>CBDBHB010000001.1:0-30406 GCA_965205505.1 Acidobacteriota bacterium
AAGCAGGCATCGACCAGCCTGCGAAACGTACGCGAAAATGGTCCGGCGGCATTGACCACAACGTCCACGCCGTGGAGGGCCTCGACGATGGCGGCAGGCTTGCCCAGCCGGAATGCGCGCTGCTCCAAGCCCAGCGAGCTCGCCATCGCCTCTAGCTTCCGGGGGTTCCTACCCGCGAGCAGCGGCGACAAGCCGCGCTCCGCCGCCAGACGAGCGATCAAGCGGCCAGTGTATCCGTAGGCTCCGTAGAGCAACCACCGACGGTTCACGCTGCGCCTCATGGCTGCGCTCGCCGTTCGGTGCGCGAGCGGCTGTTATCGACGGTCGATCGTCACGCCTCAGTTATCTGTGCCAGGCCGACGTACCGGTACGCTCAGCCGTCGTGCCGTACGACTCTCAAAAAAGAGCGTCATCTCGACCACGTCACCGGCAACCAGCGGCGACCTCAGGCCGCTCAACATGAAATGCAGTCCGCCGGGGACAAGCTCGACGATGCCACCGGCATCGAGCTCCACCCGCTCCAACGGCTCCATGCTGGTCATGCCGTCCTGAGCGCGCGTAGCATGCACTCGCGCGCGCGCACCCTTGGCCTCGACCGCGACGAGGACATCCGGCTCCGCCGCGTCGTGGACCAACGTCATGTACGCGGAGGTCACATCAGTCTCGGGCGACGTTTCCGCCACCCACGCATCCTCGATCCGGACGCTCTCGGACTCGGGCCGCTGCAGCGAAACGACGAGGCTGGCCAGCTGTCGGAGCTGCTCTGCGGTCAAATGTGAGAACGCCGGCATCGCCGCACCACCCTCGCTGAATCCCGTCGCGATCGATTGAGTCACGGCGTCCACAGTGATGCCTGCCTTGTAGGCTTCCGGATCGCGGTAATCGCGCGGCGGCGGGTTCATGTACGCGGCATTGGGACCTCGACCGCTGCCATCCGAGCCGTGGCAGTTGGCACAGCCGTTGTCGTCGTAGAGTCGCCGACCGGCGTCAATATCGGCGAGCAGCGCGGCGTCCGGGTCGATGCCCGGCCGCTCGGTCGATTCTCCGCAGCCCGTCAGGAGGAGCGACACGGCGAGCCCCAACGTCGTGGTCGTGCGTCGAGCGTTCGTCATCTCGCCAATGATGTCAGACGGTGGCCCCCGACGCCTGGCCACGCAATCGCTGCACGAGGGCGCGTACCGCGATCGCCAGCGGCAGGGCCGCGAACGTGAGCACGACCAAGCTTGCGAGAGGCAGGACAATCAGCGTCGTCAGCGCGTTGGCGGGGTAAGACGCCGGGGGGGAACCCTCCATCGACGCCAACATGCGACCTGTGCCCACCAGGATCCCGGGTACCGCGATCAGCGCCTGGATCGCCAGGTTCTGGACACCTATCGGACCGCTGAGCTCACCGGGGCTCGCAGGCGCGGAACGGGTCGCCACGAGCATCCAGCCCAACAGCCACAGGCCGATGATGGCAAGCCAGGTCTCGAGCGCGCCCGGCCACCTCCCGGGCGGCAACAGGAACCGCAGTACCGCCACCGTTCCGACCACACCGATAAACGTGCGCTCCCTCCGGAACAGCGTACGCATATCAGTCACGATCAGGCTCCTGGGGGCCGTCAGGTTGGTCTTGTGGTTCGTACGCACGCGAGGTCATCCGCTACCGGAAGCAGCGGGAATCCTATCGCGCCCGGGGGAGATCGACATCGACTACGATGCCAGAATGGACACCTGGGAACGAGTCGGCGGGCTAAGAATCGAGATCGAGGGCTACGAGCTTTCCGGCCACGCCAGCGACTGGCGTCTGACGAGCGTAGTGCACTTGCGTGGCGGCGGGCACGAGGGCGTCGGGGAGGATCCAAACTACGAGCCCGGCGAGCAGCTGGCGTTCCAGGAAGCCGGGCCGACGCTTCCGCTGCGCGGGCAACGCACGTTGGGTGAGCTGTCCGATCTACTTGAAACCTTGCCGGTCTTCCCAGCAACGCCCGCCTATCCGGGCACCGAGAATTACCGGCGCTGGGCGTTCGAGAGCGCCGCGCTCGACCTGGCGCTACGTCAGGCCGATGTCAGCCTGGCGCGATGCCTCGAACTCAGCCCAGGACCGCTGACGTTCGTATCCTCGTTGCATCTGGACGCGCCCGACAAGATGCTGCGCGTTCGCGAGCTACTCGCCGCTCAACCCGGCCTCGAGCTGAAACGCGACGCCACCGAGGCCTGGACCGATGAGCTCATCGACGAGCTAGCGACTACTGCGCGGTGCGCGTGGTCGATTTCAAGGGCGCCTACTATGGAACGCCCGTCGACCAGGCGGCCGATGCCGCACTTTATCGCCGTGTGCTGGAGGGGCTGCCGGCCAACGTGCTGATCGAGGATCCACACGATGAGCCCGAGATTGACGCGCTGCTCGCGCCACACCGTGACCGGGTAACCTGGGACGCTCCGATTCACTCAGTCGACGACATTCGATCGCTGCGTCACCAGCCACGCATGATCAACTTCAAGCCCTCGCGCTTCGGAACCCTCCAAAGGTTGTTCAACGCCTACGATTTCTGCCGCGACCGCGGCATAGATATCTACGGTGGAGGACAGTTCGAGCTGGGGGTCGGCCGTCAGCAGATCCAGTACCTCGCCGCCTTGTTTCATCCGCACGCCCCCAACGACGTTGCGCCGGCCGAATACAACTCCAGCGATACGTTCGGTGACCTACCCGGCAGCCCGCTGGAGGTTCGTCCGGCGGCCACCGGGTTTCACTTGTGCTGAGCATCGGAGCACGAAGCCGGAGCCTGAAATGTCGACGCTGACCGAGCTCCCACCACGACGACCGCGACCACGTCGCCAGCGGTACCGCCGGCTGCTCATCACGGTAACCGCAGTGGCGACCGCGGCCTGCGGCAACTCGCTGTACATTCGCAGCGGCTTCGACACTGTCACCGAGCTCGAGAGGCCCAACTGGCGGCTGCTGCTGCTTGGCGACGGCGGCGCAGACAACCTTGCACTAGCCAACGTGATTGCTACAGCAAGCACCTACGTGGCGGCGGCACCGGAACGCACCACGATCGTCTGGTTAGGCGACAGCGTATACACAAACGGCCTACCAGCCGAGGACGAGACCGACCCCAAGTCCGCCGCCGAGCGCCGACGAGGCGAGCGCGTCTTGAAGGCACAGATGCAGGTGGCGTCCAACGGCGCGCGTGTCTTTTTTGTCCCCGGGAACCACGACTGGGATCATTCGGGCAGGCGCGGCGCGGCGCGGATACGAGCTGCCGATCGCTTCATCGCCGCGGGAGTCACTTCGCTGCAGGTCCCGAGCGACGGATGTCCAGGGCCAGTCTGGGTGGACCTGACGATCCAGAGTGGCTCGCGGATCCCTGGAGTGCGCCTGGTGTTTCTCGACACCGAATGGTTGCTGACCACCAAACATGCGAAGGGCTGGGAGGGATGCTCTTGGGGTCCGCTCGACGCTGGCACGGCGTATGAAGGCAGCGTCGCCGAACCTGGCCAGGCGTACGAGCGGCTGGTCACCGGGCTACAGGAAGCAGCCGAGCACGATCTGCTGACTATTGTCGCCGGCCACCATCCGATCTACACGGCCGGGTCACATGGTGGCTTCTTCCCCGTCGACGAATGGATATTCTCGACGCGCATGCTGAAGAAGTGGGCATGGATTCCTATCCCGGTGCTAGGCGTCGCGCTGCGCAAGATCGGCGGGGCGAGCAGCGGTCAAGACCTCTCGGGCGGCGCCAACAAGGCGATGGTGGACAGCCTGCAGGCGGTGTTCGCCGAATTTCCACCGCTCCTATATGCAGCGGGTCACGAACACGATCTGCAGGTGTTTACCGACAAAGGCGATCGGCCAACGACCTATGTGGTCAGCGGCAGCGCTTCCAAGTCGAACCCCACGGCGCGGCGCGACAACACACTCTTCAAGAGCCGCGACCACGGTTTCATGGTGGTGGATGGTATTGGCGCCGGCATCGGACCGGGCCGGGCGCGGCTACGCGTCGTAACAGTGGATCGGGAGACCGGCCGTTCGGGAATTCCCTTCTGCGCCGAGCTCGAGCACGGCCGCCCCGCGGTGACCTGCGACTAGTGCTCCTGATCATAAGTACGGTGACGTTTGTGGCGCGCGCGACCGGGGCGAATTGTAGGAGCGGCGACGAGGGCGATGCTGGGTGTATCGTCGAGGCGCCGCGACGCCGAAGGTGGCCGGTCCCGCGGCCACCCGGAGGGCAGGAGCGATAGGCGGGCGATCTCGGCGTCAGGGCTCCTCGAGGATGGCTAAGGCATCGCCTTCCTCACCCTTCCTTGATCTCGCCCGCATCTCGCTCCTGCAAACGTCACCGTACTTATGATCAGGAGCACTAGTGCACTAGCTATCGCGAGGCGTAGACCAGGAACGAGCCTGCCAACATCGCCAGCGACCCGTAGAGGCGCATTGCCAGATTCCCTTGCCGCTGACCCGACTGCGCCAGCGACGCGAGCCTCGACGCGTCGAGCAACACCCAGCCGGAACCGATGGCAACGCCGGCACCGAGCACCCGCGCCAACGTGGGCAAGCGGGTGCCGCTCGCGGCAACCAACAAGACGATCCCTGCCACGAGCTTCGTTACAACCACGGTGCGCAGCCAACCAGCTTCCTCGATCTGATGGATCGCCCCGGTCACAAGCTGCGGCGAGCGCATCGCCAGGATGCCGATCATGGCGATGATGATCCCCGTGAACTGTACGAGGACGTTCAGAAACGGCGTCATGTACCGATGATCCGAAGCTCATGTGGGAATGAGGTCAGGCTCACGGGCCCGTCGTCGGTGACCCAGATATCGTCCTCGATGCGAACTCCTCCCCAGCCTTCCATGTACAGACCGGGCTCGACAGTGATCACGGTTCCGGCTCCGAGCGGATCGTGGTTGCCTTCCATCACCGACGGAGGCTCATGAATGTCAACGCCCAAGCCGTGGCCGGTACGGTGTTTGAAGTAGTCGTCGAATTCAGGTGCTTGCAGGGGACCGGCCGCCGCCATGTGGACATCGTGCGCGGTGGCTCCGGCGGTGGCACGCGCGCACCCCGCAGCGTTGCCGGCGCGCACGGCCGCGTAGACGGCGAGCTGACGATCATCCGGTTCAGCGCCCACAACGAAAGTTCGCGTGATGTCGCTGTGGTAGCCGTCATGGCTCGTACCGAAATCGATCAGCAGGAAGTCCCCCGCCTCCAATGGCCGCTCATCGGGTACGCCGTGCGGCAGCGCGCTCTTGGGACCACCCAGCACAATCGGGCCGAACGAGATGCCCTCGCCGCCCTTCCCGAGCATTCGACCGATGAGCTCGGCAGCCACCTGTTTTTCGGTCATGCCGACGCGTACTTCGTGAACCGTTTCCTCCAGCGCAGCCTCGCAGATCTCCGCGGCGGTGCGAATGCTCGCCGCCTCGTGCTCGTCCTTGAACTGCCGCAGCGAGCTGATGGCCGCGTCGGCTGAGACCAGCTCTATCGTCGGCAGGTGCTGCTGCAGCACCGTCACCTCCATGTAGCGCAAGCCGAGAGGCTCGATGGCCACTGTTCTGGCGTCCGAGAAATGTACACAGGCCGCCGCGGCGGCCTCCTGCGGCCCATCCTTGTCGTCCCACAGCCACACCTGGCTCACACCCGGCACGGAGCTGACCCAGTTGTTCTCCTCGAGCAACGGCACGACGGCGCCGGGCTCGCCGTCGGCGGGCACGAAGAGCAGGAACAGTCGCTCGTATGAGTCGAACGAATGACCGGTGAAGTAGGTCATGCTCGGCCCGGGATTAAGCACCAACAGATCGGCACCGGCGGCACCAATCGCCTGCTGCAGGGCGCCTATGCGATCGCTCATGTCTCTCCTCGATCGGTTCGCCAAACCTGGCGACGGGCCGGTGCGCGCGATCATATCGCACCGCGTATCCACTAGGATGGGCTTCCCGGCACCGCAAAGCTCAGGAGTGTTCGATGCCCACTCGCGCCGCCCTCGCACCGTTGCTCGCCGCTCTTTTGTTGACTGCCCTGCCATCCGGCGCCTCGCAAGATGGCGCAGGCGGGAGCACCATTGATGTGTCCGCGCTCGTGGCGCCCACGGAGGCACGCAAGAAGGTCTTGCTGATCGGCATCGATGGAATCCGCGTCGATATCCTGGAGCAGGCAGATACACCCAACCTCGATGCGTTGATCACCACGGGGGCCTTCTCTGCCGATGCTCGCACCAGGCCAATTACCGTCAGCGGCCCCGGCTGGTCGAGCATGTTGACCGGCGTGTGGATGGAGAAACACGGCGTCGAGAGCAACGACTTCACCGGCAACCACTACGCGGAGTATCCCGACTTCCTGACTCGCATCGAGCAGGTACGTCCGGAGCTCAACACCTACGCGGTGATCCACTGGCCAGCAATGGGAACGACGGCCGACGGGGGCCCGATGATCAGTCGGATCGTAGACGTGCTGGTGAACATCAACGGTGACGCTATCGGCTATGCGACCGCCGACGCCGAGGTTGTGTCAATCGCCACCCATTACCTGCGCGTCGGTGATCCGGATGCCACCTTCGTGTACATGACCAATACCGACAGTGTGGCGCACGAGACGAGCTCGTTGTCTCCGGAGTACCGTGCCGCCATCGAGCTAGCCGATCAGCGAGTGGGCGAGCTAGTGGCTGCGGTGCAGGCACGCCCCACCTACGCTCAGGAGGACTGGCTGATCCTCTCGAGCACCGATCACGGACGCACTGACGAGGGCGACCACGGCGACAACTCGATCGAAGAGCGGACCATCTACTACCTGGTCAGCGGTCCGTCGGCCGATCCGGCAGCGCTGACCGCCACACCCCATATCGTCGATATCGTACCCACCGCGCTGGCACACCTGGGCATCGAGGTCGATCCCGGGTGGGATCTAGACGGGCAGGTCAACGGCCTCACGCCGACTTCCGGCGCGCGCTAGATCGCCTTGATCGTCGGGTAGACAGGATCCCAGATCCACGACTCCACCGCGGCTGAGATTCCCCCTTCAGGATCGTCGGCAGCCCCGTCATCGACCGCCGCTTGTGCCACCGCCTTGGCGATCTCGCAGGTGACCTGCCGTAGCTGGGGCACCGGCGGGTACAGGGCCCCCGCCGCGAGGTCGGCGGCGGTCACCTGTGCCGCCAGCGAAGTGGCGGCGGCGGTGAACATGGAATCGGTGATCTTGCGCGCGCCGACGGCCAGCGCCCCCAGGCCGACTCCCGGGAAGATGTAGACGTTATTCCCCTGCGACACTTTGGCGAGACGATCCTCGAGCTGAACGGGCGGAAACGGACTGCCGGTTGCCACCAGCGCCCGACCTTCGGTCCAGCCGAAGATGTCCTCGGGAGTCGCCTCGCTCTTGCTCGTGGGATTCGAGAACGGAAAGATCGCCGGACGCTCGACGTTGGCGGCCATCTTGCGAACGATCGGCTTGGTAAACGCGCCGGGTTGACCTGTCGTGCCGATCAACACCGTCGGCTTATAGAGCTCGACAACCCGCTCCAGGCCTGGCGGCGAATCGCCGGCCAACCCGGTCTTGGCGATTATGTGCGCCGGCCACGCGAACGCTCGCTTGTGCTCATCGAGCCCTTGGCGCGAATCAGCCAACAGACCGCCGCTATCGAGCATCGCGACGCTGCTGAGCAGCTCGTCACCCTCGAGGCCAGCGTCCGCAAACGCGTCGCGCAGCAGGCCCGCGATCCCGGCGCCGGCGGCGCCGGCACCCAGAATCGCCACGCGTTGCTCCCGCATCGGTGTACCTGTGGCGCGACCTGCCGCCAAAATGCCGGCGAGCGCGATCGCCGCGGTTCCCTGGATGTCGTCGTTGAACGACGGCAACACCTCGCGGTAGCGGTGCAATAGGTCGAACGCGTTGGCTTTCTTGAAGTCCTCCCACTGTAGGATGGCGTTCGGGTAGCACTCGCGAACCGCCAGCACGAACTCGTCGACGAGCTCATCGTACAGCTGGCCGCGCAACCGTGAGTGGCGCCAGCCGACGTACTTGGGATCGTCGAGCAGCGCCGCGTTGTCGGTGCCTACGTCGAGGCTCACAGGCAACGTCAGCGTGGGGTGCAGCCCTGCCGCGGCGGTGTAGAGCGCCAGCTTGCCGGTCGGTATGCCCATGCCGCCGGCGCCGAGGTCGCCAAGTCCCAGAATCCGCTCGTTGTCGGTCACCACGATCAGCCGGATATCGGCCTTGATCTGACGAAGCACCTCGACGATGCGGCCACGGTGCTCTGGGGTAATCCAACGCCCACGACCGCGCCGGAAGATGTGGCTGAAGTTGCTGCAGGCCAAACCGACCGTCGGCGTGTAGACGATCGGCATCAGCTCGTCGAGACGATCAACCAGGAGCCTGTAGAACAGGGTCTCGTTCCGATCCTGAAGGTCGGCGAGCTCGATGTACTTGCCGAGCGGATGCTCGGTGTGCTTGAGCGACTCGACCTCGCGCGCCAGCTGCTGTTCGATGTTGACCAGCCCGGGTGGGAGCAGACCTTCGAGGCGCAGCTCAGCCCGTTCGCGCGGCGTGAATGCCGAGCCTTTGTTGATCAGCGGATCGCGGAGCACATCGCGGCCGCGCTTGACCACGTCCGCGGTGATGGTGTTGTCGGGATTCCTTACGAAACGTGAGTGCACAAGCCCTCTGATCACCACAGCGTCGTGACGCTGTCAGTCCGTATTGGAAGTGCAGTTGTCGCGCGCCGGGCGAAACCGGCCTGGTACTGTGCGGGGTCGATAGCGTCCCGTGTCGCCGAGCCACGCATCGGCGACCGCCCATCCTAACCGAAGCCGTGCGCGCCGCGCTGATGCGTACGATTCTGTTTGTTCAGACCTCGACCGCACACGGAGCTCCGTACATGCAGTATGCAGCACCACACATGCTTCAACCCACGTGAATTCGCGCCGCAGCAGCCGGCCACCACTGAGCCCAGCACACACCAGGCGCCGCCTCCAAGCGGGACCCGACGGCTGGCGCGCACCGAGACCGAACCCCGTGCCACTGTGACCGGTAGATCGGCGGCGACCGCGACTGCTGTCGGTCGATTTGATAGGATTGTCTCGGAGTTTCACGACCATACGCCGTTGGTTGAGCCTGCGCAGTGGCGCCTGAGTCTCGCCGATGTGAGTACTTCCGCCCCTCGCTCAGGAGTCCCTTCCATGTCGCGCTTCCTCCGTCCTATTCTGCTTTGCCTGTGTGTCATCACGGTGGCGTCGGCAACGGTGGATGCTCGCCCGACGCGCAAGCTCGCCAAGTTCAAACCCGATATCGCCGTCTCCGAGGTGAAAAAACTCGTCAAAGACGACGTTGCGCGCTGGGATGAGTTCAAGGGCAACGACTTCTACGAGAGCGGGCCCGAGGTCCCGGCGCAGAATATTATCCTCGACGGCGGCAAGAAGGTCACCGAGCGCTACCTCGTAGCGATCGACAACGACGGTACCAAGTCCGACGAGATACGCGTCAAAATCGATATCCCCGAGGAGGTCACGACCGTCGAAAAGCGCAGCGCCGCCGAAAAGTTCGAAGCAACGATCTACGCGGCGGCGCTCACCGGACCGAAGATGTTCCGGGGCGACGACGTTACGGAGGATTTCAGCGGCAACGGCGTCATCGTGGAGTTGAAGCCGGGAGAACGCGTCTTCTACTGGATCGAAATTTCCGGGTTGAAGGGCTTCCGGAAGAACGACTACGTCGCCATCCCGATGCGCGCCCGATCCGTGAACGGTTCCAGCGCCGCGATTCCAGTGAGCGAGAACCCCTATGATACGGTCGTACCCGCCAGGGAAGACTACTTCTTCGTCACGTTCGGGAAGGCCGGAGAAATTCTGATTCCTGGTGCCGGCGGGGACGGTGCCGACGCCATCGACTGGAAGACGGTGATTTGGCCCGGCCCAATGAACGTCGGCCCGTGGGACACTACGTCCAATCTGACATTCATAAGTCAGAACAACTTCCAGATCTGCCTAGGACACACTAAGAACACCTCCTGGCCGACCGCCCTGGAGCCTGGCGGAGGAGTCTTCGTCAACGGCAACATGTGGGCCATCGTGAACCTCGGCGGAGCGCGGGGCGCCGCAGCGTGGTACGCCGGCATCTTTGAGTGGCTCACTCCAGGTCTGGTCTGTCAGAGCTTGGGATCCGGTGGGAGCGTCACGGTCGCCCAGCAGATGGCAAACCATTTCTTCTTCGCGCCGTTGCGAGGCCATGTTCCGAAAGCCGGTGACAAGATCTACTTCTTCGTCAGCGCGCCGGCGTGGCCCGGCCACGTGAACCCGATCGTCTTCGAGCGCACCCAGTTCCGGGAGTGGATCTGGAAGTAGACGATCTGCTCCAGTCGACTCCCGTCATGCGCGGCAGTGGCACGACGACTCGATCTGCGAGACGATTCGATCTGCCAGGCCGTGGTGGAAGTGTTGTGGGCCTGCTAGCAGGCCGTGGTGAAAGTGTGGTGGGTCTGGCGACAGGGTCTTGCGAAGTGCAGGCAAGGAGAGAGGAGGAGGCGATGGTTACCCCATCGTTGACGAGGAACGACGCAGCATACGCGCGCAACCCCCTGTCGCCCGAAGGGTTACGGCCCACCACACTTTCACCACGGCCTGCTAGGAGTCCGCGCCCAGAGTGACTGTAGGCTCGCCTTCGGTCACCGTGCCCACCTGGCAGGCCGCCGGATAGCCGGCACGCGCCAACTCGCTGATGGCCGTCGCAGCGTTCGTCTCGGGCACTGAGGCAAGCAGGCCGCCCGAGGTCTGCGGATCGAACAACAACGCAAACAGCGGCTGATCGGCGGCGATCTCCGGGTTACGCACTGCCCGTCGCAAGTGCAGGTTCTGAGGTTGTAAGGACGACAAGATCCCTTGCTCGACGAGGGACAGTGCACCGTCGTACGCCGGCACCGTGCCGAGGTCGATCTCGGCGCCGGCTCCCGAGGCGCGCAGCATCTCCAGCAGGTGACCCAAGACCCCGAACCCGGTGACGTCGGTCATCGCCGACGCCGCGTGGCGACGCAGGATATCGGCCGCCGCCCGATTCGAGGTCGACATCGAGGCGAGCGCCGCCTCGATCCACCGTCCTTTGGCTCGCTGGCGCATGTGCGCCGCGAACAACACGCCGCTACCGATCGGCTTGGTCAGCACGAGAGCCTCGCCCGGTCGCGCTCCACTCTTGGTCGAGAGCGCTTCGGGATGGGCAAACCCGCTCACCGCAAAGCCCAGCGCCAGGGTCGGTCCCTCAATCGTGTGCCCGCCGACGAGAGCAGCACCGGACTCGTCGAGCGCCTCCAAAGCGCCCGCCAGCAGTTGCACGAGATCCTCCTCCAGCTTCGCCTCGTCGGCATAGGGGACCGTGGCAAGCGCCAGGGCCGATTGCGGCTCGGCCCCCATGGCGTGCAGGTCGCTCAATGCATGTACAGCAGCGATGCGGCCGAAGACGAAAGGATCGTCGACGAAGGCGGTGAAATGATCGACTGACTGCACCAAGACCTTGCCCTCCGGCACACGCACCACTGCAGCATCGTCGGGCGCGTCGAGACCGATGATCACGTCCGGGTGAGGCGTCCTCGACAACCTGGCCAGCGCCCGCTCCAGCACGCGGCTGCCGACCTTCGATCCACATCCGGCACAACGCATCGCCGGGCTCGACAACGTTCGCAGTGTTTCAGCGTCGTTACGCGAGGCCGGCTCGGCATGCGGCTCCATCTCGGGCAGGTCGTTGTACTTGCGCATGAAACGTCGGTCGATCCAATCCTTCCAGCGCCAGACCCAACCTCCCTCGAGGCTCCAGAACGAACGCGACGCAACCGCATACCGGTCGCCGGTGCTTACCAGGCTGAGGAAATGTCGCTGCGGGTGGAACGGCCTCAACGATTCCCCGCGCAGCCGTCGCCGCAAATTCTGCTCTAATGGCGGTCCCTGGCGCACCGCAAAGACACCGGCTTTAGGCCGCGGGTGGCCCACGACGGCGGCAACATCGCCGCTGGCGAACACGTCGGGGTCGTTTGTAGACTGCAAGGTATCGTTGACCCGGATGAAGCCGTGCTCGTCGACCTCCAGTCCCCCCTCGCCGGGCCACCGCTGCGCTCCGGCGGTGGTCACCCAAAGCGCTTCGTCGACTTCGGCGGGGTCGCCTCGATCGAAGATCAGGCGCGTGCGCCCGTTCTTCTCGACCCGCACGACGCCACTACCGGGTCGCACGATGACGCCGCGTTCCGCCAAAACACGCCTGAACTTCCGCTGCACGCGACGATTGTGCGATGGCAGGATCTCGCCGTCGCGCGTGTACAGCCGGTATTCGAGGTGCTCGTCGGTGCGACCGATACGGAGCAGCTCACAACGCAGGCAGTGCTGCAGAGCCAACAGAATCTCGACGCCCCCCGCCCCGCCTCCGACGACAGCGATTACCGAGCGGCTCGGCTGCGCCAGGATGCGCTCCTTCATTCGCGTCCACTTGCGGGCGAAACCGTCGATAGGCTTGACGGAAACGACCGCCCCCGCGGCACCCTCGACATCGCGCACGAGCGGCGCCGATCCAATGTCGATGGCTAGCACGTCGTACGCGACAGGCGGCCTGCCACGACAGAGTAGCCGTCGGTTTGTGCGATCGATCCCGATTACCTCATCATGGAGGAAGCGGGCGGAGGCGAAACGCGAGAGCGGTCCCAGATCGATATGGGCGTCGTCGAATCCGTAATGGCCGGCGATCATCCCGGGCAACATTCCGGAATACGGCGCGTGCGTGTCGCGGCAGATCAGCGTCAGCCGCACACCGGGCTCGGGACGCATGCCGAATCGCTTCAGAACCGTGACGTGGCTATGCCCGCCGCCCACCAGGACCAGATCCTGCTGGACCAGCGCCGGAACCTTTTGCATTAGCACGCCGCGTCAGTCGGTACCGCTGCCGTGTGGCGCCGCCACACAGTAGGCCCCGTCGTGAAACAGCAGTGCAACACCCTCACGGCGGTCGAAGGCCACAACCTCGCCGACGAAAATTACATGGTCGCCGCCGTCGTACTGATGCGCGTTGCGACACTCGAACGTCGCCAAACTGGCCGGGATCAGCGGCGCACCGCCGGCACCCTCACCGCACTTCACGCCGTCGAACTTGCCGGCGTCGCGGCTCGCGAACGTGTTCGACAGCTCGATCTGGTCGGTGCCGAGCACGCTCACCGCGAAGTGGGTCGCGGTCTCGAACACAGGCAACGTACCCGACCTGCGATCGAGGCTCCAAAGCACCAACGGCGGTTCCAGCGAGACCGTATTGAAGCTGCTCACGGTCACACCGACGCGCGTCCCATCGTCGGCCTTGGCGGTAACGATCGTCACCCCGGTGGCAAAGCGACCGAGCGCGTTGCGAAGCTCGCGTTGATCAAAGCCTGACTCAGACATCTAGTGTCCTGTAACAGAGGTTCGTTGCATATTGTGGCGCGCGCGACTGAGTCGAATTCGAGGAGGCTCGACGACGGCGATCCTTGCCTCCGCCTCGCAAGACCCTATCGCCAGGCCCACCACACTTCCACCACGGCCCGCTAGGCACCGTTAGCGCGCAGCCAGCGGACCGTCAAGGCGCGCCAACGCTGCCAGATTGGAGCGCGTGATAACGAAATCCGTCGCCTCCTGCCGGCCCAGCTTCTGATCGGCGGGCAGCCCGCTGAAACCGAGGCAAACAACTGCCGCGATCCCAGGGAGCGCCGCTCCGTTACGCATGATGATCTCCCAGGCCGCCGATGCGAAATCAGCGCGATCACGGAAAGACTTGCCGTTTGCTCCAGTCAGAGGGTTCAATTGTCCCATGATTGACTGGTCACGACGACGCGTGCTCGGCAGCCTCGGAGCGATTGCGGCTCCGGCCGCGTTCGGCTTCGGCAGCGGCCTTGTGGCGCGGTCTCTACCGGCACTCGGGGGCGGGGACAGCGGACCGACGACGCCCGGACCCTATACGCTGGCAGGACTGACGGGGCTTCCCGACCCGGCGCGTGAGCGGCACGGTTTTTCGTCGCTGGAGATGGAGCTGCGGTACGGCAGCGCCGACATCCAACGGCGTATCCTGGCTGCCGACCCCTCAGAGCGCGCTATCGCCGCCTTCCCGTGGGCTGAGTTCGGCCGGATACTGAAGCTACGGTTCAGTGATCTGAACCGCCACTTCATCTTCGAGTACTACCCCTGGTACGACAACGATCCCTTCCATCACTGGCAGCAGTGGGATCGCGTCCCACCGCACGACCTCGCCGCCACCAGCGTTCCGAAGTTAGGAGCCTACAGCTCCCGCGATAGGAAGGTGATCGAGCGGCACGCACGCTGGATCAAAGAAGTCGGGGCAGGCGCCGTGAACTTGAGCTGGTGGGGCGCCGACAGCTTCTCCGGAGGGTCCGCCCATGCCGTGATGGACGTGATGGCCGATCACGACATCAAGGTG
Organism: Acidobacteriota bacterium; assembly: GCA_965205505.1. GTDB lineage: Bacteria > Acidobacteriota > UBA890 > UBA890 > WLXD01 > DASCOT01. The sequence goes on from CBDBHB010000001.1 coordinate 14,398, forward strand.
ATGTTCCACATCGAACCGTATCGGCACGATCGTGCCCACCGTTATCTCGACGACATCACCTACCTGATCAAAGAGTACGGTGAACGGCGGGGCTGGGACGCATTTCTGCTACTGCGCGACGCCAACGGCAAGGTCGGGCCAGTGTTCAAGTCTTTCCGCACGATCGTTGCGGAGCAGGTCACGGACTGCCACGATATCGTCCATAACGTACCGGACTACACCCCCGACGAGATCTGGAAGCAACAGACCGACGGCGTCCGCGACCGCTTCGCAGGGGAATTCGACCAGGTGACGATGCTGGCCGATTCCTTGAACATGAACCGTACTCGCAAGTCCGGCTTCGATGGCATCGCCGTGTACAACAACTTCCTCGACCCGTCGACCTGGCAAGGGCACTCCGAACGCGCCAACAGCGACGGTCTGGTCTACTCGTTCAATACGAACCCCGGCTTCGACAGCATCGCCCGCAGAACGGTCCCCGAGGACTCGTGTTACGTGCCCAACCCATTCCATCCGCCCGCCCAGGTGAGCTGGAGCGAAATGGAGGAGCGTGAGCGCGCCAGGCGACTTTCGCAGAAGCAGATCCGCCGCACGCTGAGCACATCGATATTGGTTCAGAGCAACCCTCTCCACACGAATGCCCGGCAAGGCTTCTTTCTCGTCTTTCTCAACTCGTTCAACGAGTGGCACGAGGGGCACGCCTTCGAGCCGGCCAAGAACTACGCCCATCTCAGTAGCACGGAGCTCCGGTCCGGCTACCACAACCCACGGCGCGGCAGCTACCGGCTCAAGACCCTGGGGCGCTATCTGCGTCGCGTGCTCAACGCCTGAGCGGCGCCACCTTTCCCGCCATGGCAATCAGCGTCTTTGATCTGTTCAAGATCGGTATCGGGCCGTCGAGCTCGCACACGGTCGGGCCGATGCGCGCGGCGCGCGAATTCGCTGTGGGACTGCGCCGGGCCGGATTGCTCGACAGCACAGCGGCGGTAGGGGCAGAGCTCTATGGCTCGCTTGCCGCGACCGGCAAGGGGCATGGCACTGATCGGGCGATCCTTCTGGGACTCGAGGGCGACACGCCCGAGGCCGTCGACGTTGAAACGCTCGATGCACGAATCGCGGCCATCTACGACACCGGCCGACTGTGGCTCCTGGGGGAGCACCCGGTGCCGCTGCGACCCAAAGAGCATCTGCTCTTCCGGCGGCGTGAGACGCTGCCGGATCATCCCAACGGCATGCGATTCACCGCCTTCGACGGCGCCGGCGCGGAGCTTCAAACGCGAGTCTTCTACTCGGTCGGCGGCGGTTTCGTCGTAAACCCAGACGCAGCCGGGTCCGCTCGCATAGTCGAGGACTCGACGCCGCTTCCCCACCGTTTCAGGAGCGGAGCAGACCTACTGGCTCGCTGTGCAAAACACCACCTGTCGGTGAGCCAGCTGATGCTCGAGAACGAGCGCGCCTGGCGCTCGGAGCACGAGATCCGCACCGGACTGTTGGAGCTATGGCAGGCCATGAAGGCCTGTATCGAGCGCGGTTGTCACGCGGAGGGAGTGCTTCCCGGCGGCCTCGATATTCCCCGTCGCGCCCCGGCCTGGCACCGCGCCCTTTGCTCGAGCGCCGCTCCTGGCAGCGACCCGTTAGAGGCGCTCGATTGGGTAAGCATGTGGGCGGTGGCCGTGAACGAGGAAAACGCCGCCGGCGGGAGGGTAGTAACCACCCCAACCAACGGCGCGGCCGGCATCATCCCGGCCGTGCTGCGTTACTACGAACAGCTCGTTCCCGGCGCCAACGATGAAGGCGTGATCAGCTTTCTGCTCACCGCCGGTGCGATAGGCATCCTCTACAAGGAGAACGCGTCGATCTCCGGGGCGGAAGTCGGCTGCCAGGGGGAAGTCGGCGCGGCGTGCTCGATGGCCGCAGGTGCCCTGGCGGAGGTGCTCGGCGGCTCCCCGACTCAGGTCGAGAACGCCGCAGAGATCGGCATGGAGCACAACCTCGGCCTGACCTGCGATCCGGTCGGCGGCCTCGTCCAGATCCCGTGTATCGAGCGCAATGCCATGGGTGCGGTAAAAGCTATCAACGCCGCTCGCATGAGCTTGCGCGGCGACGGCAAGCACTTCGTCTCGCTGGACCAGGTCATCAAGACGATGCGCGACACGGGCGCCGACATGAAGACGAAGTACAAGGAGACAGCTCGCGGCGGACTCGCGATCAACGTGCTCGAGGTGCCGGTCAACGTCATCGAGTGCTGAGTCGCCGCATCGATCCCTGAGCTCAACGCCGGACCGGATCTCAGGAAATCGGTCACCCGAGAGCGGACCGGTCTTCTCCAAAGGCGGCGAGGGCCGCCTCTACCACGACCTCCCCGGCCTCCTGAGTGAAGCGCCCGGCATCGTCGAACACCAGCGGTTCCGGAGCGCCACGAATCGTCTCCGCCAGGGCACGCATGACCGGCACTCCCAACACCGGGTCCTGAGCCCCGACGGCCATGAAAGTCTGTCCCGACCAGTCGCTGGAAAGCCACGCCCGGGCCCGGCGTGACAGTTCCGCGCCCGGATCGTTCGGCGCTGTCGGCACAATCGCCGGGAAGGTACGTACCCCGGCACGAAAACGATCGTCCGGAAACGGCGCTGCGTAGGCCGCCAGCTCCTCGGGCGTCAGCGCCGGGCAGGAGCGGCGCATGAGCGACACGATGGAGAAATCGGGGTTGTCGCGCACGAAATCTCGCCAGGCGACGAAGCCTGGAGGGAGCGGAACATCGCCGGTACCCAGGGAGGTGTTCATGACGAGCAGGCGGCTGAACCGCTCGGGCATCTCATGCGGCAGGGTGAGCCCGAGCAGCCCACCCCAGTCCTGGCAGACGAGGGTGATGTTGGTGAGCTGGCGCTGGGTGATGAGCTCCACCAACGAGCGACGGTGGAAGTCGAACGTATAGACGGCGTCATCGACCGGCTTGTCCGAACGACCAAAGCCGAAGAAATCGGGCGCCACAACGCGACCACCGGCCGCCAGCAGCGACGGCATCATCTTGCGGTACAGGAAGCTCCACGTGGGCTCGCCGTGCAGGCAAAGGTAAACGTGATCAGCGCGCGCCGGCCCTTCGTCGACCAGATGCATGCGCAGGCCCACGAACCCCGGCAGATCGTCGACGTAGTTCGGTGGATAGTCGAAGTCGGGAACGGCGATGAACCGTTCTTCCGGGGTCCGCAACGCCTCGATCATCTACGATCTTCTCCCTAGCAGGCCGTGTCGGCTGCAATCATACTCAGGCGCCCTGGAAGCCAGTTCGGCGCGCCATCGAACCGGTGCCCGTTCGTCGGACCGCGGGGTCGGATCAGGACTCCTGGCGGATGGGTTGAGGCGCTGGCACTCATGTGGCTTACTGACTGCGTCGGCGAGAGGTCGACACGGGAAGCGGGTGAGAATCCCGCGCTGCCCCGCAACTGTGAACGGGGACGAAAGCCGCCCGAAGCCTGACGGATGCACGCGGTGCGTAAGCCGCGCAGCCTGCCTCAGGCCCGAACGTCACTGGGCTCACGCCTGGGAAGGTGGCGGCGAGTAGGACGATCCGTGAGCCAGGAGACCGCAATCAACCACCCGGTTGTCCCTCGGGGGAGGGTTTCCCATGCGTTTCACAACGCTGCGGCTCCTGGTCGCTCTTGTCGTCGCACTGTCTCTTTCTGACCCCGCCGTTGCGCGGCAAGCCACATCATCCGCCCCGGCACAGCAGTCCTCGAACGCCGCGGAGGACGAGCTACGCATCGACGAGCGCGTCGTCGTCACCGCCAACCGCCTCGAGGAGACGCTCGGCACGGTCGGTAGCAGCGCCACGATCGTCACAGCTGCAGAGATACGCTCGAGTGGCGCCGTCTGGCTGATGGACGTGCTGGCGCGTGTTCCGGGAGTCACCGTCGCCCGCGCCGGTGGCCCCGGATCCACCACCACCGTCTTCACGCGCGGCACGAACTCAAACCACACGCTGGTGTTGGTGAACGGGCTGAAAGTAAACAGCCCCACCACCGGCGCCTATGACTGGGCGTACTTGCCGGCGTCGCGCATTGAGCGAATCGAGATCGTGCGCGGTCCCCAGAGCACCCTCTATGGTTCGGACGCCGTGGGCGGCGTGATCAATGTGATTACCCGTCGCGGCAACGACACTGCCGGGCTCGACATGGCGATAGAAGGTGGAGCCTTCGGAACTCTGCGTGCCAACGTGGGCCTCGCCGCGGCGGGCGAATCGAGCTGGTACTCGCTCGGCCTCGACTATTTCAACAGCGACAATCTTTCAGCCGCGGACGCTCGCAATGGCAACGTAGAGCGCGACCGCTTCCGCAACACCGCGATCGATGCGCGCGCCGGAGCGCGCTTCGAAGACGGCGTCGCCGTAGAAGGTTTCCTCACCCATTTCGACGGCTCGACACGATTCGACCAGTTCGACTTCGTCGCCGGACCGGTTGACGATCCCAACGCGGTGCAGGATGTACGCGAGACCTACGGCGGTGTGGTGCTCGGATACGACCGCGGCGTCTACTCCGGCAAACTGACGCTGTCTGCTACCGAGCAGCGCCTCGGGACCTCCGACCCCGATGGGTTCACCGTATCCTCGTCGATCGACGCTTCGATTCGGGAAATCGACTTCCAGAGCGACCTACGGCTGGACGACAACAACACCACGATCGTGGGGATCGAACGCCGGCGCGAGACGGCAACGACCGAGAGTGTCTCGAGCTTCGGTCTGAGCGGTTTCGACGAGTCCATCGACGTTACCGGTCTGTACGCACAGCATCGATGGTCGTGGAGCGATCGGCTACACGTTGCGGCGGGGCTTCGCTACGAAGATCACTCGCGGTTCGGTGACAAGACCACCTATCGTTTCACCGCCGCCTACAACGCCCCGTCGGGATTACGACTGCACGGCTCGGTGGGCAGCGGGTTCCGAGCACCCAACTTCAACGAGCTGTACTTCCCGGGCTTCGGCAACCCCGAGTTCGGTCCGGAGTCGAGCACCGGCTGAGATATCGGAGCCGGTGGGACATTCATGAGAGGACGCTTCACTGCCGACGCCACATGGTTTCACAACGACCTCGACAGCCTCATCGAGTTCGCCTTCCCCGCAGGCTTCGTGAACCTGGGCGCCGTCACGACCCAAGGACTGGAGCTGGCCACGAGCCTCCTGGCCCATCGCGACGTGCGCCTCGACGCCAACTACACGTACACCGACGCCAAGGCCGAGGGGAGCGTCGACCAGCTCCTTCGACGACCCAAGCACGAGGGCGCCCTCATGCTACGGGTACGCCCCCGAACCGACCTGAGCTTGTTCACCGAGCTGCGCTTCAAAGGTGCGCGCAACGACTTCGGGACTTCCGACACCGTCCGGCTCGAAGGCTACCTACTGTGGAATGCCGCCGGCCAATGGCAGGTGAGCCCCGGCATCGAGCTGATCGGTCGAATCGACAACATCGCCGATAACGACTACCAGGAAATCTGGGGTTTCGGCACACCCGGGCGCAGCGCCTACGTCGGACTGCGCTTTGCACTGATGAACCGCTAGTGGAAGTGTGGCGGGCCCGGGCTCAGGCAACCCATCCGCTCCCGTCGTTCGCCAGCACCTGAGCCAGCTCGGCAGCGGACAGGGGCCAAAGCCGGCGCGTCGCACCAAGGTAGTCGTCGCCGTTGTCACTGCCCCACAGGAGGGTCCGATCGCCGTGATCTCGGCTTCACTAGGCAACCAGCCGGCTAGCGCCGGGCTGGTGGCGTGCACGTGCGCGTCCAGCCGCGGAGCAGAGTCACCGATGCCCGGTGCATCGGCGCGTCGACACTCAGTAAAGGAGACCCCCAGAGCGGCGCTGGCGGCACAGAGAAATCGACGACGATCGAAACTCTGTCGGAGCGGAGCGATCACGGCGTCTCGTTCGCCAGGATCGTTCGTAGCGCGTCGGCGTCGATGTTCCCGCCCGATACGATGCACACGATCCTGCCGGTGCCCGCCCTGCCAGCAATCGCCGCCGCCACCGGCGCCGCACCAGCGCCTTCGGCCACAATGGCGCGCTGCCGCACCAGCAGCCGAATGGCATCGGCGATCTCGTCGGGACTCGACTGCAGGGAGCCTTCGAGCATCGGCCGGGTACGCTCCCACATCTGTTCGAACAGCAACGGACCACCAATGCCGTCGACGAAGCTCCGCTGATGGTCGATGTGCACGGGTTTGCCCGCGTCGACGGCGGCCGCCAGCGGAGCCGCGGTACTGACCTCCGCCGCGTAGAGCCGTGCCTCCGGTCGGTGTTGTCGGAGCACAGCACCAACACCGCAGAAGAGCCCACCCCCGCCGTACGGAATGACCGCCGAGTCGACGTCGGGCAAGTCCTCGAGAATCTCCAGAGCGATGGTGGAGTTGCCGGCCATGACCGCGTCGTCATCGAACGCGTGCACGAACGTCCCTCGCATTCCCGGGTACTCCCGAGTGGCGTAGATCTGGAACCAATCCAGATACGGCACAGGAACGATGTCGGCACCCAGCGCGCGGATGGCCGCCAGCTTCGCCTCCGGCGCCCCCTCGGGGACCACCGCCGAGCAATCCACACCGAGGTACCGCGCGCACCACGCCACGCCCTGCGCCATGTTTCCGGCGCTCGCCGTCCATACGCCGCGTCGCAGCTCGGAACGGTCGATCGACAGCATCGCGTTGGCAGCACCACGGAGCTTGAACGAGCGGATCGGCTGCAGGTTCTCGAGTTTCAGCCAGATCTCGGCCGGGCCCGTGTCGATGTCGAGTCTCAGCAGCGGCGTCCGCAGCACGATGGGTTCGATGCGTTGTCGCGCTTCTTCCGCAGCGGCGATGCTGACCGATTGCAGTGATTTCGCTGGCACGCGCCGATCCTACACCTGGGCCGAGTTGTCGAGGTTGAGCTCACGACCTCTGGCTGGTCGACACCGGTCCTTCTACGGAGCCCAGCGGCTCAAGAGGACGCCGACAGCAGATCTGCGAGGGGGATCTTGAGGCGCGACGATCGCAACACCGAACCGATCTCGGGGTCGGCTCCGGCATCGGCGAGTTGCACGCCTAGTAGACGACCCGAACCGGCGAAGGGAGCCCAGGAAGAGAGGGGGATCCTCAGCAAGGCTTCGTATTTCCGATGCGCTTCGAACGTCGCCCAGGCTCGCGGCCGCAGGCTCTGCCGGCCACCGGGCCGAAGATACACACGCTCGCCATTAACCGGATCGGCAACGAACACGTACGCGTCAAGCGTGACCTGGCCGCGCACCCGCCCGTGGTAGGTCACCTCCAGCTCATCGCGCGCCGGCAGCTGGCGCGTCGACCAGCTGGCGATCCGCTTGCGGAAGACGACCTCTGAGACATAGATCTCGCCGCTGCCCGCGAGCTCTGTGCGGTAGTCAGACCAGGCAACGAGGGCTCGGCGCCGGAGCACGGCCAGCCCTTGGTAGTCGCCGTACTGGAAGCCGCCCCGGGCGTGCCCGGACGCCGACGACATGCGAACTGAAGGCTCCCAGGACAGGCCGCCATCCGCCGAACGACTCATGTAGACGTCGGTTGCGTAGCGATTCGGGTCATGACGAGTGTCCTTGTACGCGACGTAAATCGAGCCGTCACGCGGGTCGGCCTTCATCCATTGGTGGTACTGGTCGGAGTCTCCCAACTCTTCCTCGTGAACGGTCACTGCGGCCGACCACGACGCACCCCGATCGACCGAACTGGAAAAGTAGACATTCGCGGTACAGCGCGTCGAGGGCTCACAGGCATCGCTGCATTCCGCCGGCGATCCGGGGGGCGCATCGGACCAGCTCAAGTAAACGTTACCTCGGCGCGTCGAATCCGACCGATCCACGGCAAGTGACGCGTGCACCAGCGACATGCGTGTGCAATGCGAGAGGGTGGAGGTATACCAGCCAGCGCGCAGCCCGGTGGGGCCTGCCATGGCAACCCAACGGTCACCACCATCATCGGAGCGCCACACGCGGACCCTCCTCTGAGAGCGTTCGTTGGCAGCGAGATACACCGTACCGTCGGCGGCCACGACCATGTCGAGCCTGCTTATCACGGCTTCGTCGATGCGAAGCGGCGCGCTGAAGCTCACACCTCGATCCGTTGAGCGCGAGACGTACACACCCCCCGGAGGCCACTTCCACGCTACGTACACGCGGTCCCTGTAGAGGCTCGCCAGATTGTTGTCGGCGCGCAGGATGACTTTGTCGTCACGTCCGCGGTTGGCGCTTATCCGTTGCGCCGGTGTCCATGTATGGCCGCCGTCGAACGATCGAGTTACCTCGATTCCGAGGGGGACGTTACCGTTCGCCACTGGAATATGCGCCAGGTGCGCTACGCCACGAGAGTCGAAGTCGACCATGGGATCGGCATGAAAGGAGGCCCCCTCCCCCCTCGGCAACGAGTGCCTCGACCAGGTCCGGCCGCGATCGTTGGAAGCCATCACCAGGATCCCGGCGCCACGGAGATCCATCGACGCGGCGACAGCACGCGTCGGCTGCGCGGCATCGATCGCGATCGACACCTCGCCCTGGATACCGGCCGAGGTCGAGGCGTTCACATCCGGCATGACGGCGTAGTTCGGCCACGCCAGCGCCGGCGGCAACTCACGAGCCGCCGAGGATCTGCCGGCCACCGACTCGCCGGCAGCAACCTGGGCGCCGGTCGTGCCAGCCTGACGGCTGAGATCAAGCGTCGTCGACCACAGAATGACCACAGCGACCACGCACGACATCGTGCGAAGCCGCCGAACAGGGCCTTGATCGACCATACACAGCTCCGCGGGGAACACGGCGTGCCACGACCGTATCCCGAGGTATCAGCCGCCCACAATCCCTAGCGGCGGATATTGCTTCCACTGTCCGCGGGTGAAATCGGGGAATCGCACCGGTGCGCTGCCGGCGGCCACCGACCGCTCGCTGATCTCCGACACGGCGCTCCAGGCAACCGAGTCATAGACGTCGATGTCGTATGGGATCCCCTCATGCAGGCACTCCATGAGCCGCCAGTCCTCAACGAAATCCATGCCGCCGTGACCGGCGCCACTCGAATCCTCGCGCAATCGCCGCCACAAGGGGTGCTCGAACTCCTCGTAGTAGCTCTCCGCGTCGTCCCAGGAGTGACCCTCGGAGCGCCCCTCGATGTGCAGGCGATCCGGATAACCCTGGAAGATCCCGCGCGTGCCCTGCAACATATTGATGCGGCTGTACGGGCGCGGCAGGTTGGTGTCGTGAACCACCTTGATCGTCTTGCCGTTGGCGGTCTTGATGAGACTCGTGTTGACGTCGCCCAGCGCAAATGTCTCCTCGCGCTTGGGATGGCCCGGCTCATAGTGTTCACGAGCCCAATCCTGCAGTCCCCGCGACGGGCTGCTCATCGACACCAGGTAGTCGAATCTGTCGCCCCGGTTGATGTTCATGCACTGCGAAACCGGCCCCAGGCCATGGGTGGGGTAGAGGTTGCCATCGCGGATCATCGCGTGGGCCCGCCTCCACATGCCCTCACCTTCGTCGGCGAACTTGATATCGCGCAGGTCGTGCAGGTAGCCACATTCGGCGTGCAAGATCTCTCCGAGCATGCTTTGCCGCACCAAGTTGAGCACCATCATCTCGAAGCGCCCGTAGCAGACGTTCTCCATCATGATGCAGTGGCGCTCATGACGCTCGGCGGATTCCACGAGCCGCCAGCAATCCTCCACGGTGACCGCGATCGGCACCTCCGAGACGGCGTGCTTGCCGGCCTCCATCGCCGCCAGGCAGACCGGAACGTGCCAGCGCCACGGTGTGGCAGTGTAGATGAGATCGAGGTCGGCGGCCTCGCACAACCGGCGAAAATCCTCCTCGCCACGCGTATAGAGCGCCGGCGCCGGATGGCCGGCCGCCTGCACGATCTGCGCCGCACGCTCAGCGTTCGAGACATCAATGTCGCAGATGGCGGCAACACGACAGCCTTCGATCCGCGTCAGGTTCCGTACGTGTGCGGTTCCCATGCCGCCGGTGCCCACGAACCCGATGCGCACCTCGTCGATCGGTGGAGCCGCCCGGAGGTCGGCTGGCGCCGCACCCATCTCGGCGCCATGATCCGCAGCTTGCGGCCCGGTCCAGGTCGGAATCTGATACGTGTTGGTGCTGATCTGTGCGTACGCGGCGTTGGGAAGCGGTGTCCCGCCGATGAGCGCCGCACCCATTCCGGCCGCCCCGAGTCGGACCACGTCGCGTCGGCTGAGGCCACGCTGCTCGGGGGAAAGGTGCTTGGTGTCGCGTTGATCGTTCATGGCTCCGTCCGGGCCGTGTTGGTGTTGCGGATGCTGGCAGCATAGCAACTGGACGTCCGGTCGTCCCCGGATAACAGCGCTAGCGGAGATTTCGGATGCACCCGTTACTTGGCGCGCTACGGCCACCACGATAGGCAACGATCATCTGTTGCAGGTCATTAGCCGCGATCTGCGAGCGCTGGCCAGAAGGCGGCGTGAATTCGTAGTCCGTCGTCCTGCATAACGGGCCCGACCACCTCGATGGGGAATCCACAGGCCACTCCCACTTCGCGCAACGGTAGCCCCCGATAGGGCTCACCAACGATCTCGGTCATTGCCCGAGCCCCCACCCCGTAGACCACCCGGGGAATGCCCGCCCAGAAGATTGCGCCGGCGCACATGAGGCAGGGCTCGGTGCTGGTGTAGAGGGTCGCCTTGCAGAGCACGTCGGGCCCGAGCGCTCGCCAGGCGCCGCGAACCAGCTCGAGCTCTGCATGACGCGTGCCGCCGCTGCCCGTGTTGACCGTATTACGGGCCCCGAACACCACCTCGGCGGCATGAACCAGCAACGCTCCGAAGGGATGGTTCCCCGTCTCGACCGCTTCCTCGGCAAGCTCGTAGCAACGCTGCACGAAGGAGCCGTCGCGCAAGGTCGCCGAGGGGTCGTTCATCTCCGGCGCGACTATCGGCGCCGCCCTGAAAGTCGGGCGTCGATAGACAGTCTCCCCGGTCCCAAGACCACGACGCTTGCCATGATGATCAGGAACAGCAGCGCTCTCTCTGGATCGCCCGACGCTTGGAGCTCTTCAGCGGTGGGCGAGGCGATACCGAGCCAGGCGCCGAGCTGCATCAGCGAGCGATGGCGCAGGAACGCCGCCGTGAACATCGCCACTGCAGCGAACGACGCGCTGAGGCGCGTATACAGTCCCAGCGCAACACAGATACCGCCGAAGAACTCGGCCAACCCGAGGGCCCAGGCAAACACCATGGGCAGCGGGAACCCCAGCCCGCTCACCATGCCGACGAGCCAATCGGCCTGTCCGGTAATGAGGGCATGGAACTTAGTCCACCCGTGGGCGAGCGCCAGCAACAAGCCGGCGGTGCGCAGCAGGAACAGGGCGTAGTCCGACGATCGCGTGCGCTCCATGGCCTCGTGTCCTCCGCTAGCAGGCCGTACTGGAAGTGTGGCATACGTGAACCACGTCTGCACGAGCCTCTCATCAAGGGGCTCCAGCAGCACTTCTTGTGGCATGTTAGCGTAGCAACCCGACGCCCGGAGGACACCATGATCGACCAGGAATTGCTCGAGATCCTGGCCTGTCCAGAGGACAAGACGCCACTGCGGCTCGCCGACGAGAGCACCCTCGCAAAGCTCAACGAAACCATCGCTGCCGGCACACTCACCAACCGCGGCGGGAATGTCGTCGATGAGCCTATCGAGGCCGGGTTAGTCCGCGAAGATGGCCGCTACCTGTACGCGATCCGAGACGACATTCCGATCATGCTCATCGACGAGGCGATCCCGCTATCGCCCGCCGAAGAGGAATAGCTTTGACGGACCAGACGCCATTGCAGGAGCTGCACCCGCTGGAGATTCGCGAGCTTCGCTTCAAGTTGCGGAAACAGATCGCCAACCTCGAAGAGGGCGCCGACCCCGCCGCGCTCGAGAGTCAGGTCGCAGACCTTCAGGAGGTCTGCCCGCATGCCCATCCGGAGAACTCGGAGGAGAAGGGCTGGCGCTGCCGCGATTGCGACTTGAGCCGCCCTCCGGAGCCGGCGAACGAGCCTGAAGTAGTGGAGGCAGAAGTAACAGAGCCCGCCGAGACCCCGGTGTAGACGAACACCGTGGACCCCGTCGGCGCTGGCGCCGCATAGGGCCAGCGCGCCGAGCGCACAAATCGGTAACACGGTTCGGTGTAAAATTATCGTTCGCTGCGAGTTGTGCTCGGCGAGCGCGACACCGCATTCGTAACGATCGCCGCTGCTCGGCTTCGCGCAGCTGAAGACCCACCACTCGAGGCAGACTTATGGCCAAGGCCGGAAACCGCGTGCAGGTGAAGCTCAAGAGCACCGAGAGTCCGCACAAGTACTACACCACGAAGAACAAGCGGAACACGACCGAGCGCCTCGAGCTCAAGAAGTACGACCCAGTCGTGCGCCGGCACGTGAGCTATAAGGAAGAGAAGTAACGATCGCGCCCCGGAACTGGCGCGAGGACGGCAGGCGTAACCGATGAAGTTCGAGACGCCGCCCTCCGAGATCTCGTTCCCCCGCATCGAGGAAGAGGTCCTCGAGCGTTGGACTCGGCGGCGCACCTTCCAACGATCGATCGAGCAGCGCGATCCGGCGCGGTCCTACTCTTTCTACGACGGTCCGCCGTTCGCCACCGGGCTACCGCACTACGGCCACTTACTCGTCGGCACCATCAAGGACGTCGTAGCCCGCTACCAGACCATGTGCGGTCACCGGGTGGAGCGTCGCTTCGGGTGGGACTGTCACGGCCTGCCGGTGGAGTTCGAGATCGAAAAGCAGCTCGGGCTCAACGGCCGTGCTGATATCGAAAAGTACGGCATCGGCAAGTTCAACGAAGCCTGTCGCTCCATCGTGCTGCGCTACACCGATGAGTGGCAGCAGACGGTCACCCGATTCGGACGCTGGGTCGACTTCGACAACGACTACAAGACCATGGACTTATCGTTCATGGAGAGCGTCTGGAGCGTGTTCAAGACGCTCTGGGACCGCGATCTGATCTACGAAGGATACCGGGTCGTTCCCTACTCTTGGCGAATCGGCGCACCGCTGTCGAATTTCGAGGCCAACCTCAACTACAAGGAGATCCAGGATCCGTCGATCACGGTGAAGTTCCGCGCCGACGACGGGCTGGTTCTGCTGGCCTGGACGACGACACCCTGGACGCTGCCATCGAATCTGGGGCTGGCCGTCGATCCCGACGCCGACTACGCCATCGTCGAAGAGATCGACACACACGGCGAGCCAAAGGGTGAGCGCATGGCGATGCACGCCGAGCGCGTGGCCGCCTACTGGCCAGCCGACGAAGGAATTCGACGAGTGGGCACGATCCGCGGCTCGGAGCTAGTGGGCAAGAGCTACGAGCCACTGTTTCCGTTCTTCGCCGAGCGCAAGCTCGAGGGCGCGTTCCGCGTGCTACCGGCGACCTTCGTCACCGCCGAGAGTGGCACGGGCATCGTGCACACCGCGCCGGCGTTCGGCGAGGACGATTTCGCCCTGGGCCGGGAGTTCGGCATCGAACCGGTCGATCCGGTGGATGCGGAGGGTTGCTTCACGGAGCTAGTCCCTCCCTACGCCAGCCAGATGGTGAAGGACGCCGACAGGCAGATCATCAGCGATCTCAAGGCAGCTGGGAAGATCCTGCGCCACGACACCTACGTCCATAGCTATCCGTTCTGCTACCGCTCTGACACACCGCTGATCTACAAGACCATCAGCGCCTGGTACGTACGCGTGGAGGCGTTCAAGGAACAGCTGATCGCTGCCAACCAGCAGATTCGTTGGGTCCCGGACCACCTCAAGGACGGCCGCTTTGGCAAGTGGCTAGAGGGCGCCCGAGACTGGAACATCTCGCGCAACCGCTACTGGGGTAACCCGCTGCCGATATGGCGCAACGAGGATACTGGCGAGACCATCTGCGTCGGCTCGCGCGATGAGCTTCAGGAGCTGTCCGGAGTGGCTGTTGACGACCTCCACAAGCACATCGTCGACGATGTGATGATCCCCTCGCCGGCTGGTCAGGGCGAGCTGCGACGCATCCCAGAGGTGCTCGATTGCTGGTTCGAGTCGGGCTCGATGCCGTACGGACAGGCGCACTACCCGTTCGAGGAAAAGGAGGCGTTCGAGGACGGCTTCCCCGCCGACTTTATCTGCGAGGCACTCGACCAGACCCGCGGCTGGTTCTACACCTTGCTCGTGCTGTCGACGGCGCTCTTCGACAAGCCGGCGTTCAAGAGCGTTGTTGTCAGCGGGCTGGTGCTGGCCGAGGACGGCCGCAAGATGTCGAAGAGCCTGAAGAACTACCCGGAGCCCACCGAGCTGGTCAACGAGTTCGGCGCCGATGCCATCCGTATCTACTTGCTGGATTCGCCCGTGCTGCGCGGGGAGGAGGCGAGGTTCTCGCAGGCCGGCGTGCGCGAGATGGTCCGGCGAGTGTTGCTTCCCTGGTGGAACAGCCTCTGCTTCCTACAGACGTATGCGGCCGTCGACGGCTGGGACCCCGAGACCGATTCCTGGAACGAGGCCCCGACGCATGAGCTCGACGTGTGGATCGGCGCCAAGCTCGAGGATCTCAAGGCGCAGGTCGAGATCGAGATGGCCGCCTACCGCCTGTATCGGGTGGTCGATCCGCTGTTGACGTTCCTCGACGATCTCACCAACTGGTATATCCGCCGATCGCGGCGCCGGTTCTGGAAGTCGGAGTCGGACGACGACAAGCGCAGCGCCTACACGACTCTCTACGGCGTGTTGCTGCAGTTCTCCGAGCTGATGGCGCCCTTCACGCCGTTCATGGCCGACTATGTATACGAGAGGCTACGCGCCACGCCCGAGACGCGGGCTGTCGACAGCGTGCACCTGCGCGATGTCCCGGCGCGCCGCGAGCTCACGCCCAACGAACAGGAGATCGAGGGGCGCATCGACCTGACCCGTGTCGTATGCGAGATGGGACGCAGCCTGCGCGGTCAGGCGAGGATACGCAACCGCCAGCCGCTGCGCGCCATCCGCGTCGGCACCACCAGCCACCACGAGGCAGAGTGGCTGCAAGCCAGCAGCGCAGTCATCCTCGACGAGCTCAACATCAAACAGCTCGAGGTCATCGAGGACCCGACCCAGGTGGCGAGCCCCGAGGTTGTGCCCAACATGCGCGCGCTGGGGCCAAGACTCGGTGCCCAGGCCAAGGAGGTGGCCGCTGCGCTGCGCGACCTCGACCCGGTTACTGCCCGAGCGCTGGCCTTTGGGGAGACGGTTCAGGTGGCCGGAGTGGAGCTTTGCTCCGAGGACGTGCAGGTCCGCATGAAACCCACCGAAGAGGGCTCGCTGGTCGCCGCCCAGGGCCACCTCGTGGTTGCGCTCGATCCGCATATCGACGATGCGTTGCGAGCGGAGGGTATCGCGCGGGACCTGGTAAACCGCATCCAGCGCATGCGAAAGGATCTCGATCTTCCCGTCGAGGCCCGCATCAAGGTCGGATTCCAGGCCGCAGCGGCGGAGATCGTCGCAGCCGTGGAAGCGAACCGCGACCTTGTCGAGGGCGAGACGCTCAGCGAGATCTCTACAGATGGAATCGCCACTCCGGAGATCACTCGGGAGCACAGCATCGACGGCCTGACCTTGATCGTCGAGATGCGTCGCAACGCCTGAGGCGCTGGGCCGATCGTCTCCTCAGCCGATGATTCGGCATCGGCGCGGCCATCTCACTCTTGAAAGCAACCTGCCGGATTTCCACTCGTGTGTATATATATGTGTATATTAATGTGCATGCGGACCAACATCGATCTTGATGACGAGCTCGTCAGCGAGGCCAAAGAGCTAACGGGCATCAACACCAAGCGGGGGGTGGTCCACGAAGCACTCCGCGTGTTGATCGCGTCGCGCAAGCGCCTGCCCATGTCGGATTTGGTTGGCAAAGTGCGTTTCGCGCCGGGATACGACTACAAGGCGACCCGGCGATAAGCGTCCGGTGCGGGGGGAACTAGTGGCCTGTAACAGATGATCGTTGCATATCGCAG
>CBDBHB010000002.1:0-27729 GCA_965205505.1 Acidobacteriota bacterium
CGCGAAGACGCCACTGTCGGAGCAGGTACAGAAAGACATCGCTCGCCTTTACGAGGACCAGCGCGACTATCTTCCCGGGCTGACGGCCGAGGAGAAGATCAGCAAGCTCAAGCGCATGAGCTACCAGAGCTACCTCCTCGACGTGGTGAAAGTCGATCCGGGAGTGATTCCCTACTTCAGGAACTCCGGCGACGCGAACGGCGCCGCTGGCATCGACACCTGCAGCGCCTGGGGCGCCCTCCGTTCGAACCAACCCGGTCTCGGCCACCTGGGCTTGGAGACCCCGCCGCGCAACTGGCTCAAGGGTGCCGACAACCCGCTCGAGGGAATCCACTTCCCCGACGGCAATGCCGGCGTGGCGCGGCTCATGGTTCGCTGGTTGATCCCCGCCGCCCTGCCCGGACACACAATGGAGGATTCCGTTGCCGCCCGGGTACGCTACGGCGAGCTCGACAAGGACAGCAACCCGGTGCGCATCCGGCTCAGCAGCACCGTGGTAAGCGCTAGCCACGGCGGCGATCGTCGCACGGCCAGCGATGTACAGGTGACGTATGTGCACAACGGAAAAGCGCACCGGGTGCGTCGCGGCACGTGCGTGATGGCCGGATACAACTCGATGATTCCGTACCTGTGCCCCGACGTTCCGGATGAGCAGAAAGCGGCGCTCAAGATGGCCGTTCGCAAGCCCTACGTCTACACCAACGTCGTACTTCGCGACTGGAAGGCGTTCCACGAGCTCGGTGTCTCCAACATCAGCTTTCCGGGCGGCTACTACCACACCGTCGGCCTCGACTGGGGGGTGAGCATCGGCGACTACACCTGCGCGCAAAGCCCGGAGGATCCGATGGTCCTTCACCTGAGCCGGAAGCCGAACCGACCGGGCTTACCGGCGCGCGATCAATTCCGCGCCGGGCGCGAGGAGCTGCTGGCGACCCCGTTCGAGACGGTCGAGCGCGAGACGCGTGAGCAGTTGTCACGGGCGCTGGTCAACAGCGGTTTCGATCCGGCCCGGGATATCGAAGCGATCACCGTCAACCGCTGGCCGCATGGCTACGCCGGAGCCGGAAACGATCTGTACGACCCGGAATGGAGCTACGACGAGGCGCCGTGGGTCGTCGGTCGCAAGCGCTTCGGTCGCATTACCATCGCCAATTCCGACGCGGCTGCAGTGTGTCTGACCTCGGCCGCCTTCGATCAGGGGCATCGCGCTGTTCAGGAGCTACTCACGGACGTCATTCGGCCTGAGTTCCAGTACCCCTGGGCGGAGAGAACCTGAGCGGGATTCGGAGCATCCGGCTCCCGGGAGTGCCCGCGGAGATAAGCGCAAGGACGGGCACGCAGTCGTAGCGACGTGTAGTCGTGCTGACAGGAGCACCGGCCAAAACGCTTGGGCTCGCTGTGCGTTCGCATTAGCTTAGTAGTGAAGCTCCCCTCGGCACTCGATTCACGAATGGAGAGTCGGCCTTGACCCTCGACGCCTCGCTACGTATCGCCGCTTTGGTGACGGTCACGCTGCTACCGGCCAACGCTGCTGCCCAGTGCCTCGTCTCGGAAGCCGACATCGTGAGCGGCGCCGCGCGCGACGCCATCCCTGCGCTGACCAACCCGGAGACGATTTCCGCCGCCGAAGCCGACCTCCTCCTAGCACCCACCGACACGGTGCTCGGCGTGGTCCAAAACGGCGAGGCGCGAGCGTATCCGATGCGCGTTCTGTGGTGGCACGAGATCGTCAACGACGTCCTCGGCGGTGTCCCGATCGCGGTGAGCTATTGCCCGCTCACCGGCAGCAGCTTGGTATACGACCCCGTCCTCGACGGCCAGCACATGATCTTCGGTACGTCCGGTCTACTGTTCGACAACAACCTCATCATGTACGACCGAACGTCGCTGAGTCTATGGTCGCAGATGATGGTGAGCGGCATCTGCGGGTCGTACATCTCGCACCGGCCAAGTCTCTACCCTGTCACGGAGACCACATGGGCAGGCTGGAAGGCGATGCATCCCGACACCACGGCGATCAGCTTCGACACCGGCTACTCGCGCGACTCCGACCGCTATCCATACGGCGACTACGATACCGTCAGCAGTACACGGCTCCTTTTCCCGCACAGCTTCATGGACGACCGTCTCCCGCTCAAGGCGCTGGTACACGGGATCGCGCACGACGGCACGGCGCGAGCCTATCCGCTCGATGATCTGACCGCCTCGGAGAGTCGCGTGGCGTTGAACGATCAGATCAACGGGCGTGCCTTGCTGGTGGTAGTCGACCGCGTCCGCGGTATGGTCGTCTCCTTCGATCGCCGGGTTCGATTCCGTAACAAGAAGGGAAAGTGGAAAACGAAGAAGTTCTTCTTCGATGTCGTCGATGGCGAAGGGTTTCCGTTTCTCCTCAAAGACCGCCAAACGGGGTCTACCTGGAACCTGCAGGGTGTGCCCGTCGGCGGTGAGCTCGTCGACAATGTGGAGGACGGAGGCCTGCCGCGAATCGCCGACGCATACAACGCGTTCTGGTTCGGCTGGGCGTCGTTTAATCGCGACACTCAGATCTACGAGCAGTAGTGGGCGTATCAAACATCATCGGTGCTCAGGACGTCAGCGTCGGCTATGGCCAATTGCTGTCCGCTCCGTAGGCGGCGATAGTCGTCGCGATCGACGACCAACACCGGCAACTTGGTGTCGTAAAGCTCTCGGGCGATCATGGCCGCCACCAGGATGGTGACGTTGGGCTCCGGCAGAATCACGGCGGCGGGGCCGTTACCGAGCTGAATAGCGTCGGCCAGCGCGCCTGGGGAACTGGTGCTGCCGCGCGTGCCCGGCATGACCAGGATTCTCCCGGCGACACATTCGCCAAGCTGTGGATGATGCTCATCCACGATGCGGCCGGATTTGGGATCGAGGCCTCCCCAGAAGCTCAGCGGTTCTTCCAGGACAAGCGTCTCACCTCCGCACTCGCCGTCGAGGAGGATCTCGGTGGCGCGCAAGACCTCAGCAGCCATCGGCCCAGAACTCGGTATCGGAGGTAATGCGGCCGCTCGCAGCGGCTCGCACACAGTCTTCCAGGCTCGCGAACGTCGGCCGCGATCCCAGTCCACCAGGTGCGTAGTAAGCCCACTTGGCGGAGTTGGTCACCACGCGCCCGTCGCAGCCCGAGACCAAGGGAGCGTAGTAGGTGCATCGCCCGGTCACGGGCGTCGCCCCGGCGGCACGCAGCAGATCGAGCCAACCGCGGTCCTCGATCTCCCCGAGTACATGGTCGCTTGTCGATATGTAGAACTGGACGCCTTCAGCGACGTGAACCCTCTCGAGCAACGGCATCAGCTGTTCGAACTCGGCGAGCGAGAAGTGCGGTGTCCCGAGGCACACCGCCCCGACGTGTCCGCGGCCCCCAGCTCCGAGCCGCTCGGCCGCCGCCCGGAGGTCGTCCGGGCCGACACAAACCCGAGAGCTCGCGGGTCGTCCCTGGGTCGCTTCTGCCAGCGTTGTGGCTTCCGGCGTAATGCCGACGGCGTGGAAGAGCTTCAGCGAGCCTGAAGCCGCACCGGAAGATCCGATGGCTCGGAGCTGCTCGGTGCTCGCAGTCGACGGCAAGCCGACGATCGCCGGGATTTGATCGCCGACAGTTCGCCCGACGAGAAAGCCGAGCACGTGAAAGAAGCGGTCGTCGCCGAGCCAGGTCGCGGGGAGATGCTCCAGCTCCACCACAACGGTCGCACGGCGGTTCTCCGTCCGATGCAGCCCGGTGTCTGGAGCACGACCGGTGATCGCCGCGCACATATCCAGGAACTCCACGTAGGCGTTCGTCCGCGCGCCCAGAATCGAGTTGGCATAGGCCACCGCGCTCGACTCGGTCCATGCGACGTGCTCGCCTCGCTTGGGCTCGGCCCGCACGTGATAGGGAGCACAGGTCATCGTGGGGCGACAACCCATCTGCTCGTAGAGCTCGATCAGACGGAGGCTCGCATTCCTGTCGGCCGGCTCGGAGTCCGCGAGTCGTTGCAGGTTCAAGGAGCAGCTGGTCAGCGTGGTCGGCACGGCAACCCGCGTACCGAGCTCGATGAGCTTTTCCGCAAAGTCGATGTTTGCCTGGCCATTATTGTAGGAGCTACCGACGTGCGCCCAAGTGATGTCGATCAATCGTGGCGCACGCGTCGCTTCCGCCACTCGGACGATAAGGCGCATGGCGAACTGAGCACCGGCTCCGTTGCCGCCTGTCAGTGTTGCCTGATCGGCAGCCGTGAGCTCCATTTGGTTAGTGGTCTGTAACAGGGGAATCGATAGCGCCGCAGGTGGGATTTGCGGGCGGGATCAAGGCGCGGCGAGGCTGGCGATGCCGCGGCGCATCGTCGACGAGGCGCAACGCCGAGATCGCCCGCAAATGCCCATCTGTCCGCAGGATGGCGTCGAGATGAGGCCGTCTGCGGCGTTGCTCCTCCTCGAGGATGCACCAATATCCACTCGTCGGCGCGCCTTGCATCCGACCCCATTTCGCCACCACGGCACTATCGATTCCCCTGTTACAGGCCACTAGTAATACTCGAGATAGCGGTCAATCTCCCACTCTGAGACGTGACGCTGGTACTCGCCCCACTCCATGCCCTTGACCTTGAGGAACTCGTCGATGAACGCAGCGCCGAGCTGATCGCGGAACAGCGAGTCAGCCTCGAGGGCGTCGAGTGCGGCGCGCAGGCTCTGCGGCAGAATGCCGACACCGAGCTTCACGAGATCGTCGATCGGTGTCGTGTAGTGGTTGAAGTTCTGGGGCTCACCTGGATCGAGCCCACGATCGATTCCGTCGAGGCCCGCGGCGACGATCGCGGCCGTGGCAACATACGGATTACAGCTGCCGTCCGGCAAGCGCAGCTCGAGCCGACCGTGCGGTACGCGCACCATGCTCGAGCGGTTGTTGTCGCCATAAGAGATGTAGGCTGGCGCCCATGTGGCCCCCGAAAGCGTGTTGCCAACGACGAGGCGCTTGTAGGAATTGACCGACGGTGCACAGAGCGCCGCCAGAGCCGGGGCGTGCTCTAGCAGCCCGCCCAGAAAGCTGTATGCGAGGCTCGACAGACCGAGGTTACGCTCGTCCGATTCGTCGCCGAACAGCGGCGTACCATCGCCGTCGTCGATCGACATGTGGAAATGCGTGCCGCTCCCGGTTCGCCGCGTCGCCGGCTTAGGCATGAACGAGCAAATAATGCCGAGCTCTCTGGCGATCTCGCCAGCCGCCATGCGGAAGAACACGTAGCGATCGGCGGAGGTCATCGCCTCCGTGTAGGTGTAGTTGATCTCGAACTGGCCGTTGCCGTCCTCGTGATCGATCTGGTACACGTCGAAGCCCACCGATACCAGCGCGTCGACGAGCTTTTCGATAAAGGCTGTGCTCCTCGACAAGCCTTTGTAGTCGTAGCACGGCTTGTCGAGCCGGTCCGTGGGATCCGCAGGGCCGAGCGAGCCATCCTCTGCGCGCCGCAGCAGCATGAACTCGGGCTCAATGCCGGTGTTGAGCGTCCAGCCGCGATCTGCCAGGCAAGCTAGTTGCTGACCGGCAATGTGACGCGTGTCCAGCGGCCAGGGTTCGCCGCTCACATGGCCGACGCAGACGACACGCGCGAAACCCTCCTGCCAGGGCACCAGGCTCAGCGTCGACGGGTCCCCCACCGCCATGAAGTCGGGGTCGTGCGGCTCCTGGCCGAGGCCCCAGACGGCAAAACCCGCGAAGCCGGCGCCGTCGGTGAGAACGTCCTCGTAGTGACTCGCCGGAACCGCTTTTGTCTTCGCCACCCCATGAATGTCGACGAACTGCGCCAGAACGAACTTCACCCCGTTCTTCTCGAAGAAGGATGCCGCGTCTTTGCCTGTCATGGTCTCCACCGATTTAGCAGGGTGCTCAAGAAAACTCTGGCGGGTCTGGTGCGTGGCTCTTGCTGGCCAGATCAAGGAAGAGCGACGATGGCGATGCCAGGGCGCATCGTCGAGGAGCTGTAACGCTGAGATCGTCGGCAACCCCAACGCCCTGAAGAGTTACGGGGTCTTGCGGCGATCTGCCTCGTTGAGCCCCCTGGACGATACAACAAGCATCGCCTGCGTCGTGCCGCCAACGGGCGAGGCTTGGTCTGATCCGCGCCGCGTTCCCCGTTGCCAGCGCGCTAGAAGGGCACGATGAGGCGCAGGTTGGCCGCCATTTTGCGGCTGGCAACGAGCGGCGTTCCATCTCCGAGCATGACGCGGTAACGGCCCCCGAACCAGCGCTGGATCTCGCGCACGTGGCCGATGTTGACCAGCGTGGCCCGATGGATGCGGATGAACTGTGCTGTGGGTCGAGCCGACGGGCCAGTTGCACCAAGGTGAAGTCGACGATGTGGCTCTTGGCCGCCGTGGTGGCCGCGTAGACCAGCTTGTCCTGAGCGTAGAAGTGGGTCACCTCTTCGACCGGTAGCACCAGCGTACGGTCGCCGATGCGGATGCCCAGCCGGCGCAAGAATCCCTCCGCAGCGGCAGGCGTCGATCTCTCCACCAGACGTTGTACTCGCTCGAGGAGTTCCGCCTGGCGCTGTCCGGAGTGGTATCGACGGACCTTTTCGAGCGCCCGTCCGAGCCCCTCGGAATCGACCGGCTTGAGTAGATAATCAACGCTTGCTACTTGAAACGCCTCGAGTGCGAACTCGTCGTAAGCGGTGGTGAATATCACCAGCGGGCTTTCTTCGAGCTCGCGCAGCAGGTCGAAGGCGGTGGCACCGCGGAGCCGAATGTCGAGCAGCAGCAGGTCGGGATGGGAAGCGGCAATGACCGAGATAGCGGCGGCCACGGTGTCAGCCTCGCCGACGATCTCGACGTCCGGGTGCTTCGACAGCAACCGGCGCAGTCGCAGTCGCGCCGGCGGCTCATCGTCGATAATCACCGCCCGGAGCGTCATCGAAGCTCCTCGCACGGTAGCTCCAGCACAACGATCGTCCGTTGCAGGGTTTCGTCGCGCCGCGCCGCGCCCAGTAGGGCGCGCCCTTGTAGTGGAGCGCCAGTTGCTCACGGACGAGTCGCATTCCGCTGCCGCCCTCTGAGCCAACCGGTTCGTCTGCTCGGGCGGCGCAGGCAAACCCCGGCCCATTGTCGCGGATCTCGATCCGTACCGTATCGCCGTCGGCCCGCACCAGGATCTCGACCTCACCGCGACCCGCCGATCGCGAAGCGCCATGCTTGACCGCGTTTTCGACCAGCGGCAGCAGGAGCATGCCCGGCACCGCGATGCCGGCCAACTCGTCGGGACAGTCGATGCGAGACCAGAGCTGGTCACCGAACCGGTGTTGCTCGATGCTCAGATAGTCGGCGACGGCATCGAGCTCGCTGCGCAGGGAAACGGACTCGGCCTCGCCGACCTGAAGCGCCTGCCGGAAGTGGCGTGATAGCGCCAGGGTCATGCGCTCGGCTCGCTCGGGATCCTCACGAATCAGGGCGGTCAAGGTGTTGAGAGCATTGAATAGGAAATGCGGTCGGACAAGGGATCGGAGTCGAGCCATCTCGGCCGTCTGACGCTGCAGCGACAAATCACGCTGTCGCAGGCGCGACGCATGCAAAGCGGTAAGGGCGTGATCGATACGCTGCTTCTCTGCCGCCACCCGCCAGAGTCCGGCGCCGAACAACAAGGCGATCGGAGCGGTGACGGTGAGCAGCCGCGGGATGGAATAGGCAGCGAGACCCGTATCGGCAGAAATCAGGCCCCAGCGGCCGATCAGTCCCAGGACGGCGTGAAGGGAGATCGCGGTCAGCACCAGCGTTGGCAGGCTCGGCAGCACCAACGCCAGAGCCTCGTGCGCTGTGCCCGGCGCGCGCACCAGGCGACGGCTCAGCAGGAACACCGCTGCGATGGCGACGCAGGTCAGGTTACTGAGCCCCGCCGCCACCACCAGGATACGCAGCAGGTTGCCGGGTCCACGCGGTATCGAGGTGGCGAAGATCACCAGAGCCAGCAACGGCACAACGAGCACATTGACGCGTCCCAGGACCCTCAAGACGATCACCAGATCACGTCGCCCGCCGGGGATCGCTTCGGGGATGACCATGTCCTGTGCTGCCTCTAGTGGCCTGTAACAGATGATCGTTGCATATCGTGGTGGCGAAATGGGTGCGGATGCCAGGCGCTTATCAATACAATAACGAGAGGCCTCAGCGCCGGGCAATCAGGCGCTGGTACTCGCCAAAGGCGGGTTTTCGACGCCAGGTATCGCGCTCGATCAGGCCCTCGCGGCGAAAGATGGGGGCAAGGTTGGGATTCTCGATCAGGGAGGCCCAGAACGCCAGATCCACCCCGCGCTGCCGCGACGTGCGCATTCGCGGTGCAAGGTCGGCTGCCTGGGCCTGTTCCGACCAGGTAACAATGTGCGGGTCGGGACCAGCGATCTCGGTGGCGGCCAGCAAACCGCTCCAGCGCCGGCGCACCCAGCGCACCTTTCCCCCGACTTGGTCGAGGTCGTGTCGCAGGTGGACGTCAGCCCAGTCGGCGACTCCTTCGGCAAGCAGGCGGTCATTCCAGCTCACCGCGGCGCTCACACCTTGCTGCACCTGCTCCATCGAGCCGAAGAGATGCCCCCGAGGGCCACCCCGATGCCCGGGTCGACTCGCTTCACCGCCTCGTGGCCCAGCGCCACCATGTCCAGGTACTGTTCACCGGTGCCGTGCCAGAAACGGGCCTCACGATCGGGTGGAAAAAAATCGCGCGGGTTCACCTCGTTGCCGAACTGGACGATCAACCAATCTCCCGGATCACGCCCGTTGCGACCCACGGTTCGAGCCAGTCGACCGACGGCGTTCTCCACCAGGGCCTGGTAACGGTCCGGGTCCGCGGGTGGGAACCCACCCCGCGGACCCGCAGCTTAGCCGACTGTGCCGTTCTCGAGGATATTCGCCGGAGCGCTGCAGCTCCGCAGCTATCTGCCGGATCATGACCAGCTTGTTGGTCCAGCCCTTCTCTCCGAGCTTCAACCCCACTCGTGCCCATCCGACGCCCAGATCTACAAGCGCCTCTCGGGCACGCATGTCGACGCCGATGTCGACGATCCCCCATTGCTGCGAACGTGGCACCGTGGGCACGGGACCAACGCGCAGGCCACGGCCTGCTAGATCTCCACTCGCTTCCTTGGCAGCCGGCTGTCCGCTTCTCGCCGCCCTGGGTGCCGGAGCGGCCATGGTACATGAGAGCACCATCAAACCTGCCAACATCGTGTTCGCTCGCCCGTTTCTCATTCGCTCGCCCTCTTGCCGTTGTTGCGCACCGACCGGTGCGATCGGGGAGATCAGACACCCTCACGGTACGAGAGAGCGGGCGGTTCCATCAGCCTTTGCGGACGAAGTGCAAGGAAACGCTGACCAACGGGGGTAAGGCCCTGCTGAGAGGGAGCGCGTGATCTACTCTTTGACCCATCCTTCCACCACGCCCTGCTAGGACTCGTCGCCCGCCATGGCAACCCTGCTGCAAGAAGAGTTCATCGCCTGGCAATGCAGGGTGCGGAAAGAAGCGGTTCGCATGTATGGCGGCCGGCCGCGTGCCGGCATGCGCCCCGGCGTGGCGCGAACGGACGGTAGCCTGATATCCGAAATCACCGTTCTGCTGGCCGAAGAGGATCCCGAGGCGCACACCGGCTTCTTCCGCCACATCGTCCGCCAAACACCGGATCCGAAGAAGCGCTACGAAAGCGCCGTCAAGCTGCTTGCGGCGGAGTACTACGGTCGCCCCGAGAGTTTCTCGGGCATGCTGACGGCACAGTTTTCCCACGATTCGGCGATAGCCTCCGAGCTGGTCGAAGCCGGTCGCTGCGTGCTGGCGTTCGCCCAGGGAGCACGCGGGTATGGCCTACCCAGCGCTGTCGAGGAGCTTGTCTCATCCCACGCCAACCACCAGGCGACCTATTGGCACAACCATCTGTTCAACCCGTGCCCGCCGGACAAGATCCGGGTGCTCGAATTCAGGCCGATCTGGGCAGAGGGCTGGAGACAAGACCGCTAGCAGGCCGTGGTGGAAGTGTGGCGCACATGAAGGCTCCTGCCCCGTGCCTCGGCTCGTTAGTGTCCTGGTACAGGACACTAACCGGCGTTGTGGTCGCCTGCCGTACCGACCGGCCGTGACTCGGCGTGCCCGTAGCACTGGGGCGCGCCGGCGATGATGGTCGACTGCAGGTCGTCCGTCGATGCCAGTGCTCGTGCTTCTTTCGCGTAGGTACGTGCCTCGAACCTCAGCTGCCAGATCGTGTAAAGGATGGCCAGCGCGAAGGACACCACGAAGAGCGCCATCTCGAGACCGACGAATGGGTACATCGGTCCGATCTCCAGCGGGTTGCCAAGCCAGTTCTCTATCAGTCCTGTTTGCATTCTCCTAGCCTCCGGCGACGCGCAGCTCTTCGGCGACGAGCTCGCAGGACGCCGCGGTCTCATCAGCCAGCACCTGGTGATCCAGACCCGCTAGCTCGATGGCGTGCGGGATACGCAGCATATCGAGCTTCTTCAAGACCGCGCCGAGGACGAAGCACGGCGCAAAACCCAGCACGAAGAACATGATGAAGGCTCCCGCAATCTGCCCCCACGGCGTGATGCTGGCAAACTCGGGGTTCGGCGAGCTCGGGTAGCCCCAGAGCACGAATCCTGCGATCACCACACCGAGCACGCCAGCGTAGCCATGCACCGCGACCGCGCCTACCGCATCGTCGATCTTGAACTTTCGCTCCACCCAGTGGTGCAGCCGGTACAGGCACAGCACCCCGATCGCGCCGATGAGCAACGCTTGCAGCGGATGGTAGAGATCATTGCCGGCGGAAGCGGTGATGATGCCGGCGAGGCCACCCGAGAACGTCCAGTAGGGATCGCCCTTGGAGACGAAGTAGCCGGCGATCAGCCCGCCTGACAGCGACAGCAGGAAGTTGAAGGTGATCGCGCTGAGCGTCGTCGGCGTGAGATAGATCGTCGTCGCCGCGAAGAAGGTGCGGGCGGAGTCGGGGTCGATGTCGATGATCGGGATGTTGCACGCCGCGTAGAAGCCCCAGAAACCCGTGTAGATCATGAACAGGCCGATGATCACCAGCCAGCTGTTCTGCGGTGGAAACGCCCGCGGCGTGCCATCGGAACGGAACCGTCCGATACGCGGCCCGAGGTGGTAGAGCACGGCCAACGCCGAGCCGCCGCTGACGGCATGGATCACGCCCGAACAGTAGGCGTCGTGATAGCCGAGCAGACGCACCATCCAGCCCTCACCGGACCAGCCCCAGGCAGCGTCAACGACCCAGGTGATCGAGCCCAGCATGACGGCGAAGAGCCAGAAGGCGCTCGATCGAATGCGCTCGATGACAGCTCCGGAGAGGATCGAGGCGCATGTCCAGGAGAACAGCAGGAACGCCCCGAAGAACACGCCGTTGAGGCGCGCCCAGGTTGCCGCATCGCCCGCAGTCAGCCCCGCCTGAGCCGGTTGGCCGCCCATGTGGGTGCCCATGAGCTCGCTCCATGGGACCGCGAACGGAGCGGAGATCAAGCCGCCGGTAATGCCCGGTCCGTTCTGCAGCGCGAAGTAGATCCACCATCCGAAGAAGAAGAACGTCACGGTGATCAACGGGATCACCATCGCATTCTTCATCAGGGTGTGCATCATGTTCTTCTTTCGCGATACTCCGACCTCGTACAGGCAGAAGCCGACGTGGATGAGGAACATCAGGACGATACAAACCCAGTAGTAGAACTCCGTGAAGATGACGGTAAGGGCGGTGAACTCGTTTTCCATGGCTCCTCGGTGTCCTGCGTCAGACGGTCGTGGTGTTCGGCGTGTCGTCAGGCCCCGATCAGCCTAGTGACCAGTGCTGCGTACCACTATTTGTGGGGCGTAGCATTAGCTCCAGGGGTACGGGCTGTTGGACACCGGGTGCAACTTCCCCGCGGCATAGCGGGAGAAGCGAAACGGTTCGAGCAACGCGCTCCGATTGCCGACGATCTCCTCCGCCACGAGCTTGCCGACACCGAGCATCTTGTAGCCGTGGTTGGAGTCGGCGACGAAGTAGCAGTTGCCGCGGAAGACGTCGAATACCGGGAAGCTGTCTGCCGTGAACGAGCCGATGCCGCCTGACGGCTCCTCGCCACGGAACAGACCGGACTTGCCAACGAAGCGCTCCTGACAAAACGCCAGCGCCGAGCACCACATGTTGGCGAAATCCTCGCCGACGATGAAGTCGGGCGACTTGGGTCCGTATGGATCGACTGCCACATCATCGGCATCCTTGTCGACCTTGTAGGGCATGGCGCCACCTTGGACGCCGCCGAAGTTGAAGTCCGGTTTGTAGTAGATGCCCCATATCTGGTCGGTAATCAGCGAGCCATCGAGGTCGGAGTAGAGCGGCGCGTCGGTGTCGATGTGCACCACCGGGGGCAACTCGCCGTCGTTTGTCCGCTGCAGATCAGGCTCGACGCCGAGCGTGCCCTCTTGCAGGCACCAGTAACGCCACATTGGGATGTTCTCGTGCACCGTGCCGTTGTCGTTGACGGTGATGGTCTTGGGCAGCTCGAGCATGTCCCAGATGTGCTTCACCCACGGGCCCACACCCACGACGACGTAATCGGTGCGGATCGTCCCCTGGTCGGTCTCCACGGCGGTGATTCCGGCATCGGTGTGCTGGAAGCCGGCAACCTTCACCCCGGAGTGGATCGTCACCCCGACGCCTTCCGCCTTGCCGGCAAGCCCGAGCATCGACGCCATGTTGTTGGCGTAACCACCCTTCTTCTCGTGCAAGACGGAGGTGATTCCGCGAGCTCTCCAGTCGTGGAACAGTCCCTTCATGTATTTCTCGGACTCGGCCGCTCCGACAATGAGCTCGGATTCGTAGCCGATCGCCTTCTGCTGCTCGTAGATCTGCGCGACATCGGCCTCCATCACGGCCGGGCTGATCTGCATGTAGCCAACCGGATGATAGCTATACGCTTCCGGGTCGCTGTCCCATACCTCGACGCTGTGCGCCATTAGCTCGCGCATTGCCGGCTGAAAATAGTTATTGCGGATTACGCCGCAGGCAATCCCCGACGCTCCGACGCCGACGCCTTCCTTGTCGAGGACGATAATGTCGGCCCCACTTCCCTGCCCCCGTGCTTTCAGCTCAAGCGCCAGATGATAGGCGGTGCTCAGGCCGTGAATACCCGCACCGATGACGACGTACTTGCTTGCTTCCGGTAAAGAACTCATCGAAAGGGAATTATATACGTGTTTACCCCTTGACCGGTGCGCCCCTACGGGTAAGGTGCGCCCCTACGGGTAAACTGTCTCTATAAATAGGAGGCAGACAAATGGCACACAGCGCACCAGGACAACACTACTGGAAGGGCCTCTCGATCATCGAGGTCACCGACATGTTTCCCGACGATGCGACCGCAGAGCGGTGGTTCGTTGAGACTCGCTGGCCCGATGGTGTGCGCTGCCCGCGCTGCGACTCCGACAACGTGCAGGAGCGCCCGATGCGGAAGCCGCAGTCGTACCGCTGCCGCGCCTGCCGTAAGGATTTCTCCGTGAAGGTCGGAACGCTCATGCTTGAACAATGCCATGAGCGGAGGTGAATCTCGCTGTTCCTCACATGTGCTCACCCGAGTTCGCCAGCCCTCGGTCTCGGACACCCCATGATCTCGTCGGCCCTCGCTGCGCTGAGTACCCACTGTGCAGGCTCGAGCTTTTCCGGAGGCATGCCCCACCAAATGGCTATTGCACGGAGGGCCTCCTGCTCGCTCCAATGCGGCTGGCCTGCCAGCTCCGCCACCAGATCAACGGCTTGTAGGAACTCGCGGCGACTTCCCTCGAGCCCCAGGCGTAGCGAGTTCTTCATCGACTGCCAACGGTTGACGGCGCGCAGGGTCTATTGGAGTTACCGCGCTTATAGCGCTTTCCGCGCTACCGCTCATGGCTTTAGCCAACTGCAGGAACGACATATCTCTCCCTTTGGAAAAGGAAAAGTGAAGACAACGCCAGGCGAAGCATGTGGCTCGCTACGATTTACTGTCTGGTGTTGCGCGTTTGCGCCATATGCGCGGTAAGCGCCATATGCGCTGTAATTGATCGGACTAGCCTCCAGCACTCTGCCGGGCGGCCATTGGTGTTGACCTTCGACTTCACGACGAGCCCCTTCGCCGACAGCAACTTCAGTGCTGCGCCGATCTGAGCCGAAGACTTGTGGCGGTCGAAGTGATTCCGGAGCCCAGTCCGCGTCATGCCATCAGGACAGCCATGAAGAGCGCTCAGGATCTGATCTGCGAGCGGGTTCCCCAGGTCCTCACCGAAGATGCATTTTGCTGACGCCAACGCGTAATCCCAGACAGCGAGCGCGGCATACAGGTGCTCCGGCATAATTCTGCTGCTACGGTCCAGTGACGCGTATAAGGTCGCGAGTCGCACGGTCTGCGCTTCCGCTCGCGACGTGACAGCTCCGAGCAGCCCAGGCCGCCCTTCACTCAAGGACGGATAAACGCTGGCCCATATCGGGCGCGTCTCATCTGCCCAAGTGAGCACAGTCGTGCTCGATGCCCACTCGATCGCCGCCCGCAGCTGCTTTGTCACGTTCTCCAATCCCGCCGGGTCCAAGTCGCCGCCGAAGGGAAGGGCTTTCGATCGGCGAACGCAGATCCAGAGAAATCGGTTAGCGAACCCGTTGCCGGCCTCGGTCGCCGTCAGGTAGTGGCGCAACTCCTCGGCCGTGATGTGACCGATGATCGATACGTGCGCCCCTGTCGCTCGAGTGGGACTTCCTTTCGTCAGTGTTTGGAGGTCACCGAAGTCCCAGGCGTTACGCAACGTCGGTGAAAGAGTGTTGCCCTCGCGCCGCAGGATGCGCAGTGTTGAGGCGAACTCGGCCTCGACCACCATGAGGCGTTTGTCGATCACGCCTGGGTCGTTGACCTTAAGTTTGTCTCTCTCGCCCCCGATTACGGGATCGCGGACTGCGTGGATCAGCCCCTCACCGCTCGATAGCCCGGACTGCACCCGCTGACCCCAGGCCTCGTCTGCCAGTACGACAGCGTTGCTGGTACGGCCCTGCGCTGTCCCCTTACGACCTCCGGCAGTCTCTCCGACCCATACGACGAAGAGGCGCCCCGGGTGCTCATCCGCCTCCACACGGAGATGAGGTCCACAGCCGATCGCGTTACCCGCCATCGCGAGAAAGCCCGTCAGCAGGGCGGCCGGATCAGCCTCACTGTGCGGCTCGACAGTCCTTACGAATTCACCGGCAAGTCCGTAAAGTGCTTCTGGTTCCAGCGGCTCCGGCCACTCGGGCACGCGGTCCTTTTTCGGCTGGCTGGTGATGGGCGCGACGGCGCTCTCCGGGGACACGGCGGCCTCGATGTCTGCCACTACCGCCTCTAGCCCACGTAGATTGGCCAGGTCGTTGAAGTCCGAGCCGGTTTCACCCGCAGCGAACGTGGGGACAGCCAAGAGCCCTTTGATTGTTCGCGCCGCACCGGTGGCAGAGGCGACTCCGGGATTGCCTTGTGTATCCTGGTCATCGTCCGCCGCGATGATGATCTGTATCTCGCCACCGAGCTTCCGCTGAAGCGCCTGCGCCACGGGCTTGAGGTTCCAGCAATTGAATGCGACGGCTACGGCGTGCCTCGTAGCCTCATGGATGGTGGCTCCTGTGGCGTATCCTTCGCAGATGATCAACGTGCCGCTAGGTTCACCGATCGGGTAGTAGCCTCGCTTCACCTCTGTTCCGGTCTGGAACAACTTGTCACCGTCTTCGCTGATGTACTGAAGTCCACGTCGGATCCCGTCGGTGCCGTATACGGGGATCAAGAGTTGGCCACGATCCTGCCAGATGCCGTGGGCCTGGATCGATTTTGCTTGTAGGTAGGGGTGCTCTGATGCGGCCGGGGACGCGTTTCCCCACACGTACGCCGCTCGCTCTCGAGCCTCGGTGTGTCGTTGCTCTTCCTGCTTCCGCAGCAGGCGCTTGCTCCTCTCAGCTTTCCGACGGAACTGCTCGTGCTCGGCCGCGCTCATGGCGCCTCCTGCCTGGAGACACCACGTCTGCGAGACACCGGTGCGCCAGCTTCCGCAGGCCCCTGCCGGTGGGTCGTCGGCGTGCAAGACGTACCAGCCGTTTCGGCTTCGGGGCTTATCGCCCTCCACGTGAAACCGCCGGAGTTGGCCGTCTGCGCAGATATCGTCCGACGGGGCGACACCCGCTTCCCGCATCGCGCTGCGGAACTCGGAGAGGACATCTGCGAGCGTGGAGGTTTTCACGGACATGCTATGGGGCTGCTCATGACGCATGCTCGCGCCGCCTCGCGAGCCAAGCGAGCAAGTAATCTCCGGCCCCGCGCACGGACCGGCCAGGCCGGACAATCGCGATCTCTCCGGCCGCTGCCCATGACCATGAGTACGAGCTCGAACGCAGCGCTCCGGCCGCGATCTGTATCGAGTTGCCCTCTCCCAACAGCTCCGGCGGGTAGCCGTCGACTTAGTCGAGGATCAGCAGACGGATCGAGCGCGACGCCAGCGACGACGCGGTGCTGACGCCCCCGATAACCGGGTGCCCGTCCGAGTAGGACTTCTCGCAGGTAGTGCTCATGCCGTCTTTCGTACGGCAACTTACTCACAAGCGACCGCCGGCAGCCAGGATCCCTGGATCGGCCGTAGATGCCCGTCGCTGAGCTGCAACGAACGCCTCCACATCCGCCAGCGCATAGCGGACGGCAGTCGCAGAGAGATTAATGAACGGTGGCCCGGTCCCGCGATAGCGCCAAGCAGCGAGCGTAGATATCTCCACGCCGAGTGCTTCGGCAGTTTGTCTGGGAGTTAACAGCCGTATCCCGTCGGTGGTTGCCATGGATGCCTTCTCCGCGCTTTCGACAACGATGCATGGAGCTGCATCCTTGCAGTTCGGAAATGCGGAAAGGAGACCCACCCCGTCGTCCGGAGTTCGCGATCTCTAGCGCGAAGCGCTCTTCCGGATCGTGCTCTCATCAATGCCGCGCCAGGTAGCGAGCATTCGTGTTGCCACGCTCGAAGGTCTAGTACGCAGCATAAGAATCTCTGCGGCGACCTGCGACAGGTCGGGCACGGACGGGTGAAGCAGGGGAGTAAACTTGATGCGTATTGCTTCGGCGCGTTTCTCCGCAACCTGTCGGCGGATGACCGCGCCGTCGATCTGAATCGCTTCGAGCAGCCTTTCCAACTCCCCTTGGACAGCCTGCTGGTTGGGAAGTAGAAGACTGCGACCGTGGAACTCAACGAGTGGGAACATCAGATCCAGGCACTCGGTAAAGCTGCGTGCGGCGCCACGCCTGACGGCACGAGCGCGATCGATGCTAATCCCGACCTGCGGCTCGTAATACTCGTCCCATCTTTGTTGCAGCTCTCCGATTCTGCTTTGCCAGAAAACCGCCTCGGGCGAGGCAAGCGCGTAGCCACCACTGCTAAGGATCTCTGCGATCGCTTGGAAGACATCCCCGATGCTTGTATAGCGTTTGACAATCTCGGCCGACTGAGCATCTGTGAACGACTCTAGAAGGAGAGTGCCTTTCGGCAGGTTCGGAGAGCCCTCGGCGCGCTTTATCCACCTGAGGTGAGGAACCTCTCCCTCGCTCGAGACCACTCCGAGCGTCAGCAGTTGCCTGCCGGCTTCATCTCGGTATTTCACCAGAGCCAGCTGCGTGGAAGCTTCAAGCCATAGTGGGTGGCCTCGGCGTGCCTGTAGCCCGCATCCCTGAGGTAGGCCTTTCTTGATCCGAGCCTCAACCTCCTCCTGCTCGCGATCGTTGAGCAACGGAGCAACCCTTTCCCATGGGTGGTGCGGACCTCGAGCTGCCTGGTGAAGTGCGGGATAGCGGTCGGCAAGTACGCAGGCCCAACCTAGTGCACGCGACAACTCTGGATCTTCTTGGTAGCGGCAGACTGAAAAGGGACCCCGTGGCGGGTTGAAAAGGGACCCCCTGAGAAGCGCTGGACTGGGTCCCTTTTCAGTCTGCCGCTACCACTGTTGGAGGGCCACCGACCTGGTACCGGCGCACAGAGGTGTTCCGGATGGATGGGGCACTCCTGGCGGCGCTGGTACGCGCCCGCGCTGCCGGCGACACCGAAGCCCTGGAGGCGCTATGGGACGACGCAGTGCCCTGGTCACCTGACGGGTGAAGGTACAGTCCGGGCATGCCCGTGAGGGTCGGCTCGCTGAGCCCCCAGAGGTCCAAAGGAGTCCGTTGTATTCCCCGAAATAATGGTGGAAATAGTACGGGAATGTTCGACTAGTTATTCATGTAACAACTTGTAGATAAACAGTTTATAAGAATGATTATGGCGGAGGGCATCGGCGCCAATAGCGCCATGTTCTCGGTGATCAACGCGGTGCTGTTACGCCCTTTGCCTTTCGCCGAACCCGACCGGCTGGTGATGATCTTCGAGACCAACCCCGAGCGCGGCTGGACGCACGCCCAGGTGGCCGCGGCCAACTATCTGGACTGGCGCGAGCGCACTGCGAGGTTCAACGGTATCGCCGCCCACAACGATTGGCTGGTCGAAAGCACCCGCCTGCGCGACGGCGAGCCGACGGTGGTCAACCTCAACGAGGTTACCGGGAACTTCTTCGACGTGTTGGGTGCGGAGCTGACTCTGGGTAGCGGCTTCGATGCCGGCGACGACTGGATGGGTGGTGAGCGCAGGATCGTGCTCAGTTATTCGTACTGGTCGGAGCGCTCGGGCTCGAACCCGGAAATCATTGGCAGCTCCGTGGTTCTGGACGACGAGCCATACATCGTGGTGGGTGTGGCGGCGGCGGAGTTCCGTTTTCCCTTCCCGAGGGTTGACGGGTGGACTCCCGTGGCTTGGGATCCGGACAACCTGACGGCGGTCTCTTTCCGGCGGGCGCACGGTATGTGGGCCGTCGGCCGCCTCGCCGATGGCGTGAGCGTCGAGGCTGCCGCATCCGAGCTCGGCGTCATTGCCGCTCAGCTGGCCGACGAGTACCCGGAAACGAACATCGCGATGGGCACCGGATTGGTGCCACTACACGAGTGGGTCGTGGGCGACACGCGTACCCCGCTCACCATGCTGTTTCTCGCTGTGGGCCTCGTGCTGATCATCGCCTGCGCCAATGTCGCAAACATGCAACTGGCGCGCGCCACGGATCGACGCGCGGAGATTGCGTTGCGCGCGGCACTGGGCGCCCAACGCATGCGGTTGGTGCGTCAGAGTCTCATCGAGAGCCTGGTACTGTCCGCCGTAGGTGGGGTGGTGGGGCTGGCGCTGGCGGCGGCCGGAGTCCGGGTGCTGGTGAACCTGCTGCCGGCGGATTTCCCGCGCGCCGCCGAGGTGGGGCCGGACTGGCAGGTGCTGGCGTTCACGCTCGTGGCCGTCGTGGCTACCACCGGCCTGGTGTCGGGATTGGCGCCGTCGCTCAGCGCGGCACGCCATGACCTGGGGTTCGAGCTCACCGGCTCCCGCGGCACGGTGGGCCGGCGCGGGGGCCGGGCAACGGCGTTGCTGGTCGCGGCCGAGGTAGCCCTGGTACTACCCGTGGCGATCGGGGCTACGCTGATGATCCGCACGCTCGACGCGATCGGCCAGGTGGATCCCGGCTTCGATGCCGCCGACACCACGGTTGTGGGCATCTCGCTACCGCGCGCTCGCTACGGCGAGCCAACAGATCGCGCCGTGTTCTTCCAGACGCTGCTGAGCGATCTGCGCGACAAGCCCCGGATCGACGCCGTCGCGATGAGCACCCGGTTGCCGTTCGTGAACCAGCGCTGGAGCAGCAGCTTTCGCGCCGAAGGCTGGGCGCCCGACGAGTACGGCGTCGGAGTGCGCCACGACGAGATCTCCCGAGATCTCTTCCGCACGATGGGTGTGGCGATCCTCGACGGCCGCGACTTCGAACGGGCCGAGCTCGACACCGAGCCGGTGGCCATCGTGAACAGGGCGCTGGCTGACACGTACTTCCCGGATCGCAGCCCCGTGGGCGAACGCCTGTGCTTCGATCGCGACGCCGAAGATTGTAGCTACTGGTACACAGTGGTCGGCGTCGTGGAGAACGTGCACCGTGCGAAGCTGACGGTGCAAGAAGAACCGAGCATTTACGGTTCCCTGATTCAGTGGGGCAGCTCGAACGCGTTCCTGCTGATGCGCAGTACCCTGCCGACGGCCGACGTCGTGGATGTGGTTGCCGCTTCGGTACGCGAGCTGGATGCCGCGCTGCCGTTTCACACCGTCACCACGATGGAGGCGATCGTTCGCGACTCGCTCGGCCGTGAACGCCTGCTGCTGGGTCTGCTCGGCGCCTTCGCGTTGATCGCCGCCTTGCTGGCAGCCTTCGGCGTGTACAGTGTAGCCTCTTACTCGATGGCCAACCGAACACGGGAGATCGGCGTCCGAGTGTCACTCGGCGCCCGGCCACGCGACGTGATGCGCTCCGTGATCGGGCGCGGCATGCTGCCCGTTGCGCTCGGCCTGAGCTTCGGCACCGCGCTGGCACTCCGCGGCGCAGGGGCATTCTCCGGCTTTGTCTTCGGGGTGGGTGTGCGCGATCCGGTCAGCTATGCGGCAGTCGCACTCGGTCTCGGTGCGATTGCCATCGTCGCCTGCATCGTGCCAGGACGCAGGGCCCTGCGCGTCGATCCGGTGGTCGCGCTACGGGCTGACTGACGGGTCACCACTACCCGAGACTCGCTGGTGGCCGGATCGAGTGCCGGCGAGACCCATGGCGCAGCAGCGCCTCATTCCGAGCGCATCGCCACGATCGGCGCGACGCCCGCCGCCCGCCGCGCCGGCCAATAGCTCGCCGTCAGGGCGAGCACTCCCACAACGATGCCCGCGAGCGCGTAGGTGACTCCGTCGATGGGACTCACCCCATAGAGCAACGCCGCCATCAGGCGCGCCAGGCCGAGGGCACCGAGCAGGCCGATCATGACGCCAGCGCCTGCCAGTGGCAGTTCTGACTTCACCGACCAAATGGCCCGGCGCACCTGCACCGCCTTGCGCATCCTGAAGAGTCCGCAAGATTCACGGCCACGCGGTGGAGCCAGCCGCCCAAGTTTGCGTGCGTTGAGCTTCCCCGACGGCCCGCCGTCTATATGCCGCAGGCACAGATGGCAGCCGACTACATGACGGTGATGGTCGCCAGCGATCCCGGAGTCGATGTATTGCCGGCCATCCGCCGGGCCGTCGCCGAGCTCGATCCGAACCTACCGTTGATGTACATCCAGACCATGAGCGCAGCGCTCAGCGATGCCAATGGCCGAGCACTCTTCAACCTCCTGCTGCTGGTGGCGTTCGCCGGCCTGGCGATCGCGTTGGCCGCGGTCGGCCTCGCCGCCGCGCTCGCGTCGGCACAGATCATGTCGTCGCTCCTGTACGACGTCGCCCCACGCGATCCGATCGGCTTCATAGTTGTGCCAATCGTCGTCGTAGCGGTAGGAATGTTTGCGATGCTACTCCCGGCCCGACGGGCGATCCGCATCGCGCCAGCGAGTGCCCTGAAGGGCGGCTAGCAGGCCGTGGTGAAAGTGTGGTGGGTCTGGTTACGGCGAGTTGGGGCCAGATGCAAGGCGGTCTGACACAGGCGATGCCCTAGCCATCGTCCAGGAAGGCCAACGCCGCAAATGGCCCCAAATCGCCGTAACCCTTCGGGCGACAGGGGGTTGCGCGCGTATGCTGCGTCGTTCCTCGTCAACGATGGGGTATCCATCGCCTCCTCCTCTCTCCTTGCCTGCGCCTCGCAAGACCCTGTCGCCAGGCCCACCACACTTTCACCACGGCCTGCTAGTGTCAGACGCGCTTCAGCGACTGCTCGATCCGTTCTGCCGCCGCGATCAACGACTGCGGCAAGTGCATGCCGGGAATCTCGGGTGCGTCGCGGCGCGTCAACACGGATCCACCGACAAATAGTTGCGACTGCAGTCGGCTGCCCACCAGCGCGCGCGCGCAACGGTTGAGAGTGCCGGGACTGGCGCGGCGCGTACCGATGATGCAGACGGCTTGCGGCTTCACCTGCATTGCCGCCTGAATGAGGTCGTGGCATGGAACGGAGCGGCCCAGGTACATGACTGGAAGATCAACGAGGCGCAACAGCAGCGCGAGCGACATGGCAGCGACGTCGTACTCCTCGTCTTCCACGCACGTCAGCATGACGACTGGACCCGCCTCCTCCGGTTGACCGAGCCTGACGAGCTCAGCGGCGATCTCCGAGCGAATCAACTCGTGCGTGAAGCGCACGTGCGCCAGCGTCGTTCGGGCCTCGCCCCAGTAACGCGTCAGGCGGCTCAGCGCCGGGAAGACCACCCGCTCCATGGTCGGCGCCCAGCCAGTGGAGAACACCGAGTCGTGTACGATCCGCGCCACCCAGCCGCCATCGAGATCGAGCCCTTTTTGCACGAGCAGATCCACGAGCGGGTGGGCGCGCTTGGGGGTAACGGGCTCCGGAGCCTCCGCCCCCGACCCTTCCGTAAGAACGACTTCTGCGGCGTCGGAGGCGCGGACGCCGGAATTGATCAGCACCGACATGCGCCGGATGACCATCAGGTCGTCGTCGTCGAACTGCCGCTGACCCTTCGCGGACCGCTCTGGGCGAGGGACCCCGTAGCGTCGTTCCCAGGTTCGAAGACGGCTCTCGTTGACGCCGGTCGCCATCGCCGCGCCCTTGATCGAGTAGTTCATCGCCCACTAGCGTAATTCTTGCGCAAAAATTGCGCAACGGGGGTTGTTTTCTTCTGCAGATGCTTTGTATAACTAAGAAATCACATTTGTACAATCTTTGGAAAAGTGAGCAAAACCGATGTCTACGACCACAGCCGAGTTTCTCAAGGGCCAGAGTGGGGAAGAGTTTCGAGGTCGCGAGTCTGGGGAAATCGAGGAATACGATGTTGATTCCTGCCGGCAGCTGTACCTCTCGATGATCGAGCTGGCCGTGCACGACTACCGATTCCTTCAACGCATGAGGGAACAAGCACAGACCTCGCGCTACGATCGCAAGAAGCTGCGCCAGATGACCGAGGATGGCGATCCAGGCGATTTCTTCGACAGCGGCTGGTTCGAGGAAGTCTGCGACTATGTCGGCGTGAAGCCGACGCTCATCCGCGAGCGCCTCGAGCAGGAGGACAGCGAGCTCGACATCGCCCAAGTCGCCTGACCGCGACCTGATCTCTCGAGACAACGCCCCGGGACGCCTCAGCGTCCCGGGGCGTTGTTCGTTTGGAACCGTCTCTCCTGACAGCCACG
Source organism: Acidobacteriota bacterium (assembly GCA_965205505.1). Lineage (GTDB taxonomy): Bacteria > Acidobacteriota > UBA890 > UBA890 > WLXD01 > DASCOT01. The sequence continues at coordinate 23,201 of CBDBHB010000002.1, forward strand.
AGGCTGGTTGGCGATTCGCCGTCCTCCAGCAAGCTCCGCCCGCCTTGGCGCGCGCCGAGCTCTTCGGATCGGTTGGGCCCATCTGGGCGGTTCAGCTTCAATCCCGGTCGGCAACGTGAAACCAAACCGTGGCAGCCCCGTCATTAGGTGTACCTAGCAGACCCGGCGGTCGGTGCCCGCGTAAGCGCCGCAACAAGCGACCATCGAGTTTCTATCAAGCCAAGAGGAGACGGTGATGAACCGTAGATTGATCGCGCTGGCGGCCGCAGCCATAGTGCTGACCGGTTCAGCCGCAGTCGTACAGGCCCAGGAGAGCTCCTGGATCCACATTCGCGTCGACGAGGCCGACGGCGCCAAGGTCAACGTCAACCTGCCGATGTCGCTAGTGGAGATAGCGATGGACGTCGCCCAGGATCATATCTTCGACGACGACCACGGCATCGATATCGGCCGCCATCACGACCTGGAGCTCGCCGACCTGCGGCGCATGTGGGAAGAGCTTCGCCTGGCTGGCGATGCCGAGTACGTCGCCGTGCACGATGACGATGAGCACGTCCGCATTTATCGCCAGGACGACACCGTCCACATCGAGGTCGACGACGACGACGGCGACGAGAAAGTGCGCTTGCAGATACCGTTCTCGGTTGTCGACGTGCTGCTCCAGGGCGAGGGCGATGAGCTCAACCTGGCCGGTGCGCTGCGCGAAATGGCCAGCGCCAACGACGGCCAGATCCTCCAGGTGCAGGACGGCGACACCGACGTCAACATCTGGATCGACACGAACCCGCAGGGTTAGACAATGCTCATCAAGCTTGCCGCCTTGACGATGTTGCCCATCCTGATGGTGGGTGGCATGGTGATGAACTCGTCGATCATGCTGGTCGACGTCGACGCCGACGACATTCGGATCGTCGTACCGGTACCGCTGGCGCTGGTGCAGGTCGTGCTGGCGTTCGCGCCGGACGAGGTCAAGTACGTTCGCGTGCCCGAGATCGCCGAGTACCTGCCGTACTTCGATCGTATCGTCGAGGAGCTGCGAGCGGTGCCCGACGCGTTACTCGTAGAGGTGCAGGATCACGGTGATCACGTCAAGATCTTCAAGCGCGGCGACGTGCTGCGGGTCGAGGTCGACGAGCGCGGCGACGAGACGGTGCGGGTTTCCGTACCCCTTGCTGCGCTCGCCGCGATGGTTGACGCGTACGACCCGGATACCCAGACGATTCGCACCAGCCGGCTGATAGGTGCCCTCAAAGCAGCGCCGAGCGGTGAGCTGGTGCACGTGATCGACGACGACGAGGAAGTCCGCATCCGCATGTGGTAGCCAGCGGCTCGATCGTTCCGTTTCGGTCACTGAGCTTTGTCAGCGCCCCGGGATCCTCCCCGGGGCGCTCTTACTTTGCGGCAGACGTGCGAGAGTCGCGCCGACACCGGCGGGTGCGAATTGCACCCAGGCCCGCGGCGTGGCTACGATATCGCATGCTGCTAGGTTCCAGATGCCGCAGGCCCGCTGTGATCGCCTGCGGCTCATTGTTGCTGGCTGGATGCGGGGCGGAGCCGACCGTCGAACTCACCAGGCTCTTCGAGCAGTCGGAGATCTTCGTCGAGACCGGGGCCATCGACGTCGGCGACCAGGCGGCGCGCCGCCATTTGACCGACGGCTGGTCACCTCGCGATGAGCGCTGGGCGCAGCGCGAGGACGAGACCTTCGTCTGGGCTCGCGGTACGCAGGCGTCGCTGCGTTTCTATCAGATCGAATCCCAATTACAGCGCGTCCGGTTCCGCGGCCGTCCCAACGCGCCGGATGGGAACCCGGTGGTATCGACGATCCACTTACGACTCAACGGCGTGACTTTGCCGACGCCGGTCGATGTGGTCGCCGGCTGGCAAGACTACATTGTGCCGCTGCCCTCGCGGTTTCTGCGCGTCGGTGTCAACCATCTGACCTTCGGCTTCGATCGTCCACCCGACGACGCCCCGTCGCGTGGCACATCGTTGCAGTTCGCCTTCGATCATGTGCGGTTCTTCGATGCCACCGTGACCGCGCTACCACGGCTGGAGCGACCGAACGGTGGGCACGGGCTGATCCTCCCGTACCTGTCGGGTGTCAACTTCGATCTCCACCTGATGCCGGGCGCGGTCGTGCGAATCCGCCAGATCCAAGCATACGGCCGCCCCTTGCCAGAGGAGGGAACGCTGCACATCTATGTCGACGCCGCCGGTCGACGGGAACACAGCGTGGTGGAGGTGCCCACGAACGGCCTCGAGATCCCGATCCACATCGATGCACCGACGCGGGTGCGCCTGTCGATGATGTCGCTGCCACCGCCGTCGTTCTACGGCCTGCAAGGACACGCCGCCGAGCAAGACGTCGGGCTCTGGTTACACCAGCCGGTCGTCACCCGACCGGATGCCTAGCAGCCGCTACAGCCGGAAGAGCTGGGTGAACTTGAGGATGATCGAGCGGTCGATCAGCGTCGGGTCCTCGGTGAGTCGGCGCTCGTTGTACACGAGGAACAGGTCGGCACCCGGCGTGTGGATGAAGTTCAGCCGTACGTTGCTGAGGAACTGATCGGTGATGTTGTCGTACTGCAACAGCCCGGAGAGAAAGAGCCGCGTGTTGAAGTCATAGGCGATTCGGGCGCGCCAGATATCGGCGACGAAGTCACCGGCGGGCAATTCAATGTCGTTGCGGTCGAGCTGCAGAGACGCAGCGAACCTGGCGCCCGCGCGCCATCCAGCCTGGAATCTCCAGACCTTTTGCTTGCCGTCCCAGAAATCGCCGATATCGAGGTGCACGAGGCCCCAGACAGGACGGCTCTGATCCGACTGCGCCTCCAGCTTGAAGGCGTCGAAGTGGTATTCGCCCGGCGGGATGATCACACCCGGCACGATCTCGAACGGCAGGTCGAGTTGTTCGTAGATCCGATTACGCTCGATGCTGAGCTTGTCGCCGCGCCGCAGAAACAGATCGAAGTCGTAGTGCTCACGGCGCGTCAACAACCGATTGTTGCGGTCGGTGACGTACGACAGCGAAACGTGAGGCGCCAGGTTGCGAACCCACCGGGACTCCGGAAAGAACGGTGTCCACATCATGTTGCTGTCGTAGGCGCGTAGCCCGACCCGGTTGACGAACCCCAACCCGGGGTTGAACGCCTCGCCCACGTCCATCGCCGACCCGGTCGCTGAGAATGTCGAGTTGGCCCACGCGAACTTGACGGCGCCGGCCGAATCGGAACCCTCTTCGGTCCCCGGGTTGTCCGTCTTCATCCACCATCCGTCGAGGGTGGCGCCGCCATGGGCCCAGCGTCCATCGAAACCCAGCGATCGGTTGTATTCCGAACCGCTCTCCTGTCGGTTGGTGAATAGCATGCCGATATTCGAGCGGCTACCAAGCTCGCGGCGGACGCGCAGCACACCGTGGTTTTGCGAGCCCAAGCCGAGGCTGCCGACCGAGTCGGTCTGCATATTCAGCGCGCCGATGTTCCACCCGCCCGCTTTTCCGGTCAGCCGCACGCCGGCGAGGATCGGTACTTCGCCCCCATCGAAGATGCCTATCTGGCGCGAATGGAAGCCGATGACTCGGGGACCCATTCGACCGCTACTGCTTCCGAACTGAAACAGGCCGGCGTTCTCGAGAAAGAACTCACGCTTCTCGGGGAAGAACAGCGGGAAGCGGGTCAGGTTGACCTGCACATCGTCGGCTTCGACCTGCGCGAAGTCGGTGTTGATGGTGCCATCGAAGGTCAGGTTGGGCGTCATGATCCACTTGATGTCGCCGCCGAGATCAGCCGACGACCGCGTGGCGTGACTTGAATACGGGGAGGCCTCCGGACCCACTGGAATCTGTCCGATATCACCCAGCGCGAAGGGCTTGATCTGTAGGTTCCTCGGCCGCGCTACCGACTGCATCCCGACCAGCATGCCGGACAGCGACAAGCGCGTGGCGTTGAACTGTCGTGGGATGGGCGCCCAGAAGTCCTGCTCCGCATTTCGCTTCAGCGTGCGTCGGAAGTTGATGCCCCAGGCATCCATGCTGGTTCGGTCAAAGCGCAACACCCAGAAGGGGATAGCGATCTCGACCGACCAGCCATCGGCATGGACGTGACCAGCCGAACGCCAAACCGCGTCCCAGTCGGCGTTGAAAGTAGCGCCGAAGCCCTGCCGCGACGTTCCTCCCTCGCCGATGATCTGGGCGTCGAATCGAGCGCCCAGGGCGTTGGTCTCGAAGAAGTAACCGTTGCGATGATCGTGGTACGTGTCGAGCGTCACCGCGAACGCATCGTTGTTGTTGTGGGACTCGTCGCGCCGCAGCACCGTTGCTACCGCTGCGTCCGGATTCGAATCCCACATGCGAGCGCTGATGTAGATGGCCTCGGTGTCGTACAGAAGGCGTACCTCGGTGCGCTCGGTCGCCTCGGCCCCTTCGTCGGGCTGTGATTGCAGAAACATCGTGAGCGGCACCGCATCGGCCCAGACCGCATCGTCGAGGAGGCCGTCGAGCTCCGGCGGCGTCGAGGTCCGCACCGCTA
>CBDBHB010000003.1:0-30969 GCA_965205505.1 Acidobacteriota bacterium
GTTGAGCCGACCGAACTCGGCGTCTGAGAGGTTGATGTTCTGCGCGAGCACCGCCCGCGTCGCAACCAACGCCGCTTCGTCGCAGGGGGTGTAGTGGTAGAGGGTGTTGTCGAGGTCGAAGAGCAGTGCGCGGCTCGTCAATTCAGGTCGCTTCGTCGGCTCATGATGCGTTCGAGGCGGTCGACTTCATCTCCGCGAGCAGCCCGTCTCCGGTACTCCTCACTCCCGAGGGCGTCGAGCTTCGCGCAATCCTCTTCTGTCAGATAGGTGGGATCGCCGACCTGCAGTGCGTGCCACTGGATGAACGCCTGCTCCTCCATCGCATACGTGCGGAAGGCAGCCTCCTTGACCGACGCCCCGACCGTGATCGTGCCGTGGTTACGGAGCCACCATGCCCTGGCAATCGGAAGCCTTGAACTGGCGCTCGACGAGGCGCGCCAACTCTGGCGTGGTGACCGTGACGTAGGGCACATGCGGGACATTAGCCCCCAGGTAGACATAGTAATCAGCGAACATGGGGCGTAGGTCGTGGCCTGCCGAACACAGCGCGATGGTCATCTTCGGATGAGCGTGGAAGACAGCGTTCACGTCGGGGCGCGCGCGATAGACGTAGAGGTGCATCAGGACTTCTGAAGAGGGCCGGAAATCGCCCGAGACGATGTTCCCTGATGCAACCGAGATGCATGGGTAGTGCTCTTGCCGCGCGTCTTCGAGCGAGAATCCGCTCGGAGAGATCCACATGTGGTCAGCCTCGCGAGCGCTGACGTTACCACCTGCTCCCGTCACGAGGCCGGAGCTCACCAGCTGGCGGGCCGATCAATCATCTCTGTGACGATCTGGGTCATGGAAGCTACCTGGTCAGGAAGCCGCGCTGCTCGAGAAGCCGCAGGAATCGCTGGTAGAGCTCTTCGTACATTTCATGGCGGGCCCGATCCGGGCGAAACGTCCTGGCGATCTTTACCATAGCCTGGCTCGCATCCCGCAGGTTCCCGTGAACCGTGCCCGCCGCAGCCAGGATGGCGCTTCCGAACGCCGATTCGTGACAGCCCGGTCGATGATAGGCACGACCGCATACGTCCGCTCGAAGCTGCATCCAGACATCGCTTCGGCTGCCACCGCCCGTGGCATAGACTGCCCCAGCGGTGCCCTGATCACCGGCAGCTGTGGCGCGATCCAGCACTTCGTAGCCCAGCCGCTCCACAAACGCTGTGCCCTGGAGGTTGGCCGCATAGCGCACCGTCGACTCGGTGGCGTCCGGCTCGCAGAAGCCCACCGCATCGGCGGACTTGAAGGGGAAGCGATCGCCCTGCATGCGGAGCGGGTAGGCAAGCTGCTGCGTCGGCAGCAGCTCACTTGCTGCGCCGTCGAGTTGCCGGAGGTCGGCGCCGGCGAAGTCCTTTTGAATCCAGTCTCCTCCAACGTTGCTGGCGGCGCCCGGAAGCCAGCATCCGCCGGGCAACTTGTGGCAGTACAGCAGACCATCCGGATCCTGCACGCAACGGTCGGCCACGCGCTTGAACACCAGTGTTGTTCCCAGGGTGGTGTTGTTCTCTCCGACGCGACGCGCCCCGGACGCCAGGAAGGCGGCCGTGCCATCGGTGGCCCCGGCAATTACGGCGAGGCTGCGAGGCAGGCCGAGCTCATCGGCGACGGCGTCAGATACGTTGCCAAGCGCCCTCACCCGGCGCGACGACGCGGGGCAACCTGGAGCGCAGGTCGGGGTGCTCGTCGATCCAGCCGGCCCACGACCCAGCGGTGAGATCGAAGCCCGACTTCATCGCGTTGCTGTAGTCGGTCGTGCCCACCCGACCGGTAAGCCGGCCAGTAATGAAGTCGGCCTGGTGCGCGAACATGTGTGTCGCAGCGAACGCTTCCGGCAGGTGCCGTTGGATCCACAGCATCTTGGCGATGCCGAAGGACGCGCTGATGCGCGGACCGGTCGTTTCACCATGCTCATGAGCCAGCGCGTCGAGTTGGTGGGCTTCCACCTCGGCGCGCGCATCGTTGTACATCAGTGCAGGCGTCGTGGCTCTGCCATCGCGGCTTGTGCCGACGACCGTTCCCGACGTGCCATCGACGCAGATGGCTTGCAGCATGTCCACGACACTCGGGGATCCACCGACCTGCCGCACGGCGTCGCGGATCGCCCATCTGGCAGCTTTCCACCAGGTTTCGGGATTCTGCTCGTGCCAGCCCGGCTGCTCGGGGCCCGGTACTTTTCCACCAGCCTCGAGGTCAGCGTGAACCGTCGCTCGGATAGCGCCGGCGGCGTTGACGATCACCACCCGCGCCCCACCGGTGCCGACGTCCAGCCCGATCACCAACGCCTCGCGAGGCTCCCGCATCAGGGTGATGCTCTAGCAGGCCGTGGTGGAAGTGTGGCGCCACACTTCCAGCACGGCCTGCTAACCGGAACCGAACTCAACCGGTCGATAGCCACCCCTCGACTTGAACCAGAACAGCAGTGCCAGGTATGCCAGCAGCATGATGAGGGGTAGGACCACGACCTTGCGCAACGCCGCCATCTTGCCCTCATTGGTGGCTGTGGTGAGCGCTTCGGCGTCTGGCACTACGTTGGCTACCCTCACCTCGACGGCCTCCTCAGTAAGGGCACGATACTCGGCCGAAGATGCTCGGAGGCCTTTCCTCGACGTAGCGCGCCACCAGCTCCGGACTCCGCTCCTCGAGAGCGCTGACGACGGACTTGTCTTGCAAATTGCCCAGCCAGACGTTGCCGAGGACGCCGACGCCGAGCATGCCCACGCCGGCGATGACGTTGAGGGTCATGGCGCCGCCCCGGGGAAACTGCTCGGAGACGAAGCCCAGCGTGGTCGGCCAAAAGAACGTCTGCCCGACGCCATAAACCGTAGCGGCAATGATGATCACCATGGCCGTGGTGCTCGGGTCACCTCCGAGCGCCGACAGCCAATAGATGCCCGCCGCCACCAGCGCGGCGCTGACCGCGAGAACTCCCAGCGGCTGTAGGCGTTTCACCAGCGGGCCACACGTGGAAGCGAAGGACCATCATGATCAGCGCCGTGTAGACGAGGACCCAGCCTGAATCGATGCCGAGCGTCGTGCCAATCGCCGGCCCGAGCAAATCCTTGACCCAGCTGTCGGTTCCGAGCTCGGTGGTGGCGAGGAACAACATCAGCACCAGCATGAAGACGAACAGGGGCCGGCCGAACGACCGGGCGTAGAAGCCATACACTGCGGCCAGCGCAGCGGCGATCACCACCTGAACCCAGATGTTCATCAGGGCTTCGATGCCGAGAACGTTGGTGGTCAACTCCATCACGATGAGGAGAAACGCGACGAATGCGCCTCCCCAGCCAACCTCGGCGAGCATGGCGCGATACGAGACGCCCGCGGCCACCCGTTCGCTCACCGGAAACTCCATTCGCAGCATCATTGCGCCATAGATGAAGGTAGGAATGAGGATCATCGCGATCTGGTACTGCCAGGGCACCGCGTCGCCCACGCTGAGGACGAGAACGCCCGTGATGACGAGCCCTCCCGGCCAGCCGGCGTGGAGGATGTTGAGCCACTTGGTCTTGTCCTTCGCGTACACGGTGGTGATCAGCGGGTTGATCACCGCCTCGACCGCGCCGTTGCCGAGCGCACCGATGACGCTCGCCCAATAGAGCATGCGGTAACCGGTGGCGGTTATCGTCAGCACTGCGAAGAGCACGTGGCAGACGAACGCGAACGCCATCGCCTTGCCGTATCCCACCCTGTCGATGATCAGACTGAAGAGGATGATGCTGGCACCGAAAGGCCAGAATCCAGCGCCGAAGATCGTGCCAACCTGAGTCTTGTCCAGGGAGTAGGCGCTCTCCCACACTCCCATCAGATTGATGCGCAGCATGAAGGCGAAGGCGGTCGTAACCAGGGCGACAAAGGATGCAGTGAACAGCATCCGGTTCGACGAAATGCTTGCGCTCATGGATCCTCCCCGCCGATGCGCGGCGCGTCGGCCCTGGACGATAGCATGCCTTCAATTCCCGATAATTGGCGCCCCGATATAGAGTCAACAGCATGGATACGAGGAAGTCGATCGCCCTCGCAGCAGCCGTGTGGATTCCGCTCCTTGGCGGCTGCGCCTCGATGGCCGATCGCTCTGCTGTCGGTGCATCGCCGGCGCTCGAGGATACGCACCCGGGAGCAGAGCAACCGAGCTCGCCCATGACATGGTCGGAAGTTCAGGCGCTGCCCGCGCCGGCGCCCGGTGCCCGGATCGCCTACGGCTCCCTGCCCGACCAGTTTGGCGAGCTGCGCCTGCCGCCGGGCTCCGGACCGCACCCGGTCGTGGTGTTGATCCACGGTGGCTGCTGGTTGCAAGAGTTCGACAATGTGTATTTCCGCCACCTGGCAGCAGCGGTGACCGAGCTGGGTATCGCCACGTGGACAATCGAGTATCGTCGCGTTGCCGGAGCCGGCGGTTGGCCGATGACCTTCCTCGACGTCGCCGACGCCATCGACCATCTGCGCGAGCTCCGTAGCACTCATCCACTCGACCTACAAAGGGTCGTCGTTGCGGGTCACTCTGCCGGTGGACACCTCGCGTTGTGGAGCGCAACCCGCGACCGTCTGGCCCCTGGCAGCGATCTCTATCGCCCGTCTCCACTGCCGATCCGCGGCGTGATCGGGCTAGCGCCGATCGCTGACCTTTCCGCCTACCGCGTGGGTCCAACCCAGAGCTGTCATGGAGCCGTCGATCCGTTGATGGGCGGCCCTCCGGAGGCGCACCCTGATCGATACGCCGACGCCTCGCCAAGCGCGCGGCTACCTATCGGAGTGCCGATTGTGTTGGTAAGCGGCGCACAGGACACTATCGTCACCACGAGCGGCGTACGCGCGTTCGTCGACGACGCGATCGCGGCTGGCGATGATGCGCGACTCGAGAAAATCGATGCCGCTGGCCACTTCGAGCCATCGGTACCCTTCTCCGCGGCGTGGGTGGCAGTACGAGATGCGCTGCGTCGGCTCATCGGCCCCGTCCCGGTACCGTCCTAGTGGCCTGTAACAGATGATCGTTGCATATCGCAGATGGGATTTGCGGGTGAGATCAAGGCGCGGCGAGGAAGGCGATGCAGTGGGCATCGTCGACGAGGCGCAACGCCGATATCGCCCGCAACTGCCCATCTGTCCGCAGGATGGCGGCGAAATCGGCCCGTCTGCGGCGTTGCTCCTCCTCCAAGATGCGCAAACATCGTCTCGTCGTCGCGCCTGGCATCCGGACCCATTTCGCCACCACGATATGCAACGATCATCTCTTACAGGTCACTAGTGTCCTGTAACAACACGTAGCGACTCGTCCAGCGCCGCGACGAAGGCGTCGATCTCGTCGGTGCCCATCGGCGTCGACAGGCATCCGATCACCCCGCGTTGCCCCAGCAGGATGCCGTGGCTCAGCATCTCCACCACCACTTTCGCCTGCCGCGGCTCGACGGCAGTGGCCGCGACGAAGCCACGAAAATCGCGAATCGGAGCCTCGCTGAACAGCAGCCCGAACAGCGACCCGCGCCCGGTGACCTGGTGTGCGATTCCGCGCCGACCGACTGTCTCGGCAACCGCCGCTCGAAGTCGATCCCCGAGAGACTCCAGCCGCTCGTAGGCCTCGCGCGTCATCTGCCGCATGGTCTCGTAGCCCGCCACCATGGTGACCGGGTTGCCGTTGTAGGTACCGCCGTGATGGACCTTCTCACCCGAGCGGTGATCGAACACGTCCATCACCGACTTCTTTCCCATGATGGCACCGACTGGGAAGCCGCCGCCGATGATCTTGCCGAGGGAGACGAGGTCGGGCTCGATGCCGTGGGCGACGCAGGCGCCCTGGTAGCTAACCCGGAACGACAGCACCTCGTCGCAGATCAGCAGGATGCCGTGCTTCTCGGTGATCTCACGGAGAAACTCGACGAAACTCTGGTCCGGCGCGACGAATCCGAGTGCCGCCGGAAGCGGATCGAAAACGACCGCCGCCAGGTTGTCGGCGTTGTCGCCGATGAGCGCCCGACACACCTCGATATCATTCCATGGGAGCGTGACGACCTCGTCGAGCAGGCTGCGCGCCATGCTCGGCTCCAGCGTCGTGCTGGGACGCTGCGGATCGCCCCAGTTGTGCGGTCGCGAGCTATCGCTTGCCTGAGCATAGTCGTAGACGCCGTGATAACAGCCCTCGAACTTGGCGACCTTGGAACGCCCGGTGGCCGCCCGCGCAGCGCGGATCGTCAACAGCACACCTTCGCTGCCCGAGTTCGCGAAGCGAATCTGCTCCATGCCCGGTACGCGTTCGACGAGCAGCTCGGCCAGTCGAATGTCGGCCTCCGTAGGCATCGAGAACGCCGTCCCCCGACCGACCACCTGGCGCACTGCTTCGGTGACGACCGGGTCGGCGTGGCCCCGAATCAACGCCGTGTAGTTGTTGATGAAGTCGATGCGCTCGTCGCCCTCCACGTCGGTCACGCGGCAGCCCTGGCCGCTGGCCGCGTACGCCGGATACGGATCCATCACCAGCGTGTGGCGGCTGTTGCCACCGGGCATGACGTGTAGGGCGCGCTCGTAGAGCTCCTTGGAGCGCGACGTGTCTTCAAGGTAGCGGGCCGTTGACCGTGACTGCTTTTCAGTAGTCGCCATCGTTTCTCCGGCCCCGGACTCTGAGCGCAGCCGCGATTTGGTGGACAATAGGCTCACAGTGCTCGATCGGCGACCGTCAGCTTACCGCGATCACGACCCGCGGCTGGGCTTGATCGCCACCGGTTGGTTCGGCAGCTAAAAAACATCGTGGTAGCCGAGTGGCTACCTTGCACATGATCCGAGGCCGCCCGACCGCAAAAGTCAACCGAAGATCCGTTCGAGTGGTATGAGAGTCCGCAAAGTCAGGAACGTCGCAGCGTGAGGGACCATGGTCGAGATCCGCCTCGAACGAGAGAACGACATCTTCGCGATTCAGACTGTCAACCGACTCGCCTTCGGCCAGACCGCCGAGGCAGACATCGTCGAAGCGCTTCGCGATGGGGCGCCAAACGTGCTTTCGTTCGTGGCACTCACCGCCGGAGAAGTGGTCGGGCATGTCCTGTTCTCTCCGGTGTCGATCCAACACCGGCGCGGGGCTACTGAGGGCCTCGGCCTCGGTCCCATGTCCGTTCTGCCGGCCCATCAGAATCGAGGGATCGGGGCTCAGCTTGTTGAGCACGCGCTTGCGGAAGTGCGGGCCGCAGGCTGGCCTTATGTCGTCGTGTTGGGTCACCCGCGTTACTATCCGCGCTTCGGATTCGTTCGCGCGTCCGAGTACGGGGTGCGCAGTCAATGGGAGGGTATCCCTGACGACGTCTTCATGATCCTGCCCCTGGACGCTGGCCGCATCAAGCAACTTCGAGGAGTGGCCCGCTACCGCCCCGAGTTCGGAGATCACCTGTGAGCAACATGCCGCTATCCCGCCGCCGCTTCTTGCAGACCGCCGGGGCAGCAGGCGTATGGGTTCCAACGTCAGTGAAGGGGCGTAGTTCAGCCGAGATGCGCTCGATGGCCTCAGAGGGTGCGATACAAGCCGACGTATCCAAATGGGAGCTCGATACGCCGGCACTATGCGTCGATCTCGATGCGCTCGAAGCCAACCTGGCCACGTGTCAGCAGACGGTCTCGCGCAACGGTATCGCCAGCCGTCCTCATGCCAAGACGCACAAGTGCCCGGCGATCGCCCGGCTGCAGCTGGAGGGCGGGTCGGTTGGCATCTGCACCGCCAAGGTGAGTGAGGCCGAGGTCATGTTCGAGCACGGGATCGAGCAGATCTTGATGACGACGACCAATGTAACGCCGTTCAAGATCGCCCGGGCGATGAGCCTGAGGAAGCTGTGCTCGGAGTTCGTCCAGGCCACGGACACGCCCGAGAATGCCCGCGACCTTTCGGAGGCAGCGCGGGCGGCCAGCATCACCGCCGATGTGGTGGTCGACGTTGACCCGAGTACGCATCGCACAGGTATTAGCGCAGGGCAGCCCGCTCTCGAGCTGGCGCAGCTGGTCGATACCCTGCCCGGGCTCCGGCTGCGCGGCATGCTGTGCTATGACGGCGGCTCACAACACAAGGTTGGCTTCGAGGTGCGCCGGGAGCAGACCCTCGAGCGTCTCGCGGCGGCCGCCGATACATTCATGATGTTGCAGCGCTCCGGTTTGAGCACCGAGATCTTCAGCGGTGGCGGCACCGGTACCTACAACATCGACCACGAGACCTCCGGCCTGACCGACGTGCAGGTGGGCAGCTACATCTTCATGGACGCGCAGTACCTGGCGATCGGCGGGGCTCATGACCCACACGTGTACTCAGACTTCCAGCCCTCGCTGACCATTCTCGCGACGGTGCTCAACGACCAGTACGAAGGCCAGGTCACCACCGACGCGGGGGCCAAGGCGTGCACCATCAATCAGCCATGGCCCATCGTGAAGGGCGAGTCCGGAATGGAGTATCGTTCCGGATCCGACGAGTTCGGCGTGCTCCGCTACGACGACCCCTCACGTACCTACAGCGTCGGCGACAAGCTGGAGCTGATCGTGTCGCACTGTGACCCGGTGGTGAATCTCTACGATCAGATGTACGCCATTCGTGGCGATCGCGTCGACGCCATCTGGCGCGTCGCGGCACGAGGAATGTCAACGTAGCAAAGCCTGGACCGCCAGCGGGAGTCGTCGAATGGCACTCAAATACGAAGTCGGCCAGAGGTTCCCCGACCTCAGCCTCACGGATGACCGCGGCAACGTGATGTCGATCGCCGAGGTCGCTGAGCGTCGGCCGCTGTTTCTCGCCTTCTACCGTGGCCCTTGGTGACCGAAGTGCCAGCGTCAGCTGTCGGAGCTGGTCCAGTTCCAAAGCGCCGCCGCAGTAGCTTATTGCCGGTTGGCAGTCGTCTCGGTCGACCCCCCCGAGGTGCAAGCCGCCCTCAAAGCTGAGCTCGGAGCACACTTCCCGTTCCTGAGCGACGCGGAACGGCGGCTTACCGACGAGCTCGGCATCCGCGAGACAACCGATTCCCGACACGGTCCACTACCGGTCCCCTTCACCTTCGCACTGCTCCCAGACCTGACCATCCACCGGTTGTTCAACGGCTGGTACTTCGTCGGGCGACCGACTCCTGAGGAGCTGCGCCTCACGGCGCGCGAGATGATCGGCAGAATCGTGCCGGACGCTGACTTCGCGGGAGAGTAGGGCGGACCGTGGGCTCAGGCAGCGTGACCCATGCGGGTCTATCGTTGGCCGGTGAACAAAACTACTACGACTGTAGTTGACTAATTACTATGCTCGTAGTATATATACCTTGAATCATTCCCATCTCCCTGAGGAAGGCTGCCTGCGTGAGCGAATCCAAGCTCGACACCCAATTCCAAAGCCAGGGAAGCCTGGTGCCTCCTGGCCCAGTCGGCCGGCTGGTTCGACTCGGTTGGGGAGTGGTCTGCGCGTACGGCGTGTGGTCGATTGCGACGACGACGCAGTACCACACGGGCTACCAGATACCGTCGGCATGGACCTGGTGGGCCACTACAGTGCTGTTGCTCGTCGTCACACCCTACGTGGTGAATATCGGCCTGGGTGTGAGCTGGCGCGCCTGGCCACGCTATGCCGTCGGCCTGTGGATCGCCGCCGGCGTGGCCGTGAGCTGGGCCCTGACCGGAGCGTTCTGGTCGCCCGCGCTCGGCTGGTCGGTAGCCGGATGGCAACTGCTGACACTGGGATGGCTAGGCTTTTCATTCCTTCTGTCTACCGTGATCGGCACCCCTGGATGCGAGATGCGGGCGATTTCCCATCTTTGGTCGCTGATCACCGGTCGTGCCCGGCGCGAGCACTATTGCCCCGGTCATCTAGATAACGTGGACCGCTGGGAAGCCCGGGGAGGATCGTCATGAGCACGCTGGAGTCACAGAGGATCTCCACCCTGCCCCACGCCACGCCGATCAGTCGCCTGCTCCGCGCCGCACTCGGTTTGGGCATGGTCGGCATGGTGGCGCCGGCGTTGCAAGAAGCATCTTGGCAATCGCGGCTGGAAGTGTTGGGGGGGGGGGTCGTTGTCGGCCTGATGGCCCTCTACACCGTGGTGCACCTGGTGGTCAGCCGCTACTTCGGGTGGCTCCACCCTTGGATTGGGGCCGCCATCGCCGTCACCCCGGCGTTCCTGGTGTTCCTGAGTGGCGGCGTCTTCGCTGCCGGCGCGGTCGTATTCATCGGCGCTTCCTTGCTGCTGATCGCCGCGCTCGGACATCCGGGCTGCGAGGTTCTGGCGTTTCCGGCGCTCGTGCTTGGCCGGCGCACCCACCTCGCCTGCATCCTCTTGTCGCCGATCGATTGGGTCGAGGGCAAGGTCATGGCTTTGGTGCGCGGTACCCGGTCCTGAGGACGAGCACCCGATCCTGGAGCATCGAGAACCGACGAATAGACGCACGTCGCGCCACTCTGGAGGCGTTGAGCCCGTCGTAGCTTCTCGGTAGCCTGATCGTGCTCCGACAACCCCACTCCGCAATCAAACGAGGCCAGACAGTGCGTCGACGGATCGGCGGCACGGCGACCCTGGTGGTCGGCATCGCCGTGTTGGCAACCCCGAGCTGCACATTCGCGCCACAAGAAGGGGCTGCGGCGGCCTCGTATCCGAGCAGCGGCTCATCTTCATCCCCCGTTGCGTCGATCGCGGACAGGGTGCTCGCCGCTGCCGTGGAGGCAAGCAGGAATGCCGTCGGACACCAAGAGGTCGACCTCGGCGGCGGTCATCGCTTCGTTCTGGTGCCCGCCGGGCCCTTTCCCATGGGGTCTGACGAGGGGCTCGAGGGCGAGCGACCGGTGCCCACGGTCGAGCTCGACGACTACTGGATCGCCAAGTTCCCGGTGACCGTGGGGCAGTTTCGCGCCTTCGTCGAGGCCACCGACTACGTCACCGACGCCGAACGGGGCCAAGGCTCGTGGCAATGGACGGGCGAGATTCCGGGGGACGGCGAACGTGGTGATCCCTGGGAGCCGCGGCTGGACGGCGGCTGGAACAACATCTACTTCGAGCAAGCCAACGACCACGCGGTTGGCAGCGTCAGCTGGAACGACGCGCAAGTATTCTGCGCCTGGCTGTCGGACCAACTCGGCCTCCCTGTCGTCTTGCCGACCGAGGCTCAATGGGAGAAGGCGGCGCGCGGCACCGAAGGCCTGCGCTTCCCCTGGGGAAACGAGGCTCCTGATGGGCGCCGGGCCAACTACGCCGACGTCAACTTCATCGGCAAGTACGGGCCGCACACCCGGCGCCCAGACGCCAAGGTCGACGACGGCTATGTGGAGACCTCGCCGGTCGACGCCTACGACCCAGGCCAATCGCCATACGGTATTTACGACATGGCCGGCAACCTGGGCGAGTGAGTCTACGACATCTACGACAGGGCGTACTACGCAAACTCCCCGGACCGAAACCCGAGCGGGCCAGAGCGGCCGCCCGCAGTCCCCGACGAGCGCATCGACCGCGTCAACCGCGGCGGCTCTTGGGTCGATTGGGCAGGCGTCGACGCCGACGGACGCGTTGCCGCGCAGGGAGGGCACAGCATCCGTGCCGCGGCGCGCACCGGCGACGAGCAGAATTCGAGCGACGACCATATGGGTTTCCGCATCGCGATCGATGGTCTACGCACCGCCGCTGCCCCGGCGGTCGCAGAAACCGGATCTCACTGGCGTGGAGATCGTCACCCACCCGGTTTCCGGCAACATCTACATGCTCGAGGCCAGCGGCGAAGTCGCCGGCAACATCGCCGTCTCGGCTGGGCCCGACGGCATCCTCATCGTCGACGATCAGTGGGCCGAGCTGACCGGAGCCATCACCGACGCGCTGAGCGCAATCGACGGCGGCGCGTTGCGTTTCATCATCAACACCCACCATCACGACGATCACAGCGATGGCAACGCCAACCTGGTGCGCGGCAGCGACGCGTTGGTGGTCGCCCACGAGCGTACTCGCGAGCGTCTGCTGGCCAAGGACAGCGCCCACTGGCCGACGATCACCTTCAACGAGACGCTCTCGGTGCATTTCAACGGCGAGGAGGTGCGCGCCTTGGCGATCCCCGGCGGCCACACCGACAACGACGTCGTCGTGTTCTTCACCGAATCGAACGTCGTGCACATGGGAGATCTGTTCAACTCCGGTACATCGAGCTTCCCGACCGCCGATCTCCGGTCGGGCGGCAACGCGCTGGCGATGCTGACCAACCTCGACGCCCTGCTGCCGATGATTCCCGACGGCGCCGCGGTCATCCCCGGGCACGGGCCACTATCCGACAAGTCGGAGCTGCACCGCGTGCGCAAGATGCTCGACGACACGATTACCTTGGTGCGAACCGGGAAGGCGGCGGGCCGCAGCCTCGACGAGATCGTTGCGGCCGGACTCGGTCGCGAGTACGAGAGCTGGGGCTATGGCTATATGTCCGCGGACGGCTGGATCGAGATGATCTACCGCAGTCTCGACGGCGAACCGTAGCGTGGCTTGGACTGGCGCTCCCGGTTCCCAACCGAGCCTCGAACGGTTGACTTGGGCGGAGGGACGGCGCACTTGATTCGGAGACATTGGAGAATGCGAGATTCCGGCCAGCTGCTCTTGATCGCGTTGTTGGGGCTCATGATTGCGAGCCCGGCCTTGGCCGACGACGAAGCCGGCAATGTTCCCCATGTCGCCGCTGGGCCCTATGGCCGTTGTTACGCCAAGTCTGTTCCTCGGCATATCCGCGATCCTGAGGACCAACCGAGACAGCAAGGGGTGACCAAGGTCTACCGGGTCGGAGATGCCGAGGACGTTCTGGTTAACGTCTACGACTGGTTCAGCCAACGACTGTTTGTCAGGTGCAGCCCGACAGACGACATCGTCGTGGTCCGCGCCGGGCCATGGCAACGCGGCCACGACCCGCAGGAAGATCACCTCGCCATTGCCTTCTATCGGGGCGGCAAGCTGATCAAGAGCTACTCGACCCTGGACATCGCCGGAGGCGAGGAAGCGAACGACGGCGGGCTTTCCAAGTACAGGAATGTCTCCGCCTCCGTGTCGCACTACACCGTGTTCGCGTCGGGGCCGGAAAGCATCAAGACAACAACGGCGGACGGGCCGGTGTTCACCGAGAGTTGGGAAATCGTAGCGACCACCATCGACGGGCGCTCGCTGACCTTCGGCTTGGAACCCGGAGAGGTTCGACAGGGGCAGTAACGGCTTTGACGGCAAATCCGTCCACCGACCGAAGCCATTCCCACCGCCCAGCCGGTCAGATCTTGGGCGACCCGGTCGAGCAGCAGCGGCCACCGTGGAATGAAGGGAGCGAACGGTGAACACTGAACACTACTGACACCGAACGATCTCGGAATTCGGCGACAGCGTCCTTTTCTTACTTAGCAGGGTGTTCCCTGCTAGAAGGAGCACCACATCCGATCTGGAGTTCAGGCATGAGCGACGACGCGACGCGTTCGGGTAGCGCGAAGGGTGGCTACACGGGAAGCTTCGAAAAGGTGCAAGCAGCGGAGCTCGAGTACCTGAAAAGGTGCCGCGCCGCGAACAAGCTGCCCGAACCTAAGCCCGATCGCTCCGACCTGGATGGAATTTGCCTATCGGGAGGCGGCATCCGCTCTGCGACTTTCTGTCTCGGGGTGATGCAACGACTGATCGGTGAGAACAAGTTCAAGCAACTCGACTACTTGAGCACGGTCTCCGGCGGCGGCTACATCGGCTCTTGCCTGAGCTCACTGCTCACCGGCGATCGCAGGCGCGACGGTAGGGCTCCAGACAGCCCGGTAGATAATCCCGAAGACCCACTGCCCGGCGTGGAGCCGGACAACTCGCCGTTCGTGAGGCTCAACCGCGACGATGAAGACGATCTCGAGCCGCGGCTTGGGGTGCGGCAGCAGATCCATCATCTGCGCACTCACAGCGAGTACCTGGCACCTCGCCACAAGCTGCTGAGCTTCGACGTCCAGCGTGCGATCGGCGCCTTTATTCTGGGCATGATCCATAATTTTCTGCTCATCGGCGCTGCGTTCGTAGCGCTTGTAGCGACGACGCACCTCGTGCTCAGCATTGCCGACCCCGGGCTGAGTGCGCTCGGCTCACTCGAAAAAGTGGAGGTGCCGCCGCTGCCGGACGACTGCTGCCGGTCCGCGCTGACGACCCGAGCCGCCACCGTCATGCAGCATGTGGCCGCATGGTGGGCACAGCGGCTGTTGCCGTTGCTCGAGGCGGCCTATGGCGACTTCTTCGAGCACGGCCACACCCGATACTACGCGTTTATCGGCGCAGTCTGGGTGTTCGTTTGGAGAGTTCGCGGTGCGTCGATTCTCAGGAAATTAAGGAAGGAAGAGGCGCCGAACTTCGGCCAGCTGTCGGGCTGGACGTACGAGGAACAACTGACGTCGCGCTTCCTGACCGCGTTCAACGTTCTGTCGGTGGCCGCGCCGCTGGCTCTCGTCGTCTGGGCCTGCTGGCGGAGCTCGCACGAGGACGGTTCGCTCTACACACTGCTGATCCCCGCTGCCTTCTCGCTCGGCGGCGGCGGCGTAGCCTATGCGCTCAACTGGTGGGAGTCGATGCGCGAGCGCCAGATCGCCAGTGGCGATCGCAGCTCGGCGCAGCAGGGAGCGGCGCGACGCTCCATCGTGCATGCCATCCAGGGAGCGTCGGTCTACGGCCTGGTTTCGGCCTTCGTGATCCCGGCGGCGATCATCGTCCTGATGGCGCTCAAGAACCTCACTTTCGAGTTCTTCGGCTCGCTCGTCGTGCTCGCCGTTCTGTACCGCTTTGCCGCACGACAAGCCGACACTACCAACGAAGGCGGATGGCTAGGCAGGATGGCCGGCCGAATGGTCAAGCCGCTGACCAACGCCGGGGTGATCGTAGCGCTTGTGCTGACGTTTGCCGTCGTATCGCGACAGCTCATCGAGAGAATCCCCGACGACAGCTTCTACCTTGGCCACGCGCTGGCCTTCCTCGTGGCGGTTGCCGTGCTCTTCGTTCTCGGAACCTCCATCGACTCGAACCGCGTCTCGCTGCACACCTTCTACCGTGATCGCCTCTCGGAGGCCTACTTGACGACGACGGCGCGCCGCAAGCGCAAGGAGCGCTGCGCCGGCCAAGGGCGGCCGCTCAATGTGATCCGCGACGACGACGAGCTGTTGCTCGAGGACCTCGGCAAGGACAACGGGCGCGGTCCGTACCACCTCATCGTGGCAGCGCTCAATCTGAGCGGTTCGCGCGAGCTCACGCGGCGCAACTTCCTGTCGGATCACTTCATCTTCTCGCGCGACTACATCGGCTCCGATGTCACCGGCTACGTCAAGACCTCGATCTACCGCGAGCGCGGCGTGCTCGGCGTGAAGTTGGCCCGCGCAATGACGATCTCGGCCGCAGCGGCCGGGTCGGCAGTCGGGTATCACACGTTCTGGGGACAGGCGTTTCTTGCGACCCTCTTCAACCTACGGCTCGGGCACTGGATGGAGAACCCGTGGAGTTACTGCGCGACCGACAAGCCCGCCCGGGGCCGATTCCGATTCTGGCCCTGGTGGCTGGGAATCGAGCTGCTGGCCCTGACCACGGCAAGGCGCCGAATGGTGAACCTCTCGGACGGTGGCCACACGGGCGACAACCTCGGGTTGATGCCGCTGCTACGCAGGCGTTGCAGGCGCATCGTTGTCTGCGATGGCGAGGCCGACGGTGGCTTCAGCTTCCCGTCGTTCAACAACGCAATCCGTATGGCGTGGATCGAGCGCAACATTCGTATCGAGATCGACCTCGCCGACGTGCAAGAGGCTCACGACACGCGCTACGGGCACAAGGCCAGCAAGGCGAGCGTGGTGCAGGGAGTGATCCATTACCCGGCCGACTCTAACGGTGCTACCCCACCGGCGGGCACGCTGATCTATGTCAAGGCGTCGATCCCCGACGCGAGCGAAGTGCCGGCGCACGTGCACAACTACGCGAAGGAGAACGCCGACTTCCCGCACCAGACGACGATCGACCAGTTCTTCGACGACGCGCAATTCGAGGCCTACCGCGCCTTGGGACACCATGTAGCGGGAGAGGCTGCAAGCCTCCTGTGATCAGGTGAGAGCGCGTCGAACACCTCGTGGCGGATGGTGCAGAAGGACCATTCGGGTCTTTCAAGGGCTGCGCCGAGCGGAACAAACCTCGGTGCTCCTCTGGTCCGCATTGCCCTCAGCTCCTATAGTCATTGTCGATCTTCTTCTCGAGGGTCTGGCGCCAGATTCGAGGTGAACCGCGAGCCGAAGCGCGGCTGTCCTCCGGCATAGCGGCTCCGACTGGCGACCTCGTCATGGATAACCAGCGCGACTCTGCTGCTCTGACCTAGGAGGATTCGATGGGCCGCTCATCCGTAAGCCGCCGTGAGTTCGCTCGCCTCTTTGCCGTCGGCGGGTCGGCCGCGATGCTCGGGCACCCGAGCCTCGAGGGCTTTCAGCCCGCGGCGCTCTCGCCTCGCTCCCTGCGCGCGGGAGCGGTCAACTGGGACGCCGTTCGGTCGCAGTTTCTGATGCCGCCCGACGTATCTGTTTTGAACGCCGCGAACCTCTGCCCTTCCCCTGCGAAGGTCTTGGAGACGGTCGTCGAGTACACCGAACGGCTGGATCGCGAGCCGTTCCCGAGCTACCGGAGCGAGATCGTCGGCGCCAAGGAACGGACGCGCCAGCTGCTGGCCGGATTCCTACGCGTGACACCCGAAGAGATCCTCATCACGAGAAACACGAGCGAAGCGAACAACTGGGTGTCGAACGGGCTCGACCTCGGGCCGGGCGACGAGGTCCTTATCTTCTCGGACAACCATCCCAGCAACAACCAGGCATGGAAGGCCAAGGCGGAGCGGTTCGGCTACACGGTACGGGAAGTCGAGCAGATCAATCCGCACCCCGGATTCGAGTACTACCTCGAGGCGTTCGAGCGTGCCATCACCGCGAACACGCGCGTGATGACCTTCATGCACCAGAGCAACACAGCCGGAGACCTCTTCCCCGCCAAGGAGCTCTGCGCGCTGGCCCGGGAACGGGGGGTCATCTCATTGATTGATGGGGCGCAATCGTTCGGCCTGCTGGACGTGGACCTGTCCGACATCCAGCCGGACTTCTACTCGGGCAGCGCGCACAAATGGCCGTGCGGCCCGAAGGAGACCGGGGTGCTGTACGTAAACGCCCGTGTTCAGGACCGGTTTTGGCCCTCGAGCTACAGCGCCTACTCGGGACAGTCGGGCATCTCGCGCACCCATGAAGGGATGGGTCAGCGCGACACGCCGGCCCTGCACACCTTCGGCACGCAGATCGAGTTCCTCCAGGCGATCGGTCAGAGCCAGATCGAGGCCCGGAGCCGAGACCTGGCCAGCCAGCTCATCGAAGGCCTGAACCGGATCGAAGGCGTGCACATGTGGACGCCGGCTGAGCCCGCGCTACGCGCGGCGGTGGTCACGTTCCGGCCGGGGGAGCTCGATGCCCGTCGGGTTCTCGGAGCACTCGAAGAGGACGGCATCGTGGCCGCGTCCCGCGGTGGGTCGGACCGTGGTGGAATCCGTTTCTCGCCGCACTTCTACAACATGGAAGTAGACATCGAGCGCGCAATCGACGCGATCGGTCGCTACATGCGGAAGGGGCTGTAGCGCCCCGGCCTCGCCCATGTAGCATCGACCTCGGCAGACGCCACTTCCTCGCGTTCGGTCAGCCCCTCGATGAAGACGATCATCGGTCGTTGGTCAGTGATTCCTCAGCGCGCACGTGGAAAGACGATGAAATCGTCGTGCCTTTCGAGCCTCGGTTCGTTCCCCATCGCCGCTAGGGCGTTGACGAGCTCGACAAGTTGGCTGAGCTGCAGCTCGAGGCCATGCTCGCTTGGATGCTCCGTCGATTGCTGGGGGAAATCCACCCCCGATTGCGAGCTCATCTCGATGTGCGTACCCAGAACATGGCGGACTTCCCTGTCCTCCGCGAAGGCCACCAATCGCTGGATACTTGCCCTGTACGCGGGCAGCTCCGATGTTGAAAAGTACAGTCGCCCCGGGTAGAAGGAATCACCTGTGAAGAGCAGCCCGGCGCGCCGATCATACAGCGCGA
The DNA here is from genome assembly GCA_965205505.1 of Acidobacteriota bacterium. GTDB lineage: Bacteria > Acidobacteriota > UBA890 > UBA890 > WLXD01 > DASCOT01. The sequence goes on from CBDBHB010000003.1 coordinate 18,089, forward strand.
TGTGGGCGTCCTGATGACCAGGAAGCGGGATGACGTCGACGACACGCCCGCCTCCGAGATCGAATTCGACAATTTGCGTCGGCCAGGTCTCGATTCCGAAGAAGGATTGCACGGCTGACCGCGTCCGCCCGACGACCTTGGTGTTCGGCCGTGTGGAAAACTGACTGTCGCCGGCGAAGTGATCTCCGTGCGAGTGGGAATGACTTACGATCAGTTCGATGGTGGTTCGGTCGTGCGTGTCGAGCCATCGGGAAATGATGTCGTCGACAATTGCCCTGATTGGAATGCTTCCGGCACCAGTATCCTGCATCAGCACTCGGTCTTCTCCGAAGATGAGATAGATGAAAGGTGCCTCGAAATCTGTGCACAGCGACTGCCGTAGGATGAACAGATCATCGTTGTAGGCGTGGATCTGCACAGGTCGTTCGGCGTCACAGTCGGTCCCATCTATCCAGTGTTCCGGGAAAGAGCCGTCCTCCAAGGTGCCACCCACTGCACGCGTGTCCCCGCCAACATGCGCCGCCAGCAACATGGCAGGGATTATTGCCACGAGGCTTCTCAACCCAACGATGTTCACCGCTTCACCCCTCTAGTGGCCTGTAACAGATGATCGTTGCATTTCGCCGCCATCCTTTGAACAGTTGGGCAGTTGTGGGCGATATCGGCGTTGCGCCTCGTTGACGATTTCGACACCATGCAGCGATTCTATGAGGAGGTCGTCGGCTTAGAGATACTGCGACGGTTTCTCGCGGCGGTGTTCTTCCGCATCGCCGAAGCCGGCGCCGTGGGCCTCCTCGAGTACCGGCGGGTCGAGCCCAGGAACCTCCAGGAGTCTCAACGCGGCTTCGATCACCGCCAGCTGCCGCTCCGGGGAATCAGGCGCATCGAGCGGGTAGCCGTGGGGAAACGGAACCAATAGCGCTCGGGGTAGCCTGACGGCCTCGACCACGCGACGCAACAGCTGAATCGCAACGGTACAGATACCGCGGCGCTCCAGCTCTGCCGCGACCAGGCACACGGCCTGGTTGCACATCGGTCACACCGGAACCAGCAGCGCGACATCGACTCGTCTAGGGTGTCGTCGACGCCGAGCTGGTATCTTGACGGATCCTGAACCGGAGGAACCCATGAACAGGACTAAGTCGTGCACAGCGTTCATGCTGTCGCTCGGGCTTGTCGGCATCGCTTGCCAGGGTCAGTCGGCCCCGCCGGCCGAGGAAACGCCGATGAACGAGCCCGCCGTCAACACCCCTGCGGAAGCTCAACAGCTCACTGGCGAGGCGCTCGCCAGTGCGCTCCACAACGCCGACGTCTTCTTGCTCGACGTCCGCGAGCCCGACGAGCTCGAAGAGCTGGGCACGGTGGAGGGCTATACCAACATACCGATCGGTGAACTGGACGGCCGCCTCGACGAGCTACCGAGGGATCGTCCGATCCTCACCGCTTGAAACGGCGGTGGTCGAGCCGCGCGTGCCGCGGCTTTGTTGGCAGAGAACGGTTTCGAGGTGTACGGCTTCTGCGGATTGAGAGACTACGAGGGCGACAAGATCTTTCCTGAGGCGAGTTCCTGACGAGCTATGCCCCGTCTGCTCCTGGCGATTCTCCTGGCTGTGGTGGCGGCGCCCGCGCCCGGCCAGAGGGTCGTACCCGTTCACGAGGAGCCGCGTCACCATCTTGTCCGCGATGGAGACGACTTCCGCGTTCTCGATATTCGAGTCGCGTCGGGCGACACGACGCTCTTCCACACGCACGATGCACCGATCGCCTATGTAGCCATCGATGCCTCCGCAGTAAACACACAGCCACTCGACGGCGAGTGGGGAGATACCGACGCTTCTGCTGACCCTGCCTGGAGGCCGGGACAGGTCACCTGGAACCTGAGCTACGCCACCGAGCCGTTGACTCACCGCGTCACCACAGTGGGCCCGAGCCTTTTCCGTTTGATGGGAATCATCAACTACGGGCCGGGCGCAGCCGATGGCTCCTTGTCGGCCCCGGCGATGATCGGGAGTATCGAAGCAGAGAGCCGCTGGTTCCGCGTTTCTCGATTGACGCTGGAACCCGGTCAACGCGTTCTGTGGGACCGTTCCGCTCGCCCAGTGGTTGCTGTAGTGGTCACCGAAGGACTCGTGGTGGCGTCGCAGCGCGGCCGTACGGCCGAAGCGGCAGTGCGCGGTGGGTTCTTCGTCCAGGACACAGAAGCGCAATACGAGCTTCGCAACCCAGGCCCCGCTCCCGTGAGCTTGGCGTTCGTGGAAGTACGGTGACCGCGGAGACCAGGAGAGTCCGATGAGTCTCGATCTCGATCAGTTGCTCAACCGTTACGAAAACGGCCACATCTCGCGCCGTGAACTACTGGGCACGCTCACCGCATTCGTCGGCGCGCCACGCACCGTGCAGGGGCAACCGGAGATCGGTGCGGCCAAGCAACTGAACCACGTGACGATCTTCGCTCAGAGCGTCTCCCGGTCCACGGAGTTCTACCAGGATCTGTTCGGCATGCCGGTGCTGACCCGTCAGGATCCGGGTATCAACCTCGATACCGAATCGGGCTTTCTCGGCATCTATCCGGCCCCGACAGACTCCGCCGGGTCAATCCACCACTTCTGCCTCGGCCTGGAGAGCTTCAATGCCGAGGCGGTTCACCAGGCGCTCATCGACCGCGGGGTGGACGCCAACGTCCGCCTTCGAGGTGAAACCAAAGAGCTGTACTTCACGGATCCCGACGGCATCCGCGTGGAGCTGCAGGACGTCAGGTACAGGGGCGGCGTTGGGCCGTTGGGTGATCGCGATCCGAATTAGCCTCCAGGGGTTCGAACGCTCGCGCACGTGTTCGCGTCCTGCGACGCGACGCTGGCCAAGGCGCCGTTCGCCGTCGATCTCGCCTCTGAGTGGGTCAACAGGAAGGACGCCGCACGTCGCCGTTGCGGTTACTCGTTGCTGTACGAGGCCTCCAAGGATCAAGAGGAAGAGCGCCCCGGACAACGCCTTCTTTCTCGCCCACATCGATGGCATCCAGGAATCGATCCACGGCGAGGAAAACTGGGTGAAGGACTCCATGCTCGCGGCGCTCATGGGGATCGGCAAGCGCAGCCGCAAACTGAACAAAGCCGCCATCAAGGCAGTCAAGGCGATCGGTCCGGTGCACGTCGACTCCGGCAATACCAGCTGCGAACCCACCGACGTGCTCAAGCACCTGACGAGCGATTACCTCAAGAAGCGACTATCGCCCGTCACCGAAGCCTCTGTCGGAAGCTGACACCGATTCCAGCCAGTCGCCTGTGCAGTCGCGCAAGAGACTCGGCCAACGGAACGAGGACGACCGAAAATGATCAACGGCGCATACACGATCGTCGCGACGGCGAGATCGGTGTGTGCCATCCACGCCACGCTCGGCCATAGCCGGTGAGCGACAAACACCAAACCTCTGGCGCCGGCGACCGGGCTATACCCGACAGCGGCTTTCGCGTTCTGCTGGGCCTATCAGCGGCACTCGTGCTGGTCATGTTGGTAAGCCGCTGGCTACCTGCCGCAATGCAGCCGACGGCTCGGCTCCACCCCGATGCGATCTCCGTGTTGCAAAGCACCGGCGGTCTCGCCGAGCGGCCGGAGGCGATCTGGCTCGGCTATGGCATGGGCCTGTTGATACTCGCGTTGATGGCCACGTGCGTGTGGATCGGCCTTCGCAAACAAGACGCTGGCACGCCGCTGAGCCGTTTGATAATGATCGGCTTCGTCGCATACGCGCTCGTGTTCACGGCTATGACGATCACCTACGCCGCGTATACAAGGAGCCCCTCGGAAGCAGCCTTCTTCGGCGGATTTCCTCCGCCGACGGCCTGGATGCTCTACGGGATGTGGCACTTCCCGCTCCTCCTCGTCGTCCTCTACATGGTCAGGTTTGACCGCTGGGTCCTCACCGAGCAAGGCTTGCAGCGGTTCCGGAAGCTTGTCGAAGAGAACCGGCGGCAAGGTGGGACCACCTGATGGAAGCAGCTCGCGACGCAATCATCCTGGTGTCGGTGGGCGGCTACATGTTGATCTGCGTAGCAGTGGGCGTGTGGGCGCTGCGCAGAACTCGTTCCACACACGATTTCTTCATGGCCGGGCGCGACCTCGGGGTAATGCTGACTGCCTTCGCAGTCTTCTCCAGCACCATGAGCGGCTTCGGGTTCGTCGGCGGGCCGGGGCTCGTCTATCGCATGGGCATGAGCTCGGTCTGGATGGTCGTGTGCAGCACGGTCGGCTACCTGATCTCCTTTTCGCTGCTCGCCAAGCGCATCCGACTTTTCGCCGAGCTTCGGGGCTGCATGTCGCTGCCGGATGTGGTGGCGGCGCGCTACCGGAGCGAATCGGTACGCGCCTGGGTTTCGGTGGCGATCTTGCTGGGAGTGATGGGCTACCTGGCCACACAGATGCTGGCGATGGCGTCGTCTTGCAGGACATCCTGCGCGAATCGGCCGCGCTACCGGCCGTCAGCCTGGAGATGTGCGTGCTCATCTCCTGCGCGGTACTGGTGTTCTACTCGGTCGCTGGAGGCATCGTCGCCTCGGTCTACACCGACCTGATCCAGGGTGCGGTGATGGTAGTTGCGGCCACGCTCGTATTCCTGACGGTTGCCTTCACGTTCGATGGCGGGATCACCGAGATGAACCAGGTCATCCTGGCCGACGATCCCGAAGCCATCAGTCCGTGGGGGACGTTGGGGATGATCGGGTGCTTGTCTTGGTTCTTCGTCTTCGGCCTCGGCGGAGCAGGACAACCTCATGTGATCACCAAGATGATGATGAACAAACGCATCCGCGACGCGCGCTACATCTTGCCGGTGGCGTCGGTGGGGTTCCTGGTTTCGGGATTATTGTGGATCAGCATCGGCCTGGTGATGCGAGCGCTGGTGGTAAGCGGCGCCCATCCCGTCCTCGCCACTCCGGACGCCGCCGCACCTCAGTTCCTCCAGCAGTACGCCCATCCCCTGCTCGCCGGGGTGGTCTTCGCCGGACTATTCGCCGCCATCATGTCGACCGCCGACGGTTTTCTGAACATCGGCACCGCCGCCGTAGTACACGACCTCCCGAAGGCCCTGAAGGGAGTCGACCTGAAGCACGAGTTGCTGTGGGCACGCGTGACAACCGTGATGATCGCCCTGGCGGCGGCCGTGTTCGCGCTCTACACCGGAGACCTGGTGGCCCTGCTCGGAGCCTTCGGCTGGGGTACTTTCGCCGCCGCGCTGGTTCCGGTGGTGGCGATAGGGCTGAACTGGAAACGTGCCACCCCGCTGGCAGCCAACGTCGCCGTGATCACCAGCCTGGTGATCAACTTCGGGGTAAAGGTGGCGGGCATGGCGATGCCGTTCAACATCGACGTCGGGGCTTTCTCGCTGGCGGTCTCGCTGACCCTCTTCCTGGGGATCTCGAGCCTCAGCAAGCCGCCGCCGCTCGATCCAGACATCGAGGCGGTAATGGACCTGTAGCCTTCCTCTCGGCGTTCTTATTGCACGTAGCCAAGGGCGCGCAGCGCCCTGATATCGTCCTCGGGGATCTCCACACCTTCAGCGGCGAAGTCGCTCAGCGCCTCGACCTCGCGGAGATGACCATTCAGAAGTGACGCGAGCCCATGGTGTATGAGAAGGCTATCCTCAACGACGTTCTCGAGCTCTCTCGGGTCGTTGGCCAGGTCGAAGAGCATCGCGGTATCGTTACGAAGACCGAAAACCGCATTCCATTTCTGCGTACGAGCAGACAACAGCCGCTCTCCTCCCAGCCGGTGGAAGATGACCCGCGATGTGGCCTGGTCGCCTTCGAGTAGAAGGTCGACTCCACCGACTTCGCCGCGAGGCTCCAACCCGAGCTGGCCCAGGATCGTCGGGACGACGTCAGACAGGATCACCAGACGGCCTGTGTCCACGTAGCTGGCAACACGCCCTTCCAGGAGCCGTAGGACGAAGGGGATGTGGAGCATTTCGTCGTACAGCGTGGAGTTATGGCCCTGCACGCCATGCTCGAAGAACGCCTCGCCGTGATCGGCCGTTACGAGAATGATCGAGTTGTCCCATCGCCCTTCCGCCCGCAATGCGTCGAAGACCTCGCCCACCGCATCATCCGCCATCCGCAGGTTCCCGTCGTAGAGAGCGATCATCTCTCCGACATCGGCAGGATTCAGTGTTTGTCCCGGTCGCGTGTACACCTTACGTATCAGTAGGCCTGGACGCACCGGACCCATGTAGGCGGGATCGCCAAAAACATCGAACTCGGGACGCGGCTCGTACGGTTCGTGCGGCGGAACATAGTGAAGCAGCATGAAGACCGGTTGCGTTGGCTCGACCCCGCGCATCACCTCGATGGCCCGTCTCGACAGACGATGGGGATCCCTGCGTTCGGGGTGCCCCCCAAGCCCTTCCCAGGCCCACATCTCGACAAACTCGTCGAAGCCCTGGCTAGTATTCCGCGGAATCGAGTTGTTCGGATTGGCTGACAAAGCGATCGTCCGATACCCGTGACCCCCTAAGTACTCAGCCAAGGTCACGATCCGATCGCTGACGCGATTCCGATCCTCGGGTCGACCCAAGTCCACGAACGGGATTCCGGAGATCAGGTTAGGAATCGAACATGATGTGTTCGGGCACTCGGAAAACGCATTGCGGAACACCAGCCCTTCAGCCGCGAACCCGTCGATGGTTGGCGTCGTGTCTCGCTCATACCCGTAGATTCCGAGGTTAGACGCACGAGCGGCGTCCAAGACTACGATGACGACGTTCGGCAGGGCCCCCGCTGACCAGGTGGTGGCTTCCGGATCGGTGCTCGCCTTGGGCCCCCGCGCCCCCTTCAGCCGCAACTGAGGGCGGCGAAATCTGAGGCTGTGTGACGCATCGTCGAGCACGGCCTCGAGCAAGACAAACTGGTAATCATCTGATCCCACCCCAAGGTTGAGATCAGCAGTGGTCCAGTTCTCGGTCGGGTCGGCCAGCGCCGCAAGCTCCCTCCGCTGCCCGTGCGCATCAATCAGCGATGCGGTGAGCGACCCCGCGCCTGACGTCCCTGATCGGTTGAGACGAAAATCGAACCTGAGGTCGGCGTCCCCGGTATACGGATCAACAGGGACGATCAAGCTGCCCGAGGAAGAGAGTGCGAACACCCGGCCCGCTGCTGTGACTTCGAGCGCCACCCGACCCCGACCATAGCGACCGGGCCGACCGCGCGCGGCCGACCCAGGTGGAAGAAGGCTTGCGTCCTGAAACCGCCTCCCCAGGTCGATCACCCGCTCGGCCACCTCCCCCCGCGTATCCCGACATCCCGGTGAGACGAGCAGGATCAGAACGCCGAGGCACCGGCCGACGATGCCAACACGACATCTGTTTCCCGCCAGTCCTCGGTTCGCCATGACGCGTCCTTGAAGGCAACAGGAAGCAGAACAGCTTTCGCTGATATTCTCCGGTTCGCCCAGGCCGGGCACAAGGTTAACGCAACCGTCGCCTTCGCCGATCACCTCTGTAGCCAACCCGATGCTGGGCGATACGCCACTGCCACGCTCATTGACCGCCGCAAGGCCCCGACAGGAAACGCGGACTTAGTAGTCGTTTGACTAATAGTCGAGTGACTTATATAGTCATTCGACGAATAGACGACTTCTACGAATCCCCCGGAGCGCCCTGATGACTGCCACTGCAACCGCCGAGCCCGTCGCGCCCCGTGACTTTCTGATTCTCATGGCACTCGCCGACGGCCGCAGCCACGGATACGCCATCTTGCAGAGCATCGCCGAGGAGACCGAGGGCGCGGTGCGCATGGATCCGGCCAACCTGTATCGGTCGCTACGCCGCCTGTCGCGCGACGGGCTGGTCCACGAGCACGATCCGGACGCGCAACGGCGGCGGCACTACGAGCTGACCGATGTGGGGCGCTCGGCGCTCACCGCCGAGGCAACTCGACTGGAGCGGCTGGTCGATTCGGCGCGCAGCAAGCGCCTACTCCCGGCGCCAAGGCGATAACCGATGAATCGTCCCGCGGTGGCCTACCGCGTGCTGTTGAGCGCCTACCCGCGATCGTTTCGGCGTCGCTACGGCCATATGGCGATCGCCGACTTCGGCTGCCTGCACCGCGACACGTTGAGGCGAGACGGTCGCTGGGCGGCGTTCCTGCTGTGGCTGCGCACTATTCCCGGAGTGCTGCGCGACGGGCTTCGTGAGCGGACTGCCAGGCTCCGCCACGGGCCTCCGCATCGGGACCTCTTTGGTGGTGGCCCTGCGAATCGCGGTCCGAGCTGGGCCTCGTGGCTGGCCCAGCTGCTGCAGGATGTCCGCTACGGTGCTCGGGGGCTGTTGCGCGCTCCCGGCTTTACCGCCGTCGCCGTGTTTACCCTGGCTCTCGGCATGGCCGCCAACGCCACGATCTTCGGCATGGTCTACGCGCTGATGTTCGCCGAGCTGCCGTATGGCAACTACCACCGACTAGCGGTCATCTGGACGACGTATCCCGAGAGCGACAGGGCCTTCAACGCCAGCTCGATCCCCGACTGGGTCGACTGGCGTGCCCGCAGCGAGACCTTTGAAGACATCGCCTTCCACAACATCTGGGAGGCAAACCTCACCGACGGCGACCAGCCCGTCGGACTGCGCGGCTACTGGACCACGCCCAATGTGTTCGACGTACTGAAGGTCGAGCCGCTGATGGGGCGCGGCTTCGTCGAGGCGGACGGGGTGCCGGGGGCCGACCTCGTCGTAGTGCTGAACTGGCGCCTCTGGCAGCGGCTGGGTGGCGCTCCCGAGCTGCTCGGCGACACGCTGATCATCGACGATCTGGAACACACCGTGGTCGGCATCATGCCCGAGAGATTCGACTATCCGGTGCTTCAGCTGCGAGGCGATCTCTGGAAGCCAACTCAGCTCACCACCGAGCAGCTGACCGAAGCGCGACGCCACCGGCACGTCATCCCGATCGGGCGCCTGGCGGAGGGCGCCACCGCGCAGGATGCAACAACGGAGCTCGTCGCCATCATGGCGCAGCTCGCTGAAGAGCACGCCGCGAGTAACGACGGTACCAGCGCTCGCGCCGTGCAGCTGCACGCGCAGATATCCGAGCCGATGCGACCGGCCCTCGCGGTGCTGGTGGTGACGACGGCGTTCGTGTTGCTGATCTGCTGCGTCAACGTCGCCAACCTGTTGCTCGCAAAGGCTTCGTCTCGACGCGCCGAGATCGCCATCCGCATGTCGCTGGGCGCCTCTCGAGCACGCCTGGTGAAGCAGCTGTTGACCGAGTCGGTTCTGGTTGCGCTTGCCGGCGGCGCGGTGGGAATCCTCGCGTCCCATATCGCCGGCGCCCGTCTGATGGCGAGCCTTCCGGCGTTCATGGCGGAGACCCTTCCCAGCGCAATGTCAGCAGGAGGCTTTGATCTGCAGGTTCTGGCGTTCACCTTCGCGGTAGCGGCGCTGACGAGCCTGGTGTTCGGCCTCGCCCCGGCCCTTCGCGCCTCGCGCCCCGACCTGGAGGGAGCCCTTCGCGCCGGCGCAGGAGCGGCGGGGGGCGGCGCCCGGCGCAGCCGGCTGCGCAGCTTGCTGGTGGTCGGCGAGGTGGCGTTGTCGGTGGTGCTGGTAGCTGGTGCGGGGCTCATGGTCAAGGGGTTCGCCGGGCTGCTTCAGACGGATCCAGGCTTTGAGCCCGCCGACGTATTGACGGTGGAGCTATCGCTCAGCGGACCACGCTACGACGACGTGGATGCGCGGCGAGCTTTCTATGCCGAGGCCGTAGAAGCGATCCGTTCCATTCCGGGCGTGGTGAACGCCGGCGCCAGCTTGATTCTGCCGCTCACATTCAGCAACAACCGCACCGCCTTTGTAGCCGATGGAATCCCCGACAGCTACATCACCGCGGGCTATCGTCAGGCCACCCCGGGCTACCTGGAGACGATGCGCGCCGGGCTCGTCGCCGGGCGGCTGATCGAGGCAACCGACGACGCTTCGGCGCCGCGAGTCATCGTCGTCAACGAGGCCCTGGTGCCGTTTCTCCCGGAGGGCAATCCGATCGGTACGCGGATCCACCACGTCGGATCCGAGGAGTGGTTGACGATCGTCGGGGTGGTCAAGTCGTTTCGGCACAGTTCCCTGCTGCAGCCGCCGGAGGCGTCGTTCTTCGGTCCCTATCAGCAGTCCGAGTCCTGGCGACGCATGTACGTGGCCATCCGCGGCGCTGGGCCGGATCCCGCCACGATGACGTCGAGCGTTCGGCAAGCGGTGTGGAGCGTCGACCCGACGATCCCGGTTGATGACGTGCGCACGCTCCAGGAGATCGTCGATACGTCGCTGTTCGTGGTGCTCCTTCCGACGCGGCTGATGGGAGTATTCGGCGCTGTCGCCTTGCTGCTGTCGGCGGTGGGCCTCTATGGCCTGATGGCCTATCTGGTGGCGCAGCGGTCTCGCGAGGTCGGGATTCGTGTCGCCCTCGGCGCCCGGCGCAGCGATGTGCTGCGGCTCGTCATGGGCCGCGGGCTGCGGCTGGCGTCGGTCGGCATCGTCGTCGGCGTCGCCCTGGCATTTCCGATGGGTCGCGTGCTGGCGTCGGTGCTCGAGGGCGTCAACGCCAACGAGCCGCTGATCTACCTTGGCGTCCCGGCCGTGCTGCTCGTGGTGACGCTGCTTGCCAGCTTCGTGCCTGCTCGCCGCGCCCTGGCCGTCGATCCGGTGGTCAGCCTGCGCTCCGACTAGCAGGGCGAGCCTGTCGCGGCAGCGTGGCTCGGCCGCTCAGCTGTCCTCGCCTGGCTGCCGCGGCTGATTCACAGCCACGGCACGCGCCGAGCCGGAGTCGTGGTAGTCCTCGGAGGTGAAGTCGTAGCCGGCCTGCTTGCCAACGTCGACGAGCGTGTCCAGGCGCTCTCCCCTCCACCTGGAGAAGACCCGGGATCCGTGGTTGCATACCGCTCAGCCAACATCCTCGCCCGGAGGGGCCAGCACGCAGGAGCAAGTGCACGTGTTCGACGGTTCCCGACGTCTCTTCTTGGGCCGGGCAGGACTCTTCGCCGGCGGCAGCCTGATCTCTCGCGAGCTCGGCGCCTGGCAGGCCGGCGCATGGCGCCCGGTCGCGCAGGGGGCGCTGCGGGCCGTCGATGCCGGAAACGTCCGCGTGTCGCGCGGCCCCTGGACCACTCTGCCGGAGATGATGCCGGGTGTGAACCTCGAGAGCCTGCGGCTGCGGATGCCCGACGGGGTACGCCTGCACGCCTTCCTCTACCTCCCCGCGTCGCTGTCCGGTGGCCAGAAGGTACCGGGCCTACTGGGCGTCAGACCGTATCGGGCCGCTCCGAACGCCGACAACTACCTGGCGCACCACGACTACGCGTCGCTCTTCGTCGACGTCAGGGGCACCGGCAGCTCCGAGGGCACCCCGCTCGACGAGTACTCCGCTCAGGAGCACGAGGACACCGCGCACATCATCGACTGGCTGTCTAAGCAGCCCTGGTGCAACGGCAACATCGGCATGTACGGCGGCTCCTACTCGGCGATCAATACCGTGTGGGTCGCGGCGGCGATCCAGCCCCCCGCTCTCAAGGCCATCTTCGTGCTCAACGGCAACGACACCCGCTACACGGACGACATCCACTTTCCGGGCGGCGCGATGTTGATGGTCGACAACTCCTGGGCCATCGGCATGGTGGCCTCGAATTCCATGCCCGGAGCGCCCGACTACCTGCTGTACAGTCAGGCCTCGATGGACCGCTGGGACACCCCCCCATGGCTGCAGGGCTTCCTGCATCACCAGCGGTACGGACCGTACTGGGAGCACGGCTCCCTGGCGCCGGACTACGAGCGGCTGACAACGCCGACGTTCCTTGGTGGCGGCTACCTCGACATTTACCAGAACTTCGTGCCGCGCATCATGAGGAACTCCCCCGCCGTCACCCGAGGCGTGTTGGGGCCCTGGCACCATAACGGCGGCCCCGGCCCACTGATGGACTGGGACGCCATGCGCCTCAAGTGGTTCGACCGCTGGCTCAAGGGAATCGACAACGGCATCGACCGCGAGCCCCGGGCGTCGTTCTACATGCCGCGCTGGCAGCCTCAGAGCTTCCGATACACGGGCATCGTGCCGGGTGAGTGGCGGCATCTGGACGACTGGCCCGACACGGCGTTCGATCCTGGCGAGCGCTTCTATCTGCGGCCCGAGCCGGAGTTGCCGGTGGCCGAGGCGCTGACTGCTGACACGGCTCCCGGCCAAGGCGGACAGCTGGCACCGATGTCCGGGCAGGACTCGGCCTTGTCGCTGCGGTATCACCCGGCAACCGGGGGATGGGGACAGTCATTCGGTCCGACGCGTGGCGAGGGTTATTACGGGCTCGACCATCGCGGTGAGGACACCTACGGGCTGGCATTCGACACCGAGCCACTGCGCCAGCCGCTGGAAATTCTGGGGTTCACAAAGGCTCGCCTGTTCGTGTCGTCCACGGCCCCTGTTGCCACCTGGATCGTCAGGCTCAACGACGTCGCCGCCGACGGCACCTCGTACCTGGTGTCGCGCGGCTATCTCAACGGGACCCACCGAAGCTCGCACAGCAATCCCACGCCCCTCGCCCCGGGCGAGGTCTACGAGATCGAGGTCGAGCTCTGGTGCGTCGGTTACGCTTTCGAGCCCGGCCATCGCATTCGCCTGGTGGTGACGAACGCCGACTTCCCGGTGATCTGGCCCTCGCCGCATCTGATGACGACGACGCTCTACACCGGCGGCGATCGTCCGTCGCATGTCGACCTGCCGGTTCTTCAACAGCAACCATACGGGGCGGCGGAGCTACACCTCCTGCCGGAGGACGATCCCAGATCGGCAGCGGCGGAGAGGGACAACGTGCAGGTCTACCAGCGAATTCAGGACGTCGCTACCGGTGACCACACGGCCTACTTCGAG
>CBDBHB010000004.1:0-82205 GCA_965205505.1 Acidobacteriota bacterium
GCCACCGCCGGGGCAGCGGCGGTGCGTAGACCATCGATCGCGATGCGGAAACCCATATGGTCGTCGCTCGAATTCTGCTCGTCGCCGGTGCGCGCCGCGGCACGGATGCTGTGCCCTCCCTGCGCGGCAACGCGTCCGTCGGCGTCGACGCCTGCCCAATCGACCCAAGAGCCGCCGCGGTTGACGCGGTCGATGCGCTCGTCGGGGACTGCGGGCGGCCGCTCTGGCCCGCTCGGGTTTCGGTCCGGGGAGTTTGCGTAGTACGCCCTGTCGTAGATGTCGTAGACCCACTCGCCCAGGTTGCCGGCCATGTCGTAAATACCGTATGGCGATTGGCCTGGGTCGTAGGCGTCGACCGGCGAGGTCTCCACATAGCCGTCGTCGACCTTGGCGTCTGGGCGCCGGGTGTGCGGCCCGTACTTGCCGATGAAGTTGACGTCGGCGTAGTTGGCCCGGCGCCCATCAGGAGCCTCGTTTCCCCAGGGGAAGCGCAGGCCTTCGGTGCCGCGCGCCGCCTTCTCCCATTGAGCCTCGGTCGGCAAGACGACAGGGAGGCCGAGTTGGTCCGACAGCCAGGCGCAGAATACTTGCGCGTCGTTCCAGCTGACGCTGCCAACCGCGTGGTCGTTGGCTTGCTCGAAGTAGATGTTGTTCCAGCCGCCGTCCAGCCGCGGCTCCCAGGGATCACCACGTTCGCCGGCCCCCGGAATCTCGCCCGTCCATTGCCACGAGCCTTGGCCCCGTTCGGCGTCGGTGACGTAGTCGGTGGCCTCGACGAAGGCGCGAAACTGCCCCACGGTCACCGGGAACTTGGCGATCCAGTAGTCGTCGAGCTCGACCGTGTGCACCGGTCGCTCGCCCTCGAGCCCCTCGTCAGACCCCATGGGAAAGGGCCCGGCGGGCACCAGAACGAAGCGATGACCGCCGCCGAGGTCGACCTCTTGGTGTCCGACGGCATTCCTGCTTGCCTCCACGGCAGCGGCGAGCACCCTGTCCGCGATCGACGCAACGGGGGATGAAGATGAGCCGCTGCTCGGATACGAGGCCGCCGCAGCCCCTTCTTGTGGCGCGAATGTGCAGCTCGGGGTTGCCAACACGGCGATGCCGACCACCAGGGTCGCCGTGCCGCCGATCCGTCGACGCACTGTCTGGCCTCGTTTGATTGCGGAATGGGGTTGTCGGAGCACGATCAGGCTACCGAGGAGCTACGACGGGCTCAACGCCTCCAGAGTGGCGCGACGTGCGTCTATTCGTCGGTTCTCGATGCTCCAGGATCGGGTGCTCGTCCTCAGGACCGGGTACCGCGCACCAAAGCCATGACCTTGCCCTCGACCCAATCGATCGGCGAGAAGAGGATGCAGGCGAGGTGGGTGCGCCGGCCAAGCACGAGCGCCGGAAACGCCAGAACCTCGCAGCCCGGATGTCCGAGCGCGGCGATCAGCAGCAAGGAAGCGCCGATGAATACGACCGCGCCGGCAGCGAAGACGCCGCCACTCAGGAACACCAGGAACGCCGGGGTGACGGCGATGGCGGCCCCAATCCAAGGGTGGAGCCACCCGAAGTAGCGGCTGACCACCAGGTGCACCACGGTGTAGAGGGCCATCAGGCCGACAACGACCCCCAACACTTCCAGCCGCGATTGCCAAGATGCTCCTTGCAACGCCGGCGCCACCATGCCGACCATGCCCAAACCGAGTGCGGCGCGGAGCAGGCGACTGATCGGCGTGGCGTGGGGCAGGGTGGAGATCCTCTGTGACTCCAGCGTGCTCATGACGATCCTCCCCGGGCTTCCCAGCGGTCCACGTTATCTAGATGACCGGGGCAATAGTGCTCGCGCCGGGCACGACCGGTGATCAGCGACCAAAGATGGGAAATCGCCCGCATCTCGCATCCAGGGGTTCCGATCACGGTAGACAGAAGGAATGAAAAGCCTAGCCATCCCAGTGTCAGCAGTTGCCATCCGGCTACCGACCAGCCGAGCGCGGGCGACCAGAACGCTCCGGTCAGGGCCCAGCTCACGGCCACGCCGGCGGCGATCCACAGGCCGACGGCATAGCGTGGCCAGGCGCGCCAGCTCACACCCAGGCCGATATTCACCACGTAGGGTGTGACGACGAGCAACAGCACTGTAGTGGCTCACCAGGTCCATGCCGACGGTATCTGGTAGCCCGTGTGGTACTGCGTCGTCGTCGCAATCGACCACACGCCGTACGCGCAGACCACTCCCCAACCGAGTCGAACCAGCCGGCCGACCGGGCCAGGAGGCACCAGGCTTCCCTGGCTTTGGAATTGGGTGTCGAGCTTGGATTCGCTCACGCAGGCAGCCTTCCTCAGGGAGATGGGAATGATTCAAGGTATATATACTACGAGCATAGTAATTAGTCAACTACAGTCGTAGTAGTTTTGTTCACCGGCCAACGATAGACCCGCATGGGTCACGCTGCCTGAGCCCACGGTCCGCCCTACTCTCCCGCGAAGTCAGCGTCCGGCACGATTCTGCCGATCATCTCGCGCGCCGTGAGGCGCAGCTCCTCAGGAGTCGGTCGCCCGACGAAGTACCAGCCGTTGAACAACCGGTGGATGGTCAGGTCTGGGAGCAGTGCGAAGGTGAAGGGGACCGGTAGTGGACCGTGTCGGGAATCGGTTGTCTCGCGGATGCCGAGCTCGTCGGTAAGCCGCCGTTCCGCGTCGCTCAGGAACGGGAAGTGTGCTCCGAGCTCAGCTTTGAGGGCGGCTTGCACCTCGGGGGGGTCGACCGAGACGACTGCCAACCGGCAATAAGCTACTGCGGCGGCGCTTTGGAACTGGACCAGCTCCGACAGCTGACGCTGGCACTTCGGTCACCAAGGGCCACGGTAGAAGGCGAGAAACAGCGGCCGACGCTCAGCGACCTCGGCGATCGACATCACGTTGCCGCGGTCATCCGTGAGGCTGAGGTCGGGGAACCTCTGGCCGACTTCGTATTTGAGTGCCATTCGACGACTCCCGCTGGCGGTCCAGGCTTTGCTACGTCGACATTCCTCGTGCCGCGACGCGCCAGATGGCGTCGACGCGATCGCCACGAATGGCGTACATCTGATCGTAGAGATTCACCACCGGGTCACAGTGCGACACGATCAGCTCCAGCTTGTCGCCGACGCTGTAGGTACGTGAGGGGTCGTCGTAGCGGAGCACGCCGAACTCGTCGGATCCGGAACGATACTCCATTCCGGACTCGCCCTTCACGATGGGCCATGGCTGATTGATGGTGCACGCCTTGGCCCCCGCGTCGGTGGTGACCTGGCCTTCGTACTGGTCGTTGAGCACCGTCGCGAGAATGGTCAGCGAGGGCTGGAAGTCTGAGTACACGTGTGGGTCATGAGCCCCGCCGATCGCCAGGTACTGCGCGTCCATGAAGATGTAGCTGCCCACCTGCACGTCGGTCAGGCCGGAGGTCTCGTGGTCGATGTTGTAGGTACCGGTGCCGCCACCGCTGAAGATCTCGGTGCTCAAACCGGAGCGCTGCAACATCATGAATGTATCGGCGGCCGCCGCGAGACGCTCGAGGGTCTGCTCCCGGCGCACCTCGAAGCCAACCTTGTGTTGTGAGCCGCCGTCATAGCACAGCATGCCGCGCAGCCGGAGCCCGGGCAGGGTATCGACCAGCTGCGCCAGCTCGAGAGCGGGCTGCCCTGCGCTAATACCTGTGCGATGCGTACTCGGGTCAACGTCGACCACCACATCGGCGGTGATGCTGGCCGCCCGCGCTGCCTCCGAAAGGTCGCGGGCATTCTCGGGCGTGTCCGTGGCCTGGACGAACTCCGAGCACAGCTTCCTCAGGCTCATCGCCCGGGCGATCTTGAACGGCGTTACATTGGTCGTCGTCATCAAGATCTGCTCGATCCCGTGCTCGAACATGACCTCGGCCTCACTCACCTTGGCGGTGCAGATGCCAACCGACCCGCCCTCCAGCTGCAGCCGGGCGATCGCCGGGCACTTGTGCGTCTTGGCGTGAGGACGGCTGGCGATACCGTTGCGCGAGACCGTCTGCTGACACGTGGCCAGGTTGGCTTCGAGCGCATCGAGATCGACGCATAGTGCCGGCGTATCGAGCTCCCATTTGGATACGTCGGCTTGTATCGCACCCTCTGAGGCCATCGAGCGCATCTCGGCTGAACTACGCCCCTTCACTGACGTTGGAACCCATACGCCTGCTGCCCCGGCGGTCTGCAAGAAGCGGCGGCGGGATAGCGGCATGTTGCTCACAGGTGATCTCCGAACTCGGGGCGGTAGCGGGCCACTCCTCGAAGTTGCTTGATGCGGCCAGCGTCCAGGGGCAGGATCATGAAGACGTCGTCAGGGATACCCTCCCATTGACTGCGCACCCCGTACTCGGACGCGCGAACGAATCCGAAGCGCGGATAGTAACGCGGGTGACCCAACACGACGACATAAGGCCAGCCTGCGGCCCGCACTTCCGCAAGCGCGTGCTCAACAAGCTGAGCCCCGATCCCTCGATTCTGATGGGCCGGCAGAACGGACATGGGACCGAGGCCGAGGCCCTCAGTAGCCCCGCGCCGGTGTCGGATCGACACCGGAGAGAACAGGACATGCCCGACCACTTCTCCGGCGGTGAGTGCCACGAACGAAAGCACGTTTGGCGCCCCATCGCGAAGCGCTTCGACGATGTCTGCCTCGGCGGTCTGGCCGAAGGCGAGTCGGTTGACAGTCTGAATCGCGAAGATGTCGTTCTCTCGTTCGAGGCGGATCTCGACCATGGTCCCTCACGCTGCGACGTTCCTGACTTTGCGGACTCTCATACCACTCGAACGGATCTTCGGTTGACTTTTGCGGTCGGGCGGCCTCGGATCATGTGCAAGGTAGCCACTCGGCTACCACGATGTTTTTTAGCTGCCGAACCAACCGGTGGCGATCAAGCCCAGCCGCGGGTCGTGATCGCGGTAAGCTGACGGTCGCCGATCGAGCACTGTGAGCCTATTGTCCACCAAATCGCGGCTGCGCTCAGAGTCCGGGGCCGGAGAAACGATGGCGACTACTGAAAAGCAGTCACGGTCAACGGCCCGCTACCTTGAAGACACGTCGCGCTCCAAGGAGCTCTACGAGCGCGCCCTACACGTCATGCCCGGTGGCAACAGCCGCCACACGCTGGTGATGGATCCGTATCCGGCGTACGCGGCCAGCGGCCAGGGCTGCCGCGTGACCGACGTGGAGGGCGACGAGCGCATCGACTTCATCAACAACTACACGGCGTTGATTCGGGGCCACGCCGACCCGGTCGTCACCGACGCAGTGCGCCAGGTGGTCGGTCGGGGGACGGCGTTCTCGATGCCTACGGAGGCCGACATTCGACTGGCCGAGCTGCTCGTCGAACGCGTACCGGGCATGGAGCAGATTCGCTTCGCGAACTCGGGCAGCGAAGGTGTGCTGTTGACGATCCGCGCTGCGCGGGCGGCCACCGGGCGTTCCAAGGTCGCGAAGTTCGAGGGCTGTTATCACGGCGTCTACGACTATGCTCAGGCAAGCGATAGCTCGCGACCGCACAACTGGGGCGATCCGCAGCGTCCCAGCACGACGCTGGAGCCGAGCATGGCGCGCAGCCTGCTCGACGAGGTCGTCACGCTCCCATGGAATGACATCGAGGTGTGTCGGGCGCTCATCGGCGACAACGCCGACAACCTGGCGGCGGTCGTTTTCGATCCGCTTCCGGCGGCACTCGGATTCGTCGCGCCGGACCAGAGTTTCGTCGAGTTTCTCCGTGAGATCACCGAGAAGCACGGCATCCTGCTGATCTGCGACGAGGTGCTGTCGTTCCGGGTTAGCTACCAGGGCGCCTGCGTCGCCCACGGCATCGAGCCCGACCTCGTCTCCCTCGGCAAGATCATCGGCGGCGGCTTCCCAGTCGGTGCCATCATGGGAAAGAAGTCGGTGATGGACGTGTTCGATCACCGCTCGGGTGAGAAGGTCCATCACGGCGGTACCTACAACGGCAACCCGGTCACCATGGTGGCGGGCTACGAGACCATGCGGCAGATGACGCGCGAGGCCTACGAGCGGCTGGAGTCTCTCGGGGATCGACTTCGAGCGGCGGTTGCCGAGACAGTCGGTCGGCGCGGAATCGCACACCAGGTCACCGGGCGCGGGTCGCTGTTCGGGCTGCTGTTCAGCGAGGCTCCGATTCGCGATTTTCGTGGCTTCGTCGCGGCCACTGCCGTCGAGCCGCGGCAGGCGAAAGTGGTGGTGGAGATGCTGAGCCACGGCATCCTGCTGGGGCAACGCGGGGTGATCGGATGCCTGTCGACGCCGATGGGCACCGACGAGATCGACGCCTTCGTCGCGGCGCTGGACGAGTCGCTACGTGTTGTTACAGGACATTAGTGACCTGTAACAGATGATCGTTGCATATCGTGGTGACGAAATGGGTCCGGATGCCAGGCGCGACGACGAGACGATGTTTGCGCATCTTGGAGGAGGAGCAACGCCGCAGACGGGCCGATTTCGCCGCCATCCTGCGGACAGATGGGCAGTTGCGGGCGATATCGGCGTTGCGCCTCGTCGACGATGCCCACTGCATCGCCTTCCTCGCCGCGCCTTGATCTCACCCGCAAATCCCATCTGCGATATGCAACGATCATCTGTTACAGGCCACTAGGACGGTACCGGGACGGGGCCGATGAGCCGACGCAGCGCATCTCGTACTGCCACCCACGCCGCGGAGAAGGGTACCGATGGCTCGAAGTGGCCAGCGGCATCGATTTTCTCGAGTCGCGCATCATCGCCAGCCGCGATCGCGTCGTCGACGAACGCGCGTACGCCGCTCGTGGTGACGATAGTGTCCTGTGCGCCGCTTACCAACACAATCGGCACTCCGATAGGTAGCCGCGCGCTTGGCGAGGCGTCGGCGTATCGATCAGGGTGCGCCTCCGGAGGGCCGCCCATCAACGGATCGACGGCTCCATGACAGCTCTGGGTTGGACCCACGCGGTAGGCGGAAAGGTCAGCGATCGGCGCTAGCCCGATCACGCCGCGGATCGGCAGTGGAGACGGGCGATAGAGATCGCTGCCAGGGGCCAGACGGTCGCGGGTTGCGCTCCACAACGCGAGGTGTCCACCGGCAGAGTGACCCGCAACGACGACCCTTTGTAGGTCGAGTGGATGAGTGCTACGGAGCTCGCGCAGATGGTCGATGGCGTCGGCGACGTCGAGGAAGGTCATCGGCCAACCGCCGGCTCCGGCAACGCGACGATACTCGATTGTCCACGTGGCGATACCCAGCTCGGTCACCGCTGCTGCCAGGTGGCGGAAATACACATAGTCGAACTCTTGCAACCAGCAGCCACCGTGGATCAACACCACGACCGGGTGCGGTCCGGAGCCCGGCGGCAGGCGCAGCTCGCCAAACTGGTCGGGCAGGGAGCCGTAGGCGATCCGGGCACCGGGCGCCGGCGCGGGCAGCGCCTGAACTTCCGACCATGTCATGGGCGAGCTCGGTTGCTCTGCTCCCGGGTGCGTATCCTCGAGCGCCGGCGATGCACCGACAGCAGAGCGATCGGCCATCGAGGCGCAGCCGCCAAGGAGCGGAATCCACACGGCTGCTGCGAGGGCGATCGACTTCCTCGTATCCATGCTGTTGACTCTATATCGGGGCGCCAATTATCGGGAATTGAAGGCATGCTATCGTCCAGGGCCGACGCGCCGCGCATCGGCGGGGAGGATCCATGAGCGCAAGCATTTCGTCGAACCGGATGCTGTTCACTGCATCCTTTGTCGCCCTGGTTACGACCGCCTTCGCCTTCATGCTGCGCATCAATCTGATGGGAGTGTGGGAGAGCGCCTACTCCCTGGACAAGACTCAGGTTGGCACGATCTTCGGCGCTGGATTCTGGCCTTTCGGTGCCAGCATCATCCTCTTCAGTCTGATCATCGACAGGGTGGGATACGGCAAGGCGATGGCGTTCGCGTTCGTCTGCCACGTGCTCTTCGCAGTGCTGACGATAACCGCCACCGGTTACCGCATGCTCTATTGGGCGAGCGTCATCGGTGCGCTCGGCAACGGCGCGGTCGAGGCGGTGATCAACCCGCTGATCACCACCGTGTACGCGAAGGACAAGACCAAGTGGCTCAACATCCTCCACGCCGGCTGGCCGGGAGGGCTCGTCATCACGGGCGTTCTCGTCCTCAGCGTGGGCGACGCGGTGCCCTGGCAGTACCAGATCGCGATGATCCTCATTCCTACCTTCATCTATGGCGCAATGATGCTGCGAATGGAGTTTCCGGTGAGCGAACGGGTGGCCGCGGGCGTCTCGTATCGCGCCATGCTCGCCGAGGTTGGCTGGGGAGGCGCATTCGTCGCGTTTCTCCTCATCGTGATGGAGTTGACCACCAACGTTCTCGGCATCGAAGCCCTGATGAACATCTGGGTTCAGGTGGTGATCGCCGCTGCGCTGGCCGCAGTGTATGGCTTCTACGCCCGGTCGTTCGGCCGGCCCCTGTTCGTCTTCATGCTGGTGCTGATGTTGTTCCTCGCCACCACCGAGCTCGGAACCGACAGCTGGGTCAAGGATTTGCTCGGGCCGGCGATTGGCACGACGCTCGGCATCGATTCAGGCTGGGTCCTCGTCTACACGGCGCTGATCATGATGGTCCTTCGCTTCACGTGTGGCCCGCTGGTGAAACGCCTACAGCCGCTGGGAGTTCTCGCGGTCAGCGCCGCGCTGGTGGCGGCGGGCATCTATTGGCTGTCGGCGCTCGGAGGTGACCCGAGCACCACGGCCATGGTGATCATCATTGCCGCTACGGTTTATGGCGTCGGGCAGACGTTCTTTTGGCCGACCACGCTGGGCTTCGTCTCCGAGCAGTTTCCCCGGGGCGGCGCCATGACCCTCAACGTCATCGCCGGCGTGGGCATGCTCGGCGTCGGCGTCCTCGGCAACGTCTGGCTGGGCAATTTGCAAGACAAGTCCGTCGTCAGCGCTCTCGAGGAGCGGAGTCCGGAGCTGGTGGCGCGCTACGTCGAGGAAAGGCCTCCGAGCATCTTCGGCGAGTATCGTGCCCTTACTGAGGAGGCCGTCGAGGTGAGGGTAGCCAACGTAGTGCCAGACGCCGAAGCGCTCACCACAGCCACCAATGAGGGCAAGATGGCGGCGTTGCGCAAGGTCGTGGTCCTACCCCTCATCATGCTGCTGGCATACCTGGCACTGCTGTTCTGGTTCAAGTCGAGGGGTGGCTATCGACCGGTTGAGTTCGGTTCCGGTTAGCAGGCCGTGCTGGAAGTGTGGCGCCACACTTCCACCACGGCCTGCTAGAGCATCACCCTGATGCGGGAGCCTCGCGAGGCGTTGGTGATCGGGCTGGACGTCGGCACCGGTGGGGCGCGGGTGGTGATCGTCAACGCCGCCGGCGCTATCCGAGCGACGGTTCACGCTGACCTCGAGGCTGGTGGAAAAGTACCGGGCCCCGAGCAGCCGGGCTGGCACGAGCAGAATCCCGAAACCTGGTGGAAAGCTGCCAGATGGGCGATCCGCGACGCCGTGCGGCAGGTCGGTGGATCCCCGAGTGTCGTGGACATGCTGCAAGCCATCTGCGTCGATGGCACGTCGGGAACGGTCGTCGGCACAAGCCGCGATGGCAGAGCCACGACGCCTGCACTGATGTACAACGATGCGCGCGCCGAGGTGGAAGCCCACCAACTCGACGCGCTGGCTCATGAGCATGGTGAAACGACCGGTCCGCGCATCAGCGCGTCCTTCGGCATCGCCAAGATGCTGTGGATCCAACGGCACCTGCCGGAAGCGTTCGCTGCGACACACATGTTCGCGCACCAGGCCGACTTCATTACTGGCCGGCTTACCGGTCGGGTGGGCACGACCGACTACAGCAACGCGATGAAGTCGGGCTTCGATCTCACCGCTGGGTCGTGGGCCGGCTGGATCGACGAGCACCCCGACCTGCGCTCCAGGTTGCCCCGCGTCGTCGCGCCGGGTGAGGCGCTTGGCAACGTATCTGACGCCGTCGCCGATGAGCTCGGCCTGCCTCGCAGCCTCGCCGTAATTGCCGGGGCCACCGATGGCACGGCCGCCTTCCTGGCGTCCGGGGCGCGTCGCGTCGGAGAGAACAACACCACCCTGGGAACAACACTGGTGTTCAAGCGCGTGGCCGACCGTTGCGTGCAGGATCCGGATGGTCTGCTGTACTGCCACAAGTTACCCGGCGGATGCTGGCTTCCGGGCGCCGCCAGCAACGTTGGAGGAGACTGGATTCGAAAGGACTTCGCCGGCGCCGACCTCCGGCAACTCGACGGCGCAGCAAGTGAGCTGCTGCCGACGCAGCAGCTTGCCTACCCGCTCCGCATGCGGGGCGATCGCTTCCCCTTCAAGTCCGCCGATGCGGTGGGCTTCTGCGAGCCGGACGCCACCGAGTCGACGGTGCGCTATGCGGCCAACCTCCAGGGCACAGCGTTTGTGGAGCGGCTGGGCTACGAAGTGCTGGATCGCGCCACAGCTGCCGGTGATCAGGGCACCGCTGGGGCAGTCTATGCCACGGGCGGTGGCAGCCGAAGCGATGTCTGGATGCAGCTTCGAGCGGACGTATGCGGTCGTGCCTATCATCGACCGGGCTGTCACGAATCGGCGTTCGGAAGCGCCATCCTGGCTGCGGCGGGCACGGTTCACGGGAACCTGCGGGATGCGAGCCAGGCTATGGTAAAGATCGCCAGGACGTTTCGCCCGGATCGGGCCCGCCATGAAATGTACGAAGAGCTCTACCAGCGATTCCTGCGGCTTCTCGAGCAGCGCGGCTTCCTGACCAGGTAGCTTCCATGACCCAGATCGTCACAGAGATGATTGAATCGGCCCGCCAGCTGGTGAGCTCCGGCCTCGTGACGGGAGCAGGTGGTAACGTCAGCGCTCGCGAGGCTGACCACATGTGGATCTCTCCGAGCGGATTCTCGCTCGAAGACGCGCGGCAAGAGCACTACCCATGCATCTCGGTTGCATCAGGGAACATCGTCTCGGGCGATTTCCGGCCCTCTTCAGAAGTCCTGATGCACCTCTACGTCTATCGCGCGCGCCCCGACGTGAACGCTGTCTTCCACGCTCATCCGAAGATGACCATCGCGCTGTGTTCGGCAGGCCACGACCTACGCCCCATGTTCGCTGATTACTATGTCTACCTAGGGGCTAATGTCCCGCATGTGCCCTACGTCACGGTCACCACGCCAGAGTTGGCGCGCCTCGTCGAGCGCCAGTTCAAGGCTTCCGATTGCCAGGGCATGGTGCTCCGTAACCACGGCACGATCACGGTCGGGGCGTCGGTCAAGGAGGCTGCCTTCCGCACGTATGCGATGGAGGAGCAGGCGTTCATCCAGTGGCACGCACTGCAGGTCGGCGATCCCACCTATCTGACAGAAGAGGATTGCGCGAAGCTCGACGCCCTCGGGAGTGAGGAGTACCGGAGACGGCTGCTCGCGGAGATGAAGTCGACCGCCTCGAACGCATCATGAGCCGACGAAGCGACCTGAATTGACGATCCGCGCACTGCTCTTCGACCTCGACAACACCCTCTACCACTACACCCCCTGCGACGAAGCGGCGTTGGTTGCGACGCGGGCGGTGCTCGCGCAGCACATCAACCTCTCAGACGCCGAGTTCGGTCGGCTCAACGACCAGGTTCGTAGCGAGTTCGCAGCGCGCCTCGGCGGCCAGGCTGCGTCCCACAGTCGCATCCTGTTCTTCAAGTCGATGGTCGAGCAGCTCACCACCGCCTGCGGCGGCGATCTCGCCTTGCGCATGTCCGACCGCTACTGGGAGGCTTTTCTCGGCCAAATGGAGCCCGCGCCCCACACCCGTGATGTTCTGGAGAGCCTTGGCGGGAGCCACGATCTGGCGCTGGTCACCAACCAAACGACCTACATCCAGCTGAGGAAGATCCAGCGGCTCGGAATCGAACGCCACTTTCCGGTGGTGGTAACGAGCGAGGAATGCGGCGTCGAGAAGCCGGACGCGCGCGTATTTCAGAGAGCCCTGAGCGCCCTGGGCGTCGACGCCGCCGACGCGGTGATGATCGGCGATGACCCGGACACCGATATCCGCGGCGCTTCCGAGCTCGGGATCTCCACGGTTCACACGACGGAGTTCACCGGCGCACGCCTCGGGGAGGAGCAGGTCGGCGCCGGACCCGACGCCGTTATCGGCTCGCTAAGCGAGCTTCCGGAGGTGCTGTCCCGCCTGTCCTGAGGCGAGAGACGCTACCCGCAATTCTCTGAATCGGACACCAAATCGGACACCTTTGTGTTCTCGGAAGAACATTGGAAACATCCGACAACAAGAGGTCTCATTAACGAGCGACGGTGGGCGATGCGCTAGGCTGCTTGTCGGTCCGGTTCCCATTCGATTTCCAGTTGGATCTCGAACTGAAAGGCGACGTTGCGTCCGCTCGTGCCCTCGCCGATTCGCAGCACACGAGCCCAGATAGACTGGTTAGGAATCAATAGGCCAACGACTGGTTCTGCAGAGGAAGGCTGTTCAGGCTGTCCTCGATCGGATCCGTAGCGTTCTCGGAAGTGGATCCTGTAACGCTCTCTTACCTCGAGAGGCTCTGATAGACGCACCACCATGCCGCCGCGGCTGACATTGAGTGTTACGCCTGACAATAGGTTGTCAGAGTCACTCGGCTCGGTCTTGACGACGATACCAGAACCGTAGCGAGGGAACGCCCGGCGACTCTGCGCGATTGTCTTGAGTTTCTCGTTCATACTCAACCTTCCAGGGAGGCGTTAGCGAAGCGTTGCTGTCTGTGACGGCAATAAGTAGGTATAGATGATCCTTGCATACTTACACAAGCAAGAAAGCACTCATGTGCAGCATCCGACGTCTTGTAGCTAATAAAACATACTAATAGCTATTGACACTCAGTAAAGATCAGGCCTGAGCCGTGCGCGAAACCCAGGAAACATGCACTTTGAAGACTGACCCAAACCCCGAAAACGGGGCCAGGTTGATGTTTAGGAAATCGGGGTACCGTAGTCCTCCAAGTAACGAGGACAGATGAAGCGGAAGAGATACACGGACGAGCAGATCGCCTACGCGCTGCGGTAGGCTGAGGCGGGCACGCCGATCAAGGAGGTGTGCCGCAAGCTGGGCGTCAGCGAGCAGAGGTTCTACACGTGGCGCCGCAAGTTCGCCGGGATGGGCGTGGCCGAACTGCGGGAGCTACGACAACTCCGGCATGAGAACCGGAAGTTGAAGCAGCTGGTCGCAGATCTGAGCTTGGACAAGCATTCGGGGTGGGGTCAGAGCCCTCAAATCCTAACTCTCAAACTGGCCCGATTATGGGGGGGCAGGTCAATACGGCTTTTGTAACCGGGCTGTTCATTTGGCCTGGTAGGGTCCATGCACAGCCTTGACGATGTACGCTTCGGCTGAGTCGTCCAGAATAATGACACGGTACGACTCGCCGCCCTCGTCTACGCGAATGACGATGTGGCCCTGATCGCTCGCGAGTTGAGCGAATCGTTGTGGGCCGAGGGCATGCTCGGTGGCTTCGACCACGGTGACGGCGAAGACATCCCGGGGGCCGTCGTACAGCCGCGGGGAAGTCACCCGGTCGACGACGTAACGGCCCGGGTGATCGGCTGATCTCGACGGAACGACCCACACGCGAGCTTGCAGCGTGCGCACGAAGAACTCTGTCGTCCCGTTGCCGAGGCCATGGTGGTTGAGCACGGCTGCGTCCACCGGTCCCACCGCCTTGGCGACCGGGGTCTCAACGTCTTGCCAGTCCGGATAACCCGGGGCGGGCTCCCCCGGCATGTCGCCCCCCGTATAGTAGTCAAACTGACCGTAGCTCACCCGAATCGCCAGGCTGCATTGGTTCTCGGTGGGCCAGTCCTCCCTCGGTATCCGGGACAGGTCCGGAAAATGCTCCTCGGTGTCGGTATCGAGACCGGTCCACACCTCGCCGTTCGCGGCCACGTTGTTGACCTCGAAACTCGGATAGAGCCCCGGCTGGCGCTGAAGGACGATCTGGTCGTGGCGGCCAGGCTGCAACCGCTCCACCTCCATGCCTTCGTTCAGGCGCTGGTTCTCGAGAAAGCCTCGATAGTCGTTCAGCGAGAGCGGCCGGGGGTAGTCGTAGTCGGGCCACCCCCGATCAAGCATCGTGCGGATCGGGATGTACTCCGCCACCTCGGTGAACCCGCCCATATGATCACCGTGGAAATGGGTGATCAGGGCGTAGTCGATGGCCGGATCGGGGTCGTGGGCGAGCATCCGCCGGGCGTAGCGAGCGATCCATTCGCCGGCGGTGCGGGACCCGTCGGGTACAGGTGCGGCACCACGCGGGGGCTCCGGGTTTCCGTCTCCTGAATCCACGAGCATCGAGGTGCCATCTGGGAAGATCAGCAACGCTGCGTTGCCTTGCCCGGTGCTGATCTGGTGAATGTCGAGAGTCCCGAGTGTCCAGGATGGCAACGGCTCACCGACCGACTGCGCACGCAGTTCGACGGTGCACAGTGCTGACAGCGCGAGGAGAATCGTGGCGGTCAGGCCAACTCGTCGGACTTTCAGTGACATTTCTCTGGCCAACGCTAGCAGCAGGAGGAGCATTCACGGTGGCCCCATGGCGCGAGCAACCACATGTTCTTATAGAAAGCTGCCTCCAGTCACCTAGCAGGCCGTGGTGAAAGTGTGGTGGGTCTGGCGACAGGGTCTTGGGAAGTGGAGGCAAGGAGCGAGGAGGAGGCGATGGTAACCCCATCGTTGACGAGGAACGACGCAGCATACGCGCGCAACCCCCTGTCGCCCGAAGGGTTACGGCGATTTGGGGCCATTTGCGGCGTTGGCCTTCCTCGACGATGGCTAGGGCATCGCCAGTGTCAGGCCGCCTTGCATCTGGCCCCAACTCGCCGTAACCAGACCCACCACACTTTCACCACGGCCTGCTAGGTCAACTGTAGGGTCGCTTCGAACACCCCCGCTTCGACCGCCTCCTGATGACCAATTCGACGAGCTGAAGCGGCTCGTGCCGACGGACCTGTAGCGTCGTCAGACTCGGTAGCACTTTTGAGGTGCAACGAGGGTACGAAACGGACCAATAAGGACGCTGAGAGATCAGCGATTCGCCAGGCGCGACAGGGGATATCCGAGAATGACCCGCCGTGTAAGCCTCTGCCGGAAATCACCGAAAACCCGCCCCATTCGACTCAAAATCCGGTGGGCTTACGCTCGTGAACGAGGCGAACGGCGATCTGGCTTACCTACCGGGTGTCGTGCTCAAGTAGGTGCGGCAGGCCGGATTTCGGCGCCCACAGCATCAGCAGGTAGGTAAACTTCAAGTTTATTCGGAGCGGTTGAGCAGGTTGCTGTAGCGCAAGCCCTGCGGCAGTGCCCGGACTTCAGACGAACGGCAGTCCCCAGATCACCCACGACGCCCACCCGACGGCGAGCACCATCACGCGCCCCATGGACGCGCGAAACTTGGGCGGCCAGTCGTCGGGCTCGGCAGACCATGACCTTGCCAGCAAGAATGCGAGCATGAGCAGGGTCACGGCGTTCCAACCGAGCACGGCATGGCGATTTGGCGTGAGCCCGTACTGGAGCGTCCTGGTGACAATGGCTGCCAGCGCGTAGAGGTTGAGCAGCAACGTCAGCACGCTCAACGAAAAAGCCCCGCGGCGCAGCAGGCGCTCGTTCGTCCGCTCTCGAGCATCGTCAGGGGCTGATACCGTGGCAGCGAGCAATGTCAGGATCGCGATGATCGTGGCGTTGTAGACGATCAGGACCGTACGCTCGTTGAATGCTCGCCAGAAGTAGGCCGGGATGAACCAGATTACGTAGAAAGACAGCACGACCAGAGCCGCGGGAAACAACAGCCACGTCATGATGCGGAGGATGCGTGCGAGTCCCGTCGGCCGCTGTTGCGCGGGCGACACGTTCGGGTCGTAGACGCTTGCCACCGCCAGCACCGGGATGACCCCGAGGCCGAATGCCGCCGCGGCTCGCAGCACGCTCAGAGGAAACTCGAGCCCGAACACCGCGAATATCCCGAGTGTCAGCCCGCCGAAGATGGCGCCGGCAACAAGGAAGATTCCACCGGTAATCAGCGCCTCCATGGATTGCACGATGTAGGCGTAGAAGTGCGTCGCGCGATCGGTCCGGCCTAGCGTCACGCCTCCGCCGATCACCGCCCAGGATACGAAAGGAAGGTGCAGGGCAACCAGCGTCGCCACGTCGTCGGTTCTGCCCCACGCCACGAATGCACCCATCAACCCTGCGATGAACGCGACCGTGGCGGCCCCTGCGTACCATCGAAGCCGTTCCCGGTGCGGCGCGACGAGGGCGATGAAGACCACGATGGCGACTGCCGCCAGCGGCCCCCATCCGATCCAGAACAGCGGGTTGGATTCGTCAGGAATGGGAACAGAGGGCTTGTCGCCGGCGAAAAGCGCGAAGAGTGCCCCGGTGCCGATGCTGGTGGCTAGCGCCGTTACCCAGTGTCGCCGCCTGCTTGCGTCAGCTCCGTCCGCTGGCAGGGCGGCGGCGGATGGCTCGTCCAGGTCGAGGCGGCAAAGCCAGGCGCGAAGCAAGATGTTGTCCGGATCCGCCTCGGAACACTGAGCGACCGCCTCTGCGAAGGCGCTCTCCTTTCCGCGTTGTCTCGCCCGCCTATAGAGGCTCTCCAGCGCCGCGGGAGCTTCGCTGATCTGTTCAACCTGTTCCTTCATCTGCACCGATGGGCTGTGTTGGCGACCCGATTTAGCCTCGGAGTATGCACTTAACCATAACAAGAAGTACTTTTGAATACAAAGTATCCGCCGTCTGAGCTCTGGAGCTCACTACCGATCGATGCTCGCGGTAGTGTCAGCACATGCGCGCAATCGGTCTGCCCGGCTAGTTACTCGCCAGGACTCGGATCATGACTAGAAGACCGAACGCTCTTTCGCGCCGTGACTTCGTCAGGGCCAGCGCAGCTGCCTGGGGCATCACAGCCCTTGGACCGCACACCAAGTCTCTGGGCGCAAATACCGACCTCGGCATATCAGTTGCCGGATTCCAGTCGCCACCTCTCTCGGCCCGGCCGATGGTCCTCTGGCCCTGGTTGAACGGACACGTCGACCGCCGGCAGATCACGCGGGAACTGCAGGAGATGCGCGCCAAGGGTCTGCGCGGTCCGATCATCTGGGACGTCGGTAGCATCGCGGATCCCGGCAAGACGATCCTTGTCGGTCCGCCGTTCCTCGGCGACGAGTCCATCGATTCGATTCACCACGCGATCGACGAGGCCTCGCGGCTCGGTCTCGAAGTGGGGGTCTTCGCCTCGAGCAGCTGGAATGCGGGAGGCGCCTGGATCGAGCCAGAGCACGCGAGCAAGCAACTCCTCTGGGCCGAGCGTACGGTTTCCGGACCCGCCAGTTTCTCGGACGTGTTACCGGTCCCGGATGGCCTCGAAGCGCCGTTCGTCGACGTTGCGCTGCTCGCGGTCCCGGACGCGGAGCCTGAGGCCCCACCTGTTGAGCCGGTGAACCTGGCGGGCGAGGTCGACGAATCCGGGCGGCTCTCGTGGGAGATCCCGCCGGGCGATTGGACGATCTTCCGCTTCGTCTGCTCCGGGACAGGCCAAACGCTGGAATGTCCGAGTCCGGCATCCGACGGACTGGTGGTCGACCACATGAGCGCCGCCGCGACCGATCGCCACTTCGACGTGATGCTCGACCGCCTGTTTCGTGGCGGCAAGGAGCTGAAGGCCCTCAAGCTCATGATGCTGGACAGCTTCGAGGTCTGGGAGCGTCCCGACTGGACCCCGGGGTTGGAGAGTGAGTTCCGCCAGGCCTTCGGCTACGATCCGCTCCCGTACCTCCCGATCTTCGCCGGCCATAGAACCCACCCAACCGAGCTCGGCGATCGTTTTTTGCACGACTACCGTGTCCTGGTCTCGCGCCTGATGATCACGAATCACTTCGCGCGAACGGCGACGATCCTCGACAGGCATGGTCTGAGTCTGCTGGCCGAGGTTGGTCACGGCGGGTACGCGCGCGTCGATCCCCTGGAGGCCCTCGGAGCCTCGCATATCCCGATGGGCGAGTTCTGGAACGGCAAGCAGTTCTGGGTCACGAAGGAAGCGGCGAGCGCGGCACACATCTACAGCCGCCGAGATGTGGCCGCCGAGGCGCTAACGGGTTGGCGTCATTGGAGCGACGGCCCGGCGGAGTACAAGCGACTCTTCGACATCGCGTTTTGCGCTGGATTGAATCGTCCGATTTTCCACACCTTCGCCCACAATCCTCCCGCGGCCGGCACGCCGGGGTTCGCTTATCACGCGGGCGAGCACTTCAACGTCAACTCCACCTGGTGGGAACAGGCAGGGCCGCTGGTCGAGTACCTGTCGAGGTGCAGCCACCTACTCCGGCAAGGTCAGTTCGTCGCTGACGTGTGTTTCTACTACGGTGACCAGGCCCCGAACCTCGTCCCCGCGCGTCGCATCGATTCGAAGGTCCCTCCGCCGCACGACGAGGGCGAGTGTCAACACTGTGGCCGACCGATGCCGAACCGCATCGAGAGCCTTGGAGCCGGCTATGACTACGATTACGTGAATCGCGATATCGTAGTGCGCGACATGAAGGTGCGCGACGGGCGCTTGGTGCTGTCGAGCGGGATGGAGTATCGGCTGATCGCCCTCGCCGATCGTGACGACATCGCCCTGCCCGTGCTGCGCAAGCTGGAACAGCTGGTGCGGGAAGGCGCGACGCTCGTCGGGCGACCTCCGCAGCGTGCGAACAGCTTGGAAGGCTATCCTCACTGCGACGAGGAGGTGCGCCGACTCTCGCGTCTCCTGTGGGGAGAGGGCAACACCGAGGGTGCGCGCCGCCATGGGAAGGGCCAGGTGTTCGCCGATGTTGCCCTTCGCGACATCTTGAGCGGGATGGGCCTACGGCCGGACTTCTCGGTCGAGGCCCCCGTTGAGTACGAGCTCGACTATATCCACCGCCGGACGAAGAGCGAGGAACTCTACTTCGTGGTCAACAGCGCCGACGAGCCGGCGGAGGCGGAATGCTCGTTTCGGGTTGCAGAAGGCTCCAGGCCCTTCCTGTGGAACCCCGAGGACGGCAGCGTCACGCCGTGCCCCGTCTACCGCCTCGAGGCCGGTGCGGTTCGCGTGCCACTGAAGCTTCCGTAGGTCTCCTCGGTGTTCGTGGTCTTCAGGACTGGGGAAGGGGGCGATCACATGGTCGATCTCGGCCGCAGAGGTCACGTTTCGCCGAGTCTGGTCGATCGCGACCTCGAGGTACTGGCGGTCACGCCGACTCGTGCGCGAATCCGTGTTCAGCAGGCTGGCACGTTCGAACTAGCAACGGCCAGGGGACGGTCCGCGACAGTCGAGATCCCCAATCCACTGGCCGACGTCGTGCCGGCTGGGCCCTGGATGCTGGAGTTTCCTGAAGGTCACGGCGCGCCTGCCTCCCTCGAGCTGGACGAGCTGAGGAGTTGGACCGAACTCGAACCCGAGGGCGCGCGCGCCTTCGCCGGAACCGCCCACTACACCACGACCATACAGGTGCCGGGCGCGTATCTGGACGGGAGCCACGCTCTCCAACTGGATCTCGGTGAGGTTGCCGAGGTCGCCGAAGTTTCGGTAAACGGCACGCCGATCGACATTATTTGGAACCCGCCCTTTCGCGCCGACGTGACCGGGCTGCTGAAGGCCGGAGCGAACCGCCTCGAAGTGAAGGTCACGAATCTCTGGCACAATCGCATCGTCGGTGACCTCCGGTCTCCCGAGGCAGGCGTCCACGCGCACACCAACCTGAAGCACAAGTTCAGCGCAAGTATGGAGCTGCTTCCATCAGGGCTGCTCGGGCCCGTCGTGCTGCGCTCGTCCGTCGAATTCGATATGCCGATCTGATGAGATAGTAGTTTAGCGCTCGATCCGCTGAACCCGATCACCAACGCGCACGCATCGCTCTTCCTGTTCTTCGCCGGTCGCCTCGAGGAGGCGATCGCCAAGGTCGAAAAGCCACTGGCCTCGCCGGTGTGGTAGGAAGAAAGGAGCGGTAACATTTTCACCACGGCCTGCTAGAGGAGGTAGGGTGACGAAAAGAGCAATCACCGTAGCGGTTGTAGCAGTTGTCGCACACAGTGCGTTGGCATTTGCGCAGAGCACGGAAGCGCTAGAGAAGAACAAGGCTCTGGCACATCGGTTCCACATGGAGGTCATTCAGGGGAAGAATCTGGCATTGATCGATGAGATCTTCACGGCCGATCCCGTTATTTACTATGGGTCGCCAGATGTCACAGGGCGTGAGAAGGCAAGACAAATCGCGCTGGTAGATCAAAGGGCCTTTCCGAAGAGCATGGATTTTAAACACGACAATGTTGTGGCGGAAGGAAACTTGGTTGCGTTCCATTGGATCTTGATTGGGGTCGGGGAGTCTGGAGAGCAGGCGATTTACGAGGGAATCGACATAACGCGCATCGAAAACGGCAAGATTGCGGATTTGTGGATCGAGTTGCACGCTGTCGAAGGACAGTAGCGGCCTCACCGTGGGAGGCGTCCGTCTCGACGACCGTGGGACCGACGCGGGCGCGTTCCAGCAGGCCGTTGTTGATCGCTCACGCCACGCTGCCACGGGTTGGGGGTGGCTGCGAAGGAATCATCACAACCTCGTGGATCTGCACGCCCACCATGCTATTTTAGACGGTGCGGAACCGTGCTGAACCGTGAAGAGGGTCGTGCCTCCAGCCATGCGATCCATGAGTTAACGGATTGAGCTCGGTCATTCCGGGGATCAACCGGCCTGTGGCGGCGCCCGCGGTCCCCTGAGGACGGCGATGAAGACATTCGCTGCAGGTGCGGCGCTCGTTACGATCTGGCTCGCCGCCGGAGGTCAGCCCGAAGAGAGCGGTGCGGCCGGGCCGGCCGCAGACCTGTTCGCCGTCGCCCATGCGATCACCGCAACGTCCCCGCCTGCGCCGGCGAAGCTGAACCCGATCATCCGACAGTACTGCGTCCGCTGCCACAACGACCAGATGCTGCGTGGCAACCTCTCGCTCGAGACGTTCGATGTCGCCGCAGCGCACGAGCGCGCTGCGACGGCCGAGAAGATGATCATCAAGCTCCGGGCCGGAATGATGCCGCCACCCGGCGAACGCCGGCCGGGCCCCGACACGCTCCGGACGCTCGCCGAGGCTCTCGAGAGCGTCGTCGACGAGGCCGCCGCGGTGGATCCGAATCCCGGGGCGCGCCGATTCCAGCGTCTCAATCGGGCAGAGTACGAGCGCGTGATTCGTGATCTCCTGGCGCTCGAGGTGGACGCCACCCGGTGGCTCCCCGCCGATATCTACCTGGGCAACTTCGACAACATGTCGGACGCGCAAGGGCTTTCGACTACGCTGCTCGAAGCGTACCTGCGGGCCGCGGCGGATGTCAGTCGGTCGGCGGTCGGCAACCCGGCAGCGCTTTCCAGCAGTGCCAAGTACACCAACCTCATCGAGGTGTCGCAACACGCGTGGGACCACATCGAGGGAGCACCTTTCGGGACACGTGGCGGGATGGTTGTTACGCACGAGTTCCCCGCCGATGGGGAGTACGTGTTCTCGATCGAGACCCAGTTCGGGAAAGGGATGGGAGTCGAAGACATCGACATCTCGATCGATGGCGAAGGTGTGGCTCTCCTGGCTCTGGCGCTGCCACGTGCGGAACGCCGGAGGCCCGGAGACGCTGCCGATGTTCCGTTCCGCACCGAGCCTGTCTTCGTCCGCGCCGGCCAGCGCCGCGTCTCGGCGGCGTTCGTCCGCAAGATCGAGGGTCCGTACGAGGATCGTCTGAGCCCGCATGCGTCGTCGTCTGTCGGGGGTGAGGACTCCGAGGCCTGGGCCAATTATGGGCTCACCGTGTTGCCGCATCTCAAAGTATTGATGATCACCGGGCCTCAGCGCCCGAGCGGCCTCTCGGAGACGGCCAGCCGCCAGAAGATCTTCAGCTGCCACCCGTCTACCCCCGACGAAGAACGTCCGTGCGCCGAAGCGATCGTCTCGCGCCTCGTCCTGGGGGCGTACCGCCGGCCGGCCACGGCGGAAGATCTCGCTGGCCCCATGTCCTTCTATGATCGCGCCGCCGCAGAGGCCGGGTTCGAGATCGGAGTCCGAACCGCGCTTCAGGCAATCCTGGCGAGTCCGTTGTTCATCTACCGCCTCGAGCGCGAACCCTCCGGCCTGCGGCCGGGGGAGAGCTACCGTTTGGGCGACCTCGATCTCGCCTCCCGTCTCTCGTTCTTTCTGTGGGCCACCGGCCCGGATCACGAATTGCTCGAGCTGGCGGCAAAAGGCCAGCTTTCCGAGCCGGGAATCTTGGAACAGCAGGTCGAACGGATGCTGCAGGATCCGCGCTCAGAGGCGCTCGCGACGCGTTTCGCGTCGCAGTGGCTGCGCCTACAGGACACCGCCGACAACGAGCCCGAGCCCTTTCTATATCCTGATTTCACCGGCCAGCTACGCGACGACCTGGTGCGCGAGACTCAGCGGTTCTTCGATTACCTAGTCCGCGAGGATCGTAGCCTTCTCGAGCTGCTCACGGCGGACTACACGTTCTTAAACGAGCGCCTGGCGCGTCACTACGGAATTCCGGGCGTGACGGGTTCCCACTTCCGTCGGGTCAGCTATCCCGACGATATGCGCCGCGGCGTCCTCGGTCACGGAAGCGTCCTGTTGCTGACCTCGATGTCGGCTCGAACGTCGCCGGTACTCCGCGGCAAGTGGGTGATGGAAGTGCTCATGGGCACGCCGCCACCCCCGCCGCCGCCCGACATTCCGGCGTTCGAGGAGACCGAGAGCGCCGCGGCGGGCCGCCGCCTGACGACGCGCGAGCGGCTGGAGATTCACCGTGCCAACCCGACCTGCCACTCCTGCCACCGGTTCATGGATCCGATCGGCCTGGCGCTGGACAGCTACGACGTGACCGGACGCCTGCGAATTCGCGAGAACGGCGCGCCGCTCGACACGCGAGGCACGTACTACGACGGTACGGATGTGAGCACGCCGAGCGAGCTCACAGACCTGCTCATGAAGCGTCCGATCCCGCTGGTGCGGAACTTCGCTGCGAACCTACTCGCGTACGCCATGGGTCGACGCGTCGAGTATTACGACCAACCCGAGATCCGGGCCCTTGTTCGTGAAGCAGAGGCGAACGACTATCGGATGTCCTCGTTCATTCTGGGAATTGTGAAGAGCGTTCCGTTCCGCATGATGCGATCTGGCGCGATCGCTGACCAACAGGCCGAGCCGGAGAACTAGATCATGGAATTCATCACTGGAAAACACCTCTCTCGCCGCTCGTTCATCCGCGGCACGGGTGTAGGCGTGGCGTTGCCGTTCCTGGATGCGATGGTGCCCGCGGGGCGGCTCTGGCGAGGCAGTAAGGTCGAGCCAGGCTTTACGCGGCTGGTGTGCATCGAGGAGTCTATGGGCGCCGCCGGTTGTAGCGACTGGGGCGCCGCCCGCCACCTCTTCGCTCCGGCGAAGATCGGCCGCGACTTCGACTTCGCTACGGGCAGCCAGCTGGCGCCGCTCGCCGACTTCCGCGAGCACATGACGATCGTGAGCAATACGGACTGTCGGTCGGCAGAAGCGTGGCGTGCGGAGGAGATCGGCGGCGACCACGACCGATCGACGGCCGTGTTCCTGACCCAGGCGCACCCCAAGCAGACGCAGGGCTCGGACGTCTTCCTCGGAACATCGCTCGATCAGCTTCACGCGCAGCGTTTCGGGCGCGACACCGTGCTGCCTTCGCTCGAGCTATGCATCGAGGACACTGACCGCGGCGGTGGCTGCAATTACAACTACCACTGCGCATACACGAACTCGCTGTCCTGGGCGTCTCCCGACCAACCGCTCCCGGCGATCCGAGAGCCTCGGGTAGTGTTCGAGCGGCTGTTCGGTGCCGGCGACACGCCGGAAGACCGTGCGGCCCGACGTCGCACGGACCGGAGCCTGATCGACTGGATCGCGACCGAGGTGACGCGCCTCAAGCGGAGCCTGGGAGCCGTGGATCGTCGGGCGCTCGACCAGCACGTGGAGTACATCCGAGAGATCGAGCGGCGGATCCAGCTTGTCGAGGCACGCAACAGCAGTGGCGTGGAGCGCGAGATGCCCGAGGCGCCTTCAGGTGTTCCGGACTCGTTCGATGAGCACATGCAGCTGATGTTCGATCTGCAGGTGCTGGCGCTACAGAGCGATCTCACGCGTGTCATCACGTTCAAGACGGGAGTCGATCTGTCAAACCGCGTCTTCCCGCAGAGCGGGGTCACGAAGTCGATTCACGGGACCTCGCACCACGGCAATGTCTCCGCGGAGATCATGGACTTCCACACGATCAACACCTACCGCCTCGGCCAGCTCGAGTACTTTCTCCGCAAGCTGCGGGACACGTCGGACGGCGATGCTTCGCTGCTCGACAAGACGGCGATTATCTGGGGATCTCCGATGGCCGACCCCAATCTTCACAACCACCGTAGGGCGCCGCTTCTGCTAATGGGAGGCGCCAACGGGGCCCTCGAAGGCGGCCTGCACGTACGCGCCGGCGACGGCACGCCCATGGCGAACGCACTCCTGAGTGTGATGCAGAAGATCGGGCATGAGGAGATGGAGACGTTCGGCGACAGCACCGGCACGCTCTCGCTGGACTACTCGCCCGGGGCTTCGACCGGAGGTGACGCCCGATGAGAGCACGCTCGCTCGTGGCCGTGAGGCCAGTCCTCTTGCCCGCCTTGATCGCGTTCCTATGCGCCGCCGCCTTCTCGCCTGCGATCCCCATCATCGATGCGGCGCGCCGGGGAGACGCCGATGCCGTTGGCGCGCTCTTGGAGAGCGGTGCCGACGTGAACGCCGCGCAGGGCGACGGCATGACCGCATTGCACTGGGCGGCAGAGCGCGGCCAGGCGATCGTTGCCGAGCAGCTGATCTCGGCGTCCGCCGACGTGAGCGCCAGGACACGCATCGGTAGCTACACGCCGCTGCATCTGGCGGCGCGCAGTGGGCATGGTTCGATAGTCCACCTGTTGCTCGAGGCTGGTAGCGACCCCGGAGCGGCCACTACGAACAGCGGCGTCACCCCCCTGCACCTCGCCGCTGCAGCGAGCGGTGGCGCCGACGCCGTCGCCGCGCTCCTGGCTCACGGTGCCGACCCCAATGCCCTGGAATGGTCGGCCGGCCAGAGCCCGTTGATGTTTGCGGCCGGATCCAATCGTGCCGAGGCCGTGCGGGTGCTCCTCGAGGGCGGTGCAGATCAGGCGATCAGCACGGAGGTCGTCGACGTCCTGCGGCGCCTAGCAATGGACCGCGAGGCAACACGGCGTTTTCAGGAGATGCTCGATGAGCCGGGGGCCGCCACGGACGGT
Organism: Acidobacteriota bacterium; assembly: GCA_965205505.1. Lineage (GTDB taxonomy): Bacteria > Acidobacteriota > UBA890 > UBA890 > WLXD01 > DASCOT01. The sequence continues at coordinate 25,382 of CBDBHB010000004.1, forward strand.
ATCGCGCCGGCGGCTGACCTGGCCACTGCGTCCGGGGAGCCGAGCCCCGCCCAGGTGCGCGCTGCCGTCGGCGTCCAGCGGGAGTTCCTGCGGTCGAAACACGATGTCGGGGAGGTCGACCCGTACTCCCTGGCGAGGATGCGTTCCGACTATCCTGGCGGCCCGGAAATTGCGCGGCCTCCTTGGCGGGAGACCCTGGTGAGGGTGACCGGAGGCATGACGGCGCTGCTGCACGCGGTCCGGGAAGGTCACATCGACGCCGCCGTCGCGCTGCTGGACGGCGGTGCGGACGTGAACCAGCCAAGCGGGGGAGATCAAACCAGCCCGCTGCTGATGGCGACGCTCAACGGTCAGTTCGACCTGGCGCTAATTCTCCTCGAGGCGGGCGCCGACCCTGACCTGGCCGCTTCCACCGACGGAGCCACGCCCCTGTTCGCCGTCCTGCAAACACAGTGGGCCCCGAGATCGATCTATCCGCAGCCCCGGGCGCAGGATCAACAGCGGGCCGGGTACCGAGAAGTGCTGGACGCCCTGCTCGAAGCCGACGCTGATCCGAACGTCCGGCTGACGACCCACCTGTGGTATTGGGAGTACGGGGTCATGAAGATGGGGCTCGATCTGACCGGCGCGACGCCCTTCTGGCGCGCCGCGTTCGCCCAGGATCTCGAGGCCATGAAGCTGCTGGTGGCGCATGGCGCAGATCCAAACATCCCGACTCGCTGGCCGGCGATCGGGATGCGCGAGAGACGGCAGCAGGACGGGCGATTGCAGGAGGACTCAGGCCTCCCGCAGATTCCTGAGGGGGCGCCGAACGCCTATCCGATCCATGCAGCCGCGGGCGGTGGATATCTCGGGCTCGGTGCCTTCAGCCTACAGAGCGTGCCGGACCAGTTTCTCCCGGCAGTGAAGTACCTGGTTGAAGAGCATGGTGCCGACGTGAACCTCCCCGACTCCTGGCTCTACACGCCGATGCACTACGCCGCATCGCGCGGCGACAACGAGCTTATCGAGTACCTCGTGGCGCAGGGCAGCGACGTGACCGTACTCACACGATTGGGACAGTCGGCCGCCGACATGGCGCGTGGCGGTCAGGCAGGCTTCTTCAAGCGCGCTGCGTACCCCGAGACGGTCGAATTACTCACCAGCCTCGGCTCGACCCTCGAGTGCCTCAACACGCATTTCCTCGGCACCGGAGACGTCTGCGAAGCCGCTGGCGTCAACGATCCGTGGGCGCCGACTGCGGAAGGTGACGAGTCTGCGCCATCGGGGAACCCAAAGACACCGCGTTAGCGCGGACAGCTGCGACGGCACACGGCTACCCCGCTAGCCACTCAGGGAGAGGCCATGAGGACTCGTTGCGCTCTGCTCGTCGTCGTGTGTGTCTTCGTGGCGGTCTTGCCCGCCTGCGTGGACGAAGACCCGGCTCCACCGCTTGCGGATTCGAGCGAATCGATTACCAAGGGCGGCGACGACAGGACGGGGCATTACGACGTCGCGGAAGGTTGGTGGAAGGCTGCACCTGACCACGACGACGAGTGGTCGTGGGGGCAAGTGGCGGGCGTTGCGGTGGACCACCCCGACCGGATCATCGTGGTGACGCGCGGCGACTGGCCGGCGGACCGAGCGCAGCCCAGGGAGGGGCGGCTGCGCCGCACCAACTTCATCGTCGTCGCCGATGGAAACGGAAACATCGTCGAGCAGTGGAGCCAGTGGGACTCGATCTTGACCCTGCCGCATCAGGTCTACATCAGCCCCTACGATCCGGAGCGACACGTCTGGGTCATCGACAGCGGGGGCACTGACGGCCACCACCAGGTCTTGAAGTTCAGCAACGATGGCAGCGAGCTGGTGATGCAGCTCGGCGAGCGCGACCATCCGAAGACCCGCGAGGCGGCGCGCGCACGGTTCGACTGGGGTCCGCATACCTATGGCTGGCCGTCGAAGCTGGCGTTCCTCCCCGACGGCAGCTTCCTGCTCGCCGACGGGTACTGGAACTCACGTATCCTCAAGTACACGGAGGATGGCGAGTTGGTGGTGCAGTGGGGAGCGCTGGGAGACGGCCCAGGCGAATTCGATCTGCTCCACGGTCTCGCCGTCGATGAGGATCGCGTCTATGTCGGCGACCGGCAGAATCAGCGCATCCAGGTCTTCACCCACGAGGGCGAGTTCATCGAGGAATGGCCGAACATCTTCGATCCGGTCAACATCTGGGTCGACGAGAGCCATGCGGTCTGGGTGATCGACGCGAGCTTGAACCGGGTTCTCAAGTACAGCCGCGAAGGTGAGCTCCAGTACCACTGGGGGACCTATGGCCAGGCAGCTGCGCTGGGGCGGGCGACCTGGCCGGGCGGCCTGTCACGTCTGCATCAGCTCGATTTGGATGCGGACGGCAACCTTTACATTGCCTCCTACACCGGCGGCTGGGTGAACAAGTTCATCCCGAAGCCGGATGCCGATCCGAGCAAGCTCCTGGGCAGGCGGCTGCTGCTCTTGAACTAGGGGCGTTGCTTCAATCCTGTCGCCGAGGTTGAGGGCAACCCATGTGTGGGCGGGAGCGTGACCTCCCCCCCGAACGGATCCAGATCGGCGAGTTCCCCTGCAATAGTGGCGATCCGTCCGCCCGGCGCGTTCTGACACTTTCCTTACAACTTCCGAACTGACCTGACCCCCCAAAACGGATCCAGAGGTAATCTCACGATCTGGGTCGAAAAGGGGAGGTCAGAATGCCGACGAAGAGGCACAGCGCCGAGCAGATCGTACGCAAGCTCCGGGAGGCTGAAGTGGAGCAGGCGCAAGGCGGGACGGTCAAGGATGCCTGCCGCAAGCTAGCGATCACCGAGCACACCTACTATCGGTGGCGGCGGGAGTACGGGGGGCTGAAGGTCAACCAGGCCAGAAGGCTCAAGCAGCTGGAGAAAGAAAACGCCCGGCTCAAGAAACTGGTGGCGGAGAAAGAGCTCGACCTGTCGATCCTGAAGGAAGTCGCGGAGGGAAACTTCTGAGCCCAGCTCGACGGCGCGAGGCGGTGGCGCATGTACAGGGGCGGCTGGGCGTCTCCGAGAGGCGGGCGTGCCGGGTACTGAAACAACCACGCACGACACACAGGTACATGCCAAGAGAACCGGGCGATGAGCAGATGTTGACGGAGCGGATCGTGGATCTAGCCCGACAATACGGGCGCTACGGGTATCGGCGAGTGACGGCGTTGTTGCGTATGGAGGGCTGGTGGGTGAACCACAAACGAGTGCAGCGTATCTGGAGGCGTGAGGGGCTGAAAGTACCGACAAAGCAGCCCAAACGAGCCCGGCTGTGGCTCAGCGATGGCTCGTGCATCCGGCTGCGACCACAGCGCAAAGATCACGTCTGGGCGTATGACTTCGTTCATCACCGGACGCACGAGGGTCGGGCTATGAGGCTGCTGACGATCGTCGATGAGTACACACGAGAAAGCCTGGCGATCGACGTGGCACGGAAGCTCAACTGTGAGGACGTGCTCGAGCGGCTCGGGTGGTTGTTCGTGCACCGGGGCATACCTGAGCACATCCGGTCCGATAACGGACCGGAGTTCACCGCCGAGGCGGTTCGCGACTGGCTCGGTAGGCTCGGTGTGGGCACGCTGTTCATCGAGCCGGGCTCGCCGTGGGAGAACGGCTACGTGGAGAGCTTCAACGGCAAGCTCCGAGACGAGCTGCTCAACGGCGAGATCTTCTACACGCTCAAGGAGGCAAAGGTTCTGATCGAGAGATGGAGGCAGCAGTACAACCGCATGCGACCGCACAGCTCGTTGGGCTACCGACCACCGGCCCCGGAGGCGCTGTTGTTGAAGCCGGCTACGCTCCGCTTCGCCGGCCTCAACAACCCCTTGTCAGCACCGAGTTACTGAGATAAGACGTGGTACTAACCGTGGGGTCAGGTCAGCACGCCAGCGCCTTTTCCTGCACGGCGCGGGTCGCGTTCGTGCACTCCTGCGCCCAGTCGCGAAAGCTCGACCGGAATCCATGCGGCACCGCGTCGATGCCGAGCTCACGCATCAGCTTGGAGTGCGTCGCGTTGGACAGTGGCTTACCGGGCCGCGTGCCGGGAAACACCCAGCCCTCTCCGTCCGACAGTCCCCGTGCCTCGTTCAACACCTCCACGGCTCGGCTCGACAGCGGCACCCGGTGCTCACGGTTCGCTTTCATGCGCTCGGCCGGAACGGTCCACACGGCCCCCTCAAGGTCCAACTCCCCCCATGTGGCCAGGCGAGCCTCGCTCACCCTCGCCGCTGTCAACACCAGAAACTCGAAGCACAGCTTCGCACCCGCCGAAGCGCTTGAAGCATGCACGGATGCGACCGCGCCCACCACCTCGGCATGGGGGAGCGCTTTGAAATGGCGCGTCACGTCTCCCTGGCGCCCCAGCGCCTGGCCAATGGCGTCGCCGGCCGGGTTGTCGGGCCGGTACTCCATCGCCACGGCCCATTTCATCACGGCGCCGATGCGTTGCCGTACCCGTCGCGCCGTCTCGGGTTTCTCGTGCCATATCGGCTGCAGGGCCTTCAGCACCTCGGACGTGCCGATCTCGCCCACCCGCCGGTCACCGAAATACGGGAACACGTAGCGGCGCAACGAGGACGGCCAGTCTTTCGCGTGCTTCGGGTTGCGCCATGCCACGCGCTTCTGTTTGAGAACGAGTGCCGCCGCTTCCTCGAACGTCGGCATCCCACGGGCCCTGTGCTTTTCGGCCAACGGATCACCGCCCTCCCGCGCCAGCTTTCGGTTGGCGAATGCCTTGGAGCGTGCCTCCGCCAGCGACACGAGCGGGTACCCTCCCAACCCCAGCGACCGGGGCCGGCCACGAATCACGAGCCGCTGGACCCACTGCCGCGAGCCCGAGGCGTTCACGCGCAAGTTCAAGCCGTGACCGTCGCAATACAACCCCGGCGGCGCGGTCTCGACAAATCGGGCGCTCAAACGCTGCGTCTGATGTCTCCCGCGCTGTTTCGGCAACGTTCGATTCCCCTCCCTCTTCGCACAGCTCTATATATACAACATTGTGCCATTTTAAACGCGGATTGAGGTGGAAATCAACGGAGCGTATAGGACATCGTGATCAACGATAAATTACTTAATACATGTAACTTACATGGATAACTTCGGGACAGAGAGGAATTCTACGGAATAGAGGAACTGTGGACGCCGCCTCCACACCTATGCGCTCGACGTCAGCGAGCTGGGCAGGGCTGACGGTCTGACGTGGTTCGGAGGTCCGTTCGGTCGGTGCTAGGCTAGGGACTTCGGGTCCTCAGGAGGCTCACCTGATGAAGTTTCCGCGTGCTGATCGAACTGGACGAGGACGGCGTTTTCATCGCCGAGGTTCCCAGCTTGCCCGGCTGCGTCACGCAGGGCGCATCGCGCGAGGCAGCGCTCCGTAACGCGCACGAAGCCATCGGGCTGTATCTGGAGAGCCTCGTTGACAGGTGGCGCTGGATGCGAGAGTCTCTCTCAGAAAGCGAGCGCTAGCATCCCGGCACCCCAGACGAGCAAAGCGCCGCCGGTCGCGTAGCCGAGCCAGTGGCCGGCGGGGAAGGTCTTTTCGAACAGGACGAGCAGGGCGAGGCCCGCGATCCAGTAGAGATTCATCACGCCGCCGAAGAACAGGAGCCCCATCAGAAACCAGCAGCAACCGACGCAGAAAGCGCCATGTACGAGGCCCATCCGTAGTGCGCCACGCGCGCCCCGTCGCCAATGGGTGCTAAGGAATGCGAGCGGCGATCTGCAGTGGCGAAGACAGGCATGCGTGATCGGGGTGAACTGATAGGCGCCCGCGGCGAGCAGCAAGACGCCGCCAAAGATCACGTTGGTCCCCACGAGCGTCGATGAAAGGATACCGGTCCGCGCGAACCCCCACTGCAGGGTCGCCGCGACCAGGCTGAAGCCAGCCCAAGCGGCGAGATAGCCGACCGCGAATATGCTCGTGGCGACGTGTGGATGGCCGGTTTCGTGCTGCTTGCGATTGACCGTCGCGAACAAGAGGATCATCGGCGCGGCACTGGGCAGCATCATCGCCACCATCATGACCCACCACATGAGGAACATCAGGACTGCGTAGCCGGGCGTCCAGACCACGGGCGTCATCATCGGCATGCGGGCCATGCCCCCTTCGGACATGCCCGCCGCCATCCCGAGCCGTGACATGCGGGTCATCTCGAACGCCGACTTGCCCATGCCGGCACCGGCCAGCAGATGTGCCCACGACAGGGCGACAACCGCAGTAAGCACGATGACGACGATCAGGCGATCGCGCCGGACCACTGCCTCGAGTGTGACGTCGACCGGCAATGTCACCACGCGCCTAGCCACGCGGTGAGCCTTGATCTTTCGTGGACCAGCCCATCCTGATTGAAGTGGTGCACACAATAATGGGCCCATGAATCTTCGAACGCCATCTCCATATCACCTGTCACCGAGGTCGTACCGAGTCCGATTTCTGCATAGGTAAACTCGAAGCTGCCACTCGGTCGTGCCAGTGCAACGTGGAACGGTTGGCCATTGAACTCGTTGATCATCGGCTTGCCTCTGCTCCGCATGATGCCCGGTATGTCAACGCTTGCGGTTCTGAGCTCCAAGTTCGCTTCGAGACCAATCGGCAGGAATAACGTGTCGCAAAACTCCGAGCATGTGGACGCGAATACGGAGAACATGTTGCTTAGCGGTTCACATGCTTCGCCCGAGATGATCGTTTCAAGCGCGGCCCGTTGAGCTTCATCAGCGCGTTCGTCGATAACAATCTGGCGTTGGCCATTCCCCTCCGCGATTTCGCCAGGCCACTTGTACAGTCCCGCCCAGTTCAGACCCGCGAGCGACCTATCGTTGAAATGACCGTCAACGACGTTGCCGACAAAGGCCGACTGACAATAGCCATGGGTGCTCGGTAGGTTGAACTGGCAACCACAATTCACGGCGCAATTGCAGTTGTCGTAGGTTTCGCTCTTGAAGAGCCATTGATCAGCCATCTCGCCGATCCTCCCCTAATCTGTTATCTGACTGGAGATTTCCCCATCCCGCCCACACCGAGCGGCTCAAGGATCTCGTAATGACCGAGTGTCTTGCCGACCATGGATCGAGCCCGGATCTAGGGATGAGAAGCGGATCGAATTTATCCGCGGGCCATTCGGGGAAACAACGCAACATCAGGCTTGACGGGCACACCGCGTCGCCAGGTGGCCGATGATCACTTGCCGCGGACCAAGCCATCCTGGTTGTAGTGGTGGACACAAAATAGCGCCCATGAATCTTCGAACGCCATCTCCAGGTCACCGGTCACCGAGGTCGTGCCTCGTCCGATTTCCCCGTAGGTAAACTCGAAGCTGCCGGTCGGGCGTGCGATTGCGATGTGGAACGGTTCACCGTTGAACTCGTTGATGATCGGTCTGCCGGCACTCTTCATGACACCCGGCATATCGACCGTCGCGGTTCTGAGCTCGAGGTTCACCTCGAGATCGATCGGCAGGAACAGTGTCTCGAAAAACTCCGAACATAAGGAACCGAAAACGGAGAAATGATTGCTGAGGGGCTCGCATGCATCGCCCGAGATGATCGTTTCGAGAGCAAGCCGTTGAGCCTCGTCCGCGCGCTCGTCGATCACGATCTGGCGCTTGGGGTTTCCCTCCGCAATCTCACCGGGGAATATGCAAAGCATCGCCCAATTCAGGCCCGCGAGCGGCGTGTCGCTAAAATGACCGGCAACGATGGTGCCGACGTAGGCGAAATGACAATTGCCATGTGTCGTGGGCTCGTTGAATTGACAACCGCAGCTCACGGAACAATTGCAGTTGTCGTAGGTGTGGCTCTTGAATTCCCACCGGTCAGACATGTTGGCAATCCTCCCAGGGCCGGCACTGCGATTTAGCGCCGAAACCGCACCCACGTCGTGACGCGGCTTTGCGAGACCTCGGTCCCCGGCGGGAATCTATCCGTTGCTCAGAGAGGGAACAACGGGAGCGTGGGATTGAAGGGCAGGATTCATCGGCACAATTCAGGCACAATCGCCCAGAGTGCGGAGGGGAAATCCCCGCAACCCGTTGAAAACAAATGTCGCTGCGAGGACTCCAGAGGCTACGACGTGACGCCTGGGGCCGAATTCGTGATGGTGGGCGCCGATTCAACTAGCGGGTCCAACGCCCGTCACGCAGATGCACCTTTGTGCTGAACTGACTCGACGAGCTGAAGCGGCTCGTGCCGACGGACCCGTAGCGGCGGCCCATACTCGCAGGCAGGCGTCGCTTCCTGCGGACCGCGGGTTCAAATCTCGTCGGCCCCGCCGCTGCATTCCGCCGAATCCCCGCACCCGACTCGGGAACGCACAAGTCTCGCGCAGAGTTCTCGGTCGGCGCAGGCGTACTCCCTGGATGTTCGCCGCCCGCCCCGATAGGGTCATGGGTGGGGACGCGCCAACTCCCCAGCGTGGCAGCAAGACTGGACCATTGAGGCGGAGTACTACACGGAGCCCTATAGCAGGCTCTCTGGCTATTTCGCCGCATTGCATAGCGAACGCAGGCAAGCCACCAACACCGCCGGCCCTAGGTCCACATGAGGGATCGAGATCTTGATCTCGGGATGCACCGGGAGATTACCCGTCGCGACTTTGTCTCCGGTATCAGCGTTGCGCTGAGCGGCAGTCTCACGCTCCCATGGGCGCAGACGAACGCCTTGGCGAGCCCTGCGGGTCCGGGAGGAGTCTCACAGGCCCTCGCCGACACGTATCCACCCATCCGCACCGGTATGCGCGGCAGCCACGACGGCTCCTACGAGGTTGCCCATCAGCTTGTCGAAGGCGTGCGCTGGGACAACGCGGAGGAGACGGGTGAGCTCTACGATCTGGTCGTGGTTGGCGGTGGCCTCAGTGGCCTCGCGGCGGCGTGGTTCTACCAAGAGGCTGTTTCCGGCGCCCGCATCCTGATTCTCGACAACCACGACGACTTCGGCGGTCATGCCAAGCGCAACGAGTTCCGGCTCGACGGTCGGATGTTCCTGTCAAATGGCGGCACGGTCTTTATCTCCAACCTGAACGAGTACGGTGAAGGAGCCCAGCGCCTGATCCGCGGGATTGGCATCGACGTAAGCCGTTACTCCGAATTCGTCGATAGCGACCTGTACAGCTCGCTCGGCCTGCGCAGGTCGGTTTTCTTCGACCGCGAGACGTTCGGCACCGATCGGCTGCTGGTAGGCGAAGGCAGGCCCTCTTGGCGCGAGTTCCTGGCGCGCGCGCCCCTGTCCGAAACGGCACGTGATGACCTTGTAAGACTCCACGAGCCGAACATCGATTACCTGGCGCACCTCAGCTTGGAGGAGAAGGTCGAGTTTCTTCGTAACACGAGCTACGAAGACTTTCTCTTGAAGGTGTCCCAGGTAGGTCGCGAGGCAATCTCCTTCCTCGAGACCTCCGGCGGTTGGACCATCGGCCTCGATGGCGTCCCCGCCTGGCTCGGCGCCGGCCGCTGGCCTGGGACCACCGGGCTGGGGCTCGGCGACGACGATGATGATGCCGATGATACCGGCGAGGAGCGTGCTTTCTTCCAGTTTCCGGATGGCAACGCGTCGATCGCGCGTCTGATCGTCCGGTCGCTGATCCCAGAGGTCGCTCCCGGCAGCACGATGGAGGACATCGTCGACGCTCAGTTCGACTATGGCAAGCTCGATCGGGAGGGCTCGGCTGTCCGCGTGCGGCTGGAGAGCACAGCGGTGCGGGTAGCTCACCGTGGCGATCGGCGATCGGCCGAAGAAGTCGAGGTCACGTACGTCCGCCACGGCCACGCCCGGCGAGTGCGCGCCGGTCGTTGCGTGCTCGCCTGTTACAACGCCGTGATCCCTTTGATTTGCGAGGAACTGCCGGATCCGCAAAAACACGCGCTATCGACCGCACTCAAGGCGCCCCTTATCTACACCAACGTCCTGATCCGCAACTGGACCGCCTTCGCCAAGCTCGGTGTGAGCAGGGTGCGCTGCCCGGGCAGCTATTTCGAGAGCGTTAATGTGCAGCGACCGATCAGCATTGGGAGCTATCGACACGCGAGCACGCCTGACGAGCCCATGGTCGTGCGTATGTCCCGCATTCCCCTGGTGCCGGAGGCCCGCGGGCGGTCCGTGCCTGAGCAGTGGAAGGCCGCGCGCCGGGGTCTGTTGGCGACGACGTTCGCGACGTTCGAGCGCAAGATCAGGGATCAGCTCGGCCGGATACTGTCAGCCGGAGGCTTCGACCCGGCGCGCGACATCGCGGCGATAACCGTGAATCGCTGGCCACACGGCTATGCATACGGCCAGGATCCGCAGACGGGTGAGGTCGCGTGGAGACCCGATGATCTACCGCCCGAGCGTTGTCCGTGGCTCGTCGCCCGCCAACCTTTTGGCCGGATCGCCATCGCCAACTCCGACGCGGGCGCGTGGGCCATGACCGAGGTTGCCATTGGTGAGGCGCATCGGGCGGTGACGGACTTGTTGTCGACAACGACCTAGGCCGCTCTCCTGACGAAAACCTCGTCGAGGAACCAGGTGTCTCCGGGTCGACCTTGCCGCCGCCGTAGCTTGGCCGCGTAGATGGTCCCGAACTTGGCGCACTAACACCGGATCACTTCATGCGAGACTGTCACTCCTCGCTTCGCCAGGAGATCCTCGACGTCGCGCAAGCTCAGGCAGAACCGGTGATACAGCCAGACGGCGTGGCTGATGATCTCGGGAGGGAACCGGTGTCGACGGTAGCGCTGCCGGTCGTTGCTCATCACCGGACTGTGCCAGGCTGTCGGTTCACTTGACAGTACCCATGGTGATCCAGCAACGCCGGAGGTTGCTTCGCGATTGATGCCGGGTTGCGGTCGACGTGCCCCAGTTGTACCCTTAGTTCACATGGTACATATGACAAAGCGAAACCGCCATGGAACTGATTATCGACATCGACGATTCCGTCCCTTTGTTTGCCCAGTTGGTCGCGCAGATCAAGAAGGCCGTGCTCTCCGATGAACTATGCCCCGGGGCGCTCTTGCCTTCTATTCGGCAGCTTGCGAACGATCTCAGGCTGAACAACAAGACGGTGGCGAAAGCCTACCGATTGCTAGAGCGCGATTCCGTCATCCAAACCAAAGGGTACCGCGGCACCTTCGTCCACCCCGGCGCCAAGGCCAACAGTACTGTCGATTTGACGGCGTGGGTCATGACGAAATTGCGCGACACCGTAGAGACACTTAGAGGGTCGGGCGCAACCGACTCGGAGATTCGGATCGCGTTCGGCGACGTCATGAAATCGTCGCGACAGCTGAGGAGATGAAGTGCCAGAGCATGCGTTCTTCTACGTTATATTCCTGAGCCAGGTCCTTCTCATCTCGCTCTATCTTCCGAAACGACTACTCGGCCGGTTGAGGCACATCGTCGCTCGATATCCGCCATCGGAGTATCCCAAGCTCTATCCGGTTCCACTCGATACCGTGGAGAGAGCGCAGCGGAACTACCGGAACTTGAACTCGTTCGCGCTCCTGGTCGGTCTCGCGTTGGTGCTAGCTGGCGTCTTGGCACCCACGGTCGAAATATTCGACTGGGACAGCGCTGTTCTCACAATGTACTCGGCGATCCAGTGGTCCCCGTTCATCATCGCCACAACCGCGGGATTCACCTACTTCAATCTCAAGAGACGGCCCGATTCGAGGTCCACTCGCAGGGCGGACCTGCATCCTCGCCGCCTGTTCGACTTCGTTTCACCGGCATTGGTCGGCGCGGCAATCCTGGTGTATTTGGCCTTCGTGTTGCTCATCCTCTACGTCAGACAGTTCGAGTTCCCGTGGTTCGGTGGACACTAGAACATATTTGCGATGACGGCTGCCAACCTTCTGTTCGCAGGGCTCATTTTCAAGAGCCTATATGGGAAGAGGAAGGATCCGTACAAGGCACACGAAGATCGCATGAGGGAAATCGAGCTCAACGCGAACCTACTGGTGTGGGTGAGCATTGTCGCCACGTTGTTCGTGGTGATCGCTGTGACTCTCCGAGCCCTCGAGCTGCCCGACGTCATCCCGGTGGCGCAGAGCTTGTACTTCCAGCTCCTGGCTCTGATCAGCTTCCGAGCGTTTCGAATCGATCACGTGAACTTCGAGGTTTACAGGGAAGATCCGTCGGTCGCGTAGCTCTGCACGAGCGCTGCCCGGTAGGATCACAGCGGCCCGACGGCTCACAGCGGATGGCGAAGCAATGGAAATAATCATCGATATCGACGATTCAGCCCCCTTGCTGGCTCGAGTGATCGGACAGATCAAGGACGCCGTGCTCAGCGGCAATCTATGCCCCGGGGATGCCTTGCCTTCGAGTTGGCAGCTTGCGAGCGACCTGGACGTCGACAGCAAGACGGTGGCGACCGCCTACCGCTTGCTGGAACTTGACTCGGTGATTCAAACCAAGACCGGCCGCGGCACCTCCGTTCACCCGGACGCCAAGGCGAACAGTACGCGAGTCGGCTGGAGCTGGTGCCCGTTGGCGCCGAATCCCGCCTTAGGTCAACGCGGCTAGTCCCTGACGAATCGTACGCTTTGGATCAGGCCGCCTCTAACCTCTTATAATGAGACGCTCCTACCCCCGGCTGCTCCCATTGCGTTCCACCTCCAGGTACCCGGAGGGTCGGCTGAGATCGCTTTCGGGTACGTTCGGCGATTCGGTGATTGTGATCGCCCGGCGGCAGGAACCAGGCTGCCGTCCTGGTTCAAAACTCATCGCTGGTCGCGACCCGTGTCTCTGGTAACTACACGTGTCTTCGGTGACGAGACCGAGGCGGTGTCCGCGGTCGAGTACGACGCTGTCGTGCTCGCCGTGGCGACTCTCGAGCGTGCCGCCTTCGAGATGATGTACCTCGTTCCGGAACGGCAATCCTACGAAGAGGCGCTACAGGTGATGGAATCGCTGACCGCCCTGCGGCCCCGCGTCTTGCAACGGTTGCTGGAGAGTTGCAGCCAGGTAAAGGCGAAGCGCCTCTTCATGCACACGGCCGAACGCTTCGGTCACCCATGGCTTGACGCGCTCGATCTGTCCCGCATCGACTTCGGATCTGGCAAACGGATGATCCACCGGGGTTTCGCCGGCATGACCACGCGGCCCATTGAGCTCGCTCAACTCGAGTCCGCCAGGGACCGCTTGCTCACCTGGGCCGCTACGGAGCTCTCAGAGAGCGAGCGGCGGTTACAGGCCACTAGTCCGTCGGGCAAGCTCCCGACGCCGGGCGCAGAACGGCCCACACCGCCGGCCCCAGGACCATCCCTCGACGATGCGCACCCAGCCAGGCGGTCAGTGCCTCGTCGGTGCGACCGGACGCGTGCAGGCCGAGCACCCAGGTGCGGTGCCAGACGAGGTCATCGGCTCCCCCGGCTCGGGCGCGCTCGAGTTGCTGGATGGCCCCCGAGGCATCGCCCGACGCCAATAGCGCCCTGGCCAGCCCAATGACCGAGCCTACGTCCTGCGGATCGACCTGCAGCGCGGCGCGGTATTCGCGCTCCGCCGCGACCGGATCGCCCGCCAGACGCAGGTATTCGTCGCCCAGCTCACGGTGCTCGCGCCCGTCCGAGAGCTGCTTAAAGGTGCGTAGGTGCACGAGGCCCTCGGGGTCACCGCGTCGCCGCAGCACCGTGCCCAGGTCGAAGTGCCCCTGGACGTTGCGCGGTGCCACCTGCAGGAGCGCGCGGGCGACGCGCTCGGCCTCGTCGAGCCTGCCGAGCTTGATGAGTATCTTGGCCTGGAGCTCCAGCGCACCGACGCGCAACGCACCGACGCCGCGCTCGAGCGTCGTTGAGGCGCCGGCAATCGTCGCGATCGCCTGTTCGATCACGGCAAGCGCTTCCTCGCCACGGCCCTGATACAGCAGCGCCTCGGTGTAGGGCAGCTGCACCGCAGGGTCGCCGGGCTGCCGGCGCAGGGCTTCCTGGAGGACCTTCTCGGCGGCCTCGAACCTCTGCACGTTGAACAGGTGATACCCGAGCGCCACCCGCCCGGCCACCACGTCTGGGGCCAGATCGACGGCTCGCCGGTAGGCCGCTTCGGCGGCCTCGTTGTCGAACGCGGCGGCGAGCGCATCGCCGCGGCGCTGCCACAGCCCGGGTCGATCGGGGGTGATCTCGACGGCGAGCGCCAACCACTCGGCAGCCTCACGAGCGTTGCCCGCCTCCGAAGCAAGCTCGGCGGCCCTCAGCTCCGGCCCTGTCCATCGGGGGGTGACGGCGGAGAGGTTCGCGAGCCTCCGCCGTGCTTCGGAGACGGCACCGATGCGATAACAGACCTCGGCACGTTGGTACTCCGCCGGCCGCAGATCCGGGCGCGACTCCAGGGCCAGCGTCAGCTCGGTCCAAGCGTCGGCCCATCGGTCTTGTGCGAACCTGACCAGCCCGAGCTGGTATCGCACCGCGCCCGGGTCAGCGCTCCCCGGAAGCGCCGACTGCAGCTCGCCGGCGGCCCGCTCCAGCTGTCCGACGGCCAGCAGCGCGCGGCCGAGATGAAATCGCGTCGCGGCGCTGTGCGGATCGAGGCGCAGCGCCGCCTCGAGCTCGACGAGGGCGGCGGTCGCTTGATTTTGCTGCAACAACTCGATGCCGCTGGCCAGATGCTCGGCCGCCGATTGACCGAGCCCACCGAGCAGGCCCGCGACGAGAGCCCAGCGCAGCATCATTCCTCTGTCCGCACCACGACACCGTAGTGCTCGTCCACCACAAGTCGGCCGGGCTGTTGCTCAGGCAGCTGCATGGTCTCGCCAGCGGGCCAACGGATCTCGACGCCGTCTGCAACTCCGGATGGGAGGTAGAACAACAGGCGGGCATCGTTGGCGCCGACGTAACCATCGCTGTCGCGCAGCTGAATTCGCTGCTCGATGGCGCCCGATCGCACGATCACGTCGGCTCCGTAACCGGAGCGGTTCGATCGGCGGCCGACGAGGGTGATCCTCAGCGCCGCGTGCGCCATCGACGTGTCGTTGCGGATCAATGTGGGGCGCGCATCGATGTTGGTCACCAGCAGATCGAGATCGCCGTCGTTGTCGAAGTCACCTCGCACCGCGCCCCGCGACGACTCTCGGATCGCCAAGGCATCGCCGGCCACCGCAATAACCGTTGCGAAATCCGCCGTTCCCGACTCGCGCAGCTGATTCACATACAGCGAGTTGAGCTGCCGGTACGGCTCGATCCCGCGCGCCTCGACGGCAGGGTGAATATGCCCGTTGGCGACGAACAGATCCTGGTCGGCGTCGCCATCGATGTCGAGAAACAGCGCCGACCACCCCATGTACGGGAAGCTGCTGGCAGCCAGCCTGCGCAGGTCGGTCTCGTCCTGAAAGATGCAATCGCCGAGGTTGCGGTAGAGCGTGTTGTGGTCGTTGTGGAAGTTGGTGACGTACAGGTCAAGCTGTCCGTCACCGTCGAAGTCAGCGCTGGTCACCCCCATGCCCGCCTGCTCGCGACCGTCGGCACTGTACCCGGCGCCGGACAGTAGTCCCTGCTCGTCGATCTCGCCACCCGGAGTGCGTCGGTACAGGAGGTTCATCGTCGAGTCGTTGGCGACGTAGATCTCCGACAGCCCGTCATCGTCGCAGTCGATGGCAGCCAGCGCCAGCCCATAGCCGGCAGCCGGATCGATTCGATCCGACATCCAGGCCGTAAACGTACCGTCGCCGAGATTGCGGTACAGCAGGTCGCGCTGTCCGACCAGCCCTTCGGGGCCGCAGAATGCCTCGACGCCGAGGTACGAGCAGCGACCCTCGCCCCGCGCCGGCACTGAGGTCACCTCGAGGTCAACATAGCGAGCGACATAAAGATCCAGGTAGCCGTCACCATCCCAATCCGTGAAGGTGGCGGAGGCACCCCAGCCGGGATCCTCCGCCCCGTTGGACCAGACCGCGAAGGTCCCGTCACCGTTGTTGCGATACAGCCGGTCGGTGCCGATGGCGGCGATGAACAGGTCTGGCCAGCCGTCGTTGTCGACGTCGCCCCAGGTAACGCCGGTGCCCCATACGACCTCGCGTACTCCGGCGGAGCTCGGCGCCTCGCGAAACGCCTGCCCATCGCCGCGGTACAGGCGGTGTCCCTCACCGCGTCGGCCCGCGGCCAATGCCGGATGCACGCCCGGGTGGGCGGCCGGCACCTGGATGAGAGCTCCCGCCGACTCGGATAGCGCGTTCACCAGCACGACGTCGAGGTTGCCGTCGACGTCGAAGTCCACGAACGCCGCCCCGGAGCCAGTCGACTCGGTGATGTAGGACTTCTCGAGGCTGCCGAAGCTCTGCACCAGGTCGAGGCCCGAGTTGGCCACTGTACGGAGATTCAACGCCTGGGCAAGCAGCCCGGACGGCGCCGCGGTGAGGGCCAAGGACGCCGCTACGAGGAGCCCAGCGCCGCGGCTAGCCGCCATCGATCTGCTGGCGCAGCTGCTGGCCTCGACGCGCCCATTCCTGCGCCCGCGCCGCCTGCCCTGTTCGGTTGTACAGATCGGCGAGCAGAAAATAACCGAGCGCCATGTCGGGCTTATCGAGTTGCTCCGCGATCGCCCCCTCGACCATCTCGATGGCGCGCTGCAGGTCGCCGCCGCGCCGTAGCATCAGGCGTGCCATGAAGAGGTTGCCCTGTGCAAAGTCGGCGTCGAGCTCGAGCACGCGCTGCAACTGCCTGTGCTCGTCGTTCTCACGCCCCATCTTTCGGTAGACCATCGCCAGGTTGAAGTGGGCGGCGACGTCGTCGGGAACGGTCTCGAGCTCCTGCAGATACTCGCGCACCGCTGCCGCCGGCTCGCCGCGCTGGTCGTGAATCTCGGCCAGCACCGCGTGCACCCCGATCAGCCGATCGTTGAGCTCGAGAGCGGCACGCGCGTAGCTTTCGGCGTCGTCGAGACGGTCGAGATGGAAGTACACCTGCGCCAGGCCCCCGCGCGACGACGACCCGTCGGGATTGAGCTCCAGGCATCGCAGGAACGCGGCTATCGCGTCGTCGAGATCGCCCTGGCGCTTGAGAACGTCGCCAAGGAGAAAGTACAGCTGGGCGTTGTCGCCCACCAGCTCCAGGCCGTCCCGAACGGTCTTCTCGGCCTCTTCGAGGCGCCGCAGACCGACCAGGGCGTCGGAGGCGAAGATGTAGGCGTACGGATCATCGGGCTTGAGCGGGATGGAGGCGCTGTAGGCGTCGACCGCCTCCTCCAGGCGTCCCTGCTGGAAGTAGAGCTCGCCCAGCGTGTGGTACGCGTCGACAATGCCCGGGTCTTCTGCCAGCACCTCGCGCAGCAGGCGCTCGGCCTCGGCGAACTCGTCGCGGTTCATCGCCTGCCTTGCTTCGAGCGACTTGTTGTAGATCTCGATCTTGGTGCGCGGGCTGGGCAGATCCGAGCCATCGTCGTCGATCGCCTGGAAGGTCCCGACGTAGCCGAGGCTGACGAGCTTGCGTCGCGTCTCCTCGTCCAGCTCGCCGGCGGTCGACGGGCTGGCACCGACACTCCAGGTGGCGATCCGCTCTTGCGCAACACGAGTCATCTCGAAAACGACCGTGTTCAGGGTACCGGCCAGGTCGTGCCGCTCGTCCGGATCTTCGATCAGGTCGTAGAGCTCCGGGTCCGACGACAGGATGAGCTTGTAGCGCTCGTCGCGCAGCGCCCGCAGATCGCTCCAACCGTAGTGCAACCGTGCGTACCAGCTCTCGGAGTAGATATATCGCTTCTCGGGCTCATTGCCGGGGCCGGTGCCCGGCTCGAGCAACGGCGCCAGGCTGCGACCCTGGAACTCGAGGCCGGGCTCGATCCCGATGATCTCGAGCACCGTCGGCATGACGTCGACAATCGACACTGTCTCGGAACGTCGCTGACCGCCGTAGTTACCGAAGGGGACGCGCATGATGAGCGGCACGTGCGTTGCCTCGTCGTATATGAAGAAACCGTGCTGCGCTTCGCCGTGGCCCCCGAGGCTCTCGCCGTGGTCGGCGACGAGCACCAACAGCGTGCTGTCGAGCAACTCACGCTGGCGCAGCTCCTGCACCAACCGTCCGACTTGGGAGTCGGTGTAGGCGATCTCGCCCAGGTAGGGGCGACCGGGGTATTGCGACTTGTAGGGCTCCGGCGGATCGTAGGGGGCGTGCGGATCGTACATGTGCAGCCACATGAAGAAGGGCTGCTCGGAGGCCCGCTGGGAGGATTCCGGCGCCGGCTGATCGAGCCACTCGATCGCATAGTCGACCACTTGGCTCGCTGGACGCTGCACGCTGCCCATGGCGATCACCCGCTGGCCGCGCACGTCGAAGTCGTCGACGTAGTGGTCGAACCCTTGATCGATGCGCCAGCGCCGATCGAGGACATAGGCCGCTACGAAGCCCCCTGTGCGGTAGCCGGCGGCTCCCAAGACCTCCGCCAGGGTCTCGGCCTCCTCGGGGACGAGATAGCCGCCGTTGTCGATGACGCCATGCAGCAGCGGGTAGTTGCCGGTGAACAGCGACGTGTGTGCCGGCAGCGTCAGCGGCGTGGTCGAGTGGGCGTTCTCGAACAGCACCCCGTCGCGCGCCAGGCCATCGATCGCCGGCGTCGAGATATCGCTGAAGCCGTAAGCACCGAGGCGGTCGGCGCGCAGCGTGTCCAGGGTCACCACCACCACGTTGTAGGGGCCTTCGCCACGTGCATCGGCGACGCTGCCCGACGGTGACCCGCCGCTGCATCCGACGGCGCACCAGGCGAGCAGCGTGACCGCAAACCGAGCCCGGGTTGTGCCGCTGCGCTGTGACGCCATCGCTGGTGGCCTGCAACAGGGAACGGTGAGTCCGGTGGTCAGGGATCGGGTGTCACCAGCGAGGCGTACCGGGGCCCTGCCCAAAACAAGTACGGGGGGACGGATCGCTCCGTCCCCCCGGTATCTTGCCGCGAACTCGCGGTCAGGCCTAGAAGCCCTAGAAGTTCACGATGAATCCAAGCCGGATGTTGCGCGGGAAGCGTAGGTTCCGGGTCGCCCCGAAGGCACGTGACGGGTTGTCGTTGAAGGGGTCGTCCTCGGTTCGGACCCTCGTTATGGTACCGGAGTTGAAGACGTTGAACACGTCCGCCATGACGCGCAGCTGCGCCCGCCCGATGGGGTACCGCCCCTCGACTCGGAGATCGAGGTTGACCTGCGTCGGAGTACGCCGGGAGCCGCGTGGCTCGACGAAGACGCCGCGGTTACGCCCGGTAAAGTCCACATCGCGGAAGCGGAGACTACGCTGATAGGGCATACCGGACTGGATCCAGAAGAACCCGCCGACCGCGATATGGCTGCCGATCCGCGCGCTTCCGGTTGCCTTGATGTTGTGCGGCCGGTCGCCTTGTAACGGGCCGTCCGCGTTGAAGTGGTTGTTGGGGTTTCTCCAGTTACGCGACGGTCCGAGCGACGATCCGCGCCCGTTCTCGAACGCGGTGTCGTCGGTGCCCTTCGTCCGACCGTAGAAGTACGACAGGTTCGCGCTCCAGCCGTCGGAGAACCGCTTCTCGAGGGTCAGGCCCACGCCGTCGTACCTTCGCGACTGGCTGAAGCCGTTGAAGTCGAACGGGAACAGGATCGGCAGCCGCTCCGGGTTCGTGTTCAGAAAGTCCGATTCGTCCACGTTCGTCTGATCCCACAGCTGGTAGCTCTCCCCGGTACCCGAAGGGGTTTGGTCATCGACTCCGGTGAGGTTTCGGAATATGCCGTTGCCCAGGCGGTAGTCCATGAAGTCCTTGGTCCGCCGGTTGATGTAGGTGAGCTCGACGCCGACCGTTCGGCTCAGCTGGCGCTCGAGACCGACGCTGAACTCGTTGAAGTAGCTCATCCGCAGGTTCGGGTCGATCGGTGTGAGCGGCGACTGGAACTCGGTGAACTCGAGCTCGTACTCGGTGCCGTTCCAGAAGAAGCCCTGGAATATCGACTCGCCCGGCGCCAGGTACATGCTGGTGATGATCTGCGAATAGTACTTGCCGTAGTGTCCCTTCAGGGCCGTCGTACCGTCGCCCAAAAGGTCATAGGTAAGGCCTATACGTGGTGCGAACCCGGTCTTCGGCTTGAAGGGGGTACCGAAATCATCCGTAACCGCCGGAATGCCGGTGGCGGCGCCCCGATCCGTGACTGCTGAGCCCTGCCAGGAAGTAATGCGTACGCCGGGGTTGATCGTCAGGCGATCGCCGGCGAGCGTCCAGGCATCCTGCGCGAAGAACGCGATCGTCCGGTTCTTGGGCTGATCGTTCTGGCTCGGCAGCTCGTACTTGTAGAGCGGCTCGCCGGCATAGTCGACGTAGAACGCCCCGCCGGTGTACCCGGTATGGGTGCGCGTCGGATCGCTCGACGACTGGAACCCCGCCTTGAAGTCGTGCGAGCCGCCGAGGAACTCGTCGGCGTAGTGACTGATCGAGGCGTTCAGCTGATAGCGGTTCCGGGTGCGATCGAAGAAGAAGCCCGGGCTCTCGCTCAGCAGGCCGGTGGCCTCGTCGAAGTGAGCAGGAGGCAGAAGACCGGCCGTGTCGGTGTTCGGGTTGATGTCCGTCGCGCCCGGGTAGTCGGAGCTGGCGTTGGCGGCCAGACCGGCGTGAACCTCGAGCACCGTGTCGGGGTTGAAAATGCGCAGATAGTCGGCGAAGTAAGTATCCCACTTCCCAAACGGCTGCTGAACCGACTCCGGCGAAACGAACAGGTCGGCCGGGTCGATTCCGGCCTCGCGCTCGAACGCGATGCTCCCCTGCAGCCTGTCCTTGTCCGACATTTGCCAGGAAAGCTTGCCGAACACCGCCCAGCGGCGGTTGAACCCCTCGGTGCCGCCCGAGACCTCGGTCGCCTCGGTCGACTTGGAGCGACGATACGAGCCGTAGCCCCAGAGAGTGTTGGCCGCCAGCGGACCACCGATGTCGATGTGCTGCTGGTTGTTGTTGTTGATTGTCTGGATGAACTGTGGGTCGTCGGAGTTCTGCGAGTTCCAGCCGTCGGCGCGCAAGAAGTAGTTCGCTGTGCCCTGCAGCCGCGGTCCACCGGACTTGGTCACCAGGTTCATGACCATGCCGCTATAGCCACCGACCTCTGCCGGGGCGCCAACACCACCGAACGACGCCTCGGCGACGTTGTCGACGTCCATCTGCATCTCGACTTCGCCACCCTCGGCGGAGTTCACCAGCACGCCGTCGTAGGAGAATTGGGTCCCCTGATTCGTACCGCCTAGCGCCGACCCGCCGCGACCTGAGGCACTGCCGGAGCTGCGCGTTCTACCGAGGTTGGCACCCGGTGCCATGCCGAGAAAGTCCGACGCACCGCTGTTGCTGCGGTTGGCCGGCAGCGCATCGAGGTACTCGTCGCTGAACGTGGTGGTGTTGGAGGAAGAGCCCCTCACATCGACCAACGGCGCCTCACCGGTGACCGTGACGGTCTCCGTCACACCGCCGATCTCCATGGTGAAGTTGACCGCCAAGGTGGCGCCCATGCTCACCCGGACGTCGTTCTGCTGCATCGGGCCGAAGCCCTCCAGCACCGCGTCGACCGTGTAGAGCCCGGGCGGCAGTGCCGGCGCTCTGTAGCGTCCGTCGACTCCGGTGACCATGACGCTCGGCGTCATCAGCACCGGGCCGGAAACGGTCACGGTCACACCAGGTAGTGGTGCGCCGTCAGGGTCCGCAATGGTCCCGTTCAGCGTGCCGGTACGGCCGGTGGCGCCCTGCGCCATGACGTTCGTCGGCGTGGTCAGCAGCAGGACAAGGGCTGCGGTAATGGGAATCAGCCAAATAGCGCGTCGCATGTGAGCTCTCCTCGATGGGGCTGCGGGCAACGTTGGTGGAGTGTGATTTACGGGGTTCCGTCTCGGGCGTGCCGGTCGCCCGGATTCTCGGAGTCCTCTACCGACGCGGTGGTCGGCTCAGGCTCCATCGGCAGGCCATCGCCGGCCGGACGCATCTTAGCGTACAACCAGCTGTTGGTTTGGTACTCGTGATAGGTCTTCGAACGGTTCTCCTTCAGCACCTCTATGGCACGCTCGAAGCCGCCGGCTTGGATGGCGTCGAGTATCTGGTCGTGCTGCTCGATCGACTCGGTCCATTCGCTGATGTGCGAGAACGCCCAGATCTCCAGGCTCTTCACCTTGGAGCGGAGCTCGTCGAGCATACGCAGCAAGCGATCATTGCCCGAGCCGGCTGAAAGGAGGTGGTGAAACTCGTGGTTCACAGCGATGCCAGCTTTGATGTCCTGCTCGGCGAACGCGTCGCGATAGCTCCGGTTCACTTCCCGAAGCTCCTCCAGAGCGTCGGCGTCCAGCCGCGGGAACGACTCCTCTGCGGCCAACACCTCCAGCGCGCACATGATCGGGTAGAACTCGGCGAGGTCGGCGGCAGATTCCTCGGGCACCCGAAAACCGCGATGGGGAATGCGCTGCAGAAACCCTTCGGACGCAAGACGACCCAGCGCCTCTCGCACCGGCGTGCGACTGACCTGCAGTCGCTCGCTCACGTCTTGTTCCCGAATGAATTCACCAGGCTTCAGGCTCGCGGCCAACACGCGATCTCGGAGGATTTGATAGACCTGATCGGTCAGCGTAGCGGTACGCAGGAGCGGCCAAGTCTCACTCAAGAACTGCCCATAGTGTATGGAATATTGTATGCAGTATTCGATTAGCCATAAAGCTAACGAACCTTAACACCCCATGTAAAGGGGTGTGGCCCGAAATCTTGACGATAATCCTGACGATTGCTAACGATGCGCGTGCGAATAGCGCCGCATGTAGTGGAGTGTAGCCCGTTCCGTCGTCGCTGCCTGTTGCATACTGACTACCGCGACACTGATGGACTGTACCGGTCCGGCAAACCTGAAGCATGGCGGGGATCAATCTTCGAATGGCGGTCAAAATCGGCATTGTCGGCTGGGGGGAGATCGCGCGCCGACACGCCGATCAGGTGCGACGCGCCGGGGCGCGCCTGGCCGGAGTCGTGGCGCGGCGGCGTCCCGCAGATCTCGACGTGCCGTGGTTCGAATCGATCGAGCAGCTGCTGCCACACGTCGACGGCGTAACCATCGCGGTGCCCAACCACCTTCACGCCAGCAGCTGTCTTGCCGCCGTACGGGCCGGGCGAGCCGTCATGGTCGAGAAGCCCCTGTTGATATCCGCCGCCGAGCTCGATGACCTCGAACGGGTGCTGCCGCGTGCCGACGTGCCCGTTCATGTCGGCTTTCGCCTGCGCTGGAACTCACTGCTCCAGGAGTTGCGCGACACACTACGGAACCCACGACGGATCGAGTGCTCGTACACGCTCGGAATCAATGAGCTCGCCGCGGGCAAGGACTGGACCCGACGCCGAGACCGCACCGGCGGCGCGTTCTTCACGCTGGGCGTCCACGTGCTCGATCTGGCTCGCTGGTTGAGTCGTGCCGACGGTGAGCCGATGGCCGATCTGTGCGCCCGCGCCGACGGGTTGGGCGAAGGCGCCGACTACCCACTTCGAGCCACCGTCAGCGGGCGCATGCACGGCATCCAGCTGCAAGCCACGACCGACACTCGCGGCAACCTGCCGCATCGACTCGACGTGCGCACCTGGCAACGCACCGGCTCAGTGCCGCACCACATCTCGCTCGACGAAACCCACGAAGTGGTCGAATACGGCGCTTTGCTGCGCGATTTCGTGGAAGCAACGGCGGCGGGCCGTGTCGATCAACAGGCGGTGACCGAGTACCTGCAGACGCATCGCGAGCTGTTGCACGCCCGCGAGCTGGCCGCCCACCCCGATTCTGCTATCGCCCCGAAGAGCGGCGGAGTGCCGACCTCGTAATGACGCGAGTATTTCGTGCGATCGGTGGCGCCACGATGCTCGCCGTTGTCGTGTTCAGCCCCGCAGCTACCGTGGCGACCAGTTGGGCCGAGCAAGGGGACTCGCGACTGGGCGCGGCGCGACGAGCTGTTCTCGACGGTCGAGTCGAGGAGGCGCTCGAGTTGCTCGCCAGGCTGGCGAGCGAGCGCCCCGAGTCGGCAGAGGTGGCGCTGTGGCTGGGTCACGCCTTGCAACGATCGGGCGATCCGCGCGGCGCGGCGCAGCAGTACGTTCAGGCGATGCGGCTCAACCCGGCGAATGCCGGCGCGCTCGTTGCGCTAGGTGACATGCAGTCGGACGCCGGCGACCTGGCGAGCGCGCTCGATTACTACGAACAGGCGATCGTGGTGGCCCCCGACTTTCCGCTCGGGTACCGGAAGGCCGCCGGTATCGAGGTGCAGATGGTGCTACACCGCAACGCCATCGAGCATTTGAGCCAGTACCTCGAGATGCGCCCCGGCGATGTCGTGGCGATGAGCCTGCTCGGCATGGAGCAGTACCTGGACGAGGATATCGACGGTGCGATCGCCACCCTGGAACGCGTCGTCGAGCTGGATCCGGATCATGTCAACGGCCACTTCGGGCTCGGAATGGCGCTGGCGGATCGGCCCGAGGAGTACGAGCGCGCGTTGGCGCATCTGGGCGCGGCGGCCGTCGCCGATCCCGACAACGCCATGGCGCATTATCTGATCGGGCGGATCCGCGCATCGCAGGGAGAGCTCGAGCCAGCCTTGGACGCGCTGAGGGCCAGTTTGGCGATCGACGCCGAGCAACCCGATGCGCACTACCGGATCGCGCTGGTATACGCACGTTTGAGCGACCGGGAGGCCGCCCGCGTCCACCAGGTGCGATTCCAGGAGCTGTCGCGGGTACGCGACGACGAGGAAGAGCTCCAACGGCGAATCGGGCTACTCACGGAAGCCGCCGGAGTGGCGATCGGTGCCGAAGACGTAGCCGGGGTGCGAGCGGTGGCCGAGGAGCTGGCGCAGCTGGTGCCCGACGACTTGGATGTTCTCTTGGTGCAAGCTCGCATGGCATTGGCTGGCGGTGAGCCGAGCGCCGGGTTGCGCGCCACCGACCGCGCGCTGGAGCTCTATCCCGACCACTGGGAGGCTCACTATTTGCGCGGTCTATTGCTACACCGTACCGGCCACTCGGCCGACGCGCTCGGTTTCCTGGAAGCAGCGGTCGAGCTGAACTCGATGTACGGGCCCGGCTACGCCGCACTGGGCAACGCCTTCATGGCACTCGCGGAGCCCGCGGCGGCATTGGACGCCTATCAGTCGGCGGTGACCCTGCAGCCGACGACGCCAGCTCACTATCTGAACCTGGCCACCGTCTACGGCGCGCTCGAACAGGGCGAGCTCGAGGCCCGAGCTCTAGCCACCTACCGCCGTTTACTAGCCGAGCAATAACGCCGACTGCGGCTGGCGGGGCGGATCGGTCGCTGGTCGAACTGCTGCTGCCGGGAACGGTGATCTTGCACCCTGGCGTCACGTGCCCGATGCTAGTGCCCTATCGAGTCGAGCCACGCCTCGGCGTGACCGTAGAGCCGCGCGTAGTAGTCAGCGAAACCGGCGGCGGTGAGCGGCTCCCATACATCAGGGACGGCGGGATTGCCCTCGAGAATCTCGCCGTTCGGCCGAATCGTGTGCCCGATGCTCCACATGAAGCCGATCACCGGCTGGTCGGTACCCGAAAACGCGAGCTCCTCTTCCCACTCCCACGTGTTCGAGTATCCGCCTGCCGGCATGCCGATGATCGGACCGAGATCGTTGTCCGCGACGATGGAGTTGAACTGATCTAGATGGGAGCCGCCGTGGGGTCCGCTGATGACCACCAGCGGGCCGGTGAAGTGCAGCGGCGCCGGCTCGAGCACCCCGTTGGAATCCTTCGGTGCGTGCGCCAGCTTGAAGGGTACCGGCACCGTCGTCGTGTCGCCGCGCGCCAGCCCCGCGATGACGTCGTTCTGCAGCCAATCCAGTAACCAGGTTCCGTCATCGATCGTCTCGGGGGAGCTGCCCTCGAGCAGCGCCCGTGCGTCGAGCTCGGCCCGCTTGACCGTAATGAACGGCTCGATCACGTCGGACAGACGCAGCGTGCCGAAGGTGGTCTTGAATGCCCGCGGCTGCAGTCGTTGCAGGGCGTACGGGCCGAGCGAGCCACCTCGACTTCGTGTCACATCGACGATCAGCGCGTCGTCGAGCCAGCCTTCCTGCTCGGCTCGGGCCACCAGCGTGTCAACGTCCTCGACCAGCGTGGCTCCAAAGCCCCACCACACCAAGATGGCGATCTTGCGCCCGTCCTCGGGCCGCAACAGATCATAGGTCGGCGTGCTGCCGACCCGAGTGAATCCGACGTACGCAGGCTCGGCGAGGTCGCGCCATACCAACGCCTCGGGGTCGTGGTAGCCGAGGGTGACAGAGTAGAAGCGGCCGTCGCCATCCTCCAGCATCAGCAGCAACTCCTCATCGACGAGGGTGGGGTGCAGCACGCCGGTTCGCCGCGGGATGGTGTTGGCGATCTCCCAGCGAAGGCCGACGGCAGTCGAGTGGCGGATGTACGGCGTGGCAAGCTCGACGTACTCGGAAATGTGCAAGCCGTTGATCTGCACGATCCGATCGCCGGGCGTGATGCGGCGTGCCGCTTCGTAGCCGTCAGCGATGTCGCCGACGAAGTAGTCCTGGGATCCGCGGCTGTAATCCGGGAACACGCGGATCGGCGACTGCCGCGGTATCGCCGTCTCCACCTCGCCCATGGTGGGGAACCCATCGGTGAGCTCCGGCGAGATCCCCCCGGGGATGAGCATGACCGACAGATGCCGATCGCGGCGCGCGGCGCTCAGCCGCGCCAGCGCGTAGAAGAGCTCGCTCTCGGTCTCCGCCCCGACCACCGCGTCGCGCTCGCCGCGCATGGCGCGGATGGGATCGATGTCGAGCGCACTGTTCTTGATCGGCGAGAACGCCTCCCGATCCTTGGTCTTGGAGATAATTGCGCTGAAAAGTGCCACGCGTTGCTCTGCAGTGCCGACCGCTGACGTCAGCGCTGAGCAGCCGGATGCGCTCAGCGCACCCGCGAGCGCGACGACGAAGCAATGTCGGACGACAGGCAACGGTGCGTTCACCTCCGCATCGTACTGTCGCGCGTGGCGCGGCGTCGACATGGCGTACCCTCGATCTAGTGTCCTGATAACAGAGGTTCGTTGCATATTGCTGGGTCGAGATGGGGAGGAGCGACATGGTGGACGAGGCGAGTCTGGAACGCACACCCGGCGGCACGGTTGCTACTAGCGACGGCTGGTTCGTGTTGCACACCTCTGACGCTCCCTGGATGCGCAGCGCGCGCTTCGGAGCCGGTTGCCGCTTCGAGGGCCAGGCACGGTTCCCGCAAGTCGGCATCAACCTTCGAGTCCTGGAGCCCGGAACGCCCGCCTGCCTCTACCACCGCGAGAACGCCCAGGAGGACTTCTTCGTCATCTCCGGCAAGGGCACTCTCGTCGTCGAAGAGCAGGAACGGTCCCTACGAGCCGGAGACTTCGTTCACTGTCCCGCCGAGACGAACCATGTGCTCGTCGGCGCCGGCGACGGCCCCTGCGTGATCCTGATGATCGGCTACCGACCCGATCAGGAGGAGCTCTGCTACCCGGTGAGCGCAGCCGCCGCCAAGTACGGTG
Source organism: Acidobacteriota bacterium (assembly GCA_965205505.1). Classification (GTDB taxonomy): domain Bacteria; phylum Acidobacteriota; class UBA890; order UBA890; family WLXD01; genus DASCOT01. Next base: position 52,847 of record CBDBHB010000004.1, read on the forward strand.
GCTCGGTGGCCGAGGAAACTCCGAGCCAGAAGGAAGCGTACGGTTCGATGGACATCGAGCCCATTGCGCCCATGTGGCTGCTGTATGGGGCGGACTGAAGAGCACCTCGTGTGGGCGCGGCGGGCCGAAGCGCTGTCGGTGGCCTCCGTCGCCGAGATCGTTTCCGAGCGCTTCCGCGACCTTCGCGGGCTGCGTGTCGACTTCCTGGGCGAAGGCTGGGACTACCGTGCGTTCGAAGTGGATTCTCGATGGGTATTCCGCTTTCCGAAACGCGAGTCGAGCAACGCCCGCCTGAAGATGGAGCATGGGCTGCTAGCGGGACTCGCCGGCTCGCTGCCCTTGCGCGTGCCCCTCTACGCATACCTGGCGAGGGTTCCCGGGCACCCGGAGTGGCGCTTCGGCGGCTACCGCAAGCTCCCTGGACCGGCTGCCGAAGCTGCCGATCGTGTCGATTCGATGGCGGTCGCCCGACAGCTCGGCCACTTCCTGGATCGCCTCCACGCCTATCCGCTCGAGGCGGCGCGCGCCGCAGGAGTCCCCGAACGTCCCGATCTTGCGGAACAGATGTCGGAGCGGGCGCGCCGGCAACTCGCGCGCATCGAGGACCGCGAGATCGACCTCCCACGGCTTGGCGCCTTTCTCGACGCGGGCGCGCCCGCTCCTTGCAGCACGCGCCTGACGCTGGTCCACAATGACCTCGGGCCGGATCACGTCTTGGTCGATCCGGACTCGGGGCAGGCACGCGCGGTGATCGATTGGAGCGACGCGGTGATCGCCGAGCCGGCCGCCGACTTCGCCGGCATCAACGCTTGGCTGGGCGAGCGTTGCGTAGAACGTGCCTTGGAGCACTACACGCACGAGTTGGACACCGCGCTCATCGCCCGCGCTCGGTACCTGGGAATATGCGTGGCCCTCCACCTCCTCACGCTGTCGCGACAGCTCGACCAAGCTGGGTGGGAGAGGGTCGGCATGAGGGCGTTGCGACGCGATTTCGCTTCCGAGCAGTGAGCGATGGGTGACGGGCAGAACCTCGAAGCCGTCCGACTCCCCATCGTCGCCGTCATCGGCTCCGGATCGCCGCATCATCCCAGCGCTCGCCTCGCCGCTGAGCTCGGCGCCCTGGTGGCTCGTAAGCACTGCCACCTGCTGACCGGCGGCGGCGGCGGCGTGATGTTCGACGCCTCGCGGGGATTCACCGCGGTGGGAGCGCGCAGCGGCCTGGCGATCGGCGTCATCCCTCGTGCTGCTAGCGGCGACGGCCCCAAGCCTGGCTATCCCAACGAGCACGTCGAGGTACCGATCTACACCCACCTTGCCGGTGCCGACCCGACCTCGGTGCAAAGCCGCAATCCGATCAACGTGCTGACTTGTTGCTGTGTGGTGGCCCTGCCGGGCGACGCCGGGACGCGCGCCGAGGCGCGGCTGGCACTGCGCTACGGCACGCCGATTCGGGCCGTCATCGACGTCGGCGCGGCGCCCTCTTCGACCCTGTTCGAAAAAACGATGACGGCGATGGGCGTGGCTTGCGTGCACGTCGAGATGCGTCCCGGCAAGAACGCGGACTTCGATCTCGGGTCGGTCGAGGCGTTCATCAACGGCTCTCCGGTAAGACCTTGCGACACCGTGAGCGTGAGTAGGACGTCGCCGACAGTCGGCGAGCATGCGGCTCGTTTCGATCGCCCATGAGTGAGCGCATCGTCGGCTACGACCTGGCACGGGCGCTTGCCGTCTTCGGGATGGTCACGGTGAACTTCAAGGTCGTCATGACCACACCGGATGCCGGTCCTGCGTGGCTGGCACGGACGGTCGAGCTGCTCGAGGGTCGGGCCGCCGCAACCAACCTGTGCGGACTTCGGCCGCCGAGTTGCCTTCGGTCATGCGGCCAGCGGCCGGAGATCCGGTTGCTGTGGGTGTATCATCCGCCGGTTGACCGGGCATGAGCCCTATTGCCGAGGGAGCTGGGAGAAGCAGATGCCGACGATCGCGCGTTCGAAGCCCACGTGGACGAAACCTGCGATGTGCGCCGCGATCGCGGTCACCCTGTGCTTGATGTCGATGCCTGCGGTCGGTCAGAACGCCGGATCGAGCACCGGCACCGAGAACGGCGAATGGCGCCACTGGGGCGGCGATACCTTCAGCACACGCTATTCGCCGCTCGACCAGATCAACGCCGACAACTTCGAGGATCTCGAGGTCGCCTGGGTGTGGAGGGGCGACAATTACGGCCCTTCGGTAGACAACATCATGCGCTCCACACCGACTTATGTGAACGGAGTGCTCTACACGGTCGCCGGTCAGCGGCGCACGGTCGTCGCTATCGACCCGGCCACCGGCGAGACGCTGTGGACCTATCGTGAGCCCTACACACCGCGTTGGGAACAATCGATGCGGAAGAACTACGGCAAGGGCGTCGGCTACGCCAACATCGACCGGCGCGGTGTGATCTACATGATCTCGCCGGGCTTCTTCCTGCACGCGCTCGACGCCGTCACCGGAAAGCCGATCGAGCAGTTCGGCAACGAGGGCACTGTAGATCTACTGGCCGACTTCGGCTACGAGTACGACGCCTACGAGGGTCTCCCCAACGAAGTCGGCTATATCACCAACTCGTCGCCGCCGATGGTGGTCAACGATGTGGTAGTGGTGGGCAACTCCCACGAGCAGGGGTACCGACAGACGCGCCGCGAGAACGTGCCTGGGCATGTGTTGGCCTATGACGCACGCTCCGGCGAGCACCTGTGGAAGTTCAACGTTATTCCGCAGCCGGGCGAGTTCGGCCACGACACCTGGGACAACGACGCGTGGTCGTACACCGGCAACGTATCAGCATGGGCACCGATGGCCGCCGACCCGGAGCTCGGGCTGGTCTACTTCGCCACCGACCCACCGACCAACGATTACTGGGGAGGCCACCATCCCGGCGACAACCTCTTCGCCACCACGATAATTGCCGTCGATATCAAGACAGGTAAGCGCTGCTGGCACTTCCAAACGGTGCACCACGACATCTGGAATTACGACAACCCCACTGCGCCGAACCTCGTCGACATCACCGTTGACGGCAGGAGGATTCCGGCGCTGGTACAGACGACCAAGCAGAGCTTCGCCTATGTGCTCAACCGTGAGACCGGCGAGCCGGTGTGGCCGATCGAGGAGCGCCCAGTTCCAAGATCGAAGATACCGGGTGAATACACTTCGCCGACGCAGCCCTTCCCGACCAGGCCGGCGGCGTACGAGATGCAGGGTGTCACCGAGGACGACCTGATTGACTTCACACCGCAGCTCCGGCAGGCGGCGATAGAGATGCTCAGCGAGTACGAGCTCGGGCCGCTGTTCAACCCGCCGCTGCACCGCGACAACGACCTGGGCCTCAGAGCCTCGGTCCATTGCCCGGGAGGCAACGGTGGCACCAACATCCCCGGTGGCGCGGCAGTCGACCCGGAGATCCAGATTCTCTACGTCGCGTCTACGAAGACTTGCTCCGCGCCGACGTTGATTCCAGGCAGCGAGGCAGATGCCAACGATCCCAACCCGATCGGCAAGACGGTCACGGCGTGGGCCAGCGGACCGGGCTTTGGGCCCGGTGGAGTCCAGGGTTTGCCCTACCTGAAGCCGCCCTACGGTCGCATCACTGCGATCGATCTGAACACCGGCGAGCATCTGTGGTGGATCCCCAACGGCGACACACCCGACGCGATTACCCATCACCCGGCGCTTCAGGGCCTCGATATCCCCAACACCGGAAAGCCAAGCCACGCCACCAAGGTGATTACCAAGACACTGCTCATCTACGCCGAGGGCCGCCGCGGCGCTCCACTGTTGCACGCGGTCGACAAGCTCACCGGCGAGCGGCTCGGCACGGTTGATATCCCGGCGCAGAGCAACAGCGCGCCCATGACCTACATGCACGAGGGCAGGCAGTACATCGTGCTGCCCATAGGCGGGCCGGCCCACTCCGGTTCGCTCGCCGCCGTGGCGCTACCTACCGGACTAGCCCAACCGGATCACTAGCGTGCACTAGCAGGCTGGGGGGGCCACCACGGCCTGCTAGCTACCCCTCGATACGCGTCGCCTCGAACACCCCGTTGGGCTGGATGAAACGGGCACCGGTGACAACCGCCGAGTCGTCGAGCAGAAACTCGAGGCTGAATCCGCTCAAGCGACCGATACCGAATTCGGTGCCGCGCATCGGCTCGAGCGAGTAGACTGGCTGACCCGGCAAGGCAACCCGTAGCTCGGTGCCGTGAAGCGTTACCTCGGCCCGCTGGCTGGTTAGCTCGTAGACGCCCACGAACTGCGCCAAGTAGTGGGCATCCGAGAGCCGCTCGTAGGCACGCTTGGTGAACACGATCGGGTCCATCTGCGACTCGAACGGCACCGCGAGCTCGGCAATCTCGCCGGCGGTGTCGAGGCGGAACAGCACCTTGGTGTCTTCGAACGTGGGATCTTCGCCGTCGTCCATACCGTTGAAGGTGTTGTGGTGCCAGTGCTCGAGGTTGACGGCCATGTTGTTGTACTTCATTCGCAGACGGCCCTCATCGAGGGACACCTCGACGACCCCGTACCCCGGCTGCTCATACTTGCCGGCGTACTCGGCCAGCGGATGCGTCGGCGCCGTGCCCGCCTTGCGCTTGGCCTCGGCGTTGGTGCGCGCCTCCGCCTGCGCTTTCTCTCCTTCTTCGACGGCCTCCAACGCCTCGGCGAGGTAGCCGGCGTCGTCGAGTCCCAGGATGCGATCGATCACCGTCCGCGCCACCGCCGTGGGCACCGGATTAGCGCCGGCCGCATTCGTGTAGACCACCACGCCGAAGTCGTCCAACGGTAGCAGGGCGACCCAGGAGATGAACCCATTGATGCCGCCGCCATGCTGCACGAGGAAGTGGCCGCGGTGAGCCTCGATCGACCAACCGAGACCGTAGCCCATGGTCATCGTCCGCGACCCGCTCGGATACTCCGAGATCGCCATGTGCGGCGTGTGCATCTCCCGCAGCGTAGCCGCCTCGATGAGGCGTTTGTCGCCGATGGCCCCGCCGCCCAGCTGCATCCGCATCCACTGGCTCATCTCCGAGACCGACGAGTTGATCGATCCGGCCGGCCCGATGATGTCGATGTTGCGGAACGGGATGAGTTGCGAGGCGCGATCTTCGAGCGCGTAGGGCGACGCGTGGTCGGGGTCCTGCTGTGAGGCAAGCACCGAGAAGTTCGAACGCTGCATGCCCAGCGGCGTGAAGATACGCTCGCGCACCAGGTCTTCCCAGCTCTTGTCGGTGATGCGCTCCGCCAGGTAACCCGCGGTCATGAACATGAGGTTCTGATACTGGAACTCCTCGCCCAGGTCGCGGGTGGGCTCCAGATATGCCAGGCGCGCAAATAGCTCCTTGCGAGACAGCGGCGAGCTCGCCTTCGTCGACCAACGTCCCGAGGATGAACGCGGTAAACGCCTTAGTGGTCGATCCGATGGCGAACAGCGTGTCGGGAGTAACGGGTGTGGCGTCGTCGACATGCCGCAGCCCATATCCCTTGGCGAACACCACCTCGTCGGAGGCGACCACGGCGATGGCCAACCCGGGCACGCCGAAGTCCTCGAGCGCACTCTCGATCACGGCATCGATGTCGGCAAGCGCGGCGCGGGCGTTGTCGGCGATCGGCATGCCGCGCGTGAGCTCGAAGGGAAACGAGCCGCCCCCTTGAGTGAACTCGCCGCTAATCTGGTCGCCTTCGACGGTACCGTTGAAGATCGGCTCGCCGGGAACACCGACGATCGCGAAGCGGACCGAGTCTCCGTCAACAGAGAGCTCGCCCAGCGGCAGGTCGGTGGCGTTCTGCGCCGGGATGCTGATCGTCCCCGCGAGGTCGCTGCCTGAGTCCGTGAAGTCGAGCTTGACTACCAGCGGCGATCCGGGAATCTCGATCGACCCTTCCCAGTGCCCGGCCAGCGTGGATTGGGCCAGCGCAGCAGCGGCCGGGAAAGCCACCAGCGCACCGACGAGGAATACAGCATTGACAGCAGCGGTTCGCCGCATGACCGTGCCTCCGGGAGAGAATTGCCAGGTGCGCAAGATTCTACCGGCTACGACACTAGGGGTTGCGCCTCGCCTGGCTCCGGTTCCGCAGTGGGCAAGTGCACCGGCAGGAGCACCCGGCCTTCTTGGACGACGAGCTCGCCGTCTCGTACCACCGAGACCACGTTGGCAAGGTCGCGGATGCGCTCGTCCGGACGACCGTCGACAACAATCACATCGGCCAGCTTGCCAACCTCGATCGTGCCTAACTTATCGTCCATGTCGAGGATCTCGGCACCGGTGCGCGTCGCCGCTACGAGAGCCTCCGGAATGCTCATCCCGGCCTCGATCATGAACTCGAGCTCGCGGATGTACGGACTCGGCAGATAACGGAACCATTCGGCGATCAGATCGGTACCGACGCCGATCTTCACGCCGGCCTCTCGCAACCGGCGCAGCACGTCGAAGTTGGCCTGTTTGGAGAACGTGAAACGACGCGAGGTGGAACCGAAATAACCACCCGACATGTCGAAGATGTACACATACGGGATCAGTGTCGGCACCGCCATGGTGCCGCTGTCGACCATACGCTGGATGGTGCCGTCGGTGCGCGGCAGCGGGTGTTCGATGATGTCTACGCCCGCCTCGATAGCCCGATCAATGTAGAAAGTCTCGGCGTCGGCGGTAACGCGGATACCGAGATCGTGTGCCTCCTCGACGGCAGCCGCCGCCTCCGCCGTGGTGAAATGGCTGGCGATCTTGATCAGGTCTGCCCCGGCCTTCAGCTGCTCGCGCACCGCATTGCGCCAGTCTTCGGGTCCCGAAGCTTCACGGATCGTGCCCCGCGCAGGCGAATGCTCGTCGACCCCCTCGGCTCCGTGTCCGCCCGTCCCAGTGATCAGCTGTCCCGCCGCGAACACCCGCGGCCCCGGCAGTCGGTGCGCCGCAACCCAGTCTTTGAGGCGGAAGGGGACGTCGCCGTCCGACCCCGTGTCCCGTACCGAGGTAATCCCGCTTTGGATATATACACGTAGCCGCTCCATGCCGCGCAGCGCCTGGTCGGCGGGGCTGCGGCCGATCGCCGGGAAGACACCGGGCTCGTCGTACGACAGGTGTACGTGCAGGTCGATGAGGCCAGGCAACACGGTCTTGCCCGCCGCATCCACCACCACGGCATCTTGCGGCCAGTCGGCGTCGGCCGGGGCGCTGATGCGGGCGATGCGGTTTCCTTCCACCACCACCGTCGCCTGGCGCGCCGGCGCCCCCGTACCATCGAACACACGGCCCCCGACGATCACCAGGTTGCCCTCCCAGGGGCTGTAACCAGCCGGCATGGGGATCCGGCGCGGATCGTCCGTGGTGGTCGTCGATCGATCCAGGTGCTGGCGACGCTGTTGCTGCGCCCCCGCACCTGCAGCGAAGGCGCCCACGAGAACCACCGACAGGACTAGCGGAAACCGTCCGATGTACGCTCGCACGTCGCCTCCTTCTTGCCGGCCGCGTCAATACGCGGCGGGATCTCTGCTCTTGCGGTTGCGCGATGGCCGAGGGCCAAGGTGTCGTGTTTCTGCCGGACGGGAGCTCCCAGCGGTTCGTTTTGGTGAAGTCGGCGAGCCTAACGGGCTAGTCGATGGCGAAGCAGTAGAACAAGCCGTCGCCGCCGGTGCCTTGCAGGTCTTCCTGGCCGCAGCCACGCGAGCCGTGCGCCGAGTTCCACGACGTGGGGTTGTCGCCGCCGCCGCTGCGATCGAAGTGTCCCACCAGAGCGCTGCCCTCGCTACGACTAGTCCAGTTGCCGCAGGTGTGGTCCTCACCGTCGGAAAGCAACGTGCCGTCCATCTGAACACCGGTGAGAATGTCGTGACGGTTGGGACTGTCGCCACGACCCTTCACCATGTCGCCGTTCTCGGTAAGAACGGTCTCCTTGGTCATGTTGTTGTCGCCATGGAGATTGTCCACATCGGTGGCCACGACCACGCCGCTCACATTGCGCCACGGCCCACTACCGATGCGGTCGCCAGCGTTGACCGCCGGCTGGCCGTCGGCCGCGCCGGCACCGAGATATGCCCGCCACGTGCTATCCCCTGCACCAACCGCCCGCGCCAGCATCTCGCAACGCGTGTCGGCACCCGCCAGACCGCCCAGATCGGCACCGTTGCCACCTCCCGAGCTCGTGATGAAGAAACTCATCTCGCTCGCCTGGCGGCTGGGCGCCACCGCCGCGATCGCCTCCAGTGCGGAGTCGGTGAGCGTCGCGAGCAACATCAAAGCCATTCCCAGGACCACGATCTTTCTCATATCCAGCTCCTCATACCGAAGTGCACAGTGTGTTCGCGCCGGAGTCTACGGAAAATACGGCCCGCCAGCAAAGGCGCGGCTCCCCCGGCCTGCTAAGACCTCGCGCCGTTGGCTTTGATCGTCGCCGATACGTACGCCGACAGGCCTTCCGCGTGCTTGTCGAAGGCCTCTGAGAATCGGTGGTCTGTGACGTACATCTCGGCGAGCCCAGCGTGCATCTGCGGGCTACAAGCATAGAACCAGCGATCGATGTGTTGCCTGTGCAGCTCCGCTGCCGCCATCGCTGCTTCGGAATCGGGCGGGTCGCCAGCGGCCAAGCGCGCCGCCAGCTACTCGACGATCGCGCCGCTCTCAGCCTTGATTGCCTTCCAGTCGTCAGACCCATAGTCGCGCGTACGCCGCTGCGCCGCGGCCCAAGCGGGTGTCGTTCCCCACCGTTCCTGCGCCTCGGCTTCGTGTTGCTCTGACTCGAATCCCTCGAACAGGTCCTCGATGGCCATTGATGTCTCTCCTTCAGGGAAGCCCAGCATGCGGTCGATTGTCGCCACCAGCACCTCGGTGTCCTTCAAACGCTGCGCTAAGTGCCTTCGGTGCGCGCGCAGCGCGGCGCGGATATCGAAGTCGGGCGCGTCGAGAACGCGGCGGATCTCCTCGAGGGCCATGCCGAGCTGGCGATGGAATCGAATCTGTTGGAGGCGCTCGATGTCTTGGCCGGTGTAAAGGCGGTATCCGGCTCGGCTGCGAGCCGACGGTCGCAGCAGGCCGATCTCGTCGTAGTGGTGCAGGGTGCGAACGGTCACCCTTGCGATCCGCGCGACCGATCCCACTTTGTACGTGTACCTGGACATCGCTTCCTCTGAAAGGATCGTCGTGCCTCACGCAAGGTGAGGGTCAAGCTTCTGGTCGGAGAATTATAACCCTCGACCGACAGAACCATCGCAACGGCACCATGGCAACGGCATCGTGCAGACCCGCGATAGTGGACGAGTAAACTGGGCGCATGCTCGAGAGCGACCTCATCCAGGCGGACGCTGCACCCTTGTCGAGTCGTGCCTGAGGCCATCGAACGCTGGCGCTTGGCGTCCGATCTCAACATCTCGCGCGTGCTCACCGGCCTGTGGCAGATCGCCGACATGGAGCGCGACGGCCGTCCGGTCGACCGCGCCGGCGCCGCCCGCGCCATGGAACCGTACGTCGAGGCTGGCTTCACCACCTTCGACATGGCCGACCACTACGGCTCGGCGGAGGAGATTGCCGGCGAGTTCGTCCAGCGGCACGGCGCCGACTCGGTTCAGCTGCTGACCAAGTGGGTACCCAAGCCCGGAGCAACCAGCCGCGATGACGTCCGCGCCGCGGTTGAGCTGGCTTTGGAGCGGCTGCGCAGCGACCGCATCGACCTGCTTCAGTTCCACACCTGGAACTACGCCGACCCCGGCTACCTGGACACCCTCCTCTACCTACAGGAGCTCAAGGAGGAGGGGCTCATTGGCCACCTCGGGCTCACCAACGTGGACACACCGCATCTCAGGATCCTCATCCACAGCGGCATTGAGGTGGTCTCCAACCAGGTGTCGTTCTCGCTCCTCGATCAGCGCTGTCGCGTCAACGGCATGACCGAGCTGTGTCGGCAGCACGGCATCACGCTGCTGGCGTTCGGCACGCTCGCCGGGGGATTCCTCGGCGAGCGCTGGCTGGACCGGCCGGAGCCCGACTGGGAGGACCTCGAGACCTGGTCGCAGATGAAGTACGGCCGGTTCATTCGCACCGCCGGCGGGTGGGAAGCGTTTCAGGCGCTGCTTCGTGTGGTGCAGGCTGTTGCCACACGCCACGAGGTCTCGATGGCGAACGTCGCCTGCCGCTACATCCTCGATCAACCCGCCGTCGGCGGCGTGATCCTGGGGGCGCGCCTCGGCGTCAGCGAACACCGCGATGACAATACCCGACTGTTCGAGCTCGCCCTCGATGAGGCGGGCCGATCGGAGATCGACGCGGCGGTAGCTCGACTCGACCCAATACCCGGCGACTGCGGCGACGAGTACCGACGAGCACCGTTCCTGACCGCGACGGGCGACCTCAGCCACCACATCGAAAGCCTCCCGCCCCCCTACGAGGCATGCCGTGGCGTCGACGGTCGCACCCGGGTGCTCACCGGCACGGTCTGGGAAGATCTCGCCGGCTTCAGTCGGGCGGTGCGCCAGGGCGATCGGATCATGGTTTCCGGAACCACCGCTACGCACGGTAAGCGACTGATTGGCGGCAACGACGCCGAAGCGCAGACGCACTTCCTGATCGACAAGATCGAGGGCGCCTTACAATCGTTGGGCGCGCGGCTCAACGATGTGATCCGAACTCGCGTCTACATCAACAACGAGGCCGACTGGGAGCCGGTCTGCCGGATCCACGGCGATCGGTTTCGCCACATCCTGCCGGCGAATACCCTGGTCCAGTCCGGGATCATCGGATCCGGGTATCTCGTCGAGATGGAGGTAGAGGCATGGCTAACGGCAGATCGACGCTGAGCGTGGCACTCGTCGTCATCGGGGTGATTTTCCTTGTCGGCTTGTATCCGCTGACGGTGCTGTGGCCGGCGGGGTTCATGTGGGAGCCTCGGCAGGCCGAGTATGAGCAGATGATCCTCATCACGTTCGCCGTGCTCGGAGTGTTCTTGCTCAGGGCGTCGCGCAACCCGTCCGAGCACCTCAGCCTGATTGCCTTTACCGCCTGGTCCAGCCTGGCGCATGGGCTGCTGATGGCCTATCAAGCGTTCAACGACCCGGCGGAGTCGGCCAACCTGATGGGCGATGTCCCGGCGCTCATTTTGATCGGAGTCGTCCTGCTAGTGTTGATGAGGCGTAACGAGTAGCGCATGCGAAGATCCTGTGCCGACCGCGTGCGCTACGCTGCGTCGCTGATCGTCGCCACGCTGCTTACGCCGGTCGGCGGAGCGCGCGGCCAGGAAATGCCCGATTGGACCAGGATCGCCCCCTCCATCGAGGCAACGGGGTTCGTCGAACGCCTTCCCATCGAGGTCCTGCAAACGAAGCTCTTCCTCGAGCTCGAGCTTGGCGGGCGCCCTCGGTCGGTGGTGTTCGACACGGGTTCTCCCAGCGTGCTCAGCAAGCCGCTGGCGACCGAGCTCGGCCTGGAGATTATCGATACCATCCAAACCCTCGACGCCAACGGAGTGCCGATCGACAACGAGGTGGCGGTACTTGACGAGCTCCGGCTCGGCGGTCTGAGCGTACGCAACATCCCGGTGATCATCGCCGACCTCTCGAAGGCGCCGATCGCCAGCTGCCTGTTCGATGTCGTGCTCGGCTCCAACATCCTGCAGGTCTGCAACTGGCAGATCGACGTAGCCGGGCGAGCGCTGACGTGCGCCGACCGGCTCGAGGACTTGCCGTTTATCGACGAAAGCGCCTCGGTTCCAATACGCGTGTTCGGCTACCCGTACTCGCCGATCCTCGACACCGAGTTTCACAGCGGCATGACGAGCACCGCGATGTTCGATACCGGCTCGCCCGAGTACGTTGCCCTGACGCACCGCGAGCTCGAGGACCTCGAACGCACCGGTGCGATCGAGCGCGGCGCGCTGGTCCGCGGCTTCGGCTCCGCCGGAGAATCGCTCGGTGGCATGGGCCAGGATCGGGAGGCCTTTCTACTGTCGCTGAGCCGGCTCTGGATTGGCGACCTCGAGCTGGTAGACGTGGTGGCACGATCGCAGCAGGAAGCTCCCACGCTCATCGGCGCCAGCCTGCTGGAGCACTATGTGGTGACGCTGGCATATCCACACAAGCGAGCTTTCTTCTACAAGAATTCGGAGGCGCCGCTGCGGCGAAGCAGCTTTGGCTTTGGGCCCGACTTCGATGCGCAAGCGGTTACCGCCAGCTTCGTCTGGGAGGAATCGCCCGCCTACGGAGCGGGAATCCGCCCCGGCGATCGGCTCATGCGCATCGGCGATTCCGACTTGACCGCGATCACCCAGCAGAACCGCTGCCCGGTAATACGCGACGTTCTCGAGTCGTTGGATGACGATGCCATGTTGCGCGTCGACTTCGAGCACGAAGGCGCCGCGACAACGGTCGAGCTCACCCGGCAACCGACACTACAGCGCTGAGCTGCCGAGCCGCGAGCACCGGCAAGGGTATTCTGGAGCTCATGCCATACAGGCGACTTGCCGCATTCAGCACGTTGGTAGTGACCGCCAACCTGCTCATCGGGGCGGTGCACATGCTGGCTCACCTGCAGCTCGGCGTAGCGCTTGCCCCCTGGCAGGATATATTCGTGAGCCTGGTGATCGTGACGAGCCCGATCGCGGCGGCAGTCCTGGTGCGTACGCCTTTGCGGCGCATCGGCGCCGACCTGCTGATCGGCTCGATGGCGGGCGCCTTCGCCTTCAGCACCTACTTCCACTACGTTTTGGTTTCGCCCGACCACGTCGCGCACCTGCCGGAGGGCGAGCTGCAGTGGCTGTTTCGCCTGACCGCAGCCTCGCTGCTGGTAGCTCAGGGACTAGGGGTAACAATTGGCGTGCTCATGATGCGAGCGATACGGGAGGGAACATGGCGGACGTAACGCTGCGAACCATCGACGAAATGGACGGCTACGAGGGCATGTTCCTCCACGCCGGCAAGGCCCTGGGAGTGACTGCCTGGGGAATGAACGTCCTCAAGCTGCCCGCCGGGTGGGACGACTACCCGGAGCACGACCACAACGAGGACGGACACGAGGAGGTTTATGTGACCCTCGAGGGCAGCGCCACGCTCGAGGCTGAGGGCGAGACCTGGTTGCTGGAGCCCGGGGTCATGGCTCGTGTCGGCGCGGCGCAGAAGCGCAAGATCGTCCCGGGTGATGACGGCGTGGTCTTACTGGCGATCGGGGGAGCCTCCGAAGCCTGAGTCGCAGGACGGTGTCCGCGTCCCAATTATCTACCGGCAGCATCATCTACCCGGCAGCTCGCTGTCGGCGTCAGCGGCCGGTGCCCGCCACTTGTCAAGGCGGGCGCCTTGCCGTTTACTTGGGGCGCTATTCACCGCGACCCCGGTCGGGCGCAGGACGCCTGCCGAGGCCCGATCTGCTGGAAGGAAGCCAAAATGCCCAAGTTCAGCGTCCTCGCAGTCGTACCGTTGCTCGTAGTCGCCTCAGCCCTCATTGTCGGGAGCGTGAATTTGACGCCTGCCGGCGCTGCCGACCATCTCGACGGGCCCAACGCATCAGCCGACGGCCGCACCGACATCGGCGACATGTAAATCTTCCCGGGAGAGGGCTTCTCCACGCGGGCGCGATCGAACACGGCGGCCGGAGACTACACCGTCATGATAATGACGGTGGATCCTTTCGCCGGAATCTTGAGCCCCGAGACGTTCAACGACGCGGCCACCTACGAGTTCAAGATCGACAATGACGGCGACAACAAAGTCGACACCACGTGGACGGCCGAGTTCAGTGGCTCCAGCAGAGGCTCGGCCGGCCGCATGACGGTGCGCCAAGACGGCAAGAAGCGCGGCGCCGGCGCCATCGGCAGCGAGATCGCGCTCAAGAGCGGTGGCATGGCGATGGCAGGTAAGTTCGACGATCCGTTCTACTTCGACGCCGCCGCCGCGGCCAACGGCCTCCAGTTCTGCCCCGGTGGCGTCGGCGCTGATTTCTTCGCCTTCGGCAACGTCCATGGCGATCGTCCTCGAGGTACCAGCAGCAGCGCTGTTCGGTGGCGCCGCACAGATCGGGATCTGGGGAGCGATACGCGTGAGTGCCAAGCAGATCGATCGCATGGGCCGACCATTCGTCAACCTGTTCCTGCTGCCCACCAACGCCCTGATGAACAAGTTCAATAAGAGCAAGAAGCCACACCGCGACATAAAGAAGTTCGGCAACGCCGTGACGGCGGCGCTCCAAGGACTGGGAGCCGACACCGCTACCGCCGCAGCTCTGCTCCCCCGGCTACTACCGGACATCATGGCCTAAAGCACTGCCGCGCCAGCGGGCTTCCCGAACGGCCGTGGGCTGGCGGACGATGTCACCGACAACAACCTACAGACGCTTACCGGCAACGCCGCCGCCACCGATTGCGTCGACAGCAACGATAAGGACTTCCCAGGCACGTTCCCGTATCTCGCGCCCGCCCACTAGCAACCAGCAAATGAGCGGTCTGAAGGCCGCGGCGCTGGCGCTTTTCAGCGTCGGCGTCGCGGCCGTGATCTTTGGCACCCTGCTGTCACGACGCACGGCTCCGGCCGACGCAACCGCCTGGGGCGTGGAGCTTGTCGACGCCACAGCGGTGGCGGCGTTGCCGCCGGCTGATGCCGGCATCGAGACGTTTCGACGGCGCGTCGAAGCGCATCCTGCGTCGGCTCCCGATCACAGCACGCTGGGACTGCTTTACATGCGCCGCGCCGCCGAGTCGGGCGACGATACGTTCTACTCGGATGCGGAGCGGGCGTACCGGCGCGCGCTCGCGCTAGCGCCCGACAACCGGAATGCCCAGCTGGGCCTCGCGTCGACACTTGCAGCCCAACACCAGTTCGCGCTCGCGCTGGAGCTGATCGAGCCGATCCTCGACAAGGAGCCCGAGCACCGCGAAGCCCTGATGGCGGCAGGTGACGCGTACGTGGCGCTCGGGCGCTACGGGGCGGCGGCGACCGCGCACGAGACGTTCGCCCTCCTGGAGCCCGGGCCCGCAGCCACGGCGCGGCTGGCGCACCTGGAGGAACTGCACGGCAATGTCGACGCCGCGTTGGTGTTGTTCGAGAACGCCGCGCTCGGAGCTCTCCGGGCCGACGCCTTGGCAAGTGATCTGACCTGGTACCTGATACGCCTCGCCGACAGTTATTTCCAGCTGGGTAGCTACGACGCCTCCGCACGCCACGCCGAAGTGGCGTATGAGGTATCGCGACGTGCGTATCCTTCATTCAGCCTGCTTGCCCGAGCCCCGCGCCGCACAAGCGCGGTACGACGAAGCGATCGAGGCCAGCGAACGGTTGGTGGCGAGATTGCCGCACCCCGAGCTGCTCGGCCAGCTCGGCGATCTGTATGCGCTGGCGGGCCGCCAGGCCGAAGCCACGATGCTCTACGGGCGAGTTGTTGCGTTAGCAGCAATGGCCGGCCCCGTGGAGGATCGGCCGCTGGCGAAGTTCCTCGCCGACCACGACCTCGAGCCCGAACAGACGCTGCTGCGGGCGACGCGCGACGTCAAGCTGCGCCCCAACATCGAGGCACACGATTTGCACGCCCTGGGCGCTGTATCGTAACGGCCGTTTCGAAGCTGCCGCCGAGGCCATCGAGCGCGCCCTGCGCCTGGGGACTCGACGTGCCGAATTCTACTACCACGCAGGCATGATCTACGGAGCGTTAGGTGACGTTGACCGCTCGATCTCGTTCTTGCAGGAGGCGCTGGCGATCAACCCCGGATTCAATCCGCTGCACGCGCCGCTCGCCCGCGAGCACCTGGAGGCACAGCGCGCCGCACCCAGGTAGCCGCATGTCATCGTTCACGACCTGGATCGTGCTGGCTCTCTGCGTCGCCCCGGGGATCGCCTGCGGTGGGGCCTCGTCAGATGCGAACGGTACAGTGCTGGTGTTTGCAGCGGCTAGCCTGCGCGATGTCCTCCAGGAGGTCGGAACGGCCTTCGAGGGAGAGGCTGGCATCAGCGTCGTATTCAACTTCGCGGGTTCCAACGTGCTGGCGCGTCAGATCGAGGCGCGCCCGATCGCCGACGTATTCGTCTCCGCCGACCAGCGCTGGATGGACTACGTCGCGGACCTCGACATGGTGACCCTCGGAACGCGCGCCACGCCGTTGGGCAACCGTCTCGTAGTGGTGGCACACTCGGATAGCGGGCTGAGGCTCGGGGAAGTCGCCGAGCTCGCCGACGCCAATTTCAGCTTCCTGTCGCTCGCCGACCCGGATGCCGTACCGGCGGGCCGCTACGCCAAGGAAACGTTGCAGCGCGTACGAGTAGGAACCACCGATCTGTGGAGCCAGGTGCACTATCTGGTGGCGCCCGCACCCGACGTTCGGGCGGCGCTGGCACTGGTGGAGGCACGACCTGATGTGGTTGGCATCGTCTACCACACCGATGCGCTGACCTCGTCGCGGGTGAAGGTCGTGCTCGACATACCCGTCTCCATGAGCCCACCCATCCGCTACGCGGTTGCCGCCATCGGCATGCAGCCGACTGTGGCTACCAGGCGTTGGCTGGAGTTTCTCCGCGCCGACGCCACCCGTGAGACCTTCGAGCGGCACGGGTTCCTGACCTTCGACGGCAACTGACGGTGGACACCGCCACACTCACGGCCCTCGGCCTGACGCTCCGGGTTGCCGCCACCGCCACCGCGCTCGTGCTCGTGCCCTGCACGCTGATCGCCTACGCGCTGGCGCGCTACGAGTTCCGCGGCAAAGCCCTGCTGTCGAGCCTGTTCGGGTTGCCGCTGGTGCTGCCACCGACCGCCGTCGGTTACCTGCTGCTCAAGACGCTGGGGAGTTCCGGGCCCCTGGGACCGGCAGTCCTCGGCTTCGATCTCGGCATCCTTCTCACCTGGAAGGGAGCGGTCGTTGCGTCGAGCATCATGGCTTCGCCGCTGGTCGTGCGCACCGCGCGAGTGACCTTCGAGGGCATCGATCCACGTCTCGAGATGATGGCGCGCACGCTCGGCCATAGCCGAACAGAGGCGTTCCTGCGCTACACGATTCCGCTGGCCACGCGCGGCCTGCTGGCCGCCGCGATTCTCGGCTTCACCCGCGCGGTGGGCGAGTTCGGCGCCACCGTGATGCTGGCGGGCAACATACCGGGGCGTACACAAACATTGTCGCTGGCGATCTACTCCGCACAGCAGGCCGGCAACGACTCCGAGGCTTACGTGCTCTTGGGCGTCGCCGTGGCCGTCGGCCTCATTGCAATCCTCGCCTCCGAGAAGCTCTCGCGGATGCCGTCGCGAACCGGCTCGGCATGATGAGCGCCACGGGAACGCCCGCCGCCAGTCGGTCTGCCGGCACTGCCACGCCAACGCTGCGGGTAAGCGTGCGACTGCCGCTCGATCACTTCGATCTCGAGGTCGACTTCTCCACACGGGCCCACGCCGTGGGGGTGTTCGGGCCGTCGGGCGCTGGCAAGACCAGCGTGCTGCGCGCCATCGCCGGGCTCGAGGCCGGAGCGCGCGGGCGGATCAGTCTGGGCGACGAGGTGTGGCTCGATTCTGACGCCGGCATCTGGGTGCCGCCGGAGCGACGTTCCATCGGCTATCTGCCACAGGACGGGCTGCTGTTTCCGAACCAGGACGTTCGCGGCAACCTGCTCGCCGGCGCCGCTCGCGCGCGCCGAGAGGGCAGCCGCGTCGAGGAGCTGTTCGACACCACGTGCCGGCTGCTGGAGCTCACGGCGCTGCTCGATCGCAACGTGGCGACGTTGTCGGGAGGCGAGCGCCAGCGGGTCGCCCTCGGGCGCGCCATCTGCTCGGGCCCGCGCTTGCTGCTGCTCGACGAGCCCCTCGCATCGCTCGACCTGCCATTGCGCCGCCGGGTACTGCCCTTTCTGCGGCGTGTGCGCGAGCAACTAGAGATCCCGATGCTGTTGGTGTCGCATGATCCGCTCGAGGTGCAGGCCCTGTGCGACGATCTGGTCGCCATAGAGCGCGGCGCCGTGGTCGCCAACGGCGAGGTACGCGACGTGCTCACCGACGCCGAAGTGCTGCCATTCAGCGGCCACGGGGGCTTCGACAACGTGGTCCAGTGCACGCTGCTCGAGCACGCTGCCGGCACCAGCACGGTGCAACTCGGCGAAGCATGCGCCGCACGGTTAACGGTACCGAAGACAAGTGGCGCAGCAGGCGACTCCCGCCTGCTGCGCGTTCCGGCACGCGACATCATCGTGGCAATCGAACGCCCGGTGGGTCTGTCGGCGCGCAACGTCGTGCCGGCAACGATCGTGAGAATCCGCTCCGACGGCGACCTGCGCATGCTCGTTGCCGAGCTCGGCAACGGCGCCCCTGAACTCGCTGCCGTGGTCACCAGCGAGGCGTGCAGCGCCTTGGGATTGGAGGTGGGGCTGCGCGTCTACATGATCATCAAGACGGCGTCCTGCGACCTGTATGAAAGCGCACAAGGAGGCCAGCTCGAATGACCTCCTCCGGCGACAACGGCGCGCCATGCAGCATCAGCCAGGTCGAGACGAGCGCGATCATCCGCATTTTCGTCGATGCTGACGCCTGCCCGGTCAAGAACGAGGTGTACCGAGTGGCGCGCCGTTATCAGCTCCAGGTTCGAGTGGTGACCAACTCCTGGATCCGCATACCGGACGACGAAGCGTTCGACCTCATCGTCGTAGAGGGTCAGTTCGACGCCGCGGATGACTGGATCGTCGACAACTGTGGCCCCGGCGACGTCGTCATCTGCGACGACATTCCGCTTGCCGCACGAACGCTGCAGCGCGGCGCCCGCGCACTCAGCCCGCGCGGCCGTCCGTTCACCGAAGATTCCATCGGCGGCGCACTGGCTACGCGGGAGCTCATGTCGCAACTACGCGACATGGGAACGGTGACCGGCGGCCCGGCACCGTTCGCAAAACGCCACCGATCGCAGTTCTTGCAGCAGCTCGACCAGACCGTTCAGGACCTACGCAAGCGAGGATCTCGCCGATGAACCCCTTCAGTCACGTCGACCTGCGCGTCGACAGCATGGCGAAATGCCTACCGTTCTATGAGACGTTGTTGTCGAGGTTTGGCTTCGGGAGCCCCACCAACGACGGCGAATGGCAGATCTTCGTCGGCGACGGCGAGTACCCCAGCGTTGCCTTCTTCTCGATCATCGAAGAGGCGACACATCAGCCAAACGGCAACCGCATCGCGTTTTGGGCTGCGTCGCGTGACGAGGTCGATGGCATCGGCGCGCTACTGCGCGAGATCGGCGCCAGGGTCGAGAGCGGCCCGCGGCTGTGCAGCGAATACAACAATGGTTACTACGCAGTTTTCTTCGAGGATCCGGCAGGAAACCTGCTCGAGGTCGTGCACCGAACGGAGTGAAATATGTCCACTGACGCGTCTGCGCTCACCAGCCCATCGCCGATCTCCGTGCTCTCGCCACGCAAGACCGCGGTGGGAGCGTCAATTGCCGCCTTGTTCCTGCTCGCGACGCCGGTCGGCGCGCAGGATGTCGACCCGCGACTCGACGAGGCGATCCGCTGGTACACCGGCATGACCGGCACGGTCGACGACCACCGAGCCCGGGAGCTGCTGCTCGAAGCGCTCGAGGATCCCAATCCGATCAGCCGCATGTGGCTCGCCCGCTGCTACTCGCGCGGCCGCATGTTCTTCGAGCGCGACGATTCCCGCGCCGATCTGATCGCCGCCGAGGTGCTCGACGAGGTTGAGCGTCTGGCCCACGGCGGGGTCGCCGAGGCGGCCTTCCTCATGGGTACGGCCAACGACGAAGGCCTCGCCATGGAGGCCGACGCCGCCATGGCCGCCGCGTGGTTCCACCGCGCCGCCGACCAGGCTCATGTGCTGGCACAGCACAACCTCGGCAACGCCTACTACGGCGGCCGCGGCCTGCCGCAGAGCGACACGATGGCCGTCTACTGGTGGCTTCAGGCAGCCGAGCAGGGCGACGCCATACCGCAGCGCGAGCTCGCCTCCATGTTCGAGCAGGGGCGGGGTGTCGAAAAGGACCTGGCTGAGGCGGAGCGTTGGTATCGGGCGAGCGCCGAGAGGGGGAACACCCAGGCGCAAGAGGCCCTCGAGCGGCTGACCAGTCAGCGCTGAGCGGCCAGCCTCGTAGTCAGGCGATCTTGCACCGCCGCTCCGCCGACGATCGACGACCAGACCCATCGGAGCGCGGTGGAGGGCGCCATCGTACGATGGTCAACATCCGCATCTCGCCCGAGCATCTACCGCATTCTCACCGTGCCATGGAGATCGTCCGACATCCCGATGCCGCCGCGTTTCTTCATCGGGCCGAAGTATGGCTGCGACAGGCGGAGGCAGAAAATAACCTCATGCTCGGCATCGCCCGGGCGCTGATAAGCAGCGACCACCCATACCGGGATCCCATCTACCTGGCGACGGTCGAGGACGTCGGCAAGGTGTGTGGCTGCGCCTTTCGCACGCCGCCCTACAAGTTCGCGCTGACGCGCATGCCGCCGGCAGCGATCGACGCTCTGGTCGACAGCGTCGCCTCCCTGTATCCGTCGATACACGCGGTTGGCGGGCCGGAGCCTGCCGCAACCCGGTTCGCGCGAGCCTGGGCGTCGCGCCAGGGAATCGAGACCGAAGTGTCGATGCGCAACGGCATCTACGCTCTCGACACTGTCGTCCGCCCGTCGTCACCACCCGCCGGCTCGATTCGCCAAGCGTCGGGTGCCGACCTGGCGCGCTTGAGTCAGTGGGGACACCTCTTCGTCGAGGAGACCGGCGTAGAGCACCCAGACCCGGCCGGGCTGGCGGTTCGGCTCCTCGAGCAGGGATCGATGTACGTATGGGAGGACGACTCTGTCACCTCGATGGCGGCGGCGATGGACCCCACGCCCACCGGTGTTCGCATCGGCTATGTCTACACGCCGCCAGAAGCACGCGGCCGAGGCTATGCTTCGATCCTCGTCGCCGAGCTCAGCCAGCTGTATCTCGACCGCGGCCGCAGCTTGTGCTTTCTGTACACCGACATGGCCAATCCGACGTCGAACGCCATCTACCAGCGCATCGGCTATCGGCAGGTGTGCGAGGTCGTGGACATCGCCTTCCGTCAGCGCGCCATCTCTCACTGGTGCTTAATCAGAGCAATCGCTGGTCAACCCGATCGTTCACCGATCGCTGCGACCCATCCTCGGCTCAGTAGCTGACCACTCCGATGCGCGTACCCCACTCGCATTCGTCGTCGAAGGTATCGACGTTCTTGTTGCTGTCCTCGGCGCTGAGGATGAACGACTTTCCGTCCGCAGGGTCGACGACGATGCTGCTGTAGTCGCCGCTGTGATTCGTGTTGTTTCCGTCGACTCCCAGGACACAGCTGATGCCGCGGTCGCCCTTCTCGTAGATTGCGGCCTTGTCGAACTTGTTGTTTCCGGCCTTGCGACCGGTGAAGCCGATGCCAAGGTGCAGCGCCTTCCCGGCGATCTGGAAGACCGAGGCGATGTCCCCCTGTGTGTTCATCGCCACCGAAGGCGCCCACGCGTACTTGTTCTTTCCGAGACCGAGGGTAGACTGCCTCGTGATAGTCGGCGTTTCGCCTCGAGTCGTGGAAAGCGACATCTCGACGATGCGCACGCAGCTCGCGGTTGCCTTACCGAACTTACAGCCAGTGGAGTGGGACGCGATCAACTGACCGCCCTGAATCACGGCTTCGAGCACGTTCTGGAAGCCAGTGCTGATCTGCGGCCGTTTCTTGTCCTTCTGCTGGGAGTCGGGCGGAATCGTGTAGATGTCGCCGGTCAGTTGCTCGAATGTCAGCGCCGGAGCGCGGTTCCCGGCCCGAGCGTCGCCGTCCAGCGTCCAGAAAACATATTGATCCGAGGCGGCGGCGCAGTCAAGCTGGCACTGCGTGCTAAGGAAGTGAGTCGCGCTGCCGGCGCTATCGTCGAGATGGAAGGCCGGTTGCACCGTTAAAGGCGTGTCGCCGTCGTTGTCGTCCGGTACCGCGAACTTCGATACCTTGAGGTTGGGGCACCCTCCGGCGTTGGCCGCGATAGCGTTCTTGTCGAAAGCGTAGATGTACGCTCTGGTGAAATCGCCGTCCGCCGTGAAGTCGAAGTTGTTCGCGCTGATCGCTGCCCACTCCGATCCCATTCCGAGCTGCGGGCGTCCGGCGCCGGACGGGCCCTTCTGCTTCCCTTTGAATCGGTAGGTGCACCAATCGCCGGACGCCCGCTCATCGGCGCTCGCGGACCTCAACAGGTTCCCGGGGGCGCTGGTGCGCGACACCGAGAGGTGTATCCAGGATGCCTTGGTGTCACTGTTGAATTGGCGACCGGTAAGGAAGAATCGCTCCGTGTCCGGATCGAAGTGGGTCTTCGTGATTGCCACGAACTGGTCTCCGTTGTCGTTGACCGGCTGTCCGTGATGGTCGTTCTGCGGCGCGACGGTGCGGGCGCCACTGCCGCGAATTGATCAGGAGCAAAGCGGCGTTCACGGATTGGAGGATGTGCGTCTTCGACGCGGCTACGGCTGTATCGGGCGCGAACCAAACCCACAGCAAGTTATCGGTCTCGTTCATCGCTGTTTCCTGGGTCAGCCCTGTGAGTCTTTGGCGGATACCAGGCGCCCCGCTTCGTTCGTTCTGACTCGCTGCCTCGAGGATTCTTCCCTCAGGCAGGCGCGCGAATGTTGCAGCCCGCGATTTTATTCGCGCAATCTGCCGCGCCGACACAGGGTAGTGGTGGCGTTGCGATACGACGCGAATCGGCTTGGCTGCCTTTGGCTGTGCTCGTGTCTCCAAAGAAGGCGAGCTGAGATGAGGCCGTACGACAAATGTCTCCTCGGGCGCAAACCATCGACGGTGCGGTGAGCTCGGCTCGGTGTGAGTCGCGCCGACGCAGAGCCCCGAAACGGCGATCAAAGCAACGATTGGTCTTCCGCGCATCGTCTACACCCTCCGTTTCGCCCGCCTGGGGTTGCGAGTCGCTGCCTGACTGACCCAAACCCCGAAAACGGTGCCAGGTTGATGTTTAGGAAATCGGTGTACCGTCGTCCTCCAAGCAGGAGGACAGATGAAGCGGAAGAGGTACACGGACGAGCAGATCGCCTACGCGCTGCGGCAGGCACGCCGATCAAGGAGGTGTGTCGCAAGCTGGGCGTCAGCGAGCAGACGTTGTACACGTGGCGCCGCAAGTTCGCCGGGATGGGCGTGGCCGAACTTCGGGAGCAACGACAACTCCGCCATGAGAACCGGAAGTTGAAGCAGCTGGTGGCAGATCTGAGCTTGGACAAGCACATGCTCCAGGAGGTGCTGTCAAAAAAGGTGTGAAGCCGGCGCGCAAGCGCGAGGTGGTGCGGTACCTGCAGGACGGGTTCCGTGTCAGTGAGCGTCGAGCGTGTCGGCTGATCGAGTTGTCGCGCACCAGCCATCGGTATCAGAGCACAAGGACGGACGACCCCGTGCTGCGGCGTCGTCTTGGCGAGCTCGCCGCGGCGCGTCCGCGGTTCGGGTATCGGAGGTTGTGCGTGTTGCTACGCCGCGAGGGATGGGTAGTGAACCAGAAGCGCGTGTATCGGATCTATCGAGAGGAGGGGCTGGAGGTACGGACCAAAAAGCGACGGCGCAAGCGGGCGAGTCACATACGGCTTGTGCTGCCGCCCGCAGAGCGGCCCAACGAGCGCTGGAGCATGGACTTCGTGACCGATCGGCTCGAGAGTGGCCGGCCGTTTCGGGTGCTGACGGTGGTCGATCAGTTTAGCCGTGAATGTCCGTTACTTGAGCCGGGCGTGTCGATGACCGGCAAGGCGGTGGCTGGAGCACTCGAGCGGCTGTCGTTTGCCGGGCCGTTGCCACGGGTCATCACCGTCGACAATGGCTCAGAATTCTACTCCCAGGCGATGGACTCCTGGGCGTACCGAAGAGGCGTGCAGTTGGAGTTCATTCGGCCGGGAAAGCCCGTGGAGAATGCGTTCATCGAGAGTTTCAACGGACGGCTTCGCGACGAATGCCTCAACGCCAACCTGTTCTTCTCGATCGATGACGCGCGCCGAAAACTGGAGGCTTGGAGGCTTGATTACAATACCCACAGACCACACAGCTCACTGAACGATCGAACTCCTACGGAGTTCGCCAGGGGCTGGCAACCGGAGGCTTCGGAACACCGAATCCTAAACCTCTGACTGGTACTGATTTCGGGGTGGGGTCAATGGTCCCAGATCGTGTGATTACATCTGGACCCGTTTTCGGGGGTCAGGTCAGAGGACGCGAGTGCTGATCTCACCCAACGGATCGGGGTCTATGTGGTGGCTGTGGCACTGCCCGTCTTTTCCGACAGTCTGGACGTCATCCGAGTCGTCGGTGCATGGGTCAATTCAGTGCTTGACGGTGTTGCGACCGCCCTGCAGGGCATGGCCGTCGCGTACGTACTGATGCAGGCCAAGGCCGTCCACGGTCGCCTCCGGGGCCTCCTGCGAGCATGCACCGCGCAGTCTGCGCATATCTGCGCATACCTGAGTATTGTTGTCCACAGGGGGGGCATCGAAAGTCAGGGCCGCCTCGCGCCCTGGTACATTTGTAAACAAACGAATCTGCGCGAAATTTCCCACACGATTCCCACAGCGATCCGACACGTGCCGATCGAGCCAGAAAGCCTCCGCCGCGCGCGCTGGAACCAGCGGTATCGCCGGTGGCGCGCCGGGATCCTCCGGAGCGAGCCGCTGTGCCGTCCCTGCGCCGAAGCGGGCATCACGGTCGCCGCCGAGCACATCGACCACATCGAGCCTGTGCACCTGGCGCCGGAGCGCTTCTGGGACCGCACCAACATCCAGCCGTTGTGCCGGGACTGCCACGAGCGCAAGCACCGCGCGGCAAGGGTCGCGCATTTGCCCAATTTAAAATGTCCCTTAGCCCAAATAATTACCATTCCACAACTCGTGTGAGACACGCTTATCCTAGTAGGCGATCAAATAGGCAACTATTCCTGTTCGCAGATTGGGGACCATGCAGCCCCTTCCGCCGCTTGAATGTCTGCGCTTCTTCGAAGCCGCGGCCCGCCGCGAGAGCTTCGCCAAGGCGGCTGAGGAGCTCCACGTCACATCCTCGGCCGTTGCGCACCGCATCAAGGACGGAAGGCCCGGCGGCCCAGTCGGTAGTGTCCTAATTTGAATCGGGGATCAGGCTTACGACCTATAATCACTTACGATCGCCGCCCGGACGGCCTTCGCAGGAGAATCAACCTGCTCCGTATGCAGTACAGCGTAAAAGCGGCGATTCTCGGAGCCCTCTACGGGCGACGACCACGCGTAGCAGATCGACGCTGAGGGATGGCCTGAGAGGCTGTAGACGTGGACCGCGCCTTCCCACGCCACCTGGCCCTGGAACTCCTCGCGGACGGCTACAGCCTTCTGGTGCGAAGCGTGGCAGCCGTGCAGCCGTTCGACGTGGCGTTGCAACTCAGTCGTCGCTACTACTTCCGGCATCCCCAGCCTCGGAATCCGAGATCAGCGAATCTCGCATCAGCTCGAGGTAGCCGGTAAGAATCTTATGGTCCGCGCTGGTGAGGCTGACCGGAGTTCGCAAGGTCGCCAGCCGCTTACCCGGCAGCGGAATCGAGAGATCTCGCTCGGCCGCTTCTGCTTCCATGACATTCTCCTGTCGATTCGGCTGCGGAGAGCCAGCGGAGGACTGTCCGAGCGTTGGTTCCTCTAGTTTATCTTCACCACCATTCGATTCTGGCTCGGGAGAGGTCAGATTAGCATACGAGATCGTTGCCCGAAACTGCTTGATGAAATCTTCGGCGCCGCTCGGAGGGAAGCTCTTGTCACGCTGCAAGTACAACTTGATATCAGCGTCTGAAGGTAGCTTACCGGCGTACTTGCTCCACAGTTCCTGGTGGAGTATCGGATTCAAAGCTGCCCTACAGACAGCTTCGTCGCGTTCGGGAGAATCGGGCCGCTCATCCAGCACAATCTCGAGAGCCAAGGGGCTAAGTTTCGCGTCTTGGCCGCGCCTCTGGTCGATCAGTCCGAACTGACGCAACGCTCCGAATGCCACAAGCCCGTTGCTGCTCTTCGGCGAGTATCCCCAGTGCTGCAGAACGGTTTCCTTGGCGGAAGAATGATTGAGAATCTGCCTGTGAAGTGTCGTGGCCAGCTCCACTGCGCGCTCTAAGTCAATTGACGGCTTCCGAGGACTACGCGATTTCGCCATTCGATAGGCCCTCCTGTCGATGCTACACTTATCCTTCTATGGGACGCTGATAGCGGAAGGTGAGGGAATCGAACCCCTTCGCTGCGTCCACAGCGAGCCCTCCGGGTGTAAACCCCGTTACTGGACCATCCAATGGGTCACCTTCCGTTGTCCGTCCCACTCCTCGAACAGTTTTCGTATACGAATTAGGCTCGCGTACGAATATGCGCGAACAGTCTCACGTTTAATCTCCCCCTAGTCAAGCGCGGGGTTGAGAAATAATCCGATATCTGCTAGATTGTTCTCCATACTAAGGAGATCAACATGGCTAACGTCCTGAAGCGAGAGAAGCAAGAGGCGGTCATCCGGTGCTTGGTCGAGGGTTGCTCGATCCGAGCCACGGAGCGCATGACGGGCGTTCACCGCGAC
This sequence comes from Acidobacteriota bacterium, assembly GCA_965205505.1. Taxonomy (GTDB): domain Bacteria; phylum Acidobacteriota; class UBA890; order UBA890; family WLXD01; genus DASCOT01. Next base: position 79,379 of record CBDBHB010000004.1, read on the forward strand.
AGCGTCATGCGGTTGCTCGTCCGGGTCGGAAACGGCTGCGAGGCGGCGATGGATGACCGAATGCAGAACCTTCCCTGTGAGCAGATCCAGGTTGACGAGATCTGGGCTTACGTTGGCAAGAAGCAGCGCCACCTAAAGCCATCTGATGACCCGCGTCGCTTCGGTGACTTCTGGACGTTCGTTGCGCTGGACCCGGAATCGAAGATCGTCCCAGCCTTTCGCGTCGGCAAGCGCGACCTAGCAACCGCTACCGCGTTCATGGGCGATGTCGCTTCGCGCCTCGCCAACCGCGTGCAGCTTTCCTCCGACTCCCTGGCCGCCTACGTCGAAGCGACCGAGCAGGCATTCGGTCCGTACGTCGACTACGGTCAGATCGTAAAGTGCTATGAAGCCGAGCCAATCGGTCCGGGTAGGTACAGCCCGCCGCACGTCACGAGCACCCGTCGCAGGGCGATCGTCGGCCAGCCAGCACCAGACAAGATCTGCACCAGCCACATCGAGCGGCAGAACCTGACCATGCGTATGAACATGCGCCGCTTCACTCGCCTGACGAACGCGTTCAGCAAGAAGGTCGAGAACCTGCGCGCGGCCGTCTCGCTGCACTTCGCTCACTACAACTTCGTGCGCGTCCACCAGACTCTGCGAGTCACTCCCGCTATGGAAGCTGGCGTGACGGGCTCACTTTGGTCAATTGGTCGACTGATCGACGAAGCAGGTTCAAATTAGGACACTACCGCCCGGTCGGTAGTGTCTCAGTTTAATTTCCCAGGTTGACGCTTCATCGAGTTCCCAGGTTGACGCTTCATCGAGCGTCCCGTAGGCTGCGCGGCGCACATACACCAGCTAGCATGGCCCGGCGCCTATCGCCGGAACACTCACCATTACCAGGAGGCACCCCGAATGGGACGCCGAATCCTCTGCGCAGTCACTCTGGTCTGCGTCATCTTCTCGACTTCTGGATGCGCCACCATTCTGGCAAAGCAACCGGCCGTCTCCGCTAACTCAAACCCGGTAGGCGCACAGGTGCTTAGTTGATGGCCAGCTTGTCGGCAACACACCGATGCGTGTCGAGCTTGACCCGAAGAACGCCAAGTCGATCACCTTGCGCATGGAAGGCTGCGAAGACATAACCGTTCCATTAACCCGCAGCACCGGCGCTGGCTGGGTTATCCTCGATATCCTGACGGGAGTCGTTCCGATCGTTATCGACGCGGTTACCGGAAAGTGGACCAGCTTGAACCCCAAGGACATCAACGCCCAGATGCGATGCTAGTGAAGAGCTAGTTGCTGGAGAAAGGGCGGGCGCTGTCGAGAAATCGCGCAGTGCCCGCCCTTATGTCTGTCACTTGGTGCGTATACGCTAGCGTATATACTCTCTCCACCACCACACCCACCCCATCCTAGGCCAAGGAGCACAACCCCTCGATGTCGAAGACGAACGGTAGCGTAGGCAGAGCATTGAAGCGCGCTCCTTTGTCTTGAACACGATTTTCCCCTCGACGCACCCCCAAACCCACACCTACGGAGCATAGATGCCGACGGGACCGAATGGTGAGAAGCGCCCCGGAAGCGTTATCGCTAACGCAGTCCACGTGATGGAGATCGCCACCGGCCAGCGCGAAGAGGAGTGTGCCGACGTGAAGCCATCACGTTCAGTGCCAGCACGTCGTGCTGGTGGGCTGAAGGGAGGGAAGGCGCGCGCAGCGTCTCTGTCGAGTAAGCGCAGGTCCGAGATCGCGCGCAAGGCCGCCGAGGCGCGCTGGGGCAGGAAGCTGGCCTGAGAAATCGTGGGGGCCGGGAAGACGGGCAGAGCCGCCGGCGGGGATCGAACCCGCAATCAGGGGTTTCCAGCCCCTAGCCTTACTCCCAATTTGGCCACGGCGGCTAAGTTTGTGTGCTCCCGGCCCCTCACGTGTTACGCTAGACGCAATTAGGGCGTTGTTGATTTGGATCCACTTCGGGCTCCACCCCGAAGCGGATCGCCCCCTAATCCGCTTTCGACGGCCCTTTCACCTTTGGTGATCGGGCCGCTTCCTTTTGCGAGGATACCAGACCTTAGTATGGTCGTCTAACGTCTGGTTGCCACCAGAAAACACACTGAATTTAAACTGATTTATGCTTGACAACAGAATGGTATTCATGTACCTTTCTGGGTATGAACAAGCTATCGACCGCGAAGCGAGCAACGATCATCAACCTGCTCGTAGAGGGCTCTTCTTTACGGGCCATTAGCCGCATCACCGGGGCCTCGATCAACACGATCTCGAAGCTCCTGGTTGACGCTGGCAACGCTTGCGCGGCGTACCATGACGAGCACGTGCGCGAGCTGCCCTGCAAGCGTGTGCAGGCCGATGAAATATGGGCGTTCTGCTACGCCAAGCAGAAGAACGTTCCCGAGGGCAAGCGCGGTCATTTTGGCTACGGCGACGTATGGACGTACACGGGCATCTGCGCGGACACGAAGCTGATCGCATCTTGGCGCGTGGGGCCGCGCGATGTGGGCACGGCTACCGATTTCATGCAGGATCTCGCGGGCCGGCTGAGCAACCGCATCCAGCTAACGACTGACGGGCACAGGATGTACCTGAACGCAGTCGAGGATGCGTTCGCGCATGAGATCGACTACGCGATGCTCCAGAAGGTCTACGGCCCGGACCCGGAGCCGCAGCGCCGCTACAGCCCCGCCAAGTGCCAAGGAAGCCAGCGGCTGCGAGTGCAGGGGAACCCTGACGAGGCGCACATCAGCACGTCATACGTCGAGCGACAGAACCTGACCATGCGGATGAGCATGCGGCGCTTCACGCGGCTCACGAATGCATTCTCGAAG
>CBDBHB010000005.1:0-78117 GCA_965205505.1 Acidobacteriota bacterium
TGGACCGCGAAACACGATCGAGTGAACCCACTCGATGCCAAGGAGAAACTTCGATGGTACGTCGCACGCGACTTGCAATGATGCTGGTATTTCTACTGGCGCTACCGTTCGCTGCCGCGTGCGGCACGGCTGAGGAACCCGCCGAGGCCCCGGAGCCTCGGAGGCTCCTGTCGAGCAGGCGCCTGTCCCGGTCGAGGAGCCGCCGGCAGAGCCCGAGCCGCAACAGCCGGCAGAGCCCGAGCTCGTCGGCAACATCGTTCTCTCCGGCGACAACTTCGAGTGGGGCGAATTCGGCGCTGGCCAGCCCGCCCCGTATACGTGGACCGTACGGGTCAACAACGACACCACGGCGACGCTGTCTATCCGCGTCAGCTTCCAGTTCCTGGACGACGATGATCAGGTCCTGAAGACCGAGAGGACAACGATCCGTTTGGATCCGGCAGCCGGCCGCACGATCAGTGAGAACGGCACCATGCCGTACGACGACGCGCTGAAAGTGATCGGTTTCGTTGCCGACTACACCTACGACATCGTCACGCCGTAGCTAGGCAGGTTCTTGCTGCCCACCTGCGCCTCGCACAACCTCATCGAACGCCGCCAGCAATCGATCGGTCTCCTGGCGTTCGATCGACCGACCCATGTGGCCGATGCGGAAGATCTTGCCGGCTAGCTCGTCGATCCCGCCAGAGATATAGATGCGGTGCCGTTCGAGCAGCGCCGCCATCAGCTTGCCCACCGGCAGATCATCGCGCGCCAGAACGGCAGTGGTTATTGGAGACGCGTACCCATCGGCGCACAGCATTGAGAACCCCATGCCACGTAGCCCCTGTCGCACCCGCTCGGCAGCCGTACGGGTGCGCGCGATGCGCGCCTCAAGCCCCTCCTCGAGGATCATCTCGAGGCTGATATTGAGCGCCGCCAGCAAGCCGGTCGGCATGGTCGTGGGGAACGGATGCCAGTGTCCCCAATCGCGCTCGTGCCGGCGGTAGGTTCGCAGATCGAATAGCCATGCTCGCGGCTCTCCGCTGGCCTCAATCGCATCCCACGCTTGCTGGCTGACGGTCACGGCGGCCAGACGCAGGTGGCGCCGCCAGCCCCTTGTTGGAGACGCTCACGCACAGATCGACTCCCCAGTCATCGACCGCCAGCTCGGTGCCGCCGAGCGACGAGATCGCGTCGATGATCGAAACGACCCCGGCCTCGCGAGCCGCCATTGCGATGGGCTCGACGGGGTTGAGCACGCCGGTGGACGTCTCATGATGCACCCACACAACGGCCGTGGGTCGCGGCTCCTGCTCGAGCTGCTGCAGCACCGCATCGGCATCGATTGGTTGCCCCAGCGGGAAGTCGATGACCCGGACGTCGGCGCGATGGGCCGTGCAAATCTGCGCCAGTCGATCGCCGAACAAACCGTTCCGGGACACGAGCACCCGCGATCCCTCCACGAGCACCGAGGTGATCGCTGACTCGAGCGCGGCCGTGCCCGGCCCAGGCAGCAGGTAGAGATCATTGGAGGTACGAAAGATTCGCTTGAGCTGGCCTCGACAACGATCAAAATCGGCGACGAATTCGTCACCGTAGTGCGGCCGGATTGGCTCGGCCGCAGCGGCCATGACGTCGGGCTCGGCGGCCGCCGGGCCCGGAATGAACAGGTGGATGTCGTCGCGCTTTCCCAAGCCTCCCCCTGAGCCAAGCATAGCAGCAGCTCCTGGAGCACTTTCGGCCCCATGTCGATTGTCCGATCATGGGACAAACCGTTCCCACAATCGGACAAGGGCGCCGCCTTGCGCACCGCCGATACAGCTGGCAAATTATTGATAATACGTAAGTTACATGTCTCGGCCGATTGCCTGCGCGCTTGGCACGTAGCTTGCGAAATTGATCCGTAAGCTCATCGATTACCCAAGCGAAAATCCTATGGTCGATATCAAACGAGACCCTCCGAAAAAAACCAAGCAGTACGTCACGTGGACGCTCGGCGCGCTCCTGCTGGGCGGCGTCACTTGGTACGTGTCCAATCTCGAGGCAGCCTCTCCGAACGTCGAGTCGGCGACGATCTGGACCGGTGACGTCGAGCGCGGAGAACTGATTCGCCAGGTGCGTGGGCCCGGAACTTTGGTGCCCGAGGACGTGCTGTTCGTCAGCGCTCGGACGGCCGGGCGCATCGAGCAGATCCTGATCAAACCCGGCGCCGTGGTGACCCCGGACACGGTGATCATGCTGCTGTCGAACCCCGACCTGCAGCTCACGGTGCAGAACGCGGAGTGGGAGTGGCGGCGCGCTGAGGCCAGCTTCACGACGACACGCGTACAGCTCGAGCAACAGCGCCTACAGCAGGAATCGCTCGTCGCCCAAGTACAGGCGAGCTTCCACCAGGCGCGCCTGAACGCCGACCGTGACCAACAGCTGTTCGATGAGCAGCTCGCCTCCGAGATCCAGATGATGCTGTCGCGCACCCAGGCTGAGGAGCTTGAGAATCGTCTGCGGATCGAAAAATTGAGACTCGATAACCTGCAGGAATCGAACGTGGCACAGCTGGCCTCGCAGCGCGTCCAGGTTGATCAGCGAAACGCCGAGTACCAACTCCGCCTTCGCGATCTCGACTCGCTGAAGGTTCGGCCGACGATCAGCGGCGTGTTGCAGGAGGTCCCGGTCGAAGAGGGGCAACAGGCGGCTCCAGGCGTTGTGCTGGCGCGTGTCGCCGACCCCAAGCACCTCAAGGCTGAGCTGCGCATCGCGCAGACGCAGGCGGGCGAGGTGGTGATCGGCCAAAGCGCCATCATCGATACGCGCAACGGTGTAGTCCCGGGCCGCGTGATCCGAATCGACCCGGCGGTCGTTCAGGGCACCGTGACCGTCGACGTAGAGCTCCTGGCAAGTGAGCTGCCGCCCGGAGCGCGCCCGGACCTGAGCGTTGACGGTCGCATCGAGATTCAGAGGCTCGACGACGTGTTGTACGTCGATCGACCGGCATTCGGCCAGGCCAACCAATCGGTAGGACTTTTCAAGATCATCAATGATGGCAGCGAGGCGGTGCGCACCACCGTGCGCTTCGGTCCTAGCTCGGTCGACAAGATCGTGGTCCTCGAAGGCCTGAAGGTCGGCGAGGAGATCATCTTGTCGGACATGTCGCGCTACGACGCTGCCGACAAGGTAAACATTCGCTAGCCAACACGAACCGGTGGATGAGCGTCCGATGTCTGGTGAGCCGCTGATCAAGATGGAGGAGATCACCAAGGTCTTCGTGACCGAGGAAGTCGAGACGCATGCGTTGTCGGAGGTCAAGTTCGACATCGCACCTGGTGAGTTCGTGTCGATCGCCGGTCCGTCCGGCTCTGGCAAGACGACGCTGCTTTCCATCCTCGGGTTGCTCGACACGCCCACTGGTGGCAACTACCTGCTCAACGCCAACGACGCCTCCAACCTCACCGCTTCCGAGCGCGCCCGAGTGCGCAACCGTGAGATCGGATTTATTTTCCAGAGCTTCAACCTCATCGGCGACCTCAACGTGTACGAGAACGTCGAGCTACCGCTCACCTACCGTGGCATGGCCTCTTCGGAGCGTCGCGAACGCACCAACGCCTCGCTCGATCGGGTCGGCATGACGCATCGTGCCAAGCACATGCCCAGCCAGCTTTCCGGTGGTCAACAACAGCGCGTCGCCGTGGCTCGCGCCGTCGTTGGTGACCCTTCCATTCTGCTGGCCGATGAGCCCACCGGCAACCTCGACTCTGGCAATGCCGCCGCCGTCATGGATCTGATGGCCGAGCTCCATCAGGGTGGTGCCACGATCTGCATGGTCACCCACGACCCCAGGTGGTCCGAGCACGCCCAGCGCACCATCCACCTGTTCGACGGCATGGTCGTTGACGAGCAGGTCGCCGTCGTCTGATCGCGGACGAACATCCGTATCTCTTCCACCCTGGCGCCGATACCATGGCTAGCTGTGTGCCCAAGTCTCCTGGCGATATTCGATCGTCGATGTTGCCGGCCGGCCAATTTGATAGCCTCATGAGCAGCGATCAGACGCGTCCGCCACGGATTCTCGTGGCGGACGATCAGAAGGATGTGCTCGAAGCACTCCGATTGCTCCTGAAAGGCGAGGGCTTCGAAGTCGAGACCGTGAGCTCTCCGGCAAGATTGATGGCGGCCGTCGAGAGCCGGCAGTTTGACGCCGTGGTCATGGACTTGAACTACACGCGCGACACCACGTCGGGTCGCGAAGGGCTCGACCTCTTGCCGCGATTGAGGCAACTCGACGCCGGGTTGCCAGTGATCGTCATGACCGCATGGGGCACGGTAGAGGGCGCGGTGGAGGCGATGGCACAGGGAGCGCGCGACTACGTGGAGAAGCCCTGGGACAACGCGCGGCTGATCGCCACACTCAGGACACAAGTAGAGCTGGGCCAAGCCATTCGTCGCAGCCAGCGGCTCGAGCACGAGAACCGCCGACTCCGACGCGAGGGGTTGCCCGAGCTGATCGCAGAATCGCGCGCCATGCTGCCGATCCTCGAGCTCATGGGACGGGTAGCGCCATCCGACGCCAACGTTCTGGTCACCGGCGAGCACGGCACCGGCAAAGAAGTGGTCGCACGCTGGATTCATGCCGCCTCGCATCGAGCCTCCAGCCCTCTGGTTACGGTTGATGTAGGCGCCATCTCGGATGGAGTCTTCGAGAGCGAGCTGTTCGGCCACGTCAAAGGCTCGTTCACCGATGCGCACGCCGACCGCGTCGGGTATTTCGAGCTCGCCGACCGTGGCACGTTGTTTCTCGATGAGATCGCCAACATTCCGACGAAGCAGCAGGCCAAGTTCCTGCGCGTGCTGGAGACCGGCGAGCTGCAACGCGTCGGTTCGTCGCGCACACGGCGGGTGGACGCCCGGGTGCTGTCGGCGACGAACGTCGAGCTGGTGAGGGAAATCGACGCCGGCAGCTTTCGAGAAGACTTGCTGTACCGCCTCAATACCGTCGAGATCAACCTGCCTCCTCTTCGTGAGCGACGTGAGGACATCCCGCTACTCGCGGCCCATTTTCTGGAGCGGCACGCTCGCAAGTATCGCCGCGAGATCGGCGGTTTCGAGCGTGACGGCATGCAGGCGCTGTTGACCCACCCGTGGCCGGGCAACGTACGCGAGCTCCAACACGTCATCGAGCGCGCGGTCTTGATGGCATCGAGCAACAGCATCCGACGCGAGGACCTCGGCTTGCGTGCCAAGCGCGACTCGGGCTCACGGCTCGAGGACCTGTCACTGGAGGAGGCCGAGCGGACCTTGATTCAGGTGGCTCTGTCGCGCAACGATGGCAACGTCAGCCGCGCTGCCGAGAGCCTCGGGCTCAGTCGCAGCGCCCTCTATCGCCGACTCAACCGCTACGGCCTATGAACCCGGAGCGACCTCGGTCGCTCAGCTTCGACCACCGCGTCTTGGCGTTGGCCATCGGCGCCGGCTTTCCGGCCTCCGTGGTGGCGCTCTGGCTGCTGTGGACTGGCGAGCACACCGCAAGACTACAGTGGACACTGTCGATGGTTGTCGTCGGCACGTGGCTGGGCTTTGCGCTAGCCCTGCGTAGGCAGATCGTTCGACCGTTTCAAACCCTGTCCAATCTGCTCTCCGCCCTACGCGAAGGCGACTTCTCGATTCGCGCCCGCGAAGCCCGTATGGGCGAGGTCCTAGGCTTGGCGATGGGCGAGCTGAATCAGCTCGGTGAGATCCTGCGCCAACAGCGTCGCGGTGCTGTCGAAGCTACCGCGTTGCTCGGCAAGGTGATGGCGGAGATCGATGTCGCGGTGTTCGCGATCGACGAGTCGGGCCACGTGCAGCTCGTCAACCGTGGCGGTGAGCGGCTCCTCGGCATCGCGGCGCAACAGGTGATCGGGCGCGAGGCCAGCGATCTCGGATTGGCAGATTGCGTCGGGGGTGCCGCCTCGCGCATCGTAGAGCTCTCCCTGCCTGGCGGCTCCGGGCACTGGGAGCTCCGTCGTGGCACGTTCCGCCAGGGCGGACGCCCCCATCAGCTGGTGGTGCTATCGGACCTCACGCGCACCCTGAGGGAACAGGAGCGCCAGGCGTGGCAACGACTCGTGCAAGTTCTCCGCCACGAGATCAACAACTCGCTGGCCCCCATCAAGTCGATCGCCGAAAGCCTGCGCCTGCAGATGCGGCGCGAGCCGCTACCGACCGACTGGCGTGATGATCTCAGCAACGGACTGCAAGTCATCGCCGACCGCTCTGGTGGGCTCGCACGTTTCATGTCGTCGTACGCCAGGCTTACACAGCTGCCGGCGCCTCGGCTGCTGCCCGTTGACGTACGTACCTGGGTAGATCGTACGGTGGCGCTCGAGAACCGTCTGCCGGTGACCATCGAGGGTGGCCCGGACCTGCAGCTCGGCGCCGACGGCGACCAGCTGGATCAGCTCCTGATCAACCTGCTGGCCAATGCCGTCGAGGCGGCGCTCGATACCGGTGGCGGGGTGCGCCTGCGTTGGTCACGGGTAAACGGGCGCGGCGAGCAATTCGAGCTGCTAGTAGAGGACGATGGGCAGGGATTGCCGGAAACACAGCATCTCTTCGTGCCCTTCTTCACCACCAAACCTCACGGCTCCGGGATCGGTCTGGTGCTCAGCCGACAGATCGCCGAGAACCACGGCGGCAGCCTGACACTGGAGAACCGGGTTGCTGCGCCGGGGTGCTGGGCGCGCCTGCGATTGCCACTCAAGTCGCAGAGTGAGTCGTCATGACTCTCGGCATGTCGGCGGACCGGTTGCGGCGCCCCTTGGGCAGCACCGAGCGTATGGTGCCCGTGCGCCATTCGGCGCACCCGAGCGGCAGTCCCAGATAACGCGCAATGATAAAACCCCGGTTCGGAAGTCCGCACCGGGGATCATCTGCCGTCAGCTCAATCGTCTCGCCGGCAAGGAAGAGCGCCGCCTCGGTGGCGTCGAGCTCCACCAAGTTACGCGTCGCACACAACCCGAAGTGCACCAACCCGACGCTGGTCGGTTTCCATGCCCGCCCGCCTACGCGTAGCAGAGGAAAGCCTACGCCGTCCACCGGATCGCTGGCGCCCGGGTTGACGTCGAGCGACGCCACCCACACCGAGGTCTTGCCCCGCTGCCACATCGAACAGCCGTCGAAGAGCCCTTCCGGCGTGCCGAAGCGATCCGTCCACCAGCTGACGTAGGGCGCGGGGTCCAGACGCCGAAACTGCCTCAACACGGCGGCGCCTTTCTCACCTTGGCGATCGTGAAGCCACCCGTGTCGTTCAGGTGCGGCCAATAGCGTGTCAGGTTCCGACAGTCCTGGCGCAATCTCCCGCCGGCCCACTCGACCACGCCCGGGTCTCCGACCAGACCCGGGATCACGAACGGCTCGATCACCGCGTCGGCGCCCAGCACGTAGTCAAGCACGACCTCGTTTTCCTCTGGCGCAAAGGTGCAGGTGGAGTAAACGAGGGTTCCGCCATCGCGTAGTAGCTTCCAAGCACGACCCAACAACGTGGCCTGAAGCCCGGACCGTCCCTCGATCGAACCGCCGGTCCCCTTGCCAGCCGCAGTCGGCGTATCACGCAGGTTGCCCTCACACGAGCACGGCACATCCAGCAGGATGCGATCGAAGGGGCCCGCATCGAGCGGAAACCGGGTACCGTCGATAGGGGTCACGACAACGTTGGTCATGCCGAGCCGCTCGCAGTTGGAGCGCAGCGAACGCAGTCGGTGGGGCCGCACATCGTTAGCGATGAGCGTGCCGCGGTTGCCCATCGACAGAGCGATCCGGGCGGTCTTGCCACCTGGTGCGGCGCACATGTCGAGGACGCGCTCGCCCGGCCGCGCACCGAGCACCACCGGCGGCGCCAGCGAGATTTCCTCCTGAACGTGGATCAAGCCGATTTGGTTCTCGAGCGTGTACCCAGGGCGTTCTAGCCCCTCGATTCGCCACGCGTCAGCGATCCACCCCAAGGGCTCGGCCGAATATCCGCGCTCGCGGAGCAGGTCAGCGATGTCGGCGTCCGCGCCGTGGCCGAGCGCCGTTGCCAGCCGGCGCCGTTGCGCGAGGCGCACCGGGTTGGCCCACACCACCAGCGGTAGTGGCCGCTGGCACGCGTCAACGAGGAGTTTCCAGTCGTCGACTAGCGGCCGATAGCGTGACAATGCGTGCTCGATCATGCTCATGCGAACGCCAGCCTACAGCGCGAGACAGGTGTTGGGGTGCAAAGTGTGGTTCCCTCGGGTTAGCCTGTTGAAGCTCGGAATGGTCCCTCAACGCGAGATCGCGGTGCTCACAAGCCAACGGCGTCGGTACGCACTGGTCACGATGATCGCGGTCCTGGTGACCTCTGCGTTGGGCGTTCCGGCAGCGGGCGCGGCGCGACCGAAGCGCCTGGACGACGATCAGCTGATCTTGCTGCGCGAGGCCATGCAGCTCGTGCGCGCGGTCGGCGACGATGTATGGGTCGGCTGGGCTGGGATTCCGAAGACGACGCTGATCATCGCTCCAGATCGCGAGTATCTCGTCAACCTTCCCCGTGAGTCCGAATCGCCGCCGAATTTTGTGCTGACCGATCAGAAGTTCATGGGAGAGCCTGTCTATTCGCGCCAGCGAACGCTATCCAGCGCCCTTCGCGCCGCGTTCCCGATCGGCGGCGTCCCGGTTGCAGTGATTGGAGCTTGGCGTGCCGATGTGGAGTCGCCCAATGAGTGGGTAGTCGGATTGGTCGAGCAGTGGTTTCATCTGCTGCAGCTGTACAGGGGTGAGCAAGCGAAGGTTGCGGAGCTGGGCCTCGGCGCGAGCCACCAGCCCTCCTGGCAGATCAACTTCTCGTTTCCCTTCGACGATCCCGACGTCGGCAACGCGATGTTGCTGTTGGGTCAGTCGCTCTACGATTTCTGGACCACTGGCGCAAGCCTGCCGCGTGCTGCGCAGCGCGCGTTCCTCGCCGCCACTGCCTCCGCGGCGCTGCAGAACCTCCGTGTCGTCATCACGCTCAAGCACGGCAAGCAGGCGTACGAGTACTTCCGTCTCCAGACCTGGCGCACCGGCGTAGCTCGCTACAGCAGCATTCTGGCGGCGCGGGCAGTGGCACGGGCCGAGGTCCTCGATGAGTACAAGTGCGCGGCCGGCTTCGACCGGCTCGAGCGCCACAAGTCGTATGCGGCTCTGTGGGAGGAGGACCTCTCCCGCCGGTTCTGGCTGATCCGCACCGCAGGCCTCGAGGGCGAGCGCGATCGCATGTCGTTCGACGCCCTCGGGCACGGCATCGCCGAGCTGCTCGACGTGCTTGGCTTCGATTGGAAAAAGAGTTATTTCGATAGTGGTGTCTGGCTCGATGACCTGGTCGCCACCAGCATGGCGCAGGACATCAGCGACACTCCCAAACGCGCCAGCGCCCGTCGCCAGAACCACTAGTGCTGCGGCCTGCTAGATCACGTTGCGACCAGAACGGCTGGTCGCCCCCAGAAAGCGCTGGATCGACTCCGGCGAGCGACCCGCTTCGCGCAGGTGCCAGGCACGAGAGAGCCTCAGGGTATTCACGTTCACGGCGGTGCTGATACCGGCCCCCTTGACGCTGGCACCGAGGATCTGCCGCACTTCCTGCACTCGGATTCGGCGTGGTCGATTCCCTAAGAACAGCGCTTGAGTTTGCTGCTCGTCCGATCCGTGTTGTGCCAAAATGAGGCGCCGTGCGGAATGTTTGTATGCGTCGACGATCTGCCCTAACTCAGGCTCCAGATCGATGCGCCGCATGCCGTCGCCCCCCCTCAAGATGATCTGTTGACGTCGCAACTGCAGATCGCCGAGGTTCAGGTTGCTGATTTCGATGGCAGTGGCTGCAGCGTAGAACATGGTCGCCAGCACCGCGACGTCGCGAAGGCCGAAACGATCATCGCGGTCTCCGTGCGCAAGCAGGCACTCTACCTCTTCGGTAGACAAGACCTGTACGGGCACGTCCATGACGTCGGCTCCGAGTGAGCAGTGTGGGGTGCGACAAACCGTTCCGGGGGCAAGTTGGATGGCACTACCTGTGGCGAACAACAAATTTTACCATGTGGTACATAGAGCATCGGTCGTAACGCATCGTGGGCGGTAACGGTGCCGCCCCTGGTAAGGAGAATGCGTATGTCTGCCGAGCCGGCAGAGGTCGCCCCCGCGAACGCATTCGACCATCCGGACCTGAGCCGCCAGTGGGTCCTGCGACGACTGCAGCGCGCGCTCACGGCCGATCTTGCCGCTGCCGCGTTATTGAGCGGCCTCGCGGCTAGCGTCCAGACACGCCACCGGGCCCTTCTGACGGACCTTGCCAACGGCACCTCGGCACGTGCTGAGGAGCTCCGTCGCCTCATCGTCGAGCTCGGTAGTGCACCCTATTCATCGATTGGCTTGGGGCGAAAGCTCTCGACAACAGGCGGCTACGTGCTGGGTTGGGCCGGCACCGCGCTCTGGCGCCCTTGTATCCGGCGCCTCGCTACGCACATGCTCTCGGAATACGACCTGCTCATCAGCCTGGCCGAGGGAGCTGGCGGAGTGGATCCGCTGCTCGTGGAACGGCTACGCCCCCTGCTAGCGTCGGCCCGCTGCCAACACGACTCGCTGGAGCCACGATGAACGAAGCGCGTCGACGATCGGCCGGCCTTGCGCCAGGAGCAGGCGCCGAGACCACCCCCGAAGTTGAGACTGCCAGCAGCCCGAATCGATTGGGCCTCGACCAACGCCGCGCCGCGGTGGTGTTGCTCTCCGGAGGGTTGGATTCGGCCACCGCTCTGGCCGTAGCAGTGTCGCAGGGCTATGACTGCAACGCGCTAACGATCGACTACGGACAGCGGCATCGCGTTGAAATCGATCGAGCCCGCTCAATCGCCCTGTTCATGGCCGTTCCGCATCGCACGGTCCAAGTCGACCTGGCAGCCTTCGGTGGATCGGCGCTCACCGACGAGATCCCGGTGCCTCACCCGAAGTCGGAGGCGGAGATCGAGTCCCGCGTCCCCAGTACATACGTCCCGGCACGCAACACGGTCTTTCTGTCCCTAGCGCTCGCCTGGGCCGAGACCCTGGACGCCCGCGATCTGTTCATCGGCGCCAACGTGCTCGACTATTCGGGCTATCCGGATTGTCGGCCCGAGTTCCTCGAGGCGTTCGAGATCGTCGCCAACCTCGGCACCTGCGCAGGCAGCGAGGCGGGGGCGCAGTTCAAGATCCACGCGCCGTTGCTGCAGTCGACCAAGGCAGAGATCATCGAACGAGGGGCCGAGCTAGGCGTACCATTCCAGCTGACACATTCCTGCTACGATCCGAGCTCGCAGGGCTTGGCCTGCGGCCTTTGCGACGCTTGTATTTTGCGACGTCGAGGTTTCCAGCGGGCCCGCGTCGAAGACCCCACCCCGTACGCCAGCTGAGCAAGCGCTCGTGCCATCGTCGAGATCCGCCGAACCGTCGACGCAGACGGTTACCATCAACGAGATCTTCGTCTCCATCCAGGGCGAGTCGACCTGGGCCGGGAAACCGTGCGTGTTCCTTCGCACCACCGGATGTCCTCTCCGCTGCCATTGGTGCGACACCGAGTACGCATTTCACGAGGGCACGTCCTGGAGCGTCGACGCGCTGGTCGAGGAGGCCTGCCGGCACGGTATTCCGTTGGTCGAGATTACCGGCGGCGAGCCACTCGTTCAGCCGGGGGTGCCAGCACTGGCGGCACGCCTGCTGGAACGCGGGAAAACAGTGCTGGTGGAAACCTCGGGAGCCTTCGACATCTCGGTTCTTCCCCCGGGAGTCAAGCGCATTGTCGATCTCAAGTGCCCTGGATCGGGCGAGTGTGATCGCAACGAGCTGCAGAACCTCGCACGCCTACGCGACGGCGATGAGATCAAATTTGTGATCGCCGATCGAGTCGACTACGAGTGGGCGGTGTCGATGCTCCGCCAACACGGGTTTGCAGACCGCTATCCGGTGCTTTTCGCGCCAGTATCGAACCAGTTGCAACCATCCACTTTGGCCGCCTGGATCATCGAGGACGAGCTACCGGTGACCCTCCAGCTACAGCTGCACAAGGTGATCTGGCCGGGCGTGGAGCGTGGCATCTGATGGCCGAGCAACAGCCGCGCGTCGAGCTGAGCACAACCTTCCGCATCGAGGCCTCACACGTCTTGCCGAAGGCTCCGGCAACCAGCGTCTGTAGACGTTTGCACGGCCACTCGTGGCAGCTCGACATCGCTGTTGCCGGCGAGATCGACCCCACCGTTGGATGGCTTATCGACTATCACGACATCGAGGCAGCCTGGGAGCCGATTCACGAGGCTCTGGACCACCGCCATCTCAATGACGTTGACGGTTTGGAAAACCCCACGAGCGAGTTGCTTGCGGTATGGATCTGGGACCGGCTGGCACCCCGACTGGCGGGGCTGTTCCGCGTAACCGTGCACGAGACGTGTACTGCCCGCTGTACTTATCTTGGTCCGGGCGGACGACAGGGGGTAGGTGTGTGAGTGAGCAGTCGGAAGAGAGCTTCGCGGCCGACGAAGGCTATACCGACGAACACGCCACGGCTGGACTCGATGCGTCCATGCCCGATCTAGCGACGTTTCCCAACCAGTTCGCGGGCTACTCGATCCTCATCGAGCATCCGGAGTTCACCTCGATCTGCCCCAAGACAAGCCTGCCCGATTTCGGCACCGTCTGCATCGAGTACGAGCCGGATGCCGAATGCCTCGAGCTGAAGGCATTGAAGCTCTACCTGAACGGCTACCGCAACGTCGGCATCTTCCAGGAGAATGTCGTGAATCGCGTGTTGCGTGATGTAGTAGCTGCCTGCGCGCCGATCAGGTGTGAGGTCAGCGGCGAGTTCGCGCCGCGCGGAGGCCTCAGCACTACCGTGACCGCTCGCTACGAACGCGACGCGGAAAACGGGGCTCGGTAGTAGGAATCCGGGTTACGGACGCAGAACCGCTTCGATCTTCGGTAGCGCCGCCAAGACCACAGCACCGACAACCTGAAACGAGCTCGCATCTAGCTTGTCCAGGGTATCGAACGGCGAGTGCCAGTAGCGGTTGCCAGGCCCGTAGTTGAAATCGATCAGATCGATTGCGTCCACACCGGCTTCAAGAAACGGCAGGTGGTCGTCGAGAATCTGATGGTACGTGTTGGGGAAGCTCGCCTCGTGGCCAAGCTCGCGGGCACTACTCCAGACGATGTCGGTGAGCCAAGCTGTCGACGCCATTTCCCGAGATATGGCCAGATCTTTGTCGCCGATCATGTCGAAGAGGATCATCGCGCCGATGCGATCGAGAGTTCCGTCCCGAGAGAATCGCTCGACGAGATGGCGGGAGCCGTAGGTACTATCGTCGGCGGTCCACTGCTCCACCGCTTCTTCTCCGTCGAAGAACACCAGCCACACCGGGAGGCCAAGCGGCTCGGCTAGCAACGCCGGAGCGAGCGCCAGCAGCATTGCGGCGCTGGATGCGCCGTCGTTTGCTCCGACGAACTCGACTCCATCGAACCGCTTGGTGTCGTAGTGTCCGGCAAGCAGAACGATGGGCCCGTCCGGGGACCCATCGGGGGTGCCGCCACGTGCCGGAATCTCGACGAGGATGTTGGCCATCGCCGATGGGCCAAGTGGGGTGTCGGCGGTGAACTCGTCGCGCCACGGTGTCAGGCCAAGAGCCTCGAGTTGCTCTTCTATGTAGACGCGGTTCGCCTCCAACGCCTCGCTGTTGAGCGGTCGCGGGCCGAGCGCCACCATCGCCGCCGCGTGCGCGAGCGCCCGTTCGCCATCGACTACCGCGGCTTGCGGCGCCGGCGAAAACGCCGCAGCCATCAGCGCCGCCATGATCAGGTAAGACAATCCCGTACCACCCTGCCGACGCCCGAAGCTCATCCGTTACCTCCGCTTACCCGTGCCCGTCCCTGACGGGCACCGGCGATGTGATGAACGGTTACGGTATCCCTAGTGTCCTAGCAGGCCGAGGTGGAAGTGTGGTGGGTCTGGTTACGGCGAGTTGGGGCCAGATGCAAGGCGGCCTGACACTGGCGATGCCCTAGCCATCGTCG
Organism: Acidobacteriota bacterium; assembly: GCA_965205505.1. GTDB lineage: Bacteria > Acidobacteriota > UBA890 > UBA890 > WLXD01 > DASCOT01. The sequence goes on from CBDBHB010000005.1 coordinate 14,035, forward strand.
AGGAAGGCCAACGCCGCAGATGGCCCCAAATCGCCGTAACCCTCCGGGCGACAGGGGGTTGCGCGCGTATGCTGCGTCGTTCCTCGTCCACGATGGGGTTACCATCGCCTCCTCCTCTCTCCTTGCCTCCATTCGCAAGACCCTGTCGCCAGACCCACCGCACTTTCACCACGGCCTGCTAGCAGGCCGTGGTGGAATCCTAACCGCACAGCAGAACGAGCGCTCGCCCGGAGCGCGCTGCGAACGCTCATCAATGTCGCTTGAAGGTCTCGAACGTACGTTCCAGCCCGCCTTCTTCGTACGTGGTGGGCATCGCCAGACCATGTGGGCAAACTATGCGCCGCGAGCCTCCAGCGCCGCAGCCCTGGCACGCGTCGCCGAACCGACGCAGCTGCCGACACCTGACGGCGACCGCTTGCGGGTGCATTGGAACCGCGTGAAACCCGCGGCGCCAGCCGTTCTCGTAGTGCTGCACGGGCTTACCGGGTGCGCGGCCTCGCCGCAGGTGGTCGGAATCGCGGCCAAGGGATTGGAGCGCGGCTTCGATGTGGTGCGCGTCGACCTGCGCAACGCCTCTGGAGACACCCCAAGCACCGAGATCGGCCATGCAGGTCGCTCCGAAGACGTCCGAGCCGTCCTTGACCACGTCATCGACCGGGCGCCTAGGGCTGCGATCTGCGTCATCGGCTACTCGCTTGGCGGCAACATCGCCCTCAAGGCTCTTGGCGAGCTGCATCGCAACGCCCCAGAGCAGCTGCGTGGTGTCGCGACAATCTCGGTGCCGATCGATCTCGACGCCGCCTGCCGGCGCATCGATGCCGCAACCAACTTCGTGTACCGCGCGTACTTCGTACGGCGTCTGCTTAGCGTGGTCGCCCAGCGCGCCAAGCGAGTGCCTGAGCGGTATGAGCAAATCAACCTGGACGGAGTCCACACGATCCGAGGCTTCGACGAGGCCGTTGTCGCCCCACTCGGGGGCTTCGGCAACGCCGCCGATTACTATCAGCGGTGCAGCGCCCTGCGGTTCATCGAGGCGATACGTGTCCCAACGCTGCTCATCCAGGCGCGAGACGATCCCTTCATCCCGTTCGATGCTTATCGCGACCCACGAATCGGGTCGAACGACGCGGTAACACTGCTAGCGACGGCTCTTGGCGGTCACGCCGGCTTCTACGGCTCGTCACGGCGTGATCGGGATGCCTTCTGGGCCGAGAATCGCGCCGTTGACTTCTGCGCCGCAGCGGCCGATCTTGCCTGACAACGATCCCTTGATCACGCCTGCTGGGACCGTGCTCCACGCTCTGAGCTGGCGCCGCCGGCCGCGGCCAGAGCCACACCGTATCCACGCTCGCCGCCGTCGCCAGCTTCGATCGGCAGGCCGGCAGCCTCCCAGCCGGGCACCAGCAATCGCCCGGCCGGATCACGCTTGCCGTTGAACCCCGCGTCGACGTTGAGCACGTGCGTAAACCCGACCCGGCTAAGCAGATTTCCGGCGTGTAGCGATCGCATCCCGGTTGCACAGCCGCACAGGACCGTGACGTCGCGCTCGAGCACGGCATCAACTACACGGACAAACTCCGGATTGGGCATCATCATGCCGGTCACCGGGCTTGGCAGCGCATACGGAACGTTCCAGGCGCCCAACGGGTGCCCACGCTCGAACTCTTCGACCGTGCGAACGTCGAGATATACGGCCTCGCCTTGCCGCTCAAGGGTATCGGCGGCCGCCTTTATGGAGATCTCTTCGATCATGGCCCCTCACTGCGAGCAGACACTACTTCCCGGCAGGACACTAGTATGATGGATCCTCGACGCTTTCGCCGGCCATCCTGAGGTCCGGCAGGAGTTGGCTCGATGAGCGACATCCCAACGCCGGAAGACAAGACGCACGAGATCAGCTGCCCGTGCTGTGCTACCAAGCTCACCGTTGACGCGGCTTCCGGGGCGATCTTGTTCGAGGAACGGCCCAAGCGCCGTTCGGCGACATGGGACGATGCATTGGCTGCCGGGAAACGCCAGCAGGAAGCTGCCGTGCGACAGTTCGAGCAAGGCATCGAGCGTGAGCTGAACGCGGACCAGATACTCGAGAAAAAATTCCGCGAGGCTCTCAAACGAACCGACAAGAGCGGCTCCCCGCCTCCTCGTATTTTCGATCTCGATTGAGTCGCCACCGAGCAGTTACCGGCGCGCTTTTGGCAAGCCTCGCCGTCACAGGCGCGGCAGCGGCACAAACGGGATCGGGGAACAGCGCCACGCCTGCACCCTTCGTCGACATGCCCGCGAGCGTCGCACGGTTCCTGGAACATCCATCGTTGGCAGGCGCCCGCGTCGGTATTCAAGCGGCCGTTCTATCCACTGGCGAGCTTCTCCTGTCACATCGTGCCGACGAGCTCTTCGCTCCCGCCTCGGTGACCAAGCTGTTCACCACTGCCGCGGCACTGTCGCGACTTGGAGCACACTTCGTGTGGCGGACGCCGTTGGCGTATGCCGGCACCCGCCGCGGTGACAGCATCGACGGCGATCTATGGGTGCTCGGCCGAGGCGCTCCCGATCTGGTCGAAGAGCGACTCTGGATCGCGGCGAATCGGCTTGCCGAGAATGGCCTCGTGGGCATCACCGGCGACATCGTTGTCGACGATCGCTACTTCGACGCGGAACGCTACGGCAATGGCTGGCCCGGCGGACGCCAAGTACGCGAAGCTTACCATGCCGCAATCAGCGCGTCGATGGCCAACTTCAGCGCCCGCCGTATCGACAACAACTGGGCTGCGGTCGACGATCCAGCGCTCTACCTCGGAGAACGCCTGGAGGACCTGCTGGGCAAAGCCGGCGTTGCGCTCGGTGGCACGGCTCGCCGACCCAACCCCGAGGAGCTGGTGCGGATTCCCGGACCGGTGTTCGACGGCACCGACCTGGGCCGACCGTCGGTACCGCCGTCATTGACGTGGCTTTACGACATCGAGTCCGAACCGCTCGGACGGCTCGTCATGGACGTGAACAAGTTCAGCAACAACATCATGGCCGAGTCGGTGCTGAAGACACTCGGTGCGGTGGAATATGCGGCGCCCGGCACGGCGACCAAGGGACTCGCGGTGGTGGCGCGATTCCTGCAGGACGAGCTCGATCTGCCTGTCAACTCCTACGTTCAAGCGGATGGGTCGGGACTCTCGAACCTGAATCGTTTCGCACCGTCGCAAGTGGTCGAGCTGCTGACTCGCGCTCAGCGCGACTTTCACATCGGTCCGGAGCTCCTCGCCTCACTGAAGCTGTCAGGACTCGATGGCTGGAACCCGGCGCCCTTCCGCCACGAACCTCTACGAGGTGAGCTGCGGGTCAAGTCCGGGCACATTCGCGGCGTCAATACGCTCAGCGGTTTGGTTCACACGGATAGCGGCAAGACGCTCGTCTTCTGCGCCATGGTCAACGACCATCATGCCCAGCAATGGGAAATCGACCAGCGTATGGCAGAGATCGCCGCCGTTCTGATGCGCATGTACTAGCAAGCCGTGGTGGAACCCGCCACGCCAAAGCGCCCCGAGGACGATGCACGTCGAGGTTCCAGAGCACACCGTCGCCGAGACAGTTTCTGTTAACCCGGCCCGCACCGCGTTAGTCATCGTCGACATGCAAAACGACTTCGTGCTCCCGGATGGCAAGCTGCCCGTTCCAGGCGCCGAGGAGACCATCCCCGCGGTACGAGAATTGTTGGATTTCGCCCACGAGCGCGGCCTCCATGTCATTTATACGCAGGACTCACACGAAGCCGAGGACCCCGAGTTCGAGATATGGGGCGAGCACGCTCTGGTGGGCTCGCGCGGCTGGGAGATCATCGATGAGCTCGAGCCCCAACCGGCCGCCGGTGACAAGGTGTTCCGCAAGGACCGCTATGACGGCTTTTTTCGAACAAAATTGGAGACCACACTCGAGCAGTTGGGCATCGACACGCTGATCATCTGCGGCACAGTGGCCAACATCTGCGTGTTGTCCACCGCCGCCAGCGCCGCCATCCGTTGGTACCGCGTGATCCTGCCGGTCGACGCAGTATCGGCAATCACCGAATTCGATATGCAGCTCACGATCAGACAGGTCGCATTCCTGTTCCAGGGGACGATCACCACAGCCGACGCGCTGCAGACGGAGCTCGCTGTCAGATGAGCCGATCGGCACGCGTGTAGGCAACCATACTCACCCCGCGGACGAAGCCGACTAACGTCATCGATTTATCCTTAGCCAGCTCGATCGCCAGGCTCGAGGCAGCGGAAACGCCGGCAACAACCGGTACCCGAGCAACAATGGCCTTTTGAACGATCTCGAACGACTGCCGACCCGACACAATAAGCATGTGGCCGGTCAGCGGAAGCAGATCGTGTGTGTAGGCGTAGCCGATCACCTTGTCGACGGCGTTGTGGCGTCCGACATCCTCGCGCACCACAATCAGCTCGCCGTCCCGTGAGAACAACCCTGCAGCATGCAACCCACCCGTTGCCGAGAACACCTCCTGCCGATCGCGGAGCGCCGGCACTGCCGCCGTAATGCGTTCGCGTCGGAAGGTCGTCGAATCGTCCAGGGCCGGCGCGATGACGTGGATCGCATCGATGCTCGCCTTGCCGCACACCCCGCACGACGACGAGGCGTAGAAGTTGCGGTTCCAGTCGCCGGCCGGCTCCACCCCCGTCACCAGACGCACTTCAACGATATTCTCGGGGTTCAACACGTCAGGGTCGGCGCAGGCGCTGATAGAGCCTATGTCCCCCACGTTTACGATTCCCTCGCTGTAGAGGAATCCCGCGGCGAGCTCGCGATCGTGACCCGGCGTCCGCATAACCACCGCCACCGGCTCACGGCCAAGCCTGATCTCGCAGGGCTCCTCCACGGCCACGTGATCGTCAACCTGCTCGACGACATCCCCGTCGCTACGCTGCACCGGTACGATGACACTGGACTCTTCCACGACGCCTCAGAGACCCGAGACGGGTGGCGCGCGGACTGCCTCGTCGGCGGCCGCGCCGCTGTCCTGTTCGAGCACAGCAAGCAAGTCTTCCGGGCCCCATTCGTTGCCGACAAATACCCTCACCACCGCCCCTTCCGGATCGACCAGCACGGTGCGTAACGAGTGCAGCAGCTGACCGGCGTCAGGCATGAAGCGTAGTCCGGTGAACTCTCCGAGCTCCTTGAGCGCGGCTGGCGTCGAGCTAGCGAACTGCCAACGCTCGAACCCCGCCGGGGCGGCCGCCTCCAAGTAGCGCTCACCGTACAGCCGCAACACCTCAGCGGTATCGAACTGTGGATCGATGCTCAGCGACAGTAGCTGGAGATCGAGGAAGCGCTCCGAATCGGCCTCCACGGTGGCGAACAGCGACCGGAAGTTCTCCGACATCTGCGGACAGAAATCCGGCAATGGGCAGCGCGTGTAGATGAACGTGAATGCGAAGTAGCGGCCTCGATATGTGTCGAGGCCGAACCGTTCGTCGTCCTGGTTGATCACCTCGATCACCGGAACCAGCTCGCCGCGCTTCGCGGTTCGAATCACGGCTTCCGACGCAGCGCCACGGGGCGCCGGAGTGGTAATGACGATGTTCTCGAGCCAGCTGTCGGCACCCCGGACGACCAGCGTTGCACGAACCGCTGCTCCCGGCTCGGCCGAGTCGAAGACCCACGCTTCGGGAACGTTGAACGGCATGGTCATCGCCGTCATGTAGTCCGCAACCGTCTCGTGCTCGATCGTGAGGGTCTGGCCCCTCGCGTCCTCGCTGACCACGATTCCGACGAGATCGAAGCGTCGCCCTACCTCCATCTCCGAGTCGGCCCCACAAGCGCATAGCAACAAGGCGGCAAGGCCGCAAAGACACGGTCGTCGGATCATACGTGAGGCTCCCGGAGCTTCATAGAGATTCGAGCTTGTGGGGCCAAGCCTCAGAATAGAATGGCTCGTCGCCATCGAGTACGCCAGTCGGTTCGAACCGCGCTCCGTGTCGGTTCGCCAGGTCCCGCATGCGCGACTGCGTCGCGGCGCGACCACGAGCATCGGCGTGGCGGAAGATCCCACCACGAAACGGCGCAAAGCCCGCACCGAACACCAACGCGAGATCGGCGGCCTGCGGCGAGGCCACAATCCCCTCTTCGAGCGCCCGCGCCGATTCAGCCAACATGGTAAGCATGCACCGATCGACAATCGTCTCGGCTGTTTCGGTGTTGTCGTCCTGCCGAACGAGGCGCTCGATCTCGGGGTCCGGCTGCGGGTGTCCACCGGGGCCATATCGATAGAAACCAGCCCCACCTTTCCGCCCGCGTCGTCCCGTCTCGTAGACACGTATCGCTGCATCCGACCGACGCCCCCTATCGCCGAGTACCGGCGCGAGCTGCGCGGCAACCTTGGCGGCCACATCGAGACCGATCTCGTCGAGCAGGCGCAGCGGCCCCATCGGCATCCCGAACTCCTCCAGGGCTTCGTCGATCTGGCCGATCGTCGCCCCTTCTTCGAGCAACAGCAGAGCTTCGTTCAGAAACGGCGTCAACACGCGGTTCACGAAGAACCCCGGTGAGTCCGCCACCACCAACGGCACCTTGCCCATCGCGACTGCGAACGCCACTGCCGTAGCGATCGCCGCGTCTGACGAGTCCGGCCCGCGGACCACCTCCACCAGCGGCATCCGGTGCACCGGGTTGAAGAAATGCAGCCCGACGAGACGTGACGGGTCGGTGAGCGCCGTAGCCATGGCCGCCACGGTGAGCGACGAGGTGTTGGTTGCCAGGACGGTGTGCGACGACGATGCCTGCTCGGCCGCGGCCAGCACCTCATGCTTGACGTCGAGGTTCTCGACCACTGCTTCGATGATCAGGTCTGCGTGTCGGAACCCGTCATTGTGCAGCGTCGGTGAGATCAAGCCCATTCCACGGCGTACTTGCCGGCGGCTCATCTTGCGTCGGCGGCGCCGGTCCTCGAAGCGCTCGAACGCCACCCCCATCGCCAGCTTCAGGGAGTCCATCGAAATGTCCTTCATACGCACCGAAACCCCGCGGTACGCCGCCAGCTGGGCGATTCCGCCGCCCATCACGCCGGCGCCAAGCACTCCCAAGCGTTGTACTGATCTGGAAACCCCGGCCCCCGCATCGGATCGGTCGCGCCGCGCCGCCTGCCGGAGAAAGAAGATCCCCACCAGGTTACGGGTCGCCTCGTGCACTACCAGCTCTCCGATCGCCTCCGCCTCCAGCTTGAGGCCCTGCTCGAGGGAGCCACGGAGACCGCGCCGTACTGCCGCCACGGCCGCGGTCGGCGCCGGGTAATGGCCTTTGGCCCGCCGGGCAACGCTGGCTGCCGCCTGCCGGAACACCAGCGCCCGTCCGACCGGATTGCCCTCGACGACCCAGCGCCGCACGCGACGAACCAGCGGCTTGTCTTCCGGCGCTACTCGCCGCGGGCGCGTGTGCGGATGCTCTAAAGCCCATTGAATGGCCGTGGCGCGCAGCAGCGGCATCGGAACGACCTCGTCGATCAAACCGATGCGGCGGGCGCGCTTGGCGTTGGCGGAGCGCCCAGTGAGGATCATCGGCAGCGCTCGCTCCAGCGACAACAATCGCGGCAGCCGCTGCGTTCCGCCGAAGCCCGGAATGACGCCGAGGTTGACCTCTGGAAATCCGATCTCGACGGTCGGATCGTCGGCGGCGATTCGATAGTGGCACGCCAACGCGAGTTCAGCGCCTCCACCCAGGCAGGTGCCGTTGATCGCCGCCACGGTGGTGAGCGGTAGCTCGGCGAGCGCCTGGAAAGCGAGCTGCCCCTGACGGGCACCCGCTGCGCCAGCGGCGGCACTGCGTACCCCGCCGATCACACCCACATCGAGACCGGCGATAAACGAGCCCCGCTTGCCGGAGGCGACTATCAGACATCGCAGTCGCCCCTGCTCGGCGAGGTCGCGCACCTCGGCCACCAGCAACACGAATCGCTCGATGAGCTCGGGCGTGAACCGGTTATGCTGGCTGTCGGGTTGATCGAACTCGAGTACGGCGATCCCGGCGGCATCAACGTCGAGGCTGAGTCCGGCCCCGGCCACAGCGTCGTGCTTGCCGCTCACCGCCAGTTTCCTCGGCTTCTATCTCGTTGCATCGCGCGGAGCCGGACACCGGCATCACCTCGTCGTCGCTTCTTGCCCGCGCCCGCAAGTCCCACTTGCCAGACACTCCACATCTTCGCCACGGCCTGTTAACGCTCCAGGACGACGGCGCCACCCTGGCCGCCGCCGATACACATCGTGGCCAGCCCTCGGCCAACTCGGCGGCGCGCCATTTCAAGCAGCAGCGTAATCACCAATCGGGCACCTGTGGTTCCAACCGGGTGGCCAAGAGCAATCGCACCGCCGTTGACGTTCAACCGCTCCATGGGAATGTCTCCAATAGCCTTGTCGCGCCCCAACTCCTGGCGTGCGAACACACACGACCGGAAGCACAACAGGCAGGCAAGGACCTGCGCTGCAAAGGCCTCGTTGAGCTCGACGAGGTCGATCTGATCGAGGTTGACACCCGCGTCGTCGAGCGCCCGAGGCGTGGCGAAACACGGCCCGAGACCCATGCGACGTGGCGAAAGGCCGCCCCAGCCGTATCCCGCAATCCTGCCCAGGGGCTCGTAGCCGAGGTCCGCGGCCAACCTGGCCTCCATGACCAGCGTCACCGCCGCCCCATCGGTAACCATGCAGGAGTTGCCCGGGGTTACCGTTCCGTGGCGTCGATCGAACGCCGGCCGTAGCTTCGCCAACGCTTCCATGCTCTGATTCGCACGCGGCCCGACGTCGGTGTCGATCGTAGTGTCGTAGCGCGGCGGTTCGTAGACTGGGATGCGCTCTTGCTCGAAGCGCCCTTCGGCCTCGGCAGCCACCGCCAGCTGGTGGCTGCGCAGGGCAAACTCGTCCTGCTGCTCACGAGTGATACCGAACTCCTTGGCCAACACCTCCGCGGTCTCGCCCATGTTGAGGCCGCACACCGGGTCGGTCAGGCCAGTAGCCAATGCGATCTCGGGCCGGAAATGGCGCAACCGGAAGCCCGACAGCGCCGCCAGACGCGCCATCGTCGAGCGCGCCCGATAGACGTCCTCGAAAATGCGCGTGGCCGCACGCGAATACAGCAGCGGATAGCCGCTCATCGACTCCACACCACCAGCCACGATCACCTGTGCACGACCGCTCCGAATGCGCTCGGCGGCGGTCGTAATCGCCTCCAGGCCAGAACCGCAATTGCGCTGCACGGTCACCGCTGGAATCTGCCTCGGAAGGTTGGCCCTCAGAGCGACCACGCGCGCGATGTTGGCAGCGTCGATCGGGTTGCCGGCGCAACCGAGGATCACCTCGTCGATACGGTCTGGCGCAATGTCGGCGCGCGCGACCAGCTCACCGACCGCCTGGCGGCCCAGCTCGACCGCGGGTATGCGGCGCAGCGCCGTGCCGGCCTTGGCAAACACCGTCCGCAGCCCGTGGGTGACGACCACCTCAGTGGACATACATCTCCTCGATCAGGGCGGCGAAATCCTCCTCTACCTTGTGGCGCACAAGCTTCATGGTCGGGGTCAGGTGGCCATCCGCCAACGTGAACGGACGATCGACCAGGCGGAAAGCGCGGGCGCGCTCGTATCGCGCCAGGTTGACCTGCAACCGCTCGAGCTCGCCTGCAAACAGTTCGCGCACCTCGTCGATCCCGCAAAGAGCCGCCCGATCGCCGCCGAGGCCGCGCTCAGCGGCCCAGCGCTCGAGGCGCGAGAACGCTGGCACAATCAACGCCGCGACGAACCGGCGGTTGTTACCGACGGCGATCACCTGCTCGACCCATGGGCTCGCCGAGATCGCTGTCTCGACGATTTGGGGTGCCACATTCTTGCCGGTCGAGGTCACCAGAATGGCCTTTTTTCGATCGGTGATCCGCAAGTAACCGCCAGGCTCGATCGTGCCCACGTCGCCAGTAAACAACCAGCCGTCGCGGAGCGCCTCGGCGGTCGCCTCCGGGTCGTCGAGATACCCCTTCATCACGCTGGGGGCTCGCACCACGATCTCGTTGTCTGCGGCGAGCCGTACCTCTACGTTGTCTAGCGGCCTCCCCACCGTTCCAATGCGATTGTCGCCCGGGGAGTTGGTCGAGATGACCGGTGCACTCTCGGTGAGGCCATAGCCCTGAATCAACTCCCAGCCCATCGCCGCGTACCACCAGTTGAGCTCCGGATCGAGAGCAGCGCCGCCGGCAGACAGCACCCGCATCCGCCCACCGGTCGCTTCACGGATCTTGCTGAGGACGAGCTTGTCCACGACAGGATGGAGGAGTTGGTTCAGCAATCCTTCCGGCTCACCTGCGTACGACGATCGCGCCCTCCGCATTCCCACCTGCAGCGCCAACTCATAGATGCGCGACCCATGGACGCGATCCTCAATCGCTTGCCGCAGCTTCTCGTACAGTCGCGGCACTCCGGCCATCATCGTGGGACGTACGAGCCCCATGTCGGTGCTCAGCTCAGACGGGTCGCTGTAGGCAATACGCGCCCCGGCCGCGAGATAGCAGTAGTCGATCATACGCTCGTAGACGTGGCACAGGGGCAGCAGACAAAGCGCCACGTCGGTCGCCTCTACCGGCGAGCATTCGATCACCCCCTCGACGTTGGCGACGAGATTGCCGTGCGTCAACATCACACCCTTGGGTGGACCGCTTGTACCGGACGTGAAGATGATGGTCGCCACCGAGTCGGCACTTTCCGGTCCGTCGAAGTCGCCACCGCTTTCGTCGGGCAGGAAGTCGCCCCACTCCACCATCGGAACATCGATCTGTTGGTCGCCTGGGTCATCGAGCGCCACCAGCGTCGTGAGCTCTGGCAGACCACCCGCCGCCGCCGCGACCTTCGCTGCCTGCTCGGGCAAGTCCACCACCACGACGCGGCACTTGCTGCGGCGGAAACAGTCCGCCACCTGAGCTGCGGCAAGGGTGGGAAACAGCGGCACCAGCACCGCGCCCAGCCGATGGCAGGCGAAATCGACCACGTGCCATTCTGGCCGATTGCCGCTGATCAGACCGACCCGACTCCCGCGACCGATGCCCAGATCGCGCAACGCACTGGCGCACCGATCCACTTGCCCTAGCAGATCTGCCGCACTCCAGGGGTCGAAAGAGGCGGCGCCGGCCCGGCGCACGTACAGAAGCTCGCTGCGCCCGTCGGCCGCAACCCGATCGAGGATGTCACAGAGCGTCTTCATCGTCGGGCGCACGCAGCGCCGCTCCTGTTTTTCCCGTGCAAGACAGGAACCTTACCCCATCCTGATGCGAGTGGGTCGCGGGTGCGGAGCACGTATGCGATCGTGGAGTCATAGTCTCGATCCGACCGCCGCTCGCCGACCAGCAGCTCGCTCCAAGGCTCGCAGATGTTCAGCCCTGACCAGCCCTTCTTCGCGCCCATCCTGCTGCCCTCGGACCGTGAAGCGCTCGCGGACTCGCCACCTCAGCATGCCGCAGTGCTGTCGATCAGCTACGCCATGAACCCACGCAACGCCGCCTTGTTCGAATTGGCAAGGGGCCGGGCTGAGCAGCTCCTGGTAGACCCGCGGACGGCCTCGTTCCAGTTCGAGGGCTACCTGAGCATGGAAGACTATCGCAAGGTCCCGTACAGCCCGGGCAAGCTCACCCTCGGCTCTTTGTGGGAGCCGCGTGACTTCGCAACGCGCGAGCAACGAGCTCGCCTGATCGAGCCCGTGTGTACGGCGCAGGCCGCAGTGGGTGCCAGCATCCTGATCGCGCCATACGTGCTCGTGTCGGATGTGACGCACCCCTGGCTACCGATCGCCGTCGACCTGGCTGGCGAGGCCCTGGCGTGCAACCGCCGCCACCCGATGGCGGTAGCGGTCTGCGTGGATATCGACGCGGTGCTCACGGCGGCGCAGCGAGCCGTCCTGTGCGACGGCTTTGGTCAGCTCGAACCCGAATTGCTCCTGCTGACAGTAGTCAACTTCGACGAGGTCGAGGCGAGCCCCGAGGAGGCTCTGGCGGTCATCGACCTCATCAAGCGCCTTGGCTCCGGCGGCGTCCCGGTGGTGCTGATGTACGCTGGCCGGGCTGGTCTCTCGACGATCGCCGCCGGTGCGGCCGGGTATGCGGGCGGTGGATTGGAGCTGGAATCACACCCGAAGCGCTACTTCCGCGAGGGACTCGTGAACCTGCACGCCAACAGCTACTACCTGCCGGGTTGCATGCTGCGGCTACCGGTGCGACTCGCAGACGCCATCGCGCGACGCGTACCGGAGGCGCTCGGGACCGACGAGGGTCTCCCCGCGGCCAAGGTGTATCGCCAGCGGTTGACCGCCGCGCTGACGGCGAAGCACGCCGAGGTGCGGGCGCTTGCTGAGCTCGAGGATACGGCGCGAATCAGCTGGCTGCGGGCCCGGTTGGACACCGCGCTCGAAGTTTGCGAACGTGCCCGTACAGCGCTCGACGATGGCTCTGGCAAGTTACAGCTGTCGGGTGGAGCTTTTCACTATCTCGAGGTGCTCCGAGAGGTCGCCGGCGGCCCGGCGGCTCAACGCCCCGAGCATCCCGACTTTTGACTCAGACTGCTTCGAGGTCGGCGAGCGGACCGACAGAATCGAACCGCAAGTCGCACGCTTGGCGTCTCCCTGTATCGGGGCAGTACACGCCGCAGCTATCAAAGGGACGCGAGTACACGTGCAGGCTCACGGCAGGTTCCTGCCACTCGGCCAGGTTGCCGATGCGGTGCACGCAAGCACAGCGGTCCAGGTAGAGGTCATCACCGTCGCCCCCGACGATCGCGTCATGCAACAGCCGAGGTGGCCTGGCGCAGCCATCGCTCGCTGCGCTGAGCGGCCGCCCGGCGACCGCCTGTGCGATGATCTGCCGGGTCGTGCAAGCGCAAGAAGGAGGTTGTGGTGGCGTTTATCAGTGTCATCGGTGAGGAGGAAGCCACCGGTCTGTTGCGGCGCGAGTACGACGCCGCACTAGAGCGTGCGGGGAAGGTCTTCAACGTTGTCAAGATCCAGAGCGTGCGACCGCGCGTGCTCCGTTCCGGTATCGCCCTGTACTCGCAGATCATGCACGGTGAATCTGAGCTGACGCGCGCCGAGCGTGAGATGATCGCTGTGGTTGTCTCACAGGTGAACGACTGCCACTACTGAGTGCGCTCTCACGCTGACGACCTCCGTGCCGAGGTCGACGATCCAGGGCTCGTCGAGGCAATCGAGCGCGATTGGCAGAGCGCGCCGCCACCCTGTGCGCACATGCCGTCAAGCTCACCCAAGACCCGGCGAGCATCGGCGAGCCGGACATGGGCCGCCTGCGGGAGGCCGGCTGTACCGACGGCGCGATCCACGACCTGACCCAGGTAGCGGGGTTCTTTGCCTACTACAACCGTCTCGCCGACGGCTTGGGTATCGATCCCGAGCCCGACTGGTGATCAACTCCGTCGACGTCTACCGGACGTTGACCGACACCTCGAATAGGATGCGGCGACCGATGATGTCGCCATAGACGTGCTGCAGCATTTCGACGCCGGTAAGATTCGTGGCCCTGACCGACGCATCGGCAGTGCCGTCGAGGAACATGTACCCGAGCGATGCATCGAGCGTCGTGTAGGCATCGGTAAAGCCGAAGAACCGCGAGTCCAGCACGTCGGTCCAGTAGGCCTCGCCGACGTGATTGACGGAGGCACCGTAGTACGTGTTGCCGGCCCAACCGCTCCACGCGACGTTGAAGCGATGCTCGGGCGGGATCCCGATATCCTCCGCCGGGACGCCTGTAACCTCAGGCTCAGCCTGATACGAGTAGTTGACGATCAAGGTGTTTCGCGACACCGGCAGAATCCTGAGACCCACCTCGAAGCCCTTGTTCACGGTCTCGGCGATGTTGCGGTACGTGAACCGTGCCGGCAGCGCTACGGGCCCGAAAGGCGGCAACAGGAACGTTGGCAGCGACCAGCCCGGGGGCGGGTTGAACGCCGTATATACCTCGCTGGTGTAGAAGTCGATGTTGTTGATGGTCTGGGTGCGGTAGGCGGCGATGTTCCAGGAGAACTTGCCGTCCGCTATCGAGCCACGGTAGCCGATCTCGAACTGATCCAGGCGCTCCTCCACCAGGTCGGGGTTGCCGACAACAATCGACGGGAAGACGATCTGCCCGATCGGCGGGCCCACGTCGACGGCGTTGAAGATCTCGACCTCGAGGTAGTTGTTGACGAGCGAGGGAGCACGGAACCCACGCCCGAACCCGACGCGGATCACGTGGTTCGATGATCGGGTGGGGTGCAACAACACTGCTCCACGCGGCGACGTCACCGCGCCGTCGATCACGTCGAAGTAGTCGACGCGGACCCCAGCGTGGATCGTCACGTACTCGTTGACGTCGACGTTGAAGTTGGTAAATCCGCCCCCCTCTGTGCGACTGTCCTCGTTGGGTGCAATCGACAGATCGAAGCTCTGCTTGCGGAAGTTGCCGCCGTAGGTGACGGAGTGCTCCCCCAGACTGGACGTGTTGGTGGCAGAGAAGTCGTAGGTCTGGCTCTTGAAGGTAAACGGCAGACCATTCAGCAGGTTGATCGCATCGCCGTTGATGATGTTGGCGTAGACACGGAAATTCCAAGCGCGCCAGTTGTAATCGGCTCGCCCATACGAGAACGTTGTGCCGTCGAAGATCGAGAAGGGGCCGATGCCGGTGTGGATCGTGCCGCCAGTGCCGGCAATACCGGCGGAGAACGACAAGTACGACTCGGCTCCGGTGTCGACGTCGACGCGGGCGTCGAACTTCGGCTGCCGGGAGCCCTGGTTCGGGAAGTTGTCGCGCGCAATGCCGTCGGGCAACGGACCCGGCCGATCCCACGGATCCTGGGTAGCATAGGCTCCAGTAAGCTTGAACGACGTGTTGCCACGAATACCCGAGTAGGTGATCGAGGCGAAGCTGGTGGCGCGCTCGCCGCCGCCCATGCGCACCCGGAAGGCATTACCGTACTGCCTTGGCGTTTTGGTGATGATGTTCACCACGCCGCTCATCGCGTTGGCACCCCACACCGCCGAGCCGGGCCCACGGACCACTTCGATCTGCTCGATCTCGGAGAAATCGAGCGGCAGCATATCCCAGGCCACGAAGCCTAAAAAATCCAGATACACGGTTCGGCCGTCGATCAGCACTAGCTGTGACGCATCGAGCGTATTGGTGGACGAGCGCGACGACATGCTGACGTCGCGCGCGCTGGTTTGGATCACGTTGAGGCCGGGCACGCCGCGCACCAGATCGGCGTAATTCTGCGCCGGGCTCAGCGCGATGGCGTCGGCGCCGATGACGGTTATGGCCGTGGGCGCTTCGAGCAGTAGCTCCTCGGTGCCTGACGCCGTGACGACAACGACCTCGTCGATGCGCGGCGGTTGTCGCTCCTGCTCCTGCTGCTCCTGCTGCTCGGCCGGATCCTGCTTCGGCGCCGCAAGCGCCGTCTCCGTGGCCACCGGCATCAGCACTAACGCAAGCAACAACAACGTTACCAGCGGACGCAGCGTCGGCAAGGTCGTCAATTGAAGCCTCCTCACAGGAGCGGGGATACAGCGCGCAAAACCACGGACCACACGACCACGTTCAACGTTACCCAGCGACCGGTTGACAAGGAAGTTGTCAGCTGGACTCGAGCACATCGATCACCGCTCGCAGCAAGCTGCCAAAGGTGTCGATATCCTCCTGCGAGACTTCCTCGGCACGGGTAAAGACTCCGCCGACATCCTTGTAGACCATGTCGTTCACCTCGGTGCCGGAATCGGTGACAAAGGCATTGCCCAGGCCGTTCCAACCGTAGTCGGTCACGCGTAACGTCATGATCGCGTTGGTGTTGAATGCTCGCTCTGCTGCGGCCATGTCCCCGGAGTTGAGCTGCTCGTAGAACTCATCGATCGCGTTGCCGCGAATCGAGCCGCGTGACAAGAACAGATACAGCGACACGGAAGTATCGACGACAATGATCGTGCTTCGCGATCCTGGGGCTGGCATGACGAAGACTGTTCCGCCCGTGGCTCCGACCAATTCTCGAACGCGTTCGACCAGCACCTGCTGATCTTCCTGGGCATCCGCGGTTGCGCCGGGGCCAAGCCCCACGGCGGCCAACCCGGCGACGGCGACAACGGTGCGCCACAAGCGTGATTCAAACCTCAAGGTACCTGCTCTCCCGGGGGGTCCCCCATAGCAGGCCGTGATGGAAATGTGGCGGACCTGGTTACGGCCTGCTAGGTCGATACACGGTAGCAAAGCCGAGTAGGCTGCTCAATAGAGTCGCCGTTAGTACCGTCCATGGTCGCCGGTGCGGGATCGGTCCGAGCGATTCCGACTAGTGGTCTGTAACAGATGATCGTTGCATATTGCTGGGCCGAGATTGCCCCCGTATCGGCCCAGCCTTCCGGGTGGCGGCGGGGCCGGCCGCCTCCGGCGCCACTATTTGTGGGGCGCAGCACTAGAATAAGCATACCTGCCGCTAACGACAGAGCCGACATGACCGAACCAAACGACATCCCTGAGTTCGTCGCAGCGCGGCGCGAGGAGTGGCTCGCGGAGCTCAGCGAATTTCTGCGTATCCCGAGCGTGTCCACGGACCGCGAGCACGATGGCGACGTTCGTGCCGCCGCCGACTGGCTCGCGGTGCGCCTTACCAATGCCGGAGCAACTGAGGTAGAAGTCTGGGACACCGCCGGCCACCCGGTAGTGTACGGAGCTTGGCGCGGCGCCGTAGGAGCTCCCACTGTACTGGTATACGGCCACTACGACGTACAGCCGGCCGACCCCGCCGAGGAGTGGACTAGCCCACCGTTCGAGCCCATCGTACGCGGCAACAAGATCGTCGGCCGCGGCACCGCCGACGACAAGGGCCAGCTCTATGTCCACATCAAGTCGCTGCAGGCCTGGCTCGAGACCCGCGGAACCTGCCCGGTGAACATCGTCTATTTGATCGAGGGTGAAGAGGAGGTCGGATCACCGAACGTCGACACGGTGGTGCGAGAACGCCTCGAGCAGCTCCGCTGCGACGCCGTCATGGTCTCGGATACGACGATGTTCGCCCCCGGCCTCCCCACCCTCTGCAATGGACTGCGCGGGGTCGCCTATCTACAAATCGACCTCCGCGGCCCGAATCGTGATCTGCACTCGGGCATGTTCGGCGGAGCGGTCATCAATCCCGCCGAGACTCTGGCGCAGATGCTAGCCGCCTGCCGCGACGAGCGCGGTCGCGTGACCATACCCGGCTTCTATGACGATGTCGCCGAGGTGCCGGCCGACGAGCGCAAAGATTGGGCAAAACTACCCTTCGACAACGACGCCTACGTCTCCGAGTTGGAAGTCGACGCGTTGCTCGACACCGGTGGGTTCAGCATCCTGGAGTCGTTGTGGGCGCGGCCGACCTTCGACGTCAATGGCCTGCTATCGGGGTTCACCGGTGAAGGCAGCAAGACGGTACTCCCAGCGACCGCCATGGCCAAGGTGTCGATGCGGCTGGTCGCCGACCAGGATCCCGACAAGATCGCCGATGCGTTCGAGGCGTACATGCGCGAGATCGTCCCTCCGGGCGTGACGATACGGATCACGCGCATGCACGGTGGTAAGCCCTGGTCGGCGCCGCGCGAGCATCCGATCCTGCAAGCCGCAGCACGGGCGCTTCAGCGCGGGTTCGGAGCCGAGACCGTGTTCGTGCGGGAGGGCGGGTCGATTCCCCTGATCTCGACACTCGAGGAGCTCTTTCAGGTGCCCACCGTCATGATGGGACTCGGGCTGCCGGACGAGAACGCACATGGTCCCGATGAGAACCTCGATTTGGACAATTTCTTCTCCGGGATCATCAGCTCGGCGTTTTTTTTCGAGGAGCTCGCCAGGTGTGAGCTTGACGGGTAGGCGGCTCAGATGAAACGCAAGGACTTCCTGCAGCGCATGCGCAACCGTCGTCGACGTGACGAGCTCGAGCTGCGAGAGCCCGTGCGGCGACGGGCGATCGACTGGCGGACGCTCCGCGTCGAGCTGCCGGACGACGACGATTCCGGCGATCAACAAGCCCTGTCAATCGGCACCCTCGAGCTGCTCCCGGCTGGCATCCGGCTACGTCCGACCGAGGCGTGCTGGGTTCGCGGCTACCGCGTGTGGCGTGACGACGAGGGCCAGGGACGGGCCGAATTCCAGTACCGCCCGGTGGCCGCCGACAGTGAGCCACCGCCCGGCGCCAAGGCGTTGGGCGCCGACGAGGAGTGGGCGCCCGAGCCGCGCTAGCCAGTCGCGAGGGCTTCCAGGCGGGCACGTCGGCACGAGATAGGCTCTACGGCTTGCGATACAACCGCATGTGGAAGCGACGTGTCCACCGCTCCTGCGCGGCTGCGTCGACGAAGTCGAAACGGCTCGCCGCCGCCAGGCCCAGGCCTGTACCAAAGACCGCGTCGAGCTCCCTCCCCCGGAACAACTGGTTGCGAATGCCGGTGTTAGGATCCTCGACTACACCCGTCCGCGGCCACGGTGAGGCGTCGAGAAACCGCCGATAGTAGCCATCATCGAGATCAAAGGTCACCACCGCGAACAGCCCGCCTGGCCGGAGCACGCGTGCGACCTCGGCGCCGTAGCTGCGCTGTGCCTCCGGTTGCACGAGGTTGTCGATGGCGGTGATATCGAGCACCGTACCCACCGACTCGTCGGCCAGCGGCAAGGGCTCTCGCAGGTCGTGGCGTATCGAGACAATGCGATCGGCTACGGCCTCGGCGCGGGCGCGGGCGCGGAACTGCGACAGCGCCGCCACGGCATGATCGAGACCGATGACGCGATATCCGGCCCGTGCTAGCGGGATCGCGTTGCGACCTCTTCCGCAGGCACACTCGAGCACCGGCCCCGAGACCCCCCCGCTGGCCGCGGCGAATCCGAGCAGGAACTCGACCCCCCGGTCGAGCTCGTCCCGATACGAGGTGGTATAGGCGCGAACTTCGACGTACTCGCGCTCCCAGGCCGAGCGCGCGTCACCCGGCTCAGGCGTTGAGGAAGACACCGCTGGGATCCTGATCCGGTGCCAGGTTCCCTGCGGGTCGGCTGTAGTGAAACGTCGCCGCAAGAGCATCGCGGTCGCTCGGAGCGGCACGACCGGCGGGATTCAGGATCGATTCCGTCGAGGGCGAGACGACATAGCCGCCGAGCGAGTGCGCGAACATCCGGTTGAAGAACTCGATTGTGGAGCCCACGCCGCAGGCGACGATCACCTTGCTGATATCGGAACCGTTGCTCACCGAGCCAATGTGCTCACTGCTGAAACGCATGTCCGCCCGCTGGACGATCACGAGCCGGCCGCGCGGTACCCGCGACAGGCTCGTCGGGGCCGAGCCCGAGCGTACTTCGATTTGCGGCAGCCCCAGTCGATTGCCGGTCAGCGTACCGAACAGCGCCAGGATCGAGCCTCGCATGGCATCGATGCGAGCCTCGGTGACGATCTCCTTGTCGGAGCCGACAAGCCCGCGATAGATCTGCACCACCGGGGTCGTGGTCCAGCGGTTGGTCGCCCCGGGCGTGCGCGGCGCGACGCCCTCCTTGTCCGGACCGGCGCCGCGCGCGTACTGGTTGATGAAGTTCATTGGTAACCCGGCACCTTCCTCCAGCAAGGTCGGGTTAACGGCGACGTTCCCCCGCACGCGCAGACGCCCTACGCGCTTGTGGTGCCCCGTGCCCTTGAGCTCGACATCGTAGTCGCCAGTCTCCTCCACACGGATCTCGAAGTTACCTCGAGCATCGGCCTGGATGGGCTTGAATCCGGCGAGCTTGACAACGCCGTCGACAACCACGTCACCGTTCAGTAGGCCGGTCAGCTGCCCGCTAATGGTGCCACCCTGCTGCAGTATCTGTGGGCTGGTGCTCAGGTCGACCAGGTCGTCCGCAGGCCGCTGCTTGCAGCCCACCAGGCCGAGCCCGACGGCCCCGGCCCCCATCATCCCTGCGCGCCGCATCAAGTCACGGCGGGTCATTGCCTCCTGCCTACGCCGGAGGTCATCGTTCGTCATTCGATCGGTGGGGGGTTGGACATTGCCTTACGGATCCGATGACCCCTCTTGGGGAGTCTGAGCTCGGAATTACGAACACGGCCGAACCCCTCGTTGTACAGGGGCTTGTAGCGACGAATCTCGTCCTCGGCCGCCGCTTCTGCGGCGGCTGCACCGTCGGCCAGCGAGTACTCGAGCCGCGAGATTCCGGCAACGGGGGCAGCCCCGCAAACCTCGCGCACGGCCTCACGCAACCCCTGTTCTCCCGCGTGTCCGACATACATCACTCGCTGTCCGGAGGAGCGCAGACGGAAGACTGCCGCCGTCTCCGGGAGACCATCGATAACGCCCGGAGTGAGCTCGAGTAGGCCAGAGTCGAGGGGAGATTCACTGGAAGGATAGCTCACGGACCAGGACTCCTCACACTCGGGGAAACGCGGGGAACGTATGCAGCTTGGTTGGAACCGAGCCGCTGCACAAGTGTTTTACCTCGACGGCCAGGAGCGGGCAAGAAGCCGGCCCCGCGCGTCGGTGGCTTCGAGCCGATGCACAGGACACAGGCGAATCCAGTTGCCGTGGTTTCCCTACAGATGCGACCATTAACGATGGTTCCAGGCTGTGGCCTGGTGTGCTCGCCCCAATCAGGATACTCTCGGTGCCGCTCTCGCGCTCCTCCAACCGCCAAGTACGTCGCCTACCCATGCTGGTGGCGATAGCCTTGCTACCGGCTTCTCTCGCGCTGGCCGTGCTCGAGGCCGACAACGAGCCCCGGAGCCTGGTACGCGGAGGCGGCTTCGAACGCGAGTCGGTGAGCCTACGGCTACCGTCCGTGAGCCCGTTCCCATTGGTTGCGGGAGGCTGGGGCTCCCGCGCCGTAGAGGCACGTCACGTTCTGTCGACAACGCGCGACACCTATCGCGGCAACCGGGCGCTGCAGATCATCAGCCCGGCCGCAACGCCCGCGTATGTGATCCAAGACGTGCCGGTGGCGAGCCGCGGCTTCGTGTTCGAGATCGCGGTACGGCTCATGCGCGGTCAGCAATCCATCGCTTTTCTCAGCGCGTGGGACCGCATGGACCCAGCAGCGGCCGCCGCGTTGCGCATCGACTTGCAGGCCGACGGTCTGCGTATCCGCAGCGACAAGGGCGACTGGCACGTTGACGCCTTGATCTCGACAGACCGGTGGCACCACCTATTTTTCATCTCCGATCCGCGCAGCGATCAGCTCACGATTACCGTCGACGGCACCCTGCTGGCTTCGCTGCCCGCGGTACCGACGTCCGCCCCGCAGACGCTGGTCATTGGCGGCAACCCGACGCGCGGCGTTAGCCGGGTACGGTACGACGAGGTGCGATTGCTGCGGCTGGCCGAGGTCGAGCTTGCGGAGCTGCGGAGATCCGCTCTCCGGAGCGTGCCCGAAACGCAAGTAGGCTACGTGATGAAACGTCTGGACGATGCGGCCTGGGCACTGTCGTCGGGAGCCGACGGCTTCGCCGCACCAGAGTTACGTGCGGCGGCCCGGATGCTGACTCGGCTGGGATCAGACGACGACCCCGGCCTTCGATCGGTCCGCGCGGCGACCGAGGCGCTCATCGATCTCGTCTCGGGTAGTGGCCTCTAGTTAATCGACACTTCGCGACCACCCTTCAACTCCATCACCGCATCGAGCACATTCTGCGCCACGGCTCGGAAGATCTTGGTCACTTCGCCGTCGGGATGCTCGACAACGTAGGGTATGCCTGCATCGCCCGCAATGGCGATCTGCGGATCGAGCGGCAGCGCGCCCAGGAACGGCACTCCGAGCTCGTCTGCCGTTCGCCGCCCGCCATCGGTGCTGAAAACGTGCGTGCGATGCCCGCACTCCGGACACGTGAAGACCGACATGTTTTCCACCAGGCCGAGCAACGGCACATCGACTTCCTGGAACATGCGGAGCCCTTTACGGGCGTCGATCAACGCTACATCCTGCGGCGTGGTAACGATCACCGCGCCATCGAGCGGCGCCGATTGAGTCAACGTGAGTTGCGCATCGCCGGTGCCTGGAGGTAGGTCGATCACCAGCACCTCAACGCCGCGCCAGTCGACGTCGCGGAGGAACTGACGTACCGCCTTCATCACCATCGGCCCGCGCCAGATCACCGGATCGTCTTCGGGCTGCAGGAAACCGAGCGACATGAGCTTCATCCCGAACTTGTCGAGCGGCACCAGCACCCGCTTGCCGTCGAGATCGATGATCTTCGGCTGCTCGTGGGTACCGAGCATGGTGGGTACCGACGGACCGTAAATATCTGCATCCATCAGACCGACGTGCTGGCCGAGCTGCGCCAGGGCGGCCGCGAGATTCACCGCCACGGTTGACTTTCCCACGCCTCCCTTTCCCGAGGCCACCGCCACCACGTGCTTCACCCCACCGATCGGGGTGCGGTCGTACAGCGCCGCCGGTCGGCCAGGGGCTGGGGGCCCGGTACCAGGCGCCGGCGGTCTGCCGGTCGCAGGACCTGCCGGTGCGCCGGCCGCACCGCCGAGGCCGGGGCTGGCTGCACCGCCAGGTGACCGGCCAGGCTGCGGCGCCGAAACGCCCTTCGACTCGGGAGCCGCGATCTCGAGGCTGACGCTGTCGACCCCGTCGAGCGCCATCACCGCGTCGTGCGATGCGCGTGCGATCTGCTGCTGATGTTCCGGCGAGCCGATTGGGATATTGAGACGGACAGTCACCCCGCCACCGTCGATTCGCACTGCCTCGACAAAGCCGAACGACACGATGTCGCGCGACAGGCCCGGGAACTGCACGGTGGTCAGAGCTTCTCGAATACGTTCTTCGCTGAGAGCCAATTTGCGAGACTCCTCGTCCATCCGTTTCAATGTCAACCTGTCCTGCGTCCCACAGATCGACGCTCTTTCGACGAGCGCGCGGAACGTTCTAACGAAGATAGCGCGATTGCCCGGTTCCGGCACCCCACCGGCCTCGACGATTCAAGGCAAGAAAAGTAGCCGACGACCCATTGTTCCCCCCCTCGAGAGCGTTTATCCTCCCCCGACTCTACGCACTGTGAAGCGTTAAGAAGCACCTTTCTTCCAAGCTGGGGTGGCTCTTGGACCACGATCTTCAGGGCCTGGCGCGCTCCGCGCGGCCGGAAACTCCGGGAGGCTTGTAGATGTCCCTTGACCTGCTAGCGATGCGCTCTGCCGGCATTGTGCCCGACCCGTCTAAAGAAGCCTGGACGGATCACGAGGCTTATCGACAGCTCTACGTCTCGATCATCACGCTTGCTATCAAGGACTATGAGTTCCTGCGCCGCATCAACGGTCGTGTGAGCCTGTCGCCCTCTGAGCGCAAGAAACTCCGCGGCCTGACAGAAGACTCGGACCCGGTGGAGTTCTTCAACTCCCGCTGGTTCGAAGATATCTGCGGCATGATCGGCGTACATCCGCAGGCCATCCGCGAGCGCCTGGAGATCGAAAGCAACATGGATCTCCTCGTCGCGCTGCCGTAGTCGCTGCTACCATACGTAACCTTGGGAACCGTTGACAATCCTCTCAACGAACCCCCATCCTGCGGCAGTGTGATTCTCCTGCAACGCGCGGAGGTACGTAGCATGCTCGAACGTTTCCGTCCCCTGCTGGTGGTCGTGCTCGCAACCGGGTTCTTGTTGGCGCCCGCCACGACGGCCTCACCGCAGGAGCAGTACGGGTTTACCGGCGAATGGGGGCAAATCGCCATAAGCGCAAGCGAGCTGCGGGGCATGGGGATCGAATGGCCGACGATAAGATCGCGATCGTCTGCTGCGGGGCCGGTCGCCGCGCTCATCATCGGGGCTAGGAGGTTTTCCGAGCCTGACGCTGGATCAAATCCCGGATTCCAGTCCTTTGAGCCCTTCGAAAATCTTTTCTTCTTTGGGCCAGACGAAGTCTTCGTTATCTTGGTCGTCGCGAACCTAGGAACCTCAACAGTAACCGGAGAGGTAACGATCAAGGTTAAAGGGCCGGTGAAGGACAAAGGCTCCCTAGACTGTCACGTTGCCGGGTGAATCCGGGTTGATGACCTTCTTGAGGCTGAACGCTCCCGACGAGGATGGCCTGTACAAGCTCACCGGAAAGTTGATCGTTAAAAGCGTTGGCGGCTCCAAGACGGCGAAGGGCGCCTTCGGGATCACGGCAAGTGCCATCACTCGCCAATAACAGATTGGGAACCTCTGCTAGCGAGACCGCGGTTCAGCTAGCAGAGAGGGATTGACAGAGGAGACATTTGTCTGGTTTAGTGTAGTGCTCGCCCACCAACAAGGAGCCCTACATGACGCCCAAGACCCCTCCGGGGCAGACACGAGAGCGCGTTTACCGCTTCGTTCGTGACCGGTTGCTGGCCGGCAACCCACCGACGATCCGCGAAGTTCAAGCGGCCTTCGGCTTCAAGGCGGTGGAGTCGGCTCGTGCCCATCTCAATACCCTGGTGCAGATGGGGCAGCTGATTAAGGCGAGGGGTAAGGCGCGCGGCTATCGCCTTCCCGACTCGCCGGCTCACGACGAACCCCCGGTGCAGGTGCCGCTGCTGGGGCGCGTTCCCGCCGGCCCGCTGAGCGAGGCGATCGAAGACATCGAGTCGTATCTGCCGGTGCGCCCGAAGTTTCGCGGCGTCGAGCTGTTCGCATTGCGTGTCGAGGGCGACTCGATGCGTGACGCCGGCATCCTCGACGGCGACGTAGTGATCGTGCAGCGCCAGCCGACCGCCGACCCGGGCGACATCGTGGTGGCGATGGTCGGCGACGAAGCCACCGTCAAGACTCTCTATGTCGAGGGTCGGCGCGTCGAACTGCGACCGCAGAACCCGGAGTATGCGCCGATCGTTCCCGACCCGGCAGAGCTCCGTGTGCTGGGCAAGGTGCTCGAGGTGCGGCGCCACTTCGACGAGAACCCCTTCCGGGCCGCGCTGGCGCGGCGTCACGCCCAGGCTTCTACTAGCGAAAATGCTTCTAGTGGACACGGCGCGCGTGCATGACATCGATGTCCGCGCAGATTTTGCCTGTCCCGCCCGGTGTTGTACGTGCCGTTCGGCTCGGCGCCGGCGCCTCCATTGCGCCGGCTCCGGCAAGCTGGAGCTTGCAGGAGCTGCGCGGGCGCCTGGTGGAGATCTCCGGCGTAGGCAATAGCGCCTGCCTCACTCTCGCCTTCTCCGTCGTGCTCGATGCCCAGCATCAGCACGAGACGGTCGCCTGGGTAACCCGTACCGAGAGCTGCTTTTTCCCCCTCGACGCCTGGGCCAGCGGCGCCGATTTGCAGGCCTTGGCGGTAATCCGTCTTCCCGGCGATCGGGCGATCATACGCGCTACTGATCGACTGGCACGCTCCGGCGGATTCGGTTTGATCGTCTTCGATCTCGGCTCCGGCAGCGACAAAGCCACCGCTCTGGGCCGAGCCCCCTTACCCCGAATATCGTCTGCCATGCTGGCACGCCTGCGCAGCCTCGCCCACCGACACGACATGGCAGTGTTGTGCCTGACGCGCAAAAAGACCCATGCCTCATCGCTCGGCTCCATGGTTTCACTGCGCGCCGAGGCCCGTCGCGACCGCCTCGAGGCCGACCGCTTCACCTGTACGGTGAACGTCCTCAAGGACAAGCAACGCGGCGCCGTCTGGAGACATGACGAAGTGCTGCGCGGTCCCGACGGCCTGCAATGAGCAATGACTCGATCGCACCGCGAAGCACCGTTGTCGCCGCGTGCCGAGCGCTTTTACCAAGCGCTAACCGGAGCCCCGCCGCGACTGGTCTCACTACAAAGCGACTCACTACGAACCGACTGGAACGCACACAGCAAGGCTGAAAAAACGGGCCCCAGGGAGGGAGGCACCCCCCACGAGGAGAGGGCACTCGACGCCCTCTCCTCTCGCAGTGGGAGTGGTTCAGATGCAAAGCGGCACGATAAAGCCGACGCCCTCCCCTCTCGCGGCGGGAGCGCGTCAGATACAAAGCAGCGTGATGAAGGCGACCATTGGGGGTCGTCGAAGAACGCTAACGCAGTAGATGATGTGCTCCCGCCGCGAGAGTGGGGGTGTGTGGATGTGCCGGCGCTGCCCCTTCAGCTCTTGGCTCAACGACATCCGGAATGGGTTGATCGACCCATGGCCGTGGTGGCCGAGGATCGTCCACAGGGGCTGATCCTGTGGGTCAACGAGCGTGCCTATCGAGCTCGTGTATTATCAGGGTTGCGCTACGCGGCGGGGCTGTCGATTTGCCGTGAGCTGTGCGCCGGAGAGGTGCCGCAGGAAGAAGTCGACACCGGTGTAGAGCGCTTGATCAAGCTGCTGCGCACGTTCAGCCCAGGAGTTGAACCGAGCGAAGACGAGCCGGGCGTCTTCTGGATCGATGCCTCAGGGTTACTCGGGCTGGAACGCTCGCTCGAGAACTGGGCCGAACGGATCCGCGAGACACTGTGGAAGCACCACTTCGTAGCTCACGTCGCGGTGGGGTTCTCACGCTTCGGCGTTTACACGTTGGCGCGCTGTGCTCGCGGCAGCGTGGTTTTCGAAACTCCTGAACACGAGCACCGTGCAATGCGAAATGTGCGACTCGATCGCCTGCACCTGGACGCCAAGCTCCGGGACAAACTCGCCAAGCTCAGCGTACATACCGTGGGCAGTTTTCTCGGCCTCCCCGTCGATGGCCTAGCGCGCCGCTTCGGGCCCGACGCGTTGCACCTGCATCGACTCGCCTCCGGCTCCCTTGCCACACCGCTGGATCCGGTGCCATACGACAAGCCGATCGATGCATGGATCGAGCTCGAGCATCCCGAGACCGATGCCCTGCGGCTGACCTTTATCATCAAACGCGTGCTGCCCGCGCTGCTTCACCGCGCTGCCGCATATGGACATGGGTTGTCGGCGCTGAACATCGATTTGCTTCTCGACAACACCCGCCACGACGAAGTCGCCGTGCGCACCGCGGAGCCGACTCTCGACGCCGCGCAAATCCTCGACCTGGTGCGTCTCAAGCTCGACACACTGGAGCTTTCAGCTGGCGCGGTGGAGATCCGTCTCAACGTCGACTCGACACCCACCGGCAAAGAGCAGCTCGGGTTGTTCTCGGAAAAGCCGCAACGCGATCTTGCCGCTGCCAACCGCGCGTTTGCTCGGCTACGCGCCGAGTTCGGGCGCCTTTCAGTGGTATGGCCGCGGCTGCATCGTGCCCACCTGCCAGAGGCGACCTTTAGCTGGGAACCGCTCGAGGGCGCCCGAATTCCAGCACCTCGCAACGCACGACAGCGGCCGCTCATGCGACGCATCTTCGACCGTGCCGTTCCCTTACCCCACAGAGGCAACCACGAGCCCGACGGGTGGCTGGTACGTGGGCCCGAACAGGGTCCGATGCGGAAGATCTTCGGCCCCTACACCGTCTCCGGTGGCTGGTGGGTTCGCGAGGTACGCCGCGACTATCACTTCGTGGAAACCCAGAAGGGCGACGTGATGTGGGTGTTTTACGACCGCCACCGCCGACGATGGTTCTTGCAGGGCCAGGTGGAGTAATGAAGTTGGTCTCTGGAGCTACTCAGCCGCCGGGCCTCGTGGCGCCAGGTGGAAGCGAAACCGGAGAGCGGCGAGGGACCATCGTGTCTGGACGGTGCCAGGCACCCAGTTGACTAGCTCCCCTGCCGGCGGACCTTCTGTGCTTCGATCTCGCGCTCGCGCTCCAGCAGCGGCTTGCCGCTTGTGATCCAGTCCGGGGCATCCTCGCCCTGCAGAAAGTGTCCGAACCAGGCGAGCACGCGGTGGTGGTAGTCGATCTGGTTGTTTTTCTGTCGCGCGCTGTGGTCCTCGCCGGGATAGACCAGCATCACCAGGAACTTTCCGGCGCGACGGGCATAGTTATACATCTCCACACCCTGATGCCAATCGACCACGCCATCCTCGTCGCCGAAGAAGATCATCATCGGCGTTTCGAGGTCGGTGATATGCATGATCGGCGATTCGCGTACGTAGGCCTCCAGGTCGTCCCAGTAGGGCACCTCCATACGCGCCTGGCCCGTCTCGAAGTGATCAGTCTCCGGCAATCCCGGATTCCAGTGCACGGTGCCGAACATCGAGAAGAAGTTGGTCAGCGGCGCACCGGCAATCGATGTCGCGAACAAGTCGGTCTGCGTGGGCACGAAGCTCGCTTCGTACCCTCCCCAGGAGTGCCCCACTAACCCGACGTGCTCGGCATCGATCATCCCGGTGGCAATCGCTGCCTGCACCGCGGGCACGATGCACTCCACCGCCGATGTCCCCGGGCGCCGGTTTCGATACACGATGTCGGGCTGCAGCACGAAGTAGCCCTCGGCGGTGAACACCGTGGGGTTGTACGGGCTGCGCTCGGAGGGCACCGAGTAGTTGTGCACCGTCTGCGACAGCCGCTCGTATACGTACACGATCATCGGGTAGGTCTTGCTCGGGTCATAGTCGGCCGGATAGAGGAGCACGCCCTGCAGCTCACGCCCCCAGGCGCTTTGGTACTCGACGAGCGCAGACCGACCCCAGGCGTAGTCGCTCTGGAAGGCGTTGGTGGCAGTCAGCTGGCGCGCCGCGCCCAGGTCGAAATCGCCGACGAACACGTCCGGCGAGTCGTCGAACCCCTGTACGACGTACGAGTAGGTGTCTGCCTCCGGCGCCTTGGCCAACCGAACCGACGTTCTTGTCGAGCCACACGAGACGGTCAGTGCCGGCGCCCGACGCGCCCTCGTCACCGCGCCCCAAGCTGGCCACCGCAAGCCCGTACTTCTTGCTGCGCTCTCCGTACAGCTGCAGCCAGATGCGCTCGGAGCTCAGCCCGCGCTCCTGAGCATCGACAATGCCGTCGGCATCGGAGTCGACGTCGCCGCCGACGTCGATAGCTCGATGCCGCACGAGCTCCCCGGCACCCTCGGTGATCTTCTCCGCATCGCCGCCATCAGGCGCTACCGCCCAGACGTCGTATTCGTCGTACAGCAGCACCGCACGGTCGCCGGCCAACCACCCGCCGTTGCCCCACGGGGGCTGCTGGGCGCGCACTGGGGTGTCGTAGTCATGGTTGACGAACGAAACCGGCAGCGCAGCTGTCAGGTTGCGTTGCGCGTCGGTCTCGATGTCGTAGGACCAGAAGTGGTCGTCCTTGTAGTAGAGCAGGTATCGACCAGTGGCGCTGTCGCCATAGAAGTACCCCACGTCCT
Organism: Acidobacteriota bacterium; assembly: GCA_965205505.1. Taxonomy (GTDB): domain Bacteria; phylum Acidobacteriota; class UBA890; order UBA890; family WLXD01; genus DASCOT01. The sequence goes on from CBDBHB010000005.1 coordinate 43,193, forward strand.
CGACCACCTTGCGGCGATCGCCGCTGGCGATCTCGATCAGCCAGATGTCGTTCCAGTCGCGATCGAACATGTTGCGAAACCGGTAGGCCTGTCGATCGGTTTGGGTGGCGAAGCGCTGCCCCTCGAGCACCGTAACGGTCTCGTTCACGTCGGTGCCGAGGCGCACGAACCTGTCTTCGTCGAGACGCCACGCCGCTAGGTAGCCCGCCTGCGCGTTGCGCTCCTTGCGCAACCCGTTGCATGGGAATGACCTGTTCGTCGTCGGAGTGCCAGACCTCGACCGCCGACGGCTCGACCGGCTCGGAGTCTTCGTCGCTGTCAGCCTCATCGCTGGTGCCGGGATCCTCGTGCCACTCCTGGATGGCAACGAAGAGCATCGTTCCGTCTTCAGACCAGCTCGGCGCCTCGTGCGATGAGACGCGCATGCCGGCGATGAAGTCGGTAGCGGTGGTCGGGTCGTACAGCAGCATGGTGTCGTCGCCGTCGAGGTCACGCCAGCCAACGATCGCGTGCGTGGGTCCGTCGAAGTCCTCGTCGTCGATCGAGCGCAGGAAAGCAAGGTCCGCGGCCGTATCGCGCCATGCAAGACCCCGGAACGTCGCGCCTGCCTCCGGTGCGGAATCGAGCACGCGCAGACTGCCCGTGGCTGCGTCGTAAAGCTGTACGCCGTTGCCCAAGCCGTCATCCGTCTCGATCGCCACCGCCAATTGGCTGCCGTCGGTCTGCCAGGCATACTCGGCGACATTACCGATGGTGAGCTCGGCGCCGCCAGCCAGCCCACGAACCACGAGGTCGGCACCGCGGCGATCGGTGTCGGACTCATCTTCGGACGAAGGCGGGTAGCGGTGCATGGCGACATACGCGCCGCCGGCGCCGAAGCCGAAGCTCGCCACTCGATCGACGATCTCCGCCTCTGCGCTGCTCAGACGCAGCAACCCAAGACTGTCTTCAATCGGCTCATCTTGTTCTTGGAGCTGCTCACGAGCAGATTCCGAGTGCCCGACGCGGTACGCCAGCCAGACAGAATCCTCGGAGAACACCGGATCGCGACCTTCCTCGGCAACCACCAGGCTGCCAGCGTCGCTAACCGAGTAGGTACGTAGCTCGCTGGTTCCATCGACGCGCGTGATCGGCACCGCCAGCCACCCGCCATCCGGAGACAGTGGCGTGCGGGACCCGAGGCGCTCGAACCTACCATAGTCGCCTGGGCGCACCGGTTGCTTGGCTGCCGGTTGCGCACTGTCCTCCTGCGCCTGCAGGATCGCGGCACCCGGCACCAACGTCAGCGCCAGCGCGACCACGATCGGCCGGGATGATCGGGGAAGCTGCCAATGCCGCCAAGAAGTTCGTCGCATGGGTTACTCCCGTCTACTCGAGTAGATCGTACGATTCGAGTTGCCAGCCGCTCCCCAGGGCGCGGCCGCGGTCATAGCTGAGCATGCGGATCTTGTAGGGGGGCTCGGCGCTGAGCCAGTAGTCACGCATGCGGCCATCGTGGAACCGTATCCGCACCACGGTGGTATCGAACTCGCCCGCGGCGAGCTCCAGTCGCGTCGCACCGAGCACACGAAACTGTGCCCAGAGCTCCTCGGGCACGACCATGTTGTTCCACGCCAGCCGGCCGATCGATCCTGGGCCCAGCCGTAGCGCCGCCAGCGGCAGCTCCAGCACCGAGGCCTCGAACGGCCGCAGCTGGTACTCGAAGTCGTGCCGGGTCGACGCACCAGCGGCATTGCGTACCGTCGCCTGGATGCGGTTGCCGACGAAGATGAAACTCTGCCCGCCGCCCCGCGGAATCGAGAACGAGCGCCGCACCGGAGCCAGAGTGGTCGCTTCGAGGATTACGCGATCGTCGACGCCCGTACTCGAGATCGACAAGGTGATCTGTATGCGTTTCAGCCCATCCTCGGTCGACTTCACCGTCATCGTTGCCTCGCCGTCTGCCAGCGGTACGCCCACGATCGAGTTCCAGCGTTCATAGGTGGCCCGATACGGGCGCACGAACATCGACGCCACACGGTCGTCGCCGGCGCCGATCACCACGGCGTCTTCGGGCACCGGCACGAATGAAGGCAAGCCGCTGAGGGCGACGAACAGGATGCCTACGCCGAGCGCGATCAGCGCCAGCAGCACGAGGAGGCGGATCAAGATGCGCTTCATCCGAAGATCTCGGGTGAGGTGAAGGGGTGCGGTAGAGGCACATCTTGCTACGCGATCACCGGCGACGGTAGCTGGGTGGCGTTGCACTCGCCCGTGCACGCAATGCGTAGCCAAACGGGCCTCCACAGCACACCTCGGGCCACCGAGGCAATTCAACTTCGTAGATCTAGATTAACAGACATTTGTCTGTTTAAATAGGCGACTTCCTCGAGAGCCCGAAATACCAGGCTGAAGTCCTGACTTTGGCCCGGCTCACCCGAACCTCACGGCCCGCTTCCATGTCTGCATCGGCTTATCTCGGTGGCTCGCTCGCGTATGTGCCGCTGTGGTGCAAGAGCAACTTCTCCTTTCTCGAAGGGGCCAGCGACCCTGCTGAAATAGTGGAGGAAGCTCGCCATCTGGGGCTGCGATCGATCGCTGTTACCGATCGCGATGGCGTGCACGGGATCGTGCAGGCGCATGTCTGCGCGCGCGAGCTCGGCATCCACCTGATCGTCGGCTCGCAGGTCACCCTGGTCGACAACTCGGTGTTGGTGCTGCTCGCCACCAGCCGTGAGGGTTACGCCAACTTGTGCCGGCTGGTCACCAAGGGCCGGCGGCGGTATGCCAAGGGGGAAAGCCGCGTTACTTGGTTCGAGGTCGCGGAGCACGCCGCCGGGCTGATCGCCCTTTGGGGTGGCGACCGTAGCCTGCTAACGCAGCCGATCGACGATGACGCGCCGATCTCCAGCATTCTCGTCGATCCTTACTCCTGCGATGCCGCGTACGCGCCGGGCGTTGATTTCGATGCCGACGGCCAGCTCGATACCGCCACCATTGCCAGGTCCGCCGATGTGGCTGCTGCCAAGGTCGTCGACCTGTTCGAGTTCACTGCGGCGCGCCAGCCCCACACACTCCACGAGACCAGTGATCTGTTGCGTGAGGCATTCGGTCCACGTCTGTTTGCGCTGCTCACCCGGCATCATCGAGCAGACGAGCCGACGATGGAGCGCCGCATTCGCGCGCGCGCGCTGCGCTACGAGATACCGCTGGTCGCCGGCTCCGAAGTTCTCTATCACGTGCCCAGACGTCGTGATCTGCACGACGTGCTCAACTGCGTGCGCCATGGCGTGAAGATCGGCAACGCTGGCCGCTGCATCAAGGGCAACGCCAAGCACGAGCTGCACTCGCCACAGAGCTTCACTGCGCTCTACGCCGACGACCCCCTGGCCATCGCACGCACGCGCGAGATCGCTGAGACATGCGGCTTCTCGATGGACGAGATCCGCTATCGCTATCCCTCTGAGAAGCTGCCCGACGGCACGACATCAATGGAGTACTTGCGCCGGCTCACCTGGGAAGGCGCCCATAAACGCTACCGCGACACCATCGGCCCGCGCGGTGAGCGCGGCTACATTCCACCCGAGATGCGCGCCCAGATCGACAAGGAACTGGGGGTCATCGACGAGCTCGACTACCCCGGCTACTTCCTCACCATGCACGAGATCGTTCGCTTCTGCCAACAGCGTGGCATCCTCTGTCAGGGGCGTGGATCGGCCGCCAATTCGATCGTTTGTTTCTGCCTCGAGATCACCGCTGTCGATCCGGTGCGTATGGACCTACTGTTCGAGCGCTTTATCTCCAAGGAGCGCGCCGAGCCGCCCGACATCGACCTCGACATCGAGCACGATCGGCGCGAAGAGGCGATCCAGCACATGTACGAGAAACATGGGCGCTCGCACGCCGCCATGGTCGCCAACGTCATCCGCTACCGATCCAAGTCGGCGGTGCGTGACGTCGGCAAGGCGCTGGGATTGTCGGAGACCTCGCTCGATCGACTCTCCAAGATGGTCGGGCGCTGGGGCGGCATCGACGAGACATCGTTCCGTCAAGCCGGGCTCGACCCCCACAACCCGACCATCGGTCATCTGATGCGGTTGGCCAACGAGGCCATCGGTTTCCCGCGTCATCTGTCGATTCACCCCGGTGGCTTTCTGCTCGGCCACGAGCCGGTACACGACCTGGTGCCGATCGAGAACGGCTCCATGGAAGACCGCACCGTTATCCAGTGGGACAAGGACGACGTCGAGGCGCTCGGCCTTTTCAAGGTCGACTTGTTGGGACTGGGCGCGCTCACCCAGCTGCATCACGGCTTTGACCTGTTGCGCAAGCACCGTGGCATCGATGTCGACATGACCACCATTCCCCCGGCCGACAAGGCCACCTTCGACATGTGCTGTCGCGCCGACACCGTGGGCGTGTTCCAGATCGAGAGCCGGGCGCAGATGTCGATGCTGCCGCGTCTCAAGCCGCGCACCTTCTACGACCTGGTGGTGGAGATCTCCATCGTACGTCCCGGCCCCATCACCGGCGGCATGGTGCACCCCTACCTGCGCCGCCGCGAGGGCAAGGAGCCCATCGACTACCCCCACCCGTGCCTGGAGCCGGTGCTCAAGAAGACCCTCGGCATCCCCTTGTTCCAAGAGCAGGTCATGAAGCTGGCCGTCGTGGCCGCCGACTACACCCCCGGCGAGGCCGATCAGCTACGCCGCGACATGGCTGCCTGGCGCAAAACCGGCCGCCTCGACCGGCACCGCGAGCGCCTGATCACTCGCATGGTGGCCAAGGGCATCGAGCAGGAGTTTGCCGAGCGCGTCTTCAATCAGATCCGCGGCTTCGGTGATTATGGCTTTCCCGAGTCGCACGCTGCCAGCTTTGCGCTCATCGCTTACGCCACCTCCTGGATGAAGTGCCACTATCCGGCCGAGTTCGCCTGCTCGTTGCTCAACTCACTACCGATGGGCTTTTACTCAGCCGCCACCATCGTCGACGATGCCAAGCGCCACGATGTAGAGGTGCGCCCGGTAAGCGTTGAAGCCCCCTGGTGGGACTGCACGCTCGAGCATGAAGCGCTTCCCTACCCCACCCCCACGGTCTCGAACCGCGACCCCTCGCCAGAACAGTCGCCTGCTCGTGGGCTCGCCATCCGCATGGGGCTGCGCTACATCAAGGGCATGCGCGTTGACGAGGGCGAGCGCATCGAGGCCGCGGCCCGCCAGTGCCCCTTCAGCTCGATTCGCGACTTCACCGAGCGAGCGCGTATTTCCGAGCGTGCGCTCAAGCGGCTCACCGAGTCGGGCTTCTTCGAGCCTTTCGAGTGCTCACGCCGCGGCGCCCTCTGGCAGATGCACGGCATCGTCGCCGGGAGCGAGGCGCCGGAGCTCGGCATCGCTACGGCTGCATCCGGACCGGCTTCCGACAGCAACCGCACGGTGTCGAGCCGGGGCGCATCGTTCTCCGATCCTACGATTCCGAGCTTCGACGACCTGTCCGCCTTCGAGCAGATCGCCTGGGACTACCGCACCTCCGATCACTCTACCCGCGGCCACATTCTCGAGCCGCTGCGCGGCCAACTCGCCAAGCTCGGCCTTCCCGACGCGCACACCGTCGGCCACATGCGCGATGGTGCCCACGCCCGCTATGCCGGTATCGTCATCTGTCGCCAGCGCCCTGGAACCGCCGCCGGCGTGCTCTTCATGACCCTCGAAGACGAGACCGGCTTCGTGAACCTGGTGATCTGGCCCCAGGTGTTCGAGAAGTTCAGCGTCATCAGCCGCACCACTTCGTTCCTCGGCGCCACCGGCAAGATCCAATCGCACAACTCGGTCGTTCACCTCGTTGTCGACAAGCTCTGGCACCCTGACATCAAGCTCGAGACCATCCGCCGAAGCCGCGACTTCCACTGACTCACCATCCCGCTACGCTAGTGTCCTGTAACAGAGGTGCCTCGAGGCCCGTCGAGCGCGTCGATCGGATGCCCTACTGTGGGTCACCACACTCCGCGCGCCGCAGAATCACGACACGTTAGGTAAGAGTCATGTCCCACCTGCAACTCGTAGCGCTCGTCGTCAAGGAATACCAGCCCGCTATCGACTTCTTCATCAACGTCCTGCAGTTCGATCTGGTCGAGGACGTCCCGTCTTTGACGAACGATGGTCGCCCCAAGCGTTGGGTGGTAGTGCGTCCAATGGGTGGTGAGACCGGTATCCTGCTGGCGCGAGCCGATGGCGATGACCAAGCCGAGGTCATCGGCAATCAGTTCGCTGGGCGCGTCGGTTTCTTCCTGAGAGTTGACGACTTCGACAAGGTCTACGATCGCATGGTGGGCGCTGGCGTAGAGTTCGTGTCGCCTCCCCGTATCGAACCCTACGGCCGGCTTGCCGTTTTTCGGGACATCGAGGGAAACCGTTGCGATCTCCTCGGCGACGCGTAGTCGAAGATGAATTCTCTACATCAATGCTGTCGTTCAGGGCGTTCCGAGAGGTTCCTCGCCTTCGACTCGCTAGGCGACGACCAGGACTACTGGTAACGGGCCGCGGAAGCCGGCTGTGCCCGAATCGACGAACTGACCGCGGCGCGGCGCGAGATCATCGTCGCGCCCGTCGCGGAGCTGTCGGTTCGATGAGACGATGCCTAGCAGGCCGTGGGGAAAGGCCACGAGGTGACAATGGCGAGTGTTGACGTCTCTACGGAAGTCGTGATTGATCGCCCTCGCGACCAGGTGGCTAGGTACGCCGCCGATCCGGACAACGTAGCGGAGTGGTACGCCAACATCAGATCTGTCGTATGGAAGACGGATCGACCCGCCGTGCTCGGGTCGCAAGTTGCGTTCGTGGCTCACTTCCTCGGACGCCGTCTCGAATATACGTACGAAATCGTCGAGCGGATCCCTGGAGAAAAGCTCGTGATGCGAACGGCGCTGGGGCCGTTCCCGATGGAGACGACGTACACGTGGGAAGCCATCACCGAATCGTCAACGCTCATGACGCTGCGAAACCGTGGACGTCCGGCCGGATTCTCGGCGCTGATGGCACCTCTACTGGCCTTCATGGTGCGACGGGCTACCCGCAAAGACCTGGCACTTTTTGAAACGATTACTCGAAGATGAGCCCGCTGAGCCGGATCCTTCGTGAGCAGAACAAATACATACAGGAGAACGGCATGAGCGCCTTCGACAGCGCCAGGAGAATCTTCGAGGCGTGTGAAAACCCAGCAAGATGAGTAGCGAGGCTTCCTCGCCAATGCACTTCCACCACGGCCTGTATGAGGTCCACCTCGCCGTCACCGACGTGGGTCGCTCCATCGACTTCTACGTGCAGAAGCTGGGGTTCGAATTGGGCTTCGGCGGGAGAGGCGGACCAGGCACCCTACTCCGTTTCATCGATGGCGACACGCGCTGGATGCTCGGGCTCTTCCAGGTGGATTCCGTAGTGCGACGCCACGCCGCCGACTGCCATATCTCGTTCCGTATCGCTGAGGAGAACATCGACGGGATGATTCCCTATCTACGGGAGCGTGGAATCGAGGCGATTCATCCTCCCACTGCGCCTCAACAAGGGCCGATGCACGAGCCCATCGTGCATGGCTGGATGCCGGCGGCGGCTGTTTTCTTCCTAGACCCGGACGGTCACCTGCTCGAGTTGATCGCTGACCTGACCAATGAGCCGCGACCGGAGGTACTCTACCAACCGCTTAGCCAATGGTGGACCCTCGTCGAGAGCGAACGACCAGCGTGATCCCGTTGCCCATTCAATCGCTTCTCCTGTTCGTGACGCTCATGTTCGGGCCAGCAGGATTCTTGACGTACTGGCTCATCCGGATTGCACGGAGCCGAGGCAGCGACCTTGGCGCGACGCTGCGAGGCTGTTGCGGTGAGCAGACCGAATGCTGTTTGGAGCACCTTGCTAGCCCAACTCGGGAAGGAGCCCCGAGTAGCCTGGGTCGGCCTGTTCGGGGTCACGCTCGGAGCAGTCTGCGCGCTCTTCGGGCTGGCGCGCGGTTTCGCCGTGCCCCCCGAGGGGAATCTCTGGGAGACCGCCATCTTCAACGGATCTGTAGGCGTCTTCCTCTTGACTCAGGCGTTGCTCGCCCCGGAAGCCGGGTTCACAGAGAGAGGCCAACGACGGTGGGGGACAGCGTTGGTAATCGCCACGCTGTACGCGTACGGCATCGAGACAGTCCAGGCGTTCCGTGGCCTGGATCCGCGGCTTTCAGCGGTGGCTGGAGTACCCGATCAGATCCTGGGCGGCGTGTTCTTCCTCGACGCCGTCGGCATCATGGCGCTCTTTCTCGTGCTCGCCTGGAGGTTCTTCAGAGTCGAGATCACTGCCTTCCGTCTTGCCGTTCGGTACGCCGCTGTCGCTTGTTTGATGTCGTTTGGAATAGGAATCTGGATGAGCATCTTCGAGGGCCGAATGGTCGGCGTCGAAGGCAACTTGCTTCCAATCCATGCAGCCGGCTTTCACGGGCTCCAGGCGATCCCGTTGGTAGCACTTCTGCTGGTGTGGGGCGGAGCACCGGACAACATCACGAAGCGCTGGGTCCACGTCGCCGGAATCGCCTGGTGGGGTTTCTGTGGCGCCATACTCTGGCAGGCAGCTGTCGGTTGGGGGCCGTCGGAGGGTTCGCCAGCCATGATGGCCACCTGGGTCTTCTTCAGCGGGTGGGCTTTGGCGGCCCTCGTAGCACTCCGGGCGTGGTCTCAACCAGCAACAGCCTGTAGGGGATAGGAAACTCCACCTCGAGCAACATCTGGACACTGCGCCCATCGAGGGATGGGGAATGCCCGAGGAATGGCAGGCATCTCTTCGTCAGCTCTGGCATCGCTACTAGCATCATTCCCGTGAGGTTTCTGGTACCGCCCGAGATCTCCGTGATCAGCCTCCGATCCGGCGGCGCGTAGAGCTTCGCTAGCTAATGAAGACCATTCCACTTCGAGCAGCAGCGATCGCGTCTTTGGTCCTCGTCAGCTGGATGGGCCAAGGAGCTCTCGGGGTAGGTGCTCAATACGAGGCGACCGTCGGCGTTGTCGTATCGAAAGATGGGGCTTATTACCTGGCGCTCGACGCGTCGGAAGCGCCTCCGGGTGCTGAGATCACTTTCGTTCGTACCGCGACGCCTCAGTGGACGAGCGAATTCCGTCTGCTCGGGCGGGCTGCCAACGCGCCGGGCGATGAGCTTCCCTTGGTGATGATCGGGAATCGCAGCCTGTCGCTATTCGAGCTCGAGCCGCTTTCAGATTTGCCGGCCGGCCCACTGCTCGGAATTGGCGTGCTCGGGCTCGCCGAGCGTTTCAGCGTAGCGGGCGCCGTCGTGGTCGCAGAGTTGGATGAGGATGGTCGGCCGGAGTATTTCCACGAATGCACCAGCGGGGAGGGGGTTCACCTTATTCTGAGATCTGGCGACAGGCTAACCGGTCAAAGGCGTTGGCAGGCCTACTACTACCTTGGTTACAACGTGGAGCCCACGTGCACGGCAAGAGAGCTCTTGGCGGCCCGACCACCTGACATCGGTGCTGGGGTGCGATTCCAAGCCGAGGAGCTCGGCCCAGGTTGGCACCGTGGTTTCTTCAACCAGACCCGTACGGTTCCCCCCTGCTACATACTAATGACCTTCGAACCGCGCTCGTCGGCAGACGAGCCACTTCGCGTGAAACAAACCCTCCCAATCACGCGGGTCGAACGCCTCCAGGTGACCGATGCTCCTGGCACATCCATGCAAGAGTGGGACGCCCTCGTCACGCCCGAAGTACCAGAGAACTCATGGCACGACATCCAGCTGGCTCCACTTCGCCCGGTCAAAGGCCAGTGCCAGTTCGATGAGAAGCTCGGCCGGTAGCGCGATCGAGAGCGCCACCTTCTCCTCGGACGGATTGTCCCTCACGCAACGTACAGAACCGGCATGAAGCGACTCGTCACGATACTCGCAGGCCTTCTTACGCTTGGCGGTGCATCGGGGAGCGAGCGCTTGCTCCATGAGCTCCAGCCGATCGAGTGGCAGTCCATCGTTTGTGGATGTAGCTTCAACGAGTCGATTGCAGATGCGACAGAGGGCTCCTACGGCTCCGGCCCCGAGATCCTTGTCTTGGATCCGAACGGCGATCCACCCAACGCCCGCGTGAACCTCGGCGCGGGTAACGTGCGTTTGCGACCGAAGACGCCCTTGGAGCCTCCTCTCTATAGTTGCCAGGCTGGAAACATCTGGTCGTCCAGCTGGCAATCCGAGCAGGTCACGCTGCAAGTGGAGCTCGTGGCTACCAGTCCCGGTGCGGAGGCCTGTTGGTTCAGCGGAACGGTCGCGGCCACTGCAGGCGCCTCCGAGTCACCTGTAGCCATCAGGGGAGGCTGCGGTTGCTAGCGAGCAGGCCGCCTCGCCATTGGTGCGGCTGGGGGATAGCCGTCCCGAGCCGAGCCCACGTCGATGGACCCTGGCGACCACGGTCGGAGCGACGTTACCGTGGGCCCGATCCGGCGAAATGCATCGAGTGAGACCCTACGCGCTTGTCCTCGGCATCCTCGCTCTCGCATTCCTCGGCCGGGTGCTCGGGCAGGCTCTCGTGGGGCTTTGGAGCCCGGCGTTCCTTCCCCCCATGGAGGAGTGGTACTCGGGCCTCCTACCCTATCCGATTCTGCTGCCCGCGCAGATCGTGATTCTCGCGGCTCAGCTAGAGGTATCTCGCCAGCTGTGGGCAGGCTCGGGGCCTCTCGTGCGCCAGCACACGCGACTCGGCTCGAGCTTGAAGTGGTTTGCCCTGGTCTACTTCGTCGCCATGGTCGCCCGTTATGTGATCGTCATGGCCGTGTTTCCGGAACGCCGCTGGTTCGGAGGCACAATCCCCATCTTTTTCCACTGGGTGCTAGCCGCCTACGTCTACGTTCTATCCCGCTTTCATCGAGGCCTTCCTCTGGGCCGACGCGTTGGCAGCTCGAGCGCATGACGGGTGGCCGACGCTCTCAGCCATGATGTCTCACGACCGCCGGAGGATCGTGTTCAAGCGACTCGGCGAAGTAGCGCCGGAAGCCATCATCGAATTGATGAACAACCCCATTGTACGGCGCCACCTGCCGCTGGCACGGGGTCACTTCGGCCCAGCCGAGTGTGAGAAGTTCGTCGCGGCCAAAGAGCGCATGTGGGACAAGAACGGATATGGCCCCTGGGGATTCTTCGTCGATGACGAATTCGCCGGGTGGGGTAGGCTACAGCCGGAAGGTGGCGAGGCAGACGTCGGCCTGGTATTGCACCCGAACCACTGGGGAACGGGGCCGGACCTCTACGAGCGGATCATTCGCTACGCCTTCGACGAGCTCCGGCTCGGTTCCGTCACCGCTCTCCTGCCTCCGAGCAGGAAGCACGTGGCCGGGATACAGCGTCTGGGCTTCCGCCGGGACGGTGAGATCGTTCTCGAAGGCGAGCGTTTCATCCGCTACCGCCTTTCCGCCCACATGGCCGCAGGGAGAGCCGATCGGGGCCAGCAGGGTGCCGAAGAACTCCGCTAAAGCTCTCCCCCGAGCTACTTGCTAATCTGCAGGTCCCAGCCGTCGGGATCCAGCACGTGATAGCTATCGTAGCCGGGGTCGGGCCCACCTTGGTCCCGCCGCGGATTCAGATCGCGCGCCTCTAGCTCTTCCCTCACTGCGTCGGTATCGAAGTCATCGATCCGCCAGGCGATGTGGTTGATGACGCCGGTTACCGGTTGACGGCCTGGCTCATTCGAAGGCTGGTTCATTGGCCGACGGTTGTTGCGAACGATGATCTCGCCCACGCCGCCAATGCGCAGCGTGGCCTGACTCTCGCCGTTGTCGCTCTGCACCTCCCAGCCCATCAGGTCGGCGTAGAAGTCGCGGCTCCTCCCATAGTCGGCAACGGCGTACGAGATATGGTCCAGGCTGACCGTGTGAAAAGGTGCAGCCTGGGTCGCCGGCATCGCTGCCTGAGCAGGGCTGACAGAGCGGAGAGCATGCGCCCCGGTCGCAGCGATCGCCAGACTGCGGATAAGTTGACGCCGGCTCATTCTCCCCTGCTCGAATTCCTGTAGTAGCTTGGCAATGGTGCTTTCCATGTTGAGTCTTCCCTCCCGGCATGTTGGTTCATGGCTGACTGGCCGTGATCTGGCCCAGACAAACTACCGCGGACTCGGTGATCCCATGCCAATCTCGCTGAAACGAGCCTACGAGGCACCGTCAAGCTCGGATGGGTGCCGCATTCTCGTCGAGCGCCTGTGGCCCCGCGGCCTATCGAAGCAGGACGCGAAGATCGATCTGTGGACCAAGGACGCTGCTCCCTCCGCCGACCTACGCGGCTGGTTCAACCACGATCCGGACAAGTGGGCAGAGTTCAAGCAGCGCTACTTCAAGGAGCTGGAAGCTCGGGAGGCGCCGCTTGACGCCATCCTCGAGCGTTTGCACGCGGGCTCGGTCACGTTCGTCTTCGCCTCGCGGGAATCGCGATTCAACAACGCAGTTGCTCTCAAAGAATACGTGGAGCGTAGTCTCTGAGACTCTCGCACCGGCGGCTGGATCAGGGTATCGGCTGCATGTTGCAAGCCCCTTGCGGGGGGAGCTGTGAAAGGCGACGATCCAGCCTGCTGCGTCGCGTCAACACCACGCTGATCACGAGCTCCACACCGATCACTCGAACCTGAACAATCCGGAGAAGCATCATGCGAGCGAAGCTATCCGTCCTGGCAACCGGTCTCTTGTTGGTAGCGGGTGCGAGCGTCGCCAGCCCGGTGCAGGACCAGAGCCCCGAGGCAGATAGCGACCCGATCCGGATCCTCGTTGGCCGGCTCGACCTGGCACAGTACAAGGCCACCCTCCAAGGTCTGACGAAGTTCGGCGATAGGCGCCAGGGTACGCAGCGCAACCGCAGCGCGGTCGATTGGATCGAAGCGCAGCTACGCTCGTACGGGTGCACGAACACCGAGCGCATCGCGTACATGTTTCCGCCGGAGAGCGCACCAGAGCGACGCCGCGGACGCCGACCGCGACGCGACGAGGAAGCCAGCCTCGAGACGTCGACAGGTGGTCTGGTGGGGCGGAACGGGTCCGGCCCCGGCGGCAGCTCGATCTTCGGTTACCGCGGCAGGACCGGCGTGACTAACGACCCGACAGCACAGCCCGACGAGGCGCTGCGGGAGCTCAACAGCGAGCCGGCCACCGATGGCGAGCGTCAGGAGGTCTACTGCACGAAGATCGGCGCTTCGCACCCGGAGGAGATGTACATCATCGGGGCGCATATGGACGGGCACGGCTGGGGCGAGGCCGCCAACGACGACGGCTCTGGGACCGCCATCGTCATGGAGCTGGCCCGCATCTTCAACGCGCCCGACGTGCAGACCGAGCGCTCGATCCGTTTCGCTCTGTGGAACAACGAGGAGACCGGCCTCAACGGTAGCCGTGCCTACGTGGAGCAACGCCAGTCGCTGCAGGGACAGGAGGATCCACCCGCCTCCGGCCGCTACCCGGAGCCGCGATGGCTGGGGATGATCCAGCACGACATGATGCTGTTTGATCACGGTGCACCACGCGCCGACGGCACGGTGAGTCGCGATCAGCGCCCCGAGGCCGACGTCAACATCGAGTTCCAGTCGGAATCCGTCATGGTGGCGGGGTCGCGCGAATTGGCCTGGCTGCTCAAGGCGGCCAACGACGCGTATGCGACCGACTACCCGGCGAGTGTCGGCCCACACATGACGAACACCGACTCCACCCCGTTCATGGAAGTCGTGCCCGCCGTCAGCCTGCGAGAGAACGAGCGCGGTGCGCAGATCGGGGCGGGCTGGGACCCGAACTGGCATCAGCCGACCGATCGCTTCTCGACATTCAGCGACAACGACTTCCGCCTCGGCCTGAACGCCGCGCAGACGACGCTGGCGGGCGTTGCACAGCTCACGGGGGCGAAGATCGTCCAGCCGTAGCTCCATGGCTGGGCCAACCGAGCACAGTCACTGCTCGCGTGATCGCTCGCCCATCAGGCACGCGTGCCGTCGGGATCCTTGGACAGCGCTCTACCGCTTGATCGCCTTGTAAACCAACGAAAGCGTGTCGTTCACCTTCACGACCAGGTAGTCGTCGACCTCGCGTTGCACGAACGCCAGGCTGATCTCGCCTTCGTCCTTGATGCCCCAGGTGAGCGAGCCCATGAAGATCTTCTGCAGCTGGCCGGCCCAGGAGTCCTCGCCGAGACCCTCACCACCGGTGGCGCGGGCCACCCAGCGGGCAATCGGCATCATCAATGCCGCTGCTGCCGGAGCACCACCGCCGGCCAGAAGCAATGCCAGGGTCTTGTTGGTGGCGACGTTGGGCACGCAGCGGAACTTGTGCGGCGTGTTGATGGTTATGGGATCGTCGGTGGCCTTGAACTTGTAGACCAGCCGCTGGTCCCGCTTCTCGGTGTCCTCGAGCCACTCGTCGCTGTCGACCTCCTCGATCTCGAGGATCTGCTTGCCGAGGAACCAGCAGCTCTCCTCGACGAATGTCTCCATCGTGCCACCGGCTTTGAACGCCGCCCGCGTCGATTCCGGTCCCTGCTCCAGCGCATCTTGGTAGTACTGGGACGTGAAGTTGGGCCAGAAATGCGTCGTCTTCTGCACCACGCGCACGCGACCGTCGTCGAGCGGGTAGGCGCGCAGCAGCATCTTGCCGAAGACGTTGAAGCGCTGCTGGGTGCCCTCGGTGCCTTCGTTTACGCGTATCTGACCCAGCTCCCAAGCGTCGGGCAGGCCAATCGAGACACCGAACTCGCTGACCTCCGGCGAGTACATATCCGCTCTGGAGATATTCGACCAGCGTGATCTGCTCCATGCTGAGCTCGCCGGAGCCCGGGTGTCCGAAGTGCAGGTGGTTGGGCGGAAACGACTTGTCGCACTGGTAGGGAGGCGATTCCATCGCGTATCGCGCGTCGCCCCAGACCTCGAGGGAATACTGCGGCCACTGCTCATCGAGCTTGTAGTCGTAAATCAGGCGCGCCCTGGGTATGGCGCCGATGAACTCCCGGATCATCGCGTTGACGTCGGTGCCGTTGTTCGAAAGCCATTTCAAGAACGGGTAGGCATCGTAGGCCCGCGCGTCGTCCCACAGCCCGACCTCCGTCGCCTTGCCAAAGTCCTTGTACAGCCCCTCGAAGCACTCGCCGTTTTGCTCCTCTGGATAGACGACGTTGGCGAGGTACTCGGCGCCGCCCTCGTCGAGCCACTTGGGCGAATGCGGGTAGTCGAGGTAGCCGTTGTAGATCCTGCTCATCGCGTGCGCCACTTCGTGCGCCACGGTAGAGCGAATGCACGGCGCCCCCGTGAGCGTCTCCGTCGGCAGATACAACATCTCGGCCGCGAGGTCGAAGACACCGCCGACGATCGTTCTCTCGTCCTCGGCATCCTCGGAGAACATCTCCCTGACCATCCCCACCCAAAGCGGTCTCTCCGGTGTGGGGCCAATACCATCGAAAACCGGCCGTAGCGCTGCTATGGACTCGAGCACATAACCCGGAACGTCCTCCCTGAGAGTCTCGTCCCAGGTCTCCCCTGCGCCGGGCCAGTAGAAGTACACGCTCGCCTCGCCGGACGAATCGGTGTACCCCTCTGGGCTGGCGTAGTCATTGAAGGCCGTTCGATGGTCGCGTCCGGATCGATCGGGGCGAATGAAATCGTGATCGCTCGGCGGCGGTGGGATGTCCTGCGCCAGTGCTGGTGCGGCCAGCAACACGGCGGCCGCCGCCGCCAGCGCCCACGACAACGACTTCAGACGAGCAACGTCTCCAGACTGGATCACAGCACCCCCTTACACAGCAAAGCCCCCCAGAGCCGGTATCCAGTGTGCCAGGTCGGAGGCCGTAAGGGTTGTCCAAAGGGCCGCCCGGCGACAGATCGTTTCTCCGTGGCCCAGATGCAACGTCGGATCGAGGGGCCAGGTTTGACACTCCTGGCCCCCATCTGTTGATCTATCAGAAATCCGTTGCCAAGCTAGCAGGCCGTGGTGAAAGTGTGGTGGGTCTGGCGACAGGGTGTTGCGAAGTGGAGGCAAGGAGAGAGGAGGAGGCGATGGTTACCCCATCGTTGACGAGGAACGACGCAGCATACGCGCGCAACCCCCTGTTGCCCGAAGGGTTACGGCGATTTGGGGCCATTTGCGGCGTTCGCCTTCCTCGACGATGGCTAGGGCATCGCCTGTGTCAGGCTGCCTTGCATCTGGCCCCAACTCGCCGTAACCAGACCCACCACACTTTCACCACGGCCTGCTAACAAATGATCTCGAGACGCTCTTTCCTGCGAACCGGCGGCGCCCTGGTCGCCCTCGGTTCGCCCGCCGCGTGCGGGCCATCGGAACCGACCCCCGAGGACTCGGTCGCATCGGTTGCGGGCGGCTCTGAGGGGGTGATGGTCAACGACATCCACTCCCAGCTCAACGCGACGACCGTGCGGCGCATCGCCGAGCCCGACTCGGTGGGCGCGCTGCAAGCGGCGGTGCGCGAGGCTCGATCCGAAGGGGCGGCGGTGAGCATCGCCGGTGGGCGGCACGCGATGGGCGGGCAGCAGTTCGGCACCGATACGGTGCTCCTCGATACCACCGGGCTGAATCACGTACTGGATTTCGACGTCGACAGCGGCATCGTCGAGGTCGAGGCTGGGATCCAGTGGCCACAGCTGATCGCGTACCTCTCCGGGGCGCAAGCTGAGTCACCGCGACTGTGGGCCATCGTCCAGAAGCAGACCGGCGCCGACCGTCTCAGCATCGGCGGCGCACTGGCCGCCAACGTGCACGGGCGCGGGCTGGTGCACCGTCCGATCGTCCAGGACGTTGAGTCGTTCGTGCTAATCGACGCCGATGGCGAGACGCAACTTTGTTCGAGGGACGAGAACACCGAGCTGTTTCGCCTGGCAATCGGTGGCTACGGCTGCTTCGGCGCCATCGCATCGGTGCGGTTGCGGCTCGGCGTCCGGAGAAAGCTCGAGCGCATCGTCGAGATTGTCGAAGTCGCCGACGTGATGCTGTTGTTCGAGGAGCGTATTGGCGATGGGTTCCTCTACGGCGACTTCCAGTTCGGCATCGCCAACAACTCCGACGATTTCCTCTCACGCGGCGTGTTCGCCTGCTACCGACCGGTCGCCGACGACGCGATGATGCCCGGCGAGCTGTCCGAGCTCTCCGGCAACGAATGGATGCGCCTGGCAGCGCTGTCACACGTCGACAAGCAGCTGGCCTTCAACTCCTACGCGCAGTACTACCTGTCCACCACCGGCCAGCGTTACTGGTCCGATGCCCACCAGCTCAGCAACTACTACGACGACTACCACCAGGTGCTCAGCGAGCAGTTCGGCGAGACCGACAAGGCGACCGACCCGATCACCGAGATCTACGTGCCACGCGAGCGACTCACTGATTTCATGGGCGCGGCGCGCGAGGATTTCCGGCTCAACGACGTCAGCGTGATCTACGGCACGGTCCGCCTGATCGAACAGGACGACGAGAGCTTCCTGGCGTGGGCGAGGCAACCGTGGGCCTGCATCATCTTCAACATCCACACGGTGCACACCCCGGCTGGCATCGAGCACTCCAGCGCGACCTTCCGGCGCCTGATCGACCTGGCACTTGCCCGCGGCGGCAGCTACTACCTGACCTACCACCGGTACGCGTCGCGGCAACAAGTGGAGGCGGGTTATCCGCGATTCCCCGAGTTCCTGCGCCTGAAGCGACGCTACGATCCGGAAGAGCGGTTCCAGAGCGACTGGTACCGGCACTACCGCGAGATGTTCGCCGAAGTTCTATAGGCGTCGCTGAAACCTCGCGGCTTCGAACGCGCGCGCTCTCTCCGGGTTGATCACCCGCCTCAACATCGGCTCGAAGAAGCTCAACGGCAGCGACTCGTAGTCGGGGTTAAACGCGGTCTGGTCGTACTTGGCGCAGAAGCGCACCGTCTGCTTGTATGCCGGATGGTCGCGGTACTGGTCGCGGACGTTGCCGTCCTGGTGCGTTCCCTTGCGGATGTGGAACAGCTGAAAGATACCGTGGTGCTTGAGCATCCAGTAGTGGTTGTCGGAGATGTAGGGACGCAGGATCTCGGCACCGACGTCGTCGTGGTTGTAGGGCGACAGCTGGTCGGCGATATCGTGCAAGAGTGCGACGACGACCGTCTCTTCGTCCTCGCCATCGTGGTGCGCGCGCGTCGCTGCCTGCAGGCTGTGCTCGTACACCGTTACCATGTCGAGTTCGGTGTACTCAGCGGTCCCTACGCTTTCCATCTGCCTGAGCAGATCGAGCAGGACCTCTGCCGGCGGCGGCCGCATCTGCTCGGAAAGCTCGTCCATCCGCCGAGCATCTGCCTCGGTCAGGTCATCGAGCTTCCTGATTCTGCGTACCGCCTCTGCCATGCGCTTCCCTCTCTCGATGCTGGACTGTGCGTCTGCGGAACGTCCTGGGTGGACGCCTTCTTGCCGTTCGTCTTGGCCTCGCCGTTGGACGGTAGCATGCCGTCGATCCCCACGATGGGAACCTCCCGCCATCGGCTCGGATCAATAAGCGACAGCGGCGGTTTCCCGTCGGACGTCGCCGGCGGCGATCAGAACCCCGCTCTGAGGCTCACCGTAAGTCACCGTCGGAGCACCGGCCCGCCAGTTCCACAGCCCCCACGACTCGACGTCGTGCCCCAAGCCTCGCAACGTCTCGGCGGTCGCGAGGGGGATCCTGTCTTCGAGCTTCAGCTTGGCCGGGTTGTGGTTGATCTCGGAGCCGGTCGCCGGGAAGTTGTAGCTGCCAAACCTCGGCTGGTCGAGGGCGCTCTCGGGTGACATCTCCCACACGACGACGTTGAGTATGACCTGCAACAACGCCTGCATCTGCTGGTCACCACCCGGGGTCGAGAGGCCCATGAAGGGCGCCCCGTCTCGCATCAGCAAGACCGGGCTGTTGGTGTTTCTCGGCCGCTTCTTCGGCGCCATGACGTTGGCTAGACTCGGGTCGAGGTTGAACTGCCCCATGCGGTTGCCGAGGCCGAAGCCCCAGCCCGGGATCATGGGTGAGTCGACATGGCCGTCGCTCTCGGTCATCGAGAACAGGTTGCCGGCAGCGTCGATGACATTCAACGAGGTGGTGTCGAGCGCCGGCCGGTTGTCTGGTGGCAACGTCTCCACCGCCGACGATCGATCCGCAAGAAAGCGGCTGGGAGAGTCGCCAGCGACCGCGACCATCCTGGCCGGATCACCCCACGGAGGCATGTCGTCGAACGCCTTCTGCATGTCGATGAGCTCGGCGCGTCGACGAGCGTAGTCCTTCGAGTACAGGTTCTTTGGTGTATCGACCAGCGTCGGATCGCCGACGTACTTGTGCGAGTCCGACATCGCCAGGTTGATCGCCTGCGAGATCAGGTGAATGTACGCGGGCGTGTTGTAGCCCAGGGCGCGCAGGTCGAAGTTCTCGAGAATATTGAGAAACAGGATCAACCGCGGTCCCTGCGACCAGCCGTCACAGACATACACGTCGTGCTCCATGAACGTGGTGTGGATTGGCTCCATCCATCCACCCTCGTAGCTCGCCAGGTCCTCGTACCGAACCAGACCGTTTTCCTGACGGAAATAATGGTCCACCGCCCGGGCGGGATCGCCCTTGTAGAAGGCATCCCGGGCGGCCCGGATCCCGGCCGCTCGAGTTGCGCCGCCGGCCAGAGCTTTCTCCTCGGCAGCGATCATGTAGCGGATCAGCTTGCCGAGGTCGCTGTTGACCATGAGGTCACCGAGCCTTTGGTCGCCTATACCGTGCTGGAACCAGAAGTCGACGTTGTACGGAAACAGCAGGATGTCGTCGGTGTACTCCTCGATCAGCCACTTCTGCATCTTGTACAGGTGGTATCCGTTCTCGGCGATCTCGAGCGCCGGTCGCGCCGATGTCGCAAAGCTGATGGTCCCGTAGCGTTCGAGCGCCGCCAGCCAGACATCGACGTCGGCTGGCACCAGCGCGGTGTTGATGGCCGTCTTGCCGTGCTGCAGAAAATGGTCGAGCGTTGCCAGCGCCGGGCTGCGACCGGCTCCGACACGGGTGACGACCTGGTCTTCGTCGGCATTGTAGAGAATCAGCGGTGCAACCCCCGTCCAACCGGCGTACGCCATCTTGGTCACCTTCAGCGCCATCGCGGCGGTGACCCCCGCATCGAAAGCGTTGCCGCCGGCCTTGAGCATCTCGAGACCGGCAGTGGTAGCCAGGTAGTGTCCGGTGGAGACGGCGCCGTGGGTTCCCATGATCCGCGGCCGCATGGCCTCGAGGCTGTTCTCGTCGTAAACGTGCCCGTAGCTGTTGAACGGAGCGATCGTTCCCATCACTCCTTCCTGGTCGCCGGGTGTCTGGCCGTTGGCCTTCGGAAAGGCAAAGGCCGCCATGCAAATCAACGTGCCGACGGCGACTCCCAGGACCGTTCTCGATTCATGACGCATCGCGTACCACCTCCAGGTTGGACGATGTTCGGTACGAAGAGTTGCAGCCGTACCTGGTTGCCGTCAAAGTCGTGCCACGATAGTGGCCTCTAGTGTCTTGTAACAGAGGTTCGTTACTGGACGCTCGTCCAGCTCGAACTTACCTGAATCCTGTCACGGCTGCGAACGCCCCTTCCCGAAAACACCAACGGAGCTCCTCGCGTGATCTCACCCCGCACCTCCCGGCAAGAAATCCTCGACAAGCTTCAAAAGAAGCTCGACGCACACACTCCGATCATGATCTCGAGCGCCGGCAGCGGTCTGGTGGCCAAGCTACTCGAGCAGGCCGGCGTCGACTGCATCAACACGTTCTGCGGCGCTCGACTGCGCGCTAACGGCTGGGGAACGATGTCGATGATGTGGCCGAACATCGACTCCAACAAACAGACCCTTGATTACACCCAGCAGGACATCCTGCCGGCGATCAAAGGCGACGCATTCATCTGCGCCTGCCTCAATCCGAACGATCCGCTGCGCGACATGCGCACGGTGCTCCAGGATCTCAAGAACATGGGTGTCGAGTCGGCCTCTAACATCGGGCCGTCGGTCAGCTACGTCGACAAGGACTCCAACCTTCGCCAGGTGCTCCGCCAGAGCGGCATCACCTTCCAGGTGGAGATCGACATGCTCAAGCTGACCAAAGAGATGGACATGGTGAGCGTCGGCCTCGCCTTCGACATGGAGGACAGCATCCGCATGATCGAAGAGGCCGCCCCGGACGTTTTCTGCTTCCACGCCGGAACCACCAAGGGCGGTATTCGTGGCTACGACTCGGGCGAAACGATCGAGGTGACGGCCGAGCGCACCGAGGAAGTGTACGCAAAAGTCCGCGAGATCAACCCGCAGACGATCCTCATCGCGCACGGGGCAGCGATGGAGAACCCGGACGACGCGCAATACATGCTCAACCACACCAACGGGAACGGGTTCTGGACGGGCTCTTCGACCGAGCGCCTGCCGATCGAGCGCGCGGTATTGGCCACGGCAGCCGAGTTTCGCGAGCTGTCCTTCGGCAGCTGAGGGAGTGACGTGAGCAAGACCGTCGTCGTGCTAGCGACCCTCGACACCAAGGGCAACGAGGCGCGCTACGTCGCCGATCAGATCGAGGCGATGGGCGGCGCCGCGCTGCTGATGGACATCGGCATCGTCGGAGACCCCGCCGTCGAGCCAGGCGTATCCCGCGCCGAGGTTGCGGCGGCAGGTGGAACGCCTCTGGCCGAGATCCTCGAGGCGCCGACGCGGCAGGCGGCCTCGCCGGTGATGGTCGCAGGCGCGACACGCCTGCTGCTGGAGCGCATCTCGGACGACGCGATCCACGGCGTCGTCGGTCTTGGCGGCACCCAGGGCACCTCCAACTGCACGGGCGTCATGCAGAGGCTGCCTTATGGCTTCCCGAAGGTCATGGTGTCGACCGCGGCGTCGGGCGACACCTCGGCCTTCGTCGGTATCAAGGACATCACCATGATGTTCAGCGTCGGCGACATCCTCGGGCTCAACCCGGTCACCAGGAAAGTGCTAGCGAACGCCGCCGCCGCCACCTACGGCATGGCCTGCTCGCGCGTCACGCTCGACATCGCCCCCGGCGCCAAGCCTCTCGTCGGCATGACTAACCTCGGAGTGCTCACCGAGGGGGCGATGCTCGCGCTCGATTACTTCCACGACGCCGGCTACGAGGTGATCGTCTTCCACGCGGTGGGCTCCGGCGGCCGCGCCATGGAGCAGATGATGAAGGACGGCCTCATCGGCGCCGTCTTCGACTACGGTCTCGGAGAGATCCCTGACCACATGTTCGACGGCCTACGCGATGGCGGGCCGGAGCGCCTGACCGTCGCCGGCGATCTCGGACTGCCACAGGTCATCTGCCCGGGAGGGCTCGAGCACATCGGCCTGCTGACCGAGCCCAACACGATTCCGGAGCGCTACCGGAACCACGAGGTAGCCTTTCACAACCCGATCATTCTGGCGATCCGGCTGCTGCCGGAAGAGATGGTGGCGGTGGCGCAGGAGGTGAACAAACGCCTCTCGCATACAACCGACAAGGCCTATTTCATGATGCCCAAGCGCGGCACCAGCCGCTACGCAGTGGGGGGCGCCCAGCTCCACGACCCGATCGGCGACGAGGCGTTCCTGACGGAGATCAGGGCCGGGCTACCGGACAACATCGAGCTGCTCGAGCGCGACCTGCACGCCGAGGATCCGGCGTTTGTGAAGGAGGCGGTCGACCGCCTCATCTCGCTCATCGAGGCTTGAGTGTTCAGATCTGTGCTTGCCCTGGTCGTCGTCGGTGCCGTCACGGTCCCCGGGTGCGCATCAACGCCTGAAACCGCCTCGTCCGACCTCCCGAACATCGTCATTCTGTTCGCCGACGACCTCGGCTACGGCGACCTTGGCATCTACGGCAACCCGACCATCCGCACCCCCAACCTCGATCGCATGGCGGCCGAGGGCATGAAGTTCACGCAGCTCTACGTCGGCGCCTCGGTATGCACGCCGAGCCGCGCGGCACTGATGACAGGGCGTCTGCCGATCCGAAGCGTGATGGCCAACGACCGCTTCCGGGTGATCTTTCCCCCCTCCCAGGGAGGCTTGCCGGACTCCGAGCTCACGATCGCGGAGGCGCTTAAGACCGCGGGTTACGCGACCGGCATCTTCGGCAAGTGGCATCTCGGCCACCGGCCCTGACCCAAACCCCGAAAACGGTGCCAGGTTGATGTTTAGGAAATCGGTGTACCGTCGTCCTCCAAGCAGGAGGACAGATGAAGCGGAAGAGGTACACGGACGAGCAGATCGCCTACGCGCTGCGGCAGGCTGAGGCGGGCACGCCGATCAAGGAGGTGTGTCGCAAGCTGGGCGTCAGCGAGCAGACGTTGTACACGTGGCGCCGCAAGTTCGCCGGGATGGGCGTGGCCGAACTTCGGGAGCTACGACAACTCCGCCATGAGAACCGGAAGTTGAAGCAGCTGGTGGCAGATCTGAGCTTGGACAAGCACATGCTCCAGGAGGTGCTGTCAAAAAAGGTGTGAAGCCGGCGCGCAAGCGCGAGGTGGTGCGGTACCTGCAGGACGGGTTCCGTGTCAGTGAGCGTCGAGCGTGTCGGCTGATCGAGTTGTCGCGCACCAGCCATCGGTATCAGAGCACAAGGACGGACGACCCCGTGCTGCGGCGTCGTCTTGGCGAGCTCGCCGCGGCGCGTCCGCGGTTCGGGTATCGGAGGTTGTGCGTGTTGCTACGCCGCGAGGGATGGGTAGTGAACCAGAAGCGCGTGTATCGGATCTATCGAGAGGAGGGGCTGGAGGTACGGACCAAAAAGCGACGGCGCAAGCGGGCGAGTCACATACGGCTTGTGCTGCCGCCCGCAGAGCGGCCCAACGAGCGCTGGAGCATGGACTTCGTGACCGATCGGCTCGAGAGTGGCCGGCCGTTTCGGGTGCTGACGGTGGTCGATCAGTTTAGCCGTGAATGTCCGTTACTTGAGCCGGGCGTGTCGATGACCGGCAAGGCGGTGGCTGGAGCACTCGAGCGGCTGTCGTTTGCCGGGCCGTTGCCACGGGTCATCACCGTCGACAATGGCTCAGAATTCTACTCCCAGGCGATGGACTCCTGGGCGTACCGGAGAGGCGTGCAGTTGGAGTTCATTCGGCCGGGAAAGCCCGTGGAGAATGCGTTCATCGAGAGTTTCAACGGACGGCTTCGCGACGAATGCCTCAACGCCAACCTGTTCTTCTCGATCGATGACGCGCGCCGAAAACTGGAGGCTTGGAGGCTTGATTACAATACCCACAGACCACACAGCTCACTGAACGATCGAACTCCTACGGAGTTCGCCAGGGGCTGGCAACCGGAGGCTTCGGAACACCGAATCCTAAACCTCTGACTGGTACTGATTTCGGGGTGGGGTCAAGCACCGAGTTACTGAGATAAGACGTGGTACTAACCGTGGGGTCAGGTCACCTTTTCGCCGTTTCGACGGCGAAAGTTAACAAATAGTTAACAAAACGGTCGCGAACGTCGAGATTGCTCCCGCTCGGCGCTCGGGCATCAAGGGGATGCCAATCTATCGGTCAGCCGGCGCTGCCCAATGCGACAAGGCGAGGATCACTCGCCGCGACACGGTGGCCGCGTTCTTTGCGCCATGTCCAAATGGCGCGATACCTGGCGCAATAGTCGCCGTTCTCCGGCCGCCACGGTGGCAGGAGGGACGTCTGGAACGGATGATCGACGGCGCGATCCAGGCCATCCGCCACGGCGGACGCATGCAGGCATGGCGTGAGGAAGACCCAAGAAACGGCAATCCGATCAGGATGCGAAGCCGGCCGATCAGGCTGCCACGATCGGGTACGAAGCGGACCTGGGGCGCATGGCCGACACGCTGCGCGGCAGCATAGCGCTGAGCCTGGTGGGCCCGCTGCGGGCCACCCTCCGCGGCGAGATAGATGCCTCCGAGTTCAAGGAGTACATCTTCGGGCTATTGTGTCGGGGGGAGGCCGTCGAACGCAACGACGCGACTCCAGACCGTGAGAGGGAGCGATGATCACCGGCGAACTCAAATCCAAGATCGACCGCATCTGGGACACGATGTGGTCCGGGGGCATCTCCAACCCTCTCTCGGTCATCGAGCAGCTCACCTACCTGCTCTTCATCAAGCGCCTCGACGAGCTGCAGACGCTCAAGGAAGCCAAGGCCGCCCGCATCGGCGAGCCCATCGAAAGGCCGATCTTCGCCGCCGGCCACGACAAGATCCGCTGGTCGCGCTTCAAGGAGGCCGCCCCGGAGCAGATGTTCGAGGCAGTCCGTGACGGCGTGTTTCCCTTCATCAAGACCCTCGGGCAACGGGGAGGGACCGACGGTGAGGGCGGCAGCACCTACACCCACCATATGAAGGACGCCCTCTTCATGATGCCCACGGCCCGGGTGCTTGCCAACGTGGTCGACCAGCTCGACGGCATTGGCATGGCCGACAGCGACACCAAGGGCGACCTGTACGAGTACATGCTCGGCAAGATCGCCACCGCCGGGCAGAACGGGCAGTTCCGCACCCCGCGCCACATCATCAGGCTGATGGTGGACATGACCGCGCCCGCGCCGAAGGACGTGATCTGCGATCCGGCGTGCGGCACGGCGGGCTTCCTCATCGCTACCTCCAAGTACCTCGTCGAGCACCACAGCGACACGATCTACAAGGACACCGCCGCCCGTCGCCGCTTCAACGAGGGCACGTTCCACGGCTACGACTTCGACAACACCATGCTGCGCATCGGCAGCATGAACATGCTGCTGCATGGCGTGGAGAACCCGGACATCCGCTACCGGGACTCGCTCGCGGAGTCTGACGAGGACGATGCAGAGAAGTACTCTCTGATCCTCGCCAATCCCCCCTTCGCCGGCAGCCTCGACTACGAGTCCACGGCGAAGGACCTGCAGCAGATCGTCAAGACCAAGAAGACCGAGCTACTCTTCCTCGTGCTCTTCCTGCGCCTGCTACAGACAGGCGGCCGCGCTGCCGTGATCGTGCCCGACGGCGTGCTCTTTGGATCGAGCAAGGCGCACAAGGCCCTGCGCAAGATCCTTGTCGAGGATCAGAAGCTCGACGCCATCGTCTCCATGCCCTCGGGCGTCTTCAAACCCTATGCGGGCGTCTCCACCGCCATCCTGCTGTTCACCAAGACGAACTCCGGCGGCACGGATAACGTCTGGTTCTACGACATGCAGGCCGACGGCTACTCGCTGGACGACAAGCGCACGCCGCAGCCGGACAAGAGCGACCTTGCCGACATCCTCGCCTGCTGGCAGAAGCGTGAGGCGGAGGGTGACCGTGCGAGGACGGACCAGAGCTTCCTAGTACCTGTATCCGAGATCGCGGACAACGACTACGACCTGTCGCTCAACCGCTACAAGGAAGTGGAATACGAGGCGGTTGAGTACGACCCGCCAAGGGTGATCCTCGGGAGGCTGGCAGGACTGGAGGGCGAGATCGCGAAGGGACGTCAAGAGTTGGAGCGGCTGCTGGGATGATCAGATGCGTGCCGCTTGGGGAACTAATCACACGGGCCAAGGTCGAGAGGGCGGGCATTCTCGACCTTCCGGTCTTGTCGATGACGAGGTCGGGTGGACTAGTCCCGCAGGAGAGCGTCTTCAAGAAGAAAGTCGCCAGCAGGGACCTCAGCGAGTACAAGGTCGTGCGTCCAAGTCAGTTGGTTGTCGGGATCCACATCGACGAAGGGGCGCTTGGGGTTTCTGGCCATGACCAGACTGGCATCGTTAGTCCGGCATACGTTCTCTGGGACCTGCCAGATTCGGATTCGCTGCATCCCGACTACCTGCATCGGTACATCCGGTCGCCTCCAGCGATCGGTCACTTCGTCGCGAACTACCGTCAGACCGCCGAGCGACGGGGGAAGATAACTCGCGATCGGTTCCTTGCTCTGGAGGTCCCCCTTCCCCCCCTCGCCGAACAGAAGCGGATTGCTGGGATTCTGGATGCGGCGGACGCTTTGCGGGCCAAGCGCCGCGAGGCCCTAGCCCAGCTCGACACCTTGCTGCAATCCACCTTCCTCGACATGTTCGGTGACCCAGTCTCCAACCCGGAAGGCTGGCAGGAGTTGCCGTTCGGTGATCTGGTGATCGATACGAAACTCGGGCTAGTGCGTTCATCCAAGGAGTTCGGCTGGGATTTCGAGGTCCCGTACGTTCGCATGGACGCCATAAGTACCGCCGGCGAGTTCCTCCCGGGCAAGGTTCAGTCGACGAACGCAACAGAGAAGGAGGTTGCCGCTTTCGCGCTGCGGCCACGTGACTTCCTCTTCAACACGAGGAACTCCAGGGACCTCGTGGGAAAGGTTTGTGTCTTTCCCGGTCCAGAAGGCTGGCTATTCAACAACAACCTCATGCGCGTCCGATTCAACCCAGATGTCGAACCGACGGTTATTGCAGCGCAGTTCCAATTCAGCCGTGTTCAATGCGAGCTGGAGAGGCGCAAGGCAGGGACGACCAGCGTCTTCGCTGTTTATTGGAAGTCGCTTCGAACGCTGCCTGTGCTGGTTCCTCCGACGGATCTGCAGCGTCGCTTTGCTGCAGTCGTGGGAGCGGTCGACACGCTCAAGCGGGAACAGGGCGCTCACCTCGACGAGCTCGACACCCTTTTCGGCTCCCTTCAATCCCGCGCCTTCAGCGGCGATCTCTAGAGCCGGGTGGAGATCTCCGAGAACTTCGCGTTCCTGAAACACGAGTTTTCCTTCGCTGCCGAGAGCGCGAGCTTGGCCGAGCGCCAAGTCTACGGCGACCCGCGGGCGGCTTGCTTTCATGCACGCCACGCGCTCGAGCGTCTGGTCATACGTGTCTTCAAGGTCGACAAGACTCTGAGCCCGCCGAAGGTGACGAACCTGGACAACTACCTCGGCGAGGCGGCCTTCCGCGAGCTCGTCCCCGAGCCTGTCTGGCAGAAGGCCGAGTACGTGCGACGGGCGGGCAACTCCGCAGTGCACGGGAGGAAGATTCCCGAGCCGGAGATGGCGCTGGACATCGTGCGGGAACTCGACCACGTTCTCTACTGGGCGGGCTGTACGTACCTCCGGCATGGGGCGGAGAACCTCCAGGGGAAGACCTTCGACGAATCCCTCGTCCCCAGAGTGGAACCGGCCAGCGTACCGGCCAGTGTCGAGGAGCTGGACGCTCTCAAGACCCAACGGGATGCGGCGGAGGAAGCTCGCAAGGAAGTCGAGAGCGAGCTGGAAGTGTTGCGTGAACGGCTCGCGGCCATCAAAGCGGACAACGAGGCCGTCCCCGATACTCACGACTGGAACGAGGACAAGACCCGAAAGCTCATCATCGACCTCGGTCTGCAGAGCGCCGGCTGGCCGCTGGATCGGGCACAGGACCGTGAATACCAGATCACGGGCATGCCCAATGACACGGGAATCGGCTATGCCGACTACGTCCTGTGGGGCGACGACGGCAAGCCGCTGGCGGTGGTGGAGGCAAAGAAGACCACCGTCGATCCGGAGGCGGGGAAGCAGCAGGCGAAGATCTATGCCGACTGCCTGGAGGCCATGTACGGGCAGCGTCCAGTCATCTTCTACACCAACGGGTACAAGACCCACCTGTGGGACGATCTCTTCTACCCGCCGCGCACCGTCGCCGGGTTCTACAAGAAGGACGAGTTGGCGTCCCTGATCCATCGCCGAGCGCAGCTCCAGCCACTGGACGTAGCCCAGATGAAGGACGCAATCGTTGACCGTTACTACCAGAAGCGGGCTATCGGCAGCATCGGGGAGCAGTTCGCACAGGCGCGCCGCAAGGCGCTCCTGGTGATGGCGACAGGCACCGGCAAGACCCGCACGGTGATCGCGCTGGTGGACCTGCTGCAACGGGCAGGCTGGGTGAAGCGGGCGCTGTTCCTGGCGGACCGGATATCGCTGGTGAACCAGGCCGTGGGTGCCTTCAAAGCGCATTTGCCGGAGTCCAGCCCGGTGAACCTCGTGACCGAAAAGGACAAGGCGGGCCGCGTCTTCGTCTCCACCTATCCGACGATGATGGGACTGATTGACGAGACGAAGGAGGGGCAAGCGCGCTTCAGCGTCGGGCATTTCGATCTTGTCATCATCGACGAGGCGCATCGCTCAGTTTACCAGAAGTACGGTGCGATCTTCCGTTACTTCGACTCGCTGCTCGTCGGCTTGACGGCCACGCCCAGCGAGCAGGTCGACAGGAACACCTACGCACTCTTCGACCTGGAGCCGGGGGTTCCAACTGACGCATACGAGCTGGAGACCGCGGTGGCGGACGGCTTTCTCGTGCCGCCTCGCGTGCAGCAGGTAGACCTGAAGTTCCCACGGGAGGGAATCGACTACGACTCGCTCAGTGACGAGGAGAAGCAACAGTGGGAGAGCCTCGACTGGGGCGACGACGTGGAACCGGACGCCCTCCCGGACAGGGTCAACGCGACCGCGATCAACAGCTGGCTCTTCAACAAGGACACCGTCGACAAGGTGCTCCAGCATCTGATGGAACACGGCCACAGGGTCGAGGGCGGCGACCGGCTTGCCAAGACGATCATCTTCGCCCGCAACCACGAGCACGCGAAGTTCATCGAGGAGCGCTTCAATCACCACTACCCGCAGTACAAAGGGCACTTCGCACGGATCATCGACCACTACGCGAAGTATCCGCAGAGCCTGCTCGACGACTTCTCGCAAAAGGATAAGGCGCCGCACATCGCGATCTCGGTGGACATGCTCGACACCGGCATCGACGTGCCCGAGGTCGCGAACCTGGTCTTCTTCAAGCCGGTCTACTCGAAGATCAAGTTCTGGCAGATGATCGGGCGCGGCACTCGCCTATGTCCGGATCTGTTCGGGCCGGACGAGGACAAGCAGGACTTCCGCGTCTTGGACTTCTGTTTCAACTTCGACTTCTTCCGCGAGAACCCGAAGGGCATCGAGGCCACTGATGTCGTCCCGATCGGCACGCGGCTCTTCCGTTCCAGGGTACAGCTGCTGGCCCATGTCCAGGCGACACCGGATATGGACCCGGATATGGTGCTCACGGCGTCGCTGACCACGGAGCTTCATACAGAAGTGGCAGCGATGAACCGCGAGAACTTCATCGTGAGGATGCACCTGGAGGCTGTGAACCGCTTCCGTGAGCGCTCGGAATGGGAGCAGCTCAGCGACGCCGACCAGGAGCGGCTGCAGCTTGAAGTCGCAGGGCTGCCCAGTGAGATCGAAACGGATGACATCGAGTCACGCATGTTTGATCTGACGGCTCTGCGCATGCAGCTTGCCCTGGTCGAGGGCGACATAGGCGATTACGAGAGTCGCCGGCAGCGGATGGTCGAGATCGCAATGCTGCTGGAGGACAAGAGCACGATCCCCGCAGTAAAGGCCCAGCTCGCCTACCTAGCCTCCATGCAGGAGACCGGTTTCTGGGAGGGGATCGACCTGTCCGGTCTGGAGGAGCTGCGTCTGCGTCTGCGCGGGCTGGTGCCCTTTCTGGACAGGAAGAAGCGCAAGATCGTCTACACCGACTTCCAGGACCAGATCATCGGCGTGCGGGAAGAAGGTCAGAGGCTACCTACACAACCATCTCGATCATCTCGTGATCCACCGGCTCCGGACCAATCAGCCGCTCACCGCTGCCGACCTCAAGGGGCTGGAATCGACCCTGGTCGAGATCGGTGAGGAGGATGGGGAGACGCTCCTTTCAGGGTTGCTAGCCCGCAGCGAAGCGCCTTCGCTGGCGTACTTCGTGCGCAGCCTTGTTGGCCTGGACCGTTCCGCCGCCCAGTCAGTGTTCTCTGAGTTCCTGAACGATCGGAGCCTCACGCCGCCACAAATCCGCTTCGTCGAGATGGTGATCACCCAACTCACCTCCCGAGGCATCATGGAAGCGGCAGCGCTCTATGAGCCGCCCTTCAGCAATCTGCACGCCGGCGGACCTGACGCGCTCTTTGACGGCAACGAGAATGTGATCGAGGGCATCTTCGAGAAGTTGAAGGCCGTCAGTTCCGTGGAGGTCCAGGGGGCAGGCTAGAACGTAATCCTCTCCTCGCGCGCGAGGGATGGGCACGGTTTCGGATCGCTTGGAGTACGCTCGTCGCATGAAGATCTGGGACCGCCAGCCGGAAGAAACAGACAAGGCGTTCGCGGCGTGGCTGCTGTATCGGGACTTGCCCGCGCCGCGCTCGGTGGATCTCTCGGACACGGAGGCAGGGGCGGCGATCTCGGCGCGGCGGCCGACGTGGATAGGCTGGGCGAGTCGGCTCTCGTGGCGCGAGCGCGTCGCCCAATGGGACGCGGTGGTGGATCGGAGCGTGTTGGATCGCACGGTGAACACTCGGACGGAGCGCATGGAGGCATGGGGCGCTGTGCTCGACGATGCGCGTGCGCTGGTGGCACAGCGGCTGCGGAGCATGAGCCCCGACGAGCTGACGCCGGCTGATCTACCCCGCTACATGCAGGCGTGTGCACGACTCGAACAGTCGCTTGCGGCATCCTCGGCAGCGGAGGCACAGCGTGACGCGGTGGAGCAGTTCGCCGATACGTGGGCGGCGGCCGAGGCTCGACACCGGAAACCCGACGGTGGCGAAGGCGCGGTGCACTGATGGCGGTTCCGGCGTTGGTGACGCTAGCGACCGACCCGGCCTGCTTCGGCGACACGTACGGCGCCGCGAGCTGGCGTCCATGGCACGCGGCGCTCGCCGTGCTTGATGGCCGGCCCGATCTGTTGAGCAGTGATGATGCAGCGTTTGCCCGAGAGCGGCTCGGGCTGGCAGCTGGTGCACCGTTGCCGAGGGAGCCGGCGCGGGAGGCATGGCTGGTGTGCGGCCGGCGGGCGGGCAAGAGCCACATCGCGGCGATGGTTGCGGTAGCGTACGCTACACGGCCCTATCCGCAACTGGCAGCCGGTGAGCCGCCGACAGTGGCGCTGCTGGCGCGCGACCTGCGCCAGGCGAAAGTGCTGCGCAGCTACGTAGAGGCCCTGTGCCACGGGCCGTCGCTGTCGTCTCTGGTGGTGTCAATCAACGCCTCGACCGTACAGCTGGCGACGGGAGCACGCGTCGAGGTGCTGCCCGCTATCGGGGCGACGGTGCGCGGCCGGACACTGGCGGCAGCGGTGTGCGATGAGATCGCGTTCTGGGCCACCGACGAGGACAGCGCGTACCGTGACACGGACGTGCTGGAGGCGCTGCGCCCAGCACTCGCTACCACCGGCGGGCCGCTGATCTGCCTATCGTCCCCGTGGCGGCGCGAGGGCGCGTTGTGGGAAGCGTACAACCGATACCACGGCGCACCGGCTGACGACGTGGTGGTGTGGCACGCGTCGACGGTGCTGATGAACCAGAGCCGGGAGCTAGCGACTTACATCGAACGCGCCGAGCGCCTCGACCCGGTGTCGGCGGCGTCGGAGTACGGCGCCGAGTTCCGTGACGACGTCGGCGGCTACCTGTCGCACGATGTTATCCGCGGCGCCGTCGCGGTCGGTGTGCATCAACGGACGCCGCCCGGGCCCATATCACACGAGGCTGCGCAGTAGCTCAATAGGTACGCACTTCGCCTGATCTTCTTCCCGGCGATCTCGACTCGTGCGCTTACTCCGGCGCCGACGGTCGGCGACGTGATCCGGGCGAACGTGCTGCGATGCCAGTTCTCCGGTGTGGAAGCGGCGCCAGGATTTTCGTCGAGGCGCATCGCGTGCCGGGGGTCGGGCGTCCCACCGATGCGGAGGACAGCGCAGAGGACGACACCGAAAACCACGATCAAACCGGACATGGCCGGCCGTTAGAAGCGCTCTACAGAGCCTCGTGGGCGCCCGCCGGTCGATGAGCCAGTCAATTCAGCACGATGGCCGCGCCTCGCCCCGAGTGGATCGCGTTGCAGCCCCTCCGCGGGGTGCTCTAGGGTCGGCCCCGCGCTGCCCCCAGCAAGCCGTATGCTCAGGGCTGGCGAACGATGCTCCGTATCAGCTCACGAGTGGCGACGTACGGCAACAGAGGCCTCAGGATCACCTAGAACTTCCGTGGAGGCCGTAACACAGGTCCGAACCTCACCCGAGTCACCACAGGGGGATCCTGGCCGCGATGGCAACGATGGCGTCCCCGGCCCGCCTGGTGGGCCTGGCCACATTGGCCCGCCTGGTCCGCACGGTGAGCCTGGCGTCCCCGTCCCGACGGGACCACAGGGTGGTCCTGGGCCGAAAGGCGCCAAGGGCAACAAAGGCAATAAGGGCGACAAGGGCGACCCTGGATCGCCAGGACCACAGGGGTCTCAGGGACCACGGGGCGAGCGTGGACCTCCCGGACAGGATGGTCGCTCCCCCATTTCCAATCCGGACATCCAGCGGCTCATGGCGCGGGTCACGACGCTGGAGAGCTCAAGTCGCTGACTTCGAGACTCGTATCGCCGCTCTGGAGGCTGGCGGTACCGATGCATCGGAGCAGTCCTGAAGGTGGTTGCGGACTGCCACCTGCATCATCGGGCGTAACCACGGAGCCGCGGAGCTGCGGCTGACGAATCCGGTGCCAAGACGGTGAGCGAGCGAGAACGGGGACGGCAGTCAGCTCGATGCCCATTGGGGAGGGGGGCTCACTAGCTTCGGGCAGGGCAATATAGAGTGAAGAACTAGCCGGAATATGTCGTAACTTTTCGAGCTGCGTTGACCTGACCCTGCGGTTAGTACCACGTCTTATCTCAGTAACACGGTGCCGACAGCGCCTTAGGGGCCGGTGGTCGATAGCCCAGCGAGCTGTGCGGTCGAACTCGGTTGTACTGCTGCCGCCACCTCTGGATCAGAACCCGTGCCTGCTTGAGCGTGTAGAAGATCTCCCGGTCCAGCAGCTCGTCGCGGAGCTTGCCGTTGAAGCTCTCCACGTAACCGTTGTCCCACGGCGAGCCCGGCTCGATCAACAGCGTGCCCACGCCGAGTTGGCCCAGCCAGTCGCGAACGGCCGCGGCAGTGAACTCAGGTCCGTTATCCCGACCTGATGTGATCGGGTATTTCCCGGTGCACCAACAGCCACCCGAGCCGCTCGAGCACTTGCTCGGAGTTGAGCTTGCGCGCCACGTCGATCGCCAGGCTCTCGCGGGTGTACTCGTCCACGATCGTCAACATCCTCATGGACCGGCCATCGTGCGTCCGGTCATGGACGAAGTCGTACGCCCACACGTGGTTCTTGCGCTCCGGTCGCAGCCGGATACACGAGCCATCGTTGAACCAGAGCCGGGCTCGTTTGGGCTGCCTCTGCGCCGACGTGCTGGGCTCAGAAGTTTCCCTCCGCGACCTCCTTGAGGATCGCCAGGTCGAGCTCCTTGTCCGCCACCAGCTTCTTGAGCCGGGAGTTGTCCTTCTCGAGCTGTTTGAGCTTCCGCGCCTGGTTCAGCTTCAGCCCGCCGTACTCGCGCCGCCACCGGTAGTAGGTGTGCTCGGTGATCGCTACCTTGCGACAGGCATCCTTGACCGTCGCGCCTGGAGCCAGCTCCACTTAACCCTCCCGGAGCTTGCGCACGATCTGCTCGGCGCTTGTGCCTCTTGACCGGCATTCTGACCTCCCTTTCTGGTCCCAGATCGTGTGATTACATCTGGACCCGTTTTCGGGCGTCAGGTCAGTGCTGCGGAGAGCTCGGGCTCACTTCTAGTACTCAGCCAGCCGCTGGCGCCAGGCCTCGCGCTCCCGTACCTGCTCCAGTGTGAGGCACCCGCCGTCGGCATGCTTCCGCTCGTGGCACTGCCGGCAGATGGGCTGCACGTTGGTGCGGTCCCAGAAGCGCTCCGGCGCAAGGTGCACCGGCTTGATGTAGTCGATGCGCATCCGCACCGACCGTGAAGCCAGCCTCGGCGCAGGAGCGCACAACGGCTCGTTCCGGAGGATGTTGGCGCGCCAGCGCTGGTAGCGGGCACTCGAGCGCATCCGGCGTTAGATCTCGGGGTCGATCGGCGGTTTTCGGTGAGTGTTCATTTCGAGGGCAATTTATGCCCCCGAAGAATTTTTCTTACAAACGGA
>CBDBHB010000006.1:0-250000 GCA_965205505.1 Acidobacteriota bacterium
GCAGGATCGGATCGCCTGCCAGGTTGCCGTTTGCCACGGAGGCGCCGATTGCCGCGAGGCTCGTCGTCCCGACGACGGCGTAGATCAGCGAGAGCGCATAGATGAAAATGCCCGAGGACAGGCCGCCAAGGATGAAGTACTTCAGGCCTCCCTCGTTCGAGCGCTTATCTTTCTTGAGGTAGCCAACCAGCACGTAGACCGACAACGCCTGCAGCTCGAGCCCCACAAAGATGCTGATCAGGTCGGCGCCGCGTGCCATGATCATCATGCCGACGAGCGCTACCAGCATGAAGAAGTAGTACTCGGGAAGGTGTGCGTCCTCGTCTTCCAAGAATCGGGCCGAGGCGGCAATGGTGAGGGCCGCGGTTACAAGAAAAAGCACCGCGAAGAAGCTCCCGAAGGCGTCGACGGCTAGCTGACCGGAGAACGCCGCGGTAACGCCCCGCTCGATCTGCGGCGATATCCCGAAGACAACCCCGGCGAGAGCGCCGAGCACCGTGAGCAGCGTCACCCACGCGAACATCCGCCCAGTAGACCGTGTTCGAGCCGCGCAGGCACCCCACACCAACACGACGAGCGATCCGATCGTCAGGGTTATCTCGGCGTTCAGCGACGCCAGGTCGGAGGTCGAAATCGGGAAGCTGTTCATGCCCTAGCGTTCCTCGGTCGCCGCCTGAGCAACGGGCTCGTCGATCCGCGCCAGGTCGTCGATTCCGTCGGCGATGCGCAGCGCCTCGAGGCTGGGCAAGGCGGGCGTCGGAATCCCACTGCCCTCGAAGTAGCCGGGTCGTACACGCTCGACGATGGCGTTGACCGGCGGCTCGAGCGTGTTGAGTACCGGCGTCGGGTACAGCCCCATCCACACCGCGAGGACGACTAGCGGCACCAGCGTGGCCACCTCGCGCATGCTGAGGTCGCTGAGGTTGGCGATCTTGTCGTCTTTGACTTCGCCGAACATGACTCGTTGGAAGAGCCACAGCAGGTAGGCCGCGGCGAGCACGATGCCCCAGACCGACCAATAGACATAAACCGGGTTCCACTCGAACGCGCCGATCAGAATCAAGAACTCGCCGACGAAGCCGTTGAGCCCCGGAAGGCCCATCGACGACAGCGCGATGATGGCGAACAGCACCGTGAACACCGGCATGACCTTGGCCAGCCCCGAGAACGCGGCGATCTCTCGTGTGTGCGTGCGTTCGTACATCAAGCCCACGATCAGGAACAGCCCACCGGTGGAGACTCCGTGATTGAGCATCTGCAGAACGCTGCCCTGCACGCCGATCGGGTTGAGGGCGAAGATCCCCAACGTGATGAAGCCCATGTGCGAGACCGACGAATACGCCACCAGGCTCTTCCAGTCCTTTTGCATCAGCGCCACCAGGGCACCGTAGATGATCGCGATGATCGACAGCACGGCGATCATCGGCGCGAACTGCACCGATGCCTGCGGCATGATCGGCAGCGACAGGCGTACGAATCCGTAGGCGCCCATCTTCAGCAGCACGGCCGCCAGGATCACCGAAGCGGCGGTGGGGGCCTGCACGTGGGCGTCGGGGAGCCAGGTGTGGAAGGGCCACATCGGCACCTTGATCGCGAAGGCGAGGAAGAAGCCCAGGAATACCCACCACTGCATGTCAGCGGGTACCGACAGCTGTAGTAGGCCAGGATGTTGGTGGTCCACTCACCGGTGACGCTGTGGTTGTAGAAGTACAGCGCCAGGATACCGACCAGCATCAGCACCGAGCCGGCCAACGTGTACAGGAAAAACTTGATGGCCGCGTACAGACGGTTCTTGTCGCCCCAGATACCGATGAGGAAGTACATCGGCACCAGCATGACTTCCCAGAAGATATAGAAGAGGAAGAAGTCGAAGGCGATGAACACGCCCAGCATGCCGCTCTGCAGGACCATCAAGTAGGCGTAATATTCCTTGTTCCGCGTCTCGATGTAGTTCCACGATGACAGGCAAGCGATCGAGCCGAGCAGCGTCGTCAGCAGAATGAGGCACAGGGAGATGCCATCGATGCCGGTGAAGTACTCCACACCGATCGAAGGGATCCACGGCAACCGCGTTACGTGCTGCAACTCGGCGGTCCCGAAATCGAAGCCCTGTAGTAGTAGCAACGAGAGCAGGAAATCGACGAACAGGACGATGTTCGCGGTCCACTTGATGGCGTTGTCGCGTTCCTTACCAAGCAGGAGCGCGATCGCGAGCGCGCCCACCGCCGGCAGGAAGACGACCAGGTGAGGAGATTTCCGCTCATTGGTGCCTCGTTCTCTACAAGAACATGTAGACGCTGACCAGCACGAACAGCCCGAGGGCGATGACCAGCGCGTAGTTCTGTACGTAACCGGTTTGCAGGGCGCGGAAGATCCACGAACCTGCCCAGAACGTGTTTCCGACTCCGTTGACCGCGCCGTCGACGACGCGATCGTCGAACTCGGTCGCCGCAGTTGCAGCCTGTTTCGTAGACTCGGCGACACCGTTGACGATGCCGTCGACAACTGCGTCGTCGAGCACCCACAGGCCGGTCCCGAGGTCCTTCGTGCGGTTGACGAACAGCGCGTCATAGAGCTCGTCGACCCAGTACTTGTTCCACAGCGTTCGGTGGATCCCGGAGAAGCGAGCTAGCGGCTCCTGGCTCACGCCGGCTCCGTACGTCCGGTAGGCAATCCCCATGCCCGCCAGCGCCACCGCCACAGAGGTCAGCATCAAGATCCACTCGAGCCTCGTGTGATCCTCCCCGTCCTCCGCAGCCACCTGGGCGGCCGATGCCTCGGTGGCCAGCACCGCACTGGCGGCAACGATGCGGCCGTCGCCGTCGAGCGTTCCGAGTACTTGTGTCTCGGCATTCGCCATCGCCGCCGCGTGTTCGGCTACTTCGGCAGAGTCACCGTGATCGGCTTCGCCGTGGCCACCGGTGATCGGCTCGAGCCAGCGCCCGATATCGATGCTGTCGTGCAACGCTCCGAGCGGGCCTACCTGCAGGTTGGCGGGGATTCCCACGTAGCCACCGACGACCGCTAGTACCGCCAGGGCTACCAGCGGCACGGTGATCAGGCGCGAGCTCTCGTGGGCGTGCGCCTCGACGTGCTCGTCCATGCGCGACTCCCCGTAGAACGTCACCAGCAGCATGCGCATCATGTAGAACGCGGTCATGCCGGCGACCAGCGTCCCCACGGCCCAGAGCCAGGGGGAGCCGTTGGGGCCGGTCCAGGCGTACCACAACACCTCGTCCTTGGAGAAGAAGCCCGCCAACCCCGGGATACCGGCGATGGCCAGAGTACCTACCAGGAACGTCTTGTGGGTTACCGGCATGTACTTGCGGACATTGCCCATCTTCCACATGTCGAGCTCGCCTCTCAGGGCATGCATCACCGAGCCCGCCGCGAGGAACAGCAGCGCCTTGAAGAAGGCGTGCGTCATCAGGTGGAACACACCGACCGCGTACGCCCCGACGCCGCAAGCCAGGAACATGTACCCGAGCTGACTGATCGTGGAATAGGCGAGCACGCGTTTGATGTCGTTCTGGACCATTGCGATGGAGGCCGCAAATAGTGCTGTGAGCGCGCCGATGACCGCCACGATGGTCATGACCGTTGGCGACATCGAGAACAGCACGTTGGAGCGCACCACCATGTAAACGCCCGCGGTCACCATCGTCGCGGCGTGGATCAGGGCCGACACCGGTGTCGGGCCCTCCATGGCGTCAGGCAGCCACGTAAACAGTGGGATTTGTGCGCTCTTGCCGGTGGCGCCGATGAACAGCATCAGGGTGATGAAGGTGATCACCCCGGCCCCGACCTCGTAGTTGGCGGAGGCGAGCTCGAAGACGTCGTCGTAGTCGAGCGTGCCGAAGGTGAAGAAGATGGTGAACATGCCGAGCAGGAAAGCGGCATCGCCGACGCGGTTCACCACGAACGCCTTCTTGGCAGCGTCGCCGGCCGACTTCTTGGTGTAGTAGTAGCCGATCAGCAAGTAGGAGCACAGCCCGACGCCCTCCCAACCGATGAACATCATGGCGTAGGAGTTGCCCAGCACGAGCACCAGCATGAAGGCGGCGAACAGGTTCAGGTAGGTGAAGAACCTGTAGAACCCCGGGTCGGGCGGATCATGCGCCATGTATCCGATGGCGTAGATATGGATCAAGAAGCCGACCCCGGTGATCACCAGCACCATGAGGGCCGACAGCGGGTCGAACTGGAAACCGAAGGGCACCACGAACCGGGCCGCGTCGACCCCGGCGTCGTTGTCGTGCATGTGGCCCCACGAGGCGTCTATCCAGTCGTACAGGACCACCTCCACGTGGCGGTCTGCGGGCTCCATGCCGGCGAGGCCGAGGAACGAGCCGGCGCCGATGATGAACGCCAGCAGCATGCACACGCTGGCAAGGCTGCCGGTGATTATCTCGGAGCGGATGAAACGCGACCCCAGCAGCCCGTTAACCAGCATGCCGGCAAGTGGCAGAAGCGGGATGAGCCAGAAGTACTCGATCACGGCGCCGCTATCCCCTCCAGCCGGTGTACGTCGTCGACGTTCACCGTCTGCGCGTTGCGGAACATCGCGATCACCAGGCCCAGCCCGATCGCCGCCTCGGCGGCGGCGACGGTGATCGTGAAGATCGTGAAGATCTGCCCGGCGAGATCCGGTCGGTAGCGGGCCACGGCCACCAGGTTGATGTTGGCGGCATTGAAGATCAGCTCGAGGCACATCAACACCATGATGACGTTGCGGCGTGCGAGTACGCCGATCACGCCGATGCCGAACAGCACCGCCGACAGCAGCAAGTAGTGGCCTAGCCCCAGCGTACCCACGTCAGACTCGCTTCTGAGCCAAGTAGATTGCGCCGATCATCGCCACCAGCAGCAACATCGATGCGATCTCGAAGGGCAACAGATAGTCGGTGTAGAGCGTCATCCCGATCGTCTCGGTGTTGCCCTGTTCGACGGCGCGTAGAATGGTCTCGGCCTGCTCGGGCGCTACCGTAAGCGCGCCGGCACCGCCCCAGAGCAAGTAGCCGATCTGCACTACCAAGACCAACAACATCGCTCCGGCTGGCATCCACTGCCGGTGCAGATACTCACCCTCGTTGACCTCGTTGAGGTTCACCAGCATGACCACGAACAAGAACAGCACCACGATGCCGCCGGCATAAACCAAGATCTGTACCGCGGCCACGAACTCCGCCTGCAACAGAATGAACAGCGCGCCTACGCCTATGAACGACACCACCATGTAGACGATGGAGTGCACCAACTGGCGGCTCATGACCATGAGCAGGGCGCTCACGATCACGATCGAGGCGATGATATAGAAGGCGATGCTTTCCATACGGCAGGCTAACGCTCGTAGTGCACGATGTGGTGGCCGCTGTCGAGGATGCGAAGATCGTGAATCGAGTCCGCGCGGTTGTAGACCGCGGCCTCGAACTCGTTGCTGTGGTAGATCGAATCGACCGGGCAAATCTCTTCGCACAGGCCGCAGAACAGACAGCGCCCGTGGTCGATGTAGAAGAAGGTGGCGTACTTACCACCCTTGCCCTTGACGTAGCCGCGCTCACCGTCGAGCACGATGCAGTTATCCGGGCAAATCTTCTCGCACAGATAGCAGGCGATGCAGGTGGACTCGTCGACACGCAGGATGCCGCGGTAATTCGGATGGACCGACTCGCGCTCCAGCGGATACTGCACCGTGACCTTGGGGCGGAACGTGTACTTGAGCGTGAGCCACATTCCCTTGAGCAGTTCCACCAGCAGGAAGCTACTCAGGAGGCTCTTCTTGGGTGCCGAGGACATGGTTGCCGCCTGTGACGAATCGTGAGCGGGCATCAGCCTACCAGAAGCATGACAAGCCCGGTCACGAGCAGATTTGCGATTGCCAGCGGGATAAGGGACTTCCAGTTCAGCCGCATCAGCTGATCGTAGCGGTAGCGTGGGAAGGTGCCGCGGATCCAGATGTAGACGAACAGGAACGTGGCGACCTTGAGAATGAACCAGGCACCGCTGGGGACCAGATCGAGGAAGGCGAGCGCCTCGACACTCGGGAACGGTCGCAGCCAGCCGCCCCAGAAGAGCGTCACGTTGGCCGCTGCCATCACCAGCATCGCCGTGTACTCGCCAAGGAAGAAAAGCGCCCAACGCATTCCGGAGTACTCGGTGAAGAACCCGGCGACGAGCTCCGAATCGGCCTCCGCCATGTCGAACGGGGCTCGGTTGGTCTCGGCCACCATGGCGATCGTGAAGATTCCCCAGGCCAGCGGCTGCACGAACACGAACCAGACCCCCATGTCGCGCTGTGCTTCAACGATGCCCACCATCGACAGCGTACCGGCGACCATTAACCCCGATATCACGGCAAAGGTCAGCGCTATCTCGTACGACACCATCTGTGCGGCGGCGCGTAGCGCTCCCAGCAGTGGGTACTTCGAGTTGCTCGACCAACCGCCGAGGATGACGCCGTAAGTGGCCAGGCCGCTGATCCCGAAAACTAGCAGGATGCCGACATTGACGTCGGCGATCACGCCCGGGATGTGGTATCCGAAAAGCGTGATCCCTTCGCCGAACGGCACCAGTGCCAAGGTAGTGAAGGCCGCGACCACCACGATGATCGGCGAGATCAGGAAT
Source organism: Acidobacteriota bacterium (assembly GCA_965205505.1). Classification (GTDB taxonomy): domain Bacteria; phylum Acidobacteriota; class UBA890; order UBA890; family WLXD01; genus DASCOT01. The sequence continues at coordinate 6,625 of CBDBHB010000006.1, forward strand.
ATCGCCTTGTTTACCCCGCTGGGGATCAAGTCTTCCTTGAGCAGCAACTTGACTACGTCGGCGATGGGCTGCAAGAGTCCGTGGGGTCCCACCCGCATCGGCCCCAGGCGACTCTGGATAAAGGCCAGAATCTTGCGCTCGGCAAGAACGATGTAGCCTGTTGCCAGGCCGAGGATCCCCAGCAAGACACCGATCTGGAAGAGCGGGATGAGCACGTTGACGATCACGAAGTCGCTCATCGGTCGACGTCTCCGAGCACGATATCGACGCTTCCGATGATGGTGACGACATCGGCGATCAGGTGGCCCTTGCTCAGAGGAGCAATCGCCTGCAGGTTGCAGAAGCTGGGTGCCCGGATCTTGCACTTGTAGGGCGTGTCGCCGTTGCCACCGATGATGTAGTAGCCGAGCTCGCCACGCGGGCTCTCGACGATGTGGTACGCTTCTACCGAATCCTTGATCCGCATCGACTTGGGCACCTTCGCGGTGATCGGCCCTTCGGGCAACTTCGCGAGCGCTTGCTGGACTATGCGCACCGACTGCCGCATCTCTTCCATGCGCACGAGATAGCGCGCGTAAGAGTCGCCGTCGGGGAACACCGGCACATCAAAGTCCACCTGGTCGTAGCCGCCGTAGGGCAGTGCTTTGCGGATATCGTAGTCGACTCCGGAGCCACGAATCATTGGCCCCGAGAGTCCGAGCGCAGCGGCGTCTTCGCCGCTGATTACCCCGACGCCGACGGTGCGCTCGAGCCAAATCCGGTTGGCGCTCAGCAACGTTTCGTATTCCTCGATGCGCTGCGGAAAGCTGCTGCAGAAGTTGAGCACCGCATCGGTCCAACCTTCGGGGAGGTCGCGGCGCAGCCCGCCGGGGCGAAACGCCGAAGTGGTCAGGCGGTCTCCCAGCGCAGCCTCGAAGAAATCGAGAATCACCTCGCGCTCGCGCGTACACCAGAAGAGCATCGTTTGCGCGCCAATATCGAGCGCGTGGGTCGCCAGCCAGAAGAGATGGCTGGCGATGCGACTTAGCTCGACAATTGCGAGACGGGCGTAGAGGGCGCGCTCCGATACCTCCCAGCCCCCGAGGCGCTCGACGGTTTCGACGTACCCCAGGTTGTTGTAGGGCGCCGCCAGGTAGTCGGTGCGGTCGGTGAACGGCACGTTCTGGTAGTAGTTGCGTGTCTCGCAGAGCTTCTCGGTACCGCGATGCAGGTACCCCATGACGGTCTCGATGTCGACGATGGTCTCCCCATCGAGATACAGCACCAGTCGCAACACGCCGTGCGTAGACGGGTGCTGGGGACCCATGTTGAGCTCGAACTCCTTCGTTTCCAGCATGGCTCAGTGTGACCCGGGTTCGTCGCCTGGCGCTGCGTCAGGCTCGGGGTCGGGGGGCTCGTCGGGCTGCGGTGTCCACAGGGCCCCGACAACGCCGGGACCAGCCATCTCGCGCTCCTGCTCGTTGATCTCGTACTCGCCCCGGATGCGGTCGAAGCGACCCCCACGAAACGCCGCTTGCTGACGGGTCAGCAGTTCGAGGTTGGGTCCTTCGAGGGGATAATCCTTGCGTAGAGGGAAGCCCTCCCAGTCCTCTGGCATGAAGATGCGGCGTAGGTCCGGGTGGCCGAGAAACTCGATGCCGTAAAGGTCGTATGTCTCGCGCTCCAACCAATTGGCCGCCGGCCACACGTCGACCGCGCTAGGCACCCCCTCGCCGTCCGCGCAGCCGGTCTTCACGGTCAGCCGGTGATTCTTCGGTAGGGAGTAGACATGGAACACCACGTCGAAGCGGGGAACGCGATCGGTCCAGTCGATCGCCGTGACGCTCGACAGGTAGTTGAAGTCCATCGCCTCGTCGTCGCGCAGCCAGTTCAATACCTCGGTGAGGTCGCCGGCGTCGACGCGCGCGATCGGCGTCCCGAGCTTGTCGGCGCCCTCGTCGGTGATCTTTTCGCCGAAGCGAGCCGTGAGCGCTGCCACCACCGGATGTGGCTCGGGCTCGGGCTCGGGTTCCGGCTCTGCCGTGTCTGCCTCTGCCGACGCAGGCTGTGGCTCGACTGCCTCGACCGCCTTTTCCGACCCCGCTGACTGAGCCTCAGTGGACTCGCCTTCGACCGGCTGAGCCTGCGGCTCATCAGTCTTGTCGGCGTCGTCGGTGTCGAGCGGTTCGTCTGCCATCGAGTCAGGTCTCGGGTCGGCTGGTTGCGGTCTACTTCCGCACCACCTTCATTTCGTCGATCTTGTCCTGCAGCCGCAATAGGCCGTAGAGCAGGGCTTCCGGACGCGGCGGGCAACCGGGCACGTACACATCGACCGGAACAATTCGATCGACCCCCTGGAGCACGCTGTAGGTCGGATAGGGCCCGCCGCAAGTAGCACACGATCCCATCGACATCACCCATTTCGGGTCTGGCATCTGATCGTAGAGTCGCTTGATGACAGGAGCCATCTTCAATGTCACCGTGCCGGCGACGATCATGAGATCGGCTTGGCGCGGTGTGGCGCGGAATACCTCCGCGCCGAAACGTGCCATGTCGAAACGCGAGCAAGTCGTGACGATCATTTCGATGGCGCAGCACGCGAGGCCGAAGGTAAGCGGCCAGATCGCCGACTTGCGACCCCAGTTGATGATGCTATCGACGGTCGTGGTCAGGACGTTGTCCGGGAGCTTATGCTCGACTAGACCCATTCGAGTGCCCCGCGTTTCCAGGCGTAAACGTAGCCCAGGATCAAGATCGCCAAGAAGATGAGCATTTCGATGAACCCGAACAACGCCAAGGCCCGATATCGTATGGCCCACGGGAACATGAACACGGTTTCGACGTCGAAGACGAGGAAAAGCATCGCCACGATGTAGAAGCGGATCGGGAAGCGTTTGTGAGCGTCACGGATGGGCTCGACGCCGCATTCGTAGGGAGCCAGCTTCCCCTCGCTTGCGGGCGGAGTCGGCCGCACGAAGCGACCCACGATGAGCGGGAGCACCGCGAAGACGATCGCGACCGCCAGAAAAATCGCTATCGGAAGGTAGACGACCATACAGCCCTGATCCGGGGTTGTGTCGCTGCGCCCGCCGATGCGCGGGCAAGGTCATTTCTATCCGTTGCCCGGTGGGCTGTCAAACTGCGGTGGTGTGATACCGGTCGCGCCGGCCGCGGGCCGCGAGGAACGGGAGTTGCACCACTGCTCAGCACCCTGCTAGAAGCGCATTGCCCATAGAAGCGGTAGCCAGAGCTCCATCGTCATCGGCAGTCGGCGCCCGTTGAACTGCGCGTCGGTCTCTCTTGAAGGGTCCTCGCCGATGAGCTGAAAGAGCTGAAACAACGGCTCGATCTGATCGAGAGTGAAGGTGGCCCGGTGACGAGGCTCATCGTCCACGTCGCGCACGTCGGTAGTGACTTCGAACTCGGCTGCTTGCGCGGTCAACTCGCGCTCGCGCTCCGCCTCCTCGCCTTGCAGCGGCGCGTACATGAGGCTGATTCGGGTAGGCTCGCTGAAGCGATCCGGGAAGAGCAGCCGCAGGCTCTCTTCATCGAGGCTTTCGAGGAGCAGTTTTCTGATTTCCTCCGACATTCGTCACCCTGAGCCGGGATTCAATCCCATCGTGCCGACGCTGCACGCTACGATGCTACCAGCCCACGGGCAGATTTGTAGATGGACTGCAGCGAGCTGAACTTGAGTTTCCCCGGCACGGTGCCGGGCCTGCGAGCTCCAAGCGTAGTTCGAACGGATCCAATGAGCCCAATTGAAGCGCTGCTTCGTCGTCTGCCGAGCATGAACGCGGTTCTGGAGGACGAGGAGGTACGACGTCGTATTGCCGCAGAGGGTTGGAGCCGGGGATTCGCCCGCCAGGTCGCGGCCGCGTTGCTCGATCGCCTGAGAAACGAGATCTTGGCCGGCGACCTCGACGGCGGTGAGCTCGGTGTGCTGCTCGGCTCGGTCGCCGACGACGTGATGCAAACGGGCGCAGCAATGCTGCGAACGCGCTTGCGGCGGGTGGTGAATGGTACCGGCGTCGTCGTGCACACCAACCTGGGTCGATCGCCCTGGAGCGCAGCTGCCGCCGCCCGCGTCGCAGACCTGGCAACCGCCTACCTGAACCTCGAGTACGACCTGTCGGGCGGTTCGCGCGGCGGGCGCGATCGCCCCGTGGCCAGCTTGCTCGAGCGCTTGCTGCCTGGTGTAGACGTGGCGGTGGTGAACAACAACGCCGCCGCCGTACTGCTCGTCCTCAACACCTTCGCTCAGGGGCGCGAGGTGGTGGTATCGCGTGGCCAGTTGGTCGAGATCGGCGGCTCGTTTCGCATCCCGGAGGTAATGGAGAAGGGTTTTTGCCGTCTGCGCGAAGTGGGCACCACGAACCGTACGCGTATCGAGGATTTCCGCCAGGCAATTGGCTCCGAGACCGGGCTGCTGTTGGCTGTGCATCCGAGTAACTATCGTGTCGTAGGCTTTACCGAGAGCGTGCCGCTCGAGCAGTTGGTCGCTTTGGGACGCGAGACTGGCGTGCCGGTGGTGGAGGATCTCGGGAGCGGCAACCTCGTCGACCTCGGGGTGGTCGGCGTCGGCGATCCGACCGTCGGTCAGCGCCTCGCCACCGGCGTCGATCTGGTGACTTTCTCAGGCGACAAGCTGCTCGGTGGTCCGCAAGCGGGCCTCATTGCCGGTCGGCCTGAAGCTGTCGAGCGTGCCCGCGCGAACCCATTGTATCGGGCGCTACGACTCGACAAGGTGACATTCCTGGCCCTTGAGGCAACGCTGATCGACTACTTGGCGGGCCGATCCGACGCCATACCGACCTTGGCGATGCTTCGCCAGGAACCCTCACGGTTACAGGCGCGCGCCGAGTCCCTGGCGGCGCTGGTCGACGCGATCGACGGCGTCAACACCGAGGTATTGCAGCTCGAATCGCGCGTCGGCGGCGGAGCAGCCCCGGACGCCACGCTGCCATCGTGGGGAATTGCCGTTGCTACGCCGCTAACCCCCGACCAGTTGGTGCGCCGCTTGCTGGGCACCGAGCCCGCCCTGGTAGGCCGCGTGGTCGCCGATCGCCTCGTCCTCGACGTGCGCACGTTGCTCGCAGGCGACGACGAGCGAATCGACACCGCGCTGCGCCAGGCGTTAGGCCACTTCTATGAGAAGGCCTAGTTCGGTCAAGGGCAATGTGGTGGCCAGCGAAGAATCGATCTGCACGCCATGCTCCTATTCGCACTCTGGTGGACGAGGATTCAGGTCGTCCGGTGCATTCTGGGGTCCGTCCCGATTCGAGGCGCTGCAATCTAGCTGCCGAGCTCGAAGCTCGTAGTGACCTTCGCAGTCGCCCGGACCGGGCGGTCAGATCGATAACCGTTGGGTCGCGTCGCCCTACCGACCTCCTGGTTGCGGGTTAGTTCATGCTGCTGAAACCTCTACAGGTGCGCGCAACGGTTCGTACTCGTCTCCACTCAGCCACAGTCGGTGCAGCACAACGGCGAGCTTACGGGCGACAGCAACTGCTGCCTTTTTGTTGCCATGAGGACCACCGCGTCCGGCCAGCTTGAGCCCCCAGCGTCTGAGCTCAGTATCGGGCCCGAAGGGGCCCAGGATGTAATGCGCCGAGCCCACCAACAGGCGTCGGAGCATTTTGTCGCCCGCCTTGGTTATTCGTAGCGCAGGGTCCTTGTCCCCCGACTGCCGTTTCTTCGGTCTCAGTCCCAGGTACGGGCCCACGGCTCTGGAGGTATTGAACCGCTCCGGCTCCTCGAGCGTCAGCACATACGCCAGTGCGGTCAGAGCTCCGACCCCGGCCACTTGCTGGAGCTGCTGTGTCTCCGGGTATCGCCCCTGGCACAGCTGCGCGATCTGACGCTCGTATTGCTGGATGTTGCCCGTCAGCATGGCGATCGTTTCAAGCACCGGCTCGAGCGCTCCCTTGAGCCGCTCCGGTATGTGCTCTGGCGCGGTGCGCGCGAACGCCGGCGTCGAGCACCTGGGAATACGACAACCGGCCGACTTGACCGCACCACGCACATGGCTCACCAACTGCGTGCGGCTCTTTACCAGAGCATCTCGGCTCCGAATCACGGCTAGATCCGCTCGCGCTTGTCTGCCTCGATGCTGCACCGTCTTAAGCAGCTTTGGGTCCATTCTGCCCACTCGTGCCAGGTGCTCGGCATCCAACCGGTCGGTCTTGTCGTGCTCGCCATAGATCAGCTTCAGCCGCCTCGGGTTAGCCACCAGCACCTCATGACCCAGTTGCTTCAACTGCTCACTCATCCACGGCGAGTGCGTTCCAACCTCCAGCACTACTCGAGCGGGCTCCTCGCACCCGAACCGCCTCGCCAGCCCCTCCGGGCTCGTCCTCACCCGCCCTTCCTCCATCACCCTGCCCTTACTGTCGAGCACGCACATACGGCTGTACCGGTCGCTTACGTCCAGTCCAATCGTTACACTCCTCATCGGCCAACCTCCTTGGGCTTCGAGCCCGTTACGTTTGAAGAAACGTTTGCAGAGCCGTCAGGCTACTGCGTTCAGGAGGTTGGCCTTCTCATCTCATCTAGCTAGAAGCCGAACCCCAACAACAGGTAGACGGCTGTTTGCTCGTCGCTCTTGGCGACGTAGATCCGTATCGCGTTGGTGAGATTCCAGGGTGCCCACCAGAGCCCGCCACCGTATCCGGTGTGCCAGGTGTCGGAGTCCTCGCCGTCGAGCCAGACGCGGCCGCTGTCGGCACGTACGAAGACGCCCCAGCGTCCGGGCAATACGATCGAAAAGCGACCGACGCGCGCCAGCAGCTCGACATTGCCGTAGGCGGAAGACTCGCCGGCGAAGCGGTTGGCGCGGAGACCACGCACCGTGCTGCCGCCGATGAACGCCGCGTCGTAGTAGGGAAAGGCGCCGAAGTTCTGTTGCCCGCCGACGCGGAAGCCGATGCCGAGCCCCTGGCTCGGTGGCCAGAACGACGCCGTCGCGGCGCCGCGAACCACTGTGTACTCGTCGACAAGAGCTCCGAGGCGCGGATAGTACGTGGCATCGACATCGAGTGTGTAGCCTGCGCCTACCGGAGCCGGCCCCCAACGCAGGGTGTCGTCGGTCGCATCGACGGTGCGGGTTCCGGGATAGCGCCGGGTGTTGATGCTGAACCCGCCCACCCAGCCCACTTGAGCGATGTTCTCGACGCCGTAGGGCCGTTGGCGCGAGATCACGCGATCATCGTTCAGATCGGTGGTCGTGTACCGAGCCACCGGCCCGGTCGACACCGACGCGTTGTCGCCCAGGCGCAAGACCAAACGCGACTCGACCATTGCGGCGGCCTGCTGCACGCGCCGCAGCGCGCTGGTATCCACGTTCGGCGATTCGTTGCCAAAGCCGTAGAAGTTGAGTGTCTCGATTCCGGAGATCAGAGCGCGCACGCTCCAGTAGTGGCTGCGGTTCTCGGATCTAAACTCGGCACTGTAGTCGAGCCGCGGGCGCAGCGCGCCGGTGCTGAATCCGAGACGAATCTGGTGGCGCGATCCGTACGGGCGCTTGCGGAAGCCGAAGCTCTCGATGGCGATGCCCGAGCCGATGAAGGCCCCCAAATCCGGCCCGTAGCCGAACCACGGAGTCCGGTAGCTGGTGCTGCCCCAATCACGGCGCGCATCGGCAGCAGCGCCCTGGCCCTCTTCAGGCGTACCGGTCGCCTCGATCGGCTCCGACGGTGCAATGCGCAGTCCATCGGAGATCGTGACGCCTCGACCTGAACGGCCCTCGGTGGAGCTGTCGAAGCTGACTTGCCGGTCAGCGGCAGAGTCACACAGTCTGTTGTTTCCCGTCCCGCCCACGATCACGATGGAGATCGCCTTGCTCGGTGGACCCGACACTGCGACGCGATCGTCGCCGCCGCCGGTGTACACGCGAAGTTGCTCGGTCTCCCCCGGCTCGAAGCGCCGGGTGAAGAACGGTTCACCGGTTGTCGTAGGTGCATCACACGTGCCGCTTCCCGGCGCCACGGCAACCGACACGGAGCCGCCCTGGTGGCGCTCGATGGTGATCACCTCGGCGCTGTTGGTCGTGTAGATGTTGACCAGCTCGGACAGAACCAGATAAAAGCACCTCGCTTCGTCGAGCAAAGCGTCACGGCGCGCGCGGAGCTTGGCCGTGAGCTCCGTGCCATGCAGCTCGTAGTACTCCGCCGGCATGTGACGTGCTGCGGTCTCGATGACGGCATCCGTGAGCCGCGTCTGGACGTCGCGCGCTGCTTGTTCCCAGCTCGACCGATCGAGGCCCGATAACAGTCGCCGATCCAGCGATCGCGCGTTCCACGTGAGCCCTTCGAGCCCCTGGTAGTCGCGCCGGAACGAGTCGAATTTGGGCTCGCGATCACGCGCGATGGATAGGGCGATGCCTTCGTAGCGTGAGAATGCCTGGTCGCGGTCTTCGGCGATCGGCTGCAGCCCCGCCGTCCCGGGTATGCGTGCCCAGCGCCATTGCTCGACGTGGCGGTCCCAGTCGCCCATTAGCAGGTCCACCAGGCGTGCCCGCAGGAACGCCTCGGGGTTGATGACCACGCTCGAGCTGCGGGTGATGTGGTCGAAGAGCTCGCGTCCGCCGATGATCTCGGTGGCACCGAACGTGCCGCCGTCGTCGGCCGCGGTTGGAAACTCCTCGATCGTGCCGAGCATGCCGGCAAACTCTTCCCGAAACTCGCCCAAGCGCGCATCATCGGGCATGACGACGAGCCGCGGCAACGACTGCATCACGCCGGCGGCGCGCGCCAACGGCGCGGCGACTAGCGAGCCTGCGGGGAAACTTGCCGAGATCTGGTCCTGAGCGATATCGGCGATCGGCGTGCCCTGGAGCTCCTCGGGCAGGATCAGCGTAGGGTCCTTGGCGACGCCTCGGAACGTGTAGCTGCGTCCGTCGGCTCCGCGCAGAGCCAACCCGGCGGTTTGCAATCCGCCGACCCGTCGTAGGGGCTCGATGCCGCCGGCCTCCCGGGCTAGGTCGAGCAGCTCGACCTGGATCGAGAGAGTCCAGATGTCGCGATACGCGTTGCCGAAGACGAGCTTCTTCAAGGCCCCGGCAGAGTAGTTTGCGCCAGCGACCATGGTCCGCGTTTGATTGGTAGGTTGCGTCGGCGAATCCTGCGCCCACAACGTGGCGGGGCACAGTCCCGAGGAGCAGCGCGATGCCCGCGCTGGTGGCAGCGAGGCGACAGCGGGTCCGTGTCATCGGGAGTTCCTCCACGGGGTACAGCACGTCGAGACGCGAATCGTAACAGGTAACTCCGGCCCTGCGACGTGCCCGTAGAGCCTGCTCGGTACGCTCGCACACGTAGTGGATCGCCTTCGGCAAGCGAGCTGTGTCGGTCAGAGGTTGGCGACCTCGAACTGCTCCTGGTGCAGCATCTGGTCGGACACCACATTCACCGGCGCCTGCACGATCTCGCGAATGCCCTGTAATACCGAGCGGTGGTCACCGTGCAGGGCGCGGTTGATTACCGGGTTGGCTCGCACCACCACATCGCGCCCACGTAGCTGTTTCCGCAGGCGGTTCACCTCGCGCAGTATCTCCAGACAGACGGTGTCGACGGATTTCACCCGGCCGCTCGAGTGGCAATAGGGACACTCCTGCGTGAGGGTATTCTCGAGGCTTTGTTTGACGCGCTGGCGGGTGAGCTCGACGAGGCCGAACTCGGAAATCTGCAACAGCTGCGTCTTGGCGCGGTCCTTCTCGAGCTCCTCCTGGAGCACTTCGACCACCTTGCGTCGGTTCGCCGTCTCCTCCATGTCGATGAAGTCGATGACGATAATGCCGCCCAGGTCCCGCAGGCGGATCTGGCGAACGATCTCGCGCACCGCCTCGAGATTGGTTTGCAGCACGGTATCTTCCAGGCGTCGCTTGCCGACGTACTTACCGGTGTTGATGTCGATCGCTACCAGCGCCTCTGTCTGGTTGATGACCAGATAGGCGCCCGACTTGAGCCATACCTTCGACTCGAGCGCTTTGTGGATCTGCGGCTCGATTTCGAACTGGTCGAAGATCGGACGGTCCGAGCGATGGTGCTGAATACGATCCGCCACGTCTGGGTTGATCGCCTCGAGGAAGCGCTTGGCACGCTCGTACTCGGTCTGGTCGTCAATCACAACGCGGCTGTAATCCTTGGTGAACAGGTCGCGCAGCAGCCTCAGTAGCACCGACAGATCGCGGTGTATGACAGCTGGCGCCTCCGCCTGCTCGCTGCGACGCTTGAGCTCTTCCCAGAGCTCGTGCAGAAACCGCATGTCATCGGCGAACTCCTGCTGGCTACGTCCGACCCCTGCGGTACGAACGATAAAGCCGCCCATCCCCTTCTGACGTGCCTTCTGGGTGATGCGCTTCAATCGGTGGCGCTCCGCACGGTTCTCGATCTTGCGCGACACCCCGACATGATCGACCGATGGCATGTACACGAGATAACGGCCGGGCAATGAAACGTTGGTGGTGATGCGCGCACCCTTCGTGCCCAGCGGTGCCTTGGAGATCTGTACCAGGATCTCGTCGCCGCGGCTCAGCAGCTTGTCGATCTTTTGCGATTCGCGCGACCGCCGGCTCTGGCGGCGTTGCGGCTTGGGGGTACCGTCGCCGTTGCCTTCGTCGTCATCGAGCCACGAAGTATAGGCATCGATATCCGGTAGAACATCGGAAACGTACAGGAAGCCGTCGCGCGTCAGCCCTATGTTGACGAAGGCCGACTGCATACCGGGAAGGACCCGGTTTACGCGCCCCTTATAGATGTTGCCGGCGGTTCCGCGGGTGCTCTCCCGCTCGATGAATACTTCCTGAAGCTGTCCGTCTTCGAGTATCGCCACGCGGGTCTCGCTGTCCCCGCAATTGGCGATGATCTCTTTGCGTGCCATGTAGTACTCCCCTGCGCGCGCCCGGGCTCGGAGGAGCCGACCAATGGTCGTACGGACGCTGCGGCGGAATGGGCGCACGCGGAGCAGTCGTGTGGATCGAGCCAGGCCCGCTCCACCGGATCTCCGCTTGACGTGCTGTTAGTTGGGCGCCCATCGGCGGTTTCCTGACGACGCCGCCGTGGACAGCGGCGCCGGAATGTCGTGATACCGAACTTTCCAAAAAAACCTTGCGTCCCGTGCGGGTTGGCGGCGATGGAATCGCCGCTCGGTCAACCGCATTTACCTACCGGGAGAATCGTCGACCCAATACAGGCCGCAGCTGCGCCCGGCGAGAACGGCCGGACTGCACCACATTTGATCGATTCCCCGGAACCGACGGGGGGGTCGTGTGTGTCCCGAACTGCAGGACACTCTGTATCCTACCGGAATTGGACCCGAGTCACGAATCAGCCCAGAGCCTCGTTTCATGCGGACGCGCAGTCCTGGGCCGGATCCGTCCCGGCCTGGTCTAGACGACGAAGCGCCGACTGCGCACCGAGATCACCAGTCCGATCGCGATGCACGTTGCCAGTGCTGACGAACCACCGTACGACAGCAGTGGGAGGGGGATTCCGGTGATCGGCAGATAGCCGATGACCATACCAGCGTTGACGGCCAGGTGGAACGTCAGTAGCCCTGCCACGCCGACGCAAATGTAGGCTCCGGCGCGATCCCGGGCCACGTGCGCGCCGCGCAACAGCCGTAGGATCAGCGCCAAGTAGAGCAGCAGCACGGCGGCCACGCCGAAGAAGCCGATCTCCTCGCCAAGCAGAGCGACGATGAAATCGTTCTCCTGCTCGGGCAGAAAGTTCAGCTGACTCTGGGTACCTGAGAACAAGCCCTTGCCCATGAGCCCTCCAGAGCCCACAGCGATCTTGCTCTGCACCAGTTGATAGCCTGCGCCCAGGGGGTCGGCCTCAGGCGCCAAGAAGCTCGTGAGCCGGGTCTGCTGATATGGGTGCAAGCTCAAGTACCATAGCGGCGCCGTCACCAGCGTGGTCCCAGTGACAATGCCGATCGTCCGAAGATGCAGCCCGGCCGCCCAGGCTGCTGCGGCGAGGATAGGCAGATAGGTAATCGCTGTACCCTGGTCTGGTTGCAGCGCCGTCAGCCCGAAAGGAACGGCCACGATCACCATCGGCATGACGAGGCCGCGGGGCCCGAAGGGACGTGGCTCACGGTCAGCGAACAGCCGCGCCAATGCCAAGATGATCGCTACCTTGGCGAGCTCTGACGGCTGGATACCGACGCTCCCGACGCGAAGCCACGACCTCGCGCCGGAGATCTGCGGCCCTAGCACGAGCACCAGACCCAGCATCGCGACACATATTCCCCAGAGCACGTAGGCGTTGTCGGTGAAGTGGCGGTAGTTGAGGAACCCCAGCCCAATGGTCAGTAGCAGGCCGACCGCCACCCAGATGCCCTGGCGCCTTTCCAGATCGAGTTCCTGTCCGGCCGAGGCGGAGGCAACCAGCAACATCCCAATGCCCAGGAGTGCGGCTAGGATCAGCAGCGTACCGGTATCAAACCAGCGCACCAGACGGCGATCGAACAGGGTCATCGTTCGCCCTCGGGATCGACGCCGGTCGTTGTCTCCGTCTCATTCCCCGGTTCGTCGATCGGCAGCCGCCGGTATTCATCCTTTTCCACTGGCTTTCCGAAGTAGCTGGCCAGGATCTCGCCGCCAATGGGTGCCGCAGCCCTGCCGCCGGATCCGCCATGTTCCAGATATATGGCCACCGCCACCTCGGGGTCGTCGATGGGCGCCACGGCAACGAACCAGGCGTGGTTGCGCAGGTGCTCGGGGCGATCCTCATCGTTCGCTGCCACTCGGGCCGAGGACGCCACTTGCGCCGTACCAGTCTTGCCACCGACGGCGATTGTGGGCAGCCGTGCTCGCCACGACGACCCGTAGGCCACCGACCCCGCCATACCTCGCGTCACCAGCTCGCGGGTGGCTCTGCTGAGCGGCGCCGGTTGCTGGTCGCCCAAGTACGAGCGCGTCCCGCCGCTGCTAGCGCCCTCGATGCTCATCAGTAGGCGCGGCTGGCGGATGACACCGGTGGCGATGGTAGCGGCAACATTGGCAAGCTGCAGTGGGCTGACCGCCAACGGCCCCTGGCCGATCGACAGCGAAACCGTCTCGCCAGGGTAATAGCGGCGGCCGTTGGTCGCGAGCCATTCGTCGCTGGGAACAATGCCGCCCTGCTCTTCGGTAAGGTCGATACCGGACGTTGCGCCGAGGCCGAACCGCTGCGCCCATCGCACAATACGTTCGCGTCCCAGCTTGACGCCGAGCTCGTAGAAGAAGCTATTACAGGAACGTGCCACGGCTTGCACCACGTTGACGTTCCCGTGTTTTCCTTCGCAACTGAAGAAGCGGCCATAGAAGGTTTTCCCGCCCGGACAGAAATAGGTCGTGCTCGGCGAGATGACGCCTTCCTCGAGCCCCGCAGTGGCGAGTACGAGCTTGAAGATCGAGCCTGGAGGCTGACCGGCTCGAACGCTGCGGTTGTGTAGCGGTTTGGCCGGGTCGCGCAGCAGAGACTCCCACTCCTCTACCGAGAAACGTTCGGCGAACGCGTTCGGGTCGAAGGCTGGCGAGCTCGCCAGCGCCAGGACGCCGCCGTTCGTAGTGTCGAGGACCACGGCCGCGCCACGGCGGTCGCCGAGGAGCTCCTCGACGCGTTGTTGTAGCTTGATATCGAGTGCGAGAATGATAGTCTGCCCTGGTTGGGGAGCCGCCTCGCTTTCCAGCCGGATCTCGCGCCCCGATGAGTTCACCACCGCCAGACGGCTCCCGGCCTGTCCGGCGAGGTCGCTGTTGTAGATCGACTCCACGCCGAGCTGCCCTACGATGTCGCCCAGGCTGAACCGTTCGCCACGAGCCTCGAGCTGTTGCGGCGAGATCTCGCCCACGTAACCCAGCACGTGAGCCGCAGCCGTGCCGTGCGGATAGAACCGCTGCGCGTGAATCTGAACCGCGACCCCAGGATGTTCCAGCCGTCGTGCCTCTATACGTACGACGTGCTCCTTGGAAACCCCCGAGGCCACGACGACAGGCCTGAATCGAGCTGTGTTTCGTTGTCGATCGAGCCGCTGGCGAAGAACCTCGTGCGGCTCCTCCAGCACCGAGCTCAGCCAACGGAGGGTGTCCTCCTCGTCGATGACTAACTCGCGAATGAGGGCAACCTCGTACGACGGTCGATTGGTCGCAAGGATCTCGCCGTTCCGATCGAGGATGAGCCCGCGACTCGGGCGCACGCGCGAGCGCTTCCAGACGTTGTCCTCAGCGAGACTGGCGTACTCCGCACCATGGATAACCTGCGTTTGCCAGAAGCCAAGCAGCAGCGCCAGCACCAGCACGACGGCGAATCCCTCGAGCACGCGCACGCGGTCGGTGATGCGCCGACGATCGGCCGCGGTTTCCAGCGCTCGCGGGCCAAGTAACGGAGCCCGGCGGACGGACCGCCCCAGAGGCGGTTTCTGGTCGGCGCTACCATCGTCGTTGGGACGCCAGGGGCCCGTCATGAGCGAGTCTTCCGATCAGCGGTTTGTTGCATTGGCGCTCGGTCGGTCATCTTCGTCTCGGCGACAAACGAGATCGCCTTCGTCTACTGTGCCAGCCTACTACGAAGCGCGGGCTGCCCACGGTGATCACGCCACAGACCATTGCTGTAGCGCCACCGCGCGCAGCAACCGTTCCAAAGGTCTCCACGCCCGGCCAGGCGAAGAAGCCGAGTAGACTCATGACGATCATGCTCTCGATCATCGCAGCGGCTCCGATGACGATCGCCTCGGCGAGTTGCCCGCGAACCACGATGACGTTCCCCAGCGAGGTGATCAGAGCCGCCACGACGGTCTTCGCAAAAGCGTGGAGTCCGACGATGCCACCGGACAGGCTGTCCTGGACGAACCCCGCCAGCGCGCCGATGAGCACGGAAGCGGCGAAAGTTTGCCGCAACGCTAGCAGTCCGGTTGCCACCATCAGCCCGTCGACCAGGCCCAGAGGCGGCACCATTTGCGTCAAGGTTGTCTGGACCGCGCCAACCACGAGCATTAGGACGATGATGCGGAAAACTGATTTCATCGGTTACGCCGGGATCAGGAGTCGGGGTCGTGGCGCAGCACCAACACATCCTCGAGGCGCATCATATCGACGCGTGGCTGAACCTCGATCTGCATGAACAGCGCCGTCTCGTCGCGCCAAAGAGGTACCGCAGGCGTTCCCGGCAACGTCGGGCCTACACCGGCACGGGTCACGTCTCCGACCGGGATCCCGGCCGGGTAGATACCATCCTCGCCCGAGGTTTCCACGAGCTCTCCAACGGTCACGTCGTCGAGCGTTTGGATGAAGCGCAGTTCGAGTAACGGACCGTCTGCACCGGCCAGCAGGCCGCTCGCACGGGACTCGCTGAGCCGAGCCCCGACGCCGCTCAGGGCATCGGTAAACAGCTGCACAGCGCATGTCCATCGCGAGACTTGGATCACGCGCCCGACAAGGGCCCCGTTGGGCGAGATCACGGCGTCGTCCACGCCGATGCCGTCCGCCGAGCCGCGATTGAGCTGAAGCGACTGATAGCGATGCGCGAGGTCTCGACCCACGACCCTGGCAGCAGTCCAAGACCCTGGCACGCTCTTGGTGACGCGCAGCATTGCTCGCAGGCGCTTGTTCTCGTGCCGCGCCGCCGCCGCAGATGCCAGCTGGCGCTGTAGCTGCGCGTTCTCCTGGCGCAGACGGTCGAACTCGTCTGCGGAACCGAGGAGTGCGACGTATCGGCTCCAGGCGGAGCGCACCCCACCGACGGCGGAGCTCGCGATTCGTTGGAACGGCGATACCACACCGGTCACGGCGCTTCGCGCCGTCGCCAGCGTGCGCGTGCGGTTGATCTGATACGACATCAGGAAAAAGAAGAAGGCCAACAGGCCGAAAACGAGCGCCGCGCTGCGCGCAGTTCGCGTCATCGTTTCTTCGCCGCTCCTTGGTGTCGTTCCGAGTGCGCTCGCCGCATTAAAATACGATGGGTAGCTGACAGAGCTAGGGCAGACAGACCCGTCGTAACAGGTCCATGTCATAGAGCATGCGCCCGACACCGAGCACGACTGTCGACAACGGATCCTCGGTAATCGTAACCGGGACGCCGGTCTCCTCACGAAGCCGCACGTCCATATTGCGAATCAACGCGCCGCCGCCGGTCAGCACCAGGCCACGATCGACGAAGTCGGCCGATAGCTCCGGTGGTGTTCGCTCGAGCGCCATGCGCACCGCCTCGACGATCGTGCCGACCGGCTCGCTCAGCGCTTCGCGGATCTCGCGATCCGTGATGGTGATCGTCTTCGGGATGCCCTCGACCAGGTCGCGCCCCTTGATCTCCATTGTCATCTCTTCGTCCAACGGGTAGGCGGAGCCGATCTCCATCTTGATCGATTCCGCTGTCCGTTCGCCAATCAGCAAGTTGTAGTTGCGCTTGACGTAGTTGATGATCGCTTCGTCGAGCTCGTTTCCGCCGATACGCACGGAGCGCGAGTACACGATCCCGGCCATCGAGATTACGGCGACGTCAGTGGTTCCGCCGCCGATGTCGACGATGAGATTGCCGGATGGCTCGGTGATAGGTAGCCCCGCGCCAATCGCCGCGGACATCGCCTCTTCGATCAGATAGACCTCAGACGCCTTGGCGCGGTAGGCGGTGTCGCGCACCGCCCTCTCCTCAACTTTGGTAATGCCGCTTGGGACGCCAATGAGGATCCGCGGTCGCACCAGGAAGCGCCGATTGTGCACGCGACGGATGAAGTAGGAGAGCATCTGTTCGGTGACTTCGAAGTCCGCGATCACGCCGTCCTTCAGCGGACGTACGGCGACAATGTGGCCCGGCGTTCGCCCGAGCATCTCCTTGGCCTCTTTCCCGACCGCCTCGACTTTGTTCGTGTTCTTGTTGATGGCGACGATCGACGGCTCGCGCACCACGACCCCTTTGTTGCGCATGAACACGAGAGTGTTCGACGTGCCGAGATCGATGGCGATGTCGTTGGAGAAGGCTGAGAAGAACATGCACCTACAATGCCGATGGCTGGGCCGCGACAGTGGAAGCCGTTGTCGCGACGGCGCGCGGCAGGACAGACGGGAGGTGAATTCGAAATGACCCAAACGCGCCACGGAGGAGGCCGAGGCCAGCGGCAAGCCGTCGCCACTTGCCGGAGCGCAGCACACAAGCATGGTACCACGGGGCCCAACCTTGTCGGGGCGAGCCGCAGACAGGTACCATATTGTCTCCCCGTCAACGACGAACAGATTAGAGAATCATCCACCGTCGCCTGTCGCTGGCGCCTGCTGTCCGCGGCCCTGAGCCGCGGCGACTTCGCTCGGAGTAAGTAATCGTGCTGCATACCCTGCGCCGGAACGTGCGGCGCCTGTCGTGGACGCTTTGGCTCGTCATCGTGGCTTTCATCGCCTTGTATCTGCCCGCCTTGTTCACCGGCGGCGCGGCGAATGTTGTCGCACGAGTCAACGGCGAGCCGATCGAGGCGGCGGAGTTTCAGAGCGCCATGAACGAGCAAATGCAATACTACCGCGGTCTGAACCAGGGCGAGCTGCCAGACAACTTCATCCAGCAAATGCAGCTCCAGAGTGTCGTCTTGGAGCAGCTCATCCGACGACGGCTGATCGTGGCGTCGGCCGAAGATCAGGGATTCGCGATCGCTCGCCAGGAGCTCAAGGACCGGATGATGCAGTACCCGGCGTTTCGTCGCGAGGACGGACGTTGGATCGGCGATGAGGAGTACCGCACGATCCTGCTACGCAACGGGCTGGACGTCGTCTCCTTCGAGGAGTCGATCGTGGACGACCTCCTCGTTGAGCGCGTCACCGGGCTGATCACCGAGAGCATTGCGGTGAGCGATCGTGAGGTCGAAGACGCGTACCAACGCCAAAGCGAAAAGGTACGCTTCGATTTCGTGCAGATTCGCCCCACCGCGTATCGTCTCGAGGTCGACGGAGAGGTTACCGACGCAGACATTCGCGCCGCCTACGATGCCGACCCCGACGCCTATCGACTTCCGGAGCAGCGGCGGGTTTCCTACGCCCTCGTCGACACCGAAGGATTGCGCAACAGTGTCGAGATCTCGGCCGATGCGCTCTTGGCCGAGTACCAGGCCAGCCTTGACGAGTTCACCGTCGAGGAACAGGTGAAGGCGCGGCAGATCATGCTGCGCGTGCCTCCTACGGCCAGCGACGAGGAAAAGGTCGGCATTCGAGGCCGTGCCGAGGAAGTACTGCAACGCCTGAACGCGGGCGCTGACTTCAGCGACCTAGCCGAAGAAGTCTCTGATGATCCTACGTCCGCGACGGGTGGCGATCTCGGCTGGGTTACGCGCGGCCGGCAGGTCGAGGGTTTCGACGAAGCGGCGTTCGTGCTGCAGCCTGGCGAGACATCGGAGATCGTCGAGACCGCGTTCGGTTTCCACATTGTGCGCGTCGACGAGCGTCGCGACGAGCACGCGCAGCTCTTCGAAGAGGTGCGTGGCCAGCTCGAGCAGCGGCTCGCCTGGGACCAAGCCGAGGCGCAGGCCGAGACTACGTCGGAGCAGATACGTCGTGACGTGTTGCGCGGCGATGCGCTAGAGAATGTGGCCGAGCGGTACGGCCTGACGATCGAGGTCAGCCCGCTCTTCGCGCAGGAGACTGGGTTCGGCGAGTTCATCACCATCGACCTCACCAGCCGGATATTCACTCTCGGCGCTGGTCGAGTCGCCGAGCCCGTCCGGGTGCGCCGGGGCTATCTCGTGTTCCGGGTCGACGACATCGCGGCTCCCCATGTGCCCGAGTACGACATTGTGGTCAACGAGGTTCGCTCCGACGTGGTCGAGCGCCGCGCCGACGAACGCGCCGCTGAGCGCGCCCGCGAATACGCTGGGCGGCTGGCGGCCGGCGAAGATCTTGCGGCCATCGCGCCGGAGGCGGGCGCTGCGGTCGAATCCAGCGAGCTTGTCGCACGTGAGGAGATCGTCCCGGTGCTGGGTAGCGCGCCAGCTCTTCTGCAGGCGGCTTTCCAACTCGCAGCGGGCGAGACCGGTGGCCCGGTGAAGCTCGATGATCGATTCGTCGTGTTTCGAGTGGTGGAGCACGTTCAGCCTGACTGGGCGTTGTTTGCCGAGCAGAAGGAGCCGCTGCGCGAGCAGGAGGCCGTGCTACGCCGCAACCGGCTCTTCGAGGCCTACCTCCAATCGCTACGCGAGAGTTACTCGGTGACCGTAGATCAGGCAGCCATCGATACCATCGTCAGCTGATCCACCTCGGCCTGCTAGCATTCGGGTATGGATGCTGAGCAACTCGCGGGTCAGTTGGCCGTCTGGTTGCGGGCGGAAACCGAGTCCGCCGGCGCACGCGGCATCGTCTTCGGTCTTTCCGGAGGCGTCGACTCGGCCGTGCTGGCACAGCTGGCGCGGCGGGCGTTTCCGGAGACGCACCTGGCGTTGATCCTGCCGGTCCACTCCGACCCTCGAGATATCGACCACGCGCGGCGGGTGGTCGATGAATTCCGACTCAACTCCAAGCTAATGGAGTTGGACTCCGTCTACGAGGGTTTTGCTCGTTTGCTGGGCGCCGACCCCGAACCTGATGAGCCGCCCGATTTGCCCCTCGCGAACCTCAAGGCCCGACTGTGGATGACGGCTCTCTACTATCATGCCAACAAGTTCCGCTATCTGGTGGCCGGGACGGGAAATCGCTCGGAGATGTCCCTTGGCTATTTCACCAAGTACGGTGACGGGGGGGTTGATTTGCTGCCCTTGGGACACCTGGTGAAAAGCGAAGTGGTGACGCTGGCCGAACACCTGCAGGTTCCCCGCGAGATTATCGACAAGCCGCCCTCGGCGGGAATTTGGCGCGGCCAGACCGACGAGAAAGAGCTCGGGTTCAGCTATGAGCAGCTAGAAGAGTACGTGCTCGGTGGGCTCGAGGATCAGGAGCTACGCCAGCGCGTCGAATCTCGCCGTCTGGCCAATGCCCACAAGCTTCGTCCACCCAGGCTGCCGCCGCCGCCCTCGGCGATGTGACGATGACCGACGCTGGGGCATCCATGCGTCTAGATCCGGACGAATATCTGGCCGATTGTTTTCGGCTCGCCAAGAAGATCTGGGACGACGGCTATCGGCCCGATTTTCTCGTCGCGCTTTGGCGCGGCGGCGCCCCACCTGGCATCGCCATCCACGAGTTATTCCGTTGCAAGGGGCACGACTTCTATCACACCGCGATTCGTACGCAGTCGCTGGAAGGGATCTCGCAAGGCAATGGCTTCGACATTCGTGGCCTCAAGCATGTCGCCGACGAGGTGGAGTCGGGGCAACAGATGTTGATCGTCGACGATTTGTTCGATACCGGACGAACCATGTACGAGGTGATCGAATATCTGCGCCGCCGCGCGCGACGCAATATGCCGGAGATTCGCGTTGCCACGGTGTACTTTCGCCCGGAGCGCCGGGCCTTTCTGGTCGGTCCGCACTACTATCTTCATAGCGTGTCGGAACGGCCCGTCTTTCCGCATCAGCTGACCGCCCTGGCGTCGGAACGGCTGGCGGAGACTGACCCCGAGCTGTGCGAGGCGATCTGGGGCGAAACACAGCCCGATCCGGCGGTGACCGGCGGCTCGCAATGAGGGGTACTGGTGGCGTCGCGGTTGTGGCGCTCCTGGCCGCCTTGGCCTGCTGTCAATCCGGTGACCGGCAGGCGCGAGCTGATGCTCCTCTCACAGGAGCAGGAGATTCAGCTCGGTCGCGAGAACGACGAGCTCGTAATAGCCGAATATGGCCTGTATGACGACCCCGAGCTGGCCGGCTGGATCGAGCAGACCGGGCACACGATGGCTGCCGCAAGTGAGCGTCCACAGCTGCCCTGGACGTTTCGCGTTGTGGACGACACCATCGTCAACGCCTTTGCGCTGCCAGGCGGCTACATCTATATGACGCGGGGTATCCTTGTCTACATGAACTCGGAGGCCGAGGTCGCGGGGGTGCTCGGGCACGAGATCGGCCATGTGACGGCGCGCCATGGAGCACAGCGCTACACGGGCGCCTCGCTGGCGCAGATCGGGCTGGGAGCGGGCAGTATTCTGTCGTCCGAGGTGCGCGCCCTCGGCGGCATCCTGCAGACGGGCGTGGGCCTACTGTTTCTCAAGTTCGGCCGCGACGAGGAGCTACAGTCCGATCAGCTGGGGGTTCGCTATGCCGTCGGCGCGGGGTACGATCCGCGTCGCCTGGCGGCGTTCTTTCGGACGATCTCGCTGATGTCCGAATCTGGCGGTGGGCGTCTTCCCACCTGGCTGTCGACGCACCCGTCGCCCGAGAATCGGGTTGAGCGGGTTCTGGCGAGTTCCGAGCCTCTGGTTGCCGGACGTACCGATCTTCGCATCGGTCGAGACGCGTACTTGCGCCGTGTCGACGGCATCGTGTTCGGTCCGAATCCGCGTCAGGGTGTGGTCGTCGACGGGACGTTCAAGCATCCTGACCTTCTATTCCAGGTCGACTTTCCTGACGGATGGCAGCTGCAGAACGGTAAGCAGGCGGTGGTCTCGGCTCCCGACGACGGCGATGTGATCGTTGGGCTGACTGTCGGGGCAATGCAAGGGGCAAGCCTGGAGGCGCATGCCAACGCGGCCATGCAAGCGCGATCCGCTACCTCGGTGGTCGGTGCTTCCACGTCTGTGGCAGGGCTGCCGGCGTACCGAGCGCACTATGACAGCACCGTCAACGAAGTCGTGGTTCGTGCTAGCGATGTCTTCATTCACTATGGCGATTTGATATACGACCTGATCGGCTACAGCCGAGCAACCGTCTTCGGGCGCCATGCGGGTACCATCGATTCCTGGCAGCGGAGCTTCCGACGCCTGCCGCGGAACGAGGCAGACCGCTACAACCCCGATCGACTGGAGGTGTTCGCGGCGCCGCGAGCCGGCCCACTAGCCTCGCTCGTGGACGCGGGGCCAGCGGCCAGCATCGATACGCTCGCGCTGCTGAATGGCGTGGCCGCCGACGCTCGCATAGAGCGCGGCACGCTGATCAAGCGAGCGCGCGCCGGGTACCGCCGCTAATCGGAGCCGGCTGCCCGCTTAGTCGAGCGCATCCTCTAGCTCGCGCTGCTGCTCCTCGAACCAGTCCACGAGGCGTTCCTTCTTGAACCGCCACTGGCCGGCAACTTTGTTGCCCGGGAGCTTCCCCTCGCGCGCCATCCGGTAGACCGTCGACTTGTGCAGGCGGAGGTACCGGGCGACCTCATCCAGCGTCATGATCGTCGGACGCGTTTCGCGTTCGGCCATCGTGTCCCTCCTCGAATCCCGCAAGGTAGCTCCGGGTCATCGGTCCGGGGCGGCATCGCGGTCAGCGCCGACCAAGTCTCGCCAGAACTAGCGAATCCTAACTCAGCGTAGGCAACGTTCATCACTCTACGCGCTGCGAGACAGACTGTCAAGGCGGTACGCTGTGCAATTCTGTGCGTTACTATCTTGGCATCCCCGGGGCAGTTGTTGTCTTGACGTCTCGGGTGCAGCTGCTACCTTCCGACTCCGCTGCAGTCGCTATCGTGGCGTCGCCATAGCGGCGTGCCTTCGCGCGAGCTGCTCAGCCATGGTGCGTTTCGCCACACCGCTTGCCAGTGTCCCAACGAACCTCTGTTACGGGACACTAGAAGTAGACGCGGTCCTCGCCGATGATCTCTGTGCCGCTGGTGGTACGAAACACGAGACGCACCACGCCTTCGTCGCCGATGGGCTCCTGATCGAAGATCGAATAGTGGATCGGGCCGAGCGTTACCGCCGGCGGCGTGTAGTCGGTGTTCTTGAACCCGATCTGGCGGTTCGAGTAATCGCGCCCGCCAACGTCGAAGCGCCGCGCATAAAGAGTGTTGAGCGGGCGCTGCACGCTGCCCCCCGCGAAGGCGCGGGGCCGTTCGCGCTCGATAATGTAGAGGTCGACGATGCCGGAGGCAGTCACGGGACGACCTTCCCAATCCTCCAGAACGAAGAACACCTCGAGGCGCCGCAACCCGTCGACGAACGCGGCGACGGTGCGAAACTTGTAAGGCTCATCGGCCCACCAGGCCGACGGCGCCCCGAGAGCTTCGGCGACCAGGTCGAGGTTGGCGTTGTCGATATAGCCAGTTTGTTGTAGCAACGCGTCCGAGCCCGGCCCGATCTGACCGCTGACCCAGTCCTCGTGGACGGTCCGTCCTTGCGAGTCGACGAAGTCGAGCTTTACCTTCACGACGACGGCGCGCGAGTTCGGGTTCGATACTCGCGTGCTCCAGTCGTACGGAACGCTGCCATTCGAGGCATCTCCCCAGTTGATCGCCGGGGTCGTGACGCTCACCTGAGGACCAATCGCCCCGGAGGTCACTTGCTGCACGGACCCGCTGGGGTGCGAGCCACGAAGGGCGCTCGGTAGCGGCTGAGACTGCGCCTCGGGCGCATTACCGACGATTCCGGCCATCAGCATGGTGGAGCAACAAAAGGCCAAGGCGGCGTTTTTTCGCATCATGGTCTCTCGAACGGGATCAGAGGAGTCTTGTATAACGCGATGGTAGTCAGTGTGAACAGGTCAAGTCAGCCCTAAAAGATCGTCTTGTATGTTTTAAATTGACAACATGGTCAAATCCGGCCTAAACAGTGCTATAGCGACGGATAAAAGCGTTTTCGCTTCGACAGTAACTCGCGCCTCGCTAGAATCGAGCTTGTCAATTCTGGGTTCCGCCTTCCCGTTGCTCTGGAGCAGGGATGCTCGATCGTTGGCCTGGTGCGCTCAAGGGCGTCAGGCGCGGTATTAGCCGGAAGCTGCACATGCGGCTCGCGGTGGCGTTGCCATTCGTAACGGCGTTGCTGGCGCTCGGGGTCGGGCTCTATGCGTTCGAAGTCGGGCGCACCGATGCCACGCGCCTGATGTCGCCGCGCCATGCCGCTCTTGTCTGGGCGACGCTGCCGGCGTCATGGCTTTGGCTCCTGGGCCTGACTGCGTTCGGTGCCTGTATCGGCCTGTCGATCGCGCTGGCGTTTACTAGTCAGCTGCGCACGCTTACCAAACGGACCGAGTTCCTGGCGCGCCGGAACTTCAGCTTCCCGGTGGAGTTGGAGGCCGACGGCGAGGTCGCGCCCTTGGTGAGCGCCATCAACGATCTGCTGGAATCGGTACGCGGATACGCTCGTAGCTCGGTTGTCGAGGGCCTGATCTCGTTCGCGCGCGACGGACGCGTGCTGTCGATCAATTCACGCGCCGCCGTGGCGCTGGGTGTAGACGCCGATCTGACGATCGGCTGCGAATTCTCCGAGCTGATCGCGGACGTGCCCGACAATGTCGAGCTGACCCGGGCGCTCGTGGGAGCTCTGGAGCGCAGCGAGCCGTTCGACTTGCGCGGCTTGGCCTGGGTCAACCGGCGCGGACAGCGGCTGATGGTCGATCTCCAGGGAACAGTGCTTGCTGGCGAGGAGTCGATCATCTCGGTACTGATCGTGTTCGAGCGTGCGGCCGACACCGAGAAGGTACAGCGTCAGGTTAGCCGTGCGCATCGCCTGATGGTCATCGGCGGATTTGCCGCCGAGTTGGCGCACGAGATCCGCAACCCGTTGAGCTCGGTTCTCGGCCTCGTCCAGTTGCTGCACGAGCGCCTACCTCCAGGCGATGAGGGGCATCGTCACCTGGATGTTCTGTCGCGAGCGTCTCAGCGCATCGAGCGACTAGTGGGGCAGCTCCTCGATCTGGTGCCCACCGAGATCCACGATCTCCAGCAACGCGATATCAGCTTGTTGGTCCACGACACCGTCGAGTTCGTGAAAATGAGCCGGACCGAAGACGATGACGTTGTTCTCTCCGAGAGCTTCGCGCCCGAGCTCCCCCCTTGCATGGTTGATCCGGAGCGACTCGGCCGCGCCATCGAGAACCTGGTACGCAACGCCTACGCTCACACTCCGGCCGGCGGGCGCATCGAGGTGGCCACCCGAGTTCGCGATACGCAGCTGGAGGTGAGGGTTGCGAACACGGGGTCGTTTGTCGCGCCTGAAGACCGCGAGCGCATCTTCCAACCGTTTGTTTCGGGACGCGGCGGTACTGGCCTGGGTTTGGCCATCGCGCAGCAGATCGTCTACGCCCATGGTGGATCGATCGATGTCGATAGCACGCCTGGGAGCGGCACCGAATTCATCCTGCGACTGCCTCTTGGCGCGGCCAGCTTTGTGGACCCGACCCAGGTCCCTGCCGACGAGCAGCTAGCGGCGGGAGCGGCGTAGATGGTGGAAACGAAGCGACTGCTGATCATCGATGATGATCCCGAGGTGCGGTACACGCTCCGTGCAGCGTTGGCTGGCGAAGGCCTCACGATCGATGAGGCCGAGACCGCGGCCGAGGGGCTCGAGCTGCTGGCTGAGCCCGACTCCGGATACGAGTTCGTACTGCTCGATCAGCGGCTCCCTGACGCCAGCGGGCTGGACATACTCGAGGAGGTGCGGCGACTTCAGCCAGCCGTTCTGGTAGTGATGATGACCGCCTATGGCAGCCGGCGTACCGCTGCGCTTGCGATTGATCGCGGAGCCTACGACTTCTTCACCAAGCCGATCCAGATCGACGAGCTGCGCGTCGTCATGGGGCGCGCTCTGGAGCGACGTCGCTTGGCGCGTGAGGGCACCAAACTGCGCGCCCGGGCGGGAGGTGCCAGCAGTTTCGGCAACATGATCGGCAAGTCGCGGGCTATGCGACAAGTCTTCGAGACCCTAGGAAAAGTCGTGCGGTCGGACACCACCGTCCTCGTGCTCGGCGAGAGTGGAACTGGCAAGGAACTCGTGGCGGAGGCCATTCACTTCAAGAGCAAGCGGGCCGACGGCCCGTTCGTGAAGCTGAACTGCGTGGCGATCCCCCAGACGCTTCTGGAAAGTGAGCTGTTCGGTCACGAACGAGGCTCGTTCACCGGCGCACACCAGCGCAAGATCGGAAAATTCGAGCTCGCAGACCGCGGCACGATCCTGCTCGACGAGATCGGCGACATGACCCTCGAGACGCAGGCCAAGATCTTGCGCGTGTTGCAGGAGCGTGAGTTCGAGCGAGTTGGTGGAGTGGCGACCGTGCGGGTTGATGTCCGGGTGGTGGCAGCCACTAACCGCAATCTCGCGCTCGAAGTACGAGAGGGGCGCTTCCGGGAAGACCTCTACTTCCGTCTCAACGTCGTCACCGTGAATTTGCCGCCTCTGCGCGAGCGCATACAAGACATTCCGCTGCTGACCGAACACTTCATCAACGAGTCCAACGAGGCGCACGGCAAGCACCTGGAGCGCATCTCACCGGCGGCGCTCGATGCCGTGGTCGGCTACGCCTGGCCGGGGAACGTGCGACAGCTTCGCCACGCGGTCGAGCGTGCCGTGATCTGGAGCGAAGGCGACGAGTTGCGGCGACAAGACCTACCGGCAGAGGTCGTGCGTGGATCGCTTGTTGCTGAGCGTGCCGCCCGCACCGGAACCGACGATAGTCTGCCGATCACCATGTACCGCATCGAGCGTCAGATTCTGATCGACGCACTACGAAGCTCAAGCGGCGTCCAGGCGACGGCGGCTCGACGGCTGGGCATCTCCGAGCGCTCGATGTGGCACAAGGTCAAGAAGCACGGCATCGACGTCGAGCGGCTGAAAGGCTGAGTCGGCGGCCCTGCCGCGCGCCCGCTTTCGGGGCGACTCTCACCCACTTACACAAGCGGTCGAAGCGCCCCCTGGCCGTTGTGGGCCATGCTTGTCCGCGAGAGTACCCGCCTGTCTGGTGGCGTCCCCACCTGGCATCGACGATCCCCCCGTAGCGTGTAGGAGTTTCTACACGTTTTGTAGGTAAGACGATAACGCTTGTGATATCAGTGAGTTACGGTGCAAAGATCAGTTTCGATCGGCGTAATGCACGGGCGGACGGGGGAGACGCTACCAGCACCTGGGTGGCCCAAGCTGGCCGGACAGAGGCTTGTAGTCGGTCGGGAAGTATTCGATAACCCCTTTTGTTGTAGTGACTTATGGTGGCGAAGCGTACTGCGTCCAGTCGCCTCGCGGGGCACGCGCCCGAGTTTGGCACGGCGGTTGCTTACTCCTCGGGTGTCGAGCTCGGCTCGGCGCCTACCCGAACCCCGCCAACATGGGAGTACGCAATCGTGCAGAAGCTGTACACCACCGAGACGCTCGCAGAGCTGCTCCAGGTCTCGCCGCGGACGATCCGTCGCGAGCGCAAGGAGGGCCGACTGCCGTTTGTCCGCGTTCGCGGCCAGATCCGCTATCGCGAAAGCGATGTGCGCTCATATCTCGAGCGCAACGCCAGTATGTCGCTGGACACGGATACGTTTGCTTCGCAGGCCAACTGGGGCGAGCGCTAGGTCCTAACAGGATCTGTACTCGCACCGCAGTTGACCGAAACCCCGCAAGGGCGGGGAAAACACGGAGGCAATTAATGCTGGGTCTTCACACGACAGAGTCTCTGGCCGAGTACTTGCAGGTTTCGCCCCATACCGTGCGACGAGAGCGTGAGGCCGGCCGGCTACCGTACATTCGCATCCGCGATCTCGTCCGGTACCGCCCGGAGGACGTGGAGTCGTACTTGCAGAGTCAGTCGCAGGATCGCTACGACGCGACGCCGCCGTTCGGAGAGCGTGTCGCGGCGATTCGCTGAAGATGGCCTGCGTTCTGAGTCGAGGTGTGGGCGCCGGAAAGCCCCTGCCCTCGCCAAGGGAGAATTCCTTGAGCCGTAACGATGGCATGACAATGATCGAGATCACGGTGATTCTCGCCGTGCTCGGCCTACTGGTGGGGCTGGTTGCTACCGCAGCCGGAGACCTGCTGGAACAATCGCATGCCGTTCGAACCGGAGAGGAAGTTGACCGTATCGGGCGCGCGATCGTGGAGTTCTATGCCGACACCGGCTACTTCCCGCGCACCAACGATACGTTTGACGGACGGCCCGGCGATCAAGAGATCGGCGCGCTCATCAGCGCCGCTCAGCTGCCGCGAAGCACCGCCTCGACAGGACTCTGGGTCGAGTCAGACCTTGGACTTCTGGCGGAGCATCTTACCTACAACGGCAAGGGCTACCGCGTTCGCAACCCGATTGACAACCGCGGCTGGGCCGGACCCTACCTGCCTCAGGCAGTGGGCGAGGACGGCTGGGCGCACGCCTACATCGTCAACGTTTTCTGGCTGGATGTCAGAAACGTCGTCGAGGAGGCCGATGGCACACGCCTCGGCGCCGTATGGGTGTTGTCGGCTGGGCCGAACGGGATCATCGAAACCCCCTATTACCAGCCGCGTGACAATGCTCGGCTCTACGGGGACGACATCGGTTTCCGACTGCAATGAGAAGCATGGACAAGATCCGAAATAGCCGCGGCTTCACGCTTGTGGAGGTATCGATCATCCTCATGGTCGTCGTTGTTCTGTCGGCCGCCATCGCACCGGTGCTCAGCAGCGTCGTCGCCAACGCGAGGCTGACCACGGCGCGAGCCGAGATGATCGTCATCGGCCGGGCGCTGCAGCAGTTCATCGAAGATATTGGCTGCGTCTTTGTGCCGCAGAACGAAGCCTATCAGTCCACCTCGAGTTCGGTGGGCGCGAAGCGCACCAGCGGGCGTAGCCGAAGCGCGGCCAGCAATGTCGTCATTGCGCCGGCTTCGACGACGCCGGCTCTACCGCCCGGCGGCGGCAGGTTGGAGGGCGGTTTCGTCGACACGAAAGCGCTGGGCACAGGATGCGGCAACCCTGACCTGTGCTACGGCGACGCCGTCGAGATTCTAGTTACCGCCGGCGACATCCCGGCCTTGGGCCCCGAAGGCGGAGAGCGCTGGGCAGAGCCGGTCGACGGTACGTGGGTGGACTTCTTCGAGTACTACCTGATCTCCAACACACCCGGAAACGATCCCGGCCGCGCATTCGCGAGCCTGGCCGAGTGTGGCGATCCGGTAGCCAACACGCTCTCGCAGTTGCATGCCTGGGGCGGCGCCTACCTGAACATCGGTCACGGCGACCCGTGGGGCAACCGCTACGCCGCCAACGTTTATTTCCTGAGCCAGACGGACGGCATTGATGTGGTGGTGTTGTCGGCGGGACCGGATCAGGAAATCGATTCGAGATTCGAAATGGACGGGTTCGTACCCGGGGACGACGACATCGCGGTGTTGTTCTCGACTGGGCCCGACAGCGTGCCGGGACGATGACGATGCGTCGAGCCGGCCACGCCCGCAACCGCAGGGAGAAAGCGATGACGAAACTGGGCCAGGGACGGCACCAGAATCACGTCGGTGAGCGCGGATTCACTCTGGTCGAGGTGTCGATCATCGTGATGGCCCTCGCGATCTTGTCGGCCATTCTGCTGCCGCAGGTTGGTGTTTTCTTGCGCGACGCGCGCTTCGCCCGCGTCCGCGAGGACGTTGCCGTGATCGGCGCTGCCATGATGCACATGCTGAAAGACACCGGCGAGAGCTCGTTCCACTCCAAACCCATGGGTGGCTCCAGCTGGCGCTCGCCCGAGCGCTACTCCGAGGGCGGTGACGCTCCGCCGATTGGCCTGCTCATCGGCGATGGCGACACGCCGGATGGTCGTAGCGAGTTCTACGAGTGGCGGGAGCCGCTGGGCTCGACGGTGGGCGACGCCGGCACCGACCTTCCCAACGTGTGGTTGAGCGGCGGAATTGTCGACACCTTTGCCAATCACCTGATCCAGAACTACCCGGGCGACCTTGCCGACGGCGGTACTGGCCCCGACTGGAAGCGGTATCGGACCCCCGCCGACATGGTCTCGGGCGATCACAGCTCGGGTGTACCTGGCGGATTGCACTTTGACGGCAGCAGTGGCCAGGGCTTCAACTCGGAGTTCGCCTGGCGCGGCCCCTATCTCGACGCCGCGCGTCCGGATCCGTGGGGCAATCGCTACATGGCCAACGTCGCTTGGCTGACGGTGCCTCAGGGTGGCGACTCGGTCGGCTTTATCCGGCCAGTGTTCGTGATCTCGGCGGGTCCAGACGAAGAGCTCGATACGCCGTTCGGTTCCGTCGGCGGCTTCGTGCTCGGCGACGACGACATCGCCTTCCCGGTTTCCTACGGTTCCTTGCGCTGAAGAGACTTCGATGACCCGCACTCACCTCACGACGACGCGCACCGCACGGATGGGATTACTCCCGGCGAGCGCCAGCGGCTTCACCTTGGTGGAGGTCACGATCATCCTCATAGTGCTGACCGTGCTGAGCCTCATCCTCCTTCCTGGGATCGGGAACTACCTGCGGGACGCGCGCCTGGCGCGTGCTCGGCAAGATATCGGCACGATCCAGGAGGCTATTCTGGTGTTCATGCGTGATACCGGAGAGGGTGTCTTCCGCCGTCTCGGCAAGGCCAACAGGGATACGTCCTCCGGAGAGGACTACGAGCCCTCGAACCCCGACCCGTTCTTCACGGTGGGAATGCTGGTCAACGACGGTGACACTCCTGACGAGGGCAACGGCGACGACCTCTGGCTCTGGCGACGCCCGTACGATGGGCACGTGGTCGACACTCTTGCCAACCATCTCGTGCAGAACACGCCGGGCAACGAGCCGTCGGCGAGCTACCGGACTCCCGAGCACATGATCGCCGATGTGCCCTCCCGGAACGCTCCGTTTGCCAACCAGCAAGGGTTTGGCGCGCACTTTGCTTGGCGCGGCCCCTACGTGTCGGCGCCGGTGCGATCCGATCCCTGGGGAAATCGTTATGCGGTGAACGTTCTGTACCTGGATCCAATCGCCGACAGCGCCACCGAGGACAACGCCGGCTACCGCTTCGATATCTTCGTGATGTCTGCGGGCCCGGACGAGCAGGTCGATACGCCGTTCGAGATCGACGGCGTGGTAGCTGGCGACGACGACTTAATCCGCGTGGTGTCCGGGGGCAGCCGATGAACCCAGTGCTGGAAGCCGATGGCGGCCACGCGCGGGCTCGCGGTGCGCGCGGTTTCACGCTGCTGGAGATCACCATCATCCTGGCGGTGATCGCCATTCTCGGTCTGATCCTTGCTCCGTCGGTCTTCAATTTCTTGAACCAATCGCGGCTCGCACGAGCGCAAAATGACGTGCGAATCCTGGCCGACTCGGTCTTCGAGTTCTTTCGGGACAGCGGATTTCACGCCCAGTTCGGCGACGGCCAGCGGCAGAGCCACATCGCCCTGCTGGTCTCGCCCGGCGCCGTTGGCGAGGCGCGTCCCGGTGCAGAACCGTGGCTGAATACAGACCCCACCATGGTCGATTTCATCTCCAACCAGTTGGTCAATAATCGGCCCTCGTCAGGGGACATCGGCTATCCGTTGAAGACGGCACTCAGCGGCTCGGGTTGGAACGGCCCCTACCTCAACGCGCACATGCAGAGCGATCCATGGGGCAACCGCTACGCCATCAACGTGGAGTACCTGTCGGTGAACCCCGGTGCCTTCGAGGCCGGCGGCGTGCAGCAGAAGCGGGCCGTATGGGCTCTGTCGGCAGGCCCTGATGGTGTCTTCGACACCCTGTACCCGTCGGCCGACGCGCAGCTGCTCGGCAACGCCGCTGCCAGCCCCCTCGACATCAGCGCCCGGATCCAATGAGGCGAGCTTCGCTCACCATACTGCAACCTAGCCAGCGCGATCGACGCCTCCAGGACCACCGCTATCGATCTTCTGATCGGAACGCGCGTTTTCGCCGGACATGGCGGGCCACCGCGCAGCGGCGCCGTTTGCGTACATTGTTAACGAACGGTAGGGTCGAGTCCAACGTACAGAGATCGAGCGAATGAGCCCAACAATAGGGTCGACGCAGATGGCGGATACAACCCTCTTCACCACCTTCTCACTGGCCGAGTACTTGCAGGTCAGCGCGAGGACGGTGCAGCGCGAGGTGGCTCGCGGCCGTCTCCCGTTCGTCATGGTCGGAGGACGCCGGCGCTATCGAAAGGCCGACGTCGAGTCCTACTTGCGCTCCCGCCTGCAGCGCTCGCGCTTCCGTGTGATTCAAGGCGGCCGAAGCCGGCACGCCTCCTCCTCGCTCTGAGGCGCGCGGCGGTCGGCGGCTCGCAGCCGGCCACCGCTACGAACGTTCGGCGGTGTCTGATGCTTTCCCGCGCGTCCCTTTGCTACCCGTCTTTGCGGTTCCGTCAGAGGTCGGTGGACCTCTGTGGCCAAGGCCGGACTCTATCTGTTGCGCGTACGCAGCGCTCGCTTCATGCTCTCCACCAAACAAGGCAAGTCCCTGAACCCCCGGTTGTGAGCAATGAAGCGGCAGCGCCTCGAGACCGTCGAAACTTTGGCAGAACGCTTCGGCCTGCCCCGCCGAACCATCGAGCGTGAGGTCAAACGTTGTCGGCTTCCCTACGTCAGCGTTGCGGGCAACTGGCGCTTTCGCGAACGCGACATCGAGCTCTGGCTGCAACGTGCGGGCGGATTGCCTAGGCTGCAGCTGATGCGGGGAGGGCTTCCGGACCGTCTTCCCGTCGTACCGTGGACAACGGAAGCCGAGAGCGGCAGTAGCTGAATCGACCGGACAGGAGCGGCCAACACCGGCCACGCGTCGTTGAGCTCCTGCGGTGGCCCGCATACGCTCCACCCAATTGTTAACCAAGCCTGGACCAGTTGGGGATCTCACGTGGAAAGCAGCATTCGCGTCGAGACGGTTGCGACCCTGGCCTTGCGCCTCGAGATGACTCGCGACGCCGTGGTGCGCGAGGTCGTCGAGGGCCGACTGCCGTACGTTAGCGTTGGTGGCCACTGGCGGTTCCGCGAAATGGACATCGCGCACTGGCAGAAGAACTATGGTGGCGACGCCGGTCTCAAGCTCGTAGGCGAACGCGATTCCGGTTGACGTTCGTCAAAAGTGTCGGCAACCATGCGCGCCCGCCGACGCACCGGGGCCCGATTATGGCCGCCGATGTCCTGATTTGCGAATGGTGGGCGGCGCTGGCGATCTACCGCCAGGCTGTGGCTCGCAGGCGCGCGTTGAGCCGCCGGCCGGCAAGCTCTGGCATAGGCTGGCTGCTGCTGCCAGGGTCGACGCCGCCAGGGCACGACCGGCGGGCCAAACGCGGCCGCTGGGCGCGAATGGGTTTGGCCAAGCGCTCCTGTTGACTCTACACTGGGACCACGTAAACGACGTGGCTCATGTCGCCAGCTCTCGGCATACCGGCGCACAACGCGTTCGCCCGGTAGGTGGCGCCCGGCGCTTGCAAGAGACAGACGACGTGGCCCTTAACGAGGCCCAAGCCGATGGTTTCACCCAAGGTCGCGCGCCGACGATTCTCACCAGAGAACCCATCCGAGCGGGGGTTTACCCTCGTCGAGGTCACCATCATTCTGCTTGTCCTGGTGATCTTGAGCACGATCATGCTGCCGCAGATCGGCGGCTTTAACCGGCGCGCCCGATTCGTCCGCGTCAAGGAGGATCTCGGCGCCATATGCTCACTGATCAAGGCGATGCTCGACGACGTCGGAGAAGGCGCCGTCTCCGAGGAGGCTGGCTACGATCACCCCCCGATCCGAACCTGGGCCACCGGCCTGTTGATCGGCGAGGGGGACAAGCCGAGCGGCCCGGACGGCGACTCGGACGGTCGATCCAAATGGCGGCTCGACTTCTTTGACATGTTCGACGTCGAGACCGCCACCGGCAAGGAGATCTCGTTTCAGGTCGATAGGCTCGGCAACCACCTGATCTCCAACACACCGATGGATGATGCGGGCAACCGCTAGCGTACCCCCAACGACATGGAGCAGGGGTTCAGCAGCCTGTTCGCCTGGCGCGGCCCCTACATGAACGACCAAATCTCCCCCGACCCGTGGGGCAACCGCTACGCAGTGAACGTGTTTGCCCTCTACAGCCCACCCCGGGTGGGGCCGCTCGATCGGTTCAGCTCCGCCGTGGTGTGCTTCAGTGCCGGGCCCGATGGCAACGTGGATACGGACTTCAACCAACCTTTTGGCTGGACCACCGGCGACGACGATCTCACCGCGCTGCTACAGGCCGGCGGACCGATGTAGCTTCGTGGCTTCAGGACCGGGCCATCGGAGGATCGATCGCCAGACCGCGCGACCATCAGCGTCGATCTTCCTGAATGAGGGCGAGGTGCTCAGGCGCCTCGCCCTTCGCTCGTCCGAGGTCGGAAACTCGACCCCTCGACAGCAGAGCAGGCTCCACCCGTTGGGTTGGCAACGCTGGTAACGACGACTGGACGCGCCTGACCTCTACAGCTAGGTCGGGAGCCCGGTCGCATAGCTCCGGCTGCCACTGGCTGCGGCTGCCACGGGTGTACACGAAAACGCAGTTCGCAGGCGACAACAGCGGCCAGTAGTGAGACGGGCAGGTTGGGGGTGACTCCGTCGATTCCCTACGATTCCCTTACGACACGTGCTCGGGCGCCGTCTCCCCCGACGCACCGCATTACAGGGAGGCCCAAAACAATGCGACTTCGCGAGGACCATCGCGGAGTTACCCTTATCGAGGTCTGGCCCAGGGATGATTGGTCGATGGCGCTGGCGGTGCCGGGAGACGCCGCCGGCTCCGCTCCTTTCGTCGCTGCAAGGTCTCGGTCCGGATGCGACACCAACCAAGCGGGCGTGACGCGAGCCCGCCGGCACGCGGAGGCCGAGATGCAACTCTTCAAGCAGATGTGCAAGAGACGACAAGGCGCCCAGGGTCCCGAGGGGAGACGCGGTGCCCAGGATGGCTTCACGCTGGTCGAGGTGGCGACGATTCTGCTGGCGCTCGGCGTGATGGCCGGCATGCTGGTGCCAAGCATCGGCCAGTTCAACTCTCTGGCGCGCCGGGTTCGTCTGAGCGAGGACCTCGGTGTGCTATGCACGGCCCTCAAGATGATGCTCGACGATGTCGGCGAGAGCACTTTCTGGGGAAGCTACGGTCGCAGCTATCAGACCGGCTACGCGGTCTCCGGTTACGGCGCTACGAGCGGCGGGCAGTCGAGCCCAGGTATGGCGAACGCTTATTCGACCGGCGTGAGCTACAACAGCGGCGGCTCCTACCAGGCGGCCGGGTTGCTGGTCGGCAACGGAGATATTCCAGCCTCGGCGATCGGCGCCACCCAGTGGCAGCTGCAGCGCGGCGCCACGTTCATCGCCGACACCGACGCGTACTATCAGGTCGGCCTGAGCTTCGTGGTCGACGGATTCGCGGACCAGCTCATCCACCATGGCGTGGTGACCACGTCCGACGCTATCGATGCTGGCGGCTATGGCTACAGTGGCCCACACAACCTGGGTCGCTACCCTGGGACGGTGGACTCCATGGACATGTTCCACTGGCGCGGTCCGTACATCGCCGATCGCATCAATGCCGATCCGTGGGGCAACCGCTACATGGCAAATGTCTTCGCCCTGCACCTGCCGCCGGCTACGCTGTACAACACCCATGCGTACTGGCGCCGCCATCAGCCGTTCTTCAGCTCGGCCGTGGTCTGTTACTCGGCGGGGCCGAACGAGCAGATCGAGACCGCCTTCGACCAGCCCTGGGGCTGGTACACGGGTGGCGACGATCAAACCGCCGTGCTGGCAGGGGTAGGCGGGATCCGGTAATCCGGTAATTAGTCACCTCAAGCTATTTTTGGCCATTCTTGACCGCTCAGGATATGACAAGGACGGCCATGGACGGACAAGTGCTGTCATGGGAATGAAAAAATTGCTTATGTCATTATGAGCTAGCATCGATCTGTCCGGATTAGCGAAGATTTGGCCGTCGGGAGGCTGCGAATAACCTCCCGGCGGCTTTTCTCGTCTGTCCTTCCACCCCGGACGTTCGATGATCCACATCGAGAATCTGACCAAGTGCTTCGGTTCGGTCGCCGCCCTGGACCGCGTCTCGTTCGACGTCGCTGCCGGCGAGGTTGTCGGGCTGCTGGGTCCGAACGGCGCTGGCAAGACCACCACCATGCGTATCCTGACGGGTGCGATGCCCCCCACCTCGGGCTTAGTCCAGGTTGCCGGGCGTGACGTCGCGCGCCAGCCCTTGGCGGTGAAGCGGCACGTCGGCTATCTGCCCGAGGTTCCGCCGCTCTATCCGGAGATGCGCGTCCGCGCGTACCTGATGTTCGTGGCCGAGCTCAAGGGTTTGCGCAAGTCGGAGCGCGCCGCCGCGGTCGAGCGCGCCCTCACCCTGTGCTGGCTCGAGGATCGAGCCGGGCAGCCAATCGAGCAGCTTTCCAAAGGCTACAGGCAACGCGTCGGGCTGGCGCAGGCGATCCTGCACTCACCTGACCTGCTGGTTCTCGACGAGCCGACCTCTGGGCTCGACCCGCGTCAGATCATCGAGGTACGCCAGCTCATTCGCGAGCTCGCCGGCGAGCACACGGTGATTCTGTCGAGCCACATCCTCAACGAGATCGCCGCGTCCTGCGAGCGGCTCGTCGTGCTGCACCGGGGAGCGGTCGTTGCCACCGATACGGTGGCGGCGCTGACCAAGCGATTCAGCGGTGGCCAGAAGATCGTATTGCAGGCTCGCGGCGACGTCGACGCGATGCGTCGCGCGCTTCGGACCGTCGCCGGCGCCGACAACGTCGCCCTGGTCGACGACACCGAGCCCGGTTGCTGGCGCTGCGAGGTTGCGACGCCGGCCGACAGAGACCTCCGCCCGCAACTCGCGGCGGCGATTGTTAACGGCGGCTGGGAGCTTGTCGGCATAAGCCGTATCGAGCTCAGCCTCGAGCAAATTTTCCTACGACTTACCGAGGAGCCCGATTCTGATGACGTCGACGAAGAGCCGCGTGTAGCCTGACGGAAAAGGAGAAGGTTGATGCGCGGAGCCTGGGCAATCTGCAAGCGTGAGCTACACAGCTATTTCGTGTCGCCGGTAGCGTACGCACTCATGGCGGTGTTCTGGCTCGCCGAGTCAGTGTTCTTCATTTCCATTCTGAACTATTGGGCGGTGCAAGGACGCAGCGCCGACGTTCGGGCCGAGCAACTCGGGCCGCAAGGCAACTTGCTCAACGTGCCGGCAATGATCGGCACCAGCTTCCTCGATATCACGGCGTGGCTGCTGGTGTTCATACTGCCGATCGTGGCGATGGCGCTGCTGGCGGAAGAGAAGCGACGCCGCACCATGGAGCTACTGCTCACCTCACCGGTCACCAATGCCGGCATCATGTGGGGCAAGTTCTTCGGCGCCTATCTGTTCTTGGTGGCGTTGCTGGCACCGACCTTCTGTTTCCAATACGTGCTCGCGTACTTCGGCGCCAACGAGCCGGCGGTCTGGATTACCGGTTACCTCGGGCTGCTGCTGCTGGCCGCGGCCATGCTGGCCGCGACGCTGTGGGTATCGGCGCTAACCGAGAGCCAGGTTGTGGCGGCGTTCGGCGGCTATGGCCTGCTGCTGATCTTCTGGTTCGTCGACGCGCCCGCGAACCTGCTGCCCAGCATCTGGCAGGACGGCGTTCGCTGGCTGTCATTGCATCACCACTTCGGCGACTTCCGCGTCGGTGTGATCAGCCTGCCAGACGCCAACTACTTGCTCTGGTTCACCGCCTTCTTCTTGTTCATGACCCACCTGGCTCTCGAGAGCTTGCGGTGGCGAGGAGTGCGCAGCTCATGAGCGCCGCCGTCAACCCCGAGCCACGCCTGCAACGGCTTCGGCAGCTGTTCGCTACCAGCCTGCGAGTGACCGAGTGGACGTTCGCTGGCCTGCGCCTTGTGCTGTTTCTGGTCTGTGCGTTCCTAGTGAGCTGGGTGGTCACCTACAACCCGCTGACCTGGGACTTCACCGAAGCACAGCTGTTCAGTCTGTCGGCTTCCAGCCGAGCGGCGCTGAACACGCTCGATCAGCCGGTGACCCTGACGGCGTTTGTCCAGGGCGCCAAGGATCCGAGTGTCGAGCGTCTGTTGAAAGCCTACGCCGACGGTTCTTCCATCGAGTATCGGCTGGTCGACCCTGAGGCTGAGCCGGCGCTCGCCCAGGCGCACCAGGTACGCACGTATGGGACATTGATCATCGAGGCCGGCGACTCCGTTCGCCGCGCCGACGGTCCGAGCGAGCCGGCGATCACCAACGCCATCCTCGCGGCGACGCGGGGCGATGCGGTGCCCGTCTGCTTCTTGTCGGGGCACGGCGAGCGGGTACCTGTCGACAAGGGTCGCGGCGGCTTCTCGGCTGCCGTCACCGCATTGAGGCAGGTCAACTACGAGCCACTTCAGCTCAACCTGGCCATGGGTCAGGCGGCCGACGACTGCCGCGTCATCCTCATCGCCGGGCCGAGCACCGACCTGCTGTCGGAGGAGCGCGCCGCCCTGGAATCCTATCTACAGAACGGCGGCCGGCTGATGGCGATGCTCGAGAGCAATACCGACCTGCCCGAGATCGAGGCCTTGGTCGCCGCCTATGGCCTTCAGATCAACGCCGATTTCATCATCGATACCGGGCGCAACGGACAGGACTTTGGCCTCGGCGTACAGGTGCCGATGGTCGATCGGTACGAGCCCCACCCGATTACCGACGGCTTCGGCGCCATGACGCTATTCAGCATGCCGCGATCGATCACCATCGACACATTGCCCGAAGGCATCGACGCCCGCGCCCTGGCCAGTAGCACCCCGTCGTCGTGGGGCGAGACCGATTTCGAGCGCGCGTCGATGGCGCGCTGGGACGAGGGGGTGGATCGTCAGGGTCCGCTGCCGCTCGTCGTGGCGGTGTCGGAGTTGCTCGACGAGACGCCCCGAGCGTTCCGCGAGCGTCAGCGCACCGGCGAGCCGGCACCGGTGGGTGAGCCGATCCTGGTCGCCATCGGTGACGTCGAGTTCGCCACCAACGCCTTCTTCAATTGGCAGGGCAACGGCGACCTGTTCGTGAATTTGGTGAGCTGGTTGGCCGGGCAGGAGGAGCTCATCTCGATCCTTCCGAAGGAGGTATCGAACAAGCGCGTCCTGCTGACCGAAGGGCAAAAGGCCCTCACCTTCGCACTGCTGGTGATCCTGCTCCCCGCCGTACCTGCCGTTGCCGGCGTCGTCATGATGGTCAAGAGGGTTAAATAAGGTTTTCGAGAATGTTCTACAATGTTATTCTGTGAAATATTAACTAATACAGTTTATTAAAGGCCAACGTAGTCTCTCAGAGGTCCGAACATGCAGCACGTAGACAACCAGAACGCCTACGGTGGCTCCAATGGGCATTCGCCCAGTGGCCCTGTGTCGGTGCGTCTCGGCGACTATCTCGTCGATCGCCGCCAGCTGACGCGCCAGCAGCTCGATGACGTGCTGGCGCGGCAGATTGCCGGCGATGGTGCGCTTCTCGGACAGGTACTGGTTAATCAGGGCCTGCTCACCGAGGAGACGCTGGCGCGTGCCCTCGCTGACATGGCCGGCGTTGCCTTCCGCGAGTTCCGGCCGGATGAGGTCGAGAACGCCGCCGTGCAGGCGGTACCGCGCGACGTACCACCACGCTTTCAGGTCATGCCCGTGGCCGTTTCCGGCAGCAGCCTGCTGGTCGCCTGTGCGGATCCGTTCGACATCCTCGCCATTGACGAGATCGAGCGTCGTACAAACTTCCAGGTGAAGCAGTTCTGCGCCACCGAGGGCGACGTTCGCCGCGCCATCGACCGGTATTACGGCGGTGCCGGCGTGCTGGAGGGCCTGGTCAGCGAGACGGTGCAGCGACAGGACGCCGAGCGCCAGAACGTGGCGCGCGGCGGCATCTTCGTTTCCGACCCCGGCGCCTCCGCCGATGAGCCGATGGTGCGCCTGGTCGACGAGATCCTCAACCAGGGGCTACGCCTGCGCGCCACCGATGTTCACATCGACCCTGAGGAAGAGATCGTACGGGTGCGCTATCGCGTCGATGGGCTCCTGCAGCAAGGACCGTTGCTTCCGAAGCAGATCCAGCACTCGCTGATTTCGCGCATCAAGATCATCGCCAGTCTCGATATCGCCGAGCAACGACTGCCGCAGGAAGGCCATCTTACCTACCGCGTTGCCTCCAAAGAGGTCGATCTTCGTGTCTCCTGCTTCCCGACGGTGTTCGGCGAGAAGGTTGCCCTGCGTCTGCTCGAGCGGCAGATGCTATTCCGCGGGCTGGGCGAGCTCGGCCTCGAGGGCTCCACGCTGGAGATGCTCGAGGACTCCGTGAAGCGAACCAAGGGAATCGTGCTGCTCACCGGGCCGACTGGCTCGGGTAAGACGACGACCCTCTACACGATGCTGTCGCACCTCGACATGCTCGCTAACAACATCGTGACGCTCGAGGATCCGGTCGAGTATCGCATTCCGGAGATCCGCCAGAGCCAGATCAACACCCGTGCCGGCTTCACTTTTGCGACCGGTATGCGTTCGGTGCTGCGGCAGGATCCAGACGTCATTCTGCTCGGTGAGATTCGCGATCCGGAGACCGCAGGGCTGGCCATGCGAGCCGCGTTGACCGGCATCCTGGTGCTCTCGACGCTGCATACCAACGAGGCGGCGGGCACGTTCCCGCGCCTCATCGATATGGGGCTCGAGCCCTATCTGATCGGCTCCACGATGATCTCCACCGTTGCCGAGCGGCTGGTACGCAAGGTGTGCAAGCACTGCGCCGAGGTCGTACAGCCCGACATGGGGATGCTCGTGCGGCTTGGCCTCGAGGGTGAGCCACTGGATGGCGAATGGTTGCGCGGCGCCGGCTGCCACCTCTGCGGAGATAGTGGCTACGTTGGTCGCACCGGCATCTTCGAGATCCTGATGGTCAGCGACGCGATTCGCGAAACGATCAAGCACCAGGCAGATACGCGGGCGATTCGCGAGATCGCCATGCGGGAAGGAATGCGCACGCTCATGCAGCACGGCCTCGAGGTCGTGCGGCGTGGCCAGACTACTTTGGAGGAGCTCGGGCGCGTCGGGCGCGAGTAAGCACATGCCGAGGTTCAACTACGTCGCCAAGAACGAGGCCGGCGCCACGATCAAGGGGATCGAGAGCGCCGCGTCGCGCGAGCGCCTGGCCGATCAGCTCGCTGGTCGCGGCCTGTACCTGGTGCGCGCCCAAGGCGGCGACCTGTCAAGCATCCACATCGAGCTCATTACCAAGAAGGATCTGGTGCTGTTCACATCGCAGCTCATCCCCATCGTTGCGACTGGCGTGCCGATGTTGACGGGACTCAAGGACCTCGAGGAAGCGGTCCAGAAACAGAAGCTCAAGAGCGTCGTGCGCGGTCTGCGCGCCGGACTCGAGCGAGGCGAAAGCCTGTCGGGTGCGATGGTGCGTTATCCGAACGTCTTCTCCGAAGTCTACGTAAACACGGTGCGCGCCGGCGAGGAGTCTGGACATCTCGAGGCATCGCTGGTCGAGTTGCGCGACTTTCTCGAGTGGAACCTCGACATGCGGCAGCGCATTCAAAACATCCTCGCGTATCCGCTGCTGGTTGTCTTCGCGCTCATCGGCCTGAACGTCGTGCTGGTGACGTTCGCGATCCCGAGATTCGAGCAGCTATATACATCGTTGCAGACCAACGAGGACTTCGCGCTGCCTCTACCGACCCGGATCGTGATGGCCT
This sequence comes from Acidobacteriota bacterium, assembly GCA_965205505.1. Classification (GTDB taxonomy): domain Bacteria; phylum Acidobacteriota; class UBA890; order UBA890; family WLXD01; genus DASCOT01. The sequence goes on from CBDBHB010000006.1 coordinate 48,003, forward strand.
ACAGTCGGCTGTTTACCGACTTCTGGCCGGCGGTGCTCCTGGTGCTACTGGGCGCAACGATCGCTTTTCTCGTGTGGACGAGCACGCGGGCTGGCCGCATCGGTTGGGATCGCCTGAAGCTGCGGCTGCCGATCATTGGCGGTCTGCTGCGCAAGGTCTGCTTTTCGCGTTTCGCCCACCACTTCGGAACCATGCACTCGTCTGGAGTGGGCGTGACCCGGGCGCTCGAAGTGGTCAAGGGCGCGGTGGGGAACGAGTATCTCGCCAGCGTGGTCGAGTACGTCAACCGCCGCGTGCGTAGCGGCCAAGGGCTGGCGTCGGCGATGCGCGAGACAAACGAGTTCCCGAGCGTCGTGGTGCAAATGGTATCGACTGCCGAGCGCACCGGAAAGATGCAGGAGGCGCTCGCCAACGTCATCCGGTTCTTCGATCGCGAGGTCGACGCCGCAGTACGCCGCGTGACCACTTATATGGGCCCGATCCTGCTGATCGTCCTGGCAGCGGTCCTCGTGCTCATGGGTACGGCGTTCTACCTACCGCTCCTCAGATTGGTGACCACGATCCAATGAGCATGATCGAGCTGAAATCGAGCCTCAGGCGAGCGCCGGGATCCGAGCACGGCATCGGCATGCTCGAGATGACGCTGTTGCTCGGCGCCATGGTGATTCTCGCCGCCGCCGTCGCCCCGTCGTTGCTACGCGTCTTGCAAGACCAGCGCCACGAGCAGGTGATGGACGAGTTGAAGGCCATCCACACTGCCGTCAACGGTGACGAGTCCGACAAGACCTTCGGCTTCGTTGGCGATATCGGCCGCTTCCCGGTGCAGTTGACCGAGCTCGTCGAGGCCGTCGATCTCCAGCCCTTCCGTATCTCCGAGGAGACCGCAGTTGGCTACGGCTGGAGCGGGCCCTACCTGAATCGTGGGATCGGTACCGAGGACTGGGCCACCGATGCATGGGGCAACCGCTACGACATCGGCGCTGTTGGCGACGGCCAGGTTCGCAGCGCCGGCCCGAACGGCAAATACGACGACGACGATGACCTCGTCTACCCGCCCGGTCCGGTGAACCCGTATGGCAACGTCGTGGTGACCATCCGCGGCCATGGCGATGGTGCCATCGTCAGCGACCCCGAGGGCTGTGGCGTCATCCTGTTCTATTCGGAGGAGGGCGAGGAGGCTCAGGTGGTCGACGAGACGGCTCCCTACTCGTTCACCAACGTGCACCGCGGTGTCCACGCCGTCTACATCGCTTGCGATCGACACGACGGTGGTGTGGCCGAGGAGATCGGCATCGTCACGGTCCGGGGCGGTGGCTCGCAGCAAGTAGTCGAGCTCCACGCCGCGCTCGGCGACACGGTCATCGACGACGCCGAACCCGCGGACGACGCGTCTGAACTCAACCGGCAGCGGCCGGTCAACGGCCAGAGGTGATCATGGGTTTCATGGATAAGCTGCGCGGCGGCGGTCGCGTCGGCATCGAGCTCGGACGCAGCGTGGCTGCCGCTGAGCTGCGAAGCGACCCGCCGCGTGTGGTCGGTGCCGGCCATGCCGCTCACGCCGGCTTCAGCGGTCGCGAGCTGGGGCAGTGGATTCGCCGTTGGTTCGAGACCGTGGGCATTGGCAGCCGAGCTGCGCGCGCCGTGGTGGTCGACGGCGATATCTACCACTACCTGGTCAACATGCCCGAGATGTCGGATAGCGAGCGCCACTTGGCCGCAGGTGCCGAGGTGCGCAAGCTGGCGCCGGTTCCGGAGAGCCAGCTCGTGTACTCGCACATGGCGGTTGGCCATGTGACCGAGGGTGGGGTCGTCAAGCAGAAAGTACTGATCTCGGCGATCGACAAGTCGACGATGCGCAATGCCATCGACGCTGTCGAGGCTGCCGGCCTCAGCGCCGATGCAGTGACCACGGTACCCGCAGCGTTGGCGCAGGCGATGGAGCTGTTACCGCCGATCGCCGGCGGCACCGCGATCGCTTACCTGTCGGCCGGCCGCTCCTACCTGTTGGTCTTCCAGGACGGCACCCTCGAGCTGGTGCGCGACTTTGCCCTGCGCGGCGAATCCGATTCGATGGCCGATCTGGTGGCCACCGAGCTGCGTCGCTCGTTTCTTTACTTCGGGCAGCGTGCCCAAGGCGCTACCGTGCAGCGGCTGGTGCTCGCCGGGCCCATGGAGGATCTCACCAACCTGGCGTCCCACCTACGCGAGTCCCTTGGTGTAAACGTCGAGCTGTTCGATGTCAGCGACCACGTTGATCTGAACGGCGCCATTGACCCGATCGAGCAGCCGGCACTTGCGGTGGCTTTCGGGGCGGCGTCGATGGCCCGGAAAGACAGCGGCAACCTGGTGTCTCCCGAACAGGTCAACGAGGACCGCACCCGTCGGGTGATGTCGGTCGGCCGTGTGGCCGCCGCCGCTTTGTTGCTCTTCCTGGTGGGCTGGGGGGTGCTTGCCCTGCTGAACTCCGCAGTCAACAGCAATCGCATGGCGCAGGTACAGGAACAGGTTTCGCAGCGGCAGCTGGAGCTACGAGAGGTCCGCGCCACGGCGCAGGAGCGTTCGAATCACGCCGCACGGCGAGCACTGCTGGAGCAGCGCTCGCTCGAGACAACGCTGATGGGCGCAGTTCTGCAACGTCTCAGCCAGCGGGCCCCGGAAGAGCTCGTCATCGAGAACGTCACATGGCATCCGGTCGCCGGCCCGCGCGGTGAGCGCTACTGGGATGCCGTCGTCCAGGGCCTGGTGCTGGGCGACTCGCGCTCGGGCTCGCAGGCTGTCTTCAACCGTTTCTACAGCATCATGGTGAGCGATCCGATCGTCCACGACGTGCATCTGATCGAACCGCTGGTGATCGGGTCGGAGGGCGCGCGCAGCGGCCCGGCGGTGTTGCAGCAGGCCCGACAGTTGAGCGCTCAGGGCGGCCGCTCCGCTTCCGGGGGAGCGTCATTCAACCGCAACTTCCAACGCGGCCCCGGCGCATTCGGTCCAATTCGGTCACGGTCGTTCAATGACAGATCGTTCAGCAACGGGCGACCCGCGGTGACGCGCGACGATCGCAATAGCAGCCTGTGGCTGTTTGATCGACAGTGGCCCGGCCGCGGCGCGGTAACGAGTGGTCGCCGTGATCAGCAACCTCTACGTACCACGCTGGATGAACTGCCGGCCTTCGGCCCGACGGCAACGTCGGTCGGTTTCAAGGTCGCGGTTCAGCTCAGGTCGATCGCCGGAGGCGGACAATGAGTTGGTCGGATCTGCAACCCCAGGTTCGCGCTGCCATTCTCGGCATGGCGGTCCTGTTTGTGGCGCTCTTGCTCTGGTTGTGGTTCGTACAGCCGATGCGCGCGCGCGCCACAGCGGCCACCAACGACATCGAGGCGGCCGAATCACGGCTCGACCAGATAGAGCGTGAGATCGAGAGCATTCCGCCCGCTGCACCGGCCGAGCGCGCCGCCTGGCAGAGCTCTAACGACGAGTTGATGAGCCGCCTCGGCCCGGAGTCGGAGCTCACCCTGCTAATCGAGTCGCTCGTACGAATGGGGGAGGCCGAGGGGATAGAGCTGTTCATCACCAGTGAGAGCGCCGCGCCGGTGGCCGGGACCGGTGGTGCACCGCCGGAGTCTGCCCGCGTGATCGGCGCCGTGCCGGGCGCCAGTTACGTGCCGCTCAACTGCCGTGTGTTCGGCGACTTTATCGCCACGAGCCGCTTCATTGCTCAGGTCGGACGTCTCGGTTGGGTTGTAGAGGTGGCGGGCCTGGAGATGCAGCGCGCCTTCCCTGAAGTAGTTACCGATCTACGTCTACTCGTTTACTTCCGCCCCAGCACCACGGATGCCTCGTCTGGCGACGCGAATCCAGGTCGCTCCCGCGGACCCGTCGGAGCTCAGGGAGGCGGCAATGGGTAGCCGAAACATCCTGACCGTGCTGATCATCGTCTTCGTGGCCGTGCTGCTGTACAACGCGCTCTACTTCACTGGAGTGGTGGGAACCTTCGGCGGCGACACTGAGATCGGACCACTGACCCAGGATCCCAACCTGAGCCCACCGGGCTTTGAGCAGCCGGGGGCTACGCCCGGTCAGCGGCCGGTGCCGAGCTCACCGCGATCGCCGACCCAAGCGACGCAGCGCCGCGGCGAGTTGACCGCCGCCGATCTGACGATCGACTCGAACTGGGGTCGCAATCCATTTTTCACGCCGCGCGAGATCTGGGCGCTCGACAACTTCGCCCCGGTCTATGTCGATGCTGGCGTCAGGATGGATGAGGGCCTGTACTTGTCAGCGATCGTGACCGATAGCACTGGCCGCCGCGTAGCAGTGATCAACAACGAAGTCGTGACCGTCGGCGACAACATCGCCGGCATGCAGGTAGTCGAGGTAACCGATGAGACCGTGGTCTTCGCCTCTGGAGGACAACGGCATGTCTTGAGAATGGCTGACGCCGCGATCGGTCTGAGCTCGCGCAGCGGCACCGTCGGGAGGTACTGATGAGCCCGCTGAGAGATGGATTGAGGAGATCTGGGATGACAAGCCGAAGCGTACGAACGTCCCGTTGGAAGACGGCCGCCGCACTGCTACTTGCCGTTGCCGTGATTCCGGGTTGCGTGTCGCGTGGGTACAACAACGCCCAGGCAGCGCCGGCCACATCGGTAGCTGCAGCGCCCTCGCCGCCCAGCTCGGACGAGCCCGGGCGCCCGTCGTTCGACGAGCTGAGTCCGCATGCGCAGATCGCCGAAGCACCGGCCACGTCGATCGAGGAGTCGCTCGACGACACCGGCTACGACCCCGGCCGCGCCTATAGCCTCAGGGTGCGCGAGACCGACGTGCGCGCCGTCTTGCTGGCGGTGGCGCGCGAGTCTGATTTGTCGATAGTCATCGAGCCGGATGTGTCCGGCGTAGTGACGCAGGACATCGTCAACGTGACGCTGCCGGTTCTGCTGGACAGCTTGCTGACCCCGCTCGGGCTCCAATACCGAGTCGAGAACGGGGTGCTGAAGATCCGGCTTCGGCAGATGGAGACACGCTTCTTCTTCCTCGATATCGTGCAGACCGACCGGAACGGCTCGCGTACGATCGGCGTAAGCACCGGTGGCCAGGGTAACAATGGTGGCTTCAACGGTGGTGCCAACGGGGGCGCCGGTGGTATTGGCGGTGGTATTGGCGGTGGTCGACGCGGCGGCGGCGCCGCCAGCGGCGGCGGCTCCGCCTCCGTGCAGTCGAGGGATCCGAGCTTCATCTGGGACGACATTACTGAGGGAACTCTTTTTCTCATGGGCTCCGGATACGGCGGCGGTTTTGCCGGCGGTGGGTTCGATCCGCTTGATCCCAACCGCCAGCGGCTGCGCGGTGGGCTCGGTGGCTTCGGTGGCGGCGCGGGCTTCGGCAGCGCCGATGGCCCTGCGTTGCACGTCAATCGCAGCGCCGGCACGATCATGGTGCGTCATTATCCCGACGTGCTCGACGAGATCGGTGAGTACTTGGCGATGGTCGAGGAGATTGCCCAGCGACAGGTGCTGATCGAGGCGAAGATCGTCGAGGTGTTGATGCACCAGGAGTTTGCCGCCGGCGTCGATTGGAGTGCCGTGTTCACCGATCTTGGTCTGACCGCTAGCCAGACGGTTGGCGCCAGCGGCCTGAACATCTTCCAGGCCAGTGTCCAGCGCCAGAACTTCAACGCCATCCTCGGTGCGATGTCGAATCAGGGCGATGTCGACGTGCTGTCGTCGCCGTCCGTCGTGACCCTGAACAACCAGGTCGCGCTGCTGAGCGTCGGTACGCAGGAGGTGTTCTTCACCACGCAGACCGTGTTCAACGCCCAGGGGGGACTGGCTCAGACGGTGACCAACCCCGGCACCGTCACCAACGGCGTCATCCTCTCGGTTACGCCGCAGATCTCGGCCGATGGTTGGATCACGATGAGCATCCAACCGGCGATCACCAGCCTCGCGGGCGAGGCGATTTCGCCCAACGGCGATCGCTTCCCGATCATGGACGTGCGTGTGACCGACAACGTCATCCGTGTTCGGGAGGGCGAGACCATCTTTATCGGCGGTCTCCTTGAGGACGTCGCACGCGAGAGCGTGTCCAAGACCCCGATACTTGGAGACATCCCGATCCTGGGCGCGTTGTTCAGGCGCCAGGATCGCAGCACCCGCAAGTCAGACCTCATTGTGATGATCACCCCGACGATACTCAACGGCGACCGCATACGCGAGATCATGCGTGACCAGCTGCAGCGCCTCGAGATGCGCCGCCGCTCCCGCGCGGGTGCGCGTCGCGGGCAGTAATGGATTTCGGAGGCCAGCAATGTATCTAGACTTCCACGGGCTCATCGAGAAGCCCTTCAGCCTGACCCCCGACCCGAAGTACTTCTTCGCCTCGGGGTGCCACGCGGAGGCACGCGATTTGCTGCGCTACGGTGTGCGTGAGCGCGAGGGCTTCATGTGCTTCGTCGGGGCAGCTGGCACTGGCAAGACGACGCTGCTGCGCACCGTGCTCGATGGCTTCGGCGACGACATCGTTACGGCGATCGTCCTGAACCCGTACCTGTCCGAGCAGGACTTGCTGCGCATTATCCTGCAGGACTTCGGCGTTGCCACGCGGGCCGAGTTCGAGGGTGGGCAGAGTCGGGAAGCGAGCAAACAGGAGCTCGTCGATCGGCTGAACGATTATCTGATCGGTCTCAGCATGCAGGGTCGCGCCGCGGTCCTCGTCGTGGACGAGGCGCAGAACTTGCCGCTGCCGGTCATGGAGCAGATCCGCCTGCTGTCGAATCTCGAGACCTCGAAGCAGAAGCTGCTGCAGATTGTCCTCGCCGGGCAGCTCGGCCTGCGGCGGTTGCTCGCCTCCCCCGAGCTCAGCCAGCTGGCACAGCGGGTTTCCGTTCGCTACACGCTGCAGCCCTTCGGGCGTGACGAGGTCGGCCGCTACATCGACCATCGACTTCGCATCGCCGGCAGCGATGGCGACGTGGTGTTCGACGACGCGGCCCTCGACAGTCTGTATCGTTATACGGAAGGTGTGCCACGCTTGGTCAACCTGTTGGGCGACCGCGCTTTGCTTGCCGGTTACGCGCAGCAGACTCGACTGATCGATGCCGGCATCATCGATCGAGCCGCCGCCACACTCGATTTGACCGAGATGGGAGCAGCGCCGATCGAGCGGCCGCAGCCCATGCAAATGGTCTCGCAGCCGCAGGCACGGGAGCGGTCGGCGAAGCCAGTGCAGGCGCTCGCCGGCATCGTGCTGGCTGCTGCGGTCAGCGCCGGCGGCTACGCTGCCTGGAACGCAAACCAGACCACAGCGCTCGCCGATCCGCCGCCGCCGCGCGCCGAGGGCAGCCTCAGCGCGGCACCGAACGACGTGACCTTCGGGAGCGGCAATGTAGTCGTCGATCTGGCGATGCCGCAGAAACCCTTCACCGTTTATCTGAGCTCATTCCGGCAGCCCGACGATGACTACCTCGTCGAGCTGCGCGGACGTCTGAACGAAGCTGGGTACGTCCACTTCCTGATCGGAGCCGACGTTCCCAGCATGGGCACGATGTATCGACTCACCGTAGGTGAATTCGACGATCAGGCCGCGGCACGCGAGACCGCCTCGAAGCTGAAGGAGTCGGGGCTCGCCCACGCCGAGGCAGTCGCTGTCGCCGACGCCACCGGGAGCTAGGAAAGCCAATGAGTGTCATCCTCGATGCCTTGAAGCGGGTGCAGGACGAGAACCGGCGCCGCGGCGCTGCACCAGTGGTGCCGGATCCGGGTCCGATGCACGGCTCGAACGCGCTGTTGCGCCGACTGAGAGCTCCCGAGGCCCCGCGGGTGTCCGTGCGTCGCCGGCCTGGACCAGCTGTTTGGATCGGGGCATTGGCCGCTACCGGCATCGCTGTCGTGGCGACGGTGCTGTGGTGGATGCAGCCGAGCTTCTCCGGCCCGCGAGCCAACGACGGCCGCGCGCTGTTGACGGATCTCACTGCGAGCCCGCGTGATTCGGTGCGTTTCCCGCCGCCGGACGCGGCCCGTGGTGGCGCTCTCGAGTCGTCCGGCGGCGACCTCGGCACGGGCGCTCTGATGGCGGGTGCGGAGCCGCTGCCGGGCGCGGCAGCCAACCGCGAGATGAACGACCTTTCGGCCAACCTGCCCGAGATGCCGGCGGCGTCCGCGAATGCGAGCGAACGCCAACCCGAGCCCAGCTTCAGTCTCGAGGTGGAGGACCGAGCCGCAGCTTCGAGCAGCGGAAGCAACATCGACCTGACCTCGAACCGCCCCGCCGCCCCCAGCGCCAGGCGTGCGGCGCCCGGCCGCAGCACGGCATCGGCTGGTGCAAACGTGGCTGCCGATCGCGGTCGTGGCGTGCCCCCTGCGAGCAAGACGCTCGTCGATCCAGGAGTCCGTGATGCCTTCGCGGCGGGCGTGCGTGCCCAGAAAGAGGGCGCGCTGGCTCGCGCCGAGGAGGCCTACAAGCGAGCGCTGCGGCAAGATCCGCACAACGCCAAAGTCAACGCAAACCTGGGCGTTCTGTACGAGCAACAAGGGCGTTTGGAGGCGGCTGAGCGTCACTTGCGAGAGGCTACATCGGTCGAGCCCAACAATGCGTCGGTGCACAACAACCTGGGCGTGGTGCTGTACCGCAAAGGCAACTACGATGGCGCGCTGATCGAGTTCAATCGCACCCTGTCGCTGGATCCGGAACGCCTCGATGCCTATACCAACAAGGGTTTGATCTTCACTCGATGGGGACGCTACGAGGACGCAGAGCGCGCCTTCATGCAGGTACTGGCGCTGAATCCCGACGATCCGTTGGCCAACTACAACCTGGCTCTGGTCTACGAGGAAGTCGGCGACGCCAGCCGCGCCGTCGACCACTATTATCGATTCCTCGCGGCTGGCGGAGCCAATCACCCGAAGATTGCCCGCTACCTCTCTCAGCATCTCTCGTGGCTCGAGGGTCGCCTGAATGGTGGTGCCCAGCGTCGCTAGTCGCGTCGGCAGGCTTTCTTGTCTGATGGCGCTCATGGTCTGTGTGGCCTCAACGGCCGTGCTCGCCCAGGGCATGTCGGAGCCCTGCGTCTATACCGCCGACGATGGCGCCATGGTGATTACCGACAGCGCCACGGACTCGAGCTGCCACCGCCGGTTGCCTACGATCTTCCGGCCGCCGGGTCGTCTGCGCCTTACGTTCGCTGTTGCGGAGCTCATCTCCTTGAGTCATGACGTCGCCGAGCGTGGTGGCGTCGACCACCGGCTCGTCGAGTCGCTGGTCGAGATGGAATCGGGGTTCAACCCGCGCGCCGTGTCCCGCAAGGGCGCCATGGGACTCATGCAGCTCATGCCGAACGTCGCCCGCCAGTACGGCGTCGACACGTCCTTCGATCCGTGGCAGAACCTGGATGCTGGCGTGCGCCACCTGCGCGGGCTGTTGCAGAGATACGACGGAGATCTCGAGCGCTCGCTAGCGGCCTACAACGCCGGTGAGGGCGCGGTGCGTCGCTACGGCGGCATACCGCCATACGCCGAAACCCAGAACTACGTGCGCCGCGTTCTCTACAGGTATCGGCAGCGCGTTGAGGGTGTTCGCCTGCACTAGTGGCCTGTAACAGATGATCGTTGCATATCGTGGTGGCGAAATGGGACCGGATGCCAGGCGCGACGACGAGACGATGTTTGCCCATCTTGGAGGAGGAGCAACGCCGCAGACGCGCCGTTGGCGGCGTAACCCGTAGGGCAAGTGGGAGTCACGGGCGATGGCGGCGTCTCTCCTCCTCGACGATGGCTCCAGCATCGCCTCATCGTCGATCCTTGCCCTAGCCCGTGAGTCCCACTTGCCAGACCCACCACACTTCCATCACGGCCTGCTAGCATCGACATCCTCGCCGCGCCTTGATCTCACCCGCAAATCCTATCTGCGATATGCAACGATCATCTGTTACAGGCCACTAGTGCCCCCGTAACAGGCCGTGCCAACTGCTTTCGCACGGCACGCTGGGGCGCTGTAGAGTTATTGACGTGCTCGGACTCCGCAGTCGCGTTGTGGTGCCTGAGGTCATGGATCAGCCAGGCCTCGACCCAAGTTCCCATCGACAGGCCCTCGCTGGGTTGGCTCGCGTGAATCGGTTTTCGCGCGTGCCATCCACGATATGGCGCTCGGTGTCTCAGTCGCTCGATCGATCGAACGAGCTCAGCGTGCTCGACCTGGGCTGTGCTTCTGGCGATGTAGCGCTGGGGCTGTACCAGTGCGCCCTGGCCGCTGGGGTTCGACTTCGAGTCGAAGGTTGGGACATGAGCCCGTTGGCGATTGATCAAGCACGAAGAGCGGCAGAACGGTTGCGCACTCCGGCGCGCTTTCGCGTCGCTGATGTCCTTGTCGACGAATTGCCGAGTGGTTACGACGTTGTCATGAGCAACCTACTGATCCACCATCTCGACGACGCTGACGCGGTTCGCCTGCTGGCGCGCATGCGCCAGGCCGCTGGTCGACTCGTGGTAGTCGACGATCTCGTGCGCGGGGCAGCCGGATATCTCCTCGCGTTCGTCGGAACACGCGTTCTGAGCCGGTCGAGCATCGTGCACACCGACGGGCCGCGCTCGGTACACGCCGCGTTCAAACCGGCCGAAGTTGTCGCGCGGGCACGCTCAGCGGGCCTGCGGCACGTGCGCATCCGCCGACACTGGCCGCGCCGATACCTGTTGCTGGCCGCGCCTCGATGACCAGCGCGGCCCTGACGGTGCCGACCGTGCCAATGCCCGGATCAGAGGAGCTCTGGGACGTGGTGGTCATCGGCGCGGGACCCGCCGGGTGCGCGGCGGCGATCGCCGCGCGACGCAACGGCATGCGCGTGTTGCTCGTGGAGCGGTCAAAGCTGCCGCGCTACAAGGTCTGTGGCTGCTGCCTGTCGCCCAGGTGCCTAGCTCACCTGCGTTCCCTCGAGATCCCTGTCGATGCTGTTGGAGAGCCGCTTCGGGCAGTAACCATCGGTGGCTGGGGCCACCAAGCCGAGCTACAGCTCTGCGATGAGGTCGCCGTATCACGCGCCTGGCTCGACGCGAGCCTCGCACGGCGGGCCGTGGCGGCCGGGGTCGCTGTACTGCACCCCGCCACGGCGCGCCTGGATGATGAAGACGCCGTGCACCGGCGGCGTGTCACGTTGCGATCTTCGGTTGGTTCGCGGAAGGTAAGGACGCGCCTGGTGATCGCGGCGGACGGGCTTGCGGGTGCCACCCTCGACCGTATGCCGGCGCGGAAGCCGCCTTACGTCGGGGTGGGTGCGACTTTCGCCGCCGACACGGAAGGATTTGAACCCGGCACGGTCTACCTGGCGGTTGGCGGCGCCGGCTACGCAGGTGCCGTTCGTCTCGCCGATGGCATGGTCAACGTCGCCGCCTCCTTGCGAAGCCGGGCCGTGGCCGAGGCCGACTTCGTCGCCGTAACGAACCAGCTGTTTCGCGACGCCGGAATGCCCCGATTGCCGGACGGAGGTGTATGGCGCGGCACCCCGGGATTACGGTTCCGGCCGGCGCGCGCTACCCGGCAGCGGGTCATCGCCGCGGGCGACGCAGCGGGATTCTGGGAGCCTTTCACCGGAGAGGGCATCGGCTGGGCGCTCGAGGCAGGCGGTCGCGCCGGTGCTGCGGCGGCCGAGCTAGCGGGTCGTTGGAGCCAGACACGTGCACGCAGCTGGGCGCGTGAACAGCAGCGCTGGATCAGCCGTCGTCAGCGGCTTAGCCGTGCCGTCGGACTGCTTGCGGAGTGGCCTTGGATCGGAGCGCTAGCGCTCCGTGCACTGCGTGTGCGGCCGGATCTGGGTCGGTTCGTGATGCCGGGGCCGCATGCTCCGGCGATAGTGTCGTGAATATCCGCGGTATCGGCACGGCGTTGCCGCGCTTAGCAATCGCACAGGACGACGCTGCGACGCTGAGCGCTGGGCTGGTGTGCCGCGACTCGCGACAGGAGCGTGTGTTGCGCACCCTCTTCCGCCGAACAGGGGTCGAACGTCGATACAGCGTCTTGCTCGAATCAGCGACGATGCCATGGCAGCGGTTCTATCCGCCGCGCCAGGGCGAAGCCTGCCGCGGCCCGTCGACCGGCGATCGGATGGAATCCTACGAGCAGCACGCGGGCGACTTGGGTGACATCGCTTCACGGCGCGCGCTTGCCGATGGCGATGTATCGCCGGGCGAGATCAGTCATCTGTTGACGGTGTCGTGCACGGGTCTCTTTGCTCCGGGGCTCGATGCCGGCCTGGTCTCGAGGCTCGGACTCAACCCCGAGGCCACCCGCACCCACCTCGGGTTCATGGGTTGCCACGGCCTGTTCAACGCGCTGGCGTTGGCGTCCCCGATCGCACGGAGTAGCGCGGAGGCCCGGATACTGGTCTGTGCTGTCGAGTTGTGCAGCCTGCACTACAGCTATGCGTGGGATTCCGAGAAGCTGGTTGCCAACGCCCTGTTCGCCGATGGTGCTGCGGCTCTCGTGGTCGGAGGCTCGGGGCCGTCTATTCGCGTGTTGGCGCAGGGGTCGATACTGCTACCGGACAGCTCCGACGCCATGACCTGGCGGATTCGCGATCACGGGTTCGAGATGACGTTGTCGCCCATCCTACCCACACTGGTCCGAGATGGCGCCGCCCAGTGGGTGCTCGGCTGGCTCGCGTCGCAGGGTGTTCGTCCTGATGAGGTCGAGACATGGGCCATACATCCGGGTGGCCCACGCATTCTTGGCGCGTTTGCCGAGGCCCTGGATTTGGACGCCGGAATGCTGGCCCTGTCGCGGAGAGTCCTCGAGCGCCACGGCAACATGTCGTCCGTCACGATCGGCTTCATTCTCGCTGCTGCACAGGACCAGAAGCTCACCGGGCCTGGCGTGGCGATCGGTCTAGGACCTGGGCTTACCGTCGAGGCGATGCTATTCGATATGTAGCACGCCGATCGAAGCACGGGTGTGGGTACATGCGCGCGGCACGGCGCGCAGCGCTCAGAAACTCTGCTGCCGCAGACGCAGCGCGTTGGCAACGACCGTCAACGACGACATTGCCATCGCCATCTCGGCAATCACCGGATGTAGAAGCCCAAGCACGGCGATAGGAACGGCCACGATGTTGTAGAAGAAGGCCCAGAACAGATTCTGGCGGATGATCGTGAACGTCCGGCGTGCGATCCGCACGGCGCGAACGACAGAATCGAGATCGCCGCGCACCACGGTGACGTCGGCCGCCTCGATCGCGATGTCGGTGCCGGTGCCGATAGCGATGCCGACGTCGGCTTGGGTGAGGGCGGGGGCGTCGTTGATCCCATCGCCCACCATGACGACCTTCTGGCCTTCCTGCTGATGCCGACGAATCCGTTCCAACTTGGTGTCGGGCAGCAAGCCAGCTTCCACTTCGGTAATGCCGACTCGTGCGGCGATTGCACGGGCGGTGCGCTCGTTATCGCCAGTAAGCATCAACGGCTCGAGGCCGAGCTGGCGCAACTGCGCGATCGCCGCTGCGGAATTTTCCTTGAGCGGGTCACTGATCGCCAGCAATCCGGCCAACTTCCCGTCGATGGCCACGACGATGGCGGTCTCGGCGGCATTCTCCACCCGAGCAGCGTCGGTCTCTAGCGCCTCGAGCGCAATGCCGCGCTCGAGCATCATGGCCGGGCTCCCGACGACGATCTCTCTGTCGAGCGCTCGAGCCACCACGCCGCGACCGACAACGGCCTCGAAATGGTCGGCGGGTGGGAGATCGAGGCCGCGCGCACGTGCGGCCTCGACAACCGCCGCGGCCAGGGGGTGTTCCGAGGCGTTTTCTACCGCGGCGGCCAGCCTCAGGACCTCGTTCTCATCGTAGTCTGGCGCGACGGTCATGCCGGTCAGTTGGGTGCTGCCGGCCGTCAGCGTGCCGGTCTTGTCGAAGGCAATGACGTCGGCGTCCACCAGGGCCTGTAGCGCCGCTCCCGAGCGGAATAGGATACCGTTCTCCGCGGCGCGTCCGGTTCCCACCATCAGCGCCGTCGGGGTGGCGAGGCCGAGAGCGCAGGGGCAGGCGATGACTAGCACGGCGACGGCGGCGAACACGGCTAGCGAGACCACACCCAGATCCGGGTTTACCCAGGGGAGTATGGTTGCTGTGGCGCGTGCCACGGTGCCGAGAGGTCCCGGTGCTACCACCCAGGCGATGAACGTGAGCGACGCGATCAACAGCGACGTGGGGACGAACACGGCAGTCACGCGGTCGGCGAGTAGCTGAATCGGAACCCTCGTCGATTGACATTGCTCCACCAACTGGATCACCTGCGCCAGAAAAGTATCGCTGCCGATGCGCGTGGCGCGCACTCGCAAGCGACCACGCTGGTTGAGCGTCGCGCCGATAACGTCATCGCCCGGTTGCTTGACGACCGGCAGCGGCTCCCCGGTTGCCATGGATTCGTCGACGGTGCTGTTTCCTGCGACGACGACGCCGTCCGTAGGCACGCGCTCGCCCGGCCTGACCACCATGACGTCGCCGACCCCGACGTCCCCGATGCTCACCTCCCGCTCCTGCGCGTCGACCTCGATGCGGGCGCTCTTGGCGCCCAGCTCGACCAATCGTCGGATTGCGTCTGAGGCGCGGCCCCTGGCCTTGGTTTCGATGTACCGCCCCGTCAGGTGAAAGGCCATGATCATCGCAGCGATGCCCGAGAAGCTGGTGATCGGTGTGAACAGGGCCAGCAGCCCGGTGGCGTAGGCTGCCAGTGTGCCGAGCGCGATGAGCACGTCCATGTTGGGGCTGCGACGACCAACCGCCGCCACCGCACTAGACAGCGTCTCGACGCCCACGACGAACAGAACCGGAAAAGCCAACATCAGCATCAGCAGCTGGTGCAGCAACGGATCGGGCCAGGGGCTGCCGAACGCCCAGCTGCCGGCCATGATCAGCATGATCGGCAAAGTGAATAGCCACGCGAAGAAGACACGTCCCTGGGCTTCGCGCAGCGCTGCCGGAGCCCTGACTTCGGCAGCGGAGGAGGCCGCGATCGGGGGCTCCGTAACAAGCTCGAAGCCGGCGGATGACACCGCCTCCGCCAGAGTGGACAGCTCAACGTCGCTGGCGTCGAATTCCACCCGTACCCTTTCGGTCGCCAGGTTGACGGTCGCATCGTTGACGCCCGGAAGAGCCTGCAGTACCCGGGCGACGTTGCCGGCGCAGGAGGCACAGTGCATGCCGCGTACCGGCAAAGTGCGGACGGTGGTTGCAGCGCCCGCGATCACCTCCCACGCTCCAGCACTTGCATTACCTCGCGCACGCGCTCATCGCGTACACGCCCGCTGCCGCTCTCTGCCGCCTGTATTACGCAGTGGAGCAAGTGACGCTCGAGGATCGAGTCGTTCACACGTTGTAGGGCGCGCTGCACGGAGCGTATCTGAGTAAGGATGTCGATACAGTATCGATCGTCGTCGATCATTCGCTGCAGACCTCGGATTTGCCCCTCGATGCGGCGCAGCCGGCGGATCTCGTCTTGATGTGGCGCTCCATGGGGAGGGCTGCTCATCACGTGTCTCGATGCTCTCGGCGATGTGATCTGGATACCATAGGGGGGTATAGTATCCAGAGAGACACCGGGACACAACACGGGTCCGAGGATCGATAGAGAAAGGGAGACGGGTGACGGTTCCGATCAGGAAACGGCCGCGTCGATCTCGCCGAACCGCCGGAAGATCTCGGCCTCTTGCTCGTCGCTGAGATAGCGGTCGGCAACCAGAAAGAGGATCTCATCCTCTTTGAGTAGATGCTCGAGCACGAGGTGGACGATGTAGAGGCCGTAACCCCTCAGCATCTGGGCGGCGAAATGATCGTTGGTGCTGCGGCATTCCTCGAGCGTCTGCTTGAACTTACCGCTCATGATCTTGAGGTCTTCGTGATCGGCGATGCGGCCGTCGAGGTGAAGATCCTCGTCAAGGTAGCCCGCCAGCAAAGGGAAGAGCCCTTCCTCTTCCTTGCGATGATGCGTCGCCATCTCGCGATCGATGTACTGCGCCACCTCCTCGATCCGGTCGAGGATCTCGGCATCCGGCCCCTGGTTCCCGAGCGATTTCAGTGCCGACGACAGCACCTGCAGGCGATCTTCGATCTGTCGGTGCTCGTGCTTGAGCACGTCGGTCGGTCGTAACTTGTGCGGGCGCTGGGTAGGCGCTGAGTCCATCGTCGCGAGGGCTACAGAAACGTTCGAGGCAAGAGTAGGCGAGTAAGTATAGGGAGGCAGCCGAAGGGGCGCAATTGGTTCGCGCGAACCGGTTGCCAAACGCCGATTACAACGATAGCGTAATCGTGTCGGCTGGGGGCAACCGGCACCGGTGGGGGGCGAATCATGACTCTCTGGCGCGTCGATGAGGCGGCCGATTTCCTGGGCATCCGGCCCAAGACGCTGTACGAGTGGGTCCGGACCGGCAAAGTGCCGCATCGTAAGCTCGGCTTCAACGTGCGCTTCGATCGCGATGAGCTCGAGCGTTGGGTCGAGTCACAGCCAGGAGCCGGTGGCACCGATGTGCCGGCCAATGGCGCCGGGCATTCGAATGAGCTGGCGACCACGGCCGCAGCAGCAGCGCTGCTGATGTTACGAATGGAATCCGATCTGGGACAGCATCTCAGCTTCCCACAGCGGCGGGAGATCAAGACGCTGGCGCATCGACTTCAGGCGGCGGTGGACACCGACGGTTGAACCTATTCGTCTACGGCGAGTTGTGTCGGGCGGAGATAATCGTTGGCCTGCTAGGCCGCATGCCGATCTGTGTCCCGGCGCTCCTGCATGACCACCAGCGCGAGATCAGCCCCGCGACCGGCCACTATCAGGCGCGCCCGGCCGCCGGCCAGCAGATCGCCGGTTTGCTGTTCCGCAAGGTTGCGGCCGCCGAGATCGAACGGCTCGACGAGTTTGAGGACGTTGCTAACGGCCTGTACCAGCGGGTTGAATGTGAGGTGCAATCGTTGGGCCGGACGCGTCGTCAAATCGCGGCACAGGTCTATCTAGGCGCGGGTTCGGAGGAGCCAATCTAAGGCTCGCCATCGAGCTTGGACAGGATCTCTTCCATGTGCCACTGGACCACACGATCGTAGTGCTGTTTGATGAGATCCATGCGGATCTGGCGCTGGTTGGGGTCGGTGGCTTGGCGGTATTGGGTGATCGCGCCACGGAGTTCGCAGCCGAGATTCTCTACCGCAGGTACGATATCGGGCCGGTTCGTCGCTGACCATTCGCGAAACTCATGCCAGCGAGACAGGTAATTGTCGATCTTCATATGCCTCCCTTTCAGCGGAGATCATAGCATCGGATCCCGAGGCGGCAGAAGTGGGCTAGGCTGGCTTTTGCGCCACCTGACGCGGCCAATGAGGTCACTCGGACCGGCGGCGCTCGTTGTCGGAATTGGGGGCTGTGCGGGCGCCGGACCCGGTATCAACAGCCCGGCGATCTTGGTTCAGTCCGAAATCCGTGAGCTTCTGGACGCCGGCGAGATCACCGACGCGCTGACCAGGGCAGTGTCGTACGAACGCCGTGCCCCGGGACCTGAGTCTTGGAGTTGGCTCGGACGGGCGCTATGGCGCTCCGGCGAACTGCTCGAAGCTGAGAGCTTCTTTCGTCGTGCGGTGGGATCGGGGTCATCGGAGGGGGTTCTCGGGCTAGCCCGTGCCGCCGCTGCCCTCGGGCGGCTCGATGAGGCGGGGTCGCTGGCCGAGCAGTTGGCGACGGACGAACGGACGCGAGCCCGTGCGCTGCGGTTACTGGCTGCGCTCGCCTGGCGACAGGGGAATTCGACCGCGGCGGCCCAGCATTTGAGCGCCGCGGCCGAGGCCTCGGAAGACCCCGCCGCTGGCGCGCGCCTGGCGAACGCGGCGGCGGCGGCGGCAACCATGCCGCAGCGCTCCGGCGGGGCGGCGATCATTTGGAATGGTTTTGCCGGGACGGTGCCTTTGGAACGCGATGCCGCGGGTGCTCCGATCGTTGTTGTCCGCTTGGGTGGCGCGACGGCACGCCTGCGGCTGTCGCTTCAGTCGCCGCGATCGACGCTGTCGCCCGAGTTGGTCGGCCGGGTCGGACTGGTCGTCCACGGCGATCCGGAAAGCGGCGGCCACGCCGTAGTGCCCGTGGAGCTGGGCGATGTGACGGCGGCGGCGGTACCGTTCGTCCTGCAGCCAGTGGACGGCGCCGATGGCGAGCTCGGTTTCGACGTCATCTCGACGCTCGGTTGGGAGCTGTGGCTCAGCGAGGATCGTATAGTCATCAGGCCGCCGCACCCCGATTTGTCGGCCGCCACCGATGCTCTGCGGTCGAGCGAGCCGCAGCTTCGTCCAGCGCACTGGATCGATGTACGCGTGCCCATCGATGGGCTCGAGGCGCAGCTGCTGCTGTTTCCTCGATTGTTGACGGTATCGGTGGCGGCAAGCATCGACCTGTCGGGGCCGTCACGCATCAGCCGCGGTGGGCTGGCACAAGCGACCGTACACGATGCCGAGCCGATCGACCGTCGGACCGAAGAGACCGTGGTGCTCGCCACGCGGCTCGGCGGTTTCGGGTTGCCAACCATCTATCGAGTCGAGTCTTACCTCGACGCGGCTCCTGGCTCGAGTTCGGTGGCACCACAGGCCGTGCTCGGTGTCGACTTTGCGGCCGCCTGGGGGTTGCGATGGTCGCCGGAGCTGCAGCAGCTCTCGCTCGTCGTGACGGACGCTGAGACAGTCGGGCTGTCGAGATAGAATGACCGCATGTCGACAACCGATACGCTGTCGCGCGACATCCTCCAGAAAGTATGCCTCGACGTGTATTCTAGCGATCAGGTGCTCGAGCCTGTGCTGGCAGATTTCGTCGACGTTGCCAAGACGCTGACTGAGAGCGACTACGGCTCGATCTTCGTGATGGAGAACGAGGACGGCGATGTTCGGTTGGTCGCCCACCGCGAAAAAGGAGAGTTGCTCGCCGACCTTCCGAACCTGCTCGAGCTCGACACCCAGTCGCCCGGCATCATCACGTGGGTCTACCACAACAACCAGACCTACATGTCTAACGACGTCAGCGACGACCCGTACTACTTCCCGGCGTTCAAGGATGTGCAGGCTGACCTGGTGGTTCCGATCCGGCTGCAGGGCCAGGCGATCGGTGTGCTATCGGTCGAGTCTCGCGAGCGTGACCACTACACTCGCGAGCATCGGGAACGGCTCGAGGAGTTCGCCGAGGCCATCTCGATGGTCATCGGACGCTTGTGGCTGACGCGTTACTCTCGCCGACGCGGTTACCACGTCGAGATCGTCGGGATCTCGAAGCAGATTCGCAACATCGAAGCGCTCGTCAAGCGGGTTGCGCCCACCAAAGAGCCCGTACTGGTGACCGGGGAGAGCGGCGTGGGCAAGGAGCTCCTTGCCCACGGGGTGCACTATTTCTCGCCGCGGCGCGATCGCGACCTGATGATCGTCAACTGCGGCGCGTTCGCCGAGGAGCTCCTCGCGTCGGAGTTGTTCGGGCATGTCCGAGGCTCCTTCACGGGTGCACACCGGGACAAGGCCGGCAAGATGGAGCTGGCCGACGGCGGCACGCTGTTTCTCGACGAGGTCGAGGCCATGAGCCCGCGCCTGCAGGTGATGCTTCTGCGGGCGCTGGAGTACGGGGAGATCCAGAAAGTAGGGGAGGATCGCGGCGCGCGTCGCGTCGACGTGCGCTTTATCGCGGCCAGCAACCAGGACCTCCGCACGTTGGTGGACGAGGGTTCCTTTCGCGAGGATCTCTACTACCGCTTCAATGTGTTCGGAATCCATGTACCGGCGCTACGCGAGCGTCGCGAGGACATCCCGCTGCTTGCCGAGCACTTTCGGCGTGACTTCGTGGAAGAGAACGGCAGCGGCCCCACCGGGTTCAGCAACGCTGCCTCGGCAGCGCTGATCGGCTACGAGTGGCCGGGCAACGTACGCGAACTGCGCAACGCTGTCCGTCGCGCAGCCGTGCTGTCGGAGTCGGCACAGATCCTCGTCGAGGATCTACCGCCGGCAATCAGCGCGTCGATGAGCGGAGAGCCGCTAAGTATCGCCGCCAATGCGGAGCTGTTGGAAGCTGATCTGGACAACGCCAGGCTCGACAGCGTCGTCGCGTCGCACATTCGTCGCGTGCTGGCGGCGGTGAAGGGCAATAAGACACGAGCCGCTGAGGTGCTGGGGATCCCGCGCACGTCGCTGTATCACAAGCTGCGCCGGCACGGCATCGACGTGCCCGAGGAAGAGGCGTCGGCGTATCGACGCTGACCACATCGCGTCGTCGACCCACCGTCGACGGCAGACGCACATCACGCCTGTCCGACTTGAATGGGTCGTGTCGCGCTGCTGGTCGACTTCGCGCTGCTGCGGCGAAGCGACTGACAGCAGGGGACTTGCCGTTGCTGGACGATGCTGGAACGGTCTCTGTGGTCTCGCCAACCCTGGATTGGCATCAAACTTGCTCTTGTAGAGTCGCGAGGCCGCCGGGCATCAGTCGGGTTGGCTCGCGGAACCGGGACAACGTCGGACGGAAGGGGAAACAGGGGACCCTCGCTCTGAACCCGGTGAGCTAGCCCGGCAGGTGCCCGGCGGTCTTTCGCGCGAGGCTGCGGCCTGCTAGAGCTGGAACGACAGGAATCCGGCGATGCGGCGCATCGAGAAGAGGCGGTTGAGTAGGCTGCCGCTGCCACCGGTAATCGCCTTCATCTCCCGATAGTCGGCGCGGAAAGACACTTTCTCCGACAGATAAAAGCGAAAGCCGAGCCCGAAGGCTATCAACGGGCCCGTCTCCAGCTCGTTCATCGGCTCGATACCGAAGGTAGGCAGCGCCGCGGCCACCGGATCCCGCAACCGCTCCGTAGCATGAAAGATGCCGCCGCCCACCGCCAGGTACGGTGCTAGCTTGCTGGACCGCCCGCCGGACTGAAAGATGAAGCTGAGCAGTCCGTGGTTGATCTGGCCGTTCGGGCCGCGCGTGACACCGCCCTCGAGCTCGATGCCCACGTTGCCGGTCGAGCGCTTGAAGTAACTGGCAGCAATGCCTGCCTGGCCTGAAGCCGAGCCACGCATCTGCACTGCTCCGATGAGGCTGATCTGGAACCCACCGACCGGGTCCGAAGGCGGTCGGTCGTCGCGCCGGATGGTCTGCTGAAGGTCAAACAGACCGACCGTTCCGGCGCCGCGGCGTTCGTCTTCCTCATCTGCCGTCGGTGGAATCAAGCTTCCTGCCGATGACGCGCTGGCTGCGTCCGGCGCAAGCGCCAGCCCAGTCAACAGCAAAGCGGCGGGAAGCGAGCGCAGGTGCACGCGATGCTCCTAGAAGAGGACGGCTGTGCCAGAGGGAAAGGAGTCGGTCCGATTGATCAACGGGACGATCGCTCTCGGGGTCACGCCCGCCGGAACGAGTCCCTCCAGAACGATCAGCTGCGATCGAGGAAAAAAATCAATCGACCGGCCCTCGAGACTCACGGTTATGCGAGCCCCGGCAAGACTTGCGGGGAACGTGAGGCCATCGGGCGCGTTGACCAGCAGGTCATCCCCCGGACGTTCTGGGGCCGGGGCTTCGTCGGCGCAGAATCGACACCTGTCGTCGGCTTGGTCCCCGCGGTCGAACCGGCCGACACTGAGGGAGCTGCCGTTGATGTCGACGAACGTCTCATAGATCAGCGCGGCGGTAGTATCGGGCAGGCTTAGTGAAGGATCGCCGTTGCTATCGACCATCCAGAATCCAGAGGTTTCGTTGGTGTTCGGACCGTCCGTCGGAGTGAAGATCTGTACGCTACCGCCGGCGCTCGTGATCGCCGACGAGATGGGCACTGTGAGCGTCGCCACCCCTTCGATGAAGGTACCGGAGAGAATCTGCATACCGCTTGGCGCCGTCGGCTCATCGGTATCTGACTCGATCGTGACCAGCATCCTGAGCGTCTCGCGCAAAGGGAACTGGTCGGAGCGAAACTCACCGAGCGGGACGCCCGCGGTGTCGATCATCTGGCCGCCGGCGCCGATATTGAATGCGCCGAGGCTTTGCGACTCGTTGCGCTCGAGCAGCGCCCACAGGTAGTAGATGCCATCCGTCCCCGGGTCCAGCGGCTGCAGCAAGGTCACGTCCACCAATATCGCCTGGACCTCTCCGACAGCTCGGGGCAACGCTGTTATCTCCGTCGGCGTCTGGTTGCACGCCGGCAGCAGCAGAGCGCAGGCCACGATCAGGAGGCGGAGAGCCCCGATTCGGTTCCAGGACATTATTTGCTTCCCTGCGAGTCCTTCTCGAGGTGCTCGATAATCAGCGTGTACAGCGACTCGCGGTCGCTGAGGCCTTCTTCCAGCCCGTTCTCGAGGGCCCTGGCCAATTGCGCCGGGCTAACTCCGCGGTCCACGAGCCAGGCCCGCGAATCTTCCCATGTCGGAAGCCACGCAAAGCCGCTCGCCAGAATCTCGGCGCCTCCAGCCGCGGAGGCGGTCTGATTCGGGCTGGTGATCAGGTACACGCTGGCCTGAAACGGTGAGCCGGCCTTCATGACGCCATCGATGTCAAAAATATAGTGACCTGGCTGCGGATCCCATTGAAGTCCGGCCCCGCGCAGGCGGGCTGCCATGGCGATCTCAGACTCTGTGAAGCGCATAGGCTCTCCTCGACACTAGATTGTAACAACCAGGGAAAACTCGTGCCCATCACAAGTAAGCACGGGATCGGGGCCGGGGCGCTGCCGGCGTGCGAAGCGACGCCGGCAGTCGCGCTCCGGTGGGCATCAGGGCGTCAGGGCGTCAGGGCGACCCCGACGCCGTGCCGAAATACTGCGCTGCCGCCGAGGTAGGCCGTGACCGCAAGCGCACCCACGCCGAGCAACGCCACCAACCAGTACAAGCTGCGGCCACGCTTTGGAAGCTGTCCCCTGGCAACGAGGCGCCACGCGGCGAGCGGCGCAAACGTCAACAATACGATCCAACCACCGAGTCGGTGGCGGATTACAGTCGCCTCCGCGGCGCCGGCCGGTAGCGCAGCGCTGTGGGCAGCATAGCCCGAGAGCACCGCGAATGCCGCCGCCAGCGCGCCGAATACCAGCGTCCAGGACGCGACGATGCGAAGATCCCCTTCGTCTACCGTGCTGGCCAGCAAATCGCATAGAACCGATGTGGCCAGCAGCGCTACCGCGAAATCTACGACAACGGTGTGCGGTACCAATTCACCGCGGCCTGCTAGTTCTGTCCGAGCGACGCCTCGGCGCCGTTTGGATCGGCCACCTTGAACACGCAGAGTGCCCGGGCCATCCCGGACACGGCGGTAGCGTATGCGTACTCGACGTTGATACCTGCCCCTGCCAGACGTACCGCGACCTTTCCCAGCGCGCCCGGCTCGTCGGATACCTCCACCGCCAGTACCTCGATAGTCGAAAACGGCAAGCTGGCGTTGCGAAGCACCTCCTCGGCGCCGTCGACGTCGTCCACAAGCATACGGACGACTCCATAGTCGCTACCCTCCGAGGTTGTCATGGCACGCAGGTCGATGCCGTTTGACTCCAGCGTGTTGCAGAGGGTCGCCAGGCGGCCGGGGACATTCTCCAGAAAAACGCTGATTTGTCGCAGAACGGGCATCTGAGAAGACCTTGTCGCTCGTTGGAGTGCTCGAAAGGAATGCAGTGCGGAGAGTCTATCCTGAGACACGTTCCACGAACACGCCGCCCGCGGCCGCTAGACCCAGATGGCAGATGCGGCTGCCGACTCGTACCGTCACGGGATGGTCCTGTGATCCACGATCGACGATCTCCAGCTTCACATCGGGTCGCACACCGAGCTCACCAAGGTAACGCAGCAGGTCGGCGTCGCCGTCGATTACCCGGCGCACGATCGCCGTCTCTCCGATCTCCAGCTCGGACAATGTCGGATACTCGGGCTCGTCCATCGATCCGTCGCTGGCCGGTATGGGTGCGCCGTGCGGATCAGTGCCCGGACTCTGCAGCAGACGATCGAGCGCCGCTACAAAACGCTGGCTTACTGCGTGCTCGAGGCGTTCGGCTTCAGCGTGAACCTCGTCCCACGGGTACTCGAGGTACTCGCTCAGAAAGCGCTCAATCAGCCGATGGCGCCGGATCATCCGTCGAGCCAGGCGTTCGCCGTCGGCGGTCAGAATCACGCCTCGATAGGGTTCGTGCTCGACCAAAGCGAGTGTTGCAAGCCGGCGCATCATGTTGCTGACCGACGCGGGCCGCACTTCCAGCCGTTCGGCGATCGCCGACGTCTGTACCGGAGCTGTGCCGCTGCCGAGCTCGAAGATCGCCTTGATGTAGTCCTCGATTGACTCGGACGAAATCAACGCGTCCTCGCTCACGAGTCACTGGGGTCGGTGAACACGGCAGGCTGATCATCCCATCCGCCAACCGCGAAGTCTTCACCGATGGCTTTTACCGTCACGGTATTCGTTGTCCCTGGGCCACCCACCGGGAATCCGGCGGTGATCACCACGAGATCACCCTCGTGCAGCAGACCCTCGTCACGGGCGGTCGCCTCGGCCTCGGCCAGCATCGCTTCGTGGGTTGGAACCTCGCGTCCCGGCAACGGGATCACGCCCCAGGTCAGCGTCAGCCTTCCCACCGTTGCCGGGTGCGTGCTGATCGCGAGGATTGGCTGACGCGGTCGGAACTCTGCCATCTTGATAGCTGTGCTCCCGGTGCGTGTCGGAACCAGAATCGCGGCTGGGTCCAGGAGGCGAGCGACCAGCGCCGCCGCTGCAGCGACCACGTCGGGTACCGAGCCGCGACGCTCCGCCGATAGTTTCCGGTCGACCTCCGGCCCCTCCATGTCGCGCTCGGTGGCCAGGCAGATACGGCGCATGATGTTCACTGCACGCACCGGGTTGGAGCCGATCGCGGTCTCCTCCGACAGCATCACGGCGTCGGTTCCGTCGTACAGCGCGTTCGCCACATCCGTGGCTTCGGCACGCGTTGGTCGCGTGGCCGTTACCATCGATCGCAGCATCTGAGTAGCGGTGATTACCGGCTTTCCGGCGGCGTTTGCGCTCCGGATGATTTGTTTCTGTGCTCGCGGTACCTCCTCCAGAGGTATCTCTACCGCCAGATCGCCGCGCGCCACGAGCAATCCGTCAGCCTGTTCGATGATCCCCGGCAGATTCTGCATCGCCTCGTGCTTTTCGATCTTGGCGATCACCGACAAATTACCACCGTGTTCGAGGATCACGCTGCGTGCCAGCTCGACGTCGGCGCTGCTGCGCACGAACGACAGCGCTATGAAGTCGACCCCGACCGCCACGCCGAGTGCGATCGCGTCTCGGTCAGCGGGTGTGATGGTGGGCAAAGAAAGGGTCCTGGTGGGAAAGTTCATGCCCTTGTGGCTGGAGACGGGCCCACCGGAGTTCACGCGGCAGTTCACTGCCGTGCTATCGGTCGATTCCACCTCGAGCTCGACATCGCCGTCGCCGATGAATATCCAGTCGCCGGGCTCCATCTCGTCCGGCAGCCGAGCGTAGCTGACCGAGATCTCGCCGGCGTTTCCCGGCGCGTCGCCGGGTATGAGTCGCACAACGGAGCCACTATCCAGAAAGATGGGTCCGTCGGGGATGTCGCCGATCCGGAGCTTGGGACCCGGAATATCCAGCATGATGCCGATGGGGCGCTTCCGTTCGGCGGAGATCGCACGGATGAGCTTGACAGTACGGCGATGCCATTCCGGCTCTCCGTGGGAGAAATTCAACCGCGCCACGTCCATGCCAGCGTCGATGAGAGCTTCGAGCTGGTCTCGCTCCTGCGTTGCCGGGCCGATCGTGCAGACGATCTTGGTCCGGCGCGTTTGCCCGACGCTTCGCTTCACCACGTTCGCTCCAGTACCGACTCGCCGTGCGGGCGAGGTGCCAACATCGATCCCTACGGTAGGCTCCACGGTTCGATTGTATCGACCAGCTGAACTTTGAAGCGGCGTGGGTAGTCGGCCGGAACGCGCAGCCAGACCGCCACCATCTGCGGCCGACCCTCCTGCACATCGACGAGGCGTACCTCGCCCGCGAAGAACCGTCGCCCGTCCGAATGCGATTGCAGCGCGTCCCAGACGACGGTCCCGAGACTATCGATCCACAGACGCTGGATCTCCAGGATCACACCTCTCAGGTTCAGCACTGTCTCGGGTAGAACGCGGCAAGGACAAAAGCGGATCGTGTGACCGCGCACTACATCCTCGATCACGAGCTCATCGATACGTGCGTACGTGCGTCTACTGACTGGCTCCAGCATCTCCTCCACCGGCGGTCGCTCGTTCCACACCAAACAGTGCCGCGAGCTCGTTCAGGCTTGCTATCGTGTGACTCGGCTGGTCGTTCTCGGTCTGCGGTCTCAGGCGGCGGAACTCGCCGTGTTGCATCCAGATCGTCGTCATCCCGAGCCTATTGCCGTCGCGAATCTCGCCGATCAGTCGGTCACCCACACAAATACAATGCTGCGGTGCCAGCGCGTGGTCCGCAACCAGCTCCCTGAATGCGTTGCGTTTGCTTTCGCCGGCGATCGACGACACCAGCCGTACGGCGCGGAAGAAACGGGTGATCGCTAGTCGTTCGAGCTTCCGTTGCTGGGTTTGCGGGTCGCCGGCGGTTACCAGGAACAGCGCGTGTCTGGGAGCGAGCGCTTCCAGCAGGTCCCGGCCGCCGGGGAGAAGACGTAGCGCCGTGACATCGGTAGTGAAGTAGGTACGCCGGCCGATCTCGATGATCGCCGAATCTCCGCCGCTGATCGACCCGAAGCGCTCCAGCGCGACGGCGAAGTAGTCTGCTCCTTCGCCGTGCTCGGCGAGTCGCCACATGAACTCTGCGGCCGTCGATTCGTCGGTATCGAGCCCGGCGGCGACCATGCGCGCGGCAGCTTGCTGCAACGCCGGACCGACCAGCGTTCCGAGCGTGTCGGCCAGGGTGTCGTCGAGATCGAAGAAAACAGCGTCGGCGCGGCGGAGTCGAAATGCCATACCATAGGATGGACGAGGCCATACGAGCACGGCAAACTCCGCCTCCCCGACGAACTGAACAGGCTGATGGAGGCTCCATGCCCAGCCGGCGCACGTCTCGTGCCACCAAGTCGCTCCTTTTGGTGGGGCTCCTCCTGGTCGATACGGCCGCCGTCGCCGCTCAGCAGGCGCCGACAGCGTTGCGGCTGCTCGAGCTCGCCGATTACTACGAGATGGTCCGCACCGGTGACATCGAGGCCAGCCTCGACGGTCGACGTGTCGTTTTCTCGCGCACGCGTATGGACCGCGTTGCCGACGCCAGCGTGACCTCGTTGTGGGAGATGAGCCCTAGCGGTAGTGGCTTGCGCCGTCTCGTAGAGCCAGGGTCGCATCCGCGTCTGTCACCCGACGGCTCGTGGCTGGCGTACCTGCAAGACTCTCAAGTCTGGCTGCTGCCATTGAACGGTGGCGCGCCTTGGCGGCTGACCGACTTAGCGGAAGGAGTGACCGATTTCGCTTGGAGTCCGGATAGTGACCGCATCGTACTGGTGAGTCAGGAGTCCCGGGCACCGGGTCCTACGGCGTTGCCGATGCCCGGCGCCGTAGCCGAGCCGACTGCCACCGCGAAGCTGCTAGCGCCTGACCCGCCTGCGCTAGCGGAGCGACGCACGCTGCCCTGGGTAGTAATGCGGCTGCAGTCCAGACCCCACGGCATCGGGTACCTGAGCGCGCGGCGATATCATTTGTTCGTGGCTGACGTTCCTGACCACGCGGCGGCCCCGCTGCCGGTTCGTCGCCTCACCGAAGGTCCGCAGGACGGCGCCTCGCCCACCTGGTCGGCTGACGGCCGATGGATCGCGTTCGTCTCGAACCGATCGGAGGAATCCGCCGTTGGCAACAAGTCAGAGATCTGGCTGGTGAGCCCGGAGGGCGAGCAGCCGATTCGGGTCACCAATAGCAGCGGAACCGAGGCTGTACCCGCTTGGTCGCCCGACAGCCGGTTCCTGGCCTATCGGTATACCCCCGACGACCCGCCCCTCTACGCCAACAGCCGATTGCGCATGATCGGTCTGTACCCCCCACAAGGCGAGGACGACGATGGTTCTGCGCCCGCCGAGCTTCAGATCGGAGAGCCACAGGAACTAACCGCCGAGATCGATCGCCCGATCGCTTCCGCGCCAGCCTGGTCTTCCGATCGGGCAACGATCTATGTGACGATTCAGGACCGCGGGACCGTGCCGTTGTTGCAAGTGTCCACCGGCTTGACGCGTCTTGGTGAGCGCCGTCGCGGGTTCCTGGGTATCGGGCGTCGTCGCGCCGCGCCAGCCGTTCCGGCAGGCACTGCGGGCGCCATTATCGCCGGACCGCGCGTGGTCGGCGCATTCACTCTCATCGGCGATGGATCCCGGGTGCTGGCCGAGCTCTCGTGGGGAACCGAGCCAGCAGAGATCTACGCGGTTGCCACCGACGCGCAGCGGACGGCCGTACCATTGCGCGATCCGAACGCGCATATGCGACCCACCGCCTTGCCGCCGGCGGTCGATCTGGTACAACTCACGGAGCTCAACCAGCGGTGGCGTCGGACCATGCGGCTCGCGGAGCCGGAGCCGCTTCGCTTTTCTAGCGGCGAGGAGACGGTCATAGAAGGCTGGCTCATGCGGCCGCTGGACGCTGCCGAGGGTGCGCGACACGCGCTCATCGTTCGCCTGCACGGTGGTCCGATGGATCAGTTCACCTGGGCATTCTCCTGGGAGCGCCAGTGGCTCGTGGCGCAGGGCTATGCGGTGCTCTTTCTGAACCCGCGAGGCTCATCCGGGTACGGACAGGCGTTCGCGCATAGCCTGTGGACCGAGTGGGGAGGCGCCGATCTCGACGATGTGCTCGCCGGGGTGGATCACCTGCAGCAGCGCGAAGCGATCGACCCTGAACGGATCGGCGTTGGCGGCTCGTCCTATGGTGGAATCCTGACCAACTACTTGATCGCCAAGAGCGGCCGTTTCGCTGCCGCGATCTCGGGTGCCTCGGAGCCCGACAACTTCGCCTACTACGGCACCGACGAGTTGCGGCGCTGGTTTGAGCGAGAGCTCGGGCTCCCCTACGAGCCCGCCGTACGTGGGATCTACGAGCTGCTGGCGCCGATTCTCGCGGTTGACGACATTGTTACCCCGACGATGTTCATGCTCGGCGAGAACGACTGGCGTGCGCCCGCGTCGCTCAGCGAGGGCATGTTCGCCCGGCTACGCCGGCGAATGCTCGATGGCGGGCCCGACACCGGGCTGATTATCTATCCGGATGACGCCGATCCGGTTGGCAAGCCGTCGTTCGTTATCGATCGATGGCGTCGGTACAAGGCGTGGTTCGACCGCCACCTGCTTGGCGACGACACGGCCGACCCGTTCTTCGGTGCAGGCGCCTGGTAGCCGGCGCGCTAGCTGTGCATTCCGAGGACGTCAGGCGTGCGCTGGCAGAGCGCGTATGTGAGCATCCGGTGCGTTGGTCTCGAAGGTTCTCACCAGATGACGATGGCAGGTAAACGCGAGAATCTGGTGCCCCTCGCTGGCGTAGAGACTCAACAGCGCAGCGGTGGCGCTCGCGCGGTCGTCGTCGAAGTTCACCAGGATGTCGTCGGCTACCAGGGGTAAGGGAACCGCCTGGTTACCGTAGACCTTGGCGAGCGCAAGCCGCATGGCGAGATACAGTTGCTCACCGGTGCCGCGTGATAGCGCGCTCGGGGGCAGGCGATCGCCGCGCTCTTGCTCGACCTCCAGCCGGTTCTCGCCCAGAGGCGCGATGACGCGCGTGTATCGGCCGTCGGTCATCAACTGGAAATAGCGGCTCGCGAGGCGTACAACCTCGGGCTGTCGCTCGGCTTCATACTTGCGCTTGGCCTCATCGTAGAGTGCCGCGCAAACGGCGTGCCCGGCCCATTCGTGCAGCCGCTCGACAAGGTCGGTACGCTGTGTTTCGCGAGCTTGTAGCAAGTTTGGCAGCTCGACGTCATTTTCCAGATCGTCGCTTTGCTGGCGCAGCGCGCCGAGACTTTCGTTGATCGCATCACGGTCTGCGCGTGCCGACACCAGGTGGCCCTGGGCTTCACCGAGGGCGCGAGCGAGGCTGTCTGGATTCGTGGCCTCGAGGCGTCGTTGGAACTCTGCCGCACCCTCCTCTCCGGCGAGGGCACGCAGGCCAGCGCGCGCGCGTGCGTACTCGTCGAGGACGTGTCTAATGCGCTCGCGATTCTCCTCCACCGCCTCGACTTCGGCCTGCAGCTCTCCGATGGTGCTCAACAGCGGGTCGACCATCTTCAGCGTGTCATAGCGCAGGTCCATCGCCTGCCGGTCGAGCTGTTCCAGAACCGACAGAACTGTCATACAGGCTCGCTGTAGCTCCGCCATGGCGGTATCTACGGTGGTCTCCGCGGCCTGCGCGCGGCGGTCCTTGTCCTGGCTCTGACGCAACCGGTCCAGCAGGTCCAGTGCGCCCTGGGTTCTTAGTCCCCGGGGCAACCCCTGCTCGCGTAACCAGTCATTCCATTCGTCGGAAACCGTCGCCAGGGCGTCGTTGGCGTCGTTGTGGCACTGCCAGAGGTCGGCCTCGCGCCGAGCGGCGAGCGATTGGTCGGAACGACGGTGCCGTAGCCCGCGCTGGTACAACCAGGTCATCAAGATCCCGAGCAGCAGGCCTACGGACAGGATTCCGAGGCTGCTTGTGAGACGCGCCGGCGCCGGAACCAGAATCGCGGTCGCCGTGATCGCTGCGGCGATCAACCCCCAGGTCGACAGGAGGGTGCCGCGACCGATCTGCTCGCGGTTCTCGAGCATCGCCTGGTAGACGAGGTTGGCGTCGGTGGCGCGCGCGTCGGCGGTTCGGATCCGGGTCTCCGCTTCCTGGAAGCGTTCGCTCCATTGCCGAATCTCGTCGCGCACGGTTACGTCGGTGCGCGCTGCTCTAACGCGATCGAGAGACCATTCGCCGCCCATTTCCTCCAGGTCGTTGAACAGCGCGTGGCGAAGGTGTCGGGCCTCGCGCTGGCGCGCGTCCACCGTTGCATGAAGCTCCCGCAGCCGCTCGGCGTTGCTCATCAAGCCGCGAATGCGGCTGGCTTGTGTGAGCAGCGCCCGCTGCGCCGCCGACATCAGATCGAGCACCTCGACCCGCTCGGCGGCGGAGAGGTCGGACGATGCTTCCTCGACCGCAACTCCCGCCCCGCCCGCCGAGCTGGACGCGTTCTCGTTGGCCTGGGTCCGCACAACGTTTCCAATCTGCAGACGCGTAGGTGCGACCCCCACCGCCTCGAAGGTCGCTTCAGCCTCGAGCAGCTTTTGGTACTGCGGCCAGGCGGTTTCCAGGCGCGCGAGGTCGTCGTACTCTTCTTGGCGCCGCTCCAACGTCGCGTGGTGTTGTGCCCGACGTTCGAGTAAACGCTTGCGTCGCCTGGCGAGCTCGGCATGCGCGTCGGCATTTCGCTGGCGGTTTCCGAGTCGATCCTGCGTTGCCTCGATATCGTTCAGTAGGCGCGAGATTTCCGGCTTCTTGCCGCGCGGTCGATAGAGTCGTTCCAGCGCCTCCTGAATTTGCTGACGAAAGGCGACTGGGTTGAGCGTACCGGCTCCCATTCCGGCGCTGTAGATATGTCCGGCGACGTCCTCGGCCTGCAGCGTGTCGAGGCGTTGGAGCTCCTCGAGGCCGAATGCGAATACGTTCTCGTACAGCGTCTCGGTGGTATTTTGCAGCAACGATTCAAGCTTACCGGTCTCGAACTTCTTTCCATTCTCGCCTGTTACCATCGCCTCGCCGCGCGAAGTGCCGTCGTCGATGCGGGAGACTCGGTAGCCGGTGCCACTCGTCTCGAAGTCGATGAACCCGCCGTGTCGGCCGCCTCGTAGCGGCTCGTATCGGTGTGGGTCACCGCGCCGCTTGAAGCCGAACAAGACTGCGCGAATGAAAGCCATCAGCGTTGACTTGCCACCTTCGTTGGGTGCCAAAAAAACGTTCACGCCCGGGCTCAGATCCGATAAATCGAGGTCGTGCCAGACTCCGAAGCCGTCGATGCGTACCCCACGGAAGACCACCGTCAGTTAGCCTCGGTCGGGGCGAGGTGCTCGATAGCGTGGGCCTCGGCCTGGGAGACGATCTCTCTCCATCGGAGTGCGAGCCACGGGTCCGAGCCCAATGCTCGCGTTAGCCGCGGATTGTCGAGAAGCTCGGCGAGCTCGGCCCGCACGCTGGCACCGACCCCGCTAGGAACGCCGGCCGGGGGGCGCTCGTCGCCGACGGTGGCTGCGCTCGGGATTGGTGGAGCATCTCGAATCTCCGCTGCGAGCCGAAGCATGTCCCCCAGGTAATCCTGCTGGTTACGGAGCCGTTCCATGTCGTGCGTCGCGCTCGTGGCGATGTCCAGACGCTCCAGCCACACTGGGTCACCCTGGCCGCGTACTGCCTGCGCGGCGCGCAACACATGGCAGAGATCTGATTCGGTCGCCGGCCGGCAGAGCTCCGCATGCAGGGGGCCGCTGCCGGTGAGGGTCCAGCGAACCAGGTGGATCCGACTCGGGGCCGAGCCGCGGATTGATCCTGCCAACTCGGCGAAAGTGCCGATGAGATCGTCGATCACCTCGAGCTCGTCGATCGAAGTCCGGACACGATGCCAGCGCGCCACATCGCTCCATATCGGCTCCAGTTGCACACGGCCACTCTCGTCGACAGCGACTAGCGTCGCGCCTCGCGCGCCGGGCTCGCGCGTATGGAGACCCTGCGGGTTACCGGGATAGTGAACAATCGGTGCCCGCGAATGCAGCGTCGCGCGGGTGTGAACGTGGCCGAGCGCCCAATAGTCGAAACCTGTTTCGGTGAGGTCGCTGAGCTGGCAGGGAGCGTAGGGGTCGTGGCCGACCTGGTCGCCGACGTTGGTATGCAGCACGCCGATCGCGAAGTCGCCATCGGGGTTGCGCGGGAAGGCCGCCGCGAGATTCTCGTAGGTGGCGGACTTCGGATAAGAAACACCGTAGATTCGCGCTAGCTCGGTGCTGTCTCGAAGCAGCGGCACAGACTCTACGTCGGGTCCGAAAACGTAGGTCGACTCCGGCAACCGCACCCCGGTCGACAAGGTCCCGAGCGGGTCGTGGTTGCCGGTCGCGATGAAGCTCGGTATGCTGGCGTCGTCGAGGTATTGCAGTTGCTCGCGGAGCTCGGCGTGAGCCCGCAGATTCCGGTCATCGGCGTCGAACAGGTCGCCGGCCACGATGACCGCATCGACCTCACGGTTGATCGCGGTGGCCACCAGTCGTGCGAGCGCTGCGGTTGGCGCATCGCGAAGCTGCTCGCGCAGGCGGCCTGGCAGTCGGCCGAGACCGCGCACCGGTGCCCCCAGATGAATATCGGCGCAATGCAGAAATGAAAACGCCTGCATGCGGACCACCCCGCTAGGTTCCGGACACGACATGCCCCCATTACGAGCCCGGACACCGTTCGCTAGAATGTCGACCAGTCACGTTGCACCATGAACGCGTGCCAACTCGGATCATAGTCTGAGCGCGCGCGGGGAGGTACCCGTGGAGAAACAGTCTCACTGTCCGCTCGATTGCCCCGACGCTTGTAGCTTGACCGTCGAGGTCGAAGGCGACCGGGTTGTTGCGGTGGACGGTGACCGGCGCAACCCGCTCACTGACGGGTTTATTTGCAGCAAGGTGCGGGCGCTGCCCGAGCACTTGTACGGGAGCGAGCGCGTACTGGAGCCGCGGATCCGCGTCGGAGCGAAGGGCGCGGGTACCTTCCGGCCAGCGACCTGGGACGAGGCGCTGGACTTGATCGCCGAGCGCATGCGCGATGTGGTAACTGAGTTCGGTGGTGAGGCCGTTCTGCCGCTCAGCTATGGTGGCTCCAATGGGGTGCTGACCCAGGACACCACCGATGCCAGGTTGTTCCGTCGCCTCGGCGCCTCGAATCTGGCACGCAACGTATGTGCCGTTCCGACCGGTCTGGCGGCGATGGGCATGTACGGCAAGATGCCTGGCGTCGCTTTCTCCGACTTTGCCCATGCCGAGCTCATCGTCATCTGGGGATGCAACCCTGCCGCTACCGGAATCCATCTTCTGCCGCACATTCAAGAGGCGCGACGCCGCGGCGCCAAGATGGTGGTGCTCGATCCGCGCCGCAATCGGCTGGCGCGCCAGGCTGATCTGCATTTAGCCTTGCGCCCCGGGACCGACGTTGCGGTGGCCCTCGCCGTGGCCAACTGGTTGTTCGAGAACGATCGAGCCGATCTCGAGTTCCTGGCCGACAATGCGCTTCAGGTCGAGGAGTTCCGCAGCCGCGCGGCGGAGTGGACGCTGCAGCGTGCAGCCTCCGTCGCCGGGATCGCGGCCGCAGAGATCGAGACGCTGGCGAGCTGGTACGCCGACTCCAGTCCGGCGGCTATCCGTGCTGGCTGGGGTATGGAGCGCAACCGCAACGGCTGCTCCGCGGTGGCTGCGGTATTGGCGCTTCCGGCGATAGCTGGCAAGTTCGGCGTCCTCGGCGGCGGGTACCTGCTCAGCAACGGCGGCGCGTTGCCGCTCGACGCAACGCTCGCCGCCAACGAGCCGCCAAGTAGTGCGCGCACGATCAACATGAACCGCCTCGGACGTGTGTTGCTCGCTACCGACGACCCGCCCGTGAAGTTGCTGTTCGTGTACAACTGCAACCCAGCGTCGATCCTCCCGGATCAGGAGCGTGTGCTCGAGGGGCTGCGGCGCAACGACTTGTTCACCGTAGTCTTCGAACAGGTAATGACCGATAGTGCGCTCTACGCCGACGTCGTGTTACCCGCCACCGTCTTTCTCGAGCACACCGAGCTGCGCAGCGGTTACGGTGCGCTGGTCGTCCAGAAGGCGGACGCCGTGGTCCGCGCAGCTGGTGAGGCGCGACCGAACTACGAGGTCTTCGATCAGCTGTGCGCGCGGCTGGGATTGAATCGCGACGGCGATCCGCACGGTGCTGACGAGCTGTCCTCGGCGATTCTCACCGACAATGGCTTTCGAGATCCGATCGCCCGTGAGGGCATCGCGATTCCCGACATCAACACCGGAGCTGTGCAGTTCGTCGACATGATGCCGCGCACGCCAGACGCCAAGGTTCATCTCGTGCCGGAAGCGCTGGATCGCGCCGCCATCGGCGGGCTCTACGCGTTTCGCCCCGATCCGGCCACTGCCGCGCACCCGCTGTCGCTCGTCTCGCCGGCGACCGGTCGCCGGATGAGCTCGACGTTCGGACAGCTACACCGCGGGCAGGTTGCGCTGAGCATCCACCCCGACGATGCATCGCCCCGCCGCATCGTCGATGGCTCGCGCCTACGCGTGTACAACGAGACCGGCGAAATGCACTGCCTGGCGAAGGTCACGGACCGGGTGCGGGTAGGCGTGGTGTTCATGCCGAAGGGACTGTGGAAGCACAACACCCTGAACGGGCGCACCACCAACGCACTGGTGCCTGACGACTACACCGATGTCGGCGACGGTGCGTGTTTCAACGATGCCAGGGTCGAGGTGGCGCCGCTCAGTTGATCGCCAGCTCGTCGAAGATCGGCTCGAGGTGGGCGTTGCTCAGGCCGTTTTCGTCGGCGATCGTCTTCACCGCCGGTGCGTGCGCCGAGTAGCTCGGCATGCGTGCGCCGAGTCGGGACGCGAAGCTGGTCACAGCACGGTTCTCGAAGAACAGGCCGGTCGGAATATAGTCGCCCCAGCGCTGTGACATCTCCATGAAGTCGCGCGTGCGCTCCCAGCGCTCGTCCTCCGACATCTCGGGCTCGATCACCGGATCGTAGTCGTCCGGCAGAGGTTGCACGCGCGGGCGCACCTCTTCGAGGTCCTTACCGGCGAACCAGTCCTTGGTGTGCAGGTTGTTGTAGGTCGGGCAGGGCTGCAGCACATCCAGGAACGATAGCCCGGGATGCGAGATTGCTTGAACAAGCAGGCCCACCAGTTGTTTTACGTTGAACGAGTAGCCGCGTCCGATCCACGTGAACCCGCTGGCGTACGCCATCATCAACGGATCGAGCTTCATCTGAATGTTGGGCTCGGGAAGGCTCTTGGTCTGCATGCCCATCGGCATCGTCGGCGCCGCCTGCCCCTTGGTCAGGCCGTAGACCTCGTTGTTGAACATCACGTACGTCAGGTCGACGTTACGGCGCCCCACGTTCACGAAGTGACCCGCGCCGATGCCGAGCCCGTCGCCGTCGCCGCCGGCAATTAGCACCGTCAGCTCCGGGTTCGCCAGCTTGATCCCGGTGGCATACGGGATCGGGCGGCCATGCAATGTGTGCACGCCGTACGTGCCCATGTAATAGGGCGCCTTGCCGGAACAGCCGATGCCGCCGACGTTCACGGTCTTGGAGGGGTCGAGGCCGAGCTTGGCAGACGCCTGTTGCATGGCGTTGAGGATGCCGAAATCTCCGCAGCCCGGGCACCAATCATTGGGGCTCGCCTGCTGGAAGTCCTTGACCTTGTATTCCGTCTTGGTCGGTGTGGTGGTCATGTCAGCCTGCCTATTGGTGCGGGTTGCGAAGCACGATGCGGGCCGGTGCCTCGCCGGCGCGAATCTCGTTGAGGGCCACGACGAGCTCTTCGGCCGAGATCGGCCGGCCGTTGTATTTCACGATCAAGTGATCTGGCTTGATTCCGGTGTGCTGGCGCAGCAGTTGGCTGAACTGACCGGAGAAGTTCGACTCCACGATGACCAACGGGGCAGCGCTCTCGAGCAGCTCGATGAACTCGTCGGCG
The DNA here is from genome assembly GCA_965205505.1 of Acidobacteriota bacterium. GTDB lineage: Bacteria > Acidobacteriota > UBA890 > UBA890 > WLXD01 > DASCOT01. Next base: position 84,654 of record CBDBHB010000006.1, read on the forward strand.
GGGAAGGGCAGCATCAAGCGCGCCTGGAGGAAGCGTGCTGCGGCGTCCTCCTCCTCGAGAAGATCGAGCGTCTCCAAGATGGCTCCCTTGTTGGAGCCCCAGCTGAGAATCGTGAAGTCGGCCTGGCGATCACCGTAGACCTTGATCTTCTCGTCAAGAGAGATCTCGCTCGCCGCCAGCTCCATCTTTCGGGCTCGCTTCTCGATCTGTTGCTCCCGTATGACCGGATCCTCGGTGACGCGGCCTTGTGGAGTGTGCTCGCCACCGGTCATCCAGTGTGCGTTACCAGGCTGACCGAGCAGCGTACGCGGTGAGACACCCGACTCCGTGACCTCGAAGCGCGGGAAGGCGGTGCCATCGCTCTCACCGCGGGGAGCAGCGATGTTGCCACGGTCGACAGTGACCTGATCGAGATCGAAGTAGGGCAGCGTGCGCGACGAGCTAGACAACGCCTTGTCGACGATATGCACGACGACTGTCTGATAGCGGTCGGCGTAGTTGAAGCACTCGGCGGCGTCGTAGAACGCTTCGACGATGTCGCCCGAGGCCACGACCATGAGTGGGAAATCGCCGTGCGCCCCGGCGGTCGCAATGCGCAGGTCGCCCTGCTCATTGCGCGTCGGCATGCCGGTGGAAGGCCCGCCGCGTTGCCAGAGCGTAATTACCAGCGGCACCTCGTTAATGCACGCCCAGCCCAGGCCCTCACACATGAGCGCGAAGCCTGGCCCCGACGTCGCAGTCGACGAGCGAGCGCCGGTAAGCGCCGCACCCGCTGCCATGGTGATCGCCGAGATCTCGTCCTCGGTCTGTACCACCAACACGTTCGTGGCGCTGCCGTCGCGCGTGCCGAACTCCTCGTGCGCCTCCAGGAACGTGCTTTCGTCAGTTGCCGGCGAAATCGGATAGTAGCTCTGTACGGCGACGCCACCGGCGAGCTTGCCGAGCGCAACCGCCTGGTTGCCGTTGATGAGCATGCGCTTCTCGGTGGTCTCGGCGGGATTTAGATCGATCGAGAAGTCGCTCCGGTCGAACTGTCCGTCGACGTAGTTGTATGTCAGCTCGACTGCCTCGACGTTCAGGTCGATGATTTTCTGACGGCCCGGCCAGGTGCGCTCCAGAGCTTTCTTGACGAAATCGCGCCGGAAATCGAGCAGCGCTGTCGAGACCGCCACCGCCAGGGTATTTCTGGTACGCGCCGCGACCGCTTGTGGCACCTCTAGCAGCTCGGCCAGCTGGATCACGATATCGTCGTAGTTGACCTCGAAGCACTGTACGGCACGATTGCGCGCGTCTTCGAGCAGGCCGGCGGTGGTGGCGGGAAGCTCGCGCTCTTCCAGGTAGGTGGTCAGGTCGTCGGTCAGTCGCCCATCGAGAAACGTGATGCTGGTGAGCGCGACGTCGGCATCGGCGGCCGTGTAGACCAGGCCTCCGCCCTCTCGAACGGCGAGAATATGTCGGACTAGCGTTTCGGCTTCGAACGTGGTCAGCAGGTCGACGGTGTCGCGATGCGCTGTGCGGGGGATCTCCGAGACGCGGACGTCATAGTAGCTATGTCGCCCCATGATGTTGGAGTAATACTCCCGTCGACCGAATAAATGCAGGCCGGCTATACCACAAGCGCGCTGGAAAATGAGCGCCGCGGTGTCGACGCCGCTGCCCTGAGCACCTCCGACGCGCCAGGCAAGGTCCTGGCTCGTCCGAGTACCGTTTCCGGTATTGCTGTTGGGGGCCACTGGGTGTCTTTCTCCGAGATTACCTGGAGGACTCTCTAGGTGAGGCGCATCACGAGCGCAAGCAAATCTGTGGAGGTACGGGTGATCGCCCGCTCGCTGATCAGCGGGCTTGGCGAGAATCGATCTGTGCCGCTACTCCTGCGCTGATGCGCGCCTCGACCGAGCAGTGGAAGTGACGTAAGCATAACCTGTGATCCAAGCGCGAGTGACCGCATGAGCAGACTTGCGCGGGCAGTGTTCGTAGCGCCGATCACTCGGCGCGCGAATCTTTCTGCTCAGCCGGTGGCCGCTGCTATTGACCGTGGCTCTCGGGCCTTGCTAACGTCCGTCTTCTGAGCGATACGAGAGGTGAGAGTTGACAGGTCACAGAAGCGAATCTGACGCGCGACGACCCTCGCCAGGGCCGCATGGGGTGCGTGCGCTGCTGGCTTGGTCGTCTCTCGGACTTTCCTCGAGGCTGCCGAGCAGCCTTCTTCTTACCGGCCCCATCGGCAACCTCGGCGTCGTCGCGATTCCGGGGAATGCGGGGGCCGCCGACTAGACGCCGAAGACACCGAGGTGAATCGCGGCTCCCGCAGGGCGCGGGGGCCTTTTTTGTAGCTAGTGTCCTGCAACGAACCGCGTTACATGACACTGATTCGAGTCCGTGCTGTTGGCGGACCTGGAGACCGGGTCCGATGAGATCCGATCGCATCAAGCAGAGGTTCGAGGGGGCTCCGCACCGAGCTCTCTTGAAGGCTACCGGTGGCTGCGACGCTACTCGAGCATGGTCAGCAGGGCCCGCGATGTCGCTGTGTTCCTCGAATAGGAGGGTCGTCCGATGAAGCTCACCGGCGCCGAGATCGTATGGGAGTGTCTCGCCCGCGAGGGCGTCGACATCGTGTTTGGCTATCCGGGCGGCGCCATCCTGCCGACCTACGACGCGCACAGCAAGTATCCGCAGGTTCACCATGTGCTCACACGCCATGAGCAGGGCGCCGCGCACATGGCCGACGGCTACGCCCGCGCCAGCGGCAAGGTGGGGGTGGCGATTGCCACCAGCGGACCTGGCGCTACCAACCTGGTGACGGGCGTTGCCACCGCGATGATGGACTCGTCGCCGGTGGTGTTCATTACCGGTCAGGTTCCGCAGCACTTGATGGGCACGGATGGCTTCCAGGAGACCGACATCATCGGCATCACCCTGCCGATTACCAAGCACAGCGTCCTGGTGCGCAGCGCGGCGGACCTCGGCCCGGCGATCCACGAAGCGTTCCATGTCGCCCGCAGTGGCCGGCCGGGGCCGGTATTGGTCGATATTCCCAAGGACGTACAGCTGGAGACCGCCGAGCTGGGGCCTCGGCCCGTTCACGCCGACGAACGGGCGGCAATTCCCAGCGAGGAGCTCGAGCGCGCCCATGAGCTACTGCGCGCCAGCGAGCGCCCGGTCATCCTGGCTGGCCACGGGGTCATCATTTCGCGAGCCCATGACGAGCTCGTGGCGTTCGCCGAGACGTTGCACATTCCGGTGACCCAGACCCTCCTCGGGAAGGGCGGTTTTCCGCAGGCGCATGCGCTGTCGCTCGGCATGATGGGGATGCACGGAGAGGCTGCGGCCAACAATGCCATCCAGGATGCCGATCTGTTGCTAGCGCTCGGCATGCGGTTCGACGACCGTGTCACCGGGAAGCTGGCGGAGTATTCGCCCCACTCCAAGAAGATTCACATCGACATCGACGCGGCTGAGATCAACAAGCTGGTCCATGTGGAGGTTGGCACCGTCGCCGACGTGGGTGACTGGATCCGGGCGATGGCAGCGGGGCTCGAGCCTGCTGATCATCAGCGCTGGATCGACAAGATCCGCACATGGCAGAGTGCCGATGCCGATCGCGACATCCTCACGCACCCGCCTGACCCGGACAGCTTCCTGGCAGCGCACGCCATCCACGAGCTGTGGCGTAGCACCGGCGGCGAGGCGATTTCGGTTACTGACGTGGGTCAGCATCAGATGTGGGAAGCGCAGTACTACCCGCACGATCGTCCCGGGACGCTGATCACCAGCGGTGGTATGGGAACGATGGGCTTTGCGCTACCGGCAGCAATCGGTGCGAAGATGGCGCGCCCCGAGGAAGACGTGTGGGCGATCGTCGGCGACGGCGGCTTCCAGATGACCATGCCGGAGCTCGCAACCGCCGTTCAGGAGGGCGTCGAGGTCAAGATCGCCATCATCAACAATGGCTACCTGGGCATGGTTCGTCAGTGGCAGGAGTTGTTCCACGAGCGACGCTACAATGCCACCCCGATGTTCCATCCGGACTTCCGCCGTTTGGCCGGTGCTTTCGGCATTCCGGCGTGTCGCGTTACCGAGAGAGACGAAGTCGATGTGGCAGTGCGCCAGGCGCGGGAGCACCGGGGTACGCCGTTCTTGATCGAGTTCGTCGTGGAACAGCAGGACGTGGTTTATCCGATGGTGGCGGCGGGAGCGGCGCTCAACAGCATGATCCGGCGGGAACCCAAGCCCATGCAGAAGGTCGAGTCGTAGGTGGACACCGAGTCGTTGGAACAGCAGACACTGGTTGTCCTGATGCGTTCCAGTCAGGACAGCGTCGCGCGCGTCACCGGGTTGCTGCGCAGCCGCCAGGTGCAGCTGGAGACCATCAGCGTGTCGCGTACTGCCGACGACGGCAAACTACAGTTGACGCTGATGATACGCGGCGACGCGGACGATGCGCTCAGGGTCACCAAGCAGATTGCCCGGTTGATCTCCGTACAGCATGTCGAGAACATAGTGCCCCGACCGCACGTTGCTCGTGCGCTGGCGCTGATCAAGGTGGCAGGGGCAGGCGATAATCTTCCGCGTATCAACGAGGTTTGTCGCGAATACCGAGCCCATGTCATCGATGATTCGCCGGGGGCGTTGATCATCGAGATGAGCGGAGAAGCCGACGAGATCGACAGCCTGACAAGCAAGCTCGAGCCGCTCGGGATTCTCGAGATGGTCCGACACGGCGCCATTGCCCTGGGCAAGGGCGAACGAACGTTGCAGCGAGCGATACAGGACAAGCCCATCTGAAGGTGGCGAGGAGCGACCATGGCACGCATCTACTACGACAAAAACGCCGATACCGCCAACATCATCAACAGCACGGTGGCGATCATCGGCTACGGCAGCCAGGGGCACGCGCATGCCCTCAACCTTCACGACTCCGGCGTGCGGGTCATTGTCGGCCTACGGCCGGGTAGCCCCAGCCGAGAGGAGGCGACCGCCGCCGGCCTCACGGTGGCGAGCATCGAAGACGCCGCCGAGCAGGCCAATGTGGTGATGATCCTGGCGCCGGACACGTGTCAGGCGGACGTCTATAGCAACCAGATCGCACCGTTCATGAAGCCTGGCGACACCCTCATGTTCGCGCACGGCTTCAACATTCGTTACGGCCTCATCGACCCCGACGAGGGAATCGACGTATCGATGGTGGCGCCGAAGTCTCCGGGGCATCGAGTGCGCGAGCTGTTCCAGGAAGGAGCCGGCACACCGGGCCTGGTGGCAGTCGAGCGCGATCCCAGCGGCCGCGCCATGCAGAACGCCCTCGCCTACGCGGCCGGGATCGGTTGCGCCCGTGCCGGGGTGGTGGAGACTACGTTCACCGAGGAGACCGAGACCGATCTCTTCGGTGAGCAGGCGGTGCTGTGCGGGGGCATGTCGGCCCTGGTCCGCGCCGGGTTCGAGACCCTTGTCGAGGCCGGCTACCAGCCCGAGATCGCCTACTTCGAATGCATGCACGAGCTCAAGCTCATCGTCGACCTGATGTACCAGGGCGGGTTGTCCTACATGTGGCACAGCGTCTCGGATACCGCCGAGCACGGCGGCTACCAAGGTGGCTCGCGCCTGGTCACCGAGGAGACGCGCGCGGAGATGCGGCGGATACTCGCGGACGTGCGTGACGGCACGTACGCGCGAGGCTGGGTCGAGGAGAACCGCACCGGTCTGGCGGAGTTCAACGCCCGTCGCGCCCGCGAGCATCAACATCCGATCGAGGAGGTCGGTGCTCGCCTGCGCCGCCGGATCCCCTTCCTCGAGGCCAAAGAAGTCGACGGCGGCGAATCGAGCAAGACGGCTGAGATCAGCGAGCCGGTGGCCGCCGGCAAGGAGTGACGTGATGTTTGGCTTCCTCGGTTTTCTGGGGCTGTTGGCCGCTGTCGGCGCCTGGCTGGTCGGCGTCTACAACCGGTTGGTGCGGCTGAAAGTGCGCTGCCAGGACGCCTGGGCGGCGATCGATGTGCAGCTCAAGCGCCGCTACGACCTGATCCCCAACCTGATCGAGACGGTCAAGGGCTACGCCAGCCACGAGCGTGAGACCTTCGAAGCCGTAGTCAAAGCTCGGCAGGCGGGAATGGACGCTGGCACCGTGCAAGAGCAGGCGCAGGCCGAGAACATGATCAGCGGCGCGCTGCGAAAGCTGTTCGCGCTGTCGGAGGCCTACCCTGAGCTGAAAGCGAACCAGAACTTCGGTCAGCTGCAGGAAGAACTGTCGTCGACCGAAAACAAGATCGCCTTCGCGCGCCAGCACTACAACGACAGCGTACGCCAGTACAACACGCGCATCGAGAGCTTCCCCGACAACTTCTTCGCGGGGACGTTCGGTTTCCCACAACGCGACTTCTTCGAACTCGAGGAAGCGGAGCAGCGGGAGGCTCCGCAAGTCAAGTTCTGAAGGCGGCTGAGTCAGGGGGCGGGCGGGGGTGACTTACCACGATCTGATCGCCCGGAACCGTCGCAACAGCGCGCTGCTGGTGATCGTGTTCGTGCTCTTCATCGGTCTGCTGGTGGGGGTTCTGGGCGCCGGTCTGGTCGACGCGGGTGGGAGCGAGGCGCTGGCGCTCGCCGCCGTTGCCAGCGGCGGCGCGGTGTTGGTGGCGACCTGGAGCTACTACGGCGGCGGTGCCGCGATTCTGGGAATGAGCGGCGCTCGCAAGGTCAGCCGCGACGAGGATTCGCAGCTCCACAACGTAGTCGACGAGCTCGCGATTGCCGCCGGAGTGCCGGTGCCGGCGGTCTATCTCATCGACGACTCGGCGCTAAATGCCTTCGCCACGGGGCGCGACCCGGAGCACGCGGCGGTGGCAATTACCACCGGGCTACGGCAGCGTCTGTCGCGCGACGAGTTACAGGCCGTGCTCGCGCACGAGCTATCTCACGTTCGTCATTTCGACATCCGCTTGGCAATGCTCTTGGCCACTCTCGTCGGGACGGTCGTGCTGATCACCGATTTTTCGTGGCGCAGCATGCGCTATCGCGGTGTGTCCAGGAGCTCCTGCGGCGGCGGCTCGCGCGATGGCGGCGGCGGGGCGGTGTTGCTCATCCTGGCGATCCTACTGTCGCTGGCCGCACCGATGCTGGCGAGGCTCATTCAGCTGGGGGCATCGCGTGAGCGCGAATACCTCGCCGATGCCGGCGCGGTCGAGCTGACGCGTAATCCCGATGCCATGATCGCCGCCCTACGCAAGCTCGGAGGTGACCGCGAGGTGCTCGAGGTGGCCAATCGAGCCACCGCACACCTGTATATTGTGCAGCCCATCAAGCGCTGGGAAAAACGGGCCAAGGGACTGTTTTCGACCCACCCACCGATCGAGGATCGAGTTCGCCGAATCGAGCAACTCGTAGTCTGAGTCGGGGCGTGGCTCCGGTGCCGTTGCGAGTCCGCGGGGTAGTGAACAGGCATGAGCAGTAAGGCGCAGAAGCGGCAAGTCGCCGAGGCCGCGCTGGAGTTCGTTCGGCCTGGCGAGGTGCTTGGCGTCGGCAGCGGTTCGACCGTCAACTATTTCATTGCCGCGCTGTCTGCGGTCGCCGATCAGGTGCCGGCGGCGGTCTCCGCGTCGCAGGCGAGCTCGGAGCGGCTGCGGGCAATCGACGTCAAGGTGGTCGACTTCAACCAGGTAGAGCGTCTCGCGGTCTACGTCGACGGTGCCGATGAGTTCGATCCCGGTCTGTCGCTGATCAAGGGAGGTGGCGCGGCGCTGACCGCCGAGAAGATCCTTGCTTCGGTGGCGGAGATTTTTGTTTGCATCGTCGACGGAACCAAGCGCGTCAATGTGCTCGGCGAGTTCCCCGTTCCGCTCGAGGTGATTCCGATGGCCGTCGAGGCGGTATGTCGGCGGGTTCGTGAGCTCGGCGGTGACCCGTTGCCGCGGCCTGCGACGATCACCGATCATGGCAACCCGATTGTCGACGTTCGCGGGCTGCGCGTCACCGACCCGTTGGCGCTCGAGCTCGAGCTCGAGACAATTCCCGGAGTTGTTACTTGCGGCGTCTTCGCTCGGCGCGGAGCCGACATCGTGCTGATGGCATCCGCTCAGGGCTTGCAGCGGTTCGGCTAGCAGGCCGTGGTGAAAGTGTGGTGGCTCTGGGCCCGGCCTGCTAGAGGGATCGTCCTCTCGACTCGCTAGCTGCGAAGCTCAAGTCGCAAGCTCCGCGGTGGCGGCTCGCAAGTATGCCTCGGTAGCGGACGGTCCGAAAAGCACCATCCTCACGACCTTGAGGCCGGAGTCTGGCAGTGCTTCGGCGAGCGTGCGCAGGGCGATCGGAGCGGCAAGCTCCAGTGGAAACCGGTACGCTCCGGTCGATAAGGAAGGGACCGCGATACTGTCGATTCCGAGCTCCGTCGCTCGCGCTATGCAGGCGCGGTAGGCGGCGGCGAGCAGTGCCGGTTCATCGTGTCTGCCGTCCTCCCAGATCGGACCGACGGCGTGGATTACGTAACGCGCCGGTAGGTCGCCCGCGCCAGTTGCCACGGCGGTACCGGTGGGACAGCCGTCGATCTCGCGGCATTCGGCCATGATCGACGGGCCCCCGGCGCGGTGGATCGCCCCGTCCACGCCGCCGCCGCCTCGCAGGCCGCTGTTGGCAGCGTTGACGATGGCGTCGACGCGTTGCTGCGTGATATCGCCTTCGACCAGTTCGAGTCGTGCCTCACCGACCAGGTAAGATTGCGCCGCTTCCGAATGTTCCTGCATCTGTTCTCCGGAGTTGCCATGAATCCTAGCCCACCCGCCACGGCGCGCCGCGCCGCGCGTGTCTTGTGCATCGCCGGCGTGTGGGGTCTGGGTTTGGTTGGCCCCACCGCGAGGCTCGGTGTGCCGCCAGAGCCCGCCGTGCACGCCGCGCCGCAGCGGGCTGCGCCCCGCGCTCATGTCCGGGTCGTCGCCACCGGGGGAACGATCGCCGGCCGGGGCGATCCCGGGAACGTCGCAGGGCACCGGTCCGGGGCGATCCCGATCGAGGAGCTGCTGGCCGCGGTCCCTGGATTAGACGCGGTTGCCGACGTCAGCTCCGAGCAGTTCAGCAACGTTGGCTCCACCTCGCTCGCGCCGGCCGACTGGCTGGCGCTAGCACAGCGACTCAACGCCATCTTGCTGGGCGGTGCCGACAATCGCGAGGTCGACGGCGTGGTGGTGACGCACGGGACAGACGCCCTCGAGGAGACGGCATACTTTCTCAACCTCACCGTTCGGACCCCCAAGCCGATCGTGCTCGTGGGGGCCATGCGCCCCGCGACCGCGACCTCGGCCGACGGTCCACTGAACCTGCTGAACGCCGTACAGGTGGCGGCGTACCCGGATTCTCGTGGTCGCGGTGTGCTCGTAGTGCTCAATCAAGAGATCAACGCGGCGCGCGATGCTACCAAGACGCATGCCAACCGCGTGCAGACATTTCAGTCGCGAAGCTGGGGTGCGATCGGCACCGTCGAGCCCGACGGACCGATCTTTCACCGTCGGGTCGAACGCCGGCACACCTTCCGGAGCGAGTTCGACGTGTCCGACAAGACCACCGACGATTTGCCACGTATTGATATCTCGTACACGTACAACGGTGCCGACGGCACCGATATCCGGGCGTTCGCGGCGGCCGGCTCTCGCGCTATCGTGCTGGCCGGCTCCGGCGCCGGGTCAACGACCCCAGGTCAGCAACAGGCGGCCTGCGAGGTGGCCGAGGCCGGCACCTTCATCGTCCGCTCCAGCCACACGGGCGCGGGCTGGGTCGGGCCCGGTGGCTGCGGCACGCTCGCGGGCCACGACCTGCTACCCCAGAAGGCCCGTGTTCTGTTGATGGTGGCGCTGATGCACACCGAAGACGCGGACGAGCTGCGGCGAATCTTCGGCGAGTACTGACGGCGATCAGCTCAGCGGCACGACGCCCAGCACCCGTGTTGGCCCGCCGGTCCCGTCGGCGATCTTGATCGGCAGCGCCAACAGCATCGCGCCGCTTTCCGGCAACGTGTCGAGATCGGTGAGGTTCTCGAGGTTGAAGATGTTTGCGGCCGCCAGGACACGGTGAGCACGGAACGCGACATCGTTACCCGGATCGATGCTGGCGGTGTCGATGCCCACGCCCACGACGCTGCGATCGACGATCGCCTTTGCTGCCTCCGCCGAAACGCCGGGAAAATGCAGCGTCGTGGTGTCGAAGGCATCGTCACTGCCGTAGTAGCTGCTCCAGTTCGGCCAACGCTCTGACCAGCGGGTTCGCACCAGGAGGATTGAGCCCTCCGGCATGGTTCCGTGGCGCGCCTCCCAGGCCGCCAGGTCGCTCGGCTGTAGGGTGGTGTCGATGTCCATCGCCGCGCGCTCGCTGATGTCCACAACAACGGCAGGACCGAGGAAGCGATCGACGGGAATCTTCGCGCTCGTCCAGCCGGCGGCCGCGAAGTGGATGGGCGCATCCAGATGCGTGCCTAGATGCTCGGGCGTAGAGAACCGAGCCATCGCGTACCAGTTTCCATCGGTGTCGAATTCCCACCCCTGCCGTTCGTGCTCGAACGGCTCGCCGTTGGGCCAGTATAGGCTGTCGGGGCTCAGTGCGTGGGTCAGGTCGACGAGGTTCCAGCCGTCGTCGTCGCGCAGATCGAGCACCGAGGTGGCTTCGGGATCGCTAGCTGCAGGGTCGGCGCGGTCGGTGATCGCCATCATGGCGAGAGCGCCGGCTACGAGTCCGGCCAACGCCGCTATGACGACATATCGTGAGCTCGGGGCTGCTTGCATGCGGGCCTCCCAGGTTGGGTATTGCACCGCTCAGGCTACAGCGAACGGCGGCATGATGACGAATCATGCGCACGCCTCGCTCACGTCGCTCTCTTCTTCGCCGACAACGAGTCTACGTTTCCGGCAGGATCTCGATGGCGTCGGGCAGGTTGGGCACCATGCAGAGGAATTCGAACGGTTCCTCGATTACCTCGTACGAGTGGGGGACACCCGCCGGGATGTAGACAGCGTCGTCGGCCTTTACCTCGTGTACAGCGTTGCCGATGGTGATTCGCGCACGGCCCTTCAGCACGTACTGCTCGTGTTCGACGGCGTTCGTGTGCCGCGGCATGCCGCCGCCTGCGCCCATCACGAAGCGCCGCATGGCGAAGTTAGGGGCGCCGTGCTCGGTGCCGATCAATACCTGGGTTCGAGTCGCGGTACCCGCCGGGACCTCGGTGAGCGCCACGTCGGTGCTGCGCCGCACCCTGCCAGTCTGCGGCTCAGCCATCGCTTTCTCTTGCCACGATGCCCACCGGGGCCTGGCGGATGTATAGGTCACGCTTGGGGTAGGGGATCTCGATGCCCGCAGCATTGAATCGCAGCTTTATCTGCTCGGTGATGGTGTCCTCGACGGCGCGGCGCTGGCGTCCGTCCTTGAGCCAGACGCGCAGCTCGAGGTCAACCGACGAGGCGCCGAAGGCACGCAGGATGCACACTGACTTCGGCGATTTCTCTACCTGCTCATTGTCGGCCGCGACCTCGAGGCACAGTTTCTTCGCTTCCTCGACATCGGCGTCGTAGCCGATACCTATGGGGATGCGCAGGCGGATCGTCGGGCCCGAGGCGGTGTAGTTGATGATGTCGCGCTGCATGATCTGGTTGTTCGGAATGATGATCAGGATATTGTCCGGTGTGCGTATCTTCGTGGCGCGGATTCCGATCTCGGTAACATCGCCCCACGTCGACTGACGGGCCGGCGCGCTCCACAGCTCGATGCGATCGCCGACCTCGAAGGGGCGGTCCAGAATCAACAGCACGCCGGCGATGAGGTTGGATAGCGTGTCCTTGGCTGCGAACGAGATCGCCACCCCGGCGATGCTCGCCCCGGCCAGTAGGGGCGTTATGTCGATGTTCATGTTGAAGAGCGCCAACAGCGCTGCCGTGCCGACGATGACCCCGGTGATAGTCCGGTTGATCCACGGTAGTGCGGTATCGTCGAGCTTGGTTCCGGTCTTCGCCAGGTTGGTCTCGAGGACTTTGATGAGGGCGCCGGCCGCACGACTTATCGGCAAGCTGAGGCCGACGATCCAGGCTCCGCCGACAACGGCGGCCATCGTCGGGAGGTTCCAGATCAGCGCCACTCGCCATACGGCCCAGAAGCCGACAGACATCAGCACCAGCCGGCGTACGAGCTCCACGACGATGTCGTCCAGAGTGGTCTCGGTGCGCGATGCAAAGCGTGACTCGAGTCGTCGCAGGAGCCAGCGTGCCAGGTAGTACACGATCCCCGCGGCAAGCAGCTGCAGGCCGCTCTGGATCAAGCGCGGTAGCAGGAACTGGATGGTTGCGTCGAGCCATGCTCGGTAGTCGATGCTCGAGAAGTCGAAACCTAGAAAGTCGCTCATCGGTCCCACCGGCAGAGAATGTTTGCGAGTGTCGCGCAACGTTGCCGCATCGCCCCCCCCCACACAAGTGGCTGCAGGCTCGCCTCGCATCACCCAATCTGTTTCGATGACCACGCCCGCTCGGCTCCGCGCCGCGGAGACCCACCTGAGTCGCGTCGATCCGGTAATGCGCTCTGTCATCGGGGAGATCGGCCCATGTGGCCTCGAACGCTACTGGCGCCGGCGAGCGTTGCCGGCGCTGTTCCAGACGATCATCGGCCAGCAGATCTCGGTACACGCGGCACGTAGCATCCACGGCCGGTTCCGCGCCCTGTACGGCGGCCGCGATCCTTCCGCTCGACAGCTGTTGTCGACCTCCGAGAAGGATCTGCGAGCGGCCGGCCTTTCGCGTGGGAAGGTCGCCTATCTGCGCGACCTTGCTTGCCGGGTGTCGCGTCGACAGCTCAGCCTGCCCTCTCTGGAGCGCCTCCCGGACGAGGAGGTGATTGACACGCTCATGCAGGTCAAGGGGGTCGGTCGCTGGACCGCGGAGGTGTTCATGATCTTCCGACTCGGACGGTTGGATATGCTTCCGGTCGACGACATCGGGCTGCTCGACGGCGCCCAGGTACTGTACGGTTTGCCGCAGCGTCCACAGGGAGACGAGCTGCGCAAGATCTCCGAGCCCTGGCGCCCCTATCGTTCGGTAGGATGTTGGTTCCTGTGGCAAGGTCGTCGGCGGGCCAGAGGGATGGAGCTTCGATGACGCTCATCGGTGCGACGGGCCCGACGTGTGCTTCAATCCGGTCGGTCGAGCTATCGCCCCGGCGCCGGGATGCTTGGCCGCGTTCGTTCGTGGTCGCCATTGTGGTCCCCATCCTGGCGTTGGTTACCTCACCTGCCGATCGGACGGCCGCCGAGGCGGTGGCAGCGTCGAGTCGCGGCGTGCCGCAACGGCTGCCGCTTTCGGTCGACAGCTGGGGGTATCAGCTCCAGGAGTTCGACCTGCCGGCGCTCGCCGCGTCGGCCTTCGGCGCCCTTGTCATCGACTATTCGACCACCGGCGACGCATCAGGCGAGCTGACCGCCGCACAGGTCAATGCGCTGCGCGCCGGACCCTGCGGCCAACGAGCGGTGCTCGCCTACCTGAGCATTGGCGAGGCCGAGAGCTACAGGTACTACTTCGATGCGGCCTGGCTCGACGCTGTCGGGGATCCTGGCGCCGGCGCGCCGGCGTTTCTCGGTCCCACAAATCCCGACTGGGAGGACAACTACAAGGCGCGCTACTGGTTGCGCGCCTGGCAGCGGGTGCTGTTCGGCAACGCTTCGGGGCCCGACAGGAGCTACGTCGACCGCATTATCGACGTCGGATTCGACGGTGTATACCTGGACATCGTCGATGCCTACGAGTTCTGGGGTCCTTCGGAGATCGGTGGCAACGACGAGCGCCGCCGCGCCCCGGCCGACATGATCAAGCTGGTGCGCCGACTGGCCAAGTACGCGCGCAAGACCCGTGGATTATCCGGTTTCTTGGTGGTGCCGCAGAACGGTGCGGGCATTATCGATTCCGAGACTTATCCCGACGCCGACAACCCGGACAACGAAGCCGCGCGTCAGCGGCGAGCGTACTTCAAGGCGATCGACGCTATTGGTGCCGAGGACACCTTCTACTTCGGCGCCCGGGATGAGAACAATGGTCTTCACCTGCAGCGGTTCACGATCGAGCTACTCGACGTGTTCGCCGCCGCTGGGAAGTCGGTGCTGGCGATCGACTACCTCACGCAGCGCGGCAAGATCGATCGTTTCTGGGAGCTGGCGTCGGAGCGCGGCTACGTCCCGTACGTCTCGCGGCGGGAGCTCGACAGGCTATCGATTCCCGCCGGCCACGCCCCGGCGTGCGACTGATGGGGGCCGCCTACCCGGCTCGTGTCGGGCTCGCGTTGGCCCACCGGCGCCTCTCATGAGCGCCGCCGCTTGGACGGCGCTCGATCGGGAGATCGTTGACTGTCGCCTTTGCCCGCGGCTCGTCGAGCACCGCGAGCGCATGGCACGCGATAAGCGCGCCGCCTACCGCGACCAGGAGTACTGGGGACGCCCGGTTACCGGATTCGGCGACCGGCGAGCGCGGCTGGTGCTCGTCGGTTTGGCGCCCGGAGCGCACGGCTCGAACCGTACCGGCCGGATGTTCACCGGCGACCGATCTGGCGACTGGCTATTCCGGGCCCTGTACGAGACCGGGTTCGCGAGCCAGCCCGACGCCAGCCACCAGAACGACGGGTTGACACTCCACGACGCGTTCATCACCGCCGCCAACCGCTGCGCCCCGCCCGGAAACAAGCCCACGCCAGCCGAGCGGGAGGCGTGCCGCCCATTTCTGGAGCGCGAGCTCGATCTGCTCGACGCCGCACGCGGAGTCGAGGTCATCGTGGCACTGGGCCAGTTCGCCTACGACCATTCGCTGCGGCTGCTACGCGAGCGCGGCGCCCTGGTACAGCGGCCCAAGCCGAAGTTCGGGCACGGACGCACTACCGTGGTCGGTGCCGCGAGCCTTGCCGGGCGCTTCCCACGCGGCGCCGTGGAGGTGATCGCTTCGTATCATCCCAGCCAGCAGAATACCTTCACCGGCAAGCTGACGCTCGAGATGCTGGTCGAGGTATTCGAGAGGGCGCGCAACGCCATCGAGGCGGCTCGCTAACAGGCCACGCTTCCACCACCGCCTGCTGGTGTCCTGACTCAGGACACTATCTCGAGTCCTCGTCGGTCCGCAGGACCGAGAGGAACGCTGCTTGTGGGATCTCCACCTGCCCGAACATTCGTGCCCGTTTCTTGCCTGCTTTTTGCCGCTCGAGCAGCTTTCGTTTGCGGGTGATGTCGCCGCCGTAGCACTTGGCGGTGACGTCCTTGCGGAAGGCGTTGATGTTCTTGCGGGCGATGATGTCCCGCCCGATGGTGCCTTGGATGGGGATCTTGAAGTTGTGGCGCGGGATCGTCTTCGACAGCTGTTCACAGGCGTGCAGGGCACGAGCCCGCGCTTTCTCGCGGTGCACCAGCATACTGAGCGCGTCGACGCGTTCGGCGTTCACCAGAATGTCCACTTTCACCAGATCGGTCTGCCGGTAGTCCGTGACCTCGTAGTCGAACGAGCCGTAGCCCTGGGTCATGGACTTCAGTCGATCGTAGAAGTCGAACAGCACCTCGGCGAGCGGAAGGTCAGCTGTAACATCGACGCGCCCCACCGCCAGATAGTCGAACTTGATGTTCTCGCCTCGTCTGTCCCGAAGTAGGTCCATGACCGGCCCAAGATAGCGGTCGGGCATGAGGATGGACGCTTTGATAAACGGCTCCTCGACCCGCTCGATCAGCGACGGGTCGGGATAGTCAGCCGGGTTCTCGATTGCTGTCTGTTCACCGGCCGCGGTGGTGACGTGGTACTCCACCGACGGCGCGGTCAGCAGCAGCGACAGCCCGTACTCTCGAGTTAGCCGCTCCTGCACGATCTCCAGGTGGAGCATGCCGAGAAACCCGCATCGATAGCCGAACCCGAGCGCATTCGAGGAGTCCTTCTGGAAGGTGAGAGCGGCGTCATTGAGCTTGAGCTTGTCGATTGCCTTGCTGAGGTCCTCGTACTCGTCGGCCTGCATCGGATACATCGATGAAAACACCACCGGCTTGGCAGGCACGTAGCCGAGCAGCGACTCGTCGGCCGGGTTGTCCACATGGGTCAAGGTGTCGCCGACCTCGATGTCGCTGACCGACTTCACCCCCGCGATGATGTAGCCTACGTCGCCGGCGGCCAGCTGTTCGCCCTTCACGCGGCCCAGCTTCAGCAGCCCGATCTCCTCGATCTCGTAGTTGGCTTCACCGTGCATCAGACGAACTCGATCGCCGGGGCGGAGCGTTCCGTCGAAGACGCGCGCCAGCATGATCACTCCGCGGTAGGCGTCATAGGAGGCGTCGAATATAAGAGCCTTCAGCGGTGCCTCCGTATCGCCGGTGGGAGGCGGTAGCTTCTGCACGATGGCCTCGAGCACGTCGTGGATACCGAGTCCCTCCTTGGCCGATGTGAGAACCGCCTCGAACGGATCGAGGCCGAGGTCTTCGTCGATCTGCTCGCGCACGCGCTCTGGATCGGCCGCCGGCAGGTCGATCTTGTTGATCACCGGCACGATCTCCAGATCGTGCTCGAGCGCCAGGTAGAGGTTGGCGACGGTCTGCGCTTCGACCCCCTGGGCAGCGTCGATCAGCAGTAGTGCCCCCTCGCAAGACATCAGCGAGCGCCGGACCTCGTGCGAGAAGTCGACGTGCCCGGGCGTATCGATCAGGTTGAGCTCGTACGTCGTCCCGTCGTCGGCGGCGTAGGAAAGCGTGATGGTGTTGCTCTTGATGGTGATGCCGCGCTCTTGCTCGATGTCCATGGTGTCGAGCATTTGGTCGTGGAACTCGCGCTCCGACACCGCGCCGCAGGCCTGCAACAGTCGATCGGCAAGAGTCGACTTGCCGTGATCGACATGGGCGATGATACAGAAATCACGGATGTGCGAGAGGTCGGTCATCGGTGGTTGGATTGTACCGGGGTTGAACTGTGCCGGTCGTCGGGCGCATATTGAACAGGGCTACGAATTGCTGCCCCACCGAGGAGAGGCCATCGTGAACATCGGTCGCAACGAACCCTGCCCATGCGGCAGCGGTGAGAAATACAAGAGGTGCTGCGAAGGCAAGGCAACACAGGGTCAGAAGCTATGGCGCGGCCTCGCCGTGCTCATCGCCCTGATCGTCATCCTGGTAACCGTGGGTATCATCCGCGGAGGCTCCCAGGCCGAGGACGTGCCGCCCGGGCGAGTTTGGTCGCCGGAGCACGGCCACTGGCATGACGCCACGGGTACAGGGACCCAGTAGCAGAGATGCAAAATCGGTCTCGGTAACCAGCTCGCCTTGCGCCGCCTCAGCGGCCGAGCCGCTGCCTCGCCGGCGATCTCGACACACGATGGTTGGTCGAGGCCCTGTCGGTGGTAAATTGCCGGCATGAGCAAGAAAACCACAATTCTGGCGGGGCTTGCTGCCACTCTCGGCTCTGTTGTCATCGCGGGTAGCGTCTTCGCCTCGTCGTCGGCCCAGACGTCGTTCCACGTCTTGTTCAACGCCCTGTTGGCGGGCGACATCGAGGTCGATGTCGAGGGCGCGCGCGCCTCATCCACCAGATGAGCGCCGGAGCCGAGCCGATCTCGGTTGGTCGGTTACAGGACTGGGGTTGGAGCGACGAGGTTTCCGCCGGCCTCGGGGAGGACGAAAAGCGGCCCCCGGCTCGGGTGATCGCCCAGCACCGCGGCGAGTACCGACTCATTGCCCCCTGGGGCGAGGCGACCGGTGTGGCGCCCGGACGCATGCTCTACCGTGCCACCGGCCGCCGCGAGCTGCCCGCCGTCGGTGACTTCGTGTTGATCGACCCTCAGACCGATGGTCCGGCGACGATCGTCGAGATCCTGCCGCGCAGGACGCAGTTCGTCCGTCGCAAGTCAGGCACCGAAAGCCAGGAGCAGGTCGTGGCGGCGAACGTCGACGTCGCTTTCCTCCTGACCTCGTTGAACCAGGAGCTCAACCCGCGACGCGTCGAACGCTACCTCGTTGCGGCCCGGGAGAGCGGCGCACGGCCGGTGGTCGTGTTAACCAAGCTGGATCAGTGCGACGATATCGAGGCCGCGTTAGCGTGGGTCGGTCCAGCGACGGCCGGTGCCCCGGTGGTGGCGGTGAGCTCAGTGACCGGAGAGGGCATTGACGAGCTGCGTCGCCACCTGCGCCCCGGATGCACGGTGGTGTTGCTGGGCTCGTCGGGGGTCGGCAAGTCCACGCTGGTGAACACCCTCGCCGGCGAGGAGCTGCTGCGCACCCAGGAGATTCGCGAGGCCGACGACAAGGGCCGCCACACCACCACCCACCGCGAGATCTTCCGTATGCCCGACGGCGTACTGGTGCTCGATACGCCCGGGATGCGTGAGCTCGGCCTGGTCGAGGCCGAGGATGGCCTCGAGGAGACCTTCGACGACGTGGCGGCAATCATCGATGGCTGCCGTTTCCGCGATTGCACCCACGCCGACGAGCCCGGTTGTGCGATCCGCGAGGCCGTCGGGTCAGGCGTCATATCGATGCAACGATGGGATAGCTACCAGAAGCTGCAAAAGGAGCTTTCCTACGAGGAGCGACGTCGCGACCTCGGCGCGGCGCTGGCCGAAAAGAGCAAGTGGAGGCAGATCCAGCGCGACTATCGCAAGCGTCCCAAGAAGGGCCGCTGAACGTCGCGCCGGTTCCGTCGGTTCAGCGGGCGCGACGCGCCGTAAGCAGGCCCGCCGCACTTCCACCACGGCCTGCTAGAGGAGATGAGAAGGCCAACCTCCTGAACGCAGTAGCCTGACGGCTCTGCAAACGTTTCTTCAAACGTAACGGGCTCGAAGCCCAAGGAGGTTGGCCGATGACAAGTGTAACGATTGGACTGGACGTAAGCGACCGGTACAGCCGTATGTGCGTGCTCGACAGTAAGGGCAGGGTGATGGAGGAAGGGCGGGTGAGGACGAGCCCGGAGGGGCTGGCGAGGCGGTTCGGGTGCGAGGAGCCCGCTCGAGTAGTGCTGGAGGTTGGAACGCACTCGCCGTGGATGAGTGAGCAGTTGAAGCAACTGGGTCATGAGGTGCTGGTGGCTAACCCGAGGCGGCTGAAGCTGATCTATGGCGAGCACGACAAGACCGACCGGTTGGATGCCGAGCACCTGGCACGAGTGGGCAGAATGGACCCAAAGCTGCTTAAGACGGTGCAGCATCGAGGCAGACAAGCGCGAGCGGATCTAGCCGTGATTCGGAGCCGAGATGCTCTGGTAAAGAGCTGCACGCAGTTGGTGAGCCATGTGCGTGGTGCGGTCAAGTCGGCCGGTTGTCGTATTCCCAGGTGCTCGACGCCGGCGTTCGCGCGCACCGCGCCAGAGCACATACCGGAGCGGCTCAAGGGAGCGCTCGAGCCGGTGCTTGAAACGATCGCCATGCTGACGGGCAACATCCAGCAATACGAGCGTCAGATCGTGCAGCTGTGCCAGGGGCGATACCCGGAGACACAGCAGCTCCAGCAAGTGGCCGGGGTCGGAGCTCTGACCGCACTGGCATATGTGCTGACGCTCGAGGAGCCGGAGCGGTTCAATACCTCCAGAGCCGTGGGCCCGTACCTGGGGCTGAGACCGAAGAAACGGCAGTCGGGGGACAAGGACCCTGCGCTACGAATAACCAAGGCGGGCGACAAAATGCTCCGACGCCTGTTGGTGGGCTCGGCGCATTACATCCTGGGCCCCTTCGGGCCCGATACTGAGCTCAGACGCTGGGGGCTCAAGCTGGCCGGACGCGGTGGTCCTCATGGCAACAAAAAGGCAGCAGTTGCTGTCGCCCGTAAGCTCGCCGTTGTGCTGCACCGACTGTGGCTGAGTGGAGACGAGTACGAACCGTTGCGCGCACCTGTAGAGGTTTCAGCAGCATGAACTAACCCGCAACCAGGAGGTCGGTAGGGCGACGCGACCCAACGGTTATCGATCTGACCGCCCGGTCCGGGCGACTGCGAAGGTCACTACGAGCTTCGAGCTCGGCAGCTAGATTGCAGCGCCTCGAATCGGGACGGACCCCAGAATGCACCGGACGACCTGAATCCTCGTCCACCAGAGTGCGAATAGGAGCATGGCGTGCAGATCGATTCTTCGCTGGCCACCACATTGCCCTTGACCGAACTAGGCCTTCTCATAGAAGTGGCCTGAGTCAGGAATCCGTTGCATATTGTGGCGAGCGCGACCGAGCCGGATCCCAGGAGGCGCGACGACAGCGATGCAATGAGCATCGTCGAGGAGCGCCGACGCCGGAGGCGGCCGGTCCCGCCACCACCCGGAAGGCTGGGCCGAGATAGGGGCAATCTCGGCGTTGCGATTCGTCGACGATCGGCGAGGATCGCCATTCTCATCGCGCCTTGAGCTTGCCCCTATCTCGGCCCAGCAATATGCAACGGATTCCTGACTCAGGACACTAGCCACTCATTTGCGCACAGGGTCTTGCGAGGCAATCAGGCTTGCTTGACAAGAATAGATAATTATTTATATAAGTATTTCTATAATATTTTATCTACCAAGGGTCCTGATGAGCCTCGAACACATCCTGCTCGGCATGCTTCGCACCCCGGCGACGGGGTACGACCTCGGCAAGCAGTTCGCCGATGCCCCGGCCCACTTCTGGTTTGCCGAGCGTAGCCAGATCTACCCGACGCTCAAGCGCATGGAGTCGCAAGGTCTACTCCAACGGCAAGAGGCGCCCTCGGAGCGGGGTCCGCGTCGCCAGGTATACGAGACCACGCCGGCCGGACGTGCGGCCTTGCGCCATTGGCTGCGCGGAGGTCCGAAGATAGGCCGCGAGCGCCTGGGCTACGTAGCACAGACGTTTTTCCTGGGAGAGCTCGGCGACTTCGAGGAGTCGTTACGCATCGTCAAGCAGATGCGCCGCGAGTGGGCGCAGAAAGTCGCCGCGCTCGAGCTGGCCGAGCTCCAGATGCACGAGGAGTGCGGTGATTGCTCGCGGCTCGACGCCGACGGTTTTCATTACTACGCGGCGCTGCGCATGGGGCTACATACCCACCGAGCCCGGATTGGCTGGTGTGACGAAACCATCGAGCAGCTGAACGAACGGATCGCCGAGGCCAGTCCGCAGCCGGTCGGCGCGAAGGAGCGATGATGGACGCATTTATTGGCACCCTACGATGGGTACACGTCGTCCTGGGGTTTGTAGGGCTTGCCGCCTGGTGGGTACCGATTCTCACCAAGAAGGGTGGTAAGCGCCACGTAGCCTTCGGTAAGGTCTTCGCCGTTTGCGCCTACGCAGTGGCAGGCAGCGCGATGATCACGCCGCCGCTGCGGATCGGTGGCGCGCTGGCGGCCGGCGCCTCGTTGGCCGAGAACACCGCGAGCTTCGGGTTCTTGATCTTCCTGTTCTATCTCGGCACCGTAGCGTTCGCTCTGACTCGCCACGCGATCCAGACGGTGCGTACACGGCGCGATCCCGACGCCATTCGCACGCCGTTCCATATTGCTTTGGGGATACTGCCGGCCGTAGGTAGCGTGGTGGTTGTGGCCTGGGCGTTGCTGTTGTGGTCGGGTGTGTCGATCATCATGCTGGCGTTGTCGCCGGTGGGCATCCTGACCAGCCTGCAGATCCTCCGGTATCTCTACCGGCGCCCGACGGCGCGGATGGCCTGGTTCTATGCCCACATGGGCTCCATGCTCGGCGCCGGGATCGCCTTCCACACGGCGTTCCTGGTGTTTGGCTCGAGGATCCTCTTCGATCTCTCGATCCTGGGGCAGTTCAACTGGGTGCCGTGGGTGGCACCGGGTATCGTCGGGACGATCGCCAACCGTTACTGGGAGACTTACTATCGGCGCAAGTTCGGCGACCTGCCGGTCGCCCGCGCCGAGGCATAGACGAGCGCCCGAGAGGCGTATCTCTCGACGCTGCAAGTAACATGACAGCGATGGGAAACAATCGCACCGAGCCCTACAAGCCCGCACACCACGTGCGGGTGGTGACCGCCGCCTCGTTGTTCGATGGCCACGACGTTGCCATCAACATCATGCGGCGCATCCTGCAAGCGTCCGGCGCCGAGGTGATCCACCTAGGACACAATCGTTCAGTCGCGGTGATCGTCGACTGCGCCATCCAGGAGGATGCCCAGGCCATCGCCGTGACCTCCTACCAGGGCGGCCACCTCGAGTACTTCAAGTACATGGTCGACTTGCTGCGCGATCGCGGTGCCGGCCATATCAAGGTCTTCTGCGGCGGTGGTGGCACCATTCATCCCGCCGAGATCGAAGAGCTGCACGAGTACGGCGTGGCGCGTGTCTACTCTCCGGACGACGGGCGCACGCTCGGTCTGCAGGGGATGGTCAACGACCTGCTGCGGCAAAGCGACTTCCCGACGGTGGGGCCGACCTCGAACGGCCACCTCGCAGGATTGGCTGACAGGAGTCCAAAGCTCATCGGCCAGCTCATCACCATGGTCGAGAACTACCCGGAGGCCGCCGGCGAGCTGCAGCCGGCGCTGCAGTCGATGGTCGAGGACCGCGCCGTGCCGGTGCTCGGTATCACCGGTCCCGGTGGCGCCGGAAAGTCCTCGCTGGTCGACGAGTTGGTGCGGCGCTTCTTGCTCGCGTCCGACGACACTACCGTTGCGGTGGTCTCGGTCGACCCTTCCAAGCGCCGCAGCGGAGGTGCGCTGCTGGGTGATCGCATCCGCATGAACGCGATCGACAGCGATCGCACCTACATGCGCTCCCTGGCGACACGCCAGTCCAACCTGGCGCTTTCCAAGCACGTGCGGCACGCGCTCGAGATCTGTCGCGCTGCCGGGTTCGATCTCATCATTCTGGAGACCTCCGGCATCGGGCAGTCAGACACCGAGATCACTGATCATGCCGATGTTTCGGTCTACGTGATGACGGCGGAGTACGGCGCTGCGACGCAGCTCGAGAAGATCGACATGCTCGACTTCGCCGACGTCATCGCGATCAACAAATTCGACAAGCGCGGCTCGCTCGATGCGTTGCGCGATGTCCGCAAGCAGTACAAGCGTAACCACGAGCTGTTCGAAACTCCCGACGAGGAGCTGCCTGTCTACGGCACCATCGCCTCGCAGTTCAACGACCCCGGCATGAACCGGCTGTATCGCGTGTTGATGAACAAGCTGGCGGGTAGAGGCAGCAAGCTGCCGCAGGTGGACCCGGAGGGGCTTGCCGCGATCGGCGACAAGGCGCTCATCATTCCTCCGGACCGCGTTCGCTACCTCGCCGAGATCGCCGAGGATAGCGACGCCTACGCCGCGTTCGTCGACGAGCAGGCGTCGATCGCCAGCAGCCTGTATCAACTGCACGGCGCCATCGAGCAGCTGCGCCCCGACGGCCCCGTCGCGACCGATCCCGTGCAGGAGCTTATCGACCGTCACGACGCCCTCGAGGAGCGGCTTGATGCGGGGTGCCGGCGCCTGCTGCGCGAGTGGCCCGCCACCCAGGAGCGCTACCGTGCCGACGTGCACCAGTACAAGGTGCGCGACGAGGTCATCGAGCGTTCGTTGTTCACCGAATCGCTATCCCACCTGCGAATCCCGAAGGTCTCGTTGCCCACCTACCGGGACTGGGGCGACGTGCTGCGCTGGCTGCTCATGGAGAACGTGCCTGGTGAGTTCCCCTTCGCTGCCGGAGTCTTCTCCCTCAAGCGCAACGAGACCGAAGATCCGGCGCGGATGTTCGCCGGCGAAGGGGGCCCGGAGCGCACCAACCACCGGTTTCACTACCTCTCCCACGGGATGCCGGCAAGGCGACTATCGACCGCATTCGATTCCGTCACCCTGTATGGGGAGGATCCCGACCCGCGCCCCGACATCTACGGCAAGGTCGGTAACTCCGGCGTGAGCATCTGTACCGTCGACGATGCCAAGAAGCTCTACTGCGGCTTCAATCTGCTCGACTCGGCGACTTCCGTATCGATGACCATCAACGGCCCGGCGCCGATGTTGCTGGCGTTCTTCCTCAACGCCGCCATCGATCAGCAGTGCGAGATACACATCAAGCGCGAGGGGCTCGGGGCTCAGGTCGAAGGCAAGATCGGTGAGATTTACGCCGCCAAGGGCGTCGCGCGCCCTGCCTATCAGGGGGAGCTGCCTGAGCACAACGACGGCCTGGGGTTGGCGCTTCTCGGCGTCAGCGGCGACCAGGTGCTGGACCGCGAGGTCTACGAGCGCATCAAGGCCGGTACCCTGCGCGGTGTCCGTGGCACGGTACAAGCCGACATCCTCAAGGAGGACCAGGCGCAGAATACCTGCATATTCTCGACCGAGTTCGCGCTGCGGATGATGGGCGACATCCAGCAGTACTTCATCGACCACGAGATACGTAATTTCTACTCGGTCTCGATCTCTGGCTATCACATGGCTGAAGCCGGAGCGAACCCGATCAGCCAGCTGGCGTTCACGCTCTCCAACGGCTTCACCTTCGTGGAGTACTACTTGTCGCGCGGCATGGCGATCGACGACTTCGCCCCCAACCTGTCGTTTTTCTTTTCCAACGGCATGGACCCCGAGTACTCGGTCATGGGGCGGGTGGCGCGGCGCATCTGGGCCAAGGCGATCAAGCGTAAGTACGGCGGCAACGCGCGCTCACAGAAGCTCAAGTACCACATCCAGACGTCGGGCCGATCGCTGCACGCGCAGGAGATCGCCTTCAACGACATCCGCACCACGTTGCAGGCGCTCTACGCCATCTACGATAACTGCAACTCGCTGCACACCAACGCCTACGACGAGGCGTTGACCACGCCCACCGCCGAGAGCGTGCGCCGGGCGCTGGCCATCCAGCTGATCATCAACAAGGAGCTCGGCCTGGCGCGCAACGAGAACCCCCTGCAAGGGTCGTTCATCATCGATGAGCTCACCGATCTGGTCGAGCAGGCGGTGCTGCAGGAGTTCCGCAGCATCTCGGAGCGCGGCGGAGTGCTCGGTGCCATGGAGCGCATGTACCAGCGTTCCAAGATCCAGGAAGAGTCGCTGTACTACGAGACCCTCAAGCACACCGGCGAGCTACCGATCGTAGGGGTGAATACCTTCCTCGACGAGGATGGCTCGCCGACGATCATTCCCGACGACGTCTTCCGCTCCACCACCGAGGAGAAGGAATACGCTATCGGCTCGCGGCAGGCGTTCCAGGAACGCAACCGCGACCGCGCCGGCGACGCGCTCGAGCACATGCAGCGCACTGCCGTGGAGAACGGCAACACCTTCGAGTCGCTGATGGAAGCCGCCAAGGTGTGCAGCCTGCGCCAGCTCACCGGGGCGATGTACGAGGTTGGTGGGCAGTACCGGCGGAACATGTAGACGGCCGAAGTCCCAGCCCGTGAGTGAGCGCGTGCCAGAGCTACGGATTGTCTGCTTCAACGTGCGGGCCGGAGGATCGGTGGGCCACTGGCAGGAGATGATCGACCGGCTCGCCCCCGACTTCGCGCTGGTGCAGGAGACGCGCGATCCTCGGGAGTTCGCGAGGGCGTTGGCGGTTCCCCGCCGCCGGCTATTGTGGGCGCCGGTCGAGCACGGCAAGTGGGGCACAGCGATGCTGGTGCCGCGCCGGCCGCGTCGGCTGCTGCCGATCACGGGTTTTGAGGGCTGGGCGTTCGGAGCCGAGGTGACAGCGTGGCCGCGGCGGCCGCCGCTACACGTGTACAGCGTGCACATGCCGGCGCGGCGGATCAGCTACGTGCGCGAGGCCAACGCGATGCTAGACGGCATCGTGTCGCAGTCGGCCGGTGCCGACCTGGTGATCGGGGGCGACTTCAATCTGACGGTGGCGCATCGAGCGGCGGGGGAATGGCGCGCCAACAGCCCCGCTGAGCAGCGCTTCCTGGAACGGACGGAGAGCGAGCTCGGGCTGATCAATACCTGGCGTGCATTGCACCCGCGGGTGCCGCTACCACAGACGCTGCGCTGGACGCGTGACCCGATGACGCCGTACCACTGCGACGAGATCCTGGTGCCGGAACGCTGGGCTCCCTCGATACAGACCGCTGAGGTGCACGCCGGCGATGAATGGGACCGCCTCAGCGACCACAACCCGGTCAGCGTCGCCATCAGGCGCCCGCCGGTCAGGTAAGGCGAACCCGCCCGGACGTGCTCTCGAGGGTCACGCTAACCCGGACGCTCTGGCCTGGCTCTCGATCAACCGTTGACAGTGCCCCGAGGTCGATGGAAGGATGCGAGGGCCACGGGATTGTACCCGTGAGTTCTGCTTCCGGACCGAGACGAGGAGGGAGCCATGGAGGTCGATCGCAGAGCGTTTCTTGCCACACTGGGCGTCGGAGCGATGGAGCTCATGTCGCCCGAGGACAAGGCCGAAGAGCTCGAGCACTACATGATGGAGCATCTCGATCACGCCGTCGCCGAGCGCGCCGGCGTCGAAGGTCCGGTGCTCTATATGCCCGACGGCGAGGCGGTGGCGGTTGCCGAGCTCGAGCAGCAAGACGAGCTCCGGGCGCCGCGAGGTACGGGCAGCCTGTTCATGCCACGCGCCGAAGCGTTCGCCCCGATGTCGGACAAGCCGACGCTGGCAGAGTTCTTCGAGAAGCGCTTCGCACCCGCCAACCACGTGCTGCAGAGTGCTGCTCACGCGCTCAAGACCGGGCAGCCGGAGCATACGATCCTGGCGTGCCTACTCCATGACGTGGTGTTGAACCTGATCAAGGTCGACCACGGCTGGTGGGGCGCGCAGCTCATGGAGCCGTACGTCGACGAGCGCATCAGCTGGGGCATCCGCTACCACGGCCCGCTGCGTTTCTACCCCGACGAGAGCGTCGGCTACGAGTATCCGGAGATGTATAACCGGATCTTCGGCGAGGACTACGTCCCCGAGCCGTACATCGCGGAGGCCTACGAGTACGCGCGGGCGCATCGCCTATACATGGATGCTCGCATGATCACGGTCAACGATACCTACGCTTTCGACCGCAACGCGGAAGTGTCGATCGAACCGTTCATCGACATCATCGGACGCCATTTCAAGCAACCGAAGGAAGGATTGGGGTACGACAACAGCCCGTCTGCCCACATGTGGCGCACGATCGCCTACCCGAACCGGCCGCTTTAGCACCCTGTTAGACACCTCGGGACGCTGGTCTGATATGCGGGGGTGCGGCCGGTGCCGCGCCTCTGTCTGACGGTGCGCCTGTGCCGACTCTGCAGGGCAGTGTGCACGTGCGGGAGGTATCGAGCGGTCGGACATTTCCGGTCTCTACCAGTACCCGTGGTGGTCAGTTCCCTCGCTGGTCGCGGGACGGAAGGGAGATTTACTACGCATCCGTCACAAGCCCAGGCATCCTCGTCGCGGAGGTGGCGATGGAGCCGTTTTCCGCATCCGGCCCTGTCGAAGTCTCGGACATCGTCATGCGTGCCGTGTCCAACTTCGATGTCACCGCCGACGGCCAGAAGTTCCTCGTGACGGTGCCCGCTGGTAGCGATGAGACTGGGGGCACGGCACCCAGCACACGACTCAACGTCGTCCTCAACTGGTTCGAGGAGCTGAACCGGCTGGTGCCGACGGACGGCTCCTGATGATCGGCAAGACACTCGGCCACTACGAGATCCTCGCCCCGCTCGGCGGCGCCAGCTCACCGGGGCGATGTACGAGGTCGGGGGTCAGTACCGCCGCAACATGTAGCCCGCGACAATGGCTGCTCGCACCGTAGTGCGGATCGTCTGCTTCAACATGCGGGCCGGGGGATCGCCGCGCGCGTCGGCGAATTGCGGCAGGCCGCGTGGCCTACTGCACCAGAATCGTCAGGCTCTTCTTGGCGTTGCGACCAGCGCGATCGATGACATTGAGGTCGACTTGGTCGCCGCTCGAAGCGACGTTCGTTGCCTTCAGCGTAACCGTCAGGGTCTTGCCCTGGACCTCGAAGTCGACGATCTCGAGGCTGGCGTCCTCCAGCACCGGGATCACATCGCCGCTGAAGCGCTTGCCGATGATCGTAAAGGTCTGCGTTTGTCCCGGGGCGATCGTGCCCGGCTCGATCGAGGTGAGCTTCGGCAGCCCAGCCTTCTTCTGCAGATGGTGATAGAGCGTTAGCGGCACCGTGGTGCCGCTGGGCGCCGTGTAGGTGCCCTGCAAGCGTGTGTTCTTCTTTACGAAGCTGCCGCTGAAGTTGCCGGCAGGGCCCGCGAACGCCGCGCCGTCGGCATCGGCGGTGGCGCTGGTCAGGGGGCCCCCCTGCACCGCCCGCGCGCCGAGGCCGCGCCGCAGGATCGACCCGAAACCGTCGAGGTCAAGCTTGCCGCGCGTCAGCCGGCCGCCGCTGGTAACGAAAGCCCCGATGTTCTGCGCCACACCGTCGATCGTCGCCAGCCCGGTCCACGGGCCATCGGGCTGGTTGGGGTCGTCGATACGCTTGAACTCGAGCGACCCCTGGCGACCGATGAAGCCGACCTCTTGCCAGGTGCCCTGGGCGGTGCCCTTGTTGGGCCTGAACTTCACGGTTGCTGTGAAGGTATCGATCCCCGGGCTGAAATTGTCGAGCGGGTCGTTTTTATGGCTCAGCTTGCCGCTGAATGTAGTGCCGTTGCTGGTGACGTCCTCGATCTTGAACGCCGGGAAAGTCTGTCCCTGGGCGGTGATCACGCGGGGGGCAGCTCGCCGCCCTCGTGTGTCGCGATCGGCATGAAGCCGAGCCTGCGTGTGTGGAATCCGAAGGGGTTGTGCGGATCGTCGTCGATGGTATCGGTCACGAGATGCGTACAACCGGCGGCCAGCGTCTCATGCAATACAGCGCCCATCAGCGCCAGTACTACGGTGTGGCGTCGGCGCCACGCCGGCACGATGAGCAGGCGCCCGACCTCGGCGATGCGAGCGTCGTCGGGCACCTCCGTCAAGTCGACGCCCGGCAACGGTCGCAGCGCCGACGTGCCAGGATGGAACGTGCTGAGTTCGTAGCGGATGCGCACACAGCCGACGGGCTCGCTGCCGGCGAGCGCCATCAGCCAGACCGGGTCGTCGTGTTGGCCGACGTCCTCGGGGACCTCGCCATCCGCCGCCTCGACCCAGTGCTTCTCGCCCACGAGCACCTTCCGGACCACCTCGATGACCGCATTGCGCTCGCCATCCGTCCGTACACGCTCGACCGACACCCTGGACCTCGGCATGACCTCCGCTCCGCTGCGGGCAATCGTGACCACCCTGCACCATTATCGCGTGCGACGCCAGCGAGATCACTTTGACGCCGTTGCGAAGTTGCTCTATGTTGCCCGGCGCGATCCACAAGGGCATTTGACGAACCGGCAGACCGGGAGGCGGGCAACACGGCCGGTGCCGCTCCTCTGTCTGACTGCGACCGTGTGGCCGACTCTGCAGTGCATTTTCTTTGACGACGTGGCCACGCTGCTCTATGTTGCCGGACGCCAACCGCGAGAACACGAGGATCCGACACGAGGGCCTGCATGGGCATCAACAAGCAATTCTCCGGCTACCGCTCGTTCGACTACCTGAAGACCACGCGCGATTTCCGCGAGTTCGAGCTCGTCGAGGGCCACTGCAAGGATGAGCCGTACTTGCTGCCGCTGGCGGCCGAGCAGGAGGCTCGCGTCGAGGATCTGGCCGAGCGGCTGATGATGATCTCGCTCCATGAGCACCCCCACTACTTCCCGGTCGCGCTCGACGAGATGATGGCGTACGACCGCGAAGCGCGCGTGTACACGGCTTACGAGGCGCTGGGCGAGTCGTACTGGGATTGCGTGTTCGACAATTTCCTCGACGGCAGCGCGATCATCACCTCCAAGAGCGGCTGGAAGTGGGACGACGTCCTCTACGACATGGGCATGCGCCTTTGCGATCTCGCCCATCAGGACTTCATCATCCGCTGCGAAGTCGTTGACGATATCCACCGTGCGCACCGCGAGGGACGTATTGCGCTGGTGCCGGCGCAGGAGGGTGCGGCGATGATCGAGAACGAGCTCGACCGCATCGAGATCCTCTACGGCTTCGGGCTGCGCGTGCTCGGCATTTGCTACAGCGAGTCGAACGCGCTCGGTACCGGCCTTAAGGAGGTCCGGGACGGCGGTCTCACCGCGTTCGGCAAGCGTGCCGTGGCACGCATGAACGAGGTGGGTATGGCGATCGACTGCGCCCACGCCAGCGATCAAACGACACTCGATACGGTCGAGGCCAGCAGCAAGCCGATTTTCCTGACCCACACCGGGGCACGGGCCCTGTGGGATATCAAGCGGCTTGCTCCCGACGAGGTCATCAAGGTGGTCGCCGGCAAGGGCGGCGTGATCGGCATCGAGGCAGCGCCGCACACGACGATCACCGACCGGCATCCGCGGCACGATATCGAATCGTTCATGGAGCACTTCGAGTACGTGAGGGACCTGGTCGGAGTCGACCACGTTGCCTTCGGACCTGACACGCTCTGGGGCGATCACGTCGGCGTGCACAAGGTTTATGCGAGTTTGTTGTCGATCGATGCTTCCCACGAGGGCGGCGGCAAGTCGTCCGGCCCCAGCCACGAGATGGTGGAGTACGTGCGCGGAATCGAGAACCCGACCGAGGGCTCGAAGAACATCCTGCGATGGCTGGTGCAGCACGACTACGCCGAGGAGGACGTTGCGAAGGTGATGGCCGGAAACATCCTGCGGGTGCTCGACGAGGCATGGCAGTGACGCACCCCGGCGGCGAACGACCTGCGGCCGCAGCGCGAACGGTCCCGCAGCGGCCGCGGTTGCCGCGTGTCTCGATCGCGCTGATGGCGTTCTTTCTCGTTGGTGGCAGCCTGGGGCTGCTGGTCGACTGGCCGCCCGGTCCCGCCAATCTCGACTGGGGAGTGTGGATCCTGGTCTACGGCGGCTATGTGTACGTGATCGCGGCGGCGCTGTTCTACGTCAGGACGGGGCGCTAGCAGATGACATGAGCATCACCGCCCAGTACACGCTGATCCTGATCGTGTACTTCGCCGGGCTGATGGGCCTCGGCGTCTGGTCGAATCGTCGGACGCAGTCGCGCGATGATTACTTTCTGGCACGCGGCAAGCTCGGTCCGGGCACCGTCGGTTTCTCCTACTCCGCCACGCAGATGAGCGGCAGTTCCTACATGGGAGGTATCGGGTCGGAGCGCTTGCTCGGCTACAACTTTTCTCCCGCCGGGGTCACGTCGGCCGCCGCTCCCTGGTTCACCTACGTTCTAGTCGGCGATCGGCTGCAACGGATCGCCAGCCGCATCAAATGCACGACGATCATCGACGTGTTCGAGGCGCGCTACTACGGCAAGGCGGTCGGGTTCACGGCAACCGGAATCATGCTGGTGGCGTTCGTGCCGATCGTCGCGGCGCAGCTGAAGGCGGCCGGCAACGTCTTCGAAGTGTTCCTCGGCATGCCTTATCTCGCCGGCCTCTTCGTGTTCGGCGGCATCGTGGTCCTTTACACGGTGGTTGGCGGCATGCAGGCGGTGGCGTGGACCGACCTAATCCAGGGATTGATCATGGTCGTCGGCTTCGCGGTTCTGTCGCCGATCGCCGTCAGCGCCTCCGGCGGATTCTCGGAGATGCATCGGCAGTACGGCGACATCAACCCCGAGGCGATCTCGTTCCTTGGCGCAATGCCTGCGTTGTGGGTGGTGTCGTCGTTTTTGGTCTGGGGCTTCTTCCAAATCGGCGGTGCCCCCGCCGCGGTGACGCGGTTCCTGATTCTAGAGGACAAGCGCGCTCTGCGGCGCGCGATGGTCTACTCGGTGACGTTCTCGTGCTTCATCTACGTCAACGCCACGCTGATCGCCATCGCCTCGGGCGTGCTGCTGCCGACGCTGGACCAGCCTGATCTGGCGCTGCCGCTGCTGGTGTCGAACCTCTTGCCACCGATCGTCGGCGGGGTGATCGTCGCCGCTGTGCTTGGCGCAACCATGTCGACCATCGACTCGGTGTTGCTGATGGCGGGCTCATTGGTGGTTGAGAACATCTACATACCGCTTTCGCGCCGCGCCGTCGACGCGGCACAAGGTCTGAAGATCGCGCGCCTCGCCACACTTGCCCTCGGCGTTACTGCCTTGCTGATGGCGATCGAGCCGCCGGCGGCGATTCTCTGGATCGTCACCATGGGCTTCAGCCTCATGGCCTCGGCGTTCACCTTTCCCTTGTTGCTCGGGCTGTGGTGGCCGCGGGCCACGCGTGAGGGCGCGCTCACGGGCATGATCGGCGGCTCCATCGTGTGCGTGCTCTGGTACCTCGCCGGCTACGCGGTGCACGGGACGTTCAACAACTGGATCGGCGGGCTGTGGCCGGCGCTGATCGGACCGATGGCATCGCTTCTGCTCCTCGTGGTCGTCAGCTGCCTGACGCCACCGCCACCGGAGGGGGTGCAGGAGCTGTTCTTTGCCGACAGCGAAGACGTAGCTACCCTGTGAGGCGCAGACGCGCTCAGTCAGCCTGCAGCGCCCGCACCGGGTCCACGCGGGCGGCAGGCTTGCAAGTCCGTCCTCGGACACTGCTTTGTGCCCGAAAGTGTCAGAATCGTGCACTATAGCTAGCGGACTGCAGAGCCAGGAGCGTCATGTCCAAGCGTGGGTCGAAGTCGATCTACACGGCCGAGGACCTCGAAGCCCTCGAGCACCTCGGCGGGTTGCCCGGCGAGCCGCCGTACGTGCGCGGACCGTACGCGTCGATGTACACCGAGCGGCCGTGGACGATACGGCAGTACTCCGGCTTCTCGACGGCCGAGGAATCGAACGCCTTCTACCGCCGCAATCTGGCCGCCGGGCAGAAGGGACTATCGATTGCCTTCGACCTGCCGACGCATCGGGGTTACGACTCCGACCATCCTCGCGTGGGCGGTGATGTGGGCATGGCCGGCGTGGCGATCGACTCGATCCTCGACATGCAGATTCTCTTCGAGACCATTCCGCTCGATGAGATGAGCGTGTCGATGACGATGAATGGCGCGGTGCTGCCAGTGCTGGCGCTCTACATCCTCGCCGGGGCGGAGCAGGGTGTCGCCCTGGACCGGCTGACCGGGACGATCCAGAACGACGTGCTCAAGGAGTTCATGGTTCGCAACACCTACATCTATCCACCGGCGGCGTCGATGCGCATTGTCGCCGACATCTTCCGCTATACGTCGGAGCACATGCCACGCTTCAACGGCATCTCGGTATCCGGCTACCACATGCAGGAAGCCGGGGCGACGGCCGACATCGAGCTCGGCTACACGCTGGCCGACGGTGTCGAGTACGTCCGTACCGGGATCGACGCTGGCCTCGATGTGGACGCGTTCGCGCCGCGCATCTCGTTCTTCTTCGGCATCGGTATGAGCTACCACACCGAGGTTGCCAAGTTGCGTGCCGCACGGTTGCTGTGGAGCCGCCTCATGGAGCAGTTCGAGCCGCGGGACCCGCGCTCGTCGCGCCTCCGAACCCACTGCCAGACCTCCGGCTGGTCGCTTACCGCCCAAGACCCGTACAACAACATCGTGCGCACGGCGATTGAGGCGCTGGCGGCGGTGCACGGCGGCACCCAGTCGCTCCACACGAACGCCTTCGACGAGGCACTGGGACTTCCCACAGATCTGTCGGCTCGCGTTGCCCGCAACACGCAGCTGGTGCTGCAGCTGGAGAGCGGAATTTGTGATGTCGTCGACCCCTGGGGGGGCAGCTACTTCATGGAGAGCTTGACCAATGAGCTCGCCGAGCAGGCGATGCAGCACATCGAAGAGGTCGAAGATCTCGGGGGCATGACGCGGGCGCTCGAGGCGGGGCTGCCGAAGCTCCGCATCGAGGAATCGGCGGCGCGCACGCAGGCTCATATCGACACCGGCCGCCAGAAGATCGTTGGCGTCAACGCTCACACCACCGACGCAGACAGCGCTATCGACGTTCGCTCGATCGACAACAGCGAAGTGTTACGAGCGCAGGTTGAGCGGCTCGGGGTACTCCGTGCCGAGCGCGACGCCGCGGCGTGTGCGGATGCACTCGAAGCGCTGACGCGCCTCGCTGAAACCGGCAAGGGGAACCTGCTGGAGGCGACCATTGAAGCGGCCCGCGCCCGCGCCAGCGTGGGAGAGATGTCGGCGGCGCTCGAGAAAGTGTTCACGCGCCACGCGGCCACCGTGCGCTCGTTCTCAGGCGTATACAGTGGCGCCATGGGCGAGTCTTCCGAAGACGTGCGTGAGGTGCGCGAGGGTGTGGAGGAGTTCTCGCGCCGCACCGGCCGGCGACCGCGCCTGTTGGTTGCCAAGCTCGGGCAGGACGGTCACGACCGCGGTCAGAAGGTAATCGCCACGGCGCTTTCCGACCTGGGATTCGACATCGATATCGGTCCCCTGTTCCAGACGCCCGACGAAGTGGCGCGTCAGGCAGTCGAGAACGACGTCCACATCGTCGGCGTGAGCACGTTGGCCGCCGGACACCTGACGCTGGTGCCCGAGCTGCGTAGCGAGCTGGAGGGGCTGGGTCGTTCCGACATTCTGGTCGTGGTGGGTGGCGTGGTACCGCCGCAGGATCACGAGGCCGTGTTAGAGGCCGGGGCGGCGGCCATCTTCGGTCCGGGCACAGTGGTCACCGAAGCCGCGGCGCGGCTTCTGGACCAACTTCAGGGTGCTTTCGGCGCCGAGGCCGGCTGAATGGCGGGAGTGCCCGCGTCGGAGCTAGCGGCGAGCATTCGCGCCGGTGATCGGTCGTCGCTGGCTCGTGGCATCACCCTGATCGAGAGCGCTCTCGCCGAAGATCAAAGGCGCGCCGAGGAGCTACTCGAGGAGCTTGCACCCCATATCGGTGATGCTTGGCGCATTGGCGTGAGCGGCGTGCCCGGGGTCGGCAAAAGCACGTTCATCGATGCGCTCGGTGCCTGGCTGGTCGATCGGAACCACCACGTTGCGGTGCTGGCGGTCGATCCGTCGTCGACGCTGTCGGGCGGCAGCATCATGGGCGACAAGACGCAGATGGCGCGCCTCTCGAAGCTCGACAACGCCTTCGTGCGACCCACGCCGTCCGCACAGACTCTCGGCGGCGTGGCATCGAGGACGCGGGAGGCGATGCTGCTGTGCGATGCAGCCGGGTTCGATGTGGTGATGGTCGAGACCGTCGGCGTCGGACAGTCCGAGACCGTGGTCGCCGACATGGTCGACTGCTTCCTCGTGCTCATGCTCCCTGGAGCGGGCGACGAGCTGCAAGGAATCAAGAAGGGCATCCTCGAGATCGCCGACATCGTGGCGGTCAACAAGGCCGACGGCAGCAACATCGGACGCGCCCGCGAGGCTGTTGCCGACTATAGCGCTGCGCTTGGTTACAAACGCTCTGAGCCGACCGGCTGGCGTCGCCGTGCTGCCATGACCAGCGCCGCCACCGGTGACGGCATTCCCGAAATCTGGGCCCTGGTGGAAGAGCATCGCACCACGCTGGCGGGTAGTGGCGAGCTCGCCGAGCGTCGACGAGGCCAGCGCATCAAGTGGATGTGGGGGCTGATCGAGGAAACCTTGGTCCGCGACTTCCGGGCGCGCGGGGAGTCTTCCGGGTATGTGGCTGCCACCGAGCAGGCGTTGCTCGACGGTATGGTCACCCCGCGCCGTGCGGCACGAGAGCTCATGGCACGTCTGGCCGGTGAACCGGATTCCCACTGAACTTGTGGAAATCCCTGTGGAAGAGCGCCGCCGTTTAGCACCTCCGTGCCGTAGGGTCGGCGACTTCTCCGTTTTGCACCACACACGGTGCAGCTCTACGCCGTTTGCCGAAAGGGCTCGTAGCTTGTTAGCTATCGGCCCTCTCAGCTCACAACATAGAGGTGTGAAGAATGTTGAAGACGATCCCGCCTGACTGTCGCATGCTCACTCGTTCCATATGGCTCGTTCTGCTAGTCACGGTGTTGGTTGGGGCTCCGTCCGTTGCCCAGGAAAGCGCCCAGGGGGTGCGCGCCAACCGCGAGCTGGCGATGCGGTTCAGCCAGGACAAGATGGACAAAATGATCTTCGACACCCAGGTGCAGCCACACTGGCTCGAGGGTAGCGATCGCTTCTGGTACTCGTGGGAAAGCTCGGAAGGCAAGAGCTTCTGGCTGGTCGATCCCACACGTCGCAGCAAGACGCCGATCTTCGACAACGACGACATGGCGGCGCAACTCACCCTGCTCACCAAGGATCCTCACGACGCCAAGCACCTGCCGATCGAAAAGATCCGCTGGGTAAACGACAACACCGCCATACAGTTCGATGTCGTCAGCTCGCTCGACGAGGAACGCGATGCGTCCGAAGGTGATCAGCAGGAAGAAGATTCCGCACGCCGCCGCAAGCCGAAGAAGAAGGTGCACCACTTCGAGTACGAGCTCGGCACCGGCCAGGTGCGTGAGCTCACAGACTTCGACGCACCCGCCGACCATCCCGAGTGGGCTGCCATCTCTCCCGACAAGCGGTGGGTGTTGTTCGGGCGCGCTTACGACCTCTACATGATGGACGCCGCCAACTATCAGAAGTACCTGGAGAAGGAGAAGGCGAAGAAGGATTCCGGCGAGGGCGATGACGAGGATGACGCCGACGATGAGCAGGAATCCGACCTTGATCCTGACCTCGAGGAGATCCGTCTGACACAGGACGGCGAGCAACACTATGCCTACTTGCGGCGGCAGCGCGGCATGACCGACAAAGAGCGCGTCAAGAAACTGGGCCGTCGACAGCCGGTTGCCGTTACCTGGTCGCGCGACTCCTCGAAGTTTGCTCTCGAGCGCGCCGATCGTCGCGAGGTCGACGAGCTCTGGGTGATCAATGCCGTGGCCGAGCCGCGCCCGACGCTCGAGACCTACCGCTACGAGATGCCCGGTGAGGAACACGTCACCCAATCGGAGATCTGGGTGTTCGACATCGCGGCGCGGCAGGGCAAGAAGATCGACACGGAGCGATTCACCGATCAGACGGTGAACATCCTCAGCGCTCGGCAGTTCCCGCGCCCCGACGCCGAGGACCCGATCCCGTCACTGTGGCTGTCGGAAAGTGCCAACGAGCTCTATTTTGGCCGCTTCAGCCGCGACCTCAAGCGCTACGACGTTGCAGTGGCTGACCTGGGGTCGGGTTCTACCCGGGTGTTGATCGAGGAGCGCCTCAATACTTACGTGGAAATCCAGCCGGTCGAGCTGCTCAGCACCGGCGAGATCGTCTGGTGGTCGGAGCGTGACGGCTGGGGCCATTACTACCTCTACGGCTCAGATGGCAACGTGCGCAATCGCATCACCTCGGGCCCGTACTCTGGCCGGCGCATCGAGGGCGTCGATGACGTCAAACGAGTCTTGTACTTCACCGCCAACGCGCACGAGGAGGGCGAAGACCCGTACTACACACACCTGTACCGCGTTCGACTCGATGGCA
The DNA here is from genome assembly GCA_965205505.1 of Acidobacteriota bacterium. Taxonomy (GTDB): domain Bacteria; phylum Acidobacteriota; class UBA890; order UBA890; family WLXD01; genus DASCOT01. The sequence goes on from CBDBHB010000006.1 coordinate 121,903, forward strand.
CCGGCCTGACGCTGCTCAACCCCGGCGACGCTAACCACCAAACCAGCATCAGCGAGAGCAACGACTACTTCGTCGACAACCTGTCGCGCGTCGATACCGTGCCGATGTCAGTGTTGCATGACGGCGACGGCGAGGTGTTGATGGAGCTCGAGCAGGCTGATCTGTCGCTCCTGATGGAGGCCGGCTACGAGTTCCCCGAGCCGTTCGTGGTCAAGGCGGACGACGGCGTGACCAACCTCTACGGCGTGGTGTACAGGCCATTCGACTTCGACGAGAGCCGCAGCTACCCGATCATCGCCTACGTCTATCCGGGGCCGCAGACCGAAGCCGTCACCAAGTCGTTCAACACCCGGGCGCAAAACGTCCACCTGGCGCAGCTCGGCTTCGTGGTTATCGAAGTCGGAAACCGCGGTGGCCATCCGGCGCGCTCGAAGTGGTACCACAACTACGGATACGGCGATCTGCGTGACTATGGCCTGGCCGATAAGAAGGCTGCCATCGAGCAGCTGGCGCTGCGCCACGACTACGTCGATATCGACCGGGTGGGGATCTTTGGACACTCCGGCGGCGGCTTCATGTCAACCGCCGCGATGCTCGTCTACCCCGACTTCTTCAAGGTGGCGGTGTCCTCGTCCGGCAACCACGAGAACCAGATCTACAACCGCTGGTGGAGCGAGAAGCACCACGGTGTGAAAGAGGTCATCGACGACGAAGGCAACGTCAGCTTCGAGTACGGCATCGAGACCAATTCGCAGTTGGCCAAGAACCTGAAAGGCAAGCTGTTGCTTACCACCGGCGATATCGACAACAACGTTCACCCATCGCTGACTTACCGAATGGCCCACGCCCTCATCAAAGCCAACAAGCGCTTCGACTTCTTCGTGTTCCCGGGTGAGCGCCACGGCTATCGCGAGACTGCCGACTACTGGGCGTGGCTACGGGCAGAGTACTTCTGCGAGCACTTGCTAGGCGATCGGCCCGGCGGCGTCGACATGGAGGTGCTGAACCGGGAGATCGGCATGACCGGGGAATCGGGGATGGATCGCTAGCAGGCCCGCCACACTTCCACCACGGTCTGCTAGGCGAAGCGGACCATCCGCGGGAGCGATTCGCCGGGAACCTTCTGTCAGCCGGCGATTTTGCTCGCTGCCTTGATGGCGCGCCGCCGCTCATTTTCCGTCAGATGACGCTTGCGCAGCCGCAGGTTCCGCGGCGTGACCTCCACCAACTCGTCGTCTTCGATGAACTCCAGCGCCTGCTCCAGCGACATGCGTAGCGGCGGCGTTAACACGATGTTGTCGTCGCGGCCGGCGGCGCGCATGTTGCTGAGCTTCTTGCCCTTGAGCGGGTTGACCGGGAGGTCGGCGGAACGCGAATTCAAGCCGACGACCTGCCCCTCGTAGATCTTCTCGCCGGGGCCGATGAACAGCTGGCCGCGCTCCTGCAAATTGTTTAGCGAGAACCCCAGCGAGGTGCCTTCGGCCATCGATACCAGCACGCCGTTGGCGCGACGCTGGCGGGCGATCTTCTGCACGGGGCCGTAGTGGTGGAAGCTGTGCACCATGATGCCGCTGCCCGAGGTCGTCGTACGGAACTCGGTCTGAAAGCCGATGAGCCCACGCGACGGGATGACGTAGTCGAGCCGCACACGGCCTTCTCCGTCGGGGCGCATGTCTTGCAGGTCGCCGCCGCGTCCGCCGAGTGCCTCCATGATGGCGCCCTGGTGGCGGTCCTCGACATCGACGCTGAGCTGCTCGAAGGGCTCATGGCGCTGGCCGTCGATCTCGCGCACGATGACACGGGGCCGCGATACCGCCAGTTCGTACCCCTCTCGCCGCATGTTTTCCAGCAGGATCGACAGGTGTAGCTCGCCGCGGCCAGAGACCCGAAACTTGTCTGGGTTCTCGGTCTCGGCTACCTCCAGCGCGACGTTGTGCAGGGTCTCGCGGCGCAGACGCTCGCGCAGCTGTCGGCTGGTGACGAACTTGCCCTCCGTGCCGGCAAACGGGGAGATGTTGGTCTCGAAGGTCATGGCGATCGTCGGCTGGTCGACGACCAGGGCCGGCAGCGGCTCGATGTGCGCTGGGTCGCACAGAGTGTCGGAGATGCGCGGATGTTCTACGCCGCTGAACGCAACGATGTCGCCGGCGCCCGCTTCCTCGATCTCGCTGCGCTCGAGACCATGGAACCCGAGCACCTGCAACACACGTTCCTGGCGTTCCTTGTCGGCTGCGTCGACGACCGTCACCCGCGCGTTGCGCCGCAACGTGCCGCGCGCGATGCGGCCGATCCCGATGGCGCCGACGTAGCTGGAGTAGTCGAGCGAGCTGACCTGGAGCTGCAACGGTCCGTCCGGATCGACGTCCGGTGCCGGGACATGCTCGACTACGGCTTCGAACAGCGGCGTCATGTCGCTGCCAGGTTGCGCCAGGTCGAGGGTTGCGGTGCCGTGCACGGCAGACGTGTAGATCACCGGGAAGTCGAGCTGCTCATCGCTGGCGCCGAGCCGGATGAACAACTCGAATGTCTGATCCAGCGCCCAGTCGGCCCTGGCGGCATCGCGATCGATCTTGTTGATCACCACGATGGGGCGCAGGCCATGCGAGAACGCTTTCTGGGTGACGAACCGTGTTTGCGGCATCGGTCCATCGACCGCATCGACCAACAGCAGCACGGAGTCGACCATCGACAGCACCCGCTCCACCTCGCCGCCGAAGTCGGCGTGACCCGGCGTGTCGACGATGTTGATGCTGTACTCGTGCCACCGAATCGCGATGTTCTTCGACAGGATCGTGATGCCGCGCTCGCGTTCCAGATCGTTGGAGTCGAGGAGCCGCTCGCGGTGCTCGATGCGCGCGTCGAAGGTCCCGGACTGCTTCAGCAGCTCGTCGACCAGCGTGGTTTTGCCATGGTCGACGTGCGCGATGATGGCGATATTTCGGAGGTTCTGAGTCATGGCTGTGAGCAGACGAGCACCCGTTCCGGGTGGTATCGGGAGGTGACCGTACCCGACCAGCACGACCAGACCACCATTGTAGCTGGGTCCTGTCGGCACCGTTCGCATCGTCGCGCCGCCAGGCGAGCGGAAACCAATCCCCGGCTTGGCACCAACTATCTCTCGACTGTTACAGTGAGCAACGAGCGACGAACGACTCCACTGAAGGGTGGCGAGGAGCAGCCATGTTGATCAGAAAGCGGCGCGGGTGGGAGATCCCGGAGCGCGAGGTCACTCCGGAGAGCATCTATCTGAATCGCCGCAAGGTTCTGCAGGGAATGGGGCTGGCGGCGATCGGCGCAGGGGGTGCGTACGGGGCGTCGAGGGCGCTGGCCAACGGCGGGCTGATGATGCAACAGGCGGTTTCCATGCCCGACTCGGTGGTCTACCCGAGCGGCCCTGCGGCCGACCTGTACCCGGCGACTCCTCATCCACGCTTGACGCTCGAGGACGCGGGTCGACCCCTGACTGAGCCGGCATTGACGCATGCCTACAACAACTTTTACGAGTTCGAGACGCCCAAGCAGAGCGTATGGCGCAACGTTGGCAACTTCCAGACCGAGCCCTGGGCTTTCGAGGTGACGGGGCTGGTCAGCAAGCCGGGCACCTATGACCTCGAGGAAGTGATGCGCAAGATGCCGCTCGAGGAGCGCGTCTGTCGTTTCCGCTGCGTCGAGCGCTGGGCCGCGGTGATCCCGTGGTCGGGCTTTCCGTTTCGGTCGTTCCTCGAGCTCGTCGAGCCGCAGCCGCGCGCCAAATACGTCGCCATGTACACGGCCAATCGGCCGGACGAGATGCCCGGCATTAGGTCGCAGTCGTGGTACCCGTGGCCGTACCACGACGGCTTGTCGATCGAGGAGGCCAACAACGAGCTGGCGTTCCTGGTCACGGGCTCCTACGGCAAGCCGAACCCGAAGCAAAACGGCGCCCCGATCAGGTTCATCACGCCGTGGAAGTTCGGCTTCAAGCAGGTGAAATCGATCGTCAAGTTCGACTTCGTCGAGCGCCAGCCACGCACCTTCTGGAGCGATTCGCAGCCCAACGAATACGGGTTCTGGGCCAACATCAATCCAAAGGTCCCACACCCGCGCTGGTCGCAAGCGAAGGAATGGTTGATCAACAACGGCGACGTCTACGATACGCAGATCTACAACGGGTACGGCGAGTGGGTGGCTGACATGTACGCGCCGATGGAGAAGGAGCTCGGTCTCTGGCTCTACCGCTGATCAGTCGCGGTCGATGACTGCGTCGAGGTCGGTTGTCGGAGCCTCACAGGCGTAGTTGCGGCAGGCGAAATACAGCGGTCTCGCGGTTTCCGAGACGATCGCCTTGCCGGCCAGCAGTGGTACCTCAGTCTCCAGCGCCTCGAGATCGGCCGCTTCGGGATCGAGACCGACGACGATCTCGTGCGGTGCGAATCGGCGCCAGAGCTTGGCCAACGCCGCCCTGCTGGCGGGGTCCTCCGCCCCACCCAGAACTACCACCTCACTGTGCTCAGAGAGGTGGTCGTCGAGCGCCAGGTTCATCTGCGCAAACGCCGACGGCATGCGCTCCATGAACGACGCGAAGGCCTCCAGCGTCTGTAGGGCGGCCTTAGCGTAGCGGCTCTCGCCGGTGAGCCGGGCGAGTCGCTGCAGCCAGATGGCAGCGACGGCGTTGCCGGCCGGCGTGGCGCCGTCTTGACCCGCCTTCGAGGTTGTCAGCAGCTCCTCGTGGTCGGTCCCGGTGAACGCGAAGCCACCCTCGGCGTCGCCAAACAACTCCAGGAGCCCGTCGGCCAGCTCGCGGGCATGGCGTAGCCAACGAAGCTCGAACGTCGACTCGAACAGCTCGATGCACGCCCAGAGCATGTTGGCGTAGCCATCGAGATAGGCGAGCAACTTGGTGGTGCCAGCGCGGTGCGTGTGCAGCAGACGCCCATCGCGTCGCATCGTCTCCAGTACGAATTCCGCTGCCCTGATTGCCGAATCCAGGTAGCGTCGATCGTCGAGCACTCGATAGCCGCGCGCCATGGCAGCAATCATGAGGCCGTTCCAATCGCTCAGGATCTTGTCGTCGAGGCCTGGTCTAATGCGGCTGTCGCGGGCCTCGAGAAGCTGCTCACGGCAGCCCGCCAGGCGCTCGCGGAGTACTTCCGGAGCTTCCTCCAGCTCACCTGCCAGCTGCTCCAGCGAGCGCGGGAGATGAAGGATGTTGGTGCCCTCCCAGTTGCCGCTGGCGTTGACACCGTAGGCGCGCCCGAAAACCTCAGCGTTGTCTCCCAGCAGCGCCTCTAGCTCCGTCGCGTCCCAGACGTAGTACTTGCCCTCCACTCCCTCGCTGTCGGCATCGAGGGTGGAGTAGTAGCCACCGTCACTCGACTGCATCTCGCGAGCCACCCAGTCGAGCGTCTCCGAAACCGTGTCAGCCAGCGTCTGCTTGCCAGTGAGCTGATACGCCTCCAGGTAGGCCGTGGCCAGCAACGCGTTGTCGTAGAGCATCTTCTCGAAGTGCGGAACCAACCAGCGCGCGTCGGTTGCGTACCGATGGAAGCCGCCGCCGACCTGATCGTAAATACCGCCGGCCGCCATCTGATCGAGGGTGAACAGAGCCTCCTGCAGCAGGCCGGTGTCGTTGCGCGCGGTAGCGTGGCGAAGCAGCAGCGAGATCGACATGCTGTTGGGAAACTTCGGTGCTGCCCCGAAGCCGCCGTAGTTGGGGTCGAAGCGCGCGTGCAACTCCATCGCAGCGCGCTGGATCAGATTGTGGTCGAGGGACGCTTGGGCCCTGCTCACTCGCGGCGCCTGCAGGTGTTCGAGGAGCTGTGCACCGGTGGCCTCGATCTCGTCGCGGCGGTTGGCGTAGGCATCGGCAACACCGTGCAGCACCTGCGTGAAGCTCGGCATCCCGTGGCGCGGCTCGGGTGGGTAGTAGGTGCCTCCGAAGAACGGGCGCAAATCAGGAGCCAAGAACGCCGTTAGCGGCCAGCCGCCGCGCCCGGTCATCATCTGCACTGCGCGCATGTAGATATCGTCGATATCGGGGCGCTCCTCTCGATCGACCTTGATGCAGACGAAGTGCTCATTCATGAGCTCGGCGGTTGCCGGGTTCTCGAACGACTCGCGCTCCATCACGTGGCACCAATGGCACGCGGCATAGCCGACGCTCAACAGAATAGGCTTGTCTTCGGCGCCGGCGCGGTCGAGCGCCGCCTTGCCCCACGGGTACCAATTGACCGGGTTTGAGGCGTGCTGGAGCAGGTAGGGACTGGTCTCCTCACCGAGGTGGTTGCGGCTGTGGGACATCAGGGGGCTCCGGTCGAGTTTCGGTGCAAGCATCGGTTGCCGCGGGTCGGTCAGGCTCCCTCGGATTTGCGGGTGCCACCCGGCGTTCGCTACCTTGTCAGTATGTACTCCCGACAGCAATCACCGCTGCGCAGCTCGGTACTAGTGACGCTGGGACTGACTTTGGTGGTCAGCGGTGCCAGTGCCCAGCAGGCGCCCGGCTTCCGCACGTCGGTCGATATCGTGCGGCACAGCGTTGCCGTGCTCGACTCACGTGGAGAGCCGGTTCCGGGGTTGCAGGCAGCCGATTTCAGGATCCGGGAAGACGGCGTGCTGCAGGAGATCAGCGTATTTCTGGCGCCGGGGTCGACACCGCTCGACGTGGCGCTGGTCCTCGATTCGAGCACCAGCCTCTTGCATTGGTCGCGCGTCGTACGCAACGCCGCCAAGACGTTTTTGCGACGGCTCGACGTGCGTGACTGTGTCTACCTGCTGCCGTTCAACGACGTAGTCGGCCCAGGCAGATGGGCGCGGTCCTTCGAGCCGGCGCTTGCGGCGCGCGTCGACGGCATCTTCATGGATGGCGGCACGGCGCTGCACGATGCCCTGATCGACGGGTTGAGCACCGTGTACTCGATGAGCACCGGTCGCCCTCGCATCGAGCTCGACTCCCGCGCCGGAGAGGTCGCCGATCGGGGATCATGCAGCTCGCGCTCCGAGGCCGACGCCAACTCCAGCCCGACCCGGCGCGCCGCCCTGGTGCTGCTGACCGATGGTGATGACCACGACAGCGAGCGCCGCTTCGACGAGGTTCTCGACGCCGCGCGTGAGACGGCAGTCCCGGTTTTCCCGATGATGCTCGGCGCGGCGCGAAGCGATGAGCGGCTACGTGAGAAGCTCAGCCGGCTCGCCGGCGAGACCGGAGGCACGATCATCGACGCCATCCGACCCGATGAGCTCGCGAGTGCCTACGACGATGTGGTGATCATGCTGCGGGCGTCGTACTTGCTCGGCTACGATCCGCAGAGCCCCGCAGCGCAACCGGTTCGTCAGCGGCACGTCTCGGTGCGCTCGCGGCGACCGAGCTATCGGCTGGTGTTCCGCGAGTACTACTACCGCTAGTGCAGCACTAGTGCGTCGCTACACTTCCACCGCGGAGGCGCGGCGAACTTCTGGATAGCGGAAACAGTCCACCGTATGGTCGTTTACCAATCCGGCGGCCTGCATGAAGGCGTAACAGATCGTCGGGCCAACGAAGCGAAATCCGCGCTGCCGCAACTCCTTGCTCATGGTCTCGGATGTCGGAGTCTGCGTCGGGATGTCGCTCAACGTGCGCCAGGCGTTCTGCACCGGGACACCGTCGACGAAATCCCAGATGTAGCTGGCAAAGGATCCCTCCGTGGCTTGGAGCCGCAGCAGCGCGCGCGCGTTGTCGATCGCCGACGTCACCTTGAGACGGTTGCGTACGATCCCCGCATCCCGCATCAAGCGCTCGACGGAGCGCCGGTTGAACCGCGCTATGCGCTCGACGTCGAAGCCGGCAAAAGCCCTCCGATATCCTTCACGCTTCTTCAGGACTGTCGACCAGCTGAGGCCGGCTTGCGCGCCCTCGAGCAGCAGGAATTCGAACAGCCGGCGATCGTTGCGAACTGGAACACCCCACTCGAGGTCGTGGTACTCAATGTCCAGAGGTCGGCTCGATCCTGCCCACTCGCAGCGCGTCATGCTCATATGTCTAGGAACTGTGCCGGCCCCGCAAGGGGCTGCTATTCGCTCCGCAGCGCGTCCACCGGGTCGAGCGCCGCGGCACGACGCGCCGGCAGCACACCAGAGGCGAGGCCGGTGGCAAAGCTCACCGCCAGCGCCGCGATGACGAACTCGGTGGGGACATGCACTGGCAGTCCCGGCACTGCTGTACGCGCCAGCATCGCCAGCCCGAAGCCCACGCCGACACCTAGCGCACCGCCCGCCAGCGAAAGCGCTCCGGACTCCGCCAGGAACAGCAGCTGTACCTGGGTCGAGGTCGCGCCGAGCGCCTTGAGCAGGCCGATCTCGGAGGTCCGTTCACCAACGGCGATCCACATGATGGTGAGGATGCCGATCGAGCCGACTAGTAACGAGATGCCGCCGATGGCTGCCACGCCTGCGGTGATCATGTCCATCACGTTGCCGAACACGTCGAGCATCTGGGTCTGCGTGGTGACGGTGAAATCCTCCCTCCCGTGGCGCTCGGTGAGCCGCGCTCGCACCGACGCCTCTACCTGCCGTTCGAGGCCAGCGTGCGAGAAGATGACGTCGATCTCCCACAGCTCGTCCTGGTTGAACAGCTTCAGTCCTTGCGACACCGGAACGTAAACAACGTCGTCGATGTCCATTCCGAGGATCTGTCCCTTGGGCTCCATGATGCCGATGACGCGAAACCGCTGACCACCGACGCGCACGAACTTGCCGAGCGCATTGACCTCGCCAAACAGCTCCCGTTTCAACGTCGGCCCCAGCACCGCCACCGAGCCCCCTCGCCGGGGGTCACCCGCCGGCAGGAAGCTTCCCTGTCGCACACTGAACTTGAGCACGTCGGTGAGCGCTTCAGTGGCTCCGTAGATGAACACCGAGCGTCCACGCCCCTCCGCCTCGACCCTTCCCGAGCCCAGGGAGAACATTGCTACGCGCTCCACTCCAGGCAGCCTGGCGAGGGCCTCCGCATCGTCGATCGTCAGCTGCTTGGTGGTGCCGCCGAGAACACCCGGAATGCCGATAGTCTCCTGCTTGCCAGGGTTGATCGCGATGATGTTGGTGCCGAACTGGGTGAACTGGTCGAGCACGTAGTGGCGGGTTCCCTCGCCGATGGCGGTTAGCAGAATCACCGCACAGACGCCTATGGCGATGCCCAGCATCGACAGGAACGTCCGTAGCCGATGCCCGCGCAGCGCCCCGGCGGCCAGCCTCAGGAGATCGGTTGTCGCCATTTCAGCCTCGCAGTGCGGCGATCGGGTCGAGCCTGGTTGCCGTACGCGCCGGCAGCACACCGAAGATCGCGCCCACGCCGATCGAGACGATCAGGGCGCCTGCGATCGCCCACGTCGGAGGTGTGGCATCGAGGGCCGGGAGAGCGACAACCAGGGTCTGGAGCGCGACGGCGGCGACGCCCAGACCGACCAAGCCGCCAGCAGTGCTCAGCAGCACCGCTTCGGTCAGGAAGGTGAACAGTATCTGACGTGGATGGGCGCCAACGGCCTTGAGCAACCCGATTTCGTGGGTCCGTTCCGACACCGAAACCAGCATGACGTTCATGATACCAATCCCGGCAACGCTCAACGAGATCGCCGCAATCCCCGCCAGCCCGGCGGTCAGAGCCGCGAAGATCTGAGAGAAGGCAGACATCACGGCGTCCTGGGTTATGAGGGTGAAATCCTCTTCATCGTGACGATCGACGAGAATCCGCGTGACGTTGGCCTGGATACGTTCGACGTCTGCCTGCGGATCATGCTGCAGCATGATACGGAACAGCGAGCTGCGGTTGAACAGGCGCATGCCGGTTGCCAACGGCACCATCACGATCTGATCGAAGTCCATTCCGAGCGTCACGCCGCGCGCCGCCATGACGCCGATCACGCGCATGCGGAAGTCGCCGATGCGCACCACCTTGCCGATCGCGCCGGTGCCCGGAAAGAGGTCTCGGGCGATGCCGCTCCCGAGCACCGCCACCGAGGTACCACGCTCCCAGTCGCCTTCAGGCAAGTAGCGACCCGTGCGCATCTCGATATTGCGTAGGTCGCGCATCTCCGCCGTACATCCGAGGATCATCACCTGCTTACTGCGTCCGCCGACCGAGACCGTCTCGTTGCCGTTGGACACCGGCGCCACTCTGGTGATGGTGCGAACGTCGCGGGCAAGCGCTTCGGCGTCGGCGATGGTCAGATCGTTCGCTACTCCGCCGATTCCTGGAAGCCCGCCCGTGGTCTCGGTTCGCCCCGGTACCACGATAAGGATGTTGGTGCCGAGCGAGGCGAACTGATCGACGACGTAGGTGCGGGCGCCCTCGCCCAGCGACGTCAGGATGATGACCGAGGCGACGCCGATGGCCACGCCGGTCATGCTCAACGCCGTGCGCAGAGCATTGCCGCGGAGCGCCCGAAATGCGAAGCGCAGGATATCGAGCGCGCTCATCGCGTGGGCTCGTAGCTTGATGCGGCGGCTACCGGCGGCACCGCATCATCGTCTGCATCCTCGGCGGCGGCTATGTAGGGATTTACATCGCCCAAGTCGGCGCCGCGCATCCTCGACACGATGCATCCGTCCACCAACGTGACAACGCGATCGGCCCGCCGCGCCACCCCGGGATCGTGGGTGACTAACACGAGGGTCAGCCCACGGCTTGTCAGCTCCTCGAGAAGGTCGAGCACCAGGCCCCCGGAACGGGTATCGAGGTTGCCGGTGGGCTCGTCGGCGAGCAATAGGCTCGGCTCCATCGTGATCGCGCGGGCGATGGCGACGCGCTGGCGTTCGCCTCCAGAGAGTTGATCCGGGCGGTGGTCGGCGCGGTTCTCCAGGTCGACGGACTCCAGGGCAACGTGTGCGCGCCGCCGCCGTTCGCGCCGCGCGATGCCGGCGAACATCATCGGTAGCTCGACGTTGCCTACCGAGGTGAGGCGCGGAACCAGGTGGAACGACTGGAAAACGAAGCCAATCAGGTCCCGGCGGATGCTGGTGAGCTGCGTTTCGTTGAGTTGGGCAACTTCCTGACCGTCGAGCTCATAGGAGCCACGGCTCGGGCGGTCGAGGCAGCCCAGGAGGTTCAGCAGCGTCGACTTGCCCGAGCCCGAAGGGCCCATAATGGCGACGTGCTCCCCGGCTTCGATGTCCTCGCTGATCTCGCGCAATGCGTGCAGCGGCCGGCCGCCGACATCGTACGTGCGCCAGATGTCGCGCAGCCGGATCATGTCACCCCGCGCTGCTCTCCCCGGCGACCACCACCTGGGCGCCGGGTTGCACCTCGACGCGGTCGAGCGAGGTCACGACCCGATCGGTAACGCCAAGGCCCGAGAGGATCTCGCTGAAATTCCAGTTACGCAGCCCGATCTGCACTTCACGCCGTACCAGCATGCCGTCTTCAACGACAAGCACGGCGCTCCCCTCGAGCAGGGTCGCGGTGGGCAGCCGCAGGGCGTCATCGTGTGTTTCCAGGATGACCTCGACGTCCGCCGAGGTGCCGGGCAGCAGCGAGGACGCGAGCTCCTGATCATCGAGCTCCACCTCGATCTCCACTGTGCGGTTCTGCGCCTCGATGTCGAGCACGTAGGGGGCAACGCGTGTCACGGTGCCGGGGAAGATCTTGCCGGGGTACGAATCGATGGTTGTGCGCACCTGTTGGCCGGCCATGATGCGTGCCGAGTCCACCTCGTCCATCGGTGCGCTGATGAAGATCGACGTGGTGTCGATGATCTCCATCACCGGCGGTATCGGCAGCCCCGGCGGCGATGGAGTCGTGTACTCGCCGAGCTCGATCGATAGCTCCGATACGACGCCGCCGAACGGTGCTCGCAGCACTGTCTTACGTAGCTCACTCTCGATCAGGCCGATCGCCGCACGGGCGCTCGCGATCATCGCATCGGCAGCGTCGCAGGACGCGGCCGAAGTCTGGGCCCGGCTGTCGAGCTGATCGAGCAGGTTCTGCGACACGATCTGACGTGCCGCCAGCTCTTGATAGCGGCCGTGCTCACGGCGTGCTTGGTCGGCCGCTAGGCAGGCCTCGCGGTGACGTGCCTCGGCGGTGATGACATCGCGCCGGGCCTTTTCCAGTTGGGCCCGATGGGTCGAGTCATCGAGCTGCATCAGAACCTGGCCGCGTCGGACCTCTGAGCCGGCGCGCACCGGAAGCTCGACGACGCGCCCACCGATCTCGGGTGAGAGGCTTGCCCGCCGTCTTGCCTTTACGGTGCCTGCCTTCGAGTTCGTGATCGTCGACTCGACTCGACCGCGGGTCGGCTGTAGCACGCTCACTTCGATCGGCTGCGGCGCGAAGTACGTGAAACGCGCGTAAAAGACGGCCGCAACGAGCGCGCCAAGCACGACGATGCGAACGAGCCACCTGAGCATGGAGAAACTCTAGCACCCGCGTCCATCTGCCAACTGCCGGGCCGACCGCCCAACGATCTTTGTGGACACGGCCGGCCGGCCCTTGAACGGACGCGGTCGGCTAGCAGGCCGCGCCGGTTGCCTCCAGGCGGTCGAGGACTGCGGACCCCGCCGTCGCGGTGTCGATCGTCCCGTCGGAGTCTAGGTCGCGCGGCAGGAACCCATCGTGCAGCGCGGTGTCGACAGCCGCCTCTACAGCGGCTGCTTCGTCCTGTAGGCCAAGCGAGTGTCGCAGGAGCATCGCCACACTGAGGATAGCTGCATACGGATTGGCAACCCCCTGCCCAGCGATATCGGGTGCCGAGCCATGTACCGGCTCGTAGAGGCCACGCCGGCCGATCCCCAGTGACGCGGATGGGAGCATGCCCAGCGATCCCACCAGTACGGCCGCCTCGTCCGACAGAATGTCGCCGAACATATTCTCGGTGACGATGACATCGAAGTCTGACGGGCGGGTCACCAGGTGCATCGCCATGGAGTCGACCAGACCGTGCTCGAGGGTGATCTCGGGAAACTCGTCGGCGGCGATGGTGCTGGCCGTCTCGCGCCAAAGCCGCGAGGTGTCGAGCACGTTCGCCTTATCGACAGAGGTTACGAGCTGTCGTCGGCCGCCGGCCATCTCGCAGGCGATCCGGACCACCCTCGCGATCTCGGGACGGGTGTATACGCAGGTGTCGAATGCGCGATCGGCGTCGCGGCCACGCTCACCGTAATAGAGGCCACCGGTGAGCTCACGTACGATCATCAGGTCCACGCCGCCGAGGTATTCCGGACGTATCGGGGAGGCGTCGGTCAGCGACTCGTGCGTACGGATTGGCCGGAGATTGACGAACAGCTCCAGTTCACTGCGCAGCCTGAGCAGTCCGGCCTCGGGCCGCAGGGCCTGGTCGTTGAACCGCGGGTGGCCGACGGCCCCCAACAGCACGGCGTCGGCGTCGCGACAGAGCTCGACCGTGGCTGCCGGAAGTGGGTCGTCAGCAGAATCGATCGCCTCGCCGCCGATGGCGGCACGCCGTACATCGAACGTGTGGCCGTACAGCTCGCCGAGCTTCTCGAGCACGCGGAGCGCCTGTTCGCATACCTCGGGTCCGACGCCGTCGCCGCCCAGCACGGCGATCAGCGATCTCATGGTCGTGGCTCGAGGCGGCGCTCGAATGCGGCGATTGCGTCCTCCTTGGAGCACAGGAATCCGAGCTCGTCGGTTCCCTCCAGCAGGCAGCGGCGCGCGAAGGGATCGATCTCGAAGGTCACCGACATACCTCCGGGCAGGTCGACGCGACGCTCCACGAGGTCGATGGTGACGGTGCCGAACCCGGCTTCGAGCAACTCTCCCAAGCGTTCGGCGGCAACATCGATCGCCAGCAGCCCGTTCTTGAGCGCGTTGGTGCGGAAGATGTCGGCGATGCTCGTGCTGATCACGGCACGGAACCCGTTGTCCACCAGCGCCCACGGAGCGTGCTCACGTGACGAGCCGCAACCGAAGTTCTCGCCTGCCACGAGTACCTGAGCTCCGCGCGCATCGTCGTGATTGAGCGGAAAGTCAGCGCGCGGGTTCCCCTGCTCGTCGACGCGCCAGTCAGCGAACAGACCCTCGGCCAGGCCGGTACGATCCGTCACAGTCAGGTAGCGGGCGGGAATAATCCGATCGGTGTCTATGTCGTGCATCGGCAACGCGACAAACGGCGACGTCACAACGGTGAACGGCTCGAAGCTCATGCCAGCAGCTCCCGGGGGTCGGCCACGCAGCCGGCGACGGCGCTGGCCGCGGCGGTCAGCGGGCTTGCCAGAAACGTGCGCCCGCCGCGGCCCTGTCGGCCCTCGAAGTTTCGGTTGCTGGTGCTCACGCAGTATTGCCCTGTCTCGAGCGCGTCGCCGTTCATGGCGATGCACATCGAGCAGCCGGAATCTCTCCACTCGGCGCCAGCCTCTCGAAACACTCGATCGAGGCCCTCGGATTCAGCCTGCCGCTTGACTGCCGCCGATCCCGGCACGACCACCATACGCACACCGTCAGCGACGCGTCTGGTCTTCATGATGCTTGCTGCCGCCCGCAGGTCGGAGATGCGGGAGTTTGTGCAACTGCCAACGAACACCACGTCGATCGGTTGATCGAGCAGCGGCACCCCTGGCTCGAGTCCCATATAACTCAGGGCGCGCTCAATTGCCGGATCGCCGTTGGGCGCCGGCACCTCACCGTGCAACGGGATGCTCATGCCGGGATTCGTGCCGTAGGTAACCATCGGTTCGATCGCGGCCGCCGCCATCGAAACCTCGCGGTCGAATACCGCGTCGGCGTCGCTGCGCAGCTTCTGCCATCGCGCGACGGTTGCGTCCCAGTCGTCGGCGCTCGGCGCGTGAGGCCGGCCGGCGAGGTACTCGAACGTGGTCTCGTCGGGGGCGATCAAGCCGGCGCGGCCACCAGCTTCGATGGACATGTTGCACACCGTCATGCGGCCCTCCATCGATAGCTTGCGCACTGCGCCGCCGGCGTACTCGATCACATGTCCGGTCGCCCCGCCGACGCCGATCTGTCGGATCAGCGCCAGCATCAGATCCTTCGCCGTTACTCCCGTTTGCAGGCTCCCTTCGACCAGCACGCGCATCGTCTTCGACTTGCGTTGCAGCAGGCATTGCGTGGCCAGCACGTGCGCTACCTGGCTGGTGCCGATGCCGAACGCCAGAGCGCCGAAAGCCCCGTGGGTGCTGGTGTGGCTATCGCCACAAACGATGGTCATACTGGGCTGTGTGAGCCCCAGCTCCGGGCCTATGACGTGAACGATGCCCTGCTCCGGGGCACCGAGCTCATACAGCCGGATCTGGTGCTCACCGCAGTTGTTCGCGAGGCACTCGACCTGGATCCGCGCCTGGTCCGTTACATAGAGGAGGTCGCCCGCATCGTCGCGCCGCGTGGGTGTGGAATGATCCATCGTGGCGACGGTCAGATCCGGTCGACGCACCGCAAGGCCGTCGGACCGCAAACGATCGAACGCCTGCGGCGAGGTGACCTCGTGGATCAAGTGGAGGTCGACGTAGAGAATCCCGGGCGTATCGGTGGTTTCCGGTTGTACGAGATGCGCGTCCCACAGCTTGTCGTACAGCGTCGAGGGCATGGCGTCAGCGCGCGTCGGCATGCTTGCGTGAGCGCTGCGGTTCCGCGACCTCTTTGGGCGTCGGTGCGGCCAACTGTGGCATCTCGTCGGCGAGGACATAGTTGACCAGGCTCATATAGGCGTCGGCACTGGCCTCGATAACGTCGGTGCTCACGGCATGGGCTCGATACAAGCGACCGTTGCGCATGGTCTCGATGGTGACTTCGCCCTGGGCGTCCTTTCCCTGGGTGACGCTCCGAACGTTGTAATCGTGCAGTTCGACACGCACCCCAGTAGCGCGGTCGATCGCCTTGAAAAGAGAATCCACCGGCCCGTCGCCACACGCTGCTTCCTGTCGCTCTTCGCCGTCCCGGTGCTCGATTCTGACCTCCGCCACGTGCTGAATGCCCTTGCCGGCGATGGTCTGGAAGCCGACGATGCTCCAGACCTGCGGCGTATCCTGCAGGCTTTCATCGATCAGCGCCCGGATGTCGGCGTCGTACACGGTGCGCTTCACGTCGGCCAGCTTTTTGAACTCGGCGAACACCTCCACGAGCTGTTCCTCGTCGAGCTCGAAACCCATCTCCTCGACGTGACTGCGGAAGGCGTGGCGACCGCTGTGCTTGCCCAACACGAGGTTGCTCGCACCAACCCCGACATCTTCGGGGCGCATAATCTCGTAGGTCGAGTGGTGCATCAGCATGCCGTGCTGGTGTATGCCGGCTTCATGAGCGAACGCGTTGTCGCCCACGATCGCCTTGTTACGCTGCACCGCCAGGCCGGTAATATTCGAGAGCAGTTGGCTCGTGGGGTACAGCTTGGTGGCGTCGATGGCAGTATCCAGCTCAAAGAAGTCGTTGCGCGTGCGGAGCGCCATCACGACCTCCTCTAGCGAGCAATTGCCAGCCCGCTCGCCGATACCGTTGATGGTGCACTCCACCTGTCGGGCGCCGGCCCCGAGCGCCGCGAGCGTGTTGGCTACCGCGAGCCCGAGATCGTCGTGGCAATGAACGCTCAACACCGCGTCGCCGAGCTCCTCGACTCGGTCTAGCAGCCCAGCAATGCGTTCACCGAACTCACTCGGTGCTGCGTAGCCGACGGTGTCGGGGATATTGATCGTCGTGGCACCGACCTGAAGCGCGCAGCGAACGACCTCATCGAGAAAGTCGGGCTCGGTGCGTGAGGCGTCCTCGGGAGAAAACTCCACGTCGTCGCAAAGGCTCCGAGCGAGCTCAACCGACTCCGCGGTGCGCCGCAGGATTTCCTCCTTGGCCATCTTGAGCTTGTGCTCACGGTGGATCGCGCTGGTGGCTAAGAACACATGCAATCGCGGGCGGTCTGACTCTTTCACCGCCTCCCAGGCGCGTTCGATGTCCTTGCGGTTACAGCGCGCCAGCCCGGCGATTATCGGCCCGTCGATGTTGCGTGCGACGGCGCGCACTGCTTCGAAGTCGCCCGGCGACGCGATCGGGAAACCCGCCTCGATGATGTCGACCCCGAGGTCGGCCAGCGCCTCCGCCATGCGCAGCTTTTCGGGGATATTCATGCTGGCGCCGGGAGACTGTTCTCCGTCGCGCAGCGTCGTGTCGAAAATCAAAACGCGTCCGCTCATGGTGCTTCCTCACATCGGAGGTCGGCTATTCGTGGGTATGAGATCGAGATCATCTGGGCGCAAGAAAAGCCCCGCCCTGACTCAGGGACGGGGCGTCGATCGAACGCTGGCTAAGTGGATCGAGCGCCCCTCCTGAGAAGGAGGAGCAGCCTAAGAGCGAGAGCGCACCGGCTGCCGCCGTGGCTCGAACAAATGTCGCGCATGGTCTCGATCCGCCAATTGTCATGCCGCCGAGCGTTGCGTCAGAATCGACGCTCGTACGGTAGACTGTCAAGCTGCGAAGTATGGTGTGCGGCGGGTAGGCGAGTCAATAGATCGCGGCCCTTTCCACGTTCGCAGCCAGACCGATCCGGATGCTGGACAGAGCAATCCCACCATCACTCTCCGACGGCTTCAGCCGCATCGTCGTCGGAAGCCGTGGGGGCTGAGAACAGGCCGGCCGCCAGCCGCTGGAAGCCCTCCACCGTAAGCGATTGGGCGCCATCGCTGAGAGCTTCGTCGGGTCGTGGATGCATCTCCACCATCACGCCTTGGGCTCCCGCCGCCAGCGCAGCCCGCGCCAACGGTGCCACCCAGCGGCGCACGCCAGCAGCGTGCGACGGGTCAACGATCACCGGTAGGTGGGTGCGCTCACGCACCACCGGGATCGCGGTGAGGTCGAGCGTCCCGCGGGTCGCCGTCTCAAAAGTGCGGATGCCACGCTCGCACAGGATCACATCCTGGTTGCCCTGCGCGAGGATGTACTCGGCAGCGGCGATCCACTCGTCGATCGACGACATCATGCCGCGCTTCAGCAACACCGGGCGTTGTGTCAGCCCGACCTCGCGCAGAAGTGCGAAGTTCTGCATATTGCGCGCTCCGATTTGGAGCACGTCGGCATGCTCCGCTACGCGTTGGACGACGGACGTGTGGAGCACCTCGGTAACGATCGGAAGACCGTACTTCCGTCCTGCCTCCACGAGTAGATCGAGGCCGTCGTAGCCGAGACCCTGGAAAGAGTATGGGGACGTGCGCGGCTTAAAGCATCCGCCGCGGAGCATCGTCCCACCGGCCCGGCGTACGGATTCGGCGCAGGCATGGATCTGCTCGCGGGACTCGACCGAGCAGGGCCCCCCGATCAGCACCGGCTCCGGACCGCCGACTGCTACTTCGCCGATTCGCACCACGGTGTCTTCGGCACGCGTCGATCTGGAAGCGAGCTTGTATGGCTTTTTTTCCAGCTGCGCGATGATCATCGCTCGCTCGTCGTCGGCCGATGGTTCGATCATTGCTTCAGCAACTGGTTTGGCCGGTCTGGGTTCCTTGAGCTTGGTGCCCTCCGTGAGGGCGGCATGCGCTGGGTACGAGCCGAGTACCTTCAGGAAGCGCGTTCGTGCCCCCACCGCGGTGAGCGCGGTCTGCACGTTGTCGTCAGCGACGTTGCCCTCGAAGTCCAGGTAGAAGAGGTACTCCCACGGCGCCCGTCGCCGCGGCCTCGACTCGAGCTTGGTGAGGTTGAGATCATGATCGGCAAGCACCTGTAGGCACGCCGCGAGCGCGCTGTGCTCGTGTCGTGTGGCCAGCATCAACGATGTCTTGCAGGGAATGCACGGATCGCACTTCAGTGGCTCGCGCGCCACCACGAGGAAACGCGTGTAGTTCTCGGCCACATTGGCGAGGTTGCGGCGGATCACCGTCAGCCCGTGCAGTTGTGCTGCCTCCTCGCTTGCGATTGCCGCCTGCGACAGATCGCGCTCCCGAACGATGCGCTCGACCGCCATCGCGGTGTCCGTATACGACTCTGCTTGACACCTCGGCAACGAATCGATGAACTCACTACACTGGGCCAGCGCCTGCGGGTGTGAAACGACACGGCGAATGCTCTCGATGGGTACCGACTCGATCGCCAAGAGGCAGTGCTCTATACGTAGCACCTCTTCTCCCACCGCCGACAGTAATGAGCGACCAAGCAGGTCATAGGCTTCGGTGACCGAGCCCGCGGTGCTGTTTTCGACCGGCAACACGGCGTAGCGGGCACGCCCTTCTTGCACCGCTTGGAGCGTCTCCCGGAAAGAGGGGAAGCCGATGAACTGCAGCTCGCCCGGTCGTTCTGCGAAGTAGCGTTTGCCGGCGATCTGACTGTAGGCGCCGGCGCTGCCCTGGTAGCTAACGCACAGCGTCTCGCCGTGCGTTTCCGAATCGGACAGCCCGACGAGATGTGACGTCTGGTGGCGCACCGACTGCTCCAGTATGCGGTGGAATACGGCGGTGACGTATCCGGGGTCGAGCCCCTGTCGGGCGCCCTCCTCGGTCAGCGTGCCCAGCAGGCGCCGTTCACGCTCGGGGTCGCGGGGTGACGCCCCGGTGGCTGCCTTGGACGCGGCCGCCTCGGCGATCATCTGCTGGCGCTCTGCGAGCGCGCGCACCAGGCGTAGATCGATCTTGTCGAGCTCGCCTCGTATACGTTCCAGGTCGGTTCCCATCTGCTCCTCGTTGCGGCTTTCAGGCCACAAAAAAACCCGCCAGGTTGCCCCGGCGGGTCGCGGCCGATGATCGCTTTCAGGCTACACGACCCGCAAACGAAAAGAACGCGCAGGTCTGAGTCGGCACCGACGCGTGAGTCGCGCGAGCGTCGCTTGATTGGCTGGAGGCGTCCTTGAACATCGGCTGACGATCCGCCATCCCGCGGGTCGATGTCAAGGGCCTCGCCCCGTCGCCCTCGAAACGAAGCCGTCAGGGCTGGTCAACGCGGCCGGCTTGCACTGCTCCCCGACGTTCTTCAACATCTGGAGCATGAGCGATTCGAGTCTTGGGACACTTGCAGCTATCTGGATCAAGCGGGCCAAGCGCGGGCCCATGGACGCCGTCGAAACGGCACGGCTGGTTGCTGGTCTTGGCATCGTCGGCAATGCCAATCAAGGTGGCAAGCGCCAAGTCACGGTGATGGCGTCCGAGGCATGGGATGCAACGCGTGCCGACCTCGGGTTGAAGGTCGGCGAACGCCCCGCACCGATTGCTCGTCGGGACCTGCTTACCACTGGGGTCGATCTGGCCGACAGTCGCGGCCGTGTGCTGCGCGTCGGCGACGTTCGCCTGCGCCTCAACGGCGAGACGGTGCCGTGTCACTTGATGGAGGAGACCTGCGCCGGCCTGCAAGAAGCGATGCGGCCAGACTGGCGCGGCGGCGCGTTTGGCGAGGTGCTCGACGACGGCGAGATCGCACCGGGAGATCACGTGGAGTGGGTCGAGGGCGTGATACGGGTCCTTGCGAGCGCCGTCGACGTCTAGTGCACGCCCCACAAATAGTGGTACGCCTGTAGAGTGTATTGCGGGCGAGGTCAACGAGGAGTGTGCCTACGCTACTCCCACAAGGCTGATCAAGGGATTGCGTCAGCTACTACTTCCCCGCCGCTGCACGCACTCGTATCATCGCCGGAGCAAGGGGGTGGGGCATGCGCTTCGAGCTCCAGGCCGGTCTGTGGATCAGACCTGTGCTGGTGCCGTTCGGCGCCGGGCGAGGAAGGCGATTCGCCGATCTTGAGGACCAATCGCTGCACGTGCGGTTGGGCTGGCTGTTCAACGACACGATCGATCTGGCAGCCGTCGATGCCGTCGAGCGCTCTCGGTGGTCCCTGTACCTGGGGTTGGGCTGCTGTCTCGGATTCCACTAGTGGCCTGTAACAGATGATCGTTGCATATCGTGGTGGCGAAATGGGTCCGGATGCCAGGCGCGACGACGAGAGGATGTTTGCCCATCTTGGAGGAGGAGCAACGCCGCAGACGGGCCGATTTCGCCGCCATCCTACGGACAGATGGGCAGTTGCGGGCGATATCGGCGTTGCGCCTCGTCGACGATGCCCACTGCATCGCCTTCCTCGCCGCGCCTTGATCTCACCCGCAAATCCCATCTGCGATATGCAACGATCATCTGTTACAGGCCACTACGAGTATGGGGTGCTGGTGTCGACGAGAAACGTCGTGCGGCTGCACTTCAAGGAACGGCAGGCGATGCCGGTGATGGGTCGCTTCAAGTTCCAGGCTGAATGGCTCTACCTGGCGCTCGAGGAGCCCGACCAGTTCATCGAAGAGATCGGCCGGCGCGTTTCGTCGTGATCAGTCGCCGGCAGAGCGACAGAAAGACAGGTCGTGGCGGCGTGATCTGCTTGCTGCTGTTTGCCTTGCCCTTCGCGGGCGTTGGGACATTCGTCGGCTACCTGGCGGGCGCCAGCGTCTCGAGCTGGGTCAGGGCACAGTCGTGGGAGATGGTTCCGGCCCGCATCCTGAGCGCCAACCTCGAGGTGAGCCACGACAGCGACGCCACGACGTATCGCATCGAGGCCGTCTACGAATACGCCTATCAGGGTGAGTTGCACACCTCCGACGTCGTTCGCTTCGGCTTCGGGTCTGACAACGTCGGCTCGTTCCATCAGGACAAACACGCCGAGCTGCAGCCCTATGTGGGCTCGGAGCGTCGCTTCCGCTGCTTCGTCAACCCGGCCGATCCGACCGAGGCCGTCCTTTATCGCGAGATGCGCTGGGGCATGCTCGGACTCATGGTCATCTTCGCGCTGGCCTTCAGCCTGGTCGGCTATGGCCTCATGTTTGCTGCCGTCTACGGCAGTCGTCTTGTAGCGGTGGCCGACAAGCTCAAGAAGGGCCACCCGGCCGAGCCGTGGCGTTGGGAGCGTGAATGGACCGCCGGCCGTGTATCGTCGGGCGCCAAGGGGACCGTGATCGGCGCTGCCATCTTCGCGGTTTTCTGGAACCTGATATCAGCGCCCGCTCTTTTCTTAGTTCCGACCGAAGTTGCCGATGGCAACCGCCTGGCGTTGATCGCCCTCATCTTTCCTGCCATTGGTTTGTTGCTGGTGGGGTGGACGGTGCGGGCGTTCCTACGCTGGCGTAAGTTCGGTAGCGCCACGTTCGAGCTGACCACCAACCCGGGTGTGCTGGGCGGCTACCTCGAGGGGCTGATTCATACCGGCATCCGCGGCAATCTGGATGAGGGTTTCGAGGTGACTCTGACCTGCACCCGCACGGTCAGCACCGGTAGCGGCGACAACCGCAGTACCCGCGACGATGTCCTATGGCAGGACGCCGCCTTCGTGCGGCGCGGCACCCTCGGCTTCGGGCCCGAGGGGATTACGGTTCCGGTGCGCTTCGCCATTCCCTTCGCCGCCGCTCCGGCAAGCGATCCTGACGCCTCCCAGCCGATCCATTGGAAGCTGGCGGCCGAGGCCGAGATGACCGGGGTGGACTTCGCCGCCGAGTTCAAAGTACCTGTGTTCAAGACCGACGACAGCGATCCCGATCTGGAGATCGAGCCGGCCGAGGTCGATCAAACGAGCCCGCACGACTGGGCCGCTGAGCTCGCAACGATGGGGATCGAGACCGAGGCTACCGCGGCCGGTGGGCGTCGCTACGTCTTCCGCCGCGTCCGGCACAAGGGAGTTGCCGCCGGCGTGACGGCTTTCACGGCCGTCTGGTACGGGTTCATCTGGATGATGGTCTCGCTCGGAGCGCCGCTCGTGTTCCCGATCATGTTCGGGCTCTTCGCGGCGATCATGGTCTGGTTCTTGCTCGAACTGTGGGTCGCCGAGATCAGCGTCGAGGTTGGCAACGGAACACTCGCTTTCACCAAGCGGCTGCTCGGGCCCGGTCGCTCCAGGTCCTTCATGCGCGACCAGATCACCGCCATGCGACCCACCCCCGGCATGCAGGCCAACAACAAGCTCTACTACCGCATAGAGCTATCGACGCGCAATGATGACGAGCACATCATCGCCACCCAGCTCGACAGCCAGCGGCTCGCCCGCCGCCTGATCGGCGAGATGCAGGAGGTGCTCGGAGCTTGAGTCAGCGTGCGTTAGCTGGCCGCCGCCTGGTAGGCGCTGGCGATCGCCATCAGCGCCAGCATGTAGAGCAGGAACATCATCGCCAGGTAACTCTTCGCCTTGCCGTCGGCTCCCTCGAACTCCTTCCACACGAAGATCCCCCATGCCGCCGCGACCATCGGTGCCGCCTGTCCGACCGCATACGCGATCGCGACGCCCACAAGGCTGGCGGAGACGAAGTTGAAGACCGCGCCGGTGCCCCAGATGAGGCCGCCCAGGAGTCCGAACACGTGGTTTTCCGGGGGCGCGGAGAAGAAACCGGAGAAGTTGACTGGTTCGCCCACGATCGGGTTCTTCATGAAGTAGACGTTGAAGACGAAGCTGCTCAGGAGTGCCGCGAGGGTAAAGAACACGGCGATGCTGTACGGGGTCAGCGGATGTCCGGCGGTCAGCGCCCGGGTCACGAACGGTGCGAACGCGCCCATTAGCAGCCCCGAGATCACGCACACCATCATGGCCTTTTTCGACACTGCTTCGCCCGCCGACGATACGCGGGCGTATGCCTTGCCGTCGAAGATCACAGCGCCGAGCGCGAGTGCCACGCCGAGGCCGAGGATCATCGGGTTCCCCACCGGCTGCAATGCGTAGCTGAGCACGACTCCGATTACGAGCGCGATGCCGATGGCGACAGGTAGTGCCACCGCGAGGCCGGCCATCTCGATGCCGGCAACGAGCAGGAGGTTGGCGATGTTGAAGATCGTCCCGCCGAGCATCGCGTAGGCGATGTTGCTGCGATCGGCGGACGCGACGTTGCTCAGGAACCCCTCTCCGGCGCCGCCGGTGGAGCCCATCGTGAACGCGTACACGAGCGAAGCGAGAAAGATGCCGAGGGCGAAGTCCCAGTAGTAGTACTCGAACCGATAGTCCTTGGTGAGCTTGATGGTATTGGCCCACGATCCCCAGCAGATGGTGCTGACGATCATCATCACCATCGCCAAACCGAATGTTTCCGGGACGAACATGTACCCTCCTTCTACCAGGATGCAGCCGCCGTTCACTGAGCATGGACAGCGTGAATCGCGCGGAGTCTAGCCAATCCCACTGGTACGCACCACGCCGCCGTTCTCACGCGAGGCGGAGTCGAGGTTAACGAGATAGGTTGGGGGGGGGCGCGATCCCGACGGTATCCTCAGCAGACGGACTCGCCATAGCTTTGGCTATCGAGGTGCAATGCTGCCGGAGCTCGAAGCTCCGCACGCTTGTCGGCGTGCTCGAGTTGCGCCGCCACCCGAGAGCGATCGGTCGCTCGATCAAAAACTCCCATCGCCGGCTACGCGGCGACTCGAACCGAGGACAATCATGCGTAAGCTCAGCCCTCTTGTCACCATGGCAGCCCTGCTCGCGTTGGCGATGCCCGCCGCTGGATCGGCCGGGCAGGCGTCGCCCGCCGGTGCGCAGCACTACCTAGCGCCGCCGGAGGAGCGCACCACGGATCGGACTATCCTGCCGCCCTGGTTGCACGGTGTCCCCGTCGACCCCATGACCGGCTACCCGTACGGGTACCTGGTACTCGGCCAGGAAGACGAGGAAGGCGACGATGACGAGGAAGAGTCGCAAGACGACTGGGACGAGAAGGACCTGCCGCTCGAGCCGACACGCACTGTGGCATTCACCGCGACGGAGGGCTCCTGGCTGTCGTTGGACGTCAGCCCCGACGGGTCGACGGTGCTCTTCGACTTGCTCGGTGACCTCTACACCGTTCCGATGACCGGCGGAGAAGCGGTGCGAGTCACCGAGGGGATGAGCTTCGACAGCATGCCGAGCTATAGCCCCGACGGTACCGAGGTGCTCTTCGTCTCGGATCGTAGCGGTTCGGAAAACCTGTGGGTGTTGAAGCTCGATGAGGACGACGAGGACGAGCGCTTTCGCCAGGTGACCAAGGACAAGAACAGCAACTTCGCGTCGTCCGAATGGACTCCCGACGGGAAGTACATCGTTGCTGCCAAGGCGGGGGCAGGTGTTCGTGCCCAGAACCTCTTTCTGATCCATGCCGAGAAGGGCGGCGACGGTATCCAGATCGGAGAAGCGAACAGCTCCATTCGCCAGATGGGCCCCGCTTTTGGCGCCGACGATCGTTGGATCTGGTTTGCCACACGCACGGGAGGCTGGCAGTACAACGCGATCTTTCCTCAGTACCAGCTCGCGGTCTACGACCGTCAGACCGGTGAGGTGAGCCGACGTAGCTCACGATATGGCTCGGCCTTCCGGCCAACGCTTTCGCCAGACGGAAAGTGGCTGGTCTATGGAACCAGGCACGAGGACCAGACCGGACTGCGGCTACGCGATCTCGCAACCGGCGACGAGAGCTGGCTAGCGTATCCCGTGCAGCGCGACGACCAGGAGTCCATCGCATCGCGCGACGTGCTTCCCGGAATGTCGTTCACGCCCGACTCTGCGGTGCTGGTTGTGTCGTATGGGGGCAAGATCTGGCGTGTCCCGATCGACGGTTCCGCCACAGTCGAGATTCCGTTCACCGCCGAGGTAGAGCTCGAGGCGGGACCCAAGCTCGCCTTCGACTACCCGGTTGACGATCGTCCCGAGTTCGAAGTGCGCCAGATACGCGATGCGGTGCCCTCTCCCGATGGCCGCCAGCTCGCGTTCACCGCGCTCGACCGTCTCTACGTCATGGATTGGCCGGACGGTGCACCACGACGATTGACCGAATCGGATGACGTCGAAGCCATGCCCGCCTGGTCACCCGACGGCGCGACGCTGGCGTATGTGACCTGGGACCAGACCGACGGAGGGCATGTTTCGGCGATCTCGGCCGCTGGTGGTACATCGCGCCGGCTGACGAGAATGAACGGCACCTACACGCAGGTGGCGTGGGCGCCGGACGGCGAGCGCATCGTTGCGGTCCGAGGACCGGCGCGTGACTATCAGGAGGCCACCGGTCCGTCCTTTGGCGGGCGTGCGAGGGCCGATCTGGTATGGATTCCAGCTGGCGGCGGTGACTGGACACGAATCGCCCCAATGAGCGGCCGTACCGCTCCACACTTCGGTGCCGATCCCGATCGCGTCTACCTGTATGCGGGCCGCGCCGGCCTGGTCTCGCTTCGTTGGGACGGCACCGATCTGAAGGAGCATCTCAAGGTCACCGGCCCGCCGATCCCGGGTGCGGAGGGGCCGCCGCCGCCGGCTGGCTGGGTGAAGATCGCGCCGACTGGCGACAAGGCGCTCGCACGCGTCGGTATGGACCTCTACGCCATCGAGGCCATTCCACTGGTTGGCGCCGAGGCGCCGTCGATCTCGATGTCGAACATCTCCAACGCACCAATTCCGGTGCGTAAGCTTACCGATATCGGCGGCGAGTTTCCGGCGTGGAGTGCCGACGGCAATACTGTGCACTGGTCGATCGGCAACGCCCATGTGACCTACGACCTCGAGGAAGCCGAGCGTATCGACGAGGAGCTCGAGGCCGAGAAGAAGCGCAAGGCGAAGGAGAAGAAAGAGAAGGCAGCCGCTGACAAGGAGGCCGGCGAAGAGGGCGCAGACGCCCCCGAGGGCGACGAAGACGACGCCGGCGAGGATGACGACGACGATAGCGAGGACGACGAGGACGAGGGTTATGAGCCGTTCGAGAAGCGCGTCGTGGTCATGGCGTCGCGAGATCTCTCAACCAGCACCGTAGTGCTGCGGCGTGCGCGCGTCATCACCATGAACGGCGACGAGGTGATCGAAAACGCCGACATCGTGGTCGAGGGCAACCGCATCAAGGCGGTCGGGCGGCGCGGCCGCGTGCAGATCCCGGAAGGCGCCGAGCGCATCGATCTGCGCGGCAAGACCATCGTGCCGGGCTTCGTCGACACA
Source organism: Acidobacteriota bacterium (assembly GCA_965205505.1). Classification (GTDB taxonomy): domain Bacteria; phylum Acidobacteriota; class UBA890; order UBA890; family WLXD01; genus DASCOT01. Next base: position 148,680 of record CBDBHB010000006.1, read on the forward strand.
CATGCCCACATGTGGCCGAACTGGGGTCTGCACAAGCAACAGGTGTGGATGTACCTCGCTAACCTGGCTTACGGGGTGACCACCACGCGTGACCCACAGACCGCCACCACCGATGTGCTGACGTACTCCGACAAGGTCGAGACTGGAGAGCTCATTGGCCCGCGCGTCTTCTCGACCGGGCCAGGGGTGTTCTCGGGCGAGCGTTGGCGCGACGCCGACCACGCCCGCGACGTGCTCAAGCGTTACTCCGAGTATTACCAGACCAACACCATCAAGATGTACATGTCGGGCAGCCGCCAGACCCGGCAGTGGATCATCAATGCTGCCCGTGAGCAGGAGCTCATGCCGACGACGGAAGGTGGGCTCGACCTGGAGTACAACCTGACGATGGCGATCGACGGGTACCCGGGGCAGGAGCACTCGCTGCCGATTTATCCTCTGTACGAGGACGTCGTGCAGCTGTTCGCGCAAACCGGAATCACATACTCGCCAACCCTGATCGTCAGCTACGGGGGGCCGTTCGGGGAGAACTACTTCTATACCAACGAGAACCCGTACAACGATCCAAAGATCCAGCGCTTCTATCCCTATTCTGCACTGGCGCCGAAAGCACGCCGGCGCGGTGCCGGCAGTGGTGGGAGCCCGGGCCCGGGCGGTTGGTTTATGGACGAGGAATACGCCTTCGAGGGCCACGCCGAGGTGCTCAAGCGCATCGTCGAGGCCGGTGGTCGTGGGGGCGTCGGCAGCCACGGCCAGTTTGATGGTCTTGGATACCACTGGGAGCTGTGGATGATCGCCTCCGGCGGAATGTCGAACCACGACGCGCTTCGAGTGGCGACGATCCACGGCGCAGAGGGCATCGGCGTAGAGAACGATCTGGGCTCGATCGAGCCGGGGAAGATCGCCGACCTGATCGTGCTCGATGCCGATCCATTGCAGAACATTCGCAACACGAGCCGCATCTACCGGGTGATGAAGGACGGACGCTTGTACGACGGCGCCACCCTCGCCGAGATCTACCCACGCCAGCGGGAGGTACAGGGCATGTACTGGTCGGATAGCTACACTCCTTTCTCGGATGCCGGGATTCGCTAGATAGGAGTTGGCGGGGGCGTGTCTCCCGGCTGTGCGACATCCCAGTCAGGTCCGAAGCTCGAGGGCCGCCGGTTAGCGCCGGCGGCCCTTTCTCATGTCGGAGCACACGCCCCACAAAGATGAGCGGGGTACCTATTGCCGCTAACTGGTTCGCGACGGGAAGGAGCGTCGGCGATAGAGCGAACGCGATCGATCGAGACTAAGAATATCTCTTGACATCTTATCCACATCAAAACTCTCTCTATCACTTCGTCAAGATCACTTAAAAGTAAATAATGATTATTTAGTTCTTCTTGAGTTCAGATCTTAAGTTCGATATGGTCTATTAACTATTTGTAATCAATACAAACTAATTATGGCATTGACTGCGACACGAGATGATCACCCAGCCAAGGACCGTTCCACTACGATCCATACCCCGCGTCGCTCCCAAGCGAGCTCGGATCGGCGACCTACGCCTGACGCAATCGTTCGTCAGCGCGCTGTCGGCTGCCTACACGGGCCTATGGATCTTCGAGCGATCGTTGTGTCGGCTCGAGCCGGAAGTCGACCGCGCTGACGAGCTCACCCGTGCCGAGCACTCGCTCCACCATATCCAGGCGTGGGAGCGCAGGGCACTGCATGGCGAGACGCTGTTCGAGCTCTCCGAGAGGCCGCTGCTGAGCGATGATGCGTCGCGCGCCTGGCGGCTCCTGCATGTAGCTGAGGGGCGCATACGTTCCCTCATCGGCGAGCTGATTCAATCGAGCGACCTGAAGGTGCTGGTGGATGATCCGTTTGCGCGCAGCGTACGTATTGCCACGCACTGCGAAGAGGCCTACGCGAGCGAGGCGGGTGTCCTCGGGTGGCTTCGATGGACGGAGGTCCATGCTCCGCGCGAGGCTGGTCGCTGGCGTCATCGCCTACTGACATGCCGCCGGCGGGTCGAGGAGGCGGATGCGCTGCTGGATCGTATCAGCGATCGGAAGATCGAGCCGGACGATCGCGATCTAGCGCGGCTGCTCGATTCATCGCTGTTGCTGCCTGCCGATCTTGCCGAGCGCGTGGTCGACATCTGTCACGTATTCAGCCTCTACACGGGTGTGTTCGAGTATGCCGATGTCGGCATTCCTGAAGCACAAAACGCCATCTGGGAGACTGCCGGGTTCGGCCCGTACGCTGCCGGTCGCTGGTTTGCTGCCGGGCTCAATGCTCGTCACGCAATCGATTGGATGGAGGTTGGCGCCGACGATCCGCTCGTAGCGGCTGGCTTCATGTGGCGCGGCTTCACACCGCACGAGGCTCGACCCTGGCTGTCGGCATACATCGGCGGCCGCATCGCTGCCTCCTGGGCGTCCAACGGTTCCGACCCACAGGAGGCGCGCGAGTGGATATCCCTAGGTGTTCGCGACCCCGCCGAGGTGGCACATTTGAACGGCGCAAGCCGCCCCATGTAGGTCTGCGGTAGGATTCGTCAGCGATTCCGTAGCGATCCCGTAGCGATTCCGTAGCGATCAGCATGCCGGGCCGGCTGCCTGTCTCCCGGCTGGCAGGGAGGCTTCACCATGGCGGAAAACACTGCGTTCGAGGGCGGCTGCTTCTGCGGCGCAGTTCGCTACCGAGCCCTCCGACCCATCGACGTGGCGATCTGTCATTGTCGCGATTGCCAGCGCGTCAGCGGCGCGCCGATGCTCGCCTGGGTCGAGATCGGCAAGGCCGATCTCGAGTGGACCCACGGTACGCCTAGCTACTATCACCACACCTCGGATTGGCATACACCCATACGGCGCGCCTTCTGCAACCAGTGTGGCACTTCGCTGACCTACGAGCGCGAAGGATCGGCCGAGCTCGATGTGACCGTGGCGAGCATGGATGCGCCAGAGTCGGTCCGGCCAACTCACCACGTCTACGCCAGCAGCCAGATGCCGTGGTTGCATGTCGACGACGACATAACCGGATACGAGCGCCTGCGCACTCATCACGACGACTAGTGCTCCTGATCATAAGTACGGCTCCTGCCCTCCGGGTGGCCGCGGGACCGGCCACCTTGGGCGTCGCGGCGCCTCGACGATACACCCAGCATCGCCCTCGTCGCCGCTCCTACAATTCGCCCCGGTCGCGCGCGCCACAAACGTTACCGTACTTATGATCAGGAGCACTAGTTGGTTGTCCGGCGGTCGGCTTAGGCTCTGGCGATCCGGGGAGATAGCTCCTGATAGTCTTTGTAGCATTGCTCCTCCGCTTCGACGTAGCGGTCCACTGCTCTCCGCAGCATCATTTCGGAGATCTGGAGCTCCGTGATGGTCTTGAGCTTGCGCAGGCGTTCGATCTGCATATTTGTCCGTGTCACGCGTGTGCGTTCCATGCAGCGATTATCCAGAGAATCGCTGTCCGATCAATAGCAGAAGCTACTTCCATCCCGGTGTTACGGCTGTTACCGTAACGCCGTGAAACCGAAACCATCGATATGGCTCTACTCCGGTGACGTATCTAACCGTCACCGCTGGTACCCACACGAAGAACTCTGGACTGTCCTCAACAGCATCCCGACCAGCGAGAATGATAATTTCGACTGGCACCTGCTCGACCCGGCAGATGCCAGAGAAACGCTCCCCGAATTCCGAGAGCGCCTTCGCTACCTTGGGCAGTTTGTGAAGATGATTCAGTCCATTGCGGAGGACGGTTCGCCGACGGTCTGCTCCGAGTGTTCGTCACGCTTTTATCCGTCACGTTCAGACGCGAAGTATTGCACTGACAAATGCCGGACTCGCGCCTACCGTAGACGGCGTTCTCGGCGGTAGCCTGAGACCGTCGAGTAAGTGATGGGATCGCGCGGTTGGACTCGGAGGAACATTTGTGGTTCGCGTGAAGGTCTGCTGCATCTCGTCGGTCGACGAGGCGCGGATGGCTATCCGCGCCGGTGCTTCTGCGATCGGTCTGGTCTCGGCGATGCCCACCGGTCCGGGCGTGATCGACGAATCCGAGGTCACGGCCATCGCCGCGACGGTTCCGCCGGCACTGGGCTCGTTCTTGCTCACGGTCGCTGCAATCGGCGGAGGCGATCATCACGCAGCAGCGGCGCTGTCGCACAAACACCGTGCAGATCGTCGATCGGCTGCTGCATGGGACCTACGCCGAGCTGCGCGCCGGGATGCCCGGGGTCGCGGTTGTTCAGGTGATCCATGTGAAAGGCACGGAATCGATCGGCGAAGCCGACGAGGTCGCCCCGCACGTGGACGCCGTGCTGCTGGATTCTGGTAACCCGACGCTTGCCGCCAAGGAGCTGGGCGGCACAGGCCGGGTACACGATTGGCGGATAAGTCGCCAGATTCGGGAGCGTCTCGACGTGCCGGTGTTTCTAGCTGGCGGTCTGCGGGCCGACAACGTGGCCGCGGCGATCGAGGCGGTGCGCCCCTACGGGATCGACGTATGTAGCGGAGTGCGGTCGAACGACCGGCTCGACGCCGCCAAGCTCCGAGAGTTTGTGAGTGCCGCCTACGCCGCTTGACCCGTAGGGCTCAATCGCCGCGACGTCGCGTCGACGGCGCTAGCTTGGCCCGCAATGCCGGGTTGAAGCGAGCGTGCAGCACCACGTCGAAGCCCTTCCACTGCAGATGGCGCTCGTAGGTCATACTGAGCTTGCGCATGACGTTTATCGAGGCGCCGTTCTCGGGGACGGCGAAGGCGACTACCCGTTCCAGGCCGATCTGCTGAAAGCCGTGGCACATCGCGCAAGTGGCGGCCTCAGTCGCCAGTCCCTGTCCCCAGTAGGGCTCGTCGAGCAGCCAACCGATCTCGACCTCCCCGGAGTCGCCGAGGGGCTGTAGACCGACGTAACCGGCGACTTCGGTCTCGTCGAGTGGCTGGAGTGCCCAGAGACAGTAACCGAGCGCGCGCACGTGTCGCTGCTGTCGTGTGATGAACTCCAGCACCCGGGCATCGGTCCAGAATCGTCCGCCGCCAACGTGGCGCATCACGCTGCGTTTTTTGGTGATGGCGCGGAGTCGAGCGGCATCGGTGCCATACCAGGGGCGTAGGTGGACGCGTTCGGTGGTCAGCATGGGGTCCTCCACGAGGCCGGTGCTGCGGACATGCCGGTAGCGTATCCTTGCCGCGGCAGTAGCACGCTCCCCCGCTTATGGCGGATCCCGTAGCCGCCAGGAGGCGACGATGGACCGACCGCGGATGGATCGCCCGCGCCAGGCAAGGGGGACCCCGTTCACACGCCAGGCCGGCCGCCTACTAAAGGCCGGCCTGCTGATCACCGCCGTGGTGTTGGCGGTCGGCTCGCTGCCGGTGATTCTGCTCTGGTTCTGGGTCGACGACCTGGAGCAACCTGCTGCTTCGGTAGCCTACGTCGACGAGGAATTGACAATCCTTAGCGGCGGCGTGGAGCTCGCAGCTCGATTGCGCCTCCCGGCATTCGGCGGACCCCATCCGGCGCTCGTCGTTGCGCATGGGTCGGGGCGCGTCACACGTGATCGCTATGCCGAGCTCTCGGAGAACCTGGCGATCAACGGCTATGCCTTGCTGACCTACGACAAGCGCGGGGCGGGCGAATCCGGTGGAACGTACACCGGCGTTGGCCCCGCCAACAGCGAGCAAGCGCTCGGACAGCTTGCCGATGACATCATTTCCGGCGTCGAGCTGCTCAAGCAGCGCTCCGACATCCGCGCCGATCGGATCGGCGTTTACGGCGTCAGCCAGGGCGGCTGGATCGCGCCGCTCGCGGCGGCTAGATCGTCCGACGTGTCGTTCATGGTGATCGTCTCCGGTCCTGCGGTGTCGGTGGGCGAGGAGATCTACTACAGCGAGCTCACCGGCGAGCGCGAAGGCGTCGGTGCCGCTAGCTCAGACGATGAGTTATCCGAGCAGCTCGCCGCCTACGACGGCCCACGTGGCTTCGATCCGGTGACCTCGCTCGAGGCCATCGATATCCCCGCCCTGTGGGTGCTGGGGGATGCGGACCGCAGCATTCCGATTCCCGAGACCGTCGCGATTCTCGAAAGGCTGGCAGCGGCAGGGAAGCCATATTCGCTCCAGGTGCTCGCCGGCGTCGGCCACGGCATGCGCGATGTGCGCAACGGCGAGCACGCTCCGGTCTTCGCCCACGTCTTCCCGTGGCTGGTGGCGAACGCCGGCACCAATTGAGCCCGTCGGCGCTGCGTGCGGCTGCCGGGCGCTGCTCTGACCGCGCCGTTCGGGCGCGATCCCGGGCCGCCCGCTGGCGCGCGTGTCCATCCAGCCGGATTTGCGCTCCGCCCGCCGCACGATAGGGGATACTGGAGACAAGGCGTTGTTGGCATCTACCCAGTCCCGATGACGGAGTCCTTCATGTCCACTACGCGCCCGCGCATCCCCAAGCTCATGTGGGCCCTTTGGATTCTCGCCCTCGTCGCCATCCTGGTGGTTCTCTATGTCATGGATATGGGCGATCGGGGCATCGCGAACGGCACCGCGTTCGGGCTGTTGTTTCTGGTCACGCCGATCACGCTGATCTGGTTCGTCTTCTTCTCGGCGTGGCCGCGGAAGGTTCGCTTCGGGTCGCTTGCCGCCTTGGTGGTGCTTTGGCTGGGCTTCTCCTGGCTGTTCGAGTTCCAGGGTTTTCGTAGCGAGGTCGTGCCGATCTTCACCTCGCGGTTCGCGCCGCGAGCCGACCACGCCCCCGAGCTCGTAGCGCGAGGAACCGTTGCGATCGACCTGGTCAGCACCACGCCTTTCGACTTCCCTGGTTTTCTCGGCGCCAACCGCGACCTGCGAGTCGACAATGTCGTGCTGGCCACCGACTGGGAGGCACGGCCGCCAGAACCACTGTGGCAGCAGCAGATCGGCGCTGGCTGGGGTGGCTTCGCGGTCGTGAACGGCTTCGCTGCCACGCTCGAGGAGCGCGACGCCCGCGAGCTCGTCACGATGTACGACGTGCGCACCGGCGCGCTGCTCTGGGAGCATCACATTGGCGGAGAGTATGACCATATGCTCGGTGGTCGTGGCCCCCGCAGCACCCCTACGATCGATACCGGGAACGTCTACGCGCTCGGCGTATCAGGCAACCTGGTCGCACTGGACGGTGGCACGGGCGATCTGCTTTGGGAGCACGATCTGCTAGCCGAGTACGGCGTTTCCGCTCAGGAAGAGCTGCAGGCGCACCAGTACGGTCGCGCCAACTCGCCGCTGATCGTTCGTGACATGCTGATCATCGGCGTTGGTGGATCCCGAGCCCGTCGCGTATCCGTGGCCGCCTACGACAAGCACACAGGCGAGGTGCGCTGGGAGGCGGGAGAGCACCAGGTCGCCATGGCGTCGCCGCGCCTGGCGCAGCTCGGAGGGCGCGAGCAGGTTCTGATGGTCAACCAGAACGCCGTCAGCGGCCACGATCCCGATACCGGGACCGTGTTGTGGGAATTCGACTGGCCGGGCATTACGCCTGCCGACTCCAACGTGTCGCAGGCTGTGCCGGTGGGGTCAAACCGCGTTTTCGTCTCCAAGGGCTACGGCGGCGGCGCGGCACTCTACGAGCTCGCCGCCCAGCCCGACGGTACGTTCAGCGTCCGTCAGCTCTGGCACCAGCCCCGCGTGCTGCGCACCAAAATCACCAACGTCGCCATGCGCGACGGCTACGCTTATGGCCTGTCCGAGGGGATCCTCGAATGCGTCGAGGTGGCCAGCGGGGAGCGCGCCTGGAAGGCAGGCCGCTACCACCACGGCCAGATCTTGATGGTGGGCGAGGTGCTGCTGGTGCTCACCGAGGACGGCGAGCTGGTGATGGTCGAAGTCTCCCCCGAGAACAGCAACAACGTTCTCGGGCGCTTCCAGGCGATCAACGGCCACACCTGGAACAACATCGCCCTGTACGGCGACATCGTGCTGGTGCGCAACGGCCAGGAGGCGGCGGCCTATCGGCTGCCTCTGGTCGGCGGGCTGGATCTGATCGCCGACTCGTGATGAGCGCAGCCGCGAATCGAGGGCGCCAGTCGGGTGAGCTACCGCGATACCTCGACGCCCCGCGGCGGTGAGCGCTGCAGTCTCGATGCACGGACCCTGGAGCGGTCGGCCGGCTTCATTGCTCGGCTTCATCAGACGAGGATCGGACGCTGAGCGCCTCTGTCAACTCGTCGACCCGCCGCGACAGCTCGCCGATGGTGTCGGTGTACACGGTTTCCCAGAAGGCCAGCTGGTCGGGGTTGTCGGTCTCGATCTCGTAACGCAGACCCGGGAGCATCCACGACGCGTAGCCGCTGAAGGGGTCTGGCGAAGCGTAGAGCGACCGATACCACGGGCGCTCCTGGAGTCCTTCCTCGTGCAGCAGAGTCCGCTCGAGCGACAGCAGGAGGCGGTTGATGGCGCGAAGCTCAGCGTCAGGGAAGCGCAGCTGAACGACCGCCTTGTCGCGTGCAATGACGTAGCGGCTCGACGCCTCAGCCAGTCGCCGTGTCGCCGCCGACAGGTCGTCGAATCGCAGCTCGATGTGGTGCTCGACGGCGAGCTCGCGCAGGGTATCCGCGTGCGTTTCGAGGTCTGTGGCATAGCGCTCGACGTCGTAGGGGAGCACATCGGCGTTGGCCAGTCGCAGTGCCAGCACGCCGTCGAGCCGCGCCAGCGTCGGGCCGTAGATGAACTCGTTGTCGCCGAAGCGTTCGTACCAAGCGAAGTTGTCGTAGTTGGAGTGGTATACGCCACCGCTGCCGCCGAACCCCAGGGAGCCCGACGGCACCCCGGCATGGGCATAGAAGCCGACGTGATCGGAGCCGCCGCCGAGGTTGCCTATGGGCGGTACGTCCTGTTCCGAGGCGCGAAGCCACTCGCCATAAACCGTCGTGCTGGTCTTCGGGTAGTCGACTGCCTTGGTGGCCTCGATGATCAATCCTTTGAGCGAAGGCGACGCCGACGAGCCGAACCGGGGTCCAGACACGGCCGAGTCGGCGTTGATATAGGCGATTGCCCTGGCGTCGAGCTCGTCGCGGAACTGCTCGACCCATTCAGAAGATCCGATGATGCCGTACTCCTCCGCGTCCCAGTGGGCGATCAAGATCGAACGGCGCGGCTGACAGCCGTTCGCAGCCAGCTCGCCGAGCGCCTCGGCCATGGTCAGCAGCATTGCCGTGCCACCGTTGGGATCGACCGCGCCGAACGCCCACGGGTCGTAGTGCGATCCGAAGATGACCCACTCGTCGGGCAGCTCTGCGCCGCGAACCGTTCCAACAACGTTCACCGCGCGGGTCAGCGCCTTCGGCTGGTTCACCCGCACACGGACCGTCAAATCATTGCCGCCGGTGAGGCGATACGGCACGTCCAAGCCGCCGTGCCACTCCTCCGGAGCTACCTCTCCGGTCATCCGTTCGAGGATCTGCAATGCCGCACCGTAGCCGAGGGGTAGCACCGGGATCGTGTGGAGGGCCACCTCGGACGGATCGAGTCGGTTGACCTCGATGCCGGAGTCGATCGGGTAGGCGGGCTCGAACGGTGTTAACGGGTCGCCTTCGTAGCCGAGTGTCAGCACTGAGCCGCGCTGGATCGTGCCGGCGCTCATGTTCGGTCCCTGCGGGTACTCGTCGATCCCGATCACCTCGCCAGGATCGTTGAACATGATCACGCCGGCGGCGCCGTGCTCCTGTGCGAACTTCACCTTGTAGCCGCGGTAGTTACCGCCGTATCGCGCGATCACTACCTTGCCGGTGATCGATATGCTCATTTCGCCGAGGTGGTCGAAGTCCTCCTTGCGGCCGAAGTTGGCGTATACGACCTGCGCGGTGACGTCGCCCGAGCCCGAATAGGCGTTCCAGCCATTTAGCAGATCCGGATGGCCCGAGAAGCGATCCTCGGGCAGCGCGGGCTCCTGATTCGACAACGGCACGGGCTCGGGAGTGACGATCTCGGCGTTCACGTCGTCGGTGAGTTGTGGCAGGTAGACGTCGTAGGGGTAGCGCTCGACCTCGAGCCCGGCGTCTTCCATCACCTGCGCCAGGTAATCCTCGACGTCGCGTTGGGCTGCGGACCCCGCCGGATGTGGTACCCGGGTAATAGTCTCCAGGTGCCGGCGGAACTGCGCCGGGCGTGGAAGCGCCATCAGCCGAGCCTCGCAGGCCAGCTGTGCCTCGACGTGCTGCGGCGCGAAGCCCGTCGGCGGGTCCATCAAGGCCGCTTGACCGGAGGTAGTTCCGGAAACGACTGCAGCGGTCCAGCAAGCGATTGCGGCGACAGCGCCGGCGGAGGCGTGGAGAGTTCCCCTGTGGGGCATTATCGGCATTGGATCGACTCGGTGCTACAGAATTCGGGCGGTTACGTTCCGGCGGTCATCCCGATGGGTAACTGTACCGGATCAGCACGATCACCCAAGCTACCGCGGCGCTGGTCACAATGGACCCCGCCAGTAGCTTCCCGACACGGCTCAGACGCCATCCGTCGAACAGCACTCGCGGAAAGTTGAGGCCGACAACCTCGACCAGCGCCGCGAGCGCGTAGACGCCGATCGGAACACGGTTGTCGCCGTGCTCGAGATCGTGGCGAAGGCGTTCGTAGCACGCCGGCTCGAACACCCGTTCGCGGATGTCTTTCGGTAGCAATGTACCGATGCGTTGCCAGAGCGGCGCCGCTGGCTCAGGCACGAGCAGCCTCGCCGGAGTCGCCGAAGCGATCGATGACCTTCAGATGGAACTCGCGGTTTCGGTTCCAAGTCGACACACCGCTGGCCAGCAGCTCGTAGTTACGCTCGCGGATGATCTGGCCGCTGACGATCTCCTGCGAGTACCAGCCTCTTACGTGGCCGGCCTCCTCGAGCCGAGACATCAGCTGGTAGAAACCCGGGCCGGTTTTCTTGGCGCCGAACTCAGCCAGGCGCGCGCGGATGACTTGCCCGCTCAGCGGTCCGGCACGAAGCGCTCCGAGGACCACGTGCTTGCTGGCAGCGGCAAGTTCTTCGATTTCGGGAGAAACGCCCGAGCCTTCGCGAACTGGGGGTATGCCAGTTGGTTCGTGATCGTCATCGGCGGCCTCGAGACACTCGGCGGCGTACTCGTCTTCGTGCCGCGGTTGGCGTCGTATGGCGCCATGGTTATCGCGGTGGTGATGATGGGGGCCGCCTACACACACGCGAGCACGGGCATCGGCTCGCCGGTCGGCGCGTTGATCATCATTGGCTTGGCGGCGATTCTGGCGCGGCTCCGCTGGGCGGATCGGCGGTTGTTCAACGCCTGACCCAGGGTATGCAGCGAGGTTTCTGCCCTTGTGCCGGCCCCGGCAGTACCCTGTTCCTGAACCGCTCGGTGCGCCGATGCCCGGAGCTCTCCGATCCGGCCTGCCGACGCGTTCTTTTGTATCGAAGACGCCGATGGAATGCCGATGACCGAGCAGTTGTTCCAACTCGACGCCTACGTGCGTCAGTTCGACGCCGTCGTGCAGAGCATCGATGCGGAGCACCGCGCCGTGGTTCTGAACCGCACGGCATTCTACGCCGGGGGAGGCGGGCAGCCGTGCGACCTCGGCTCGCTACAGTTCGGCGGTCACGCAGTCGAGGTGACGAAAGTTCGCCGCGCCGGCGCGGGCATCGTGCACACCCTGGGCGGTCCGATGCCACCGGTGGGCGAAATGGTGGAAGGCGTGATCGACTGGAGCCGGCGGCACGCGCTCATGCGAACCCACACCGCGCTGCATATTCTGTGTGGTGTGGTGTGGTGTGGCGAGACTACGGCGCCCAGGTCACCGGCGGCGGCATGCGTCCGTTACACGGACGCCTGGACTTCGAGTTCGAGGCATTGAGCGCGGAGCTGGCTTGCGAGATCGAAGAAAAGCTCAACGTGGAGGTTGATGCGGCGCGCGATATCAGGGTGGCGATTCTGCCTCGTGCCGAGGCCTTCTAAATCCCCGATTTGATTCGCACCAAGGTGAATCTGCTGCCCGAGAGCCTAACGGAGGTTCGCATCGTGGAGATCGTCGGGCTCGACTTGCAGTCCGATGGCGGTACCCACGTGGGCAACACCCGAGAGGTGGGTCGCATACGGATTGCCGGGCACAGGAACAAGGGTCGCATCAACAAGCGCATCGAGATCGAGTTAGCATCTCGGAGGCCATGAGCAAGATCGTCGAGTTCGACCTACAGATCCAGCAGTCGCGCGAGCTGTCGCTGAAGGAGTTCTTGCGCAATGGCCCCCGCGATAACCTCGCCTACTGGGCCGACCTCAACGGCTCCTCGGAGGATGAGCTGGTTGCCATCGCCAAGCCCTTCGCGATGCCGGATCGAGTGCTCCGCCGATGGCAGAATCCGGATTCGTCGCGGCAGATAACCGAGGACGCCGACTCGATTGCGCTGGTGCTCGAGTACTGGAACCCCGGGAGCGGGGCCATCGATGACCCGGATGCGACGCTGGGGACAAACGCGCAGTCGAGGCCGGCACTATCGCCTGGCGAGACCCCCGCTTCGCGACCAGTCGCTAAGCTGAGCTTCTTCCTGAGCGAGCGTTTCTTCGTGAGCTACTCGCCCGAGCCGGTTCGGTGTCTCGCCAAGGTCAATCGCATTTACGACCGTAACGTGCGCTTCGCGCAGTCGATCGGATTCCTGTTGTTTCTCGTGTTCGACCAGGTAGTGCAGGACTACGTCGGCATGCTGCAGCCGCTGGAGAACGAGTCGGAGGCGATCGACAATCGTATCTTCGAGGAATCGACTGAGACGATCAACGAGGACATTCTGCGGCTCAAACGCCGCACGCTCCGCTACAAGCGCGTCGTCAGTGCGGTGCGCGATCTGTTGATGCACGTCTCCGCGCGCAAGATTCCGGTGATTACCGAGGCGGGCCGTGGCTCCCTGGTGCAGGTGTACCACCATGCGCAGGTGCTGGTGACCTCCATCGAGGGCCTGCGCGAGATGATCAACAGCTCGCTCGACTCCTATCGCTCGCTGCAGGGACAGAAGCTCAACGAGACGATGAAGGTCCTGACCCTCTTCGCGTCGATCATCATGCCGATGACACTGATTGCCGGTATCTACGGCATGAACTTCCAGAACATGCCGGAGCTCGCCTGGCCGCTGGGCTATTTCATGGCGCTCGGCGTCATGGCGATGACCGGCCTCGGCCTGCTGCTGTTCTTTCGCGCCAGGGGATGGTTCTGACGGCGACGCCAACGACCTGGCAACTCGCGGTCACCGGCGGAGCGGCGGGGTCGTCCAGGGCGGCTGCCGGTGCAGTGTGGCCTGCTCGTACGAGTAGGCGAGCTCGATGAGTCGTGCTTCGTTCCACGCCGTCGACAGGAAAGTGATGCCGGCCGGCAGGCCGGGCCCTCCGTAGGGTCGCGAGTCGGATGTGTCGGGTTGGCGACGCGTGAAGCCCATGGGCACGGTGATGGCGGGGAAGCCGGTGTGCGGTGACAGATCCTGGCTGTTGTCGCCGCCCGGGCTCTGCAGATCGCCAATGAGCCTCGGCGGGTTGCTCCAGGTCGGGTACACCAGCGCGTCGAGACCGTCTGCCTCCATCACCCGACGCACGCCGTCGGCGAGCCGCCTCCCATTGGCCCGCGCCGTGTGGCAAGCCTCATCATCATCGGGATTGCGCGGCGCGTTCAGCGATTCCTCCAGGCCGTTTCTCACCGACCCGTGGAACTTCTGCGACTCGATGATCTCGGCCAACGTGGCGTACGGTGCAGCCTCGCCGAGCGACGCGAGGTAGGCCTCGAGGTCGTAGCGGAATCGGTCACACCAGCGCTCACCACGGGGAATGGTGTCGAGCTCGACGATCTCCACGTCGACCGTCTCGGCTCCGAGGCCGCGCATGTCCTCGAGCGCACGCTCGAACACCTCCTGAATCTCGGCGTCGGTGGTGTCGGTTTCCGACAGCTGCCTCACAACGCCGAGCCGCGCTCCTGCAAGCGCACCATCCCGCAAGTAGTCAAGGTAGCTTGCGGTCCGTCTGGGCGTGCCATCGGTGCGATTGTCCCGACTTCCGGCAGTCACCTCGTCGGCCGGGTCGTACCCGGCGATGACGTCGAACACGGCCACCGCGTCGGCTAGACTGCGGGCGAGCGGCCCACCGATGTCATGGTCGAGATCCAGTGGCACGATGCCATCGCGGCTGGTCAGGCCCATGGTCGAGCGGATCCCCGCCAGCAGGTTGTGCGACGAGGGTCCACGAATCGAGTTGCCGGTATCGGTTCCGAGCCCCACCACGCCGAAGCTCGCCGCCACCGCCGCCGCGGTGCCGCCGCTGCTCCCGGCAGGGACACGATTCAGCGCGTAGGGGTTGCGCGTGTAGCCGGGGATGATGCTGCCCACGGTCTGGTACGGAGAGAAGGCCCACTCTGCCATATGGGACTTGGCCAGGACGATGGCGCCGGCCTGGCGTATTCGCTGCACCTGGAAGGCGTCGTCCGGAGGTAAGGAGCCCGCGAGCGCTGCTGACCCGGCGCTTGTTTGCATGTCTGCGGTATCGTAGTTGTCCTTGACGATCATCGGGATGCCGTGAAGCGGTCCGACGAGTCCCTCGGATGCGAGCGCGGCGTCGAGCTCGTCGGCGCGCTCCAGCGCCTCGGGGTTCAGCGTAACGATGGCGTTGAGCGCCGGTCCCTGCTTGTCGTAGGCGTCGATCCGCGCCAGATAGGCCTCGACCAGCTGCCGTGAGGTTAGCTCCCCCGCCTGCATCGCCGCGTGAATCCGCTCGATCGTCGCCTCCACGACTTGCCCTGACCCGGGGCCTGGGACCTCGTCGGCCGGTGTGCATGCCGCGACGGCGACCAGGGCGCTGCACAACAGGGTGATCATGGTGATCAGATGTGTCCGGTGATGTATCCGCATGGCTTAGAACCCTCCGTTCGGTTTAGCGTACGGCCGGAGTGCGAGAGAATCGAGTCGCCCGACGCCCTGCCACGGACAACTCTCGACCGGAATCGTCAACCATGAAACAAGAAGCGGATGCAGCCGGAAGCAGAGCTCGTCACCTCGGGGGCGCGGTTCTGACGCTGCCCGCCCTGGTCACGCTCTTCGCATGTGCCGAGGCCAACCCACACTTCGATGTTCTCATCCGCGGCGGGGCCGTGTTCGACGGCACGGGTGGCCTGTCGCAACGGGCAGACATCGGAATCCGGGGCGAGCTGGTGGCAGCCATCGGAGACTTGTCGGGTGCGTCCGGTGACTCGGAGATCGACGCGACCGGCCTGGCCGTGGCGCCCGGGTTCATCGACATGCACTCGCACTCCGATCGGACGCTGCTGGTGGATGGACGCGCGCTGTCGAAGGTCAAGCAGGGGGTCACGACGGAGCTCCTCGGCGAATCTGGCTCCCCCGCGCCCGTATTCCCCCAGGCTGCCACCGCGGTGCTGGGCACGTCGGGCGAGCCTGGACTCGCCGACGGATCCGCCGGCGAAGCATGGACGACTTTCGCGGAGTACTTCACCCTGCTCGAGCAGCGGGACATTAGCGTCAACGTGCTGTCGACGGTGGGCTCGGGAAAGCTACGGGCAGGGGTGGTCGGGCTCGACGACGTGCCGGCCACGCCCGAGCAACTCGAGGAGATGAAGGGGCACGTCGAGCGGGCCATGCGCGATGGCGCCTTCGGGCTATCGAGCGGCCTGATCTACATCCCGAATCGGTACGCGTCGACTGACGAGTTAATCGAGCTCGCCAAGGTCGCCGCGGCGCACGGGGGCTTCTATACGAGCCACCTGCGCGACGAGGCCGATGAGCTGGTGGCCGGGGTCGAGGAAGCGGTGCGCATCGGACGGGAGGCCGGTCTGCCGGTGCACATTCTGCACTTCAAGTACTCGGGTACCCGCAGCAAGCAACACCACGAGCGCTCACCGTTTCCAGCCGCCGTGCAGGTCGTCGAGGCGGCGCGCGACGAGGGACTAGAGGTCTACGCCGACGTCTATCCGTACGTCGCGAGCTCCTCGACGCTCAACCTCAGGATTCCCGATTGGGCTCGCGAGGGCGGAGCCGCGGCGCTCACGGCGCGTCTTCGTGATTCGACCCTTCGTGCCCGCATCCTCCAGGAGGTCGCCGACCACCTGGCCAAGGGAATTCCGGGGGGACACCCGAGACCGTACTGCTTTCCCGCACACCCTACGAAGGGCACCGCTCCTACCAGGGGATGACGATTGCCGAGATCGCCGTGCAGATGGGCGCGGATCCCGCCGACACGATTCTGGAGCTGGTGGAGCGCTCGGGCGCCAGGGCCGGCGCTATCTTCTTCGGCATTCGAGAGGAAGACCTGGAGCACGCGCTAACGTTGCCGTGGACCAGCATCGGCAGCGACGGATCGGCGCTGGCGCCGGTCGGCGAGCTGGCACAATCGCACCCGCACCCCCGCTCCTACGGCACCTTCCCACGGGTGCTGGCGCGCTACGTGCGCGAGCGCGGCGTGCTGACCCTAACCGAAGCGATCCACAAGATGACCGGACTGCCGGCCGCACAGCTGGGTTTGGCGGACCGCGGCACCCGTGTGCTCTCCGTTCTCCAGCACGATCTCGCCGTTTACCAGCAAGTGGGCAACGCCCTCGGCAAGCTGGTGCGGCGCCTCGAATGTGGCCAGATCGCGGATCGTCTGCGGGTCGAACACCACAACGTCGGCCTTGTTGCCGACCATCAGCGTGCCGTTGCCGGGGCAGGTGATCCGGCGGAGGTGAGCGCGATGGGTGGGGGTGTGCGTGAGTACAGCGTCACCGCTTGGTGCTAGATCGGCGGGGTTGCTGGCGCGTCTCAGGCGTAGGTTGGCGAGCGGTGGGTTTGGCGATGCTGTTCTCACGCACACCCCCCCATCGCGCTAGCAACATTGTCAAGTTAAGCTGATTCTTGCCCGCTTGGGCGCCTCGCCCAGACCGCAAACGCTCGATTATCAGGCGTTTTCTGTCTTACGGGTCAGGCGTTTCTCGCCGATTTCGAGTTAACTTGACAGTACCCGACCGCTGGGTTTGACAAACCAACCTACTAGTAGGTGATCTACTCCTCGATCGCGGATTGAGACGAGCCCACGGAGCCGGCAATGGACCGCAAGGAACAGATCATCGAAGTTGGACTAGAGCTGCTGCAAAAACGCGGCTACGCCTCGTTCAGCTACGCGGATCTGTCTGAGCGTCTGGGTATTACCAAGGCCAGCATCCACCACCACTTCCGGAGCAAGGAGGCACTCGGTGTGGCGCTGTCGGAGCGCTACTTCCAGCTAGTACGTCAGACGCTCGGGGAGGCCGACGAGCACGACGACCCGTGGGAGCGTTTCGAGGCATACGAACGCGTCGTCTTCGGTGCCTTTGGCTCCGGCGACCGTATCTGCGCCGCTGGCGCGGTGCAGTCAGACTACAACGTCATCCCAGAGAGCATGCGCGCACACTGGTGCGAGCTGATCCAGTACGTGATCGACTGGATCGCGCAGGTGTTAGAGGAAGGCAGGCGCAGGGGTTTGATGCAGTTTTCAGGGACTCCCGAAACCCAGGCGATGATGATCTTCTCCACCATGCAGGGGGCACTGCAGTACGGGCGCGCTCATGGTCGAGAGGAGCTGGAAGCGATTGTTCGACAGGTGAAGAACAACCTCCGCCCCGCGGCATGAAGGTGACCGCGAGTTTTTTTGTTCGCTGGATCTACCTACTAGTAGATAGCTCATGAAATCTCGTCAACTACAGAAACCCATGGCGGCACCCCGACTGATTTGCCGCCCGCCCACCCGAAAGGCCAAGGCCGAAAGGAGCCACCCATGACCCCCACTCCACAAGCACTTCTCAGCCCGTTCGAGATGCGTGACCTCCACATCGACAACCGCGTCGTTCTCGCTCCCCTTACACGGGCCCGCGCCGGTGACTCACGTCTGGCGAACGCCCTCATGGCCGAGTACTACGCGCAGCGAGCCGGAGCCGGCCTCCTCATCACCGAGGCCACCACCATTTCTTCGCAGGCCAATGGCTGGATCGGCAGCCCGGGCATCTACACCGACGAGCAGGGCGATGCCTGGAGACAGGTAGTCACTGCGGTCCACGAGGAGGGCAGCCGGATCTTCGTCCAGTTGTGGCACACAGGGCGTGCCTCTCACAGCGACTTCCTGAGCGGCGAACTCCCTGTCGCCCCCTCGGCCATTCCGATCACGGGCGAGGGGGTCCGCACGCCGCTCGGCAAGAAACCGCACCAAACGCCCCGCGCTCTGGAGACGAGCGAGCTCCCGGGAATCGTCGCCGACTATGTCGCTGCTGCCAAGCGTGCTCGCAGCGCAGGCTTCGACGGGGTGGAGATCCATGCGGCCAACGGCTACCTGCTCGATCAGTTCCTGCAATCCAGGACCAATAGGCGTAGCGACGACTACGGTGGCAGCATCGAGAACCGCTTCCGCCTGCTGCGCGAGATCGTCCAGGGTGTATCGGGTGTACTCCCTGCAGCGCGCATAGGGGTGCGGATCTCGCCAAACGGTGTGGTCAACGACATGGGCTCCCCCGACTTCCGCGACACGTTCACCTACGTCGCAAAGCAGCTGGACGAGTACAGTCTGGCGTATCTCCACGTCATGGACGGCCTCGACTTCGGCTCCCACCAGCATGGGGAGCCGATGACACTCGATGAGTTCCGTTCCGTGTTCCGTGTTCCGCGGTCCGCTGATGGGGAACTGCGGCTACGACGCCGAGAGTGCCGAGGTGGCCGTCGTCCGTGGCGCTGCGGATCTGATCTCCATCGGCCGCCCGTTCCTCGCCAACCCCGACCTAGTGGAGCGCTTCCGCAACGGCTGGCCGCTCGCTCCCGTCCCTGATCCCGCAACCTGGTACTCCGGCGAGCCGACACCCGTCGGCTACACGGACTATCCCAACTACGCGCCTGCGGCGCGCACCGAGAGGGCAGCATGAGCACCGCACCTGCAAGAGTCAGTGAGCACGACGCCATCGCCGAGGCCGTTCAGCCCTACATCGATGGCGCCAAGTCCGGCAGAGGTGACGACATGAGACCAGCCTTCCACCAGGAGGCGACGATCTTCGGCTATGCCGGTGACGAGCTGTTCGGCGGTCCCATCGAGCAGCTCTTTACATGGGTTGACCAGAACGACCCATCGCCCGATCTGCAGGCACGGATCGCGAGCATCGATCTGGCTGACACGGTCGCCACCATGCGGCTCGAGCTCGGCAACCTAGGCGGTCACCGATACACCGACCTCTTCACACTGCTGCGAGTCGACGGGCACTGGAAGATCATGAACAAGGTCTTCCATCTTCACGCCTGAAGGAGGCAAGCACCGTGAATCGATCCATGGGAGCGGGTCGAAGGGTACACGCGCGCGGCAAGGAGCGATTGTTCGACAGGTCAAGGACAAGTCTCCGCCGCGCGGCACGGAGGTGTCCGCGAGTTTTTTTGTTCAACCTCGTCACCTACTAGTAGGTAGCGGTCTCCAAGAGGAGCCGATGTCGTACACATCTCCGAATGAACCGTTGCTCGACCACTCTATTGGTGGATCCTCGATGCTCGAGATCTACAGCGCTCACGGCTGCCCGTTCGCGCACCGGACACGCGCCTTGCTGACCTATCTCGGGGTGCCGTTCAAGCTCCACGAAAGATCGACCTGGACGACCGCGACCCGGACTTCCTGAAGATCACGCCTACCGGCCGGGTACCGCTGCTGGTTGATGGCGACTTCACCTTGTACGAGTCGCAGATCATCAACGAGTACCTCGCCGACCTTCACGACTGGGACTGCGCGTTCGCGGCCGACCCGCGTCTCCGCGCCCGTCAGCGGCTGGCCATAAAGCAGTGGGACGCCAAGATCCTGAAGGCCTTCTACGCGTCGCTGCGCGACCCGGCGTGGCTCGATGTGGAGCGGCGCGAAGAGGTCGGAAGGGAGCTGGACGAGCTCGCCCGGACGATCGAGCAGATGGACCATGAGGTGGAAAGCCTGCTCGCGTTCCACGTTGCCACGCACTGGGCCCGCATGGTCTGGCTGCGGTCATTCACCGGCCTGCCCGAGTTGGTGGATGAACGGCCGCAGCTGCGGGAGTGGCTCGACCGCACCGCTCGTATCCCGGCGCTGCTCGAGACGCTGCCCGACCGAGAAGCGACGGTGCGCCGGTACGAGGACCGCTATGTGGGCCGGCAAGCCGCCGCGTAAGGAGACAAGCAGACGCAGAGAATCCATGACCAACCGATCGAATGCACTAGAGCGTGATCGGAAACCAGTTGTCCGGGGATTCGGACAAGGAGGAAAACGGAAATGAGAGCAGCAGTGATTCGCGAATTCGGCGATTTCGATGTCCTCAGAGTTGAGGAAGTGCCTACACCCGAGCCACAAGCGGGCGAGGTGCTGATCAAGATCCTGGCCACCGGGCTGAACCGCCTGGAACATTACATCCGCGAGGGCTCGATCGTGCCCGAGCTGGGGTGGCCGCATATCCTCGGCGCCGACGCTGCAGGCGAAGTAGCGGCCGTAGGGGAAGGCGTGACCGGCTTCGCCGTCGGTGAGCGGGTCATCCCGCAGCCGGGATTCCCAACGGCTCCAGTCGACTACGAGACCCGTCCTGGTGCTGCAACGGCCAGCTTCAACCTGCCGGGCCTGCACCGACCGGGCACCTATGCCCAGTACATCTCTGTGCCGGCTCGCTTCGTGGTCAAGGACACCACGGGCCTGTCACCTGAGGAAGCCGCTACGCTGCCGATGGTGCTGTCGACCGGCGTCCGCGCCGTAAGGGGTGTCGGTGAAGTGAAGGCCGGCGACAAGGTGCTGGTGCACAGCGGTGCGTCGGGAACGGGTTCGATGTAGATCCAGGTCGCCAAGACTCTGGGGGCCGAGGTCGCCACCACGGTTCGGAGCGCCGAGAAGGCCGAGTTCGCAAAGAGCATCGGGGCGGACCTTGTGATCAACACGCGCGAGGAGGACTTCGTGGCCAAGGTTCAGGAGTGGAGTGGTGGCCCTGGCGCCGACGTCGTGATCGACAACCTCGGGGGCGATGTGCTGCCGAAGAGCATCGAGGCGGTCAAGCCGCTCGGCGTGGTCGTGGTCTTCGGTTTCGCGGCAGGCCCGGAGGCGACCTTCGACGTGCGCAGCCTCTTCTTTGCCCAGAAGCAGCTCCGCGGCGTGATGGCCAGTGATATCGAGGATCTCGAATGGGGCCTCGAGCAGGTGAAGGCCGGCAAGATCAAGCCGCTGCTGGATACCGTCCTGCCCCTGAGCCAGGCGGGCGCTGCTCACACCCTCCTGGCCGAGGGCCAGGTGAAAGGCAACATCGTACTGACGCCGTGGGCTGCGTTGGATACTGTCAAGTTTAACTCGAAACGGCCAGAAACGCCTGATCGATCAACCCCAAGTCCCTTGTGCTGCGGGCGTTTCACGTCCGGCCAAGAGGCCTCATCTGCCCATAATCGAGTTAACTTGACAGTACCGCGCGAAGGGTTGACTTGCGAACTTAGATATCTTGTTATACAAGTCATCATGCATGGCAATACTACCCTGCTAAACCTCGGGTCCGGCGGGTCGGAGGTGGGAGGTTCGACGTGATGTCTTGCAGATTCAGTCGGGAGCGTTCGACGGTCCGTCTCAACGCGGTACCGAGGGAGGTCGCGCACCAGTGAAACTATCGAACTGGAGGTCGCAGCTCCGCAAAGGTGCCGCCGAGCTCGCGGTGCTCGCTGCGCTCTCGCGGAAGCCACTGTACGGCTTGGGGATCCTCGAAGCGGTTGCAGCGAAAGCCGGCCTGGAGATCTCCGACGGCACCATCTACCCGTTGCTGAATCGGTTGCAGAAGGGTGGATTGGTGAGCTCGCAATGGATCGAGGGCGAAGCCAGCCATCCCCGCAAGTACTACGAGCTGACCGAGGACGGCCGGTCGCTCCTGCGGGAGATGCGGCGTGAATGGCGCGCGTTCGCCTCGGGAATGGACGAACTTCTCAGGGACATGAACGACCGATGAACGAACAACCTGTCAGCTACAAAAAGAAACTCGATTCGTACCTTTCCGCGCTCGAGACGGAGCTCATGCCCCTACCTGCCTCGGATCGCGTGGAAATCCTCGCCGAGACACGCAGTCATTTTCTGGAGCGACTCCGACCGTCGGACGACATTGCGACGTTCGACCGGGTTGCCGCGCAGTTGGGGAGACCTGCCGAGTACGCGCGCCGCTTCCGCGACAACTACGAGATCAACCTGGCATTGGCCAGCGGCTCGGTGCTGTTGATGCTCCGCAAGGCGGCGTCCCTGGTGGGCCGCGGCGTGGTGGCCTTCTTCGGCTTTCTGAGCTTCGCGGTCCTCGCGGGGTTGAGCGTCACGTTCGTCGTGCTGGCGGCGCTCAAACCGCTGTTTCCAGACAACATCGGGCTGTGGACCTTTGCCGACGAGTTTCATCTGAACTTCTCGTATATCGAGCCGGGTCCGCGCGACATCGAGCTGCTGGGCTGGTGGTTCATCCCTGTCACGCTGCTGCTAGCGCTGCTGATGTACGTGGCTCTGCGAACGCTATTGCCGCGGTTCTTGCGCTTCCTACGGCCAGAATCGGGTCCAAGAGACGGAGAGCTCTCACTCCCGATCCAGGAGAAAGCCGATGGATAGTCTCTGGCAGGATTTTCGCTACGCGACCCGCATGCTGACGAAGAACCCGGGATTCACGACCATCGCGGTGCTGGTGCTCGCGCTCGGAATCGGCGCCAACGCGGCCACCTTCATGCTGACCAACTCGCTGCTGCTGCGGCCGATCCACGCGGACAACGCGAACGAGCTCGTGGCGCTTTACAGCAAGCACACGACGCGGCCCAACTCCTATCGGCCGTTTTCGTATCCGAACTTCGAGGACATCCGCGAGCTCAACACCACGTTCACGAGCGTCATGGCCCAGGATATGACGCTGGTCGGCTTGGCCGATGGCGACGTGACGCGCCGTGTCTTCGCCCAGTTCGCCTCCCACGACTACTTCAAGACCTTCGGCGTGAACGCCTTTCGCGGCCGTTTTTTCGCTCCGGCCGAAGAGGTGCCCGGCAGTGGCACTCCCGTGGTCGTCGTGAGCTACCAGTATTGGATCAAGGCCGGCTCGGATCCGGAACTGGTAGGCAAGACGCCGACGGTGAACGGTCAGGCGCTCACCATCGTCGGCATCGCCCCGCGCTACTTCACCGGGCGCATTGCGATCATGTCGCCGGGGCTCTACCTGCCTTTCGGCATGCACCACTTGCTAACGAGCGACATGTTCACCGAGAGTGATCGCTTGCTCGGCGACCGCGACAATCACCGGCTGTTCCTGGTCGGGCGCCTGCAGCCGGGCCTGACGATCGAGGAAGCCGACGCGCAGCTGGGCACGCTTGCGGCGCATATGGAAGAGACATTCCCGGCGATCAATGAGGACCAGACGATAGTCGTCGGGCCGCTCGCCCGGCTCTCGATCAGCACCTCACCGCCTGACGAGGTCCAGCTAACGCTCCTGGCGGTCGTGCTGCTGGCAATGACCGGCATCGTCCTGCTCATCGCCTGCGTCAACCTGGCCAACATGCTGCTCGCCCGTGGCGCGGCGCGGCGCAGGGAGTTCGCCATCCGCGCCGCGATCGGCGGCGGGCGTGGGCGGATCATGCGTCAACTGCTGACCGAGGGGCTGGTTCTGTCGGCTCTCGGCGGGACTGCCGGCCTCGTGGTGGCGTACTGGGTCAACAGCCTGCTCGGCACCTCGATCAACCAGCTCATGGTGATGAACGGCCTGGCGATGGACCTCGTCCTGCGCTCGGCTCCCGACGCGCGCATCCTGCTGGCGACGGCCGCCTTCTGCATGCTCGGCACCCTGCTGTTCGGGTTCGGCCCGGCCTGGAAACAGTCGCGACCGGACGTCATGCAGGACCTCAAGAAGCAAACCGGGGAGGCGACTGGCAACGGCAAGCGGCGGGGCCTATTTGCGCCGCGCAACCTGCTGGTAGTCACCCAGCTGGCGCTGTCGATGGTTCTGCTGACCTCCGCCGGCTTGTTCATCCGTGGCTCCCTCGAAGCAGCGGCGGTCGATCCGGGGTTCAGCCGCGACAACGGGATTCTCGTCGAGGTCGATCCCAGCCTCGTGGGCTATGACGATGCGCGCAGCAAGGAACTGTACCGAGCCCTCCACGAGCGCTTCACCAGCATTCCGGGGATCGAGTCGGCGAGTGTGGCGGCAACGGTGCCCTTCGGCACGGTCTCCTCGGGCCAACGCGTGCGACGGGCCGAGGATCTGCCGGGGTCTGATAGCGACGGTATCGACGAGATCGAGACGGTCGGGGCAACCTCGAACATCATTGGCGCTGACTATTTCGATGCGCTCGGCGTGCCGGTCACACGCGGGCGCAGCTTCACGCGCAAGGAGACCGAGTCCGATAGTGGGCCGAAGGTGGCCGTCGTCGATGAGCTGCTGGCGGCGCGGCTGTGGCCTGACGAGAATCCCATCGGTCGTCAGATCGGCTTCGGCCGCGAGCGCAGTGCCCGCGGCGACGACTTGGAGGTGGTCGGGGTGGTGGCGACAATGCGCGATGATCTCTTTCCCGCCGAGCCCAGGCCACACGTCTATGTCCCGTTCGGCCAGGACTTCCAGGCAGGCATGAACATCCACCTGCGCACGTCGGCAACGGACGCCGAATCGCTTGCCCTGATGCTGCAGGCGGTGCGACGCGAGATCCGGGCCGTCGACGATCAGCTACCGATCATGAACCTCAAGACGCTGAAGGGACACATTCGTGAGAGCGCCAGCCTGTGGCTGGTCCGACTCGGGGCCAGCATCTTCAGCACCTTCGGCGTCCTCGCCCTGTTCCTGGCCGTCGTCGGTGTCTACGGGGTCAAGGCCTACACGGTGGCGCAACGAACGCGCGAGATCGGCATCCGCAAGGCGCTCGGCGCAACATCAGGAGACACCCTGTGGCTGATCGTGCGCGAGGGCTTGATCCTGACAGCCGCGGGCCTAGTGCTCGGAATCGTTCTGGCCGCCGGCGTGGCTCGACTCCTGAGCAGCATGCTGTACGAGGTGAGCGCCCTCGACCCGCTGGCCTTTCTCGTGGCCCCCGCGATCCTGGCGGCCGCGTCGCTGGTTGCCATCTACCTGCCGGCAAGGCGAGCGGCAGGCGTTGCCCCGATCAGGGCGCTGCGGCACGAATGAGACCGAACTTGGCGCCGAGCCACGCCGGGTTTTTGGTCTCGTCCTTCGGAGCACAGTACGGATGGTACTCAGGTGGCCAGCCTCGACGAGGTCGAGAGGAGGTACTGTCAAGTTAAGCTGATTATTGCCCGCTTAGGCGCCTCGCCCAGACCGCAAAGGCCCGAATACCAGGGGTGTCCTGTCGTACGGGTCACGCGTTTCTTGCCGATTTCGAGTTAACTTGACAGTACCCTTTCAGTTGCTCGCCCACACGTCCGCATGCCGTTGTGATAGCGGTGGCGCCGACAGCGACACCGGTGCGAGCGGCCCAGCGCTGTCGTCCACGAACCGGGGCGGGTACAGTGCGATGAGCCTGTTTCGGTCCCCTGAATCATGAGGCCCATGCGTAAACCAACCGCCGTTGTCGCCGCTATCGTGGTCGTCGTCAGCCTGTCGCCCCTTTCCAGCGCTGTTTCAATCGCTGCCGACGATGCGATGCAGGCGCGGATCCTGGCCGAGGGAATGGACCGCTCGGAGATCATGCGTACGCTGCATTTCCTCACCGATCGGTACGGTCCGCGGCTGACCGGGTCGCCGAATCTACGTCTCGCCGGCGAGTGGGCCGTGCGGCAGATGGTGTCGTGGGGACTGACCAACGGTCACCTGGAACCGTTCGATTTCGGACGCCCCGGGTGGGCGACGGAACGGCACTCCGTGTTCCTCGTATCGCCGGTCCAGGACACCCTCGTGGCCGAGGTGCTGGCGTGGACGCCGAGCACCAAAGGCACCGTGCGGACCAGCGTGGTTCACATGGAGCCGGCCGCCGCGGAACAGCCGACCGCCGAGGAGCTCGATGAGCACCTGGCCGGGTACGCTCAACAGGTTCGCGGGCGCATCGTGCTGGTTGGGGCTCCGGCGGCCCTCGGGGTGGAGTTCGACCCGGCGCTCAAGCGTCGTGCCGACGACGAGGTCCAGCGCAGGGTGGACCCCACCATCCCGCCCGAGGAGCGGCGGGGCTTGCCGCGTCGCGAGCCACCTGAGCGTCCCGAAGGCGCTTTGTCGACACGCGAGGTCAGTGCACGGATCGACGAGTTTCTGGTCGAGAACGGCGCCGCGGTGCGTATCAACGACGCAGGTCGCCGGCACGGCCAGATCCGCGCTTTCAGCAATCGCACCTATGACGCCGACAAGGCAGTGCCGACTCTGGTGATGCGTAACGAGGACTACGGCCGCATCGTGCGCCTGGTCGCCGACGGCGACGAGGTGCAGCTCGAGGTGCAGATCATCAACCGCTGGTATCCCGAGGGCGCGACGTCATACAACGCGGTTGCCGAGATCCGTGGAACCGAGATGCCGGATGAAGTGGTGATGCTCGGCGGCCACCTCGATTCGTGGCACTCGGCCACGGGCGCTACCGACAACGCTACGGGCTGCTCCATCATGCTGGAAGCGGCGCGGATTCTAGCGGCGCTCGACGTCGAGCCGCGACGCACGATACGAGTGGCCTTGTGGGGCGGCGAGGAACAGGGGCTGCTGGGCTCACAGGCCTACGTGGCGCAGCATTTCGGTTCCTTCGAGGAGCCCAAGCCCGGTTACGACAAGTTCGGCGGCTACTTGAACATCGATTCTGGCACCGGGCGGCCGCGCGGCGCCTCGGTGTTCGGCCCACCGGAGACCGGCGACATCCTGCGTGCGATCCTGGCGCCGCTCGCGGAGCTGGGAGTGGCGGGTGGGATCGATACCGCCAGCCGACGGCGCGGCGGCACCGACTCCACGTCGTTCAATGCTGCTGGGCTGCCCGGCATAGGTTTTTTCCAGGATCCGATCGAGTACGGTAGCCACACGTGGCACACCAACCTCGATACCTACGAGCGAGTCGTCGAAGACGACGTCAAGGCGGCGGCCGTTGTGATCGCCTCGACGGTCTACGAGCTGGCTATGCGCGACGAGCTACTGCCGCGCTTCAGCGCGGAAGAGATGCCAGCGCCGGCGCCACCGCGTTAGACAATTCCCCCGGGAGTTCGGGGCGCAGGACAGCAATTCCCTGCCCGGCGACTCGGCGTGCACCCCCTGCAAAACGCGATTGCGGCCCACATCGCCTCAAAGACAGAAAGAAAAGACGCGGATAGTAAGCTGGATCTCCGAGAGAAAAATAACGCAAATCGTTAACCCATAGTAGTTTGACGGTTATTTCGTTTGTTTGACTCTTGTCTTAATCAGCGGACAAGTTCCATAGTGTTTTGCGTATTGTTACCTATGTCTAATGGTAGTGGCGTTGTGGAGATATAGGAATTCGCAAATCGAGAGACAAAAATAGTACACAAGAAGATCAACCACTCGGTTCCGAAGCCAGCCTACGTTTCTTTCAGGACGTTCTCGAACTTCCTGCGTCGATTCAAGGCCACTGACACGGGGCTTCCAGCCCAGATAGACCGTTCCGTTCTCGGTGGCATGTCGGGCTCCAATCAGAGCGCACTGCTCGGGGCGCTAGAGTTTCTTCGCCTGACAGACGCTTAACGGACATGTCACAGGGTGGCTGAAAGATCTCGTCGAAGCCGTCGACGACGAGAACGAGTGGAGAAAGTGCCTCGCACGTGTTTTCAACGAGGCCTACTCGCCGATTCTCGGGTCCGTTGACCTTGGTTCGGCCACTGGCAACATGGTGCGGGCTGCTTTTAAGGAGAACGGCGGGGTCGACGGCCATACGGCCACAAAGGCAATCGGGTTCTGTTTGAAACTCGCGAAAGAGTCCGCCATCACGGTCTCGCCGCACATCAAAGTGAGCCTACCGGGCCAGCCCAAGGTTACGCGGAAGAAGTCGAAGAAGACCTCACGCAAACCTCCTAGCAACAGCGACGAGGGAAAAGGGGCGAGCGATTCAAAGAAGCTCGTTCCACCGACACCCGAGGGACTTACATCAATCGTTGTCGCATATCCGGGAATCGGCGAGGGGATCGTCCAATTGCCCGCCGATTTCACTGAGGCGCACGTCGACTATGTTTCGGCGGTCTTGAAAGGCTACGTCACGCTCCGCGATGGCGGCGATGGGAATTGATGGCGATGGGCCGGACGCGAACCCGTTCAGTACAGACGGCAATAAGCTCGACAGTTGCTAGCCGGGGGGCCGATACCCTCCAGCCGGCTGGGGTCCAATCCCTGTCGGGGCGGGTTTCCAACGCCCGCGCGTCCGGCCATCGTTCGCCCTTTGAATCGATCTCACCCGTCCGTTCAATTGGACGGGAACTGATCGACCAGCAGAATCCAAAGAATGCCACCGGCTCGCGGATAATGCCAGCTTGTCGAAGCTCAGTGAAATTCTCGCGGAATCGTCTCGTCCCAGGTCTTCTCACGCAGCAGCTCGCCGTTCTCGAAGAGCCTGCGCGTGTAGACGTAGTAGAAGTTCTCGAGGTCGGTGTGGAAATCGAGGACCGCCTCGAAGAGTAGCTCGCGATCGTCGACGAGGATCGTCCTCGAGTACTTGGTACGCACGGAAGTGTCGGCCGGATCGTGCTTGTTCGTCGAGTGGGTGATCTTCTGCGACGTATGGGCCTGCGCCCAGGGATACTGAGTTCCGCCGCTGTTCGTCGCCACCAGCGTCGCCTTTCCGGTCTCCTCGTCGTAGACGAGGCCCTCGACCTCCGCGTACCCGGATGTCGTCGGCTCGCCCTCGGCGGCGGCTAGGCGGCCGTAGCCTGGCAGCCGCGGTCCGCGCGCTGCCGGAGGCAGGAACTCAGGCGCCGGGCGATCCTCGTACGGGATCACCGGCAGAACCATGTGTGTAGCGCTCTCGCCGCCGAGACGAAGTGAAGTGGTCATCGCGTACGGCGTCGGCCAGAACATCGGCCACTGGGAGTTGGTAACGGCGACGCGAATCCGGTGCCCGGGCTGGAAGACCCACGAGGTGAAGTGGAGCTCGATCTCGAACGCGTACTCGCGACCGGGCTCGAGCGCCTCCGGGGTTTGCGAGGAGTCTCGATGCGCGCCGTTGAACCCGGCGCCGGCGACCTGGGTCACCGAGCCTTCCGGAGCGATGTCGGACAGCCGCACCACCCAACTCGCCAGCGGCGCATCGGCAGAGGCGTTCAGGAAGGCTCGCGGAAATCCGAGGATCTCGACTTCCTCGTCGAGCGGCGCGCTGTCGTAGACCAGGCTGGCGTCGTCCATCGGTTGCTGGTCAGGCGTGAGGTCACCCCACCACATCACCGGGCCGCCGCCCTCCATGCCGACCGTCGGGTCGTATTCGAGGGAGTGCGTGCCGGCGCGCGGGGCGCCCTCGCCGAGCGAGTTGTCCGCGCCAAGGAACATGTCGCGGTACTCGGTGCGCTCGAGCGGGAAGCTCTCCTCGAAGCGCCATTCTCCGGGGATCTCCTCCAACGACACGTCTGGTGGATACCAGTTGCGTACATAGACCGCGAACGCTGGCTCGTCCATGATCCCGGTGTCCTCGCCCTTGAGCCACTGGTCGTACCAGCGCACCGCCTCGTGGCGCCACTCCATCTGCGGTTTCGGATAGCCACTGTGCGGCAGCGAGTGGGCCCAGGGTCCCACCATCGCCTTCACCGGCGCGTCCATATGCTCAAGCATGCGCGGCACGCTGTCGCGATACCCGTCGTACCAGCCCCCGATCACGAACGTGGGGATCTTGATCGAGTCATATCGTGTGTTGAGTGAGGCGCGGTCCCAGAACGGCCCGTCCAGCTGCTGCGACTTGTAGATCAGCATCCACGGCCTGGTGTCGAAGCGGTTCTCGAAGTACGCATCGTCGATGATGTAGTCGGGCCCTGCCGGCACGGTGTTGGCCAGATCCTGGCCGGCCTCGTAGGCGTCGATGTAAGCGATGCCGTCCATGTAGTGGACGTCGTCTTCGTACAGATCGTCGGTGGCCTCGATGGCGATGATCGCCTTGAGCGCCGGCGGGTTGCGCATTGCCATGTGGATGGAGTTGAAGCCGCCCCAAGAGATGCCGAACATGCCGACGTTGCCGTTGGAAAACGGCTGCTTGGAGAGCCAGTCGATGACGACCTCGCCGTCCTCCTGCTCCTGATCGGTGTACTCGTACTCGATCAGCTTGCCCTCGCTGTTGCCGCTGCCGCGGATGTCGACCCGTGCGACGACGTAGCCGTGCTCGAGGAAGTAGGAGTACATCGAGTAGTTGCGCGATCGCGATTCGTTCTTTCGATAGGGGAGGTACTCCAGCAGCACCGGGTACGTTGCTTCGGCGTTGGTGTCCTCGGGAACCCAGAGGTCGGCGGCTAGCCGTACGCCGTCAGGCATTGGGATCCACGCCTCGCGAAACTCGATCCCGTCGTCGGCCAGCGAGCCGTCGAGGTCGGAGCTGCCCGACGAGCTTGGCGCGCAAGCCGTCGAGACAATGACTACGGAGGCGAGCAGGAGCGGAACGCCTCGGCCGATGACAGGTGCTTTCACTGTTGATCTCCCCTGGGACGCGGCCTTCCGCTATAGCGTTCGTATAGCCGGTCGTGCTTGTTGTCTCTGGGATCGACGGGCAGCCCAGCGATCACGAGGTGTTCGATCTGTGTGGTGGTCTCGAGCGGATCGCCATCGCTGATGAACAGGTTGGCGAGCTTGCCGACCTCGATGGTTCCCAGCTGGTCGTCGACGCCGAGGATCTCGGCCGGATTAACCGTGATCGCGCGTAGCGCATCGTGATGCGAGAGTCCGAACGGGACCGCTTGGGCGGCCTCGTACGGGAGCGTTCGCGCAGCCGATGCGTTGAACGTCGAGATAGCGAACCTCACCCCCGCCGAGTGCAACTTCGCCGGCGCGGTGAAGGGTGCATCATAAGGGTCGTCGTCGTTCGTCGGCAGCGCTTGCGTCGGACCGAGAATCACCGGCACATCTTTCTCCGCAAGCATCTCTGCAACTTTCCAGGCTTCGCTTCCACCAGCGATGATGATCCGCACATCGTTGCGCTCAGCGAAATCAACCGCGTCGCCGATGCCGCGTTCGGTATCGACGTTGACCAGCATCGGCATGTCGCCGCCGGTTACCCAGGCGAGCGCCTCGAGTTTCAGGCTGCGTCGCGTCGGGTCGTCGCCGACGTCGGCCTCGGCGTATCGGCGCGCGTCGGCGAGCAGTGCCTCGAGATCGGCGATTGACTCGTCGTACAGCTCCTTCGCCTCCTGGTAGGTTCGGTTGATGCGAGTACGGGTGGCGCGGTCGAAGCTACGTGTCTGGACGGTTGGCCATTGCACCGCCATGTATACGCCGCCCTCGATCAACATCTCTTCAATCGTCCAGCCGTCCAGATGAATCAACGAGCCCTGCCCGGCGATCCCCGGGCCCTGCGGGGCGGCAACCGCATGGGTGAGGCCGTTCGAGCGGCTCACTGGCAGAATCTCGCTGGCGGGATGCACGGCCGTCGCTCCCCGGAGTTGCGGGTTGTTCTCGCCCAGCTCGCGAAAGTCCGATGTAACCGCCACCGCGCCGATCTCCGTAAGCCCCAAGCGCGTCACCGCGTCGAACAAGCCAGGAAATACCTGCAGGTCGCTGACGTCGATCACCTGGGCGCCGGAGGGGATCATGGTGTCGGGGCCGCCGACAGCAGTGATATGGCCATTCCGAATCACTACGATGCCGTTGTCGATGGCGTTCTCGTCCACCATCGTGTGGACGCGGCCGCCGCGGATCACCAGAGTTTCTTGTTGCGCGGACGCCGCCGAGCCGACTAGCACGAGGGCGGCCGCGGCCAAAGCGGACCTCATTGTTCTCATCTTCATCGCTTCAACTCCTCCCGTAGGCTCGGGTCGCCGTCGTGCCGTGGCCGGGGCGCATTGGCCGGTCGCCCGTCCCCCTCCTCGTCGTCACTCGTGACCATCTGGCGCTCCAACAGCATCTCCTTTTCCTCGGCCAGCGCAGCGCGCAGTTCCATGTCGTGCCGACGATCGAAGTACACGTGGCCGTCGACGATGGTCTGCTCCACGACCGCATAGTTGCTGAGCGGGTCGCCGCTGTAGATCACCAGGTCGGCGTCCTTGCCGACCTCGATCGAGCCGACGCGGTCATCGATGCGGAGCTGGATCGCCGGGTTGAGGGTCACCAGCCGTATCGCTTCGTCACGGGTGTTGCCACCCCATTTGATCGTCTTGGCGGCCTCCAGATTGAGATGCCGCATCTCCTCACCGGAGTCGGAGTTGATCGACACCACCACGCCGCGATCGGTCATCAGCGCGGCGTTGTGCGGTATTGCCTCGTAGGCCTCGACCTTGTACGCCCACCAGTCGGAGAACGTCGAGGCGCCGGCGCCGTGCTCGGCAATCTCATCGGCCACCCGGTAGCCTTCCAGCACGTGCTGCAAGGTGGCGATGCGGAAACCGAAATCCTCGGCGGTCCGCAGCAGTTGCAGGATCTCGTCGGCGCGGTACGAGTGCGCGTGTACCAGGCGCGTGCCCTCGAGGATCTCCACTAGCGGCTCCAGCTTGAGGTCACGACGGGGCGGGATGATGCCCTCGTCGCCGGCGGCCAGCGCCTGTTCGTAGCGGCGACCTTCGGCCTGGTACGCCTGGGCGTCGAGAAATGCCTGGCGAATGACGTCCTGCACGCCCATGCGCGAGTTGGGGTAGCGATCCGGATCGCGATCACGCTTGGTGTTCTCACCCAGAGCGAACTTGATGCCCTCCGGCGCGCCGGCGAACATCAACCCTTGTGCGTCGGCGCCCCAGCGCAGCTTCACGACGGCATTCTGGCCGCCGATCGGGTTGGCCGAGCCATGCAGGATGTTGGCGCTGGTAACCCCACCCGCCAGCGCGCGGTAGATCGACACCTGGTCAGGGTTGATCACGTCGCGGATTCCGACCATCGCCGAGACCGAGACGCTGCCTTCGTTGATCGATTCGGCAGCGATGTGCGAGTGGGCGTCGACGATGCCGGGAATCACCCACTTGCCGGTAGCGTCGATCACGTGGGCGCCGGTTGGCACGTCGACGTTGGTGCCGATCGATGCGATGCGTCCGTCGCGGATGAGCACCGAAGCGTTCTCGAGGGTGCCGGCTGCGCTTACCGTCATTATGGTGGCGTTGCGCACCACGGTAACGTCGTGCTCGCTCACCGGCCCGCGGTTGCGCACCATCGGCACGGGTTCGTATGTCTCGACGTCGGCGTCGTTCTCTCCGGCATCGGCGACCGAGTCGTCGACCGGGCCGCTGTCGAAGCGCTGGCCATCGACGATGACCGTGCGGACGCGCGTGACGGCGTCGAACAGATCGCCGTCGGCGAGAGCTATGTTGGCGATCTTGCCGACCTCGATGCTTCCCAGTCGGTCGTCGACGCCGAAGATCTCGGCGGCGCCCAGGGTCAGGGCGTGTAAGGCAGCGGCCTCTGGCAGGCCGGCGCGCACCGCCAGCCGAGCGTTGTCGAGCAACTCGTCCGGATGGCTCATGTCGCCCGAGTAGAACGCGAAGCGCACTCCGGCTGCGTGAAGCGCTGCGGGCGCCGTCGGGGCGCGGTCACGAT
Source organism: Acidobacteriota bacterium (assembly GCA_965205505.1). Taxonomy (GTDB): domain Bacteria; phylum Acidobacteriota; class UBA890; order UBA890; family WLXD01; genus DASCOT01. The sequence goes on from CBDBHB010000006.1 coordinate 182,226, forward strand.
AGCGCAATACCTGAAGTGACTCCTCGGCATCGGGATCGCCGTCGGGGTCACGCTCAGGCCAATCGAGGTTGATCAGCACCGGTACGTCGGCCGCCGCCAGCGTCTCTGCCACAGCCCAGGCCTGGCGGCCTCCGTAGAGGATCGGTTGCACGCCGACGGTGCGCGCGATGCGCAGTGCGCGCTCGATCTCGCGTGCCCAATCGGCAGGTAGCAACACCGGCCAGTCATCGCGGACCGCGGCCCGCAGCGGCTCCAGCGTGCGGTCGTACGCGGGACGCTCCATGCCCGCCGGCGAGGATTCGTAGATCGACCAGGCCTGCTCGTAGTGTTGAGCGTCGAGCAACACCTGCTTCACGTAGGCAATGATGCCCATGATCGAGCCCGGGTAGCCTTCGAATGTACGACCTTTGTTGAAGCTCACCGGTAGCGCCACCGGCGTGGCCACGACCATGTCGTTGGGGCGTTCTCCGGCGAGGTCGATGATCGAGGCCTGCCCGGGGAACAGGCCACGTTCCGGCGCCGATACGACGGTGGTGAAGCCGGCGGCGCGCCACGCGGCGACCCGCGTGTCCTCGGTGTCCAGGTGGTCGGCCGCGCTGATCCAGGTGAACGTGGCAGGGCGATCCTCCGGGCCCCGGGCGTAGTCGTCGTCTGCGGCCTCCGGTCTGCCGCCGTTGTTGCCGCTGTCTGCCTGATCACGTAGCTCCGCCGGCAGCCCGACGGTGGATAGCGCGTCGATGAGGCCCGGGTAGGCGGTCAAGCCCGAGCCGTCGATGCTCCAGGCTCCTACCGGTGCCGAAACTTCGGCGCCGACCGCGGCGATCAAGCCGTCCCGAACGATGATGGTGCCGCGGTCGACCACCGAGCCATCGCCCACCACGATGCGCACGTCCGTGATCGCGAAGTGTGGTGGCGGAGCTTGGGCGACCGCGCTGTGGGCGAGAGCGACAGTACCGATGGTGAGTGCCACCGGCAGGCGCCGGGTGGGCCTGTTGAACATGGAGGAGCTCCTTCGAGACGAGGTCCAGGAAAAGGCACATAGACTATGTTGCAGGCGAACGCCGATCCACGGAGTACCGTGCCATGTGTGCAAGTTCCTCGCTGTCGCGCGTCCCAGGCTCGAAGGCAAGTCGGAGCGTCGTGGCGGACAGGACAGTGCGACACTAGCAGGCAACGGCCTCCTAGCCCCCGGACGTATCCATACTGAACGCCGCGCCGGTGGCCTGGTGGCCCACGGGGCGGGCCGTTGATCAAACCAGCGAGGACACCGTGAAGACTTCCGCGGAACGCCCGAACCGAACCCGTCGGCACTGCGTCGCAGCCCTCGGATTGGCCTTTGCCGTCGCCACAGCGGTCCCCGGTGTTGCTCAGGAGCGCGCCGCGACGAGCCTCACCATCTACTCACAGGGCCTAGCGCTGGTACGCGCCGAGCTCGACCGGCCGCTACCCGCCGGCAACCACGCCGTTCGCATCGACGGCCTGCCGACCAGCGTCGAGCAGGCCAGCCTCATTGTGCTCAACCCCGGCGCTGTCTTGCAGGGTGTGCGCGGCTACCGAACGTACGAGGACGGCAGCGCGGTGGGCGCTTCGTTGGTAGTCGACATCAAGCTGTCAGAGCCTGTCCAGACGCTGCGCATCGCGTACCTGGCAGGGGGCATTGACTGGTCGGCTTCCTACACCATGCAGGTGGCTCCTGACCAGCGGTCGGCTCGCATTGACGGCTACGCCAGCATCAGCAACGGCTCGGGGGGCCGCTTTACCGACGCCGAGGTTCAACTGCTGGCTGGCGACGTCAACGTGGCTACACCGCGGCGCCAGATCTATCGGGCAATGGAGGCCGTCGCCGTGGCGGCGGTTTCGGCCGCGCCGGAAGTGCAGGAGCAGGCATTCGCCGGCTACCACATCTATACGGTCTCCGAGTCCCTGATGATCGAACCAGGGGAGTCGCGCCGCATCCGCCTGATGGGCGACGATGCCATCGCGGTGGTGAGGGAGCATGTGTTGACCGGGGGAGTCAGCCCGCGCCAGCGACAGCCAGAGCCGCAGCCAGTTGCTGTAGGTGTTCGCTACCGGGTCGGCAGGGCGATCGAGACCGAGTTCGGTGTCGTTCCGCTGCCGGCCGGAACGGTGCGCATCTACAGCCCCGATCCCGACGGCCGGCTGCAGTTGCTCGGGTTGTCCCGGATTGGCAATACCCCGTCCGGGCAGGAGCTCCTGCTGTCGGTGGGGCGCGCCTTCGACGTCACCGCGGTGCGATCGCAGACCGGATTCCGCCGAATCGCCAACAACGAGCGCGAGTCCGACTGGAGCCTGAAGCTGAGCAACGTCTCCGACGAGGAGGTCACCGTGCAGGTGATCGAGCGGATCGGTGGTGAGTGGCGAATTCTCAGCTCCAGCCATGACCCGCAGATCATGTCGACGGCCGCGGTCCGCTTCGACGTGAGTGTGCCAGCCGGCGGTGAGACGGAACTGCTGTACAGCGTGTCCGTCCGCAACTAGTGCTCCTGATCATAAGTACGGTGACGTTTGCAGGACGACCCTCGCTTGACAGCACGCGCCGGCGCACGAGAATGATCGGGCGACGGGTCCTCGCTCCATTGCGGATCGGTGCCCGCTCGCGTAAGTAGGAGGTCCTGTGGATTCCGCATTCCGCTATCGTCTGAAGCACACCCTGGTCATGTTGTTGTTGGTCGCCTGCGCCCAGGCTCTCACGGTCGCGACCGCGGTTGCGCAGCGTCCGTCGTCCGCGGTGCTCAAGGAGCAGGTGCGCGAGATCGTCGGCTCCATGCGTAAGCAGTCGCAGGTCATCGTCGACTCGATCTTCTCGTTCGCCGAGCTCGGGTTTCAGGAACATGAGACGGCCAAGTTGGTCACCGGTCTCCTACGCGATGAGGGTTTCGATATAGAAACCGGCTGCGCGGGTATGCCGACTTGCTACGTCGCCAGCTGGGGACATGGCAAACTGGTAATCGGCCTCATGGGCGACATCGACGGGCTGCTCGAGACTTCGCAGAGGCCCGGTGTTGCCTACCATGACCCGCTGATCGAGGGCGGTCCCGGCCACGGCGAGGGACACAACAGCGCGGCTGCAGTGGACGTGGTGGCGGCGGTGGCCATCAAGCGGGTCATGGAGGCGCACGGTCTCGAGGGCACCATCAAGGTGATTCCCGGGGTGGCCGAGGAGCTGGTGGCGTCGCGCACCTACATGGTGAACGACGGGCTGTTCGAGGGGATGGATGTGATGATCTCCCCACATATCGCCAGCACGCTCGCTGTCGGATACGGTGCCTGGGGCTCCGGCATGGTATCGACGCAGTTCACCTTCCATGGCACCTCGGCGCACGGTGCGGGCTCTCCGTGGGCTGGGCGCAGCGCGCTCGACGCCGTTGAGCTGATGAATGTCGGCTGGAACTTCCGCCGCGAGCACCTGCGACTGCACCAGCGATCACACTACATAATCCCGCATGGCGGCAACCAGCCGAACGTCGTGCCGTCAGAAGCGAGCGTCTGGTACTACTTCCGCGAGCTGGACTACGACCGCATCAAGGAGCTACACGAGCTCGGCAGGACCATGGCGGAAGCGGCCGCCATGATGACCGGCACCACGGTTACGGAGCGTGTACTGGGCGCGGCGTGGCCGCCCAACGACAGTAAGCCGTTGGCCGAGCTGATGCACGAAAACATCCTGGAGGTCGGTCTGCCGGAGTGGTCAGAGGCCGACCAGAACCTGGCTCGAGCCGTGCAGCGAGAGCTGGGGGTACTTGGTGAGCGCGACTTCTTCGGCCAGCTTGCCGACGGGTTGCCGACGGAGATCACAAGCGAAGAGGCTATTGCCTTCGAACAGGGAATGGGCGGCGGGTCGGACGACATCGCCGAGGTGTCGTGGAATGTCCCGACCGTACGCCTGTGGTACCCCGGCAACATCCCCGGGACCATTGCGCACCACTGGTCGTCCTCCATCTCCATGGCGACACCGATCGCCCACGAGGGCGCCAACTACGCGGCCCGGGTCATCGCCATGACGATGATCGACTTGCTCACCGATCCCGCCAGGGTGGAAGAAGCTTGGACCTATTTCCGCGAGGTCACCGCCAAGGACTATCAGTGGAGGTCGCTCATTCCCGAGGGCACGACACCACCTGTTCATATGAATGCCGACAAGATGGCCCGCTACCGTCCGCAACTTGAAGCGCTGCGCTACGACCCGACCCGGTTCGACACTTACCTCGAACAGCTGGGAATCGAGTACCCCACGGTCCGAGACTCCCAGCAAGAAGACTAGACATACTGATTCGGAGGAAACCCATGCCCCGTATTCACTCTCCTCGTTCACTTCGGCGCCTTGCTGCCGCCGTCGGCGCGCTGTCGATCGGCTTCTTGGGCGTCGGCGCCTTGTCGGCTCAGCAGCAGCCTTCCGCCGAAGCGCTGAAGGAAGAGGCGCGCGAGATCGTTGGCTCCATGCGCAAGCAATCGCAGGTCATGGTCGACTCGATCTTTTCGTTCGCCGAGCTCGGCTTCCAGGAGCACCAGACGGCCGCGTATATCACCGGGACGTTGCGCGACGAGGGATTCGACATCCAGATGGGATGCGCCGGCATGCCCACCTGTTACGTCGCCAGTTGGGGCGAGGGCAAGCCGGTGATCGGCATCATGGGCGATATCGACGGCCTGCCGGAGACCTCACAGAAGCCCGGCGTCGCGTACCACGATCCGCTGATCGAGGGCGGGCCGGGACACGGGGAGGGTCACAACAGCGCCGGTGCGGTCGACACGATCGCCGCCATCGCCATCAAACGGGTGATGGAAGCTCACGGCCTTCAAGGCACGATCAAAGTGATCCCCGGGGTTGCCGAGGAGCTCGTGTCGTCGCGCACCTATATGGTCAACGACGGGCTCTTCGCCGATATGGACGTCATGCTGTCGACTCACATCAGCGACAACATGAGCGCCCGCTGGGGGATCTCCGGCTCGGGGCTGGTATCGACGCAGTTCACCTTCCACGGCACGTCGGCGCACGGCGCCGGCTCTCCGTGGGCAGGGCGCAGCGCCCTCGACGCGGTGGAGCTGATGAACGTCGGCTGGAACTTCCGCCGCGAGCATCTGCGTCTGCACCAACGGTCACACTACATGATCCCACACGGTGGCAATCAGCCGAACGTCGTGCCGTCGGAGGCGAGCGTCTGGTACTACTTCCGCGAGCTCGACTATGACCGCATCAGGGAGCTCCACGAGCTCGGCCAGACGATGGCGGAAGCGGCCGCTATGATGACCAGCACCTCGGTCACCGAGCGCGTCTTCGGAGCGGCCTGGCCCTCCAACATGAGCAAGCCGCTCGCCGAGCTCATGCATGCCAACATCCTGGAGGTGGGGCTGCCCGAGTGGAGTGAAGCGGACCAGCAGCTCGCCCGCGCGTTGCAGCGTGAGCTCGGAAGCGACGAGATCGAGGGGTTGCCCACCGAGCTGAGTAGTACGGAGCTGGAGGAATCGGATCAGGGCATGGGGGGTGGCTCGGATGACATCGCCGAGGTTTCGTGGAACCTGCCCACGATTCGATTGCGCTATCCCGGCAACATTCCCGGGCGCACCGGACACCACTGGTCGTCGGGCATCGCCATGGCGACACCGATCGCCCACAAGGGCGCCAACTACGCTTCCCGTGTGATCGCCATGACGGCGATCGACCTTTTCGTCAACCCTGAGAAGGTCGAAGAAGCGTGGAAGTATCACCGCGAGGTGACTATCAAGGATCGTCAGTGGGAGTCACTCGTCCCCGAGGGGACCGCGCCGCCGATCTTTCTCAACGCCGAGAAGATGGAACGCTACCGTTCGCGGCTCGACGAGCTGCGCTACGACCCGGCACGCTTCGACACCTATCTCGAACAGCTCGGCATCGACTATCCGACGGTGCGTGAAGCCGACGAGCGCGAATGAGCGTCGACCTGCGGCATCGCAGCTTCGTCAAGCTGCTCGACTTCAGCCCCGAGGAGATCGGCTATCTGCTCGATCTGTCGGCCGAGCTCAAGGCGGCGAAGCAGGCGCACACCGAGCGGCCTTCGCTGGTCGGCAAGAACATCGCGCTGATCTTCGAGAAGTCCTCGACGCGGACCCGCTGTGCCTTCGAGGTGGCGGCGTACGATCAGGGAGCCCATACCACCTACCTGGGGCCGAGCGGCTCCCAGATCGGTCACAAGGAGACGATGAAGGACACCGCCCGGGTGCTCGGTCGCATGTATGACGGCATTGAGTACCGCGGCTTCAAGCAGGCGACCTGCGAAGAGCTCGCCGAGCATGCCGGCGTGCCAGTTTGGAACGGGCTGACTGACGAGTTTCATCCCACGCAGATGCTCGGCGACGTGCTCACCATGACCGAGCACAGCGACAAGCCCCGCAACGAGATCGCGTACTGTTACCTGGGCGATGCGCGCAACAACATGGGCAACTCGCTGCTCGTGGTCGGCGCAAAGCTGGGCATGGATGTGCGCATCGCCGCGCCAGAGAGCCTTTGGCCCGATGGGGGGCTGCGGTCCACCTGCGAGGCCATCGCCTCAGAGACCGGCGCGCGGCTGACCTTCACCGAAAGTGTTGCCGACGGCGTGGCGGGGGTCGATTTCGTCCATACCGACGTCTGGGTGTCGATGGGCGAGCCGGACGAGGTTTGGCAGCAGCGCATCGAGCTGCTGCGCCCCTACCAAGTCAACGGTGAGGTGATGCGTTTGACTGGCAACCCCGACGCCCGCCTCATGCATTGCTTGCCGGCGTTCCATAATCGCGGCACCAAGGTCGGCGAGGAGGTCTTTCAGAAGTTCGGCCTCGACGGCATCGAGGTTACCGACGAGGTCTTCGAATCGCCGGCCGCGGTCGTCTTCCCCCAGGCTGAGAACCGCATGCACACCATCAAGGCGGTGATGGTGGCGACGCTGGGCGGTTGATCCCGGATGGCGCCGTCGTCTGAACAGACACGGGTACCACAACGAACAAGGAGAGCTCGGATGGCTGCCTACATGATCGGATTCGGGCGTATCGATGACCCGGAGCGCTTCGGCAAGTACCTGGAGGCAGTCCCGGCAACGGTGATGAGCTTCGGAGGGGAGGTCCTCGGAATCGAGGATCCGGCCGAGGTGCTCGAGGGCACCGCGCCCTACCCGCGGGTCGTGTTGTTGCGCTTCCCGTCGAAGGAGGACGCGCGGGCGTGGAAGAGCTCGCCGGAGTACCAGGACATCGTGGAGCACCGGCTCGCTTCATCCGGAGCACGTGCTTTATCTCGTGGACGAGTTCGTGATGCCGACCGACTGAGCTCCTAGCAGGCCTGCTAGCACCCCTGCTAGACGTCGAGAGTCCGCAGCGGCCGCACTTGCTGGATGCGCTCGAAGTCGGCATCGTCGTGTAGCAGAATGCCATCGGCGTCGAGCACCTGCTGCGCGATGAAGCAGTCGACGGCCGAGCGGGGGGTGACGCCGGCCCTGCGGCAGTCGAAGTAGATCCGCGCCGCGTCGCGGTGCGTGTCCCATCCGCGACGCGCGGTGAGCGTGCGCTGGGTCGAAACGTAGAGGTCGAGCAGCTGCCACTCGGTTTCGTCGGACGCTCCCTGCAGCAACTCCTGACAGCAAACCTCAGGGATCCAGTATGGAGTGCCGCGGGACTCCATCTGTTGCATAGCGAGAACGGCGGGGCGTTGGTCATTCATAACGTAGGCGATCAACACTGATGTGTCGATGACGATCACGGCCTGCTAGATGAGATGAGAAGGCCAACCTCCTGAACGCAGTAGCCTGACGGCTCTGCAAACGTTTCTTCAAACGTAACGGGCTCGAAGCCCAAGGAGGTTGGCCGATGAGGAGTGTAACGATTGGACTGGACGTAAGCGACCGGTACAGCCGTATGTGCGTGCTCGACAGTAAGGGCAGGGTGATGGAGGAAGGGCGGGTGAGGACGAGCCCGGAGGGGCTGGCGAGGCGGTTCGGGTGCGAGGAGCCCGCTCGAGTAGTGCTGGAGGTTGGAACGCACTCGCCGTGGATGAGTGAGCAGTTGAAGCAACTGGGTCATGAGGTGCTGGTGGCTAACCCGAGGCGGCTGAAGCTGATCTATGGCGAGCACGACAAGACCGACCGGTTGGATGCCGAGCACCTGGCACGAGTGGGCAGAATGGACCCAAAGCTGCTTAAGACGGTGCAGCATCGAGGCAGACAAGCGCGAGCGGATCTAGCCGTGATTCGGAGCCGAGATGCTCTGGTAAAGAGCTGCACGCAGTTGGTGAGCCATGTGCGTGGTGCGGTCAAGTCGGCCGGTTGTCGTATTCCCAGGTGCTCGACGCCGGCGTTCGCGCGCACCGCGCCAGAGCACATACCGGAGCGGCTCAAGGGAGCGCTCGAGCCGGTGCTTGAAACGATCGCCATGCTGACGGGCAACATCCAGCAATACGAGCGTCAGATCGTGCAGCTGTGCCAGGGGCGATACCCGGAGACACAGCAGCTCCAGCAAGTGGCCGGGGTCGGAGCTCTGACCGCACTGGCGTATGTGCTGACGCTCGAGGAGCCGGAGCGGTTCAATACCTCCAGAGCCGTGGGCCCGTACCTGGGACTGAGACCGAAGAAACGGCAGTCGGGGGACAAGGACCCTGCGCTACGAATAACCAAGGCGGGCGACAAAATGCTCCGACGCCTGTTGGTGGGCTCGGCGCATTACATCCTGGGCCCCTTCGGGCCCGATACTGAGCTCAGACGCTGGGGGCTCAAGCTGGCCGGACGCGGTGGTCCTCATGGCAACAAAAAGGCAGCAGTTGCTGTCGCCCGTAAGCTCGCCGTTGTGCTGCACCGACTGTGGCTGAGTGGAGACGAGTACGAACCGTTGCGCGCACCTGTAGAGGTTTCAGCAGCATGAACTAACCCGCAACCAGGAGGTCGGTAGGGCGACGCGACCCAACGGTTATCGATCTGACCGCCCGGTCCGGGCGACTGCGAAGGTCACTACGAGCTTCGAGCTCGGCAGCTAGATTGCAGCGCCTCGAATCGGGACGGACCCCAGAATGCACCGGACGACCTGAATCCTCGTCCACCAGAGTGCGAATAGGAGCATGGCGTGCAGATCGATTCTTCGCTGGCCACCACATTGCCCTTGACCGAACTAGGCCTTCTCTTAGAAGTGGCCTAACGCCTGGCGCAGCGCGGTGTCGATTCGCTCGTCGTCGCCTGCGAGCAACGTGCGCACGTCGAGGACGAGGCGATCGGCGACCACGCGGCCTACCAGGGCGGGCTCGGTGCCCAGCAAGCGGCGCACCAACTGGTCGGGGGTTAGCGGCGTAGCAACGGCAATTCCCCACGATGGCAGCGTGGCGTCCGGGGCTGCTCCGCCGCCGACGCGCGATTCGAGCTGCAATACCTCGGTGTTGACGCCGTCGATCGCGTCGACCAGCGCCGCCAGGGACTCGGCGCGCGCCTGTAACCGTGAGGGTTCCTGGCGAAGCATCGCCAAGGTCGGTATGGCGTCGGATCGGCCCGCCAAGTAGTCGATCAGCGTTGCCTCGAGGGCCAGGAATGTCACCTTGTCGAGTCGTAGCGCCCGGTACAATGGGTTCGCGCGGGCACGCTCGACAGCTTCAGGCCGACCGGCAATGAGGCCCGCTTGCGGACCACCGAGCAGCTTGTCGCCTGAGAAAGTCACCAGATCGACGCCGGTGGCGAGGCGCTGACCGACGGTCGGATCGCCGACTCCGACCACCCCGAGGTCGACGAGGTTGCCGCTCCCGAGATCCTCCACCACCGGCACGCCAGTCTCGCGTCCCAAAGCGACCAACTGCTCGAGCGGCACGCTCTCGGTAAAGCCTACGACACGATAGTTACTCGGATGCACAGCCAACAGCAGCCCGGTCTCGGAGCCAATTGCCTGGCGGAAATCCTCGATACGCGTACGGTTCGTGGTGCCCACTTCGCGCAGACGGCAAAAACCCTTCTCCATTACCTCCGGGATGCGAAACGAGCCGCCGATCTCGACCAACTGGCCACGCGATACCACCACCTCGCGCCCCTGAGCGAAGGTGTTGAGGACGAGCAGTACGGCGGCGGCGTTGTTGTTCACCACCGCCACGTCTACACCAGGCAGCAAGCGCTCGAGCAAGCTGGCCACGGGGCGATCGCGCCCGCCGCGCGAACCGCCCGACAGGTCGTACTCGAGGTTCAGGTAGGCGGTTGCCAGGTCTGCGACGCGGGCGGCGGCAGCTGCGCTCCAGGGCGATCGACCCAGGTTGGTGTGCACGACGACGCCGGTACCATTCACCACCCGCCGCAAGCGCGTTCGCAGCATTGCTGCGCCCGTTTGCATCACGTCGTCGGCGACCGAGCCGAGCAGCACACCGAGCTCACCGCCGTCGAGGTCGCCGGCCAAGATCTCGTTTCTCAGGCGATCGAGCAACGCGGCCGCGACCTGGCGGGCGAATCCCCGGCTCCAACCCTCTGCGGCAATACGACGTCGTACCTCCTCGTCCTCCAGAACCGCGTTCATGCTCGGCAGACGACGAAGCAGCGCTTCAATTGGGCTCATTGGATCCGTTCGAACTACGCTTGGAGCTCGCAGGCCCGGCACCGTGCCGGGGAAACTCAAGTTCAGCTCGCTGCAGTCCATCTACAAATCTGCCCGCGGGCTGGTAGCATCGTAGCGTGCAGCGTCGGCACGATGGGATTGAATCCCGGCTCAGGGTGACGAATGTCGGAGGAAATCAGAAAACTGCTCCTCGAAAGCCTCGATGAAGAGAGCCTGCGGCTGCTCTTCCCGGATCGCTTCAGCGAGCCTACCCGAATCAGCCTCATGTACGCGCCGCTGCAAGGCGAGGAGGCGGAGCGCGAGCGCGAGTTGACCGCGCAAGCAGCCGAGTTCGAAGTCACTACCGACGTGCGCGACGTGGACGATGAGCCTCGTCACCGGGCCACCTTCACTCTCGATCAGATCGAGCCGTTGTTTCAGCTCTTTCAGCTGATCGGCGAGGACCCTTCAAGAGAGACCTACGCGCAGTTCAACGGGCGCCGACTGCCGATGACGATGGAGCTCTGGCTACCGCTTCTATGGGCAATGCGCTTCTAGCAGGGTGCTGAGCAGTGGTGCAACTCCCGTTCCTCGCGGCCCGCGGCCGGCGCGACCGGTATCACACCACCGCAGTTTGACAGCCCACCGGGCAACGGATAGAAATGACCTCGCCCGCGCATCGGCGGGCGCAGCGACACAACCCCGGATCAGGGCTGTATGGTCGTCTACCTTCCGATAGCGATTTTTCTGGCGGTCGCGATCGTCTTCGCGGTGCTCCCGCTCATCGTGGGTCGCTTCGTGCGGCCGACTCCGCCCGCAAGCGAGGGGAAGCTGGCTCCCTACGAATGCGGCGTCGAGCCCATCCGTGACGCTCACAAACGCTTCCCGATCCGCTTCTACATCGTGGCGATGCTTTTCCTCGTCTTCGACGTCGAAACCGTGTTCATGTTCCCGTGGGCCATACGATATCGGGCCTTGGCGTTGTTCGGGTTCATCGAAATGCTCATCTTCTTGGCGATCTTGATCCTGGGCTACGTTTACGCCTGGAAACGCGGGGCACTCGAATGGGTCTAGTCGAGCATAAGCTCCCGGACAACGTCCTGACCACGACCGTCGATAGCATCATCAACTGGGGTCGCAAGTCGGCGATCTGGCCGCTTACCTTCGGCCTCGCGTGCTGCGCCATCGAAATGATCGTCACGACTTGCTCGCGTTTCGACATGGCACGTTTCGGCGCGGAGGTATTCCGCGCCACACCGCGCCAAGCCGATCTCATGATCGTCGCCGGCACGGTGACATTGAAGATGGCTCCTGTCATCAAGCGACTCTACGATCAGATGCCAGACCCGAAATGGGTGATGTCGATGGGATCGTGTGCTACTTGCGGCGGGCCCTATCCGACCTACAGCGTGCTCCAGGGGGTCGATCGAATTGTTCCGGTCGATGTGTACGTGCCCGGTTGCCCGCCGCGTCCGGAAGCCCTGCTCTACGGCCTATTGCGGCTGCAGGACAAGATCGACGAAATGAAGGTGGTGCGGAAGTAGACCGCAACCAGCCGACCCGAGACCTGACTCGATGGCAGACGAACCGCTCGACACCGACAAGACTGATGAGCCGCAGGCTCAGCCGGTCGAAGGCGAGTCCACTGAGGCTCAGTCAGCGGGGTCGGAAAAGGCGGTCGAGGCAGTCGAGCCACAGCCTGCGTCGGCAGAGGCAGACACGGCAGAGCCGGAACCCGAGCCCGAGCCCGAGCCACATCCGGTGGTGGCAGCGCTCACGGCTCGCTTCGGCGAAAAGATCACCGACGAGGGCGCCGACAAGCTCGGGACGCCGATCGCGCGCGTCGACGCCGGCGACCTCACCGAGGTATTGAACTGGCTGCGCGACGACGAGGCGATGGACTTCAACTACCTGTCGAGCGTCACGGCGATCGACTGGACCGATCGCGTTCCCCGCTTCGACGTGGTGTTCCATGTCTACTCCCTACCGAAGAATCACCGGCTGACCGTGAAGACCGGCTGCGCGGACGGCGAGGGGGTGCCTAGCGCGGTCGACGTGTGGCCGGCGGCCAATTGGTTGGAGCGCGAGACATACGACCTTTACGGCATCGAGTTTCTCGGCCACCCGGACCTACGCCGCATCTTCATGCCAGAGGACTGGGAGGGCTTCCCTCTACGCAAGGATTATCCCCTCGAAGGACCCAACCTCGAACTGCTGACCCGTCAGCAAGCGGCGTTTCGTGGGGGTCGCTTCGACCGCATCCGGGGCGAGTACGAGATCAACGAGCAGGAGCGCGAGATGGCTGGTCCCGGCGTTGTCGGGGCCCTGTGGACACCGCAGCCCGACGAGCCCCCCGACCCCGAGCCTGACGCAGCGCCAGGCGACGAACCCGGGTCACACTGAGCCATGCTGGAAACGAAGGAGTTCGAGCTCAACATGGGTCCCCAGCACCCGTCTACGCACGGCGTGTTGCGACTGGTGCTGTATCTCGATGGGGAGACCATCGTCGACATCGAGACCGTCATGGGGTACCTGCATCGCGGTACCGAGAAGCTCTGCGAGACACGCAACTACTACCAGAACGTGCCGTTCACCGACCGCACCGACTACCTGGCGGCGCCCTACAACAACCTGGGGTACGTCGAAACCGTCGAGCGCCTCGGGGGCTGGGAGGTATCGGAGCGCGCCCTCTACGCCCGTCTCGCAATTGTCGAGCTAAGTCGCATCGCCAGCCATCTCTTCTGGCTGGCGACCCACGCGCTCGATATTGGCGCGCAAACGATGCTCTTCTGGTGTACGCGCGAGCGCGAGGTGATTCTCGATTTCTTCGAGGCTGCGCTGGGAGACCGCCTGACCACTTCGGCGTTTCGCCCCGGCGGGCTGCGCCGCGACCTCCCCGAAGGTTGGACCGATGCGGTGCTCAACTTCTGCAGCAGCTTTCCGCAGCGCATCGAGGAATACGAAACGTTGCTGAGCGCCAACCGGATTTGGCTCGAGCGCACCGTCGGCGTCGGGGTAATCAGCGGCGAAGACGCCGCTGCGCTCGGACTCTCGGGGCCAATGATTCGTGGCTCCGGAGTCGACTACGATATCCGCAAAGCACTGCCCTACGGCGGCTACGACCAGGTGGACTTTGATGTGCCGGTGTTCCCCGACGGGGACTCTTACGCGCGCTATCTCGTGCGCATGGAAGAGATGCGGCAGTCGGTGCGCATAGTCCAGCAAGCGCTCGCGAAGTTGCCCGAAGGGCCGATCACCGCGAAGGTGCCCAAGTCGATGCGGATCAAGGATTCGGTAGAGGCGTACCACATCGTCGAGAGCCCGCGTGGCGAGCTCGGCTACTACATCATCGGTGGCAACGGCGACACGCCCTACAAGTGCAAGATCCGGGCACCCAGCTTCTGCAACCTGCAGGCGATTGCTCCTCTGAGCAAGGGCCACCTGATCGCCGATGTCGTCACCATCATCGGAAGCGTCGATATCGTGCTCGGAGACGTCGACCGATGAGCGACTTCGTGATCGTCAACGTGCTCATCCCGCTCTTCCAGATCGGTGTCTTGCTGGGGATCCTCGGCCTGGCAACGGGCTACATCGTTCTTGCCGAGCGCAAGATTCTGGCCTTTATCCAGAGTCGCCTGGGGCCGATGCGGGTGGGGCCCCACGGACTCTTGCAGCCCATCGCCGACGTAGTCAAGTTGCTGCTCAAGGAAGACTTGATCCCCAGCGGGGTAAACAAGGCGATATTCCTGATCTCGCCGATCATCGTGGTGGTCGCGGCCTTCACTACCTTGGCACTGGTGCCGTTCGGCGAAGGGATCACGCTTTTCGGATACCACATCCCGGGCGTGATCGCCGACGTCAATGTCGGCATCCTGCTAGTTTTCGGGATCAGCGGCCTGGCCACTTACGGCGTCATCCTCGGCGGTTGGTCGAGCAACTCGAAGTACCCACTGCTGGGAGCGCTACGCGCCGCCGCACAGATGGTGTCGTACGAGATAGCGCTGACCTTTGCCGTGATATCGGGGTTAATGGTCGCCGGTACGCTGTCGATGGTGGGCATCGTTGAAGCACAGCGCGACATGGGGGTCTGGTTCGTGTTCGTGCAGCCGCTGGCCTGGGGAATCTTCACGATCGCCATGGTGGCCGAGACCAACCGAGCCCCGTTCGACATGGCGGAGGCCGATTCGGAGCTCGTCGCCGGGTTCTTCACCGAGTACTCCGGAATGCGTTGGGCGCTTTTCTTCCTTGGCGAGTACACGGCGATGCTGGTGATGGCAGCGGCCAACGTGACGCTCTTCTGGGGCGGCTGGCTGCGACCGTTCCCGAGTGTCGAGGCGCTCGCCTTCCTCGATCTGGTCCCCAGCGGTGCCTGGTTCATTCTCAAGGTCGCCACGTTCCTGTTCGTCTACATCTGGATCCGCGGCACCTTCCCACGCTACCGCTACGATCAGCTGATGCGGCTGAACTGGAAGTCCCTTATCCCGCTGGCAATCGCAAATCTGCTCGTAACCGGGCTTGTCATACTTCTGGTAGGCTGATGCCCGCTCACGATTCGTCACAGGCGGCAACCATGTCCTCGGCACCCAAGAAGAGCCTCCTGAGTAGCTTCCTGCTGGTGGAACTGCTCAAGGGAATGTGGCTCACGCTCAAGTACACGTTCCGCCCCAAGGTCACGGTGCAGTATCCGCTGGAGCGCGAGTCGGTCCATCCGAATTACCGCGGCATCCTGCGTGTCGACGAGTCCACCTGCATCGCCTGCTATCTGTGCGAGAAGATTTGCCCGGACAACTGCATCGTGCTCGACGGTGAGCGCGGCTACGTCAAGGGCAAGGGTGGTAAGTACGCCACCTTCTTCTACATCGACCACGGGCGCTGTCTGTTCTGCGGCCTGTGCGAAGAGATTTGCCCGGTCGATTCGATCTACCACAGCAACGAGTTCGAGGCCGCGGTCTACAACCGCGCGGACTCGATTCACGATCTTCGCATCCTCGACAGCGGCCACCACATCGTGCACTACGAGCGTTAGCCTGCCGTATGGAAAGCATCGCCTTCTATATCATCGCCTCGATCGTGATCGTGAGCGCCCTGCTCATGGTCATGAGCCGCCAGTTGGTGCACTCCATCGTCTACATGGTGGTGTCGTTCATAGGCGTAGGCGCGCTGTTCATTCTGTTGCAGGCGGAGTTCGTGGCCGCGGTACAGATCTTGGTTTATGCCGGCGGCATCGTGGTGCTGTTCTTGTTCGTGGTCATGCTGGTGAACCTCAACGAGGTCAACGAGGGTGAGTATCTGCACCGGCAGTGGATGCCAGCCGGAGCGATGTTGTTGGTCTTGGTAGTGCAGATCGGCTACTTGCTCTGGGGCGGTGCCGGCGCGCTTACGGTAGCGCCCGAGCAGGCCGAGACCATTCTACGCGCCGTCGAACAGGGCAACACCGAGACGATCGGGATGACGCTCTACACCGACTATCTGTTGCCCTTCGAGATCGCATCGATGTTGCTGCTGGTGGCGATGATCGGCGCAATCTACTTGGCTCAGAAGCGAGTCTGACGTGGGTACGCTGGGGCTAGGCCACTACTTGCTGCTGTCGGCGGTGCTGTTCGGCATCGGCGTGATCGGCGTACTCGCACGCCGCAACGTCATCATGGTGTTGATGTGCCTCGAGCTGATCTTCAATGCCGCCAACATCAACCTGGTGGCCGTGGCCCGCTACCGACCGGATCTCGCCGGGCAGATCTTCACGATCTTCACGATCACCGTCGCCGCCGCCGAGGCGGCGATCGGGCTGGGCCTGGTGATCGCGATGTTCCGCAACGCGCAGACGGTGAACGTCGACGACGTACACCTGCTGGAGGGATAGCGGCGCCGTGATCGAGTACTTCTGGCTCATCCCGCTTCTGCCACTTGCCGGCATGCTCGTTAACGGGCTGCTGGGGTCGCGTTTCATCCGCTCCGAGATAATCACCGGCAGCCTTGCCAGCGTGTGCATGCTGCTGGCGTTCATCATCGGCGCCGGCTCGTTCCTCGGCCTCGCCGGTATGGAGCCCGCAGACCGCCACGTGGAGGTGGTCCTGTACGACTGGATAGACGCCTCGTGGGGCCACATGCACGACAACGACGCCGGGGTCGACGCGGCCCGGTTCGTGGTGCCCTTCGGTTTCCAGTTCGACCCGCTGTCGGCCCTCATGGTGCTGGTGATCACCGGGGTCGGCTTCTTGATCCATATCTACGCCATCGGATACATGGCGCATGATCCGCCCGACCCGGGGTTCTACAGGTTCTTCACCTACCTGAACCTGTTCGCCGCCTTCATGCTGGTGCTCGTGCTGGGCAACTCCTACGCCATGATGTTCATCGGTTGGGAGGGCGTCGGGCTGTGCTCCTACTTGCTGATCGGCTACTACTACACCAAGAAGTCGGCCGGCGACGCTGCCAAGAAGGCGTTCGTGGTGAACCGCGTCGGCGATGCCGCTTTCCTGCTCGGCATGTTCACCATCTTCTTCACCTTCGGCACGCTCGACTACGACGACGTCTTCGAGCTCGCCTCCGCCAACTACGAGGTCGGGGCCGGGGTGATCACCTTCATCACCCTGATGCTGTTCATCGGCGCCACCGGCAAGAGCGCACAAATCCCACTGTTTACGTGGCTGCCTGACGCCATGGAGGGCCCGACACCGGTGTCGGCCCTGATCCACGCCGCGACGATGGTGACCGCGGGCGTTTACATGGTGGTGCGCTCCAACGTGCTGTTCTCGATGTCGCCAACGGTCATGACCATCGTGGCGGTCATCGGCGCGCTCACAGCACTATTTGCGGCCTCCATCGCAATGGTCCAGAACGACATCAAACGCGTGCTCGCCTATTCCACGATCAGTCAGCTCGGGTACATGTTCCTGGCTTGCGGCGTCGGGGCGTACGCGGTCGGTGTGTTCCACCTGATGACGCACGCCTTCTTCAAGGCGCTGCTGTTCCTCGCGGCGGGCTCGGTGATGCATGCCCTGAGTGGCGAGCTCGACATGTGGAAGATGGGCAATGTCCGCAAGTACATGCCGGTAACCCACAAGACGTTCCTGGTAGGTACTCTGGCCATCGCCGGTATCCCGGGGTTGGCGGGCTTCTTCTCCAAGGACGAGGTGTTGTGGTACGCCTGGACCGGTCCCAACGGCTCCCCCTGGCTCTGGGCCGTGGGGACGCTGGTCGCCGGCATGACCGCGTTCTACATGATGCGCATGCTGCTGGTGACGTTCTACGGGGAGTCGCGCATGGACGAGCACGTCGAGGCGCACGCCCACGAGAGCTCGCGCCTGATCACCGTGCCGCTGGTAGCCCTGGCGGTACTAGCGGTCGTCGGTGGCTACGTGGGAATCCCTGCCAACCTGCAGGTCGGCCCGCTCGGAGCCTTGCACGACAGCATCGATATCGGGCGCTGGCTCGAGCCGATCACCGGTGGCCACGGCGAAGCCGATCACGGTGACTCTGCCGAAGTAGCCGAACACGCGGCGGCGATGGCGAATGCCGAGACACAAGTACTCGGAACGCTCGACGGCGACGGCCGCATCGTTGCCGCCAGTGCGGTGCTGGCCACCGAGGCATCGGCCGCCCAGGTGGCTGCGGAGGACGCGGAGGATCACACGAGGCTCGAGTGGATCTTGATGCTGACCTCTGTGGCGGTGGCGCTGGCGGGCATGGGGATTGCCTACCGGACGTACGGAGCCGGCGTGAGCCAGGAGCCGCTAGCTCGCTTCTCCGGGATCCACCGAACGCTGTGGAACAAGTACTGGGTCGACGAGCTCTATGACGCGCTGTTCGTCAACCGCACGAAGGACCTCGGGACCGGCCTGTGGGTGCTCGACGACGCAGTTGTCGACGGCATCGTCAACGGTGTCGCCGAGTCTACGAAACAGGCTGCAACTGCGGCGACCGAGTTCGACGATCGCGTCGTCGACGGCGCGGTCAACGGAGTCGGAAACACGTTCTGGGCAGGTTCGTGGATCTTCCGCACCCTGCAAACCGGTTACGTACAGAACTACGCGCTGGTCATCGCCCTCGGGCTGTTCGTGCTGGTCAGCGTCTACATGTTCTTGTAGAGAACGAGGCACCAATGAGCGGAAATCTCCTCACCCTGGTCGTCTTCCTGCCGGCGGTGGGCGCGCTCGCGATCGCGCTCCTGCTTGGTAAGGAACGCGACAACGCCATCAAGTGGACCGCGAACATCGTCCTGTTCGTCGATTTCCTGCTCTCGTTGCTACTACTACAGGGCTTCGATTTCGGGACCGCCGAGTTGCAGCACGTAACGCGGTTGCCGTGGATCCCTTCGATCGGTGTGGAGTACTTCACCGGCATCGATGGCATCTCCCTGTGCCTCATTCTGCTGACGACGCTGCTCGGCTCGATCGCTTGCCTGTCATCGTGGAACTACATCGAGACGCGGAACAAGGAATATTACGCCTACTTGCTGGTCCTGCAGAGCGGCATGCTGGGCGTGTTCATCGCCTTCGACTTCTTCCTCTTCTATATCTTCTGGGAAGTCATGCTGGTGCCGATGTACTTCCTCATCGGTATCTGGGGCGACAAGAACCGTCTGTACGCGGCCATCAAGTTTTTCCTGTACACGTTGGCCGGCTCGGTGCTGATGCTGGTCGGTATCCTGGCGCTGTACTTCTACAACCACAGCGTCACCGGTGAGTGGACCACCAACATCCTGGCCTACTACCAGCTGTCGGTACCCGCTGACATGCAGTGGTGGGTATTCCTGGGCTTCTTCCTCGCCTTCGCGATCAAGGTGCCGATGTGGCCCTTCCACACCTGGCTCCCCGACGCCCACGTGCAGGCCCCCACCGCCGCTTCGGTGATCCTGGCGGCCGTGCTGCTGAAGATGGGCGCCTACGGATTCGTACGCCTGTCGCTGCCGATCATGCCGCAGGCATCGGTGCAGTTCGCGCCGATGATCGCCGTGCTGTCGATCATCGCGATCATCTACGGTGCCCTGGTGGCGCTGATGCAAAAGGACTGGAAGAGCCTGGTGGCGTATTCGTCGGTCTCGCACATGGGCTTCATCACGTTGGGGATCTTCGCCCTCAACCCGATCGGCGTGCAGGGCAGCGTTCTGCAGATGCTCAATCACGGAGTCTCCACCGGTGGGCTGTTCCTGATCGTGGGCTTGATGTACGAACGCACGCACACACGAGAGATCGCCGCGTTCTCGGGGCTGGCCAAGGTCATGCCGGTGTTCACGGTGCTGTTCGCCATCATCGCGCTGTCGTCGATGGGCCTTCCGGGGCTCAACGGCTTCGTCGGCGAGTTCTTGATTCTGATCGGCGCGTTCGAGTGGAACCCGGTTTATGTCTATTGGTCGGTCTGGGGCATCGTGCTCGCCGCGGCCTACCTGCTGTGGCTCTTCCAACGAGTCATGTTCGGCGAAGTCAAAGACGACAAGATCGCCAACCTCAGCGACCTCAGCATGCGCGAGGTGGCCACGCTGGTGCCGCTAGTCGTCCTCGCGGTGTGGATGGGGCTGTACCCGACGCCGGTACTCAACACGCTCGAGCCGCCGGTCAACGCCATCGTCGAGCGTGTACGACCCGGCTACTTCGAGGGCAGTGGGATTCCGACGCCCGCCTTGCCCAGCCTCGAGGCGCTGCGCATCGCCGACGGAATCGACGACCTGGCGCGGATCGACGAGCCCGTTGCTCAGGCGGCGACCGAGGAACGCTAGGGCATGAACAGCTTCCCGATTTCGACCTCCGACCTGGCGTCGCTGAACGCCGAGATAACCCTGACGATCGGATCGCTCGTCGTGTTGGTGTGGGGTGCCTGCGCGGCTCGAACACGGTCTACTGGGCGGATGTTCGCGTGGGTGACGCTGCTCACGGTGCTCGGCGCTCTCGCCGGGGTTGTCTTCGGGATATCGCCGCAGATCGAGCGGGGCGTTACCGCGGCGTTCTCCGGTCAGCTAGCCGTCGACGCCTTCGGGAGCTTCTTCGCGGTGCTTTTTCTTGTAACCGCGGCCCTCACCATTGCCGCCTCGGCCCGATTCTTGGAAGACGAGGACGCACACCTTCCCGAGTACTACTTCTTCATGCTCGTAGCGCTCGTCGGCATGATGATCATGGCACGCGGCGCCGACCTGATCAGCATCTTTGTGGGGCTCGAGCTGCAGGCGTTGTCGGTCTACGTGCTGGTTGGCTACCTCAAGAAAGATAAGCGCTCGAACGAGGGAGGCCTGAAGTACTTCATCCTTGGCGGCCTGTCCTCGGGCATTTTCATCTATGCGCTCTCGCTGATCTACGCCGTCGTCGGGACGACGAGCCTCGCGGCAATCGGCGCCTCCGTGGCAAACGGCAACCTGGCAGGCGATCCGATCCTGCTGCTGGGCCTGATCCTGTTGATCGTCTCGCTGGGCTTCAAAGTCGCCGCGGTTCCTTTCCACCTGTGGGCGCCAGACGCTTACACGGGCGCCGCTACCCCGGTCACCCTGTTTATCTCGGTAGCCTCCAAAGCGGCGGCGTTCGCCATGATGATCCGTATCCTGTTCGTGGCTTTTTCGCCAATGACAGCGTCGTGGACATCGTTGCTGGCACTGTTGGCCGCCGTCACGATGACGTTTGGCAACGTCGCCGCGTTATCGCAGAACAACGTCAAGCGGATGTTTGCCTACTCGAGCGTCGCCCACGCGGGATACGCGCTGGTCGGGGTGGCGGCGGGCACTTCGTACGGCATCGCCGCCACGATGTACTACCTCTTCGCCTACACGTTCATGAACGTGGGGGCCTGGTCGATGGTGATCATGCTGCGCCGCAACGGGCTCGCCGGCGAGAGCGTTGACGACCTCAACGGGCTGGTGCACCGGTCGGGTACCGCAACTGCGGCCATGCTGATCTTCCTGCTGTCGTTGGGAGGGATTCCGCCGACGATCGGCTTCCTCGGCAAGTGGTACGTGTTCGGTGCCGCCATCGACGCCGGCTATGGCTGGCTGGCGGTTGTCGGTGCGATCAACGCCGCCATCTCGCTCTTCTACTACCTGCGGATCGCCAAGGCGATGCTCATGAGCGAGGCCGACGCCGAGGTAACGCTTGCCCGGTCGATTCCGTTGCAGATGGCGCTCGGTGTCTGTGCCTCGATCACCGTGGCGGGCATCATCTGGGCCACGCCGATGGTGAACTGGGTACAGCGCGCCGCCCTTCAATTCTGAACCTCCTGGCCTGATTCGAGATGGCCACCGCGCCGGAGCCGCAGCGAGACGACGCGAGCGGCTGGGCTCGACAGCTCACCTTGGTGGGGCACGTCGGGGCGATGTTCCCGGTGGCGATCGGCCTCGGGTTCATGGGCGGCTACTGGCTCGACGGCCGTCTCGGCACGGCGCCGTGGCTGGCTCTACTGGGCTTCGGCCTCGGAGTCGTCGCCGCGATCCGCAATCTGCTGCGCTCGGTCGCCGCTCTCGAGGCGAGCGAGCGAAGCGAAGCGAGCGACGGGTCGGACGACATCTGATCAGCGCGGGGCGATACGTCGGCCGCGGACGTCCCGCTCGCCGCAGCTGAGGACGCTAGTGGTCTGTAACAGAGGTTCGTTGCATATTATGGTGCGCGCGACTGAGTCGAATCCAAGGAGGCTCGACGACGGCGATGCTGAGAGTATCGCAGAGGAGGGCCGACGCCGGAGGTGGCCAGTCCCGCGGCCGCCCGGAGGGCTGCTGGGTCGAGATGGGGCCAGATGTAGGACGGCCTGACGCAGGCGATGTCCTGGCAGGCCGCTGGCTACGCCGGTCAGCTTGGATTCGTCGGCCGGCCCCGGCACCATTGCGCCGACACGCACGCACCGTTTCAACAGCCGGAGGCTGCATGATCGCCCTGACCCCGGCTCGGCTTATCGACGTTGACGAGCTGGACGATCGCGGGCTGCAGCGTACCGCCGACGCCCTCGAGCTTGGCGACGACCGGCTGGTGACCGATCGCCACCGCTACCGGTATCAAGCACCCGACGGGCTCCCCGATCGGAGCGCGCGCACGCTGCATGTGGACGACTTTTCCTTGATCGCCCACGTGTGCGATATCAGCGGCATCGACTACTACCCGAGCAGGGCATTCGTGCGTCAACGTGACGGCGATCTCGTCGCCGGGACGTTCTCGCCGATCGACGGGTACGCCGACTATCTGGATCAACAGCTCGGGTTGGGTCAGTCGCAGTACGTACGCGCGGCTCCAGCACCTGGTGCACCGGCCTACGCGGCGTTCGAGGCACTTCTCGGCGACGACGGCGCGCAGCAGCGGATCGCTACCGCAGCTCGAGAGGCACACGACAACTTCTGGATCCATCCATATATGGGGTTGGAGGCAGCCTGGGAGCTCGGAAGGCGGCTCGCCGAGCGCACTGAGCGCCGGGTCCGCGTGCTAGGGCCGCCGCCGCGCCTCACCGAGCTCGCTAACAACAAGGTGTGGTTCAGATCGGCCGTCGAGCGGGTCCTCGGGCGGGAGTGGACGCTCGACTCATACACTGGGACGTGCACCAGGGAGATCACCGAAGACCTGGCAAGGGTGGCGGCTGACGCACCTCGCGTGGCCATCAAGCTCGCCGATAGCGCCTCCGGCATGGGTACCGAGATCGTCGAGGGGGCAGATGTCCGGAATCGATCACAGGAGTCGCTCGAGGCGTTCGTCGCCGACTGGCTCGCCAGCCACGGCTGGCAGGCGGAGTCGCCACCTGTCTCGGTGGAGCCATGGCGAACGGATGTTGTCGGATCGCCCAGCATCCAACTTTGGATACCCCCACTCGACGGCGGACCGCCGCTGTTGGAGGGAATCTTCGATCAACGTTTCTACCCCACACAAGAACAGGTGTTTCAAGGCAGCGTGCCCAGCCAGTTGCCGCACACCTTACAGCGACGCATCGGTGCCGCGGGTCTGCTCCTGGGACGGCTATTTCAGCTCCTTAACTACGTGGGGCGCTGTTCGTTCGACACCATCCTGTGCGGCTCGAACGTCTCGAATGCCACCATCAAGTTCACTGAGTGCAATGGGCGGTGGGGCGGGACCAGCACCCCCATGAGCCTGATGAATCGACTGTTCGGCGACTATCGCCGTCAGCCCTACGTAGCCGGCGTGTTGCACTACGATCGACTCAAGGGCATCGGCGTCGACGAGTTCGTACGACAGCTCGCGGATGTACTGTTCGATGCTCGTACGGGTAGCGGATGGGGCATCGTGTTGAACGTGGGATGCCTGCGGCCGGCCGGCAAGCTCGATGTGATCAGCCTCGGTGAGTCGCCGGCGATTGCGGAACGGCGGCAGGGCGAGTTCCTCGACATCGTGGCATCGCGCTTCTAGTGGCCTGTAACAGATGATCGTTGCGTATCGTGGTGGCGAAATGGGTCCGGATGCCAGGCGCGACGACGAGACGATGTTTGCCCATCTTGGAGGAGGAGCAACGCCGCAGACGGGCCGATTTCGCCGCCATCCTGCGGACAGATGGGCAGTTGCGGGCGATATCGGCGTTGCGCCTCGTCGACGATGCCCAATGCATCGCCTTCCTCCCCGCGCCTTGATCTCACCCGCAAATCCCATCTGCGATATGCAACGATCATCTGTTACAGGCCACTAGTGTCCTGACATGCTGATGCGCAGGCCACCCGCAACGGATGAAACGGACGCTCTGATTCGACGTCTGAGGCGCAACTCGATCAACGCTCTTGTCGCCCTCGCGATCGTTGTCGGGGCCATCACTTGGTCGCTCGCTCAAATCGCTGGGCTGCTCCTGTCTGGAGTCCTCATTTTGTTGAATTTCAAGGGGTTAGTGGCCCTGACGGATGGCATCCTGGGGACCGATCGGGAAGCGCCCGGGGCACTCCAGGCGGCGCTACTGCTTGGCCGGTATGTGTTGCTGGGTATTGGACTCTATGCTATCGTCCAGCTACCAGGCGTGGGGCCGATTCCGGTCGCCCTGGGGCTCTCGATTCTGGTTATCGCGGTTCTTCTGGAAGCGATTTTCTACCTCTCCACCGGCGCTGATCGCCGCTCCTAACTCACCCAAATACGGTCATGGAGCACGAGGTCTCTGCCCTTTACAACTGGCTGCACGGCGGTCTTGACGCCGCCTTCGGCGCCGGGTTCATCACCGATCAGACCGTCATGGCGTGGTTCGTCGTGACGCTGTCGCTGGTGACCCTACCCTTGCTGGCGCGGCGCTTCTCGATGTACAAGCCGAGCCCAGCACAGCAGATGCTCGAGATCGGCGTAGGGTCGATCAATACTATGTGCGACGCCTTCATCGGCGAGAACAGCCGCAAGTACGCCAGGGTGATGGGGCCCATCGCGCTGTTTATCCTGCTATCGAACTTAGTGGGTTTCGTCCCTGGGTTTCAGCCACCTACCGCGGATCTCAACACCACAGCGGCGCTCGGCATCTGCTCATTCCTCATCTACAACTTCGTCGGCATCCGAGCACAGGGAACACGCTACTTGCAGCAGTTCATCGGCGATCCGGTATGGCTGTCGCCCTTGATGATCCCCATCGAGATCCTTAGTCATCTGTCGCGACCCATCTCTCTATCGATCCGACTTTTTGGAAACATGTTTGCCGAGCACACCCTCGCCGGTGTTTTCTTCTTCCTGCTACCAATTGGCCTGCCGGTAATCTTCGCGCCGCTAGGCGTATTCGTGTCGTTCATGCAGACGTTCGTCTTCGTGATGCTGTCGATGCTCTACATCGCCGGCTCGCTGGAGCACGGCCACTAGGCCGCAAGGGCTCGTCCGGCCCCAGCCCCCTCTGGAAAGGAGCATTCCGATGTACAAGCGGCTCGCCTTCGTCGCGGCCAGCGCGTTCGCGCTACTCACCCCGAACCTCGCAATGGCGCAGGAAACCGCCAACAACTACGACGTCGGCAGCTCGGTCGCGCTCGCAGCGGGCTTGGGTATGGCGATCGCCGCGGCTGGTTGCGGTATCGCCCAGAGCCGCGCCATCGCCGCCGCTCTCGAAGGCATTGCAAGAAACCCGAGCGCCGCGGGCCCCATCAGAGCTTCGATGATTTTCGGTCTCGTGCTCATCGAGTCACTGGCGATCTACGCGCTGTTGATCGCCATCTTGTTGATCTTTCAGTTCGCACCGACCATGTAGGACGGCGGCGTTTACCGCTGGCCGCCGTCACCGGCCGGTAGCCGTCGCAGGAATGTACCTGCGGCGGCTCGCCTCTTGTTAGGCCATGATGCGCCCCTTGAGCACCCTGCTAGTGGCCTGTAACCAGGCGACTAGGCTACGCCGGCCGCGGCAGCACCGCGTGCGCTGCTAAGATTACGCCGCGTTTCTGAACTCCTGGCGCGGCCCGCGGCCTCCTTGCGAACATCATGTCCGACAACCACGGCTACGAGATCGACTACGAGCACATCGACGTTGCTCGCTTGATGGAACAGGTGCGAGCCCGCGCAGCCGCGCGAGCCGGGAACGAGCCCACCCCCTCGATAGTCGATTCGCCGGATCTACTGCGGCGGTTACGGGAAAACCTCGATCTCGACGACGAGCAACCCTACGAGCTGCAGCGAACACTACGACTGGCGGGCGATTGGAACATTGCTCCGGACGACCTGCGAGTGTCGCATGACGGCCCGATCGGTACGCTGATCAGTACCGTCCGCAGGCTGGCGCACCCCCTCGTGAAGGTGCTCGTCAACCTCGACGCGCCGCTACACAAGCAGTTCAAGATCAACCTCGGAATGGCGCACGCCATTCATGAGTTAACGCTCGAAAACGCCGCATTGCACTGCCGGGTGCAGGAGCTCTCGGAACGTATCGATGAGCTCGCGGAGCGCAGCAACGACGTGTCTACCGGCAGGTCTTGCTGAACAATTGCGCCTCGCTATTGTTGTCCAGCGATACGGCGCGGAGATCTCAGGAGGCGCTGAGCTTCACGCTCGGCTAGTTGCCCAGCGGCTCGCTCGGAGCCACGACTTGGTGGTCGTAACCACCTGCGCGTCGGACTACGTAACCTGGCGCAATCACTATCCGCGCGGCCTCTCGAGCATCGATGGCATCCCTGTCTACAGATTTCCGGTGCGGCGTCCTCGCGACCCACAGCGCTTCGGGCAGCTACAGGAGAGGGTCTTTCATCGTCAGCACGATGAGCGCACGGCGCACGCGTGGATGGATGCCCAAGGTCCATATACGCCCAGGATGCTTCGATGGATCAAGCACCATCGCAACACGTTCGACTACTTCATTTGTTTCTCTTATCGGTATTGGACTACGTGGCGCGCAATGCAGGCGGTCGAGGGTAAGGGCGTGCTTGTCCCTACCGCCGAACCGGACCCCGCCATCGAGCTGCCTCTGTACCACGCCGTATTTCGGTCGGCGCGGGCGATCATGTACAACTCCCACGAGGAACGCGCCATGATCCACCGCCACTCTGGGAACGAGTCGGTGCCAGGCGTGGTGGTTGGGGTCGGGATCGTCGAGGCTCCACCTGTCGACGCTACGCGCTTCCGCGCCACGCGTGGGGTGGACGGACCGTTTCTGCTTTACGTCGGCCGCATCGACCACAACAAGGGTTGCACACAGCTGTTCGACTTTTACCTGCGGGCCTACGATCGCCTCCAAGAGGAAGGTGTGCGTCCTCCGCGGCTCGTGCTCGCCGGAAGCGCCATGATGCCGATACCGGAGCACCCGGCGATTATTCACCTCGGCCGCGTTTCCGAGCAAGAGAAGTACGATGCCCTCGCGGCCTCGACGGCGCTGGTGATGCCGTCGTTCTACGAGAGCCTCTCGATGGTCCTGTTAGAAGCGTGGGCCCTGTCGCGTCCGGTGGTGGTAAACGCCCACTGTGACGTGATCCGAGGTCAGACACGACGCAGCAACGGCGGACTGTGGTATCGGAATAGCGCCGAGTTCGCTGAATGCGTGCAACTGCTAGCCGAGGATCCGCCCCTCGGAATCAGCCTCGGAGAGCGCGGGCACGCTTACTACGCGGCGAATTACACTTGGCCGACGATCGACGACAAGTACGAGACCATGCTGGCCCGGCTCCATGCGGATGACTCGGCCCGGCGCGGTCCGCGGCAAAGTACGAGCTGACGTGGGCGGATCATCCAATACAGCCAGCATGAAGCCCCGAGGCATTCATCAGCTCTCGATCTCCGCAGCGCGCGGCGACGCCATCGGCAACGACATGCACCAGATTCGCTCAGCGCTTCGAGCCGCCGGACACGAGTCAGAGATCTTCGTCGAGTTGCTCGACTCCAGTATGGGCTCCGACGTGCATCCCTACCTCGAGTACCGCGACATCGCGTCGCCCGACAACGTCATGCTGCTGCACTACTCGATGGCCTCTCCTGTATCGAGAATGGTGGCTGGGCTCGACGACCGCCTCGTGTTGATCTACCACAACATCACGCCACCCGAGTGGTTCGCACCATACTCGTTAGGACTCGCGCACAACTGCGCTGCCGGTCGACTCCAGCTCGCCAAGCTACGCGGCCGCACTACCCTCGCTCTTGGCGTGTCCGAGTACAATCGCCGGGAGCTTGAGGAGCTCGGCTTCGAGCGCACGGCAGTGGTCCCGCTCCTGCTCGACTTGGCGGCCCTCGATGGGGCAGCGAGCGAGATCGTACTCGACCGTTACGACGACGATTATCCGACCTGGCTGGCTGTTGGGCGCGTGGCGCCGAACAAATGTGTCGAGGAAATTGTACGAGCGTTCACGTATTTCCAGCGCTACGTCGACAATCGGGCCCGGCTGCTGATCGTTGGGGAGCACCGCCACGTTCTTCCCTACTACTACGCCGTGCAGCGGTTTGCCAGGGAGATCGACTCAAAGAATATTCGCTTCGTCGGTCATGTCTCGGACGCTGAGCTCAACGCCTATTACCGGGTAGCCGATGTTCTGGTGTGCCTGTCGGAGCACGAGGGATTCTGTGTGCCGTTGTTCGAGGCTACCCAAAGCGGCCTGCCAGTGATCGCGTTGGCGGCGGCAGGCATCCCCTACTCCACCGGCGGCGGCATGCTGATGGTGGAGGACACGGACCCGGCGCTCGTCGCCGAGACCGTAGCGTGCGTGCTGGAGGACGAGAATCTGCGAGCGAAATTGCTGTCGCGACAACGCCGCGTGCTCGACGAGATCGCCGCGGAATGCGTCGTGCGGTCGCTTTTCAGCCACCTGCGAGACATCGGTGTCGAGGCATGACGGCGATGTGCCCGGGCAGAGTCGCCCGATGAAGCCCGCAGCGATTCACCAGCTCTCGGTCTCCGCAACGTACGGTGATGCGATCGGCAACGAGGCTCTGCAGATCCGCGATGCTCTTCGCGCGGCTGGACATGAGTCAGAGATATTTGTGGAGATCGTCGGTCCCCGCATGAACTTCGACGTACGACCGTACCGCGAGTATCGCGAGGTCGCGGCAGCAGACAACGTTGTATTGCTGCACTACTCGATGGGGTCCGCGGTCTCGCGGATGGCACGAGAGATCTCCGACCACCTTGTGCTCATCTACCACAACATCACCCCGGCTGAATGGTTCGTGCCCTATCACTTGGGTATCGCGCACGCCTGCGCCGCCGGGCGTCTTCAGCTGGCCGCCTTACGCGAGCGAACGGCGCTGGCGCTGGGAGACTCCGAGTACAACCGCCGGGAGCTCGAGGAGCTGGGTTTCGATCCCACCGGCGTCTTGCCATTGTTGCTCGACCTCGACAGCCTCGACGCGCATGCAGATCGCATGGTGCTCGAGCGGCACGAAGAAGATCGCACGACCTGGCTGTTCGTTGGACGCATCGTCCCCAACAAGCGCTTCGAAGACCTCATCCGCGCGTTCGTCTACTACCGACGCTACATCGACCACCGCGCTCAGCTGATCATGGTTGGCGATTACGGGCCGTTCGGCTACTACTACTACGCGTTGCAGAGGTTCATGGAAGAGAATACCGGCAGCGACGTTCAATTCGTAGGCCACGTGCCCGAGGAGGAGCTTCGCGCCTACTACCGGATCGCTGACATCTTCGTTTGTCTTTCGGAGCATGAGGGCTTCTGTGCGCCGTTGTTCGAGGCCATGCACTGTGAGATACCCGTGGTTGCATTCTCGGCGGCCGCGATTCCCTACTCGACTGGTGGCGGCGTTCTCCTACTAGAGGACAAGGATCCCGCCATCGTGGGCGAGACAGTTGCCTGCATTCTGAGCGACGCCGGCCTGCGCCGGCGTCTGCTGGCGAGGCAACGACGGGTGCTCGAGCAGGTCGATCCAGCGCGTGTGCTCGAGACCTTGTTCGCACATCTGAACGGGATCGGGATCGAGGTATGACTGCCAGGCGCATCCGTGTTGATCAGCTGCTACCGGCGGCGCACGTGCGCGACGCCACCGGCGACTCCGCGCTGCATCTCGCAGCGGGCCTTGAGCGTGCCGGGTTCGAGGCCGGAATCTATGCGCTGACCATCGACCGCGAGCTGGCCGGACGCGTGAAGCCACTGCGCGCGTTCGAGCCACCCGGAAGCACCGACGTGACGATCCTCCACTATGCGCTGGCCTCGCCGCTCGACAACACCTTGCTGAATTGCGCCGGCAAGCGGGTGATCGTCTACCACAACCTCACACCGCCGGAGATGCTGCTTCCCCTGTGTCCGGAGGTTGCGCGCCTCACCAAGATAGGTCGCGATCAACTTGTCGAGCTAGCGCGGTCGGAAGGCGTCGACCTGGCGATCGGCGTGTCCGAGTACAACACCGAGGACCTCCGCAGAGTGGGCTTCTCGAGGACGACGACGTTGCCCCTGCCGATCGACCTCCAACGCTATGACGTGGCGTCGAAGCCGGTCTTCGCCGAGCAGCTCGCCTGGCCCGGTGAGGTCTTCATGACCGTTGGGCGACTGTCGCCCAACAAGCGCCTCGAAGACTTCCTGCGAATCGCCGCCTACTACAACCACTACGTGCATCACTCGTCGCATTTCTACATCGTCGGCGGCGGGAAGGGCATGGAGGCCTATACGACGGCGCTGATGAATCTGTTCTACGAGCTTGATCTGACCAACCGCGTCGTGTTTCTCGGGCGCGTGTCCCATCGGGATCTCGTAACACTGTACCGCGCCGCCGACGCCTACCTTTGCACGAGTGTCCACGAGGGCTTCTGCGCGCCATTGATCGAGGCCATGCACTTCGGCGTCCCGATTCTGGCGCGCCACGCAGCAGCGATACCGGAGACCCTCGGGGACGCTGGGGTGACCTACAGCGATGATGACCCGGCGCGGGTCGCCGAGGCACTGTGGATCTTGTGTCATGACCAGCCGATGCGAGCGCGCCTCCGGAACAACGCGCGCCGAAGGATCGCGCATTTCGCGCCCGGTACCGTGATCCCACGATGGATCTCCGCGCTTGCCGAGCTCGCCGGCGTACCGACCGACGCCGTCCCCGATGCCTCGGTGGGATCGTCGTGAAGCTGACCATGGTCGTGCAACGTTACGGCGTCGATGTGGTCGGCGGCGCCGAGCGCCTCTGTCGCGGGGTGGCAGAGGGGCTCGCGGAGCTGCACGACGTTCAGGTACTCACATCGTGCGCAATTTCCTACCGCACCTGGGC
The DNA here is from genome assembly GCA_965205505.1 of Acidobacteriota bacterium. Lineage (GTDB taxonomy): Bacteria > Acidobacteriota > UBA890 > UBA890 > WLXD01 > DASCOT01. The sequence continues at coordinate 213,272 of CBDBHB010000006.1, forward strand.
CAACCACTATCCAGCCGGCAGGGAGATGCTCAACGGCGTGCGGTTGCACCGCTTCCGCACCGAGCGCGAGCGCCAGATGCCGCACTTCAACAACCTGTCAGACAAGCTCTTCTCCGGCCCGTCCACCCCAGCCGACGAGATCGCATGGATCGACGCACAGGGACCGTTCGCGCCGACGCTCGTCGACTACCTACACGCCGGCAACGGCGACGCCGATGTCCTGCTGTTTTTCACCTACCTCTACTATCCGACCGTGCATGGCATCCACGTTGCCCCTGAGCGCAGCGTTCTCGTGCCCACCGCCCACGACGAGGCGCCCTTCTACCTCGACACCTATGAGGCGGTGTTCAGGCTCCCGGCGGGGTTGGTATTCAACACCGAGGCCGAGGCCGAGCTGGTCAGACGACGCTTCCCAGATGCTCGGCAGCCGTCACGCGTTATCGGCGTCGGGGTCGAGGATCTGGATTTGCTCGAGGCTGCCGGCGCGGCTGTTGAGCCATCGCCGGGCGCGGCGACGTTGCTGTATGCCGGACGAATCGAAGAGGGCAAGGGGGTAGGTGAGCTCATCGCGTACGTGCGTCGCTACCGCTGCGATACCGGGCAGTCACCGACGTTGTGGCTGATGGGTGAAGTGGCTATGGAGTTGCCGGAAGAGTCGTGGATCAAGGCTCTTGGCTTCGTATCGCACGAGGAGAAACGTCGCCGGCTCGCTGAGGCGACGGTGCTGGTAGCCCCGTCAGCACTCGAAAGTTTCGGCATCGTGCTGCTGGAGGCGAACGCGGCCGGCACCCCGGTGCTGGCAAATGCGGCCAGCGGTGCCTACGTCGAACATTGCCAGCGGGGTGGCGGTGGCCTTTGGTACCAGAACTTTGGAGAATTTCGCGAAGCTCTCGATCTGTTGCTGCGAGATACGGCGCTGGCCTCGTCGTTGGCGCGGCACGGGGGACAATACGCCCGCGACCGCTACTCCTGGAAAGCAATCGCGGCGAAGTACGAACGCTTCTTGACGGAGCTGCTGGGCCGTTGAGCCTCGTAGATCAGCGGCGCTCCAGCCATCGATCCAGCGTGGCCACGTCGTCGGCGCGTGGTGCCCACAGCAACATGAGCACCATCAGCGCCCGCGGCACCACGTGGGTATGGAAAGCGTAGAGCGGCTCCGCCAGCAGGTGGCCGAAGGTCACGACCACGAGCACGCCAGCGAGCGTTAACAGCGCCAGCCGGACCCGGAGGCCGATGAGCAGCATCGCCCCGGCGACAAGCTCGACGAGGGGAATCGTGACGCCGACGATCCAGAGCGACCAGCTAGGCAGAAACGAATCAGCATACCCGCTTATGAAGAACTGACGAGCGTGCTCGATGGGCCCGAGGTCAAAGACCTTCCAGACGCCGGCCATGAAGAAGATCAATCCGAGCAGCACCCTGACGAAGAGCAGCGCCCAGGCACGATCGGGCATCACCAATCCGGCAGCTTCCGGCGCTGCCAGTGCACGCCGAGAAATACGGCGCGGTCCCCGTGGGCCGCGCCCCTCAAAGTGAACGGTGTCGCGCCAGATTCGACCGTCAGCTTCCGGCCTGTTGGCGACGAATGCGCTCCTTGACGCGATCGATTGCCTCCGTCGTCTTGGTCTGTGCCGAGATTGCAACGGAGTCCTCGAGAGCCAAGAGCGCGTCCTCGAAGCTACCTACCTTCTCGTACATGAAGCCGAGATCGTACAGACAGTCGGCGCGGGTCGTACTGCCACCCTCGAGATACCTGAGGGCACTCGTATAGGAGGAGATCGACTGCGCGTCGTTCCCCGCGGCCCCGTATGCCTGCCCCAAGTTGTAGTGCGCGTTGCCGTTCGAGCTGCGAGCCTGAACAACCTGAGTCAGCTGTGCGATGGCATCGCTATAGCGGCTCGCTCCGAGATAGGCACGCCCCATCATGTTGCGAATCTGCATGTTCTGCGGATCGCTCTGCACAGCCTGCTCGAGGTAGCGCACGGCCTGGGACCAATCGGCTTCGTTCAAATAGAGGCGCCCGAGGTTCGTGATGGCGCTGACGTTACTGCGATCCAGCGTGAGCGTCTTCTCGAACCACGTACGCGCCTGGCCCACATCGCCGGCTTCCATGTGCGCACGGCCGAGCTTGCTGGCAACGTCGGCGTCGGTGTTACGAGTTGCGGCGGCGTCACTCAGATGCCGGACCGCATTGCGCCAGTCTCCTTTGAAATAGTAGGCCTGCCCAAGCGTTTTCGCGTGAACGGCTCGCTGGCCTGCGCTTGTGGCGTACTTGCCAGCCTCGTTCTCGGCCGCGATCGCGCGATCGTAGTCACCGGAGTTTCCGCGCGCGACGTATACCTGCGCCAGGCTGTTGTTGGCTGACCAGCGTTCTGAATCTTCGGAGATCAGCTCGAGCGCCGTCTGCAGCTCGGAAATCGCCTCGTCGCGCTGACCGCGCTGCCCGAGACAGACGCCGAGGACCATGTGCAGCCAACCCCAGCGGTCATACGCTTCGCCGCCAGCGCGGAGCGCGTTCTGCATGTTGTCGATGCAGCCTCGGAAGTCGTCGCTCTGGAAAGCCTGCTGTCCGGCCCGCCAAAGCGCATCCGGATCCTGCGCCAGCGCCGGAGACGGCCACGCCAGCGCAGCCATGATCATCAATATGGGTAGAGCTTGCGAGAATCTTCGAGTGTTCATGGGTCACCTGCTACGGATCGGGCTCCTCGCTACCAGGGTCTCATTGTAGCGGGGAGCCCGTGTATCTAGCCAGGAATAGCCGCTTGGCGCGGCTACTGGAGCTGGAACTGCACCGTAACCGTCAGCAGAATCTCTACCGGACGGCCGTTATAGAAGGTTGGTGTGTACTGCCACTCCGACACCGCTTTGACCGCGGACTCATCGAGTCCGAGTCCCAGTCCGCGCAGGATGTTTACATTCGTTACGGCCCCTTCGCGGTTGATCGTCGCCTCGAGGATGACCACGCCGGCGAGCCGAGCACGACGCGCCAGCTCGGGGTACTCAGGTGCGATGTAGTTGATACGCTCAGGGGCCTGAATGTCGCCTCCAACGCGCATCGGTCCTTGGTCGATGACCGGCGGACCGCCCACGGGCCCGCCCACCATGAAGTCCGTGTCGACGCGCTCTTCCTCCATCTCGATGTATTCGACCTCGGCCTCGACGATCGGCTCTGGATCATCGGGGGTCGGGTCGGGGATCGGCACACGCGCGGTCCTCTTCTTGACGATTTTCTTCTCGGGCTGCTGCTTGGGCGGCTCGGGCGGCTTGTAGCGCTTGATCACCACCGCTTCCCGCGCCTGCTCATTCGCCTCGCTCCCGCCGAACTCCGGGAAGACCACTACGAACAACAGGAAATGGATCAGGAACGCACCGATCCAAGCAGCCTTCATGGGTTGCGACGAATCCTCCTTGATCGACGCTTCAAGAGCCATCGACTGCAGCGGGCTTTCGTCGGATGGTACGGGTGCCTTGGCTCCTTCAGCGGTCTTGCCTTCGTCGACCATCGTCTTCCCCCCGCTCAGCGAATGTTGCCCCACGAGGCTTTTTCGGCCGCGGTGGGAATCGAGATGTTCTTGACCTGTGCCTGCTTGAGCTCGTCGAAGGCATGCACCATGCACTTGTACGGAGCCTCAGGATCCGGATCGATGATGACGAACTTGTTCGGATTCCTGGCCAGCTTGGGCTCGATATAGATCTGGATGTCGCTCAAGCTCATCTGCTCCCGATCGACTTCGTAGACGCAGTCGGCGCCGGCTGGGATCACGTGAATGTGGATCGCCTCCTCCTGACTCGAATCAGGAGGCGTGTCCTGGTTCTTCGGCAGCTGAAACTCCAGGCCCCGCGTTACCGAGAATACCGACGTGATCATGAAAAACACGATCAGCAAGAAGGCGATATCAGCCATCGAGGCGGTCGGGATTTCGACGTCGCTTCCCTTTTTCTTGAGCTTCATGACCTCCCCCTTTTATTCGACGCCTTCTTGCTGCGTCAGCATGGCGATGTTGCGGACAGATGCCTGCCGTAGCTGCTCCATCACCTGGTCGACGAACTGATACTGCGCATCGCCGTCGGCCTTGATGATGAACCACATGAGTGAGTTTTTCTCGATCACGAAAGCGGCCGCCGGCAGCACGTCGCTCATGTTGATCACGTGGCTCTGCTCGGTGCCGTCTGAGAAGTGCACTACGCCATCTCGCTCGACCGCAACCACAGCCGCGTCCTTCGGAACCTCGACTCTTTCGAGACTCGTCGGAAGGGCCACCGCGGTGCGATCGACCGTAATGCTGGTCGTGATCATGAAGAACACGATGAGCAGGAAAGCGATATCTGCCATCGATGCAGTCGGAATCAGGGAATCCGGCCGTTTCGACTGTTTTATTCGCATAGGGTCACCTTGGCTCCGTCGCGCCTGAGGGGAAGCGCTATGTCCGAGTCGGAGCTTACTCCGAGTCCATCTCGGCGTAGGTCTCGAGCAGGACGTTTGCTGCCGTCTCCATCTCGAGCACGAACTTGCCGACCACACCCGTGAAGTAGTTGAACGCGATCAGCACGGGCACCGCAACCACGAGACCGCCGGCGGTCGTGATCAACGCCTCGGAAATACCCTTGGCGACCAGACCCGGGTTCGACAGACCGGCACGCGCCAACGCGTCGAATGAGTTAATCATACCCGACACCGTACCCAGGAAGCCAACGAGCGGTGCGGTGTTGGCCACGGTGGCCAGCACGCCGAGACCACGCTCGAGCCGATGCAGCTCGTGGGCCGAGGCCGACTCGATAGTACGCTCGATCTCCTCCTGGGGACGACCGTGCTTGATCAGGCCCGCCTTCATGATGTTCGCGATGGGGCCCTGATACTCCTCGCATACCGTGATCGCTTCCTTCACGTTGCGTCGCTTTAGGAGTGCGGTACGGATTCTGCCGATGAATTCCTGCGTGTTCACGCGGGCCTTCCACATAGCGTAGAAACGCTCGATGACGAACACCAAGCCAACCAGCGAGAACATGAGCAGCACGTGCATGAACGGGCCGCCCTGGTTGTATAGGCGGAACAGATTTCCCGCAGTGAAACTCACGTCAGCTTCCTCCCGTTGAGATACTTCAACAGCCCGCGACAAGAGCGCGTGGCGAGCTAGGCTGTGGCGATTCGCCCCGAGGGCTCGCAGTGCCGCCTCGGCGCCTCCTCCACTGGGTCTACGTAGGTTTGGCCCGATGCTTTTAGCACGTAGCGGAAAACACTGTCAACAACGAGCCCTCCTGCCAGAGACATCTGGCCAAGCGCAATCTCCGGTTTCTCACCCGATTTCGAGCGGGTCGGCCGTTAGAATCGACCCGGCCCTGACTCCGTTGGAGGGCCACAGCCACCGCTCGGGTCAGCCCTCATTCGGCAAAGTACCCTGGACGCGACCTGACCTGTCTCGTCTTCTCTGACCCGCGCGCCGCGAGGAGAACCTCGACACTCCGCCATTCGCCAGAGCCGCCGGCAGACTGCGGCTCGTAGGTGAGACGGTGCTGCTGGCGCAGGTCATCGGCGATGGTGTCGTAAACCTTCCGCGGATCGCCCAGAGTGCTCAGGTGCGACACTCGTCCGCCAGTCGCGACAGCCATCTTCTCGAGCACCCAGCGCTCGAAGAAGTAGCGCGCGCCGACGCCAACGCCGACTGGATAGATGGCGACCTCGGCGCGTTGCGCGGCGCGGATGGCATCGGCAAGCTCGGCGGTGCTGTTGGCATCGTGCCCATCGGTGAGTATCAGCAGGGCACGCCTCCCCGTGTGTCCATCGAACGCTTGCGACGCCGTGACGATGGAATCGTAGAGGCGCGTGTAGCGGCCGGCGGTGACCAGATCAAGCGACGCGGACAGTCGATCGACATCGTCGGTGAACTCCTGCAGCACCAACGGCACATCCGCAAACGACATCACGAACGCCTTGTCGTGCTGCTGCTGCATGAGTCGGTCGACGAACCCGCCGGCCGTCTCGAGGGCGTATCCCAGGCGCTCAATCATGCTGCCGCTACAGTCGATCAGCAGCCCGATCGAAAGCGGTAGATTGCTGCTATGCTCGACCGCGAGGATCAGCTGGTCGACACCCTCTTCGGTGATCAGAAAATCGCTCGAGTCCAACGGACGATCGGGCAGATGCTTCTTGTTCACGTGCACGTACATCTCGACGCGCTCCACCCGGCTGGTGAACCCGCTCGTCCGGTCGACGTCAGGTGGCGCCGCGGTATCGACGACATCCTCGACGATCTCTCCCGCCGACCCGTAGGCGCGCGCAACGATGCGATGTGGGACCAACTCCCGCGTCCGCCAAACCAGCTCATACGGTACGGTGGCATCGGAGAACAGCAACTTGCCGTCGACCTCGAACTCGACGAACAGCACGGCCTCGGGTCGATCGACATCAACTTCTGCGCGGAGCTCGACCCGACCCAGAACTTGCTCGCCGGATGCTGGAGCCGTGAGGCGAACGGCGAAGTCAGGTAGCAGCAAGGAGCGACCATGCGACCCATCCTGGATCGTCGCGCCCACCGACACAGCGGCGCGAACAGGGTAAGCGCTCAGCGCCGCCAACGATATGTCCCCGGTGACCGCGAGGACCACGTAGGCCCACGCGAATCTCGATGGACCAGCGTATCGCAAGATCGAATTCGCCTCCCATCCCTACGAACGACGCCGTGGGCAACGCGGCGCCCGGTAACTGGTCAGCGGATGCCGGTCTCTCGCTGGACCGCCGCGCTAACGCGCTCGGCGTCCTCGAGGCGACCCAGCGCCCGATAGGCTCGCGCCAGGAGGTAACGCGGCTCCGCGTAGTCGTGCTTGAGTACAATAGCGCGCTCGAACGACACGATAGACCCCGCGACGTCGCCTGACTGATACCTCGCCAGGCCCAGGTGATAGTGCACATACGGGTTGTTGCGTTGGACCTTGATGGCGCGCTCGTACCACTGCGTCGCAAGTTCGAACTCACCACGCCGCAGGTACAGGTTGCCCAGGTTGTGGCTTGCGGCCGCGATCGTATCGTCGGACGCGAGCGCAGCCATGTACGCGCCCTCGGCTTGCGGATCGTCGCCGAGTCGGCTCAAGGCAACACCGCGGTTGTTCTCGGCACGTGCGAACCCGGGCATCACCTGAACCGACATCTCAAAATCGCGCAGTGCCTGCGCCCAGGGAACCTCGTGGTCGGCTGTTTGGGCGACGCTAATCGTCTCGTAGCCACGGTTGTTGTAGAAGTGCGCCAGAGCTTCGAGATCGTCGATCACCCGGAAGGTGCGGTGGTTCGAGATCTCGCCGGTAAAATCGACCAGGGACCAGCCGCGATCAGTGTGCACCGTGGCGGCGATGTGTCCGGTGTCGACGATCAGCTCGTCTTCCCGCAGCAAGGCATTGACGCGATCGGAGGCGTCAACATAATAGGCTGTGAGGCCGACGGCGCGTGCGAGCCCCACGTACAGGGACGTCATCGACAGGCAGTTGCCGTGACCGTTGGCGAAGGTCTCCGGCGCCACCGTCGTGGTCACCCGTTCGTAGGTCAGGCCGAACTGGGCTCGATTGGTAATCGCCCGTACCAGCGCGTCGGCACGCAGGGAGGCGCTCGTCGTCCCCTCGACGTACTTCCTGGCTCGGGCGACCATCTCCGGCGTCGGTTGGAAGGGCACGAGAATGTCATGTATCCGGTCGCTGCCGACGCGCGATGCAACCGCCCCCTTAAGCTCGTGCGGGGCGTAGGCAAAACGTCTGCTGTTGCCGCAGCCGGCCAGCAACAGCATCGCCACGACCGCGCCAACCGCGAAAGTTGCGCGGCGCACTGAGAGCAGTCGTCCGGCGACGCGTAGGGCCATACGCCTGTCGAGCATCGAAAGACTCTCCGGGGCTGCGCCACCACAGCGGCTTATGAGTAAGAGTACCGTGCCGAGGCCTCTCGGCGCCACGGCGACGGGTTGTCGGTAGTGGCTCAGTTCAAACTGAGCCACTACCGGGTTGTCTCCAAGGTCCGGGGTACCTCGGATCCACGAAGAACCCAGACATGATCCCATAGCCGGAGGGCGACATGACGGGGCTACTGGGATTCGCCGTCTTCGTTGGCCGGCTCGAGGTGGAACGGCGTCTGGACGATCCTCTCGACACCGCTCACCAGGTCCCTGACGATCACTTCGATTCGATAGTCGCGACCCGGCTCCAGGCGATTCACCTGGGCGAGCGGAATCTGCTGGCCGAGAACGTGGAAGTCGAGCACCTGAGGCGGGATTGTCGCCAGCGATCGGGTTCCTTCGAGGCCAGCAAGAAGGCGATACTGCACCTCGAGTCTCGGCTTGCCGGGCGCTCCCGGATCGGAGCTCCACCCACTCGCCAGCAGAATCACGTCGACGATGTCGTCGCGACCGAAGTTACGGTCCAGGTCATCCTGCACCACCATACGGCCCAACCGCAATCCTTGGTAGATCGTGCGGGGGTCAATGGCCGTCTCGTCGGAGATGTGCGGAGGCCGCGCCATCAAGGGACGCGTGAGCGTCAGCTCGTCGACATCGAAGCTAGGCACCGTGAAACTCTCGTCGCGCGTCACGGCGTTGCCGCTGGTCTCGTCAAGAATTCCCCATGCCAGCCGGTATTCGCCGGGATAGAGGCTCACACCCAGCGACAGTGTCGGACTCTCCCGGTCGTCGCCCTCGGATTCGCCCAGACGATAAGGGATGACGAACCGGTGAATCGTGTCCTCGTTCCCGGGCTCTCCTTGGAGCACGGCGCCAAACAGCTTCAGGTGGGCATTGGGTTCTTTTGGCTCATCGGCATCCTCATCGTCAACGTCCTGATCATCAGCATCGTCTTCATCGGCGACGTCTTGTTCATCGCCCGATTCATCGGGCTCAGCTTCCGAGACGAGCTCGTCCGCAATTGCGTCGGTCAGGAGATCGTCGCCCGTTTCCGAATCTACAGCTTCGTCGGTCGGTGTCTCGTTGTCGCTCCCGTCCGTCTCTTCCGCGTCGGCCTGGCCGTTCGCGTCGGTTTCGTCGTCCGGCTCGGTCCCGTCGTCCGCGTCAGCCTCGTCGTCCGGCTCGATCTCGTCGCTCGCGTCGGTCTCGTCATCCGGCTCGGTCTCGTCGGTCTCGTCTTCCTCTGGAATGACGAATGCCATCGATTCCTTTCCGATCTTGAACGACAGCACCGTATAGGTAGCATCCGAAGCTGGGAAGTAGTGGAAGCGATGCCGCAGTTTGAGCTCGTCGCGACTGATGCCACTGAAGACGAGCTGCATCCACACCTGCACTTCGGGCGAGACTCTGACCGGGGGAGGGCCGTCATCTTCGTCGTCGCTTTCCGCGGCGCCGTCGCCTTCCGTAGCGCCCTCGCCCTCTGCGGCGCCGTCGATCGCGGCAGACAGCTCATCATCCGTCTCTTCGCCGGCGTCATCTGGAAGATCATCGTCCTCGTCGGATTCCGCGTCGGGGTCGGCAATCGCCTCGTCGTACCCTCCCACGGACCGAGCCAGCTGCATGCGCAGCTCCGACTCAAGGCTGGCCAAAAACATCCGATTATCGAGATCGACCACGGAAGACAGCAGGTACCCGTCGTCGACACGCTCGAACCCAACAACGCCGTCCTTCAGCAAAATGCCGTCGTTCAGCGGCTCCCGGTCGTACAACCACATGAGCTGCGGCTCGCCCTCGGTCGGCAGAGCGCGCATCTCCTGGGAATCCGGTAGCCCGAACACGATCATGACTCGCCCGCGGTCGGTGCTGTAGCCAGGGACGGCGCCCTCGGCGAACAGACGAGCGGCGCGCTCGGCGCGGCGCTCGAATATGCGCCGTACCTCGTTGGCTTCGGTGCCGGGGGTCGGGTCGCGTTCTTCCCAGAACACATTTGCGAACTCTTGCCGCTCAGCGTCGGTACGAAGGCCGGCCCAGGCAAGCAGCTCAGACTCCGACATCAGCACCCCGATGAGATCATCGTAGGTTGCGAGCGGCGCGATCCGCTCCTGTGCGGCGGCGTGTGTAACAATCAGCAGCACTGCCAGGAGCGCGATCCAGAGATACTGCGGCCTGCTCATCGGCTCGGGGGGGCTTCGGAAGGGCGATAAGATCACACCGAGCTGCGCCTCGGCGCGGCAGACCCCGAGTATAGTCCATACCCCTCGACCCGTAGACGGTTGCTGGCCGCGCCGGTTTCTAACAATGGCAAGAGCTTCCCTTCACGTGCTCCAGAATGGCGCTCTGCAGATGCGGCGAGAGCCGCAAAGCGCAGGCCGGCATAGGGTGGAGATGGCGAACCTGGATAACGACGGCGAGATCGCGCAGCCCCCAACGGACGACCCTTGTTTCGCGCCCTGAGTCGGCCATGAGGCTTTCGGCGAGCACGCTTGTGGCGCTGATCGCGCTGGGCTCACCTCTAGGCGGAACTGGCATCCAGTTGCCGCTGCCGGTGGTGTTTTCCGACGCTACGGCGGAGGTCGAGCTGCGCTTTCGCCACCACAACGGCGGGTTCGGTGAGCGCTACATGGTCGAGACCATGGGCTCAGGGCTGGCAGCGGCCGATCTCGATGCCGATGGCTGGCTTGACGTGTACCTTGCGCAGGGCGCGCTTACCCCGGGCGGAGAATCGCCGCCGGTGGGTGGCAACATGCTGCTGAGGGGCCACCCGTCCGGCCGGTTCATCACTACGCCCCCGTCGACCGGCGTCGAAAGCGAGGCCTGGTCACTGGGCGTGGCTGCGGCCGACTACGACGACGATGGATACACCGATATCTACGTCACGAACCTCGGCCCCAATCAGCTCTTCCGCAACAACGGCGACGGCAGCTTCAGCGAGGTCGGCGCCGCCGTCGGGGTCGATGACCAGCAGTGGGGGGCCTCAGCAGCGTGGGGTGACATCGACAACGATGGTCACCTCGATCTGTATGTAACCAACTACGTCGACTTCGCGTGGGACAACCACAAGTTCTGCGGCAACCCGCAGCGCAACCTGCGCGCCTACTGCCACCCCGACGTCTACGGTGCCCTTGCGGATCGCCTGTACCTCAACCAAGGCGATGGCAACTTCGTCGACATCGCGGCGCAGGCCGGGGTTGCCGATACGGTCGACGGCAAGGGACTGGGAGTCGTCTTCGGCGACCACGACGACGACGGAGACGTCGACATCTACGTGGCCAATGACTCGACGCGCAACTTCCTCTACATCAACAACGGCGATGGCGTGTTTGGCGAGGATGGGCTGTTGGCCGGGGTGGCCTTCAGCGCCGACGGGCAAGCGGAGGGAGGCATGGGCACGGACTGGGGGGACTTCGATGGTGATCAGCGTCTCGACGTCGTAGTCACTAACCTCGACCTGGAGACCAACTCGCTGTACCGGAACCTCGGCAGCGGAGTTTTTGCCGACGTGACCTTCGCCAAGGGCCTCGGGGAGCCCAGCCTGCGGCACGTGGGCTTCGGGACGAACTGGGACGATTTTGACAACGATACCGATCTCGACCTGTTCGTAGCCAACGGCCACATCATCGACAACATCGCCGAATTTCGCGACAGCATCACCTACGCCCAACCCAATCATCTGTTCGTGAACGACGGAACCGGAGCGTTCACGGAGCGCAGCGCCGACGCAGGCAGCGGCTTCGAGATCGTTAAAGTGTCACGCGGTTCAGTTACGGGCGACTTCGACAACGATGGAGACCTCGACTTGATCGTCACCAACAACGATCAGACGACGGACTACCTACGCAACGATGGTGGAAACGAGGCCGGCAACTGGGTTCAGCTACGCTTCGTGGGCCGGCGTGCCAATCGAACCGGCGCTGGAACGCGCGTCGTCGTTTCCGAGGGAACCGATCGGCCCCTGCTACGCGAGCTACGCATCGGATCTTCGTATTGCAGCTCCGGCCCGTCAACGATGCACATCGGGCTCGGTGCAGCAACCAGCGTGACCCTGTCAGTGCGCTGGCCCGGAGGCGACACCGAGGTGCTCGGCGGTATCGATGCCGGACGTGCGTACGTGATTCAGCAGGGTCGCGGCATTATCGCGAGCCGCGCGGCCGCGCGCTAGCCAGACAGCCCGCTATGCTTCCAACGTGGCCTGCTAGCGCTCTTCGCCGGACGTAATTGCTTCGAGCAAGCGCTGCGTTTGCGGTTGGTCGGGATCGATCTCGAGCGACTGCAGGAGCAGCTCGCGAGTGCGATCGACGCGACCGTCGGCGTAGTACTCGGACGCCAGCGCATTGAGCAGCGCGGGAGTCTCCTCTGCGCCGGCGATGCGGGCTCGCTCGTAGAAACGGATCGCGTCGTAGTGCTCGGCGAGCTGAGCGTTGACTTCACCCAGCAGAATCAACAGCTCGCTGTTGTTCGGATCGTTGGCAGTACGCGGCGTCAGCAGCGCGTTGAGCTCGCTGTAGCGTCCGGCGTCCTGGAGCAGCTCGATCTGTAGCTTCAATGCCGATTCCAAGTCGGGCTCCCGCCGTAACGCGTAGGCGAGCTCGGAGATCGCCTCATCCGTGCGGCCGACCGTGCGAAGCTGCTGAGCCCTCGCAACCCGAACCCGCGCGGCAGTGGCCGGCGGGTTAGGCAGCGAGTGCACGTGCGGCCGCTGGTACGACCCGGCATCGACGATCCGTAGCGGCATCGTCGAGCGTCGCTCGAGTCCCTCCAACTCGGTCGTGAGCGAATAGGCTCCAGGAGGTAGCTGTCGCAGGCTGATCTCCGCAAAGTAGTTGATCACGCCGTGTTGATCGCGGCCGCCGGGATCGACGCGGTCCACCTTCTCGATGAGCGTTTCCCCTCGGGCGCCATGCACTACCGTTCGCACCACGACAGGCTCGATTCGGTCCGGCGGCACGAACAACTGCCGGAAGACGGTCGCCGTGCCATCGGCAGGAAAGTCGTTGTCGATGGCCGGAACCATGCTGTGAGCGCCTACCTGGAACGCATAGTGCGCGCTGAAGGCATTGTAGGTATCAGGCGAGGTATTCACTTCGCGCACGAGCAACGGCTCGCCGGCCTCCAGGCGCTCGCCGCCGACTCCGGGAAACAGGAGCCTGATCTCGGCACGCCCGAACTCGCGAGTAACATTGTTCTCCACCATCAGCCCCAGCGTGTAGTCGCCGCTGATGGTCGGCAGCCGTTCCATGTAGGCCACCGGCCCACGGCGCAACCGGCGCGCCGTCTCGGCATCGATGTCGGCTTGCAAGGCTCGCGGTTCGCGACTGTGGAGGAACCGGGACTGGTCGTCACGAAGCGTGCTGCCGATCTCGAACGTGAAGTAGTACTTGTCCTCGTAGTTGGCCAGATTCAGTCGACTTCCCTCAGTGCGGAAGGCGTGATGAATAAACGGGATACCCGAGGGATCGATGATGACGGCGGCGATAGCCTGCAGCGGCAGAGTTTCGAAGCGAACGTCGGACTCGGTCGACCCGGTAAGCACGTTGTAGGCCCATGTTGCCCGCGGCATCAGCTTGTCGGGGATCTCGAACACCTGCTGCAGGAGCATCTCTGATCGCAACGGCGAGACCACTCCTCCGAGGCCCTCCCCCGGCACCAGGCTGCGCGCGGCACTAGCCAGCTCCGCGTTTACCCCCTGCAGCATCCGAAGCGCCAGGCTGTCCTCGGTCGAAGCGAAGCCGCCTCGACCCCGGAACCGATCGGTATCGCCACTCAAAACCTGCGACTGCACCGCGGGGTTCAGCAGCTTGACCAGTCCATCCATTGCCGGGCTCCACAGCCGATAGGCGCCGTAGCCACGCTCCTTGAAGAAAACAACGTAGAAGAACGGCGACGGGATGAGACCAGGATCAACGCTGTAGAACCACACCTCGGCGGGCACAGCGGCGTCGGTATTGGGCAATCGAGTAACCCCCTGCGGCTTGCCCAACAGGATCCAGATTCGTCCCTGATCTGTCGACCATCCGGGCCTCGGTGTATCACGGCCGATGTTCCTGGCGATGTACTCGAGGCGCTCGTAATGCTGGTCGAAGTACTCGTTCTGCACTGTCCCCGGACTGGGATCTCGATGAGTCCAGAATTGTTCGATGAACCGGTCGCGGCGCGCGTCGGTGTCGAGTCGCTCGAAGACCTCGCGCTCGTCTTTGGTGATGATCCATACGACCTCCTCCTCGACCCACTCGCGATAACGCTCGTCGATATCGTCAAGGTCGTACTTCGGGAAACTGCGGAGGTCCACGTTCTGTGCGAACGCCGGTTGTGGGGCCATCGTGGCAGCAACTAGCAGGAGTATGAGTAAGGCGCGGTTTTGGGTCATCACAGGCCGGTCTTGTTTGGGCGATGCCGGTAGGGATCGCGCGATTAGGAATTATACGCCTCGAGACTACCGTGGCGCCGCGACTGGCCCGCTCGCGACGTAGGCTGGACCGATCTTTCCGCCTCCTGGCGGGTGCGGGCCAGACCCACCACACTTCCACCACGGCCTGCTAGGATTGCGCAGATGGGCAACGAGGGCCTCACGCATCTGGACGAGCAAGGTCGAGCTCGGATGGTCGATGTGGGCGACAAGCCCGCGAGTGAGCGGCGCGCCGTGGCGTCGGGATGCCTGGTCATGTCAGCGAGCACGCTGGATCTTGTCCTCGCTGGCGAGGTGCCCAAGGGGAACGTCGTCGAGGTCGCCCGCATTGCCGGGATCCAGGCAGCCAAGCGAACCGCCGAGCTGATTCCTCTGTGCCACACGCTGCCGCTGTCTTACGTCGATGTTGAAGTCGAACCCGACGCCAACGGATTGCGCGTCACTGCGACGGCTGCCACCACCGCCGCCACCGGGGTAGAGATGGAGGCGCTAACCGCCGCCGCGGTCGCGTTGCTGACCCTGTACGACATGTGCAAGGCGATCGAGAAGGGCATGCGCGTTGTCGATTTGCGCCTGGAGGAGAAGACCGGTGGGCGCAGCGGCACATGGGCGCGAACGAAAACAGGGAACCGCGGTTCACAGTAGCGGAAAAGATTTGCCCACGGCGCGAGACTTCGTACTGAATGACGGCGGCCAGGCCCGGACATCCGGGGGCTGACCCGAGCGGCCAGCGTGCCGGGCCGCCGCCGCCGCTGGCACGCCCATTGCTCCAATTCGGGGTAGCTGTGTACTCGCTGCCAGCCTCACGGCAGCCACCCCCGAGGATCGATGGTCCAGCTCTTCCAGCGCTACGTACCCTACAGTAGCGTCGTTCATTTCATGGTTCAGAGCTTGCTTTGCCTGACCGCGTTCACGCTCGTCGTTCAGGTAGCCTGATACACGCAGCTCGATCCGACCCTACCGTCGCTGGCGGGTGTGCGCCTCGGCCGTATCGCGACGACCGTGGCCACGTTGGTCAGCGTCTTCTATCTCACCGGATACTTCGAGCGGCGCAACCATCTGAGCACGGCGCTGTTCGTGCCGCGTCTTATTCAGGCGGTGCCACTGTCGGCGGCGACGCTCGCCCTGTTGTACCAATTCGTACCGTCGGTGGCACTGGGCTGGGAGGTGGCCGGAGCCGGGCTGGGGCTGATGGCCCTGATGATGATCGCGTGGCATTGCGTCGCCCCGAGCATGGTGAGCGAGGATACGCTGGCCGAGAACATCCTCTTGATCGGCGACGGCGAGCTTGCCTACCAGGTTGCTGATCGCGTCGGCAACGCCGCCCCGTGGGGCTTCCGCCTAATTGGCTACGTGCCGGTGGACGATGCCCCGCCGTACGATGCGGCGCCCCACGAGGCCCGGGCATCGCCCAGCGCCATCGCCCATCGGCTACGCGGCGGCGGCGCTGTTGGCAACACCGCCCTGGCGCTCGACGCAGACTCTCGTGTGCTGCCGTTCCCGGTCCCTTTGCGAATCGACGCGCCGGCGCTGGGGCGGCTCCAGGACCTCGATGCGATTCTCAGTGAGCGCGACGTCCACACGATCGTCGTGGCTCTGAGCGACCGCCGCGGCAAGCTGCCGCTGGCAGCACTGATCCGGGCGAAGCTTCGCGGTGTAGCCGTGTTCGACGCCATCGAGTTCTACGAGCGGCTTACGGGACGGCTGCTCGTATCGCGGATGCGACCCAGCACGATCATCTTCTCCGACGGTTTCGCGCCCGGTCGCATCAGCCGCGCCATGAAGCGATTCCTCGACGTGGCTGTGGCTTCGACGCTGCTGGTGATCAGCGCACCCGTGCAGCTGCTCGTTGCAATCGCCGTGGCGCTTACCTCGCGCGGTCCGGTGCTCTTCCGGCAAGGGCGCACCGGTATTGCCGGGCTGCCCTTCACGATCCTCAAGTTCCGCACCATGCGGGTCGACGCCGAGAGTGAAGGCCCCCGTTGGGCAGCCGAAAACGATGATCGCATCACCTCGATCGGCCGCTTCCTGCGCACCTCGCGGCTCAATGAGCTGCCGCAACTCTGGAACATCCTCCTGGGGCACATGAGCTTCGTTGGCCCGCGGCCGGAGCAACCGGCTTTCGTAAGGATGCTGCGCAATCGAATCCCCTACTACGACCAACGTCACGTGATTCGACCCGGCCTAACCGGATGGGCGCAGGTCAAGTATCCGTACGGTGCCAGCGTGGAGGAGACGGTGGAGAAGCTCGAATACGACCTCTACTACATCAAGCACAGCTCGATCGCCTTCGACGTCACGATCATGTTCGAGACGGTGCGCGTGATGCTGACCGGCAAGGGTGCGCGATGAAGCCCGCTGCGCATACCAACTTGCTGACGATCGTCGTTGAGGACTATTTCCACGCTACCGGATTGGGCGGCACCAGCATACGGGACCGCTGGGATAAGCTGCCCGGCCGCGTCGAGTACAACACTCGCCGTCTGCTGCGAGTGCTCGACCGGCATACGCCTGCCGCGTCGCCGCGTCGCAGCCAACGAGGTCGTCCAGGTATCAATGGCGTCGGAGGATGAGAACCCAGGCGAGGCACCAGCGGTGCTCAGCGGATGGTTGCGCGCAAAGCCAAAGTGCCCAATCAGGTTCCAGCGGGCTGTCTGAGTGCCGATGCTGGCGGTGGCGCGATCACGGATCGTCGGGCGGCCGAGTCCGGTCGTGAATCCGACATCACGCTCTGCTAACAATCCGAGGGGAATTCGATCCAGCGTGTGGCTCAGGCGCGCGCTAGCAACGTAACCGGGCGAGCCGAGCGCGTCGGCAAACGCGACTCCGCCAGCTTCTTGCGTCTCCTGCAACCACAACACGCCGCCTCGAAGGCGGAGCGTTGTGTGCCGCCGCACTTGATAGTCGAGTCCGCCGCTGGCGGATACCGTGCGGGCCTTCGACCCGCTATCGAAGCGACCGAGGCTGGCGCTGACACCGGCGAATAACGAGACGCGCTAGGTCACACCGTGACCGTAGCCGACGGACAACGAATAGCGATCGCTGCCAGCAAGCGTCTGATCGGTGCCCGCCTGATCGGGAAAGCGAAGACGGCGATATCGAGCCGTCATTGAAACACTGTCGCGGGGCGTTAGCTGATGCACGAGCGCAGCATCGACGTCGGCTCGCGCCTGTCGCGATCGCGGTACGATGATCTCGGTAGCATCGAGCCCACGCAGCTCGTTGGAAACATACGGCCCGACTGCTCGAAGCTACTCGCTATCTGGCTGTCGCTGTAGCGCTGATAACCTGGCGTATAGCTGAAGTCGGCACTCCAGCGCGGTCCGCGGAGCCGGAACGGCAGATCCGCGCTCACCGCCACGAACCCCGACTCGCGGGGATCACCGACGAGCCGTAGCGGGTTGCTGCTGAGGCTGCCTAGCAGGGTGAGCGAGGGCGCGAAGGTCGAGCGGCTTGTAGACTGCGCCAGCGCCACTCCGGACAGGCCCACCGTCACGAAGGCCATGAGCACGGCAACTAGCCGCGACACGGGCACCTGCGCGAGGGCGCGACGGCCGCAATTCGCTAGGGCACATATATTTCGCTAGGGCACATATATGATGTCTCCCGACTGCAAGACGAACTCCCCGGCATCCGCGCGGCCCTTCATGACGTCGCCGTAGCGATACGGAATACGCACCCTCTGATTCTCGATGGTGCGGAGGATCGTGGTGCCGTTCTGGTCGGCGAACTCCGTCGGGCCGCCCGCCATGGAGATCGCCTGCAGCACGGTGATGTTGCGATCGAGCGTCACCGGGCCTGGCGTGCCGACGCGGCCGAGCACATAGACCACCAGGCTCTTGATATCGGTGACCGTGACCGTAACGGTCGGCACCTGAACGAAGTCGCGCAGCAAGGTGGTGATCTCGGCCTCGACCTCTGCCGCTGTCTTTCCGGCCACAGCTAGCTCGCCCACGAGCGGCAGCGAGATGTAACCATCGGGCCGCACCGGTACCCGGCGACTGAGCTGCGCGTTGCGCCACACGAACACGTCGACCTGGTCGCCGGGGCCGAGCCGGTAGTCGCCGCTACCGAACGACCGAGTGTGAGGCTGCCGCTCACCGAGTGATGAGCCGAATCCAACAAGCCGGTCGGGCGCCGGGTAGGAGCTCAGAGAAGGCTGCGCCGGCGACGGCGCCAACGCATTTCTCTGCGACTGTCCATGGCCTTGCGGTAGCTGACTTTGACCCCAGGCGGATCCGTTCATCGACGCGTGGCGCGGAAGCTGACGATTCCGGCTGGTCGACACCTGCGGTGGACCCGCCATCGTGGGTGTATCAGCTGCGTCACCAGTGGAGTCCGAAAGGTACGCGCGTACGCCGGCCAGCTCAGCTACATCGGTCGACCGAGGACGCTCCACAATCGTCTGCTTGGACGGAGCAAGCCACTGCCCATCTTGCAGCGGAAGCCATGCCACACCATCCTCGTCAATCGACGTCGTCTCACCACCCGGGAACGCGCCTGCGGTGGTGGCGTGAGACTCGACGGCAATTGCAGTCGGACGCACCGGAATGCTCGTCACCCGAGGCGATGCGGGCATGTTGGTAATGACGACGCCATCCCCACCGGCTCGAGTCGGAAGTTGCGCGGGAGCATCCGCCACATGCACAGTGATCGAGCTGTGCGAAGGCATCACGACGCGAATCGGGATTCGGGGACGATCGTGCTGCTGCGCTACGGCTGCTCCCGGGGCCATGATCAGGCCAATGAGACTCAGCAGCACGGCAGTGCGTCCAGTTCGGTGTTCGACTCGCATCAATGTCTCCGTGGACGCGCCTCTCGGCGTCGCCCCGTTAGGGCTCCGGTTCAAGCGAGCATTCCATGTGCAATCGGCGTGCCACCCCGAGCTTCGGTCCTGACCCTGAACAGAATGACGCGGCGTTGCGCGAGTAGCTTTGATCATTGGATTTTCAACGCACACCGGCACGCGCCCTCCGGAGGCATCGGGGCCTCGTAGGCGAACCGTCCCGTGGAAGGGAAAAAAGCTTCCGGGCGTTGGGAAAAAGACTTCCATCGCTCACCGCGCGGGGTGCAGGGACGCCATGGCCCGGAGCTTTGCAGACAGCGCCTTGTAGCTGATACCGAGCAGCGCCGCGGCGCGGTGTCGGTCACCCGCCACGAATTCGAGCGTACGAATCAGCCAGGAACTCTCGGCGTCGCGAACCACCAAACGACGCACCTCCTTGAGTCGCACCGACTGGCCTCGATGCAGCGCCTCGAGAGCAGCCATCTTCGGCTTCCTTCCCCAGTCGCCGGCAGCGGCGCCGGTAAGCCGACGGACCTCTTGGCGAGCCGCCACGCGTGCATTACGCTGGCGCACAGCGGCGGCGGCGAAGGAATCGATGTCGCCGAGCGCTGCCGGCCAACGATACCCACGCAGGTAAGTGAGCGCCCGCTCGATTCCCCAGGGCAAATCGAGCCGCTGATCACGAGAGTGCAGCTCCAAGTAGTGATCGAGAATCCTTGGAAGGTCTGCGTCCCTGGTGTGCAGCGGCGGAAGATCCACGGCGATCAGTCGATCATGGAGCGGGCGCCGCATCGGCCACTCGTCAGAGTCCGAGCTGACGACCAGGAAGCGCGTAGCGCAGCGTGATCTGAGGTCGATGCGCTCCGCCACCTCGATCTGCACCGATGGCGCTAGGCGACCGGGCTCGTCGAGCAGGAGCGATCCACCTGCGGCCCGTTCGCAGGCAGCTCGAAGCTCCGCCCGCTGGTTCTCGGGTCCGCATTCCGTCAGCCGAGCTCCGTCGACTTCGACCAGCGGGGCGTTGGCTCGTCCGCCCCGATGTAAGGTCAACGCTACCCAGCGTCGGCCCCCTCCCGGCGCGCCCCTGAAGAGCACGGCGACGGGAAGGCCGGTCAGACGGGCGATCGTAAGCGCCAGAACGGAGTCGGGCGGCGCGGGGTATGCAACTCGTGAGCCATCTATCGGGGAACCCATGTGACGGTTGTGGTGCAAGCGATATGCCACGTTCGACGGCGAAGCTCGGGGCTCAGCAGCGCGCCGATGGCGCGGCCCACGTCGCCTCCTGGCGGCGCCTGTCCAACCTGGTCAGAGGACCGAATCCGACGATGGAGCGACTACAAGGGAAAGATTTTTCCCGGTATGGGAACGCCGCGTACCGTCCGAGCCAATCGGCACCGTGGCGCACGAGCTGGAACGGCTGGCAGTCGCGCTCGCGATCAGGCAGCGGTAATGCCGCAATTGCGGATCTTGTACAGCAACGCCTTGTAGCTGATATGAAGGAGATTGGCAGCCTTACGCCGGTTCCACCGCGTCTGCTCGAGCGCCCGGCGGATCAGCTCGCCCTCGACCTCTAGTGCCGCCAACCGCGACACTTCTTTGAGCGGCGGGATAGCGCCGGCGGTTCCAATCAACGCGTCGACATCGAGCCGGCCCGCGTTGGGGTCACGGTGCGACCCCAACGATTCGATGCTACCTTCGACATCTTCGAGCACTACCATGCGCCGGATCACGTTCTGCAGCTCGCGAACGTTGCCCGGCCATTCGTGGCGCGACAACGCGTCCAGGGTCTGCCGGGAGAGCAACCCCAGACTCCGCTCGTACTCGCGCTCGTAGCGGCGTACGAAATGTTGCGCCAGCAGCGGGATCTCGTCGCGCCGTTGGCACAACGGCGGCACCTCTACGCGAATCACGTTGACACGATAGAACAGGTCCTTACGGAACGAGCCCTCGGAGATCTCGCGCTCCAGGTCGCGGTTCGTCGAGGTCACGACACGGGCATCGATCTTGATCTCGCCTCTGCCACCGAGTCGGTAGAAGCTGCCGTCCTGCAGTACCTGAAGCAGTTTCGCCTGCGTACCGCCAGCGATCTCACCGATCTCGTCGAGCAAGATCGTGCCGCCGTTGGCGAGCTCGAACTTCCCCGGCTTGTCTCGATCAGCGCCGGTAAAGGCACCGCGCTCGTAGCCGAAGAGCTCCGATTCCAGCAGCTGATCGGGCAACGCCGCGCAGTTCACCTTCACGAAGGGGCCGGTCGAACGGCCGGAGACTCCGTGCAAGTGGCGTGCGACGACCTCTTTGCCAACACCACTGTCGCCGGTGATCAGCACGGGGACGTGGGTATCGGCCACCTGTCGAACCAGTTCGCGTATGGCGCGCATCGGCGCCGAGCCGACAACCAGCTCGTCGGTATCAACTCCTCGGGCCGACTCGAGCAGCATGACCAAGGCTCGATCGATTGCCTCGGAAGCCCCAACGCGGGTGATTCCTTTCACACAGGGGCGCTCCAGGAGCATGCGAATGTTTGCGTCTTCGAGCTCGTCGCTCAGCAACAGCACCGGAATTGATGGCCCTGCCGCCTGCAACGCATCGAGGGCTTCCGTCAGTGGTCCCTCGCGCTGCTCACCCAGCACGATTGCTTGCGGTCGAAAGCCGTTGCGTAGCACATCGATCGCCTCGTCCCGGCTGGCCGCAGCGACGACACGGTAGCCGCTTCCGAGCAACGTCGCCCGCAGACGATCACCGCCGGCGCTGCGGTCGACGAACAAGATCTTCTTGGGGTCGGGCATCACGCCAGTCTCCCGGTACAAGGCGGCCAAGGTCGGCCGGCCCGAGGTGCGGACCGGTCGGTCGCAACTCAACCTATGGGAATTGGATTGCTCACAGCAATCCAGAATGTTTCCCACCCTCGACACGGCCGCGATCGAGCGGACAGGAGTTGCGTTTGCTGTGCAGGCGTGCGCTCAGGCTGCGCCAGCGCCGCCAAGCAAACGCTCGACCACGCTCTCCCAGGAATGTCGCCGCGCTACCCCGAGGCCGGCTTCGCCCAGCCCCGCGGCCACCTCCGGTCGAGTCACTCGCTGTAGCGCGATTGCCACGGCGGCGGGCTCGGGCTGCACCACGAAACCGGTCTCGCCGTCGACCACCAGCTCGGCCGGCCCCCCCGAATCGACGCAGGTGATCACGGGCTTGGCGGCGCTGAACGCCTCTAGCGTTACCAGGCCGTAGTCCTCGGCTTGGGCCCCATACCAGACCGCGGAGCATCGAGCGTATTCGTCGACCAACTCTGCCTCGCTGAGGCGACCCAGGAACTTCACCCGATCGCCTATCTGCAGCGCCTCCGCCAACCCGCGTAGGCGTGCCGCCTCCGGCCCCTCACCAGCGATCCGCACCGCCAGGGTCGGCGCCTCAGCGACCCCCCTCAGCAGCAGCGCGTTGCGCTTTAGCGGCTGGAGACGCGCGACCGACAACACCACACCGTCATAGCCGTCGCAGCGGTACGGACGCTGCGGGGCCGGTGGATGGAGAACTTCCGACTCGGTACCACCCCATCGCTGGAGTCGACCCCGGATGGTTTCGGACTGCGCGAAGACCTTTTGACTGTTACCGAGGAAACGCCGGTCCAAGCTGTGTAGGACTCGCCGCCGCAACCCCTCCACGATACGACCGCGCAGCCCCAGACTAGCGCGGAAGGAATCCCACAGGTCGTAATACTCACGCATTCGGTGGTTGAGCCACACTACGTGATGCGGATGACGTACAGCGTAGGAGGGGAAGCGCAGGCTGACCACTACATCGACAGGCTTGCCGTCGCCGGTCATGCCGACATCGGTCAGCCAGGTGGCCAGGTAGGCGGAAAGCTGGCGTCCGAAGCGGTTCTGCGGCGTAGTCAACACCTCGGCGGCGTGACCCAGCTCGCGCAACGCGCGGACGAGCGACCGAGCAATGACACGGTGGCCGCCCTCGACCAACGGTACGTCGGAAGTAACTACGAGGGCTCGCAAAGCAGTGTCCTGAAGCTAGCAGAAGTGTGGCCGGCCTGGTGGCGGACTAAGTGTTTGATTTCGTTGCGTACCGCTTCCGCGCCGAGGCGATTGTTGCAGAAAAACCACACCTGCGCGGGTCGAAATGATGCAAAAATGCCACATATCGGCCTGACGACACGATGGACTCTTGGCCGAAGTCGCTGAAACCAAAGGGGTTCGTCAGTTCATAGCCATCTCGGCACGGAACTTGCTTGTTCATAGGCGGGATCCAATCGAGAGCGCTGATGACTCTGACCCAGAAAACGATTCGACGCGAAGTGAGTTGCGCTGGCATTGGCCTGCACTGCGGCAAGCGCGTCGAGATGCGGCTGCTTCCCGCAGCGCCGGACACCGGGATCCGCTTTCGTCGAGTCGATTTTGACTCGCACGAGATCCCCGCTTCGATCGAGAACCTGCACCAGACGAGCTTCGCTACTCAGTTGAGCCTCGGCGACGCCTCGATCAACACTGTCGAACACGTATTGGCAGCCGCTAGCGGGCTCGGCGTGGACAACCTTGTCGTCGAGGTAGCGGGTGAAGAGGTGCCCATCATGGACGGGTCGGCGGCGCCGTTCGTCTATCTGCTGCACGAGGCGGGCCTGCGGCGCCAGCAAGCGCCGCGCAAATTCATAAAGCTCGTAGAGCCGCTGCGCATTGACGAGGACGACAAATTCATCGCTATCTATCCGGCGGAGCGACTGAAGGTCTCATATACGATCGATTTCGACCATCCCCTTATCGGAGTGCAGCGCGAAACGTTCGTCATCACACCGCGTGCCTTCACCGAGCAGGTCGCGCCGGCCCGCACCTTCGGTTTCCTGAGGGACGTCGAATCTATGCGCAGCCTCGGCCTTGCGCTGGGCGGTTCGATCGAGAATGCCGTCGTGGTCGGCGAGAACTCGATCCTGAACCCGCAGCTGCGGTTCCCAGACGAGTTCGTGCGACACAAGATTCTCGACGTGATCGGCGACCTCACTCTGCTGGGCCGGCCGTTGCTCGGCTATGTAGTAGCGTACCGCGCCGGACATAGTCTGCATGCCGCGCTAGTGAACAAGATCCGCACGACGCCCGAGGCATCACAGGTCGTTACCTGGGACGACATCGTTTACGGTCTCGCCGCCCGGAGACAGGTGTCGGCAACGTCCCCCGCTTAAGCAGCGCGCTCGTCCCCAAAGTTGCACCACGGCCTGCTAGCATTGGCGGGTACGATTCTGCAGCGACCCTCTTGCCGTAGACGGGCAGGCCTGCGCGCCGCCCCAGGTCCCACGACGCGATGATTCACAGCACGCCAGCCGATCAACAACGTCGAGCGCGGCATCGCAACCTGATTGTTATCGGGCTGGTGCTGTTGGTGGCGACGTTCATCGCCATCGAGATCGCCCTGCAGCAATCTACCGATAGCTGGTTACCGGTGTCCAACAAGGTGCTGCTTCATGCGATTACGATAATCAACATCGTCCTCGTGCTGGTGCTGCTGTTCGTGCTGGGTCGAAATCTCATCAAGCTGTACGTCGACCGCCGGCACCGGAAGCTGGGTTCCAGGTTCCAGACCAAGCTCATGGCCACCTATGTGGGTCTGTCGCTGGTGCCCACCATCATCCTCTTCTTGGTAGGCAGCGACTTCATCCAGAAAAGCGTTGATCGCTGGTTTTCCAAGGACGTGACGTCGGTCCACGAGCGCGCTCGCGACCTCGTGCGCGAGGCCTCCGAGGTCCAGCAACTGCAATTACTCGGGCTCGGTGCTGCGCTAGCCGCGGAGATCACCGAGGGACGCCTGTTCCCGAACGAGGCCTGGCAGCTCTTGAGCCGCGAGATGAGTCGCAAGCTCGAGCTCGGATACCTCGACGTCGACGCCGTGGCCGTCTATCGAGACCATGAGCAGCCACATGCACCGGTGCTGCGAATCGACAGCTTCCTGCAGGGGCGTGAGTACCTGCTCGACATACCGAGCACCTCGATTCTGATGGGCATGTCGGGACAGCCATTCCGCCACGACATGGAGATCGAAGGCGGCAATCGCCTGATCCTCGCAGGTGTACCCATTTACGCGCCGGCGGACCGTGAGGTCGACGGCGTGCTGGTGGTAGCACGAGTAATCGACGGGGCGCTGGCAGCCGAGCTTGCCGCGGTGCTCGACATCTACGCCGACTACACGCAGGGCATCGAGGAGAAGGAGCCGATCACCAACGCCTATATCCTGACCTTCCTGCTCTTGAGCTTGCTGATCGTGTTCGGGGCAGTGTGGCTGGGGCTCTATCTGGCGAAGGGCGTTACCGGGCCCATCCGGAGTCTGTCGGAAGGTACCCGCGCGGTGGCGGCAGGGAACCTCGACTATCGGGTCCAGGTCGAGAGCAACGACGAGCTCGGCTCGCTGGTGGAGTCGTTCAACCGAATGACCGAGGATCTCTCGGTCGGCCAGCGCAACCTGGAGCAGTCCCGAACGGAGTTAGAGGGCAGCATCTCCGAGCTCGAGGAACGACGCAGCTACATGGAATCAGTACTGGCGAACATCGCCACCGGGGTAGCCTCGATGAACGCCGAGGGGCACATTACGACATTCAACCGAGCTACCGCCGACATGCTGGGCATCGACGCGGGCGCGGCCATCGGCAAACCGTATGGAGAGGTCTTTGCCGGCGATAACTTCGCTGAGCTGCGAACGCTCATACAGCACGCGCGTCCGCGGTTGGCAGCGCTGGAAGAAGAGCTGACGGTAGAGGCCGCCGGCCAGCGGCTGACGCTCGCCGTGCACTGCTCGAGCCTGCGCGACAAATCGAGTGGGTATCTCGGCACCGTCGTGGTGCTCGATGACCTCACCGGGCGAATCCGCGCCCAAAAGGTCGCTGCCTGGCGCGAGGTGGCACGCCGGATCGCCCACGAAATCCGCAATCCGCTCACTCCGATCCAGCTCTCGGCGCAGCGTATCGCCCGTCGCTACAAGCGCGCCGTCGGAGCCGAGGACGAGTACGCCGTAATCGACGAAGGGACCCGCACGATTCTGCAGGAGGTCGCCACGCTGAAGTCGCTGGTGGAAGAATTCAGCCGCTTCGCACGCATGCCGTCGGCCAAGCCTGTTTCGTCCGACCTTCACCGGATCCTCGAGGACAGTCTACGCCCGTATCCCGAGCTCCATCCGGAGCTCGAGATCAAACGGAATTTGACCGCCGACGTACCGCCGTTGCAGCTTGACCCAGACCAAATGCGACGGGCGTTCACCAACCTGTTCGATAACGCGGTCAAAGCAATGCAAGGCAACGGGCGACTGAGCGTCACCACCGTGTTCGACTCTGATCTCGAGGTAGTTCGGGTGGAAGTCGCCGACAACGGCCCCGGAATCCGCCCGGAAGACAAGGACCGGCTGTTCATTCCGTACTTCTCCCGAGAACACGACGGAACCGGGTTGGGCTTGGCAATCGTGCGGCAGATCGTCTCGGATCACCGTGGATACATACGGGTCGTCGACAACGTGCCTCACGGCACTACCTTTGTCGTTGAGTTGCCGACAAGCTGAGCGCGCGACGGTGCCCGAAGACGGCCGGATTCTGGTAGTCGATGACGAGCGCAACGTACGCGCTACGCTCGCAGGAGTGCTCGGCGACGAGGGTTACGAGGTCGTCGCGGTGGGCAGCGGCGAGGAAGGGCTCGAGGAGCTGCAACGAGGCGATTACGACCTCGTTCTGCTCGACATCTGGCTGCCGGCGATGGACGGCCTCGAGGTTCTCGAACAGATCGGCTCGACGAACATCGAGTGCGAGGTCGTCATGATCTCCGGGCACGGAAGCATCGATGCCGCGGTCAAGTCGATCAAGCTCGGCGCGTTCGACTTCATCGAGAAGCCGTTGTCGCTCGACCGGGTGCTCTTGGTGGTTACGAACGCCATACGGCAGCGGCGGCTCGTGCGTGAGAACCTGCAGCTACGAGCGCAGGTGAGCGGGCGGGTCGACATTGTCGGCCACAGCGAACAGATCGTGGCGCTGCGCCGACAGGTCGATCGCGCTGCGCCGAGCAACGGGCGCGTGCTGATCTTCGGCGAGAACGGCACTGGCAAAGAGCTCGTCGCCCGGAGAATCCACGCGCTCTCTAACAGGCGCGACGGCAGGTTCGTCGAGGTGAACTGTGCCGCCATCCCCGACGACCTAATAGAAAGCGATCTTTTCGGCCATGTGAAGGGGGCGTTCACCGGCGCCGTGGCCACCAAGGCCGGAAAGTTCGAGCTCGCCGACAGAGGTACGTTGTTCCTCGACGAGGTCGGCGACATGAGCCTCAAGACCCAGGCCAAGGTGTTGCGGGTGTTAGAGGAGCAGCGGTTCCAGCCTCTCGGCTCGAATGAAACGCTCGATGTCGATGTCCGCGTCATCGCTGCCACCAACAAGGACTTGAGGGCGGCGATCGTCGATGGGGCATTCCGGGAAGATCTCTACTACCGTCTCAACGTCATACCGATCCACGTACCGCCATTGCGCGCTCGTCGCGAGGACATCCCGCTGCTGGCCGACCGCTTTCTGCAGGACCTCGGAGCAGAGTACAGACAACACCCCAAGAGCCTGAGCGAGGAGGCGGTCGCCCTTCTTGCGGCCCAGCGGTGGCCCGGTAACGTGCGCGAACTGCGTAACGTCTGCGAGCGTGCCGTGATCATGGCGGCAACCGACATCATCACGGAGGCGGACATCGCGACAATGGTCGAAGCATCGCTCACCGCATCCTCGGCAATCGACCAGGACCTGTCACTTCGAGCCGCACGCGAGATCTTCGAACGGCGATTGATCATGGCGAAGCTGCGCGAGTTCAGCGGCAGTGTTCGTAAGGCTGCCGAGGCGTTGGGCATCGAACGCAGCCATCTGTATCGAAAACTGAAAGCATACGGAATAGACCCAACGGATACGATCGCTGGTGGCTAGTGCTCCTGATCATGAGTACGGTGCGTTTGCAGGAGCCCTGTGGTTTGCTCCCCACGGGAACGTGGGGCGTCGGTGCACATCTCATGCTCATGAAGGAGGCGTCGGAGCGGTGTCCGGGTCCCGGAAGCGGGGTGGCTCGAGGCTCGCGCCGACTCGCCTGGGCAGCAGAGGGCGGTCAGGCGGCTGCGCTTACGAAAGCTGTTTTGCACAACAATGCACACCCGTGCGTTGACCATACCGCGCTGCTATTGCTAGCATTGGATGTCTGGGGCGGACATCTTGTTAGCGGGGGGCGAGCGCTCGGGGTGGAGCGTTATCCGTTGAAGTGTCCGAAATGTGGTCTGGTCACGTTCGATCACTTGCCGCAATGCCCGTCGTGCAGTGCGTCCTTTCGGCTGAACCGCGTGCTGACTCGACGGCGACGCGACCCGAGTCGACCGATCTATCTACCGGCCGCGTCGCCGCCCGAGACGGACGGCGTTGTCGACTCGGCGGAACTGCCGGTCGAGACGAGGCAACGTGGTCCAACGGAGCCACGGCCGCCAGCCGCATGCACGCCACCTCCGGTCGTCGAGCCGGCGACGGTGGCCGAGCCGAGCCCTTTGGATGCTCAGGTCGCGCCGTTGGAACCGGCGCCGGCGGCGCCGGCTACGCTACCCGAAGTACCCGCTCCCGTCATCGCAGCCACGATGGCGAACAACGATGCGAATGGCGAAGGCCATCTGAGCCTGGGGCAGCTGGCGGCGGCCGAGCGGCGGCGAGCTCTTGCTGCTTCGGCCAACCGGCGAGCCATAGCGTCAAGCCCTGCGCCGTCGTCACCGCCGGAGGCCGCAGAGAACCCAGAGGATGCACACAGGCGCGATGCCCAAGCGCTGAAGGAACGCATGATGCGCGCCAGTCGGGCCAGGCGGAAGCGGCGACCCGATCTGGTCGCCGAGACAATCGACCCGGTGTTGCCAGGATGGTACGAACCAGGAATCGAGAATCCCGCCGCAGAGCCCGTCGCGGCGGGCCCGTCGTCGGACCGATGAAGAGCATGAGAAGGAGGGGTCCAGGTGTCACGGCCCGGTTCTAACAGCAGAGCGCCCAACCCGACGCCACTCACCACGCCCGCCGCTGAACAGGCTCCCGAGGAGTTGGGGCTGTCATCGGCCGACGCTCTTTCCCGCGCTGGGCTCGACGAAGGTCCGCCTTTCGGCGACTGGCGCGAGCAGCTCCGCAATCGCGTCAAGGAGATTCGTGCGCGCAAGCTGGTCGACAAGCGCCCGATCCAGTCGGAGGCCGCTGAGTCCGGCCAGCCCGCTGACACGGCACGCGGCGAAGAGCACCAAACTGCACACCAGCATGCCGCAATCATGAGCAACGACACAGCCTCGAGCTCACCGAGCGACCCGGCCGCCGACTCGGCCGACCTTGCGAACCTCATGGATGCGCTCTTGAATCCTCCCGAAGGGCTCCAGCCGTTGATCGAGCCGTCGACCCAGGGCACACAGCAGGGGGACGATGCGCTGCCCGAAAGGGAAACAGACACGACCTCGCCGTCGTTGGACGACCTCCCGGTCGGGACTCCGGCGAGCGCTGCCGCGGCCGGCCTGACCGAGCCGGAGCCTGCCGCGCCGGAGGCATGGACGATGAGCGAGCACGATGCGGACCTCGCCCAGTTCGACCACGATGAAGGTATGGTGGATTCGCCAACAGCCGAGCAGTTTCTCGAGGCCCCAGTACACGACAACAGCGCGCCGCTGTTTCAAGAGACTCCGGCAACCCCGCCCAGCGAAGCAGTACCGCTGTTCCAGGATGAGGCCCGGCTCATCGATGACAATCCGTTCAACGAGATCGACCAAGAGGAACCGGGAGCGGGCACGAACGAGCCTCAGGCGAGCCGACAGACGCCCCCGCCTCTTGACGGCTTCCGCACCGAGACGCCCGGTTGGGCAAAGATAGAGGGAACCATCGAGACTACGGTACCAACCACCCAGCCTCCTCCTCCGCCCGATCTCGATGCAATACCTAACGAGCTAACGGACGTCGACATCCCGACTTGGGCGCTTCCTCGTCAGCACAACGATCAAGCCGCCGGGGCCTTCGCCGTGAATACCCCCGGGCAACTCAACGCCGCCGCGCTGCTCGTCGGCGATCCGCTGGAGCATGCGTCACCGGCACACGACAGTGTACGGTCGGAGCTCAAGACCGCTGCCGACGAGGATCGCCCGTCGACGACTGCCGCCTCCACGACCGATCCCAAGGCCTCGATCGAACCGGAGGGCTTGGCTCGGCGCGACGTTCACATCGTCGGCGAGTATTCTGCCGGAAAGCCATTGGCGCGGCGATCGAGCTCAAACGAACGGCCAGAGAAGACCACGACTCCCGCTCTCGAGAATCCATCAGCTCCGGCGGACCTCAGCACCCCACACGCTGAGCCACGCGCCGCGGCGGTCGAGCCGGGAAGCACCCCGGAGCAGGGCGTGGTGGCGTCCGAGACGCCGACGTGGTTCGAGCAGCATTCGGACCCGGCGCCGGAATCCTCTCGGGAAAGCAGGGGAGCAGCGACGGAGACCGCGGAGCCTGAGGACAACAGCCCGCGCCGCTTCCCGGACCTGTTTGATCCGGCCGGGACCGCACCGACTGAAACAGCCGCTTTGATTGGAGCAGATGACTCCCCAACAGAGCTCACACCACCACAACCTGCGACGGACACGGCAATGGAATGGGACCTCGAAGCACCTTCCGACGCCGACACGATCCTCGATGCGCAACGCGACCCGATGGATCCGACGGCGCCAATGTCAGATCGGGTGTTCTCGGCCCTCGCTGACGCGCTGGTGCTCACAACGATCGCTGTATTGCTGATGTTCGGCGGAGCGAGTGCGGCCGGCACCGGTGTATTGCCATTCGTCCAAGCGGCCCCGGTTCCGTTCGCCGCTGCCTGGTTGATCTTCGGCCTCTGCTACGGGATTTTCTTCGTGGGCACCTGCGGCCAAACGCTCGGCAAGATGGCGATGCGCATCCGTGTCATCGGGTCCAACCGCTTCCGGGTGGGCTATGGCAAGGCGACCGTGCGGGCGCTTGGTTATGCAGCAACGATGCTTCCCGCCGGACTGGGGTTGCTCCTGGCGCTCAAGGACGTCGAGCATCGCGCCCTGCACGACCGACTCAGCGGCACGCGGGTGGTCAAGGCGTAGTCCGGAGACGCCCCACGGGACCACGGGACATGCTACGGCCACTAGTGCTCCTTATGATCAGGAGCACTAGTGGCGGAAGTGGCGCGTGCCGGTGTGCACCAGTACCAGGCCCCGCCGATCGGCGGCGGCGATGACCTCGTCGTCGCGCTTCGAACCGCCTGGTTGGACGATCGACGTCACACCGGCCTCCGCTAGCGCTTCAACTCCGTCGACAAACGGAAAGAAAGCGTCGGAGGCAGCGGCAGCGCCAGCCAGGTCGTGCCCCGCCTCGACCGCCTTCCAAACAGCGAACCGGCACGAATCGACGCGACTCATCTGACCTGCGCCGACGCCGAGCATCTGACCGGCTCGTCCGACCACGATGGCGTTGGATTTCACTCCCGGGATCAAGCCCCAGAGGAAACGCAGGTCCGCATCCTGCTCGGCGTTGGGCGGTCGCTGGCTAACCACCTCCCAGCGATCGGCTGACAGGGCGTCGGGCCCTTGCACCAGGAGGCCGCCGGAAACCTGCCGAAGCTCGGGAAGACGTTGGAGATCCGTGCTCGGCGCAGCCGCCCGGAGCAACCGTAAGTCCGGTTTCGAGCTGAGCATCCGTAGCGCTTCCTCTTCGAACCCAGGAGCGATGACGACCTCGATGAAGGTCGTCGCCAGCTCCGCGGCGACCTTGGCGTCGACCGTGCAGTTGAGCCCGACGATGCCACCGAAGGCCGAAGTCGGATCAGTGGCGCGCGCCCGGCGGTAGGCCTCAGCTGGTGTGGCAGCGATCGCGGCGCCACAAGGGTTCGAATGCTTGATGATCATGACGCCCGGTGACGGCAACGCCCAAGCGAGCCGCCAGGCGGTATCTGCATCCAGATAGTTGTTGAAAGACAGTTCCCTCCCCTGGAGTTGTTCCGCCCCCAAGAGGCCGGTCGCGGCCGCCCCCGACTCGGCATAGACCACTGCCGCCTGGTGCGGGTTCTCGCCGTACCGAAGCGTCGCGTGCTGCCGATAGACGAGCGCCAGAGAGTCCGGATGCCCGGTGTGTTCAGGCGATGATTCGAGATCCACACTAGCCACATCGATGCCGCTCAGATAGTTGCAGATCGCAGCTTCGTAGCTTGCCGTGTGCTCAACCGCCTTGCGGGCCCAGCCAAGCCGCTGCGACAAACCGATCTCTCCGGCATCCATGGCATCCAGCACCGACTCGTAGTCGGCCGGATCGACCACCACGACAACCCCGGAGAAGTTCTTGTAGGCCGCCCGCAGCAAGCTGACCCCGCCGATGTCGATCTGCTCGAGCGCGTCGATCAGACGGTGCCCGGGAGTGGCCACCGTGGAGCGGAACGGGTAAAGGTTGACCACTACGAGATCAATCGGCTCAATCCCCATATCGGCGATCTCGTGCATCTGGGTGGCATCCTCTCGTCGCGCCAGGATGCCGCCGAACACGGCCGGATGCAGCGTCTTTACACGCCCGCCAAGCATCTCTCCCTGGCCGGTAACCTCTTCTAGCGAAGCGACTTCCAGCCCTGCGTCGGACAGATGGCGGGCGCTGCCGCCGGTTGAGATCAAACGCACGCCATGCCTGGATAGGCCGCTGGAGAAATCCGCCAGGCCGGTCTTGTCGTAGACAGACAGCAGCGCCGTCCGAATCCTGCTCACCAACCTCGCTCCAAGGCTTCTCTCAGAACCATTCGATGCGCCGAACCGTATCGTTTCCGAGCGCAGCCCGCAGTTTAGCCAGAATCTCCGACTCCAACTCGATGAGACTGCGGCGCCACCGCGGGTCATCTACTTCTACCGTAAGCACACCGTCGTCGATCGACCTCGCCGCCGCATGCCGTGACACCGCGTCGCCCGCGGCGTCCTTCCAAGCACGCTGGACGATCTTCCAGCGCAACTCGGGATCTTTGATCCAACGAGAGATCAAGCCGGGCAGCACGCTGCCGACCCGTTGAAAGCTCATGGCAACAACAACATGGCGTCGCCGTAGGAATAGAAACGGTAGCCCCGCTCGTTGGCAGCGGCGTACGCCTCCAGCAGCCGAGCGCGACCAACCAATGCGGCGACCATCATCAGCGGGGTTGAGCGAGGCAGATGGAAGTTCGTGATCATCGCATCGACCACTCGAAAGCGGTACCCGGGGCGAACGTACAGATCGGCCTTTCCGGTACATGCGACTACGATGCCATCGGCGCCAGCGGCGTGTTCGAGGGTACGAACGCTCGTCGTGCCGACCGCCACGACACGACGCCGGTCGGCACGTGCGCGTCTGACAGCGTTAGCTGTTTCCACGGGTATCTCGTATGCCTCTCCGTGCATCACATGGTCGTCGATGCTGCGGGTAGTGATTGGTCGAAAGGTCCCGGGGCCGACGCGTAGCGTGACGGACACTATCTCGATGCCCCGCTGACGCAGGGCTTCCATGAGGTCCGCGGTGAAGTGAAGGCCGGCGGTCGGAGCTGCCACAGCTCCTGGGGCAGACGCATAGATCGTTTGGTAGCGTTCGCGGTCGAGTCGCGCCCGCATTGCTGTGTGCTCGGCATGAATGTAGGGCGGCAGCGGCATGCGGCCGAGCCGGTCGATCAGAGCTTCAATGTCCGTACCGGGGGGCGCCTCGACAATGCGCTCGCCGTCGGATCCCTGGGCCACAATGCGCAAGGGTGTGCCATCCGCCAGCCGCAGCACATCCCCCGTGCGCAGGCGGCGCGCCGGTCGCGCAAGCACGCGCCAACGCACCGAGCCCGAGCTCGACGGTGCCACCATGAGCAGCTCCATGGAGCCACCTGTCGCCCGCTTGGCATCGAGCCGAGCCGGCACTACGCGGGCGTTGTTGACCACCACCAGGTCCCCGGGGGTGAGGATCTCGGCGAGCTGGTGAAAACGTCTGTGCTCGAGCTCGCCTTCCAAGAGGTCGACGGGCGGCTGACGCGGCGGGCTCGAGACGGCCCCGGCGCCCCTGGCTCCTTTCAGAACCATCAGCCGGCTGTGATCCCTGCGCTCGGCTGGCTGCTGAGCGATCCGTTCTGGCGGCAGCTCGTAGTCGAATGCGGCTACTTGCATGGCCTCATGTCGGTCTGCTGATTGGGGCGGCCGGGGTGGCGCGCCCACGACGCCGCCCGCTACCAGAGCGGCGGCTGGCCGGCACCGCCCGGACGCTGCACGATACCGAAATGTCGGTACGCCTTCGCCGTCGCTACCCGACCCCGTTGTGTGCGTTGCAGAAAGCCTAACTGGATCAGGTACGGCTCATAGACGTCTTCGATCGCCGATTTATCTTCGCCGATCGATGCCGCGATCGTGCTCAGCCCTACCGGTCCGCCCGAGAAATCGTTGATCACAGTCAGCAACAGCCGCCGGTCGATCTCGTCGAATCCGATCTCGTCAACCTCGAGCCGTGCCAGCGCGCTGCGCGCCACATCCTGGTCGATTCGGTCGTCGCCCTGAACCTGCGCATAGTCGCGCACTCGACGGAGCAGTCGATTGGCCACGCGCGGGGTACCGCGTGAACGTCGCGCGATCTCCAGCCCACCCCCCGGCCCTAGATCGACGCCGAGAAGCTCCGCCGAGTTGGCGACGATTTGGGCAAGCTCCTCCTGCGAGTAGTAGTCGAGCCGGAAAACGATACCGAACCGTCCACGCAAAGGCGACGTCAACAGCGCCGCGCGGGTTGTCGACCCCACCAGCGTGAACCTGGGCAACGGCAACTTCACCGAGCGAGCGCTGGGACCCTCGCCGATGACGATATCGATCTGGTAGTCCTCCATGGCGGGGTAGAGAATTTCCTCGATGACCGCCGACAAACGGTGGATCTCATCGATGAATAGGAGCGCGTCGTCCTCGAGGTTGGTCAGAATCGCCGCGAGATCGCCGACCTTCTCGATCACCGGTCCCGAAGTCGATCGCAGGTCGACCTGCATCTCGTGAGCGATGATGTTGGCGAGGGTAGTCTTGCCGAGGCCGGGCGGCCCGAACAGGAGGACGTGATCGAGCGGCTCGTCGCGCTGCCTGGCGGCTGTGATAAAGACCCTGAGGTTGTCGACTATGCGAGTTTGACCGATGTAGCCATCAAGCGAGCGTGGGCGCAGGGCGACGTCGTAGCGCTCCTCATCGGAGAGCGAACCGGGCACCACCAGTCGTTCGCTCACTTCGCCAACATCCTCAACGTTTGTCGTAGGAGCGTCTCGAAGTCGTCGGCGGGCTTCGCGACCCCCTTCAATGCGGCCTCGGCGTCACGCCGACGGTAGCCCAAATTCAGCAACGCGGAGAGCACGTCCTCGCGTACCCCGGTGACAGTTGTCTCGCGAGCCGCGGGCATCACGTCGAGCACCTTGTCTTTGAGCTCCAGAGCCATGCGCTCGGCGGTCTTGCGACCGACTCCCGGAATGCTCGTCAGGCGCACGATGTCGCTGTCGGCAATGGACGACACCAGGGTGTCACTCTCCATGCCCGAGAGAATCGTTATGGCGAGCTTGGGGCCAATTCCGGAAATGCTGATGAGGGCCTGGAAAAGAGCTTGTTCGACGCTGGTCCGGAAACCGTACAGCTCGATCGCGTCGTCGCGAACGTACGTGTGAATGTGCAGGCTGACGTCGTGGTCGGTATCCGGGAGCTCGTAGAATGTCGACAGCGGAACGGTGACCGCATAGCCGACACCGCCGACGTCGATGATGATCCCGTCGGTGGACTTGCGATGCAGCTGGCCGCGAAGGGAACCGATCATCCGTTGCTCAGAGAGCCGCAGCCACGGCCTCGCCCACGCGGCGCGCAAGAGCACGGCTGTTGACGTGGCAGAGGGCGATCGCCAGCGCGTCCGCAGCATCTTGAGGTGGAACCTTTGGAAGTCCCAGCAGCGTTGTGATCATTTGCCCGACCTGCTTCTTGTCGGCCTGACCGTAGCCAACAACCGCTTTTTTTACTGCCCGCGCGCTGTACTCGAACACCTCGCACCGATCGGCGGCGGCCAGCATGAGCACGCCGCGTGCCTGGCCGAGAACAAGGGCCGAGCGCACGTTGTGGGCGCTGAAGACCTCTTCGATAGCAACCTCGTCGGGGCGATGCCGGTCGACGATTGCAGCAAGTTCGCGGTGCAACAGGATCAAGCGGCGCGGCAATGGCAGGTCGGCGGGGACCCGGATAACGCCGTGATCGACGACGCGCGCCCGCTGCCCGCGACAGTCGATGACGCCATAGCCCGCAGCGCGAGAACCTGGGTCGATGCCGAGTATGCGGGCACCGCGCCGCTCGGCCATGCGGCCGTCAGCCGGCTGCGATCGGCTCGACGACCGCCTCGTCGAGACCGGCGTTCGACCAGACATTCTGCACGTCGTCATGGTCATCCAGAACTTCCATCAGCTGTAGGCAACGCTCGGCTTTGCGGCCAGCGAGCGCCACGAGGTTCTGTGGGAGCATCGCGATCTCCTGCGTCTCGCAAGCGATGCCAGCTTCCTCGAGCGCCTTCATGACGACGTGGAACTCGCCGGGAGTAGTGGTGACCTCGTACAAACCGTCTTGTGTCGAGACGTCCTCTGCTCCCGCCTCGAGCGCCACATCGAGCAGCACATCTTCCTCGACGTTTGTCGCGT
>CBDBHB010000006.1:257500-524174 GCA_965205505.1 Acidobacteriota bacterium
GAGGTCTTGAAACTGCTTCATCTTCCGTATGACCACGGTGTGGCCGAGATGGATGTCGGGTGCCGACGGATCGAACCCGACCTTGACCACTAGGGGCGTGCCACGCTGACGCGAGCCTTCGAGCTTGGCGACGAGCTCCTCCTCGCTCACCAGAGCTACGACACCCTGGCGCAGCAAGTCCATCTGTTCGTTGACTGATGGAAACGGCACTGCCACCTCGACAACGCTACAGCGTGGGCAGGATCTCGACACGTCGACCGACAATCCGAACACGTTTCTCCGCGAACAAGCGTATCGCCTCGGGATAGAGTCGATGCTCCTGCTCGACGATCCTGGCACCGAGAACGTTCTCCGTATCGCCGGGCTCGATCGCCACCACCCTCTGGCAAACGATCGGCCCAGCATCCAACTCAGCGTTGACCAGATGAACGGTGCAGCCGGAGTGCCGCACCCCATACTCGAATGCCTGCTGTTGCGCGTCCAGCCCTGGGAAAGCAGGTAACAGCGACGGATGGACGTTCAGGATGTGCTCCGGGAACGCGGCGATGAACCGTGGGGTCAGCAACCGCATGAACCCCGCCAGGCACACCAGCTCGACCCGTTCAGACCCCAGTAGCCGGACGAGCACCGTCTCGAAATCCTCACGGTTCTCGTAGTCGTTGTGGTCGACGATCGCGGTCTTCAACCCAAGCTCGGCGGCACGCGCCAAGCCCGCCGCCGCGGGCCGATTGGAGATCACGATCGCAATCTGTGCAGGGTAGCTCGCCGCCTCGCAGGCCTTGGCGATGGCAACCATGTTGGAGCCACGGCCGGAGATCAGGATACCGAGCCTCAACGAGCGACGCCGTCCCCGGTCACAACCTCACCGATCTCGAAGACCTCCTCGCCGGACCGGCGCCATTCCGCGGTCAGTGAGTCGACGCGCTCGCCGCGCACGACAGCGATCATGCCGATCCCCATGTTGAACGTCTCCCACATGTCATCGTCGGGAACGCCACCAAGCCGCGCCAGCGTAGTGAACACCGCGGGAACCTCCCACGCCGTAGTTTCGAGGCGGGCCCCACAGCCGGCGGGTAAAGCGCGCGGTAAGTTGCCCGGTATTCCGCCTCCGGTGACGTGAGCCAGGCCTTCCACATCCCCTCGCTCGAGCGCCGGACGCAACGCCGTAACGTAGGAACGATGCGGCCGCAGCAGTTCCTCCGCGACGCTCCGTCCCCATTCCGGGACGTGTGTATCGACATCCAAGTCAGCAACATCGAACAGGATCCGGCGCACCAGTGAGTAGCCATTGGTGTGCAGTCCGTTCGACGCGATGCCCAGGAGACGATCGCCCGGACGTACGCTGGCACCATCGAGTGGCTCCGAGTGGACCGCTCGCCCGACGATGAAGCCTGCCAGGTCATACTCTCCGGCAGCGTACATGTCGGGCATCTCGGCGGTCTCTCCTCCGAGTAGCGCACAGCCAACGTCGCGGCAAGCCCGCGCCACGCCGTCGACTACCTGCTCCACCACTCCAGCCTCCATCTCGCCGAGCGCCAGATAGTCGAGAAAGAACAGGGGCAGGGCGCCCTGGGCGAGGATGTCGTCGGCGCAGTGAGCAACCAGGTCGTAACCCACGGTGTCATGTACGCCGGCCATCACCGCGACCTTGAGCTTGGTCCCGACACCGTCAGCCGAGGCCACCAGAACTGTGCCATCGGCGTCGGGCTCAATGCGAAAGCAGCCTCCAAACGCACCGAAGTCGCCGATCACCCCATCGGTATACGTACTACGAGCGAGCTCGGATATCCGCTGTTTCGCCCTGTCTGCGGCGGCCCGGTCAACGCCGGCATCGCGGTACGTCAGGCGCGGGGCGTCGGTCACGTTAACCCTCGAGGCAGCCGGCGGATGTTGCTGCCGAGATCAAGGCGAGCTGGCGTCGCCGAACGCCGCAGGGACTGCCGGGCCGTTGCCGGCCGGATCGAAGCGCTCCAGCTGAGAAGTCAGCTCGGTGCCCAACGGCGTGGGGTATTCACCGGTGAAGCAGGCGACGCAATATTTCCGGCCGCCGTCCACCACCGACTCCTGTAAACCATCGAGGCTGAGATACGCTAGCGAATCGGCCGCGATCCAGCGTCGCACCTCGTCGAGGGAATGGTTGGCGGCGATCAAATCCTGCTTGAGCGGCGTGTCGATACCATAGAAGCAGGGCGATACGTAGGGCGGCGACGATACCCGGAAGTGAACCTCCCTGGCACCAGCGTTCCGCATCATCTCGACGATCTTGCCGCTGGTCGTTCCACGCACTATCGAATCATCAACCAGAACGACCCGCTTGTCGGCGATCATCTCGCGCACCGGGTTGAGCTTCACCTTGACGCCAAAGTGTCGAATCGACTGTCGTGGCTCGATGAATGTCCGCCCGACATAGTGGTTGCGAATCAGCACCAGCTCGAGCGGAATGCCGGTAACCTCCGAAAAGCCCTGCGCCGCATATACACCGCCATCGGGCACCGGTACGACCACGTCAGCATCGACTGGGGCTTGGGCGCCCAGAAACCGGCCCATCTGCTTGCGCGCTCGCATCACCGACTCGCCGTTGAGCATGCCGTCAGGACGCGCGAAGTAGACGTGCTCGAATATGCAGTGCCTCGCCTGCGCTCTCGCCGGCCAGGGCGCGTGGGAGACATAGCCGGGCGTAGCTCCTCCAGGGCCCGCGGCGATGATATCGATCACCTCGCCCTCGGCTCGCACCTCCTGCGACAACACGACCACCTCGCCGGGAGCGAGATCGCGAATGTACTCGCCGCCGATGAGGTCGAACGCGGTCGTCTCCGACGCCAGTACCAACGCCCCTTCCAGATGACCGATCGACAAGGGCCGAAAGCCGAGAGGGTCGCGCACCCCGATCAACAGCGATGGCGTGAGCGCAGTGAGGCTGTAGGCACCCTCGACCCGACCGAGGGCATCGACCAGGGCCGTTTCGACGTCGTCCCGCTCGCTTCGAGCAAACAGATGGAGGATGACCTCGGTATCGCTGGTGGAGGTGAAAATCGCG
The DNA here is from genome assembly GCA_965205505.1 of Acidobacteriota bacterium. Lineage (GTDB taxonomy): Bacteria > Acidobacteriota > UBA890 > UBA890 > WLXD01 > DASCOT01. Next base: position 260,538 of record CBDBHB010000006.1, read on the forward strand.
CCGTCGTCTTCGAGCAGCGTACGAAGCACGTCGGCATTGACCAGGTTACCGTTGTGGCCGACCGTGATCGCACCGTGGCGAGATCCGATGCGAATCGGCTGCGCATTCTGCAGCTTGCTCGCGCCCGACGTCGAATAGCGCACATGGCCGATCGCCGCTCGACCGGGCAGGCGGTCGAGACTGGCCTCGTCGAGGACGTCGGCAACGTGGCCCATGCCGCGCTCGACGAACATCGCACCGCCGTCGACCGAGGCGATGCCGACGCTCTCTTGCCCACGATGCTGAAGCGCGTACATGCCGAGGTAGGCGATCCGACTGGCCTCGCGATGTCCGGTAATACCGAAAACGCCGCACATTATGCGCGCTCCATCGCTGCCGCCAAGGCGCCGGCCCACGCTGCGTACAGTAGATCCACCCCGAGCTCGATCGCTGGCCGATCTTGCACCATCACACGGAGCCGCGGCTCCTCGGTCACCTCACCGACCACTCGCGCGGGCACTCCGTACCCTGCACCCAGATCCATCAGCCGTTCAGCGTCATCGGGACGCGTGGTCACCACGACGCGACTTGGCGCTTCGCCGAACAGCGCTGCGTGGTGATCGTCGTCGGGACTCGCGGCGAGCTCGATGCTCGCGCCGAGCAAGCCTTGCACCGAACCTTCACCGACCGATGCTTGGCCGCGATCGGCTCGGTCGCCGTCGGCAACCGCGAAGCACGCCTCTGCGAGCGCAACCGCGAGGCCACCGTCACTGCAATCCTTGGCGCTTTGCAAGAGGTCGGCACCGGCGGCTTCCACCAACAATCGTTGCAGGCGCGCCTCGATGGCGAGATCGATGCTCGGTGGCGCACCGAGCCGAGCCGCGTGGACGAGGCGCACATAGGCGCTACCGCCCAGTCCAGGGTCGCCTGCGTCGGCACCGCCGATCAAGACGACCTTGTCGCCGGACCTTCGAAATCCCGCACCGACGGTGCGATCGTATCGGTGGTGACGGCCCACGGCACCCACCACCGGAGTCGGCAAGATCGGCTGTCCAGCGGTCTCGTTGTAGAACGACACGTTGCCGCCCGTCACGGGAACATCCAGCGCGAGGCACGCTTCGGCGATGCCCTCGACAGCGGCGACAAACTCACCCATCCGAATGTCGACCTCCGGGCTACCGAAGTTCAGACAGTTGGTGATGCCGAGTGGCTTGGCACCCGTGCAGGCGACGTTGCGACAGGCCTCGGCCACGGCGAGCTTGGCGCCCTGCTTCGCATCGAGGGCAGAAAACCACGGGTTTCCGTCGATCGCCAACGCCACCGCTGCATCGCTGCCGTACTCCTTCAGCCAGATGATTGCCGCCTCACCTCCGGGACGCTGCACGGTGTTGAAGCGGACCGTCTGGTCGTACTGTTGAAAAACCCATCGCTTGGATGCCACGGTCGGATCACGCAGCAGCCGGAACAACACGTCATGAGTATGGAGATCACACTTCAGCTCGCCGGCACCAATCGACGGCAACGGCACGGGAAGGACAAACGGACGTTCGTAACACGGCGCTTCCTCGGCCAGGGACCGCGCCGGAACATCGGCGACCAGTTCCTCGTCGTCGAATACCTGGACGAAGCCGTCGTCGGTAACCTGTCCGATGACCACGGCGTCGAGATCCCACTTGTCGAATACCGCCATGACCTCTTCGAGCTGCTCGGAGGTCACCACCATCATCATGCGTTCCTGCGACTCCGATAGCATGACCTCGTAGGGCGTCAACCCGGGCTCGCGCCTGGGCACCTTGGCGATGTCGATGCGCATCCCGGTTCTCGAGTTGGACGACAACTCGGCAGTCGAACAGGTCAGCCCGGCGCCGCCCAGATCCTGCATGCCGACCAGCAGGTCCTTGTCGACGAGCTCCAGGCAGGCCTCCATCAGTAGCTTTTCTGTAAACGGATCCCCGACCTGCACTGCCGGCCGTTTCTCCTCGGCCTCGGCATCGAAGGTGGCTGATGCCAGCAAACTAACGCCGTAGATGCCGTCCCGTCCGGTACGCGCGCCCACGTAGATCACCCGGTTGCCACGTCCGTCCGCCCGGGCTCGAATCAGGCGATCGGCTGGGGCAACCCCGAAGCACATGACGTTGACCAGCGGATTATGGTCGTAGCTGGCGTCGAAGTAGATCTCTCCGCCGACGGTCGGTATTCCCATGCAGTTTCCATAGCCGGCGATGCCGCCCACGACTCCGTCGAGCAAGTGGCGGTTCTTGCCGACCTGCGGTTTGCCGAAGCGCAGAGAGTTCAGCAGCGCCAGCGGCCGCGCGCCCATCGTGAAGATGTCGCGGAGGATGCCGCCTACGCCGGTCGCTGCTCCCTGAAACGGCTCGATGTACGACGGATGATTGTGGCTCTCGACTTTGAAGACACCCGCTAGTCCATCTCCAAGGTCGACGGCCCCGGCGTTTTCGCCCGGCCCCTGCACGACCGCCGGCCCGCTACTCGGAAGCTTTCGCAAGTGCACTCGCGAGCTCTTGTATGAGCAATGTTCCGACCACATTACCGAATACATGCCGAGCTCCGTGAGCGTTGGCGCGCGCCCGAGAATCTCTACGACACGAGCGTATTCGTCGGCGGTCATGCCGTGTTCGACGGCGGTCGTCTGGTCGGTGGCAGCTCCGATCGGTAGCCTTCGCTCGAGCGCTTCAGACACCGGCCGGCTCCCCTTCGAGAACAACGAAAGCCTCACTATCACGATCGCGAGCCTCGATGGCACGGCGCAATGACTCGAACACAAAACGACCGTCGGCAGAGCCGAGCGCGGCCTGCATAGCACGCTCTGGATGCGGCATCAGGCCCATGACGTTGCCGGCTTCGTTGCTGACGGCGGCAATGCCGACGATCGATCCGTTCGGGTTGAACTCGCCGTCGGAGTCGTCCCCGGCAGGACCGAAGCGCATGATCACCTGGCCGTTGGCCTCGAGTCGCTGCAGAGTCTCGGGCTCGGCAAAGTAGTTGCCCTCGTAGTGCGCCATATTGATGCGCAATACCTGGCCGACCTCACACGCGTTGGTGAACGGCGAGTCGTTGCGCTCGACACGCATGAGGGTGTCCTGGCAGCGGAACTTGAGCCCGTCGTTTGCCAACAAAGTACCGGGGACCATGCCCATCTCGGCGAGAATCTGGAAACCGTTGCAGATTCCCAGCACCAGGCCGCCATCCGCGGCAAATCGCTCGACTGCGGGCATGATCGGCGACGAGCAGGCAATCGCACCGCAGCGGAGATGATCGCCGTATGAGAATCCACCTGCCAGGATGAGGGCACCGAAGCCCTCAATCCGAGATTGCTTGTGCCAGATGTACTCCGCCTCGAGTCCCGCCTGGCGACAGGCATACACGGCGTCCTGCTCACAGTTGCTGCCTGGAAAGTAGACGACGCCGACGCGCATTAGGCCTTCGACCTCACGTGCACTTCGAAGGTCTCGATTACCGGATTGGCGAGCAGTTGTTTGGCCATCGCAGTGAGCTCGCGCTCCGCTTCCTGCGGGTCGTCGGTGGCCAACTCGACATCGAAGATCTTCCCTTGCCGCAACGAAGCCACATTGTCGTATCCGAGGTTGGCCAGCGCCTTGCCGATCGTAACCCCCTGAGGATCGAGTACCTCGTCTCGCAGACGCACCACCACCTGCCCCTTCATGTCATCACCCTCTCCTCGTCGACTCCCGTGCCGACATTCTGTTCGGTGTCAGCGGCTTTGCCGAGGACACGCTCGAAAACCCCGTCGACATGGCGCAGCACATGGCGAAGGTCGAAGCACTCGGCGATCTGCGCATCATCGAGTTGGGCGGTGAACTCCTCATCGGCAGCAAGCAACGTCTGGAAGGACTCACCGGTCTCCCAGCAACGCATCGCGTTGCGCTGGATGATCGCGTACGCCTGAGAGCGCACGACACCCGCCGAGATCAGACGCTCGAGCACCCGGCTCGAAAAAACCAGCCCGTTGGTGAGCTCCAAGTTGCGCAACATGTTCTTGGGATAGACCTGCATGCCTTCGATCACCCCACGCATACGATGGGTCATGAAGTTGACCAAGATACACGCGTCGGCCAGTGCCACGCGCTCGGCCGAGGAGTGCGAGATGTCGCGCTCATGCCAGAGTGCGACGTTCTCCAACCCGGTTCCGGCGTAGGCGCGTGCGAGCCGGGCCAACCCGACCAGGTTCTCGCATTTGATCGGGTTGCGCTTGTGGGGCATGACCGAAGAACCCTTCTGCTCGGATCGGAACGGCTCTTCCACTTCGCGGATTTCGGTGCGCTGGAGGTTCCGAATTTCGACGGCGATCCGCTCGATCGTCGCGGCAACCACGGCCAAGTGACCCAACATCTCCGCATGACGGTCGCGCGGCACAACCTGGGTAGACACCGGCTCAATCTTCAGGCCGAGCGCTTCGATAGCTTGGCGCTCCACTTCAGGATCAACGGTGTTGTACGTTCCGACAGCGCCGGAGATCTGACCGAACCCGATGACGTCACGAGCCCGACGCAGTCGTGAGCGGCCGCGTACTAGCTCCTGTTGCCAGCTCAAGATCTTGAGCCCGAAGGTCATTGGCTCGGCATGAACTCCGTGGCTACGTCCAACGCAGGGTAATTCCTTGAATTCCAGCGCCCGACGCTTTACGAGCTCCAACAACGTTTCCCAGCCGTCGAGTATCAGCTCAAGCGCGCGCACGCAGCGCAGGGCAAGGGCTGTGTCGAGCACATCCGACGACGTCATTCCGAGGTGCAGGTAGCGAGCTGCCGGACCGACCTGTTCCTCGATAGCTTCCAGGAACGCGATTACGTCGTGATGGGTACGGCGCTCGATCTCGGCGATGCGGTCGGGATCGGGCGGCACGATGCTCCGCAGCTGCTCTATGACGGCAGCGGGAACAACGCCACGGGATGCCATCGATTCGGCCGCCGCTAGCTCGACCTCGAGCCAGCTTGCGTAAACGGCCGCGTCGTCCCAGAGACGCCCCATCTCGGGTCGAGAATACCGGGAAATCATCGGTCCGCAGGGCCCTTCGAGGGCCAGTTCCAGGAACACGGCAGGCGGCGGGATTGGGTTGGGCCTTGCTATTTTAGCAGGTTGCCGAAATGTCCCTCGTCGACCCCCTTGCAGGGCAACGGTGACCCACAGAGTGAATCTTCGCAGAACAGGCTCGTAGCCGCGCGACTCATGCTGTCGCGTCGGTGTCCGAGCGGCGACCCGACGAGTCCGTGGCTCGGGCCTCACCGGCGAGCAGAGGGCCGCCGACTCCGTACACGCCGCGCAGTTTCTCGGCGGCATCGCGGCGCGCGATGAAGCCAACCGATAACTCGTCACCGAAGAGCTTGCCAGCGATTCGGCGCACGTCCTCCGGAACGACCGCGTCGATACCTTCCAACACCCGCTCGAGGTCGAACACACGACCGAAGTTGATCGCGGCGCGCGCCAGGGCGGCCATGCGGCCCGACGTGCCTTCGAGCGACAGCACTAGGCTGCCCTTGAGATGTGCCTTCACACGCGCCAGTTCTTCGTCCGTGACGTGTGACTCCTGCAAGCAACGAGCCTCCTCGAGGATCAGGCTCACGACCTGTTCGACGTGCGGAGGTCGGGTCCCGGCCGACACCAACAAATAGCCGGTGTCGGAATATGCCGCTTGCGTCGAATACACACTGTAGGCGAGCCTGCGCTCTTCGCGGATCGACTGGAAGAGTCGCGACGAGACCGTCCCACCGAGGAGCGCGTTGAGAACCTGCGCCGCGAAGCGATCGGCGTCGCGGCCCGACGGCGCCTCGCAGGCTATATACAGCTGCACCTGTTCGAGTTGCTCGCGCTCTAGCACGAGCACATGTGCGTGGGCGCGAGGTCGGCTTCGCCCGATTGCACCGGTACCGGGACTCAGTCCCGACAGCCGCTCGCCGATGAGTTGCTGCATGTGCCCGTGGTCGAGGTTCCCAGCGGCCGTCACGACGATGTCAACAGCGCCGATGGTGTTGACGAAGTCGCGTAGGTCACTTGTCTGCAGCTGGCCAACGGTTTCTGGCGTGCCGAGAATCGGCCGACCCATCGGATGATCCCCCCAGAAGCGGTGCAGAAACGACTCGAAGAGCACGTCCTCGGGATCGTCCTGAGCCGAAGCGATCTCCTCGAGAATGACCCCGCGCTCGCGCTCCATCTCCTCGGCCGCGAAGCTCGGATTGCAGATCAGATCCGCCAGGAGATCGAAGGCATCGGATAGCCGCTCATCGAGAACTTGCGCGTAGTAACCGGCCAGCTCGTGAGACGTGAATGCATCGAGATGTCCCCCCATAGCATCGATCTCGACGGCTATGTCGCGGGCGCTGCGTGTCGACGTACCTTTGAACCGCATATGCTCGACGAAGTGGGCCACACCATTGTGCTGCGGCTGCTCATCGCGCGAGCCCCTCTTGACCCAGATGCCGATCGAAGCTGACCGGACCGTTGATATCTGTTCCGTGAGTAACGTCAAGCGGTTGTCGAATATGGTTCGGCGAGACTTCGCCCCCACAGGGATCAGCGCTCCTTGGCCGCGATTGGGTTACTTCAGCTAGTGCGGGAAGTAGATGGCGAATTCTCGGACGCTCGCTGCGGCGCGTCAATCGATCCGGCAGGCCGCGCCCACGGCAATCCACAGCCGGGCGCGATGTTCGACGCGCGCACGACGAAACCAGACAACGACGTCAACATCGACCAAGTAGGTTGCGGGGTCACCAATCGTCCGCAGGTCGCCTCCTGGCCCGATGACGCGTGACAGGGTGGCGGCGGCGCCAAGGCCTAGAAGCGGCCCGCCGGGGACCGACGCCGAAGGCACCGTCGGCGGCCAATCGGCCCACGGCGGCTTCGGAAAGACGGCCACTGGGACGGTCGACCTCGACGCCTCGAGAACCCCGTTGCGCACGCGCACCGGCCGCGACGGGGTCGGCCACGGCAGATCACCGTCGGCGAGGGTAACCACCGCCTGCAGCACCACGGCATCGGCCAGGGCACGCGCCTGCACGAGGTCGGCGCGGTACGACCGCGCTTCGTATGACGCCAGCGCCGCAGCCAGCATCAATCCAGTGAGCGTAGCCAGCACGGCCGTCGCGCCGGTGACCAAGAGCAATGCGGCGCCGCGATCGGCAGCGCAGTTCATCGTCGCCCGATCCCCGCCCACTGGACAGCATGTACGAGCGTGTCGGCGGCGCGCGCCGCGCAGTCGACTCGCGCGACCACGATCGCTGCTGGCAGCGACAGTGAGGCCGCGGCGCTGAGCGGAAGGGTGCCGGGATTCCCCATCAGACCATAATCGATTTCGACGCCCGCAAGACCGTCGACCACCGGCTGCCAGTTTCCGCCGTCGTCACGACGTATCAGCTCGTCGCCCGTCGTGGCAGGTCGAATCTGGTAGGTGCGCAGCATCAAGGGGACCAGTGCCCTCACGGGCCCGTGTTCCTGAAGAATGCGGAGCTGGCTAGCGTTCCATGCCACCTCGATGAGCCGCTCGGACGAGACCCGCACCGCCCTCACCACGGCGGCCACTGGCACCGCGGGGCTTGCATCGGTCAAGCCAGTCGCAGCTACCGCATGCCGACCGCTAGCGCCCCGGCCACGGCGACTCGATACCTACCGTTCGCCAGTGCGTCCACTTCCACGGGAGCCCCCACCGGTAGCGCCAGCGCCACGTTCACGCCTGCCGCGTCCGGCTCGACGACGCCGACGATGCCAGCGGAGGTGATCAGGGGTAGCCGCGATTCCAGCCCTCGTGCCGGGCGACGGAGGTCTCCGGACAGCTCCTCGGCGCAGCGCACGGCGCGCATCGTGGCGTCGAGCCGCATCAACCGATCGTGGACGGTGCCGGCAGTGTTCACCATCAGGCCGAGCACTCCCGCCGCCAGTAGCCCGGTACAGGATGAGGCCACCAGCAGCTCAACGAGCGCGTGCCCCCCGTCGCTTCTCACCGAGCCACCAGCAGCCTCGCGCTCGCCAGCGACTCGGGTCCATCGGAACGCGCCGCCACCCCACACCAGGCGCGGACCCAGAGCCACTGTGGTGAGAAACTCGCGAGTGCGTCGACCTGTCGTTGGCAACCTGGCACCGAGGGCGGCGGGTCATCCGCAGTGCCCGGGCTTCCATCCGGCCCGGGCAGCGACACCGGGCGCCGGCCGATTGGATAGTCGATGCCGGGCGCGGCCGGCTGCGCTAAGGCGCCCACGGCGTCGAGGGCCCTGCGATGATTCTCCGCGGCACCGGTCAGGTCGACCGCCGCGCCGAGGACGCGCACGATACCCAGCATGGTGATCGCCAGCATCAAGAGGGCGACCATCACCTCGACCAGGCTGAACCCGCCTCGATGCACCTGCTCACTCATGCACGGGTGAGACGGACGCGCAGATGGGGCTTCCGATCAGACGACCATTTCCACCTGGCGAAGACCGAAGCTAGCAGGCCAGGGACAGTGGGCCCGTGGGCCCGACGGAGGCAGGAGGGTGCGCCGCCGTCGGGCTCCACGACCCGCTGGTGCGCTAGTACGCGTAGCTGTGGTGCGCTACCTCTACCCTGCCGGTGGCTCGGTTGACCGTGACGGTGAAAACATCTCCAAGTGAGTTGCCCAGGAAGATCTGGTCGTCACTCGCAGTGCTGTCGTTGAGGCTGCCGTCGGAGTGGAATATGAGCTCGTCGTTGGGCGCGTCGACCGGATCGCTTTCGCCGGAATAGACCACTCCCATCGGCAGAACATGAGGCAGCGGATCGAGAAGTGTCCCCGAGCCGGGCGGGCCCTGGTATAGCGCGTAGGTACCGGCCCCGACGTCGAAGCCAATCGAGAAGTCGCCGTTCTGGCTAACCGCGCGCATGCGCTGAAGCTGCATCGCTGCAGCGATCTCCTGTGCCGCTGTACGCACTCGATAGCGCTCCAGCCATTCCTGCATGCTCGGCAAGCCGATCATCGCCATGAGCCCGATCACCGCCATCGTCACGGTAAGCTCGATCAACGAGAAGCCGCGTTCGTCACGCCGCCCCCGACGCCCTGCTCGTCGCACCCACATCGCTCGTTGCCCCCTCCTGGAGAATCGCCTCCAGAGCCCGGCTCGTCCGGGTCCCCGGTGGTCGAATCTGCTGCTGATAGAAGGCAGTCTAGGGATGCGATCGCCAGACTCAGCAGCCCGTTCGCGGCCGCGCGGGGATGTCCCCCGTCATGTACAGCACAGGCGCGGAAGCGACAGGTCTGGTGCGGCTTCCGCCGTCCTCATCAGGTCGCCCATCGACACGGTTGGCCAGGGGCGGCCACCCTTCAACCTCGGCGCGCCCGCTCGGCGCCAGAAGAAAGGGTCGGCCTCTACGGCGCGACGCCGAAGGTTCGCCAGTACCAGGCGAAGATCTCGGCGCCCCGGTAGCTCACCAGCACAGCGGCCGCGGCCAGGAACGTCCCGAACGGGAGCGCGTACTCCCAGCCTTTGCGCGAGAACATGATAAACAGCGCCCCGACAACGCTGCCGAGCAGCGAGCCGATGAAGATCGTCATCAGCGCGCCCTGCCAGCCGAGGAAGGCCCCGACCAGGAGCATCATCTTCACATCCCCCATGCCCATACCCTCACGACCGCGCGCCTTCAGGTACACGAAGGCGACCAGGTAGAGCAAACCGGCCCCCGCCAAGGCGCCAATCAACGAGTCGCGCCAGGCGACGCGCGGGTCGAAGAATGACAGCAGGAAACCGGCCACGGCGCCCGGAATGGTGATCACGTTGGGCAGGATTCGATGATCAACATCGATCAACGCCAGTGCCAGCATGACGTAGGCGAACAACGCGGTCGATGCTGCGCTGGCGGTGAGGCCCGAGTACCAGACTGAGCTAACGAGGATGACGCCGCCGAGCAGCTCGACCATCGGGTAGCGCCATGGGATCGGTTCGCGGCACGTCGAGCACCGGCCGCGCAGAGCAAGATACGACAACAGCGGCAAGTTCTGGTACCAGTAGATAGGTGCATCGCATGCCGGGCAAAACGACCGGCGAAAGAGGTCAACGCCGATTGGTACCCGATACACGAACGCGTTGAGGAACGATCCAAAGGCGAGGCCGAGGGCAAAAGCGACGGCGGTCTCGAAAACCTCTAGTCGCATCTCCATCCCTCTCTCGGGGTGTCGCGTGGCGGTGCTAGCAGGCGGTGGTGGAAATGTGGCGGGCCTGGTCGCGTCGTAACCCTCCGGGCCCGCCACACTTCCACCACGGCTTGCTAGCGGCTAGCGCGCGACGAACCGTCTCGCGGATCGCGAACGGTTCCCGTCACCTGGTCATACGTATATGGCTCGCCTGTAGGCGACGATGGCAAAGACACCATGTACCCCTGGCTCCGTAGCGCGTCGAGAACTCGAGGGGGCCTTCCGCGGTCGCGCCGGAAACGCTCAATCGCTGCGTGCAGGTGCTCGAGGTCAAGCTCGATCTTCAGGTCGTACACGTGCTGCCATGAAACCGCTTCTATCTCCTCGTCACCGTTGGCCACCGCCTGACCATGCACATCCACCCAGAGCGCCAGGGCGGCCTGCCGGTCGCCCGAGAGCTCCGCCATACCGGCGCGGACGCGACTCAGCAGCCGTGGGGTACCGGGGAGCTCCAGGGCGCGATCGAAGTAGTCTGCGGCGCGGCGATAGTCGTCGAGAGCGATCCAGGCATAGTGTCCTGCTTCCATGAGGTAGATCCAGTCGGCGGGATTTGCCTCCGCACCTTTGTCGAGCAGGCGGATCGCCAACTCAGCGTCGCCCATGTCGATCGCCATGATCAACGCGCCCGTGAGGTATGCGTCTTGGTATCGCGGATCGAGGTCGGTGATCACATCGAAAATGCGCCACAGATGGCGACGGCCCTCCTGGCTTCGATTATGGCCGTAATACTGGATGCTCCACAGGTAAAGTGCATCGGCAAGCGCCGTCTGGAAACCGAGGCTGGCGGCATCGAGATACTGCCCACTCGGAAGAAACAGCAGCGCCTCGGGCTGCGACCATCGAGCTCGTCGGTAATCGACCGACACCTGCGGCATGACCCAGCCGCCAAGACACACGAGCAGCAGAAACCACAGACCGGCGGTGTGCAAGAATTCGCTGCGGCTCATGTCAGATCTCGACGACGGAACAGGAGCGCCGCCAAGACGAGCATGCCGATGGTGTAGGCCGCGGCGTAGCCGAGAGCGTCGAACAAGTAGCCACCGCCGACCGGCAGCTCGTGAACCACCCTGCTACGAACGTTGAACGTCTCCAGGTCCGGGAGCGTGTAGTACAACGCACTGACCAGGATCCGCGCTGCGGTACCCGGAACGAAATCAAGGAGTGTGTTGAAAGCCCATGAGAGGTGCCCGACCACATACACGGCCACGGTAAACAACGCCGCCAGCATCGGTGTGGTGAAGCTCGAGAAGACCAAGGCGACGGCCGTGATAATCGATAACTCCACGTAGCTGAGCATCACCGCCGGCAGCAGATGCGACGGGAAGTTGCCGCTCTTCCACCACACGAGCGCCACGTAGAACAGCGCCATCAGCCCGACTACCGCGGCGAGCGTCATCATCAGACCGAAGTACTTTCCGACCAGAAACTCCCATCGTGGAACCGGCTTGGCGAGGACAGCGTAGATGGTGCGCTTCTCTACTTCTTTGTGTACGAGCATGATGCCGATGAAAATGGCGATGACGGTGCCGAACGACGCCAGCGCGGCGAGGCCCAGGTCCGTAACGATCTTCAGCTCGCTGCCCACCGTGAGGAGCGACAGGATCGTCGACGATGCCATCATCAGCAACGCGAAGGCCATGAACATCGCCAAGATACGATCGCGGATGGCCTCGCGGAACGTGTTCACCGCGATCGCCGTGACACGATCGATCATCGCGCGCCGCCGGCTACCGCTCGTCGCGGCTCAGCGCTGATGTCGCTTCGGCAAGCGTCGGGATCTGTCGGCGGGTCGGCGCCGGTTTGCTCGGACAGGGGCTCGTGTTTCGATGAAGATTGCCGCGCGGCAACCGGCTGCCGGCCCTGCACTGTTGCAACGAAATACTCCTCGAGCGTGGGGCGGTGCGGGGCGACCTGAACGATCCGTCCACCCACCCTACGGACGGTATCTACCCAGCGATCGAGTTGCGCCACGTCGTCGAAGCGAAAGTACAGACAACCACCCTGCTGCGTACGGTGCACGAACCCGGTCAGGACATCGTCGGGAACGCCCTCACACGCTGTGTCCCAGTAACTGACACGCTCCTCGAGAAGACCCTGCACCGAGCTCTCGGCGAGGATTCGGCCCTCAAACAGCAGGCCGACTCGGTCGCACAGGGCCTCGGCGTCGCCGAGGATGTGGCTGGAGAAAAAGACGGTGGTCCCCTTTTCCTTGAGCTCGAGGATGATGTCCTTGATCTCCCGCCGCCCAATGGGATCGAGCCCCGACATCGACTCATCCAGAATGACCAATTCGGGGTCATTGATCAGCGCCTGTGCCATTCCGACGCGCTGCAACATTCCTTTGGAAGTATTGCTTGATCGGTAGGTCGGCACGGGCGGCCATGCCCACGCGCTCGAGCAACATCGCCGTCCGCTGGAGCCGTGTTGCACGGGGCACACCGAAGAGTCGGCCGAAGTAGTCGACCAACTCACGGCCGGTAAGGTGAGGGTAGAAGTACGGCTGCTCCGGCAAGTATCCGAGCTTCTGGCGCGCCGCGGGCTCGAAGCCGCTGCGCCCGAAGATCTCGATGGTGCCCCGATCCGGGGTCAGCAGCCCGAGCAAGCACTTCATCGAAGTGGTCTTGCCAGCGCCGTTCGGCCCCAGGAAACCGTAGATCTCGCCCGGTTCCACACACAGGGAAACGTCGTGAAGCACGGGCTTGTGGCGCAACCAGAACCCATACGGCAGCGACTTGGCGACGCCGTCGAACCGAACGATCGGCATTGAGATCACCCCACTACGTCAGCACGGGGCACGCCGCCACCCGTGGTGCTGCGAACACACTCATAGTACCGCCCCGTGACCCGCAGCCACCTTCGCCCATCTAAAGACTATCAACCAGCAGGAAAAAAAACGAGCCCCCGTCGTTGATCCGACAAGGGCTCGGGTGGCCTGCGCCTATCTTGGTGCAGCGATTATTGGCCGGTCGGGGCCTGAGTGAACTGGCCGTTGGTCAGCTCCAGGTCGATATCGTAGGGATCGTTGATCCACGGGGTCGGCGGAGCCGGGCCGTCCGCGGCGTCGGAAGCATACGACTCGAGGCTGTAGGAGCCGCTGGCCGTGCTGTACTGGAAAGCGGTTGCCCAAGCATCGTTCAAGGGCACTACCTGCATGTAGGTGGGCTGCAGGTCGGCGAGCGCCGAGGCATAAGCGCCCTGGTCGACACGGTAGGTACCATTGGCGGTGGCGACGTTGCGCATGTCGGCCATCGTGCGGCGCTGGCGGCCGCGATCGATCGCGTCGAGCAACTGCGGAACGGCGATCGTCGCGATGATGCCGACGATGGCTACAACGATCAGCAACTCGATCAGCGAGAAGCCGCTTTCGTCGCGCTTGAAGTTCATGATGTTCCTCCTGGGGCTGCGACCCCGTTGCGGGCCCCAAGGTCGGCATCCGCCAGCCCCAGTAAACCCTGCCAATCATCCGTGATCGATGAGTGGGCAACAAACATGCCATAACTTATCAAAAGTCTCGATCTAATGTAAAAACATTTAAAAATAGTTAAAAACACAGATAAACGCAGAGCACAAGTTGTTGATTGCAGGGTAATTAGAACTAATAATGATTTTAAGTGACTAATAACATTGTTTTCTATGTTTTTTAATTAAATAACGAGTCTTATAGATTTATGAGACGAAATTATAACAGATAGTGTCGAGGTGTCGAAATTTGGCACCCATCAGTGACGCTCCGTGTCACTCGGGCCTCGACTCGTCCAGTACGAACTTCTTCGCGTAGTACCGGAACGAGCGAAATGACATGCCCAGGAGCTTCGCAGCACGAGTCTGCACACCGCCGCTTTGACTGAGCGCCGCTCGCATGTAGTCGCGCTTGACCTGATCGAGGTGAGCCTCCAGGTCTATCCCCTCCCCCGGGATGCCACAGCTCACAGGGGAGCTGTCCAGCGCCGATTCGAGAACGGTGGTCACGTCGTCGACCCGCCTGGTACCCGTGACCGTCGGCGGCAAGCTCGACAACTGGATCCTCTCTGTCGGCTCCATGGTCATCGCGTGGCGCACGGCGTTCACCAGCTCTCGCACGTTGCCAGGCCATGTGTACTCGCGCAGCGCTTGCCTCGCCTCCGGCGTCATCCCATCGATCTCTCGCCCGATCTCCGACGCAAGCCGTTCGAAGTAGTGGTCGGCTAGCAGCAATATGTCGTCGGGACGCTGTCGCAGCGGCGGCAGATCGATCTGGATCACGTTCAACCGGTAGTACAGATCCTCCCGAAACCGGCCGTCGACGAACGCGGCGCGGAGATCTTAGTTTGTCGACGCAAGAACCCGGACGTCAACCGACGTGTCGCGCGTTGATCCCACCTGTCGAACCATGTGGTCTTCCAGGACACGCAGAAGCTTGGGCTGCATCTCGAGCGGCATATCGCTGATCTCGTCGAGCAGGATCGTGCCGCCATCCGCGGCCTCGAATAACCCCTCTTTGTGCCGGTCGGCACCAGTGAACGCTCCCTTCACGTGGCCGAACAACTCGCTCTCCAAGAGCTGCGCCGGCAGCGCCGCACAGTTCACGGCGACGAACGGCGCTGCGCCGCGCTCGCCGTTGTAGTGGATCGCGCGTGCCACCAACTCCTTGCCGGTGCCACTCTCGCCGACAATCAGAACCGTGGAAGTCGAGTCCTTCACGCGCCGGATGAGATCGAAGACCCTGTGCATCGCGGTGGAATCGCCGACCAAGTTGCCGATTCCGTGCCGCTCAGTGAGCTCGCCGCGCAACATGACATTCTCGCGCTGCAGCGCCTGTTGCTCGAGTGCGTGTCGAAGCGTGACCTTGAGCTCCTCAACATCGAAGGGCTTGGTAACGTAGTCATAGGCACCTAGTCGAACGGCCTCGACGGCCGTATCAGTGCTCGCATGCGCGGTAATTAAGATGACCTCGGTATGCGGCGACTGCTTCCGCACCTGGCGCAGCAACTCCACACCATCGAGACCTGGCATGCGGATGTCCGAGACCACCACATCAACAGGTTGCTTGCCCAGCATCGCGAGAGCTTCCTCGCCGTCCCGCGCCGCACGCACTTCCCACCCTTCATCGCCCAAGGCGATCGAGAGCATCTCGCGCATGCTCGATTCGTCGTCGACGATCAGCACCCGGTCCAATGCAACGATCCTCCGCAGAATGATGGCCGGGGGCGCTCAGATCCCGGGGCTGAAGCCCGGGCTCCCACAAGCCCCATCAACATATACGTAGACGGTCGCGGGACCGGCCAATACGGAAGGCGGAGTGCGCTGCAACTCAACGTCAGCGCCTTCACCCGTCGGAACGCACCGCTCGACTCAGCTCGCCGAACAGTCGTGCCTCGCGCTCGGACCGATCCTCCACGACGACCGTCGACTCACTAGTGGACGCCGCCTCGTTTTCGAATATCAGTACAAACCGTGAGCCCTTCCCGGGCTCCGACTCGACCTCGATGCGGGCGCCGTGCTGTTCCATGATGCGATACACCATCGCCAGGCCGAGGCCCGTGCCGGTCTCAACGGAGTCGGCTTGCTTCTCGGATACGACGGGGTGAAAGACACGATCGATGCGATCCGCGGCCATTCCCACGCCCTCGTCCTCGAACACCACTGCGGCGCCCCCGCGGCGACGTCGTATAAGCACCCGCAGGCGCCCCCCGTCCGGCATCGCTTGAATGGCGTTGCGTGCCAGGTTCCAGAACACTTGCTTCACCCTTTCCGGGTCGACCAAGGCGAAGACTTCACGGGCATCCGAATCTACCGTCAATGAATGGTGGCGGCCCACTTCCGGCGAGTTCTCTAGCAAATCAACAGTGTCGCGCGCCAGCGCGACCAGGTCAGTGTTGGCTGCCTCGAGTGTCTCGGGGCGAGTGTAATCGAGGAAGTCCTCGATGATCTTCGAGACTCCCTCGGATTCTTTGGTAACGATGTCCATCAGGCGCTTGGCCCGTAGCGTATCAGTGCCCACACCGCCTCCGCGCAATACTTGGAGGGACCCCGAGATCGCGGCCAGGGGATTGCGAATCTCGTGTGCCAGCGATCCCGCCATCTCACCGAGTACAGCCATGCGCTCACGCATCCAGAACATCCGCTCCATGCGCTTGATATCAGAGAGATCCTGAAACATGAAGATGTAGCCGCCCGCCATCGGGCCATCGGACTCGATCGCCCAGGGGCCGGTGGGAAAATACGTGGCGACCTCTGTCGCGTTCGGTTCTGGACCCTCGTCCACCGCGCCGGCAGGCTCGACCACCCGAGTGATGCTCATCCCGATGGTGCGATACTCCCCGGACGGCACCTGGATCTGGCGTTCGGTGCGGTAGATCTGCCGCTCGTTGAGACGCACGTCGAGGTCGCTCATGACGTCGTCTCCGAGACCCAGGACCTGCGCGGCACGCAGACCGATCAGCTCCCGTTCCGACCGCTCGGTAATGCGTTCGGCGGCACGGTTGCAAGCGATCACCCTGCCCTCGGGGTCGGCCGCGATCAGGCCGCTGCTCATCCCTGCCAAGAGCTGGTGGTTGAGTTGCTGCAGAGCCTCAAGTGCCGAGCGCTCCTTACGCAGCGCCGCGCGCGCTCCCCGTAGCCGCTCGGTGTAGGAGCTCGCCAGGGCGACGATTATGCACGCGGCGAACAACAACATCAGGATCCTGAGATACATCTCGGGCGGCGCTACCGGTGGTCCCGCCTGCCCGAGCCCAAACTCCCGCGACGGCAGCCAATCCACGGCCCGCAGGTGGATGAGCAGCCCGTAGCTGACCGCCGTCAAACACGCGATCGCCAGCGCCGTCTGGCGTCCAGTCATCACCCCCGCGCCGATGGCGAGTACCAGATACAGAAGCACCAGCGGCGAACGGGCTCCACCGAACACATGTACCAGCAAGGTCACCAGGGCGACATCGACCGTCAGCTGGAGCGACAACAAACGGGGCGCCGACATGCCCAACCGCTGTGCCAACACGTACAACAAGGAAACGCCGTAGATCACGGCGATGCTCGCGTGTACGGGAGCAAGGGAACGCTGGGTGCCGACCAGGAACTGCGAGTACAGCACCGGGAACAATAGCGCCGTCGCCGTGACGACGCGGAACAGCAGCAGACGCCGCAGGTTGTTTTCGTGTTCGCGCCCGGCCCGCTCGGCGGTCATCCGGTCCACCCCTTACGCCCTCGATATCGGATTCTAGCAGGTTGTTGGCTTCATCCGATCGTCTCGGAGGAGAAGCGGATGGCGAAAAAAGAGGGGCTGCAGTACAGCCGCAGCCCCTCTTGGTAGCTTTCGCCCCGCTACGATCCCCTGATTTTCGAAAGACCCCGTCTTGCACGTCTGACCGCCGGGTCGGCGGCGGCACCTAGTTGTCCTGTAACAGAGGTTCGTTGCACTAGAAGCTGTGTTCGGTTCCGACGGCTGGCCGAGAGTGTCCCCCTCTCTCGACCAGCCCCCGGCATGCTGCCTCCCTTGTTGCTGCAGCGTTCTCCGCATTGTGGAGCGACGCGTTGAGGCACCGCGAACATCGGCCAATCCTCAGATTTTGTTGACCAGCTCGAACATCGGCAGATACATCGAGATGACGATCCCGCCGATGACCACGCCGAGGAAGACGATCATCACTGGCTCGAGCAGCGAGGTCAGGCTCTCGACCGCGGTATCGACCTGTTCTTCATAAAAGTCAGCGATCTTGCTCAGCATCGTGTCGAGCGCACCGGTCTCCTCTCCGACAGCGATCATCTGAGTGACCATCGGCGGGAAGGCTTTCGAGCTCGCCAGCGGCTTGGCGAGTGACTTACCCGCCTCGACGCTCTTGCGCGTTGCCATGATGGCGTCCTTGACAACGCGATTGCCCGCCGTCTTGGCCGTGCTGCTCAGTGCCTCGAGGATCGGGACGCCGGACGAAACCAGGGTGCCGAAGGTTCGGCAGAAGCGGGCCACCGCGATCTTGCGCGTCAGCAACCCGAAGACCGGCAGCTTGAGCACGATAGAGTCGATGAAGAGTTCGCCGGTGTCGGTCCGGTACCACTTACGGCCCGCATAAATTCCGACGATGATGCCGATGATCAGAAACGGCATGTAGGCGCCCACGAAGTTCGACGCCATTACTACGATGCGGGTGGGCAACGGCAGCTGTGCGCCCAACCCGGCGAACATGGTGGCAAAGGTCGGGATCACCTTCCAGAGGATGATCAGGACAACCACGCAGGCCACCGTGATGATCACGGCGGGATAGATCGAGGCGGATTTCACCGCACGCTTCAGCTTGACTGACTTTTCGATGTAGTTCGCCAGGCGACGCAAAATGATGTCGAGGATACCCCCCGCCTCACCGGCGGAGATCATGTTGCAGTACAGGGGGGTGAAGACCTGCTCGTACTGCGCCATGGCGGTCGCGAGGTTGGCGCCGCCCTCCATCTCGTTTCTTATGCTTGCGAGCACGTCGCTGAACGCTTTGTTGTCGGCTTGCTTGGAAAGAATGTCGAGGCACTGAACCAACGGCAGGCCGGCATCGATCATCACCGAGAACTGCCGCGTGAATACGGAGACCTCCTCCTGCGTCACTTTGGTCCGATTACCGATTCCGAACGGCAGCTTGAACGTACGCTGCTGTCCCGCGGGCTCGACCACGGTCACCCGGATACGTTGGCGGCGCAGCAAGCGCGCTACTTCGTCCGCGGAACCAGCCGCCACAGTGCCACTGGTCGCTTTGCCATCTCTTCCCACGCCCTTGTACTGGTATTGCCCCACCGTTACCTCCTGCGACCGATCCGTCGCACGCGCGATCTCGACGGCTCGTTACCCTTGCTCAGACCTACGCGTTCCGCGACTTCGCGGTCCAATCGCGTGCGTCCCTTTGATGCGTCGTTGAAACGCTCGAGCATGGCGATGAGTTCTTTCTCGTCGCCCGCGGCACCAAGCGCCACCTCAGCAGTGATCTTCTCTTCCATGACCAGGCGCGCCAGGTCTTGGCTATAACGTCGTCATCCCATGCTCGGCCTGACCGGATTGCATCGCCGAATAGATCTGATGGATCTTGGACTCCCTGATGAGGTTTCGGATCGCCAGGTTCGGAATCAGGATCTCTTGCGCGAGCACGCGGCCCTTGCCCGATGCATGACGCACCAGCGTCTGCGAGATGGCTGCCAGCAGCGTGAATGACAGCTGCGTGCGAATCTGCGCCTGCTGCCCGCTCGGAAAGATGTCAATGACGCGGTTGATCGTTTGCACCGCCGAGTTGGTGTGCAGCGTGGCAAATGTCAAGTGGCCGGTCTCGGCAAGTTTCAGCGCCAGCTCAGTTGACTCCAGGTCGCGCATCTCGCCGATGAGCATCGCAATCCGGATCCTCACGCAGGGCCGAACGCATGGCGGCAGCGAACGAGAGTGTGTCTGCGCCGAGCTCGCGTTGGTTGACGATCGAGCGCTGGTGCGTGTGTAGGTACTCGATCGGATCCTCGATGGTGATGATATGGTGCGCCTTTTCACGGTTGATCAGATCGATCATGGCGGCGAGCGTGGTGCTCTTACCCGAGCCCGTCGGACCGGTCACCAGCACCAGGCCACGTGGCTTTCGGCAGATGTCGGCGATCACCTCCGGCAGGCCGAGAGCCTCGAACGACGGGATGCACCACGGGACGAGGCGCAGCGCCCCGGCGATCGAGCCACGCTGGATGAAGACGTTGGCACGGAAGCGGGCCATGTCCTTGAGACCGAACGAGAAGTCCACTTCGAGGGTCTCTTCAAGCTTCGCTCGCTGTTCCTCGGTCATTACCGAGTACAGCAGCTCCTGCGTCTCGTGCTGCGCGAGCGGTGCGTATTCCATCGGGCGCAGGTCGCCGTCAACGCGCACCTGGGGTGGCACACCTGGCGTTATGTGAAGGTCAGACGCCTCCAGCTCCAGAACCTGGCGCAAGAGCTCGGCCAGATCTACGGCCCTCTCCGTGCTCGGCGGTGAAGCGGCGTCTAGGACCGCTTCCAGCTGTGGCGCGGCTTCGGCAGGCGACGAGCCATCTGCATAGGAGGAGTCGGAATCATTCATTAAAAGACTTCAGAAGTAGTTCTTAATGTCAAAATCTCTGTATCAGAATGTATTGCATTGTTAAAATGTTTGTAAATCCTTTTTAAGATGATAAATTATATGTTTAGTTATTACGAGTTATTAAAAGTTATTATAACTTATCATAAGTAACAAAAATCTACCCGCGGCCGGTAATGGTAGCTTCAGTCGCTTTGCTGCCAGGTAGTTGAGACGGCCGCGTGAGCCGAACCTACGCACCGCGTCGATGGGCGATGCGGCGTGGCGCTCAGCCAGCCCGTGTGGCCGGCACCGCGGGACTCTGGAAGCGCTCGAGATACCAGGCCACCGTCTGCTCCAAGCCGGCGGCAAAGTCGACTCAGGGCAGATAACCGATGGCGTGCTGGGCGTGCTCGATGGCCGCCTGCGAATCACGCACGTCGCCCACGCGAGCAGGCGCGAACTCGGGCTCTAGCGAGGTACCGAGGATCGCATTGACAGCTTCGACGAGCTGTAGCAGACAATAGCGCTCGCCCACTCCGATGTTGGCCACGGTACTGCGACCGCTTGCAGCCGGCTCGCCCTCGCCAACGCAATCGATACCGGCCGCCAACAAGTTGGCGCCTACCGCGTTCTCCACGAAGGTGAAGTCGCGCGACTGGCGACCATCGCCGTAGATGATGGGTGACAAGCCGTCGAGCATGCGCTGGATGAACTTGGGCACGACGGCAGCGTAATTGGAGGTTGGGTCCTGACGTGGCCCGAAAATATTGAAGTAGCGTAGAGCCACCGTGCGGGTGCCGTACTGGCGAGCCCAAATCGCCAGCAACTCCTCCCCGACCGCCTTGCTGAGAGCGTACGGAGAGAGCGGCTCCAAAGGCATATCCTCGTGCTTCGGCAGGGTTGGCGAGTCGCCGTACACCGACGATGAGCTAGCCATAACGACCCGGTCCACCGCTAGCTTTCGGCAGGCCTCGAGCAGCGTTGCGGTGCCCTCGATATTGACTCGAAGCGTCGACGCCGGGTCGTCGAACGAACGTGGCACAGAAGGAATCGCAGCCTGGTGGAAGACCGCCTCGGCACCGTCGAGCGCGGTATGGATGGCCGTCTCGTCGAGGATGTCGGCGGTCAGTAGAGTCAGATCGCCGGCATGCTCGCCGGCCGAGGCGCGTGCGTCGTCGAGATTGTTGCGAGTCCCCGAGGATAAATTGTCGACGACGACAACATCGTGACCACGCCGCAGCAGCGCTTCGGTCAGGTGCGATCCGATGAAGCCCGCGCCACCAGTCACCACGTACTTCACAACGCTGTCTCCCTCAACACTTCTTCGATCGATGTCACACCCTGCCAGATCTTCACCAATCCACTCTCGCGCAAGGTGATCATCCCGGCGCTTCGCGCCTCGGATCTGATCTCCTCGTTGGTCGCGCCGTTGACGATCATCTCACGCAACCTCGCGCTGATCCGCATCACCTCGAACAGGGCGATGCGACCCTTGTAGCCTGTCCCGAGGCAGGCGTCGCAGCCGACCGGGTGGAAGACGGTGACGGCCATCGCCTCCTCCGGCGACAGGCCGATCTCGACCAGCGCCTCCGGATCCGGAGTGGACACCTCGCGGCAATTCTTGCACAACCGACGGATCAACCGCTGCGCCACCACGAGCTGCACCGACGACGACACCAGAAAACGCTCCACGCCCATGTCGACCATCCGGTTGATCGTTGAAGGAGCATCGTTGGTGTGCAGCGTCGAGAGCACGAGATGTCCGGTGAGCGCGGCCTTGATGGCAATGTTCGCCGTCTCGGCGTCGCGAATCTCACCCACCAGGATCGTGTTGGGATCCTGGCGAAGGAACGCCTTCAGCGCGGTGGGAAACGTCAGCCCCACCGCCTCGTTGATTTGCACCTGGTTGATCCCCTCGAGGTTGAACTCGACTGGATCTTCTGCAGTCATGATGTTGGTGTCGGCGCTGTTGACGGTCGAGAGCGCCGAATACAAGGTGTTGGTCTTGCCTGAGCCGGTCGGGCCGGTGACCAGCACGATGCCGAACGGAAGTCGTATCGATTGCTCGAAGCGCTCCAACGATGCCTTCTCGAAGCCGAGATCGGCCAGGTTGAGCTTCAGTCCCTCGGGGTCAAGCAAGCGCATGACGATCTTCTCGCCCCAGATCGTCGGAAGCGTCGACACGCGCAGGTCGAGCTCCCGAATGCGCTCAGCAAGCTTGACGCGGATCTTGATACGCCCGTCCTGCGGTCGGCGACGCTCGGAGATGTCGAGCTCAGACATGATCTTGATGCGCGATGCGATCGCTTGTTGCAGATGTTTGGGAGGCTCCATCACCTCGTAGAGCAAGCCATCGATCCGGTAGCGCACGCGCAGCCGCTTTTCGTATGGCTCGATGTGGACGTCGGACGCCTCGCGGCGCAGCGCGTCAGTGACCAGTAGGTTGACGAGCTTGATGACAGGTGCGTCGCCGCTGGCCCTCGAGAGCGCCTCGAGGTCGATTTCTTCCTCGTCCTCGACGATCTCCACGTCGCCGGGGTTGCGGATCTCTTCCTCGAGATCCGTCATCATCTGGCGCATCTTGGCGTCATCATGACTGCCGTAGAGAGCGCTTATAGCGTCGCTCACGGCGCGATCGGCGGCGACCATCGGCTTTACCCGCAGGCCGGTCGCGAACTCGATGTCATCGATCGCCACCACGTCTGTGGGGTCGACCATGGCCAAAGTGAGGCTCTGTGAGTCGGCTGCTACTGGAACCGCGAGATAGCGTTTCGCCATCTCCTGTGGCACGAGGCTCAAGACTGTGCTCGACACGTCCAGGTTCTGGAGGTCGGCGGCAGGAACGCCGAACTGGCGCGACAGCAGATCGATGAGATCTTCTTCGCTCAGCAGCTCCAGCACTACGAGAATGTTGCCGAGTCGCTCGCCGGTCTCCGCCTGCATCTGCAGGGCGCGCTCGAGGTCGGCCTCCGAAACCAATCCCGACTCGACGACGATCCGGCCGAGTCGAACGGTCGCACTGGCCGCCTTACGACCCGCGGTCGCTCTGCTGCCCATATCCGACGTGCGCTGCTGCTTTGGCGCCAAGTTGACTCCCGAAATGGCTCTACCGGGAACGACCCATGCCACTTGATAGACGGCCGGCGGACGTTCCCGTACTAACCGTTGAACGCTCGAGAACGTTATGACGAGATTACTTAGAATTACTATGCAACTCAAAGCACAAACATGGCCACTAAAAGATAAAAAGAGATAGCTAGCGACCCTCCTGGACGTTCTAAGTCGCCCAGGGTCCCGTTGCGAGACTGTCGGTGTATCCTCGAGGAGGGCCGACGGCGGAGGCGGCCGGTCCCACAGCCACCCGTAAGGGCTGGGACGGATTCCCGACTCAGGACACTAGTGGCCTGTAACAGATGATCGTTGCATATCGCAGATGGGATTTGCGGGTGAGATCAAGGCGCGGCGAGGAAGGCGATGCTAGCAGGCCGTGATGGAAGTGTGGTGGGTCTGGCAAATGGGACTCACGGGCTAGGGCAAGGATCGACGACGAGGCGATGTTTGCCCATCGTCGAGGAGGAGAGACGCCGCCATCGCCCGTGACTCCCACTTACCCTACGGGTTACGCCGCCAAGGGCGCGTCTGCGGCGTTGCTCCTCCTCGAAGATGGGCAAACATCGTCTCGTCGTCGCGCCTGGCATCCGGACCCATTTCGCCACCACGATATGCAACGATCATCTGTTACAGGCCACTAGCGTCGGGGAATCAGCCCCTGACCGGAAGGGGCTCGCGTGCCACCGTCGAGGGGTCTGGCGGCGCCGGCCGCGACCGCCTGCCCACCGACAAACACCCACTGGCTGTACTTCGTTCTGTCGCCATAGACGCGCAACGACGTCTCTGCGGAGTGCGAGACAACGCCGACGATAGCGTTCTCGCCTCCGGCCCCAGCGCTGGCCAGCCGCAAAGTGGACCGCCCTATCGTCGTCGCGCTCGATGCGACGCCGGTGGCGAGGCCCCCCCGATCATCGGCAGAGCCCTGATCGACTGGTCCAGCATTGCTCGCGAGCCCGGCTGCAGCGTCGTTGTCGTCCACCCCGGCGCCGAGTAGCGCGGCAATCGTCCCATCAGCGACATCCTGTTGGCGGAGGACGCGCCACTGACCGTCGCTCGCCATCGGGTCGCGGTACAACCGCCGTAGACAATTCGTCTCCACCAACTGTTCGAACCGTGTCAACGGCTGCCCGGTGCTGGCTTGCTCATAGCACCCGACGGCGCGCGCGATCTGCTCGCCGCGCCATATGAGCTCGGCCTCGCGTGCCCGGCGCCCGAGGGTGCGCGTCGACGTAACCGCAACGGCGAGCGACACGTTGATCACCGCCACCGCCACCATCAAGCCGACGAGCGTGTAGCCGGACTCGCCTCCACCATCAGGTTGCTGCATCAACTACCACTCCCTGTACGGAACGCCGTTGAGACCATCCCCGTCGGCGCCCGAAAAGACGTTCCAGATTCCGGCCGGCTGCCCCTGGTCAATCATCATCCATGGGGCGACCTCGGTTTCCCAGGTGTCGTCCGAGCGGGTGAGCGGATCCACGGGCAGGCTACGCAAGTAGCCGTCGCGCACCAGGTCGTCCAGCGCCTCCGGATAGGCACCCTTGTCGGTGAGGTACTCTTCGAGGCTGTCGCGCAAGCGCTGTAGATCCTCCTTGAGGACGGCCTCACGTGCACGCACCACCGCATCTTGGTAGGCTGGGAGCGCATAGACGACCAGGATACCGAGCACTGCCATCACGACGATGAGCTCCAGCAACGAGAAGCCGGGCGCGCCCACCCTACGATCACAGCACCGTCCGAAGAGCGTACGGAACTCACCCATCGACAGCGTCCTCGCCGGACCATCTCAGCACTGCAGTGCGTAGGCCCTCCTCGCGCGCCGCGATGCGCTCATAGATCTCGCCGATTCGATGCCACGGCACCACCGATGAGACGAGATCGCCGGCCGGCAGGCTACCGTCGAGAATCAGCTCCAGGAGGTATGCCGCGTTGCGGCGTATGGTGAAGCGAATATCGCGCGCATCGATTTCGACATCGGGAGTGTAACCGCACGAGATCAAGCTCAGCTGCTTGCGATAGAACCACTGCGGATCGAGCGGGTTGAACGGCGGCGTAGGATGGCGCCGCCCCGGGAAGCCCAACAAGCAAATGCGTCCCCCGGGCCGCACGAGCTCGATTGCCAGTCGTAGATCGTCCCAGCTGCTGCTCGTGAGCACCACTATGTCAATGCCGGTGTTGGCCGTGTTGGCGGCGATGCGCCCCTTGGTGTCGTCATCGTACGACTTGCCGAACAGCATCCGAGCACCGACGTCGATCGCGATTCTCGCCGATGGAAGGTCGCTAAAGGCAAACACCCGGGCACCAAATCGACTTGCTACCGCGACGGTTGCCAGGCCGAGAGTACCTAGTCCAACGACGGCGACGTACTGACCCGGCTTCAGGTCTCCGCGAAGCAGAGCGCTGTATCCCTGATGAAACAGATACGTCGTCGTCGCCTCAGCCAGCTGTTGCTCTTCGTAGTCGCGATACGGCAAGCGCAGCAGGATCTCGTCGTCGTCGCAGACAAAGTGGCTCCGGTGCGACTGCAAGGTCAAGATCAGATCACCCACGCGAAAGCGCGTAACCCAATCGCCGACCGCAATCACCCGCGCCAGGTTGCAGTAGCCAACGACCTTGGTGAACTTGCGATCGGCTCGCAGAGGCTGTAGGCCCTCGTACACGGCAAGCTCGGTGCCGGGCGAGATCGCCGTGTAGAGGGTCTCGGCGGCTACCTCGCGCTGACCGATGCCCTCGAGGATCAGTGTCTCGCTCTCGATCCGGACCTCGCGTGGTCCGGCTATCTGGACAACGTTGGTCTCTACGGTGGGTCGCATGGTTGTTCGTCACGGATTGGCGCAGCCGACCGTCACCAGTCGCGGTACCGGGTGCCGTCGATCGCTTGCGCGAGGCTCTTGGAGTAGACATCGAACACGTCCTTGCCACACCACAGGCGGTCGTCGGGCGGCTCACCGTAGCAACGTAAGCCCCACTCCGCCGTGCCGGTGAACGGGTCCACCGGCAGCCGTCGTAGGAAGACCAGCATGACCGGCTGGCCATCGGGCCCGAGCAGCGGTTGCTGCTGAGCGGCCTGCGTTTGGCCCGCCCCGCCGAGCAGGCCGGACAGGCCTCCCGCTGCCTGCTGCCCTCCCTGTAGGTTGCTGCCCGGTGCGAACGCGGTCGACCCCGGTCGCTGACCCTGCATCACCGGCCCGCCTGTCGACCCCGGGGTCCGACCCCCGAGCTGCAGCCCCGACCCGGCAGCCGTCTGCTGTTGGCTGAACGGCCCGCGCCCTGGTCCGGCGGCCGGCCGCTGGGCGCCGGGAGGGCTCAGCGAGCCGAACCCACCACCGGGCTGCTGCTGTGGCTGGATAGTGCCAAAACCGGTCGGTTGACCCTGCGATCCGGGCAGGCCCTGGCCGGCGCCCTGGGCCTGCGCGTTGGCCAGCTGTCCTTGGATGCCGCCCGTCAGGCCGGGGCCAGTAGCGGTGTATGCATCGGACACCGCCGGCGCCAGCGGAGGCATCTGACCAAGCAGCGGCACGCCCTCGAGCAACTGGTCCAGGCTCGGCGGATAGCCTGTATTCCCCTCGTCCACCTGAATCAGTCCGGCGGCCGCGGCATCACGGTACTGGTCGATGGCGTTGCGCAGGACACGCAGGTTCTGTTGCAACTCGAACTCCCGATTGCGCTTCACGGTCCAGCGTGCGAGCGGCAGTGCCGCAGACGCAAGAATGCCGACGATGGCAACCACGATCACCAACTCGATGAGCGTGAACCCGCCGGTTGCGCGCGCACGCGTTCGAGGGCGGCACCTCACGTCAATCCTCCTGTGCCTCGACCGCGGCGGCCCGGAACGCCACCGGTTGCGGACGCCCCTCGGAGTCGCGCAGCGCCGCCGAGATGATCTGCACCGGCGTCTGACCCACGCCGACAACGCGGAAGTTGAGGGTCGCAAGCACGCCGCGCGCGCGCACTCCCCCCACCTGCCCAACGCGTCCGATCCCGATTGCCACCGTGCCCTGAGTGGCCGCGCTGCTCGAGAAGGTGGTCTCCGAGCCGTCGGAGCTCAGGAGGTTACCCTCCGTGGCTTCTACAAACTGCAGCACCTGCGGGTTCCAGTTCACCCGCAGCCCGACGTTGTTGATATCGCCGTCGCCGTCCGTCATGACATCAACGCTCAGCGTCTGGCCCACCTGCGCGTTCTGATCAGCGGGCATTAGGCTAACGAGAATCGGATCGGTATCGCCGGTCCCGAAATCACCCTCCTCGTCTTGACCTGGCCGACCTCGACCACCGCGTCCGCCGCCGCTGATCGCGTCCTCGGTGCCAACGTACACCGTTGCGAGGTCGGCCTCGGTGATGTCGGCCATGCGCACGATGTACGGCGTGATCGACATCACGATGTCGGTCTGCAGAACGGTCTGGGAGGTGCTGCCAAAGAGATGCTTGAGCACCGGAATCTCGGACAGGATCGGCAAGCCCGTGTACACGGTGCGCTCGTCGTCACGGAGGAGCCCGGCCAGCAAGTTGGTTTCGCCCTCCATCAGGCGCAACGTCGTCGTCAACGTGCGCGCGGTGAACACAGGCTGCTCCAGGACACCGCTGCCCTCCTGCACCGCCGTTACCTGGAGCACGAGCTGAAGCGTGATCGTGCCGTCGTGATGGACTCGCGGCGTCGCATCGATAACGATGCCGACGTCGCGGTACTCCGTGGAGGAGATCGGAACCACATTGCCGCCGACAGTGCTCGTGGGATTGAACGTGGTGCTGATGATCGGCCGTTGCTCGCCGACCAGCAGCGACGATATCTGGCCGTCGGAGGCTCGCAGCTGCGGTTGCGCGATGAGCCGGAACGAGGAGTCCTGCTTCATGAACTGATAGCGCAGCGACGGAATCGTGAGAAAGGCGTTCTGAGTGGTGAGGCTCCCCAGATCGGCCAATGAGATACCGGCCTCGGTCTGGCCAATCGACGCGGTGGTTGAGTAGTCCGGCTGCAGCGACAGGCCATAGTCGTCCATCACCGTTCGGTTGACCTCGAAAATCTCCACGTTGAGCAGCACTTCGCCGCCGGCCTTGTCGAGCGACTTGATCATGCGCTCGGCGACCTCGACCACGTCCGCGGAGTCGCGGATCGTGACGGCGTTGAGCGCCGGCGTGGGCATGACCTGGCGCGCTCCGAGAATGGTCTGCAACGCGCTAGCGATCTGTTCCGCGTCGCCATTCGAGAGATAGAACGTGCGCATTACCTGCGGCTCGTACTGCCGCCGCTTCTGCTGCGTGTCTTCGGCGACAAGGATCGCATTGGCCGACATCACCCGGTAGAAGTGGCCGTGCGCTGCGGTCAGAATCTCGAGCGCGCGCTCGTACGTGACGTCGGCGAGAAAGAACGATGTGTTGGGGTTGTCGACGTCCGGGTCGAACAGCATGTTGATACCGCCCAGACGGCCCATAGCACGGTAGATGTCTTTGATCTTGGCGCGCCGATAGTCGAATGACATCTGGCCGATGGCGTGATGCTCGAGCTCGGGTAATGGCGGCGGGGCATCCATCGACGCGTCGACCGCCCGTTCGATAGCCGTCCGTTGCTCGCCGCGACTGAGTCGCTCTGCTTCCCACGCCTCGTTCACCTTGCGCAGCTCGACAGCCGCCGCTTGGTTGGTGCGATCCAGCCGCACAGCGAGCTCGAGCTCAAGCTGTGCACGCTGCAGATCGCCGCCCTCGGCCAGCGCCTTCCCGTGAACGCGATGGAACTGTGAGGCATTGGTCTGCGCCAGCAGCAGCTTCGATCTCGCCGTGCGATTGCCGGGATCGTCCTTGAGCACCCGCTGGTAGTAGGTGATCGCCGTGTCCCACTCGCCGACGCGGGCATGCGCATCGGCTCGATTCAGCGTGCTGCTTCCACTGGCGCATGCTGTCGCCCCCACCAGAAGAACGAGCACGCAGATAATCGCGGCCAGATGGCGCCGCCGATCTCTGGTTGTGATCACGTGTTCTTTCAAGCTCATCGGTCTTGCTCCGTTACTCCAGGGTTCTCGTCTCTTCGCAGCGATAGCCGCGTGGTCTCATTGCCGGCTTCCAGCTCTACGCTGGTGAGATCAAGGTGCGCGACGCGATAGCCATCCGGCAGCAGCTCGCCACGGCGCACTAGCAACACCAGATCGTCGCCACCGCTGAGCGTTGCCAGCAACCCATCACGGGTGCGGGTAACTCCGATGAGCTGATAAGGGGTCACCGGATCAGGGGTGAACTGGCTGGCGAGCGCCGCTAGGGCTTCCTCCGGATCGGGCTCGGCCGCCGTCACCTGTGTCGGAAACGCGAAGAGGTTCCGACGCGTCTGCGTCTTGGCGGGCAATGGCGTATCCAGTTGCTCCAATCGAAGCTCGAGCTCCTCCGCCAACAGTGGGATGGCCGGCAAGCGCTGCAGACGTGACGCCAACGAGCTTGCCAGCGCCAGCGGTTCACCTGTCTCGATCGGCGAGGTGGTGATCATCGACGGTTCCGCACTGTCATCGGCGGCTCGCACGAATACCGAGGCTGTCGTCGACAGCAGGAGCTGGCCGGTTGGATCGTTAAACGAAGGCGTGGACGCGCCGATGCGCTCGAGCACCACGAACATCGGGCCGGCCAATACCTCGTCGAGAAACCGCCGTAGCTGCCCGTAGCTACCGCGTAGCGGCAGGTCGATCTGCAGTTGCATCAGCCCGAGCTCTGGCACCGGCTGCACCGCATAGCCGATACGGGCCGCGCCGAGGCCGGCAGCGTCCACTGCCGCGCGTAACGTCGATACGACTTCCGACACGGCGCCGCCTCCGATGCGTTCGCGAAGCTCTGTGACTTCTGACTCCGCATCCAGCACGCGGCCGTACATGCGGCGTGCACGCTCCAGTGCCGGGCGCAGCGCTGCCTGCGCGGCAACGCCTTCGCGCGACGCCGTATCGACGGCGGCGATCGAGCTCCAGCGCGGCCAGGTAACTCCCAAGAAAATCGCCAGGTTGGCGGCCAGCAACAGAATGACCCCGAGAAGCTGTGGCCGAACGAGGTTCCACCCCGGGCCTAGATCGATCGACAACGAACCGACCTCGGAGCCCAGGCGCAACCACCGCGATCTCCGGAGTTGGATCATTGCGCGTCTCCGGCGATTCCGGAGGATGCCTGCCCGGTAGTTGGGGGGGGTGCCTCGGTGGGCCTCGTCTCCGCATCCGCCTCGGGCTCACCACGACGTACGTAGAGCGCCCGCAACGTCATCCGCGACGATCCGTCGGGGAGCGTCTCCTCACGGTCTGGCCAGGCCTCTTCAAAGGCAGGGTGTAACTCGAGCTCCAGCAACAGGTCCTGCAAGGGGCCTGGGTCAGTCGCAGCGGCGGTCATCTGGATCCGCACCGCCCCGTCGCCATCGATCCCAGGTGCCACCACCTCGAGGCGCGCGCGCTGCGGCAGTACCTGCTCAAGATCCGCGAAGATCGAGCGCCAAGGAATGGTCCTCCAGGCGATGAGCTGGTTTCCGCTTTGGACGGCCTCGCCAGCCGCACGAGCGCGCTGCACATCGGCAACCGCGGCCAGGCGATCCACCTCCGCCTGCCACTCTGCCAACGTTGACGCGTCGATGGGGGCCTGTGAAGTCGCTTGCGACACACCTCTTCCGCCCGTTCCCCATCCCAGAAACGCCAGGTGGACCAGGCTCACGATCACCGTCGCCGCCGCTGTATACGCGACTGCTCGCCGTGCTGCGCGCACCTTCTCGATCGGCTGCGCGGCCAGGTTGATCGGAAAGCGACTCATCCGCGCAACGCTCCGGCCAGTGCTTCCTCGGGATTCACGCGACGCACCTCCAGGTCGACTGCATCGCAAGCCGCCGCGACCGTTGTCGACCAATCGGCTGTGCCACACAGGCTCACCTGTCCGATAGTCATTTCGAGGTGGTCGTTCACGTAGCGTCGCAGCGATGGCAGCTCCTCGGCGACGCGATCGCCGTCGACTCGGGCGCGCCACGCACGGTGGAATCGCGGCACGCCGCCGGCCTCGAACAGGCAGGCAAGGGTGCCGTCAGCCTCGCACAAGATGAGCCGCCGAGGCGACTCTTCGGCGTCCGCCGATTCGCTCTCGGGTCGCGTTTTGTCGCTGTCATCGACCGAGGCGGCAGCAAGCGTCCAGGGCACGATACGTCCCACCGTCCATCCGTAAGGATCCACGAGGGCCTCGTACTCCCGCAGTAATTCTGCATCGCCCCCAACGCTCAGCATCCAGCGGTCGGGCTCGGCGTCGGCGACTCCCGGCGTGGCCATGATCGCCCAATCTACGCGGGCCGCGTCGGCCTCCACAGGCAGCAGCTCGCGTAGCACCCAGCCGGCCATGCGGTGGCCCTCGGCAGCTCCGGGTGTCTTACCCTCGATCGGTGCTGCTGCAATCTTGACCGAGCCATCGGTAATCACCAGTGCGACGAGGTCGGGCCGGCGGCGCAGCAAACCAGCGGCGCGCGCGTCGTCCAGCAGCTCATTCAGGGCCGCCGCAATCGCCTGTCGGTCGGCAGAGAGCGGCGCCCGCAGCCCGCCGCGAAGCGCGCCCTTTGGCAACTCGCGCGAGCCACTGTGGGCAACGCTCACGGAGCCGTTTCCGCGTGCTACCAGCAGGCGCAGTCGGTCCTTCCCGAGACCGACTGCCACCCGTTCTTTGCTCGCCCAGTACGCCATACCATCGCCTCAGTCGACGAACGTCACCTTGTTGATCTCTTGCAGCGTGGTGAGGCCAGCCTTCACCTTCTCGAGCGCCGAGTCGCGCAGGAACTTGATCCCCTCGCTGGCTGCTTGGCGCCTGATCTCGGAGGTCGGCCGTCGCTCCAGGATCATCTCCCGCACGGTGTCTGACAGATCCAGAAGCTCGGCAATCACCGTGCGACCGTAGTAGCCCGTATCCCGGCACTCAGCACAGCCGACACCTTCGTACAACGGCCCGTCCTCGAGATCACGAGGGCTCAGCCCGGAGTCCCGCAACAACGTGGCGCTCGGTTCTACGATGCGCTTGCATTGTTTGCAGATCAGTCTGACCAGTCGCTGCGCCAGAACACAGTTGAGTGCCGACACGAACTGGTATTCCTCGACCTCCATGTTCATCAGGCGGCCGATGACGTCGATGGCGTTGTTCGCGTGGACGGTGGTGAAGACGAGATGACCCGTCAGCGCCGACTGCACGGCGATGTTGGCGGTCTCCGGGTCACGGATCTCACCGACCATGATGATGTCGGGATCGTGCCGGAGCACCGATCGGAGACCGCGCGCAAACGTCAGCCCCTTCTTCTCGTTGACCGGAATCTGGGTGATGCCCGGGAGCTGGTACTCGACCGGGTCCTCGATTGTAATGAGCTTCTGTTCCTCGGTGCGAATCTCCGACAGCGCCGCGTACAGCGTCGTGGTCTTGCCGGAGCCGGTCGGACCGGTCACCAGGAACATGCCGTATGGCTCACGACTGTACTTGCGGATCTTGAGCATGTCGGCGTCGGTGAAGCCGAGCGTGTCGAGGCGAAGCTCGGAGAATTCCTCCGCGAGGTACTGCTTGTCGAGAATGCGAATGACCGCGTCCTCGCCGTGGATCGAGGGCATGATCGAAACGCGGAAGTCAACTTTCCGACCCTGCAGGCTGAGCTTGAAGCGACCGTCCTGAGGGATGCGTTTCTCGGCGATATCGAGATCCGACATGACCTTTACGCGCGAGAGGATCGCATCGTGGTGGCGCAGTTCGATGGGGTCCATGGCCGGGTACAGAACGCCGTCAACGCGATACTTGATCCATACCGCGTCGTCGCGTGTCTCGACATGAATGTCCGAGGCGCGGCGCTCGATAGCGTTCAACAGCGTCGTATCGACCAGCCGCACGATCGGATGCCCGGCATCTGTGGCCAGGCCCGCCAGCGTCAGGCTGCCCTCATCCTCGACGTCGGCGACGCCGCTACGCTCGAAGGTCTGCTGAACGGAAGCCAGAATGCGCTCACCAGCGCCGGCGCGGCGGAGCGCGCGCTCGACCGCATCGGGGGCGGCGGCGCGTACGGCGACTGAGGCGTCGAGAAGACCCTCGAGCGCGTCGAGCGCGGCTACGTCCGCGGGGTCGCACATCGCGATCGCTAGCGAGTCGTCGTCGGCACGGTGCAGCGGTACGAAGGCGTGCCGCACCATCAGCTCGATCGGAATCTGTGCCAAGAGCGCGCGATCGAGCTGCACATCGTCGAGGTCAACGTAGGGAATACCGAGCTCGCTAGCGCGCCGTTCGTACGCTGATAGCAGCTCCGCGCCCCCCTCCCCGGCGAGGGGATCCCGACGCTCGTGCGGACCCTTCGGCGCGCTCATCCTACTACCTGCACCGTCTGGAACAATGGCACGTACAGCGACATCAGGATGCCGGCGACGAGCAGGCCCATGCCAACGAGCATCGCTGGCTCCACGAGGCTCACAGCGGTCGTCACCTGCCGATCGAGAACCTCGTCGTACGTGGTCGCAACATGGTCGAGCATCTCTTGCAGCGCACCCGTTGATTCGCCGACCTGCACCATCTCGAGACCGAGAGGCTCGAGAAGGCCAAGGGTCTCGAAGGCCACATGCAGGCTCGTACCCTGCGTGACCAGCTCGGACACCTGCACGATCCGGCGGCGAAAGGCACGATTGCTGGTACCGTCGGCCGTCACACGCAGCGCCGCCACGAGCGGGGCACCGCCGCCCAGCAGCGTCGATAGCGTGCGGGCCATCTCGAGGCCGAAGTAGCGACGTTGCAGCGCGCCGATCATCGGGACACGCAGTTTCATGTCGTCGAGCGACTCTCTCCCGGCCGGCGTTCGCGCCCAGCGGCGCACCGCCAAGAATCCGACCGCAACGGCACCCGCTAGCAACAGGCCGTAGCGCGAGACGACCCCCGCCAGCCCCATCAGGGCGCGCGTCGTAAACGGCAGCTCGGCTCCCGACGAGGCATAGAACTCGGCGAACTGCGGAATGACCATCACCAGCAAGATGAGCACGACGACCAGCGATACGGCAGCCAGCACCATCGGATACACCATCGCCGCGCGAACGCGCCCGCGAAGCTTCAACGACTTGTCGAGGTGTGCCGTGTAACGCCGGATCGCGCGTGCCAGGTCGCCGCTCGCCTCCCCGACCTGTAGCGACGTGACAAACAGCTCGGGCAACCGAACCCGATCGATCTCAGGTCGAAACGCGCCGGAGATACCCTCACCGCCGGCAAGCAGCCCTCGAACCCTATCGAGCATGCTGCCAACCACCGACCCAGCGCGACGCGCGCGAAGAATATCGACGCATCGAAGCAGCGGTAAGCCGGCGTTCACCAGCGCCGCGAGCTCCTGGTTCAGCACCAACAGTTCCGCCGGTACCAAGTGTGTCCGTCGACGCCTGAAAAACCGTCGTCCCGAGTTCGCGGATGCCCCACCCAGCTGAATGGACGCGAGCTTGCGCCACGTCGGCAGGGCGGTGGATGGGCGGCCCTCGACCACGTCGAATATCTCGAGGCCGTCCGCGGCCAGCTGCTCGCGTGCGGACGCGGCGGAGACCGCAGAGACATGGCGTTCGGTGATGGCGCCATTCGGCGCGCCGACCCGGCAGCAAAACTCAGGCATCGCGTGGAGCCCTCACTACTCCTGCGGGCCGTCCGCAGGTTCAGTCGCCGGCGCCGCACGGGGGCGCACGGCGATGGCCAGAAACAAACCTCCAGTCTCGACTTCGGCGCCGGGGCGCACGCCGACTACGTGGGGATCGCCCGGGGTCAAGGTCATCTCGGAAGCGACCTTCAAACGCTCTTCGCCTTCGAGCCAGACGTTGCGCAGCTGCAGGGCGCCGTTGTCGGCGTCGACTCCCACCAGTTCGAACGCCAGGGCTCGACTGTTGGAGAGTGGCACCTCGCCGTCGGCCTCCTGTATCTCCCCGGTCCACTCGCCCACCAGGCCGAAATCTTCGAAGCGCACGAGCGATGCGAGGTCGGCACGCAGATCCGCCAGCCGACTGGCCCCGCCGGCGCCGTCGACAACCTCCGGGCGCACGTCGGCGGGCGGGGCACCGTCGAATCCGCGAACCAACCGAACGTCGAGCTCCCACACCGATACCAAGGCATCGGCAACAGGTGCCGGCATCGCGATCAGCGGAGCAGTCTCACCAACCCGGACTGGCTGCCACCAGATCGCGATGGCCACTGCGGCGATCGCCGTGACCGCGCCTGCCAGCTGCAGCCCAGGGCATCGAGTTGCGGCCGTCAATGGTTGCAAGAGTCGGCTAGCCGTCGCCGGCGACGGTGGCTCCAGACGTGCCTCGATGCGACGCCATAGTGCTTCGGAGTCCGCCTCCGCCGCACGACTGCGTCGCAGAACACGGAATATTTTCTCGGGACGATACTCGTCGGTCATGAAACTCCTCCTGGCATGTATACGGAGCTCGCGGTCGGAGCGTCCAAGACAACCGGCGCTGAGGTGTTCTATGCTGCGGGGGATGCAGTCCGAAGAGACCGATCGACAACCCGAATCCTCAGCAAGAGCGGCCCCTCCGCCGTACTCGACAGACGGCCATCCGTCCCTCGACCCGAGAGCCCGAACCGTCGAGAGCCGGCCGACGCAGAGTTGGCGGCGATGGCCTTTGCTGATTGCCACCGTGCTCTTCGTCCTGTTCCAAGCCGGTCCATGGTTGCTGGGTTCGCTCGGAGCTTGGCTGGTCGTCGAGGATGAGATCGGTCAAACCGACGTGATCTTCGTTCACAGTAGCGATGTGCCTTACCGCGCGATGGAAGCCGCAGAGCTCTACGGCCAAGGTCGCGCGCCCGAGGTCTGGATCGCCGCGCTCGTCCCGAGCGAGCGAAGCCGTGCCCTCGAACGGATCGGCATGAGCTTCCTCGGATCACACTACTGGGAACGTCAGATGCTGCAGCGCTTGGGCGTGCCGGCGGGCGCGATTCGGGTAATGGACACGCCGGTCCTGAATACACTCGACGAGATCGACGCCCTGCGCGCCGAGATGCTGCAACTGGGCCGCACGAGCGTGATCCTGGTGACCTCGAGGGCCCATTCGCGCCGCGTACGGCTGCTCTGGAGCAAGGCGGACGACGCCTCGATTGAAGGTGCGGTGCGCTGGGCGCGTGCCGATCCATTCGATCCGGATCGATGGTGGACAAACACCGACGACGGTAAGGAGGTCGTGCATGAGCTGCTCGGAATTCTTGACATGTGGGTCGGCACCGGCTTGCGTCCGAAGCGCCAGGAGTAACCCGTACAGGCCACTAGTGGCCATACGTCGGCTGGGGCGCCCGTTCCGCGACCTCGCAGCTGCAGGCGTTGGCGGAGCGCGTGGGCGCCCCGGTGGCGACCACGCTCCAGGGGCTCAGCGCGTTCCCGGCCGACCACCCTCTGCACGTCGGCATGGGCTACGGTAACTCTGCGGTTCCCGCGGCAAGGTCGGCGTTCGCCGAGTGCGATTGCTTGCTCGCTGTCGGGGTCCGTTTCGCCGAGCTCGCCACCGGCAGCTACGGCATGCGGGTGCCTGCCGATTTGATCCATGTCGATATCAACCCGGCCGTGTTCAGTCGCAACTACGAGGCGGCAGTCGCCATCGAGGCCGATGCGACGGCGGCCCTCGATGCCCTGCTGGAGCTTTTGCAGGAGACTCTGCCGGAACCGCGCGATTGGGGGGAGCGGCGGCGGTTGATTCGTTCCGAAAAGGAGGCGTTCGCTGCGTCCTGGACCGCGGAGCGTAGTAACGAACGCGTCAGCCCGGGCATTTTCTTTCGGGCGCTCCGCGGCGCCCTCGATCGCGACGCTTTTCTCGTGGTCGACGATGGCAACCACACGTTCCTGGCGGCCGAGCAGTTCCCCGTATACGCGCCCGGCCGGTTCCTGTCGCCGACCGATTTCAACTGCATGGGGTATTGCGTCCCGGCGACGATCGGCGTGAAGCTCGCCAACCCGGACGCGCAGGTGGTGTCGGTGGTGGGCGACGGGGGCTTTCTGATGACCGGGCTGGAGATCCTGACGGCGGCTACCTTGGGGCTCGGAGTGATCTTCTTCGTTTTTCGTGACGGGGAGCTGGCGCAGATCTCCCAGTTCCAACAGCTACCGCTCAACCGCAAGACCTACACGGTGCTCGGCGAACTTCATGTCGAGGGGGTGGCGACAGCGACGGGGGCGGCATTCGCGCGGTTGGCTACCGATGCCGACGTCGACGCCGTGATAGAGCCCTGATACGGCATACGCTGGGGTGACGGTGGGCGCCCGGTGATCGGGCGCTACCAGTGCGGCACTGCGCGCCAATTCTCGCCGGCCAGCGTTGTCTACTGTCCGGCGCGACCGTACTCGGCGCGGTAGTGGCGCAACCGCTCTAGCACCATTTCGTAGTTGGCTCGCTCAGCCTCCGGCACGTCGAGCGCGGTGTCGCTCAGCGACACGGACATCCACGAGATGTTGGCGTCGAGCAGCTCCAGCGCCAGCTGTGGGTCTGCCTGGCGAATCGATCGAGCCGCGCTGAGGGATACCTTCGCCTCGCTCATTCCCGAGACCACCGAGTGGTACTCGAAGCCTCGATACCAGCCCCAAACGTATCCGCCGTAGGCTGCGCTGCAGGAGATCGCTATGAACGCAATGACGGCGAGGGCTCTTTTCATGGGTCTCCAGCAGGAAGCACCGGCGGCTCGAAACGGGAATTCGCGATTCCGGTAGGTTGCGCAACGATAGTCCATCGCTCCCTTGCGGCCCAACCCGCATGCGCCAGAGCGGTGGACTGGCGCGGCCTCCGTGCGTCACGGCATCACGAGCGGCTAGACTGGCTGGGGGTCCCCACCAGTCGATGTGACGTTGATGCCGAAGAAAAGACTCCACGTGAACGTCTCGCTGTTCGCCGCGATGCTGCTCCTGACGCCGGCTGTGGCTCGTTCGACGCCGTCGGCGCTGCGGCCGCAGGTGGAGTCCGTCTCGGAGCTCGAGGCGCTGCTCGACGTCATGAGCCGGGTAGCGGGGCTGTACCGCGACAACGCACTGAGCTTCACGTGCGTGGAGCGCATTACCGATACCCGCTATAGGGTCCGGAATCGGGTGGCACAGCGAACGACGCACCTCTTCGACTACTTCTACGTCTTCGAGAAGGTGCCTGCCACCGACATCATGCGCGTCGATGATGCTGCCACGGCGGATGTTGACGCGGCGCCGACGGCGGGCACCCCTGCTGGGCGGCTGCAAGACTACCGGACGGCACGCGGCAGGCAGGACGACGGCGCGGCGCGGCGAATCCTGCTGGGCGACATCGGGTTGCCCGCATATCTCGAGCGCGCCTACTCGTGGGTCTTCATTTTCCAGCCTGGCCTTCGCGAGTACTTCGACTTCGCCCTGGAGGGTCGAGACGAGATCGACGGACGGCCTGCCTTCGTGGTGCGGTTCGATCCGCGGGCGCCGTACCAGGCCGGTCTGAACGACTGGTTCGGCCGCGCCTGGATAGACGCCGATCGATACCAATTGTTGCGCGTGGATGCGGTGCAGTCGCAAGAGGTGTTGGCGGTCCTGCGGGCAGCGGACGCCGTACCGGTGGCCCCATTGGGGGGGTATCTGTTCACGTGGGCGCGGTCGGACTTCGAGCAGGACACGAACGGCATGCGGTTCCCGAGCCGGGCGATGCTTATCGGCACCGGGCGTTAGCTTGGCGCAGCCGAGCGACGACAACTATCGAGCAACAGCAGCGGAAATGCTGCGTGACGGCATCGCCCACGACCGACTCTTCCGGGTTGAGCACCGGTACAGCGACTACCGTTTCTTCCGCGTCAGGACGGCGACGGAGATCGATCTGGCGCTCGCTCGACCCCAGTAACCGGGCGCCACGCGTCGCAGGAGCTGGTCACACTCGAGCCGAGATACACCCTGACTTCAACGCGAGGTGAACACGTCGGCGGCGATCTCGCCTTCGATACGGGTGTTCGGGCGAATCACGTCGGCGAGCGTCGTGGCTTCGATCTCGGCCAGATGGGTGCCCTTGAAGGCTCGCTTGTAGAACAGACGGTCGGCGTCGCGCAACCCGTCGTGCCGCAGCCGTAGCAGTCGTGGCGACACCATGCTGTGGCCAAACCGGAAGGCGGCAGTCGAGAACTCGGTGCAGATCCCGGCGTCGGCGCGACGGTCCCAGCCCTGATATCGACCGACCGCTCTGCCGCCAAGCAGCCGCGGGAGAAACTCGTTGTAGGTGATCGCTTGCACGAGGCCGATCACCCTGGCGCGCGCTCGTGCGTAGATCCCGTCGCCCTCCAACCCCGGTGAAGCGTGGCGTATCAGCCGCGCCTGACGGTTGTGCTCGCGTGCCCACAGCGTATGCATCGCCAGCAACGCGACGTTCTCGTTGGCGCGGATGTCGCCCGCCAGATAGAAGCTTCTCAGCGTGCCACCGGCGTTGGCGAGGCCGTCTTCGTTGAACGGCAGCATTCTGCCGTCGCTGGTCAGTAGCTCGCCGCTGCCGTCGTTGGTACGCAGAGCGCTGGCACGCGCCGCATCCGAGCCGTACACGTTGGAGGCGTCGATGTACGCCGTGATCTCGTTGAGTTGCTGACGCGGGTTGCCTGCGCCGCTACCCGAGGCCGGGTCGTAGATCGAGCGGTTGAAGCAGATTACCCGCGTGCCGGTGCTGCTTCTGCCGCCAGCAGGACGTTGTCGGCCGACGGTATGCCCCGGCCGTCCACTTCTCGTTAGCCGGAGGACCGGTCGGAACGGATCAGTGGACAGGGGCGGCCACGGGCGACGCCAGGCCGTCGGCAGCGGCCAGGAATTCCTGTCGCTGTTCGCCTCGAGCGGGGACTCGCTGCGTTGCGTGCTCCGAGCCGGCGTGCCGTGCTCCTTTGAATCCGATCGCCAGGCCCGCCGCACTTTCACCACGGCCTGATAGCGGCAGGCGACATGGTACGGTGGCTTGGCTCCAAGCGCAGTTGCTGCATCCAATAAGATGAGCTCACAAAGCTAAGAACACCAGAGACAAGAGAACGACGATGGGCGACGATCGACACGGCCTGGATCGGATCGAACTACGATCACCCGGCAACGCGCCGACGATGGTCCGAGCGGGCATGGCGCTGGCGGCAGTGCTGGCAGCTGTCCTGCTGGTGGCGATGTCCGTGCTGGGCACGACCGCGACCGTCAACGCGGCGTCGCATCCGACGATCCAGGCGCAACAGGCCGGCGACGCCGCTATCGCCGAAACGGTGAGCGTCGCCGATTCCGAGCGTTGAGCGCCACCCACGACGCGATCGTTATCGGGGGCGGCCACAACGGCCTTGCCTGCGCCGCCTACTTAGCCCGTGCGGGCATGGACGTCCTCGTACTGGAACGCCGCCATGTACTCGGCGGGGCCGCCGCCACCGAGGAGCCTTGGCCCGGCTACAAGATCTCGTCGGCGGCGTACGTCACGAGCCTGGTGCCGCCGCGCATCATCTCCGAGCTCAACCTCGATCGCTTCGGCTACAAGGTCTCGATTCTCTCGCCCGACTACTGGGTGCCGTTCGACGACGGCACCGCGCTAACGCTGCATGGCGACGCCGGCCAGACCGCCGCCGAGATCGCGCGGTTCTCCAAGGCCGACGCCGCCGCCTACCTGAAGTTCGACGAGTACTTCGAGCATATCGGCAACCTCGTGCGCGACCTGCTGTTCGTGGTGCCGCCGCGGCTGGAGTGGCGGGAGATACCCAAGTGGCTGTCGCTCGGCCGGCGGTTCCGGCACTGGACGGCGCGCGACATCGCCGAAGTCACGCGGCTCTTCACGCTTTCGGGCGCGGACTTCCTCGACGAATGGTTCGAAGATGAGCGCGTCAAGGGCGCCATGGCCACGCAGACCATCATCGGCGGGTGGGGTGGGCCCATGAGCCCGGGTTCCGCGTACGTGCTCATGCACCACTGGATCGGTGAGATCGACGGCCAATCGGGTGCCTGGGGATGGGTGCACGGTGGCATGGGAGCGCTGAGTCAATCGATCGCCGACTCGGCTCGCGCCGCCGGTGCAACCGTGCGCGCCGAGGCGCCGGTCCGCCGGATCGTCATCCAGGACGGCAGGGCATCTGGCGTCGAGCTCGAGAGCGGAGAGGTGCTCCACGCGCGGCAGGTGATCTCGTGCGCCCATCCGGTAACCACCTACTTCGATTTGGTCGGCAAGGAGAACCTTCCTGACGAGGTGGTCGCGGACGTTGGCCGGTATCGCAGTCGCTCCGGCTCGGTGAAGGTCAACCTAGCGCTCTCCGAGCTACCGAAGCCGACCGCTTGGAAAGGACCGATTCCCGGGGACCCCCATACCGGGCTGATCGCTATCTCGCCGTCGGTCGAGTATCTCGAGCGCGCTTGGGACGACGCGAAGTACGGTCGCACGTCCGAGCATCCCTATCTCGAGGCGGTATTCCCCACGGTGCACGAGCCCGGTCTGGCCCCGGACGGCAAGCACATCGGGCTGTTCTTCACGCAGTTCGGCCCGTATCACCTCAGGGAAGGCTCGTGGGATACCGAGCGCGAGGTCTACGGCCGCCGGATCCTTCGCAAGATGGAGGAATACTGCCCCGGCTTCGAGGCTTCCGTCGAGCACATGGAGGTGCTGGCGCCGCCTGACATCGAGGAGCGCTTCGGCCTGCTAGGGGGCAACATCTTCCAGGGCGACATGGCGCCCGATCAGCTTTTCTGCTTCCGTCCCATTCCGGGCTACGGGGACTACCGGTCGCCGGTCAAGAGCCTGTATCTGTGCGGCTCCGGCACCCATCCGGGCGGCGGCGTCATGGGTGTGCCCGGCCGCAACTGCGCTCAGGTCGTCGGTCGCGATGCCCGGCGCCGCTGGTTCGGCAGGTAGGCGGGCGGGCAGTGGGCGAACCCATAGTGCGCTGTCCGGTTGACGCTTGCTGCCACCTACCGCGTAGCTCCGTCCAGAGCGACCTGGGCTGCCGACGGCCGGTGCTAGACTCCGGCGCCGTTGCCGCAAGGCAACCGCGCAGGCGACGCGAATGTGCACCAGCCAAGGAGGTACCGAATGGAGGTGAGAGCTGCAGTTCTCGAGGAACCGGGCGCCGAGTTCAGCGTCGGCCCCGTGGACCTGGACGAGCCACGCGGCGATGAGGTCCTCGTCAAGGTTGTTGCCACCGGCATCTGCCACACGGATCTGTCAGTGCGCGATCAGTACTATCCGGTGCCGCTGCCGGCAGTTCTCGGCCATGAGGGTGCCGGCATCGTGGAGCGCGTCGGCTCCGACGTCATCAAGGTCAAGGAAGGCGATCACGTCGTCCTGAGCTTCCA
Organism: Acidobacteriota bacterium; assembly: GCA_965205505.1. Classification (GTDB taxonomy): domain Bacteria; phylum Acidobacteriota; class UBA890; order UBA890; family WLXD01; genus DASCOT01. The sequence goes on from CBDBHB010000006.1 coordinate 303,049, forward strand.
CTCATGCGGCGCCTGCGGGAACTGCAAGCAAGGCTCGCCTGGGTACTGCCTGGAGCTGTTCGGGCACAACTTCGGCGGCGCTCGGCCCGATGGGTCGCCGGTGATGCACCGCGGAGACGATGTCGTCCACGGCGCTTTCTTTGGCCAGTCGTCCTTCGCCGACTACGCGCTGGCCTTCGAGCGCAACGTCGTGAAAGTACGCGAGGACGCGCCGCTCGAGATGCTCGGCCCGCTCGGCTGTGGGATCCAGACGGGAGCCGGAACGGTGCTGAACAACCTGCATCCCAGGGCCGGCCAGAGCATCGCGGTCTTCGGCGTCGGTACCGTCGGTCTGTCGTCGGTCATGGCAGCCAAGATCGCCGGCTGCGATCCGATTATCGCCGTCGATCTGAACGTCAAGCGACTGAGCCTCGCCGAGGAGCTCGGCGCGACGCACGCGATCAATGCCTCTGACGCCGATCCGGTCGAGGTGATTCAGGAGCTCACCGGCGGTGGTGTCAACTACTCGGTCGAGGCGACCGGCGTCCCCGAGGTGGTGCGTCAATCGGTGGACTCGCTCGGACTCCTGGGCGTTTGTGGCCTGCTGGGGACCTCGCCGCTAGGAACGGAGATCACCCTCGATATGAACGCCATCTTGTTCGGCCGCACCGTCCGCGGTGTGATCGAGGGTGACGCGGTGCCGGATCTGTTCATTCCGCAGATGGTCGACATGTACATGGCGGGCAAGTTCCCGATCGATCGCCTGATGGAGTTCTACAGCCTCGATCAGATCAACGAGGCGGTCGCAGCGACCGAGGGCGGAGGCACCGTGAAGCCCATCCTACGAATGGGCTGAGGGAGATCACGGGTCGAGAGCGCTCAGCTCACGCCGCATGATCTTGCCGGTGCTGGTCTTCGGCAGATCGTCGACGAACTGCACCGTCCGCGGCACCTTGTACGCAGCCAGGTGCTCTCGGCAGTGGCTGACGATCGCCGCTTCGTCCCCGTTCGCGCCTTTCTTGAGAACCACGTAAGCCTTGGCTGTCTCGCCCTTCATTTCATCCGGCTGACGTCCTACGGCCACCATGGCGACGTCAGGATGCGCCGCGACGACGCGCTCGATCTCCGCCGGGTACACGTTGTAGCCGCCCGTGAGGATCATGTCCTTCTTGCGATCGACGATGGTGACGTAGCCATCGGCGTCCATGCTGGCCAGGTCTCCGGTGTGCAGCCAGCCATCCGGCTCGATGGTCTCGGCGGTCCCCCGCTCGTTGCCGTAGTAGCCCTGCATGACGATCGGGCCGCGCGCCATCAGCTCGCCGACCTGACCACGTGGCAGGGTCTGGTTCGCGTCGTCCACTGCCGCTATGCGCATCTCACAGCTGGGCAGCGAAACACCGATCGAGCCGTGCTTGTTGAGCCCATACCGTAGGTTGGTGGTGCCAAGCCCGGCGAGCTCCGTCATTCCCCAGAGCTCGATGAGCGGGCAGCCGAAGCGTTCCTCGACCTCCCGCATCTTGTTGACCGCCATGGTCTGGCCGCCGACCGTGCAGCAGGTGAGCGACGACAGATCGTAGTTGACCAGCCCTGGGTGATCCAACAGGTACAGATACATCGTCGGCACACCCTCGAATATGGTGGCGCCGTGGTCTTGGATCGACTGCAAGATTTCGTCCTGCACGAACAGCGGATGTAGAACTAGCTTCATGCCAACCATGAAAGCGGCGTTGAAGATGACGTTGCCGTATACGTGCGGACACGGCAGCGCCGTGACGATGGTGTCTTCGGCGGTGCGCACGTGCATGTTCGCCAACAAGGCGGCGTTGATGATCACGCTCCGGTGGCTTTGCATGGCGCCCTTCGGGTGCCCCGTGGTGCCCGAGGTATAGCAAATCGTCGACAACGCGTCGGCCGGTACCTCGCGGACCTCGAAGCCGGGTTCGTTGCTCTCGACGAGCTCGTTGAACGACCGCGCATCGGCGGGGACCTGGTCGCCGAAGACGATGATCTCCTCGACGTCGGAGGAGTCCTTGAGGCCGAGGATCGGTTCCCCTTTTTCTTTCGAGGCCAACACCGCCTTTGCGCCGCAGTCGGCGGCTACGAACGCGACCTCCTCCGGGGTCAGCATCACGTTGATCGGATTGATCACCGCCCCGGTCTTGAGCGCTGCGTAGTAGCTGACGATCCACTCCCAGCGGTTGGCGGAGTACAGCGTCACGCGATCTCCGGGCGTGATTCCGAGCGTCTCCAGACCCTTTGCCAGGCGATCGGATAGCTCATTGAGGTCGCGGAACGAGAACCTCTTGTCCCCGGACACCAGCGCGGTCTTCTCGCCGTACTTCACGGCAGCGGCGGGCAGGATCTCTCCGAGCGAGGTCAGCATCTCGACGTTCTGGTACAACGGGCACGGAGCGTAAGTCAAACGGAGGGTGGAGGGACCCTTGACGGTTTCGGAGGTCGGAAACTAGTCTCGACAGACACCCTGCGTCTCAGTCTTCGGCCCATCTCGAACTGCACAGCACCCTGGAGCGGCACCATGCGGCATCGCGTCCTACCAATCTCTGTTCTCTGCGCGGCGCTGGTCGGTGCGCAGCCGGTCGCGCCCCCGGCGGGCGCGGCCATCCTCGCCTCCGACTATCCCTCGCTGTCTACCGAGGAGATGGGGCACGTCCGCCACATGATCAACCTCGCCAATCAGCTCGACGGCGACTGGTCGCTGATGGGCAACACGCCGGGTGGCAACAACTTCGACGCCTACCAGTTCCAGATCGCCTTTGCCACCTACGCACTGAGCCTGGCGCAGTACCACAAGGTGCCGGCGCATCGGGACCTCTACCGAGACGCGTCGAGGCGGCTCATCGAGAAGATGATCTACAAGGACGTCTGGCAGTACTGGGCGCGCATGAGCCAGTACGAGAAACGCGGTGCGGACCAGGACGGCAACAGCTCCGTGTATCGCGAGGATGGCTGGCAAGGATGGATCGATCCCAACATCAAGTCGAACATCATGTACAGTGGTCACCTGCTGCAGATGGTCAGCCTGCACGAGTCGCTGTTCGACGACCATCGCTACGATGATCCCGGATCTCTGCCGTTCGTGTTCCCGGCGATCGAATACGGCGGCGAGCCGCTGCGCATGGACTACGACCACCAACGGCTGGCGACGGTGATCTACGACCAGTTCGTTGCCAGCGACTTCCTCGGCATTGAATGCGAGCTCGGCGCCATCTACACCGAGTGCAACCAGCATCCGATCCTCGGCCTGATCCAGTACGACCAGACGCACGGGACGGACTACTCGGCCGAGGTCGAGCAGGAGTTCGCCAAGACGATCCACGAGCGGGAATTCATCTCGCCGGAGAACCACACGACGATGTTCTACCTCCACGTGCGCTCCGACGAGGTGATTCCGGCGTCGACCAAGTGGTCATCGACCGGCATGGCCTGGAGCGACGGCTGGAACGGACAGGCACACCACGTCTGGGCCCCGCAGTACGTCAAGGACCTGTATCGCGAGCAAGTGAAGCTCTACATCCCGGGCATGTTCCAGGGTGAGCCCGGCTCCGACATGGGCTGGACGTCGTCGTTCGATTTCGGCTGGTTCGCGGTGCTGGCGGCCGAGGTCGGCGACATGAAGACCGTCGCCACCATGCTCGAGTACGCCGACGAGCACTTCGGGCCTACCTGGCGTGACGGCGGCCTCTATTACCCGCACACGCCCGATTACCGAGAGAACTTCAACCGCGACGAGAACGGTTTCATCCACAACATCAGCCCAGTCACCGGCAACGTGCTGGTGGCGATGGCGCGCCTCAACCCTGGCGACGGTCTGTGGACGCTGTACAACCAGCCGTGGGAGGAGGAGCACTTCGCGGAACCGTTCGTTAGCGGCGTGGAGTACATCGAGGCTAATGTCACGCAGGCGATCTACGATCGCGAGGAGGCGGCTCTGATCGTCACGCTGGCGCCCGGACCGGTGGAAACGGACAGCACCACCTTCACGATCAACCAGCTCGATCCAACGATCTCGTACTCGATATACAAGGATGGCCGCCACCTCGGCGACCTGAGCAGTGGATCTACGAACAGAGTGGCGGGGATCCTGTGGAACTTCGACGGTACTCTGACGATCTCCACCGAGCTCGACGAGGCGCATAGCTTCGTGGTGGCCGCCGATCGGTGATCCAACGAGCCGCCATAGATCGGTACGTCCTGCTGATCGTCTCCGTGACCTTGTTTGCGGCGTGCAACGACGCGGTCGAACGACCGGACCACGACCCGCAGACCGAAGAGCTGGTACGTCAGTACCTGACGGACAACCCAGGGTTCCTGCTCGACAATCCCGAGCTTCTCGCAAACGTTCGGGTGGCGGGGCAGGCGCGCGATGAGCAGCGTGACGCGGAGGCGCGCCGGGCGATTCTCGACGCCCGCGCCGACATCGTCATTGACCCGGAGCTGACCCCGACGATCGGCTCGACAGGCGCATCGGTAACGATCATAGAGTTCTCCGACTACCAGTGCGCGCCGTGCAAGGCGAGCTATCCGGAGATCGCGGCGGTGGCCGCATCTGACGGTGACCTGCGTCTCGTTCATAAGCAGCTGCCGGTGTACGGGAGCCACTCGGTGCTCGCCGCTCGGGCGGCAACGGCTGCTCATCGGCAGGGAGGCTTCGTTGGGTTCCACGACGCGCTGATGACCACCATGACGCCGCTGACCGCGGAGCTTGTCTACGCTACTGCCGATGATCTGGGACTCGATGTGGACGCGCTCCGGCGAGACATGCGGGATCCGCGACTGATCGAGTATCTCGCCGCCGTCAAAGAGCTCGCCGAAGCGCTCGATATCGACAGCACACCGACCTTCATCGTTGGCGACCATCTCGTCCGCGGCGGTCTGAACGCCGAGCTGCTGCGGGAGTTGGTGCAGAAGCAACGCGCTGTGGATGGCTGATTGCGTTGCAACTGCCTGTCCCGCACATAGCTTTGCTGTTCGCCAACCCCCTCGGCGCGGTGCGCGTTCCGGCCAGCCGGTCAGTGAACTCCCGGCGTTGCCTCAAGGCCCCTAGCTTCGAAGAGTACCTGGTGGCCGGGCGCGATGACGACGCCGATCCTGGTTTGCACGTTGGCGTCTACCTATTACGGCCTCGACGTGCTGTTCGGTACGTGAGGCCATGAACGGTTGGGACCTGTTTACCTGGATCAACGCGCTAGTGCTGGCGGCGAGCGCGGTAGTGATCTTTGCTTACTTCTTACGTGACGCCCGCGCAGTACTCGGGCGTCAGGGGCGTGACCACGATGAGTGAGCTCGCTGGGTCGGTCGTATCCGTCCACAGTGGTGACCATGTCGACTTGCACAAAGAAGAGCAGCCGGAAGTTCAGGCGCAGCTCGATGGCTTCGTCGGCGACAAGCACCGCGGCTACTCGCGTGTGGCCTTCGCGGGCGACATCGATCCGGTGGGCACCGTGCGGCGAAACGAGCGTCAGTGGTCAGCAGTGTCGATCGAGGAGCTCGAGGTAGTCGCGCAGCGGATGGATCTGCGGGAGCCGCTCGCCGCCTCGACGCTGGGAGCAAACCTGTGCTTCCAGGACATCCCAGATCTGTCCGGGCTGCTGCGGGGTACACGCTTACACTTTCCTTCCGGAGCCGTCTTGCGCGTCGAGGAGTGTAATCCGCCCTGCGTCGAGATGGGGGACCAAATTGCCGCCGCCTACACCACCCACGCCGGTGGTCCGGTGGTCGCCGCCATGTTTCCCAAACACGCGCTGAACCTGCGCGGCGTGGTCGGGGTGGTCGACGTGCCCGGCCCCATCAGGGCGGGTGACCGCGTGGTAGTCAGATCGGCGCCGTAGCGTCGGGCGCTTTGCGCAAGTGCTACTGCTGCACGTCTACTTGCGTACCAATGCGTCGAAGATAGCGTTGCGGATGCGCGGGGTCGGTCGGTCACGTAGCTCGGCGTCGTCGAGCGACTCGGCGATCTTCATCAGCACCGTCGAGATACGCCGCGGTGCTCCACCGCCTTCGCGAGCCCGCGCACCAGTCGGGCGGGATGAAGGGCGGCAACCTCGGCAAGAAACACGCCGCCATAGTTTCGCGCCGTACGGATGTGCGAGGCACATTCCTGCGGTTCCATCCAGCGCACTTCGTCGTCGGTGGCTCCGAGCGCCCGCCAGTCGTCGAGCTCTTCCCTGACGTGCGCGTGGAACATTTTCGAGGTGGCGATGGTGATATTGCCCCCTTTGGCCCAGTTGCAGTCGATCTCCTCCTGTACACAGACACGCCCGACCTCATCGACGGTGTTGAACAGCGCCCGCTGCAAACGAATCGCGCCGTTGCGCTGAGCTGGATCGTGCAGCAGCTGGCCGATGCCGGCCATGGTGCCGAGACACCATCCCCCGTTGCGGCCCGACGCCCCGAATCCGGCGATCTCGGCCTCGAGGATGGCTATACGGATGCCGGGCTGACGCTCAGCGAGGTAGTACGCGGTCCACAGCCCGGTGAACCCGGCACCGACGATAACGACATCTACTCGCTTGTCGGTGGTCAGGCCGGGGCGCGGCGCCAGCGGCTCTGGAACCGTGTCGTGCCAGAAGCTGAGGTTGCGGTACTCGTTAGCCGACACGCGGGCCCCCTCGGGAGCGCCCGCTGCATCCGATCAAGGTCGCTGCTCCAGATCTCGCCCGAGCGCCTCGATGCGCGTCGCTTCGTCGAGACGGCCGAGGGCGCGCAGCTCCGCAGCCAGCACCGGGTAGGTCGAAAAGCGCCCGGGGTTGAGCCGCCGCGCGCGCTCCAGTGCCACCACCGAGCTCTCGTGGTTGCTGAGCGCGGCGTACGTCATACCGAGGTTGAAGGCAACGAGCCAGTCGTCCTGCGCTAGCTCGGCGGCGCTCTCGAACAGCTCGAGCGCTCGCTCGAGGTTGTCCTGGCGAAAGTAGTACAGCCCCTGGATGTTGGCGAGGCCGATCTGCGTCACGCGGTTGGTCTCCAGCTTCTCCTGTTCGTCTGCGGCGGTGAGCGTTCGGTAGCGTTCCATCAGCTGCCGGCTCTCGTCGGTCTTGCCACGATCCCGCAACACCAGCGCTAGCGTGTAGTAGCCCTCCAGTAAGTCGGGGTTAAGCTCCAGAGCCCGTCGGCAATACGTCTCGGCAGCGGCGAGGTCGCCCATTTCTCGACGCACCCGACATAGCTCCTTGTGCGCTAACGGGCTGCGCGGCACGGCACGGATGGCGCGGGTCAACAGCTCATCGGCGACCTCCGGCTGGTTGCGCTTGACGTAGATGTCGGCCAGACGAATGTAGGCGCTGATCCCCCGGCGGCGAAGCTCGATGGTGCGCTCGTATTCGGTGATCGCCGTCTCGTATTCGGTAATCGCCGTGTCGAAATCGCCCTGGTTGTCCGACATGACGGCGAGCTCGAGGTAGGAAGGTCCGGCGGCCTGTGGTCCCTCGGCAGCGCGGAGAAAAGTGGCCCGCGCCTCGGTGTAGTTGCCCATCTGCAACTGCATCCGCCCCTTGAGCAGGTAGAGCCGCGGATCCTCGATGCCGGCTCGCTCGCAATCTCCGATCAAGCTCACAGCCTGCTCCGGGAGGTACAAGCGTCGATACGCACGGCTGAGCGCCAGGCAGCTATCGCCTTCGTGCGGGCGCTGTTCGAACACCTTCTCGAACGCCTCGGCGGCCTTCAACACCGCCTCGAGTTCAGTGCCGTGCTCGCTCAGGAGCCGCCCTAGCAGCAACCAGGCGTCGGTCGTCTGCGGCGCAACGGCCACACATTCCTCAAGCTCTATGATGGCTTGAGCGTGGTCGCCGAGCGCCGCGTAGGCGAGCGCCAGGCCGTAACGCGGCAGCGCTACCTCCGGATTCAGCCGCGAAGCGGCGCGCAACCAGTTGATCGCTTCCTCGTGCCGCCCGACCCGGAGCAGGGCGATGCCGAGGTTGAACTGGGTGACGAACAAGTCGGGCGCCAACTGGGCTGCCTGGCTCAGCAGCGGCAACGCTTCGTCGGAGTACCCGAGCTCGAGCAAGGACCGTCCAACCTGGCTGCGCGCGATGGGGTCGTCGGGCTCGAGCACCAGGGCGCCGTCGAACGCCTCCAGCGCTTCCTGGAAATCACCGTTCTGCAGCGCCGCGGCGCCGGCCAGCAGCAGAGTCTGGAACTCGTTCAGCTCCGCTGGGGGAGCTTGGTCCTGGGTGTTGGCGAGTACCCCCGACGATCCGAGGCTGCCCGTCGCCGGGGCCGGGGGGGCCGCCGGGTGCAGACCCACCAGCACGCCGAGCGCGCCCGCAACCAGGATCGACCGGTGCCAGAAGTTGATTGTCGTGAATCGAGTCAAACTGTGTTGATCCGCCATCGGGCTGCCTCTCGACATGGTTTCAGCTACCGACCCTCGCCTGGGCGCGCTCGGCGAGGCGGGCATTCAGGCGGGACAGGTCGTCCCGGCCGAGTCGATTGTAGATGTCTGCCAAGAGGAAGTGCCCCAGCGCGCGATCCCGCGGCGGGATCCCGCTCACCGCCAGGGCTCCCTCGACCAACTCGATGGCCTCCTCGTAACCCTGACCGCGCACCAGGTGGATGCGTGCCATGAAGAGACGCGCGCGCGGGAACATCGGATCGATCGTTAGCGCCAGCTGGAGATAGCGCTCCTCTTGCTCCAGATCTTGCAGGTTACGGTGTATCAGGCTCAGGTTGAACGCCGACATCAGGTGCCCGGGCGAGATCTCGAGCTCGCGACGGTAGGCGGCGATCGCCTCGTTCAGTCGACCCCGGCGCTCGAACAGCTGGGCCCAGGTGAAGTGCAGCTCCGGTATCTGGTCGTTGAGCTCCTGGGCGCGATCCAGCTGCGGCTGGGCGAGCTCGATACGACCGAGTTGCATGTGCGCGCTGGCCAGCCCGACGTGCGCCCCGGCCATGTTGGGGTCGAGCTCGAGCGCTTGGTTGAACGCCGCGATCGCTTCCTCATGGCGCCCGCTGCGCTGGTAGATGCCTCCGAGGGAGAGTTGAACCCGGGCGTCTGGCTCCAGCACATCGGCGAAATCGGTCAGCACCCGCTCGGCATCATCGGTCCGCCCTGAGCGCATCTGAGCGTTGGCGAGGAACAGCACCATGCCGATGTCGTCTGGCTTTCGGGCGATCGCCTCCTCGAAGACAGGGATAGCCTCGGGGTAACGTTCCTGATCGCTCAGCAGGTTGCCGAGCGCTTGGTAGGCATCGATCACCCCGGGGTCGGCAGCGATGATGCCACGGAACAGCGATTCCGCCTCCGCTAGCTCAGACCGCAACGTCAGCGACCGCGCCCTCAGGAGATCGTTGTAGATGTCGATCTTGCCTACGGGGCTGGCTCGGATCTCGGTGTCGTCCTCGATGGAGTCGGCGAAGTTGCCCAGATATCCGAGGGCGGCGAGCCGCCGGCGGGTTTCCTCGTCGAGCGTCACGGCCTCGGCCAGACCGCCATCCTGCTCGTAGTCCGCTACCAGGGTGTCGGCCTGCTGACGTAGCAGCTCGGTGGTGGCGGCGCGCTGCTGCGACAGGTTCACGGCCTCGTCCGGGTCCGATGCCAAGTCATAGAGCTCCGGCTCGGACGACATGATGAGCTTGTACTCGGGGCTCAGCAGGACACGTAACTCGCTCCAACCGAAGTGCAGCCGCGGGTAGTAGGTCTCGGAGTAGACCAAGCTGTCGGTGCGCTCGGGAGCGCCGGCGCCGAGCAGCGGGACCAGGCTCTGGCTCTGCACCTCGGACGGAATCGGCAGCCCGACCAGCGTGAGGATCGTGGGCATGATGTCGACCAGCGACACGGGCTCGGATCGCCGTACGCCCTGATAGGCCGCAAACGGTGTGGAGATTACCAGGGGAACGCGGATCGTCGCTTCATAGAGAAAGAAGCCGTGCTCGATCTCGCCGTGCTCACCGAGGCTCTCGCCGTGGTCCCCCGCTACGATCACGAAGGTATCCTCACGGCGGCCGCTGCTGTCGAGCCAAGCGATCAGGCGACGGAGCTGCGTATCTGCATAGGCGATCTCGCCGACGTACGGGCGTTCCGGATATCGGTCGCGAAATTCAGGCGGTGGCTCGTACGGGGTGTGGGCGTCGAACATGTGGACCCACAGGAAGAACGGCGCCGATGGATCTTGGCGGGACCACGCCAGCGCGGCGTCGACCACGTCCGACGCCGGCCGCTGGATGCTCGCCAGCGCGATCATGCGCGTCCGGGGCACCTCGAACTCGTCGAAGTAGGTGTCGAAGCCCTGCGCCAGCCCGAAGCGCCCGTCGAGGACGAACGACGAGACGAACGCCCCCGTCCGATAACCGGCGTCGCGGAACAACTCCCCCAGCGTATCCAGATCGTCGGGCGCCACAAAGGCGCCGTTGTCGCGCACGCCGTGGTAGGGAGGGTACGTGCCGCTCATCAACGACGTATGCGATGGCAGCGTCAGCGGCGTCGCCGAGTAGGCGCGCAGGAAGGTAACGCCCGCAGCGGCCAGCCCATCGAATGCAGGGGTCTCGATGTCGTCGTAGCCATAGGCCCCGATGCGGTCGGCCCGTGTCGTGTCGAGCGTTACCAGCATTACGTTCATCTGTCGGTCGCCGCGCAGCGAGGCGATGTCAGGTGCAGTCGTCGGTGCCGACAACAAACGATAGCCGACATACGCGAGCGCCGTCACGACCGCCAGGCCTACCACGGCGCGCACTGCTATGGTTTGCCAGCTTCGTGATCTGGAGGTCAGCTTGGTCATCAGGGCTCGTCGCTGATCAGCGGTGCGCAGGGGTCCATCGTCAGCGCTGTGTCCCGTCTCGGAGCTGCATCCCAAGACGGGCGTGCTGGTTGGAGAGCTCGTTTCTTCCGAGTCGATTGTAGATGTCCGCGAGCAAGAGATGGCCCAGCGCCTGGTTCTGCCTGGTGATCTCTTGCGGTACCCGACGCGCCGTCGATGATTCCATTCGCACCAACGCCTCCTCGACGAGCGACAAGGCCTCGTCGAGGCGCTCGTTCTTCACCAGGTGGATGCGAGCCAGGAACAGGCTTCCACGGGTGAACTGCGGGTTGATCTCGAGGGCCAGACGCAGGTACCGCTCCTCCCCGACGAGGTCGCGTCGGTTGCGGTAGATGACGCTGAGGTTGATCGCGGCCCTGATGTTGCGCGGCACGTTCTCGAGCTCGCGGCGGTAGGCGGCGATTGCCTCGTCCGGCTGTCCTCGGGCCTCGAACAGCAAGGCGCGATGGAAGTGCAGATCGGCGAGGGTATCGTTGAAGCCGCGCGCCAGGTTCAGGTGGTCATCCGCCAGGCGCGGGCGGCCGGCGGCCAGGTGGACGGCGCCGAGCCCGAGGTGCGCGGCGCCCATGAGATTGTCGACCGGCTTGGGTGCGGTTCGCAGCAGCCCTGGCATGTCCGCCAGACTGCCCTCGCTGAGGCGCAACGCCTCGTTGAAGTAGGTTGCCGCCTCGTCGTAGGACCCCGTGGATCGCTTGATCTGCCCTAGGTTGATGTAGAACCGGGCATCCGGCTTCGGGACGTCGATGAAGTCCAGCAACAGAGCCTCGGCCGCGTCCATCCGACCGGCCTGCATCTGCGACTTGGTGAGATGCACTACCAGGCCTGCATCTTCGGGCCTCATAGAGAGCGCGGTCTCCAAGACTTCGATTGCCTCCTCGTAGCGGAACTGCTCCAAGAGCAGAGTGCCGAGCGACTGGTGCGCATCGACTACGCCGGCATCCTCGGCGATGACCCTCCGCAGGAGCGTCTCGGCCTCGGCTACCTGGTCGCTGAGGGTCAGGCCGCGGGCTCGGATCAGGTCGTTGTAGATCTCGATCTTGTCCCTCGGGTTGGCGCGCTCGACGTCCGGGTCGTCGGCGTCGGCGCTGTAGGTGCCGATGTAGCCGAGCGCGGCGAGCCGCTGCCGCGTCGCCTGGTCGACTGCGACGGTGTTCGCTGGGTTGCTATTCTCCTCGAGCCGCGCCACCAGCTCCTCGGCCTCCCGGCGCAGCGCCTCTGCCGTGGCGGCGCGCTGTGATACGAGGTTCTGCTGTTCTCCGGGGTCCTGCACAAGATCGTAGAGCTCCGGCTCGGGCGAGATGATGAGCTTGTAGGTTGGGTCGAGGATCGCCTGGAGCTCGCTCCAGCCGAAATGGAGGCGCGGGTAGAAAGTCTCGGCATAGACGCGCTCGTCGCGCCAGCCCTCGACCTCGGCGTGCCTGGCAAACAGCGGTACCAGGCTCCTGCCCTGCACCTCCTCGGGGGTCTCCAGCCCGGTCAACTCCAGCACGGTCGGCATGACGTCGATCAACGAGACCAGCTCGTGACGCTGGATGCCCTGCGGCTCGCCGAATGGCGCGGCGATGATCAGCGGCACCCGGATGGCCGACTCATACAGCAGCAGCCCGTGCTCGTTCTCCCCGTGCTCGCCAAGGCTCTCGCCGTGATCGGCTGCCACCACCACGTAGGTGTCGTCGGACAGACCGGAGTCGTCCAGCCACGAGGTCAGCCTGCCCACCAAGGAGTCGGTCCAGGCGATCTCACCGACGTAAGGCCGATCGGCGTATCGTGACCTGAAGGGCTCCGGCGGCTCGTATGGGGCGTGCGGATCGTACAGGTGTACCCACATGAAGAACGGGGTCGTGTCGTCCTCGCGGGCCCAGGCCAAGGCGGTGTCGATGACCTCCGATCCGGGACGCTGCACGTGGCCCAGATCGATCTGTCCTTGCTCGGGCGCCTCGAACTCGTCGAAGTAGCGGTCGAACCCCTGCGCCAGGCCCCAGCGCGAGTCGAGGACGAAGGCCCCGACGAAGGCGCCGGTGCGGTAGCCGGCCTCCTGGAAGCTCTCGGCCAGGGTCTGCAGCCCTTCCGCGGCAACGTACGCGCCGTTGTCGCGCACCCCGTGGTAGGGCGGGTGGGTGCCGGTGAACAGCGACGTGTGCGAGGGCAGCGTCAGCGGCGTTGGGGCGTAGGCGCGCATGAAGGTGACGCCGCGGGCGGCAAGCGCATCGATAACAGGTGTGTCGACGTCGTCTGATCCGTAGACTCCGATGTGATCGGCGCGCGTCGTGTCGAGCGTCACCAGCACGACGCTCATCTGCCGGTCGCCGCGCCGCGAGCCGAGGTCCGGCGCCGAGCCCGGGAGGCGCCAGAACAGATATCCGATGAGGGTCGATGAGAGCACGATCGCCAGGGTGATGCCGGCGCGAACGGCTCCGGGTCGACGACGAAACGAGCTGGCAGTGGAGTGGGTCATGATGGCTTGGAGTCGGCACCGGTCGATGAGGCCGAGCGGTGCGCGGCGCGGCACTCCGACCAGGGGTTGCCCGACGGGCATCCATGTAGTTTATAGGTGTACTGGGGCGGCTCACCAGATCGCCGGCCCGTGGATGCGAGGCGATCCTGCCGGTGAGGCTCAGACTTCGGTTGAGGATGGAAGACGTGCGGAATCGCGGCGGCCGGCACTGCGCCGCGACGTGCCTGCGGCCGACGGCGATCGCTCTGGCGCTGATCTCCACGCTGGCGCTCAGTGCGCCGGGCAGCGGACAGGACGAGGTCGATGTCCGGTTGCAACGCGGCATACAACTGCTCAGCGCAGCACGGTTGGAGGAGGCCATCGCGGAGCTCGAAGCCGCGGCTTTACTGGAGGCGCGTAACTGGCAGGTCCGTTATCATCTCGGGCGCGCTCTCTATGCTGGCGGCCGTGCCGAGGAGGCGGTGGCGCATCTGGTCGCTGCGCTCGAGCAGACGCCCGAACCGGGCCGTGTGCAATACCAGCTGGCGCAGGTCTGGCTTCAGCTAGAGGAATGGGAGGCGGCCGCCGAGGCGCTCGACGCGACCGAGCGCGCGATGCCAGGATTTCCGCCGGCGACGTTTTATCGGGGCGAGCTCTGCTACCGGCTCGGACGCCTCGAGGTGGCACGCCGCTACGTTGAGAAAGCCGCCGAGGCCGCTCCTGACTGGGACAGGCCGCTTCTCAGCGCTGCCGTACTGGCCGAGGAGGACGAAGATCCGGAGGCCGCGGCCCGCTGGTTGCGGGCGGCCGTTGAGCTGCGACCCGACGATGCCATGTTGCGGGTGCGGTTGGGCAGCGCCCTGGCGGCGGCGCAACAGCCGCGCGAATCACTCGTGGCGTTTCGGCGCGCCTTGGAGATCGCCCCTGATTTGGAGGCGGCGCGCGTGCGGCTCCTGGTGCAGCTCGATGCGCTCGGCGACCGCGGCGCGCTGGTTCGGGAGATCGACGCGATCCTTGCGCGCGAGCCCGGTAACGGCGCCGCCCGATCCCAGCGAGCGCGGCTGCTCAACCGTGAGGGGCGCACGCAAGATGCTCTGGCGGAGATCGATGAAGCGATTGTCAGGCTGGCCGAGGCCACCCCGGCGCCGGGACAGAACCTCGGGACCGTGGAGCGCAACGCCAGAGGGTTTCGGGCACGACTTCTGATGCAGCTTGGTCGCAACGCCGATGCCGCCGCCGAGGCGCGGGCCTTGGTACAGGAGCATCCATGGTACCCGGAGCCATTTTTCGTGCTCGGCACGATCCTGATGCGGCAGGGAGATTCCGAGGGACGGTCGTTGCTCGAGCGCTTCAAGGCTCTGTCGGATGCTCGGGAGCATCGTCGGACTGCAGGCGGCCTCCTGCTCCGAGGAGATCTGGAGCGGGCGAGCGGCGAGTACCGGGCGGCGCTCCGGCGGACGCCGGGGGAGCAGCGGGCGAGTCTCGGTCTGGCGATCGTGTTGCGTCGCCAGGGCGATCACGCTGGTGCGCTGGCGCTCCTTACGCCGCTCACGGAAGATGTGTCGTTGCTGGCCGAATGGTATCGCGAGCTCGTGCTGGCGCTGCACGGCAGCGGTCGCGGCGACGAGGCGCACGAGCTCTGGGAGCAGCTGCACGAGCGCGGCTTCGTGCTCGGCACAGAGGTTCTGCGTGCCATGTACGCGGCCGTTTCCGCCTGTCGCTAGCCGGCCACCGCGTCCGAGCGCTCGGTAGACAACGCTTCGACGACGGAAACAGTGCGTGCACGAGCAAGTGTGCGCAGCCAGCCTCAGATCAAAAAGAGAAGGCCGGCTGCCCGGATCGGACAGCCGGCCTGTCTCCTACTTCTACGCGGGTTCAGCCCGCGGCGTGTGTTCGTCTACCAGACGAAGCGCACACCTAGGCGGAGCTCGCGGGGCTTCGACGGCCAACGTATCTTCCCGAAGGAGGATCCCCCCTCGAGGTTGTACGTCGACTCGTACGAGGTGTCGACCTCGCCGCTGCCGTAACCGCGGCGCCAAGGGTTGGCGCGGTTGGTCAGGTTGAACACGTCGCCGATGAGCTCGATGCGGTTGTTGCCCACATCGAAGCTCTTCTGCAGCCGCAGGTCGACGTTGAACTGCCTCGGTGCGCGACGGTTACCCCTCGGCTCCAAGCGTATGCTGCGGATGCGCGTGTCGTTGAAGGAGATGCCCGTTGCCCGCACCCGGAGGTTCGGTTGCCACGGACGTCCCGACAGGGACTGTATGTAGGTGCTGGCGAGGATCCCGCCCGGCAGGCGGTAGTTCGTCAGCAGCTTGTACTGCCAGGTGCGGTCGAAGTTCAGCGGACCGTCCGTGAACGGATGGCCGTTGAACATGGGCTTCTGGGCCTCACCGAAGGCAGCGAAGCCCCAGTTCGTCTGCACCGTGTTGCCGATGTTCCCCGTCGTGCGCTGATAGGTAACCGACGCATCGAAGTTGAACCCGGCGCTCGGGCGCTTGCGGAAGGACAAGATGGCCAAGTGATGCTTACGTTGATAGTAATCATCGTTGTTCATGAACAGGTCTTCCGGATTGTCATCCGTCCTCACATACACCGTCTGCGTCGTACCGATCACAGGGTTGGTGTACTCCACGGGGTCGTACGTGTGTGAGTTGATGTCAGTCTGGATCAGGAAGTCCTTGTCTCTCTTGTAGATGTAGTCCGCGGTCAGCGCGTAGTCACGGCCGACTGCGACCTCCAGCCCGACGTTGAAGGCGTCGGTGCGCGGCATCCTCAAGCTGTTGGGGATGTCGCGAGGCTCGCTGACCCAGCGGTTAACGAACGAATCCGCGTTGATGATCGAAGCTACGAGCGCATCGGCCTGCTCCGGAGAGAGACCGTCGAGGGTGTCGTAGTCGACCGCTGGCAACAAGGTGAAGTAGTCGTCCGCCGCCTCGAAGGCGTTGCCGCCCTGCGCGATCGGACCGTAGGTCAACGCCTTCTCGAAGTAGCGTCCCCAACCGACGTGGGCAACCCACTTACCTTCACCCGTTACGTCCCAGTTCAGGCCGATACGGGGGGCATAGTTCTGGTAGCTGGTGAGCTGTCCCCCATTGAAGTTGGGGTCTCCGGCAGGAGTGCCAATGGGATTGCCCTGGCGCGGACGCCGTGCGTCGGTGCGCGTGCAGCAATTGTCGTGGATCTGCGGGTTGTCGAAGCGGAAGCCCACGTTCGCCGTGATGTTGTCGCTGAACGTGATGTCATCCTGCACGAAGGCAGCATAGCGGTTCACGCCGACATCCAGATGGGCATCGTACGTATAGCCATACGCGTACGTATAGCCATAGTAGTCACCGAGGGAGAGCCAGGCTCCGCCGTAATCGCTGAGGAACAGCGACCACGTGTTTTCGTACTCCGCACCGATCTTGAGGGTGTGGGAGCCGCCCAGGAAGTCGTCGACATACTGCGTCACGCTGGTGTTGATCTCGTGACGACCGTTGGTCTCATCCCAGTTGTAGGCGCTGGATGAGTAGGTAACACCGGTCTGCCAGGCATTGATGATCGGCAGGCTACATCCAGGCGGCTTGATGCGGTCATTCTGCGAATTGCACGAGTTGGCGAAGCGGAAGTTGTCGCCAAGATAGCCGCCATAGCGGAAGTCCAGGAACGTGTCGTCGCCGAGCTCCGACTGCCAGGTGGCAAGCCAGGTCTGCGAACCGAAGGTGAACCCGTAGCCGATCGAGTCGCTGTCACCAGCGCTGCGGCCGAGGTTCTCGTCGGTGCCCGGATCCGAGCTGAGCATGATGCCGAACGTGTTCTTGTCGTTGGCGAGGAAGTCCAACCGGCCATGGAACCGCTGACGCTTCGTGTTCTCGAAGATGTCAGAGCCGAAGGCCGCTTCGTTGTGGCGCTGCAGGCCGTAGTTACCGAAGCCCATCAGCTTGTTGCGGATGATGGGTCCGCCGAACGTGACCGAGAAGTCGTGGTCGTACTTGAACTCGCCACGCTTCCAGTCGAGGAAGCCACCGGAGTTGTCGCCCCGGAGCCCGCCGCCGGTGTAGTACCAGTTGGCCGAGCCAGCGAACTCGTTGGTGCCACCCTTGGTCACGATGTTGATCGTGGCGCCGGTGAAGTTGCCGTACTCAGCGGAGGCACCAATACCGACCACCTGAATCTCGGCGACGGTGTCGATGCTCGGGTTGATCCACGTGGCGCCCCAGTCGGGCTCGGTCACGTCGACACCGTTGAGCTTGTAGGCGTTGGCCGACGAGCCACGACGATACCGGCCGGTACCATCAGACTCGACGTTGGCGCCAGCGCCGTACGCGCCCCGGTCGGTGAACCCGGCCGTCAGATCGCCAACCGCGACGAACTCACGCGCGATCGGGATGTTCTGGATGAGCTCCTCGCCGTAGTTGGCATTGATCGACGCCGCGGTCACATCGATCAGCGGTGTCTCACCGCTGACGGTGACGGTCTCGGACACACCCTCGAGCTCGAGGCTGAAATCGACGTTTGCGGTGATGCCCGTCTGGACCGAGGCGGTGAATATTTGCCCACCGAAGCCAGGCATCGTCACCGTGACGGTGTAGGAGCCTGGTCGCAGCGCGCGGAACACGTAGTCACCGTTGGGGCCAGTAACCTTGGTCAACGAGGCCTGGATCAAGTTCTGACCCTCGACCGTGACCGTTGCTCCCGGCAAGCCGGCACCGTCCGGATCTTGGACGGTTCCCTCGATATCACCCGTGGCCATCGCGCCCTGCGCGAAAGCCTGAGTGGTAACGAGGGGAGCGATGAGCATAAACGTCGCCGCCACGGCGACGCTTAAGAGCGTGGCGAAATGCCGGACTGTCATCGCGTTTCTCCCTGTGTTGGGGGTTGGGGACACAGATCAACCAGCTTTTATGCAATTTCTATTCCGATTTTTCCGGGATTTCTCCAAGCCCTCGATGCACAGGCGTACCGTGGGCGCCCAAGTCAGGTGCGTCTAGCCGGAATCCGGGGCGCCGCGGTCCTGTCCTAGGGTGAGTTCCGGCGTCAGAGGCCAGAATTCATGGCTCGTAGCAACTTTCTATCCAAGTGGTTGGAGGCTCGCTCCAACTATTTGAATTTCTGGTCCTGCTTTCGTCGGGCGGAGGAGCGTTGGGACGGGGCAGATTGGCACCAGCCCGCCTGCTCGACTAGCCGATGAGGCCGCTGCCACGCTTGAGCAACTGTGCCGCGATGATCAGCCGCTGGATCTCCGACGTGCCCTCCCATATACGATCCACCCGCAGCTCGCGGAAGAAGCGCTCGGCGACGTTCTCGCGCATGTAACCGCGCCCGCCGAAGATCTGCACGGCTCGATCGGCCACTCGATTGGCCATCTCAGAGGCATAGAGCTTGGCCATCGAGCACTGGGAGTGTTGCAGCTTGACGTCGACGTCGGCATCGATCTCTCGCGCCGTCTCATAGGTCATCAGGCGTGCTGCCCACAGCTCGGTGATCGAGTCGGCGAGCATGAACTGAATAGCCTGGTACTCGGAGATCGGGTGGCCGTAGGCGATGCGCTTCTTCGCGAAGGCCGAGGCTTCATCGATCAATCGCTCGGCGGCGCCGCAGCAGCGGGCGGCGATCATCAGCCGCTCGTAGCGGAACCAGGCATGAGCGTACTGCATGCCGCCATCCTCATCGCCGACGAGATTGGCCGCCGGCACGCGAACGTCGGCGAAGCTGATGATCGGGTGATGGTGTGAGTACGTGTGGGTGTAGGCCGGCGTGCGGTCGACGCTGATGCCCGGGGTGTCGATGTCGACGAAGAACAGCGCGTGGTTGCCTTCCGGCAGCTTCGCCTGGAAGAAGAGGTAGTCGGCGTGGTTGTACGACGTGACATGCCACTTGACGCCGTTGAGCACGTAGTCGTCGCCGTCCCGCACCGCCGTCGACTCGATGGCGTCGACATCGGATCCGGCTCCCTCTTCGGTGATCGCGTAGCATTCGCTCCGCCTGCCCTCGACCGTCGGAACGATCCAGATGTCCAGCTGATGCCGGGTCGCGATGTCGATGATCCAGTTGGGCGGCGTCCAGACGACCCACCCCAGACCGTTGGTTACAGCCCCGATCTGTTCGGAGATCAGCGTCTGCTGTAGGTGGGTGAAGCCGGGGCCCCCGAGGCTCTCGGGCATGCTCATCGCCCCGAGGCCGAGCTCCAGGACACGCGCCTGCAGCGTCTCCCGCATTCCCGGAGGCAGCTCGCCTTCGTGGGCCTCTGCATACTCCTCGTGCGGAATCAGCTCCTCCCGCACGAAGGCTCGCGCCCGGGTCTGGATCTCGCGGTCTTCTTCGCTCAGTCTGTACATTCAGCCACCGCTCCGAATGCCGCTCCGGCGTGCCGCTACCTCACGGGCGTCCTGACAGGATCTGTCGCGCGGCGTTACGTCCCGGCAATCCGGTCAACACGCCCCCCGGATGGGACCCCGAGCCACACAGGTAGACGTTTTCCACCGGCGCACGGTAACGCGCAGCGCCCGGGATCGGTCGCATGAACAGCAGCTGATCGAGGGTCATCTCGCCATGGTGCAGGTTGCCCTCCGGTAGATCGAAAAGCGCTTCCAGGTCGGTCGGCGTCAGTACCTGCGAGTCGACGATCGTGTCGCCGGCGCCGGGCGCATACTCGCCCAGCGTCGCCAGCACCGTCTCCAACAGCCTGGCTCGATGGTCTTCGTTCCAGCCTCCGTCGATGTGATACGGCGCGTATTGCACGGCGATCGACATGGTGTGGTAGCCGGGGGGTGCCAGGGTGTCGTCGGCCCCCGACGGTACGGAGATATCCAGATAGGGTCGTTCCGACATGTCGCCGTACTTGACGTGATCGTAGGCGCGCTGCAGATAGTCCATCGTCGGGGCGATCTGGACGTGCCCGCTGGTGCGTAGCTCGCTCTCCGTGATGCCCGTGAACTCCGGCAGTGCGCTCAGTGCCAGGTGCACCCGGGCGCTGGATCCCCGGTATTTGATGTTGCGCACATGTTGCACGGTCGCGGCCGACATGCGCGTCGGGTCGAGCAGGTTCAGGAACGTCGTGCGGGGCGAGGCACCAGAGACCACGATATCGGCCGGAATCGACGCGCCGCTCTGCAGCGTGACTCCGGTGGCCGCTCCGGCAACGTGGTCGATGGCGGCGACGGGCTCGCCCGTTCGTATCTCGACGCCGGCGCTGCGTGCCGCCTCGGCGAGCGCCTCGGTCAGCTTGCCGGCGCCGCCACGTAATAGCGATCCGGACCGGAACAATCCGGTGTCGCTGCACGCCCAGCGGTGCAGAAGCAGATAGGCGGTGCCCGCCTCCCGCGGGCCCCAGGTCATCGCACGCACGCCGCTGGCGGCGATGGCGCCTTTCACGACCCCCGACTCGAACCACTCGTTGAGGAGGTCGGCAGCTGGCATCGGCAGTACGCGGGCGAGCTCCGGGATGTTCTTGCGGCCCATCTTGCGCAGCGGCCCGAGTAGGCCCAGCATGCCGATCAGATCGCGCCCCGTCACGTCCGGGATGTCGGGAGGGGTTACTGCCAGCAGACCGCGAAGCATGCCCGTGAGCCGCTGCATGAGATCGACGAACTGCGGATAGTGCGCCGCATCGGCAGCACTGTAACGCTCGATCTCGGAGGCGGTGCGCGAGGCGTCGCGCCAGATCCGCAGGCAGCTACCGTCCGGTTGGGGCGACAGCAGCACCGGGTCGACCTCGATGGTCTCGAGGCCGCATCCCGACAGACCGAGATCCCCGGCGATCTCGGGCGCCAGGTACGACGAGGCGGCGTCGGCGCAGGTGGAGAATCGGTAGCCGGGAATCAATTCCTCGGTGACCGCGATCCCGCCGACCGCATCACGCCGCTCGAGCACGAGAACGCGCCGTCCCGCCCTCGCCAGGTAGGCTGCCGCGACCAGACCGTTGTGGCCGGCGCCGATCACGACAACGTCGAATCGATCGGCCATCAACTTGTCCCCCTGAGAATCTCGAGAGCGGCGAGGCGGCCGGGGCCGCCGGTGATCCCGCCGCCCGGATGCGTGCCCGATCCGCACTGGTAGTAGTTGCGGATCGGTGTTCGGTGCTGCGCCCAGCCGGCCGCAGGCCGCAGGAAGAACAGCTGATCGAGGGTGAGCTCACCTTGGAAGATGTTGCCGGTAGTGAGGGCGAACTCTTGCTCGATATCCCAGGGTGAGAGCACCTGACGGTGCAGGATCAGGTCCTTGAGATTGGGTGCGAACTCGGCGAGCGTGTCGACGACCGCGTCGCCGAAGTTCTCGCGCTCGTCCTCCCAGGTGCTGTCTGCGAGCTCGTAGTTAGCGTACTGCACGAAGATCGACATGACGTGCTTGCCCGGTGGTGCCATCGACGGGTCGACGACGGTGGGAACCACGAGGTCCATGTACGGCCGGCTGGAAAAGCCACCGTACTTGGCCTCGTCGTACGCCCGCTCCATGTAGGCGAGGCTCGGCGCGATCTCGACCATGCCGACGCCGTGCAGGTAGGTCGGGTCCGGTGCGGCGGTGAAGTCCGGAAGCCCGTCGAGCGCCAGATTGACCTTTCCGGAGGAGCCGCGGAACTTGAACTTCTCGATCGACTCGACCAGCTCGCCGGGCAGATCCTTGCGATCGAGCAGCTTCAGGAACGTCACCTTCGGATCGCATCCGGAGACCACGACGTCGGCGTGGATCTCCTCGCCGCTCTGCAGCGCCACGCCAACGGCTCGTCCGTTCTTGACGATCACCTGCTCCACCGCTGTATTGCAGCGTGTTTCCGCCCCGTGGCTGCGTGCGGCGCTCGCCAGTGCCTCGCTGACACCGCCGGTGCCGCCTTTCTGTGATCCCCAGGCGGTGAAGGCGCCGTCGAGCTCACCCATGTAGTGGTGCAGGAGCACGTAGGCGGTGCCCGGCGAGCACGGGCCAAGCATGGTGCCGATGATGCCGCTGATCGACATCGCCGCCTTCATCACATCGGTCTCGAAGAACTCGGCGAGAAAGTCCGCTGCGCTCATCGTCATGATCTTGTGCAGGTAATGGAACTTGCGCTTGCCGAGTCCTTGCATGTGGCGCGACAGCTCGCGCAGCGTGCCGAGGTCGCGCAGGCTCGGCGACACCAGGTCTGGCGGTACCATGCCGAGGATCGGCTTCACCGCGTACGCCATCTCGAACATGAGCTGGTGGAATTCCTCGTAGCGGTCGGCGTCACGCACCGAATGGCGCTTGATCTCCTCGCGCGTGCTGGCGGCGTCGGGCCAGAAGGCGATGTAGTCGCCGTCCTCCATCGGTGTGAACGCGCCGGTCAACGGGACGATCTGGAGCCCGTGTTTGGCCAGCTCGAGCTCGCGAATGACCTCGGGACGAAGCAGGCTGACGACATAGGAGCACACGGTGTACGTGAACCCCGGGTAGACCTCCTCGCTGACCGCCGCACCGCCCACGATGTGCCGGCGCTCGAGCACCAGCACCTTGCGCCCCGCCTTGGCGAGGTAGGCGGCGGTCGTCAATCCGTTGTGGCCACCCCCGACGACGATGGCGTCGTACTTGGTGGTGATCCCAGTGGGGCTACCGGTGGCGCTCACGACTTCTTCCTCGCGGGATCGAAGAACGGTGTCTTGACAACCTTCGCGGGAACCGTGCGACGTATCGCCTCGACCGTCATCTCGATGTCGAGCGTGCCGCCCAGCGCCGCGTGCTGGGGCTTGACCCGGGCGAGCGCGATGTACTTCTTGAGCGTCGGCGACCAGGTGCCGCTGGTGGCCTTGCCCACCTGCCGGCCGCCCACGTACACCGGCACGGCCGTGCTCCACGCTTCCCAGGGAAGCTGCAGCGGCATACCGAACTCGGCGTAGATTGCCTCCAGTGCGAGGACGTCGATTTCCACCCCGACCGTCTTCCACGCTGGCCCCCGAGCCCTCTCCTCGCTGAGCGCCTGCTGGCCGACGAAGAACGGCTTGTCGAGGTGCACCATCCAACCCAGGCCGAGCTCCAGCGGGGTCGACTTCTGGACGTCGAACATCGTCTTCCGGCAGGAGATGAAGTCGACCTCAGACAACAGCAAACCGGCCTCGACGCGCACCATCTCGAGCGCCAGCGTGCCGGCCGGCTTGATCGCGTAGCTGCGGCCCCGATCCATCAACACGTCCCACACGTGTTCGGCATCGTCGGGGTCGATCCAGACCTCGTAGCCGAGGTCGCCGGTGTAGCCGGTGCGCGTCACCGTCACCCGGGCGTTGCCGATGCCGGTCTGGGTGGCGCGGAAGTACCCGAGTCGCGATAGGTCCGTGCTTGCGGCAGCCTGCAGGAGGTCGCGTGACGTCGGGCCCTGCAGCGCCAGCGCCGCGAGCGACTCGGACACGTCTTCCACCTGGACATCCATGCCGTAGCCGTTGTCTTGTAGCCACGCCAAGCTCGGGTCGGCAGTGGTCAGCCGATAGAAGTTGTCTCCCAGTCGCGCCAGCGCACCGTCGTCGATGATGTGGCCGGCGTCATCGCACCAGGCCGCGTACATCACCTGCCCGACCACGCACCGGGTCACATCGCGCGTCAGCACCCTGTCGAGCAGCCGGATGGCGTCGGGTCCGTGAATATGGAACTTGTACAGCGGCGAGACGTCGAAGAGCCCCGTCGCCATGCGCACGGCGTGGTACTCGTGGGTGTGCTCGAGCTCGTACATGGCGGCCGACTGGTAGCCCGCCCACTCGACCCAGCTGTTGCTGACGCACAACGGCGCGGTCCTCGAATGAAAGGGTGTCGGTAGCATTGTTTGCTCCTGTTTCTCTCGACGAGCGTCTAGCAGGCCGTGGTGAAAGTGTGGTGGGTCTGGTTACGGCGAGTTGGGGCCAGATGCAAGGCGGCCTGACACTGGCGATGCCCTAGCCATCGTCGAGGAAGGCCAACGCCGCAGATGGCCCCAAATCGCCGTAACCCTTCGGGCGACAGGGGGTTGCGCGCGTGTGCTGCGTCGTTCCTCGTCAACGATGGGGGTACCATCGCCTCCTCCTCTCTCCTTGCCTCCACCTCGCAAGACCTTGTCGCCAGACCCACCACACTTTCACCACGGCCTGCTAGTCCGATCGACGCCCTGCGGCGTCGCGTCAGGTGTCCCGTTCAGTCAGGCTCGCGCGCGCTCGGGGAACGACGAGAGCGTCCACTGCTACGCAGCCGCCAGGGCCGGCGATCAACGGGTTGATGTCGAGTCCGTCGATGAGATCACCCAGATCCACGGCGAGCACCGAGAGTCGCACGAGGGCGTCGACGACCGCGCGGGTATCGGCGGGCGACGCTCCGCGGACGCCAGACAGCAGCCGTCGGGCAGCTAGGCCGTTCAGCAGCCGCTCGGCACGTGGCGCGTCTAGTGGCGGGAGTGCGAACGAGCGGTCACAGACGATCTCCACCAGCACCCCGCCGGTGGCCGCCATCACCAGTGGGCCAAACTGAGCGTCGCGCACGATCCCCAGCGCCAACTCCACGCCGGCGGGAGCCATCTTCTGCACCAACACCGGAGGGCCGAGCCGCTCGATGAGCCCGTTGCACGCGCTTTCGAAAGCCGCCGGGTTGTCGAGCCCTAAGATGACACCGCCTACGTCCGACTTGTGCGCCACTCCGGGCGCCGCGGTCTTGAGCGCTATTGGCCATCCGAAGCGCTCCGCCGCCGCGGCGGCGTCCGCGGTGCTGTCGGCCGTTTCTCCCTCGATGGTCGGGAGACCGTAGTCGCTCAACAGCGCCAGCCCTTCCCGCTCACTCCAGCGAGCGCTATCGCTCAGTCGTCGGCGCCAGCGGTCGCGCACTTCCGCCGCGACCGGCGCCGGGGATGTGAAGCTCGGCAGCGCTGCGAAGTCGCGGCGATCGAACAACGCCCGGAAGGCTCGCAGCCCGGTAGCCGTACCCTCGAGCAACGGGACGCCGGCGTTGCGTATCAGCTCGGCCGACACCGCCGGTATCGCCGCTGGCAGGTTGCTCAAGACAGCCACCGGCTTGTCCGTCTCGGCGAAGATCTCCGCCGCCATCCGATCGTAGAATTGCCCCGCGTCGTGGATGTAGTCTGCGAGGTCAATGACGAAGCCGAGGGCAGCGGTGTCAGGATCGGCAAGCAACGCGCGCATGCACTCCATGAAGATCGTCTCGTAATTGGCTCCGGTGCCCCAGGCGTCGACCGGGTTCACGGCGGGCAGGCCGGGGTCCAGCACTGCCGCCAGCCGGCCCACGGTCTCGTCCGAGATCTGTGCCAGCGGCAGGCCCACGTCGGCGGCCACGTCGATGAGGTGGGCGCGTTCGCCTCCCGAGTCATGAACTGCCGCCAGCCCTCCCGGCGCCGCGCCACGGCCGCCGCTCAACAGCTCCAGCGTGTCGACCATTTCGTCGAGGTTGGCGACACGAATTACGCCGTACTCGCGGAACACGGCCTCGTAGGCTCCGTCCTCGCCGGCGAGCCCACCCGAATGCGCCACCACCAGCTCCTGCGCGAGCGGCTCGCGGCCGGTTTTCAGCACCACTACCGGGATATCTTTCGCGTTCGCTAGCTGCAGCGCTTGGCGGAATCCCTGCGGATCACGGACCGTCTCCAGGAACATCGCGATCATGCCGGTCGATTCGAGCTCGAGCGCGTATTTCATGTAGTCGGCCACGGTCGTGGCCAGCTCCATACCAGTGGAAACCGCGAGGTTGAACTTCAACCCGCGCTGGTTGTGGGTCATGGCGGTATAGGCCGAGCCCGAGTGGCTGAGCCAGGTGATCGGCCCGGCCTCCAGATCGGCGAGCTCCGGGTAGGCCAACGCCCGGAGCCCGTTCTCGAGGTTGAAGAAGCCCATCCCGTTGCCGCCGCAGACCGGCATTGCGTGCGCGCGTGCGATCTCGGACAGTCGCTGGGATAGCAGCGGCGCGCCCTCCTGCGGCTCTTCGTAACAACTGGCGAAGATCACCGCCGCGCCCGCGCCGCAGTCCGCGGCCAGTTGTAACTGGCCTTCGAGCAGCGAGTTCTTGACCCCGAGGATCACCAGGTCGACCGCTTCCGGCAGGTGGTCGAGCGACGCGTAGCAGCGGAGTCCCTGCACCTCTTCGTAGCCCGGGTTGATCGGGTAGATGGGGCCCGTGAAGCCGCCGATCTTGAGCTCGGACACCATGGTGTAGCCGGCGGACCCGGGACGCTCGCTCGCTCCCACGATCGCCACGGATCGAGCGGTGAGCATGGGTGCAAGGTGCGGTTGAAGGGTGACGGTGTCCGACATCACTCGAGCCGCCGTGAACCCGGCGCGCGATCGCAGCGATCGCGACGGTTCCTAGCGGCGGGTGTTGGAGTCTAAAACTGACTGGTCATTCAGCCGCCGCAGACGATATCTCGCAGAACCCGGGAAGGAAAGACGTGCATGGTCTAGAATCACGGCATCGTTAGTTGATCAACATCTTGAATAGGTGTTCAGTAACCTCCTGTGTAGGTATGGCTCCACGACTCAAGATCAGCCGCAAGCGGCGCCAGGAGATCCTCGAGGCCGCGGTGGAGACGATTGTCGAGCGCGGCGTTTGCAAGGCGCGAATTGCCGACATCGCCGACCGCACGGGAACGAGCCCCGCTCTGGTGCTCTACTACTTCGAGTCGAAGGACCGACTGCTCACCGAGGCGTTGGCCCATGCGGAGGACCGCTTCTATCTGGCGATCTTTGCCGAGCTGACCACGCTGGAGAGCGCCAGCGAGAAGCTCGTGCGGCTCATCGAGCTCAGCTGCGGTCACGAAACCATGGCACCAGTGCTGCGCGACGACTTCGCCCTTTGGATCGAGCTGTGGTCGCGGGCGCTGCGCGACGACGCCGCCGCCAAGAAGCGGGCCGCGGGCGATCGTCGCTGGCGCGCCACGATTGCCGATATCGTCCGTGAGGGCGAGTCGGCTGGCGAGTTCGATGCTGTCGACGTGGAGGACTTTGCCATGCACCTCGCCTGCCTCCTCGATGGCATCGCAGTGCAGCACGTGCTGGGGGACCCGGAGGCCGACTACGAGCGCGCCCGCCGGATCTGCGTCCGCATGGCGTCGGAGTCCCTTGGTTTCGGGGTCCCGGCGTTGGTGACGGCGGACGCCTGAAGCCGTCGCGATCAAGGAGCTCCGGCGAGCGGGCGCGCACGATATTTGCCCTGCTCACTTGCGTCCGATGGGCGCAGTCGGCGAGGCTCCCGCGATGGTCTTCCACCCTCGCGATCCTGCTTGGCGCCGCGGTGCTCTCAACCGCCGTGAACTGCTGCGCATCGTCGGTGGCGCTGGACTCAGTGCCAGCCTTGCCGGTTGCGGCTGCAGCGCCGGCGCTGCAGCCGACCGCCGGCGCGTCCTGATCGGGACACCGGAACACCCGGTTCGGCATCCGATATTCGATGACAACCCTCCGATCGACGGCGGCCTGGATATCGAGCCCGGCCCGTTGCGGATCTTCAACTGGGCCGACTACGTCCACATCCCGGTCTTGAACGCGTTTTCGGAGCGTTACGGCGTCGACTGGGAGTACACGACCTTCTACAACAACGAAGAAGCGATCCGTAAGCTGCGTACCAAAGCGGGCCGCTTCGACGTCTTTTTCCCGCCGGTCGAGCAGATACCCAAGTGCATAGCCGGTCAGCTGTTGCAGCCGCTCAACCACGCCTACCTGCCCAACCTCGCCAACGTGTGGCCGAGCCTAGTGAGCCCCTTCTACGATCAGGGAGCACGCTACACGGCTCCGTACTCGGTGTACCAAACAGGTATCGCCTGGCGGGCCGACATGGTCTCCCCTGACCTCGAGGCGTTGACCATCCGTGGCAGGTCTTCTGGGATCCTCAGTATTACGGGATCGCCGGCATGTACGACGACTACAAGGAGACCGTCGGGGTCGGCCTGTACGCCACCGGAACCAACGAAATCAACACCGCGGACCCGGCGCTGCTCGAGAAGGCCCGCCGCAAGCTGCTCGAGCTCATCGATCTGATCAACGTCCGCTTCACGATCGACGGTGTCTACGCCAAGATGCCGGAGCGTGGGTTCGCGCTGCATCATGCCTGGTCGGGCGATGTCGTTCAGTCGCGAGGCTACTTTCCCCGGGGTGAAGATCCGTCCGTGATGCGCTACTTCTGGCCGCCGCGGTCCGATCAGTCGAGCGCCGGCGGTATGGTTTCGGTGGAGTCCTTCGCCATCCCTCGCAACGCCGAGCATCCCGTGTTGGCGCATCACTTCATCAACTTCATGCTCGAGACCGCGAACGCCCTGAGCAACTTCGGATGGATCGGCAACCCACCGCCGCTGACGACGCTCAATCCGGAGACATTCGTGTCCGAGGGGCACATACCACCGAACCTCGCTACTACGATCACCATCGAAGACGACTTTTCGATTGGCCAGCTGCCCCTTCAGCTGTCGCCTGAAGTCGAGATGGAATGGATGAAAGTTTGGGCGTCGGTTCAGTCAGGTGGCTAGCGCCGCTGACTTCTCGCGCAATCGAACGTGGTTGTGGCGAGCGCTTGCAGCTCCCGGGATCGCATGGTTGCTGCTCTTCTTCGTCACACCGTTCTACGCGTTGCTATCGGTGGCGATGGGACGCCTCGACCCGATCTTCAGCAGCGCCGAGCCGGTCTGGAACCCGATCCACTGGAACCCCGCGATCTTCCCCGAGATACTGGGCGAGCTGTTCGGCGGCCGCCTGGGGGCGATCTTCATTCGCACGCTCGTCTATGTCGGCACAGCGTCCACGCTCTGTCTGCTGATCGGTTATCCGGTCGCGTACTACCTCGCGCGCCACGCGGGTCGCTGGCGAGGACTGCTACTCGGTCTGATCGTCGCCCCCTTCTGGATCAACTACCTGATGCGGATGATGGCCTGGCAGAACCTGTTGGCGGTCGATGGTTACGTGAACCGATTTCTGATGTTCATCAACGCGCTCGATGCCCCGCGCGCCTGGCTGGTGGGTCACCACGAGACGGTGATTCTGGGGCTCGTGTACGGCTATGTACCGTTCCTGATCCTGCCACTGTACGCCGCTCTCGACCAGATCGACAGCAGCGTGTTCGAAGCGGCACGCGATCTCGGCGCCGGCCCGGTGCGCACCTTCCTGCACGTAACGTTGCCGCTGTCCAAACAGGGAGTGCTGGCCGGCGTCGTGATCATCATGCTGCCGCTGTTCGGCGACTACTACACGCCGAATCTCCTCTCGGGGTCACCGCGCACGCGAATGATCGGCAATGAGATCGATCTGTTCATCAACAGCGGCGTCGGCGGTGCCACCGGAGCCGCGCTGACGGTGGTCTTGATGGCGTTCATTGCGCTGTTGATGGCCTACTATCTATTTACCGTCATGGGCGCGGCGCGCGACAGCCAACAGTGATCGGCCGGGTCATTCGCTGGTGGCGTGACCCGTGGGGTCAACCACGACTGTTGCAGCTGTTTGTCTGGGTCTACATTGCATGGTCGTTGTTGCCGGTGCTTATTGCCGTGCAATTCGGGTTCAATGCCGGCCGGTCGCGCAGCATCTGGCAGGGGTTATCGCTGCGCTGGTACTTCACCGATCCGACCCTGTCCGTCTGGAACGATGGGTCGCTGATAGCAGCGTTGACGCAAAGCCTCAAGCTCGCCGGGCTGACGATGCTGGTTGCCACGCCGCTCGGTGTGGCGCTGGCGCTCGGCCTTGCAAGGTGGAGGGGTCGCGGCTCGAAGCCCGCCAACTTCCTGCTGCTGCTGCCGATGGCGACCCCCGAGCTGGTCATGGGCGTGTCGCTGCTCATGGTCTTCATCTACCTGTTTCCGTTCATTCAGCTCGGCACGTGGGCGCAGCTCATCGGCCATGTCACATTCACGATCTCGTACGTCGTCATAGTGGTACGCGGCCGCCTCTTCGCGATCGGCCGCGACTATGAAGAGGCGGCGATGGACCTCGGCGCGACCCCGGCGCAGGCAGTGCGCATGGTGCTGCTGCCGCTCATGGCGCCGGCGATCTTCGCCAGCCTGATGATCGCCTTCGCGGTGTCGATCGACGACTTCGTGATCAGCGCGTTCCTCTCCGGAGGCGCGGATTCGGCGACGATTCCTGTGCGTCTCTACAGCGCTGCGCGCCTGGCGCCGACGCCGGCGCTCAACGCGCTGGCCAGCATCCTGCTGTTCCTGACCCTTCTCGCGGTGGCCGGCGCGGTGCTGGTCATGCGACGGTCGGGAGGCAGCGGATCGGCCGTCGACGAGTTCGCGCGGCTCAGCTGATATGTGCGGTGGTCCTCTGTGCGGCGGTGCCGGGCTCTCGATGCCCTGACTCCGGATGCTGCAGCAGCCGGGGCTACCGGGTCTGGTCGGGCGTCCTTCAGTCACTTCCCAGCACGCGCAGCGCTGACGATGCCAGGACTACCGACACGCGGCTGCCCCTCGAGTAGGCCATCGTGTCGCCATGATTGGTGATCATGGCTTGCACCGTCTGGCCGCCGTCGAGCTGAATGAACATCTGCGTGATCGAGCCCATGTAGACTAGGCGCTCGACCTCGCCGAGCAGCCGGTTCGGTCCCGGCCGGTCGGGGTTGCCGACCTCCAGCCGCTCCGGTCGAAGCATGATCTTCACTCGACCGCGGGCGTCGAGGTCGCCGCTCCCGGCAACCAGCTCGCTGTCGCCGATCGCCACCCGACAGCCGCCGTCTGGGTGGTCGCCCAGGGCCTCGCCGTCGATGACGTTCGATACCCCCAGGAAATCGGCCACGAAAGCGCTGGCCGGCTCTTCGTACACCTCGCGCGGCGGGCCCAGCTGGCGGATCGTGCCCTCGTGCATGACGCACATGCGGTCAGACAGTGCCAGCGCTTCCTCCTGATCGTGGGTGACGTAGACAAAGGTGATCCCGACGCGCTCCTGGATTCGCTTCAGCTCCACCCGCAGCGTTCTCTTGAGCTGGGCGTCGAGCGCGCCGAGCGGCTCGTCGAGCAACAGCACCGCGGGATCGAGCACCAACGCGCGGGCCAGGGCGACGCGTTGTTGCTGGCCGCCGGAAAGGCGCGTCGGCCGCCGATCGATCATGCCCTCCATCTGCACCAGCTCGAGCGCGTGCCGCACTCGCTCGCCGATCTCCGCTCTGGGGAGGCTTCGAAAGCGCAGCCCGAAGCCGACGTTTTCGCCCACGTCGAGGTGGGGAAAGAGCGCA
The DNA here is from genome assembly GCA_965205505.1 of Acidobacteriota bacterium. Lineage (GTDB taxonomy): Bacteria > Acidobacteriota > UBA890 > UBA890 > WLXD01 > DASCOT01. Next base: position 334,324 of record CBDBHB010000006.1, read on the forward strand.
TAGCTTTGAAAGACGGTGTTGACGTTGCGCTTGTGCGGCGGCGTCTCTGATAGATCTTCTCCGTCGAGGTAGATCTGGCCGGCGGTCGGTCGCTCGAAGCCGGCGACCAAGCGTAGCAAAGTGGTCTTCCCACACCCGGACGGTCCGAGGAGAGAAAGAACTCGCCCGGCGCCACCTCCAGGTCGACGTCGCGCACAGCGGTGAGGTCACCGTAGCGTTTGACTAGCCCGCTGAGACGCAGGTGGCCACCGTGTTCGCTGTCCTGCCCGACTGTCAAACAGGCACCCTTGTGCCGGCTCGCCGTGCGGCCACCGGTGACCCCCGGCAGCTGCTTGTCGGACTCAATGCCGCAGTGCCTGCGCTAATGTCCTGAAGTTGTCGACGAACCGCTGCGCGTCTTCCGGCTGGTGCTGTATCGACAGTGTCCACTGCTCGGCTTTGCCCCACGGTGGCAGGAAAACGCCGCCGTTGTGCTGCACCAAGCAATGGAGGTGGCTAAGATCGCCGTCGATCTCGAGGAAGCCGCGGTAGTTGTCGAGGCGCGTCGACGAGAACGTCACACAGCCCTTGGCTCCGAAAGCCATCACGTGCGCGTCCATCCCGTACTCTTCGATGATCGCCTCCACGCCGCGTTGCATGTGCTCTCGGAGCGACTCGACGTGCGCGTGGGCGTCGTCGTCGAGGATCTCGGTAAGTACCGCTCGGCACGCCGCCATGGTCAGTGCATTCCCGTTGAACGTGCCGATCTGCTCGTACTCGTGCTCGACGATCAGACCCATGATCGCTTCGCTGCCGCCGACCGCGCCACACGGCACGCCGCCACCGATCGCCTTGGCAAGGGTGACCAGATCCGGGGTCACGCCGAGTCGCCGGGTGGCTCCTCCGGTTCCTACGGTGAGGCCCGTTTTGACCTCGTCGAAGGTCAACAACGCGCCGTGACGATGGAGCAGATCCTTCAAACCCGCCAGGTAGCCATCCTGGGGGCCGATGACGCCGGCATTCATCATGATCGGCTCGAGGATCATCCCGGCGATTCGACCGGGGTTCTCCACCAGGAGGCTCTCCACCAGCTCCAGATCGTTGTAGTGAACGATCCAGGTCAGATCGGTAATCGCGGCGGGCAAGCCGCTACCGGCTTGCGGGCTATGCGGTCGCTCGACCGGCCCGATCTCGTCGGCCTCGCTGGCCACCGAGACCATCGCCGAATCGTGGTGGCCGTGGTAACAGCCCTCCACCTTGAGAACGATGTCCCGACCCGTGGCGCAGCGCATGAGGTGGAATGCATCGAGCGTCGACTCGGTCCCGGAGTTCGTAAAGCGCCAAAGCGGTTGATCGAATCGTCGTGTCAGCTCCTCGGCGACGACGATCGCGTCCTCGTTCGGCTGAGCAAAGTGGGTGCCGAGCAGAGCCCGCTCGCTCAAGGCGCGCACCAGCACCGGGTGCCCGTGGCCGACAAGGCCGACGCCGTAGCCGCCGTGAAGGTCGATGTACTCGTTGCCGTCGACGTCGTAGACCTTCGAGCCGCTCCCGTGGCTGATCCACACGGTTTGTGGTCGCGCCATCTGCCAACTCGAAGTGGCTCCTCCGGCCAGCGATCGAAGCGCCCGCGCCGACAGCTCCGCCGACCTCGGCTGGCGCTCGACGAAGATGCGCTCCTGCGCCTCGATGAGCTCGGCGAGAGGTGCTTTGCTGCCGACACTTGCTTCCGTGGTCTCAGACATCGCAGCCTACTCCGTGGATATTCTTTGAACCGCCGTTCATCATGATACCGGTAGCCGATCGACCAAGTCTATATAACCGGCGCACATGTGCGGCGGGTCGATCTTGACGCCCCGAGAAAGGGATCGCTACACTTTGAATGGCGGTTCAAGAAGAGATGGTTCATAGGAGGTACCGGTGATGTCCGCACCGATTCCCGCGCCGGCGCTGCAGGCCGTGCTCGAGCCCTTCGGGCGCAGCCGCATGCTTCCCGGTGAGGCGTACACCTCGCTCGAGGTTTATGCGTGGGAGCTGGAGCGCATCTACGCCGACACCTGGGTGTGCGTCGGCCGCGTCCAGGACCTGCCCCAGGTCGGCTCGCAGCTAGGCCTTTCGGTCGCCGACAAGCAATTGCTTTTGACGCGCGCCGAAGACCAGTCGATTCGGGGGTTCTTCAACGTTTGCAGCCACCGTGGCCACGAGCTCATCGCCTGCGGCGCCGCACGCACCGGCGGCCGGGTGAAGTGTCCGTATCATGGCTGGAGCTACGACCTCGACGGAACGATCGCCAGTACCCGGCACTGCGAGGACGCGAGCTTCGACCCGGCCGATTTCAGCCTGGTGCCGGTGTCGGTCGGTGAATGGGGTGGCTGGCTGTTCGTGAATATCTCCGGGTCGGCAGCGGACCTTGGCACCTACACGGGTGATCGCCTCAGCACGGCCATGGCAGCGTACGGCGCCGACGAGCTCGTGGAGGGCGCACGCGACGACTACGTGGTGAACGCCAACTGGAAGCTGATCATCGAGAACTACCATGAGTGCTACCACTGCCCGCTGATCCATCCGGAGCTGTGCCGGGTCAGCCCGGCCGACAGCGGCTACCTGTTGCAGCCAGACGGCGCGTGGGTTGGCGGCTCGATGGACATCGTGCCCGGTGCCGAGACACTCTCGTTGACCGGCGAGAGCGGCGCCGAGCCGCTGCCGGGGCTCAGCGGTGCGCGGCTGCGACAGGTCCTCTATCTGGAGCTGTTCCCGAACTTGCTAATCAGCGCTCACCCCGACTACATCCTGACGCATACCTTCGAGCCGGTGGCCGCCGACCGCACCCGGGTCGAGTGCCGCTGGCTGTTCGCTCCCGAGGTCGTCTCGCGGGAGGATTTCGACCCGGCCTATGCGCGCGACTTCTGGCATATCACCAATCAGCAGGACTGGGCGGTGTGCGAGGGCGCGCAGCGCGGCATGAACACGGGCGCCTACCGCGCCGGCCCGCTGTCGGACAACGAGGAAGCCCTCTATCATCACCTGGCGATGGTCGCCCATACGTATCGTCGCGGCGCCTTTGATCCGCGTTGGGCCGAGGAGCTGGCCCTCCCGGAATCGCGTACCCCACCCCCATCACATACTCAGTTTCTAGCAGCGAGCTGCATCGGCGTCCGCCGGCAGCAAAGGAGAGGTGTCGTGGCCCTCAGCACACTCGAGACGTACGATCACGCCCAGTGGCGCACTGTTGCCGACGCCGTGACCCCCGAGGTGCGGCTGTTCATCGACGGCGAGCATGTTGACGCCATCCGCGGAGGTCGCTTCGAGAGCGTCAACCCGACCACCGGCGAAGTGTTTGCCGAGGTCGCCGCGGGCACCGAAGAAGACATCGACGCTGCCGTAGCCTCGGCGCTGCGCGCCTACCGCTCGGGCTCCTGGGCGCGCATGGCGCCACGCCAGCGCATGCAGGTGCTGTACGACTTCGCGGCGCTGATCGACGAGCACTCCGAGGAGCTCGCGGTACTCGAGACGCTGGATATGGGCAAGCCCATCGCCGACGTGATCTCCGTCGACCTGCCGGCCTGCGTCGAGACGTTCCAGTATTTCGGGGAGTGCATCGACAAGATCGAGAGCACGGTGACCGCTACCGAGTTCGACGTGCTCCACTACACGTTGCGCCAGCCGCTTGGCGTGGTAGGCGCGATCTCGCCGTGGAACTATCCGCTGTTGATGGCCACCTGGAAGGTGGCGCCGGCACTGGCGGCCGGCAACTCGGTCGTGCTCAAGCCGGCGGAGCAGTCACCGCTGAGCTGCATCCGGCTCGCCGAGCTGTTCGTCGAGGCTGGCGGCCCGCCGGGGGTGTTCAACGTCGTCAACGGCATGGGCGAGGTTGCCGGCAAGGCGCTGGCGCTGCATGGCGACGTCGCCAAGATCACCTTCACGGGGTCGACCGAGGTCGGCAAGCTGATCCTGACGTACGCCGGGCAGTCGAACATGAAGCGCGTCTCGCTGGAATGCGGTGGCAAGACGCCACAGATCTTCATGGGTGACCTGCCTGACATGGAGCAAGCGGTGTCGGCAGCGTTCAACGGCGTTTTCGCCAACATGGGTGAAGTATGTAACGCCGGCTCGCGGCTGCTTGTGGACCGCTCCATCCACGACGAGTTCGTCGAGCAGTTCGTTGCCACCGGCCGCGACGCCTATAAGCCCGGCGACCCGCTCGACCCCGCTACCAACATGGGTCCGCTGGTGACGGCGGAAGCGCAGCAGCGCGTGCTCGGCTACATCGAGGCCGGCAAGAACGAGGGCGCCAAGGTGGAGTTCGGCGGCGATGTGCCGGATGGCGACTTAGCTGCCGGTGCGTTCGTCAACCCGACCCTGTTCACGGGCGTCAACAACGACATGAAGATCGCCCGCGAGGAGATCTTCGGCCCGGTCACCGGGGTGATTCCGGTCGACGGCGTCGAGGAGGCGTTGGCGGTGGCCAACGACACCGTCTACGGGCTGGCAGCCGGCATCTGGACGCGCGACCTGAACACCGCGCATCGGCTCATCCGCGACGTCGAGGCCGGGGTCATCTGGGTCAACTGCTTCGACGAGGGTGACATGACGCAGCCGTTCGGGGGCATGAAGCAGTCCGGCAACGCCAAGGACAAGTGCTTCGAGAGCCTGCTGAACTACACGGACACGAAATCGGCCTGGATCCGTCACGGATAGCGCCGCGCGCCCGATCATCCATCGCGGTTGACGCGCGTCGCGCGCCTGCAGACCGCACACATGAACAGGACGAGCCCAATGGCCTTCGAGACCATCGATTACGATCGCCGCGGACCGATTGGCGTCATCACCTTGAATCGGCCGCAGGTGCTCAACGCCATGAACAAGCAGCTACTCGACGACCTCGACGCGGCGCTCGACCAGATCGAAAAAGACGACGACGTGCGTGTGGTCGTTCTGCACGGCGCCGGGCGCTCCTTCTGCTCCGGCTTCGACTTGAAGGACGAGGCCGAGTCGGAGAGCGCCAACGTTGTCGATCTGGCGCCGGCGCTGCAGCGCGACTTCGACACGATCATGCGACTCTGGAACTTCCCCAAGCCGACCATCTCGGCGGTGCACGGCTACGCCATCGCCGGTGGCTGTGAGCTCGCCCTCGCCTGCGACATGACGGTTGCCGACGAGACCTTCAAGCTCGGCGAGCCCGACCTGCGCTTCGGCGCCGGCGTGGTGGTGATGCTGCTGCCCTGGCTCACCGGCCCCAAGCAGGCCAAGGAGCTGTATTTCACCGGCGACGATCGCGTGCCAGCGCAGCGTTGCCTGGAGATGGGGCTCATCAACAAGGTGGTTCCCGAGGGCGAGCACCTCGAGGCGGCGCTGCAGATGGCACGCAAGATCGCGGTCATCGATCCCTTCTCGATGACCACCACCAAGAAGGCGATCAACCGTACCTACGACATCATGGGTATGCGCGAGGCGCTCGGCGACTCCCACGACATGGGTGTGCTCATCGAGGCCGCGGTGGTGCCGGAGCGCCAGGAGTTCATGGCCATCGCCCGCAAGGATGGTCTGAAGGCGGCGATCGCTTGGCGTGACGCACGATTCGCGGACTTCGACTGAAGCGCGTTTGTAAGTAACCCCGTGATCGGTCTCTTCCGATCGTGAGGCCCGCCACGCCCCGGCGAGGGCGGATAGTACGCAAGCACCCCTCCAACCTCGACTCGGAACGTGGTACAGATCCCCATCCAATCGTGCGCTCGACCCACTCGACTCCGGAGGCACCCGTGCCTGGAAAGAAGGCAAGCTGGTCCCTGATCGTAATCGCCGCGCTCGCCATCGCGTTGGCCACTCCCGGCGGCGCCGCGGGATGGTCGGCTGCCCCGGCTTCCGGACAGGAGGGTCACGAACGCGGCTACGACGTGCGCAAGGACCGCAGCAACATGGTGCCGATGCGCGACGGTGCGCTCCTGTCGACCGACATCTACTTTCCGGACGGCGCCGAGGGGCCGCTTTCCACGATCCTGATCCGCACTCCCTACAACAAGGAGAACACCTACCCTTATCGCCGCACTCGGTCGGCCGATGATCCCGGCTGGATCCCGACGTTCGTTTCCGAGGGATACGTCGTCGTGGTGCAGGACATCCGCGGCCGCTTCGAGTCGGAGGGTCGATACCGGGTGCGCTACTCGGACCGCGACGACGGCTACGACACGGTCGAGTGGCTGATCAACCAGCCGTGGTCGGACCAGAAGGTCGCCACCTTCGGTTGCTCATATCTGGGCGAGACGCAGCTGGCGCTCTCGGCTGCCAAGCATCCGAACCACATCGCGGCAATGCCGCAGGCGCCGTCGGCCGCGTACTACGCTCCGGGGCGCCCGTGGTCGTCGTTCGACGGGGGCGTGTTCGAGCTCGCCCAGACCGCCGGCTGGTTCCTCAACAGCGGCACGACGGTGTTCATGCAGCCACCTGACCACGTCGATCGCGAGGAGTGGTTCAAGGGCGATATGGCGCGCAAGTTCATGGTCTATCCGGACGCCGGTCGCGAGAATGCCTTCCAGGCGTACCAGCATCTGCCGATCGTCGACATCGTCAAGAACCGGCGCATGACCCACACGGACTACGAGGAATACGCCTCCAACCCGCCGGAGTCGGACTACTTCTACGACAACGACTTCGTACGCTCCAACGACACCTTCGACGTGCCGGCGCTCTACATCGACTCCTGGTACGACTTCGGCGTCGACGACACGCTGACGATGTTCAACCAGATGCGCGACAAGGCGGTGAGCGAGCGGGCGCGCAGAAACCAGTTCGTTATCGTTGCCCCCTCGACCCACTGCGGCTGGGAGCGCGCCACGGAGAACACCATCGTCGGCGAGCGTGAGTTGGGCGATGCGCGCAAGGACTTCCAGGACATCTACATGCGTTGGATGGCCCACTGGCTCAAGGGCGACGACAACGGCATCACCGACATGCCGCGGGTGCAATACTACCTGATGGGCGCCAACGAGTGGCGCAGCGACGACTACTGGCCGCCTTCGGGCACGACGAGCGAGAAGATCTACCTGCAGTCGGGGGGTCGCGCCAACAGCCGCTTCGGCGACGGCACGCTGTCGTGGTCAGTGCCCTCCGGCGATCAGCCGGCCGATCGCTTCACCTACGATCCGGCGACGCCCGTCCCCACCCGGGGCGGCAACACCTGCTGCACCGGGTTTCCCGAGGGCTCCGGCGGCTACGATCAGTCGACCAACGAGATGCGTGCCGACATCTTGGTCTACACCTCCGAGCCGCTCGAGGAGGGCATCGAGGTCACCGGTGATCTCGGCGCGGTGCTGTACGTAGGCTCCGATGCGAAGGACACCGACTTCACACTGAAGCTGGTAGACGTGTATCCGGATGGTCGTGCCTTCAACATCCAGGAGGGCGCGCGGCGGATGCGCTACCGCGACAATCTTTCCGTCCCGGTGTGGATGGAAGCGGGCGAGGTGTACGAGATTCAGCTGGACCTGCATGCCGCGTCCAACTATTTCGCCAAGGGCCACCGCATCCGTGTCGAGGTATCGAGCTCCAATTTTCCGCGCTGGAGCCGCAACCTGAACACCGGTGGCAACAACTACGACGAGACCGAATGGGTGGTAGCAAACCAGATCGTGCACCACTCCGCCGAATACCCGTCGCATGTGATCTTGCCGATCGTGAAGTCGGGAACGGTGGCCGACGACGAGTAGCCGGAGGGTGCGACAATTCGCCTGACAGCCGGCCGCGCAATCGCTTGGCGCCGACGGCGCGGTAGCCGTGACCCCTACGAGTCTCGCGGTCCGTCGCGGACCCTCCATCCGCGCGGCCGAACGTGATACAGATTCGCCAGCTGAACTTCACTTCTCGTTACGCGTCGACTCCGGAGGCACCCGTGCCTGGAAAGAGAGCAAGCTGGTCCCTGATCGCGATCGCAGCGCTGGTCACTGCAATTCTGGTATCCGGCGGTGCCGCGAGCCAGGCTTCCCAGGACGGCTACGAGGTACGCCGCGACCGCAGCAACATGGTGCCGATGCGGGACGGCGTGCGGCTGTCGACCGATCTGTACTTCCCCGAAGGCACCGAGGGGCCCCACTCCACCGTCCTCATCCGGACGCCCTACAACAAGGAGAACAGTGGCCGCGGCACCACCGTTTCGATGTTCGTCGACAAGGGCTACGTGGTGGCGGTGCAGGACATCCGTGGCCGCTACGAGTCTGAAGGCAACTACCGGTTGCGCTATTCCGACCGCGAGGACGGCTACGACACAGTGGAGTGGATGATCAACCAGTCGTGGTCCAACCAGAAGGTGGCCAGCTTCGGCTGCTCGTACCTAGGCGAGACGCAGCTGGCGCTGGCGGCTTCCAAGCACCCCAATCACATCGCGGCGATGCCCGCGGCGCCCTCGTCGGCCTACTACCCACCGGGGCGGCCCTGGGCGTCCTACGACGGCGGCGTGTTCGAGCTGGCGCAGACGGCCGGCTGGTTCATGGGCGCCGGTAGCAAAGTGTTCCTGCAGCCACCGGATTGGGTCGACCGCGAGGAGTGGTTCAAGGGCGAGATGGCGCGCAAGTTCGAGAACTACGCCGACCCTCGTCGTGGCACCGAGGGTGGCGGCCGCCGAAGCCGCGTCGGCGCCTTCGACGCTCTACCGGTGATCGACCTCGTCAAGAACACCGGCATGACGCACACCGACTACGAGGAATACCTCACCAATCCGCCGGAGTCTGATTACTTCTACGACAACGACTTCATCCGCTCCGACGACACCTTCGACGTGCCGGCGCTGTACATCGACTCCTGGTACGACTTCGGCGTCGACGAGACGCTGACGATGTTCAACCAGATGCGCGACAACGCGGTCAGCGAGCACGCCCGCAGCAACCAGTTCGTCATCGTCGCCCCGTCGACCCATTGCGGTTGGACGCGCGCCACCGAGAACACCATCATCGGCGAGCGTGAGCTCGGCGACGCGCGCAAGGACTTCCTCGACATCTACATGCGCTGGATGTCGCACTGGCTCGACGGCGAGGACAACGGCATCACCGACATGCCGCGGGTGCAGTACTACCTGATGGGCGCCAACGAGTGGCGCGAGTCGGAGGTATGGCCGCCGGAGGGCACCACCGACACGAAGCTTTACCTGAACTCCGGCGGCCGCGCCAACAGCCGCTTCGGCGACGGCACGCTGTCGTGGAGCGCCCCGAGCGGCGATCAACCGGCCGATCGCTACACCTACGATCCAGGTACTCCGGTGCCGACGCGCGGCGGCAACACCTGCTGCACGGGTCTGCCTGACGGCTCAGGTAGCTATGACCAGTCGAACAACGAGATGCGCGCCGACGTCCTCGTCTATACGTCCGAGCCGCTGGAGGAAGGCATCGAGATGAGCGGCGACATCAGCGCGGTGCTCTACGTCGGCTCCGACGCGAAGGACACCGACTTCATGCTCAAGCTCGTCGACGTCTACCCAGATGGACGCGCCTTCAACATCCAGGAAGGCGCGCGCCGCGTGCGCTACCGCGACAACGACTCGGTACCCGTTTGGATGGAGGAAGGCGAGGTCTACGAGATCCGACTCGACCTGCACTCGTCGTCCAACTACTTCGGCAAGGGGCACCGGATCCGCGTCGACGTGACGAGCAGCGACTTCCCGCGCTTCGACCGCAACCTCAACACCGGCGGCAACAACTACGACGAGACCGAGTGGGTGGTGGCCCAGCAGATCGTGGAGCACTCGGCGCAGTACCCGTCGCACGTGATCCTGCCGATCGTGAAGTCGGGTGCGGTCGCCGACGACGAGGAGTAGGCGAACGCCGTCAGCCCGTCGTGAGCATTCCGGCCGCGATGCCGGTGACGGTTTCGCGGAAGAGGCTTTGCTCAGCGCGGCTCCAGCGCGGCTTCGAGAGCAGCTCGATCTGCAGCAAGTTGAGCGGGTGGATCATCGGCGCCCGGTAGTGGATCGATTCCTCGAGCCAAGGTCGATCGGGCAGCAGGGTGCCTTCGGAGGTGGCTGAGCAGGCGAGCTCGACGGCGGCGGCATAGCTGCCATCGAGCTTGCGCGCCAGCTTGCGTACCGCCCGCGGCGCCAGCGCCCGGCGATAGGCGAGCCAGAGCTCGGGCTCGGTCTTGGCGAGGGTGAACGACAGCAGGCGCAGGTAGCTGCGCAGCAGCGGGTCGCGGCGCCGCGCCGAGGTCAGGCGCTTGACGGCGTCGCGCGATTCGGCCAGCCGGCTCCACGCTTCGCCGATTCCGAGCCAGGCGTGGAGCAGAAGCCGCGTCTGAGTCCAGCACAGCACCCACGGAATGGCGCGCAGCTTCTCGAGACCCGCCTTCTCGGCGGCGCCTGCGCGCCGCGTGGGACGTGAGCCGATCGTCAGCGCTTGGAGCCGCGCGTAGGGCGTCGCGTCGCGGAGCAGGTCGTGGAACGTCTCGGAGCCGACGAGCTCGGCGAAGACGCGCTCCGAGCTTTCCGCCAGCTCGGCGGCGAGCTTGCCGACGCCGCGATAGGCGGGCGGGTCGGTCTGGATCGAAGCCACCTTGTGCACGAGACTGCGGAGAATTTCCGGTGTCGCCAGGGTGCGCTCGATCATCTCCCCCTGGAGCGTGTGCTTGTACAGCGAAAGCGCGGCGGGCGGCCAGGTCGCCGCCAGGTCGTCGATCGTGCCCCCGCCCCGCCCGACGCTGCCGCCGGAGCCATGGAAGAAAACCATCCGCACGTCCTGCCGCTCGGCCCAGGCCCCCAGCTCGCGCATTGCTCGATGGACCCCGACTCGGCTGGCCAGCATGCCCATGCGCTTGGCCGTGTCGGAGTAGCCAAGCATCACCTCGACCTGGCCCCGCCGACGTGCGCAGGAGCGGAACTCGCGATCCGTCCAGGCATCGCTGAGAATCCCGCGAGCCCGCGCGATCACCTCGGGCAACTCGAAGAGCGGGATCACCGGGATGAGCGGCCGGCCAAGCATCCGCGTCACGAGGCGCTGCGCCTGAATCAGGTCAGATCCCTCGGACGTCATGCTCACCACGCAGCCGCGCGCGTACCAGTCGACCTGCCCGCCGTCGGCGATTCGACCCAGAGTGCGCAGCATGGCGGCGATCGGGGTGCCGCGCTCGAACCGGCCGCGCTCCTCGCGCAGCTCCAGCGGCACGACGAGCGCGGGGAAGACGTCGAGCAGCGTGGCCAGGCTCGTCACCTGCGGCTGCTCGGCCGACAGACGGCGCCGGTAGGCCGACTGGAAGCGCTGGACGCTTCGCTGGAGCTTCAGGATGCGGCCGCCGTCGCCGGCCCTCACCCTGCGGACCGCTGCGAGCGCCTCTTCGAGGCCCGCCTGCGCCCGATCGACCGGCAGGCTGCCGAGCAACGCGGCGTCCTCGCGAACCGCCGCCATCAGGCCGGTCTCCACGAACTCGAGAAATCGCTGCCGAGCGAGCTGCAGCGACGCCCGGCTCTGGGCTGCTCCCACGCCCGGATGCCCGTCCTTGTCGCCCCCGACCCAGGTGCGCAGCAGCAACCGGTGGCCCGAGGCGTTGAGCGCGACGATCTCGTCGAGGATCGGGTCGGTGAGTAGCGAGTACAGGTGCGCCGCCTCGTCCTCGACCGTCGGCTTGTGCGGCGGGTGCGTGCCGACGCGCCAGGCGAGCTGGAGAAGGTTGCCGAGCTGCGATCGGTCGATGGGTCGACCCGCCTCCAGCGATTCCACCAGCAGATCCTGGACGCGGCGCAGCAGCCGGATGTTCTCCGGCGAGCGCGACTCGGTGGGATGCGCCGTCAGCACGAAGGTCATGCACGCCCGCGCCTCCGACGGCGCGCGGCGGCGTTCGCGCAGCCGATGGGTCCGGAAGGCGTTCTCGCACACGTTCACCAGCTCCAGGTAAAGGGTGTAGGCGCGAGCCACCAGCAGCTGGCGTTTTACCGGGAGGGCGACAAGCCGTCGCCTGCCGCGCGCGAGCGCACCGGCACGCCCGCGTCGACTCGAAGCTTCGCGGAACGCGACCATGTCGCGCCGCACCCGCTCGATGATCTCGTAGAGCTCGGCGCCCTCGGCCACGGCCACGACCTCGCCGAGGATCGCCTGGACATCGCCCACCAGCGTTCGCAGCGCCGGCGGCAGATATTGCGGTTCTTTCATTCGGTTACTGGCCAATGCCTCCCCCCGTTCCGCGGCTCGACTTGATCATAAGAGGCTGGCCGACGGTGTGGAGAATCGAAGTCAGTTGACGTAGGTCGGCGCCGCGATAGTTGCCGGGCGTCGTTTCGGCAGGCGCTCTCCGCTCAGACAGGATCGCGCCGCAACGGCTGCGCCATGCAGTGCACGCCACCACCGCCCTTGGCGAACATCGACACGTCGGGGTCGTAGACCTCGAATCCCATGGCGCGCAGGCGCGCGTTCAGGTCGGTGCTTTCGGCGGTAGAGAGGATGCGATCGTTGCCCAGCGACATGACGTTGCAGCCGAGCGTCATGGTGTCCTGAAAGCTCACCGGCACGATCTCGATGCCCTTGGCCTCGAGCCAGTTGACGATCGACGGTTCGGTGGTCTCCAGGCACACGGCGCAGGCCTTCTCGGCGAGCATGCAGACCATCAGGTCGATGTGCACGTAGAACGGGTCGATCGGGGCGTAGCGAACCTCCCAGCCCTCGGCCTCCATCCAGCCGCCGATCTGTTTTGCGGCGACCTCCTCGCAGCGAAATCCGGTATAGCCGATGAGCACGCAGTCGGGGCCGATGATGTTGAAGTCGCCGCCCTCGAAATTGCCCGCCGACACCAGGTCGTAGAGCGGGATCCCAGCGCTGGCATAGAACCGCAGGACCGAGGCGTACTCACCGCGCCTTCGCGGGTTGGCGAGCTGGCAGACGACGGCGCCGTAGGGCGTCATGAAGCTGGAGTCGCGCGCGTATACCTGGTACGGGGTGGACTCGTCGACCTCGAGCAGGTGCACGGTCACTCCCGCGGATCGATACGCATCCACCATCTCGACGTGCTGCCGCGTCGCCAGCTCGTGGTCGAATTTCTCGCCTGACTCCAGCGTGGCGCGCGAGATCGAGCTGAACTGAGCGTTGTCCGCCATCCAGTAGAAGCTGTCCGGCGGCCCCAGCAGCACGTCGCGCAGAGCGCCGTGCTCGGAGCTGATACCCCAGTCGTCGAGGGCCGGCGTGTTGCCGCCCGGGTGTCGTGTTCTGAAAGATGTGTCGCTCATCATTTGCTCGCGATCGGATCGGAGCTCGATCTGGAAGCGCCATGCGCCTCCCGGGAATTCTGGCTCTAGGCGCTCCGTATACTCGCACGGTTCGCGTCGGCGGTGGGGGGCCGGTACCATCCGCGCACCGTGGAATCTCCCCCCGTGCGCGCGAGAGGATGACGGACAACGTCCATCAAAGGCTGAAGGAAGCGTGACGCCATGGAATTCCAGCTATCCGATGAGCAGGAGATGGTCGTCGAGACCGTCCGCGCCTTCGTCGAAAAAGAGCTCGTTCCGCACGAGGAGGAAGTCGAACGCACCTGCGAGCTATCGGACGAGCTGCGCCAGCAAATACGAAAGGCGGCGATGGACGCCGGGCTTTGGGCCGCCAACATGCCCGAGGAGTTGGGCGGCGGTGGACTCGATACCGTGACCCACATGCTCCTGGAGCGGGAGCTCGGTCGCACCAACCTGGCGCTGCACTGGGAAGTCTACCGACCAAGCAACATCCTACAGGGCGGCACGCCCGAGCAGATCGAGGAATACCTCATGCCGTGCATTCGCGGCGAGCGCTTCGACTGCGTCTCGATGAGCGAGCCCGACGCCGGCTCCGATGTTCGCGGTATCACCACGCGTGCCGTCCAGGACGGCGATGACTGGGTGATCAACGGCTCCAAGCACTTCGCGTCCTATGCCGACGTGGCCGACTTCATCATCCTGTTCGTCTCCACCGGGGTCGACGAGACGCCGCGCGGCCCGAAGGCCCGCATTACGACGTTCTTGGTCGACAAGGGCACCCCGGGGTTCACCTGGCACCGCGGCTCCCAGGCCGTAGGGCTTCGCGGTTTCCACCACTGCGAGCTCTTCTTCGACGACTGCCGCGTTCCGGCCTCGAAGGTGCTCGGTGAGGAGGGCAAGGGATTCGATCTGGCCAATACCTGGCTGTCGGCGGCGCGCATCGGCACCTCGGCGAACTCCATTGGCAAAGCACGGCGTGCTCTGGAGATAGCCACCGAGTGGGCCGCCACGCGCAAGCAGTTCGGCCAATCCATTGGCCGCTTCCAGGGCGTGTCGTTCAAGCTCGCCGACATGGCCACCGAGCTCGAGGCGGCCGAGCTGCTGACGTTTCGAGCCGCTTGGAAGCACGACCAGGGAACGATGACCGAGCAGGACGCCGCCATGGCAAAGCTCTACACCAGCGAGATGCTCGGGCGTGTGACCGACGAGGCGTTGCAGATCTTCGGCGGCATGGGTTTGGTGTCGGAGCTGCCGCTGGAGCGCATGTGGCGCGACGCTCGCGTCGAGCGGATCTGGGAGGGGACCAGCGAGATCCAGCGCCATATCATCGGGCGCATGCTGTTGCGTCCGCACGAACAGCGGGCCGGATCGTAGTCGCGTGTTCTCGGTTCTGGCGATCTCGGCGCTGCTGCCGCTGCAATCGGGTCCGGGGTCGCCTTGAGCGTGGCGGACGACCTGCGCGTCGACGGTGGGCGCCTGCTGTCGAGCCTGATGGAGATGGCGTCGATCGGAGCCACCCCGAAGGGCGGCGTCGACCGTCAGGCGCTGACGGACGGCGACCGAGAAGCGCGAGATTTGTTTGCCCGCTGGTGCGCAGATGCCGGCTGCAGCTTGACCGTGGACGCGATGGGAAACATGTTCGCCCGTCGTCCAGGCGCCGACGACACCCTGCCGCCGGTGGCCATGGCCAGCCATCTCGACAGCCAGCCAACCGGTGGAAAGTACGACGGCGCCTACGGCGTGCTCGCTGGCCTGGAGGCAGTACGCACGCTCAACGACGACGGCGTGCAGACCGAGGCGGCGCTCGAGGTGATCAACTGGACCAACGAGGAAGGCGCCCGCTTTCCTCCAGCGATGATCTCATCGGGAGCGTTCGCCGGCGTGTTCGACCTCGAATATGCCTGGAGCCGCGCCGATCACCAAGGGTTGACCATCGGCCAGGAGCTGGATCGGATCGGCTACCGCGGCGACGAGACGGTCGGCGACCACCCCCTGGGGGCGTGTTTCGAGCTGCACATCGAGCAGGGTCCGATTCTTGAGCGCGCTGCTACCCCGGTCGGCATCGTCACCGGCGTGCAGGGCATGCGCTGGTACGACGTCGCGCTGACCGGTGACCAGGCGCACGCTGGGCCCACCCCGATGGAGATGCGTCGCGATGCGCTCGCCGGAGCCGCGTCGCTGCTATCGAAGATCTACGCGCTGGCAACCGATCGGGCGCCGTCGGGACGGGCAACGGTCGGCGAGCTGCACACCGGCAGGGGGTCGCGAAACACGGTTCCGGCGAGTGTGAAGTTCACCGTCGATATTCGACATCCCGAGGAAGCCGAGCTCGAGGCGATGGATGCAGGTCTCCGCGCGGCTGCCGCTGAAGTGGCCGCCGCTGCTCGGCTGGAGTATTCGATCGACCACATCTGGTCCGCCGCTCCGGTGGCGTTCGACTCCGGTTGTATCGCCGCGGTGCGCCAAGCTGCCGAGACCGTCGGCTGCGCGGCGATGGAGATCGTCAGCGGTGCCGGACACGATGCGGTTTACGTCTCCCGGGTCGCACCCACGAGCATGATCTTCGTGCCCTGTGAGGGCGGGATCAGCCACAACGAAGCCGAGCACGCCGAGCCTGACGATCTCGAGGCCGGCGCCAATGTCCTGCTGCACGCGGCGCTAGCTCGTGCTGGAATAGCAGGCTAGTCCTACTGATCATGAGTACGGCACTAGTGCTCCTGATCATAAGTACGGTGACGTTTGTGGCGCGCGACCGGGGCGAATTGTAGGAGCGGCGACGAGGGCGATGCTGGGTGTATCGTCGAGGCGCCGCGACGCCCAAGGTGGCCGGTCCCGCGGCCACCCGGAGGGCAGGAGCGATATGCGGGCGATCTCGGCGTCAAGGCTCGTCGAGGATGGCTAAGGCATCGCCTTCCTCACCCTTCCTTGATCTCGCCCGCATCTCGCTCCTGCAAACGTCACCGTACTTATGATCAGGAGCACTAGTCTTCGGGTTTCACCGCGCGCAGGTGGGTCGGGCGTAGCTCGCCGCTATCCAGCACCACGGTCATCGCGCGCCATACCTCGATCTCTCGCCGCGCGTTCTCATCACCCAGTAGCTCGTGCACGCGCTCGTTCAGATCGCCGCCTGCCGCAATTCGGGCATGCTCGATGCGGGCGACTTCACGATACCAGCGGTTCCGGTCAGTCAGTGATCCGGTACCGAAGCCGCTCGCCGCGAACGCCTCCTCGTAGTCTTTGGGCGAGGCGGGAAAAAATCCGAGTCCCTCGCTTTCGATCCAGTGGCGCATGGCGGGCGTCGGGGGCTCGTCGTCGCGACGCAGCCAATCGCTGGCAACGAAGCGCCCACCGGGTCGCAGCACTCGGAACACATCGTCGATGAATGGTGCTTTGTCGGGAATATGAAGGACAGCGTCCTTGCTGAAGACGACGTCGATCGATTCGTCAGCAACCAACAGGGGCCCTGGCTCCACCGTCCGAAAGTCGAGCTGATGCGTCAAGCGCTCGCGCTCGGCCCGGGCGATGGCGCGTTCGATCAAGGCCGGGTCGACGTCGACGCCCAGAACCCTGGCAGCGCCGTGGTTGCGAACGAGCTCGACGTCGATGCCACCGGTGCCGCAGCCCACGTCGAGGACCTCGAGTCGCGTCAGATCGATGCCCACCAAGAGGAGCGCGACCTCCACCGGCCCGCCGGGCGACATGTACCCCTCACCCCAGACCAGCTCCAACAGGCCGAGGATGTCGTTGTAGTCCATTGTCCCGTCGTGGCTCATGGCCACCCAGCATATCGGCCCGCCAGAGCCATCGGAGTAGACTCCCTGGATTCATTTCAATTCGCATAAGGTGAGCCGATGCGTTTCGATGATCTGGTCTGGATCCGTGACACGGTTGCCCTCACGACGGGTCGAGCCCGCACAAGGCCGACGAGCGCAGTGGGCCTCCGCAGCGTATTCCGCTATGGGTCTCTGTTACTTGCCGCCGTCGTCCTCGCGGCCTGTGGTACGCCAGCCGAGCCGGCGAGCGACGACGTTACCGGGGGCTCCGGAGGCCCACCGAGCGCGCCGGGAGGCTCCGAGGGTTCCGGAGGCTCCGGGGGCCCGCTGAGCGGGCCCGGGGGCGACCTCAAAGGCCCCTACATGGAGCGCACCCTTCCTGCTTCGGATGGCACCGAGCGCCTCTGGTTGCTCCGGCTGCCCGCTGGCTACGAGGAAGGGACGCTCGCCGACGTCGTCTTCAGCTTCCACGGCGCCGGCTCGAACGCCCTCTCCCAGTTCACCTACAGCGACTTCATGGAGCAAGCGGACCGAGATGGAGTCATCCTCGTGATGCCCAACGCCAACAACAGGACCTATCCCGACGAGACGCATCGGCTCGCTGGCTACTGGAGCAGGGCATGGGAGGCGAATCTGCGGGAGAGGGATTTCGACATCGACTTCATCCTCGAGCTGGTCGACCTCCTGCGCAGCGAGTACACCACCGGCGATTTCTTCGCCACCGGGATGTCAGCCGGCGGCGACATGGTTTCGGCTCTGGCATGCTCGGCGCGCAGCCCGTTCAAGGCCTACGGGCCAGTCACGTACATGTACTACAACGAGGCGGAATGCGGCGCCGCGCCGCCGCGGCCGTTCATCTACTTCCACGGTACCGCCGACTCAGTGGTTCCCATCCAGGGCTCGGACGACCCCTGGAACGACCCATCGGTGCCCGAAGCGATGCAGAGGTGGGCAGATCACAATGGCTGCGAGGGCGGGCCAATCGAGCGGTCCGTCGGCGATGAGGTGGTCCACTTCTCGTGGGCTGGCTGCGAGGCCAGCACCGAGTGGTACCGCGTCGAAGGCGGTGGCCATACCTGGCCGGGCGCCGTCCAGCGGGAAGGTGGCGCCTACACCACCAGCGACATCTCGGCCAGCGATTTGATCTGGGAGCTGTTCCTCAAATGAAGCGTCGCGATCGTGAGTTAGGAATGGGGCGGAAGATAAGCCGCCGGGACTTTATCGACGGCGCCGGGGTGGCGATTAGCGGGTCACTGCTGTTCCCGTGGACTCAGGCGCGCGCCTACGCCTCCGAGGGGGCGACGCTGCCAGTTGCCGGCGCTGAGTACTATCCGCCGGCGCTTACCGGCATGCGTGGCAGCCATCCGGGCTCGTTCGATGTTGCCCACGCGCTGCGTGATGGCAAGCGCTTAGTCGCCGCGCAGCGATCTTCTGGGGTTGTCCGGAAGCGGCGGGGCAGCGGCCGCGATTCTTAGACCGCATCGGGCACCGTCTCGATGCGCCGCCGGCGCCGCATGCCGTTGGCATAGAGACCCACGCCGAGTAGGGTCAGCAGCGCCAGCATGCCGAAGACGGTGATGTAGAAGAACGTCGGGTCGGCAACGCTCTCACCCGGAATGAGCGCGAATACCAGCGACGCAGCGGTTACTACGAAGCCCGTACCGCCGGCGAAGTAGGCGCCGTAGGGAGCGAACGGTGCACGCTGCACGCCTTCCGCTACCGGGTGCCGCTGCATGACAAGCAGCGCCGCGAACATGTACATGAACGGGATGAAGTAGACGACGATCTCGAGGCTGATGAAGATGCGATAGATCTGCTGCGCGGTGCCTCCCATGCTACCGAGGATGATCAATACCGCTGTGGCGATGCCGAGCGTGATCACCGACACGTGCGGGGTGGCGTACTTCGGGTGCAGGGTTCCGAAGGCGGCCGGCAGGTAGCGGTCGAGCCCGGCGACGAACGGCAACCGCGCGCAGGTCGCCATCCATGCGCTCACCGTGCCGATCGCCGCGATGCACAGGCAGAGCGCAACCAGCGAGCCCAGCACGCCGCCCATCGTGGAGCCGACCAGCCTCGTGCCCGCCACTCGAGCCGTGTCGGTCAGCCCGGTCAGGCCCGTGACCTGATCCACCGGGAGCACTGTCAGAATCGCCCAGGAGATCAGGATGAACATACCGAGCATCATCACACCGGCGGTAGCGAGCGCCCGAGGCACGTTGCGCTTGGGATCCTGCACCTCTTCGCTCATCACCGATGCCGCCTCGAGGCCGGTGAACCCGTACGCGACCGCCGCGAGCAGGATGAGGTCGGAGAGTCCTCCGAAGGTGGGGGTCACGGTGCGCACCGAGATCTCGTTTGCCGAGCCGTAGTTGACCCATGTGAGGAAGCCCAATCCCACGACGATCAGCCCGGGCACCCACATGTTCAGGTAGCCGCTCGCATTGTGGAGGCGCTTGGCGACGTCGAGGCCGAGGACGTTGACCACGACGACGATGGTGATCCCGACGACCGCGTACGTGGCGAGAAAATCTGGACGATCGGCCAGATACGACCAGCGCGGGATGACGAACGCGGCGTTGCTGGCCGAGAACAGCAGCACGGCGGGAAAGTAGACGAGGTTGGTAGCCCAGTAGAACCACGCCGTGATGAAGCCATGGAAATCGCCGAAGGCGCGTTGTACCCAGATGTAGATGCCGCCTTCGTCGGGGTGCCGGGCGGTGAGCTCGACCGTGGTGAATGCCTGCGGAACATAGAAGAGGACGAATCCCAGCACCCAGAGCACCAGCACGCTCGGACCGTTTTCGGTCGATAGCGCCACGACGCGCATGGTGACGATGCAGGCGATGTAGAAGAGCACCAGGTCGCGGGGTCCCATGACCTTCTTGAGCTTGCTCTTCTCGGCGCGCGCCTGCGCGGCGATCGTCTGATCGGCGATTGTCTGGCCGGTCACCCCGCGCGCTCGCGCTCCACGAGCTCACGTCGAAGGATCTTTCCCGACGCCGACTTCGGAATTGCGGCGATGAACTCGATGGTGCGGATCTTCTTGTAGGGCGCCACCTGTTCCGCGACGAAGCCCTGGATATCGGCCGCTAGCTGGTCGTTGGCGTCCTCGGGCGAGACGTCCTTGGTAACCACGAAGGCTTTCGGAAGCTCGCCTGCCTCCTCGTCTTGGACGCCGATCACCGCCACGTCGGCCACCGAGGCGTGGGTCAGAATCAGCGCCTCGAGCTCAGCCGGCGCCACCTGGAAGCCCTTGTACTTGATGAGCTCCTTGGCGCGATCCACTACCCAGACGTAGCCGGCCTCATTCGCATAGGCGATATCGCCGGTGTGCAGCCAGCCCTCCTCGTCGATGCAGTCCGCGGTGGCCTCGGGGGCGTTGAGATATCCGACCATGACATGCGGACCACGCTGGCAGAGCTCGCCACGTTCGTTCGGTCCCAGGATCGCACCGCTGTCGACATCGATGATCTTGGACTCGGCGTTGGGAACGCACGGACCGACCGACGACGTGTCGATGATCTCGGGTGGGTCGGGGTTCATGTGCCCGACGGGGCTGAGCTCGGTCATTCCCCATGCCTGATTGACGCGTACCCCGAGGCGTTCGGCGACACCCGTGGCCACGTCCTCGCCGAGCGGCGCAGCGCCGCAAATCACTTGACGCAAGTGCGCAAGCGAATACTCGTCGACCGTCGGGTGTTTCGACATCAACAGCACGATCGGCGGCACCACGTGGGCATAGGTGACCTTGTAGTGCTCCAACGTGCGCAGGAACCGCTCCAGGTCGAAGCGCGACATGGTCACCATCGTGCAGCCGCGCATCAGCGAGTAGAGCATCATGATCATGCCGTAAATGTGGAAGAACGGCAGCACGCCGATAAGCGTGTCGTCTTCGGTCAAGGCGTAGCCGCTTCCCGGCGCGACCCCGGCGATCTGCTGCAGGTTCGCTATCAGGTTGTAATGGGTCAGCATCACCCCTTTGGGAAGGCCGGTGGTGCCGCTGGAGTAAGGGAGCACCACCAGATCAGTGCGCGGGTCGATCTCGGCTGCCGGTACTGCACGCGCCGTTGCCGAAGACGTCTGCTCGGAGACCATCAGGTCGGCGAACGGCGTGGCGCCCTCGGCCTCGCCGAAGACGTAGACCTGGGTAACGCCACCCGCTCGTGCTGCGGCGCGTGCCCGGTCGAAGAAATCGGGATTGGTGATCAGGAAGCTGGCGCCGGAGTCCTCGATCTGATGCTCGAGCTCGCCCTCGGTGTACAACGGGTTCACAGTGGTCACGGTGCCACCGAGCTTCGCCACCGCCAAGAACGCGATGGCGTACTCAGGGGAGTTGGCGGCATAGAAAGCGAACACGTCGCCCTTGCCGAACCCGCGCTCGGCAAGACTGGCGGCGACGGTCGATACGGCAGCGACAAACTCAGCGAACGAGGTGACCTCGTCGGTCGCGCCGTTGATCAGCGCCGGCTTGTCGCCGTACCTGGCTGCACCTCGGAGGACGAAGTCGGTGAGCGACACATCGTGCGGAATTTCGACGTCTGGAAACGGGCTTCGGTAGATCATGGCGCCGGTAAGATACCGTAGCCCCGACTCAGGATCGCCCCCCTGACGAACCCCGGTGCGGTCGTCGGCGGCTTGTTATCACTACGGGATGACGAGGATGGTCTTCTTACGGTTACGTTCCACGCTCTGCGCGACCGGTGCAGTCGCGCTGCTGCTGGCCTGGGCGGCGAGCCAGGTGCTGGCGCATACCAACCCGCTAGGTTTGGTCGAGATTCACTGGCCGATGCCGGACATCGGTCGCACATTGTCGGGTGGCTATCCGGACTCGCTCGGCCTGTTCGCTTTTCCGCGCCGCGAGCTTCCTACGGTCCACGAGATCGACGGACGCCGTTGTGTCGAGGCCAGCTTCATCGCGCTCGATGTCGATGACGCGTTCGCGTTCGACATCGATGAGACGGTGGAGCTCGAGCTGGAGCTCGACGGCGAGGCCACCGGTACCATCAGGCTTTCTTACGATCGTAGTGGACGGAGTGAGGCGGTCAGCGAGATCGCGCGGCCGGGGCGCGCCGCAGGTCGCTGGCGTCGCGAGGTCATCACGCTCGAGCGCGCCCGCTTCGCCAACCGCGGCATGGGAGGGACGGATATCGCTCTGTCGGCGATCGGTGCCAACCGCCGGCGCCAGACCGACGAGCCGAACACCCTCAGCGTGTGCTCCGTGGCTTTGCAGCGCTCACACCGAACAACGGCGCCTGCCGGATTCGGGCACGTCGAGCTAAGCCTTATCGACGGAGCGAGCGGCGAGCCCACGCCGGTGCGGCTCGGGTTGTACGACGCCACTGGTCGTATGCCGCTGCCCAGCGACGATGCTCTGATCGTCAACTTCTATGACGACGAGGTCAGGCAGATCTTCCTGCGCGGCCGCACGTTCGGGTTCCCGCAGCCTTGGCCGGCCGACAACCGTCACGTCTTCTACGCCGACGGCAGGTACCGCGCCGAGGTTCCTGCGGGCACCTATCACCTCGTCGCATCCAAGGGGCCCGAGTATCGGATTGTCGAGCGACAGCTCAAGGTCGAGGTCGGGCGCGAGCGCGAGCTCGAAGTCGTGATTCCACGCTGGGACGATATGCCAGCCAGGAAGTGGTATTCGGGCGATGTTCACATCCACGTCGCACGTCCCGACAAGTCGGGCGACGACCGCCTCAGCGCCTACCTCCGCGCCGAAGACGTGCACGTCTCCAACACATTGGAGATGAACAATCCGGCCGCAGTTCACTTCGCGCAATATGCCTGGGGAATCGACGGGCAACACCTTGTCGGTGACCACGTCGTGGTCCCCGGCATCGAGGGACCGCGCACGGCGCAACGAGGTCACACCATATCGCTCAATATCCTCGAGCCTTTGCACCGGCCCGAGCAGTACTTCCTCTACCACGAGGTCTTCGAGGATTACGCCCAGCAAGGTGGAGTGAGCGGCTACGCGCACGTAGGACAGGAAGAGTTCAACGGCTCCTGGGGGTTGGCGCTCGACGTGCCCTTCGGCCTTGTTGACTTCGTAGAGATTCTCCAAGGCGGATCGCTGTATACCGAGCTGTGGTACGAGTTTCTCAACCTCGGCTACCAGCTCACCCCGGTGGCAGGATCCGACTTCCCCTACTACGACCAGGCCGGCGCGGTGCGCAGCTACGCCCACGTTAAAGGTGAGTTCACTCCTCAGGCCTGGTACGGCGCGTTGGAAAATGGCAACACCTTCGTGACCAACGGCCCGATGCTGACGTTCCAGATCAACGGGCAGGGCATGGGCTCAGCGTTGAGCGCGGCGCGCGGTGATGTGCTGAACGTCGAGGCGACCGCCCGCATCAACCCCGATATCGATGAGCTCGATCGGCTGGAGCTCGTAGCACACGGCGATGTTGTAGCGAGCGTGTCGATGTCCGACTCCGAAGGCACACTGACGCTGCGCCACCAGCTGACGGCGAGTACCGGGGCCTGGCTGGCGGTACGCGCCTATGGCAAGGCACAGGCTATCGCCCACTCGTCGCCCGTCTATGTTGAGGTTGATGGTCCTGGTTCCTGGAGCGCCGAGCGTGCGCCGGCGCTCATTGAGGCGATGCGAGCCCGATTGAGCCGGCTCGTGGAGACACCGATCGTTTTAGTTCACGAGCTGGAGTTCTGGGAGATGGGCGATGACCTCGAGAGTCTATGGGAGCGTCAGCGTCCGCTGATACGGCAGCGCGTCGTCGAGGCGAACCGGCACTACGATGACCTATTGCGCGCCATCGAGGCGCGGCGTTGACTACCGTCCTGGCGTCTGGACGGATAGTCGGCAAACGCGACGAAGTCGGAACGCAAGAGGAGCTGCAACCCTTGAGGGAGAGGTGGTCGCGATGACGAATCTGCAACGTCCCATGGTGCATACCGCAGGTGCGGGCAAGCAGAGCGCGCCAGACAAGGCCAAGCGGCTTCTCGCGATGGTTCTGGTCGCCCTGGTGGCCTCGGCCAACCCGGCCTGGGCGAGTTACTGCGTGTACGTGGGCAAGAACCTCACGATCGACGGCAGCGTGTTCCTCGGCGGCTACGGCGACGAGCCCTCGAGTCATTGGCTCGAGATCGTGCCAGCGCGCACCCATGCGCCGGGCACCATGATCTGGGTGGGTGGAACGGAAGACGCGAGGTTGCCGGCCAGCATGTCGCAGATCCCGCAGGCGGCGCGCACCGCGAAGTACATCACGATGAACTACTCCGAGTACGCCGGCTATCCGGAGCCGCTGACGAACGGTGGGCTCAACGAGTACGGGGTGGCGGCGCGCGACGTTTGGTCACCGTCGCGGCGTGAGCTGGTGGACATGACCCCCAATCCGCAGCTGGGCGGTCCGAACTACAGCGATCTGGCGCGTATTGCCATGCAGCGCACGCGAACGGCGCGCGACGCGGTCGAGATCATCGGTGGCCTGATCGACGAGTACGGCTACACGAGCTACGGCGGCAACTCGCACCTGTTCGCCGACGCCGACGAGGGCTGGGTGTTCATCAACTTCGCCGGCGGCAAGGGACTGTGGGCAGCGGAGCGGCTCGGTCCGGACGACGTACGCGTCTCGCGCCCCGGCTATATCGGCGACATCCCGGTGGACTTCGAGGCGAGTGCCGACCACATGGGCTCGCCCAACCTGGTGTCGTTCGCCGTCGAGCAGGGCTGGTACCACCCGGACTCCGGCGAACCGTTCAACGTCAACAAGATCTACGGCGACGGTCAAATGCGGCATCCGGCCGTGGCGATGATCGAGGAGCGACTGCGGAAGCTAGCCGGCAAAGTCGGCCTGACGGACATGATCGCCGCGGTCCGTACCACCGAGCTGACCGGCGACTCGGCCGGTTACGGACAGGTGGCTCACCTACGTCAGGGCAGGCACCCGGAGCTCGGCGTGCTCTGGGTCGCCGCAACGACGTCGTCGATGGCGCCGTTCATCCCGTTCTATGTCGGCACCACCGAGGTGCCCCCGGAGCTTCGACGGCACCGTTACCTGAGCAGCGGCGAGGCCACGGGTTTCATGTCGGAGGACAAGCGTGGCATCGAGTCGACGCGCTTCGCATTGCGTACCTACAAACGTCTGCTCTACTTGACCGAGGAGCATCAGGAGAAGTTCCTGCCGGAGGTCACGGAGGCGCTCGAGGCGTTCGAGGCGCGATTGATCGAGCGCCAGGAGAGCGTCGAGCAGACCGCGCTGAAGCTCTTCGAGGCCGGTGAGCCTCAGCTCGCGCGGAAATACCTGACCTACTACAGCGGCACAGAGGCGCTCAACGCCTGGCGCCTCGGAGAAGCCCTCGCCAACAGCATCGAAGCGCGGACGAGAGCTCTGTACGGCATCCGGCAATGAGGCTCCATGGCGGGGCGTTGGTCGCCGCCGTCACGCTGTGCGCGGGGTGCTCCCCGGCGTTGCAGCTGCCGGCGGACACCATTGTCGTCAACGGCAAGGTGATCACCGTCGATACAGACGACTCGATCACCGAGGCGCTGGCGATTCGTGACGGCAAGATCGTCGCGCTGGGATCGACGCACCAGATCGAAGCGCTCGCGGGAGACGCCACGCGTCGAATTGATCTTGGCGGCCTGACCGCAACCCCCGGGCTCATCGATACTCACAACCATTTCGCGGTCGGCGCCGCCGGAGCGCTCTTCACGCTCGACGTGTCGTACCCGGCGGTCGAGTCGATCACCGACGTCGTGGAGGCGGTTCGCGCCGCGGTCGCCGAGCGCGATCCCGGCGAGTGGATCACCGGCGGTGGATGGGACGAGGGAAAGCTCGAGGAACGGCGCTATATCTATGCCAATGATCTGGATGCGGTGTCGCCCGACAACCCGGTCTGGCTGACGCACACGACGGCGCACTACAGCGTCGGCAACTCCCTGGCGCTCGATCTGGCCGGTGTCACGCGCGACACGCCGGACCCGCCTGGAGGTGTGATCGACCGCCAGCCCGATGGCACGCCGACGGGCGTGTTCAAGGACACCGCGACGTCGCTGGTGCGACGCCACATTCCGACCCGCGACGATGATCGCCTGCGCGAGGCCATCGAGCGTTACGTTCCCGAGCTGCACAAGGAGGGAATGACGGCGATCAAGGACCCGGAGATCGGCTTGCGCACCTGGCACGCCTACCAGGCGGCGCTGGCTTCGGGGAGTCTCACCGCCCGGGTATTCGTGCTGTGGCGCGTTGGGCGAAGCGTCGAGGATACGCACCGGCTCATCGAGCAGGTCGGCCCGTTTACCAAGCCATGGATCTCCACCGGCGACGACATGCTGGTCTCGGGAGGCATCAAGCTGTACGCCGACGGTAGCGGCGGCGCACGCACCGCGTGGCTGCACGAGGAGTGGAACAGGAACCTCACCGAGGTCGATCACGGCAACTACGGCGTGCCGCGAGCCACTCCCGAGGTGCTTCGCGAGCAGATCATCGCCGTGCACGAGGCTGGCCTGCACCTGGGCGTGCACGCCATCGGTGACCGCACCATCGATGTTGTGGTGGATGCTTTTGCCGATGCGCTCGAGCGGAGTCCGGCATACGGGCTGCGGCACAGCATCATCCACTCCAACATCCCGACCGACGCGGCGTTGGACAAGATCGCCCGCCTGCAGGCCGACTACGATGCCGTGTACCCGGAGGTTCAGCCCGGCTTTACCTGGTGGATCGGCGACACCTATGCCGGCAACTTCGGCCCGCAGCGGAATCAACGGTTGCTGGGCCTCAAAACCTATCTCGTTCGCGGTATCCGCTGGGGCAGCGGGTCCGACTACGATGTCACCCCGTTCGCGGCGCGGTATGGCCTCTGGGCTTCCGTGGCTCGCGAGACATTGATGGGTACCCACGGCGCGAATCCCTTCGGTACCGAAGAGTCCGTCGACATCCGCACGGCGCTGCGCTCCTACACCGCCTGGAACGCACGGCAGCTGTTCATGGAGGACCGCATCGGCACCCTCGAGGTCGGCAAGTACGCCGACATCGCCGTATGGGATCGTGACCTCTACTCGGTGCCGACCGACGAGATCAAGGAGATGCGCTGCGAGTTGACGCTAGTCAACGGAGAGATCGTCTATCGGGCGCCGGAGACGCGCGTCTTGGTCGAGTAGAGTGACCCGGTGGAATCGAAGCGAGCCGACCGCACGCCTCTGACGGAGCCGCTAGGTCTCGCGTCGGCGCTCCTGGTCCTGGGCGCCGCGGCCGGGCCGGCGACAGCGCCGGTGCGTGGTGCGCCCGAGACGATCCTTCATGGCGGCCGAATCTACACGGTCGATCCGGCACGCCCGTGGGCTGAGGCGGTCGCCATCGAGGCCGGCAAGATCGTTGCTATCGGCGACGATGCCGAGGTGCTCGGCCTGGGCAGCAGCATGACCGAGCGGATCGACCTGGACGGTCGGATGGTACTTCCCGGCTTCCATGATCCGCACGTCCACGTGGTCGAGGCGGGCGTCAACGAGCGCCTCTGTCTTTTCCCTTGGCGTCGTCCGCTAGCGGCCTACGAGCAATCGGCTCGCACCTGCGCCAACCGCCAACAGCGCCGCGACTGGGTAGTCGGGGCGGGGGTCTTTGTGGCGGCGCTGCTGGAAGGAGACGAGCTACCGGTCGACGTGCTGGATCGCGCCGTGCCGGATCGGCCGGCGCTGATTCTCGACGACCTGGGGCATGGCGCGTGGGCCAACACAATGGCCATGGAAGCCGCTGGATATCGTCGCGCTAGTCCCGACCCGCCAGGCGGAATCCTGGATCGCGACGCAGTAAGCGGGCGTCTGACCGGAATCGTGTTCGAGAACGCCCAGCAGAGGCTGCGCGACGCAGCCTGGCCACCGACCGAACAAAACCTCGAAGAGACGTATCAAGGGCTGATCGGCAGCCTCGCCGAGCTCAACATGCACGGGATTACCTCGGTCAGCGATGCCGGCGGCTACTGGACGCGCGGCCACCACGAGGTGTGGGAGCGCGCCCAGCGTCGCGGCGAGCTCACGGTCCGCGCCAGCAACGCGCTGTATGTGTTTCCGGACCGCCCGTTCGATGCTCAGATCGCCGACCTCGAGCGCCTGTATGCCAACGAGTCCGGGAGCCTGCTGCGATTCAATCAGGCGAAGATCTACATCGACGGCATCCTCGACCTCGGAACCTCGGCGCTGCTGGATCCCTACCTCGAGAAAGCGTCTCCCCCGAGCCCGTCGCCTTCCGGGTTCGTCTACTTCGAGCAGGCTGTGCTGCAGGAGTATGTCCGGGTGCTCGACGAGATCGGGTTTCAAATGCACTTCCACGCCACCGGCGATCGCGGCGTGCGGCTGGCGCTTGACGCAGTGGAGGCTGCGCGGGCGGACAATGGTGCTGCGGATCGGCGGCATCGCGTCACCCACCTCTATTTGGTGGACGAAGAGGACCGGGGGCGGTTCCTCGAGCTCGGTGTGATCGCCGACCTGCAGATGCCCCCCGACGCCGTCAACCGTGCCTACGCGCGCTACCTGAGCCGCTTGGTCGGCGATGACGCGTCCGAAGCGCTGCTGCCGGTGCAATCGCTGCTGGACGCCGGAGCCAAGACCGTTCTGAGCAGCGATTGGGACGCCGGCCCGCTGTCGCCGCTGGGCACCATCCAGCTCGCGCTGACGCGTTTCACCGAACCGGTCGGCAGGCTCGGAGACGCGATCCGCATGCTGACGCTGGACGCCGCGTTCCTGCTGCACCAGGCCGACATCACCGGTTCGATCATGGTCGGCAAGCAGGCAGACCTGGTGGTGCTCGATCGCGATCTGTTCGCCATCCCGAAGACGCAGATCGAGGATGTGCGGGTGTTGCTCACGCTGCTTGACGGCGAGAAAGTCTTCCGCGCCGGAGGCTTCTGAGCCCTCGCTGTGCTCGAGCGTTTGCTCCAATACGCGACGCTGGGTCGCCGGCCGAGACCTACCAGTTGAACGAGCGCGTGATCTTCAACGTCAGCGAGCGGTCGTGGCGACCGAAGCGAAGGCCGTCGTACTCGCCCGCCTGACGGTAGACGAGATAGATGTCGTCGCCGATGCGGTAGATGTAGCGCAGGCGCGCGAAGATCGAGACGTCGTTCGAAACGTTGCTGTGCTGAACCAGCGCATCGGTGAGCCAGCGGTCCGAAAAGCTGTAGTTGGCGCGCACGTTGAGCACGTTGCTCGTGAAGCTCCCCCCCGGAAGATCGATCTTGTTGTAGCGGAAGGTTGGAGCGACGCGGAGCTTCTCACTGAGCCGAAACGTCAGCCGTGGCGACAGCGTCAGTATGTTTCCATCGAAGAACTCTCCGATGTTGGTGCTGAGGCTGGCGCTGACCCTGCGGCCACCGAAGGTGAACAGGAACACATCCAAGCTGTCGAAGCTGTACTCGCCGGGCGGGATCGTCACGTCGGGGTGGATCTCGAAGGGGACGTCGAGCCGCTCGAAGTCCCGAGCGTAGCCGCCGCCAATCGAGTCTCCCGACTCGAGCTCGAGGAACGCAAAGACTTCCTCCCGGCGGCTGACCAGCGTCCCACCGGTGTCGTGAAAGGTCGAGAGGCTGGCATCGATGCTCACCCGTCGCATCCATGCAATGCCCGGCCGCGGGTTCCATGAGGTCTGGTAGGCGCGGCGGACGATGTCCTCCCGCAGGACGAAGCCCAGATCGCTCTGGAAGTCGGGATCGATCCGCAGGACGTCGACGCTGGCGCCCCACAGGTCGCTGTTCCAGCCAACACGGAACTGGCCGGCGAACTTGCCTTCCTCGAGGTCATCGTCGGTGGCACGCGCCCCGAAGGCCGAGACGTTGAGGTTGTCGAAGAAAGTGAAGCTGGCGTCGGCTCCGATAACCGTGTTGGTCGCTCCGTCCGGCCCTTCGACGTTGGTTATGAGCGCGCCGACGCTCGATCGGGCCAGCACGTCCTGACGCCAGCGCAGCACCGCATAGTTGCGCCCTTCACCGAACTCGGAGTCGCCCGTTCGGACGTTGAGGAAGCCGATGTTGCCGCTGCCCACCTTGCCCGTCATCTTGGCGCCGAAGTCGATAGGCGTTGGCTCGCCTGAGTCCGACAGGCCGATGTTGCGCGAGTGGAAGAGACGCAACGTTGGAGCTCCGAAGCCGCCGAAGCCACCGCCGCGTTGCTGGCCGAAGCTGAAGTTGTTGGCCCCTTCGAGGAAGAAGTCGCGCTTCTCGGGGAAAAAGAGCGAGAAGCGCGTCAGGTTGACGCGTTGCTGATCGACTTCGACCTGCGCGAAATCGGTGTTGTAGGTGAGGTCGGCGGTCAGGTTCGACGTGATCTGGATCTTGAAGTCGTCGATGCCGAGCTGGTCGGTAACGTCGTTGGTGCGACCGGGGTCGTCGAATAGTGAGGTAGTGCCGCCCAGAAAGTAGGGCCGGACCCGGAAGCGCTGGGTCACCGACAGGTTCTCGAAGCCGCGCAGGTCGCCGGCTTGCGATACGGCGATGAATCGAAAATCACGTCGATAGTTGCTCCAGGCCACCTGCTCGTTCTTGTGGCGGATCTGACGCTCGAAGTCGACGCCCCAGTCGGCCATGCCGGACGAGAAGCGCAGGATCCCCAGCGGGATGACCAGCTCGGCCTCCCAGCCACGGGAGGTGACCTGTGCGGCCGCCTCCCAGGCCTCGTCCCAGTCGGAGTTGATCTCGCGCTCGTTGCGAATGGTGGCGTCGTAGCGGGTGCCGAGTGCGTTCACGGTGAACAGGAAGGCGCTGCGACCATCGTGGAAGGTGTCCAGCAAGATGCTGAAGGTGTCGTCGGATCCGCCGAATCGTGAGCCCAGCGCGTCGCGTCGCATCTCGGTGGCGAGCACGGCGCTCGGGTTGCTGTCGTACGCAATCACGCCGACATAGAGGTTCTCGTCGTCGTATAGAACATGGACCTCCGTGCGTTCCGAGGCTGGCTGCCCTTCTTGCGGCTCGCGCTGAAGGAAGTCGCTGGCGACATCGGCAAGGGCCCAGCTAGCGTCGTCGACGATCCCGTCCATCACCGGAGCTTCGCTGGTACGCGTGACCGCCACGTCTGGTGCCCGACCCGGCGCCCGCGCAGATCGCGGTCGGGCAGCTCCGAACGCCGTCTCGAGAGCGGTGGGTGTTGGAGCGGCGGCACCGTCGGTCGCTTCGAACGGCGGTGTCGGTACAACGGCACCGGTGGGTGTCGGCGCCCGCACGCCAGCCGGGTCCATGACCGGAGCGCTGGTGACACGAACGGGCGCGTTCAGCTCCCCCGGCGTGACCATCCGCACCGGAATCTGCCTTCTCGGTAACTGGGTCGGCACCATGAGCGGCGCGCGTGGTCCGCCTCCGTTCCCCGCCAGCGGCACGCTCCGCAGGGCGATGCGCGTGCCCGGAGTGACCATGCGTACGGGAATCGCCCGCCGCCCAACCGGCTGCTGTCGTTGGCGCTCGGTTTGGCTCTGGCGTTGGCGTTCTGCCGAAGCAGCGCTGGACTGGCTCAGGGACTCCGGCGCCGGGCCGGCAGCCACCACGACGGCGAGGCACAGGAAGAGAACTGACTTGGGCTTAGGCAAGACCAGAGTGTCCGAGGGCGCTGAGGCTCGACGATGCTGCTCCCCGGTTAAGTTACAGTGTGCGTCTGACGGACGAAATAAATCCGTCGGTTCCACGGCGCGTGGCCGGCCAGACAAGGCCAGCGGCCGACGGTTGTGATACTGCAGCGGAACTCGCCGCGGCCCTGAGTAGCACGCGCATGCGGCGGACCGACACCAAGGAGATCGAGGGCCGGATGGACAGACAGATCGAGCCCCGAGTCTTCTGGCCGGCGTTGATCGTCATCCTGACGATGTGCACTACCGCCATGATGTGGCCCGAGGCCGGCGGGGTGGTGGTCAACCAGGCGCGAAACTGGGTGAGCTACAACTTCGGCTGGCTCTACCTGTTCTCCGGCATCGCGTGCTTCGGATTGCTCGCCTGGCTAACGTTCGGCCGTTTCGCCGGCGTGAAGCTCGGTCGACCTGATGACGAGCCCGAGTTCTCCACCTTCACCTGGATCGCGATGCTCTTCTGTGGCGGTATCGGTTCCAGCCTCACCTACTGGGCCCTGCTCGAGCCCATTTACTATCTGCAGACGCCTCCCTTCGCGCTCGAGAGCGGCTCCGCCCTTTCCTACGAGTGGGCCGCCATGTACGGCAACTTTCACTGGGGGCTCAGCGCCTGGGCCTTCTGGGCCGTCCCGGCTATCATCATCGGTTACTCGTACTACGTGCGGCGCCAGCCCCGGCTGACCTTCAGCATGGCCTCGAAGAGCGTGCTCGGGCGGCACACCACCGGCCCGTTAGGGATCGCTATGGACGTCGCCGTGATGTTCGGAATTATCGGCGGCGTGGGGACGTCACTGGGTCTGGGTACGCCTCTGATCGCGGCGATCTCGGCCGAGATCCTCGGTATATCGCAAGGCATCGGACTGAACCTGGTGATCTTGTTCATCTGGACGCTCATATTCGGCACCAGCGTTTACCTCGGTCTCGAGCGTGGAATCGCGCGGCTCAGCAACATCAACACCTACCTGGCGCTCCTCCTGGTCGCCTTCGTGCTGGTGGTTGGCCCCACGGTGTTCATCCTCAACATGTTCAGCAACAGCATGAGCCTGATGCTGGACAACTTTTTTCGTATGAGCCTATGGACCGACCCCATCGCCGAGGAAAGGTTCCCACAAACCTGGACGGTCTTCTATTGGGCATGGTGGGTGGCGTACGCGCCGATGATGGGGCTGTTCGTCGCCCGCATCTCCCGAGGCCGCACGTTCCGCGAGGTCGTTTTTGCAATGTGCTTCTGGGGCTCGGTCGGCTGCTGGGCCTACTTCGCCGTCTTCGGCGGCTACTCGCTCCATCTGCAGGTCACTGGCGCTCTCGACGTCAGCCGGCTCCTCACCGAGGTGGGCCCGGCGAGAACGGGCGCCGCGATCCTGGCGTCGCTGCCGATGAGCGGCGTGGTGCTGCCGACCATCGTGGTAGTGCTGTTCATCTTCATGGCGACCACCATCGACTCCTCGGCGTACATCCTCGCCTCGGTTTCGACGCGTGAGCTTCACGCCGACGAGGAGCCGGCGCGCTGGAATCGTGTCCTGTGGGCGATCATCCTCGGTTTAACCGCCATGATGATGCTCAGCATCGGCGGCCTCGAGGTACTCCAGGCGTCCTCCATCGTGATGGCGCTGCCGGTGCTGCTCGCCTTATACGTGCTCGCGTGGGCCTTCGTGAAGGACCTGCTCGAGGACTACGGCGAGGCGCTTGCCACGCCGCCTCTGCCAGTGGTGGAATACGACGAGGACGGCCGGCGTCTCCGCGATGATTCGACGCCAGACTGACGGCGCTCGCCGAAGGTCGATCCGGATGTATCTCGGCAGGGTTTCTCGGGCCCGGTGCGCAATGCTCGGAGCACTGTTGCTGCTCGCGTCGCTGCCCAGCTCGACCGCCGCCCAGGGACAAGAAGTGCGCTTCGTGCGTGTGCCGGACAACGCCGGGATCACGTTCTCGCACGACTACGGTGGAGCCGAGAAAGCCTACATATCGGAGTTCGGCGGATCGGGTGGAGCGTGGCTCGACTACGATCGCGATGGCGGCCTCGACCTGTTCCTGGTAAACGGACTCGAGGGCGCTGGCGCCGACCCTGTCGCTGCATCGATTGCAGGTCTCGCGGGTAGGTATTCCAGTGGTGGGCACGCCCTCTACCGACGCAGGCAAGGCGGCTATGGTCGTGTGCCCGATGGAGGCGGCGCCGGTGATCACGTTTGGGGCAACGGGGCGGCCGTTGCCGACGTCGACAACGATGGCTTCCCCGACCTGTTGGTTACGGCCATCGGTCCCGATCGCTTGTACCGCAACAACGGCGACGGCACGTTCAGCGCGTGGCCGGCCAGAGTGCAGGACGAGGGCTGGGGCGCAAGCGCCACCTTTCTCGATTGGGACGGCGATGGCTGGCTCGATGTCTATGTTACCAAGTACGTGGATTTCGACGGTGCCAACACTCACACGGTGGGCGACCGCTACTGCATGTATCAGGGCGTCGACGTCTTCTGCGGGCCGGAGGGGCTCGATGGCGCGCGCGATGTGTTCTTCAGAAACCGGGCGGACGGCACGTTCGAGCCGTGGCCGAGTCAGCGAGTCGATCGCGAATCAACATACGGGCTGGCGCTGGTAGCCACCGATTGCAACGGTGATGCGAGGCCCGAGATCTACGTCGCCAACGACTCGACCATCAACCTGCTGTATCGCCGAGATGATACCGGGGTACTCGATGAATGGGGCCTGTTCTCGGGCGCCGGCTATAGCAGCGAGGGCCTGGAGCAGGCGGGGATGGGCGCCACTGCGGCAGACTTCGATGCCGACGGGCATTTCGACCTGCTCGTTAGCAACTTTCAGAACGACAACAACGCCCTCTACCGCAATCTCGGCGACTGCTCCTTCGAAGAAGTCAGCCAACTGCTCGGGCTGGCCGCCAGCAGCCTTCCATACATGGGTTGGGCGGCGCAGTTCTTCGACCCGGACGGCGACGCCGACGTCGACGTGTTCGTGGCCAACGGCCACATCTATCCGCAACTCGACGAGTATGAGCCCTACGCGCAACGCAACCTGCTGTCGTTGAATCGATTGCGGGAAACCGGTGAGGCGCGGTTCGAGGAGATAGGGCAGCAGGCGGGACCCGGGATGGCGATCGAGGCGACGTCGCGCGCGGCCCTCATCGGCGACTACGACAACGACGCCGATGCCGATGTGCTGGTGACCAACATCAACGGTGCTCCGGACCTGCTGCGCAACGACACCGAGCCACAGCTTGCCGCGCTACAGGTGCGTCTGGTGGGTCGCGAGGCCAACCGAATGGGCTACGGAGCGCGCCTCCTGGTGCGCTCGGGCGACGACGTGCAAGTGTTGCAGATGAGCAGCGGCGATGGCTATCTCGGCAGCAACGATGCGCGACTACTCATCTACCTGCCGTCAGGCCGCGCCGACGAGCTCCGGGTACTCTGGGGCGTCGGGAAGGAGACGGTCCTCACCGATGTGGCGCCAGGTCAGATCGTGGTCGATCAGGAGCGAGGCGTCGTCGCCCGACAGAACTAGACTAGCAGGCCGTGGTGAAAGTGTGGTGGGTCTGGCGACAGGGTCTTGCGAGGCGCAGGCAAGGAGAGAGGAGGAGGCGATGGTTACCCCATCGTTGACGAGGAACGACGCAGCATACGCGCGCAACCCCCTGTCGCCCGAAGGGTTACCCACCACACTTTCACCACGGCCTGCTAGGGCCCCTGCCAGTCGATCTTGGCGTACTCGCCGCTCTGACCCTCGAGGTTCCAGTTCCGTCCCCAGTCACGGTACCGGCTCACCTTTGCGCGGCACACGACGATATCGGGCGCCATCCAATAGCCGCTGTTGGTCACCTTGGTGACCCCCGTGCCGCCGCGCCCCTTTATTGGCTCCACGTGACCGTCGATGATCTTCGGGATACCGACGCGCCAGCCGCGCCCCTCTTTCTCGAAGCTGATCGGTACATGCTTGGTGCCGCGAAAATCGGCGATCATGATCGAGAACCAGCTGATGGGCCCACCTGCCTTGCCCGACAGGATCTTCTCGAGCGCCTTCGCTTTTGCCGGGCTGGCTTTCTCGTCGACGTAGAGCCCTACCGTCCAACCTCCGTCGGCGAGCGCACCAGGGACATCCATCAGGACGGCGACCTTGAGGCCGTCAAGCTTCAACCTACCGGCATTGCCCTCGTGGATGTTGATGGCGTACCACGTGTGGCAGACACCATGGCTGGGCTTCGCGGTTCCGAGCGACACCACACACGGACAAAACACATCGCAGTTGCAGCTCAGCACAATCTCGCCGCGGATCCTCCAACGTGCCGCCATAGCTCCTCCGGTTGCCACTTTCGCGAGTCAGACCTTAGCACCTGTCAGACGCCCAGACGGATCAGGTACAACCCCCAGACCGTCAGCAGGACGCCAGCCGCATTGCTGACCAGGCGCACGGACGGGATCACTTTTTCCAAGAGCACGAAGGCGGCAATCAGTGCCAGCCACAGCAGGTTCATGACCCCGGCGACGAACATCAGGGCCATGAGCGCCCAGCAGCAACCGACACAGTAGATGCCGTGCTCGAGCCCCATGGCCAGGGCACCGCGCCAGCCGTCGCGCCAGCTGGTCATGAAGAAAGCAAGCGGCGAACGGCAGTGTCTGAGGCACGCTTGCTTCAACGGCGTCCATTGGAACACGCCGGCAGTAAACAGGAGCACGCCGCCGAAGAGTGGGCTGGCGGCGGCGCCGTCGGCGTCTACCAGGGTGGCAACATGCAGCCGCCACTCCACAATGGTCGCCAAGCCGCTGAACACTGTCCACACGAGCACATAACCGAGTACGAAAGCGACCACCGGCCACACGGGTGCGAGCTCTGGGCCCTGCTTGCGCTTGATCTTGGCGAACGCCAGCACCATCGGCGCGGCGGTCGGGACCATCATGGCGGTCATCATGACCGTCCATATCAGGAACAGCAGCCCCAAGTCGCCCAGATCCCAGGGGTGGGTTCGCGCCGCGCCGATGTGCGCTGCCGGCAGGTGCGGGAGCTCCCGAGCCAGCTTGACCGTGTATGCCCAGGCGAGCAGTGAAGCGACGATCAACCCACCCAGCACGAGCAAGCGGTCGTTGCGGAGCGCGGCTTCGAGGGCTCCCCCGGGCTTTGTCGCACGCATGTTGGGGGCACACTAGCAGGCCGTGGTGAAAGTGTGGTGGGTCTGGCGACAGGGTCTTGCGAAGTGCAGGCAAAGAGAAGAGGAGGAGGCGACGGTTACCCGTGCCGACTTGACATCGACGGTCGGAACGGCGATATGAAGGAATCTAACGGCGTCCCGGCGTCTATGCCACGCCGGCCGAATAGAAGACTTGCGCACTGCCCCGATCAGGAGACCCTATGAAGATCTGTGAGCTTGGAGAACGCCCGCCACTCGGCGAGGTTCCGGACGAGATGCACGCTTGCATCATCCGGCAAGATCGCTTTGGTGAGCCTCGCGACGCGTTCAAGCACGAGATCATCCCGACGCCTGCGATCGGTCCCGACGAGGTGCTGATCTACAACATGGCGACGGGAATCAACTACAACAACGTCTGGGCGGCGCTCGGCAAGCCGCTCGATGTCATCGCGATACGTCAGAAGGGAGGTGAGCCCGAGGATTTCCACGCCGGAGGCAGCGACTGCTCGGGGATCGTCTGGAAGGTCGGCGACGACGTCACCAACGTGAAGCCAGGCGACGAGGTCGTGGTTCATAGCGGCTGGTGGCACCCGGAGGATCCATGGGTACTTTTGGGGCGCGACCCGATGCTCGCCGAGAGCACCAAGATCTGGGGCTACCAGACCAACTACGGCAGTTTTTGCCAGTTCGCCAAAGCACAAGCGCACCAGTGCCAACCCAAGCCGAAGCACCTCACGTGGGAACAGGCCGGCTGCTACATGCTGTGCGCCTCGACCGCCTATCGCATGTTGATGGGATGGGCACCGAACGTCGTCGAGCCCGACGACGTGGTGCTGATCTGGGGAGGTGCAGGGGGCCTCGGCTCGATGGGGATCCAGATCGCCGCAGCCGTCGGCGGCCGACCGATCGCGGTTGTCTCGAGCGAAGACAAGGTCGACTTCTGCAAGCAGCTCGGCGCCATCGGTGTCATCAACCGCAGGGACTTTGACCACTGGGGGATGATGCCCGACACCAGCAGCCCGGAGTACGGCGCCTGGGCGAAGG
Organism: Acidobacteriota bacterium; assembly: GCA_965205505.1. GTDB lineage: Bacteria > Acidobacteriota > UBA890 > UBA890 > WLXD01 > DASCOT01. Next base: position 371,998 of record CBDBHB010000006.1, read on the forward strand.
GGGCGCGAACTTTTGGCAAGGCGATCTGGGAGGCTGCCGGCGAGCGCGTAAGCCCGACGATCGTCTTCGACCACCCGGGAGAAGCGACCATCCCGACGTCGATCTTCGTGGCTTCAACTGGCGGCATGGTGGTGATCTGCGCCGGCACCAGCGGATACAACGCGACGCTCGACTTGCGGTATCACTGGATGCGTCAGAAGCGCTTCCAGGGCAGCCACCTGTCCAACGACGAGCAGGCAGCGGCGGTAAACCAGCTGATCATCGACAAGAAAATGGATCCTTGCCTGTCACAAACCTTCGCGTTCGACGAGATCGGCGAGGCGCATCAGTTGATGCACGAGAACCGCCACCCCTACGGCAACATGGGAGCGTTGGTCAACGCCACCGAGCCGGGTCAAGGAGCCTCGTAGGATCTGACGGGCCCGTCACACATCCACCACGATATGCAACGATCATCTGTGGGGCGTAGCATTAGTTGCTGGCGACGACTTGCAGGGGCAGTAGTCGAATCGCCTGCCCCTCGGCCTCGGCATCGATGACCCGGACCTCGACCAGGTAGTTCCCTGGCTCGAGGTTGCTGGGCAGCTGCAGCGTTCCGCGGTGCACCGTGAGGCCGGTGGGCAGCAATGACTGGCCCGGTATATTCGCAACCGATCGGCGCGCATCACGACGGAACATCGCTGCCGACACGAACGGATCGATACCATTTATGACCTCGACGCTGGCTGCGATCGGCATGCCTGCCGGCACGCCTTGCCCGAGCAACGGCATCAGCCCGGTGCGCTGATCCACCGCCACGAGCATCGGGTCTCCCATGTTCCAATCGTCCCCCGGAGACGGCACCTCAACTTCGAGGCGCGCCGTGCCCACACGGTCGCCGCCGTCCTCGGCGATCACCACGCGCAGATCGTACTCGCCCGGGTCGACGCTCCACTCGGCCGTGTACCGGAAATGCCGGAAGGCGTTGTCGGGCGCGTACCGAAACAGGTCCGGCCTCGGTTCCACTACCACATGGCTCTCGGCGCCGACTTCGCCGGCGCGGTTCAGCGCGACGGCGTGCACCCGGAAGTATCGGATACCGAGGGTCTCAACCCAGCCGTCGACAGCGGTGACGTCGGGGCTCGAGATATCGATGCTCTCGAACGCCGGAGCCCAGCTGCCGTCGACTGATTCCGCCGGCAGCGGCAGGCCAGCCACTAGCAGGATGGTTGGCGTGCCGTCGTCGCCGAATCGCTGGTACGCCGCAGTCGGAACCGGACGACCCATGATCGAGCCGGGCAGCGCCAGCGCGGCGGCGATCTGGCGCGTCTTCAGCTCGGGCTCCGCCAGATCGCGGTAGCCGGAGCGGGCGCGGACCTGCAAGCCCGGCCGCCGCAGGGCCACCTCGATCTGGTGGTACTCGCCATCAGCGTGCGGCGGTGGAGGCTCGTAGAACACCAGGTAGAAGCGACTCGCGTCGTGGGTTTGCTGCTCGAAGGCGTCCGACAGGTTGCTCCAGCCGATGAACGCCCGGCCGCCGGTCCTGCTGGCAATCTCGTGCAGAGGCGCAGTGAGGTCGCGATATGCAGGGCGAACGTGCCGACGCAGCGCTTGTGAAACGAGATTGTCGCTGATGCTAGCCGAGGTGCCGAGATTGTTGAGCTCGGAGATCGGTCGCGGGTCCACCGTATAGATGCTCACGTTGCCGGTGTTCGCGGTTTCGTACAGCTCTTCCAGCAGGTCCAGGATGCGACGGTTCGGAGCCGACCGACCGAGCTGCGATCGGCCTGCCTCAAGGGCAACCGCGTCGCGGACGGCGGCGGCGAAGGCTTGGTATGGACCGCCTTCACTGAGCATGGCCCCGGAGGAGATCCACACCAGTGCCGTGCGCCCCTCCATGGCCGACAGGGCGTTCGTGAAGCGGAGAAGGGTAGTGAGTGTCGCCTCACCCCGCTCGCGCTCCAGATCACCGTCTCGCCGCCCCTGTTCTTCCAGGTTCCCGACGATCTCGCGCAGTCTTACATTTTGTTGGAGCGGTGTCCCCACTGTGAAACCGGCGCCTGAGGTGGCGGAGTTCACTGCCTCGATCGCCAGCTGCATTACGGGCTCGTAGTCCGTCGTCAGGCGCGTGAAGATAGTCTTGCGTGTCAGGGCAGCCGCAGACAACTTCTCGGCCGCCGCGCGTAGCACGTCGAGATCGGTGGTCAGGGGGGCGAGCTCCTGTACTTCGCCATGCTGGTCGATCATGAACACGCTACGCGGCACGTGCAGTGTCTCGGAACCCTCGATGAAGTCGGTGAAAGTCGCGGTGAGCCTGGGCTTGTTTTTCGGATCCAGGCTCGGCAGGTCGACGAGGTAGACGATCGCACCGAGCGTGCCGGGCGTTCTGGCGATCGGGGTGAGCTCCGGCCCTGCGTCGTACGCACCGTTGCCGCCGCCGTTCGAGCTGGCGCTCTCGTGCGCGGCAGATTCTGATTCCACGTCGACCGTTTCGCCGGTCTCGAGGTCTACCAGCTGAATATTGAGAATTCGCTGCTCGACGCCGTCCTCGAAGATCTGGAAGTCTTGCCGCGTGAGGTTGTCGACAAAATTGCTGTCGTCGTCGGTGACGATGGCGTCGACGCGCACCCGTGTCACCGCGCTACGGAACAGCGGCGCCTGCGCCGGCAGAGCTTCCTGGACGATACCGAGCCCTGGATGCGCCCTGGCGTTCGAATGGACCGCAGCGGCCGCGCGGTTCGACGAGGGCAGCAAGGCTGTCGATACGAGCATCAACAGCGCGATGGTGAGAACGGGTGGGCGGGACCTCTTCATCGAGCAAACTCCTACACAGGATGGCTTGCAAGCACCCCTGCAATTTATCCGCTGCACCGCCGGAAACCAACAGCAGGGGCCGCAACAGTGGCCACGGTCGAAGGCGTCGTCCCCATTGCTGGCCATCCAGGCGCACAGGGTGCTCGATGCTGGCCGGCACGGATCGGACCCGGGCCGCGCAGCGTGTGTAGAGTCTACGCCCATGGGAATCGAGCTTGCTCGCAAAGCCGGGAGCTTCGCTACTCGGCTGGCAATCGACGGATCAGGCGGGACAGCCCTGTACTCGGAGCTGCTGGCGCGCTCCGCGGCGGTCGCAGCAGCCGTGCTGGGCGACCGGGACGACCTGTGCGATCGACGCGTAGCGTTTCTCGTGCCGCCGGGTGTCGAGCATGTCGCGGTGCAGTGGGGTATTTGGCGCGCCGGCGGAATGGCCGTACCCCTGGCGCTGTCACACCCCGAGCCCGAGCTCGAGCGCGCCGTTGCCGACTGTGAGCCCGCTGCTCTGATCGGATCTGACGCGGAGGCGGAGCGCCTGCGTGGCATTGCGGGCGGCGCCGGAATCGAGCTCCTCGCCGTGCCGACGCCGAGCGCTGAAGCCGCGCTGCCGGCGCTCCCGGAGGTGGCGCCCGATCGCCCGGCGCTCATGGTTTACACGAGCGGCACGACGGGTGCGCCGAAGGGAGTCGTTACGACGCATTCGATGGTCCAAGCACAGATCACGGCTCTTGCGCAGGCCTGGGGCTGGCGCGACGACGATCGAATTCTGCACGTGCTGCCACTGCACCACGTGCACGGGATGATCGTCGCCATGGACACGGCGCTCTGGTCCGGCGCTTGCTGTGAGTTTTCCGCGCCGTTCGACACCGACGCGGTGTGGGAGCGGCTGGCCTCGGGCGATGTCACCGTGTTCATGGCCGTGCCGACGATCTATGGTCGGTTGATCCGTGCCTGGGAAAACGCCGCGGATGAGGCGCGAGCCCGATGGTCGCGGGGGGCGGCGGGATTACGCTTGATGACCTCGGGCTCGGCGGCGCTACCGGTGTCGACAATGGAACGCTGGCAGGAGATCACCGGACACCGTCTTCTCGAGCGCTACGGCATGACCGAGATCGGCATGGCGCTGTCTAATTCGCTGGACGGAGAGCGTCGCGCAGGCACCGTAGGGCAGCCGCTGCCTGGCGTCGAGGCCCGTATCGTGGATGGCGCCGGCAGCGAGGTAGCGGAGGGTACGTCCGGCCAGATCGAGGTGTGTGGTCCGCAAGTGTTCCGCGAGTACTGGCGCCGACCCGAGGAGACCGCGGCGGCGTTCCGCGAGGGTTGGTTCATGACCGGTGACGAGGGCGTGCTCGAAGACGGCTACTTCCGTATCCTCGGGCGCCGCAGTGTCGACATCATCAAGACCGGTGGGTACAAGGTCTCGGCGCTGGAGATCGAGGAGGCCCTACGTCGGCACCCGGCGATCGCCGATGTAGCAGTGGTGGGCGTGGCCGACGAGGAGTGGGGCGAGTGTGTGTGCGCAGCAATCGTCGCCGTGAGTGGCGATGAGCCGCGCCCGGAGGCCATCCGTAGTTGGTGCAAGGAACGGCTGGCACCATACAAGGTGCCTCGCCGCATACGGTATCTTGACCGGCTCCCCCGTAACTCGATGGGTAAGGTGACCAAGCTGGCGGTGCACCCATACTTTGCCCAGGGTGGTTGAGGTGAGCACGATACTCGGCTCTTTGATGACCTACTGGCCGGTGCACCTGTTGCTGGCGGCCTATACGGGTGTGCTCGCCTACCACGCATGGCGAGGGAGTCGTGAGACGCACGGGCTGGCCGACTACTACGTTGGTGGGCGCTCGATGGGTGGGGTCACTTTGGGGCTGTCGTTCTTCGCTACCTACTCGAGCACCAATAGCTTCGTCGGCTTTGCCGGTCAGAGCTACGAGTGGGGGATCGCCTGGCTGTTGCTGGCGCCGCTGACCGTGATCATGTCGGCGCTGGCCTGGCGCTGCGTGGCACCACGGCTGCGCATCTTCACCGAGGAACTTGATTCGTTGACGATCCCCGACTTTATCGGGTTTCGATTCGGCAGCACGCCGGCGCGGGTCGTGGCCGCGGTGATCGTTTTGTTCGCTAGCTTCTTCTACATGATCGCGGTGTTCAAAGGCATCGGAACACTGGTACAGGCGTTCCTCGAGATTCCCTACGAGGCTGCAATCGCCATCGTGTTCGTGATCGTGGTGGCGTACACGATGATTGGCGGTTTTATCTCGGTGGTGAAGACCGATGCCGTGCAGGGGCTGGTGATGATCGTTGCCGCCGTCTTGCTGTTCGGTGGCGTGGTGCGCGCTGCCGGAGGGGTGGGCGCGCTCGCCGAGGTCCGAGCCGCGGCGGAGACGGCGCATCTGTTCTCCTGGAACGGTGGGGCACCGTTCGTTTTCGTGCTAGGCGTGCTCATCGCCGGTACGGCGAAGTTCGTTACCGACCCTCGCCAGCTATCGCGCTTCTATGCGCTGGAGAGCGTCGAGGCGGTGCGCGCCGGATTCTGGACATCGACATTGGCGTTCGCACTGGTCTACTCGCTGCTGGTACCGCTTGGTCTCTACGCCCGGCGCATCTACCCGAGCGCAATCGACGACACCGATCAGATCGTGCCGCTGCTGCTGACCGGTGGCGCAGTGTTCAGTCCCGGGATCACCGCGTTCTTGCTGCTGGCGATGGTCGCCGCTGCAATGTCGTCGCTTGATAGCGTGCTGCTGGTGATGGCGTCGACCGCCGAGCGTGATATTGCCGGTGTGCTCGGCCGCACCGGCGCAGAGGGGGCAGAGCTTCGCAAGACGCGGCTGTGGGTGGCGGTGTTCGCCCTGGTTGCGGCGCTCATTGCGCTGCGCCCCCCCGGCGGGATCGTGGCTTTGACGGCGCTCTCAGGCGCTGTGTTCGCCGCCTGTTTCGCGCCTGCGGTGCTGCTGGGGTTGTACTGGCGTCGCGGAACGGGGGCGGCCGTGCTGGTGTCGTTTGCCGGCGGGTTGGCGACCCTGCTGCTGTGGCCGCGGCTGCCGATCGCGTCCGGGCATCAGGTCTTTCCTGCAGTCTTCCTTTCGACTCTCTTGTATGTCCTCACCGCCAAGCGCTCTGCGGTGGTGGAATCCCCGTCCCTGGACCGGTTGTTCGAGCGCGCTCGAGCCGGCTGAGGCTGTCGAGCCCGCTCCTCTCCCGGGCGATTTCGCGAGCGGCGGCGTGAGTCTCGGTACAGGCCGTCGGTTGACACACTTCCACTATGGTCTGCAGTGTCCTGCAACAGCGGTTCGTGGTCTTCTACGACCCCAGGAGGAGAAATGGATTTTCTCAAGGGCTTTGCGGGTTTTGCGCACTGGCTTCCACGCCTGTCGCTTGCCGCTACCTTCGCGTATCACGCGCTGCCAAAGTTGACCGAATCCGGCGCCATGGCCGAGATGATGGGCATGCCGGCGATTGTCGTCATGATGCTCGGTGCGGCGGAGATGGCCGGCGCGGCGCTGATGCTATTCGGGGGCATGGGCTCCGACTCGGCGACGCGCATCGCCGGGCTGATCTTCTGTATCGTCATGGTGGGCGCGATCGGCATGGTGCACGCTGCCAACGGCTTCAACTCGATCGGCAACATGGGGTTCGAGTTCCAACTGCTCATCTTCGCGACGTCGTTCTACTTCGCGGCAAAGGGGAACGACGCTAACTAGTGGCCTGACTCAGGCCACTAACAGGGCGGGTTAGATGATCGAGCGCTCTCTCCGCTGATTCGGCGCGAAGACCCCCAGCAGTGGGCTGGGGGGTCGCTTCCTTGATGGCTCGGTAGCATCCGGGCGTCGCGTTCCTGCCGTTGAACGCGGCGTCCGACCGTGCTACACGTATGTGTACCGATGCGGTGATTTACAGCAACTTGATGGGCCGCGCGGGGCAGCAAGCGGACCATCTAAGTTGCCGCGCTCGCGGCATCTGCCGCGAGTTTTTTGGTTGAGACTCTGTCAACCTAGGAGAAGCGCATCGGAAACACGCACGACGCGGCCAGGGGCCGCGACATGAAGAGAGCGGCGAGAGGACCGGCTCGCAGACCCGCTCGCCAACCGTCGTCCTGACGGTGGTACCGCCGGCTGGGCAAAAGCTCGGAACCATGTGCGAAATCAGCCGCGCCCGTCGCGCGGTATCTCTTCGAAAGGACGTGTGTGATGTACGTTTCCAACTGGCTCTCGACTTGGCGGGCACATCTCTTCGGTGCCGATGCCGAGATCGACTACGACACCTTTGTGACCGGCCCACGCCAACGCCACGAGGTGCCCTGCCGTGTGTGTGGCAGCCGTTGTGACGAGGCGCGGGCGATCATCGCGACGTCGCCTGGAGATGAACCGCCGATGCTGATCGACCGCTTTGCGTGTCCAAATCGCGCGTCAGATTGGCACCAACGAGCACGCGGGCTGGTGGTTCAGATCGAGTCGACCCCAAGCTTGCAGAGACGCCGGCTGCTGTGGGCCGACCTCGACATGATTCTCCGCCAGCAGCACATGCCGTGGCGAAGGGACTGAGAGCTACACCTCCACCAGGGCCTGCTGCTACCAGGTCGTTTCAGGCGACGATGGAATCCGCTGATCGCGGCCACCGGTAGAAGGTGAGCGCGCCGTCCTCGAGCTCTGCTTCCACCACGTCGACGGCGGTGATCTGAGCCGACGTTAGAAGCCGCGATACCGGGTCGACGATCAAGCGCTCGGTGGCGCGCCTAAGTGGTCTCGCACCGAGAGTCGGGTCGGTGCCCGCGTCGATCACGAACGCCCGCGCTTCCGGACTCGTCTTGATCAGCAGCGGCACGCCGGCCTGCTCGAGGGCTCGCCTATTGATATCGGCAAGGAACTTGTCGAAGATCCGCCCCAGATGGTCGCTCTGCAGTGGCCGGTACACGAGAACCTCGTCGAAGCGGTTGAGGAACTCGATCGGGAACACATTGCGCGCCGCCTCGCTGGCAATGTCGCGCAGGGTGTGCTCGGTGTCGTCCGGTGTCTCGGCGGCGCGGAAACCGATCGGGACGCGCTCCATTGCCTGGCTCATCTCGCGGCTGCCCACGTTCGACGTCATCAAGATGATCGCCCGCGTCAGGTCGGTGGTCCGGTTGTTGCCGAGGGTCACCTGCCCTTCCTCGAGGATGCCAAGCAATGCGTTCCATAGCGTGGGATGCGCCTTCTCGATCTCATCGAACAAGATGATCGAGTACAGTTCGTTGCTGGCATCGTGCGCTCGTTCGATGAGCGCCGGTTGTTCCTCGTCTCGTTGTCCGCCGGCCTGTCGCATCTGCCAGTGCGGCAGATCAACGCGTTGCTGGCTCAACAATGGGTCGATGTCGCCACCGACATAGCCGGGCGGCGAGCCCAGCAGCTTGGCGACCTCGTGTCCATGGGCGTACTCCTCACAGTTGATGCGGTGCAGCGCCGAGACGGATCCGAACAGTGCCTCGGCCAGCGCCAACGCGGTCTCGGTCTTGCCCACGCCGGTCGGCCCGAGCAGCATGCCGGTAAGCAACGGGCGGCGGGGATCTCGCAGCCCCGACAGCACCCTCGACCATGAGCACACCAGCGCGTCGATGGCGTCGTCCTGTCCGATGACCCGGCGGCTCAGATGTTGTGCTAGCGGCTCGCTTTTCTCGAGGCGGCAATCAGGACGCATCGGGGTGCGCTCACCGGCGAGACGGCGGAACGACGAGGGACTGGTTCGCCTGTCACGCGACCGCCGGCTCGGCGAACTCGGTGGGGCCGGGGGGCCCTTGCGGGTGGCCGGCTGCAGGCTTGGGGTAGCGTCGGTCTTGACCGTGGCTGCTTTCTTCGTTGCCATCGCAGCACCTCCTGCCGCCACTCGGGCGGCCGCGAGGGGACCCTTGCCATACCTATGACTGTGCCGGACGGCACCAACCCGTTTCACGTCTGCACGATGGTTGCGAGCCAACTGTGCGAGCGACGGTGGCGCGGTATAACCACCAGCACCCTGCAATCGGAGCTTCGAGGAGCGAGCGCATGAACCCCACGGATCGCTCTTCCCCGCCGGCATTGACGAGCAACCAGCGACGTCATCTGCGGGGCCTGGCACACGGCTTGGCAGCTGTGGTCCACGTCGGCAAACAGGGCTTCACGCCGGCGGTGCGATTACAGCTCGACGCGGCGCTAGAAGATCACGAGCTCATCAAGGTGCGGCTTGCCGCGGCGCGACCGGCGCGGCCAGCCATCGCCGCCATGCTGGTGGATGCCACCGGCGCCGAACACGTGGGCTCCATCGGCGGCGTCTTGATCCTCTACCGGCGTCGAGCCGACGCCGAGCGCCGGTCAATCGTTCTCCCGACCTGACCGACGATCGGCAAGACGGGCGCGCCAGCGGCCGGCTACGGGGCCGGATAGAGAGTTTCCAATGCCGCCTTATCGGCATCCGACAATCCGCCGATGGCTTCGATGTCGGCCCGCTCATCGAGACGAGCCCGATAGCGTTGGAAATACATCGGGATATCACCGCCGAGTCGAAACGAGTACATGACATCCTCGAACTCGGCACTGTGCGGCAACCCGAGCGCATGCCCGAACTCGTGCAAGCACGTCAAGTACACCACGGCGTCGCGGTACAACGGATCGCGGCGAGCACGGCGGTCGATTTCCGGCCCCAAACCGCCGGTGGCCGGACGCACGAAGACCGCAGCTCCGGGCCTACCCTGATAGCTGAACGGTCGCATCTCGCCGAACAGGCCGCCGGAGGCCGACACCCAATAGAGATGGAGCAGCGCGTCTTCCCATGGCGCTGGCTCGAGTACGAGCTGGCCGTTGGCGGCACGCTCCCAAGCGCGCAGCGCCCACACTGCGAGCTCGTCATCGCGGGCACGAAACCCGGTGTCTGGCTCACCCGATGGAACGTAGAAGCCGATGGGGTTGCGATTGTCGAGGGGACCATACCCTTGCACCCACGCAACGGCGCGGGCCGTCGAAGAGGCGACTGCAAGCAACGCGCTGCCCGCGACCACCAGACGACGGATCAATGCCCGAGCGTCGGGTGTCAAGCATCTACCATCCGCACTGACGGTTGGCGTTCTGCTCGTCGAGCCAGGCTTGCAGGGGGGCGAAGGAGTCGAGAATGGCGGTGGCGTCCATCTCGGTCTCGCCGGTGAGCGCCTCGAGCGCCTCGGGCCACGGGCGGCTGGCTCCCATCTCGAGCATGGCGTTGAGTCGAGCTCCTGCCTCCTCGCTTCCGTAGATCGTACAGCGATGCAGCGGGCCCTCGAAGCCGGCCGCATCGCACATCGCCCGGTGGAACTGGAACTGCAGGATCCGGGCGATGAAGTACCGCGTATACGAGACCATTGCCGGGATGTGGTACTTGGCGCCCGGATCGAAGCTCTCTTCGGTTCGCTCGATCGGCGGCGCCACGCCTTGGTAGCGCTCGCGCAGCTCCCACCAGGTGCTGTTGAGCTCGTCGGCGCCGATGTCGCCACTGGAGATTTGCCAGCGCCACTGGTCGAGCATGTAGGTCCACGGTAGTGCCGCGACGCGATCAAGCGCCATGTTCAGGAGTAGTCCAATGTCACCGGACGCAACAGGGACCTCGTCGATGAGGTCGATCTGGTGCAGTTACTCGGGGGTGATCGACAGCGCGATGGCGTCGCCGATGGCCTCGTGAAAGCCAGGGTTGGCACCACCCTGATACATCGTTGGCTGGTCGCGGTAGGCGCGTTGGTAGAAGTTGTGGCCGAGCTCGTGATGGATGGTATCGAACGAGTCCGCCGTCTTGTCGATGCACATCTTGATGCGGTAGTCCTCGCCGTCCCCCATGTCCCAAGCACTGGCGTGGCACACAACCTGGCGGGGTGGCTCCGTGCCCTGAACTATCTGGGTATGTATCACGCAGAACGCCAAGAGCGGGCGCAGGCGGAGGGCTACTTCCGACGTTATCTGCGCTATTGGGGCGACGGTGAGATCGACCGCGACGAAGTTGCGGCGGCCCGCGCCTACCTATCCCGGTAATGCCGCGTTGCCCCACCACGGCCTGCTAAGGATCACTTCTATGCTTCGAGCTGCCGCTTGTCTCCTGATTCTCCTCACCGCGTTGGCGTGCGCCGCAGCCGGCGATGGTCCGGTCACACCGGCCGACGCCGACGCATTCATCGCCGAGTCTGAGCAGCAGTTGGCAGCACTGGGCCGATCGCAAGCCAACGCCGACTGGGTGCAGGCCACGTACATCACCTACGACAGCACCAAGGTCGCCGCCGCCGCCCAAGAGCGCATCACCACCGCGGCAGTCGATCTGGCCAACGCATCGACCCGCTTCGACGGGCTCGACCTGGCTTTCGACACCAGGCGCAAGTTGGGAATGCTCAAACGAGCTCTTTCGGTGCCGGCGCCGGCCGACGAACAGTTGATTGCGGAGATCGCGCGGCTCTCCAACGAGCTGACCGGAACCTACGGCTCGCACGAGTACTGTCGCGACGACGGCGAGTGCCTCCAAGAGCCGCACATGGTCGACATCATGGCCAACAGCCGCGACCCCGATGAGCTTCTCGAGATTTGGCAAGGCTGGCGCACCATGGGCCCGCCCATGCGCGACGACTACATGCGGGTGATGGAGATCGCCAATCAAGGCGCGCGCGTGCTCGGGTTTGCCGATCTCGGGGCATTGTGGCGCTCCAACTACGACATGGATCCCGATGCGTTCGCGGCAGAAGCCGAACGCCTGGTGCGCCAGGTGCAGCCGCTTTACGAGGCGCTCCAATGCCACGTCCGCGCCGGCCTCCATGACTACTATGGGTCGCGCATCGTTCCTCTGGACGGCCCTATCCCGGCCCACCTCCTGGGCAACATGTGGGCTCAGAGCTGGACAAACGTATACGACCTCGTGGCGCCGGAGTCGTCGGCAGCGGTGTATGACCTCACGGAACGCATTCAGCGCTCGCGAATGAGCGAGCTCGACATGGTCAGCACCGGTGAGGCGTTCTTTACATCGCTGGGCTTCCAGCAGTTGCCGGAGACCTTCTGGCAGCGTTCACTGTTCACCAAGCCGCGAGACATGATCGGGTTGTCGACCCGCGGCATCGACGCTTCCTCCACGGCCCTGAGCTCCCGGGCGGCGGCCTCTTCGTGGCCGCCGAGCCACAACGACTCGGCGAGGATGAATCTCATCGCGAGCCCTTCATCGCTCAGGTCGCGGGTCGGCAGCAGCTCCAACGTGGTCCGTAGGTGGGGAACCGCGGCCTCGAGGTCGCCTGATGCCCACGCGATTACTCCGTCGATCTGAGCCTCCGCACGGCGCTGGCGGATCTCGGTCAGCGGCACTCCGGCGATCGACTCGCGGAACGCATCGGCCACTTGGCGTGCGCGCGCCTCATCGCCGGCCAGCACGCGTCCGACCATCTCATTCAACGCCACGAGCTGTGGGTTCGCCGGCTCAGGCGCCGTCCGACGCAGCTCTTCGGTCCGCTCGAGCGTCAGCTCCGCGTCCGCCAAGCTACGTGCCAACTCGACCTGTGCCCCGAGCGCGCGCTGGTGTTCCATGCTGCCGGGGGGGAACAGTGTCCCCGCCTCCTGCAGCGCGGTTCTCGCTGTGGCCGCCTGGCCGAAGTACAGGTTCTGCGCGGAGAGCGCCAAGTATCCCTCGAACTTGGCCTTTGGATTCGGATCTTGAAGCATCGTGCGAGTCTCGGCGCGCGCTTCGTCCCAGCGCTCTTGCATCACCAGGATGCCCCAGCGCAGTACGCGCTTCCGGTACTCGGGTACAAGACGGTTTGCGGTGGCGAGCTCTTCCAGGGCTTCGTCGTACGCGCTGTTGCGCGCCAGCCCGGCGGCGAGATTGAAGTATCCCTCGGCGTTGTCCGGGTTCGCCTCGACGTACTCTCGGAGCACGGTCACGGCATCGGCAACCCGCCCTCGTGCCGCATAGGCGAAGGCCATCGAGTAGGCGTTAGGCGCGAAGGAATCGCGCGCTTGCCGGAGCTCCTCGAAGTGTTCGATTGCCTCGTCGAATCGCTCCAGATCCATGAGGCCCTGGGCAAGGTTGGTGCGCGCCGCAAGGTGGTCGGGGTACGACTCGACAGCCTTGGCGTACTCGTCCAGCAATTCGGTGATGGTGCGAGGGTCCATCCCCAAGTCGCGTCCGCGGATGTAGTGGCGTTCGCGCGGCGGCAAGCGGTCGGCCATGTCGAAGGCTCGCTGAGCGTAGCGAGCCGCTATCTCCTTGTCGCCGAGATTACCGTGCGCCACCGACAGCTTGGCGTGCGCCATAGCGAAGTCGGGGTCCAGCTCGACCGCCCTCTCGAGCAGCGGAACAGCGTCACGGTACTTGGACTGCAAGTTGAGCTCGACGCCCTCGTTGTAGAAGCGGAACGCCTCGATGTTGTCGGTCGTGACCTCCTCGATGTCTCGATAGCCCATAGCGCCGCCCGACAATGCCGCGTCGTGGTCGGCGTGGCTCATGTCGAAGCTCGCCTCGATCCACGCATGTAGCTCGTCGACCAGGTCGAATAGCTCATCGACGCTTCCCTGTACCGATCCGGACGACAACACCTCGCTCGAGTCCGGGTCTTGAATGCGAGCGTTGATGCGGATCTCGTCGCCGGCGCGGGCGAAGCTGCCGACGATCGCTCGGTTCATGCCGGCCAGCCGGGCGATCTCGCCGACCACCTCACCAGAGGTGGTGGAATCGCCCAGACGTCCCATGCCTTGCAGCATCGAGTAGAGGCGATCGGTGGCGAGCACACGGACGCCGGGAATCTGCGACAGGTCGGTGACCAACATTTCCGTGAGGCCGCTGCGCAGCCATTCGAGCTCGGGGTCGCCGCTAATGTTGTCGAAATAGAACACCGCAACCGAGAGTTGGCCGTCGAGCGAGGTTGGAAATGCCGGTGGTTGCCCCACTCTCGGGCCGGGTTCCACTCTGTCGCGGAGACCGAAATAACCGATTGTCAATACGGCCACGACCGCGACGGCAAGGGCACCATAGCGGAGCCACGAAGAAGCCTCGACAACGACAACCTTGGAGCCCGGAAGGTAGGCTCCGAGCTTCGATACCCTGCTGACGTCGGAATGGAGTCTGGACGAAAGCAACTCGCCGGTCTCCAGATCGCGGCGGATCTCCTTCAGATCCCGTCGCAGGTCGGCTGCCGTCTGGTAGCGCTGGTCGGGCTGCTTGGCCAGCGTTCGCTGGATGAGGCGCGCAATCGGCAGCGGGATCGCCTGTCGCACATCGCTGACGGAGTCGGGGTCATCCTTGAGGATCGACGAGAGCACCGAGATGTTGGTCTCGCCATCGAAGGGACGTTTCCCGGTGATCATCTCGTACAGCAGGATCCCGAGCGAGAAGATGTCCGACCGGTGATCGAGACTGCGTCCCTCAGCTTGCTCCGGCGACATGTAGGCGATCGTCCCCAGGATCTTTCCCTCGCCGGTGAAGTCACCGGTCAGCATTTGCGTCATGCCGTCGGGCCCGCTGCGCTGCTCATTGATCTTGGCGAGCCCGAAATCGAGCACTTTGACGCGCCCGGCGTCGTCCACCATGATGTTGGCCGGCTTGAGGTCGCGGTGAAGGATGTTGCGCTCATGCGCGGCCGCGACCGCATCGGCCAGCGGCACGGCGATGTCAAGGAATTCCTTGACGGGCATCCCCTCGCGCGGAATGAGCTGGTCGAGCGTTTGGCCGATGATCAGCTCCATGGTCATGAAGCGAACGCCGTCGGCCTCTTCGACCGCGTAGATCGTGACGATGTTCGGGTGGCTGAGCGCGGCAACGCTCTTAGCCTCGCGCTCGAAGCGCGCCAGACGCACCGGGTCGTCGGCCAGACTCTCCGGCAAGAGCTTCAGCGCCACCTGGCGGTTGAGCTTGGTGTCGCGCGCGGCGAACACCTCGCCCATGCCACCGCTGCCGAGCTTGCGCACGACCTCGTAGTGCGCCAGTCGCGTTCCGATCACCGCGAACCCTCCGTGAGTCGCTGCGAACAAGACTACCTCTTGTCCGTGGCCGCTCGTAGCCCGCCGGGCCGCACCTCGGTAGCCGTCGATGGGACGTCGTCTGCGTCTGAGCGCCGCGCCGACGTGCCGGTTCAGGTGACCTCGTCAGCCAGCGCGATGACGCGCAGGGGGCTACCGCTGCCGTCGACCAGCTTCAGCGGTGCGGCAATCACCACCGCGCCCGTGGGCGGCAGCTTGTCGAGGTTGCACAGGCTGGCAAGCCCCAGCTTGCCGGCCCCGTGCATGAGCGTGTGGGCCGGGAAAGCGGGATCAAAGCCAGCCGCCTGGCCGGCGTCCGTGCCGACTGTCTCGACACCGATGCCGAGGATGTCCCGTTCGGCCAGTATCCGGATCGTGTCGGTGTGGAATCCTGGACTGTGCGGGCCGTCGTCGTGGATGTTGAGGAACGCCTCGGCACCGCGACGGTTGCTCCACCCGGTGTTCAGGAGCACCCACCCGCCGGCCGCCAGGGGTCCGTGTTCGCCCTCCCACGCTCGCAGTTCTTCCGGGGCGACCAGATAGTCGGGATCATCGGCCACTGCCGCAGTTACATCGATCACGCTGGCGGGGCCGACGAAGCGGACCGGAGAGATTGTATCGGTGGTGTTGTCGGGCAGGTCCTTGCCGCTGATCCAGTGGCCAGGCGCGTCGAAGTGCGTACCGGTGTGCTCACCGAAGCTCAGCGCATTCCAGTACCAGGCCGGTCCGTCGTCGTCGAATCGCGAGATCTGCTCGATGGTGACGCCAGGAGAGAGCGCGAACGGTGGCGGCAAGGCGATCACAGGCGTGTCTGGCTCGAGGGGTTGCGTGAGGTCGACGATGCGAACACTGCCGTCTCGAATGGCATCAGCTAGCTGGGTCAGAAGGCCGCTCATGAGCTCCCCTGCTGCAGGTAGCGGGCGAACTGGAAGCGGTTCTCCAGCAGCCCTAAGTCGGTAACGAATGCCTTCGGCCCTTCGTCGGCTACTTTGGCGACGATCGTGGCTACCTCGCGTGCTTTCCGAGCGGCGTCGAATGCTGCGAGCAGCGCATCGACATCGACGACGGTACTGGTACGAGGTACACCCGCGCCGGCGGCGATCGCCGCTAAATCGGAACCTGTGGCGGTGGCGGTCGGAAATCCCCCGACCGACAACAGGCTCTCGTTGTCGAACACCAGATGCACCAAGTTACCAGGCCGGTAGCGTCCCAACGTCGTCAGTCCGCCCAGATTCATCAGCGCCGATCCATCTCCGTCGACGACCACGACCTGCCGTTCCGGCAGCGCCAGTGCCAAGCCCAGCCCCATGGACGAGGCCAGCCCCATGGCGTGTTGCAGATAGAAGTGGTTGGGTCGGTGTCCGAGCGATTGCAGCTCCGCCGCCACGGCTCCCATGATGGTCACCACCACGCAGTCAGCGAGTCGATCGTAAAGCGCGCGGAGAGCATCTATCCGCAGCATCCGGTCGCCCACCTTCAGTCCGCCCACATCAGGTCGCGCCCGAGCAACACGCCGACCGGTCGCAAAGAAGAGTAAGCCAGCGACATCGCCTGCTCCACGCGGTGAGGCACGTGGTCGGGTGCCTCCAGACGCAGGTGAGGAATGCGCAACGCGTCGAGGACGTGCACGGTCTGTCCGCCGCCTTCGGTCTGCCAGGGGTCGCGCTCGCCGAACGAGCCGCGGTCGCTGATCAGCATCAACAGCGGAATACGGTAAAGCTGTGCCCCCGAGACAATGCCGTTGACCGATGCCAGAAACCCATGATTCTGCATGAGCATCACCGATCGCACGCCGGCGAGGTGGGCACCCATCGAGATCCCGACGCCCTCCTCTTCCTTGGCGAGCCGCACAAGTGTGGTGTCGGCGTCCTCCTCGGCAAGGCGGATGAGGTGTACAAGCCAAGTCTCCGGAAGCGCCGAGATGATCTCGACGCCGCACGATTTGAGCGCCTCGTAGACGACCCGCGAGTTGCCTAGCGAAACCGGCATGACGGTTCCCGTTGTCAGGTGCTGCCCGTCTATTGCAGCGTAATGAGGTACTTGATCGCGAACGTGCCGAGCCAGTGCGACCCGTAGTAGTTGGCCTCGAACATCGCCGCCGTTCCATGGGCCGCCTGCTGTGCTGCGGTTGATCGGTAGGCCTCGAAGCTCGGATGCTCGCTGCCGAGGGTGGCCGCCAGGCGACTTAGCGCCTCGGCACGCGTGAAGGCCAGCCCGATCAGGTGCGACTTCGCCCCCATGAGCCCGCCGTCCTCTGCGACACTCTCGCCCAGTTGTACTTGTTCAGCTAGTCTGCGAAAGTTCGGGCTGTCCGGCGCTGGCAGAAACCTGTCGTGCCAGCTCGTGAAGCTCGGCCGATCGAGGACCCGTGCCATCAACGTCGCCTCTTGTAGACATGGTGACAAGAAATCGGAGGCCGATGGCTCGTAGGCCAACGGACAATCGACGTCAGCGCCGTAG
Organism: Acidobacteriota bacterium; assembly: GCA_965205505.1. GTDB lineage: Bacteria > Acidobacteriota > UBA890 > UBA890 > WLXD01 > DASCOT01. The sequence goes on from CBDBHB010000006.1 coordinate 389,202, forward strand.
AGTGCCTCGGCGCGCGAGACTACCAGGTGCCATAGAGCCGTATCATCGGTGCTCTCCGCGTAGTCGAGGATCAGATCCATCGCGAATGCGGTGTTGGCATGGGTACCGCTACGCACCGGATAGTCGAGGCTCTCGAGATAAAAGGGCAAGCGATCGACGAATACCTGCGCCAGCGGCGCCGAGTTCTCGGCCCAGGTGGCGGCATCGGGGTATGTCGAGTCGCTCAGCGCGGCGTGCAACGCAAGCAACCAGGCCCAACCATAGGGGCGCTCGAAGGAGCGGTTGTCGGTGAAGAAGGAAAGCTCACCGGCAAGCGGCCGCGCGCCGAGGTGCTCGTCGAGCTTCTCGGCGATGAGCGGGGCGATGGGCGACTCCGGGAACCGATCGAGGATCTCGACCAGCGCCCAGGTCGAGTTCACTGCCGAGTGCCAGTCGAAACAACCGTAGAAGGCGCGCGTGGTCTCGAAGTCGGGACGCAGCGCCGCAGTGCGCTCATACAGGTACCCGGTCCCGCTGGGGGCTGTGTGCGGCCGATCAAGGCATGCGAGTGGCATTGCTGCCAGCGCCAGTGCCGTGTTGTCGTCGAGCTTCGGCTCGTCCGGTAGAGCAAACACCGGATCGGGCTGAGCTTCCGGCGGGGTTCTGTCGACGTCAGCCTGACAACCGCCCAGCGCGGTGAGCATCAAGGCCACTACGTGAAGCGAACGGTGAGAACTGAACGAAGGCATGATCAACAGTCTCTCAGATGGCTACTTCCGCGGACCGCGGGCGGCTCGATGCAGGTACATCTTGATCGCCGGCGCGAAAGCGGCTCCTAGCAGGCCGCTAGCGTAGGAACCGCTCCTCGAACTCGGCGGAACGAATGATCGAAAGCACCACCTCTAGGTAGCGTCGGCGCTCCACCTGCGGTAACAGGTCGCGGGTTCCTGTGGAGTCCGGGCTACGCTGCAGCAACCCTTGATAAAACCTGTTGAGGAGCTCCGCCGAGCTCGTATTCGCTGCGCTTTGCAGGAACTCCCCGCTGCGCAGCATCGCCTGGGCCTGCGTTTCGAGGCGGCCTCGTTGCACCTCGGACACGGCGCCGGCGAAACTGCCCGCGTCGGCGTCGCGCCCCAGTATGCCGTGATAAAGTGCGCGGACGATTGCCTCAGCCTCTTCGCGCTCATAGCTGGAGGCCATGTCGCGGCGCACCTCGACATCGACGCGCCACGCGAAGTTGAGGTTGCCGGGTACGTAAAGCTCGAGCCGGCATTGACCATCCGGACGACGCGCCGAGATCCGCACCGTTCCTTCATCCCTCGGCTCGACGTCCAGGACGCTTCTGCAGTCGCGGTCGTCGAACCCTAGCGCCAGGCGATCTTGCGGAAAGCTGCGGCCATCCTGGTCGCGGCCGCTGACTTCGATATCGATGTCACCACGCGGCGGGATCGCGAGCACGTCGTCGGGGTCGTAGTCCTGCCAGTTATAGCCGTCGCCCTTGACGCGCAGCTCGACTCGGCAGAGCAGCGGGTAGCGCCAGTTGCCACAGTCCTGCAGCGCGATCGAGGCCCCGCGCGTCGGGGCTGTCCCACCAGCGGCGCTGTCGCCGGGCGCCACGGCGCCGTTCAAGAGTAGAGGAATGACGAGCAACAGGGCGTTCCGTGGATATCTCATCGGGGGCTCCGTTGGCAGCAGGCTGGCAAGTGGACTATTTGACCGCGCGGAGCGACTCGGCGCCAGTGGGAATCCATGACGGGCCCAGAACCGCATGTAAGCTTTCATCATGAATGCGTTGCTCTGGGAGCTCGACACGTGTTGCTGGCCGCTGGCGCCCGCCGGGCGTCGCTGGCGCCGGTGGTCGGCGTGTGCCGTGCTTGCCATGACCTGGGCGTGCACCGCCTCTGACACGCCGGATGCGGCGATTGGCGGCCTCGAGAGGACTATTCCTCCGCTGCCAACGAGCTTCCACCGTGGCATGAACATCGAGCCGATTGGCGGCTACGGCGCTCCGATTGATCTCCGGGCGTTGCCCGTGAGCCTCGACGCGTTGGTCGAGTTGGGCGTTGACCACGTGGCACTCATACCGAGCTTCTTTCAACCGCGGCTCGGTGTTGTCGAGCTCACCTGGCGACCCTCGCGCGACCGCGTCGAGTCGGACACGCGGTTGGCAATTCGCCTGGCACACGAACGTGGGCTGGCGGTATTGCTCAAGCCGCACCTTTGGCTCGACGACCGCTCTGACGGGGCGTGGCGGGGCGACATCGATCCCGACCGGGCGGCATGGCCGGCGTGGGAGCGCGCCTATCGCGACGCGGTGCTGGGCTTCGCGCGACTCGGCGCGCAAGAGCAGGTCGCGGGCATCTCCATGGGCTCGGAGCTCACGCGTGTAGCCCTGGCACATCCCGACTTCTGGCGTCAGCTGGCCTCTGACATCCGCGAGGTGTTCTCCGGCGAGCTCACCTATGCGGCGAACTGGGACAGAGAATTCGAGCAGATCGAATGGTGGGACGCAGTCGACCACATCGGTGTCGACGCGTTCTGGCCCCTTACCGGCGTTCGCGATGAAGCACTTGACGGCGACAAGTGCCTCGAGCGCCTGGACCGGATCCGTAATCTGATGGCGACCGTGGCAGCGCGCTACGACCGACCCATTCTACTGACCGAGGTCGGTTATAAGTCGGCACTCGGTGCTGCATACCGCCCCTGGGAGTGGCACGACGATCAGGTTGCCGATGTCACCGTTCAGAGCACCGCCTATGCGTGCCTGGCCGAATCACTCGGCGCGGTGGCTGGCGACGTCGGTCTCCGCGGGCCCACCACCGAGAAAGCCAGCTGGCTCGTCGGGGTGTACTTCTGGATTTGGCACACCGATCTCGAATGGGGCGGACTCGACAACAGCGACTTCACGCCGCGCGGCAAGCCGGCTCAGCAAATCCTGCGCACCTGGTTCCAGGCGCGATAGACAGGTTCGCTGCGGCTGCGCCGTTGCCTAGTATCCTACCGGCGAGGCGGCTCCGGGCGCCTGCCGTTGAGCCGACTCTCCGCCTCAGTCATTAGCCTGTCGAGGCCGCTCCGCCGGATCGCGCTAACGGCAACCGCATCGTGTCTGGCGACCAATCCGGTCATCTCCTCGTCGGGCACGAGGTCGGCTTTGTTGAGCACCTTCAGAACCGGTATTCGCAGGGCGTCGAGATCATCCAGCAGGCCGTTGACTGCGTCGATCTTGTCATCGATGCGCGGATCGGACGCGTCGATGACGTGCAGCAACAGATCCGCATCGACGAGCTCCTCCAAGGTGGCGCGGAACGCGGTGATGAGGTCGCCTGGCAGCTCAGCGATAAAACCGACGGTATCGGTGATGATCACCTCGCGCTCACGCGGGAAGCGCAGCCGCCGACTCGTGGGGTCGAGGGTCATGAACAGTCGGTCCTCGGTCTCGATGTTCGACGAGGTGAGCGCGTTGAGCAAGGTGCTCTTGCCGGCGTTCGTGTAGCCGACGATCGACAGCACGGGCAGGCCTTGCTGGCGGCGCCGGCGCCGTCGCACGTCGCGCTGCTTGGAGAGCTGCTCGACTTGTTTCTCCAGGCGCCGGATGCGATCGCGGATGCGGCGACGGCCGATTTCCAGCACGGTCTCGCCGGGGCCGCGTCCGCCGATACCGCCGGTGAGGCGCGACAGGCCGGCGTCTTCGTCGGTCAATCGCGGCAGCGAGTAGCGGAGCTGTGCGAGCTCCACCTGTAACTTGCCGTCACGGCTGCTGGCCCGTTGGGCGAAGATATCGAGGATCAACTGGGTGCGATCGATTGCCTTCATTCCAGTAGCGTCTTCGAACGCCCGAGCCTGGGCGGGCTTGAGATCGATATCGAAGATCGCCACGTCTGCGTTGCGGCGCATTGCCTCGAGGATGAGCTCCTGTAGCTTGCCTCGTCCGACGATCGTCTTCGGATGGATGCAGCTTTTTTGCCGCATGGTGCCGGCAACGACGACGCCGGACGAGCGCACTAGCTCCAGCGTCTCCTCGAAATGTTCGTCTTGCGGCCGCAAACCGATCACCAGGGCGCGCTCTGCGTCTTTGGGCCCACGCGCACTTCCGACGACACGGGCGAACTCCTCCTCGAGCGCGGCAATCGTGGCAGCGAAGTCGAGGTCGAGCGACTGAACGTTGCGGGCGTGTTGATGGACGAACGGGTCGCCGAGGGGCGCTCCGTCGCCCGGCTCAGCGAGCGCTGCCGGGTCGAGGTAGGCAGCCTCGATACGGCCGGGTAAGCCATCGGCCTGCACCTCGATCATCGCCACCATATCCAGCCGCAGTAGCGCCAGGTCGTTCAAGTCGTCGGCGGTAAGCGCCTCACCCCGCAGATGCGTATGTACCAGTCGCAGACCGCGGAAGCGGCCGGCACCGCCCCGCAGCCGGCCGATGTCGGGCAGCATTAGCTTGTGGGCGTCGCCTACAATCACGTGCCGTACGGCTCCGTTCCGAGCCAGGAGCACGCCGATCTGGCGGCCAAGCTCGCCAGACAGCTCTGCGAGGTGCTGTGCGAGCTCACCGGAGACCACGGTCTCGGGTGGTACGCGGCGCCGGAAAGTGCGTTCGAGACCCCGCTTCTGCGAGGCCTGCAAGCCTTGCAGCGCGCCAGTTATCGGTTGCCTGGATATGAGAAGAGCCTCCGGGTGCGGGATTAGCCGCCCAGCCAGGCGCGCATCAGGTTCGCCACCATGAAGCCAGTGTAGTTTCCGACCGCGTACCCCAACAGGCCGATGGCAACGCCGGGGAGCAATTGGTCGGTATAGCCGCGAGCCGACGACAAGGCAATCGCCGAAGCGGGGCCGCCGACGTTGGCCTGCGACGCGACCGCCAACGTTGCGGCATCGATTCCGATCAGTCGGCCGATTCCGAAAATCCCGATACCATGTATGACAAGCGTCGTGGCGGCAAACCAGAAGACGGCAGGCCCGACGTGAAAAATGTTCGCCAGCACCGATTGCGCGCCGTTGGCGGCGAGGAACAACAGCAGAACGTAGTTGCCGAGCGGGGCACCCCCAGCCAGCCCCTTGATCCCCGGCACCTGTGCCAGCAACAGCACGATCGTGGTCAACCAGAGAATCTCCGGCAGCACGGGTACCAGCGCGGCGACCCGCCCAGCGAGCCAGACCGCCCCGACTGCCAGCGTCACCAGCGCCGCCAACTCGGTAATGGCGATCGGCCGAACACTACTCTTGAGTGCCCGAGCAATGCCCGACGGCTCCTCCTTGCGAATTCCGCTGGCCGCAGTGTCTCGGGTCCGGCTGCCAGGCGACAGCAGCAATGGTGCGACGAGACACGCCGCCATCCACAGAGCGGTGAGCGTTACGTCGGCGGCAATTGCCGCCGAGAAAAGGTCGCTGCTGGTGTCGAAGGCACGCCCCAGCGCTGCGAAGTTCATTCCTCCGCCCGTGTAGGTGCCGGTGAACTGGCCCGCAAGCTTCCAGCTCTCGGTCCCGACACTGTCGCTCCACAGCAACGCTCCGATGACGGCTCCCGCCGCGGTGGACGCGGCGCCGATTCCGAAGGCGGCGAGCATGCTCATCCCGGCGTCCGTCAGCGAGCGCAGATCGACATTGATCAGGATTAGCGCGACAGAGAGGTTGACCCCTTGACTACTCAGCCATTGATAGGTGGGCGAGGTCCCCGGCAGCACGCCGGAATTGGACAGCGCCATGCCGATCAAGATGCCCACCAGGGCGGCGCCGAGGGCGCGGAAGAAAGCGAACCTCTCCTCCAGCCACAGCGCTAGAAACACCACCGCAGCCAGCACCAGGACCACCGCCACCGGGTCGCGAATCACCACGGGCTGCTAGCGCCCCCTCCGGCTGACCACGAACGCACAAAGGGCGTCCCCCAACGCAACTGCGAGAAGGACGCCCCCGATCAGCTCGTAGTCGCCCATAAGGAGCAGGGCAACACCGGCTATGAAGAACGCAATCGCCGAGGCGATCAGCACTATGACCACGAGCAAGCCAGATCTATCGTTCCCGCCCGCTGGCGGATCCGATTCGGCCACCCGGTGGTCCCTTCGATCAGCCCATCATCGATGATCCGCCCATCGATGATCCACGGTCGGCGACGCGATCCTTCAGACCCTTTGCCGCCTTGAACGCTGCCACCGTGGTGGCGGCGATGTGGATCGTCGCTCCGGTGGCCGGGTTGCGGCCAAGACGCGCCTTACGATTGCGGGTTTCGAAGTTCCCGAAGCCGGCGATCGAGACCTTTCTGCCCGCATCGAGCTCGACGGCGAGGATCCCCTGCCCCGGCTTGGTCGAGAAGATGCAGTCGATGACTTCCTCGGCTTTGGCCTTGGAAAGGTCGCATTTGCCGGCCAACTTCGCAGCCATATCGGCCTTGGTCATTTCCCCCCCACAGGAAGCAAGTAGTGTTTGATAGCTCCAGGCTGGACCCTCGAGGTCCAATTGTCGAGCCCGACGCGAGGGTTTTTGCGTTATGCCCCAAGGGGATTTCGGCGACTGAGCGAGGTCGGCGAGGCGTTCGCGAGGGTTGCACGAACGGGCTGGACCTGCGACTCCGATCCAATTGATTGGACCGGCCGCGATGGAATGCGGAATTTTCAGCGAAATGTTGAATTTTCAACATGAACCATGTTAGGTTCGACGACGTTTGTACGCGTATTCAGGAGAGGGACGAAGTGAAGAAGCCAGGAACGCTCAGCCGTCGGGAGCGCGAGGTCATGGACATCCTGCACCGCAGAGGTGAATCGACGGCAGCCGAGGTTCGCGCCGCGATGACGAAGCCGCCGACAGACCCGGCGGTGCGATCAATCCTGAGGATTCTGGTCGAAAAGAGCCAGGTCGGCTTCGAGCAGCAGGGGCCGCGCTACGTTTACTCACCTACGGTGCCGCGGGAAGCGGCGCGCCGGTCGGCGCTCGACCACGTCCTGCAGACGTTCTTCGACGGATCCACAGAAGGCGCGTTGGCGGCGCTACTCGAGATTCGCAACGACAGGCTCACCGATGCGGAGCGGCGCAGCCTGAAGCGTTTGATCGATCGCGCCGCACGCGAGGGGCGCTGAAATGGGGCTGCCAGGACCCGAGCTCGGACTGCAGCTGACCGGATCGCTCCTGCTGGCCGCGACGCTACGCGGAACGGCGCTGGTATCGCTGGCGCTCGTCGCCGCCTTCTTCCTGCGACGTTCCACCGGCGCCGTGCGCCACATTCTGTGGAGCGTCACCATGGCCGGGCTCCTGGCAATGCCGGTGCTCTCGGGCCTCTTGCCCTCCCTGCCGCTGCCACTACCGACCGTTTTCTCGGCCGAGCCAGAGCGTCTGCCGGTGGCCGTGTCGCCGCAGCTTGCCGCACCAGGGCCAGCAGCAGTCGAGCCATTGGCCACCGTCCGAGACGCGGCTTCCACCCGTGAACCTGTTGCGCGTCGTGTCCCATCGCGCTCGGTCGGTGCCAGCGCCGCGATAGCCGTGGTTGGCGTTTGGATTCTCGGTGCGGGCGCCGTGGCGACCGCGTTGATGCTCGGCTTGCTGCGCGCCTGGCGAACAGCGACGCGTGCTGCGATCGTCCGGGACCCGGCTTGGCGGGCCGAGCTCGAGCAAATTCGCCGCCGGCTCCGTATCCGTCGTCCGGTGCGCCTGGTGTCGTCGCACGGCATCAGTACACCGCTCACCGGCGGGATCGTCCGACCGGTGGTGTTACTTCCCGAGCAGGCGCGCCACTGGGATGCCGTGCGTCGTCGGCTCGTGCTACAGCACGAGCTCGTACACGTACGGCGCCTCGATGCGCTGCGCCAGCTGCTAACTCGCCTTGCGGTGTGTGCATACTGGTTCCACCCACTCGTCTGGGTTGCCTCGCGCATGGCGATGCTGGCGCGTGAGCAGACATGCGACGAAGAAATGATCGCCCTCGGCAACCTGCCATCGGTATACGCCCGTCATCTGCTCGAGCTGTCGGCGGGAGCCCGGTCCCCGGGTGCGGCACTCGCCATGATTGAACGTCCCCACCTGGAGAAACGATTGATGGCCATTCTCGAACTTCGTCGACGCGGCGCGAGCACAATGCTCGGCGTTGCAACGGGCCTGGGCATGGTGATAGCTGCACTGTCGGTTGCGGCAGCGCAGCCGCAGGAGGCGGCGCCGTTACCGCCTCTGCCGCCCCGGTCCATTCCGGCGCCCGTTCGGTTGCCCGTCCAGGTTTCGACGCTGGCGCCCTTGTCGGCGCCGCTGGGCGCGGTTCCGCCGTCCGGCCTCGCGACGCCGATTGCCCCTCCGGCGATCGCCCTTTTGCCGATCGCCCCTCTGCCGATTGCCCCGCCGGCGAAGCCACAGTTCCCGACGGGGGGTCGCAGCTGCCAGCTGGAGGGTATGCACGGAAACTTCAGTGGCACGTGGAGCACCAGGCGGGACGATACCGGCGCGACGTTCGTCGAGCGCTTTGGCAACGACAACAGCGATCGCGTGATCCAGAAGCACATCGGTGACCTGCGGCTCTGCATGCGGGTCCATGGCGCTGTGGATCTGGGGTCCGAGGGTGATCGCATCGGGCCGGTAGGCGAGGGCGGCTGGCTCGTCATGGAGTCGGAGCTCGACGGCGTTGTCAAACGACTCGAGATCGCCTCCGTTGACGGCGGCTCGGAAGCCGGCTGGTCCGTCGACGGCCAGGAGCAGGCCTTCGATCAACATGCGCGGGCCTGGCGCGACCAAGTTCTGGGGGTGCTAGCCGACTATTGGGAGATCAGCCAGCTACGTGGGCAGGTAAGCAGTCTGCGCGGCCAGATCTCCTCGACGAAAGGGCAGGTCAGCAGCATGCGTGGTCAGATTTCCTCGGCACGAGGGCACGTGAGCAGTTTGCGCGGTCGCATCTCCAGCCATCGAGGGCGGATTTCGAGCTTGAACGTAGCGACGCACGCCACCCGAGACGAGGAAACGCAGAGTCGGCTCGCCGAGGAGATCCGTGAGGCTGAGGCCGTGATTCGTGAGATCGAGAGTGAGATCGACGAGTATGACGTGGAGGGAAGGGCTGCAGAGATCGAGCGCCTGATCGAAGAATTCGACGTTGATTCGAGTGTCGACGAGATCGAGCGCGAGATCGAGAACTACGACCTCGCAGCCAAGGTTGCCGAGATCGAGCGCCAAATCGAGGCCTTTGATCTGGAGTCACGGATCGCCGAAATCGAGCAACAGATCGAGGCGCTCGATGTCGATGGCAAAGTGCGGGAGCTCGAGCAGCGTATCGAGGCGCTCGACGTCAAGCGTCGAGTCGAGCAGATCCAGGCCAGCCTCGAGCCCAAGCTGGCGACACTGCGGCAGCTGGTGCCGGTGTCCTGACTCAGCACACTATCGTCGCGGCGGCGGCGGCCCGCCGGGCGGTCGGGGCGGCGGACGGCGGACGGCGCGCGAAGCTCTCCAAACGCTGGCGCTGCTCGCCGTCCAAGTGCTCGCTGAGCTCGGCGATCATCGCGTAGAGCGCGGCGCGAAGCTCGTCGCGGGATCCACGGTCGATCTGCTGGTTGCGTTCGGCAGTTGCCTCCAGAATCGGGTGGATCGCTTGCCGCTGCTGTTCGTCTCGCGGACCTATGATGCGCTCCAAAGTGACGTACGAAACCTTGTCTGTCGCCAAGACCCTGGATCATCCCGAAGCGGAATTGCTGTAGGGCGCCGCCGAGGAACACGCCGAGCACAACGCCAATCGCCAACGTAATGCCGAGCAGCAGGGACGAGCGGGTACTGGGCCTCACAGCGAATCGCCAACGCTGACGTCGGGTAGCTTGTCAGCCAACTGGTAGGCGGCCTCGATCGAAACAGGCTCGAGGCCCAGAGCCGCCTCCATGAGAGATTGGCCCTCCACGGGCTCTGTCCACAGCACGCTGTAGCCGACCAGCAAGAGCGTGACAGCTGCCGCCGCCGCCGCAAGTCGCCAAAACTGTTGCAAGAGCACCAAGCCGCTCGGTTTCGGTTTTCGGTGCTCGCTCAGTCATCCGACTCGGCCGCCCATGGTCGGAGCATCGGCTTCAGCGTCTTCATGGCCCGGGACAGACGCGACATGATGGTCCCCTGCGGAACCCCGAGAAGCTCCGCCGTCTCGCGGGTCGAGTAGCCTTCGATCATACGCAGAACCACGATCGCCCGATGATCGGCTCCGAGTGAGCGGATCGCGGCATGCACCGCCCCGACTACATCGCCGCTCGACACGGCGCGCTCGCCACTCACGGCCGACTCGGCCAGAGGAGTCTCATCGGCGGAACGGTCACGGCTGACGAATCGGTCGAGCAGCCTGCGTCGGCGTTTTTAGCGCGTTGAGTGACTGATTGATGGCGATGCGGGTCAGGTAGGTCTTCACTGCCGCCTCGCCGCGGAACCTGGAGAGCGATCTATAGAAGCGCACGAAGACCTCCTGGCCGACGTCGCCGGCGCCGTGGCCCAGCATGCCGATTACCGTTGCTGCCACCGCTCCCTCGTAGCGCTCCACCAGTATCCTGAACGCCTGTTCGTCGCCGCTCTGTGCCCGGTCGACCAGGCTCCGATCATCTTCATCGGAGGCTGGAGTTGAATCGCGCACAGGAGTCTCCATGACCGTCGCTTATTAGACAGTCCAGTCAACGGTCTCATTCCATCTGTCGTCACCGGAATCGACACTTGCGTCCGGAGACCCAGCGGCTGGGCGCGTTTCGCATCTTGATGTCGCCGTGGGAGGCTGCCCGTTGGGTCACCAGGCCTGTGAACGACAGGCTAGACTCCTCGACTGGCGGCCTCACCGTCGGCGGAGCTCTGACGACGGTGAGCGCCATCGGGTGCCACAGGGGGGCGCGATGCGTCGGGCGACTTCAACGGTGGGAGCCGTACTTGTAGCGGTGCTGATGGCCGCGCCTGTCGGATGTGGCTCAATTCGAGGTGAGTCTTCGAGCTTGCCGCCAACGCTGATCTTGATCTCGATGGACGGCTTCCGCTCCGACTATATCGAGCGGGTCGAGACACCGCACCTGGATCGCGTAATCGCCGGCGGGGTGCGTGCTGAGGGGCTGATCCCGCCGTTCCCGAGCAAGACCTTCCCAGGCCACTACACGTTGGTGACCGGCCTCTATCCAGGTCACCACGGAATCATCTCCAACAACATGCGCGATCCGGGGTGGCCAGAGGAGTTCGGTTTGAACCGGCGGCGCGAGGTGGAGAACGGTCGTTGGTGGGGCGGCGAGCCGATTTGGGTGGCCGCACAGCGTCAAGGACTCCGGTCGGCCGTCTACTTTTGGCCGGGATCCGAGGCGGCTGTGCAGGGGGTACGTCCGACTCACTGGTACAAGTTCGACGCCAGCGTTCCGTTCGAGGCACGCGTCGACCAGGTCCTCGAGTGGATCGATCTTCCCGCCAACGAGCGCCCGTCGCTCATCGCGCTGTACTTGGGAGAGCCCAACGACAGCGGCCATCGCTTCGGCCCGTTGGCCGACGAGACGATGGCGGCGATTCGTCGTGTCGATGCGACCGTTGGACGTTTGCTCGACGGTCTCGACGAACGTCACATACGGCAGTCGACCAATATCGTCTTGGTCGCCGACCATGGCATGGCGCAGATGGACTCCGAACGAGTGATATTGGTCGATGACCTCGTCGATCTCGAACCCGACGAGGTTTTCGAGCAAGGTGCGCTGCTGCAGGTGTTTCCGCGCCCCGGTCGCGAAGATCTGATCTATGATGCGCTGGCTGGTGCCCATCCGAACCTGCACGTCTATCGTCGCGACGAACTGCCAGCGCGGCTGCGCCTATACGACCACCCGCGACTGCCGCCGATACTGGCGACACCGGATGTGGGATGGGAAGTTCTCACACGCTCGCGGCGCGCCGAGTGGGGCAACAGAATGATCGCTGGCGATCACGGCCAGGACCCGACGCATCCGGACATGCAGGCGATCTTCGTCGCCGCCGGGCCGGCGTTCGCCAGCGGCGTCATCGTGCCACCAATCGAGGCGGTCGACGTCTACGGCCTGCTCGCCGCCGCGCTCGGTATCCGGGTGCCCGACAACGACGGCAACCCGGCTCGCACCTCCAGCATCCTGCGCTAACCAGTCGCGCGGGCCTTCGGGCGTCGGCTCGGGATAGAACAGGGCATCTTCCTCCGGTCGGGTAGTCCTACCCTGCCGCCTGTTCCTCGCGCTTTTTCCGGGCGACCTCGAGCTTGCGTAGATATCGGATCATGCGGTCGAGTCGGGCGCGTGCTTTGTCTCGCGACATCATCTCGAGCACTTCGAAGATGCCGGGCGATGCCTTCTTGCCGGTAAGCGCGACGCGGACCACGTGGATCAGATCGGCGGCCTCGCGGTCCATGCCCTCGACGACCTCGCGAAGCGTCGTCTCGAGCTCTTCCTGTTCCCAAGGATCGACCTGCAGCAAGATCTCGCGAAACGCCTCGACCAAGCCGAGGACATCCTTGCCCTGAATGTGCTCCTTGATGCCGTCGGGCTGGTACGCGAACGCCTCGGTCAGGAAAGGCGCGATGTTGTCGGCGAGCTCGTTCGTTGTCCGCGCCCTCGACTGCCACAGCTCGATCAGCGCGAAGAAGTAGTCGCGCCGCTCCATATCGAGCTCTTCCTCCCAGCAACCACGAACGCGTAGCGCATCACGCACGGCTTCACGCAGCTCTCCGGCAGGAACCTTGGAGATGTACTCACCGTTGAGCCAGGAGAGCTTCTCGAGGTCGAACTTCGGGTTCGACTTGTTGACGCCCTCCAGGGAGAACTCGCTGATCAGCTCGGTAACGGTGAATACCTCGCGGTCGTCGCCTGCGTTCCAGCCAAGCAGCGACAGGTAGTTGACCACGGCGCCAGGGAGGTAGCCCTTGTCATGGAAGTAGGTGACGGAGGTTGCCCCGTGACGCTTCGACAGGCGCTTGCCGTCCTGCCCCAAGATGAGCGGCAGGTGGCCGAACTCCGGCAGCTTGGCATCGAGCGCTTGATAGACGAGCACCTGCTTCGGCGTGTTCGACAGGTGGTCGGCGCCGCGGATTACGTGTGTGATCCCCATCTCGATGTCGTCGACGACGTTGGAAAGGTGATACGTGGGCTTCTCGTCGGAGCGCAGCAGCACGAAGTCCTCGATGGTCGAGCACTCGAAGGCGACCTCGCCCTGCACCAGATCGTTGACGGTGATCGACCCTTCACCGGGGACCTTGAAGCGAACCGTATGCGGCTCCTCGGCCTCGATGCGCTTGCGTACCTCATCCGCGGCCAGATCGCGATCGGCTCCACGGTAGACCCAGTTCTCCTCCTGGTCGTCATGGAGCTCCTGCCGCTGCTCGTCGAGCACTTCCTGGCTAGCGAAGCAGTAGTAGGCATGGCCCGAGTTCATCAGCAGCGATATGTAGTCGCGATACAGATCCAAGCGCTCGCTCTGGCTTACCGGTCCCTCGTCCCAGTCGAGCCCGAGCCAGGTAAGGGAGTTGAGGATCGAGTCCAGGAACTCGTCCTGCGAGCGCTGCTCATCGGTGTCCTCGAGTCGCAGAATGAACTTGCCGTCGTGGTGGTGAGCGAACAGCCAGTTGTAGAGCGCCGTGCGGGCACCGCCGACATGCAGCTCACCGGTGGGACTGGGCGCGAAGCGAACGCGAACCACGGACTTGTCGGACATTCACTACCTCTCGATGGACAGATGCAGAGCTCGACAGATTCAGAAGGGGTGTCTCGCGGAAGGAGGAAACAACCTCGCGGGCGGCTCGGCGGGGCGAATCGACTCCTGATTAATGAACGGCCCCTGCCGGCCTCGACGTCGGAATGGTAGCCGGTCGGCGGCAGTATCGCCAGCCGCGGTCTATCGCAGCGTCAGTTGCGCGGACGGACGAAGCCGCATACCTGACATTCAAGCGCCGTGCGCCTAGCCGCGATCAACATCACGCCCAGCAGTGCGAACACCGCACCGGGTAGTAGCGAACGTCCTGTCACCCAGCCCAGCAGCACCGCCCAGAAGGCCAGAGTGATGAGCGTGACACCGCCGAACGGGCTGAATCGATGTCGCTTGCTCAGCGTCCACGACCCGGGGGCATCGCACGACTGGCAAACATCATCGGCCGCCCCCGCATTACGCGTTGCAGCGGCTACAGGGTCGGCAATATCGACCAAGCCCGGGCCGTCGTGTGGATCAAGCTTGCTGGCGCTCACGGCTCGGATTGTACGCGACCTGGGCGGCCTTCGCGGAAAAGGCGGAGGGGGTGGGATTCGAACCCACGGCACGGAATGAACCGTGCAACGGCTTAGCAGGCCGCCCTATTCGTCCGCTCTAGCACCCCTCCAACGGGACTGATCTCCATGCACCGGCGACTGAGGCGGAGGCGGAGGCAGAAGGATTCGAACCTTCGGACCGCCTTTGAAAGCGGTCAACGGTTTTCAAGACCGCCGCATTCAACCGGACTCTGCCATGCCTCCGGATGAGCGGTAGGTTACCAAGACCGGGCGTGCGAGGTAGCCCGGGTGGCTAACCGCCCGGGCGGTCGATTGGGTCGATGCGCTCGATATCGGCCAGGTATGGGCGCAGGGCCTTCGGTACCTTCACCGTGCCATCGGCTTGCTGCTGATTCTCCAGGAGCGCCACGAGGGCGCGACCAACCGCAATCCCGGAGCCGTTCAGGGTGTGGGCCAGCCGCGTCTTTCCATCGCCATCGGGCCGGTAACGAATGTCGGCGCGTCGCGCCTGGAAGTCGGTGCAGTTGCTGCACGACGAGATCTCTCGATAACGATGCTGCGAGGGTAGCCAAACCTCCAGGTCGTAGGTCTTGGCGGCAGCGAAGCCCATGTCGCCCGTCGACAGCGTGATCACGCGATACGGCAACTCCAGACCCTGCAGAATGCGTTCGGCGTCGGCGGTGAGCGTCTCCAGCGCCTCGAAAGAGGATTCCGCATCGGTGATCCAGACGAGCTCGACCTTGTTGAACTGGTGCATGCGTATGAGCCCGCGAGTGTCGCGGCCGTAAGAGCCCGCTTCACGCCGGAAACACGACGTGTGGGCGCAGTACTTCACCGGAAGATCTGTCGCGGCGAGAATCTCCGCGCTGTGGAGGTTTATCAGCGGCACTTCGGAGGTCGGAATCAGGTACAGATCGTCGCCGCCCACGAAGAAGGCGTCGGCGGCGAACTTTGGCAACTGGCCGCTTCCCCGCATCGCCTGCGGTGTTACCAGCAGCGGCGTGAGCACCTCCAGGTAGCCGTTGCTCGTATGTACATCCAGCATGTAGGCAGCGAGCGCCCGCTCAAGCCTTGCGCCGGCACCGAATTGCACCGAAAAGCGTGCTCCAGAGAGCTTTGCCGCACGCGCGAAGTCGAGGATGCCGAGCGACTCACCGAGCTCGACGTGATCGCGGGGTTCGAAGTCGAGCTCTGTTGGCTGACCCCAGGTGCGCTCAGTGCGGTTGGCCGCCTCGTCCTCGCCCGGCGGCACGCTCTCATGCGGCAGATTCGGCATGCGGAGCATATCGTCGCGAATCGCCGCTTCAACGCCCTTGAGCGTGCCCTCGAGCTCCTTGATCCGATCGCCTACGCTACGCATGCGCGCCATGATCTGGCTGGCGTCGGCACCGCTGCGTTTGAGCTCGCCGATCCGTTTGCTGGTTTCGTTACGCTCTGCCTGCAGCCCTTCGACCTCGCCGATGAGCGCACGTCGCTGTCCGTCGCGGTTCATCAGCGCGTCGATGTCTACATCCGAGTGGCGCTGTGCCAGCGCCTTGCGCACTTGGTCGGGATGTTGGCGGATGATGCTGAAGTCGAGCATTCGGGAGACCTGGGTGGCGAAACACAAAGGCACTACCGAGAGGATACCGGGGCCGCCGATGGCGCACGAGTACGCGTGGTAGCTTCGGGCGTTCCAGTTTTCGACAGCACAGGATCACCATGAGCTTCCGCACGACGGTTATTCCGGTTGCGGGCCTCGGCACGCGCTTCCTGCCAGCCACCAAGGCGACTCCCAAGGAAATGCTCCCGGTGTTCGATCGGCCGTTGTTGCAGTACGCCGTCGAGGAGTCGGTGGCCGCAGGCGGTAGCCGAGTCGTCTTGATTACCGCGCCCGGCAAGACCTCCGTGCTCAAGCACTTCGCTGCCGATCCGGGGCTCGAAGCCACCCTCCGTGAGCGCGGCAAGACCGCGATGCTCCAGGTCGTCCAGTCGGTTACCAGGCTCGCCCAGGTAGAGGCGGTGGAGCAACGAACGCCGCGCGGTGTCGGGCACGCCATCTTGCAGGCGCGCGAGACCGTAGGCGACGAGTACTTCGGGGTCATGTTCCCGGATGACTTTCTGCTGGCGAAGGTTCCCGTCCTCGAACAGCTCCGACGCGTTCACGCCCAACACGGAGGCGTCGTGTTGGCGGTCGAGCGGGTACCGCACGAGCACGTTGAGCGGTACGGCGTGATCAGCGGCGAACGTGTTGCCGCCAACGTCTACCGCGTCAACGACATGGTGGAGAAGCCTTCGATCGACGAGGCGCCCACGGATCTGGCGATCGTCGGTCGGTATGTGCTTCCGCCGAAAATCTTCAGGATCCTCGGCGAGACCAGCACCGGCGTCGGCGGCGAGGTCCAGCTAACCGATGCGCTGAGGTCCGCGCTAGGCGAGGAACCCTGTCATGCGGTGGAGTTCGAAGGGCTCCGTTACGACTGCGGTAGCCGCTTCGGGCTTCTACAGGCCACCGTCGAAGTGGCACGACGTCATCCCGAAGTGGGGGGCAGGTTTCGTCGCTACCTGAGCGAGCTCGACTGACGCGGCGCGCCTTGATCTCACCCGCAAATCCCTTCTGCGATCTGCAACGATCATCTGTTACAGGCCACTAATCGCTCTTCTTGTCGGGTTTCTTCGAAGTCTTGTCGCTCGTCGACTTGGCGGTCGTATCGGACTTGTTCTCCGACCCCTTCTGGCCCTTGCCCTTGCCCTTGCCGCTTGCGGCAGATTCCTTGCTGTCCGATTCCGGCTTCTTGCCCTTGTCGGAGTAGTCGGTGACGTACCAACCGGTGCCCTTGAACTGGATCGCCGGAGCATGCACCAGCCGATCGACACGCCCTTTGCACTCCGGACAAGTGCGCACGATGCGGTCCGAGAATTTCTGTATGCGTTCGAAGCGATGGCCGCACTTGCGGCACTCGTACTCGTAGATTGGCATCGGTGGTCGCGCCGAAGAGAACGGGGGGCGGTCGAGGCGTCAATATATCAACGTATGGAGAGTGGCTTGCACCGTTTTCGATAGCTGGACCGCTGCGGCCCCGTTCACATCGGCGCCAAATTGGGGGCGGGGAAGTCTGCTTCGCAGGTGAACCAGGCTCGGATCTCGGTGGTACGGCGCGCTGCCGCCGATACGCCCAGGCACTTCAGGCTTTGGCGTCCATCCAGTTGGCCCCGACGCCGATTTCAACCAACAGCGGTACGTCGAGCTCGATGGCGCCCTCCATTTCCTGTTTCACCACTTCCGTTACTCGATCGACCTCCGGCTCGGGCACCTCGATCACCAGCTCGTCGTGCACCTGGATGAGCATCCCAGAGCTCAGCCCTAGCTTCGCGAGGCGGGCATGCAGATTGACCATGGCCAGCTTGATCAGGTCGGCGGCAGTTCCCTGAAGCGGTGTGTTCACGGCGATGCGCTCGCCGAAAGAGCGCACCATCGGGCGCCCGCTCTGCAGCTCGGGGAGGTGGCGTACCCGTCCCAGCAAAGTGGTTACGAACCCTTCCGCCCGGGCACGCTCGATCGTCGCCTCGAGGTAGTCGCGTACCCTCGGGTAGGCGCTCAAGTAACGCTGGATGAAATCCTTGGCCTCCGCCAGTGAGACGTTGAACTCGCGCGCCAGGCGCTGTGGGCCCATCCCGTAGAGCACGCCGAAGTTGATTACCTTGGCCCGGTCACGTTGCTCGTAGCTAACGTCGTGAGGTTCGACGTGGAAAATCTGGGCGGCGGTGGCGCGGTGGATGTCGATGCCGTCGAGGAAGGCCTGCTGCAGCGCCGGGTCGGCCGATAGATGCGCCATGATGCGTAGCTCGATCTGCGAGTAGTCGGCCGTCATCAGCAGGCAGCCATCGGCGGGAACGAAAGCGCGGCGAATCTGGCGTCCGGTTGACTTGCGGATGGGAATGTTCTGCAGGTTCGGGTTGCTGCTCGACAGGCGTCCGGTCGCAGCCACCGCCTGATCGAAGGAACCGTGAACGCGGCCGGTATCGGGCAGCACATAGCCCGGCAATGCATCGACGTACGTGCTCTTGAGTTTCGAAAACTCGCGATACTCCAAAATCTGGCTGACGATCGGGTGGTCGGCGGCCAGCGCTTCGAGTATCTCGGCCTTGGTGGAGCGACTGCCCTTCGCGGTTTTGCCGCCGGCGGGTAGCCCGAGCCGGTCGAACAGTACCTCCGCGAGCTGCTTCGGCGAGTTGAGGTTGAACGGCTCTCCGGCGATTTCGTGGATCTCCGCTTGTAGGGTCTCGATGCGTTCCGCGAACTGGGAGGACATCTCCGCCAGGTAGCCGGTATCGATGCGTATGCCGCGCAGCTCCATTGCCGCCAGCACTTGCATCAAAGGCATCTCGAGGTCGGCGAGCAGCGCCGCCAAGCCCGGTTGTGCCTCGAGCTCCGTGTCGAAAGCGATTGCCAATCGCAGGGTCAGGTCGGCGCGCTCGGCCGCGTAGCGCGTCGCCTCGGCTATCGGGATAGCGTCGAATGTGGCCTTGCGGTCGGGAAGTATTTCCTTGAGCTCGGTCATGCGAACGTGGAGTAGATCGCTCGCCAGCGCCGACAGGCCGTGGCTCTGACGTGTCGGATGCAGCACGTATGAAGCCAACATGATGTCGAGCTGCGGCTCCACCCCGACGACATGGTGACGCGCCAGCGTGATCAGATCGCGCTTGAGGTCGTAGCCAACGAGGTCGACGTCGCCGTCGCCGAGCAATGGGGACAGCATGCGAAGACACTCGTCGGTGCGCATCGCGTTCGTAACTCCGAGGCCCTGATGAGCGAGCGGTACATATACCCCGCTACCGACCTCCCAGCTCAGCCCCACACCGACGATCTGGGCGCGCATCGGTTGCCCGGCATCTACCTCCAGCTTGATGGCCACACGTCCCGCCTCACGGATCGTCATGATGACCGTCTCAAGCTCGGCAGCGTTAGCAACGGTGCGGTAATCGCCCTCTGCTCGCTCGGGCTCCAGGACGTAGTCGTCTAGCAGCCGACGGAACTCCAGCTCCATGAAGATCTCGCGGCATGTGGCGACGTCGGGTTCTCCGACTTGCATCGCTTCGAGGGATAGCTCGATCGGAAGATCAGTGTGGATGGTGGCGAGCTGCTTCGACAGGTGGGCCTGCGCGGCGTACTCGGCCAGGTTGCGACCATACTTGTACTTCGCCAGGTCGGCCGCGTGGTCGACTGCGTTCTCCAGCGAGCCATAGGCCTGCAACAACTCGCGAGCCCGCTTCGGGCCGATCCCCGAGACACCCGGAATGTCGTCGACACTGTCACCCATCAGCCCGAGCAGATCGGTCATGAGTCGAGGAGGCACACCGTACTTGTTCTCCACCTCCTCGGGGCCGTAGACGTAGCGCTGGTTGCGCTCTGTCAGCAGCTTGACCTCGTTGCTGACGAGCTGCAGCAGGTCCTTGTCTTCGGAGACGATGACGGTGTGTATCCCGGCCTCCTCGGCGCGGGCGGCGAGCGTGCCGATCACGTCGTCGGCCTCGTAGCGCGGCAGCTCGAAGATGGGGATGCCCATCGCTTCGACGATGCGCCGGATCCAGGGAATCTGCTTCCGTAGGTCATCGGGTGTTTCGGGCCGACTGGACTTGTAGCCCGCGTACTCTTCGTGGCGCACGGTGGGTCCAGGCGGATCGAACACGACGCCGCAGTAGTCGGGCTTCTCCTCGTTGATCAGCTTTCGCAGCATGGTGACGAAGCCCAGCGTGGCGTTGGTGGGAACGCCGCGCGAGTTGGTGAGCTCCGGCAACGCGTGGTAGGCGCGATGGATCTGATTGAGGGCGTCGATCAGACAGAGTTTCTTGGGAGGCATGCGGAGCGTGCGGTGCGAGGTTGAGGGTGACCGGATGCTACTGCGGGACGCGCAGAGGCGCCAACGACAGGCTGCTAGACTAAAGGGGTGCAGAAATGGCGATGCGGCCATCGAGCGGGGTATCACAAAGACGGATCGTGCTCAGTTGACCCTGTTCGAAGGACGGTGATAGATTTCGCACCTCCTACCCCTCCGTGAACAAGATGCCAAGGTGCATATTGGCTCGGACACGTCCTCAACCGGTGCGGGCGATCGCGTTGACACTGGCCGTCCTACTGACGGTGGCTATTTCTGCGAACGCCACGGCGCAAACTCCGGTCGCGTCGACCACTCAGAACCTCGTCGGCGTAGTGCAGGATTCCGGCGGCCTGCCGTTGCTGGGAGCCTTCGTGGCGGTGATCGCGCTGGGCTGCGACCAGCCGGCCGCGATTGTCGTGACCGACACCAGCGGCGGGTTCGAGGTCAAGGACCTGCCCTCCGGCGTCTACTCGCTCCTCGTAGGAAGCCTGGGATTCTCGGGCACGATGCTGCAAGGCATCAACCTACCGGGTAGCGCCCCGCTGACCTTGCAACTCGAGGCTGATCCCTCGCGTAGCCTTTCAGCTTTCAGCGCGCCGCTGGATATGAGCTGGGCGCTGCGCTCGAAGAAGCGCGACGTGCTACGCGAGACCCACGGCACGATCGTTGTCGACAACGGCACCGACGCCGTGAGGCTGGCCCCTGCCTTGTCTGTGACAGACAGAGTGGTGCGGGGTACGGACGCCGTGACCGGCGAGCTGCGTCTTTGGAGCGTCACGAGCACGAGCAGCGCCGAGACGGTCGGTGTCACGTCGCTGTCGCTCGGCAGCCCGGAAAGCTGGAACCTTCGAGCACACGTAGGGGGCTCGGGCGACCTGTGGGCGGCAGGTGACTTCACGCGCCAGGTCGGTGGCGGCCATGAGCTTCAGGTCGGATTCGGCTACGTTGGCGGAACGTTTGATCTGCTTGGTCCCGCGCATCGTCAGAATACTCCGGGCGACGCCTGGATCGGACGCCTCGATGTGCGTGACACATGGCGAATCTCGCGTCCGTTGAGCGTCTCTGTGGGCGCTCGGTATGAGCATCAGAGTTATCTCGCCACCTCCGCTCTGGTGTCGCCCACCGTCGAGGTGACGTACCAACCCGGTGAGACGACGCGCATATCCACCGGAGCGACCCAGAGCTCGACGGGCTTCAGCTTGGCTGATGACCAGGGGTTCGAAGTGCTGACGCTGCTCCGTCAAGCGGAGCTTCGCATCGGCAACACCAGCCGCGTCCAGCCGGAACGGGCGCGCCGCTACCACCTCGAGGTGGAGCAGCGTATCGGCCCGGCCGCGGTCAGCGCCCGCGCCTACTTCGACAACGTCACCGATGAGCTTCTCGGCGTCTTCGTCTCGGGGCCGGACGGGGTCAGTAACTACCTGCTCTTCAACATCGGCGATTCCACTGCCAAGGGGTTCGAGCTTGCTGTGGCCGGAGAGCTGCTCGATACGCTCCTCGGCAGCGTCTCGGGCGAGGTCAGCTATGCGCGGCATAGTCGAAACAAGAGCTACTCATTTGCGACTCCGGGCCAGTTAGTACACCGCCTGGTGGAGATCGACAGCAACATGATTCGCCAGACGCACGAAATACAGGCTTCTGTAGCCGCCGAGCTGGCGCCGTCGCGCACGCACCTCCAGGCAAGCTACAACTGGCGATCAGGCATGCCGATCGTTCAGGAGGGCGAGGTACGGTACGACTATGGGCGACTGGATCTGCGCTTGCGGCAACCGTTGCCGTTCCGGTCCAGGCGCACGCAATGGTCGGCAATGGTGCAGGTTCGCAATCTGCTCGGACCAGCATACGATCGTCTCTACAATGTATCCCTGGCTGAGCTCGTGGGACTCACCCGCGGCATTGCCGGCGGATTGGCAGTTCGTTTTTGAGCAAGTAGCACCGGCGGCTCGTTCCCCTGGGGCGGTTGGAGCGCGACGCTGGATGGATTCAGAAAATCGAGTTCGAAGTGCGGCGAGGGAGGCAACCCCTCGCCTTTTTCTATTCTTACGGGCGACAAAACAGGTTCACTTTTTTGAATTCTTCGACCAATAGATTGGATCACCGATTGACGTGAATTGTCACTTTGGCCGCTCAGGGCCCTTCATGAAGGGCCCCCTGGTGTTGTGCCGTTTGCCTGCCCCGCTGGTATGCCTCTTGCGTAGATTGGTAGCCAGCTGCGTAGTTAGTTTCGAACCTGAGTCGTGCTACCCGTTTGCCCGGGCTGAACAACCCCAATGACCAATCAACGCCAACGCATCGACGCTCTCCAGATCGTCGGGCTCATTGCCCTTGCCGGCGCGCTGGTCTTCCTCGGGGCGATTTCGTTCACTAACCAGCTGAGCTGGCGTGAGCCTACCGACGGAGTGCGATGGGAGCTGCGCGACGATCAGGTCACGGCCGCCGAGGTCGAGACGGCTGGAGCTGGCGCCGACGCGGGACTACACGCCGGCGACACGCTGATGAGCATCGACGGTCAGCCACCAATCGACCCGCTGGTGGTGGAGATCATGCTCTTCAATCGCGACGTCGGTGAGCGTGTCGAGTACATGGTGCACCGAGCCGGCGCCGATATTCTTGTTCCGGTGATCGTCGGCGGTCGACGGGTGGAGACAGGCTACTACTACTATCTGGCGTTCGTCGGGCTGGCGTTCCTGCTGGTCGGGATCTTCGCGTTGCTGCGCGGCTCCGATTCGTCGAGCCGTCGGTTCTTTGTGCTCGCGATTGCGTTCTACTTGCTCTTCACGCTGTCGGCTACGACACGCGATGCTGACCCGTGGAACAACGTCATCTCGTGGCTCGATCAGATTGCCAGGGCCGTTGTGCCGGGCCTGTTCGTCTATTTCGCGCTGACGTTCCCGCGGCCCAAGCGGGAGTTCGAGGCGGCGCGGTCGCCGCTGACCCTGGCGATCTTCGCACCTGGTGTTCTCCTGTTCGCGATCAACCTGCTGTCTCGGTTCGCCAGCCGTTGGATGGGGCTGTCTGCCGTCGGCGCCGATCGTCTGTTTCAGATCGGAGCACGCGGCGAGCTCTTGTATTTTGCGCTTGCGATCGTACTCGGGGTGGCGACGTTCGCGCACACGTTGCGAAGTTCCACGAGTCCGGCCGAGCGTATGCGGCTCAAGTGGCTGGTCGGCGGCCTAGCGGTCGGATTCCTGCCGTTTCTGGTGATCTACCTGCCGATGGAGATGCTCGGGCTCGAGTACGTGCCGCTGACCAACCTGTCGATGATCCCGCTGATGCTGGTGCCGTTATCGTTTGCCTACGCGGCAGTCGGCTTTCGCCTCTGGGACGTCGAGGTAATCCTCAAACAGAGCATTACCTACGCCGTGGCGATCTTGGTCGTGCTCGGTGTGTATTTCGCCTCGCAATGGTCGCTGGCGCGTCTGCTCGGCCCCGAGGACCAGCTCGTGCAGACAGCGTCGCTCCTGGCCATGTTGCTGGTGGCGATCGGTTTCGCACCGTTGCGCGAAAAACTCAGTGATCTCGCCGATCGTCTCTACTATCACGACAGCTACAGGGCTCGCCGTACGCTCATGGACTTCGGGCGCGAGCTCAACAGTGAAACTGACCTTTCGCGCGTCGTCGACCTACTCGCGCGACGGGTTCGCGAGACCCTGCACGTGGGTCGTGTTGCCGTGCTGCTGCGAGCGCGGGAGCGCGACCCGCTGCGCATCGTTCCACCCAACGGCGCACTGACGGAGGGCCGACAACTGTCGTCGACGTTCTCCCAGTTCGTAGCAGGCGCACTGTCTAGGCGCGAATTTCTCTACGTCGACGACCTCGGAGACCTGCTCGACGAAAACCCCGACGATGGCGAGATCCTCGAGGCCGAGGACCTGTCGTACTTTCTACCGTTGGACGTCAAGGGCGACATCATCGGCGTGCTCGCGCTGGGCAGAAAGCTCTCCGGCGACTACTTGTCGACGGAGGATCTCAAGGTACTGCAGCCGCTGGCGGCGCACCTCGCGCTGGCAATCGACAACGCCCTGCTGTACCGCGAAGTGCAGCGTCGCGCCGGCGAGCTCGAGCGCCTGAAAGAGTACAGCGAGAACGTTGTCGAGAGCATCAAAGCCGGCGTCATGGTGCTGGACGAAAATGGCCGTGTGCAGTCATGGAACCGCTCGCTGGCGCGCTTGTACGGTATCGAGCCCGAGCAAGCCATGGGGCTGGCGCTTGAAGAGCTGTTTCCTGCCAGCTTCAACCGGGTGCTCTCCGATGCGCGTGCCAAGCTGCACCGTGGCCTCGAGCCGGTGACTTCCGCCTATCGCATTCCACTCCGCACGCGCGCCGGAAAGGACTGCGTCGTCACGTTTTCGATGGCGCCCCTGGTCGGTGAGCAGGGCGGCGAGGGCACGGTGATCATCGTCGACGACGTCACCGAGCGGGCCGAGCTTGAATCACAGCTACAGCAGGCCGAGAAGCTCACATCGGTCGGGCTCCTCGCCGCCGGTGTGGCGCATGAGGTGAATACACCGCTGACCGGCATCTCGAGCTACGTGCAGATGCTGCAGCGCCGGCTTCCGAAGTCCGACCCGCACCTCGCTATCCTCGAGAAGATCGAAAAGCAATCGTTCCGTGCCTCGCAGATCGTCAACAATTTGCTGAACTTCTCACGCCAGGAGACGGGCGACTTCAGACACGTCCATCTCAACGATATGGTACACGACACGCTGGCGCTGGCGGAGATCCAGCTCAACAAGCGCAACATCAAGATCACCACCAAGCTTGGCGACGTAGCGCCGGTGACCGGCGACCCGATCAAGCTGCAGCAGGTGCTCATGAACTTACTGCTCAACGCTCGCGACGCGATGCCTACCGGTGGTGAGTTGCGCATCGAGACGACGCAGAACAACGGCGACTCGATGCTACGGGTCAGCGATACGGGGACGGGCATCAAGGAAAGCGACCTCGACAAGGTCTACGACCCGTTCTTCACGACCAAGGGCATTGGCAAAGGTACCGGCCTCGGGCTGTCGGTGAGCTACGGGATCATTCAGGAGCACCGCGGCACGATCGCCGTGGAGAGCGATCCGGATACGGGCACGACGTTCCGCATCACCCTGCCTTCGACGAGCGCCGACTGGCACACCACCTCCTAGCCCCCCTCCCGCGAGTCGGTTGGCGCTACCGGCCGCGCAGGTAGAGCCTTTGCCGAAAAAGCGGACCATCCTGGTGGTCGACGACGAGCCGATCATGCAGGAGATCCTCGCGGAGTTCCTTACCGAAGAGGGCTACGCGGTTGACATCGCCCGGTCGGGAGAGGAAGGCATCGAGCTGGTGAAGGGCCGACCCTACGACTGCGCCGTCGTCGACCTCATGATGCCCGGCATCGACGGCATCCAGACCACGCAGGCGTTCAAGGAGATCGATCCGACCCTCCCGGTGATCATGATAACCGCCTACGCTTCCGTGGAATCAGCGGTCGAGGCGATGAAGCGCGGTGCCCACGAGTACATCACCAAGCCGTTCAAGAACGACGAGGTGTTGCTCGTGGTGCAAAGCGCCATCAAGCATCGCGAGCTCGAGCTCGAGGTGCAGAGCCTGCGGCGCGCCCTGCGCGAGAAATACCGCTTCGAGAACATCATCGGCAAGAACCGCAAGATGCAGGAGGTTTACGCGCTCATCACACAGGCGGCGCCGTCGAAATCGACCATCCTCATCAACGGCGACAGCGGTACCGGCAAGGAGTTGGTTGCCAAAGCCATCCACGCCAACAGCAACCGGGCGGACCGGGCGTTCGTCACCGTCAACTCGGGAGCGATGCCCAGTGAGCTGCTGGAGAGCAACCTCTTCGGCCACGAGAAGGGCGCCTTCACCGGCGCGGTAGCCAGCAAGAAGGGTCTGTTCGAAGTCGCTGACGGCGGCACGCTGTTCTTCGACGAGATCGACAATATCGCTCCTGAGGTACAAGCGAAGCTCTTGCGCGTGTTGCAAGAAAAGGAGTTCATGCGCGTCGGCGGCTTGGACAACATCCAGACCGACGTGCGCATCATCTGCGCCACCAACGTCAATCTGCGCAATAAAGTGGCGCTGGGTGAGTTCCGCGAGGATCTCTACTATCGACTCAACGTCATCTCGCTCAAGATCCCGCCGCTCCGCGACCGCGCCGACGACATTCCGTTGTTGACACAGTACTTTCTCGACAAGTACTCACAGGAAAACGATCGCAGCGGCATGCGCGTCGACGACGAGGCCGTGGAAGTGTTGCGGTCGTTCGATTGGCCTGGCAACGTGCGCGAGCTGGAGAACGCCATCGAGCGCGCCGTGGTGCTGGCACCGCCGGACGGGGTGATTCGCGCCGAGCTGATACGCGAGTACATCGACCCGCCACCCATGGACGCTGCCGCGTTGCCCAACCCGACGCTCGGCGCCGCGCCGCTCAAGGAGATGGTGGGCGAGTTCCAGAAGCGACTGATCTTGCGTGCGCTCGAGCAGACCGATTGGGTGCAGAAGGACGCTGCCGCGTTGCTCGATGTAAAGCCGACCACGTTGAACGAGATGATCAAGCGCTACGGGATCCGCGGGGTCGTGAAGGACCGCGGCTAGCGCCGCACGCTCGGCCCGTTATCTGCCCGTCGATAGAATGCTACAGACTGGCACAACGATGCCCGGAGGCAATAGCCGATGACCAAAACGACGCTCGTCTGGATGGCGGTGCTCGTGCCCGCTATTGGAGGAGGCGCTCATTCGCAGGCGGCGGGGTTCGAGCGCCACGACGTGCCCGTGGCGACTCCCGCGTACAACCTGCAACAGGGCGACTTCGACGGCGACGGTGATCTCGATCTGGCGACTGCGAACCAGCAGGCGAACAGTGTCTCGATTCTGCTGAACGACGGGCGCGGCAGATTCGTCGCCGGCGTCACGATCGAGGGGTTGCAGCGGCCCGAGGCGCTTGCGACAGCCGATGTGGACGCCGATGGCGACCTGGACCTGGCGATCGTCAACGCTGGTGCGGACAACGTTGCTCTGCTGCTGAACGACGGCAGTGCCGGGTTTACCCTCGGTGCCACGATATCGGTCGGGTCCAGCCCGCACGCCATCGTCGCCGTGGACATCGACGGCGACGGCGACACTGATTGGGCCGTGTCGGACTTCGGATCTGCGACTGTATCGATACTGGCCAACGATGGCAGCGGCGGCTACAGCCTCGTGACTGTCGTCGAGGCGAGCCCTGGCACGGAGCGGGCGGTCGTTGCAGATCTGGATTCGGACGGCGATGCCGACCTCGCAGTTTCCAGCTTCAGCGCCGCCACCGTGAACGTGCTGATCAACGACGGTTCCGGTGGCTTCACGCCGGGAGCAGCGTTGACTCTGGGAGCGCGACAGCACATTGCAGCGGGCGGCGATCTCGACGGCGACGGGGATGTCGACATGATTGTCACCAGCTCGGGCACCGGAGAGGTAATGCTGCTCGACAACCACGATGGGTCGCTGGAGCACGACGTATCGGTGATCGTGCCCGAGACACCCTGGGCGGCCGTGGTTCTCGACTACGACGGCGACGGAGACCTCGACGTGGCCGTCGCCGACTACTCCGGCCATCGTGTCTCGATGCTGCAGAACGACGGCGCCGGTCAGCTCGAAGTGGCGTTCTCAGTGGCGGTCGGCCAGCAGCCCCACCAGGTCGTGTCGGGGGACTACGACGGCGATGGCGTGCCGGATCTGGCAACCGCCAACGACGCCGAGGCCACCATCACGGTCCTTCTGAGTCGACACTCTTGAGCTGTTCGCCGGATCCGGATAGCTGTGCGGGGGGATTGGACGTTGGTCGGCCGACGTTGCAAGGTACTCGCCCGGGACTGCAACTTGCACCCCTCGAGAATCAACAACCCTAACGAAGCGCCGGAGTGAGCATGGCGACGAATCACCGTATCGTCGATCTGGTCGGACACGATCGCAAGATGATCAGCCGACTCGGTCCGCTCGTCTTCGAAGCCCTCAAGCAACATTCTCCCAACTGGCTGCCGACGGTCAACGACGCGACGCTAGAGATCCTGGAATCGCTGACTCCCGGACGCCTGAGCCGGGTACTGATCGATTCGGCAGGAGAGCCCGTGGGCTGGATCGGCATCATCCCTCATAGCGGTGGCCGCGTCTGGGAGATCCACCCGATTGCGGTTGCAACCGCGCACCAAGGCTACGGCTACGGGCGCGTGCTGATCGAGGATATCGAGCGACACGCGCGCGAGCAGGGCGTTCTGACCCTGTGGGCCGGTACCAGCGACGAGATGGGATTGACCAACCTGGCCGACGTCGATCTATATGCCGATCCCGCGGGCGCTATCTCCGACATCGCCAGCATCAAGCCCCACGCATGGGAGTTCTGGGCCAGCGTCGGGTTCACCGTCGTAGGTCTCATGCCGGATGCGGAGGGACGGGGCAAGCCGAGCATCGTTCTGGCCAAGAGGGTGGATTGAAAAGTGTTGAACGGCACTCGGTGGTTCTTACGCATCGCCTTGGCGGCCGGGTTTCTGTCGGCGACGGCGGATCGAGTCGGTCTGTGGGGAGCGCCAGGGGCCCCCGGCGTCGCCTGGGGAAAGTGGTCGGAGTTTCTGGATTACGTCGCGGCGCTCAACTGGTTCCTGCCGGCGTTCCTCATCCCGCTGGTGGGCTGGGTTGCCACGCTTGGCGAAATCGCTTGCGCGATCGCTCTCCTGGTAGGGTGGCGGTTGAAGTTGGCCGCATGCGCCAGCGGCGTGCTGCTGCTCTTGTTCGCGCTGACCATGGCCATCGCCGAGGGGATCAAGTCACCGCTGGATTCGTCGGTCTTCGCCGCCGCCGGCGGCGCCTTCCTGCTTGCGGCGGTGACGGCCGATGAGGATCGTTCCTGCTAAGCCGAGCTCAGGCTGACCGTCCCGGGTCCTGCTACGAGTTCTGGAAGAGTAGGCCGAAGCGCTTTCCATCTTGCTTCGTGTCCTCCGTTGGCAGCTGACCGATAGGTTTTCGACCACGGTGTCGGCCTCGGGTTGTTTTGCAGGTGCCCGAGCTTGTGGTCCTGAGCTACGTAACCGAGCTTCATGTGCAGCTCTCGAGCTCCGGACAGTTCGACGGCCTGGGCATTGGCCGCGTGGCCTCGTCCAACGGACAGGCAACGGTGGGCTTGGGGCTCCATGTCGACAGCGCGCTGGCCGCCGCGGTTGCCAGCGGGGCGGTCGACCTCGACGGTGACAGGCCAGCTCGCCGGTGTGTTCTCTGTCATCGGTACGTCGGCGAGCGATCGAATGCGGGTCTCGGTCGCCGTGGAGCAGGACACGTAGGCCGAGGCCACTCAACGCGTAACGGCGAGGATCGCCTCCGTGGCGCCCCAGCCGCGTGTCGTCGGCGAGATATACCTCGCCCAAGCCACCGTTGCCGAGCAATGCGGTCAGCTCGTAGGGTCCGGGTAGGGTACCGATAGGTGAGTAAGGCCCGCGCGGCTATCATGGCGCGCGGACCCATACGAAGGAGGCGACCCGATGAACCAGAGATCTCGGAGCGGCGGCCGTTGCGTGGTCGCGGTTGTTGGCATGGCGCTGGCTTCGTGTGGTGGCGGCGGGCCGACGGCAGAAGAGGCGGCCGACGTCGCGCTGGTCAACGGCAAGATCATCACCGTCGACGCCACCGATAGCGTTGCCGAGGCCGTTGCGGTGAAGGACGGTCGCATCGTCGCGGTCGGCTCGAGCGCCGAGATCGACACACTGGTCGGTGTATCCACCCGCAGGATCGATCTCGGTGGCCGGGCGGCAACGCCGGGGCTGCTCGACGCTCACGCTCACTTCGGCAACGGCCGCGCCACGCGCATGTTCGTACTCGATCTCAGTTACCCAGGTGTGACTTCGGTCGCCGATGTGGTCGACAAGGTCGCCGAGCGTGTCGCGCAGGCCGAGCCCGGCGACTGGATCCGCGGCCGTGGCTGGGACGAGGGCAAGTTCGAGGAGTTGCGCTACGTCACCGCAGCCGACCTCGACGCGATCGCTCCCGACAACCCCGTGTGGCTGACGCACACCATGGGGCACTATGGCACCGCCAACAGCCTGGCGATGGAGCTTGCCGGCGTTACCCGCGACACCCCGGATCCGCCCGGCGGCACCATCGATCACGACGCCGACGGCAACGCCACGGGCGTGTTGAAGGAGCGCGCCCAGGGGCTGGTCAACGGTCTGATTCCACCGATGAGCCCCGAGCAGGTGCGCGAAGGCATGCGCGACCTGTCGCAGGCCTTCAACGCCGAGGGCATGACCGGGGTGAAGGACCCCGGCATCGGGCAGGCAACCTGGGACGCGTACGCCGACGTGCTCGCCGATGGCGACCTCTCGGTCAGGGTATTCGTCCTGTGGCGCAGCCGGGGAGACCTGAGCGACGCGGAGGCGTTGGCGGAGCGTGTGGGGCCGTTTACCAGGCCGTACGAATCGACCGGCGACGATCGTTTGATCTCCGGTGGTATCAAACTCATGATCGACGGCAGCGGCGGGGCGCGCACCGCCTGGATGTACGACGACTGGAACCGCGATTTCGACCAGGTCGACATCGGCAATCGCGGCTACCCGGTGGAGCCGGCGGAGCTGATTCGCGACAAGATTCGGCTGTTCCACGACGCCGGCCTCCACGTCAGCACCCACTCGATCGGCGATCGAGGCATCGACTGGGTGGTCGACAGCTACGCCATGGCGCTCGAGGACAATCCCCGTCCCGGACTACGCCACGGCATTATCCACGCCAACATCCCCACCGACCACGCCATCGACACGATGGCGCGGCTACAGCGAGAGTTCGACGCCGGCTTCCCGGAGCCCTCGCCGCCCTTCATGTGGTGGATCGGCGATACCTACGCCGGCAACTTCGGCCCCGATCGGGCGTTGCGCCTCAACCCGTTCGCGACCTTTGTCGAGAAGGGCATCCCCTGGGCAAGTGCGTCCGATTTCAGCGTTACGCCGTTCGAGGCCCGCTATGGGTTGTGGGCGTCGGTGGCACGCGAGACCTTGCTGGGCGTGTACGGCGACAACCCGTACGGATCAGACGAGTCGGTGGATATCCGCACCGCGCTACGCTCCTACACCATCTGGAGCGCGCGCCAGATGTTCCTGGAGGACAAGATCGGCTCGATCGAGGTCGGCAAGTACGCCGATATCGCGGTATGGGACCGTGACCCGTACACGGTGCCCACGGCCGACATCAAGGACATGGTGTGCGAGATGACGCTTTTCGACGGCCGCGTCGTGTACGTCAACCCGCAGACCACGCTCGACATTCCATAAACCTCACGCACTTCGGAGTTGAATATGCGTACCAATTGCCCGCCCCCGTTTCCCGCGTCGAGCGCGTTCATCGTCGCCGCTTTGCTGCTCGCCCCAACGCTTGCGGCCCCGGTCGAGGGCCAGGCCCCGGCCGATGGGCCACGTGCCATGACCTTCCTCGACATGCAGCACATGGCTCGTGCCGGCTCCTTCACCCCTAGCCGCGACGGCAAGTGGATGCTGTACACGGTAACCACACCCGATTGGGAGGAAGCGACGCAGCAGTCCGACATCCATTTGGTGTCACTGGAGCAGGGCGCCGCGTCGGGTCGTCGCATGACCTACACGGACGACAAGAACGAGGGCTCCCCGGCATGGTCGCGCGACGGACGCTTCTTCGTGTTTGCTTCTGACCGCGACTCTGACGACGATAACGACCAGCTGTATCTGATGCGCCCGGATGGCGGCGAGGCGCGGCGAATCACGGATGCCGAGGACGGCGCGTCGAACTTCGCCTTCAGCGACGACGGCCAGTGGCTCGTCTACCGCAGCGGCGAGTCCGGCCGGGAGGAGCTGTTTCGACTTCCGGTGCAGGGCATCCACGCGGCCGTCGCCGAGCAGCTCACCGACGCCGCCGCCGGTGTCGAAGGCTGGGAGTGGGCTCCGGATAGCCGCCGGATCTACTTCGCCAGGCCCGATAGCGCCGATGCGGACGAGCGCTTGCGCACCGAGATGAAGTTCACCGTCGACGTTCGCAACCAGGAGACGCCGCTCTCGAGCCTGTGGGCGCTCGAGCTCGATTCGCTGGAGGCGACTCGGTTGACCGACAATGCGAGCATGAGCGTGGCGAGCTTCACGGTCTCCGACGACGGTCGCTGGGTGGGCTTCACGGGATCTTCGGCCGAGCGCTACGAGCGCAACATCACCGAGGAGCGTATCAACGCCGACCTCTACCTGCTCGAGACCTCGACCGGGCATGTGGAGCGATTGACCGACAACCACGAGGTCGGTGAAGGCAGCATGAGCTTCTCGCCCGACGGGCGTCTGCTGGCGTTCTCCGCGCCCGGCGACATGCACGCCTACAGCATGAAGAACCGTCGCATCTACGTGCGCGAGGTCGAGGAGCGGGGCGGCGCGTTCCGCCAGGTCGGCACCGGGTTCGATGGTCACGCCTCGCCGAGCTTCTGGTCCGACGACGGCGCGACCATCTTCTTCAACGGCGGCGTGCGTGTTACCAGCCAGCTTCACGGGGTCGACGTGGCCAACGATAGGGTGCAGCAGCTGACGCACGCAGAGGCCGCGCTCAGGGTCAGCCGCGACCGCGACTCCGGCGTGCTGCTGATCAACTACTCCGATCCGAGCACCCCGCCGACGCTGTTCACGGTGGCCAGCGTCGAGGAGGTGGGCACGCGCTCGGCATGGAAGCAGCTCGTCGACGTCAACCGCCAGATAGAAGGCCTCGCCCTGGGCGAGGAGACCGAGGTCACCTGGACGTCGACCGACGGCAAGCAGGTCGGCGGCGTGCTGATGAAGCCGGTAGGCTACGAGGAAGGCAACCGCTACCCGCTCATCGTCGCCATCCACGGTGGCCCCGCCGGCGCCGACACGCTGCGGTTCAACGGCGGCTACGGATCACAGGTGTACGCTGGCGCCGGGTACGCGGTGTTGAAGCCCAACTACCGAGGCTCGTCCAACTACGGCGAGGAGCACCGCACCGCAATTGTCGGCAACTACTTTCCGCAGGGCTACGACGACATCATGACCGGCGTCGACCACCTCATCGCCGAGGGCATAGTCGACCCCGGTCGCATGGGGGCGCTCGGCTGGAGCGCCGGCGGGCACTGGTCGAACTGGATCCTCACCCACACCGACCGCTTCAAGGCGATCAGCTCCGGGGCGGGCACCTCGAACTGGATCTCGATGTACGCGCAGAGCGACGTACAGCGCAACCGCCAGTTCTACCTCGGCAACGACCTCCCGTACGACAACTACGACGCCTACTGGGAGCAATCGCCGATGAAGTACATCAAGAATGCCAAGACGCCGACGATGATCCATGTGGTCGAGGGCGACCCGCGCGTTCCCAGCCCGCAGTCGGTCGAGCTGCACATGGCGCTCAAGAAGCTCGGTGTGCCGACCGAGCTGTACATGTACCCGGGTCGCAGCCACGGCATCCCCGATCCGCGCAACCGGCTGGTGAAGTCGGTCAGCGAGATGGCGTGGATGGATTACTACGTGCGGGGCATCGGCGAGAAGTTCGCCTGGCGCGACGTGCTGAAGACACTCGAGGGCGAACCGGAAAAGACCGACGCGAACGGTGGCAGCTGAGAAGAGCGTTGGCCGTGTCCGAGGCCGCCGTACGATTCGACGATATCCACAAGAGCTACGGCGAGACCGTCGCGCTGTGCGGCGTGTCGTTCGAGGCTCGTTCTGGCGAGGCGTTCGGGCTACTGGGTCCCCAACGGTGCCGGCAAGACCAGCCTGATCGGGGTGCCAGTCTGGGAGCTGGCGCTGGCGCCGGGAATTCTGATCATCTCGACCTGGCTGGCGCTCAAGCTCGGGGCGCGGCTGTTTCGCATCGGGCTGCTGGCGCTCGGTAGCCGTCCGAAGCTGAACGAAATCTGGCGTCAGGCGCGCCTATCTAGATGAGATGAGAAGGCCAACCTCCTGAACGCAGTAGCCTGACGGCTCTGCAAACGTTTCTTCAAACGTAACGGGCTCGAAGCCCAAGGAGGTTGGCCGATGAGGAGTGTAACGATTGGACTGGACGTAAGCGACCGGTACAGCCGTATGTGCGTGCTCGACAGTAAGGGCAGGGTGATGGAGGAAGGGCGGGTGAGGACGAGCCCGGAGGGGCTGGCGAGGCGGTTCGGGTGCGAGGAGCCCGCTCGAGTAGTGCTGGAGGTTGGAACGCACTCGCCGTGGATGAGTGAGCAGTTGAAGCAACTGGGTCATGAGGTGCTGGTGGCTAACCCGAGGCGGCTGAAGCTGATCTATGGCGAGCACGACAAGACCGACCGGTTGGATGCCGAGCACCTGGCACGAGTGGGCAGAATGGACCCAAAGCTGCTTAAGACGGTGCAGCATCGAGGCAGACAAGCGCGAGCGGATCTAGCCGTGATTCGGAGCCGAGATGCTCTGGTAAAGAGCCCACGCAGTTGGTGAGCCATGTGCGTGGTGCGGTCAAGTCGGCCGGTTGTCGTATTCCCAGGTGCTCGACGCCGGCGTTCGCGCGCACCGCGCCAGAGCACATACCGGAGCGGCTCAAGGGAGCGCTCGAGCCGGTGCTTGAAACGATCGCCATGCTGACGGGCAACATCCAGCAATACGAGCGTCAGATCGTGCAGCTGTGCCAGGGGCGATACCCGGAGACACAGCAGCTCCAGCAAGTGGCCGGGGTCGGAGCTCTGACCGCACTGGCGTATGTGCTGACGCTCGAGGAGCCGGAGCGGTTCAATACCTCCAGAGCCGTGGGCCCGTACCTGGGACTGAGACCGAAGAAACGGCAGTCGGGGGACAAGGACCCTGCGCTACGAATAACCAAGGCGGGCGACAAAATGCTCCGACGCCTGTTGGTGGGCTCGGCGCATTACATCCTGGGCCCCTTCGGGCCCGATACTGAGCTCAGACGCTGGGGGCTCAAGCTGGCCGGACGCGGTGGTCCTCATGGCAACAAAAAGGCAGCAGTTGCTGTCGCCCGTAAGCTCGCCGTTGTGCTGCACCGACTGTGGCTGAGTGGAGACGAGTACGAACCGTTGCGCGCACCTGTAGAGGTTTCAGCAGCATGAACTAACCCGCAACCAGGAGGTCGGTAGGGCGACGCGACCCAACGGTTATCGATCTGACCGCCCGGTCCGGGCGACTGCGAAGGTCACTACGAGCTTCGAGCTCGGCAGCTAGATTGCAGCGCCTCGAATCGGGACGGACCCCAGAATGCACCGGACGACCTGAATCCTCGTCCACCAGAGTGCGAATAGGAGCATGGCGTGCAGATCGATTCTTCGCTGGCCACCACATTGCCCTTGACCGAACTAGGCCTTCTCATAGAAGTGGCCTGTAGCAGATGATCGTTGCCTATCGCAGATGGGATTTGCGGGTGAGATCAAGGCGCGGCGAGGAAGGCGATGCAGAGGGCATCGTCGACGAGGCGCAACGCCGATATCGCCCGCAACTGCCCATCTGTCCGGAGGATGGCGGCGAAATCGGCCCGTCTGCGGCGTTGCTCCTCCTCCAAGATGGGCAAACATCGTCTCGTCGTCGCGCCTGGCATCCGGACCCATTTCGCCACCACGATACGCAACGATCATCTGTTACAGACCACTAGTGGCCTATTTCCGTCGGCTCGGAACTGGAACCTGAAGAACTTGGCCGGGGTAGATGCGCGTCGACTGCAGCGCGTTGTTGGACTGGATACGGTCGGTCGTTGTGCCGTGGTTCTGCGCGATTCTCCAGAGCGTGTCACTACGACTCACTCTGTAGGCCACGACATCGGTGAATCCGGTGCCGGAACGCGGACTCGACCGGCCGACAAGTTGCCGCACATACTCGGCATACTGGCGTGGGAACAGCGCCACGTGGTAGTGCGGCGGGTGTTTCTCGGCCGCGGCCTCGAGCACGCCGCGCTCTTCGAGCGACAGCAGGATTCTCTCGAGCCAGCTACGACACGACGGCTTGTTGTGCCGCCGCAGGTCGATTGCCATCCCGGTCGGGTGTACCGACCGGGGCGATGCGTTGCGCGGCTGACCGGTTTGCGGGCGCGTCAGGCTGGTGACCACCAGTTGCTCGCCGCAGGCGGCGCGAAACTGCGCCGCCAACCGCTCGGTGAAGAGCTTTACCTCCGGCCGCGCGTAGGGGTATGAGAGATCCTTGAGGGTGTAGTCGCGATTGCCGCGCAGCTGCACCAGCAAGCCGGCGCTTACGAACCGGGAAACGTGCGTTCCGTCGCGCATGAACGTGAAGTCGTGCACGCTAGCCTGGTGGTTCTGGCGGTCCATCGAGCTGCGGCTGCCACGGAGGCTCTGCGCGTCCGCCGCGCTTGCAGACAGTGCCAGCCCGACAAGAGCAGCAAGAAGATATGAGACTGTCTTTTGAATCGTCAAAATATTGTTGAGTCGTGAAAACACGTTAAACCAAGGCCAACAATTGTTGAAGATGCTATAAGCTATCATTAGCTAGTTTCACCTAACAAGAGTTTGTTGAACACGTTTATTGACCGCGAAGAATCGCCATGCGCTAGCTGATGATTCGGATTGGGCCCGGCGTGTGCCACTATGATTTGTGCATGGCCGAAACAGCAGAACCCCGAAGTGGCCTGGTAGGGCAAGGACGTGGCCAACAGCGGCCAGCAGTGCGCAGCAATGCGCCTGCGGCGCAGTCAATGGCTGGCAAGGTCCTGGGCGCGGTCCGCGCCAGACATTCCGAGGCGGTGGAATTTCTTCGGAAGCTCGTTTTCGCCGAGACCCCGACGCTCGAGCCGCATACACAGACCGTGGCGCTCCAGCAGCTCACCGAGGGGCTGGCGGCGGCCGGTCTCCGGTGTCGGCGACATTCGGGCTACACCAGCGGCGGCATGCTGTTGGCTAGCTGGCCACGCCAGCGGCGTTCGTCGCTGCAGTTGCTGATCGGCCACTGCGACACTGTTTGGCCGCTCGGCACACTCGAGACCATGCCGGTCGAGATAGAGGGATCGCGCATGCGGGGCCCCGGCGTGTATGACATGAAATGCGGTGTAACGCAGACGGTGTATGCGTTGCACGTGTTGCGGGACCTCGGCTTGGAGCCCGAGGTCAAGCCGGTGGTGTTCATCAACTCCGACGAAGAGATCGGTAGCCACGATTCCGAGAAGTACATTCGGTGGCTCGCCGGCTGTGTCGACCGAGCCTACGTCATGGAGCCGTCGCTGACGTCGGCAGGCTGGCTGAAAACGGCCCGCAAGGGGGTGCGGCAGTATCGAGTCAAAGTAACTGGCCGGGCGGCTCACGCCGGGTTGAATCCTGAGGAGGGAGTGAGCGCCATCTTGGAGATGTCGCGTCTGGTGGAAGAGCTGTTCGCGCTCAACGACGCCCAGCGCGGTATCAGCGTAAACGTCGGGATCATCGGTGGCGG
This sequence comes from Acidobacteriota bacterium, assembly GCA_965205505.1. Taxonomy (GTDB): domain Bacteria; phylum Acidobacteriota; class UBA890; order UBA890; family WLXD01; genus DASCOT01. Next base: position 426,552 of record CBDBHB010000006.1, read on the forward strand.
AACGCGCTCGAACGTCATCGCTGCCGAGTGTGTGGCAGATGTCGACGTGCGCGTTCCGACGCTCGATGACGCGTCGCGGGTCGACGCCGCGATCCGCAGCCTGACGACCACGCACCCGGCCGCAACCGTGCAGGCGGTTCAAGCGCAAGGACGGTCGCCCATGGAGCAGACCGCCGGCGGGAAGTCGCTTTGGGACGCCGCGCGGCGTCACGCCGAGAGCCTGGGCTTTGAGCTCGAGCACGGACGCGCCGGCGGCGGATCGGACGGCAACATAACCAACCTCTACACGCCGACGCTCGACGGGCTCGGCGCCGTCGGCGACGGCGCGCACGCCTCGCATGAATATGTCGATCTCGAGCAGATGGTCGAACGTACGGCGCTGCTGGTGTTGCTTTTGTTGGAGCCGCCACTCTCGTGACCCTGCGCATACCCGTCGTGCTGGGCAGCATTCGCCAGGGTCGCAACACGCCACGGCTGGCACGCTTCATTCTGCGCAAGCTCGGAGAGCGCGACGATGTGCAATCAGACTTGATCGACCTGCGCCGGCTGGAGCTTCCGCTGGTCGAAGAACGGTTGCGTTTTCTCGACGAGCCGCCGCCTGGGCTGACTGCGCTGAGCGAACACATCGACCGCGCCGACGCGGTGGTCATTGCCACGCCGGAATACAACAAGGGTTACCCGGCGGCGCTCAAGAACGCCATCGATGCATTGGGCTCGGAATGGCGTCGCAAGCCCGTCGGAATCGTGGCCCACTCGGTGGGGGCGTTCGGTGGCATGGTGGTGCTGCAACAACTTCGCATTGTCCTCATGAACCTGGGGGCCGTGCCGATTCCCGCCGCGATGACCGTGCCGAACATCGAGCACACCCTCGACGTGGATGGTGCGGCGCTCGACGAGGCCTTCGAGGGCCGGGGTGGCCGCTTCGTCGACGAGCTGCTCTGGTACGCGCGAGCGCTGAGAAATGCTAGCGCAGACGGATGACATCAGAGTCGCAGAGCCGGCTCGAATTGCTCCTCTGACGCGGCTGTCGTAAGCTCCCGTGACTCTGTTTTGGTCTAGTCCCACCGCGCGAGGCAAGATGCGTTCATGAGCGTCCCCGAGGAGAAGTTCGTCGACGAGGCTGGGCCCGATGATGCCCACGCACACGGCGAGAGCTTCATCTGGAAGTACGTCTTCTCGACCGATCACAAGACCATCGGGATCCAGTACGGCCTGACGGCTCTGTGCTTTCTGTTGTTCGGCTTCTGCCTGATGCTGCTGATGCGCTGGCAGCTGGCCTCGCCTGGCGCGCCCATACCCATCATCGGCGGCTTCCTGGGCCAGGCAAACGCGCCGGGCGGCATCATGCTGCCGGAGTTCTACAACCAGCTCGGTGCCATGCACGGCACCATCATGGTGTTCCTCGCCATCGTGCCGATGATCGTCGGCGCCTTCGGCAACTACGTCGTGCCGCTGCAGATCGGCGCCCCCGACATGGCGTTCCCGAAGCTCAACATGGCGAGCTACTGGTTCTACTTCGTCGGTGGCGTGGTCATGCTGGCGAGCTTCTTCCTTCCCGGCGGTGCGGCGAACTCGGGCTGGACCTCATACGCACCGCTCTCGATTATCGCCACGATGGGACAGACGGCGTGGCTGATCGGCATGATCTGCCTGATCAACTCGTCGCTGCTCGGATCGATGAACATCATCGTGACCATCTTCCAGCTGCGCGCGCCGGGTCTTACCTGGATGCGACTGCCATTTTTCGTCTGGGCGCAGCTGGTCACCTCGTTCTTGCTCGTGCTGGCGTTCCCGCCGCTCGAAGCGGCGGGGGCGATGCAGCTCATGGATCGCCTCGCCGGCACCAGCTTCTTCATGCCCAGCGGCCTCTACGTGTCGGGGCAGATTCTCGAGTATGCCGGTGGCGGCTCGGTGCTGCTGTGGCAGCATCTCTTCTGGTTCCTGGCGCACCCAGAGGTTTACGTGCTAGTCCTGCCGGCGATGGGCATCGTCGCCGAGGTGATTGCCAACAACACCCGCAAGCCGCTTTGGGGCTACAAGGCGCTGGTGTACTCGACGGTGTTTCTCGGCTTCATGTCCTTCGTCGTGTGGGCGCACCACATGTTCATGACCGGCATGGGCACGGTGATCAGCGCCTTTTTCCAGACCACCACGATGATCATCTCGATCCCGTCGGTGGTGATCTTGACGGCCTTGCTGATCTCTCTGTGGGGCGCCTCGATCCGCTTCAACACGCCGATGTTGTTCGCGCTGGCTTTCCTGCCCATGTTCGGCATCGGCGGGCTGACAGGGCTGCCGCTCGGTCTGGCGCCAGCGGACATCCACCTCCACGACACGTACTACGTGATCGGGCATTTCCATTATGTCGTGGCGCCCGGAACCATCTTCGGCATCTTCGCCGGCATCTACTACTGGTTCCCGAAGATTACCGGCCGGATGATGAACGAAGTGCTTGGCAAGCTGCACTTCTGGGGGTCGCTGGTCTTCATTAACTGCATCTTCGCACCGATGTTCCTGCAGGGGTTGGCCGGCGTATCACGGAGGCTGTACGACGGTGGCGCCCAGTACTCGCACGCCCAGCCCGTGCTGCACTGGAACACCTTCATCTCGTACTCGGCGTTCCTACTGGCGGCGGCGCAGATCCTCTTCATCGTCAACTTCCTGTGGAGCATCTTCCGCGGCAAGCGCGCGACCGCCAACCCGTGGGAGGCCACCACGATCGAGTGGACGGCTACCACCTCGCCGCCGCTCGGACACGGCAACTTCGAGACCCTGCCGAAGGTGTACCGGGGTCCCTACGAGTACAGTGCGCCCGGTGCAGAGGACAGCTTCATCGCTCAGGATGCGGCGCCCGCGCCGCAGGGGGGATAGGCGATGGACATTCCCTACACTGTCGAAGCGCGGCCCGACACCGGCCTTTACAACGCCAAGCTCGGAATCTGGTTGTTTCTGGCGTCCGAGGTGATGCTGTTCGGGGCACTGTTCTCGTCGTACATCCTGCTCAGGACCAGCGACCCCAACTGGTACCACGCCGACCTCAACGTCCCGATGGCCACGTTGAACACCATGTTTCTGATCACCTCGTCGGTGACCGTGGTGCTGTCGTGGGCGTCACTGCGCCTCAACGACTTCGCCAAGTTCAAGTTGTGGGGAATCGCTACCTTCCTGCTCGCTTCGGCGTTCATGGTGGTCAAGGCCTTCGAGTACAACGAGGAGTTCACCCACGGTCTGTATCCCGCCACCAACAATTTCATGGCGGTGTACTTCACCATGACCGGCCTGCACGGGCTGCACGTGCTCGGCGGCATGATCGTGATCGCCTACCTCCTAGGTCCTGGCGCCAAGATGTGGAACACGGCGCCCGAGCGGTTCACGAATCGCGTCGAGACCTTCGGCCTGTACTGGCACTTCGTCGATCTGGTGTGGATCTTCCTGTTTCCCGCCCTGTACCTGCTTTAGGGAGCCCCGATGAGCGGCCACAGCCCGGAAGAGATCCAGCAGGAAGTGCGTAAGTACTTCATGGTCTTCGGCGCCCTGGCAGTGCTGACGGCGGTGACCGTCGCGGTCAGCTACCTCGACCTGACGTCCGGTTTGGCGGTAACCCTGGCGATGATTATCGCCACCGTCAAGGGGTCGCTGGTTGCCGGTTACTTCATGCACCTGCTCGACGAGAAGAAGCTCATATACAGCATCCTGTTGTTGACCCTCATGTTCTTCATCGTGCTGATGGGCCTGCCGGCGGGGACCATAGCCGACACGACGGGCGAACCGATCCACGCAGCCGCACCGACGTCCCCGGCGGAGCATTGAGATGTCGTTGAAGTCGTTTCACGTGGTGTTCATCTGTGCTTCGATCGTCCTCTGCTTCATGGTCGGCGCCTGGGCACTCCAGCAGTATCGACTCTCCGACGAGACCGGGCACCTGTGGTTGGCGGTGGTGTTCTACGCGAGCGGCGTAGCCCTGGTGGCCTACGGCCTACGGTTCGTACGCAAGATCCGGGAGCTGGGAATCTGATGCTTAGCCGGGTGGCTTCGATCGTGATACTGACCGCCTCGGCGGCGCTCGTTCCGGCCGTCGCCGAGGCGTGCCCGGTCTGTTATGGCGATATCGGCGGTCCGGCGGCGCGCGGCATCAACAACGGAATCCTGTCGATGCTGGCCGTGGTCGGCGTCGTTCAGATCGGCTTCGTAATGCTGTTCGTGGGCATGTGGCGCCGCGGCAAGCTGCTGCGCGAGCGTAAGGAGAGCTTCAAGGTGATTGACGGAGGCGTGCGATAAATGCTCTCGCTCATGCAGCAGTGGATGCCGGTAAATGGTGCGGCCCACGGACAGGCGCTGGACGAGATGTCGGCGCTAGTGCATTGGGTGATGCTGATCTTGTTCGTCGGCTGGGGGCTCTACTTCGCTTACGTCCTGTTTCGTTTCCGCGCCGGCGCCAATCCGCGCGCCAGCTACAAGGGCGCCACCAGCCACTTCTCACAGTACGTCGAGGTCAGCGTCGGCGTCATCGAGGTGGTGTTGCTGGTTTTCTTCGCCATTCCGGCGTGGGCGAGCTGGGTCGACCCGCCGGCCGACGGCGAGGCACTCGAGATCCGCGTGGTCGCCGAGCAGTTTCTGTGGAACGTTCAGTACAGCGGACCCGACGGTGTCTTCGGTCGTACCGGGCTCGAGTTCATTACGCCGACCAACACCATCGGGATCGACCGCTCGGACCCCTATGCGGTCGACGACGTTATCTCGACCAACCAGCTGCATCTGCCGGTAGATCGACCGATCACGCTGCTGCTGTCCTCGAAGGACGTGATCCACAGCTTCGCCCTGCAGCAGATGCGTGTGAAGCAGGACATCATCCCCGGTCTCATGATCCCGGTGCATTTCACCCCGATCATGGTGACGCCGGAGGAGTCGGCGTATCCGGCCTGCGCCGGCGACAAGACGTGCTGGGAGATCACCTGCGCACAGCTTTGCGGCCTCGGCCACTTCCGCATGCGCGGCTTTTACACCATCTACGAGCAGGCGGATTTCGATGCCTGGATGGCTGAACAAGTTGCCGCAGTCATGCCCGCGCCCGCAGCGGTCGAGGCAGAGGCAGCAGACGAGGAAGCCGAGCCGGAACCGGTCGTCCAGGGGGAGCAGTAGAGTCGGCAAGCCCCGAGAGACGGCGGTCTAGCAACGGGAGGTTAGGCCATGAGGCTGTTCTCTTGACCTCGAACCGCCGACCTGAGGCTGCTGCTTCCGCAGTTGCTGGCCGATGTACCGTACTGCTCGTTGGTATCGCGATCGGCGCCTGTACCGGCGGAGCCACGCTTCCGATCACCGTAGGCGACCTGGCGATTACGCACGTCACCGTCCTGCCCATGGACGGCACCGAACGGCTCGTCGACCAGACGGTGGTGGTCGCTGGGGAGCGCATCGTTGCCGTGGAGGCGACTGGAACGGTAGGGCTCGCTCCGGACACAACCGTGGTCGATGCAGCGGGCAAGTACCTGATGCCCGGCATGGTCGAGATGCACGGGCACTATCCACAGGACGCCGAGGGACAGTTCACGCGCGACATCCTGTTTCTCTACGTTGCCAACGGCGTCACGTTGGTCCGCGGCATGCAGGGCGGTCCGCAGCACTTGCCGCTACGGGAGTCATTGGCCCGCGGCGAGCTCGTCGGCCCCCGAATCCTCGTCAGCGCGCCGATGTTGCACGGCCAGAACGTGACCGAGCCCGACCAGGCGATTGAGCTGGTGCGACGTGCCAGTGCCGCCGGATTCGACCATCTCAAGGTGCACGAGGATCTCAGCCGCGAGGTCTACGACGCCATTGCGGACACCGCCAACGAAATCGGTATCACCTTCTCGGGGCACGTGACCAACCACGTGGGTCTGTATCACGCCCTCGCGAAGGGTCAACTGACGATCGACCACCTCGACAACTACCTCGAAGCGCTCGTCGACGACCAGCAAGCGGTGGCTGATCTGGGTCTCTTCGATCTCGGGCAGCTGGCTGGCCGCATCGACGACACCAAGATAGCTGACGCTGTGACGGCGACGGCCGAGGCCGGCGCGGGTGTGGTGCCCACCATGGCGCTCTGGGAGGTGCTCTTCGGTGCTCGCCGCGGCGAGGAGTGGTTGGAGATGCGCCCCGAGACTCGTTACATGCCGCCCCAGATGGTCGACAGTTGGATCCAGGGAACCAATCAGCGTGTCGAGCAGCTGGGCGCAGATCGCGAGGCCGTATCGAACATCCTGGCGCTACGCCGCCGGGTGTTGAAGGCGCTCCACGATGCGGGCGTACCGGTGCTGCTGGGTACCGATTCACCGCAGATCTTCAGCGTGCCCGGGTTCTCGATCCACCACGAGATGGCGCTGATGGTGGAATCTGGGTTGACGCCCTACGACGTGCTGTTTGCGGGTACGCAGGCGGTAGCGCAATTCTATGGCGATACTGACGACTACGGCTCAGTGGCGGTCGGCCGCCGTGCCGACCTGGTGTTGCTGAACGCCGATCCGGCCGACGACGTGAGCAACTTCGCCAATCGGTCCGGGGTAGTGGTCAACGGCCGGTGGATCAGCGAAGAAGAGATTCAGGAGGAGCTCGAGACGATCGCGGCTCGTGCGGTCGAGACAAACCAGTGATCGCCTAGCTGGCCAACGACCTAATCGGTACGCAACGCCACCAGGGGATCGATGCGCGTTGCCCTCAGCGCCGGGACGAAGCTCGCCGCCGCGGCGGTCGCCCCCAAGACCAGCACCGCGATGCCGTAGGCAGCGAAATCGGTGGCGCTGACGCCATACAGCACCGTGGTTGCGGCGCGCGACAACAGGAGTCCGCCGGCCACGCCAAGCACGAGACCGACGAGCGTCAACCGAGCGCCATGGATCATCACTGCTCGAGTCACGTCAACGGCCCGGGCTCCGACCGCCATGCGGATTCCGATCTTGCGGAAACCCTGTGCCACCGCAAAGGAGATCACACCGTAGAGCCCGACCGCCGCCAGCAGCAACGCCAGGCCGGCGAACGCCGCAACTACGCCGGCGGCGAGCCGCGCTGGCAAGAACGCCAGCCCCAGGCTGCCGTGCCCGGTGTTCAGATCGGATACCGGCATCGTCGGATCCCGGCGTTGGATGGTTCGGCGTACGGTTTCGAGGGCGGCAGCGGGGTCGCCAGCGGTGCGCACGTGGACAAAGGTCAGCCCGCCACGGTACTGCTGGGCTCGAGCGCCATAGAAGTAAGGCTTTGGATCCTCGCCGAGGCTGAAGTACTTGCCGGTCGGCACGACGCCGATAATCTGCCGCTCCTCGCCGCCACTACGGATCCGCTTGCCGACCGCGGTGTCGCCGGGCCAGAAGCGGTCGGCGAACGCCTGGTTGATGATCGCCACGGGCGCCGCATCGAGGCCGTCGTCCGCGGCGAATGACCGCCCGCGCAAGATCGGGATTCCCATAGCGACGAAGTAGCCGTGATCGACCTCGTTGTAGTCGAGGCTGGGCCAGTCCTGCCCTTCCGGAATCTCGTATCCCTCGGGCAGCACGCCGCGCGTTCGCGACATCAGCGACAGCGGCGTCGACTGCGAATAGCCCACCGCTTCGATTCCGGGCTGTACCAGCAGGTCGGCGCGCAGCTCGTCGAAGAAGGTGCTGAGCTCCTTCACCGGGTAACCCTGCAGCGCCGGGTCGACGCTGGCGTGAACCAGGCCCTCCGGGTTGAAGCCCAGATCAAGACGCTGCACTTGCTGCAGACTTCGCAGCACCATCCCGGCGGCAATCAGCAGCACCAGGCACACGGCCACCTGGCCGACGACGAGAGCCTCGCGCAGGCGCGTCGAGCGCCCTCCAGAGCCGGGCGCACCGTCCTTCAGCGCGACGACCAGATCCTGGCGGGTGGAGGCGATCGCGGGCGCCAGCCCGAAAACCAGCCCGGTGGCCGCCGTGACCAGGAACGTGAACGCCAGCACGGTGGCGTCCATCCCGACGTCGATCCGCAGCGGCACCCCGGTTGGCGGCTGGAATGACTTCAGCAGGCCGATCAGCGCCAAGCCGAGGAGCACGCCGAGCACTCCGCCGAGCGCCGACAACACGGCGCTCTCGGTCAGCAGCTGGCGGCTTAAGCGTCCTCTGCCGGCGCCCAACGCCAGACGGATACCCACCTCGCGCGTCCGGGCGGTCGACCGCGCCACCAGCAGGCCGGCGACGTTGGCGCAGGCCAGGAGCAACACGAAGCCGACGACGCCCGACAACAACGACAGCATGGCGACAAAGCCGCCGCGAACCGCAGGGTGCAGCGCCGCCTTACTCTCCGGATAGAAATCGACCGTGATGGCGGTATTGGTATCCGGGTAGAGATCTTCCAGATGCACGTACAAGGCGTCGAGTGCCGATTTGGCCTGCTGCATCGTGACACCAGGCCTCAACCGGCCGGTGGCTGACTGGATCCAATGGTTACCGCGACGCTCGAGGTTGGAACCCGAAGGAGTTAGCGCAGGCTCCATGCTGAACGGGATCCAAAGCTCGGTTCGAATGGCGGTGTTGTTGCCTTCATAATCGGCGGGCGCCACCCCGATCACGGTGATCTCCTGTCCGTTCAGCAACATACTGCGCCCCAGAGCTCCGGGATCGGCGCCGAAGACGTCGCTCCAGAACCGATGGCTGAGGACGGCCACCGGATGGGTCCCCTCGGTCTGATCTTCTTCGGGGAGGAAGCCGCGCCCGAGCTGCGGTTCTACACCCAGCATGTCGAAGTAGTTTCCAGTGACATAGGTGCCGAAGATTCGGCGGCTCTCGCCGCCGGCGCTGAAGCTGAAGATACCGACGGTGTCGGCCAAGACCTGCTGGAACACGTCGTCGGTGGCCGCGCGCATGTCCACCAGGTCGGGGTATGACCAGGAGCCGAACTGCAGTCCGTTGTTGTAGTTGAGGTACATGCGCACGAGGCTCTCGGGCTCACGGATCGGCGCCGTCTGGTAAAGAAACGCCCGCACGAAGCTGAACGCGGCCGAGTTGGCTCCGATGCCGAGCGCCAGGCACGCTACCGCCGCCACGGTGAACCCGGGACTGTTGATCAGCTGTCGGGCCCCGAACCTCAGATCTCGTGCGAAATCACCCACGATAGCCTCCTGCCTCTGCCGCGCCGTCGGACAGACGGGACATGCGCCTGTCTAGCTGGTACGACGACGACCGCGCACGTCCGGTTTCCTTTTGTTGGCACGACCGACGGCTGATACCCTCTCGCCCAACTTCCCACGGACTCGCCTCCGATCGTGACGAACGTCGTCGAAACTGACTCGCAGCGCCGGACCCGCAAGCTTGCTGGCTTGCTCCAGATGGGCTTCGAGTGCGTCGAGGGACCGCTCACCACCGAGGCTGAGATGCTTGCCGATGGTTGGCGGGTCTCGCAGTCAGTGCCGGCGATGGGAACCGTGGTCTCAGTGTCTGCGTTTCATGAGTCGCGCCTGCTGTCGGAGGAAGCGATTGGACGTGGGCTGGCGGAGATGGACCGGCTCATAGCGATCCTCAATCGGCACGAGCCGACCTCTGCGATGGGGGTGCTCAACGACACCGGAGCGCTGCGATCGGCCCCCGATGAGCTCGTCTACCTGCTACGACGAGCTCGTGGGTTCGAGCTGCTCAGCGCCGGTGCCTTCGACATCGCCGTGGCGCCAGTAGTTGACCTGCTGCGCCAGCGGCGTGAGTCCGGCGACGGCCGCCCGCTGAGTAATGGCGAGCTCGGCGAAGCGCTGGCCCGGGTGGAAGCGGGCCGCGTCGATGTCGATGGGCGAGGCGTTCGATTTCGTGGAGAGCGCACCACCGTGACGCTCGACGGTATGGCGAAGGGGTTCATCGTCGACCGCATGGCGCACGCGCTGGAAGCGTGTGGCGCCGACGGCTACCTGATCAACGCGGGCGGCGATATCCGCACGGCCGGAACTCGCGATGGACGGGCGCCCTGGAGCGTGACAGTACAGGACCCCGACAAAGGAGGCGAGTACCCTGACGTGCTGCGGTTGCACGACGGCGCCGTCGCCACTTCGGGGAGTTACGAGATCTATTTCGATCGCCAGCGCACGCTGCACCACATCATCGACCCGACCGGCGGATGGCCGGTACACACCAGCAGCGTGACCGTGCGTGCGGCCACCGCCATGACTGCAGACGCCCTGGCGACAGCAGTTTTCGTGGCCGGGCCGGAGAAAGGCATGCCGCTGGTCGCTTCGATCCCCGGGGCTGCCTGCCTGATCGTTGCCGCTAACGGCTCTATCCTCAAATCCGCCGGATGGACGAACCGGCCCGAGATCGCCGCACCCCCTGGAGACCGATGACCCATTCGACATCGCAGTACCGGAGTGGACAGAGGCTGGCGCTGGTGGCCCTGCGGATGCTGGTTGGCTGGCACTTGCTGTACGAGGGCATCGCCAAGCTGCAGAATTCTTACTGGACTTCGGCCGGGTTCGTTTCCGAGGCGCAGGGGCCGTTTGCGGGGTGGTTCCTGTGGTTGGTGTCGGAACCGGGGCGCCTACAGCTGGTCGACCTGCTCAACAAGTGGGGCTTGACGCTCATCGGCCTGGCCCTGGTCGTCGGTCTGGGGTCACGCACGGCGTCGTTGCTGGGCATGGTCCTGCTAGGACTCTACTACGTCGCCAACCCGCCCCTGCCCGGACTGGACACGGCGATTCCCGCCGAGGGGTCGTACATGATCGTCAACAAGACCTTGATCGAGATTGCGGCGCTGTTGGTCATCAGGGCCTTCCCTACCGATGACGTGGTGGGCCTCGGTCGACTTCTGCGACGCGAGAGGGAATCGGCATGAGCATGGACGACAACGAGCAGACGATCCACGACGCCGGCAACGCGCCCGACAAGAGCAGAGTTCACGGCAAGGCGCTCGACCGCCGCGACCTCTTCAAGGGGCTGGCATCGCTGCCGGTTCTCGGGACGCTCGGATGGGGGGCGTGGCGTAAGAAAACGCTTGCTGACGAGCGCCGAAACCAGGTGCTGGCCGAGCTCGGGGTGAGCGGTGATGCGCCAGCGATCATCGACCACGCACAAAGCCGGCCACCTGCCGATCGCATCAACCTCGGGATTATCGGCTTCGGCGGCCGGGGCGAGACGCTGATGCGCGGCGCGGGGTTCGCTCACCCTGAAGTTACCGAGGAGTGGCGGCAGGCCGCGGCCGAGGATCCGCGTAACACTCGACTCTCCGAGTTCATGCTGCAGGGCGATCTGAACGTGGCGTTTACCGCCGTCTGCGACGTGTTCGACGTGCGCGCCGAACGTGCTATCGCAGCGTCAGCTAACGAGACGCGCCCGGGCGGTGACTCGGGCTCCCGGCCCGCCTACCGGTTCCGCCACTACGAGGAGCTGCTCAATTCCCCCGATGTCGACGCCGTGCTGATCGGCACCCCCGATCACTGGCATGCGCCGATGACAATCGCCGCCGCCGCTGCCGGCAAGCACGTCTACTGCGAGAAGGCGATGACGCGCACCGAGGAAGAGGTCCTGCCGATGGTGGAGGCAGTCAAGGCCTCGGGCATCAAGTTCCAGCTCGGTCACCAGAATCGTCAGCTCGAGAGCCACGAAAAGGCGCGCGAGATCATCGAGAAGGAGATCCTCGGCAAGGTGACGCTGGTGGAAACAACCACCAACCGTAATGATCCCTGGGGCGCTTGGGTATGGGACATTCATCCCGAAGGCAACCCCGACACCATCGATTGGGAGCAGTTCCAGGGCAACGCCGCCAAGCAAGTGCCTTTCAACCTCGAGCGGTTCTTTCGATGGCGCTGCTGGTACGACTACGGCACCGGGTTGGCGGGCGATTTGCTGTCGCATGAGTACGATGCCCTCAACCAGATCATGAACCTGGGAATCCCGAAGTCTGCGGTCGCCTCGGGCGGCGTTTACTTCTTCAAGGATGGCCGCGATGTGCCCGATACCTTCCAGGTGGTCTACGAGTATCCGGAGCGCGACCTTACCGTCGTGTACAGCGCCACGCTGGCGAGCGGACGCGGACGCGGCAAGGTGTTCATGGGTCACGACGCCGCGATGGAAGTCGGCAGCGGCGTGCGGGTGATCGCCGACGCGCAGTCGACACGCTATGCGGATCTGATCGAGCGCGACGTTGTTGATGTCGATCGGGCTCTGCTTACGTATCGACCAGGCTTCAAGGGGCTCGACGCCGTGACCACCGCCACCGAGGAGTACTTCGCCAGTCGCGGATTGTTATTCACCTACCAAGGCGGCCGACGCGTCAGCACGCATTGGCTGCATATCAAGGACTGGCTCGATACGGTGCGCCATGGCGGCGAGCCGAGCTGCAACATCGATCGCGGCTTCGAGGAAGCGATGACCTGTCATATGGCCACGAAGTCCTACCAGCTCGCCCGCAGGGTCGAGTGGGACCCGGTCCAGCAGAAGATCGTGTAGCGTTCGCCGGTTCGAGGGCGACGAGGAACATCGGCTCGTCGATAGACATCCGCCAGGGGCACGTGACACGCATGCACGGCAAGTTCCAGCTCGGCTTGATGATGTTCCTGCAGTACGCCATCTGGGGCGCGTGGGCCCCGGTGTTGTCTGCGTATCTGCTCGCGGACCTGAGCTTCGAGGGCACGCAAGTCGGGTTCGTCTATTCACTCTTGCCGATGGCCACGATCATCGCTCCGTTCGTCGGCGGGCAGATCGCTGATCGCTACTTCGCCTCCGAGCACACCATCGCCTTTCTGCAGCTGTCGGGCGGCGGGGTGCTGCTATACGCGGCGACGCTGACCGACTACCGGTCGCTGGTATTGGTGATGTTCGTGTATTGCCTGTTGTATGCGCCGACGTTGGCGCTTACCAATTCGATCGCCATGAGCAACCTCGACAACTCCGAAGAGGGGTTCGGTCGGATCCGGGTCTGGGGAACGATCGGTTGGATAGCAGCGGGGTGGATGCTCTCGGCCTGGCGCGCCGGCACCGGCGGAATGGTGGTGGCCAGCGACATGTTCCTACTCGCCGGCGGCTTCTCCATCGTCATGGGGTTGCAGTCGTTTCTGTTGCCGCATACGCCGCCGCGGCGTGACAGCCGCACGCCCTGGCCGTTTCTGGAAGCGCTGCGCATGCTCCGAGATCGCGAGTTCGCCATCTTCATGTTGATCTCGTTCGTCGTTGCCACCGAGCTGCAGTTCTACTATGTGCTTACTGCGCCATTTCTTCAGTCGTCGGCTATCGGCATTTCACCGGCGCGCGTGCCGGCCGTCATGACGGTCGCTCAGATCGCCGAGATCTTCGTGCTGGTGGTGATGCTGTCGTGGTTTCTCAAGCGTTACGGAATGCACTCTACGCTGGCGCTGGGCGTCATCGCGTGGCCGGTGCGCTACGTGATCTTCGCCATTGGCACTCCATGGTGGCTGGTGGTGGCGTCGTTGACCCTGCACGGTTTCTGCTACGTTTTCTTTTTCGTGGCGGCGTTCATCTACGTTGACTCGGTGGCGCCGACGAGCATCCGGGCCTCGGCCCAGAGTCTCATCGCCATCGTCACCTTGGGGGTCGGCAGCTTCGTCGGCAGCAACTTTGCCGGCTACGTGCAAAGCTGGTTCACCGTTGACGGGGCGACCGATTGGTTCAACGTGTTTCTCGTACCCTGCGCCGTGACGGTGTTGTGCGCCGTAGCGTATCTCTTGTTCTTCAAGGACCAACGCGCGGCGCAGCCGGTTGCCGTTTGACGGCCCCATGAATCGAGCCCCATGACTCAACGACGACTCGGTGTAGGGATTATCGGTGGCGGCTTCGTCGGCCGCTTCCACATCCGTTCCTTCATCGGCGTCCGCGACGCCGATGTCCTCGGCGTGGTCAGTCGAAGCGGTGAGACCGCGGAGGAAGCGGCCGCCCTAGCGCGCCAGCTTCGCGTCGGCGAGGCGCGGCCGTTCGCTTCGATTGCCGAGTTGGTTGCCGATCCTGGTATCGATGCGGTGTGGATCTGCTCGCCCAACTTCACCCGTATCGAAGTCATGGAGGAGATCGTCGACGCGGTGAAATCGGGCAAGGGCAAGTTGCTAGGTGTAGCGTGCGAAAAACCGCTGGGGCGCAATACCGCCGAGGCGATGCGCATGGTCGAGCTGGTGCAGGAGGCCGAGCTGCTCGACGGCTATCTGGAGAACCAGTTGTTTACGCCGAGCGTGGTACGCGGCAAGCAGATCGTCTGGGAGCGCGGCGCTGCCCTCACGGGACCACCCTACCTGGCACGGGCGGCGGAAGAGCACGCTGGCCCGCACATGCCCTGGTTCTGGTCGGGTGAGTTGCAAGGGGGCGGGGTGCTCAACGACATGATGTGCCACTCCGTGGAGACAGCGCGCTTTCTGCTGACGCCGCCCGAGGCGCCCCGCGATGCGCTGACGCCGGTTCGCGTGACCGCCTACACCAACTGCTTGAAGTGGCAGCAGCCGCACTACGCCGAGCAGCTGGCACGAGCGAGCGGAGGACAGAACGACTACCAGACCCGCCCGTCCGAGGATTTCGCGCGTTCGCTCGTCGAGTATCGCGACCCGGACGGCAACCCGCGCATCGTCGAGACCACCACATCGTGGTGCTTCGTCGGCGCTGGGCTGCGGCTCACGATGGAGCTGCTCGGCCCCGAATACTCGATGTCAGTGAACTCACTCGACATGGGCCCCAAGCTGTTCTTCTCGAGGCAAGTGGTCGGGACGGCAGGCGAGGACCTGGTAGAGAAGCAAAACGCGGAAGTTGGCCAGATGCCGGTGGTGGCCGACGAAGAAAGCGAGTATGGCTACGTCGGTGAGAATCGGCACATGGTGCGGTGCTTTCTCGACGGCCGACGGCCGGACGAGACGTTCGACGATGGTCTCAACGTCACGGAGTTGCTGATGACCGCTTATATGAGTGCCGAGCGTGGCGCTGCCATCGAGTTTCCGCCGCCGGACCTGGCAGGCTTCGTGCCGGCCGTGGCGCGCGGCGAATGGAACCCCAAGAGCGAATAGAGCCGCTACAGGCAGGAGATCCCCTGATGACCCATGATGTGAGACGACTACCACTACCTGCCATCGTGTTCAGCGTCGGCGCTGCAGCTGCCATCGCTGTCGGCGCCGTACGCTCGCTGCCCGCTGGCGGTGAAGCCAGTGCGATTCCGCCGGTGGAGGAGACGATGTCGGTGAGCTCAGATGGTTTCGAGGACCTGATCCAGCGGAACGACAACGGCGTCTTTCACAAGGGCGGTTGGAACCACTACGGACCGGGCTACTTCGTGCTCGATGGGGAAACCGGCGTGTTCGAGTCGCACGGCGGCATGGGGCTCATGTGGTACAGCGCCCGCGAGTACTCCGACTTTGCGCTCGAGCTCGATTTCAAAACCAGCAAGCTGGAAACGAATTCCGGGGTGTTTATTCGCGTTCCCGGTGTTCCGAGTAGCGACGATTACATCTATCACTCGTTCGAGATCCAGATCTACGATGCGACCGAGGAGGGGATCCACCGGACCGGCGCAGTCTACGACGCGGAACCGGCGACGCACTTGGCCTCTCGCCCGACGGGCGACTGGAACCACATGCGTGTGACCTTCGTAGGTGATCACATCGCCGTCGAGATCAATGGCGAGATGGTGGTCGATTGGGATGCGGAGCCACGCGGGAAGATTGCCGACTTCGCCGCCTCCGGCTATGTGGGGTTGCAGAACCACGACCGCGACAGCTCGGTCTGGTTCCGCAACATCCGGGCCAAGGACTTGACCGCCGCGCCGTGACGGCGACCTGGGCTACCGGCCACTAGCGCACTAGTCGTTGCCAGGTGTCGGCGGATCCGCGGACCCTTCGTCGTCGCGCCGCGACCGTTGTCGCTCCTGGAGCATGTGGCGCCGGTCGGGCTCGAGAAGGGACTGCACTTCGAGCAGCGCGTTGCCGACCCGAGCCGACGATCCACCGCGACGCCAGTCGTCGCTTACCCAGCGTTGCTCGCGCCGCTTCATCAGCCAGCCAACCCAAAGGAAGGCGCCCACGGCTACCACGATCACGATCGCGAGCTGTGCGAGCTCACTCATCGTCGATACCGTAGACCCCACCGCCGGAGCAGCAACTCGTATCGCAGCTGGATTGGCGCGCCGATCGCACGCTTCAGGACATCTCGCTGGCAAGCTCGTTGCGGACTCGCTCCAGCAGTGCCTTGGTGGCGCGAATCCCATCGGGCTCCGACAAGCGCTCGCCCTCGTACTCAATGCCCACCCGGCCGCGATACCCGGCGTTGCCAACGATGCGCAGCAGGCGGTCATAGTCGAGCCGGACCTCGTTGCCGTCGGGTCCGAAATCGTACGACTTGGCGCTCACGGCGCGCGCCATGGGCATCAGCTCCTCGACACCGAGGTAAAAGTCATACCAGTCATCATCGGCGATTCGGAAGTTGCCGAAGTCCGGCAGGGTCCCGAGCCCCGGATGGTCGCCGCGACGGATCGTCTCGGCCAGCCACTTGCCATTGCTCGATAGGCCGCCGTGATTCTCGACCAGCACGCTCAAGCCATGGTCCGAGGCGAACTCCGCCAGGCGACGCAACCCATCTGCGGCCAGCCGGCTCTGCTCCTCCCAGGTGCCCTCCGACGCTGCGTTCACGCGGATGCTGTGACAGCCAAGGAAGGCGGCAGCCTCGACCCACTTGTGATGGTTCTCGATTGCCTGAGTACGTACTGCGGCGTCCGGATCTCCGAGGCGTCCCTCGCGGTCGCACATGATTAGCAGGCTGCGAACGCCCTCACCGTCGCAACGCGCCTGCATCTCCTGCAGGTAGGCTGCGTCGCGTGCCCGTTCGAAGAAGAAGACGTTGACGTACTCGACCGCGTCAATGCCGAACGTGGTGCGGGCTCCATTGATGAAGTCGAGATGGTCGAGCTCACCCGCGAGCAGAGCCCGGTGCTGCGACCACTCCGCCAACGAGATGCTGAACCACGAGTCGCTCGCGCGGCCGTGCGCAGAAATGGCAGGAAGCGCCGCGACCGCCCCCAGTGCTGCTGACTGCCCCAGGAATCGCCGGCGTGTCGTGGGCTTCATGATCGAGCCTTCTCCGAGAGGCTCAGTCGCCGAGTCGGCTGTCGAGCCGCAACCAATGCGACGGTACGCCCAGGCGGCGCGCCTCCGCTCGCAGGGCACTTTCCAGGGCACGCCAGGCTCCTAGCTCCCGGCGATTCGCTGTCAGGCGGGCGGAGCCGTATCCGCTGCCTGCTCCGGGGCGGCTGCGTGTACGCTGCTGCCCAGCTTCCAGGCTCGAGATCTGCTCGCGCAGCCAAGCCATCTTCTCCTTCCAGTAAGCGCGGTCAGCCGGATCGAGATAGAAGCTCTCGGGCTGAGGCGCAGACGAGGCGATCGGGCTTCGTCGCTCGTGAACGCGCGTCGCGGGTCGCCGCGCCGGATTGCCATCAGCGGGTCGGGCGTTGATCGTGCGGGGCACAGACCCCGGAGAGCGACCGTCGTCGCGCCGGATCTGGCGCACGAGGTCGGCCGACATCGCCACCTCGACGCCGTAGGCTCGAAAAACCACCTTGCCGTTCTCGATGCGCGCATCCTCGACCTGCAGGACACGGCCGTTCGCAAGCCAGACCGTGTCGGCGGCGGCCGGTACGGTCACACTGGCGACGACCAGAACGAGGAGGAAGGTTCGCATGCCGGCAACCTTGCACCGGCGGATGCCGCGCCGTCTAGTGTGCTGAGTCAGGAATCCGTTGCATATTGCTGGGCCGAGATGGGAGCAAGCTCAAGGCGCGATGAGGAAACGCCCGCCGCCCCCGGGTACACTCGTGGCATGCGCTTGCACTACGTTCGCCACCTGCCTGCCGTGGGTCTCGGCAACATACGGCCCTGGGCGCTACGGTGTGGCTGGGAGATAACCGAGACGCGACCCTACGCCGGGGAGAGCTTCCCTGGCCTCGACGGCATCGACCTGCTCATCGTGTTGGGTGGCCCGATGGGAGCCTGCGACGAGCACGAGCACGCCTGGCTACTGACGGAGCTCGACTTCGTGGAGCGTGCCATCGAAGCCGGCACGAACGTCCTGGGAATTTGTCTCGGCGGCCAGATAGTCGCCCGCGCTCTTGGGGCACGGGTGGTGCGCCATCGCCATCCCGAGCTCGGATGGCACGTGATCGAGCCGACCGTCGAAGGCAGCATGGACGGGCGCCTAGCGCCCTTCTTTGCCCCCGAGCTGGCCGTGATGCAGTGGCACTTCGACACATTCGATCTGCCTCGCGGCGCCGTTCACCTGGCCCGGAACGAGGCGTGCGAGAACCAGGCCTTCAGCTGGGGCGCCAACGTTCTCGGGCTGCAATTTCACCCTGAGATGACGCTTCAAGTTGTCGCCGATGTCTTGAAGCGCTACAACCCGCTGCCGGACGGAGAGTTCGTGACGAGGGCCGACGAGATGCTCTACGCGGCACGCTTCGCCACCTTGGCGGCAGCCAACGGCAGTTTTCTCGATGGCATGACCGGGCGGGTACGTGGCGAAGGTGACGTGGCGTCGGCGCCAGCTCACGCCAGCGGAGCGGCACCTAGCGCGGACGTACATCTCGTCGACGGCACGTACGAGCTGTTCCGGCATTTCTACGCCTTGCCGCGAAGCCAGGACGGCGCGGGCTTGGAGGTCGGCGCAGTTCGAGGCGTGCTGGCCTCCATGCTCGGATTGCTACGTGACGGCGCGACGCACATCGGCGTGGCAACGGACCATGTGATCGAGTCGTTTCGCAACGAGATGTGGGATGGCTACAAGCGCGGGGATGGCATCGATCCCGAGCTACTGGGGCAATTCGAACCGCTCGAGCAGGCATTGGAGGCAATGGGCATCGTGGTGTGGCCGATGCGCAAGTACGAGGCGGACGACGCGCTCGCTTCCGCCGCTGCGTGCCTCACATCCGACAGCTCAGTGCGCCGCGTGCTTATCTGTACGCCCGACAAGGACCTGGCGCAGTGTGTGGTCGACGATCGCGTGGTGCAGCTGGATCGTCGGGCGCGGACGGTGCGGGGCGTAGCCGGTGTGCTGGAGAAATTCGGTGTGCTACCGGGCTCGATCCCCGACTACTTGGCGCTGGTCGGCGATAGTGCCGACGGTTATCCGGGGGTGCGACGCTGGGGCGCAAAATCCAGCTCGACGCTCCTGCATCAATATGTTTATCTCGAGGCGATCCCGCGTCAGGCCGAGGCCTGGAAGGTCCAGGTAAGAGGAGCCCACAAACTGGCCGCCACGCTCGCCGAGAGCTGGGACGACGTGCTCTTGTTTCGTGACCTGGCGACGCTGCGCACCGACGCGATCGTTGTATCGGCCGAGGCCCTGCGATGGGAGGGTCCGACGGACCGGTTCGCGGCGCTGGCTGACGATCTCAGGTCTCCGCAGCTCGCTGAACAAGCGGCGAAGCTGGCCGCCATTCGGTGATGCGCACTTCGGCGTTGTCGGAGTCGGTGATGTAGCCACGCCCGGGTCCTTCTGTCGCCGCGGCTGAGCCTGCCGGGATGTGAGCCTATTCGGTCGTCGGCCCGTACCCTGCGCCGAATTGTCCTTGCGCCGCCGCACGCGCGCCCTGCACCCATTCCTCGAGCCGAATCCTGCCGATCAAGCGGGGCTCGCGCGCCTCGATCCACTCGACGTCGCTCTGGTTCCAATCCGCGATCTGGTTGTAGGTAAAGATCCCGGTGGCGTTGAGAAGCTCGGCCGTCTTCGAGCCGATTCCCTTGATGGCCGTCAGATCGTCTCCCGTAGGGGGCTCGACGCGGAGTAGGGTGCGCATCTGCCGTCCCTCGATCTCGCGCTCGTGGAGCTCGCGGAGTAGTCGCTCGCGCGTATCGTCGCTGCGAATCATCTGCGCCTCGAGCGTCTCGATCCTGGCGTTGCGACGCTCGATGCGCGTCTCCGCCACTTCTGCGTCGTCCTTGGCATGCTCGGTCTGGAGCAGGTGCTCCGCCAGCTCGGCCTCGCGGTCGCGGAGCATACCGGCAATACCGTCGCGCTCGAGCTGCCGCTCGCGCAACCGCCGCTCGTAGCTGACCTCCATTTCGGCCATGTCGGCCTGCATGGATTCCGCCAGCGCTTGGGTTCGAGCCTGGGCGGTCTCGGCGGCTTGCAGCTCCGAAATCCGCGTTCCCAACTGTGCTTGTGCGTCTAGTGCCTGGGCGCGCTCCTGATCGAGCGTCGAACGCAAGCCCGTCACCTCCTGGTCGAGTCGCCGCACGGTCTCACCGGACGTTCGGATCTCCTCCAGCTGCGCCTCGAGCGTACGGCGTAGACGGTCCATCTCCAGGTCGCGCTCACGAAGCGACCGCTCCGTCGCTGCCGTGTGCTCCTCGACCTCTGCCTGGAGTGATTCGATGCGCTCGCGATCGTTTTTTACTTGCTGGTCGCGCCTTGCCAACATCTCGGTTTGCTGGGCGGTGCGCTGCTCGAGGCGCTCGATACTCGAGTCGCGCTCCGCGAGGATCGCTTCAGCCTCTTCGGTCTGACGCTGATTCTGCTCCGTGAGCTCGGCAAGGAGGCGATCAAGCTCGACGCGTCTCTCGCCGTTCCGGGCCATGCGCGCCTCGAGTGCCAGGAGCGAATCGTTGAGCTCCTCGATATGGAGGACATGGGCGCGCCCCTGCTCCTGGGTGTCGAGCAGGCGGGTCCCGACCGCGTCGGCGCGCGCCTGCATTTCCTTCAACTGCTGGTCACGGCGTTCGATCTGCACGACGTAGTCAGCCTCGAGGGTCCGCGCCTCGTCACGTGCCGCGCGCAGGGCCTCGGCGCGCTCCTGGAAATCTCCGGTTAGGGCCGCCAAGCTGGCAGCGAGCTCGTCGTGCTCGGCGGTCAGGTTGTCGATCCGGGTGTTCGCCTGGCGCAACTCCTCGCCATCGCGGTCGATGCGTTCACCCGAGCTTTGGCGCTCATCGCGAAGCCGTTGGATCTCCTCGGTGCGCTCCTCCAGTCTCTGGCGGAGTTGCTGGACCTCATCGGCTGGCTCGCGCACCTGCTGCCCGTAGCGCCGCTCGAGCTCGTCCAGCTCACCCTGGAGACGGGAGACGCGCTCGCCGCCGCCGCTGATCTGATCCTCCATTGCTGCCAAGCGCTGGGTGGCTTCGTCGCGCTCGCTGGTCAGCTGGGCACGCTCTTCCTCGCTCTCCGCGAGCTCCTGGCGCACTTCGGCGAGCCAGATCTCGACTTCGGTGGTTGCCTGCGGAGCGGCTTCGAGCTCGGTGATCCGCGCGTCGCGCCAGCGGATCTCATCGTCGTGGCGAGTCTCCAGATCGACGATAGTAATGTGCGCCTCCTCTAGCTCGGTGACCGCCGCTCGAATGTCGCCATCTCTCGACAACAGGCCGATTTCTTGTGAGCCGTTTTCCGCCGCGAGTGTGGCCGTGTTTGCTTGCGCGGCCTCGAGCTCCTGTTGCAACCGAGCGGTTTCTTCGTCGCGCGCCGCCAGAGTCTGTAGCGCCTCGCGCAGCTGGCCGCCCTGGTTGTTGAGTTGACCACCCAGCCTCTCGAGGTCGAGACGCAGCGCGCCAACATCCACACCATCAGCGTTTGCAGCGCTCGCCGACGATTCGGCCACTTGACGGCGCAGAGCCTCGAGCTCTCGGGTGACCTCTTGCAGACGACCGGCATGTGCCTCGCAATCGCTCATGGTGATGTCGAGCGCAGTCTGTCGATCGATGAGTTGATGCTCGAGCGCGCTGTTCTCGCTGCGCAGCGCCTCGATCTCGTCTCGTGTCGCATGCAGTCGGGCTTGGCTCTCGGCCAGCACTTCTTCGCGGCGCTTGAGCTCCGCCGCGGCGGTGCTCGCGGACTCGTCGGCAGCATCACGTTCGAGCTCTCCACGCTCGAGCTGAGCGCGCAACGCGTCGCGATCCGACTCGGTCTCCAATAGCTTGCCGTTCAGCTCATCACGCTCACGTTGCACGCGGCGCAGCAGTGCGGTGGATGTGCTCGAGGCGGTGCGCTTCCCGGTAGCCGAACCGATCAGGTAGCCGATCGCGGCTACTAGCAAGAGGCTGATGACGACCGTGAGAGCGGGAGGGAGCATCCGGTTACTTCCAGTTGCGGTTGTGAGAATGGCCACGCGCCCGAAAGCGAGGTGCGCTCAGCGGTTGAGTATTACCAACAGATCCGCCACCGTCGATGCGCGGTCGTCAAGCCGGGCGTCGAATCCGGCCATCACGAGACAACCGCGTCGCCTGGTCGCCGGGACGATGCGCCGACGCACGCTGTTCGGTCCCAACGACACCCGAGCCAATCACGTGCAGGCACTTTCTGATTTTCGCGGCGGCTCGCAGCCGCGCTGGGTGGCGTCGCGAGGCGACACTAGTGGCCTACGCAAGCCTGTTCATCGCTGAGCGCACCGCGCCGGTGGACGTTGCCCTCGGTTCGCGCTATTCATGAGCTGCAGCCCAGTGTGGACAGCCAAGGCCTCGGAGGCGACTGCGGCGACCATCGGCGGGGGCGCCGGCGTCAGTAGTGGGCACCGGCGCCGCCCGGTCTGGCTCCGAGTAGCGGCATGACGGCCAGCCCCAGCAGCAACGGCAAGTAGAAGCTGAAGAATCGCCAGCCAGCGGTGACGATTCCGAGGATTCCCTCCGCCACGAAGCCGTCAATCACAGCACCAAAAGAAGCCTCGGCACCGAGTGCCGCGCCCGGCGTGGGTACGAACACCATCATCATGAACACTACCCACTGCAACAAAAAGAACAACACCGGGTCGACCCGGGTTCCGAGTCCGTAGAGCACTGCCGTGGCCACCGAGCAGCGGGTCACCCAGAGGCCGGTGGTCAGTACGACCGCGACCAGGAACCGGGTCTTGCCGAACTTGCCAACTAGCTCGTAGGCCGACACGAATTCGTCACGCACGCGCGCCAGGGCACCGCGAAAGCCGACCGTGTCGGCCGCTGGATTCCGGACACGAAGCCAACGCACGAAAAGGAGCAGTCCGACGACCGCGATAACCCCAACGATCCACGGCGTGGCCGAGACTGCTTTGTCAGCCACCCTACCTAGTACTACTTGAACCTCGGGCAGGGCCCAGCGGGAGGTCGCGAAGGCGATCGCGGGAGCCACGCCGACGAAGAACACGATGTCGACGAGGTTGTCCAACATCAACATCGAGGCTGCGGTGCCGGTTCGTACCCCGCTATCGACGAGTAAGCCGACCTTGACGGGGGCGCCGCCGATCGCCTTGGGGCTGATCGACGATCCCAGCTCGGTACCAACGCCCACCCGCAGCGCGTTGCGAGCGGTAATGGGCGAGCCAAAGAACCTCGCCCACATCCACGCTCGCGCGGCCGTAAAGAACCAAGGCGCGACTCCCAGGGCGATAGCAGCACCCAGCCATATCGGTGCTACGGAGCGCAGAGTTCCTGCTGCTCCGACGCGTATCGATTGCCAGGCCAGCGCGAGGTTGACGGCGGCACCGACGAGGATGATACCTATCCCCCACCTAGCAATCGTTGCGAACAGCTTGGACCGCGAAGGGCTCGACAATGCGCTCTCTGAAGGCGGCATGATGGCGCCGAGCATCGTCGGCAGCTATCTCCAGGTGCTCGTATGCGGGTAGAAGCTCCGCCAGCCCTGCTCGTAGGCGAGCACCGACATCAGCAACTCGCCGGCGTCGTTCTCGGCCCAAGCCGTTAGTCCTTCGGCGTCGAAGTGGATGGTTATCGCAGTTCCGCCGCCGCTCATTCGTACCGGCGTGTCGGCGCGGGCGAGCTCGGGGAAGGGAAAGAACCAAGCCTCGTTGCCGATGGCCAGACCGAGCCCGAGCGCCGAGGTGTCGTGGCCGCCGCCCGGCGATCGTCGCTCGCCGGGCACGACGTCGTTGAGCACCTCGTAGAGTGCCAGATAGCGGATCGGATAGGCTATCGGCTGGCCGTCGACTACCAGTCCGAGGACGAGCTCATCATCGGCGAGATCAGCGGCCGCGGCGGCTACCGAGGGCGGGTCGACCGGCGATTCGTGCACTCGCATGTCGATCTCCTCGGGCGGAGCACCCGGGCGCGGCTGCACGTGAGCACGCACGGTGCGCTGCCGGCTCTGACCATCGCCATCGGCGTATTGCTCCAAGTACTCGATAGCCGGCGCCTTTAGCGCGGCGCCCACTTCGGTGATCTCGGCTTGCGCCGGCGGTACGGGCGAAAGCGCCAGTGCGACGATGCCAATGACGAATGCGAACATCTGATGTCGACCTCACTCCTGGATGTTGACGTTGCCACCATGCTGCCCCATCGTTGCCCCGGCGGCCACTATGCCGCCGCTGACCCAGACAAGGAGCGGGCGTGGGTTCCACGTACAAGGCAGACGCGGTCATCGTGGGCGGTGGGCTCGCTGGATTGACCGCCGCCCTCGAGCTCCTCGAGACCGGACGCAGCGTTGTACTGCTCGAACGCGGGTCTGAGAAGAAGCTCGGCGGGCTGGCGAGAATCTCGTTCGGCGGTGTTTTTATCGTCGGATCGCCGGAGCAGCGGCGCGCCGGCATCCGCGACAGCGTCGACCTGGCGCTGCGCGATTGGTTGAGCTTCGGCGAGCATGGAGCCGAGGACGTGTGGCCGCGCCGCTGGGCCGAAGCATACGTTTCGGGGTGTCGGGAGCAGGTATACGACTGGCTGCGCGGTCACGGCGTGAAGTTCTTCCCGGTGGTGCACTGGGTCGAGCGAGGACTTCATGGCGGCGGCAACACGCTGCCGCGGTTTCACATCGTCTGGGGTACCGGCGAGAGATTGGTGCTCGCTTTACTCGAGCGACTCGAGAGTCATCCTCACCGCGACCGTTTGTTGCTACTGCATGGTCATCGCGTCACCGATCTGGAGAGCGTCAACGGTGCGTTCGTGGGCTGCTCCGGCGTTGTCGAGTCGGAAGATGCCGACGGCGACCGACTCGCCGGCAGGCAGGCGGCCGGTGAGTTTGCCGCCGCAGGCGATTGCCTGGTGATCGCCGCCGGTGGGATCTGCGGCAACCTGGCCCTGGTTCGACAACACTGGCATGCTGATTGGGGGACACCTCCGGAGACGCTGTTGAATGGCTCGCATCCCGCCGCGGACGGGCACCTTCACGGCGTTGCCGCGCGACTCGGTGCCAACATCACGCACCTCGACAAGATGTGGAACTACGCTGCCGGCGTGCATCACTGGCGGCCGCACCACGAGCACCACGGAATGTCCCTCGTGCCACCCATGTCGGCTTTGTGGCTCAACTGGCGTGGTGAGCGGTTGGGCCCCCCGGCCATGATGGGGGGCTACGACACGCGCTATCTCGTGCAGATGGTTTGCGGCCAGGAACGCCAGTACTCGTGGCAGGTATTCAACTGGCGCATCGCCATGAAGGAGCTTGCGGTTTCCGGCGCGGAGTTCAATCATGCGGGTCCGCGAGCGCAAGCTGTTGCAGTTCCTGCTCACCACTCTCCGAGGCGACGCGGTACTTGTGCGCGAGCTCGTCGAGCATTGTGAAGACTTCGTGACTGCCGACTCATTGCCGGAGCTGGCCGAGAAGATGAACAGCCTGACCGGTAGCGATGACGTTGATTCGCAGACGCTTGCGAATGTGGTCGGACGCTACGATGAGGCGATCAGGCGTGGTGGCAAGCTGAGCAACGACGATCAGATCCTGCGGCTGCATCACGTTCGTCGCTACCGGGGCGACCGGGCGCGAACCTGCAGGCCGCGTCCGATCGACGATCCGCGAGCTCGTCCGCTCATCGCCGTCCGCGAGTTTGTCATCACACGCAAGAGCCTCGGCGGCCTGCAAACCGACCTGCAGTCCCGTGTCCTCGACCACGCCGGGGAGCCGTTGCCGGGTCTGTACGCGGTCGGGGAGGCGGCGGGATTCGGAGGTGGCGGTATTCACGGCTTGCGTTCGCTGGAGGGCACCTGCTTGGGTGGCTGTGTCTTCACCGGTCGCGCTGCGGCGCGAGCCATCGTCAAGGGCTAGCAGCCCGCCGCGACCCGGCGACGCCTGCCGGCCACCGCCTGTCCCAAGATCTCGATAGTGTGTTGCTGTTGCGCCTCGGTGATTCCCGCGAACATCGGCAACGACAGGATCTCGTTGGCTGCCTGCTCGGCGACGGGGAATGATCCCGGCCCCTTCCGCAGGTCGGCATAGGCACCCTGTAGATGGATCGGAATCGGATAGTGAATCCCGGCACCGATCCCTCTCGCATTGAGGTACTGCAGAACTCGGTCCCGTTCGGCTACCCGCACGACGTACAGATGCCAGACAGGCTCGTTCCCCTCGAGCACGCTCGGTCGCGACACCTCGGGTATGTCTACGAGGAGCTCATCGTAGAGCTCTGCGGCCTCGCGACGATGTTGATTCCCCGTCGCCAAGTGCCGGAGCTTGGCCAACAGTACGACCGACTGCAGGGTGTCGAGGCGGGAGTTGAAGCCCATCTCCGGATGATGGTACTTGCGATCGCTCCCCCAGTTCCGCAATCGTCGGACAGCATTGTGCACATCCGCGTCGTGGGTGATCACCGCACCCGCGTCGCCGTATGCTCCGAGGTTCTTGCCCGGATAGAAGCTGAACCCCGCTGCCAGCCCGAAGCTACCTGCCGTCTTTCCGTGGCGGCGGGCGCCGTGCGCCTGCGCGGCGTCCTCGATCACCACAAGATCGTGGCGGACAGCGCACTCTAGCAGCTGTTCCATCGGCGCGAGCTGACCGTACAGGTGCACCGGGATGATCGCGCGTGTGCGCGACCCCACGGCTTCCTCTGCTCGTTGGATGTCGATCAGATGATGCTCGGGGTCACAGTCAACCAGCACCGGGACTGCGCCGGTACGGCTGACCGCGAGCGCGGTGGCGATGAACGTATTCGCCGGCAGGATCACCTCGTCACCGGCGCCGACGCCGAGGGCGCGCAGGGCCATCTCCAGCGCGTCGGTGCCGCTGCCGACCCCCACACAGTGGGGCGCCTCCTGGAATCGAGCAAACTCGGCCTCGAACTCCCCGACCTGGGGTCCGAGGATGAAGGCGGTGTCGGCCATCACCTGACTCAGCCCCGCAGAAACTTCATCGGCGATCAACGCGTGCTGCAGCTTCAGGTCAACGAGCGGGATCTTCATGTCACACGTGCATCTCGGCGCCGCCGCCCGCGATCGATCGATCGATTGCTTCCAGAGTACGCACTACCGCGAGCCCTTCCGCCCCGGCAGACAGCGGGCGACTCCTCTCCTGGACGCACTCCAGAAAGTGATTCACTTCGACCTTGAGCGGTTCGGTCATCTGTACCCGTGGGATCACGATGTCGCCCTCGCGGACGCTCATCCGGAAGCTGGCGAAGGTATCCACGAACGGCACGTCGATGCGCTCGTTGCGTACCTTCTTGTCGTAGATGCGTAGCGGCTCCGACAGATTTCCGTCATCAAAAGTCAGCATGCGACGCTCGCCCACGACGGTGATGGCACGTGACTTGCGCGGGTTCAGCCACGAAGCGTGCAGGTGAACGAGGACGTCGGCGGGGTAGCGCAGGGTCGCAAACACCGCGTCCTCGATTCCCGGGCCCCGCCCACTGCCGAGGCGGTCACCGGGTTGCCGTTGAGCCAGTAGTTGGCGAGCGATACATCATGGGCGGCCAAGTCCCAGGCAGCGTTGACGTCGGCCCGTATCGGTCCCAGGTTCGTACGCTCCATTGAGATGTAGTACACGCGCCCGAGCTCACCTTTGCCGATGTACTCCTTCGCCCGACGAGCCGCAGCGTTGTAGACGAAGATGTGACCCACCATGAGCACGAGATCTGTGCGCTGCGCTAGCTCACAGAGCGCCTCGGCATGCTCGGCGCTATCGGCGAGCGGCTTTTCGACCAGCACGTGCTTTCCGGCTTCGAGAGCAACGGTAGCAAGCTCGTGGTGGGTGCTGGTAGGAGTAGCCACGACGACCGCATCGCCCGTAGTCTGCACCCCGGGAAAGCGGGCTGCCACCGTCGCGAGGCGATCGGGATTGGTATCGGCCACCCACGCAACCCACGCGTCGGGTTGCGTGTAGAGATTGTTGATGAGGTTTGGGCCCCAGTGACCGGCGCCCACCACCGCGACTCGTATCACCGCTCCCCCGAAGAGCGTCACGACCGCGGTGCGTTCCCGGCCAGTGTCGCCCCGCTTCGACCGTTGACACACACGTCGTGCGCCGTTAGCGTCCCCCCAACGCTAATGAGAGGATGATACCCGAAACAGGCGCGTCGGCGCGCCGGGCTAGTCGAGACTATCTGTAGGAACGGTCGAATACTCGGGGTAGCGAGCGCGAATTCCGCGGCGCAGCTGTTGCCTCGCCAGCGCCACGTGGGTGCGCACAGTTGAGGTACTGCAGCCCAGCGCGCGCGCAACTTCACGCGCCGGAAGGTCTTCGATCTCGCGCAGAATGAAAGCTGCCCGCTGTCGCGCCGGAAGCTCGGCGGCGAGCTCGTCCCAGATGCGCTGTACCTCCTCCCAGCGAATCGCCAGGCTCGGGTCGGCCGAATCGTCGGCGGGCAGGCGTTGCGCCGCAGTCTCCGTAGTCACCCCGGGGGCAAGCGAATGCGCCGCCGACCCGCGTGCAGCCCCTGTCGCCTCCGACCGCTCGCCCAGCGGCACCGGCTGACGTCGCTCGTTGCGCCAGCGATCAATCGCCTTGTTGGTAACGATGCGTGCGAGCCAGGCATCTACCGTAAACCTCGTTCGGTAGCGTGGGCAGTGTCGCCAAAGCGCGACGAACGCCTCCTGCGCGACATCCTCCGCCGCACCGCGATCACCTAGCATCTGGTAGGCAATGCGCTGCACGCGACGATGCTTGCGTTCGTATAGTTGTCGGAACGCATCCGTATCACCGCGCCCGGCAGCGCGTACCAGGTGGGCATCGGACGGCCCATCGAGCGCATCGGGCATCACGCGCCGCTATGGATTGACGATCGAGACAGGCTCCGCTAGCTCGTGCGCGCTCTGTCGCGAGCTCTCCTTCCGCCGGCCGAAGATCATCTTCCCGGCGCTCGTTTGAAGAACCGACGTCACAATCAGATCAACTGTCGACCCACGATGCGCGCTGGCGCCATCGACGACCACCATGGTCCCATCGTCGAGGTAGCCGACGCCCTGCCCCGCCTCCTTGCCCTCCTTGACGACGAACACCGACATCGGTTCACCCGGAAGGAACGCAGGTTTGACCGCGTTGGCAAGGTCGTTGACGTTGAGCACCCGAACACCACGCACTTGTGCCACCTTGGCGAGATTGAAGTCGTTCGTAAGCACTACACCGCCACGCTGGATCCCGAGCTCGATGAGCTTCGAGTCGACCTCGGCAATACCCGGAAAGTCGGTGGCATCGATTTGAACGTCGAGATCAGCGCTGCGCTGCAGATCTCGGAGGATGTCGAGGCCGCGGCGGCCTCGCGCACGCTTGAGCGCATCACTCGAATCGGCGACCTGCTGAAGCTCGTTGAGCACGAACTGCGGTACGAGCAAGGTGCCATCGATAAACCCGGCGGCCGCGATCTCGGCAATCCGACCATCGATGATCACCGACGTGTCCAGGATCTTGTCGGCGACGCCAGCGCGCTGGTCCTCGAGAAACGGCCTCCAGGGGATCCACCATTCGCCAGATTGACCTTTGAGCGACCCGATTACCATGCCCAAGTAGGCCAGGGTCAGAACCGCGACTCCCTGGATCACGGCCTCGGAAGTAGTGCTCAGGTCGAGCTGCCTGCCGACGACTCCGAACGCCATTGCCAGCACCAGCCCCATGAACGTGCCCACGACGCCGCCCATGAGGACGTTCGGGTGAATGCTGTGGAGCTTGACCTCCAGCAGGACGACCACGACCGCGAACACGAGCCCGACAGCCAGGCCACTCACACCACCCGGGATTCCGAGAAACCCGATGGCCGCGCAGGCCAGGATAAAGAGCACACGGATGATGCTCATTGCGTATGACCTCCAGGCCACCCGTGGGGAGCCCGCGTATAAAAGGGGGGTATGACGGATGATGGCTGGATTATAACGCTGGGTGGTCGTCGGCACGCCGCGCTCAGACTGTCGTGCCGGACTCCACAAACCGCCCGCGCTCTATCCGCGCCCAGAAGAACGGGTAGATCATGCGCCACCAGTCGAGGCCGGGGCGGATCTTCGTGTAGGCCTGACCACGGCTCGGATAGCGCATCGTGATGGGAACCTCGAGCCAGCGGACCGCAGCTCCCGCGATCAGCACCTTGCCGTAAAGATAGGGCTCGAACGCATAGGTCCACAGCCACTCGGCACGCCAATCGAACCGGGCGCGGTCGAAGATATCGACACGAAAAGCACGGTAACCGCAGGTCGCGTCGGTGACGGGCGAGCCGGTCGCCCAACGCGCGGCCAGATTGACAATCGGGATGGCGCAGCGACGAAAGGCGGGCAGGTTGGGCGACGTGCCCCCCTCCAGATAGCGGCTGCCGGTGACATAATCGGCCTCGCCGCGGCGAATCGGCCCTACGACACGCTCCATTTCCGCCGGCAGCATCTTTCGGTTCGAGGCCAGACCAACGAGCACGTCGTAGCCGTGCTCCCGGGCCCATTCGGTCGCGGCGATAATCGCCCAGCCGACGCCTCGATTGCGCGCCACTTCGATGCAGGGCCAGCCTGACGCGCGAACAATGTGCTCCGAGCCGTCGTTGGAGCCGTTGTTGACCAGCAAGAACTCGTCGCACGCAGGCCCCGTTGCGCTCAACTCCTCCAGCAGTGTGGGGAGCTCGCGTAGCTGGTTGAAGACCGGAGAAAAACCGAGCACCTTCAAAGAAAGTCGCTCCATTCCTCGGGTACCCAGTCCTCGACCCGTCGTTCGCCGGGCGACACCTGGGCCCACGGATAGTCGCGGTCAACGCAACGAATCCATGGATAGGGCTGGTGCACCTGGTCGCCGATCTTGTGCATGATGCGGCGGCAGTCAATGCGATTCTCGGCTGGCGATCCGTCCATGAAAGCGTACGCCGGCACCTTGCCTCCCACCTTCGAGTTTGCCCCGACGATGGCATGTACACCGAGTCGAGTGCCGGGGAGAATCGTGGCGTGCACGGCGATGGCGCAGAACGGTGCCACCTGGGGCGCCTCTTCCACCGCGAACACCGGGAACGCTCGGTCGTTGGTGAAAACCACGAACGGATGAACCCACACGAACGGGCCGATGCGTGTGCCGGAGCCAACCGTCACATAGGAGTGCAAGCGTACATAGTCGCCGATCTCGACGTTCGGTTGGATGTCACAGTTGTTACCGATCGAGCAGTTGTTTCCGACACGGGTGCCTTCGCGCATGGCCACGTATGGGCCAGTCTGTAGGTTCTCGCCGACTTCGGTGCCCGCGTTGATGATGGTGCCACGGCGGAGAATCGAGCCGCTGCCAACGCGCGTCCGGTTGGCAACGTAGCCGCCGCGGTCACGAAAGAACCCGTAGGTCGGCTCGCCGAGACTGCAATCGGGCCCCACCCACACGTTGTCCCCGATGGCGACGCGATCGTACAGAATAACACCGGGCCCTACGTGAACGTTGTCGCCGAGCGTTACCCCGCCGCCCCAGCGAACCGAGTCGTCGAAGGTGCACCCGGCACCGAGCGCCACATCCGGACCCGGTGTCGCTCTCAATCCGAAGCCGGCAGTCATTCCAACTCCCCCCTGTCCAGCGCCGATGACAGACTCCACCTGCTCACTACAACCAGCTATACCTTCAGCGTCACCCAGCGCACGAGCTCGTTGATCAGCAGCTTCCCGTCCCAGGGAGACTCCTGCACGTTCATCAACCCCGGGCGCACGCAACGGGCGGCTCCCGCGAGGGTGGCGGCCTCGGCGAACTCGCGTGCCTCGCCGTCGTCGCCGAAGGCTATGCCGACCGTCTGCACGCGGGGATTGATCAGCGGTACCACCAGACGCCACGAATCCACCGCCGTGAGAAACACCGTGCGCGACTGGATAGGTTCCTTGAGCGACACGTCGGCGTCCATGCACACGGTCCAGTTGGCGCCATCGCGCGATGCGATCATGTCTCGCCGCTCATCGAGCGCCCACTCGGCGCGAGTATTGGCGATCTGCACGGTTGTGTAGGCATCGAGGGCCGATTTCGGCGGCAGGCGCTCAAGAGCCGCCGCGAAGCGCTCGCCGACATCGCCCAGGGCGCCGTTCGTTGCCTCGACGAAGATCGTCTGTGGCGAAGAACAGGCACGTTGATCGAAGATGGCAACGTCTCGTACGAACGCGGCGACCACCCGGTCGAGCGCCGCGGGCTGTTCGAGAAGGGCACCACCGATCAGGCCTATCGAGTATTTCGGACCGAACTCGACGTTCACGCAATGCGGCTGCTGCGGCAACCTACGTATCGCCTCGATAGCCGTCTGCCCGCCCCAGGTCACCTTGGCATCGGCCGCCAGCGACATCGCTGTACCCAAGTCGCTTTCGCTGGAGCTGTACCAGACCACCGCAAGACAAGCGCACAGATCGGCGCCCGAGAGGCCATCCACCGAGCATCCGGCCAGCACGTCGAGCATTGCGTCGATGCCGCCGGGCTGGGCGTCGGCCAGCTTCACGAGGCAGACGTTCCTGGCCAACAACGCTGGTACCAGCGCGAAGACCGGCAGCGTGGGCACGTTGCCCGCCATCCACATCGACACCAGGCCGTGTGGCTTCGCCGCCAGCTGCCGATCGTCCACGTCGACGAAGCCATCGAGCGCCGTTACATGACCACCGAGGTTCAGCACCAGCATCTTCTCGAGATTTGAGCGCTTGAGCCACGCGGACAGAAACGTCACGCCCTCGAGCCCTCGGGTATGAGGGTCCTCGAGCAGGCGCGAGCCGAAGGCGGCCAGTAGATCAAGCAACGACGCGGTGGGAACCGCAGCCATCGAGACACGCCGCTGCTGCAGCGCAGCGGTGATCGCCCCCAGATCGCTGAACGATTCGGGAGGCTTGCCGGGGCGAAAGTAGATGCCGCTCATTCGAGCTGCTTCACTGCAAAGGTATCGCCACAACCCCGCACCGCAACGCGCTCGACACGGCGCGTAAAGCGAAAGTACTGCCCTGACCGCCCGCACGGGCAGTCGTCTACGCCGACCAGCGTTCCCTGATCTTCAGTGAGGAGAGCTTGGCCCGGATAGCTCGTCGGCAGCACGCTCACCACCTCGATGATGCCGGTTTCCCCCGGCGCCACCGGCTCCAGCGTATGAGGCCTGCGGATCACGACATCCGCGAAGGCGGGAGCATGCTTGTTGCCGGCCACGCAGTCGACGAAGACCGTGCCTACTTGCTCAACCATGCCGTAGAAATCAAGCACCGCACCGGAGTTCATTCCCAACACGTCGCTGACGCGCTCGTTGAAGACAGGCTTCGACACCGCGTCGGCCTCGAGCTTCTTCCAGCCTCCAGAGTGCAACAGCACGGCTTCCGGGGCATCGAAGCGCGCGCCGCGCGCCTCCGCCGCGCGAACGAACCGCGACCAAACGATGAACGTGAACCCGAAGACGAGTATCGGCTTGTCGCCATGCAGTTGGAAGAATGCTTCGATTGCGTCCCAATCAGGCATGAGGTCACCGTTGTCTGCCGATCGCAACGCGTAGGTGGTGGAGCTCGCGAAGCTGCCGATTCCGCGGATCGCCGCGCCCCGAGCGGTCAGTACATCGCCAGCGGCGGCGGCCTCCTCGACGTCGACCACTAGATACGGGCGTCGCCTACCGCCCAACACGTCCTTGAGAATCGATACCAGCGCCCTCGACTGCCGGAAGGCGGTGGTCTTGTCGATGAAGATACGGCTGGGCTTCTGGCCGGTCGTCGACGACGAGTGCAACTCTCGAACCACCCGTTCCGGCGCGACGGCCGAAAGTGCGAAACGCTTGAACATGGTGACCGGCAAGGGCGGCACATCGGCAACCCGTGTCCAGTCTGCCGGGCTCCCGCCAAGGCGAGCGAGGAAGCGCGCATACGGTGGACAGGCTTCCGCCATCTGCTCGCACAGAGGTCGCAGGATCGCCAGAAGGTCGTGATCCTTATCGGCCTGCTTCGACGAGAACTGATCTCCGGCGATCAACGCGGTGATCGCCGTGTCGACCTCGGCGCGGCACGCATCGGACAGCCCTGCGGTGCTCATGCCTCAGATCCGCAATCACTGGCCGCATCTCGCAGCTGCGCCTTCAAGACCTTACCGGCGGCGTTCTTCGGAAGGTGATTGGTGAGCTCGACGGTCGTCGGGATCATGTGGTTGGGCAAATGGTCGTGGCAGTGACGCACGATCGATCGACCGCTGAGCTCCCCTTCGCGTACGGGCACCACAACCGCCTTGATCGCTTCCCCCCAGATCTCGTCGGGAACGCCGATGACGGCCACTTCGACCACCTCTGGCAACGCCGCGATGACCTCCTCGATCTCTGTAGGGCTGACGCGTATCCCCATCGACTTGATGAAGTCACGGGCGCGGTCGACGATGAAGATGAACCCCTCCGCGTCGACGCGCGCCAGGTCGCCCGTTCGCAGCTTGCCATCGCCGAAGTACTTCTGCGTTCCGGCGACATCGTTCCAATACCCCGGGCTCACGTTGTCACCCGTGGCGACGATCTCGCCGATTTCGACAGAGCCGGGGCGCACCGGCGAACCATCCTCTTTCAGCACCTCCAAGACGGTCGACGGCAGGCCGCGGCCGATGGAGCCGAGCTTGTCGTCAAGCCGCTCCGGCGGAAGATAGGACAGCCTCGCGGTGGCCTCCGTCTGGCCGTACATCACGTACAAGTGCACGTCGGGAAAGGCCTCCCGCATTTCACGTATGAACGGCTCCGGCAATCTTCCACCTGCTTGCTGGAGCCATCGGAGTGCCGGGAAATCGCGCTCCTTGAAATGGCTTCGGCGTAACAGGATCTGATAGGTCGACGGTACGCCGGCGAGCCCGGTACACCCCTTGGCCTCCATGTCGTCGAGTACCTTCTCCGGAAACATGAAAGCGTTGTTGATTACCACCGACGCGCCCGCCGACAGATGTGCATGTAGGACCGACAGACCGTAGCAATAGTGCAGCGGCAGCACCAACATCGCGCGGTCGGTCGGCACGAGCCCCATGTACTCGACAATGTCGCGCGTGTTGGTGGCGATGTTGCGATGCGTGACCATGACACCCTTCGGCACTCCCGTGGAGCCGGCCGTGAGAAAAAGGGCCGCGAGAGTGCTCGATGGATCGAACGTGCCCGTCGATTCGACCTCTGCGGCGAGCGCGTCCCCCTCCAAGGGCTGATCGAGCTCTTCCTCGGACCACAGCTCGACCTCTGCGGCGGCCATGGCCCCGATGAGATCGGCATCTGGCGCCATCCGAGACGATACGAGCATCAGCTGCATGTCGGTATCGATGGCGATGCGACGAAGTCGCTCGACTGGCAACGTCGTCGGCAAGGGAACAACGCATAGCCCGACGCGTATCGTCGCCAGGTAGGCAACGACGAAGAAAACGCCGTTCTCGGCCACCAGACCAACACGCGATCCTGGCGCGAGGCGTGGCGCGCGTAGACGCGCCGCCGCCCGGTCAACGCGGCGGCGAAGCTGCCTGTAGCTGACGTCTTCAGCACCGACCGACAGCACCAGATCGGACGCCTCCCCGGCGGCGAGCAGCTGTGAGGCGACATTATCCTGCGCTCTCTGCGGGGCAGGTTCGCAGGGGTCGGCAGCCGCGCTCTTGGTCACCCGACCCCCTTGTTCGCCAGGATCTCGAGGATCTTCCGAACGTCGACCATCTCCATGATCTCGTCGACCTCGAACTCGACTCCGAAGGCGGCTTCCATCGCCGCCACCAGATTCATGTGTCCGATCGAATCCCATTTCCTGACGTCGTCGGGAACGGTGTCCGGATGGAAGCGGGCGGCATCGTGAGCGAAGGTCTGCTCGAACACCGCCGCCAGTCGCTCAACCAGAGCGCTGTCTTCCACAGGTAGTGAGTCGGCAGGCGATCCCGACATCAGAGGGCCATGCCGCCATCAACAGAGAACACGGCTCCGGTGACGCCGACGGCGTCGTCTGAGACCAACCAGCTCACCAGGCCGGCTACTTCGTCGACGCTTTGTAGTTTCCCGAGTGGTACGGCCTTTTCGATCATCGCGAACATGGCTCGACTGGTGAGGTTGGTCTTCACTGCGCCAGGCGCCACCGCCACGGCCCGGATCCCCGCCGCGGCATATTCGGCGGCGATGCTCCGTGTGTAGTGGATCAAGCCAGCCTTGGACGCTGCGTACACTGATAGCTTCGGCGACGCCTTGATGCCGGCGACCGAGGCAATGTTGATAATCAGTCCCGGGGTCTGGCGCTCGCTCATCACCTTCAAAGCCGCGGCGCTGAGGCGAAGGGGCGCCGCCAGATTGGTCTGCAGTTGGTCACCGATCGTCGCGGCATCGGCATCATGAGCATTCTCAAAACGCATCACCCCGGCGTTGTTGATCAGCACGTCGAGGCCATCGCGGTCGGCGACGATCGACTCGAGCAGGCAAGCCGCGGCGTCCAGGTCTCGGACGTCGGCCTGGTGATAGCCGACCTTGGCGGCGAGCTCGCTGGAGCCTTCAGCCCACACTGCCGGCTCGCGCCGGGCGATGACCTCCACCGCGTGACCCTCAGCCGCCAGGCGACGCACTATTGCCAGCCCAATGCCGGAGGATCCCCCGGTGACGACAATCTTCTTCATTGGCTCTCCCCCAAAGAGCCTTCGCCCCCAAATTCTATATCACGTCCGGCGGCTTGGGACCCTCCCCCACGGCGACCGCAGACGACGAACCCGCAGGCGTAGCACGCGCCTGCGCGGATGTCACATCGCGTAGCCGTACGCCCTCGGCGGCCAAAACCCCGAATCCGAGCAACATCGGCGGAACGAACGTCAGCGTGTGAACCAGGAGCGAGTAGCCTAGCGCCTCGCTCTTGGGCACCCCGAAGATGCCCAGTGCGACGATGCAGCCTGCCTGAAAGGTGCCGACGAAACTGGGCGCCGCCGGGATCATCACAAACACCGCGACCAACGCCGTGGCAACGATGGCAAACCTGAGGACGGGAACGCCGTAGCCGACGTCCATGCCCATCGCCAACGCCACGAGCGCGAACGGCGCGGCGAGCGTCGCCCAGACATAGGCGCTGGCCAACAGCAGCGTCAGCAGTTGGCGCAAGTCCGTCAACGCATGCAGGCCATCGACAAAGGAGTGGACAGAAGCGCCCACAGGGGCGCCGATCCTTTTCGGCAACCGGTCGATGAACCGGTCGAGCCACCGAAGCGACATGTCCTGAAACAGGATCAGAGCCAGGATCAGCGCCGTCACCAGGCCGGCAACCGCGGCGAGCAACCGTACCGCACCGGCCACCTGAGGACCCGCGCCTTCCGGGATCGGCACCAACATAATGGCGACAGCCAGCATCGCACCGACGGTCACCAAGTCGAAAACTCGCTCCAACACGACGGTGGCGAACGCTGTCGAGAACGGCAGCTTCTCTTTCCGCGCGATCGAGTAGGCCTTGACGGCCTCGCCGGCGCGGAGCGGCAGCACGGCGTTGGCGGCGTACCCGACCGCCTGCGAGGCGAACAGAGTGCGGGTTGCTACCGGCCGCAGATGTGCGAACAGCATCTTCCAGCGCTGCGCCCGAGCGTAGACTGACAACAACGAGACGCCGGCAACCAGCCCCAACCACCCGGGTTTCGCGCTCCGCATGGCCCCCCACACCTCCGCCATCAAGACGTCACGGGTGACGACCCAAAGGAACAGTGCGCTCACCGCAATTCCGACCGCCAGCTGCAGATACCGCTTGTTCACGGACGAGGCTCGTTGCGACGCTTCGGGCGGGTGCTCGGTTCGACTAGGGAGAGCATGGTGGAGGGAGTTTAAGGCAAAGGAAAAGCCCGGGAGCGCGTGCGCTCCCGGGCCACGGGAACCGATGGATCCACCGGTGACAGCTAGTTGACGGTCACCTCGATCTTCTTCGGCTTGGCCTGCTCGGCCTTTGGAAGGCTGATCACCAACACGCCGTTGTGGAACTGCGCGTCGATGTGCTCCTGATCCACCGCGGTCGGCAAGGTAAAGACGCGTCGGAAGCTCCCGTAGCTGCTCTCGATGCGCCGGTAGTGGCCATCCGAAGCGTCGTGCTGGAACGTCTTCTCACCCTTGAGGGTGAGCTTGCTGTCCTCCAAGGTGATCTCGACGTCCTCTTCGGTGAGGCCGGGGAGCTCGGCGCGCAGCAGAATCTGATCCTCCTGCTCGATAACGTCCATGGCCGGCGCCCACCCTGCCGTATCGGCGGGTGAAGGGCTCTCGAAGAGGCGCCCCCAGTTACCGGCGGATATGGTGCCAAAACGGCGCTGCAGGAGCGCCAGGTCGGGGAATGTGTTGGTGCGACGGACCAGCATTTGTAGTCCTCCTTCAGGAATTGAAAGCCGATTGGCAAGAGCCACCGGCGGGCAAATCGCCGGAGCTGAGTTACACGTCGGGGGCCTCGAAACCTGTCGCGGGTTCCCCGTCATTTCCTTATCAGCTGTCGACATCATAAAACTTGCTGGTTTCTTACTCAAGTCTTATTATGACCAATACTTAGATTATGAATCTAGCACAGGACGTGAGACGTGCCGGCGACGTAAGTTACTGAACAATAATGAGTTACCGCCGCGGACGAAACTTCTTCGATGGCGGTGCTCAGAGGGACGACTTCAGATCCGGATGGTTGGCGGCGAAATATCGCCCCATTGCATGCCGCCAGTGCGGCAGATCCGGCAACCCCAGGTCGCGCAGCGCGGCGTTGTCCAGAGCGGTGTAGTCGGAGCGCTTGGCCGGCGCCCCGAACTCGGTGGCTGTCGTGGGCCCCAGCCAGCGCCGCGCGCCGACAGCTTCGAAAGCAATCTCCGCGATCTCGAACCAGGTGGCCTGTCCCTTATTGGCAACGTGGAACAGACCGCAGGCGCCGCAGTCCAGGAGCCCCCAGATGGCCGACGCCAGGTCGAGCGCGTACGTAGGACTGACGACCTGATCGTTCACCACTCGCGTCTCTGCCCCCTGCCGGGCGCGCTCGAGCATACGCTCGATGAACGGAGGGGTCCCGTGTCCCGAGCGAGCTCTCCCGTATACGGCCGACGTACGCACCACGGTGTGCATCTCCGAAGCCGCCAGGACCAGGTGTTCACCGGCAAGCTTGGAAGCGGCATAGACATTCTGAGGCGCCGGCAGGTCGGTCTCGCGGAACGGCACGCGACGCGGACCACCGAACACGTAGTCGGTCGACAGGTGAACCAGTCGCGTCGCCGCTCGCTTGCAGGAGCGAGCCAGCATGCCGGCCGCCACCGCGTTCACTCGGAAGGCCTGTGCAGGCTCGGTCTCACACAGGTCGACGGGCTGGAATACAGCGCAGTTGATGGCGGCGCCGGCCCGATGCTCCTGGAGCAGATCCTCGACGCGCTTCTCGTCGGTGATATCGGCATCGCCGCGACCGAGCTGCACGATATGCGCGGGGTCGCGCCCCGCGACCTCCGCAGTGGTGGCAAGCGCCTCCCCTACCTGGCCGTAGCCGCCGAAGACAAGGACCCTATCGGGTGAAGCTATAACCACCTCCGAGATAGTAACTACGCAGCCCCGAACGCAGCGCGTCGTCCCATCCGCCGGTTAGGAAGAAGCGGCTGCCCAGGTTCCACTGAAACCGCAGCTTGACGTGCGGATCGGGGTCGCGGCCAAGATCCCAAACTTCGCCGATGAATCGCAACCGATCCTGTACGGCGAAGTAGTCGATCCCGAAACCCGCCTGCGACTCGAGAATGCCGCCGCGCACCTGTACCCGGCCGAAGCGTTGCGCCATCACTGCGCTAACCCGAAACCCCTCGCTGCGGACGAGCTTGCGCTCGACCGTCGTAGTCAACAAGTCACCGGTGAATGGGTGGAACGTCTGCGTCGTGATGTTGGTCTCGGTGATGCCCCCGATGTTGTCGTCGACGAGATGAAACTCGAAACCGCGGCCCGATCCCAGATCACCGAGCTCCATGCGAATCCCGAAGTAGTTCTTGCTGGACTCGAGGCGCTGATAGAACTCCGATCGCCACTCGAAGCTGAACTGGGCCTCACCAACACGACGAAAGAACGTGTCGGCGGCGGCCAGGCTGTCATCGACCGAGTCGAGGGCCTCGTTGAGTCGATCGATCGTGTCCGACTCGTTGACCAATCTCCCCACCGTCCCTTCGCCGCGGTTCGCCTTACCGAGGATCTCTTCCAGATCGGCCGCGGAGCGATTCAGTCGCTCGGTAACTTCGCGTAGGTTCGCGCCGGCGCTGCCAAGTCCGTCGCCGCTGCGACCCATGACCTCGGACACGTCCGCCGACAAGCTGTGCATCTGGTCGATCAACTGGGGCAGGCTCTCCTTGAGCGTTGCCGACAGCTCGTTGATGTTGCCGAACGCTGCGTCCATGTTGCCAAAGCCGGAGTCGATGATGGCGCGATTCGCCGACAGGATCTCATCAAAGCGTCCCGTAACACTCTGAACACTAATGAGAATCTCGCGAAGCGATGCCTCACCCTCTTCGGTGCCGAGCACCGACGATAAGGTGCGCGTCGTGAGTTCGAGGTTGCGCCCGATGCTCGACATGACTTCGACCAACTGGTCGACCGAAACGGGATCCCCGCCGCGGATCCATCCACCTTCCGCCACGAGCGGACGTTCGGGTGAGCCCGGCCGCAGATCGAGCACACGGTCTCCGAGCATCCCGGTGGACCCGACGATCGCCACTGCATCATCGTGCACCTCCACGGCGCGCAACAGTTGAAGCTCGACCTCCGCAACACCCTCCCGCATGTTTAGCCGCACCGCCGACACCCTGCCGACACGTACCCCTGCAAGCATGGCGGGGTCGTCTACTCCAAGGCCGGCAGCATTCTCGAATCGGACGTTGATCACGTAGCTGTCCGCACTCTGGAAGCTACCTATGTCCTCGATCTTGATGACGAAATAGGCCAGGGCCACGATCGCCACCAGAACCACCACGCCGACCTTGATTTCCGTACGCATGCGCTTGCCTCCGCAAGATCGCCGGGTATCCGCTCTTCAAGCTACCTTGCAGGACTAAGAATAGCGGCTGCCCGGCACCGGTGCGCGGTTCCCCGCTTTTCCACCATGTTAGATTGCGCAGCTCCAAGTTTCGCGGCCATACTGGTTCGCCGTCTGACAATCTAGGAGCAGCGAGTCTCATGCCCCTCGAAGTCGCGCCGACGGACATCCCCGATGTGCTCTTGATCCGGTCGGAGCTGCTCCGCGATAGCCGTGGTGGCTTCCTCGAGACCTTCCGGCACTCCGTGCTTGCCGCGCAGGGAGCTGACGTTCGTGTAGCACAGGTCAACGAGTCCATCTCGGAGGCCAAGGTGCTGCGTGGGTTGCACTATCAGCTAGAGCCAAATGGGCAGGGCAAGCTGGTGCGGGTGTTGCGCGGCGCCGTGTTTGACGTTGCCCTGGATGTGCGGCGCGGTTCGCCCTGGTTCGGCCAGCACGTCGCGATCGAGCTCAGCGCCGAGAACCGAAGCCTGCTATGGATCCCGCCGGGATTCGCACACGGATTCTGCGCGCTCGAGGACGACACCCACTTCCTCTACGTGCAAACAGCCGAGTATGCCCCCGAATCGGAAGCTGGAGTCAACGCCTTCGATCCGGCGTTGGGTCTTCAGTGGCCGTTCCCACGCGACGACGTGATCCTGTCGGACAAGGATCTGGAGCTGCCGTCACTATCGTCCGCCCGCCTGAACTTCGACTATCGTGCAAGGCCGTGATCGCGCTCGCAGGCTAGCAGGCCGTGGTGAAAGTGTGGTGGGTCTGGTTACGGCGAGTTGGGGCCAGATGCAAGGCGGCCTGACACTGGCGATGACCTAGCCATCGTCGAGGAAGGCCAACGTCGCAGATGGCCCCAAATCGCCGTAACCCTTCGGGCGACAGGGGGTTGCGCGCGTATCCTGCGTCGTTCCTCGTCAACGATGGGGTAACCATCGCCTCCTCCTCTCTCCTTGCCTGCACTTCGCAAGACCCTGTCGCCAGACCCACCACACTTTCACCACGGCCTGCTAGGCACGTTCCCCACGTCTACATCATCTTGATCGGCCCGTCCGCGCGCCCGTTGATGAACTGCTGGATGACCGCGTTGTCGCTGGCCTGGATCTGCTGCGGAGTGCCGGCTTCCTCGATCTTGCCCTCATGAAGCATCGCGATTCGATCGGCGATCTTGTATGCCGACACCATGTCGTGCGTGATGGTCAGCGAAGTCGCGTTAAGCCGCGTGTTGAGGTCGACGATCAGATCGTTGATCTGGTCGGCAAGAATAGGGTCGAGGCCGCTCGTGGGCTCATCGTAGAGAATGATCTCTGGCTCGAGCGCAATGGCCCGAGCCAGCCCCACGCGCTTCTTCATGCCGCCCGAAAGCTCGGCAGGCACCTTGCCCTCGATGCCCTTGAGACCCACCCAGCGGAGCACCTCACGCACCCGCTCCTGCACGCGCGCCTCGGGCCAGTCGCGTTGTTGGCGTAGCGCGAAAGCAACATTGTCGCCGACGTTCATCGAGTCAAACAGTGCGGCGTACTGAAAGAGCATGCCCATGCGTCGGCGGAGCCTGGAGAGAGCATCACGTCCGAGCCCGGGAACCGACGACCCATCGACAACCAAGTCGCCGTGATCGGGTGCCAGCAAACCGATCACGTGCTTGAGCAGCACGCTCTTGCCGGTACCCGAGCTGCCGATAATCACCAGCGATTCGCCGCGGGCAACGTCGAGATCGACACCGCGCAATACATGCAGTTCGCCGAAGCTCTTGTGCAGATCGCTGATACGGATGAATGACTGTTCGCTCACATGTCCCATAGAACGAGTAACGCTTTGGTGAGAAAGAAGTCGGAGACCAAGATGGCCATGCTGCTGGTCACGACGGCGCTGGTGGTGGCCCTGCCGACACCCGCGGCTCCGCCGCTGGCGCCGAAGCCACGTATACAGGAAAAAATGGCGATCATGACGCCGAAGATCGACGCTTTGATCAGCCCAGAGACGACATCGTCGACGGTAATGAAGGCGAAGCTGGCCTCCCAGTAGGCAACCGGGCGCGCGTCGTTCATATACACGGAGACCACGTAGCCACCCAAGATGCCCAAGAGGTCGCCGATCACCACGACCACGGGCAACATCACCGCCCCCGCGATGACGCGCGGCACGACGAGGTACTTCACCGGGTCGGTCGCCATCGCTTCCATCGCGTCGATCTGCTCCGTGACGCGCATCGTGCCAATCTCCGCCGCCATCGCGGCGCCGGCCCGGCCGGCGACCATCAATGAGCCCAGCACCGGGATGAGCTCGCGCGTCATCGCCAAGGCAACCGAGAAAGCGACCAGTGTCGTGGCACCGAACTGCTCGAAGCCTTCCCAGATCTGCAAGGCGAACACGGCACCCGAGAACACGGCGGTAACGATGATGACCGGCAAGGAACGATTGCCGAGCTCGACCATCTGCTCGAACCAATTCCGCACGTACAGCGGTCGACGAGTCAGGCTGGTAAGCGAGTGCCATAGCAGCAGCGACGCTTCCCCCGCCGATTCGAGGAACCCGATCGCGAACCGACCGATGCCGGCCACCAATCGGCTCATCGCTGCGTCTCCGCTGCGTCGTTGACGGCGGATGTCGGGTAGCGTCGCGGCACTCTAGAGCCGATACGGCTGAGAATCTCGTGCGGGATGGTCTCCGCCCATTCCGAAACTTCCTCGACGCTGATGCACGCCTGCCTGGCGGTTTCCATAGAGACAGGCCGCGCCTTGACGGTGGCCTCGTCGTCGTCCCCATCGGCGGCCGCAACGGCGATCGACAGGGTGTCAGAATAGCCCGCCGATTCGGCTTCGGCCTCACTCGTGGAGCCCGCCAAAGGTTCGGTACCACCGAACACGACGACTTCGTCGCCGACCCGTGCCGCAGGCACATCGGTAACATCGACGAGGGTGATGTCCATGCTGACCCTGCCGATGATCGGAGCCCGACGGCCACCTATCGAAACCCAGCCGCGGTTGCCGAGGGCGCGTGGAAGACCGTCGTGGTACCCCAGGGGCAATGCGGCTACCCGAGTCGCTTTATAGGTGGTGGCGGTCAT
Organism: Acidobacteriota bacterium; assembly: GCA_965205505.1. Classification (GTDB taxonomy): domain Bacteria; phylum Acidobacteriota; class UBA890; order UBA890; family WLXD01; genus DASCOT01. Next base: position 470,558 of record CBDBHB010000006.1, read on the forward strand.
CCCGTATCCCACCGTGACCCCCTTCGGAAGGTCGCGGATCGCCATGATGCCGGTAACCAGCCGCATCGCCGGACGTAGCCCGGCAATACCCCTTCCCGGGTTGAGTGAGCCTCCGTAGATCGCCAGGCCCGGTCGTACGCCGGTAAATGTTGGGCCACGCCATGACCCCGCGTGGTGCATCAGACCGGCGCTATTCGCCAGGGTGCGATGCGCCGGCAGTATGTCGTCCTGTTCGAGCACTGCACAGACCTGATCGAAGATGTCGACCTGCTGCCGCACGAAGTCCGTTCCTGGATCAGCGTCGGCGAAGCTGTCGCTGCTGGCGAGATTCGAGAAAAGCCCGTCGAACGACAAGGTCGGCTCGTCGGCCAGCGCCCGCGCCAGGTGGGTGACCTGATCTGGCACGATGCCGAGCCGCCCCATACCGGTGTCGACCTTGAGATGGACCGAGGCCGGTCCGATTCCGAGCTCTCGAGCCGTGTCCGCCAGTCGAGCTCCGACGGTGGCATCCTGGATACCGGCGGCGAGGCCATACTCCACGACCATTCGAAAGGCATCTTCCGATGCTGAGACGGCGAGCCCGGCCATGACCAGAACAGGCACTTCGATGCCCGCCTGCCGCAACTGGCGACCTTCACAAGCGGTCGCCACGCACAACCCGGCGACGCGTTCGGCGCAGAGCGCGCTGGCGACAGCCACGGCTCCATGTCCGTACGCGTCGGCCTTGACCACAGGCCAGATGTCGATGGCGCCGACCTTGTCGCGCAGGCGCCGCAAGTTGTGCACGCAGGCGCCGAGATCGATCTCCGCCACGGTCGGTCGGCAGGAGCTTGGCATCGGCGATGAAGCTTCGCGCATGCGCCTATGTTAGCTGCGCGCTCAACGCCGCACCGATCAGAAGGCTCCCTCGACGTCGGCGCGATCCTTGAAGAGCGTGTAGGGCTTCAGGAAGGCGAGCGGAACGCTGCCGGTCGGGCCGTTTCGCTGCTTGGCGATGATGAGCTCGGCGAGACCCTCGAGCTCCGGGTCCTCCTGGTTGTACACCTCGGGGCGGAAGATGAACGCAACGACGTCGGCGTCTTGCTCCAGGTTGCCGGATTCGCGCAGGTCCGACAGCTGCGGGCGATGACCCGACCGCGTCTCGGTGGCACGCGAGAGCTGAGAGAGCGCCAGTACTGGCACCTGCAGCTCCTTGGCGAGCGCTTTGAGCGAGCGTGATATCTCTCCCAGCTCGAGGTTGCGGTTGTCGGTACGGGTGCTGCCGCGAACCAGCTGCAAGTAGTCGACGATCAACAAATCGAGGCCGTGCTCGGCCTTCAGCCGGCGCGCCTTGGCACGCATCTCGAGCGCCGTTAGCGAGGCCGAGTCATCGATGAAGATCTTGGTCTCGGACAGCTTGTGCAGACCGTCGAGCAGGCGGTCCTTGTCGCCGCTCGACAGAAACCCAGTGGCGAGCTTGTGAGCATTCACCTGGGCGACGGCGGTGACCAGCCGGCGGATCACCTGCTGGACAGACATCTCGAGCGAGAACACCCCGACGGTGCCGCCCACCTCGAGCGCCACGTGTTGGGCGACGTTGAGCGCCAAGGACGTCTTACCCATCGACGGGCGCGCCGCCAGGATCACCAGGTCGCCCGGTTGCAAACCGGCGGTCAAGGCGTCGAGTCGCTTGAAACCAGTGGGCACGCCGGTGACATAGTCACCGCGCTCCATTAGCTCCTCGATCTCCTTCATGGCGTCGAAGGCGACGTCGCGGACGGAGAGGAACCCGCGCCGAATGTTGCTCTCGCTGATCGCGAAGATCGAGTGCTCGGCGCGATCGAGCAAATCGTCGGTCGCGATGGCGCCCTCCAGCGCCATGCGGATGATGGAGTTGGACGCCCCGATGAGATTCCGCAGCGCTGCCTTGTCCTTGATAATGCGCGCATACTGATCGACGTTCGCCGCTGCTGGCAAGCCGTCGATCAAGCTGGAGATATATGCCGCTCCGCCGGAGCGCTCCAGCGCGTCACGCCGTGCTAGTTCCTCGCGCAGGGTCACCGTATCGATGGCTTCGGAACGCTCCGACAGCCAGGCCATGGCCTCGTAGATCAGCCGGTTGGCATCACCGAAGAAATCTTCGGGAGAGAGGATCTGGGCCGCGGCGTTGAACGCCTGATTGTCCAGCAGCACGGCACCAAGGATGGAGCGCTCTACCTCTACGTTGTGCGGTAACGCGCGCTCAGTGGTGAGCTCCTGCTGCAAGATCGGCCTCCGACGCTACGCGACAGCAAATGCGAATTCTATGTTACGCCGCTCGCTAGTGTCCTTACGGGACGCTAAAAAAGCGCATAGATGAAGGGCGCGACGGCGGAGCCCTCCGAGAGCACGATCAACAAGCCGAGCAACACGAGGAACACCACGATCGGCGTCACCCACCACTTCTTGCGGGATCTCAGAAAACCCCAGATGAGACTTAGCCTCGACATCCCTGTACCTCCTGCTCCAGCGTCCTGCGATTCGTCACGGAGAATACAGCATCGCCACCGTGGCTTTCGCGGCCAAGCCTCAATAGGGCTTATCGGAGCGTGCCGCGGGCCCGTCCGGCTCCACCGGAACCCAGTAGCTCTCAGCATCGGGATCTCGTCGCATGTCCAGGAGGTCCTTTCCTGACAGCCGCAGCAAGAAGCCCATCGGGGTCATCACAACGAAGAACATCAGCGTCAAGATCAGCGTCGTCATGACAACCTGCAGAAGGCGCGCCAACGCCATCCAGACACGCTCGATCGGTGCCAGAACCGGCGGCAGGATCAGCGCGGCAACGAGGAACGCCGCGCTCACGTAGAGCAGATACGGGCCCGCCGGCCGCTCTCTCCACAACAGCAACGACGCCAGCAGCGCAAACGCCACCGCCATCACGATTCCGAACTTACGCAGCCGCTGCGCGTCAGTTTGCTGCTTCTTCATGGCCTCGATTTGCTAATCCAGATCGTAAATGTCGCGCCAGTCCACATCGTCACCGAGCGGCGGCTGGTCGGACTTCATCAGGATGCAATCTTGCAGGACGAGCACGTCCATTTCCGTTCGCATGAAGCAGAGATAGGCATCCTCGGGGGTGCATACGATCGGCTCGCCGCGAACGTTGAACGACGTGTTGACTATGATGCCGTAGCCGGTGCGCTCCTTGAACGCTTCGATCAGCCGGCGATACTGCGGATGATCACGCGCATCGACCGTCTGCACACGGGCAGAGTAGTCGACGTGTGTCACCGCTGGGATGTCGGAACGCGGTACGTTCAACTTGCTGATACCGAATAATCGTGCCTGCTCCTCGGTCATCGCGACCCGACGCTCCTCTCGCACCGGGGCAACCAGCAACATGTAGGGCGATGGCCGATCGAGGTCGAAGTACTCCGAAACGTCTTCGACCAGGCAGCTGGGTGCGAACGGGCGGAACGACTCGCGGTACTTGATCTTGAGGTTGAGCTTGCGCTGCATTTCCCGATCGCGGGAGTCGCCGATGATGCTTCGCGCGCCCAGCGCGCGCGGCCCGAACTCCATGCGTCCGCTGAACCAGCCGACCACGTTTCCCTTAGACAGCGAGTCAGCGGTGACATCGGGGATGGTCGTCTCGGTGTGACGCTCGTAGGGGTAGCGCTGCTCGAGAAGCCACTGTTCGATCTCGTCACCGCTCCACGACGGCCCCAGGTAGGACCCGCTCTGCAGATCGCGTCCATCGGCAGCGGTGTAGCGCGGCACGGCGTGAACCTGGTGGGCTACGAAGAGCGCCGCGCCCAAGGCGCCGCCGGCGTCGCCTGCCGCGGGCTGGATCCAGACATCGTCGAAGATGCCGGCTCGCAGGATCTTACCGTTGGCGACGCAGTTCAAAGCCACGCCGCCGGCCATGACCAGATTACGCTCACCAGTCTGTGTGCGGACGTGCCTGGCCATCCGCAGCATCACCTCCTCACAAACCTCCTGGACCGACCGCGCCAGGTCCATCTCGCGCTGAGTGAGCTCACTCTCTGGCTGCCGCGGAGGCGCGCCGAACAGCTCGTGGAACGCCTCCGAGGTCATGGTCAGACCCTGGCAGTAGTTGAAGTACTTCATGTCGAGCCGAAAGGAACCGTCTGCACGCAGATCCATCAGCTCGTCGAGGATCAAGTCTACGTACTTGGGCTCGCCGTACGGTGCGAGGCCCATGACCTTGTACTCACCGGAGTTCACTCGGAAGCCGGTGTAGTAGGTGAACGCGGTGTACAGCAGGCCCAGGCTGTGCGGGAACCTGAGCTCGGCGGCAAGCTCGATGCTGTTGTCTACCCCAGCGCCCCAGGAGGCGGTCGCCCACTCGCCTACCCCGTCGATCGTGAGGATCGCAGCCGACTCGAAAGGCGAGGGGAAGAACGCCGAGGCGGCGTGTGACTGGTGATGCTCCGGGTAGAGCATATCGCCCTCGAAACCCGTCTCCCGGGCGATCAGCTCTCCCATCCAGAGCTTCTGCTTGAGCCAGAGCGGCATGGCCTTCAGAAACGAGTTGAGGCCCTGCGGGGCGAATGCTAGGTAGGTCTCCAGGAGACGCTCGAACTTGGCCCACGGCTTGTCATAGAAGGCGACCGCGTCGAGATCCGACGCCTCGATATCGCCGGTTCTCAGACAGTACTCGACAGCGTGGGCGGGAAAACGGAAGTCGTGCTTCTTGCGCGTGAAGCGTTCCTCTTGGGCCGCCGCCACGATGGTGTCGTCGCGCACCAAGCACGCCGCGGAGTCGTGGTAGAAAGCCGAGATCCCGAGGATGTTCATCGCGGCACCGTCCACCCTGCGATCAGCGGCCGGTGCAACCGAACCACGGCCTGCTAGGAGCACTTCGCTTCGCCGCTCAGGCGTCCTCGTTTTCGGAGGGAGCTTCGTCGTCGGTCACGTTGTCCTCGTCGTCGTCGGAATCGACTGGCTCGACTACCTCGTCGGCTGCGTCGCCCGGAGCGGACTCCACGGCCGCGCCATCCTCACTGGAGACGATCACACGCACCGCCGCCGCGACGCCGTGCGCCAGCGACAGCGGCACATCGTACTCGCCGAGATGCTTGATCGGCTGCTCGAGATGGATCTCGCCTCTTTGGATCGTGAAGCCCCGCTCCCCCAGATCGTCGCCGATATCGGCGACGCTCACCGACCCGTAGAGCGTTCCCGCACCAACGTCGGCCACCTTGCGCCTGAAGCTCAGCGACACGTCGGCCAGCGACTTGGCGATGATCTCGGCCTGGGCACGCTTCTCGGCAGCCTCGGCGCGAAGTCGCGTGAGCTCATGGTCGATCGAGCGAAGGTTGGCCTCGGTAGCGCGAATGGCCAGTTGCTGCGGTAGAAGGTAGTTGCGTGCGTAGCCTTTCTTGACTTCTACGAGGTCACCTGGCTCGCCCAGGTGGGTGACGCTCGCTCTCAAAATCAGCTTCATGGTCGTGTCCTCGATGAGTCCGACACCCGGCAGTCATGTGGCACGGGTGTCGGCCGCCTCACTCAGAGACGTACGGCAACAGTGCCATATAGCGCGCGCGCTTCACGGCGCCGCTCAGCATGCGCTGATGGCGGGCAGAGTTGCCGTTCGTTCGACGCGGAATGATCTTGCCGCGGGGGTCGATGTACTGCCTCAGCAGCTCGACGTCTTTGTAGTCGACGTATTGAGCGTTCGACTTGGTGAGCTTGCTGACCTTCTTGCGGCGGGGACGAAAGGAGCGCATCGCTCAGTCCTCCTTCCGAGGTTCGCCTTCGGCGACGCCATCGGAGCTGTCATCAGCCGGCGGCGTTTCGCCTGCCGGCTCGTCGTCGGAATCATCGTCGGCCGAGTCGTCGTCAACCACCACTGCCTCGTCAGCGGAAGCCGTGTCATCGCCGCCGAGTGCAACAGTCTCGTCAGTCGGAGCCGTGTCATTGTCGTCGATTGCGACAGTCTCGTCAGCCGAAGCCGTGTCGTCGTCGATTGCGACAGTCTCGTCAGCCGAGGCCGTGTCGTCGTCGATCGCGACAGTCTCGTCAGCCGAAGCCGTGTCGTCGTCGATCGCGACAGTCTCGTCAGCCGAAGCCGCGTCGTCATCGATTGCGACGGTCTCGTCAGCCGAAGCCGTGTCATCAGTCTCCGCCAACTCATCGCGCTCCGACACCGACGTTTCCGCCTCGGCGCGCTTCGCTGCGGCGCGCTGATCGGCTGCTTCCATCTGCGCCTTGGCCAACTCTTCATCTACCGGGCCCCGCTCAGCGAGCGCCTGCCGCGCAGCTGTCTCTTGCACATCGCTCAGACGGACCGCCATCTCCCGAAGGATCGATTCGCGGATCTTGGTGTAGGCGCGGAACTCGCCCGGCAGCGTCGCGGGTCCCGTCGCGTAGATCAGCAGGTAGACGCCTTCGGTGTGCTTGCCGATGGGGTACGCAAGCTTGCGGCGGCCCCACCTGTTGACGTCGATGACCTCGCCACCGGACGCGGCGAGCTGCTGTCGTAGCCCGCCGATGACCGCGTCGATTCCCTCGTCAGTTTCATCGGGAGACGCGATCACCAGGATCTCGTACAGGTTATTCATGTTCTCCTCTCGGACAAATGGCCCCCGGAGGGGCGAGGAGCGCACGCTCGGAGTGCCCGTTGTGCAGGGGAACTCCTCTCACACCAGAAGCGGCGCGATGACGAGCGATACGACAGACATCAACTTTATCAAGATGTTCATGGACGGGCCACTCGTGTCCTTGAACGGATCGCCGACGGTATCACCGACGACGGCCGCCTTGTGGGCATCGGAGCCCTTGCCGCCGTGGTGGCCCTCCTCGATGTACTTCTTGGCGTTGTCCCACGCGCCGCCGCCGTTGGACATCATCAGCGCCAACAACACACCGACGACGGTCGCGCCCGCCAGCATTCCGCCGAGCGCCTCCGGGCCGAGGCCGAAGCCGACAACCACGGGCGCAATCACTGCGAGTAGCCCTGGCAGCACCATTTGCCTGAGCGCCGCATCCGCGGCGATCGACACACAGCGGGCCGGGTCCGGTTTCCCGGTGCCCTCCATGATCCCGGGAATCTCGCGGAACTGACGGCGAATCTCCTCCACCAGCTCACCGGCCGCTCGGCCGACGGCGGTCATCGTCAGGCCCGCTGCCAGATAGGGCACCACACCGCCGATCAGCATCCCGACGACCACGTGGGGGTTAGTGAGCAGGATGACAAGCCCGCCCGGCTCACCAGCCTGGCGCATGGCATCGGACACCGACTGTGCATAGGCGGCGAACAAGGCCAGGGCGGTGAGCGCCGCCGACCCGATGGCGAACCCCTTGCCGATTGCGGCGGTGGTATTGCCCACGGAGTCGAGACTGTCGGTGATCTTGCGCACCTCCGGCCCCAGACCCGCCATTTCGGAGATGCCTCCGGCATTGTCCGCGACGGGTCCGTAGGCATCGACGCTCATGGTGATACCTACCGTCGCCAACATGCCCACCGCAGCGATACCGATTCCGTACAGACCCGCAGACTCGAATGCGAAGTAGATCGCAGCGCAGATAGCCAGCACTGGCAGCGCCGTCGATTCGAAACCCACCGCCAGGCCGTTGATGATGTTGGTGGCCGCGCCGGTCTCCGACGACGCCGCAATTCGGCGCACCGGGGCCGCCGACGTGTAGTACTCGGTGATGAAAGAGATCAACAGCCCTACCCCCGCTCCCCAGAAGATCGCCGACCAGATGCCGTTGGCCACCGGGATAGCATCGATATAGAGGTAAGCGATACCGACGAACAGCGCGGCGGCGATGATCGTCGCCCAGCGCAGCGCGGCTGCCGCGTCGAAACGCTTCAGGATCGCCATCGACGCGATCCCCAGCAGGGAGCAGATGAGGCCCAGGAACGCGAGCATCAGCGGCAGGCTCATCAACCAGCTCTTGACCTGCGCCGCCTCGATCATCGGGTCGGCGGCCATGGCGATCAGTTCCTCGCCGAAAAGCGTCGCGCCGATGGCGATAGTGGCGATAATCGAACCCACGTACGATTCGAAAATGTCAGCACCCATTCCGGCGACATCGCCAACGTTGTCGCCGACATTGTCGGCGATCACACCGGGATTGCGTGGGTCATCCTCGGGTATACCAGCTTCGACCTTGCCCACCAGGTCCGCACCAACGTCGGCGGCCTTCGTGTAGATTCCGCCGCCGACACGGGCGAACAGCGCGATGGAGGAGGCTCCCATCGCGAACCCGTTGATCACATGGGCAGTGTCGGGGCTGCCATACCAGAGATACCAAACGCCGACGCCGATTAGCCCGAGACTGGCGACCGACAACCCCATGACCGAGCCGCCCAGAAACGCCACCATCAGCGCGGCATCGCGGCCCTCGTTCTTCGCCGCCGCTGCGGTACGCACGTTGGCCATGGTTGCCGACGTCATGCCGGCGAAACCGGCAGCGATCGAACAGGCCGCACCGGTAATAAACGCGGCGGAGGTCGGGGTCGACACGAAGTAGCCGAGCAAGACAGCAACGATGGCAATGAAAATAGCCAGCAGGGTGTATTCGCGGCGCAAGAACACCATCGCGCCGTCGTGGACCTGGGCGGCGATCTCGGCCATCTGATCGGTGCCGACATCGCGACGTCGAATGACCATGAGAATGACCAAGGCGATTACCAGGCCAATTCCGCCCAGTACGGGAACCGCCTCGATGGGGATGTTGCTCATGCTCTTACTCCAGTTAATCGGGAGTCTCTTGCGGATTCGTTGTCTCGGTTTTCGGTCGCTGATTGTACGTGTTCATCGCGGCGCTCAGACCCCGCCGGAGGATCATCCGCACCGCCGCGACGGCACGGTCGAGCATCTCGTTGAGCGCCGCCAGCTCGGTCTCGTCGAACGCCTCGAGAACGTATCCGGCAGTGTCGCGTCCGCGACCTTGGCCCCGCACGCCGAGCCGGAGTCGTGGTACTTGCTGCGTCCCGAGCTCCTCAAGCACGGATTTCAGACCACGGTGACCGGCGTCGCCACCCGCGGGTCGGAGACGAAGCACGCCCAAAGGCAAATCGATTTCGTCGTACGCCACGAGTAGGTCGCCGGGATCGATAGACAAGCTCCGACAAGCGTAGGAGACTCCCACGCCGCTGTTGTTCATGAACGACAGCGGACGCATCAGCCAGAGCGCTGCCGGTCCCAGCTTGACACGCTCGAGTTGCACCGATTCTTTCTGTCGTGTCTCGATGACCTTGCCGGCGGCACGCAGACGGTCAAGGAGCATCCAGCCAGCGTTGTGACGCGTGGAGACATACTCGCTCCGGGGGTTTCCGAGCCCGGCTAGAGCGCGCATTCGGCGAGTCTACTCGTCGTTCTCGGATTCCTCCTCGTCCTCGTGGCCAATGAGCTCTGGCTCTTCTAGGGTCGCAAGCAAATCCTCGTCTTCCTCTACAACCTCATCCTCAATCGCGACCGTCGGCGGGGCAATGGTTAGCACCGTCTGATCCAGATCCACGAGCAACTCGACGTTGTCGGGCACCTCTAGATCAGACACCTGTGCCACGTCGCCGATGTTGAGCTCGGTCACGTCGACCCGGAGACTGTCGGGAATATCGGTCGGCAGGCACTTGACGTGCACCTCTCGGAGGATCATGTCGAGGATGCCTCGATCAACCTTGACTCCGAACGCCTCGCCGACAACCTCGACTGGAACATTCACCTCGATCTCGATCGCCAGGTCGATGCGACGAAAGTCGACGTGCTGAAGCTTGCGAGAGATCGGGTCCACCTGGTAGTCGTGGATCAGGGCCGTCTGCTCGGCTCCGTCTCCGACTCTCAAGCTGAGAATCGAGTTCTGACCGTGCTCGGATCGCAGAATCTCGATCAGCGTCCGCGGGTCCACGGCGATCGAACGCGTGTCGCGACCTCCGCCGTACAGCACAGCGGGGACCTTGCCGGCACGGCGCAACTGCTTCGCCTTGTTGCTCGAACCGGGCACGCGAAGCACGACCTCGAGCAGTTGTGTATCTGCCATCGTTGTTACCCCTCGGAGTGAGCAGCCGTCGAGATCAGATAAACAGCCTCGAGATGCTGGTTTCCTCGTAGATGCTGCGTATCGCTTCACCGAACAACCCTGCGACCGAGAGCACCTCGATCTTGTCGCAGGCGGCGGCTTCGGGCGGCAACGGGATCGTATCCGTCACAAAGACTCGTTTCAGCGGGCTGGCCTCGATGCGCTCGATAGCCGGTGAGGAGAGTACCGCGTGAGTGGCAAACGCGTAGACCTCGCGTGCTCCCTCGTCGAGCACCGCCGTGGCTCCGGTGGTCAGGGTACCGGCGGTGTCGACCATGTCGTCGTAAAAGCAGCACACCGCGTCGCGGACGTCGCCTACGACGGTCATTTCCTCGACCTTGTTGGCGACACGGCGACGCTTGTCGATCACGGCCAATCCAGCCTCGAGCCGCTTGGCGATGGCACGAGCGCGCTCCACACCGCCGGCGTCAGGCGAGACCATGACCAGATCGCGGTCGATGGCACCGATCCGGCGCACCGCGATTGGCGCTGCAAAGAGGTGGTCGAGCGGGATGTTGAAGTAGCCCTGGATCTGACCCGCGTGCAGATCCATCGCCAGCACCCGCGAGGTTCCAGCAGTGGTCAGCAAGTCAGCGACGAGCTTGGCCGAGATGGGCACCCGTGGGCTGTCTTTCTTGTCCTGCCGGGCGTATCCGAAGTACGGGATCACAGCCGTGATGTGATGAGCCGAAGCGCGCTTGGCTGCGTCGATCATCACCAGCAACTCCATGAGGCTATCGTTCACCGGCCGGCACGTTGACTGGACGAGGAACACCTCGACGCCGCGCACGTTCTCTCCGAACTGGCAGCGCACCTCGCCGTCGGCGAACAGCCCGATGTCGATGGCGCTCAAGGACAAACCCATCGATCCCGCGATGGCCTCCGCCAACGCCGGGCAGGCATTGCCCGCGAAGATCTTTAGCTTGCGGTCGGTATTGGACATCGAGCCGTGCGGCTGAGGTGCGGTTTGTGATCCGAATATCGGAGCAATGCTCGCCCTCGATGGACTAGCAGGCCTAAAGCTGGGGCGGCAGGATTCGAACCTGCGAATGCCGGATCCAAAGACCGGTGCCTTGCCTGACTTGGCGACGCCCCAAAACCAACTGCCTGTGGACGCAGAAGTCCCGAGCAGCGTCTCCGGGACGCGACCCCGACGAGGGCTGCATTTCAGACACGCACTATTATAAGCGCCCCACTTTTTAGGCATCAAACTACGCCGGGGGCGCATTCGCGTCAGCTCGGCCGACGCCGGGGGGTGCGCTGCGATCTACTGCCCTTCAGGTACCTCGCGCCTGAACAGACCGCCTTCGCGACCCAGGTCGGAGATCGGTAGCTGCAATACTCCTACCGGGACTTCGAGCTCGAAATGCGCCGGCGGGAACTCGACGTTGGTCGACGGCTCACCCAGCAGCTGCATCGTGATCCCGTACCCAGCGGGTTCGACGCGCAGCTGCAGGCTCGAGGGAACCAGGACCGTCTGACCGTCGACCTCGGCGGCAGTCGGATCGAGCGCCTCGAGCGCTACCGTGTTGTCGGCGCGTCGATGCTCAATACGATCGAACCACAGCGTAGGTGGCAACAGCCACGCGCTGGCCTCCTCGCCGTAATCGATCCGCACCCGCCGAGCCCTCTCGTCCCAGCTCGGCCGACCGGGTGGATGGCTGGCCGGATCGATCCCGTATCCCAGCAGGGCCGCCACGACGTCTCCGGCTGACAGCCCGAAGCCAATCGCTTGCTCGAAGGACGTACGCGTCGCCGGTCCACGATAGAGGAGTTGCTCCTCGCGCAGAAACAGACCGACTTCGGCTGTGTTGGCGCGTAGATAGGCTTGAATGCCGCCGGTCGGGTCGAGTACCAGGATATCGACGTCCGCTGGCCGGCGAACCGACACGAAAGTGTCGACCGACCGCCGTCCGATCCCCCGCGAAAAACGCATCGTGTACGACGCCACGAGACTCTCGAGCGGTGCCGTCAGCTGCAGCGCCGGCTCCAGGAAGCTGCCGGGGCTCTGGCGCGCTCGTTCAACGAGCTCCGGTTGACCGCGAATCCAGCTGTTGCCGGCGCAACCGATCACCAACAGACCGAGCGTCAATGCAGCGGCTGATCGGCCTGTCACACGCCCCACCTAATCCGTCCAGCCGCCGCTCGAGACACGCGTCATTCGCCAAATCACGCGGCGCTCGCCGCCCTCCGTGGCATCGGGGTTGACGAACTCCCACACGATGTCACCTCCCTCGGTTACCTCGAACACAAGGCCCGCATCCGATTCCGTGATCAGCGTGTTGCCGTTCGGCAAGCGCTGAACACTCCCGCGCAATGGCGTATGGAACTCCTCGGACTCATAGCTCCAGCCGATCTCGTTGGATCGCGGATCGACCTCCAGCACACGCGAGCGCGACACCCCATTGTCGAACACCAGTAGCCGCCCATTGGGCAAGAGGGTTGGATGATGTTGCCCGTAGAGATTCGACGGACCCCAGATCCAGAGGACATCCTGGGTTGCGCCATCGAGGATCATGATGGCGTTCAGGTGGCGCATCGAGAGAAGAATGTTGCCAGCACCGAACAGCGGCGAAACTGAGGCGAGCGATCCATCGAACACTGACACGTGGTTCGTATGCAAGGTATCCAACGGACCGTCGGCGGCGACGAACTGGCGACGCGCGACGCTGGCCAGCAGGAAACCGTAGGACGAGGAGCGCACAACGTCGAGCAATGAAAGCTCCTCGCGCACCTCGCCCGTCTCCAGCGACAGCACGGTCAGCGTGTCCTCGAGGATTTGCTGAGTCGGATGCACTTCGGGAATCGATCTCTCTCGTCTCGAAAGTGCCCAAAGGTCGTCGCCGTGAATCGCGACATCATGATGAGCCCGCACGTCGGCGATCCAGCGCGGGCGGGATTCGGAATCGAGGCGCACGACCTGTTTGTCGAACCTCACCAAGAGCAGTCCGGCGTCCGGCAGTAGCTCGGCGTGCGCGATCAGCGCCCCGGGGTCTGACCAGCGCCGCACCTCGCGTCCTTCCATGTCGACTAGCAGAAACGGTGCTTGAAAGGCCGAGTGATAGAAATTCAGACCCTGCCAGGCGCGCTGCGCGTCGTGGACCTGGACGCCGCGGCGATCGGAGTCCGGATCGAAGTTCGCGCCGACATAGGCGAGCGCTCGCAGGTCCCGCAGCGGGCGCCCCCGTGGGCGGATCCAGCTGTAGGGCTTGCTATCGGTGTCGGCCAGAAACCACGAGATGATGGAGTAGGGGAAAATCGCGCCGCGATGGCTCTGATAGCCCCACAGAAAGCTCGCGCCGAGCGCCAAGAGGGCCAGGGGTACAGCCAGCATCGGGCGCGGCAGGGTACGTCGCGACGGTGTCATCCCCACCTTCCCCTCAGGGCGAGCCCACGAGACCGAGACGTGGTCGCCTGATGCCCCCGCCAGTATCGCCCCTGTTCGATCGATTATACGCCCGCTTGCACGGCCCCCGCCCGTGTCAGCGCGCTCATCGCTGGGGCCTATAATGGCCGTCTTCGAGCCCAGCCCGACACCATCTCTGCCGCAGAACCCGGAGCTCCGGAATGGTCGACTCTTCGTTTTCGGCGCCACACACCGGCGCGCGTCTGGCTCGAAGTCTTGTTGAAGTCGACCCCGAGGTCGCGAGCGTCATTCGCAAGGAAACCGAGAAACAATCGCGCAAATTGGTCATGATCGCCAGCGAGAACTACAGCTCCGAGGCGGTATTGGAGGCGTGTGCCTCGGTGATGTCGAACAAGTACTCCGAGGGCTATCCAGGCCACCGATACTACGGCGGTTGCGAGTTCGTCGACATGACGGAAACGCTCGCGATCGAGCGTGCGCAACAACTGTTTGGCGCCGAGCACGCCAATGTTCAGCCGCACAGCGGTACACAAGCGAACATGGCCGTGTACTACGCGGCGCTGCAGCCAGGCGACACGCTGATGGGCATGGGGTTGTCGGAAGGCGGGCATCTGTCGCACGGCCATCGGATGTCGTTCTCAGGCCAGCTGTACAACGTCGTCACTTATGGCGTCGACGAGGAAACGGAACTGCTCGACTACGACGCCATGGCGGTGATCGCCCGAGAGCATCGACCCAAGCTCATCGTCGTCGGGTTCTCGGCCTACCCGCGCCACATCGACTTCGCCCGTTGCCGGGAGATCGCCGACGATGTCGGCGCCGTACTACACGCCGACATCGCGCACCCGGCCGGGCTGGTGGCAGCGGGACTGCACCCCGATCCCTGCCCGCACGCCGACTTCGTCAGCTCGACAACCCACAAGACGTTGCGTGGACCGCGTGGCGGCATCGTGCTGTGCCGCGAGAAGCACGCTGCTCGGCTCGACCAGGCAGTGTTTCCTGGCCTCCAAGGCGGGCCCTTTCAGCATCTGATCGCCGCCAAGGCAGTCTGCCTGGGGGAGGCTCTGGACGAGAGCTTCGGCGCGTATGCAGCGCAGATCATCGCCAATGCCAAGGCCCTCGCCGCGGAGTTCAGCAACGCGGGTTTCCACTGTGTGTCGGGCGGCACCGATACGCATCTTGTTCTCATCGACGTCGGCCAACAGGGTGTCACCGGGAAGGAAGCCGAGGCTTGGCTCGACCAGGCGGGTATCGTGGTCAACAAGAACACGATTCCGTTCGACCAGCGCTCGCCGTTCGTCACCTCGGGCTTGCGCATCGGCACGCCGGCCACCACCACGCGGGGCCTCACGGAGGAGCACATGCGTCAGATCGTCGGTTGGATGGCGCGGGTGCTCGAGTCGCGCGGCAACCCGGACGTCATCATCGACGTCGCCGCGCAGGTGGCCGAGCTCACGGACGCCTATCCGATCTACGACTGGCGCCTGCAGTAAGCGAAGCACCGGGCGCGCCGACCGAGCCTGCCGCACCGTGACCGCCAGCCAACGACAGCCAGCCAACGACCACCAGAGTTGGTGCGTGACCTGCTAAACTAGCCGCGCTGCGGCCGTCGATTCGGGGACATGGGGCTTTCGGCGGCGCCACGAATCTCTCGGGAGGCCATCCGATGAAGATCTTCCTCGACACCGCGAATATCGACGAGATCCGGGCGGCCGGAGAAACCGGCGTGCTCGATGGAGTGACCACCAACCCGTCACTCGTGGCGAAAGAAGGGCGCCCGTTTGCGGACGTGATCGCCGAGATCTGCGAGATCGTGGACGGCCCAATCAGTGCCGAGGTGCTGTCGACCGACTACGACGGCATGGTCGACGAGGCTCGTCGCCTGGCGCCGATGCACGACAACATCGTGGTCAAGATCCCGCTGCTTCGAGAGGGCATCCGCGCCGTGGCGACCCTCTCCCAAGAGGGCATCCGCACGAATGTGACGCTCTGTTTCTCGCCCCTGCAAGCACTCCTCGCTGCGAAGGCAGGCGCAACGATCATCTCGCCCTTCGCGGGCCGCCTCGACGACATCGGGCACGATGGAATGGAGATGGTCCAGCAGATCGTCCAGATGTACGAGAACTACGGCTACGCCACGGAGGTGCTGGTGGGCTCCATACGCAGCCCGAAGCATGTTCTCGACGCCGCGCTCATGGGCGCCGACATCGTCACGATACCGACCAAGGTATTCGACTCGATGTTCAAGCACCCACTCACCGACAAGGGGCTCGCCGCCTTCCTCGCCGACTGGGAAGGGGCGCGAGAGCTCGTGGCCGAACTGGCGCTCCCGGCCGGCGCCGAGGGCTGACCGCCCGCGGATCGAACGCCGTGTCGTACGACGACCCAGCAGCCGAGCTCGAACGTCGCCGGCAGAACGCGCGTGCCGGCGGTGGTGAAACTCGCCTGGAGCGCCAGCACAACGCCGGCAAGCTGAGCGCGCGCGAGCGGCTGGACTACCTGCTCGATTCAGAGTCGTTTCAGGAGCTCGACGTACACGTTCGACACCAATGTAGCGACTTTGGCATCGAGGAGCGACGAATCGAAGGCGACGGCGTGGTGTCGGGCTTCGGACAAATCGATGGCCGGCTCGTGTACGTGTTCGCACAGGACTTCACGGTCTTCGGCGGCTCGGTTTCGGAGAGCAACGCCTGGAAGATCTGCAAGGTAATGGACTTGGCGATGAAGACCGGGGCACCGGTCATCGGCCTCAACGACTCCGGCGGGGCCCGGATTCAGGAGGGCGTCGCGTCGTTGGCCGGTTACTCGGAGATCTTTCTTCGCAATACGCTGGCCTCCGGGGTAATTCCGCAGATTTCGGCAATCATGGGCCCGTGTGCCGGCGGTGCCGTCTACTCACCGGCGATCACCGATTTCGTCGCCATGGTCGAGGGGAGCTCGTACATGTTTCTGACCGGCCCCGACGTCATCAAGACGGTGATGCACGAGGACGTCTCAGCGCAGGACCTGGGCGGCGCAGCAGTTCATAGTGCGCGCAGCGGCGTGGCGCACTTCTCGTCGGCCAACGATCAAGACTGCCTGGCGCTGATCCGCGAGCTGCTCTCGTACTTGCCGAGCAACAACCGAGAAGACGCGCCACGATTGGATCCGACGGATGATCCGCGACGCGCGGATGTCGAGCTCGACGAGCTCGTGCCCGTCGACCCGAACCGCCCATACGACATCGTCGACCTGATCAGCCGCGTCGTTGACCACGGCAACTTCCTGCAGGTACACGAGGCCTACGCCCGTAACCTGGTCACCGGGTTCGCTCGATTACACGGCATGCCCGTGGGCATCGTCGCCAACCAGCCAGACCACCTGGCCGGCACGCTGGACATCGACGCGTCGGTCAAGGGCGCGCGGTTCGTGCGCTTCTGCGATGCCTTCAACATCCCGCTGGTGGTGTTCGAAGACGTGCCGGGCTTTCTGCCGGGCACAGAGCAGGAATTCGCCGGCATAATCAAGCACGGTGCCAAGCTGCTCTACGCTTTCGCCGAAGCCACGGTTCCGAAGCTGACCGTGATCACCCGGAAGGCCTACGGCGGTGCCTACTGCGTGATGGCTTCGAAGCACATCCGCACCGACGTGAATTTCGCCTACCCGGCGGCAGAGATCGCAGTGATGGGTTCGGAAGGCGCGGTAAACGTGTTGTTCCGCCGCGAGCTCGCGGCCGCCGAGGATGCGGAGGCGCTACGGGCAACCAAGGTGAAGGAGTTTCGCGACAAGTTTGCCAATCCCTACGTAGCCGCCGAGCGCGGTTGGATCGATGAGGTGATTCACCCTCGCGATACTCGGCCGAGGCTCATTCGTGCACTTCTGGCGCTCGATACCAAGGCCGACAGCAACCCTCCCAAGAAGCACGGCAACATACCGCTCTAGACCACTAGCAGGACGGGGGCGCTCAAAAAACCTCGACGAAACACGCCGGCCGGGGCTCTTACCGTGCAGAGAACGCGTTGTGCCCGGGCGCGGGAAGCGTTCGGTGGGCCTGCGCTCGGGTGCACGCGCGCTCCGCACGGGAGGCAGTACGATGCACCGGCAGGCACGGAGCGCTGCTACTGGGACGTCGATCGCGGCGATCCTGACCGTGACGGTGCTGACCCCACGAGTGCAACTCAGCACCGAGGACATCGCGTCAGCCGCACCCACGGTGCAGCTAGCGGCGACCGAGGCGGCGCAAATCGAGCTCGGTGCGCTGGTCAGCACCTTCGAGGAGCTCTCCGGAGCTCCGCAACGACGCGCCGACCTGGGCTGTCGCGACCTGCGCTCCCAACGATGTCAGGTGAACCTCGCTCGCGTGGGTGCGCTGTATGTTGATCTGCTTAGCCGCACGCGGGGAGTACAGCGACACGCGCTGGAACCATCAGGCAGGATCGATCTCGATGTGCTGGAGTGGCGGTCGCGGCTCGCCGTGGCACGGTACCTCGACCTCGACTCCAACGGGTTTGACCAGCTCGGCTACGCGGCGCATATCCTGCGCCACACCGGACAGGAGCGCGACCCCGTTGAGCTCCATGAGCTCGGGCTGCGAGAGATCGAGCGGATCCGCAAGGCAATGCTGGATCTGGTTCATGCGCAGGATCCTGACGCCGATCTCGACGCGTTTCTCGAGGCAGCCCGAACCGACGGCCGCCTCTTTGCCGGCTCGCGCGAAGAGCTCAGGTCAATCGCCAGGACGATCGCCGCTCGCATAGAACGCCGACTGGGCTCGGCGTTCAACGGGATTCCGACTGTCCCCTATAGCATCGAGCTGTTGCGCCGAGGAGAGCGCGGGTTCATGGCCCAGTATCGCCAAGGCAACGAAGGAATCCGGGGTCGGCACGTCGGCTACGTCCTGCTGAACTCAGATCCTCGCCAGGTACCGCTTTTCGTGCTCGAAGCATTGTTGTTGCACGAAGCCATGCCTGGGCATCACCTACAGGCGACGTGGGCCACGGCTCACGCCGAGGACTCCCGCTGGCGTAGGCGCTTCGCGATGACAGCCTTCGTTGAAGGTTGGGGGCTGTATGCCGAGAGCCTCGGAGCTGATCTCGGCATCTATCGCCACCCCATGACCGAGTTCGGCCGCCTGAACCTGGAAATGTGGCGCGCTATTCGGCTGGTGGTGGACACCGGACTGCACGCCTTTGATTGGGATCGTCGTCGAGGCGAGGAGCTGTTCCGCAAGCACACCGCGTTACCCGACGAGCAGATCCGCATCGAGGTGCGCCGCTACCAAGAAAACCCTGGCCAGGCAGTCGCTTACAAGGTGGGTGAGCTGAAGTTTCGCGAACTTCGGGCTGGCGCCGAGAAGGCGCTCGGTGCGGGCTTCGATCTTGGAGCATTTCACGATGCGGTGCTGGCCCACGGCGCTATTCTGTTGCAGTCGCTCGACGACCAGGTCGACGATTGGGTGGCCACCGCCGCCCAGGGAAGCTAGTGTCCTGACTCAGGGCACTAGCAGGCCGAGCTGTCGATCCCGCGAGCATCACCGCAATGCCGCCTCGCCGCTCCGCGCCCCGCCAAGCCCCGGCGGTCGCGTTGGCAGACGACGGACACGAACGATACCTTTTCGCGCATGAAGGAGATCCAGCGTATCCTCGTTGCGAACCGAGGCGAGATCGCAGTGCGTATCATTCGTGCCTGCCGCGATCTCGGCATAGAAGCGGTAGCAGTTTACTCGGACGCCGACCGTGAGGCGTTGCATGTTCGCCTGGCGAACCGCGCCTATCGGCTGGGGCCCGCGGCGGCGTCCGAGTCTTATCTGCGCATCGATCGGTTGATCGCGATCGCCATCGAGGCGAACGCCGATGCGGTGCACCCGGGGTACGGCTTCCTCGCCGAGAATCCCGACTTCGCGCGCGCCGTCGGTGATGCCGGCTTGACCTTCATCGGCCCTCGACCCGAGGTCATGGCAGCGGTAGGCGATAAGAACCACGCACGCGAGATCGCCCGCGAAGTCGGCGCACCGACGGTACCGGGAAGCCCTGGACCCCTCGAAACTACCGACGCGGCCATCGCTGTTGCCGAGCAACTCGGCTACCCGGTGCTGTTGAAGGCTGTCGCCGGCGGCGGCGGAAAAGGCATGCGCCAAGTAGACGGCCCCGACGAGATGGAATCGGCTTTTCGTGCCGCTACCAGCGAGGCCAGCTCCGCGTTCGCTGATGGGCGCGTCTACGTCGAGAAGATGATTCTTGAGCCACGCCACGTCGAGATCCAGCTGCTCTGCGACGAGCACGGCAATCGCATCCATCTGGGTGAGCGCGAGTGCTCGCTGCAACGTCGACACCAAAAGGTTGTTGAAGAAGCTCCATCGCCGGCGCTCGACGACGACCTGCGCGACCAGATGGGTAAGGCGGCGTTGGCGATCGCCGCCAGGGTCGACTACACGAACGCCGGTACGGTCGAGTTTCTGCTTGATACCGAGGGCAGGTTCTACTTTATCGAGCTCAACGCGCGGCTTCAGGTCGAGCATGCCGTCACCGAGATGGTCACCGGCATCGACATCGTCGCGGCCCAGATCGCGGTCGCCCGGGGCGAGCAGCTCCCATGGGACCAGCGCGACGTGCGCGTGCGGGGCCACGCCATAGAGTGCCGAATCTACGCCGAGGATCCGTTCAACAATTTCGCCCCGGCACCGGGACGAATCGAGGGACTCCGCGCACCCGGCGGTCCTGGAGTGCGCAACGACTCCGCCCTTTACGATGGCTACGAGGTATCGATCTTCTACGATCCGATGATCTCCAAGCTGATCGTCTGGGGCGCGGATCGCCCGGCCGCGCTGAGCCGCATGCGACGCGCTTTGAAGGAGTACAAGATCGTCGGCATCTCGACGACGATTCCGCTTTTTCAACACATCATGCAGGAGCCAGCATTCCTCGCGGGGAACTTCGATACTGGCTACCTTGATGGCCTTCTCGGCGATTCGGGCCCGCTCGGACCGCGTCATCTTCGCCATGCGGAGCTCACCGACATTGCCGCGATAAGTGCCGCGTTGCACGCCTTTCGACGCGAGGAGACTCGCGCTTTCCAGCTCCGCAACGGCGGATCGTCGGCCTGGAAGGTGGCGGGGCGAGAACGAGGCTTGCGGGGAATCCCCCGATGATCATCGAGGTCGACATCGAGGGTGAAGACGGCGTGCGCCGGTACCGGGTACGGCGGGACCGCGGCGCCATCCGTATGTGGCGGCTTTCCGTCGCCGACTCCGATGAAAACGCTTTTGAGGTTCAGATCGATTGGCGGATGCCCGAGCCTGGCAACTACTCCCTGCTCGTCGACGGCCGCTCATATGATGTACACGTCGACGAGATCGATGAGGACCCCGAGCTGCTGGAGCTGCACCTGCTAGGCGCTGTGGTCCGCGCGCGGGCCTCGGACGCCCGACGACGCCGAATCGCCCCGACGGGCACCGAACCGGACGGCACGGTCTCTGTGACGGCACCGATGCCGGGGCGTGTGCTCAAGGTGCTCGCTCCGCGAGGCACCGCGGTAAGGCGAGGTGATGGCATCATCGTTCTCGATGCCATGAAGATGGAGAACGAGCTCAAGGCGCCGCGCGATGGCACCGTGGTAGACGTGGTCGTCGAAGAAGGGGCGGGCGTGGAGCGCGGCGCCGTCTTGGCGATCATCGAATGAACGACGCGATGATCTACGGCCAGGAGCCACGGCCGTCCGGCCCATTTCGGATGGGCGATTGGTCGGTCGATCCGTCTTCCGGCACCGTCACGTGCGGCCAGGCGGAGGGGCGGTTGGAGCCCAAGGTCATGGAGGTGCTTCTGCAGCTCGCCGGCCGTCCAGGAGCAGTGCTCTCCAAGAACGAGCTGATCGACGCCGTATGGCCTGACAGCATCGTCGGCGAAGCAGCGCTGAGCCGCTGTATCTCGGAGCTACGCCGGGCTCTCGGCGACGACGCGCGGGAGCCGCGATACATCGAGACGCTGCCCAAGCGCGGGTACCGGCTCCTGGCGGATGTGCGGGCGGTGCCCGTGCGCGAGCCAGCCCGCAACGTAGTCGCACCACCGGTACGCAGTAGGCGGTCGTGGCAAGTGTTGCTGGCCGGCACGATCGCGGCGGCGCTGTTCGCCGCCTGGTGGGCGGCGCGGCAGCCGGCAAGTGTGCCGGGAAATATCGAATCGCTTGCTGTGTTGCCGCTACGGGCGCTCTCGGATGACCCCGAGCAACGGTTCTTTGCAGAGGGACTCACGAACCAGCTGATCACGCAGCTCGCCACGGTGCGGACGCTCCGCGTCGTGTCGGGCCTGGCGGCGCGTCAGGCACGCGACGCCGACGCGGCACTGGCGTTGCTGGAGATGGCCGCCGAACGACGGTCGTTGCGCCTTGCCGCGATTCTGGAGGATCCGTATCTGCGTCAGCTACGAGACAAGACCCGCTTCAAAGCGCTTCTCGCAGGGATGGCGCTGCCGCTGGGCGATGATCGGTAGACGAGGATCGTACGGTCGTTCCCACCCTGCGCAGGCCTGAGGTGAGCCGGCGGATACAATCCTGGATCACCGACGTCCGCCAGCGCGCCACCATCAGCCGGATGTACCCGTGACCCCACGTTCCGGCGCAAAAGCGCCACTCTCGCTTACCACTCCACCGCCGATCACCGACGGCCACGGCTTCGGTGCCATCGTTGGTCAGGAGTCTGTGATTGGCGCACTCCGGCGAGCTCTCAGCAGTGCGCGGCTACCACACACGCTGTTGTTCGCCGGCCCCCCCGGCGTGGGCAAGGCGACCTGCGCAGGCATCGTCGCGCAGGCGCTCAATTGCGCCGAGCAGGGTCCGGCCGATGCCTGCGGAGAGTGCGTATCGTGCCGGAAGGTCGAGCGCGGCCTGCATCCCGACGTGCTGTGGATGGCACCAGCGCCTCGTACGGTAGGGATCAAGGCAGTGCGCCGCGCTGCTGCTGCGACGGGCTATCGACCGTACGAAGGCCGCCACCGTGTGGTGGCGGTGGATGAAGCCCACATGCTCACCACCGAAGCCCAGAATGCGTTCCTCAAGACGCTCGAAGAGCCGCCGGCGTCTTCGGCGATCGTGTTGGTCACGCCGGCGCCAGGAAGCTTGCTGGCAACCGTTCGGTCGCGGTGCCAGTCGCTGCGCTTCTCACCGTTGCCGCAGTCCCTGGTGCGCGCCTACCTGACTGACAAACGCGGTCTCGACCCCGACGAGGCGAGGTTGCGGGCGGCCCTCACCCCGGGAAGCATCGGACGTGCCCTGTGCATCGATCTGGACGGCTACGCGGACCTGCTCGAGGCGGTGGTCGAGGCGTTGCGATCGGCGCAGCTTGGCGGCGCCGGCGTAATTGCTGCGGCCGAGAGCTTGTCATCGATCGGTACCGGCGAGACGGCGACACAGCGGGCAGTCAGCACGTTGGAGGTCGGCCGCGACATCCTCCGCGACCTCCTGGTGGTATCTGCTGGAGGCGCTCGCTCGAGTCTGGTCAACACGGATCGATTCGAGGCCTGGAAAGCATGGGCGCAAGACATGGACCCCGACGCGGCGGCTCGAGCGCTCGAGTCGTTGAACGAAGGCATCGATCGGTTGACCACAGGTATTCAACCCAACGTAAAGCTGTCACTCGAGCACACGCTGATCGCAGTCGGCGAGCGACTCGATGGCTGCCACGTGCCAGTCTCATGAGACCCTTTCTGGGCTGTAGCATGGGCGATCCCGCCGGGATCGGCCCGCAGATCCTGCTCCGCGCAGCTGCCGAGCTCGCGACTGCCGATTGCCTCCTTATCGGTGATGCTGCCGTATTCTCCAAGCACGCGGAATGCGCCGGTTTGAACCCTGATAGCTTCCGCGTGATCGACGGGATCGACGCCGCGCAGCGCGCCCGCAGCACGGGTGATCGCGGTCCGTGGATGCTCCCGTGCACCGCCGCCGCGGAGGGCTTCCGCCCCGGGCACGCGCAAGGAACGCAGGGCCCCGCGGCGCTCGACAGCATTAACCAGGGCGAGCGCCTGGTACGCAGCGGTGAGGTCGACGCCCTGGTCACTGCCCCGGTCAACAAAGACCTCATCGCTACTGTTGAGCCGCGCTTCCGAGGACATACCGAGTACCTTGCTGAGCGCGCCGGCGTGGACACACCGATCATGCTCTTCGCCGGGCCTCGCCCGCACATCGCATTGCTCACCACCCATCTGCCCACCGCAACCGCGATCTCCCTCATTCGAACCGACTCCGTCGATGCGATGCTGCGCAGGTTGCACATGCGGTGGGCGTCGTGCTTCGGGAAACCCCCGGTCATCGGCGTCGCGGCGCTCAATCCGCACGCCGGCGAGCAGGGACGGCTGGGCACCGAAGAAGCCCGCATTCTGTATCCGGCCATCGCCGCCACCCGTGCCGACGGCATCGATGCTCGAGGCCCCTATGCCGCCGACTCCATCTTCCTCCGCTCTGAGCTCGACGTGATTCTCGCGCTCTACCATGACCAGGGCACCATCCTGGCGAAGCGCGCGCCCTGGCCCACGGTGAACCTGACGCTGGGCCTGCCTTACATTCGCACCTCGCCGGATCACGGCACGGCGTACGACCTTGCGGCATCCGGTACGGCCGATCATCGACCGATACTGGCGGCGATGGAGCTGGCGGCCGAACTAGCGAGGGGTGGAGGGGGGCGGAGAACACACCCATCCCCTTAGGGCAACGTCACCGTTCTTGGTCGATCAGCGTCCTAGCTCGCGCGTCTCGGGCGGAGGTTGGCGAACGGAGGGTGTGGCGAGGTTGCCTACAGGGGATGGGTGTGTTCTCCGCCCAGCACCGTTTTCGCTATCGGCGCCGCTTCAATGGCCCGGCATCGGGGCGTTGATCCGACACCGTAGGGGACTCTTGCTACTCGACGCCGAAGTACGGCGGCGGGGAGCGTCGACTCCAACACCCCGCCCACAAACAAGGACCCCAGAGGGGTCCGAGGACTGCGGCTCGCCCTCGGTGCCGCGAACGTCAGCGCGTTCAACACCGCCTCCTCTTCAGCAGGAGTCCCCCTGTAGGTTCTGAGTCGGGAGCGGGAGCAGTCTCCCCCACGGTGTGGCTAGCGCGATGGGTGGCGGTGTGCGTGAAGACAGCCTCGCCACACCGACCGTTCGGAGGCCGACGCCCGAGACGCGCGAGCAACCCAGCCGATCTATCACCAAGCGGTGACGCTGTCACTCACGCACACCGCCACCCATCGCGCCTACCTACGCCGTCGCAGAGCCTGCTCCACATCCCGCTCCACCGCCTCGCGCTTCAGGATGTCGCGCTTGTCATAGTTTTTCTTGCCCCGCGCCACCGCGATCTCCACCTTGGCGCGACCGTTGCGGAAGTAGATGCGTAGAGGTACGAGGGTGAAGCCCCTTTCTATCTGGCGACCGAACACACGATCGATCTCACGCCGCTTCAGCAAGAGTTTGCGGACGCGCTCCGGGTCGTGCTGATTGTGCTTGCCGGCTGCGGGATAGGGGCCGATGTGGAGGTTGTGCAGCCAGACCTCGCCGTCTGTGATCGAGGCGTAGGCATCCTTGAGGTTGGCATTTCCGAGGCGTAGAGACTTCACTTCGGAGCCCAGCAGGACGACGCCGGCTTCGTACGTATCGAGGAGCTCGTAGTTCTTACGCGCCCGACGATTGTTCGCGACCACCTTTAGGTCCTCGGCCATAAGCCTACAGACGCACGAGGTTCGGCGGCGCTTTCCCTTCGACGACGTTGCGCGTATCCACAACAAGCGGCGACGCAGCAACAACGCCCGCCCAGTCGATATTGCTGTGGTCGGTGCCCACGACGACACAGTCCGCCTCGGCACAGGCCTCGATCAGCCCGTCGATGGAATGCAGTGGACCGAGACCTTCGATGTTTTCGAGCGCCGGCACGAACGGATTATGGTACGAGACGTCGGCGCCCTTGGCAGCCAGCAGCTGCATGATGTCGATGGCCGGCGATTCGCGCGTATCATCAACATCTCGCTTGTACGCCACGCCGATCATCACGACGCGTGAGCCGTTAACGCTCTTCCGTTGATCATTGAGCGCATCAACTACCTTCTGCACGACGTGGTGCGGCATGCCCGCGTTGATCTCGGAGGCCACCTCGATGAGGCGGGCGTGATAGTCGAGGGTGCGTACCTTCCAGGTCAGCTAGTGCGGATCGATCGGTATGCAGTGTCCACCGAGCCCGGGCCCCGGGTAGAAGGGCATGAAGCCGAATGGCTTGGTAGCGGCGGCACGGATCACCTCCCACGAGTCGATGCCAAGCCGGTCGCATATCAGCGCCATCTCGTTGGCCAAACCGATGTTCACGGCGCGAAACGTGTTCTCGAGCAGCTTCACGAGCTCAGCGACGCGCGGCGAGGACACAGCATGCACCGTACCCACGATGGTGCCATAGAGCGCCGTCGCCACATGGGTGCATTTCGTCGTCATGACCCCGATGACCTTGGGCGTGTTTTCGAGCGTGAAAGTCTCGTTTCCAGGATCGATGCGCTCGGGGGAGAAGGCGAGGAAATAGTCGCGCCCGGCTTGGCGTCCGTGGGTCTCCAGCCTCGGCAACAGCACCTCTTCGGTGGTACCCGGGTACGTGGTGCTCTCGAGAACCACGAGCATGTCGTCGTGCATCGCCTCGGCTACGCGATCGGCCGACGCGACGACATACGAAATGTCAGGATCGCGGGTCTTGCTAAGCGGCGTCGGCACGCAGATGTGGACGCTGTCTGCGGTGGCGATGACGGCCGCATCGGTGGTTGCCTCGACCCGTCCGGCCTCGACCTGAGCGCGCAGGCGCTCTGAAGCGGTGTCGGGTACGTACGACTCGCCCCGGCGGATCGCCTCGACCTTGGAGTTGTCGATGTCCAGCCCGGTTACCCGGAAGCCCGCCTCCGCAAAGCTCACCGCCAGCGGCAAGCCCACGTATCCGAGCCCCATGACGCAGACATGGGCGCTGCGATCTTGGATACGAGTGAGGAGATCGGACATTCGCCCGGCAGGATGCGCGCGACCTGCGCAGAAGGAAGGGAACCGGCTGGCAGTATAGGTAGCAGGGTTCGGAACGGGCAAGCACGGCATGAGACGATGCCGCGGTGCGCGTTCCGCCGACGAGCTCACCGATCGCGCCGACTGCGATCACCCTGGAGCACGTTTGTTGGAAACGATGAGAGCTTACCTGGGACTGGGTTCGAATGTGGGCAACCGTACTGCGTGGCTTCGTCGCGGCCTCGACGGATTGCGCAACGCCGGACTCCAGCTCGGCTCCGTGTCTTCGTTCTATCTGACGGAGCCGGTCGACAACCCGGCGCTTCCCTGGTTCGTCAACTGTGCCGCTGAGGTTCTTCATCCGCCGGCGCCACGTGCGTTGCTCGACGCCGCGCTACAGGTCGAGAAGGCCTGCGGACGGCGGCGCTCGAGTGCCACGGTCGAGGCGCGAACGCTCGACGTTGACATTCTGCTTTATGATCTTCGCATCGTGGACGAATCCGGCCTACAGATCCCACATCCCAGGATGCACACGCGGCGATTCGTTCTGCGCCCACTGGCCGAGCTTGCAGCGGATCTCCTACATCCGGCCTATGGCGCGCCCATCAGTGACATGTTCCTGCGACTGGACGCCGCCGAGCGCGTCTGGCTGCTATCGCCGCCGCCTGCTTGATGCGCAAGAATTACCTGGCCCTCGACGGCCCCATCGGAGTAGGCAAGACGAGTCTGGTCAACCTGATGGTGGAGCGCCTCGGAGCAACCAAGATCCTCGAGGATCCGGAGAACCCGTTTCTGGAGTCCTTCTACCAGGAGAAGACCGGGGCGGCGTTCCAGGCGCAGCTCTACTTCCTGCTATCGCGATTCCAACTGCTGACCCAAGCCCGGCAGAGCGACCTGTTCGCGCGCTTCACGGTGGCCGATTTCACTCTGCAAAAGGATCAAGTCTTCGCTCATCTCACGCTCACCGACAGCGAGCTGCTTCTGTACGAGAAGCTCTACGGCGTGCTCGCGCCGCAGGTGCCGAAGCCCGATCTGATCGTCTATCTACAAGGCTCGACCGAAGTACTTGTGCGGCGAGTCGAGATGCGCAGTCGCCCCGAAGAGCGCAGCATCTCGCACGACTATCTGCAGCAGGTGAACCAAGCCTACGCACACTACTACTTGCAGTATGACGAGTCGCCGCTGCTGGTCATCAACACGACCGAGATCGACTTCGTCCAGGACGCCGACGACTTCGACGATCTCATGGCACAGATCGACGCCATGGAGGCCGGGCGTCAGGTCTACGTGCCGCGGCGGGTGCGTTAGCCAGATTGTAAGGATATGTAAGGATGCCCGCCGGGCGGCACCCGCCCATGGTAGGCTGCGGCGCTCCTGAAGCCCTCTGAGAACCAAGCTCGCTGCTCAGGGCACTGGCTCCCTCCCCTGCCTGATGATGAACATCAACGCCTGCGCGCAGCGCGCGCTCCTGACGCTGAGCCGATGGGTCCGCCTCGCCATGGTGGGGGCTGTTTTGACGGTCGTCAGCACCCCGGCCGCCGCACAGTCGCCCCGCCGCTCGCTCGAGGCCCTGGTCATCGACGAGCGCGTCGCGCTCGACGGCCACCTCGATGAGCCGTTTTGGCAGCGGGCCGAGGTTGCCACCGGGTTCGTACAGCGCAACCCGGATACAGGCCGACCGGCGACGGAGCGCACCGAGGTACGTATCGCGCGCGACCGTGACGGCATCTACCTCGGGGTGATGGCGTATGACAGCGACCCCGATACGATCGTTGCCAAGGAGATGCAGCGTGACGGGTCGCGCTCATTCGGCGGCTTTCGCGGTGCCTCGGGCGCCTACGGCAACGACGACTCCGTCATCATCGTCCTCGATACGTTTCTCGACCGGCGCAACGCCTTTTACTTCGAGACCAACCCGAACGGCGCTCGCGCCGACGCGCTGATTGAAGACGAGAACAACCCCAGGTTCGAATGGGATGGCGTCTGGAATGCCGCTGCCACACGCACGCCGGAGGGCTGGAGCGCCGAGCTGGCGATTCCGTTCTCCACTCTGCGTTTCGGCGCCGATGGCGGCACCTGGGGCCTGAATATCCGCCGCCTCATCCGGCGCAACAACGAGGAGGCCTTTTGGGCGCCGGTGGGTCGCGACGCCAACCTGCCGCGCCTGTCGCTCGCCGGCGAGCTCACCGGGTTGGGTGAGCTCAAGCCGGGTATCAACCTGCGCGCCAAGCCGTTCGGCATCGCCACCAGCGCACTCGACTTCGAGACGCCGTCTGCCCGCAGCGACGAGCAATACGACGGGGGCCTGGACCTGCTGCGTTGGGGCATCAGCAACAGCATGACGCTCGACCTCACCGCCAACACCGACTTCGCTCAGGTCGAAGCCGACGACGAGCGCATCAACCTGACGCGTTTCTCGTTGTTCTTTCCCGAGAAGCGCGAGTTCTTCCTCGAGAACGGGGGCATCTTCGATTTCGGTCCCACCCAGGGCCAGGGCGGCGGCATGCGCGGTCCGTTGCTGCGCATGTTCTTCTCACGGCGCATCGGACTGGAGGAGAACGGGATCATCCCGATACGGGGGGGAGCACGTTTCACGGGCCGCGCCGGCGGCTGGAACTTCGGGTTGCTCGATGTGCAGACGCGCGGCGCCAGCGGTCTCGGAGACGACGGCGATATCGATGTGGCGGCCACCAACTGGGGGGTGGCGCGGATCAAGCGCAACATCGGGGAGCGCTCCAGCATCGGCGCGATCTTCACCAACAAGCAGGTAAGCGAAGACGAGTGGAACCGGGTCGCCGGCATTGATGCCGACATCAATGTCTCACGTAAGGTCAACTTCAACGGCTTCTTCGCCGCGAGCCGCGACAAGGACCTCGGCAGCGATGAAGTCACCGATTGGGCGGCCGGCGGCGGCTTCAACTATCGCGGTCGCATCTGGCGGGCACGCGCCAGCTTCACCGAGATCCGCGACGACTTCCGGCCGGCGATGGGATTTCTGCTGCGCGATGGCATTCGCCGCTACGACTACAACGTCGACTTCGAGCCCCGCCCAGCGAACAGCCTCGGTATCCGCAACCTGAACTTCAACCAGCGCACTCAGGTCGTGACGCTTTCGGACGGCACCATCGAGACCATCGACGCGACCGTGCGATTCTTCGGCTTCGATACACGTGCCGGCGACCGTATATCGTTTTTTGCCAGCTACAACTTCGAGCGCATTTTCGAAGACTTCGAGATTCAGGACGGCATCATCATCCCGCCCGGCGACTACGACTTCACCGACGTCGGCCTGTTCCTGCGCACCGACGGCAGCAGGCCGGTGTCGTTCTTCGGCTTTTACACCAAGGGCACCTTCTTCGGTGGCAATCGCTTCATGGGCAACAGCACGCTGAGCCTGCGCCTGAGTCGCCTGCTGTCGGCCGAGACCGCGTGGAGCTACAACGACGTCGACCTCCCGGCCGGCTCCTTCAAGGCGAGCGTCGTGCGTGAGCGCATCAAGCTGGCTTTCTCGCCCAACCTGTTCTGGAACACGCTGGTGCAGTACAACACCACCACTGACCTGCTGACGCTGAACTCTCGCCTTAACTGGATCTACCGGCCCGGCGCCGACATCTTCCTGGTCTACAACCAGGACTGGGGCACCGGCACGGTGATCCGGCCGAAGAACCGCGCGATTATCTTGAAGTTCACCTATCTGCTGATCCTCTAGCAGGGTGCAGCATCCGGCTTGTCGTGGCGTGTCTACCTGAGAACGACGCCCGTTAGATAGGCGAGATCGCCGTTCGCCTCGTTGTCCTCGAACAGAAGGGTGTGGACACGACTCGTGCCGCCGCCTGGTGCGGCTGTGGCAGGTCGCGGGCTCATCTCGAAAGACTCTGGTCTTTTCGGCCTAGGTGGAGTGAGCTCGCCCGTTCAGGAGCTTCTTCTGATATCGGCTCTGGACCACGTCGGTCAGCACCAGCACACCGATGACGAAGTAGAACGTGGTCTTGCTCATCGGCGTGACCTCGTTGCCGAGCAGGCGTAGGTGCGCCAGGTGGCCGCCCTCAGACAGCAGCATGATGCCGACGACGAACAGAATAAATAGCCCGAGCACCTCGTACATGCGGTTGCGCTGTAGGAATCCGGCGACGCTGTCGGCGAGGAAGATCATCATCACACCGCCGATGACGATCGCCGTCGCCATCACCCAGAACACGTCGGTGAGCGCCATGGCGCTTAGGATCGAGTCGAAAGAGAACACCAGGTTCATGGCCACGATCCATAACACGATGGTTCGCAGCGGGCGCGCACCCCGCTCCTCGTGCTCGAGATCGGCCACCCCGATCATGTGAAAGATCTCCTTGGTGGCGGTGTAGATGATGAACACGCCACCGAGCAGCACGATGATGCTGTGGAAGTTGAACTGAGCCTCGACCAGGCCGGTGCTGTGAAGGCCGAAGACGGGGGCCTGGAAATAGCCGATCAGGCTCGTCAAGCCGAGCAGCAGCACAATGCGGAGGACGATGGCGATACCGATACCCCAACGCATGACGGATGCCCGCTGGCCCGCCGGGGCGCGTTTGGATTCGAGCGCGACGTACAGCAGATTGTCGAACCCGAGCACGCCCTGAAGAAGCGTCAGCAGTGCCAGCGTCACGAGGTTATCGAGGCTGAGAATCTCCATCGATCACTCCATCATCGTTCGGCACATCGATCGGAAGCCGTGGTGTCGCCGTCGTCGGACACCGTGCGGTGGGCACGAATCAGCATCACGTCGGAGTTGATATCACCCTGCGTCCCGCCAATCACGCGGCGCCGCACATCGTATCTCTCTATGGTGAAGTCGCCAGACGCGGCAAGAGCCTCCGCCGGCGTCGCAATGAGCGCGTTCGGCAGCCCGGCCCCTGTGGGCCCGCCCAACGGTGATGCCTCGTCTGGCGGTGATAACCCAATCAGCAGCAGCACACCGTCGGGCGCAAGCGCCGCTGCCGCATTGGTCAGCAAGCGCGTCCGAGTGTCGGACGGCAGGTGCATGTAGCAGATCAACACCAGGTCGTAGGGCGCGTCAGCGCGGTACTCAGCGACATCCGCTACCACGCCACGGATGGCCAGGCTCTCGCCAGCGGCCAACTGCACCAGCGTGTCGATCGCCGCGGGCGCTTGATCGACTGCCGTTACCTCCCAGCCTTGGCGAGCAAGCCAGATGCTGTTCGCACCTTCCCCGGCACCGAGGTCGAGCGCCCGGCCAAGCGGCAGCTCCGCGGTCTCGGCGACCACGTCGTCGTCGGGGCGCGTCCACGGTGCCTTGTTGGCGGCGTAGTACTCGTTCCATTGGCGCGCGTCCATCACTGCAAATCGAAACTCCTCATGGCAGGAGTGTCGCATGTGTTTCAATCCACGCCATGCTCGCCGAATCCGCCGCGTTCACCACGTGGCTCGACAGGTTCTTCGACTCCTACTACAAGCACAGGCCGGTCAACGGAACCTTCATCGGCGTCCACGACGGCGACCACCGACTCCCCGACTTATCCGACAACGGAGCGGGCGACGCCCTCGCCGACGCCGAGAGCCTCCTGAGGGAATCGCTGGAGCTGCCAGCCGAGCCACTGGCGGCGGCCGAGCGCATCGACCTGCAGCTCGCTCAGGGATTCCTGCGAACCCAGATCTGGGAGATGCAATCGGGGTATCTGCATCGCGACAACCCGAGCTTCTATACCGGCGAGGCGATCTTCGGGATCATGTCGCTGTTCTTGACCAACTTCGCGCCCGTTGCCGAGCGTGCCGCAGCGGCCATCGAACGGATGGAAGGCGTCCCGGCACTGCTGTCTCAAGGTCGCAGCAACGTCCGCCGCGCACCGCAAGCCTGGACCGAGCGTGCGATCCGAGAGTGCGCCGGTGCCGATGCGTTCTTGACAGCGGGTCTACAACACGTGATCGCCGATGAGCACGCCGATTCGCCAGGGCTCGAGACATCGGCGGCGATCGCGGCCGCCGCCTTCGCAGAGTTTCGCTCCTACCTCGAGAGTGAGCTTCTCGCCGCGTCGGTGGATCGCCATTGCTGCGGTAAGGAGGCTTTCGCCATGTACCTGCGCGAGGGCCACTGCGTCGACGAAAGCGCGGCCACGATCGCAACTATTGCCGAGCACGAGCTGTCGGAGGCCGCCGCGAGGCTATCGGAGCAGGCGCGAGATTTCGGTGCCAACAACAGCGCTGAAGCACTCGGGGAGCTCAGGAGTTTGCATCCGCCGCCGGACCGGTACGACGCGCGCCATCAAGAAGTCTCGGACGCGATGCGCGAGGTAACCGAGAAGCAGGCGTTGCTGACCTGGCCGGAGTTTCCTCTCCGCTTCGTGCCACAGCCACGATGGGCGCGTGACGCTGCCCCGCATCTGTACTTCCTGGTGTATCGATCCCCAGCGGCGACCGGGCGACCGCGAGTGCACGACGTCCTGGTACCAGCGCTCGACGCGAGTGCCCCCGCAGATCAGCAGCGCGCCTTCCTCGAGACAACGAACGACAGCGTCATCAAGCTGAACCATGTGATTCATCACGGTGGCGTCGGCCACCATGTGCAGAATTGGCACGCGTTCCGCGCCGCGTCGCGCATCGGTCGAGTCGCCGCCGTCGACTGTGCAGCGCGCATCGCGATGTTCTGCGGCGGCACCATGGCTGAAGGATGGGCCTGCTACGCCACCGGCCTGATGAGCGAGGCAGGAGCCCTAACGCCGCTGGAGCAGTACTCCGAGCACCAATCACGCATGCGGATGTGCGCTCGGGCTGTCGTCGACATAAGGCTGCACTCCGGCCAGTTTTCTCTGCGGCAGGCCACTGACTACTATGAGCGCGCAGCGCTGATGGCGCCCGCGGCGGCGATGGCCGGCGCCGTCCAGAACAGCATGTTCCCGGGAACGGCGGCGATGTATATGCTGGGCACCGACGCGATCCACAAGCTACGAGGGGAGCTGTCGGCGCGCGATGGAAGAGACTTCGACCTCCGCAAGTTCCATGACGAGCTGCTTTCGTACGGGTCGATTCCGGTCTCGTTGATCGCGGCGGAAATGATGGCGAGACGCGGCGATGGTGAGTAGTCGCATCCGCCGGGCCGCAGCCGGCACCGTCATCGGCTTGCTGGCCGTCGGCTGTGGTGGAACCGAGCCGGGAGCCGCAGCAGATTCCGCCTACGGAGCCCGAAAGATCTTACGCGTCGCCTACAACCGCGAGATCGACGTGCTCAACGCGTTTACCAGTCAGATGTTGATCGACATCCATCTCAGCATGGTCGAGGGTCTGATCACGACGGACGAGAACAACACCTACGTCCCGGTGTTGGCCAAGCAGATTCCGACCGAGGAGAACGGCCTGGTCGTGCGCAACGAGGACGGCACGATCGACATGACCTGGGAGCTACACGAGAACGTGCGCTGGCACGACGGCGAGAAGCTCACCAGCGCCGACGTGTGCTTCACCGGGGCTTTCGTGACCAGCGAGGGGTCGGAGACCTACAACCGCGACCACTACCTCGGCATCATCGACTGCCAGACGCCCGACGACTACACCGTGGTAATGCGCTGGGACGACGCCTATGGCTTCTACGCCGGCTTGTTCGAGGCGATCTTGCCGAAACACGTGCTCGGCAACATGACCACACGGGAGATCATCAACTACGTTCCCTACAACCGCGGCACCGAGACAATCGGCACCGGACCTTTCAGGTTCGCCGAGTGGAAGTCGGGCGAGTACATCCGGGTTGTGCGCAACGACGACTACTGGCGCGGTCCGCAATATCCGCGCATCGACGAGATCGTGTGGTCGTTCGTGCCCGACTCCAATGCCCGGCTGAACGCCATGCGAACCGGCCGCTATGACTACGGGCAGATCGAGCCCACACAGGTAGGCGAGGTTGCCGATCTCACCGGCTACGACACCCACCTGGTAACCTCGAATCGGTTCATGCACCTCGATTTGGGTGTCAACACCGAGCGCGGCCGACGCCTGTTTGCCGATGCGAACGTACGTCGGGCGATCTTCCACGCTATCGATCGGCAGGCGATCGCCAACGGGCTGATGCAGGGCACGGTGCGGGTTGCTCACACGCCGATCAACCCGGCCAATCCCTATCACAACCCTGACGTACCGATCCATGCGTACGACCCGCAACTCTCGGCCGAGCTACTCGACCAAGCGGGGTGGCGTCTCGCATCCGACGGAGTGCGATCCAAGGGCGACGAGCGCTTTTCGTTCATCTTGATGAACCGTGCCGGCGA
Organism: Acidobacteriota bacterium; assembly: GCA_965205505.1. Classification (GTDB taxonomy): domain Bacteria; phylum Acidobacteriota; class UBA890; order UBA890; family WLXD01; genus DASCOT01. The sequence goes on from CBDBHB010000006.1 coordinate 505,153, forward strand.
TCGCGAGCGCATCGCCATCGCGCAGGTGATCCAGGCGCAGTTGAAGGCCATCGGCATCGAGGCCACGTTCGAGACCATGGAAAGCGCTGCCTGGACGCAACGGTGGCGGAGCGGCGAATGGGAGGCCATCGTTGCCGGATGGTTCCTTTCCGCGGACCCCGGCGTAACCAACCTGTACGCCTGCGCCGGCGCCAACAACATGACCGGTCTGTGCGATCCAGTGCTCGACGCAGTGATGGAACGATCGGACCGAAGAATCGACTTCACGGCTCGCAAGCCGTTGCTCGATACCGTTCAGGTACTCCTGGCCGAGGGCGCCAGGACGCTGCCCATCTACTACGCCGTCACCCCGGAGGTAGTGAGCAAACGCGTGGTTAACTTCCGCGGTAGCGGTACCAACTTCGGGAGCTTCTGGAACCTCTATGAGTGGGATCTGCGTCGATAGCAGCAATTGCGAACGCTTGCGGGTACGCGCTGCGGGCGAGGCGCCGGTTACCACGCACCAGTGAGCGCCTACATCGGCCGGCGGCTGCTACTAATGGTGCCTCTGTTGCTCGGCATCTCGGTGGTGATCTTCGCGGTCATCCAAGCGGCGCCGGGCGGGCCCGAAGGCGCCCTGCTGGAGACCGGGCGCTTCATCGACCCACAGGTCATCGAGAACTACCGGCAGCGCCTGGGTGTCGACCAGCCCATCCATGTGCAGTACTTCAGGTGGCTCTCGGCTGCGCTTACCGGCGATCTCGGCGTGAGCTTCTCCACCACCCGACCGGTTGCCGAGATGATCGGCGAGCGTCTGCCGGCCACCCTCGAGCTGATGGCAACCTCGTTCGTGCTGGCCGCCATGCTCGCCGTGGGCATCGGCATCCTCAGCGCCGTCAAGCAACACACCCCGATCGACTACCTGGCCACCGGCGCGTCGTTCGTCGGCATTGCCATGCCGGTGTTCTGGTTCGCCCTCATCCTGCAGCTGCTCTTTTCGGTGAGGCTGGGCTGGTTCCCAGTAGCCGGCACCGAGACGGTCGGCGCAACGTCGCTGGGGGATCACCTACAACACCTGATCCTCCCCGCCGCCGTGTTGTCGTTCAGGAATATCGCCGGTTGGTCGCGCTACCTACGTGCCAGCCTGGTGGGCGCTCTGCGCAGCGACTACGTGCGCACGGCGCGCGCAAAGGGTCTTCCCGAGCGCGTCGTCGTCGGCGTGCATGCGCTGCGCAACGCTCTGATCCCGCTGGTCTCGATCATGGCGCTCAATCTGGCCGACTTGTTCTCCGGCGCGGTGATCACCGAGACGATCTTTGCCTGGCCAGGAATCGGTCGGCTTTTCGTGCAAGCGATGTTCGCGCGCGACTACCCGTTGTTGATGGGCATCCTGCTGATGGGCTCGGTCATGGTGGTGTTCTTCAGTTTGGTTGCCGACGTTGTCTACGGCGTCCTCGATCCGCGCATCCGCTATGAATGAGCGCACCGGGCTCGTCTGGAAGCGCATGCGAGACCACCCGGCGGCGGTCGTGGCGTTGGCGGTAGTCGTCGTCATGGCGCTCGCATGCGTGGCTGCGCCGCTCATTGTCGCGTACGAGTTCGACGCCATCGATCTGAGCGGCATCCGACAACCACCGTCGAGCGCCCACTGGATGGGCACCGACGATCTCGGACGCGATCTGTTCACCCGGATGCTATACGGCGGTCGCGTCTCCATCCTCATCGGCGTGCTCGCGGCGCTTATCGGCACAAGTATCGGTTCGCTAGTGGGGGCGCTGGCGGGGTTCTACGGCGGCCGCATCGACGGCGTGCTCATGCGCCTTACCGACGTTGCCTACTCGATCCCGGCGCTGCCTCTGCTGATCGTGCTAAGCGCCTATTCGCGCGCCGGCGCGATTTCCGTGGCGGTGATCGTCGGGCTGCTGAGCTGGATGGCGACCGCCCGGGTGGTGCGCGCCGAGGTGCTGTCGATCAAGCAGCGCGACTACGTCGAGGCGGCGCGTGGCCTCGGCTCCCGCAACCGGCGATTGATCACCGGTCACATTCTGCCGAACGCGGTCGGACCCATCGTAGTGGGTGCCACCCTTGCAGTGGGCAACGCCATCATCCTGGAGTCGTCGCTGAGCTTCCTCGGGCTCGGCGTGCAGCCGCCCACGCCGACGTGGGGCAACATGCTGCAGGAGGCACAGGTAACGATGGCCACCCGCCCATGGCTGACGGTGTTTCCGGGCCTCGCCATCCTCACGGTGGTGCTGTCGGTCAACTTCATCGGCGACGGCCTGCAGGAAGCCTTCGATCCGACCGGGGAGCGCTTCCACCGGCGCTGGCGGAGGCGGCGGCGGCAACCTGGACGACGTGGAGGCTCGTTGCCGCGGCCGCCGGCAGCCACACCGGCCACGGCCACGGCCGCAGCCTCATCGCATCTGCTCGAGGTACGCGGCCTGACAACGACGTTCGAGACCGACCTCGGCCCGATCACCGCGGTCGACGGCGTGTCGTACACCCTCGACGCGGGCGAAGCCCTGGCGATCGTCGGCGAGAGCGGATCCGGCAAGACCGTCGCGGCGCTGTCGTTGATCGGGCTGGTGCCGCCGCCGGGCTCTGTAGAGCACGGCGAGGTGATCCTCGAGGGCCGTAACCTGCTGGGTCTGTCGGGACCGCGGTGGCAAGAAGTCCGTGGTCGCAAGATCGCGATGATCTTTCAGGACCCGATGACCTCGCTGAACCCGGTGCTGTCGATCGGCAGTCAGATCACCGAATCGCTCACCTCGCACGAAGGCCTGTCTACCGACGCGGCCCGATCCAGGGCAATCGAGCTGCTGGAGCTGGTACAGATTCCGCATCCGGCCGAACGGCTTGCGGACTACCCACATCAGCTGTCGGGCGGACAGCGCCAGCGTGTGATGATCGCGATGGCGCTTTCCTGCAGCCCCTCCGTGCTCATCGCCGACGAGCCCACCACAGCCCTCGACGTCACCATCCAGGCGCAGATCGTCGATCTCGTGCAGGATCTCCGGCAGCAGCTCGGCATGGCGATCATTTGGATCACGCACGATCTGGCGGTGGTAGCGGGCCTAGTGGACAGGGTCGCGGTGATGTACGCCGGTCACATGGTCGAGCAGGCACCGGTCGGCGAGATCTTCCGTCGTCCGCGTCACCCCTACACCCTCGGGCTGCTGCGTTCGATGCCAAGCGCATTGGCCTCGCGAGCGTGGATCGAGGGCCGATTCCGTTGTGCCAGGTGAGCGAGTTGAGGAAGCACTTTCCGGTGCGACGCGGGCTTCTCAGGCGGCAGGTCGGCGCCATCCGCGCAGTAGACGGGGTGAGCTTCGACATCTACCCGGGAGAGACGCTCGGTCTGGTGGGTGAGAGCGGATCGGGCAAGACGACCACCGGTCGCACCGTGCTTCAGCTCGACCAACCGACTTCCGGCCGCGTCGTTTTCGAAGGTCACGAGCTCACCGGCATGCAGCCCGATGCGCTGCGCCGCACTCGTCGGCACATGCAGATGATCTTCCAGGATCCGTTCGCCTCGCTGAACCCACGCTGGCGCGTCGGCGAGACGATCGGCGAGCCACTCGACATCCACGACATCGGCAGCAAGCAGAGCGGCGCCGATCGCGTCAGCGCGCTGCTCGAGCTCGTCGGCCTCAACGAGAGCTTCGCCGGCCGCTATCCGCACGAGCTCTCGGGGGGACAGCGACAACGGGTCGGCATTGCCCGCGCCCTGGCCACCAGCCCCCGGTTCATCGTCGCCGACGAGCCTATTTCCGCACTGGACGTGTCGATCCAGGCTCAGATCGTCAACCTGCTGAGCGATCTGAAGGATGATCTGGGGCTCACCTATCTTTTCATCGCCCACGACCTGTCGATGGTGCGTCATCTCAGCGATCGGATCGCGGTAATGTACCTTGGCCGCATCGTCGAGCTCGGCGAGCGCGACGACGTTTTCGAGCGCCCGCTGCATCCCTATACTCAAGCGCTGATCGCGGCCATTCCACGACCAGATCCCGACGCCGCGACGAACCGCCATCAATCGCGACTGGAAGGCGAGGTTCCGAGCCCGATGCGCCCACCGCACGGCTGTCGATTCCACACTCGCTGTCCGCACGCCACGGACATTTGCTCGCAGCAGGATCCGGAGTACCGCGACCTTGGCGCAGCTCAGGGGGGCGATCCTCACTGGGTCTCCTGCCATCACGCTGAACAGATCGGAGCTGGGGACAGGCCGTGACCACCAAGATGCTGCGCGTCGCCGTCGTCGGCGCCGGTCGCTGCGCGAGGTCGGCTCACCTGCCGGGGTTCATGCGCTCACCGCTGTGCAACCTGGTGGCGATCTGCGACCTCGACAGCGACCTGGCGACGGCGCGGGCTACGGAGTTCGACATCCCCGACATCTACACCGACTACCGGCAGATCCTGCAGCGGGACGACATCGACGTGGTCGACATAGTGACCCGTGGCGATCACGAGGCGCTGGTGTTCGACACGCTGCATGCCGGCAAGCACTGTCTGGTGGAGAAGCTGGTTTGCCACGACTATCGCGACGTCTGGCGGGCGCATGAGCTCGCCGAGGCGAAGGGCCTGAAGACCAAGGTCGGCCTGACGTTCCGTTACGCGCCGGCGGTCATGTACATGTTCGACTTGATCCGCGAGGGCTTCATCGGGCGCCCGTTCGTGTTCAACGGGTACGAGCAGAACTCGCAGTGGCTCGATCCCGACAACCCGATCGACAAGCGCATCCACAAGACGAAGCCGCCTGACGAGCCTGATCGGGGGACAGACCTCACGCGTGAGGGCATCACGGTGTCCTCTCTCGAAGGCTATGGGGCACCGACGATCGATATCGGCCTAGCATGCATCGACAGCGACCTGACGCAGGTGGTGGGGATCCTGGCCAACATGGTGCCCGAGCGGCGTCGAACCAACCTCGATAGCGAGCGCGAGCGCATCAACATCGACGACGCCGACATGTTCATGGGCGAGGCCGCCAACGGCGCGCTGTTCTCGATGCAGTCGAGCTACGTGACGGTCGGCAACTACCCTGGTATCGAAGCGCGGCTATTCGGCTCGGAGGGCGCCGTTCAGGTACGGCTCGTGGAGGAGTTCGGCGTCATCCAGACCATCCACACCGCCAAGCCCGACGCCGTCGAGTTCGTGCAACAGGACATCCCCAGTCGCTACTTCCCGCCGGGATATCAGGACGGCGACGACTGGAGCGCAGCGTTCTACGGCAACCTGGTACACGACTTCTGCTGCGAGATCATCGCCGATGGCCCGGTCAACCAGGGCAACTTCGCGCAGAGCGCCCGCGTGCAGGAGATTATCAACGCGGTGACGCTTTCGCATCGCCAGCGTCGGTGGGTGAGCCTGCCGCTCCGGGACGAGGTTGATGCGCAATAGTGAGGCACCCTGTAACCGGACCCCGAAACAGCGACGGGAGCCATCGATGGTCAACTACGACTTCACCGGCAAGATAGCGGTGGTGACGGGCGCCGCGCGCGGCGTTGGTCGCGAGATCGTCGCCGCATTCGCGAGGACGGGCGCCCGCGTCGTCGCCGCGGACCGTGATGTTGCTGGCCTGGCCGAGACAGAACGCGTTGTGGGGCCAGGGGTCGCAACAGTAGTCGCAGATATCAGCGACGTCGATGGTGCGGCGAGCATCATCGAGGCCGCCGTCGAGCGCTTTGGTCGCCTGGATATCTGTGTCAACGACGCGGCGGTTGTTCCTCATGCGAGTCTGCTCGAAGAGCGCGTCGAAGTGTGGGACCGGGTGTACGCGGTCAACTGTCGGGGGACGTTCCTCATGACACAGGCGGCAGCGCGTGTGCTCATCGAGCAAGGGGCTGGGGGTCGCATCATCAACTTCTCCTCGGGGGTGAGCCGACGCGGCTCGGCCGGCGCTGCAGCGTACGCGTCCAGTCGCGCGGCGACGGAGAGCTTCTCGCGCGTGGCCGCCATCGAGCTGGCGCCCCACGGCATCCTCGTGAACACGGTCAGCCCAGGGCTCATCGATACGCAGCGCAAGCCGTTACCCGCGCGGATGGCCGAGCGGCTGGCGGCCCGGATTCCGACGCTGCCGCTTTCACGGTCCGGCACGCCAGCGGAGGTCGCGGCTCTGGTCCTGTGGCTGGCGTCTGACGCATCCAGCTACGTGACGGGTGCCGTGTACACGGTCGATGGCGGCGCCGGCGTAGGGACGCGACCGACGGGGCCCATTATCGACGACGACCCTCGCTACGATTGGGTGACTGGGCGGGGCGGCGAGGTCGACACGGAACCGGGAGGCAGCCTGTGAGCGACCGAAAGCTGCGTTGGGGCGTGATCAGCACGGCGAACATCGGCCGCGCGGCCGTGAACCCGGCGATCCAGGCATCCGATAACGGCGAGCTGGTGGCGGTTGCGAGCCGCATAGCGGCGGCGGCGAAGGCGTTCGCCCAAGCCTCCAGCATCCCACGATGGTACGGCAGCTACGAGGCCCTGTTGGTGCAGGAAGACATCGATGCCGTCTACATTCCGCTGCCCAACAGCATGCATCGAAAGTGGACGATTCGTGCTGCAGAGCACGGTAAGCACGTGCTCTGCGAGAAGCCGCTGGCCCTCACCGCGAAGGAGTGCGCCGAGATGCAGGAGGCTGCGGACGCCAGCGGTGTGAAGCTGATGGAGGCGTTCATGTATCGATTCCACCCGCGTACCGCCAAGGTCGTGGAGCTGGTGCGGGGGGGCGCCATCGGCGAGCCGCACATGATCCGCAGCGCCTTTACGTTTCGCCTCACCAAGCCGGACAACATCCGCCTGCAGCCGGAGCTTGGCGGCGGCGCGCTGATGGACGTTGGCTGCTACTGCGTCAACGTCAGCCGAACGGTCGCCGGCAGCGAGCCGCTCGAGGTTCAGGCCCTGGCGGAGTGGGGGGCCAGCGGTGTGGACACGCAGATGGCGGGCACGATGCGCTTTGCCGATGGGTTGCTGGCGCAGTTCGATTGCGCTCTGACGCTGGAGCGACGAGAGTTCTATGAGATCGCTGGCACCGAGGGGCATCTGCGCGTGCCGGCGGCGTTCCTACCCGGCACCGGCGAAGCGCAGATTCACCAGCATCGCGGCCGCGATGACCGGGAAACGCACACCGTTGAGGGCATCGATGAGTACCGGCTCATGGTCGAGCACTTCGCCGAGTGCGTGCTCGACGACCTGCCGCTGCGCTACGACGCCGCCGAGGCGGCGCGCAACATGCGCGTCATCGAGGCGCTCTACCGATCGGCGCGAAACGGTGGGGCCGTCGAAGCCCCTGTTACAGGCCACTTCTATGAGAAGGCCTAGTTCGGTCAAGGGCAATGTGGTGGCCAGCGAAGAATCGATCTGCACGCCATGCTCCTATTCGCACTCTGGTGGACGAGGATTCAGGTCGTCCGGTGCATTCTGGGGTCCGTCCCGATTCGAGGCGCTGCAATCTAGCTGCCGAGCTCGAAGCTCGTAGTGACCTTCGCAGTCGCCCGGACCGGGCGGTCAGATCGATAACCGTTGGGTCGCGTCGCCCTACCGACCTCCTGGTTGCGGGTTAGTTCATGCTGCTGAAACCTCTACAGGTGCGCGCAACGGTTCGTACTCGTCTCCACTCAGCCACAGTCGGTGCAGCACAACGGCGAGCTTACGGGCGACAGCAACTGCTGCCTTTTTGTTGCCATGAGGACCACCGCGTCCGGCCAGCTTGAGCCCCCAGCGTCTGAGCTCAGTATCGGGCCCGAAGGGGCCCAGGATGTAATGCGCCGAGCCCACCAACAGGCGTCGGAGCATTTTGTCGCCCGCCTTGGTTATTCGTAGCGCAGGGTCCTTGTCCCCCGACTGCCGTTTCTTCGGTCTCAGTCCCAGGTACGGGCCCACGGCTCTGGAGGTATTGAACCGCTCCGGCTCCTCGAGCGTCAGCACATACGCCAGTGCGGTCAGAGCTCCGACCCCGGCCACTTGCTGGAGCTGCTGTGTCTCCGGGTATCGCCCCTGGCACAGCTGCACGATCTGACGCTCGTATTGCTGGATGTTGCCCGTCAGCATGGCGATCGTTTCAAGCACCGGCTCGAGCGCTCCCTTGAGCCGCTCCGGTATGTGCTCTGGCGCGGTGCGCGCGAACGCCGGCGTCGAGCACCTGGGAATACGACAACCGGCCGACTTGACCGCACCACGCACATGGCTCACCAACTGCGTGCAGCTCTTTACCAGAGCATCTCGGCTCCGAATCACGGCTAGATCCGCTCGCGCTTGTCTGCCTCGATGCTGCACCGTCTTAAGCAGCTTTGGGTCCATTCTGCCCACTCGTGCCAGGTGCTCGGCATCCAACCGGTCGGTCCGTGCTCGCCATAGATCAGCTTCAGCCGCCTCGGGTTAGCCACCAGCACCTCATGACCCAGTTGCTTCAACTGCTCACTCATCCACGGCGAGTGCGTTCCAACCTCCAGCACTACTCGAGCGGGCTCCTCGCACCCGAACCGCCTCGCCAGCCCCTCCGGGCTCGTCCTCACCCGCCCTTCCTCCATCACCCTGCCCTTACTGTCGAGCACGCACATACGGCTGTACCGGTCGCTTACGTCCAGTCCAATCGTTACACTCCTCATCGGCCAACCTCCTTGGGCTTCGAGCCCGTTACGTTTGAAGAAACGTTTGCAGAGCCGTCAGGCTACTGCGTTCAGGAGGTTGGCCTTCTCATCTCATCTAGATAGGCGCGCCTGACGCCAGATTTCGTTCAGCTTCGGACGGCTACCGAGCGCCAGCAGCCCGATGCGAAACAGCCGCGCCCCGAGCTTGAGCGCCAGCCAGGTCGAGATGATCAGAATTCCCGGCGCCAGCGCCAGCTCCCAGACTGGCACCCCGATCAGGCTGGTCTTGCCGGCACCGTTGGGGACCCAGTAGCCCGAACGCCTCGCCAGAACGAGCCTCGAACGACACGCCGCACAGCGCGACGGTCTCGCCGTAGCTCTTGTGGATATCGTCGAATCGTACGGCGGCCTCGGACACGGCCAACGCTCTTCTCAGCTGCCACCGTTCGCGTCGGTCTTTTCCGGTTCGCCCTCGAGTGTCTTCAGCACGTCGCGCCAGGCGAACTTCTCGCCGATGCCCCGCACGTAGTAATCCATCCACGCCATCTCGCTGACCGACTTCACCAGCCGGTTGCGCGGATCGGGGATGCCGTGGCTGCGACCCGGGTACATGTACAGCTCGGTCGGCACACCGAGCTTCTTGAGCGCCATGTGCAGCTCGACCGACTGCGGGCTGGGAACGCGCGGGTCGCCCTCGACCACATGGATCATCGTCGGCGTCTTGGCATTCTTGATGTACTTCATCGGCGATTGCTCCCAGTAGGCGTCGTAGTTGTCGTACGGGAGGTCGTTGCCGAGGTAGAACTGGCGGTTGCGCTGTACGTCGCTCTGCGCGTACATCGAGATCCAGTTCGAGGTGCCCGCCCCGGAGCTGATCGCCTTGAAGCGGTCGGTGTGGGTGAGGATCCAGTTCGACCAGTGCCCGCCGGCGCTCCAGCCGAGCGCCCCCATGCGACCGGGGTCGACTATGCCCTCGGCGATGAGGTGGTCGACGCCGGTCATGATGTCGTCGTAGCCCTGCGGAAAGTAGTTGCCGACAATTGCGGTGCGGTGCTCCTCGCCGTAGTTGGACGAGCCTCGGTAGTTGGGCTTCAACACCGCGTACCCGGCGCCAGCGTACACCTGTGATCCGTAGCCGCCGTTGAACCGCAGCGTGTCGGCGCCGGCGGGGCCACCGTGGATGGCGACGATGAGCGGGTAGCGGTTGCCTTCCTCGTAGCCTACCGGCTTCATCAGCACGCCGCCGACCTGCTTGCCGTCGGTCGACGTCCAGGTGACCTCGGTCTCCTCGCCCAGGGCGAGGCCTTCTATCTGGCGGTTGACGTCGACGAGCTGCTTCCATGCCGAGCGCGTGCCCACCTCCTCGACGCTGGCCACCGTGAACAGCGTCGGCGGGGTGCTCGGATCGGAGTAGTTGATCAGCAGCACGCCGGAGTCGCGGTCGCGGCTGACCCTGAGCGCGGCCTCTGCGTGCGTCAGCTGCTGCACCCTATCGTTGGCCACGTCGACCCCGTGAAGCTGGCTGGTAACACGCACGCCGCCGTTGAAGAAGATGGTCGCGCCGTCGTCGGACCAGAAGCTCGGCGAGGCGTGACCATCGAACCCGGTGCCGACCTGGCGGAACGCGCCGCCCCGCTCCTCGACCTCGCGCACGTAGATGCGACGGTTCTTCATGCTGTAGGCGTGCATGTCGCCGGGCGCGGAGAACGCCAGCAGACGCCCGTCGGGCGAGAAGCTCATGCTGCCTTCACCGACCTCGTGGTTGTCGGTCAATCGCTCCACATGCCCGGTCGAGGTCTCGAGCAGGTAGAGGTCGGCGTTGATACGCTCCTCGGTGATGTTGCGCTCGTAGCGCTCGGCCGAAGATCCCGTGAAGCCCACCCAGCGACCGTCGTCGGAGACCGTGAAGCTCGCCACGCTCATGCTCGCATTGTCGGTCAACCGAGTCGCCTCCAGCGAATCGAGCTCGAGCGCCCACAGGCTCGAGAGCGGCGTCTCCTGGTTGCGAACGTCGACGGTGAACTTCATCTCGGTGCGCAAGCGCTCGTCCGCATCGGCGCTATCGGGCCTGGCGAAGTAGATCCGGCGGCTATCCGGAGCCCACTCCCAGCCTTCGACACCGGCGGCGGCGTCGGTGAGCTGCTCGGCGACGGCCGCGTGGATGCCCTGCACCGGAAGTCGAAACAGCTCCTCCCGGCCGGACTCGCCGCTGCGGTAGACGAGCCACTGGCCGTCGTCGCTGAAGGCGAAGTTCGACGCGCCGTCCTCGGCATCCGTGATTCGCCGCGCCTCGCCGCCATCCGGGCGCATCAGATACAGCTGGTCGTTATCGTCGTCAGAGTCGCGGTCAGAAGCAAACACGAAGAAGCGTCCGTCGCGCGACCATGCCGGGGAGCCCTCGTTCTTGTCGTCCGTGTAGGTCATGCGACGACCCGACGCGGCGCCCTGCTCCAGTGACACCAAATGGATGTCGGACTGCTGCGTCGCTTCCTCCCAATCGGGTGTGGTTACCGTGTACAGCATCCACTTGCCGTCGCGGCTAGGGGTGAAGGAGCCGGCACGAGCCATGTGCTGCATGTCGAGGAAGGTCATGGCACGTGGCCCATCGGCCGGGGCCTGGCCCTCGACCGGGGCCGCAAGCGTTGGGGCGAGCAGCAAAGCGGCGACGATGAACGCGCTCGACGCGGGAAACGGGGGCGGGCAATTGGTACGCATATTCAACTCCGAAGTGCGTGAGGTTTATGGAATGTCGAGCGTGGTCTGCGGGTTGACGTACACGACGCGGCCGTCGAAAAGCGTCATCTCGCACACCATGTCCTTGATGTCGGCCGTGGGCACCGTGTACGGGTCACGGTCCCATACCGCGATATCGGCGTACTTGCCGACCTCGATCGAGCCGATCTTGTCCTCCAGGAACATCTGGCGCGCGCTCCAGATGGTGTAGGAGCGTAGCGCGGTGCGGATATCCACCGACTCGTCTGATCCGTACGGGTTGTCGCCGTACACGCCCAGCAAGGTCTCGCGTGCCACCGACGCCCACAACCCATAGCGGGCCTCGAACGGCGTAACGCTGAAATCGGACGCACTTGCCCAGGGGATGCCCTTCTCGACAAAGGTCGCGAACGGGTTGAGGCGCAACGCCCGATCGGGGCCGAAGTTGCCGGCGTAGGTATCGCCGATCCACCACATGAAGGGCGGCGAGGGCTCCGGGAAGCCGGCGTCGAACTCTCGCTGTAGCCGCGCCATCGTGTCGATGGCGTGGTCGGTGGGGATGTTGGCGTGGATAATGCCGTGGCGTAGTCCGGGACGGGGATTGTCCTCGAGCGCCATGGCGTAGCTGTCGACCACCCAGTCGATGCCTCGATCGCCGATCGAGTGGGTGCTGACGTGGAGGCCGGCGTCGTGGAACAGCCGAATCTTGTCGCGAATCAGCTCCGCCGGCTCCACCGGGTAGCCGCGATTGCCGATGTCGACCTGGTCGAAATCGCGGTTCCAGTCGTCGTACATCCAGGCGGTGCGCGCCCCGCCGCTGCCGTCGATCATGAGTTTGATACCACCGGAGATCAAACGATCGTCGCCGGTCGATTCGTACGGCCTGGTAAACGGCCCCACACGCTCCGCCAACGCCTCCGCGTCGCTCAGGTCTCCCCGGCTGCGCCACAGGACGAATACCCTGACCGAGAGGTCGCCATCGGCGAGCACGTCGGCGTACGCGTCCCAGGTTGCCTGCCCGATGCCGGGGTCCTTCACCCCGGTCATGCCCTCGGCGTTGAAGGCCTGCGACAGGTCGCGCATGCCTTCGCGCACCTGCTCGGGGCTCATCGGTGGAATCAGACCGTTGACCAGCCCCTGGGCGCGCTCCTTCAACACGCCCGTGGCGTTGCCGTCGGCGTCGTGATCGATGGTGCCGCCGGGCGGATCCGGGGTGTCGCGGGTAACGCCGGCAAGCTCCATCGCCAGGCTGTTGGCGGTGCCATAGTGCCCCATGGTGTGCGTCAGCCACACGGGGTTGTCGGGAGCGATCGCGTCGAGGTCGGCTGCGGTGACGTAGCGCAACTCCTCGAACTTGCCCTCGTCCCAGCCACGGCCGCGGATCCAGTCGCCGGGCTCGGCCTGCGCGACACGCTCGGCGACCTTGTCGACCACATCGGCGACCGAAGTCACACCTGGGTAACTGAGATCGAGTACGAACATGCGCGTGGCGCGGCCGTTGCCGAAGTGAGCGTGAGCGTCGAGCAGCCCCGGCGTTGCCGCCCGGCCACCGAGATCGATCCTGCGGGTGGATACACCGACCAGTGTGTCGATCTCGGCGCTCGAGCCGACCGCGACGATGCGACCGTCCTTCACCGCAACGGCCTCGGCAACGCTATCGGTGGCGTCGACGGTGATGATCTTGCCGTTGACCAGCGCGACGTCGGCCGCCTCTTCTGCCGTCGGCCCGCCGCCACCACACGAAGCCAGCGCCATGCCAACAACCGCGACCACGCAACGGCCGCCGCTCCGAGATCTCTGGTTCATCGGGTCGCCTCCTTCGTATGGGTCCGCGCGCCATGATAGCCGCGCGGGCCTTACTCACCTATCGGTACCCTACCCGGACCCTACGAGCTGACCGCATTGCTCGGCAACGGTGGCTTGGGCGAGGTATATCTCGCCGACGACACGCGGCTGGGGCGCCACGGAGGCGATCCTCGCCGTTACGCGTTGAGTGGCCTCGGCCTACGTGTCCTGCTCCACGGCGACCGAGACCCGCATTCGATCGCTCGCCGACGTACCGATGACAGAGAACACACCGGCGAGCTGGCCTGTCACCGTCGAGGTCGACCGCCCCGCTGGCAACCGCGGCGGCCAGCGCGCTGTCGACATGGAGCCCCAAGCCCACCGTTGCCTGTCCGTTGGACGAGGCCACGCGGCCAATGCCCAGGCCGTCGAACTGTCCGGAGCTCGAGAGCTGCACATGAAGCTCGGTTACGTAGCTCAGGACCACAAGCTCGGGCACCTGCAAAACAACCCGAGGCCGACACCGTGGTCGAAAACCTATCGGTCAGCTGCCAACGGAGGACACGAAGCAAGATGGAAAGCGCTTCGGCCTACTCTTCCAGAACTCGTAGCAGGACCCGGGACGGTCAGCCTGAGCTCGGCTTAGCAGGAACGATCCTCATCGGCCGTCACCGCCGCAAGCAGGAAGGCGCCGCCGGCGGCGGCGAAGACCGACGAATCCAGCGGTGACTTGATCCCCTCGGCGATGGCCATGGTCAGCGCGAACAAGAGCAGCAGCACGCCGCTGGCGCATGCGGCCAACTTCAACCGCCACCCTACCAGGAGAGCGATCGCGCAAGCGATTTCGCCAAGCGTGGCAACCCAGCCCACCAGCGGGATGAGGAACGCCGGCAGGAACCAGTTGAGCGCCGCGACGTAATCCAGAAACTCCGACCACTTTCCCCAGGCGACGCCGGGGGCCCCTGGCGCTCCCCACAGACCGACTCGATCCGCCGTCGCCGACAGAAACCCGGCCGCCAAGGCGATGCGTAAGAACCACCGAGTGCCGTTCAACACTTTTCAATCCACCCTCTTGGCCAGAACGATGCTCGGCTTGCCCCGTCCCTCCGCATCCGGCATGAGACCTACGACGGTGAACCCGACGCTGGCCCAGAACTCCCATGCGTGGGGCTTGATGCTGGCGATGTCGGAGATAGCGCCCGCGGGATCGGCATATAGATCGACGTCGGCCAGGTTGGTCAATCCCATCTCGTCGCTGGTACCGGCCCACAGGGTCAGAACGCCCTGCTCGCGCGCGTGTCGCTCGATATCCTCGATCAGCACGCGCCCGTAGCCGTTAGCCTTGGTGCGCGGTTGCAACCGCAATCGGGTGGATCTCCCAGACGCGGCCACCGCTATGAGGGATGATGCCGATCCAGCCCACGGGCTCTCCTGCCGAATCGATCAGTACCCGGCTCAGGCGTCCGGGAGTCAGCGATTCCAGGATCTCTAGCGTCGCGTCGTTGACCGTCGGCAGCCAGTTGGGAGAATGTTGCTTGAGGGCTTCGAAGACGAGCGGACCGAGTCGGCTGATCATCTTGCGATCGTGTCCGACCAGATCGACGATACGGTGATTCGTCGCCATGCTCACTCCGGCGCTTCGTTAGGGTTGTTGATTCTCGAGGGGTGCAAGTTGCAGTCCCGGGCGAGTACCTTGCAACGTCGGCCGACCAACGTCCAATCCCCCCGCACAGCTATCCGGATCCGGCGAACAGCTCAAGAGTGTCGACTCAGAAGGACCGTGATGGTGGCCTCGGCGTCGTTGGCGGTTGCCAGATCCGGCACGCCATCGCCGTCGTAGTCCCCCGACACGACCTGGTGGGGCTGCTGGCCGACCGCCACTGAGAACGCCACTTCGAGCTGACCGGCGCCGTCGTTCTGCAGCATCGAGACACGATGGCCGGAGTAGTCGGCGACGGCCACGTCGAGGTCTCCGTCGCCGTCGTAGTCGAGAACCACGGCCGCCCAGGGTGTCTCGGGCACGATCACCGATACGTCGTGCTCCAGCGACCCATCGTGGTTGTCGAGCAGCATTACCTCTCCGGTGCCCGAGCTGGTGACAATCATGTCGACATCCCCGTCGCCGTCGAGATCGCCGCCCGCTGCAATGTGCTGTCGCGCTCCCAGAGTCAACGCTGCTCCCGGCGTGAAGCCACCGGAACCGTCGTTGATCAGCACGTTCACGGTGGCGGCGCTGAAGCTGGAAACTGCGAGGTCGGCATCGCCGTCCGAATCCAGATCTGCAACGACCGCCCGCTCCGTGCCAGGGCTCGCCTCGACGACAGTCACGAGGCTGTAGCCGCCGCTGCCATCGTTGGCCAGTATCGATACAGTCGCAGATCCGAAGTCCGACACGGCCCAATCAGTGTCGCCGTCGCCGTCGATGTCCACGGCGACGATGGCGTGCGGGCTGGACCCGACCGATATCGTGGCACCGAGGGTAAACCCGGCACTGCCGTCGTTCAGCAGCAGAGCAACGTTGTCCGCACCAGCGTTGACGATCGCCAGGTCCAGGTCGCCATCGGCGTCCACATCGGCTGTCGCAAGCGCCTCGGGCCGCTGCAACCCCTCGATCGTGACGCCGGCGACGAATCTGCCG
The DNA here is from genome assembly GCA_965205505.1 of Acidobacteriota bacterium. Lineage (GTDB taxonomy): Bacteria > Acidobacteriota > UBA890 > UBA890 > WLXD01 > DASCOT01. The sequence goes on from CBDBHB010000006.1 coordinate 520,852, forward strand.
CGCCCGTCGTTCAGCAGAATCGAGACACTGTTCGCCTGCTGGTTCGCAGTCGCCAGATCGAGATCACCGTCGCCGTCGAAGTCGCCCTGTTGCAGGTTGTACGCGGGAGTCGCCACGGGCACGTCGTGGCGCTCGAACCCCGCCGCCTGCGAATGAGCGCCTCCTCCAATAGCGGGCACGAGCACCGCCATCCAGACGAGCGTCGTTTTGGTCATCGGCTATTGCCTCCGGGCATCGTTGTGCCAGTCTGTAGCATTCTATCGACGGGCAGATAACGGGCCGAGCGTGCGGCGCTAGCCGCGGTCCTTCACGACCCCGCGGATCCCGTAGCGCTTGATCATCTCGTTCAACGTGGTCGGCTTTACATCGAGCAACGCGGCAGCGTCCTTCTGCACCCAATCGGTCTGCTCGAGCGCACGCAAGATCAGTCGCTTCTGGAACTCGCCCACCATCTCCTTGAGCGGCGCGGCGCCGAGCGTCGGGTTGGGCAACGCGGCAGCGTCCATGGGTGGCGGGTCGATGTACTCGCGTATCAGCTCGGCGCGAATCACCCCGTCCGGCGGTGCCAGCACCACGGCGCGCTCGATGGCGTTCTCCAGCTCGCGCACGTTGCCAGGCCAATCGAACGACCGCAACACTTCCACGGCCTCGTCGTCGACGCGCATGCCGCTGCGATCGTTTTCCTGTGAGTACTTGTCGAGAAAGTACTGTGTCAACAACGGAATGTCGTCGGCGCGGTCGCGGAGCGGCGGGATCTTGAGCGAGATGACGTTGAGTCGATAGTAGAGATCCTCGCGGAACTCACCCAGCGCCACTTTATTGCGCAGATTGACGTTGGTGGCGCAGATGATGCGCACGTCGGTCTGGATGTTGTCCAAGCCGCCGACGCGCATGAACTCCTTTTCTTGCAACACGCGCAAGAGCTTCGCTTGTACCTCAGGAGCGATATTGTCGATCTCGTCGAAGAACAGCGTGCCGCCGTCAGCGACTTCGAACAGACCCTTCTTGCTGGCTACCGCGCCGGTGAAGGCGCCCTTCTCGTGGCCGAAGAGGTTGCTCTCCAGCAGCTCACTGGGCATCGCTCCCGAGTTGACGGTGACGAACGCCCGGTCCGCCCGGCTGCTGTTGGCGTGGATGGCTTTGGCAACCAACTCCTTGCCGGTACCGCTGTCGCCGTTGATGAGGATGGTCGATTTCGACGGCGCCGCCTGTGTGATGAGCGCGTAAACCTCCTGCATCTTGCGGTTCTTGCCGATGATGTTCTCGAAGCGGTATTTCTCGCGCAGGGCGCGCCGCAGGCTCTGCACCTCGAGCTCGAGCTCGCGATGCTTGATGGCGCTTTGCACCACGAGCAACACCTCGTCGTTCTTGAACGGCTTGGTGATGTACTCGTGGGCACCGCGCTTCATCGCCTCGACCGCTGATTCCACGGAAGCGTAGGCGGTTATCATGATCACCGGGAGGGTCGGATCGATCTCCTTGAACGCCTGCGTGGTCTGGATGCCGTCGATGCCGGGCATCATGAGGTCGACGACGGCGCAGTCGTAGGGTCGGCCCTTCACCAGCTCGATGCCTTCCTCTCCCGACCGGGCGATGTCAACCGCGTAGCCCTCTTCGGTAAGGAACTCCGCGAGGATCTCCTGCATGATCGGCTCGTCGTCGACCACCAGGATGGTCCGCTTTTTCGGCAAAGGCTCTACCTGCGCGGCCGGTAGCGCCAACCGACTCGCGGGAGGGGGGCTAGGAGGTGGTGTGCCAGTCGGCGCTCGTCGAAGGCAGGGTGATGCGGAACGTCGTGCCCGTATCCGGATCGCTCTCCACGGCGATCGTGCCGCGGTGCTCCTGAATGATCCCGTAGCTCACCGACAGCCCGAGGCCGGTACCTTTGCCAATGCCCTTGGTCGTGAAGAACGGGTCGTAGACCTTGTCGAGGTCGCTTTCCTTGATGCCCGTCCCCGTATCGCTGACCCGTAGCATCGAGTCGCCGTTGTTCTGCGTCGTCTCGATGCGCAACTCACCACCGGTAGGCATCGCGTCGCGAGCGTTGAGCAGTAAGTTCATGAGCACCTGCTGCAGCTTGATCGGGTCGCCGGTCACCGGCGCTACGTCGCCAAGCTTGGTGGTGATCTTGATGTTGCGCTTGTTGAGCTGGATCTCCGCCAGCGCCAGCGTGTCGTGTACCATATCGTTGAGATGGACGTGTCTGAAGTCGCCCGTCTCCTGGCGTGAGAAGTTCAGCAAATTGTTGACGATCTGCGAGGCACGGAACGATTGCTTTTCGATCTTCTCGAGGATAGCGAGGTGCGGGTCGGACTTCGGAAGCCGGCGCTGCAGCATCTGCACGTAGCTCGAGATGCCGGTCAGCGGTGTATTCACCTCATGCGCCACACCGGCGGCGAGGAGCCCGACCGATGTGAGCTTCTCGGCCTGCTGTAGCTGTGATTCAAGCTCGGCCCGCTCGGTGACGTCGTCGACGATGATCACCGTGCCCTCGCCGCCCTGCTCACCGACCAGGGGCGCCATCGAAAACGTGACGACGCAGTCCTTTCCGGCGCGCGTGCGGAGTGGAATGCGATAGGCGGAAGTCACCGGCTCGAGGCCACGGTGCAGCTTGGCACGCGCATCGGAGAGCACCCGGTTGAAGCTGGCAGGAAACAGCTCTTCAAGCGCCAGCCCCATGGCTTGCTCGGGCTCGATACCGTACAAGCGCGCCAGCGAGCGGTTCCATGACTGCACACGGCCATTTTCGTCCAGCACCATGACGCCGGCTTTGATGCTCTCGACAACGTTCTCGCTGTACTCTTTCAGGCGCTCGAGCTCGCCGGCGCGACGCTGCACTTCGCGGTACAGCAGGGCGTTGTCGATTGCCAGCGCGAGGTGCGCCGCCAGCGGCTGCAGTACCTTGAGATCCTCCGTCGACAAGTAGTCGCCGGAGAGCTTTCTGCCCAGCGCGAGCACGCCGATGATGTCGCCCTTGACGTCCAACGGTAGAAAGTACGACAGGTCCTCGGCCTCGAGGATCTCGCCATCGTCGGGGTTTTCGTCGAGCAGGTCTCCGAGGTCGTCGACGTAGAGAAATTCGCGCCTAGACAGTGCGCCTGCTACGAACTGGGAGAACGTCGACGACAGTTGTCGGCCCTCCGTCAGTGCGCCGTTGGGTGGAACGATGCGCAGCGGGTCGCGCTCCCGCGCTCGCAGCAGCACGGCAACACGACCCACGTGCAGGGTCTCGCGAACCCGTTCGCGCGAGTAGGTCGACGACGCGCGAAAGGTCAGTTTCACTGTTGAGCTCGCGCCCGAAGTCCATGAGCGTACGGCGAGCC
>CBDBHB010000007.1:0-717136 GCA_965205505.1 Acidobacteriota bacterium
GGTCGTCGCGCTGAAGGACGGTGCGCCCGGCTCTGGAGGGCGCTCGACGCGCCTGCGCGACGCTCTCGTCGTCGGCCAGGTGGCCGTGTGCCTGGTGCTGCTGATTGCCGCCGGGATGGTGCTGCGAAGTCTGCAGCAAGTGCAGCGTCTTGATCTGGGCTTCAACCCGGAGGGCCTGGTTCACGCCAGCGTCGACCCGGCGCTGCAGGGTTACCCGGTGAAGGAGCTCAGCACCTTCTTCGACGAGCTGCGCGCCGACCTGCTGGTACAGCCCGGAATCGAAGCGGTGGGCTATTCGCAGTCGACGCCGCTGTCGCTGATGTCGCGAACGCGCGGCGTGCTGCCCGAGGGATACGAGATTCCGGAAGGGCAGGACTGGCCCAGGCTCGACTACAACGAGGTCGATCACGGCTACTTCGTCGCTATGGGAATCCCGATCTTGCGCGGGCGGTCATTCGCCGCGGACGACGGCCTCGATGCGGCGCCCGTGGCGATCATCAACCAGGCGTTCGCCGACCGCTTCTGGCCCGGCGACACCGCGGTCGGCAAGCGGATCCGTAGTGGCGGCGAGGAGCGGCAGATTATCGGCGTCGTGCCGACCGGCAAGTACTTCAGCCGCGGCGAGGATCCAAAGCCTTACTTCTATGGCGCTCGAGCCCAGCAGTACCGTGGCGGGCTGACCTTTGTCCACGTGCGCACCGCTGGCGACCCCGCTGCCGCCCTCGAAACCGTACGCCGAACCATCCAACGCCGGGATCCGACGATGCCGGTATCCGATCTGAACACCGGGCACGGCAGCCTGGGGCTGGCGTTCTTGCCAGCGCGGCTCGCCGCCGGCGTAGTTGCGGCGTTCGCCGGCCTGGCGTTGCTGCTGGCGGCGGTCGGGCTCTACGGTGTGATCTCCTTTGCGGTGGCACAGGGTTTCCGCGAGATCGGAATCCCGCATGGCGGTCGGAGCCCGGGCCGTTGACGTGACTCGAGCAGTGATGATCCACGGCGCTCGGTTGACGCTCGTCGGTCTCGTGCTTGGCGTGGCCGGCGGACTCCTGTTGTCGCGCGCCGCAACCACGGTGCTGTATGGCGTCAGCGCCACCGATTTCGCTGCCTACGGCATCGCGGTGCTGGTCTTGGGGGCGACCGCCGCGGCGGCGAGCTTCGTCCCGGCGCTGAGGGCAACGCGCATCGATCCCCTGGTGGCGTTGCGTACCGATTAGGTCGTTGGCCAGCTAGGCGATCACTGGTTTGTCTCGACCGCACGAGCCGCGATCGTCTCGAGCTCCTCCTGAATCTCTTCTTCGCTGATCCACCGGCCGTTGACCACTACCCCGGACCGATTGGCGAAGTTGCTCACGTCGTCGGCCGGATCGGCGTTCAGCAACACCAGGTCGGCACGGCGGCCGACCGCCACTGAGCCGTAGTCGTCAGTATCGCCATAGAATTGCGCTACCGCCTGCGTACCCGCAAACAGCACGTCGTAGGGCGTCAACCCAGATTCCACCATCAGCGCCATCTCGTGGTGGATCGAGAACCCGGGCACGCTGAAGATCTGCGGTGAATCGGTACCCAGCAGCACCGGTACGCCCGCATCGTGGAGCGCCTTCAACACCCGGCGGCGTAGCGCCAGGATGTTCGATACGGCCTCGCGATCTGCGCCCAGCTGCTCGACACGCTGATTGGTTCCCTGGATCCAACTGTCGACCATCTGGGGCGGCATGTAACGAGTCTCGGGGCGCATCTCCAACCACTCCTCGCCGCGGCGAGCACCGAAGAGCACCTCCCAGAGCGCCATGGTGGGCACCACACCCGCGCCGGCCTCGGCCGTCGCCGTCACAGCGTCAGCTATCTTGGTGTCGTCGATGCGGCCAGCCAGCTGCCCGAGATCGAAGAGACCCAGATCAGCCACCGCTTGCTGGTCGTCGACGAGCGCTTCGAGGTAGTTGTCGAGGTGGTCGATCGTCAGTTGACCCTTCGCGAGGGCGTGATACAGACCCACGTGGTTGGTCACGTGCCCCGAGAAGGTGATACCGATTTCGTTGGCGGTGTCCGCAATGGCGTCGTAGACCTCGCGGCTGAGATCCTCGTGCACCTTGAGATGGTCGAATCCGGCGGCACTGGCACGTCGCACCAGCTCAATCGCCTGGTCGGGCTCGGTCACGTTCTGGCCGTGCAACATCGGCGCGCTGACGAGGATTCGGGGGCCGACGAGCTCGCCGCGGGCCAATGACTCCCGTAGCGGCAAGTGCTGCGGACCGCCCTGCATGCCGCGGACCAACGTGACGCCGTTGGCAACGTAGAGAAACAGGATGTCGCGCGTGAACTGTCCCTCGGCGTCCTGTGGATAGTGCCCGTGCATCTCGACCATGCCGGGCATCAGGTACTTGCCCGCTGCATCGACCACGGTTGTGTCCGGAGCGAGCCCTACCGTTCCAGTCGCCTCCACGGCAACGATGCGCTCCCCAGCGACCACCACCGTCTGGTCGACGAGCCGTTCGGTGCCGTCCATGGGCAGGACGGTGACGTGCGTAATCGCCAGGTCGCCTACGGTGATCGGAAGCGTGGCTCCGCCGGTACAGGCGCCGATCGCGATACCAACGAGCAGTACGGTACATCGGCCAGCAACTGCGGAAGCAGCAGCCTCAGGTCGGCGGTTCGAGGTCAAGAGAACAGCCTCATGGCCTAACCTCCCGTTGCTAGACCGCCGTCTCTCGGGGCTTGCCGACTCTACTGCTCCCCCTGGACGACCGGTTCCGGCTCGGCTTCCTCGTCTGCTGCCTCTGCCTCGACCGCTGCGGGCGCGGGCATGACTGCGGCAACTTGTTCAGCCATCCAGGCATCGAAATCCGCCTGCTCGTAGATGGTGTAAAAGCCGCGCATGCGGAAGTGGCCGAGGCCGCAAAGCTGTGCGCAGGTGATCTCCCAGCACGTCTTGTCGCCGGCGCAGGCCGGATACGCCGACTCCTCCGGCGTCACCATGATCGGGGTGAAATGCACCGGGATCATGAGACCGGGGATGATGTCCTGCTTCACACGCATCTGCTGCAGGGCGAAGCTGTGGATCACGTCCTTCGAGGACAGCAGCAGCGTGATCGGTCGATCTACCGGCAGATGCAGCTGGTTGGTCGAGATAACGTCGTCGACCGCATAGGGGTCCGAGCGGTCGATCCCGATGGTGTTGGTCGGCGTAATGAACTCGAGCCCGGTACGACCGAAGACACCGTCGGGTCCGCTGTACTGAACGTTCCACAGAAACTGCTCGGCGACCACGCGGATCTCGAGTGCCTCGCCGTCGGCCGGCGGGTCGACCCAGCTCGCCCACGCCGGAATGGCGAAGAAAACCAGCAACACCACCTCGATGACGCCGACGCTGACCTCGACGTACTGTGAGAAGTGGCTGGTGGCGCCCTTGTAGCTGGCGCGCGGATTGGCGCCGGCGCGGAAACGAAACAGGACGTAAGCGAAGTAGAGCCCCCAGCCGACGAACAAGATCAGCATCACCCAATGCACTAGCGCCGACATCTCGTCCAGCGCCTGTCCGTGGGCCGCACCATTTACCGGCATCCACTGCTGCATGAGCGAGAGCATTTATCGCACGCCTCCGTCAATCACCTTGAAGCTCTCCTTACGCTCGCGCAGCAGCTTGCCGCGGCGCCACATGCCCACGAACAGCATTACGAAGCCGATCTGAACGACGCCGACCACGGCCAGCATCGACAGGATTCCGTTGTTGATGCCGCGCGCCGCCGGACCGCCGATATCGCCATAACAGACCGGGCACGCCTCGGCGACGGCCGGAACGAGCGCCGCCGAGGCGGTCAGTATCACGATCGAAGCCACCCGGCTAAGCATCAGATTCCCAGCTCCCGGATCTTGCGTACGAACCGTAGGCCGTAGGCCACCAGGGCTACGCCGCTCGCGTAGAACACCACCGCCAACCACAGGTGCCCGGTCTCGTCGGAGAGTCGATACTGCTGGAGTGCCCAGGCGCCGACCATGAAGCAGAGGACGATCGAAGCACAGATGAACACCACGTGAAACGACTTCAACGACATCTCAATGCTCCGCCGGGGACGTCGGTGCGGCTGCGTGGATCGGTTCGCCCGTCGTGTCGGCTATGGTCCCCGCCGGCAGGCCCATCAGCACGATGAAGAACATGAGGGTCAACAACAGGATGCTGTATATGAGCTTCTTCTCGTCGAGCAGGTGCATGAAGTAACCGGCAACCAGCGACCCCTTGACGGTGGCGATAATCATCGCCAGGGTTACCGCCAAACCGGACGTCAGGTCGAGGTAGCTGACCGCGACGGTCACCGCCGTCAGCACTGCCAGGGCGCCGAAGACCATGAAGTACTTACGCACTTCCTGCTGGATCTCTTCCGGGCTGTGGCCGCTCATCGGGGCTCCCTAAAGCAGGTACAGGGCGGGAAACAGGAAGATCCACACCAGATCGACGAAGTGCCAGTACAGGCCGAAGGTCTCGACGCGATTCGTGAACCGCTCGGGCGCCGTGTTCCACATCTTGGCGCCAGGACCTAGGAGGTAGGCGATCACGATCATGCCGCCGAGCACGTGCAGCCCGTGCAGGCCGGTCATGGTGAAGTACACCGCCATGAAATTGTTGGTGGCGGGATACAGACCGTGGGTGAACTCCTCGTTGTACTCGAAGGCCTTGACCACCATGAACGCCGAAGCGAGCAGGAAGGTAGCGATTCCCCACAACTTGAACTTGGCGAAGTCGTTGAGGCGCAGTGACGCCCACGACAGCACCACGGTCACCGACGAGGTGATCAGAAACATGGTGTTCAACGTGGCCATCGGGACGTTGAGGTCGGCGTGGTACCAGTTGGGGTCGCTGGTCCTGAGCAGGATGTACGACGAGAACAGTGCCCCGAACAGCATCACCTCGGACGCCAGAAACAACCAGATTCCGAGCTTGGCGTTGTAAAGGCCGGTGTCGGGCCGCGCTTCGACAGTGTAGGGAATGTCCATCGCCTATCCCCCCTGCGGCGCGGGCGCCGCATCCTGAGCGATGAAGCTGTCCTCTGCACCGGGCGCACTGTACTCGTAGGGACCCCGGTACACCTTCGGCAGGGTCTCGAAGTTGCCGTGTCCGAGCGGCGGCGAGGTGGTAGCCGTCCACTCGATCGTGGTGGCCTCCCACGGGTTGGCGGTCGCGCGCTTGCCGCGGAAGATGCTCCACAGGAAGTTGACGATGAAGAGGATCTGCGCCGCCGCCAGTAGGAACGCCGAGTACGAGATGAAGGTGTTCCAGTGCAGCACGGGCTGGGCGTGCGAGTACTGGGCGCCACCGTCGTACAGCCTCCGTGATACGCCGGCCAACCCCTGCAGGAACATCGGTGCGAAGATGCAGTTAATGAAGACCAGCGACCCCCAGAAGTGCAGCTTGCCAAGCACTTCGTTCATCATCCGGCCGGTAATCTTCGGGAACCAGTAGTAGATGCCGGCGAAGATGCCGAAGATGGTTCCGGGCGCCACGACATAATGGAAATGCCCGATCACGTAGTACGTGTCGTGGAGGTGGATGTCCGCTGGCGCCAGACCGAGCGGCAGCCCTGTCAGCCCGCCGATGCCGAACATGGGCAGGAAAGCCAGCGCGAACAACATCGGCGTGTTGAAGCGGATCGAGGCGCCCCACAGAGAGATCAGCAAGGCCGTCAAGATCACCACCGACGGGATCGAGATGATCATCGTGGTGGTCTGGAAAAAGGCGCTGATCACCGTGCCCATGCCGGTCATGAACATGTGGTGCGCCCACACGACGAAGGACATGAAGCCGAGAAACACCGTCGAGTACACCAGCGCCTTGTAGCCCCAAAGCGGCTTGCGGGTGTTGTTGGCAATCACCTCGGCGACGATGCCCATCGCCGGCAGGACTAGCACGTAAACCTCTGGGTGCGCCAGGAACCAGAAGAGATGCTGCCACAGCAGCACCGAGCCGCCACCGGCATACTCGAGAATCTGCCCCGACACGTAGAGGCCGCTGGGCATGAAGAAGCTGGTGCCGGCGAGGCGATCCATGAGCTGCATCGCCCCCGCCGCTTCGAGCGGCGGGAACGCCAGCACGAGCAAGAACGAGGTGACCAGCTGCGCCCAGACGAAAAATGGCAGTCGCATCCAGGTAAGACCCGGCGCGCGCAGCTGGAAGATGGTCACGATGATGTTCATCGATCCGAGCAGCGACGAGTTGATCAGGCAGATCATGCCGATCAGCCACGCCGTCTGTCCCATCGTGGCGATAATCGAGAGCGGTGCGTATGAGGTCCAGCCCGAGTTCGCCGCACCGCCGGGAAGGAAGAAGCTCGCCAGCATGACCACGCCACCGACGAAGTAGAACCAGTAGCTCGCCATGTTGAGCTTCGGGAACGCCATGTCGGGGGCGCCGATCTGCAGCGGCACGACGTAGTTGCCGAAGGCGCCGACGATCATCGGCACGATGGCGAGGAACACCATGATGGTGCCGTGCATGGCACCGAGCTGGTTGTAGAACTCCGGCAGCATGATGCCGCCCGGCGCGTTTGCCTGGCCCAGGAAGCCGCCGATGATGGGTATGGGCGCGCCAGGCGAGGCCAGCTGCCAGCGCATCAGCAGCATCAGGCAGAAGCCGAACAACAGAAAGCACAGAGCCGTCAGGCCGTACTGGATCCCGATGGTCTTGTGATCGGTCGAGAAGACGTACTTCCAGATGAAGCTCTCGCCGTGTGCGTGGGCATCATCGGGCCCAGCCTCGTCGACGAACTTCTCCTCGGGGACGCTCATGAACGCATCTTGCCTCGCGCGGTGGGACTAGACCAAAACAGAGTCACGGGAGCTTACGACAGCCGCGTCAGAGGAGCAATTCGAGCCGGCTCTGCGACTCTGATGTCATCCGTCTGCGCTAGCATTTCTCAGCGCTCGCGCGTACCAGAGCAGCTCGTCGACGAAGCGGCCACCCCGGCCCTCGAAGGCCTCGTCGAGCGCCGCACCATCCACGTCGAGGGTGTGCTCGATGTTCGGCACGGTCATCGCGGCGGGAATCGGCACGGCCCCCAGGTTCATGAGGACAATGCGAAGTTGTTGCAGCACCACCATGCCACCGAACGCCCCCACCGAGTGGGCCACGATTCCGACGGGCTTGCGACGCCATTCCGAGCCCAATGCATCGATGGCGTTCTTGAGCGCCGCCGGGTAACCCTTGTTGTATTCCGGCGTGGCAATGACCACCGCGTCGGCGCGGTCGATGTGTTCGCTCAGCGCAGTCAGCCCAGGCGGCGGCTCGTCGAGAAAACGCAACCGTTCTTCGACCAGCGGAAGCTCCAGCCGGCGCAGGTCGATCAAGTCTGATTGCACATCGTCGCGCTCTCCGAGCTTGCGCAGAATGAAGCGTGCCAGCCGTGGCGTGTTGCGACCCTGGCGAATGCTGCCCAGCACGACGGGTATGCGCAGGGTCACGAGAGTGGCGGCTCCAACAAAAGCAACACCAGCAGCGCCGTACGTTCGACCATCTGCTCGAGATCGACATATTCATGCGAGGCGTGCGCGCCGTCGCCGACGGCGCCGAGCCCGTCGAGCGTCGGCGTGTAGAGGTTGGTTATGTTGCCGTCCGATCCGCCGCCGGCGCGTCCGTGCTCGAGCTCAAAGCCCAGGCTCTCGGCGTGACGCCGCGCGGCGTCCCAAAGCGACTTCCCGCCGGCGGTCTGCTCCATGGGCGACCGTCCTTGCGCTTGAACCGCCTGCACGGTTGCGGCCGGGTGCGTGGTCGTCAGGCTGCGGATCGCGGCGTCGACCCGCGACGCGTCATCGAGCGTCGGAACGCGCACGTCGACATCTGCCACACACTCGGCAGCGATGACGTTCGAGCGCGTTCCGCCACCGATGATCCCGACGTTTACGCTGATACCGCGCTGGGCGTCGTTGAGCGCGAACAGCTCTTCCACCAGACGCGACATCTCCAAGATGGCGCTCACTCCCTCCTCAGGATTCAACCCGGCGTGAGCCGCCCGGCCAGTTACTTTGACTCGATACTGCCGCACCCCCTTGCGGGCCGTTTTCAGCCAGCCTGCCGACGTCAGCGACGGCTCCATGACGTAGGCTCGGTCGACACAGCCGGCGAGCCACCGAATGTACTTCTCGGAATCGTGGCTACCGATCTCTTCGTCGGAGTTGATGAACACCACCGGCTTGACCTCGGGCTCCAAGCCGAGGTCCCGCAACACGTGCAACGCATACACCGTCTGCGTTACACCGCATTTCATGTCATACACGCCGGGGCCCCGCATGCGCGATCCCTCTATCTCGACCGGCATGGTCTCGAGTGTGCCGAGCGGCCAAACAGTGTCGCAGTGGCCGATCAGCAACTGCAGCGACGAACGCCGCTGGCGTGGCCAGCTAGCCAACAGCATGCCGCCGCTGGTGTAGCCCGAATGTCGCCGACACCGGAGACCGGCCGCCGCCAGCCCCTCGGTGAGCTGCTGGAGCGCCACGGTCTGTGTATGCGGCTCGAGCGTCGGGGTCTCGGCGAAAACGAGCTTCCGAAGAAATTCCACCGCCTCGGAATGTCTGGCGCGGACCGCGCCCAGGACCTTGCCAGCCATTGACTGCGCCGCAGGCGCATTGCTGCGCACTGCTGGCCGCTGTTGGCCACGTCCTTGCCCTACCAGGCCACTTCGGGGTTCTGCTGTTTCGGCCATGCACAAATCATAGTGGCACACGCCGGGCCCAATCCGAATCATCAGCTAGCGCATGGCGATTCTTCGCGGTCAATAAACGTGTTCAACAAACTCTTGTTAGGTGAAACTAGCTAATGATAGCTTATAGCATCTTCAACAATTGTTGGCCTTGGTTTAACGTGTTTTCACGACTCAACAATATTTTGACGATTCAAAAGACAGTCTCATATCTTCTTGCTGCTCTTGTCGGGCTGGCACTGTCTGCAAGCGCGGCGGACGCGCAGAGCCTCCGTGGCAGCCGCAGCTCGATGGACCGCCAGAACCACCAGGCTAGCGTGCACGACTTCACGTTCATGCGCGACGGAACGCACGTTTCCCGGTTCGTAAGCGCCGGCTTGCTGGTGCAGCTGCGCGGCAATCGCGACTACACCCTCAAGGATCTCTCATACCCCTACGCGCGGCCGGAGGTAAAGCTCTTCACCGAGCGGTTGGCGGCGCAGTTTCGCGCCGCCTGCGGCGAGCAACTGGTGGTCACCAGCCTGACGCGCCCGCAAACCGGTCAGCCGCGCAACGCATCGCCCCGGTCGGTACACCCGACCGGGATGGCAATCGACCTGCGGCGGCACAACAAGCCGTCGTGTCGTAGCTGGCTCGAGAGAATCCTGCTGTCGCTCGAAGAGCGCGGCGTGCTCGAGGCCGCGGCCGAGAAACACCCGCCGCACTACCACGTGGCGCTGTTCCCACGCCAGTATGCCGAGTATGTGCGGCAACTTGTCGGCCGGTCGAGTCCGCGTTCCGGCACCGGATTCACCGATGTCGTGGCCTACAGAGTGAGTCGTAGTGACACGCTCTGGAGAATCGCGCAGAACCACGGCACAACGACCGACCGTATCCAGTCCAACAACGCGCTGCAGTCGACGCGCATCTACCCCGGCCAAGTTCTTCAGGTTCCAGTTCCGAGCCGACGGAAATAGGCCACTAGTGGTCTGTAACAGATGATCGTTGCGTATCGTGGTGGCGAAATGGGTCCGGATGCCAGGCGCGACGACGAGACGATGTTTGCCCATCTTGGAGGAGGAGCAACGCCGCAGACGGGCCGATTTCGCCGCCATCCTCCGGACAGATGGGCAGTTGCGGGCGATATCGGCGTTGCGCCTCGTCGACGATGCCCTCTGCATCGCCTTCCTCGCCGCGCCTTGATCTCACCCGCAAATCCCATCTGCGATAGGCAACGATCATCTGCTACAGGCCACTTCTATGAGAAGGCCTAGTTCGGTCAAGGGCAATGTGGTGGCCAGCGAAGAATCGATCTGCACGCCATGCTCCTATTCGCACTCTGGTGGACGAGGATTCAGGTCGTCCGGTGCATTCTGGGGTCCGTCCCGATTCGAGGCGCTGCAATCTAGCTGCCGAGCTCGAAGCTCGTAGTGACCTTCGCAGTCGCCCGGACCGGGCGGTCAGATCGATAACCGTTGGGTCGCGTCGCCCTACCGACCTCCTGGTTGCGGGTTAGTTCATGCTGCTGAAACCTCTACAGGTGCGCGCAACGGTTCGTACTCGTCTCCACTCAGCCACAGTCGGTGCAGCACAACGGCGAGCTTACGGGCGACAGCAACTGCTGCCTTTTTGTTGCCATGAGGACCACCGCGTCCGGCCAGCTTGAGCCCCCAGCGTCTGAGCTCAGTATCGGGCCCGAAGGGGCCCAGGATGTAATGCGCCGAGCCCACCAACAGGCGTCGGAGCATTTTGTCGCCCGCCTTGGTTATTCGTAGCGCAGGGTCCTTGTCCCCCGACTGCCGTTTCTTCGGTCTCAGTCCCAGGTACGGGCCCACGGCTCTGGAGGTATTGAACCGCTCCGGCTCCTCGAGCGTCAGCACATACGCCAGTGCGGTCAGAGCTCCGACCCCGGCCACTTGCTGGAGCTGCTGTGTCTCCGGGTATCGCCCCTGGCACAGCTGCACGATCTGACGCTCGTATTGCTGGATGTTGCCCGTCAGCATGGCGATCGTTTCAAGCACCGGCTCGAGCGCTCCCTTGAGCCGCTCCGGTATGTGCTCTGGCGCGGTGCGCGCGAACGCCGGCGTCGAGCACCTGGGAATACGACAACCGGCCGACTTGACCGCACCACGCACATGGCTCACCAACTGCGTGCGGCTCTTTACCAGAGCATCTCGGCTCCGAATCACGGCTAGATCCGCTCGCGCTTGTCTGCCTCGATGCTGCACCGTCTTAAGCAGCTTTGGGTCCATTCTGCCCACTCGTGCCAGGTGCTCGGCATCCAACCGGTCGGTCTTGTCGTGCTCGCCATAGATCAGCTTCAGCCGCCTCGGGTTAGCCACCAGCACCTCATGACCCAGTTGCTTCAACTGCTCACTCATCCACGGCGAGTGCGTTCCAACCTCCAGCACTACTCGAGCGGGCTCCTCGCACCCGAACCGCCTCGCCAGCCCCTCCGGGCTCGTCCTCACCCGCCCTTCCTCCATCACCCTGCCCTTACTGTCGAGCACGCACATACGGCTGTACCGGTCGCTTACGTCCAGTCCAATCGTTACACTTGTCATCGGCCAACCTCCTTGGGCTTCGAGCCCGTTACGTTTGAAGAAACGTTTGCAGAGCCGTCAGGCTACTGCGTTCAGGAGGTTGGCCTTCTCATCTCATCTAGTTTCCGGGCGCAGCGACTCGACGAAACAACGCGTCGTAGGACGATGCCAGGTGATCCCAGCCGTGGCGCCGCGCTACCTCGGCGGCCAGACCATCCGTTCCGGCTCGCCAACGCGCCGGATCCCGCAGCACACTCACGAGCTTGCGTTCCAGCTCGTCGCTGCCGACGTACAGGCACAGCGAGTGCGTCCGCTCCGGTAGAACCTCCGGATAACTGAGTCGCCGCGGCACGAGGGGAATCGCCCCGGCGGCAACCGCCTCCAGCACGCTGATGCCGTAGAACTCGTGCCGGGTCGTCGATACCACTACCGTCGCCCTACGAAGCAGGGCAGCATATTCGCGACGTGGGAGGAAGCCGGAGTGGACCACCCGGTTGCCGAGCTCGCGCATGCCCGTCTCGAAGACGCTTGGCACGCCACCAGGACATTCCCCGCAGAGTGCCACCCGAAAGGGCACCTCCTGCGCCGCCACGTTGCGCAACGCAGCGAAGAACGCGTCGGGGTTCTTGTCGTACTCCCACCGGTGATTCCACAGCACCAGGGGCGGCTCATCGCACCCCTCTGCGTGACGCTCGGTGTGCCCGCCGGCGGCGGTGCGGAGATCATCGACTCGAATGCCGGGATATACCACCTCGCTCCGATCGCGCACTTGCTGCACACAGTCGAGCTCGCGCTCGTCGGGCATCGCCTCGAGGAACCGAGGAAGCCTCGCGAGTAGCTCATCACGATGGAACGCCGAGTTGAACACGACGCGGTCGGCAGCCAGCATCGATACGAGGTTCACAAAGCCGAAGTGCTCGTTCCCCGGTCCACGCTGGTGCTGTCGCCGTCGTTCGCGAACGTCGTCCGGGAGTGGGTAGGTGAGCTGGTTCTCGTGCATGTACAAGACGAGTGGCACCGGCGGCTTGTGCCAGCGAATCAATGCCAGAAACGTCGTCACGTCGAGCATGTCGGTGGCCAGAATCACGTCGACCGGCTGGAGATCCACATATTGCCGCGCCAGGGTGATCGCCGCCCCACGCATGCGCCACTTCCAAAAGCGGCCGGAAAGCGTGAGCAGCTCGAGGTCGAGCCCGCTGTGCTCGGCCAGCCCTTCGGCCCATGACGCATGGCTGCCTCCGTGGAATGGAGACAACAAGGCGACGCGGATCGAGGTATCCAATCTTGAGTTTCCCTTTGTTCAAGCCGTCAATGCATTGACTCGCCCCGAGACACAACGGCGCCTTGGGAAGCTATCGCCTACTTCGGTAGAGCGGGTTCCACTCGGCTCGCATAGCGGCGCACAACCACTGAGCTTGCCCCCGGCAATCGGTGCTAGCAGAGCGTCTAGCTGCCGGCGGCCTCGACGCTGGCCAGGCCGCGCGCGCCTTGCAGTTTGCTGCCAGAGAGAATCTCGCTCGTCGTACAGGCGATGTCGATACCGTACAGCCAGCGGCGCTTCGTCCTGACGTCGGCCCCGTCGAGCACGAATGCGGTACCGTTCTTGTCAGCCACCAGGCCAGTAACGAAGACAAACGGCAACGGGAAGGGACAAGGCAGCCTCAATTCGCCGCCAACGACGAGGACCAACTCCGCCAGGTTGGCAAGCCAGTAGCGTCCGGCGGCGTCGATATCGAAGGCAGTCGCCTGAATTCCTGCCTGCTTCCACACCAGCTTCGCCTTGGTGAGGTTCTTGCCAGTGATGCGCCAGATGCCGTCCCAGCGATCCGTGAACAGCGTGCTGATCAGCGGACCGGCTTCGCCGTCGACGAAGTACACGTTGCCGGAGGAGTCCCGTGCAAGCAGTTTCGGGTTGAACAGCTCCTTGCGCGGCGCAAGCTGTGAGAACTCGCCGCTTTCGAGGTCATACCGCCAGACACGTCCGTCGGCCAACGTCTGGCCGCCGACTACAGCGCCTTGATCCGCAATGATCAAGCTTCCTCGCCCATCGAACAGCACATCGTTGACAAAGCCGAAGGACTCGGCCAATTGGCCGGGAGCGGTTAGCTCGATGAGGTTGTTGCGCGTCTTGGACACCTCGAAGAGCAATACGCGCGACACTGCCGCGATCGCCAGCAGACCAGAGGTTGAATCGAACGCGACTCCGCGCGCGACGAAGGTTGTCTTCAGCTTCTTGGCCGTGACGCCGACGGGGGTTTCAATGTCGAACTCGAGGGCTCGAAATCGCTTCTCGGTAACCGACAGCAGCTCCCCCGGCTCGGGGCTGAGCCGCCGCAGATCAGCGACGGCGATGACGCGGCCGGCATCGAGCCGGCGGTCTTCACGCTGCGCGGCGTGCTCGTCGGCCCGTAGAAGGCGGCGGCGTTCGAGCGCCACAGCGACCGTCGCCTCACCGGCCGATCCCATCTGCACGCCTGGCGTCGTCGCCGCTGGCGCGGCTGCGGGACTGGCCGATAGAAACGCACCGAGCAGAAGCCGGAGCGCAAACGGGCGCGAGAGTTTCCGTGGCATGGATGAAACGAGAGTTGCGGCGCGGACGCGGAGCGCGCAGAGCACCGTATCGGGATGCGAATGCTCGCGATTATAGCGTGCGAGAGACTCGATTGACGCGTCCTGAGCCCGAGCGTACGATGACGGGTTCAGTGTCCTGGGTTCGAGGTTTGATGAACAATCGGCTCAGGAAATACTGGGTGGTGAGCGTAGCTCAACGGGCAGAGCACTCGGCTGTGGCCCGAGAGGTTGGGGGTTCAAGTCCCCTCGCTCACCCCATGCGCGCCCGTAGCTCAGCACGGATAGAGCGTCAGATTCCGGATCTGAAAGTCGCAGGTTCAAATCCTGCCGGGCGCATCTGTTTTGCTCATTTTGGTAATCTGAGCCTGGTTTCTTGGGCCGCTAGCTCAACTGGCAGAGCAACGGCCTCTTAAACCGTTTCGAACGCTTTTTCGAGACGCCGCCAATCCGGCGTATTCCGCCGCTCTCCTCGGAAATAAACGACTTACGGACGTTACGATGATTACGAGGATTCCGAGCAGACAGCTCGGTTCAGGGACAGAAAAGGGACAATTTGGGGACAGCACGCGCGTACCAGATCGATCGAATGGAGCCGGGCGAGAGTGCCGATAGGGAGCAGCCGAATCCACCACTGCTGGACGGCGCTACCCGGCCCTGAACGCACGCTTCACGTAGGCGTCGAGCAGGTTGCCAACCGCGTCGAGAACGCGGCGCAGCTCTCTCCTCGTGTTCGCGTCTAGGCCAGTCCCTTTCTCGCCGCTCAGGATCTGCATTGCTTTCTGTACTGCTGCGTCAGCGTAATAGAAGCGAGTCGCCCCCAAGGTGCTCCCCAGGGAGGCGTAGGCAAAGCGGTTGTCCTCCGAGCTCGGTAGCTCGTAGAAATGCCGTCGGAATCCGGCGACCAGTTGTTTGGACTGGCCGTAGTGGAACGCCAGGTTGTTCCGGATCTTGATCAAGACTTTGATGAACCTGTTTCCGCTGTCGTCGCCGCGCCCTCGCGAGACGGCCACTAGTTGAGTCCAGCGCCTCTTGGCGCTGGCTGGTTTCTTCTTGAACAGGCGCATCAGCTCGCGATCGTCTGTGAGGTGATCATGTTTCTTCATCAAGTCGAATAGCTCTCTAAGCGCTCCGTACATCAGCTTCTGCAGCTGAATCACTAGACCTCTCCACTCTCCGCTTGCTGGCGATACGCCCTCGTCGGGAGGTGCCTGTTCGAGCATTTCCTGAAGCAACAACAGGCCTTTCAAGTCACTAAAGAACACGGCCAAGGCGAGCATGAAACTCGCCAGTTCGTCGTCCCCGGTGCGCGGCACAAGAGCCTCGGGTGTGATCTCAGTGAGCGCTGCGAGCTCGGCTCCAAGAACGGCTGGTCGCTTCTCAGGTTTGCTCATTGGAATCCACTGCGTCCTTCGCTGCTTGGTCAACTTCCCAAATTCCCTCGTCGCCTGTTGCCAAATCGCACGAGTACACGAGATGAGGCGGAGCGAGACGGACCGAGATATGACGAAGCCACAAATACAAGCACAGAAGGCCGAACTCCGCGTGCCCGAGTAGCTTCTCAACCCCGAGAATTTCTTCGGTATGCGCACGGCCCAGGAACGAGCCACCTTCGAAGGCTTCGCCCGGCTTTTGCAGCTTCCACAACTCTTCCACCGCCGCGAGGTATTCCCCGGGCAGATCGCCCCCAGCTCCGCCACCAGATCAACGGCTTGTAGGAACTCGCGGCAACTTCCCTCGAGCCCCAGGCGTAGCGCGAGTTCTTCATCGACTGCCAACGGTTGACGGCGCGCAGGGTCTATTGGAGTTACCGCGCTTATAGCGCTTTCCGCGCTACCGCTCATGGCTTTAGCCAACTGCAGGAACGACATATCTCTCCCTTTGGAAAAGGAAAAGTGAAGACAACGCCAGGCGAAGCATGTGGCTCGCTACGATTTACTGTCTGGTGTTGCGCGTTTGCGCCATATGCGCGGTAAGCGCCATATGCGCTGTAATTGATCGGACTAGCCTCCAGCACTCTGCCGGGCGGCCATTGGTGTTGACCTTCGACTTCACGACGAGCCCCTTCGCCGACAGCAACTTCAGTGCTGCGCCGATCTGAGCCGAAGACTTGTGGCGGTCGAAGTGATTCCGGAGCCCAGTCCGCGTCATGCCATCAGGACAGCCATGAAGAGCGCTCAGGATCTGATCTGCGAGCGGGTTCCCCAGGTCCTCACCGAAGATGCATTTTGCTGACGCCAACGCGTAATCCCAGACAGCGAGCGCGGCATACAGGTGCTCCGGCATAATTCTGCTGCTACGGTCCAGTGACGCGTATAAGGTCGCGAGTCGCACGGTCTGCGCTTCCGCTCGCGACGTGACAGCTCCGAGCAGCCCAGGCCGCCCTTCACTCAAGGACGGATAAACGCTGGCCCATATCGGGCGCGTCTCATCTGCCCAAGTGAGCACAGTCGTGCTCGATGCCCACTCGATCGCCGCCCGCAGCTGCTTTGTCACGTTCTCCAATCCCGCCGGGTCCAAGTCGCCGCCGAAGGGAAGGGCTTTCGATCGGCGAACGCAGATCCAGAGAAATCGGTTAGCGAACCCGTTGCCGGCCTCGGTCGCCGTCAGGTAGTGGCGCAACTCCTCGGCCGTGATGTGACCGATGATCGATACGTGCGCCCCTGTCGCTCGAGTGGGACTTCCTTTCGTCAGTGTTTGGAGGTCACCGAAGTCCCAGGCGTTACGCAACGTCGGTGAAAGAGTGTTGCCCTCGCGCCGCAGGATGCGCAGTGTTGAGGCGAACTCGGCCTCGACCACCATGAGGCGTTTGTCGATCACGCCTGGGTCATTGACCTTAAGTTTGTCTCTCTCGCCCCCGATTACGGGATCGCGGACTGCGTGGATCAGCCCCTCACCGCTCGATAGCCCGGACTGCACCCGCTGACCCCAGGCCTCGTCTGCCAGTACGACAGCGTTGCTGGTACGGCCCTGCGCTGTCCCCTTACGACCTCCGGCAGTCTCTCCGACCCATACGACGAAGAGGCGCCCCGGGTGCTCATCCGCCTCCACACGGAGATGAGGTCCACAGCCGATCGCGTTACCCGCCATCGCGAGAAAGCCCGTCAGCAGGGCGGCCGGATCAGCCTCACTGTGCGGCTCGACAGTCCTTACGAATTCACCGGCAAGTCCGTAAAGTGCTTCTGGTTCCAGCGGCTCCGGCCACTCGGGCACGCGGTCCTTTTTCGGCTGGCTGGTGATGGGCGCGACGGCGCTCTCCGGGGACACGGCGGCCTCGATGTCTGCCACTACCGCCTCTAGCCCACGTAGATTGGCCAGGTCGTTGAAGTCCGAGCCGGTTTCACCCGCAGCGAACGTGGGGACAGCCAAGAGCCCTTTGATTGTTCGCGCCGCACCGGTGGCAGAGGCGACTCCGGGATTGCCTTGTGTATCCTGGTCATCGTCCGCCGCGATGATGATCTGTATCTCGCCACCGAGCTTCCGCTGAAGCGCCTGCGCCACGGGCTTGAGGTTCCAGCAATTGAATGCGACGGCTACGGCGTGCCTCGTAGCCTCATGGATGGTGGCTCCTGTGGCGTATCCTTCGCAGATGATCAACGTGCCGCTAGGTTCACCGATCGGGTAGTAGCCTCGCTTCACCTCTGTTCCGGTCTGGAACAACTTGTCACCGTCTTCGCTGATGTACTGAAGTCCACGTCGGATCCCGTCGGTGCCGTATACGGGGATCAAGAGTTGGCCACGATCCTGCCAGATGCCGTGGGCCTGGATCGATTTTGCTTGTAGGTAGGGGTGCTCTGATGCGGCCGGGGACGCGTTTCCCCACACGTACGCCGCTCGCTCTCGAGCCTCGGTGTGTCGTTGCTCTTCCTGCTTCCGCAGCAGGCGCTTGCTCCTCTCAGCTTTCCGACGGAACTGCTCGTGCTCGGCCGCGCTCATGGCGCCTCCTGCCTGGAGACACCACGTCTGCGAGACACCGGTGCGCCAGCTTCCGCAGGCCCCTGCCGGTGGGTCGTCGGCGTGCAAGACGTACCAGCCGTTTCGGCTTCGGGGCTTATCGCCCTCCACGTGAAACCGCCGGAGTTGGCCGTCTGCGCAGATATCGTCCGACGGGGCGACACCCGCTTCCCGCATCGCGCTGCGGAACTCGGAGAGGACATCCGAGAGCGTGGGAGTCTTCGCGGTCATGCTATGGGGCCGTTCCGCGACGACGCCGTCAATCTTCGGGCCGCCGTCCCGCTCGCTCATGTCGCGCGCTCCCGGCGCGCCTCGATCCAACGCACAAGGTCATCCTCGTGGATCCTGATTGCCCGGTCTGTCACCCGAACGACGGGGAGCTCACCACGCGCCACCAACGTGTAGAGAGTGCTGCGCGGAATCGTCGTCAGCTCGGCGGCGGCCCGCAGTGACAAGAGCCTCGGAATCTGGCGCGGCTTGCTCACGGCGCCGCTCCATTGGCACGACGTAGGAGCTCGAAGTACTTCGCCGCGAGGCGGCCCCGAGGGACACGTTTGCCGGTCTCCCAGCGTGATACGGAGGCCACGGATACCCGGAGAGCATCCGCGACTTCGCGCTGAGTCAGCCCCGACCGCTCCCGAAGCGCCCGCGCCACAGCTGGGGACGCCTGCAGTCGTTGACGCGCCGCGGCGCAGGCGATTACGGCTGCGGCTCTTTCGTCGAACGTCTTCTTATGGAGAACGACTTGCATACGAGACACCAAATCGTTAGCGTGGGACGGTGCAACAAGGTAACGGTTCTGCGCCTATATGTGCAAGCATATAGATCGTTCTAAATTCAGATACAGGTGTCGCGAGAATGGAACAAATGCCTACGAAGAGGCTCCAGGCTATCGCCGCAGCGCTAAGGGAGGCCCGCGAACGGCGCGGCTGGTCCATGCGGCAAACGGCGAAAGCCGCGCAGGTTTCTGTGAGCACAGTCGCGCGGCTTGAGAACCCGGGCGAAGGCGGCTCACCGAGCGTGCAGACTCTGGAGGCGATCGCCGATGTTTTGGGCTGTCCTTTCTCGGAGCTGCTAGGCGAGCCGGCACAGATCGAGTACCGAGCGCTGGCCGAGTGGCCCGAGGCCCTCCAGGAGGTGATAGCCGACCGAGGGGGCTTCGTTCGCCCGGCCGAACAGGCGTTCCTTGCCGAACGGCTACGGACGCTCTCGCCCGGTGAGGAGCCCGGCAGGGCGAGGGCGGGACTTCCGCAGGCGAAAGACGATCCCAAGTACTGGCGGGATCAGTTGCGGGCTTTCAGAGACTCCCGGCTGTGGCGAGTGATCGACGCTTTGGTCACGAGCGGATGGCGGCTTAATCAATCCGGCGTGGTGGGGTTGGATTTGATCGTTCAAGAGATGATTGGGCCGGCGCCAGATCTGGAGAGGGTCGCCGAGAACAGTACGGAGCAGTTGCCCGGCGAGGACCCCGACGGACCGGGCGACGACGCGGAGCAGGAGGCCGCCAGTCGGCTTGGCGTGTCCCGCTACGACGTTGCCGTAATGGCTCGTGGCCTCTGGGAACGCTCGTTCACGGAGGAGAGGGACGCCCGAGTCGCGCAAAAGGCTGGCCCCGAAGCTTCGGCCCCCACCGTGCGAACGTACCGCGGCCACGTGCGCCGGGAGCTGCTGGGCGAGCTGCGCGCCGAGATCGAGCGAGTGAAGGCGGAGTGGGATCGGGTTGCCCTGCGCCTCTGGGATCGATCCTGGGACGACGAGCTCGAGCGCCGCGTCGAGGAGCGTGGAGACCCGGGCGACAGGGAGCGGGCCGCCATCTGGCGGGAACTGGCGAAAGAGCTCAAGGCAGCGATGGACGAGGAGGAAGACTGATGGGGCAGCTACGCAAACGCGGCAACATTTGGTGGCTGCGCTACTACCGCGCCGGGCGGCGATACGAGGAGAGCTCGGGCAGCACCCGGAAGAGCGACGCCGAGCGACTACTACGAATCCGGGAGGGCGACATAGCTCGAGGGATTCCGGTCACTTCGAAGGTCGGCCGACTCCGCTTCGATGAGGCCGCGGCCGACGTGGTCACCGACTACCGGGTCAACGGCAAGCGATCGCTGCGGGACGTCGAGCACCGCGTCCGGCTACACCTCGAACCATTCTTCGGCGGTCGCCGGATGGCAACGATCACGACGGCCGACGTTCGCGCGTACACTTCGCACCGCCAAGGTGAGGGCGCGGCCAACGCCACAGTCAATCGTGAGCTCGCGATCGTGAAGCGCGCGTTCCGGCTGGCGGTCCAGGCGCGCAAGCTCCTGCACAGTCCCCACATCCCCATGTTGAATGAGGACAACATCCGTCAGGGATTCTTCGCGCGCGATCAGTTCGAGACGCTCCGCGCCGCCCTCCCTGCCGAGATTCGGGGCGTCGTGACGTTTGCGTACCTCACCGGCTGGCGCACCCGCTCGGAGATTCTCCCGCTTCAATGGCCGCAGGTGGACCGCAAGGCTCGCACAATTCGCCTTGAACCTGGCACGACGAAGAACGCCGAGGGCCGCACCCTGCCCTACGATCTGCTGCCGGAGCTGGTAGAGGTCATCGAACGGCAGTGGCGGGAGCGCGAGCGCCTGGCCGCCGAAGGCGTGATCAGCCCCTACGTGTTTCATCGAGACGGGAGTCTGATCAAGGACTTCCGTAGGGCGTGGGTGTCGGCTTGCAAAGCTGCCGGTTGTCTGGGAAAACTCCCCCATGACTTTCGCCGGACGGCGGTTCGTAACCTGGTCCGCGCCGGCGTCCCCGAGAAGACCGCGATGATGATCACCGGCCACAAGACCCGGTCGGTGTTCGATCGATACGATATCGTCGACGAGGCTGATCTAAGGAACGCACTTGGGAGGCTCGGGCGACGTGACGGGGACAAAAAAGGGACAACTTGGCGGTTCTAGCCGAATAGCCCGACTCAGGAGCTCCTCATGAATCACCTGTAAGTCACTGAACTATAAGGTGTTGTCTAGTTTGTCGGGCCGCTAGCTCAACTGGCAGAGCAACGGACTCTTAATCCGTAGGTTCTAGGTTCGATTCCTAGGCGGCTCACCTCTCTCGACAGGTTCATGAAGGGCTTGTCGATCGCCTGCCGGTTTCCGTCACTCGCCCGTGCGGCACGTGACGGCCGGCGGCGGGTAAACGCCGCGCGAAAGTGGCGGAATTGGCAGACGCGCTGGCCTTAGGAGCCAGTGGGCTAACGCCCGTGGGGGTTCGAGTCCCCCCTTTCGCATGTTCTCCGGCAACATCGCTGTTCGCCTGGTAGGTAACACGACCGCGCGATACGTCCTTCCCCCATGCACACTCGACACTGCCGCGGAAGTAATAAGAATGACTGCACCGATCGATCATGAAGCCGAATACTCCCATGATGGCGTCCAACATACTCTCCGGCTTGTGGTTCCGGCCGAGATAATGCGCCAGCGGCTAGATGCCGCGACGCAGGGCTTTCGCGAGCACGCGCGAATCGCGGGATTTCGCCGGGGCAAGGCTCCGTTGTCCATGGTTGCCCAGCAGTTCGGAGACCAGATTAGGCAGCGCGTGCTGGACGACGCCATTCCCGAATTCGTTCGCGCCGAGTTGGAAGCACGCGATCTCCTGCCGCTCGATTCGCCGGCACTCGACGAGGTCGAATTCCGTGCCGGCGAGGCGCTGACCTTTACGGTGCACTTCGATACGGCGCCGGAAGTAATCATCGCCGACACCGAACTGAGTGCCACCCGGCCGCGACCGGAGCTCACCGACGAGATGATCGACGAGGCTCTGGCGAAGCTGCGCGAGCGTGCTGCCAGCCTCGCACCTGCCAGCGATGGCGAGGGCATCTCCGCCGAGAACTACGCTCGGTGCGACATCGCGCTGTTCGCCAAGGACGGCAAAGGGCGGAAACTTCTGGAGGAGAACCGCTACGTCCACGTCGGACACGAGCAGGCGATCCCCGGGCTCAACGCCCAGCTCGACGGCTTGACCGTCGGCGAGGAGCGAACGTTCGTAACCGAGCTGGCTGACACTTATCCGAATTCACTGCTCGCCGGCAAGGAAGTCCGATGTCGCGTACAGGTTACCGAGATCAAGTGCCGGCAGCTGCCGACGATCGACGACGACTTCGCCAAGGATCTCGGCTTTGACGACCTCTCGGCGCTGCGCGTCAAGGTTGGGGAGGACTTGAAGCAGTCACTCGAGGTAAAGGCGAAGCGCAAGGTCGAACAACAGTTGCTCGACCAACTGCGCACGAAGAACCCGGTGGTGGTGCCTCGATCTCTCATCGAGCGCCGCCTTGACGAAATGTCACAGCGGTTTGCCTCCGAGCTGGCGCAGCAAGGTGTCGATCCTCGCGAGGCGGTCAACTGGGCCGAGTTTCGAGCCGAGAACCAGACGCGCGCCAGCGATGGAATCGCCGAGGAGTTGTTGCTCGACCGGATTGCGGACGACGAGCAGGTGGTGGTGGATGACACGCTGGTTACGGCCGAAATCCGCTCCCAACTCGCCCAGAGCGAGGGAGGAAACAAGCGGCCTCTTCCGTCCGTGGTCCAGCAGATGCGGAAAGAGGGGGCCTTCGAAGGATTGCGCACGACCATGCGCCGACGTTTGGCTTTGGATCACCTTCATGACCGTGCTACGATCATCGACGATGGTGGCGAAAATGCCAGTGGTACCGGGGCTTAGTGAGTCGTCGGTACCAGTTGACGCCGCTGCTTGTTTTCGCTGAGAGTGACGATTCGACGCGGCATAATACTGCTCGCCGCCAGCCCAGCTCGGAGCCCGCGATGACGCTCGTCCCCATGGTCGTAGAACAGACTGCTCGGGGCGAGCGCGCATACGACATTTACTCGCGGCTGCTCAAAGATCACATCATCTTTATCGGTTCTCCGATCGACGACGTGATCGCCAACCTGGTG
Organism: Acidobacteriota bacterium; assembly: GCA_965205505.1. GTDB lineage: Bacteria > Acidobacteriota > UBA890 > UBA890 > WLXD01 > DASCOT01. The sequence continues at coordinate 22,648 of CBDBHB010000007.1, forward strand.
ATCGCCCAGTTGCTGTACCTCGAGGCGGAAGGTCCGGAGCGTGACATATCGCTCTACATCAACAGCCCCGGCGGATCGGTCACCGACGGACTCGCGGTGCTCGATACCATGCAGTTCATTCGGCCGGACGTGTCGACGATCTGTATCGGTCAGGCGATGAGTATGGGCGCGATTCTGCTGGCAGCCGGCGCTCCCGGGAAGCGCTTCGCGCTTCCGAACGCGCGCATCATGATCCATCAACCCTCGGGCGGCATGCAGGGAACCGCCGCCGATATTCAGATCCAAGCGCGCGAGATCGTGCGGCTGCGCGAGCAGCTCAACCATATGCTTTCGAAATGGACCGGTCAGTCTGTAGAGAAGATCGCATCGGACGCTGACCGGGACTTTGTTCTGACAGCGTCCGAATCCGTCGAGTATGGTTTGCTAGACAAGGTCATTGCCTCGCGCGACGCGAGCTAGCCCGCCTACCCACGTGCGCTCGATGGGGCGAGCACACCTCCGGTTTCCAGGAAATCGAACATGAGCCGATCTAGCTCGGGAAACTCATCGCTGCGCTGCTCGTTCTGTAGCAAGAGCCAGAGCGAAGTACGCAAGCTGATTGCCGGCCCCAACGTGTACATCTGCGATGAGTGCATCGAGATCTGCACGGACATCATCGCCGAGGAGCGCGACCTCGAGGAGCGCAGTGAGCTCGTCGAGCTGCCCAAGCCGACAGAGATCAAGGAGTTCCTCGACCAATACGTTGTCGGACAGGGCGCGGCCAAGAAGAAGCTCGCCGTCGCTGTGTACAACCACTATCGGCGCAACGACCTGCTCGAGCGGCAGACCAACGACGATGTCGAGCTCTCGAAGAGCAACATCCTGCTGATGGGACCCACTGGAACCGGCAAGACCCTGCTCGCGCAGACGCTCGCTCGCGTGCTCCAGGTACCTTTCACGATCGCCGACGCCACTACGCTCACCGAAGCGGGATACGTCGGCGAAGACGTCGAGAACATCGTCCTCAAGCTTTTCCAGGCGTCAGGCTACGACAAGGAGAAGACCGAACGGGGCATCATCTACATCGATGAGATCGACAAGATAGCTCGTAAGGACGAGAACCCCTCGATCACACGCGATGTCTCGGGCGAGGGCGTACAGCAGGCGTTGCTGAAGATCCTCGAGGGCGTGCAGGCGAACGTGCCCCCGCAGGGTGGGCGCAAGCACCCACACCAGGAGTTCTTCCAGATCGATACCACCAACGTACTGTTCATCGTAGGTGGCGCATTCGTCGGCCTCGACCGCATCATCGGGCGGCGCCTCGGGCAGCAGGGACTGGGCTTCACCGCCGACGTGCAGCAATACGTGGCCACAGAAGAGAACCTCTTCGCCCAGGTGCAGCCAACCGACCTGATTCGCTATGGGTTAATCCCCGAGTTTGTCGGCCGCCTGCCGGTGGTAGGCCACCTGAACCCGCTGAACTGCGAAGATCTCGTAACCATCCTGACCGAGCCGAAGAACGCGCTTCTGAAGCAATACCAGAAGCTCTTCGATTGTGAGGGCGTGAACCTGACGTTCACCGACGATTCGTTGGTGGCGATTGCCGAAGCGGCGATCGAGCGCGGTATCGGCGCGCGCGGCCTGCGCGCCATCATGGAAGATTTCATGCTCGAGATCATGTACAAGCTGCCAAGCGAGATCGGTGTCGAGGAGTGCGTGATCTCACGCGAGGTCGTGGAGAACAAGATCGACCCGCTAGCGGTGATAAAGAAAGCCGGCTGAGGTTCTTCTCGGCAAGCACCGACTGACATAACCGCCGCCGCGACGCTGCGTCCCAAAGTGCGACCTACGTTCGCCTCGACAGCCGCTGACGCTGGTCAGGCCCACTTGCGATTTGCGGCCGTCTCTCGCCACCGTGTAACCTCTACGCTGTAGGGGGAAACAGCGCAGCCACTCGCTGCGGCGGCGCCGATTGGAACTTTCTACCGTAGCTCGGCCCTCGGCCACGGTTTCGCAGGCGCATGAGCTCGACATCCTGTCGAGCACCACCAGAAACCTCCCACATCCTATGGCAAAACAACCGACCAGCGACTACCAGACCTTGCCCCTCTTACCGCTGAGGGATGTCGTCATCTTTCCCGGAATGATGATGCCGTTCGTTGTCGGCCGCTCGCGCTCAGTGAACGCGCTCGAGCGCGCCATGGAAACCGGCAAGCGCCTGTTTCTATCGGCGCAGAAGGACGCCGAGGCAGAGGATCCCGGCACCGGCGACATCTACAGTCTGGGCACAGTCTCGACCATCGTGCAGAGTCTGAAGCGACCCGATGGCACGGTAAAAGTTCTGGTCGAAGGGGTGCGGAGGGCGCGCGTGATCGAGCCCACCGACGAGACCAGCTTCCTCGAGGTTGTGGTCAAGCCTATCGAAGACACCGACGACGACGAGCTGCTGTCGCGCAAGACACGACGCCTGGTCCGGCTGTTCGAGAAGTACGTGAAGCTGTCGTCCAATCTACCGAACGAAGCCGTGCTGGCGGCGGTAAAGAAAGACCATCCCGGTCGTCTCGCCGATACCATCGCCGCCCATTTGCCGCTCGACGTCCCGGCCAAGCAAGAGATTCTCGAGATCGTCGACGTCGAGGCGCGCCTGGATAGGCTTACCCAGTACATCAGCACCGAGATGGAAAAGGTGAAGATGGACCGGGAGATTCAAGGCCGCGTCAAGAAGCAAATGGAGCAGGCGCAGCGCGAGTACTACCTCAACGAGAAGATCAAGGCGATCCAGAAGGAGCTCGGCCGCGGCGACCGCGAGTCTGATCTCGATCAGCTCCGCCGACGCATCATCGAGGCTCGCCTGCCTGCCGAGGTCGGCGAAAAGGTGGACCAAGAGCTCGATCGTCTCGAGGCCATGCCGCCCATGTCGGCCGAAGCCACGGTCTCACGCAACTACGTCGATTGGTTGGTCTCGGTGCCGTGGTTCCGGCGCAATCTGGAGAACCGTGACCTGGAGCGCGCCGGCCAGGTGCTGGAACAAGATCACTACGGCCTTGACGACATCAAGGAACGCATTCTCGAGTTCCTCGCCGTCCGCCAACTGGTTGACAACCCGCGCGGCTCGATCCTGTGCTTCGTCGGACCGCCAGGCACCGGCAAGTCATCGCTCGCCAAGTCGATCGCCCGGGCCACGGCGCGAGACTTCGTGCGTCAGTCGCTCGGTGGTGTTCGCGACGAGGCCGAGATACGCGGCCATCGGCGCACCTATATCGGCGCGTTTCCAGGGCAGATCATGCAGCGTATGAAACAGGCGGGGGTGCTCAACCCGGTGTTTCTGCTCGACGAGATCGACAAGATGAGCATGGACTTTCGAGGCGACCCGTCGGCGGCGTTGATGGAGGTGCTGGACCCGGAGCAGAACCACACGTTCGTCGACCACTACCTCGACGCGGAGTACGACCTGTCGGGAGTGATGTTCATCTGCACGGCCAACGTTCTGCACACCGTACCCGCCCCACTGCAGGACCGCATGGAGGTCATCCACCTGTCCGGCTATACACAGCAGGAGAAACTGCAGATAGCCCGGCGACACCTGCTCAGCAAGCAAATCGCATTTCACGGCTTGCTACCGGATCAACTCGAGCTAACCGACGCGGCGCTCGACAAGCTCATCGACGAGTACACGCGCGAGGCGGGAGTCCGCCGGCTCGAGCGAGAGCTCGCCAAAGTGTGCCGCAAGGGCGCGCATGACCTGGTGAAAGAACACCATACCGAGATCGCGTTAGCCGCCGAGGAAGACGCACGGCGCCTGCTCGAGGTGAAGCCGCCGGCACTAGAGGACGCGACGGAGGATCCGACCGGCGTACCGCCGGGCGAGGATGCTGCCGACGAACCGATCGCTGCCAGCGGCGACGCCGATGGCTCGGCGGATGGCGCCGCCGTGGCAGATCCGGAGACAACCCAGGCGGAGGACGCAAGCTCTTCCGACACCCTGGACCCCAACGATTTGCCCGAGCTCACGGCCGACGACATCTTCGTCGAAGCTCGCGACCCGCTCACCCAATCGCTCCCGGTTCGTAGCCGGATGGCAGAGGCGATCCCCGACGACGCTACGATCCTCGTCGACGAGGAACGCCTCGAGGAGTATCTCGGCGTACCGCGCTACAAGCGCAAGCGGCGCGAGAAGCAAGCCGCCATCGGACTCGCCTTCGGGCTCGCGTGGACAGAGCACGGCGGCGAGAAGCTCGACATCGAAGTCTCGCTCATGCCTGGCAAGGGAAAGCTCGCGCTCACCGGCCAACTCGGCGACGTGATGCAGGAGTCCGGCCAGACGGCACTGTCCTATATTCGCTCGCGCACCGGCCACCTGGGCATGGCACGCGACTTCTATGCGAAGCTTGACGTCCACGTGCATGTGCCCGAGGGAGCCATTCCCAAGGATGGCCCCTCCGCCGGCATCGCGCTGGCGACGGCGATGGTTTCAGCGCTCACCGGGATACCGATCCGGCACGACCTTGCCATGACCGGTGAGATCACTTTGCGTGGCAACGTGTTGCCGATCGGTGGTGTGAAGGAAAAGGTGCTCGGCGCGCATCGCGTCGACATCACCACGGTGCTACTGCCGGCAGAAAACGAGAAAGATCTCAAAGACGTTCCGGATGAGATTCGCGAGCAGCTCACGATCCACCTCGTTTCGACGATGGACGAAGTCCTGAAGCACGCGCTGGTCTCGCCGCTGACACCGCTGCCGGACGAGGAGCAGGATGGCGGACTAGCCGCAGATCCACGTCCAAGCGGTGCTCTGGAACCGCCGCTGACCCACTAGCAGGCCGTGGTCTGGTTACGGAGCTCGCCGCGTTGAGCGGCGTCACGAGGACACCACGTCGTGAAGATCCAGGACGTACGGCCGGAGTTCACGACATCGCGTCCGGGCGACTATCCGCCTGATTCGCTGCCGGAGATCGCATTTCTCGGTCGATCCAACGTCGGCAAGTCGAGCCTTATCAATTCGCTGCTCAGGCGGAAGCGACTGGCGCGCACGAGCAAAGCACCCGGCCGCACGCGCGCCATCCACTGGTATCGCGTGGAGGGCGGCGGGCTGCGGTGTCGGTTCGTCGATCTGCCTGGATACGGCTACGCACGAGTACCGCGACAGGTGCGCGAGCACGAGTGGGCGGCACTGATCGAAACCTACCTGCGGTCGAAGCAGCCGATGGCGGTGGCGATACAGTTGCTCGATATCCGGCGCGAAGGCCCGACGAGACTCGATGAGCAGATGATCGAGTGGTTGCAGGCCAACGAGCGGCCCACCACCTACGTGCTCACGAAGGCCGACAAGCTGTCGCGCTCACGCCGCGCTCGCGCCGCCCAGCTATTCGCCCGCGAGCTTCAGCTACCGGATGGGGTACGACCCATTCCTTATTCGGCGGTAACCGGCGAGGGGCGCACCGAACTATGGTCGGTACTCGACACCCACATCACAAAGAGCTGACGGCTGTCGGCGGCCCTTTCGCTACGGGACGGTGCCCTTTCGCAATGGCTGTCGGCGGGTAGCCGAGACGATGAGGCTCGCCGTTGAATGGTATTCTTGTTGATCTGCTCCGTACTGGCGACACTCGCACTCGAAGCACTCGCTGACGGCATTGCTGTGGATAGCGAGAACAGGATAACGCTCCCATGAAAGAAGGACTCCACCCGGAGTACCACCCGGTCGTTTTCGTGGACGGCGCCGCTGATTTCGAGCTGGTTACGCGATCGACGAAGACGAGCACCGAAACGCGCGAGATCGACGGCGTCGATCATTACGTGCTTCGTGTCGAGATCTCCTCGGCGTCGCACCCCTTCTTCACCGGCGAACAACGCTTCATCGACACGGCCGGCCGCGTGGAGAAGTTCCAGCGCAAGTACAAGCAGTTCTACCAGGCGCAGGACGACGCTAGGGAAACGGTGGTCAAGAAGGCGGACGAAGTTGCCACCGCTGCCCCTGCCGCGAGCGACGAAGCCATGCCTGAGGGTGCGCCGGCGGCACCAGAAGCGGACGCGGTCGCAGAGGCGGACGACGCCGCCCTGGAGACCGGCGCCGATGCAGAGGCGGAGCCCAGCAAGGCCGAGACGGTCTCCGAGGATAGCGCTGTCGACGCCGGCGACACGGAAGTCGCTGACGATCCCGAAGCCGAGAGCTAAGGAGCGACGCGCTAAGGCCATGTCCGTGGCGGGCGCGTTCCGACCGTGCAAGAACAGGTCCTGACGCGACTTCAGGAGCTGGAGAATCGCTTCGAGGCGCTCAACGAAGAAATCGTGCGCCCCGAGGTCACCCAGGACACGGCGCGTTACACCGAGCTCATCAAACAACATGCTGAGCTCGATCAGATCGTCACTGCCTTCCGTCGACTGCAAGACCTCTCGAACGGTATTCGCGACAGCGAAGAGTTGCTCGACGAGGCCGACCCCGAGATGCGCGAGCTCGCCCAGGAAGAGATCGCTCGGCTCGGCGGCGAGCACGACGAGCTCGAGCAGGCTCTCTACCGCATGCTCCTTCCAAAAGACCCCAACGATACCAAGAACGTCGTGCTCGAGGTCCGCGCCGGTACCGGCGGCGAGGAGGCGGCGCTGTTCGCCGCAGAGATCTTCCGCATGTACGTGCGCTACGCCGAGGCCAAGCGCTGGAAAGTGGACGTGATGAGCGAGAGCGGCACCGGTACGGGCGGGCTGAAGGAAGTGATCGCGGTCATCGAGGGGCAAGGCGCCTACAGTCGCTTGAAGTACGAGAGCGGCGTTCATCGCGTGCAGCGTGTACCCGCGACTGAGTCATCGGGTCGCATCCATACATCGGCTGTCACAGTGGCGGTCATGCCCGAGGCCAAAGACGTAGAGGTGCACATCGAGGACAAGGACCTGCGTGTCGACCGCTTCTGCTCGTCGGGCCCTGGCGGTCAGAGCGTCAATACGACCTACTCGGCAATCCGCGTGACGCACTTGCCCAGCGGCCTGGTGGTCTCTTGTCAAGACGAGAAATCGCAGCACAAGAACCTGGCCAAGGCGATGCGTGTGCTGCGATCACGTCTCCATGACAAGAAGATGCAGGAACAGCAGGACGAGCGCGCTGCCGAGCGTCGTGACATGGTGGGCAGCGGCGACCGGAGCGAGAAGATTCGCACGTACAACTTTCCGCAGAACCGAGTAACGGATCATCGGATACACCTCACGGTGCACAGGCTTACCGAGATACTCGGCGGCGACCTGGAAGCGGTGCTCGACGCTGTGATCACCGCCTTCGAGGCGGAGCGTCTGAAGGCCGAGTTCCAAGCAGCCAGCTAGCATGTTCGGCATGGGCTCGGGGCCGAGGTGACTGTCTTGTCCGGGCGTCGAACCATCGATGCCACCCTGCGCGACGCTGCGAGACGGCTCGAAGCGGCCGGCGTGGACGCGCCGAGAATCCAGGCCACCGCCCTGTTGGGGCACGCGCTGCAGATCGACCGCGCACCGTTGCTAGCGAGCCTCTCGGACATGGTCGATGCTGAAACGGCTAACGCGTTCGATGCGCTGATCGAGCTTCGCTGCGCTCGTTGTCCTCTTCAGTACCTGATCGGCCGTGCCAGCTTCCTCGATTTCGAGGTTCGCGTCAGGCCCGGCGTCTTCATCCCGCGACCGGAGACCGAGCAACTCGCCGAGAAGGCGCTGCGGCTCTGGGCCCCGGCACACCCATGGGTGATCGATGTCGGCACGGGCAGCGGCGTGATCGCGATCGCGCTGGCGCGTGCGGATCGACGTTGCCGCGTGCTGGCGCTCGATCTCTCACCGACGGCGCTGGCCGCCGCCGCCGCCAATGCTATCGACAACGGCGTCGAGCACCAGATCACGTTCGTCCGCTCGGATCTCCTCTCGGCAATTCGATTGCGCCCGTCCTGCGTCGACATCGGATTGCTGGTTAGCAACCCACCCTACGTGCGACCTGACGATGTGGTGCAACCAGAGGTACGCGATCATGAGCCCGTTGCCGCCTGGGCGGCGGGACCACTGGGGACCGAGATCTACGCACGGCTGATTCCTCAAGCAGCAGAGCGACTGGACTCGCGTTGCCCCATGCTGCTCGAGCTCGGCTGCGGCCAGGCGGAGGCAATATCGGACTTGCTGCAAAGCGATGGTCGTTGGCTGGGCTCCCAGGTGGATCCAGACTTCCAAAGCATCCCACGCGTCCTTTGCGTGCGGCGGCGCTGACTCCGGGCTCTCGGCCAACCGCGGCTCCGAACCTCGCTACTTGTCGGTCGGCCCAGAACACTACAATCCCCACATGGAAAAACTCCGCATCCGCGGCGGTCGACGCTTGAGCGGCCGTGTGCCGATCGATGGCGCCAAGAACGCCGCGCTGCCGGCGCTGGCCGCGACCCTGCTCAGCGACGACGAGACACGCCTGGAGAACATCCCCGAGGTGCGCGACGTCGATACGACCTGTCGCCTGCTTCGTCAGCTCGGTAGTGACGTGGCCCGCCCGGAGCCCGGCGTCGTCGTGACCCGCAGCGCTCGCACGCCGGAGTCTGAAGCACCCTATGACTTGGTGAAGACAATGCGGGCGAGCTTCCTGGTGCTGGGGCCGTTGCTGGCGCGCACCGGACGCGCCCGAGTCTCGCTGCCCGGTGGTTGCGCCATCGGCGCTCGTCCGGTCGATCGCCACCTTGCGGGGCTCGCCCGGCTCGGTGCCCAGCTAAAGCTCGACCAAGGCTATGTCGAGGCGCGCTGCGAACGCCTGCAAGGGGCGGAGGTCGTGTTCGACGTGACTACGGTGGGCGGCACGGAGAACTGTATGATGGCGGCGACGCTGGCAGCCGGGATAACCACACTACGTAACGCTGCCGCCGAGCCCGAAATCACCGACCTGGCGAATCTCCTGATCGCCATGGGCGCAAACATCAGCGGCGCTGGCACCGACACCATCGAGATCGAGGGTGTGGCATCGCTGCATGGTGCACATCACTCGGTTATCCCAGATCGGATTGAAACCGGTACATATCTGGTGGCGGGAACCCTCGCCGGCGAGGGACTTGAGATCGTCGGATGCCGACCGGAGCATCTCGGGGCGATTCTCGACAAGGTGGTCGCCGCCGGCGCCGATATTCGCGTCGACGACGACCGCATCGTGGTGTCGCGTGGCGACCTTCGCCCGGTCGACCTGCATACTCAGCCCTACCCGGGCTTTCCGACCGACATGCAGGCTCAGTTCATGGTGCTGATGACCCAGGCCAGCGGACGTTCGGTGATCCGCGAAAACATCTTCGAGAACCGATTCATGCACGTATCGGAACTGTCACGCATGGGAGCCGACATTCGAATCGATGGCCGCAACGCCATCGTCAGCGGCCCCACCCCGTTGGCCGGAGCCACGGTGATGGCCACCGACCTGCGGGCCTCGGCGTCGTTGGTGCTCGCCGGGCTGCTCGCCGTGGGCGAGACCGTGATCGATCGCCTGTACCATCTCGACCGCGGTTACGGGAACCTCGTGACCAAGCTGGCGGCCGCCGGGGCGGACGTCGAGCGTTTCCGCGAATAGCCGGAGGAGTAATGCCCGACGACTGCCTGTTTTGCCAGATTGCAGCCGGCGATCTCCCGGCCACGCTCGTTTTGCAGAACGAGCTCGCCGTAGCCTTCGAAGACGTCAACCCACAGGCGCCGATGCACGTATTGATCGTGCCGCGCAAGCATATTCCGACGCTCAATGATCTCCAAGCCGAAGACCAAGCCTTGGCCGCCGGACTGCTGACAATGGCACGCGACATCGCCCGCGAGCGCGGCTTTGCAGCTTCCGGCTATCGGACGGTCTTCAATTGCAACGCCGACGCAGGGCAGACGGTATTTCACCTCCATCTGCACGTGCTCGGCGGCCGCAAGCTATCCTGGCCCCCCGGCTAGCCCTGCCGTGTCCAGGGCATCTGACGCAGCAACGAGGAGTCGATGATCCGAGACGAGGAACACAACGGCGTGCGCTTGCTGCGCATGGAGCTCGGGAGCGGCAATGCGCTTGGACCCCGGGCCGTCGAGGCGATCAGCGCAGCGTTGGACGCCGAGCAACGTCCGACCGTGCTCACGGGCGAGGGCGACATCTTCTCGGCTGGCCTTGACCTGGTTGAGCTGGCCGCGTTCTCGCGTGACGAGCTGGCGGCGTTCGTCGAGAAGTTTTCGATACTCATGACCCGTACGTTGACCACACGGTACCCGCTTGTCGCCGCGGTCAATGGTCATGCCGTTGCCGGTGGCTGTGTGCTCGCCATGGCGTGCGATCGACGCATCGGAACACGCGGTGACTTCAAGATCGGAATGAACGAGATGGCCATCGGACTCACCCTGCCGGCGGTTGTTACCGAGATTCTGCGCGACAAGCTCGCCTCCGACCAAGCGCGAACCGTGATCCTGGGGGGAGCTCTCTACGCCCCGCAAGAAGCGCAGCGGGCGGGCCTGCTCGACACTGTCGCCGACAGCGCCGACCAGGCCGTCGATAGAGCCTGTGAGATAGCCCGCGACCTCGGCAAGTCGCTGGCTGAGTTCGCTACCATGAAGGGCAGCCTCACCGCTCCGATCATGGAGCGTTTTCAGCAAACGCGCACCGCGCTCGACCGGCGTTTCATCGACTCGTGGTTTGCTCCACCGGCCACGGAGCTACGCGAGAAGATGCTCGAGCGATTGCAGCACTAGCGTCCATCGCTATGTCGCAACCGGTTGCCTTCGAGCTCATTCTGCCCTCGGTGAGACCGGCGTCACAGCGGCGGCGCAAGCCCACACCCGACGCGCACCGGCCGCGCGCAAGCAACGCACCGCGGCGCGCATCGTCGCCCCGGTCGTAATAACGTCATGCACGAGCACCACATGCCGTGGGCACCCGCGCTGCCGATAACGGCGAGCAACGCCGAAGGAATCACGCGTGTTGTGTTCGCGGGCCACCGCTCCACGGCCAACCTGCGGCGCCGTCGGACGAGTGCGGCGTAGTAGCGTACGCAGCCGCGCCCTCGGCCACGCGTGCGCGAGCCCGCCAGCGATGGCCTGGGCCTGGTTGTGTCCACGAGCCCACTGACGCCGCCAGTGCAGAGGCATTGGAACCACAGTGACCGTGCCCGCAGGAAACGACTCGAGCAAGGGGGTCATGGCGCGCCCGAATCGTCGTCCGATGGAAACATACCCGTGGAACTTCAAGGCCCGAACGAGCGACCGGCACGGCCCTGCGTACACCAGCAGCCCGCGGGCCGGATGTCCCCCGCCCAGATCGAGATGCTGATGACAGCGACGCAAAGCCGCTGCGCAACGCGAGCACAGAAAAGGCGCCCACGGGTTCCGCGAGGCCGGCGCGTCGCAATGGTGGCAACGCGGCGGCAGAAGGCCGTCGACAAGCGCTCCGAACACCCCGCCCAACATAGTTGGGTGAGATGGTCACCAGGATGATGGATCGCAGGAAGTGCGGACCGAGCTCCACCGCATCGCTCAGCGGGTCGCCGCTTCTTTGCGCTCCTGACATTCGATACAGAGGGCGGCCCAGGGAATTGCCTTCAGGCGGGTCTCGGTAATTTTCTCGCCACACTCCTCGCAATCGCCGTAGTCGCCGTTGTCTATACGCTCCAAGGCAGCATCGATCAGCAACAGCCGGGCGCGATCGTTCTCCGAGAGACTGTAGTTGAACTCCTGCGCATACAGTTCGGTAGCGGTATCGGCGAGGTCCAACGGGCCATCCTCGCTGCTATTGCGGCGCTGCGTCTCCGTCGATCGCTTGAACGCCGTCGCCAGCTCACGCCGACGCTCATCGAGCAGGGCGCGGAGCCTTTTCTTCAGAACAGCTCTCATGACTGCTTAACTCTGCTAGCGGTCGTAGGGATGGCCGTGAATGATCGTCATGGCGCGATAGACCTGCTCCGCCAATAAAAGCCGGGCCATGTCGTGCGGGACGGTCATCGGCGACAAGCTGACTAACCAGTCTGCCCGTTCGCGGACCGTAGAGAATAGTCCATCGGGCCCACCGACGACAAACACCACCGATCGCGCGTCTTCGAAGCACTGGCGGCGGATCAATTCGGCGAACTCGCGCGATGTCATCAGTTTTCCGCCCGCATCTAGGGCGGCCACCCACGCGGGCTCGAGCTGCCGAATGTGCGACAAGACACGACGGCCTTCGCGCTCCAACCGGTGTCGTTTGGAGTAGCGGCCATCCTGACGCTCTTCGGCAACGGCAACGATCCGACAGTCGCGATAGCGTTCGATGCGGCCGACGTAGTCAGCAACGCCCGCGACAGCATAGGCGGCCTTGGTCTTGCCGACCCAACAGAACGAGAGCGTCCTCACGCCTCGCCGGACGGCTCAGCGGGGACCCACTCCAGCAGGGGCGCGTCGCGCCAGAGTCGCTCGAGCTGATAAAAGTCCCGCGACGCCGGCACGAAGATGTTCACGATCAAATCGATGTAGTCGAGCAGCACCCAGCTCGCTTCCGACCGACCTTCGATGTGGTTCGGCTTGGCGCCCTGACCACGAAGACGCTCGCCTACTGCATCGCAGAGCGCCTGTACATGTGGGGCGCTACGACCGCTGGTGATGATCATGTAGTCAGTGAAGCTCGATGTCTCCCGCATATCCAGCACGACGCTTCGTTCGGCCTTGTGTTCGTCGAGCACTGCCAATGCCTCGGCGATGATCGGCGGCAAAGCCTTGTCGAACCGCCCATTCTGCAGTTCCGACTCGGGCATCAGGTCACTGCTGCGGTGGCCACGGCGCTGGCCGCGTAAAGTTCATGCGTGTGGATGTAACGCTCGACCTCGCTCGTGACGCGATAGCGGACGCTCTCACCTGCCCGCGCCCGACGGCGAATCTCGGTCGACGACAGGTCGAAGTGAACCGCATCCGATAGATATATACGCAGATCGTTCGGATCGACGTCGGCCGCAGCGTCCCCGCGTGTGTCGGTCAACCGAGTATGGACCGACTCCGGGAGTACCTCGCGCACGCGATCGAAGCTGTTGTTGGGCCTCGATACAACGATGAAGCTGCAAGCTTCCAGCAGCGCTGCGCTCTCCTTCCAGGTCTCGATTTGCAGGAAGGAGTCCAATCCCGCAACGAAGAACAAGCGCGTGTCCGCGCCGAGCTCATCGCTGAGCGCCCGCACCGTGTCGATGCTGTAACTCTTGCCGGGCCGATTGACCTCGAGAGCCGATGGCGAGAAAGCCGGATTCTGGAGCGTGGCGGCTACCACCATCGCGTAGCGATGCGTCGCCGCGGCCAGATCGGGCCGCTCTTTGTGCGGTGGTTCGTTGCAAGGTACGAACAACACCTCGCCGAGCGCGAACTGTTCGCGAATCGTCTCGGCAAGGAGCAGATGCCCGAGATGCGGCGGATCAAACGTACCACCGAAGACGCCGACGCGCCGTTGTGTCAATCCTCTTCCCTCCTGTCATCGGCGGTTTCCGCAGCAGCACAGACGCCATTTTCCGCCGCGTCGCGCTCGGTCTGTGCGCGGATCCAGTCAACGAGCGCTTCGAGGCCCATCTTCTCGGCAGCCGAGATCTCACAGTAGGCGATCTGCTCGTCTTCGGCGAGCTGTCGAAGCCGCGTAACGCCCTCCAGGGGTGGCTCGAGGTCGATTTTGTTGGCAACCAGAATGCGCGGGCGATCGAGCAGATCCTCTCGGTACAACCGGAGCTCGTCGCACAACTCACGATAATGGTCCGATGGTGCACCCTCCGAGCTCGCCGCATCAACCAGGATGACCAACGCTCGCGTCCGCTCGATATGGCGCAGAAACGTCAACCCTAGGCCCTCGCCGCGATGGGCGCCGCCGATCAAGCCGGGAACGTCGGCAATCACGACGCGATTCCAATCTCCGGTATCCAAGACACCGAGGTTGGGCTCGAGCGTGGTGAACGGATACGCGCCAACCTTGCCCCGCGAGTCGGTCAATGAGCGTAGCAATGTCGTCTTGCCGGCATTCGGGCGGCCGACCAGCCCGATCGCTGCGATGAGCTTGAGCTCGAGACGCAGCGCGCGGCGCTCTCCGGGCGATCCGGGGTGGGCGAATCGCGGTGCCTGCCGCGTCGCGGTGGCGAAGCGCGCGTTGCCACGGCCGCCGCGACCGCCGCAGGCGACGCGAAATCGTTGCTGAAGCCGGTCGAGGTCAACTAGCAGCTCGCCGCTAACGTCGTCATATACCTCCGTACCTGGTGGCAGGGGAATCTCGACGTCGCTGCCACCGCGCCCATGCTTGTCGCTCCCTCGGCCGTGCGCCCCGCGCGACGACTTGAACAGCTGGCCTCGCCGCAGGTGGCCGAGATGGTTGTATCCATCGTCGCAGACGAGCCACACGTCACCGCCGTCACCGCCGTCGCCGCCGTTCGGACCCCCGTACGGCACGTACTTCTCACGCCGAAAGGAAACGCACCCCCGACCGCCGTCACCAGACTGGACGTTAATGCGGACGAGGTCACGAAGCATCGGGTTACCATCGGCTTCCCGGAACAGAACACTCGAACCGCCAACCAGAGCGTACGCCCGGCTCAGGCCTCGGGGAGGACGGAAACGAACTTCCCGCGGTGGCCTTTGTTCTGGAACTTGACGTACCCATCGGCGGTCGCGAAGAGAGTGTCATCGCGACCCCGGCCGACGTTTGTCCCGGGCTTGTAAGGCGTCCCGCGCTGTCGAATCAGAATCGACCCGCCGGTAACGAACTGCCCACCGAATCGCTTCACGCCCAGCCGCTGAGCGTTGCTGTCGCGACCGTTTCGACTGCTGCCCTGCCCCTTCTTATGTGCCATTTTTCTATCCCTCTCGTCCGCCGGCGAGTCGATCCCGGAGCTCCTTGAGGTCGTCCCAGCGTTCCTCGGCCGCCAGGGCTGCCTGCTCCGGCCAGGTCGTCGGATCGTGAGAACGGAGGCGGCCGCCAGCTGCCTCGAGAATCGCCCGAAGCGCCGTTTCGTCGGAGCCAGCGAGGTCGACGAACGTAGCGACTCCGGCGTCCTTCAACACGCTCTCGATCTTCGGTCCGATGCCTTCGATTCGCTTCAGGTTATCGTCGCCGGGCGACGCGTGCTCGGCAGCAGGCTTCTTGGCAGCGGCCTTCTTCGCCGGCTTTGCTTCGGCAGCGGGCTTCTTGGCAACCGTCTGTTTCGCCGGCTCCTCTTTGGCGGCGGGCTTCTTGGCGGCCGCTTTCTTGGCCGCCGACTTCTCGCCGCGGGGCAGCACGATGTCATCGATCTGCAGGGCCGTATACGCCTGCCGGTGCCCGATCTTGCGCCGGTAGCCTTTACGACGCTTCTTCTTGAACGCCAGCAGCTTCTGCCCGCGACCGACCTCCACCACTGTCGCTTCGACGCTGGCACCGTCGACTACCGGGGTACCAATGTGCACCTGATCATCCGCTGTCACCAGGCTGACGGCATCGATCGACACTTTGGCGCCGACCTCGTCGCCGAGAAGCTCGACGCGCACGACATCACCCTTGGCTACTCGATACTGTTTTCCACCGGTGTTGATGACGGCGTACATCTGACCAAATCCGATCTTGGGCCGGGAGGAAGCCTGGCTGGGAAGACTCGATAGGCGGCCGGAAAGCGCTTGCGGGGGCGCAAGCCGATCCCGCCAGGAGAGCTAATCCGCCCCGGCGCGACTGCGGGCGCGCAGGGTACTGAGCCGCAAGCGCTCATTGTAGGGCGAGTCGCGGCCGGCGGGCAAGCCGCCCGGCGGCCGCGCAGTGTCCGGACCGGGCCGTCAGCAGGCGGGCACGTACAACCACGAGCGACCCGCTACTTTTCGTCGCCCCCCATGGCGAGGCGCTCCAGCGTGCGCTCACGCGCCTCGAGCTTCTCGAAATGACGGTTCAGCTCGCTGATCTGGTCCTGAAGAGAGTCCATGCCGAGGCGTGCATACGAGAGTTCGTAGACCAGGTTGTGGAGCAGGTGCAGCTGCGTCTCATGACGTCCCTCGAGCTGACCGGTCATCTCCGACAGGTGCCCGCCGACCCAGTCGCCTGTGCGATCGATCCGCTGGTCCAGGGAGTCTCGGACTGCGGCGACTCGCCGCAACTCGTTCGACTGCTCGTTCAACTGCTGGGTCAGCCATTGGTCCTGTCGACGCATCTCGTCGAGCACCCGCACGAGCACATGCTCGAGGTTACTCGACGTCCGGAGAACTGGGCGGAGCAGGCGCCGCAGCAGGCCCACTAGGCGACCCTTCGAACCTGCGCTTCCAGACGTATAGAGGTCGTGGGCCGGGTTGATGTCTGCCGACGGGGCAGGCTCCAGGTCGGCGTGGGTCACCGATGGCGCAGCGTCGTCAGGCGGGCGCACCGGCACCGAGCCAGGCGGCGGCTTCACCGACGGCAACCTGACGCGCACCTGCGGCATCTCTTCGAGCACGCCGTGCGGCAAATGATGGCGTTCTAAACGCGGGCGCAGCGCGGCGCGGCGTAGCAGTTCCAGTTCGCCCTCGGTGTAGCGCGTGCCCGTTTTCTCTGCGATCCGCGCTTCGACCTGGGCTTCGAGCGCCTCTACGTCGATCTCCGGATCATCGATCCTGAAGCGACCCAAGCTTGTCCTCCGCCGGTCAGAACAACGGACCGAGGTAAAACTGGAAGTCCGGGCCGCCGAAGAAATCCTTGCCGTTCGTGCGCTGGGCCCAGAAGAACCACAACGGCAGGCCCATCAGGTTGATGTTGAGCCCGACCCCGACTGAGCCCCGAGCATCCGCCAGACGGCCGTTCTCAAACAGCTGGAAGTCGTCATCCTTGAACCAAGCCCCACCGACGTCGGCAAAAATCAGGCCGCGAACGTTGCGCAGAGCCATCTGACCGCCACGCGCCTCGTAAATCAGCGGGAAGCGGTACTCGAGGTTCACCAGGAAAGCGCGGTTGCCGGAGAAGCGCAGGTAATCGTAGCCGCGTAACTGATTCAGACCACCCACGAAGAAAACGGTCGGATGTTCCCCGAAGCTACCCGAACCCCAGAGCCGCACCGCGAACTGGCTGTCCTTGGTTACCTGGAAGTACTGCCGGATGTCGATCTCGGCGTTGTAGAACCTCAAGCTTCCGACCGCCGGCGATGTCTCGAATCCAAAGCTGACCCGGCGTCCGGCATATGGCCCGTACTCCTTGAATCGTGCCTTGTCGCCGATCAATTTGATGCCGATCGGCATGTAGGTGCCGCTGTGGAAATTGTCGGCGAACGTCGACAGGCTTCCACCGGTGCCCTCGAGCAGGAAGGTCGACGGTATGTAGTCGCGGTCGTAGTACCCGACCGAGAACTCGGTGCGCCAGTCGCGGCTGAACGGGTAATCGGCGAATAGCTCGCCGCCATCCAGTCCGAAGATCGAGTTGCGATCCAGAGTGCCGTTCGCCGGGTCGAACGTGAAGAAAAACGATCGCTGGCTGGTTGCCAGTGCACCCCAGTTCCAGCGTTTCGACTGGTTTCGATAGACACCCGTGTAGTTGCGATGACTCTGTATCGAGCCGAGAATCGCCGTAATGCTGTGGTTGCCGAGCAGATCTTGGAGCTCGATGTACGTATTGGCGAGCACCGTGCCGCCAGCAATACCGCTGGAGTAGCCGCCAGCGACCTGGATGCGGGAAATGTGCCAGCCGCCGCCGGTCGACTGCGTGCGATTCTGATCGCTAAGCTCGACGTCGGCGATCGCGGCGGCCTCCATCTCCAGCCGGTCGATCTCTTCGTCCGGCAGTGCCTCGTCTATGGCGACGAACTGCTCTACCGCCTCGGGTAGCTCCATAGTGTAGAGCTCGTACGTTCCATCTCCGTAGTTGCTGAACAGGAGGCTGTTGGTGTCTGGCAGCTCTTGGGGGAAGAACGTGCCGTGGAGAATATTCGTATATCGGAAAACGGTCTCGGACGCGAGCTCGATCGAGTACAGGTTGTGCTCGCCGGTTCGATCGGAGACGAAGTACACCCGTGAGCCATCTCTCGAGAAGCTCGGCTGCGTGTCGTTGTAGCGGCCGAACGTCAGCTGCACACGCTCCTGCGGCCGCGCCAGGTCGATCCGGAAGAGTTTCTTGGCGCCTAGTACGTGTGAGGCGAACACGATGCTCCG
Source organism: Acidobacteriota bacterium (assembly GCA_965205505.1). Lineage (GTDB taxonomy): Bacteria > Acidobacteriota > UBA890 > UBA890 > WLXD01 > DASCOT01. Next base: position 40,669 of record CBDBHB010000007.1, read on the forward strand.
ACCGTCCGGCGACCAGACCGGCGCGTAGTCGTAGAACTCATCCTGCGTCAGGTTGTCCAGCGTGTCGTTCGACGGGTCATACAGATAGATGTCGCGTACGCCGTTGCGGTGGGCACCGAAGACGACGCGGCCATCCGGCGCGATGCTCGGTGAAAGTGCCTGGTCAAGCTCGGTTTTGAACTTCTTGCGCACCTTGCCGTTCTCGGCATCGATCAAGAAAAGCGTGCGTGTCGGGGGGGTGCGGGCGAAGAACGCGATGGTGCTGCCGTCCGGCGACCATGACAGATCGTTGCCTGCCTGGAAACCAACCGTCACGCCCTGACCGACTACGTACTCGAACTCTCCCTGACGGCCCCCGGTCAGGTTGCGTATCGGTCGACCCGTGGCCAGGTCGAAGGTAAAGGCCTCGATCTGCAGCGTTTTCTTGTTGAGGGTGATCGCCGCGAAACTGTCACCATCGGGCGACACCACCGGGCTGAACGCCAACTGCCGGTCTTGGAAGGGCACGTCGCCCATCACGTTGCGTGCGAAATCGGGCGCCTCCTGGCGGTCGAGCACGTTCGGCAAATAGCGCTCGCGCAACCAGGCACGAAACTCGTTGTTGAACTCCTGCGGCGTGATGTTGAAGGCACGCTCGAGATCGCGCTCTATATCCTGCCCGAGATCGCGCCGCACCTCGGCCAGGAAGATCCGCATTCCTTCGTCGCCGTACTCCTCCTCGATGTAGTGCCAAACGACCTCGCCGAGCACGTAGTCGGTGAAGAAACTGCGATTGTGGGTCATCTGGACAAGCGTCGGAATGTCGTCGGAGAGCACGACATCGCGCAGCATCATCTCGTCGAGCGATGTCAGGTCGTCCGATACGTACTCGGCAAAACCCTCCATCACCCAGCCCGGAGGCGACGCGCGCATCGCGGCACCGAGGCGATTACCGAAGAAGTAGTCGAACTCGAACAGGTGAGTCACTTCATGGACGATGAGCTTGTGCAATGCGTCGGGTGGATCATCCACCGGAAGCACCAACCGATTCTCGGTGGGCTCAGCAAACGCCGCCACGCCTTCCGGCAGGAAGAACGGCAGGATGTGCGTCTGCTGAAAGTCCTGGTGGGTCTGGTAGAAAATGATCGGCATCCGCACCGACATCTGATGGTTCATCTTGCGAGCGACGCGCTGGTAAGCATCCTCGGCGAACGCCACCACGTCGTCGAGATGCTGCTCTTCTTCGGGGTAGTAGTAGACGTCGAAGTGAGGCGCCGTGTACTTCCAGAAGTCGAACGTCTCGTAGGTGACCTTGTTTCTGCCGAAGTAGCTGCTGTAGGGAGTGTTGATCATCTGTCCCGCGGCTTGCGGGGCCAGAGTGACCAACAGGCCCAAGGCGAGCACCGCGGTGACCATGGCGCGCGCCAGGGGCCGCGACGTAGCGCTCGAGAGAAACTGGCTGTGGGCCTTCGGAGTAGGCATGGCGAAGAGCCTCCCTGTGGTCAATAGATCAAGTAGCGATTCTGCTCCGAGCGTCGGGGCGTGATGGCATCGAGGAGCTGAGGCAGCAGTTGCTCGAAGGTCTCGAAGACAGCGTCCGCATTCGAGACGGACTCGTCGGCGGGAAATGATGTCTCGGCTTCGAGCGTGCCATCGAGGAGTCTGGAGCCGTCCTCGCCGCGGAGCACGAGATAGTCGTAGGTGAGCTTGTAGACAACGTTGTCCTGGAACCGAGCGACTTCGCGTATCTCGCCGTCAGGGGAGCGGATGCGCTCGCGCACCATCTCGGACCTCGGCTCGGTATTGAGGCCGAGCGAGCCGGTGAGGATCAGATCTGCTCCGGCCTCCTCGGCACGCTCTACCCAGAAAGCAGCATCATCCAAGATGGCCTTGCTGCGGCGCACTGGATCAAACTGCTGCTCCAGCTGGTCCTGTGTCTCGAAGAACGTGCGCTGCGTGATGCGGCGGCGCAAGTATCGTACGGCGACGTCGTTGAGGTTGGACTCCGAATCGTCGCGCGGCACGAAGTTGCCGATGAGGATGCGACTGTAGCCAGCCAGATTGGGACCCTGATCCGGGACCGAGATCATGATCTCCAGAAACCCGAGCGTCGTCGGAGCTCCTGGATACTCCTGACTAACGATCCCTGTGGGCTCCGCCGCCGACGGGTTCTCGTCGACCGCCTCCGCGTCGTCGGTCATCTTATCGGCATCTATCCGTTCCCAGATCGGGAAGAACTGCCCGTGGTTGCGCAGCACGTAGAAGCGCTCGTCGGGCTCGGCCAGACTCAGAGCTCTGTCGTAATGCTCCTTGGCTGTATCGAACTCGCCCTCGCGCTCGAAACGAACCGCCAGATTGTTGAGGGCGCGCGTGTTCACGCTGGCGACGGCGAGTGCCTTTTGCCAGCGGAACTCAGCTTCTTCCCAGTACCCTTGATCGGCGGCCGCCGCCCCCGCACGCGTCTGGTTGCCTGGCCTCTCCACCGGCGTCATGGCGCAGGACACGCCGATGCTCAAGGAGAGAACTGTCGCAGCTACAGCGACCGCCCGTGCGCCCGCGCCACGACGCATTACGGTTGGACGCCGCTTCCTACTGGTCTCGCGATAAGGAGACATAGGCCTCCAGCCTGTCGGACGAAGAGGGCGCAGGCAAGGCTGCCTACCATGCGGCGAGACAGCCTACCAAGGGGACCCGGAACATACTGGCGTGCTCGTAAGGATTGAGTCTACTGATCTGTGGCTCGCGCTCGCAAGCGATACCCGTGCCCGGCGGCACACCGAGTACCTCGCGCGCCGCTGGTCGATGGCCGTCCCCTGGTGTTGTGAGCAGCACACTACGGCACTGTGAAGCATCGCGGGCGGAGAACCCGGAGTGGCCGAATGCGACGACCGTCCACCGAGGTAGCGATTCTTATCCCGAGCTTCTCAGCGCCATCCCTGATTCGCCCGGACTGCTACACGTGCAGGGGCGACTCGCCAGTCGCCCCTGTATCGCGGTGGTTGGTTCCCGCGCCTGTTCCGCCTACGGTCGCAGCGTAGCCACACGCCTCGCGGCAGATCTGGCTCGAGCCGGCCTGGTCGTGGTCTCTGGGCTGGCGCGCGGCATCGACGTCGCCGCGCACCGCGGGTGCATGGATGCGGGGGGCATGACGATCGCCGTGCTCCCCGGCGGACTGTTTCCAGTTTACCCACGGCAGCATGTCGCGCTGGCACGCCGAATCGCCGCTTCCGGAGCGCTGGTCGCTGAGCACGAGCCCGGAACCGAGGTTGCTCGCTGGCACTTTCCCAAGCGCAACCGGATCATCGCCGCGTTGTCGTGGGCAACGGTGGTAGTCGAGGCGGCGGCCCGCAGCGGGGCACGCATCACGGCCAATCTGGCGCTCGAGTACGGCCGCGAAGTGCTGGTCGTGCCGGGTCCGATCACCTCTGCGACTTCCGCGGGGTGCCACGCGTTGCTCGCCGATGGCGCCCACCCATGCACGGGCATGGCCGATATCCTCGACCATCTACCAGCAGCCGTGACCGCCGATCTGCAACCTCCGCCGCCGCCTTCGCCGCCCGTTGAGCTCGACACACCGGCACGCGCGTTGCTCGAGCTACTGCGCCGCCGGGGCGAGCTCGGCACATCGAGAGTCGCCGAGTTGCTCGGGTGGTCGTTGGTCGATACGTTGGCAACTGTAACCAGCTTAGAGTTGCGTGGGATGGTCCGCATACGGCCAGGCAACAGAATCGAGTCCTGCTAGACTCAGCCGCCGCACGCATGCTCGTGCCCACTTCCTTCGTTGGGCTAGTATCAGAAACCATCATGACCAAGCGCCTCGTTATCGTCGAATCACCGACCAAGGCGAAGACCCTGTCGAAGTTTCTCGGCTCGGAGTTCATCGTCGAGTCGAGTGTCGGCCATATCCGCGACTTGCCCGCCAACGCCGCGGAGATCCCCAAGCGGTACAAGGGAGAGTCCTGGGCGCGCCTCGGCGTCCAGGTCGACGAGGCGTTCAAGCCACTTTACGTCGTCCAGCCGGCGAAGAAGGCGACCATTGCCGAGCTCAAGCGCGCCCTCAAGCAAGCCGACGAGCTGCTGCTCGCTACCGATGAGGACCGCGAGGGCGAGGCGATCAGCTGGCACTTGATCGAGGTCCTCAAGCCTAAGGTCCCGGTGCGCCGCATGGTGTTCCACGAGATCACGCGCCGTGCCGTACAGGCGGCGCTCGAGCAAACTCGTGAGATCGATCACAACCTTGTTGAAGCGCAGGAAGCGCGCCGCATCATCGACCGCCTCTACGGCTACTTGGTGTCGCCGGTGCTGTGGCGCAAGGTCGCTCCGCGCCTCTCCGCCGGACGCGTCCAGAGCGTGGCGATCCGCATGCTCGTAGAGCGCGAGCGCGCCCGGATGCGATTCCGCGCCGCCGAATACTGGGACCTTACCGCCGAGTTCACAACCGGTGCCGGCGATAAGTTTGACGGTCGACTGCAGACCCTCGAGGGCGCGCAGCTCGCTCGGAGTGCCAACTTCGATCCCGATACCGGCAAGCTGAAAGACGACAACATCCGCATGCTGGATGCGGAGACAGCTGCGACGCTGGCCACGGAGCTCAAGAGCGCTAGCTTCAGCATCGACGCGATGCACGAGCAGCCATTCAAACGCTCCCCGGCGCCGCCGTTTACCACCTCGACGCTGCAGCAGGAAGCCAACCGCAAGCTGCGCTTCCACGCACGCCGCACGATGCGCGCCGCGCAGCGCCTCTACGAGAACGGCTTCATTACCTACATGCGGACAGACTCGGTGACGCTATCTAGCGAAGCTCTCGAGCAAACGCGCGCCAGCATCGCCACTACGTACGGTCCCGAGTTTCTGCCCGACGCGCCGCGCAGGTATCGGAACAAGGTGAAGAACGCCCAGGAGGCCCACGAGGCCATACGTCCCGCCGGCAGCCGCATGGTACCGGTCAATGAAGTGCGGTCGGCGCTGAGCGAGGACGAAGCGCGCCTCTACGATCTGATTTGGAAGCGGACGATGGCATCGCAGATGCCCGACGCCAAGGGACGCCGCATGACCGTCCACGTAACCGCAAGCGGCCCGCGAGACGCACGCTTCGTATCGCACGGCAGCGTTATCGACTTTCCCGGATTTCTGCGCGCCTATGTCGAAGGTCGGGCAGACCGCGCGGAGGCGCTCGCCGATCTCGACCGCCTCCTGCCACCGATGAATGTCGGCGAAGATGTGCTCGCCGCGCTCAGCACCGAGGACCATCACACAACACCACCCCGCCGTCTCACCGAAGCGGGGCTAGTCAAGGCGCTCGAGGAGTCCGGCATCGGGCGGCCGAGTACCTATGCCTCGATCATCGATACGATCGAGCGGCGCGAGTACACCTTCCGCAAGGGCAACGCGTTGGTGCCAACATTCACCGCGTTCGCCGTGGTCAAGTTGATGCAGGAGCATCTCGAGCATCTCATCGACATCGACTTCACGGCCCGCATGGAGGATCGGCTCGACGGTATTTCACGCGGCGAGCACGAGCCGTTGCCGTATCTGAGGGAGTTTTATTTCGGCAATGGCATGCCCGGCCTGAAGTCGTTGATCGAGAACAAGGTCGAGGAAATCGATCCTCGCCAGGTGTGCTCGATCCCGTTGGGCACTGACGATGCAGGCTGGGACATCGTGGTTCGCGTAGGACGCTACGGGCCTTTCTTACAGCGCGGCGATCTGACCGCCAACATCCCCGACAAGACCTGCCCGGACGAGCTCGTCGTGGAACGCGCCACCGAGCTTATCGACGAGGCCCAAAAGGGGGACGAGCCCATCGGGTCCCACCCCGAGTCTGGGCTCCCCGTATACGTGAAACTTGGACGCTACGGCCCATACGTGCAGCTTGGCGACCCGGACCCCGACAGCAAGACCAAGCCCAAGATGGTGTCGCTACTCAAGGGAATGTCGCCGGCCGAGGTCTCAATCGACGTCGCCCTCGAGCTCCTGAAGTTGCCCAGGGTGGTCGGGCAGGACGCCGATGGTGAGGACATCGTCGTCCACCTCGGCCGCTACGGCCCCTACATCAAACGCGGCACCGATACCCGCAGCCTGACCGACGACGATAGCGTGCTGAAGCTACCTCTCCAGCGAGCGCTCGAGTTGTTGGCGCAGGAGAAGAGGCGGGGCCGGGCCGCCGCTAGCCAGATCAAGATCTTCGAGAATGTCGAGCAGCTCGGAGGTGCCAGCATAAAGCTACTCGCTGGTCGCTATGGACCCTACGTCACCGACGGCGAGATCAATGCATCCCTACCCAGGGACATGACCGAGCCGACCGAGCTGTCGCTCGAGCAAGCGCTCGATCTACTAGCGCAACGTCGCGAGAGCGGACCGGTGCGTCGTAAGAAGAAGACCAGGACAAGAGCGAAGAAAAAAACCAAGCGGAAGGCGAAGAAGAAGACCAGCAAGAAGAAGGCGGCTAAGAAAGCTTGAGCCCAGGCGCTACGATACGCCGCTCCCGAACTCCCCGGTCATAGTTTCGCGCCGATGAGCACCTATCCTGTGGTCACCGTCGTCGGCGGCGGCATGGCCGGGTGCGAGGCCGCCTGGCAGCTCGCTCAACGCGGCATTAGCGTCCGCTTGTACGAGATGCGGCCCGGACGGCCGACGCCAGTACACAAGAGTGCGTATCTCGCGGAAATGGTGTGCAGCAATTCCCTGCGGTCCGACGGGCTCGACAACGCCGTCGGTCTATTGCACGAGGAAATGCGCCGCCTGGGGTCGCTGTTCATGGCGGCCGGCGACCGCAACCGGGTCCCCGCCGGGAAGGCGTTGGCGGTCGATCGCTGGAAATTCGCGCAGGACATGACCGCCACCATGGAAGCAGCGAGCTCAGTAGAGATTATTCGCGAGGAGGTGCGCGAGATTCCCGCGGGACCGACGATCGTAGCCACCGGCCCTCTGACATCGGAGGCACTCAGCAAGTCGATAGAACGCTTCGCGGGCAGCGAGGATCTCTACTTCTACGACGCGGTATCGCCCATCGTACGCGCCGATTCTGTAGACACCGAACGGACGTTTCTTGCCAGCCGCTACGACAAGGGTGGAGCCGACTACCTCAACTGCCCAATGACCGAAGAGGAGTTCGATCGCTTCTACGAGGCTCTGATGGACGCCGAGCTCGCCGAGTTACAGGAATTCGAGAAGGGACTCTTCTTCGAAGGCTGCCTACCGATCGAGGAACAGGGGCGTCGCGGCCGCAAGACGCTTCTGTTCGGCCCGATGAAACCGGTGGGTCTCATCGACCCGCGTACCGGGCATCGTCCGTTCACTGTTGTCCAGCTTCGACAGGATGACCTTGCCGCCCAGCATTACTCCCTGGTCGGCTTCCAGACGCGCATGAAATGGGGCGAACAGGACCGGGTGCTACGGCTTATTCCGGCGCTCGAGAAGGCCGAGTTCGTACGCTTCGGTGTGGTGCACCGCAACACGTACATCAACGCGCCCCGAACGCTGGCCGAGACCCTGCAAACGCGCGCCCGTGGTGACCTCTTCTTCGCCGGGCAGGTGGCAGGGACCGAGGGTTACGTCGAATCCGCGGCCGGTGGCCTGCTGGCGGGAATCTATTGCAGCATGCTGTTGCTCGACGGCGAGATCGAGCCCGTACCCCGGACCACAGCCTTGGGGTCTTTAGCGTTCTATGTGAGCCACGCCAGCGCGGTAAACTATCAGCCGACGAATATAACCTTCGGCATCATGCCGGAGCTCGAAGAGACGACGCGTGGGCGCAGAAACCGTAAGCAGCGCCGTGAGGCACGCTCGCGCCGAGCACTTGACGAGCTCGACAAGTGGATCGAACGTGTCAGCGGCCGTTTGCGCCTGTCGGCGACCGCGCGGCAAGCTATCCGCTGACGAGGATGACGATGTCTACGACCGTCCGCCCAGCCGTGCTCATCTTCGCGGTGGCAGCCTTAGCGTTCTCTTTGGGCTATGTGGCCTTCCCGCACTCCGAGGACGAGCATTATCCGGGCCTAGGCCTCGCGAGCGACCTCTCCGGCCTGTCACTGGACCCAGGCACTACCGCACCGGCGTTCGTCGTCAATCATCTTGATGGCTCTCCGCTGGCGTCGACCGACCTCGAGGGTAAGATCGTCGTGGTCGATTTCTGGGCGACCTGGTGCGCCCCCTGTCTGACCGAGATACCGCACTACAACAGCCTGCACGAGGAGTACGCGGATAGAGGCGTGGAAATGCTGGGCATCACCCTGCAATCCGGAAGCCAGGAGCAGGTGAGCGAGTGGATCTCCCGCCCGGTTCGCGTCGGCACGCAGGAGTTCTCGCTCGACTACCCCGTGGTGATGGGCAACGCCGACGTCGAGGCCTCGTGGGGTCCGATTTACGGGTTCCCGATGACCTATCTGGTCGACTATGAGTGGAAGATCCGCAAGAAGTGGCTGGGAGCGGTAGCCAACAAGAGCGAGCAGCTCCGGTACCTGATCGACGAGCTCATCGCTGAGCGCGCCGACGCCGGCGGCGAGGCATCGCGTGCCGGAGCAGGGGCGGATGGTGCAGTCGACCGCGACGGCGGCTGAACTGCCTCCGCTGCAGGACGCCACGTGACCAGCGCGCGTTTGCTTGGCCGCGATGGGTTCCTTCAGGCGTTACACCTGGAAGACGCGGCCTCCGAACACACGCTGCGAGCCTATCGAACCGACCTCGACCAGTTCGCCACTTTCCTATGGGCGTGGGAATCGGGAAAGGAAGCCGACTACCGTGGCAACGCGACCGGCCGGCAGACGAGCGACGGCCGCCGCGTGTCCGCAGCGGCGATCACCGCTGCTTCGGTACGCGCCTGGGCAGCCCGCATGCACGCGGCGCGACTGTCGCCGGTTACGGTCGGACGGAAGCTGGCCGCAGTCCGCTCCTTCGCCAGCTACCTGTGTCGCGAGGGAGTTCTGACCATGAATCCGGCCCGCCAGGTGCACAACCCCAAAGTGGCTCAACGATCGCCGGCCTTCCTCACCGAGGGCGAAGTCACCAAATTGCTCGAGTTCGATGACGATTCAGCGCTCGGTGCACGCGATCGCGCCGTCCTGGAGTTGCTCTACGCGACCGGCCTGCGAGTGAGCGAGCTGGCCGGGCTCGCGGTCGAGAATGTGGACGTGGCGGGACGCTCTCTGCGCGTCGTCGGCAAGGGCGACAAGGAGCGCATCGTTCCGTTCGGCAAGCCGGCGTCAGCCGCTCTGCGCGCCTGGCTACCGATTCGCCAGCAGTGGCTCGACAACCCGCCGAAGACGGCGCGAGGATCGGCCGAAGTGCGCACCGACGCCATGGGAGCTTTGTTCTTGAGTCAACATGGACGGCGCATCGACCCTGCCGCGTTGCGGCGGGTGTTAGCGCGCCGACTCGAGGAAGCCGCCCTCACGAAACGCGTTGCCCCACACGCCTTGCGACACTCGTTTGCGACCCATTTGCTCAATGCCGGTGCCGACCTGCGGGCCATCCAAGAGCTTCTGGGCCACGCGTCGCTCGCCTCTACACAGCGGTACACGCATTTGTCGACTCGTCAGCTGCAAGACGTCCATAGGCGCTCGCACCCGCGCGCTCGGCGACGCGACCCTAACGCCCGACAGACCCGCACGGGACGCTAGTGCTCCTCTAGCAGGGTGCTGAAGAACTCTGCTAACAGAGGTTTGTTGCGGGCCACTAGTGGCCTGTAACAGATGATCGTTGCGTATCGTGGTGGCGAAATGGGTCCGGATGCCAGGCGCGACGACGAGACGATGTTTGCCCATCTTCGAGGAGGAGCAACGCCGCAGACGGGCCGATTTCGCCGCCATCCTCCGGACAGATGGGCAGTTGCGGGCGATATCGGCGTTGCGCCTCGTCGACGATACCCACTGCATCGCCTTCCTCTCCGCGCCTTGAGCTTGCCCCCATCTCGTCCCAGCAATATGCAACGAACCTCTGACTCAGGCCACTTCTATGAGAAGGCCTAGTTCGGTCAAGGGCAATGTGGTGGCCAGCGAAGAATCGATCTGCACGCCATGCTCCTATTCGCACTCTGGTGGACGAGGATTCAGGTCGTCCGGTGCATTCTGGGGTCCGTCCCGATTCGAGGCGCTGCAATCTAGCTGCCGAGCTCGAAGCTCGTAGTGACCTTCGCAGTCGCCCGGACCGGGCGGTCAGATCGATAACCGTTGGGTCGCGTCGCCCTACCGACCTCCTGGTTGCGGGTTAGTTCATGCTGCTGAAACCTCTACAGGTGCGCGCAACGGTTCGTACTCGTCTCCACTCAGCCACAGTCGGTGCAGCACAACGGCGAGCTTACGGGCGACAGCAACTGCTGCCTTTTTGTTGCCATGAGGACCACCGCGTCCGGCCAGCTTGAGCCCCCAGCGTCTGAGCTCAGTATCGGGCCCGAAGGGGCCCAGGATGTAATGCGCCGAGCCCACCAACAGGCGTCGGAGCATTTTGTCGCCCGCCTTGGTTATTCGTAGCGCAGGGTCCTTGTCCCCCGACTGCCGTTTCTTCGGTCTCAGTCCCAGGTACGGGCCCACGGCTCTGGAGGTATTGAACCGCTCCGGCTCCTCGAGCGTCAGCACATACGCCAGTGCGGTCAGAGCTCCGACCCCGGCCACTTGCTGGAGCTGCTGTGTCTCCGGGTATCGCCCCTGGCACAGCTGCACGATCTGACGCTCGTATTGCTGGATGTTGCCCGTCAGCATGGCGATCGTTTCAAGCACCGGCTCGAGCGCTCCCTTGAGCCGCTCCGGTATGTGCTCTGGCGCGGTGCGCGCGAACGCCGGCGTCGAGCACCTGGGAATACGACAACCGGCCGACTTGACCGCACCACGCACATGGCTCACCAACTGCGTGCAGCTCTTTACCAGAGCATCTCGGCTCCGAATCACGGCTAGATCCGCTCGCGCTTGTCTGCCTCGATGCTGCACCGTCTTAAGCAGCTTTGGGTCCATTCTGCCCACTCGTGCCAGGTGCTCGGCATCCAACCGGTCGGTCCGTGCTCGCCATAGATCAGCTTCAGCCGCCTCGGGTTAGCCACCAGCACCTCATGACCCAGTTGCTTCAACTGCTCACTCATCCACGGCGAGTGCGTTCCAACCTCCAGCACTACTCGAGCGGGCTCCTCGCACCCGAACCGCCTCGCCAGCCCCTCCGGGCTCGTCCTCACCCGCCCTTCCTCCATCACCCTGCCCTTACTGTCGAGCACGCACATACGGCTGTACCGGTCGCTTACGTCCAGTCCAATCGTTACACTTGTCATCGGCCAACCTCCTTGGGCTTCGAGCCCGTTACGTTTGAAGAAACGTTTGCAGAGCCGTCAGGCTACTGCGTTCAGGAGGTTGGCCTTCTCATCTCATCTAGCAGTCACGGGGTCCACCGCGGCGACGCCGGCGGCGAGACACTGGAGCGGACCCGCAGCCGCAGACGCGCCTTGCTACAATCGACGCATGACGAGTCGGTTCCACAGCACCACGATCTGCTGCGTGCGGCGCGGCGCTCAGGTCGCCATGGGCGGTGATGGTCAAGTGACGCTCGAGCACACGATCATGAAGGCCGGCGCCCGCAAGGTTCGCCGCATGTACAACAACATGGTATTGGCAGGCTTCGCCGGCTCGGCCGCCGACGGCCTGGCGCTGTTCACCCGCTTCGAGGGGAAGCTCGAGAGCTTCAATGGGAACCTGCGACGCGCCGCCGTAGAGCTGAGCAGCGACTGGAGAACCGAAAAGAGTCTTCGGCATCTTCAGGCACTGCTCGTCGTCGCCGACGCCGAGACATCGATCCTCTTGTCCGGTACCGGCGACGTCATCGAGCCAGATGACGGAATCCTGGTAATCGGCTCAGGTGGCTCGGTGGCCCTCGCCGCCGCCCGCGCGCTCATCGCCCACACCGAGCTCGACTCCGAGTCTGTCGTACGAGAGGCGTTGTTGATCGCGGCGAGCATCGACATCTACACGAACGAGAAAATTCGGGTCGAAGTGCTGGAGGCACGATGAGGACGCAGAACCGTCGCAGCGTTAAGTCAGCCGGGCCGCCGGCGAGCAGCTGGTAGATATGGCGATTTCACTTCCCGAGAAGCTCGAACCCAACGCCGGCGAAGTCGGCGAGCTCACGCCGAGACAGATCGTGGAGCTACTCGACAGGTATGTCATCGGACAGCGAGCCGCCAAACGGGCGGTTGCCATCGCCATCCGCAATCGCTTCCGTCGATTGCGGCTGCCAGCCGATCTGGCCGACGAAGTGGCGCCCAAGAACATACTCATGATCGGCCCGACCGGCGTCGGCAAGACCGAGATATCCAGGCGGTTGTCGCGGTTGACCGGCTCGCCATTTCTCAAAGTCGAGGCGACCAAGTTCACCGAAGTCGGTTATGTCGGTCGTGACGTCGAATCGATGGTACGAGATCTGCTCGATATAGCCATCGAGATGGGGCGACAGGAGCATGCGGTGGAGGTCGAAGCCCGGGGGCGACGGCAAGCCGAGGACCGCTTGCTCGACGTGCTGCTGCCGCCGGTACCAATCGCTCGGACGGCGGGCAAAGACACCGACGCGACGCGACGCGCCACGCGGGAGAAAATCCGTGCCCAACTACTCGCCGGCGCCCTCGACGACCGCATGGTGGAAGTGGACGTTCCCGACAACCGCTCACCGTCGTTCCAGGTATTCACCGGCCAGGGTAGCGACACGATGGACGTTAGCCTGAAAGACATGTTGCCGGGCGTGTTCGGTGGCGGGCGTGGCGCCACGAAGCAGCGTCGCATGTCGGTACCGGAGGCGCTGGAACACCTCACTCGAGAGGCCTCCGACGCGCTCATCGACGAAGACGAAGTAATTCGCGAGGCGCTCCAGAGGGCCGAGTCGTCGGGCATCATCTTTCTAGACGAGATCGACAAGATCGCCGGGCGGGAGGGATCGCGAGGCCCGGAGGTGTCGCGCGAGGGAGTACAGCGCGACATCCTGCCGATCGTCGAGGGCACGGTGGTGAAGACCCGCAACGGCATGATTCGCACCGATCACATACTTTTCCTTGCCGCCGGCGCGTTTCACGTCTCCAAGCCGAGCGATCTCATCCCCGAGCTGCAGGGCCGTTTCCCACTGCGGGTGGAGCTCGACGCGCTTGGCCGCGACGATCTGGTACGCATTCTCACCGAGCCGGAGAACTCGCTGGTGCGGCAGTACTGTGCGTTGCTCGAAACCGAGGGTGTGCACGTCGAGTTCACCGATGACGCGATCGAGGCCATCGCCGAGTTAGCGGAGACGGTCAACGAGCGCACAGAGAACATCGGCGCGCGACGACTACACACGATGATGGAGCGTGTGGTGGAGGAGTTGTCGTTCGAAGCACCCGAGCGAAGCGGCGAATCGATAACGATCGACGCTGCCTACGTGCACGACGCGCTTGCCGATATCGTCAAGGACGAAGACTTGTCGAAGTACATCCTGTGAAGAGTCGCGGCACCTTGGTCGGCGCACTCGCCATTTTGGCGGCGGGCTGCGGCGCGCGAGGGGCACCCATGGCACCACTACGGATAGTGCCGCCGTCGCTACCCGGCGCCGAAATCTCGCAGCTGGGAACACGCGCCCTGGTGCGATTCCTGCCCATCGCCGAAATCATCTACATGGGCGACGAAAACGAGATAACGATCGAGCGCGCCGAGATCCTCATGCTCACCGAGCGTTACCCGGCTCTCACCGCACCGATTCTGGCACAGGGGCTCGATCGCGAGCGTACCGCGCGTCTTGAGCTCACACGTCGTGCCGTCGCACTAGCAGCCGAGAGCGCCGAAGCGCGTCGCCAGGCGGAAGAACGACTCGCCGCTGAGGCAGCAGCAGCAGCAGCCGGCATCGAGCTCCCGCCTGAAGAAGTAAGCGCGCCCGAGGACGAACTAGCCGAGGATGAAGAGCTCATCACCGAGGAACAGCGATTGCTCAACCTACTGCCGGGCGGCACGTTGCGCGAATGGCGGGAGGCCGGCCTCGAGGGCGATATCCTCGTGGAGGCGGCGCGGTGGTTCGACGAAGCGGTCGATGAGCTCTGGGACCTGCTCGGCATGCCGACCGCAATCGTCGATACGCGCCGGCCGCCGCAGCTACCGCTACCATCGTTGATCATTGAGAAGGCTGCCCAGCTGACACGTACGCACCCGTACGAAGGGAGCGTCGAGGTTGCCAATTTCTTGGCCCGCGCTGCAGTCGTTGCAACGATTCCGTTCGAAGACATCAACGACTACATGGTCAACGGAAGGGTGCGGATCGACTACAACATCGGGACATCGTCTAGCGGGCCAGTACGCACGCGTTACTACTTCGCCGCCCGCGCTGTCGACACCAAGGGTAACGAGGGGAGCATCGACACGATCATGGCCCTCGCCCCGGGGGGTGTACCGCTGGCGCCGACCGATCTGGAGGTCGAGGTCACGCCCGGAGGAACTCGGCTCAACTGGACGGCGCCCGCCGGTGATGTCTGGGGCAACCTCCTCGACTCCGATGAGATCAGCTACAACATCTACCGTCGCATCGTCGACTCGGAACTCGTCTCCGTGAAACCGATCAACTTTGGACCGATTGTCGGCACCGAATACCTCGACAGCACCATGTCGTGGGGCGACCGCTACCTCTATGAGGTGCGTCCAGTAGCCACGCCGCCGACCAGCGACTACACGTCGCTGCTGGTCGAACCCGACCCGGCCCAGCAGGTGACGGTTGCTCCGGCCATCCCGTTGCCGGCGCCGCCGATCAACCCGGCGTTGCTGGGGGCGACCGGGCGCACGGGCCCGATCAAGGAGGGCAGCGGCGCGCTGACGCCGCCCGTGTACGTGGTCGACGACTTCAAGCCCGACACGCCACTGGCCCTACGGGCCGTTCGAGCCGCAACGCGAATCACGTTACGCTGGACCGCTTCCTATGCGACCGACCTGGTTGGTTATCGAGTATACCGTCGCCAGCTGATCGACGATCCGTGTGACCCAAGGTACATGCCGGACGATGCTGAGGCCGCCGCCGTCGCCGCCGCCACCGACGACGAAACCACCGACGACGCCCCTGACGAAACCACCGACGAGGGTGGCAACGAATCCGGCTGCCTGGATGCCGTCTTTGCGGCAGCTGATGATGAAGAGGCCGCTGAAGACGACATCGTCCGCGTCGAAGGCGCACCTGACGACAGCAGTGCGAGCGACGAGCCGCACGAAGAAGAGGACGTTGCAGAAGACGACATCGCAGCAGGGGCCGACGACGCGGACGAGGCCACCCCCAACACGACCGATGCCGCCGACGAGGGTGGCGATCCGATTGACGAAGCGGAGGGTGACCGACCGAGCAACGACGCCGAGGATGACGACAACGCTGAGGACAACAACGCAGGCGACAACGGCGCAGAGAGCGACGAGCCGGCCGACGAGAATGCCGAGACCGAGACCCAGACCGAGACCGACGATGGTGACGAGCCCGTCGGCCGGCGTCGACGCGGCAACGAGCTCGTAGCCGGCGGCTGGGAGATGCTGACCGCCGTGGTGATAAGCGAGGTACGCTACACGGATCCCACCGGATCTAACGACACGGCTTGGGAATTCGTTGTCGAGGCGGTCGATGACTCAGGCAATGTCAGCATGCCGGGCCTCGTCAAGGTCCGTCTCGAGAACGAAGTCGAAGAGCAGTGAGCGCGGCGCGCCGTCAGCCGCTCGAGTTCAGTCACTACTCCGGCGCGGGCAACGATTTCATCGTGCTCGACGAGCGTCACGGAGCATCGTCGGCACACGCGTCAACGCAGGCCAGGGCACTGTGTCGACGCGGGGTTTCGGTGGGTGCCGACGGGCTGATCCTGATCGGCGTGAACGGCCTGGACGCTGGAGTCTCCGGACGCATGCAACTATGGAATGCGGACGGAACATCGGCGGAGTTCTCGGGCAACGCGGCGCGCTGTGCGGTGCGCTATCTCGTCGACGAAGGACTCGCAGCCGGGCAGGTGCGCCTGCAAACCGGGATCGGTGTGGTCAACGGCCATGTCGATGGCACCAACGTACGCGTCGACGTACCAGTTACGGCAGCGGTCTGGCCTCAGCGTCGCATCCGTGTCGAAGGTCGGGATCTCGTCGGAACATACGTCCAGGTCGGTGTTCCGTTCTTCGTGCTGATGCATGAGGACCCGGACGACCTTCCGGTGCGCTACCTCGGTCGCGCCATCCGCAATCATCCAGACCTGAAGCCCGCCGGTGCCAACGTCGATTTCGCCCGCGTCGACGATGAGCAAAACCTCTACTTTCGCGTCTACGAGCGCGGCGTCGAGGCCGAGACGTTGAGCTCCGGCACCGGCAGCATCGCCGCGGCGCTGGCTGCAGCCGCTGCGCATCGCGCCGCTTCGCCGATCGCCTGCCACGCACGCGGCGGCACGCTCACGGTACGGTTTCGTGCCGCTACAGCAGCTGCTGCCGAGGCGGCCTCGCCCGTGGTTGACGCTGATACCGGCGCCGCATCCGACACAACAACGGCGACCAGCCACGCGGCGCCAGGTGACCAACAGACCGGCGCCGCGGAGAACGATGAGACGCCGTCGATAGCGGAACCGGCGTCGACAACAGAACGGCTCGACGCTCCCGGGCTGCCTCGCGTGGCCGTAGGGACACCGTTGCGGTTCGCCCACATCCAGGTTGAGGGCGACACCCGCCAGGTCATGCGCGGGACTGCCTTTGTCGACGCAATGCGGCTGGAATAGGGCTCAGCGGCTGGTCCGTCAGCGCGGTGCCAAGCGCCGCGTTACCCCGGCGCTCCATGAACGCATCGACCCGGAGCCCGAGTCCGCATACCTGGTCTCAGGGCAACACCGGCACAGCCCTTTCATTCGTGGGCAGCAGGCATCGCGGCACCGGGAGATCCGCGTCCTCGGCCTGCTCCGTCCAGGCAATCAGCCGACCGGACCGATCGAACGTCGCCGATCGGTTGTCCCAGTCCCAGCGCCGGACGACGTTATCGTGGCGCGCCGTGGGCTCCCCCCAGGCAGCCAGGACGTGGCGGTATTCCATCTCGAAGTCGAGCTCCGCTGCCAGGATCATGCGACGCAGCTCCTCTTCCAACCGCTGGCCGGCGAACGTCCGCCACACCCTCGACAGTTCAGATGGGGGCTTGGTGCTGATTGCCAGCGACGTGCGCGTATAGCGTGTGGTCGGCGCATACAGATCGACGCGTACCCTTCGCAACAAGACCGGCGCCGGCGCCAGAACCTTCGGCCAGTCCGTCGGGGCCAGCGTCACCCGCTCGAATATTGCGCTGCCGACCTCCCCCACTGCAATGCTTCGATCTGCTGGCAAGAGGCGTACGGTGATCTCTTCGGCGTCGTCGGGGATGGTCACCACGAGGCTCGCCGTTCCGGGTAGGGCGCCCACTGTCCCGCTCCCGGCCTCACGCAGGTCGCCGGCCTCGATCTCGAAACCGACGGTGACCGTCGAGGTAGTGCCGTCGAGCGTGGGGCCGGCCCTGGCCACAACGTCGAGCCTGAGCTCACGGCCGCGCAGCCGCCGGCTCATGGCCACCGGCAACTTCTGTTCGAGGTAGACGGCCTGGCGCCGATTGTTGTCCTGGAGGAGCACTCCCGTCGGAAGCGCTGACGGCACCACGCGCCGCGGTAGGGCGCTATCGTCGGTCGCCGCCGGCCAGAGGCGTGGGGTGAGATCGAACGAGCCGAGGAACCGGTCTTCCTCACGCCGAACACCGGGAGCCAAGCACGCGGGAGCGCTCGGGGGCGCATTGAGAGCGCCGGCCGCCAACCCGTGAGGATCCAGGGCGCCGGCCAGGCGCCAACAGGGTAGAACAAACCCGGTTATCTCGGCAGGCAGGTTCGGATCCAGCTGTAGCTGGCTGTTACCGAGTAGTCCGAGCACCGGCAACTTCGAGCGCAGTCGGCCGAGCGATTCCCACTCATGCTCACCACGGCGAAACACGAACGGCAAGATCGATGTCACGTGCAGCGTCCCGAAGCTCGCCTCCTGAGGCCACGGGCCCAACGCTTCGCGACCGCCGAGCAAGCTGACCGCTTCGTCGACCACCCGCGAAGGCACGGACCAAGCCGGAACCGCCAAAGTCTCACCGACGTCGCGTACTTCGCTGGCGTCCAACTCCAAGGTGTTCGTCCACCATTCGAGCTCGACTGTGAGCGGCCGGCGCAACGACGCCAGGTACAGATCGAACGACGACAGCGGAGGATCCGGTGGCGGGAGGCCAGTAATCAAAGCGGCGATGACCGCCGACTGGAACGCCGCGCTCGCCGATTCCAGATCCTCGCCGCTGGGGCGTTCAGTGGGAACTGCAGGCGCCGCGACGTCGCGCAGCAAGGAGATTGGGCCAACCCGGTCCTGCAGCTCCTCGACGGTGGCCGCGACCACGTACCATTGCTGCCGCCGCGACCAGCTCTCGGGGTCGCCAACCATCTCCCACTCGCGCCCGAAAGTATCGGTGGCCTCGCCCAGGTACAGGAAGACCTCCCCGGCGTCGAAAGCAAACAGCTCGTCGTCGGTCACCTCGGCGGTGGCGCGCAAAGCGCCCGCCTCGAGCGCGATCGCGTACATCGGCTCTTCGATCGGCTCGCGTGTCCCGGGGGGCGGTGTCTGTGCGTAGCTCTCGGCCGCGATGAACGCGAGGACGAGCGCGGTGCGCACGAACCGAAACCGTTTCATGCGATGCTCTCGCCGGGCTCGATCGCCAGCACCTCGACATCGAGACCACGCTTCTCACACTCTTGGCGAAGCTCTTGAGGCGTCCCCGCCAGCACCGGCCAGGTACCGTAGTGCATCGGTACGACGCGCCGAACGCGGAGCAGCTCGCATGCCTTGGCGGCAGACCGCGGGCCCATCGTGTAGTTGTCGCCGATGGGCAGCAGGGCGATGTCGGGGGCATACAGCTCGGCGATGAGAGCCATGTCGCCGGCATGATAGATGCTCGTCCCATCGTCGAAGCTGAGCACCAGCCCTGCGGGCACGCCGCCGTACAGCATTCGATCGCCGTCCTGGATCCCGGCGGTATGCGTCGCGTGCACCATCGTGATCGACACACCGTCCAGTTGCACGGTACCGCCGATGTTCATCTCCACGACCACGTCGGCAGCAATCCCTTGACCGCGCAGCCAGGTGGCCAACTCGACGATCGCCACGACGGCGCTCGGGCCGTTCTCGGCGCACACCTGGAGAACGTCGCCAACGTGATCGACGTGACCGTGAGTGATGGCAACGATGTCGAGGCGCTCGAATGACTTCAGCGCATCGGGACACCGAGGGTTGCTCATCACGAACGGATCAATGAGCACAGTGCTGCCGGTGGGCCCGGTCAGCAGGAATGTCGAGTGACCCAGCCAGGTAATGGTGACCCCAGGCGATGACATTGCCGATCTCCAACCTCGAACGACGCGGCGCACGAATCGATTCTATGCCTTCTGCCTAGCAGGCCGTGGTGACTCGACTATCAACGTGAAATGGCAACGGAGTGACCTGCGCTATGGAGCCGTCGTCGACCTGCACTTCAGCGCCCGGATCGGCGAGCTCCCGGCGCACGTAACCGAGTCCGATAGGTCCGTGGAGATCGGAGATCGCGGTGCTCGTCACGTTGCCGGCGTCTCGTCCGCCGCTGGACAACGTCGCGCCCGGCACGATGCCCGCCGTGAGACGAAGGCCGCATAGCAGTCGATTGACGTGGCCACGGTAGTGAATTCGCGAAACCGTCTCCTGTCCCAGGTAACATCCCTTCTCGAAGTCAATCGCGCCCTCCAGTCGTGCCTCCTGCGGCAGCTCGTTACCGGTTAGCTCGGCACCGTGCTCGGGCACTCCCGCTTCCACGCGCAGCACCTCGGAGACATCGCGACCGACGGGGCGTGCGCCCTCGTCGCCGAGCTCGCGCACAGCAAGCCACAGCGCGCTGGCTTCCGACTCGGGCAAGGCGATCTCAAAGCCGCCTGGCAGTCGCCCGGTTCGTAGCGACCGCAGGCCGCTGCCACAGGCCCGACGGATGGGCGTTGTTGGAGGCACCACCCCGAGCACATCGGCAACGGATTGGTGGTCCGGGCCGATCAAGGCGAATGACACCAGCGGGACGACGTCAATGTGCACCGCGGAGCGCAACACGTAGCGTTGCAGCCCGTCTGCCACGCCCGCGATCACGCCCGCGTCGGATCCGACGAGCACGGCTGCATCCTCTACCCACAGGTCCAAGCTCGCCTGCACCCTGCCGCGGTTGTCTAGCAGCAGGCCGGGAGCGCCGTCGCCCGGTTGGAGGGCTTGGACATTGGCGGTCAAGAGTCGATGAAGAAACGTTAGTCGCTCATCGCCCGTTACTCGCAGATAGGCGCGCCACGGTTGCCACAGCAGCGCGGCTCCGTCGCGGGCTGCACGCAGTTCGCCCTCCGGATCGCCGTACGACGTCGCGTAGAACAAGCCATTGGCCTCGCGGAGCTCTGCCCCGGCAGACCGCTGCATGTCTGCAAAGGCGGTGGCCAAACTCACTCGGGCCGCGGCGCAGCCGGACGCAAGACAATGCTGACGGTGGCGCCGACCTGGACGGGGCCCGCTCGGCCCTCTAGGTCACCCTCCTGGCGACTGAATGCGTCGCCGTCCTGATCGAGCCGAGCGATGATATCGAGGTCGCCGACCAAGGGAGTCCCAGGGATCATCGAGTCGGCTTCGGTGATGCTGAAGCTGACGGGCACCTCCGCCGGCATCGGCTTCACCGCCAGCGGCGGGCCGGCCTCGCGACCCGACACACGCACGATGATGTAGAGGACACCCTCCGGAACGGCTCCCACTGTCGGATCGACATTCACCGTCCCCTGGACCCCTGGCGGCGACGCTACCGACGGGCGCGCGCCGGGATCGGCGGGTGGCGGCGGCGGCGGAATCGTCGCGGCTTCCTCGCGATCGATGGTCTCGACGTTGCGTGACACACAGCCGGCGCAGAACACGGTAACGCTCAACAGCAGCGGCACGATGCAACGACAGCGCAGATCGCTCATGAAGAGTGCCTTCGGGGGTCGCGAGGGGGTGGGCCCGAATGGATCCCACTGCGCCGATCTTATCCCAAAGTCGGACGTCAGCCGTGGCCCAACAACTCACTGTACAGCGCCAGAAACCGCTGTGTTGCTGCCTTCCAGCTGAACTCCTCGTCGAGCAGTCGACGCCCGGCGGCACCCATTCTCGGTGCGTCCGATACCACCGCGCGCTGCAGCGTCGCGGCCAACGCAGCACCATCGCCAGGCGGCACTAGGTACCCGGTTCGCCCGTCCTCGACCTTGTCCGGGAGTCCGCCGGTGCGCGAGACGCCCGCCCCCACGGTCACCATCCAGAAAGGTTTCTTCGGCGGACCTCTTCGCGATCCTGCTGTTAGCCTCAACGGTTCTGCTCTGGAGGAAGATCATCATCCCGGAGCTGTTGTGGGCGTACCGACGCTACCTGCCCGTCGTTCTACCAGCGACGCTGATGGCGGCGGCCGGCCTGCTGGGCGTTTGCGCCGAGCGTGCTTGGCTGCAGCTGCGCGGAAGGCATCGTCGCATGCCGGCGGTCGCGGCGGCGCTGGCAATCGCCCTGGTGGTGCCGGCCGCGAGTTGGATCACCTGGCGCTCCTGGACCTATGGCGCTCGCTATGCTGAGATCCGTGACCTTCGACCCCCGACGCGCGAACAAACGCCAACCGAAGACAAACGCCCCGCCGAGGGCCACGACTACCCAGGCGGCCAGCCCGACGTCGGCTATCATGGGTCGGCCGTCATCCCGACAGCGTGCGGCGCTACGTTCGCCAAGCAGCCGCGGATGAGGTGCCGCTCCGCATCGGTAGCATTCGACGGCACGCAGCGCTGGTGGAGCCGCCTGCGCAACAGCTTCCAGGTCGCCTCGGAGCGGCGGGCGGGAGTGGTACAAAGCTCGTGTGCACGCTCCAGCTCGGCCTCCACGGATGCGGCGATGGAGGTCGCATCGGCCCCGGCGACAATCAAGCACCGTCCGGCCTGCCGCAGCGCTGCAACAAGCGCGTCGTCGTCGAGCAGGTTATCAACGGTGACAAAGAGCGCTTGCCCCATGGCACGCCCAGGGGCAAGCCTGGGCGCGACGTCTCGCGGCAAGAACTCGTAGTGTGGTGCGTCCGCCACCAGCGTCAGCGCGCCGGCGGCGAGCGCTCGGTACAGCACCGCGCGCTCGTATGCCACCGGCTCGGGCGCCGCCGCAATCACGATGTCGGCACCGTCCGTTACCTGCCGGAGCTCGGCGGGCGAGGGTGACAGATGCCATTCGATGCGCCCATCGAGCCCGGCCCGCGACGCCGCCGGACCAGCAATCGCCTGATGGATGATCTCCGGCGTCACATAGCGGATCGAGAGATCAGACCGCTTCTCTAGCAGCCGGGCTAAACCCGACATCAGCGGCTGCGGCCAGCGGGAGCTCGCGGACACAACCGTGACGATGCCTTGCGTGTCGGAGTGTTCCGACGGCGCTCCCAGAACACCTGCGTCGATGGGTAGCTCGACGTGCTCGACTGTAACGCCCTGCCGCCGCAGCTGCGCGGCGATCGGCGCTGTTGCGGCCAGCATCCGGTGGTGTTGCGACATGGCGCGCACCAGCGGATCGTAGCGCTCGTAAAGTGCGCGGCTACCCCAACCCCCGGCAACCGCAGCGCCGACTCGAGCACCGAGCTTCGGAACAGTGGCTTCGAGCGCCTCGATGTAGGCGTCCCAGCGCCCCAGAAGCGCCAAGCCACCGACTAGCATGTGATGCATAGCCGGATCGAGGATCCAAGCCACGCCGGCGCAACGGCCTGCCAGGAGGTAGCTCGGCTCGTACGGAAGAAAATCGCGCCCGAGCGGGTAGAGAGCCGTGTCGAACTCCCTGTGCCTGTGGCGCTCGTCGAAACGCAAGTAGTGGAACGCCGGCGCCGGTAAATCGCCCTCTCGCAGGCGAGTGGATTCGACGAAAACCTCGACGTCCACTCGCGCCGCCAACGCACGCACGACGGCATCGAGCTGTCGCGCTACCAGGGCTCGCGGATCGATACTCGGCAGCGTGATCGCGACGCGCACATCTACTCCAGGGTGGAGGTCAACGCCGCGATCGCCTTCGGCCAGCTGACCCGGTCGCGTACCATCTCCCGCCCCTCGTGCCCCAGGCGCTCGCACAGGGCCCGGTCCTCGTACAGCACGTCGATGCGGTCGGCGAGGGCACCAGGATCGGGCTCCACCACGAAGCCGGTCGCGCTGTCGCGCACGAACTCGAGCACGCCGCCCGAATCTGTCGTCGTCACGACCGGACGCCCAGCGAAGAACGCCTCGAGGGTCGTGAAGCCATAGTCCTCATCAAGCGGCGTCAGCGTCATTGCAAAACAACCAGCCATCAACTCCAGCACGTCCTCGTCCGCAGCGAAACCCAGAAAATCGACGCGGTCTTCGAGGCCCAGGTCGGTGACCAGCTCTTCGAGCCGCGCGTGGTCCGGCCCGCGTCCGGCGATGCGCAAGCAAACCGGATTGCGCGTGCGGGCCAGGGCCTGGATCGCCAGATCCAGCCGCTTGATGCGATCGAGCCGTCCAACGTAGAACAAATAGTCACCGTACGCGCCGACCCTCAGTCTCTGGTGCAGGGGAGGCGGTGCGTAGAGCGGCGTCGCCTCGACGCCGCAATAAAGCTGTAGTCGGCTGGCGGTGTTCTGACTGTTGGTGAACAGTGCCCTGGTTTCGGATAACGCCTCCATGTCGAGCTCGAACAAGGCATCGCGAAGCGCCACCTCGTCATCAGCCAATCGGAAGTTGCCGAATGGTGTCGGGTGCAGATCGTAGACTTCGCGCTGCTGGTGGAATATCCAGGCAACCTTGTTGCGGTGCCGAGCCAGATACGATGGATATTTCGTGGCGATCAGCAGGTCGACCTCGCCGGGAGCGGTTGCCTCGAAGTTAGCCAGCCGCCACGCCATCGCCTGCTCGAGCGACGAGACAGTTCCCGTCCAGGTGTACGGCAGGGTTACCAGCTCCACCTCGTGGCCGGCCTCGGTGAGCGCCGCCACGGTGAGCTCGGCATGTAGCTCGGCGCCACCGCGAAGAAAGGGAACCTGCGGCGCAGCGACGATGATGCGGTAACTTCGGCTCAAGACGTCTGGCCGGTCGCGTCTACCCGCGAGGCGATGAGCGCATATTCCTGCGGCGCAGCATACATCTCGTTCACCTGATCGATCCGCAGGTTGAGCTCCCGCACGACCGCCAGGCTGCTAGCGTGCTCGACGAACGGAGTCTCCTCCACTCTTGCTACCTGGGCCACTTCTGGTACTTCAGCCTGGTACACGATGTCGACATCCGTAAGGCCACTCCGGTGCGCCATGAACGACAGCAGTTGCGGATGAACCGGGCGCGTATGAGTGGGATCGAGTACGTAGGCGCGTACGAGCGCGAACAGGCTCTCGGGGTTGATCGTCTCGACCACCAACCGGCCGCCAGGGGCCAGGCGCGAAGCCGCCAGGTCGGTGAGCCGCGACCAGTCGGGGGGAGGAATGTGCTCGATCACCTGGGCGAGGAATATCCCGCCCAGCGACCTCTCCGGGCGCGCCGCCAGCCAGTCGAACAGATCAGCGCACTCCGCCTGCAAGCCGCGCTCCGCGCAACTTTCCACGTCAGCAGCGTTGAGTTCGACCCCGATAGCCTCGGTTCCGGCGGCCTCCAGCAACTCGAGAAACTCGCCCCGCCCGCATCCCAGATCGGCAACCGGCCCCGGAACTCCTTCGAATCGCCCGACGTGCGCGCTCATGCGCCGGGTGATCTCCGCTTCGTCACCTCGGAAACGGAGCTGGAAGGCACGATAGTCCTCGTCGCGCATCCATTCACGCAACCGCCGCCAGAGCTCGCCATCGAGGTGCTGCGCGGCACCGCCGCCCGCTGGCTGCGACTCTGACTTGGAAGCTGCCTGCACCTGCTCGAGTACCCGGGCCAGCTGCGTCCGCGTCTCGAGAAGCTCCGCCTCGGCGATGTTCGAGGTGCGCGACTGCAACTGTTCGAGGACCTTGTCCTTTTCGTCGAAACGAGCGTCGATCGCCTGCGCCCGCTCTACGAAGCGGACCTCCAGGAAGTGCATGCGCTCGGCATGTTTGTCGTACAAATCGTCGAGGGCGCCGCGCAGCCCCCAGAGTTCTTCCTCCAGCGCGTCAAAGAGCACGCCCTGGCGATCACGCAGCGCTTCGTCGTAATTGGACAGGGCCGCTTCCAGCCGCGCTTCCAGCTGGCGTGGGTCCCGTGCCAGATCGAAGAGCGAGTCGTGAATCGCGACCAGGCGCTGCTCGACAGCGGCGCCGAGCTCGTTGAGGTGCCGTACAACCTCGGCGTTGAACTTCTCCTGGCGTGCAAGATAGGGGTCCAAGATCGGTTGCACGAAGGGCCGCGCGAGCCGTCGCAGCAGGGTCAGCAGCGGCCCGATCACCGGTACCTTCGAACCCAGCTCCGTCGGATCCGTGATCACCGCCAGATCGTTTGCGGCTATCAGGTGATCCGAGTGCGTAATGCGGGGCTCGGTGACAGGCGGCGGTATGTCGGGGGCGACCAGCTCGAGCCGAGAGACTGGGGACATTCCGTCGGCGATACGAGGCGGAGGCGCCGCTTTCAGCTCGTCCCGGATCTGGTCGCGAACCCGCTCAAGTCGCCGTGCGATCTCGTTCTGGTCCATGGCGTGCCTCAAGCCGGAATCTCTGCCCGCGGCGGGTCAGAGCTACCGACCGACGGAAGTGTAGTCGAAGTCCAGCTCGCGCATCCTGGCCGGCTCGTAGACGTTTCTCAGGTCGACGACCACCGGGCTCCGCATACTGGCACGCAGCCGCCCGAGGTCGAGGTTGCGGAACTGGTTCCACTCTGTGGCAATCACCACAACATCGACTTCGGCGCACGCAGTGTATGCATCGTCGCAGTAGATGACGCGATCTCCGAGGGCAGCGCGGGCGTTGTTCATCGCGGCAGGGTCGAAGGCCTGGATGCTCGCGCCCTCTGCCAGCAGCCCCTCGGCTATTGCGATGGCCGGACTGTCGCGCGTGTCGTCGGTGTTGGGCTTGAAAGCGAGCCCGAGCAGCCCGACCCTGGTGCCGTCGAGAGCCCCTACCGCGGCGCGAATCTTGTCGATCATCAGCGTGCGCTGACGCGCGTTGGCCGCCAGCGCGGCGCGCCCCACCATGAAGTCGTAGCCGCCCTCCGCGGCCGTAGCGACCAGCGCGCTGACGTCCTTCGGAAAGCACGAACCGCCGAAGCCGGGGCCGGGATGAAGAAACTTGGACGAGATTCGGCCATCCAGACCCATCGACCGGGCAACGACATGAACGTCGGCACCCAATCGCTCACACATGTTGGCGACCTCGTTGATGAAGGTGATCTTGACGGCCAGGAACGCATTGGATGCGTACTTGATCATCTCAGCTGTCGGCACCGACGTAACCACGATCGGCGTCTCGATCAGGTACAGCGGCCTATACAGAGCCTCCATCATCGCCGCGGCGCGCTGCGAGTCGACACCGATAACGATGCGATCCGGTCGCATGAAGTCCTCGACGGCGGACCCTTCGCGCAGGAACTCGGGGTTGCTGGCGACGTCGAAATCGGCATCGTCCCCAGCATGCTCGAGAATAAGCCGTCTGATGCGCTCACCGGTGCTAGGCGGCACCGTGCTCTTCGTAGCGATGACCTTGTAGCCGTTGAGGTGACGGCCAATGTCCGCAGCTACGGCGTCGATGTAGGTCAGATCAGTGCCGCCGTCGTCACGGGCCGGAGTGCCCACGGCGATGAAGACGACATCGGCATCGCGAATGGCGGCACCGATATCGGTGGTGAAGGCCAGGCGACCGGCCGCGACGTTCTGGACGATCTTCTCCCCCAAACCAGGCTCATAGAACGGCACGCCACCGGCCGACAGCTGGGCGATCTTAGCTTCATCGATATCGCAGCAAGTAACGTCGATGCCAAAGTCCGCGAAACACGTGCCCGACACCAGGCCTACATACCCCGTGCCGATCATGGTGACCTTCATCAGGATCCTCGGCGCCTCGCGCCCTGAACATGCCCGCAGCAACGCCAGCGAGTGGCTAGCCGATTGCGTCAGAGCTCTCGTAGGTGGGGGTTGCCGCAGTGTGGACATCCGCCGAACTCACCCGGTCACGCGCGGTCGGAGCCGCTCGGCGGCAAGAGACAAAAGCTTGCGGGGCGAGCGTGGCAGGAGAAGCGAAAGGATATCGCAACATCCGAGCGCGTGACGCGCTGCCTCATGATTCGTCACCGGCGGCGAGCGCCTGTCCGACCGCCGCAACGTAGCTGGCAGCCATTGCCTCGCGGGTGATGGTGCGCGCGGCCCACCGCTGCGCCTCCGCAGCCGCTCGGCGGCGCGCTATGGGATCCGCCAGCCATTCGATGAGCGCTGCCCGTAGCGACGCCTGCTCCTCGTCAGCCGTCCCGGTCGGAACACGTTGCACGGCATCGGCCGGAATACCGCGCAGATGGATGAGGTCGTGAATCACCGTGGGTGTGCCCGATTGCAGCAGTTGCTGCTGGGCGCCAGACGAGGCTCTGGCAGTCGGATAGCGAAGGTTGATCGCAATGTCGGTGGCACGCATCAGGGCACCGAAGTCGAGATCGCTGACCCGCCCGGTCCAGTGCATCCGGTGGCCGAGGCGGCGCGCCGCGGGCAGCCGAGCGAGCTCCGACTCGGCGGAGCCTACCGCCACGAAGACGAACTCGTGGTCGTCCGCGATGTCGGCTAGCACGTCGAGGATCATCGCAATTCGATGCTCGGACCCCATGTGGCCGAAGGTCCCGATAAGCGGCCGCTCGCCATTCGCTCCGAGATCGGCTCTCCAGGTCGCGACCAGGTCGGTTGGGGGATCCGGCACGGGTAGCCAATGCACAACCGAGTCGATCTGCACCTCGGGTAACTGGGCGCGCAACCAGCGGGCCAGCAGATCGCCGTGCACCACCGTGACAAGATTGGCCCGCACCAGGTCCTCACACATTGGAAAGTTCCAGTACAGAGCGGGCGTGCCGAACCCGCCGACAACCAAATGGCCGATTTCGTTGGCCACGTCGGGCCGGCCGCGTTGCAGCGCAGCCCGGTAGCCGTCGAGATCGTGGCTGCGCAGGTGGTGCGCCGCGCGCGACGGGTGAAGGACAACATCATGCAGCACCAACAGACCCGGCTTCTGCTGCATGATAGGCGTCACGTAGTGGTGTGCTTCGCTGTTTCCTATGTGATAGACGGCTAGGTCATACGGTCGCATCCTCTGCCGCCGCCACCACTGCTCATGCGGCAGGACCCGCTGCCGACGTCCGACCCACCGGCCGGTGCGGAGACGCTCCTCGGCAAAGACATCGATCTGCCAACGAGCCGGGAGCACGTCCAGCAAGCCAGCGACATAGTCAGCGATGCCGGTCGGCGCCGGCGGCATCGGCGAGAACATGGCGAGGCGTAGCGGTCGCTCGGCGAGAGCCCCGCTCAGACCGGCGGTGGACGCCCGCACCGCCCCCGTTCCCCCGCTCATGTGGTTCCGACGGGAGCTCGTCGCAGGACGGGCGCAAGAAACCGACCGGTGGCCGAGGCGCCGACCTGCGCGACCTCCCCCGGGGTGCCTGCAGCGACGATCCGGCCGCCGCCGTCACCACCCTCGGGTCCGAGGTCGACAATCCAATCAGCGTACTTAATCACCTCGAGATTGTGCTCCACCACGACGACGGTATTTCCCTGATCGACGAGCGCATCCAGCACCTGGAGCAGGCGCCGTACGTCCTCGAAATGAAGCCCGGTGGTGGGCTCGTCGAGGAGGTACAGCGTCGAGCCGGTGGCGCGACGCGACAGCTCCTTGGCGAGCTTCAGCCGCTGCGCCTCGCCGCCGGAAATCGTCGTGGCCGGCTGGCCGAGGTGCAGATACCCGAGACCGACCTCCTGGAGCGCCAAAAGTTTCTGGGCGATTGCGGGAACCGCACCGAATTGCTCCGCCGCCTGATCGATGGTCATTTCCAGGACCTCGGCGATGTCGTGGCCGCGATACTTCACCTCCAGCGTTTCGTCGTTGTAGCGACGCCCCGAGCACTCGTCGCACAGCGTGTACACGTCAGGCAGGAAGTGCATCTCGATCTTCTTCAGGCCGGCTCCGCGGCATCCCTCACAACGCCCCCCCGCTACATTGAACGAGTACCGCCCGGGACCGAAGTCTCGCACCTTGCTTTCTGGCAGCGAAGCGAACAGCTGTCGGATGGGAGTGAAGGCCCCCGAGTACGTGGCCGGGTTGGAGCGCGGCGTGCGGCCAATAGGCTCCTGGGTGATATCGATGACCTTGTCGATGGCCTCGATACCGTCGATCCCGTCGTGCTGTCCGGGGCGCGCAGCGGCGCCGTTGAGATGCTGCGCCAGCGCCCGGTAGAGCGTCTCCTCGACCAGGCTGCTCTTGCCCGAGCCAGACACGCCCGCCACCACGACGAAGCAACCAAGAGGCAGCTGCACGTCGATGCCCTGGAGGTTGCGATGACGAGCGCCACGAACGACAAGCCAAGTAGGGCCGCCCTCGGCACGCGGCAGTGGCTGACGACGACGCGCCGGAATCTCGATGCTGCGACGCCCCGACAGATAGGCGCCGGTCAGTGAATGCGGATGGTCAGCGACGTCCTCGGGTGGTCCCTGGGCTACGAGGTAGCCTCCGTGTTCGCCGGCTCCTGGTCCGAGATCAACGACCCAGTCGGCGGCACGGATGGTCTGTTCATCGTGCTCGACCACGACCACGGTGTTGCCGAGGTCGCGAATTGCCTCGAGAGCCTCGATCAGCCGGCGGTTGTCGCGCGCGTGCAATCCGATGCTCGGCTCGTCGAGGACGTACAGAACGCCTCGCAGGCGAGTGCCTATCTGTGTCGCGAGACGGATGCGCTGGCTCTCGCCACCGGCCAGGCTACGCGCTGGTCGGTCGAGGCTGATGTAGCCCAGGCCAACCTGGCGCAGAAATCCCAGACGCTCACCCACCTCTTTCAGGATCGGCTCGGCGACGGGAGCTTGCCGCCTCTGCACCTTCATCTGGCCGATCGTGCTTTCGGCCTCCGCGATAGTCAGCGCAGAGAGCTCCGCTATCGACATGCCACCGATGCGCACCGACAAGCTCTCGGGCCGCAGACGGGTACCGGCACAAGCATCGCACGCGCCCTCGTGAAGATAGGGTTCCAGCCGCTTCAGAACACGGGTCGACTCGGCATTTTGGAGGGCGCGCTGCAGCCACGGCACGACCCCGCGAAAGCCACGCGCCAAGCTCTTGTCGAGATAGTCGCCCTTGAGACGGAACTTGATCGGCTTGCCATCGTCGGGTCCGTGCATCAAGAGATCACGGAAGCGTCGCGGCAAGGCATTCCAGCGCTTGCGAATGTCAACCTCCTCGACGCGTGCGAGAGCCCGCAGAAACGCTCGCGGGTAAGCGTCCCCCCGCCAGGGCGCGATGGCTTCGTCTAGCAGGCCGAGCTCGGCGTCCGGCACGATGCGGTCTGGGTCGAATCGCCGGTCCGTTCCCAGGCCATCGCACACAGAACATGCGCCGCGCGGGCTGTTGAAGGAAAAAGAGCGCGGCTCGAGGTCCGGGAGGCTGATCCCACAACGCGGGCAGGAGAGCTTGTTGGAAAAGAGGTGATCCCCCTCTCCGACTACGTTGATGATTACTACACCGTCACCAAACTGCAGGGCTGTGTCGATGGCGGCGTGCAGCCGGTCGCGTACCTTGGGGCGCAGCACGAGGCGATCGACGACGACTTCGATGTCGTGCAGTTTGTTGCGGTCGAGCTTGATGGGCTCGCCACCGAGCTCGCGAACGCGTCCATCGATTCGTGCGCGCGCATATCCACTGGTAGCGAGACGCGCTAATTCGGCGCGATACTCGCCCTTTCGACCGCGAACGATCGGCCCCATGATCTGGAGCTTTGCCCCTTCGGGTAGAGCTAAGACCCGCTCAACGATCTGTCGGCCAGTTTGCGAAGCGACCGGACGATCGCAGCGCGGGCAGTGTGGTGTGCCAACGCGGGCGTACAGCAGGCGTAGAAAATCGTAGATCTCCGTAACGGTGCCGACTGTCGACCGCGGATTACGGCTCGTCGTTTTCTGGTCGATCGCGATCGACGGTGAAAGGCCTTCGACGAGGTCGACGTCGGGCCGCTCCATCTGTTCCAGGAACTGTCGGGCGTAGGCCGACAACGACTCCACATAGCGACGTTGACCCTCGGCGTACAAAGTGTCGAATGCCAACGATGACTTGCCTGATCCTGACGGCCCGGTGACCACGATCAGGGCAAATCGCGGCAAGTCGAGATCGAGGTCCTTGAGATTATGCTGCCTCGCCCCCCGAACTTTAATGCGATCGATACTCACGAAGTTTTGGCCTTAACTATCGATATTGGTCGGTATTTACCCCGGACCTGCGACACTGCGACGCCTGGCGGCGGCGAAGGCTAAGATCGTCCAAAGCGTCGCCCGGCCCCACGTGCTGTCCGTGCCCCCGAGCCCAGGATTTCGACGGAAGCACAGCTGACCAAATCTAGCAAAGTCGCCATGCGGTCGAAAGCGAGCAGCTCGACGGAAAACAACATCGAGGCCGGGACCCTCTACGTCGTAGCCACGCCGATCGGCAATCTGGGAGACCTCACGCGGCGGGCGGAGCAGGTGCTCGGGGGCGTCGACGCGATCTTGGCGGAGGACACTCGGCGTACCCGCCGGTTGCTATCGCACCTTGGCATTTCGGCGCGCCTCGAGGCCCACCACGAGCACAACGAGGCCCGTACCGTGCCCAGGTTGATCGAACGGTTGCGCGCTGGGGCGTCGCTCGCCCTGGTCAGCGACGCCGGAACGCCGGCAGTGGCGGATCCTGGCTACAGGCTCGTTCGCGCCGCGATCGACGCCGGCGCTGGGGTCGTGCCGGTGCCCGGCGCCAGCGCGGTTCTTGCGGCGCTCGTCGGATCGGGCCTGCCGACGGACCGATTTACCTTCGTCGGATACCCACCGCGCAAGGACGGTGCGCGCCGGCGATTTCTGCACGAGCTGTCGGCCACTGCAGGCACATTGGTGCTGCTGGAGTCGCCGCGCCGAATCGGGGCCACGTTGGTAGCAGCCGCAGAGATCCTGGGCGACCGGCAGGCAGCACTGGCCCGCGAGCTCACCAAGCTGCACGAAGAATTCCGACGCGGCAGCCTGGCCGAGCTCCTGGCGACGTTGGAACACGACGTTCGCGGAGAGATCACCCTGTGCATCGGGCCACCGGATGACAGGCCGGGGCCGGCGCCCGACGACGACCAGCTACGGCGTAGCTACGCAGACAAGCTCGAGGCCGGCATCGAGCGCAGCCAGGCACTGCGGCAGCTGGCGGCGGAATCCGGCTTGCGTCGCCGTGATGTCTACGGCGCATTACACTTGCAGCCGCCCGAGGGCGTCGACGAGAAGGCCGCGCCCCCGACGACAACCGACGAACCCGACTCCGGAGCCACGGAATGAAACGCCTGCTGCCCGTCATTGCGATCGTGCTTGCTACCGCCGCCTGCAGCCCGCCATCCGGCGAGGAGCTCGTTCAGAAGGTCATGGAGCAGAGGAACAAGTACGACGCCACGCCGCAGTCGTGGATTGTGCGCCCTGACAACACCATTTACATCGAGGTACTGGTGGTGAACAACAACCTCGAGGGGGGCCTACGAACGCTCACGGTGCTGGTCGAGCAGCTCGACGCCGATGACAGCGTGCTCAAGAGCGAGCGCGTGCCAATGGACGTGGTGTCGCTGACTGCCGGTCTCGGCAAGAACCTCGGCGTCAGCGTCATGGCCGTGAGGCCCGATGTGGAGTACGTGCGTTTGCTCGTCGAGGCCGCTCCGGACGCCAATACGTGGCCGGACTTCCCCGAGTTCGGCGCCGTCCGTCCCCGCGACTGAGCGCAATCCGGCAGGCCGTGGTGGAAGTGTCGCCTGCCAGTGTTGTGAGCCAGGGATCCGCCTCGCTCGCGCTCGCCACAATAGGCAACGATCATCTGTTACAGGCCACTAGGAAGCGGGCGCGGTGAAGAGCTGTCGGTGGCCCTCCAGGATCCGCGCCTTCGCTTCGGCGTCTGGCTCCATCGTCTCCACGCCGCGTTCGTGGGTACCGCCAAGCAGAATGCCGTCGGAGCGCGGAAACATGTAGAGCTCGTCCTTGATGGCGATGTAGTCCACCTCCGGCTGTGGCAGGAGTACCGTGAGCTGCCCCTTCACGGGGAGCATCTCGACGTCGTCACCGTCCACCCACGTCGCTGCAGGACGCGAGCTGTCGCCAGGCCGACCGCTCCGCAGCCGATAACGGCGCACCGTCGCGTATCCGCGCCCGCAGCGATCTCCTCGGCTAGGAGCGCGGTGCCCCAGGAAAGCGTCACCCCACCGCCCCCGTGCCTATAGTTGTGCACCTACAAGCTTGCGATCGAATCGCTCCGCCTCGACGCGAAAGCCCGACGGCCTGAAGGGGCGAAGGCCAACGACGGTACGGATCTCGCGGCTCGGGTCGACGCGCACTGGAATGAACGTGCGGGCGCGCCCTGGTGCCCAAACGATGCTCCTACCACCGTCTAGCGCCCCCGGGGCGCTCGCGGCGATACGATCGCGCCGGGCGCAACCGAGGCCGAATCCGCCCGCGGCGGCCAGCCCGCCCAGGTTCCGCAGCAGCGTTCGCCGGTCCATGGGCTGCCATCATAGCGGCAACACTGCGACAACTGGACCTCTACGATTGCACCACGCAGATGACATAGACGGTGTAGGCAGCCTCGTCCGGCCCGCTGAACTCCTTCACGTTCTTGACCGTACCCGTCCAGGCGTTGGCGGCAGTCGAGCCGTTCGACGAGATGACCAGCAGACCTCCCGAGACGTGGGAGGCAGCGCTCAGAGTAACACCACCCGCTACAGCTCTCTTGGAGGCCGTCGGACACAACACCGTCTGGGTATCGGTCTCATCGAAGCCAAGGCCGGCGATATCGGTGGTGATCGAGTCGCGTTCCAGCCCGATCGCGAGCGCAACGCTCGTGCCATCGGGGCCAGGCGGTCCGGCTGGGCCCTGTGGGCCAGTAGCGCCATCAGGTCCGGCCGGGCCCCGAGGTCCCGTGGCGCCCTGAGGCCCGCGCTTGCCATCCTTCTCGATATAGACCTCGAACTGTTCTTCCTGGCCGCCGTTACAGCGCACCGAGAGCAGGTGCGACACACCGATCTCGATGTCGCGATGCTCGAAGGCGAGCACCATGCGCCCCTTGGCCGACGAGATCACCGTCAACGGGTCGCCGCCGAGGAACACCGCCTTCACGGCGTCGGGCGATCCACACAGGCGAACCCCCCAGACGACGATCTGATCGACCGTGAAGTCAACGTGGGCGGTCATGATGTTTGGCCGTTTGGCGGCATCACGCGCCTGTTGCGCGGTTGCCACGCCGGCGATGAGCAGGAGTGCGAATGCGGCGATGCTACCTATCAATCGGCCGAGCAAGGTTGGTACCGCAGCGCTCATCACGACGGATCCACGCAGGTCACGTGCACTGTGTAGCTGGGGGAACCTGCCGTCGGGGCGCCAGACACATTCTTGCCGGTCCCCGTCCAACCCGTGGTGCCGCTAGGGCCGTTCGAAGCGAGAACCAGGAGGCCGTCGTCAGCCAACGAGGCCGCGTCGATCGTCACTCCGCCGCTAATCGCTTCCTTGCCCTGCGTCAGGCAGTTGACCACCGTCGTGTCGGTGGCTTCTGTGGCGAAGGGTTGCGGCAGCGTTTTCGTAAACGAGGTTGATCTCGAGCCCGAGTGCGCCGCCGGTGCCGTCGGTGCCGGCTGGACCCTGGGCACCCGGCGGACCCTGAGCGCCCTGAGCCCCCGGTGGCCCCTGAGCACCTGCCGATCCCTCGGCGACCGGCGATCCCTCGGGTCCCTGTGGCCCCGGTGGCCCGCGTCGCCCCGTGGGACCCGGCGGGCCCTGCTTGCCTGCCCTCTCGATATAGACCTCAAACTGCTCTTCTTGGCCCACCGGTGCAGCGGATCGAGAGCAGGTGCGACACACCGAACTCGATGTCGCTGCGCTCGAAGTCCAGAATCATCAGCCCCTTCTTGCTGGATATGACCGTCAGAGGGTCGCCGCCCAGAAACACCGCCTCGACCTTGTTTGGGGTGGTGCACAGCCGCACACCGCCGACCACGAGCTGGTCACGGGTGAAGTCGACAAACGCTGTCTTGACGTTCGGTAATTTCTCTGCGGCGCGCGAACTCTGCTGTGTGATCGCCGGGCCGGCTCAAACGATGAATACGATCGCCGCGGCGATTCGGATCGATCGAGAAAACATGTTGTTGCTCCGGTAATCGGCTCGCGGAGGCGGATCGGTTGGCGCTGACCGCTAACGCCAGCCGCCTATCCTCGTCTCCGCGATGGTCGTTGCCTTCCCGCGTATTGCGGTTTCAGGAGCCAGCGTAGGAAGGCCTCGCGGCGAACAAAAGACGCTGCCTCGGGTCCGTCGGCCAACCGAGGCCCTAGAGGAGCGGTAGTGGCGCTGGCTCCTCAGCACCGACTGCGGCGACGTCTGGTCCGGGCGCTACCGGGCTAGCCCGGGGCCGCGAGCACGAGGTCGATCTGCCGGCCCGGCGGCGAGCCGCAGGTACTCAGCGCGCTGCGCGATCAGTCGTTGTCGTCGCCAGCTACGATCGCTTCTACCGCCTCGACCGCCGCCTCCGAGGTTACCCCAGCAATCGAGTTGAGGCAGTCGAGCAAGTTGCTGCAATCCAACGACGGATCGTCGAGCGGAGTCGCTGCCAGAACCTCGGCGGGTATGTCCCGCGCCGAACGGTAAGCGCGAACCATGCGCTCAAACCACGCCGGGTCGAGGGTCGAGTCTTGCGCAGTCGGGTAGTAGACAGCGTTGCCCTCGGTAACCTTCAGGTGCTCAACCGCACTCGCCAGCGATTCACGATAGCGCTCCCGGTCGGGAGCCGCGAACTGTCCGGCGCTGGCCCGCAGGTAATCGACCGCGCGCTGCCAGACGACGGGATCCGGCTCCATGTCGCGCTGTCGCCCATAGGCTTCCATGCGCGCCAGCGAGCGCTTCCATTCATCTGGCGAGTACATACCCGGGTGCGGTGGCTGGTGACAGGCCGAGCAGGCTTGCAGGTACGCGCCGCCGCTCTCGCTTCGCAGGTTGGGAAACTGACCGTTCTCGGCGTAGCTGCGCACGATCGCGGTGCGATAGCGGCTGTTGACCTGCGCCGCGATGGCCGCCGGATCGTGGGCGCCATGCTGCTCGATGAGTTGGCCGGCGACTACCGCCTCCTCGAGACATGTCGCGCAGGCAGCCGCGTGCTGCGATCGATAGCAGTCGACCACGCCGGTGTGTCCGTATAGCTCGCATGGACAATAGCAAGCGATCTTTTCGAGCACCTCAGGGTGATCGCGGGCGACACGGTAGGCCACCGGAATCCGTTGCAGGTAATCGAGCGGTATGAAGTCTTTTCGCGGCGCCGCGGCGGCGGAAGCGCCGCTGTTCGGTTGGTCGGGCGTGCCGGCGGTAGCGGCGGGGGCGCTGCCGTCGTCCGCGGCGAGCGCCGACGAACCGCCCGTGGGTTGGCTGCCACATGCGGCCACCGTGACCATCGCGGCGCCGATGAGCAAAAGCTGCCTTGCCCTCATCGTGTTCACTCCTCGCATCGACTGCCCCGTCCCAGCACGTCCGTCTTTGATCTGTCCGTGCGCGGCTCAGCGCCGCGAAGGCACCACCGCGTCTTCCGACTCCTCGCTAGCTTCCCACAGTGCAAGGATTCCCTCAAAGCGCGAATCGACGATCTCTATAGTCGCTCTGTCGCGAAGATTACGGACGTACTCGTTCATGCGCACCTGTGACTTGGCCGACGTCAGCCGCTGTCGTATCGACTCCCGCGCATCGTCGAGCTCGGCGATATCCTGCTCGCTGCGCTCGACCACCTTGACGATCGAAAAGCCGAACGTCGTCTCGATGGGGTCCGAGAACGACCCCACCGGCAGCGCCGGAACCGTGGCTGCCAGACCTTCAGTCAGATCGTCGACGGCAATGAAGCTGCCCGTATCGGCGACGTGTTGACCGTTGACGTACTTCTCCCCCACGGCGCTCGCGTCCTCGCCGGCCTGAACTTCGGCGGCGGCGGCGAACGCCTGCTCGCGCAGCGAGCCTGGCTCGCCGATGAACACCAACTGCTCGAGCCGCACCTGTTCCGGCACGGTGAACTGATCCCGGTTGTCGGCGTAGTAATCGTTGATCTCGGTCTCGGAAACGAAAATCTGCCGCTGCACCTCATCGAAAGCGAGGCGCTGCTGGCGTAGGTTGTCGCGCAACTGCTCGCGGAGCTCGTCCATGGTGAGCCCCATCTGCTTCAGCGCGATGTCGAGCTGTGCGTCCGTCTCAAAGCCGTTCGTATCGCGCAGGTTCTGGATCTGACGATCGACCATGTTGGCGTCGACCGTGATGCCGACCAGGTCGGCGCGCTGCAGCATCATCTTCTGATCGACCATCCCGGCGAGGATTTGCGTAGTCAAGATCGGCATCTGCGCTGTGATCTCCTCCTCCGGGAATTGCTGGCGCAAGAGCGCGATTCGATCCTCGACTACGGAACGTAGCTCGGTCAACAGGATCGGGTCTCCGTTGACCTTTACCAGCACCATATTGATGACGTTGTCAGGCACACGCATCGCACTTGTCGCCGCTAGCAGCGCATCCTCGGTCGCCTCTTGCGCGAGTGTCTGCGCCGGCGTGACGAAAGCTGCCGCGGTGAACCAGGCGGCACAGAACACCGCGGTCGGGCGCGACATGCCGGGATTCTCGTTCATCGTCTCGTCTCGGCGGGTTGTGGGCGACGCGGGCCGGTCTCCCGGATCGCGTGCAACGACGTCAGTGTGGGAAGGCTGGGAGCGTCGGCGGTGCCGTAAGATGGCGACGAAATACCGTGGATCAGCGTATCACGGGGCGGATGTGGCCTTCATGCGGCATACAGCGGCGTTCGCTACCGGTGAAAGTGTGCACCGATACCTGGCCGCGGTTGGTGCAGTATCAGCGGAGCGCATCGAGAACCTCCCGCACTGCTTCCATGCGTCCCGCCGGGCTGTGGGGATCCATCGCCACCAGCAGCCCATCTGGTGGCGAGAGCGTCCAGCTACGCTCGCTTTCCACTTTCGCGATGAGCCGATCTGTGGCGATCGGCGCGTCTCCCGAAAGGCGTATCAGCACGCCATCGCCCTTGCGCTCGACGCCCAACACGCCGAGTTCTTCAGCGACCAGCCGCAACGAAGCATAGGCGAACAGTTGCTCGACCTCGGGTGGTACCGCCCCGTAGCGATCGCGCAGCTCGGCTTGTAGCTGCTCCAGCTTGTCCTCGGTACGAGCCGAAGCCAGGCGCTTGCTTACCATCAATCGCTGTAATGGGTCCTCGATGTAGCCGATGGGTATTTGCAGATCGACGCCGAGGCTCAGTTGAGCGCGATGCGCCGGGGCCACCGGCTCGCCCTTGAGCTCGTGCACGGCCTCCTCGAGCATTCGAGCGTACAGCTCGAAGCCCACCGCCGCGATGTGGCCGTGTTGACGCTCGCCCAGCAACGCGCCGGCACCGCGGATCTCGAGGTCCATGGCAGCGAGGCGAAACCCTGATCCCAGGTCAGAGAACTCCTGGATGGCACGCAACCGCTTCTTCGCCACTGGCGTCAGCGTGTCGACTGGCGGAACCACCAGATAGGCGTACGCTCGCCGCGTCGATCGACCGACTCGTCCACGAAGCTGATAAAGCTGCGCCAACCCGAAGGTATCGGCGCGGTTCACGATGATGGTATTCGCCATGGGGATATCGAGGCCGTTCTCGATGATCGCCGTGGTGATCAGCACGTCGGCGCGCCCCTCGACAAAGTCGAACATTGCGCGTTCGAGCTCCGCCTTGGGGAGCTGCCCGTGCACCACACGAAACTCTGCCTCCGGAACGAATTCCTTCAGCGCGGCAGCGACGCGATATATCGACTCGATTCGGTTGTGCACGAAGAACGCTTGCCCGCCGCGCGACAACTCCTCGTGCAGCGCGTCGGCGATGATCTCGCGATCGTACGGAACGATGTGGGTGGCTATGGCGTAGCGATCCTTCGGCGGCGTCTCGATGACACTGAGATCACGCACCCCGAGGAGCGACATCTGCAGGGTCCGCGGAATTGGGGTGGCGGTCATCGCAAGCACGTCGATGCTGCGCTTGAGTCGCTTGAGTCGTTCCTTCTGTCCCACACCGAAGCGCTGCTCCTCGTCGACCACCAACAAGCCCAGATCCTTGAACTCCACGTCCTTGCCGAGTAGACGGTGGGTGCCCACCGCCACGTCGACGCGACTGTCGCGAATAGCGGCCACGGTGGCGCGGATCTGCGCCGAAGTGCGAAACCTCGACAGCAGATCCACTCGCACGGGAAACGCGGCGAAACGGGCCTGTAGGGTGCGCCAGTGCTGGTAGGCAAGAACGGTGGTCGGCGCCAGGAACGCTACCTGCTTACCTTCCATGACGGCCTTGAAAGCGGCGCGCATGGCAACCTCGGTCTTGCCGTAGCCGACGTCGCCACACAGGAGCCGGTCCATCACGGCGCCCGACTCCATATCGGCCTTGACGTCGGCAATGGCGGCGAGTTGGTCGCTTGTCTCGTCGTATTCGAAGCTATCCTCGAGCTCTCGTTGCCAGGCAGTATCGGACCCGAACGAGTACCCCACCGCCGCCTTGCGCCCGGCGTAGAGCTCGAGCAGGTCACCTGCCAGCTCGCGTAGCGACTCGCGCACGCGGCCCTTGACCTTGCTCCAGCTGGTGCCGCCCAACTTGTCGATCTTCGCTCGGACTTCTTCGCCAGCTTGATACTTCTGTACCAGATAGAGCTGCTCCAGAGGCAAGTACAACCGATCGCCGGCGCGATACTCGATCTCCATGAACTCCGACGTCGAGTCGCCCACGGGAAGCTGACGCACACCCGCAAAGCGGCCGATGCCATGGTCCTCATGGATAACGAAATCTCCCGGCTGGAGATCGCGGAAGTCACCCCTGAACGCGTCCCCACGAAAACGACGTGTTCGCCCCGGCGGGCGACTGCGCCCGAACACCTCCGCGTCGGTGCCGAGCCAGAACCCGATGTCCGGCAGCCGGAACCCGGCCGACAGATCACCGCAGCCGATTCGACACGTTCCCGGCTGCAGCGGCGCCGCCTCGACCGACGACGATGTGCGCTTCGAGTCGTCTAGAAGCAGCTTCGCAGGTACTCCATAGCCTTCGAGAATCTCCGCCAAGCGTTCGGCCTTGCCGGCTTTCGACAGCACGAACGCCACTCGCTCACCGGCATCGAGCTCGAGCTTCAGGCTGTGCGCGAGCTCTGCCAATCGTCCGCGATAGCCGGTAACGCTCTGCGCCGTGTGCGCAATGCCGTCGCCCACTCCCGATGCGAGCACCGTAGTCCGTATGCGCATGGCGCCAGATTTCTTCGCCAGCGCGCGCTCCAGGTCGTGCACCAGCTCGTCCGGGAGCGGAGCGTCCTGGCCAGCCGCGAGTGCCTGGTGATAATGCTCGTCGAGGTATTCGTGCCAGCGCTCGGCATTGCTGTCGATGATCTCCGGCTCGATCTCTGCCCACGCCGGGTCGGGGAGGTAGTCGACCAGAGCCGCCTGCAACCTGCCGTGGTCCTGTGCCACCTCAGCGGGGTGGTCTGCCGCACGGGACGTGGCCGGGGGGAGCTCGAAGTCATCGGCCGAACGCATCGAACGCTGATCGCGCGGATTGAACTCGCGAATCGACTCGATCTCGTCGCCGAAGAAATCCAGGCGGACCGGATGTTCGCGGGTCGGCGGGAATATGTCGACGATTCCGCCGCGGACGGCAAACTCCCCCAACGACTCCACCAGCGTCACGCGCCGATAACCGGAGTCCACCAAATGGCGGGTCAGCTCCCCCGGGTCGATCTCGGCCCCTGTGCCGAGCCGCAGCGATCGATCGCGAAAGCGTTCGGGCGACTGAATGCGCTCCATCCAGCAGCGCACCGGTGCGAGAAGGATGTCGACGCGACCGCGGCTGCATCGGTCGAGCGTTTGGAGCCGCTCGCGCACGATGTCGTCGTGCGGTGGCACGGCGCCGTACGGGTTGACCTCGAGGGGAGGAAACGCGACCACCGTGCCGGCTCGACGCTCGTGAAAGAGACGCAGGTCGAGAAGCACCAGCTCCAGGTCGAGATCCGCCGGAACGACGACGGCCAGCGAACGCGATGCCGCAATCTGGACCTCGCTCAACACCGCAGCCAGGTGGCTACCGCTCAGCCCCTCGAGGCGCACGTCTTCCCTGGTGCGCACCGCCGCCAAGGTCGCAGCCATCGCGGGACGCTCCCGCAGCGTGGCGAGAATGGCGTCGAGCATTGCGTAACCAACCGTCGAGAGCGTATCTGCCGAAGGGACACCGCAGCCGCCGTTACGTCTTCCGGCGTGCGGCCGGCCTATTCGGCCGGCGTCAACGGTACAGCACGGATGCGCGCGACGATGTCCGTAGTGGAATAACCCGGCACTAGGTCGAGAAACACGACTTCGCCGCCGACCGACCGCGCGACTTCCGCTTCGGGCATCGCTCGGTTCCGCCATTCAGCGCCTTTGGCGTAGACGTCTGGGCGTAGGGTGGTGATCAGTTCGGCCGGCGTGTCTCCATCAAACGGCACGACATGGTCGACCCACCGAATCGCGCGGAGAAGCTCCATCCGCTCCGCAAGGGGCACGATGGGACGATCTGCGCCCTTCAGTTGTCGGACCGACTCGTCACTGTTGACGCCAACGACGAGGCAGTCGCCGAGCGCGCGGGCTTGCCGTAGACCTTCCAGATGTCCGGGGTGCAGCAGGTCGAAGCAACCGTTGGTGAAGACGATGCGCTCGCCGCATTCGCGGTGCCGCACCAGCGCCGCGGCGACGTCCGAGCTATCGTCCGGCCGCTTAGCCACCGTCGTCCGGGGCTGCTGTGCCCCGATCAATACCGCCCAGTACCTTCCAGCGCACGCCGCCATCGAACTCCCACGCATGCGGCAATCGCGCCACCCCGACATCGCCGATGTCGGAGTTGAGGCGGAACGAGTAAAGGCCGCGATGATAGTCGTAGGGATTACCATCGCGGCGGTGAACGGCGACGTCGAGGTAGTAGTTGCCCGCCACCAGGTTTATCGCCGGCATGCGTACCCGGATTGTCCCGGCGCCACGCAGCTCGCTCGGCTGAAACCGCTCGATATCGGTGTTGGTTCCGTAACAGGAGACGCCGTTGGCGTTGAAGATACCGATTCCGAAAACGAAGTCCCCGACAGGCTTCTCGGCTCGATACGCGATCTCTATTGTCATCGCGTCGCCGGTAGAAAACACGTGTCCGGCATCGTCTTCGGCATTGAGAAAACGGACTTCATCGATCTGTACTTCGCCACTGCCCCATCGGCCAGACTCGTACGGGGCTGCCACCGAGGCATCGACCTGTTCGGGGATGCCGGCGTCGTCGGCTAGTGGGTTGTCGCCGGCCGCGGCCTCGGCGATCCGTTTGCGCTCGGCGCGCGTAATCTCGCTCTCTTCCTGCTCGGCCACCCAATCGAGGTACTGGTCGACCACCCGCACCGGATCGCCGATGGCCGCAACGGCACCGTGGTTAATCCAGGCAGCACGGTCACACAGTTGCCGTATCGTCTCCATACCGTGGGTCACCAACAGAATCGTTTTACCGCGCCGCTTGAACTCGCCGATCTTGTCAAGACACTTGTGGACGAACGCTTCATCGCCGACCGCCAAGACCTCGTCGATGACGAGAATATCCGGGTCCACGTGGATGGCTACCGAGAAGCCCAGTCGCATGTACATTCCCGACGAGTAATTCTTCACGGGTGTGTCGATGAACTCCTCGAGCTCAGCGAACGCGACGATCTCGTCGAAACGCAGCTCGATCTCGCACCGCGACAGCCCCAGCATGATGCCGTTGATATAGACGTTCTCGCGTCCT
Organism: Acidobacteriota bacterium; assembly: GCA_965205505.1. Classification (GTDB taxonomy): domain Bacteria; phylum Acidobacteriota; class UBA890; order UBA890; family WLXD01; genus DASCOT01. The sequence goes on from CBDBHB010000007.1 coordinate 83,618, forward strand.
GAGATCTCTGGGTGGAATCCGGCACCAAGCTCGATCAGGGCCGAGATCCTACCGTCGAGCGCGACCCGCCCTTCGGTGGGCTTGGTGGTGCCGGCGACGATCTTCATCAGTGTGCTCTTACCGGCGCCGTTGGCTCCGATCACGCCGAAGGTTTCGCCGCGAGCGACCTCCAAGCTGACGTTCTCGAGCGCGGTGAACACCTCGTCCGGCTTCAGGAGCTTGAAGAGGTTGCGGCCCACGAAGGCACTCTTGAGGGTGAGAAATCTGTGCGACTGGGCGATGCGCCGATAGCGTTTGGTGACGTCGACGACACGAATCGCGGGCTCCTTCACTTTGCCCGCAGACGAGACTGGATTCATGTCAAACCTCCTCCGCAAAGGAGTCACGCAGTCGGTCGAAGAAGTTGTACGCGGCGATGAAGAGAACGACGGACAACACTGCTGTCAAGCCCAGCCGGCGCCAATGAACCATCTCGCCGACGAAAATGGCGGCGTGGTAGCCCTCGATGATGTGCGTCATCGGGTTGAGCTGCAGAACGAGCGGTGCCCAGCCGCCTGGGTCATTCTGCTCGGCTAGTGCCAACGGGTAGATCACTGGTGACCCGAAGAACCACAGCGTCAGAATATTCGCCAATAGGTCGCGCACGTCGCGGTAATGTACGGTCAGCGCCGACAGAAACAACGCGAATGCGAGCGTGAACAGCATCTGAACCATGATTACCGCCGGGAGCCACAACGCATGAAGGCTGACGCTCTGCGGTTTGAAGACCACCCAGAACGCCAAGTAGATGGGCAGCCCAAGCAGGAAGTTGACCCCGTTCGAGAGCACGCTCACCACCGGCAGCACCTCGGCCGGGAAGATGATCTTCTTGATCAGGCTACCGCCCGTTAGGAGCGAATTAGCGGACTCGGCAAGCGCCCCTGAGAACCACGTCCACGGCAACAGACCACAGAACAGATAGAGCGCGAACGGGTCAGTTCCCTCCCCACGCATGGGTATGAGCACATACGTGAACACGAACGTGTACACCCCCAAGAGCAGCAGTGGGTTGATGAACGACCACAGGAATCCGAGCATCGACCCGCGGTACCGGGCTTTCAGCTCGCGGACGACCAGTGTCTGCACCAGTACACGGTGCTGCCACAGACGCCCCAATGCATGCCACATGCGATCGTGTCCTGAGGGAACGGGGTTCTAGTGTCCTGTAACAGAGGGCACTAGTGACCTGTAACAGATGATCGTTGCATATCGTGGTGGCGAAATGGGTCCGGATGCCAGGCGCGACGACGAGACGATGTTTGCCCATCGTCGAGGAGGAGCAACGCCGCAGACGGGCCGATTTCGCCGCCATCCTCCGGACAGATGGGCAGTTGCGGGCGATATCGGCGTTGCGCCTCGTCGACGATGCCCACTGCATCGCCTTCCTCGCCGCGCCTTGATCTCACCCGCAAATCCCATCTGCGATATGCAACGATCATCTGTTACAGGGCAACTAGCAGGCCGTGTTGGAAGTGTGGCCCGCAGCGGGGCACTGCTTTCGCCGAATCAAAACTCAGTTGATGGTAGCTACTCGATCGCTACCGCGACGCCGTCTATCATCTCGTACATGCGGTGGAACTTGCGCACGTCGCCGTTGTCGTCAAAATCCGTCGCCCCGGTTACCCCCGGGTAGGGGTTCATCCCATTCAGGTAGAACCTCAACTCCTGCGGATCGAGCCCCGCTTCCCGAATTGCCAACGCGAGGATGTTCATTGCGTCGTAGCCGTGCGCCGCATACGCGTCGGGTGTCATTCCGTACTGCCCGTCGAACGCGGCAACGAACTGACGCACGTTCTCGTCGGCGCTCTCCGGATCCCACGACGGCAACGGGAACCGGAGCCCCTCGACGCTGGCCAGATCGGCTTCCTGCAACTCGGCTGGCAAGAAAGCGCCGGTGGCAAACAGGGCGGCGTCGCTGCCCGCGTCGCGCAGCGCCCGCGCCACCGCGGCTGTGTCGGCCGTATACCCGCCAATGTAGACGGCGGGCGGGTCCACGGACTCGATCGATTGCGTGAGCCGCGCATAGTCCTCGGCTGCGGCCGTGGCCGGATAGCTCTCCTGGCCGATTTCGCGCCCTCCCAGAGTCCGGAACCGCCGGATGAACGAGGTGATGTGTCCGAGTCCGAACTCGCTCTGCTGGGCGATCACCGCGGCCTCACGCAAGCCGGTCTTGTTGAAGATGTGGTCGGCGGTGTTCAGCGCCTCGAGGTCGTCGCTCGGATAGTTGCGATAGATGAAATCGCCCGCATCGCTGAGCTTGGGCGCCGACGACGACGGTGACATGAGAACTATGCTCGCCTCCTGGAACAGCGGCGCGATTGCCAGCGTTACATCGCTGACATCCGCACCGATTGCGGCGACGACACCGGTATCGAGGATCTCGCGTGCGGCCTGAACGCCGACCGCACGATCGCTCTGCACGTCGCGGCTGATCAACGTGATCGGCTTCTGGCCGCCCTCGAAGATCTGCATGCCGCCAGCAGCATTGATCTCGCTGACCGCCAAATCGACACCGCGTTGAATCGAGTTGCCATAGGGTGCGCCCGATCCCGTGAGAGAGAGGATGACGCCGATTTTGACGTCCGGACTCTCTTCGCCACACGCGGCGCTAGCGGCGGCCAGCAAGACGATTGCCGCCGTGATCGAGAAACGTTTCATGCCGGACCTCCTGGGGTCAGTCTGCCGCCGAGCGCTCGCCGGGTATCGGCATCTCGGTCGTCTCGATAGCGCTCCGAGTCGGCTTGATACCTTGCGCCTTGGCAATACGCAACCGGGCGAGCGAGCGCTCGAGCGCGAAACCTGCGCGCCGCGAGTCTGTTTCGTCGTCTGGCGTCGCCAGCCGTGCCTGGGCGCGCTGCGCCGCCGCTTCGGCACGGGCGATATCGATTTCATGTGCTTCCTCAGCGGTCTGCGCTAACACGCTGACGCCGACGGGGCCGACCTCTGCGAAGCCGCCCGCCACCGCCAACAGACCGTCCTGGCCGGTAGCGGTGACGTACCGCAGCTCGCCGACCCCCAGCGCTGTCATGTAACGGGCGTGGCGTGGAAGGACGCCGAACTCACCGTCGATACCGGGAGCAGTGAGCTCGACGACGTCTTCGTCGACGATCGCACCTTGCGGGGTTACCACCTCGAGATGAAAGCTCTCAGCCATCGGTTCTATCCTGCTAGGCTGCCTCGTGCTCTGCTCGCAGCCGATCGGCCTTCTCGCGTGCCTGGTCGATCGTACCCACCATGTAGAAGGCTTCCTCCGGCATGTCGTCGTGCTTGCCGTCGAGAATCTCCTTGAACCCGCGTACGGTCTCCTCGAGCGGCACGTACACTCCAGCATTGCCGGTGAAAACCTCCGCCACGAAGAACGGCTGCGACAGGAACCTCTGAAGACGCCGCGCACGTGAGACGGTCAAACGCTGATCCTCGGATAGCTCCTCCATGCCCAGAATCGCGATGATGTCCTGTAGGTCACGATACTGCTGCAGGATGAACTTCACATCCCGCGCGACGTCATAGTGCTCATCGCCGAGGATCTGCGGGTCGACCAGCTGCGAGTTGGAGTCCAGCGGGTCGACGGCAGGATAGATTCCGATCTCGGTCAAGGCACGCGACAGGGTTACGCTGGCATCGAGGTGGGCGAAGGTCGTGGCAGGGGCGGGGTCGGTCAGATCGTCGGCTGGCACGTAGATCGCCTGCACGGATGTAATCGAGCCCGTCTTGGTCGCGGTGATTCGCTCTTGGAGCTCACCCAGCTCGGTGGCGAGGTTGGGCTGGTAGCCAACCGCGCTCGGCATGCGTCCGAGCAACGCCGACACCTCAGAGCCGGCCTGGGTGAAGCGGAAGATATTATCGATAAACAACAATACGTCCTGACCCTGGTCGCGGAAATACTCGGCCACCGTGACCCCGGTGAGGCCGACACGAAGGCGCGCCCCGGGCGGCTCGGTCATCTGACCGAATATCAGCGCAATGTTGCCGATAACGCCAGATTCCTTCATCTCGCGGAATAGGTCGTTGCCCTCGCGGGTGCGCTCTCCCACGCCGGCGAACACAGAATAGCCGCCGTGCTGCTTGGCAACGTTGTTGATTAGCTCCTGGATGAAGACCGTCTTGCCGACGCCGGCTCCCCCGAAGAACCCGATCTTGCCACCGCGCTTGAACGGCACGAGTAGGTCGATCACCTTGATGCCGGTCTCGAACTGTTGCGTCTCGGTGAGCTGCTCATCGAAAGCCGGCGCATGTCGATGGATCGGCCAGCGTTCGTCAGCTTCCACCGGGCCGGCCTGGTCGATTGGTTCGCCAATGACGTTGACGATTCGACCAAGGGTGGCGTCGCCGACGGGGGTCGTTATCGGTCCGCCAGTGTCGACCGCGTCCATGCCCCGGATCATGCCGTCGGTGGTCGACATCGCGATACATCGAACCTGGTTCTCCCCCAGATGCTGGGCGACCTCGACGATAACGTCGACCTCCTCGGTGCCGGTATCCGAGTCCTTGATATGGAGCGCCTGATAGATCGGTGGCAACTCGCCATCGCCGAACTCGATGTCGACGGCCGGTCCGACAACGCGGACGACCTTGCCTGCTTGGCCTGCCCTGCCTCTTTGCAAACCTCCTGTCATGCGCAGCGCTCTCTCAGCGGAGCGCTTCCGCGCCGCCCACCACCTCGAGAATCTCGGTGGTGATCGCTTCCTGTCGTAGCTTGTTCATGGTCAGTGTCAGATCCGCAATCAGCTCTTCGGCGTTCTTGGTAGCGTTGTCCATCGCCACCATGCGCGCCGCGTGCTCGGCCGCGGTCGACTCGAGCAGCGCCTGATAGACCTGCGTCTCGACGAAACGCGGCAGGATCTCCTCGAGAATCGCGCCGACGCTCGGCTCGTAAATATAGTCGACGATCCCCACCGGTGGGCCGACCGTAGCATCGGACTCGCGGTCTTCCGCGGTAACCACACCCAACGCCGCGGCTACTGCACCGATCGCTCCGAACCCTTCGGGCGCCTCACCGACCGTGCGCGCTGCCGCATAGGCGCGCGACGCTTCACGGAAGCTCACGTCATCGGGCATCTCGAACGGCAGATCGCGCACCGGCAACAGTTGCTCGACAATTAGTCGTTGCCTGAGCGCCGACACGAACTCGTTGTAGATCAGATAGACAGCGTCGGTGGTCTTGCGCTCGTATGACTCGATCAAGTACGCCGCGAGCGCTGCCGCGCGCGCATAGCTGAGGCTCTTGAGTAGCTCGTCATCTGCCTTCTCTACTTCCCACTCGCGGCGACGGAAATGATCCCACCCCTTACCGCCAGCGGTGACGATCGTAACGGCTCGGTCCTGCCAGACATCGAGTGCCCGATGCGAATAGCGCAGCACGTTGCTGTTGAAGCCGCCGCAGAGGCCACGGTCGGAGGTCACCACCACAGCAGTCACATGCTCTTCCGGGCGCTCTACCATCAGCGGGTGCTCGACGCTGTCGTCGCCTCCCTGCGCGAGGCCGCCGAGGACCTCCCACATCTTGTCGCTGTAGGGGCGCGCCGCCAACATCGCGTCCTGTGCGCGGCGCAGCTTGGCTCCAGATACGAGCTTCATCGCGCGCGTAATCTGGCGCATGTTTTTGACCGACCGCACCCGGCGGCGGAGCTCGAGCAGTGTCGCCATCTTCGCTTATCCGGCGGCTTCCGTGGTGGCCATCTCGACATCAGCGCTGGCCGAGAACTCGGCCAGGAACGCCTTGGCACTTGATGCGATGCGCTCGGTGAGGGGGTCGTCCAGGGCGCCTGTGCTCTCGATATCGTCCCAGAGCGACGGATCGTTGACCTCGATGTAGTCGTACAGGCCAGCTTCGAACGCACGTACCTGCTCAACCTCGAGATCGTCGAAGAAGCCGTTGCCGCCCGACCAGATGATGACGATCTGCTTGGCGACCCGTAACGGGCCATATTGGTCCTGCTTGAGGATCTCCGTGAGACGCTCGCCGCGCGCCAGCTGCCGCTGCGTCGCGGCATCGAGATCGGAGCCAAATTGCGAGAAAGCGGCGAGCTCACGGTACTGAGCCAGGTCCAGACGTAACGAGCCGGCGACCTGTTTCATGCCCTTGATTTGCGCCGCACCGCCGACTCGCGAGACCGACAACCCGGCGTTTACTGCCGGCCGGATGTTCTTGTGGAACAGGTCGGTCTCGAGAAAGATCTGGCCATCGGTGATCGAGATGACATTGGTCGGAATGTAGGCCGCCACGTCGCCAGCCTTGGTTTCGATGACCGGTAGCGCGGTGAGGCTGCCGCCGCCGTGCTCGTCGGCCATCTTGGCGGCGCGCTCGAGCAACCGGGAGTGCAAGTAGAACACATCTCCGGGGAATGCTTCTCGGCCCGGCGGGCGCCTGAGCAGCAACGACATCTCGCGGTAGGCGTCGGCATGTTTGGAAAGATCGTCGAAGACCACGAGGGCGTGCTCGCCTTTGTCGCGAAAGTACTCGCCCATCGCACAGCCCGCGTACGGTGCCATCCACTGCAACGGTGCTGGCGCGCTCGCCGAGGCGATGACGACAATCGTGTACTCGAGCGCCTGGTGGTCCGCGAGCTTCTGTACGACCTGTGCGACGGTCGACTGCTTCTGGCCGATCGCCACGTAGATGCACGTCACATCGTGGCCGCGCTGGTTGATGATCGTATCGATGGCAATCGCGGTCTTGCCCGTCTGTCGATCGCCGATGATCAACTCGCGCTGACCGCGCCCGATGGGAATCATCGAGTCGATTGACTTGATTCCGGTCTGGAGCGGTTCCGATACCCCTTGGCGCTCGATGATGCCCGGCGCGATGCGCTCCATAGCGATTGTCTCGCTGGTCTCAACCGGACCCTGGCCATCGAGCGGCTCGCCGAGTGGGTTCACCACCCGCCCGATGAGGGCCTCGCCGACCGGCACCTGGATGACGCGCTGGGTGCGCTTCACGGTGTCCCCTTCCTTGACAAGCGTCGTGTCGCCCAGAATCACGGCGCCGACACTGTCCTCCTCGAGGTTGAGGGCAATGCCGAAGACGGAGTTGGGGAACTCGAGCAGCTCCTGCGACATACATCGTCCGAGGCCATAGATTCGTGCGATGCCGTCGCCGACGGCGATCACCGTTCCGACCTCCTGAACCTCGATCTCGGCCTCGTACCCAGCGATTTGGCGCTGGATGATGCTGGAAATTTCTTCCGCCTTGATACCCATCGCTCGTCTTGCTCCGGTTCTCAGCTCTCGGTAAGCCGCTCGCGCATGCGTTCCAGTTGGCGTCGCACGCTGCCGTCGTAAACGTTGTCGCCTATCCTCGTCATCAGCCCGCCAAGCAGCTCCGGGTCGGTTCTCGCCCGTAGCCTGACCGTGCGCCCGGTCGTGCTTGCCAAGCGGTCGCGCAGGTCTGTGAGCTCTGCCTCGCTCAAGGGCTCCGGCGACGTGATCTCCGCGTTGATGATTCCTTGTTGCGCGTCGACCAGCGCCGCGAAGCTCTCCGCGCACGCCACCAAATGGTCGATGCGCTCATGATCTGCTAGCACGTCGACGAAGCGTCGTGTCAACTCGCCAGCCCCCAGACGCTCGGCGACATCCCCCAGGATGGCCGCCTTGTGGTGGGTGTCGATCACTGGATTCAACATCAGGAGCTCGAGGCCGCTGAACTCTTGCACAGTATCGGCAAGCGCCGTTAGCTCTCGCGCGGTCTCGTCGAGGCCACTGCCGGCAGTCTTGTCCAGAGCGGCGCCGATAAGCGCTTTTGCATAGCGTCTTGCTACAGCAGCATTGATCATCGCGTCAGGGTTTTTCGGCCGCGCAACTGCGCGTCACGAGACCGTTTCTCCCAGGCTGTCGAGATGCTCGCGTACCAGCCGCCTTTGGTCATCGGCGCTGAAGTTGTCTTGCAAAATTCGCTTGGCGGTCGAGACTGCCAGATCGGCAATATGCGCCTGGAGAGCCCGCCGCGACCGCACTATTTGCGTGTCGAGGTCGCGGTTGGTTGATGCGCGAATGATCTCCGCGTCGGCGCTCACCTCCGCGATCAGGCGATCTTTGTCACGCACGGCGCTCTCCCGGGCCTCGGTTAACAAAGCGGCTGCCTCTTGTTCTACGCGCGCCAAGCGGTCTGCCGACTCAGCCAGCCGCGACTGTGCGGTCTCCTGCTGTTGTTGTGCCAGATCACGTGCCTCGACCAGCTGCTGGAAGCGCGTGCCGAGGACTTCGCGCAGTCCATCGAACTCGAAGTTCTCGCGAACGAACGGCGGCGCGACGACCAGCACCCAGTAAAGCAGAATCAGCAGCAGCACGAAGTTGGTCCACTTCATCGCGTATTCGGGCCAGGGAGGTCCGGCGTGCTCGGCGGTGGTGTCCTCCTCCCCGTGTTCTTGAGCGCCCGCGTGTTCCTGAACGCCGGCGACGGTTTCGCCAGCGACAGCGCTGCCCGCGGCGGGCTGCGACGACGAGAGCATCTCCTGCGCCGCGGCTGCCAGCGGGGCGTTGGCGCCGCTGAGCGTCACCACGAGCGCCATGCCTGCAATACAGCTTGCGAGCTTGCGGGTCTTGTCGTTGATCAACTGTCGGCGCCTCCGCTGCTCACCGGTCGAGCGAGAATCCGGTCGGCGATCTGCTTGGCGAGGTCGCCGGCATCAGCCTCCAGCTGTTGCCGAGCCTCGTTGATCTGCGTGTCGATCTCGGCCTTCGCCTCCTCTACCGTGCGCGCCGCCTCGGCGCGCGCCTCACCCAACAGCCGCTCGCGTTCGGCGCGAGCCTCCGCTTGGGCGTGCTGACGAATCCCGTAGGCTTCTTTGCGCGCTGTGGAAACTCGTTCCTCCACTTCTGCGAGTCGCTCTTCCTGGATGCGCACTGCGTTTGCGAAGGCCTCACTGGCTCCGTCGATCTCAGCCTGTCGCTTCGCAAGGATCGCGGTGAGCGGTCCGAACAGCCACCGGTTGGCGATGATCACCATGGCGATGATCGTCGCGGCGACGAGTGCGATCGTGGGCAAGTGCGGGAAATTGTCCATCGAGGTCGAGGTCTCAGCTGCCGGTTATCTGCGGCCCCGTCGGTGGCGCGGGGCGGGCGAGGTTTGCAGAGTTCGAGCGGACACAGAACAGGTGAGCCCGGTTGCCAGCGAAAGACGGCTGAGGAACAAAACGGCCGCCCATGTCACTCGAGCATAGCGATCATGCGGCTGAGTTCTCGCGCCACGGAAGAGCGACAAGACTCATCGGCGAGAGATTCTATCAGCCGTGTCGAAAGGTCGGCAAGCAACCGCGAGACCGCTTCCGTGACAATCGCCTCGACCTCGCCGGTGAAAGCGTCAACCTCTACCGTGAGCTGCGCTTCCCACTGCTCCCCCGCCGTGTCGTCGACCTTCAAGATAACGACCGTAGCGTCGCTGCGATACTCGTAAAGGTGCGGCCCACTCAACCCAGAGGCTCCGACCTCGAGGCGACATCCGCGTCGCTCGAGAGCCGCCGCGAACGAGTCGCGAATCAGGTCGATGAAGCTCTCGCTGCCGAGGTAGGAGCACGCCGTCAGCATCAGAGCCGGCCTCAAAAGAAATAGAGCAGCAGCAAGATCGCCAGGAGGACAGCGACCCACAATGCCATGCTGCCGGTCGGCCAGGTGCGCTCAAGGATCCCCTCCGGCCCGTGATGCCGGTGAACCGTCTGCAACGTGGCGGTAATGCGTCGCCCCGCTCTGTCGAGCACTCCGTTCCAGAGGCGGGCGCCGGCGCGGATGACGGGCGCTAGCGTGCTCGGCACGAGACGCCGGTAGATCCAATCACTGTCCAGGTTGACCGATCTCAACTCCGGGGGATACAGCCCGACCCAGTTTAGCCAAGCGAAGGCAACGGCGGACCAGAACAGAAGCTGGAGCTGCGTGATGACATGGGTCGCGGTGTAGGGCTCGTAGTCAACCTGAAACGGCAGAACGCCGTAGAGCAGCGACGGGAAGACACCGATTCCGATGCATAGCGAAGCGGCCAGCCCCATGGCGATCAGCATGTTGCGCGGCGCCTCTTTGCAGCGGATTCCCGAGTCGTGTGCGAAGAAGGCGAAATAGGGAATCTTGATACCGGAATGGTGGAAGACGCCGGCCGACGCAAACAGCAGCACGAAGTAGACGAACGTGTAGTGATTTTCAGCGGTCGCAGAAATGATCAATGACTTGGTGGCGAAGCCGCTGAAGAACGGAAACGCGGAGATCGAAGCGGCCCCGACGATACAGAAACCGGTCGTCCACGGCATCGACTTGTAGAGTCCGCCGAGCTCCGAGCCCTTCATCGTGCCGGTGCGTAGCAGCACCGCCCCCATCGACATGAAAAGCACACCCTTGAAGAGAATGTCGGCGAACGCGTGAGCAGCGGCGCCGTTGAGTGCCAACTCGGTACCGATGCCGACCCCGACGACCATGAACCCCAGCTGGTTGTTCATGCTGTAGGTCAGCACCCGACGGAGATCGTTGACGATCACGGCGAAGAAGATCGGAAAGGCGGTCATCGTGACGCCGATCCAGACCAGCAACTCGGTCCCGGGGTAGCCTCGTGCCAGCGCGTAGATTGCCATCTTGGTGGTGAAGGCGCTCAGAAACACCGTCCCGGTCACGGTCGCCTCTGGATAGGCGTCCTCGAGCCAGTTGTGCAACAGCGGAAAAGCACACTTGATGCCGAAGGCGATGAAAATGAGCCAGCCACCCAGGCCGCTGAGCCCCAGATAGTCGAACGCGAGCGATCCGGTTTCGTGGACGTGGGCCAGGGCCCCAGCAAGCAGCAGCACGCCGGATGTTATTTGGAAGATCAAGTAGCGCATGCCGGCCCGATACGACCGCTCGCTGCGGCGTGCCCAGATCAAGAAGACGGAGGAGACCGCGGCCATCTCCCAGTAGACGAAGAGCGTGATCAAGTCGCCCGCGAAAACCGCGCCAATGGCGCTGCCCGCGTACGCGAATGCGGCGACGTGTTGACCGGTGTCCTTGACCCGAAGGGCGAAGATCATGCCGAGGAACGCGGCGATGTGGAAGATATAGCCGAACACGAGGCTCAGCCGGTCGACGCGGACGGGCGTCAGCGAGTAGTCGAAGACGGAGAGCTGCACGAGATCCCCGTGCGACACCGCCAGCAACTGGAGGAAGCCCAGGAGCGGTATCAGGAGCATGTAGGCCGCCCGAACGCGCCCGCGCAGAAGCGGGATCAGCAACCCTCCGAAGATCAGCAGCCAGCCGGGCGGGATGCTATCGATCATAGTAGTCTTCGCCCCGGCCTACGATCTTGCGCAGCTGCTTGGCAGCCAGCACCAGGAGCACGCAGGAGACAAAGCCGTAGAAGCCGAAGAATCCAACGACGCGCTCAATTGCATACTCGATGTGCTTTTCGTAAAACAGGTCCGCCGCGACTAAAAGAGCACAGACGATCCAAAGGCCGCTGTATATCTTGCGGACGTTTCGCGCGTCGTCGAGCCAGTACTTTTTCTCGCCCCGTGCGGGCTCTGGCGCGGCGTCTTTCGAACGCTCCATGTGGCCATCGGTGTGACTGTCGTCTTGCATGGCTCGCTAGTGTCCTACTGCGGCTTCACGATCGGTGTTAACAGCTGGTAGAGGTCATCGGCGAAGAAGAAGAGAGCCAGGCAGCCTGCGGCCGTTGCGCAGAGCGCTACCAGGCAGAAGATCGGCGCTTCCCTGATCGGCGATCCGCCTTCTGTCCCGAGCGCCGCACCCTGGGGTACACCATCGATGGGGTCGACGTCGGGTGCCGACTCCGGAGGGGCAACGAAAAATGCCCGCGCCACGAGTGGCATCAAGTACGCGACGTTCAGCAGCGAGCTGATCATCAGAACGGCAACGAAGATGGCCTTCTCCGCTTCGAGCGCCCCGAGGGCCAGGAACCACTTGCTCCACGCACCACCGAAGGGCGGCAAGCCGATAACACTGAGCGAGCCGATGAAGAAGGCCGTCATGGTAATCGGCATGGTACGGCCGATGCCGTCCATGTCGCTGATCTCGGTCTTGTGGGCCGCCACGTAAATCGCCCCGGCGCAGAAAAAGAGGGTGATCTTGCCGAAGGCGTGCATGGCGATGTGCATGCTGCCGCCCAGGACACCGGCACTGGTCGCCAGCGCTGCGCCGAGAACGATGTATGCGAGCTGGCTCACCGTCGAGTAGGCCAGGCGCGCTTTGAGGTTGTCTTTGGTAAGGGCCACCAGCGACGCCGCGACGATCGTGAACGCGGCGACGTACATGAGCCAGATGCTCAAACCCGTGTCGGTGAGCAGCTCGAGCCCGAAGACGTAGACGATGATTTTCATTACCGTGAACACGCCGACCTTGACCACCGCAACGGCGTGGAGAAGCGCGCTCACCGGGGTGGGAGCCACCATGGCCGCCGGCAGCCAGCGATGGAACGGCATCAGCGCCGCCTTGCCCGTACCGAAGGCGAAGAGCGCCAGCAGAACCACGAGGGTCCCTTCATCGGCGGTCCCGGCCAGGATGCCGCCCGGACGGAAATCAAGCGTCCCGGCCAGGTACCACGTCCAGATGATCGCAAGCAACAAGAACGCTACCGACGTGCTCAGCAGGATGCCCAGATAAAGCCTGCCACCGCGCTTCGCAGCCTCGGTTCGATGGTGGGTAACCAAAGGGTACGTCGATAGCGTCAACACCTCGTAGAAAATGAACAGGGTGAGCAAGTTAGCGGCGAACGCAACGCCAATGGCAGCCGAGATCGCCACGGCGAAACAGGCGTAGAAACGCGTCTGATCCACCTCGTGGTGCCCGCGCATGTAGCCAATCGAATAGACCGTGGTAACGATCCACAGCCCCGAGGCCACGAGCGCGAACAGCATCCCGAGCGGCTCGACCTCGAACGCCATCCACAGGCCGGCCATCACTTCCACCACATTGGCCTCGGGGCGGCCCCCGGCCTGCACCTCGGGCAGCAGTGTGAAAACCACGGCGAAGAGGGCGCCGGCGGTGCTCAGGCTGGCCGCCTCGCGCAGATTCGGCCAACGTTGCAGCGCGACGACGAGCACCGCGCCGACTAGCGGCAGACCGACCGCAACATAGATAGCCGTTTGCGAGCTCACGGCGAGATCCCCAACAGAGATTCTGCCGCCATCCGCGCGATCCCGGCGGTCACGTCGGTCGTGATGCCGAAGTAGAAGATGGCGATCACCAGCGCCCACATGGGAAGTAGAAGGGAAAGCGGGGCCTCGGTGATCGAGCCCTCGCCCTCGACCGCCGGTGGCTCATGGAAGTAAGCGACCTCGACGACCCTCCACACGTATACGGCGGCCAGCAGCGAGCTGAACAGCACAACCGCGGCGACCGGCCACAGGCCCTGCTCGAGCGCGGCGAGCACCAGGTACCACTTGGAGATGAAGCCCACGGTCAGCGGCACGCCGATGAGGCTGAGGCCACCAGCAACGAAAGCGGCCATCGTCCACGGCATGCGGCGGCCCAGGCCGCGCATCTCGTCGATGTGGGCCGAACCGCAGCGCAGCACGATGCAACCCATCGCCAGGAACAATGCGCATTTCATCAAGCCGTGGTTGAAGAGGTGGACGATGCCTCCGGTCAACCCGTTGACCGAAGCGAAGCTGATGCCGAGAACCATGTAGCCGATTTGGGCAACGCTCGAATACGCCAGCATGCGCTTGATGTTGTTCTGGAAGATCGCCACCAGCGACCCGGTGACGATGCCAATCAGGGCGAGGGGCATCAGGAACACCCAAAGCCGCATCGACTCGAAAGCGAACTCGTATCCGAAGACAGTGAAGAAGAAGCGGAGCAGGATGTAGACGGAGACTTTCGTCGCCGTTGCGGCAATAAAGGCGGTAACGACCGACGGGGCGTAGGCGTACGCGTTGGGGAGCCACAGATGCAGCGGAAAGAGAGCCATCTTCACGCTGATGCCGACCACGAAGAACCCGAAGGCGACCAGCACCGTGCGGGTGTCGCGCACGGATTCGAGCTGCACGGCCATGTCCGCCATGTTCAGCGTGCCCGTCATGATGTAGAGCAGACCGATGCCGATCAGGATGAAGGTGGCGCCGAGCGTGCCCATGATGAGGTACTGGTACGCGGAAGTGAGCGCTCTCCGGTCCTGCCCCATGCTGATCAGCACGTAGGACGACAGCGCCGAGATCTCCAAGAACACGAAGACGTTGAAGAGGTCGCCGGTGGCGGCGATGCCGAGCAGGCCGGTCAGACACAGAAGATAGGCGGTGTAGAAAAGGTAGTGGCGCTCATACCGCGGCAGCTCCACCGAGATGCTCGCCGGCGACCAGGTCGCGACAACCGCACCGATGCCGGACACCAGAATGAGCACGAAGGCGTTGAGCAGATCGATCCGGTACTCGATGCCCCACGGCGGCGGCCAGCCACCGAGCTCGTAGGAAAGGATGCCCTGATCGAGGACGCGGAGCATCAGCAGCACCGAGATTGCAAAGGTCAGCCAAGTGGCCGCGATGGCGAAGCCGGTGACCAGCGTGCGGTGCCTCAGCAGCAGACACACGGGAGCCGCCAGAAGCGGCACCAGGACGACCAGGACGGGCAGATGGTTCTCCATCAAGCCTCGACGTCCTGAACGTGAATCTCGCCTTCCTCCATAGTCCCGTACTCTTCGTTGATGCGGACGACGAGCCCCAGGGCCACGGCGGTTGTGGCCACGCCGACGACGATGGCGGTGAGGATGAGTACCCCTGGAAGCGGGTTGGAATAGATCTCGACGCCCTCGGCGAGGATCGGCGCCGTGCCGCCGTCCACCTTGCCGACGGTGATGAAGAGCAGGAACACCGAGGTCTGGAAGATACTGAGGCCGATGACCTTCTTGATGAGATTGTCTCGGGCCACGACGATGTAGAAGCCCGTCATCATCAACACGATGACCACCCAGTAGTTGTATAGCCCCAACACATCCGCCATCAGCTTCGCATCGTCTCGCCGAAGGCGTAGAAGATCGAGATCATCACCCCGGCGACCGTCGTCCCCACGCCAAGCTCGACGAGCAATATGCCGAGGTGCTGACCATGCACTGGATCGTGCTGCAGCACACTGTAGTTGAGAAACGTGCCGCCCTTGAGCATGGCGGCAATGCCCACGCCGATATACAGCAATAACCCCAGCGGAATCAGCAGATGGACGATCCGCGGGCTCAACGCTTGCTGGCAGGCGCGCAGGTCGAAGACGATTGCGTAGAGGATGACGGCGGCGGCGAAGATCACTCCAGCCTGGAAGCCGCCGCCCGGCCCGTAGTCACCGTGCCATTGAACGTAGAGTGCGTACAAGAGTATGTACGGAATGAGCAGCTTAGCGGCGACGCGGGGAATGCTCTGGCGCTTCATTCGCCGTCCCCGTCGGCCACCCACCGCCGCCGCCGCCGAGCGCCACCCAACAGGATCATCACGCCGATGCCGGCCGTGAAGATCACTGCGGTCTCACCGAGGGTGTCGTAGCCGCGATAGCTCGCCAGCACCGCGGTTACGAGGTTGGGCACCCCCACCTCGTGCGGCGACTCATCGATGTAGCGAGGCGCCACGTGGCGGTGTACCTGCGCGTCAGGATCGCCGAGCCGCGGCATGTCGATGGTGCCGTACACCAACGCCGCGCCGGTGATGAGGATGACGATCAACGGCAGCAACGGCGCATGCTTGGGCTTCTTCTCCTCAGAGGTCGTCAGCGACAACGTGACGAGGATGAGGACCGTCGAGATTCCCGCACCGACCGAAGCCTCGGTGAACGCCACGTCGGGCTGGTCGAGCACGCTCATCCAGCAGGCGCCCAACAGGCTGTAGATTCCGGAGACGATTGCCGCCGAGAAGAGCCCGCGGAGCCTGGCGATGCGCACCGCCGTCGCCACCAGCAACGCCAGCAGGACTAGGTCGATGATGGCGTCGATGTCTCACCGTCCTTTCCGTCCAGCATCGGCTCCAAGCCGCGGTCGTAGGCCGCTTGGGCGATCGCGTGGGTCGACGTCGGGCTGGCAATGTAGATGAAAAAAAGGATGAAGACGAGCTTCGCGGTCACCAGCGATAACCCCGCCTGCAGCATCAGCCCGATGAGAATGAGCGAGGCACCCAACGTGTCGATGACACCGGCGCCGTGCAACCGAGTGTAGAAATCTGGCAGCCGGCAAAGTCCGAGCGCACCCGCAACACAGAAGAAAGAGCCGCCCAGGAGCAGCGCCCAGCTGAGAATGTCGATCACGCTCATCGGCGCGCTACGCTCCTTCGGAGTCCGCCGACTCTTGGTCGGTCACTTCGGCGAGGTCGCCGTATTTGAAGTACTTGAGCACGGCGAGCGTGCCGATGAAGTTGATCAGCGCGTAAACGAGCGCCAAATCGAGAAAATCCGGGCGGCCGTTCAAGAACCCCAGCACGGCGATGAACAAAACAGTGGCGGTTCCGAAGCTGTTCACGGCCATCACACGGTCGTAGACGGTTGGACCGAGCGCGGCGCGGAGCAGCGCCAGAGTCATGGTGACCAGGATCGCGACCATCGCCGTCGCGAACATCAGTCGGCTCCCTCCAGCTGCGTCACGCGCCGATCCATCTCTCCGGTCTCCACCCCTGCCGCCGCCTCACGGCTCAACGCATGCACGGTGATGGTGGCAGCATCGAGCAGGACCGAGACCGTTCCGGGCGTGAGCGTGATCGAGTTGGCGTACACCACCTGGGCGAGCTCGCTGCGCTGGCCGGCCGCAACCTCGATGACGTTGGGGCTGATCGGTAGCCGCGGGTGGAGGATTCTCCGCACGACGTCGAGGTTGGCCTTGACGATCTCCCAGGCCAGCCACGGAATGTACAGCAGCACGCGAACGTTGACGAAATCGACCGGGGCGCCCTCCGCGTCGACGACGTTCATGCGCACGGCGATCAGGACGACGAGGGCCGTGCAGACGATCCCCATTACCAGCAGTAGCGGCTCGAAGTGCTGCCCCCAAGGAAACGACATCCCCGACCACACCTGCCAGGCGGCAAAGAGGAACAGACCGAGGGTGGCGGAGCGTTTCATCTGGGTTTCCCTGTGCTGATTCGAGCGGCGCGCCAATGGCGGAGTTTCTGCCGGTGCGCCGCCGGCCGTATACTCGCACCGGCTCACGTGGTCCTCAAGCTCGAGGTCGGCCCTTCGCTTTGCTACGCGGACGAACGCCCCGGTCGTGGTCCGCAAAAGGGCCCGTAGGTAGTGGGCAGGTTGAGATCGAAGCGCAGCACTAGACTCGCGTTGCCGTTTCGGGTCGCCGAAGTCTAGCAGGCCGTGGTGGAAGTGTGGTGGGTCTGGTTACGGCGAGTTGGGGCCAGATGCAAGGCGGCCTGACACTGGCGATGCCCTAGCCATCGTCGAGGAAGGCCAACGCCGCAGATGGCCCCAAATCGCCGTAACCCTTCGGGCGACAGGGGGTTGTGCGCGTATGCTGCGTCGTTCCTCGTCAACGATGGGGTAACCATCGCCTCCTCCTCTCTCCTTGCCTCCACTTCGCAAGACCCTGTCGCCAGATCCACCACACTTTCACCACGGTCTGCTAGCGCGCCACGGGACGATCCTACAGCGCGGCCGGATCGGACCGGGCAGCCTTCTAACGTATGACCGACCGGCGGGCGCCGGACGCCGGCATTCAGCAGAATTCGTCGCGCTCGGCGCCTCGAATCTATCCGTGGATTCGGACGGAGTCAGGCATATAAGTTGTTGATATATAAAGACTTACCTATTTCTTCGGGCTGGCCGTCGGGGCGCCAGAGGCAACTCGTTCGAGAACGGGCGCCGCGGGCCGCGTGGGCTTGCTACGGGGTCATCTCGCAGCGACCCCGGAAGTAGGCCCCCGGTTCGATGACCAGTTTGGCGGTGTTGAGATCCGCTTCGACCCGGCCGCTGGCGTGGATGGTCACCCGTTCGGCGCCCCGCACCTGGCCGCTCAGCGTACCGTGCACCTCCAACTCGCCGACCTCCAACTCGCCCTGAAGCGCCGCGCGCGGGCCGAGGATCAGGGTCGCCGGCGAGAAGACCTTGCCGGTGAACTTGCCGTCGATCCTGACCGACCCCTTGAATTGCAGCGTCCCATCAATCTCGGTGCCCTCTCCCAAATGACCGTCCAGGTTACCCGTTGTACTCATCGCTCTCCTCAAATATTCGCCGGCGGCTCATTCGATGTCCGTCAACAGGTCGTAGATTCGATTGAGCTCTTCCAGTGAGGTGAAGGTGATCTCGACCCTGCCGCGGTCCTTGCCGCGGATGGCAACCGGTGTGCCGAGCGCTTTCGCCAGGCGTTGTTCGGCGGCGGCGACGTCGGGATCGATGGCGGGCGTTTCAGACCGCGCGTTTCCGGGGCTGCTCTCTGCCCGCACTCGCGCCTCGGTCTGTCGAACGCTCAAGCCGCGTTTGACAACCTCCTCGGCAACGCGACGCTGTGCTGCTGCCGACGACAGGCCAAGCAACGCACGCGCGTGCCCCATCGTCAGGTCGTCATCAACGAGTTGTTGCTGAATCGTCGCCGGGAGCGAGAGCAGCCTGAGATAGTTCGCTACGGTAGATCGTTCCTTGCCCACCCGGGCCGCGGTTTGTTCCTGCGTGAGTCCCATTTCCTCCACCAACAGGTGGTACGCACGCGCCTGCTCGATGGCATTCAGATCCTCCCGTTGAAGGTTCTCTATCAACGCCAGTTCCAGCGATTCGCGCGGCGTCGCCTCTCGAACCACTGCCGGAATGCGCTCCAGGCCGGCGCGTTGTGCGCCACGCCAACGTCGCTCTCCGGCGATCAACTCGAATCCGTTTTCAGCCTCGCGGACGACAATCGGTTGAAGTACCCCGTGAGTCGCCAAAGATGCCGCCATCGAGTCGATTGCCTCGTCGTCGAAGCTGTCGCGCGGTTGCTGTGGGTTGGGGCGAATGAGATCGAGCTCCAGCTCGAGCAGCCGCGAACGCGACGCCGTCGACGGCGTTGCCGCCGGGATCAGCGCGTCAAGCCCGCGCCCGAGTACCTTCCGTGCCATTCCGTACCACCTCGCGCATCAGTTTCAGGTATGCCTGCGCCCCCGCGGAGCGCAGATCGTACAGGATGATGGGCAAGCCGAAGCTCGGCGCCTCCCCGAGACGCACGTTGCGTGGCACCTCGGCAGCGAAGACATCGTCGCGAAGTGCCGGCGAACATCGGTGATTACCTGTCTGGTGAGGTTCATTCGCGGATCGACCATCGTCAAAAGGATACCCTCGAGCCGCAAGTCTGGGTTCATGCCGGATCGCACTCGTTCGAGGATCTCAATCATTCGGCTGAGCCCTTCCAGGGCAAGATACTCGCACTGTATCGGGATGATCACGCTGTCGGAGGCAACCAGCGCGTTTAACGTGAGCAGCCCCAACGCCGGCGGGCAGTCGATCACTATGAAGTCGTAGTCGGACCGCACCCGCGCGATCGCCTCCCTCAGGCGCGTCGCACGATCAGCCACCTCCACAAGCTCCAACTCTGCGCCGACTAGCGTCGGCGCGGCCGGCGACACAGCCAGTTGATCGAGGGCTCCGGCTATCGTCGTCGCGGCAAGCGTGGCGGTGCCAGTGAGTACCTCATAGGTTGTCGGGTGTCCCTCCGGCGCGGCCACCCCCACGGCGCTGGTGGCGTTAGCTTGCGGGTCGACATCGATGAGCAACGTCGACAAGTCGGCGGCTGCCAGGCAGGCGGCGAGGTTCACCGCCGTTGTGGTCTTTCCGACCCCGCCCTTCTGGTTGGTGACGGCGATAACTCGTGCCATACCGCTTTCTCGTGACGGGTGGCTGGCTCACGCCTGGCCGCCGGAACGCAGTCTCGATTCCCCTGGTGCCGAAATCGCGACGGCGCGAGCCCCGGAGCGTAACACGGTAGCGAACCCCTGCTGCCGTCAAGTTCCACGTGGAACACAGCGCTTGAGGTGTTCCACGTGGAACCGTTGTGCGCCTGCCCAGCCTTCCGGGTGGCGGCGCCACAATGCAACGATCATCTGCTAGGTTCCGAGCTCCAACGATACGAGATATGCCGAGTCGAGGTGAGGGAGCGGCTCGGCCTGTTTTACGACCCACCCGGCTCGACCTGCCCGCCGCCATTGTCGATCACTCGGCTTCGCAACGGCGCCGCCGGTCGAGAGATTGCGGCGCAGGGCGCGCAGAGTCTCCTCTCCAACGAACAGCAACGCCCTGCCTCCAGGTGCCATGATGGGTGGCATGGTCCCCAGTAACGGGCCCCATCCGGTCCAGGCCCGTGCGGTAAGCACGTGTACGGGTTGCGGAATGCTACCCGACTCGATCGCCACGTCGAGCCGCTCGTCGATCACCAACACACTCTCCAACCCGAGCGCATCGACGACCTCTTTCAGGAACGTAGCTTTCTTGGTGTTCGATTCGACCAGCACGCAGTCGCGATCCGGGTCGAGGATCTTCAGCGGCAGCCCGGGAGCACCGGCCCCCGAGCCAACGTCGAGCATCACGGGCCCGGCCCCGGCAAGGTGGCGTAGTGCAAGTGCTGGTTCGACGAAGTGTCGCAGCACCGCCGTGCGGCGATCGCGGATGGCAGTGAGGTTGATGTGTTGGTTCCAGCGCTCGAGCAGCTGTAAATACAGGGAGAACTGAGCTAGCTGCTCAGGACGGAGATGCGGGCGGTAGTGTTCGAAGCCCTTGCGGACCGCGTCTGCCGTGTCTTCGCCGCCGTGCACGTCAGTGACGGCGACCCCTCGTAGTGGGAATCACATTGACAGCTTTCTGGAAGCCATTCCCGATACTGCGTGTCTCGACCTTGGGGTCCTCTGCCAGCGTAAGGTGGACGATGCGGCGCTCATAGGGGTTCAACCGGCCCGTTTGCTGCGGGGTGTCCGTCTCCTTCGCCTGGTGGGCCACCTGGTAGGCCATGTCGCGAATCTCGTCGTCTCGCTGTGAGCGGAAGTCGCCGGCGTCCACCCGCACGCGCCGATGCGCTCGGTCGGGGCGGTGTCGGAACGCATGGTTAAGGATCAACTCCAACGCCGATAGGCCGCGGCCGCGACCATCGAGCAAGTATTGGTTGTCGTCACCGGTGATTGCTATCTGCAGCGTTTCGCCGTCGAGTCTGGCCTCAGCCTCGCAATCGAACCCGAGTGTCTCAAAGATCGTGTCGAGCAGGTCGGTAGCCTCGTCCGAGACGTCCATTACGCCAGTTCCCTCGTCCGACTCGGCCGACTCGTTGGACTCGACCGTTGCCCCCTCTGGTTGATCCTCCAGCGTAGCTTCCGGTGGCACGTCGAATTCCTCCGCCTCCGCGACTTCCTCGACTTCGGCGGGCGCCTCTGCCGGAGCGCTTTCGGCAACGCGGAAGAACGCCGGCAGGTCGGCCTCGTCGGCAGCAGCAGCAGCGGTCGGCTCCCGATCCCCCGGCTCCGGTCCGTCATCGCCGTCCGTATCTCCCGGCGCTGGCGGCACTACGGGTGGCGCTTCGTCGGCTACAACCGCGGATTCCACGGGCTCCGTGAGCTCAGCCTCGCCTCCCGTCTCCGAACTCGAGCTGTCCCCTGATGCTGCGTCCGGCGGCTCGGACCCACGCCGCCAGGCGCGCACGGAATACACCGTGTCACCCAGGCCCCAAAAATCACCCGCCTTCTCGTCGACCAGTTCGTGTTCAAGCTCATCGACGGACACTCCGAGTGCCGTCGCTGCCTGTTCCAGGGCTGCTTCCACCGACTTGTCTTCGAAAACCTGTGCGCTCATCGCTTGCCTCGCTGGCGTTTCTTGGCCTTGGGAAGAGCCTTCTCTGCCTGAAGCTCCGCGTCCATCTTCCGGTTCACGTAGAGCTGTTGCGTAATTCCGAGAAGGTTGTTTACGAGCCAGTAAAGCACCAACCCGCTGGGCACGTAGAGAAAAAGTACCGTAAAGATGATGGGCATGAACTTGAACATCCGCGCCTGCATGGGATCGGCGCCAGGCGACGGGGTCATCCGCTGCTGCACCAGCATGCTGCCGCCCATGAGCAGAGGCAGCACGAGATATGGATCGTAGTCTGAAAGGTCCTGGACCCACATTACGAACGGCGCCTGGCGAAGCTCTACCGCGACCGATAGAAGCCGATAGAAGGAGAAAAGGATTGGCAACTGCGCCAGCATCGGCAGGCACCCGCCGAAGGGCGACACGCCCTCGCGCTTGTAGAGCGCCATCACCTCCTCGTTCATCTTCTGCTTTTGCTCGAGCTCCTTGGAGCCCTTGTACTTCGCGCGAATCGCCGCCATCTGTGGTTGCAGTCGCTGCATGCGCCGCATAGAGACCATCGACTTGTGATTCAACGGCAAGAAGACGACCCGGAGCAACACCGTCAGCAGGATGATTGCGACGCCGTAGTTGCCAACGAAGGAGTGAATCCAGACGAGCAGCGCCAGCAGCGGGCGCGCCAACACCCCGAGCCAGCCAAAATCAACTGCGCGGTCGATGTCGTACCCCTGCTGCAAGAGATAGTCGAACTTCTTCGGGCCCAGATAGACCCCGGTAACCACGCCCGTGGGCGGGATCCCAATGGCCACGCTCGCCAATGCCACCTGCGGTTCGTCGGATGGCGGCACGCTGTTCACGCGTCGGCTGGAGATCTGCACCGCGGGTGGCGCGTCGAACAGGAAAGCTCCGAGGAAATAGTGGCTCTCGATTCCGGCCCACCGTACCGGGCCGGAAACTCCGATCGCAGATTCCGGTTCAGGCGGCGCCCAGCGCTCGATATCCTCACCCACGAGCGCTAGCGCGCCCTCCGCGAGAAACACGTTACGCGATCCGGCCTCGACTTCGTCCAGGCCAGCGCCCAGCGTCAAGTACATTTCGGCAGCGCCTGGCAGCGTGGCGTCCACTCGAACCCTGAGCTGATTGCCGGTCGCCGGAAACTCGATGCGTTTCGAAACCACCGCGCCCCGCCCGTCGGCCCAACGGAAGGTTACCACCACGGGGTCGCCAGGTCTTGCTGTGCGCTCCCGGTCGCCCTCGACGCCGCCGCGAACATCAAGCTCGTACAGGGCACTGTTCGCCGCCGCCGCGATGGCGGGGTTGCTCGGGGTTTCGATGCCGAACGGCAACGCGTCTGCGGCTGCCGCAGCCGGGTGAACAAGCTCTAAGGGCGTGCGCGCAGCGGACTGATACTGGTTCAACACGAACCCCTGCAGCCTGCCGCCGACGTTTGTTACCGACGCCGTGTAGTTTTCGGCGTGGATGCGGAGGGTCTCCTGCTGCTGTGCCGATACCGCTTCAACGCTACCGTCCGCGGCGCGGGTTGCTTCGGGGAGCACGGCTTCTTGGGGGGCTGCAACGTTCTCGTCGATGACCGGGTCGCGTGTTTGCGGCGCCGCCGCGGCATCCTGCTGCTGAAGCGACGATTCGTCAACGGGCGGCACGAAATAGTATTGATAGAGTGCCAGGACCGCCATAGACAGCACGATCGCGAGCAGCGCTCGCGACTCCATCCTGGGCTCTTGGTCGCTACTCATGCGCCATCGGTACCGGGTCGTACCCGGCCTGGCTGAAAGGGTGGCAGCGGAGGATCCGGCGCACGGCCAACCACGCACCACGTACGACGCCGTGTTGCGCAACACTCTGTCGCGCGTACTCCGAGCAACTCGGATCGAAGCGACACTGGCCACCTAGGAGCGGTGACAGCGCCACCTGGTAGACGCGAATGAGGCAGACGAGCAGGCGCGCGATCATGCCGGCTGGCCAGTAGCTCGGGCCGGCGAGTGCCAACAGGCCCGGAAGCAGGTCTGCAGGGCGACTTTCGAGTGTTCCCGGCCTCGCCACGACGACATAGTCATAGCCCACGGCGAACCCCTCCCACTGACTCCTGAACGCCTCTCGCACCAGTCGGCGGGCGCGATTACGTACCACGGCATTGCCAAGCCGCCGCGTCGCAGTAATGCCGAGTCGCGGGTACTGCAGTCCGTTGGGGCGCGTAAACAATACGAACCTCGGCTCAACCTGTTTGGTGCCCTCTGCGTACACGCTCTCAAACTCCGAACGTTTGCGCAGGCGGTGGGTTCTCGGGAACCCTTCCGGTCTCACGGCGCGGTATCGGCGGCTTCGCGAGTTCAGATCAAGAGGGCGCCAGCCGCCTGCGGCCCTTGCGGCGACGACGACGGAGCACTGCGCGTCCGGAGCGCGTACGCATCCGGAGCCTGAAACCATGCACTTTCCGCCTGCGACGGCGGTTTGGCTGGAACGTGCGCTTCATTGGACTTGTGGTTTTGCTCGCCGTGCACGAGCCGCGAAAACGCGGAAACATCCGTCCGGCGAAGGCACCGTAGGGGGCGTTGAACAGGTGGCCCCCTGCTTCCTACGAAGGAGTTCGACACTATCGGCTCCGCCGGGAGCCGTCAACTCCCCGCGGGTACCGGACCCTCCCGGCAATCAACGCCAGTTCCTTGTGCTTCCGACTGGTCTGCAGGGGCGGTTTGGCGTCGTCTCATCCCGTCCTCGGCTCGCTTCCACCTGCTGAAAACCATTGTACAGCGTGGCTTTTTCTGTGCTATATTCCCGCATCTTGCGGCGCGGACTTCTGCTTCCCTGGCCTACGCGCGCGAGGTTCATGTAGCGTAAGTGTCCCTATATCGCTACGTTTTAAGTTTTTTTCACAGGTGTGGATAAGTCTGTGAAAATCCGCGGGGTGGGCAGCGCCGCCGTCCACCGCCCGCGACACCAGTGCCTGGCGGTCTCGAGGGTGGGATGGACACCTGGGCGCGAATCCTCTCGCGTATCGAGAACAAGCTCGACCCGCACACTTTCGAGACGTGGTTTCGGCCCACCGCGCTCCTCCGGGAACAGGACGGCGGCCTGGATGTTGCCGTTCCCAACGAGGTTTTTCGCGACTGGCTTACGCAGAAGTACGCACCGTTGATCCGTGAGTCCCTGGAAGAGTTCCCGGGTGCGCCTACCGATATCCGCTTCTTCGTCGCCGGTATGGAACGTGCTCCTGGACCGCCCGGCTCCGCCCCTGTTGTCCCCGCGGCAGCCCCCGCTTCAGGGCGAGATCCTCTTGCTGTCCCGGAGCGGCCTGCGACGCTGAACCCGAAATACACCTTCGAGTCCTTCGTTGTCGGGGCGTCGAACCAGTTCGCCAATGCCGCTGCTCGCGCCGTCGCCGAGAAACCATCGCGCTCGTACAACCCCCTCTTCATCTACGGAGGCGTTGGCCTGGGCAAGACGCACCTGATGCTTGCCATTGGCCACTACATTCGCCGCACTCAACCAGACCTTCGCATCGTCTATCTGTCCTCCGAGCGCTTCATGAACGAGTTGATCAACTCGATCCGGTATGACCGTACTCACGAATTTCGTGTCCGCTATCGAAATATCGACGTGTTGCTCATAGACGACATCCAGTTCTTGGCAGGAAAAGAGCGTACTCAGGAGGAGTTTTTCCATACATTTAACGCCCTTCACGAAGAACAGCGCCAGATCGTCGTTACGAGCGACGCACCACCAAAGGAGATCCCGACGCTCGAGGAACGGCTGAGATCAAGATTCGAATGGGGACTCCTGGCCGACATCCAGCCGCCGGACCTCGAGACCAAAATCGCTATTCTGAAGAAGAAAGCCGAAGTCGAGGCGCCAGCCCTACGACTGGCAGATGACGTGTTTCTCTACGTAGCAACGCATAGTAAATCGAATATTCGCGAGCTTGAGGGCGCCCTCATCCGCCTGCTGGCCTTCGCATCCTTGACCGGCGACCAAATCACTGTCGCACTAGCCCGTCGCGTGTTGAAGGACACGCTCAACACCGACCCGCGGGCCGTCACAATTGAGAGTATTCAGCAGCGGGTCTCGGAGTACTACGGACTCCGTGCCGGGGAGCTAAACTCGCGAAGCAATGCCCGGCGAATAACTCGACCACGACAAGTGGCTATGTACCTGTCGAAGAAACTGACGCACCACTCGTATCCCGAGATCGGAATTGCGTTCGGCGGAAAGCATCACAGTACCGTTATTCACTCGGTCCGAAAAGTTAAGAAAGACATGGAGAGTGACGAGGATCTTGAGCGTGGCGTCGCCGGGCTCTTGGATTCGTTTCAATAGGTCCTGATATGGACAGGGTTTCCAAAAGGGAAATGTTGACGTTCAGTGAAATTAAGGTTCACCGGAGTTAACAGCACGAACGAGACCGCTCTATCCGCAGACGAATAGACAGGTCAAACCACTGAAAAGAAAGGTTGGTTCGGTGTTTTCAACAGCATTAACAGTGACTACTACTAATACGAGAATATAGACCTACTTTAGAAATAGGAGTAAATGTAATGAAGTTCACTGTCCAGAGGGATGCACTCGCGGGTGAGTTGCAGATCCTCCAGGGCATCGCCGAGAAAAGGAAAACCATTCCGGTTCTTTCCCACATCCTCATCTCGGCCGAGTCAGATCATCTATCGCTAGTCGCAACGGATCTAGAGGTCAGTCTAAGCACACGGTGCGACGCAGTGACGTCGGATCAGGGTGGCACGACGGTCAGCTCAAAGAAGATATTCGAGGTCGTTAAATCACTTCCGTCAGGCGAGATACAGATGATCTCAAAAGCCGGAGAGTGGCTCGATATCCGAGCCGGAGATGCGTACTTCCGACTGGTCTCGCTGCCGACGACGGATTTCCCGGAGGTTCCGGCAAGTACGTTTGAGTCTGCTACAGAGATACCGCACGCTCTTTTTCGCGAGATGATCCGCCGTACGTTGTTCGCGGTGACCAAAGAGGACGTTCGATACTCCTTGAACGGCGCGCTCCTGGAGATCGGCGGAGGCAAGGTCCGAATGGTTGCCACGGACGCGCACCGACTCGCCATGGTCGAGCATGACGATGCCGAGCTCGGAACACAGACGCAGGTGAGGGCGATTATCCCGAAGAAGGCGCTGGCGGAGATACGTGATCTCGGTAAGCCGGAGACCATGCTCTTTGCACAGGATGAGCACCATCTTCACTTCAAGATCGAACACCGTGTTCTCTCGACGCGTGTGATAGAGGGACAATTTCCTGCATACGAGAAAGTCATCCCGCGCGACAACCCCGCTACTGTTCGCTTCTCTAGCGATGCCATGGCAGAGGCGATTCGCCGCGTCAGCTTGCTGGCATCGGAACGCTCGCGCGCGGTGAAGTTCACCTTCACCAACGGCTCAGCGACGATTGTCTCGAGCAACCCTGAATTGGGAGAAGCACGTGATTCTGTGCCCGTCCAATATGAGGGAGAAGAGCTGACCGTCAGCTTCAATGCGCAGTACATTCTCGACTTCCTGTCGGTGGCCGCAAGCGATCAGGTAGAGGCGTATCTTCGCGACGATTCAAGTCAAGGATTGATGTCTCCGGTACCCGCCGAGGACGGTCTGGCGTATCAGTACGTGCTTATGCCGATGAGGTTGTAGGCTAACCTGTAAGTATCTGATTTTAAATAACTTACAGAACAACTCACACCGGCCCTTGACTATGCACAGAGGTCGCGGAGAGGTATAATGTTCGGGTGCCTAGTGAAACGCAGGGTGTGCCCGGAAAGCGCGGCCGTCTCTATTCGCGAAGACAGCCGCCAGGGCGAAAACCGAGCGCACACAGCAGGTGGGGCGCGGCCCGAAAACCGGGTTTGTAGAGCGCTATCGTGGCCACTACGGATCGAATATGAGCCGGTGCTTTGTGTGCCATCAAAGCGCCTGTGGTCCGCGCGTGCTGATGCGCGCTTAGCCGGAAGACCAGATGAGCCGGACGACCAAGACGAAGAAGAGCGGCGGACAGGAACACGACTATGACGCTAGCAAGATTCAGGTCATCGAGGGGCTCCAAGCCGTCCGTAAGCGCCCGGCGATGTACATCGGCAGCACGAGCGGCTCCGGGCTGCACCATCTGGTCTATGAGGTGGTGGACAACAGCGTCGACGAGGCGCTGGCCGGGTATTGCGACGATATCAAGGTAACCATCCATAGCGACAACGCGGTCACCGTCGAGGACAACGGCCGGGGCATTCCAGTCGACGAACACAAAACCGAGAAGCGCCCAGCCGCCGAGGTCGTGATGACCACCCTCCATGCAGGGGGCAAGTTCGACCACGACAGCTACAAAGTGTCGGGCGGACTGCACGGCGTCGGCGTATCCGTGGTAAATGCGCTCTCCGAGCGGCTGATTCTGGAGATCTGGCGCGACGGGGCGACACACACGCAAGAGTACTCGCGCGGTGCCCCCGTGCAGGACCTCGAGAAGGTGGGTAAGACCGACAAGACGGGAACAAAAGTTACCTTTCTGCCCGACACAGCGATCTTCACCGAAACCGTGTTCGCATACGACACGCTCGCGGCTCGGCTACGCGAGTTGGCGTTCTTGAACCGCGGCCTGACGATTCGCCTCGTCGACGAGCGCGACGACACGCCGCGACAGGCGGAGTTCTACTACGAAGGCGGTATCGTTTCGTTCATCGAGTCGCTCAACAAGAAGCGGCACCCGCTCCACTCGAAGCCGATCGCGTTTCGTGAGGAGCGGGACCAAATCGTCGTCGATATCGCCATGCAGTACAACGACGGCTACAACGAAACCCTGCTGTCGTACGTAAACAACATCAACACGCGAGAAGGCGGCACGCACCTGTCAGGGTTCCGCGCCGCTCTGACACGTACGATCAACGCCTACGCGCAGGCCGCCGGCAAAGCCAAGGAGCTCAAGACGCTACAGGGCGAAGACGTCCGGGAGGGCTTGATCGCCATCGTCTCGTGTCTCGTTGCCGAGCCGCAATTCGAGGGTCAGACCAAGACCAAGCTGGGAAACAGCGAGGTCAGAGGAATGGTGGCGTCGATAGTCAACGAGAAGCTGGCGGAGTACTTCGAGGAGAACCCGAAGACCGCCAACAAGATCGTCGCCAAGGCGTTGGACGCAGCCCGAGCGCGCGAGGCGGCACGTACGGCGCGCGACCTGACACGCCGCAAGGGAGCGCTACACGCCGCGGCGCTTCCAGGTAAGCTGGCCGACTGTCAGGAGCGCTCGCCGGAGAACGCCGAGCTTTTCATCGTCGAGGGAGATTCAGCCGGCGGCACAGCAAAGCAAGGTCGCGATCGCCGCACGCAGGCAGTTCTGCCGCTGCGCGGCAAGGTACTCAACGTGGAGCGCGTGCGGCTCGACAAGATACTCAACAACGAGCAAATTCGCACCATCATTACCGCGCTTGGCACCGGGATCGACGTCGACTTCAACCTCGAGAAGCTGCGATACCACAAGATCATTCTGATGGCCGACGCGGATGTCGACGGGAGCCACATCCGAACGCTTCTCTTGACCTTCTTCTTCCGTCAAATGAAGCCGCTGATGGACGCGGGATATCTCTATATCGCTCAGCCGCCTCTCTACGGCGTGCGCCGTGGCAGCAAGTTTCAATACTTGCCGGACGAGCGCGCCATGACACAGTTCCTGGTCGATCGCGCCGCAGACAAACGTACCGTGGTCATGAAGCAATCTAAAAAAAGCCTCACTGGCGCGGCGCTCGCGAAGAAACTCCACACCCTGCATCGCTACATGTACTTCGTCGACAAGTTGCGGCAGCGTGGTTTGGAGCAAAGGCTCCTGGAGACCTTGATGGTGGCCGGCCTGCGCTATCGCAAGCAGTTCGAGGCCAGCGCGGAACTGAATGAGATTGCCGCGGCGCTGGTAAAGGACGGTTTCACCGCGCTGCTCTCCAAGGATGAGGAACACGGCCTGCTTGAGTTGCGGGTAGCTTCGGAGAACGACGCGCTGTTGGCCCCGGTGCGGATAACGCACGAATTCGTCGACGGTGCCGACTACCGGGAGCTATTCGGGCTGTACCGGGAGCTCGCCGATTTTTATGAGCCGCCATTCGAAGTACTGCGCGATCACGACCCGGAAGCCGTCCTCAAGACGAAGGAAGATCTGTTGGCACACATGCTTACCGGAGCCAAAAAGGGGATCCGGATGCAGCGCTACAAAGGTCTTGGCGAGATGAACGCGAACCAACTCTGGGACACGACGATGAACCCGGAGACGCGCCGGCTCCTGCTAGTGACGATCGAAGACGAGGTGGCGGCCGACGAGATCTTCACTGTTCTGATGGGCAATGAGGTGGAGCCGCGACGCGACTTTATTCAGACGCACGCGCATGAGGTAGAAAACCTGGACGTCTGAGTGATCACGGCGAGGCCATAGGCTGCCGCGATTCGACAGCGGACCCCCGGAGTCGTAATGGATGTAATCGAGCACAAGATGCCCGTCTCGGTCGAGGACGAGGTGCGACGGTCGTATCTCGACTACGCCATGAGCGTCATCGTAGGCCGCGCGCTGCCCGACGTCCGCGATGGGCTCAAGCCGGTGCACCGCCGCGTGCTCTTCGCCATGCAACAGCTCAACAACGGCTGGAACCAGGCGTATAAGAAGAGCGCACGCATCGTCGGCGACGTCATCGGCAAGTATCACCCGCACGGCGACCAGGCGGTGTACGACACCATCGTCCGTATGGCGCAGGACTTCTCCATGCGCCACATGCTCGTCGACGGCCAGGGGAACTTCGGCTCGCTCGACGGAGACCCGCCAGCAGCGATGCGGTACACCGAAGTTCGCATGTCCCGCTTGGCGGGGGAGTTGCTCGCTGACAGCGACAAAGAAACCGTCGATTTTGTCGCCAACTACGACGATTCGCTCGAAGAGCCAACGGTCTTGCCAGCGAAGTTCCCGGCGCTGCTGGTGAACGGCTCCTCTGGAATCGCGGTGGGGATGGCGACCAACATCCCGCCGCACAACCTTCGCGAGATCGTCGATGCCACCGTAGCGCTGATCAACGATCCAGAGATCACCGTCGCCGGCCTGATGCAGCACGTCCGGGGCCCCGACTTTCCTACCGCGGGGATCATCTACGGCGCCAGCGGCATCGTCGACGCATATCGCAGCGGCCGCGGCATCATCCGAGTCAGGGCACGCGCCGATATCGAGCGGCCCCCATCGAGCCGCGCGCGCGACCGCATCGTGATCACAGAGGTTCCCTATCAGGTCAATAAGGCGCGCCTCATCGAGCAGATCGCCGGGTTGGTGAAGAACAAAAAGCTCGAGGGCATCGCGGACCTGCGCGACGAGAGCAGCCGTGAAGGGGTGCGAGTTGTCATCGAGATCAGGAGGGGAGAGGAACCCGACGTCGTTCTGAACAACCTGTATAGCCAGACGGCGATGACGAGTACGTTCGGCATCATTTTGTTGGCGATTCGCAACGGCGCGCCGAAGGTGCTCACCCTCAAGGAGATACTCCAGGCGTTCATTGGTTATCGTCGGGAGGTCATCACCCGCCGCACGCTCTTCGATCTCAAGCGTGCCGAGGCGCGGGCACACATTCTAGAAGGTCTCAAAATCGCCCTTGACCATCTCGATGAGATCATTGCGCTGATCCGGGGGTCAGAGAACGCCGAAGTTGCCCGTACAGGGATGGTCAAACGGTTCTCGATGTCCGAGACCCAGGCGCAGGCGGTGCTGGACATGCGCCTGCAGCGGCTGACGGGTCTCGAGCGGCAGAAGATCCTCGACGACCTGAAGGTAACCCTGGAGCTCATCGAGAGCCTGGAGGACATTCTGGCCTCGGAGCGCAGGGTTCTCGACCTCATCGTCGACGAGCTTCAGGAGATCAAGGCATCGTATGGCGATGCTCGACGCACAGAGATCGTAAATGACGCGCGCGATTTCACCGTCGAGGACCTCATCGCCGAAGAGGACATGGTGGTGACGTGCAGTCACGCCGGCTACGTGAAGCGCACGCCTCTCAGCCTGTATCGCCAGCAGCGTCGTGGCGGGAAAGGGCGCATCGGCGCAGTAACCAAAGAGGGCGACTTCGTCGAGCATCTTTTCGTAGCGTCGACGCACGCCTATGTCATGGTGTTCACAGAGTTCGGAATGGCGTATTGGCTGAAGGTTTACAACTTGCCGCAGGGCGGGCCGGCGACGCGCGGCAAGGCGATCATCAACCTGCTGCCGCGCCTCGACAAAGGCGATTCTGTAGCCGCGATCCTGCCAGTGGCTGAGTTCGAAGAGGGCAAACATATCCTTTTCGCGACCGAGCAGGGGTTGGTGAAGAAGACTGAGCTAACCGCCTTCTCGCATCCCAAGGTGAATGGCATCATCGCCATTAGGATTCAGAAGGGAGACCGCCTTCTCGCCGCCAAGATCACCGACGGCGATCAAGACATCATCATCGGCACGTATCTCGGCAAGGCCATACGCTTCTCAGAGAGGGACGCCCGGCCCATGGGTCGAAGCACCATGGGGGTGAGGGGAATCCGCCTGTCGGAAGGCGACATCGTCGTCGGCGCGGACACAGTGCGCGGCGACTTCGGCACGATCCTCTCGGTGACCGAGCACGGCTTTGGCAAGCGCACGGCGGTGAGCCTGTACCGCCGCCAGCGGCGCGGTGGGATGGGCCTGATCGACATCAAGACATCACCACGTAACGGTCCGGTGGTCGGTCAACGCGTGGTCACCGGCGAAGATGACGTCATGCTGATAAGCCAGAGCGGCAAGCTCATCCGGATCCCCACGGCCGGGGTCAAAGAGCAAGGCCGCAACACCCAGGGCGTCAAGGTCATCGACCTTGGGGACGATGATCGCGTCGTCGCGGTGGCGCGGCTGGCGGAATCTGAGGCCTCCGCGGAATCTGAGGTCTCCTCCGACGACTGACCGGCCGCTCGCCGCTCACCGCGTTGCTGGAAGCGCCCGGCTACGCCAACAGTTGAAGCTTGGCGTATTTGGCGATCAGCTGCTTGGTGCCGGCGCGCGTGAACGCCACGGTCAGCTTCAGCGAGTCGCCGCTGCCCTGCGCATCGGTGATCCGTCCAGATCCGAACATCGGATGGAAGACGGCGGTGCCTTCGACGAGGCGGTTGGGCGACGCCGGCATGCCCGACCCGCGGGCGTTCGGATCAACATGTCGAGCTGAACGTGAACGGCGTGACCCCGCCGAGGAGCGTGTTGTACGACGCGTGCGATCCCGCGTGGCCACTCTGCCCCGTCGGTGCGACACATCGACGACTGCCTGCGGCTCCTCGTCAGCCACTAGTAGCCCGGAGTCGATCTCGCCGACGAAGCGGGACGGCAACTGGAACCGCTCGCGCCCGTGGACGCGGCGCAAGCGTGCCGAGCTGAGGAACAATTCGTTGCGCGCCCGCGTCATAGCGACGTAGGCCAGGCGTCGTTCCTCTTCGACCTGGCCCCCGTCGATTGCGGAACGCATCGGAAACAGGCCCTCTTCAAGGCCCGCCACGAACACCTGCACGAACTCGAGCCCCTTGGCCGAGTGGACCGTCATCAACGCTACCCCCGTGGCCCCGCGCGACGAGTCCGCGTCGGAGATCAGCGCGGTGCGATCGAGAAACGACGCCAGCGCTTCCTTAGCGGCAGACGTGTCGCCGGAAAACTCGATGGCCGAGGCCACCAACTCGTCGACGTTGGCCAGCCGGTCCTCGCCGTCAGGTCGGTTTCGAAGCAGCGCGCGGTAGCCGCTAAGCGCCATCACCTGCTCGATCAGCTCGCCAAGCGGCATCGTGTCGATCCGCCGGCGCAAGTCAGCGATTAGCTGACCGAAAACGACCAAACCTCCCACTGCCCGTCCGCGGCACCCGAGGGCGCGGAGCCGCGCCTCTGGATCGACCGCCTCTATCGTTTCGAGCAGCGCGCCAAGCGACGATTTGCCATGGCTTCGCAGCGACTCGAGGCTGGCGGGTCCGACACCACGCGTCGGGGTGCCCATCGCCCGCGCCAGAGCCGCGTCGTCGTCGGTCAACAAGAGGCGTAGGTAGGCCAATATATCCCTGACCTCAGCGCGTCGGAAGAACGTCTGCCCGCCGAGCACGCGAAACGGGATACCTCGCCCGGCGAGCTCCTCTTCGAAGGGTCGAGATTGCGCGTTGGTGCGATACAGGACCGCCATATCGCTCGGCGGTGCGCCGGCGGCGATCGCCGCGGCGATTCGCTTCGCGACCCAGACCGCCTCGCTGCGCTCCGTGGCACATTGCATGTATGTCGGCTTGGAGTCGCCCGGGTTGTTCGTCCACAACTGCTTCCCTAGGCGCTCACTGTTGCGCGCCACCAGCGATCCGGCAGCGGCGAGGATAGCCGGTGTCGAACGGTAGTTCTGTTCGAGCCGTATGACGGTGGCATTTGGGAAATCGTCGCGGAACTCGAGCACGTTGGCGATGTCGGCCCCGCGCCACCTGTAAATTGCTTGGTCTTCGTCGCCGACGACCATGAGCGTGGCGTTGTCGTGGAGCAACGCGCGCACGAGGCGATACTGCGTGCGGTTGGTGTCCTGATACTCGTCGACGAGCAGATGTCCGAAGCGCGTCGCGTCGGGGGCAATGACCCCGCGGTTAAGCAACTGCAGCGGCAATGCGAGAAGGTCGTCAAAATCGACCGCGTTGTCGGTTCGCATCTCCTTGCGATAGCGGTCGTAGACGCGGGCTGCGGCGCGCTTCTCGGGAGACTGGCCAGGATCGTCCCAGGTGCGCGGGTCCTCCAGTTGGTTGCGGGCTCGACTGCACATCTCGTACAGCATCGTCGGTCGCAGCTCGCTGGCGTCGATGTTCGCCGCCGCCTGGCAGCGCCGCCAGACTGTCAACGCATCGCCGCGATCGTAAACCGCGAACCCGGGGCGGGGAGCGCCATCAGCTCCGGCAGCGTCGCGGAGGATACGCAAGCCCAAGGCGTGGAAGGTCAGCACCCAAACGTCTGAGGCAGCTGCGCCGGCCAGCCGCTCGAGGCGCTCGCGCATCTCGCCGGCGGCCTTGTTGGTGAACGTCACGGCGCAGACAGTGGTTGGCGGGACGCGCATCTCGGCGAGCAACCAGGCGATGCGATAGGTGATTACGCGGGTCTTGCCCGAACCTGCGCCAGCCAACACGAGACACGGGCCCCCAGCGTGGGTGACGGCGCGGTACTGCTCGGGGTTGAGGTCGCCGGAAAGGTCGGCGCGCAGGTCGAGCTGGCTCACAATGGGTGGTCCCGTGCCGTCGCGGCTCGGCGGCCCGACGAGCGGCTATTCGACAGTGACGCTTTTCGCGAGGTTGCGCGGCTGGTCGACGTCGCATCCACGCTGCACCGCTACATGGTAGGCGAGAAGCTGAAGCGGCACGACCGCGAGCAACGGCGAGAACTCCGGCAAACAGTCGGGGATCGTCAACAGCTCGTCGCTGA
Organism: Acidobacteriota bacterium; assembly: GCA_965205505.1. Classification (GTDB taxonomy): domain Bacteria; phylum Acidobacteriota; class UBA890; order UBA890; family WLXD01; genus DASCOT01. The sequence goes on from CBDBHB010000007.1 coordinate 118,763, forward strand.
GCTCGTCGAGCGCATCATCTCCCTCTGTCCCTACGGCCAACAGGAACGCTTCGCGCGCCTTGGCCTCCTGCATGTTGCTGGCGGTCTTTTCGTAGAGATCTGTCTGCGGGGCAAGCGCAACCACCGGGACGCCGCGGTCGATCAACGCGATGGGTCCGTGTTTCATCTCGCCCGCCGGGTAGCCGTGCGCATGGATATACGAGATCTCCTTGAGCTTCAGCGCACCCTCCAAGGCTATCGGGTAGAGGAATCCCCGGCCGAAAAAAAGGAACTGCTGGAAATGCGCCACCCGGCGCGCCACGGCAGCGATCGCTGGCTCACACAAGAGGATGCTTTCGATCAGACGCGGGATGCGGGCGAGCGCGTGAAGACGCAGCTCGAGGGCCTCGCGCGACAACTTGCCGCGCAGCTCCGCGAGCCGCAAGGCGATCAGGTACAGGCAGGTGAGCTGCGTTGTGAACGCCTTGGTCGAGGCCACGCCGATCTCGGGTCCGGCCTGGGTCAGCAGAACGCCGTCGGCGACGCGGGTGGCCATCGACCCCACCACGTTACAGATCGTCCACAGATTGGCACCGCGGTCTTTGGCCTCGCGCATCGCGGCCAGTGTGTCGGCTGTCTCGCCGGATTGGGTAATGGCGCACGCTACTGATCCTGGCCTGACGATGGGCCCGCGGTAGCGAAATTCGCTCGCGTGGTCGACGGTCACCGGCAGGTCGGCGAGCGTCTCGATCCAGTACTTACCGACCAGGGCCGCGTGCCACGATGTGCCGCAGCCGAGCAGGATGAGCTCGGTCATCGACCTCGCCAGGTTCTCGTCGAGGTTGAGCTCGCCGAGGTTGACCTCCAGGCGCGTTCGGTTGACGCGGCCGACGAGGCTGTCGCGCACCGCTGTCGGCTGCTCGTGGATCTCCTTGAGCATGAAGTGCTTGTAGCCACCCTTCTCCGCGGTGACCGGATCCCAAGCGATGCGCTGTGGCTCGACCGCCGCCGCACCGCCGGCTCGGTCTGTAATCGCTACTGCGTCGGGCGTGACAACTGCGAGTTGACCGTCGTCGAGGAAAACAATGTCGCGGGTGTACTGCAGTACCGGCGGAACATCCGAGGCAATGAAGTTCTCGCCGTCGCCGAGGCCCACCACGATCGGCGGGCCTTGTCGCGCCGCGACGATCTTCTGTGGCTCGTCGAGCGATATCACGACGAGCGCATAGATGCCCACCAGGTCATCGAGGGCACGCCGAACGGCGGTCTCCAGATTGCCGGCGTAGTACGTCGAAACCAGGTGCACGACCGCCTCGGTGTCGGTCTCGGTGACGAACTTGCAGCCATCGGCGATGAGTCGCTCGCGCAAATCGAGGAAGTTCTCGATGATGCCGTTGTGCACCAGCACGATCCGTCCGCTGCCGTCGCCATGCGGGTGAGCGTTCTCCAGCGTCGGCTTTCCGTGGGTCGCCCAGCGCGTGTGGCCGATCCCGTAGTCCCCAGCGATAGGAGCGGCCTCGAGCTCGGCCACCAGGTTCACGAGCTTGCCAGCCGCACGGCGCACGCCGATGGTGCCGTTCGTTCGCGCTACCGCGATGCCGGCAGAGTCGTAGCCGCGGTATTCGAGACGTTGGAGGCCATCGAGCAGAACGGGCACAGCTTCCCGCGTTCCGACGTACCCGACGATGCCGCACATGGCTCAGCTTCTCCCCCGACGCCGGACGACGCCGTAAACCCCGAAGGACCAATTACAGCAACGACGGTGGCCCACGCAACCGGAATCGTCAGTCCTGCTCGTCGCGCCGCACGGCGCTGGCACGCTTCGCCCACCCTTCGTGCACTACCTGCCGGCCTCGCGCAATCCCTAGTGAATGATCCGGCACGTCCTTGGTGATCGTCGAGCCGGCCCCCACGTAGGCTCCGCGCCCGATCCGTACCGGCGCCACGATCGCGGTGTTGCTGCCGATGAACGCGCCTTCGCCGATCAGCGTCCGGTGCTTGTTCACACCATCATAATTGCAGGTGATAGTTCCCGCCCCCACGTTCACGTCAGCGCCGATCTCCGCGTCGCCGAGATACGTGAGATGACCGGCTTTGCTGCGGGGGCCCAGCTTCGTTTTTTTTACCTCTACGAAGTTACCCACCTTGGCTCGCTCACAGATGTGCGCGCCGGGACGCAGCCGCGCATAGGGTCCAACGCTAGCGCCATTCTCCACCACGGCGTTCTCCAGCACGCTGCCGTCGTACAACACGACGTCGTCGCCGATCTCGCTCTTGCTAACGCGGACGTTGGGGTAGATCCGGCACCGGCGCCCCACGGCAGTGCCCGCTTCTAGCGTGACACCCGGATAGATCACCGTATCGTTGCCGACGCTTACGTCGGCGTCGGCGGAGACGGCATCGGGGTTGAGCAGCGTCACGCCAGCCTCCATGAGCTCGTCGAGCTTGCGCCGCCGCACGGTTGCCTCGGCGCGCGCCAGCTCGCTACGTGTATTCACCCCGTGAACCTCGTCGGGGTCGTCGTGGAGGAACAGGGCCACGTTGCCGCCCCGCGTCGATAGCACCTGCAGCGTATCGGTCAGGTAAAGTTCGCCCTGGGCGTTGTTCGGCCGCAGCGCCGCCAGCGCGTCGCGCAGAGCGGGAGCCGCGAACAAGTAGATGCCTGCGTTGACCTCGGGCAGCGCGCGTTCCTCGTCGTTGGCGTCGGACTCCTCGACGATTCGTTGCGGGGCGCCGGTCGGCGACCGGATGATACGGCCGTAACCGGTCGGATCGTCGAGCGAAACCGTCAGGAACGTTCCGGCAGCGGTGCCGTGCGACTCGATCATGGCGCTCAAAGTTCGCGCGCGGATCCCCGGACAGTCGCCATTGATCACCAGTACCAGCCCTTCGTGGTTGCCATCCGGGAACGTTGCTGCGAGACCACACGCCGCCGCGTCGCCGGTACCGCGCGCGGGGTCCTGCACGGCGAAGCGCAGCGCAGCATCGTCAAGCGCATCGCGGATTCGGTCGTGCTCGGGCGGCACGACCAAGGTGATGCTGGCAGCGCTCAGGTCGCGTGCCGCGCGGACGACGTGCTCAATGATCGGCCGGCCGGCGACTCGATGAAGTAGCTTTGGAGTGTCGCTGCGCATGCGCACACCCTCGCCGGCGGCGAGGATGACGACGTGAACCGGCAGCATCACCTACTTCCTTCATGGGGCACCTACTGCCCCCCGTCTCCGCTAACGACGCTACGGAAATCCTCGTGCACGCGCAGAGGCACGAAATCCGGATCGTTCTGTGCGTAGACGCGGTTGGAGTCGTTTATGTCGACGGCGGCGCGCAGAGCGCTGATCGCCGCGTCCGCGTCGCCCTTCTGCGCCAGAGCTGCAGCCTGGCAGTAGAGAATCCGATCGTCGCCCGGCGCCTGGTCGAGCGCCAAAGCAAAGGCCTCCAATGCCGTGGAGGGATTGCCGGCGTTCAATGAGACGACCCCGAACAGGTAATGGTCGTCGGCGTTCTGCGGGCTGAAGGCACTGCTACGCGCGCGGCGCTCGAGGCCGACCAGATACTGCCGAGCGCGTGCAATGAGCACAGGGTCCGGTGGGCTCGCCGCGTCCACGGCCTGGAACGATTTCATGGCCTTCCCGAATGCCCCATCGTGAAAGCGCTTCACGCCCACCCCGAATATCTTGAGAGCTTTGACCATAGTGCGGCGCCCGCGCATTTCAGCACGCCGGGTGTTCTCCTCCTCGGCGGCGTCGCACTCGGCTTCCAGGCGAGCCTCGCGTTCCCCCGGTGTCTCTGTAGGTTGAACGGGCCTGCGCGGCCGCAGGCTGGCGCTCTTGATAGGCGTAGGCCCGGTCTCCACCGGAGCGGCGTGTTCTTCGATCGTCTGCGGTGGCAGCACCGCCGGCATGGGGTCGGACTCTTTGTAGTCTTGTTTCTTCAGCCCCATGCGGCGGATCTTCGACTCCATCGCCTTCTGGCTGACGCCGAAGTGATCGGCAAGCTCGGCGTACGTCTTGTGACGAAAGCGCTCGCGAATGAAGTCTTCGTTCTCTTCGGTCCAAGTCTTTGCCATGCTAGTCATCGGCCTTTCGCAGAAGAGAAACAATGGGCGGGGGCACCGAGATTATATAGGGCCAGCCCTGCGGCGTACGCTGCATGTTGACATCGCGGAAAGGCGTCGATAATGTCCGAGAGCCTTTTGCGGCAAGGGATATTCGTCCCCTTGCGGACAGGCGACTCAGCGCCATAGGGGGTGGCACGCATGCTCGACCGGCTGATCTGGCTTGGGCATTCGGGCTTCGTCGTTAAGGGTTCTCCCAGCATTTATATCGATCCATTCCGGATCATCGGCGGGCCGCGCGCGGATCTGGTGCTACTTACACACCCCCACTACGATCATTGCTCACCGGCTGATCTCGCGAAGATCGTCGTGGAGACCACCGAGATCATATGTCCGCGTGATTGCTTGACGACGCTCAATGAGCTCCCGGGCTTGCGCCGGATCGTCCAGCCGGGCGACAAGGTGAAACTGCATGGCGTTGGGATCGAGGCAGTTCCTGCGTACACGCGCAAGAGCCGCATGCACGAGCGTGCCAACGCCTGGGTGGGGTATATCTTGGACATCGACGGCGTACGCATCTATCACGCCGGAGATACTGATTACATTCCCGAAATGCGTCACATGCGGGTCGACGTCGCGTGCCTTCCCATTTCCGGCGGCGAGACGATGAATCTCGTGGAAGCTGCTGCGGCCGCCAACAGCATCGCGCCGCGGGTGGTCGTTCCGATGCACTTCGGGACCCTCGGTGCCGACATCGATCCGGACCTGTTCAGCAACCTGACGCGCGTCACCGTACGCGCATTGCGACGCGATCCCGCTTTTAGCGGCGAGTAAGCAGCGAACCATGCGTTCGCGGATCGTCACCGCGGCCCTGCTGGCTTGTGGTGTTTCTCTGGCGCTATGGCTCGCCTGGTTGGCTACCGCGGGTGTGATCGGATACCGGCCGCCGCGGCTCGAGCCAGCGGTGGCGAGCGCATTGGGCCACGCATGGCGCGGTGCGGTCCACGTGCACACAGCACTATCGGCCGATGCGACCGGCAGCGTCGACGAGATTGCAGCAGCGGCGGCCAGCGTCGACCTCGACTTCGTGGTGCTGTCCGAGCACACCGGCGCGCTGGGCGCCGCGGGGCGAGCGAGCCCAGGGTGGTACGGCTCGGTCTTGGTGCTTGTCGGCGAGGAAATCTCCACCTTCGACGGTCATCTCTTGGCGCTCGGACTACCACCGCACGCCTATGCGCTGGGACCGCAGGCGCGTCAGGCGCTCGACGACGTTCGTGCCCTTGGTGGCGCCTCCTGGGTTGCCCACGCGGGCGGGGGTGTCCCTTGGACGGCGGGTCTTGGGGGCATCGTCGGGGTCGAGGTGGTGAACTTGTCGGGGGGGCTTGATCGGCTGTCACAGCGGCAACGCTTGGGGGCCACACTGGTGTACCCGGTGAGCCCGACCGCAGGTGTGCTGCGAGCCCTTGGCGGGCGCCCACCGGCACTCGATCTGTGGAACGAGCGGACATCCCTGTCGGCCGCGTCTCTGCCGCGACCGCTCGTTGCAATCGGGGCTGTCGATGCTCACGGGCCGGTCCGTGGGCTCGGCGTTCCGAGTTACGAGGTCGTGCTCGGCAGTTTGACCACCGTCGTATGGATGGATGAGCCACCGCTCCCGGGCCTGGCTGACCGGGCCGTTGCCGGTCGCTTGCTGCGCCGGCTGCGGAGCGGTCGGTCGGCCGTCGAGCTTTCGGCGGCGGGGCGCGCCCCCGGCCTTTCTTTCGTTGCCATCGGATCGGACGGCCGAACTGCCGTTCCAGGTCAAACGAAGATATGGGGCGATGTCGGCTGGACACTTGAAGCGCGGCTTGGCGCGCCGGGCGATTATCGCCTTGAGCTGCTGCGCGATGGTGTGCGCGTCGGCAGCGCCGACGGCACAGGGCTCGAAGTCGCGGCTCCCGGACCCGGGACCTATCGCATCGAGGGGTATCGCACCAGCGGCCCGGTTGGCGGCGGCCGGCAGGGAGCCACGCCGTGGATCATCAGCAACCCGATCTACCTCTGGCCGGCGGCGGTGATCGCCGCCGCCAAGGTGCGGCCGGCGCCCGCCCTACCGGCACCGCCGACCGCTCAGCCGCTGCTGCGGGAACCTGGTTGGGCGGCGGAGAGCGACCCGCTCTCGGTCAGTGCCTTGGCGCCGATGGCGGACGGGCTCCTGTGGAACGTGCGGATGCCTAACGAGGCGGCCGTAGACGCATTTTCTGCTGTAGCCTGGCGCCCCGAAACAGCGCAGGATTGGCGCCACACATTGGGACTGACCGCAGGACTGTCGTCAGAGCGCGAGTGGCGTGTGGGTCTCCGTGTCTGGACTGCTGTGGCGGCCGGGGAGCGGACCTGGGAACTGGTCGTTGCGAGTCGTCCCGGTGCAACGCCACTGTTGTCGCCTTGGCAACATTTCCGACAGATCGGGGCAGACGGCCAGATGGTGCGCGGTGAGCGACTCGATGAGGAGCTCGCGCGGGTCACCGGCATTGCGTTCGTCGCCACGCCGCAGCGCATGCGCCCTGGCAGCGAGGCGCGAATCGAGATTCGGCGCGTCGGCCTGTTCGGTGGTGAGGCTGACCCCAACTCGCCGTAGCCAGGCCCGCCCGCGTCCGCCACGGTCTGTTAGCGTCGCCTTACCAGCGTACCGGAATCGCCTCCCACAAGCGCGCGAACGATTCGATCTGCAACAACGGCTCCACCGATTCTCGGACGCGGCCGCCGAACACGTTGCTCATCACCGCGGTCTTGAGCCAAGGATCTCGCATTAGGGCCTCGCGGCCGGCAGCGGCGGCCTGCTCAGTTTCGCCGCGCGCCATCCTGACCGAGGCCAGCAGCAACCATGCATACCCATTATTCGGGTAAAGGGTCGTGGCTCTGCTGGCATGCTCGAGCGCCGCAGCGAGCTCGCCGTCGGCAAGCCGCTCGGCAGCTACGTCGCCGGCCAGCTGCCCTTGCCGCATATCGAGCAATCGGCGCAACTCGACGATCGGCGCCGGGTGATCCTCGACTCGCAGGTCCACAAACCGGTCGTTGAGCTGTCCGTAGCCTCCCGCCTCACGGACTACCAGCAAAGCAGCCGATTGGCGCCCTCGCGCATCTCCGCCTGCCGCTTGCCCGGCGGCGAGGGCGGCGGCAAGGCGCGTGGCGAGATCGCCTTGGGTAGCTTCAAACGTGGCCGCCATTGCGTCGACAACCTCGGGGCCTGCGAGGATGTTGCCCTGGATCGCATAGTGCTCGCCCACCTGACCGCCGGCCCACGGCAAACAGGCATCGCCGGTAAAGGTGGCCGCATTACCCGCAGCGTCAACCACGCCCAGCTGGCGGCGGCCACGGCCCTCGTCCTCGCCGGTGAGCGCCGCGACTATTTCCTCTGCCGAGCCACCTTCGGCAAGCAGCTTCAGGCCCCTCGGGCCATACGTGGTATTGGCGCGCCCTTGGGTTGCCACCGCGCCTATCCCGGCGCGCGCCCACGGCACGACGGAGCCGACGCCGAAGAACTTGGATTGCACAGCCACGCCAAGATCACCGGTCTCGGGATCGAAGGCGACGATCGAAAAAGTCGCTACAGGGACCCCGTACGCTTGCTCGTCATCGGGCGGAGCCGCTCGTGAGACCGCGAGACCGGCCACGGACGCCGAGGCCAGGCTCATTGCGAGCGCCACCAAAGCCAAACCGTTGGAGTGCCGCCGTCGGGGCCTAGACCGCTCGTTCGTTTCGAACATCTCGCTCCCTCACGGTATGAAACAATGCCGTGCTGGTGAGTATAGAGCGCGCGACACAAACACCCCGTTGGCAGGGAATGCTCGTGGCCCTGGAAGGGATCGACGGCTGCGGCAAGTCGACGCAGGCCAGATTGTTGGCGGCGGCGCTCATCGAGCGCGGCCTGGCGGCAACGACGTTTCGCGAGCCGGGAGACACCGAGTACGGGCGTGAGCTACGCCGGATCTTCGTGGAGGGGCGCGATGTGTCGCCGCGCGAGGAGATGCGGCTATTTCTAGAGGATCGCCGCATCGACGTGCACGCCAACATTCTACCGGCCCTCGCGGCGGGCAAGGTGGTAATCATGGACCGCTACTATCTCTCGTCGGTGGTCTACCAGGGCGCCCTGGGCGTCGATCCCGAGGAGATCCTCGCGGCCAACGAGGCAATCGCTCCACGGCCACAGCTCACACTGCTATTGGATATCCCCGTCGACGTGGCGCGCCAGCGGATTCGCGCCGCGCGCGGCTCTACCAACACGTTCGAAGAGCGCGACTACTTGGACAGCGTTCGTGCGCGGTACCTGAGCTACTGCGATGGCGACGGTATCGTCCGCGTCGATGCCACCGTATTGCCCGAGGCGGTTCACCAAGAGTTATTGCGGCTCGTCTTGGAGCGGGCCCGGAGCCTGGGGGCGCCGTCGCGGAACGGGTGCGTCCGCTGAATTCCGCAAAGTGCCGACGATCAGACGTTGAAACGGAAGTTCACAACGTCGCCGTCTTGGACCACGTAGTCGCGACCTTCGACGCGTAGCTTCCCCGCCTCGCGACACTTGGCCTCGCTGCCCAGTTCGAGGAGCTCGTCCCACCGCGCCACCTCGGCGCGGATAAAGCCGCGCTCGATGTCGGAGTGGATCTTGCCGGCAGCTCGGGGCGCGGCGCTGCCGGCGCGCACGGCCCAGGCCCTGCACTCGTCCGGGCCCACCGTCAGCATGGTGATGAGGTCAAGCAGCTCGAACGCGGCGCGGACGAACCGCGCCCGCGCCGACTCTCCGAGGCCGAGCGCCTCGTAGAACTCCTGGCGCTCGTCGGCGGGCATTTGGTCGATGTCCATCTCGACTTGGGCCGAAAGCGGCACGATGCCCGTCCCGATGGCGCGCGCGTTGTCGGTGAGCGCCGCCGGAACGGAGTCTGCCACCAAGGCCTCCTCCACGTTGAGGACGAGCAACAGCGGCTTGAGTGTGAGGAACTGGTAGCCGGAGACGAGCTTCCGCTCCGTGGCGTCGAGGCCGAGTGTCCGGAGCGGCTGTTCGGCGTCGAGATGGGCCTCGATGCGCTCGAGCAGCTTGAGTTCTTGCGGGCCGGATCCGTCCTTACGCAGTCGGCCGATACGGCGCTCGATGATCTCGAGGTCTGCCAGCACCGTCTCGGCCTGCAGGTCGCGAAGCTCCTGCTGTGGGTCTTGCTCGATTCCCAGCGTGCTGTTGTCGAAAGCACGCAGCACCTGCGCCAGGGCGTCCATCTCGCGCATGCTGTTGAGCACGCTGCGATCGAGCTCGCGCATGCCAGCACCACCCGCGATGTCACAAAACACGATCTCTGCGTGCGTCGTCTTCTTCGGCTGGTAGAGAGTCGCCAAGCGGTCGAGGCGGTCGTCGGCGACTCTCACTACGCCCAGGTTCTTGGTGCCGGGCTTGGAGGCTCCGGGGCCGGTTTGGGCGGCCAGGCCGGTGAGCGCGTTGAAGACGGTAGTCTTGCCGCTGCCAGGGAATCCTACGAGTCCGATCTTCATCAGGTCGGCACGCTACACCACCGCAGTGGGGCGCGCTTGCGGCACGCGTTCCCGACGGCACGCGCTGCTTACGGCCCGAGGCGATCCGGCGACTCAGTCAGGTCTGCCCGGCCCATAGATCGCTCGGCCGGGGAGGGCGCCGGTGTGTTCACCGTCGCGCAGCACCTGCTCGCCGTTGACGAAGACGTGCACCATTCCCGTAGCGTACTGATGGGGCTGCTCGTAGGTGGCGTGGTCGGCGATGGTGTGAGGATCGAAGATTGCCAGGTCGGCGAAGTAGCCTTCCCGGAGCCGGCCGCGGTCGGCGACTCCGAGGTTCTCACTCGGTAGTGCCGAGAGCTTACGTACGGCCTCTTCGAGCGGAATCACACCGCGGTCGCGGACGTAACGTCCGAGAAGCCGCGAGAAGTTGCCGTACGCCCGCGGGTGGGTGCTGGTGAGCACGAACCGCCCTTCGGTTGCCAGCGAGCCGGCGTCGGAGCCGAACGATACCCAGGGCAGAGCGATCTGCTTCTCGATGTTGTCCTCCGACATCAGGAAGTAGACGACCTGCACGCGCGTGCCGTCCTCGATCACCAGGTCGATCGCCGTGTCGGCGGGATGCTGGCCGCGCTCGGCGGCAACTACGGCAAGCGTCTTGCCGGTGTACCGCTGGCGCAGCCCGGCGTTGCGGAAGCCGACCAGCAGCGTACCCTCAGCGCCCGGCGGCCAGCAAGAGGTTCTCCCACTGGTCGGTCGGTGTGGTCATCTCCTCTTTGACCCGCGCGCGAATGTCAGGGTCTCCTAGCCGCCGCGTCCATTCGGCGTATCCGCCCTCCTGCACCCACGGTGGCATCGCCGCGTCGAGGCCGGTCGAGCCGGCGGTGTAGGTGTACATGTCGGCGGTAATCGCCAGGCCCTCGGAGCGCGCCGCCTGCACCCGGGAGATGACGTCGTCCATCTTCGACCAGTTTTCCTGACCGCCGGCCTTGAGGTGGTAGATTTCCGCCGCCACACTGGCCTCGCGGGCCACGGTGATGAGCTCGTCGACGGCCTCGACGAGGCGATTTCCCTCGGAGCGCATATGTGAAATGTACATGCCGCCGAATTCTCCGGCGGCGGTGCTGATGGCGATCAGCTCATCAGTGTCAGCGTAGAACGCCGGCGCGTAGATGAGCGATGAGCCCACCCCCATCGCGCCCTCGCGCATCGCCGCGCGAGCCAGATCCTGCATCCGGGCGAGCTCTTCCGCGGTTGGCGGGCGGTCCTCATAGCCGAGCTCATGAACCCGCAGGGTCGTGGCGCCGACGAACGAGGCGACGTTCGGTGCGACGCCCCTGCTCTCCAGGAAGGCCAAATACTCCACGAGCGTTGTCCAGGGGACATTTACCGTTGATTCGGCGGCGAGCCCGAGCATTTCGCGCAGCGCCGCCTCGCCCCCCGCATCGGCGACCCAGTTGGCGACGATATCGATCTTCATGACGTCGTTGAGCGGCCCGTACGACGATCCCTCGCCGAACACCTCGAGCGTTACACCCTGCCGGATGTCGCCCTGCGAACGGCCGTCGACGATGAGCGAGTCGGTCGCCCAGCTCAGCATGTTGACGAAGCCGGGTGCCACCGCCAGGCCGGCGACGTCGATTTCCTCATCGCCGACGGCGCTACCGAGGTCGCCGATCGCGACAATGCGGTCGGCAGTAATGGCGAGGTCGCCGAGGAACGGCGGCCCGCCGCTGCCGTCGTAGATGCTGCCGCCACGCAGGACGATGTCGTACGAGATCGGTGGCGTGCTGGTGCACGCAAACGGCAGCAGGGCTGCGAGCAACAGAGTCGGGGCGATGCGGACTCCAGACATAGCGGTCTCCTGCGGGCGCTCGATCGGCGTGTGGTGGCTGCGTCCGGTAGCTTACGATGGGCGGTCACAGCGGGCGCTCGGTTCAGTCGTGGCCCCCGCGAAGACGAGGAATCAGGAGTGACCCGCAAGTCACGCCACTCGGCCAGTTCACCATCCGAGTCAACCGAGCGCACCGAGGCCGACAAGGCCGACAAGCACGCCCTGTACGAGCGTGCCGTGCAGGAGCCGGAGGCGGATGTCGATTTCGCGATCGACGCGTTCCGCAGTGAGTTCGGGCGCCGCGCGTATCGCCTGCGCGAGGACTTCTGCGGGACCGCAGCAGTCTGCCGTGATTGGGTGCTGGCCCACAGGAAGAACCAGGCCTGGGGAGTCGATCTGAATCGCGAGACGTTGGCCTGGGGACAGGCGAAAAACCTCGACCCGTTGCTCAAGAAGCCACGGCGGCGGGTGACCCTGGTCGAAGGTGACGTGCGCACCGCGCGCACGCCGCCGGTCGACGTCGTCATGGCGTGCAATTTCTCGCACTTCTTGTTCACCGAACGCGCCGCCCTCTTGCGCTATCTGCGGGCCGCGCGCCGCAACCTCGATCACGAAGGACTGTTGATCCTGGATGCCTACGGCGGTCCGGAATCGGTGCGTCGCGTCGAGGACGAGACCGAGCATGACGACTTCAGCTACATCTGGGATCAGGACGACTTCGATCCCATAAGCCGGATGGCGACCTGCTACATCCACTTCACGTTTAACGACGGCAGTGCCTTGCGTCGCGCCTTCACCTATCGCTGGCGCATGTACAGCATTCCGGAGATCCGGGATGCGCTCGCCGACGCAGGCTTCGCGTCGTCGACGGTGTACTGGGAAGGCACCGATGCGAAGACCGGGGAGGGCGACGGTGTCTACACGCCCCAGGAAAGCGCCGAGCCCGATGAGGCCTGGGTTTGCTACATCGTCGCGGCGAAACGCTGAGACGATCGCAGTTCGTGCGTTTCAAAGTGATATTAGTTTGATACACTGATCTCGATCGAGGTCGGAGACACCAAAGCCCGGCGCCGAGGCAGCCGCCCCATAGGCGAGCGCCCCACCAGCGACCTCCAAGAGAACAGGAGCGACGGATGATGCGCGAGATCGAACACAAGTCGATGAGCGGCTTCGTAATGCTGTTCGTATTGCTGGCGGCGCTCGTAGGAGTGGGCTGGATGATCGTGGCGACGCTCCGCGACCTGGCACAGCTCGGCGGGAGCGCCGGCCGCCTCGGGTGGCTCGTCGGGCTGGTCGTTGCCTTGGTCGCCGATCTGGTGATGCTGGCAGGCGTGTTCACCGTCGCCCCGAACGAGGGCAGAGTGCTGCAGCTCTTCGGTCGCTATGTGGGAACGGCCAAGGAGCCCGGACTGCGGTGGGCCAATCCGTTCTTGACCAAGAAGAGGGTGTCGCTGCGGGTGCGCAATTTCGAGACCGGCAAGCTCAAGGTCAACGACAAGCGGGGCAACCCGATCGAATTCGCGTCGGTGGTGGTCTGGAAGGTGGTCGACACTGCCGAGGCCGTGTTCCTGGTCGACGACTTCAAGCACTACGTGCATGTGCAGCGCGAGGCGGCTGGACGGGCCCTGGCCACGGGCTACCCATACGACGTGTTCGAGGAAGGTGAGGTGTCGCTCGTGTCGCACACCGCTGAGATCAGCGACAAGCTCAAGATCGAGATCCAGGACCGTCTCGAAAGGGCGGGGGTCGAGGTAATCGAAGCTCGTATCAGCCACCTGGCGTACTCGCCAGAGATCGTGAGCGCCATGCTGCAGCGCCAGCAGGCCGCGGCGGTGATCGCGGCGCGCAAGCAGATCGTCCGGGGCGCCGTCGGCATGGTGGAGGACGCGCTGACCCAGCTTTCTGAACACAGCATCGTGGAGCTCGACGACGAGCGCCGTGCCCAGATGGTCAGCAACCTGCTGGTGGTGCTGACGAGTGAGTCGCGACCGCAGCCGGTGGTGAACGCGGGCAGCCTTTACTAGACGCGGCGCAAGGCGCTGCGTATGTGATTCGGCAGCAGACAGCGGGACGCCGTAGGGCGTTCCGCCGAGGCGAGCAAGGACGGGTGGCAGAGCGCAAAGCGGTCCTGATCCGGCTTGATCCCAAGGTCCACGCATCGCTGCGGCGGTGGGCCGACGACGAGCTGCGATCGTTCACCGCGCAGGTAGAGTACGTGTTGCGGCGCGCTTTGCGCGGCGCCGGGCGTATGGGCTCCGACGGATCGGAAGACAACGCCACGAGCGAGCCCACGGAGCCGTGACCCCGCCGGGCTCGGCGCGCCCTCTCACCCCGGAGGATCGACTGCGATACTTTGAAGGGATCCTCGGTCCTATGTAGCCGCGCGATTCTAGTCGCGCGACCGCCAGCCGCCGCCGCCGCCGCCTTCCCAGCACACTCATGACCGAACAGCAGCGTTTCACCTGCGACTGGCTGTGGAACCAGCTCGTCGTGCTCTCCGACGGCAAGGTCGTTTGCGGCTGCGCCGATCCACACGGTGAGCGGCCGCTCGGTGATCTCAACAAGCAGACACTGCACGATATCTGGAACGCACCGCACGTCAGAAACATCCGCCGCCAGCTGAACCAGGGCTACGCGCCGTTCTGCAAACCATGCGGTCTCAAGACCATGGTCGACGAGGACTACGAGATTCCGCAGCGACCAGAGCACGTCGAGACGCTGCCGCGGATCTTCCTGGAGCCCGCCGTCGGCTGCAACATCTCGTGCTTGGAGGCGGTGTGCAATCAGACCTCGAAGATTGTTCAGACACGCTCACAACGCCTGATGGGCTGGGAGGATTTCAAGCGTATTGTCGATTCAGTCGGCGACGAGCTCGTACGGCTCGACTTCTTCAACTATGGCGAGTCGTTCGTGCACCCGAAGTCGGTCGACATGATGGAGTACATCAAGGCGACCTACCCGAACGTGTTTCTCTACATCAGCACTAACGGCCTGCTGCTCACCGATGACAGGATGGAGCGCCTGGTGAAGGCTGGGGTCGACGAGATCACCTTCTCGGTCGACGGGCCCGACCACGACACGTACGTGAAATATCGCGTCAAGGGTGACTTCGACAAGGTGTTCGGCATCATGCGCCGGTTCGTCGAGATACGGGACTCGCAAGGGGCGCAGCTCCCGTTCCTCAACTGGCGCTACATCATCTTCAATTGGAACGACTCCGACGAGTAGATGCGCCGCACGCGCGAGCTAGCCGCCGAAATCGGCATCGATAAGCTCGTCTGGGAGATCACCAACCATCCCCCGGTGGCGGTGAGCGAGAAGTACCAACCGGGAACGGCGGCGTGGCACGAGATCTACCACGAGATCTGGGATACGAGCCAAACTTGCAACGCCATCGACGGAAAGCGCCTGCTGGCCGATATCTCCTTCGAGAGCGAAGGCGCTTGGGAGGGCCGTGTCACGGACCCCACCATGTTGACGGTACACGTGGAGAACACCGGAGGCGCGCTGTGGCGGTGTGCGGCACACGGGTGGCGGCGAACCGTTCGCCTCGGTGCCCAGCTGCACGATGGCAACCGCAACATGATCGATCGCGACTACGCGCGCGCCTTCTTACCGCACGATCTGGCCGGCAACGCGGCGGTGGACATCGACATCGAGCTGCCAGCGCTCGAAACTCCCGGTGACTACACACTGAAGTTCGACATGGCGTGTGAGGGTATCGACTGGTTCGAGTCGGGCGGCTCGCCGGTGGCCTGGGGCGACCTGGTCGTGGCGGCGGCTACCGATCCGACCAATGGCCCACCCGCCGCACTCGCGCCGAGCACTCGGCTTCTGGCCGGCGCGCGAAACCTCGGCCGACGACTGACCGGCCATTAGGGAAGGGTGCCCGGCGAACAGGGCGCCTGCTGGCCGATGCGGGCGATGCGGCTGGCGGCTTATGGTCTGCGGCACGGCGATACGGTCAGCGCGTCCGACCATCTGCCGCTGGTCGCCGACTTCGCCATGCGCTAGCGCGCAATAGCGGCGGCTGAGGAGAGGACGACGAACGGGGCGCGCACGTCTGGTTGGACGCGCACGCGACACTCAACGCAAGCGGTACCGCTGGATCTTGCCGGTGGTGGTCTTGGGCAACTCGTCGACGAACTCGATCCAGCGCGGGTACTTGTAGGGCGCGATCGTGTCTCTCACGAACGCCTTGAGCTCCTCGGCCAAGCTATCGCTGGCGGTGACACCGCTGCGCAACACCACGAAAGCCTTGGGCTTCACCAGGCGCGAGTCGTTCTCGGCACCCACCACGGCGGTCTCGAGAACCGCGTCGTGTTCGAGGAGAGCAGCCTCGACCTCGAACGGTGACACCCAGATTCCCCCTACCTTCAGCATGTCGTCGGTACGCCCCTGGTACCAGTAGAATTCGTCGACGTCGACGATGTACTTGTCGCCGGTGCGAATCCAGGCGCCTTGGATAGTGGCCTTGGTCTGCTCGTGACGGTTCCAATAGAACGCGCAGGTAGAGTCGCCTTTGATGAGCAGGTCACCGATCTCGCCCGGCGGTACCGGCTCGCCACTGTCGTCGACGATACGTGCCTCGTAGCCCGGAACCACCTGGCCGCTGGAGCCCGGTTTTACCGCGCCGGGTCGATTGGCGATGAACATGTGAAGGACCTCGGTCGAGCCGATACTGTCGAGGATCTCGTGCCCGTAGCGCTGCCGCCAACGCTCGTACAGTGCCGCCGGCAGTGCCTCGCCGGCCGAAACGCAAGCCCGCAGGCTCGACAGTGCCTGGCGCGCCGGCGCGTCCGGGTAGGCCAGCAGGCCAGCGTAGCCGGTGGGAACCGAGCTGAAGACACTGGGGCGGTACTGTTGCAGCACCTCGAAGACCGCGGCCGGCCCGGGGTGCCCGGGATAGAGAACGGTCGAGGCGCCGAAACGGAACGGAAAATATAGTGCGTTGCCCAGACCGTAGGCGAAGAACAGCTTCGCCACCGAGAAGGTGATGTCGGTTTCCGACATCGCCAGCAATTGCCGCGCGTAGGTGTCGGCGCAGACCAGCATGTCGTGCTGCAGGTGAACGGTGCCCTTCGGGAAACCCGTTGTGCCTGAGGAGTAAAGCCACAGGCACGGGTCATCCTTGCTCATCTCTTCGGCATCGAGTTCTGACGGGGCCGCGGTGCACAGCTCCGCCAGCGAGTGCACCGCGATCGAGGCGCTCGCGGCCGGCAACTCCGGCGCGTCGCCATCCGGCCCGTGCGCAACGACCAGGTGCCGCAGGTAACGTAGCCGGTCGCGGATCGGCTCGATGGTGCTGAGCAACGGTGCCGATACGATCAGCACGCGGGCGCGCGAATCGTTCAGCAGATATTCGCAGTCGGCGGGGGTGAGCAGCGTATTGGTGGGAATCGGCACGGCGCCGATCTTGATTGCGCCGAAGAACGAGTACGCGAAGTCCGGGCTGTCGAGCAACAGCAACATCACGCGCTGCTCGAGATCGAGGCCGAGGTCTCGGAGCGCGTTGCCGGCCCGATTCACGCCCGTCAGCACCTCGGCGTAGGTGTGGGTACTGCCATCGGGGACGTAGTGGATTGCCACCTTGTCGCCGCGCCCGGCCTCGACGTTGGCGTCGACGAAATCAGACGCTGCGTTCATGCGGTCAGGAATCTCGATCATGGTTGCCTGCATTGCGAATCACACCTTTTGGGTGTGAACCTTTCGTGACAAGTCCAATCTATCCTGCAATAAGGGCAGCGAACTGTCCTGCGGGGAACGAAAGCATGCAACACATCTTGGTGGTGGAGGACGAGCCGGACATCGCACGGCTTATCGATCTTCACTTGTCGGACGCTGGATTCGATGTCGATGTCGAGCATACGGCTCGTGGCGGCCTCGAGAGAGCGCGTAGAAACGGCCACGATCTCGTGATCCTCGACCTCATGCTGCCGGACGGCGACGGGTTGGACATTTGCCGAGCGCTGCGGGCGAGCGCCGACTACACGCCGATCCTCATCCTTACCGCCAGGTCCACGGAGCTCGACCGCGTCGTCGGGCTCGAAGTGGGCGCCGACGACTACCTAGTAAAGCCCTTCGCAGTGCGCGAGTTGGTGGCACGTGTGAAGGCGATCCTATGCCGCGTCGAGCTCTCCACCGGAGTTGCGCAGCGGAGCATCTCGAGGCTGGAAATCGAAGGGCTGGTTATCGAGCCGGAGAAGCGCGGCGTCACCGTCAACTCGAAGCCGGTGGAGCTGACCGTCACGGAGTTCGATTTGCTCGTGCAGCTAGCGACGAACCCCGGGCGTGTATACACGCGGGCGCAGCTCCTGGATCTGGTGTGGGGAGTCGCCAGCGATTCGTACGAGCACACCGTCAATGCTCATGTCAATCGGCTGCGCGCCAAGATTGAACCAGATCCGGCGCACCCGTTCTACGTTCGCACGGTTTGGGGTGTGGGCTATAGGTTCGTCGATCCCACCGCACGGGAGTTCTGATGCACAACCTCCATACGAAGCTGTCTTTGGCCCTGTTGGCGGTCCTGGCGGTGGCTTCCGTCGGGCTGGCGGTGGTGTTGACGCGCGCCAGTCAGATGTACCAACAGGAGGTGCAACAACAGCTCAACGACGAGCTGGCGGACCACATTGTCGAGCAGTACGAGCTCATACGGGCAGACAGCGTTGCCGAGGACGCGCTCGCCGACCTGTTCAGCTTGCTGATGGTCATCAACCCCAGCATTGAAGTGTACTTGCTCGACCCGGAGGGCCGCATCATCGCCGATGCGGCGCCCGAGGGCCGGATACGCCGCGAGCGCGTCTCGCTCGTGCCGGTGCAGCAATTGCTGCAGGGGAGCACGCGATTCCCCATCTTCGGCGATGATCCCCGCGATCCCCGCGGCAGCAAGGTATTCTCGACGGCGCGTATCCTGAGCGAAGGTCGGCTGCAAGGGTATCTCTACGTCGTGCAGGGCGGCGAGGCGTACGATAGCGCCGCCGCGATGCTCGCTAGCAGCTACATCGTTCGCCTGAGCGCCTGGCTTGGTGCGGGTATTCTCCTCCTGACGTTGCTCGCCGCTGGGTTCCTCTTTCGCCGGCTGACGCGACCGTTGAGCGCTCTGGACGCCGAAATAGCTCAGTTCGAGCTCACAGAGCTGAGCCCGCTGCATCCGGCCCACGCCGCCGGTGGCGACGAAGTACAATGTCTACAAGCGTCGTTTACCCGCCTGGCGCAGCGACTGCGACAGCAGCTAGACGAGCTGGAGCGCACCGATCGGCTGCGGCGCGAGCTGGTGGCGAGCGTGTCACATGACTTGCGCACACCGCTTACCCATCTGCAGGGTTATCTCGAAACGCTGCAGCTAAAAGACGACTCGCTGCAGCCGGCCGAGCGCGCCGAGTATCTGCGGATCGCGGTGGACCATTGCGACCGCCTGGCCCGCCTGATCGACGATCTGTTCGAGCTCGCCAAGCTCGAGGCATTGCGGGTGCCGATCGAGACCGAGCGCTTCTCGGTGGTCGAGCTAGCGCGTGACGTCGTCGACAAGTTCCAGCTCACCGCCCGGCAACGAGGTATCCAGCTCTCCGTTGCCGACGCCCCACGCAGATGCCACGTCGAGGCCAACCCCGGTCTGATCGAGCGCACGCTCGAGAACCTCATAGCGAACGCCCTACAACATACCGACAGCGGCGGCGTGATCGATGTGGTTCCTCGGCGTCGGTCGCAGGCCGTGCAAGTCGAGGTCCGGGATACCGGCCGAGGGATATCCGAGGCCGATCAGCAACGTGTCTTCGAACGCTTCTTCCGCACTTCGGGCGATCGAAAGTCCGATTCCGGCACCGGGTTGGGTCTGGCGATCGCCAAGCGGGCGGTCGAGTTGCACGGCGGCAGCATCAGCGTGCACAGCGTGCCCGGACAAGGCAGCGTCTTGGGCTTCGAGCTGCCGCACGCTGATGTGTCGGCCGCCGACGCGGGCGTGGCACCAACGTAGTAACGGGCGCCACAGTCAGGCACCAGCGTGACCGAATTGTGCACATCGTGTGACCAGTGCGTGAACAACGCAGTGCAGGGTGAGCACACGAGTCAGGCGAGCTGCCTGGTGCCGTTACCGCTTTGTCGCATGGAGGATCACCAATGCGCCGTTTCGTCTTCACCGCCGTAGGTTGTGCCGTAGCGCTGTTGCTGCCTGCCGCGGCCATCGCGCAAACCTACGAGATCCGCATCACGAACCTGACCCGCGGGCAGATCATGAGCCCCCCGGTGATTGCCGCGCACTCGCCAGGTTCCCGCATGTTCCTGCCTGGAAGCCGCGCCTCCGATGACATCGCGGCGGTCGCCGAAGACGCCGATAACAGCGGCCTGGTGAGCACACTGTCGGCCGACCCGGAGGTGGGTGGCATGGCGGTTGGCGACGGGGTTATTCTGCCGGGCAAGACAGGTACGTACACGATCGATTCCGGCGGAGCCACGCGGCTGAGCATCGTCAGCATGTTGGTGATCACTAACGACGCGTTCCTCGGCCTAGACAGCTACGACCTGGGATCGGTCGACTCCCGCACCGTCGTCTGGGTGCCGGCGTACGATTCCGGCAGCGAGGACAACAACGAGGATTGCGGCTTCATCCCGGGACCGCCGTGCGGCAGCGGCGGGGTTCGCGACACCAGGGGCGCCGAGAAGTTCATCCACATCCACTCGGGCGTGGTCGGCGACGATGACCTGGCGAAGGCCACCTACGACTGGAGGAATCCGGTAGCACGAATCGTCATCATTCCAAGCTGATGCCGGGGTGGCGCCTGCGGGGAGATCGCCTCGCGGGCGCAAGATCCGCGCAACTAATCTCCGGCAAGTGCTCACCTCCGGGCAAGGTTGCGTCAATCGAGCACCGCGTCGGCGAGCAACTTCAACTTACCGTTCATGCGCGCCAGGTCTGGCGCCGCGTTGTCGTGTTCTTGCTGTGTCACCACCACCATGTTGAGGCTCGGGATCATCACCACGATGCGCGCGTCCCAGTCGCCGTCGGCGACGTAGGTATCTGCTGGCGCCCCCGGCCACGCCCGCCGCGGTGTGCCGCCGACAATGCCGTTGAACCACCATGTGTAGCCGAAGATTCCGGGCCCGAATTCAGTCTGGCTGCACTCGCCACCAAACGTCCCAACCCCCAGGTAGTCATTACATGCCGTGACCGGTGCCACCGCCATGGATCCCGGTACCTGCACGCGCACACTGTCGCTGAAGTGCGACTCTGCAATCACCTGATGCGTCCGCCAGCGCCCACGGTTGAGCCATAGCTAGCCGACACGGGCGAAATCGCGAACCGAGATCAGCACGCCGCAGCGCGCCCGCGCGCCGCTGAGTCCGTCCTCCAGCTTGAGGCGTCGAAAGCGCTTGCGGATTGCCTGCGCTACGGTGCGTCCGCCGAACACTTTGCGGAGCGACTCGCACAACAGCCGAATGCCATTGTCGTTGTAAGACCATGCCGCGCCGGGTCGGTCGGGCATCGCGTAGCCGCTGATGTTGTTTGCCAGATGATGGAAGGTGATGCGGCGATCTACGGTTTTGAGCTGCGGCCAGTCGGGGGCAATCGACTGATGTACGCCGCTCAGCTTGCCCTCGTCGAGCGCCAAGAACAGCAATGTGCCCAGAAGCGACTTCAGCGCCGAGGCCCAATCGAGGCGCTCGCTCACGACGCCCCAGCTGCGAACGATGTACCCGTCGCGCACGATCACGCCATTGCCCCCGACCTTTGCGACGAACGCGTCGAGCGTCCTGCCGTCCAGCTCCAGGGCCGACGCTGTGCGAGTCTTCCAATGCGCTCGCGGAAAAACGGTGGCTCGATCGAACGAGCCGCGCGAGGCTCCCACCGAGACGTCGGCAGAGGCGAGAACGCAACACAGGCCGAGGGTCATCGAGACGACGAGTCCAGATCGCATGCTGCGCGTTCCCTTTCATCACGATTGCCGGCGGCGACGACAACGGTAGCTATAGCAGATGTGTGTCGAGCTGAGAAGTAGAGCACCAGGAGCGCAGCCAGGGCGCCGTTGAGCGTTCAGTTCTGGACGGATAAGGTCCGTCGTAGTGTCGCTGCCGAGCGGGCGTGGCGAGTGAGCAAGAGAGCGATGAGAGTCTATTCCGACGCACCAGCAGTGGGTGGGTGCGTGGCGGCGCTGATGCTCGTCACCGCTTTGGCGGTGGCAGCGTGCTCACCGGGTGACAACGCTGACGGCGCGGCAACCGTCAGCGGCGGCGCGCCGGAGTCGTTCGGGACGCTGCCGGACGGGCGCGACGTTGGGCTGTTCAGGCTGACCAACGCCAACGGCCTCCAGGTACGAGCCATCGAGTACGGCGCCATCCTGCAGTCCATCGAGGTGCCCGATCGCCACGGTGAGCTCGCCGACATCGCTCTGGGCTACGACACGCTCGACGGCTACCTTGGCGACAGCCCTTACTTCGGTGCCGTCGTCGGACGCTATGCGAACCGCATCGCCGCTGGTCGCTTCTCCATCGACGGGACGGTTAGCACCCTGGCCACGAACAACGACACCAACCATCTGCACGGTGGCGATCGAGGCTTCGACAAGGTGCTTTGGCGTGGCGAAGCCCTTGGGACGAACGAGGTTGCTTTCGCCTACCGGAGCCCGGACGGCGAGGAAGGCTACCCAGGTGCGCTCGATGTCACGGTCACCTATCGGCTCACCGACGACGATGAGCTGGTCATCGACTACCACGCCGTTGCCGACGCGCCGACCCCTGTCAACTTGACCCAGCACACGTACTTCAACATGGCGGCCAGCGGCGACATCTTGGGCCACGAGCTCCGCATCAATGCCGATCGCTACACACCCGTCGATGCAACGCTGATTCCGACCGGCGAGCTGTCAGCGGTGGCCGACACGCCGTTCGACTTCACCACCGCGGCCGCCATCGGGGCGCGTATCGATGCTGACCACGTACAGTTGCGGCATGGCGGCGGCTACGATCACAACTTCGTTCTCAACATCGCCGCGGGCACCGGAATCGACGCGCCGATTCACGCTGCCCATGTCGTCGAGCCGAGTAGCGGCCGAGTGCTCGACGTATACACCAGCGAGCCAGGCATCCAGCTGTGCTCGGGCAACTTCCTCGATGGCTCACAGGTGGGCAAGGGCGGGCGTCGCTACACGCATCGGTCCGGGTTCTGTCTGGAGACCCAACACTTTCCGGATTCCCCGAACCAGCCCTCGTTCCCAACGACGATCGTTCGTCCGGGTATGGCTTATCGAACGCGAACCACGCTGCGCTTCTCGGCGAGCGCTCCCGCTCAATGATCCAGCACAAGCTGTTGGTCGGCACCGTGGCGTCGGCGATCGGCGTATCGGCCGCCCTTACGGCAATCGGTGCGAGCGCTGTGGCCACGACGCAGTCGGCAGAAACCGTTCGCATCCTCACCTACAACATTCATCATGGTGAGGGGATGGACGAGCGCATCGATCTGGAGCGCATTGCCGCGCTGATCAATCGGCTCGAGCCTGACTTGGTGGCCCTGCAGGAAGTCGACAGAGTGGTTGATCGCACCGGCGGCGTCGATCAGGCGACGGCGCTCGGCGAGCTCACCGGTATGACCGCCGTGTTCGGCGAGTTCATGTCGTACCAGGGAGGCGACTACGGCATGGCCTTGCTCTCCCGTTGGCCGGTGATCGAGACCACCAACCATCGGTTGCCGGACGGTGTAGAGCCACGCTCGGCGCTCGCCGCGCGGGTACGCTCGCCTGCCAGCGGCCGGGAGCTGGTCTTCGTCGGTGTCCATCTGTATCGCACTGACGAGGAGCGCCTTGCTCAGGCCAAACGGGTCGCCGACGTGCTTGCTGGCGAGGAGACACCTGTGGTGCTGGCCGGTGATTTCAACTCGACACCCGACTCCGAGGTCATGCGACAACTGGCGCGCACCTGGCACATAGCTGACAAGGGAACCGACCGGCTCACATGGCCGTCTTACGAGCCGGAAATGGAGATCGACTACGTACTGCTGCGGCCGGTCGAGGCCTTGCGGCCCCTCGATCATCGGCTGCTCGACGAACCGGTGATTTCCGATCACCGGCCGGTTTGGATCAAGCTGCGCTGGGACTACCGCTAGCAGGCCACTTTTCCACCACGGTCTGCTAGTGGCCTGTGTTAGAGGACACCAGAGCCGGCGCTGCATGGGCCCGAGCCTGCGCCACCCGGTGTCGTGACCTGACCCCACGGTTAGTACCACGTCTAATCTCAGTAACTCGGTGCTGACAAGGGGTTGTTGAGGCCGGCGAAGCGGAGCGTAGCCGGCTTCAACAACAGCGCCTCCGGGGCCGGTGGTCGGTAGCCCAACGAGCTGTGCGGTCGCATGCGGTTGTACTGCTGCCTCCATCTCTCGATCAGAACCTTTGCCTCCTTGAGCGTGTAGAAGATCTCGCCGTTGAGCAGCTCGTCTCGGAGCTTGCCGTTGAAGCTCTCCACGTAGCCGTTCTCCCACGGCGAGCCCGGCTCGATGAACAGCGTGCCCACACCGAGCCTACCGAGCCAGTCGCGAACCGCCTCGGCGGTGAACTCCGGTCCGTTATCGGACCGGATGTGCTCAGGTATGCCCCGGTGCACGAACAACCACCCGAGCCGCTCGAGCACGTCCTCACAGTTGAGCTTCCGTGCCACGTCGATCGCCAGGCTTTCTCGTGTGTACTCATCGACGATCGTCAGCAGCCTCATAGCCCGACCCTCGTGCGTCCGGTGATGGACGAAGTCATACGCCCAGACGTGATCTTTGCGCTGTGGTCGCAGCCGGATGCACGAGCCATCGCTGAGCCACAGCCGGGCTCGTTTGGGCTGCTTTGTCGGTACTTTCAGCCCCTCACGCCTCCAGATACGCTGCACTCGTTTGTGGTTCACCCACCAGCCCTCCATACGCAACAACGCCGTCACTCGCCGATACCCGTAGCGCCCGTATTGTCGGGCTAGATCCACGATCCGCTCCGTCAACATCTGCTCATCGCCCGGTTCTCTTGGCATGTACCTGTGTGTCGTGCGTGGTTGTTTCAGTACCCGGCACGCCCGCCTCTCGGAGACGCCCAGCCGCCCCTGTACATGCGCCACCGCCTCGCGCCGTCGAGCTGGGCTCAGAAGTTTCCCTCCGCGACTTCCTTCAGGATCGACAGGTCGAGCTCTTTCTCCGCCACCAGTTTCTTGAGCCGGGCGTTTTCTTTCTCCAGCTGCTTGAGCCTTCTGGCCTGGTTGACCTTCAGCCCCCCGTACTCCCGCCGCCACCGATAGTAGGTGTGCTCGGTGATCGCTAGCTTGCGGCAGGCATCCTTGACCGTCCCGCCTTGCGCCAGCTCCACTTCAGCCTCCCGGAGCTTGCGTACGATCTGCTCGGCGCTGTGCCTCTTCGTCGGCATTCTGACCTCCCCTTTTCGACCCAGATCGTGAGATTACCTCTGGATCCGTTTTGGGGGGTCAGGTCAGTCGGGCATACGTCTGGCGACGAGGGATTGTTGCAAAGGTCGACTACACAATGTAGATTCGAAACCTCAGACTCTACAATGTGAGGTTGATATGGGTGTCGACTACCCTGGTGAGTTCGAGCAAATGCTGCTTCTCGTGATCCTACAGCTCGGCGACGAAGCCTATGGCGGTCGGGTTCGCGGCCAGCTCACCGAGCTGGTTGGTCGCGAGCCGTCCGCCGGCGCGCTCTACACCACGCTTCAGCGCCTGGAGACCAAAGGTTGGATAGGTGGACGTCAGGCGGTTGGTTCGGCGCAGAGCGGTGGGCGGCCGCGGCGCTACTTCCGGGTGACCGCCGAGGGGCTCGGCGCATTGCGGCGCTCGCGTTCGGCGTTGCTGACGCTCTGGGAGCCGGTTGTCGGGGCACTGGACGAAGTATGAGCCGGCCACGAGGACTCCTGGGCCGGCTGCTGCTCCGGGTCGTGCCACAGCATGGCTTCGCGGCATCGTTGGTTGGCGACCTGGACGAGATTCACACGCGGGAAACACGAAGGCTGGGTCATGCTCGCGCCGGTGCCCGTCACGCGCGTCGCGTTATCAGCGTGCTGCTGCACTTCGGTCGCGCCCGGTTGGGCGGAGGCGGGGCGCAAACCGAGGGCCCGGGAGGCGACCTCGAACTTGGGTGCCGAACTGGTGGCGCCAACGCTGCCTGTGGCCCGAAGCGCCGCGCGTCGGGCGGTTGGGGGCGGGGCCTGGGGACAGGATCTGCGTGTTGCCGTTCGCAAGTGGGCGCGAAGTCCGCTGGCCGCGCTCGTCGTGGTGCTGACGCTCGCCGTTGGTATCGGCGCCAACACCGCCATTTTCAGCGTCGTGAACGGCGTGCTCGTGCGGCCGCTTCCATACGCCGACGCTGGCCAGCTCGTTGTCGTCTACACGGAGCTACAAGACCAGGGCGAGACCATGCCGGCGAGCTCGCCGCCGGAGTTTCAGGACCGGCTCGATCACGCCGACGCCTTTGCGTCGCTGGGAGCCATGTGGTACCGACCCGCCGCCCTGACCGACGACGGTGTGGAGCCCGAGGACATCGACATGGCGTTCGTCTCCGCCGGGCTCTTGCCGACGCTCGGTGTGGAGCCGCTGCTGGGGCGTTTTCCGCGACCCGAGGAGGATCACACACGATCGCGCGTCGTCGTGTTGGCGCATGATACGTGGCAGCGACGCTATGGTGGCGATCCCGATCTCGTCGGCAAAACAATCGAGTTCGACGGTGTCGCACAAACGGTCGTCGGCGTGATGCCGGCCAAGTTCCGCATGCTGTTCCCGCCCGACGTCCGCATGCCCCCCCGCGTGGCCGCGTGGATGACTTGGGGCGGCCGCTACGACGAGTATCCGCGACGCTGGCGCGTCTTGACTGCGATCGGTCGCCTGCGACCGGGGCTCAACGCCGTCGCTGCAACAGCAGAGTTGCGTGGTGTCGCGGAGCAGGTCCGCGCTGACCATGCCGACGACTACGCCGGCTCGGGCTACGACTTGCGACTCGAGCCGCTTGCGGACGACCTAGTAGCGCACTCGCGTCCAACGCTGGTGCTCCTGCTCGTCGCCGTAGGGCTGGTTCTGCTGATCGCCTGTGCCAACGTCGCTAATTTCATGTTGGGACGCTCGGTGCACGCCTCGCGTGAGCTCGCGATCCGCGGTGCGCTGGGGGCCACCGGCTGGCGGCTGTTCCGGCAGCTAGTGACGGAGAGCGCGGTGATCACCTTTGCCGGCGCAGCGCTCGGGCTCGCCCTGGCGAGCTGGGGGATCCGAGCATTGCCCCTGCTGGCGCCGGCGGATCTGCCGCGTGTGGAGGCGGTCGGTATCGACGCGTCGGTGCTGATCTTCACGACGCTGGTAGCGGTGGCGACTGCGCTGGTTTTCGGCAGCGCGATGGCGATGCAGCTGCGGACGCATAGCCGAACAGAAATCTTGAAGGCGGGCGCTCGGGCGCTCACTGGCTCTGGTAGCGAGCGCGTACGTAGCGTTCTAGTTGTGGGCCAGGTGGCGCTGTCGTTGATGTTGTTGATCGGCGCTGGGTTGGTGGTGCGTAGCTCGCGCGTCGATCCCGGTTTCGAGGCGTCCAGCGCGCTGACCATGTAGCTGTCGTTGGTCGATGCTCACTATCCTTACACCAAGCCGGCGAAGATCGCGGAGTTCTATCGGCAGCTCGTCGCTCGCGTCGGCGAGCTCGCCGGTGTCGGCGCCGTGGGTGCTACCACGCAGCTACCGCTCGACGGTAGCTCGTACTCGATGGCGCCCTATGCCTACGAAGCGGCGGAAGGCGTTGTGGAGTGGAACAGCATCGCGGCGAACTACCGCACGGTAACCGCCGGGTGGCTCGAGGCGATCGGGGCGCGGCTGGTCGAAGGACGGACGTTCGACTGGACCGACGACATGGATGCGGCGCGGGTTGTCGTAATCGATCAAAGCCTGGCGCGTCGGGCCTGGCCCCAGGCCAGTGCCGTGGGACAGCGCTTGCAAGTCGAGGTCTTCCTGGCTGGCGAACGCTATAGCGAGTGGGCCGAGATCGTCGGCGTGGTCGAGCACCTGCGGCACCACCCCAGCGCCCAGGGATCCGAACAGGTCTACGTGGCACATTCCCAGGCTCCGATGCGGACCATGGCGTTGACTGTTCGCACCGACGCCGATACGCGCTCGCTGGTGGAATCGGTGCGCGCCATCGTTCACGACCTCGATTCCGACCAGCCGCTGCAGCGGGTACGTCCGCTGGCGGAGTACCTCGGCGAGGCCATCGCGCCGATGCGTTTCGCGCTCACGTTGCTCGGCGCGTTCGCCATCGCCGCGCTGCTGCTGGCGACTCTCGGTGTGTATGCCATCGTGGCGTACGGAGTAGCCCAGCGGGCTCGAGAGCTCGGTATCCGCATGGCGATCGGCGCATCTCCGACGGCCGTGGTCCGCGACGTGGTGGGTCGGATCGCGGTGCTCGCGGCAACCGGCGTCGCCATCGGTCTGCTCGGCGCGTTGGCGATGGCGCGGTTCATGTCGGGACTCCTGTTCGGCGTGGCGCCGACCGACCCACTCGTATTCGCCGCGGTGGCTGGTCTGTTCATTGCCGTGGCGCTATGCGCCTGCTACATACCAGCGCGCGGCGCCGCCCGCTTGGATCCCGCCAGCGCCTTGCGCCGCGAGTAGCTTCCTCGCCTAGTGGCGGGCCCGACGGCCTGCTAGCCGTCAAGGCGATCGACGGTGCCACGGAGCAGGAGCCAGGTGTCTGGGTCGAGCACGACTGCCGTTGGTTCGGTCCCGGCGTCGATCGATAAGCGATCCGAGGCCGTGCGCAGCTCGATGACCTCCCGGTGGCGCGATCCGTCGTCGTTCTGCAGCTCGATCGTGAGCGGCATTCGGTACACATAGTTGCCCGGCTGGCGGAGCTCCAGAACGACCGCACGCGAAGCAGCATCGTAGCGCCAGGAGCCTTCCAGGCCGAGCCCCCCACCGCCGCGGTACAGCCACTGATCGAAGAACCATTTCAGCTCATGTCCCGACGTTTCCTCCATGACGCGACGGAAATCGTCGGTCGATGCGTGCCCGTTGAAGTAGTTGGCGTAGTACCGACGGATTCCCTCCCAGAACGTCTCCGTACCCACGAGGCCGCGCAACATGTGAAGTGTCCACGCGCCCTTCTGGTACTGCATGCCGGTGGTGATCGCCGACATGTCGTCGAGGTTGTCGTGTACGACGCGATAGTCGGGGTTGTCGTCGTAGAAGGTCAAGACGCGGTTGCGGGCGCTGCGCAGGCCGTCGACAAACGCGTCGCGACCGTACTCGTGTTCGATGAACAGCAGGGTGAAGTAGGTAGCGAAACCCTCGCTCAGCCAGACATCGTCCCAGTCGTACTCGGTCACCGCGTTGCCGAACCACTGATGGGCGATCTCGTGGATGATGATGTTGCGCCACCGGGTGCTACGGGTTCCGGTAACCGAGTCGTCGCCATAAAAGATCGCCGAGGCAGCCTCCATGCCGCCGCCGACGCTGTTGGATTGGATGTTGGCGAGCTTCTCGTAGGCGTACGGCCCTATCGAGTTGCTGTAGAAATCCAGCGCCTCGCGCGTCGGGTAGGCGAAGTCGTAGAAACCCGCGTCGCGGTCCTGCGCATAGACCCACGTCTGTACAGGCACACCGGCGTGATCGCCGAGGTGCTGTACGGCGAAACGCGCCGCGCCGAGCATATATAGCCACGGGGCGATCGGCACCGACTGACGCCAATGGGTCAGGCGGTTCCCGTCAGCCAGGTCGGTCTCTTCGACTAGCAGCCCGTTGGAGACGACCTGATAGTGGCCGGGCGCCGTCACCACCAGTTGGCTCTTCGCCTTGTCGTACGGGTGATCCACGGTCGGCAGCCAGTTGCGAGCCTTGTTCGGCCA
Organism: Acidobacteriota bacterium; assembly: GCA_965205505.1. GTDB lineage: Bacteria > Acidobacteriota > UBA890 > UBA890 > WLXD01 > DASCOT01. The sequence continues at coordinate 147,969 of CBDBHB010000007.1, forward strand.
GTTGTCGGAGAAAAACGTGCGGTCGCCGTGCTTGTTATCACCGATGATCAAACCGGTGGCCGGGACGCCGGCATAGGCAACGGTCACGAAGACACGCTGGCCTGAAGTGGACGAGCTCGCCAACTCCACACGAAGACGCTCGGCCTCATGAGTGAACGGTGCCGGCGCGCCTCGGTCGGCCTCCGATACCCCCGGTGCCATCACCGTGTGCTCGTCGAGCCCTTCAGCCAGCCAGGCGCCGGTCACCCGCATCCCGTGCGGACTGTCGGGAGCGGCGCGCCCGATGAGATCGAGCTCGATCGCGGTGAGCCCTGTGGCGCCGAGCCGCAGGTCGATGGTGGTCAAGCCGGCGATCGAGTCCGTGTCGTCGCTCAGCGCCAGCCGGAAGACATATTCGTTGACGTCGATATTCGGGTTCTTCGGGTACGTATCGGAGGCGGAGGCGCTGGCGGATACTACTGATGCGGCGAGTGTGATCCACAGCGCCATCGCAGCCGGCATGCGGCGGGCTCTGCTCAAATGACCAGTGCCTGCCGGTAGTGGACCGCGATTGCAGTCGGGAGTGCGCATGCCGGTGACCTCGCGGAGCGACGCCATCTCATACGCCATTTTCGGAAATCGGAGCCGGCTCGTCTTCGATGCCGAGGTTGCGTCGCAGCCTGGCGAGCTCGTCTTGTAGCTCCGTCTGCAGCTCGTCATGCGTGGGGTCGCCATGGATGCTCTTGATCTCGTGTGGGTCGGTCGACAGATCGAACATCTCCCACTCATCGGTGTCCGGGAACCGCACCAACTTGTGCCGGTCGGTAATCACGCCGTAGTGCTCGGCCACGGCGTGCGGGCCGTCGAGCCCCTCGTAGTAGTGATAGTAGAAACTCTCGCGCCAATCTTCGGGCGTCTCGCCGCGCAACACAGGCACGAGGCTGCGTCCATGCATGCTCTCGGGCGCCTCGAGCTCGGCGACGTCGAGAAAAGTCGGCGCGAAGTCGAGGTTCGACACCATCAGCGGGCTGACCCCTCCGGGGGCGGTCCCGCCAGGCCAGCGAACCAGCAGCGGTGTGCGCAATGACTCCTCGTAGATCCAACGCTTGTCGAACCAACCGTGCTCGCCCAGATAGAAGCCTTGGTCCGACGCATATACCACGAGGGTTCTATCGGCGAGACCCAGCGTTTCGAGGGAGTCGAGCACGCGTCCGACGCTGGTGTCGATGGCGGCGATCGTACGCAGATAGTCTCGCAGATACTCCTGATACTTCCAGCGGACGAGCTCGCGATCGGCGAGCCCGGCGGCGGCGAACTTCTCGTTGCGCGGGGAATACGTGGCGTCCCAGGTGGCACGCTGCTCGGGTGTGAGCCGTCCTATCAGGCGCTCCCAATACTCAGCCTCCCCGTCCGGCGAGCCCGGGGCGCTCGGCCACACCTTGAGGTCCGATACCAGCGTCATGTGCCGGTCGATCTCCATCTCCTGGCTCGACGCCGGGCTGGCGCGGCCGGAGTAGTCGTCGAACAACGTCGGCGGCTCTGGGAACACGGTGTCCGTATATGCGCTCAGCTCGGCTGGGCCCGGCATCCAGTTGCGATGCGGGGCCTTGTGCCCCAGCCACATGAAGAACGGGCGCTCCGGGTCGCGCTCGTTGCCAAGCCAATCGATCGCCAGGTCGGTGATCACCTCGGGTACGTAGCCTATACGGCGCACCGTGCCCACGGGGGTCCGCAGATCTGGGTTGTAGTAATTGCCTTGTCCCGGCAGCACCTCCCAGCGATCAAACCCGGTAGGGGCGCTCTTCAGGTGCCATTTGCCGAAGGCCGCGGTCTCGTAGCCGGCGGCCTGCAGCAGCTTGGGAAAGGTGGTCTGCGAGCCGTCGAACTCGCCGAGGTTGTCGAGCACGCCGTTGACGTGGCTGTACATGCCCGTCAACACGACAGCGCGGCTCGGCGCGCAGATCGAGTTGGTCACCAGCGCTCGATTGAAACGCATACCGGCGTTGGCAATGCGGTCGATGTTCGGCGTCTCGTTGAGGACCGAGCCGTAGGCGCCGATTGCCTGATACGCGTGGTCGTCGGCGAAGATGAAGAGGATGTTCGGTGGCGAGTCGCCACCGATGACAGCGCTCGATCCCCCTGAGCTGCAGCCGCACATCACACCCAGCAAGATCGCGGCCGCAACGGGGATACGGGCTGGGAGCCTGCATCGTAAGCTGGCCGACCTCGGCCATCGAACGGCCATCGCGTACCCCAGCGAAATTGCCCGCGGTCTCGGTCGGCTCCGGAGGCCATGATCCGAATAGTCAGCGCGCATGGCGCACACTCAGGACGAAGGCGCCCGCGGATGAATCCGGGGCGCCTCGTCGACACGGTAAGTTTCGCAACTACGGCAAGAAAGAAGCTCCTGAGGTAGGACTTGAACCTACAACCCTCCGGTTAACAGCCGGATGCTCTGCCAATTGAGCTACTCAGGAAACAAGAGGCGTCGGAACGCCTGTTGCTGACGTGGCGCAGAGTTGGAGCGACACCGCCAGCGCGGAAAAGGTACCACCGTTGTCCACTCGGCTATAGCTCCCGGCGCCCCTCCAGCGCTCGCGACATGGTGACCTCATCGGCGTACTCGATATCGCCTCCCACCGGGATACCTGCAGCGATCCGCGTCACCGTGGCGCCGGTGGGCTTCAGCAGCCTGGCCAGGTAGGCTGCGGTCGCCTCTCCCTCGACGGTCGGGTTGGTCGCCACGATCACCTCGCGCACGTGGTTGTCGCGCACGCGCTGCTCGAGCTGGCCGAGATGGAGCTCGTCGGGCCCGATTCCGTCGAGCGGCGACAGTGACCCGCCGAGGACGTGATAGCGGCCTCGGAAGCGACTGGTGCGCTCGATCGCCGCGAGGTCGTGTCCTTCCTCGACGACGCACAGCAGCGAATCGTCGCGGTTGGGATCCGTACAGTAAGCACACGGGTCCGCGTCGCTCAGCAAGTTGCAACGGCCGCAGGGACGGATCTTCCGCCGCACCTCGAGCAGCGCCTCGGCCAGCTCCTGCGTCTCGGACTCCGGTGCCTTGAGTAGGTAGAACGCCAGTCGTTGGGCCGTCTTCCGTCCGATCGTCGGCAGGCGTTGCAGTCGGTCGATAAGGTCCGCCACCGGACCCGACTCGGTATAGCTCACGGCTACCCGAGCAGGCCGCCGAGTGCACCGAGGCCACCCGGAATCATGCCGCCGATCTTCTGTTGCGCCTGCTCGTCGGCCCGGCGCACCGCTTCTCCGACCGCTGATACCACGAGGTCTTGCAACATCTCCACGTCATCGGGATCGACCACGGCGGGCTCGATCTTGAGCTCCAATAGGGCCTTTGCGCCGTTCACGGTTGCCGTGACCATGCCGCCACCAACCGAAGCCGTAACACGCATTTCCTCGAGCTCGGCCTGCAGCTTCTCTTGCATCTGCTGCGCTTGGCGCATCATCTTCTTGATGTCCATCATCGACTCACGACTCCTCTACAGAGATGACTTGGCCCTTGAGTTCGCGCAGTAGGTCCTGCACCAGCGGCTCGCTCTCGGCTCGTTCCAGGAGCGCGCTGGAAGCGCTCTGAATATCGTCTGGCGGTGTTCCGCCGTCGTGCGGGGAGGGCTGCCCCAGCGTTGGTGTCTTGGCGGGGCCGCCCGGGGTCGCTCCGGCATCGGCTTCGCCCACGTTTGACGCGGATCCGCGGGGGTCGCCACTGTCAAGCTCGACTCGCGCTGCTACTGGCCTACCGGCCGCGGCGCTACAGGCTGCCGACAGCGCGGGGAGAACCTGCGGGTCACGCACGCGCTGCGCGAAGATGCTGGCGCTCGACGGGAAGCGCAGGGTTACCGTGTGCTCGTCGAGGTCAATACCACTGGTGCGCCCCAGCACCTGGGCCACCAGTGGGTGCGAGGCCTCGAGCGCCCGTTGAATCCCACTCAGCAAGTCGGCGTGATCGTTGCCAGCCGCCGTGACGGACACCGGCTCGTGAGCTGCCGTGGGAGCGCTACTGCCGCTCATGGGCGGCGCATCGGGCTCCGGGGGCAGCGGAGGTTGCTCCTCTGTCGGCGGCGCAGCGGCCGGCGCTGACGTAGTGGCTGGCAGGGGCGCAGCGGCCGGCGCTGGGGTAGTGGCTGGTAGGGGGGCAGTGGCTGGCAACGGCGCTGAGGTCGGCGTTGGCGCCGTAGTCGTTGTCGGGGCCTCGGCCGGTATCGGTGCGGCCCGCTGGGTACGGTCGGTCTTACGAGACGATGAGCCGGCCGCGCCGTGCGTCGAGCGCCGACCGCTCGGGGCGCTGCCACTGCTGCCGCTACCGCGGTTACCGGACGGTGCGCCGACGGCCTCGATGAGGCTACGGATGGGCTCCAAGCTCGGCATTCGGGCGAGCCGCGAAAGCACCACTTCGACGTGGTAGCGGGGGTGCTCGGCCACCTTGATCCGGTACTCATTGGCCGCTAGCAGTGAAAATGCTCGATCGAGGTCGTCGACCTCGAACTGCTCTGCCTGCTCACGCAGGCGATCGATGTCGGTCGCTGGCAGATGCAGGATGTCGCCCGGATCCGCCACGCTGTGCACCACCAACAGGTTACGGAAATGGCCGAGCAGATCGATCGTGAACTGGTGTAGGTCGACGCCCTGTTCGACCATCTCGTTGACCAAGCCGAGCACGCCGGCGATGTCGCCGGCAGCCACCAGATCGGTCGAGCGGAAGAGCAACAGGCGATCGACCAGCCCGAGCAAATCGACCACGGTCGACTGATCGATGCGGTCGCCGGCAAACGCGATGAGCTTGTCGAGCAGGCTCTGGGCATCGCGCAAGCTGCCGTCTGCCGCGGCGGCGATCAACGCCAGGCCGTCGGCCGATACGTCGATGCTCTCCGCCTTCGCGATGCGACCGAGATGCGCACCGATCTCACGCTGGCTGATGCGCGCAAACTGATAGTGCTGACAGCGCGAGAGGATCGTCGGCAGGATCTTGTTGGGCTCGGTGGTTGCGAGCACGAAGACGATGTACTCCGGGGGCTCCTCCAGGACCTTCAGCAAGGCATTGGATGCCTCGGTGGTGAGCATGTGAGCCTCGTCGAGGATCATCACCTTGTAGCGATCGCGCGACGGCGCGTAGCGTGCGATCTCGATGAGCTCCTTCATCTCGTGGATACCGCGGTCCGATGCCGCGTCGCGCTCAAAAACGTCGAGCGCGCGGCTGTCCATGATCTCCAGGCATGATTCGCATTCGCCGCAGGGCGTCGACGTCGGCGTGTCGCTGGCGCGGCAGTTGAGACCGCGGGCGAGCAACCGAGCCAGGGTTGTCTTGCCGACGCCGCGGATCCCCGAGAAGCAATAGGCGTGTGCCACGCGCCCCTGGTCGAGGGCGTTCGCCAGCGTCTGGACGACCGCCCGCTGTCCGACGACGTCCTCGAACTGCTGCGGTCGCCACTTGCGGGCGAGTACCTGATAGTTCTGACGACCCATGGCTGACCGGAAAATCAGGGAAGATACGGCAAAGTACCGCTGTGTTCGTTGAGCTTCTTCGTGCTACCAACGAGACGAACGCCGGGTGATCCTGCGGCACCTGCAGTTGCCCGCTTAGCGCTGCTCCCTTCCGGGCCTGACGCGGTTCACGAGTCTGCACCGCACAGGGCCCGGCGCCGTCTCAAGACGCTGACGGCGGCGGCTCACCGCCGGAAATCGTGTCGATCACCCGGCCGTAGCGGAGCGAGCTGCGCCTCGCCACGGCCGAAGTGCCGATGGTGCCACGCGAGCCGGAGGGCCAGCAAGCGAGCCCCCGAGCAATCCGGTCCACAAAACTGTGATGTGCAGCGCAGCAGGTCAGTTGGCTGCAGGCTGCTTGATGAAACGGATCCGGACACGCCCGGCATTGAGCCGGAACCCGGTGACCGTACCCGCCTCACGCAGAAACTCTACCGTTCCCGCCGGCCCGGAGAAGCTGTCGGGTCCGAGGCGTTGGAGTGTTGCCGGGGCCCGGCCGGCCAGACCAAACGACACGCCGTCGCTGCTGGCGGCGACTTCGTAGGCGACCTCCACTTCGTCGCTCCAATAGCGACCGGAGTATGCCGCGCGCTCCGCCGCAGTCATGGGTGGCAGGTTGGGTATTCGCGCCAGGGTAAGCTCGACAACGCCCGCGATGGCGATGGTTGTCTCTTGCGCTGGCGCGTCAGCCGGCGCGAACGTAACTGACAGGAGCTGCCCGTCGAAGTCACTGATAAAGCGCGCCGGTCCTACGGCGGTAAGCGAACGCGTGCCGCCCAGGGCATCGGCGATGAGCACGAGCCGATCGTCCTGGATGCTCGTTTCCGCCGTCATGCCCGATGCTTCGTGAAGCCACGAGGCAGCCTTGTTCTCGAGCGCGATGCGCGGCAGCTCCACCGGGTCGAGGGCGCCGGCAGGATCGGCAGCTGTCTCTGCCGGGGCGTCGTCCTCGAACCGATCGGTCAGGTAGATGTCAGCTACCTCGTCGCAGAGTCCCGATGGGTTGATCGAGCCGAGGTTCGCTAGACAGATCACGGTGAATTCCTCGCTCGGATATCGCACCATGTCGGCCCGAAAGCCGACGAAGCCGCCGGCGTGGCGAACCATCCGGAGCCCGCGGCGCTCCGACACCGAAAGCCCGAAGGCGTACTCGAGCTCTTCGCCATTGGTCAGGCTGCCCGTCTGGTGCATTAACCTGGTGAGTTCGGCACCGAAGATGTCGCTGTAGAACGCCTGATCCCACGAAAACAGGTCTTCGACGGTCGTGAACACTCCGCCGTCTCCCACGTGGTCGAGTGTGGTGTTGGCGATGCGGAAGCCATCTTCGGAGGAGGCGTAGCCATCGGCTCGGTTCCGCACCGGCAAAGTGTGGTCGTCATGGAAGTGGGTGTTGTCCATGCCGAGGGGCCGGAAGATGCGCTCCTGGGCGAACTCAGCCAGCGTCTGTCCGGTGACGCGCTCGACGATCATGCCCATCAGCAGGTAGCCGGAGTTCGAATAGAGATGCTCGTCGCCGGGCAGGAAGTTGAGCTCTCGCTGCCGGGTGAGCAGCTCGAGGCTGTCCTCTGGGGTGTAGTAGTCGTCACCCCGCAGGCCACGCACAGCGAACTCCAGGGTCAGGTAGTCCCGTAGCCCGCTCATGTGGTGTACCAAGTGCTCGACGGTGACCGGCCGCGGGTACTCGGGCATCTCCGGCAGATACTCACGGATATCGTCCTCGAGCGAGATCTTGTTCTCGATCGCCAGGATGCCGATACACGCGGCAGTGAACTGCTTCGAAGTCGAGCCGATGCGGAACACGGTCGTCGGCGAGATCGGCACGCCATGCTCGAGGTTGGCCATGCCGTAGCCTCGCGCGTAGACGAGCTCGCCGTGATGGATGACACCAAGCGCCACGCCCGGAGACCTTGTCGAGTCCCAGGCCGCGAAGATCTCGTCGACGCGCTCCGAAAGCTCGTCGGTAGCAGCGCTGACGATCGTTCCACCGCCGACTGGTGGCTCGGCGGGCCCTTGGGCCAATACCAGCGATGCCCCGGGGGCGAGGAGCAACAAGCAAGTCAGCAGCGCGCTCCGGACGGTGATCTTCATGGTTTTCCCCGAGGTCGGTCTTTGCCGGGCTGCTTCGCGATCGACGGGTTGTCTACGGCCCGAATGGCGCGGCAGCCCGCAAAGTGAACAGGCGGAGAAGGTGACCGCTATTTGACGGTTCCGTCATGTTCTATTACCTTCCTAAAATGTCCTAGAACACCAATATATACAGATAGTTACAGTTACTACGACCGCCTTGCGTGTTCCATCGAAATCCGTTACATTCCAGATTGTAATTGTATATGGGATTGTTGTTTCTGAGTTCTACCCCTCCGCCCACAACCACTACATACGGTATCGCGGCAGCAGGACGGACACCATGCCCAAGCAGCGCGGCAGCAGGCATCCGGTCAAGGCGCTGAGCGCCCAGTTTGTGCGCAATGCTCCGCCGGGTTTCTATTGCGACGGCAACGGCCTGAACTTGCGCGTGGATCCGTCGGGCGTGCGGCGCTGGGTGCAGCGGCTTGTGATCCAAGGCCGGCCACGGACGCTGGGCCTGGGAGGCTGGCCGCTGGTGTCGCTGTCGGAGGCGCGCGAGGTGGCGTTTGCAAACCGCAAGCTGGCACGCGCTGGCGGAGACCCGCTGAGCGACAAGCGCAAGGCCCGGGATACGCCGAGTTTCGCGCAAGCGGCTGCAAAGGTGATCGAGATGCACCGCCCTGGCTGGCGCAACGCCAAGCACGCGGCGCAGTGGGAGTCCACGCTTACTACGTATGCCTTCCCCCGCATCGGTGCGATGCCGGTGTCGGAGGTAACAACGGCCGAGGTGTTGGAGGTACTGGAACCGATCTGGCATGAAAAGCCCGAGACCGCACGGAGGGTGCGGCAGCGCATCAGCGCGGTGATGAAGTGGGCCGTGGCGCAGGGGTACCGTGGCGACAACCCGGCCGGCGACGCCATCGCCCAGGCGCTGCCACGACACAGCAAGGTCAGAGCCCACATGCGCGCCTTGCCTCATGCCAAGGTGGCCGGTGCGATCGAGGCGGTGCGGGCTTCGGATGCCTCGATGAGTGTGAAGCTGGCCTTCGAGTTTCTGGTGTTGACGGCATCCCGCTCCGGCGAGGTGCGGTTGGCTACGTGGCAGGAGATGGACCGGGAGGCGGGGGAGTGGACAGTTGCGGCCGAGCGCATGAAGTCGAAGCGTGCCCACCGGGTACCGCTGTCGACTCGAGCCTTGGAGATCCTGAGCCAGGCGCGGGCACTGTCGGATAGGGAGACACTGGTGTTCCCAGGCTCGCGAGCTGGTAAGCCGCTGTCGGACGCAACGTTTTCCAAGCTCATGCGGCAGCTGGGTATCGCCGCGGTACCGCACGGGTTCCGCTCATCGTTCCGGGATTGGGCGGCGGAGTGCACCAACGCACCGCGGACGGTCATGGAGGCGGCCCTGGCGCATGTAGTACGCGACCGGACCGAGGCGGCCTATGCGCGCTCCGACCTGCTGGAGCGCCGCCGGCAGCTAATGAACGACTGGGCCGCTTACCTGAGCGCTGAGGGCGGCAAGGTGGTACCAATGCTGCGTCCTGCCTAGAGAGTCCTGATGCCCATCCAGTGTCAGAGCCTGTCCGTCGCGCTGCGTCACCCTCAGGCGCAGGTTGCGGTCCTCGTACGATGGAGATGTCACTCCGCCGACGGTGAAGGGGCAGGCTAATCACCCCTGGGCATGGCAATCGGACGGTTATCTGCCCACTCTTGGATTTCCTCCTGTCGCCAGGCTACGGCACGGCGGCCAATGCGCACTGGACGGGGAAACTCCCCCGCCTCCATCGCAGCGTAGATCGTGGAGCGGGAAAGCCCGATCATCTCCTCGACGTCGGCGCGGCGAAGGAATCTAGTCGTCATCGTTTGTCTCCTCCTCTGAGGCTGCGCGCAGAAGCTTACGGAACGCTGTTGGGTCTTCGACTTGAAGGCGCTTCAGCCTGTTCAGTTCGAGCGCGGATCTAATCGACTCAGGCGCTTCCTCTAGCAATCGTTCTTCCTGTGCGCCGAGCCAATCAACGACCTCACCTATTGTCCTAGCGTTGCCGAAGACCGGCGTCGTGGAGATCGTCAAGCTCGTGGGGTGACGAGCCTCGAAGCCCAGCTGACCTTCGATCAGATCCCCAAGAAATCGGCCGCGCGCGCCGGCGACTTGATGCGGCGTGGGGTAATCGCCGGTGAAAACGGCAGCTTGGGTTAGCTCTTTGGAAATGAACGCATCGAGCATTGCGACGTGCCTCTTTTCGAGCCGGATCACGACGGCCTTTTCGTCGTCGGCCTTTGTAGGTCTTCCCTGTTTTTGACCCATTGCCCCTCCGCTCTCATCTGAGCGACAAGGCACAGCCTATATGGTCCGCAAAAGCCTTTCAAGGTCTTACAATAGTTAATTAGATCGATGGCATCTTCTAGATTCCCTCGCGCGGCAAACGTGCCCCTCGGATCAGGCGGTAGCCGAACGATAGCCGGGGGCCGGCGTGTCGAGCTGGGACGGCCAGCTCAGCGACCCACCTGAGAGTGAGCGGCTGCACGGTGCCGCGCAGGAAGCACCGCCCGGGCTTCACGGGCGCCGGTGCCGGGCCGATGATGTGTGGTTGCCAATGCGAGGCGGGCTACTGGCCGGCCACGTGGATGAGGATCTCACCGACACGGTTCTGGCCGCACATCTACACGTCGGAGCCGACTACCGGCTCGATGACCATACGCAGCTGGGATTGCGGCTGAGCTACTCGATGCTGGGAGCTATAGAAGACTCCGGCGCATACACGTCGCACCGGTGGCACGCGGAGGATCCAGTGCCCAAACCTGTCCGTCGCAGCGTCACGCCCAACACGTTCCAAATCGCTGGGCTCGTCATTCGCATTGGCGCGGCCGGGAGTTCAGGCCGCTGCCGCGGACATTGGCTATCAGTAAGGCCATTCGCGACGCGGTCCGAGCGGTACTCTCTATCGCCGCCGTAACGTCGATGGGCTATCGGGCGCCGACGAGCTGGTTCATGTACCACCTGATGAAGCCCCTCGGGCCACCCTCGCTGCGGGCGTAGCGCCCAGCTCCGTAGGCTCCAGAGCGAACCCCGGCGTGGTTGTTCTCCACCACCCAGATGTCCTCCTGGATGGTGATGTGCCACAGGGCCTTGACCCTCTCGGGATCGTAGTCGCGGCCCTCGACGGCGTCCGGGTGCACTAGCCAGATCAGCTCGCAGTCGGTGTGCTCAGTGTCGCGCGGCGTGAAGCGAGCGATGCCCAGATGGTCGTCGTAAGCCTGCACGTAGAACTGCGACCACCGTGTGCCGGTGACGCGCGTGCCGTACGTCCACTCCTTGATATTCGGTAGCAGCGGCGCCACCGGCTTGCCGTCCAGTGAGCCGGTCATGAAGCCGGGGTTCAGGCTGCCGCCCATGCTCGACTCGTACTCCGCGCCGCCCATGCCGCCATCGTTGGAGATGACGCGCTTGCCCTCCTGCGTGACCCACTCGGCTACCTGCGCGTTACGCTGGGTGCGCTGCCTGCGCGGCATCTCCTGGTCCCAGTTGTGCGTCGTGACCAGCGACCTGTGCGACGGGCCACAGTGGTAGCACTCAAGGAAGTTCTCCAGCGCCAGCTTCCAGTTACCGTGGATCGGATACTGCTCGCGAACCGCGACCTTCAGCTCGGCGCTGCCGTAGTAGCTGAGCACCGGATGGATATCGTTACCGACCTGCTCGTCGAAGTCGGGTGGTTCCAACGCCTGCGTCAGATGCACGAAGATCATGCCCTCGGACACCCGCAGGTGGCACGGAACGAGGCCGTTGTCGGCCGGATCGAAGTCCTCCTGCATGCCGTAAGCGTGGATCAGGGTGCCGTCCGTGTCGTACGTCCAGGCGTGATACGGGCAGCGAAACACCGGGCTGTTGCCCATCTGCCCGAGCTGCTTGACTGACAGGCGCGGATCGTCGGGGATCGGGTCGGCATCGTGACGACAAAGGCGCGAGCCGCGGTGGCGGCAGACGTTGTGGAACGCTTTGATCTCGCCTGCCGGGTTGCGCACTATGATGACGCTCTCGGCACGACCGAACTGGTACACGAAGTAGTCGCCGGGGTTCGGGATCCGGTCGACGTGATCGGCGAACAGCCACAGGTTCTCTTTGAGGAACGCCTCGTCGCGTAGATAGTGCTCCTCTTGGAGGTAGTATTCTGCCGGGATCGTGGTGCCCGGTTGCCAGCCGCCCGGATACACCTTCTCCGTCTTGGAGGCTTTGCCGTCGTTGAGTGCAGCACCGCTGCCGCCGTATCCGACGGCCTCCCGCGGCGGCGTGATCCGGCGCGCGGCAGGCCGATTCTCCACCGCTCTCGAGCGGAGCGAGGCCAGCTTGGCGCTCTTCGATGTCTCCGCGTGCACGACACCGGGCAGCGCGACCGCCGCGGCACTCGCCGCCACTGAGGTCTTGGCAAAGTCGCGACGGCTGACCTTGATCCGCCCGTCATCCCCGTGTTTCTTGTGCCCGCCTTCGCTCATGTTACCTCCGCGTGTACCGTGTGCTCGGAGTCCACTGGGACCTTGAGGTGTCGCCGCGCGAGCCCGTGACGCCCAAGGCGTCGAGCCTATCCCGTCCGGCCAATGGCTCGCGTGGCTGAAGCCTGCTCTGGGTGCCGGACGACCGGTGCCACGTCGTTGCCTGTGTGTTCCGTGCACGCAGTCGTCGAGACACCGAGCAGGGCACCGCCCGTGCCCGCGCCCTCCCACTAGGTTCAGGACCTAGTGGGCGCAAGCCCGTGGGGGTTCAAGTCCCTCCTTGGGCACTACTCGTAAGCTGCTCTGTACAAGGGAGATCTGGTCGGCAAGGGGCCAGATCTCGACGTCCACGTTCCGCGCTGAACGTTCAACGATCTAACATCCATCTAACATTTCGGCGCTGGTCCGGTGTCAACAGGGCTGAGGCCTGGTGCGATTCTCCGAGGCAATCATCTTCCGTCGACGGTTCCCGCCTTCTTTCTGGCCGGGTTGCTCCGGGGATTTCGCTCCAGGACGCGTTGCGCCCTTCGCGCGTTCGCCTACCTCACCTTGGAGCGGACCGACTTGCTGGCCGCCTGCAGCTCACCGTCCGTCGGCGTCACGGTGCACTCCAGGCGGTCGCCCTTGGCGAACAGCACGTAGCTGTCGCCGGGGTCGCCATCGTCTCCCTGCCCCACAGTTTCACCGCGCCGCTCATGGCCTGTCCGCGCCGCGTACGACGGCGCCACCCGCACCTGTTTCCCGCCCAAGCGCGGACATCTGTGACTCAACGATGGTTCGTGCATCCGTCACGCTACCGGTCCGCGGCGACGAGCTTGATTTCCTCGTCGTCCGCGCGACGACCCGTTGGATTCGCTGGTCGGAGTCCCAGCTTCCGCCTGGCTCCGCCGCCTCGGCGATGTAGCTGTACAACTCCCAGTAGTGCCGCACCGGCCCGCCAGTGTAGCCGTAGCCACGTGGCTCACAGGCATCAAGTACCAGTTCGGCCCGATCTTCTCCGAGCTTACAGACCGCCACGCCGTTCGTCAGCTCTATGCGTAACGTCGGATCTGGAGGTAGCGAATCGTCGAGATCAGGCGGCGGGCCGCCTGTAACCATGAGGGCATCCAGCCTTCGGGTCATCGTCTTCGGCCACCTTGTCCATAGTCACTCAGTCTGCTTCCGAGGCTCGGTCAACGAGGTGACGTCCCCCTTTCCGTAAAAAAAGGCGGCGGTGACGGTCGTTGCCCCACCTTCGATGCCGCGATCTATGCCCGCTACCGTTCGCAGGCCCAGCCGTCGTTGTCTCGATCCATTCGCCGCTGGTACGCGCAGTGGCTGCGTGACACCCCGTTGGGATGCTCACGCCGAAGCACCGTGCAGTTACGGTACGGACCACAGCCGCGCTGCGAGCTTCTAAGCAGGTGGCTTCACCGGTGCCGGGACAGCCCCATAGCCTCCCGTTTCGCAGACCACCCCATCCCCATCCGTGTCGCGCACGAACGGATACGCCGGGTGATCACGCCTCACCGGTGCGATCCCGTGCGCTCTCGCCTCGGCGCAGCTAACGAACCCGTTCCTGTCCTCGTCCCACTCCGCGATCGCCTCAGGTGTCTGTGCGGAGGCGCCCCCTGCTCCTGCCGGCACCCCTCCCGTGCGGGGACACGACCATCCCCGTCGACGCACACCCCGCCAGCACACTCTCCAGCGCATCGGCTTCCGCCTGATCGATCGTCAGCTCGTATTTCTGGCGCACCGCCACCACCCGCGCGGCGAACCAGCACCGATTCCGCTCCGGCAACCATTCCGCCGCATCATGGTCCCGTTTCTGATACCGGTTCACGCTCGGCGCGGCGAGTGTCAGGTTGATCAGATCATTGGAGAACCGGCGTTTCGTTCCCCCGTCCGCCGCGCATAGACCACTATCGTGCGCCTCTGACCGTGCCACGATGTGCTCGATGTCGGTCTCCGACTTGGATGTGAACCAGCGTCCTGTAAACGGGCCGTACACTCCGCCAAGTTGTGCGACGATGCGATCCTCGACCGACCGCGAGTACTGGTAATCGCCTGCTTCGTACGGTGAACATCGCCGCTCTGGCGCCACCACCAAACCGCGCCACGATGACTGTCCCTGCGCCTCGCTCCCGGGCACCGTCTCAAGCTCCGACACCGACGCTATGCTTGCGCAGCCGACTGCAAGTGCTGACAGTAAGCACAGCGTCCTCTTCACCATGTGACCTACCCGAATCGCTTCGACGTGGCCTTGCTTGCCTCGCCCCAGGGCGAAAGCAACCTCCAGGCGAAGCGGTGTCGAGGTCAGGGCTGATGTCTCGCAAGCCCGCAGGAGGGTGTTCATCGCTTCCGGAAGCCTCCCAGGAGGCATTAATCTAGTCGGACTATGCTACGCGTCGCGACAGGAGTGCACCTGCATTGAAGCCCATAGACCCAGCACGGAGACGGATCTGGATCGCTACCACCCTCGCAATCGCGGCGAGCGTGCTACTCGCCAGCGCTGCAATTTCGGCACAGGAAGATCTCGACGCGCTCCGGCGCGAAGCCGAGCAGGGCGACGCTGACGCTCAGTACAACCTTGGGCGCATGTACGACGACGGCGAGGCAATTCGCTGGTATCGTCTCGCTGCCGATCAGGGCCACGCCAACGCGCAGGCCAGCCTCGGATACATGTACGCCAGCGGCCGAGGCGTCACGCGGGATAACGCCGAAGCCGTGCGCTGGTATCGCTTAGCTGCCCAGCAAGATGACGCGCGTGCGCAGCACTTGCTCGGGGTCATGTACGATTACGGGAGGGGCGTCCCCCAGGACGATGCCGAGGCGGCGCGCTGGTACCGCCTGGCCGCCGAGCAGGGTGACGCGACCAGGCAGTACTTGCTCGGGATCAGGTACGCCATGGGCGACGGCGTGCCGAAGGACGATGCCGAGGCGGTACGCTGGTACCGAATGGCCGCCGACCAGGGTTATGCCACCGCGCAGTACTGGCTCGGGCTCATGTACGCCAACGGCAACGGCGTGCCGGAGGACGACGCCGAAGCGGCGCGCTGGTGGCGTCTGGCCGCCGAGCAGGGTGACGCCTCCAGGCAATCACAGCTCGGGGACATATACGCGTATGGGCGTATCGTCTCCGAGGACAACGCCGAAGCGATGCTCTGGTACCGAATGGCCGCCGATCAGGGTTACGCCTCAGCCCAGAACAGCCTCGGGGACATGTACTACTTCGGCGAGGGTGTTCCCAAAAACTTGGCCGAAGCGATGCGCTGGTACCGCCTCGCTGCTGAGCAAGGCTACAACTTCGCCCAGGACAGACTCGGGGACATGTATGCCGCCGGCGAAGGTGTTTCCCAGGATTATGCCGAAGCCATGCGCTGGTATCGTCTAGCCGCCGAGCAAGGCTACGACTCCGCCCAATACAGCCTCGGGTCGATGTACGACTTCGGCGAGGGTGTCCCGGAAGACAATGCTGAAGCCCTCCGCTGGTATCGTCTAGCCGCCGAAGAACGCCAGGGGGTGTTCGCCGGTCTTCCGGGAAACGCCTATGCCCAGTTCACCCTCGGGGTCATGTACGCCAACGGCGAGGGTGTCCGCAGGGACCGCGCTGAAGCCCTCCGCTGGTACCGCCTGGCCGCCGAGCAGGGTTACGCCAGCGCGCAGTTTAACCTCGGGGTCATGTACGCTAACGGGCGTGGCCGGGGCGTCCGCAAGGACGAGGCCGAAGCGGTGCGCTGGTATCGCTTGGCCGCCGAGCAAGGCGACGCTGACGCGCAGCTCAACCTCGGGGTCATGTACGACAACGGGCGGGGCGTCCTCAAAGACAACACCGAAGCCCTCAGTTGGTACCGCTTGGCCGCCGAACAGGGTGACGCCAAGGCCCATTTCAACCTTGGGCTCAAGTACGCCAACGGCGAAGGTGTCCTCAAGGATTCCGTGCTTGCGCACATGTGGTTCAACATCGCCGGCGCTAATGGGAACGAAGCCGCCAGGAGGCGTAGGGGCAACCTTGAACCAGACATGACCGGCGCCCAGATCAGCCGAGCGACCGAACTGGCGCGGGCGTGCATGGCCTCCGACTACCAGGACTGCGAGCCGTAGGCCAGCCGCTACGGCGGGCTAGCCTAGGCTAGCCTTGAGGCAGCGCGGGCCTTAGTTACTAAGAAGTCTCCGCATTGGAACATCAATCGCTACCGATCGCGGGCAGCGGCAAGTCGGTTGCGGTCGGCACGGGCGGCCGCCACGTCGGCAGTCTTGCCCCTAACGTGCGCCAGAGAATTCCTACCGCCCCTTGGTGACGACCGGCATCCCCGCCTCTGCCACTTTCGAATCTCATCCGCCGATCGCCTAAGCGCCTTCGCCAGCCGGACGCAGCTCATCAAGTGTCGACAGATCGCCGAGATCCGATGTCGGCCGCGTTCTCAGTGAAGCGCCACCGTCCGATCGGAGGCCATGCTGCCGTTGCGCGATCCGTTCGAGCGTTGCGGCCCGGCATTTTACCGCATCCACACCGGAGCTATCTTGCGTCGCCTTCGCGCCCGTGAGCATCGCTTCGATCGCAACGCCGGCCCGGATCAGCCGGCAGAGCTCACCGACGGTCATCCGCATGCCGCCCTTCGACATCGCGGCGAGTTCGGATCGGCGGTTCGCTGGGGATCCCCCACCGCCCATCGAGCCGGCGGCAAACCGCACTGTACGTCGGAATAGGTTGGTTCGCCGCGTCGGCACGGTGCAGGATGTGCGCGTACGGCAACGACCACCAGCGCGAGCGCGATCACTGCCCCCAACCACGATCAACGCATCGATCACGCCGGCTGCCACGAGCACGATCAGGACCAACGAGCGCACCACAAAGATCACCGCGCCCACCACCTTCGACCCCGACGCCGAGACATTGGACCCGACATGAACCACAGCGAGATCACGAGCTTCATCTGGGGCGTAGCGGACCTGATCCGCGACACCTTCAAGCGAGGCAAGTACCAGGACGTGATCCTGCCGCTCACCGTGCTGCGGCGCCTCGACTGCGTGCTGGCCCCCACCAAAGGGCAGGTGCTGGCGGTCCAGGCCAAGTACCGGGGCAGGATCGAGAACCTCGAGCCGCAGCTTCGGCGCGCCTCCGGCTTCGCGTTCTACAACACCTCCCGCTACGACTTCGACAAACTGCTCGCTGACGCGCCCCACATCGCTCAGAACCTGCGCAACTGGATCGCAGGGTTCAGCCCCAACATGCGCGAGGTGCTGGAGAAGTTCGACTTCGACAACACCATCGCCAAGCTCGACGAGGCGGGGCTCCTGTTCCAGGTCTTGCAGCGGTTCGGCGACCCGAAGGTGAATCTGCACCCGGACCTGGTCGACAACTTTCACGATGGGCACGGTCTTCGAGGAGCTCATCCGGAAGTTCAACGAGGCGCTGAACGAAAACCCGGGTGAGCACTTCACTCCCCGCGATGTGGTCCATCTCATGGTGGACCTGTTGCTGGCTGGCGACGAGCAACGGCTGCGTACCAAGGGGGTCGTGCTGAGCGTCTACGACCCGTGCTGCGGCTCGGGCGGCATGCTCACCATCGCCAAGGAGCACATCAACGTGGGAGAAAGGCGCGAGGGCGAACTCTGCGGCAGCGCCGTGAACCCTGATGCCGACATTCACCTGTTCGGCCAGGAGGTGAACCCGGAGACCTTCGGCATCTGCAAATCGGATCTCTTCATGAAGTCGGAAGACGGCCGCGACGCGGACAACGTCCTGTTCGGCAGCACGCTCTCCAACGACCGGCACGCCAGCACAACGTTCGACTACATGATCGCCAATCCACCCTACGGCAAGGACTGGAAGCGCGACCAGGACGCGGTGCGGGCCGAGCACGACCGGGGAGACGCCGGTCGCTTCGGTGCGGGCTTGCCGCGGATCAGCGATGGCCAGCTGCTGTTCCTATTGCACATGCTCGCGCACTCCAAGGAGCACGCCCAGGGCGGCTCGCGGGTCGCGATCATCATGAACGGCTCGCCGCTCTTTACCGGTGATGCGGGCAGCGGTGAGAGCGAGATCCGCCGCTGGATCCTCGAGAACGATCTGCTGGAAGCGCTGATCGCACTGCCCGAGCAGCTGTTCTACAACACGGGCATCGCGACCTATGTCTGGGTGCTCACGAACCGGAAACGGCCTGAGCGGGCTGGCAGGGTGCAGCTCATCGATGCCACCTCGTTCTGGGTCCCGCTACGCAAGAGCCTGGGTGCGAAGCGTCGCGAGGTACCGTTGGAGCGAAAGGAGGAGATTCTGCAGCTGCTGGCGGAGTTCGAGGATGGCGCGATCCGCAAGGTGGTCCAGGACGGCGAGGAGCGCGAGGTTGTCGTCAGCCGCATCTACCCGACCACGCACTTCGGCTTTCGCAAGATCACGGTGGAGCGTCCGCTCAAGCTCGATTTCCAGGCCAGCCCCGAGCGGACTGCTCGGCTCGAAGAGGAGCGCACCTTCGTCAACCTGGCGGTTTCGCGCAAGAAGGGCGAAGCGAAGGCGAAGGACGAGGAGGCGGGCCAGGAGCAACAGGCCGAGATCCGGGCCCTGCTGCAGAATCTGCCGGACGAGCTGTTCCTGGATCGAGCGGTCTTCGAGGCCGAGCTTTCCCAGGCGGCCCAAGAAGCGAAGCTCAAGCTCGCTGCTCCCATCAAGAAGGCCATTTTCTCCGCGTTGTCCGAGCGCAACGAGGAGGCAGAGATCTGCCGAGACCGGGAAGGTCTCCCTGAGCCTGATCCCCAGCTTCGCGACACGGAGAGAGTGCCGCTGCTGGAGGATGTCGAGTCGTTCTTCGAGCGGGAGGTGAAGCCGCACGTTCCCGACGCCTGGATCGACACGAAACGCCGGGATGCGCGGGATGGACAGGTCGGGCTCGTGGGCTACGAGATCAACTTCAACCGCTACTTCTACGAATACGTTCCGCCGAGGCCGTTAGAGGAAATCGAGGCGGACATCCGGTCAATCGGACAGGAGATCGTGATGGCACTTGCCGAGCTCACTCACGCGGCCACCACGCGCGAATGAACCTCATGGGCGCTCACGACCCGATCGGAACGCAGCTTCTCCGTTCCATGCCCGACCGCTGGCCCGTCACAAGAATGAAGGCTGCCCTTCGCCGGATTGAAGATCGATCCCGTACTGGGGTGGAGACCCTGCTCGCGGTCTCCGAATACTACGGAGTCAAGCCTCGGCAGGACGTGATCGGTGAAGACGAGTTTCTTTCCCGTTCAGAGTCGTTGGAGGGCTATAAGCGCTGCAGGGCAGGCGATCTCGTGATCAACATAATGCTCGCGTGGAAGACCGCTCTCGGTGTTGCGGCCTGCGACGGGATCGTCAGCCCGGCCTACGAGGTATTTCGGCCGAAGAGAGGGACGGTCGATCCCCGGTTCTTAGGTTATTTGCTCCGATCTCGGCACTACGTGGTGCTCTTCAAGAGCTGGTCCTACGGGATCGTCGACTCCAGGCTACGGCTCTATCCGGATGTCTTTCTCCGCTTGCCACTCGTAACGCCACATCCCGAAGAACAGAAGGCCATCGCCGCTTTCCTGGACCGCGAGACAGCGAAGATCGATGGGTTGGTGGCGGACAAGGAGCGGCTGATCGAGCTACTTCAGGAGAAACGCACCGCCCTCATCACCCGTGCTGTCACCCGGGGCCTGGACCCGAACGTCCCCATGAAGGATTCCGGTGTGGAGTGGCTGGGCGAGGTCCCGGCGAACTGGAATGTGCACCGGCTAAAGTTCCTTCTCCAAGAGCCCCTGCATTACGGGGCGAACGAGCCCGCAGAACTGATGGACCCAGACTTGCCACGGTACATCCGGATCACTGACGTCGGTGAGGATGGACGGCTGCGAGAAGAGACGTTCCGCTCCATTCCAGAGGACATCGCAAGACCGCACCTACTCCGAGATGGCGACCTTCTGTTCGCTAGGAGCGGGGCTACTGTCGGCAAGACGTTCCGTTTCGATCCAAGTTGGGGCAGAGCCGCACATGCAGGCTACCTAATCCGGGCTCGCCTCAAGTCGCCGCGCTGTAATAGTCGCTTCGTGCGTTACTTCACGACCTCCGTAAGCTAATGGAGTTGGCTGCGAAGTAACTTCATCCAGGCGACGATTCAGAATGTCAGTGCCGACCGATACGCAAATCTAGAAATACCCCTGCCGAAGCTGCGAGAACAACAAGCGATTGTGTATCGCCTGGACCGCGAGACGGCCAAGATCGACGCCCTCACCGGCAAGATCCGCCAAGCCATTGAGCACCTCAAAGAGTTCCGCACCGCGCTGATCTCCGCAGCGGTCACCGGCAAGATCGACGTCCGGGAACAAGCGGCATGAGCCCCGAGGTCTCCGAGCAGGCCTTCGAGGAGGCGATCGAGTACGCGCTGCTGCGGAACGGGATCGGCGCGCGCCCGGACGATACGACGGCCGTGGGAGAGTCAGCGCCCGAGTACGACGATGAGCCGGTGCCGGGCGGCTACCGCAAGCGTCGGCCGGAGGACTACGACCGCGGCCTCTGCCTGATTCCGTCCGATGTCGTCGACTTCCTCCTGGCCACCCAGCCCAAGGAGTGGGACAAGCTCAAGCAGCACCACGGCGCTCACGTGAAGGTGCGCTTCCTGAGCCGGCTGTCGCGCGAGATCGGCCGGCGGGGGGCACTCGACGTACTCCGCAATGGCGTCAAAGACTCGGGCTGCAGGTTCCGGCTCGCTTACTTCCGGCCTGCGAGCGGGCTCAACGAACAGCTGCAGCGCCTTCACGCGGCCAACCTCTTTGCCGTGGTGCGCCAGCTTCGCTTCAGCGAGCAGAGCGAGGAGAGCCTCGATCTCGCGCTGTTTTTGAACGGCATCCCCATCTTCACGGCCGAGCTCAAGAACCCGCTCAACGGCCAGGACGTGCAGGACGCCATCCAGCAGTACCGGCACAACCGTGACCCCCGGGAGCCGCTCCTCTCCTACGGGCGCTGCCTTGCCCACTTCGCCGTGGACCCGGAGCTGGTGTTCGTGACGACGCAGCTGTCCGGGCCCGGGACCCGGTTCCTACCCTTCAACCAAGGGCGCTTCGGCGGCGCAGGGAATTCACCGGTCCCGCCCACCCGTCCGGGCTTTCCGACCGACTACCTGTGGGAGCAGATCTGGGCCCGGGACAGTGTCCTGGACCTGCTCCGTCAGTTCATTCACGAGGTGCAGGAGGAGGACGATGCCGGACGCAAGACCGGCAAGCGCTTCCTGATCTTCCCGCGCTACCAGCAGCTGGACTGCGTGCGCCGCCTTGTGCGCCATGCGCGAGAGCACGGCACCGGCGAGCGCTATCTGATCCAGCACTCTGCGGGCAGCGGCAAGAGCTTCACGATCGCCTGGCTCGCCCACCAGCTCTCGGTGCTGCATGACCGAGAGGACCGGCGTGTGTTCGACTCGGTCATCGTGGTGACCGATCGGCGGGTGCTCGATCGCCAGTTGCAGCGCACCATCCGGCAGTTCGAGCAGACCCTCGGCGTGGTGGAAAACATCGACCAGACCTCCCGCCAGCTGCGTGAGGCTCTCGAGGCTGGCCGGACGATCATCGTCACCACGCTGCAGAAGTTCCCGGTGATCGCCGAGCAGATCGGCCAGCTCCCCGGTCAGCGCTTCGGAGTCATCGTGGACGAGGCCCATTCTTCGCAGTCTGGCGAGAGCACCAAGAGCCTCAAGGCGGTGCTCAGAGCAGGGACTCTGGAGCAGGCCGAACAGGAGGAAGTGGGCGCGGAGACCCCCGAAGAGGAGATCGACAACCGGGTCCTCGACGAGATCCAAAGCCGCGGGCGGCAGCCGAACCTCTCGACGTTCGCCTTCACGGCGACCCCGAAGCCCAAGACGCTGGAGCTGTTCGGCCACAAGCGGCCGGACGGGAAGTTCGAGCCCTTCCATCTTTACAGCATGCGCCAGGCGATCCAGGAGAGGTTCATCCTCGACGTGCTCGCCAACTACACCACCTACAAGGCCTACTGGCGCCTGCTGAAAAAGATCGAGCAGGACCCGCGGTACGACAAGAGTCAGGCGGAGTACCTGCTCAAGTCCTTCGTCGAGCTGCACCCGCATGCCATCCGCGACAAGATCGCCATCTGCGTGGAGCATTTCGCCGCGCAGGTCGCACGTGAGATCCGCGGGCGGGCCAAGGCGATGATCGTGACGCGATCACGCCTGCACGCGGTGCGGGCCAAGCTCGCTCTGGATCAGTATCTGGACGATAAGGGCCATCCGTACAGGGCGCTCGTCGCTTTTTCCGGAACGGTGAAGGACAAGGGCGCCTCCTACACGGAGTCCGGCATGAACTCCGCCGGGCAGGAGCGAGTGATCGGCGAGCGGCAGACGGCAGACGAGTTCGGCAAGCCTCAGTACCGCTTCCTGGTGGTCGCCAGCAAGTTCCAGACCGGATTCGATCAGCCATTGCTGCACACGATGTACGTGGACAAGAAGCTCGGTGGGGTGAACGCGGTCCAGACGCTGTCCCGCCTGAACCGCACCCACCCCGGCAAGAAGGGCACGATGGTGCTCGACTTCGCCAACGAGGCCGAGGAGATCCGGAAAGCCTTCGAGCCGTACTACGAGACCACCCTGCTTTCCGAGGAGACCGACCCCAACCTCCTGTACGAAGTCCAGGACAGGCTGCTCAACTACGGCGTGTTCGCGGCCGACGACGTGGAGGCCTTCGGGCGGGTGTACTTCGACCCCAAGGGCACCCAGGACAGACTGTACGCGGCGCTGGAGCCGGCGCGTCAGCGCTTCGGGGAGCTTGGGCCCGAGGAGGGAGGCGACTTCCGTGGCGACCTCAGCGACTACGCGCGCCTGTACGCGTTCCTGTCCCAGGTGCTGAGATTCGCCGACCTCGACCTGGAGAAGCTCTACGTCTTTGCCCGACACCTCAGGCGCCTGCTGCCGGCCAGCCGTGAGGAGTTACCTCTCGAGGTGCAGCAGAACATCGACATGGAGTCCTTCCGCATCCAGCAGACGAGCCAGGGCTCAATCGCGCTGGAGCGGCAGGTCTGGCCGCTCGACCCGGCCGGCAGCAAGCCGCACAGTGGGGCCGGCGCGCAGGAACTGGAGGCGCTCTCGCGCATCATCGAGGCGCTCAACGAGCGCTTCGGCACAGAGCTCGGCCCTGAGCACCGCGTCGCACTCGAGCGCATCCGGTTGGCCCTGGAAGAGGACGACGGGCTGGAGGCCAGCGCCCGGGTGAACACGCGCGAGAACGTGCGGCTGACCTTCGACCCCAAGGTTGAGGACAAGTTCCAGGAGTTCGTCGAGACCAACTTCGAGCTGTACAAGCGCATCACCGACGATGCGGACTTCGGCCGGGCGCTCAAGAACTTCCTGTTTGACGACTACATCCAGCGGCACCGACGAGCAGAGGAACTGCTCAAGCTCCGGGAGTCCAAGACGCTCGAGTTCAAGTCGAGCCTGCGCTGGAACCTGAGAAAAGACCGCAAGGACGACAAGCGCGTCACCCACGCGGCGCTCAAGAGTATCGCCGCGTTCCTCAACACCGAGGGCGGCGACCTGCTGATCGGCGTGGACGACGACCGCAAGGTTGTCGGCATCGAGCACGACCGCCTCGACAGCGACGATAAGTTCATGCGGCACTTGGCCCAGGTCGTGCGCAATGGCCTCGGTGACCGCGCCGGAACCTGCATCGATCCCAAGGCGCAGATCGTCGAGGGCAAGACCGTCTGCCTCGTGAGCTGCCAGCGGAGCCTCGAGCCGGTGTATCTGCGATGGAAGGGTCTCGAGAAGGCCGTTGAAGGAGATCTCTACGTCCGCAGCGGCCCCGGTACGGTGCGACTCGCCCAGGAGGATGCCGACAAGTACGTCGCCACAAGATTCGGCACGACGTAATCCCGACCGACTGACCTTACCTCTTCACATCCAGCCCGCGCCCCCCCTTCCGTCCCCGTCGCATGTGGCGCTCCGGTCGCCATTCCCTGACACCGCGTTACGGTCCTCTAACGTGACCCGCTCGCCGTCGGATCCCTGTAGGGGCCCCATACCCGGACGACGCGCCGACTGGGATGCTTCCTATGAGTTCGGACGCGCACCAATAACGTCACGCGTTTGATGGACCATCCGATTTTCGGGCCCGGCAGGCTACATTCCAGCGATCTTGCATGGCGCCACCCCACCACTTGGCTGCGGGCGTGCCGAGTGACATCATCGGGTGCCGGCTCAGTGGATTGCGCTGGCCGCTTCAGCTTGAAGACTCCGTTGGCCAGCCCAGCCGGAGTGCAGGCAGCAGCGTAGATGCTGCGTGAGCGAAGGAATGTGCGGTGCGCGAGAGTGACGATCCAGGCGACGCCGTGGCAGACAGGAAACACACTGTCCTCACCCAACGTTGACCGACCCGCACGTCATGATCTACAAATCCGCAATCTACTGCTCCCAGTGCACCCCGATGTAAAGATGCGCCGCCTGCGCATCAACTGCCAGACTGCTATTGCCGTCCTAAACGTGGAACTCCTTTACAGACAATGTTCTGCGAGGTTCGGTTGAAGGGTCGTCTTCGTAACGGTGAATAGGGGCATGGTCAACCGCCAGTAAGTTATCGCGAGAGAAAGGCAAATGCTGGAGCTTGGGCCACCGAGGCGGTCCTCGCATGTAACGTGCTGAATCGGATAAGGGACCTGGGCAGGGTGGGCCGAGATCTTCGACGGGATCACGTAACACGGGCGCACTGGACCCGCTCCCGCTACCACGTGAAGGTGAAGAGTGCGCCTCGTAGAGGAAGTCGAATCGCATGTCGAGGCCACGCTACCGCCCTCCCTTCGTCAAGTGAATCATCGCCGTCGGACTCCTTACCAGACTTTCACCGCTGGCCTGAAGGACGCCAGGTTGGCCGCAAAGACCAGGAAGGAGGACCTCAATAAGAAGGCAGCCGGGACAGAGCTCCCGCGAGGGCCGAGTGTCAGGTAATCGTTGTTCCTGTACACGTTGCGAAAACATTACGACGGAGTATGAATCATGTCACAGAATGTTTATGACCGGATCGGCGTATATTTTCGTAATGTTTCCAAAGTTCTGAGGGGTGAAGCAGACGCCGCAACAATATTCCCAAACGCCAGCGATATCGGCAGCGTCAGAGAAAAGACATACGCAACTTTCCTACGGCAACATGCTCCTTCGAAATGTAATGTATTCTTGGGTGGCTTTCTGTTCCACGAAGACGGCTCCGAATCGGCGCAACTGGACGTCATTGTCACTACGGACACTTACGCCGCGCTTTGATTTACACAATGCGAATGGCTTCGGAAAATCGTTTTCTCCAATAGAGGGGACGCTGGCTGTGGCGTCGATTAAATCCACAGTCGGAAAACGAGAATTATACGATGCATTGTCCAATATTGCGTCTATCCCACCCATGCAACCTATAGGGAAACGAATTCCTCCCAGTTTTCCGAAATTCAGTTACGAAGACTGGCCGTTCAAGATTATCTTCGCAAACCGGGGAATTACTGCGCATAGTATCTATCGTCATGTTCGAAAATATTATGATCAGCACTCTAATATTCCATTAGAGAGACGGCCACATATAATACATGTGGCAGGTGAATGTGCAATTCTTAGAATGATTGAAGGATATTCACCTTTCAACGTCTTCACAAATAATAAGAAGGAGACAGAACTCGGAAGTTTTGAATTGTTTACCCATGATCCCGATTTATTGGCTATTACTTTTGTCTTGAATGAAATAAAAAAAAGAGCATTGTTTTCAACACACATCTTATTTGATCATAGTTACATATTGAACAGCGTTCAAAAAATAACCACATGAGATATTCGTTTAGTATTGCAATCGATAACTTAACCACGTCATGCAGTACATGGCGGATGTCGTCGCGGTCTGTAACGCGGTAGAGGTGGAAATAGAGCGCGTCCAGCTTGGTGCGGAGGCGAAGGCAGCGATCCACGTCCCAGCGGAAGGGCGGCGGTACTTTGCCCGACTCGCAGTCACTGGGCGTGGCCATGGCTCGCCGCGATCCGCTGGCACTCCATCGAGTCGGCCGCAGCGGTACTGGGCAGGCCTTCCGATCGCTCCTGCGGTGACCGAAGGGCAATTCTGCGCCGGTGCAGCGTTACCTAGCGCTGGTTACGTCAGTGCCCGCGCGTCGGTTGAGCCTTGCGTACACTTTCACGAACAGCCTGACCGGAGCCAGCCGTATCGCCACTTCTTGGAGGCCGCAGGCGATGCGGTTTGTCACTACCATGCTGGGCGGCTTGATGGTGCTGGTGTCGCGCGACGTGAGGAAAGTACCGCGAGTTGCTGCTGTACGTCGGCTGGGCGTCTGGCGTGTTCGGTGTGGCGCTCTTCTTCATCAACCGCGCCGAGGGGCTGCCGCCGCAGTGGGCTTGTAGGAAGAGCCGTCAGTCACCGCAGTGGGGGTGGGGATCGCTCGGTTGCCGCGCGCCGTCAGGCCCTAGGCCTACTCGTGCCGCAGCGCCTCGGCCGGTCTAGCGTCGTAGCCCGCCACGACGGAAGATAGCCGGCGGCGATCCCGTGAGGCACGCCAACGCTAGTCCGAAAGCGACCGCTCGCACGGTCCAGACCGCCGGCGTGCGTAGGGCATGTGGCATAGTCGCTGTCCGGTGAGCGCGGCGAAGGCATTGGCGATCCACGCTGACGCGCTCTTACAGTTGCGTTGCTGGCACCGTAGATGACGGCGCTTTCGATCTGGCCGCCGATCAGGGTCAGGCCGGCGCGCAGAACAACCTCGGGCGCATGAACGACAACGGCGAGGGCGTCCTCAAGGATTCCGTGCTTGCGCACATGTGGTTCAACATCGCCGGTGCCAACGGAAACGAAGAAGGCAGGAGGCGGAGGGACAACCTTGAACCAGACATGACCGGCGCCCAGATCAGCCGTGCAACCGAACTGGCGCGCGCGTGCATGGACTCGGGCTACCAGGTCTGCGGTCAAGAAGGGGTGCCCCCGCACCGGACAAACTCAACACTCCTCAGCGCGCGCGAGATCCCCAAACTCGCCAGACTCGCGCGCCTCAAGCTCGTGCCCCGTGGCGGCGCACCCCTGGCTGGGACCCTACCTGGTGTACGACGGCGCCTGCGGCACGGGGGGCATGTTGACAGTGGCCGAGGAGACGTTGACGCAGATCGCCCAGCAGCGCGGCAAGCAGGTCGCCACCCATCTCTACGGTCAGGAGATCAATTCCGAGACCTACGCCATCGCCAAGGCGGATCTTCTGCTCAAGGGCGAGGGAGAAGCGGCCGACAACATCGTCGGGGGGCCGGAACACTCGACGCTCTCCAACGACGCCTTTCCGTCCCGCGAGTTCGACTTCATGCTCTCCAACCCGCCCTACGGCAAGAGCTACAAGAGTGAAACGTCCAGTGGTCGATGGACTTCATGCTCGACATGCTGTCAGTGGTCGAGTCTTCCGCACCTTGAACGTTGTTGACGACGCGACGCGGGAATGCTTGGCTATTGAGGTGGATACGTCGCTGTCGGGTCAACGGAGCGCTCGAGTTCTCGATCGCATTGCCGAGCAGCGGGGGAGCTATCCGAGCCGGCTGGTTCTAGGCTAGCCACGGTCGTCGATTGTGTGAGTGTCAAGGCTGCTCGTACACGATGCTGATCTATCCGCAGGATGATCGCGGGGAAAGAGATGCGAGTCGTTCTGGAGACCTTTGTACAGCTCGCGCACGAGGCGAGCCCGGAGTGGCAGGAGGTGCAGGCGCTCGCAGGCAACCTGGCTGAAGCGCTAAATGCACCGTCGACGTTGGGTCTGATACACGACGCCAATCGACCTGGAACGTCCAGCGCGCTGGTCCAAGCCGCGGTTCGTCCCTCAGCCGACGCACTTGGGTTTGAGAGTGAACGACAGGGTCTTTTCGCCGAGTCCATCGTCGGGCTCAGACCAGACTACTACCGGCGTGTAGGCGATAGCGGTGTCCTAATGGAAGTCGAGCGCGGCAAGACGACCAACAACAACATGGACCTGCTGGACTTCTGGAAGTGCCACCTCTGCGGCGAGGCTGCGTATCTCTTCCTGCTTGTTCCACAACAACTGCAGCACAATCCCGACATGGTTCCCAAACGGGAATTCGAGAAGGTCCGCAGACGGCTAGAGACGTTCTTCAAGCCCGGGAACTACACCAACATCCGAGGACTGGCGCTGTTCGGCTACTGAGTACAACAGCCGGTGGAAACCGGTTCTCTTCACCCCCCCTAGGCATCGCCCTACTCATCTCCCTCAGGGGAGCACCCCTCCATTAGGAAGCGCGGGTCGATTGGCACTAGCCGCGGGATAGAGACGCTCTCGACCTTATTCTTGCTCCGCAGCGTGAACGTGCCGGGATCCGACCACGCGAGCACACGCTCGGGTGACTTGCCGCTGACGGCTGCGATCAGCGGTGCCTGTCCGTCAGCCATCGAGCGCTCCAAGCGTGCCGTGTACTCGGGGTCT
Source organism: Acidobacteriota bacterium (assembly GCA_965205505.1). Lineage (GTDB taxonomy): Bacteria > Acidobacteriota > UBA890 > UBA890 > WLXD01 > DASCOT01. The sequence continues at coordinate 176,437 of CBDBHB010000007.1, forward strand.
CCGAGAGCTCGCGTTACTCGACCACGGTTCGGGTACCGACGACTCTGGGTAGTGTTGAGGCGACGAGGCTGGCAGGTGAACCACAAGCGCATCTGCCGCCTTACCGGCAGGAGAGGCTATCGATCCGGGTGAAGCGCCGTCGCAAGCGGGCGAGCCAGGCAAGGGTGTCACTGCCGGCCAAGAGCGCACCGAACGAGCGTTGGAGCATGGACTTCATCACCGACCGACTGGACAATGGTCGCTACTTTCGAGTGCTGACAATCGTGGATCACTTCACTCGAGAGTCCCCGGTGCTGGAGCCTGGGTGTATCGATGACCGGACAACGATGGCACAGGTGCTGGAGCGTCTCTGGATGCGGCGGCCCTTACCGAAGATCATCACCGTGACAACGGCTCGGAGTTCTACTCCCAGGCGATGGACTCATGGGCGTACCGGCACGGCGTGCAGCTGGAGTTCATCAGGCCGGGCAAGCCCGTGGACAACGACTTCATCGAGAGATTCAACGGTCGGCTCAGGGATGAATGCCTTATAACGCGCATCTGTTCCTGTCGATCCAAGATGCGCGTCGCAAGCTAGAGGCTTGGAGGATCGACTACACCACCAACGACCCCACAGCTCCCTGGCTGACCGAACTCCTACGGAGTTCGCCAGGGGCTGGCAGCGGAGGGCTGCGAGGTATTACCAGAAGTTGTGGATCTGGAGGAGCATGAGAAGGCGGCGTAGCCTTCCGGGTGAACCAAGACCCAAGGACCCTGGTGACAGCCAGGGGAAAGGAGACGCCGCCCGTGCTGAAGATACTCCACAACGAGATCGATGAGGAGGACAGCGGCCTGCCGACGCTGGACGAACTGGCCCGTGAAGGAGCTCGGAGGATGCTACTGGGCGCATTGGATGCGGAGGTGGCCGCGTACCTGGCGCGACACGAGCCGGATCCTGCCGCCGTACATGAGGCGTTCGCCGAAGGTGGCCGAGGTGTTGCCGATCCTGTACTGCGAGGGCTCTCGACCGGAGACTTCCAGCCGGCGCTCAGCTCACTGCTGGGTCGAAGATGCGGCGGGCTTGTCGGCGACCAACATCGCACGACTGACGGCGGTCTGGGAGCAGGAATACCGATCGTTCCGGAACCAGAGCCTGGCGGAGCGGGACTACGTGTACATCTGGGCCGACGGGATCCACTTCCGAGTGCGCCTGGAGCAGGATCGGCTGTGCACGCTGGTGATCATTGGAGCCCGTCCTGACGGCATAAAGGAGTTGCTGGCGATCGAGGACGGGTACCGGGAGAGCGCCGAGTGCTGGCTGTCGGTGCTGCGGTGCCTCAAGAGCCGGGGAGCAAGCGCCGGTGCTGGCGATCGGCGACGTGGCCCCTGGGGTTCTGGAACGCGGTCAGCGAGGTGTGGCCCGAGACGCTCGAGCAGCGCGACTGGTGCCACAAGCTTGCCAACGTGCTGGACAAGCTCCCGAAGCGCCTACAGGGCAAGGCCAAGGCCATGCTGCACGAGGTGATGTATGCGGACACGCGCGAAGTTGCCGAGGAAGGGATCGACGCGTTCGCGGCGGAGTACTCCCCCAGTATGACAAAGCGGTCGAATGCCTGCTCAAGGACCGGGAGACGCTGCTGACGTTCTTCGACTTCCCGGCCGAGCACTGGGTGCACCTGCGAACGACCAACGTCATCGAGTCGCCGTTCGCCACCGTGCGGCTCCGACAGCGGGTGACCAAGGGCGCCGGCAACCGGATCAAGGCCCTGACCATGGCGTTCAAGCTGCTGCAGATGGCCGAGCAACGATGACGCCGCCTGAACGGATCCCACCTGCTGCCGCTCGTGAGAGCCGGCGTCAGATTTGTCGTTGGGGTGCCGCTGGAACGCAAGCAAACTGAGGAGACCAGGAAGGACGCCGCCTGATCATGCTGCCTTCCTCATCCACAACTCTTGCCAACATCTCCCAAATTCGCCTTCCTCTCGTCTGTAGTACCGAAAACTAGTTCACAAAGAAAAGCCCAAATCGCGGCATGTACGTGGCATTTCGGGCCGAAAGACGACGAAAGGGACCCGGCCGCGCTGGCTGAATCCCCTTTGTTCATAGTCCTTTATGCGAGTAGCGGGGGTAGGATTTGAACCTGCGACCTTCGGGTTATGAGCCCGACGAGCCATTGACCTGCTGTGGGCCGGGTGCGAACAACTCCGCATGCTCACGGAGAAAGAGCGCGATCGCCAGCAGTTCGGAACACAGGTCACAGGACAGCGTGTGGGAAGTCGACAACAATGGAGGCTCGTCGGCGGCCTCAAGCGCTTCCAGTATGGTCCTGAGTTCCTGGCATCCGTGTGGCTGCACCGGTCACCGCCTTTGCTTCATACCTACGAACATCATCCCAATACCTTAGTAGATGGCCACACCCTCGTAAATTCCGGAGTTCCACCCTTTCTCCTGTTGGTCCACCACGTAAGCTAATGGGAGAAGTCAATGAGTTTCTTGGAGATGCTGAGTCGCTTATTCGGGTACCTTACGGACCGAGCATACGAACTCTGGCGACTGCTCCTGGCTGGGTAGGCATCTCCGCTAAGGTTGCCCTCAGGGTGCTCTCCACTCCGCACGGGTTCGGAAGAGAGCCAGTCTCGGTGCTGCGCTAGCGCTCGATCCAGCAGTGGAACACCAGCTCCATCTCGCGAATCTGGAACCGGTTGCGCTGGTAGAAGTTCAGCGCTCTCGGGTTGCGCCGCTCGCGACCGAGGCGAATCCCAGGAGGCGCGACGACGGCGATGCAACGGGCATCGTCGAGGAGCGCCGACGCCGAAGGCGACCGGTCCCGCCGCCACCCGTAAGGGCTGGGACGATATGGGGGAGCCTCGGCGTTGCGATTCGTCGACGATGGACACCGCATCGGCTGATGTAATATTTGGGCATTCGGCCGGTCTGCTCGGAGGTATGCGTGCGCAACGCAGCAAAGCTGCTGTCGGTGGGTCTGGTCTCGGTTCCGATCCTCCTGTCGGCGGGTCTCGCCGGCGCCCAAGACCACCGCGACTTGCCCCTCGGAGAGATGACGGCAGCGCAGCTTGTCACCGGCGACGGCGCTACCTTCCGTTTCATAGCGGAGACCAGCGGCCTGCTCACCGTCATGATCCATGGCGACGATATTGATCTCTTTATCGAGGTGACCGATGCCATAGGCGTGCTAGTGGAGGAGGGTCGCGTCGACTTGGATCTGTTCGGCAACGCCGGGGCGGAACACTTCTCGCGAGCCTTGCGGCGGCCGGGAGAATATCGCGTTCGCGTAGGCAGCTTCATGGAGGAGCTTGGCGAGTTCAGCATCGGCGCGACCTGGCTGCCGGTGGTCGCTATCGAGGTGCCGCCGGACCCGGATGGCTCGCCTGACACGGCGACCATGCTCGTCCCGGGTACACCCCTGGAGGATACGCTCGACGACGCCGTGGGAGACGCTGTTGATTGGTACATCGTCGAGGCGACCGCTGATATCGTCGTCACCGTGATTACCGAGGGAGAGGACGACGTTTTCCTCGAGGCGTACGTCGACGGCGATTTCAGCAGCTACACCGACCGCTCGGATCAGGACCTTCAGGGCAGCGGTGGCAACGAGTCCGTAACCGTCCGCCTGAGAACCGACGAGAAGGCGTACTTCAAAGTCATGCCGTTCTCGGGATCGGTCCGTTACAGCATCCGCGCCGGGGTGATGTAGTCGCAGCGGGGCACGTCACCGCGACCTGCTAGTCGTCGGCACGTAGCGCGAGCACCGCCGCTGCCTCGTCGTCGTCGAGCACCGGCGTGACCGCAAGGTCACACACGTCGCTCCACTCGGCCGCGAACTGATAAATCGCCGTCGGGTCGTCGGTCTCGAGCAGAATGAAGCCGTGTCGACCGGCGGCTGCGTGCCAGCGATCAACCATCGTCACCCCATCAGGAGCCACACCACCGTTGTCGAGAAAGCGCTCGACAGCGGTCTCCCAGGCATCCGAGGGAATTTGGTAGGTCATCATGAAGCGCATGGCACGCCTCCCTGGCTGCCGTCGATCGCGGACGATTGGTAGCCGAGACTCTAGCGCCGGAGGGTTAGCGGCGCAACGACGCCGTCAAAGGCGCGCCACGGGTTGCGACCGCAGCTGGTCGCGAACGGCTTCGACCCAGTGTCGTGCCTGGCGACCGGTGAAGTGCTCGATCTGGTGACGGCAACTGAACCCGCAGGCGACGATCTCGGTGGCCTCGTCGAGCGCCAGAATCGCCGGGAACAACCGATCCTCACCGATCTTGCGCGAGATCTCGTAGTGCTCCCTCTCATAACCGAAGGAGCCGGCCATGCCACAGCACCCGGAGTCGACTTCGTCGACCACTAATCCCGGTACCTGGCTCAGCACGCGCTTCATGGCATCGGTACCGTACAGGGCCTTCTGGTGACAGTGACCGTGGATCAACACACGGTCGGTGCTCGGCTTGAAACCGGGCTCGATCCGTCCCGCCGTGATCTCGGCGTCGAGGAACACGTCGATCATCGTCACGCCGGCGGCAACGCGATCCGCCAGCTCGTGATCGCCAACCAAATCGGGCAGGTCATCGGTCAGCGCCGATGCACAGCTGGGCTCGCACACCAGCACCGGGACGCCGCGCTGGACGTAGGCGTCGAGCTGTCGGAGCGTAGCTTCGCCGTCCTGACGGGCCAGGCGCAGGAAGCCGTGCGAGATGCGCGGACGTTGGCAACAGCCGCCGGACACCAGCACGACCCGATAACCACACGCCGTCAGCAACTCGACGGCAGCTTTGCCGCTGCCGGGCTCGTGACAATCCATGTAGGTGTCGGCAAACAGTGCCACCTCGCGACCACCGTCCGTTGCTGCGTGCTCACCCATCCAGCGATGCAACGGCTCGGCGGCGAGTGCGGGCAACGTGCGGCGCCGATCGACGCCGGCCATGGTCTCCAACAAGTACCGGAAGACGAAGCTCGCCTGCAACGAGTTCACCACCGGCGCCCAGCGGCCAGCGAGCCGGCGCGCCACCATGGACGAGTCACGAATCAGCCGATCGCGCAACGTCGCGCCGTGACGGTCATAGACCTTTTGCAAAACCTCGCTCTTGAGCGTTGCCATATCGACGTTCGAAGGACACTCGGTCTTGCACGCCTTGCAGGAGAGGCAGAGATCGAGCGCCTCGCGGAGGCGGCGGCTGGTGAGCCCCTCGGCACCGAGCTGTCCCGACATCGCCAGGCGCAGCGCGTTGGCGCGGCCGCGTGTCGAGTGCTCCTCGTCGCGCGTCGCCATGTAGCTGGGGCACATCGTGCCGCCCAGCGTCTTGCGGCAGGCGCCGACGCCGCTGCACATCTCGACCGCAGCCGCAAAGCTACCGTCAGCACGGTACTGGAACACCGAGTCGCCGGCATCAACGCGATACGTCTCGCCGTACCGCAGGTTGTGGTGCATCGGCGGCGCATCGACGATCTTGCCGGGGTTCATCAGGTTCTGGGGGTCGAAGAGCTCCTTGACCTCGCCGAAGGCGCGATAGAGTCGAGCGCCGAAGTAACGTTCGTTAAACGGGCTGCGCACCAGACCGTCGCCGTGCTCCCCCGACCATGCTCCGCCGTATCGAACGACGAGCTCGAACGTGCGCTCGGCGATCTGTTGCATCTTCTCGATGTCCTCGCCGCGCCGCAGGTCGAGGATCGGGCGAACGTGGATGACACCGACGCTGGCGTGCGCATACATCGCCGCCTCAACACCGAGACCGCGGCAGATGTCGAGTACTCCAGCGATGTACTCCGGAAGAACCGCGATGGGTGCGGCAGCGTCCTCGATAAAGGGCAGCGGCTTGCGATCGCCCTTCATCCCCAGCATCAGACCGAGTCCGTTCTTGCGAACCTCCCAGACTCGGTCTTGCCCAGCCCTGTCGAGCAAGACAGGGAAGGCGTATCCGAGGCGGCGGGCGGTCAGGTCCGCGGCCACCCGATGAGCCCGCTCGGCAACGTCGGCCGCCGTATCCCCGTAAAACTCGACGATGAGCACCGCCGCAGGATCGCCTTCCAGGAAGTCGCAGATCTGCGCCGCCTGCCGATTGTCGCGCGCTAGCCGAAGCACGGTGTGGTCGAGGATCTCCACCGCCGAGGGGTCGAAAGGCAGGATGTGCTGGACGGAGCGGATCGTTTCCAGCAGGTCGCTGAAGTGCGCCACGCAGATGGACGTGTGGCGCGGCAACGGCTCCAGGCGAAGCTTCGCCTCTAGCGTCACGGCGAGCGTTCCCTCGCTACCTACGAGGATCTTGGCCGGGTTCCAGCCGTCGTCCGAGACCAGCTCGTCGAGCGGGTACCCGCCCACCCGGCGCATGACCTTCGGGTACCGCGCCGCGATCTCGTCGCGATTGTCGGCCACGATGCGTCGCAGGCCACGATAGATCTCCGCCTCGCGGCCGCTTCCCACTGTCCGGGCAGCGAGCTCGTCGGACGACAGCTGACGCAGATCCAAGATCGTGCCATCGGCTAGCAACACCCTCAGCTCTTCGACGTGGTCGATGGTCTTGCCGAAGAGGATGCTCTTGGTTCCCGACGAATTATTGCCAATCATGCCGCCGACATTGGCTCGATTGGCGGTCGCCGGGTCAGGAGCGAAGTGCAGGCCGTGCTCGGCAACAGCGGCGTTGAGCTCGTCGCGCACCAAGCCCGGCTCGACCCGTACGGTTCGCGCCTCGACGTCGAGCTCGAGAATGCGGTTCATGTACTTCGACAAATCGAGCACCATCGCCGCCGCTACCGTCTGCCCGGCCAAGCTCGTTCCACCCCCGCGCGGCAAGATGGGGAGCCGATGACGCACCGCGATCGCCACCGCACTCTCCACATCGTTGGCGTCGCGCGGAAGCACCACCACGACAGGCAGGATCTGGTAGTTGCTTGCGTCGGTAGCGTAGAGGCCTAGCGAGACCTCGTCGGTGAGCACCTCGCCACGGATAGCATGGCGGAGCTCGTCTTCTACGATCCCGGCGTCAAAGCTCATGGGCGACTCGTCAACGCTCATCGAGCTACCTGCACGCGAAGATCCGCGCGAGTCGCTGACGCTTGGTGCGATGCAGCGTGTGCATGAAACCTCCGGTCGCGCCTGGCATCCGGTCCCATTTCGCCACCACGATATGCAACGATCATCTGTTACAGGCCACTAGTGCTGCGCCCCACGATAGCCGCAAGGGAGCGTCGGTGCACCAACCGGGCGGCCGCGGCGCGATACCATGCGTGCCTTTCGCGGCTGCCCCCATCGGCCGACGATTTTCTCCCGCAACATAGAGGGGCTCCGTGCGGGCGCATGACCGCGGCTTCCTGGTGGTGTTCGTGGCCAGCGCGTGCCTCAGCACCCTGCCAACGGCTGTCAAGATCGGACTCACCGTAGGGGCTGCAACACCGCTGCAGTTGCTAGCACCTCGGATGGTGATCGGCAGCAGCTTCATCGGGCTGTATCTGCTGCTGAGGCGGTCTGGGGGGATCCTCATCGATCGCCGCGGGCGCCAAAGCGCAGCGCTGGCCGGCGTCTTCAACCTCTTGGCCCTGCTGTTCTTCTACTGGGCTCTGCGGCGAATCGACGCCGCCGTCGGCATGTTGGTGTTCTCCACCTATCCGGCGCTGTTGCTCGGTGTGCTGGCGCTACGCGGCGAGTCCATCACACGGCTCGACTGGACGCGCCTGGCAATGGCACTGCTGGGCATTGCGCTCGTGTCAGACCTGACCGGTGACGTTGATCCGCTGGGCATCTTCTTCGCGGTTGTGTGCGCCACCTTCTACGCCCTTTACATGCTCGTCATCCATACGCGCCTGGTGGCCTATCCGGCCACCAGCACAGCGCTCTGGATCACCGGCACGATGGGGCTGTTGGCGTATCTGTTGATCCCGCTGGAGGCGCCGGGCGAGCCGTTGTCGAGCGTCGGCTGGGCAGTGGTGCTGTGGTCGGCTGTCATCGGCACCGCCATAGCCCGCGTCGCGACGATCCAGGGTGTACGCCTCCTAGGCGGCGGGCAGACCGCGCTGCTCATGCCGATCGAGGCGATCATGAGCCTGGCCTGGGCGGCCATGTTGCTCGGTGAGCGACTCGCGCCGATGCAGTGGCTCGGGGCCGGCATGATCATCGGCTCTGTGATGCTGGCGCCAGCCCGCCGCTTGCACCTGGAACGCCGCCGTAGGCGCCACGCATCGAGCCACGCCTGAGGAGCCGCACCCTTGTGCGGCCGTCGCCCGACCCCGCCGGCGGACGCCTGCCGACTACAGAATCCCGGCGCCCACCAGCAGCACAAAGGCCACCGCCACCGGAATGAGAAACACCATCAACGGCTTCCAGGCGGCGGTAACGCGCACCCGGCCGGCCCCGGCATTGGTCTCATCACGGAAACGATCGAATCCCCAGACAAAGGCGACATACACGGCTAGCGTCAAACCGGCGAGGGGAAGCAGGTAGCGCCCAGATGTCACGTCGGCGAACGCGAATAGGTCCATCCCGAACACGCGCAGGTCCGAGCCCGGCGCCAACGACAAGATTACCGGAGTGGATAGCAGGCCAAAGACGCTGGCCAGCAACCAGGTGGCGGTGGCACGGCGCAGCCTGGTCAAGTCGGTGAGCGTCGTCGTCAGTACCTCGAACAGCGCTGCCGCGGAGGTTATCGCGGCCAGGATCAACAGGAAGAAGAATGCGCCGCCGAAGAGGTTACCGGCGGGCATGCGCGCGAACATGTTCGTCATGGTGACGAACAGCAAGCCCGGGCCGGTATCGGGCTCGAGTCCGAAAGCGAACAGCGCCGGAAAGATGACCAGGCCGGCGAGAAAGGCCACAAACGTGTCACACGCCACCACCAACGCGACGCTGCCAGGAACATCGCTCTTCTGTCGGTGCAGGTAACTGCCGAGACCGAAGGCCGTGGCCATCCCGATACCGATCGAGTAGAAAGCGTGACCGAGGGCCTCCAGCACGATACGGCCATTGATAGCCGAGAAGTCGGGCATGAGGTACCAGACGAGACCCTGCCAGGCACCCGGGTAGGTCACCGATCGGATCGCCAACAGTAGTAGCAAGACGAACAGCACCGGCATCGCGTACATGCTCACGCGCTCGAGACCACGCCGCAGCCCACGGCTAGCAATCAACGCCAGCACCACGATCACCAGCATCGTGTACGCGATCACTGGGCCGGGGGTGCCGATAAACGTTTCGTAGGTGGCGACGAGTCGGTCCGGCGGCACGGTCGCGAGCTGCCCGGTGACGATCATGCGGAAATAGCCGAGAATCCACCCGATCAGCATCAAGTAGTACGACTGAATCAGTATTGCGGCGGTCACGCCCAGCCAGGCGATGAGGTTCCAGGGGCTCCAGACCGATCCGGTGAGGCTGATCATCCCCGCCAGCGGGGTCAATTGCGCTTTGCGACCCAGGCTCATCTCGGCGCTCATCAGCGGGATGCCGATGAGGATGCTGAACAGGACGTAGATCAGCAGGAAGGCACCGCCACCATTGGTCCCGGTGAGGTAGGGGAACCGCCAGATGTTCCCCAGGCCAACGGCGAATCCCGCCGTTGCCATGATGAACCCGAAACGACTGGCCCAGGTTTCGCGCAATGTCGGCGCCTCGCGAGGAAATTCGGCGCCTATTGTAGGCGACCAACGTCAGCCGTGAGCAGGGCCGGACCATGCGGGCTTTCCCCGCCCTATTCGCTCGTGCCGGCTTCCTTGGTCTCCTCGGCTTCCTTGGTCTCCTCGGACTCCTTGGTCGCCTCGGACTCCTGGGACTCCTCGGGCTCCGCGACGATACCGAGGCCGACGAGGTCATCATGAGACGCCATCTGCGTTCCTGGCTTCTTGCCATGACGACGCTCGCGCTTGAGGGCCTGCTTCTCGGCCTTCCGCCGCTCACGTTGTCGCTTGGCAGCCTCTCGCTGTCGCTTCAGTACTGATGTTCTACTTCGTCTGGCCATAAACCCCTGCAAATGTTGTCTGGAATCGAAGGCGTCGTTGCCGCCTTGCCAAGCGTCAACGAAGAAAGCGCGACGCCCAGTACAGCACCAGCGGCGCGACGGTAGTGTCGAACGGGACTCGGTACCGACGGATGCCCGCGACGAGGCTAAAGGGCGCGAACGTTAGCCGCCGCGAGCCCTTTGGGCCCTTCTGTCACATCGAACTCTACCTTCTGCTCTTCGCGCAGCGTACGGTGGCCCTCGGCGACAATCGCGCTCTGGTGTACGAACACGTCCGGGCCCTCATCCTGGGTAATGAAGCCGAAGTCCTTGGTGTCGTTGAACCACTTCACGGTGCCTGTGGTCATAGCATCTCCTCCTTCGAAGGAACATGGTGGGGTTGCCTTGACGGAGGCGGTGCCGACCCTCGGCACAGCATGCTCTGACTTGAGCGTCGCGAGCGAGAATTCGCGCTCGGCGCCAATCACAACTTTCCCTTCGTATCAGTGGAATTCTAGCAGGCACGAGTACGGCCGGCTCCACCCCGGGCTCGTCGCTGTCGCGGCGCCATGAGGGGCGGCGCCATGAGGGATTGTGTTGCACGGCGGGTACACTTGGCGGCAATGCCTAGTGCCAGCGCAACAACGCGGTTGTTTCCGATCCTGCTGGTGAACTTCATCGGCACGCTGGGCTTTAGCATCGTGCTGCCGTTTCTCGCCGTCCTGGTCGGAAGGCTTGGCGGCAACGCTCTGGTGTACGGCAGCCTCGGGGCGACCTACGCCGCTTTCCAGCTAATCGGCGCACCCATCCTGGGTCGTTGGTCCGACGCGCGCGGCCGCCGCCTCGTGCTGCTGGTCAGCCAGGTCGGCACGCTGATCTCGTGGCTCGTCTTCCTCTTTGCGCTCTATCTTCCGAACAGTGCGCTGCTCGAGGTCGACTCCCCGTGGCTGGGGGTATTCGCCATCACGGTTCCGCTAGCCGTTCTCTACGTGGCCCGCGCCCTCGACGGTCTGACCGGGGGAAACGTCTCGGTAGCGAACGCGTATCTGGCCGACGTGACGCCGGAAGACGAGCGACAGCGGAGCTTCGGCCGCATGGCCGTCGCGGGCAATCTGGGGTTCATAGTCGGGCCGGTGTTGGGGGGGGGTTGCTCGGGTCGACCGCGGCGGGTGAAATCCCGGTGGTGATGGCCGCGGCGTTGATCTCGTGCATCGCGGCAGTGCTGATCGCGCGCTATTTGCCCGAGTCGCGCCCGTGCGCACTACAGCGTAGCCCCGAGACAAACAGCGTGCGCAAGGTCTTCGGCCAGGAGCAGCGCGACTGCTATCGGCTCGAGAAACCCGCAGGCACCGGGCTGCGCCAGATTCTCGCGCTCCGCTGTGTGCCGTACCTGCTGACGCTCAACTTCCTGATCTTTCTTGCCTTCAACTTCTTCTACACGGCGTTTCCGATGCACGCGACTCAGGGTCTGGGCTGGTCGGCAAGCGGGATCGGTAGTTTCTTCTCCTTTCTCGGCTTTGTCACGGTGCTCACTCAGGGGCCATTGCTTGCCCGGTTATCGAAGAAATTCGAAGAGACCTCATTGATCATCGCCGGAGGCATACTCCTCGCCAGCGGCTTCATGGCGTTCTTGTCGTCGACAACCGTGGTGCTCTACTGCGGCGCTGCCCTCTTCTCCGTCGGCAACGGGCTCATGTGGCCTTCGTTCCTGGCGCTTCTATCCAAGTACGCGGGCGATCGGTACCAGGGCGCCGTACAGGGACTCTCGAGCAGCGTCGGAAGTCTTGCCAGCATCATCGGCCTCATAAGTGGTGGTCTTCTATACGGAGCTGTTGGCCCGATGATGTTCCTGGCACGGGCAATTCTGATCCTGGCGACGGTTGCGCTGTCCCTCCGCTTTGTCGTCATAGCGCGCTAGCAGGCCTTGGCAGTGCTCGTAGTCACCAGGGCGGCGGCTTCCGACCAATTAGTGAATGAGATAAAGCTCCTCTTGTGGGGGAGATAGATACTCGACTCCACTTTCGGTGGCAATCGCCCCTTCATGATCCCACCAGAGCAAGTACTGGTCTTCGCCCTCGCTGGTGGGCGACGGCATATAGAAGAAATACTCCAAAACGAAATGGTGATTAGGTTGGAGTGGTGTGTCTTTCGACCAATCTGGTCCGTAGGAACCGATCCTGGGGGCGAAATAGGTCTCGACCACTCGCTCTCGCGCGCCTTTCATCTCACCGTGGGCGTCGACAGTAAGGTGGGTTTTGTCAGGATCAAAGCCGGCGGAGTAGACGGGGAAGTCGTTCTTTGGAATGACCATGTGCAATTGATCATCCCTGACAACAATCCCTTCCTCTTCGAACTTTCGCGTGTAGTTTCGAATGATCTCACGAGGGGTAAGGCCCGCTCTAATGGTCTCGGCCAGAATCCTATCGATCTTCAGATACTCTACCCAGAGGTTTTGGATTTCTTCAGGCGGCTCCGTCTCGCCGTCGCGGAGCACATAGGCGTACATCCCCACTCCCTCTGCCGCGAGAATGTCGCCTCCCTGGATCACACTGTTTTCCCAGCCCGTGCTCCGTCCTCTTTGTGACAGGCCTGTGCTCATCCGACGAAGGACGGTGGCTCCCGCATAGTAGAGGTCCCGACCGAACTCGCTGTGCTTGGTTACGCCGGGCACCACTTCAGCGAAAGCTTGGTTTACGCGCTCAATTTCGTCCTTGCGCATGCTCCTGAGTAGCTCGATCTCACTCGGCACCTTCCTCGCGATGTAGTCCATCAGCACATATTCGGACGAGACCAGCCGATTGGCATATTTCTCACCGAGCTCCTCGGCCAACAGTATGTAGTCTGTATGCGAGATGCCGTCTTGGTGTCGTCTGTAGGTTGCCCACTGTGCGAGGTCCCGCTTGAAGTTCACAGCAATACGCTGCGGGTCACGTGCTGCAACAAACGCTCTAAGGCCCTTGAATCGATAGTCATACTCCGTCATCGGGCTGCTCAGCGGTTCCTTTACAAACACTGGGGCGCCGATTATGTCGTAGGCTCCGAGTTCTTCAATCACATCCTTGTAGCCCGCACCCCCTCCTTGCTCCCGCTGTGACGCTCCCCACCGCCGCCCGAGAATCGCCCGTTCGATCCTGTCACGACCGCGATCGGTGAAGACGAACACGCCGGAGCTGCTGCCCAGTTCTTCGGCACCGAACGAGTCGGGAATCGCCTCTCTGATTATGTGGATCCACATGTCGACATTGTTCTTTCTCATCGCTTGGGGCAGAACGACGTCGAACTTATCCCGACGAATCTGATTGTTCGCCTCTTTCAGGCGGAGCTCTTCCTGGGCCTGTGCTGTGGTATGAGCCTGAGCGAAAAGGCCGACCAACAGAAACATGCACAGGAGACGCGACGAAGTCGGCCGCGGGCCCCACAAGACGATCCGTTTCCTTGTCATGAGTACCTCCGTTACCGCGCAGACACGCTTTCCCTATCCCAGCCGGCAGCGTAATTCGACCGCGACCTGGGGTTCAAGGGCGTTTGATGTGGCAGCGTGGGCCGGTGCGTCCAATGGCCGCACCATCCCCTGCCGTTCAGTCTCGAGGGGCCCGCTCCAGGCCGTCCAGGATCAAGTCGAGGACGAAGTCGTACGGGAACTCGTACTGACCGCTGGCGAGCAGGTCGCTCACCATCTCGTGCATGTACGGATGGGCGTCCGTGGGCAGACTGTGCAGGACGCTCCGGGTCAGGTCTGCGCGATCGCCAAGATCCTGCGGAAGGGCAGCCTCCTGCTGGGTGAACCCGAGGATGTGGCCGTCGAGCGCGAGGAAGCCTTGCCGGGCCATCCCGGGGGAGAATCCCGCCTTCCTCAGCGTGCCGACGAGCGCGTCGTAGAACGCCAATCGCTCGGGGCCGAGCGTCGTCATGCCCGAGGACATGGTCGTGCAGGCCCAGGGGTGCCGTAGCAGTGCGTCGTGGGCCGAGATCGCGCTGTTGCGGAGGGCGAGCTTCCAGTCAGGTCCAGAGGGCAACGCAAACTCACTCGCGACCAGGTCGGTGATACCAGACAGGACATCGTCCTTGTTGGCGACATGGTTGTAGAGCGACATCACGCCTACCCCGAGGGTACGGGCGATCTCGCGCATCGACAGGGACGACACGCCGGACCTGTCGGAGAGCTCCAGGGCGGCCCGTAGTACGCGCTCGCGGCTAAGCGGGACGCGTGGGGCAGGGGTCGACATACGTACAGCGTACGCGATGGGTATAGTATTAGGCATACGTACGGTGTACGTATCACGACGCAACGCGGCCTCCAGGGCCGCGAGACACCAGGAAGAAGCTATGAAAGCCATCGTCATCGAACAGTATGGCGGCCCTGATGTGCTCCAGCTTCGAGAGGTCGAGCAGCCTACGGCCAAGGCGCACGAGGTTCTGATCAAGGTGCACGCGACCACCGTCTCGTCGGCAGACTGGCGGCTGCGCAGCGCGACGTTCCCGACAGGATTCGCGATCCCGGCTCGGCTTGCCCTTGGGGTGTTCAGGCCCAGGCGAAGGGTCCTCGGGAGTGAGCTCGCCGGCGAGATCGTGTCCATCGGCGAAGACGTCACGAAGTTCCAGGTCGGTGACCGCGTCTTCGCCCACCCAGGCTCGGCTCTCGGGTGCTACGTCGAGTACCGCACGATGCCAGAGGACGGTAAGCTGGCGCCGATCCCCGAGGGATTGTCCTACGAGAAGGCAGCAGCGCTGTCGTTCGGCGGGTCGACCGCGCTGAATTTCCTGCGCCACCAAGGGCGCATCCAGGCCGGCGAGAGTGTGTTGATCATCGGGGCGTCGGGCTCCGTGGGGTCGGCGGCGGTGCAGCTGGCCAAGCACTTCGGCGCAGAGGTCACCGGCGTGTGCAGCACAGTCAACCTCGAGCTCGTGCGGTCGCTCGGGGCAGACGATGTCATCGACTACACGCAGGACGACTTCACCAAGAACGGCCGCACCTATGACCTCATCTTCGATGCTGTGGGACATGCCGACTTCCCGAGTTGCCGGAACTCCCTGAACGAAGGCGGGCGCCTGCTGCTTGTCGTCGCCGGCTTGCCCCAGCTGATGCATATCCCCTGGGCGTCCATGACCAGTACCAAGCGCGTGTTTGCGGGCGACACTGCCGGGCGGGTAGAAGACTTACTGTTCCTGAAGGAGCTCGTTGAGGCAGGAGCGTATGAACCCGTCATCGACCGGTACTACGCGTTTGATGAGGTCGCCGACGCGCACGCCTACGTCGACACCGGGCGGAAGCGCGGCAACGTGGTGCTCCGGGTCACCGACTAAGCGCGGCCGTGATGGCGATCACAGTAAACCTGGCTCTGGCGAGAGCGCCGCGGTGGGACGCAGCGCGTCGTCGGTCGTGGCGGCCACTGTCCGTGAAGAATGACGTCGGCGAGACGAGTTGAAGCGGCTCTCTCTCAGTCGCGAGATCGAAACAGCAGCAGCACACTAGCGCTCGTGGCCGGCCAAAGAGTGCCATCTGGCGAGAACGCCAATTCATGGCCATAGCCCTCTGTATGTCCAAGCATCTCACCGGTAGCGGGATCGATCTTGATCAGGTAGGCCTCTTCCGGATCTCCGCCCAAGGACACCGAGATGTAGAGCTCTCCGGTTGGACTGAATGCCACGCTATAAAGCTGTGCTGCGTATTCCCACAGGTCGAGGAACTGCCCGTCTTGGTCAAACGAGTGCAGGCGGCCGTTCTCGCGATCGGCGACGTACACGAGTCCTTGGGGACCGACAGCTATGGAGTGGGCGACAACGAACTCACCTGGCCCGGTCCCGCGATTGCCCCATTCGTTTACCTGGTGTCCGAGCGCGTCGAACTCCAGCACGCGTCCGTTGCAATACCCGTCAGCGACGAGGACGTGATCGTTCGCCGCAAAAGCGATGTCGGCAGCGCCGCAGAACCCCCTACGGGACTCTGGCAGTTCGATCTGTATTTCGAGAAGCAGGGCTCCTTCCGACGTAAACTTGTAGACCTTGGATGTGTTGGAGTCTACGGTCCATACGTTACCGGCCGGATCGACGCGAATGCCGTGCGGGATGTTGAACAAACCCGCGCCCCAGGACCGCAGGAAGCGTCCCATCGGATCGAGCACAACCACCGGATCTCCAGCGGTCGGCCGATGAAGCACGTAGATATTGCCTTGCCCGTCTATCGACACCGCTGAGATCCCCTCGAGAACCAGTGCGGGGCCAACCGCCAGTTCGACGCGGTCCAGCGGTAGTTGGGGGACATCCTCGAGTCGGTCGCGGAAGAGGTCCGAATCTGCGTCTTGCGCAGCAACAGGTGCGGCCACGAAGCACAGAAGGATCAGCGATGCGAGTCTCATTTGTCGCCGGGCATGGTGGGAAGTCGGAAGCACGGGCGCATTAATAGCCTGTTGGGTTGCCACCCGCAATAGGGGGCGGGGCAGGAACCCGAGTGCCCCCGGTCGACAAAGCACGGCTAGGCTGGCTGACGGCGCTACGGGTCCGTCGGCACGAGCCGCCTCAGCTCGTCGAACCCGCTGCTAACCAGGGTCACCGTACCGCTGCTCCGCTTGGTGTCAAGGAACACGACGAAGAGCTGGCCGTTGCCGGTGACGCCATACTCTCGTTGAACCCGCGCGCGGCTTCGACGTTGTCGACGTAGACGATGGTGTACCCGAGCCGCCCCCGCGTCAGTAATTATCCAACTTCCATCGTCTCACCCCACGTTGGCAGAGAGGGCAGACGCTCGCCCGCTCTCGCTTCTGCACTTTGGAAGCGACAAGAGCTGCTAGCTCCCTGTCCTGGAACAGCGTCGTGAGGAAACTGAATCGCTTCTGCCTCGACGACATCTGTTCGGTCGATGTAGCGGTCCGGCAATGTATCAATCCGTTCGTTGTCATTCGATGTCACTAGCTCGACACCGCACTGCGACCCTATAAGGATTAAAGGGCGGCCGTTAGTCATTCAGAAGGAGACGCGCCGTACGACTCTTCTGTACGCCCCAAGAGTGGCCAGTGCTCTAGTTGTGATTCCACAGACACGAATTGCCGCACTATGGAGAGCAACGCCGTCGTTTGGGCCAGAACCCGAGCACTCAAGGAACCTGCAGCCAGGCTTGCGCTATATAAAACGGTGTGTTGCCCGCGATGGAAGACGATGCTGCTGGGGAGTCCTTAGGCAAACCGTTATTGGAGATGATTTGAACTGACAGTGCGGGCCTACGAACAGAATAGACACGAGATATGAACGCTCCTCGGTTCTGGAGACGAGAGTTAGTTGCGGATCCACCCAGGATGCGCTTAATCGTCACCATTGAGAACCTCTGTCCGGCGGTCTTCTGGGCCTTGGATTGGTTCCCTTGACCAACGGTTAGTCCACTTGCGATCCTGCCCGACTGTGTTAGGGGTTCAGTTGTTGACTGTTTTAGGATCGTCAGTTGTTGACTGGTTTTGGGGAGGCTCAGTTGTTGACTGCAGTACAGCAGAAACGTCCCGAGGAGAGCCGGGGCGGGTCAGGCTCGCGAACTCACCTTCGCGGCCTGCCCGGCCATCCACGTCACCTCCGTTCCCGCGAACGTGCCGAAGATGTGCGTGCGCGTGGGAATGGCTGGGCGAAGGTTTGCATGGCGTGGAGTTCCAAGAGAAGGACAGAGCTGAGGGCCAACGCGACCAAGTTTGTCGCGTTTCTCTCTATCAGCATTCTCTTCGTTTTGACTCTCCCGGAGAGCACTGTAGCCCTCGTGGGGGCTTGTGTCTCCGAGGTTGCTGGTCGTTCTCGTCACCACCGTGATGGTGATTCAGTTCCTCTCGTATCTGTCGATCGAACTGTGGCGAAAAGAGGGTCTGCTGGTGATGGGAACTCTAGTCGGCGTGGTGAACAGCAACGTGATCAACGGTGCGATGGCGTCGATTACCAAGCAGAACCCCAAGCTCGCCGACCATGCCGCCGCGACTGTCGGGTGCGGAAACCTCGCGATGCTGGCAAGGAACAGTATCGTTGCCAGCATGCTCGGCCTTCGCGCCGCCGCGCTGATCATCGCGCCGATCTTGTCGATGTTGATCGTCGGTGGCCTGACCGTCTTCTTCGCTGTCAAGAAGACTAACGCGCAAATAGCGAACCAGGAGTTCGAAGTCTCGAATCCGTTTGCGCTACGAACGGTGCTGCAATTTGCGGCAGTCGTAACCGGAGTAACAATCGTCGGGTTCGGCATTCACGAGTATTTCGGAGATCTGGGCCTCTACGTATCGGCGTTTGTCAGTGTCTACGCTGCCGGCGGTCCGATCATCCTTTCCGCGATCATGCTCGCATCAACGGATCAGATCACGCTCTTTGCAGCGACGACGGTCATCATGATCGCCTCGATTTCCAGTGCTTCCAACGACGCCGTAATACAGCTGTTGTGTGGAGCCAGGCCGCTGGCCAAGAGCTTTATTCGGCTGTCGGCGCCGATGTTGGCGACGGGGATTCTCGTGCTGGTGTTGGAGTGGTTTCTGTTCGGATGACGTCGGTGCAGGCGCTGCACTCGTCGCTCAGTGTTGCTGGGCGGCATTGTCGAGTTAACCGGCGGCCTAGCAGGCCTGTGGTGGTGGTGGAAGTGTGGTGAGTCCCACTTGCCCGGAGGGTTACGCCGCCAACGGCACATCTGCAGCGTTGCCGCTCTTGAACGATGCGCCAAGGCATCGCCGGCATCGCGGCGCCTTGCATCTGCGCCCTTGGTGACGTAACCAGACCCATCACAGTGCGCCGTGGAAAGGCGGCGTATTCCCAACGGGTGCGAGACCCGCCCGGCAACTGGTCGCTCCAGCCGGTAGCAATCGGAGCGGTAGTGGAGGCAACGAAGCTGCCGAAGCCTTCGGTGTAGAGGGTCGCCTTGGGCGACTTGGCGAACATGCAGGCCGGAACGTGAGTGAACGCTGAGCAGGCCTCGAAACAGGTGATGTGGGATCCGACCCGCCTGTGATACGGGGAAGGCCGGAGCTCCTGGGTGAGAAGAGCGACAGCGTCCAGGGGTCCCACCGGGGTAGTGGCGCCGGCATGCTCGAGAAGGGGAAGCGCAAGCAACACGAGAAGCCCGGTGCGGTGGCGAGTGGCCGCCAACTGGAGGCCCGCGAGGGACAGGCCAGGCCGCACGGGGTGGCGGAAAGGCCCGTAGTACCGAGGAGGCCGGGTAATGCCGGAGGAGGGAAGGGGCCTTGGTTCAAGGTCAGCGTAGGAAGCGGCGAGAGCCGGGAGATTGGCGATGAGCCTACGACCTCCAAGTAAGGTTCGGAAGCTGCAGGAGACGCTGCACGCCAAAGCGAAGGGATCGCCTGGGTACCGGTTTTACGCGCTGTACGACAAGGTGTACCGAGCGGATGTGCTGGAGTACGCGTACCGATGTTGCCGCCACAAGGGCGGAGCAGCGGGAGTGGCCTCCGAGCGGTTCGCGGACATCGAAGCGTACGGAACGCAGCGGTGGCTAGGGGCACTGGCGGAATAAGGCCTATCGGAGCGTGGACAGCCACACGCGCCGTCGGCTCCGACAGTGGCTGTGCGCCAAGCACAAGGTGCAGGGTCGGGGGACTTCACGTTTCTCCCACAAGTACCTGTACCGCGACCTGGGCGTGGTCCGGCTCGAGGTGCGGACGCGCAGCTTTCCGTGGGCGAACGCGTGAGTCCTTGTCCGAAAGCCGGATGCGGGAAATCCGCACGTCCGGTTTGATGAGCGGGACGTGGAAACGGAGCATGGAGTGGCGAGTGAAGCACCGACAACCGAAAGGGTCGGCAACAGATGGGCCATTCCTACACCACCGCGCCACGTCTCGACTCTACCTTTCACCACGGCCTACTAGCCCGTCGGGCGGCTGTCAGCGATCCACTTCGGTGTCGGGCTGATTGGCCCATTCGTTGAAGGATCCGGCGTAGTTCGATGCCCGGTCATAACCCAGGATCTTCAGGACAAGCGCTGCGAGACCCGCGCGCGCACCGCCCCCTCAGTAGGTAGCCACGGCGGCCTCCGGTGTGATCCCTTTATCACCCAGGAGCGTGGTGAGCTCGGCGGCAGGCTTCAACGTCCCGTTGTCGGCATCGAACAGCTCGCGGTAGTCCAAATGGACAGCGCCCGGCAGGTGCCCGAGCCGGGGCGGAGCATTCCACCCCTTCGTCGTCCCCTCGAACTCGCCGAGACTGCGCACGTCCCAGAAGACGACGCCGGCGTCATCGATGGAGGCTTTCGCCTGCTCCAGGGAGCAGTAGACGCTCTCTACCGGGCGAGCTGCGAACGTCCGCGGTTCGTGGACCGGGGCGTCGCTGGAAAGCGGCAGCCCCTCGGCGGTCCACTTCGCCAACCCACCATCGAGGTAGCGGACATCGGGATGGCCGTAGTAGAGGAACGTCCAGGCGTTCATCCCCGCCAACTGGGACAATTGCGACCGTCCCCCCGCGTCGTAGACGACGACCGGCGTGCGCTCGTCGATTCCAAGCGCCCCGACGAGGTGAGCGAAGGCCTCGGGCTCCGGCATCTCGGATTCCGGGCGTATCCCGCCAAGCGTGAAGCCGTTGATGTGAACAGCGCCGGGAATATGGCCACCGGCGTAGTCTTCGTCAGAACGAGCATCGACAACGCGAACCGTCGGATCGGACAGACGACTGGCGAGCCAATCGGTCTCGGCCAGCAGCTCCGGATGAGGGTAGTCGCGCTCGCGAATGGGAACGGGCATGCATCGCTCCGATCGGTTTCTAGCAGACCGTGGTGAAAGTGTGGCAGCGAGCCGCTGGCCTCTTCCCTGTTTCGCAGCACACTCGGCGCAGCTCCTGAACGCGGTAGCCTACCAGGCTCGCCTGGAAACCGCCGATCAATCTGTTCGCAAGGCGGTGATTGAACCCACTGCTAGCAGGCCGTGGTGGAAGTGTGGCGGGCCTGGCGCCGGAACCCACGCTTGCCGGGGAGCGGCTAATCGAGCTGGGAGCGCATCCAGTCGATTAGGCTGCCCTTAGTGACCTCGCCGGTGGCGACCGCGAAGGTCATTTTCTCGAGTTCATCGGGATCGGGTGGGGGAAGCGAGTCCACACCGTTGACGTCGAGGAAGATCAGCGCGGCCAAGACCGCGGTCCGCTTGTTGCCGTCGTGGAACGCGTGATTCTGCGCGATGTGGAACATATACGCAGCGGCCATCTCGGCGAGGCCCGCGTGCAGGTACCTTCCGTCGAACTGCTGCTGTGGCATGAGAACCGCAGATTCGAGCAGGCCGGCGTCCCGTAGACCAGCCATCCCCCCCTCATGGCCGATCGTGTGCTCGTGGATCATCAGGACATCCGCAACCGACAGGAAGCGCGACGTCCTCATCTTTCACTCGGCCAACCGCTCGAGCATCTCGCCGTAGCGCGGACGAAGCTTCTCGATGGCTTCGAGAACCCGTTCCCTCCCGATGCCGACGTTGACTGGAGTGATGACCAGCGAGTTCCCGCTCACCGTGACCTGGAGCGGAGTATCGCTGTCGATTCCGAGCGCCTCCATGATCGGCTTGTCGATCACCAGGGCCTGGCTGTTTCCGTGGCTCTGCAGCTTCTTGATCATGCTCCGCCTATGGTTATAACAACGTTATAACTTTAGAGCACGAGCGCAGTCAACCCTTGCCTGGGACCCATCACACCTCCGCCATCGGGCCACCCGGAGGTCCGGGCGAACTCACGCGAGCGGCACGCGAGCACGGTCGGGGCCTTCCTTGGGCTGGGCGTCGCCCCGGCGTCGTCATGGCAACACGGGGCGTTAGTCCCCGGCCTTGACGACCTCCTTCATGTACCAGTCGATGAAGCGAGAGGGACCGCCCTCGTGGGTGGAGTAGCGACCGGCGCTGTAGGCGTCCGACTCGATGCCTGCGTGGTTGTTGTCGGTGATCCAGATGTCCTCCTGGATCGTGACGTGCCACAACGCCTTCACGTTGTCCGGATCGTAGTCGCGCCCCTCGACGGCATCGGGATGCACCAGCCAGACGATCTCGCAGTCGGTGAACTTCTCCGTCCGCGGCGTGAACCGAGCTACCGCAACGTGATCGTCGTAGGTTTGCCAGTAGCCGGTTGACTCGGCGGTCGTGGCGCCGCCGGTCTCGTGGTTCCAACTCGTGATGTTGGGCAGCAGTATCGACACGGCCTTGCCGTCGATTGACCCGGTGACGTAGCCCGGATTGAGCAACCCGCCCATGCTCCCGTAGGCGGGGGTGTCATCCATGCCTTCGCCGTCCATGCCTTCGCCAGCCATGCCAGCAGATCCGGAGTTCCGCCGCCGCCGATGGTCCTCCGGAACCCACGCCGCCACGGCAGCCGCCCTTTCAGCTCTCTGCTCGGGGGTGACGTCGTTGTCCCAGTTGTGTGTCGTCACCAGGGGGCGATGTGCTGCGCCGCAGTGGTAGCACTCCTTGAAGTTCTCCAGCGCCAGCTTCCAGTTGGCGTTGATCGGGTAATACTCGCGTGCCGCGACCTTCAGATCCCCCAGGCTCCATTTCTCGCCCATAGAACGAATCCGGTCGCCCACAGCCGACTCGAAGTCCGGCGGCGTGTCCGACTTGGACAAGTTGACGAAGATCTGGCCTTCGGCGACCCGCAGGTGGCAGGGAAGAAGCCCGTTGTCGGCCGGGTCGAAGTCGTCCTGCATGCCGTAGGCGTAGATGAGGCTGCCTTCGGTATCGTATGTCCAGGCGTGGTATGGGCAGCGGAACACCGGTGAGTTGCCGGACTGGCCGAGCTGCTTGACCGACAGGCGCGGGTCGCTCGGGGGCGCGTCGGCGTCGTGGCGACACAGGCGCGAGCCGCGGTGGCGGCAGACGTTGTAGAAGCCCTTGATGTCGCCGCCCTGACCGCGAACGATCAGGATGGACTCGGAGCGGCCGAACTCGAACGCGAAGAAGTCGCCCGCGTTCGGAATGCGGCTGGCCTGATCGACGTACTGCCAGAAGTTCTCCGCCACGAACGCCTCATCGGCGTCGAAGTGCTTTGCCTCCAGGTAGTACTCGGCGGGAATGGTCAGGCCCTCTTTCCAACCGTTGATGCTGGCCTTCTTGGAGACCGGCGCGGTCAACGCTGCCGCCCCCCGGCCACCGTAGCCAACGGCCTCGTCGCGCATCTCGACCCGAGCCGTACGACCATAGGTTGTCTTCGTGACGGCGGCCTTCGCCGGGGTCGAGCCCAGCAACGTCTTGGGCAGGGCGACGGCCGCGGTGCCGGCGGCGACCGAGGTTTTTGCGAAGGTTCGACGGCTTAGCTTGGTCTCTGCACCGTTCGTCTCGCCTGGGTCTCGCCTGCTCATGCTGCCCTCCATCCGTCGAGCCTGAAACTGCAGTTCCTTCCACTTGCCACAATGACCGATATCACGACCCCGCTGGTATTGCAACGGAGAGCTGATTCCTCGTAGTGACCTACTCGGGTGCCGGGTTCCATGGCGCTACCGGAACGTGGGTGAGCGTCTGAAGCTTATCCCAGAGCGCACGAGATCCAACGTAGCGAGCCCGGTAGTCTCTCCGCCCCGGATTCCGAGGCAGGCACCGGCAACTCGAGTGGACCTGGAGTGCGCAGAGATAGGCGCCAGCTACCGCTCACCAACGCTCACTGCGTGTGTTTGCGGCCAGCAACTGAATTACTGAATCTGGCTCTTGCTGAAGCTCGTAGGCGGTACGAGATCCTGTGATTTGGCCGCACCTGCCTGTGGGGAGCTTCCACGCGACAGCATCTTGTACCAGTCGCGGAAAGGCCCGGTGGTGTTTTGCCAGAAACCTCGGTACTCCGCCTGCGTCGCCGGACCAATGCCCCAAGGCGTATATTCATCCAACTCGGGTATATACAGGGTACCGAACATCCGGTCAAAGATACTGGTGACCGCCGCCATGTTCGTATTCCAATGCTTCTTCAGGTAACTGTGGTGCGTATGATGCATGGCCGGGCTCTGTATCCATCTCTCAAGCCAGCGCGGATAATGGAAACCTATGTGATAGTGGCGGAACATCCCGTTGAAACCGAACAGCAGCGAGAACATGCCGATGTTCATTATGGTTGCCTGGGTAATGCCACCGTTAAAGAGATAGGCGAATATTCCTCCGGCAAACGCATAGCCGAACGCCGACCCGGCCGCCCAGATAGGGCCAGAAAGGAAATGCTCACGGGATCGAGTCAGTGGCGTCAGAACTTCTGCCGAATGATGCACCTTATGAATTGCCCACAGCGCCGGGTATCTGTGCATGCACCAGTGGATAGCGTAAAACATGAAGTCATAGCAAAGCAGTGAGACCGCAGCATAGAGCACCATCCACGCATAATTGGACTGCAATGCCGGGGTCTCACCGAAAATGAATTGCAGTGACCCGATTACAGACTGTTCAGTGAACGGCGCCACGGTCGCAAACAACGACACCGCCCAGAGAGGACGCAACGAACGCTCAAACACCCAAAGCGATACATCGACGCGAGCGGACTTGTGCGTGTAAATATCTTTAGGCAACAAGAACTTCAAAAGGCCGGTTTTTCTCTCTCGACCATCGGCGCCTTTCGAACCGTGACCACGACGAACCAGAAAAATCAGGATCCCGATAAAGGCAGTGAGCATGAGGGTGCGCGGGCGGAGAACGCCGGGTACATTGGACGCGGCGGTATCCCAAACGACGCTCCCGACGCGCTGAACCATGTCGGTGAACGGGCCGAGAATGGTCCCTGCGGCTTCTTCTTGTACGGTCATCTAATTACTCCTACTGACTCCTGACACGCAGCCGCCGAGTGCGTGCACGATGCCCCCGGTCGAGTCAACGCCCCGCGAGCGAGCGCATCACGTCGGCTGTTTCCTGGGAGCAAGAAATCTCCGACGATCGGGATCGTCGGAGTTCGTGATCGCGCTCTTCGTTATAGCACGCGTCAGAGCACTGGAGCTATGGACCTACACGCCCTTGATCTCGCTACGCCGGCAAGGCTAGTGGGGTCTTCTTTCCCGGTTCGTTTCATGACTCCTCGTACTGGCGTGGAGGCCGTGGTGACGGAAGCGCACCGGTCGAGAGGACGTTCTTGTGCGCCAGCACGTTCTCGAACGACGCGAGCCAGTGCTCGAAATACCCTGGCGTCTCGGGGTTCGGGCGCTCGGGCGTCTCGCCCCCGTCGTCGATCGCCGCGATCAGTTGCTCACGAAACTCGTCCCAGTCGTAGAGGCCCTGCTCGCAAAGAGCAACCGCCATCGCGAAGACTCGCCGCTCCCACTCATCGTGGAAGACAAGCTCACCGTTGCGACGCGGGAGCGCCCCGGTGCCCGGCATATCGGCGATCGCCTCGTTTGCGGTTCGGTCCATTGTCGTCGCAGTCAGAGGGTGGAAACTGGAACCCGGGCAACGCCGATCATCGAATCGCGGATCACCAGCTCGGCGAGCTTCTCTTCACTGAGACCTTCGGTTCCCGCGGGTCGCTCAGGTAGCACCAGGTAGCGAATCTCCGCGCTGCTGTCCCAGACGCGGAGCTCGACGTCGTCGTCGAGCTCGAGGCCGAACTCTTCCAGAACCGCTCGGGGATCGATGACGACTCTCGAGCGGTAGGCCGCGCTCTTGTACCAGGCGGGTGGGAGGCCGAGAACCGGCCACGGATAACAAGAGCACAGGGTGCATACGACGACGTTGTGCACCTGGGGAGTGTTTTCTACCGCCACCATGTGCTCGCCCTGCAAACCTCCGAAGCCGAGCTCCGCGATCGCCGACGTCGCGTCGTCGAGGAGCCGCGCTTTGTAATCCGCATCGACCCATGCGCGTGCAACGACCTTGGAGCCATTCATGGGCCCGAGATCGTGCTCATAGATATCGACGAGCTTGTCGAGGGCGTCTTTCGACACCAGGCCCTTGTCGATCAGCAACGTTTCGATCGCCTGCACACGCTGCTCGAGGGCAGAGGTCTCGTCGGCGGTTCGCCGCGGCGCTAGGTACGGGTTCGGCGGAGCATTGTGGGGGTGGTCGTGTTCGTGATCGTGGTCATGCTGGGGATCGTCACTCATTCGACACCCGTCGCTACCGGTTCCAAGTAGTCCTCCCAGAGGTCCACATAAAGGCGGTCACGGGGGGGCGCGTCGGCACCCCAAAGCTCGGTCGCTTCGAACCGGACGCAGTAAAGCGGCTGGGGGTCCTCCCCTTTTCCATGTGCATTGGAGTCGAGAAACACATGCGTACCGTGGCAGATTGCAATCGCCCCCAGGTGCCCTCTTACATAGCGCGGCAACCTCGTGTGGCCCGGCGGATGCAGATTGCGGGCACGCACCCGATCGCCCACGTCGA
The DNA here is from genome assembly GCA_965205505.1 of Acidobacteriota bacterium. Lineage (GTDB taxonomy): Bacteria > Acidobacteriota > UBA890 > UBA890 > WLXD01 > DASCOT01. The sequence continues at coordinate 202,608 of CBDBHB010000007.1, forward strand.
ATCGTGGTTGGAGCCGCCCGGTGTTGCGGCTGGATGCCATTCCGCCGCGCACAATCGCCTCGATGATCTCTGCGTTCGCGGGTGGATCCCCGGCGGGCGGTTTCGTCGTGGAGACGCCGCTGGCGATCTCCTCCTCGGAGAGCACGCCCAACTCCTTGGCTCGCGCCTCCATGCCGGCCAGCCACCGTTCGTAGTACGAGACGGTGAGATAGAGCAATGGGTCCATTCGCTCACTGGCGTGGCGCGACGCGTCGATCGACCCGAGCCCGCCGGCGGCGAGATTCATCGCAAAGACACGTCTTTCCCACTCGGCGCGAAAGAGCGGCTCGTCGTGCTCCCGCGCGACCGGGCCGAAACAGGTCATCCCGCCCAGATCATGGATGCTATTCGTTGGAAGGGGCCCCGGCCAGGCTGGGTGATCTCGAAGCCCTCGCGATCCTTTGCGGCGCGCACCATGCGGCGAACATCGGCGAGCAAGGCCGGCGCGTCAAAGATGACGCCGTCTTTGATCGTGTACCTGATCGCGCCGACGCGGGTAATGCTGTTGTCCACTAGCAGCTTGAGCGCGCCGATACCGTAGAGGACCTTGAGGTTCTGCAGTGGGTTCTCCTCCACGATAACGAAGTCGGCCAACTTGCCGACCTCGATCGACCCGACCTCGTCGGCCACCCCCAGTGCATGCGCACCATCGAGAGTGGCGGCGCGGATCACCTCGAGGGGATGAAACCCTGCCTCGCGTAAGAGCTCCATCTCACGCACGAACGAAAAGCCGTAGAGGTTGTATGAGTAGCCGGAGTCGGTGCCGATGGCTACCCGGCCGCCACGGTTCTTGTATTCGTTGATGAACGTCATCCACAGCTGGTAGCTGCGTTTCCCACGACACCTCCTCTTCGGTGCCCCAGTAGAACCAGTACGAGGCGTGGGCGACCCGGTTGGGCAGGTAGAACCGCCACAGCGAAGGCAGCGTATGTTCCTCATGCCATTCGGCGCGCGCCATGCGCATGAAATCACGCGTGGTCTCGTAGGCAACGAAAGTCGGCACGATCGTGAAGTCGAGCTCGAGCAGCTCATCCATCACCGCGTTCCAGTGTGGCGTGTACGGCGCCGCCGCCTGCTGCCAGAGCCTCCCGGCTTCGCCGAAGCGATGCTGCTCGTCGTTGTAGTTGTAGTCGAGGCGGAAATCCTGGATGGCGCGATCCGTGAACAGCGCCTCTGGCAGGCCGTACCAGTGCTGCATCGAGGTGAGCCCGAGGCGCGCCGAGTCGAGCACGTTCATCCACGCCACGTCGAGCTGGGCGTGGTGCATCGTGGAGTACAGTCCTCGTCGGCGGGCCTCGTCGAGCGCCGCTTCCATGATGTCGGGCCGGGCCCCGAAGAACTTGATCCCGTGTGCGCCCATGCGCAACCCAGGCGCGCGCCTGCTGCGGCGTCGCGATGGAGCCGTCGTGTCCCTGCCCGAATGAGACCGACGGGTAGAGCCGCGGCGCGGTGATCTCGTTGGCTTGGCTGCGCGCCTGATGATCGAGCATCCAGCGAATACCGTTGTCGCTGCCAGGGTCTGAGCTCGTCGTGATGCCGTGCCCCATCCAGAGCTTGAGGATGTACTCGGCGGGAGTCTCCGGCCCCGCGAGTTGGCCGTGCAGGTCGACGAAGCCCGGGAGCACATAGGCGCCACCGAGCTCGAGCACGCGGTCGCCGGCGTTCGCCTGCGGCCGCCGCGACTCGTCGATGGCCGCCCCCGGCACGCCGACGTTGCGGATATCGACGATGCGGTTGCCCTCGACAACAATGTCGACCGGCCCTCGCGGCGGCGCCCCGGTACCGTCGATCAAGGTCGCCGTGCGCAGGATCAGGCGCTGGAACGGCCCTTCCCCGACGGTTCGATCGGGTGCCGCCGGGTTTTGTGCCGAGACCGCCGGCACGGCGAGGGCCGTAGCGGCCACCAGCACCGTCATGGCAGTCGCCCTGCACGCCGATGCCTTCATGGGGTCACCGTGCGTAAGTTCGCGTACCGAGGCTCAAAGCGTTGACCTAGCGTCACGCTCTCGATGCTGAGAGGACTCATGTCCTCAACCTCAGCCAGGGGCTTGTAATCGGTGGCCATGACTATCCCTCTACTGCTCTGGAAGTGTGTCGAACCTAGCAGGCCATGGTGACTCTCCATCTTAATCTCCGGGGGTCCTTCTCTGGGCCGTACTGGCTCGTGAGAGCGTAGGTCTTTGCTCCTTCGCTTCCTTGTCGACTTGCTCACTGGTTGCGAGTCGGGGCTGGCCGTTTTGGCGGCACCGATGGAGTCGTCGACCCTACTCGCCTTCCAATCCTTCGGCAGCTTCTGCATGTCATAGATTCCGAGTCGTTACCTACACGGTGGGAACCGGGTAGTGTCTCCGTAGAGTAAGAGGAGGACCCGAACTTGGGACCGGCACACCCGCAAAGACCCTTCTCTCGCAAACCGTGGTTGCTCGTGGCGTGCCTGCCCCTGCTCTGGTGGGGGTCGGCGCCGAACCAGGATAGTGGCGCGGTCGAAGCGAGCGACGGCATCGAGATCCTCTACGTCGCTAACCGGATGGAGGGGACGATCTCCGTTATCGAGGTGCCGAGCTTCGAGGTGATCGGCAAGTTCGACGCCCTGCCCGACATCCCGGCCGACCAGCGACCAGAAGGCGGGCTAGCGTACGACCTGGTGGCGCCGAGCACGGGCCAGGTGTTGTACCTGGCTCGCGACGAGGTTCGCGACGTAGTGGCATTCAGCACGGCGACCGAGGAGCTGCTGTGGCAGCTGCCGGTCGGCGGCATCGCCGATCACATGGCTCTCTCGCACGACGGGCGCTATCTGTTCGTCTCGGTGATCAGCGAGAGCCATGCGGTCGTGATCGACACCGTCGAGCCCGCAGTCGTCGGCAAGATCAATACCGGCATCGGCCCGCACAGCATGCATATGTCGCCCGACGGCAAGCGTGTCTACAACGGTTGCATCCTGTGCGATCAGATCACCATCGCCGATGCCGGCACGTTCGAGGTTATCCGGACGATTCAGTTCGATGAGGGCGTGCGGCCGTTCGCGATCACGGCCGATGAACAGACGATGTTCATTCAGCTCTCCAAGCTGCACGGCTTCGTCGTGCTCGACCTGAAAACCGATCGCATCGTCAAGACCATCCATCTACCAGTGCCGGACGGTGTGGAGCACATGAAGACCTGGCCTCACACCGCACACCATGGTCTGGCGCTGACGCCCGACGAGACCCGGCTCTGCGTAGCGGGCACAGCCGGGGACTACGTCGGGATCGTCTCGGTGGAGGGGCTGGATCTGCTAGCCACGATTCCGATCGGTAGCGAGCCCTACTGGATGACCGCGAGCCTCGACAGCAGGTACTGCTACGCCAGCGCACGCTACGACGACAGCGTCTCGATCATCTCGCTCGCCGAAGAACGAGAGGTCGCCCGCCTCGAGCTCGGTGACTACGCGTTCGGCATGTGGACGGTGCGTATCCCCGAGAGGCAGGTCGGTCGGTCGGGCAGATAGTGCCCTAGCAGGCCGTGGTGAAAGTGTGGAGGGCCCTCCGGGCCGCCACAGCCTGCTAGGGGTGGATTCGGACGACGCCTTCCGCGACGGTCGGAAATCGTCGGAATAGCTCGGCGTCATGACCCGGTATTACTCGGGCGAAATCTCCGGCCAGTTCGACCATGCGCCTGAGCGCAGCGATGTTGGTGTCCCTGTCTTGAGGCGCGAACGTCGCACCAGCCCGACCCTCTTCGACGTTCCGGTACAGATATGCATTGTCGGAGGCCAAGACGTAGCGAGTCGGGCCATCGACCACCAGGTACTGCGAGGCGTAGGTGTGGCGGGCGCCCGTGAAGACTCGAATCCCGGGAAGGATCTCGATGTCGTCTCCTCCGATCAAGCGAACCGACCCCGCGGTGTTCCGCGACACCAGATGAGCCACGTCCGCACTGTCGATGCCACCGCTGTTGCCACCCGGTTGCCACGCGGCACCTGTGTAGTACGTGAACTCCGCCTCCTGAATCCAGACCATGGCATTCGGGAACAGCTCGAGCCCGCCCATGTGATCCCAGTGGGCGTGGCTGACAACGATGTCCGTCACGTCTCCAGGGTTCACACCGATCCTCGACAGCACCCGATCCGGACGTACGAACCCACGAACGTTGAACCGGCCCAACCAATCCTCTCGGAAGAAACCGGTGTCGAAGAGGATGAGTCGGTCGCCACTTCGGATCAACCAGACGGCCATCGCGATGTCGATGGTCTCGTCTTGCGGTGCATCTGGTATGAGGCTACGGAGCGGGAAGTCCGTGATCTCGCCGTAACGGACCGCGAAGATCTCGGCTTCCTGAGCAACGCCGGATACAGGGGTGACAACGAGCGTCAACAAGAGCAGGACGACACCCGCTGGAAGCCCCAGTTTCGAATCCCGGTGGCCCAACTTCCAATACCCGTTCGGTCTGGATCGGCTACGCGCGACGATGGTAGCATCGCGCCCCTCAGCGACAGCGGTCGGCCCTGGGAACGGGGCGTTCATGAGATCCGGTGAAGCTGGGCGCAGGAGGGGCGCCGAATGCAATTCACGGCAACTCGACGAGCGACGTTCTCAGCAAGCCTGCTGGCGGCCCTCGCCGTCCTCCCGCTTGCGGCGACATCCGGCGCCGCGCCGCCGTCAACCAGTTCCCTCGCCGCGGGCTCGGTCTCGCAGCCCACCTACGAGATCGCGCTCCAGGAGGCGTGGATTCCGATGCCCGACGGTGTGCGGCTGTCGGCCGACGTTTTTCTGCCCACCGGCGGTGAGGCCGGGGAGAAGTTCCCGGTACTGCTCGAGTACCTCCCTTACCGCAAGAACGAGAAACGCGATCGGAACTACTCGCTGTATTCCTATTTCGTCGAGCGCGGCTTCGTGGTCGCCAGGGTCGACATCCGCGGCACCGGCAACAGCGAGGGCCGGACGATCCCCTACGAGTACAGCGAGATCGAGCAGGAAGACGGCGACGTGGTGATCGACTGGCTCTCGAGACAGCCGTATTCGAACGGCAACGTAGGGATGTTCGGCATCTCGTGGGGCGGCTTCAACGCCATCCATATGGCGATGCGCAACCCGCCGGCGCTCAAGGCGATTATCGCGGTGGCCGCAACCGACGATCTGTACCAGGACGATGTGCACTACATCGACGGCATCCCGCGCCTGGCCGAGTCGTGGCAGATGAGCCACGACCTCCAACAGGCCAGGCCGGCAGCGCCCGAGTACACCATCGACGAGGCCTACTTCCGCGACCGCTTCGACGTTGCTCCGTCGATGATGACGTACATCCACCACCAGCGGGAGAGCCCCTTCTGGGACCGATCATCCTTGGTTGGTCAGTACGAACGCATCCGCATTCCCACATTCGTGATCGGCGGCTGGTACGATGGTTATCGCGATACCGTGCCGCGCATGCTGGAGAATCTCGAGGCTCCGGTGAAGGGGATTATCGGCCCCTGGTCGCACTACTACCCGCACAACGGTTACCCGTTGCCGCAGATCGAGTGGCGCCGAGAGGCGGTGCGATGGTTCGACCACTGGCTGCGAGGGCGCGACACCGAAATCATGGACGAGCCCGCCTTCGCGGTATACGTGCGCAACTGGCACCCGCCAGGTCCGGTGCTCGTCGAGGCGCCGGGTACCTGGCGGTGGGAAGAGGGCTGGCCGATCGAGCGTACCCGCGACTGGATCCTGCATGCACAGCCGAACCATACCTTGGAGGAGTCGGTCCCGGCCGGCGCGGTGCACCAGATGCGTTATGTGCCGAGCGCCGGAATCGAGGCGGGCGGACCGACGATGTACTGGAGCGACGTGGCGCCCGACCAGAAACCGACGGACGCCTACAGCCTGGTCTACGACACTGCGCCATTGGCCGAAGACACCGAGATCCTCGGGCTGCCACACGCCCTCCTGAGTGTCTCGGCGTCGGCGCGACGGGCCAACTGGTTCGCGCGCCTCAACGACGTGGCGCCCGACGGCACCGTTGACGCTGGTGGCGGGGGCCGGATTCAACGGCACGCATCGGAACTCGGCGCGAGACCCGCAGGACGTGGTACCCGGGGAGGTGTTTCCGCTCGACATCGAGATGCACTTCACCTCGTGGGTGTTCCCCAAAGGACATCGCATCCGGCTGTCGGTGAGCAACTCGCAGTGGCCGATGGCCTGGCCCAGCCGCGACGCCATGACCACGACGCTGGGAATCGGCGGCGATAGCCCGTCGCGGGTCGTGCTTCCGGTGATTCCGTACGAGGAGCGGCCCGTGCCACCCTTCCAAGCTCCAGAGGCGGACCCGGTGTATCCGGGCTTCCGCAAGCTCGATACCGGCAATGCTTCGGGCTACGGCGAGATCGGTTCCATCGAGTACAACACGGCGAGTCGCTCAACTCGGGTCGAGGCCAGGAACACCGGCGGCACCGAGTACCCGTCGGGCACCTACCGGTATCTCGAACAGATCGCCCACGAGGTAGGGGACGACAGCCCCGAGGTGAGCTCGATGACCGGCGACCACACGATCGAGCTCGAGATCGGGGGCCACACCCTGGTCTGGGAAGCCGAGCTCTCGTTCCGCAGCGACTACGAGAACTTCTACTACACATACACACGACGATTGCTGCGTGACGGCGTGCTGGTACGCGAGCGCACCTGGGAAGACACCGTCCGGCGAGACTACCAGTAGGGGAGTTCGTACTGAGTATCGAGCTGGATCGGCACACGCGTTCCGCCGACCTCCCCACACGGGAAGGTGGCGACCGCCGGCGGCGCGGTGGTCGCCGCAGCGCCCGGCGTTGCTCCTCCTCCACGATGGGCACACATCGTCTCGTCGGAGCGCCTTGCGTCCGGGCCCATTTCGCCACCACGATAGGCAACGATCATCTGCTACGGGCCACTAGTGCTGAAGAACTCAGCTAGAGCAGGCTAAGAGCCCCACAGTGTGAGAGGCCCAAGATGAAGGACACAGCCCAGGTGGTGGTGATCGGCGGTGGCGTGGTCGGGTGCAGCGTGCTGTACCACCTCACCAAGGCGGGCTGGACCGATGTCGTGCTGCTCGAACGGCGGGAGCTGACCTCTGGGTCGACCTGGCACGCCGCCGGGGCGTTCCACACCCTGAACGGCGACCCCAACGTCGCCAGCCTGCAGAAGTACACGATCGAGCTGTATCGCGAGATCGAGGAGGTCTCGGGCCAGGACTGCGGCCTGCACCTCACGGGTGGCGTGGTTCTGGCCGACAGCGAGGAGCGACTCGACTGGCTGAAGATGGTCCACGGCCGCGGCCGGTACCTGGGAATGGAGGCCGAGTTCATCTCGATGGCGGAGGCCGAGAGTTTGTTCCCCATGATGGACCCGTCGTACTTCGTCGGCGCGGTCTACGACCCGCTCGAGGGCCACGTCGACACCGTGGGAGTACCCAAAGCCTACGCTGGGGCGGCCCAGAAGGCTGGCGCCGAGATCCACCTTCACACCATGGTCACCGATCTCGTGCAGCGCGCGGACTCGACGTGGGACGTCGTGACCGAGGCCGGAGTCATCCACGCCGAGCACGTCGTGAACGCGGCTGGCCTGTGGGCGCGCGAAGTAGGGCGCATGGTCGGTCTCGAGCTGCCGGTGCTGGCGATGGAGCATCAGTACCTGGTGACCGATCCGTTGCCGGAGGTAGTGGCATACAACTCGGCCAACGACGGCCGCGAGCTCGTCGGAGCGCTCGATTTCGGCGGGGAGCTGTATCTGCGCCAGGAGGGTGAGGGCATGTTGATCGGCACCTACGAGCGCGGCGGCAGGCCGTGGGCACCACGCGACACGCCCTGGGACTTCGACACCGAGCTGCTCCCGCCCGACCTCGATCGGATCACCGACTCGCTCAAGGTCGGCTTCGCCCACTTCCCCGCCTTCACCGACGCCCCGATCAAGCAGATCATCAACGGCCCATTCACATTCACCCCCGACGGCAACCCGCTCGTCGGGCCTGTCCGTGATCTCCCCAACTACTGGTTGGCATGCGGCGTGATGGCCGGATTCAGCCAGGGCGGCGGAGTCGGGCTGGCGCTAGCGGGGTGGATGACCGATGGCGATCCAGGCATGGACGTGTGGGGTATGGACGCGACCCGTTTCGGCAACTGGGCGACGCCGGCCTACACCGACGCCAAGGTACGGGAGTTCTACTCGCGCCGGTTCAAGATCGCGTTCCCCAACGAGGAGCTGCCGGCCGGCCGGCCCCTCCAGACCACGGCCATCTACGACGAGCAGACCGCGGCCAACGCCGTGTGGGGCGCGGCCTTCGGGTTGGAGTACCCGCTCTGGTTCCAGCGTCCTGGCCTCGATCCGGTGGAAGAGATCACGTTCAAGCGCTCGAACGCTTTCGACATCATCGGAGAGGAGAGTCGAGCAGTTCGCGAACAGGTGGGTCTCACCGAGATTTCGAACTTCGCCAAATACGAGGTCGCCGGCCCCGGCGCGAACTGCTGGCTGTCGGGCCTGCTTACCAACCGCATCCCGGCGCCGGGGCGGATGGTGCTCAGCCCCATGCTCAACGAGCGCGGAAAGCTGATCGGCGATTTCACCGTCGCGGCGCTCGATGCCGACTCGTATTACGTGTTCGGGTCGGGCAGTGCCGAGCAGTACCACATGCGTTGGTTCGGTCAGCACCTCCCCGACGACGGCAGCGTGCGGCTCCGAGCCGAGGGGGTCGGCCTCGTCGGACTCTCGATCGCCGGCCCGGCGTCGCGGGCCGTGCTGCAGGACGTCGCGTCGACCGACGTGTCGGCCGAGACCTTCGGTTTCCTCGACTTCCGTCGGATGAACGTGGCCATGATCCCGGCCATGGTCGGCCGCATCACCTTTACCGGCGACCTGGGCTATGAGGTCTGGGTGAGGCCCGAGTACCTACGCACGTTGTTCCGCACCCTCAGGGCGGCCGGCGAACCCCACGGGCTGCGGCTATTCGGGCTTCGCGCGCTGGATTCCTTGCGACTCGACAAGGGCTTCGGCTCGTGGTCCCGTGAGTACCGCCCGATCTACGGGCCCGAGGAGGCCGGCATGGGGCTCTTCGTGAAGCCCGACAAGGGTGAGTTCGTCGGTCGGGACGCCGCCGTTGCCGAGCGAGACGCGGGCCCGAAGCGACGGCTGGTTACGTTCGTGGTCGACGCCGTCGATGCCGACGTGATCGGCGACGAACCGATCTGGCACGACAACGAGGTCGTCGGCTGGGTCACCTCCGGCGGTTACGCCCATTGGTCGCAGCAATCGGTCGCCCTCGGCTACGTACCGTCCGAGCTGGCCGACGTCGGTGAGAGCTTCGAGATCGAGATCCTCGGCATTTGCAGGAACGCCGCTCTCCTGAAGGAGGCGCTTTTCGACCCGGCGGGCGCCCGCATGCGGAGCTGAGCTCCGATCCGAAAGGAAACCGAACCCATCCAAAGGGAGCGTCGGCGACGCTTCCAACCGCGAGGAGCCGCTCTTGGAATATCGCACCCTGGGTAGGACCGGCTTGCAGGTCTCCTGCATCGCCTTCGGCACGGACAACTTTCTCGATCCGACCCCCGAGGACGAGTCGAAGCGCATGCTCAACGTGGCCCTCGATGCCGGCGTGAACTTCTTGGACACAGGAGACGTGTACGCGGCCGGCGAAGCGGAGCGGATGATCGGTCGCGCCCTCAAGGAGAATGGCCGCCGGCACGAAGTGCTGCTCTCGACGAAGGTCGACCATTGCATGAGCATTCCTGGCCAATCTCTCGACGAGCACACGCCCGTCTCCAAGCCCAACACACACGGCCTCTCCAAGTACAACGTGATCCGCGCCTGCGAAAACTCGCTGCGCAGCTTCCAGACCGACTACATCGACGTCTACTACGCCCATCGCCACTCGCCCGAGATCCCGCTCGACGAGACGCTCGCCGCGCTCGACTATCTCGTGCGGTCAGGCAAGGTCCGCTACGTAGGCGCGTCGACCCATCCCGCGTGGGTGGTGATGGAGGCGCTGGCGATCAGCAGGGAGCTCGGCTACCAGCGCATCGTCACGGAGCAATCGCCCTACAACCTGCTGGATCGCCGCATCGAGAACGAGCTGGTTCCGATGGCCCAGAAGCACGGCATCGGTCTCATCACCTGGGCGCCGATGGGAATGGGCGTGCTGGCGGGCCGCTACGACGATGCGGAAGATCTGCCGCAGGACTCGCGAGCCGTGTACCGAGGTGGGTTCTACCGGGATCGCGTCACACCCCGGGGCGTGGAGGTCGGGCGGCGCTTCGGTGCAATCGCGCGCCAGCTCGGCGTCTCCTCGGCGCAGCTCGCCCTGCTGTGGGCCAAGGACCAGCCGGGCGTGACAGCTCCCTTGATGGGGCCGCGCACGATGGAGCAGCTCGAAGACGCCTTGCCCGTCGCCGAGATGAAGCTCGACGACGAGACGCGCAGCGCCTGCGATGCGCTGGTGCCCCCTGGCTCTGCCGTGGCGGACTTCCACAACACCTCCGGCTGGATGAAGATGTCGGTTGGTGCGTAGCTGTCGGGGCGACTCCGGGTGCCAGCCTAGGCTCAGCAGGCCGTGGCAACAAGGGCGTCAGGTTGACGATATCCGCCAGCGCGGGATCCGCTGCAACCACGCGGCGGCAGCCACCACTATCAGCAAGGCGCCGGCGTTGATCATCTGTGCCATCGGCGTCCCAAGCGCCCCAGCGACCGCGCCGGTCTCGAGGTTGCCGAGCGGGCCGGCACCGCGGCTGAGGTTCCAGACGCCGACGGCGGCGCCCCGCTCGTCGTCAGGGACGCGGTCCTGGACCAGCTTCGGCAGCAACACATCGAGAGCCGCCCAGGCAACGCCGATGCCCAGCATCAGGAGTAGCGATAGGGAGTAGGAGGTAGAGCCGGCGAAGGCGATCAGCGATATCGAAAACAGCCCACACATCCAGAGCAGCAGCGTGCCCGGCCGCAGCCGGGTGGAGAGCGCGGCGAGCGTCAGTAAGCCGGCGACGCCGCCGAGTTGCCGCGCGGCGGTCAGGTTGCCCAGCCCGGTCGCGCCGATCTCCAGGATGTCGCGCGCGAATGACGACACCAGCGCATCACTGGAGTACGCGAAAATCTCCGCCGCGGCGCCGATCGCGGCGAGCAGCAACACGGCCGGGTTGCGCCACAGCACGGCGAAGCCCTTGAGGACGACCGAGAGGTTGGGCATGCGGCGAGGCACCGTTGCCACCGAGGCGCGAGCTTCAGGCGCTTGCGCGCTGCCCTTGTCTCCGCGCGGCTCGATCTCGGCGACTGAGACGTTGTCGAGCGGAGGCGAGCGACGGTCTCGAGGTACCCGAGATAGCAATGCTACGGCAGCGGCAAGCGAGATCGCCATCGACAGGAACGCGCCAGCCGCCCCGTACCACGCCAGCAACACGCCGGCGGCAACCGCCCCGACGGCACCGATGCCGCGGTTGCCGAGCTGCTCCAGCGCCATGCCGTTGACTGCCTCCGAGCGACCCACGAGGTCATAGACGAGGGTGCGTCCGAGCGTCGTCTCGACGGTGTCGACAGCGCCCTCCAGAAAGGCCACCACCATCAAACCGACAAAGGTCAGGTTACCCGTGAGGCCCAATCCGGCAGCGCCCAGAGCCATCACCGCACCGAGCAGGTCCACGCCCTGCAGCATTCGGCGTCGATCCATGCGGTCCGAGAGCGCCCCAGCGGGCACGCCGAACAGTAGACGCGGCACGTAGCGCACCGCGAAGACCGTTCCTACAGCCACTGGCGAGCCGGTGATCTCGAGCGCCAACCAGCCAAACGCTACGGTGGCGACGCTGTGCGTGAAGCCACTCAGCGCCAGTGCCAACCACAACCACACGAAGCCCGGCCGCCGAAACGATGACAGCGTGGACTTGCCCAGCAGCCACTCGAACACGCCCATCTACTGCTGCTCGGCGCGACGTTCTACAGACTGTGGTCCACGATGAAACCATTCTCGCAAATGGTCAGATCGTCCAGTTGAACCGTAGGTCGCATCAACAAAATGTCCCAATGTATGTGCGATACATTGGGCTCCAGGTCGGAGCCATGCCATATACGCGCCATCAGGCTGCTGTCGCCAATTCCACAAACGACGGTACCACGCAGCTTTTCGAATTCTTGATGCTGTGTAAGCATCGCGCGCGAGTTCAAGCCCAGATTCAGATGTACCGGGCCGTACGCGGCGGAATCGTCAGGCTGTTCGGCAAGCCAGTGACTCAGGCGGCCTGCGAACAATGGCTCGCCCCGAACATCTACTATCTTGCCCTTCTCGAAGGTCAAGAACACCGGGCCGGTGGGCTTTTCGTGGTCCCAAGCCGGTTCATACAGTAGAACGCCATCTACAGCTATGATGCCGTCGCCGCGACCCTTGGGGAGCACAATTCCAGGTCCCGCAGGCGGCAGGGTCGCCCATGCTGCAGGGGTCATCTGATTCTTGTCCCGGTCCCATAGAAACTCGTCGCCATCTGCGCCTTCGAGATCGCCAATGAACAACTCGAACTCCGTCCCTTCTTCGGACGTCATACGGAGCATTTTGGCATCTGTGAAGAGCGCGGCAATCTCGATGGACTCCCTCCGCAGCTCGTGAATATCGGCAGCGAGCATTGTGCGAATGAGAGTGTCCTCGATGTGATGTCCACCGGTGCCATCCCCGGGGCACATCACGCGAGCGCCGCGCTCCACGGCATCCGCTATGAAGTCCGCATAGCCGACAGCCAAGTCGAGGATCAGGTCGGCTTCCCTGGACGCGGCTTTGACCATCGAATTCCACTCGTATCCTGGTTGTAGCGTTGGCGGCGGGGGCATCGGATTCTCCGACACTGAGACGTCGGCACCCATCGCCATGGCGGCGCCGATGAAGACCGAGACGACGTGTCGCGGTGTACGAGAATCGGTAATGATCAGGACCCTCGTTCCTGGCTGCAGGTTGCACATATCTCGGTAGATCTTGTCGACAACAACAAGAAACTCGGGTTTCAGCTCAGTACTTACGTCCGTCGTTTCAGACATCGTTCAGGTGCTCCATGATCATCCGGGGGTTACAGAAATACCGCACTGCTTCTTCAGTTGCTCATGGCCAATAGCCGTGTGCTCGAGCTTGCGCGCGAAACACCAGAGTAAAGCAATCACGACGACGAAGCCGGCGGCGGTCAGCAGGATGGACGGCCTGAAGTCACCGTTCGCGATCATGAAGGACAAGAGAAACGGGCCGACGGAAAATCCTGCCATCGTTACAATATTGGCAGCAGTTACGCCGCGACCAGACGGGACGAGTGTAGCCAGGATTGCTATGAAGTAGGGCGTAACCAGGGTAATACTGGCGTTGAACACCGCTGTCCCGACCCCAAACACAATTTCAGAAGATGACAGTAACAACGAGAGTGTCGAGAGAGCGATCGCGACAGTACCGATGTAGATAGGTCGCAAGTATCCGATCCGATCGCCAAGAAGCCATGCCGCCACCATCCCTACAATCGCGGCGGACATGCTTGGGCCCAATAGCGCGCCTGCCCTTTCTGGCGACATACCGAACGCCACGCCGATCCGCTCGAAATACGTCCAAACGCCAGTATTGAGAACATAGTGCAGAAAGAGGGCGGCGAGCACCAGGCTGGACAAGGCGAGCAGGCTGCGCTCCAGATCGCTCGGCGCGTTGTTGTTGGTCTCTCCCGTTCCAGCAACCGTGGTTGGGAAGAAGGGCAGGAGACCGCACGCGATCAGGTTGATCGCGCCCATACCGTAGAAGGCGCCCTCAATGCCGCTCGAGTGATAGACGTAGGGGAGTAACGCTAACCCTGCACCACCAACCAAGTATGGCGCGCCGAACAGGATGGCGTACGATCGTTCAACGCGCCGGGTACCTACAATCGCAACGCAGGCGACCGTATATCCCAGGCCAGCGCCCAATCCGTTAACGAAACGAACAAAGCCTAGCGTCGCAACGCTACCAACAAACCACACCGATGCTAGGCTGGTCAGAATGACCAGCGACAGGCAGGCGAGCATCGTCAAGCGCAAATTCCATCCGGGCCGGTGAAGAAAGACAATTGCGAATATCGTTGATACCGTTGCACCCCAGAAATTGTATGAAATCAGACGTCCTGCCACGTCGGTGGACAAACCTTGATAATCGACAAGGGCCCCAAGAATGGACGGCGCAACCGCGATATAGATGTTCACCGCCATGCTCATGAAAAGGATTGAGATAATTCTGAGTGCCATCGTTTGACCCGTGGTTGCTCAGCCCCTTCGTATGAATCGGTCCGCTGTAATCATGTGTGTAATGTACACACGGCGACCACATCATCAGAACGCTGTTGGAGATGCACACGCCGGAGTACGCCTGTAATCGCGAGGCGGTGCCAACCCTGCGCGTCGAGGTGCCCGCGCCGACCTATCCGGGGCTGGCGCAGAGGCTAGCGCCGGGTCGACCGAATGAACGCGCCGCCCTGCGATACCACCGTGCCGTAGACGTTGCCTGCGGCATCGACGGCCACGCCTTCCGGGTTCGAGCCGTTGGGGTACCTAGAGACCTTGCCGTTGATCAAATAATCGACGATGCCGGTCCTCAGGCTTCCGACGCGAATGCCGGTGATCCAGCCCGGGTTCTGAGAGTTCGCGAACAGGGACTCGGAGTCGGCGACGTAGATCGTGTCGTCGTCGGTGATATAGATGCCACTCGGCCGTCCAAACTGCCTGAGCTCACCGATGTACGTGCCATCGAGCTCGAAGATCTGCAAGCGGTTGTTTCCACGGTCACCGACGATCAGCCGGCCTTGTGAGTCGATGTCCAGGGCGTGAGGGGTGCGCATCTCGCCGGGACCGGAACCGAGCCTGCCCCATGACGTGATGAAGCTGCCGTCACGGTTGAACTTGGCGATGCGGGCGACCGTCTCCGGCGGAGCGTTGAGATTCTGGCCCCCGTGGCCGTCTCCGACGTAGGCATTGCCATCCGCGTCGGTTACCACGTCGTTAGGCGTGTTGAGCAGCGCGCCCCGGCCATCTCCGGGCGAGCCGGGTCGGCCGAGCGTGAGGAGGATGTCGCCATCGGGACTCAACTTGATGACCACATGACCCTTGCCCGCGCTCGCCGGATTGGTGGGGTCCGGCCCCTGCGCGTCGGTGACCCAAACGTTGCCGTCACGATCCACATGGATCCCGTGCGGGAAAAGAAACAGCCCACCGCCCATGCTAGCGACGACGTTGCCTTGAGGATCGATCTTGAGGATCGGATCGAGATCGGACCCGGCGCAGGAGTTGGCTCCGCATCGGTCGATCGCCCAAATGTGGCGGCCGTCGGGATCGATGTCGACGCCCGCCGTCGAGCCCCAAGTCCTGCCGTCCGGCAGGGTCACCCACTCCTCACCGGTGTAGGGATCCGGCATGCCGTTCAGAGGGTAGATGTTCGGCAGGCGTTCCAGGACCTGGGCATGGGTGACCGCCGGGGTCGACACGATCAGCGCGGTGACAACTGCACCCAAGAACGATGTCGCCGGCTTCGAGAATGTCATTCCGCTCCTGCTGGGTGTCGGGCTCCGCCCGGGGCGTCGGGTCAAGCGGCTCCCATCTTACTGCGGTGTGCGCGCCCGAGTCATGGAGCGAGAACAGGCTCGCGCCGGAGTTCCGTCGATGACCTCCTCGATCGCGGCGAGCGCTTGCGCAAAGGCCTTCGGCTCGTCGGAGCCAAAGGCGAGGCGGAAGTGCTTGGGGCGACCGAAGCAGTCGCCGGGCGACAGCAGGATTCCCACCGCCGCCAGCTTCTGACAAAGCGGCCATGCTGAGGACTCGCCGACGATCCAAGGGAATGCGACCAGCCCGCCCTCGGGCTCGACCCAATCGAATCGGTCGGGGTGATGGTCGAAGAAGGCGCGTAGGACTGTGAGATTCTGGCTACCGAGCGACTGTGCGCGGGCCAGGACTCGCTGGCGCTGCCGCAGGCCGATCGCCGAAAGTCGCTCCGACAACGGTGAGGTCGAGATCGTGAAGAAGCGCCGAATGTCAAAGTAGCGCTTCCGACGCCCGGCGTCCGCGTCGACGACCCAGCCCAGTCGCAGCCCGGCCAGCGACATGGCTTTGGACATATCCCCAACCAGCACGGCGCCGTCGACTTCGGCGCCTGGCGGCGAGGTCCCCGCATGGGCGATCGGGTGCTGTACCTGATCGATCGCCACCGCTACGCCTCGGTGCGCCGCGGCCTCCTGGATGGTACGCATGGCAGTCGTGCCGACGATGGTACCCGTGGGGTTGTGGGGCGTGTTGACGACGACCAGGCCGGTGCGGTCGTCGATGAGGTCGATGACCTCCCCCGGATCCAGCCGGAAGCCGTCGTCGCGGATCAGCCGATAGGGACGCGGCTCCTGGTCGAAGATCTCCGGCAGCGCACCGAAGCCGGGGTATCCGGGATCCGGGAGCACAACGTTGCCGCCCACGGTGGCGCTCGCAGGTGTGCCAACCCAGGTCACGGTCACGGGTGCGGTCGGTTCGCTGTCGGGGCTGGTGCTTCGGGCCGGCGGCAGCCGCTACGCGGCGGTGGTCGACGGGGACACGGCGAGGTTTGTCGATCTCAGGCTGCAGCTTGGCAAGTCGCGTCTGGAGCTGGAATCCGGCGGCGTGGTGGTGGGCACCGCCGACGTGCGCGTGTTGCCGGGCTGGGTGTCGATCATTCCGCCGCTGCTTGCCATCGCCGTGGCGCTGGTATCCAAGCAGGTGATCCCGGCGCTGTTCCTGGGGGTCTGGTTCGGGGCCACGGCGCTGATCGGCTTCACGCCAGCCGGCGCGTTCCGTGGCCTGCTCGATACCTACGCCGTTCACGTGTTCGGCGCCGTCGTCAATCCGAGCCAGGCACAGGTCCTGCTGTTTTCTTTCATGATCGGCGGCATGATCGGCATCGTCATCAAGAACGGTGGCATGCAGGGCGTGGTCAACAAGATCGCGCGGTTTGCGACCGATCGGCGCCGCGGGCTGTTGACCGCCGCTACCCTCGGGCTGGCGGTTTTCTTCGACGGCTACACCAACATTTTGATAATGGGCAACACCATGCGCCAGGTGACGGATCGCCTGCGCATCTCGCGAGAGAAGCTCGCCTACATCGTCGACTCGACCGCTGCTCCGGTTGCCTCTGTGGCGGTGGTATCCACCTGGATCGGCTACCAGGTGGGGCTGATCGGAGCGGTTCTCGAACAGATCGGGACGATTCGCGAATCGGCCTATTCGATCTTCCTCAACTCGATCGCCTACAGCTTCTATCCCTGGTTGACGATGTTCATGGTGTTCACGCTGGCGGCGCTGGGCCGTGATTTCGGCTCTATGCGGGTAGCGGAGGAGCGCGCGCGGGACGGTCAGGTGCTCGGGCCGGGGGCCAAGGTCGACCAGGCGGTGGCCGCCGATGCCCCGGAGCTGCACGTCGATGAGGAGAAACCGGTGCGCGCCATCAACGCCGTGGTGCCGATTCTGGTGCGCATCGGCGGCGTGCTCGGGGGGCTGTGGGCAACGGGCACCGGGGACTCGCTTCGCGACATCATCGGCACCGCCAATTCCAACACCGCGCTGATGTGGGGGTCGCTGCTGGCGGTCACCGTCGCGGTGGCGTTAACGCTCGCGCAGCGCATCCTGACCCTCACCGAGATCGTCGACGCCTGGTACGCCGGGCTCAAGCAGATGCTGTACGCGTTGATCATCCTGGTGCTGGCATGGTCGCTGACCTCGGTGGTCGGCGGATTACAAACGGCCAGCTACTTGGTGTCGATCCTGGGAGAGTCGCTGGCACCCGGTATGGTGCCGTCGATGGTGTTCGTGCTCGCCGCGGCCACGGCCTTCGCCACCGGGTCGAGCTGGGCAACCATGGGCATCCTGATGCCGCTGGTCATGCCGCTCGTGTGGGCCGTGCTGACCGCCGCCGGGGCCCAGGAACAGATGCACATCCTGTACTCGGCGGTTTCGTGCGTGATCTCCGGCGCCGTTCTGGGAGACCACATCTCGCCCATCTCCGACACCACCATCCTGTCGTCGATGGCCTCGGGGTGCGATCACATCGAGCACGTCCGCACGCAGTTGCCCTACGCGCTGATCGTGGGCGCGGTGGGGATCGGCCTGGGCACGCTCCCCGCCGGGTTCGGCCTGCCGTGGTGGCTCGGAATGCTGGCTGGAGGGGCGGCCATCTACAGCATCTTGCGCTACGTGGGCAAGCCGGTGGTGGCCGCCGCATCGGCACCGCGGGCACCAGATAGTTGAGCTACTTCGTGACCGGCTGATGCGTGGTGCCGGCCTCGGCCCGAGCAGCTCGGTGTGTTCAGTGTTCACCGTGTCAACGATGAAGCGGTTCGTGCAGGCAACCGCTACGAACCACGAGTCCAGGAATGCGCCGACAAGCATCTGTGCGCCCTGGCCAACGATGAAGCGGCACCGACACACGCCCGGCGTCCGCCGCTGATGGTACGGTGAAGTTCGACGGTTTCAACGAAGCTTCACCGGGAGGAGGGCAGCGTGCACGGACTGGGTAAGTTACTGGCGATCGTGGTTATCGCCGCCATGCTGCTGCCGCTCCAGGCGTCTGGCGAGGCGCCGCAGGGCCGCGGCCCGACGAATCGCGACCGATCCGACTTCACCATGCTCAGCGAGGAGGGCTTTCCGCTGAACGTCGATCCGGAGATCGTCGCCGCGTCCGAGGCAGAAATTGGAGACGACGACATCGTCATGGGTGTGGTGATCAACGGCCAAGCACGCGCCTATCCGGTCAACTACATGAACGGGCCGAACAACGAGGTCGTCAACGACGAGCTCGGTGGAGAGCTCATCGCGCCGAGCTGGTGACCGATCGATCACAGCGGCGTCGTGTACGCCCGCGAGTTTGACGGCCGGGAGCTGCAATTCGGCGTGGTCGGCGTCGACGAGGGCACGCTCATCATGTACGACGCACAGACTCGCTCGCATTGGAACTGGAAGGAACAGCGCTCGAAAAGCGTGCGTCGATGATGACGACCTGGCGTCAATGGCGGGAGATGCATCCCGAGACTACGGTCTATGTAAAGTCTGCGGTCCCTTATCGAGCGCGGTTCACTCGGGAGACCTTCGACGAGATCGCCAACCAACCGCCTGGGCCTATCCGTTCGGAGGACCTGATCGTCGGCCTCGAGGGTCGTCGAAGCGCGCGCCTATCTGGTGCGGCGGCTCGCTAGCAAGCGCTTGCTCGAGGACGTCTTCGAGAACGCGCCGATCGTCGTGTACCTGGCGCCGGACCTGGCCACGGCGCGTATCTACCTACGAAGGCTGAACGACCAGGAGTTGAGCTTCAGCCTCGACTCCGACGATCGGCTGCGGGATCAGCAAACCGGCTCGAAGTGGAATCTGATCACCGGCGAGGCGGTTTCGGGAGCGCTCCAGGGAGAAGCATCTGCAGCCGATAATCTCGACCTACTCTCTCTGGTTCGCGTGGGAGAAGTACCGGCCTGACACGACCGTGCACGCCGAGGAGTAGGGCTCGAATCACTCGCAGGCCGTTCTTACCTGACTCACGCGGGCGTATTCCGACGTACCCACGCGCGCGGTGACGGGCGTCACAGATCGCCCCGCAAGAGTGGACGAATGCGCGCCATTCGCCCCTCCGTCGGGAAACGATGGAATTGCAGGACATCGTGGCCGGGTACGACACGATCGGGTGAACCGGCCAGCTCGATCATAGGCCTGCTAGGGATCAGGCGTTCCCGGGTCCGCGGCCAGCGATGCGCGGTGCTGCCGCACCGCCCGGTTCAGAGGCCCTGCCGCCCAGCTGTCCTGGAATTGGTGGCGAAGAGGCTCTTGCTCCTTCGGGTCTTTGAACAAGTTGTAGTAGGCGGGTCGAGTTCGGATGGTGATCGGCTGCCCGATGCGCTCGATTTCCTTGTAGAGCATCTTCCAGTTGCGCCACTTCGCGCCGTAGACCTCGTTGCCCACATACAGGACGAGCGACTCGCGGGCGGGCTTGTCGGTCTTGCCCATCAGGAAGTCGGAGTAATCGGCGCTGTCCATCACCCGGTCGGTGGGCATCTCGGCGCCCACCATGGCTGCCAACGTGCCGTAGACATCCATGGCGTGGACGATCTCGTTGGACTTTCGCATCGCGGGGATCTTGCCGGGCCAGCGGATCAGGAACGGCACCCGATAGGCGCCCTCGTAGCTCGTGTAGATGCCGCCTCGCCAGGGTCCGTTGAAGCCCTCGCGCTCAATGCCGCCATACCCTCCGTTGTCGGAGGTGAAGATGAAGATGGTGTCGTCTTTCAGGCCCAGCTCATCGATCGTGTCGAGCAGATCGCCCACGTACTCGTCGGTCTGAGCCAGGATGTCGGCGAAGTTTCCGTTGCCCGTTCTTCCCTTGGTGGCGGGATGGGGATCATGGGGTGTATGCGTTTGCGTGTAGGGCACGTAGGCGAAGAAGGGCTCTCCTTCTCCCGCCTTGCGGCGGATGAACTCGA
Organism: Acidobacteriota bacterium; assembly: GCA_965205505.1. Taxonomy (GTDB): domain Bacteria; phylum Acidobacteriota; class UBA890; order UBA890; family WLXD01; genus DASCOT01. The sequence continues at coordinate 223,063 of CBDBHB010000007.1, forward strand.
GCGCGCGGTCGGTGCTCTCGCGGTCGATCGTCGCTCGCCTGGCACGGTCATAGACCTCCAGCACGGTGGGCCGCTCGCCTCGAGTCGCGGTCATGACGTGTTGGTAGTTCAGATCCAAGTCGGCCGGAACCGAGTTGCTGTCGGGCCAGTACGCCTCGTTGGAGGAGCGCGGGATGCCCCACCACTCGTCGAACCCCTGATCGGTGGGGAAGCGACCGTCGACCTCGCCCAGATGCCACTTGCCGAACATGCCGGTAGCATAGCCGGCGTCCGACAGCATCTCCGGCAGCGTGTACTCCCACTCGGTGAGCCCGTACCACTCGGATCGCACCGTGCCGTCCTGCCGCAGCCGCGTGCGCATGGAGTACCGTCCGCTCATCAGCGCTGCGCGTGTCGGCGTGCACTCGGAGTCGACGTTGTAGTTGGTCAGCTGAAAGCCCTCATGGGCGATGCTGTCGATACGGGGTGTCGGTGCGCCGCGTATTGCGCCACCGCCATAGATCCCGGGTTCGCCATAGCCAAAGTTGTCCATCATGACAAGCACTATGTTCGGCTTTTCTTCATTGCGCTGCTCGGAAGAGACCTCCGACTCTCGCGCATCACCCGCCGTAGACAGCGCCGGTAACGCGATCACCAGCACCATCAACGACAACGTCAACAACAGCGGCGCGCGGACTCTCATCACAGCCTCCTCTGATACCGAGAACACGAATTTGGCAGTCCAACGTCACCCGCCAACGCCATAGATGCTCGCTCGCGAGAGCTCAGCCGAGGACGCTACGGGTCCGTCGGCACGAGCCGTGCGCTGAGCTCGTGATTGACTCCCTAATTTTGGAGATACTACTCGCTTGCGAGTAAGAAGCCGATACGCCCATCAACGGAGCGTGCGACCGGCAAAGCCCCGCCTACACAGGAGGTCTTGGATGAAGAACGACGGATCCCCCAGACGGCTCGGAGTCGCCCCGACGCTCGCGGCGGTAGCGTTGCTGGCAACCACGGTCGGCGTGGCGTCAGCGGGATCTGCCCGCGATCAACGACCGCAGTCGGTGGACGAGCTCGCCCAGGCCTCCGGCCAGACCGGAGCGGCGGGCCGGGATGCCCCGGCGTGGGACGTCACTGCGGCGCGCGGACGAACCCGAACCATCGACTTCGAGACCCGCGAGGGCACCTGGATGTCTGTCGACATCTCGCCCGACGGCCGCTGGGTCGTCTTCGACCTGCTGGGACACATCTACCGGGTCTCCGCCGACGGCGGCGCTGCCGAGTGCCTGACTCAGGACAGCGGCGTTGCGGTCAACTACCAGCCCAGCTACTCGCCCGACGGGACGACGATTGCCTTCGTCTCGGACCGCACCAACCAGCCGAACCTCTGGCTGATGGACAGCAACGGCTCCAACCCGCGAGCCGTATTCCGCGACGACGCTGTGCGCGTGGCGAAGCCCGCCTGGACACCGGATGGCCAGTACATCCTGGTGCAGCGGCGACCCGGCGGAATCTGGATGTACCACCGAGACGGCGGCGACGGGATCTCGATGTTGGGCGACGAGTTCGACTCGGCCGGCTGGCCGTCGGTCTCCTCGGACGCTAGGTACCTGTACTTCGATCTCGCCAAGAACGTCGGCCTCGTCGGAGCGGTGGGGGGCGCCCGGCAAGTTCGGCGTGCCGAGCTCTCCAGCGGCGAAGTGATCAAGATCACCGCAGGGATCCCCGACACCCAGATCCGCCTCTCCAGCGGCGGCGGCTACGCGGCGGAGATCTCGCCAAACGGTCGCTGGCTGGCGTTTGCCCGGCGCATTCCGAACGGCACCGTGAGCTTCAAGGGGCACCGCTATGGGCCGCGCACCGTTCTCTGGTTGCGCGATCTGCAGAGCGGGACCGAGCGCCTGCTCATGGACCCGATCGAAAACGATCGGGTCGAGATGCGGGGCTGGGACGTTCTACCGGGATACAGCTGGGACCTCGAGGGCCGATCCATCGTCATCTCGCAGGGCGGCAAGATCCGTCGCATCGACATCGCCAGCGGCGAGGTGAGCACGGTTCCCTTCACCGCCGGCGTGCATCGCGTCATCTCCGAGCGCGCTTACGCGCCGTTCCGCATCGACGACGAGCCGTTCGACGCCAAGTTCTTGCGCTGGCACACGCTGTCTCCGGACGGTAGCAGGCTGGCGTTCGAGGCTGCAGGCCGCATCTGGGTGATGGATCGAGATCCCGAGAGTGGTCTCCAGCGCGGCGAGCCACGACGCCTGACCCCCGAGTCGTTCGAGCCCTTCGAGCTCTCCCCGGCCTGGTCACCCGATGGTGAGTTCATCGCCTTCACCAGCGCCGACGAGGCAGCGCGCGGCCACATATGGAAGGCGTCGGCCGAGGGCGGCGCCCCCGAGCAGCTCACCGAGACCGAGGGGGAGTACCTGAATCCGGTCTGGAGCCCGGGCGGGCGCGACATCGTCGCGGTGCAGGGATCGGGCGTCACCAGCCACGGTCGCGGCTGGATGTTCAACCCGTACTACCAGCTAGTGAACGTCGCCGCCTCGGGAGGGTCCGCTCCCGGCGAGGTGATCACGATGATCAATCCACCTTCCGAGGTGGGCGTCTACGGGGTCTCGAGGCGCTCGATCACGCAGCCCTCCTTCGGTCCCGCGGGGCGAGTCTACTTCGCCGAGGACCAGGAGAACGCCGACGGCGACGCGGTCGTCGCGCTCGTTTCCGTGCGGCGCGACGGCGGCGACGAACGGGTACACATGACCTTCCCCTACGCCGACGAGATCGCCCCGTCGCCCGACGGCCGCTGGGTCGCCTTTCAGGAGGGCGACAACGCCTACATCACGGCGTTCCCCGCCTTCGGCACCGGCGGTAAGCCGCCGCAGATTCAGAAGCGCCAGGGCGACCTCCCGGTGCGTCAGGTCAGCTTCGAAGGCGGCATGTTTCTGCGCTGGCGCAGCGCCAACGAGCTCGAGTTCGGCAGCGGCAACCAGCACCACCTCTATCGGGTGGACACGCGAGAAGTGCAGAGCACCGAGGCGCGGCTGAAGCTGTCGCGTCGCATCCCCGACAAGGCGATCGCTATCGGGCTCACCGGGGCGCGAATCGTCACGCTCGACGGTGATGTGGTGATCGAGAGCGGCACGGTCGTGGTACGTGGCAGCCGCATCGTTTGCGTCGGGGAATGCGCGCTCGACGTCGATCGGGTGGTGGACGTGACCGGCGCGACGATCATCCCCGGCTTCATCGACATGCACGCCCACCACCATCGCGAGACCCGCGGGGTGATCGGCAGGAAGAGCTTCGAGGCTGCCGTCTACCTGGCCTACGGGGTCACCACCGACCTCGACAACTCGATGTGGAGTCAGAACATCTTCACCACCGCCGAGCTGGTGCGCTCGGGCGCCATCCTGGGGCCCCGCACCTTCAGCACCGGCCCGCCGCTGTATCGGGGCGATTCCTTCCGGCAGAACGAGATCTCCAGCTACGAGGTGGCGGAGCAGAACATCGCCCGCCTGCAGTCGTGGGGCGCGGTGTCGCTGAAGCAGTACATGCAGCCGCGCCGCGACCAGCGCCAGTGGATCTCGGACGTGGCCCGGAAGGTGGGGCTCATGGTCACCGCCGAGGGGGGCGATCTGAACTACAACCTGGGCATGATCATGGACGGCCAGACCGGCTGGGAGCACCCGCTCGACTACCTGCCCCTGTACAGCGACGTCACCACCTTCTTCGGGCGAGCCGAAGCTACCTACTCGGTCACCTTCGGGGTGGGCTCAGCGCCGTGGAACGAGAACTACTGGTATGCGGAGAGCAACGTCTGGGAGGACGAGAAGCTGATGAGCTGGATGCCGTGGCGGACGATCCTGCCGCACGCCCGCCGGCGACCGCTGCGTCCCGCCACCGACTACAACTTTCCGTACCTGGCGCAGGCGGTGGAGGACATCATCGAGGCCGGCGGACACGGCGCCATCGGCGCGCACGGACAGGGCCACGGGATCGCGCCCCACTGGGAAGTGTGGATGGCCGCCTCCGCGATGGGGCCGCTCGGGGCGTTGAAGCTGGCCAGCCAGCAGGGTGCCTACTTTCTCGGTGTGCAGGAGGATCTCGGCTCGATCGAGGTCGGCAAGCTGGCGGATCTACTCGTCCTGAGATCCAATCCCCTGGACGACATCCGCAACACCACCGACATCCGCTACGTTATGCAGGGAGGCATCCTGTTCGAGGCCGAGACGCTCGACGAGGTCTGGCCAGAGCAGCGACCCTACGGTGCCCGTCCGTGGATGGAGCAGGACGCGCTCCGTGCCGACGACCGCCCGATCGACTACTGGGACCGACGTCAGTAGGCGTCGGGTGCTTGACGCGACCGAGCCAGCCAGTAAGATGCGTTAGTTGATATTGAGACGCGGTCTCAATATCGCCGCCAACATCGGTCCGCGCATCTCGTGCCACCCCCGGGCTGTTCGCCCCTCATGAGCACCATGTTCTGCCCTCGCCGCTGTCCGCTAGCCTTTGCTGCCACGCCGGCGCTCGTTCTTCTCCTTGTATCGCTGCTCGCCATACCCGCAGATGCCCAGCAGTCGGGCGACGACGGGGCGAAGTCGTCGGCGCAGAAGCAGGAGGAGCACAAGCCGCGGATCGACGAACGCATCATGGTCGTGGGGAGTGCCGAGGGCATCGAGTTCATCCCGGGGTCGGCAAGCCGGATCGAGGGCGCCGAATTGCTGCGCACGCAGGCGGCGTTCGGGGATATTCACCGGATGCTGAGGTCGGTTCCCGGGGTAAACGTCCAGGAAGAAGAGGGCTTCGGCCTGCGGCCCAACATCGGCTTGCGGGGTTCGGGCTCAGAGCGTTCCTCCCGCATCACGCTCATGGAGGACGGGACCCTGATCGCTCCCGCACCCTATGCAGCACCCTCCGCCTACTACTTCCTCACCGCGGGCAGGATGGAGGCCGTCGAGGTGCGCAAGGGCTCGAGCCAGATCAAGTTCGGGCCGCGGACCAACGGCGGCGCCCTGAACCTCGTCTCGACGCCGGTGCCCGATGCGTTCAACGTGCGCGCCGAACTGGGCGGTGGCAGCCACACGACCGCCAAGGGCCGCCTGTCGGTCGGTAGCAGTTCGCGCAACTGGGGCTGGATGCTCGAGACCTACCAGCTCCGCAGCGAAGGCTTCAAGCAGATCGATGGCGGCGGCGAGGCCGGTTTCCACCTCGGTGACTACCTGGGGAAGCTGCGGTACCGGACGGTCGGTAGCACCGACTCCTTCCACGAGATCGAGGTCAAGCTCGGTTACGTGCAGCAGCGCGGCAACCAGACCTACCTCGGCCTGACAGACGCCGACTTCCGGGCGAATCCGGTGCGCCGCTACGCCGGCTCGCAGCACGACCGGATCGAGACCGAGCACCGGCAGCTCCAGCTCCGCCACTACGGGATGTTCAGCCCGACCGTCGACCTGACCACGGTTGCCTACCGCAACGACTTTCAGCGCAACTGGTACAAGCTGCAGAGCGTTCAGGGTGCCGGGCTCGCGAGCGTGCTCGAGAGCCCACTGACCTACGCCGAGGAGTTCGCCATCATACGCGGCGCCGACAGCGCCCGCGATGCACTGAAACAGCGCCACAACAACCGCGAATACTACGGGCAGGGGATCCAAAGCGTCCTGGGCCTGCGCCTCGGCAGCGGTGCCACCTGCCAGCAGCTGGAGGTCGGCGTGCGCTACCACGCCGACCAGGAGGACCGGTTCCAGAGCGAAGATGGCTACCAGATGATCAGTGGGCAGAAGACGCTCACCAGCGTCGGCGCCCCTGGCAGTCAGGCGAACCGGATCGGCGACGCCAGGGCCTGGGCCCTTTTCGTACAGGATCGGATCTCGACGGGGCGCTGGGCGATCACTCCGGGACTGCGCTTCGAGTCCATCGACATGACGCGAACCGACTACTCGAGAGCCGACCCGGATCGCACAGCGCCGACCCGGATTCGCCACTCGCAGATCGATGCCCTGCTTCCCGGCGCAGGTGTCGACTACCGCATCGGACACGTTAGCAGCCTGTTCCTCGGTGTTCATCGGGGCTTCGCGCCGCCGGGGCCCGGGGCCGCCGACGGGGTCCGGCCCGAGACCAGCATCAACTACGAGCTCGGGTACCGGCATCGCGGCACCCGGGCAAAGGCGGGCGTGACGGGCTTCTTCAACGACTACGACAACCTGCTCGGGTCAGACACGCTATCGAGCGGTGGCCAGGGGACCGGCGACCAGTTCAACGGTGGCGCAGCCCGCGTCTGGGGCCTAGAGGCATCGGCCTCCTACTACCTAGCGGCGGCCGGCTCGGGGCTGCGGGTGCCCTTCGCACTCTCGTATACATGGACCCGGGGCGAGTTCCGCACCCGCTTCGACAGCGACTACGAGCCCTGGGGGAATGTCGAGGTCGGCGACGAGCTTCCCTACTTGCCCGAGCATCAGCTCAATGTGTCTGTCGGGCTCCAGGGAGCACGCTGGGATACGTTCGCGTCGGTGACCTCAGGCAGCGCAATGCGGACGGAGGCCGGCCAGGGGCCGATCCCGCCGCGCCGCGGGACCGATGCCTTCACCGTCGTCGATCTGACCGCTGGGTATCGGCTGAGCCGGGTCGTGCGGCTGCAGGCCGCGCTGCAGAACGCTCTTGCCACCACCTACATCGTGGCGCGCCGGCCGGCCGGTGTGCGGCCCGGCCTGACGCGAACGTTCGTGCTCGGCCTGACCTTCTCGCGCTAGCAGCGTCGGCGGCAAAGTCGTCCGGCAGCACCTTGACAGTACCCCGCCCAGCGCTCGTAGCCCGGCGCCAACGTTCGATGAGAAGAAGGGCAAACCGAATTCGTGATCACTGGATCGCTAGCCTCAGCGGGTTCCGGCGTCCTCCTTCCCGGGGCAGTAACTCAACGGCGAGCTCGGCTGTAGCGACCGACCTCGTTTCCCGCCTCAGCGCCCCTCCGGCCGATATACCCGAACCGGTGTGAGCTGCGCGCCCGTGAGCCCGGTCGGCTCGCTTTCGCCCACCACCGGCATCCGCAGCGTGCCGATCCCGTCGATGGTGGCCTCGATCACCTCGCCAGGTTGGAGAAAGCGCTGCTCTCCGCGAACGGCGGTGCCCACACCGGTGCCCCCCGACGTTCCGTTGTTGATCACGTCGCCGGGGAACAGCGTGACGATCGAGGACGCATATTCGACCAACTCCCACAGCGTGTGAATCATGTCGCCTGCCGTGGCCTCCTGCATCTGCTCATCTCCGACGCTCAGCGTCTGTCGGAGGATCTCCATCGGATTCCCGTAGAATTCCTTCGGCACGATCCAGGGGCCCTGAGGGGCGAACGTGTCGTGGCCCTTGCCGACGAACCAGTCGGACCGGAGAGGGTTACCGCCCGGTGGCCGACCGCCGCGATCAGAGATATCGAGCGTCACCGTGTAGCCGAAGATGTGTGCCTCCGCGTCGTTGGCGGAAACGTACTTGGCCGTCCGGCCGATCACCGCACCGAGCTCGACTTCCCAGTCGATACGGTCCCGACCAAACGGGATGACGATAGGGTCGCCGTTGCCGATGACCGCGCCCCGGCTGGGCTTCATGAAGAGGTACGGCACGCCGCGATTCTCACGCCGCTGGCGACGTGCCTCTACACGCTCTTCGACCGACCCCGACTCGTTGACGTGGCTGTAGAAATTCACCGCCGCGTTGAGGATCTTGCCCGGATACAGAATGGGCGGAAGCGTGCGCACCTCGCCCAGATCATAGATGTAGTCCGGGCGATCTCCCGTGAGCATGTCCTCTGCGATCACATGATCGACCAGCTCGTATAGGCGAGCCTTCATCCCATACTCGTACCGCCCGATGAGCTCCAACATATCGGCAGGGAGCGGGATCTGCGGATACGCGGGGTCGCGCTCCAGTGCGGCGTTGGCGCGATCGAGCGCCACGATGTAGCGGTCGCGAAGGACGACCCCCACCTCGGGGGTCCCGTCGATCTCGAAGGTCCCGACTTTGAAGGGTTCGGCGATGGACTCGACCTGGGCCGAGCCCGACAACGGACTCGCGAGAGTCAGGAGCACCGTGAGAGCCAAGGTGTTTCGCATGGGAGCGCCTCGTCGAGTCATTGGGTCCATTGAAGATCGCAGTCTTAGCGGCGGCCGCATACCCTGTCTTATCATTTCGCCCCGTCATTAAAGGCTGTCACAGGACCTGGGGCCAATTTAGTGTCATCGGTCTGTGTTTTGCTGCTCAATTCTGCGCTCTGTTGTGCCATTCTAAGATGCAACTTTCCACTCTGGTAGCGCTACCGGAAGCACGCAGCCTTGTCAGATCCCACCCCCCACCAAGACGACACGTCAGCGCAACCGTTCCTTAGACTGATCCGAGGATCAGCACGAGAGATCGCCATTCTCGTTTTGGGGATCTCGATCGCTTTCTCGCTGGTTGCGGATGGACGGTCCGACTTCGACCGGGCCGAATTCGATCAGGGCCTGGCCCGGGCATTTCTACTTGAATTCTTTGAACCGGCGGCCGGCGTTTACGCTGAGTTGGCCACATCGGGAAGCGTCGGGATAATCACCGATGAGTCGCTGAGAGCCAGCCTAGCGCAATGGGGAGTCCAGTTGAATTGGCTCCGCCGCTCCGAGGGATACCTGACGGCGCAATGGAACAACGAAGTATCAGTCTACTTGCGGAATCGAGCGTCTTTGGCCAGCTACCTTGGCGACCAGGGTCGGGCGATATCGGCGCCTGCATTCGAGCACGACTATGACAAGCTCCTCGGGAGCCGAGAGTTCCACAACGTCATCGTTAAGCGCTTGCTCTACCTCAATTATCTGGTAGGCAACCACGAAACGATGCTGGAAGTGGTTGCCGACATCCTGGAGGCCATTGCTGACTGAGGCGGCGCCTCCCGTGGACCCTCGCCTGCCCCAGCGGTACGCTTCACGCGCTCACCCGCCCTCATCCTGATAAGCGCCATGGAACCCGGCACCAAACTAGGCCCTTACGAGATCACCGAGCAGCTCGGTGCAGGCGGCATGGGCGAGGTGTACCTGGCGCAGGACACGCGCCTGGGCCGCAAGGTGGCCATCAAGGTGCTACCCGCTGAGTTCGCCTCTGACCCCGAGCGCCTAGCCCGCTTCGAGCAGGAGGCCCGTGCTGCCGCTGCGCTCAACCATCCGCACATCGCGGTCGTTCACGATATCGGCACCGAAGGCAACACCCACTTCATGGTGCAGGAGTACCTGGAGAGTGACACGCTGCGGGAGCCGCTGGAGAAGGGTGCGCTGCCGCTCAAGAAGGCGCTCGGCCTGGCTACCGAGATCGCCGAGGCGCTGGCTGCCGCTCACGCAGCCGGGATCATCCACCGGGATCTGAAACCGGAGAACATCTTCGTCACCAAGGAAGGTCACGCCAAGGTGCTGGACTTCGGCCTGGCGAAGCTGACCGAGGTGGCGGGGGCAGGCTCACCGGGCGGTGCAACGCAGTCACCCACGATAATGGGCACGGTGGCCGGCCAGGTGATGGGCACCGCTGGCTACATGGCCCCGGAGCAGGTGGAAGGTTCCGACAAGATTGACCATCGGGCCGACCTGTTCGCCTTTGGCTGCGTGCTCTACGAGATGGTCAGCGGTCGGCAGCCGTTCGCCGGCAAGAGCATGTTGGACATCCTACACAGGATCGCCGACGAGGAGCCTCAGCCGCTCGGCGACATCAACCCCGACCTGCCCGCTCAGTTGCAGTGGATGTTGAAGAAGTGCCTCGCGAAACAACCAGACAAGCGCTACCAAACGGCGGGCGAGTTGGTCATCGATTTGCAAGCGCTCCGAGCCGATGTCGAGTCGGGCACGGCATTCCTCCTGGGTGGCCAGCCGGTGGTCGCCGTGGAAACGGCTCGCGGCATCCCCTGGAAGCTGGCGGCTCCAGTCGCGATTCTACTCGTGGTCGTTGCTGCACTGCTCGGCTGGTGGGCAAGGCAACCCGAGCCCGGAAGCACCATCCGCCTGCAGCTCGACCCCCTCGTCGACACGATCAGGAGCCAGGGCGGCTCCGCAGTCGTGCTATCGCCCGATGGACGGCACGTTGCCTACGTCGAGAATGGCCCGACGGGTGGAAGCACGCTGTACCTTCGCGCTCTCGACCAGCAGGACTGGACGACACTCGCGTCGTCGGCAGACAACCTGGATGCGCCGTACCATCCCTTCTTCTCGCCCGACGGGCAGTGGGTAGGGTTCGTCACCCCGACGGAGCTGAAAAAAGCGTCCATAACCGGAGGCACCCCGCAGTCGATCGCGCCGGTGAACGCGAGTCGAGGTGCGGATTGGGGACCCGACAATACGATCGTCTTCACACCAAACCCCGCCAGCGGCCTGTCTCTCGTGTCTGCTGTCGAGGGTGAGCCGGAACCGCTCACCGAGCTTTCCGAGGGCGAGCGCAGCCACCGCTGGCCCCAGTTCCTACCCGGCGGAAAGGCCATGCTATTCACTTCGGCCGAGACCGAAGGCTTCGACAGGGCCAACCTCGAGGTCGTAGATCTCGAGACCGGCGAGCGCCAGGTCGTGCACCGGGGCGGCACCTACGGCCGATACGTGCCGACGGGCCATCTGGTGTATTTAAACGCCGGAGCGTTGTTCGCGGTGCCCTTCGACCTCGATACCCTGGAGACGACCGGCTCGCCGCTACCCGTCGTCGAGAACCTCGCCGCCGACGGTCAAGGCGGGGTCTCGTTCGACTTCTCCGAGACCGGGATGCTCGTCTATCACCTGAGGGATGGCGGCGCTTCGAACGCTTACCAACTCGTCTGGGTGGATCGTGACGGCCAAGTCGAGCCGCTGCCCTTCGAGCCGCGTCAGTCTGAGTTCTTGGCCCTCTCGCCGGATGACCAGCGCATCGCGCTCCAAATCCACGGAGATGATGGGGACTTCGACATCTGGATCTACGAGATCGAACGAGGGGGCAGCCAGGCGCTGCTGACCACGGAGGGCAACAGCGGAGGGCCCGTTTGGTCGCACGATGGAGAGTGGGTTTTCTTCGGGTCGGATCGGGGTGGCAATAGCGACATCTGGAAGCGCCGGGCTGACCGGAGTCTCGAAGCCGAGCTCGTGTTGGATACAGAGGCTGAGTTGTGGCCGTCGTCGATCTCGGCGAACGATGAAATGCTGCTGTTTGTCAGCGGGGTCCTCCCGAATTTCGACGTGGGGATACTGGCTCTCGATACAGGTGATACGGAAATGCTCGTCGATACCGCCGCCCTTGAGGAATGGCCCAGTTTCTCGCCGGACGGTCGCTTCTTCGCCTTTCATTCGGACGAGACCGGGCAATTCGAGGTGTACGTGCGGGAGGTATCGAGCGGTCGGACATTTCCGGTCTCTACGAGTACCCGTGGTGGCTTTTCCCCTCGCTGGTCGCGGGATGGAAGGGAGATTTACTACAGCTCCCCCATAAGCCCAGGCATCCTCGTTGCGGAAGTGGATTTGGAGTCGTTTTCCGCATCCGACCCTGTCGAAGTCTCGGACATCGTCATCCGTGGCTTGTCCCACTTCGATGTCACCGCCGATGGCCAGAAGTTCCTGGTGACGGTGCCCGCTGGTAGTGATGAGACTGGGGGCACGGCACCCAGCACACGACTCAACGTGGTTCTCGACTGGTTCGAGGAATTGAACCGGCTCGTGCCGACGGGCGGCTCCTGATGATCGGCAAGACGCTCGGCCACTACGAGATCATCGCCCCGCTCGGTGCAGGCGGCATGGGCGAGGTCTACCGCGCACGCGACACGACGCTTGATCGCGAAGTCGCGATCAAGGTGCTGCCGGAGGACTTCGCCACCGACGCCGGACGTCTGGCTCGGTTCGAGCGTGAAGCCAAGCTGCTCGCCTCGCTGAACCACCCCAACATCGCCACCATCTTCGGCTTCGAGGAATCGGATGGTGTGCGCTTCATCTCCATGGAGTTGGTCGAGGGCGACAGTCTCGCCGAGCGGATCGAAGCCTCCGGTCACATCGAGGTTGATGAGGCGCTGGAGATCGCCCGCAGGATCGCATTGGCGCTGGAAGCTGCTCACGAGGCTGGTGTCATCCATCGCGACCTGAAGCCGGCCAACGTGCAGGTCGCATCCGATGGCACCGTCAAGGTGCTCGACTTCGGGCTGGCCAAAGCCTACGAAGCGGAAGGCAGTGAACCGTCGTCCGATCTGAGCCATTCGCCGACGATGATGGCCACCACGGGCACCGGCGTGATCATGGGCACGGCTCCCTACATGAGCCCGGAGCAGGCGCGTGGTCAGCCAGTCGACAAGCGTGCCGACATATGGGCGTTTGGCTGCGTGCTGTACGAGATGCTGACGGGCGAGAGGACGTTCGATGGTAAGACCGTCAGCGACACACTGGCATCGATCCTAAAAGAGGAGCCAGACTGGGCCGCAGTGCCAGAACCCACGCCGGCGATGATCCAGCACGTGCTGCGGCGCTGCTTGGAGAAAGATCCGTCTCTACGCCTTCACGACATCGCCGATGCCCGCATCGAGATCGTCAACACCATCGCCGATCCAGACGGCGGCCTCACTCTCGTAGCTGGCTCTGGTGAGGCAACGCGGCCCTCCTGGTGGCGCTACCTCCCAACTCCCGTGGCCGTCGGCCTCGGTGTCGCGGCTGTTGCAGCCACGTTCCTTGCCGTCTCGACCTCGATGCGCCAGTTACCGATCGCGCCCGAAGCAGCAATGCGCCTGGAGGTGCGACTCACCGACGATGGTCTCTTGCCGTTAGGTGTTGTGCTATCGCCGGATGGCACACAGATCGCCTACGTACTGGGTAGTGGGATAACCGAAACCGAGCTCTACGTCCGCTCATTCGATGAGCTGGGGGGCGTTCGCCTGGTTTCTGGCTCTCCACACTCACCGTTCTTCTCACCAGACGGTCAGTGGGTCGGCTATTTCGATGGCTCTGACCTGAAGAAAGTGCCGGTCACCGGGAGCACCCCCCAGACTGTCGTTTCCTCCGACGTTGTCCCCGCCACCGGGACCTGGGGGGCTGACAACACGATCATCTTCGGCTCCATCGGCGGTGGCCTGTTCCGTGTGTCGGCCGACGGGGGAGAGCCAGAATCACTGACACGTCTCGATCAGGGGGAGAACGCGCACGTTTTCCCGCAACTGCTGCCGGACGGCAATGCACTGCTATTCACGACGGTTGACTTGGACAACTCGATGGCCACCGAAGTGCTGGATCTGGAGACGAGAACACGACGTGTCGTGCAGCAGGGTGGACAGGGACGATACGCACCGACGCGCCATCTCGTGTATCAAGATCAGGGAACCCTGTTTGCCGTCCCGTTCGACCTGGGACAGCTGCAGGTGAAGGGTTCGGCGGTACCCGTCGTGCAGGGGCTTGCCACCATTCTCGATTCGGAAGCCGCGGCGTTCGACTTCTCGAGTACAGGAACACTGGCCTATCTGGGTGGGGCCGCCGGCTCGCAGACGTATCCCGTCGTATGGGTCGACCGGCAGGGCAACACGACACCGCTGTAGGACGAGCCTGGCGTCTACAGTACTCTTCGGTTGTCTCCGGACGGCACACGACTGGCCGTGCAGGCCTCGCGGAACGACAACGAAGATGTGTGGATCTATGACCTGGAACGGGGTGCACCGACCCGGCTGACGTCCGATGCAGCCCGCGACACGAATCCTGTCTGGTCGCCAGACGGGCAGTTTCTCGCATTCTCCTCGGACCGCGACGGCCCGCCGAACATGTATCGGACTCGTGCCGACGGCTCAGGCACCGTCGCGCGGCTGACAGAGAGCGACCGTGCACAGTTCCCAGAGTCATGGTCTGCGGACGGCGGCTTGCTGGCCTACGCTGAAGCAGGCCTAGGGACCAACTACGACTTGTGGGTGTTGCCGCTTGAGGGGGATGCGGAACCTCGAGTCATCGCCAACAGCGCTGCCTTAGATACCTGGTTGGCATTCTCGCCGAATGGTCGCTGGATCGCATACGCATCCTTCGAATCAGGAAGGCCTGAAGTCTATGTCCAGTCCTTTCCTCCTGGGCCTGGGAGGCACCAAGTCTCCATTGGCGGCGGCAGCCAACCCAGGTGGTCAGGCGATGGGCGTGAGCTTTTCTACCGAACCTACACAGGGATCATGGTGGTTGCTGTGGAGACGGAAGGTGATTCCTTTGGCTACGGTACAACCGAGCAACTCTTCGAGGGGAGTTTCCGTGGTGGGGTATACGGAATGATCGACACCGGGTTCGTTTACCCGGACTACGACGTTACCGTCGACGGCCAGCGTTTCGTGATGTTCCCTGGCAGGAGTCAACGCCAGAACGACAGCGACCATGTGACGTTGATCACCAACTGGTTCGACGAGCTGAAGCGGCTCGTGCCGGCGGACCCGTAGCGCGCTTAGCCGAGTCTCGCGAACCACCTGGCAACCTTCGATCTCGCCCGTGCGCAATGCGAGGACCGGCCTGACGGTCACCGATACCGACAACGACCCCATCGAGCACTGCATGATCGCCTACTATCTGCCACAGTGCTTCGAGCACATCCGCGCCATCGGCGAGCCCCGCGGACAAACGACTTTTGCAGCTTGAGCTGAGGTGACATTGAGGAAGCGCCGTAGCAGTGAAGTGACGGAAGGCGTGCAGCGCGCTCCCAACCGGGCGATGCTCCGCGCGGTCGGATTCGAGGACGAGGACTTCGACAAGCCGATCGTCGGTATCGCGAACGCCCACTCGAACCTGACGCCGTGCAACATAGGCCTCGGCGCGCTCTCGGAGCGCGCTCGGAGCGCGCTACACGAGGCGGGCGCTCGCGCTCTCGAGTTCGGGACGATCACCGTGGCCGACGGCATCTCGATGGGCACCGAGGGGATGAAATACTCGCTGGTTTCGCGCGAGGTCATCGCCGATTCCATCGAGACCGTATGCAACGGCCAGAGCTTCGACGGCGTTCTCGCCCTGGGCGGGTGTGACAAGAACATGCCCGGTGCCATGATGGCCATCGGGCACCTGAACATTCCCGCGGTGTTCGTCTACGGAGGCACCATCAAGCCAGGTCACCACGCAGGCCGCGACCTGACGGTGGTAAGCGCGTTCGAGGCGGTTGGAGAGCACGCCGCCGGCAGAATAACGGACGAGGAACTCGCGGCGATCGAGCGCAACGCCTGCCCCGGCGCAGGCTCGTGTGGTGGGATGTTCACAGCCAACACCATGTCGAGCGCCATCGAGGCGATGGGGATGAGCCTCCCGTACTCGTCCACCATGGCCACGGAGGACGCGGAGAAGGCCGAGAGCGCGGCCGAGTCGGCTCGCGTCCTCGCCGACTGCATCGCAGCCGATCGGCTGCCGCGAGACATCGTGACGCGCCAGGCGCTCCTGAACGCCGTGGCCGTCACCATAGCGATCGGGGGTTCGACGAACGCGGTGCTGCACCTGCCCGCCATCGCTCATTCGACGGGCGTGGAGCTCAGCCTCGACGACTTCGAGCTGGTCGGTGCTCGGGTGCCCGTCCTGTGCGACCTGAAGCCCAGTGGTCGGTATGTGACGGTCGACTTCCATCGTGCCGGCGGCGTGCCTCAGGTCATGAAGGTGCTGCTCGAGCACGGTGTCCTCGATGGAGACTGCCGCACGGTGACGGGTGCAACCATCGCCGAGAGTCTGGCAGAGGTCCCGCCGGTGCCACCCTCCAACCAGGACGTGATCCGACCGTGGGGCCAACCCCTTTACCCGACCGGCCACCTGGCGATCCTTCGTGGCAACCTGGCGCCGGGCGGCAGCGTGGCGAAGCTCTCGGGCGTCAAGAACCCGCGCTTATCGGGTCCGGCCCGGGTGTTCGATTGCGAGGAGGACAGCTTGAGCGCGATCCTCGCCGGTGAGATCGGCGCTGGCGACATCGTCGTGGTTCGCTACGAAGGCCCCCGCGGTGGACCCGGCATGCGCGAGATGCTGGCTCCAACGAGCGCCCTCATCGGTGCCGGGCTCGGAGATTCGGTCGGGCTCATCACGGATGGACGATTCAGCGGTGGCACCTATGGCATGGTGGTCGGCCACGTCGTGCCGGAGGCAGCCGTCGGCGGGCCGATCGCGCTGGTGCACGAAGGCGACACGGTCACGATCGATGCGCCGGCGCGGAAGCTCCAACTGGAGGTCGACGAGGAGGAGCTGCGGCGCCGCCGCACCGCCTGGGAGCCGCCGGCTCCCCGTTATTCGCGCGGCGTTCTCGCCAAGTACGCGCGGCTGGTTTCCAGCGCCGACCTCGGCGCTGTTACCGATCTCGAACTGGAGTGATTGTGTCGGCGGCACATCGTAGGAGGACAGATACATTCACACCTCACCATGCCGCCCGCGCCGAGCGGCTCAATAATGCCGTAGTGGCCTAGCAGGCCGTGGTGAAAGTGCGGTGGGTCTGGCGACAGGGGGTTGCGCGCGTATGCTGCGTCGTTCCTCGATGCCGATCGCAGCAAGGAGCGTCCTGCAGACGGGACTGTAGTGATCCACGGACTCCATGTACGACGTGCCGCCGGGCAGCATCAGCGTGTGGCCTCGATAGGTCATCTCGTTGCGCTTGGCATGGCCGCCGAAATCATCGTGGTTGTCGAGCACCAGCACCCGTGCCCCGCGGCCTGCCGAGGTCAGGAAGAAATAGGCCGCCGACAGCCCGCTCAGCCCCCCTCCGACCACCACCATGTCGTAGCTCTCGCCCGTGTCGGCGACATCGGTCCAGGTGGTGCCATCGCGGAGTGCATGGGCGACCTCGAACGAACCGGGGTGACTGCCGCGCATTCCAGTCAGGGCCGGTGGATAGTATTCCTGCGCCCGGGGCGCATAGGGCGCGCCCTCGCGCGCCGACAGCCAGCCAGGTGCGATGAGCGACCCGCCGATTGCAACCCCCACGCCATTGACGAGGTCGCGTCGGGTGATGTCCCGGTGCATCCCGAGATTACGATCCCCATTCTTGGACATAGCCCCTCCGATTCTCTAACGCGGGAAACTGCGTGGAACGCCGGCTTTCTCGAGTCCGACCCATGGAACCCGGTACTCGACTAGCAGGCCGTGGTGAAAGTGCGGTGGGTCTGGCGACAGGGTCTTGCGAAGTGGAGGCAAGGAGAGAGGAGGAGGCGATGGTAACCTCATCGTGGACGATAGCTACAACACCCTGGACGATCCGAGCGAGCGGGCGCTGTTTACCCCCGACGATCGGCCGTGCGTGGTCGGCAGGCGGCGATTCGGTCGAATTTCCATCGCCAACTCCGATGCCGCTGCCTCCACCCACACCGACTCGGCCATCGACGAGGCGCATCGAGCTGCCCGCGAGCAACTCCTCGTTCGAAGCCGCGCCCGCCGGACAACCTACAGTACGGACGAGATGCTGCCCGGCTAGCATGTGCGCGGCGCGTGCCAGTTCGGCATCGGCACTAGGGCCGAAGGTTTCAGCAGCCCGCCCGCCGGCGACCGCGGCTCACATCGAGATTTACTCGACCGGGCAGCGTACGACCTTGTCTGGCGAGTGGCCCGAGTACGAGATGATGCGCCAGCCTTCATCGTCCTTCCCGAGGATGTAAGTCACTCCACCGACGGACATGGGGCTGCCGTCCGTGCGCCTGCGGGTATTCGTGCCGCTGACAATCGCCGAACCCGCAGTGAGGACACAGACGTTCTTGGTCGTGAAGACCGATCGGTTCCAGTCTCGTGCGACCAGTCCAGCGATCGCCGCCTCGAAATACGCCAGATTTTCTTCCTGCGTGTGGATGCTCATTCCGTTCCCGCCTATCGTGATCCACGGCGAGCTGAAGATCTCCGTCGATAGCGCCTGCGGATTTCTCTCGTAGTAGAAGTTGTAGTAGCGCTCGACATGGCCCTGCGCCTCCGTCTCGAGGAGGGCCTCCTCGGAGGACGTCAGCTCCTGGCCAATGGCTGGTCCGCTAGTGGCCAGGATGAGGAAAAGTGCCGCGGCGACGGTACGATAAACATGCTTCATGGGTTTCCTCCAGGAGGAAGAAGCTGTGGATGGGCTACGAGGCGCAGCGCCTTGATGGCAGCATCGTAGTCTAGCGTCGTGTCGCGTGCTCGGTACCGTCGAGGCCAGGATCTACTCCGCTCGTCGGTAGCGGACAACTCCATCGATGATGGTGACCTCGACGCGCATCTCCATGAGGCGTTCGGGCGCGGTAAGCGGATCCTCCGTCAAGACCACGAGATCCGCCAGTTTGCCTGGCTCGATCGAGCCCTTGATCTCGTCTTCGAATCCGGCCCGGGCAGCCCAGATCGTGTGCATGCGGATCGCATCCAGCGGTGAGATCGCCTGTTCGGGGTCGATCGGCTCGCCATCGCGGTTGGTACGAAGCACCTCTCGAGTGAGGCTGAAGAGGGGGTTGATCGAGAAGGTCTGAGTACCTGCCGAGTCGGCGTTGCCCGGCGGCCGGAAGCCCATCTCCAGCAGCTTGGCGAACGGGTAGCGGATGTTCTCCGATGGTGAGTCGGCACGACGCGGTCGGCTACCCCACATGAACGAGGCGGTGGGGACGGCGACGACACCAAGCTCGCGTGCACGGGTGAGAGCGGCTTCGCCCGCCTGGCCCGCCATATAGTTGCCCAGGTGCTCGATGCGGTGACGGTGGTCCCGATCCGGCCGCGCGATGAGCGCCGCCTCCAACGCATCAAGTGCCAGATCCTGCGCCTTGTCGCCGATCGCGTGGACCCAGAGCTGCCAGCCGGCCTCGTGCGCTGCGGCAACGTCGCTGTTGAGCTGCGCGATCGTCCTCGTCAGCCCGAAATTCGGGATCCCCTCCCGTTCGCGACCGTAGGTCGCCGACGCCTCGCCATCGCCGTCGACGAACATCTTGATCGCACCGACACGCAGCCAGTCGTCTCCCATGCCCGAACGGACTCCGAGGGCCAGGATGGTTGCCATGTCACCAAACGGCTGGTGCCCGGGCGCGGCCGTGAAGTTCAGATGTATCCGTACCGGTAGCTCTCCCTCCTCGCGCAGCTGCTGGTAGGCACGGACTCCTCCCGTCGTCGCCGGCAGGGCGTAGACGGTCGTCACCCCGTTTTTCATCCACACGTCTGCGAGCGTGTCCCGAATGGCTTCGCGCAACTCGTCGGAGGCAAACGGCGGCATCGGGAACACATCAAAGGACTCCCGGAAGATCCCCGTGGGCTGGCCGTCTGGACCACGATCGATGCGGCCGCCGGGCGGATCCGGGAAGGCCAGGTCGATGCCGCTCATCTCGATTGCCTTTTGATTGGCGATCTGGCGGTGCATGCTCCAGCGCAGTACCACCGGATGGTCCGGCGCGACACGATCCAGCTCCTGCTTGCTGGGCATCTCCTGTCCGTAGGTCCCTTGCCCGAGGACCCAGGAGCCAGCGGGAAGCCCGGCCACCCTCTCGGCGACCTTGTCGAGGACGTCGGCGCTGGATTCGAGCGGCGGGCTGTGTACGCGCAGGATGAGGTGCTCGGAGCGCGCCGTGTGCTCGACGTGGTTGTGAGCATCGATGAAGCCGGGCAGCAGGCTCTTGCCGTCGAGCTCGATGACCTCGGTCGCCGCCCCGATCCAGGGCTCGATATCCCGACTGGAGCCCACGGCAGCGATACGATTGCCGACGATCGCTACCGCCTCATGGAGGCTGCCCTGCGCGTCCACGGTGATGACGTTGCCACCACGCAGGACGAGGTCGGCGCGCGGGACGATCTGTTGACCCGCCGTGCAGGCGCCGCCGGCGCCGACGCCAAGGGACAGCAGAAGAAGCGCCCCTCCAGTGCCTCTACGAAAAGCAGTCAAGGACATCGGTACATCGTCTCGCTCGGGGCAGCGATCGACCGTCACACCACCGAGATCTCGATCGGCAGCTTGGAGAGCAAGCGAGCCCCTTCTGGCTCGAACACGAACGACTGCATCAATGACTGGCCCATGAGGCTCTCGTAGTTGGTGACCATCCGTTCCTGGAAGACCCAGTCATCCGGGTTGTCGCCTAGGCCGATGGTGCTGAAGGTGTCACCGTCGTTGCGGCGACCAAACGACCAGACGAAGGGGCCGACCCAGTCCGGCGGGAAGCTTATGCCCAGATCGTAGCCAAAGCCCCGTGGGTCCAGGCCAACGCCGTCGTAGTATTCCCTGAGCGCATCGCAGACCTCCGCAATGGGGGTGCCGGCGCGGCCGTGTTCGCTGATCACCGCGAAAGAACCGGCGTTCTTCGCATACGCCTCGACCGCCTCGGCGGGCGGATCTCCCAGCCAGTAGGTTCGAGAAGTGTTGGTATGATAGCGATGCGCAACCCCGCAAAGGTCGGCAAACAGTGCATCACCTTGCTTGAGGACCTTGCGGGACGGGCACGCATGCGAGCCTCTGGGGTTTCTGACTCCGCAGATCAACGCCGGAGTCCCCCCTCCTGCGGCAAACATCCCCCGCAGTGCCTCGCCGTACATCTCTAGCTCGGTGACCCCGGGGTGCAGGGCTTCACGGATGGCCTCATGGCCGGCGTCGCAAATCCGCCCCGCGTCATCCATGACGGCGATCTCCTCGGGCGACTTGACGAGTCGAACGTCGCGCATCACATCGCTGCTATCGACGACCGTACAGCCAGCGTTGGTGAAGGCTGCCTCGAGTGACTCCGCGAGCACCGGAGGGGGCCTGTAACTCCACCGGTCGACGCCGACCGTGCCTCCGAGCCATCCTTCTGCCTGCAGCTCAGCGATGACGAACTCCATGCCGCCTTGCAGAACACGGAAGTCCTTGACCACCGTGATGGCGTCCATCGTGCCTTGATGGGCGCCGCTGTCGAAGTGAATCAGCTTGTCGTGGTCTACATGTACGGCAGTCCCGGAGCGCGGCAGCCAGCCCTTCGGCGAGTTGCCCTGGTACCAGTTCAGGATCATGCCGTGCAGGTAGCACATTCCCTCCGGCAACATCACCCACAGCAGATCGATGTTGTCTTGCGCCATGCGCTCGCGCACGCGTCGTAGGCGATCTTGGTACTCGGCTTCCGAGAACGCAGGGTGCAGCTCATCGACCCCCACCGGGTTGCGTGATTGCTGCGCTGCTGCCAGCCTGCTAGCGGCCCCCGAATCGCCACAGCCGGCCGCCATCGCTGCTGCTGCGGACGAGCCCAAGAAAGCCCGGCGGTTAATCGCACTCTGTGTCATCGGTGGAACCTCCCCAGATGGTTGGGCCGCTATCGTGGTCGCGCGGATCTCCTCTACGTTAATGGAGAAAGCCGATCGCAATGTTGACTACGCAGTTCGTCATTATATGGATCGACGCTGCCCCGTCCAGGGACCCACCGAGCGGTCCAGGGATCTCGTTCTGACCTTGGGTGTCAGGGACTCAGCCCGCATGGCTCGAACGCATTTTGACGCCCCGTCGTCCGCCTTCGATTGGCCGACGCAGATAGCCAACGAGATTCGCAGCTGGCATGGGCGCCCGCACGAGCGGAGTCTGGGACGCGATCGGTCTGCTATGGTGCGGCCCTCGGGTCGGCCTGAACGCCGCCATGCGACCGCCCTGAATAGCCCCGGAGGAGAGCCCATGAGACGAGCCGTACGCCGAGCCGCGGGCCAAACTGGCCTCTGCCTACTCATCGTCGCCATCGTGACGCTAGCGCCATCCATCCAGGCACAGACCGGAGAGCGCTTCGACATCGTGCTCAGGGGCGGCCGAGTGCTCGACCCGGAAACCGGCCTCGACGCGGTGCGGAACGTCGGCATTCGCGGCGACAGGATCGATGCGATCTCGGAGGGGCCGCTGACGGGTGCTGTGGTAGTCGACGTCAGTGGACTGGTTGTGGCGCCCGGGTTCGTCGACCTCCACGCCCACGGCCAGAGCAACGAGGCCAACGTCTACCAGGCGCGCGACGGGGTTACCACGGCGCTCGAGCTCGAAGGCGGCGTGGGCGATGTCGAGAGCTTCCTCAACCAGCGCCGCGGTGACTCGATCCTGAATTTCGGCGCGTCGGTGTCGCACAGCTTCAATCGCGTCTGGGCGATGCCCGCGAGAGCCAACGAGACCGCGCGGCTCGACGAGATGCTCTCGTCTGGGTCAGCGAGCGCCGCAAAGGTGGCCGAGCTCATGGGCGCGATGGGACGCACCGGCTACGACCCCATTGATCGCCAGGCGATCGGCGGACTACGCGATCGATTCGAACGCGGGCTGCGTGCCGGCGGCCTGGGTCTCGGTGTGCCGCACCAGTACTACCCCGACGCCGACTACGACGAGATTTTCCGCGTTTTCCAGATGGCCGCGGAGTGGAACGTTCCCATTTACACCCATGTTCGCAGCATGGACGTCGGGGCCTTCCAAGAGGTCCTCACCAACGCCGCCGTCACTGGCGCACCGCTGCACATCGTGCACGTCAACAGCAGCGGCCTCGGCGACATCGCGACGGTGCTCGACATTATCGGCGCGGCCCAGGCGCAAGGCATCGACGTCACCACCGAGGTCTACCCGTACACCGCCGGATCCGCCAACATCAGCTCGGCTCTCTTCGACGAGGGTTGGCAGGAGCTTCTGGGCATCAGCTACGGCGACCTCCAGTGGCAGGACACCGGCGAGCGCCTCACCGAGGAAACCTTCAACAGGTACCGCGTCGAGGGCGGCATCGTGATCGACCACCTGATGAAACCGGAGTGGATCGAGCTGGCCCTGCGCACGCCGTTCGTCATGGTAGCTTCGGACGGCTTGCCGTACGCGCCCGGAGCTCACCCGCGCAGCGCCGGAACCTTCTCGCGCTTCCTCGGCTACTACGTGCGCGAGCTCGAGCTCATGCCGTTGATCGAGGCCGTCGCCAAGATCTCGCTGATGCCGGCACAACGTCTGCAGAAGGTTGCCCCGATGATGGCGCGTAAGGGACGCCTGCAGGTAGGCGCCGACGCCGACATCACGGTGTTCGCGCCTGGCCACATCATCGACACTGCCACCTTCGAGGAAGACCTGTCGTTCTCCGAGGGCGTTGAGCACGTGCTCGTCAACGGCACGTTCGTGGTGCGCGACGGGGAGACCGTCGAAGGGGCGCGGCCGGGACGCCCGCTGCTCGGAAAGATGTACGGCGGCGGATAGGCAGCCGCGCCGATTCCTTGATCCGATCGTTGCCACGGTGGCAAGTGTCGTGCTCCTGGCCGTATGCCTGTGTGCGAGCGCGGTGCCCGCATGGCGAGCCTCATCGGTGAGTCCCCTCGAGGCCTTCCGCACCGAGTAGGCCCAAGTCCGGAAGCCGCGCACCCGGGGAGCCTCCCACCGGCCTCCCTCGCTCTGGTGCGCTCGTGACACCGCCTGGCCAGACAATGGCGTCGTCGTCGATCGTCAGCTGACCCGTCTTCGGGTCAACGCTGCCCACCGAGACGAAATCGACGGTCTCGCCGTCTGCCTTGTATCCATGGCTGTTGAAGATCTGGATCGGCAAGTTGGCGCGATCGTTGGTACCGGGGACGAGCGACACGTGTCCGGTCGCTCCAGCAAAGCTCATCTGGCGTAGATACGGCATGAGGTTATGGCCATTCACATCGACACCAGCGGCCTTGACGTCGCGGATCGCGTAGCCCACCGCGAGCATGTGGTCGTAGCTCAACGCTCCATAGGAGAACGCCTTCGACGAGGGATCGACGGTTTTGCCGAGGCGTTTCTCGAGTGCCGTCTTGAACCGTGAGAGCGTCGGCGATTCGATGAGCCGGTTCATGGGAGCGAAGTAGCCCAGGCTTCCGAGAACGGCTTCGGGCGCCTCGTCTGCCGAGATCATCTCCGCGGCGTAGAAAGAGTAGCCCGGTTGGTTCATCCCGAGCTCATGCAGCGCACGAAACATCGTCACGGTGTCCGGCGTAGGGCTGGTGTCGACGATGTGCCTGATGCCGGCCTGCCGCACGCTCGTCACATGCGCTTTGATCGTTGCGTACGGCGTATCGCGCGGGTAGCCGTATTCTTGGGCGATGCGAATGCCTTCACGCTGCGTAGCCTGGTGGACGACGTTCTTGGCCCCCAGTCCCCAGGCATCGGTCGTATGAAAGTACGCAATCTCCTGGACGCCAAAGTGCGCCGCGACATCGATGAGGTAGCGGTCATATTGCTCGCTCGGAGTGACCACGCGCACGAAGTAGGGGAACTCTTCTGCCGACGACAGCACCGACGCGTTGGCGCCGCACGAGATGACCGGGATCTGGTATTTCTCTCCAACCTTGGCGATCTCGACCGCGGGGCCGCTGCAATCCGCACCGGTGAGAACGAGGATTCCCTTCCTCATGAGCGTCTCCGCCATGAGAGCTGCGTTCTCCGGCCAGCAGTGATAGTCGATCGTGTTCTCGTCGGTCATCCGTACGCGGTCGGCGCCCAGCATGCCTGACGCGTTGATCTCCTGGATGGCGAGCTGTGCGCCGTGCCGCTCGAAGTCTCCCCAGTCGGCATAGCGGCCGTCCCGGTAGTGGTAGGTGTACATGCCGCCGAGATCGTAGACTTCGGCTGCGCCGCTGGAATCGTGGGCTTCGACCGCACCCATGGAAGGGACGAGCGCTGTTACTAGCAGCAAGCCTAGTTTTGTGCCGGGTTCCATGGCGCGATCACACGGAGGTAGGTGAGAGGATGAAGCCTATCGCCAGAGTGGCCGGCGGCACCAGCTCTTGCGACGCTGGCGCTCGGAGCTCAGGCTGGTGCCGGCTCCGCCACAACGATCTTCTCGATTGCGGCGAGCGCCTGCGTAAACTGCTCGGGCTCGGTGGCGCCGAAGGCGACGCGGAAGTGCTCCGGGTGGTCGAAACAGTCGCCAGGCGACAAGAGGATCCCTTCAGCCGCTAGCCGCTCACAAAGTGGACGCGCCGAGGGTTCGTTGATGACCCACGGAAACGCAATGAGCCCGCCCGCGGGCTCGACCCAATGGAAGCGATCGGCGTGGCGGTCGAAGAACGCCCGCAGGACGGCTAGATTCTGGCTGCCAACCGACTGTGCGCGGGCCAGCACTCGTTGGCGCTGCCGGAGGGCGATCGCCGATAGGCGCTCTGACAGCGGCGACGACGAAATCGTGAAGAAGCCACGAAGGTCAAAGTAGCTCTTCTGGCGCTCCCGATCGGTGTCGACGATCCAGCCTAGCCGCAGGCCGGCCAGCGACATGGCCTTGGACATGTCCCCGATCAGCACGGCGCCGGCGACGGCTGCACCCGCCGCCGAGATTCCGGCATGCGCGATCGGGTGCTGTACTTGATCGATCGCCAACACCACGCCTCGTTGCGCCGCAGCCTCCTGGATAGCACGCATGGCGGTCGCGTCGACGGTGGCACCCGTAGGGTTGTGTGGCGTGTTGACGAGGACCAGGCCCGTGCGATCATCAATCAGGTCGATTACCGCCTGTGGATCCAGCCGAAAGCAGTCATTGCGGCTCAGCCGGTACGGACGCGGCTCCTGGTCGAAGATCGCCGGCAGCGCGCCGAAGCTCGGGTACCCCGGATTCGGGAACACGACGTTGCCGCCGGGCGTGGCGCCGGCGGCAACCAGCATCGCGAGACCCTCCGCGGCGCCCGAAGTGATTCGGACGTGCTCCGGGGCGGAGCCCGTGTGCTCGGCGACGGCCTCGCGAAGCTCGCCCGAGCCGGTAACGGGCGCGTAGGTGAGCGGGTCGGCGGCGATCGCGTCGGGGGTCAGATCCTCAAGGGCCAGGAGCTCGGAGAGCGTCCACACCGGCCCGGTGCTCCCGGACAGGTCGTAGCGCAGTGGACGTGCTTCGTGCTCGTGCATCCAAACTTCGAGGGCGAAGGTCGGGATAGTCATCGGGTACCTCCGTACCCCCCCGTCGCGTGGCTACCCGGCGCGAGCTTCGGCAGATGAAAGCTGCTGGCGCGCGATTTCTGCCAGCGCCGGGACCAGATCTCCGTAGCCGGTAAAGCGTCGTTCATACTCCAGGCCTAGAAATTCCGCCGCTCCGCGCGCGCGCTCGTCCAATTGCGCATCATCGGTTTGGGCGATGTAGAGCGCCTTTGTGTAGTTGCCGAAATACATCTCCAGTAGTTCCGGATGCCGGTCGAGACCCAGCGGGCGCTTCAGGAACGCATCGAAGTTGCGTGCCAAGAAATCTGTGATGAAGAAGGTCGTCAGATAGGCGCCGTCTGCTTCTTCGAAGGCTTGATTGCCCATGTAGAACGAAAAGCAATGCGGCCCTTCTATGCGTGACACACCATGCTTTTCGCACACTTTGTCCAGCTCGCCGCAGGTACCGCAGTCGGCGTAGCCGACGAATACATCTTGATACCCATCAGCACGCGCCTTGTGGATTGCGATATCCATGGCCGGGGCGATTTTCTCTGGATGGAAGTGGTAGTCCGCCGGCAGGCACTTCAGGTCGACATAGTCAAAACCCAACTGCGCGTTCACCGCCATGACTTCACGGGCAATCATGCCGCAGGCGATGACGCGGATCTTGCTCTTGTCTGCTGGGCGCGCCGGTTCCTTGATCATGGCTCGAGTTTACAGACAGTCATCGCTGCTAGGAGACGGGGCGGCTGGTTGCCTCACCGACCGCGGCTCGGCGGCTGTATTCGAGCGCACGGAGCACGTATGCGGGGTAGACCCCGGCGCCCAGCGAGCCGGCGATAGCGTAGTTGTTGGGCCTGAGCTCGTCCGACTGGAAGGCGATCTCCACTCGGCCGCTAACGCTATTGAAGCCCTTCTCCTCGGCATGAGCGCCGATCGTGAGATATGTCCAGATGAGCGCAGTGCCAGCGCGGATGGGCCGCTCGCCATCAGGCACCCCGAGCGTCACCGCGATGCGGCCGCGGTCGGACCTCCAGCCGCGGAACCGCGTGTCCCGGAACCTACGGTTGGCGTAGGCGACGCGCTCGTAGAATGCGTCCTTGAACGGGTTTCCCTCCACCCGCAGATCGATGTCACGACGATCCCAGAAACGGGTGATGAAGGAGGCGCGCTGGTCGGAGGTCTGTAGCTCCTCCCAGATGTCGCGCTCCTCGTCGAGGATCAGGTACTCCGCCGGGCCGTCCAGCCAGCGGTCGGGGTCGCTCTCGTAGAGCGTCATCGCCTCGGCGGCGTCCTTCGGAAGCTGGCCAAGCGCCGCCGGCGCCACCGTAGGCAGCGCCAGGGTCAGCGCGGTCACCAATAGAACTCTCATGTCACTCCCCTGTCGTTTCACCCGCGGGCGCGTTTGATATAGGCAATCGGGAGTCTGCCGAGGCTGGTGTGCGCCGACTCTCGGACTCTACCAGTAAGTCATGCTCCGCCGGTACCGAATGGGCCTGTCGGCACGAGTATCTCTCGCACGTCATGCTCCCCATCGCCCCGCGTTGGCGGCTGCGGCCCGGCGAACGAGGGGCGCGCCGTCAGGGGGTTTCGTCGAGCAGCCTTTCGAGCTCCGAGCGCAGGCTTTCGAGGATCCGCGCGTGGGAGGCTGAGTCGATCAGGTTGGTGAGCTCGTGGGGGTCGACCTCGAGATCGTAGAGCTCGTCCATACCCTCGAGCTCCAGATACCGGATGTACTTGTGGCGCTCGGTGCGAACAGCCCGGTACCCCATGCTGACGATGCGCGGAAAGACGGTGTCGGTGTAGTACTCAATGAGCAGCGATCGCCTCCAGTCGGGCTCTTCGCCGCGCATGATCGGGACCAGGGAGCGGCCATGCAGGGGGCGCGCGGGCTGCGATTCGCCGATTTCCAAGAGGGTCGGTGCCAAGTCGATACTGAGCACCAGCTGCTCGGGCATGGCTCCGGCGGTGGCGAGAGCCGGGTAGCGAACCAGCAACGGGATTCGCGCCGTCTCCTCATAGGCCAGGCGCCGCTCACCTCCCAGGCCATGCTCGCCGTAGAAATAACCATGGTCGCCCGCCACCACCACTACGGTGTTGTCGAGCTCGGCACGTGCCTGCAGCGCGTTCAGGATCCGCCCTAGACTGTCGTCGACGCTCAGGAGCATCTCCAGACGCTGCCGTATGGTGGCGTCGGTGGTGCCGCCCCCCGGCGTCAGCGCTGAAAGGCCCTCGATCGGACGTTGAAGCGCCGGCTGGCCGACGATGGGTCGGAGGGCGTTCAGACGCCGTGAGATCGTCGCGGCGGCATAGCGTCCCCGATGTCGCTCCGCCGCTATGAAGCCGCTCGGTTGGCCGGCGACGGCGCCAGTGCTGCCGTCGTCGCGCTGCACCACGTTTGGGTGCATTGCTTTGTGTGAGAGGTAGAGGAGAAAAGGAGCGTCGCGAGGTCGCTCGATAAACTCGAGCGCGTGCTCTGTGAGCACGTCGGTTACATAGCCTTCGGACGGCGTCCGGGTACCGTCGATGTTGAGCAGCGGATCCACGGCCTCACCCTGACCGCGCATTGCCACCCAGCGATCGAAGCCGGGACGAGGGCTGTCATCGTTGCCCATGTGCCACTTGCCGATGAACGCAGTCTCGTAGCCACTCGCCTGCAGGGCTCGCGGGAACGTTGGCAACCGGTGGGTGGCCTCGTCGCGCGCCAGATTGTCGGTGATCCCGTGCGTGTGGGCGTAGAGTCCGGTCAGGAACGACGCGCGGCTCGGCGAGCAAAGCGGGGTGGTGGTGAACGCGTTGAGAAACCGAACCCCCTCGCGGGCAACGCGGTCGATATTGGGCGTCTGCACGAACGGGTGACCGCCGGCACCGAAATCGTCCCAGCGCATGTCGTCGACCAGAACAACGACCATGTTGGGACGCTGGGGCGCCTGAGCCACCGTCGCCCAGGCGCGCGTAGCGTCGCCCGCGCCGATGAGAGACGCAGCGAGCATGAGCGCGAAGCCCGCGCGCTTGACGGTGGCGCGAAGTCGGGACGGGAAATGCCGCCTGGGCATGATCAATTCACCGATTGGACTGATTCAGTAGCGCCACTCGGATCACAGTGTGGCCGAGGTGGCGCCATCCGACAACTTCTAGCTGGTTGGTGCCTCGCCGTGACGACAACCGAGGAGAGGAGGGTTAGCATGACCGATGGTTCCGAGCAGGCTCGAGTTACCGTCACAGGCTGGGGAATAGGGCGAGATGCTGTTGTGTGCGACGGGTCTCGGCCGCCGTCTCGGAGACACCTGGATCTGGCGCGGCGTCGACGTGCAGCTGCAGGCCGGCGAGAATCTGGCGATCCTCGGCTCCACCGGCGCCGGCAAGTCGTTGCTGCTGCGCTGCCTCGCCGGGCTCGATGTAGCAAACGAAGGTCGAATCGCCGTCAGCGACAGGCCGCTCGACGAGTGGCAGATGCCCAGCTACCGTGCCCGCGTCGTCTACCTTCACCAGCGGCCGGCGCTCTGGGAAGGAACCGTCGAGGACAACCTGCGTGCCGTTTTTCGTCTCGCGGCCCATCGCTCGCGCGGCTACGACCGCTCCCACGGGTTGCGCCGGCTCGCGGTCTTCGAGCGTGACGAGGCATTCCTGGGAAAGGCCACGGCGCAGCTCTCGGGCGGCGAGGCCGAGATCGTCGCGCTGATCCGTGCGCTCAGCGTGGAGCCCTCGGTGCTGCTCCTCGACGAGCCGACCGCCTCGATGGATGCCACCGCTACCCGGCAGGTCGAGAAGCTGCTGAAACGCTGGGTGTGTGACGGGCCGAATCGGGCGAGCGTGTGGACCAGCCACAACGCCGATCAGGTGCGCCGCGTCGCCGGCCGGACGCTGACATTGACCGGTACCGAGCGGTCCGCCTCGTGAACGGCTACTTGCAGATCGGATACGGGCAGACGGCGATCGCCGGGCTTCTCATCGTCGCCAACCTGGCGCTGTCGGCGGCGCTGAGCCTCGGTCTCGGCCGCCGTCTGCTCGTCGCGTCGCTGCGCATGAGCGTCCAGCTACTTCTCGTCGGCCTGGTGCTGGAGTGGGTCTTTACGTTGGAAGACCCCTTGACCGTGCTGGCACTCGCGGTGGCAATGGCCGCCATGGCCGGTGTGGCGGCGGTAAACCGTACCCGGCGACGCTTCGCCGGCATCTACTGGAGCAGCCTCGTCTCGGTGAGCGGCTCTTCGTTCTTCGTCACCGGGCTGGCTCTGCTGGGGATCGTTCGGGTCGAGCCGTGGTTTGAGCCCCAGTACCTCATCCCGCTCCTCGGTATGGTGCTGGGAAACACGCTCAACAGCATCTCCCTGTCGCTCGACCGCTTTGTCGAGTCGTTGGTGCAGCGACACGACGCCGTCGAAGCAACGCTGGCGCTCGGCGGCAGCCGCTGGGAGGCGGCACACGAGCACATCCGCGATGCCATGCGGGTCGGGCTGATTCCCACGATCAACTCGATGATGGTGATGGGCGTCGTTAGCCTGCCCGGAATGATGACCGGCCAGATCCTCGCTGGCGCCGAACCCGGCGACGCGGTCCGTTACCAGATCGTCATCATGTTCATGATCGCCTCGGCGGCCGCCCTGGGCGCCTTCGGCGTGGTGTTCTTCGCGTATCGTCGGCTCTTCGACCATCACCACCGGCTACGGCTCGATCGCCTTCGCCAGGTCGATGTCTAACCACGGCACCGCTACCAAAGAGGGTTGGGTGAGTGGCTGAAACCTATCGCCAGAGCACATGAGATCCAGTGTTCGGTTTGGAATGGTATTCCGGCTAGTTGACATTGGCCCTGGAGCAGCGGAGGCTGCAGGCGATCTGCACATGGGTCGGGCTCGAGAAAAGCCGGTGCACCGCGCATTTGCCGCGTTAGAGAATTGGAGGAGTTATGTCCAGGAGTGGGGACCGTGATCTCGGGATGCACCGGGATATCAACCGGCGCGATTTCATCAACGGTGTCGGGGTTGCAATCGGCGGGTCGCTCATCGCGCCTGGCTGGCTTTCGGCGCGTGAGGGTACGCCCTACCCGTCCCTGGGGCAGGAGTACTATCCGCCGGCCCTGACTGGAATGCGCGGCAGTCATCCCGGTTCGTTCGAGGCCGGCCATGCGCTCCGCGATGGCAACAGCTGGAGCGATGTCACCGACACGCGTGAGAGCTACGACATGGTGGTGGTCGGAGGCGGGCTGAGCGGGCTCTCGGCGGCCTATTTCTTCCTGACCTCGGCGGGCCGCGGCGCACGGGTGCTGGTACTCGACAACCACGATGACTTCGGCGGCCATGCCAAGCGCAACGAGATGACCTATCGAGGCCGCACGCTGATGCTGCCCGGTGGCACGTCGTATCTGGAGTCCGTGGGCCACTACAGCGCCGTCTGCAGGACGCTCCTTGCTGCGATCGGCATCGACATCGACAGTGCGACTGCCACCAGCGCCGCGGGTCGGAGGTTCTACGGATCGCTGGGCCTCGGTAGCGCCACGTTCTTCGGCAAAGAGGTGTTCGGCGAGGACCGGCTGGTGATGGGACGCGGCGGGCAATCCGGTGGATGGGCCGATTGGCTCGCCCAGACGCCGATGTCTGCCGAGGCGCAGCGAGATATCGCGCGGCTCTACGACGACGGTGCGAACCCGGACTATATGCCCGGACTGTCGGATGCGGACAAGAAGGATCGCCTGGCGCGGATGAGCTATCGGGACTTCCTCCTCGACCTCGTCAAGGCTCACCCCGACGTGATCCCGTTCTTCAATGACCGCCCGAAGGGCAGCTTCTGTGTGGGCATCGACGGCCATCCGGCGCTCTATGGATGGGTGCAGGGCTATCCCGGCTTCCAAGGAATGAACCTCGAGCCCCTCTCACCCGTGGGCCCCCTCGCCCACATCGGCGGCGGCCAACACGGTCGCGAGGACGAGTTCGACGACAAACCGGACATCCACTTTCCCGACGGCAACGCGACGGTGGCGCGGCTGCTGGTTCGTGCCATGATCCCGGACGCCCTTCCGGGCACCTCGCTGGGCGACTCGATGACCTCGCGCCTCAGGTACGACCGCATCGACCGCGAGGGCTCCGACGCCCGGATCCGCCTCAACAGCATGGCCGTATCTGTCCGGCACCTGGGCGACCCCGACGCGGCTCGCGAGGTCGAGATCACCTATGTGCGCGGCGGCAAGGCCGAGAAGGTTCGCGCGGCGCACGTTGTGATGGGGTGCTACAACGGGATCATCCCGCACCTGTGCCCGGAGATGTCCGACGAGCAGAAGGTGGCGCTCAAGTATGGCGTCAAGATGCCGCTCGTCTCCACCAACGTTCTCACCCGAGATTGGACGGCCTTCAAGAAGCTGGGCATCTCACGGGTGACCGCTCCGGGGATGTACCACAGCGGCGTCAGCCTGGGCCGCTCCATTCCGTTCGGTGACTACGAACCCTCCAGATCGGCTGACGACCCGATGATCCTGCACATGTCCAGGACGCCCTGCGCTCCTGGACACCCGAAGAAGGAGCAACATCGCATCGGGCGAGAGGATCTGTTGGCCACCACCTTCGAGACCTTCGAGCGCAACATCCGCGACCAGCTCGGTCGAATGCTCGAGGGCGGGGGTTTCGACCCGGCCCGCGACATCGAAGCGATCACCGTGAACCGCTGGCCGCACGGTTATGCCTATAGCTACAACACCCTGGACGATCCGATCGAGTGGGCGCTGTTCGCCCCCGACGATCGGCCATGCGTGGTCGGAAGTCGGCGATTCGGTCGGATTTCCATCGCCAACTCCGATGCCGCTGCCTCCACCCACACGGACTCAGCCATCGACGAGGCGCATCGAGCCGCCCGCGAGCAGCTCCTCGTTCGGAGCCTCGCCCGGCGAAGAGCCTCCAGCACGGACGAGACGCTGTCCCAGTAGGACCAGGGCATCTGTAGCCCGTGCCAGTTCGGCACTAAGGCCGAAGGTTTGCAGCAACCCACGAGCCGTCTGATCGTATCTTCGGCCCTACCCATGCCTTACTCCAAGCCGAACGCCAGCAATACGTTCCCGGGGGAACCGCGCAGAATCGCGTAGCCGGAGCCGACGTACATCATGCCGTCGACGATCGAGGGCGCCGCGCCGCCGAAGCCGCCGCCGAAGCCCTTCACGCCGTTGATGGTCTCGAAATCCCGCTGCGTGGCGAACTCCCACATCACGCTGCCGTCTTCGGTCGAGAAGGCGCGCATCACGCCGTCGCGCGAGCCGGCGAGGACCGCGCCGGGTATGGCGGTGGCGGGCGCCCAGTGACCCGAATGGCACGTCTGCCCCGATTCGGGATCCTCACAGTCGCTCGGCTTCGGCACCTCCGTGTACCAGGCACGCGAGCCGTCCTCGGCCCGCAGCGCCGCGAGGCCGCCCCTGCCGTCTTCGAGCGGGAACGGCTTCAGGTAGTACTCGCCGTCGAACGCGCCCCCGAATCCGGCACTCGGCATCGCCAGCTCGTTGCCGGCCTGCGCCACCCACAGGATCTCACCCTGGTTGTCGGGATCCATGGCGGTGATGCGGCCGCTCTCCTGTCCTTGAATCAGAATTCGGCGACCGTCCTCGAGCGTGTGCAGTACGGGCGAGCCCGAGGCATCGTCGTTACTGCCGGTGACGAGGCCGGGACAGTTGATTCGCCGCTCCTCCGGTTGTCGCCCACAGCCGCCGCCGAATCTCTCGAGAGCCACCAGCTGCCTCCACCACAGGCGTTCGCCGGTATCCATGTCGTACGCCGTGACGGCGGCGCAAGTGCCGTCGTCGAACCCGACGTGTTGCTCGAAGAACTCGGTCATGTAGCAGTTGCCGGCGGCCGCGTAGAGAGTGCGGTGATCGATATCGAGCGTCGGTGCGTTCCATACGGAGGCACCGGCGGGCCCGTACATCTGTGTGCCGGCCGAGTTCTTGCGCAATGGGCGAGGACGCTCGGACATCGAGTATGTCTTCCAGGCCGTCTGCCCCGTGCTCACATCCACTGCGACGACGCTGCCCTGGAACTGGCAGCACTCGTACAACAGATCTCCGCTCGGGAGCTCCTCCCAGGATGCGACCCCGACGTACAGATGACCTCCGGCCGAGGGATCGAGCACCGGTGTGCCGGTGATCTTGGCTGCCGCATGCTCGTCCGGACGCATGACCCAGAGCTCCTCGCCGGTTTCGGCGTTGACGCCGGTGACGTAACCCCTGTAGTCCCCGAACATGGCTATGTAGCGGACTTCGGGTACATCGGTCACCTCGCTCACACTGACCGCGGTGCGCACCTGTCCTCTTGCCTCGTAGGACCAGTGCACGCAGCCCGTCTTGGCGTCGAGCGCGTAGACGAATTTGTTGTCACTGCCTATGAACAGCGCCCCGCCCACGACCGTCGGCTGCGCCCAGGATGCGGAAGCCGCATCCGGAATCGCGAACGCCCACTTCAGCTTCAGCTGCGACACCTGTGCTCCGGTAAGTCCGCCCGCTTCCGCCGGCTGGAACCGGTGGGACTTACCAGGATCGGGGGTCCAGCCGTTCCATCGCGGCCGGCTGAACGGGTCGTGCAGGGTCAACGGGCTGGTGCAAGGGTTGCTCATCGCCGCGGCGGTGCGGTCGGCGGCGTCGCCGAAGGGTTTGGCCGCCGCCAGCTCGGCCAAAGCGAGCAGGTTCTCCTCGTTCCACCCTTCGACATAGATAGCCATCGATCCCGTGGTGATCGACTCGAGCACTCGCTCGGCTGTCATCGCCGCCATGGCTTCCCGACTTGGCGCTCGGTTGCCGGCGGCGGTGTTGTCGTGGCAGGTGGCGCACCGTCCCTCGAACCCCGACCGCATGCTCGCCGGCGAGTTGCCGACCACCGGGGAGTACTGTCCCCAAGCAATCGAGGTGGAGGAATGCCACGCCAGAGCGCTTGCAGCCAAGAACGTCACGGCACTCAACGAAAAGATGAATCGCCTCAACATGTTGCCTCCCTCGGGTTCAGCTCGAAACAACCGCTTCGGATCCGTGTCAGCCGCATGCTCGCCTCCGCTTCGGCGTCGGCGAAGGCCGTGCTCCAGGTTCCTTTGCCAGGCTAGCAGCGCCTTCGCCTGGATGTGGTCACAGCGTCACGGCCTTGTCAAGGGATTCACTGCGCAATCGATGGCTCCGCCTATCATGACCATAACCCCCTGCTTTCCTTGCAGTTACGGGACCTGCGACAACCCGTTTGCATAGACCGCTGGCGTGCTCTCCCACGCGTCGGTACGGACCCTTCACCCGTCACCCTGGCTCCCACAGCGGGGCGATCAGAGCCGCTGAATCCTCTCCAGGATCACGGTGCCCGACGACTAGAAGTTCCTCTGTACCCGCCCCTACCACTTGCAGACAATGCAGGGGTGATGCAGGTTGTGGAGTAGGGTCGGAAACTGGGTGGAGTTTGCGGCTGACTTCGTGTACAGACACCGTTGGAGAACGCCCGTCAGTTGAGAGCATCCACGATGAACGAGAGGCTTCGGACCTCGCGCTCGCTCACGTTCCTCGCCAGCGCGGCGATAGCGCTGTCATCGTCTGCCGTGGCGCTGTCTGGCCCCGCGGCTGCGCAGACTCATGCCTCTGACGCCGAATTGTGGGAAGTATCCAGGACGCCGCATGGTCATCCGGACCTGCAAGGCAACTGGACCAACGCGACGCTTACCCCCTTCCAACGCCCTGCGAGCCTGGGCCCCGTTCTTACGTGGGAAGAGGTTGCCGACATCGAGGAGGGGCAGGCGGAAATCGTCGCCCAAGGGAACGCGCCGAGCGACCCGAACCGCCCGCCGCCTCCGGCGGGTGGTACTGATCCGGAATGCATCGATTCGGCTACCGGATGCTACAACGAGGTCTACAGAGAGCCCGGTGAGCGGGTGGCCATTGTGAACGGTGAGCCCAGGAGCTCGCTCGTCACGCATCCGCCTAACGGACGCGTGCCGGAGCTGACGCCGGAGGGACGGCGACGGGTTGAGGAGCACAAGGCGTTCAGGAGCCAGTTCGGTCCATCAGACCATCCGGAGCTCCGACCCCTCGGCGAACGCTGCCTCGTATCGTTCGACTCCAGTGCCGGCCCGCCGATGCTTCCCAACTACTGGTACAACAACAACTACACGATCGTGCAGAACGCCGATCACGTGATGATCGTCACGGAGATGGTTCACGACGTACGCATCATCCGGCTCGGCGAGCCCACATCGCTACCGGAAGACATCCGTCCGTGGTTCGGTGACTCGTGGGGCCGATGGGACGGAAACACGCTCGTGGTCGAGACCACCAACCTCAATCCGGATCACAGGTTCCGCGGCGTCGCTCCCTCGAAAGACCGGAAGTTGATCGAGCGCTTCACGCGCGTGGCCGCGGACACCATCCTTTACGAGTTCACCATCGACGATCCGACGATGTACACGAGCGTCTGGGGAGGCCAGGTTCCATTCAAGCAGTTCGACGACCGTCTCTACGAATATGCCTGTCACGAGGCCAACTATGGGCTCTCCAACGTGCTGAGCGGCGCGCGCTACGAGGAGAGGATGGAGGAGCACAGGTAGCCCACCAACGCCCCCTGGAATACGGATTTCCGGCGCTAGCAGGCCGTGGTGGATTCGTGGCCTTCAAGGCACTCGTCCACTACAATCCGGCAACCAGAGCACCGATGCCCGCGGAAGTAAAACCGAGCATGTTGCCGTCATGAGCAGTTCATCTGATGTTCATACGGATCCCCGGTTCACCCGGCGAGGGTTCCTGCAAGCGGCGGGGCTGACGTTCGGATTTGTCGTTGGTTCGCCTCCTCGGGATGGCGCCGCCTCGTCGTCGACAGCGGCTGAGACGCTGACGCCCAACATCTGGGTCAACATAGCGCCGGATGGAATCATCACCATCGTTAACCCGGCGGCCGAGATGGGCCAGGGATCGATGACGGCGCTGCCGATCATCCTTGCCGAGGAGCTCGATGCGGATTGGAGCGACGTTCGGATCGAGGTGTCACCCTCCGACGACGAGCTGTATGGAAATCCTGGATACGTCGGTATTCTCCGCTCCGGGGCAAGCGCCACGCTCGCGGGCTACTACGACACCTTGCGGTTGCATGGAGCGCAGGCACGTCGGGTGCTTCTCGACAGCACCGCGGCCAGATGGGGCGTGCCGGTGGAGGAGCTTGCTACCGAGCCCAGCGTTGTCGTTCACAAAAAAAGCGGTCGCAGGTTGACCTATGGCGAGGTGGCCGGATTCACGTCCATGCCCGCGACTCCACCCGACATCAAACCGGGCGACCTCAAAGATCCAGCCGAGTTCCGGCTCATCGGCCACGACATTCCCCGGGCGGACATCCCGGACAAGGTGGACGGATCGGCGCAATACAGCATCGATGTGCGATTGCCGGGAATGCTCTACGCGACGGTGCTGAGGCCCCCGGTCAAGGGGGCGTTACCGGAGCGGGTCTCGGAGGGCGAGGCGCGCAGGATCCCCGGTGTCGTGGAGGTCATCAGGCTCCCCTACGGGGTCGGTGTGGTCAGCGAGACCATCGAAGGGGCGCTCGCCGCCTCGGGCAAGATCGAGGTCGAGTGGCAGCAGGTAGAGGGCTCGACCTTCGACAGCGACGCAGAGCTCGAGGCCCAAGCTCGCCGAGCCCGCGAGTTGAGCAGCGAAGGTGCCAGCCGAGAAGACCGAGAGGTGAAGATCGCCCTCGATACTGCGCTCCACCACTACCGATCCGAGTACAGCACCGAGTTTGTCTATCAAGCTCAGATGGAGCCTTTGAACGCGGTGGCCTGGGTCAAGGAGGACGGCCAACGAGCCGAGATCTGGGCCGGATCGCAAACGCCGACGTACCTGCTTCGCGTTGCCTCCGAGACGCTCGAGATTCCTACCGAGAACATCACGCTCCACAGGATGTATCTCGGTGGCGGGTTCGGTCGCAGGTCCGATTGGAGGCACGAGTATGTCGTTGACGCCCTGTTGCTCTCTCGCGCGGTAGGCAAGCCGGTCAAGCTCGTCTGGAGCCGCGAGGACGACGTGCGCTACGGGCACTTCAAGCCCAGCAGCGCACACTATCTGCAGGCCGGCGTCGATGCCCGGGATCGGGTGATGGCCTGGGAGCACCGGATGGTGACGGACGATGTCCAGGCGCAAGCCGACCCCTACATCAGGAAGCTACGGTCACGGCTCAGCCAGGAGGTCTTGGATGCATTGACCTTCAGCCGCAATCGAGGCATGGGCCGCTATGACTTCGGACACCGAACAAGACAAACCGAATACCGAGCCCTGCCGGTGCGTCTCGGGTGGATGCGAGGCGTCAGCACGACGCTCAACGAGTTTGCTGCCGAGTCGTTTGTCGACGAGATCGTGGTCGCCAGGGGTCTGGATCCGATCGAGTTTCGCCTGGCGCATTTGAACGAGCCCCTGGCGCGGAGAGTTCTGAACACCGTTGCCGAGATGGCGAGCTGGACTGCTGCCGGGGATCGAGGGCTAGGTGTCTCCTATGTGTCCTCCTTCGGATGCCTGATGGCAACCATCGCGGAGGTATCGGTCGATCGTAACGGATGGATCCGGGTCGCCGACGTCTGGGTCGCCGTCGACATCGGCATCCCGGTGCAGCCGCTCAACGTCGTCGGCCAGGTAGAGAGCTGTGTGGTGTATGCGCTCAGCAACGCTTTGACCGAGCGGATCTCTTTCAAGGATGGGCGTGTGCAGCAGTCCAACTTCCACGACTATCCGGTGCTCACCATGGAGTATTCGCCGCAGATCCACGTCCGCGTCGAGCGCTCGGAGAGATCGCCTATCGGAGTCGGAGACCGCTCCGGCCTCGGTGTGGCACCTGCAGTTGCCAGCGCCTTTGCCCGGCTGACCGGTCGACGATTGCGACACATGCCCATGACCCCCGAACGCGTCCGGCAGGCGTTAGGGTAGCGGGCGTAGGCCCACCAGGAGGTTCCGATGCGGTTCACCCTCACGGTCAACGGTAACGAGAAAACCGTTGAGGCCGAGCCGGACACCCCCCTTCTCTGGGTCCTGCGCGAACATATCGGTTTGACGGGCACGAAGTTTGGATGCGGCATGGGAATCTGCATGGCCTGCACGGTCCACCTCAACGGCGAACGAGCTCTGAGCTGCCAGACGCCGATCAGCTTGGCAGCAGACCAGGAGATCACGACGATCGAGGGCCTCGCGGCCAGTCAGCATGCTCTCCTGGGGGCATGGGTCGAGGAGCAGGTGCCCCAGTGCGGCTACTGCCAGCCGGGGATGATCATGAACGCGGCTGATTTGTTGGCGAAGAATGAGAACCCCAGCCGCGAAGATATCGTTACCCACATGAGAAACATCTGCCGTTGTGGAACCTATCCGCGGGTGATCCGCGCCATCGAGCGAGTGGCCACGGAGCTCCAACGTAAGTAGGCGACCCAGAGGGTTCACGCCACTACTCGAGGAGAAGTGGCTGGCCGACCAGCTTGCTCGGATCAGCGCCGGACTTCGGCACGAACTTGGCCACGGACTCCCCGTCGAAGTTGGCGACATAGACGTTGCCCTCCTGGTCCACGTCCATCTGGTGCGGACGCATCAGGCCACCGGCAAAGCCGCCCGACGTGCCGCCGTACGTGCCCCAGTGATACAGGAGATGGCCGTCTCGGTCGTACTTGATGATCCGGTTGAGGACACGTTCCACCACCCAGACGCTGTTGCTCTCATCGATGAAGATGCCGGCCGGGCTTACGATGTTGGGCCACTCTTCGATGAACTCGCCGTTCTCCGTGAAGACCTGGATGCGACTGTTGGCCCGGTCGACCACGTAGACGCGGCGATCCTTGTCTATAGCGAGTCCGTGGACGGTGTTGAACTGTCCAGGGCCGGTCCCGTTCTCCCCCCATTCCATGATGTACTCGCCCTGCTCGTTGTACCTGACGACGCGGGAGTTCCAGTAGCCGTCCCCAAGCAGGAAGTCGCCGTTCGGGAAAAAGGCCAGCACCGCCGGCTGGCCGTAGTTGTAGGGACCGGGATTCTTGTTCGCCCGTGCCGCTTCCCGAGTCTGTGGGATCGGTGTATCGCCGATCCGCAGCACCAACTCCTCTCCGTCGTTGGTGAACTTGAGGACCTGCATGTAAGGCCCCCCGCCGCCGCGCTCGACGACCCAGACGTGGCGCTCGGGATCGTAGGGATTCACGTAGATCTGGTGGGGCCAGTTGAGGATCGAGTCCCACTGCGTCCAGACCTCCGTGATGTTGCCGTTCCGATCGGCGACCACGATGGCGTTCGAGCGGGGCAGTCTCACCTCCCCGGCGTCGTTCATATCCCCCCACGTCACCGCGAAGATCCGATCCGGGTTGTCCACCGCGACTCCCGAAACCTGCCCCCAGTGCCAGGTCTCGTCATGGTTCGGCGCCGGCTTCCACCAGTCTGCGACGCCCTCGTAGTCTCCGCTCCGGTCGTCCCCACCCTTCGCCATCGTGGCTCCCGCCGGGAGCGTAGCCTGGTCCTCTTCGACGCAGGCGGGGAGCACCGCCAGCCCAGCAGCGACAACTAGGGCCACGCCGAAGCGCTCCGGTCTCATCATTGCCTTCCCTCCCGTAGGGGCTTCCGTGGGAAGCCGGTTCAGACGACTTCACTGCTCGTGCAGGCGATCACGCAGTTCCTTTACCATGCATCGGGATACCTAGCGAGCTGCATCCACGAGCCAGCTCGACTTCAGGACGTAGCGGCTCACCTGGGCCCCGCGTGCAATGACCCGGCGAACCACGAGAAACCGAGATCCGTCGGCGCCGACGTCGAACCCCGCCGAAGTGTACCCGGGCACTGCTCGGGCGGGGGCCCCTTTCCGCCGACTCACCACCCCAACACATAATCACTCTTCGCCGGACTGACCCCTCCGAACATCACTCCGCTTTCCGGGTCGATCATCAACATCTTCACGGCGCCCGCGCCTGATGTTGCCATCCGATAGGGTTGTTGCAGCGGTACCACCTCCACTCTGTGGCCCCGCCGGCCCAGCTCCTCGCTGATGACTTCTCCCAACACCGACGGCATGGTGAGCATGCCGCGCATCCGACCGGGATACATCGACGCCGCGAAGGCGCTGCTGGTCACGGTGGCGGCCTCGACCGCCTGCTGCACGTTCATGCCGAAGTGCACGACCGCGAGAAACGCTTGCAGCATGGCTTGCGGCTGGTTGTCTCCGCCGGGCGTGTTCCACGCCAGATACGGCTTCCCGTCCTTCAGTGCGAGCGCCGGGTTGACGGTGTGTCTGGTGCGTTTACCCGGTACGAGCTCGTTCACGTCCCCCTCGTCCAGCGAGTAGTAGGGCATGCGGTTGTTCAGAACGATGCCGGTCCCATCCACGAACATGCCACTGCCGAACGTGCCGTTCACGCTGTGTGTGACTGAGACGAGGTTGCCGAACCGGTCTGCGATGGAGAACGACGAGGTCTCGCCACTTTCTTCCTGAGCCGCTGCGGGCCGCTCTACGGGCAGTGATTCGGCTTGGTACTCTGCCGCTGCACCGTCGACCACTGCGCGTTCCCGTCGTGGGTCGCCGGCAGGCGCCACCGTCATGGCGCGGTCCATCCGGATAAGCTCGCGGCGCTTTGCCGCATAGTTCTTGGAGAGCAGCTCGTCGGTCGGCACGTCGGCAAACTTGGGATCGGCTACGTAGCGGTTACGGTCGGCGAACGCCAACTTCATCGCCTCCGTAACGACGTGGATGTAGTCCACCGAGTTGTGTCCCATCTCGACCAGATCGAACTCCTCGAGGATGTTGAGCGCGATGAGCATGACGATCCCCTGCGAGTTGGGCGCGCTCTGGTATACGTCGAGTCCGGCGTAAGTCGTCGATATGGGAGACGTCTCTTCGGCGTCGTAGGCCGCGAGGTCCTCGTACCGCAAGAGACCTCCCTCCCGCTCGTAGACGCTCCCGATGCGCCTGGCAAGGTCGCCGCGATAGAGCACGTCGATGCCGCCGCGGGAAATCGCCTCCATAGACCGAGCGAGGTCACTTTGCACGTACACGTCACCGGCACCAAGCGGGTGCCCTTGCGGCATGAGCACCAAGAGTGAAGACGGGTACGGAGAGATCTTCTCGACTGCCCGCGCGTGGTACCCGGACGCCCAGAAATCCACCGGGT
The DNA here is from genome assembly GCA_965205505.1 of Acidobacteriota bacterium. GTDB lineage: Bacteria > Acidobacteriota > UBA890 > UBA890 > WLXD01 > DASCOT01. The sequence continues at coordinate 264,850 of CBDBHB010000007.1, forward strand.
GGCCTTCGCGCGCAGCCCGAATGGCGGGTGCGAGAACCTTGGCGTAATTCATCGTTCCGTATTCGCGGAGCGCCAAGTCGAATCCGCCTGCCGCGCCAGGAACGTCGGTCGCCAGAGGGCCCGCGTCCGGGATCTCGCCGAGCTCCGTGTAGTACTCACGCGTTGCCAAAGCCGGTGCGGGCCCGGTGCCGTTGATGAACACCACTCGGTCCTCGGCGCCGAGGTAGGCAAGTATGAACCCGTCTCCGCCGATGCCGGCCTGATGCTGCTCGACCACCGTGGTCATGTAGAACACCGCGGCGGCTGCATCGAACGCGTTGCCCCCCGCCCGCAGGATCTCCATTCCAGCGATCGTCTCGAGTGGATGTTCCGCCGCCACCATTCCAAAGGTGCCCATTACCACCGGGCGCCAGAACGGCCTCTCGTCCGGTTGTTGTGCGAACAACCCGCTGACGTCGAGGGTGGTGGTCGACAGCAACATGGCCAACACCACAAGAATCTTGAGTACTAGTCGGGTACCGGGTTGCATGGTGCTGCCCACAGTCGGATCACCTCGAGCGTTGCTTGGTCTGCTGGATTCCGCAAGGATACCGCCGAAGCGAAAGCAGTCGAATACAAGCCAGTTTGCACTTTCCTACGAGGATCAGCTTGCTGGCTGAAAGAGACGCGGCCGACGCCACTAGTCGAGTACCGGGTTCCTTGGCGCTGCCAGAGCAGGGTGAGTGAGCGCCTGAAACCTATCGCCAGAGCGGGCGAGGGACTGACCCGATCGCAACAGCTTCGTTAACTGGACAGGGCGAATGCGACCACCCCGATCAGGCCTACCGTGATCCCTGCCGCCCGCATCGCCATGTCTCGCCCCGGCAAAGCTCGATCGTCGAATCGCCGTGCAACTGCGAATGCCCCCATCGCCACGGCATACTGGATCATTGCGAGTCCGAGCAAATAGCCGAAAATGGGCGTCGGCTCCGCTCCCACGATCGATTCGCCATAGGCGTAGCCATGAAAGGCTCCGGCGAGCGCCAAGCCGACCACGAGCCGCGACCGGCGAACCTTCCTGTCCACGGCCAGGAACACGCCTGCGGCGACAACCGTAACTGCGACCGCGACCTCGCCCCCGGCGACGGTGACTCCCGTCAGGCGAAGCACACAGCCTGCCATGGAGGTGCTCAAGAAAACGACCGGAAAGATGCCTCCTTTTGCGAAAGCCGCCGCGATAATCCCGACCGCGAGGATGAATGCGAGATGGTCAGGGCCGATGACCGGATGGGCAAGACCGGAGAAGAATCCTCCGAGAACGCTACGGGGCGCCGCGTCACCAATCATGTGATGCGCCATGGCTTCCTGTGGTTGAGTCAAGAGCACGACCGTGAGCGTCGCGAGAACTTTGCGCGCCGCAGCGGTTCGCGCAAACCAGGTATGTTGGCGAAAACCCATGCTTTGTCCTCCCCTCTCGACCTCGTCTGCTACACCCAGAACCGATCGCTCACGCACAAGATGATCCCCTCGCGCTGGAAGGCGCATGAGGTGCTTCAATCCGACGGACGGAGCACGACCGGTTCTCCGTGCGGCGTGTGCCGGTAGGCGTCAGTCCAGGCCTCCTTGCGCTCGAGGAGCGCCGGCGAATCCGTTAAGCCCTTCTCCGTGACCAGCCGCTCGAGGGCGGCCACCCAATGGTGGTAGTACCGCGAGCCATCGTCTGGCTCGCCGCGCGCCGCGGCCGCACTGAGCTCGTCGCCGAGTGCGTGCGACCATTCTTTCCAGGTGAAATATCCCTGCTCAGAGAGCTTCACGGCGAGGGCGAACGCCTGCGCCTGCCATGGTCCCGCAAACACCGGCCCTTCCTCGTCTCGAGGGAGCGGCGGCAACGCCTGGAGGCGCTCGGGGTCGAGTCGTCGATCAGGCCGGCTCAAGGTAGTCCTCCCACAAGTCGGCATACACGGTGTCGCGCGCCACGGCCCGGTCGCCCCAGAGATCGCGGGCGGAGAACTGCACCGTGTACACATGCTGCGGGCGGTCACCGAGCCTCTGTCCATTCTCGTCGGTGTCCTGCAGGGCGAAGATGCCATGGTCCCGGATCACGGTTCCGCGCTTGCCGCGTGTGTAGCGCGGTAGCCGTATGTGACCACGCGCGTGTATGTTGCGGGCGCGCACGCGCTGCTGCGGACGGAACAGCGGGCTCACCGGAACACCCGGCCGCTCGGACTCAGGCGACGCACCTGTCGACGCCAGGGGTGGTGCCGGCGGCGGCCGGTTCGGGTCGACCTCACCGCTCTCGAGCTCGGCGGGTGTCGCGAGATTGTTCCTGAGCACCCCATTGACAAGTATCGTGAACCAGCGCTCGTAATACGACATGCGCAAATAGTCGGCCGCCGGGATATTTTCGAGCTCGAACCTGAAGCTCCTCCCGAGGGAGATTGTCATGGAGAGCGCGAAAACCCGGCGTTCCCAGGCCTCGTGAAACACGGGCTCGTTGGGCTCCGGCTCGATGGGCCCCATGCCGGCCATCCCACCCATGTCGTGAATGCCGTTCATGCGCCGCCTCCCGCTTGCGGCGACGCGACCTTTGCGACGCCTATCATCGAGTCGCGCGTGATGATCTCAGCGAGTTGCACCTCGGTCATGTTCGCCGTGCCGGTCGGCCGCTCCGGTAACACCAGGTAGCGAATCTCGGCCGTGCTGTCCCACACGCGCACCTCGACGTCGGCGGCGAGCTCGAGATCGAACTCGCGAAGAACCCCGCGCGGATCGATCACCGCTTGGGCGCGGTATCCCGCGGACTTGTACCACACCGGTGGGAGGCCAAGCGTTGGCCACGGATAGCAGGAACAGAGCGTGCACACCACCAGGTTGTGGACCTTCGGTTCGTTCTCGACCACCACCATGTGGTCGCCTTCATCACCGCCATACCCCAGCTCTGCGATCGCCTCGGTGGCGTTGGCCAACAAGCGCGCCTTGTAAGCGGGATCGACCCAGGCACGCGCCACGACCCGGGCACCGTTGCGGGGACCGATCTTGTTCTCGTAGTTATCGATCAGCGCATCAAGGTCCGCGGGGTCGACCATCTCCTTCTCGACAAGCACCGATTCCAGCGCCCTGACCCGCAGCGCGATATCCGAAGGCACGGTCTGGTGGTCATGATCCTCTGTAGGGGGTTGCGGTGTGCCCGCGACCCGTCCTTCTCCGACAATCGAAGCGGTGACCGCGGCCGCACCCTTCAGGAACTTCCGCCGGCCAACTGCCTCGTCTTCGGTCTTCGCCACCTCTGATACTCCTCTCAGGAAGGAGTAGCAGTATATTCTCGTGCCGGCCGAACGCCCAGAGATCCTTGTGATAGAAAGCCGCGCATGAAGAGTCTCTCGTCGATTGCCTCCGTACTGGGAACGGCGGTGATCCTCTCGCTCGCGGCGGGCGCCTGTTCCTCTCCCGACCCGATCGACGAGACGGGGTCGGAGCCGCCTGGCGATCTACCGCTGATGCCGGATTGGGACGCAGAGCGCAGCGAACGGCTGGCGTTCTCAGGCGAACGGTTTCGCACGCCGGAAGGCTTCCGGGTGGAGGAAGTAGCCGGCGACGAGCTCATCGGCTCGGTGGTGAACCTCGCCTTCACCTGGGATGGACGGCCGATCGTGGCGCTCGAGCAACGAGGCCTTGTCGTTCTCGACGACGACGACGGAGACAATCGCTACGATCGAATGACGCGCATCTCGGAAGAGATAGAAACTGCTCACGGCCTCTATGTGCTCGGCCCGGGTGACCTGCTTGCTCATGCCGACGGACCGGCCGAGGGAGCCGGGCTCTATCGCGTGCGGGGCTGGCACGACGACCCCTCCGAGAGCAGCGTGGAGCTGCTACGACTGTCGAGCGGAGGGATCCAGGAGCACGGCCCGCACACGATTACCCGGGGTCCGGACGGAGCGCTCTACCTGCTCTTCGGCAATCATGTCTCCCCTGAGGTGGAGCCTTCGGTGCGCTCGCCACTTCGCTCGCTCGAAGAGGATCAGCTCCTGCCCGTCATTCTCGATCCACGCGGTCACGCAAACAGCATTCGCGCCCCGGGCGGAACCATCTGGAGAGTCGATCTCGAGGCCGATTCCTGGGAGCTGCTCGTGGGCGGCCTGCGCAATCCCTTCGACATGGCCTTTTCTCCCGCCGGTGGCCTCTTCGTCTACGAGGCCGACATGGAATGGGATAGAGGCCTCCCCTGGTACCGACCCACGAGAGTTTTGCATGCGATTCCGGCCGCTGACTACGGCTGGCGAACGGGCGCCGGCAAAGTGGCGTTCGACAACATCGACACCCTCCCCAGCGTTGCCGACATCGGCCGTGGCTCACCGGTAGGGATGACCTTCTATCGCCACGACGCCTATCCCGCGGCCTTCGATGGCGCCCTCTTCCTCGGCGACTGGGCGCGCGGGCGCATACGAGCACTGATGCCACAGAAGCAAGGCGCCAGCTGGCAGGGAGAGCCGGTCGACTTCGTTCTCGGTGAGCCCCTCAATGTGACCGATCTCGCCGTCGGGCCCGACGGCTATCTCTATTTCACCACCGGCGGTCGCCAGACGACGGGCGGGCTGTTCCGAGTCGTGTACACGGGGCCCGACGGTGGCGGGATGGCAGGTGTGCAGGTCGGGGAAGGGAGCCCTGCGGAGGCGGCTCTGCGCCAACCGATGCCGCGATCTGCCTGGGGGCGGGCGGCCATCGAGCAACGGCGAGCGGAGACCGGCCAGAGCTGCGGAGACGGCCTCCGTGCCGCCGTGGAGGACGCAGCAAGATCGAGCCTGGAAAGACAGAGTGCTTTGGAGATCCTGCAGGTCTTCGGACCGCAGCCGTCTGTGGAGGATCTTGAGAGAAACCTGGCCACGGACGACGCAGGGCTGCGCGCCGCCATCGTCGCTCTTCTCGGCTCCCATAGAGACCCCGGCGTTTACATGGCACTTGCCGGCGCACTCGAAGACTCGGACGCCCGCACCCGGCGCCGCGCCGCAGAGGGACTCGTGCGCTCTGGCGCGCTGACTGCGGCCCAGGACCAGGTTCTCGACGCCGTGCTCGCCGGCCTGGCCCGCCGGCTCGACGAAGAGGATCGGTTCGTTCGCTACGCGGCACGTGAGGCGCTCGCTCGAGTGCACCCGGATCTCTGGATTCCCAGGCTGAAGCTCTCCGGGGCGCCGACAAACGCGTCGCTCGAGGCGCTCCTGGCCCTCGTGCATCGTCCGGGCCTCCCCAATGCCGAGCTCGTTTTCGAGCATTTGATCCTCTACGCCCGGGAGCGCCCCGGCGAGGCACTGCTCGGCTCCTTTCTGCGAGTGTTCGAGCTGGCTCTCGTGCGCGCTAGGGAGGCCGAGGTCGGCGTTGTCGGACTCGAGGAGTTGGCTCCGTCCATGATGAGGTGGTTCCCGACGGGCCGACGCGAGCACGACCGCAAGCTCGAGCGCATCCTGGCGTACCTCGCTCCGCCTGGTGTGACCGCCGCCCTGGCGGCGCGGCTTTCGCCGGACAGGATCCAGGAAGACGAGATCCACACGCTCTACGCCCTGCGCGCCATCGAAGCCGACTGGGAGGAAGGCGAGCGCCAGATGATCGTCGCCTGGTTCGACCGCGGCCGATCATTCGCCGGCGCCGCCAGCATGGTCGGCTACATCGACGCCCCTCTGGCAGCAGGTTCTGGCCAAGCTACCGCCGGCAGAACGCTTCCTGGCGCTCGACCGTCGACAAGCCTGGCTAGCGAAGGAAGGGGAGCGGATCGCGGCCCTGGTTGCCGCCGATGAGCTACCGAGCGAAGAGGAACGAAGCCAGCTGCGTCAGATGAGCTTCGACGAGTTGGCGGACTACGTCGAGTACGACGTAATGGCCTACGTAAGCTACGACCCGGACCGCGGAGAGAGGATTTTTCAGCGCGCTCGTTGCGCCGACTGCCACGTGTTCGGCAACGTAGGGCGTGGTGGCGGACCCGACCTCTCCACCGTCGTCAGCCGCTTCCGGCGCAGAGAGATCCTGGAGTCGATCGTTTACCCGTCGCGCGTGATCTCCGACCAGTACGGTGCCCTTCGCGTCGAGCTCCGAGACGGACAGTCGTACATCGGCATGCACGCCGACGAGAGCGACGACGACCTCACGCTGATCACGGCCGTCGGCGAGCGCGTCGTGCTCGACAAGCACGAGATCGCTTCCCGCGAGGTCGCACACGTCTCCCTGATGCCGGAGGGCCTGCTCGAGGCCATGAGCTTCGACGACTTGATGAGCCTGATGCGATACCTGGAGGAAGGCGCAAACTGAGATCGCGTCCGGCGGCGGGCTCGACGCAAGCTGAGCGTACGTTTCCTACTCATTCCTCAGCGCTGCGAGAGGATCGACTCGAACCGCACGCCAGGCCGGCACCAGGCTGGCCACCAGCGATGTCGCCATTATCTACATCGAGAACATAGATGCTCGGCGAGAGTGAAAGGTTGGAATCCGCGCGCTGCCCCGGGTGCTCAGCCCTCGCCCCGAGCGACATCCATGATCCAGATGTCGCCAAGGGCCTCCTCCCACGTGAAATAGAGAAAGTTGCCGTCGGTGGCGAGTGCCTCGCTTCCCGGTGCGCCGCGGCGACCAGCCAGGTCGGTGACTTGGCGTGCGGCACCGTCAACCACATCGATCTCCCACACGTTACCGGCGCGGTGATCGACGCCGAGGGCATAGATGTGGGTGCCGTCCGGGGACCAATCGTGGTAGCCGAGGCCAGGCGGGCTGAGGGCCTCAGGGGAGCCTCCCTGGACAGGTACACGCCAGATCCGCACCCCATCACCTCGGTTCGAACGAAAGGCGATCCAATGACCGTCTGGCGACCACGTGGCCGAGCTGTCACCCGCCTCGTCGAACGTCATGCGTAGCGGCGTGCCGCCCTCGCGCGGCGCCACGTAGATGTCGTTGTTGAGGTCAGGACCTACGGCGCGGAAAGCCAACCGGCGCCCGTCTGGCGACCAGGCCGGTACGAACTGCTCGCCGACACCTGACAGCGGCACCGGCAGCGCCGCACCCCCGGCCGTCGGCATGATTCGGAGGGAACGGGCGCCATCGCGATACGCGTAGAGGGCGATCTCGGAACCATCCGGCGAGAACCGAGGAGACCAGTCGGGTTGGAGATCGGCGGTCAACTGCCGCATCTCGCCACCCGTCGCTGGCAGCATCCAGATGTCCTTGTTGCCAGAGCGATCGGTGCTGACTGCCAAGTGCTCCGCGTCGGGAGATACGTCGACGAACTCGACCCAAGCCTGATCGAACGTGAGCTGCTCGGCGTCGGCCCACGTCGACATGCGGCTCGACAATATCGGCACGCGCCATAGGTTCGCCACGAACCGTCCTTTCGAGTAAGCAAGCTGCGACCGGTCAGGTGAGAATACCGCCTGCCGCATGCCAACACCGGCCGTGACCTGGACGGGCTCGCCATCGGGGCGCCCTGGCGCGTCCAGGCGCTGGCACCACATGTCCATGCTGGAGCCACGGTTCACCAGGTAACACAGGATGCTATCGCTCACCCACGTCGGGCTCAGATGGTGTAGCTCATCGGATGTGATTCCCCAGCTCTCACGGTCAGAGAGCCGCAGGATGCGAATCTGCGAAGTCTCGTACTCGCGCTGCCACCCGGCGACGTAGGCAACGTGCGACCCGTCCGGCGACCAAACCGGATCGTAGCCGGGGACCTTACCCGGAAGGTCGACGCGCATCGTCGAACCTGACTCGAGGTTCATGACCTCGGCGTGACTGTCCGCCCAGGAGCGCACCACGTACAACAACTGCGTGCCGTCGCCCGACCACTGAGGGGGGCTCATGGGGATGTAGCGGACATCGGTTTGGACGCCCGGTGTCGACGATCTTGCGAGGCAATCCTGCCAAGGCGTCGACTGCCCGTCCGGTGAATAGCTGGGATATCGATCTTCGCCGGCGTTGATCCGCGGTGCGGGTTGAGCGCACCACTGCCGGGTTGGATGATCCATATGTCCCAATCACCGTCCTGATTGGACTGGTATGCGAGCGTTCGCCCGTCCGGCGACCAAGCCGGATAGTCCTCCACGCCGGTTGCGCTGGTGACCTGCACCGGATTGACCAGCCTGAGTGTTGTGGGCTCCGAAGGTGCACCGAGCCATCCCCTGACCAGCCAGACGAGGCCGACCCCGACAGCCACGAAGGCGAACAGAGCCGCCGTCGCGACTGCCACCGGGAAGACCCACTTTCGCGCCAGGCTGACCTCGATCCCGAGCTTCCCGAGGGCCTGCAGCAACTCCTCAGTGGATTGAAATCGGGCCTCGGGGTCCTTCTCGAGCGTTCGTGCGATCACTTGTCCGAGATGCGGCGACAGTCGCCCGTTGAGTCGCTCTGCAGAGACCGGCGTATGGTGGAGGATTGCGTCGAACACCGCCGCCGTCGTGTTGCCGTCGAACGGCCTCGTTCCGGTGGCCATCTCGTACCGCGTCACCCCGAGCGAGAACACGTCGCTTCGCGCATCAGTAGGCTCGCCCAGCAACTGCTCAGGCGACATATAGGGGACGGTGCCTATGGTCTGACCTGCTTGTGTCAGCTCCGTAGCTGCCTGCGTATCCTCCGAGGATTCTTCGAATAGCTTGGCGATGCCAAAATCCAGCACCTTCAACCGACCGTCGTCGGTCATCATGACGTTGGCCGGCTTGATATCACGGTGAATCACTCCGTGGCGATGTGCAGCGTCGATTGCTTCCACCAGCGGAACCGCGAGCTCGAGCCACTCATCGGGTCGCAGACCGCCCTCCGGGATCAGTTCGTTGAGCGTCTTGCCCTGCACCAGTTGCATCGTGATGAAGGGCAGCGCGGCGCTGTCCTCGACCGAGTAAATGGTCACGATGCCTGGGTGATCGAGTGAAGCTAGGGTGCGAGCTTCCCGCTTGAAGCGCGCTATGCGCTCCGGATCGCCCGAAATGGCCCCGGGAAGAACCTTGATCGCAACGTCACGGTCCAGGGTGGTATCCCGTGCTCGGTAGACCTCCCCCATACCGCCCGCACCGAGCGGCTTAATGATCTCGAAATGACCTAATCGGGTGCCGGGTTCCATGGCGCTGCCGTAGTAGGGCGGGGGAGCGCCTGAAGCCTATCGCCAGAGCGCACGAGATCCAACGTCAGGAGCCGGGAGAGCCCCCTGGACCCGGACTCCAAGCCAGGCAACCACCCGTGTGCACCCGGAGTGCGCGCAGATGAGGGCGGACGGTCGCTCGCCAGCGCTCGCGTACTTGTGGACCTTCCGAGCGCATCGCCAGCACGCGGGCGCAAGAGGCTCGCCGGCCCTGCGACGGCGTTCGCGCGCAATGTGCTCGGCAAGGGACACTTTCAGCAGGCTCTGGTAGGGCACGTCTCGCTCGTTGGCGAGCGCTTTCAGCTCCTCGAGCAACGGCTGCGGCAAGCGCAGCGAGATCGTGGTGGTCGACGGCTTGAGTGCCGGAAAGGAGCCTCACACGGACTTGTCCCAATCGAAGTAGTCGACTACTTCGTTCTCTGCCCAGAACTCGCGCTCCTCGTCTTCGCTGGTCGGTTCGGGCACGTGGACATGGCGCTTACGTTTTTTGCTCATACATCCTCCGCTCACGGCGGTCCATGTCACGAGCCGAGATGACTCGGATCAGCGTGTCTCGCCGCACGGTCGTTTGTCCGGCCAACTGAGCTATTGACAGGACATGTCCTATGTAGTCAACTACTATCATCTATGTAGTCAACTACTCTGCTGCCCACGTAGTCCACTTCCGACTGGATGCGACCGTGGCACGAATCACCTTCTCGACAGCGATCGTCCTGCAGGCGATTGCTACAGGTTACCGGTACGGCTTCGACATCATGGCAGCCACCGGACTGCCCAGCGGCACCGTCTATCCGGCACTGCGCCGACTCGACCGTGACGGGTATCTAACGTCGAACTGGGAGGATCGCGAGGAGGCTCTCGAGGAGCAGCGCCCACCGCGGCGCTACTACGAGGTCGCGGAGGCGGGGCACCTCAGGCTGTCTGAGGCCCGCGGGCGCTTTCACGGTCTCGAACGGGTCGTACCGGAACCGGCCCACGGCCCCGGGCCACGCGGAGCCGTCTAGTTGGCGCCGGACCCACTGCCGCTGCCGATCCGAGCACTAGTGCGCCTGGCGGCTCGGCTCGTGCCGCGCGCGGTTCGCGCGGAGTTCGTCGACGAATGGAGCGGCGAATTGCACCACCAGCGTGGCGTCGCCGGACCCTCCACTCGTGCCCAACTCACCACCTTGCGCCGCTCCCTCGGCTGTGTGACCGACGCAGTTTGGATCCGCACCCATGGATGGAGCCCTGAGATGCTGCTGCAAGATCTTCGCTTCGCGCTTCGAACGCACATGAAACGACCTGGATTCGCAGCGCTCGCTGTGATCACCCTGGCAGTCGGGATCAGCGCCAACACGGCGCTGTTCAGCGTCGTCAACGCGCTTCTGCTTGAACCGCTGCCCTATTCTGAGCCCGACCGGCTGCTACGTCTGTACGGCACGAATTCGGCTCGTGGGCTCACACATTCGAACATGAACCCGAACGATCTTCTCGACCTGCGCGAGCATTCCGAAACGATCGCGGCAGTGTCCTACTACGGCGGCTTCTCCGGGACGATGCAGGTTGACGGTGAGCCGATCCGAGTTATTGGCAGTACCGTGCACTCGAGTTTCTTCGAACTCTTCGACGTGCAGCCCGCGCTCGGACGATTCTTCACCGAGGAAGAGAACATCGAGGGCAACGGCACCGTGGTCGTGCTCAGCTACGCGAGCTGGCAGGGGCTATTCGGTGGTGATCCCGACATCGTCGGACGGCGTCTGAATTTCGACGAGCCGCACACAGTAATCGGCGTGGCCCCCGCCGACTTTGGCGATCCCTTCGGACCACGCGACATGTGGGCGCCGTGGGCCATCGCCCCAGAGAATCGGCACGGCCACTTCATGCGCGGCGTCGCCCGCATGGGTCCGGGCGTAACGCTGGAACGCGCGCAGGCGGAAATCGACGCCATCTACGCGGGGATCGCCGAGGAACACGACAAGCCGACGCGCGGCATCGCCGCGGTGCCGCTGCAGAACTCGATCGTGCAGGATACCCGTCCGTTGCTGATGCTGCTGTTCGGTGCGGTCGGCTTCTTGTTACTGATCGTGTGTGCCAACGTCGCCTGCCTCATGCTGGCCCGCGCGATAAACCGCCGGCAGGAGGTCGCGGTACGCATGGCGCTGGGCGCCGGTCGTGGCCGTCTCGTCCGTCAACTGGTCAGCGAGAGCCTGCTGCTGGCGACAGCCGCCGGCGCAGTCGGATTGGCGATGGCTCGCGCCCTCGTCGGATTCGTCGAGGCCTCGGCAACCTCCGAGCTGCCACAGGTGTTCAACGTCGGGCTCGACGCGCGAGTCGTCGGCTTCTGCCTGCTCACTACGCTTGGCGCTGGGCTACTGTTTGGCGTCGCTCCAGCGTTGCATGGCACCCGCGCCGACCTAGCGAACAGCCTGCGAGACCGCAGCACGGAAACAGGCGCCGGACGACGGCGTGGCCTGCGAGGCGCGCTGGTGATCATGGAGGTAGCGCTGTCGCTGATGCTGCTCGTCGGCGCTGGCCTGATGCTCCGCAGCCTGGGTAACCTGATGTCGGTCGATCCTGGCTTCGACCCTCGCGGCGTGCTGACCTTCCGGATCTCCGTACCGGCCACCGAGTATCCGGAGACGGTGACCGTGCCAGTCTTCTACGAGCAGTTCATCGAACGGCTGGAGAGCCTGCCGGGTGTCGCCGCCGCGGGTGCGACGAACCGTCTGCCATTCAGCGGCTCCTTCTCCTGCGATATGTTCATGCTGGAGGGCTGGCCAGCACCCGAGGCGGGTCGCTGGGAGTGCGCCGAGGAGCGTGTGATCGCCGGCGACTACTTCCGCGTCATGGGCATCGACATAATCGACGGCCGAAGCCTAACGCCCGAAGACGGCGCCGATGCGCAGAATGTGGTGCTCGTGAGCCAGACCATGGCAGATCGTTACATGCCGAACCGCCCCCTCGGCCGGGGCTTCACCTGGGGCAAGATCGACGACGACACTGTCTATCGGCGCGTGGTCGGTGTGATCGAGGACGTCAAGCACGTAGACTTCGCTAGCGACTCTATGACCGAAGTGTACATGCCGCACCGGCAGTATCCGTACTACCGCACGATGTTCATCGTGGTGCGCGGCGGCGACGCGACGGCAATGGTCGCGCCGGTGCGGGGTGCGCTCCGCGAGCACGACCCCAACATCCCGATCTACCAGGTTGCAGCGCTCTCGGATCTGGTCGACGCCAGCTTTTCCAAGGCTCGCACTGGCGCGCAGGTGCTGGCCGGTTTCGCGACGCTTGCGCTGGTGTTGGCCTGCGTGGGGTTGTACGGCGTGCTCGCGTACATGGTGTCGCAGCGGAAGCACGAATTCGGCATCCGCATGGCGCTCGGCGCCCGCGGCAAGGACGTGGTGTCGATGGTGCTCCGGCAAGCCGGGACCATGGTCAGCGTCGGCGTGGGGCTAGGTCTGCTCGGGGCATGGGCTCTCTCGGGAGCACTCGGTAGCGTGCTCTTTGGCGTGGAATCGAACGATCCGGAGACCTACGCCTTCATCTCCCTCCTGCTGTTTGCTGTGGCGGGCGCGGCGGGCTACCTGCCGGCCCACCGGGCGACCCGCGTCGATCCGGTTCGTGCATTGCGCGAGGATTAGTGTGTGCGCTGGGAGCCTGAGCGTCGCCATTGTCGCCGTCGCCACCGGGGAGTGCTGACGCCGTGACGATCATGACGATGGAATCTCCGCGAGCCGGCCCAGCCCCCTTCTGAACGCCCTATGCGAACTCTCTACGAACTTGGGATGGCCGACGAGTAGAACGGATGCCTACGGGACGGGGCTCGGCGCGTCATCCGCGTCATGTCAGGGGAATGGAGGATCAGGTGAAATGAGCCACCCAACGGAGAGCGCCAGCGTACTCTTTCAAGAGGCAGGGGAACCGGTCAACAGAACTACGCTCCCAGTCCAATCGTCACATATAAGCCCCGCCTCCCCGCTGATTGGACGCTGGGGATGGGGCGCTTTGGCGGTCCCCTCGTCCGCAAGGCTACGCAAAGGCCCAGTGTTCAGGTGCCTAGCCGGCTTCGCCCCGTAGTAGTACCGCGAAAGGGTCGACGAAACGCCGCCGCACCGAAGATGGTGAACATGACGCTCGCCCATCACCCGGTCTCCGTCACCCGCAGGGAGAGCAGGCGCACCGCCTGTTGTTCCGCTGCCACATCGACGATCTTCAGCTCGACCAGGTATTGACCCGGATCCAGATCGGGCAACGGCAGCACACCCTCGTGGATACCCGGGTAGGCAAGCGGCAGGGCCGTTAGCGAAACCGTTGCGATGGGTGCGTTGACCCCCTCGCGACGAACCGTGAGCGCGACCTCCGGGCTGGCCGCACCACTGACCTGCACGCTCGTGGCAAGCTGAAGGCCGGCACGAACGGCCGAGGTCACCAGCGGCCGGAGCATCCTGGCTTCGGTGTCCAGGGCAACGAGCATGGGATCGGCGACGAGCCAGCGATCCTGGCTAGGCGGCACCTCGACCTGCAGCCTGGCGGTGCCGATGCGATCGCCCACTTCCTCACCCACGAACATGCGCACGTCATAGACACCCGGGTCCACCTGGAATTGCCTCACGTAGTTAAAGAATCGTGCCGGGTTCGCTGTGGACGGCGTTCCTTCCGCAGCCTCAGGTGCCACTGTCGTATGGAACTCTCCGCGCAGCTCGCCGACACTACTGTAGGCGACGGCGTGCACCTGGAAGCGCGAGATGCCGAGTCGCTGAACCATCTGCTCGTCCATCCCCGATTCAGCGTCGCCGGTCCCGAAGGCGGGCGCCCAGCTGCCGCGGACCGTCTCCTCCTGTCCCGGCAAGCCGATGACCAGGAAGATGCTCGAAGAGCCGTCTGCGGTGAATCGATGGAGCGCTTGCGCCGGCACAGGTCGACCCGCCACGGACCCCGGAAACGACAGTGCGGCAGTGACCTCGCGCTTGATCCGTTCCAAAGCCGGCTGCTCCCGGTACCCCGGGCGCGCACGCACTTCGGCGGCCGGAACGTCGACCCGGACCTGGATCTCGTGGTACTCGCCGTCCTCGTGAGGTTCCGGCGGCTCATAGAAGATCATGTAGAACTGCGTCGAGTCGACGTACTGCTCCTGGAAGGCGCGGTCGAGATCGGCCCAGCCGATGAACGATCGGCCTCCCGTGCTAGCCGCTACCTCCGCCAGTGGAGCCGTCAACTGGGCATACGCCGGGCGTATGTTTCGCCGCAGCGCCCTGCCCACCTGGTTATCTCCGACCGCTGCCCGGGTGCCCAGCGAACCGAGCTCCGAGATCGGTCGAGGGTCGATGGTGTAGATGCTGACGTTGCCGCTGTTGGCGGCCTCGATCAGAGTGGCCATCAGTTCGAGCGCCCTCTGGTCGGGCGATGACCAGGTTGTGAGGGTCGAGCTGCCCATACCCGCGGCCACGACCTCCTGCACTGTCGCGGCAAAGGCGCCGAAGGGTCCGCTTTCGGTGATCATGACGCCCGACGAGATCCACACCAGGGCCGTCCGGCCCTCCATGACCGAGAGGGCATGGGTAAGCTCCGTGAGCTGACGCAACGTGTACCCGAGACGCTGTCGCGCCAGCTCGCCATCCCTCTTCGCCTTTTGCTCCGCGGCCCGGACCACTTCGCGGACTTTGTTCGACGAACTCCCAGGGCCGTTCAGTACAGCGAGCGCGGCCTTCATCATGGGGTCGTACTCGCGGCCTATGCGATCGAAGATCGAGTCGCTCGACGGCCCGGCGTCGATCACCAGCTGAGCAGCGTTCCGCAACGTATCTCGATCGGTGGTCAACGGTGCCAGCTGGCGCAGCGCACCGCCGTCGCCGAGCATGAACACGCTGCGCGGGACCGCCAGATCCCCCTCTCCCTCGAACAGATCTCGGAACGCCTCCGCCAGCTGTGGATAACCAACCCGATCAAGGCTCGGCTGATCGACGAAGTAGACGATTGCTCCGAGGGTGGCAGCGCTCCACATATCGGGAGTCGGCCCACTCGAGCCACGAGAGCCGACGCTCGTGACCCGTCCACTCTCCACGCGGACCAGCTGAACGCCGGTAATCTCCTGCACGACCCCGTCTTCGAGCAGGCGGAAATCCTCTGCTGTCAGGTCGTCGATGAAGTTGTCGTCGCCGTCGGTGACCACCGTGTCGACGCGGACGCGGGTGACGGCGGAGCGGAACTGCGTCGGCTCCTGCAGCAACAGGTGCCGGGCCTCAGCATGCGAACCAACGACGGCGACGGTCGACAGGCAAAGACACGCCGCCGTCAGCGCGAGCGCCTTGAAACGCGCCGAAACCAAGACTTTATCCATGATCGAAGAGTACTTTGCGAACGACCCATGACACAGTGCCCTGCGACGGATATCTGGCCAACCGGCTGGGCGGCATCTAGATGAGATGAGAAGGCCAACCTCCTGAACGCAGTAGCCTGACGGCTCTGCAAACGTTTCTTCAAACGTAACGGGCTCGAAGCCCAAGGAGGTTGGCCGATGACAAGTGTAACGATTGGACTGGACGTAAGCGACCGGTACAGCCGTATGTGCGTGCTCGACAGTAAGGGCAGGGTGATGGAGGAAGGGCGGGTGAGGACGAGCCCGGAGGGGCTGGCGAGGCGGTTCGGGTGCGAGGAGCCCGCTCGAGTAGTGCTGGAGGTTGGAACGCACTCGCCGTGGATGAGTGAGCAGTTGAAGCAACTGGGTCATGAGGTGCTGGTGGCTAACCCGAGGCGGCTGAAGCTGATCTATGGCGAGCACGGACCGACCGGTTGGATGCCGAGCACCTGGCACGAGTGGGCAGAATGGACCCAAAGCTGCTTAAGACGGTGCAGCATCGAGGCAGACAAGCGCGAGCGGATCTAGCCGTGATTCGGAGCCGAGATGCTCTGGTAAAGAGCCGCACGCAGTTGGTGAGCCATGTGCGTGGTGCGGTCAAGTCGGCCGGTTGTCGTATTCCCAGGTGCTCGACGCCGGCGTTCGCGCGCACCGCGCCAGAGCACATACCGGAGCGGCTCAAGGGAGCGCTCGAGCCGGTGCTTGAAACGATCGCCATGCTGACGGGCAACATCCAGCAATACGAGCGTCAGATCGTGCAGCTGTGCCAGGGGCGATACCCGGAGACACAGCAGCTCCAGCAAGTGGCCGGGGTCGGAGCTCTGACCGCACTGGCGTATGTGCTGACGCTCGAGGAGCCGGAACGGTTCAATACCTCCAGAGCCGTGGGCCCGTACCTGGGACTGAGACCGAAGAAACGGCAGTCGGGGGACAAGGACCCTGCGCTACGAATAACCAAGGCGGGCGACAAAATGCTCCGACGCCTGTTGGTGGGCTCGGCGCATTACATCCTGGGCCCCTTCGGGCCCGATACTGAGCTCAGACGCTGGGGGCTCAAGCTGGCCGGACGCGGTGGTCCTCATGGCAACAAAAAGGCAGCAGTTGCTGTCGCCCGTAAGCTCGCCGTTGTGCTGCACCGACTGTGGCTGAGTGGAGACGAGTACGAACCGTTGCGCGCACCTGTAGAGGTTTCAGCAGCATGAACTAACTCGCAACCAGGAGGTCGGTAGGGCGACGCGACCCAACGGTTATCGATCTGACCGCCCGGTCCGGGCGACTGCGAAGGTCACTACGAGCTTCGAGCTCGGCAGCTAGATTGCAGCGCCTCGAATCGGGACGGACCCCAGAATGCACCGGACGACCTGAATCCTCGTCCACCAGAGTGCGAATAGGAGCATGGCGTGCAGATCGATTCTTCGCTGGCCACCACATTGCCCTTGACCGAACTAGGCCTTCTCATAGAAGTGGCCTGAGTCAGAGGTTCGTTGCATATTGCTGGGACGAGATGGGGGCAAGCTCAAGGCGCGGAGAGGAAGGCGATGCAGTGGGTATCGTCGACGAGGCGCAACGCCGATATCGCCCGCAACTGCCCATCTGTCCGGAGGATGGCGGCGAAATCGGCCCGTCTGCGGCGTTGCTCCTCCTCGAAGATGGGCAAACATCGTCTCGTCGTCGCGCCTGGCATCCGGACCCATTTCGCCACCACGATACGCAACGATCATCTGTTACAGGCCACTAGTTCGGCCGACGATGCACCACTGCCATGTTCTCTGAGAAGGCGAAGGGACTCCTCGACCTAGTCGGGTACCGGGTTCCATGGCGCTCCCCGAAGGGTGTCGGTTAGCGCGTGAAGCCTCCAGGCACAGGAAACGAGATCCAACATCAGGAGCCCGCCGCGTGGAGTGACTGCAGCGCCGTCGCGATGGCAACGTGATATCCGGGGTCGATTGGCAGCTCCTGACGCAGCAAAACCTGGCGGTTCAGCGTGCCGCGCATCAAACCACGCTCGGAGTGCGAGTGCCCGGGTACGATCGCGTGGACGAGCTCGTGGACCACGACTCTGGCAAACGCCCGAGCTGTCGGGCGGTTGTACCGGGCGGCCGGCGGCCGGCCTGCTTGTTGATTTACATTCAATACTCGAAGCACTCTCAGCGGGAAAACGATGACGTGCCTGCGAGGATGGGGCTCCGCTACGACGATGCCCATTGCCCGGCGCTTCACCCCCCATGCCGACGGCGCTTTGCCGGAGAAGAGCACCAGAAACGATCCCGCGCCGTTCACCTGCCACTGATGATCTCCAGCCTCCGCGTGCACCTGCTCCTCGGGAGACCATGTGGCGTCGATACCGGCGGCGCGAAGGATTGCCAGCGCATCATCGCCAATCGCGGCCAGGAAGTCGGGGCTGAAACCGAAGCGATCGGAAACCACGACATGCACCCGCCAAGGCTCGTGAGTCCCTGGCGAAGGCGGCTCCACAGCGCCAAGGGCGGGGCCAGAGCAAGCGATTCGTAGTGCGACCAGCGCCAAGGGCGTAATGCGCCGCAAACCGATCCTGTCATCGGGGATACAGGAGGGGAGCTGGCAGCGTGGGCCGCTGCCGCGCAGTTTATAGATTGGCCGCGCGGCAGGCCAGTCTCACACCACCCGGACACGGCTGCGTGGCAGTCCGAGCGGGCTTCCTGCTGTCTTCAGGTCGAGGGTGCTTCCCGTGCGCTCAGGGTGCCCTGGACAACTGCACCAGATGTTCCTGCGGCCCCTGCATCGCCACCAATGGGTCGAGACGCCCTTAGCCCTGCGGCTCGAGCCTTCGGACCACCCAATCCGAGGTCCAGTAGACCAGGAAGCACAGCACCAGCAGAATCACGGGGAAACCGGGCGACAGCACTTCCGTGTCCGCGCCACCCGAGGCGATGTTGCGGATGATCTCATAGAGCCACAGGCCGATGCCGGTGACCAGTGTCAGCGTACCAGGGATCTTACGTGCGTCTTCGTGGTATAGCGCCGCCCACAGCACGATGAATGACGGAAGCGTGGCGGCGTAACTGCCCTGTATGAGATCGAAGGCGCGCGTGCCCGAGAGCGCCACCCAGGCGCTGATCACGGCAATGACCACGACGGATATTCGGGTCAGGGTAATGAGGCTGATCCGGTCCTTGAGAATCGGGCCGACGACGTTGCGGGCGACGACGCTGGCTGGTGCCAGAAGCCCGCTGTCGACGCTGGACGTGACCGCGGCTGTGAGGGTCAACGCGAAGATAACCGAGAGGGTCGGCGAAAACAGCTGCTCGGCCAACGCCGGGATGACGCCCTGAACGACCGACTCGTCGAGAAGCAAGTTGCCGGCAAGTCCGAGGAGAACCGGGAATGCGCCGAAGAAGATGTACAGAACCCCGGCTGCGACGGTGGAGCGCGCGGCGGTCCTCGCGGACCGCGCCGCGAACATCCGTTGTGCGAGATCCTGCGTCGCGACGTTGGCGAACACGCCAATGAAGATCAGTCCGACCCACGTTTGCATCTCTTCCAACGAACCGGTGGGAACCCAAACGAGCAGTTCGGCGTCGAGCTGGTCGAACAGTGCGGCAGTACCGGACAACGGACCGTCACCCAGCTCCGCAAGAACACGGAACGTGAGGATGACGATACCGATCAACAGCAGGCCCAGCTGCACGATGTCGGTCATCGCGACCGACCACAGGCCGCCGACCAACGTGTACAGGGTCAGCACCGTCGTGATCAGGATGACGCCCGTCGAGATCGGCAGGTCGAAATAGACGTTGAGCACGCCAGCAAGCCCCAGCAGCTGGACCGCCACCCAACCGATGTAGCTGATCGATACGAACGCCTGCAGCTTCTCCGCAATCGTACCGAATCGCGCGCCGATGACATCAGCAAGCGTGAGGAGCTTCGTTTCCCAAAGGCGCCGGGCAAAGACCCCGCCGGCCAAGATCAGGCAGAACCCGATGCCGATAGGCTCGAGAACCGTTATCTGGATTCCGTCGGTGCGTACCGTGTCTGCGGTGACGAGGATGGTCTCCGCGGCGTACCAGGTGGCCATTATCGTGGCCGTCGTCATGATGCCTGACAGGCCGCGGCCAGCGACGATGTAGTCCTCGCCCGTGTGGATTCGCTTGCTCGCCCACAACGAGATCCCCACCATCAAGGTGAAGAACACTACGAGGCCGATCCCTAGTGCCAGTTGCATCGCGACTCGGTTCTTTGTCCTTCTCAGATGTGTGACAACGTCGCCGGTTCGGAGATAGCCGAGCTACGGTCGAGGGTTCCCGATCCCCTCCACCTCGGCGATGAAAGCCAAGGTGTGTTCCGTCACCTCGTCGGTGACCGACATGTGGCCACGGTCTTCGTAGTGGACGAAGCGGTGGTGAACACCGGCCCCATCGAGTGCGGCGGCCATGTCTACGGCCTGCTGCATCGGCACGGAACGGTCGTCATCCGAGTGCACGATGAGGATCGGCTTGGTCCCGGGGCCGATGTTGTGGATCGGCGACGCGATCCTGCGTGCCTCGCGGGCGGCGCCCTCGACCGGCGTCCAGAGATCCCCCCACGACAGCGTATTCAGGTCGTAAGGACCGGCGGCGCTGATGACGGCCCGCACGTCGGTGCGAAAGTTCTCCCAGCCGCCGACCCGCTCGTAGGGTCCCTCGCCCAGGGTGGCCACCAGGGCCACGAGATGGCCGCCGGACGAGTTGCCGATCAGGTAGATGCGATCCTGATCGATGCTGTACTCGTCGGCGTGCGCGTGCACCCAGCGAATCGCCGTCTGGACGTCCTGATAGGCGGCCGGCGCGGGAGAGGCACCGACCAGGCGATAGTCGATCGTCATGGCGAAAAACCCCCGACCGGCCCACTCGGCGACCTGGAGTCCGGCATCGTTGACCCGCTGGCCGGCGCGCCACCGACCACCGTGCACGTACATGATGACGGGCAGGTCCTCGCCGCCGACCGGGTAGGCGAGGTCCGCAAGGACCGCCGAGCCAAGCGTGCGACTGTAGATGACGTCCGTCTCGACGGTTACCGGTACCTGCGCCTGTGCAACGGTCGGTACCAGTAGCGTCAGAACCACGAGGGTAGTGATCGATCTCGACATTCCGGTCTCCCGATCGATGGTGTATCCCAAATGCTCTGGCCATGCGATTCTGGTGGGCCTTCAGGTCAGTCTTCCACGCGTCGCCCAGCTCTCTCCGCGCGGAGGAAGCATATAGTCATGCCGGCTGCACAAGAGGCTGTCAGGGAGGTAGTCGAGATGTCACATACCAGCCGATTCAGATCAACACTCGTCGCAACGCTTGCAGCGCTGGCCGTGGTGATGGCTCCCGCGGAGTCAAGCGCCCAACACAGTAATCCGTATCGCGCCTTGTACGGATGGGCAAAGCTCCCGGAGGGGAGGACTCTGGGGGTGGTGGCCGGCATATACCTGGATCCCGATGGCCAACACATGTGGCTGATGGACAGGTGTGGTGGGAACAACTGCGCTGGCGTTGACGTAGACCCGATCCTCAAATTCGACCTGCACGGGAACCTGGTGACGAGCCTTGGCAAGGGGCTCTTCGGGTGGCCTCACGGTTTCTTCGTGGACCACAACGGAAATCTCTGGGTGACCGAGGGATCGCCGGCAGGAGAACCTCGAGGAGAAGCGGGATTCAAACTCGGCCGGGGGCACCAGGTCTTCAAGTTGAGCCCGGAGGGAGAGGTATTGATGACCCTGGGCGAAGCCGCCGCCCCCGGCGACGACGAGACGCACTTCAATGGACCCTCCCATGTGCTGGTCGCCCCCAATGGCGAGATCTGGGTCACGGACGGGCATCGCGGTGGCAACAACCGCCTGGTTAAATTCTCGCCGGATGGGACGTTCGTCATGCAGATCGGAGGTGGCGTGGACGCGGCGACCGCTGAACGCGGTCTGTTCAACGATCCCCATCACCTCGCAATGGATTCCCGAGGTCGGCTCTTCGTTTCCGACCGGGGCAACAATCGGATCCAGATCTTCGACCAGGAGGGGACTTTCATCGGGCTGTGGACTCATTTCGGGAGACCGAGCTCGATCGCCATTGATGATCACGACAGGATTTATGTGGTCGATGGCACGACATCATTGACCGGTGTCCTGGACACAGAGTTCCCGGGCGGCGGGAGCTATGGGTACGACCGGGGTATCTGGATCGGCAGCGCCAAGACCGGTTCGATCGAGACCTTCATTCCCGAGCTTCAGCTCTCCGGATTTGCGGAGAACGGCCAACCTCTCGGCGTCGCTCAGGAGTTCATTGGATTGCATCCCGATGGCAGCATCCTCGTGGGGGAAGTCACGGGCCAGCGCCTGGTGCAGTGGATCCGGGTCAGGAATTAGCCGACTCGTGATGACGCAGGCATGTCCGGGGGAGACACTGGCTCAACCGCCTTGCCCTGTGTTCTCGCGTTCTGCTAGTTTCGCCAAGCACTCAATCGGAGTCCCCGGTCCTGTCTCAGGACGGCACTTCGTGCGGACTGGGGCTGGACACTATCGATCTTCCGGTTCTTCCTTATCGGGGCTGTCATGAAACAAATCATTTCATTGTCCATACTCTTTCTGCTCTGGGCCATGGGCCTTGCGGCCAACACAGAGTTTGACGTCAGGGCACATTACGACCGTTCGGTTTACAAGATTCCGGTACGCGACGGCATCAAACTACATACTGTCGTCTACACCCCCAAGAACAAATCACAGACATATCCTTTCCTGATGGTACGCACCCCCTATTCCGCCAGCCCGTATGGTCCCGACGAATTTCATCCGCCTGAATGAATAGCACCAAGTGATGATTTTCTGGAAGATGGCTATATTTTTGTATTTCAAGATGGACGCGGTACGTATCAGTCTGAAGGAGAATGGATCAATCTTCGACCGGTCCGCAGCGACGACAGCGGCATAGATGAAGCGACGGATAGTTACGATACGATCGAGTGGCTGGTCACGAACATTTCAGGAAATAGCGGACGGCTGGGCCAGTGGGGGATCTCCCATCCCGGCTGGTATACGGTGATGGGCATCATTGGTGCACATCCGGCACTCAAGGCAGCGTCCCCTCCGGCGACGACATTTGATCCCTTTCTCGGTGATGATTCCCATCATAACGGCGCTTTCACGCTGCTGGGCACGGAATGGTGGTTTGCCATGAGCGTTGCCAGTGGCCCCAATCGCGGCAGGCTGAATGGAATCCGTCCCAAGCCTATGGATCACGGCACGCCGTGGGCTTATGAGTTCTTTCTGAATGCCGGACCGACGGATCAACTCAACGAGCGACACTATGAAGGGCAGATGACCCAAGTATGGCAGAACGTAATCCAACATCCGGACTACGATGAGTTTTGGAAGAGCATAAATGTCGCGCGGTCGCTCGGCAATGTCACGATACCTGTCTTGAATGTGGCGGGATGGTTCGACTCGCCTGACCCCTACGGGGCCATCGCAACGTATCAGACCATCGAGGAAAAGAACCGCGAAAACCACAGCACGCTTGTCGTTGGCCCCTGGCGGCATGGCGGTTGGCGTGCGGATGACGGATCAACGCTGGGAGACATCCAGTTTGGCGCCAAGACTTCTGAATATTTTCAGAAGGATATTATTTTCCCCTTTCTTCCAGTACTACTTGAAAGATAAGGGGAGCTGGTCCCCTTCCGAGGCCACAATGTTTGAAACCGGGAACAACAGGTGGCGTCGCTTCCAACAGTGGCCTCCAAACCATGTAGGCAAGACAAATATCTATCTTCAGGAAGACGATGGGCTCTCCTTCGACCAACCAACGGAGACCAACCACAAATACCCATGACAGCTATATAAGCGACCCGGCGAAACCTGTGCCGTTTTCACTCGAGATACCCATGGCACCGTACAACCATATGGTGGGAGACCAGCGTCATGCCTCCACTCGCACTGATGTCCTGACTTACCGGACAAAGGCACTGGAAGAAGAAATAACCATAGCCGAGCCTATTCGCGCCAACCTCTTTGCCTCAACCTCCGGAACGGACAGTGACTGGTTTGTAAAGCTCATCGATGTTTATCCGGGAGACGCCCCGGATAATGGGAATGTCAAAATGGGTGGTTATCAGATGCTGCTGGGCATCGAGGTGATGAGGGGCAAATACCGCAACAGCTACTCGAACCCCGAACCCATGGAACCGGACGAAGTAACAGCCATCAGCTTTGAAATAAGGGACAAGTTTCATACTTTCAAGAAAGGGCACAAGATCATGGTTCAGGTTCACAGTTCCTGGTTCCCGGCATTTGACCGCAACCCGCAGACCTTCACCAACATTTACCGCGCCAAGAAGAACGAGTATCAAAAAGCGACACAAAAGATATATCGCTCCCAAGAATCGCCGTCTCACCTGGTTTTGCCGATTATCGAGTAGCAGGACCCGAAGGCCAGGGACGTCTGAGGGCCGGACTCGTCGCGGGGCCGCGGTGTATGGTGTGGTGCCGATTCAGATTTCAATCAGACCCCAAACTCCAGGAGGCCGCTCCATGAGGCTCCTTCGCGCCGCCGGCGCTTCGCTGCTCGTGCTCATTTGTCTGATCTCGGGCAGCGGGACGGTCGCTGCCCAAGAAACCAGCGGGGCCGATGTCGATGCCGTGCTTGCCGCGATGACAACCATCAGCGACGCCCTGCGCGCCGGTGACGAAGAGACATTCCTGGCGGGTTACACGGACGATTTGTTCTTCATGTGCCAAAACAGCGCACCGGTGATCGGCAGGGCCGCGCTCGATGCACAGACTGACTTCGGCGGGCAGTCGAGGGAATGGGTCGAAACCTACATCGAGGTCATGGTGAACGGCGATTGGGGGCACATCATCGGCGACTGGACGTCGGGTGACCGCAGCGGCAAAGCGATCTACATGTTCGCGCGCCAGGACGATGCCTCTTGGAAGATCTCGCACGAGTTCGTCAATTCCAATGGCACCCCGGAGGAAAGCCGGTGAAGCTCGATAACCGCGCGACTACGTTGTTGATATCGCTGGCCACAATCTCCACTCTCGCCTGCGGCCCGACGGCAGAGCCGGCGGCCCCCGACCCGGAGCCCACACCGACCGCTGGCGATGACCGCGCCGCCATCGACGCGCTGATGGACCGCCTCGAGGCTGCCTACGCGAAGACCGACATCGACGAGCTGATGGATGTCTACACCGACGACCTCGTTTATATGGGTGCCGGTGCGCCGCTGGTGCAGGGCGCTGCGGACTTTCGCGCCGCCAACGACCCGGTGGGCGCCTACGACCTCGTAATGCACAACGACGAGGTGATGGTGACCGGAGACTGGGGCTACGCCCGCGGTACCTACGATGGCAACGATCGGTACGTGATGATCGTACGCCGCGGCGATGACGGCGTGTGGAGGATCGCGAGAGAGATCTGGAACGTGGCCCCGGACGAGGAGTAAGTACCGCTACGTGGACCACTTCGACCCTGGGTTGCGGACTCGTCACCGGCAGCATGAAGTCAGCTTCCTGAATCGCGCGGTGTGATCGAAGCTAGCGCTGCATCGTGAAGGTGAACTTCGCCGTCAGCGTGCGGTCGTCCAGGCGGTCGAACAGCCCGCTGAACGCCGTCGACTGCCGGTACACCAGGTAGAAGTCGTCGCCGGTGCGATAGATGTAGCGCAGCCGCGCGAACGCCGATAGCTGGTCGGTGACGCTACTGTGCTGCAGCAGCGAGTCGAACAGCAGGCGGTCCGAGAACGACAGGTTGGCGCGCAGTCGTACCAGGTGCGTGTTGAAGCTGCCCCCCGGTAGATGGATGCGGTTGAAGTTGTACTGCGGGCTCAGTGTGAAGCGGTCGCTGAAGCGGAAGCTGGGGCCCCCACCGACCCCGAGGCGCGTGCCGTCGTAGAACTCGCCGAGGTTGAAGGTCAGGTTGCCGCTCAGCGCGCGTCGCGGGGCAGTGCGCAGCGAGATCTCACCGTCGGTCCACGAGTAGTCGCCGATGGGAATTGACACGTTTTCGTCGATGGGGAAATCGAAGTCCAGCACCTCGTAGTTGCGGTTGATGCGGAAACGAACCGTGTCCGAAGACTCGAGATCCAACCGCGTTCTCAAGCTATTCAACCGGGATACCAATCGCCCGCTGGTATCGGTGATGCGTTCCAGCGAGGGGTTGAACGAAACGCGCCGCAACAGCGGCCAGCTCGGGCGTACCGACCAGCGCCCTTGGGCAGTGGTGCGCACGATGTCCCGCCGCAAGACGAAGCCGAGATCGGTATCGAAGTCGTCGGCTACGTACGTGACATCGGCGCCGAGCGACCATTCTTCGGTGTCCCATCCGGCGCTGAGCTGCCCGACCCAGGAGGTGCCGTCGACGTCGTTGTCCTGGCCGCCGGCCACGAACCCCGTCACGAACAGGTGGTCGAAGAGTATGAAGTCGAGGTCGACGCCGAAGACACGATTGTACTGGCCGTCGGGCCCCTGAACGTTGGTGACCAGCGCGCCGACACTGGATCGACCGAAGACGGGCTGTTTCCAGCGGAAGGCGGCGAAGTTCTGGGCGACGCCGAACTGTGAGTCCCTGGTCTGCACGTTGACGAAGCCGAGGTTGCCGTTGCCGATCTTCCCCGTCAGCTTGCCGCCGAAGCGGATCGGAACCGGTTGCCCCTCGGGCCCAAGACCGATCCGCCGCGAGAAGAACAGCAGCGCCAGCGGCGGCTGTCGCTGGAAGCCGAAACCCTCACCCTCACCCGATGCTCGCCGCGGCAGGGTACCGAAGGTGAAGTTGTTCGCCGACTCGAGGAAGAACTCGCGTTGCTCGGGAAAGAACAGCGAGAAGCGCGTCAGGTTCACCTGCTGGGTGTCGGCCTCGACCTCGGCGAAGTCGGTATTCGCCGTCAGGTTGGCGGTGAGGCTGGGCGTGAGCTGCACCTTGAACACCTCGATGCCGATATCGCTCCTGCCCTCGGAGAGCGGATCGTCACGCTGCTGGAAGGAGTCGTAGGCGCCGGTAACGAACGGCTTGAGACGGAACCGACCCGTGAGCCCCACGTTCTGCAGCCCGAGCAGATGGCCGTACTGTGATACGGCGAGAAAGTTGTAGTCGCGGCTGGTGTTGTTCCAGTTGATGCGCTCTTGGTTATGGATTACCTCGCGCTCGTATTCGATTCCCCAAACGTCGCTTCCGGGGTTGAACCGGAGCGCCGCGAACGGGATGGCCATTTCGGCTTCCCAGCCGCGCTCGGTGATGCTCGCCGCAGCTTCCCAGTTCTCGTCCCAGGCCGTGTTGAGCTGACTCTCGTCACGAATGGTGTAGTCGAACTTGGCGCCGAGCGGGTTGACCTCGAAGCCGAGGGTGTTGCGATGGTCGTGGAACGTGTCGATGTAGATCGCCACCCAGTCATCCCCGGAGTGGAATTCGTCGCGGCGCATCACCGAAGCGCCGATATTCTCCGGCTCATTGTCGTAGTTGATCCACCCGAAGTAGAGGTGTTCCTCGTCGTACAGGACGTATACCTCGGTGCGCTTCGTCGGCGCCGCTCCGTTGTTGGGCTCCTTCTGCACGAAGTCGCTCACGACCTCGGCCAGCGCCCATTGCGCCTCGTCGATCCGCCCATCGAGCACCGGGGGCGAGTCCGTCCATGTCGCGACAGAGATCTTGCCATCGCGGGGCAGGTCAGCCGCGGATCCCGAGACCACCCCGGCATTCGTCGACGGAGCTGCGGCGCTGGCAGGGAGCATCAGCGTCGGAGCTCCGGTTTCTGGCAGCGTCGGGGCTTCGGTTGCCGGGTACGTCGTGTTGTCTGCCGGCGTGAGGGCAGGGGCAGCTTCGGCGGGGGGTCGGGGCACCGATTCGACGGCGTTGGATCCATCCGGGCTTGGGCTCGGTGTATCGGACACCGACGGCGGCGGGGCCGACGGCAACGCCACCGGGCCGGTCTCACCGGATCGGACCATTCGTACCGGGATGTTGCGACCCGGCGCCGGCCGCACCGACCTCGCCGACTCGCCTGGACGGACCATCCGGACCGGAATCTGCCGGCGACGACGTTCTTGCTCGGCGCCTTCCTGTTCCGCGGCGACGGCCGTGCTGGCAAGCATCACGCAGACGGCCGCGAGCGTCAGCCCCCTGCGCATGGCCGCACCGAGTTCCGGCCGCGTTTCGTCGGCTTCCGTAACTGCATCCATCGCTCGTCGATCGAGGGGTCTCCCGCAAGGTTCCCGATTGGCTTCATGCGGGCACAACTCACCCCAATCTAGCAGAGCAGAAGTTGCGACCCCGAGTAGCTGAGTTCGTTGCTATCCCGACAAGGGGCCAATCGCGGACACAGCGCACCACAGAGTTGAAAGCGCCGTGTACTGGATGCGTGAAGCGTCGAGCGAGCGAGGCTGTGCGCTAGGCGCATCCCTGTTCGCCGGCCCGTCAGGTGCTCGAGGTCATCTCCACGTAGATCGCCAGGATCTCGGAGCCGTACTCCGGGTGGCCAGGAAGGTACGGGCGAGGCTCCGACCAGTTGACGGAGCAGCGCCCCTCCCGCTCCAGACCGGACAACAGGCTGTCGTAGGAGCGCTCGGCCCAAAGATCGCTGCGCTGGCTGAAGACAATCGACCCGCCCGGCCTGACGAGCCGAAGAAACTCGGTCAGGAGTTGGAGGCCGTCGTGCACGTAGGTGAACACGCCCGTGCTGACCACGGCCTCGAATCGATCGTCGACGAACGGCAGCTCCCGAGTCAGATCGATCTGGACCACGCTCCGATACACACCGCGCTTCTGTGCCCGTTCCAGAGAGTCCCAGGACACGTCGACCCCCAGCAGATTGTCGAAGCCGAGCTTCTGGAGCGCCGCTCCCAATCGCCCGGTGCCGCATCCGGCATCCAGCACGGTTTCGGCGGCGTCGAGCCCGCGCGCTGCCAGCCGGCTGGCGACGACGTCGGGAGCGCGGTAGCCCCAAGCGTCCAGGTCGGCATCGTAGTCCTCGGACCAATCGTCATAAAACGCTTCGAGCTCGCGCGGTGTCGCATCGATGAACGAGCTCAGGTTCTCAGGACCCTGTCGCATCGGAACCTGCCAGAAACGAGCGTGTCGCGGATCGCCGGGAAGTATACCGACAATCTGCTTACGCGGGTCGGGCTTCCAGGGGTTTCGCGAGCGAAGCCGATCGCGTAGTTGCGGCGGCCGGCGGTCCGGCCTGCTACTTCCCTTCGCGCCGTGTGACGCGTCTGGATCCGGCGATGGTGCTCACCGGCGACTGGCCACGATTCCCCTTCAGTTGATCATGTCTCTTCGCAGAGGCTACCCTGGCGCTGTTTTCCCCGATGTCAAACTTTGTTCCCAGCCCTGCCACACACGTGGAGCAAGCCATGAGAGCTACCGCTCTTCTGATCCTGACCCTCGCCCTGTCTGGCTGCCGTTCACCCGCACCCGAGCCTGCGGGTGAGGATCCGGCGACCGCACCTGACGCTGAGGTCGAGATCACGGAATGGCTAGTTCCGTGGGAGGACACAACTCCTCGAGATCCGTACGTGGGCCCGCAGAACCATGTTTGGTTCGTTGGGCAGGGAGGAGACTACATCGCATCGTTCGACCCAACGACTGGCGATTTCGCCCGCTTCGACCTGGATCCTGGAACCGGCCCTCACAACCTGATCGTGGATGATGACGGCAGCGTCTGGTACGCGGGAAATGCAGCCGCCCATATCGGCAAGCTGGATCCGGAGAGCGGGGAGATCACCAAGCTCCCCATGCCGGATCCGGCAGCCGGGGATCCGCACACGCTCGTGTTCGATCAGAACGGCGACATATGGTTTACGGTGCAGGCTGGGAACTTCGTCGGCAAACTGCAGCCTCGGTCTGGCGAGATTCAGTTGATCGCTGTGCCGACAGAAGCTGCGCGTCCGTACGGCATTGTCATCGACTCCAACAACCGGCCGTGGATCGTCGAATTCGGCGTCAACAAGATTGCGACTGTTGATCCCGACACGATGGCACTTGAAGAGATAACGCTGCCGCGCCCGGAGACCCGGCCCCGCCGACTCGCAGTAACCTCAGACGACAAGATCTGGTACGTCGACTACGGTCACGGATTCCTTGGCCGGCTCGATGGTTTCACCCACGAAATCGAAGAATGGCCTGTGCCTGCCGGGAGCGGTGCCCTGGCGTATGCCATGGCGGTAGATGATCGCGACCGCCTTTGGTTCGTGGAGAGCGGCCCGCAGCCAAATCGATTGGTCGGATTCGACCCGGCTACGTCCGAGTTCTTCAGCATCACCGAGATTGAAAGCGGTGGTGGGACGGTACGTCACATGTACTTCGATGAACGTAGTCGAGAGATCTGGTTTGGGACCGACACCAACTACATCGGCAGAGCCCGGCTCAAGGCACTGTCAACCTAACCGCCCGAGTTTTCCGCTTGGTGACTGCCTCCTGGAGGATCAGGTCACTCGCTCGACTTGCGAACCACCCGGTGTCCACGTGCTGTCTTCGATCTCATCGAGCACGTGCGCGTAGACGTTCAGCGTCATCGACGCCGGGGGATGGCTGACGCTGTCGTGGAGCTCGGGCTCGCATCGCCTCGAACAGCTCGATGTGGCTCTCGACGATCCGACGCCGCGCCGCCTCGTTCGGCTCGAGATCCCAGACGCCCTCTTCGCTCGTGCCACCGAGCGCGATGCCGTCGCTGCGCGGCGCCATGTGGATGAACCCGCCGCGCGCGTTGGGGCTGCCGGGCACGCCACCGAACGTCGCGTAGTCGACCTCGGGCTGAGGCACCAGCATGGTGAGCTGGCCCTTCAGCGGGATCAGCTCGTCGTCCTTGAAGAGCTCGCGCGCCCCGAGCCCGGTGCAGTTGACGATGAGCGACTCGCGCAGCGACATCAGATCTCGCGACGTCGCAAACTGGCAAATCACGATGCGGCCGCCGAACAGGAGAACGTCGCGCACCAGCGCGTCCAGGTAGATCGCAGGCTCGATCAGGAGCCACGGGGCGCGGGTGGCGAACCTGGAAGGGAACGGGTGCTCACCGGGCTCCAGCACCACCCGGCCCGTTCGCAAGGACGCGGGCCGCAGCGGCGAGAGCGAACCTCCCTCCGGCGTTGCGGGCGGCTCGTTCATCATCCCGTAGATGTTGCTCCACGAGACTCCGTAGCCGCGGCCCACCAGCAGCTGCAGCTGCTCGTACGCGATCTCCGCAGCGCGCTGGAACTGCGCATCCCATTCCGGCGTGCGCCGGTTCCCGTCAATCAGCCCGGACGTCGGCGTGAAGGCGGCCAGAGCCTTGTTGGAGGTTGTGTCTGGAGGCACCGACTTGGCGTAGATGGTCACGTCGAAGCCGCGCCGCTGCAGCTGCCGCGCCGTGGTCAGCCCAACGGTGCCGCAGCCGATGACTGCCGCGTGCCGGTCGCCGTGCTCCATCGCGATCTCGGCCGCCAGTTCGGCCGTACCCCAACCGATCGAGTGGCCGGCTCCGCCGTGGCCGTAGTTGTGGATGACGGTCTTGGCGTCGAGCTTCTGAGCCCTGAGCACGAACCCGGAGGGCCGGTGCGGACGCAACCCGACCGTGGTGCGGATAACCCGATCCCAGGAAGCTTCGACAGGGGCGAGGTTGACTCTGAACCTCGGCAGCTCGTTGGGCCTCGGCGCGCGCGCCGCACACCCACCCACACCGAGACCGAGCACCGCCAGGCCACCGGTTTTGAGTAACGCGCGCCTGTCCACCGCTGTCACCCGCTACGGGTCCGTCGGCACGAGCCGCCTCAGCTCGTCGAACCAGTTGATGATCACCGGAACCTGGGTCACTGGCGGCGCTGTCTCTTGGACCATTAGAAAACGCTGGCCGTCATCGGCGATGTCGTAATTCGCGTTGCCGAACTGATCGAACGTGAAGCGCCGTTCAAACAGCTCCACTGGCCTGCACCCAGACGTCGCGCCCTCGGGTGGGAGTGACCTCGCAAGAAAAGCAGGGTGTCATCCTCTGACAACGACATTGGAACTATGGGAGTCTCGGCCCTCGACAAGAAGCTCCAGATCACTTCCGTCCACCGCAGAGGAATGGATACTATAGGGCCGGACTGAGAAAAGCCGGCGTTCCGCGCAGTTCCCGCGTTAGAGAACCGGAGGAGCTATGTCCAGGAGTGGGGATCGTGATCTCGGGATGCATCGGGATATCAGCCGGCGCGACTTTGTCAATGGCGTGGGGGTTGCGATTGGGGGGTCGCTGATCGCACCTGGCTGGCTGTCGGCGCGCGAGGGCACACCCCATGCGCCCCTGGCGCAGGAATACTATCCACCGGCCCTGACTGGAATGCGCGGAAGTCACCCCGGTTCGTTCGAGGTCGCCCATGCGCTCCGCGACGGGAACACATGGACCGATGTCGCCGACACGCGTGAGAGCTACGATCTGGTGGTGGTCGGAGGGGGGCTGAGCGGGCTCTCGGCAGCCTATTTCTTCCTGACCTCGGCCGGTCCCGGCGCCCGTGTGCTGGTCCTCGACAACCATGATGACTTCGGTGGCCATGCCACGCGCAACGAGATGACATATCGAGGCCGTACGCTGATGCTCAACGGCGGCACCTCGGAGGTCGAGTCCGTGGGCCAATACAGCGCCGTGTCCCAGACGCTGCTCGCAGCGATCGGCATCGACGTGGAAAGTGCGAATGCCACCAGCACCGCGGGTAGGGGGTTCTACGGGTCGCTGGGACTCGGTAGCGCCACTTTCTTCGCCAAAGAGGTGTTCGGCGAGGATCGGCTGGTGATGGGACGCGGAGGGGAATCCGGGGGTCGCGGATGGGCCGATTGGCTCGCACAGACCCCGCTGTCTCCGGAGGCGCGGCGGGACATCGCGCGGCTCTACGATGACGGTGCGAACCCAGACTATATGCCCGGACTGTCGGATGCCGACAAGAAGGAGCGCCTGGCCCGGATCAGTTATCGGGACTTTCTCCTCGACCTCGCCAAGGCTCACCCCGATGTGATCGCGTTCTTCGATGACCTCCCGAAGGGCAGGTTCTGCGTGGGCATCGACGGCCATCCGGCGCTCTATGGATGGGTCCTGGGCTATCCCGGGTTCCAGGGGATGAACCTCGAGCCCTTCCCCCGCGTGAGCCCCCTCAGCCACATCGGGGGCGGACAACACGGTCGTGAGAGCGAGTGGAACACAGGACCGAACATCCACTTTCCCGACGGCAACGCGACGGTGGCCCGGTTGCTGGTTCGTGCGATGATTCCCGACGCGCTTCCGGGCACCTCGCAGGAAGACTCGATGACCTCGCGCCTGGCGTACGACCGCATCGACCGCGCGGGCTCCGACGCCCGAATTCGTCTCAACAGCATGGTGGTCTCCGCCCGGCACCTGGGCGATCCCGACGCGGCCCGCGGGGTCGAGATCACGTATGTGCGCGGCGGCAAGGCCGAGAAGGTACGGGCGGATCACTGTGTGATGGGGTGCTACAACGGGGTCATCCCGCACCTGTGCCCCGAGATGTCCGACGAGCAGAAGGTGGCGCTCAAGTATGGCGTCAAGATGCCCCTCGTCTACACCAACGTCCTCATCCGAAATTGGACGGCCTTCACGAACCTGGGCATCTCACGGGTGACCGCTCCGGGGATGTACCACAGCGGGGTCAGCCTGGGCCGCTCCGTGCAGTTCGGTGACTACCGACCCTCCAGATCGCCTGACGACCCAATGATCCTGCACATGACCAGGGCGCCTTGCGCTCCTGGACACCCGAAGAAGGAGCAGCATCGCATCGGGCGAGAGGATCTGTTGGCCACCACCTTCGAGACCTTCGAGCGCAACATCCGGGACCAACTCGGTCGAACCCTACAGAGTGGGGGTTTCGACCCGGCCCGGGACATCGAAGCGATCACAGTGAATCGCTGGCCGCACGGTCCTGCCTATCACTACAACACCCTGGACGATCCGATCGAGTGGGCGCTGTTCGCCCCCGACGATCGGCCGTGCGTCATCGGCAGGCGGCGATTCGGTCGGATTTCCATCGCCAACTCCGATGCCGCTGCCTCCTCGCACACGGACGCAGCCATCGACGAGGCGCATCGAGCGGTCCGGGAGCAGCTCCTCGTTCGAAGCCGCGACCGGCGAAGAACCTCCATTACGGACGAGATGCCGTCCCGGTAGGACACTGGAAGTGGCTCCCCTCAATGTGGAGGTGGGCACGGGGCAGGAGGTAGACGGGCCACCGGGGTCAAAGCGCCGGGATGGTCAGGCCTGCCGAGGGATGTGCGGCATTGTCACCATCGTCACAGCGTCATCCACACGGCCGGCGACGGCGACACTGGCGACGCCGTGGCGCGACGCCTCCGGGCGTAGCGAGGTGCGGCCTTGAGCGGGGAGCACGCCCCATGATTCGATTCGACCGCGGCGAACGCTTGAACGGATCGTAGAGGGGGAGTCGAGTATGAAATCCCGAGCGACGATGAAGCATCGGTCGACGGAGCCTACCAAGCGGAGGTTCCTGGCCGGTGTGCTGATCACTGGTTTCCTTGCGGGGGGCGGCCACCTCGTAGGAGCCAGCCTCGGTGCCCAGGCGAGCCCCGTGACCTCGGACGCCGTCGCCCCTGCCGGGACCGGAGAACCACCCACGTCATGGCCGCGACCACCCGGCATGCCGACGCGACAGCTCACGGTGCACGGTGATCCGCCCGATCCGACGGAGGTGTCGGACGAGCTCAAGCGCGTCTATCGACACATCGACGCCAACTTCGGCACCCACGTGGACCGTCTGCGCGAGTGGATCAAGATCCCCAGCATTTCGAACCTCGTGGAAGGACAGCCGGGGATCTGGGACTCTGCGCTCTTCCTGCGCGATCTGATCACCGAGGCCCTCGGTTGCCAGGCGGAGATTCACCATCCCGGCATCGGTGACTGGGGAACACCCGGCAACCCGGTCGTTTACGGGCGCTGCGATGTCGGCGCCGAGAAGACCATCATCGACTACGTGATGGCCGACGTGATGCCGATCTGGCCCGAGGAAGACTGGCCGGCGCCCCCCTTCGGTGGGCAGATCATCGAGAAGCCACCGTACAAGAGGGTGTTGGTGGGACGCGGCGCCAGTAACCAGAAGGGCCACGAAATGGCGCAGCTCAACGCGCTGATCTCGATCAAGGCGACGACCGGCACGCTGCCCGTGAACATGATCTTCATCGTCGACCACGACGAGGAGCGCGCCGAGATCGGTATCCGGTCCTTCATGATGAAGCACCCGGAGCTCTTCGAGGCGGATGCCGTCTTCGGCCTCGGGGCGGGCCAGGGGTCGAACGGCCAGGGCCGCGTCGGTGGCGCGGCCTCGATCGGCAATCTGGTCTTCGACCTGGAGACCCATCCGCTCGCCGGCCTCAACGCTTCAGACGGTATGTCACCGGGCGTCGGGCTCTGGCTCCCGGAGCAACCGATGTGGCGGCACATGCAGATGCTGCAGGTCTTTGCCGAAGACTCCGAGCTGCGCCGGCAGATGGCGGAAGGCGTGATCCAACCGTCTCCCCCGGAGATGGAGTACCTCCGCCGTCGCGCCGAGGCGAGCGGTAGGAGCTTCGAGGAGATCCTCAGGGTCCGCACCGGCGTTCGGGTGGCTATCATGGGGACCTGGGGTGGCAACATGGTGCCCGGATACGCTGGACATCACCGGCCGCCGGTCGCCGCATCGAAGATGGACATCCGCTACCCACCGAACGGCGACGGCGAAGTCCTCGCCGAGTTGATCCGCGACTATCTCGACGATCACGGCTATGCGGATGTCAAGATGAACGTCATCGGCGATGTTCCCTGGTCGTACGCCAATACGGACACCGAGATCGCCGACGCCATCCGCGCGATGTACCGCCAGTTCGACGTCCCCTTCGATGAACCGCCCACGGGAGACTTCCTCGGTACCGCAACGGCGCGGTGGCCGGACTACCTGTTCACGCGCATGCCGTTGCAGTTACCGACCGCCCGCGGCGGCCTCGGCTACGGAACGGGAGCCCATTTCCATCCGGAGGGCGAGTATTACGTCATCGAGGGGGACGGCGAGCGAGTGTACGGGTTTGCCGGGGCGATGAAGAGTTACGCGACGACGCTTTACAACTATGCGGGACTCAACCCTTGATCTATCGTTGCCCACCTCCTGCTCCTGCGAGTCGAATCAGGTTTCTCGTACGGACAGAGGTCTTCAGTAGGGACAGGTGTGGAGATGCACCGGCCGCTCGAGTCCACCGGGATGCCGACGCACTTCTATCTCGCCCCTCGCAAGGGCGGGTTCGCCGAGCTTCGCTGTCAGGCGTCGGGCATGATCCTGACCTTGAGCTGCAGCAGCACGAACGCGACGGCCATGCCCTGGATGCCGGTCGCAACGCCGTCGAGCACTGCATTCACCCAGACACCGACGACTGGGATGGCGTCCAGACTGTTGGAGAAGACGGGGAGTGCCAAGGCGGCGACGTAGATTGCCGTCCGTTGGTTGACATCAGGACTCTCGCCCATCACACCTGCAAGCAAACCGAGGATGACGAGGGCGAGTCCCACGTACGGGACCGCGTCGGCAACGGCCGGGATGGTTCCCAAGATCGCGACGACTACGATCAGGGATATGAGGATACGTTCGGACATTCTCAGATGCTCCTGTCACTGCGCTTCCGCGACCAACGCGAAAACGTGAGCTTCGAAAGCCACCAGCGAGCCTAGGGGAGCCGGTGACATGGGTGCAGCTACCAGCGGGAGGTGGGTGAACGCCTGAAGCCTATCGCCAGAGCGCACAAGATCCAACTGGGAGGGGACCCGTGCAGCATCTCCCTCCCGGACTCCGAGCCACGCAACAATCCGAGTGCACCCGGAGTGTGCGCTCATGAGCGCCTACGCACGCTCACCAGCGCTCACCCACCTCCAGACCCTACTCCGACCGCATCGCCACCAGCGGATCCACCCGCGTGGCCCGCCGTGCCGGCAGATAGCTCGCCACCAGCCCGGTCGCCGTCAGGATGACCACGATGCCGCCGAACACGACCGGGTCGAGCGGCTGCACGTCGTACAGCACGAACGACAGCAAGCGCCCCAATCCGGCCGCCAGCAGGAGCCCAATGACGGTTCCCGTCACCAGCTGCCGCAATCCCTGGCGCATCACCAGGCACACCACATCGCCGGGTGCCGCCCCCAGGGCGACGCGAAGGCCTACCTCGTGGGTTCGCTGGCTGACCGAGAACGCCAGTACGCCATAGAGCCCGACGGT
This sequence comes from Acidobacteriota bacterium, assembly GCA_965205505.1. Taxonomy (GTDB): domain Bacteria; phylum Acidobacteriota; class UBA890; order UBA890; family WLXD01; genus DASCOT01. Next base: position 301,456 of record CBDBHB010000007.1, read on the forward strand.
GGCAAGGAACAGTGCGGCGGCGCCGAAGATGGTGAACATGACGCCGAAGATGCGCAGAAATTGCTGGGTGTTGTTGATCGCCACCCGGAGCGTCGACACCCCCGAGATCGGCAGATCGGGGTCGATGGCGGTCACCGCTTTGCGCACAGCATCGGTCAGCTCCAGCGGATCACCGATGCTACGCACCATCACGCTTGCTGCGGAGGCTGGCCGTTGGGCAAACGGCGTATAGATCGCCTCCACGCCGAGAATGAAAAGCTGGGCGTCGAGGTACAGATCGGGCACCACCCCGACGATCGTGTACCAGATGTCATCGTCGCGCTCGGTCTGGCCCGTGGTGAGTACCCCTCGTATCGACACCCGCCGCTCGATGGCCGACTCGTTTGCAAAGTGTGTCGCGACGAAGGCCTGGTTCACGATTGCCACCGGCATCCCGTCGGCGTTATCGGCCATGGTGAACGCACGACCCTCCAGGACGGGCGCTTCGAGGCTCGCGAAGTAGTCGGGGTCGACGGAGCCGATCCGGGCGCTTGGATAGTCACGATCGGCCTGATACGTCTGCCCTTCGATCGCATAGCGCCCGTTGTCGAAGCCAACGACCGGAAGGTCGGTGGCGATCGATGCGGCCTCGGCACCTGGAATGGCGTGCAAGCGACTACCTAGCTCCTCGAAGAACTGCCGCTGCGTGATCGCGTCGGGGTAGCCCGACGGCGGCCGCGCCACCTGCGCTGTAAGCAAGCCATCGACCTCGAACGGGTAGTCGATGCTGGACAAGTTGGTGACGCTGCGCACCATCAGCCCGGCCGCCACCAGCAAAGCGCAGCAGAACGCCACCTCCACCACGACAAGAGCTCGGCTGAGCCTGCCGATGCGAAGGCTCGATCCACCGCGGGTGACGTCTTTGAGCACATCGCTCAGATCGGCGCCCGACGCCTGCACGGCCGGCAATAGCCCGGACAATAGGCTGGCGGCACCGGTCAAACCGACGACGAACAGCAGCACATCGGGATCGATGCTGATGTCGAACCAGAAGGGTAGGCTCCCAGGTAGTGCCGTCAGCGCACGGTTGAACAGGTCGATCCCCAGTTTGCCGAGCCCGATACCTACCAGCGCTCCGAGGCTGGCAATCATCGCCGCTTCCATCAGCAGCTGACCGAACACGCGTGCCCGGCTCGCACCGAGCGCGCTGCAAACGGCGACCTCCTTGCTGCGTAAGCTGGCGCGCGCCAGCAAGAGGTTGGCGACGTTGGCGCAGGCAATGACGAGCACCAGCGCCACCGCACCGAGCATGGTGAAGAGAAATTGCGGTATCTGGTATCCGATGATCTCGCGCACGTACAGGCCGATGATCATCGTCATTCCCTCGTTGGTCTCCGGGTACTCCTCGCCGAGACCACCCATGATGCGCTCGAGATCGCCCTGCGCCTGGACCATCGTCACCCCGTCCGCCAAGCGCCCAACCATCAAGAGGCTGGGGCCGTCGCTGCGCCCGAGGGCGTCGATGTCGACCTGCAGCGGCAGCCAGAGTTGCTGGTTGAACGGGAACTCGAATCCCTCGGGCATCACCCCGATCACCGTCGTCTGGGCGCCGTTCACCCGCAACGTGCTGCCCACCACGTCGGACGCCCCGCTCAGCCGGTCCTGCCAGAATCGGTACCCGACAACCACTACCGGCGGCCCCCCGGGTGCCTCCTCGTCGAGCGAGAACGTTCGCCCGCGCGCCGGGGTTGTTCCCAGCAACGTAAACATGTTGGCGGTCACCGAGGCGGCGTTGAGAAACTCCGGGTCTTGCCCCGGCGGACTGACATTGGCTGGCACGCTCTCCATGCCGGCGAGGTACTCGAAGGTCGTCTGTCTCTCGACCAGGTCGCGATAGTCGTGGATACGTCCGATCAGGCGACTCGGACCCTCAGACAGATTCACGCGGTTGAGCGCCACGACCTCGTGCGGCTCGTCGAACGGCAACCCCTTGAGCATGACGCCGTTGATGATGCTGAACATCGCGGTGGTCAGGCCGATTCCCAATCCCATGGCAAGGACCGCGATCATGGCGAGCCCCGGCTTGTGAACCAGCCGGCGGAAGACGGTACGCAGGTCGGCGACGAGGTTGCTCATGGCGGGTGTTTCCTCGGAGGGGGAAAGGACCCGCGACCGGCGAGGCGGTCCATACGTCAACCAGACACGGGGTAGTGCGAAGGCCAGGTCACGAAACAACACGCTCGCCAGTCGGCCGGGGCGGCGGCCGTCGCGGTACAGCTCGTCACGCCGTGACTGCATGGCGGCCAGCACTTCGTCGCCGTAGCGACGGCGGAAGCGGCGTGGATACAGCGCCAGGAGGATGCCGAAGAGAAGCGGTGACTGCATCGGCTCGTAGTGTCCCTAGAGGACTCGCTTGGCGCGAGCGAAGCTCAGCACCTTGGACAGCGTCTCGGTCTCGCGGCGGAGCGTGGTGCGGCCGAGATCGGTCAGTCGATAGTAGCGGCGCCGGCCGTGGGCTCTCTCGGCGGGGCGGCGGGATTCCTCGATCAAACCGGCGTCGGCGAGGCGTCCCAACGACCAGTAAAGCGACCCGGGCCCGAGATCGATGCTGCCCTCGGAGCGCTCGGCCACCTCCTTGGCCATCGCGTAGCCATGACCCTCGCCGTCGACGAGGGTCAGCAGCAGGAAGAAAAAGGCGGGCGTGATGCGGATTGAGGTCTCAGGGCCGGTGGGGCTCATGCGGCGCCGCTCCTACAGAAACTGTTATGTCGGTTTCTGTAGTAATGACGGTGGCGATGCGGTTGAGTTTCGAATTTTCCTCTCCACCTGCGACGGGTCCTCAGATCCCCTGCTCCGGACGAGTCGCTGGCATCGTAACATCGAACGCCAAACCGGGCGCTCGGAAGAAGCCCAAAGCTGGAGAATGGACATGGGAGATGTCGTCTACCGGTCGGAGATCGCCCTGACGCGAAACAGCGGCCCACTGCGAACCGCAACGATGCCCGCCGGCGAGTCGGTGGAGTTCGGCGTGCACGGCGCCATCGCCGAGCACTATGGGGTCTCGATGACCAACCTCTCTCCGGTCAGCACGACGCTCGATTACGTCGTCGCCGCAGCCGCCGGCTGAATGACAGGTACCTTCGGCGGTGCGCTGGAGAAGCGAGGTGTATTGGCGGGTGAAGGTCGACTGCGATCGAGCACCGTCGGCGAGATCGAGTTAGACGGCGGTACGTTGGTGATCCGTCGTATTCACGTGAGGTATCACCTCAGCGCCGACGCCGACGCCGACGCCGACCGCACCGTGATCGACCGGGTCATGGAAGTGCATCCAGGCGGCTGCCCGGTCTACCGGAGCCTCCACCCGCAGATCGAGATCACAGCATCGCTCGACCTCGAGACGGCGGACTGACCTTCTAGCAGGGCGCGGTGGTCCCACGATCCGAGCCACAACGCTTGATGCAGGACCGCCTGTTTGCAGTCGGCACCCGCTGTCAGAGCCAGCCGTGCTGCCGATACCAGTCCGCAGTGTCTTCGAACCCATGAGCCGCGTCGATTCGCGCCACGTGACCCACGGCGCGCTCGATCTTCGCCACCTCGCAGACAAGTCCGGGAGCACCGAGCTCGCGCAGGCGATCGCGGTTTAGCAGCGCCGGCCGTCCGGTGAGTCGGCCACTGAGCTCACCGGCCTCGGCGAGGGCGTACAACAGCCACCGTGGCACCGGAACCACGCGTACACGACGGTCGTAGGCCTCCGAGAGCAACCGGGCGAAGTCGACTTGCCGGACCGGCTCCGAGTGACCGACGAAGAAAGTCTCGCCCATGACGACGTCGTTCTCGGCGGCCCCCGTCTCGCCTACCGCCCGCAGACCAGCGACGAGGTCGGCGACGTGGATCAGCGTGTAGGCTCTCTCCGCATCGCCGAGCACTGGACACAGGCCGCGCTTGCCGCCGCGGAACAGAGCGAGGAAGTCGCGGTCTCGTGGACCATAAACGCCCGGCGGTCGGATAATCGCATGTCGCAAGCCTTCGATCTTCTGCACCGCAAGCTCGCCGGCGCGCTTGCTCTTTCCGTACATGCTCAGCGGCGCGGGCTCGTGTTTCTCAGTGCGCGGCTGCTCGGGGGTGCCTGCGCCGGCGGCGGCCTGACTGGACACGAGCACGAAGAAAGCACCGGCGCGGCGCGCCGCGAGCGCCGCCTGGCGGGCGCCCTCGTCGTTGACTCGAGCGAACGACACGTAGTCGATGGCGCGCGTCAGCCCGGCCAGGTGGTAGACAATCGCGGCGCCCTCACAGGCAGCTGTCATGGCGCCCTGGTCGAGCTCGCAATCGACTCGCTGTACGCGGTCCGGAAGGGCGTTGGGACTCGACGGGCGCACCACGGCGCGCACTTCCCAACCGGAGTCACGCAGGCTCTCGCCCAGGTTCCACCCGATGAACCCGGTGCCGCCGGTTATGACAGCGATGCTAGCAGGCATCAGATTCCTCGACGGGTGCGGCAAGAGCGCCGCCCAGAATCAACGTAACAACCAGCAGGTGGCCGAACCTACAAGCGCTTTTGGTACAGTCGATAGGTCTTGGAATGCTGGCCGCCGACCAGCCGGATCGCCTTGTTGATGCCGTCGTTGTCTTCCAGGGTCCACCCGCACTCCCCGCCGACCCAGCCAAGCCTCTCGACGACGCGGATCGAGTGCGCGATCAGGGCGAGCTCGAGGCCCTTTTGGCGATGTTCGGCCACCACTCCCAGAAGCATCAGCCGGCATCGGTCGATGATGCTGCTCTTGCGCAGCAGGTGCAAGAAACCGAACGGAAACAGGCGGCCGCGCATGCGCTTGAATACCTGGTTTATGTCCGGAACCGTGAGGCAAAACGCGATCGGCTCACCCTCGAGCTCCATGATGAGCGCCAGCTCGAAGTTGAGGATCATCTTCATGTCCTTGGCGGTATGCAGAAACTCCTCCTCGGTGGGCGCCACGAAACCCCAGTTGTCCACCCAGGCGTCGGAGAAGATACGCAGTATGGTCAGCGCGTCCTTCTCGAAATTCCGCTTGCTCAACTGGCGGATCGTCGGCTTGGGGTCGAGGCGAGTCTCGATGCGCCGCAGGATCCGCTGGGCGCGCCGGTTGACGCTGGTGTCCATATCGAACCACCAGGTCCAAAGATCCTTCGCTTTTTCGTAGCCGGCCGCCTCCACCCAACCTGGATAGGTCGCCGGGTTGTGGGTCGTCTGAATGAGCGGATCGAGATCGAAAGGTCCGACTAGCATGCCCGCCGTATCGTTCAACGAAGGGTTGGCGGGACCACGCAGAGCATCACGACCGCGCTTTCGAGCCCACTCCTCGGCGGCCTCTAGGAGTACACCGGCCACCTCGGCGTCTTCGGCCTCGAAGAAGCCGAAGAAGCCCAGGTTGTCACCATGCGTCTCGTTGTGCCGGTCGTCGTCGATAGCGGCGATCCGTCCCACCAGCTTGCCGCCCCGCCACGCCAGATAAAGCTCGATCTCGGCGTGCTGGAAGAACGGGTTCTTGGCGGTATCGAGCAGCTCTCGCTCGGCGAGGATCAGTGGCGGAACCCAGTTCGGGTCGTCGGCGTACAGGCGGAACGGCAGCTTGATGAACACGTCGCGCTCACGCTTGCTCGTCGCCCGACGAATCGATACCCCGGGTACGCAAACGGCCTCGGTCATGCGTAGGTCGAGCCTATCAGGCCGTGGTGGAAGTGTGGCGGGCCTGGTTACGGCGAGTTGCTAGGCAGCCGTACTGATCACGCCGTGCCGGCGACCGGCGTCGGCGAAGGCGCTCAGCACGCGCTCGATCTCCTCGCGCTTGTGGCTAGCGTTGACCGCCATTCGGATGAGCGCCTCGCCCTCAGGGACGGCAGGCGGCAACGCCGGCAAAGCGAAGATCCCAGCGTCCCAGACGTCTTTCCACATCGCCATGGCCAGATCGACATCGCCGATCGACACGGGCACGATCGGGCCTTCGGAGCCCAAGGTATTGAACCCCAGCCCGCGCAGCCCCTTACGGAACATCATGACGCGCTTCCACAGCCGCTCGCGATGCTCCGGCTCGCTGGCCAGAATCTCCAGTGCCTTGTGGGTGGTCGCCACTTGGGCCGGAGGCAAAGCTGCGGTGAATACGAACGGCCGCGCCAGGCACTTGATGTAGTCGACGATCTGGGCGTTGCCGCCGACGAAGCCGCCCACCGAAGCGAACGCTTTCGAGAAAGTGCCGATGACCAGGTCGACCTCGTCCTCGAGGCCGAAGTGGTTCGCCGTGCCCCGACCATTAGGACCCAGGACACCGGTCGAGTGCGCATCGTCAACGAGAACTCGAGCACCGTAGCGGCGGGCCAGCGCGACGACGCCGGGCAGATCGGCGATCTCGCCGCTCATCGAGAACACACCGTCCGTGACGATGAGCTTTCCGGCATCGCGATTGGCATCGCGCTTCAGTAGCGACTCCAGATGATCCATGTCGCCGTGACGATACTTACGCAGCTCGCCGTAGGAGAGCCGCGCTCCGTCATACAGGCTGGCGTGGTTCTCGCGGTCGAAGTACATGATGTCGCGACGGCCGACGACAGCGGCCAGAACGCCGAGCGAGCCCAGGAACCCGGTGCTGAATGTCAGCACCGACTCCTTCTTCAGAAACTCCGCCAGGTCTCGCTCTAAGTTCTCGTGGATGCCCAGCGTGCCGTTGAGGAAGCGTGAGCCCGTGCAGCTCGTTCCGAACTCGCGCAACGCCGGCAAGCCGGCGCTCTGCACGCGCTCGTCCTGGCTGAGGCCGAGGTAGTCGTTGGAGCAGACCATGATCATCGGCTTGCCGTCGACCGTAACTTCGTTGCCATTCTGGGCCCGAAGCGCCTTGAAGTACGGGAAGAGCCCCATCTCGCGCAGCTCGTTGGCGCGCGCGTAGTACTTGGAGCTTGTCTTGTCGAAGATGTCCACCTTCATGGCGGTGATTTCGGCTTGAGCCATTTCAGTCTCGCTCGCTCGAGGAGAGCGTCGACAGCCGGGGCAAAACGCGCTTCGCGCCGGGCATGCCTTCAGATCCTGGCCTGGTAGACAACGTCGGGGTGGCGGGAACGCGGAATCAGGAGTCCGTGTGGTACTCCTCGATCCGGTCCCGCAGCCGCCGAATAACGTCGTCGACGGTTTCGGTCTTCAGCAGGCGGATAAAGCGGCGGTTCCAACTACGAGCGGTGTCAACGTCGTCGACGACGTAGTTGACGATCAGCCACCGGTCGTCGCGCAGCATGAGCTCGTAGTCGAGGGCAATGTCTTCGCCCTCGAAGTAGGCCAGGGTGTTGACCACCGCTTGCTCGCCGTCGATCTCCTCGTTCAGGTAGTCGAAGCGGTCCGCTCGGTAGCGGCCCACCCCCTTTATGGAACGAATGCGTAGCAAATCACCGAAGACGGTCTTCCACTCACCGCACTTCTCGCCGCTCAGCTCGTGCTCTGCACAGATCTGATCGATCGCGCCGGTCGACATCGTTACGAAGTCGGTGACGTCGTTCATGATCTGGTAGACACGTGCCTCCCCCTCGGCATCGAGAGGGTCATGCTCGTCGAGAATGGCGGAAATCGCCTCGTTCGACGCGCGGACCGTCTCCATCGGGGTCGTGATGTTCTCCGCGGCCTGGCCAACCGCTATCACGCCCAGAAAGAGCACCGACGCCACGAGGCTAGTCGAGGACGACTTGGCCATCAGCAATCCACTGTAGGTATGAAGAAAGGTCCCCGATAACAAAGGCCAACTCGGCCAAGGAGACCATCAACTCATATTCTCTCTTAACGACTTCCTGCTGTAAACGATAGTCTGCGCGGTATGCCTTGATGAGGGGCTGCGCCTCACCGATCCCCAGATCGAAGTCGTCGCCCGCAGACCGTAGCCAGCGACGCGTTTCCCGCCGCGTCTCACGGGCCGCGTCATGCAAAACAACGTTCTTCAGCACGGCTTCGAGGGCACGCGCGACGTCGAGCTCGACACTCATTCGCAACGCTTGTCGGCGCGCCAGCGTGGCGTCGCGCTCGATTCTCCGACGGGCAACATCCAGGCTGTGGCGGGCAAAGTTCAGGTCCCAGCGCACATTCACCGCAGCTCCGACGCGTGTGAAGTTGAACTCGTCGTAGGCAAACGGATTTTTCTGATCGTCGCGCGCCGACGAGCGCGCGTAGCCGAACCCGCCACCGATCAGGATGAACGGCCAGCGATTGCTCTGGCTCAGCCCAATGGCCTCGTCGAGCGCGCCGGCGGTAGCGGCAAGGGCGCGGAGCTGCGGATTACGCTCCATGGCCGCCGCCTGCAGGGCCGGCAGCGCGGCGCGGGCAAGAGCCACCTGCGGCATCCCATCGTCCCTGAGCTCAAAGGCATTGCTGCTGTCAAAGCCCATCAGCTTGCCGAGCGCCTCGCGCAGCAGCCGCTCGGTCTGACTTGCCTCCAGGTAGACCGCTTCGACGTCGTACTTGCCGGCGCGGATTTCCCAGACATCGTTGGGGTCGATATCGCCTGTGTCGAGCTTTTGGTCGGCCTGCTCGACAAGCTCGTCGTAGGAACTGCGCATGTCGTCCGCGATACCGAAGGCGCGGCCGGCTGACAGCGCCCCCCAATAGGTTCGGATGACCTCCCTCGACAGCTCGTCGCGGGCCCGCTGGCTCTCCGATGCCTTGGCCTCCACCACTCCACGCGCTGCCGCCGTTCCATGTCGCTGTCGCCCGAATCCGTACACCGGAATGGCAAACCCGATCTGGCCTCTGAAGAACGGGCCGAGGTCGTTCAGGTCGCTGGATGTATCGGGGGAATTGAAGATGTCGCCGCGCGCACCGGGAACCACACCCGAGTAGCTGTCCAGCTGTACTTCCGGCAGCGACCAGAAGCTCTGCCATTGGTCGAGGTCAACTTCGGCGCGAGCCACGTCCAGTCGGTAAGCTCGCATCAGCGGGTTGGAGTCCACCACCCTCGCCAGCACGGCAGCAAGACCGAGACGCACGGTGGTACCCGCGGCTGGCTGCGTCTCCTGTCCGCTGGCGGTCGCAGCCCCCAGCAGCGTGGTCACCAACAACAGGCTGGCGGCCGGGGACAGCTGGCGCCCGTGGGGCTCGGCGCGCATGGAGTCTCCTGTACGGATCTGGCTAGAGGATCAGTTCATGGTTAAGCGTAGCATCGCGCCGCGCAGCAGCAGAGTTCGGCAGCTTCGGCAGCTTGCCACCTCGCGTGTGCCACACGCCGTGGCACGAGCCGGGGCTTGACGCATGCGAACCCTTCCTAGAGCCTTGAAAGATGAGCCGCGCATTTCCGGCGCGATCGACCCCCGTCACGGCCGTTAGCGGGCATCGCCTGTCTGCCGCTTGCGCTGTCGGCTGGTCGTACGACAAGCCTGCCCAACCCATGCGCCCGTGACCGACAAGCTGCAAATCCAGCGTCGCACCGCTCGCGAGAGCACGATCTTCTACCGGGGGATCATCGCGGTCTGCCGCTGGTCGCATCGGTTGGCTTTCCTGTGGGTCGGGCTGACCGTGCTGCTCACTGTTCCGGCGTTCATGCGCGCGCGCACTCTCGGCCTCGACTCCGACCTGACGCGGCTCCTGCCACAGGACAGCCCGGCGGTGCAGTGGAGTCGTGACTTGGAGCCACTGGTCGGCGACGGCGGGTACTTCAGCCTCATCTTCGAGCACGGCGACCCCGAATCGCTACAAACGGCAGTCGATCAAACGGTGGCGCGATTGCAATTGCTCGAAGAGATCACCGATATCAACCACCGCTATCCGACCGAGTTTGTCGAGCGCTACCGCTATGGGCTCGTGCCTTCCGATCAGCTCGAGACGGCCATCGAGACGATCGAGGACTGGGAAGCAGAGGTAAACCCGTTCCTCGACGATCTCGACGATTCGGCAAGCGAGGAGGAATCCGACCTCGAGCGCATCGTGCGGCTGTACAGCGAGCTGCCCGAGTACCACCGTGACGCCGACGACACGATGTACGGAGTGATCCTGAGGACCAGCGAAGGTCTGACCGACCTGACGGGGTTGCGAAACCTTTACCAGCGCATAGATGGAATCGCCGGCGAGGCGGCGGAGGCCGCTGGGGTGGTCGTCTCCATCGGCGGCTCGCTGCGCACGCGGGTGGAGGAGTTCGACGTCATCATTTCCGACGTCACCCGAACTGGCGCGGTAGCGGCAGCGGCTATTCTGTTGATGCTGGCGATCAGCTTCCGGTCGGTGCGCGTGCTGCCGGTGCTGCTGTATCCGATCGCGGCCGGCTTGATATGGGCGTTCGCCTTCGTGCCCGATCTGGTCGGCGATCTCAACACCATCACCTCGTTCCTGCTGATGGTGTTGTTCGGCATGGGGGTCGACTATTCCATTCACCTGGTGAAGCGCTTCCGACACGAAATCCTCAGCCAGACACCCGAGGTCGCGCTCGCCGAGACATTCACCTCTACCGGACGCTCGGTCTTCACCTCGGGGCTTACGACGTCGTTCGGGCTGTTCATCCTGGCGGTATCGGACTTCCGAGGCTTCTCGGACTTCGGGCTGATCGGCGGTACGGCGATCCTGGTGGTGACCGCGTGCATGCTGTTGGTCATGCCGGCAACGTTGAGCGCCGGTCATCGACTCGGGCTGGTTACGCCGAGCGCCCCCCGCTATCCGAGTGCTCGGCTCGCAATCCCTCCAAGCTGGTCGGCAGCTTTGCTGAGCACGCTGGTGATCGTCTCGGCCTATGCCTCGGCGTTCCTGCTCGAGTTCGACTACGACTTCGCCAACTTCAGCGCCAACCTCGAGGAGCTCGACGCGATCCGCGACAAACAGGAAGAGGTGTACCCGATCTTCTTCGGGCCCTCGGCGATCTACGTCGCACAGGACCTCGAGGCGCTCGACGAGATGCTGGCGTTGATCGCCAGCGCCGCGGCGGAACCGGGGTCGGTGATCGGGCGAGTCGCGAGCGTGCGTGACTTCGCCCCCGATGAGGCCGAGGTGCAGTTGCGACGCGACTCCTTGGAGCTGATCCAGGAGATGCTCGCTCGGCGATGGGTACGCCGCGTCGAGGACCCGGAACGCATCCGTGTCATCGAGGATGTGCTCGGCTTCGAGATGCCAGACCGCTTGCCGCAGGTCGACGACCTGCCGGACTCGGTGCTGCAAGACATGGTCACGCTGGACGGCTCCGGCGCCTACATCCTGGGACTGCACGCCACCGGTCCGGGTAAGGACGGCATCATCACAATGCGTTTCACGCGCGAGCTCTACGACCTGGAGATGCCCGACGGCATCCTCGGTCCGACGGGCGACAAGCCGGTACTGGCTGAGATTCTCTGGCTGGTTACGCGCGAGGGACCTCTCATCGTCGTCCTGACGTTCCTCGGGGTGTTCATTCTGGTGGTCATCGACCGTCGCGACGTGAACCAGGCGGCCTGGGTGCTGGTACCACTGGTGGCCAGCCTGCTTTTGACCTTCGGCGCCGTGATCGCTCTCGGATGGCGGGTGAACTTCTTCAATATGGTCGTGCTGCCAACGCTGCTCGGTCTCGGAGTGGATCACGGAGTGCACTACTACCGCCGCTGGCGAGAGCTCGAAGGCGATACGGCCGCAACTCAACTGGAGCTCTTCGAGCCGATCACCGTAGCAACGTTGACGACAATCATGGGGTACGCCGGGATGGCTTTCGCACATCATCCCGGGTTGCGCTCGATCGGCCTGCTGGCGGTCGTCGGGTTGCTGTGCACCTGGTTAACAGCTGTGGTGTTGCTGCCCGGCTTGCTCGTCTGGCATCGCGACATAAGCAACGGCACCAAAGGCGAGGGGGCCCTCGCCGACGCCGACGTGCCTCTCGACGCCTAGTGCTCCTGATCATAAGTACGGTGACGTTTGCAGGAGCACTAGTGGGTGGAAGTGTGGCGGGCCGGGTTGGGGCCAGTTGGAAGGCAGCCTGACGCTGGTGGCGTGTCGAATGCCGCTTGCTCGATTGCGGGCGATACCCCCGCCGCTTACCATCTCGTTTCCAGGTTGGGGCGTCGTCCAATTGGCAAGACATACGGCTCTGGACCGTAGAATCGGGGTTCGAGTCCCTGCGCCCCAACCACTTCACCCTCGGTCGAACTTAACTCCTACTGCAGCGCGACGGGCCGCACGGACGCGCTTGGCGGCACCGCCTCCGGCTGCCTGAGCGCGACCGAATCCGCTTGCCGAGCTTCGGCGGCTCCCTTCGAACTGTTCCGCTGTTGAGTACGAAATGATCGGTAGTCGCTGGCAACCACGATTCGCGGTCCTCACGCTGGTCATTGCCGTCGTCGCACCGGCCATGGCGCAGGATGGCACGGAGCTCGATGCGCGCTACGGCGCCGAGATTCGTGCCCACACCACCGACGAGAAGTTCCTCACGCCCATCGTCGAAGTGCTGCCGGCCTCGAGCACCGTCCCCACGCCGCTCGACTTCCACGGTTACATCGCCGGAGCCGAGGGACACCTCACCTACGCCGCCGACGTGCACTCGTACATGCGAGCCGTCGCCGATGCGTCGCCACGCGTACAGGTCTTTCGCATGGGAGAGACCGAGGAGGGCCGCGAGCGCGTTCTCGTAGTCGCCGGCAGCGACGAGTCGATGGCCAACCTCGATCGCTATCGCGAGATCACTGGTCGCCTCGCCGATCCCCGCCACCTGACCGACGAAGAGGCGGCCGAGCTGATCGGCCGCGGCAAGGCGATCTACTGGGCGACCGGCGGGCTTCACTCGCCTGAGACCGGCTCACCGGAGATGCTCATGGAGCTGATCTATCGTTTCGCGGTAGACGAGCGACCCATCTTCGACGAGATTCGCGACAACTTGATCTTCATGGCCACCCCGGTCGTCGAGGTGGACGGTCGCGAGCGCATGATCGACATCATGCGCTATCGGGCCGCCAACCCAGGCAAGGCCGCACCGAACCTCGTGTACTGGGGCAAGTACATCGCCCACGACAACAACCGCGACGGCATCGGGCTGGCGCTGACCCTCTCTCGGCAGGCCATCGACACGTACCTGCAGTGGCACCCACAGGTGATGCACGACCTGCACGAGTCGGTGCCGTTTCTCTACATCATGAGTGGCCACGGCCCGTTCAACTCCTGGCTCGACCCCATTACCACCGAGGAGTGGGTGGAGATGGCGTGGACCGAGGTGCGGAAAATGAACGAGTGGAACGTGCCTGGTGTCTGGACGTTCAACTTCTTCGATGGCTGGGCCGCCAACTACATGATCTACGCGGCCATGGGGCGGAACTCGGTGGGCCGCTTCTACGAGACGTTCGGCAATAGCGTTCCGGAAACGCAAATGCGTGAGATCGGCGGCCGGTCGCAACGTGCCTGGTACCGCATGAACCCACCCACCCCCAAGGTGCTGTGGTCGCTGCGCAACAACACCAACCTGATGCAAAGCGCGCTCGTCGTCGGGCTGCACAACGTGGCGACGAACAAGAATCGCTTTCTGGAAACGTTCTATCGGAAGGGCAAGCGCGCGGTCGAAAAGCCACAGCGCGAGGGCCCCGCAGCCTGGGTGATTCCCGCCGACGGCCCACGCCCGCGGCTCACACGGCGTCTTATCGACCTGCTGCGAGCACAGACCATCGAGCTCCACGTCGCTGCCGAGGCGTTCGAGATCGAAGCCTCGCGCCAGCCCGACGACAGCGAGACGGTGCAGTTCGCCGCCGCCGACATCATCGTGCGCATGGATCAGCCCTACAGCCGGCTCGCCGACATGCTGCTCGACTACCAGTACTACAACCCCAGCGACCCCCGACCCTATGACGACACCGGCTGGTCGCTCGGCCCGCTTTTCAACGTCGACACCTACCGCGTGAAGGACATCGCGGTGCTCGATGTCAGCATGACGGCGCTCGACGACGCCGCTCCGGAGGGCGGAATCTCCGGTGACGGGTCGACCCTCGTGCTTGCAGCCACCGGCGAGCCCGAGGTGGCGAGCTTCCGCTTCGCCCTTGCCGACCTGCAGATGAGCGCCGCCGAGGACGAGTTCACCATCGGCGAGGCGACCTATCCGGCGGGCAGCATGCTGATCGACGGCAGCGACCCGGAAGTGCGACGGCGGGCGGCCACCGCGGCATCCGAGCTCGGCTTGCTACTGAGCGCCGTCTCCTCGACGCCGGAGGTCGTGGCGCACGACATGCCGGTACCGCGGATCGGCCTGGTCCACACCTGGATCAACACTCAGAGCGAAGGCTGGTGGCGGTATGCATTCGACGACGCCGGCGTTCCTTATGAGTACATCTCGACCGACGCCATCGGCGAAACCGACAATCTGAACGAGCGCTGGGACGTGCTCGTCATGGCCCCGGGTTGGGGCAACGTCGACCGCCTAGTGCAGGGAGCTCGCAGCAATCAGCCGATCGCCTGGAAGTCTACCGAGACGACACCCAACCTGGGCCGCATTGACTCCACCGACGATATGAGCGCGGGCATCGGATTCGACGGCGTGGCCAAGATCCAGCGCTTCGTCGAGCACGGCGGCGTCATCATTGCAGCCACCAGCTCCGTCGGATTCCTGACGCAGACCGGCATCGCGCCCTACGTGCGGATAGATGACACCCCCTCCGACATGAAGGCTCGCGGCGCCCTGTTCAGCGCCAAGATCACCGACGAGCTCAGCCCCATCGCCTACGGTTACGATGAGAACATGGCGGTGTACTTCAGCAACGCTCCGTTGCTGCGCGTGAACGCCGCGCCCAGCGGCTTCGGCGGTGGCGGGGGCAACGGAGACGAGCGCGCTTCCGGCCGGCGGGGCGAGGACGCGGTTCCAGGTCATTCGCCATACGTAGACCCGGAAGGTGAGGCGGATGATCCGCAAGGTGAGGCGGCCGATCCGGAAGGCGAGGCGGACGAGGCGGAAGGCGAGGCGGATGATGAAGATGCCGACGAGGAGCTCTACTTCGACGACGGCCAGGATCTCAGTGATCGCATGCGCCTGCTGGCGGGCCATCTGGTTCCGGCGCCCGATCACGTTCCCCGTGTCGTGATGCGCTTCCATGATTCCAGCAGCGAGCTGCTGATCTCGGGATTGCTCGGCAACGGGGGCGCGCTGGCGTCGCGACCGGCGATCATCGACGTCCCGGTGGGCGACGGCCATGCGGTCTTGTTTGCCATCAACCCGATGTGGCGTAATCAAACCCACGGGCAGTACGGATTGGTACTCAACACGCTGTTACACTTCGCGGCTCTCGACGCCGGGAGATAACGAACAGAGGGACGAATCGATGGCACACATCACCGTTTACAGCAGCCCTAGCTGAGCACCGTGCAAACAAGCGAAGGAGTTTCTTTCGCAGAAGGGAGTCGAATTCGACTCCATCGACATCACGACCCTCGACGACGCGTTCGGTACGCTACGGGCTATCACGGGCGGCCCGGTGGCGACGCCGACGGTGGTGATTGGTGATGAGTTCCGCGTCGGCTTCGCACCCGCCTGGATCGAGAAGCATCTATCCGAATAGCCGGTAACTTTCCGGCCCTGGAGACCAAACACCCTGAGACGGGCCGTGGCCGCAGTAGCACGCCACGCCCGGGTCGTGAGACTGAGCTTCCTCGAGCCAGGAGTACCGAAATGCACCGTTTCGTCGCAATTGCCGCACTCGTCGTCATCGCCACCGGCGGTAGCGGTATCGGTGTGGGCGAGTTGGCGGCCGCCGGGACGCTAGCCTCCGACGACGATCTGTACGCGCCGTGGGCGCGGGTGCTCGCCGGCTATGTCGACGATGAGGGGCTGGTGGACTATGCCGGACTGAAGGCCGCCGGGTTCGCTGATCTCGAGGCGTTCATGACAGCGATCGCCGCCGTCGACCCGACCTCGTTCACCAACGACACGGAGCGTATGGCGTTCTGGATCAATGCCTACAACGCCGTGGTGATCTGGGGGGTCGTGGAACGCTACCCGCTCGAGAGCGTGCGCGATGTCGGGGCCTTGTGGGGACTGATCGGCGGCTTCTTCAAGCAGAAGTATCCGGTGGCCGGCGACCAAATGAGCCCCGACAATATCGAGCACGATACGCTTCGCGCGAAATTCGACGACGAGCGCATTCACTGGGCGCTGGTCTGCGCTGCGTTCGGCTGTCCTCGGCTGCTGAACGAACCGTATCGAGCCGAGAATCTCGACGAGATGCTCGGGCAACAGTCGTACGAGTTCCTGCGACAGCCGCGGGCACTGCAACTCGACCGCGATTCGGGCACGTTGTACCTGACGAAGTACTTCGACTGGTACGAAGGCGACTTCGAGATGGTCGCGGAAGACGTGGTCGACTACGTGCTCCGATACGCCCCCGACGCCGACGCGGCGTATATCCGCGAGCATCGCGACACGTTACGCGTGAAGATCATGGGCTACGACTGGACGCTCAACGACCAGCCGAGCGGGCCTAGGAGTCGGCGGCCCGTGCCGCGCGACTGAGTCTCCAGAGTTTCCGTATCGTTTGGTAGTCCGACAGCATCGCCATTTTCGCGATCCGCAGGCCGGTACGCCCGCCGCGCCAGCCGCCCTGGACGAGCAACTCACGCAGGAATGCGGCCGCCGGCACGACGCCCATCCACCAGATGGCGTTCAGCCAGTTGACGCGACGACCGGTGTCATACCAGTCTGCCGCCGCGAGGCTCGAGTAGCGTTGGCGCTTCGATTCCAGCTCATCGAAATCTGCGTATGTGTGATGGTCCAGATGGCCTGGTAGTGTGCCCAGCGGTCCATCGTTTATCAGCACCGGGTATTCGTGCACCCGCCGATCGACGTACCGGGCGCAGCCGCGACGAAACAGACGCAGGTGCACGCATTTGTACCACCCAGAGAAGCTCACGGGCTCACCGAACAGCCACGTTAGCCGTCGCAGCCGATAGCCATCGAAACGGGTTTCGTCAGCCGCAACGACCTCGCGGATACCGTCGGTCAGCTCGTCCGTGAGCCTCTCGTCGGCGTCCAGGACGAGGATCCAATCGCAGGTCGCCTGCTCGATGGCGAACTGCTTCTGGCGCCCGAAGCGGTCCAGTTTCCTTCGGTAGACCTTGTCGGTATGGCGACGGGCGATTTCACGGGTCGCGTCGGTCGATTCGTCGTCGACGACGACGATCTCGTCGCACCATGCGGCCGAGTCGAGGCATTCGGCGAGATTGTCTTCCTCGTTGCGCGTGATGACAACGAGCGAGAGGGTGGCCATGCTCTCTGTCCCGGCACATCATCGGCGGCTAGCCGCTCGGATCGCCGAGCCTGTCTCCGTTGAAACCGCCCATCCCGCCGAGTATACAGGTGCCATCGTAGTCCCCACGGAAAGGAGGAAGCATGAGAGCCACGAGGCGAATCTTCGTGGGAATCGCCCTGTCGACGGCCGTCGGCGCAGCGGCGCCCCGCTACAGGAGACTCCGATGACTAGAAGGATCTCGTTCCGAAGCGCCGCAACCGTGGCCTTCGTGCTGTTGCTCGGCGTGGCACCGGGAGCCGCCGATGACGCATTAGTCACAGTCAACAAGCAGATCACGATCGTGCACGAGGCAGGCGACGGCGCCAAGGGAAGCGATGCCGCCATCGAGTTCGACGACATCGACGTCCAGGTCGAGCATGGCGACTGGCAGGCGAGAACGGATCTGAACGACAACAAGAACGCGACGTTCTGCCTCCGCTACGTCGCCGGTACTCTTGCCTACAGTTCGGCCCTGCAGGTCGCGTGGACGGGCGTGACCATCAATGGGCAGCTCGTCAGCAATCAAGGCAAATGGCAAGGAAGTCAAGCTCATCAACTCGTTCAAGCTCAAGGCGGTGCGGGGCGATACTGATCGCGTGTGCAAACCTGTTGCGCTCAGCAAGATGCGCGATGTGATCCGCGTCGTGTTGCGCCACAAGAGCGTGAAGAAAAACAAGGACGTCGACGGCATCTATTTCTGCCTCTTCGAGCTCTTCAGGTCGGTGAACTCAAGATCCGCCGAGCGCCGCACGGCGCTACCGTTCGCGGCACCAGCGCCGCGGGGATAAGGCTCCATCTAGTGCTCCTGATCATAAGTACGGTGACGTTTGCAGGAGCGAGATGCGGGCGAGATCAAGGAAGGGTGAGGAAGGCGATGCCTTAGCCATCCTCGACGAGCCCTGACGCCGAGATCGCCCGCATATCGCTCCTCCCCTCTGGGTGGCCGCGGGACCGGCCACCTTGGGCGTCGCGGCGCCTCGACGATACACCCAGCATCGCCCTCGTCGCCGCTCCTACAATTCGCCCCGGTCGCGCGCGCCACAAACGTCACCGTACTTATGATCAGGAGCACTAGTGGTCTGTGCAGGAACCTACGGCGTTGGCCCGAGGTGAAGGCCGAGACCTGCTCAGACTTTTATTCCCTTCTTCACCGCGTGCTCGATTGCATCACAGAACCGATCGAGCTCTTCGAGCGTCGTGAACACGCTCGGGGAGATGCGCAGGCCGGTGAACTCCGCGTGGTTGATCGCCACCGTGATGATGCGGCGCTCGTTCCAAAGCCAGTCGTTGAGCGCCGACGTGTCGATGCCCTCGACGCCCACGTTGGCGATCCCGGCAGCCTTGCCGGGCGCCTGGCTCGTATTCAGGTAGACGCGGTCGGAGAACGCCTGCAGACGGTTGGCCCAGTAGTCGCGCAGATAAACGAGCCGCGCTTCCTTGCGCTTGGAGCCGATGCCCTGATGGAAGGTGAGGGCGTCGCCGATGGCGAGGTAGTTGGCCGCCGGATGCGTACCGATCTCCTCGAACTTGCGTATGTTCTCGTCCTGCCTCTCGTTCGCCGCCATCAGCGGCCACAAGTCTTTGATCTTGTCGCGGCGCACGTACAACAGCCCGGTGCCGTGGGGGGCGAACAGCCACTTGTGCAGGCTGGTGGCGAAGTAGTCGCACTCGAGATCGGCGATGGTGAAGTCGAAGTGCGCCAGTGAGTGGGCACCGTCGACGATCACCGGGATGCCGTGTCGGCGGCCCATGTTGGCGACCTTGGCCACCGGCAGGATCTGGCCAGTGAGGTTGATCATGTGGCACATGTGGATGATGCGCGTGCGCGACGTGATGTTGCTTTCGAACAGGCGGACGATCTCATCGTCGTCCTCGGCCGGAACCGGCACCGAGATCTGCCTGAGCACCACACCCTCGCGGCGCTCGCGCTGCTTGTAGGTGGTGATCATGCGACCGTAGTCCTGATTGGTGGTCAGGATCTCGTCGCCGGGCTCGAGGTCGATGCCCAACTGGCAGATCTGTAGTCCCTCGGAGGCATTGCGCACCAGCGCCAGCTCCTCGGCGTCGGTGTCCCACTCCATCGCCAAGCGCTCGCGAACCTGTTCGCGCTGCGGCTCGAGGATCTTCCACATCGCATAGGTGGGCGAAGTGTTGGAGTAATCGAGGTAGCGTTTCATCGCCTCCTGTACCGGTAACGGCGAAGGGCTCACGCCGCCCGAGTTCAGGTTGATGATGCCGGCCTCGGCGCTGAACGACTGGCGCACGTCGTACCAGAAATACTCGTCGTCGGAGAGCTCGGCGGCGGCGCCTGGATGAGCCGCGAGCCCCTCCGACGCGGCGATGGCATGCGCTCGGCGAACCGGGCTGAGAAAGGCACCACCACCGTATGCGGCAGCGGCCGGCCAGGAGAGCGCTCCGAGGAATTGACGCCGGTTGACCATCGCTCGCACCTCAGGACGAAAGTACGGAAACATCCAGTGGAGTCGGATTCTACTCTGGAACCGCCGCGCAGCCCACTGGTGGACTCAGCGGCAGCAACGCTGCGCCGGGTCGTCGGGCGAGGTGAACTCCTCCGAGGCGAACACCAGCCGGATCCAGCGCTTGTCATTATCCATCGTGGCTTCCAGATCGACGCGCACCACGCGTCCGCCCGGCTCTACATACGCCTGGTCGATTCCATAGCCGACATCGAGCTCCCACGCGTGCATCGTCCGCGGCCCGACCTCCACATCAGTGCTGGGCCCGAGCTTGAGCTTCCAGGTGTCGAAGTAGCGGTCGCGATTGGCGAAGTTGTCGCGCTCTCGCGCCATCCAATTCCCTACGCCTACGGGTCGGAATGGCGACTCAGGGATCCCGGCAGGCATGAAGAACATGAACTCGCGCTCGACCTTCTTGGCGTCGCCGGCGGGATCGATGTGCTCGAACAGCGCCGGCAGGGCGATGCTCAGCAACCCCGGGTTGGCGAACGCCGGATCTGTCTCGACGCATATCCTGCGCCCACTCCCCAGACACGCCAGCGCCGATGGCATCCAGGCGTACAGGCCCCGCGGCTTGTCGAGATCCATGTTCCGGTAGCCGGGAATGCTGACCTTGAAATCCCAGTCGCGGGTGCCAATTCTGAGGTCCTTGCGGAATCGCTTGTCCTCTTCGTTGTAGGTGAAGACAACGTGGCGGCGACTGTCGATGGCCAGGTTCTCGCCACGTTGAGCGAAGCGCTGTTCGAACTCCACGCGCACCGGAAATCCGTCCAGCGTGACCTGAAGGTGACCTTCCACCTGCACGCTCATGAGCTGCTGCGACGGCCGCAAGGCGCCTGGAATCATTTCGAGGCGCTCGTGCCCGAAGCTGAATTCAGCGAGCTTGATGTCGCCCTGCTCCACGAGCCCGTCGAACACGATCCACCACTCGGCCACCTCGCCGCCTGCCAGGGCGTCGGGGGGGCCGAGCACATAGCGACGCTCCTCGCCGGCCCTGAAACCGAAGGCCGAGTCCGTTCGCGGGGCCTGGGGCCGCGCCGAGCCGGCACTGGCGGCGAGGAAAATGATCGCTAGGGCGCCTGCGGTAGCGGGTAACAGCAAGGACCGTGGGATGACATGGCCGGTACGCATGGCTCCGATACTATCAACGAGACCGAGCCGGCGGCGACGACCGCCGGGGTCGTCATGGAATGTGACTTACCCATGGAAGCTCTCGCCGATTGTTGCCAGCAAGAAGCTTCGCGTAGCCTCGCGAAGCGCCGCCGGGTCGCCCGCTGCGACGGATGCAACAGGCTCGTGCTGTCCTACGGCGACCGCGCCGACTACGAGCGCACCATCGCGGAGCTGACCGACAACGGCGTGGAGTTTGAGGTCGGGTCGAGCGGCAAGCTCCTCATCATTGCCTACCAGCGTTGACGCGATACGCCCGTCATGGGTAGGCGTCGTACCGCCTGGTGCTCGGTGCTCCTGACCGCCCGGCTTGTGGGCGTCCTGCTGCTCGGTCATCTGGACGGCAGCACGCCAGCGCAATCTGGCGCCATCAATCAGGCCGAACGCGCCTTGCGAAGGTGCTCTCGAATCGCCTCGACAAACCGTGGCACGGTATCCCAGACATCACCGACAATCGGATGCACGAGGGGTGTCTTGCGCTGCTCGTTGAGCTTCATCAGCGGTGCATCAGGGTCAACGTTGAACGACAAGATTACCGCTCGGTCGCCGATGTAGTCGACGTGCTGCGGCGCGCCGGATACCGCCAGGGCAATGATCAGCTTCGGGTTCACCGATACACCGGTTTGCCCGATCTGGCGATCGGCCGGAAGCAACTCGAGGTCCTGTGTGACCTTTCGCGTCGCCCCGATCATCACGTTGCGCAGGCCCATCTCATCAACGAGCAGCTGCCGCAGCGGCTCGGCGAGCTCATCGATGCCCGCTCGACCGCCGGCGCCGTAGCCGAAGTCGATGATGATCTCGGCGTCCTGCAGGGTGTCCTGGTCGCCCGCCAGACTCGCCAGGAATCGGGCCAGCGGATCGTGGCCGGCGTCGTACTCCAAATCGGGCGACCATTTGTAGACTTGGGGTTCCTGCTCCCGTTCGGAGGCTCTGCGTCCGCCAGTAAGATCGAGCTCCACCGTTGTCCCCAAAGTGAGGACACGGAGGCCGCTCTCGAGCGGCAGCTCGGCCTCCGCACGAGCTGCGCCTCCATAGATTCGCGTGGCGACGCGGGCGTGTCCGCCGCCATTCGAGATCGACTCGACGTTGTGCCAGCTCCAGCAACGACCGGCCTCGGTGTTCGCAACGCCGCCGGCCACGAAGCGGGCGAACAGCTCATTTGCCCAGGTTGCCGCAAGCAACCATCGGAGCTCACCGCGGTACTTGGCCCAGAACTCTTCGAACCACTCGAGATGGCCATGGGCGCTGAAGCCAGCCGCTCCGGCCATCGCTACGATGTACGCCCGACGCGGTCGCACGGCGGCCAGCACGGAGCCTGCCACGACCTCCGCGGAAACCTGATCGGTATCGACGGGCACGACCACATCGAGCAACATGCCAACGCCGTCGGCAAGATCGCGAGCAAGACGGAGGTCGGAGTTGGCGCTTGCGGGGAGCTCGTCGCCGACCGGCGCCAAGACGAACAAACAGCTCCCCGCCTCGTCGTCGCTGGGCTGCTCACGCAGCGACAGCATCCGACCTTCGTAGGCACTGGCAGGGTCGGTCGCCGCAGCTCCGACCCCGGCTACATCGAGCAGCACACCAACCGCATCCTCCGGCGAGTCGACGCGTAAATCGCGTCCGTTGCTGGCCGCCACCGCTCGTGCACGATGACGAACACGTACGGTGGCTCGATCCCCCACCAGGTCCGCGGCCGACAGACGCTCGATCTCGGCGGTCGCAGCGTTCAACCAGGCGCTGAGATCATAGTCGGCTGCTTCGCCGAGACGCGGGAGGGTTGCGACCACACATGGGATCTGAACCGATAGCTCGCGGCCTTCCCATGAGGCAGCGGCTATCTTCAGCCTCGTGGCGGCACCATCGCCCCAGCGCAGGCTCTCTACTCCGCCATAGACCTTGCTGCCCAGCGCCACGGCCAGGTAGCTGGACACCACCCCTTGGCCGGTATCTGCGGCGCTCGCGCCGCAGACCACCACGTCGGCAGGTCGACGATTCAATGCGGCGGCGACCACACGTGCCACGTAGTCCCCGTCGTGTCGCACCGAGCCAACGCCGTTGGAGGCAGATGAATCGAGATGTACGGCATGATCGGCGCCAAGTGCGAGTGCCGCACGGACGACACTGGCGCCATCGACCCCCGCCAACGTGTAGACGCTGACCTTTATGCGTTGAGGATCGCGTTTCTTGAGCGCGAGTGCCGCCAGTAGCGCGGTCTCATCTGCCGGATTAGTGAGGCGGAGCGGCTCGGCGAACTCACCATCGGCGAGCCGTGGTCGCGGCGCCGTCGCCGGCACCGGCTTGAGCAAGACCGCGATCTCGATCTCGCGGGCGAGATCGGGCTGTTGTCGCTGCTCGATCAGATCGTCGGGCACGAGGCCCCAGCCCTCGGTCGGAGCTCCAGTCTCCTCCAAAGACAAGAATCCCAGCTGCGTCTCCGGCGAGTACCGCCCCTCCACGAGATACTCGAGGGCGATCGCGCAGCGTCGCTCTAGCGCCTCGATGCGGGCCAAAGCGCGCTGTACGAACAGCCGCGAGGCGCGCTCGAGGCGCGCCCGGTATTCGGCTGGGACTTGGCGCCGTGCGTTCCACTCGAGTCGGTAGAGCACTGCGTCTATCACCTTGGTCATCCCGGCGACCTCGGCCAAGCGGAAGAAGCACGGTTGCAGCCCGACGTTCGCCCAGACCAGCTGGCCGAAGCTCGCCACCGCACCCTCGAGGTGGTGGAGCAAACGCTGTCTGGCTCCACCGAGCGCCGCAACCAGCTCCGGATAGGCGAGCTCGTGGCCCTCGGGATCCCCGGCACCACGTTGCCACTCCGGCAGCACGCGCTGGACGAGGTCCTTCAGCAGCAGAAAGCGCTGCACCTCGTTGGTGCCCTCGTAGATGTTCAGCACCCGGGCGTCGCGCCGCGTCTTCTCGACGCGGTGCAGCCAGGTCTGGCCCTCGAGCCCGCGCGCCCGCTCCATCCAGTCGATGCAGTCGTGCTCCGACTCGGTGCCGTAGTACTTGCCGATCGCCGACTCCATGCGCACCGAGTCAGTGCACTTGTTGTCGAGCAGCCCGATCATCTCGTAGGTGACCGACGCCGTCCCGACGAGCTCTTCGGCAACACGCCCCATCCAATATCGCTCCAGCGGCCTCGCCGGGGCGCGCGGCGCATACTCGAAGCCGGGGGCAACGTCACCGCGCAGATAGGGAATCGCATCGGCGGCGAGCTCCGCGATCGTCGAATGGGTCGTCACCGCCAACCCCGCACGCCCGGTGTTCAAGGTTTCGAGCGCGTTGACCTGACCACGACCGCGGAAGCCGATAATCGCCTCGTGCGGCACACGGACGTTGTTGAGCGACAGCTCGTTGGTGGGCGAGCCACGCTGCCCCAGCTTCTCCTCATCGGCTCCCACGACGAGCCCTTCGGCGTGCCGGTCGACCATGAACCCGGTAACGCCCTCCGGCTCGGTGCGTGCGTACAGCGCCATGCAATGACAGAAGCGCCCGTTGGTAATCCACATCTTGGCGCCGTTGAGCACCCAGTACTCGTAGAAAGAGTTGCCGGCGGCGTCGGTTCGCAGCAGGCCGATGTCGATGAACTGAACCTTGCGACCACCGTGCATGTAGAAGCGCGTTCGCTCCGGCGCATCCTGGTCGTAGTCATACTCGGAATGATCGATGAGCGCCGGCTCGGCATCGTCTGCGAAGCGATAGAGCAACCGGCGTTCGTCGTAGTCGTGTTCCACCCGATCGGCGTCGAGCAAATAGCGTCGCTCGAGCTCGTTGTCCTGGTCGAGCCAGAACCACAGCACTCCGTCGTCGTCGCGGTGCACGCGTCGCCGCGCGGCGCGCGCCATGGTTTTCACGCCTCCGGAATCGGACCCGGCAGTAGGCTCAGTAAGCGCGAACGCCGAGATGTAGCCGGCAGAGATCGTCTTCAGGAAGAGCTCGTGCGCGCGCTGCCGACGCGGGTACTCCGCGAGGCGCTCCTCGACGGCACCGAGGACGTCATCGATGAGCTCGCGCGCCTGGCGCAGCTGCGCGCCGAAGCTCTCGAGATCGCGCTGCTGGCCGGCCCGTGTCGCCGCCTGGAACGCCCGCAAGAAACCGCCACCGAGGTACTTCAACACCATCGACTCGGCGACGCGCTTCTTGACCAGCGAGCCGATCTCGGCGGTTGCCGCGGCAAGCGCATCGGTGTTCGGCCGTCTCAGCATCGCCAGCACGCGGTCGATGCCGTCACGGATGTCGCCGAGCACCTCGGGATGCTGGCGCACGCGCTCGAGCTCGGCGCGGGCGCGCGGCAAATCCTGGTACAGGCCGATGAGCGCCGGCGTCGTACCGATGCTCGTGTTGCCCATGATCGCCAGCGACAACGCCGCATCGCCGTACCGGCCGATGAGCATCGAGAGGATGTAGTACTCGGCCTTCAGGGCTCCCTCACCGCCGAGCTGTTGGGCAATCGGCATGCGCATGAAGCCCCGCCTGACCATGTAGTCGAGGTCCTCGTCGGGAATCATGTGGAGCTTCTCAAGATAACGTCCGTACGGCAGCCCATCGAATCTCGGCGCCTCGAAACGCTCACGGAGCTCGGTCTCTAGCTGCCTCCGATAACGCGCCAGCCCCGGGTCGTGGGCCAGTATCTCGGGCACGCAGCGACGCGACCCAGGGTCGAAGCCGTTGCGAAGCCACTCACCAGATTCATGCGGCTGATCGGCGGTGTAGACGCTCTCGTAGGGCTCGGAGTCCGGAATCGACGCCGCTGCGAAGTCGCCATTCTCGAGCAACTCGTCGCCGGCGATGAGCGTCGCCGGCGCGAGACCGGCCGCGTCGATCAATGCCGGAATCTCGGCATTGAGCCGATCGACAACCAACCGCGTCGCCTCGACCATCGCCTCGGTCGGTATGCCGGCGTCAATCCGCCGCATCGACCGTACCAGCAAGCTCTTGGCGGCGAGCACCTCGATCACGATGTTGCCGGCAGCGTATGCGGTCAGATCATCGTCGGCACTGCCAAGGCCGCCCGCCCATTCCTCGGTCTGCTGACATGCAGCCTGGTAGCGTCGTGCCGCCTCGCCAAGCAAGGCATGCTCCGCGGCGCGTGCCGCCCATCGTTGCTCGTCGTCACCGCACGGGATCAGGTCGCAGCCCGATCGGGCGGCGGCAAGCCGGCGCCGCCCGACCTGCACGCACAACGCATCGTCGTGGCCGAGCAAAAATCGAAACGGCGCACTGTCGCGGTAGTACTTGGCGATGTCGTCATCTTCCGAAAAGGCGGTGCCCCCGAAGATCTGACCGGTGTTGTAGCTGAACGAGCGATCGCCCGGGCCGAAGGCCTGGCTGGCCAGCACCTTGCTGACCGCCTGCCCGGTCCATTGATCGCCGCCGCCCGGATTGGCGAGCGCCATCGACTCGAGCACGTAGCGGTGCACCTCCATCTCAGCCAGCATCTGCTTGACAGCGCCGAACTTGGCCACCGTGTCTCGGCCGGCCTCGTCCTCGAACGTTCCCGGGAACTGCACGCGCCCGGCGGCGTGCTCGCGGGCACGCTGCAGCAGGTACCTTCCAGATCCGCGAACCGTCGCGAGGTAGCCGGGGAGCGCCACGCCGAGCACCGCCGCCCAAGGCTCTCCGGCCGCCGGCGCCTCGAGCACTACCTCGTCGACTACTCCCGAAAGGTCGACGCGCCGCGCCGCAGGCACCGTGATGCAGTCGCCGCGCAGGCGCCGGATCCGCGCGCCGATCAGACCCACGCTGCCGACGTCCTCGATCACCAGTCGCGGGTCATCGGCATCGATGAGGAAGCCGTCGCTGCCGACGACCACGAGATAGCGTTGCGCCAGCGCGGTGGGAACGAAGTCGGCGCACACGTCGATCTCGACACCCCCGCCTTGCAGGCGGCGCGCGGCGCGCTGACCACCATGGATGGTCGCGGCAACCACGCGTGCCGCCTCCAGCTCGGTTTGCGGAGCACCGGCCAGCGCCAACAGGTCGACCGCGAGCAGATGCGACGACGCCATCAGCGCCAGCGCCGGGTCGGTTGCCGCGAGCTCTTCGAGCACTACGTCCCGAAGCCCGTAGCCGTCCGTTTGCGGCGCCGCGGCGGCAATCTGGTTCCGCAGCCAATCCTCCTGCTTGTCCGACATCGGTTCGCCGCGCTCCAGAGCACGCACTGCATGGTTGTCGAACCAGCGCTCGCAGCCCTCGCGCACCTCTCCGCGCCAGGCCTCGAAGTCACGCGGCTCCGCCTCCCGGCGCCGCCACTCGACCGCCTCGAGCTGCTGCTCGACGCACAGGTCGTCGCTCACGCCGACATCGGTCTCAGGCGGCGCGGCAGCGGCGTTGCAGACTGCCAAGATGGCGATGAAATGATGGTCCTCGAGCTGCCGGGCGAGCACATCGGCCCAGAAGAACCTGTGTGCCTGGGCATGCTGTTGCATCTGCTCGAGACGCTCCGCCGCGTCGTCCCAGACGGGTGTGAGCAACTTTGTTGCGGCATTGCTGCCCGAGTCGCTCGTCACCGCTTCCCAGGTCTGGCGGGCATCGACAAAGGCATCGCGAGCAGCCACAAGGAGGGCGCGGAGATGGCCGCGACGCCCCTCTTCCAAGGCCAGCGGAGAACGCGCCAGATCGGCACGATAGCCACGCAGGGCGGCGCGCGTGCGCTCCAGCCGAGCGCGCGTGGCTGCGTGGGATGGGCCCGGCAGCGCGCTCGCATCGGCATCGCGAATGGTATCCAGTAGCTCCGGCAGGAATCCCGGTCGTGAACCCAGACGCGGTTGTGGCTCGGGCCGGTCGGCGAGGTAGGCGTGGAGCTCTTGCTGCGCGGGTGTATAGGTCTGATAGATGAGCCGCTGCTGGGTGGCGCGGCTCCAGTGCACATCGCCCGTGGCGCGCCAACAAGTCTCGCATTTGATGCAGTTTTCGTAGTTGACCACCACCCCCGGCTGGCCCGCCGGGTTGCGCCGCACCTCGTAGACCTTGGCCGGACAGATGTTCCACAGCGCCGACGACGACAGGTTGTTCCGGTCGGCGAGCGGCGTCGGCCACATCACCTTGATGTGGGAGTGGTGGCCGGCCTGATACGTGATCGTGCCCAGCTTCGCCTCGTAGGTCGTGGTGATGGCAACGTGATCGTCATCGAGGCGGATGCGCTCGTGGTTGTCGGCCAGCAACCGGTTGGTGAGCCGCTGGCCGAAGCGGCTCGGCTCCCAACGCAATACCGAGCGCTGGAACCACTCGGCGGCCGCCTGCGTCAAGCTGGTTGCGATGACGGCAGCACCGCCGCCCGCGACCACGGCGACATCCCAGATCGACAAGCAACCGGCGAGATGCCGTGCCGCGGCCCGGAGCTTGTCGGCCACGTCGGTATCGTCGTTGGTGTAGACCTCGCTGAAAGCGCTCGCCAGCGCGCCGCCGAAACGTCGCCAGTACCAACGGAACAGCCACGGAGTCGTGCCGGACTGCTCCCCACCCGCCATCACGCGATACAGAGCCCGCAGCCGCGCTCCGTCGTGCGCCCGTGCCTCCGCCACGCCGGCCCCGGCTGCCGCTGCGACTGCAGGGTCGGAGCTCTCGGCCAGGCCAACGTGCGTACCCGATCGGCGCGGCAGGAAAGCCCCGACGGTGTTCCATAGCACCCGCAGCAGGTTGGCGGGCGTGGCCGCAGCGCGAACGAGCATGCCCAAGCCGACTGCGTGGGCCAGGGCGCGGCTGTCGGCCACGATCGAGCCGTTGCCATCCCTGACGACGCGACGCACGAGCCGCACCACGCTCCAGTAGCGCTTCCAGGAACCCAGCTCCGGACGCGACATGATGTAGGCGCTGTTGTTCAACAAATCGAGCTGCTTCTCGAAGAAGAACTGCGTGCGCTCGATGTAAGCCGGCCAGTCGTGCAGGTGCTGCACGCTGCGGTAGTAGTGACTCGACTTCACCGCCTTGAGGTACGTGTGGCGCAATGCCCGCTCGGTAAACGGCGATTGCGTCGGATCGCCACTACGTCCGAGGCCACCAGAATCGGCGGCGATCTGACGCACCGCAGCGGCAAAGTGCAGCCCCATCGCCGTCGCCGGCCCGGTAAAGTTCGGATAGGGAAAGTCGAGGCCGATACCGCTCGCGGCGCCGCCAATGGCCAGCCCCTCGTCGACCAGCCGCGGAATTTCCTTCAGGCCGCCGCCGCGGATGATCTTGGCGCCGTACGAGGTGAGCTCGCCGCCGTCGATCATGCGGGCGATCTCCGGTAGGCCTTTGAACCACTCCATGAGGATGTTGTGGTCGCCTTCGAAGTGCTGCCGGAGGTTGTCGAGCGGTAGAACGAACCCGAGCGACAAGCTGTCGCGGTTGGTGTAGACGAAGCCGCCCATGTTGAGCCGCGCCGTGCGCCCCTTGCGCGAGGCGTTGCGGAGCAGCATCTCGAAGGCCACGCCTTCGCCCGGCGCCAAGCCAAAGCGCTCCTCGAGCACGTCCTCCGGGAGCGAGATCACCTCTTTCACGCCCTGCAGGAAGTGCGGTGCTCCCTCGGCTCGATCACGCTCCGAAACCTGCTCGTAGCCTTCCTGGGTGACCAAATGCGACGCGTCGCCCTCCGCGAGAAACACCACATCGGCATACGCCGGACCGCGCTCGGTGTGAACACCGATGACGCGACCTCGATGCCGGATGAGGCTCTGAACAGTAGTCTCGCAGGCGAGCATGACGCCGTGCTGGCGCGCTACCTCGGCCAGATACCGATCGTAGACGGGCCGCAGCACCGTGTAACAAGAGCGGAAAACGTCGGGTGACAGAAGGCTGGCGCCGAGTAGGCTATGGCCGTTGTACAGGTAGGCGCCGCGCTCCACGAGTCGGCGCTCGTACGGCGCCGCCGCGACGATGTCGCGGCCGAAGGCATCCGGATGTTCCAGGTTCTCCGAAAAGTAGACGGCACCCGACCAGTTCTCGGCACCGGGGAAGATCCCCGCTTCGCAGACCAGCACCGCGATTCCGGCCCTGCCGAGGGCCATCGCGGCGATGATACCCGCCGGGCCGGCCCCAACGACGATCACATCGAAGCGGTCGGGGGCCAACGTAGTCATGACGTATAAGAGGAAGAACAGATGAAAAGAAAAACAGATGAAATAAAGACGTACGGATATGAATCCATGGTATTCGAGAGAGCAGAAGTCGACTAGCAGGCCCGACTAGTGGCCTGTTGCAGGCCACAAGAGGGGAGCTATGTACCGTCATCGTGTGATCGGCCGCGCACTCCTGCTGTTGATGGCGACCACGGTCGCCGACGCCACGACCGGCCAGTCGGAGCCGGGCCGACAGCTGCTCGTCGGTGCCACGATCGTCGATGGCACAGGTAGCACCGCGTACCGCGGCGAGGTGTTGCTCGAGGGCGACCGTATTGCCGCCGTCGGCACAAACGGATCGCTGCGCCCATCGGACTCCGAGGCGACGCTGACGGTGATCGATCTCGCTGGCCTCATCCTGGCGCCAGGGTTCATCGACATCCACAACCACTCCACCCAAAGTTTGCGAGACGACCCGCTGGCGACGACGCAGATCGCGCAGGGGGTAACGACGATCGTGGTGGGCGCCGACGGCTCCTCCCCGTGGCCCATCGGCGAGTATCTCGACGACATCGACGCGCTTTCGACAACGCTGAATGTCGGCACGCTCGTGGGTCACGGCACCGTTCGACGCGACGTGCTGGGCGACGATTACCGACGTGTCGCCAGCACCACCGAAGTCAGGGAGATGGCGCTCCGGGTGCGGCAGGGGATGCTGGAGGGTGCCTTCGGCCTTTCGAGCGGCCTCGAATACGATCCTGGCTACTACTCGACCACCGAAGAGCTGATCGAGCTGGCGAGCGTCGCCGGTGGGCTCGGCGGTTTCTACATGTCGCACGTTCGCGACGAGGAGGACGGCCTTCTCGACGCGATCGACGAGGCCCTGCGCATCGGCGTCGAGGGCAAGCTGCCGGTACAAATCTCGCACATCAAGACCGGCAACGCCGCGGTGTGGGGCCAGGCGCGTGCGGTTCTGGGGCGGCTCGCAGCGGCTCGCGTCGCGGGGCTCGACGTGACCGCCGATCAGTACCCCTACACCGCCTGGCAGTCGGGACTCGGGATCGTCGTGCCCTCACGACGCTTCGACGATCCGGTCGCGGTGGCGGAGGGCCTCGCGGCCGTCGGCGGCGGTTCGCGTTTGCAGATCGTCGGCTACGACGCGGACCCCGCGGCTCACGGCATGAGGCTGAGCGAGGTCGCCGCCCGCGCCGGCAAGAGCGAGGTCGAGATGTACATGGAAATGATGGCCAACGGCGGCTCGGGCATCATCGGCCACACCATGAGCCAGGAGGATGTCGACACCTTCATGACCTCGCCGCTGGTGATGACCGCCAGCGATGGCGGCGTTGGCAGCAGCCATCCGCGCGGCGCAGGTGCCTTTGCTCGTATTCTCGGCCACTACCTGCGCGAGCGCGAGATGCTATCGCTCGAGCGTGCGGTGCAACGGGCCACCAGGATGCCGGCGCAGCGCCTTGGCCTCGACGATCGCGGCGTCATTCGACCAGGAGCCATGGCCGACCTGGTGGCATTCGACGCCGCCACCATCACGGACCACAGCACCTTTACCGATCCTCTCCGGTCAGCCACGGGCGTGCACGCAACCTGGGTGTCCGGGCAAAGGGTATGGGCCGAAGGACACCCGACCGGCGTACGCCCCGGACGAGGACTGCGGCACCCGGCTCAATAACGCACCTGCTACGCGATCTCCGCGCGCACCGCGCGAGTGAGCCCGTCGAACACCAACTGCCAAGAATGCTCCACCAACTCGACAATCAACGCGCGCGGCACCGTACCGTCGAGCAGCACCGTGTTCCAGTGTCTCTTACTCATGTGATGGCCGGGCACGACGCCGTCGGGGTAGCGCTCTCGTAGCTCCATGGCGCGCTCCGGGTCGCACTTCAGGTTCACCTGCGGCGGCATCCGCTCGAGCGCGATGAGCGCGAACATCTTCCTGCCGACCCGGTAAACGGCCGTGTCGGGGCCGAACGGCATGTCGTCGGTAGCGCCGCGTTGGGCCAGCAGCAGCTCGTGTATCTCGTCCAGTTCCATGCTCACAGCCTGGTGCGATTATCTGCCCATGTCCAGAGGTGAGCCGCGCACAACGCGCCAAACGACGCTGCTCGGATCGTCGCGGTGGCGCACACTAGCACCCAACGCTGTGGCCCGAGATCGCTCGACATGCGCATGGTGTAGTCTCGCTTCGCTACGCGCGCCCGCGCCGTTTCGCCGCATCGGAGACCATCCGCGATGTCCGCAAACAAGCGCCTCGGCCTCATCGGGTTCGGACAGTTCGGTCGGTACGCCGTACCGTTCCTGACGCCCCACTTCGAGATCGTCGTGTACGACACTGCCGACATCGCTGCGAGCGCCAGCGAGCTCGGCGTTCGCAGCGTCATGCTCGAGGAAGCGGCAAGCTGCGAGATCGTCGTCCTGGCAGTGCCGATGCAGGCGTTGCAAGCGACCCTTCGACAGATGGCCGGAAGCGTCTGCGCCGGGGCGCTCATCGTCGATGTTTGCTCGGTCAAGGCAGCACCGGTGCGTTGGATGCGCGACGCGCTGCCCGAGCATGTTGAGATCATCGGCACGCACCCGATGTTCGGACCCCACAGCGGCGGCGACTTGCTCGAGGGCCAGCAGATCGTCGTCTGCCCGGAGCGCACGACGCGACTGGATCGCGTACAGACGTTCCTGGAGAGCCTCGGGCTGAGGGTGATCGTAGCGGATCCCGATCGCCACGATCGTGAGTGTGCCCATACCCAGGCACTCGCCCAGTACCTCGGCCGGGCACTGCGACGTGTCGAGGGCCGCCAGCTCGACATCCGCACGCCGGCCGCGACCCTGCTGCGCGAGGTCGAGCGCATCGTCGAGGCCGACTCGTGGGAGCTGTTCGCCGCTATCGAGACAGTGAACCCGTATGCGGCCGAGATGCGTCGGGAGCTTCGTGAGCGGCTCGAAGAGCTCGAAAGGCGCTTGTCGGCCGAGCCAACGTGCGAATGAACAAGGGCCTTCGCTGCGAGGACCACGGCCCGGTGCGCTGCTACCGGCTGACCCGGTATCTGGCCGGCCGACGCATCATGGGCGTGGTGGTCTATGTAGTCGATGGGTTGATGATCGATACTGGCCCGCGCAGCTGCCGAAGGGCTTTCGAGGAGATTCTCCAGCGGGAGAAGGTGCGCCGCATCGTCCTCACCCATCACCACGAAGACCACGTTGGCAATGCGGCCGTCGCAGCGCAACACACCGAAACCAAGCCGAGCATTCATCCGCTCGGTATGGAGCTGGTCCGTACTGTGCCGTCGTTGCCCTTCTATCGGCGCGTCGTCTGGGGATCGCCAGAGTCAGTCGACGTCGCGCCATTAGGTGAAGAGCTGCACACCGATAACTACACGTTCCGCGTGCTGCATACGCCGGGCCACGCAACCGATCACGTCGCGCTGCACGAGCCCGAGCAAGAGTGGTTGTTCTGCGGCGATCTGTACATCACCGAGCGTCCGCGCCGGGCGTTCGATTTCGAGAACATCGGCGAGCTGGTCGCCTCGCTGCGCCACGTACTGGCCCTCCCCGACTGCGAACTGTTCTGCCAACACAACGGGCGCTTTGCCAGCCACCAGCACCGGCTAGGCCGGCGGCTCGACAACCTGCTGGGGCTGCGGGAACGAGCTGTGGTGTGCTTCGAGGAGGGTCGATCGATACGCGAGATCGCCGTCGCACTGGGCGTTCGCGATGGCTTCAACCGCTTTCTGAGCAGCAACGAGTGGACCGGGCGAAATCTGGTAATGGGCCTTCTCCGTGATGCCGGCAAGATCGACTGAAGAAGTTGCCGAAGAGATCTCGCTGATCGAGCCGACCGCCATGGCGGCGCTCGTAAGCTGGTACGAAATCGAAGCGCGCGACCTGCCCTGGCGGCGAACCCGCGACCCGTACCGGATCTTGGTCTCGGAGGTGATGCTCCAGCAGACTCGGGTCGAGACGGTAATCGAACGCTACGAGCGCTTCCTGCGCGTCTTCCCCGACCTCGGCAGCCTGGCGGCGGCATCTGAGAACGATGTGCTCGCCGAATGGTCGGGTCTCGGCTACTACCGTCGAGCACGCAACCTGCACCGGCTGGCGCGTCGGGTCATAGCCGACGGATCAGACCGGCTACCCGAAGATGTGGATGCGCTGCGTGCGCTGCCGGGCATCGGCGACTACACGGCCGCGGCGGTGGCGTCGATCGCTTTCGATCGTCCGCACCTGTCAATCGATGGCAACGTCGGACGCGTACTGTGCCGAGTGCTGGACGTCCGTGACGGCCATAATCGCGCCGCCGTCCGGCGCCACATGCGCCGCGCCTGTGCGCCAGCCCTGAGGGCACATGCGCCCGGCGAGGTCAATCAAGCGCTGATGGAGCTCGGAGCCCGCCTGTGCACCCCGCGGGCGCCGCGCTGTGACGCTTGCCCGCTCGGCGACGCCTGCGTCGCAGCCGCCGAACAGACGCAGGAGCTCCTCCCGGTTCGCACCCAGCGCAAGGTGCGAGCCGTCGAGGAGGGCGCCGCGGTGATCGAACGTGACGGCCACTTCCTGCTATTGCGCGGCCAGCGGCCCGGAGCGCTGTCGGACATGTGGGAGTTTCCGACCCTGGACTCGCGTATCGGTGAGCAGATCGTCGCCGAAGCGGCGCCGCCCGCCGATCTCACCGCGACCAGTCCTGCGTTGGCGAACGACAACGTCGCCCAGGCACTGCAGCAACACCTGAACGACATCGGGATCCATATCCGTGATCTCGAGCCCATCGGCGAGATTCGCCACGGCATAACCAATCGCCGCATCCGTTGCCACATCTACCGCCCCGAGACGGTGAGCATCGCGACCGACCACACGGCCCCTGTCGGCGCGCCCGAGCGCGACTGGTTCACACCCGAGGAGATGGCCAAGATCCCGCTGGGGTCCACCGCCGCCAAGATCCTCCGGCTGCTCGAGGCACGCGCTTGAGACCCCACCTTTGCGTCGTGCCCGCGCGATAAGAACCGGCTTGCGGTGGCTGCGCTTGCTCGCTACCGTTGACAGCTGCCTGACTTGTGGCCCTATCGTCTAGCCTGGCCAAGGATACCGCCCTCTCAAGGCGGAGACAGGGGTTCAAATCCCCTTAGGGCTACCTCCAAGAGCCGCGGCGCCTCGGTGTCGCGGCTCTTCTGATTTCTGCGGCATGACGAATCTATGTCCCCGCGCCACAGTCGCGGAGCGAGCCGCCTGAGCGCCTCCGGTTGACAGCTGTAGTCGCCGTCTATAATCAAGCGCCTCATGCGATCTCTCCGCGTCGTCTTATTGACACTCTCGTTGATCGTTGCCTGCGGCGGTTCGGTGCAACGCGGCGATGACGCGGCAGAGGAGAGCGACTCGCCCTGGTCGATGGGCGACGTGCGTGTGCCAATGCGGGACGGCGTCGGACTCTTCACGGATGTCTACCTGCCGGGCGACGGGCCGTTCCCCGTGGTTCTTACCCGCGTGCCCTACGGCAAGCGTTCCGACTACGTGTACCTGCCGAGAATCGGCCAGTTCTGGGCGCAGCATGGCTACGCGTTCGTTGGTCAAGACGTGCGCGGGCGATTCGGCTCCGAGGGGTCGTTCTCGCCGTACGCGTCCAACGACCAGGAGGGCCTGGATGCGTACGACACGACTGAGTGGATCGCCCGACAGCCGTGGAGTGACGGCAACGTCGGCATGATGGGCGAGTCGTACTACGGGTACACGAGCCTGGCCGGCGCAAGGAGCGGTCATCCGGCACTGAAGGCAATCTCGCCCGGGAACATCACCATGGCGCGGGAGAAGCAGGTTCTCGATGGTGCCTATCCGTTACAGGCCAGCGGCCTGTGGACACTCAACATGGACGACGTCGAGGATGGCGAGTACCAAGACCTCTCAAACATCGACCTGATGCACCTGCCGTTGATCACCATGGGTGAAGTCCACGGTCTACGCGACAACCTGTGGCGGGACCGTGTCGGCGGCTACTTGCACCGATCGGAAGACTGGCGGGAACAGCTCCATCAGCGTTACGCGCAGGTTCGCGTACCGGCGCTGCATTTTGGCGGGTGGTACGACTCGTTCACGAGAGGATCGATCGCCATCTGGGAGGGCATACGCGAGCACAGCCGCGACGAGCGTGCGCGCAACATGCAGTGGTTGGTGATGGGACCCTGGGATCACAACGCCATGTCCGTGCACCTGTCGGGCGCCCCGGGATTGACCCAGATCGGCCGTATGCCGATCGGCGATTCGTCCGTGACGACCTACGAGGAGCGACTCGTCGAGTTCTTCGACCACACGCTTCGCGGGCGGGACAATGCTTTCAGCAACGGGCCGAGAGTCCAGTATTTCACCATCGGCGACAACGAGTGGCGCTCGAGTAGCCAGTGGCCGCCGCAGGCTACGCAGATGACGCCCCTGTACCTGCGCGCCAACGTCGCAGCGACGGGGCCCGAGACCGGGAGGTTGGAGACGACAGCACCGGACAGTGAGCCCGCCGACACGTATCGCTACGACCCCAATGACCCCGTGACTATCAGCTCTCAGACCGATATCTGGGGAAAGGCATCCGCCTTGCCGGATCGCGCCGCATTGCTGGAGCGCGCCGACGTGCTCACCTACACGAGCGATCCGCTCGATGAGGCCCTGGAGATCACCGGCCCGATAACGGTCAACCTGTTCGCGTCATCGTCGGCACCGGACACCGACTTCACCGCTACCCTTGTCGATGTCTACCCCGATGGATACAGCCTCTCTCGAGCAACTTCCCCCGGTTCACCCGGAATCTCAATACCGGTCACGATTTCGGGATGAGCGATGAGATCGCGGTCGCTGACCAGACCGTGTATCACACGGCGCAGCACCCATCGCACGTGCTGCTCCCCGTTGTTCCGCGTTAGTCGACGCGGCCGGGCTACGAGGCGGACTTGCACGACATGACGCCGCGATCGCTCACCACCTTCCTGTTGGCTGCCGTGTCGGGGCTGTTGTGCGCCTGCGCGGCCGCCCCGGAGACGCCCGAGCGTCCCAACGTCATTCTCATCATGACCGACGACCAGGGTTATGGTGACCTGGGCGTCACGGGCAATCCCGTCATCCGAACGCCGAACCTCGACGCGATGGCGTCGAGAAGCGCTCGAATGACGACGTTCTACGTCAGCCCCGTATGTGCCCCGACACGCGCGTCGCTCATGACCGGTCGATACAACTACCGGACTCGCGTCATCGACACCTATGTCGGACGGGCAATGATGGAGCCCGAGGAAGTAACGATTGCCGAGATCCTGCGCGACGCCGGTTACAGCACCGGAATCTTCGGCAAATGGCACCTGGGCGACGCCTTTCCGCTGCGAGCAATTGATCAGGGCTTTCAAGAGGCCCTGGTTCACCGTGGTGGCGGCATCGGTCAACCTTCGGACCCGCCCGGCGGCGAAGGGAAGTACACCGACGCCATCCTTTTTCACAATGGTGAACCGATTCAGACGGTGGGATACGTCACGGACGTCATCTTCGACCGGGCGTTGAATTGGATAGAGCAACAGCACGACCGGGGCGACAGTTTCTTTGCCTACATCGCCACCAACGCGCCACATGGGCCCTTCCACGACGTTCCGGAGGACCTGCTAGCCGAATACTCCCGGATGGATTTGAGCGCCGCTGCATTCCCGCAGGATCGAGGCCATCCCTTGCCGGAGGATACCGATACCGACCGGCTCGCTCGCATCTTCGCGATGATCACCAACATCGATGACAACCTCGGAGAGCTCTTCGAACGCCTGGATTCACTCGGATTGACAGACAACACGATCGTCGTCTTTCTGGTCGACAACGGGCCCTGGGGTCGCCGCTATGTGGCCGGTATGCGAGGACAAAAGTCAGACGTATACGAGGGCGGCGTTCGCTCACCGTTCTTTATTCAGGGGCCGGCCCGGCTTGCCGCCGGGCGCGCCTCGGATCGCGTCGCTGCACACATCGACGTGCTGCCGACGTTGCTCGACGCGGCAGGTTTGGAGCTCCCGGAAGGAATCGGAATCGATGGCCGTAGCTTCCTGCCGCTGTTGACCGGCAAGACGACAGACTGGCCCGATCGCAGCATCGTCATACAGGCTCATCGGGGCGATCTTCCGCAACGCTTTCACAACTTCATGGTGCGCAACCAACGGTGGAAGCTCGCCCACCCCAGCGGCTTTGGTCGCGAGAGCTTTGACAGTGACCCGGTGTTCGAGCTCTACGATATGGAGGCCGACCCCCTGGAGCTAGAAGATGTGGCCGACCAAGAGCCGGAGATCGTCGAAGAGTTGACTGCCGCCTACGACACTTGGTTCGACGAGGTTGGCAGCACGCGCCCGGACAACTACCTGCCCCCACGGATCAGGATCGGTACGCCCCACGAATCTCCCACCATACTGACCCGACAAGACTAGCGTCACACGAAAGGACGGCCGTGGGGGCGGGACTCCAACGGCTATTGGGAGCTCGAGGTCGTTACCCCCGGTGAATATGACATCGATCTTCGCTTCCCGGCGACCGCGACCAGCGGAACGGCGACGCTCAGCCTCAACGACGCAACCTATCGGGCCGAGTTGGCGGCTGGCAGCGACACTCTGACCATCCAGGCCGTCCGGTTGTCTGCTGGCCCGCTGCGCCTCCAAGTCACCCTGGAGGCCGACAACGTCTCGAAGGGCCCGTGGCAAGTTGACGTGAGCTTGCGACTCGGCGGCTGATGACAGCGCTGGTCGGGATCCGCCTCTTTTTTGCGTTGCCCCTGCGATCGCGACCGAGGTTTGCGATCAATCGAGCGTGGGGCACACTGCTCCGGTGATTTCCGTCGTACAGCTCGCAACCGTTCCACCGATCAGGTAGTCAACGCCATGCTCCTCCAGCAGGGCCAGCACGGGAGCAAGCGCGGCGATGAGGTCGGGGACGCCAGTCACTCCCCGTCGCTACCGATGCGCAGGGCGCGGACGAGCCGAGAGCCGTAGAGAAGCTCGGCCCACGCCGCACGACGCTCTGGCTCGGTCGCCCCAGGCATTCGTTCCTGCAGATTCCCCCATGACAGCGCCCGTACCTGCTGGGTGATCGAACAGGCGGCGGCCACACGCTGTTGCGGAAGGGCCTTACGGAACAGCCGGACTTGCTCCCGCTGTGCTTCAGGGTGCGTATCGGTGCGGAACATGAAATCTCCGGACAGGTATGTCGCAGTGGCCAACACAGGTGCCCGGCTCCAAGTGACCTCCTGGTCCAGGGTGGACGCCCATTGTGAGGCACAATGACGTATGCGCGATATTCCGGATCTGGTCGCTGAGCTCCGAGCCGTGCTGGCGGCACTCGACGACGCTGCTGTCCAGTACGCCCTCTGTGGCGGACTCGCGGCGAACATCTACGGAGCGGATCGCTTCACTAAGGATATCGACCTGCTCGTGGCACCGGAGGATCTCGAGACCGCGCTCAAGGTAGCTCATGCCTCGGGTTTCACGACCGATTCCGGCATCATCCCGCTGTCGGGTGGCACCTACCGGATGCACCGCGTGGTGAAGCTCGAAAAGGGCTGGGAGGAGCCGCTATCCTTGGACCTCATGATCGCCGACGGCGGCACATATGCGTCCGCGTACGAATCACGTCACGCAGTTCAACACGAGGATCGACAACTGTGGTTGGTCACGCTCGAGACTCTGATCGAGATGAAACGCGAATCAGGTCGGCCGATCGATCAACAGGACATCGAAAGGCTGACCTGACGCCCGAGTTGGTCGCTCGGCGTCTCGCGCTACTCACCGAGATCCGCCGTTTGTCAGCCTGGCTGCCGCGACTCTCACGGTCTTCGGCAACGTCTACACCCATCTGATCGGCGGCTTTCCAGCCCAGCGCCCCGTCGCCGGATCTCCTCGGTCCGGGACAAAGTCGAATGTGATGTAGCCACGCGCGAACCGCCGGGCAGGCTGGCGCCACCGCCTCGGGCGACCGCTCATCAACTCCAGGAGGTGACTCTACGCTACCGAACTCTTCTGGCTTGGCGACCGCCCCTTCATATCAGTCGGCGCGCAATGCTTGCACGGGATCCAGCCGCGCGGCGCGGCGAGCCGGCAACCAGTTGGCGAGGCCGGCGACCAGCAGCAGGATCAGGAACGCCGCTGCGAACGCCAGTGGATCGAGGGCGCCGACGCCGTAGAGAACGGATGCGAGTGCTCGGGACAGTAGTGCCGAGGCGACGCCCCCGACGGCCGCACCGATCGCTACCAGCCCGAGACCGCGTCGCAAGACCAACTGCACGACGTCCGCGCTGGCGGCGCCGAGCGCCATCCGCACGCCGATCTCCTTGGACCGTCGCGCCACGGAGTAAGCGATCACACCGTATAGACCCACCGACACGAGCAGGAGCGCGATCACGCCCGCGGAAATCAGCATGGCCGCGCCGAAGCGGACCGGGAACAGTGCCATCGCCAGGATTCCGAGCATGTCGCTGTCGTTCGTGAAGACAAGCTCAGGCTCTATGGCGAGCAGCTCCTGCCGTACTGCGGTGCGCAGCTGCGGCGTGTCGCGGTCGAGCCGCACGGCGATGGTCCCATTCGAACGCGAATTCTGCTCATCCGCATAGTAGAGATACGGGATGGGTTCCTCGCCGACGGTGCGGACCTTCGTGTCGGCCACCACACCGATGATCTCGTAGCTCGGTCCGTCGAGGCCGTCGGTGTGGAACCTCTGGCCGACGGCCCCGCCAGGGAAATCGCGCTCCGCGAGAGCCATGGAG
The DNA here is from genome assembly GCA_965205505.1 of Acidobacteriota bacterium. Classification (GTDB taxonomy): domain Bacteria; phylum Acidobacteriota; class UBA890; order UBA890; family WLXD01; genus DASCOT01. Next base: position 342,072 of record CBDBHB010000007.1, read on the forward strand.
ACCATCGCGACGGCGAGTGACTCCGGCGTGTCCTGTGCGCCAAAGGCGCGCCCGCGCAGCAGCGGCACACCGAGAGCATCGAAGTAGCCGCTGTCGACCGTCGTGATGTCGACCGCGATGGCCGGGTCGTCGGACGTTACTTGCCGACCTTCGATGTAGATCCCGTCCTGGCTGAGGCCCAGACTCAGTGGCATGCGGCTGGTACGCCCTACGGCACGTACGCCGGGCAGCGCGCCGATCCGCGCTACGGCAGTATCGAAGAACTGATCGGCGTCCTCGCGGGAGTAGTCGAGCAGGTCCAGATCCACTGTGTAAGCCAGGAGGCCGTTGGGATCGAACCCCAGGTCCACGTTGGTCGCCGATTGCACGCTGCGCACCATCAATGCCGCGCCGACGAGCAGCACGATGCAGACCGCGACCTGCACCACGACGAGGGCGCCTCGAAGTCCGTACTTGCGGCCGGACCCCTCGCTTCCACGCGCGCCGTCCTTGAGCGCAGCGACCAGGTCGGTTCGGGAGCCGCGGAGCGCCGGCGCGAGGCCGAAGATCAGGCCGGCGGCTACCGCCAGGGCGAAGGTGAAGGCGATGACTCTGCCGTCCATCGGGAGGTTCCAACTCACGGGAATCGCGCTTGGCGGCCGGAAACTCAGCAGCAACCCGCGCAGCCAGATTGTCAGGCCGACACCACCGATCCCGCCGAGAAACGCGAGCACCAGGCTCTCGGTAAGCAGCTGGCGCACGAGGCGCGCTTTGCCGGCGCCAAGGGCCAGACGAACGGCGATCTCGCGGCTTCGCGCCGACGCTCGCGACAGGGTCATCGCAGCGATGTTCGTACAGGCGCTGACCAGTACGAGACCGACCATGCCGAGCAGGAGGGCCGCGACCGGGGCCAGATAGCCGTCGGCCATCGGGTGGACGCGCACGCTGGTGGCAGGCAGCACACGGGCTCCCCATCCTTCATTGATGTCGGGGTACTCGACTGCAAGCCGCGCGAAGATCGCGTCCATCTCTGCTTGCACCTGTGCCACGCTGGCACCTTGGGCGAGACGCCCCTTGAGCATCATCCAACGGCTACCGCGCTGTTCGGGGCGCGTGTCTCCCGGCGAAGTCTCATAGGACAGGACGCCGAACGGGTCGATCTCTTCGGCCATCGTAGCCGGGAGCCACAGTTGAGCGTCGAACACGTGGACGAGGCCGTTGAACTCTGGCGGCGCGATGCCGATCACCGTGTAGGGTCGACCGTTCAGAGTCAGCGCCTCCCCGATGATCGATTTGTCGCCGGCGAAACGGTCGTGCCAGAAACCGTGCCCCAGCACTACGACTGGATGGCCGCCGGGCACGCGGTCGTCATCGGGGCCGATCAGCCGCTCCATCTGCGGCGTGATTCCCAGGAGCTCGAAGAAGTTGCCGGTGATGAACTCGCCGTAGACCATCTCGGCGCGGCCGTTCGACGTCATGCTCGCGCCGAGCATGGAATGGCCCGCAATACCGCTGACCGTCGTGGCCGATTCGCTGATGCTCAGATAGTCGGGGTAAGAGCTCGTGATCGGAACGCCGTACTCGGCATTGAACGAGTAGATCTCGACCAGCTCCTCGGGCGCCCGCACGGGCAGCGGCCGCAGCAGCAACGTGTTGACCATCGTGAAGATCGTGGCGTTGATCCCGACCCCGATCGTCAGCGTGAGCACCACAACGGCGACATACATCGGGCTGCGCCCGAGCGTGCGAACCGCGAACCGCATGTCCTGCCAGATTGTTTCCATGATGAAGGCGTCTCGGGGGAACTTCGGAAGGTGCCGCCGGCCCGAAGGTTGCTTGAGAGAAAGAGCGACCCGGTGCGAATCGCGCGCAAAGAGAAGGCGAACCGGCGTGACGAGGACGTGGCGCGCATACCAGGCGGTGGCACGGACCCTGCCGTCGCGCCGAGCGCGGTAGCGAAACAGCTCGGCGAGATCGGCGGGCAGCACATCGCGGTCGCGTCGCGGCAGCGTCAGCCGGAGGATGCCGGCCAACAGTCGAGGTGGAGCGAGCCGCGCGCTCATTTCGCCTCGTCCAGGCGTTCCTCGACGCCATCCCAGAGCGTGACCAGCGCTTTGCGCGACGCGCTCAGCGTGTCGATGCCCTCGGGCGTGATGCTGACCACGCGCCGCGTGCGTGACCCACGTGCGCCCGCCGCATCGTCGAGGCGCGAAGCGACAAGGCCCTTCTTCTCGAGTCTTCGCAGAGCGATGTACACGGCCGCCGGCGCCGCCTCACGACCCGTCTGCTCTTCAAGCTCGAGTACGATCGGCACCGTGTAGGTGTCGTCGCCGAGCCGCAGGATCGACAGCAGAATCTGATGTTCGAAGCCGCCAAGCACGTCGCGTCCCATAGGGTTCGTCCTAGTTCCAATAGCGTTGCCGGGTGACCAGATCGTTACACTGATCAGTCCATCTAACAACGTTAGACGAACGAGGGAGCCAAGAGTTTCGTAGAATCGGATCCTCGACCCCCCTCGGAGTCACCACGCCGGTCGGGCGTTGTCGGAGAGCATCGGCTACGATCCCGGCCAGAGGGACGCGCCAAGATGTCGGACGCGGATAGTTGAAAAAGGGCGAGCCAGGGTCGGCGGATCAAGCTACCGGTGCGGCGCGCTCCGACGGTGCGCCGAAAACCACAGGCCAGGACAAGAAAGACGGATCTCGGGTTGCAGCCCTACTCATGTCTTGGGTTGCAGCTTTGCTCATGCCCTGGCTCGTCGGCGCGGTCGTCTTCTTCTGGGTATTCGCTGCAATCGATACGTTTGTTGGAATCCCGAGTACCGTCCGCCAGGTTCTCTATGGTGTGTTTATCGTGCCCTGGGCGCTGTTGTTCGCCTTGTTGGTTCCTTTCGCGGTGGTCAATGGAATCACGTGGTTTCGAAGTGCTCCGCCCGCCGATACCAGGAAGTCGGTCCGCACGATGGTTGGTGTCGTCCTGACCCTCATCGTGATGGCGATGATTCTGAGTGGCGTCTTCGATCCGGCAGTCGACCGAATCGTCAGTTTTCTTGCCGCACTTCGGACACGTGTGTCGCGCTGAACGTTCGTTGGCAGTTGCTAGCAGGCCGTGGTGGAAGTGTGGCGGGCTTGGTTACGGCGAGTTGGGGCCAGATGGAAGGCGGCCCGACGCAGGCGATGCCCTAGCCATCGTCCAGGAGGGCCAACGCCGCAGATGGCCCCAAATCGTCGTAACCCTCCGGGCGACAGGGGGTTGCGCGCGTATGCTACGTCGTTCGTCGTCAACGATGGGGCAACCATCGCCTCCTTCTCTCTCCTTGCCTCCGCCTCCCAAGACCCGGTCGCCAGGCCCGCCACACTTTCACCACGGCCTGCTAGCGCTTGTGGTTCTCGCGAGCCCAGCTCTCGAGCAACTCGACGCGACGACGCACGTCTCGAGACAGATCACCGATAGACGTGAGGGTGGGCAACGCAAAGGGCAACGTCGCTTGACCTCCGATCGACCAGGTCGATCACGCCGGTGAGCTCGTTTCGCCCCCTTTGCCGCCTTTGCGCGTCATCCCGACCCTCCACATCCACGATCGACCCTGACCCCACGTTCAGGTCCGTGGTCACCCCGTCGACGAATGCTGCCGTCCTGCCCTGGACATCGCCCGGACGGCCGTCCAGCGAGGCGCTGGCCGCACCGCCGTAATCTTCGACGTTCACCACGACGACATAGTCGGCGAGCTCCATCAACCGCACTAGGCCGAAGTTGGGCGAGTCTCGAAGCGCTTTCTCGATTTGCTGTTGCACGACGATCAGCTCTCCTTGGATCTGCATGAGAGCCGCCTCCATCGCGCTGTTGTGTTCGGTGACGCTCGTGTCCATCGGACCGACGATGACCCGCGGCGCGTTCAGGCGCTCCTCGAGATCCTCCGGCGGCTCGATTACCTCCTTGAGCTGCACGATCTCCTTGCTCATGTCCTGGCCGGCCTGGTGCGCCAGGATAGTCATCTCCCAGCAGGTGTCGTAGTCGCCCACGCCGAAGGCGGCGATGCCCGCCATGAGGTACACCTCGGGCACCCCGAGCTGGCGCTCATCGGCGGCCAGAAATGCCTCCAGGGCATCATCCTCGTCACCCATTTGACCGTGTGCCATGCCCTTCCAGTAATAGGTCACCCACAACCGGTCGTTGTCCTCGATCATGTCTTCGAGCACATCGAGCGCCTCTTTCGGCTCACCCTGATCGATGTACTCTCGGACGCGCTTCAGTTGCTCCTGCAGCTCCTGAACGTCCTGCTGTGGCAGCGGGCCGGCTGCAGCAGCCGCAGAGACCGCCAGGATGGCTATCCCGAACGTGACGATACTTCTCGACACTGGATTCACGGCTGGCTTTTACCTTCTGTGGGGAGTAGGTGGCAGGAACGTTGCCAACTTTACGATATGCGAGGCACCTTGAGACAGTAGCCCCACCGACAGATCGAAATCGTCCGTTGCCGGACGACACACCCGGCGAGCATCGAACGCCAGACACAGGAAAGCCGCAACGCGGGAAACGTCGCGGCTCTCTGTGTGAGTCGGTTCAGGTCGACGTCGAATCACGACATCGGACGCCGGCCGGCCAGAAAACTACCAGCGTCGGTCGCCGCCACCGCCGCGCTCACCACGCGGCTGTGCTTCGTTGACACGCAGCCTCCGGCCATCCATGTCCTGACCATCGGCTTGAGAGATCGCTTTTTCAGCGTCGGCATCATCCATTTCGACGAACCCGAAGCCGCGCGAGCGACCGGTGTCGCGGTCGGTGATTACAGCCGCGGAGTGCACCTCACCGTATGCGGAGAAAAACTCGCGCAGCTCAGTGTCACCGGTGCCCCAGGACAAGTTTCCAACGTAGATCTTCTTCACTTACCAAACACTCCCATCCAGCGATTCTGCAATAAGGGGAGCGCACGCTGTGCGCACCCCGTCCGGGAGCCAGGGTAGCAGCTTTCCCTCGATGAAGGGCAGTAGGTGCGGCCGGTCGCCTCTGCGTTGGAGTCCGGCGCGCCGGCGGTGGTGGTAGCGTCGAACGCGCTTCAGCCCAGCCGTCGCATGGTCCAGCTCACTAGCCGCGGCAACATCCACAGAAAAGCCAGCGGCATTGCGATGGTCTGCAAGGTGAATACCACGACCAGGTGCAACAGCTGCTCGGTTACCGTCGCCAGCCGCTGGCGGAACGCTTCGATTCGTTCGCGGACATCGAGGCGCTCGACGGTATCGGCGAACCACGCCGAGACGCGCTGCATCCAGGTTGCATCGGCGTCGAGCTCACTTTCGACGCCGAGTCGCTCCAGCTCGCGGATGTCGCCGCTGGTCTGCTCGATGGCTCCGACCGCCTCGGCTTGGGTGGAAGCCAGGAAGTGCTCGAAGAAAAGGCCGGAGCCGAGCGCATAGAGCGGCAATGCAAACCGCACAACCAGGGCCACGACGAAGGCGCCGGCAATAAGCTGGCGGACCGGCTCGTCGACCGCCTCGGGGTACCAGAGCACGGCGATCCGGGCGATGGTAAGCAACCCTAACAACACGCCGAGCACCCACCACTGGCTGACGCGCAGGAGTACGCTCTGCAGCCCCAGCGAGGTCGTGGCGATGAGCATGAGCGATGAGAACTGCTCCACCAGATCGTTTACCGGGTCGAGCAACTCGCCGGCGCTGACCGTCACCCCTATCCCCGCCGGCTGCAACGCGATCTCGGTGCCCTGCGCCAGGGAGATCGCACCGTCGAGCGTACGCGCGGCTGCGAAGGTGATCAGCGCGCGTCGAAACACCGCGCCCGATATCTCCTGTGCACGTCGATCGATCGCCCCCGTAGCAGTCAACGCCAGCAAAGCGATGAGCGCGATGGTGCCGCCGAGACGGAGTCTCTGAGGCGCAATCATCGGGGCTCTCCTGCCACCGTAACGCTCACCGGCCGCGCGTGTACCAGACGCCGCCGCTACCGTCGTAGCTCTCGCCGGCGCCCCAGACAATGTGGTTGCGCCCGTCGCCGTCGACGGCAAGCTGGAAGTAATCACCGTAGGGGAAGGCGTACCCATCGAGGTCGGAGTAGCTGGTCTCCGGCCCCCCGCCAGAGAGGCGTACGCGGCCCTTCCAGGTGGCACCGGCGTCGGCGGTACGCGCCAGCCAGGTGTTCCACCGCGCCTGTGGAGCATGGCGGTCGTCCATCCAGGCGATGCGGAAGTCTCCGGCTTCCGGACCTGCAACGACGACCGGGAACGCAAAGTCGACAAGCGGTGAAGGGCGCGGAAACGGTCGGCGCGGGCCCCACCGGCTGGCGTCAGTCGAGGTTCTATACCAGAGGCGCTGCGAACGACCGCCACGGACACCGGCGTTATACACGAGCATGAAAGTGCCGCCGGCATCGACGGCAAGGTCGGCACGCGGCCCCAGGAACCCGAAGTAACAGCCCTCCGCCCAATCACACGCGGGGGCCTCGGCTGAGCTGTCGACTCGCGCACTGACCCACGACCCGCCACCATCGGTAGAACGCACCACGTTGAGATGCGCTTCGCCCTCGTAGCTCTGGGAGTAGTCGACGGCGGCAATGACCACCTCGCCGTTGGCGGCTACCACGCCGCCCGTCTGAAACCAGTACCGATCGTCATCGTTGGTGCGTACGGGCGGGGCGAATGTCAATCCGCCGTCGTGGGAGGCGGTAATCCAACTGTCGCCGTTGCTAAACGCGACGTATACGTCCTGCCCGTCGTCGGAGATCAGCAGCAGCGGGTGATCCGACCACCGCGGCTGTCGCTCGCCCGTGAAGTGCGCTGGCTCACTCCAGGTGATGCCGTTGTCGGTCGAGCGTGAGAACCGTACCCCCGGTCTCCATTCTTGAAGCCAGGCAGCGAACACGGTCCCGTCTGCGGCAACCGCAAGCTGTGGGTCGTTCTGCCAACCGCCGCCGGTAAACGGGTAGCGATCATCCTCCCAGCTAACACCGCCGTCGGGCGATCGCCGGAAGACCATGATCGGGTCGGGGCATCCCTCGCAGGGTGGCGCGTAGTAGCGACTTGCCATCTGGTAGACCCAGTCGGAGTTAGGGTCTGTCGCCACCGCCGGCTCCCAGTCGACATGGGGACTCCAGAGTCGCTCGCGATCCCAGCCGGCATTGCGCCCCAGCGTCGGAAGGCGCTCGATCGCCGCGTCCGATTGGTAGTCGGGCGCGCCGCGCACGCGTTGAGCATCGGGCGCACCGCGATCGCGCTGCTTCGCAGCCGCAACGCCACGGCGAGGAGGCTCAGCGGGGTCTGGAGCGCATCCTGCCGTGAGCAGCGTCAAGCTGAGAATGATCCGCAATCGGCTCATTAGCTCATGGTAACGGAACCACTTGCTCGCCTGTCGGGCGGCCAGCACCCCGAGCGGTCGCGACGAGCGGCCGGGTCTTCGATCTAGCCGCCCGTTTATTGACCCGATCGAAGCCCGATGGCCGGGTCCACCGCCGCAGCCCGACGAGCCGGCAAGTATGTCGCCGCCAGCGCCACACACAGCAGCAACAACGCCATGGCAACGAAGGTCACAGGATCGCCGGCGTTGATCTCGTACAACAGGCTGTCGAGCGCCCGGGTGACGGCGAAGGCGGCCAGCAGCCCCATCAACACCCCCGCCAGCGTCACCACGGCGCCCTCGCGCAAAACCATCTGCCGTACGTCGGCAGCGCGCGCCCCCAACGCCATGCGCAGACCGATCTCCCGCGAGCGCTGGCTGACGGTATACGAGATCACTCCGTAAAGACCGATGGTGCCGAGAAACAGTGCCACGCCCGCCGCAATGATGAGCAGCGTCATGGTGAAGCTGGTACGCACCGACGCGCTGGCGACGAGGCTCTCGAGAGTACGGATGTTGGCAATCGGCAGGTTGGCATCGGCCGCCGCGACCGCCTCCCGTATCGAGCCCGCGATGGCCAGCGGATCGCCGTTCGTACGCACCACCAGGCTAAAGGTGTACGAGAACGTGTCGTCGTCGATCGCTCCTTCGAGCATCGGATAGTAGAAGATCGGTGTGGGGTCGTCGGCGATGTCGCGGTCGCTGCCCACCACGCCTGCCACGGCGTTGAACGCCGGCCCACGCGACAGGTCCTGTCCGGCTCGCTTCTGCAGCGCCGATTCCTGCGGCCACATCTGATCGGCCAGTGCGGCGTTGACCATCACCGAGCTAGCCGCGGCGTCGTAGTTGTAACGATCAACGACCGTGCCATCGAGCAGCGGAATCCCCATCACGTCGAAGTATCCGGCCGTGGTGTGCTTGAACGTAACGACCGGCAACAACACGTTGGGATCCAGCTCGCTGCCCTCGACGTAGAGCGGATCGAAGCGCACCCCTGGAGTCAACGGCAGCGCGCTGACCGCACCGGCCCGCTGCACGCCCGGGATCGCTTCCACCCGCTCGATGATGGTGTTGAGCAAGCGCACCACATCATCTGAAGCAACGTAGTCGTTGGGCGGCGCGACGATCTGAGCGGTAAGGACACCACCGGGGCGGAAGCCGAGGTCGACATCGCGAAGACGCCAGAAGCTCTGCACCATCAGAGCCGATCCCACCAACAATGTAAGGGCCAGCGCGACCTGCGCGGCGACCAGCAGATTGCGGCCACGATGTTGCTGGCGCGAGGCTGTGGACGACCGAGCGTCGTCCTTGAGTGTCGATGCCAGATCGGAGCGCCCGTAGCGGACGATCGGCAGGCATCCCAAAGCGACACCAGCGAGTCCCGCGAGCAAGGCGGTGAAGGCGATCACCTCGCCGCTGACACGCACCTCGTGCAGCCGCGGGATGCCAGCCTCCGACGCCACCACTGCACCGACTCCCGCATAGGCGATCGCCAGGCCGAGAAGGCATCCGGCACCGGCGAGCAGCAGCGCCTCAGACAGAAAGTAGCGGGCCATCTGCACCCGCGACGCCCCCAGCGCCAGGCGCACCGCCACCTCACGATGACGGCTCTCCGATCGCACCAGGAACAAGTTGGCTACGTTGGCGCAGGCGATCGTCAACAGCAACGCGACGCTGCCGAGCAACACCCAAAGCGCCCGCCCGATGCCGCCCAGGAAGTGGTCCTTGAGTGGTTCGACGAGAAGCGTGAGGCCCGAGCTCTCGATCATTTCTGGCGGCACACCGTAGACCTCCGACAACGCCGGAATGAGGCCGTCGAGCTCGGCCTTCACCTGCGCCGGGGTTACGCCGGGCCGCATGCGCCCGACGCCGGGTCGGAAGAGCCCGCCGAAGCGGATATCGTCGGGGCTCGGGTTGGTGGTGGTGTACAGATCGACACCGGGGCTCGGAAAATTGACTCCACGTGGCAGCACGCCGATTACCTCGCGGGGGCGGCTGTTGATCCGCAGGGTGCGCCCGACAATCTCCGCATCACCGCCGTAGCGGCGCTGCCAAAATCCGTGACTGAGAATCACCGTGTTGGGCTCCGGCGTGGCATTGTCGGCCTCGCTGAAGTCGCGCCCCAGCAGCGGCCGTATCCCGAGTGTGTTGAGCAGCGGTGGGATGGTCGTTACCACGTTGATGCGCTCCGGCTCCCCCTCACCCGACAGGTTGGCCGACGTCTCGACGATGAACGCGGCGTTCTCCAGGGTTTGCGTGTGCTCCATGTAGTGAAGGTAAGTACCGTACGAGAGCCCGATCACCGGCAAGTCGAGTCCGGGCGCTGAATGTTCGAGAGCGACGAGACGATCCGGAGCCTCATAAGGCAGCGGCTGGATGAGCACGCCGTGCACGAGGCTGAAGATGGCGGAGTTGGCGCCGATCCCGAGCCCGAGCGTAACTACGGCAGCGAGGCTGAATCCGGGGGCCTTCACCAATCTACGGGTTGCCTGTAGCAGTGCAGCAAGGGTGCTTTCCATAGCTGAGCTCGCGTCGAGGTTGGAGGGATATTGCCGGGAGATGGCGGCACGATGGCGAAGGCTGGGACCGATGGAGCGCGCCAGCTCGCGCCAGTACCATGCCGCGACGTCGGCCGGGCGATCACCGCCTTGCAATCGCCGCCGATAGTCTTCGGAGAGATCGTCGAGGATGAACTGCCGGTGCTTCGGCGCCAGCACACGGCGAAGCACGGCCCTGGCAATTCGTGGCGGCTGGGCGCTCATTGCGATCCCAGCTCGACGCCGTCCCACATGCGCTGCATGGCCTCACGGGCATCAGCCAGAGCGCGTTCGCCGTCGGGGCGAATGCGGAAGTGCTTGCGTGCCCGCCCGCCGCGCTCACGAATCGGCTCCGACAGCCAGACCTGCACATAGCCGCGCCGTTGCAGTCGATCGAGAGCCGCGTACACCGCCGCCATCGACACCGGGCGCTGCGCCCGCGCCTCGATCTCCTCGCGCACGGTGACTCCGTAGGCATCGGTGCCCAGCCGCGCCAGCGACAACAGCACGAACTGTTCGATCTCATTCAGCGATGCGGATCGGCTCATGAGTCTGAGTACGACCAGGCTTTCTTCTTGTTTCAAGAAAAAACACACGGGCCGATCCGGTCGAGACGTCGCGCGTCGAGTGGTATGAAGGGGTGCATGACGCACCTATCAGAATCGGATCTGGTCAACTTCGGGCGTGACGAGCTGGGCGAACGTAAGAAGGCCCGCATCATCGCCCACTGCAAGGAGTGCCCGCCTTGCGCCGACCGCCTCATCGACGCCGCCCGGGAGCACGCACCAGACCCAGGACCGATCAAGCTATCGCTCTGGAACAAGATCTCGCTGGTCGCCATGGTGGTGGCGCTGATCGCCATCGTGCTCGGGATGTTCTGGTTCTTCCGCCAACTCGGCGACATGGGGCGCATCCCACCGACTATGGAGACCCCGAATGACCCATAAGCCCAGTCCTCACTGCTGCAAAGTGATAGCTCTGGCCTCGCTGCTCGGGTTCGTCATCACCACAGCGAGCGTGGCGTTGGCGCCGGCCGCGCTGCCAACCGGGCCCACCGTCGCGGCCAACGGGATGGTGGCCTCGCCCGAACCGTTCGCCACCGACGTTGGAGTGGCGATTCTCCAGGCAGGCGGGAACGCCTTCGACGCCACGGCAGCGGTGCATTTCGCGCTCGCGGTGACCTATCCCACTGCTGGCAACATCGGTGGCGGTGGTTTCCTCGTCGGCCTGCCGGCTAACGGGAAGCCGTTCGCGCTCGACTTCCGCGAGGCAGCGCCGTCGGCAGCCGCCGGCGACATGTATCTCGATGCCGACGGCGAAATGATCGACGGGCTCAGCACGCGCACGCACAAGGCCGTCGGCGTGCCTGGAAGCGTCGACGGCATGCTCAAGCTAGTGGAGCGCCACGGCAAGTTGAGCCGCCAGCAAGTGCTCGCACCAGTCATTGCCTTGGCGCGCGATGGTTTCCCGGTTTCGTATCGGCTCAGCAGCAGCCTGCGGCGATCAGACAAGCTGCGCCAGTTTCCGGCCACTGTCGCGGCATTCGGGTTGGATGGAGATGGGCCCTCAATGGGTACCGTGCTCGTCCAGTCCGACCTGGCAAGCACTCTGGAGACGGTCTCGCGACAGGGCCGCGCCGGGTTCTATTCGGGACGCGTCGCCGATCTCATCGTGGCCGACATGCAGGCTCACGACGGGCTGATTACCCACGCCGACCTGGAGAGCTACAGCGCCGCGTGGCCTGCTCCCCTCGTGTTCACGCATGGCGACTACGAGTGGATCACCCACCCAGTGCCGAGCTCGGGCAGCATGACGATCGCACAAATGCTCGGACTGTTGCATGTGCCGACGATGAAGGCGGCCGGCTACCACTCCTCGAAAGCAATCGCGATGACCACCGAGGCGCAGCGGCTGGCGTTCGCCGACCGCAATTACTGGCTAGGCGACCCGAGCTTCTTCGACGTCTCGGTGGCACGCTTGACCTCGTCACGGTACATCGAACGGCGGCGACGCTTGTTGCCGGCAGACGGCCTTGCTGGCGACAGCGACGGCGTCGCCCACGGGCAGGCGGAGTCCGAAGAGACCATGCACTACACCGTCGTCGACCGGTGGGGCAACGTCGCCGCCGTCACCACGACCCTCAACAGCGGCTACGGCATGGGCGCCGTGGCCACCGGCGCCGGATTCCTGTGGAACAACCAGATGGACAACTTTTCGGCCAAACCGGGGGTTCCCAACCAGTACGGAATGCTGGGCGCTGAGGCCAACGCCATCGAGCCCGGCAAGCGCCCGCTGTCGTCGATGACCCCGTCCATCATCCGGCGAGACGGCGAGTTCTTCATGACGATGGGGAGTCCCGGCGGCCCGACGATCATCAACACCGTGTTGCAGATCTACCTGAACGTCACCGTCTGGGGCATGGACATCCAGAAAGCCATCGATGCCCAGCGCATCCACAGCCAGTGGTTCCCGGACGTCATTTACCACGAACGCTTCGCAATCTCCGCCGACACGCAAGCCGAACTCTGGCGAATGGGCTACGAGCTCCGCGAACGCAGCGCCATCGGGATGGCCGCCGGCATCATGCGCACGCCGGAGGGCTATCTCGCCGGCCACGCGGACCGTCGTGGCGCCGGGACCGCCAAGGGCTACTAGCAGGCCGTGGTGAAAGTGTGGTGGGTCTGGCGACTGAGTCGATGACGAAGCGCGCTTCCGCACCGCGCCTGTCGCGGCGCTTCTTTCGGCGCGACGCGGCGACGCTGGCTCGCGCTCTGCTCGGACAGCGCCTCGTGAGCGCGGTCGGAGGGGCGAGAACGGCGGGAGTGATCGTCGAGACCGAGGCCTACCTGGGGATTCAGGACAAGGCAGCGCACACCTACGGCGGCCGGCGGAGCGCCCGCAACGGGAGCATGTGGGGCGATGGCGGCCACGCCTACGTCTACTTCGTCTATGGCATGCACCATTGCGTCAACGCGGTCGCCGGGCGCGCTGAGGAACCGATGGGAGTACTGATCCGTGCTCTACACCCGGACGAGGGGTTGTCGCAGATGTACACGCGCCGCCAAAGGGCGCGCCACGACACCGATCTGTGCTCCGGACCGGCCAAGCTCTGTGAGGCGCTCGGCATCACTCGCCAGCTCGACGGCGTCGATCTGACCGCAGCTGGAGAGCTGTTCATCGAGCGCCGGCTCGATCGCCCGTTGCCGGAGTCGTCGGTTGTCATGGGGCCGCGCGTCGGTATTGGCTACGCGGAAGAGTGGCAGCGTGAGCTGTTGCGATTCTTCGTCCACGGAAACCCCCACGTCAGCAGCGGGCCGCGGTCGGAGTAGTTCATTTTGGTGGGTTGACGCTAGCGGCGTGCTAGCAGGCCGACGGTGGAGCGACGATCAGCGCGTGACGGCGCAGCAGCTCGATCTCGATCTCACGCCGAGGCGGCATCGGGTCGCCGTCGACTTGCCAGCGGAACGGCCGCTTGGCGGTAACCCGATAAGACACGGCGCCGCCGTACTCTGCCACCATCTCCGGCACGCGGCGATGCAGTATCGCGGCGGCGATGGTCCAGAGCACGAACCACGGCGCCGAGCGGCGGTTGGCCTGATGGTCGAGGCGCCCGTCTCGGATGTCGGCTCCGGGGGTCATCGCCCAACCGAGCCCGTACGTCTCGGCGTTGCTGAACACAGCGGAGGGATAGCGTCGAGACAGTACCTTCCCGTCGGCTTCGATGCAGACGCGGTTCGGAATCGCTCTCAGCAGCAACGGTGGAAGGCCAGCTAGCACGTAGAGAGCACTAGAGCCGCCGTGCCGATAGAGCCACCCGCCGAGACGGGTACGGCGCAGCCGGTCAACGCCGGTAATGGTCCAGCCGTCGTATCCGACGCTGACCATGCTCAGGAAGATCAAATCATCGACGCGGCCGACATCGATCGCCAGCGGCTCCCCGGAGGTGAGCAGCGGGATGGAATGCTCGGCGCGGCGCGGGATATTCAACTCGCGCGCCAGCACATTCGCATTGCCCATCGGCACGAAGCCGACGGGAACCGGTGCGCCATCGAGCCCGGCGACTGCCTCCCGTACGGTACCGTCGCCACCGACGACGACAATCAGGTCGGCGGTATCGAGACACGCCTGCGCCAGCTCGGTGGCGTGCCCGGCCGCGTTGGTCGGTCGAACGCCAACTTCCCAGCCGCGCTCCTCGAGGTGGATCCGGGCCTCGTCTGCGACGCGCATCGGTGCACCCTGGCCGGCGATCGGGTTGACGATGACTTCGGCGCGCTGCATGTGATGCTTATCAGGCCGTGGTGGAAGTGAGGCCGGCCTGGTTGCGGCGAGTTGGGGTCACTCCGTGCATACGACTCTTGCGGCTCCCCGAGGCTATCAAGGCAAAGGCCCCGACGCCGTTCGGCGCCGGGGCCCTGCCATAGCTGTTGGTCGGTGACAGTGGGATTCCCCGCTAGGGGGCGCGTCCCTCTGCAGCGCCAATAAACGCTGGAGCCTTCAGCTCTAAAAGAAGGATCTCCCGTTACGGGGCTGCCACCTCCGTCAAGCCGTGTTTGTCAGATAACACTTAGATCACCTCCTTTTCGAGCGAGTCCGTATCGGCGGATCCCATTACCGCCCGGCTCAATAGGCCGCTCATAGCCTCGACCGAACCGTCACGCGTATCCCTCCGGAAACCGTGAGAAACCTTTTGCCGAGCAGCCCGATTCGGTACCGCGACTGCCCCAGGCGCTCGAATCAATGAGCGCCCAGCTGGATCGTAGCATGCGATCCGTTGTTCACTACCGGTCGATGTCTGAGCCTTCGAACGTCCAGTGGGGCGCGGTGCTGGTCATGGCCGTGTTCTACGTGCTGATCTTCGCGGTGGGCCTCTACGCCGCCCGCCGCAAATCACACGGTACCGCTGAGGACATGTTGCTCGCCGGGCGGGCCCTGCCGATCTGGATCGGCGTGTTGACCATGTCGGCAACTTGGGTCGGCGGCGGCTACATCAACGGATCGGCCGAGGCCGCCTACTCGAGCGGGCTGGTATGGGTGCAGGCGCCGTGGGGCTATTCGCTCAGCATGGTGGTCGGCGGTCTGTTCTTCGCGCCCATCATGCGGCGCCACGGTTTCACCACCATGCTCGACCCGCTGCACCAGCGCTTTGGACGGCGCATGGCGGCGCTCCTGTATCTACCGGCATTGACCGGTGAGATCTTCTGGAGCGCGGCCATCCTCACGGCGCTGGGAACGACATTCGGAACCGTGCTGAATCTCGACTTCACCGTGTCGATTCTGCTGTCAGCCGCCGTCGCGGTCGGCTACACGCTCATCGGGGGGCTCTGGGCCGTAGCGCTGACCGATGTCGTGCAGCTTCTGTTGCTCGTCGTCGGCCTGTGGCTCGTGGCGCCGATCGCCGCCGAGGCGCTTGGCGGCATCGACCAGGCGTGGGCAACGTACGTCGATCGCATGGGGCCGGCGGCGTCCGTCATCCCTGCTTGGGGATCGTGGCGCGATCCGGCATGGGGGAACTCGTACTGGAGCTGGTGGGACTCGATGCTCATGCTGATCTTCGGCGGCCTGCCGTGGCACGGCTATTTCCAGCGCGTGCTGGCGATGCGCGACGCTGCCGCGGCGCGCACGGCGTCGCTGATCGGGGCAGCCGTGTGTGTGATCGCAGCGATTCCCGCCGTGCTGATCGGCATCGTCGGCGCAGGAGTCGACTGGGAGGCACTCGGAGTCCCGACACCGGAACCGGCGCTGATCCTTCCGTGGGTATTGCGCTATCTGACCGATCCGTGGGTCGCTGCGCTGGGGCTCGGAGCGCTCGCTGCCGCGGTCATGTCGTCGGTCGACTCGTCGATCCTGTCGGCGTCATCCATGGGTGCCTGGAACGTCTACCGGCCGCTTTGGAAGCCCAACGTATCGGCCGATCAGCTCACCCGCGTGATCCGACGCACCATCGTGCTGGTGGGCGTATCGGCGACGATCCTGGCGCTGCGGGTACAGAGTGTCTACGCGCTTTGGTACCTGTCGAGCGATTTCGTCTACTGCATCCTGTTCCCGCAGCTTCTGGTGGCGCTTTACGATCGGCGAGCCAACCGCATCGGGTCGATGGCTGGATTCGTGGTCTCGTTCATCATGCGTTTCGGCGGTGGCGAGCCCCTCTTCGGTCTTCCGGCCCTGTTGCCCTACCCGATGATCGACGCCAGCGGTGTGGTGCTGTTCCCGTTCAAGACCCTTGCGATGCTGTGCGGGCTGCTGACGATCGTCGTGGTTTCGCGGCTCACGCTCGCTCGCGCCGCGCCGCGAGCGCTCGCCGCGCCGCAATCTGGGTCAGATAAACACTGACGGCCGCGTAGAACGCCACGTACGACAGCGACAGCCAAAACAGCCAGCGCGCCGGATCGGGATACTGGATCAGCATCGCCACCACGCTGGCGCCCCAGATCATCGTGACCGACATCGTGAGCGTGCGCATCTCGAGCATGCGCGACGGGTAGGCCCACTTCAGGGGCACGAAGACACCGACGCACAAGATCGCCAGAATGGCCATGTTGGCACGCCCGTCGACGCGCGCGAAAAACAAGTAAAACACGGCCACGTTCCAGAACGACGGGAAGCCCTTGAAGAAGTGATCGCTAGTCTTGGCACCGGCCTGGCAGAACTGATACGCCGACGCGAGCAAGATCGCGACGGCCATCGGTAGGCCGAGCGCCACCGGCACGAGCTCCATTCTCCATACGAAGTAGGCAGGCACCACGGCGTAGTTCAAGTAGTCGAGCGTGGCGTCGAGCAACGTCCCGTCGAAGCCGGGCAGGACTTTCTTCACGCCAACGGCGCGCGCCAGCATGCCGTCGAACGAGTCGACGGTCATCGCCACCACCATCCATAGCAACGCCCAGCGCGCATCGTCACGCGCCACCGAGTCGAGCGCCAGCACACCCCAGATCGCACCGCTGGCGGTCAGCAAGTGGACTGCCCAGGCTGCAATCGTCCGTCTCATCTCAACTGCGAACATATCAGAGCTGGCGGCGGATTCGCTCGCCAGGGCTCCACCCGCGTCAACGCTCTGGCAGGCGTAGATCCAGCCAGACCAGGTGATGGTCCGAGGCTTCTTCCGCCAGGCGGGCTCCTTCGGCATCGGTCTCGGCCGACGGCCAGAAGACGCCGCCGTCGACCACCTCGAGCCCGGTCGAGGGCAGCAGGTAGTCGATGCGAGCGCCTTGGCCGCCAAAGGCCGTCGTAGCGTCGGGGCGTTCGGCGGGCGCACCGTCGCTCAACAGCACAGCCGGGTCCTGGATGCGCACATGGTCCAGCAGTTGGCGCATCGCCGCAATGCCGTCGTAGACCGATTCGGTGTCGTCCGGCCTGGCGTTGAGGTCGCCGGCAACCACGAACGACTCCTCACTGCCATAGCCGCCGGAGCGGCCCCGATCGTCGACGATCCACTCCGCCCCGTCGAGGTAGTCGGCCCAGATACGGATCTCGTCCCAGTTGCGACGCCCGTTGTGGTCCTCCTCGGCGTCGAACACCGGCGGGGTCGGGTGAGAAAGCAGCAGGTGGAGGCGTATTCCGTCGACAACGAGCGGGACATCCTGGTGCGACTTGCTCGATAGCCGGAACACCTCCAACACCTCGTCCGAGTAGAAGCCGGAGGGGATATGGTTGTCTGGCATGCTCCGCCAGAGAAGCTTGCGGAAGGTGCGTACCGCACCTTCGTCGATCGGGTAGCGCGCCAAGACCGCCATCGAATATTGGCCCGGGTACTCACCATAGCCGAAAACATCGTTGCCGTAGATGCGCTCACCGCGGTCAGCTTCGGTGGCGACGCGGCCGTCCCCGTCGAGGTCCATACCCGAGAGGATGCCGGTGTTGCTGGGCGCCGCCCAGGCATGCTTGTATTCGAGCGGTGCGCCGCCGGTCGCTAGGTAGTTGTCGGCAAACCGGCGCGCGTTGAGCGCGTAACCACCTTCGGCGAGCGAGTCGTAGTCGTGGTCGATCTCGTTGATCACGAGCACGTCCGGCCGCACGCGCTGAATGATCTCCGCCGCGGCGCGCGCCTGCGCGTCGTTCCGCCGGCCCTCGGCATCGACCGCGGTGATCTTGGCGGTCGACAACTCCCAAATATTGAACACCGCCAGTCGGACCGAGGGCGCCGACGCCGCAGACCCGGTGGAAGGACCAGCCGGTTCGCCAGCTGCGGATGTCGCCGGCACTTGCTTCTCGGGCGCACAGGCCGAGCCGGCGGCCAACCCCAGGACAAGTGCCATCGCTACCAGAGGTAGCGGCGCGGTGTCCCTGTGCCACAGGAGTACCGCTACGCTAGTCCAGCCCTTCACGCGCATCAAAAACGTCTCGTTCGCCATGGGTACGTCCGTATCCGTCCGGACCCATCAGAGTTCTTCAGCACCCTGCTAGAACACCACTACCATCACCATGCCGCGCTGGCCCCGAGGGTCGACAGCCGGAACCAGGGTCCAACGACGCTCGCCCAGAGGCTCACCCGCGGAGCGAACGACCGATCGACCGGTGATGAACCCCACCGCGGCACCGGCGACGACGTCGCTGAGGAAGTGACTGCCACGGTGGATGCGTGATCCCGCCACCAAGGTGGCGAAAGCGTACATCGGCAAGCCGAGCTTCTTGCCGAAGTGGTGATCGATCACCGTCGCCCAAGTGAAGGCGTTCGAGGTGTGGCCGGAAGGGAACGATTTGTTGTCGGCACCATTCGGACGCGTTCGGTCGATCGTCATCTTGAGCGCCTCGGTGTACAGCAAGTTCACTGCCGTGGCGGTGAAGAGGTCGTAGCTGGCGTCGCGAAACCTGCCGGCGCTCGCGGCGCGCCCGCCGAGCAACAGCCCGGTTGCCGCGGCCGCCACGAAGACCGGATTGCCGAAACCGTTGCCGAGCTCGCCGAAGTCGCTGTTGGCGCCGTCAGGAAACGCCACGTGATCGTCGAACCCACGAGCGGCGCCCGTGGCGGCGAGACCAACCAGCACCGGCAGGAGGCTGTCGAGCGAGAACACCCCGCCGATGCCGCGCGCAACGTTCTGCGGCAGCCGCGCCAGCGTGCAGCGGCCATCGCCGGCGACACGATCGGCGTCGTCGGGTTCCTGGCGCAGCGGACGTCGAGCCTCGGGCGTGGTGTCGGGCTTTTCCTGGCGCCCGGTCGGAGCGGGATGCTGGGCCCACACGGGAGTTGCAACCGACGCGGCGAGGATCACCGCACCGACGATGAGCAGGCGCCCAAACTGCCTGTCGCCTCGCGCCGTCACGACGATTGCGAGCCGCGACGATCTCTTCTTCACACGCACCTCAACGGGTAGTCCAAGACCGTCCAGCAACCTTACACTGAGCGATTCTGGCACCTTACCCGGCACGCGTCGACACCTCCCGGCGCGCGCCCTGGCGGCGCCCCGCTACGGCGGCTAGTGATCAGGAGCCCTAGTCGCTATAGAAGTAGGCTCCTGCCATCGCTGCGACCGGTAGCTCGACCAGACCCCATACGAGCCCTGTGACTACGAGCGGCGTACCGAGCATGCCGAGGATCCAGAAATTGCCGAGCCCCTGGAAGTAGTAGAGGACCCACACGACGACGCCGGCACACATGGCCGTCTTGGGGCCGGCGCCGAAACGATCCCGCAGGACAACGTAAAGCCACATCATCGTGCAGGAGGCGACAAACGTCATGACCACGAACATGCCGATCTGCGACCCGCCCACGCCCGCGACGCCCAGGGCGTCAAGGGCAGCTTCCTGCTGCTCGACGAGCAGGCCCTCGTTGAGCACCAGCTGACTGATGGTCATCACGATACCGGCGACGATGCCGCTGACGATCAGCTTGCCCGTGTTGATTCCTTCCATCGGTGCGCCTCCTTCGCGCGGCGTCGCAAAGCGACGCCGGACGCGGACAGCAGTAGTCTGAGAGACGGCGGGATGGTACGCGCGCGCCGGGCGAAGGGTCAAAGGGGAGGCCGGGGAGCCCGGTCTAGCAAGCGTTGTCTCCCACCGGGCACCTAAGTAGAGTTAGCCTGCCCTGCCGCTCGAACGACGATGTCGCCGGCGCGCCGCGAGCGCCTGCGCCCGCGTCCAGACTTCCGGAGATCACATGTTCACCACAAAGCGCCGTCCGCTCGTCATCACCCTGATGCTGTTTCTCGCTGCCACAATCGCCGCTCCCGCTGCGGGGCGCGCCCAGCAAGACGACTTCGGCGGCATGCTTCCGGCTCCTGATCGCCGCCCTGACGAGGGCGTCGGCCCGTTCGGTCGCTTGATCATACGTGGGGTCACCGTGATCGACGGCACCGGCGGTCCGCCGATGGGACCGGTGGACGTGGTGGTGGAGGGAAACCGCATCACCGAGGTGCAGAGCGTCGGTTACCCGGGTCTGCCGATCGACGAAGACCGGCGTCCGGGCGACGCAGACCACGAGATCGACGCTTCCGGCATGTATCTGCTGCCGGGTTTCATCGACCTGCACGGCCATACCGGCGGCAGCACCAAGGCGCCCGACGCGGAGTACAGCTACAAGCTGTGGTTGGCGCACGGGATCACCACCTCGCGCGGCGTCGGGCATGGCAACTTCGAGTTCTCGCTGCACGAGCGGGAACGCTCCGAGAACAACGAGATCGTGGCGCCGCGCATGGTTTCCTTCGTGCGACCTGGCTCCGGCGCCGACTACCAAGGACCCTCTGTGGAGGATCCCGGGAGTGCCCGCGAGTGGGTGCAGTACGCTGCACAGAAGGGCGCCGACGGCCTCAAGCTGGGCGCCCTCCCTCCCGACATCATGGAGGCGCTGATCGACGAAGCCCACAAGCAGGGCATGGGCTCCACGGCCCACCTGGCGCAGACCGGAGTAATACAGATGAACGCGCTCGATGCTGCCCGCGTCGGCCTCGATTCGATGACCCATTACTACGGCCTGTTCGAAGCGCTGTACGAGGGAACCAGCATTCAGCCGTACCCTGTCGACCACAACTACTCGGACGAGCAGCACCGCTTCGGCCAGGTGGCGCGACAGTGGGAGCTGGTGAAGCCGGGCGGCGAGAAGTGGAGGGCTGTCATGCAGGAGATGCTCGACCTGGACTTCTACCTCAACCCGACGATGACGATCTACTCCGCCGGCCGCGACGTCATGCGAGCCCGCAACGCCGACTGGCACGAGGAGTACACGCTGCCCACGCAGTGGGATTTCTACCAGCCGTCGCGCCGGGCGCACGGCTCGTATTGGTTCTACTGGACGAGCTGGGACGAGATCGCTTGGAAGAACTTCTACCGCGTCTGGATGCAGTTCCTCGACGAGTACAAGGATCGCGGCGGCAAGGTAACCACCGGCTCGGACAGCGGTTTCATCTACCAGCTCTACGGCTTCGGCTACATCCTCGAGCTGGAGATGCTCCAAGAGGCGGGCTTCCACCCGCTCGAGGTTATCCGGGCGGCGACCTTGCACTCGGCGATGGAGATCAACAAGCCACGCGCCGAGGCCGACCGGCTCGAGATCGGCCTTGTGCGTCGCGGCTACCTGGCCGACATGATCCTCGTGGATGAGAACCCGCTCGAGAACCTCAAGGTTCTCTACGGCACCGGTGCCGTGAAGCTCATGGACGACGGCACGGTGACGCGGGTCGGCGGCATCAAGTACACGATCAAGGACGGCATCGTGTATGACGCCGAGAAGCTGCGAGCCGATGTCCGCGACATGGTGGCGCAGGCAAAGATGGAGCGCGCCATGGAAACTACCGCTGGCCAGGAGTAATCGTCATGTCCGAGATGATGCGCGCAGTCTGGTTCGAGCAATTCGGTGCGGCGGCCGAGGTACTCAACGTCGGCGAGCTGGAAGCGCCGCAACCTGAAGCCGGCGAGGTGCAGGTTCGCATCGCGGTCTCCGGCGTGAACCCGGTCGATGTGAAGCGACGCCTTGGCGGCCGCGGCGCGAGCCAAGGGTCACAGGTGGTGCCACATTTCGACGGGGCCGGCACCATCGAGTCGGTCGGCGACGGCGTGCCTGACTCCCGCCTGGGCGAACGGGTCTGGGTGTACGAGGCGCAGTACGAACGCGCCTTCGGAACCGCCGCCGAGCTCGCGGTGGTGGCTTCCGATCTCGCGGTACCCTTGCCCGACGTCGCCGACTTTCACGCCGGCGCCTGTCTGGGCATCCCCGCGCTCACCGCACACCGCTGCGTGTTCGCCGACGGGTCGGTGGCCGGGCAGACGGTGCTGGTGACGGGAGGGGCCGGAGCGGTGGGCAATTACGCCGTCCAGTTCGCCAAGCTCGACGGCGCGACGGTCATCACCACCGTGAGCAGCGACGAAAAGGCCGAGCTAGCGCACCAAGGCGGCGCCGACCACGTGGTGAACTACCGCACCGAAGATGTCGCCGAGCGCCTCGGCGAGCTCGCCGGTGCATCGGGGCTCGATCGCGTCGTCGAGGTCGAGTTTGGCGGCAACCTCGAGGCCAGCATGGGCGCCCTCAGGAACAACGGCGTGATCGCCACCTACGCGTCGCAGGCCAACCCGGAGCCGGCGGTGCCGTTCTATGCCCTGGCCTACAAGAACATCACCGTGCGACACGTGCTCGTTTTCGGCATGCCCGACGACACCAAGAGGCAGGCAGTCGCCGATATCTCGCGATGGCTGGAGGGCGGTCAGCTGCGACATCACCTGGGGCCGCGGTTCAGCCTCGATCAGATCGCCGCTGCGCACGAGGCGGTCGAAGCCGGTGTCTTCGGCAAGGTGCTCGTCGATCTCTAGCAGGCCGTGGTCACCGTGGGCTACTTGCTCTCGGTGTGGCAATCGACGGCAAGCGCCTGTCCGGAGACGTGGCCACCGGCGTCTGAACACACAAAAAGGATCATCGCGGCTACGTCGTCCGGCGTCACGAACGAGCGCATCGAAATCTGCGCCGTCCATTCTTCTCGAACCGCTCGCTCCGAGACATCCCGAGCGGCTGCCTCTGCGGCGATGACACGGTCGATGCGCTCGCCCTCGACAGCCCCGGGGCAGATGGCATTGACTCGAATACCGTGCGGCCCGAGCTCCATCGCCAACGTCTTGGTAAGGCCGATGAGCGCCCACTTCGACGCCACGTAGGGCGATCGACGGGCGAACCCGAGGAGGCCGGCGGTCGAGGACATGTTGATGATGGATCCGCCGCCGGTCGCCTTCAGCAGCGGCACGGCGTAGCGGGCGCAGTGGAACGCGCCGTCGAGGTTCACCGAAAGGGTGGCGCGCCAATCCTCGATCGAGACTTCCTCGACCGGCGCCACCGGCCCGGCGATGCCAGCGTTGTTCACCAGGATGTCGAGCCCGCCCAGCCCCGCCACCGCCTCTTCAAAAAGCCCTGCTACCTGATCCGCGTCAGCCACGTTGGCGAGCGTCGCTCCGAGGCCGGGAAGCTCTTGCGCCGCAGTGGCAAGGGCGTCGGCGTCGATATCGCAGACGTGAACCCTCGCTCCGGCCTCCACGAAGCGCCCGGCCACTACTCGGCCGATACCGGAGGCCCCGGCAGTAATAATGACCCGCTTGTCGGCGAGATCCGGTGGAGTCGACACGCTTCAGTTCCTCCCTTGACGATCGTTGCCGGAACCGCGATGCTCCGCTGCCGTCCGCGGATTGCGCAGCATAACGTAGCGTCACCCTTTTCGAGATCGGTCGCCGACACGTGAACCTCCCCACGCTGACCTTCGCTGCCCTGCTGCTGACGGCGTTGGTGGTCGGCGCAATCCTGCTCGCTCCGGGCGCCGAGATCGCCGAGCACGTTCCGCACCCGCGCGTCGGGGCGATGTTCGCGGGTGGCGATGGCGCTGCACGACACGACTCGACCCTGGCGCTCGGCTGGGTCTTCGGAACGCTCCAGTTGCTGTTCTTCGCCGCCCTGATGGCCCTCGGGGTCCGGAAGAAGGGATCGCTGCGGGGGTTCCTACCGACGCTCGGGTTCTGTACCGGCGTTCAGCTCGTCCTCTGGACGTCCATAGTGCTCACCTACCGCAGCTATGCCGCCGGCTCCGAAAGCGTCCTGATTCTGGGCATGCATGCGTCGACCGCACTCGTGATGCTGGGCTTCTGGCCGCTATCGGCGATATACACAGTGGCCTTTGTCGCCGGCTTCGACCGCTGGGTGCTGACGCCCGAGGACGAAGCCGAGTATGAGCGCCTTCTCGCCGCGCGCGGCAGGTCGGGCAGCCGCGACACAGAGCCGAGCTGATGGAGGCGCTTCGTACCGAGATCGTTCTCGCGTTCGTCGTCATCTACATGGGCGCCTGCATCGGAGTCGGCCTGTGGGCCCTGCGGCGCACCGAGTCGACGCGTGACTTCTTCATGGCTGGCCGCGACATCGGCATCGCCGTCACCGGCCTGGCGATTTTCTCGAGCACGATGAGCGGCTTCGGTTTCGTCGGCGGCCCCGGGCTGGTGTACTCGATGGGCATCGCCTCGATATGGATCGTGCTCACCGCCGCGGCCGGGTGGGGAGTCAACGACTTTCTCATCGCCAAACGGCTGCGCATGTTTGCCGGTTTCTTCGACACCGTGTCGCTGCCCGATGCTGTCGCTGCGCGATACGGCAACGAGACCACTCGGCTGCTTACCGCGCTGGCGATCCTGCTTGGCGTGATGGGTTACTTGGCCACGCAGATCCTCGCCATGGCGACCGTGCTGCAGAGCATCCTGCAGGGCACCGACAAGTTCGCCGATGTCGGCCTGGTTGCCTGTGTGGTGGTATCGCTGTCGGTGTTGCTGTTCTACTGCGTCACCGGTGGGATTCTCGCCTCGGTCTACACGGACGTCTTCCAGGGTTCCGTGATGATCGTGGCGGCCGTGCTGGTGTTCATCGCCGCCTGGGTGGCCCTGCCGGGCGGACCCACGGAAGTAATGGAGACGATCGCGCTTGACGATCCCGAAGCCGCGGGCCCGTGGGGCACCTTGGGCATGATCGGTTGCCTGTCGTGGATGTTCATGTTTGCGGTGGGCGTGGCCGGCCAGCCGCATCTGCTCACCAAGGGCATGATGATCCAGCGGCTGCGTGACTACCGCTGGGTACCGGCGCTCACGGTGTTTGGTTACATGGTCGCTTCGCTGTTGTGGGTCGGCATCGGCCTGGTCATGCGCGCGCTGGTACTACAGGGAGCGCATCCGGAGCTCGCGACTGCCGACGCGGCGGCGCCGGAATTCCTGCAGAGCTACGCCCATCCGCTGCTCGCCGGCGTTGTCATCGCCGGGCTCTTCGCGGCCATCATGTCGACGGCTGATGGTTTCTTGAACATCGGCGCCGCGGCCATCGTGCACGACATTCCCCATGCGCTGCGCGGCCGATCGCTGGAGCACGAGCTGTTCTGGGCGCGCACCGGCACGGTGTTGATCGGCGTCGTCGCTGCGGTCTTCGCACTCTACTCGCATTACCAGAACGCCCGGTTGGTGGCGCTCCTGGGCGCCTTCGGCTGGGGCACGTTCGGGGCCGCTCTGGTGCCGGTGGTAGCAGTCGGGTTCAACTGGAAGCGTGCCACGGCGCTAGCCGCCAACACTGCAATCGCCACCAGCCTGGTCATCAACTTCTCGGTGGAAGTATTCAACATCTCGTTGCCGCACAACATCCATGGCGGCACGCTGGCGCTGTTGGTATCGCTGTTACTTTTCTTCGGCATCTCCTACGCGTCACCGCCGCCGGTGCTCGATCCTGATGTCGAAGCGTTGATGGACATCTGACCGGCCGGTTCTGTCGCACTGCAGGGGCGACGGGCTCAGATCCGGCGATGCGGCTGCACCTGATAGAGCACGACCGACATCAGACGCCCGAGACCGGCCGCCAGTAGGAGTCCAACGGCGGTTCCGATCACCAGCTGCCGCATTCCCGTGTACCCGGGCGTACAGTGAGCAGCGTCGGCCCGCTTCGGTTCCCGCTGCGCTCGCGTAGCACGGAATCCCGGCGGCCCAATCTCCATGACACATCGATCGACTACGCAGTAAGGTCTCCGGCGACCACCGTGAGACGCGGAGGTCGACCTGTACCGACGGCTGCTGGACGACGCGGGCGAATGAGCGATCAGTTCTTTGAGAGACCGATTCTCAACAACCCCTACGAGTACCCAAACTCCAAGCGTTCAGGTGTCCACGGAAGTGAGGTAACTTCACCCCCCTCACCAACTGCAGCAGCGTGACCGGACACCGCCTAGCTGGTAACTCTCGGCTACAATCTCCACCTTCTGCATCTCAAGCACCCCACGGATCATGAAGAAGACCGTCTCTATCTGGGCCATTGTGGTAATCACAGCAGGCTTGTCAATAGGCATTGGTTGTCGTGGAACTTCTGTAGACACAGCGCCACCCCGAGCCATCGAAGGTGTCCTTGACCTGACCGATTGGGATTTTGACGAGGATGGTCCCATCGACCTTTCCGGCGAATATGAGTTTCGCTGGCAACACCACTCGATACCGACAGCGCCGCCGGGACCAGACCGCTCAGACATAGATGGCTTCATTGAGGTGCCTGGATCCTGGAACGGTCATGAGGTCGATGGAAAGAAACTCCCCGGCCTGGGTCATGCTACGTACCGGTTAAGGGTTCTTCTGAAAGATACTCTTCCTCTCGCCTTCAAGTTCTTGGATATGGGTACCGCATACACAGTAATTGCAAACGGCGACGAGATTCTATCTGTCGGCAAAGCCGGTTCGACCCCCAGACAACCGTGCCTCGGTATTTCCCTCAAGTGGTCGAGTTTGTGCCCGGACTAAATCGTATCGACCTTGTGTATCAGGTATCGAACTTCCATCACAGAAGCGGTGGCACGTGGGAAGTTGTCCGCCTGGGAACCAGGGAATAGATCCACAGAATCAGAGACAACCGCCTTGCCGGCGACTTGATCTTGTTCGGAAGCATTCTAATTATGGGCCTTTATCACATTGGCCTTTTTGCATTCAGACGAAAGGACGCGTCACTAATCTATTTTGCGCTGTTCTGACTTCTGGTCGCGGTTAGAATCCTTACTACAGCGGAACGATACCTTCTTCATCTCTTTCCGACCATGAGCTGGGAACTATTCGTTAAGATCGAGTATCTCTCCTATTATCTCGGAGTCGGGGCTTTTGCTCTGTTCTTTCGCTCTCTATTTAGCAACGACTTCAACACGACTCCATTGAGTAAGGGTTTCAATACAACGGTTCTGCGCATAGTTGTCGCGGTTAGCGTTGTATGTTCCTTGGTCGTCTTGACGACGCCGGTGATAATTTTCTCCTATACGTCCCAAGGGTATCAGCTATTCACGATATGGATCCTTAGTTATGGATTCTATGTTGTCCTTCGGGAGACGATTCGCAAGAGAGAAGGAGCGATCTTCATTCTAGCCGGCTACTCAGTTCTGTTCATAGCAATCATTAACGACATCTTGGATGTCAACGAGATAGTTCAGACTGGGCACATGCTGGGATTGGGGCTGTTTGGATTTATTCTTTCGCACGCATTGCTGCTGTCATTTCGTTATTCGAGCGCTTTCAGGATTATTGACTTGCAGCGCCAGGACTTGGAACGGACAAATATCAGATATAGGAACGAAATGATCGAGCGAAGGCTGGCTGAAGAAGAAGCCCTGGAATTGCAAAGCAGGCTTGCGCGTTCACAGAAGATGGAAGCCATTGGGCGCTTGGCGGGTGGCATCAGCCACGACTTCAACAACCTCTTGACTTCCATCATGGTGGGCAGTGAACTCGTTTGGGACGGCCTTCGGCGCACAGACCCGCTCCGCAAAGAGGTGGAGGACATCACGGCGGCGGCCTACCGTGGCGCTTCGCTGACGGCTGGGCTCCTGTCGTTCAGTCGTCAGCGGGTGCTTCAGCCGGAAGTCCTGCACCTTGACGCTGTCGTCACTGGAGTCGAAAAGGTGCTCCGGCGCGTCATGAATGAGAACATCGAGCTGGTCAGGGTGCCGGACGGGGGACGCGGATGCGTCAATGCCGACCCAGGGCAGGTCGAGTCGCTCATCTTGAATCTGGCTGTCAATGTCGGGGACTCTATGCCCAAAGGTGGCACGCTCACGATTAGGACCGCCGACGTTGATCTGGACGAGGACTATTGCAATAGGCGTGTTGATGCCAGGCTAGGGCCTTACGTGGTGTTGGTAATGACCGACACCGGTTCTAGTATGGACGCCGAGACTCAAAGCCACATCTTTGAGCCTTTCTTCACGACCAAAGAGAAAGGCAAGGGGACGGGGCTGGGTCTGTCGACGGTCTACGGCTTCGTAAAGCAGAGCGGCGGGCACATAGAGGTCGACAGTGACCCCGGGCGAGGAACGAGCTTCAGGATCTACCTGCCGCGGGTCGACGAAGCGGTCGGAAAGCTACCACCTCAAGCGACCTCTGAGCTGCCGCATGGGTCGGAGACCATTATGCTCGTGGAAAACGGAGAGCGAGTTCGGCGAGCGCTGGTCAAGGTGTTGCGCCACTGCGGCTACGAGGTGTTCGATATAGGGCACCCTGTCGACGCGATTCAGGCGTGTAGAGATCACAGTGGACCGATTCATCTGATGGTAACCGACATCGTGATGCCCGAGATGACCGGCGTGAAGCTGGCCGAAAAGATAGCCTGGATGTACCCGGACATAAAGATCTTGTTCATGTCGGGCTATACCGAAGAACTCGTTCATCCATTACCGTCGGGATCCGCGTTCCTGGCGAAGCCGTTTGGCTCCCGAGACCTGGCGCAGAAGGTGCGCAAGCTGCTGGATTCCGCTTGAATAGCGGTCCGTGGCGGTAGTGGATTTCAAGCCGGGTAGGCAGAAGCGGGGGAACAAGGCGCCGTTTCAAGAAGAAGTGCGGAGATCAGGCGGCGTTGGTGCATGGCTCCTGATCTCAGCGCATCATCGTGGCAAGGTCCCCGATCTGGAGTTGCCACCCATGAAGTACCCCGTGACGATCCGCGGGGAGCGCCACTACTTCTGGCGCGCTGTTGATCAGGACGGCGACGTGATCGATATCTTGGTCCAACGGCGACGAAACGCCTGCGCCGCCAACTTCGAGGGCGGGCCTTTGGGACCTGGGGCAAGGTAGTCACCGCCTGAGCCAAGTCGGCTCTAGGCCGCAGCTCGCCCGGAGCCGAGCGTCGCGTCCTTAACTTGACAGTGCCCTCGCGTAAGTTCAACAGACGGCAAAGGAAATCAACTCTCGTTAACCGAGTCCTCATCACACACGGTGGAAGTCCCAGGTTCAAATCCCGGTGCGCCCACTCCTGAATATCGCAGAGCTTCGTTCCGCCATTCCGCGCCTGGGCTCGCTGTTCGCTCCCAGGCGAGGGGAGCCCGCCTGCCTAGGTCTTGGGCTTGGTCACCCGGTTGCCCACCGGTTTGTGGACGCGGAGACGACAGGGCCTCCCAGGTTCCTGGGCATCCCTCGTGCGCGCATGCCCCGCTCTCGGACCCCGGTGGAATCTCGGTGTCAGGCCCTTTCCGACACCTCGATGCTGCCTTCCGCTGTTGTGACGGCGTCGGCTTCTACGCCTTCCAACTTTCGGGGCTCTATCACGCAGCCTGCTCGCTCCCTGTGTACGCTTCGCGGCGCCGGTTACCCGCTCACCACGCAACACTCGGTTCCGGCTGGTGGCCAGCCTTTGCCGGGCGGGGCTGTTTACCCGCCGGGATGCTCAGAGGATTTCCGAGCCTGTCATCTTTCGACCTCTCTTCCCTCCTCTCCAGGCTTTGCCTGGCGCAACACAACTTCCGGGTATATCTCTTTCTCAGATGGAAGAAGGTAGAGGATGCGATAGTCTTTACGAAGCAGAATGTCCTCTCCGTCCTTAAGCAATGCAACGATCAGATCTACTCCGACAAGGTAGAGATTGTCCCTCTGTCCGACGTCATCAAAACCCACGGCGTTCGTCGGCCGTTGCCTAAGGATGCTGACGCGAGAAAGAAGTTGCTAATCCACAGTGGGTTTCTCAAAGAGAAAGGGGTTCCCTTCTACCTTTCCACGCGCAAGAAGGGGACGCTTGATCCGACATTCGATGCATCGTCGCTGCGGTAGCGTCTCGTTCGGCTCAACGCACAATGTCGCTATCGCGGCACGAATGGCGCACACTCGCCGAGACGACAGCCTACCCCTCGCCCAGCGTAGTTCCCCTACTAGACCATAGCCGACGGGCTCGGCGTCCGCAGGAAATAAGTCGAGGCCTCAGAATTGATTCTGGCGGCCGTCGACGAGGCCTCCACAGCCGGTGCTGGTCTTGAAGAACTCCGATAGCTGCGGATCGCCATCATCTGGATACGAGTCTCTCCTACCGAGCGGCGTCGACCATAGAGAGGAGAATATGATCCAGTCTTGCAACACGCCCGGGGGTAGGCTCGTTGCCTCGGCCCTAGTTTTCTTGCTGGCTAGCACCGTAGTCCGAGCCGACACCGGGATTCGGCTCGAGCTGGTGTCGTCCGAGGGAGGTATGACCACGGCGCTGGTCGATCCCCGCGATGGAACCGGCCGTCTCTTCATCGTGAAGCGGCCCGGGCAGATCTTGATTCTCGAGGGCGGCAACGTCCTGCCTATCCCGTTTCTCGATCTCTCGAACAAGGTGTCGTGCTGTGAAAGCGAGCGCGGGATGGCGAGTCTCGCTTTCCATCCTGACTACGAGACCAACGGCCGCTTCTTCGTCGGCTACGTCAACAACAACATCGAAACGGTGGTTTCGCGGTTCACGGTCTCAGCCGATCCGAGCCGAGCCGACCCTGCCTCCGAGCGCGAGCTACTGAGCTGGGAAAAGATCGGCACCCATCATCACGGTGGCATTCTGGCCTTCGGCCCCGACGGCTATCTCTACGTCGCCAACGGTGAAGGAGACGAGCGGCTCGAGGCGCAGGATCTCGGGACGTTCCCGGGCACGATCCTACGGCTCGACGTTGACCGCGGCTCGACCTACAAGATTCCGCCGGACAACCCGTTCCGCAACATGCCCGGGGTGCTACCCGAGGTCTGGGCCTGGGGCGTGCGCAACCCCTGGCGGATCAGCTTCGATCGCAAGACCGGGGATCTTTTTATCGGCGACGTCGGCAGAACGCGCTACGAGGAGATCAACTTCGCTCCGGCCTCGAGTGAAGGTGGGCTCAACTACGGTTGGCCGATCAAGGAGGCCGAGGAATGTCTCAAGAGTGAAGAGAAGTGCGCTGATCAGACGCTCGTCGATCCGATCATCCAGTACCCGCACGATCCAGATGACGATGAGTGCAATGCGGTCATCGGCGGCTACTTCTATCGCGGCCCTAAGGCTCCGACGCTGTACGGCACCTATATGTACGGAGATTTCTGCACCGGACAGATCTGGGGAGCACGACGTAACTCCGCTGGCGAGTAGATCACCAATGAGCTTCTCGACACTGGTCTCAAAGGCGATTCTGAGCCTGGGGTCAGTAGGGGGGTCCGCGGCAAAATGACGCCAGATCTTGAAACGAAGCCGGAGCCGACGGATCTCGATGCGATCCAACCGCGGTAATCATTCCGCGCTAGGACCGACTGTGCCCTTGACCACCGGGGGCCTTATAGGTGTTAGATGGCTGTGCACCTCATCAGTCGAAATTGACAGATACCTTGACGCCGCCCATTCCCGCCGCCGGAAGGACGTATTCAGCCACGAGCCTATGTGGCAGCAGAAGCACGTCTTCATCGAACCGGTCGTAGTTGCCACGCGTCACCACGACGATCAGATCTAGCTCGGGAAACAGGAAAGCGCATTGCCCTTGTGCATAGATCATCGCGTGGCGCAGATCGCTGTGTCCAATTAGCTGCAACTCTCTCCATCACGGGCGACTGTGGCCTTGTTGCCGGTACTGATCCAGCAGGGCTGTCAGGCGTGCCACCACATCGGGGTGTTGCCGGTAGATGTTGTTCGTCTCGCCGAGGTCTTCCGACAGGTTGTAGAGTTGCCCGGCGGGCTCACCCGGCCCCGGTTCGATGCGGATCGGCTCGGTAAAGCCGCCGGAGCCGCGCCCTTCGACCAGCTTCCAGGGTCCCTGGCGGATGGCGAACATGCCGTCCGACGAATGATGGATAGCGGCGTCGCGCAGGGGCGTCTCCGGATTCTCACCCAGCAGGACGGGCAGCAGGCTGTAGCTGTCCTCCCCGGCGTCGCGAGGCAGTTCCGCTCCGACGACGGCAGCAAAGGTAGCCAACATGTCCGTCAGCGAGACCAGGGCGTCGCTCTGCGAAGCCGGCGCGATGCGGCCGGGCCAACGGATGATGAACGGAACCCGGTTGCCCCCTTCCCAGATGTCGGCCTTCTGCCCGCGCAGGTTCAGGTTGGCCCGGTGATCAAACTCGTCGATCTTGCTCCGCGGCCAGATGGCGCCATTGTCGCTGGTGAGGATAACCAGCGTGTTGTCCGTAATCCCCAGCCGGTCGACCGCGTCGAGGATCTGGCCGACGACGCTGTCTACTTGCGCGGTGAAGTCGCCGTATTCGCCCACCACGGTCGTGCCCACGTACGGCGGCAGCGGCAACCATGGCGTGTGGGGCGCCGACAGGGGAACGTACAAAAAGAAGGGCTGCTCCCTCGAGGCCCGGTCTTCGATGAACGCGACGGCCTTCTCGGCAGTGATCGGCAACACCTGATCGTGCTCGAAGCTCGGCGATATCGCCCCCTCCCGCCAGAACGCGCCGAAACAACATTCGAGGTTGCCTTCCGTGCGGGCGGTGGGCGCCTCGACAACGTGGTCGTTCTCGAAGTAGAGATACGGTTCAAAGTCCAGCGATGCGGGGATCCCGTAGTAATAGTCAAACCCCAGCGACGCGGGGCCTGGGCGCAGCGGCTTGCTGTAGTCGGTCCTCTCTTCATCGCCGAGGCCCAGGTGCCATTTTCCTACGCCGCCGGTGGCATAGCCCTGCTGCTTCAGCAACGACGCCACCGTCGTCCGGTTCGTGTCAATCAGGCTGGGCGAATAGCCTAGGAGGACGCCTTCTTTTAGATGGGTCCGCCAGGAATACTGCCCGGTCAGGAGCCCGTAACGCGTAGGCGTGCAGACGCCGGAGGGCGAATGCGCATCGGTAAACCGCATCCCCTCGGCAGCCAGGCGATCCATGTGCGGCGTCGGAATCTTGGAATCAGGGTTGTAGCTGCCCGGATCCCCGTAGCCCATGTCGTCGGCCAGGATGAGGATGATGTTGGGCGATTGCCGAGACGACGCTGCGGACGGCTCCTCCCCGGCTGTCTCCGGCCCGCACGATGCGAGCAGGAACATCGTCGACAGGGCTGCGCAGGCGCCGAGAATCTGGCGTATCGGACGGAATCGTCTGGTCATGGGAGGGCGCTGTCTGGGAGCGGGCAATCTGTCGTGTCCCGGCTTCCGTTGGCCGGAAGACTACGGGTTCAGGTCTGGATCCCCAAGAGAGTCGTGTCGAGCGGCTCAACAAGGAGGTTCGCCGGCGCACCGATGTCGTCGGCATCTTCCCGAATCGAGCAGCCCTGATCCGCCTGGTTGGCGCCGTGCTCGCGGGACAGAACGTGGGCTATCTCCCGTCGCTATGTGAGCCTCGAGGTGATCTCCGAGGCGCTCTCCCCCCAACCCATCCACCAGCGTGATGAGGGCCTGCTCGTCATCAGCGCTTGAAAAGGGACCGACTCAGTGACCTTCATACACCACTTGACGGGACGTGACCAACACACGCTCTCAATTAAGCATAATTGCTGGTCATGCTCACGGATCCTCCACATCTCGCAGCCCTTTCAGCCCGCCTGTTGATGGCAATCACCATCGCGGTCGTGCCTGCCATCGTCGCAGCCCAGCAAACGGGCGAGCCGGCAGAGGATGAACCTCCGCGCCGCGCCATCGTCGAGGCGTTGAGCACCGATCGTCCCGGTTTCTGGTGCGGTCCCTACGTCGTGGGGACCGGTATCTTGCAGATCGAGAGCGGGGTTGCCATCGACTGGTCACGTCGGGGTGATCAACGGTCGAATGGCCTCAGCACGCCTCTGGTACTGCGATACGGGTTGTCGGATCGCGTCGAGATGCGACTGAAGACGAGCGGGCTGGTGGTGGCTCGCGAGAGCAGCACCGACGTGCCCCGCACCACTAACGAGGGCATCGCCGCGCCGACCGTCAAGGCCAAGTGGCAACTGACCGAGAGCGACGGCCCGACGTTGGCGCTGCTGCTGTCGACCGCCCTGCCGATCGGCAGCCCGGAGCTTCGCCCCGGCGAGCTTCAACCGGCGGCCCTAGCAGGCCGTGGTGAAAGTGTGGCGGGCCCTCCGGGCGATAGGGGGTTGCGCGCGTATGCTGCGTCGTTCCTCGTCAACGATGGGTATCCATCGCCTCCTCCTCTCTCCTTGCCTCCACTTCGCAAGACCCTGTCGCCAGGCCCGCCACACTTCCACCACGGCCTGCTAGTGTCGGCTGATCTGCCGGTGAGCGGCTCGGCAAGCATCTCGCTCAATGCCGGGGTAGTTTCCGCATTCGACGATGGCCTCGAGGGTCGGTTCGCGCAGGGTTTCTTCGCCGGCGTGCTCGGCTTCGCGCTAGCCGACGACTGGGGTGGTTTCGTCGAGGTGGCTGCCACGACCCCCGATGCCAAAGACGGCGACTCGGCGTTGTTCATCGACGGCGGAGTGAGCTGGGTAGTGAACCCGGATCTACAGCTCGACCTGTCGGCGATTCGCGGAGTCACGGCAGCCGCCACAGACTGGACGGCGATGGTGGGGGTCAGCCTGCGATTCCGCTAGCCGTCTGCAGGGCTGTCTCGACGCGGGCGATCGGTCGACAAGCTCGCAGAGTCAGCGCTGATCCTGCTCCGCTCGTATCTTCCTCAGCCACGACTCGAGCTCGTCGACGATGAGCTCTACCTCGCCGCGCAACACGCCACCGGCACCGATATCGGCGAGCTCGATATTGCGCCGGTAGCCCACTACCCCGCTTTCGCGCGCCACCAGCTCGAGGTAGCCCGCCATCGTTCGTGGGGGGCGTTCGGCCAGCTCGTCGACCGCGATACGTAGCTCGTACTCGGCTAGCTCAGGATCGACGACGAGGCCGTAGGCGCGCGAGTCGGCGATCGATTTGCGGAACTGTCGCTCCACACTGCGCAGGTCTGCCAGGGTCTCCTGCACCAGCTCGCGGCCGAGAATGTCGGCCGCTATGCCGCTACGATTCTCGTCTACGGGCTGTCCGGTGGGCGAAGGCGTGTTGCCCCGCGCCATGTTGTTGCGATCGAAGGGCCCCTCGGCACGAGTCTCGATCTCGGTAAGGTCCACCTCCGGCACATAGATGCGCGGCGCCAGGACGCGGTCCTGGAAGTCGTCGGGGGGCGGCCCCGCCTGTGCCATTCGCTGGATCTGGAAGGTCACATCGCCACCCGAGAGGTAAGCGAGAATGACCTGATCCCAGGCGACCTCGCTATCGCCCGCCCCCCAGGCGGCAACCGCAGCGAGCTGGTGCACGTGCGGTGCGCCTGGATTCAGCTCGGCGGCGCGCAACAGCGCGCCCACCGCCTCGCCCAGCTGGCCCATCAGTCCCAGCGTGCGCCCCCGCTGATAGTGGGCCTCCCACCACCCCGGCTCCGCCGCGATTGCCGCGTCGAGCTCCGCCAACGCGTCCGGTAGTCGGTCCGCCTGCGCCAGCTGAGCGGCACGCGCCATGCGCTCGCGCGTGTCCGGCGATTGGGCCGCGGGTACCAACGGGGCCGCCATCAAGACCACGGCCAGGGTACACGCCCCGTGCAGGAACCAGAAGCTCGAACCCGGTCGTCGATTCATTACGGCAACAAACTCCAGTGGCGAAACGTTTCTACAGCATATCAAGGCACGGGGTCGCCTCGACGCTCGGTGGCGCCGTGCTGCGGCGACCGCCAGCGCCGCAAGGAGCCAGGCTGTTATGGTCGCCGCATGAGCGAGGCAACATTGCCGGCAGGGACCGCGGAAGGTACCAAACTCCGCGCCTGGCCACTGGTAGTGCGGTTCTGGCCGTGGGTGCGCCCGCACCGCAGATACGCCTGGACGATCTTCGGCCTGCTGCTGTTGAGCACGCCGTTGTCGCTCGTATCGCCGCTCATCGTGCGCCGCGTGGTGGACGATGCGGTCGAGCGGTCGAGCCCCGACGAGGTGCTGTTCTGGGGACTCGTGCTGATTGCCATGACAGCCGTGAGCGTGCTGCTCGGGCTCGGCATCGGCTACGCCGCCACGCTGCTGCACAACAAGGTCCTCCGCGACCTGCGGGTCAGCCTCTACCTCCACATGCAGGCGCTGTCGCTACGTTACTACAACGACAAGGAGACCGGCTGGTTGATGTCGCGCCAGATGGACGACATCGACAACCTCGAGGGCGTCATGGCCGACACCTTCGCGCGCGGCGCCGTCGACGTCATTCGCGGCCTCGGCTACATGGTCATGATCTTCTACATCGAGTGGCGCATGGCGAGCGGCGGCCTGCTGCTGGCTGTGGTGATCTTCGGTTTCCAATTCCTCATCTCGCCGCGCCTGCGGCTGCTCTCGAAGACGGCGAGAGAGAAATGGACGATCGTCAGCCAGTCGCTGCATCAGTCGCTCTCAGGCCATCAGCTGGTACAGGCGACGGCATCGGAGCGCCGCGAGTCGCTGCGCTTCATGGGCGTGCTGCATGCCAGCGTACGAGCGCAAGTGCGGCGCGACATGTTCTCGTTGTGGACCAACAACGTGTTCGGTCTGATTGGCGGCGTCGCACCGACGATCATCGTGCTTGGCGGTGTCTACTTGATCGTCACCAGCGACTTCACCATCGGCGGCCTGTTCGCATTCTTCATGTACCTGATGCAGATGTTCGGCGCGGTCGGCCGGTTGACACGCTTGAACCCGCGGTTGCAGCGCTCGCTCGCTTCGCTGGAGCGCATATACGAGGTGCTCGACACCGCGCCCGAGATCGTCTCGCCGCCCGGAGGACTGCGCCCCGAGCAGGTCGCGGGCACGATCACGTTTGACCAGGTGGAGTTCGAGTATCTGGAAGGACAGCCAGTGCTACGACGCCTCGATCTGGAGGTCGAGGCGCGCACGATGGTAGCCGTGGTTGGACGATCGGGAGCCGGGAAGACGACGCTCGCCAGCCTCGTGCCGCGTTTCTACGACCCCACCCACGGCAGCGTGCGCATCGACGGCCACGACCTGCGCGAGCTCGATTTGCGCTGGTATCGAGGCCACGTCGGGCTGGTGCCGCAGGAGATCTTTCTGTTCGATCGGAGCGTCGCCGACAACATCGCGTACGGCACCAAGGGCGCCACGACGGACGGAATCCGCGACGCGGCGCGCGCCGCCAATGCGCTCGAGTTCATCGAGCGCATGCCCGACAAGTTCGATACGCTGATCGGCGAGCGAGGCGTGAGGCTATCCGGTGGACAGCGTCAGCGCCTGGCGATCGCGCGCGAGATCCTCCGTGACCCGGAGATCTTGATCCTCGACGAGGCCACCTCGTCGCTCGACTCGGAAACCGAGGCGCTTATTCAACAGGCGCTCGGCACCCTGCTGCAGGGTCGCACGTCGATCGTCATCGCACATCGGCTGTCAACGGTGGTGCGAGCCGACGTCATCGTCGTAATGGACGATGGGCGCATCGCTGAGATCGGCCGCCACGCCGAACTGCTGGCGCGCGACGGACCGTACGCGAATCTGTACCGTTCGCAGTTCCACGACGCCGCTCATTCGTCGTCACGAACGGATCGGCGGGGTCTGCGCTAGTGGCACGGCGGCAGGCTCTAGCACGGCCTGCTGGCCCTGAACCCGGTAAACGGACGTTTTGCGGGGGGGAGACCCCGTGTGTCCGCTGACGCTACCAGTTCGCGGCCCGTCGGTCCACTAGTGGCCTGTAGCAGATGATCGTTGCCTGTCGTGGTGGCGCTGGTTGCGGCCAGCTGCGGTTCCTAAAGCCAGGAGATGTTGCTCGGTGCGCACGTACCACCTTCCGTCGACGAGCGCCGGCGATGCCAGCGTGCGCTCGCCGATCCGGTTCACGTGCAGCAGCCTGAACTCGTCGCCCGCCGCCAGGACGAACGTCTCGCCGGCGTCGTTGGTGAAGAACACCTTGCCGTCGATTACCACCGGCGATGCCGAGAAGCTCTCGCGCTGCGCCCGCCCCAGCCGCCCCTGGTATAGAACCTCTCCGCTGCGAGCGTGGTAGGCGGTCAGCACCGAAGCAATGTCGTTGATCATGTAAAGGTTTTCGCCGTACAGCAGAGTCGAGGGAACGAACGGCGACCCCTTGGGGCTACTCCAGGCCACGTGGGTCTCGGTAACATCGCCGCGCCCGCCCGGCCGGATCGCCAGCGTCGGCCCGGCACGTCCCGACGAAGAGAACACAAGACCATGCCCGACCACGGGAGTCGGAATCACTTCGAAAAGGTTGCCGCCGGCGTTCCAGAGCTGCTCTCCCGTGCTCGCCGAGTAGCCGTAGACCATGTACTGACTGCTGACCACGATCTCGTCGTGGTCGCCAACCCGGATGGCGATGGGCGTTCCCCAGCCGGTGTCCTCTTTCCGGTCCGTCCACCACACGGTGTCGCCCGTGCGCGCATCCAGCGCGGCAATAAACGAACGCACCTGCGACCCTCGCTGCATGTCCTGGTAGAAGATCACGCGATCACGATACAGGAGGACGGAGCCCGCCGTACCGTGCGATGCGTGGATCTGGCCGAAGTCGCGATGCCAGACGATCTCCCCTTGCATGTCAGTCGCTATCAGGCCGTGGTTGCCTAGGTAGGCATACACGCGCTCGCCGTCGGTGGCCGGCGTCCCCGACGCGTGGCCGTTCTTTTCGTGCGCGCGCTCCACCGGCGCGCGCGCCGGCGCCGCCTCCCAGAGCAGCCGACCGTCGCTGCGATCGAACGCCAGCAAGGCCACCCGCGCTCCGCGCTCCGTGGCGCTGCTTAGGAAGATCCGATCGTCCCACACGATCGGCGAGGAGTTACCGCGCCCGGGAACAGCGACCTTCCATAGCACGTTGTCGGTGTCCGACCAGGTGTCGACGTAGCCGCTTCCGGTGACCAGACCCTGCCCCGATGGCCCACGCCAGCGGCTCCAGTAGCGCGCCGCCTCGCCTTCCACCGGGATCATCTGCACGTCGTCTGCGGCCGGCATCGTAGGAGCCGCGACGAGCGTCGCCGGAAGTGCGGCGGGACCGGCGTTGGTGTCGACCAACAACACCGCACCGCTTGCGAGTAGCCCGGCAACTGCCACAACTGGTTTCCATGCCATTTTGTTTTCCGTGGTGGGGGATTCATCGAGGTGGTCAGTCTGTCACGAAAACCGAGCCGACGGCTACGGCTGGGTCAATCGGTGCGCAGCGCTACGATCGGTTCGACGCGCGCCGCCCGCCGGGCCGGGAGCACGCCGGCAAGCAAGGCGGTAAGCAGCATCGTAGCCCCCACCGCAGCATAGATCGCCGGGTCGTTGGGCTCGACACCGAAGAGCATGCTCGCCAGCAGCCGGCTGGCAAGAAGCGCTGCGCCGAGGCCCAGAGCGACGCCAAACATCACCGGCACCATCCCACCAACTAGGACGTCTCGAACCACGACGCTCGCCGGCGCTCCGAGCGCCACGCGGATGCCGATCTCACGAGTCCTGCGGCTGACGACGTAGGACATGACGCCGTACACGCCTACCGCTCCGAGCACCAACGCCAGGCCCGCGAAGCCGCTCAGCAGCCAAGCGGAGAAGCGCTCCCGGCCGAGCGAGCCGCCCATCACCTCAGGCATACTCTGGATGCTGGAGATCGGCACCTGTGGATCCAACGATCGAATCACCTGCAACACCGGCGCGATGGTGGCTCCCGGTTGCAAGCGCACCGCCACTACCATGCTGGCCAGCGGATATTGCTCAGTCGGTCGGTACAGGCTCACAAACGCCGGCCAATCGAGCCGATGCTGGCGTACGTCGCCAACCACACCCACCACCTCGCGGTTCTGGTTGCCGAACAGCGCCACGTTCTTGCCGATCGCCGATTCGCCCGGCCAGTATTGATCGGCAAAGCTCTGGTTGACGATCACCACATCCGGAGAATCGGGTCCGTCACGCTCGTCGAACAAGCGGCCGTCGATCAGCGGGATAGCCATGGTGCGGAAGTAGTTCGCCGCCACCCCCGGAAGTTGACTACCGGCAACGGGCGCCCCTCCTCAGGCTCGTACCCCTCGGCCACGAACGGAAAGCTCCAGTTGCCGGCGTGAAGCGGCAAGATGTGGATCGCACCGGCGCTGTCCACGCCCGGAGCGGCGGCGATCTGCTCCATCAACTGCGCCCAGTATTGGCGCTGCTGCGGGCCCTCGGAGTAGCGCGAGTCCGGAGCGGTGACGCGCATAGTCACCACATCACGAGCATCGAATCCCGGCGCCACCGCCCACAGTTGTGTGAGGCTGCGCACCAACAACGCAGCAGCCACCACGAGCACACACGACAGGGCCACCTCGGCGACAACCAGGATCTGGTTCGTGCGCATGCTCGCCAGGCTGCCCCCGGCACCCGGGGCCCCGTCGCCGAGCGCGTCGCGTAAATCGCCACTCATGGAGCGGAAGGCGGGCGCAGCCCCGAACAGTAAGCCCGCGAGGATGGAGATCGACAGGGCATACGCGAGCACCACAACGTCCACCGTGATCGCCTCCGCCCTCGGCAAGGTGCCCTGCATCCACCGCGCTACGAATCCGACGAGCTGGGTGGCCAGCAGCACCCCCGTCGCGCCCCCGACCAGACCCAGAAGCACCGACTCGGTGAGCAGCTGCACCATCAGGCGCACGCGCCCAGCGCCCAGCGCCGCTCGCACGGCGAGCTCGCGCCGACGAGCCGACGAACGAGCCAGCAAGAGATTGGCGACGTTGGTGCACGCGATGAGCAGCACCAGGGCGACTCCGCCCAACAGCACCAACAGCGTCGTGCGCACCGATCCCACCGTGTGCTCGTGCAGTCCGACGACGCGCGCCAGTGACAGGTCTTCCTTTTGGTCCAGGCCCAACCGCGCGTCGATGCCAAGCCGAACGAACAGCGCGGCGAGCTCGGCCGACGCTTCGGCAACACTCGCCTGCGGCTTCAACCGACCTCCTGCCTGCAAGTACCACGAGTGGTAGTAGTCCCCTTCCTGGCCAGGGTCGATTGGCAGCGGCGTCCAGAGCTCCCACTCCTCGCCCAGGGGCCGATGATCGGCGCCCATCACGCCGATCACGCGCCGGGAAGCGGCGTGTTCGTTGCCAATGTCCACTCGCCGACCGACGATGTCCGGATCGGCGCCGAATCGCCGTTGCCACAGGCCGTGGCTGAGCACCACCACATCGTGGTTGCCGGAAATTGATTCCTCGGCACGGAACGAACGGCCGAGCACGGGTTGCTCTCCGAGCACGCCGAAGTGGTTGGTGGCCACCACGCCACCGGAGACCGACTCGGACTCTTCGATGCCGGTGATCGTGAAGCCCCAGCCCGACCAAACTGTGGTGTCGACGTAGACAGTCGACTCTTGTTGCAGCCGCTGGTGGAGCGCTTTGGTGACGTTTTCGCCGGGCCAGATGCGTACCAGCCGATCGGGCTCGGCATAGGGCAGAGGCTGCAGCAACACTGCGTTGACAACGCTGAAGATCGCCGTGTTGGCCCCCACCCCGAGTGCAATGGTGATGATGGCGACGCCGGAAAACGAAACGTTGCCGAGCAGGTCTCGGAACGCGTATCGGAGGTCCTGCGGAAAGCCGAACATGGCACGCACTATCCTTGGGGAACGGTAAGCGCTGGCTGGGGGAATACCGCGCGATAGCACATCGGCCCACTGCCG
Source organism: Acidobacteriota bacterium (assembly GCA_965205505.1). Taxonomy (GTDB): domain Bacteria; phylum Acidobacteriota; class UBA890; order UBA890; family WLXD01; genus DASCOT01. Next base: position 383,625 of record CBDBHB010000007.1, read on the forward strand.
CGCAGCACCGACGAGCAACCCGGCCGACTCGCGCATTACGAAGACGAGGCGCCGCTGCCGAATCGGACGCGCCAGGCGCTCGGCGAGACGCTCATCCAGCGTCTCGAGCATGGCGGCGCCGTAGTCACGTCGAACGGCACGCGGGTACAGCGCCACCAGGAGTCGGAACAGCAGTCGGCCTCACGGCGCGACCTCAGGAGCGCTCGGGCGCCAGGCTCTTGGCGCGTACGACCGCCACCAGCTCTTCGAGTCGCGCCGCCTCCAGATTCATGACCTCGTGCCCGCGCAGGGTGAGACAGAAGTACTTGCGCCGCGGGTCGCGGGCGGCGCCCGCCGGAGCCCCGGCCGACGCCACCAGGCCGCAGGCGTCGAGGCGACGGAGCGCCTGATACAGAGCTCCGGTGGTGGGCTTCAGCTTGCCGCGCGACCGCGCCTCGATCTCCTTGCCGATGGCATAGCCGTGTGCGGCCTTGTCGGCCAACGCCAGCAGCACGTGGAACGAGAGGTTGCTGAGCGGAATCAGTGACTCCGCCGACTGCTCTGCGGTGGCGCTACCTTGCACGGAAAGGATCGCTCCAGGAGGCTCGCCGGCGCGGCAACATTGGCCGCACACGCGAGAGAAATGAGGTATCGAAGACTAGAGTGACAACAACTATAGTTGTCAACAGGCTACCTTGCAACACCAAAGGTTGCGGAGGCGGCTCGGTAGACCTCGGGCACTCGCCCCTGGTTCGCCAGCGCACGCCGCCGGGCTCACCGCTCCTCGCTGGTCGCCGTCGCCTCGCGGATCTCGGTCAGGTCGGCCAGATCAACATCTGCGTTAGCCCAGTTGTCACGCAGCTGTGCGTACGCTGCCGCGGCGCGGGCGCTCTCACCGACCGCCTCGGCCGCACGTGCCAGACCCAACAAGGTGACCGCCCGACCGGGCGTACGCTCCAAAGCGCGATCGTAGTGCGCGACCGCCGCGCCGGGGTCTCCGGACTCACGCAACACGTCCGCCAGCAACTCGTGGGCCGGCTTCACCGGCACGGGTGGCCCGAAGGCGAACGGCTGCTCGTCTTCGATCGCTGTCGCCTCCTCGAGCTGCTTGATGGCACCGTTGGTATCTCCCGCATCCAGCGCCAGCAACGCGCGTATCTCCAGCTCGACGATACGGCTCGGGGCATTGCGTCCCCGCCAATCGCCCGCCTCGGAGCTGCCCAGCATTGCAGACACATCGCGAAGCGCCGCCTCCGCGGCGCCGCGATCCCCGCGCGCCAGTGCGGCAACCAGCTGAGCGTACTGGTGGCTTGCGCGCGTGGCACCGTCAACATCGAGGTCGCTGGCGATAGCGGCCAGATCATCCCCGCCAGCGGCAACGATGTGCGCCGCGCGCATCGCGCCTAGAACACGGCGCATTCCCGGGCTCTCACCGTCGGTCCCCAGTTCGGCGACGAAGCCGTCGATAAGGGCGCGCGCAGCGTTGTAGCGACCCTGCTGCAGGAACGCATAGTGCTCCCACAAGCGCGCGTGGTAGCCGCGAGCCGCTTTGCTGAGGCCCTTGCGCTGCTGGCGCCGCACCGAGGCCTGCCAGGATTCCTCGTTCAAGCCGGCAACCTCGTCCCACATGCCCAGCGCCACGAAGATGTGCGTCGGCATGTGCAGGGCGTGACCGGCGCGTTGCGCCACCTCGGAGTACAGCCGCGCCGCGCGCAACCCCAGCGGCGCATGGGTCGGATCATCGTAGGAGTGGATCAGGTAGTGGAGCGCCCCCGGATGATCAGGGTTGGTCGCGTAGACCTCCTCCACTACCGCGGCGGCCTTCATGTAACGCGTGATATCGCGACCGTCGTGACAGGTGCCGAGGATCGACAGCGCGTAGAAGGCGCGCGCATCGGCATCGTCCGGATACTTGCGCATGAGTTGTTGCATGGCGTCGCTGTACGCGTAGTCACGCTCACGCTTGTCGCCGTTGCCGTACATCACTTCGATCGTGTGCAGGTAGTCGCGCTCGCGCTCGGTGCCGGCCTTGGCGTAGCGCGCCTCAGCCGTCGCGCCGAGCGTCGCCAGTGCGGCACGCGCGGCGTCCCGATCTTGCTGCTGCCAGATCGGGTGGTTGTGAGTCTGAGCCTCGCCCCAATAGGCCATGGCGAAGTCAGGATCGATCTCATGCGCTGCCTGGAACGCCTCGCGAGCGTCTTCGTATTCGAAGCTGTGCAACAGCAGCAGCCCGCGTATGAACATGTCCTGGGCTTCCGGCGCGCCCGAGTTGGCGAACGCCAGCTCACCCAGGCCTTGTTCTTGGCCCCTTGCAATGCCCGGCGCTATAGCGGCAACGAGCAACAGGATAAGGGGCGTGACGATCCGCGATGTGATGTGTCGCATGGGTCCTCCAGAAGATCCCTTGGGGTCCGCTAACGGTGCGTGCAAGGTACCCACAATAGTCCAGGCGCGCGGCGCGCTCCACGGCGTCGGGACCCATCCGGCCAATTTGCGCCGCGCACGCGTTGTCGAGCAGGGTGCTACAGGACAAGCCTGCCGACGTAGACGGCGTAACCGGCAAGCAGCAGCGCACCTTCCCAGCGCACCATGGCCCGGTGCAAACCCAGACCGAGCGTCATGGCAACGCTGAACACCAGCACCACCGGAATATCGAAGCTGACGATCTCGTCGGCGACCGGGAGCGGCCGAATCATTGCCCCGACGCCCAGCGCGCCGAGCAGATTGAAGATATTGCTGCCGACGATATTGCCCACCAGCACGTCGGTCTCACCGCGCATCGCGGCCACTACCGAGGTCGCCAGCTCCGGCAGCGACGTCCCCAGCGCCACCACGCTCACCGAGATCACGAACTCGCTGACGCCGAACGCACGCGCCAGCTGCAGCGCCGAGCCGACCAGCAGATGGGCGCCGACAACGAGACCGACGAGCCCGGCCACGACTCGGCCACATTCCACCCCCAGGTGGACCTGCGGGGCTGAGCCGGAAGCTATTCCGGCGCGCTCGCGCTCCGCTGTGGTGGGCGCGAGCTCGGTCTCGCCGCGCGCCCAGCGCAGCGTCAGCCAGGTGAATCCCAGCAAGGCGCCGAGCAGCCCGACGCCGGCCAACCGACCGATCTCACCGGTGCTCGCCAGCAGGTAAACGAGCACCGTGACTGCGAGCATGATTGGCATCTCGCGCCGTAACACTCGCGTGTGCACCGGAATCGGGCGCAGCAGCGCCGTGATCCCCAGAATCAATCCGATGTTGGCGATGTTGCTGCCGAAGACGTTGCCAAGAACTATGTCGGTGTTACCGCGCCAGGCCGCCACACCGCCGGCCACCATCTCCGGCATCGACGTACCGAAAGCCACCACGGTGAGACCGATGGCCAGCGAGGAGATTCGCAGTGATAGAGCGATCCGCGACGATCCTCGAACGAGCCACTCCGCACCCCAGTAGAGGGCAACCAGACCGAGGGCGAGAGAGAGAAAGGTCATACAGGCTCAGAGTCGGTGGGAGCGCCCGCATAGCCTAGCAGGCTGCCACACTTCCACCACGGCCTGCTAGCAGCCGCGCCCAGGCATTCGATGCTTCAGGATGCGAAAGGATCCAGCGCGCGGACTCCCGAGAACTTCCCGAAATCGGTGTCGTTGGAATACAGCACCGGCACACCGTGCTCCAACAGCAGGGCGACGAGATGTGCGTCGGGCGTCAGGTTGCCGCGTACAACGACCCCGCGCGTGACCTCGCCGTAGCACTCCCAGAATCGTTCGCCTTCGCCCAGGACGCGCACGTTGGGCAGTGACAGCAGCGACTCCACGTTGGCGACCGCCGCCGCCGGTGTCAGGGGGTTTGCGAAGATACGGGTGTGGGTGGCGATGCGCAGATAGCTCATCAGCGTCGGCCAACCGAGGCAGAAGAGCTCGGCGCCACCTACCCGCTGGCGCAAGAACTCCGCTGCCCGCTGGTGAAACGGCGAGCCGGTGTCGGATGCGTACAGCAGGATGTTGGCGTCGACGGCAAAGCTCACGAATCGTTGTCGAGAGCGGCGTGCAGCGCGTCCTTGTCGCCGATGTCGACGAGCGCACGCATGTCTTGCACCGTCCACTGCAGCTCGCGCACAACAGAATTGCTGGTGCGCCCCGCGAGCGCCACGCTCAAAAGATCCGATACGAGCCGTCCAAGTGACTTACCTTCGGCACGCTGCAACCTCTTGATCTCCTGTAACACCGGCGTGTCGATATCCACCGTGGTCCTTGCCATGCATCAGATACTAGCAAATTATTCATCAGATGACAGTACTATTCGATGCCGATTGGTGGGCGCCGACTTCGGTACGATAAGAAGGTTATGAGCTCGATGATTCCGGCGCCAGCGAAGCTTCTCAGGATTCTCATCCTCGCAGCGCTGCCATTCGCTGTCCCGGGCGCGGTGCTGGCTCAGAGCAACGCGGAAAGCGTTGACGCTGCAGGGCACCGCGATGGTCCGAAGCGCCCCCTACGGATCGCCGGCGAGCAGGAAGAACCCGACGAGGACCCGAACGACATCCGCGTGTTCTGGCACGACGGCCTGCGCATGGAAACCGCCGACAAGCGGTTTCAGCTCCAGATCGGCGGACGCGTTCACCTCGACACCGCGTTCTTCGCCGACGAGAACGCCTTCGGCGGCCGTTTCGGCAAGCTCGAGAACACCACCGAGGTGCGGCGCGGGAGGCTACACCTTCTGGGCTACATGTACGGCAGCGTAGATTACAAGTTCGAGCTCGACTTCGCCGGCGGCCAGGCCGAAGTCAGGGACATGTACCTCGGCGTGCGGAATCTTCCGATGACGTTGCGCCTCGGCCACCAGAAGGAGCCGTGGAGCATCGAGGCGCAGACCAGCAGCCGTTTCATCACCTTCATGGAGCGCTCGCTGGCGATCGTCTTCTCACCCGACCGCAACTTCGGAGTACGGGTGGAGAAGGTCACGGGCGGGCGCACCAGCTGGTCGGCCGGGGTGTTCCGCGAGACCGACGGCTTCGCCGCAGCGGTGGGAGACAACTACAACCTCAGCGGACGTGTCACCCATGCGCCGATCCTGCAGGACGACGGGCGCCAGCTCCTGCACCTGGGAGTCGCCTATACGCACAAGCTCGTCGACGGTGCTTTGACGCTCGACCTGCGTCCGGACGTGCACACAGCTCCGAAGCTCGTGCAGCTCGTGGTCCCGGCAACCTCGGCCGACTACCTGCAGGGCGAGGTATCCGCCAACGTCGGCTCCCTCGGGCTACAGGGTGAGTACGTGCAAGCGTGGTTGAAATCGGTCGAGCGCAACGACCCATCGCTCAACGGCTGGTACCTGCAGGGAAGCTACTTCATCACCGGGGAGTCCCGACCTTACACAGGAACTCTGTTCGGCCGGCTGAACCCAAATCACAACTTCCTGGACGGCGGCTCCGGAGCCTGGGAGATCGCGGCGCGCTACGCTCGCGCCAATCTGAGCGAGGGCACAGAAACGGGGCTCGGTGTGCTCGCAGCGTTCACCGCCGGACTCAACTGGTACTGGAACCCCAACGTCCGATTGATGTTCAACTACACGCGTGCCGATGTCACGGACCTGGGCACTGACCCGACATCGATCTACCAGTGGCGAGTAGCGTTCGACCTCTAGCAGGCCTCGCTAGCGCGTCAGAAAATCGCCGCGAATCGACCAACGAACCAGTACGCCGCGACGATGCCGATCGCGTACGGCGGCAGCGCTGCGGCCCAACGTGGCCGCTGTACGTAGCGGCGCGCGGCAAGCCTCGCGAGCGCCAACATCAGGCCGACGAACAGCAGTTGCCCGATCTCGACGCCGATGTTAAAGAACAGCAGAGCGATGGGAACGTCGCCCGCCGGTAGTCCCAGCTCGGTCAGAGCGCCCGCAAACCCGAGTCCGTGTAGTAACCCGAAGCCGAAGGCAGCGATCCACGGGTAGCGCACCGTGAGGGTGTGATCGCCGCGGGTCGCGTGCACCAGTTCAGCAGCGACAAACACGATGCTGAGAGCGATGGTGGACTCCACCGCGCTCGGCGGGACGCGCACGAAGCCGAGCGTAGCCAGTCCAAGCGTGATGCTGTGAGCGACGGTGAACGCGGTGATGGTCTTCACCAGCAGCCATCGACTCTCCACCAGGAGCAGCAGGGCGAGCACGAACAGCAGGTGATCGATGCCGGCGAGAATATGCGCGATCCCGAGCCTCGCGTACGTCTGTGCCACCTCCAGGGTCGAGGGCTCCGCGGTAACAACCAGCGATGGGGATCGAGCTCGTAGCATCGATGTCCGAACCGCGCCAGTAGCGGCTTCGATCCGCACCAGGACCTCTGCGTTGGTGTTTGCAAGGCCATCGACCTCCACCACCCCGCCCTCCAGCCCGCCATCGCACTCGACCGTCCAGCGGCCAACTCGCGCGATGGCCGTACGCGTGACTCGTGGCTCGCTCGTGGCACGGCAATTCTCGGGAAAGACGGGGGTGAGTCCCAGCGCAAGATCCGGGGTCGGCACCTTCCACAGCACACTGTATGCACCCGGCGCGGTCTCCCGGATCTGGAGAAACTCCGGCCACAGCTCGTGCGCCAGCGCCGGCGCGGCTGTGCCGAGCAATGTAATCAGCACACCGAGCGCTACGCCCCCGGCGACGACAGCTCGCCACCTCACTACTGTGCTGCTTCCGGCGCGCTCGACTCAGTGAGCAAGCGGTCCAGCCGCTCGTCTTCAATTGTCACGTTGTAGCGATCCAGGAGAGCCGCATACGCAGCGTCATCGCCGGGCTGAGATTGATCGCCTAAATCCTCGAGGATGAACTGCATTCTTTGCGCCAGCCGACGACGGATCACCGAGTCTTCTTGGTCCAAGCCCAATGCCAGCCCTTCGAGATAGAGCACCTCGATGCGGACATAAGCGCGGAGCTGGCCGAGCAGCTCCGCCTCGGTGGGAGGTCGCTGCCACTGCTGCTCCCAGATGTCCGCGAGCCGCTGGATGTCGTCCGCGGTAACAACAACGCTGTCACCCTGGTCTGCGCGGTCGTTGCCGAACAGCGCCACTAGCAAGAATAGCGCCGTGCCAGCGAGCAGAAAGTGCACCAGCGGCTCGCGCAGCAAGGTGGCGCGCGGCGACGGTTCGCTCACCAGCGGCGACCCTGCGCCGATCCAGCAATGCTCGGTTTTGTCACGTTGCCCTCTGTGCGGTGCTCGAGTGCGGTCAGAAGCTGAAGCGCGCTCCGAAGATGTCCGCGCGTGACGATGTGCCAGGCGAAGCGCGCTGCTCCCGCGCCGGTCTCGTAGTCGTTTGGGAAGATACAACGATACCCGAGACCGCGATCAACGATACGGGAAAGCACGTAGCCCGAGGCACGGTTGCGTGAGCGTCTGCCGGAGGCCCGATTCGTCGATCTTCTCGACCAGGCGACGTATCGTGAGCTGAGTGCTCGGCCCGAGCGGCTCGTGAGGGCGTGGAGTCCGCAGGAACGGAGCCGGGCCGTCGAAGTGAAGAATACTCGGCGGATCCGACCGGAGGATTTGCGCTCGCTTCGCGCGTTCAAGACAAATTATTCCGAGGCTGAGCTATTGCTCTTGTATCGCGGTACCGAGCGCCGCAGGATCGGCGACGTGCTCTGCCTGCCGGTCGACGAGTTCCTCGTCGAGCTCTCGCCTTCGGCCTCGCTGCCCGGATGAGTCAATCCGTCTCCTCTTGAATACAAACGCAGCACTCGATCCCCTGACCCTCTCGCCGAGCTGGTGACGATATGGCCAACCAGCACACACGGATTAGCTGCTCGACAAACTTGCGGAGCCTGGGTGTCTTCATCGCGCTTCTGCTGGCTGCGCCGGTGATCGAGGCCCAGGAGACGGTGGAGGAGCGTTTCTCGGCGTCCGCTCCGCTGAGTGCTGCCGTGGCGGAGCAACGCCGGTGGGCGGGTCCCGGCGGAACCGACCTGCCCTTCACGACCGAGGACGAGATCCTGGACTTTCTCCGCACTGCGGAGGTCGTCGGGACGGAAGATATCGACGTCGGCGTGACCCGCCCGGTCCAGGTAACGCTGGAGAAAGATGGGGTGCGCGCCCGCGCGATCTTTCACGACGTCGATGTCGAGGTGCGGAACCAGCGCATCGGAGAGCAATTCTACTTTTCGTTTCACGACAGCTACCGCGCTCAATGCGCCGCCTACGCGTTGGCCCGCCTTCTGGGACTCAGAAACGTCCCCCCCACGGTCTGTCGGGCTATTAGGCGGCGCTACGGCAGCTTGCAGCTCTGGATAGAAGGGGCGCTGACGGAGGGAGCGCGCGCGGAACAGAAGCTGCGCCCCCCGGACTTCCGGCGCTGGACCTTGCAGCTCAATACGATTCGTCTGTTCGATGCGCTGCTGTTCAATGATGACCGTAACGCGGGAAACATCCTCATCGATCCGGAATGGGTGTTGTGGATGATCGATCACACGCGGGCCTTCCAGCAGATCGAGAAGCTGCTGAACGTCGACGGGGTCATCCTCTGCGAACGGGACCTGTGGCAACGGCTGCAGACACTCGGCGACAGCGTCATCGAAGACAGTCTGAGCGAGTTCTTCGAGGGATCGGAGATCAGAGCTTTGCTGAAGCGGCGAGAGTTACTGGTAGCGCGAATCCAAGGGCTGATCGATGCGCACGGTGAAGACCGGATCCTGTTCTCCTGGGACGACCTTGCACTACGCTGAGTCTCCTAGACCTGTAACAGAGGTTCCTCGCGTATTGCTGGGTCAACGCCTGCGTGGTCTAGGCTATCCGCATCATGCTTTCCAACGACGTCTGCCACGTCGGCCGCCGCGCCGGCGTTGGAATTGTTCTTCTCGTCTGCGTCGCGTGCGGTCCGAGCGCGGCGCCGGGACCACCCGAGGACGCCACGACGCTGCGAACCGAGGCCCCAGCGACCTTCGCCGGACGGGCTCGTTGCGCCGGGTGTCACGCACGTGAGACCGAGCTGTGGACCGCGTCGCACCACGATCGTGCGATGCAACAGGCCACCGAGGCCACCGTGCTCGGCGATTTCGAAAACGCCACGTTCACACACGACGGTACGGTGACGCGCTTCTCGCGTGGCACGGGTACCTACTCCGTGCAGACCGTCGGGCCGAGCGGCGAGGTATCCGACTACCCGGTGGCTTTCACGTTCGGCGTCGAGCCGCTGCAGCAGTACCTCCTCGAGCTCCCTGGCGGACGTTACCAGGCGCTCGGAGTGGCCTGGGACACTCGGGCCGAGAACCAAGGTGGCCAGCGTTGGTTCGACCTCTACCCCGAGCAGGTGCTCGAGCCAGGCGATCCACTGCACTGGACGGGAGTCAACCAGAACTGGAACCGGATGTGCGCCGAGTGCCACTCCACCAACCTCGAGAAGCGGTATCGACCCGCCGAGCGGCGCTATGAGACCACCTTCTCAGAGATGGATGTGTCCTGCGAGGCGTGCCACGGGCCAGCGTCTCGGCATGTCGCTTGGGCCGAAGAGGGCTCCGATGTCGCGGGCCTGGACGCCGCCGCGATGCTGCTGGTGGTGGACCTGAGCAACGGCAACCCGACGTGGAACATCGACGCGGCAACCGGGCTGGCCACTCGCACCCCGCCGCGCGACTCCCAGCCGGAGGTCGAGGCGTGCGGTCGATGCCACGCCCGACGCGGCGCTCTGACCGACGAGTACGAGTTCGGAGCGCCCCTCGCCGACACCCACCGAGTCGCGTTGCTGGAAGACGGCCTCTATCACGCCGACGGGCAGATCCTCGGCGAGGTGTTCGTCTACGGGTCGTTCGTGCAGAGCCGCATGTACGAGGCCGGCGTTACCTGCAGCGACTGTCACGAGCCCCACAGCTCGCGGGTCTACGCGCGGGGCAACGCCTTGTGCAACCAGTGTCATCTGGCGGCAACGTTCGACACGCTTGAGCACCACTTCCACGAGACCGGCACCGAGGCCGCCGCGTGTGTTTCCTGTCACATGCCGGCCCGCACCTACATGGTGGTCGACCCGCGACGAGACCACAGCTTCCGCGTTCCACGACCGGACCAGAGCGTGGCGTTCGGTGTTCCCAGCGCGTGTGACTCGTGCCACGCCAGTGAAGGTGCGGAGTGGGCGTCTGCGGCGATCCGGCGATGGTACGGCAACGACCGGACGCGCGGCCCGGACTGGGTGGAGGCGATCTCCCGGGCGCGCTCTGGCCATCGGGAGTCGGAGCCACGCTTGCTCGAGGTGGCGGGCAACCCGGACAACCCGGCGATCGTGCGGGCAACCGCCTTCGACCTATTGGCCCGGTATCTGACACAGACGTCCTTTTTCGCCGTCCAAGGTGCGCTTCGCGACCCCGAGCCGCTCGTGCGCCGAGCCGCGATCGGGGCGCTGGCAGGCACTGACCCCCGTGCCGCCGCCGGCGTGTTGGCACCGATGTTGAGAGACCCGAACTTGTCCACACGACTTGCAGCCGCCCATGCATTGGGGCCGCTCCCCGCGGATGCGATCCCGCCGGAGTACAGGTCGGCGCTGCAGCAGACGCTCGCCGAGTACGAGCGCACCCAGCTGTTCCACGCCGACGGCCCGGAGGGACAGAGCAACCTGGGCTGGCTGGCTCTGGTGCGCGGCGACAGCTCGGAATCGGAGCGCCATTATCGGCGGGCTCTCGAGATCGACCGGACGTTCGCTCCCGCCCATCTCAATCTCGCCGACTTGTACCGAGCTCAGAGACGTGACGGGGCGGCCGAGCGCGTCCTGCGTGACGCGATCGAACGACTTCCCGATGAGGCAACCCTGCATCACAGCCTCGGGTTGACCCTGGTCCGCCGGCAACGCCTGGCGGAAGCTCTGGAGCCCCTGCGACGCGCCGCCGAGCTGGCGCCGGCGGTGGCGCGCTATGCCTACGTACTTGGCGTAGGCGTACACTCCGCCGGCGATATTGACGGCGCGCTTCGCGTGCTGGGCGAGGCGCACCTGCAGTTTCCGGTCGATCGCGACATCCTGGTCGCTCTGGCGACCTTCGCGCGTGACGCAGGCAACACGGACCGGGCGATCGACTACGCGCTTCGACTGCGCGCTCTGGCGCCCCGGGATCCTCAAGTGCTCGAGCTTGTACGTAGCCTCGAGGAGCCGCGGTAACGAGATTGGCCGGCGCCGCTTCGTGCTGGTCGACCGACCATCATCTCGCTCTGACTCGTGTGCCGCTCGGCATCCCCGAGTAGCAGGCTGCCAGCGGGTCTTCACCGGGTACTGCCGTACCTGCGTATCCGGGGTGAGGATCACGAGGTTCTGCACGAGCGCTTGGCACACCAGCATTCGCGACCAGCGTGGGCTGCTCGCCTGGTGGGGAACCGAGATCGAATGCGCTTCCGCCGTAGCGCGTCTGGAACGGGACCGGCATCTGCTTCCCGAGGACGCGTCAACGGCGTTTGCGCGACTCGATCGCCTGCGGCTCGGCTGGACGGCTCGGGCGCGCGGCGGAGCGGGAAGGCTTTCCCGTCATGGGTCGAGATGACCTGGCGGGCTGAAACGCCCCTTGAACTGGACGCACGGACAAATCGCTGGCTACCTCGGCTTCTAGCTTCGGTACGGGTCGTTGCGGCTGGATTTGGCTTCCTGCAGCGTGCGGAAGCGCTTGACTCCCGCCTTCCAGGGCCTACGCCCGGGCAGGCTTCGGTAGAAAGCCAGCATCTGCGCCACGACTCGCAAGTTCTCAGGATCGTCGGCTCTTCTCCACGGCCTCGGCATGTCCTCGATCGAGCGATAACGAGTGACCGACATCCTTATTCCTCCCGGAACCCGAATCTTTCGGCAAGTACTTCCGCGTCGAAGCGATCGATAGGACGCATTGTGTCTTTCTTCATTTGCCAGAGGGTACGAGGAGTAACGACCCGCACGGGCACCCCGTCACAGTCCCGTTCCTCGATGACAAGGTCCTCGTAGCGAAAAGCATCCCCCAAGCGCGTAAGAATGTCGAGGCCGAATCCGTCGCTGTTCATCCAAAGTGTGTCGCGCTCGTTCCGGTTACCGACGTAGGACACGCAGTATACGACCTGCCGGGCAGCCGATGACCGCGAACCACACAGTGAGGTTCGCGTGCTACGAGCAACCGGCTAGAAGCCACTCAAACCGCGGCGGGTCGCTACGCGTCTAAGCAATGTACGCGGCGACCGCAGAGCACGCCGGTCGGCGGCCCCCTCTCTTGCTTCCTCGCTAAAGCCGTGCTGACCGCGCGCGTTACCCTGGGTCCCTCTGGAGAAGCATGCAAAGCGGCGAATCCCTCGGTCCCTATCGCATCATCGAGCCGCTCGGAGCGGGCGCCATGGGCGAAGTATGGCTTGCCGAGGACACCCGCCTGCACCGCCGGGTGGCGGTCAAGGTGCTGCCCGACGAGTTCGCCCGCGACCCGGATCGACTCGAGCGGTTCGAGCTGGAGGCGCGCGCCGCGGCGGCCCTGAACCATCCGCACATCGCCGCCGTGTACGACGTCGGACGTGAGCACGGGACGCACTTCATGGTTCAGGAGTTCCTCGACGGCCGGTCGCTCGGCGACAGCCTGGCGGAGGGGTCGCTGCCGATGGCGCGCGTCTTGGCGATCGTGGAGGAGGTGGCCAGAGGGCTGGCGGTGGCGCATGCGGCCGGGATCGTGCACCGGGACATCAAGCCCGACAATCTGTTCCTGACCCGCGATGGACACGCGAAGATCCTCGACTTCGGCCTCGCCAAGGCGTCGCCGCCGAGCCGCAGCGGCTCCGGCTCGAGCGCGTCGAATTTCTCGCGGACCCCCACCTCGCCCACCCCGACCGGCGAGCGCATGGTCGGCAGCGTGGGCTATATGTCGCCGGAGCAGGTCGAGGGCGGGCAGGTCGACGCGCGGACCGACCTCTTCTCCTTGGGCTGCGTGCTCTACGAGATGCTGGCGGGGGCACACCCGTTCAAGGGGCGTAGCGTGCACCAGACCATCGACCAGGTGCTCCACGACGATCCCTCACCGCTGGCCGATCGAGTGCCTGAGGCACCCATCCGGCTGCAGTGGATCGTAGACAAGTGTCTCGCCAAAGAGCCGGAGGAGCGTTACCAGGGCGCCGAGGAACTGGCGGTCGACCTGCGCGCCGCGGCGCGCGACGTCAAGGCCGGCGTGCGCGGGCGGGGCGCCGTGAGCGGCGACGGCTGGAGCCTGTCACCCGTCTGGGGCGCGCTGGCGCTGCTCGCCACTGCCGCCCTTGCCGGATGGGCGGGCATGCTCGTGAGCGGCGACGTGCCGACGGCGGAGCCGCTGTCACGGTACTTCGTGAACGTCCCACCCGGACTCCAGCTGGCGCTGTCCGACATGCGCCCGGTGGCGCTATCGGCCGACGGCTCCAAGCTCGCCTACGTGGCGCTGCACGGCGGGACCACGCAGATCTACGTGCGCGACCGCGGCCGCTTCGAGGCGACGCCCGTTGTCGGCACCGAGACGGGTAGCAATCCATTTTTTTCGCCCGACGGCCGCTGGCTCGGGTTCTTCTCCGGCGGCAAGCTCCGCAAGGTGGCCCTGGCGGGCGGCGCCCCGATCACGCTGGCCGATACCAGCTTTCAGCCGCGCGGCGCCAGCTGGGGCAGCGACGGCAGCATCGTCTTTGCCAGCAGCGGCGGCACCGCGCTGGAACGGGTCGCCGCCGACGGCGGGCCGGTCGAGCCGATCACTACACTCGACGCGGCAGCCGGAGAGACCGGACATCGGTGGCCTCAGATGCTCCCGGGCGCGGAGGCCGTGCTCTTCGCGGTCGTTGGCGCTGACGACGCGCCGTCCGACTCGGCGACCATCGCGGTGATGCGGCTGAGCGACGGCACGGTGACACCGCTGCTCGAGGGGACCGCGCCGAGCTATCTGCCCACCGGTCACATTCTCTTCGCGCGCGCCGGCTCCCTGCTCGCGGCGCCGTTCGATCCGCAGACGCTGCAGCTCACCGGTCCGGCGGTGCTCGTCGTCGAGGGAGTGGCGATGCGCCCCATCTCAGGTGTCGCCTACTACACCGTCTCGGGGTCGGGAACGCTCGCCTACGTGTCCGGGCTGGGCGTCGCCTCGCGCGCGCTCGTCTGGGTCGACCGGGACGGAGGCGAGACCGTGATGTCGACCGAACGGCGCGCGTTCGAAACGCCACGACTGTCGCCAGATGGACGCCGCGTCGCCGTCACCATCCAGCCCGAGGGAGGGAATCCCGATGTCTGGGTGTTCGACATCGACCGCGGCACAACGACGCGCCTCACGTATGACGGCATGAACGGGTTCCCGGTCTGGGCCCCCGACGGTCGGCGCATCGCCTTCACCTCGAACCGGGCCGGTGGTTTCGATCTCTACTGGAAGCTCGCCGACGGCAGCGTCGAGGCGGAGCTACTGCATCGCAGCGGCAACCCGCTGTTCCCCGACTCGTTCTCGAGTGATGGCGCGGCGCTCGCCTACACGGAGGACAACCCGGAGACCGCGTCCGATCTGTGGGCGCTGCAGATCGGTGTCACAGCCATGCCAATCGTGCAGTTGCCGTTCACCGAGAGCGGCGGCGCCTTCTCGCCCGCCGGCAGCTGGCTGGCCTATGTCTCCGATGAGTCCGGTCGTGACGAGATCTTCGTTCGCGGCTATCCCGACGGCGGTTGCTGGCAGGTGTCGACCGACGGCGGCACGGAGCCCGTCTGGTCGGGCAACGGCCGCGAGCTCTTCTACCGTAGCGGCGACCGGATGATGGCTGTCGACGTGTCGGGTCGTAGCGAGCTGCTGATAGGAACGCCAACCGCGCTGTTCTCCGGACCCTACTCGGTCGGCGCGGGCTCCGCGAACTACGCCGTGCACGGGGATGGCCGCCGTTTCCTGATGATCCGGAGCGAGGCAGCGAGCGCACCGACGCTCGTGAACGTCGTCACAAACTGGTCCCTCAAGCTAGCGTCCTGAGTCAGGACCTCGGCACGCCGAGAGATCGTCAGATCCCCGCCCGCTCGATCAGGGCCTGGGCCTCGCGGCCGGCGTCGCGGCGGATCTCCTCCTCATCCCACAATGCCAAGCGACCCTCCGCGACCACTTGCTCACCGGCAAGCCACACGGCGCGGATATCGGCGCTTCGACAACAGTACACCAGCGTTGACAGCGCATCGGGGGCCGGCGTCGCATGAGTGCCCTCAAGGCTTATGAGCACGACGTTGGCCGTGGATCCCGGTACCAGGGAGCCCATCTCGGCTCCCCAACCGAGCGCCTCCGCACCGCGATGCGTGGCCATGTCAAGAAGCGTCGAAGCAGACATGGCGAGGGGGCCGTGAACGGACTTCTGCAGCATCGTTGCCAGGCGCATCTCGCGGAACATGTCGAGCGTGTTGTTGCATGCGGCACCGTCGGCACCGAGGCTCACCGATATCCCACGCTCTATCAGCAGCGGTACCGGAGCGATCCCGGAGCCCAGCATGCAGTTGCTGCCGGGACAGTGCAGCACGTGTGTACCGGTACGTGCCAGCGTCTCGACCTCGTCTTCGTCCACCCATATGCAGTGGGCTAATCCGACGTGCGCACCCGCCAGCCCGTTGTCGGCGAGATAGTGGATGTTGCGCCGCCCTGTCCGTTGCTCGACAAGCGCCACCTCGTCGCGGTTCTCCGACGCGTGTGTATGCACGCGCCAGCCGCCGGTCGCAGCCAGTAGACCCACTTCTCTCATACACGCGTCCGTGCAGCTCACGGCGAAGCGCGGGGCGAGGCATATTCGGATGCGTCCGTGAGCCGTTCCGTCCCACAATTCAACCAAATCGACGGCTTCGCGTAGCGCGGTCTCGGTGGGCTGCAGCAGCTCCGGCGGACAGGTTCCGGGGTCGTCCATAAGGCACTTGCCGGTAACCGCAAACATCCCCGATTCGGCCAGTACTTCGATGACGGCACCCGTGTGGTGTACCGATTCCATCGTCTGTATCGCCGTGGTGCCGCTCAGCAGCAACTCGGCGACCCCCAGGCGAGCGCTGGCGCGCATCGATTGCGGGGTATGCGCCGCCTCGAGCGGCCAGATGCGCTCGCGCAACCAGGTCATCAAGGGCAGCTCATCAGCGATGCCGCGAAAGAGCGTCTGGCAGAGATGCACGTGCGTCTGCACGAATCCCGGCAGCACGGCGCACCCACTGGCGTAAATGACGCGGGCTCCCTCGGGCGGATCATCGACTACGCCCAGGCGGGTAATCCGGCCGGCCTCCATCAGCAGATCCCCGGACTCGGCACGAACGCCGAGATCGCCGTCGGGGAGGATCAAGGTGCCGCCGCGAATCAGCGTGGCGTAGGGTCCGCTGCTCACCGCCTGGCTCCTGTGTGACTGGCCACTCGAATGACGGGCTACCGAGCGATAGCTGCCTCGAGCCTGGCAACCACGTGGCTGATCTCGAACATCGATTCGGGGTCATCCGCCGACGCGTCGAGTTGCATGACATACTCCGCAAGGGGGGAGTCGTCGGCCACGGCGAACAGGACGGCGCGGAACGAAGAGGTTGCGGCGCCAACGCCAGGTGCATCGTCAACCTGATTCGCAGGGTGACGCTCGATCTCGACACGGTATCGTGCCCGGCTTGCCTCCTGTGCCGAGGCCAGCTCGAGCGAACGGAAGATCGCCGATCGCAGCTGGCGCGCTACCGACGTCAACTCGCTGTCGTCCTGATACCCGTCGTCGTCGGCTCCGAGCTCGACCACCACCACACCCGGTGCCGCGAGCCGGCGTGTCAGGTCCGCGGGTTCGTCCGAGTAGTGCCGCAGCTCTTTAAACAGCTGCTCGACCTGACGTCGATCATAGCCGGCCTGGACGGCGGCGATCCCGTGCGTCCAGGCAGCCGCGAAGTCGGCCAGCTGCCACCCCACGGTGGCGATGAGATAGTGCAGCTCCGCATTGCCGGGGTTGAGCTCCGCGGCACGGAGGAACGAGGCTTTGGCCCCGAGATCGTCGCCGAGCTGTACCTGTGTGCGGCCCAACTGATAGTAGGCAGGCCAGTACCGATCGTCGCGGGCGAGGATCGCTTCAATATCGATCAGGGCATTGATCGCGTCGCCCTGTTCGAGCTTGGATACCGCCATTCGCAGCCGCGTGTCGAGCTCGGATTGCGCCTGAGCAGGCGCCACCGCCACGACCACGAGCAAGCCGATCAAGAGTCTCGATCGCATCGAACCCACCCCCGCTGAGCCTAAGCTTAGCAGGGCCGGGCAGACTACCGGCGGTTGGGGCGCAGCACATGCTGGCGCGTTTTGCCGCCCCAAAACCGCGATGCTATGCTTGCCGACTCGGTCCGAGCTTTTTCAAGTGCGCCCCTAGCTCAATTGGACAGAGCGTCTGGCTACGGACCAGGAGGTTGGAGGTTCGAGTCCTCCGGGGCGCGCTTCGTTTTTCTGGCAGACCGGCGGGAAGTGTGATGGTCTGCTCCGTATGACGCGTCTCCTCGAGATCGACGCGTGGATGCGCCTGGCGATCGCCCAGGCGAACCAGGCGTCAGAAGAAAGCGAGGTGCCGGTCGGCGCGGTCCTGCTACGAGGCGACGAGCCGGTCGCGGTCGGTCACAACCGCACCGAGCAGCTCGACGACCCCTCGGCGCACGCCGAGATCCTGGCGTTGCGGGAGGCCGGTCGCATCGCCGGTGATTGGCGCCTCGACGGCTCGACCCTGGTGGTAACGCTGGAACCCTGTCCTATGTGTCTGGGGGCGATCATCATGGCGCGCGTAGAACGCCTTATCTACGGTGCACGGGACCCGCGTTACGGGGCCTGCGGCTCGGCGATCGAGCTTCCCGACCCGGCTCTGGCGCCGCATCTACGCGAGGTGCGGCACGCGACGCATCCCGATGAGTGTGGCGAGATCCTGCGCACGTTCTTCCGGAAGCTACGCGACGGCTCAGGCGGCGACACGGCCTAGCAGGCTACTGTCCCGAGCCTCCCGCTTCCTCGCCCGGGCCGGTGATCAGGAACAGGTCGTCGGTAGTGCCGCCGCGGCCATCCGGCCCATCCGACGTCAGGGTGTACTCGTCTTCCTGCATCCGGTAACGCAGGCCGTTACCCCACCCGTCGATGAAGCCTGTATCCGGGGGCGAGTAATAATCGGGAACGAGCTCACGCAGGCCCACCAGGTCCTCGAGCCGCGGATACGCTCCGGTCTCGGCACGGAAAACCGCCAGCGCATCGGAGACCTCCTGCATGAGCGCCAGCGAGTTGCCGATGGAGTGCAGCTGATCGGTGGTGTAGGTATTGCCGCCCATCTCGGCCCCGTCGACCATCCACGCCGACTCGCCGGCCACCAGCAGCAGCGTTACATCGGAGCCGGCGTAGTCCGCCCTGGCGCGCACGCTGCTGTCGGCTCGCTCGATGTCGCGCACCTCGACCTGGCCGGCGGCACGCGGAAAGGTGGTGTCTAGCAATGCCTCGATCTCATCAGCCGTCGGCGTGTCCAACTCTGCCGGCGCGCATCCTAACGTGACAATCGTCAGCAGCACGGGGAGGAATCGACGGGCGCGACGCGGACGATCGAGCATGCGGTCTCTTTAGCCAAGGTCTGGAGTCGTTACCGGGCGTCGTCGCCGCGGCTCGGCGGTATTGTACGCCGGTGATGCGGCCGACCCTACCCTCCGGGCGACAGGGGGTTGCGCGCGCATGCTGCGTCGTTCCTCGTCAACGATGCGGTAACCATCGCCTCCTCCTCTCTCCTTGCCTCCACTTCGCAAGACCCTGTCGCCAGACCCACCACACTTTCACCACGGCCTGCTAGTCCGACTTAGAACGTCATCACCACCGAGCCGATGATCAACCGGTCGCTGCGGCCGACGATGTATGGCGCCGGGGGGTTGCCCGGAATGCTATCGATGATCAGGACCGGCGGTACGTTGTCGGTGCGCAGGATGCCGCTGATACGCAACGCGAAGAGCTCGCTCATATGCGCGGTGATCGCGGCGCGGCCGTTGAAACGGTAATCGGTGCTGTGCTGCAGGTTGGTGAGAAACTCACCGCCGACGCTGAACTCGGAGGTGGAGGAAAGCCCCATCTTGATGTCGAGGCCTAGACGACCCACCACATAGTTGTCCAGTGGTGCGGAAACCTGAGTCTCACGCGTCAGGCCGACGCCCGCCTCGCCCACGACTGTGGCGCGGGCGTTCTCGATGAAACGAACGCCCAGACCCGCGTGGCCCGTCAGCCGGTTGTCGATCCCGGCAGCGCGGTCGCGAAACCAGTCGCCGCCGAGGAACCAGAAGACGTTGCCGACGAAGTTCTGTCGGTACTTGAGGCCGAACTCGTAGCGCCGCGCCGTCGTCTCGCTGGTCAGGGTTTCGCGCACTGTACCGTTCGGGCGATTCACCAGCTCGCGTCGCGTGGAGGTCAAGCGGTAGACTTCTCCAAAGACGATGATCTCGGAGTAGTCTCCGTTGATGATGAGCCGGTCGGTGAACGCCAGCGTCGTGCCGGCGCTGTTTCCGGAGGCACTGACCAATGCGAGCTGTGCCTCGTTCGTCCAAGCCTTACTCGGCGGCGCGACGCCCAAATCTTGGGCCTCTGCCGGTATGGAGAAGACGAATGCGCCGAGGAGACAGAGCGCTGCTGCACGTTGCCAACGCGAGTCGAACATTCCCACCCCGATCTGTCGCGCCACGCCAGCCTGCCCCCGCTGCTGGCGTCGCAAGTGTATTCGACCGCCCCGTTTCTCCTAATCAGGTTAGTAAGGCGAAGGAGCGCTGTCCAGACGCATACGCTGTCTCCGACGGTGAATCTTCGCGCGGCGGAGTGCTGCCGTAGGCTTCGCTGTGCACTTCCAGCCAGCTGGTAGGGCACCCACCGGTGCCGCAACGAATAGAATCGTCGTCGCACTCGCGCCGCGTCGAGCGCGTCCTGCGGAGCCTCTTGTCTTGTCGCTTCAGATCGGCACTCTTCTCTGTTTGCTGACCATTCCGTTCGCCGCGGTGAACTCGTTGCACCATGCGCTGGCCCGCCGTCCGGTGCCCAACCGACGGCGCATTCATGCAGTGAACTTGCTCGTCGCCATCGGCTTCTTCGGGTTGGCCAACGTCGCGCAGGCCAACCCCGGCAATTCGGGCAGCTCGCTCGTCTTCGCGCGCCTGTGGCTGCCGATCGTCTATTTCTGGTGGGCCTACTCCTGGGCCGGGCACACGCTGCACCTCTTTCACCCACCGGAGTTCTCTTACGACCGGCCGCTGATCGACCTGGAACAGCGGCTGTTCGGCAATCCCAGCCTGTGGCTGGCGCGCGGCCGCCCGGCGTGGCTCAACGAGCTGATGCATATCTCCTACTGGCTATACCTGTTCTTTACCCCAGTGCTCGGCATCGCGCTGTACGCGGCAGGCGATTTCCAGCGCTTCGAGGCCATGGGACTGGCCGTGTGTCTGGGCTACGTGATTTGTTATTCGGCCTATCCCTGGATGCCGCTCTGGGGGCCACGCTGGGCTCTGGTTTCGGAGGGCCTGCTTCCCGAGGCCGAACGGCTGCTGCCGGGACACCTGATCACCGGTTGGACGAACCGGATCATGTGGAGCTCGACTGCGCACAAAGGGGGGGCGATGCCCAGCGCCCACAGCTCTACCTGCCTGGTTTTCATGGTTTGGTGTTGGCGGATCTGGGGGGTGAGTGGCGCCCTCGCGGGCGGCGTGATCGGCGGCCTGATGTTCGTGAGCACGGTGTACGGTCGCTACCACTATGTGGTTGACGTGCTCGCCGGAGTAGCCGTTGGCCTGGTGTCGCTCGGCCTGGCAGATCTGCTCACGCGATAGCTACAGCGTCGCGAGCAGCAACAAAAAGAGCGCCGTGTTGATCGCGTGGCTGGTGAAGCACAACGTACAGCGGACACCGAGCACGTAGATCAGCGAATAAGACAGATACGCAGCCAGCACGACGGTGGCGGCCGCAACGGCCAGGTAGCCGTACACCCACGGTCGTTGCAGGGCGGCGCCGTCCGACACACCGATGAGCAGCGCCAGGTAGTACACCTGTCCCAACAACGAGTTGGGCACACCGAATACCCGCGCCTGCGGGGTGAACACCACCAGCGTGCAGGTGCCCTCGTCGAGTCGACAAAACGGCGGGATCCACTGCGAATCAGGCCGCATCCAGCGGAACGCTACCGCGGTGAAGTAAGTGGAGACCAGCAGGCCAGTCAGCGCCATTACCAGGAACAGTGATTCGATCATCGCTGCGCTCAGCCTAGTATTGATGAGGACAGAACGTCCCAGCGCAGGGGAGGGTTGCTTGAGATTATCTACGCCAGACCGTTGGCTACTTGCTGCTACGATCGCAGCGGTCCTGAGCCTCGGATCGTGCGCGCCGGCGCCAACCGGCACGGTCCGGCTGGTTGACGGCAACACGGTCGAATTTCCGGCTACCGTGCAATCGAGCGCTTTTGCTCAAGGAGACACCGCCGGCTACCACCTCGTGGTATGGCGCGGTGGGCGAGCCACCGACCACGCGCTCTTTGTCGCCAGCGTAGGTGACATTCAAGTCATCGACGCTCTCGAGTCGCTCGGCGCCGCGCCCGGCGATGCACTCTCCATCGACACCTGGGAGCAACGCCACGACACCGAGGCAGCGGCTCCCGATCGAACGATCGAGGGTCCGAGGGTCGAGCTGGAGTTCTTGCTGCCGGGATCCGAGCAGCCACTAGCGCTCGACGAGTTCCTCGACGATTCCGGAGATCGCGGTTTCGACATGCGCTTCGGCGGCCATCGCGGCAATATCGATGCGTGGCACTCCGGCTGCGTCGTATGCCTCTATTCGTGCCCGGGCAGCAAAGTAGGCAACGCGCGTTATACGGTGCGCGACTTCGTCGCCGGTGGGCCGCATTTTACGGTGCGCCCGGGCATATTGCCCGCCGACGGAACGGAGGTTACGGTCCGACTACGGTTGGTCGAAGGGGGGGTCTCATGAAGGTACTGCCCAGCCTGGCGGTCTACGTCAACGTTGTTGCATCCGATGCACCGCTTGCGCCACGAGCGCACGCGGCGCGCAGCGAACCGACAACGCCATCAGGCGATTCTTGAGCCCGGGTATGAACACCCTGCGCCCACGCCACAGCGCCGCATAGCCGGCGGCGGCGACCGTTGCCGCATCGGGAACGCCCGCCGGCACCGGAAGTTCGTCGCGCCCATGCAACACGGCGCGAAACTCGGTCAGCGTAGGACCGGGGCAGAAAGCACTCACGACGATGCCTGCGTCACGTACCTCCTCGGCGATCGCCTCGCTGAAGTGGAGGACGAAGGCCTTGGTCGCAAAGTAGACGCTCATCAGTGGCCCGGGCTGGAAAGCCGCCGTCGAAGCCACGTTCATGATCCAGCCCCGGCGACGTTGACGCATCGTCGGTAGGAACAGGCCGGTAAGTCCGACAAGGGCGCTAACGTTCACCTGGATCATCTCCAGCTGGCGATCGAGATCCGTGTCGGCGAAGCTTCCCGAGCACCCGAACCCGGCGTTGTTGACAAGGACATCGATCTGCAGGCCGCGTTGCTGAACACTCTCGTGCAACGCCCGCGCCGCGCCAGCCGCGGCCAGGTCCGCGGCGATCACAGCCACCTCCACATCATGGGCATCAGACAGCTCGGCAGCCAGCTGCCGGAGCCGGTCCTGGCGCCGTGCGGTGAGCACCAGGTCGTGGCCGTCGGCGGCAAACAGTTTGGCCAGCTCGAAACCGATGCCGCTGGAGGCGCCGGTAACGAGCGCCGTGATCTTGCCCATCGTCGTCTTCTCCCTCGCCGAGGTTGTTCTGGACGATCACGCTTCGCTTCGGTTCCGGGATTCCCGCGATCTGCTCGCCTATAATCCGGGCGGGCGCGAGCGTACAAACCCTGGGGAGCTCAGCATGATCCGACAACGCCGCATTGCTCTCGTGATCGCGTGCGCGATCACCGCCGTAGTTTCTATCAGCAGCGATGGCAGCGCCCAGTTTGGCACTCGCGCTGTCAGCCTGACCGACTACTACGAGCTCGTCGGCGTGAGCAGCCCTGCGATGGCGCCCGACGGAAGCTCGGTGGCGTTCGTTCGAACTGTGGCCGTGGAGGCGGAAAATACACGGCGGGCCGAGCTCTGGCTGGCGGATTCACGCGACGTGATCCCGCCCCGGCGACTTGCCAGCGCCGCGTTCGACGCCAGCAATCCGATCTGGAGCCCCGACGGACGGCTGCTCGCATTCACCTCCGGACGCGGGGTCACGCAGGAGATACCGGGCAGTATCTGGTTCCTCGACTTGCAACAGGGTGGCGAAGCGTTTCAGATCGAGGGCGTCGAGGGCAGCCCGGTCTTTAGCCCAGACGGACGCTGGATCGCATATACGCGAGCTACACCGCCAACCGGCGAGGCGGCGGCGCGCACGTGCTCCGGACGTGGAAGCTATGAACAAGATGCCGAGCTCGAGCAGCTGTTGCGAGATCGCTTCAATGGTCTGATCTACGACTGGCTCCAGTACCGGTTCGACCGCCGCGGCTACCTCCCCGACCCGGCCGATCCGCTTGCGTCACCGCCGCGCGAGCTGTACCTCGTTCCGCGCGCCGGCGGGCCGCCGCGCCAGCTGACCCAGCTGGGCTTCGATGTCGGCGACGTAGCGTGGCACCCGGACAACGAGCGGCTCGTCTTCTCTGCCGACGAGCATCAGCGTGACGAGTTCACCTACCCGCGGCACGACCTCTGGGCGGTCGATTTCGCCGGCAGTATCGAACGACTCACCGACGACGGATTCGTCAACAGTCGGCCGCGGTGGAGCTCCAACGGTTCGACGGTGGTCTATCGGGGCGTCGAGGGGCTCGACGCAGTCATCGAAGCAGAGCGCGGCCGCGGAGCACCAACCGACCTGTACGCGCTCGACGTCGCCGGCGGTGTAGCCCGCAACCTCACGGCGTCTTGGGACCTCCGACCCCGCGCCCATGAAGTGAGTGCCGACGGCACGGTGCGCTTTAGCGGCGGGACCGGCGGCCAAAACCATCTCTTCTCCGTGCCGGTTGCCGGCGGCGCCATTCGGCAGCTCACGGACGGTCGCCGGTGGCTCGCGGGCGTGAGCTTCGGCGCTGATCCGCGCACCTTCGCCTACACCTCCACCACGAGCACGTCGCCGGCGGAGCTCTACGTGACGCGGCCAGACAGCGGTGAGACCCAGCTCACCCGGTTCAACCAGCTGCTGGTCGCGAACACGATGCCAAGGGTCGCCCGCCCGATCGAGTACCCCAGCAACGACGGCACGTTGATCGAAGGTTGGGTCATCCTGCCGCCGGGATATGCACCGGATGAAGGCCCCTACCCGCTGATCCTGAACATCCATGGCGGGCCGCACGGCGCCTTCGGCGAGCGCTACTCGTTGGAGTTTCAGCTCTGGGCGAAGGAGGGGTTCGTGGTGCTCTACACGAACCCGCGCGGGTCCAGCGGATATGGCGAGGACTTTCTGTGGGCTACTTGGGGCGGTTGGGGCGGCTTGGACTACGAAGACGTGATGTCGGGCGTCGACTACGCGCTGCAGAACTTCGCCATCGACGAGGAGCGTCTGGGGGTGTCCGGCTACTCTTATGGCGGCTTTCTGACCAACTGGATCATCACCCAGACCGACCGCTTCGCAGCGGCGATTTCCGGCGCCGGGATCTCCAACTGGCTCAGCGACTATGGAACCGCCGACATTCCGCGCACCAAGGAGTCGGAGTTCTACGGACCGCCCTGGAAGCCGCGCAGCGGCGATCTACTGTGGGAGCAATCGCCCATCAAGCACGCCGATGGCATCTCGACTCCGACCTTGATCATTCACGGCGAGAGCGACTATCGCGTGCCGATCGAACAGGGTGAGCAGATGTATACGGCGCTACGCAAACAGAGGGTGCCGGCGAGGATGGTTCGCTATCCCGACTCCTACCACGGTGGCTGGCGTCCCTGGGACATGGTGCACCGGTACTCCGAGGAGCTGACTTGGTGGAACAAGCACCTGGGCAACTAGCAGTCCGTGTGGCGGTCTCGCTCGCCGTGGCGACGGTGAGCCTCTCGCCGAGCCCCTTCGCTCTTCCAGCCGCTGCGAGCCCGCGACCCACGACGGTCGTCCAGCCCATTGCCACACTTGGCGGGGCTCCAACGGCTCAGTTGCCACCGCGCCTGCTTACTGACGCCGACGGAGCGCCGCTGCCGTTCGAGTCGGACGCCGACGTGTTGGAGTTCCTGCGCTCCGCCGAAATTGTCTCGCAGAAACGCTACGACGAGGGCGGGCGGCCGATCGCCTTCAATGACGCCGACGAGTTCGGCTGCGGAACCTATCTAGTTCGCCTTCGGCTGGGCGCCGTGGAGCTCGATGCGGTCTTCCGCAGCATCGAAGATCGTCTCGGGGTGGCACGCTTCGTGGATGGGAGCACCGAGGTTCACTTCCGCGACAGCGGCCTTTTCGAGTGCGCCGCGTACGAGCTGAGCACCCTGCTCGGGTTGCACCAGGTGCCGCCGGCGGTGCGCAGACAGATCGGCCCGGTCGAGGGTAGCCTGCAGATCGTCATCCCGACATCGTTCAACGAGTCGGATCGGGTAACGCGCCGTCTCACCGACCCCTCGTCGCAACGTTGGAACAAGCAGCTCGCGACGATGTACACGTTCGACGCGCTCATCGCCAATGCCGACCGCAACCGCAGCAACCTGCTGTACGACCCGAGCTGGCGGGTGTGGCTCACCGATCACTCGCGCGCATTTCGGGTATCCACGCGCCTCGATGAAGCGCCGCTGCAGGCGATCGAGCGTACCTTCTGGACCAGCATGCGCGCGGTTACAGCGGAGGCGATCAGCGACGCGGTGAGCGACTACCTGAGCGACAGCGAGCTGACCGCGCTTCTCGAGCGTCGCGACCGTCTGGTAGCGCACTTCCAGTCGCTGACCGAGCAACGCGGCGAGCAGATGGTGGTGTTCGGCTACTGACCCGGTTGGGGGGCTAAGAGGTTGCTTGGGGTGCTTTGCTGCCCGGCCCCGGGGCGTGGATGCGGGGCACGAGAACGAGAGCCCCGATGCTATCCTAGGCGCGCTCGACGGCCAGCTCGGAGGGGTAGCGAAGTCCGGCCGTAACGCGCTCGACTCGAAATCGAGTTGTCGGCGTAAAAACCCGGCACGTGGGTTCGAATCCCACCCCCTCCGCTCTCCATTTTCTTTAAGTCGCTGCAATGAAACAAGATGCCAATACAGGATCTCGAGGTGCATACAATTACAGCCACAATACCAGACAAGAACGCACGGGTACCAGAGATCCCGTTCGGGAACGGCTGGAGCGTGGTCATGCCGGACACCAGGCCGCGATGAGAATCCTAGCGACCATCCTGCGGCGGGTTGGTCTCGGCGCTGGCCATCGCGGCTGCCTACGCGCTACCGGCGCCTACGCAACCTAGAGCACCAGCACCCAGAGCTCACTCGCGGCCTGTGCGACGTGCTGCCCCGGAAGGTGCTGGCGCGGCTGCCGAGCTTTCCGCATCCGTGGCCGGAGGATCTCGCCGCGGAGCTGACGCCGGAGCTGGTAGCCGAAGCGCTGCTCCAGCTGGTGCCGCACGTCGGCTGCGATACCGCGTCGGCCTCCAGGTTCTTTCAGACGATCCGCGACAGTCGCGGCCATTGGAACAAGGAAGTGTCCTGGCACCGTGGGCTCGTGATCTTGCCGCCGCTCGCCGCGGCTCACTGGTTGCACCAGCTGGTGCTCGGCGCGCCGTTGCAGGATGCGCGTGGGCACGTTCGTCATCTGGTGATCGACTACGACGGGCCACGGCACCTCTGCGATCCGGAGACGCGACACGAAGCGCTGTGCGAGATTCGCACCGCTGGCGTGCCCGTGTGGTTCGCCACGCGGCCGAGTTGCAACCGCGAGCAATCGATGCACGTATACGTGCTGCTGGATCAGCCAATGCCGGCGGAGGCGGCGGCCGAGCACGTGCGGCGTCTGTTGCGCGCCAAGCCGGGGGCGCCACCGGGGCAGTGGTACGAGATCCTGGTGGGTGCTTGTCGTCTGCCGGCCGGTCTTGACGCCGCCCGGCTCGACCCCGCCACCGGTGCCGAGCTTAAGGAATCGCCTAGCGAGCAGCTGCGCGCGATTCTCCAGCTGCGCGGCAACTGTGACCGGCTCCGGGTGCGCAAGCGTCCAATTCGTGTCCCGGGGATGGTGCAGGACACGCGTGGATCCTTCGCCGCAGGTCCGGGTGCGGAGACCTGCCTAAATCGGGCACCATCGCCGCTGGAGGCGATCGCAGCCGCAGCCGAGGCACGCGCCGAGCGCTACGAGCTCGCGGAGGCCGCGGGCGGTGAGCGTCCGCGCTTCGGATCCGTCGGGCCACTACCGTGGGACGAGCCGCGCGAGATCGGACAGCTGCTGCGCTCCGGATCGGTGGACCCGGGTCGCCGGAACGCACTGGCGCGGGCTGTGGGTCATTACGCACACGCTGCGGGCCTCGACGAGCACCAAGTTCTCGAGGCCTTCGACGCGATCACGTTCCAGGGCGCCACGTGGACCGAGCTGCGCGGCTGGCGAGCCGACTGCACGAGATCCTACGGCCGCGGCGCCGAGTTGCTGCGCAACCCCGCCGCGACCGAGGCCATGATGCCGATGCCTCACAAGCTCCGCGAGATCGCCACAGCCGCGCTCGAGCAGCTGCCTGACGACGTGCGCTCCCGCCTCGAGGCCGACGCGGCCGAGATCCCACACCGGGCACTGCGGCGCGCGTTCCTGCGCGCCGTCGGCTATACGCTTGCCCGGTGCCGGCACGGGCGACCTGACGTGCCAGCCTTGACGTTGCGCGCGTTGGTCGGTACGCCGCGCTGGTGCGCGCCAGCGATCGACCGCGCCGTGCTCCTCGGCTGGCTCCGGATCGAACGCGAAGCCGATCGCCTCGAGCACCGCTGCCGGCGCTTTGCACCAGGTCCTCGAGCCAATGCTCCGGCTGCCGAGCCTGCGCGCGGGTGCATCATCGAGTTCCCCATGCAGCACAGGAGCATCGTCCCGAAGGGGGTACGGACCGACAGGAGTACTCCCTCACGCACGGTCCGCGGTCCGACAGGGGTACTCCCCACGCACGGTCCGACAGGGGTACTCTCCACGCACGGTCCGACAGGGGAAACGCTGCCGACACGCCTGCCGGGGACAAAGCGATCGCGGGCCGCCGAGCGCCGCCCGAACAACTGCTGCGACCGCCTACCGGCGCAGGCGAGTCGAACGGTCGGGACCCCTATCGGGTTCACGAAAAAGTAGCTGCGCACAATTCGCGCATAAAATGACCGGCAAATGAAAATCGAGCCCAAAGTTATCCGCCGCCTACGATGGAACCGCCGCTATCGACGATGGCGCGCCGGAATCCTCCGGAACGAGCCGTTATGCCGTTCCTGCGCTGAAGCGGGATTTACGGTCGCAGCGGAGCACATCGACCACATCGAGGCCGTCCACCTGGCGCCTGAGCGCTTCTGGGACCGCGAGACAACATCCGGCCGATCTGCCGGGACGGCCACATCGGCCGCATCACGAACGGTAATCCTCGTCTCGACCGATCAGGCACGCGACGCCGTAGTTTCCGCGCATCTCCCATCGCGGGGGAGCGCATGAAAGGGGCCAGATTCTCGGTCGTTTCGCCCGCTTCGTCAGATAGGGCAGCGTGAATAACCCTTGGGTTAACCTGCCACGGAGATACCCTCCGTTTGTTCTCCCACAGGAATATCGCCTTATTCGTGCGTTCAACGACGAGGTACGAACCGCAGATCATCACATCCGTACGGAGCTTCTGCCTGAGCCGTACCTTGGCTGCCCGGACGCCCCAGTCGTCCTGCTCGGCCTAAATCCTGGGTTCTCAGAGCACGATGCTCCTTTCTATGCGGTTCCTCATGTCCGTGCCGTCTGGGAGAAGAACCTCCTTCACGAGTCGATGGAATTCCCGTTCTATCTCCTGAATCCAGGTCTTCCACAGGGCGTCGGCGGTCCCCGGTGGTGGCGGAAGAAGCTCAACCAGCCACTCAAGATTGCTGGTGACAGGCTCACAGCAAGCAGTTTCTTTTGCATCGAGTATTTTCCTTACCACTCGAGGCGATACAGGCCCCTAGGGACAACGCTGCCTTCCCAGGAGTACTCCTTCTGGTTGCTCCGCCGGGCGATGAAGAGGAATGCTTTGGTAATCGTGACCCGCTCCCGCAAGATCTGGGAGGAAGCGGTTCCTGAACTACGCCGATACCCCGCGGCGCCGTACGTGTCGCCGAAGCAGGCCGGGTCGGTCGCTAGCGTCACCAGCGCCGGAACCGCCATCAGTGCACCGCGCCGTCGCCACCGTCGGGTTTCCGGTGCCGAGCCTCGGCCGCCGCCCACGTATCGGCGAACTGCTCCACAGCGTCACGCTGTGCCTCCGTTGCCGAGGATGCCGCAAGCGCTTGTTCGAGTCGTGCGCACGCCTGCATGTAGCGGGGTAGATCAGCCGGCGTCAGCTCGTCGGGGCTCATGCTCCGCAGCCGCTGTGCCACCAGCGCACGCGCATCGTCGAGCACTCCGCCCCATGCCTCCATGCGCTCCGTCCGAGTGTTCACCGTACGATCCAACACGCTCCGATCCACCGCCGCATCCCATTGGGCGGCGCGCTCGCGCCACGAGAACCGCCTCGCCCAGCCTATCCACGTCGGCCGCCGCGCCGAGATCGCCGCCCCTGCCTCCGTGTCCGAGAGATCCACCGAGCGCGGCGCGGGCAAGTCCCGGTACAGCAGCCACGCCGCGAACGCCTTGGCTGTTTCTGCTGGCTGGCGGTCCCAGAGCTTCATGCGACGAGCGTACTCCAAGCGATCCGAAACCGTGCCCATCCCTCGCGCGCGAGAAGACTTCGGGGTTGATTCTAAAGCGCCGCCCACCGTCGCCACGCTGCGTCCCAATCTCGCCGACAAGACCGCGCGGATTCTCGGCAACCGTCGAGCGTTCGTTCATCAACGCGAGCGTCCCAATCTGTCGCGCGGAGCGCCCATTCATGGCGCTTCGCCCATCGGCTCCATGATCCCGGATCAGAGGTGACGGGCGTCGCGCCTGGAGGAATGCGACGACAATCACGTACTTGGCACGGGGTGGACACCGCTAAAGAGCTTCTCGCGCGGCTTCGCCGCAAGCTGCTGCGACCGGACGAGCCGGACGAGTGAGCCGCCGATACTTGATAAGCCGCGCCCCGCTGGCGAAGGCGCTCAGGCGATCGGCGGATGAGATTCGAAGGTGGCAAGAGGCGGGGATGTCGGTCGTCACCAAGGGCCGCAGGGGATTCTCTGGCGCACGTTGGGGCAAGGTTGCCGACGTGGCGGCCGCCCGTGCCGAGCGCGATTGACTCGCGCTGCCTGCGAGCACTTCGCCGATCAGGCCGTCACCAAGCGCGGCCACCGAATCGAGACCCCTTGAGATCCCGATAGCATCGCCACGCGGCGCGTGCGGGCTCACACTCCTCGCGTTTGTCTTTCACCGACGTCACACCATAGACGAGCTTTCGCGTCGCTCTTGAGGTCGTGCTCAGACTGGTGCGATCGCGCACCAGAGATCAAAACCCGCAAACTAGTTGTCGCGATGAGCTGATCCCGTTAGCGGGAATAGCTGAGCGAGACACGTAGGGCAACAGGACGAAACGGACGGCGCCGAACTACAGATCATTCATGCAGCGCTGCCAGTCCTGGGGATGCTCGTACTACTCGGATGGCTCCCGCCAGCGGAGCTCATGCACGCTTACCTTGAGCCCGATCGCGCCACGATCCTACGTGGGCAGCCGGGTCGAGGATCGATCGGATTCGCGGTTGCTTCGATAGCGCCTTGGTCACCAAGCAGAGGTGGTATATCGCCCTATTGTCGGGATGGCGCGCCGCCTCCCACTCGTTCGCCGTCAACTCGACCGTAGTGATTGTCTTCCCCGAGGTCGCCTTGACCTCGATGAGCTTCTCGCGGCCGTCGGGATAGTACGAAGTGATGTCCCAGCCGGGGTACTCGTTGATCTCCTCTAGCCGCCGCACTCGCTTCGCTAGATCGGGGCGACCGGCTTGTTCGAGCTGGTCTCGCTCGTACCTGAGCACATGTGCCTCGCCAGCATCTCCTACCTTCTTGGATTGCTGGCTGCGCCGTGGCTTGGACGACTTGGTGCTGTCGCCACTCCCGCGCTTATCCGCCGGCGGCAACGGAGTGAACTCCTCGAAGCTGATGGTCGGGGCCTCTTCGATCGCGGGCGCGGCGCTTTCAGCGAGCCTCGCCGGGTCGGGGACCAGATCGTTCGAGATCAGCTCCTCGTAGAGCCTCAGCATGCGACGCAAGTCGGCGGCAAGGCTCTCCGATGTTGGCAGGTCAGCAAGACGGTATCTCTGGTGTGCGATCGACCCCTGCTCATAGAGCGCGTGCAACTTGTGCCGCCGGCGATCAGTGGCCAGATCCAGGGGCCCGATGTCGAATCCCCAGCTCGGTAGATCGACCACCTTCGCAACGAATTCACGTGCCCATCGCAGCCGGTCGTAGCAACTTGTCGAGCTGCCAAAGAGCTGCTGAAACACGGTGACGCCGATCGCTGCGGATAAATAGAGGTGCTGCAGATCAATAGAGAACAGATAGACCGGGTAAAGCCCGTGGGTCGCGCTGTCGGTGACCCGTAGATCAAAGGAGGCCACCCACGGGGCCGCCGTGACATTGCCGGCTCCGGTCGAGCCTTCGACTTTGAAGCGAGGAGCCGCGTCCCCGAGGAGTTCCGTCAGCGCATGGGGGATATCCTTGAGCACGAGCTGGTAGGCTCGGTGGTTACTGTCCACTTTGGCGGGCTTGCCGGACGCTCGATTGTCCCGATAGGAGGGCCAGGACTCGACGACCTCGGAGAACAGCGCTCCAAGATCTGCCACCGTCACGCCTCTGAGGGAGGTCTCGTCATACTCGATGACCTCGCCGGCTGGCTGGCCGGGGCTCGGTTCGCACGCTCTTCCGGCCAGATTGCTGTGAATTTACTTTCAACGGTTGTCTTGGTGATGCCCGGCCAGCCTGAAGGCGCTAAGGAGGGCGTGGAGCGGCTGGCCAGCGGAGCGGGAGGGCTAGTGCGACCTGTCACGATCCTTGAGCCGATCTATTTGCTCGCAATCCTCGTAAACATCGTACCGCTGCATGTCGTTTATTTCCGCTGAGAAGGGCAGAATACGCCGAAACGTCAGCGTGGTTCAAAAGCGCTCGAAACGGATTTGAAGTTCGCGGAAGGAGCACTCGGATAACCCGGAAGCCACCGCCTGTTGCACAGCTGCCCTGAGGCGGGCATCGAGGGTTAGTATCGAGCTACTCACACTCGTCCTTGAGGACGATCCGTCCGTAGCCGTAGGCGGACAACTTGACGTACATGCCGCCGAGCATGACCTGCGCCGCGATCTGGCCCCGCTCGGCGGCCAACTGATACCAGCGCATGGCTTCGGCAGCGTGCTGGGCGGACGCCCCGCCCAGCTTCGTTCCTGCCGCCGGGAACGGCTCGCCATTGCGATGATCGATGCAGCGGGCTGACACGGTTGGCGGGTGGTCTCGACGACGGAATTCGCGACCGTTTTGTTAACTATTTGTTAACTTTCGCCGTCGAAACGGCGGAAATGGACCGAGACGAAATGCCCCGTCCCCATCGGTATCTTCTTATTTTGAAAGAGGTTAAACCGAAGTACCCAAGGAGGGACTTGAACCCTCACGGGCTTGCACCCACTAGGTCCTGAACCTGAGTTCATGCTCTGCGGCGGCTTGACAAACCTGGGAAGCAGCACGATAGGCTGCTAGTGAACTCCACCCGAAGCTGCCGATCTCCCCGGAGTCCACCCGTGCCGAAGAGCCTACCAACAGTCACGCCACGGATCGTGTTGCCAGCCCTCGGGGTGTTGATCGGTGTCCTCGGACCCGCCTTCCTGCTCTCCGATCCGGGGACGATCGCCGGCCTCCGTGAAACGTTTCTGACCCGGCAGCCGGAACCCATCGTGGCAACGTTGCGGTCGAGTGCAAGCGCCGGCTGTGGCAAGGCACCGCCGACGCAACCCGGCGCCACAGAGACGCTGACGTTGACCTACGATGGCCTCGAACGCACGTACAACGTGCATCTGCCGCCGAGCTACAAGCCTAGCAAGCGCCACAGCCTCGTGCTGGCCTTTCACGGCTACAGCAGCAGCGCCAGGGTTGCAGAGCACGGAACCGGTATGAGCCTGCATGCCGATGCCAAGGGGTACATCGCCGTGTACCCGGAATCGACGCGCTTCCGTGTCGGTGGATCTCGGCGGATCTCGTCGTGGAACGACGGCGCATGCGCCAGTTCCCCGGGTCCCGAGGGACCGACCTGTACCGCTGACTCGTTCCAATATCCGTTTCCCGATGAATGCGGTCCGGCTCGATGTAACTGGTGCAATTGTGTCGACGATGTCGGTTTCGTCGCTGCCATGCTCGACGAAATCGAGAATGCCTACTGCATCAATACGCGTCGGATCTACGCGACCGGCTTGAGCAACGGCGGCATGTTCGTACAACGGATGGCATGCGACCTAGCGGACCGCTTCGCTGCCGTATCCCCGTCGCACGGACAGCTACACGTCGGGTTCAACTGTGCGCCGTCCGAGCCCATGTCGATGATGAGCGTGTGGGGCAAGCGCGACCGGATCGTACCCGGCGCTGGTGAGGTCAGCTCCGACGGATATCTGTACACGCCGGTGGCCGAGGTGACGGAGATCTTCGCCGGTCCTGAGTCACAGAGATGCGATGTGACCGACACAGCCTACAGAAGCCCGGCCGATGGCGTTCGGGGGTGGGCCTGTACACAGCGCGCCAACTGCGCCCGCAGGCGTCAGGTGGTGGCGTGTTCCTGGAACGGTGGCCATCGCTGGCCGGTATACGACGCCGGTGTGTACTTCGGGCTCGATACCGTCTGGCGTTTCTTCAAGAAGAACCGCAAACCGCCGGAAAAGCTCCCCGCCGCTCGCCGGTAGCATCTCCACTCGAGCATCTGTTGCCAGTTGTACTGCCCAACGCGGTGCCGCTGTTTCGAAGGTCGAGTGTCCGGGCACTCGCTGCGGGTCGGCTCGGCACAGTCACTCGCCGCCGCTGGTGCTGGCCTGGTCGAAATGCAGGCTGGCCGGGTGGCTCTCGCCGACCATGCCGGCTCGCTACGCACGCGGCGAGCTTGCCGCTCGAGGTGCAGTGGCTAGGCTGCGCTACGGAGCCTAGTAGACGGGCTCTCGACAGGTACTTTGGCCTACGCCGCCGGATGCCGTGCGGTCATCGTCAAGTGACGTCGGAAGCTCGCTGAGCTGAGCCAGAGGTGGACCCCGAAATTCGGACAGCTTGCTAAGGTGGAATCCAGACCAAGGAGAAGGAGTCTGGAATGCCACGGAAGAGACGAAGCTACACGGTCTCTCGCAAGCGGGTGCGCCGCCTGATGCGGCTGCTGCGGTTGCAAGCTATCTTCCAGCGGCCCTGGACGTCTCAGCCGCACCCGGAGCACAGGATCTATCCCTACCTGCTGGGCGATCTGCAGATCACGCGACCGAACCACGTTTGGTGTGCGGATGTGACCTACATCCCGCTGCAGCGAGGTTTTCTGTACCTGGTTGCGGTGATGGACTGGGCGAGACGCAAGGTGCTGTCCTGGCGCCTGTCCAACACGCTCGATGCGAGCTTCTGCGTCGAGGCCTTGCAAGAGGCTCTCGAGCGCTACGGTGCGCCCGAGATCTTCAACACTGATCAGGGTAGCCAATTCACCAGCGTCGATTTCACCGACGCGCTCAAGGAGGCCGGCATTCGGATCTCCATGGACGGCAAGGGCCGCTGGATGGACAACGTCTTCATCGAGCGGCTATGGCGATCACTGGAATACGAGCAAGTCTATCTGTCAGAGTACGCGACTGGCTCCGAGGCTCGGGCCGGGATCGGCTGCTGGATGGACTTCTACAACGAGCGCCGACCGCACTCGTCGCTCGACGACCGGACGCCCGAGGAGGCGTACACTGACGACGGGGCTGAAAGGAGCCTGGGGCTACGCCCCGTCTCCTGTCAGCCCAAGGCAGCCTGAATCATGAACCCGGATTCCACCTTAGCTGTGACCCAAACCTGTCCAAAGGATGGGGTCCACCTCTGACTGCCGCTTTTGAGCCAGGTTGCCGACCCCAACGACTAAGGCAGCTCACTGTGCAGACAGGAACTCCTGGACCGTACGCGACGCCTGTTCCTGCCTGCCCTCTCTGCCAACGTGGGGTGAGACGATGGAAGTTGGATAATTACTGACCCACGGGGCGGCTCGGAGTGGCACAGATGTTGGAGTTGGAGAATAACGGAACAGGTAAGCAGGTCGTTGGATCTGCGGCGGAGGGACGCGTAGGCGACCGGAGACGCAGATCCAACGATCGCGCCTCGAAGATACCGGATCCGGAACTGGTGGAACGCCCGCGTCGGCGCAAGTTCAGCGCCGAGTACAAGCTTCGCGTTGTGGGCGAAGCGGATCGATGCACCAAGGCCGGCGAGGTCGGCTCGCTGTTGCGCCGCGAAGGGCTGTACTCGTCGCATCTGTCGGAGTGGCGCAAGCAACGTGACGCCGGGGCGCTGGTGGCGCTCACCAAGAAGCGAGGTCGACCGGCGACGGATCCCCGAGACGCGAAGATCGCCAACCTGCGCGGCCGCCTCGAGCGCACCGAGGCGGAACTCGAGAAAGCACGGCGGGTGATCCAAGTGTAGGGAAACGTCTCCGCGCTTCTGGGGGATCTGCTCGATCCCAGGGGCGCGAACGGGAGTACCAAGAAATGATCGAGCAGACCGTCCAGGAGCTCACGCCCATCATCGGGACGCGCCCAGCATGCCGGTCTCTGGGAGTGTCGCCAGCAACGATGTATCGACGACGTCGGCCACCCGTGCCAACAGTGAGCCGTCCTGGAGCGAAGCCTGCCAGGGCACTCTCGGACACGGAGCGCGAGCAGGTGCTGGCCGAGCTGCACAGCGAGCGGTTCCAGGACTGTGCGCCAGCCCAGGTATGGGCGACGCTGTTGGACGAGGGCCGCTACCTGGCCTCGGAGCGCACGATGTACAGAATCCTCGCCGCCGAGGGCGAGGGACGGGAGCGACGCAACCAGCTCGTTCATCCACCTTACTACAAGCCCGAGTTGCTGGCTGAACAACCCAACGACTTGTGGAGCTGGGACATCTCGAAACTGCTGGGGCCCAGCAAGTGGACCTACTTGTACCTGTACGTAGTGCTGGACGTGTTCAGCCGCTACGTAGTCGGGTGGAGCGTGCAACACCGCGAGAGCGGTCCTCTCGCCGAGCAGCTCATCGGCCAGGCCATCGAGTAACAGCGGATCACGCCTGGCCAACTCACCCTGCATGCTGACCGCGGCAGCTCGATGAGGTCCAAGCCCGTTGCCTTCCTGCTCGCTGATCTGGGCGTCACCAAGACGCACTCAAGGCCGTATACGTCATCGGATAATCCGTACTCGGAGGCTCACTTCAGGACGCTCAAGTACCGGCCGGAGTTCCCGGCGCGGTTCGACTCCATCCAGCAGGCTCGCAGCTTCTGCCGCGCCTTCTTCCATTGGTATAACCACTGCCACCGTCACTCCGGCATCGGCCTGGTGACTCCAGCGACCATGCACCACGGCCTCGCCCAGGCGGTCCAGCACAAGCGCGCCGAAGTTCTTCTGGCGGCCTTCCGCGCGCGGCCCGAGCGCTTCGTCAGCAGCGTGCCTCAACCACCGCCGGTGCCCACCGTGGCCTGGATCAACAAACCCGCCAGCATGGAGAATGCTCACTAATTTACGAAACCCACCGTCTCATCCGCGTTGACAGGCACCGCTGTCGGGCGGGTAGCCGTGCCTGCGCAGGATCCGCTTAACCAGTATGCGGAGGTTGCGCGCGTACGTTCTCCCGCAGCGTCCAGTCGATCGTGACGTCGCCGCGCACGGTCTGCACCAGCTTGCGGGCAATACTGCGCAGAATCTCGTCAGTCACCTCGCTGTGTTGAGCCAACTATGACCTCGAGCCTTCTCGCAATCCTGCGATCGGAACGACCCCGATGCTCGCGGCGGCTCTTGCGGTCGAGTGAGGGGCAACAGCGCAACGGATTTTCGCAGATTGCGCTTCCATTAACCGAGCCCTCAGGCGAAGGACTGGGGCCCCACCCTTTGCTTTCGGCTCTGCTGTCGGTTTCTCTAGCTGCTGCTGTCTCGCTGCTGTGTCTTCTGCTTAGGCCTTTTCATTAGTCTTCCGTTTCCTACCGCGGTCTCGGCGGCAGTAGCGCTAGGCCGCGCTGGCGCGACCCTTCTATCCTAATTCGGCCGAAGCCCCCAATGCCTCTGGAAAGCTCCCTGTGGCTACCTGTAACGCGATCCGAAACACGGTAGGGGGGAATTTCTGTCGAATACAGATCGGTCCTTTAGGATCGATCCTGCAGACAGCAAGAGTTCGCACATTCCGTACAATATTCGCCACGATTGCGCCGAGCGAGAGCGAACGGTACCTTTCCCCCGGGGCCGGGGAACAGCGGGAGGGACGCGAAGAGCCCGCCCGCGTGGGAACAATGCCCGGCCATCCTACCGGTCACTCTATAGAATACGCCCCTCCACTCTGAGGACCAACTGAGGAACTCGCGCCGATGAAGATCGCTTACGTTTTCGCCACATCAGGCCACACAGCCAGCTACAAGCTCGGGCAGATGATCCTTCCGCAGCTGGAGCAGGATGCCCACGGCGTCGATGTCGTGGGGATGATGTTCTTCGACGACAACACGTATCTGCTGCGGCAGGGCGATCCAATGGGAGAGCGTCTCTCGCGGGTCGCGCGGGAGAATGGGATTCTGCTTATGATGTGCGACACCTGCGCTGTCGAGCGCGGACTGGCTGCAGGCGAGACTTGGCCCGGCACGTGCGAGCCTCTGGGAACGGTCGAGGGAGTCCGTGTCGGTTGCTTTCCCGACCTGTACGAATGCCTGGCCGGCAACCCTCCTGACCAGGTGATCACGCTGTAACCGGTCGCGGAATGCCCTTCGAGGGCCAGCCCGGGACCATCGCGGGCGCTTCCTCTATCGGAGCCGGCCTCCGCACTCGCGGGACGCTCCCTAGAAAGCGCTGCGGCTGCCCGGTCCACGGCGCGCTCGCGAAGACACCGAAAGCCCTCGCCTCGTGCTTGCTGTGCAACTCGAACGGATCCGTGACGCTACGGTAGGCCTCGACCGCGCCCGTCCCGAACTCGATGTGCTTCCAGGCTCAGGCGTCGTCGTCGGTGAAGCCCGGAGTCCCGAAAGTCTCCTGGGTGAGCAGGGCCACAAGGCCCATGCCGCCCCACCGCTGGACGGCTTGACCGTTACGCAAGGCCGTGTAATCGACCTGGTGCAAATCCTGGCCACTGCCGGAGCAGGAGGGCCGGAGGGGCGAGTCGAGCATTAGCCTCCTGGTTCGTAGTTTGCACCGAGGAACGTCACCAGTCGCGCCGCCCACACCCGGAACACGAGAGAGTCGCGTGCCGCCCGGCCACGTAGTTCGTGACCTCTAGGGTGTAGTAGCTTGCCCCTGTCGAGTTGTTCGTGGGAATCCGGATATCGAAAGTAGCTTGGCCTCTGTCGGGGACTGGACCGTAGCTATCAGCATCCTCAGCAAGCAGCACGCCTGCTGCGCTGTAGACTTTCGCCCGAACTTTCGAAAGAGGGTTAATCGTCCTTCTCGACGTGTTCTGCACCGTCCCACCGATGAAGTCGAGCACGAAGCTCGACACCCTGGTGATGTCGAACACCGTGACCTCGGTGCCATCGGTGCTGGGGGCGGTGCTCGGGGTGGAGCGGCAGGAGACGCAGTACAGGATGGCTGCGGTGACACTTACGCGGATCGCCGACCGCCTAATCAGCAGTTGCCGGGCTGACCTGACCCCGCGGTTAGTACCACGTCGTATCTCAGTAACACGGTGCCGACAAGGGGTTGTTGAAGCCGGCGGAGCGTAGCGGAGCCGGGTTCAACAACAGCGCCTTAGGGGCCGGTGGTCGATAGCCCAGCGAGCTGTGCGGTCGAACTCGGTTGTACTGCTGCCGCCACCTCTCGATCAGAACCCGTGCCTGCTTGAGCGTGTAGAAGATCTCCCGGTCCAGCAGTTCGTCGCGGAGCTTGCCGTTGAAGCTCTCCACGTAACCGTTGTCCCACGGCGAGCCCGGCTCGATCAACAGCGTGCCCACGCCGAGTCGGCGCAGCCAGTCGCGAACGGCCGCGGCAGTGAACTCAGGTCCGTTATCCGACCTGATGTGATCGGGTATTGCCCCGGTGCACGAACAGCCACCCGAGCCGCTCGAGCACTTGCTCGGAGTTGAGCTTGCGCGCCACGTCGATCGCCAGGCTCTCGCGGGTGTACTCGTCCACGATCGTCAACATCCTCATGGACCGGCCATCGTGCGTCCGGTCATGGATGAAGTCATACGCCCACACGTGGTTCTTGCGCTCCGGTCGCAGCCGGATACACGAGCCATCGTTGAACCAGAGCCGGGCTCGTTTGGGCTGCCTCTTCGGCGCTTTCAGGCCTTCGCTACGCCAGATCCGCTGCACTCGTTTGTGGTTCACGAGCCCGCCCTCCATGCGCATCAACGCCGTCACCCTCCGGTACCCATAACGTCCATACTCCCGAGCTAACTCCACGATCCTGTCCCTCACCAGTTGCTCGTCGTCCGCCGGCCTCGGCACCTATCGCGGTGTCCTCCTGGGCTGCCTGAGCACCCGGCAGGATCGTCTTTCGGTTACGCCCAGCTGCCGTCGTACGTGAGCTACCGCCTCGCGCCGACGTGCTGGGCTCAGAAGTTTCCCTCCGCGTCCTCCTGGAGGATCGCCAGGTCGAGCTCCTTGTCCGCCACCAGCTTCTTGAGCCGGGAGTTGTCCTTCTCGAGCTGTTTGAGCTTCCGCGCCTGGTTCAGCTTCAGCCCGCCGTACTCGCGCCGCCACCGGTAGTAGGTGTGCTCGGTGATCGCTAGCTTGCGACAGGCATCCTTGACCGTCGCGCCTCGCGCCAGCTCCACTTAACCCTCCCGGAGCTTGCGCACGATCTGCTCGGCGCTGTGCCTCTTGACCGGCATTCTGACCTCCCTTTCTGGTCCCAGATCGTGTGATTACATCTGGACCCGTTTTCGGGGGTCAGGTCAGAGGACGCGAGTGCTGATCTCACCCAACGGATCGGGGTCTATGTGGTGGCTGTGGCACTGCCCGTCTTTTCCGACAGTCTGGACGTCATCCCAGTCGTCGGTGCATGGGTCAATTCAGTGCTTGACGGTGTTGCGACCGCCCTGCAGGGCATGGCCGTCGCGTACGTACTGATGCAGGCCAAGGCCGTCCACGGTCGCCTCCGGGGCCTCCTGCGAGCACGCACCGCGCAGTCTGCGCATAGCTGCGCATACCTGAGTATTATTGTCCACAGGGGGGGCATCGAAAGTCAGGGCCGCCTCGCGCCCGGTACATTTGTAAACAAACGAATCTGCGCGAAATTTCCCACACGATTCCCACAGCGATCCGACACGTGCCGATCGAGCCAGAAAGCCTCCGCCGCGCGCGCTGGAACCAGCGGTATCGCCGGTGGCGCGCCGGGATCCTCCGGAGCGAGCCGCTGTGCCGTCCCTGCGCCGAAGCGGGCATCACGGTCGCCGCCGAGCACATCGACCACATCGAGCCTGTGCACCTGGCGCCGGAGCGCTTCTGGGACCGCACCAACATCCAGCCATTGTGCCGAGACTGCCACGAGCGCAAGCACCGCGCGGCAAGGGTCGCGCATTTGCCCAATTTAAAATGTCCCTTAGCCCAAATAATTACCATTCCACAACTCGTGTGAGACACGCTTATCCTAGTAGGCGATTAAATAGGCAACTATTCCTGTTCGCAGATTGGGGACCATGCAGCCCCTTCCGCCGCTTGAATGTCTGCGCTTCTTCGAAGCCGCGGCCCGCCGCGAGAGCTTCGCCAAGGCGGCTGAGGAGCTCCACGTCACATCCTCGGCCGTTGCGCACCGCATCAAGGACGGAAGGCCCGGCGGCCCGGTCGACCTGCATGACTGGCCCCTGCTGTATGATCTCGGACATGACTGGCCCCTGCTGTATGATCTCGGATGGGACGCTGACTGGCCGTACTGGTTCGCGCGCCAGGGCCAGCCGTCGCCGGACCTCTCGCGGGCGTCGGGCTTCCGCCTCTACAGCATGGTGGTCGACGCCGCATTGGAGGGCATGGGGACGGCTATCGGACGCTCGGCGGTGATCGCGCGGGAGATGGAACGGGGCGCGCACCAGCGCCCTGGAGTAGACGTAATGAGTCGCCACCTTGTGTGCAGCGCCCTCGTGGTCGCCACACTCACCCTCGCGGTGTGCAGTTCGGCCTGTGTTCAGACACAGAATGAACACAGGCCAGCCGCACAAGCCCTCGCAGACCTCCGCGCCAGCGCCGAGGCGGGCGACGCCGAGGCGGTCGCTTGGTACCGCCGCGCCGCCGAGCAGGGCCACACGCGCGCGCAGTACAACCTCGGGGGCATGTACGGCCAGGGCCTCGGCGTGCCACCGGATGCCGTCGAGGCCCACATGTGGTTGACCATCGCCGCCTCTCGGTCAACCGGCGCGGAGCGTGAGC
Source organism: Acidobacteriota bacterium (assembly GCA_965205505.1). Taxonomy (GTDB): domain Bacteria; phylum Acidobacteriota; class UBA890; order UBA890; family WLXD01; genus DASCOT01. Next base: position 425,106 of record CBDBHB010000007.1, read on the forward strand.
TAATCGTGACGGCGTCGCGCCGCCGTCGCCGTGCGGATGACGCCGACAGACTTGCGCGAGGCGGAACGCCGCGCGCAGGCGTGGCACGCGGCGCACCAGGGCATGAGGAACCGTACCGCGCCGCCGAGCGACACGGGACGCGAGAGCTTGATTATCGCTCTCGCTTCTGAAATGGGCGGGGGACGACGTTCTTCGGCCAGCCGCACAGCTGCGGAGGCACGAAGTAGGGCAGCCTGCCTACAGGGAGAATTGTTGCGATGACAGAGAGGCACGCGTATATGGACAGTACAGCATGGCATTCGCCGAGGCGGCTTCTTGTGACGGCGGCAGTGCTAGTCGTCCTGACACCGGCATCAGGCGCCGCGAGCATGCAGGCCCCTGAGCTGTCGGGCACAGTCACCGACACGACGGGCCGCGCGCTGCTCGGCGTCGCCGTGGAGGCGCGACCCGCGGGGGTTGCTGGTCCGGTTCAAGCCGCCTCAACCGACAGTACTGGCATGTTCACGCTGAGTGAACTTGAGCCTGGTGCCTACGACGTGACGTTCACGCGGCCCGGGTTCCGGGAGGTCATGCGTGCCGGGGTGGAGGTCGGGGCTGGTGCCGCGACCATTCTCGATGTCCAAATGGCGGTCGAGATTGAGGAGTACGTCGTGGTCGTGGGGAGCCGCGCTCAGCCGCGGTCGGTAACTGAATCGTCGGTCCCGATTGACGTCATCCCGTCCCAAGATATCGTCAACCAGGGCTCGACGACGCTCGATTATCAGCTGCGGACGCTGGTTCCTTCGTTCAACGTCGCCACGCACCCGATCAGCGACGCAGCAACGCTCGTAAGGCCGGTTAGTCTGCGCAATCTCGCGCACGACCATACGCTGGTGCTAGTCAACGGCAAGCGTCGTCACCGCTCGTCGGTTATCGCCTGGTTTGCTGGTGTGACGGATGGGTCGCAGGGGCCGGACATCTCGACGTTTCCGTCGATCGCCCTGCGGCAGGTGGAGGTGCTGCGCGACGGCGCGACGGCGCAGTACGGCTCGGACGCTATCGCGGGCGTGGTGAACTTCCTGCTCAAGGATGCCCGGGGGGCGGGCAGCCTCGCGTTGCACACTGGCACCTATCGGGCGGGCGACGGCGATGCGTACAGCATCGCGGGCAACGTTGGGCGGCCGCTTGGCGACACGGGATTCGTCAACCTCAGCTTCGAGTACGGTAACGCCGACCCGACGAACCGCAGCGTACAGCGCGCCGACGCGGCGGCGCTGGTTGCGGCCGGCAACACGGCCGTCGCTGAGCCCGCCCAGATCTGGGGCAACCCGACGGTCGAGGACGACCTGAAGTTGTTCGGCAACTTCGGCCACCCGTTCTCCAACGGGTTGACGTTCTACGGCCACGCCAACTACGCCCGGAAGAAGGTGACGGAAGGATTCTATTTCCGGAATCCCAACAACCGGGTCAACGTCTATAGCCTCGACGACGGCGAGACGCTGCTGATTGGCGACGTACTGGACGCGCAGGACGGCATCATCGACGGATCCGCAAACTGTCCCACGGTGCGCATTACTGACAACGTGCCGGATCCGGTGGCCTTGGCACAGGTGTTCGCCGATCCGCAGTGCTTCTCGTTCCAGGAGATCGCCCCAGGGGGCTTCACACCGCAGTTCGGCGGAGTAGTGCACGACATGTCGGTGGTGGCCGGCCTGCGGCGGACCGCGGAGAGCGGCCTGACCTGGGATGCCAGCGCCAGCTACGGCGTGCACGAGTCGGATTTCTTCTTCCGGAACACTGTGAACGCTTCACTCGGCCCGGACACACCACGCGAGTTTGATCCCGGTCTTTATCGGCAGGAGGACACAAATCTCAATTTTGATGTTTCCTATCCTGTCACGGAGCGGGTCAACATCGCGGCCGGCGCGGAGTGGCGCAACGAGCGCTTCACGATCGGCGCTGGCGGCCGTCCGTCGTGGGAGGTCGGACCGTACGCGGCGCAAGGCTTCGTCTCTGGCTCGAACGGTTTTCCTGGCTTTCCCGACTACACGGCCGGGGCTTGGCGTCGCAGCAACTTCGCGGTTTACGGTGACCTCGAAGTGCGGGGTGAGCGGTGGACGGTCGGCGGCGCCCTCCGATTCGAGCACTTCGACATCTTCGGCGCTACGACGAACGGCAAGTTGTCGGCCCGCTATGGGCTGAGCGACGCGGTTTCAATTCGCGGCGGCATCAGCACCGGGTTCCGTGCGCCGACGCCCGGCCAGCAGAACACGCTTAACGTGCAGACGACCATCGATCCGGAAACGCTGCAGCTGGTCGACAGCGCCAACGTGCCATCCACGTTCCGGGCAGCGCAGCTGCGGGGCGGCCAGCCACTCGAACCAGAGACCTCACTGAACCTGACCGCCGGGCTGGCAGTCGACACTGGCCCGTTCACGCTGACTGTCGATTACTTCCGCGTGACCGTCGACAACCGCCTGGCCTTGTCGCAGACGTTCACCCTTGCCGACGATGAGCGCGCGATCCTTCTGGAGGAAGGGATCGCGTCGGCGGGCACCTTGAAGTTCTTCCGGTTCTTCATCAACGACTTCTCGAGCCAGACGCAGGGAGTGGACCTCGTGTCGACCTACACACCCCGCGCGTTCCGCGGCAACACGGTGTTCAGCGTCGCGCTGAACTATACACACACGGCACTGACGGAAGAGGCGGACTTGCTCACCCCCGGTGACGTGCTCGGCCTAGAACGCGGGGTGCCGAAGCTCCGCTGGAACGTTGCTGTCAAACAGCGGGTGGGGAAGGTGGGTCTGATGGGCCGCCTGCAATACTATGGCGCCTGGGTCGATCACTTCGACGCGCGGTTCGTGCGCGGCGCCGACGCGCCGATTTTGGACGGTCGCTACATTTTCGATCTCGAGGCGAGCATGCCGATCACCCGCGGCGTGACGTTGGCCATCGGTGGCCAGAACGTCTTCGATACCTTCTCGCAGCGGATGGACCTGTTCGCCGATATTTTCGGCCTGCCGTATAGCCAGTTCACACCGTGGGGCTTGAGTGGCGGATACTACTATGGCCGCCTCAACTACAGCTGGGGTGGCTAAGCTGCTTCCGGACAGGTTTGGAGGGCCAGACCTATCCTCCGGTCGGCCGCGGCACGCGGTCAGAACCCGCCTCGTCGACGTGGAGCAAGGGGAGTTGCCGAGTCCGAGTCAATCACCGTACACATGCTGTGCCGATTTAAAGAGCGTGCCCGTCAAGGCGAAGGTGCGGCAGTGAAATCGCGATTCCGCGTCCCGATCGCGGCGCGGACGGGTTGCCATGTAAAGCGAATGGTGCGACGTGCCGGAAGGCATGCTATGTGCACGTCGGAACCGTGGGATAGTCGGGACACTAAAAAACGGGGAAAGTCGGGGACGCCGCGGCCACCTCACTAAAAAATCTGCTCAGCAAAGCAAATAAGCCTACATTGAGGCGCGAATTCAGCGGATTCTGTGCGCTCAGGACCGTGCCCCATGCTCTCAGGTGCACGAGGAGGATTGGAGGATGAGGATCTTGTCGCCCCTGCGTCCGCTGATGGCGCCGTTGTTGTCCGCGGCTTTATTGGCGCCGCTTCTCAGCACGACGGCGCGCGCGGCACCGATACGAGATCCGGCCCAGCAGGAGCAGGAAGAGCAGCAGCAGGAGCAGCAGACGACCAACATCCAAGAGGTCGTCGTTGTAACGGCGTCGCGCACCGAGGAGCTGTTGCTGGAGGCACCGACTGCGATCACCGTTATCGCCGCCGACGACATCGCGCTGAGCGCGGCGCAGAACTACGCTGACCTGATGCGCGGTGTGCCTGGACTGAACGTCATCCAGACGAGCGCTCGGGATGTCAGCATGTCGTCGCGCTCGTCCACCAACACACTGGATGCATCCCAGTTGGTGCTCATCGACGGGCGGACCGTGTACCTGGACTTCTTCGGGTTCGTCGCCTGGGACCTGTTGCCGCTGGATTTCTCCGAGATCGAGCAGATCGAGGTGATTCGCGGTCCGGGATCGGCGGTCTGGGGAGCCAACGCTCTTAGCGGCGTAGTGAACATCATCACCAAGTCCCCGAGGCAGTACGGCAACGCATTCCGGGTGCGCATGGGTGGCGGTGAGCGCGGCACTGGATTCGCCTCGATCACCTATTCGGGCATACGCGGCAAAACATCATTTCGGGTGACCGGGGCCTATTCAACTCAGGATCCGTGGGACCGACCGGGTCCGTTGCCCAACGGCATCTCGCGGGATACGTTTTCGAATCAGGGCTCCCGACAACCGAAGTTCGACTCCCGTGTCGATGTTGACACGGGAGTCGACTCGTACTTGTCGCTTTCCGCCGGTGTCGCCGGCACGGGCGGCACGATCCACTCCGGCATTGGCCCATTTTCGATCTTCGACGGCATGACCTTCTCGTACGCGCGTGCCGATTACAACTGGCGGCTGTGGAACTTTCGGGCCTACGCTAACTTCGTCGACGGCGACTCCCTCAACATACTGAACGGACTGCCGTTCAATTTCAGGACCCAGACCTACGATTTCTCGGTTACGAACACGTCGCTCCTCGGGGATCATGCAGTCACCTACGGTGGAAACTATCGCAAGCTGAGTTTCGACCTGTCGATTGCCCCGGGGGAGGACAACCGTACCGAGGGAGGGAGCTTCGCCACCTTCGATCTCGATATCAATGACTACGTGACGATCAACGCCGGAGTTCGAGTCGACTACTTTGATGTCATCGACGGCGCGGTGACCTCGCCGCGCGGGGCGATTCTGTTTCACCCGGCCGGATCATCAAACCACGTGATCCGCGCCGGCTTCGGTCGTGCCTTCCGCGTTCCCTCGCTGGTCAATAGCTACCTCGAGGTGGAGATCTTCAACGCCGTCAACGTGGGCCCACCGATCGGGCAGATCGTCTTTCCGACCACTGTCGTGGGGAATCCCGAACTGGTCGAGGAGCGGCTGGATCAGTTCGAGATCGGCTACCGCGGCTCGGTGGCGAACGGCAAATTGTCCTGGGACATCGCTGCCTACCGCACCGAGACCAAGGACAGCATCGACTTCTACACCAGCGAGACGTATACGGCCTTCAACCCACCTCCAGACTGGTCGCTGCCGACGTTCCTGTTGCCGCCCTTCGGTCCCGTGGCGCTGCCGGCGCTGTTCACCTACCGCAACATCGGCGAGATCGTCAACAAGGGCTTCGAGGTCAGCTTACGATACCTTCCGATGGCGCGCAATACGGTGATGGCCAACTACTCGTATCAGGCCGAGCGCGAGGTCAAGGGCATCCCTGAGCAGGACATCGGGATCTCGCCAGAGCACCGCTTCAACGTCTCGTACAACGGCTGGAGCGGCAATCTGTACTACGGCGCTTCCGTCAATCACGTCGGCGAGGCTTACTGGACGGATGTCCTAGACTCCCGCTTCTGGGGCACCACCGAGGCCTACACGACGCTCGACACGACGCTCGGCTACATGTTCCTCGACGGCACGGCAGAGGCTTCAGTGCGCGCTACGAACCTCACCGATGTCGGCGTGCTGCAGCACATCTATGGCGACATCATTGGTCGGCGCGTGGTGTTTGAGCTGTCGGTCAGCATCAGATAGTGACGGCATGGTCCGACTCACCAGTCGGGCTCGGGGATCACCTCGCCCGCTACCGATCTGGACGATCGGTGGTACGGGATTGGCCTGTCATGCTAGCGATGCTACACTCGGCGCCGCACCACAGAAATGGGCGAGGCTAGGGTTCCTCGTGGCGTAGGACTGAGAACCCCGCCGCTGAACCAGGAGTGAACGTTTATGCGCAAGGCAAGTGTTGTGTTCACCGTAGCCGTTCCGACGATCGCCGTAGCCGCGCTTGTGATCGCGGGGCTCGACGTTCGCCCGTTGAGGGCAGGTGACCACTTCGACTCGCCCAGCGTCCTCAAGGACGGCCGCACTGACATCGGCGATGTCTACATCTTCCCGGCCCAGAAGAAGAAGAGAGAAACGACGCTGATCATGACCGTGGCCCCGCTCGCGGGCCTATTGAGCCCGGCGGAGTTCAACGACGAGGCCCACTACATCTTCAACTTCGACAACGACGGAGACTTCAAGGTCGACCGCCAGTGGGCGGTGGCCTTCGATGGTGACAACATGCAGGTCAGCCTCGATGGCGTAGAGATGGGCTCAGGCTCATATGGGCGGCGGCCAATCCGGCTCGACGGTGGCGGTCGGGCGAATGCAGGGATGTTCGACGATCCCTTCTACTTTGATCTGCTGGCGGCGCAGAACGGGCTGGCGTTCTGTCCGGGGGGTATGGGTTTCGATTTCTTCTCCAACGCCAACGTGATGGCGATCATCCTTGACATACCGAACGGCAGCGTCGGGCTAGATGTGCTGCCCGGGGTGAACTTCTGGGGCTCAGTGCAGATAGGTAACAAGCAGATCGACCGCATGGGCCGTCCGTTCATCAACCTGTTTTTGGTGGGGCCATTGAAAAAGAACCAGAACGCCTTCAACAAGAACAAGAGGCCCCACAACGACCCCAAGAGGTTCGGCACGGTGGTCAACAACAACGTGATGGCGCTCGGCGCCGACGAAGCGACCGCCGCGGTGCTGGTGGCCGCGCTGCTGCCCGACGTGATGCAGTACAGCCGGCAGGCAGAGAGTATGTTCCCGAACGGCCGCGGGCTCGCTGACGACGTTGCCAACATCACCCTGGCGTTGTTGACCAGCAACCCGGCAGCGACCGACTGCGTCGACGGCAACGACGGGGAGTTCTCCAAGAAGTTCCCGTACCTCGCCGCCGCCCACTGACCGGGCGAGATGAAAGCCGACGATCGACGCATCCGGATCAGGCAGCCAACCCGCACAGGTGCGGATTAGCTGCATGCGTGTCAGGGAAGCGTAGCTGGTCCCGGACTTCGTCGGGAGCGGAAACGATGTGATTGTCCACTAGCTGTGGAGCCCGCGTCCTGGCGCCGACTGCCCCGCTACGGGTGAGCCGCAGCACTCGAAGAGACTCGACCTTGCGCGCTTTGCTCTTCGGTGTGCTGGTTCGTCTGCCTTCCACAACAGCTCGCGCGGCTGCCTCCGCCTCGGAGGTATCGCTCTTGCCCCTGCTGCGACAGAGCAGAGCGATCAGGCCGGGCGACCTCGAAGACTTCGATCCCTACCTCTGACAGATGCCGAGTCACGCCAGCACCATAGCTGCCAGTTCCCTCGACACCGACCTGGCATACATCGCCAAAGCCGCGCATCCAGCGTAGTAGCGCACGATTGCCGCATCGAGGACCGGGAGACGGGCGCCATGATAGCGAGCCATCGGCTCGGACCCCCGTCGAGCGCACGGCCTGGCGCCGGTCCTGGTGATCGCTGACGAGCCGCCACAGTGGCGTCAACGCGGCTAGCGCATGCACGCCGCGCTGGTCACCGCGCTCGGCAAGCATGCCGTGAGCAAGTTCATGGCGATCGGTACCTGCCCCGACGACTCGCACCACTGATTCTCGCGCATACTGCGCGGCGGGTGCGGGATCTACAACCAGATGCACGCCGCGGCCGACGGGAGCTCGGACTATCACCCAGAGGTCGATACGGAAGGCGAACCCGGCGCTGAGGCGCAGCCGACGCTGGCCAAGGTCATTGAACGCGAGAAAAACCTCGCGCGAATCGGTGGTCCGGACCTCGACTGCTGGCGGACGTACCGGCTCAACCGCGGCACTCCGGTGCTCGGCGATCGCGAGAAGATCGTGAGCCTCGACGACTGGAACGCATGCGTGTACGAGCGTCGAGATCTCCCGAAAAGACCGGGCCTGTGGCCATCGGGTTCGACCTGGGCGGGTCCGTGAGCATGAGTTTCTTCGCGGCGTACCTGCATGACTGGCCCCTGCTGTATGATCTCGGATGGGACATCGACTGGCCGTACTGGTCACGACACCGGCATGAGTCAGCACTCGCTCGCCGCCAAGTAGCGTGCCCTAAGCTGCGGTGAGCTCTCCGTCGGGCCTGTACCACCGGGCCCACCACCACCACCGGACGCGCGAGCTCGTGCGCTCTCGTGCGTTTCGTCGCTCTCGGGCCCATGCTCACGCGGCACACCACTCGATCGCGATAAATACCACGGGCTCAACATCTTACGGGGGGGGCATCAAGTGAATGACCGCGCTCAGGTGTAGACCGCGCCAGCCGTCGCGTTTGTAAGCAAAACGATTTGGCAGGCATAAAATGTCTACTCAAATGAGAATCCAACGCGAATCTCCGATGGACCCCGAAGTCATCCGGCGCATGCGCTCGACGAAGCGCTACCAGCGGTGGCGTGCCGACATCCTCCGGAACGAGCCCGGGCACCGAAAGCCGAGATGTTGAGGTGATCGAGGAACGTGAAGTTGACGTCGGCGCCGATCACCGTGTTCGTGGCGCCGTCCGGTCCCTCGACGTTGGTCACCAGCGCGCCGACAGACGATCGCTCGAGGACATCCTGTCGCCAGCGCAGGGCCGTGTAGTTGCGCCCCTCGCCGAGATCGGAGTCGCCCGTCTGCACGTTCAGCAACCCGATGTTGCCGCTGCCCACCTTGCCGGTCATCTTGACGCCGAAGTCGATCGGTAGTGGCTCGCCGAACTCCGACAGCCCGATGTTGCGCGAGTGGAACAATTGAAGCACCGGCCCATCGAAGCCGCCGGACTGCTGCCCGAAGCTGAAGTTGTTGGCCCCCTCCAGGAAGAAGTCGCGTTTCTCGGGGAAAAACAGGTCGAAGCGTGTCAGGTTGACGCGTTGCTCGTCGAGCTCGACCTGGGCGAAGTCGGTGTTGTAGGTCAAATCGGCGGTCAGGTTCGAGGTGAGCTGGATCTTGAGATCGTCGATGCCGAGCTGCTCGTCGATGCCGCCGCCTCCCAGGCCTCCAAGACTCGCTCACGGGGCCCGCGGATTGCCCAACGGGCCAGGTACTCGGCGAGCGGGGGCGGAGTGTAGTAACCGCCCCTGAGCTTCTGCCCCTGAGCTGGAGTCTTGCCCTTAAATCGCGATTGTACCAGCGTCGTCATCGGATGCCCACCGTCACCTAATGCGGATTCCTGAGTCTACCCTGAGCGGGAGCCCTCTGCGGAATCGTGGCTGCCTTGACCTGCCCCCCAATAATCGGGCCAGTTTGAGAGTTAGGAATTGAGGCTCTCAGGAAGGCTCGGGAAGGGGGAGAAATGGCCCGGAAGCGATACACGGTAGAGCAGATCATCGCCAAGCTCAGGGAGGCAGAGATCGAGCTGGCGCAAGGAGCCAAGACGCCGGAAGCGTGCCGGAAGCTGGGCATCAGCGAGAACACGTAGTACCGGTGGCGTAAGGAGTACGGCGGCCTGAGGGTGGATCAGGCACGGCGACTCAAGGAGCTGGAGCGCGAGAACGGGCGGCTCAAGAAGCTGCTGGCGGAAACGATGCTCGACAACGCCATCCTCAAAGAGGTGTCGTCGGGAAACTTCTGAGCCCGGCGCGCCGGAGCCGGGCAGTGCGACACGCACAGCAGTCGCAGGGGGTGTCGGAGAGGCGAGCCTGCCGAGTGCTGGGCCAGGTGCGCTCGACGCAGCAATATCGGCCCAAGGCGCCTGGAGACGAAACACCGCTGGTGAAGCGAATGACCGAACTGGCGACGCAGTACGGACGCTACGGGTACCGTCGGATCACGGCTCTGATGGAACGCGAAGGGTGGCGGGTGAACCACAAGAGGATCGAACGGTTATGGCGTCGTGAAGGACTGAAGGTACCGAAAAAGCAGCCCAAGCGCGGACGCTTGTGGCTCAACGATGGATCGTGCGTGCGGCTGAGGCCGGAAAGGAAAGATCACGTGTGGGCCTATGACTTCGTGCACGAACGAACTCACGACGGGCGAGCGGTTCGTCTGCTGACGATCGTGGATGAGTACACCAGGGAGTGCTTGGCCATCGATGTGGCGCGCAGGCTCAACTCCGAGAACGTGTTGGATCGACTCGCTGAGCTGTTCGTGAACCGTGGTGTTTCCGACCACATCCGCTCCGACAACGGACCGGAGTTCACTTCTCGGGTAGTGCGTGGCTGGCTCGAGCGGGTCGGTGTGAAGACGTTGTTCATCGAGCCCGGCTCGCCGTGGGAAAACGGCTATGTGGAGAGCTTCAACGGCAAGCTACGCGACGAGCTGCTGAACGGGGAGATCTTCTACACGCTCAAGGAGGCGCAGAGCTTGGTGCAAGCCTGGCGCCGCAAATACAACCAGGTGCGGCCACACAGCTCGTTGGGCTATCGGCCGCCTGCACCGAAAGCGACGTTGTTGCAGCCGGCTACGCTCCGCTCCGCCGGCTGCAACAACCTCTTGCCAGCACCGATTCTATGAGTTACGAAGTGGCCTCAACACTTGGGGCAGGTCAATGGACACGAAGATCACCCCGTCCTCCCGGAGCAGTTCGCGCAGGAGCTTGAGGCGCGGGATCATCATGCAGCACCACTTGTCGTGGCGGGTCAGGTCGTCGCGGTCCACCACCCGGCCCAGCCAGTCCCGCATGAGGGGCGAATTCACGTTGTCGTTGTACGCCCAGCCCTCGTTGCCCGTGTTGTAGGGCGGATCGATGTAGATGCACTTCACCTTCCCGTGATAGGTCGGCAGCAGAGACTTCAGCGTGGCCAAGTTGTCGCCGTGGACGATCAGATTGTCGTGGAGGCTCGCCTTCTCGCTCGTCCCCTTCTCGCGCACCGGCAGCAGCTCGTGGAAGGGCACGGCCAGGTGATGGTTCTCGACGAAGACCTTCCCCTTGAAGTGGAACCGTGGCAAGGAGCCCTCCTCTGGCGCGTCCAGGGTATCTCAAGCGCTCCGCCCGCTAGCATCGGACGGATGTTCACTCCCCAAACTAATGCCTCATCCCAGGGCCGCGCAGGTTGCGAGGCCATCGTCCGCGGCCGATGCCACTACAGGGACGGGCTGGCCCGCGGACGCGCCTCAACCCGGACTGGCGCCTGTTTCCACAACAAGGTGCTGGAGACCATCGGTCCTATCGGGGGCCGGCTCACAGTATACGCCGCGCGGGGCACGCCCCGCTGCCCGGTGTTGTAGGGCGGGTCGATGCGGCGAGAGTAGGGAACCGCAAGGGCTGCTTCCTGACGAGCGCCGTTCGGTTCCAGGTGTAGGAAGATGCCCGGCGACATGCGGCGACGATTGGACTGCCCTCGAATCGACGGCAACTCGACCATCCGCGTTTGAGGCTCTCCGAGAGGCGATGGAGGCGCCGCTGGCGGAGGCCGATCCGCATCCGGGACTACGCTGGAACGCCCGGGACATCGCCGTTTTCCCCGTTGTTGACACCACCCGAATCGGGCTCCTCAATGTACGGGTATGGAGATTCTGACGGCCCAGATGTCCAAGCGTCGGCAGCCCGAGTTACCACCAGATTGCCTAGCTCTAACCCACTTGAACTAGATGAGTTACGCGCACTAGATGGCGGACGATCTTTCCTCCTCCTCCGACGTACGCGACACCGGCCCGACCGACCCTAGCTCGCACCCTCAACGGCTCCGCCTTCGACCGTTTGCGTTTTCTCTGGGAGAGTCCGTGCCGGACCCCGATCCTCTCGCCCCCCGGGGACCCGGCCGGCCCGTGGGGGGGGTGGGGGTGCGCGAGTGGTGGTCGGCGATTCGCCTCGACGAGAGGAGAGCTGGACCCCATCCTTTGGACAGGTTTGGGTCACAGCTAAGGTGGAATCCGGGTTCATGATTCAGGCTGCCTTGGGCTGACAGGAGACGGGGCGTAGCCCCAGGCTCCTTTCAGCCCCGTCGTCAGTGTACGCCTCCTCGGGCGTCCGGTCGTCGAGCGACGAGTGCGGTCGGCGCTCGTTGTAGAAGTCCATCCAGCAGCCGATCCCGGCCCGAGCCTCGGAGCCAGTCGCGTACTCTGACAGATAGACTTGCTCGTATTTCAGTGATCGCCATAGCCGCTCGATGAAGACGTTGTCCATCCAGCGGCCCGTGCCGTCCATGGAGATCCGAATGCCGGCCTCCTTGAGCGCGTCGGTGAAGTCGACGCTGGTGAATTGGCTACCCTGATCAGTGTTGAAGATCTCGGGCGCATCGTAGCGCTCGAGAGCCTCTTGCAAGGCCTCGGCGCAGAAGCTCGCATCGAGCGTGTTGGACAGGCGCCAGGACAGCACCTTGCGGCTCGCCCAGTCCATCACCGCAACCAGGTACAGAAAACCTCGCTGCAGCGGGATGTAGGTCACATCCGCACACCAAACGTGGTTCGGTCGCGTGATCTGCAGATCGCCCAGCAGGTAGGGATAGATCCTGTGCTCCGGGTGCGGCTGAGACGTCCTGGGCCGCTGGAAGATAGCTTGCAACCGCAGCAGCCGCATCAGGCGGCGCACCCGCTTGCGAGAGACCGTGTAGCCCTGACGACGTAGCCAGCGTTTCATCTGACGGGAGCCGTAGAACGGCGTCTCCAAAAACTGCTCGTCGATCAACCGCATCAGGCGCAGGTTCAACGGACTCTCGCCCTTGCCCTCGTAGTAGAACGACGAGCGCGCGATCGACACCAAGCAGCACTGTCGCGCGATGCTGAGCCTTGCGTGGTCGCGATCAACCATCGCTACTCTCCGGCCGCGGCTCAACGACCGAAGACTTTGGATAAAAAATCCCGCTCGATGACGAGCTCTCCGATCTTCGCCCGCAGCTCCTTGATCTCCGCCTCCCGAGAGACCTCATCCCGCTCTTGCTTGCCCGAGAAGCCGGGCCAGTACCTTCTGCCGAGCCTTCTTCTTCCAGTTGGCGATCAGGTTCGGATGCACATCGTAGCGGGCTGCCAGCTCCGCCATCGTCGCTTCCTCCCGAAGCGCCTCCAAAGCGACCTTCGCCTTCAGCTCAGCAGGATAACTTCGTCTCTTCCGTGGCATTCCAGACTCCTTCTCCTTGGTCTGGATTCCACCTTAGCAAGCTGTCCGAATTTCGGGGTCCACCTCTGTATAGAGCGACAGCCGCAACGTAGAGCAGAGCGCAAGTACCGCCCGCCGCGGCGGCCAGCTCGTGGCGTACCGATGAGACTCCGGTCGCCAAGACCACGGCCTTGGACTGGACTTGTGCCGGCAAACGAGCGTCACTGTGGGTGCCTTCGGCCGACGGTTCCGGACCGAACATATGTGCACGAAAACCCAACCCGGCATGGCCCCACGCGGGGCCGATGAGATGGCCGCCCTTCAGGAGCGGATCGCGGCGCTTGGGGCGATACAGCTGCCCACGCTGCGTGATGAATGGTGGCGTCTTTACCAGACACTCCCGCCCCGGCGGCTCAGCCGCGATCTGCTGATCCGGGGCATCGCCTACAAGCTGCAGGAAAACGCCCACGGTGGCTTGAGCAAGGCCACCCAGCGCCGCCTTCGGACACTGGCCAAGACCTTCGCCCAGACCGGCCGTGTGGCCCCCGGGAGGGGTCCGCGGCTGCGCCCTGGCGCGCGGCTGGTGCGGCAGTGGCGCGGTCGAACCTACGTGGTCACCGTCACCGAAACTGGCTTCGAGTACACCGGTAAGCTGTATCGCTCCTTGAGCAGTATCGCCCGGCGTATCACCGGCGCCCATTGGTCCGGCCCCCGCTTCTTCGGCGTTCAGGGAGCGCCGCGCGCCAAGGGCTCGCCTTGAACGAGGCGACTGCTCCTGCCTGCCGCAACAGCAACTGGCGCGTGCGCTGCGGTATCTACACCCGCAAGTCCCACGAGCATGGGCTGGATCAAGCCTTCAACTCCCTGCAGGCGCAGCGTGAAGCTTGTGAGGCCTATATCGCGAGCCAGAAGCACGAAGGCTGGATGGCTCTACCCAATCACTATGACGATGGCGGTGTATCCGGCGCCACGATGAATCGGCCAGGGTTGCAGCGTCTGCTGGCCGATATTCAAGACGGGCGGATCGACGTCATCGTGGTGTACAAGGTGGACCGGCTGACCCGGGCGTTATCGGACTTCGCCCGCATCGTGGAGGTGTTGGACCGGTACGAGGTGTCGTTCGTGTCGGTAACCCAGCAGTTCAACACCACCAGCTCGATGGGCCGGCTGACGCTCAACGTGCTGCTGTCGTTCGCGCAGTTCGAGCGCGAGGTCACCGGTGAGCGCATTCGCGACAAGATCGCCGCCTCCAAGAAAAGAGGTCTGTGGATGGGAGGCAACCCGCCCCTGGGCTACGACGTCCAGGACCGGAAGCTGATTGTCAACGAGCCGGAGGCCGGGACCGTCCGCTATATCTTCCGCCTGTACCGTCAGCTCCGATCGGTGCGGGAGCTACGTGAGCGGCTCGGGGCCGAGGGCGTCACTAGCAAGCGCCGGGTGCTGCGCGACGGCCGCGTCACCGGTGGCAAGCCCATCAACCGGGGGGCGCTCTACTACCTGCTGCGCAACCGCATCTACCGGGGACAGATCGTCCACAAGGACAAGGCCTATCCCGGCGAACATGAAGCCATCATCGATCGGGAGCTGTGGGATGCGGTGCAGGCGACCCTGACCGACAACACCCGGGGCACCCGCCGCCGGGGCTCCCGGCGGCCCAGCCTGCTTACGGGCCTGCTGGTGGACGAGCAGGGCGAAGGCCTCACGCCCACCCATGCGGTTAAGAAGAACCGGCGCTACCGCTATTACGTCTCCCGCCACCTGATCATCGAGGGCAAGCAAGCCGACCGCAAGGGGTGGCGCATCCCAGCGGCGGATCTGGAGGGTCTCGTCGTGGCCCGTCTGCGGGAATGGCTCGGTGATCCGGCAGCGGTGAGCGCTGTGGTGCAAGGCGACCGCCCCGATGCAGCAGCCCTAGCAGCTTTGATCGCCAGCGCCAAGAAGCTCGCCGAACGGTGGCCGAGCCTGAAACAGGATCAAGCCAGGGCGTATCTCAAGAGCCTCCTGCGGCGCGTCATCATCCGGTCCGGCAGCATCCAGATCCAGATCGCCGCGGACCGGGTCACCGAGGCGGTGTGCTCGGAGCCCGATGGCGGGCCGGTGCTGCCATCAACCCTCACCCACGACACCATCACCGTGGAGATCCCCGCCGTGCTCCAGCGCGCCGGCATGGCGGTGAGGCTGATCGTCCCCGGCGCCGGGGACGAGCCCCGGCCGGACCCGAGCCTGATGCGGCTGCTCGTGCGCGCCTTCGGGATCCGTGATCGACTGGACCGCAATCCCGATCTCACGATCCAAAGGATCGCCGAGGCCGAGGGTGTGGTGGCCTCCTACGCCACCCGACTGCTGCGGTTGAGCTTCCTGGCGCCGGACATCGTCGCGGCCATCCTCGAAGGCCGCCCGCCGCTGGAGTTAACCGCCAACAAGCTCATGCGCGACACGCGACTGCCTCTGGAATGGACCGCGCAGCGGCAGCGTCTAGGGTTTCCGACCGCCTAGTCTTTGAATGGGCACCGTCAACGGCCAAAAACCCGTACCACCGCAAGGGGCTCGAGAGACATCGGCGCCGCAAGCTGGCGCCAGAGCGCACCGTGGTGTCTCTGTTGGCTTCAGGGGCAGCATCGAGTGCCGCTAAAGTCCTGAGAATAAAAGGGATATAGGCGGCGGTCTTGATAACTCCCGCAGTAATCTCAATGGCTCAAGTGGTAGGCGGAGGGCCGAGCATGAGAAGACCGGGTACGAACACCGGACGCCGGTGACCGCCGAAGCACTTGCCGCCCTGGAAGAGGCGCGAAAGAGGAATCCCGGAGTCGGGGACACTCCGGTGCTGCCCGCGCCGAGGGATCCCTCGACATGCCTGAGCCGCGCGCGGGCGGGCGTCTGGTGGGGCAAGGCCCAGAAGCTCGCGGGCCTGGAGCCCCGGCGTGGGAGAGGCTGGCACTCGCTGAGGCGGAAGTTCGCCTCGGACCTGATGGACCAGGCTCAAGGTGCTTTGCGAACTGGGGGGTTGGAAGACGGCCCAGACCGTGCTCCAGTGCTACCAGCGGGCGGACAAGACACAGCTCAGGCAGGCTCTGGAGAGCCGCCGGCGAGTTCGCGTCTAGAGTACAATCGGCGGGAATCAAACGGCGGGAATCCGGTCTATCGAACCCGTAAGTACAATCACCACAGTCAGATGCGAACCCGTGAGCATCTGTTTGGTAGATAGATCCAGCCTGCGGAACGCCTCGTACTCCGTGCTCCAGGCGTTGGTCAGCCGGCAGATCGCCGACGGCGACAGGTCGCTCGCCTCCTGCCCCAGTAGGATCGGCAGCGCCTCCTTGAAGTCGCCCGTCGACAAGCCCCTCAGGTACAGCACCGGCAACACCTCAGCCAACTTTGGCGAACGCCGCATGTACGGCGGCAGGATCCGACTGCTGAACCGCTGCCTGAGTCCCTGCTCGTCGAGCCGCTTATCGTTGATCCGCGGTGCAGCTACCTGGACCGTCCCGCACCCCAGCGTGATCTTGCGTGCCCAAGCTCGTCCGTTGCGTACTACCTGCCGGCGGCCCGCTTCCTCTAGCTGCCCCGCGTAGCGCTGGACATACTCCTGAACCTCCCACTCCAGCGCCGCTGCCAGCATTTGCAGCGCCCCCTGCCGGGCGAGCTCATCCACGTCCAGCCTCAGCTGCTCTTCCGCACCTTCAGTCCTACCGATAATCTTGAGCACGGGTGGCGTCTCCTTCCCGGCCTCCATAGCCGGCTGCTGGTTGTTGAAATCCCCAGCGAAGGTTACGCCGCCTTTCTTTTCTCTCCCATCCACAACTTTCGGTTATATCTCCGACCACGGTCGCGCTTCAGGCTAGCATTTACACACCTCCGCCTGAACTTTATCCAGGAACGCCGAAGTCTTAGGGGAGAGGGTCTCCATATTGTCGGTGAGCGCCCGGCGAGTAAAGCGCCCGTGCCAGGCTAACCGCCGGCTGCCGATCCCATCAGGCTGAGGAGCAGAACTGCCGGAATGATGAGGGCCAGCCACGCGACGAAACAGACGACTGCCGCGCGCCACGTGGTCGTGAAATCCAGCGCTTGACGCACGGCAATCACCATGGCGATCAACATCCACACCGAGACGACGCTGAGCACGATCGGACCGATACCGGGCAGGCCTCCGAAGATACGAAGTACACCGGGCGCCTGGGCGAATCCCAGCGTTCGCATCAGCTGGCCCATGTCTGCGTGCGTCTGCGATTCTGGCAACAGACGGGTGCCGATGAAATATGTCAAGAAGGCCCAGATGACCCACGACAGTAACGCGGCGACAATCGTACCGATGACTCCAATACCGAGGGTCGCGGCCCCGCTGCCCGCTGCTAGACTGGACAAGAGCACCACACCCATGGCTTGTCCTGTCGCGTGGCTGTCCGCCTCCACTTCCTCGTAAATCTGTACGTCGAGCTTCGCGACACCGATCATTCTTCTCGGAAAACTGGTCACGGCAGAGACCTCCTCACGGCGCCCGTCGACATGATGGCCATCCTGGTGAGCGTGTGTGCCCGGATTTTCATTGTGGACCCGAGTGGGAACCCTTATACACCGAGCACCCGCCACGAAACCAACTAACCGTGTTTTTGATTGTGGCCGTTGAGTGGTTGCGGGGCGCTGACGACAGCGGCACAGGACTAAACTGTCCGAGCCTGCAGGTGCGCCGGTGGCGTGGACTGAGCTCGAGGGAGCCACCGAATGGGCTAGCAGGGAAGAACGGCTGAAGCGGTTCAGTTGGAAACCGGGCGACTTAGAGGTGCGTGACCCAACCCCGACTGTGCTTGCGAAGGCCAACCGCGTGCTTACGAGGTTGGTCGAGGAGTATCGGGTTGACGGTCCTCAGACCGAGTCAGCATAGAGGAAGGCCTCCCCACTTCCCCGTCCGGGATGGGCCTTTCTTTGTTTTCCTTCCTCACGATCCTGCAATCGGAACGACTAGGTGCCGGAGACGGTCCTACCTCAGCTCTGTTCGTCCTGATAGAAGGCTTCCTCTGCGGTGATTTCGTCCTGATAGAACACTTCCTCTGCGGTGACGTCCGAGGACCGGTCCTTGTCTGGCGGATCGGCTGCGGGAGTCGTGGTGGTGCTGCGGGCGCTCCGAGACACCGCGAACAGAAGCGCAATGACCAACAGCAAGAAGAACGCGACCAACAGCGGAGATACCATCGTGTTTATCCTCCTAGGGGGGCGATCTTGGGCGAGGGTAGCACCGTCCATGGTGCTTTCCATCGGCTAGAGGTACCGCGCCACGGCCCCGCGTTCGGCGCTTGCACCGGCTGAGTAGTGAGCGACCATCCGGGCGGTCTTCCAGGCACCGGCGAGCATGACCTCGGTAGTGGATGCTCCGCGGCCCGTCAGTTCCGATGCGAGCCCGACGCGCCCGGAGTGGGCGGTAAGTCGTGCCTCGATGCCGGCGGCTGCTGCTGCGCTGATCGTCCCCGGCGCCGGGGACGAGCCCCGGCCGGACCCGAGCCTGATGCGGCTGCTCGTGCGCGCCTTCGGGATCCGTGATCGACTGGACCGCAACCCCGATCTCACGATCCAAAGGATCGCCGAGGCCGAGGGTGTGGTGGCCTCCTACGCCACCCGACTGCTGCGGTTGAGCTTCCTGGCGCCGGACATCGTCGCGGCCATCCTCGAAGGCCGCCCGCCGCTGGAGTTAACCGCCAACAAGCTCATGCGCGACACGCGACTGCCTCTGGAATGGACCGCGCAGCGGCAGCGTCTAGGGTTTCCGACCGCTTAGTCTTTGAATGGGCACCGTCAACGGCCAAAAACCCGTACCACCGCAAGGGGCTCGAGAGACATTGGCACCGCAAGCTGGCGCCGGAGCGCACCGTGGTGTCTCTGTTGGCTTCAGGGGCAGCATCGAGTGCCGCTAAAGTCCTGAGAATCAAAGGGATATAGGCGGCGGTCTTGATAACTCCCGCAGTAATCTCAATGGCTCAAGTGGTAGGCGGTGCACCCAGTCTGGAGCGAACCTGTCTCTGCCCGATTTCCCTGTTAAACAGGGAAAAACAGGGAATTTTATCGATTTAGCCCCAAATCGGCCCGATCGAGGTCTCTTAACCCACTGATATTATGGGGCTTAGGGACCGAATTCCCTACGCAACGGAACAGGGAATTTTCTGGCGGCGAACAGGGAATTTCTGCGGCCGAACAGGGAAATCCGTGCGCCGGAACAGGGAAATACGATCGGGGGGCTCGGTGGTCGGTTGCCGTGCCTTCGGCCGACGCGAAGTTGACTGACGCCTCACTGGCTCACCGAGCTGCGGGAGCAGCTCGGGCGGTTGAAGCATGAGCGACCGAAGCGGCGTGCGATTCGGTGTCCACGTTTCCGCAGCGGGAGGCCTGAACCGGACCCCCGAGCGCGGTTGCGGGAGCGTTGAAGCGTGCGGCGCGCGATCCCGTCACGCTCTGCTGCCTCAATGATCCGCCCTGCCGGGGCTGCGCCGCCGTGCTCGTGCAAGTATCCAGGTTGCAGTCGGACTCCCCCCGCTGAAACGCGTTCGGGTGCACGGCCGATCGAGTCCCCAAAGTGGGGCGCGAGCACCCTAAGATGGGGGGTTTCGTCGGCCGAAATCCCCCGCGCTGCAACGCGCGAGCCACCCGCGCCTCCTAAGATGGCTCATGCTGCCATCGCCGATCATGGACTTGTCGCCGACTTCGCCAAAGGTTCCGACCCCTTCGTCGGCCTGGTCGCCGCCGGCCACTCAATAGCAGTGGCCTATGAGTCGCTGCACCCGGACGCAAGGCCCCGGGTCGGCGTTCACCTCCGCCTTCCCAGACGGACCCTCGTCGAGGGATCACCGGCCACTATCCCCTCGACCCCCACCCCCACGGGCCGGCCGGGTCCCCGGGGGTGAGAGATGTCCGGTTACAGTCGGACTCCCCCCGGCCTGAATCTGGATGAGTTCCAGAAATCACAGGCGGAGTCGAAACAGCATGATGCCGACAGCACAGTGAAGCTCCGTATCGCCGCAACCTGGATCTGGGCGCTAGCCCAGGTCCAGAACGATCCGGTGGGGGAGATTACATGGGAGGCTGTCAAGGTCTCAGGCACCGAGCCGCTGGCGGTACGGACTGCTAACAAGCTCCAGCAGCAGGAGCTGTTGATGCCTGCCATGGGTGGTGCGCGACTACGCATGGCGCTCGAGAGCGCCGGCCTGTGGGATGGCCGCAACCACGTCACCTTCGCGGAGCTCGCGGAGTGGTTTTCCCGCTATCTGTACCTGCCGCGCGTGCGGGACCGGGACACGCTGATCGAGGCCACAAGAGTGCCGGCCAGATTGCTGACGAGGTCATCAGCCATCTCGGTGCGTTGCCCGGGGCGAGAGTCAAGGTGGCCATGGAGATCCATGTCCAGATGCCGGAGGGTGCCGATGAGCACCTCGTGCGCACGGTCAAAGAAAACGCCTCAACACTGAAGTTCGACCACGTGGCATTCGAGGACGAGTAGTCCGGCTGCAGCTTTTGCAGTGCCCACGGGGTCCTCGCTGGTGGCGTAATCGCATTGAGTCGCTTTAGGGATCCGTCGAAGTAGGACCGTTTTGTCTGCGCCAGTGACCTGCCCACCCGGCGGCCCAAACAACACTGAGTTCGGCGGTATCGGCGCCCGCCTCCCACGGGGGATTCTCCGAAAAGAGCGAACAGCTTTACCGTCGGGTGCAGGGGCCTGTTGGGCGGCGGGATTGGTCCGCCACGGATCCATGTTCATCTTGGCGATTCCTCGCACCCTCCCGTCGCAGAAGAGCCCGGTTTCGTGAACACGCGGACAAGCTGAGCCGCCTTGAGACCCTGACCCATCGGATACTCGGTCCACGCGAGTGTCCCTGCCGCCGTATGAGCCGCGAGTAGTTGCTTGAGTAGCTTGCCGAGGACTATGCGCGGGATCTCGGCACGTCGGCCCGCATACCACTCGAACGGATCTCGTGCTCCCTTCGTCGCGTTGCAGCTTGAGCAGGCCATTACGAGGTTGTCGATTGTGTCGGGTCCTCCCTTGTCGCGCGGGATGATGTGCTCCCACTGCAGGGAATCACTCTCGGTCCCGCAGTACGCGCAGCCACAAGAAGTGTCCTCGAGATCCTGGAAGCGGCGCTTGAACGCGGCGTCGAACAGCTCGCCCACGCTACGGGGGCACCGGTGCGGCGCCGCTGACCGGCCCGCTGCCGAAGCGGGAGACCGTCAACGGCTGGAAGGAAGGCACCACGATCCCGGCCGAGTACTACCTGGACCCGCAGCACTTCGACGCCGACGAGGCGTTCGTGGCTGAGAACTTCTGGCAGTACACCGACCAGGCGAGCCGTATTCCGAACCCGGGCAACTTCTACGTCTTCCAGTTCGGCCGCGCCGAGTCGATCCTGATCGTGCGCGGGCAGGACAACGAGATCCGCGGCTTCTACAACGTGTGTCGCCACCGCGGCTCGCGTCTGTGTCGCCACGATGCGGACTCGATTCCCTCGGACCCGCGTCTGTCGGTCAAGCAGCTCGGCCAGACGGGAAACTCTCCGGTGTTCCGGTGTCCGTACCACGCGTGGACCTATGACACCGAGGGCAGCCTCATCTATGCCTACGGCATGCAGGATGACTTCGATCCGGCCGACAACGGCCTGCTGCCGTGCCACACGCGAGTCGCGGCCGGGCAGGTGTTCGTCAACCTGTCGAAATCCGACACGCCACCGGACTTCGACGCCGCCGTGAGTCGCCTGCGCGGTATTGCCGACAAGTACAGCCTCGCCGAGCTGAAGGTCGGGGCGCGCGAGTACTACCCGATCAACGCCAACTGGAAGCTGGCGCTGGAGAACTTCAAGGAGTGCTACCACTGCGGGCCGGCCCACACGCCGCTGGTGACCACCCACAACTGGAGCAACGAGGTCACCCCAGAGCAGCGCGAAGAGCGTGCCGCGGCGGTCGCGGCATGGGTTCCAGAGAAGGCATGGCGCGACCGACGTCCGGCCGCGGGCATGGGTGGTCAGGGCATGGCAGACGGAGCCGGAGTACAGCTTCGGCGGGATGCTCAATCCCGGCTACGTGACCGGCACGATCGACGGCAAGGCATCGTCGCTCCTGCTGCCCAACATCGATGGCTGGAACCACGAGACCAACGTGGTGACGACGGCCGAGTCGACCGGCTACTGGCAGTGCTACGACGACCACGTCGCCGTGGCGCGGTTCAGGCCGCGGACGGAGAAGTTCACCGACTGCGAGATTGTCTGGCTCGTGCACCCGGATGCTCGCGAAGGCATCGACTTCGATCCCGAGCACGTCAAGGGGCTCTGGCACGTGACGATCCAGGAGGACATCTGGATCACCGACAACAACCACGCCGGCATCGAGTCGGGCGCCTACTCAGCAGGTCGATACTCCAGCCACGAGGGCGGCTGCTCCGGTTTCATCAGCCGCTACATGAAGGAGATCGTCAAGGCGGGGGACTGACGCGCGTCCGCAACGTGTGCTAACGCGTCAGTAGACTCTGCCGCCGAGCGCAGCGCGCCGGCTCGTCGTCAACAGCGACACCTTCTCAGGGTTCTCGTCGGAAGGAGCACCCAGGATCAGCACCTCCGACATGAACCCGGCGATGTTCTTCGGCTCGAAGTTGACGACGCAGAGCACTTGGAGGCCGAGCAATTCCTCCTCCGTGTAATTCGTCGCCTGTGCAACAGAGCGTTTGGAACCGATGTCTGAATCGCCGAAATCCACGGTGACCTTGTAGGAGGGATTGCGAGCCCGGGGAAACGGATCAACGGCAACGATCGTTCCGACGCGGATGTCGATCTTCATGAAGTCATCGAATGTCGCCATGTGGCCCGTGTGTCCTACTCGCGACTACCGATCAACTGCGCGGTCGTCGTCGGCTTGAGGTACTTCTCCCACCACCCCAGCTCGGTCATCATGCGGTGCACGTTGTTCCAGGGGCCACGGATTCCGTGCGCCATCCCTTCGTAGATGACGAGCCTCGTGGGTACGCGCTGCTTCTTGAGCGACGTGTAGAGCTGGATGGCACCTTCGAGCGGCACGCGATAGTCCACTGCACCGTGTACGAAGAGCGTCGCCGCCTGCACGCCTCCCGAGTTGAGGTAGGCAGACTGGCGGATCATGACATCAAGCGCCTCGGGGTCCCACGGGGGCCCGAGGAACTCGAGCTCCTTAGTACGCGCGACGTCGGACAAAGCGTAGTTGCTCGTCCAGTTGGAGGCGCCGGCACCGGAAACCGCCGCCCTGAAGCGGTCCGGGTACCGGGTGATGAGCCAGTTGGTCAGGATCCCACCGTACGAATGACCCGTCGAGCCCACTCGGGCCCGATCCACGGGATACCGCTCGATCAGATGGTCCATGCCGGCGAGCACGTCCTCGCCGTCGTTCGTCCCCCATCCTGCCCACGTACCCCATTTGAAGTCGTCCCCGTAGCCGGTCGAGCTGCGGAAGTTGGCAAGGAACACGAAGTAGCCGTTCGCCGTGAAGTACAGGTTCTTGAAGTTGAATCCGTACCCCGAGGCGGAGTGCGGACCGCCGTGGTTGACGACGATGAGCGGGTACGATCCCTGCGGGTCGTAGTTGTGTGGATAGAGCAGGAATCCCTCCACCGGTGTCCCGTCGAAGCTCTCGTAGAGGATCCTCTCCGACGGGCGACTCGCGAGCTCGACCTCGGCGAGAAACTCGGCGTGCACGTTGGTGAGCCGGCGCTCGTTGCGCCCGTCGATGTCCGAGACGTAGACCTCGGAAGGCCGTTCGAACTCTCCTACGGTGTAGGTCATGCGTTGGAACGCCGGATCGATGTCGAGATCTCCGATGCGACGTTGGCCCGTCGTCACCTGCTCTACTTCACCGCCCTCCGGAGACACACGGAAGAGGTGGCGCGCACCCCCGATACCGGTGGTGAAGTACATGTAGCGGCTGTCCGGAGCCCACATCGGCGAGCCGGCGTCGAGATCCCAGTCGCCCGTCAGGTTCACCGGCTCGCCACCACCGGCGGGCCGGACGTAGAGATCGCGGGGCCCACCGTGTCGAAGGTCCTGCTGCGTGATCATGTCTGTGCCGAAGGAGCGGACGTACGAAACCCAGAGCCCATCCGGCGAGAAGCTCGCCCCGGAGTACACGTAGCCGTCGTCGGTGACTCGGGTGAGCTGCCCCTCGATCGTTATCAGGAAGAGATCCGACCTGCCATACGCGAGCTCGTCGAGCACGGACTCATCGGCGGTGAACAGCAAGCTCCTCCCGTCGGGGTTCCAGCTGATGTTGCCGGGTCGGAGGCCGAGACGCGTGAGCTGTCGCGCCGGGGCGCTCCCCTCGAGGGGATCGATGAAGATCTCCGTCAGCGGTGCCTCGTCTGGCGCGGGTAGTGGGAACCTCCGCCCGTCGCGCCTGAACGGATACCAGTCGAAGTCCTCGCCCACGAACCTCGACTGGTGCCGCCGCTCGAACTCCGTCATCTCCGGCGCTGGGGGCTTTGGCAGCTCCATGTCTTGTGTGCGGGCCACCCAGCGGCCGTCCGGGCTCACGGCACCCTCGGGCGTGAAGCTCCGGTCACGGACTGCCAGCTGCGTGGGTCGAGCGGGGTCGACGAGCCAACGAGCCCCCCGGTGAGTGAAGCGCAGGCGGCCGTCCTCGGCCCACTCCGGATCCGCCACGTCTGTACCCGTGTGCTGAACGCGCACGGGCTCACCGGAAGCATCGGCCCGGACGATCCACGACGTGGTCTCGGTCCCGTTCGTCGCCTCGATGCGCACGGAAACGGTGTAGGCGACCCATTCCGCGTCCGGCGAGATCTGCAGGTCGCCGACCGACTTCACCCGGTAGTAGTCCTCGAGAGCCAAGGGGCGCCCTTGAGCGAACACCTGGGCGGCGACCGAAACAGTGCCGACGAGTGATAGACCGAGACAGAGGAGCGTGCGTCGCATGGATGTATTCCTCCAGCGCAAGCTTCGAAGAAGGACCGAGAATCAGGCTCCGCATTCTAGATTGCGAGGCCTTGCCGGACCATGGACGCCCGTTCAAGTGGGGTCACTTGCCTGGCTGTTGACACTCGTCGACGAGGAAGGGAGCCCAGGGCTTGAAATAGGCTGGGTGGGGCGTTACGGCCCAGGGCATCCTGACGCCAGCGCAGCGCGGTGGTCCTTCTCCGTGGATCTCCGCGCTCACCGGCGATAGGCTTCAGGCGCTCACCCTGCTCGGGCAACACCATGCGCTCGCGCACCACACCAGGCCCCTACGATCAATGCACCCCACCCCACGGAGGCGAGATGGCCAAGCATGAGATCGATCGACGCGCTTTTCTAGCAACGTCGGCAGCCACAACAGCGGGAATGCTCACCGCTGGCACGGTGAACGCGGCCCCGAGCGGCGGCTTCACGGCCCGCACGGTGGTGCCCGGAAGCACGATCGGAGCCCATCCGCCACCGCCGTTCTCCAAGGCCGAGTATCAGGAGAGGCTGCGCCGCGTGCGCGGACGGATGGCGCAGGACAACATCGACATGTTGTTCGTCACCATGCCCGAAGACATGTGCTACCTGCACGGTCTGGAGCTGAGCTGGTATCAGCAGAACTGTCCCGAGAGCTGGGCCCCGAGCTCGATCACCGCCGTGCACGTCGACCACGAAGACCTCATCCACTTCGACAGCCACGACGAGCTCATGGCGGCGACCTCCGTCGCCACCGATATCCGGCGTCCCCGACCCGGTGGTGAGCGCGCCTGCGAGGGGCACGCCATGGAGCTGGAGGCGTCCGGGTGGCTCAACGGCACGGTGGGGCTGCAGTACAACAGCTATCGTCCGCGGCCCCTCCACATGAAGCAGATCGAGGCCGTGTTCCGCGATCGTGGTTGCGAGCTCATCGACGCTTCCGGCGTCATGATCGATGTCAAGGTGCACAAGTCGCCGGCCGAGATCGAGGTGGTCGAGGAGGCGGGCCGCATCGCCGACGTCGGCCTGCAGGCAGCCAGGGACAACGTCCAGCCCGGCATGACGGAGCTGGAGCTCTACGGCGAGATCGTGCGCGCCATGACCCGTGCCGGCGGTGGGATGTCGGGCCTGCTGTGCGCCGTCAAGGCAGGGGGCAACCATTTCATCCACGGCATTGCATCGGAGCGCGTGATCCAGGAGGTCGATCACGTCGTCGTCGATGTCTGCGGGGTCAAGAATCGCTACCACTGCAACACCTGCCGGGCCTTTTTCGTCGGTGAGCCGCCCAAGGAGATGGTGGATCTGTACGCGATGAACGGCCGGGCCATGGACGTTGTTCACGCTACCGGCAAGCCCGGCCTACCGCTCAACGAGCTGACCCGGACCTTGCGAGAGTTCTACAAGGAAACCGGTGCCTGGCAGCTGGCCCAGCAGGGCAAGATAGATGGCTGGCTCGGTGGCTATGAGCTGGGGATCAGCTTTCCGCCGGATTGGTGCGGTTGGTGGACCTTCACCGTCGGCGAGGAGGATCGCTCGGATTGGGTCATGCAAGAGCGCCAGGTGAGCAACTACGAGAGCTTCGCGACCGGAAGCACGGGACTGATCGATACCTTCATCTACGAGAAGGGTGGATGCCGCTCGCTCACGACGATGCCGCCGGAGCTGATCGTGGTCGCCTGACGCGAGGCGTCCGGGGCACCGTGCCCGAGGTGGCTCATACCCGGCTGAAACGTCTCGTCAATGGGTCGATGGCCAAGATCGGCGATGCGTGCCGAGTAGGTGTCCGTCAACATGCCAAGAACGGCGAAATCCGGCTACAAGCGGCGAACTGCCGTTGTTAAACAACGCGCCGTAAACTGTTGAAAACACTGGGTATCAAAGGCGCGCCCGGAAGGATTCGAACCTTCGACCTGCGGATTAGAAGGGCGTCACGGCTCGTTCCCGCAACTGGTTAGAAACAAAGGGAGAGCCTTGCGTGACGCTGCTTCTCCGCTCTCAAACGAGTCGATTCTATCGATAGGTTTCGACCGGTTTCTACGCGCCAACCGTGAAAGAAACCGTGTAACGCTCCCGGAACTCAAGAGGACGGCGTGAGCGACCCCAAGCCACAGGGCGCCCGAGACGCTGAGCCTCGGCGGAGCCGCGTCGAGAAGTGGCGAGACGAAGCTCGGCGACTCAAGGCCCCGAGATTCGGCAGCGACGAGGAAGGCAGGCTCGTACTCGCCAAGGAAGACCGGTCGACGCACGTCGAGCTTTCGGAGACCACGGGGCTTCCGGCCGGACCAGGGAGTGCGCATCTAGTGCAACAGGTGGCGACATGTCTCGCGCATCAACTCGGTGACCCGGTAGAGGCTGCGAACCGTGCAGCCGAGCTGATGCGCGCCGTCGAGCCGAGGGACGCTGTAGAAGGGATGGTTGCGAGTCAGCTCGTAGCGACCCACCACGCCGCGATGGAGATGCTCTCTCGGGCTCTCCACCCAGACCAGCCGAGCGACATCAGCAACTCGTGCTCGTACCGAGCGGAGCGACTGCTCAAGCGATCGGCGGAGTTGATCGAGGCGCTCGCCAAGTACAGGGGGCGCAAGACGGAGCAGAAGGTGACGGTCGAGCACGTCACCGTGAGCGATGGCGGTCAGGCGATCGTAGGTGCCGTGGCGAAGAACGAGTGACCCGGGGGGGGAGGAGTATCGAACTTGAGAAAACAAGCCCATGGACGCCGCGGATCGTGTGGCGCCAGGACTCGGAGCGGTGCCCCGTGCAGGCGCAGTCCAGGCAACGTGAACTCTCGCTGCCACTACCACGGCGGTGCTCCAGGAACAGGAGCGCGGCCGGGTAACACGAACGCACTGAAGTCGGGCCGATTCACCCGCGAGGCGATCGCTCGACGGTCGGGAGAGCGTCACCTGTTAGCGGAGCTCGACGCTCTGACCGCCGATGTACTCGAGCGGGCGAGGTTCAATTCACCTCGAACTGGCGGAACAGAACGGCAGCGCGAAGACGACCGACGAGTTTCATGAGGCCGAAGATCAGACGAGGACCCAGATAGTCGAGTAGCCATAGCCCGAAGATCGCTAGCGCGACACTGGTGACCTCGTTCTGTAGCACCCACGAGCCTACGTGCCCGTCAGGGGCAATCGCGTAGCTGATTCCGAGTAGCAGGAGCAACGCACCCGCGAATGTGACGGCCGTATTCATGGGTGCGTGATACCCGAGGAAGTTGATGCGTTCCTCGACCACCAATCGCGGCGTCTTCTCTGAGTAGCCACCAAGCGACGCGATGAACTCGTTCGAATCACGAAGCTTCCGCCCGAAGAAGACCCGAAGCGCCCAGTGGCCGGAATCCAACAGGCTGGACAACACGCGGAGTGCGATCGACTTTGCTCTCAGTCGTGAGCGGATGCTGGCTTTCCGAAGTCCCATTGAGGTGCGGCAGTGCAGATCGAACAACTCATCCAAGACCTGACGCCCAGCTAGGGACCGGTTCTTCTTGTCGAAGAAGAGATCTACGTCATGGTTGAACGCGAGGTCGTCGGTTCTCTGCAGCGGCACAGGTTCCGGGGTTTTGCGACTGTTCTCGACCGACTCCAAAGTCGGGAACTCGTCACTCGTGGGGTCATAGAAGGGGCTGCGGACCCACGAGTAGCAGAACGTGCCTATCCAGACGCGGACCGGCGCTGCCTCTCGCGTGGAGGTGATATCCGGGTCGTCAGGGTCTTCGTAGACGACGTGGATGATCGCGACCACGTCGGGGCTACCGTCGCGATACCTAGGCGGCTTGTACGGAAGAGAGTGGGGGTACTCGCGCTGGACGCTGAACCCCGCCTTAACGTCCGATAAGACCGTAGGCTGGAAGTAGTCACTGTCATCGAGGTCGAAGTGTTCGAGGAGCTCTTCGCCTGCGGTGAACGGGAACTTGCTCATCGCTAGTTAAGTTCCTTCCCAGGTGTTCAGAACAGACGCTCCTTCCAAGCCTTGTACCCTTCGCAATTCGCCGCCAGGTCGGCGATCTCCTCCGACGAGAATCCCAGTTCAGCCAGGAAAGAGAGCTCCAACAAGACTCGCATCACGAAGTTGTATCGAAGGTAGTCCTCTGAGCCCGCGAAGACCTCGCCGTCGGGCGGCAGATGCGTAAGCCAGTTGCGAAGATCCACGATCTGGCCGGTCACGGACTTGGCGTCCGGCACGATCCGCTCTAGGGCCGCCTCGTGTTCCCGAACCAGAAGGCCGAATCGCTTTCGAAGTGAGTAGTCGTAGCCGTATTTCAGCCTGGCCTTGAGGGAGCTCTTGAACGACTGCTCTAGATCGCCGGGGATGGCGCCCGCGAGGCTCGGAAGTACGTCGTTCTCGTAGTTCGCGGGGTCCATGTGCGTTCCGCCGTGAAAGCGTCGGTGAAGTGCCTCCACCGCTTGCGTAAACGCGAGGAAACGGCCCTCGAGTCTGCCCGTATCAATCTGCACCTGGCGAGGAGAGAGGCTTGTACCCGAACCCCTGCGTAGACTCAGCTTCGAGCCACCTCTTGGATCGGGCAACGCAGCGACCCTGGACTCCAAGAAGGTGGATCAGTTCGCGAGGGAAGCCACCGTGTACATCTTCGCCGTTTGTCCGGAACTGAGAATTCAGCCGCACCGAATCGCGATTGATGCCCCAAGCGCTCCACGCAGGCAGGGGATCCCGCGCAGGACCGCCGAAGTTGCCATGAATGCGTCCGGCATAAGTTGCTTCGGAACCCCGTCCGCATCTGAGTTTGACTCGATTCGAACCAAGGTGAGCGCACACCTGGCGTCGGGTGGGGCTGAGAGTCACATGCCACACGCGAACCAACTTTGGATGCTGGTAGGTTTTTCTCTCTTAAGCACCTCAGCGAAGTCGCCCCTTGCATCGAGGTCTTCCCCCAGGCCACGGCAAGGGCGCTGGAGACGGGGCAGATCCACAAGTCAGACGCACGCGGTCTCGCGGCTCAGCTCAGTCACGCATCGTCACAGACCGGCTGGCCCTCTGACTGCCCGGATGACCCAGACTTTGAAGAGATCGCGTGGGCTCCGGCGCCCGACAGGCTGGACGCGTACCTCTGCGCCTGGGTAGCCGCCCTTCCTGAGGAGAATCGAGTCGCCTTCGGGGACCCGCCTGACGATGTCATCTGGGTGCCGAAGATCGACGTGGTTCCCCCGGGCGCGTTGTGGTCGCCAGTGCGGCAAGTCGGACATCGCCGCGTCGAAGTCAACCGAACTCGCCCTAGCGTTCGCGCCACGCTGCTTTGCCCCGCCTGCTCTGCACACGAGTTCAAGCGCTGGCCGTGGGGCTGGGATTCTCATGCCGCGTTCCGATGCCGGGGTCTCGCTGGCCAGGACCCTGGGGAGCGGAAGCGCGAGTTCCGACTTCGGTTCGGCGATCTGCTGCCCCGACAGGACACGCACAGGGCCGAGATGGCGCGACACGGCCTACGCTGAGCAAGACGACCGCAGATCCCTTCCCTGGAAGCTACGGAACACTGGCTCGGCAACAATCTTTGTCTGCATGCCTGACCCAGTTCGTCATAGTGTTCTCTCTGGGGGGAAGCAGACGCGACCTATTAGTCTCCTCGCGGGCCGTCTACCAACGTTCAAATTGCGGCGCTAAACCGGCTACATGCGCCGTATCGGAGGAGAGGTGCGATGGCCCTCCAGCCAGATTGAGGCACGGCCGCCGTCCTCATCGGGCTATCTCTCGCGTCAGTCTCTGCCAGTCCAGCTGCCACGCAGCCAACGATTCACTGCGTCTCGGTTTGGCAAGGTGCCGCATGACATCAGGGTCCCTTTTCGACACGCCCTCCGAACGCGTCCTGCGCGCCCTCCCCGCGCCCGTAACCTCAATTGTCGAGGGATTCCTCGCCGAAGACCTGATCCCAGCCAGAGATCTTCGGGCCCGGATTCCCGCCTACATCCATGAACTCGAGCAAGCCAAGAGTGCCCATGAGTTCCTCGACATCCATCTAGCCAAGAAACTGGCCGATCAGTGCCTCCAGCTTCTTGACGGCATCGACATCGATACATCCGCGGAATCGCGTCGGTTGATCCAGGCCGCAATCCAGTACTTCCTCTTCGACGAGGATGCCGACAGCGACAAGCGCTCGCTGATCGGTTTCGACGACGACGACCTCGTCGTCGAGCTTATCGCTCGAGAGATCGGCCGGGAGGACGTCCTTGGCTAGGACGGCTTCCAGCGAACCACTCGCCCCTGGCGCCCGCGTCGAGATCCGCGACGAAGAGTGGATGGTGAGAACCACGAAGCACGCGCTTCCGGGAGGTCGTGCTGTCCACGCTACAGGCATGTCGGAGCTGGTCCGCGGCAAGGACGCCATTTTCCTTTCGGACCTCGACGAAATCAAAGTCCTACGACCCGAGGAGACATCACTCGTCCACGACGATTCGCCCCGCTACCGCAAGTCCCGCCTGTACCTGGAAGCCCTCCTCCGCCGCACACCGCCGACCGACACGGACGCCACGATCTACATCGGCCACCGCGCCGCGATCAACCGCACCGACTATCAACTCCAGCCTGCCGCCAAAGCTCTTCGCCAGCCGCGCCCTCGGATCCTCATGGCCGATGGCGTCGGCCTAGGAAAAACGATCGAGGTCGGCATCCTGCTGTCGGAGCTGATTAAGCGCGGCAGAGGCGAACGGATCCTCGTCGTTGCACTCAAGTCCGTGCTCACGCAGCTGCAGGAGGAGTTCTGGGCGCGCTTCACGATCCCGCTAGTGCGACTCGACTCGGTCGGAATTCAGCGGGTGCAGTCGGTGATCCCTTCCAACATGAATCCCTTCTACTTCTACGACCGCGTGATCATTTCGGTCGACACGCTCAAGCGCGACCAGAAGTACCGCCGCTATCTCGAGGAATGTCACTGGGACGCAATCGTTATCGACGAGTGCCAGCACGTCGCCGTGCGGGCGAAAGTAGGCGGCCTGCAGGAGTCGCAGCGTGCACGCCTTGCCCGCCTGCTCTCGCGTACCAGCGACGCGCTCATCATGACCTCGGCAACCCCGCACGATGGCCGCCCGCAGAGCTTCGCCAGCCTCATGCGGCTGCTCGAGCCTACGGCCGTCGCCGATGATGAGAACTACACGAGCGAAGAGGTCGAAGACCTTTTCTTGCGACGCTTCAAGAAGGACATTGCGCACGAGGTCCGCGATGCCTTCAAGGAACGCGAGACGGCACTCGAGAAGCTGGATGCCTCCGCCCGCGAGAACGACGCGCTCGAGTGCCTTTCAAAGATCGAGTTCAGGACCATCGCGCGGAAGCTCGGCAGCGTGAAGGGCGGCAGAGGCATCCTATTTCGGACGCTGCTCTTGAAGGCCTTCCTGTCGTCCCCGGCGGCCTGCTCCTCGACCATCGAAAAGCGCCTCAATCACAAGGCCCTCGAGGTAGACCATCCCGACACCGCCCACGATCGCCGGGTCCTCGGCGAGCTCAAGCAACTAGTCGACGCCATCACGCCCGAGGAATTCCAGAAATACGTTGCTCTCCGCAGGAAGCTCGCTGACCTCGGAGTCGGCAAACGCAACAACGACGAGCGGGTCGTTGTGTTTTCCGAGCGCATCGACACCATCAAGTACCTGGCCGAACGCCTGAAGAAAGACCTCAAGCTCAGAGCCGACCAAGTCGAGGTGTTCCATGGCACCCTCGACGACGTTCGCCAGCAGGGGCTGGTCAAGAGCTTCGGCACCGAATCGAGCCCGATCCGCCTGCTCATCTGTTCGGACGTTGCCTCCGAAGGCATCAATTTGCATTTCTACTGCCACCGCATGGTGCACTTCGACTTGCCGTGGTCGCTGATCACGCTCGAACAGCGCAACGGACGCATCGACCGCTACGGTCAAACCAACAAGCCGCTCATCGACTACCTCCTCACCATTCCCGCTGACCCCAAGCTCAAGGGCGACCTCCGCGTACTCGAACGTCTCATCGAAAAGGAGGAGCACGCCCATAAGAACCTCGGCGATGTCGCGTGGCTGCTGGCCCTGCATGAAGCCGAAGCCGAGGAAGATCACATCGCGCGTGGAATCGAAACCGGCGAGCCCGCCGAAGAAGTCATCCCTGATGATCCCGAGCACACCGATTTCATGGCGATGCTGTTTGGCCAGGACGTGCCGAAGGAAGCAACCCCCGATGTGCGCGAGCAACCTCTGAGCCTCTTTCTCGATGACCTCACCTATGCCCGTGAGGCCTTTGGCGAGATCCTTGCCGACGACAGCGACGGCATCGAGTGGCACGACCACCTGGACGGATTCACGCTCAGCCCACCAGACGACCTCGCGCTTCGCTACAAGTACATGCCACGCGAACTGCAGACGAAGTCGGGTGAGCTCAAGCTCACGACCAGCGCTGCCTACGTCATGCAGTCGTACGACGAGTCGCGCCAAGACGAGTCCCGCTGGCCTGAATGGCAGCTCTTCTGGGAACAGCATCCGGTAGCCGAGTGGCTCAATGACCGCGTACTCGGAAGCTTCGAGCGCCACGAAGCTCCCATTCTCCGGGTAGACAAGGGCCTGGAAGCAGGCCAGCGCGTCGTCGTGTTCCAAGGTGTTATTTCGAATCACCGAAGCCAGCCAGCCGTCATCGAGTGGTTCGGTGTGCGCTTCGATTCCGGTCATTCCGTGGACATCGCGTCGCTCACCGATCTCATCAACGAGACCGGCCTGCAGGGCGACATTGCGAACCCCGGTACGGGCGTTGCCGACGAGCTCAGCGAGGAACTCGCCCATCTCCTTAAGCCCGCCGTTGGGCATGCCGAACGGCACATGGAGGAGCTGCGCGCACACCGCGCCGGGGAGCGTGCCGAACCGCTTCGTGAAGGCATGCGCAAGCTAAAGCGTTGGTACGACAAATCCCTCGAAGATCTCCAAAAGTGGGAGAGCGCAAGATTGGCTCGGGGCATGCGAAAAGACGAGCGGGAGCGCTTCGCACGCCGTAAGACGTACATCGAAAAGACCTATGAAGAGCGCCAGCTCTTTGTAGACGAGGCCATGAAGACGGTGAGAGAACCCTACCTTCGCGTCGCCGCCGTTCTCATCCCACTGGAGCGCTAGCCATGGCCCTCGACCTCGGCGGCATCCAAAACGTGGAGTTCTACTCCGGCCACTACCTTGACGCGGTGCTCGAGGGCGACCTCAAGGCCCTTTTCAGGCGCTGGGCCGACGACAAGAAAGAACTCGGCACCCGACAGCCGCAGGAGCGGCTCAACGCACTCGCCGAGCGCTACTTCAACTCCCGTGCTCAGGTCGAGGGCGAGCGCGACACCGTCGAACGGTGGCGCCTCTGCCGCGACTTCCACGTCCACTTCATCCAAGCTCTCGGCTACGAGCACAAACCCAGCGCGGAGCTGCTCGACGACGACACCGTATGCCCGACGCTGCTGGCGCTACGGCGCGACGGCAACCCGTTCCTTTGGATCATCGACGCCCCCTCCGCACTTGAAGACGATGACGACCCGCTCGTCGCCAGGCCTCTCTCAGCACAACTTCCGACCGATGCAGAGGGCCGCAAACTTCCCAAGCTTTCCTGGCGCGAGTTCTTAGGGGAAGTCCTGTTCCGCATGGACTCCTGCCCGCGCTGGGTGCTGTTCCTGGCCGGCACCGAAGCCCTTCTCATGGAACGCAACAAGTGGCCGCAGGGTCGCTACCTGCGCTTCGACTTCGGCGACCTCTTCAGCCGCCGCGAAGCCAAAGCTCTGCGAGCCACCGCAGGCCTGCTGCACCGCGACGTGCTCGCCCCCGACGCCGGCGTCTGCCTCCATGACACGCTCGACGAGAATTCCCACAAGCACGCCTTCGCGGTTTCCGGGGACCTCAAGCACGGCGTGCGCCGCTCCGTCGAGTTACTCGCCAACGAGGCGGTCTACTACCGCCGAGAAGTGCAGAAGCTCGGTGTCTTCAATGAAGAGGAGCTGGCTCGGAAGCTTACGTCCGAGTGCCTCACCTGGCTCTACCGCATGCTCTTCCTCTTCTACGTCGAGGCGCGCAGCGCCGAGCTCGACGTCGTTCCCATGGGCTCCAACGCCTACCGTGAGGGCTACAGCCTCGAGAAGCTCCGCGACCTCGAGCAGGTCCCGCTCACAACCCCCAAAGCGCAGAACGGCTACTACATCCACGAGAGCCTGCGCACGCTGTTCCGCATCGTTAACCAGGGCTTTCCCGAAATCAGGGAGGACGGGCATCTCTACGAGGGCACGTCCCATAACTCCATGGAGATCGACGCCCTGAACAGCCCGCTGTTCGACGATGACCGCCTCGAGATTCTCAAGGGCGTCAAGTTCCGCAACCACGTTCTCCAGGAAGCTCTTCAACTCCTCTCCCTCTCAGCCCAGAAGAGGAGGAAAGCCCGTGGCCGCATCTCCTACGCGCAGCTCGGCATCAACCAACTTGGCGCCGTCTACGAGGGCCTCCTCTCCTACACCGGTTTCTTCGCCACCGAACACCTCTACGAGGTGGCTGCCGAGAAAGACTGCAAGCGGCTCTCAGGCAAGCCCGCTGCCGAACGCGAGGCGCTCAAGACCTACTTCGTGCCGGCAAGACGCATCGGCGGCTACAACGAAGGCGAGATCGTCAAGGACGAGAACGACAAGAAGGTCGTGCACCTGAGAGGCGACTTCATCTTCCGCCTCGCCGGCCGCAATCGCGAGAAGTCGGCCAGCTACTACACGCCGGAAGTCCTGACCCGGTGCCTCGTCAAGTACGCTCTCAAGGAGTTGCTCTGGGAGGAAGGCGAAGAAGGTGCAAAGCCCACTCCCAAGAAAACCGCCGACGAGATCCTCGCCCTCACCATCTGCGAGCCTGCCATGGGCTCGAGTGCCTTCCTCATCGAGGCTGTGGACCAGCTGGCCGACGCCTATCTCGATGCCCGCCAGGAGGAGCTGGGCGAGACCATCCCGCCCGAGAACTACCAGCGCGAGAAGCGCCGGGCGAAGGCTCGCCTCGCCACCAACAACTGCTACGGCGTGGACCTGAACCCCACCGCCGTCGAGCTCGCCAAGGTCTCCCTCTGGCTCGCCACCCTCCGCGAGGAGGGCAAGTGCCCCTGGTTCGGCCTGCGCCTCGCCACCGGCAACAGCCTGGTGGGCGCCCGCCGCGAGGTCTTCAGGACGGATGATGTCACGCGTCCCAACAAGAGAGACAACCCCAATTGGCTCGGCCTCGTTCCCGAACCCGTACCGCTCCATCATGGTTCGAGCAGGGGAGCTCGCCCCGAAGCAGGTGGCAGGCCCGCCTCGACCGAAGGGGAAGATTGGGAGCACTGGACCGCGCCCCCGCGCCCGAAGGGCACCATCTACCATTTTCTGCTCCCGGCCGAGGGCATGGCTGCCTTCGACAGGGACGATGTCATCAAGCGGCTCGCGCCCGAGTCTGTGAAGCACATCAAGGAGTGGCGCAAGGAGTTTTGCAAGCCCTTCAACAAGAAGGACGCGGAACGCCTCGAGCAGATCTCCGATGCGGTGGATCGCCTCTTCGCCCAGGTGGTGCGCGAACGGATGCTGGCCACTCGGGAGACGAGCGACCGCATCCCCGTCTGGGGCGAGCCCCCGAGCGCCGAGCAGGCCCGCCTCCTTGTGCGCGATCAGGAAGAAGTGGCAGCGTCCCTGGAGCATCGCAGTTCAGCCTACCGCCGCCTCAAGGTCGCGATGGACGCCTGGTGTGCGCTCTGGTTCTGGCCCATCGAAGAAGCGAGCGTCCTGCCCGACCGCGCCACCTGGCTTGCCCAGCTGGAGGTGATTCTGAAGGGACAGATCACGCACGAACCAGTCTACGAGCAGGGCAATCTCTTCGCTGCTCTGGCACCCGCGGCGCAGGGCGAGGCCGCGGCGAGCCGGAATGTGGAAAGGGAAATCGCGTCGTTAGGTGGGGACGGGGCCGAACGACTGAGACGGCTGCGGGCGTTGTCGGACGTCTTCCGCGACCGTCGGGCGAATTACCTCGAAGAGTGCGGGCTAGCGGACATGGACGCAGTGCTCGAAGGGGACACCAGCCTATGCACCACGCAGGTCATTGCGGACCGACTCCGCTTCCACCATTGGCAATTGCGCTTCGCAGAGGCATTCGCGGAAGGGGGGGCTTTGACCTGACTCTTGGGAATCCGCCATGGGTCAAGATCGAGTTTGACGAGATTGGACTCGTATCGGATACCGATCCTCGCCTTGGCGTCCGCAAGGCCAGTGCGTCAGAGATTTCCGGGCGGATGACCTGACCCCACGGTTAGTACCACGTCTTATCTCAGTAACTCGGTGCTGACAAGGGGTTGTTGAGGCCGGCGAAGCGGAGCGTAGCCGGCTTCAACAACAGCGCCTCCGGGGCCGGTGGTCGGTAGCCCAACGAGCTGTGCGGTCGCATGCGGTTGTACTGCTGCCTCCATCTCTCGATCAGAACCTTTGCCTCCTTGAGCGTGTAGAAGATCTCGCCGTTGAGCAGCTCGTCTCGGAGCTTGCCGTTGAAGCTCTCCACGTAGCCGTTCTCCCACGGCGAGCCCGGCTCGATGAACAGCGTGCCCACACCGAGCCTACCGAGCCAGTCGCGAACCGCCTCGGCGGTGAACTCCGGTCCGTTATCGGACCGGATGTGCTCAGGTATGCCCCGGTGCACGAACAACCACCCGAGCCGCTCGAGCACGTCCTCACAGTTGAGCTTCCGTGCCACGTCGATCGCCAGGCTTTCTCGTGTGTACTCATCGACGATCGTCAGCAGCCTCATAGCCCGACCCTCGTGCGTCCGGTGATGAACGAAGTCATACGCCCAGACGTGATCTTTGCGCTGTGGTCGCAGCCGGATGCACGAGCCATCGCTGAGCCACAGCCGGGCTCGTTTGGGCTGCTTTGTCGGTACTTTCAGCCCCTCACGCCTCCAGATACGCTGCACTCGTTTGTGGTTCACCCACCAGCCCTCCATACGCAACAACGCCGTCACTCGCCGATACCCGTAGCGCCCGTATTGTCGGGCTAGATCCACGATCCGCTCCGTCAACATCTGCTCATCGCCCGGTTCTCTTGGCATGTACCTGTGTGTCGTGCGTGGTTGTTTCAGTACCCGGCACGCCCGCCTCTCGGAGACGCCCAGCCGCCCCTGTACATGCGCCACCGCCTCGCGCCGTCGAGCTGGGCTCAGAAGTTTCCCTCCGCGACTTCCTTCAGGATCGACAGGTCGAGCTCTTTCTCCGCCACCAGTTTCTTGAGCCGGGCGTTTTCTTTCTCCAGCTGCTTGAGCCTTCTGGCCTGGTTGACCTTCAGCCCCCCGTACTCCCGCCGCCACCGATAGTAGGTGTGCTCGGTGATCGCTAGCTTGCGGCAGGCATCCTTGACCGTCCCGCCTTGCGCCTGCTCCACTTCAGCCTCCCGGAGCTTGCGTACGATCTGCTCGGCGCTGTGCCTCTTCGTCGGCATTCTGACCTCCCCTTTTCGACCCAGATCGTGAGATTACCTCTGGATCCGTTTTGGGGGGTCAGGTCAGGCCCAACCCTCGACAAAGCGCCGCGTCGTCAGAGTAGGGGGCCGACCGCCTCCCGAAACAAGATCCCAGAATGCGCTGAGATCCCAGGCGGCGAGCCGCTCGGCACGTTTCGCTTCTTCAACCGCCCATTGCTCCAACGAGCTCGTATAGGTGTCGATCCAGTCCTCATGCCCGCGCGCTTCGGCCAGCATCAGGTTGTACAGCAGGCTGGCTCCGTGCATGACCTCCGAGAAGATCCGCGCGTGTGTCAGCTGCCGACGGAGGCGCGTTGGGAACTCCGCCGCTGCCACGTGCTCCCAGGCAAAGCCCACGCGATCCCAGGGCTCTTGCACCTGGTCCACGAGGTGGGCCAAGAGCGTGCAGGAGTGCTGCGCTCAGGATGCGCTCCCGCAGATACTCGGCCTCACTGAATCGGAGCCTAAGCTCGGCGCCCTCCGGAAAACCGGCTGGCGGGTCAGGGATGTGTGGATGCCAGTTGGTGGGCTCCGGGCTTGAAGCTTCGTTTTCACGATCCCGCGCTTGACGACCCTTGAGTCGAACATAGAACTCGTCGAGGCTGCGGTGGTATTGAGCCTGGGATCCCTGAAACTGCAGAATCCCCCAACGCCGAAGCCCCGCCCAGTAGACGCTGCTAGGCATCCGCTTCACGGCTGCTCCTGCCTCGCCGCCGATGACACCTTTGACGTCGTCGCTCTCAGAGAGGTGCTTGATCAGACGTCCTTCGGCGCGGCGGAAGCGAATCCCGATGCGTGAGCTCCGCACCGCTCGCCGCTCGAAGTCACGACACATCCAGGGGATGAAAAGGAAGTACCGGGCGCGGGTCTGGATCGTCGTCGTGCCAGGGAACAGCAACTCGGCCAACGGGTCCCGAACCCCTGCCAGGCCGAGCTCGTCGCGCGTGTCACGTACCTGGAACAGCGAGATGACGTCGAGCGCGCGGCGTCGCTCCTGTTCCGAATAATCCAGCCACGCGAAGCTAGAAGTCATCGCCTCAGATCCGTCTAGGCTCCGGGAAAGGCTGCCGTCCATTGACCCTGTCTTTCGGAGCGGCGCTGATGCCGGTTCGGTGGCTCGAACTCCATCTGAAGCGCAGGTGGTACCAGCCGCCCTTGTTGAGCACGTGGGCTGTCGGGTTGTCCTCGTGGAGCCGCTGCATAATCATCACGTGCGCTGCGCCCCTCGAAGCTCCGCGCGTCGAGAGCGTCTGACTGGCGCGGCCCTGACTTTCGATGCCCCCGGTTGAACAGGCATACGCAGGTGTGCGGAGACGCCGGCCAGCGGCCGACCAGAGGCAGGGTAAGCGCAAAACGGCCCGCAAGGCACCTCAGCAGCGTATACACAGGCAAAAACCTCGTGCGGTGATGCGGGATCCTCCCCCATTATGGCTGCGTCTGTCGAGGTCGTGGAGAATCTCCACCCGGACAAGACAAGAATTCGGCGCGCTGCCCGCGCTCAAGAACTTACGATCTCCTCCAAGAGCGCCCTGGTCGATGAACCGCAGTCCAACCGCCGGCACGCCGCGGGTCCGAAACCACCGCCGTGGGCCGTGCGTTCGCTCTAGAACGCGATCGCACCTGCCCTCAGCAGATTGGTCAGGTGGGCAACCGCGTTCGACTTCCGTCTCTTGAAATAGAAGACTCGTCCTTGCTCGTTGTCGCTCACGTGATAGCAATTCCAGCGCTCCAGCCCCATGTCATTGAGCCGTCTATCCAAGTCCTCCAGATCAGCGTTTGCTACCTTGAGTGACGTGTACTCGATGGCCCAGAGGTCCTGGAGCTCCTCTGCCGACAGGTCACGCAATTCGCTTGCCCTCGTCCGCGCTTCATCAAGTATCTCCTGAGCATCCTCTTGCAACTCAGCCAACGGAGCCTGCTGACACCCGACAGAAAGCACCATCATTGACACGACAATTCGTATGGTTCGCATATCGTTCTCACCCTATCTAGCCAGCGACAGTGACCTGACCCCGCGGTTAGTACCACGTCGTATCTCAGTAACTCGGTGCTGACAAGAGGACGTTGAGGCCGGCGAAGCGGAACGCAGCCGGGTTCAACAACAGCGCCTTGATCGGCCCTCAGGCTCGCCCACAGCGCGCCGCGTTCACTACCTGGAGCGGGTATGCGTCGTGTGCCACGTGGTACGCCACCGGGTTGAGCACGATGCTCGTCTTG
The DNA here is from genome assembly GCA_965205505.1 of Acidobacteriota bacterium. GTDB lineage: Bacteria > Acidobacteriota > UBA890 > UBA890 > WLXD01 > DASCOT01. The sequence goes on from CBDBHB010000007.1 coordinate 465,525, forward strand.
CCCCATTGGCTCGATTCCCATCACGACGACGTGTCGATGCCGGGCTCGCGGAAGGCGTCGAGGACTCCGCGTTGAAATGGCGCGTGTCGGAAACGGTCCGCTGGCGCGGCAGTTCGAGTGCGCGGGCCCAGAGGTCGCGGTGACCTCGAGCTCGGCGCGCACCGCCTTCGGGCCGCCCCATGCGCGCGGCTCGTGCCACCCGGCTTGAGATCGTGGCCGGCCAGGCGAGCATGATCGTCTTGCAGCTGATGGTGCGGTTCATCGAGGAGCATCGTGACGGCTACTCGGTTGAGCCGATCTGCGCGCAGGTGCCGATCCACCTCGTCCAGGTACTATGAGCACAAGAGTCGTCAGGCAGATCCCACGAGCGCATCGGGGCTGCGCGAGATCCTGGGGCGCAAGGGTGCCGCATCAACGCCAGTTTGGGAAGCTTGCCGTCGATGTGTGTCAGACGGATCACGCGATGCGCTCCAGCGCCAGCAGCTCTTCGAGGCGCTCCTCGACCTCAGCGCGGGTTAGGTCCTCCCCGAGGTACGACCACGCGTACCAGCCAGCGACGTACGGTTTGAACCACCTTGAGTGCTCGAACAGGTCCGGCTGCTCGAGCACGACCTTGTGCTGCACCTGGAGTTAGCAGCGCTGGCAGAGTGCCACGAGGTTCCACCGCACGGTCAAGCAGTAGCCGGCGTCCGGGTCGTGGCGGTGGTCACAGCGGATGCAGTGCCAGAACGACGCCTGCTTCACGCGGCGCGCGATCGCCGGCCAGTCGCGCGGGTAGTCGTTCACGCGGTGCTCTGCCGAAGCCGTTAATACCAACCAGATACCAACCGCCCCTGCCGGATACGTCGTTTCAGGCCGATTTCAGTGGGCCTATGCCCCGCCGGTACGGCGCGCGGTGTACGGGTTACAGTCGGACTCTTCGCGACGAAACGCGTTCGGTCCACGGCCAGTGGGATCCCCAAGGTGGGGCACAAGCACCCAAAGATGGGGAGTTCGTCCGCCGGAATCCCCACGCGCTGCAACGCCCGAGCGCCCAAAGATGGGCCCGGGCTGGGCTCCCCGAGCCGGGTCACACTCGGGGTGCTAGTGCCGATGGCGCTGGACTAGCGCGTCCTCGAGCGCCTAGGCGGAGAAGATACGCACGGCGAACTCGATCCTGGACCGTGGCGAGGCACGACTCCAACCTGCGGCGCTTCGTGTTCCAGGACATCGGGGTGCCGATCCACGCCGCGCGGGTGATAGATAGCGAGCCAGCTGAGCGCACGCACCGTAGGCTTGATGGCTATTGGTGAGGCGAGCCAGGAGCGCCGACCGAAAACAAGTTCCCGCTCGGACTGGGACAAGCTCCCTAAACCCAGGTTCGGGAAAAGTTGAGAGGTTGACTCGGAAGGGTTCGCGCAGGAGTCCGAATGCGACGTTGAAGGCCACTCGAATGCCACTTGCGCGTGGCCGATTTGTCGGTTCTACCCGCAACGGTCGCGACGCGCCGCCGCCGATCATGGTCCCTACCGATTGCCGGTGCGCTGCAGCAGCAAGGCCGCGAAGCCCGGGAAGAACGCCACACACCAGCTCACGAGGTTACGCCAGTACAACGGCCCCGGGTCATGGGCGCCCAACCAGATGTCGGAGATCATCCAGAATGCCAAACTCGCGACCACCGCGGCGATGGCCCCGCGCGTGACCGTGCGTGATGCGCTCTCGCTATCGCGCGCGACGCCGTTGCCCACGAACGCGAAGGCGATCCACAGTCCCATCCAGGCGATCACCATGGCGGTAACGAAACCGACAAGCGGGGACAGGAGATAAAATGCCGCCGCCGCGAGCACGCCGATCAATAGGCCCGCGAGGGCCGCGAAACCGGTCCGTCGACAGCCGGTTGCGCACGCGGTCACGGCGCCCATTACGGCGAGCAGCAGAGCTCCGTGCGTTAAGCCGTACAACATGCGGTGCTCGGAGATGGCTGCGGCCCAGAAGGCATCTGCCGCGGTGCTGGTGACCGCCATCACAAGGGTGGCGATCAAGCTTTCACGAAGTCCTGAAACCGCTCGCATGGGCTCCCCTCCTCAGCGGATTAGGTACAGATCGGTCCGACGCCGTAGCGACCAACGTCGTTGTCCCCACGGCGTCACCTCGGTTGCCCGCCTCTAGCATCATTCGTACGCGCTGCCTGTCCCACTCCGGGACCGGCGTCGTTCGAGAACCTGCAGCTCGGGAGAAAATATACTGGCCAGCTCGAGGTCATTTTCTCAATAGTAATCCCTGGGGTACGGGTACTGGATTGTGGCGGGTCCCCGGCCGGCCCCTAGGGGGGCTCGGAGGGCGGGTGGTGGTCCCTTGAGGGCATCGCCAGCGGGACGGCAGGCGGGATGGGGGAAGCCACCAGCCGGGAAGCTCTAACCCATGGCACTAGCGGGATTCCGCGCATACACTGGCGGATGGACTGTCCGCTGGCACTCACGCTCCTTGAGCGCTGGCAGCGTGTCAGCTTCCTGCTTTTGTCCGGGTGGAGGTCGTCCACGACCTAGACGGACGCAGCCACAATGGTAGGAGGCCGCATCATCGTCGGGGGTCTCGCCTGTGCACACGCTGCTGAAGCGCTTCGCGGGTCGTTTCGCGCTCACCCTGTCGCTGGTCGTGTTGGAAGCCGCGGGATGGACCCTGTTCCCGCTGGCCATCGGCCGGGCCATCGACGGGGTCCTGACAGATTCGCCGCGCGGGCTCTACCAGTTGGCCGGGCTCGGTATCGTCGCCATGGGGATCGGGATCGCCCGGCGGATCGTCGACAGCAGGGCATACGCCCGGATCTACGCGCGGCTGGGGGAGGAGCTTCTCGAGCAGCATCCCGAGACCGGGACATCGACAACGACGGCGCGTCTAGGGATGCTGCGGGAGATCGTCGAGTTCTTCGAGAACTCTCTGCCCGGGCTCATCACCAGCCTCGTCGGACTCGCCGGGACGATCCTCATCCTGTCGGCCCTGAACTTTCCGGTCTTCCTCGCCTGCCTAGCCGTCACAGGCGCCACGATTGCCCTGTACGCGCTGACCGGAGGGCTGACCACGCGCTACAACGAAGGGCTCAACGACGAGCACGAACGGCAAGTCGACGCCGTCGCCAGCGGTGACGCCGTCCGTGTCGGCTTACACCTTCGCGACATGATGCGCTGGAACATCAGGCTCTCGGATCTGGAAGCCGCCAACTTCGGGATCGTGTGGCTGTTCATGATCGGCTTGCTGGTGTTCACCATCGGAGAGGCAGCGGACCAGACCTTCGAATACGGAATGGTCTTCGCCGTCGTGATGTACGTCTTCCAGTTCGTCGAATCGGTCATGTTGCTTCCCTTCTACTACCAGCAGTGGCTGCGCTTGCGGGAGATCTCGGGTCGGCTCTCCGCCATCGGCCTGGCGACCTGAGAGAGGGCGAGCCGACGGCACTTGCGGCCGATCTCTAAGCCAGCCCGTGCCAGGCTCAGGTCCGCGGATGCTTCCGGACCGCGAGTTCGGCGGTACGCAGGACCTGGGCGCATCGGCTTTGGGACCACAGCAGGACTCTCCCCGCAGAAACGCCCGCGAGGGCTGGACCGGGTTTCTGGTCGCACACATACCGCAACGGATCGAGGAAGCCTATTACGGCACCGACGTTCTTCCACCCGGCCATTGTGGCCCGTACGTGGTCGAGCGACTCGGGGTATTCAACGTCGCAGACGTGGATGGCTATCGACGGGATCAACCCAGGGAGAATTTCTTGGACCACCTGCTCGATACCACGCAGGGACGGAATGGCGTCGCCGTAGTGACCAGGATCGACGTCGTTCGCCCAGAGATGCAATTTCGCCTGCCGCAAAGTCGCTAGCAAGCTCACGATTAGAGCCCCGTTCGCCCCGCAGTCGGGCCGATGCCTCAGACAGCGTCTGATGACATCGACGAAGTCGCCTCCTCCGCTGCTGTCAGCAATCTGCTGGAGCGCGCCCGACGAGATCCCGACAGACTGCGGATGGGGGCGCCACTCCGAAAGAGCGGGCATCGCGAAAGCCGTTGCGAAACCGAGACTCTCGCCGGGCTCAATCCGATCCAGAAGCAGCGCAGCCGTCTCAGCTACAACCAGGTTTTCGAGAAGAGTACCGACGTTCTGAATCGGCATGCCCGTTGGTCCGGCTAGCAGTATGGGGTCTCAGCTGCGGGCCGCGCGGCGGACCGTCCGCTGCGAGCGCTGGCTAGGCGACGTCACGCCAAGTATCCAGGCGTCCCATAAGTGAACCGCTCTCTCCATATGAGCTCCAGTACGTCGTTGGTGAAACGACGCGTGGCCACGTTACAGAAAGCGTCGACGATCGCAGAGCTGCCAGACCCGCGGCCCTCGATCACGTCCATCCAGAACGCGGGCTTGTAGCGGACGAGATTCCCGAGGATGTAAAGGCCGGCATAGAGGACAGCGGTTGAGGATACGATTCCGCATTCATGCCGTTCGACCAAGAAATACCGGCTGTCGATCGCGTGCCGCGTGATCGACAGGTTCGGCGGCAGGTCAGGCCCAGGCTCCGAGCGAAGAAACGCCGTTTGTGAGCCATCGGCGGTTTCTTCAAAGCCGTCGGCAAGGGCAGGCAAGTGCTCGGCTATCTCCGCGTGCGGAAGTCCGCAGGCCGTGATGATCAGCAGGTGGCCCGCGTCCGTTGGCCGCGGCTCGTGGCGCAGCTTTATCATGGGTGGCTTCGCGCCATAGTGACGATAGTGCAACGGCATCAGGTCGGGTATTCGGCCGACCATTTCTTGAAATCGAACAGCTACGTTCTCCTCAAGCGGGCCGTCGCCCACAACGGAGCAGAGGCCGGGGAACACTCCCGCCGCCTTGGTGACACCGAACTCGGCTTCGACTGACCAATCTCCGGGAGACTGCACGTAGTCTGTCAGCCGTTCGCTGTTCGGTCGCGTGGCGAGCCCGTGGTATCTGATTTCGTGAAGTTCAGCGCCTTCCGACGAGGCGAGGATCGCGCGGGGCCGATGAGATGGCCGCCCTTCAGGAGCGGATCGCGGCGCTTGGGGCGATACAGCTGCCCACGCTGCGTGATGAATGGTGGCGTCTTTACCAGACACCCCCGCCCCGGCGGCTCGGCCGCGATCTGCTGATCCGGGGCACGGTCACCGTCGCCGACCTGATGGACCGCTTCCTCGATGACTACCTCCAGAACAAGAAACGGCCGCCGAAGGCGTCGACCTTACGGAGCTACGACAGCCTGATCCGCTGCCATGTTGTGCCTACTCTGGGGAAGAAGCGCGTGGCCGAGATAGCCATGGCGGACCTGGAGCGAATGCACCGGCGAATGCGGCGACTCCGTACGTGGCGAACCGCACCCTGACCGTCCTACAGCACGCCTTCGACCTGGCCGAGGGCGCCAGCCCTGGCGCCTGCGCTGCCATTCGCGTCGCCTTCTGGACGGGCTGGCGGATCGGCGAGGTGCTCGCCCTCGAATCGGACAACCTCGATCTCGATTCGAGGCTCGAGGGGTCGCCGACGGGCATCGACGAGCGACGACGGACAACTCTAGGATTATCATTGGCTAGGAAGAGAACCGGAGCTGCAACCATGCCGGACACGATCGACGGCTACGAAATCCAAGGCTCACTTGGCTCAGGCGCTTTCGGGCGGACCTATCGGGTGACGAAGGGCGGCAACGTCTACGCGATGAAGGTGCTCAAGCCCGAGGCGATACGCACCGAAGTCGACCGCGAGCGTTTCCAGCGCGAGTGCCGGGCCCTGCAGAAGATCGAGAGCGAGTACGTCGTCGCGTACTATGACCATGGAGTCTTTGACGACGACGGCCGCGAAACCTACTACATCGTCATGAGCTTCGTCGAGGGCACCGACTTCGACCGGCTGCTGCGCCGCGAGAGCCCTCCCCGTCCCGAGGCGGAGATCCGCGCCGTGCTGGGACAGGTACTCGCTGGTCTGGCCGACATCCACGAGTGCAACATCGTCCACCGAGACCTCAAGCCGGCAAACATATTCGTCGCGAAGGACGGCGCGGTGAAGATCGGCGACTTCGGCCTCGTGAAGATGATCGACTACACGACGTTGACGATGACGGGCGAGACCCTTGGCACGCCACTGTACATGTCGCCCGAGGAGATGCTCGACCGAGAGATCGACCACCGCAGTGATCTGTTCTCATTCGGCGTGCTGCTGTACCAGCTTCTGACTGGCCACTTCCCGTTTCCTGCGGGGAACATCATGCAGCTGATGCATGCTGTCACGCAGTATCCGCCGGAACGGCCGACGCTCCACAACCCGGATTTGTCTAACCGCCTGGAGAACTTGGTACTGCGGCTTCTCGAGAAGGAGCCCTTCCTCCGGCCGTCCAACGCGGCGGAGGTGGCGGAGTTGCTGGAGCGTACGCCCTTCTACCGGGCGGATGAAGCTCCGGCACCGGAGGCCGAGGCGTGGAGCTTCGGCAAGCGGATGTGCTTCATCCGACTGCTGCACAACGAGAAGAGCGTGACCGAACGGTTCCTGTCGGACCACACAATCGACGGGGTGGTCTTCCAGGCCAACTACATCCCACGGTACCGAGGGCAGCTGGAGGTGCTGCGTGACCACGGCGTGCCGTATCTCTTCGATCCGAGCACGAACCGCCTGACGTACTCGAAATTCAGCGAGACGAAGGGCCTGCGGGAGCTGCCGTACGTGCTGGACAAGATGAGTAGGCTGACGCCGGCGAAGCTGCGCTCGATCGCCGACATCCGCAGGTATGTCAGGGAGGTGCTGAACTGGCAGATCCAGCATCGATGCAGGTACCTGGTCGCTCCGTTTCACTTCAGCAAGACGCTGACCTCGGAGTGGATGGAGATCGACCTGAAACTGATCTCGGAGGCTCGTGAGTACCTATCGTCGAAGGGGCGCGAGGAGCGGCTGTTCGCGGCGGTCTGCACGAACCTCGAGGACCTTACGGACAAGGAGAACCGACGGCACTTGGTCAATCGGTACTCGAAACATCCGGTAGACGGTTATCTGTTCTACATCGACCTCGTGCAGGAGCAGACGAGCGTGCCGGGTCAGCTGTACGGGTACCTGAACATGCTCGTGGACTTCAGAGCGCTGGGAAGGCCCCTGATCGCCTGCCGGGTGGGCAACCTAGGCCTCGGCGTGGTGTCGCTCGGCATCGACGCCTTCACTACTGGAATCGCATCGCTGAGCTTCTTTTCGGAGAAGACGCTGCTGGAAGATCGTCCGACCGGGTACACGATGCAGCTCAAGTACTACCTGCCGGAGTTGCTGTCGAACGTCCAGATCGGCGCCGCGATCGATGTGCTGAGCTCAGGTCAGTACGCGAGGCTCGTCTGTGGCTGTCCATACTGCGGTGGCCGTGTGGACGAGGTGACCTTGAGCAGGGCCGCCAAGCCGCATTTCCTCTACCGCCGGCGTCCAGGAGATGGAGGCCATCAACGCCACGAACGACGGCGCGCGGCTCGGCGATTTCCTAGACAAGACAGAGCAGGCGCTGAAGTTGACGACCGAGATCCGGCACAAGCTGGGTGTCGCCATCCCCAACCAGCATTTCAAGACCTGGCTCGAGGTCTTTCCCGAAGTGGCCAAGCGGCTCTAGCAGCGTAAGCCAGTGGCGTGGATCTGCTGCCAGATTCGCTCGTTGGTCATTAGGAACATCTCTTCGCTGCGCGGCTTGCGGCGGCGCGGGTGGAACACGATCTCGGCCGCGTCGTGGGAGACGGTCATCAGTCCGACGTTGTGCTTGCGGAGGATCTCGTCGCGCACGCGAGCTCGATGCCGCGCGGCGATGGCCAAGTAAGTCTTGTGGGCGAAGTGCTGGTAGCGCTTGGCCTGGCACAGTCCCTCGAACCAGTTCTTCATCTTGGCCTCAACGGCCCAGATCTCCTCGGCCACGGGTCTGTACTCGCCGAGGAGCTGGAAGGTGTCGTCGTCGGTCCTCTCGACGAAGTTCTCGGCGAGTAAGAAGCGCAGCACGTCGTAGCGGAGGCGCCTGGCCGAGATACCGGTGTGTTCGAGAAGCCGGTCGAAGGTCGCCCCCTCGAACTTCCGTAGCGCGTGGACGACCTGGACCTCGGCCCGGCGGGGCAGGGTCGTGGTCTGACGCTGGCGGAGCCGCTGGCGGACTCCATCGTCGCAAGGCCGGGCGGCAACGACATCGGCCACGCCGTAGCCGACGCCAAGCTCCTCGACCACGATGCTGTCTGCCCACAGCCCAGCTAGACAGGCCTTGATCGGCTCGATCATCTCGCTTTCGTAGCGCACAAGCGTGTTCCTGTCGTCGCTCGAGAGCTGATTCTCGTTGCCAGAGTATATGCCGATGAAGCCGGCGGCGCGAAACGGCACCGCCCCTGGCAACGCACCGCCCGGGAAGATCCCCTGCGGTCTCCGGCCGCCTCTTGACCCGTCTTGGAGTGGCGCATCGGCCCTGACGTGCGCTCCATCAAGTACGCGGCGGTGGCGGACAACGGCGAGCGGCTGCAGGACGACGCGGTCCCTAGAAGCGAACTTCGGCGCCCGCGATGGGGCGCTGTTCGTGGCGCTATACGCGGAGCACGCAGGCAAGGTGTTGCGGGTGTTCTTCGTGGATGCCGGCGGCTCGCCGGGCTTGGCCCATGGGTGCGCGGCTCGCACCATGGCATCAAGCGGGCCGCCGAGCTGGCGGGACTGCCTGAGCGCAGAGGAGATATCCGGTGTTGTGCGATGCCGTTGTCGCTGAGCTCCGGCACCGGCCTGAGGTGCACGGCTTTCCTACTCAGTAGGCCCTCGCGCCTCGTTGCCGGTCGGCGGCGTAGATGATGTGGTCCGAGACTGATGCCGGGATCAGATGCGCGGTCCAGTTCAACAGCGTCAGCGCGCGACTCAAGCGGGCCGGTATGGAGCGGAGCAATGCTTCGTTCGTGGCACGGGCTGCAGAGGGCGACGACAAGTCGGTACGGCTCGGCCAGAGGATCTGGATAGATCCCCAGCAGGGGCCTACGATATCTCCATGACCAGCTTCCGGATTTTAGTGACGGTGCTCGCCGTGATTCACGCGGTGTTCACAGGATTCACGGCCCTGGTTGGAACATTCGCGAACGGTGGAGACGTTTGGCAACGGTTGCTGCTGATCCTCCTTCACCCTCTTGGCGCTGCGGGAGTGCTTCTGCTTGTGTTGCGGCCCCGCCTCACCACGACGACGATCCTCGCCCTAGTGGCGCTCCTGATGGCGAACGTGATCGCCGACCTAGGCGTTGCGCAGCTGATGGCCGCGGGCAGAGTGCGGGGAGATTGGGAGCTTGCGCTGACATTTTCGGTGGTTCCGGCGATCGGGATCGTCTACGCGCTGGCCCTGCTGCGCACGGCTCGCGGAATCGCCGGGTAAAGGCACGCCGCCGGATCGATATAGTCGATGTGGCAGCGGCGACGGCGAGGACGGAGAAACGGGGAAAAGACACTCCCCGCACAAATGGACCCGGCCTAGAGGCGTTGATCAACACGCGGTCCTGGTCGGTGAGCACTATCGAGGCGCTCGTCAACGAGGGCATGGCTCTTCTGCACGAGCGCGTGAGCAAGGAGAACGCCGGTCCGGTGGAGGTCCTGGAGTCAGTTGAATGCCGGTGACTAGAAACGGCGCGCCTCGCGTGTCTTGCCTAACGGCGATCGCCTGCTAGGTGATGGCCCCATAGACCGAGCGCTTGAGATGACGATCTGTTCCAGAGTGGCGGCGTTAACCACCCTCGCCGATCCGCGTTCAAGATCCGCCTCCAGAGGAAGATCCGCCTCCAGAGGAGAGGCCTACCCAGGATCGGGGCGGGGTGGTCAGTCGAAGACGTGGACCCCTAGAGAGAAAGACACAACGCCGTCCGCCGCGTACCTGTAGTCGAGCCGCGCCCCCTCATCGACGACTATCCAGTCGGTGAGCGAGCGCGAGTAGCGGACCCGGAAGTCCAGCGGCCACTTCAGGTGTAGCGTCGTACCCACGCCGATCGCCCACGGCCATCTTGCGAGGCGCTCGCGGTCTTCACTGGCCGTTCCGGTCTCGGGATTCGTCGCTCCGGAAGCGAACTCGGTCCACATTCGACGGATTCCACCGAAGAGGTAGACCCGCGAGCGGCCGTCCCCTAGCCCGCGCCCGAATAGGATGTTGCCACCCGCCCCGTACAGGTCGCTGAAGTCCCACTGGCCGGGCCATACATCGTGAACGTTCCCGTTCGGGGTCGGAGAAATCGCGCCCTCAAGCTTGCGTCGGCTGGAGACGGCACTCTCGACCTCGCCGCCCACGAGCCAGTTCCCCGGGAGCTCCAAGAGTAGCCCGACCGAGAGGTTGCCGGCGAGGGCGATGCCCGAAGAGGACGATGTGCTTGAACTCGATCCTCCCTGGATGGTTACTTCCTTGGTGTGTTCGACCGTAATCCGGCTTACCTCGGGAGCCAGGCGCACAAAGAAGACGGACTGCGCGTGGGCTTCGCCCACCCCAATGCACAGGCTGGCAACCGCCAGCAAGCCAATCAGTGCCCCTAGTCCACGCTCGTGAGTTTCCAGAATGCTTCGCCTCTGTTTCCAGTGAACCATGATTGATCGATAAATCGAATGGCCATCCTAACGTACAGTCGGTGCCAGGAGGCGCTGATCCGACAAGTACTCGAAGAGTTCCGTCGATGCGAGGATGCCAGTGGCGCGGCGTGGGGGCTCGTGGGTCGCAGGAGGGGTCTTTACGGTCGTCGGTGGCCGTCGTTCTCGTCCGCGAGCTTGTTGATTTGCTTGGCATTTCGCCCGATCGCCCTCGCGAGCTCTCCGATCTTCGCCCGCAGCTCCTTGATCTCCGCCTCCCGAGAGACCTCATCCCGCTCTTGCTTGCCCGAGAAGCCGGGCCAGTACCTTCTGCCGAGCCTTCTTCTTCCAGTTGGCGATCAGGTTCGGATGCACATCGTAGCGGGCTGCCAGCTCCGCCATCGTCGCTTCCTCCCGAAGCGCCTCCAAAGCGACCTTCGCCTTCAGCTCAGCAGGATAACTTCGTCTCTTCCGTGGCATTCCAGACTCCTTCTCCTTGGTCTGGATTCCACCTTAGCAAGCTGTCCGAATTTCGGGGTCCACCTCTGTATAGAGCGACAGCCGCAACGTAGAGCAGAGCGCAAGTACCGCCCGCCGCGGCGGCCAGCTCGTGGCGTACCGATGAGACTCCGGTCGCCAAGACCACGGCCTTGGACTGGACTTGTGCCGGCAAACGAGCGTCACTGTGGGTGCCTTCGGCCGACGGTTCCGGACCGAACATATGTGCACGAAAACCCAACCCGGCATGGCCCCACGCGGGGCCGATGAGATGGCCGCCCTTCAGGAGCGGATCGCGGCGCTTGGGGCGATACAGCTGCCCACGCTGCGTGATGAATGGTGGCGTCTTTACCAGACACTCCCGCCCCGGCGGCTCAGCCGCGATCTGCTGATCCGGGGCATCGCCTACAAGCTGCAGGAAAACGCCCACGGTGGCTTGAGCAAGGCCACCCAGCGCCGCCTTCGGACACTGGCCAAGACCTTCGCCCAGACCGGCCGTGTGGCCCCCGGGAGGGGTCCGCGGCTGCGCCCTGGCGCGCGGCTGGTGCGGCAGTGGCGCGGTCGAACCTACGTGGTCACCGTCACCGAAACTGGCTTCGAGTACACCGGTAAGCTGTATCGCTCCTTGAGCAGTATCGCCCGGCGTATCACCGGCGCCCATTGGTCCGGCCCCCGCTTCTTCGGCGTTCAGGGAGCGCCGCGCGCCAAGGGCTCGCCTTGAACGAGGCGACTGCTCCTGCCTGCCGCAACGGCAACTGGCGCGTGCGCTGCGGTATCTACACCCGCAAGTCCCACGAGCATGGGCTGGATCAAGCCTTCAACTCCCTGCAGGCGCAGCGTGAAGCTTGTGAGGCCTATATCGCGAGCCAGAAGCACGAAGGCTGGATGGCTCTACCCAATCACTATGACGATGGCGGTGTATCCGGCGCCACGATGAATCGGCCAGGGTTGCAGCGTCTGCTGGCCGATATTCAAGACGGGCGGATCGACGTCATCGTGGTGTACAAGGTGGACCGGCTGACCCGGGCGTTATCGGACTTCGCCCACATCGTGGAGGTGTTGGACCGGTACGAGGTGTCGTTCGTGTCGGTAACCCAGCAGTTCAACACCACCAGCTCGATGGGCCGGCTGACGCTCAACGTGCTGCTGTCATTCGCGCAGTTCGAGCGCGAGGTCACCGGTGAGCGCATTCGCGACAAGATCGCCGCCTCCAAGAAAAGAGGTCTGTGGATGGGAGGCAACCCGCCCCTGGGCTACGACGTCCAGGACCGGAAGCTGATTGTCAACGAGCCGGAGGCCGGAACCGTCCGCTATATCTTCCGCCTGTACCGTCAGCTCCGATCGGTGCGGGAGCTACGTGAGCGGCTCGGGGCCGAGGGCGTCACTAGCAAGCGCCGGGTGCTGCGCGACGGCCGCGTCACCGGTGGCAAGCCCATCAACCGGGGGGCGCTCTACTACCTGCTGCGCAACCGCATCTACCGGGGACAGATCGTCCACAAGGACAAGGCCTATCCCGGCGAACATGAAGCCATCATCGATCGGGAGCTGTGGGATGCGGTGCAGGCGACCCTGACCGACAACACCCGGGGCACCCGCCGCCGGGGCTCCCGGCGGCCCAGCCTGCTTACGGGCCTGCTGGTGGACGAGCAGGGCGAAGGCCTCACGCCCACCCATGCGGTTAAGAAGAACCGGCGCTACCGCTATTACGTCTCCCGCCACCTGATCATCGAGGGCAAGCAAGCCGACCGCAAGGGGTGGCGCATCCCAGCGGCGGATCTGGAGGGTCTCGTCGTGGCCCGTCTGCGGGAATGGCTCGGTGATCCGGCAGCGGTGAGCGCTGTGGTGCAAGGCGACCGCCCCGATGCAGCAGCCCTAGCAGCTTTGATCGCCAGCGCCAAGAAGCTCGCCGAACGGTGGCCGAGCCTGAAACAGGATCAAGCCAGGGCGTATCTCAAGAGCCTCCTGCGGCGCGTCATCATCCGGTCCGGCAGCATCCAGATCCAGATCGCCGCGGACCGGGTCACCGAGGCGGTGTGCTCGGAGCCCGATGGCGGGCCGGTGCTGCCATCAACCCTCACCCACGACACCATCACCCTGGAGATCCCCGCCGTGCTCCAGCGCGCCGGCATGGCGGTGAGGCTGATCGTCCCCGGCGCCGGGGACGAGCCCCGGCCGGACCCGAGCCTGATGCGGCTGCTCGTGCGCGCCTTCGGGATCCGTGATCGACTGGACCGCAACCCCGATCTCACGATCCAAAGGATCGCCGAGGCCGAGGGTGTGGTGGCCTCCTACGCCACCCGACTGCTGCGGTTGAGCTTCCTGGCGCCGGACATCGTCGCGGCCATCCTCGAAGGCCGCCCGCCGCTGGAGTTAACCGCCAACAAGCTCATGCGCGACACGCGACTGCCTCTGGAATGGACCGCGCAGCGGCAGCGTCTAGGGTTTCCGACCGCTTAGTCTTTGAATGGGCACCGTCAACGGCCAAAAACCCGTACCACCGCAAGGGGCTCGAGAGACATCGGCGCCGCAAGCTGGCGCCGGAGCGCACCGTGGTGTCTCTGTTGGCTTCAGGGGCAGCATCGAGTACCGCTAAAGTCCTGAGAATAAAAGGGATATAGGCGGCGGTCTTGATAACTCCCGCAGTAATCTCAATGGCTCAAGTGGTAGGCGGAGAGGGTGTCCGCAGACATAGGGTTTCGTCAGGGTTCGGGAAGTTCCGATAGGATCGTATATCGTATTGATAGTCAGTCATTTATGGTTCCTTGATGCTTCAAGGCGTTTCGGGTAGTCTCACTTTCTATGTGGGATATAGAAGGGGGACAAAACGATGCCTCGAAGCGGCAAGAAACTGTCGGCGGCGTTCGTCAAGACGGTCACGAACCCCGGCAAGTACTACGATCAGAACGGCTTGATCCTACGGGTGCTGCTCAACGGCGGCAAGCAGTGGGTGCAACGGCTGGTCATTCACGGCAAGCGCCGGGACCTGGGGCTGCGGACCTATCCGCTAGTGTCGCTGGCTGAAGCACGCCAACAGGCATTCGAGAACCGAAAGCTGGCACGTGCCGGCGGCGATCCGGCGGTGCGCCGTCCCGACATGCCGAGCTTCGCGCAAGCCGCCGAGAAGGTCATCGAGATGCACCGCGCTTCCTGGAAGGAGGGCGGCAAGAGCGCGGCGCAGTGGGAAGCGTCCCTTCGCGACTACGTGTTGCCCCGCATCGGAGACAAGCGCGTCGACCAGGTGAATACGGCGGACGTGATGGCCGTGTTGCTGCCGATCTGGTCCGACAAGCCGGAAACCGCACGGCGGGTGCGCCAGCGCATCGGCGCGGTGATGAAGTGGGCTGTTGCTCAAGGCTTGCGGCAGGACAACCCGGCCGGCGACGCTATCGCCCAGGCACTGCCACGGCACCACAAGGTCAAACAACACATGCGCGCCTTGCCGCATGGTGAAGTGGCGGGCGCCATCGCGGTCGTGCGTGCCTCGAACGCTTCGGTGGCTGTGAAGCTGGCCTTCGAGTTTCTAGTGCTGACCGCGTGCCGGTCTGGCGAGGTACGGCTTGCGACGTGGGATGAAATCGACATGGACGCCCGCGAGTGGACGGTTCCGGGCGAGCGGATGAAGTCCAAGCGTCCGCACCGGGTACCATCATCCGGGTCTGCTGTCGAGATCCTGGCCAAGGCGCGGGTGCTGTCGGACGGGACGGGCCTGGTGTTTCCGTCACCGACAGGAAAAGCGCTGTCCGACAACACGCTGTCCAAGCTGTTGCGACAGCTCAACATCGCCGCCGTGCCGCACGGGTTCCGTTCATCGTTCCGGGACTGGGCGGCGGAATGCACGAACGCGCCCCGTGCCGTCATGGAAGCGGCGTTGGCGCACGTCGTGGGAGGCGTCGAAGGCGCTTACGCGCGTTCGGACCTGTTCGAGCGACGGCGAAAGCTTATGGACGACTGGGCAGCTTATCTGAGCCAGGAGCGGGGCCAGATGATCGCTATGGTGCGCCGTGGATAGGAACCGCCGCAAGGCTTGGGACGCAGCATTCGCCAAGCTCGACGAGGGATCGAAGGTTTGGGAACTGCCGACCGAGGAACAGCAAGCGTTGCTTTGCCCTGGCCTGTTCGAGGGATTGAGTGATGTAGAGGCCGCCGAGGAGGCGGCCAACGTCGTGTGCTACTGGCTGCACGGGCGGAACCTATCCCCTATTAAGACGCGCGGTTCGGTGGAAGCGGACAACTGGTTCGCAATGAAGGCGGTGTGGGGCGAGGAGCGCCAAGCCGAGAAGTTGCGGAACATGATCGAGGCTAGCGTTGTCGATCCCGACTATTGGGAGGCGCTGAAACTTATTGTGGTTCGCCTGCTTGGGACCGGCCAAATGTTTCCCGATGACCTGGCCGACTGGGCCATCGCGTTTTTTAAGGATGAGCTGAAACCGCCCCCGAAACACAGGGGAGACAAGGGGCACCCGTACTATGCGCAGGAGAATCGGAACTTCGCGATTGCGGAGGTCTTCAACCTGCTCGGGTATTTGGGCTTGGACCGAAAGATGGTTCGCTATTGGGTGCTGAGCAAGCGCTTCGGTCTTGACGAGCGCACCGTGATGAACGCGATCGATTCCGCCGCCAAGCTCGACGGGAAACTCCCGCTGCCGTGGGAATGTTGGCCGCCCCCGCCCAACCGATGACCCAGCGCGTCCATTTGAAGGCTATCGGCAGATAGCCCGCTAACGCTCGCACCGTCTCTTCACCAATCATGTGGTCCATCTTGTCGAAAGGAGGACCGCATGTCTGAACCGAGGATTATACGGCGGGCTGAAGTTGAGCGACGGACCGGGGTAGCGAAAGCGACGCTCTACAGAATGATGGCGGCGGGAAAGTTCCCGCGCCCGGTCCAGCTGAGCGTGCGCTGCGTTGGTTGGCGCCTGGATGAAATAAACGAGTGGATCGCGTCCCGCGAGCGGGCTGGCACCGACCGGCCGGCAGCCTAAGCGCGTCCCGTGGAGAAGCTCGAGGCGCGCTTGAGAGGAGTTAGTTACCCTCGACGCGCAGCGGTGCGGCGCCTAGTGACGAGGCCGCGGTGCCAGTGAGATCCCGGCGCGACGGCGCCGTGCTCGCCGCATGCCTCGACCTGCGACGCGTCGGCCGCGAGTGGAGTGGACCCTGTCCGCGCTGCGGCGGCCGCGACCGGTTCCACGTGCGCGCCGACGGCCTGTTCGGCTGCCGCGGCTGCGGCGAGGATTCGCGCGGCCTGTACCGCGCCGTCTTGGAGGCGGCCGGTGAGTGGAGAGCCCGCCCCGAGACGCGAACGCGCCGGCGGCCGCCCTGCGAGCGCAAGACCAAGCCAGCGCTAGGCCGTCGCCGCCTGGCACGCGCCGCCTGGACCGCGGCCAGACCCGCTCTCGACACACCGGCCGAAGCGTACTTGCGACGGCGCGGCGGCTGGCGCGAGACGTTGCCGCCGTCAGTGCGGTGGCTTCGACTGGCCGACGTGCCCGCGGCCATGATGCCCCGCCGACTCACCGAGCCCGCCGCGGTCACTGGCCTGGTGCTGTTCGCTTACACGCGCGGCACCGCCGTGCACAGCGTTAAGTGCGAGGCGCTGGCCGACAACGGCGAGCGACTGCAGGATGACGCCGGCCCCTACAAACGCAACTACGGAGCCCGCGACGGTGCGCTGTTCGTGGCGCTCGATGCGCCCGGCGGCGACTGGCACCTGACGGAGGGGGAGGCCGACGCGCTGGCCGTGGCGGCCGACCTGTCAGAGCGCGCCGAGCCTGGCCTGAACGCCACGTCGCGGCTGTTATCCGAGCTCACCCGCGCCGGCAAGTCTGCGGCCGTGCGCCCCTGCTACCAAGCCGACGACCCGGCCGGCGAGATGGAAGCACCACGCGAGCAAGCGGGCAGCGCTGCTGCCAGGTCCCCAGATAAGGAACGCAATGTCTGAGCGCGATCACCCGCGAGACAATGAATCCCAGGCCGACAACCTGCGCGCGGTGATTCTCACCGCATTGACGACGGACGCAGATCGCAGCGACCGGCTAGACGCCGTGCGCCGTGTCTACGAGGCCACGCCGGAGACACCGCTCGAGCGCGACGAGGACCTAGTGGCGCGCATTGTCGGGCCGGCGCTCGATGCAGACCGCACCGGCAAGACGCCGGAGGGCACCGAGGCAGAGGCGGCCGCTCTTGCCGCCAAGCTCATAGCAGCCCGTCCGGCGGAACCGTGCCCGGCGCTGGTGAAAGACCTACCGCGTTCGCTGCCCGAGGCTCTGATCCAATACTCGCCCGATGTGGCCGACGGCGCGCTGCTCGTGGCGGGCACCGTGACCGTGATCTCCGGCGCTGGCGGCGTCGGCAAATCTCGCCTCGCACTGCAGCTCGCCATGACCGTCGCCGGAGCGCCGCCCGGCGCATGGGCGAGCACCGGATTCGGGCTCGACGTGCGCGGCGGCCCGGTGCTCATGGCCGGCTACGAGGACGACCCCGGTGTCGTGCGCTGGCGGTCCGAGACCATGGCGTCGGCCGGCGTCGTCGAGCACCTGCGCGCCGGGTTCGATGGCGACGCGCTGTACCACCTGAACATGTGCGGCCATCCGATCTTCGGCCCCGCCGAAGACAGCCGCGGCCTGTACAACGCGCGGCCCGGCAAGCTGCCCGGCTGGAAGGTGCTGTGGCGGCATGCGCGCGAGCTCCGCGCCCGCCTGGTGATCGTTGATCCGGCCACGTGCGCTTACGTCGGCGAGAGCAACGCGCTCGCCCCGGTGCGCGAGTTCCTGCACGCGCTAGCCAACGAGGCCGGCGAGATCGGCGCCGGGGTCCTGCTAGTGACGCACGGCAACAAGGCGAGCCGGAGCAAGGACGCACCGCGCGACGATCCCGGCCGTGTCGGTGGATCGGCGGCATGGGTAGACGGGGCACGCGGTGCGCTCACCATGGCCCCGACCATGCGCGACAAGACCAACGCTAAGGGCAAGGGCAAGACGGACCGCGAGCGAGTGTCCGGGCGATGGGATCTCGTGGTGGCGAAGGCCAACTACGGGGCGACCGGTGTGTGCCTGGAGCTCGACGAACTCGCCGACTCCAAGAAGCGACCCGTCGCCTACCGCCAGGCGACCGCAGTGGGCCTCGACGCAGTGGCGTCGGTGGACTACGGGAGTCACCTGTGAGCGGCGATCGGGCGGCCCTGCGCGCTGCCACGATGAAGGCACGCCACGAGGCCGAAGCCTACGCGGCGCTGCACGCTGAGCTCGTAGCGGACGGCGAGGCCGATGCGGGCGACCCGCCCCCGGAGCCGGAGCAGATTCGCCGCTTACTCACCACTGGTCGTGACCCGGTGGCCGTGCTCGGGATGTTGCACACCGCCGTCCCGGATCTGCCAGCCCCGCCGCGTGACGGCGTCACCAGCGTCGCCCTCTCAGTGTTGCGGCGCGCCGAGGGCCTGGTCCGACCTAATCTTGGGACGGAGCACGTTGTGCTGACGCTCCAGTGCACGCCTCCTCCGCTGCCGGCGGCGGTACTGACGATCGCTATCGGGCTCGACGTGTACGGTGTGAAGGTTCCCCACATCGCGGACGGGGATCCACCGGTGCGGATGCTCCTTGGAGAGGATCTCCACCAGTTGTGGACCCTGACACCCGAGCTCAAACACCCACTCGCGCCGCTCGTGCGCTGGTGGTGCAAGCGGCCGCAGCCGCTCGATCGGCGCCACCTGATCACGCCGGCGATCCTGCGCGGCGATGAGCCTCGGCCACTCGTTCGAGCGCCGGCCGTTGTGGACCTGTGCATGCTCTCGCCTGTCGAGGCGGTACTGGTCGATGACATCCCGCTCGCCTCAGCGGCGCCGGCCATGCAAGCGTACCGCCGGCGACCGATGCGACGCCCCCCCAATCAAGGCGAGCTCAGATTCGCAGGACCTCGCAGCGTAGGCCGTGTGCCGGTGGTGAATCCGATCATCGCCGCGGTAGAGTCGCTGCCGCTCACCGGCGACGAGCACAACCTGATTCGGGCCGACGTGATCCGACTCGCTGAGCTTGCATACGCGCTCACCGGCCCGGCGACCGTGCCCGACGATGCCGGCGCTCGATTCATCGCCGGCGGTGCGGTGACCGATGCCACGCTGCGTCGGTGGTGGAATGCCTGCGCGGTGTTTGGGACCGCGCTGATGACAATCAACGAGCGCACAAGGGAATGGCTCGACCTTGGTATTGCAACGCACACGCCTGATCTCGGTGTCGTCGAGCTGAGCCCGCCGGCCTGGTGGCACGGCAAAGGCAAGTTCGTACGGTGGCGTCTGTCCGGTGGCCTGTGGCGCCCGGCGCTCTCGGATGGCAAGCGTGGCGCAGGCGGTACGGCAGAACGTCGATCTGCCCTGCATCGAACCGTGGCCGGCCTGGAGTCGCGCCTCGCGTACACGCCGGCTGCCGGCCGCGGCAAACATGGGCGCATCCCCTCCGCGCATCGACCGGTACGGCCCGGACGCGCAGGCCACCAGGTGTTTGTACCGTGGCGCGAGGTGCTCACGCTGGCTGGCGAGCACGTGCCACCAGATGCGGGCGCCAAGTCGAAAGACGGGCGCCGATACGGACGGCGCGTTGTGGCGCTCGTCGAGACCGGCTATCACGTGCCCGTCACCGGCGGCGCAGCACCGGCCGGCGACACGGTGGAGATCGTCAAGCAGGTTCGAGGCGGCCGCGGCCGCGAAGCCGGCTTGGTGATCCGCGCATCGGCGCTGTTCTGCGAGGCCGTCCTGCGCTCGCAGCGGCGCTCGAACTGGGAGCGTATCCCGGCGGTTCGAGTGCTCGGCGAGAACTAGGTCGATGTTGTTCCGAATGCCGTCCACCAAACTCCCGAATGCCGTCCACCTATCTCCGGTATATCCCCCACCAGCATTGAAAGTCGGTGCACCCCTACGTCTCTACGACCCTAGGAGTGAGACGTAGGGACGGCCTGACGGCCGGCCGCCCTACGCTCTGAAAACCTACCAGAACAACCCGCCGGAACACCGAAAGGGTGAGACCTCGACGCGGCCGAAATCTCGGAAATCACAGCCCCCTATACCCGAGTGAGCCCCTGTCGAAAGTGCGGAAAAGTGCGCCCCCTGGCTCGGCGGGCTTGAGATCACACCATGCCGCGGGCGGCGGTGTTGCATAAAACCGCACCAGTCGGTGTGCGCAACGGTGATCAGCGATGTCGCAAAGATGTTGCAGCGTGGGCACTGGTGATCGATGTCCGCTGCACCACCCCCCGAGCTGGTAGCACTTCCATGAGTAACACCGCGGGACGAACTCATCCTGGCTCTCGACCTCTATTTCCGAGAACCGGCTGCTAGAGGCAGCAAGTCCCACCCAGCTGTGATTGAGCTCAGCGGGGTTCTCAACGCGTTGCCGGTTCACGCCGGGAAGTTGCTCGATACGGACTTCAGGAACGCGAACGGCGTCTCGATGAAACTCAGCAACTTCCTGCGATTCGATCCGGACTACGAGGGATCTGGTTTGACAAGAGGATCCCGGCTCGAGGAAGAGGTATGGGGAACGTTCGCGGACGACCGCAACCATCTCGGAAGAGTCGTAGCCGCAATCCGGGAAAACATCGGGAGCCGGTCTATTGAACCCACAGGCGCCCTGGCTGGCAACGACACGGTCGAGGCTGAAGAAGGCCGAATCTTGTCTCGGGTGCATCGAACTCGCGAACGCAGCCGGAAACTTGTGCGGAAGAGGAAAGACCAGGTGATTCGCGCTACCGGCCGGCTTGCATGCGAAGCTTGCCAATTCGATTTCCGAGCCGGGTACGGTGAGCGCGGCGATGGCTACGCCGAGTGCCACCACACGAAACCTCTAAGCGAGTTGAAGCCCAGTCAGAAGACGCGGCTAGACGACCTGGCCATTGTTTGCGCCAACTGCCATCGAATGATCCATCGACGTCGACCATGGCTTACGATCGAAGAGCTCAGAGAAGTGATCGATCAGCGTGAACGCCGCCTGACAAGGACCAGCCGCTGACCCGTCGCGCTTCTCACTGCCGCTGCATGCGCAGCGCTCGCACGAATCGGAGCTTGGCCGGAGGCGCCCGTAACTCGCCGAAACGCAAAGCAGCATCGCCTAAGTCGGCCACCCTCGGAGACCCTCGACGATTTCCGTCCAGCCGGCGGCGTCCTCTTCCTCCAAGCTCTCCCGGATTGCCTCGACGTACGCGCGTAGTCTCTCGGGAGACGGCTCGCCCGTGTGTACCAGCCACGTGAGAAACACCAGAAGTGTGTCGAGACAGTCGAGCTTGCAGTATTCCTCGACGATGCTGTCTTCGCCCCCCAAGATATGGTCGTAGATCGGCTCCGTGAGGAACGCCTTGCCCGGAATGCCGAACAGCTCACACATCCGTCCGAGCCCGACACGATGGGACGCTCCGTAGCCTGAGAGAACATCCATGAGGTCGACGTGCATGTCGTGGAAGCGACTCTGGTAGTTGTTCCACTTCCACTCCCCGTCCGTTCGGTAGAACTTGGGTGCCGAGATGCCGTGCAGCATGGAGCGGTAGCGAATCACCGGTAGGTCGAAACCGTTGCCGTTCCAGGAGACCAGCCGTGGTTGTTTGTCAGCCCAGCGGAACATCGAGAAGAAGCCCTCGAGGTGGCTGCGTTCGTCCATTGCCTCGCCACCCAGAACCGCAAGCCTGAAGCTGTTGGACTCCGGGTCCAGGCACGCGACCCCGATGGTCACCACCCGATGGAAGGGGAGCTGCGGGTACTCTGTACGCCCGTCCGTCTCCTCCATCCGCAGGCTGACCATCTCGTGGACAACGGCGTGGTCGTCTCCGGCCAAGCCGAGCACCCGGCGTCCGATGTCGGGATCGGGGATGGTCTCGATGTCGAAGGCGACGATGGGGCGGTCGAGCATAGTGCTCTGCGGCTGAGTGTTCGGGCACAGGCACGGGCTGACCGTTAGCTTAGGAGATCCGGGCCGTCGACGCGAAGGGTTGGAGACATATGGAGATGGCCGATGAGGTGGTCGCCAACTCCAACAAACTAGGCCGTCTGGTGCGTCCGCCCGTCCACTTGTCGAATTGCAGGGTCAGCTTGCGGGGCGGCTTGGGAATGAACTCAAACCCACGCCAGGAACGCGAACTCGGCTTGCGCTCCTGGCATGCTGCTACTTGGCCGGAAGACTCGAGCGCTGTCTAGGCCATCCCGTGACCCGATCGAGAGGACACGTCATAGACAGGCCGGTTGATCCGAAGGCTTGGTGCGAGGGGCAGCGTGATGGCGACATCCTGTATCGACCTGCTTAGCGACGAAACGTGTCGCGCGTATGTCGAAGCGCGCGAGCGAGAAGTCTACTACCGGTCTCTTTCCCACAAGCGTCCGATACGCGACTTCAGGGACTCCGGATTTGGCCCGATCCGCTCGTTCCTCGAGATGACCACATCGAGGTCGATTGAGCAGAAGCTAGACCGAGAACTCTTTCAACACAGCTTGTCCAGTTTTGAGTTTATCCCGGACTACAAAGAGCCAACCGAAGAATTGCTCTGCAGATATGCCAGCTGGACCGCACCAACCGCATACAGACTGCTGCATGCATCCGCGATGCCCAACTTCGGGGCGCTCCATTCGCGATATCAAGTTGCGCGTCGCGAGAACCTGCTGGAACCCGATGATCCGTCGTGGGATGAGCTCAATCGGGGGTTCAAGTTTCTGCACGACGTATTGTGCATTCGCACATTGCGTTCGAACCTCTACTACGAGACATCGGGCGGACTGCTTACAATCGCCCAGACGAGCGACTACTCGGTGAGTCTATGGAGCTTGCTCTTCGACGCTGCCGTCGACGACTGGGCGCTGGACGAAGCCCTTTCACTCCTTGTCGAGCGTCCTGGCGGCCAGTTCCCCGAAATGTTCGACTTCTTCGGCGAACATGAGTATCGGCAGCTCATCGACAGCCTGGCACGGCTAGCGAGCCGCCTTGTCACGGCCGGCGACACAGACAACGCGCGCTTAGTGGTGGCTCAGCTTCAGGACCGCGTATCTGACACGTTGTTCAGTGACAACTCCCTGGCGATCGGGCTCACGGAAACGCTGGCGGAGGCTCATCAACGCGTTTCCCGCGGACAAGGGGATCGGATAGTGGTCAGGACCCCCTAGCCAAGCCAACAATCTCCTCAGATTGGGCTTGATCGATGACACTCGTTTCCAGAAGGCGACCGCTCGATGGCACACAGACACAGAGCGCAATTCGGCCGAGCACTTGTATCGACGATTCCGGTCTTCAAGTGTTCCCCGGTGGCGCACATTTTACCCGAATTTGGATAAGGCAAACAGCGAACAACGGCGGTTCTACGAGGATTGGGTCAAGCAGGTCGAGAGAGGGGACTTCATCGATTTGGAAGGTCAAGTGTCCTACGCATATGCGTACCTCTACAGCGCGATCGATCGCTTCCTACGGAGGAAGAACCTTAAGGCGTTCCTGCGCGCCGTTCGGTTGATCGACGAGGGCTACGGATCCGATCCAGGTCTCTCCCAGTACTTGGCGAGATGGGCCGCGGATGCGTGCGTAGTCGTTGGTGATGCCGAACGAGCTTGGGCGTTTCGATGGCAGGACGTACTCAGAGGTCGCTGGCTTGCATGCGGTGCTGGGGAACGACTCCCGGAGCGCGTTGATGGTCCCATGCTCTTGGGGATCCTCGGTTCCGAGAGAGGACTCACGGAGGTCGGTAAGGAACACGTGGATCAGGTGAACCACAAGGCGACTAGCGTCCTCGATCAGTTCGCGCGTCAATTTGGCGACGACCTTCTTGGCTACTTCGTCCAGGGCTTCGGTCCTGACGCCGCCGAGATCCCAACTGAAGAGATCCATGCGAACGCCCGCGCGATAGGCATTGACGTGGATCTCGGGGCCCCGCAGGAGTTTGAATCCCGCGATCCGGATTCCCCGACCCTGCTCTTCAATGGCTATCCGGGCGTTAACAAGCCCTCCGCAACGGTGGCAGCTGCCGGGTGGCCCTCAGCGCCCATCGTGAACACCTTCCTGAACGTCGCGAAGGGAATCGTTCGCGAGGCAGAGAACCAAGTACGCGAGGATCTTGAATTACCGCGCGTTGGAGAGGGCTGGATAGGCGAAACGCAGCTCTTCAACCGAATCCGCGCAGAGTTCCCAGAAGAACGTGTAATCGCTCACGGACGGCCGGGGTGGCTTGCTCCGCAACACCTCGATGTCTACCTACCTGATCGGAACATTGCCCTGGAGTATCAGGGGCTCCAGCACTATGAGCCCGTGGACTTCTTTGGGGGCGAGGCTCAGCATCGGCGGCAGCTCGAACTGGACGAGAGGAAGCGAGGCCTCTGTCAGGCCAACGACTGCGTTCTTCTTTGCCTACGGGACGGTTACGATATCTCTGAAGTCGTCGAACGCATCCGCGGCCGGATTCCTTAGTAACTTCGACTCCCGCCGGGACCGCGTGAAGCACCGACGTGCCGCTGTGGCCGCACACTGCGAGAATGCCTCATCCACCCGTATGGTTGCCTTGGTCAGGTTCCTCGCACGGGCGCCATACCACCTCCACCCTCGACCAAATCCACCACGTCCACATCCAATCCCTGGCGATGAACCTCGAATCCGGGAGACTGCCGGAGATCATGGGCGCGCAGGCTCACGTCGAACGGGAAGAACGCCGGGTGCCTCACGGCTTGTTCCACTGGCAGCGCATTGCCCTCGTGGATGAGAAGGCCTTCGAGAAGAAGTTTCGCGAGGCGGCCGTTCGCGGCCGTTCGCCTGGCTGTCTCGACATGGACCCCCATGCGGGTGGTGGCGACCAGCACTCCCCACTGGACCATTGACTGAACCACGCACTGCGTGGCGCGTTCCACGGTCCCCCGCTCACCCCAGCTCTCCTGCATTCGCCGGGTGATCTGAGGAGTCGCGAAGTTACCCTGAAGAGAGAGCAGGCGACCCGCATTGCTCGCGAGATCGCCGAAGAATGGATACCCCGCCAGTAGCATCGACCAGTGCACCGTCAAGCGCTCGCGCGGGGAAAGAGTCGGGAGAGTCTGGACGGCACGATCTCGAAAGCCCGCGATCTCCGTAGGTACTGTCACCCATATGCGGGCGAGGACGCCCACGGTGGCGTGGCACGCCGATCCCCGCCTTGTTCCTCCGGTCAGCTGTCCGTCGAGGAGATCGAAAAGCGTCGCCCGGATAGAGTCGAGACCTGCTCCAGCCGCCACCTGCGCGGCGACGGCATCGAGCCACCCGATATCTAGCCGACGGCCGAGTCCGATGCCGGCGCGGCTGGTCACCTGTCCCCTCCGCGTATCTTCACGAAAGGCACGATGACCTCTTCCATGGCAATGCCACCGTGGCCGACGGTGTGCTGCCCTTGGGGCACGAAGGCTCCTCGTCCCGGAGCCAGTAGCGCCCGCCACGTCTCTGGTAGGCCGATCTGCGGCCACACGATGGCGTTCGGGTAGTCTCTGGCGACTCCGGCACGGGTGTTCTCGTCGTTGAAGACGTGGGCACGCTCGCCGCGTTCATCGGCGACCACGCCGACCTTCGGCTTGCCGATCCCGCGCCCGTGGATGTTGCCGTGGTCCGCTGTCATGGCGAGCTCGTAGCCCTGGTCGAGCAACCGGCCGAGGAGCCGGCCCATAGTCCCCGAGCGGGCCCACTGCCGCACCATGGCGTGCAGCCCACCGCTACCGGTCTTGATGCCGTGCATGGACTGGTCGACCTTGCCGACCACGACCCCTAGCATTCTCATCTTGGGGTGGTCGGCCAACTTGAAGACCTGCTCGAGGAAGTCGTCGTCCGCCTGGTCCTTGCCCTCGCGGACGTAGCCGATCTCCGCTCGCTTGGCGCCGCGCTCCTCCCAAAAGCGCGTCCAGTGAGTCTTCTCCTTTGAGGTATTGCCGAGGCTGCTGGCGAAAAAGAGCGGCTCGGTGCCGGCAAAGATGGCCTGCCGCGACACTCCCGTGAGCGTCGGCACCCAGGCGAAAGAGCCGTCCTGCGCTACCTGCACATCTGCGTCGAGTTGAGCCAGGACGATGTCGCGCAACACGACCCACTGGTCGAATGCCAGGCCGTCCATCACTATGAGCGCGTGTTTGGTCGGCGGTCCGGTGCCTGCCGTTCGAGCCCCGGTCACCGTGAACGCTTGGGCCATATGCAGGGGGATGTGGTGCACCATGGCTGGACGAGCGTAGGGCGAGAGATTGTGTAGCGATGCGTAGTTGCGCACCATCCAGTCTGCGAAGTTCGCCTCAATGCGGTCATGCAGTCGCTCGCAGTCGTCGGTCGCCACATCCGCTCCCGCATCGACGAGCTCCCAGCGAAGCGCCGACCACTCGGCCCATGTCTGCGCGAAGTCCACCCAGCCTCGGTGGCTGGCATCCTCGACGGGAAACTCGGTCTGAAGGCGGGCTAGAAGCCGCTCGAAGCGCACCGCTCGATCGTCGCCATCACCGCCCGCCACACCCACGCGCATCCATGCCTCGGGCACCTGGTCGGCGGTGTAGTCGTCCACCGGCTTGAGCTGCCCCTCCTGAAAGAGGTTGTCGATGTAGATCTTCACGTCGTCGTGCCCGAAGGGCAGCTCGGTGGGGCCGGAGAAATGAAGGCCATAGGCCTCGGTGGGCTCCGCGACCGCGTAGCCTTTGGCCTCGACAGCACGCTTGACGAAATGCGGCCAACGCTCACTGAGGAAAGCCAGAAAGGCGGCGCGATTCGGTACGATCTCCATCAGCGGCCAGTCCATCCAAAGCCCACCTTTGTTCAGCACGTAGATGAAGCGTTCGTCCAGGCCGGGAGGAAACGAGATGCCGCGGTAATGCCGCCGCAGTAAGACCCGCATCAGGTTGGCTGGAGTCTTAATGAGCTCCGGGGCGATCTCGAAGACGTGGCGAAGCACGAAATCCTTGGTGGCGTCCACGCCGAGGCGCTCAGAATCGTCCTGTGCCTGGGCGGCGTAGAGCGTGTCGAAGCAGTCCCGCGTCAGAGCCAGCACGACATTGGGCACCAGTTTCGGGAAGAGCTGACCCACGGAAAAAGACAAACACCGCTCCTGGTACCTGGCCTGCTCCAGCAGATCGTAGGGCAATGCGTCGAGGTCGCCTGAGGCGCTTCGCAGCACTACCACCAGGGTGGTCTTCTCCCCCCGGTCCCAGATCTGCCGATAACGGCTCTCATAGGCGAAGCGGAAGGCCACGTGGTCTTCGAACGGCACCAAGTCGAAACCTCGTTCCCGCAGTTCGGTGAGGATCTCCTGCTCGGCCAGCAGGTAGTCGGGGTCAGCGACGATGGTCAGCCGCGTAGCTTCGGCGATCTCGGGCGTAAAGTGCTTGAGGATAGGCGCGCGCCACCCGAGCGTACGCTTGAGTGTTCCCGCCGCAGCACTCATGCAGCATCGTCTTTGCGATCCACCCTGAGCATGATGAGTGCTGTCAGCTCGGGCAGGGCTGAGTCTTGCTCGGCGATACGATCTCGCCACTGGACCTCTTCTCGTTCCAATTCACGCAGCCGGTGGTCTCGTCCTGGGGCAGACCGATGCGCTCGACGGCCTTGCGTCTCGCGGCGAAGGCTCGGCGCCCCTTCTGGCGTTGCTGGGTCTGGCGCTCCCGGTGGGCGTCCGTCAGCTCGGAAAACACCGCGCGACCGTGACGTTCGGCCTCAACTAGCGCCTGATCGTAGGCAGCCACGGCGTCATCGCCGGTGACAGCCGCGATTTGAAACCCCTCCGCTGGGTCGCCGAGGTCGACAAGCCGGTCCCACACAGCCCGTGCGGTCGGCGCGAGAGCACGCCCGTCGTCGCTGATGAAGAGGGGCATCACCCGCTGGGACTGTCCGTCCTGGGTGCGCAGCGCAATCCGCCAGAGCGACCACGTCCCGCCGACCTTGTCGGAGATCCCCTCGAGGATCACCGCTCCGAGAGGCTGGCCTGGCGCAAACTGCGCCAACCGCGTCATCAGGCTGCGGACGCGTGGGTGCTCGAGGGAGAGCAGCGTGGTGCCTGCCTGCTCCGCCTCATGGCGTGAGAACATGGCCCTTCGTTGGGTATCACCGTCGGGCCATTGGAGCCGGTTGCCCACGTCGTCAGCTTCGGCGTGTCCGCCCGGAGACTCCTCCATCCTCAGATAGGACAGCGTCATGCGCTCCGTCCAATAGGGCAGCTGGTGATGGGCGATCTTTTGCGCTGCGCTCGGGTCCAAGGGGCTGGTGCTTCCGAGCACCTTGGAGCCCTCCTTTGATGCCGCCGCACGCTCGCGCACGCGCCCGGCCAGCTCCTGTGCCCGTGCCTCGGCGTCCTCTGGCGTGATCAGGGCGCCTACATAGAGACCCTCGAAGTCCACGCCTCCTTCCTCGGAGTCGAGCACGTCAGCCAGCTTGTCGACGCCGAACTCCTCGAGGATCCGCTCGAGCTTCTCCTCCAGCACCTCGCGCACCCGGAGCTCCACGGTGTCCTCCAGCGCGAAGTTCTGGGCCCGCACGACGTGGGATTGGCCGATGCGGTCGACGCGCCCGATGCGCTGTTCGATCTTCATCGGATTCCAGGGCAGGTCGTAGTTGAAGACCACGTGGCAGAACTGCAGGTTGAGCCCTTCGCCCCCCGCGTCGGTGGAGACGAGCACCTGCGCCTCGTCCGAGAAGGCCCGCTGCACCTCGTGGCGCTCATCGAGGTTGAGCGAGCCGTTCAGGCAGACCACCGGGAAGCCCCTGTTGCCCAAGAACTCCGCGAGCATCGACTGCGTCGGCACGAACTCCGTAAAGACCAGCACCTTGAGCTTGGGGTCGTTTTCCTCGCGCTGCAGCTCGTGGATCCAGTCCATCAGCGCTTGCGCCTTGATGTCGGGGCCCTTGGCCTCGCAGCGCCGTGCGGCCGAGAGCAGGAGCTCTACCTCGGCTCGCTCGTTCTTGAGCCCTTTCATACGGCTACCGAGCATCGACTCCATCTGCTCCTGGGAGTCGAGGCTGGCCCATTGTTCTCCCACGTCTTCGCCGAAGAAGCTGCGCTGACCTTGGGGGAGTTCCAGCACCTCGAGTCGGCGCTCTAGCGAGGTGCGAATGGCGCGCACGCTCGAGGTGACCAGGCGCTGAAACAGGATCATCAAGAACCCAATGGCTGTGTTCTTCTCGCGCCGGGCCTGGTTGTAGCCGTCTCGCACATAGTCAGTGACCGCGTCGTAGAGCACCCTCTGGTCTTGGTGGGTGTCGGTCCACGGCACGGATACGAGTTGTGTGCGGCGGAGCTTGAAGAGCGGGTTGCCGTCGGCGTCGATGGCGTTGCGCTTCTCGGTGCGGATCACGTAGGGCGCGACGTTGTCCTGGTTGATCGTGTCATCGTCGGGGAAGGCTTCGTTGTCGAGGAAGCTCAACAGGCGCCGGAAGGCATCGGTCTTTCCCTGGTGGGGCGTCGCCGAGAGCAGCAAGTAGGTAGGGCGCGGCCTGGGACAGCGCCTCTCCCAGCTGGTAGCGGGCTACCTGCCCGGTGCTGCCGCCCAGGCGGTGGGCCTCGTCAAGGATGATGAGGTCCCAGCCGGCCGTGACCAGGTCTTCAAAGCGCTCGCGGTTGTAGCGGGCGACCTGCTCGCCGCTCCAGCCGCGCCGGGAATCCATGGGTTTGACCGAGTCGAGCGGGCAGACAACCTGGTTGTGCAGGCGCCAGAGGTTCTCACCGTCGTCCACGGCGGCGATCTTGCGCCAGGTGGAGAACTCACCGGGGATGACCAGACAGAAGTCCTCATTGAAGTGGGTGCGCATCTCGCTGACCCATTGGGTGACGATCCCGGTGGGCGCGACCACGAGGACTCGCTTGATCAAGCCGCGGATCTTGAGTTCTCGCAGGACCAGGCCCGCCTCGATCGTCTTGCCCAGGCCTACTTCGTCGGCCAACAGGTAGCGCACGCGGTCGCCGAACATCGCGCGGGAGAGGGCATGGATCTGGTGCGGCAGCGGGATGACGGTGCCTTCGAGTGGGGCCACCAGGGCGTCGCGCTGCAGCGCATCCTCGATGCGGGCCGCGGCGGTCACATAGGCGATACGTTCTGCCGAGACGGCAGCACGGCCCGAGAACGAGACCAGAGCTTCTTCGGCGAGCCTGACGGTCGCATCGCATCCGGGAAGCCAGGCCAACACCGTGCCTCGACCCCATAGACGGCGGACCTCGACCAGTCGGCAGGGCTCGTCGTGTTCAACGCTCCAGGCCCAATCTCCTGCCGCCCACGCCATACGGCTCCTCCCTCAATCGCCCAGGCGCATCGTGGCGACGTCGTAGTACATGAGGAGCTTCGCATCCTCCTGGATGACCTTCTCCGGGAGTTTGGCCGCCACGTCAACGATGGTCTGGTAGTCCTGCTCGTCGTAGCAGTGCTTGAATCCGGCGCGGACCGCCTCGGTGCGGAACTGCTTGATCTTGCGCTGGGTGCTGGTGCGGTACTCCTCGAATTCCTTGAGTAGGGTGCGCGTGCGGAGTTTCTCGAGGTCGCCTTCCTTCTTGGGGTCCGGCACGTACCAGCGGTCGACCGCCTTGTCCTTGAGCCGATCGTCTTCTTTGTCGAGCTGGCGCAGATCCTTGAAGTTGGTGGACAGATAGCTGTGAACTTGGCTCGGGACCGGGCCCTTGCCCTCGTAACGGAGGAAGTTGAGTTCCAGGATCTCGGTCAACTCGATCGTCTTCTCGTGCTTGGCCCAGGATTGCAACTGCTGCATGAATTGTGGCTGCATGTCCTGGAAGGTCTGCGGCTTGTTCTGAAGCTTGCTGCCGCAGCCACTGCGTGGCGCTTGCTTCGTCGGAGACGAAGAGATCGAGTTGGCGCAATTCGCCGACCGTGGTGCGCTTGCGGTCGTACTCCGAGACCTGGTCATGCAGGAAGTACATGCCATCTCTCCTTGGATAGCGCTCGTCGAGACCAGCAAAGAAGCCTGGGCCGCTG
The DNA here is from genome assembly GCA_965205505.1 of Acidobacteriota bacterium. Classification (GTDB taxonomy): domain Bacteria; phylum Acidobacteriota; class UBA890; order UBA890; family WLXD01; genus DASCOT01. The sequence continues at coordinate 496,451 of CBDBHB010000007.1, forward strand.
ATGGGTACGGGAACCTGGTGGCGAACAAAGAAGGCGACCAAACGGTCATAGAGCATGTGTGGCAGGCGCTCGACAACGATTTCGGCGCCAGCGACCCTGCCGGCGAAGACAGTCAACTTGTTGAGGTGCTCGTTCACGAAGGCCCAGGGGGAATCTCCCACATGGCCGTCACCGTCTAGCGCGGCAATCAAGGCGGCCGTCGGCTTGTAAGCGGAGATGACAAGGTCTCTCCGTACTGCCGTCGGAGTAGTCACCGCCTTGAAGCTCCCTTGTTTCTTGTCAAGAACGGACGAATTCGCGACGACAAAACCAGTGTTCTCCAGCGTGTTCTGGATGGCATTCCAGACGGCTGCGCTCGTATTGGAGAACTCAACGGTCGCCCATCGCCCCGGCTTGAGAACGCGGTAAAACTCAGCGAAGCACTGTTCGAGAAGCCTTTGGTACTCGACGACCGTCTTGGCCTGGGTCCTGTTCACGATGGCTTCGCAGGCGTTGGCCGTATGTACTTTGAGCTACGATTCCCAGATGAAGTTGAGTTCGGAGTACATGAGATTGCTGCCGAACGGCGGGTCTACGAACACATAGTCGACAGACTCTGCTGGCACGTAGTGTAAATCTGAAGAACTTCCTGTAGAGATGAAAGCCCCTGCGTGCTCTGCCAATAGCCACCGCACTTTCTCCGTCTTCTCGATGTGCTCGCCTAGCATCTTCCCCAACCGGGATCTCTTTCGACAGAGACGGCACGTAGAGAGTGCCCGAAAGCGGCCCACCGCCTGCTCCCAAGCTGCCGCCCTGTGACCTGAAGCGATACATCTTCGTGGCGATCGTAGCCACGGACGTTACGTTGACGAAGTCACGTGAATCTCCCAGTTCGTGGGCGAACTGGGCCAACAGAAGGAGATTCCGCCAGGTATAGAAGTGATGGACATGCGAGATCCCCAGGCGGTCGTTTCTCCTGGCTTCGTCTCCAGCTGGCATCCGATCGGCGGGCAGGTCGAGTTCGCCACAAAACTCCCGCGCCTTGTCGGAGAGAAGGACATCCAGGGCATCCGGAGCCTTGGTGCCGCTTCCGTAGTGAACCAGCGCGGGGACGGTTTGGGCCTGCCAAATCGGAGTGCCGAGCACCGGATCGGCCACCGTCACGCCCTTTCGGGTCAAGCCGCGCTTCTTCAAGCGCGTATCGCAATTATGGCAGTGAAACTCGTCCTGAATCTCCCAGGTGCCTTCCTGGACGGCATGTGTCCAGAACGTGACATCGGCTCCGCAGGCGTCGCACAAGAACACGTCGGACCATAGAACGTAGTTCACATCCGCGAGCTCTAAGGTCGGGTGTTCTGAAAGCCCCAAGCCATCCCGCAGAGTGCGCGCATTTTGGAGCAAGGTGGTACACGCTTCTGCAGAGTTCGCGCGCTCCACGAGGGCGGCAGCAGCGTCCACTATCTCAGGTGAAGATGAGGTCAAGGTACGAAAGAGCCAACCCCATCTCGCCTTGGCTCGGGCAAGTGCCCTGCGTGCTCGGGACCCGTAGTCGATGTCGGCGGCCCTACTGTTGTAGTTGTAGGCAACGAAGGACGCCGCTGGAGTGACCTTGCCCCGCTTTCCCGGACACTTAGTTAAGATCCATTGTCGTAGTCGTATTAGCGGCTGTGGGAGCTGTTGGCAACGCGGAGCGTTGTCCAAGCGACGGTGGAAATCGGGAGTCGATTTCCACGGGCGCGTCAGCTTCCACAGCTGATTGGCCGCTCTGGCCTGGCCGCCGCATTGCCGCCTCGAACTGAGCCGGACTCTGGTCTCCGATCGAGGTGTGCATGCGAGCCCGGTTGTAGAACACTTCGATGTAGTGGAACAACTCGGCTCGGGCCGCCGCCCGGGAACTGAAGCAGCCACCGAGTTGGAACTTCAGGGTAGAGAAGAAACTCTCCATCGGCGCGTTATCCCAGCAGTCTCCTTTCCTGCTCATGCTGATGGTGAAGCCACGGTCACGCAGCTTGTCTAGGTAATCGTCGCTGCTGTACTGGCTGCCGCGGTCGCTGTGATGGAGCACTCCGGAACCGGGACGGCGTTGCTCCAAGGCCTGATCCAGGACCGCCAGCGTCAAATCGTCCGTCATCGTCTCGCTCACCGCCCAGCCGATGATCCGTCGCGAGCACAGATCCATCAGCACGGCCAGGTATAGCCATCCTTCCTGCGTCCACAGGTATGTCAGGTCGCCCACCCAGACGCTGTCCACGGCATCCACCGTGAAGCGCCGTGCCAGCACGTTGGGCGCCGCTGACCGGCCAGGTGTGGGCCGTGTTGTCACCTGGAACCGACGGGGTTGGCGAGCTCGAAGTCCTTCCTGGCGCATCAGCCGAGCTACCCGCTTGCGAGAGCAGCGGATCCCTCGTTGCCGAAGTTGCTTGTGGATGCGCGGACTTCCGTAACGGTCGCGGCTCTCTCGGAATGCAGCTCTGATCTGCACACGTAGACGGCGATCTTCTCGCGCTCTCGGGCTCGGCCCCCTTCCTCGCCACTCGTAGTAACCGCCGTGAGACACCTCGAGCATCTTGCACAACCGCCGCACCGGGAACTTGCCGGACAGTTGCTTGATGATCGGGTACTTCATCGCGGGCGTTCCGAGAAGATCGCCAACGCTTTTTTTAGAATGTCGCGCTCCTGCCGTACTCGCCGCAGGTACCGCCGTCGTGACCCCATGCTTCACCTCCGAGCCCATTATCGGGCTTCCAAAGGTGTCCGGGAAATCGGGGGAGGCCCAGAGATAGCTCAGAAAGCAGTGCACGGCGCGCACCGAGCTCGGACACATGAGCTCCGGTATCGTCAGAGATCGATCCGTTGCTAGCCACCGCATAGCCGAGCGCTTCTACCTCCCGCCGGTCTGCGCACAGAGATGCGGCCACGCCCGTCATTCCGGTGCCCGCAAAACCGTCCAGTATCACTGCGTTGGGTTCCGTGTAGTGGAGGATGTAGCGCATCAGCGCGCGATGCGGCACCTTCGTGTGGTACGAGTGGGCTCGATAGATTGAGTGGTTCTTTCCTTCCGATACGTCCGCCGCAAACGGCGCACGGACCCAATCTCGATCGACGGCATTGTCCGCGCGGACTTCCGAACTAATCTCTCCGAGCCACGGGTTCGGACACGCAGTGAAGTAAGGCGGGTCGGACAGTCGCAGGATGTCCTCGTTTGTGCCGATCGGGAAGCCCGGTGTCTCGCGAAACTCGGGGTCCTTCAGCTTCTCGGCTAAGAGTCCCTGGAAGTGCTCCCGCCGCGCCTCATCGCTCTCGAAGGTTTGGCCGAGGCACTCGACCGGGCCCGTTTCCTTCTTCGCCGCCGGGAAATCGAGATCGCTTTGATCGTTCATTGGAGTGCTTCCTTCAGGTGCGCCTTCAAATGGAAGCGCTCCTCGCGTTCTTCGATCAGGACCTGGTGCACCAGGAACCGGAGGGTGTCGCGCGTCTCTGCGAGGCTGGCGCCGGTCCCGGCCGCAGCCTGGTGGGCGGTTATGCCGGCAGGGTCCGTTGCGCGGTTCAGGACCGCGGCCTGGGCCTCGGTGAGTTGCACGCCGAGCTTGCCCTTCCACACCTCGTCATAGGCGTTCCGAACCTCTCTCCAGTCCAAGGTGATCGTGAAGCTGTTCCCGTCGCGGTCCGAGTCGAGGGCTGACGGGCGCCGGCTCGCCTGGCGCCAGGCGTACTGCAGCGCTCGGATGCCACTGCCTGCCAGCTCCGCAAAGCCGATCAGACGAAGCGCCCGGGCGATGAGGGGACTACGAGCCTGGCTCTTGCCTCCATCGGCTATGTGCTCCTCCGTAACGAGGCTGTACCCGGTATTGAAGAACACAGCTTTGTTCGCGCTGAGTTCGACCTGTGCAGCCGCGCTCTGATCTGAGTAATCCTGATGAATCAACTGATTGACGAGCGCCTCTCGTATGGCGATGTAGTCGGCACTGCCGCTCGTCCGGGTCAGATCGTTGACCTCGGCGGCGTCGAGTCCCACGTGCTTGGCGAAGAACTCGATGCCGACGTTCAGCATATCGAGAATGTTCTTGCTGCCGCTGACGCGTTCATCCCAGCGAGCCCCGGGCTCGGAGATCGCCCGAAAGTCGCTCATCTCTCGGCCGAGCGCTCTTCGCACGGCCTGCTCAGTTCCAAACAGCAGCATCAACTGCAGGAGTTCGTCCCGCGACAGTCCGCTAGACCGTCCGTCAAGCAATCCAGCCGTTATGCGTTCCGGCGCAGACGTCGAACTCTCACCAGGCAATCTTCGGGCATACCACTCGAGCGTCTCGCTGGAATAGCTGTCCCAAGGCGCCACGCCCTCGGAGTCCTTGCCGGCAGATTCGCGAACTCGTCGCTCCTCCGCCCAAGACTGCGGCAGGTTGGAACCATCGACCAAGCAGACGTCGTCGAGAGGAAGCAGCTCGCCCGCCAAAATGGCCATCAGTGCGGCGTGATCTTCATGCCCTTCCTCAACCACATGTGACTCCTGCGTCTTGAAACGCAGGTGGCCACGTTTCACAGCATCCAGAAACGCCAACCGGTACGCGCACTGTTGGTGGATCAGGGCGAAGAGGCCTGGGGGCAACAACAGTGCGTGGTCACCGACCGCCACATAGGATAGGGTACGCTGGGTTCCAGCGCGGTCGAGAGTCGCAGCTGGTCCGGGATTGGGTCGGGACTCTCACCCATCAGGAGCAGCCGCTGCGCGACCAGCGTCTTCTTCTTGTCGATGCTCACGTTCTCGAGCACGAAGAGGGGTAGCGCCAAGATACGCTCCAGGGCGCCGAGGGCATCCAGAAGGTGCCGCTCCGGGTCCTCCTCCGCGAGGAGGGTCGCCGCCCGGGCTTCTTGCATTGTGGCGAGGTCGTGTCCCAGATGGTTGCGCAGCGCCAACAGCGCGACCAACGGACCGTCCGCGGGACCCCGCGAACGCTGGCCGCGTTTCCCGCGCGCCCGAAATGGCTCGAGGTAGGTTTCGAGAGGATGTTTCTGGATCTTCGCCACTGCCTGAACCGTGCTAAGGAAGGTCCCGAAAGACAGTTCGCCATCCAGCGGCTGGACCGTCTCGGGAAATGCCGCGTTGCACCGGCCGGCGCGGTAATCGAGGAGAACTGTTCGACGGAGCCGGCAACGAGCTTCTTGCCGGGGATGCTGAGCACCAGCGATCCGCTGTGGACCAGGGCGGCCAAGACTACCGCCAGGAACTCGGGCTCCAGCCGAAAGCGAGTCCAGTAGTCGATTCCATTGTCGTCTTGCACCAGTTCTGCACGGTTGAGCACCTGGCCCTTCTTCTTCTTGGCCAGCAGGTCGAGCACATGGGCCGCATAGCGAGACTGCCGCGGCTGGAGTTGGTCGCCATCGAGCAGATTCAAGGCATCGAGAACGGCCGTGCCCTGCTTGCTCTTGATGCCCCCGGCTATCCATCTAAGGGCTTCGCTCGCTGCTTGCTCCCGATTGCGTCGGGTGATCAGCACGCTAAAAGTCGGGTAGTCGGGGCTGTTGTTCTCGAACTGCGGCGCAAGGCAGACTGAGCCGGCGATGTTGACCAGGTCGCGCACGGACGCGTGGCTCAGGCCGCCGGCCACTTTGCCTTGAATCACCTCCTGCAATGTCTTGGCGCGCCCCTCGTACGTGACTTCGAAAGCGGTCGCCATGTGTTCGCGCATCCACTTGGTCAGCTCCCGCAGGTGGTCGGTGGCCTTCTGCTCGTAGATGCGCTTGTTCTCACCCGACGCCGTGGCCGCTTGCTCGCGCGCCCCGGCGTAGAGCTTGAGGTGGGTGTCAAGGTCATCGTCGCGCTGCTTGAGCTTGAAGAACACTTCGTCGGGCCGCTTCCCGTCCTTGTAGTAAGGCGCGTCGTGAGGCTGGAGGAAGTAGAGATAGAAGTCCCTCGGAGGCTGCGCTGTGGAACGCTCGTTGGGCGCACCGAAGAAGAGGTAGCCGCTGCGCTCTGTCTTGCGCTCGCGCCACTCCACCTCGTGCTCCCAGATCTTGTAACCGGACACGTAGGTCTCGTCGGCGGCCTCCATGACCCGCGTAAGCGCGGTGAAGTAGTGGCGGTCGAGCTGACCGGCGCTCAAGGTGTCGGCCTTCTTGGCGATGATGGAGTCGAAGTCGACGTCCTTCTTCAGGTCCAGGTAGTACTGGTTGTTCTCCTTGTTCACCGTAATGAACTGCCCGCTCACGGTGCGGAGGATCTCCACCAGCGCTTTCTCTACCAGGGTCGCCAGGAAGGCGGCGTCCTTCTCCGGGGTGGGCAAGATCAGGCACAGGTCGTCGCGCAGCTCCTCAGGAGTGGCCCCGAGCGGCGCGAAGATGTCACCAGTCGTGAGCCGGTGGACCGAGAGCGCATGGATGATGCGCAAGGCGACGCCCTTGTACCGAGGCTGGGTGTAGGCCTGCTGGATTCGGTCCTCGAGCACCTTGCTCTTGTCGATGACCTCCTTGATGTCGGGTACCGAACGGAACGACGGGTTGCTCTGGAGATTGGCCCAATAGCTGTCGTACGAAACGAGCCCCGGCTCGCTGCTAAGGAACGTCGCTGGCGATCACGCCGCGGATGGCGGCGCTTAGGGTCTTGAGCACTTCGCGTTTTTCCGCCACGTAGACCTTCTCGAAGGTGTCCAGGTAGGCGGGATGCACCGGGAAGAGTTCGACGAATTTGTCTAACTGCTCGTTCATCGATCCATAGAGCGGCGCGAACTGGGTCAAGTGCTCGCGTATCTTTCCCGCCTGCTCGGGAGTCTTCTTGAGCAGCCGCTGGGAGACCACGTAAGCGACGTCTTCTCGGGCGATGCGGACCTGGTCGAAGCGGTCTTTGACGCGCCGCAGGGTCTCGGCCACGAACTGAAAGCGCTGGTTGTCGAAGAGACTCTCCTGCACGCCGGAGATGAAGCGGAAGCGTGTCGACTTGCAGATCTCGCCCACCTCGCGGAGGAAGTTGAGGTCGAGGATGAGTTCCTGCTCCTTGCGGGTGCGGAGGTAGTCGAGCAGCTCGTCAAGAACCAGCAGCAGGCCCTGCTTTGGGTGCGCCTCCTCGAAGGCAGCCATCATCTCGACGAAGCAGTCTTGTTGTTGGTGACCTCGCTCGCCAGCGGGAACTGGTAGTCCACCCCCATCTCTCCGAGCCTCTCCTCGATGCTCTGGCAGATGATGTCCCGCAGGGTCATCGTGGTGGACCCGATCTCGGCGCGTAGAACTTTGAAGCGTCCCGCGATGCTGTCTGCCTTTTTTGCCACCGATTCGTTGGTGGCTGCGGCCGCCAATTCCGTGTGTTCGGCAATGGCGGAGATCAGCGCCATCAAGTGCGACTTACCAGTGCCGTAATTCCCGACAATCAGCAAGCCCTTGTTGTCGGCGGGCTTGTCGAACTGAAGCTGTTGGAACACGAGGCCGGTGAGCAGTTCGGCCATGCGGTCGGAAATGACGAAGGTCTCCACTAGGCGCCTGGCGTCGCTCGCCTCGTCCGCTTCTCGAAGCTGGATGACAGACTCGATGGGCTCGAACTGGATGAGATCTTCGTACTTCATTCCGACTCCCTATTACCTGTGAGTGCTTTCGCGCCGGGTACATCCAGGGTGGGCACAATGACTATGCCTGGTTTGTGGTACCGCCTGAACTCGGGGTGAGTCGGGTCGGCGTATGTCAGGCTGTCGCCCTCGTACACACCCGCCCAGGCAGAGATCACGGTCCGATTGCGGGCGAGCCCCTGCAGCAGCCGAAGCGGATCCTGTTTGAGTTCAGGGCTGAAGAGCACTTCGATGTTGTCGAGGATCAGTACGTCGCTGCCATGCTCCTTGGCCGCATGGCCGAGAAGGCGCGGTAGTCTGAGTGCACGCTGTCTCGACGTCAGCTCCAGCATGCGCCCCGAGAGCGAGAGGTTGACGTTGAGCAGTGGCCAGGACCGCTCGTCGGCAAGTTCACGCAGGGACGTCGTCTTGCCCGTGCGCGGGGGCCCGACGACCAGGATCAAGCGGTGGTAGAGCACGGCAGCCGCAGGAACCTGTTCCGCGATCCGGCGTGATAGTGTCCGTACCAACTACTTTTCCTCGGGAATTGTCAGAGTTCGAACCAGAAGCCGTATGGTGACGCGATCGATCATGGTGAACCTAGCTCGTGCGCGCTAGCGCCGCTGCGCGCCACAACCTTCTCCAGATCGACCCAGATCGCCTTGGCCGTGTAGTTCTCGACCTCGTATTCGTCTGGCCGGCAGGTGAATACCAGGATCTGGGACTTGTCAGCGCAGCGATAAATCAATTCGGCGAGACGGCTCATGCGGCCGATGTCGCTGTGGACGAGTTGGTCGTCGAGGACGACGGCGGTCTCGAGGGCCTCGGCGATGGTGAGGCGGAGTAGGGTGGCGAGCTGGTCTCGGGTGCCGATTGACAGTGACGTCTGGTCGCGGGCGGCTCCTGCCAGGGTGAGCCGGGTGCCGTCGAGATGCGGGCCTACTGAGACGGTGTCGTAGCGGCCCTGGGTGAGAGCGGCGACTCGTTCTTCGATAGGCCTCACGACCGCATCCCCGAGGTGAACGGCGTCCTCGCTCTCGGCAACTCTCAGCGTTTCCAGGAGAAGCTGCCATGAGGAGTACTCGATCTCGGTCAGGTGCTCGAGATCGCTGATCGACTCGACGGCTTCCTCCGCTCGATCGAGCCTGTCCTGGATGTACTGCCCGCCCACCGTCTCCAGGGCGCCCTCGCGTTTACTCCGCTCGCTCTCGAGATCGCGGACGGCGTTGGTGGCTCGCTGCACCAGCTCGCGCGCGGCCGCGAGTTTCTCGTCGTCGACTTCTACCGTGGGTCGCGGCAGCTTCTCGAGCGTCTCGCGTTGCTCGGCTGCGAGAAGCTCTGCGGCTGGCAGGTCGTCGGCGTCGGCTCGTGATTTGCGCTCGTCGAGTTGTGCGACGAGCGTTGTGACCGCCGACTGGGCCTTCGATACAGTTTCGGTCTTCTCTTCGAGGTCCTGCCGCGCCTGGTCGGCCCGAGTCCGGGTGACCTCTTGCCTCTCACGAGCCGCATCGATCGTTGCACTCGCGCTCGTGCCCATCTTCTTCAGTTCCGCCTCGAGCAAGCCACGGTCCGACGTGATCTTGGCGAGCGTGCCCTCGGTGCCGGCGAGAACGTCCTGAAATGGGCCGCTCAGCCTCCCATCGGCCGTTTTGCAGTCTCGACGCTGGGCTTGGAGTTCGCGGTTGGCGGAGTCGAGGGTGCTCTCGTCCCGTGTTACCTGTGTTCGCAGTGCACCGGCCTGGTCGTTTCGCGTCGCGATGCTCTGCTCGAGAGCCTGTCTCTTCTTCTCGGTGGCTTCGGGGTCGCCGGCAGCAGCAGCCTCCTCGAGCACGCGCTCGACGGGGTCGCCAGCCGCCAGCTTCGCGTCGAGCTGCGCCCGCGCTTCTCGTTCGGACCGCTCTGCCACGGCAAGGCGCGCCTCGGCATCGCCGGCTCCCCGGGCCTGGGCTTCTGCCTGGTCTGCCTCCGCGTCCAGGGCGGCGACCTTGCCGAGGTCTTTGATCGCTCGCTCGGAGGCCTTCACCAGTTGTCCGAACGACTTGACCTTGGCAGCGCGAAGCAGGGGAGCCACCGCGTGGTCCCAGCGCTGCCGCATCTCCTGTGCTTCCTGGAGCAGGGCCGCGCTCCCGCCCGTGACCTCTACCTCGGCGATTCCCGCGAGCTCGACTCGGAGGTGTCCTTCGGCCTCGAACGTCTTCGCGTTCGCCAGATGGTGGTCGTTGGGCTCGGCCGAGTCTGCGGTAACAAATACGTCCAGCGGTTTCTTCGGCACGATGCGCAAGGAGAGGCCAACCTGAAGTTTGCCCTCGGCAATCTGCAGCGAATGTAGTTGCTCCCCCAGCTCGTTCAGTGCTTTCTCGTCGGGGAGAGCCAGTGCTTCGATTCGCGAGCGGATGATCTTGGCTTTCTGTTTTGCGGCCGCCGCCTCGTCGCGGAGCTTGGCAACGGACTCGGTGTCCGCGCGCGCCGTGGTCAGGTCCTCGACGGCAGCCGCCAGAGTACCGGCAAGCTCCAGTTGTTCGAGCTTGGCCAAGGCGACCTGGTCGGCAGTAGTCTGGGTCTCGGCCTGTTGCAGGAGATCACGGGCGTCCTTCAGCTGCTTCTCGCCCGCCGTGACCCCGCTGGCCAGCTCGTCGGCCTTGCGGTGCGCCACAGCGGCCAGGTTCCCGAGCTCGAGCTCCCGCTCACCGTCCTTCCTGGCCGCGTCGAGAGCGAGCAGCTTCTTCTCGAGCTCCTGCTGCTGGATCTTCCGTTTCTGCTCGGCGCTGCCGCTTTCGAGCTCTTCCAGGAGCTTGGCCGCAGCACTGGCTTGCGCCTCGGCAGTGGTGAGCTCGGTCTTGGCTGCTGTCGCCGCGGCATTGGCATCATCGAGTGCGGCCTGCGCAGTCTTGAGGGCGGCCCCGGTTTCCTCGACAGCCGTGTAGTAGGCGTGCACCCGATCGCGGGTCTTCTCCGCCTCGGCCAAGAGGTTTGCCGCGGCGGTGAGGGCCTCGTTCTGTCGATAGGCCTCCTGCAGCAGCTGGCTCGCCGCCTCGGCCTCCGCCTGCTGGATTCTCGCTACTGCGATCTCCTCCGCGATCTCCTCGACTGCCGCACCTACGGAGAGACTGTCGTTCACGAGCTTGCGCGCGGCTTCCTGCTCATCCCGAGCGAGCTTCAGGCGGTTCTGGATGTCGGTCCAGGGCGAACCCTTGCTCCGCTTCTGCCTTCCCTTGGGGGTATAGGCCTCATCAACCTTCACCTGAGCGGCCGCGAGCACGCGTCGGAACTCGGGGCTCTCGGCCATGGCCTGCAGCGCCTGCGTGAGCCGTTGCTTGCCCGACTCGTCCGGATCCCCGTCGAGGCCGCGTTCGAGCACGGCTTCCACTTCGTCTTGGGTGCCGATAAGAGCCGTGGTGAGGAAGGTCTCCGGCCAGCCGTGCTTACCGCCCTGGCCGCCTCCTGGTTGCTTGATGCCCCACTCCAGGAGCTTGCGTACTTGCCCGTCAACGTCCGCAGCCTTGGCCTCGAGGGCGAAGCTCTCGCCGTCCTTCGAGAACTCCAGGAGGCTCGAACCGTCGGCCCCCGAGCCGAAGCTCTTCTTAATGCGGTAGATGCGCTGTGGCTCCGTCTCGAAGGTCAGCTCCACGCGCGGCGGCTGGTCGTCATGCCAGTCGACGAGGTTGCGATGGGCGGCGCTGCTGACGGGCAACAGCAATGCTGCGCGAATGGCCTGCACGAGCGTCGACTTGCCCAGCTCGTTGGGGCCGTACAGAACGTTCAGTCCCTGGTCGAGCTTGATGTCGGCGTGCTTGATGCCCGCGAACGAGCGCACCACGAGGCGCCGCAACCACACTGGCTACCGTCCCCTTCATGAGCTGGAAGAGGTGGTGCAGGGCTCGCTCGGCTCGCTCGGGTTTCCTGGTGGGCAGTTTCGACCAGTCGATCGATGGTCGACTTGAGGACGGGGGGAAGGTCGTCGGGGAAGTCCTTCTGCCCGGGGGGCTCCAGGCGCAGTCCGGTTCGGTCCGCGAGCATGACGCCCACTCGGGGATGCGCGGCGAACGAGCCTTGCAGCTCGTTGAGGATCGCCCCGGCTTCGTCATACTCGGTAATGGGCAGACGCATCTCAATCTGGATTTTCAGCACGCACTTGCGCAGTGAGTCATCGGCGCGCAGCGCCCTCAGCTCCTCGATGGAGCGGCAGGTCTGCTCGCGCCACTGCCACTCGCCCACTCGATGTGATTCGACGATGGCCCGGCGACGCCGATCGCGCGGGAAGAAGGTCAGGGCAACGTGGCCGGCGTCGGTTTCCCCGAACGTGGCCGGCTCGGGCGCGCCCGGATACACAGTGGGAACCGGCGCATCGGGTTGGACGTCGCGGAAGCCGTGCGTGTCACCGATGGCGAGGTAATCGAGACCGCGTTGCTGCGCAGCGTCACGCGCGATGGGGAAATTCGTCTGGTGCCCCTCAATGTCGAAGGTCTGGCCGTGAACGAGGCCGATGCGGATGCGCTCGTCGCCGGGCGCACGGGCTGGAAGCTGCAACGCCGGGTCGTTCTGCCCGGCGTGAGAGGTGCAAGGCACCGCATAGAGCACGACGTTATCGGCGAGCTCGAGCTCGAAGTCCGGACGATCGACCACGTGCACGAACGGAGGCAGTCCTCGGCGGAAAGCGTGCCCCGGCTCATAAACAGATCCTGGAACCAGCGGGTCGTGGTTGCCGGGAAGCAGGGCCACCGGACGGGTCCACTTGCGCTTGGCGAGGTCCTCGACCACGGCCCTCCACCACTGCGAGTCCGGAGCGTACTCGTCGAATAGGTCGCCGGCGCAGAGCACTGCATCCACGCGGCGGCTCTCGGCCAGGTCGAGGATCCTGGTCACGACCTCGCGTCGAGCACGCGTAAGCTTTTGCTCGTCCTGCTCCGGGAACCTCGGGAAACGACGCCCGAGATGCCAGTCGGCCGTGTGCAGCAGTGAAAAGGCCACGTCGGGTGCCTCCGGTTTGCTCATTCGAGAACGAACTCGACGTTGAAGAGCCGCTCGGGCTCGGGCGGCTTGTATCGACGGGCGTGGGCGTGATCGCGCCACTTCTCGTATACGGTGTCCGCCCGCGAGTCGACCTTCTCGAGGTCGGCCTCGATGTCCTGCACGCGCTCCTCGTGACGCAGAACGCGCTCCTGAGCAGCCTGTCGGGCCTCGGTCCCGAGGGCGCGGTCGCGGGCCATCTCGGCCTGCTCGAGGGCCGCCGCCACGTCGGTTAGCTCGCGGCGGAGAACAAGGGAGCGGTCGTCCATGAACTGATTGAGCTGGTCGAGGGCGCGCTCGAAGCGATCCTGCTCGCGTCGGGCGGCGTCCGACTGATCAAGAAACATCTCCTCGTCAACGACCTCGTCGAGGTCGCCCTTCGTCAGTTTGCATGGAGGGTCGTTGTTCGAGAGGTCCTCGCAGGGGAGGCGGAGCAGCTCGCGGGCGGCCTCGGCAGGGCGGAGCACCTCGGAGTCTTCGAAGATCGCGGTTACCACCAGTCGGTCCTCGCTCTCGTAGCCGGAGTAGGAGACCTTGGTGAGCGCCAGTCGTCCGCCGGCGCCGCGGCGGGCCTTGAGGACGGGGGAGCTGTCGTCGGCGAGGAGGAAGCGGAGCCGGAAGTCACCGGTACCGCTTTGTTGCGACTCTCTAACGGCGGCCTTGATCAGCGGGTGCCGACCATGGAGCGACTCAATTTCCTCCAGAGAGCTGGAGTGGCCCAGTGCTACCCGAATACCCTCGGCGAGGGGGGCGGGGAGCGCTTCTGACTCCGGGACCTCGATGATGCGCTTGCCGTTGTCGGCGTGGAGAGTGTGCTGTGCGCCGATGGCCTCCAGGTAGGCAGTGGCCACGCGCTCCAGGTCGCTGTCGAGTTCGGCGAGCGTCGCCGGGAGCTCTTCACGAATCTGGCGGAAGACGGCTCGCACCGACTCGTCGAGACGGCTCTCGATCAGGCCGACCGTGTGCTCGCGTACGTCTTCGAGCGAACGGCGGCGCTCATCGACGGAGTCTCGCAGTCGACGCAGCTCGACCTCTACCTCCTGCACCGAGCGAGCGCGATCCCAGATGCGGCGGATCTCGGCCTCGAAGTCCGGGCCGAGACTCATGCCCAGCTCGGCGGTACCGTCATCGCTGCTCTCGTGCAGAACCTCGTCGGACATGCCAAGGACCGAGCCGAAGAGCTCGAGCTTCTGACTGAGGATGTCGAAGGTGAGCCGTTGAGCCTCGTTGTCCTTCGCCAGGAAGTTGATGACGGCGACATCACGGGTCTGGCCGTAGCGGTGGCAGCGGCCGATGCGCTGCTCGATGCGCTGAGGGTTCCACGGCAGGTCGTAGTTGACGATGGTGTCGCAGAACTGGAGGTTCAGGCCCTTGGCGCCAGCCTCGGTGGAGATGAACACGCGCGAGCGGGTCCTGAACTCGTGCACCAGCGCCAGGCGCACGGCGATGTTGGGGCTCGGCCGGGAATGAGAGGGGAGGCCGTTTCCGATCTCTTCCTGCCACCTCGCGAGGGCGTCTCGGGCACGTGGGTGGCCGTTGGCGCCAGAGAAGAGAGTGATCTCGTCTTCGCGCAGGCCGGCCTTCTCCACCAGAAGGTCGCGTAGGTAACTCTGGGTCGTCAGCGACTCGGTGAAGATGACCACCTTGTGGCTGCCGCTCTCCCTCTTGCCAATGGTCTCCACGGCAGTCACGAGACTCTGGGCCTTGCTGTCGTGGGGGAGGTCTTGGGCGCGGCGGATGAAACCCTCGACCTCTGCGAGTTCGTTGCGAACATCCGCGGACTTGGGGGCGGAGGAGGTCTCCTCGGTCACGGCGGGGCTGGTGTCGTCCTCGTCCTCGAGGTCGGTGAGGAAGTCGGCGCTCAGCTCGGCGGTGTCGTCCTGTTCCAGGCCGCGTACAAGTTTGCGAAGGCGGTTGGCGACCTGGTGCAGGCTCGCGGCGAGAGCAGCCGTGGACGAGGCCATGCGGCGATGGAAACCGATCAGGAGGAGCTGCCGCGAGCGGCCGCGGAATGCGTGCAGGGTTGGGCGGAGCAGGTAGGCGGTAACGTCGTCGTAGAGCGAACGCTCGTCGGGTTCCATCTTGTACTCAAACAGGCGCGCGCTGCGACCGACGAACGGCTTCTCCAGGAACTCCTGAGCCTGGCGACGCAGGGTTCGATGCACCACTGATGCGAGACGACGTCGCAGGTCGGGCGATTGCTCCGGGACGATCCGGCGTCCCGCGGGATCCTGGCAGAAGAGCTTCCTGAAGGTGGGGCGAAGGCCCAGCAAGGTGCCCGATCGCTCAACGTACTGCACGAGCCCCCACAGCTCGAGCAGCGAGTTCTGCATGGGGGTGGCGGTGAGGAGCAGTACTGGCGAGGGCCCTATCAGCGCGCGCACCCTATGCGCGGTTTGCGCCTCCTTGTGCTCCTCCTGGTAGGTGCCGAGGCCATCGAATCGCCGATGAATCCCCGCGAACAGCTCGTGCGCCTCGTCGATCACGCAGAGATCGAACGGTGGGCCTGAGCCGAGCCTCTCAGAGCCGCGCTGGCCGCCGGCCCACTCGCGCCCGGCCAGGAAGACCCCAGGCCCATCGGTGTCGGTGCCTGGCTCCGACGCCTCGAACGCCGAGATCCCGAACAGCGTGAACAGCTCGTCCTGCCATTGGCCAACCAGTGCCCGCGGCAGGATGATCAGAATCCGCTCCGCGCTCTCGGCGAGCAGCTGGGCGATGACCAGCCCAGCCTCGATCGTCTTGCCGAGGCCAACCTCGTCGGCCAGGACACAACCGCCCTCGGGGATCCGTTGCAGCGCGAACATGACTGCGTCGATCTGGTGCGGGTTCGGGTCGATACGGCCCTGCCGCTGAGACGCCGCGTAGCGCCGTGCCTCGCCGGCGCGGCGTCGTCGGACGAGATCTTCCGCGTAGTAGCGCCGATGGATCGGA
This sequence comes from Acidobacteriota bacterium, assembly GCA_965205505.1. Classification (GTDB taxonomy): domain Bacteria; phylum Acidobacteriota; class UBA890; order UBA890; family WLXD01; genus DASCOT01. The sequence continues at coordinate 511,894 of CBDBHB010000007.1, forward strand.
TGGAGGCCACCCATCAGATTCGTCTGGTTTCGGCGGGAGGCCACTGCTGCGTCACCCGTTGTTCTCCCGCGCAGGAACGACCAACTCGGTCAGCAGTGGCCGATGGTCGCTTGCCTCGGACCACTCGTCGAAGCTGGCCACCGACACATCGCTGATCATGTGAGACCAGTTCGCGGGAATGAAGCAGTAATCGATGTGGAAAGGCTGGTCCAGCTTCCACTGGGTGGTAGTAGGTGGGGCGGGTTTCCTCGCCGTGGCCCTCGCCGTGAAAGACGTGATAGGCGCTGACGAGCCCTAGCTCTTCCATCCGACGAACAACTTCAGCGTGATTCAGCCTCGAGTTCGGTAGGTCGAAAGCGCTGCTCGTGTTGAAATCTCCAGCAATCACGGTCGGTGTCTGACGGATCATCCCTTCAAAGTGTTCCAGCACCGCGTACATCACCTCAACGTAGGTCGGCTTTGGCAAGGTCCAAACACCAATGAGGTTGAACCGCTCTGGGCCGTCTACTCGGGCCGCAATCGTGTGCCCCGGCCCATCATCGAGTCGGGTTAGCTCCCATCCCTGACGCGAGACGATGCCGAGGCCATGGTTGGGTTTGTCACCGGTCCATAAGACGCGGCCGTCGAGCACCGAGTCCTGAGGTGAAGCGCACTCCGGCAGGACCGCGACATCCGGCTGCAGCGGAGCAAGTTGTTCCCAGGAATCCTCGATGGCGCCGCGAAAGACGTTCCAAGAGCAGATGCGAATTGTTTGGGTTGCCATCATCAGCGGGAGAGAGACTCCGGATGCCGGGTGTACGGCACGCCAGCGCTCACAATGGTCGCAGGAGGCCGGACGGAGCGTAGTGTTTCCTCATCTGATGGTGGGCTCAAGGGGAGCAGGCGACCGGTGGAAGCAGATTGAAGCCTGGTGAGCGGAGGCCGGACTTTGTCGCTGAGCCTGGCCGCGTCATTTCGAGCTCAGCTCGCCTGGCCAGCCCCTACGGGCGCGGGGTCTTGTCGGCCTTCTTCCAGAAGTCCTTCTTTGGCGCGGTCCGCATCCTCGAGCTCGGGGCGGCAGGCCCCGAGCCCGAGCACGAAAGGACGAACATGCCGCGGCGCAAGAAGCCAGAACCGAAGCCCGCTTCACTCTGGGAGCTACCCCAGTTGCTGGCGGTTTACGCCCTGTGCGGCGGATCTGAGCGCCGGCGCTACGTTGCCTACGTCGGCATTGCGAGAAAACTGAGGCGGCGTATCGGACAGCACCTGATTACAAGAGACAGCGGCGTGGCCGTTGGTACCTCGGCAGTAGGAATCAACGCCGCCGACTACGTTACCGAGGTCTGCTGGTGGCAAAGCGGCAGCTTCCGAGGCAAGTACGCACTAGAAGCTGCCGAGATGGTCGCTACGGAGATCTTGCAGCCCGCCATCAAAGCACGGTGCGTCAGGCCGAGCCGACACTTCGACGAGCGGCGAGGCCGAGAAGAAATCCATCTGTACTGGCAATGCCTCGATGATGGATCGGCGCAGCGCGTCGTGTTCCGGCAGAAGCTCAACCATCCCGAGTACATCGGCCTGAATAGCTACTTCTACAAGTGGTTCGCGGTGCTGCTTGGAGTCCCGGAAGCGGGCGAAGGGATGCCGTTCGTTGATTTCGAAGGGGTCAACGCGAAGATCTCGTTGCGAGCCTCGGGCCGTGGACCGGCAGCCTACACAGTCGTGCCTTCACCCCAACCCACTGACCCACCAACCCATACCCAGCTCACTACGAGTCTGACGCGCGTAGACGGGACTGGGGTGGCTGATTGACCTTGACACGCAAGGTGCTGCCCATCCTCCTGACCGCGGACGAGACGGCCGAAGTCCTCCGCACCTCCCGGGAGGCCATCTACGCTATGGCCGCCCGCGGCCAGCTGCCTGGCGTCGTTCGGATCGGCCGCCGCATGCTCATCCGGTCCGAAGACCTGCTACGCTCGCTCGATGAAAGCCGTGCGCCATCAGCGCGAAAGGAGCGTTGATGAGCGTAACGATCAGACCCTATCGACGTGGCGGCTGGGAGGTCGACATCCGCATTCGGATGCACGACGGAACTGAGATACGGAGGCGATGGAAATCTCCCGTCACCTCGAAATCCGGTGCCCGGCGCTGGGGGCAGGCGCGTGAGCGGCAGCTACTGGCCAAGGGACCACCGAGACCATCAAAGGAGGTGCCGACACTGGCGCAGTTCGCTCCCCGGTACATGGATGGCCACGTTCGAGCCAACCGGCTCAAGCCGAGTACTCAGGCCTTTCAGGAGTCGATCCTGCGAGTCCACCTGATTCCGACGCTTGGGCAGCGCAGGCTCGACGCCATCGGCAACGAAGACGTGCAGCGGCTCAAGCAACGCCTCAGCACCAGGGCCGTCAAGACGGTCAACAACGTGCTGTCGGTGCTGAGTCAGCTGCTGAAATGCGCTGTGGAGTGGGACGTTATCGACACGATGCCATGCAGGATCAGGCTGCTTACCGTCACACCGACGGAGGCGGCCTTCCACGACTTCGAGGAGTTCGAGCGACTCGTCGAGGCGTCGGGATATGACTCTCGCGCGCGGGCGATCGTGCTGCTGGGCGGAGAAGCCGGGCTACGGTGCGGGGAGATGATGGCGCTGGAGTGGAACGACGTCGACTTCAGCGGGGGGCGACTGCAAGTCGTCCGATCCGATTGGAAGGGCCACGTCACCACACCCAAGAGCGGTCGACCCCGCACCGTACCGATGACGGCCAGGTTGCAGGAGGCGTTGCGGAAGCTGCGCCACCTGCGCGGGCCTCGTGTTGTCTGCGAGCCTGATGGCAGCCCGCTGACACAGAAAGTCGTGCAGAACCTGGTGCGCGGGGCGGCGCGGCGCGCCAACCTCGCCAACGAGGGTGTGCATGTGCTGCGGCACACGTTCTGCTCGCATCTGTCGATGCGGGGGGCGCCGGTGAGGGCCATCCAGGAACTCGCCGGGCACTCCAACCTGTCCACCACACAGCGCTACATGCACCTGTCTCCGGCAGCCCTGAAAGAGGCAATCGGGTTGCTCGAGGAGCCCCAAAAGGCTCCCCGTTTTGGAGACATCCTGGAGACGGCCGTGGAGGTGGCCGCTAACTCTAATAAATAAAGCAACTTGTAAGTAGCGGGGGCAGGATTTGAACCTGCGACCTTCGGGTTATGAGCCCGACGAGCTATTGACCTGCTCTGGGCCGGGTGCGAATACCTCCGGATGCTCGCGGAGAAAGAGCGCAATCGCCAGCCGTTCGGAACACAGATCACAAGACAGCGCGTGGGAAGTCGACAACAGCAGGGGCTCGTCAGTACCTTACGGACCGAGCATACGAACTCTGGCGACTGCTCCTGGCCGGGTAGGCATCTCCACTAAGCTCGTGCGTGGGGTGCTCTCCACTCCGCACGGTTTTCGGAAGAGAGCCAGTCTCGGAGCTCCGCTGCTGCTCGGTCCAGCAGTGGAACACCAGCTCCATCTCGCGGATCTGGAACCGGTTGCGCTGGTAAAAGTTCAGCGCCCTTGGGTTGCGTCCGGCACCCCCACCACCGCGTTGGGGCGGCCGGCCTGCTGGTGGTGGTGCAGCGCCGCCTTCACCAGGGCGGAGCCGGTGCCGCTGTCGCGCACGCCTACCATCTCCAGCGCGCCGGAGGTGACGCCTGCTGAAATCGCTACTCCAGTAGCTTGGCGAAGAAGGTGTCGAAGTCGAAAGCTACGCCGATGATGCCTCGGATGTCGGACTCGTCAATAAGCTCGACCCGGGTGGCGTAGGTAATCGAGAGGGGTACCTTCAGCCCCGTGCCCGTGAGTAGGCGGCTTCGCCGTCGATTCGTACCTCGGCCTCGCCGCATCCGCAAACGCCACACGTCGGTCAGACTCACCCGCTCTCGTTGTCGGGCCGCGGCACGCCTTGCTGCACGGTCGGACGCCCAACCGCACGCCGCTACCAAGATCTATGTCATCACATCGTCGCGATGGCCCAGCTTGCCCGCTGCCACCATGGCGCTCAAGACATCGAGAATCACGCGGCAGGCCAATTGCGATGTGTTGTCGTTGACATCGTAGGGCGGGGACACCTCGACTACTTCCATTCCGCACAGACCCTCGCCGGCGATGGCCTTGATCATCTGGAACGCCTCTCTCGGCATGAAGCCACCCGGTTCCGGCGTTCCCGTGCCGGGCGCGAACGCCGGATCCAAGGAATCATTGTCGAACGACAGGTACACCGCCTTTGCCCCCTTCCAGGCCAGCTCGAGTGCCACCTCAGCTGTCTTCGCCGGGCCCATTGTCTCGAAATCATGCATGGTCAGTACGCTAGTGCCGCGCTCACGGGCAACTTTGCTGCCGGGACGAGATCCGTACCAGCCGCCGATTCCGATTTGCACGAGGTTCTTTGGCGGGCAATTCGACAGTCCGACGTCGTGCATATGGCTATGATCATGGTGCGCACCGGAACCATGGGTGTGTTCGCTCACCTCCGGGTGGTTGTTCGAGGTCCAAAACCACGGCGTTGTATGCATGCGCTCGTCCATATCCATTTCCTGCATATCGATGTGTTCGGTCGAAATGGATGATGCCGACGTTGCCGTCGATGTGCGGAGCAATGCCGCGAACGTGCGGGTAGCCCAATGAATGATCGCCGCCACACATGATGGGAAACGCCCCGGACGTGTAGACGTGCGATACGGCTTTCGACACCTGATCGAACGTTTTTTCGATGTTGCCCGGTATCACGAACACATCGCCAGCATCACAGATGTCGAGCTCTTCGGTGAGATCCACGCCGGCATCCACCGAATAGCCGTCATACAGCGCTGAGATCCTGCGCACAGCTTGGGGCCCGAAGCGAGTGCCGGATCGATACGTCGTGCCCGTATCGAACGGAACGCCGAGGAACGCGGCCTCGTACTTGCCGACCTCGTTGATATCCTCGCAATATGGCGCCCTCATGAAGGTATTGATTCCCGCGAAAGCCGGCTGCGAACCGCGCGCGAAAAGCGAGATCGACCGGTCGTTGATTGAATCCGCCGCCTCCAATCCGAGCTTCAACTGCCTTTGAACTTCCTCGTCCTGCTTGGTTTGAGAAATCCTCTTCAGCTTGTCGAGATTCTCATTCCCTTCGAATGTGGGTGGTTTCGCGTCGCTCATGCTCAGTACTCCCTCATTGCGGACACAGTTCAGTAAAGACGCTCGCTCTGTCCAGGAAGCCCGCAGTTCCACACATGTCAGTGTCGTCCCACGAACGTGATCACCACCGGGCTGTAGATCAGGTGAACCGCAATACTCATGGAGAAAATGCCGATACACGTCTGCAGGGCACGGCTCACGCGCGTCATGGTGTTTGCCGAATACGCAATCGGAAGTGCGATCGCACATGATAGGCACGCCATCCCGATGATCGAGCCCACGCCGAACGTAAGGCCGTAGGCGACCGCGACCAGCACGCCGTCGAGCCGGGCTGCCGCAAAAACGATCAGGGCCGCCGATCCCGCCAATCCATGCATCGCACCGATGAACAGCATCTTGAGCGAGTTGCACCTCGAATGCTCATGGTCGTGGTCATGGCTCTTAGCAGGGTGCTGCCCCGCCCGGCGATGGGCGTGCGCATGGAGGTGACGTAAACCTCCGGCATGTACATGAACTTGAAAATGGACGCGGTCACGGTACAGCCGAAAGATCACCCCGGCACCCAGTATGAAGAGCATCACCCCGACCAGGAATTCGAGGACGGAGGTGAGCGACGGATCAACCTCGGCACCCACGACCTGTGTTCCGATGATGACGCACAGCAGCGTCGTGGCATGGCCGACTCCCCACATCACGCCATGCCGAATGATACTCATCGAGGAACGCTGCCCCGACACGGCGCTGGCGACGGCGGCCACGTGATCGGCTTCGAGGGAATGCTGCAGCCCGATGAACAAGCCGAGAGCAAAACAGGAAGCATCATGGCTGTTCCCGCCCTTCTATTTGCGCCGTTGATCCGGAGGGTATCCCGCCCGTCGCCCCGGCCCTCGTTGATCGCTGATGACGATCACGTTGCAATCCGGATGGCGCGCCACCGTAGTCGAGGAACGCAACTTGGCTTCAGGAAACGAGGCCTGAGCGTATTCGGCCGCGTGGATTCTCGCCAGCAATCGATCGCCCGTGAAGATTTCGCACCACCGGCGTGGGGCTCACAAATGCAGAGGGGCGCCGGGAGGATGGCCGGTATTATGATGACGACGCCTCGTTGTTGGACGCTCTCAGGAATCCGATGCTCGCTTCTGTCTTTCCGACGGGCCGATGGAGCCTCGCAAGCGGCCGGGAATCATTGCCAACCCTGGAGGGGAGTCATGTCGCGGCATGATCGGCGCACCTTCCTCAGGCTGACCGGAGCTGGTGCGCTGGCGTTGGGTAGCACCAAGGGATTGCAGGCCGCGGCCACCCCGGCACACACGTCCGGACGGGCGACCGCATCGACGGTGGACGTGGCGGTCATCGGGGCGGGAGCGTTCGGCGGTTGGACAGCCCTTTATCTGCGAGAGATGGGGCACCGGGTCACCCTCATCGACGCCTACGGCGCAGGCAACGCACGGGCCTCCTCCGGCGGGGAGACTCGGCAGATCCGTACCCAATATGGCGAACGCGAGATCTACACCCGATGGGTCGTGCAGGCGTTCGACCGTTGGGAAGCGCGCCAGAGGGAGTGGGGTGGACGGCCGCTGTTTTACCGTACGGGCCAGCTGACGTTGGCGCGTCAATGGTCCGAGTACCTGCGGGCCTCCAAGGAGGTGCTCGATCGACACGGGATCGACAACGAAGTCGTGCCTCACGACGAGCTGTCTCGGCGCTATCCTCAGTTCAACCACCAGGAGTTCGAATTCGGGTTTTCTGTGCCCAGCACCTGGTGTCCTCATGGCACGGCGTGCCTGTTTCGCCGTTGCAGGCGCCTTCGAGCGCGCCGGCGGTACGCTGGTCACGGCTAGGGCGCAGCCCGGGCGGCGCGCCGGAGGCAAGCTACTGGAGCTCGAGCTGTCGACCGGCGCGCCGGTGTCGGCAGACACGTTCGTCTTCGCCTGCGGACCATGGCTGCCGAAGGTGTTTCCCTCCGTGATGAAGAACAAGCTCCAGACTCCGCGCGCCAGCATCTTTTGGTACGGCGTGCCGGCCGACGACAACCGGTTCATCTACCCCAACTGTCCGACGTGGGACATGCAGGGCGCCTACGGCTTTCCTAGCATCGAGGGCCGCGGCTGGAAGGTGCGACCCTATTTGGACAGCATCTCGTTCGATCCGGACACCGGCGAACGGATCGTGACCGCCGAGGAGATCGAGAAGGCGCGCCAGTTCGTGGCGCACGCCTTCCCTGCTCTCGCGGACCAGCCGGTGCTCGAGTCGCGGGTGTGCCAGTTGGAGAACAGCGTGGATGATCACTTCATCGTCGACCGCCACCCGGAGATGGACAACGTCTGGATCGTCGGCGGCGGCTCCGGCCACGGCTACAAACACGGCATCATGATGAGCGACTACGTGGCACATCGTGTCGTGGGGGACGATCGCAGCCCGGAGTTGGCCGACACGTTCAAGCTCAAGACGGACACCTTCTGAACTCTGAAAGCGACGGATCTGCCTGTATCCAGCGGGATTCCCGAGCTACCGTTGATCCAATTCACCAGGTCGGGCCTTCGCCCAGGTACGGCTGGCGCCGGACGGCTCGACGGCGTTGACTCGAGGGAGTCGAAGGATGCGGAAAGCGACGTCATGTGGGTTGGCCACGGTGGCAATGGCCGCCCTGTCCGCGCTGATCGGGTGTGGCTTGCAACCTCAGGAGCCTCCTCCGCCAGCGCCCTCGTCTGCACCTGAGAACGGCTTGTTGAGATGGCCGCTGCCGCCAGGAGCCGAGGCTTATGCGGACATCGACGGCAGGCGGCAGCACGAGTACGTGGTAGAGCAAGCGGCCATCTCACGCCGCTATCGCGACCAGGGCCATCCGCGGTTCTGGGGCCGGATCACCGGCACCTCCGGCGACGCCGAGAGTGCAGAGTGGTTGGTCGCCAAGTTCCGGGGAATCGGCCTGTCGGATGTGCGCGCTCAACCGCTCGACCTGGAGCCACAATGGATGCCACGCTCGTGGGCGGTCACGGTCACGGCCGGCGGCAAGACGACGGAGCTCGAATCGGCTCAGCCAGCCTACCGCGCCAACCCGACTCCTCCGGGGGGCCTGGATCTCGAAGCCGTGTACGTGGGCCTGGGCAGCGAGGCAGACTTCGCCGGCCGCGATGTCCGCGGCAAGGCCGTCTTTACCTTCAGGATGCCGTTATCGAGCTCGGAAGCAGCGTTGCAACGGGCGGATTCTCGGGGCGCGGCGGCCGTCTTCAACGTCCCTATGCTGCCCGGGAACCTGCGCTACCAAGCTTACCCCTCGGGGACCGATGCGCCCGCGTTCAGCCTCGGAAGCGACGACGGCTATGCGGTCCGGGAGCTGATTGCACAGGCCTCGACCGGTGAGCCACCGGGCGTCACGGTCAACCTCGATGTGGAGCTGACTGCGGGCCTCGAGACCGCGCTCGTCTGGGGGACGCTGCCGGGGCGGACCGACGAGACCATCTACATCATGGCGCACCGCGATGGCTGGTTCGATGCTGCCGGCGATAATGCCTCCGGGGTCGCCTCGATGATCGGCCTGGCGGAGCACTATGCCGAGATTCCACCAGCCGAGCGGCGGCGCACGCTGGTGTTTGTCGGTCTGGATGGGCATCACAACAGCGGCCCCGGCCAAGGCGTGGGCAGAAGGTGGATGGTCGATCACAGAGACGAGCTCTTTGCCAAGGCCGCGTTGGTGATCAACCTCGAACATCCGTCGACGCTACAGACGACCGTCCGCCCGCGGTACCACGGCACGGTGCAGACCGCCGACGGCCTCAGCTTTCGGGACGGCGACGATATCGTCTGGGCCAACACCTACATGCCGCAGCAATGGTACGCGGGCGGGCCGACGCGCCCCCAGCTTCAGGCGATCGCCATCCAGGCGTTTCGCGAGTTCGGAGTCAGCACCTATCTCGAACCGAACCCGGTGCCACCGGCCGGTGATCTGGGTCGCTTCTGGCAGTTCGTCCCCGGACTGGCGACCAGCGAGTTCTACCACTACTTCCACTCCGACCTGGAGACCCCGGAGACCGTGCCATGGACCGGGCTCGAGGCCTCGACACGCGCTCATGCACGGATCATCGACGAGGTGAACAAGCTCGAGCTCAGCGACCTACAGCGACCGTCAGAACCCTAGTGCTGCGCCCCACCAATAGTGGTACGCCTGCAGAGTGTAGGATCGATCTCCGTTGAAACAGGGAGCCTGAAGATGCCGACTACTTGCTTCAAGAAAAGGAACACTTGTCATGCTCGGCGCCGAAACCGGACCCACACGGCCGCGCGACTCCTCGGCCGTGCGATGGTTGCCGCCCTGATCGCCGGGATACCGGCGATCGGTCTCGCCGCACAGCAGGTGGGCGTGTTCTACCCCGACATCCCCGGTGAGCTGTTGCTCGACAACGAGTACGTCGTCGTGCAGAGGTTCATCATCGAGCCGGGGCAGTGGGAGGGGATTCACTCCCATCCGGGCAACCAGATCGCGGTGCGCGTCAAAGGCGGCCTCTGGGCCGGACGCCGCGGTGGCCGCGAGGTGTACAGGATGACCGAGCCTTTGGAGGATGGCTCGGTCGGATGGCAGGAGGCCATCGATATCTCCGAACAACACGACTCGGGCAACGTCGGAGATACGCCAATCGATCTCATCTGGATCACCCTGAAGTCCTGTGAGCCGGGGTCGAACCACGACGTCGGTCAGTTCTATCCGAACGTTCCGGCCGAGGTGCTCCTCGAGAACGAGCGCGTCGTCGTACAGCGGTTCGTCACCCAGCCTGGCCAGTGGCAGGGAGTCCATTCCCACCCTGGCAACCAGGTCTTCGTCCACACAAGGGGCGGCGAATGGACCATCAGCAGGGGTGCGCGCGAGACCGTTTCGGATGCCGAGACCGGCTCGGCCGGCTGGTGGGAACGCGTCGATATGAGCGAACAGCACGATACCGGCAACAGCGGCGATACTCCCATCGAGCACATCTTGGTCAACCTCAAGCCGTGCGGATCGCTCGATAGCGGCGACTAGTGCTCCTGATCATAAGTACGGTGACGTTTGCAGGAGCGGATCCCGATTCCTGCTGCCGCTGGCGGAGAGCTTCACGCGCTCCCCCGCAATCGGAGCTCGAATAGCTGCTCCGCGCCGTCCTCGGTACGAGGATGGCGGAGAAATCCGTTGTTCTCCAGCACCCGCCGAGACGGATCGTTGTCGCGGTCAACACCCCCAACGATCGACGCGACGTCCGCCTTGCGGCACCACTCGACAAATCCTCGAACCAGCTCACTGGCCAGACCGCGCCCCCACGCCGACTCCGCAAGCACGTAGCCGAGCCGAATCTCGGTGCCGCGCGCTAGTCCGTGGTCTATCTCAAACAGAATGATCAATCCGACGGGCAATCGCGACGATCGCTCCACCGCAAGTAGCGTCGTGCCTTCACGGTCGCGTTCCCTGATCCACTCTTGTGCGCGCTCTACCGTATAAGCTCCTTGCCACGCTTCCGGTAGCGATCGCGTGACCCGTGGGGTGAGCACGGACGTCAAGATGTTTGCAAGCTCCTGTGGCGCCCACGCCTCGGCAGGCAGCGAGTGCCACTCGCTGACGACCAGCCGAGGCGTTGCGAAACTGCAGGTCTTGCAGACCAACCTCAATCATCTCCCTGCAGACGGTGTCTCCATGACGCGGGGATTCTCTGCCCCTGTAAACCACTCGCGTCTGCCGACTACAATCCTACCGGCCCTTTTTTCGACAATTGCCGATCTCTAGCTGCTGGTGATTCCTCGACCATGCTCACGACTCGAAAGTACGGGTCGGTCTCGAGACTCTGGATCTGCTGCACCCTCGCGGTGGCGGGAGTTGCCCTCTTCGGCGAGCAAGTGGCCTCTGAGCAACAGTCCAGGAAGCTGCTCTTCCTGACGCACGCCGGGTACTACAAGCACAGCAGCCTTGGGCCTGCCGAAACCGCGGTTACCTCCTGGGGGCCGGAGGCCGGCTTCGAGGTCACTGTGCTCCAGGGATACTTGCAGGACGCCGAAAGCCTGGATCTCTCGATCATCGACGCGGAATACCTGGCCCGCTTCGACGGGGTCATGATGATGACCAACGGAAACCTGCCTCTCACCGACTCGCAGAGAAGTGCGCTGGTAGATTTCGTGAGCAATGGTGGCGGGTTCATCGGAGTCCACTGCGCCGCCCTGACCCTGTACGACTACCCCGAGTTTGGGAAGATGCTCGGCGGCTATTTCCGCCGCACCGTCGGCCAGAACCGGGTTGTCGTCCGCGAGGTCGAGGACTCAGACCATCCCGCAACAAGAATGCTGGGCGACAGTTGGCCAATCGTCGACGAGTTCTACCAGTACGGCACCGCGGCGTGGACGGCGGACCGGCCGGAGGAGAACGTGGACGTGCTCTTCGACAACCGAATCCCACTCGGGTTGTCACGGGAGCGGGTGCATGTATTGCTCAGCATCGACACGGAGCAAACCGACCTCGAAGGGCTCGACGATATGGAGCCGGGCGGCGACTATCCCCAAGCCTGGTATCAGGACTTTGGTGAGGGACGATCGTTCTACACATCGCTTGGCCACCGCGACGATCTTTGGAGCAGCGACCCCGTCTTTCGAGCTCACCTGGTGGGAGGTATCCGGTGGGCGCTTGGCTTGGAGCCGGGCTAATCACGGCTCGGATGGTTGGCAAGGTGCAGCCCGGGCACCGTAGACAGCCACCCGCCTTGCCCACTTCGTGGATCCGCTACGGATTGAACGCCCGGTAGTAGTCGCCGCCCACGTACCGCGCGGATAGCGTCCTGCCGGCCGCGAGGGCGCCGAAGTGGATCCGTTCTGCGGCGTCTTCATCCCCGACGGCGAAGACACCGTCCTCGAGGGGGAAGAGTTGCTGCGCCGATCCCTGGGGATAGACCAGGTAGAGGCGCCCCTTGCGAGCCAGGACGCGGAAGTTGCTCATCCAGGGGTTGTGCGAGCGATAGTGACCCTCGTAGGAGCGCCACGACTCCGGCAGCTCGAAGCTCTCAGGCCCGGTGTAGCGCTTGTGGCGGAACCACTCCGCGCCGTGGAACGCCTCCACCACGTCGCCGTCCTCACGCCCGACGACAAGCGGGAACCGTGCGAACTCCGGGTGGTCGACGACGAACGCATCGTTCCTCGAGCGCAACAGGCGAATGCGCTCCGGTGCCGGGTTGGACTCGGAGCCGCGGCTGGGGGCGACCTCGAGGAAGAGCCTGCCTCCATCCGCTACGACCGCCACCTGCCTGGAGTCGGATCGGTACGTACCGGTGTACTCCTGTGTGTCCTCGATGCGCTCGCGATCCGGCGCCTGCGGCAGCGCGGGTAGCTTCTCGCCACGGCGAACCGCGGCGGCCAGGTCGAGCGCGAAACGCGCCACGGCTCCGGCCGGGCCTCCGGCGTTCATCATCACCGCCGCACCCAAGCCAGCATCCAGGTCCGCGATGATGCTTGACACGAACGAGAGATGGCCGCCGCCATGAGTCAACACCGTACGGCCGTCCGCCTCCAAGACGTTGATGCCGTAGCCGTAGTAGGCGTTGTCCGCGAACTCCGTCCATCTGCCGGTGAACAGCTGAAAACTGTCCTCGGACAGGATCCGGCCGCCGGGTCCCTGGCCCCCGTTGAGCAGCATGCGGAGATAGGCGGCCATGTCGGCCGGAGTTGACGTGACGCTACCATCGCCCGCGCCGTACTCGTGCCAGCCGGCCGGGACAAGGAGAGCCCCGGGAAGCGTCGGACGATCGTCGTGCAGGGGCCGGTAGGCGACGGCGGACAGCTGTCGCGTCTCAGCGGTGATCGACCCGTGCGACGCTGCCATGCCGAGCGGCTCCAAGATGCCAGCCTCGAGAATCTTGCCGAGTGGCTCGCCGCGTACCGCTTCGAGCAACAGCCCCAGGGTCTTGTACCCGACATTGGAGTAGTGGAAGCGCTCGCCCGGCCCGGTGGTGAGCCGCGAGTGGCGCAGGGCCCACGCCTCGTAGTACCCGTGCGGTGCGAGGTCCGAGCCCCCGATGATCCCCGCCGTATGGGTGAGCAGATCGTGCACGGTAATCGGTGGCCGATCAGACTGGATCTCGAACCAGGGCAGATAGGTGTGCACGGGGGCGTGCAGATCGATCGTTCCCCGCTCGTGCTCCTGCAGGATGGCGATGGCGGTGAACGACTTGCCAATCGAGCCCATCAGAAACAGCGTGTCCGGCCGCACCGGGCTGCGGGCATCGAGGTTGGCAAAGCCGTAGGTCCAGACCCCCAGGAGACGATCCGTATCGGTCAGCGCCAGCGCCATGCCGGGCAGGGCCCATTCATCGATCTGCTGCTGGGCGTAGCGATCCAGCAGGGTGAACGCCTCGTACCACGATTCCTCGAGATCCGAGGCGACCTCCTGGTACTGAAGGGCGGTCGGTTCAAGCACGGTGTCGGCGGAGTTGCTGCAACTGCTGGCGAGGATCAAGACACCAGCGAGCGACCCGCTGATCAGCAGAACCCGATATCGAGACGTCGTGTACTTGTACTGGCTCCGTTTCGGATACTTCATGGGCAATGACCCCAGGTCAGGCCTAGTCTGGTGCCGGGTTTCACGGCGCTACCAGAGGGAGGTGCTTGTGCACCTGCAGCCTATCGCTGGACCGGACGAGCGCCAACAGGCGCAAGCGGTCGGGCCGGAGGTCAGAACCTCCCGGCGGCGCCAGCGAGCAGGAACAGCTCCTGCCGCTCGGCCGGCGAAAGTTGAAATTCGTGGAGCTTCAACGTACGCTAATACGTACGTCATAGAGAGAGTGCGCAATGACCACGATCACAGCGACGGAAGCGCGCAAGAAGCTCTACAACCTGATCGACGAGGTGCAGGAATCGCACGATCCCGTGCAGATCACCGGCAAGCGCGGCAATGCCGTACTGATCAGCGAGGACGACTGGCACGCGGTACAGGAGACGCTATACCTCGTATCGATTCCGGGAATGCGCCAGTCCATCCGCAAGGGTATGGCCACGCCCGTTGACGAGCTCGAGGAACAGCTCGACTGGTGAGCTGGCGACTCGTCTACACGAAAGCAGCGAAGAAAGACGCCAAGAAGCTCGTGGCGGCTGGCCTCAAACCCAGGACGCAAGCTCTTCTCGAGATCCTCTCAGAGAACCCGTATCAATCCCCACCGCGTTTCGAGAAGCTCGTCGGTGACCTCGATGGTGCTTACTCCCGGAGGATCAACATCCAGCACAGGCTTGTCTACCAGATCGTCGCAGACGAGAAGGTGATCAAGGTGCTCCGGATGTGGACGCACTACGAGTAGCGGAGGGCGATATTCACGGCGCGCTCGCCAGCGTGCGTGTTCTGCCACCCATCGAACCGAACCTCGGGAACTGTTGCATCGATGTCTGTGACGATACGCTCCACGATCACCGGCGTGTCACTGTTCCTGACCTCCTCGAACAGCTCAGTAGGCGCTGCCTTGCCGCGTTCCTCCTCTTCGATCGGTGGGACGGAGCGCTCGGTCGCACCTCGAGCACGACCAATCTGAGGGAAGGATCTCGCTCTTGGGCATCGACCAAACCATCGACCAGTTCATGCGTCCGCTCGCGGACGCGATCTACGGCTTCGTCTTCTACGCCGTGCCGGTCGCCGGCGCCGAGCTACCGCTGATCGTGTTGTGGCTGATCGCCGGGGGGCTCTTCTTCACGCTCTATCTGCGCTTCATCAACATCCGCGGGTTCCAACACGCGCTACACCTGGTCAGCGGCCGGTACGCCGACCCGCTCCACCCAGGGGAGGTCACGCACTTCCAGGCGTTGGCGACCGCGCTGTCGGGCACCGTCGGCATCGGCAACATCGCCGGCGTTGCGGTGGCGATCTCGGTCGGTGGGCCGGGCGCGACGCTATGGATGATCATCGCCGGCCTGCTCGGGATGAGCACCAAATTCGCCGAGTGCACCCTGGCGGTGAAGTTCAGGCACGAGCACGAGGACCGCTCGGTCAGCGGCGGACCGATGTACTTCCTGGAACGTGGGCTGGCGTTGCGAGAGCTGCCCCGTCTGGGCCGCGCCCTCGGGATCTTCTACGCAGCCGCGATGGTCGTCGGGTGCCTCGGAATCGGGAACATGTTCCAATCCAACCAGGTCGCGGCGATCCTGATCGACGTCACCGGAGGCACAGACAGCTTCTTCTTCGGCAGGGCCTGGTTGCTGGGCCTCGCGATGGCGGTCGTCGTGGCGCTGGTGATCCTCGGTGGCATCCAGAGCATCGCCAGAACCACGTCGAAGCTCGTCCCGTTCATGGCGGTGCTGTACCTGTTCTCGGCGCTGCTCATCCTGGGTCTCAACTTCGAGCAGCTGCCCAGGGCGGTGGGCCAGATCTGGCAGGGCGCGCTGGCGCCGGAATCGATCGCCGGCGGCCTGATCGGCGTCATGATCGTCGGCTTCCGGCGTGCGGTCTTCTCGAACGAAGCCGGCCTCGGCTCCGCGGCGATCGCGCACTCCGCGGTGCGTACCGACGAGCCCGTCACCGAAGGCTTCGTCGCCCTACTGGAGCCGTTCATAGATACCGTCGTCATCTGCACGATGACCGCGCTCGTCATCGTGACGACGGTCTACGACCCGGCGCTGGCGTCGACCGAGGTGAGCGGAATCCAGCTGACGACGGAAGCGTTCGCGAGCACGTTGTCATGGTCGCCGGTTCCGCTGTCGATCGCCGCCGTGCTCTTCGCGTTCTCGACGATGCTGTCCTGGAGCTACTACGGCCTCAAGTCGTTCACGTACCTGGCAGGACATCGTCCGATCGTCGAGATCGGCTTCAAGCTCTTCTTCTGCCTCTTCATCGTCCTGGGCAGCAGCATCCAGCTCGGCGCGCTCGTCGACCTGTCGGACGCGCTGATCTTCCTGGTGGCGATCCCGAATCTCGCGGGGCTCTACCTTCTCGCCCCGGTCTTGAAGGAGGAGCTGATCTCGTATCGGGAGCGCCTCGGACGCTACTGAGCGTTCTTTTGTGCCCGACCGAGCCGCACAGTACGATCACGAGCCTCGAACCATGCGCGGTCCGCTGAGAAGCGCTTGGCCGAGCACCGAGGCGAACCGTCGGGACAACCGATCGCGGGGTGGCTATATGAACAGATCGATACGAGCCGTCGTCGTAGTCACGCTCGCGCTCGTCGTCGGCTCCGGCGGGTGCGCACCCGGGGGCGACTCGGGGCCGCAGGCCGACACGATCTTCTTCGGCGGCCACATCGTCACGATGGACCCCGCCCAGCCGTCCGTGGACGCGGTGGCGGTGACCGGCGAGACGATCACGGCCGCCGGCACACTCGACGAGATCATGGCGCTGCAGAGCGCCTCGACGCGCGTCGTCGACCTCGGTGAGCGTGCGCTGCTGCCCGGTTTCATCGACGCACACGGTCACTTCCTCGGAGCGGGGCGCGCGCTCGATGCTCTGTCGCTCCACTCCCCGCCGGTGGGGGACGTCACGAACAGCGACGAGCTCGTCGCCAAGATTCGGCGCTGGATCGAGGAGAAGGAGATCCCGCCGGGTGAGGTCGTCTCCGGAGGGGGCTATGACGACTCGCTGCTCGACGAGAAGCGCCATCCGACGCGCTTCGATCTCGATCGAGCGTCGACCGAGCACCCGATCGTCATCGTTCACGTATCGGGGCATCTCAGGGCGGCCAACTCCGCAGCGCTCGCGGCGAGCAACATAACGGCCGACACACCCGACCCCGCGGGCGGCCACATCAGGCGGGTCGAGAGCTCGAAGGAGCCGAACGGTGTCTTCGAGGAACGCGCCGGCCGGCTTCTCGTCGGCGGAGGCTCGTCGCCGACGCCCGAGGAATTCGACGAGCTGATCCGCAAGTCGATCGACGTCTATCTCGGCTACGGCACCACCACGATCCAGAACGGTGGCGGCACGAGCCCGGAGATGGTCGAGACGATCCGCGCGGCCGCCGAGCGAGAGCCGCTGCTCGCCGACGTGGCGGTCTTCACGAGCGCTGACGCGATCCTGGAGAATCGGCTCCAGCACGAGCCGAGCTACCGAAACGGCTTCCGCGTCGCGGGCGTCAAGTTCGTGCTCGACGGCTCGCCCCAAGGGCGCACGGCATGGGTCACCGAGCCGTACGAGGAAGGACCGCCCGGGGCACCGGCGGACTACCGGGCCTACGGGACGATGGATCCGGACGTCTACAAAGCCCAGGCGGCGGCGCTGATCGAGCGGGGCGTGCCCTTCCTCGCCCACGGCAACGGCGACGCCGCTATGGACCTGATGCTCGACGGCGTCGACGAGGCGGTCTCCGGCATGGACGCGACGCCGGATCACCGCTCGGTGATCATCCACGCACAGCTCATGCGCGCCGACCAGCTCGACCGCGCCGCCGAGCTGAGCGTCGTGCCCTCGTTCTTCGCCGCGCACACCTTCTTCTGGGGCGACTGGCACCGGATCAGCTTCGGCGAGGAGCGAGGGAGCAACATCAGCCCGCTACGCTGGGCGATCGACCGGGGCGTGCGCTTCACCGTGCACAACGACGCCTCGGTCGTCCCGCCGGACATGATGCGCCTGATCTCGATCACCGTGAACCGGAAGACTCGTAGCAGTCACGTTCTCGGACCCCATCAGCGCGCCACGATCCAGGAGGCGCTGCACGCGGTCACGCTCGGCGCTGCGTATCAGTACTTCGAGGAGGACCGGAAGGGCTCGATCACCGTGGGGAAACAGGCAGATCTCGTGATCCTGGGGCAGAACCCGCTCACGTCAGATCCGGCCGAGCTCGAGAACATCCCGATCATGGAGACATTCTCGCGGGGTCGGTCAGTCTACACGCGATGAGTCGATGGCCGCGGCGCGGCACGGCGGAAGGAGAAGATGGCAGTGAATCGGACGACGGTCTCGGGATGAACCTGGCACAGGAAATGAGGATCTAGTGGCTAAACAAACGATGACCCCCTCCGAGGCGCTCGTCGAAACGCTCGTCGCGGAGGGCGTGACCGACGTATTCGGGCTCGTGGGCTCGGCGTTCATGGATGCGCTCGACCTCCTTCCGGATGCGGGCATCCGCTTCATCCCGGTGGCCCACGAGCAGGCCGCGGCGCACGCCGCCGACGGTCTCGCCAGGGTCACCGGCATGCCTCAGACGTGTCTCGCCCAGAACGGCCCGGGCGCCGCGAACTTTGTCTCCGCGATCGCCGCCGCGTACTGGGCGCACTCCCCGGTCGTCGCCATCACGCCTGAGGCCGGCTCCGGCGGAATCGGGACGGGCGGCTTCCAGGAGCTCGACCAGATGGCGATGTTCGCCGAGCAGACCGTGTACCAGGTCAGGGTCAACCGGCCCGACCGCATGGCCGAGCTCACCCGGCGCTGCTTCTATCGCGCCAAGCTCGAGCTCGGCCCGACGCAGCTCAACGTCCCGCGGGATTACTTCTTCGGGGATACCGAGCAGGAGATCTTCGCCACCCCGACGCTCGGCCCGGGCCGTCCGCGCCGAGAGGACATCGCGGAAGCCGTGCGCCTCCTCGAGGGGGCCGAGTACCCCGTGATCATCTCCGGCGGCGGCGTCAGTCAGGGAGAGGCGCTCTCCGAGGTCTCAGCGCTCGCCGAGCACCTCAGCGCGCCCGTGGTCAACACGTACCTGCACAACGACACGTTTCCCTACACCCACCCGCTCGGCTGCGGGCCGCTCGGCTACCTCGGGTCGAAGGCCGCGATGCGAACCCTCGCCAAGGCGGACGTCGTGTTGGCGCTCGGCACGAGGCTCGGCGTGTTCGGGCTGCTCCCCCAGTACGAGATGGCGTACTGGCCCGAGGACGCTGTTCTGATCCAGGTCGACCGCGATGCGAAGCAGTGGGGGCTGAGCAAGATCCCAGATCTCTTCTCGATGGCGGACGTGAAGGAGTACACCGCGGAGCTACTCGGGGCGCTGAAGGAAGCGGGGCCCGCCCGTCCGAGAGACGAGGACCGCCTCGCCGACGTGGCCCGTGAGAAGGCCGAGTGGGACGGCGAGCTCGAGGAGCGGTCGTCTTCGACCAGCGCGCTCATGCACCCCAGGCGCTTCCTTTGGGAGCTGCAGCTCGCGCTCCCCGACGACGCCCTCGTCGCCACCGACGTGGGCAACACCTGCTCCATCACCAACGGGTACCTGCGCGGCTTCAAGGGGGGCCAGCAGCACCTCGCCGCGCTCACCTGGGGCAATTGCGGATTCGCCTACGGCTGCGCGATGGGCGCCAAGGTCGGCAAGCCGCAGGCGCCGGTCTTCGCCATGCAGGGCGATGGTGCTTGGGGGATCAGCGGCCTCTCAGAGGTGATGACTGCCGTGCGGGAGAACATTCCCGTCATCGCGATCGTCATGAACAACCACGAGTGGGGCGCCGAGAAGAAGAATCAGATCGACTTCTACGACAACCGCTTCGTCGCCGTCGACCTGCCGGACAACCCCGATTACGCCAAGCTCGCCGAGGCGATGGGCGCCAAGGGCTACACTGTGGACGACTACCGGGACGTCCAGGACGTGGTGCGGGACGCCATAGCTTCCGGCGAGCCTTGTGTCATCAACGCGATCGTCGAGGGTGGCGAGAACGTGCTGGCGGCGCCCTTCCGCCGCGACGCAATGGCGGTGCCGACGCGTCATCTGGAGAAGTACGCACACCTGGATCTGAACTAGTGGCCTGTAACAGATGATCGACAAACACGCTCCGCTCGCCGCCCACGATGCCTCCGACATCGTCGAAAAGGACAAGAAGCACCTTTGGCATCACCTCCTCCAACACAAGGTCCTGGAGGAGTCCGACCCGAAGATCTTCGTCGAGGGCACGGGCGCTCGCCTGCGCGACATCGAGGGGACCGAGTACCTGGATGCGTCGTCCGGCGGCGTGTGGTGCGTCAACGTCGGGTACGGTCGTGAGAGCATCGCCGAGGCGATACGCGACCAGCTCTTGAAGCTGCCCTACTACGCGGGCGTGGCGGGCACCGTGCCCGCTGCGGAGTACGCGGATCAGCTGACGGACCTACTCCCGGGTCTCGATCGCGTCTTCTTCGCCTCGAGCGGCTCCGAGGCGAACGAGAAGGCGTTCAAGATGGTCCGCCAGATCGCCCACCTGAACGGCCACGACAAGCACAAGGTCCTGTACCGGGACCGTGACTATCACGGAACCACGATCGCGTGCCTCGCGGCCTCGGGTCAGTCAGAGCGTAAAGAGGGGTACGGTCCCTTTCCGGACGGATTCGTGGGAATACCACACGCGCTTTGTTATCGCTGCCCGTTCGGGAAGTCGTATCCGAGCTGTGACCTGGAGTGCGCGCGCGCTCTCGACGACGCGATCGTCGAAGAGGGGCCCGACACGGTCGGCGGCGTTATTCTCGAGTCAATCACCGCGGGAGGCGGTGTTATCCCCCCAGTCGACGAGTACTACCCCATCGTCCAGGACATCTGCGAGCAGTACGGCGTCGTTCTGATCATCGACGAGGTCGTGTGCGGCTTCGGGCGCACCGGGACGATGTTCGGCTTCGAGCACTACGACGTCGCGCCCGACATCGTCACACTGGCGAAGGGTATGGCGAGCGCTTACGCGCCGATCTCGGCCACGGCCGTGCGCAGCGAGATCTTCGAAGCCTTCCTCAACGACCCGAGCGACCCGCTCGACTACTTCCGTGACATCAGCACATACGGCGGCTGCACTGGCGGATTCGCCGCCGCGCTCGAGAACCTGCGCATCATCGAGGAGGAGGCGCTGGTCGAGAACGCCCGCGTCGTCGGTGCGTACCTCCTCGACCGCCTCCGTGACCTCGCCGACCACCAGAGCGTGGGAGACGTGCGCGGCAAAGGCCTCTTCGCGGGTGTGGAGCTGGTTGCCGACAAAGCCACGAGAGAGCCGCTCGGTGAGGAGGCGATGGGTGCGGTCATGCGTTCCATCACTGCGGAGGGCGTGCTCGTCGGGCGCACGAACCGGAGCCTGCCCGGCTACAACAACACGGTGAACATCGCTCCGCCGCTCATCGTGACGGAGTCGGATGTCGACGAGATCGTGGCGGCCCTGAAGGTCGGGATCGAGAAGGGGTGTCGGGACTCGGTCTCTTCGATTCCACGATGATCGTCGTCGGCTCGATGATCGGCTCGAGCATCTATGTAGCGCTCTCGGAGATCCAGGGCCAGAGCCATTGGGAGTAGCGAGCGAACGCGACTCTGACCGCTGCGATCAGGCCGGCAACCCTTGTAATTGTTCTTTTCACCTACCGGACCTCCACGACGTGGCCGGGCCTGATCATCGTGCTACTCGGCGTCCCGGTCTACTTCGTGTGGCAACGCAGCAGCAGCTAGTCCAAAGCTGTGTCGAGTAGCTGTCTCCAACCAACTCATGTGTAAAGCCACAGCCGTATTGACACTCTTGCTCACACTTTCGTTTGTTGAAGGCTCCACTGCGCAATATGGCGAACAGTATGACGATGTCATGGCAAACATCGGCGATGCGAACTACGGCACCTTCGATGACGGCAATCCCTATGCCACCGTTGACATGCTCAATCACGTGCGTAGAGAACGCTTCTACCTGATCTTGCCACGGGTCATGCGTGAAAGAGCAATCGACATGTGGATTCACGTCATTCGACCTTGGGCGTGGGGCGGAACCGATCCTCTTCGCTATGAATTCGGCACCAAGTCCGCCGTTCTCATCTTTACCGATCGCGGTAGCGATCAGATCGAACGGGTCGTTTTCCAGGGTGAGGTCCAAGATCCGGACGCCTACGACATCGTCGGCGAAGAATACAAGTATCTCAGTCAGCAAGACTATGAGTTCATGAATTACGCCGTCGACAATCCCGGCGACGAGTACGCGTCGGAATTGGACTTCAGATTCGAGGGTCTCTACGAGTTCGTTGCTGAACGGAACCCGAAGCGCATCGCCGTGAATTACCTCGAAACACTCTCGTTTGCCGAGGGCTCCGAGACTTTTACCATGGCGCTCGGTGACGGTATTTCATACACCGACTATGTCCAGATATCCAAAGCGTTAGGCGACATCTACTCCAAGCGGATGGTCTCAGCAGAGCACCTTATCCTCGACTACTTATCAAGAAGGGTCGCCAGCGAGGTCGTTCTCTACGGCACTTCGGGCCTTCGACGCGAGAGCGGCAGAAGATTCGCCAATATTGTGCCCGGCGTCACCACGCTCGGCGATATCGATGTTCGCTCGGTAATCAACAAGGATGGAGATGAACGAAGAGGCGACGACTATGTGATTCAGCGCGGCGATCTCATTGGTGGTTGGGAGGGACAAGCCTACGTTCTCCGGAAGGGCGAGACCGACTTACCGCAGCACATACGGAAATTCTGGGAGGATAACCAGAGAGTCCGTGACATCCTGCGGCACAACATCGAGGTCGGCCGCACCGGTGGCGAGACTCTCGATCTCCTCGCCCGAAAGCTGGAAGACGCAGGGTTCGTGTATACGGACTACCAGGAATACAACAAATACGTCGCGCACCCCGACAGAACCCAGGTCCATCTCGACTTACATGCTGAAGGGAAAGGAATTCTCGCGCCCAGAATTTCGCCGATGGGACCAAAATGGCACTGGAACACGACAATCCGCCTGTTTCACACCTTCGCCGTCGAATACATGATCTATATGCCCGTGCCGGAATGGTCTCGTGGAAATAATTTCACCGGGCAACAGATGTCTGCCGCTTTTCACGATGGCGGCATCGTCACCAGCCGTGGCATGGAGATTCCATACCCCGACCAATCCACCAAGATTCAGATCATTCAATAGATTCACGACGCTTCAAGGTTAACAGGGTGCTGAAGAACTCTGTTAAGGCGCAGGGGCCAACCATGTATGGAGTACGGAACGTCCTCACATTCTTGTGCATGCTTCTTCTTGCCCAAGAAGTCCACGCCCAGCGTCAAGAGCTCGAGGCGTTTCCGGCGCTGATGAATCTCATTCGTGGCGAGAAATTCGACGTGGTCCTCCCGCAAGCGATGAAGAGCAACGGCATCGACATGTGGATCCACGTGATCAGAGGAGAGAACCTCCTCAACTACGAGCTCGGCGACAATTCCGGCATCTATATCTTTACCGACCGCGGTGAGGCGCGGATCGAGCGGGCTGTCCTCGGCGGCCAAGCCGACCGCGAACTCTATGACGTCTTCGGCCCTGAAAGTCACTTGGGACGATTCGTCGCCGACCGTGACCCCAAGCGTATCGCCCTCAATTACGCCGAAGAGGGTTCCGGTTTCGACACCATCTCGACCGAGGATCGGACACGGGTCTTTGAAGCACTGGGCGGCGAATACAGCAATCGAGTCGTCCCAGCCAACCACTTGATAGCGGATTTCTTGGCCGGCAGGGTGATGAGCGAAGTAGCCCTCTATGGTCGCCTTCTCATAAACAGCACCAACATCATAGAGAGAGCATTTGCAAGCATCGTCCCCGGCAAAACTCGCTTAAGCGACATTGCCGGCAATGTATTCGTCAGGGACCTCGACGGCAACGAAGAAAACAATACTGATTACGTCGTCCAACCCGGCGATCTGGTCGGGATACTGCACGACGCGAACATGCGGGAATTCAGTGAGCACAACGGCGGCATCGGCTACGCCCTCCGCCAGGGGGAAACGGGGCTCCCTCCGGAGATCCAGCGTATATGGGGACATGCCTTACGAGCCCGTGAACTGTTCCGTAGAAATATCGTCGCAGGTCGGACAGGGGCGGAAACGCTCGACATCCTCATCAAGCAACTCGAGCAAGCCGGATACCACTACATCGATCAGGATCAATATGACACGAGCGCGGACCCGGACAAAACGCAGGTCCATATCGACTTCCATGCGCTCGGCAGAATGGTTTCACAGGAGGAAGCGCCGAGGATTTCTCCAACCGGTTGGGGCCGCGATCTGAAGATTCCCCTCTACCATACCTTCGCCCTCGAATACATGATCCACATGCCCGTGCCGGAATGGGGCAAGGGAAAACACCTTTACATTTGCCTCCACGACGGAGCAATGGTCACCGAACGTGGCGTCGAGTTTCCGGCGCGACCCACACAAGAGATTCTGATTATCCGCTAGCAGGAGATTGCCCGGTGACCGAATTACGACTTGTGCTGGTGGCCTCTTTCTTGCTGTGCCTCGCACACGTGTCAACCGCACAAACGCGAACTCGTAATCCTGAAGCCCTGCCCGGCATCAGCGACACCTACTACGGGGCCTTCGACGACGACAACCCCTATGCGACCAAAGAAATGCTGAACCACATTCGCCGGGAGAAATTCGCCTTGGTTTTACCCCGCGTCATGCGTGATGAACGCATCGACATGTGGATTCACATTATTCGGCCCTGGACCTTTAGCGGAAACGAGCTCAGAAGACTAGAGGGCCTCGATCTCAATTACAGCAACATCGATTCCACCGACCCCCTTCGCTATGAATTCGGCAGCAACGCCGCCGTCCTCGTCTTTACCGATCGTGGCGACGACAGAATTGAGCGGGTCGTCTTTGAAGGTGAGGTTGATGACGACGGCGCCTTCGACATCGTCCGCGGCCAGTCGAAGTTCATTAATCAAGAGAATTACGAGATCATGGACTACGTCAGGGAGAACCCGAGCGACGTTCCCCACTCAGAGATGGGCTACCGGTTCATGGGGCTCGGAGATTTCGTCGCCGAACGTGACCCGAAGCGAATCGGTGTGAATTACGCGGAGAAACTGTCACTCGCCGAAGGCTCCGAGACATATACCCTCGCCCTTACCGACGGTATTTCCTATGCGGACCACCTCCATTTGTCTCGCGCGTTGGGCGACAAGTACGCCAAGCGAATGGTCTCCGCCGAGAACATGATCTTGGACTACCTCACGAGTAGTGTCGCCGGCGAAATCGTTCTCTTTGGTGGCTCCGGCCTACCGCGCCGGACTAGGACATTTCAAGAGATCGTACCCGGCGTCACCACCTTGCGCGATGTAGGGGGCAGTTGGTTCTCGACGCGCGAATGGGATCATGATGAAAGCGCTTTCGAAGATTTCCCCCTCCAGCACGGCGACATGTTCCAGAGCGGCATGGTCCCTTACTACGTACTCCGTGAGGGAGAGACCGGGCCGCCTCCAGAAGTCCAAAGGAGCTGGGATGAGGTCGTGAGAGTCCGCAAGCTCATTAGCAAGAACATCAGGGTCGGTGATACAGGTCGCCAAGCCCTTGCGCGGATCAGCGGCAAATTGGAAGAAGCCGGGTTTGCCTACATCGACAGAGACAGATTCGACCCGAGCCTGGACCCCGAAAAGACCCAAGTGCACCTAGACCTCCATCAGGTTGGCAAGGGCATGCTGGCGCCCAGGGTTTCACCTATGGGTGCAAGATGGCACGCGGACAAGAAGATCCCGCTCCTGCTCACCTTGGGCATCGAATACATGGTCCATATGCCCGTCCCGGAATGGGGTGAAGGGAGACATATTTACTATTGCAGTCTCCACGAGCGTGGCGTCGTCACGGAGCGAGGTGTCGAATTCGCCGCGCCACCTGTCGCTGGGATTCAGAGTATTCACTGACCCGTCTCACCGCTCTGAGCCATCAGCGCGCCGTCTCCACCGGCAAGCCCGCCGCTGTATGTACTTCCAACCTCCAATTACAATGGCGCGGCCTCTCCTCTCGACAGAAGCCGGAATGAGCACACCGCCAGCAGACGAAAGTGCCGTGCAGCGCCTCGACAGGCTCTACGAGTATGATCGCGAGCCGGTTGCCGAGCAGCAGCTGCACGGGGGTGCTCGTTTCGCCGGTATGTATGCAGGCGAGCACGTCGCGGCCACCGAATTCGTCATCGGCGCCCTGTTTGTGAGTTGGGGGGCACGCGCGGGGGATGTTCTCATCGGCCTGCTGCTGGGCAATTTGATGGCGGTGCTGTCGTGGACACTGGTGTGCGCTCCGATTGCGACCCAAACACGCCTGACGCTGTATTGGTATCTGCGGCGCATCGCCGGGCCGGGGGTCACCACCATCTACAACGTGCTCAACGCGGTCCTGTACTGCATTCTTGCCGGTTCGATGATCACGGTATCGGCCTCTGCGATTCGCATCCCCTTCGGTATTCCGCCGCAAACGCATTGGTATCCCGATGACCTGCGCTTCGTGCTTGTGGTTCTGGGCGTGGGAGCTGTGGTCGTTGCCCTTGCCATCTGGGGTTTCACACGCTTGGCACAGTTCGCGACGCTGTGCGCTCCGTGGATGATCGCGATGTTCATCGCGGGTGCCCTCGCTACTTGGCCGAGTTTGGCCGCATCGGTTGCTTCCGAGGGGGGTGAAGCCGCTGGATTCCTCGAGGTTGCGCGCACCCGTATCTGGACCGGCGTGCCGGCAAGTGGGGGCGAGCCGATCACCTTTTGGCAGCTCGCTGCCTTTGCTTGGATTGCCAACATAGCCATGCACTTGGGCCTCTCCGACATGGCGATTCTTCGCTATGCCCGGCGCGCGCGCTATGGACTGAACTCGGCCTTCGGAATGTTCCTGGGACACTATGTGGCCTGGATCGCTGCTGGTGTGATGGGCGCGGCGGCCGCCTTGGCGTTGAATCAGCCGCTGACCGAGCTCGACTCCGGCGCAGTGGCGATGCACGCCCTGGGTGTGGCGGGGGCGATCGCCGTGGTAATTGCCGGTTGGACGACCTCGAACCCGACCCTGTACCGGGCCGGACTTGCGCTGCAGGCGGTTACACCCAATTGGCCGCGTTGGAAGGTGACACTCGTCGCGGGTGCGCTGACCACGGTCGTCGCTTGCTCGCCCTTTGTATTCACCAAGCTGCTGGGTTTTGTCGGCATATACGGAATTCTGCTGGCGCCGGTTGGCGGCATCGTGACCGCTTACCACTTCGTCCTACGCAAGCGTGGTGCGGCTCACCAAGTCTCTTCCATGTGGAACGCACCGGCGCTCATCGCCTGGGCGGCCGGCAGTCTGGGAGCTGTGGTTCTCTGGCAGACCGGTGTGGTGCATCTCTTCTTCCTGGCTGTTCCGGCCTGGGTGCTGAGTGGGATCTTGTACCTGGTGCTGGCGAAGAAGGGGACCGGGGGCAGCTCTATGACAGCTGACACTCGCAGTGACAGCGCTGCGGATGCGGCCCCATACCGGCCTTTGATTGGAACCGCCGGGAGCGGCCCCGAGGAGGCACCGAGCTTCGCCAAAGCCGCCGGCCTGGTGGCGCTCCTCGCGCTCGTGACTTGCGTGGCGCTTCCGGTATGGATTCTGCTTTCGTCCGAAGCAGAACGCGCGTCGAGAACCGGACCCTTCAAGACCTGGTTGTTGATCGCCTCACTGGTCTACTTCGTGGCGGGTAGTCTGTGGATCTACCGTCGCCGTAGCGATGGTTCAGCGGCGCAATCAATCGTCGATCTCATTTCAGGGAACATTGTGAACATCTGCGCCGGACAACCGGCCGCTTTGCCCGGTGAATGGCAATGAGCGAAACCTATCGCATTAGCGACGACCAAATACGGGATGAGAACGCTGCGGCGCTGGCCTCGCTGCAGGACGACTTCGACCACCTCGGCGTGCAGCTGGCGCGGCGAGGAATCTCCATCGAAGAGATCACCCGCGAGGCGCAAGGCTTTGCTGTAGCGTTGCCCTCCTGGGGCGTCGGCACGGGTGGCACGCGCTTCGGGCGTTTTCCAGGAATTGGAGAGCCGCGCAACATCTTCGAAAAACTCGACGACTGCGCGACCGTTCAGCAGTTGGTCCGCTGCACACCTGCTATCTCCTTGCACATCCCATGGGACCGTCCCGACGACCCTGCCGAGTTGCGAGAACGCGCTGCTCACCTGGGAATCGGTTTCGATGCGATCAACTCGAACACTTTTCAGGACCAACCGGAGCAAGCGCTCTCCTATCGATTCGGCAGCCTGGCACACACCGACGCGGCTGTGCGGCGGCAGGCGATTGAACACAACCAGGAGTGCATCGAGGTCGGTCGAGAGCTAGGGTCCACGGCGTTGACGATCTGGATCGCCGACGGCGGCAACTTTCCCGGGCAACTGGACTTCCGTGCCGCCCTCGGGCGCTACATCGATAGCTTGCGGGAGATCTACTCCGCGCTCCCGAGCGACTGGCGCATGTTCCTCGAACACAAGTTCTTCGAACCGGCCTTCTACTCCACGTTGAACAACGATTGGGGAACCAATTACTTGTGCGCCGTGGAGCTCGGGGATCAGGCCTCTTGTCTTGTGGACCTCGGACACCACGCTCCGAACGTCAACATAGAGATGATCGTCGCCCGCTTGATCCAGTTCGGTAAATTGGGCGGCTTCCACTTCAACGACAGCAAATATGGTGACGATGACCTTGATAGTGGCTCGATCCACCCCTTCCAGCTCTTTCTCGTCATCCATGAGTTGATCGGAGCACGACGCGACGATGCGTCTTTCGCGCCCGCCTACATGCTTGACCAATCGCACAACGTGACCGACCCGATCGAGTCCTTGATGACCAGCGCGATGGAAGTGCATCGTGCCTTCGTGCAGGCTCTGCTGGTGGACCGCGAAGCGCTCGCTGAACATCAAGGAGCCAACGACGCGATCATGGCGCTGGGCACCCTACGCGCAGCCTACCAATGCGACGTCTCCCCGATCCTCGCCATGGCTCGCCAGCGGTCCGGCGGAGCCGTCGATGCGCTCGGGCTGTATCGCAAGAGTGGCTACCGGAGCAACAAGGGTGTCGAGCGACCCTCCGACGGCGGCTCTCCGGCGGGGATCGTTTGATTGGCTGACCGGCGTCCAGCCGGGCCAGCAGGCCGTGGTGAAAGTGTGGTGGGTCTGGTTACGGCGAGTTGGGGCCAGATGGAAGGCGGCCTGACGATGAGGGTGCCATCGCCTCCTCCTCTCTCCTTGCCTCCAACTCGCAAAACCCTGTCGCCAGACCCACCACACTTTCACCACGGCCTGCTAGAACGCGCCTATCTGGCGGTGGATCTTGGTGCGGGCAGCGGCCGCGTGATGTTGGGACGTCTGAGCGAGGATGCGCTCGAGCTCGAAGAGCTGCATCGTTTTGCCCCGCCTGTGGCGTTCGAAGGGGGTCACGAGCGCTGGAAGCTTGACGGCTTGCTGGCCGAGGTCATGACGGGGCTGCACGCCGTGAGCCGGCAGCAGCTTGTCGATCCCGCCGAGATCCGCAGTGTTGGAGTCGATGGCTGGGGTGTGGACTATGGCCTGCTCGACGATAGCGGAACCCTGATCGAAAACCCCGTGTGCTATAGGGACCCGAGAACCGACGGGATGCTCGAAGCGCTGCTCGACAAAGTGCCCATGGAGCAGATCTACGCCAGCACTGGCATCCAGCTCATGCCGATCAACACGTCGGTACAGATCTTGGCGCAGGTCGAAGCCGGCGAGTGGCCCCCGCAAGCGAAGCGCTTGCTGATGATCCCCGATCTCGTCCATCGTCACCTGTCGGGAGCTTCCACCGGGGAGGTCACCAACGCTTCGACCACCCAGCTGTTGCACGCCGGGACAAGAGAGTGGGACGCCCAGATGCTTGATGCGGTCGGCGTGGCGCCGGAGATCATGCCGTCATTGGCTCAGCCCGGCACACGGCTTGGCAGCCTGCTGCCCGAGCACCGAACCTCCACCGGCCTGAGCCGGCTCGAGGTCGTCGCGCCCGCCACCCATGACACAGCCAGCGCCGTAGCCGGTACGCCACTGAGTGCCGGATGGGCCTTTCTCTCGTCGGGCACCTGGTCGCTGTTGGGTATTGAAACCGCGGATCCGATTCTTGGCGATGAGGCCCAGCGTCGCAACGTCACCAATGAAGCGGGGGTCTGCGGCACCAACCGCCTGCTGAAGAACGTGATGGGGCTTTGGCTGCTCGAGTCCTGCCGACGCGTTTGGGAATCAGAGGGCATCGGGCTCTCCCATGAAGAACTTCTCGGCGGGCTGCAAGGCACTGCGATAGGTGACGGGCACATCGACGTGGACGACACGCGCTTCCTCAATCCCGACAACATGGTCGGGGAAATCAGCTCCTACCTGGTAGAGCGTGGGCAGGCGATACCGGGCTCACCGGCGGGCTTTGCCCGCTTGATTCTCGAATCGTTGGCGTTGCGTTGCGCGCAGGGCCTCGATGACCTGATGACGGTCACGTCGCAGAAGGTGCGGGGCGTCCACGTCATTGGTGGGGGCAGCCGCAACGATTTCCTCAACCAGGCCCTGGCCAACGCCACCGGCCTCGCGGTGAGAGCCGGCCCTGTGGAGGCCACCACCATTGGTAATATCGTGGTGCAGGCCATCGCGGACCATGCCCTCGAGGATCAATCCGCGGCCCGCACTTTTGTTGCCGGCACCTCAACCGTCCGGGTTTTTCAGCCGCGAGATGCGGATCGCTGGGCCGCGGCGCGCGAGCGCTTTCGGATGACCCCGACCTGACCCATCGTGAGCGCCAGCCGGCCACACGCTGGAGCGCAATGACTGGAGTAGCAATGAACGGCACTGTACCCAATCGATGGAACGACGAAGACTGCCGGGATTTCTCCCCGCAGGAGTTGCTCCGCTACCGTTCCAACCTGCTGGCGTCCGACCTCAGGATCACCAACTATGGCGGGGGCAATACCTCGGCCAAGGTGACGATGCAGGACCCGGTGGGTGGCGAGGACGTGGAGGTTCTGTGGGTCAAGGGCTCCGGCGGCGACCTGGGCAGCATGGGGTTGAGTGGTTTCGCCAAAGCCCACGGCGTTGGGCCCGGGGCGAAGGGGCTGCCCGTAGTCGGTCGGCTCCGCGGAACCGAGCCCGAGGTGCCACTTGCCGACGGCGGCCGTAGCGTAGCCGCTGCGCTGCAGCAGCGACGCCAACGTCAGGCGACCCTCTTCGATGAGCGCCGGCGAGTAGCCCTGCAAAACGCGGCTTTTCAGCCGCGTTCTCCAAGCGTACCGTCCGGTGAGAAGACCGTAGCGGGTGGGCGTGCACACCGCCGATGGTGAATGCGCGTCGATGAAGCGCATCCCCTCGCCGGCGAGCGCGTCGATGTTCGGCGTCGGGATCCGCGAGGCGGGGTTGTAGCTCCCTGGATCGCCGTAGCCCATGTCGTCGGCGAGAATGACGACGATGTTCGGCAGCTCCCGTGTGGCGGCGCCGCGACCAGCCTGCCGACATGCCGATCCGACGAAAACCGTCAGGACAAAGACAAGCACGATGGAGATCGAGGTCTTCACCTTGCGGGTAGTGGTCCGGCGGTCGCCGCGCCTTCCGTTGTCGCTCAGCGCGCACCTCCTTTCAGACGTCAGGTCATCTGCCCCATGTGTTGCGGCCACGTGGTACCTCAGTAGATTGGGGCTTACAAGGGGGGTTGAGGACGGCCGCGCAGAGCGCGAGCGACAAGTACTTTTGGACCCTGGCGCTGGAGAGCGTAATAATTCGTGCCATGAGAAGAAACGCCTTGCTGGTATTCGCCCTGCTGCTCGTTGGCTGTGACGCGCAGGAACGCCCGGTTCCGCAACAATCGCCGACCACGGCAGCGGAACGACCCAATCTGCTGTTCATTATCACCGATGATCAGCGCTTCGACATGCTGGGCATCGTGCACCCGTTTCTCGAGACGCCGAATATGGATCGGCTGGCTGGGGAGGGCGTGCGCTTCGAAAACGCCTTCGTAACGACGCCCATTTGCGCCGCCAGCCGAGCCAGCCTGCTGACCGGGCTGGTCGAGCGTACCCATCAATACACGTTCGCCACGCCGCCGCTCGCCGAGCGATTTGCCGACCGGAGCTATCCCGTCTTGTTGCGGGAGGCTGGCTATCGCACGGGATTTGTCGGCAAATTCGGCGTGAACACGGAGGATGGAGCCGCCGACAAGATGTTCGACACCTACGAACCCTTCAGCGCGCCCTACCTCAAGGAACAGGAAGACGGGTCGACTCGCCACCTCACCGACATCACCGCCGACAGAGCCATCGAGTTTCTGAGATCTGGCGATCAAACCAGTCCGTTTGCGCTGACTTTGAGTTTCAACGCGCCTCATGCCGAAGATGCCGACGAAAGACAGTACATCTGGCCCGAGGCCATGAACGAGATGTATTCAGACGTTGCCATACCTGCTCCGCCCCTTTCCGAACCACCATTCTTCGAAGCCCTGCCGGAGTTTCTGAAGGATGCTTCGCTGAACAGAGTCCGCTGGTACTGGCGTTTCGACACGCCCGAGAAGGCGCAGCACATGACACGCGGATACCTGCGGATGATCACCGGTGTCGACGCCGCCATCGGCCGTGTTCTCGATGAGCTCGAGTCCCTCGAGCTCGCATCGAATGCCGTCGTCATCTTGATGGGAGACAACGGGTACTTCCTGGGAGAGCGCGGGTACGCTGGAAAATGGCTGCCGTACGAGCTCTCGATCCATGTGCCGCTCATCGTGTTCGACCCTCGTATCGAGGAAGAATCGCGAGGAGCGCTTCCCGCACTGCCCGTCTTGAACATCGATATTGCGCCGACCTTGCTCGATCTGGCCGATGTCGAAGTCCCGGGCACGATGCAAGGCACGAGCCTGGTGCCGATCCTCGAAGGCGCGTCACCCGCTCAGTGGAGAAGCGACTTTTGGGTCGAGCATCTCTTCGAGCACCCCCAGATTCCCAAACACGAGGGCGTTCGAGGTGAACGGTACAAATACGCCAGATACTTCGAGCAAGAGCCCGTATACGAAGAGCTGTACGACCTCCGCGCCGATCCCATGGAAACCAGAAACCTGGCCTCAGACCCTGATCATCTCGAGATTCTGACGCAGTTGAGAAGACGCACAGACGAGCTGCAGGCTGAATATGGCGGTTCCTACATGCCTATAGAGGAGCGACAGCCTTGATGAGGGGCTCCGTGGTCAGCGCGGTGCCACAAAGCGATAACGACCCGAGCCCAGCTCGAAGCGCGCGCCCTGTTCTTGCGTCACCGGCAGCGACCTGACTCCGTCCGCTGCGCCGGCCTGCCTGCCGCTCTCGGTTACGGCCCGGGCATCGCGCGTGGGAAGCCGCACCTCGGCTCGGGTGTTTACCGGGACCTCGATCTCGATTAGGAGATCATCGTTCTCGAGGCGCCAGTGGCTGACGATCGTGCCGCGCGCGGACCTGTAGCTGGTCTCGGCCCATCGCAGGTCGCCCACGGGGTTCGGTTCGATAAAGAACCGATCGAAACCGACCGCCTCGGGGTGCGGCCTGATGCCGCCGATTCCCTTGTAAAACCACTCGCTCACTGAGCCGAACATGGGGTGGTTGTGCGAGTAGGTGTTGTCGGAGAACTCCCAGTGCTCCCACACCGTGGTGGCGCCGCGCTCGAGCATGTATCCCCAACCCGGGAAGGACCGTTGCTGCACCATGTGCAGGGCGATGTCGGCGCGACCGGCGCGGGTGAGCTCCTCGAGCAGGTACTTGGTACCGAAGATGCCGGTGGCGATATGGCCGTCGTGTTCGACCAGAACCTGCTCGACCATGCGCTCGATCGCGGCCTCGCGCTCGGCCGCCGGCACGAGATCCATGCTCAGTGCGGTCGCCTGACATGCCTGCGTGCCGATGTCGAAGACTCCCATGCCCGGCGTCAAGAACCGGTCGACGAACGCCTCATGAATGCGCACCGCGAGCAGCTCGTAGCGGACCCGTTCGTCTTCCCGGCCGAGGATCTGCGCCAGGCGCGCCACCAGCCGCGCCGCCTGCCGGTAGTGCGCGGTCGCGGTGAGCGCCACGGGTTTAGGGTCGAGGCTCTCGTGGTCGCTGATGCAACGGTCGATGATGTGGCCTTCGGCGTGCTCTGCGTACAGATCGACCCACTGGCGGGCAACCTCGTACTGCTCGGACACGATGCGGCGATCGCCGTAGTACTGGTACAGCTGCGCCAGCAGCAATGGGTGGGCGAGGCCCCAGCCGATCGGGCCCGCATCCTCGACGTAGCCCGCCGCCGAGACGCCCACGAACGGAGCGGTCTCGGTGATCCACCCGTCGCCGCTGACAGCGTCGGCGTGATCGCGCACCGTTTTGGCGTAGAAGCTCGTGAAGTCGTAGTTGAGCATCGCCATCTCGCTGGTGGCGACGATGTCACCTCCATACTGGAACTTCTCGCGCGCCGGGCAGTCCGACTGGACGCCGAAGAGATTGCTGAGCAGGGTCCACTGCACCATCTCCTGCACGCGATTGAGCGTCTCGTCGGAGCAGGCAAAGCTGCCGGCGCTCTCCACATCGGTGTTGAGCCGCAGGCCTTCGATCGCGTCCAAGCCTGGCGTGCCGGGGAAGCCCGTGACCTCGACGTAGCGGAAGCCGTGGAAGGTAAACCGCGGCGTGTACACCTCGACGCCATCGCCGGCGAGCGTGTAGGTGTCGCACTGCTTGGCCACGAGGGGGGCGCCCGGCCCGCCGCGCGGCTCGTCGTCGGCATTCTCTCCCTTAATCTGACCCGCGACCGCGGTCATCGGGTTGAGCGAGCCATCGTCGTACAGAAGCTCCCCCATGCGCATCTTGACCGTCGTGCCGCGCGGGCCCTCGACGCGCAGTCGGGCCCAGCCGGCGAAGTTCTGCCCCATGTCGAAGATGAAGACGCCGGATTCGATCTCGGTCACGCTCGTGGGGCGAAGCGTTTCCGTGACCCGTATCGGTGGGATCGGCTGGGCCTCGAGCGGCCCCAGCTCGACCGACTGTACGGTGGCCGGCCGCCAGCCCGAGTCCTCGAACTCCGGCCGGTCCCAGCCAGGCAACCGCCGGCGGGCGTCGAAGACCTCGCCGAGGTAGATGCTGTTGCGAATCACCGGGCCGGGGTGCACACGCCATCTGTCATCGGTTACAATCGACTGCGTCGTGCCGTCTTCGTACTCGATGTCGAGCTGCGCGATCAGGCACGGCTGGCCGACCACCATGTGCTCGCGGATGTTGATCCGGCCCCACATCTGCAGCGGCAACGGGTTGTACCAACCGTTGCCCAGCAAGGCGCCGACGACGTTGGGCCCGCGCTGCAGCATCCCGGTGACATCATGGGTGGTGTAGAGCACCCTTTTGCCGAAGCTCGTCCAGGCGGGATCGAGCACGTGGTCGGAGACCTTGGCGCCGTTGACGCGAAGCTCACAGTAGCCCAGGCCGGCAGCGTAGAGACGGGCGCTGGTTACGGGTTTCGACACCTCGAACGCGCGCCGCAGCAGCGGTGCCGGATGATCGTCGTACTGGGCTGCCCGCGTCACGGGAGCTGGCTCGCCATCACCGATCCAACTGCCTTGCCAGTCCAAAGGCGCAAGCAGGCCCATCTCCCAGATCGACGGCGCGCTCCAGTCCGATGGTATGCCGTCGCCGTCCCACACGCGGATCTTCCAGAAACACCGCTGGCGACTGGTGAGCGGCGGCCCCGAATACTCGATATGCAGTTGCTCGCTCGACGCCACCCGGTCGCTGTCCCACAGGTCGGCGGCGTTCGCCTCCAGCAGCTCGATGCGCGTCGTGACGAGGACCTGGTAGGCGCTCTGGCGCAGGCTGCGCGCTTCGGGGTGCCGCGCAACGAGCCGCCACCCGAGGCGCGGTCGCGGGAGGTCGATGCCGAGCGGCTCGCGAAAGTACTCGCAGCGCAGGTCGACCGGGACGATGCTCCCGAATGTTTCCTGTGTTGCCGCGCGGCCTGCCGGCGACGATGCAGCCGGGTCGGGTGCGCGGCGGCTGGAGCCGAGCGCACCGGCCGCCAGCGATCCCTGCAGGAAGTCGCGCCGGCGGATCTTCACGCGACGCCCGGGCGCAGCGGTGCCTCGGCGGTAGAACGTCTACCAGATCGCCTCTGGCGCGGAAGGCGCCTGTTCCACCAATCGATAGACTTTGAAGTTATCAGCGGTCTCATGGTTTCTCCGGCGCCTATGCCTCGAAGTCTTCCTGATATAGCAGCTCCCCTGTTGCCAATCTGTATACCGGATTCCGATGCGCCAAGGATATCGAGTAGGACCTCCAGGAGTCTGACCAATGTCGCACAACGTGCGGAGGCATCTGAGACTCGAGATCAGCGCCTATGACGAGGCCATTCGTCGCTTCATCCCCGGCTACGAGATCATGCTCGGCGTGGCGGCGGGCGCCGTAGCCGCCGCAGAGCCAGATCTCGTGTGCGACCTTGGCGCGGGCACCGGAGCCCTCTCCGAGGCATTGTTGGCGCGTCGGGCAGTGGGCACCGTCGAGCTCCTCGACGTGGATGCGGACATGATGGATCAGTCGCGCCAGCGCCTGCAGCGCTTCGGCGATCGTGTGCGCTTCACGCTGCGCTCGTACCACGAGCCCTTTTCTTCGTGCGACGCGTTCGCCGCATCGCTATCCCTTCACCACATCCTCACGATCGAGGCCAAATCAGCGATGTACGCGCGGGCGTTTGCGGCGCTGCGGCCTGGAGGTGTGTTGGTTAACGCCGATGCCTACCTGCCAGTCGACCCGACCGAGCGCGATCGGCTCTTTCGGTACTGGGCCGATCACATGGTGGCCTCGGGCATCGGCGAAGAGCGTGCCTGGCAACATTTCGAGGATTGGGCCGATGAGGATACCTACCTGCCGCTGGATGCCGAACTGGAAGCGCTGACGCGGATCGGGTTCGACGCGGCCAGCGTGTGGTCAGATGGGCCCATCAGGGTGGTGGTGGCGAAGAAGGCATAGCAGAGCGTGGTGGAAGTGTGGCGGGCCTGGCGACGGGGTCGGGAGCCAGGCCGGTTGACGCTGGGGCGACCTGCTAGTGTCCTGAGTCAGGAATCCGTTGCATATCGTCCCAGCCCTTCGGGTGGCGGCGGGACCGGCCGCCTCCGGCGTCGGCCCTCCTCGACGATGCACTCCGCATCGCCCTCGTCGGGCCTCCTTGCATTC
This sequence comes from Acidobacteriota bacterium, assembly GCA_965205505.1. Taxonomy (GTDB): domain Bacteria; phylum Acidobacteriota; class UBA890; order UBA890; family WLXD01; genus DASCOT01. The sequence goes on from CBDBHB010000007.1 coordinate 548,786, forward strand.
GGCTCGGTCGCACTCGCCACAATATGTAACGGATTCCTGACTCAGGACACTAGTGGCCCATGCGGCTGGCGCGGTGTTCCATCACTGCGGCGGAGGTCAGCCGCCTACCTGCACCACCACCTTACCCATGGCCTGACCGGATTCCAGTCGGGCATGGGCCGCTGCCACATCTTCGAGGGCATAGGGTTCGCCATCCATCAGTGGGCGGATCTGCCCGGCTTCCGCGAGGGCGGTGATCTCCCGCATGATCTGGCCGTGCGCGGCCGCCCCCGCCCCGTGCAACAACGGGATCAGCATCAGGACGCCGATATGCTGCAATCCCTTCAGATGCACGGGCGTCAAATCCTGGGTCGAATTGTTCTGGCAGCTGACCACCGTGCCCTTCAGTTTGGCGGCGGCCCAGGATTTCGGGATGTTCTCACCGCCAACCGTGTCAAAGACGATATCGAAGCCGGCCCCACCCGTATGGGCGGCGACGTAGTCCTCGACGCTGTCTTCTCGATAATTGATGGGAATGGCGCCGAACTCGCTGACCACGGACGCCTTTTCCGGGCCGGATACAGTCGCATAGACTTTGGCCCCGCGGGCGATGGCGATCTGTATGGCGACATGGCCGACGCCGCCGGCGCCCGCGTGAACCAAGACAGTCTGGCCTTAGCCTACATTGGCGCCATCGACAAGGGCTTCCCAGGCGGTCAGACAGACCAGGGGTAGCGCCGCGGCTTGCGCCATCGACAGGTTGGTCGGTTTCGGCGCCAGAAAGTCAGCATCACAGGCCATGAGTTCAGCCAAAGCCCCGCCCGTACCTTTGACCCCGCCGGCACAGCCATAGACCTCTGCGCCCACCTCGAAAGCGTTGACCTCGGCGCCGACAGCCTCCACCACGCCGGCCACGTCGCCCTGCAGCACGGCGGGCAAATCGGGGCCCAGAGGCAGACCGAGCTTGCGGATCTTCCAGTCCACCGGGTTTACCGAAGTCGCCGCGACCCGCACCAGGACCTGGCTGGGGCCGATGCGTGGCACCGGGACATCCGCCGCTTCGAAGACCGAGGGTTCGCCGCTTTCGCGGATGATCATGGCTTTCATGAAGGCTCTCCTGGTTGCGTGGTGGGCTACCCAGCCTTTCTAAGGCTTCAGAATCCACCCGTTTAGCCCGCTCCGGTCTCCTTCGCAACCCGCTGCTCGTACAGTTCCGTTAGCCGGCGCGTCAGGCTTCCGGGTGTGCCGGCGCCGATGGTTCGTCGATCCACCGCAACCACCGGCGTCGGGCCGCCGAACGTACCGGTGACGAACGCCTCGTCGGCGGAGTAGACCTGCGGCAGGGAGAAGTTCTTCTCGCACGCCGCGATGCCGTTGTCGCGGCATAGCTCGAGCACCACCGCGCGGGTGACGCCGTTGAGGCAATAGTCGCCGGTCGAAGTCCACACTTCGCCGCCGCGCACGACGAAGAAGTTGGTGGCGTTGCAGGTGGCGACAAAGCCGTGCGGGTCGAGCATCAGCGCCTCGTCGGCGCCCACGTTGATGGCGCCGAGCATGGCGACGATGCAGTTGAGCTTGCTGTGCGAGTTGATCTTCGGATCCTGTACGTCGGCGCGGCCGCGGCGGATGTGTGAGGTGACGAGCTCGATGCCCTGCCGGCTCGGCTCCGGGCTGGCCTCCTTGTACTCGGCGGCGATGACAATCGTTGGCGGCCCGACATTGACGCGCGGGTCCTGCGAAGGCGTGTGCTGGAGGCCGCGGGTGATCATCAAGCGCACGTGCACACCCGACTCCATGCCGTTCTCGCGCACCGTGAGATACAGCGCCTCCACCAGCTCGTCACGACTCATGCCGATGTCGATCTGCATCGTCGCGGCGCCCTCGAACAGGCGGTCGAGGTGCTTGTCGAGGAAGGCGTATTTACCGTTGTGCAGCCGCAGCCCCTCCCACACGCCGTCGCCGAGGGCGAAGCCCGAATCGAACACCGACACCTTGGCCTCGGCGCGCGGCACCAGCTCGCCGTCGAGGTAGACGAGGACGTCGTCGTTGCGTGCGTCGGGGATGTATTCGTGGGTACCGGGCATGGCGCCGAATTCTACCGCTACACTGCGCCGCATGAGCTGGTATCGGCAAAACCCACTGGCAGATCCTCGCGGCGCTCGTCGCCGGGCTGATCTACGGGCTCGTCGCCGGCCTGGCCGGCTGGCACGCGTTCACCGCCGCGTGGATCGCCCCCTTCGGGCGCCTGTTTCTCAACTTCCTCAAGCTCGTCGCCGTGCCGCTGGTGTTCTCCACGCTGGTCGTCGGCGTCGCCTCCCTCGCCGACGTGCGCAAGCTGTCCCGCATCGGCATACGGACCCTGGCCGCATTCCTGGCGCTGAGCTTGCTCGCCTCCTTGATCGCCCTGTCAACCACGCTGCTGATCCGCCCAGGTGCCGACTTACCGGCCGACATGCGCGCCGATCTGGTGGCGGCGTACGGTGCGTCCAACGCGGCCACCGCCGAATCCGCCGCCGGCCTGCGCGGCGCAGGTCCGCTGCAGGCGCTGGTGGATCTGGTGCCGGACAATCTGGTGGCGGCGGCATCGAACAACGCCAACCTGCTGCAGCTGGTGTTCGTCGCGCTGCTGCTGGGCATCGCCCTGCTGCAGGTGCCGGCGGAGAAGGCGGCGCCGGTGCTGCGTCTGCTCGACGGCGTCGCAGCGGTGGTCGTCCAGTTCGTCAAGCTGGGCATGAAGCTGGCGCCGATCGGTGTCTTCGCCCTCATTGCCGATGCCCTGGTCACCGTCGCCCCCGACGACCCGGCGCAACTCGGCCTGTTGCTGCGGGCCTTGGGCGGCTACTTCTTGACGCTGACCCTGGCGCTCGCAGTGCAAACGTTCGTCGTTTTTCCCCTGCTGCTGCGCGCCGCCGCACAGGTCAACATCATCGACTTCTTCCGTGGCCTCTCCCCGGCAATGCTGGTGGCGTTCTCCACCAGCTCCAGCGCCGCCGCCCTCCCCGTGACCATGGAGCAGTGCCGCGACGAGCTTCACTTCTCCGACGAGGTGACCTCGTTCGTGCTGCCGCTCGGCGCCACCCTGCACATGAACGGCACGGCGATGTTTCTGTCGGTGGCGGCGGTGTTTCTCGCCCAGGCCTTCGGCCACCCCCTGAGTACGTCCGACCTGCTGAGCATCGTTACCATCTCGCTCATCGGCTCGGTCGGTGCCGTCGCCATTCCGAGCATCGGCGTCGTGTTTCTCGTGGTCATCCTCGAGACCATCGCCGTGCCGGTGGCTGGGGCCGCCCTGGTGCTCGGTGTCGACCGCCTCCTCGATATGATGCGCACGACCACCAACGTCACCGGTGACGCGGTGGTCGCCGCCTGCATGCCGGTGTCACTGGACGATTGATCGGCTTCGTGCGCCGGGAAGGTGTGTTGGGGCGCGGCGGTGCCTCGACGGTAGAAGGTCTACGAGATCGACTCTGCGCGGAAACCACAACGGATCACGCGGCCTCCCGCCTGAGCTCGCGAAGGCTACCAGTTCCGGTTTCCTGATGGCCGCGCAACGCGGTTCGGCGACTCATACCCTTGGGTAGAGTCATGCTGCACCAATATGTTCCGCCAACCTAACCGCAAGCGCCGATACCGTTAACGTCGGGTTGGCCGCTCCAATACTGGGGAACACAGCATTCGAACATACATAGAGATTATCCGTGCCGTGAACCTGTAAATCAGGATTGACGACACCGTCTTCATCGGAGCTGCTCATGCGGCAGGTTGACGCTGCATGGGCTCCATCAGGATCACTAACATCGCTTTCGATACTCTCTTCCTTGCACCCGGCGGTTTTCAGTATCTCAACAAACGTCTGCATGTGTTCCTGTCGAGTCTTGATGTTGATGTCGTGAACGCCGACCTCGATTTCTGTCGTGGGAAGGCCGTGTCTCGTTGTACCGCTTCCCAAGCTCACTCGGTTCTCCGGGCTTTCGAATTGCTCCATTTCGCCGCCCAATGAGATTCTCATCTCAGAACTCAAGCTTACATCCATATCAGGCCGCGACACATTTGAAAGGATTTGCCTTTCCAAAGAGGAGCTCGCGCCGACACCCCCAGAAAACCACATTTTGCCTTTATGCTGATATTCCGGTGAATCAAAATGACGGCTGATCAGGGAGGAGAAGCCGAGTTCCCCAGCGAGCTTGTCCGGGTTTCCTGGCCGAACGCCTGAGGCGCCCATCACCGGATGGCCGATCAAATGCCGGCCGACATGCCCTGAGTCGTTGCCTAGACCGTCGGTCCAGTCGTTGTTGGCAGAGGACAGCAGAAGTTTCGCGGATTCGATTGTGCCACCGCAAACGATAACCACATCAGCTTCCAGTGAGTCAGGAGCACCCGTCTCAAGGTTTAGAAAGCCGACTCCCCGGGTACGCTGTTTCCCATCCATCAATATGTTGATGACTGGCGATTCTGTTTTCAGGGTCAGCTTGTCGTCATATTCATCTTGCAGTTGTGCCAAATCGTAGAGAGCCGTATATCGCGCATTCACAGGGCAATAATTGCAGGTTCCTGTCGTAATACATCGATTGCCGTCCCTGGCTATCGACATATGCCCGTAGGATATGTCATGGCTCGTGAGAGCCTCGATGATCAGCGCGTCACCTAGGGTAAAAGCGGTTGGTGGGAATGGGTACTTCGCACCATACCGTGGTGGATCATCATTCTCTGAATCACCCGTAATGCCCAGTAGAATCTCGGCTTCCGCATAATAGGGCGCCATATCGTCATAGTTGATTGGCCAGTCGGCCCCGTATCCGGTACGGGACTTTAGTTCAAAGTCTTCAGGTTTGAGGCGCGGCGTCAGGCCGCCCCAGTGATTGGTCGTGCCGCCTTTCACAAAGAGCCTTGAGCCACGTAGTCCGAAGTGTTCGGTCTCCGTTCTCGGATCATCAACGAACTCTCTGTAGAGATCGACGTCGGCCATCACTTGATCAAGCCAAATTCGATAATCGCCAGGCTTGAAGTCAGGACCTGCCTCAAAAACAGTGATCTGATAGTCGTTCTCGGTTTTGAGGAGCTGCCTCGCCAATGTCGCACCGGCCACGCCGGAGCCAACGATGATGATGGACTTCATGCTCCTCTCCTGTAGCTCTCGGGAGCAGTGAACGCACCACCAAAGTATCCGCTGTAGTTCCATAGCCCAAAGCTCTTGAAGGCGCCCGACATGGGAATTTGATGAGTGATCAATTCGGCGAAGACGAAGCGCCTGGCACGTCCGAGTTTTGTGGATGAGAAATTCTCGACGTCGAATTCTGAAAAGAGAAGGGATGCCCACGCCTGCTCGACACCGGAGGTGCTGCCTACCACCAGATTGAACAATTCGACAGCATTCTCGTATTCCGTCAAGTAGCTGGGTTCCTCCTCTGTCTTGAATTGGAGGTCCGCCCTTAGCCGGCCGAAATAGAGGGGCATGTCGGCCCCTAGTTCCCAGGCCTGGTTCACGTACCGGCACAAAGTTGACAGAGCGTCGAACTCATCCTGGCTCAGGACGCCGGTTCGCGTCTCATCGACGGGCAAGTCGGAGTCGCTTATGAAATGGAGCAACTCGGCGGAGTCATCCTGGGTCAAGGGGATGCAAGCAAAGGGCAGAGAGGCAAGCACCCCCGAGGAAAGGCCCAGCTTCAGGAGCCGCCTTCGATCAATGTACAGCTTCCTCATGTCGGTCCCTCCGGCGACTTTCAGGATGGTTGAGTAAGTGGACTAGCAGGCCGTGGTGGAAGTGTGGTGGGTCTGGTTACGGCGAGTTGGGGCCAGTTGCAAGGCGGCCTGACACAGGCGATGCCCTAGCCATCGTCCAGGAAGGCCAACGCCGCAAATGGCCCCAAATCGCCGTAACCCTTCGGGCGACAGGGGGTTGCGCGCGTATGCTGCGTCGTTCCTCGTCAACGATGGGGTTACCATCGCCTCCTCCTCTCTCCTCGCCTCCACTTCGCAAGACCCTGTCGCCAGACCCACCACACTTCCACCACGGCCTGCTAGGAGCCATCGCCCGACGGGCCCGGTCGGGTACCAGCTTGCATACGCTACTCAGCGATGTGGTCAGTCGTCTGAAGCCTATCGTCGGAGCGCGCGCGGGTCCACGACGCGCAAAACTACGCGCGCTATGGGTACGTGTTGAGAGATGTCGGGCCAGTAGCGTAGGGTCTGGCGGACTCTCGCCACCGAACCAGGTCGGGAAGCGGCTGCGAACGTGGCCGCGATCCCCTCCGGGTGGCACCCCGACAGGAGATCCACGATGCGCGATTCGCTTGGCCTCACGATCATCGCTGCAGTCGCCGCGATCGTCGCCGCCTGCGGCGCGCCCACCGATACCGTACCACCCACCGCGCAGATCGGCGATCTGCCGATGACCGGGTCGTTCACCCAAGGGCTCGCGCGCACGCTCACCGACAACTCCTTCTCGACTGCCCGGGCGGCCGCATCGCCGCCGTCGGCACCGTCACTGCGCACGACGACACCACATGGATTGTTCCGGCGTCGACCGCGTTCCAGACCGGCCCCAGGGCCGCGGACCTGTACAACGAGTGCGGCGGCACGATGCTGGCCAGCAGCGCCGAGATCGATCTCGAGGCGCTCCCGGTCACCGAGATCGACCCCCACGGCGATGTGATCACCGTCTACGTCTTTGCCGACAACTATTTCGAGCTCTACGTCGCCGGTACGCTGGTCGCGGTCGACCCTGTCCCCTTCACGCCATTCAACTCGAACGTCGTGCGCTTTCGCGCCCAACGTCCGTTCGGCGTCGCCGTGCTGCTCGTCGATTGGGAGGAGAACCTCGGCCTGGGCTCCGAGCAGGGCCTGGGGTCGCCCTACCATCCGGGCGACGGAGGCTTCGTGGCACGCTTCGAGGATGACGCCGGGCACCCCATCGGCAAGACCTCGGCGGACTGGAAGGCGTTGACCCTGTACATCGCTCCGTTCGCCAACCCCGAATGCCTTGCCGTGCAGGGAATGCAGCGCCTCTCGCGCAACTGCCTCAGTGAAGTCACCGAAGGAGGAGACAATCTCTACGGTGTGCACTGGAATCTGCCCGAGGGGTGGACCCAGGAGAGCTTCGACGACCACGACTGGCCGGAGGCCAGGACGTTCACCAACGAAACGGTCGGCGTCGACAATAAACCCGCCTACACCAACTTCCTCGACATCTGGGACGACCCGGAATTCGACCCGGTATTCATCTGGTCGGATAACCTCGTGCTGGACAACCTGGTCCTGGTGCGCGGCAGAATCGGCTAGTAGGCTGACCGGCGCTCTCCTATCGAACCGAATCCCCGCGAGAAGCCAATCCCCCAAAGAAGACGTGGCGCCAAGGGGACATGGCAGCAGGTCACACGGGGCGCGAATGGAGGCGGCGCAGTTTCTGGTCGATCAGGAGATCGTCATGGTTGGCTCCGATACTTGGGGAACAGAGGTGCTACCAAACCCTGATGCGTCATTGGCCTTTCCCGTGCACCAGTTGCTAATCGCGAAAAACGGTATCTACAACATGGAAAACCTGGCGACTGAAGTGCTCGCCGACCGCCACACGAATGAATTCGTATTCGTGTACGCACCCCTTCCCCTGAAAGGGGCGCCAGGGTCACCGGGTAACCCCGTCGCTATTCGCTAGTTGATAGGAACGAAGACATGGACACTGCCATTCTTCTGGCACCCGATCTGAATACGGTGTTCTTCAAAACCGAGAATATCTGGACTGGAGGAATCCGATGCTGAGACGAGTACTGACGATGAGCGCGGTGACGTTGATCGTGTGTGCGTTCGCATTAACGACGCAGCTCCTTACCTCGCCGGTCCAGGCACAAGATGTGCCGGAACCGAAGGCCATGGCCACTGCGGCCAGCATGGTGCCGACGTACGAAGCGGTCTGTGCCGATTGTCATGACAATCAGAGCGACGAGATGGCACCCACTCCGGAGGCGCTCAGACAGATGGACCCGGAGCAGGTGCTCATTGCCCTGATGGAAGGGCCCATGGTGGAGTTCACGTCCGAGTTCACGGACGGCGAGCTACGGGCGATGGCAGAACTGGTCACCGGCAAGCCTCTCGGTAGCTCCGTCGACCGCACCATCTATCCTGCAAGGATGGTCGGTGCGTTCGAAAACGGGTGTGCAGTCTGCCACGACAACTCACCTGCCGGTCGCCCCGTTTCGGGCGGCACCGCTCCCGCCAACATGCCCTCACGGTTCGATATTCAGCAGATGGAACCCGACGAGCTCCTGGCAGTGTTGAACCGACCGATCGCGGCACATGACGAGAGCGATCGCTTCCGGATCTGGGACGACGAGGAGTACACGCGTGCCGTCATCGAGCTCGTAACCGGCAAGCCGTTCGGCGGCGTTGCCCACCGCGAGGCGTCGGCCATGCCGAACCAGTGTGCCGAGTCCCTGAACCTGGACAACTGGGACAACCAGCCCAGTTGGAACGGTTGGGATCCCGAGCTCGGTGTGCATCGGTTCGCGTCGGAGGCGGTCGGCGGGATCACCGCCGAGGACCTCCCGCGGCTGAAGCTGAAGTGGGTTTTCGCGATCCCGGATGCCTCGGTAGCTAACTGGTCGCAACCCAGCGTGGTGGGCGGTGCGCTGTTCATAACGAGCGACAACTTCTTCGTGTATGCGCTCGACGCCAAGACCGGCTGCGTTCACTGGTCGTATCGCGCGCAGACGGCGGTCCGGGGAGCGGTCAAGGTCGGCCCGGTCGATGATGTACCGGGGGTCCGACATGGCGCGTACTTTGGCGACATGAGCGGGGTCGTGTACGGCGTGAACGCCGAGACGGGCGAAGAGATGTGGAGCCTGCGCGCCGACGACCACCCACAGGCGAAGATCACATCCGCAGTGAGGCTCGATTCCTCAGGCGAGCGCCTGTATGTGCCGGTCGCGTCGTGGGAAGAACAGCCTGGTTCCTACGTCGAGTACGAGTGCTGCACGTTCCAGGGCAGCGTCGTGGCCGTCGACGTGAAGACCGGGGAGAAGGTCTGGCAAACGTACTCTTTTCCAGAACGGCCTCGGCCACTCAACAAGACGAACTCGGCCGGCACGCCGCTGTTCGGACCAGCCGGCGCCGGTATCTGGAGCTCGCTCACGATCGACGAGAAACGGCGCGCCATCTATGCGCCCACCGGGAACTGCAACATCACCGAGCACTTCGGTGTCGGCAACGTGACCTTCGACGGCGGCGCCTGCGGCTCGATACTGGCCATCGACATGGATACCGGCCGACGGTTGTGGATGACCAATCTTCGTCCTGCGGCCTCGGATCGAGACGAAGGTGGCTGCGGCCGAGGTCCCGAGCGTCTGGTCAATTGCCCTGGCTACGTTCAGGGCCCGGGCGACGACGTCAACCAGGCGATCCTGCTCGACCTGCCGAACGGCCGCAGAGTGCTGCTGGGTGTACAGGAGAGCGGCCGCATCACCGCTTTGGATCCTGACAACGACGGGGCAGTCCTCTGGGTCGCCCAGGCCGGCGACCAGCTTGCGCCTAACGGCGCAGGTTGGGGCGGGGCTTCCGACGGCGAGCTCTTCTATCGTCCACTGAACTACCGGGACGCGACCGGAGCCGTTGCGGCGTTGCGGGTGACGACGGGCGAGCGCGTCTGGTACACGGAACTGCCGGGGCTGGAGGACTGCGACCTGCCGGGTTGGAACTCTTGCTCCTCGGGTATGACGGCGGCGGCAACCGCAGTGCCCGGCGCGGTAATCACCGGCTCGAGCGAAGGGACACTCCGTGCGTATTCGAAGGCGGACGGCGGGATTCTCTGGGAATACACCACGGAGAGAAGCTACGAAGCCGTCAACGAAATACCGGCATTCGGGGGCGCGATTGGTGCCACCTCCCCGACGATCGTCGATGGGATGATGTACCTGGGATCCGGGTACGCGCTTTTCGGCAATAGGCCGGGGAATGTGCTATTGGCCTTCGGGATAGACGACTAGTGCGCTCTGAGACTCCTTCTTTTTCTCCTCCCGTCTGTTCTCTTTGTTGAAGTCCACAGGGGACGCTCGATTCCCCGCTAGATATGTTTCGGCGCGCATCGCCGATATTGGCCATCGAGCCATTGCCGAGACGTTTCAGCCGAGTATGAGCCACCTGGAACACGCCCACCTGCTGTGCGGTGACACCGATCGCGGGTATCCCGACGGTCATGGCGCCCCAGACGGCCTCGCGTTAGGAGACGACAATCAGCTCCGGTGCCATCGTCGTGAGCGAGCGGCATCGACCCTTCTCGTAGACGTAGGTATCGATCAGCGCTGTGCTGCCGGTCGCGAAACTCTCGTAGTTGGTCACCTGGCGCTCTTGGAGGACCCAATCCAACCGATCCTCCTCGCCGACGGTAAATTCGAACCAACCGCACCAATCGGGGGGAAAGCTGATCCCCAGCTCATAGCCACCAAGCCAGCCAGGCATCTTGCCCTGCTGGCGCAGCTGCCAGGCACCGGTCTCCTTGTAGAACTCCCGCAAGGTCCGCGTCAGCTCGTTGAGCGGTAGGCCGGGCTTGGCGGTATCGTGAACAACGTTCATGGCCCGGCCGTTCATCTCGTAGAGATCCACCAGCTCCTGGGGTGGCTCACCGAGGAACAAGCCCCGGGAGGTATTGCAGTGGTAGCGATTCTTGACCCCACAGACATCGACGATGACGTGATCCCCCTGCTGGATTACGCGCTCGGATGCAATGCCGTGGATAAACTTGACGCCCCCTGCCTTGACGCAGCAGAGCAGGCCCGACATCCCTCCGCCGGCACGGGTCATGGCGCGCACCATCTCACCGTAGAGCTCTAGCTCTGTCACACCGGGCTGAAGGGCCTCTATGACTGCCTGCAGGCCGACGTCGGCAATCCGGCCCGCCTCCTCCACCACCTCGATCTCGGCCGGCGACTTGTGCACCTTGACCTCGACCATGACGTCCGAAGCGTCGATGAGCTCGCAACCACGATCGCTGAACACCGCCTCGACCTGCTTCATGTGGAGGGGCCGCGGACGATAGCTGTTGTACTGCAGCCCGACCGTCCCGTTGAGCCACCCGGCTGCCTCCAGCTCCATGGCGTGACCCTCACAGGGGCGCTCACCACCGGGCCGGGGACGCCGGATATCCATGGCGGCGGAGGTCGCCGCCATGAGCTCATCGTGGGTGTCGAAGTGGATGAGGTTATCGTGGTCGACGTGTACGGCGGTGATCGAGCTCGGGCTCCAGTTTTTGGGACAGTTCTGCTGATACCAGCTCAGCTCCAGACCGTGCAGGTAGCACATGTCTTCGGGCATGGTGACGAACAACATGTCGATGTTGTCCTGCGCCATCCGATCCCGCACGCGGCGTAACCGCTCCTGATATTCAGCCTTGGAGAACGGCGGTGGCGGATGGGCACCGATCGTGGCTCCGGGCACCACCGTGCGGGGCGTCAAGCCGCCGCTCGGGGCCGCGTTCACCGTGCCAGAGGTGAGCATTCCCGCTGTTGTCGCTGCCGACGTTGCAAGAAAGGCGCGTCGATCGATCTGATGCTTGGCCATCTCGCCTCCGTGGGGTGGGGTGCATTGATCGTAGGGGCCTAGTGTGGTGCCGGGCCCATGGTGTTACCCAAGCAGGGTGAGCGCCTGAAGCCTATCGCCGATGCGCGCGGGGATCCAACGGAGAAGGACCACCGCGCTGCGCTGGCGTCAGGATGTCCTGGCCCGTTCGAGCGTGGGGGCCATCGTCACCGACGTCGAGAGGCATGACGGTACCCGCAACACGGTTGTCGGCGCTGACGCCAGCTGCACGTTCATCGACCATCTCAACATCTCGGCCCTCGGTGCTCGTGCCACCGACGATGAGTTGGAGGAGGGCAAGTTCGCCGGCCAGCTCCGCGTCGGGTGGGAAACCGAGGAGTTCAGAGCGATCTTCGATGTCTTGCGCATCGACAGCTTCACCAGCAACGTGCTCAACGCGCGCGCCATTGTCTTCGGGCCCATCGCGCGTCAGACTTGCCAGTTCTCTGCCCGCAGGCCGATGATTCGCGAGAACTCGCGGACGTTGGCGGTCACCAGCACGCATTCGTGCGCGAGGGCGATGGACGCGATGAGCAGATCGTTGGCGCCGATCGGCTCTCCGCGGGCGGCGAGATCGTGTCGGATCGTGCCGTAATCGGACGCGGCGTCGTCGTCGAACGGCAGCGAGCGGAAGGTCGCGAAGAATTCGTCGAGCAGGCGGAGGTTCTCGTTGACTCGGCTGCTGCGCCGCGCCCCGAAGAGGAGCTCGGCCTTGACCACCGAGCACAGACAGATCTCCGACGGATGGTGGCGCCGCAGCGCATCGATCAGCGCCGGCGAGGTGCCGTTGAGAACCGCGATGCACGCGTTGGTGTCAAGCAGGTGCATCTACTCGAGGGACTCGCGGGATTCGAGCTCGGGCTGCGCCGCGCGCGCCAGCGGCTCGCCGTACCATGCCCCCGTAACCCGCGAGAAGAACTCCCCGGGCCAGTCATCCGCGACCTCGCGTTTGACCAGCTCGGCGAGGTAGGCCGAGACCGTCTTGCCCCTCGCCTCGGCGCGACGCTTGACCTCGCGGGCTACTTCTCGTGGCACGTACAGGTGCATCTGCGGCATCGACCTTCCCCCTCTCCGAGATGGCCACGCCGGACCGTTCTTCACGGTTCAGCTTCGGATTCGGTCATTTTGTACAAATCTATTCTACCACATACACTCCGCGAGAGCCCCTTTGACCGGCTCCCCGAAAACTGAGCCGGTGCGAGTGTGAGTTTCACAAGCTGCTGTCCGCTTTCGCCGTGGCGCTGTGTGTCGTCCACCGCTATGGTCCTACGGTGAAGGTGAGAAGTCCGCAACTCTTCGGGACGATGAGGTGGACCATGTCGTCAGCGAGATCAACGGTTGACCCGCAACCTCGTAGTGACGCCCCCGGGGCAGCTCCGATCCACGGCACCATCCGCCGCTGCTTCAGCGGGCTGACGCTAGCCGCGTGCCTGCTGGTCAGCTCGGCCACGGTCGTGCCATCGGCAGCAGGGTCGAGAGGTCCGTACGGCTTGCGCACCGAGAAGGTGTGGATTCCGATGCCGGACGGCGTGCGGCTTTCCGCCACGCTGTACATGCCCGACGGGGGAGCGCCCGGGGAGAAGTTCTCGGCCGTGCTGAACTACCACCCCTATCGCAAGGACGACGGCAGCGGCAGGTCGAGCACCGACGCCTACTTTGCATCGCACGGCTTGGTGGGAGCGGTCGTCGACATTCGTGGCACCGGCAGCAGCGAGGGCAAGGCCATCGAGCACGAGTACTCGGACATCGAGCAGCGCGACGGCCTGGAGATCATCGACTGGCTGTCCAAGCAACCTTGGTCGACGGGCAACGTCGGCATGCGGGGGCTATCGTGGAGCGGCTTCAACTCTATCCACATGGCGATGCGCAAGCCGCCGGCGCTTAAGGCCATCGTGCCGAACATGGCCAGCGACGACCTCTTCTACGACGACGTGCACTACTGGGACGGCATGGTGCACCACTCCACATGGGAGCAGGGCTTCGACGTCAGCATCGCGAGAAGCCGTACGCCCGATTTTCCGACCGACGAGGAGACGTTGGCGCAGCGCTTTGACTCGCCGCCGCCGACGCTCTTCTACATCGACAAGCAACGTGACAACCCCTACTGGGACGGCCGCTCGCTGAACACCGACTACAGCGCCGTCGACATCCCGACGATGATGATCGGCGGCTGGTACGACGGCTACCGGGACAGCCTGTTCCGCATGCTCGAGCACATGGACGTGCCGGTCAAAGCGATCGTCGGCCCCTGGACTCACACCTCGCCACAATCGGCTAGCCCCGGCCCGAGGATCGAGGGGCGCCACGAGATGGTGCGCTTCTTCGATCACTGGCTCAACGGCAAGGACACCGGGCTCATGGACGAGCCGCCCCTGTCGGTGTACGTACGCAACTGGTATGCGCCGCCGGGAACCGACCTGGAGGAGGTCCCCGGACAGTGGCGGATGGAAGAGTGGCCTCTGCCGCGCGCCGAGCCGCGACCGCTGTATCTGACCGACTCCGGCGAGCTGGCCGACGTGGCGCCGAGCCCAGGGCACCACGAGCTCGAGTACCGTCCGTCGATGGGCGCGGAGTTCGGGTCCCGCTGGTGGGGCAACTTCACGCCCGATCAGCGCGCGGTCGATGCGGCGGGAAGCCTCGTCTACGAGTCGGCCCCGCTCACCGAGGACCTCGAGATCCTCGGGTTTCCCATGGCGATGCTGCACGCCTCCGCATCGGCACCGCTGGCCAACTGGTTCGGACGACTGACCGACGTGGCGCCGGACGGCAGCGTGACGCTGGTCACCGGCGGTGGCCTGAGCGGCGCGCGACGCGATCCGTCTACGGAACCGACGGCGCTGGAGCCCGGCAAGGTGTACCCACTGGAGCTGGAGCTACACGTGACCTCCTGGGTGTTCCCCAAGGGCCACAAGATCCGGCTGGCGATCTCCAACGCGTTCTTCCCGCTCAACTGGCCGACGCCGTATCCGATGACCACGTCGCTGTATTTTGGCGGCGATCGGATTTCCAAGCTCGTGCTTCCCACGGTGCCCTACGAGGCCCGCCCGAAGCCCGAGTTTCTCCCGGTGCAACCGAATCCACCGTCCGAGAACGTGAGGTACTTGCCGGGCTCGTCTTCACGGAAGGTCGACCGCGACGAGGAGAGTGGACGGACACGTATCTCGGTGCGCAGCACCAGCGCCGGCGACTACCCGTGGGGAAGGCGAGCTTCGGACCAGAACCTGATCTACGACATCGACGACGATCGGCCCGAGGCGGCGGAGCTACACAGCGACAACAGCATCACGTTGATCCTGGAAGGTGGATCACGCGTGCTCGTGTATCGCGGCTGGATGGACTTCGAGGGCGACCACGACAACTTCTACTATCGCTACCGCCGCACGCTGCTCGAGAACGGCATTCAGATCCGCGAGAAGCAGTGGGAGAAGACCGTCCCCCGGGACCACCACTAGCAGGCCGTAGTGAAAGTGTAGTGGGTCTGGTTGTCAGGACGCGTCGATATGGTCGGCGGCCGGCGGGTAGAATCGGTCGACGCTGTTGCTCATGAGAAAGTGGTAGGCGACCGTGTTGGGCGGCTCCAGCGGACGATCGGCCGGGGCTTGTTGCCAGGGCATCACCTGGCGGAATGCTTCCCAGGACGCCGTCGGCGCTTCCCCGAAACGGCGCGAAGGGTCCTGGATTTTCCGGATATCCATCCAATAGGCGGCCGTCATCAGGTCCTGTGCGAGCAGCCGCATGGTGGACCGAACGACGGCGCGTGCGCGCGTCACCTTTAGAAAGGTCTGCGCTTGGAGTTCTTCCACCGCGTCGCTTACCGGAACGCCCTCGGGGGTCAGCGGATGCGAGAGGATCTGGATCTCTTGCCAGATCGCCGTGGGATCGTAGCCGATCCCCCAGGGGGCGGCGTTCGCGCGCTGCTCGGGCGTCAGCACGTCCTCGGGCGAGACCACTGTGAAGAAGGGATTGCCGAACCGGTAGATGCGTTGGACGACGGCGACATCCATGTTGGCGAGCGCGTTGGTGAAGGCCTCGATTTCGTTGGCCATGGGAATAGGGATCCCAGTTCGCGTTCGAAAAAATGAAGCCGCTCTGACCGTTGCTGTGCTCGCCGCCGCGCACGTAGTATTTCATCGCCTGCGGCGTGTTCAGCTCCCAGCTGTCTTCGGGCGAGACTCCCACGAGCACGGCGGGATTCTGGTCGGATGAGTTGATCTGCAGGAGCACCGTGTCTCGCAGCATCGCCCAGGCCTTCCAGGCCGAGCCCTGCCGCGCATAGGAGGCGCGCATGCTCACCGGGTCCTGGATGATCCGTTGCGGATCATCGTCGAACAGATAGCTGCCGCGGAGCATGTCAAGCACCCGCGCGGCGTCGAGATTGAGCCATTTGAAAGGCCGGTTCGCCTGCACCGGCGAGGTGAGCGGCATCACGCTGCTGTTGAGCGCGGCCAGATCCATCGCATAGATGAGGTCGGCCCAGTCGATCGCCGCGCGCCCCTCGGCGACCAGCAGCGCCGCCTGGCCGACGGCGTAGGCGTTGGTGCTGAAGAAGGCGGAGGTGTAGACTGCTCGAGCGGCTCGAGCGGCTCGAGCGGCTCGAGCGGCGACAGCCCCGCCGCCTCGAGCGCCTGTGCGGCAGTCATGCGCTCGCCCTGGTAGTAGGCGAAGCCTTCCCCGCCCATCACCGCCAGCACATTGCCCATCTGCGACAGGTCCGCCTCGCCGAGCGAGCCGCGCGAATATACGGCCGGCGTCACCCGCGAGTTGAGCATGTCGACGAGAATCTGGCTCAGCCCCGGGCTCGCCGCCTCATAGACCATCGTGTTGGCCCGCACCGCCATCAGCGCGCGCACGATCTCCTCGTCGGAGACTTCCGGGCCGATACCGCGCTGGGCGCCGGCGCGAAACGCCCGCTTGCGGCGGTTGTAGATATAGTCGCGGTTTTCGGGCGCCAGCGGATCGCCGGTGAACAGCGAGACCTCGCGCCCCGATCCCGCGCCGCGATTGAAGCCATAGATCGCAACGCCCTCGGTCGACGCTTGGCGAATCAGGCCGAACGCCTCGTTCTGGCGTTGCCTGGCCTCGGGGCTCAGCTCCACCTTGGCACCGTACCTGGCGATGTCGACGACCTGCTCGATAGTCATGTCCTCGCCGGTCAGCACGATGCTGCGGTCGACCATCGTCGCCGTAATCGAATGATAGGAGGGCGGCGCCTCGGTCATTTGCGCTTGGGCGATGCCGCAGCTAAGCAACGCCGCCGCCACTGCGATCGGCGCTCCCCGTGACCGTGCCTTATTCATCATCACGACATCCCCGTCCAAGAGTCACCGTCCGCTGTCTTCATTCCTGGTAGGCGCGCGGCATGGCGCGCGAAACACAGGATTGGCCTCGCTTCGGCTACTCTACGTCTGCCCAGTGGGGTCTTTCGAGGACTAATCTACGAGTTTTCTTCGCCCTGAGTGGACGGGCCGCTGGTGCGCGGGTCCGCCTATCGCCTCTTTGAAATCGAATACCGGTCCTGTACTCACGGCACTTGCCTACTGGAGGCTCCCGGAATGGGGTTGCGCGGCATAGTTGCTTTGCTCGCCTTGGCCCAGGCGTCCATTGGATCAGATGGCTCGCTCGCGGACATGGTTTTCGTGAATGGCGCCGTTTACACGGTTGATGCCGCGCGAAGCTGGGCGTCCGCGGTGGTCGTGACCGGTGATCGAATCACTTATGTCGGGGACGATGCCACTGCGCGCGATTTCGCCGGCCCGGCGACACGTGTCGTCGACCTCGGGCGGCGCATGCTGCTACCAGGCTTCCAGGACTCCCATGTGCACCCTGGGATGGTTCCCAATCCGGCCGACTACGTAAGGCTCGACGGCCTGATTCGTCGCCAGGAGGTACTCGAGAGGCTTCGACAGTATGCCCAGGCGCGTCCCGAAAAACCCTGGATAGAGGGCGGCGGCTGGGACGAGACGGCGTTTCTTCCCAGCGGCCTACCCACCCGGGAGATGCTCGATAGCGTGGTCCCGGACCGACCCGCCTATCTGGTTAACAACTCCGGCCACGGCGGCTGGGCCAATTCGCTGGCGCTGGCCGCCGCGGGCATCAGCGCCGATACCGCCGACCCGCCCAACGGACGAATCGAGCGCGACGCGGACGGTCAGCCCACGGGCGCACTGCACGAGGAGTCGGCAATGGCGCTGGTCGACGCCGTCATTCCGCCGCTGACGGCCGAGGCGCGCGTGCTGAATCTGTCGGCGGCGCTGGACGAAATGAGTCGACTGGGCATTACGGCGCTCGAAGACGCCATGGCCACTCCCGAGATCGCGCGCGCCTACAAGACGCTGGACGAGCGCGGCGAACTGAAACAGCGCACCAACCTGTGTCTGCCCCACAGCCCCGCCGAAGACGACGACGCTCAGATCCAATCGTTCCTGACCCAACGCGCCGAGCTTGCCGGTCGTCGGCTACGGGCTAGCTGCGTGAAGCTCTTTCTCGACGGCGCCTACGGGTCTCACACGGTGGTCTTACTCGAGCCGTATAGCGACGATCCGAAGAGGTACGGTAAGGGTGAGCTTTTTATCGAACAGAGCCGACTCGATCGTCTTGTCACCCGCCTGGACGCCGAGGGTTTTCAGGTGCACGCACACGCTCAAGGCGACGGCGCCGTGCGTGCCGCCCTCGATGCCTTTGCCGAGGCTCGTCGGCACAACGGCTTTCGCGATAACCGGCACACAATCGCCCACCTGTGTCTGATCGACGCCGCCGACATCCCACGATTCAGAACCCTCGGTGTGATCGCCAACATGACCCCCTTGTGGAGCCTTGGTGACGCCTGGGAAACGGTGTTTGCGCCACGCCTATTCGGGCCGGAGCGCAGCCAGCGTATCTTCCAGACTCGAACTCTCCTGGGCTCGGGCGTGATGATCGCCTGGGGCTCGGACTGGGACGTCACCGGAGTTTCACCCCTCGACGGCCTCGAGACCGCTACCACCCACCGCTATCCCGGCGGCATAGATCTCGCCGGCAATGAGGACAGCGCCTGGATTCCTGAGGAGAGGATCAGCCTGGAGCAAGCGATCGTCGCCTACACCAGCGCTGGGGCCTATCTCATGCACGCCGACAGCACGAGAGGATCGCTCTCGGCAGGAAACCTGGCTGACTTCGTCGTTCTGGACAGCAATCTCTTTGAAAGGAATCCCCTGGAGATCCACACCGTGCAGGTCGACATGACGGTCGTCGGTGGACAGTTGGTGTACACGGCGCCTGTCCCGGCTTCACCGAGCGATGCTGCCCCTTCCCGCAGTTAGAGCGAGCGACGCTAGTCCCCGGCCTTGACGACCTCCTTCATGTACCAGTTGACGAAGCCGTTGGGGCCGCCCTCGAAGGTGGAGTAGCGACTGGCAGCGTAGGCGCCGGACTCGATGCCCACGTGGTTGTTGTCGGTGATCCAGATGTCTTCCAGGAGCGTGATGTACCACAGCGCCTTGACGTTGTCCGGATCATAGTCGCGACCCTCGACGGCGTCGGGATGCACCAGCCAGACAGTCTCGCAATCGGTGAGCTTCTCCGTCCGCGGCGTGAACCGTGCTACCACAACGTGATCGTCGTAGGCTTGCCAGAAGCCGGTGGTCTGGCCTGACCCGGCTTGGTCAGTCTCGTGGTTCCACCCTGTGATGTTGGGAAGGAGGATTGAGACCGGCTTGCCGTCGACCGACCCGGTGATGAAGCCGGGATTGAGCAACCCACCCATGCTCCCGGTGAGCTGCCCCGGTCGGGACTCCTCCGGAACCCACGCCGCGACCTCAGCAGCCCTTTCGTTTCTCTGCTCGCGCGTGAGCTCCAGATTCCAGTTGTGCGTCGCCACCAGATTCGTGTGCGACGGGCCGCAGTGATAGCACTCCCTGAAGTTCTCGATGAACAGCTTCCAGTTGGCGTTGATCGGGACGTATTCGCGTGCCGCGACCTTCAGATCCTCGAGGCTCCACTTCTCGCCGATGTCCCTCACCGAGCTCACAGCCGACTCGAAGTCCGGCGGCGTGTCCGACTTGGACAGGTTGACGAAGACCTGGCCTTCGGCGACCCGCGTGTGGCAGGGAAGCAAACCGTTGTCGGCCGGGTCGAAGTCGTCCTGCATGCCGTAGGCGTAGATCAGGTTGCCTTCGGTGTCGTACGTCCAGGCGTGGTATGGGCAGCGGAACACCGGTGAGTTACCGGACTGGCCGAGCTGCTTGACCGACAGGCGCGGGTCGCTCGGGGGCGCGTCGGCATCGTGGCGGCACAGGCGCGAGCCGCGGTGGCGGCAGACGTTGTAGAAGCCTCGGATCTCGTTATCCGTACCACGGACGATCAGGATGGACTCGGAGCGACCGAACTCGAATACGTAGAAGTCACCCGGGTTCGGAATGCGGCTCGCCTGGTCGGTGTACTGCCAGATGTTCTCGGCCAAGAACGCTTCATCGGCGTCGAAGTGCTTTGGGTCGAGGTAGTACTCGGCGGGAAGGGTCAGGCCGTCCTTCCAGACGTCCGCGCTGGCTCTCTGGGGGACCGGCGTGGTCAAGGGAGCCGCATCCCCGCCACCGTAGCCACCGGGCTCGTCTGGCATCTCGACACGAGCCGCACGACCATAGGTCGTCTTCGTCGCGGCGCTCTTGACCGGGGTCGAGCCGAGCAACGTGTTCGGCAGGGCGACAGCCGCGGTGCCGGCGGCGACCGAGGTCTTTGCGAAGGTCCGGCGGCTGAGCTTGGTATCCGCGCCGTTCGTCTCGCCTGTATCTCGCTTGCTCATGCCGCCCTCCATCCGTCGAGTCCGAAACTGCAGTGCCCCTTCCGCTTGCCACGACGAGCGGTACCAGGAACCCGGTGATATTACAACCGTAGCGCCGTCACCTGGCGGTCGAGGCGAGGGTGCACCCTCGCCTCGCGTCGATCACGGCGAGTCATCGGTTCCCTGCAGCCGGAGCAAGAACAGGCCCTCGCGCTGGCTGCTGACGGCGACAACCCCGCTCTTGAAATAGGGGTAGTTGCTCCACGCGCCGACGGACGTCACGCCGGCCACACCGAAGCCGCCGTCATCGCCCCACGGAACGGTGTCGAGGAAGCCGATCGGGCGCATGCGCTCGCGATCGCTGATGTCGTACACGCGCAGGCCGCTGCGGAGGACGGATTGGTACATCACGTCGCCGAGGATATAGAGGTTGTGGTCGGTACCCGTGGTCTCGGAGACGTACTCGCCGACGAGGATCGGGTCGTCGAGCTCGGAGATGTCGAAGATCATCGTGCGCGCGCCGGGGGTGAGCCCGTTGATCTCGTCCAGCTCGTCGTTCAGGTAGAAGTACCGGTGGTCGTCGGAGACCCCGCCCTGGTGCGTGTAGCCGACGTTCGGGTAGGTGGCGATCGACACCGCCACCGGGTTCCGCTTGTCGGTGACGTCGGCGATGCTGACCGCCGTTGCGTTCGACCCGATGCAGATCTCGTGGCCCGCGTAACGCTCGTCGGGGCCGCTGTAGATGATGCACTGGGCGTCGTGTGTGTAACCGGTGCCTCGGCCGGTGTTGGTGTCGGCGAAGCAGCCCTCGAAGATCGGCTGCCGCGGGTCCTCGACGTTGATCATGTGGAGCCCGCCACCACAGGTCTCGCCGCCGCCGCTGGCGCCGACGACGTAGGCGTAGGGGGTGCCCTCGTCGATGACGATGTTGTGGGCGCTGTGGATGCGGTCGTAGTGCGCGTCCTCCGAAAAGGCGAGCGGCTCACCCTCGAACTCGCGCAGGTGTGCCAGATCGAAGATCTGCACGCCGTGCTCGCCGGCGCCGTCGGCGACGATGAACACGTGGTCGCCGTAGATCTTGAGGTCGCGCCACAGACTCGGCGTCGCGCCCTCAGTCTTCTCGATGCTGCCGACCCACACGGGAGCGTACGGGTCGGTGACGTCGACGAAGGAGGTACGGTCGCTCATCCCGACGATGGCGTATTCGCGGCCGGTCTCGGGATCGG
This sequence comes from Acidobacteriota bacterium, assembly GCA_965205505.1. Classification (GTDB taxonomy): domain Bacteria; phylum Acidobacteriota; class UBA890; order UBA890; family WLXD01; genus DASCOT01. The sequence goes on from CBDBHB010000007.1 coordinate 570,308, forward strand.
CCCACCCCCACATGTCGTTGACCCCGACGCCACGGCTGCCGCCGAGCTCGTGGATCGGCATGAAGGCCACCAGGTCGACGTTGTCGCAGGGGAAGATGGCGGCCATGCCGTCGACGCACTCGATGGTCTCGCCGATGAGTGGCTCGAGCCGCGCCTCCTCGCTGAGCACACGGGCGCGGTCCCAGCCGCCGAGGCCGCGGCTCATGATCACGGCGGTGCCGGCGCTGTAATCGTCCCCGGGAATGCCGGCCGCGACGACATCGCCCCAAGCCGCCAGGGAGGCTCCCATCTGGGTGCGGCCCAGGAGGCCCATCGCGCCGATCTTGCTCGCGGTGGTCCAGTTGCCCGTGCCGTCCCGCCGGAAGTGGTAGACGTCTCCTGTCCCACCGTTGGCGCCGGGGGCGCCTACGAAGGCTTCGTCATTGTCGAAGACCACCGCCGTGCCGAAGCGGCTGCCGGCCGGAGCGTCGTACGGCACCAGCGTGCCATGCTGGACCCACTCGCCGGCAGGCTCGTCGAATCGGTAGGCGTAGACCGCCCCGGCGCCGTCGTCGACACCCGGCGAGCCGATCATCACCTCACCGTCGCCGGAGCCCATAGTGGAGCCGAAGGCGTCTCCCGCGGCGGACTCGAGGCCCGCCAGGCTGCCGGCAGGTTGCCAGCCGTTGCCCTGGCGCCGAAACATGTGCACGCGCCCCGGATTCGTTCCCCCTCCCGGCGCCCCGACGAAGAGCCAGTCCCCCCAGACGGTTACGCTGCTGCCGAAGTTGGACGGCGCGACTCCCTCGTCCTCTGCCTCGTCCGCGGCGTCCTCGGGACGCAACTTGGAGAGGAGCTCCCAGCCCGCACCCCCGCGGCGGTAGAGGTAGACGGCGCCGATCCCGTCGTCGCGCTGTGGCGCCCCCACCGCCATGATGCCGCGCGCTGCTGCCATCGAGCCGCCGAACTGGTCCCCGGCGGTACCGTCGTCCGGCGCCACCCGTCCTACCTCGACCCAGCTCCTGCCTCGGCGCTCGAAGACGTAGGCGGCCCCCGCGCCCGCCTGCGTCGCGCCGACGAGCACCCGCTCCCCGGCTACCGCCAGCGACGCGCCGAACCCGTCTCCGACGGAGGAATCGGAGCGCGTGAGGCGCTGGAACTCCACCCAGCCCCCGGAGCCCGGCCGGTACACGTAGACGATGCCGGGGCCGGCCTGGTTGGCCGGCTCGCCAATGAGGATCTCGCCCTCGACGGCGGCGACCGCACGGCCGAAGCCGAGCTGCGCTTCGGCGGGGCTCGCCAGCGCGAGCGCGAGAAGGGTGAGACAGATCACGGGGACGTGCTTGCTCATCGTTCACCTCGTCTTGGCGGCGGATACGGGCACAGCGATGACGGTGGGGCCGTCGAGCCTGGCGTTGCCGGTGCCACTCCGTCCGCCCGGCGTCGACTCACCACGCGTCGACTCTAGCAGGCCGTGGTGAAAGTGTGGCGGGCCTGGCAATCGACTAGCGGTGAATCGTTAGGCCCAATGTTTAGGTGGGGACACCGCTTACCGGGCGTCGGGTGGCCTTGTCTTGTTGAGTGCTCATCCCGACAGCCGTGGGCCGGAGACGCGATTCTGCGAGTGCGAACTGACGACGGCCACGCCCTTGTCGGTATTCCTAGAGGCAGGCCAGTTTCTTGCTAAACTGCGGGCACAGTTTGGGCACAATCGGCCTCACAAGATCCACCGTGCGGCTCGTAAGTGCCCATGAATAAGGGGGCTCGTAGCTCAGCTGGATAGAGGAGCGGACTGCTAGTCCAAACGGGCGCAGTTGGTTTCAGAGGCTGGGCAACGCTATCTGGGAAATCCCGGATACTGTGCCGTCAGGGGACGCAGCGTGGCCGCGGAGCATGCACCAACACCAGGACGAGAACCGAATTAACTGATGGTCGACGCGGTGCTCACTGACGTCGAGGACGGGATCCGGACGATTAGTTTGAACCGGCCGGACTGCCTCAACGCGATGAACCGTTCCCTGATCGAGGGTGTTCGCGCCAGCTTCGCGCACGCCAACCGCGATCCGGAGACGAAGGTCATCATCTTCACCGGAGCCGGCAAGGCCTTCTGCGCCGGCGACGACCTGGACGAGAACCCGCCCCGTGGCGACGAGCCGGCCGTGCGCCCCATGGTGGAAGAGCTGCAGCAGTGCACCCGCGAGATCGTCTTCGGGCCAAAGATTGTCGTCGGCGCCATCAACGGCTGGGCCGCGGGCGGAGGCTTGGAGTGGGCCATCAACTGCGACCTGACCCTGTGGGCCGAGAGCGCCCGGCCGTTCTTTCCTGAGATCAAGCTGGGAGTATCGGTGACCGGAGGGGTCACTGCCCTGTTGCCACGGATTGTCGGGTTGGTGAAGGCGCGCGAGATGATGCTGTTCGGTGCCAAGCTCGGTGCAGCCGAGCTCGCCGGGATGGGGCTGGCCTGGCGGGTCGTGCCCGACGCAGAGCTCATGGACGAGGCCCGCACGGTTGCCGCCGAGATCGCCGCCCTGCCACAGCGACCCGTGACTGAGATGAAGCGGATGCTCGCGCGGGTCACGATGGCCGAGCTCGAGACAGCGTTGCAGGTGGAGACCGAGACGGCGATCCGCGGCGCCCTGAGCCCGGAGGTTGCCGACGGGCTACGGGCTTGGCAGGAGCGGAAACGTGGCGCCTCGTGAGGAGTCAACGGATGCTGAGGAACTCGTAGGCCGCCGTGATTTCCTTGAACCTCTTTTCCGTCGGCTTGACGAGTTCGGATTAAACGCGAATGTACCATTACCGATTCCGTAGGTTGCGGGTGCCGCTGCCTACCCCGGCGGCAAGAATGCAGCCCGATCAAAGAGGAGGAGGGGAGACGATGCCGTTAGACAGGCTCCGCGGGAGGCTGCTCCGGATTGCTTGGGCCGCAACCGCTGTCCTGGCCGCTGTCTCTGCCGTCGGCTGTAGCACCGGACGCTCGGCAGTGCAGGCCGACCTGCTGCTCTCCCACGGGATAATCTACACGGTCGATGCGGAACGTTCCCGGGCCGAGGCCGTCGCCATCGCCGACGGCGCAATCGTCTACGTGGGCGACGCGGACGGCGCGGTGGCGCATCAAGGTCGAGACACGCGGGTGATCGACCTCGGAGGGCGCCTGGTGCTCCCGGCGTTCCAGGATTGCCATATCCATCCCATCTCTGGCGGGATTGAGGCACTCACGGTCAACCTGAACGGGTTGGGCACCGTTGAAGCGTACGCGCAGGCAATCGCGGCCTACGCGGAAGCTCATCCGGACGAGCCGTGGATTACCGGCGGCGGCTGGTCCGTATCCGTCTTCGGTCCAGGGGCGGTGGCTGGCAAGGAGATCATCGACGCCGTGGTGCCGGACCGTCCTGTGTACCTGTCATCTTCCGACGGTCACACGGGCTGGGCCAACACCAAGGCGCTGGAGGCGGCGGGTATCACCGCCGACACTCCGGACCCGGTCAGTGGTCGCATCGATCGCGATCCAACCACGGGCGAGGCGATCGGTAGCCTGCAAGAAGCCGCGATGGCTCTGGTCAGGGCCCACGTTCCGCCGACAGACCTCGACAGTCGCCTGGCGGGCCTGCGATTCGCCGTCGACATGCTCAACGGATACGGCATCACATCAATCCAGGTTGCCTCAGCCCGGCGACCGAATCTGGAGGCATATCGAGAGCTCGATGAGCGCGGTGAGCTCACATTGCGCGTGGTCGCGTCCCTGCGGTGGGACCGCCAGCGGGGCGAAGAGCAGATCGAGGACATGCTGGAGTTGCGCGAGGAGTTCACGCGCGGGCGCGTCCGAGCGACGACCGTCAAGATCATGCAGGACGGCGTCATTGAGAACTTCACCGCCGCCTTGCTGGAACCGTACCTCCAGCAGGACGGCAACGGCAATCGCGGTTTTCCCATGGTGGACCCCGAGGCGCTCAAGAGCGCTGTCACCAACCTGGATCGAGAGGGGTTCCAAGTTCACTTCCATGCCATCGGTGACGCCGCTACACGTCAATCGCTCGACGCGGTCGAGGCCGCACAGATGCAAAACGGGGATCTCGGGCATCGCCACCACATCTCGCACCTGGAACTGATTCACCCCGACGACGTGCCTCGGTTTCAGCAGCTTCAGGTGATTGCCAACTTCCAGCCCCTATGGGCGGCTTCCAGCCCGCATATCACCGAGTTGACCATCCCGTACCTGGGTCCCGAGCGAAGCCAGTGGCTTTATCCACTCGGCAGCGTGCTGGATACCGGAGCGATGCTGGCATTCGGAAGCGATTGGTCGGTGTCGACGGCCAACCCCTTCCCACAGATCGAAACGGCGCTAACGCGCCAGGGCGGCCAGGCCGAGGAACCGTTCCTGCCGGAGCAGCGCATCGACCTGGCTAGCGCCGTCGAGGCATTCACCATCAACGCCGCGTTCGTCAACGGCATCGAGGAGCAGACCGGATCGATTGAGGTCGGCAAGCTTGCCGACTTGATCGTCGTCGATCGCGACGTCTTCGCGATCGATCCGCGTGACATCTCGGATACCCAGGTACTCCTCACCCTCATGGAAGGTGTGCCGGTTCACGGCGACCTCGAGGACCTGGAGCAGTGAGAAGCGCTACGCGGCGGGCAGCAGCGGTCGACAGAATCGCGAATCCATGTTAGATAGCGCGCCTTTGCCGTTGGCCAGAGCTTATCGCGTGACCGAACACCGGTTATCTGGGAAATTCCCGGGTCAAGACGCCAACCTGATAGGTGAGAAATGAAGACCAGACCGGTGCGAGCGTTCATCTTCATGTGCCTGGCCTTGCTCACGGCTGTGATGGCGGTGTGGACGTCTCCGGCAGCCGCGCAGTGGGCACAAGCGCCGCCGCGCGAGGTCGTGATCACCGGCGGCTGGCTGTTCGACGGCGTTGGCGACGCGCGCGTCCGCAACACTGGGATCGTCATCCGTGACGGCAAGTTCGTCGAGGTCGGCGCCGACCTCAGCGGCCGCTATTTTCCGGCCGCCCGGATGATCGAGCTCGATGACGGCGCCACGATCTTGCCCGGGATGATCGATTTGCACGGCCACCTCAACATGAACATGGTGGGCGTCGGGCGGGCCGAGGAGGTCACATACAACTCGATCATCTTCCTGGCCAACGGTGTCACCGCCACCTGGTCGGCGGGAGAGTTCTTTCCCGAGCGCGTCATCGAGGCGCGCGACCGTATCGACCGCGGTGAGGCTATCGGTACCCGCCTCTTCGCTTCGGGGCCGTACTTCGGTGCCTTCCGGTGCGAATACCAGATCAAGACGGCGGAGGACGACTGCATCGCGTGGCCAAACGACATTACCGAACAAGAGATTCGCGCCGAAGTGGACTACTGGGCGCAGCGCGGCGTACGCAGCATCAAGATCAAGCAGGCGACGCCCGAGGAGATGCGCATTCTCATCGACCAGGCGCATCGCCGGGGCATGACCACGACCAGTCACCTTGGTAACTACGCGGGGTCCTACGACGTCGAGCCCGATGAAGCCATCGCCATGGGACTGGACCGGATCGAGCACAGGATCACGAGCGGGAGGGGTGACGATCCGGCTGAGCTGGAGCGCATGATCAACCTCTTTCTCGAGGAGGGCGTGTATCTCGACTCCAACCTGCAGATGTACTCCCGCTATGACGGGGACCCCACCGGCCACCCGTCGCTCGACCTGGTGTGGGCGGACGAATACGAGTTCTTCACGCCGTACGCGCAGCAGCGGATTCGTGCCCGAAAGGCGGCGTCCGGGGCCGAGCCGGGGAGCGAGCACGTCGTGTCGAGGAGTTCCCGCCGGCACATCGCCGAGCTCGGCGCCCTGTTCGAGTCGGGTGGCGGCGACCTCATCATCGTCGGCACCGACGAGCCGACCTCCGGTCCGTGGCTGCCAGGCTTCGCCTACCACCGTGAGCTCATGATCATGGTCTCTGCCGGGTTGCCCCCGGCGGCGGTGCTCAAGGCCGCAACCATCAACGGAGCGCGGGCGCTCGGGGTAGTCGACCGGCTCGGGTCGATCGAACCCGGCAAGCTCGCCGATCTGTACGTCGCTGAGGGCAACCCACTGGAGGATATCTCCACCGCGCGCAACGTGCGCCTGGTGGTGAAGGCGGGGGTGGTCTACGACCCGGCGGAGCTGCTTGAGATGGCCAAGGGCAAGATCGGCCCCTCCGGACCGGATGACCACACTGCCTGGGAGCTCGTGGTCAAGCCGTTGCGACGCCGCTAGCTGGTCGTCGTTCGCATAGCCTTCCTCACCATGAAACTCCGAACCTGGCGAAGTCCCCGCGGAGCACGGCGCATGATTCCTGTCTGTGCTCTCCTCCTTCTCATGATCGCGGGTAGTGCTGCAGTCCCCAGCACGACCCACAATCAAGCTGGCGTCACCCCCCTCACGGAAGGAAGCGATTGGCCGCGCTTCCTCGGACCGACCGACGACGGCAAGTCCCCGGAAACCGGGATTCTCACGGACTGGGGTGAGTCAGGTCCGCCGCTGGTTTGGGAGCACGTCGCTGGGGAGGGCTACGCCGGCGCGGTGGTGGCCGAGGGGCGGCTGTTCTTTTTCGATCACCACGATGGCCAGGCTCGGCTGGTTTGCCTGGATCCCGAGACCGGTGCCGAGGTGTGGAGGAGCGAGCACCCCTCCGTATACCAGGACTTCTACGGCTACAGTCGCGGCCCACGCACCGCGCCGGTGGTGGACGGCGAGCGAGTATTCACCTTTGGCGTCGAGGGCACGCTCCGCGCCCACCACGTGACCGACGGCCGCGTGCTCTGGGAGGTCGCTACCGCCGAGCGTTTCGGCGTCGTGCAGAACTTCTTCGGTGCGGGCAGCTCGCCGGTCGTCGAGGGCGATCTTCTGATCGCGATGGTGGGCGGTAGCCCGCCAGGCAGCGGCGGGATCCACTCGGGCCAGGTTGCGGGCAACGGCACGGGGATCGTTGCGTTCGACAAGGCGACCGGTGAAGTCCGCTATGCGCTCAGCGATGAGCTCGCCGGCTACGCCAGCCCCGTGATCACGACGATTGCCGACAGGCGCTGGGGCTTCGTGTTCGCCCGCGGAGGCCTCGTCGGCTTCGACCCGACCAACGGGGCCATCGACTTCCACTTCCCGTGGCGGGCGCGCCCGCTGCAGAGCGTCAATGCCTCCAACCCGGTGGTCGTCGACGACACGGTGTTCATCACCGAATCCTACGGCCGCGGCAGTGCGCTGCTGCGGGTCAAGCCCGGTGGCTACGAAGTCATCCGGCAGGACGGGCGGCGGAACCAGAGCCTGGCGACCCACTTCGGCAATGTCGTATCCCAGGATGGGATCCTGTACGGATCGCACGGCCGCCACTCCGGCGCGGCGGAGTTGCGCGCCGTCGACCACGCCACCGGCGAGATCAGGTGGAGCGAGCCCGACCTTCTATGGACGACTCTGCTCCACGTGGACGGACATCTCATAGTCCTGAGCGAGGACGGCCGCTTGCACCTGGTAGAGGTCACACCGGAGGCCTACCGTGCCAAAGCGTCCGTCAAGCCGGCCCGGGCCGACGGGACCGCACTCCTGAGAATGCCCTCCTGGAGCCCGCCGGTACTGTCGCGCGGCCTCCTCTACCTGAGGGGAAGGGACAGGCTGATCGCGTTGGAGTTGATCCCCGGACGTTAGTCGTAGGCCATTCGATTCGTCCGCCGCTACGCTACGGTCGCACGCGGGTGCGGCGATGGAGATCCGTCTCGCGCAGTGATGCCTCAGGGTCCGGGCGGCTCGTAGAGCTCGAGTCCGGGCAAGTCGCTGAAGTCGGCGCGGTTCAAGGTCCACAGCGCTGCAGCCTGCACGAGAGCACATGCGGCAATGGCGAGATCGATCTCTCGGCCGCGAGGACGCGCTACCTCCGCGTAGAGCTCGGCCGCGAGCCCGGCCTCGCGTTCACCGAAGGCCGCTGCCTGTCGTCGCGGGAACAGCGCCTCTTGCGCCTCGAGCTCGGGGATCGTCCGTGGCCCCCGCAGCCACTCGAAAAGCACGAGCGAGGGGATCATGATCCGCTCGCCGGCCGCGATCGACCGTCGCAAAGCGCCAGCCGAGCGTCGCGGCCCGGTGAGCGCGTCGACGAGGACGGAGGTGTCCAGCGCGATCAATGCTTGCTTCCACCACCGGAGCGCCGCCCGCCGACGCGACGCGATTCACGGATCGCGACGAGCTCGTCATCCACCTCGCGGACCGGTCGCTCGGGGATCTTGCCGACCAGCTCGTCGAAGGTCTTCAGCATGCGCAATCGCTCGCCCTCGCTCAGCCGCCCGATGCGCTCGGCATAGTCGTTGATCGCCTCGCGAACCACCTGGCTCTTCGGCTTTCCCAGTCGCTCAGCCGCTTCTTCGAGGCGAGCAACCGTCGCCGCGTCAATGGTGTAGGTGACCTTACGTGTGCCCATACTGATGCCATATTACCATAGTCCAGCACAACCAGACCGCCAGCATCCGTCAGAAAGGGGCCGAGCTGCGCCGCGGGGCGCAGTCCACAGCCTGCAATTAGCAGTTCTGCATACGGGTGATGCCGGCCGCCGGCCGGCGATTGCGTAGAGGATCCCTGGAGAAGACAGCGCACCTGTGATTGCATCCAGGCATCTTCACCTCACCGACGCGACTAGCTGAGTCGGCGGTGTCTATCTGGGACATTCCCGCTGACGCATTGCGGAGGAACTGAACATGAGCGATCAGATATCAGCGCCGAGTCGTCGTTTCGGCACTCGTCGGACGCCATTCTTGTTTGTCTCTTTTCTCTTCCTCTCTCTTCCAATGTTCGCCGAAGCCCAAGGCAAGCCGAATATCCTCTACATAGTGGTCGACAACCAACCCGCCTCGATCCTCGGCGTTTATGGAAACCCGGATGTCAGGACGCCCAATATTGATCGGCTAGCCAACGAAGGAATGCGTCTTACCCGTGCCTTTGCCGTACACGGTATGTGTTCTCCAACACGCGCAACACTGCTGACCGGGCTCCTACCTTCTCAACATGGCGTTCACGACTGGCTAGATGACGGAAAGATGGAGAATTGGCCCGAAGATTGGAATGCGATCAGAGAGTACAGAACATTGCCGTACACGTTGAGAACTCGAGGATATCAGACATCATTGATCGGCAAATGGCACCTAGGTCAGCCACGTCCGCCGGACGACTGGTTCGATTATTGGGTGACGTTCAATCTGGGCCATACCGTCGATTTCTGGTCCAATGAGATCAATGACAACACCAGAACGTACAGATTAGAGGATAAGCACAGCGTCGAGTTCTTTGCCGACAAAGCAGTCGCATACTTGGAGGACTATGATCACCAGAGGCCCTTCTTCCTGCTGGTTACCTTCAACGGTCCTTATCTGAACCCACCAACAAACCTCGGTCCCGCCAAGAACCCTCATTATGCGTACTACAAGGACGAAGAGTTTCCTTCGTTTCCTAGAAACAGGATCAACGACAGGATACTCGAGCGGTTAAGGCCACCGTACTCCGGGTGGTACGCCAGCTTGGCACGCATGCACAACGACCAAGCAACAATGGCTAATGTCGCGTCGCAAAACACGATGGTGGACGAAGGTGTCGGCCGTCTATTGGCAGCACTGAAGGAGAATCAACTCGAAGACGACACGTTAGTGATTTACACGAGTGATCAGGGGAATTTCTACGGACAACATGGCCTCTGGGGTCATACTGACTACGCTTTTCCGGCAGGTTTGTACGATACGCCAATGAACATACCGTTCATTGCTCGCTATCCAAGAACCATCAAGAAAGGGCAAGTGAGTGATCTGCTCGTTGGGCAATACGACCTCATGCCCACAATTCTTGATCTGGCTGGGTTTGCGGATGTGGAAATAGCTGACTCTCCTGGAAGGAGTTTCGCTGCCCACCTACGAGGTAGGAAGCTCGAGGCGTGGGCCGACGCCGTGTATATGGATCAAGAGGCGACGCGTGCAATCAGAACCGATCGTTATTCATATTGGAAACGGCTGAAAGGTACGGGTGAGCACGAGCTCTACGATCTACAAGACGATCCTGAGCAGATGCACGATCTATACGGGAGTCCTGACCACGCCGAAGTAGTTGCGGAACTGGATCGAAGACTCACGACATTCTTCAACGCCCATTCCGATGTTGAGTACGATCTTTGGCGAGGCGGAACCGTAAAGGGATCCACGGACTTCGCGCAGGCTTTCAAGTCGCTTTACGGTGACCAGTGGGAGGAACAGGCAGAAGTAAAACCCGCCTTTAGAGAGAAGGACTAGCAGGCCGTGGTGAAAGTGTGGTGGGTCTGGCGACAGGGTCTTGCGAGGCGCAGGCAAGGAGAGAGGAGGAGGCGATGGTTACCCCATCGTTGACGACGAACGACGTAGCATACGCGCGCAACCCCCTGTCGCCCGAATGGTTACGGCGACTTGGGGCCATCTGCGGCGTTGGCCTTCCTCGACGATCGCGGGAGCATCGCCAGCGTCAGGCCGCCTTGCATCTCGCCCCAACTCGTCGTAACCAGACCCACCACACTTTCACCACGGCCTGCTAGCGTCGTCCCATCAAGACCATCAGCCACCTTCAACCCCCATGCGCTGGAGGTGACGCTCGCCGATGAACATGGTGGTGCCCAATCGGGGCTCGTTGGTTCCTCGCGGGGACAATCCTACGCATATTTCGGGACCAACATCGCCGGCACCGGATCAGCGCCCGGTCTAGCGGTTGGCTCTCCCCGGCCCGCCTGAGCGTTTCAACCCAATTCCCTCACTGCTCTCCATGCCTGATCCATTGCAACGTTCACATAAGAACTAGGCGCAGAGTCAATGTTGGCAATGGTGATTCGGCCAAAGGGTTGCCGCCCCATTCGTGCCATTTCTGGCATTTCCGGGTCATAGAGTGCATAGCCATTGTGGGCGTAGCCATGCGCCCAACGATTTACCGAAATACTCTCAACATCTCTGTCGAACTCAAATAGGTTCCTTGGGAGCATGCCACTCAGGTGTTCCCTGACTTCGGTTTCGTAATCGTCGAACTCCAACGCCAGCATTCTGTGTCTTGCTTCGCGGAACTGATCGACGGGAGGTGCGCCAACGGTTTCTCCAACTGGAACACTCGTCATGAAGATGGTACAGGGGTCGTCCGGCGTGCTGGTGAAGTCATAGCCACCCATGCTAATCGGATAGTCCATTCCCACCACTTGATGCATGTTTCCGGGTGACATGGCCATTCCGATCCCCATCTCTTTCATTGCTCTCCAGTTCCTCAACCCGACAGTCGTGATCTGTATGGGGAGCTTCACGAGACGCTTCAAGGCGGCTGCCTGATCGGCTGGAAGATCGGGGACCAGATAGGGAATCATCATGTTGTAACAGGCCATTACGACAGCTCTGCCTGTTACTTGATAGGACTTGTTGTCATTGATGTAGGTGACGGTTACTTCACTCGAGCTGTCGGGATCGCCGCGATGGACCGCGTTGACGACCGTACTGTTCAATCTGATTCGTACGGCGTTGCTGGCTTTGTCTAGCTCGTCATACTGGAATCTCGACAGCACGATGTCGTCAGCGTTGTTCCCTGGTCCGACGCCGGGAATCATCTTCCGTACCAGCAGGCGTGCAATGGATGCATTCCCGTCGGGAAAGTGATGTATGTACGGGGCGCCCTCGTCATATAGGTACCCATCGCTCTCTATGTAGTTTCCATATTCCTCTTCCTCCATTACATCTTCGAGCGACGACGGATCCAGACCCATGGCCCCAGATTCCAGCGCTTCCGATATGGTCATGACGTCCCCACCCGCCCCGTCGACATCGACAACGGAATGTCTGGCCATCCGTAGGACCCCGGGATCGTCGACACCCAGGGTGGTCTGGAGATAATCGAAGTAGGAATGGGTGGAGATGTAGTCCTGCAATTCCTCTTGGGGCACCGGCAATACGTGTAGGCCACCCTTGAGGACGGTGAGCAATTGTTCCTTGCCTTTCTCGCTCAAAGGAGCTTGTTGTACAGCCTCTTCATGGGCCAGTTCTGGCAGCTTGAGCCCTGCGACAAACGATGGGTAGCCACAATAGGGATGCTTTACGACCTTGTCTTCGCCAAAGGTCTTCTTGTTGAAATAGCTAACGGGCCCCAAGTCGTGTCGCTTGAAGAAGTCGAAGTCATAGGCGGTGTTGAATCGATCCAGGTCTACGCGTAGGTCGTCTAGCAGTCCTTTCGCAACGTCACTGTATGCATGTGGACTCTCTAAGCTCTCCGATCCACCGCGGATGAGTCTCGTGTCACCCCCAACTGTGTGTTCATTTCTTCTGGCGTGGCCACCGAAATCATCGTGATTGTCGAGTACAAGTACCTTCTTGTTTCGTCCGTGAACTTGTTGATAGAAATAGGCAGCCGACAGCCCGCTGATGCCGCCGCCTACGACAACCAGGTCGTACTCTTCTTTCAAGTTGGTGGTTGGGCCCCAATCGGATTTACCGTCGAATGCTCTGGCATGAGCGTGGGTGTTCGATCCGGGTTGACTACCCCTCAAGCCTGTTAGCGCTGGTGGGTAATACGATGGCTGGAGGGCGGCCAGAACAGAGTCCTCCTTGCCTCCGAACGGGAACATCGATGCTCCTGCCACCACTAGAGCTCCGTTGATGAAATCCCTTCTCAGAATCTTGCTCATCGGTGTTGTTCCTTTCCTGGAAACCTGACGGGACTACGATCGTCGTCTGGAAGAATCACGTGTCGGGTTAGTTTCGCGCCAGCCGCCCGGCGTCTCTGGCGAGCTGGGTCCCATGGCGCTACCACAGAGGAGTGGATGGGCGCCTGAAGTCTATCGCCGCGACGGCCGGGGATCCACGCTGGCGGAACGACCAGCTAGGTCAGCTCCTGCGCCGGAGCTACCCCGACTTCTTGCTAAACTGCGGACACAGTTTGGGCACAATCGGCACGGCAAAATCCACCGTGCGGCTCGTAAGTACCCATGAATAAAGGGAGCGCCCGTAGCTCAGCTGGATAGAGCAGCGGACTTCTAAGTCACTTCACTCGACCGGGCGCGTCTTGTTTCTATTTGTATCCAGTTGCATCCATTCGACTTGTGCCCGATGGAAAGTGACTGCGAGTTGTTTCTATTTGTATCTGGTTGGACATAGATTGGCAGGAATTTGGCAAGGTCGGAGCTGATGGCGTGGCGCGTCGACCGAGACTTGGCCCAGGACGCTACGGCTCCGTCGGCACGAGCCGCTTCAGCTCGTCGAACCAGTTGAGGATCACAACCTTATCGGGGGTCTTCTGGTCGGTCCGCCGGCTTCAACAACCTGTTGACTGCACCGATTCAACGAGTTACGAAGTGGCCCCAACAGCTGGGTCAGGTCAATACGGTTGGCCGATCGGAAGGAGGCTCATCATGACGCTGGGCACTTCAGTACGCGGCCCGCTGCTGCCGCTTCTGGTGGTCTCGTTGGCCTTCTTCAGCTCTAACAGCACGACCACCCTACAGGGGAAACGACCAGCTGATCGTCTGGTGGATTCTGGGAGAGGACAGATAGGACACGTGGCCTCGGGCGCCGGAGCCTTCATTGGTCGTGGAGCATGACCCCATGCTCACGCGAGCGCGGTGGCGGGAGGCTGGTCGCGGTCGCCGGCCCGCCCAAGACGTCCATCACTTGGCGACGCCGTACTCGATCGGATTGTACCCAGGGTCCGGGAACAGACCCCTGTAGTCGGTGTTTCCGAGCCGCTTTCCGATGATCTCGGTGATGATGTCCCGATAGTCGATCGTTACCTGCAGATCCTGCTCCTCGAACATATTCTTGCGCTCGAGGCCGGGCCATTCGGTGAGCACACGACCTCCCTTGATCGCGCTCCCCATCGCCATCATGAGGCCGCCGGCACCGTGGTCGGTTCCGGCGCTGCCGTTCTCGTGCGTATTGCGTCTGAACTCCGACATCACCATCGTGGTGACTGGTTGCCCCTTGCCCGCCGCCAGGTCTTCGTGGAACGCGGCAAGCCCCTCGGACAGCTGAGTCATCAAGTCGGCCATCCATCCCTCGAAGGGACCCTGCTTTTCATGCGTGTCCCAGCCGTCCAGATCGATCGAAATCGCCTCGACTCCGATCTCGGCCTTGATCAAGGCCGCCGTCGACTTCAGCGACTCGCCGAAAAAGTCGCTCGGATAGGCGGCGCCAGAGGCCGGCTGGTAGCTCTCGAAGTCGATCGTATCGAGCAGCTCGATGGTCCGCACGGTGTTCTTGGCCTGGGTCCGTAGCGCGTCGCCGGCCGCCTCGTACATCGGCAGGTAGTAGTCATTGAGCGGATCATCCCAGCCGAAGCCGTAACTGGCGAGGTCCCAGATGGGAAGGACCTTCGAGCCTCCCAGCAGCGTAACCGGGACGCCGCCGCCGATACCGACCGCTCGCAAAACGGCGTTGGCGGTCGTCGGCCCCGTTTGGGCCAGATGACGGCCCAGCCAGCCGCTGAACTCGCTGGCCCGCGGATCCTCCCGGCCGACCTCCATGAATTTCATCGCGTCGAAGTGGGAGCGGTTGCCGTGCTTCATGCCGCAGGCGTGAACGATCAGCAGGTCCTTGCTCTCGAACACGTCGGTCAGCGGCCGCATCGCCGGCGGGAAACCGAACTGGTTATCGAGAGCCGTTGCCTTGTTCTTCTTGCCGCTGTCGGGCGGCGGAACGCTAAGCGTTGGCCGTAGCTTGTAGTAGTTGTCCTCCAGGAACGGAACGCAGATCGTCAGCGCGTCGACGCCGCCGCGAAGGAAGATCGACACCAGGACATCGCGCCCGCCTACGTAGCTGTCCGCCAGCGCGACGCGCGGTAGCCACTGAGGGATCACCGCGCTCGCCGCCACCCCGGTGGCGAGGCCGACGAACCGGCGGCGAGAAAGCTCGGAGTACTCGCTACATCCCTTGCACTCGTGTTGACTCATCGGCTCCTCCACGGGCGTCTCGCGCCGCCGAACGCACGACGGCCCGCCGTTGACTCCACGACGCGCTCCTCTATAGCCGAGCTCAGTACCACTGGAACTCCGGTGAGCTGATAACCAGGTTCATAACCTGCCTGACCCGCCAGTCGCCCGTGTGCGGGTTTGCCGACATGTAGTCCAGGATCACGTTCCTGGTCTCGGGTGACATGCCGCCGGCCAGGAACTGCTGGTCGATCTGGTCGACCAGCTCCGCGTCCGACGCGGGCGGATTCGCGAGAAACGGAAGGTCTGGGTCGATGCCGTTGTTCCAGTCGCCGATCACTCCCTGCGCGAAGTTCCACCGATTCAGGAGCGACCCCGACCAGTATTCGAAAGTGTCCGGATAGCCGTCGGGTGTGTCCCAGTCAAAGAGCCCGTGGCGAAGCTCCCCCGGCACCCACATCAGCCATTTACCCGGATCGACGTCCGCCTCCATGGCCCGGACCGTCGAGACGATCAGGTGGTACGGACGCTTGAGCTTCGGCGTCGCCTTTCGCATCAGATTCTTCGACAGAACGACCCGGAGCATGGCGCGGATGTCGCCGCCGGTCTGAAGGTAGGCCCGCTTCACCTTTCTGACCATCGAACGGCCGGGCTCGTAACCCCAGAAGTAACGCAACAGCTTGCGGGCGATGAACTCCGCCGTGTTGGGGTGCTCGGCGAGCCTCGTAAGAACTGCCTCGCCGTCGCTGATCCCTCCGCCGGCCGGGATTCTTCTGCCGAGCACCACCTTGGCGTCGTAGTCGTGGGCGCCCGCCTCGAACACGAAGTCCCCCCGGCGGTTCTTCGGGTTTCCGTACAAGTCGAAGAGCGTCCATCCCGTCAGGCACCCGGCGACCTCCACGATGTCGTTTTGCGTGTAGCCGTTGTCGACACCGAGGGTGTGGAGCTCGAGAATCTCGCGGGCGTAGTTCTCCTGCGGGAACTCCTTGGTGTTGGAGTAGTTGTCGAGGTAGAAGAGCATCGCTGGGCTGTAGGCGCTGGCGCGCAGCAGCTCCGGGAACGTGCCCATGGCATGGCGCCGGATGACGTCGCGGTCGTCGCTCGGCTTCATCAGCAGGGTGTCGTCGCCGATGTCGATATTGAAATGGTCCGACCAGAAGATGACCATGCGCTCGAAGAGCTACCGGGGGCTGGAGATCGAACGCAGCATCGTGGCGATCACGAGATGGTCGTGCGCTTTGCTGTAAGGGTCCCTCCTGTATCGCTGCAGCAGCTCCGCCGTCGTCAACGATGTGGCGGGATAGTCTCTGGCCACCCGGCGCTCGAGCACGCTGTCGTCGAGCGACTCGAAGTCGAGCTGCTCCTCCAGGTACGCGTCGTAGCCAATGGCGTTGACCCGAGCCAGCTCGCCGGGCGTTGCGCCCATCGTGATGCGCTGCACGAGGCGCTGGTTCACTGGAATGGCTGCTGCGGCAGCGATCCGACGACGCTGCATGCCCACCTCCGCCATACCGAGCCCTAGCCGGCGCGCTCGGTAGATAACCGCACCACCGATGCGACCGCCGCCATGGCGTCGGTTCGTGTGCGTCAGACCGGGCACTCCAACGTCTGCATAAAGCTAGCACAAGGAGAAACGCATTCCCTAGCCTGAACTTCCGCCCCCGTCATCGTCGCTTCGCCCCCTCCAGGACCCACCGATCGAACAGGGCGAGAACACCGTCGCTCAGTGGCGGGGCGCCCTGGGGCATACGGGCTCCGGTGATCCCTTCCCCTTTGAGCTTGCGGATCAGATAGCTGTTGGCCGGGTCCCTTGGCTCGATGCGGTTGAGCTGCACCATCTGAGTGCTGCGGACTCGAACGATGTTCGCGTAGGCCGAGCCGGCGCTGAGGTTGAGAAGGGCCTCAGGCGCCACACTGCTATGGCATCCGGCCCGATCGCAGGAGGTACTGAAGACGGGTTTGATGTGGTTCTCGAAGCTGATCACCTCGGGGTTCACCAGCCTCAACGCGCGCCCCCCGGTCGCGATGCTGGCCGTCGGGGGCGACGATGCGCAGGGATACCGACCGTGGCTCACCCTCGTCCTGGATGCTGTGCGCGAATGGCGGCAGCAGACTGCACTCCAGTAGCAACGCGCGTATCTCCGGATGATGCGCAACGAGCCCACTCGCGACAGACACGACCTCTGACTCCATGCGAGCGACATTCAGGTCGTGCTGATCGCGGAAGACAACCTCTTCGAAGTGAGGACATCCCTCTAGCCCCGCTACAACGACGCTATCGGGATCAACTCCAGCACTTTGAAGGTGCCTCGACGTGAGATGTCGCGCGTCAGCCGTCATGATGCCGACCCGGTGACCGGACTTCAGCATACGGGCGATAAGAGGCACGAGTAGGAGGCTCGAAGCGAAGACTGGAACATCAACCGCCTCGGCCAGCTGGTCCTGGAACACAGCCGTGAATCCACAGCTGGTGGTAATCGCGCGGACTCCAGCTTCCTCGAGGCTCCGCGCTCCATCGATCCAGGGACCGATGACGTCGTTTGTCTCGCGGACGACACGCTCGCCGGTCGCACCAGGCACAACGTAGTGCAAGACCGGGAATGGGAAGGTTGTTGCGTTTCCGAGCGCTCCCGGCAAACGAGGAAAATGGCCCTCGATGACGAGAATACCAATCGTATGACCGTACAGGCTCGTCGTACCGTGTACCTTCATCTGGTACCTCGTCCGTCGCGAGAATCTTGGCCTGCGGCGAGCCACGCGACGTTGTTGTTCCTCGACGCCGAGGCATTCTCCTACGCCATTTGTCTCCCGGCCAACGCCATGTTAGCCCGCAACAGGCCAACATCTCCGGTCGCTCCTGACTTTCACTCAGTGGAACCAGGCGCGGAGAGCCGGTTCCGCGCCTGTGAGCTGACGACGGTAAGTCGGCGAGTCTCTAGGAATGCTCGTGGCAATAACAGCGTAAGGATCGCGGCGACTCGAATCAGCGAAGGTATTGGTGCGCCTTGCATACGCCGCAGCCTAACTTCAGGCGCCCGGATCGGACAACTCCGCGACTTGAGTCGGCAAGCGATCAACACGCTCCTCCGCGCAAGTTGGCTCCATCAAGCGCCGGGAAACCGACATGGAATGCACCCATGCCGACTACCTCGCCTGATACCTACCGCCGACCGCTGATTCGAGATAAGGATCCCTGGAAAATACAATGCGCGTGTGATTGGATCACACCGTCTCCGCCTCGCTGAGGGAAGTATCGACTCGGAGGTGGCTATCTCGTCACATGGGCAGTCCGCAGAGGCGAGCCTATGCACCCCGAACGGCTGGGCGACTTCAAGGTCCTGACATTCGACTGTTACGGGACGCTCATTGACTGGGAGACGGGAATCCTCAATGAGCTGAAGCCGTGGGCTGCTCGACACGGTCTGACTCTGGACGACGACACGCTGTTGGAGGCCTTCGCCGAGGAGGAGGCGGCGTGCGAGAGGACCACGCCAGAGAAGCTCTATCCTCAGATCCTCGCGGCGGTGCTCGGGCGGCTCGCGAAACGGTGGTCCGTAGCGCTCGACGAGGGGGAGGCCCCGGAGTTCGGAGGGTCCGTGGGCGCGTGGCCGGCGTTCGCCGACAGTCCGAAGGCTCTCGTGTACCTCCAGAAGCACTACAGCCTGGTCATCCTCTCCAACGTCGACCGCCGTTCCTTTGCGCTGAGCGAGTCGCGGCTGGGGATCAATTTCAAGCGAGTGATCACTGCAGAGCACGTCGGTTCCTACAAACCTGACGTGCGGAACTTCGAGTACATGCTGAAGGATCTGGAGCGGACGCTGGGGGCTGGACCTGAGGTGATCCTGCATACGGCACAGAGCCTCTTCCACGACATCGTCCCCGCGAAGGCCATGGGATTGACGACGATGTGGATCAATCGCCGTAAGGCATCCGACAGATGGGGTGCCACACCGCCGCCGCCGGTCGAAGGTACGGGCGCAGCGCCGGATCTCGAGGTAGCGGGCATGGCGGAGTTCGTCTCGCTTCACCAGGCAGTCGTCGGGTGATCGTGGGGCCCGCGCCGGCCTTCGGACCGGCCCCTGGGCACAGGGACCATTGGCGGCCCGGTGAAAGCTCCCGGTTTCTGCCACACCCGTGCACTAGGAAACACAGATGAACGACAGCGATCGCGCGTTGGGAATGCACCGACCCATCAAGCGTCGAGACTTCGTCGCCGGGGTCAGCGCGGTGATCGGTGGAACCATGGCCATCCCGGGAATCACCCGGCCCGCGGCTCCGATGTCGCTTCAAGTCAGATCAGTCAACGCCCAGAGCTACCCGCCTCTCCGTACAGGGATGCGCGGTGCCCACCCGGGGTCCTTCGAGGCGGCGCACAGGACACGCGACGGGGCCAACTGGGAAGGATCGGAACCCGTTGACGAAAGTTACGACGCCATCGTCGTCGGAGGTGGTCTCAGCGGTCTGGCTGCGGCGTACTTCTATCGTCAGATGGCAGGCCCGGAAGCTCGGATCCTGATCCTCGACAATCACGATGACTTCGGTGGCCACGCCAGGCGAAACGAGTTCGAGACGGATGCCGGGACGCTGATCTCGAACGGGGGGTCGTCCTACATGGTTCGGCCCGTGACCTACTCGGCGCCTGTCATGGCCATGCTCCGCGATATTGGTGTCGAGCTCGACGAGCCAACGAACGTAGCGGATTCAAGCGCGTTCCGCAGCCGGGGGATGGTGCGAGGGACGTTCTTCGACCGCGAGACCTTTGGAGAGGACCGGCTGGTCACAGGAGGCAGACTTTCGCAGCCGACGCGGGAGTTCCTCGACCGGACGCCCTTGTCGGAGCACGTCCGGACGGACATTCGTCGACTTCATGCCGGGGCGGACTACCTCGCCGGCATGTCGGTGGTGGAGAAGGAAGCCTATCTGCAGCGGATCAGCTATCGAGATTATCTGCTTGACGTCGCGAAGGTCCATCCCGACGTGCTTCCCCTGGTCGGGAGCGTCTGGGCGCTTTCGCAGGACACGGCGAGCGCCTGGTTCGCCTTCTATCGCGGTGGCATGGGCTTCGAGGGCCTCGACCTGACGCGCCCGCCCTTCTCTCCGGAGCGGTCCGAGGAGGGGCACGAATCAGTGAGCTTCCCCGCCGGCAACTCCGACATCGCGCGGCTCATCGTTCGCTCTCTGATTCCGGCCGCCCTTCCGGCGGGGCGAATGGCGGACGTCATCCTGGATCGCGTTGACTATACGAAGCTCGACGACCCGCGCTCACCGGTGCGGATCCGGCTGAACAGCACCGCTGTTCAGGTCAAGCATCTGGGCGAGACCCCCGTCGGCCGCCTGCGCACGGACGATCGGGAGACCGAGGTTACCTACGTTCGGGAGGACAGGCTGTATCGGGTTGGCTCGAAGGGGGCGATTCTCGCCTGCGACAACTCGGTGATCCCGTACATCTGTCCGGAGTTACCCGAGGATCAGCGGGAAGCACTCCTCCTCGCGGACCGGGCGGTAAACATGATGACAACGGTCTTGGTTCGGACCTGGACGTCGTTCGAACGGCTAGGCATCAGCGGAGTGGACAGCCCGGGGATGTTTTACAACACCTTCAATCTCCGTACGCCGAGACACTTCGGCACATACCGGCCGGAACTCGACCCTGTGGACCCCGCCCTGGTCGGATTGCAGAGCCCGTCCGGCGTTCTGCACCACCGAACCATGGTTCGGGAGCTGTTCGACGGCAATCCACCCGCACCCGGCACTCCGCTCCGGGAGCAACTTGCGGCGCTTCGGACCCGCGTGTTGAGAACCCCGTTCGAGGACTTCGAGCGTCGGATCCGGGCGCAGCTTGCGCGAGTCCTTTCGCCCGGTGGCTTTGATCCCGCACGCGACATCGAGAGCATCACGATCAACCGCTGGCCGCACGGGTTCGCGATGGGAACCAACGCTCTGTTCGATCCCGCCGAGTGGACGGGCGAGAACCACCCCACGGTCGCGGGTCACAAGCCCTTCGGGAGGATCACCATCGCGAACTCTGATGCAGCTGGCCTAAGCCTCGCGCAGGCGGCAATGGGCGAGGGTTATCGTGCTGCGACCGAATTGGTACCTCGGAACTACGGGTACTTCAGCGAAATCTGACTGATTGGCTCCGCATGTACCCTTGTCCGGTCATCGATCACGCCACCGCTTTAGGGTTCCTCCGATATCGGACAGACCGCGGATTCGTGCTTACGTGGGCTCGTTGCGACTGGCCGAAGCGAATCGCGAGTGATCACCTCGTGCGGATGGAGCCCGCTACCTACCCCAGACGTGGGCGGACTTCTTGCTAAACTCCGGGCACAATCCGGGCACAGTCCGAAACCGCCCGTTCGTAAGTGCCCATGAATAAAGGGAGCGCCCGTAGCTCAGCTGGATAGAGCAGCGGACTTCTAAGTTTCCGCCCCGTTTTTGGACAGAGCTGTATCGGGCTGGATTCCTTTGGAATCAACGGCGGTTACGCAGATTCCTTTCCAGCTAGATATATCTAGGGATATACAGAATCCGGCGCTGTTTGGAAGAGAATCTGCAAGGATTGTGCAAGCAGGCCGAGACCACGATCGGAGTTCGGGTTCGCGAATCTCGGGATCCGGATCCAGAGCGCTCGGCCGGTCGGGCCAGTCGGTCCGTGATATAGAACTCGAGCAGAAGCTAGGTTGCCGCAGGGCTGCTGAGCACGTAGTAGATAACCAGAGCGACGATCCCAACAAAGCCGGCCCAAAGCGATTTTCGCAAGGCCGCGTACTTCCTCTGGCACACGCCGGCGAGCTCGTGGACGTGACGGAGTGTTTCACCCACGAGCTCCGCTTCGGCGAGCCCTACTACATGGTCTGAGTACTCGGCTGCTGAACCATACTCTGAGACCGCATCGAAAAAGAGGGCCCCTCGCTTTGATCCTTGCTGTCGCGGAACCACAACCCAAAGTGATAGCAAGACGGAAACGCTGATGCAGACGCTAGCTACGACACTCCAACCGTCGGCAAAAGCCCATGTGCGCGGGTCCCGCATGGACCCGCTGATGGGAGAGAGTGTGTGCAGATACGACAGGAGCGCGATTCCAATAGCGAAAATAAAGCCTGCCTTGCGATCAGCAAGGCGGATGAAGTCACGAACGTACGCGTGAGCATG
Source organism: Acidobacteriota bacterium (assembly GCA_965205505.1). Classification (GTDB taxonomy): domain Bacteria; phylum Acidobacteriota; class UBA890; order UBA890; family WLXD01; genus DASCOT01. The sequence continues at coordinate 592,357 of CBDBHB010000007.1, forward strand.
CCAAGCGAACCGCGCGGTGTCGTCCCGAATCACCCCAGCAGTGCCGGCGAACGCCCCCACATCGCTTTCCCGAGGTACAGCTGGTTCGGTCAGTGGGAGCGCTTTGTCATGAAGCTCGGTGGGTGTCTCGATCGCCGTCGGTTCGTTCTTTCTTCTCTGATGGTCGTTTCGATCAGACATCTCTAGATGAGCCTAGCCCAGCGCCCGTCATAGCGGTACAGGGGATAGCTGAGCCCAGAAAGCCGGTAAGTCCAGCCGGTCTCCAGGGGTAAACGAGTCGCGAATGCCCGGCTCCAGTCTTGTGGAAGCTCGAGCGTTGCTTTCTCACCGAGCACGATGTCACCCGGCTTAGCGTGCTTGAGCATCTTGGAAGCGAAGTTGGCGGCGTCCCCCACAGCGACGACCGCGTTGAAGCGCCTTGCGGCACCCAAGCGGGCGAGAGTTACGAAGCCGTGATCAATGGAAATCCTGAACCGTATTTCTGGGACAGCGGCTCTCCGAAGTACGGGGTTAACCAGATGTTCTGTCGCGGCCATCATCGTCAACGCCGCGGCCAGGGAGCGATGCGACCCACCTGCGGGCGGGCTGCTGACCTGACCCCCCAAAACGGATCCAGAGGTAATCTCACGATCTGGGTCGAAAAGGGGAGGTCAGAATGCCGACGAAGAGGCACAGCGCCGAGCAGATCGTACGCAAGCTCCGGGAGGCTGAAGTGGAGCTGGCGCAAGGCGGGACGGTCAAGGATGCCTGCCGCAAGCTAGCGATCACCGAGCACACCTACTATCGGTGGCGGCGGGAGTACGGGGGGCTGAAGGTCAACCAGGCCAGAAGGCTCAAGCAGCTGGAGAAAGAAAACGCCCGGCTCAAGAAACTGGTGGCGGAGAAAGAGCTCGACCTGTCGATCCTGAAGGAAGTCGCGGAGGGAAACTTCTGAGCCCAGCTCGACGGCGCGAGGCGGTGGCGCATGTACAGGGGCGGCTGGGCGTCTCCGAGAGGCGGGCGTGCCGGGTACTGAAACAACCACGCACGACACACAGGTACATGCCAAGAGAACCGGGCGATGAGCAGATGTTGACGGAGCGGATCGTGGATCTAGCCCGACAATACGGGCGCTACGGGTATCGGCGAGTGACGGCGTTGTTGCGTATGGAGGGCTGGTGGGTGAACCACAAACGAGTGCAGCGTATCTGGAGGCGTGAGGGGCTGAAAGTACCGACAAAGCAGCCCAAACGAGCCCGGCTGTGGCTCAGCGATGGCTCGTGCATCCGGCTGCGACCACAGCGCAAAGATCACGTCTGGGCGTATGACTTCGTCCATCACCGGACGCACGAGGGTCGGGCTATGAGGCTGCTGACGATCGTCGATGAGTACACACGAGAAAGCCTGGCGATCGACGTGGCACGGAAGCTCAACTGTGAGGACGTGCTCGAGCGGCTCGGGTGGTTGTTCGTGCACCGGGGCATACCTGAGCACATCCGGTCCGATAACGGACCGGAGTTCACCGCCGAGGCGGTTCGCGACTGGCTCGGTAGGCTCGGTGTGGGCACGCTGTTCATCGAGCCGGGCTCGCCGTGGGAGAACGGCTACGTGGAGAGCTTCAACGGCAAGCTCCGAGACGAGCTGCTCAACGGCGAGATCTTCTACACGCTCAAGGAGGCAAAGGTTCTGATCGAGAGATGGAGGCAGCAGTACAACCGCATGCGACCGCACAGCTCGTTGGGCTACCGACCACCGGCCCCGGAGGCGCTGTTGTTGAAGCCGGCTACGCTCCGCTTCGCCGGCCTCAACAACCCCTTGTCAGCACCGAGTTACTGAGATAAGACGTGGTACTAACCGTGGGGTCAGGTCACTCCGGCACCGGCGCATCCGTGGTCGGCGCGCACCCGGTGACGACTACGAGAAGGGCGATCAGAACGTGGCGCAAACGCGGGCCTCCTCCCACAAGACGGCTCGGTGGTTGAAACGCACCTTGATCGCCTCGATCACCGCTTCCACCGCTGCGACGAACGAGTCGCGGTCCGAGAGTGGATGCAGGATCACGATCATCCGTCCGGCGCTCGTACCGGCACGGCCGTCGCGACGCTGCCACCAACCCGTCGTTTCGATCACGCTGCCCCCGTCCGGGAAGTGCGGAATGAGAACTTCGTTGACCAGCGAGTCCCAGCGCTCGTCGGGTGCGCCGTCGGTGTTGCGGCCGCTCATGTAGAGAGCCGCCCGGAGGTAGGGCTGCAGTGGTGCCGGACACACCGACGCCAGCGTCTCCGCAGGCGTGCCGCGCGGCGCATTCGCGGTAGACGCGCAGCCGGCGATTGCCACGGCGGTCGATAGCGAGCCGACCAGCAACACCGGCGTCCATACCGATTTCGGTGCGGCACGACCGTGCGGCCCGCTACGGCGCGCCTCGGTGCTTCGCGCCCGGAGCTGCCATCGGTGCATCAGGCCTGCCACCGAGTCCGACCGCCGACCACCGTGCGCACCACGCCGATCTCCTTGATGCCATCGGGGTCGACATCGTGCGGGTCCGCCTTGAGCAGCACGAAATCGGCCAGCTTGCCGGCAGTGATCGAGCCCTTGATGTCTTCCTCGAACGAGGCGTAGGCACCGTGCATGGTGCAGAATAGTTTACAGGAACTTCTAGTAGACTATCACCTCACTATTCCCACCATTAAATCGGGGAATAAAGCGAACTTCTCCGGACCTCTGGGGAGCCCTGAACACACCGAGCGCCAGGGCCGCAATCGCACCCGGCGAGAGCCGACAAGATACAGCACATTGGGATTAAGATAGAGAACGCTAAGCTTAAGAAAGAGAACCCTAAGCTTGAGCTAGAGGACAAGCCTAAGTGGACGCCCTGTGAAATCCTCTGGATTCATAAGATTCACTCGTTCTGGTTCAACGCCACAGCAAGTTTGTTCGGCTCCGCAGCGCTCCCGATACTTGGTCACGTAGCATGTAGACTGGATAGCGTCAATAAGATGACCATCGGAACAGCAGCACTACTGGCTTTCTTGGCTCTTCTTGCCTTCGGTGGAATAAGGGCATCCTGCCTGAAATGACCTACCGAGAGGGCTTGTTCAGTTTCTTCCGGAAGAGTAGACCCGAGTCCTCTTGACTCTAGTCGGTCTATTCAGCGACTCTGTCGGCTAGGCGGAGCTTGAAAGACGAAGAATAAGAACGACGGAAGAGAACAGAGGAAGTGTTAAGTGGAATCCAGTCCGACCGATAGCAAGACATGGCACTACGACCGGCACGGGGTTCCGCTTCTGACTGCTAAGCAGGTCGAAGAGATCGCCCAGGATTTTCTGCAAACTTACTGCCCGACGCATCTGTCCAATCCAGGCACGCTGCCAGTCTCTACAATTCTCCAAAAAGTTCAAGCCCGGGATGGGCTGCGTGTATCGTTTCCTGACTTGGGACAAACTGATGGCAAAAGAATCCGTGGTCGGATCACGTTCTCGCAGCAACGAATTGACCTTGATTCTGGACTGCTGTCGGACGACCGATCTAAGTGGTTCGCCTTCACAGCGATGCACGAGTTAGGGCATTGGGTTCTTCACCGGTACAGACCCATTCGTTGGGCAAAGGCTGGCGTTCTCACCGACGGTCGCCCGAGGAGACTAAGAAACCGACTAGAGATCGGTGCGCCCGATTGGATAGAGTGGCAAGCAAACAAGTTTGCAGCGTTCGCGCTCATGCCTCGTCGTCCGTTTCTCCGGGCGCTCGAACAAGTTCAGAGCGAGCAAGGATTGTCGCGCCGCGGCGAAGTGTGGGTAAACAACAGCAATGTCGCTGACTACAAAAAGACGTACGCAGGCCTGGCAAGAAAATTCGGCGTATCTATGACTGCTGTCCGGTATCAGCTTAACGATTTACAGCTTCATAGGGGAAATGAGGAGCGCTACGAGGCCAACACATGGAAAAGGGTCACCGCTGCGCATGAGACAATGGTGACCCTAGGAGTGGACTGCTGAGATAAGGACACACCCTGGTGTACCCTACGTGCCGGATGAGCGCGCTCACACTGCCGCCAGCGGTATCAAGCTCCGCGTTCAACTTGTCGTCCAACTCCTCCCCGCGGCTCGCCTTCGGCTCGAGCCGGCCAGCCTGAACAGATCGCCAGACCTGCCCAGGGAAATTCGTGAGAGAAAAGGACAGTGCCTGAACGTCGTCTTGTGCTTTGTGGATCAGTGGGAGGACTTCCCGGAAGATACTGATTCGGAGCTGGTCTCGAAGCATGCTCCGCTGTGCCGTGAATGCACTCTCGGTGCTTCGTCGGAATTCAAGCGCGCCTAACCGGACCAGCAGGAGCCAGCCAATCACGGTCAGCACGTGCAGGCGACGGCGCTTCACGTGTGGATCATCAGGCTGGCGAGAAAGACACCAAGCACCTGCGAGCTTAACGGCTATACACGGATCAGCGCTCAGCTCGTGATCTCGATGCGAGAGGAACTAGTGTAGCGTCTCTAAAATGGCTTTACAGCGATTAACTTTGTCGATGATCTGCTGGGCGGAAGCACTCCAAACATAGGGCTTGGGATCGTCGTTGTAGTTGGCAATGAAGTTCTCGATGTTTTGGATGAGTGCTTGGACGGAAGGAAACGCAGCTCGTCGGACGCTTTTTGTTGTCAGCTCAGCGAACCAGCGCTCCACCAGGTTCAGCCACGAGGAGCTTGTTGGAATGAAGTGCAGGTAAAAGCGACGATGCCGAGACAACCACTTCTTCACATTGGGGTGCGTGTGGGTGCCGTAGTTGTCAACGATCAGATGCAGATCTAGTTCCTGGGGGAACTCGCGGTCGAGCTTGCGTAGGAACTTCAAGAACTCTTGATGCCGATGACGCGGCAGACACTGACCGATGACGGTTCCGTCCAGCATGTTCAGGGCGGCGAAAAGGCTCGTCGTACCGTGGCGCTTGTAGTCGTGGGTCATGGTTCCGGCACGGCCCTTCTTGAGCGGCAACGACGGCTGCGTGCGGTCCAAAGCCTGAATCTGAGACTTCTCATCCACGCACAGCACTACAGCCCGATCTGGCGGATTCATGTACAGGCCGACCACGTCGGTGAGCTTGTCCACGAAGTGGGGATCCTTGGAGAGCTTGAACGTCTTGACCAAGTGAGGCTTGAGTCCGTGAGCGTCCCAGATCCGCTGGACCGTGGCGGCACTGACCCCTTGCGCCTTGGCCATCGTTCGGCACGACCAATGAGTGGCGTTGGGTGGCTTGGTGTGCAACGTTGCTTCGACGATCTGTTTGATCTTGTCCCGGGAGATGGACCGGGGTCGTCCACGTCCCGGCCTGGTCTGCCCCAGCGCCACGGGACCTGCTTTCTCGAACCGCCTTCTCCACATGATCACAGTCGGCCGGCTGATGCCGAGCTGATCAGCAATCCCGCTATTGGACTCGCCATCTGCCGCCAGCAGGATGATCCCGGCACGAGTCGCTACTGACTGTGGTGTGCTGGGGGCTCGGAGCCAGGCTTCCAGAACGTCTCGATCCTTGTCCGCGAGCGCTATCGGTTCTGCTTTTGTGGCCATGCGAAGCACAATACAATGGTCTTCATCTAATGTAAAGCTATTTACGATACACTATACTAGGCTTGGTAGAGGAGGGAGAGAGTGAGGGAATGCTAACTGCGCTCCTGGCTTTGTCCTCAGACGAAGAGGGCGACACGGCGCGAAACGACGAGGCCCCGAACGGTGGGTGAGATACGCAAACGCGGCAACGTCTGGTGGATCCGGTACTACCGAAACGGCCGACGCCACGAGGAAAGCTCCGGCAGCAAGCGGAAAGGCGATGCGGAGAGGCTGCTGAGAATCCGAGAAGGCGACATCGCCAAGGGCTTGCCTGTTACCGCGCGGGTCGGGCAGCTTCGCTTCGATGAGGCCGCGGCCGACGTGGTCACCGACTACCGGGTCAACGGCAAGCGAACGCTGCGGGACGTCGAGCACCGCGTCCGGCTACACCTCGAACCGTTCTTCGGCGGTCGCCGGATGGCAACGATCACGACGGCCGACGTTCGCGCGTACACTTCGCACCGCCAAGGCGAGGGCGCGGCCAACGCCACAGTCAATCGTGAGCTCGCGATCGTGAAGCGCGCGTTCCGGCTGGCGGTCCAGGCGCGCAAGCTGCTCCACATGCCGCACATTCCCATGCTGCGCGAGGCCACCGCCCGAACTGGTTTCTTCGAGCGAGACGAGTTTGAAGACGTTCGCGATGCCCTGCCCGAGCCACTTCGCGGCATAGTGACGTTCGCCTACCTCACCGGATGGCGGGTGCCGTCGGAGGTCCTGCCGTTGCGCTGGGCACAGGTCGATCGTAACGCGTGCACCGTCCGCCTCGAACCCGGCACGACGAAGAACTCCGAGGGCCGCACCCTACCCTACGATTCACTGCCCGAGCTCGGCGCCGTCGTTGCGCGGCAGTGGCAGGAGCATGAGCGCCTAGCGGCTGCGGACGTCCTGTGCCCATTCGTGTTTCATCGTCGCGGGAAGCCGATCAAGGGATTTCGCAAGGCGTGGGCGACGGCTTGCGAAGCTGCCGGTTGTCCGGGCAGGCTGCCCCATGACTTTCGACGGACGGCGGTCAGAAACCTGGTTCGCGCCAGCGTGCCAGAGAAGGCGGCAATGGCAATCACCGGCCATAAGACTCGCAGCATCTTCGATCGATACAACATCATCAACGAGGCTGATCTCAGGAGCGCACTCGGGAAGCTCCCCGCTCCGACGGGGACAGAAACGGGACAATCAGACCGTACAGGCCGTTTGGTGAACTTCTCTGATTCCTCCTAAACTTCTGATATATAGATATTTTTATCCTACGCGCCCGTAGCTCAGATGGATAGAGCAGCGGACTTCTAATCCGCAGGTCGGAGGTTCGAATCCTCCCGGGCGCGCCTTTGTTATCAACAACTTACGCCGATTGGCCGAGTCGCCGTAGCGGTAGACCTTGCCTATTCCGAGCCATTTCGCACGTCGCCTCAGACTGGTTCGGAGTCATCGAAAGACAGCGCCACATAGCTAAGGTCAACGTGCAGCAGGTCGCCGGGAGAAGGACGGTGTCCGGGCAATCCGCAGGTCTCTGGATCGATGACGCGTCGGCCCGAAGGCGATCTGCGCCGTTCGCGCGCCCTAACGCGTGGGGAAGGTACGTTACGCGCAAGGTGGCCCTCTAACGACGCTGCGAATCAGTTCCAGCGATCCGGATACGGCAATTGACGGGTTTGAGGCCACCAGTGGCCAACCGCCCGAAGTCTTGGCCGCCTCCCCGGGAGCCGACCCCGAGCGACCGGCGCCGTCACGACACACTTCGGACGCCTTAATCCCCAGCCGTGACGATCTCCTTCATGTACCGACTGATGAAACCGGTGGGGCCGCCCTCGTGGGATGAGTAGCGGCCGGCCGTGTAGGCACCCGACTCGATGCCGGCGTGGTTGTTGTCGGTGATCCAGATATCCTCCTGGATCGTGACGTGCCAGAGCGCCTTGACGTTGTCGGGATCGAAGTCGATGCCCTCGCGAGCATCCGGGTGCACGAGCCAGACAATCTCGCAGTCGGTGAACTTCTCCGTCCGCGGCGTGAACCGCGCCACGGCAACGTGGTCGTCGTAGCACTGCCAGTAGCCGGTCGACTCGGCCGTCGTGACCACGTTGGTCTCGTGGTTCCAGCCATCGATGTTGGGCAACAGGATCGACGTTGCCTTGCCGTCGATCGAGCCGGTCACGAAGCCGGGATTGAGCATCCCGCCGAAGCTGTATTCCGGCTCATCGTCTCCCATGCCCTGGCTGCCCATGCCCGCGGCGGGACGTCGGTCGCGCCATGCCTTCTCCGGAACCCACGCCGCGACCGCCGCGGCACGCTCCTTGCGTTGCTCTGCGGTGACCTCGTTGCTCCAGTTGTGGGTGGTCACCAGCGGCGTGTGGGCCGGCCCGCAGTGGTAGCACTCCTTGAAGTTCTCCAGCGCCAGCTTCCAGTTGGCGTTGATCGGGTAGTACTCGCGTGCCCCGACCTTCAGATCGGCGAGGCTGTACTTATCGGCGATACCGCGCAGGCGACTCACGGCGGCGTCGAAATCCGGCGGCGTATCGGATTTCGACAGGTTTACGAACACCTGCCCGGCCGCCACCCGCGTGTGGCACGGAAGCAGGCCGTTGTCGGCCGGGTCGAAATCATCCTGCATGCCATAGGCATAGATGAGGCTGCCCTCGGTGTCATAGGTCCACGCGTGGTACGGACACCGGAACACCGGAGAGTTGCCCGTCTGGCCAAGCTGCTTGACCGACAGACGCGGGTCCGAGGGAATCGAATCCGCATCGTGGCGACACAGACGCGAGCCGCGGTGGCGACAAACGTTGTAGTAGCCGCGGATCTCGTTGTCCTGGCCGCGCACGATCAGGATCGACTCGGCGCGGCCGAACTCAAAAACGTAGAAGTCGCCGGGGTTGGGAATCCGGCTCGCCTGGTCGGTGTATTGCCAGAAGTTCTCCGCCACGAACGCCTCGTCGGCGTCGAAGTGCTTCGCCTCCACGTAGTACTCGGCGGGTATCGTCGTGCCTTCCTTCCAGCCGTTGACGCTCTCCCGCGTCGGCAGCGGACCCTTCAAGAGGGGCGCGCCAGTGCCACCGTAGCCGAGGCCATCGTTGGGCAGCTCGACGCGCTTCGCACGACCGTACGTTGCGTTCGTCGCCGCGGCCTCCGAAGGGGAGCCGAGCAAGGTCTTCGGCAACGTTACGGCAGCTGTACCCGCGGCGACCGAGGTCTTGGCGAAGGTGCGCCGGCTTAGCTTGGTCTCCGCACGATCCGCTCCACCTTTGTCTTGGTTGCTCATGCCGCCCTCCATCCGTCGAGCCTGGGACTGGTGTTCCTTCCACTAGACAGCATGGGCATATCACAACCCCGGCGGGGGTTACAACGGAGAGGGAATGGGAAGATTGTAAAGATTTGTCGAGAAACCTCTTGGGGCTATTTTCCCTACGGATAGCGGGTCTAGTTTGCCTAAGATAGGGCGAGCCTAACGAGCGCCCCTTGCTCCACCCCAGGCCTCCGTGAGTGCGGAGGCCGGTTTAGTCCTCGGTAACGGCAGCTACCACTCGAGCGGAACCGCCTCAGACGTCTACGCGGCGACTGACAGCACCCCTGGAACACCTGGTCGTGCATAAGCCCAAGTCTGTTCTAATCCTCTGCGTCGCGTTGGTGGTGGGTGCGGGTCCCCGGCAGCAAACCTCGAGCCCGTCCGACGATGGCTCCGCACAACGCAAGCGTCAGGCCGAATCCGCCCAGGGAGAATCTGCCGCAAGGGAATCCGAGCGGGCAGAGTCTGTCAGGCCAAGACTCGCCAAGCTCGAGTCGGGCACGAGGGACTCCGCCAAGACCGAGGGCCGGCAGGTACAGCAGCCGGTCGGGCCGCGCACGATTCTGGTACGCATGGTCACTCCGAGCAGGCGAATCAGCCTGCCCGGCGCACCGTTGGCAGGGAGCGGAAGTCCGACGTCGTTGTCGGCGCTCACCGTGCCCACGCAGACACCGAGAAGGTATATCCCGGTGCGGATGGTGACACCGGGCGAGTTGAACGCGCCCGTTCGTGTCACCGGCGCTCCGCTAATCGATCCCGGTGGCGTGCCGTCACCGGCACCCGTCGACCTCAGCGTGCCAGCACCGTTGGTTGCGGGCAATGCCACGACCGTGCGACCGAGCGCCCCCGGCAACGTCTTGGTACAGCCGATCAATCCGGGCGAGGCTGTCGTACAGCCGATCAGACCGAGGGGTCCGGCCGCTGTCGCCCCCGCGCCGCCGATCGGTGCGGGAGGCAACGCCTTCGGCCCGACGCCTGCCGCCCCCGAGCCAGCGTTCGGGGCCACGCGACCACGATCGGCGCGCGCACCCGGTGTGACTCCAGGCATGGCAGTCACACGCGTCGTCGAGACTCCGGTGATGGACGGCATCGTCGATGATGCCAGCTGGGCCCTGGCAGATGTAGCCACCGACTTCCTTCAGCGCGAGCCACAGGAAGGACAGCCGGCCTCGGAGCGGACGGAGGTGCGTGTTCTGTACGACGACGAGAACCTGTATGTCGGCGTGATCGCCTACGACAGCAACCCGAGCGCCATCCTCGCCACGGAGTTACGACGCGATGCGCTGGGCGGCAGAGGATGGTGGTGGTGGTGGCTCGGACGATACCTTCAGCCTCCTGCTCGATACCTTCCACGATGGTCGCAGCGCGTTCCTGTTCACGGTGAACGCGCTGGGCGCCCGCTACGACGCCACCATCCGCAACGAGCGCCAGATCAACTCCGACTGGGACGAGGCCTGGGAGGCGGCGGCGCAGATCACCGCGCGCGGCTGGGAGGCCGAGATGGTCATCCCGCTGGCGATCCTGCGCTTCTCCTCCGGCGCAGCCAACTGGGGCGTCGACTTCGAGCGCCAGATCCGCCATAAGAACGAGCAAGTGGCGTGGAGCAACTACCGACGCGATTTTCGATTCATCAGCGTGTCGCAGGCGGGTGACCTGCGTGGCTTCGAGAACCTCTCGGTGACCCAGCGGTTCCGGCTCAGGCCGTACTTTCTGGGCGGCGCTACCTCGCTGTTCGAGGATCCAGGACGCACGAACGACGTCACCAACCAGTTCGGCATCGACGATCTCAAGATCCAGCTGACGTCAAACCTCACCGCCGATCTGACCTACAATACCGACTTCGCCCACGTCGAGTTCGATCAACAACGGGTGAACCTGACGCGCTTCTCGCTCTTTTTCCCCGAGAAGCGCGACTTCTTCCTCGAGGGGGCCAACAACTTCAGCTTCGGCCCTCAAGGCGGTGGCGGCGGCGGTTTCGGAGCGCCCGTGTTGCGCCTCTTCCACTCGCGCAACATCGGCTTGTCGGAGCTTGGTGAGCCGACACCGATCAACTTTGGCGCCAAGATGACGGGCAAGCTCGGCAGCGGCAACATCGGCTTTCTCAACCTCCAGACGGGCGACTCGGAGTTCGGCGGAGGGCGCAACTATACGGCGTTGCGCTGGCGTCAGGATGTGCTGGCCCGATCGAGCGTCGGCGCGCTGATCACCAACGTCGAAGGGCCCGACGGCGCTACCAACACGGTTGTCGGAGCCGACGCCAACTTCACCTTCTTCGACAACCTCAACATCTCGGCGTTCGGGGCGCGAGCTACCGACGATGACCTCGAGGAAGGCAAGTTTGCAGGCCAGTTTCGCGCCGGGTGGCAAAGCGACCTGTGGAGCGCAAGCTTCGACATCCTGCGCATCGACCCGGGCTTCCAGAGCGACCTGGGCTTCGTCCTTCGGGAGGACATCGTTCGTCGAGCATACCGGGCGTCATGGAACCCGCGACCCAGCGTTCCATGGATGCGGTCGGTGAACTTCGACGTCAACTTCACGACCTTCCACGACACCACCGGAGTGCTCGTCAGCCGCCAGTCGTGGGTCGGCCCATCCCTGAACTTCGAGTCGGGAGACTCGATCGCCGCCTACTACACGAACGAGTTCGAGCGGCTGGACTTCCCCTTCCAGATCCACCCGGACGTCGCGATCCCGCCCGGCGACTACAGCTTCGACAGCCTGTACATGTGGCTGTCCACTTTCGGCGGTCGCCGGGTCAGCATTGGCGGCCAGGCCAGCATCGGGGAATTCTACGACGGCACGATCGTATCGCTGTCACCGCGGCTGACGTTCCGGCTCAGCGAGAAGCTTCTCGTTTCCCCAGCCTTCAGCTACAACAAGATCGACCTGCCCGGGGGTAGCTTCACGACCAACGTGCTCAACGCACGCGTCAACTACAGCTTCTCGGATCGATGGCTCACCGACGCGCTGGTGCAGCACAACAGCCTGTCGGACGGGCTCTCCGTGTTTGCACGTCTGCGCTACATCTACCGCATCGGCGACGACATCTATCTTGTCTACCGTCAGACGGGCGAATACGACGGCTTCCGCTTCGGCCGCCACGACCGCTCTCTCACCTTGAAGGTCACACGCTCGTTCAACTGGTAGGCCGGCACTATCAAGTTACGAACGCAGCGCTCAGATCAGGGCCAGCTGTGGCTGGAGCCGAGTTGCCTCAGCTGGTGACTACCTCGGCTTCCGGAAGAGCCGCTTGGCAGCATTGGCATTACAACGTCGCTGGACCAAGTTGTCGATCACGTCGCCGTCTTGAGAAGGTTCACCCGGCACGTTCTGCCATTGATCACACCGGGAACTTGAAGGCGCGTCACTCGATCCAGAGATCACGGTCGATGTCTTTCCACACCTCCACACGCATGTCGGAGTGGTCGAAAACCTCTTGGTAGTAGGGGTCGTTCTCCTTGTACTCGGCGTACGGCCCCTGGTAGTCGCCGCGGCGAGCCTTGTATGCCTCGAACGCAGCGAGGCTTTCGTACTCCCACACCACGAAGTGACGGCCGGAAGACTCACCGGCTATCTCCTTGACGAAGTAGCGCACGCTCTTCCACTCTCTGAACAGCTCACGGTGCTCGTTGACCCAACGCAGCCACCGCCGCATGGCATCGTCGTGCTCCTCTTGCTTGCCTTCCGCCACCTTCCAGCTCTCGACCTCGAACACGGCCATCGCCTCTAGCCTCCGTCGCCGAGCTCGGGGCCGTGACGGTCCAGGATTGCGAGCAGGCGTCGACGGCGATCCTCCGCAAGCGGTTCGACGGCTGGCAAGCTGCCGGCAGTTACGATGTCCCGATTACTGCTGAGGATCGGCAGTACGATGGCCATGGCCCCGGCTCCAGACGTGAGTAGCCGTCGGCGTGACCAACCTCTGCCGTGAGCCGAGCGATCCGATGCATGGCACCGCGAATCGCCGTCCACGCTGTTGCCATGCGAGCGTACTCCCGCTATCGACGCTGTGCCGCGCCTTCCGTTAGCTCCATCCCTCATACGTCGCCCTCGCTCTCCGTCAGCGTGAAGAGGAAGCCTTCAACTATCGGCCGCGAGCTCCGGTGCTGACGGTCAAACGTCGTCCTCGCCGTCTGGCGCTGGAGTTCCTCGGCACCGGTCGGACTGTGCCAGGCTACCGGTCAACTTGACAGTATCGGCTACTGGCGCCTTAGAGTCGTCACGGGATCGACACGGGAGGCGCGGCGAGCCGGCGCTCCCGCGGCCACCAGACCCACGCCGATCAGCGTCGCTGCGACTACGAGGATTGTTGCCGGGTCGGTCGGGCTGACGCCGTAGATGAGTCCCGCTACCAGTCGCCCGGCACCTAGCGCGCCCAGAACTCCCACACCGATCCCGATCATCACGAATGCCATCGACTGCACCACCACCAACCTCGCGGTTGAGGCGGCATCGGCACCCAGCGCCATGCGGATTCCAATCTCCGCCCGGCGCTGAACGACAGAGTAGGAGATCACGCCGTAGATACCGACGGCTGCCAGGATCAATGCGCAGGTGGCCAGCGCTCCCAGCAACAGCATGTTGAAGCGCGGCTGTGCCAGAGACTCCCCCACCAGGTCCCTGAGCGCAGCAGCGCGGCGGATCGGCAGGCGCGGATCCAGCTCGCGAACCTGCTGCCCAACTGCGGCGATCACCTGCGCGGCTGCGCCGGAGCTCCGTACCACGAGGTACATGTCCCGGCGCGCGAATTGCTGGTAGGACGCAAACATCTCTGGCCGCGGCTCCGAGCCGAGGCCGCGGTGGCGAACATCGCCTACAACCCCGACGATCTCGATGCTACCCGCCATTGGCACTCCGAGGAACTGGCCGATCGGGTCGATCCCGGGAAAGTGGGTCCGAGCCATCGTCTCGTTGAACACCATGACCGGGCGAGACTCTTCCCGATCGACCGCATCGATGAGCCTGCCGCGCTTGAGCGGGATTCCCAGAGCCTCGAAGTAGCCAGGAATCACGGCGCGGTACTCGGACCGTGGCCGGTCCGTCTGTGGCAAGACCGGCGCTCCTTCTATCTGAAAGGGAAGATCGAAGTCCATGCCCACGGTGCTCATTGGCAGCGCCGACACTGCACCGGCCGCTTGCACGCCGGGCAACCCCGCCACCCGGTCCACCAGCTCATGGTAGAGCTGCACTTGGCTTCCCCGGTCTCGATACAGGAGTTCCGGCAGTGACAGCCCCACCGAGACAACGTTGTCGATTCGGAACCCCGGGTCAACGTCGTTGAGGTTGCGGTAGCTGCGAATCAGCAGTCCTGCCGCGACCAACAGCACAAGCGCCAGTGCGACCTCTGCGCTCACCATCAGGTTCAGCAGGCGCCGTGCGCCGCGCCCTCCGGAGTGCCCTCGCCCTCCCTCCTGCAGCACATCGACCAACGCCGGACGCATGGCCCGCACGCCAGGTATCAGCCCTACGAGCAGCCCTGAGCCGATGGAGGCAAGCGCACTGAACACCAGCACGTTGAGGTCGATCCCCACCTCCCGCAGCCGCGGCAGCTCGGCTGGCATCGAGGCCCGCAAGGAATCCATACTCCAGGCCACCAGCACCAATCCCGCAACGCCACCGACGAGCGCGAGCACCAGGCCGTCGGCCAGCGAGCGGCGCAACAGCGCTCCCTTCCCGGCGCCCAGCGCCGCACGAATAGCGAGCTCGCGTCGCTGATCGATCGAGCGGGCCAGCATCAGGCTGGCGACATTCACACAGGCGATCATCAGCACGAGCGCGGCCGCGCCGCCTAGCACCGTCAGCGTGGACGTCATGTTGCCCACCAGCTGCTCTTGTGCCGATACGCTGCGCGCGCCCCAGCCGCGGTTCGTGTCGGGAAAGCGAGAGGCGATTTCCGCGGCGATCGCGTCGAGATCCTGTGTCGCCTGCTCGGGCGTGACGCCCGCCGCCAGCCGACCGACGACATTATAAACTCGCATGCCACGTACGTTGATCAATCGTGGCGGTATCGTCAGGGGCGTCCACGCTTCGACTTCTTCCTCATCCGGCGGGAACTCGAACCCTCGGGGCATCACGCCCACGACGGAATAACCCTCGCCATCGAGACGTATGGTCTGCTCGACGATTCTCGGATCCGAGCTGAAGTGGCGAGCCCAAAGACGATGACTCAGGAGGATCCTCCGCTCGCTTCCCTCCTGCTCGTCGTCAACGCCGAATAGGCGCCCGGCCACCGGTGTTGCACCGAGCACCGCGAACAACTCAGGCGTCACCTGAAGCGTTGTGATGTGCTCCGGCTCTTCCAGCTCGGTAAGCACGTGACCGCCGTAGCGATAGGCAGCCATCGTCTGGAAGCTGCGAGAACCCTGTCGCCAATCGACGAAGGTCCCTGCCGAGGCCTGGTCCTGATCGATGCCAATTTCCGGGTTGCTCTCCCAGACCGTCCTCACGCGATCGGGCTCGGGATACGGAAGTGGCCGCAGCAGTACCGCGTTCAGCACGCTGAACAGCGCCGTGTTGACCCCGATTCCCAACGCCAGGGTCGCGACAACGATCAGACTCGGCCCCGGTCACTGCTGGCGAGCGATCTCAGGGCAACCTGTATGTCACGGAGCATTATTAGGTTCCTCCGAGCGTCAAACTCGCGTGTAACGCGAGCATGCGGCGTGGCAATGCGAATCCTAAGGTGCTCGACACTTACACTCTAGAGTACCCGGCGGTAGGCATGGTTGGGCACAACTTCGCTGTCGCGAGACTCGGACCGTCTCTCAGCTGGTTACTACCTCGCCTCAGGTCCGACAGGCGCGAGTCCGAAGCACCCGGTAGTTCACGGATCGTAGTCGATGCCGGCTCAGGTTGAAGAGACTTCGGACAGCGCCGTGCATCGATAAGAACCGCTGCGCCGGAGCAGCCGACGAAGTTCTCTCCTCTGCCCTTTTAGCGACTCATCCAGGAATCAGGTGCCCGGACCTCCGAGTCGACCCTGCCGATTTCCTGCCTATCCGATCGTTGTACGACCTTGCCCCGCTTTCCCGGACACTTAGTTAAGACCCATTGTCGTAGTCGTAGTAGCGGCTGTGGGAGCTGTTGGCAACGCGGAGCGTTGTCCAAGCGACGGTGGGAATCGGGAATCGATTTCCACGGGCGCGCCTTTGTTATCAAGGACTTACGAGGATTCCGGGGTATCGAATCGTCCCTGAACAACGCTCGTTACACGGTCGGCACGACGATGAAGGCCATCTTCAAACGCTTTGGGGCGTCCGTTCTGCTCGGCACCCGTTCACCCTCGATCGTGATGATGTCGTCGACGTTGAGGTCCGGCCGAAGCGACGAGACAGCCACACGGCGTGGCTGATGATCTCGGGAGGGAACCGGTGTCGACGGTCGCTTTGCGGGACGGTGTTCATCGCCGAACTCTGCCAGCCTGCCGGTTAACTTGACAGTACCCCTGAAAGTAAGACAAAAGACATTTGGGCCGGATTTTCCAGATAGCGTGGCTCAGTCACGGTCCTCGGGTTGGTCAACGTCTCAGGCCCAGGGGCGCTGTCTCTATGACGATGCGCGTCGCGGCTACTTACCTACCGTCTAGTCCGTCGCAGCCTATCGCAGCTGATACTCGAACTGCTGTATGCAGTGCAGCTGGTCGTCGTTACCGACGGCCCGGCACTGGAAATCCAAGCCACCTTGAATACCGGAATACTTGCCCGTGCCACCGGTCATTTCGACGCTGCCGGTGATCTCGCCCGTCGCAGGACCACCGCCACTCCAACTCCCGTAGATCTTGTCGCCATCAGGATCTGTAACAGTGCAGTACCCTTTGAAGTCCACCACGCCGTCTGCTATGTCCGATGCGGCTGGACAGTTCCAGACCGTGTTGTGGAGCAACCCATCACCCGCGTTGTTGAAACTGTGTCCCCAATAAGTTCCGGACCAGTGCACCCGGTTCGGCCCGACCTCAGTGGCGGTTCCCACCCCTTTGAAGGCGCCGTGGGTCTCTCCGGTTCCGCTGCTACCGAGTTGCGCCGCCCCCACGTCGCCAGCCGTCATCGCCGTGATGGCGACCGCCGCTACGAGTCCCACTGCCCTGCAGATCCGGTGTGTACGCATCGCAATTCCTCCTTCCTTCAGGGAAAGGTTAGGCGAACCGTCCATGGGCTCAGCCCGCACAAATGAATTGAACCGGGATTGTTCACTGAACGTCCATTGCTTCCCGACCAACACCTATCGAGATCGAGTAGCCTATGACCACAAGTTACTGTCAACGTACATTCAGCCGCTTCGGCGACCCGCGAAGGACACGCCTGACCGTCCGTTCTCAATCGCCCGGAGACGCCGACCCTGTCGATCCTATGCATCCGAGACCGTCGCAATCTGGGACGGCTGGCTTTCGGTGCCGTCCGGTAGCACGGCCGTAACGGCGTATTCGTAGTCACCCTCCAGGACAGTGAGCTCGGCGAAGGAAGTACGCTCGATCGGTTGCACCGTCGCCCTCAGGAACGGCCCGCCAGGGCGAGCCCTATAGACGTAGTAGCTCTCGGCCCTTGGGTGCGGGCTCCATCGCAACTCGGCAGAAGGTCTTTCGGACCGCCTCCCGAACCGTCTCACCCGGCGGATTTCGAGCCCTGAGGGTGGGCTGGCGATCTTTCCCGTAAAACGAAAGATCCAGAGACCGGTCTTGTCGTCGGTGACGTAGATGCGCCGCCTGCCGGAAAACGGATAGACCCCAAAGGCATTGCCCGTGTCGGCGAAGGCAACCTCGACCGGCAATCGTGGATTGGAGACATCGACGATCTTGAACCCGGCCGTGTAGTAGGCAATATAGGCCAACGACCCGACGATGTGAACGTTGTGGATGATCGCCGGCTCCTCGGCCTCGTATCGGCCCACTTGCGAGATCCTCTCGGCGCCAGGGTTGTCCAGTTTCTAGACCCGCAGGTGGCCACCCGACGTTTCGTCGGTCGTGAAGAGGAAACCGCCGTCGCTGCTGGGCCAAGAGTTATGGGTGACCGCGCCGCGGTATCTCCTCTTGAGCAGCAGCCTCGGCGATGCCGGTTCTGTTACATCGTGAACCGTGAACCCACCCTCGAAAAAGGAGCTGTAGAGTCTTCCATTCTCAACGATCGCGTCGTGAATAAATCCCCTGGAGCTGGACACCGAGGCGAGGTGTCGCGGCTCGCTGGGATCGGTAACGTCAAAGATCTCCACATTGCCGGTGGTGTAGGAAGAGAGATACAGAACGCCATTGTCGAGGTAGGCGTTGTGTACGCTCAAGGAACTCTCGTGGGTGATGCGGGACAGCTCCGATGGGCGGGAACGATCGGTAAGGTCGTACAAGATCGCTCCGGCGCCGACGAACCCCGCTTGGTTCGTGACCACCGCGAGGGAGCCGTCCACCTTCACGTCATTCACGGCCAGCAGCCCTAACTTGGCAATCTCCTTCGGGTTGCGGGGTCTTCGGGTGTCGACGACTCCCCAGCCGTAACTGCCCTTTGCGACAATGGCGAACCGCCGTGTCCCCCAGACATCGGCGCGATTGAACTTCCTCGATATCCGCAGATTGCCGAGCACCTTGATGTTCTTGCTCGTTCGGATCGAACTTCTCAGGGAAGCGTTGGCCACCCTGCGCTCGAACCGGCTCTCATCCGGGGCGACGTCGATAACCGCCGCCCGTTCGGTGCCGCCGACCAGCGAAAGGAGCACCACAGCCCGGCTCAGGCGGCGTAGGAGCACCTTTCCGGGCTCCTCAGTTCGTATCGAGCTCGGCGATCGTGATGTCCGCCGAATCGATCAGCGCCTGACCCAGTTCCGGTGAGAGCACACCGGGGCGGACAAAGCTGGGCACCTTCCTGGCGAACTTCTCCAACTGCTTCTTGGCGCGCGAGACCTTGCCCTTGTCCAACAGTCTCTTCGCTCGCTTCAGCCTCGCGAGCAGTCCTTTTTTTGCGGGCGCAGACAACGTGCCTTCGCTGACGAGATTGCTCACGCGGACCTCTAGAAAGACGATCCTCTGCTCTGGAGTGAGCCCAAACGTGTAGGCCGTCCCCGGTTTTCCGATGTTCTCTTCCTTGGCTCCGATCAGGATGGTGCTTTCGTGCAAGGCGATAGACCAGCCGAACTGGCTGAAACCCGATGTGTCAGCGGACGTGATCTTGCCGGTTTCAGACCAGACTCCCTCAATGGGCTCGAATAGGTACGCGGAGCCGGACGAGCGTCCCCAGTCATCGTCTTGCGGCTCTCCGACCAGAATGGTTTCCCCCTCGATCGCAACTGTACTGTTACCCGTGAAGCCTCTTACATCGACACTGTCACTGGCGGTCAGCTTGGCCACCAGCGCCCAGTCGTCGGCCGAGGCCACCCCGCCTTCCCTACCTGACGCTCGGCGCTCGAAGACATAGGCGCCGAGCCCGCTGAGGACAGCAGTATCGCCGCGGACAGATACCTCCCCACCGAACCCGTCTCCCTCATCGGCATCGAGCTTGGCCTCCTGCACCCAATTGTTCCCGCGCCGTCGAAAGACGTAGGCCGCCCCGCGAAAATTGTCCTTATCGGGTGCCACTCCGATCACGACGTTGCCGTCGATGGCCACTCCATATCCGAATTGATCACCTGTTGCCGCATCTCCCGGGCGAAGCTTCGCCAGTTGTCGCCAGCTTGTTCCGCTGCTTTGAAAGATGAATACCGCGCCGGGGCCCGGTTTACGGAACTGCGTCGCTCCCACCACCACGATGTCGTCCTGGATGGCAAGGGACCAGCCGAAGCGGTCCGAGACTCCAGCATCGTCGGCGATCAGCTTGGCCTCCTCCACCCAATTCGTCCCCTGCCGCAAGAAGACGTAGGCCGATCCCGAGTCGACACCTGCATGAGAGTCGCTAATTGCGCTGACGACAGCCCTGTCTCCGTCGATCCCCACCCGCCAACCGAGCCTCTGGCCTGCGGCGTGGTCACTGGGAGTAAGTTTGGCCTGCTCGATCCACTTGTCTCCGTCCCACACGAAGACATAGGCCGATCCACCGGCATCGTTTCTCGGTGCTCCAACGATGGCGGTGTCGCCATCGATTGCCACATTCTCGTCGACACAATCCACGTGTTCTCAGGGATGGTGGTGATTCCTGAACACTCCGCCGGGGTTGGATCGTCGATGGGCCCGGTACACCGCGTGATCATGACGTCGTCAGGACCGGTGTTTACACAGCTCTTGCAAGAGGAGCGTGACCAGATCTTGACCCGAAAGTTCTTATTCATTTCTGTATCGGCCCAGCGCAGGTAAAAGCCGGACGCTCTCCTCCCGCCAGGCAGGATGCCCGTCAAACCCCCTCCCAAACCATCGTCCTCCACTGCGAGGTGCGCAATGTCGGTATTGGCGAGCTCTCCGACCGTCACGTTTATCGGCTCAACAAATGGCAGGGGCTGAGGACTTCCCTCGGCGTCAGAACATCCCTTTGGAGTAACGTCATCGTCCTCAAAAACACGGTCACTGAAGTTGAGTTCCACGTACCGAACTGATCCTTCAAGCCGAAGCCCGAAGTTGCCCCCTGAGCCGAAAAGGAACGCTTCAACTCCAATATCCCCACCAGCACGCTCGTCTACATACACTCCATCGCCCCGAATGGCTCCGACGCCACGGAACTCGAACCTCATCAGCGGTAGGGTGTTGCCGCCCCCACAATCTGGGTCAGCGCCGTCGACCAACTCGTCGCCGTCGTTGTCAATCCCGTCATTGCACTTCTTGTTGCCCTTCTCTTGCTCTGAGTACGCCTCGCTGGCGTAGGCCTCGGTGCTCTTAGCTGCGATCCCGCCCGCCAGCAGTACGGTGGCCACCACCAGTCCCACGAGAAGCGGCAACAGCGTGGCACGCGCAGAGCCACTCAGCCTCATGGTGGGTCGTCTCCAGTCAGTTAAACGTTTCATGACACACTTCCTCTTGGGCTGGAATCTCTGACAGCCTTGTGCCGCCATTGATCCTAGGGAGTTGTCTGGAGACGGTTACCCATTGGCCTTTAGTTACATGGACACCGTTGCCACAAGGCCTTGTCCGATGGCGCTGCTTCATCTTTGTCCTGCTGGCGTCCCTCGAAAGCCTGCTGGTTGAGGCTTCGCTGCACGTAAGCCCGAAGTTGTTTCAGGGAATCGGCGAGACCTGGCTCAGGACACTCAGTCATCGTCGGCAGGCTAGCTTCAGGCGGCGGCCGTTGCGCTAGTTTTTCTCTAAGAAAAGGCGAGGTTTTGGCGAGGGAGATACGAACCGCGAGCCGTCGGCGCCGTCGATTTTGCCAAGTTGATACGCTGGGATCGCGGGCCTGCGAGCAGCGTTGCGAACAGCGCAACCACCCTGCCTCCACCGTGCCACGTTCAAAATGAGCGAAGGATCCAGAGGCTCGGCGCGGACAGTTGCGGCGTCTCGGTCATTCCGGTTCGGGCCCTACCGCTTCGATCTCGGCGAGCGCCTGCTATGCGAGAACGGCCGCGAGGTGGAGTTGCCGCCGCGGGTGCTGAACGTGCTGGAGCACCTGCTGCGACACTCAGGACAGATCGTCTCCAAGGACGACCTACTGGACTTATGGGGGGATACTGCGGTCTCGGAGAAATCGTTGACCGAGACGATCGGGTTGATCCGCAAGGAGCTCGGGGATTCCGCCGGGCGGCCGAAGTACATCCAGACGCTGAGGAAACGAGGCTACCGCTTCATCGCGCCAGTCGCAGTCGAGAGTCCCGGTGCGGCAGCGAGGCGTTCCCCTGGAGCAACGGCGGGCCGGGGACCAGCTGTCGCGATCGGCGGCCACAGCGAGGCTGGCGTTGCGGCTGCCTCTCGTTTTCCCACCGCTGCGGTCGCGGGACATGGCTTCCGGCTCATCGACCCATCCCGTCGATGGCAGCTAGCGGGCCTGGTGGTGATCGCCCTCAGCGCCGCTTTCTGGTTCCTGCTTGGCGCCGATTCGCGCAGGAATCAGGACCTGATCCAGGGATTCGCGCAGCAGCGAGATGCCGTGGCGGACATGGGCTCCCGCCTGGCACACCTGGAAAACGAGGCGGCCCTAGGAACGGCTCTGCTGACGCGAAAGGTTTGGGCCGAAGGCAACACCGATAACTACTTCAGCGCTCCGTCCCCCGATGGCAGATACCTGTCCTTCGTCGACTGGGACACGGGCGATCTGGCGCTCTACGAGATCTCGACTGGAAGCACGCGTCGCGTAACCCACAACACGCGCGTGTACGGCCCGGGAATTGCGATGTGGTCGATCTTCTCCCCGGACGGGACGCAGATCGCCTATTGGTGGACTGACAACAAGGGACCCGTGGAGCAGCTTCGAATCGTCGACGTGGCCGGTTCGTCGCCGCGAATTCTCCGCGGTTCGAAGGAGACGGGGATCCGCCCTGTAGATTGGTCGAGGGATGGCAAGGAGATCCTCGCGCTGTTCACACAGGACGCTGGCACTCAGCAGATCGTCTTCGTTTCCGTCGTGGACGGCTCCGTGCGGGATGTTGCGTCGCTTCCCGACGGCAAACCACCCGAGCGCGTGAGTCTTTCGCCCGACGGGCGGTTCATCGCGTATGACTTGCCATCGAGCCCCGGTGTGCAGCAGCGTGACATCTTCCTCATCTCCTCGACGGGTGGCGGGACGGTTGCGCTGGTCGAACACCCTGCCGACGACCTGTCGCCACTTTGGACACCGGACGGTACCGGGGTGCTGTTTCTGAGCGATCGCACAGGGACAACGGGCGTCTGGTTCCTTCCCGTGCTCGACGGATTGCCTCAAGGTCGACCCCGGCTGCTCAAATCGGGTCTGGCCGATGCCTCGTCCCTGGGCATGAGCCGGGACGGCTCCTACTTCTTCGGCACCTCCTACCGCCGGGACATCTACGTTGCCTCCGTGGATCTGGCGTCCGGCCGCGTGCTCGATGAACCTCGGATGGTCTCCTTGAGCCCAGAGGGCCAGAACATGGAGCCCGCCTGGTCACCCGATGGTGATTACCTGGCCTTCCGGTCTGGGAGCGGCTTGTTGCCCATCCTCCACGTCGAAACCGGCTCGATCACCAACCTGAGACCGGAGCTTCTCTACAACGGGCAACCTCGATGGGCAGCGGACGGCCGATCGATCTATGTGGTCGGTGCTGACCCGTCTGGTCGCGCCGGCTACTACGAAGTCGACGCTCGGAGCGCGCAGGTGACCCCGCTGCTACAAACTCCACCCTGGAAGAACTGGCACAGGGGGCATCTCAAGGGAGTGTCACCCGACGAAAGGGAGCTCTTCTACGTTGAATGGAGTGACCTCCCCCGTTTGCTCGTTCGGGACCTCGACACCGGGGCGGAGAGAGAGCCCCTGAGCGGTTCTGGCCGCTGGGAGGCGGGAGACGTCGATTTCAATAACATGCAGCTCTCCCCGGATGGGCGCCGCCTGGCGTTCATCCACTACGGGGATAACGGTGAGCCGGTGCTGAGGGTCATGCGAGCATTCGGGGGGCGTCCACGGGAACTGCTCAGGTGGTCTTCGGAATCCAAGGACCGTGTTGTCCTGTGGGACTGGGCCCCGGACGGAATCCTCTTCACCCGCGGACAGCGTGCTGATCGGGGGACCTTGTGGATCATCTCGCCAGCGGGTGGCGCGGCGTGGCCCATTGAGCTGGAGGTCGAGGGCGTCCCGGATTACCGGCTCTCTCCGGATGGAAGCCGCATCGCCTTCAGGCGAGAATCTGGGGGTCCTGCGGTCTGGGTGCTGGAGAACTTCCTACCGTCGTAGTGACCGCGACACCCACCCTGCCGACAACCCGGGGATCCAGCGCCGCGGGCGGCTGAGATCGCGGGAGGTGCGCTCAGAAGACGACCCTGACCCCGAGCTGAGCTTGTCGCGGCGCGATCAGCCATCGAGGCTTACCAAACGCGGACTCACCGGAATAGAAGAACGTGCTGCCCACGACGTGTTGTACGCGGCCATCCGCGGAGGCGCTGTTGAACACGTTGAACACGTCGAGGATGAGCTCGAGTCTGGCAGCCTGCTGACCTTTCAGGTCGAACGACTTCTGCAATCGCAGGTCGAACTGATTCAGGGAGGGTGCGTTACGGTTCCCCCTGGGCTCGAGGGTGAGGGGCACGAACTCGTTGAGCGGCTGCGGCAGCGTGTTTTGGCGTGCCAGTGGCGACCACGGCCGCCCTGTCATCCAGCGGAAATACCCGCCAGCGAGGATGCCGCCGGACAACCGGTAGTTCGCCAGCGCCTTGAACTGCCAGTCGCGGCTGAAGGTCAGGCGCCCGACACTGTAGGGATGGCCGTTGAAGTTCGGCGAGGTGTCACCGAGTCCACGGACACCCCAAGCGGTACCAACGTGGTTCTCGATGTTGCCGGTAGAGCGTTGGTAGGTGATCGAGGTGCTGAGGTTGAAGCCGCGGCTCGGTCTTTTCTCGAACGACAGGATCGCCATGTTGTGGCGCCGGAAGTAATAGTCGGAGTTGGTGACCCAGGGATCGTTGGGATGGCTGTCGGTGCGGGTATAGAGCGTCTGCGTACCGCCGAGCGGGTCGGTGTACTGGACCGGCTCGTAGGTGTGGCGCTGGCGGTCTTGCCCGAAGACGAAGTTCCTGTCGCGTTTATGGACGAAGTCGATCCCGAGCACGTAGCCTCTGGCCACCTCCGCCTCGAACCCAACGTTGAGAACATCGGTGTGCGGACCCGCCAGATCTGCGTCGATCGGTAGGTTCGCGTGAGGGAACGAAAACTGTAGGTTGGCCGGATCGAACACCATCGCCGCGATCTGCTGAGTGCCGACGCTATCGACATCAATCTCGCCAGGAACAATCGTGACGTAAGTTTCATGTGGTTCCGCTCCAACGCCACCGTTCCTCACCGGCCCCCAGCTCAGGGGCTTCTCGTGGTATCGACCCCAGCTGGCATGAGCAACGTACCTTCCCACACCGGTCAGGTCGGCAGACACGCCGATCCTCGGGGCGACGAACCCATAGCTAGTGAGCTGCTTCGGGTTACCCCCAGGTCCGTCATAGGCATCGCTGATCCGCGGGTTGTCGTAGCGCAGCCCGAGGTTGAAGGTGAGGTGGTCGGAGACCGCCACGTCATCTTGCAAGTAGGCAGCGGATCGCTCGACATCGGCTTCGATATGCGCCGCGTTCGTATAGCCGTACAGGTAGGTGTAGCCGTAGTAAGGAAACAGGAAGACCGCACCACCGCCGGTGTAGTTGTACTGGTACACAGTCCAAGAGTCCTCGTATTCGATCCCGAGCTTCCAGTCGTGCGATGCGCCGAGAAAATCGTCCGTGTAGTGGGTGACGGACGCATCGATCTCGTGGCGGCCGTTGCGCTCGTTGTCGTACCGGATCGAGGAGCCGTATTGGATGCCGGTGTTGTAGTCATAGACTCCTGGGACATCGCAGCAGGTGTTGGGGACGTTGTCGTACGCTCCCCGGTAGCCTGAATACCGCACGTCCAAGTACGTGTCGCTACCGAGCTGCGATTGCCAACTCCCCAGCCAGGCGACGGTGCCGAAATCGATGCTGAAGCCAACGTCCGGCGCCCAGCCAGACCGCAGACCGAGGTTCCGGTCGTGCGACGGGTTGCTGTTGAGCATGAATCCCAGCGTGTTGTCGTCGTTGAGCAGGTAGTCGAGCCTGCCGTGGTAGCGATAGTGGTTGGTCTGCTCGAATGTCTCCGACAGGTACCGCTTGTGGTCGGCAGTGTCTGCCGTGAGTTGGTAATGCTTCTGGCATCGGTGGGAGGGTTGCTTCTCGTGGCTTGCGTCAACGTGGCCAACCTTCTGCTCGCCCGTAGCGCCTCCCGTCGTCGGGAGCTTGGGATACGCGCCGCGTTGGGCGCAAAGCGTGGACGTTTGGTGCGACAATTACTCACTGAGAGCGCCTTGCTCGCCATCCTCGGCGGCGTTCTCGGTGTCGGGTTGGCTACGGGCGGCCTCGCGTTGCTCCAATGGCTGGGCACCGCGAGTCTCCCGCGCATAGGCGAGATCGCCATCGACGGTCGAGTGCTGGCGTTCTCCCTGGCGACCACGGCGGCAACGTGCCTCGTGTTCGGTCTGGTGCCGGCTTGGCGCACATCGCGGATCGACCTGGCCGAAACGATGAAATCCGGGGGACGGGGCACGGTGGGAGGCGGCGCACTGTGGTCGCGGTTCAACCTCTCGAGCGCGCTCGTGGTCGTCGAGATCGGCTTATCGCTGGTCTTGCTGGTCGGCGGAGGGCTGCTGGCGCGCAGCTTCATCGCCTTGCAGCGGGTGGATCCGGGTTTTGAAGCCGATAGTCAGCTCACGTTCCGGCTGCGTCTGAGCGGTACCGAATATGCCGACCGCGCCACTCGGATCGCCTTCAACGAGCAACTCGAGGAGCGTCTCGAGGCCATACCGGGTATCGATGCCGTCGGCACAACCTCGATACTTCCGTTCGCTCAAGGCGTGTTGTGGTTGCCCATAGGCACCGAGAGCTACGTGCCACCGCAGGGCGAAGACCACCAGATCATCAGCGAGTTGCGCTTCGTCACACCAACGTACTTCGAGGCGATGGGGATTCCGCTGATTCGTGGCCGTGGATTTGACGAGAGAGACCGCCTGGACGCGGCTCCAGTGGCAATGATCGACAAGAGCTTCGCCGAAACCTACTTTCCCCAGCGAAATCCAATCGGGACGCAACTCCGGTGGGGGGGCGGCAAGGTGGCAATCATCGGCGTCGTAGGAACGGTCAAGCATGAATCCCTGGACAGCGATTCCCGTGTTACGACCTACATCCCGAACGGCCAGTTGGGTGTTCATAGGCTGTATCTGGCTATCAGAGCAGCGGGTGATCCCGCTGCACTCGTAGCGCCGGTAACCCGTGCCGTTCACGAGTTGGATGACAATCTGGTCTTGGTCGACGTCCTACCCATGAGGTCACGCCTCGCGGACTCCCTTGCTGAGCGGCGTTTTTCGATGACACTGCTGCAAGTACTCGGCGCCATGGCACTCGTGCTCGCCAGCGTCGGCGTCTACGGGCTGGTGGCGTACCGAGTAAACGAAGGTGCCCACGAGCTCGGCCTACGCATGGCTCTCGGCGCCCCGACCCGCACGATCCTGAAGCTGGTACTGCGACACGGTCTGACTTTGGCCTCCGCCGGCGTTGCAAGCGGGCTGGCCGCTGCGCTTGCGGTCACCGGGCTCATGCGGTCGATGCTCTTCGGCGTCAGCACCGTCGATCCCTGGACGTTTGCGACCGTTTCGGCTGGCCTCGTAATGACCGCGTTGATCGCCTGTTACATCCCCGCGCGGCGCGCGACAAGGTTGGATCCGTTAGACGCTCTCAAGACTGAATAGAGTCCTGCGGGGCGGCCCCTTCTGTCGAGTGCGGTCGTGCCGATCCGTAGCGGCGGCAACCGAGTCCCGGGTAGCGTTGATGGACACTTATTGGACACCACACCTTTCTAGGGGTGGGCAGGCGCACATGTAGCATTGCGGCGGGTAGCTTCTAGCGGGGCTCGCCAGCGTCATCGGTAGACAACTTCGTCGAGGAACAGAAGCGAGCCATCGGACGCAAGTAGCACCTTCCTGTTCCTCGTGAGCAGTCCGTCGAAGACGGCTGGCGTAGGCGTCGTTGAATACAACCTATGCCGCTTACTCTGATGGGGGATACAGGTTGTAAATGAAAAAAGCAGCCTCGTCTCCTGTGTTCTTGAGCTTGTAGTGCCCACCGGGGGCAAGGTAGACGGCGTCGTCGGGGCCAAACTCGATCTCGCCCTCATCGCAGAAAAGCGTCAGCTGGCCACGAGTGCAATAGTAGGTTTCCTCGACGGGTCCCATCCAGTATTCGCCCGGCCGCGCCTCGTCTTCCGGCATGGAGGACCACCAGCCGGTTTCTACGCCGGGGTCCAGGCTGGCCACTCCGAGCATGAGTTCCGATCCCTGGCGCCCGCGCGTGATCAGCCGCCGAATGCGCAAGTTCTCAGACGAACCCTCTACGACCCCCCACGGAACTGCGTCGTAGTGGATCTTGGCGGGCTTCGCTTTCGGTTTGGACATGATTTCAACCTCCTGTTCCAAGTTGTTGGGTACTTGAAACGGCGCAAGCAGACGCCGTCATCAAAGTTCGTTCGCTCGTCGGACTCTCAGGGGGCGACATCTCAAGCCTCCTCCGCGTCAAGAGCGAGCGGCACGGGCAAACGGGTTGAGAATCCCGAGCCGATCACGCAGCGGCACGACGTTACCCTCTGCATCGCGTAGCGGCCATGGCGGATCGACACCCTGGGTGAGCGGGGTTGCTATCAGCAAACCCAGGGCACTTGCCAACAAACCGAAGAGATCCGCCGGCAGGGTTGGGAACAGCCTGCCGCTAACGAGCCAGGTCATGACTCCGGCGATCATGCCGGTAAGGGTGCCGCAACGATTTGCCTTCGACCACCAGATCCCAGCGATCAACGGCGCCGCCATACACACCAGGGTGATCGAGACAGCATCGAGCATCAGCGAGTAGATCGTCCGCACATAGAGCGCAATCGCGAGCGCCGTGAAACCGAATACAGGAACCGCAAGACGTGCCGTCATCAAACGTGTCCGATCGCTGACCCCGGGAAAGAAGAAGGGCACGACGTCCGAAGCGACGATGCTCGCCGGTGACAGCAACGCGCTGTCGGCGCTGCTCATGATCGCGGCCAGCAGCGCCCCGACAAAAATCGCCATCGCGACCGGATGTAGGTAACGCATCGCCAACTCGGGGACGACGAGCTCCGGGTCGAGCAACCCCGGCAACGCGATCGCGCCGGCCATGCCCAAAAAGACAGGGATCATGCCGATGGTCAGATAGCCGATCGCAGCCAGATAGGCAGCGTTCTGGGCAACAGACTCATCACGACTCGACAATGTTCGTTGCAGAATGTTCTGACTCGGCAAGCTCCCAAGACCGACGATCGCCCAAGCTCGCACATAATGAAGCCAAGAACCGAGGTCGTGCTGTCGCGGAATCAAACGGAAGCTGCCCTCGGGCAACGCTGCCATCACGACACCAACGCCGCCGAGATCGCTGATGACGATTGGCAGCAGCAGCACCAAACCTGCTGTCAAGATCAGGACCTGAGCGAAATCGGTCAGCGCCACCGCCCACATCCCGCCCGCCGCCGTATAAATCAGGACGATCACGGTCGCGATCAGAACTCCCATAGTGGTCGAGATCCCTACAAGCGCATGTAGGATGTAGCCGAAGGCAAGCAGTTGCGCTCCGGCCCAGCCAACGTTGGTGGTACAAATCGCCACCGCCGCCAGCATGCCTGCGGTATCACCGTATCGGCTCTTGAAGAAGCCTACGACCGTCAACAACCGCAGCCGGCGCAGCATACGAGCAAAGAACAGACCGACCAGAACGAGCACCAGCGCAGCAGCAAAAGGAACTGCGATGACGCCCAGAAAGCCGTCTTCATACGCGGCGCCGGCGGCGCCCATCACGGTGCCAGCCGACATCCAGGTCGCCACCAGCGTCGACGTACAGAGCCACAGGGGAAGACGGCGTCCGGCGACGACGAACTCGTCGGCGCTCCTGACACGGCGCGCAGCGACAACGCCGATCACCAGCATGCCAAGAAGATAGAGGCCAACCCCGGTGAGAAGGATCTGTTGATCGCTCAAGGTTCCGGGTCCACCTCACCCATGCCCCCCGCGCCGAGCGCGGACAGGATCTCGTAATGGCCGTCCATGACGCTCCCGAGGCAAGGTGGATGAGCGCCTGAAGCGTATCGCTGGGGCAGGCGAGGGTCCACGGGAGAGCGCGACGCGATGTCGGGGAGGGGGCTTCACGATACCGTGTCGTTGCACTCGTCCAGACCGAGAACACGCTCCCGCGTGAGGCGGCCGAGGTTCCCGACCGCATCCAGCACGTCGAGCACCGCGATCTCGCCAGCTTTACCCTGGCCGATCAAGGTCGAGCCGCTCCCTTGACGATCGCGGTGATCGACATCTAGCCTGACTCGCGTGGGCAGCAAAGTACGACGCCAGTCTCTTCTGTCAGGAGGGCGCACCATGGGCAACGAATCGGCACGCACAAGGCATTCAGGGCTGTTGGGAACCTCTCTGTTAGCGCTCCTCGCCCTGCTGACTTTCCACGGCGGCGCCTTCGCGATGCAGCAGTCCGATGAGCCAGCGTCGGGTCAGGGAACCGCTGTCTCGTTCACTCGAGACGTCGCGCCGATCTTGCAGCAGAACTGTCAGATCTGCCATCGGCCGGGCTCGGTCGGGCCGATGTCTCTTCTTACCTACGATCAGGCCAAGAGCTACGCGCCACTGATCAAGTATCAGGTGGTCGCAAGGGAAATGCCTCCGTATCACCTCGATACACGTGTCGGGATCCAGGCGATCAAGAACGACTGGAGGCTGAGCGAGCACGAGATCCACACCATCGCAGCATGGGTGGATGACGGCGCGCCGATGGGAGACGTGGCGGACATGCCGCCCCCGGTGGAATGGCCGGAGGGCAACAAGTGGCAGCTCGAAGACCAGCTGGGCGAGCCGGATCACGTGATCGAGTCGAGACCCTATACGGTGCCGGCCGCGGGGGGCGACATCTGGTGGCGTCCGAGAGTGGAGACGGGGCTCAATGCGGACCGGCTGATTCGGGCCTTCGAGATTCGGCCTTCCTTCCCCGCCGGCCGACAAGTCGTGCACCACGCCATCCCTAGATTGATGACCCAGGACGAGAATGGTGAATGGGTGCGGACGGCGATGCTCTCGGAATACGCCATGGGCAAGATCGGGGAGATCATCCCGTCAGACGCAGCCCGCTTGCTGCCGGTGAACGCGCTGATCGAATGGGACGTGCATTACTACCCGATGGGCTATGTCGTCGAGGACGATCAGATCGAGCTTGGCCTCTGGCTATATCCCCAGGACTACGAGCCGGAGTTCACACAAGACCTGGCGATGTACCGCCTGGACGGTGATATTGCCCTAGCACCCGGTGGAACCGCGATGACCCAGGGCTTCCACCGCTGGGATCATCCGGTCCGTATCGATAGCTTCCAGCCCCACGGGCATGTGCATCTTCATGCCAAATCCATGCGGGCGATCTATCCGGATGGCACCCAGGAGCTCTTGAGCATGGTGACCAACTTCAACGCCAGATGGCACCACAGTTATATCTACGAGGACGACGCGGCTCCGCTGTTGCCCACGGGCACCGTCTTGGTTATCACCGCGTGGTACGACAACACGGAGAACAACCTGCTGAATCCCGATCCGGAAATCTGGTATGCGCGCGGCGCCCGTACGATGGACGAGATGTCGCACGCCTGGCTTGCGGTAACTCACCTGGATGAAGAGGGCTACGAGCAACTGGTTGCCAACAGGAGAACGAACGCAGAGGTGGCAGCTCAGAGATGAATGGCCGCCTGCTCCGGGTCAGTCTTTGCTTGGCGCTGATCGCCGCCATCACGAGCTCGGCACCCGTCGGTGCACAGCAGGTGCAACGGCTTCCCCTGGCGCCACGACCACCGACAGGCGAACCGGTAGCTCCGTTTTTTGAAGGCTGGTACGGGAACGCAGACGGCACATACACCTTCTCGTTCGGATACTTCAATTTGAACATGGAGGAGATCCTCGAGATTCCCATCGGGCCAGACAACTTTGTCGAACCAGCCGCGTTCAATGGTGGACAGCCAACTCACTTCCCGGTCGATCCACGTCGGGACAGGGGTGTTTTCACGGTCACCGTGCCAGCATCGTATGGAGATGGACAGGGGCGAGTCGTGTGGACCATCCGTGCCAACGGCGTGACCTATTCGGTGCCGGCAAGGGCGGGAATCGAGGCCCTTCAGCTCGACTACGGACCGCGAGGTATGGGATCGGTACCACCTCTATTGAGGCTTGAACCTAATGGGATGGAAGGTCAGCACCCCACGGGCGTCAGACTGAGCCAGCCACGGGTCGCGACGGTGGGGAACCCACTGGCGCTGACCGTATGGGCTAGCGAGGTCTCCGAACGGTTCGACCACGACCTCGCGAACAGGGATGGCGTTGCGGTGAAGCTGACATGGTTCAAACATCAAGGGCCTCCCGGCGCGGTCGTGTTCGAGGATCGGGAGATCGTTTTGGAGGAGGGCATGGGCGAAGCGACTACAACGGCAACGTTCAGCGAAGCCGGCGACTACGTGCTTCGCGTCCGGGTGGACAACTGGGATGCCAACGACAGCAGTTCAGGTGATCAATGTTGCTGGACGAATGGGTACGTGCCGGTGTCCGTTTCAGGAGGCGGAATGCGATGACGAAACCTGCGATGTGCGCCGCGATCGCGGTCACCCTGTGCTTGATGTCGATGCCTGCGGTCGGTCAGAACGGCGGATCGAGCACCGGTACCGAGAACGGCGAATGGCGCCACTGGGGCGGCGATACCTTCAGCACACGCTACTCGCCGCTGGACCAGATCAACGCCGACAACTTCGAGGATCTCGAGGTCGCCTGGGTGTGGAGGGGCGACAATTACGGCCCTTCGGTAGACAACATCATGCGCTCCACACCGACTTATGTGAACGGAGTGCTCTACACGGTCGCCGGTCAGCGGCGCACGGTCGTCGCTATCGACCCGGCCACCGGCGAGACGCTGTGGACCTACCGTGAGCCGTACACGCCGCGCTGGGAAGATTCGATGCGGAAGAACTACGGCAAGGGGGTCGGGTATGCCAACCTCGATCGCCGCGGTGTGATCTACATGATCTCGCCCGGGTTCTTCCTGCACGCGCTCGACGCCGTCACCGGAAAGCCGATCGAGCAGTTCGGCAACGAGGGCACGGTCGACCTGCTGGCCGACCTCGGCTACGAGTACGACGCCTACGAGGGGCTTCCCAACGAAGTCGGCTATATCACCAACTCGTCGCCGCCGATGGTGGTCAACGACGTGGTGGTGGTGGGCAACTCCCACGAGCAGGGGTACCGACAGACGCGCCGCGAGAACGTGCCTGGGCATGTGTTGGCCTACGACGCGCGTTCCGGCGAGCACCTGTGGAAGTTCAACGTTATTCCGCAGCCGGGCGAGTTCGGCCACGACACCTGGGACAACGACGCGTGGTCGTACACCGGCAACGTATCAGCATGGGCACCGATGGCCGCCGACCCGGAGCTCGGGCTGGTCTACTTCGCCACCGACCCACCGACCAACGATTACTGGGGAGGCCACCATCCCGGCGACAACCTCTTCGCCACCACGATAATTGCCGTCGATATCAAGACAGGTAAGCGCCGCTGGCACTTCCAAACGGTGCACCACGACATCTGGAATTACGACAACCCCACCGCCCCAAACCTCGTCGACATCACCGTCGACGGCAAGAAGATCCCGGCGCTGGTGCAAACGACCAAGCAGAGCTTCGCCTACGTGCTCAACCGTGAGACAGGGGAGCCAGTCTGGCCGATCGAGGAGCGCCCGGTTCCAAAATCGAAGATCCCCGGGGAGCAAACATCGCCCACGCAACCGTTCCCGACGAGGCCAGCAGCGTACGAGATGCAGGGCGTCACCGAGGACGATCTGATCGACTTCACGCCAGAGCTCCGCCAGGCGGCGGTAGAGATGCTCAGCGAATTCGAGCTCGGCCCGCTCTTCAACCCACCGCTGCACCGCGACAACAACCTGGGCTTCAAGACCTCATTGATCTGCCCCGGTGGGGGCGGCGGCACCAACATCCCCGGAGGTGCGGCAGTCGACCCGGAAACCCAGATCCTCTACGTCGCGTCGACCAAGACCTGCTCCGGGCAATCGCTGATCCCCGGCATCGAGGCAGATGCCAACGACCCCAACCCGATCGGCAAGACAGTCATGGCGTGGGCCAGCGGACCGAGCGTCGGGCCTGGCCGGGTCCAGGGACTGTCCTACCTCAAGCCGCCCTACGGTCGTATCACGGCGATCGATCTGAACACCGGCGAGCACCTGTGGTGGATCCCCAACGGCGACACTCCCGACTCCGTCACGCATCACCCGGCCCTGCAGGGCCTCGACATCCCCAACACCGGCAAGCCATCGCACGCCACCAAGGTGGTCACCAAGACGTTGCTCATCTACGCCGAGGGCCGCCGCGGCGCTCCACTGTTGCACGCGGTCGACAAGCTCACCGGCGAGCGGCTCGGCACGGTTGATATCCCGGCGCAGAGCAACAGCGCGCCGATGACCTACATGCACGAGGGCAGGCAGTACATCGTGCTACCCATAGGCGGGCCGGCCCACTCCGGTTCGCTCGCCGCCGTGGCGCTACCTACCGGACTAGCCCAACCGGATCACTAGCAGGCCGTGGCACAACGATACGCTCGTAAGGAACTGTATGGATCTGTAAATGCCACTGTGCGGCCACCGATGTGTTCCCGGAGCCTGCTACCGCCGGCCGTCGGTCGCCGTCAGCGGGCTCAGGTAGTCTCTGCCGCTCAGCCCTAGCTTCTTCATCGCAATCCCCGTCAGGCACTCGTCGACAACTTGTTTGGAGTTGAGCACGGTTGTGTAGCCGGGGTCGAGGAGAGGGTTCAGCTCGACTAGGTCGAATCCGACGACGTTGTTCTCGGCGCAGAGGCCGCGGATGAGGGGGAACACCTCTCGGGGCATCAGTCCCCCCGGCACCGGCGTACCTGTTCCCTCGGTGTATGCCGGGTCCATGACGTCGATGTCGAAGGAGATGTGGAGGTACTCCGGTCCGTCGTTCGCCTCCTCGAGAACCAGCTCCATGACGGTCCCCCAACCGTCGCGATCGATCTCCGCCATCGTATGGTAGCGCAGGTTCGCCCGCATCCACTCGAACCCGGCCTCCCCTGGCCAGGCGCCACGAAGGCCCACCTGGATGAAGTTCTGGCCGAGGATGTGCCCGTCGTCGACGAGCCGACGGACCGGCTGGGCATGGGAGATCAGGTGACCGCTGCGAGTGTCGCCGGCATCGTAGTGAGAATCGAAATGGATGACACCGACGTTTTCCTTGCCGTACACGTCGGCGAGCCCGGCGACGTTGGCGAACTCGATGGAGTGATCACCCCCGATGATGATGGGAATCGCTCCCGTCTGAGCGATCTCCCGAACCATCCGCCTAATCGGCGGCATGCTGCGCTCCACGCTCAGGTTGTCGATGGGCGCGTTGCCGTAGTCCACGGCCTTCAGCTCCCTCTTCCAGCTCACCATCGTCTCCATGCTGCCGCCGCCACGCCGGAACGCGCGCATCGCGGTGGGACCCTCGCCAGCGCCTCGAAAGCCGACCCCCATGTCGACCGGTGCTCCGATGAACGCCACCTCCACTTCGCCAGCGATCAGGTCCTCGACCGTCACCGCGATGGGCAGCCGGAAGAAGCTCAGGGCCGCCCCGATTCCGACGGGTCCGGGCTCTCGAGGTGGATCGTCCGAGATGTCCCGATCTCTCCACACCTCGAGGTTCTCGTCGTTCGGGTCCAGGCGAATGATCGCCAGCTCAGGATCCACTTCCTGCTCGCCCTGCTGCTCGCCTTCCGCTGGCTCGGCTTGGTCGGAGCCCGGCTCCGCAGTGGCCTCGGCGGGCTCGGAGGCCGGCTGTGGTGTACAGCCAACCGAGAACACCAGCACCAGCAGAATCGCGATCGCCCGCCTGATTAGCCTCACGATACTCCTCCGTCTCGAACTCCAAATCGTACCCAGCGGGGCCCGGTTCTTCAGGGTGCGGATAGCGTAGTCGATCGACTGACCGGCCGACACGCCGGCGACTTTGTTTACGTCGGTCGTCCATGCTCAGCGAGCATCGAGAGGCGTCGAGAACCTGACCGGGACATGCTAGAAAGCTGTCCCCGCGGGTATGAGGTCTTCGTTGAAGGCGAGCTCCAGGACCCAGTTGCGGACCGCCTCGGGAGTCACCACATTGGGCACAGCGATGGCGATCTCGTCCCAGATGGTTGCAGTGTCCGGATCGATGGCCTGGAGCGCCGCGCCCATGGCGGGAAGTAGCAAGGGCGCTGCCAGAGCAGCGGGGTAGCCATTTTCTGCGAGGCCCCGCGCCAGCTCGACTCGAATCCCGAGCACCCGGGCGTATAGCAGACCATCCGTGACCGCATCAGCGGCTTCACCCTTCGGGACCAAGCTCGGGTGGGTGACACCGAGGGTTCCTTCACCGCGCCAGTAGGGCAGTCCCACGAGATTGTCCGCTTCCCAGCGCTGCGCGGGGTCGATCGCGTCGGCGAGATCTTCCGCCCCCCAGGCGAGCAGGTAGCGATCGCCGGGCGTCATCCCTTCCAAGGCAGACCGGGCATCACCCGCCGCGATGTCCTGGCGCAGCCGCCAAGCATCCGGCGGACGGTGCAGCAAGTTCAGCATCCCCTCCAGCGTGGGCACGTCATGCGCCGACTCGAGCCAGGGTGCAGGGAGCGCCGGATCGGAGACCGCCGCGGCGGCCTCCACCCATTCGGCGGCGCGCTCTAGCCGTGCCGTTAGTGCCTTCAGCGATGGAGCACTCAGCGCGGCGGGATGGACGGCGAACACCGCTTCACTCCATGACTCCGCCGCCGACCCCGCCGCGAAGCTGACTCCACCTTGCAGTGTCTGCACGCGCAGCGCCCAGCGGCCAAGGTGACCGGGTATGCCCAGCAAGCTGTTCTGCAGCCGCAGACCTGATGCTTGGTCGCGCACCTCCCGCGTGTGCAGCCACGGCCCGGTGCTTCTAGGCGACTCCTGGAGAGGACCGAGTCGATGCAGCCAGGCGGGCTGGCGATCGTCAAAGTAGAGCCCCCTCGGATCGTTGATATGAATCGCGTAGGCAACCGCCACCAGGGAGTCGGTGAACCAGCTCGTGAGGTGCTTGCGGACGTCCGCGAAGTACTCGGGACGGTTCTCGTTCCTGCCGGCATCGCGCAGTAGGCGCCCCACCTGGTCCGGGAGATCCTCGCGCTTGAGCGGCAGAGGGACCTCGTCATCGCCGTCGCCCTCATAGATCGCCGTTGCGACGGAATCCCGCAGCGCGTTCCAGACGGGACGTACCCGTGCCTCGATCTCGTTGCCCAGCTGCCCCAGCTCGGCGCTCGACTTGTCCCCGTATTCGGCGGCTATCGCATCGAGCTCGACAACGTGGCCGAACGGTGCCAACCGCTGCATCTGGAGGCTGTCATGGATGCGTGGGACCCACATGTCGCTGGTGGAGAAGCGGAGTTGGATGCCGTCGACCGTCACTTCAGCTGCCGGTGCCCGGTCCGCCAGGGCTGTGACCAGACTCTGGCTGAGGCTCTCGGCGTCGGCGAAGTTGCCCTCGTGGCCGATGGCAGGGAGGAGTGTCTGCCGCCACCAGTCGGCGAGGCCGCGGCCGAATCCTCCCGCTTCTTGATCGAGCGGCAGATCGAAGAGCTGCCCGAGCACCTCGTGGCGTTGCTCCGCGGGCACCCGGCCGTTATCCAGGAGTCGTTTGAGGATGAGCAGGGTCGCCTGCGCCTGCCTCGCCGCGGCTTCGCGTTGCCTCCCGTCGGGCGCGCTTTCCGCACGCCCCAGAAAGTAGATCACGCGTTCGACGCTATCGGCCTGGATGGGAGTGGGGCCGACAAGAAACCCGTAGGCTTGCGCCAAGCGGTCGTAGTTTCGGTACAGCAGGGTGACCGTTCTGGGCGTGGCGGCCGCAGGCTGGTACCGAAAGGCCGCCTGAATGGCGACAAACCGCTCGATCGCATGGGTACCTTGCTGAAGCTCGGAGCCCTCGAATCCCTGTGCGAGTCGCCGCAGGATCTCGCCATCGACGGCCGGTCCGTAATCCGCCGCCTCTCGGACCCGTTCGTCGCGCAGCTCCTCGTCCAGGGCGGCGCTGTCACTCACCACGCGGTCGCTCCGGAGTGCCGCGATCCATGCCTTACCGCCGCCGCGCCAGCTGATGCCTTCGCCGTCGGGACGGAGGCGCAGCTGCAGGAACAGATCGGCCAGGTCGCCCCGCCAGCGCAGCGCCTGCTGGCGACCAGGGATACGGATGCTGCCGTAGAGATCGCTCGCCCACCGCTCGGTGCTCTCCCGGTCGGTGGCACCGAGGGTCAGCAGGAAGCGAGCCCGGCGTGGCGGCACCAGGGAAAGCGCCCGCCACAGGTGGAGTGCGCGTCCGTCGTCGCGATCCACGAGCCGTCGCACGAGATCCGAGGGCGAGTTCCAGGAGCCCAGTATCTTCGTCCAGGCGAGGCGCGATTCGCCCGGCAGCACGAGCGCACCGTCATGACTTCGGAGGTAGTGGGCCAGCTCGGCGAACACGCTGCTCAAGCGGCGGTCCCGATACGGCTCACGCAGCCCCATCGTTGCCCGGAAGAGGTCGCGCGTGTCGGGTTCGAGTCGTGCGTAGCCGAGCATCACCCAGCGCGCTTCGTTGTCGCGCAGGAACTCGCGGAACAATTCTGTCGGCGTGAGCTGCTTGTCGAAGACCTCCTGTTTCCAGGCGCCGCCACCGAACATTACGGTAGCCGTGTCTTCGGGCACCGGCATGTGGATGGGCTCACCGCTCGCCCAGAGCGGGATCAGCTCGGGGATGTCGTAGCCGAGGTGAGCAAATACCTCGCGCCTGAGCTTCTGTGAGTCGCCGCCACGCAGCTCCAGGTTCAGAGGGCCGTCACGTTCGACGGGCCGAACACCGAACCAACCAACCAGGTCGCGAGCCTTGGCGTAGGCAGAAGCATCCGGGTGCGCGAAGCTCGGCGGTTCCGAACCGTGCTTGCGACGGAGCTGTTGCTGCAGCTTCTCGTAATCAAGGAGCTCGTCGATCGCCTTGTCCAGACGCAAGGCACGCGTGCGCATGCCGGGTTCCTGGAGGTACT
The DNA here is from genome assembly GCA_965205505.1 of Acidobacteriota bacterium. Taxonomy (GTDB): domain Bacteria; phylum Acidobacteriota; class UBA890; order UBA890; family WLXD01; genus DASCOT01. The sequence continues at coordinate 630,911 of CBDBHB010000007.1, forward strand.
CGGCAAGCTCGTGAAGAAAGTCCTTGCTGCGCCCCTCCACCATGCCGAGATACGAGCGGGCGAATTCTTTACCGCCAGGAACAACGACGCCCTCCTGCGCGGCAACCGTCTCCTGGGGAGCAACCGAACCGTAAAGGTCCAGTGCCGGGATACCGCTGACCAGCAGCGCAGCAAGGGCGTCGACCCACAACTGCCGGCTCCCCAACTTCACCGTCCCCCGTCGTCGCCCACGGCGACGTAGCCCAGCTTGTGAAGGAGCGTCAAACGACGACGCTCCGGCACTTCGACCGTCAGCTCGTGCCACCCCGACGACCGGATATCGGATATGAAGGAAACGAAGTACATGGCCCGCATGCGCCTGGCTATCTGCGCGAAGATCGGGGAAAGGTGATCCGCGCGGGGCACGAAGAACGCCTCACCCCCCGTAGAGCGAGCAATCTCGCGCAGCGTGGCACGCAGCTCGTCGCTCTCGAGCGCCTCACCGTGCCCCACTGCGAAGATCGTAGCGCCCACTTCTCGAACCCGATCGATGACGCGGCTCATCGGGTTGACGCTGTCTTGATCCCAACCGTCCGAGAGAATCACCATGGCCGGCCGGGTCGGCGATACGGTGGCGGTCTCGAAGCTCTGCAGCGCGAGCAGAATCGCGTCGTAAAGCGCCGTGCCGCCACCAGCCTCCAGAGAGGCTGCGCTGGCGCGGATCACATCACGGTCTTGGGTGAAATCGACCAGCTGGTTGATGTGGTCGTTGAATGCCACCAGCTTCAACTGGTCCCGGGCATCGAGCCTGCTCAGGAGCTGATCGAGCGCCTGACGCGCCATCTCCATACGGCCATCCATGCTGCCGCTGTGATCCAGAAGAACCAGAGCCCGGAGTGGAATGTTCTCGCGCCCGAACCCCAGAATCTCCTGGGGGCGGCCGTTGTCGCGAACGATGACCTCGTGCCGCTGCAGGTCGAGAATCCGTCGCTTCCAGCTGTCGAAAACGCCGATATTCAGTGTGACTGCCTGGCTATCGGAGTGAAACAACGGGACTTCGTTGGCTCCTCCAACCAGCACCTCTTCAGATGCTTGGTGGCCGTGCTCGTCGCGAGCTGTGACCCGCACGCTAACCGTAGAGTCACTGGCCCGCGGAGGCATATCCCACCGGTACGGCGGCCCCGCAAGTGATTCCAGCGGTATCCCGTCGACAAACGCCGTGACCGCTACAACCGGGCCGTCGCCGGCACGGACCAGCACCTGGATGCGGCCCACCGACTCAGGGTCGTCAGCGGTCCTCGGAGTCACGATGCGGATCTGCGGCTCTTGCGCCGACGCTTGTCCCAGCACAAGCGCCGGAGTGGCCGCGATCAGAACCAGCAGGAGCGACTCGGGCACCCTAGTTCGCTTCAGCCAGGGGAAACGGCAACGTTTCATTCTCATGGGTCGTACGGAAGCACCATCCTCGAAGTCACGCCCAGGGTAGCGACAAGGACCAGTATCGCCAGCAACGTGTGCCTGCATCATTGTGGGGCTCCTGGCTCCCGGTTGCCTGAGCCGAACATGAAGAATGCCTGAAGTTTTCATCAGGACAGGTTACTGGACGCTTCTGCGTCGCTCATTTGATCTCTTATGCCACAAACCGCGCCAAAAGGGCTCAGTTGAGCGCAGATAGCTCGAGCTAGTCCTCAACGACCCGGGGCGGAAGCCGGCCGTTTGGTGACCCCGCCGCAGTGGGGCAAGCACGAACAGCCTTCACTTCTCGTGGTCCCCCGATACGTCTAGCCCGCCACACTCTCACCACGGCCTGCTAGCTTCTCTCGACAAGATCCGTCTTGACGCTCCCGTTTCCGCTGGCCTTGCGGAAATAGGGTCCCCAGCGCTTGCGAATCGTATCGACCTTGTCGATGGATGCCTGCGAGGGTGGCTCTCCCTCGCGACCCACGACGATAAAGGCCATCTTGAAACGCTTTGGGGCGTCCTTGCTGCTCGGCACCCGCTCGCCCTCGATGGCGATGATGTCGTCGATGCTGAGGTCCAGCCGGGTGCCCTCGAAGGTGAGATTGAGCCCGCTGCTAGTATGAAGCGCCGTCAAGCCCGTGCCCGAGACTACGGTGACCAGGGAAATGTCGCCCACCTGTTGAGCCGGGATCAAACCCATGAGGTATCGATCCAGACGGTTGTAGCGGTCGTTGGCGGCGATCGTGGTGAAACAACCATCGCCGTTGTCGCGTAGATCGAAGCCACCCATGACCGAGGCGTCCGAATCGAGGAACGCCGGCACGCCATTGGTGAGCTGGAGGGCCGTGGGGGAGTTCCAGTGAGTAGCATCTGCGATTGCCGCGGGTCCGGTGCCGGCGGCGAACTGGCCGTCATCCACTCCCCTGAGGAGGTCGTTCGCATTGCCCTCCGCATCCCGGAAGCGCACGTAGCTCAGCCAGCGATGGCCTACTGCGTGGGCCACCGCATCCCAGGTGTTGCTGTTGCGGCATTTACAGGCATCAGGTAACGCCCCGACGAGGCCCCCGTCGTCGGTGACATCCTCCGCTGGATCGAGCGAGTAGTTGGCCAGCGTCCCCATCTGTGCGTAACTCCTCAGATTGCCATCGCTACCGTAGGCCGCCGAGAGGTCGTGGAGGTCGCGACCGATGCCTTGCACCGCGTTGCTAGGCATGAGCGCGTAGGAGAGGCCGGCGAAGGAGAAATACAGCCAGACAATGAGCTGGTCGTAGACATCCGCAAAGCGGCTGTAAAAGGCTTGGGCGACCGCCTGATCGTCCAGTACGGGGAATTGGTTGAAGCGCTCCAGGAGCGCCGTGGTAGTCGTAGCGACCGGTAGGTCCGCCGTGAAGTCGAGCAACTGCAGCTCGCCTCCGCCGCCGGGCGCCACACCGACCACCGCAGATCTGTGTAGGTGCGCCCCCTGACTGACTAACGCACCACTTCCTACTTGAGTATCCAGCAGGGCCAGCTCCCCGTAGGCGATGAGGATTCGACCGTTCTTGAACAAGGTGACTTGGAAGGTGTTTTCGTTGGCACGCGTGCCGGGCGCGTCGCCAAACCCAGTAAGGCCGCCGATGTCCCCCAAGGAGCCCCACTGCGGGACCCTCAACCAGGTGATCTGGAGGCTCTTAGGGGTAAGCTTCGCGTAGACCCCAGCGGAGCCGATCGCCTCGTTCGGATCGAGCTTGAAGAACAGCGGTGCGATTCGCGGCGGGCCGGTGAGCACCCGCGCCACGCTGCTGGTATCCAAGGAGACAGTGTCGGGCTGGGTGAAGGTCAGGTTGCCGTCCGTGTTGACGTACACACCGTCGTAGTTGGTGCCAAAGAAGGGGAACTCGAAGCGCACCGGGAACTCCACGAAGACGCTTGTACCAAGCCCCATGTCGAGCTTCGAACCGAGACTCTTCTTGATCGGCACGGAGCTCTTAATGGTGGCCCGGAGGCCGTCCTTGCGGCGCTTGAAGTCGATGCCGCGCCCGGCGAGATCGACACGGTTAGGCGGGATCATGAGGGTACCGTCATCCTCGATCACCGCCACGTCGCCACTTCGGGTCACCGTCGGAGCTGTGTGAAGGCTCCGGCGGCTTTGCCGCCGTGCCCAGGTGGCCAAACCACCGTCCCCGGAAAAGCCTCCGGCCCCATTCCCCGCCACGGTGCTGTTGTTTCCAACCGCGGCCAACGCCGGGACGACAAGAATCAGCAATGGGCCTCCCCCGATTTCCCGGACACCTTTGGAAGCCCGATAATGGGCTCGGAGGTGAAGCATGGGGTCACGACGGCGGTACAGTCGCGAGTTCAAGATTGAGGCAGTGAGGATGGTGACGCAGCTGGGCCATCCGGTGTCTGAGGTGGCCCGGGATCTGGGTGTTGGCCGCGGCATGTTGACCAAGTGGCGCAAACAGCTCCAGGAGCAGGGGGTCACGGCGTTTCCGGGCGCGGGGAAGATGCCCGACCAGGACCTGGACGGGCAACAGCTACGGCGGCACCTGCGGCGAGTACGGCAGGAGCGCGACATTCTAAAAAAAGCGTTGGCGATCTTCTCGGAACGCCCGCGATGAAGTACCCGATCATCAAGCAACTGTCCGGCAAGTTCCCGGTGCGGCGGTTGTGCAAGATGCTCGAGGTGTCTCACGGCGGTTACTACGAGTGGCGAGGAAGGGGGCCGAGCCCGAGAGCGCGAGAAGATCGCCGTCTACGTGTGCAGATCAGAGCTGCATTCCGAGAGAGCCGCGACCGTTACGGAAGTCCGCGCATCCACAAGCAACTTCGGCAACGAGGGATCCGCTGCTCTCGCAAGCGGGTAGCTCGGCTGATGCGCCAGGAAGGACTTCGAGCTCGCCAACCCCGTCGGTTCCGGGTGACAACACGGCCCACACCTGGCCGGTCAGCGGCGCCCAACGTGCTGGCACGGCGCTTCACGGTGGATGCCGTGGACAGCGTCTGGGTGGGCGACCTGACATACCTGTGGACGCAGGAAGGATGGCTATACCTGGCCGTGCTGATGGATCTGTGCTCGCGACGGATCATCGGCTGGGCGGTGAGCGAGACGATGACGGACGATTTGACGCTGGCGGTCCTGGATCAGGCCTTGGAGCAACGCCGTCCCGGTTCCGGAGTGCTCCATCACAGCGACCGCGGCAGCCAGTACAGCAGCGACGATTACCTAGACAAGCTGCGTGACCGTGGCTTCACCATCAGCATGAGCAGGAAAGGAGACTGCTGGGATAACGCGCCGATGGAGAGTTTCTTCTCTACCCTGAAGTTCCAACTCGGTGGCTGCTTCAGTTCCCGGGCGGCGGCCCGAGCCGAGTTGTTCCACTACATCGAAGTGTTCTACAACCGGGCTCGCATGCACACCTCGATCGGAGACCAGAGTCCGGCTCAGTTCGAGGCGGCAATGCGGCGGCCAGGCCAGAGCGGCCAATCAGCTGTGGAAGCTGACGCGCCCGTGGAAATCGACTCCCGATTTCCACCGTCGCTTGGACAACGCTCCGCGTTGCCAACAGCTCCCACAGCCGCTAATACGACTACGACAATGGATCTTAACTAAGTGTCCGGGAAAGCGGGGCAAGGTCACAACGCGAGCGGCGCCAGTAGCCACGCGATCCCTGGCGTGCGGCGTTTCAAGAAGTCCATCGCGGCCAGCAGGGTGAGGCCGATTCGGGTTCTCACCATGGCAACGTTCCTCCTGAAACGCGTTGGGACATGTTGCCACGTTAGCGGGGCTCCTGGCCCGGCGGATCAAGCTGAGCTCAAGCGTATCCATCGCCTTCTCCTCTCTCCTTGCCTCCACTTCGCAAGACCCTGTCGCCAGACCCACCACACTTTCACCACGGCCTGCTAGCGCGACTCGAGGTAAGCTCCCAAGCGCACGATCCGGACTCCCTCGTAGTCGCTGAGTCCGAGCATCTCTTTGTCGCCGGTGACGATCAGCTCCGCCCCACCGTCCAGGGCGCATTCGAGGATACGGTTGTCAGCTTCGTCTGCGAGCATGGTGATCGAGACTTGCGGCTCGATAACCTCGGCGATCCCGGCTACGAACACCGCCACGCGAGCCAGCTCTTCGCGATCGCGGGCGAACTTACCCGCCAGCACCCCGAGAAGCTCGCCGACGATTGCTCGCGACACCAGGAGATGATCGTGCCCATCGATGACCCGCTGTATCGTCCGCTCGCCATGGCCGCCAGGAAACACGAGCGCCGATACGAAGACGTTCGTATCGAAGACGACCCTCATTCGGCGAGGTAGCGGTCAAGATCGTTCTCGCCGACGATGCCGGCGTCGCGTGCCTTTCGGCTCCAGAACGCCTGCACCTCACGCAGCTCGGACCGGGTGCGCTGGACCCGAGCGATACGCAGTGCCTCTTGCACGATGGCGCTGAAGCTCTTGCCCTCGGCGCGGGCGATCTCTCCGGTCTCGCGGGCGAGATCTTCAGGCAACGAGATGGTTCGTTTGACGGCGGTACCCATCGGCAAAGAGCCTTCTTTTTGAGTGAGTATGAAGCAATCATACCACGGCAAAGCTCGTTTCTGAGCCTCGTTACACGGTCGGTGCCGCCAAACCTCCGCGTCGCCACGGCGTCCTGTTTGGCCTGCTCGCTAACGTGGGAGTATCGGCGGGTCATCTCGAGGGACCGCTGACGCAGTGACCACCTTTCTGAAGTGATGACTGTCGTCGTGTGCCGGTCAGGGTAGCCTCGGCGGCACCGTAGGCAATGCCCGTCTCCCGCTCCTCGAGCGCCTAGCTCTTCTCGACAAGATTCGTCTTGACCGTCCCGTTTCCGCTGGCCTCGCGGAAATAGGGTCCCCAGCGCTTGCGAATCGCGTTGACCTTGTCGATCGATGCTTGCGAGGGTGGCGCTCCCTCATGGCCCACGACGACAAAGGCCATCTTGAAGCGCTTGGGGGCGTCCTTGCTGCTCGGCACCCGCTCACCCTCGATGGCGATGATGTCGTCGACGCTGAGGTCTAGCCGGGTGCAGCGATGGCCTACTGCGTGTGTCAGCATTGGCACTGTCGACGCTGGGCCATGGTTTGCGGCAAGTGTGCGACAGGTGGCTGAGCCAGGCGTGACAGTGACCGGGTCACGAAACGGCGTGTGTATACTCCGGCCATGCGCGATCCTGTGAAGGTCCAGCCGCACCGCGCACACTACCTGCGCACACTTGCCGCGATGTCGCCCGAGCAGCGGCTGGAGAAGGCATTCGAGCTATCCACGTGGAGCCGAGAGCTGTTCATGGCAGGTCTGCGGGACCGATTCCCGGAGTTGGAGCCGGACCAGCTTCGTGCCCTGTACGTGAAGCGATTGTCGCGGTGTCACAACAGAGACTGCTGATCCGCGTACTCGGGGCCCTCGATCTCGTCGGTGTTGCGTACATGGTCACCGGGTCAACCGCCTCCAGCATCCAGGGCGAACCGAGGTCAACGCACGACATCGACATCGTGGTTGATCTCGGGGAAGGTGCGGTCGCGGCGCTCGTGGCGAGTTTCCCGGAGCCTGACTTCTACGTGAACGAGGACACCGTTGTCGGTGCCATCAAGACGAGCTCGATGTTCAATCTCCTCGATCTCACTTCGGGCGACAAAGTCGATTTCTGGCTGCTGACCGATCAACCCTTCGACCGGTCGCGTTTCGATCGTCGGGTGGAGGTCGAACTGTTCGGCATGAGCGTGTTCGTATCGAGTCCGGAGGACACGATCTTGCAGAAGCTGCTCTGGTCACGGCTCTCGGGAGGCAGTGATCGTCAAGAACTCGACGCGCTGGCCGTGTACGAACTGCAATTCTCCCGACTCGACCAGTCTTACCTGGATGTATGGGCCGGGCGTCTGGAAGTGAGTGCTCGGCTGGAGGACGTGCGGGCTCGAGCGGAACCGTTGGAGTGAACGGGCGCGGCAGGAATGAGCCGGCGGCTGCCACCGTGTATTCCGAGTACTGGGTACTCATTGGATCGTCTGCGACGAAACCTCTCACCTGAATGGGCAGGTAGCGTCCGCTCTCGTGTCGGGCCTAGCTCCTCTCCACGAGATTCGTCTTGACGCTCCCGTAAGCTGGGGCGCGCTGCCGCAGCCGCTCAATGAGACGGCGCGTGTGAGCTTGGAGCCGAGGGGCAGCCGCAACGGGCCTGCCCTCCACCAGTTCGACCTGCGACTGCAAAAGTCGTTCGACCTCAGCGCACCGCGGGCCGCCAGACTCGAGCTCATCCTCGACGTGTTCAACCTCTTCAACAGCGACTCCGGGAACAGCCAGGTAAGCAACTGCCTGGACTGCACATTCCGCGGCGAGCCGGCCTTCGGTCTACCCCGCTGGATCATTGCACCGCGCCAGGCCCAGCTTGGGGTCAGGATGGTTTTCTGAGCAACCAGGGCAGCTGATGGGTCAGTGGTGCCAGGTTCGAGTTCTCCAGATTGATCGTAAGCGGGTTATGAGAAATCGATGGAGCAAGACATACGCGCATACCTGACCGAGATCGGCCGCCGTGGCGGTCGCAAGAGTCGGCGTACGCTGGACTCCGTGGCCTTCTCATCCCATCTGGTTAGACAGCAACTGATCCTCAGCGCTAACCTCTAGGCATGAAGTACAAGGTCGTACTGTAGGAATCAGAAGAGGGCGTTAGCGTTTCCGTTCCCGGGCTCCCCGGGTGTTGGTCGCAAGGAGCCGACGAGAGTGAGGCGCTAGACAACATCAAGATCGCCGTCCGCGAGTATCTGCAGGTTGTCGCGGATCTGACCAAAGACGCCGACGTTCGAGAGATCGAGATCGCCGTCTAGCTGATGCCCAAGATCCCCGGCATCAATCACAAGCGCGCGATCCGGGCACTGCAGAAGGCCGGCTTCCGCGTCGCACGCGACAGCAAGCACATCATCATGACCCCGGGTTGAAGATCCAGCGGCTACGGATCGATGTAAGCGCGGATGGGGATGACGCTACGGCGACGTCGCCACGGACCCTATGAGGTCGAGGAGCCACGCGAGATTGCAGGAGGCCCGGTGTTCGTCACCGGCCGGCCTCCGCGTCTGCGAAACGAGGAATCGACGGGTAGCCCCGACAAGGTCCGCAGTCGCGTCCAGCTTCGCCAGATCGCCCCGGGCTGGCGAGCTCGTCAACTTCACCTCAATAGCCCAGCGCTCCCCGGCCAGTTCGAGGATCAGATCCAGCTCCCGCTGGTCACTCGTACGGAAGTAGAACGCCTCGTGCAGTATTCCACGTGCCTGCAGATGGCCGATGGCCTGCTCGATGACGAAGCCCTCCCAGCTCGCTCCCACCGACGGCTGCACCAGCAACGACTGGCGATCCGTCACGCCGTAGAGGAAGTGCAGCAGACCGCTGTCGCGCCAATACACCTTCGGGCTCTTGACCAGCCGTTTCTTGATGTTGGCGTGGAATGGTGCCAGATAGCGAATCAGGAACGCGCCGACGAAGTAGTCCAGGTAGCTGTTTACGGTGTGATAGGAGAGCCCCAGACTCTTTCCTAGCTGCGAAGCGTTCCATACCTGCCCATGCTGGGCAGCGAGCATGCGGATCAGACGATTTGTCGTTTGCGGCCGGGCCGGGAGTCCCCAGTTGGGTAGGTCGCGCTGTACCAGCAAGTCGAGGTAGTCGCGTTGCCATCGCGGGAAGCACCGCGGGCGCAGGACACCACCGTCAGGGAATCCTCCGGTGAGCCATAGCCGGGCCCGCGAAGCCTTCGTCCCCAACTCATCGAGCAGCAGCGGCGCCAGTTCGACAAGGGCCAACCTTCCAGCGAGCGACTCCGACACCTGTGTCATCAGCGCCGGGGACACGGACCCCAGCAACAGGAATCGGCCATTGCGTTTCCGGTCGGCATCGATTGCGCCGCGCAGTCGGGCGAACACGTCCGGCATTGCTTGCGCCTCGTCGAGGATGACCAACTCGCGGCTCGCCGTGACGCGTTCCCACTCAATATCGAGCCGCAGCCGGTCCTGCTCTTGCTCGAGATCGAAGTAGATTCCACGTAGCGATCGCGCTAGCGTCGTCTTGCCGCTCTGCCGCGGCCCGACCAGAGCAACCGCGGGGCTCGCGGACAAGAGACGCTGGAGGTCCGATCGAATCAGGCGGCGCAGCATTCTTGCATTATAGAAACGAATTTCTAATATGCAAGGATTGCCTCTTCGCAGCCAGCGAGCACCAGACCCTCCACACTTTCACCACGGCCTGCTAGCAGCACCGTCATCGCCACTCTGATCGCCAGCAATCCCGCTCGGATGAGATGCTAGCCTGGCAGTAACTCGATCAGCTCGAACGGCGGCCGAGAGGCGGCGACCGGAGGCAGCGAGCATGACGCCACAGACCGAGACACCGCCGACACCGGTCGTCGTGTATCTCTCCGGTAGCAGGCGGGGTACGACGCAGAGGCTATCGGGCGACTGCCTGCGCCTCGGAGCCACATCCGGCAGCGAGATCCGGCTGTCGGAGGAAGAGCTCGGTCAGGGTCCCTCGCACCTTGCGACGTTGTCGAGAAGAGGCAATACGTACGAGCTCGAAGTGCAGACGGGGGCGCAGGTTTTCGTCAACGGTGAACCCGTGGAGCACATCGTCCTGGCGTCGGGCGATGTGCTGGAGGCAGGTGAGGGAGGCCCCATCCTCCGGTTCCGCCTCTATCCCGCCGGCTCCACTGCCTACAAATCGTTGATGGAGGCCTTCTCAGACTGCATCGACTGCGCCCGCCACGGGGGCCGCGGGTTCCCCGGTCGCCTGGGCATACTGCTTGCGGGCATGCCCCGAGAACTAGCCACTCAGGTGAGGCCCCTGGCGCGGGCCGGAATGTTGCTGCTGGTGGCGGCGCTTACCGCCGGAGTCGGTAGCCTCTGGTTGCGTACCGAGCGGCTCGAGGAGCGCCTGTCCAGGGAGGCCGGGCGCATCCAGGGGATCTCGGAGCTGCTTGACGCCGCGGACGCGGCCTCGTTCACCGAGGACGACTTCCTCCAGGCTCGGCAAGCGCTCGATCGGCAGCTCGAACAAACGAGCTCTCGGATCGCGGTGCTGGAGGAACGCGCTGGCGCCCGTGAGCGGGTCATCGCGTCGGCAACACCGTCGGTAGTGCTGGTGCTGGGTGCCTACGGGTTCGAGGACCCGGCGTCGGGCCGGCCACTACGACATATGCCGACTGGAACCGGCCCAACTGGTGCCGTGACGCTCGACGGAACCGGACTCGCGGTTGAGATTCTCTACACCGGAATGGCCTTCGTCGTGGCGACCGACGCAGACGACGGTACGCTGCTCACCAACCGGCACGTGGCGATGCCGTGGGCGTACGACGACAATGCCGGGCGACTCGTCCAGCAGGGCCTCGTGCCGGTGATGCGCCGTTTCATCGGTTACCTGCCGGGATTCGAGACGCCCTTCGAGGTGGAGCTGGTGCGAGCCAGCGATTCGGCCGACATAGCGGTGCTGCGGTGCGGCGCCGCCGCGGCCGAGGTGCCCGCCCTCGAGCTGAGCTCCGAGCCGGTAAGCGCCGGTGACGAGGTCATCGTGATGGGGTACCCGACCGGCATGAAGGCGTTGATGGCGCGCGCCGACGAGAGTTTCGTTGGCCGCCTATTAGACAACGGTCGCGTGAGCTTCTGGGACGTTGCCCAAGGGCTCGGGGCCGGCGGCTTCATCGCGCCGCTGGCGACCCAAGGGATCGTCGGACAGACGACCCCCGGCAAGGTCATCTACGACGCTGCAACCACCCACGGTGGAAGCGGTGGCCCGGTGCTGGGGCTTGACGGTCGGGTCGTGGCAATCAACGCCGCGATCGTGCCTGAGTTCGTTGGCTCCAACCTCGGCGTTTCCGCGCAAGAGGCCCGAATGCTCTTGGGCCAGAACCGGTAGATTCGCCTCACGCTCGACGACTGAGGGCACCGAAGGCCGACTCTAGCAGGCCGTGGTGAAAGTGTGGTGGGTCCACGTTCTGCTACGGGCGGGGCAGCCTGCCGAGATCGTCAGAACCGCTGTCGGGCGAGCTCAGACGCGCGAGAATGTCGTTTCCCAAGCGCTCGATGTCGGCGGCTTGCGGCTGCGTTTCGTGTGCCAGCTGCCGTACCGAGGTGCCGATTTCGCGCAGCTGGCGCGCGTAGCCGCGACAGTCGCCGCACAAACGCAGGTGGAATCGGATTTGGAAGCGCTCCCACCGGCCAGCCTCGGCGTACTCGTCGCTGGCGATCTTACGGCAGGCCTCCTCGCAGCTGAGCATCATCTTCATGTCCTAGCCCGTCACACCCTGGCTCTCGAGACATTCTCGCAGGCGGTTGCGCGCCCGATACAGCAACACACCCAGGTTAGTGCGTGAGACTTCGAGGATCTTACAGATCTCGGCGGTTTCGAGCTCTTCGACCTCGCGCAGGAGGAAGGCCATCTTCTGGGCGCCGGGCACGCCCTCGAGACACTCGCCGATCTTCTGCCGAATCTCGGCATCGTGGACGCGCAGATCGATCGGGCGCGGTGCCTTCAGCCACTGACCGTCGGGCACGAAGCGGCCCTCCATCACTTCATCGATCGCATCCGCTCGCCGATCGCGGCCCAGACCTCGACGCGCCTCGGAGATCTTCCGATAAAGGATGCCGAAGAGAAACGTGAGCACGTGCGATCTGCCTTCGAAGCGAGGCACGACCTCCAGAAAGGTGACAAAGGTGGCTTAGGCAACGTCATCTGCCTGCGAGGGGCTGAAGCCTGCGGCGCGGGCCGTTCGAACGATCTGCGGCAAGTAGGTCGTCACTACGGCCCGTGTCGCCCCCTCATCGCCGGCGCGCAGGCGTTCCACGAACGCGGCGTCCCCGAAGGAGTCGGAGCGATGCTTACGGACTGCTGACTTCACCGAGGGATTCAACTCGCCGCTGTAAGAACTCGGCGCCCGAGCGCACTCACTAAGCGAGGCTGGCACTCAGAGCCGGCCAGGAGGCGATCGAAGGAATGACGTCGCTTCCAAGCTCACGGAATCAGAGGAGGATATCTCAGTGAATAGCTCGAGTCTCAAGAACGGAATCCTCGGCGGCCTGGCCGGCGGTGTTGTCTTCGGGGTCATTATGGCGATGATGGGCATGCTTCCGATGATCGGTGCCATGGCCGGCTACGCTTCGGCGGTGTACGGGATGTTCGTACATCTGGTCATCAGCGCCGTGATCGGCGCCACGTTCGCGGTCCTGCTCGGCAACCGGATCGACAGCACCGGGCGGGGGGTCGGATACGGCCTTGCCTTTGGCGCCACCTGGTGGGTGCTCGGTCCGCTTACCTTGATGCCCCTGTTCATGGGCATGGGGTTGGGCGTGAACTGGAACTTCCAGGCCGCTACCCAGATGCTCCCCAGCCTGATGGGCCATCTGGTGTTCGGTGCCTTGCTCGGCTGGGTGTACAGCCGGTTGCAGGGCAGCGCTAGCGTGTTGGCGCACTCACACTGACAAGCCCCGGAGGCTCGGCGTCTTCCTCCGGAACGCCGAGCCCGACCGGGCCCCACGGCGCCCTCGGGTCATAGGACTCGAGGGCGTCTGTTCATGCCGACGGGTCTGGTCGGCTCCCCACCTGCGGCTCACGGGAGCACGACGGCGCGCGCAGCGTGAACGGTTCGCCGCGAAAAACCGGGCGGGCCCGGAGCTCTGCCGGGGTCGGACCCGCAATCTGCCGCACCGCGTCGGCGATCTCCCCACCGGACATCGCCGAAGCCTGGCGCGCCTGGCGCAGCGCGTCGACGTCTTCTGGCTGCGTCGGAAGATCCGCCGCAAGGTCCTGCAGGTCAAAGGCTGTCACGGATCTGCTCCCACGCGTCGACTAGGTCATACCGCTCGAAGTAGCTTCGCACGGCTCCCGGACCCAGCGCCGCGGACCGCAGCAGCGCGGCGATATCGGCCATTTCCTGCAAGCGCCGGCTAGGATCGTTCTTCGCCGCCAGTACCTTCATGGCCACGAGATGCTCCGGACGCGGCACCTTCGCGAACACCTCGGGCAACACCTCCGACACCGTAGCCGCATCGAAGAGATCATCGGCGGTCGTGCCGTCCACATACACGACGTCGAGCCGTCCGAACGCCGCTTCCGAATGCGCGTGGTTCGAGTAACCCTCGGAGCGGTGCAACGTTTCGTAGCCCAGCGACTCGAGATACTCGATGAGAGCAGGCTGAGCTCGACGTTCCGTAATGATGTCGACGTCGTGCGTGAGGCGGCCGGCACCATGAACGGCCAAGGCCAGTCCGCCGATCACTGCCCAGTCGGCCTGCTCGGCGTCCAGATGGCGCGCAACGACCTGTAGGACTTTGGCGAATTCCACCAGCCACCTCAACTGCGGCCCACCTGGCCGCGCTGTTGCCTGGCATTTCGGACCTCCTGCCAGACGAACCTCGGAACTGCCGTGTCATGCTATCTCAGCTCAGATCGTCTGGTTGAGGCGAGGTTTCCAGAAGGGGCGGAACAGCTCGATCTTCGGACAGCGGTTCATGACGACCTTCAGGCCGGCCGCTTCCGCCAGCGCTGCTGCTTCGTCATTGCGCACGCCGATCTGCATCCAGACCACCTTGGCACCGATCTCGATGGCTTCCTCGGTAACACCGTAGGCCGCTTCCGAGGTGCGGAACACTTGCACCATGTCGACGGGTCGATCGATCGACGCCAGTGACTCGTAAACGGGCAATCCACGGATCTCGTTGCCGGCTTCCTTGGGGTTGACGGGGATCATGTCGTAGCCGGTCTCGTGCAGAACGCGCAGCACCCCGTAGCTGAACTTCGCCGGGTCGGAGCTGGCTCCGACCATCGCGATGGTCTTCACGTCCTCGAGAATCCCGGCCAGGTATTCCGGCGGATAGTCCTCCTCGTGGTCCAAGGCATGGCTCATGGTGCGTCCTGCAGGGAACCCGGTTCGCCAAGAAGGGAGGGCTTCAGCTCATTCGGCCTGAGCGGACTCTGGAACGGGTTGCGATAGAGCTTGTCGTGGCTCTCGACGCCGACGTCGAGCGTGCAATCGGTTTCGGGCCGAGCCACGCACAGCAGCACATAGCCGTCCGCCAGCTGGCGGCCGTTGAGGGCGCGACCCTCACTCTGGTCGACCTGGCCTACCAGCAGCTTTGCCGAACAGGAGATGCAGCCCCCGTAGCGGCAGCCATACGGCAGGGAAACGCCGTGCTGCTCGAGCGATTCGAGAAGCGGCGCCTCCGCGTCGACCACGAACGCACTGCCCCCTCGATTGGCGAGCGTGATGGTGAAGCGCCCTGCGCGGGTCGGCGCTGGGCGGGTCGGCGCACGGCGGTTCGGCGCTGGGCCGTGCGGGGTGTTGTCCTGCGAGTTGGTCATGGCGACACTACAGCCAGATATCCGAAGTGCAGTCACCGCCCGGATAGCGCGTCTCGTGGCAGCGCGCCGGGCCGTGCGGCTCCTTGCCGAAATCGACAAAGAAGTCGGGGTTGATCGACATGCCGCCGTTCTTGGCGTCGCAATCGACCATCAGCATGCAGCCGCCGGTCTCGCGAATCTCCGGGTAGAACTGGTTGTCCCAGGTCGAGAAGAGCGAGGTGGTCACATAGAGCCGCTTGCCGTCGAGCGACAGCTGGATCATCTGCGGGCCGCCGGTGATCTTGTGGCCGTTCACCTCCGGCGCCCTGCCAAGCAGGCCGCCCATCCAGACCTGGCCGGTCAGCTTCGGATCAGACGGATCGGAGATGTCGTACTGGCGCAGGTCTCCATGCAGCCAGTTGGAGAGATAGAGGAACCGGTCATCCATCGAGATCAGGATCACACTGATCAGGCCTGGCACCGGGATGGGCCACTCCGAATGGCGCTCGTTCTCGACGTCGATGACCTTCTCGACGATCCACTCGTCGTCCTTCTTGAACCAGTGGATCACGTTGGAGGAGAGCGCCGCGCCGACGAAGCCGTGGCTCGAGCTCGGGTTGTGATGGAAGCGCACCTCCAGCGGCACCAGACCGTCCTCGCCCAGATAGACCGTGTTCTCGACTGTCCTGTTCTCGAAATCCCAGAAGTGGATCTCGCGGCCGTACTTGAGCAGCCCGACCTCTTCCAGATCGAAGCCCGGCATGAAGGTGTTGGGCGCGGCCCATTCGCTCGAGACCATGACGTTGTGGCGCGGCTGGTACCAGAAGTCGTAGTTGAACTTCATGCCGCCCAGATCGTTCTCCCATCGCCCGACGATCTCGAAGTCTTCGTTCAGATGCAGGAATCCGCCAGGCGCCTCGCCCTTCGCATCGCCAAGCATCGAGATGATGATGTCCGAGCCGAGGCAATGAACCGTGTGCGGCGCCGACAGATTGGTCTTCGCTTTGATCTCGGCACCCTCGATCACCTTGTGCAGGCGCGGGCTCCTGGGATCGGCCGCACAGTCGACAATGTGCAGGTTGGAGCTGCGCACTCCCGGCACGATCAGATAGCGTCGTTCCTTGCTCGCATCGTGGTGACAAGACGAACAGGCGTTCCAGCCCATGTGATGCAACTCGTCGCCGATGCCGGGCATCTCGAGCCGACTGACAACCTGGCTGTAGGTCGGGCTCTCCGGGTCGGCGTCGATGGTGGCCAGATAGTCCGGTTTCTGGATGCCCGTGCCGATGTAGAGCGCGACGGTGTAGAGGAGCCGCTCGCGCGGCGCCTTCATCGCCTCCGCAGGCGACGCATAGCCTGGGCCGCAGCAGGTCTCGTCCGTCTCGGTGGTCATGCTTTCCTCGGCTACGCACTTCCCTGTCGCCAGGCCCGCCACACTTTCGCCACGGCCTGTTAGTGAATGAGCAATAGCTCTTCTTGCGGTGGAGTCAGATACTCGATTCCACTCTCCGTGGCTATCGTCTCCTCATGATCCCACCAGAGCAAGTACTGGTCCTTGCCTTCTGGGGCAGGCGACGGCATGTAGAAGAAATACTCGATGACGAAGTGGTGATTGGGGGCAAGGGGTATGTCCAACGCCCACTCCGGACCGTAGGAGCCTATTCTGGGGCCGAAGTAGGTCTCGACCGACCTGGCGCGCGCGCCTTTCATGTGGCCATGGGCGTCGATGCTCAGGTGGGTTTTCACGGGGTCAAAACCTGCCGAGTAAGCGGGGAAGTCGTTCTTCGGGACGACCATGTGCAATTGGTCATCCTGAACGATGATCCCTTCAGCGTCGAATCTCTGCTTGTAGGCTCGAACGATCTCACGAGGAGTCCGTCCTGACCGGATGGTCTCTGCCAGGATCTTGTCGATTTTCAAATACTCCGCCCAGAGCTTCTGGATCTCTGGAGGCGGCTCGGTCTCACCTTCACGGAGAACGTAGGCGTACATTCCGACGCTCGGGGCGGCAAGGATGTCGCCTCCCTCGACGACGCTGTTTTCCCAGCCCGGGCTCCTTCCCCTCTGTGACTGTCCCGTGCTCATCCGACGAAAGACCGTGACGCCTCCTCCCCGGGTTCTGGTTACACCCGGCACGACTCGCGCGAAGGCATCTCTTGCTCGCTCGGCTGCGTTCAGGCGCATTTGCCGGAGCAGCTCTATCTCGCTCGGTACCTTGTTGTGGATGTAGTCCATCATCACCCACTCCGACGAGATCAGCCTGTCGGCGTATTCCTCTCCGAGCTCCTCCGCCAGCAGGAGGTAGTCCGTATACGAGATGCCGTCTGGCCGCCCCGAGCGCGTCGGCCACGTTCCCAGCTCACGCTTGAAATTCACCGCAATGCTTTGAGGGTCACGCGCCGCAACGAACTCTCTGAGGCCCTCGAATCGGAGATCGTACTCAGTCACCGGCTTGCCAACGGTTCCTGCACGCGAACCGAATCGCCGACGATGTCGAAGGCTCCGAGCACTTCCATCGGATCTTCATAGTCCGGGCTTCTCCAGTCGCGCTGTGAAGCTCCCCAGCGACGTCCGAGGATCGCGCGTTCGATGCGGTCGCCGCCGCGGTCCGTGAATACGAACACCCCGGAGGTGCTCCCCAGCTCCTGCGCACCGAACGGATCGCGAATCGCCTCTCTCATCACATGGATCCACATGTCGACATTGCGCTTCCGCATGACGTACGGAAGGACGAGATCGAATTTGTCGCGCCGAATCTGATTGTTCTCTTCGACATATTGCGCAGCGTCGGCGTCCCGTTCCTGTGCTTGTGCCGTGGCTCGACCCTGAACAAGGAGGCCGGCCAACATGAGCAGACACAGGAAAGCCAACGAAGCCGTCCGCGAGCCCAATGAGATCCTCGGTTGCTCTTCCATACTTTCCTCCTTCACGGTGGGTAGCCGTCGTGCTAGGAATCGGTCTTCAGCAGGACGTTGCCTGCGAGGGCGCCCGCGTAGCGGCCGCTGTCGATGGCCACCACGCCGTTGACCAGCACGAATTCCACCCCCGTGGCGTATCGATTGGCTCGAGCGTATGTGGCGTGATCGGAGATCGTGGTCGGGTCGAAGACCACGACATCGGCCTTGAAGCCTTCCAGAAGCAGGCCGCGATCTTCCATTCCCAGAAACTGCGCCGGCAGCGAGGTCATCTTGCGCACCGCGTCGGCGAGCGTCAGCAATCCCTCTTCGCGAACGTACCGTCGTAGCACAACGGATTGACTCGCGAACGACCGTGGATGGGCACGCACCGGCGGGGCACCTTCGCCCACCGGGGCAAATCCGCCACCGTCGCTACTTATCATCACCCAGTCCTGACCCATCGCGTGCCGCATATCGTCCGGCGACTGCGAGGCTGCCGCGTACAGCATGTCGGGTTCTTCGAGGGCCAAGTCGGCAACGATGTCGAAGCCGTCCCTGCCCTGTTGGTCAGCGATCTCATCGAGCGTCCTCTCGAGCAGCTCGGGATGTTTGTCGGTGACCTTGATGCGAAAGTCCTGCCAGCCCCAGCGCGCCACCCAGCTGGGATCTGCCCGGCGCGGCTCGTAGGTCGATTCGCGCAGTCGGGCGCGCAGCGCGTCATCGCGGAGCGCCTGCTGCAGCTCCGCTACGAACTCGCGCCGGGCCGCATTGCGTTCCCGTAGGGAAACGCCGGTAGCGAATACGCTCCGCCGCATCGCACTCCGCAAATCCGAGAGCGGCGCCAGATCGTCGGGAATGTCGATCAGGTCGGTGATGAAATCGATCGGTGCGCCCTGGAGAAAGGGGTATTGATCGGCGGTGATCCGCACACCGCGCGCTCGCGCCTCGTTCACCATGGTTACGAGCCGGCGCATATCTCCCCAATTGTCGCGACCCGTGGCCTTCAGGTGGGTGATCTGCACCGGCACTCCAGCAGCTTCGCTGATGCGGATGATCTCGTCGGCAGCTTCGAGGATGCTCCCCGCCTCGTCGCGCATGTGCGAGATATACACGCCGCCGAACTCTGCCACTGGCTTGGTGACCTCGACGATCTCTTCGGTACTCACGTAAATGTTGAGCCCGCCGTACTCGAGCCCGGTGCTGATGCCCCAGGCACCCTCGCTCATTCCCCGCCTGGCGAGCGATCTCATCCGTGCCAGCTCTTCAGGGGTTGCCGGACGGAGATTGTCGTCGCCCATCACCTCACGCCGAATGGCATTGAACGGAACCATCATGACGGCGTTGGTGCCGATGCCGCCCGCTTCCCACCGGGCCTTGGTCTCCGCGACTAGGAAGCTGCCGGATCCGTCGCTACCCGTGCGCACCGTGGTGACACCCTGCACCAGGTAGTTGATTATCGCGTTGGCGTCGGCGCTATCGAAGGCATCATCGACGTGGGTGTGCATATCGATGAAGCCTGGCGCGACCACCAGTCCCTGCGCGTCGATGATCCGGGTTGCGCTGCGCCCCACCAGATCGCCGATCTGGACGATCGTGGCGCCGCGGATGCCGACGTCGGCACGGAACCAGGGGTTGCCGGTGCCGTTGATGATCCTGCCGTTGGCGATCAGCAAGTCGAAGTCGTCGGCGGGCGCTTGCGCACCGCTGGCCGGAGCGATCGTTGCGGCGACGAGGGCAAGAAACAGCGTGAGGTGTCTCATTGGTCGGATAGTCTTCGCCATACGGTCGAGCTGTCTACGATGATCTCTCGATCGCTTCGATCAACTTCGCGACAGCCACGTTGAGCGCCGCCTGTCCGGTCACGCTGCCTTGTGAGTGACTCAGTCGGGCAACTACCAGATCGTGGGTGGGCACGATGATGACCTGCTGTCCGCCGGCTCCGCTCATGTAATACGCGCTGCGCGGCGCGTTCCAGCGGCCATCGCTGTTGACCCAGAAAAGCCCACCGTACACCGGAGGGTCCCAGGCGGGTGCCGGCGTGCTCACGAAGTCCACCCACCCCTCGGGCAGGATCCGCTCGCCCTCCCAGACGCCGTCCTGCAGGTACAGCAAACCAAGGCGTGCCCAGTTCCTCCCGGTGCCGTAGTCGTGACCCGTGAGAAGGAAGTTGCCGTAGGCGTCGGTCTCGAGCACCTGTTCGCGGATGCCTATGCGATCGAACAGAGCAGCCTGTGGCCAGGACAAGTAGCTCTCGCCCAGGCCCTCCACAGTTTGTCGGATGATGTACCCCAAGGTCAGCGGATCGGAGTTGCGATAGCGGCCCACGGTGCCCGGCGGAAACTCGGCGGGCACCGTGATCGAAAGATTGAACGCGTCGATCGCCGCCGCGTATACGTAGAGGTGGTCGGGGACGCCGCGACCCCACTCGTAGGCCGGCTGGCTCGCATGGCTGAACCGCAAACCGGAGCTCATGCGCATCAGGTCGCTGACGGTGATCTGCCCGCGTGGATCCGCCGTGTCTTCGTGCCACAGCCCCACCGGCGCTGGACCGCCCAGACTCAGGTGGCCCTGCTGAGCCAAGACACCGACCAGCGTGGCCGTGAGGCTCTTGCCCATCGACCAGCTCTCGAGCTGCGTGTTCTTGTCCGCACCCTGACCGTAGCGCTCGGCGATGATCTGTCCCTCATGGACAGCCACGAACGCCGCCGTCAGCCCGTCGCCCTCGAAGGCGGCATCGACCGCCTGCCGGACCTTCGCTTGATCTAGCGCTTGAGACGGGGGCAGATCGGGGAGTCGGTCTCCCATCGGCCACGGCTGGTGCGCAGGATCCGGCAGCGAGCTCTCGACGGTCACGGGCTTGAAGAACACCTCATCCAGCCCGGCCGGCAAGATCACGCAGCCCTGATCGCCATGGTGCTTCGCCCGCCCGCTAAAGCCGTGCAGCGTGGCGCGCACGGTACGGGTATTCCTGTCGATGCTGAGCTCCGCGTCGGAGTCTTCTTCCGAGCGCGCCGCCAGCCGCTGCCAGTCGGCCTCCGGGAGAATTCGGCGCGCACTGTTGCGCAGCGCCTCGTCCACGTCACGTCCGGACACAAAGACCGCCGAACAGAGGATCTTGGCGACGCGATTCAGCGAGAATTCCTCTGATGCACGGGGTGCCTGACGGTGCCCCAGAGCGGACGACCAGACGACCGATGCGGATATCGAACCCGTGAGGATCAGTGCCGCGAAGCCGAGGCGTGCGACTCGCATGTCGTCAGATCTCAGCCTCGGGGCTTAACGGCTGGGGTTCGCAATGAGCCAGGCGCGCCAGCGGGCGATGGCCTCCGCCTGCCGGTCGGGAGCCAGCGCGTCGAACGCGAAGTCCTGACCGGTCGCTGCCTCGAGGGCCTCGTTGGCTTCGGCTTTCAGCAGCGCGGGATTGTCTCCCTCCATGAGCTGCAGGAGCGCGTCGTCGCCAAGCGTGCCGGCGTGGGTCACCAGGTTCTCCGCGGCGCGCAACCGAGCCCACGCGTCGGGAGCGTGAAAGGCGATCTCGTGCAACACGCTCAACGCGTCGGCTCCGGCAACCTGGCGCAGCGCCGCAACGTCGTCTTCCGTGAAGCTCACCCAACCCGAGGCCATGAGCTCGTGGATATCGACGCCCGACTCGGCGATCACGCTCACCACCTGGGCGGCGGTGCCACTGCTGTTGCGCAGCTCGGCCAACGCCTGCGTGACGCGCTCCGCGCCGGTCGCCGGCGCCGCGGAGTCGGCAACCGTGCTGGCGACGCTTCCCACGCCTCCGGTCAGCGGCGCGACGGCGCTGATCGGCGCGGTGCGGACGGCCACCAAGGTGGCGATCAGCGCCGCTATCGCGACGATTCCGACGCGCGCCAGGGCCGCGGCCGGCCGCGCCGCACTGGCCGTGTAGCGGGCCGTAGCTGCCAGCGCCATGGCGACGCCAAACACCCCGACGACGGCCGGGCCGCTTGGCAGATCGTAGGCATACGAGAGCGCCAGGCCGATCATGCTCACGAGCATTCCGGTGGCCCAGCCGATCATCAGCCGCGACCGAATCTGCGTGGCGAATAGCATGGCAATCACCGCAGGGATCACCAGGAACGAGAACACCAGCAGCACGCCGGCCATCGACACGCTCGATGTGATCACGAACCCGAACGACATGTAGAACAGGAAGTCCCACAGCCTCACGTTCCATCCCGACGCCTCGGCCTGAGCCGGGTTCATCGACAGCGCCAGGAAACGGTCGCGGTACGCCCAGTGGAAGGCGCCGATGGCCGCGTAGATGGCGGCGGTGCCGAGAATCTTGCTCCACGGGACCCAGAGCAGGCTGCCGGCAAGCATGGCTTGGATCAGCTCGGACCCCTCGGGAGCGCGATCCGCGATGAGGATCGTCGCCGCGCTGGCAACCGCGAACGTGATCCCGATGATCGCCTCTTGAGGAACGCGTTGGTCCTTGAGTCGCGACAGCGAGAAGACGGTGGCGCCAAGAAAGGCAAAGGCCAGCGAGTACAGGTAGCCACCCGTGCCGGCGGCGTCGTACCCGAGCAGGAAGGCGAAGGTCGCACCCAGCGCAGCGACCTGCGCCAGCGCCAAGTCTACGAAGATCACGCCGCGCGCAACCACATGCAGCCCGAGATAGGTGTGAATCCCTGTCAGCACGAGGCAGGCCACGAACGGCGGCAGCAAGATCTCGAGCGCGAGCTCCAACGTCTACCTCCGAGTGTCGATGCTCTGTTCGTCAGCGGCCAGGCGGACCCGCTACCTTACCCGGCGCAGTCCGGGAACGCGCCACGCAGCGCGCCGATCCACTCATCGTACAGATCGAGAATGTCGCCAGGTCCATCGGTGGCGCCGGGGTCCGGATACAGTGGCACAGTGAGCGGTATTGCGCCGGTGCGCTCCCCGATCAGCTCGGGCACTCGGCGACCGAAATAGTCCGCCACCCACAGGACCCCGATCTTCTCGCGTCGGATCAGGTCCACGAGCTCGGCGACGTGCGCCGCCGACGGTGGGATCCCGGGGCGGCGCTCGACGTACGCGGCGATGTCGATTCCGAACCTGTCCATCAAGTAGACCCAGTTCGGATGATACGCAACCAGCCGTTTGCCCCGCAGGCACGAGGCTTCGGCCATCCAGCCACCCAGGCGGTCCACAAGCGGAGCGCCGCCGAGGGAGGTTGACTCGAGGAACGGCAGCAGCCGGTGGGCCATCTCGAGCTGTGCGAGCTTGTCGCCGCCAACCAGGCCGACGAGCTCCTCGCCGAAGAGCCGACGATGCACGAGCTCCTTGTAGGCGTCGAAGCGTTGCTGGTACAGGCCGGCGTTGCCCGGATCGACGCGTTGCAAGCCGACGCGGATGTTGTCGGCAAGGGTCACAGAGCGCAGCGGATCGGCGTGGACGTGCGGGTTTCCGTAGATATGGATGTCGCCGCCTGCCCGGCTCGGGTTGTCGGGCACGTCAAGCATCGGCACGCCGTTGGCCACCGCCACGAAGCCTGGCTCACCCGACCGCACCTGGCGATTGCGCGACTTGTCGACCACCGGAGCCAGCCAGAGCTCCAGGTCGAGCCCGGTGGCTATCAACAGGTCGGCGCGGCCGATGCGGATCGAATAGCTCGGCTTCGGCTGCACGAAATGGGCATCCTGGTGGGCGCTTGCGATCGACCCGATCTCGGCGTCGTCCGCCAGTAGGTGGCGGGCGATGGCCTCATACGCCGGTAGCGTAGCGACGACCCGGAGCCCTTGCTGGGCTGCGTCGGCGATACCGCGCTGGGCTGCGTCGGCGATGCCGAGCGCGCTTGCGCCGATGAGGGCGGTCGCGACAAGTGCCGCTGCGGCGATTGGATACTTTTGGTACATCAATACTTCTCGTGCTTGTGTGGCCCGAGAGCCCAGATTACCTGGATCGAGAAGCGGTTGTCGCGGTCTTTGTCCTCGAGGCGACGCGAACCATAAGAATACTGGAAACGGAGCTTCGCCCACTCGCTCTGCCACCACTCGGCATACGGGGTGAGGCCCCAGACGCTCTCGCCAGGCTCGTCGGGCAGCTCGGTGAAGTCGCCCCGTAGGCCAATGCTCCAACGCGGTCCGAGCTTCCGAGTGGCAAACAGGTACCCGCCCCAGCTGCCGAGGACTCCGTCGGGCCTCTCACGGCGCTCGTAGAGAACTTCGCCGCGCAACTCGAGCCCCTTGTACCGGGCCTCAGCGGGTGGCGACCAGACGAGGTTGACGTCTGCGCCCAGCACCCAGCTGCGGAACCGGCCGTCGGCATCGTTGACGCCGGTCGCCGCCGACAGGCCGAGCTCGAAGTAGGTCGATGGCGACAGGTCCCAGTAGTTGGTTTCGTGCAACGTGATCACGGGAGTGTCGAACCCCCGTCCCGAGAACGCGACGTCGTTGTCGTCGTTGGTGACCTGGACCCACAGCTCGTTGTAATCGCCCAGGAAGGTTGGCGGCAGCCACGAGAGCGAGACGCCGAGGCCCGCCAGCCCTCCCTCGCCCAGGAACGCCCGATGCGCCAGCGGCCGGTCGACCTGCGGCAGGGCGTGGTTGTGCCAACGGTTCAACTTGCCGAAGTCGTTGCGGAACCTCCCGAACTTCACTCCCAGCCCACCGGGGAGCGTGGTCCAGTCGATATAGAGCTCCTCGGCGCCGACCTCGCCGTCCTCCTCGACGAGGAAGGCGCGCGCTTGCGAGAATGGATCGAGCGGCGCCTGGAACGCCACCTCGAACTCACCGAGTGTAAAGCGGTTCACCGTCGGGTCGCCCGACCGATCCGCCCAGGTGCCGAATACGTCGCCCGAGACGGAGATCTCGGGGTTGAGCTCGCGCATGTTGCGAGCCCGATCGGTGAACTGCCGATCGTCGGCCGTAGGTGCCGACGCCGGCGTGGCTGCTTCCTCCGGCTGGTCTTCCAAGGCGGCCAGGGCGCGCGCCAGCTCGTCCTGGAACGCGGCGCGCTCGGCGTTCTCCGGTGTCGGCGCGGCCTCCTGCCCGGCAGCGTCAGGCCGCATCTCTTGCGGTGCGATCAGGCGCTGCTCCAGCTCCTCGAGCCGGGTCCCGAAGCGCTCGTTCGTTTGCTGCAGCGACCGCTCCAAGGCGGCCACACGCGCCTCGAGGGCGGCGATACGCTCGGCATCACTTTGCTGCCGTGCGAGGGTGGTTGGCTGCGAGGCGTGCGCCGTCTGCGGACCGAGCCAGACGACCGCCGCGACCGCGGCTACCACCAAGCAGCCCTTGCGGGCCCGACCCGGACGATGCGCGCGACACACACCCGATGTTGACTTGCGCGGCTGACGAGGTGTCCGATTCCATACCCAGTGCATCATCCGATCGACTCCCGAGGTGGGTAGAACGAAGCTCCGCATAAGTGAGACCGATCATGTCATCCGGGCGACGCCGGAGCACGGCGCGCTGCATGCGGAGAGAAGCGGAAGCTCGGTGGGGGCGGGGTCGCCCCCTGCTCAGCCGGCGCAGGCCCTCTCCCACTGCTCGCGCAGCAACGAACTTCTTGATCTTGCCCGACGGGGTCAACGGAAACTCCTCGACCCGCACCCACACCGAAGGCGTCTTCTGCGGCGACAGATGGTCGCGGCAATAACTGTGGAGCTCGACGTCGGCCGCGGGGTCGCCCGGATCGGCATCGCGCACGAAGGCGCCGACGACCTCGCCCCACTTGGCATCGGGCAGACCGACCACCACCGCGTCTGCGACCTTGGGGTGCTCGAACAACAGCTCTTCGATCTCGCGCGGATAGATGTTCTCGCCGCCACGGATGATCATGTCCTTGAGCCGGCCGGTGATCGTAGTGTATCCGCGCTCGTCCATCGACACCAGGTCGCCGGTGCACAGCCACCCGTCGTCGTCGATCGTTTCAGCGGTCATCTCCGGCATCTCGAAGTAGCCCAGCATTACCAGATAACCACGCACGCAGAGCTCGCCCTCAATGCCAATCGGCTGGGTCTTGCCGGTCTCCGGGTCGATCACCTTGATCTCGGTCTGCGGCAATACCGGGCCGAGCGTGCTGGCCTTGTCTTCATTGCTGTCGTCGAGGCGCATCAGGGTCACGCCCGGTGACGTTTCGGTCTGGCCGTAGATGATCGACAGGTCGACGCCCAGCGTGGTCTCGATGCGCCGCACCAGATCGGCCGGCACCGTCGCTCCGCCCGAACACACGGTGCGCACGGTCGACAGGTCGACCTCGGAAAAGCTCGGGTGCTCCATCAAAGCGATCAGCACCGTCGGTACGCCCAGTAGGTGGGTGGCGCGCTCGCTCTCGGCAAGTTCCAGCATCAGGCCGGGTTCGAACTGCACCAGGTTGACCAGCTTGGCGTGCGCCTGGCAGGACCCGAGCACCGCGAGCACGCAGCCTGCGGTGTGAAAAAGCGGAAACGGATTGATGTAGACGGAGCGCGGATCGATGCGCAGTCGCTCAGCGAAGAAGCGGGCGTTGTTGGTGATGCCGCGATGGTGAAGGTAGGCGCCCTTGGGGAAACCGGTGGTGCCCGAGGTGTACTGAATCTGCGCCGGGTCACCAGGCTGCACCTCGGGCAGCTCGGCGTCGTCGTCGGCCGACGCCAAGAAAGCGTCGAACTCGTCGAGCGAGACAATCTCGCGCAGCTCCGGGAGATCGCCGACCACCTGCTGCAAGTGCTCGTGCATCGGATTGCCGCGGAAGGCGGGCGTGTAGAAGATGCCCGAGGACCGTGATTGGCCGAGCACGTACTCGAGCTCCTTGGCCTGGAAGGACGGATTGACCGTCACCAGCACGACCCCGGCAAGCGCCGCCCCGTACTCCAGCAGCACCCACTCCGGGATGTTGGGTGCCCATACCGCAACCCGCTCACCCTTCTCGAAGCGCGCCGTCAGGGCGCCAGCGATGGTCTCGGCGTCGCGCAGCAGCTCGGCATAGGTCCAGCGCCGGCCGCCGCCGGGAGTGCCCTCGACCAGCGCCACGTTGTCGGGGGCGCGCGCTGCCGCATCGCGCAGAATCGAGGCCACGGTGGTCTCGAGCACCGGTGAGCTCTCGTCGGCAGCGACACAGCTCTCGCTGAGGGGAGCCTCGATCATTCGATTACCGGCAACACCAGATGCGACGGGTATTGTGCGGAATGGTGCAGCCCTTGATGCGCTACCACCCACTCCGTCTCGTCGTAGTTGTTGCCGCCGGTATTCAAGTTGCGATCGAAGCGCGGAAAGCTGGAGCTCGACACCTCCAGGCGAATCCGATGGCCCGGGCCGAAGTAGTTACCGGTGGCGTGCAGATCGAGGCGAATCTCGTAGACCTCGTCCTGCTCGATCCACACTTTCCGGTCGAATCCCTCGCGGTAACGCATTCGCTGGGCGCCTTCTTGCACGTTGAATGCCCTGCCGTCCGGATAGACGTCGACCAGCTTGGCCATGAAGTCGGTGTCCTTCGCCGATGACGAAACGTAGAGCACCACTTCGAGCTGCCCGGTCACCTCGATGCCGTCTTCGAGCGCCGCCGACGTGTAGACGAGCACATCGTTGCGCATCTCGATCTCCGACTGGTCGAAGGCCCCGGCACCGGTGTTCATCCCGGTGCAACAAGCCTGTCCCCCGAGCGATGGAACCGGGGCAGCCGGATCGTAGACGAAACGATCGGGTGGCTCCTCGCCCGGCAACGACAACGACGCCGTGCCATCACCGTAACGGCTGTTGGCCCGACCGTCGCTGTGTAGATAGTACCGACGGTACGTGGTGTTCGGCAGCGGCCACTCGTTGGCGCTGCGCCATTCGTTCTTGCCCATCAGGTAGTACTGCACCTTGGGCATGTCGGTGATGCCGTTGTCGACGCCCTTGAGCCAGCGCTCGTACCAGCGCAGGTATATGTCCATGAAGTCGCGTCGCGCGTCGCCCAGGTCTCGCTCACCGATGATCGTATGCTCGGTCGCCCGGTCCCAGCCGCAATGAGTGGTGGGGGCGATGATTACGAACTGATTGTCGCGCCCCCGATCGCTGACCGCATTGCGCTGAAAGAGGTTGAACAGCTCCATGGTCTCTGCAACGCCGTAGTCGTACCAGGAGTCGAAGAAGATGGCGGGAACATCGAACCGATCGGACTCTCCAACCCAGTCCAACTCGTGAAAGTAGGGGGCCTCCGGATTGTTGGAGACGAAGTCCTCGTAGTCTGTGGGCGGCGCCCCGGACTTCTTCAGAATATCGACGATCGGCAGCGTCTTGAGGAGTGAGTGGTCAGTCTGTCGACGCTCGGGTGTGGATCGGAAGAGCTCTGCCGCGTCGGAACGAAACCACTCTTGCCGATTCGCCCAGGCGGGCGGTCCGTAATAGACCTTGGTGCCACTTCCAGAGAACCAGCCGGCTGTCTGAGCAAGCTCGAAGACCCCACCGTCGTACGAGACCCAGGGGCGCCCGTGCGCGTAGTAGCCGGTGGTCGAGGCCATCGGCATTGCCGCAACATGGCTCGGATGCTGCGTCGCCGCCAGCACGACCTGTACATCCCCGAGGTAGGAACATCCATAGGTCGCAACCTTCTGGTTTGACCACGGCTGCTCCACCAGCCAGGTCACGGTGTCGTGACCATCGTTGCGATCACCGGTCGATGGCTTGTAGACACCCTCCGATTCGAACCGCCCCCGCATGTCTTGGATGGCCACCGCGTAGCCTTCCTCCACGAATCGCGACACCATTCGGCTGCCGCCGCCCTTGCCATACGGCGTGCGGATCAAGATGGTGGAGAGCCCCTCCGTAACACCTTCAGGAAAATACAGATCTGTCGAGAGTCCCGCGCCATCGCGCATCGGGATCATGTTGCTGCGTTCCTTGGTGATCGCAACGTCCGAGTCCTGGGTGGTGCGCTGACCCCAGCCAGCCGCTCCTCCCGGGGCTGCGAGGCAGACGATCAGAATCGCAATCGATAGAACGAACAACCTGCGGCCGATGCCCATGCAACACGCTCCCTGTCTGCCAGACGCTCATCTCACGGAAATCGCGAGCACTATCAAACCACAAGGTAGGGGCCTGGCAACGGAGATCATCCCGAAGAGCGCATTTGAACTCCGGACGAGCTACCCGTCGCGCAGCGCCGCGACCGGGTCGATGCGAGTGGCTCGCCGGGCGGGTATCCAGGCCGCCAGAGCGCCGATCAGCACCGCCGCCATCAGCACGACGCTGTAGGTGAGCGGGTCGGTCGGCTGCACATCGAACAGGAGCCGGCCGAGGAACCGCGTCGCGCCCAAGGCACCGAACACACCGAGGACCGCTCCTGCCAAGACGATGCCGAGCGCCTGGCGTACGATCAGCGCCACCGTCGCCGCGGCGTCGGCGCCCAGCGCCATGCGCACCCCGATCTCCGCCGTGCGCTGCGACACCGCGTAGGCGACGATCCCATAGGTGCCGATCGCCGCGAGGATAGCTGCGCAGAGCGCCAAGCTGCCTATCAATGCGGTATTGAAGCGCGGCTGGGCGACGGACTCCCAGAGCAGATCGGAGATCGCGACCACTTGGGACGGCGCTAGCTGAGGATCTATGTCGGCGAGCACGTCGCCCACGGCGCTAGCGACAGCGGCAGTGCTGAGGTCGGATTGCACCACGATGTGCATCTCGTACGTCGCAATACGACCGTATGGCAGGAAGAGCTCCGACTCGTACTTGGATTGCAGGCCCGCGTGGCGAATGTCGGCGACCACACCCGCCACCTCGACCTCGCCCAGCGACGCCACGCGCACCGATCGTCCGATCGGGTCGACATTCTGAAAATAGCGTTCGACGACAGTCTCGTTGACGATCGCGACGAAGCGATCGCTGGTCAGATCGAGCTTGTCGAAGGCACGGCCACGAACGATCTCCATACCCATCGCTTCGAAGTAACCGGGTAACACGAGGCGGAAGTCGGCATTGGGGCGGGCGGTTGGCGAGAGTGCGTCGAGGCCAACGACTGTGAACTCCATCTCGAAACCCAACCCGACGTCGCTCATCGGTAGATCCGAGGCCGCCCCCGCAACCTTGACCCCGGGCAACTGTTCCACGCGCTCGACCAACTGCTCGAAGAACGGGCGCCATTCCGTGCGGTCGTAGCGTAGGGTCGGCAACTTGACCGCGACCGAGACCACCCCCTCCTTTCGGAAGCCAGGATCCACCTCGCTCATGCGCGTGAAGCTGCGCAACATCAGCCCGGCGCCCACCACCAACACAATCGCCAAAGCGATCTCGACGACCACCATGAGCTCGGGCAGCCGGCGCCCGCCACTCGAGCCGGCAGACGCTCCGGTTGGCTTGAGTAACTCGCTCAAGTCGGGCGTCATGCTCCGCACCGCCGGCAGTGACCCGAACAGCACCGTCGCACCAACCGACAGGCCCGCAGCAAACAGCAGCACGGTGCCGTCGACGCCGATGGATTCCCCGCGGGGAATGCCGCTCGGCAACACGGCGCGTAGCAACCCCATACCCCACGAGGCCAACAGCACACCGGCCGTCCCGCCTAGCAGACCCAGGATCAGGGTCTCGGCCAGCGAGCGCTTACACAGGTCGCTCCTCCGGGCCCCGAGGGCAGCGCGCACGGCGAACTCCCGCCCCGCGGCCGTCGAGCGGGCGATCAGAACATTGGCGATGTTGGCGCACGCGGTGAGCAATACCAGCATCACAGCACCGAAGAGCACCCACAGCGTTGTCGTGAGATCGCCGAACAGCTCGTCGCGCAGCGGTCGGACCGTCAGCCCCCAGCCGTCGTTGGTGTCCGGGAACTCACCAGCCAGTTGGTCCGCAATCGCATCGAGCTCGGCCCGCGCAGCATCCATCGCAACACCGTCGCCAAGACGGGCAATCGAGTCGAACATGCGGTGATCGCGGTCGAGCAAGATCGCGTCACCGATGCCCATCGGGAAGTACATCTCGACCTCGTCGTTCCCGGGAGGGAACTGGAAGCCCGGTTCGGTAACCGCGACGACCGTGCGCGGCTCGCTGTCGACCTCGATGGTGGAGCCGACGATCAAGGGGTCCGCTCCGAAGCGTCGTGTCCACGACGCGTGCGTGATGATCACCTTCTTGCCGCCGCCCGGAACTTCGTCCTGATCAGTGAAGAACTGACCCGCAGCCGGCCTTGCTTGCAGAACGCGAAACAGCCGGGGCGTCACGGTAAAACTGCCTACCCGAACCGGTCGCTCGAGGCCGGTCAGAGTGGAACCGATGGAGCGGTATAAGGCGACCTGCCCGTCGAAGGACTCGGCGCTATCGCGCAGGTCGCGGTAGTCGGCCGGCGATAGGCGGAAGATGTCGGATCCTCCAGATCCGGTGGTTGCCCACACGACCACGAGCCGGCTATCGTCGCCGTAACCGAGCGGACGCAGCAGCACGCCGTCGACGACGCTGAAAATCGCGGTGTTGGCACCGATGGCGATCGCCAGCGTCGCGATCACCACCAGGGTAGGTCCGGGGGTGGAGAGCAGCGACCGCAACGCCGCCTTGAAGTTGTCCATGGAGCGTCGTCCTGTGGCGAGGAATCAGTCGGGGACATCCTGTTCGCGGCGCTCGGCCAGCCAGCTGTGGAAGCGCTCGCGCTGGTCCGGCCGTAGCAGGTCGGCGATCTCTGCGTGCACCTCCCGCATAGCGCTTTGAACCTCAGGGCGAAGTTGCTCCCACAGGTGCTCCACGAGCTGCTGGCGCTCCGACATGATGGCGTGGATCTGTTCGACCTGGCGATCGTCGAGGTCCAGCGCTTCCCGCATGTCGACCATGGCCGCCGCATGCAAATCCGCCGGTGACATCGATGCGTGCAGGGAGAGAGCGTGGTGCCGCTCGAAGAACATCCCGGCAAGAACACCGGCCGCGAACACGAACAGCAGCACCAAGCCGGCGCGAAACCGCGGCCCGATCACTGCCGCGCCTCGATGTCGAGCACGGGCGGAAACTGCACCATCAGCACGTCGACGCTGGGCGGCGCCGGACCGCCGACTAGCGTCCCAGCGACCTCGCTGGGCTCAAGCAAGCGCTCGATCGGACGGAAGGCCGCGGCGGCATCTGGCGGCAGCACAAGCCACAGAACGAGCATGGCGGCCGCCGACACCGCCACCAGCCACGGCGCACGCCGCGCCAACACGCCGTACCACGCGTCGTGGGCTGCGGCGTGCGCGGCGAGCGGGCCAACCGCGTCCTGGCGAATCCTTTGCGCCAGCTGCTCCCAGTACTCGGGTTCTTGCGGCAGCTGCGACCTCGGGAGCTCAGCCATCACTGCAGGATACCCTGCCGCGGGCCGATGACGGGCCGCAGCTGCTTGCGTGCGCGGTGCACATGGGTGCGAACCGTGGCCTCGCCGACGCCGAGCATCCGGGCAGCCTCGACACTCGTATAGCCTTCGATGTCGCAGAGACGAACACACGCCTGCTGCATCGGTGCGAGTGCCTCGATGGCCCGCTCGGCGTCGCCGACGACGACCGGATCGGCGATAGTCGGCGACGGCGGCTCGGTATCGAGCAAGGTGAGCGGAGCGAGAGCCGCGCGCCGGCCATCCTTGCTGATCGCGGTTCGCGCCACGTTTCGAACGATGGCGTAAAACCAGGCACTGAACGGGCGACGATCATCGTAGCTGGCCAGCGAGCGCACGGCGCGATGAAACGCATCCTGGACGACGTCTTCGGCATCCTCGACGCGGCGCGCGTATTGCCAGGCGAGGGCCATGGCGGGCCGCAGGTAACGCCGCGCAAGCGCATCGTAGGCAACCGCGTCACCACGCTTCGCTGCCCGCGCCAGCTCCTCGTCGGTACGTTCCGCCGCATCGCTCATGGCTCCCTCCCGGGAGCATATGCCAACAGCTCCCGGGACCCGGCCTCAGCTTGTCAGTGGCTGCCCTGCCCGTGATGCCTTTGGCCATGCCCTTCCTGCGACATGGAACCGCTGAACGCATCGTGGATCATCTGGGCGAGCTTCTGCCGCTGCTCATGCGTGAGCTCCGCGGCGATCGTCTCGTGGAGTCGATGTAGCTCCTGCATCGCCGCGAAGGCTTGGTGGAAGGACGGCCCGATTGCCTCCTGTTGGTCGGCAGTCAAGTCGAGATGCTTGGCGACTACCTCGAAATGAGCCTGTGGGTCATCGGCCTCGCCGTGCTGGGCCTCGGCGATGAGGCTCCACGGCGGCATGAGCCCGACGGCGACCACCAGGACGGCGCATGACATCACGACCATCAAAGCGCTGTGCAGTGTCTTCATGGATTCTCTCCGGTGTGCGTGTACATGGGAATGACCTCAGGACACTCCTCTCCACCCTGTACTCGCGAGACCGGAGATCCGTTGACACTGGACTCGACGGCCTCCGAATATGCGCGGCCGCTAGCAGGCCGATCTCGGCCTCAGGTCGAAGCTCCGTCTCCCAACAGCGCCGTTCGAAACCGGTCCTTCATCCACACGCCATCGCGCGGCGGCAGGACTAGGGGTAGCTCTTCCGCCCGCATCTTGATGGCATAGAAGACCGGCCCAACCGCACCGCGCAGATCGCTTTGTGCCCGCTTCAGCCCTTCGGCATCGTGCGCCGTGCCGGTCACCGGTATGCCGGCAGCCGCGGCAATCGCGGCGAGGTCAGTCTTGCCCGCAGTGTGGGTAGGCTGCATACCCGTCTCACCATAGCGCTCGTTGTCGAGCACGGCGATCGCCAGATTGCCGGGCGCCAAGGCGGCGACGGTAGCTAGCGACCCCATGCCCATCAGCATCTCGCCATCGCGGGTCAGCACCAGCACACGCCGCTCGGGCCGGGCGATAGCAAGGCCAAGACCCATCGATGACGCGCCGCCCATCGCCCCCCACAACGGGAAGGTCAATGGCGAATCCCCGGCCGCGGTGGCATCCCACGCCGGGGCGCCCAAACCGGCAATGACCAGGAGATCGCCGCGGTCGAACAGCAGGCTCGAAACCACCTCGCGGCGGCGCAGCGGGTAGGTCGAGGCACGCGCGGCATCCACGGCCTGCTACCCCTCGAATGCCTTGGCGCCGATCAGGCGCTGCGACAGCAGGACGGCAGCACCGCCAGCTCCGTTGAATGCCATGTCGCCGGCGGCCTTCACGGTAGCTCCCACCTCCCCGGCCCGGTCGGCATCCATCACCGCCACGCCCATCAAACGTAGCGATTCTGTGGCCGCCTGGCCCATCGCAATCTGCCACGGATTAGTCTCGCCCCACTGGCCGCGCATGGCAAGAATGATCAATGCGGGGAAGCGGCAACTCTTCACCAGCGTCAACATGTTGATGCAGTTGCCGATACCGCTGCTCTGCATCAACAGCGCACCGCGCTGACCGCCCAGCCAGGCGCCGGCGAGCAGCGCAACACCCTCCTCCTCCGTGGTCAACGGCACCGTAACGATGCGGCTGTCGTCCCGGCACATTTCGATCAATCGTGTGTGCCCGGCATCGGGGACGAAAGCGACCTGCCGGACATCGAGATCCAGCAACGCTTGGAAAATATCGCGCGGCCAATCGACCCCGGTCATCGCTTGTTCCCTCGGTTGCGTGCAAGGAGCGGCCTTCGACAGTGCCGTTCACTTATCACGAAACGGAAGGCTAGAAAATGTCCGTATCGATGTTGAACGCCGCCCAGGCGAACCAGAACGCCGTGTGGGCGTTGGTGATCCGCGGCAATCGGTCGCCCACCAGTTGGCCCACTAGTGATCCTTGCACAGGCTCCCCGAAGAGATTCCAGCGCGTGCCGGTGTTCACGTCCTCAAGCTGGAACGGAAACACGTCGGGGTCGACCACGTCGAAGCTCAGCGTCCGGGTGCGGAGCTTACCGTTCTTCTTCCGTACTTGTACCCGGCGATCGAACGACAACACCATCTCGCCATCCGCATCGAACACGACGAGCACTGGTCGACCGTTGACCTCGTCGTTCACCGCCACGCGTCTGCCTCGCGAGGCGAGCGCGTTGTACGGGTAGGCCTTGGCCTTCCCCTCGTGCTCCACGTTGCAGAATCGATGCCACATCAAGAACCTGACCCCGAGCACCACGGCCTGAAGCCAAGTCGATATCGCAGGCGGCCGATGAGCGCCACGATAATGATCGCTGCGGCAATCTTGCTGCTGTTGCCGCGTCTACAGAACGACACCCAGGCCGGCGGGTGGACACTGTCGCGCGGGACAACTTGGCTGCGCACCGGCTTCATGGTGCAGATTACCGACGACCGCTACTTCATCGACGGGCGCCGCATTCCCTATTTCTTCGAAGGCCACAACCAAACTCCGGCGGCCTTTGTCGATCTCCGGCACGGCATCTCGGATCGGCTAGAAGCCGTCGTTCAGCTGCCGTTCTTCAGCATCTCGTTCGACGATCTCGCCGCCGAGCGCAACACCACTGGCATCGGCGATCTGCGTCTGGGGCTACGTTACAACCTCCTACCGGGCCCGATCGTGGCCACCGTGGGTGCGATGGTCAAGTTGCCGACCGGAGAGTTCGTCAACGACGCCGAGATCGTGCCGGTGGGCGAGGGCCAGTACGATTTCGAGATCACCGCAGAGGTGGCTCGTTCCCTCTGGCCGCGTCCCGGCTACGTGACCGCCCTGATCGGCTACCGGTGGCGAGCAGCAAACAAAGAGACTGGCATCCACCACGGCAACGAGGTGCTCTGGAGCTTCGAGGCAGGCTACGGCGTGGCCCCACACGTCACTCTCAAGGCCTTGGTCCGGGGGCTGCAAGGTCTCGAGACGACGAGCTTCGGCCTGCCGTTGCCGTCGCTCGAGCGACGCATCGTGTACCTGGAGCCCGGCGTGATGGTGGAGCTATCGCCCCGCCGCACCCTGGAGCTGTCGGTACCCATGAGCCTGAGCGGGCAGAATTGGCCGGCCGGGCCGGTCTTCAATATCGGGGTTTTCCAGACCTTCTAGTGCCTGCTAGCTGTGTATTCCGAGGCCGGCGTGGAAGTGACGCGGGCTAACAGCCAGTCGGGTATGGGCAGGTCGTTCTCGCGCAGGAAGACGGGGTTGAAGAGCTTGCTCTGGTATCGCTGGCCACCGTCGCCGAGGATCGTCACGATCGTATGACCGGGGCCGAGCTTGTCGGCCAGACGCATGGCTCCGGTCACGTTGATCGCACTTGATCCGCCCAGGCACAACCCGTCGTTCTTCAACAAGTCGAAGAGCACCGGCAATGCTTCGGCATCGGTGATCCTGATCGGCACGTCGATGCGTACCTCTCCGACATTTCCGGTAATGCGACTCTGTCCTATGCCCTCGGCGATCGAGCTGCCCTCGCTCTCGAGCTTGCCGTCGGTGAAGTACCTATACATCGCCGCGCCCATGGGATCGGCAAGCCCAATGGTCAGGTCAGGGTTCATCTCCTTGAGGTACTTGCTCACCCCACCCATCGTCCCGCCGGTTCCGATCGCGCAGATGAAGGCGTCGAGCTTACCGTCGGTCTGGTCCCAAATCTCCGGGCCCGTCGTGCTGTAGTGCGCCCCCCAGTTGGCGGGGTTGTCCCACTGGTTCGCCCAGAGCACGCCGTCGGCCTCGGTCTCGGCCTTCTCGGCCGCAACGCGCTCCGACACCCGTACGTAGTTGCCGGGCTCCTTGTAAGGCGCCGCCGGCACCTCCATGACTTCGGCGCCGCACAGCCGGAGCATGTCCTTCTTCTCCTGGCTCTGGTTGTCAGGCATGACGATGAGGGTCCGATACCCGCGGGCGTTGGCGACCAGTGCCAACCCGATGCCGGTGTTCCCAGCGGTTCCCTCGACGATCAAACCGCCGGGCCGCAATGTACCGTCTCGCTCGGCCTGCTGGACCATCGATAGCCCGGCGCGGTCCTTGACCGAGCCGCCGGGGTTCAGGAACTCTGCCTTACCGAGAATCTCACAGCCGGTCGCCTGCGAGGGGCCCGGCAAGCGAATCAAAGGTGTGTTGCCAACTGAGCCCACGAACCCATTGCGGACCGGGGTGTGGCTTGTGCTCATCTCTGCTCCAGTTCGTCGAGCCGCTTGCGCAGCGTACTCACCTCGCCGGTGAGCGCATCGAGCACTCTGGCGACGGGATCGGGAACGTCTGCGCCCGGCATTCCATAGGCGCGGAAGGCTGGCTCCTGGACCCGGCTCTGCATCGCTCGGGCGGGCACGCCCGCTACAGTCACCCCTGGAGGGACCTCCTTCAGTACCACCGCGTTGGCCGCAATCCGCGCCCCCGCGCCCACCGTGAAGGGCCCCAACACCTTGGCGCCGGCGCCGACGATGACGCCGTCCTCCAGCGTCGGGTGGCGTTTCTCGGGCGCCAGCGTGACACCCCCGAGCGTAACGCCCTGATACAGGGTCACGTCATCGCCGATGATGGTGGTCTCGCCGATCACGCATCCGACGCCGTGATCAATGAACAGGCGGCGGCCAAGCTGAGCACCGGGGTGGATCTCGATGCTGGTGAGGAAGCGGCCCAGATGCGACACCAGCCGCCCGAGGAAGCAGAGACCCTTGCGGTCGAACAGATTGGCGAGCCGGTGGATCAAGACAGCGTGGAAGCCCGGGTAGGCGAACAGCACCGTGAGACGCGAGCAGGCGGCCGGATCGCGCACCATGATGGAATCGATATCGTCTCGAATGGCACGAAACAACTTCACTCCGGATCTCCCAGTCGGTCGCCGATCGCCATCGAACGGGTCGGTTCGGGATCCGCCGCGGCGGCGGCTCGAGATCATTGTAGGCTGCGGCGGCGGCGCTATGTCGGCCGGTGCGCACCGCGCGCACGCGTGCGCCGCGTAGCGGCGACGTCTTGCTGATCCTTCGACTCAGTCGCAGGCGCTGCAGTCGTTGTTGTTGATGCCGCCCAGGCTCTCCAGCAGCCCGACCGTGTCGGGATAAGGCTGCACTCGCTGGTGCGGGCTGTTGGCCATGTCGACCGTCGTCTGACCCTTGCGGCTCACCACCATGATGTCGGCCCCCTGAGAAACCAGATACTCGACGAGCCCGTTGTCGCCTCGCGCTGCGGCGTTGTGCAAGGCTGAGTACCCAGCGTGATCCCGGAGGTTGACGTCGATCCCGAGCTCCTCGATGAGATACTTCGCTGCCGGAATCCAGCCGTCGGGTACGTAGCGATGCTGCTGTCCGACCCGCGAGGTTCCGTAGCCCACGCCGGTGGCAGCGTGCAGCGGGTGGACCGCCGGCCCGCCGACGAGCACCGGAGGCAGGCCCGACTTGTCCTCGTCTTCCTCTTCCTCCGCCGCTTGCTGTGCGCCCGAGCGGCCGGCGCCGTCAGACCGACGACGGCGCTCCGCCGGCTTCTTCGTGCGAATGTTCGGATCCGCGCCCGCTGCCACGAGCATGCGCATGACGCCAACGTCCAGCGAGTACGCAGCGCGCCAGAAAGGCGTTGCGCCGGCGAAGTCCACTCCCATGCGGCCGGCGTTGTATGCGGCGTACCAGACATGTGTACTGACACGCGCATCGGGGTCGGCGCCGGCACTCAACAACGCGCCCATCAGCTCGACGTACGAGGTCTCCTGCTGCTTGGAGGCCGTCGGCTGCGGGTACCAGGTACGCAACGCCCATTCGTTGTTGATCGTCGCGAAGAGCGGCCCTACGCCGTCCTCGCTGACCAGGTTGGGATCGGCTCCGACGCCGAGCAGCATCATAGCGAGGTCGAAATTGCCGTTGATGATGGCCACCAACAGTGGCGTCGAGACGTCGCCAACAGTCGTCTGATTGACGTCGGCTCCGGCCTCGAGCAGGCGAGAGACCACATCGCTGCGGCCGTCGCGCGTCGCGTAGTGTAGCGCCGTCATGCCACCCTGAGCGCCCACCAGGTCGGTGTATGAGGGTGGCTCCGGATCTTCCGGCTTGTCGGGTTCCTCCGGCTGCACGGTGTCAGGTTGCTCAGGGTGAGCCGGCTCCGGATCTGCGGCGGTCGTCGGCGAATCCGGATCTTCCAGCTCGGGGACCGTCGTCGGATGATCGGGCTCGTCCGGGTCGGGACCACTCGGGACTGTCGTCGGATGATCGGGCTCGTCCGGATCCTGAACGTCTGGCGCCGGCGACGCGGTATCGGGCTCGTCCGGAACGGCGGCCGCGTCGGGCTCTTCGGCTTCCTCGGCTTCTTCGGGCTCTTTGGCAGCCTCGATGAGGCGCTCCCGGCGGCGACGCTGCGCCGCGTCCACCTCCGCACGCTCGCGGTAGTCGACGACACGGGTGGCCAGGGTGACGTCGGCGCCGGCGGCGAGCAAGGTCTCGACCGCCGTGGTTCGGCCCTTGGCGGTGGCAAAGATGAGCGGCGTACGATCGGCACGCGTGTCCCTCGCATTGACATCGGCCCCATGCTCGAGCAGGGCTCGAATGGCCTCGGTGCTGCCCGACTGGGCGGCGAGGTGGATGGCGCCCACACCCGTCGAAGTGAGGGTCTCGGGACGGCTGCCAGCCTCGAGCAACGCCGCTACGGCCAGCGCGCGCCCTTCGCGGCTGGCCAAGTGCAGCGGCGTGTAGCTACCCAGGCGCGTCGTCGGCTCTACCACCGCACCGGCGTAAATCAGCACGCCGATAAGGTCGGTGTCGTCGTTCATCGCGGCCCAGTGCAACGCCGTCATGCCATCGCCGCGCGGCGCGTTCACGTCCGCGCCCGCGCGCAGGAGCGAGCGAACCGTATCGGCATCGCCGCGCATGGCCGCGTCGGCGACGAGCGCCTCGGCGGGTGGGCCGGCCGGTAGTGCTGCTGCCGCGGAGAGGGCCGGCAAGGCCAGAGCGCCGAGGGCGACAACGATCAGTCGGTTACGCATCGGTCACCTCGAGCACGTGTTCTTCAGGAGCGCCCCGTAGCGGCCTCGGCGGCGAAGGAGAACTCGCCGGTACTGTCGCCGAAGCTCTCCAGGTCCGACAGGCCGAGCTTGTTCAACAGGGTCAGCATGACGTTCGCCATCGGCGTGCCTTCTGCGGCGGCGACGTGCACGCCACCATCCAGCTCGCCGTTGGCACCGCCCAGAAGAATCAGCGGACATCGCCGGTGGTTGTGGAGATTGCTATCGGCCATCGGCGACCCGTACACGATCAGCGTGTTGTCGAGCAGGTTGCCGTCGCCATCGGCGGTCTCCTGCAGCTTCTGCAGGAAGTAGGGCAGCATGCCGACGTGGTACTCGTTGATCTTGGCGTAGTCCTTTATCCGGTCCTCGCGACCGCCGTGGTGCGACGCCACGTGGAATCCTTTCTCCACGCCGCTGTCTGGGTAAACCCGGCCCGAACCGTCGCGCCCCAGCTTGAGCGAGAACACCCGGGTAATGTCCGAAGAAAAAGCCAGCACCTGCAGATCGAACATCAGCTTGACGTGCTCTTCGAACGAATTCGGCACGCCGGCCGGTGCCTCCGGTAGCTCGCGCCGCTCGCCGCTCGTGTTACGTGCCTCGATGCGCTGGATACGCTGCTCGATCTCGCGGATGCTGTCGACGTAGCGGTCGAGCCGATGCCGGTCGTCGGGGCCGATCTCACGCCGGAGCCCGGCCATCTCCTCGATCACCCAGTCGAGGATGCTGCGATCGGCCCGACGACGTGCGGATCGCTGCTCCGGAGTACCACCGGCGCCGAACATCTGCTCGAAAGCGGCGCGCGGATCGCGCACCATCGGCAACGGCTGCGACGGCGACGCCCAGGAGATCGTGTCGGTATATACGCAGGCATAGCCGTAGGCACATCCACCCGCCTGGTCGACGTTCTCGATGCAAAGCTGCATCGATGGAATGGGCGTGTCTTGTCCGAAGCGCTGCACGTACAGCTGGTCCATTGAGGTGCCGATGTAGACATCCGACCCTTCCGTGAGCTTCGGATGAGCCTGCGTCAGGAAGACCGCGCTCGAGCGAAAGTGGTCGCCGCCGATCTCCTCGGGATTCAGGGCATCGGCCATCCTGGCATCGGTGTTGCTGACGATCGTGAGGTAGTCCTGGAACGGGGTCAGCGGCTTGAGGCTGCCAGGGCTCAGGTCGAAGCCACGACCCACCTTCGCCGGCGCCCAGAGGTTGAGCGACTCGCCGATCTCATTGCAGCCCGCCGCGCCGTGCACCTGCTCGATACAGACCAGGCGCGTGTGCCCGCCGCCGGCTGTGGTCTCGGCCAGCAGCGCGCCAGCGGGGACCATGGCGTCGAGGAGAGGCACGCTGACGCTCGCGCCCAGCCCCCGGAGAACCATGCGACGGGATATGTGCTTCTTGGTGAGATACATCGCTGGCCTCTACTCGATTCCGTCGGCCGTTGCGGCCCGCGTTCTACTCATCAGAAACGCCGTGCTCTTGGCGACGCCCATTACGAAGGACGACATCGGGTACCTGTCCTTTTCCGCCTCGCGAACGATCTGCCGGATCGCAGGCATATCGTTATACTCTACCCGGCGGCCGAGAGCATAGGCCATCAGACTCTCCGTGAAAAATGTGACGAACACGTCCGAGCGGCTCAGCAATGCCTCGCGCAGATCGCTGGGACCATTGATCGGCGTCCCATCGTAGAGCTGGCCGGAGGCATCGACGGGGACGCCCCGGTCGCGAATGCGCCAGGCGCCGGTGACGTCGAAGTTGTCGAGCGCCAGCCCGATCGGGTCGATGACGTTGTGACACGAGCTGCAAGCCGGGTTGGCGCGGTGCTCGGCGAGCTGTTCGCGAACCGACAGGAATCGATCGCCCTTCACACTGTCGGTCTCCTCGAGGTCGGGAATATTGGGCGGGGGCGGCGGCGGCGGGCTACCGAGCAGAACCTCCATGATCCATTTGCCGCGCAGCACCGGCGAGGTTCGGTTGGCGTGCGAGGTAAGCGTGAGGATGCTGCCGTGCCCCAGGACACCGCGTCGTCGATCGTCCGTGTAGGCGACGCGGCGGAACTCGTTGCCGTTGACACCCGGCATCCCGTAGTGACGTGCCAAGCGCTCGTTCACGAACGTGTAGTCGG
Source organism: Acidobacteriota bacterium (assembly GCA_965205505.1). Classification (GTDB taxonomy): domain Bacteria; phylum Acidobacteriota; class UBA890; order UBA890; family WLXD01; genus DASCOT01. The sequence continues at coordinate 672,388 of CBDBHB010000007.1, forward strand.
CAGTCAACAACTCGAGCACGCTGCGATCCTCGCGCACCAGGAACGAGAACAGCATCTCGGTCTCGCGCTGCATCGCCTCGGCGAGCGTGTGATCGAAATACGGATAGCTAAGGGCGTCCGGATGAACTTTCTGGAGATCCTGCAAGCGCAGCCACTGGGCGGCGAAGCGGGTGGCCAGCGCCTCGGACCGCGCGTCTGCCAGCATCCGCCGCACCTGACTTTCGAGCACCTGCGGCTTGGAGAGCTCGCGGCGCGCGGCCAGGTCGACGAGCTCCTGATCGGGCGGCGCACCCCAGAGAAAGAACGAGAGTCGCGAAGCGAGGGCAACATCGCCGATCCGATAAACGTCCCCCGAGCTCGACCGTTTGGGCGCCGCTTCCATGCGGAAAACGAAGTGTGGGCTTGCCAGCAGCGCTTGCAGGGCCATGCGGATGCCGCCCTCGAAGCCACCCTGCGCCGCCCCTTGCTCGTAGAACCGCATCAAGCCCGCCAGGTCGCCCTCGCGCAGCGGCCGCCGGTAGGTCTGCGAAGCCAGGCGGGCCAGAATGCTCTCGGCGCACGGAACGGCCTCGTCGGGCGCCGTCGGGCGACAGGTGAAGATACGTCGCCGAGTGGGCGTCTCGGACACGCCGGTCACCTCGAACGGCCCCACGATCGAGAAGTTGCTCAGATGTGGCAGGGTAGTGATACCGTACCCGAGGCCGATCTGCTGGTCGGCCAGCGTGTGGTCGATCGGCGTGATGAGGTCGTCTTCCGGACCGTCGTCGCGGCGAATGAACGCCACCGCCACCTGCCGTGGGCCCGCTCGAATGTCGATCGGCTCGGTGACGATGGTGGCACCGCCGGCGTCCGATTCAGACATCCACCGGTCGAGCTCCACGAGCGCAACCCGGGCGCCGTCGATCGAGATGTCGATCGCCTCGCCCAGGGAAGTGCGACCGAACAGCTCCCCCTCGGGTGCCACATGTGGCATGACGCGAAACTCGTACTTGCCGTCGGCCGGGAAGTTGTGGATTACGGAGATTCCGCCGCGCGTACCGTAGGGTGTTCCCTCGACGTGCTCCTTCTGCGACGCCGTGCGCGGCATGGCGTACACGGTGGAAGCGGAGTCGGCCTTGGCGTCGCCCAGCGCGGTGCGGCTGATGTGTCCAGCGGCGCGCAGGTAGCCTTCCATCAGCGTCGCCGAGGGCATCTGGACGTCGGCAATGTTGTCGAAGCTGGCGCTCTTGGTATCGAGCGGCAGAAAGGCACCAACGTCGATGTCGATCCCCAGCAAATCGCGAACCGATGCAGCGTACTCGGCGCGGTTGAGCCGCTGGAACGTCCTGCGGCCGGGCTCGGGATCCGCCGCAGCGGCCTCGTCGATGGTGCTCTCGAGCGCCGCAACCAGCGCCTCTACGACGGCTCGATCCGGCCGCCGGGCGGTCGGCGGCGGCATCATGCCGGCACGCAGCTTACGGATCATCTTCTCGGTGATCTCGGCACGCTCGTCGGCACGCGCCGAATCGAACGACTCGAGGGTCAGCCCGCCGGTGAGTGACCCGTCATTGTGGCAGCGCACGCAAAACCGTCCGATCGTCTGATTCTGGTCATCGTAGGACGTCCGCTGCTCGGGGTTCCGCGACGGCGCGCGCGTCATCGAGACCGGCGGCTCGCTGGAACCCGGAGGCGCTTGCGCGAGGCGTCGTGCCGCACCGACGTCGACCGTAAGCCCGAGCAACAGGAGCGCGCAGATGGGTACTGCGAAGATCAGTTCCCTCATGCCACCTCTAGCAGGCCGTGGTGGAAGTGTGGCGGGCCTGGTTACGGCGGAGCGGCACACTACGGCGGAACAGGTGGAGCACCCTACAACCGGCGCGCTCGCTGGCCAATCTGGAACCATACACCACCCGAATTCTACCGGGTACGTCCCCGATCGCCAGAGCCCGCCACCGCACCTTGCAGGTACGGCGCGACCCGCCAACACGGTGCCGCGGGCCTGGGCACGAAACCCTTTTGCCCCCGCGTCCGTTCTCGATAACAGGAAAGCGCGCAACTGAACCGAACGGGACCCGGGAATCGATCGATGGACAGCCTCTGGCACGACGTTCGCGAGCTTGATGGCGCACGACATAACGGTGGTGGGCCTGGCCGAGGGCGACGCGACACAGCGGATTTTCGCCGAATTCGCCTCCCACGACTATCTGGAGACTTTTGGCGTCGAAACGTTCCGCGGGCGGTTCTTCACACAGTCCGAGGAAGCTCCGGAATCCGGCAGCCGCATCGCTGCTCGCCACCTACCTGCCGGCGCGACGGGCGGCGAATGTCGCCCCGATCACGGCGCTACGGCAACAGTAAGGAACGACGGATCGCCCACGGCAGGCGGTCACCGTCGCGTGCCGCAGGCAGCCTGAGCGCAGTCTTACTGCCCGGCAGGCCGTGGTGGAAGTGGGGCGGGCCTGCCAGGCTCGGTGAACAACACCGCCTCCGGCGGTTGTTCCGGAATCGGCTCCACGTATCGAGACTCGCCCTCGTACACGCTGCGGTCGCCGTTCGGAGCCCAGCGGCCCCAGATCGCCCGCACTATATCGTCTGTCAGGTTCACCATCCGGTGCATCGTATTCGGGGCGATGTAGATCACCTCGCCCGGCGCGGCGAGGAAGGTGTCATTGCCGAGGGTCCACTCGGCCTGCCCGTCGACGACGACGTAGAACTCCGGTACCGGGTGAGCGTGACCGGCGTAAATCGCCCGCGGCGCGAGCTCCCAAAAGCCGACGTGCAAGTCGTCGTCGGGAATCGACTCGCCGCCGATGATTCTGTTTGAGCGCCGCTCGCCAACCTCCGAGGTCGACCAGCCAACCTGCGCCACGTTGACGTGCGCTGGCGGCGCGGAATTCTCCGACACCGGGTGCGCCAGATAGACATCGGCCACCTGCAGTGCGAAATCCTCGGGCACGATCTCGCCCATGTTGCACATCACCCAGAAGGAGAGCTGCTGGTCGGCAAAGCGAACGTAGTGCGCCTTGAACCCCATGAACGATCCGCCGTGGCCGAGAGTTCGGAGACCGCGATGCTCGTCTTCTCGAATCGCGAACGCGTAGTCGAGGCGCTCGCCGCTGTTGAGCACGCCCTTGCCGTGCATGACTTCCATGAAGTCTGGCCCGCCCAAGCGGTTGTCGAGGAAGTTGCGGTCCCAACGCACGAAGTCCTCAACCGTGGTGTACAGACCTCCAGCGCCGGGAAGCGCGAAGTTCCCTTGGTAGCTTTGGATGTAACGGTTCGCGCCTTCGTCGCCCGCATCCGGCGACGGCATGTAACTCATGGCGCGGTTCTTGACCACGTGCACCGGGTCGTCGTGAAAGTGCGTGTCGTGCATACCGAGCGGCTCGAAGATCTTCTCGCGGGTGTACTCACGCAGGCTCTTGCCACTGGCCCGCTGCACGATCATCGACAACAGAAAGTAACCGCCGTTGGAGTATTGGTATTGGTGGCCGGGCGGGAAGTCGAGCTCCTGGCGCGAGAGTAGCTCCAAGGCCTTCTCCCGACTGAACAGGTCCCACGTCGTGAGCCCGTTCTCGCGCATCACCCGGTACATGTCGGGCACGCCGCTGGTGTGGTGCACCAGCTGACGTATGGTTACCGGCGGCTCGCGGTGGGGCATCTTCGGCAGGTGTTCGCGGACGTCGTCGTCGAGGTCGAGCTTACCCTCGTGAGCCAGCAGCGCGATCGCCGCAGCGGTGAACTGCTTGGAGATGGAGCCGACGTAGATGACGGTCGTCGGGCTCATCGGGATATCCCAATCGAGATTGGCGTACCCGTAGCCCTTCTTGTAGATGAGCTGGCCTTGATGAGCCACACCCAGGGCACACCCCACCGACCCAGGCGCATCGAACCGCGCGAACACCGCGTCCACCTCGCCAGGGTCCGGGAGGCGCAACCGCATGGGTCCGTTCTCCTGGCCTTCTCCAACGCTCGGAGCTGCCAAGAGTAAGGCCGTCACGACGACGGCAACTGGCATGACGGGAACGCGTATCGACCTCATGCTGTTCTCCTTAGATCCGTGGCACCGACGGGTTGTCGGCCCACACGTTTTTAATCCAGCTCGCTGATCTGACGCTCGGCGCCGGCGAGCCACTCGGGGTTGATCTCGACACCCCAACCCGGGCCGTCGGGGATCTGCACCATACCGTCGACTGCCTCCAGTGCTGGCGTATAGAGGCCTTCCTGCCACGGGTAGTACTCGGTCGGCTCGATGGAGAATTCCACGTACGGCCCGGCGTTCTCGATGGCTCCCATCATGTGGAGCGTAAACACCGTGACCATCGACAGGTTGGCCGAGTGCGGGACGCAGGGCACCCCGGCCTCGTTGGCCATCGCCGCCACCCGCAGGGTTCGGGTGAGGCCGCCTAGATAGCAGACGTCGGGCTGCACGATGTTGAAAGCGCGCGCCTCCAGGATGCGGCGCCACTGCGAGACGGAGCAGTCTTGCTCGCCCCCGGCAACCGGCACCTCGGTGGCGCGGGTCACCTCGGCGGTCCACTCGAACTCCCAATACGGGCAGGGTTCCTCGTAGTGGCACACGCCGTGGTCGGCGAGCATGCGGCCAACCTCGATGGCCTTCTTGGGGGTGTAGGCGCAGTTGGCGTCGACCAGCAGGGAGACGTCGTTACCGAGCGCGTTCCGTACCTGCGATACGACCGCCTCGGTACGACCCGGCCACTCGTCCTCGTCGTGACCGCACTCCTTGCCAATGCGGATCTTGAAGGCGTTGAAGCCATGTTGGTCGCGCAGCCTCACCAGGCGCTGGGCTTCGTCCTCGGGTGTGATGTCGCGGCGCATGCTGGCGCCATACACAGCCAACGGGCGCGGCGTGCCGCCGAGAAGCTCACACACGCTCTTACCCTCGCGCTTGCCGCGCAGATCCCACAGCGCCGTGTCGAGACCGGTCAACGCCCGGCGCACGTATGAGCCGGGGAACTTGAACTCGATCTCGACAATGCGGTCGAGCAACGCATCGATGTCGCCAACATCCTCACCGAGCGCGTAGGGCGCGACCTGGCGGTGTACTACCCGCGCAGCAATATCGGCGTTGTAGGGCGACAGCTGACCCCAGCCCTCCGCACCGTCGTCGGCGAGCAGCCGCACGATGCTGATGAACTCGTTGCTGAAGGTCTCGATGCTGTGGATCTTGGGAGACACGGGCGCTCCTGGTGACCGGTGGTCTAGTGTCCTGCGGCGACGCGCCAACGATCGCTCAGAACAGGATGACGTTGCGCAGCGCGTCGCCCCGGTTCACCGCCGCGATCGCTTCGTTGATCTCTTCAAGCGGGTAGCGACCCGTAACGAGCTCGTCGAGCTTCAGCTCGCCTTGCTGGTAAAGACGTACCAGCTTCGGCACATCGACTTGAATCTGCACCGATCCCATCTTACTGCCGACGATGGTCTGTCCTGCGTCGGCCACATTGCCCATCTCGATCTCCGACATCTCACCGGTGGCCGGCATGCCGACGACCACCAGGGTGCCGCCGCGTCGCAGCAGCTTGAGCCCCTGCTCGAAGGCCGACGCGCTGCCCACCGTCACGAAGACGTAGTCGGCACCGCGTCCCGCGGTTAGGGAGCGAACGACCTCGGCGGCGGCGGCATCACCGCCGTTGACGCGATGGGTGGCTCCGAACGCTTGCGCCGCCTCGAGCTTCGTGTCCACGAGATCGATTGCGATGATGGGATGCGCTTCCGAGAGCCTCGCTCCCTGAACGCTGTTGAGACCCACGCCGCCCACACCGATTACCACGACGCTGCTGCCCGCCGGCACTTTGGCCGTGTTCGTTACCGCTCCCAGACCGGTGATGACTCCGCAGGCCAGCAATGATGCGCTCTCGAAGGCTATGTCGTCTGGAATGGCGACCAGCTGAGATTGGTCCACGACCACCTGCTCGGCAAAGGCGGCGGTGCGAAAGCCCTGGAAGATCGAGATCTCGTCGCGCGTCGTGAGCGGGCTTCTCTCGTGCAAGGGAAATGTCGTCTCGCACTGCGCCGGGAGGCCCTGGGAGCAGAAGTAGCAGCGCCCACACGAGCGCAGCAGCGTAACCACGACACGCTGACCCACCTCCACGAGCGTCACGCCCGGGCCGACTTCCTCGACCACGCCGGCCGCCTCGTGCCCGTAGATCACCGGCAGCGGCCCGCCCCACGCTCCCTCGATGGCGTATATGTCGGTATGGCAGATGGCGCAGGCCGCGAGCTCTACCTTGACCTCTCCAGCATGCGGTGGATCGAGGTCGACCTGCTCGACGACGAGTGGCTTGCCGAACTCGTGACACACAGCGGCTCTCATGGCCGCATTGTATTCGCGAGCTATTCGTAGCGCAGCGCGGTCATCGGATCGATACGCGCCGCCCGCAGCGCCGGGATCGCTCCCGCCACCAGTGCCACCACGCCGAGCACCGCGATCGATAGGCCGACCACCAGCGGATCGCTACCCTGCAGCTCGAACAATAGCGACTCCGCGGCCCGGCCCAGCGCCAGGGCGACAGCCAGGCCGACTGCGCAACCGATGAGCGCCATCCGGCCCAGCTGTTTGAACACCATGGCGCGCACGCGGCTGCCGTCGGCACCCAAAGCCATGCGAATACCGAACTCACGCGTGCGCTGGGAAACGGTGTAGTCGAGAACGCCGTACAACCCCACCGAGGCCAGCAGGGTAGCGAGCAGCGCGAAGGCACTCGACAGGGTCCCTAGGAAGCGGTCCAGGAAAACGCTGTCGTTGGCTTGCTGCTCGAGCGTGATGAGCCTCTCGACCGGCAGGTTGGGGTCGAACCCCTCAACAACGCCGGGAATAGCGCTGAGAACCTGCTGGGGATCACCTGCTGAGCGTAGGTAGAACGTGATGTTGCCAATACTCTCGTCCTGGAGATAGGGAGTGAAGAACATCGGCGGCACCACCTCCTTTACCTCCGCGTACTTAGCGTTCTGCACAACCCCGACGATCTCGAGATCGAGCTCGGCGCTCCGGCCGCCGTCCGTCGACATCCGCTTGCCCACGGCGCGTACCCCGTCCAGACCGAATTTCTCCGCGAAAGCCTCGTTCACCACCGCGACTCCCGGGGTGTCCATGGCGTCGTCCGTGGCGAACTCCCGACCCGCCATCAGGGGGATACCGAGCGTGCTGAAGTAGTCGGCACCGATGCGGTTCAGGCGGGCGCCGTTGTCGACATCCGGGCCTCACTCGAAACCCTCCACCGATACGCTATTTCCCCAGCTGTTGCCGCTCAGGATCGGTACCATCGCGGCAGTCACGCTGGTCACGCTGGGTATCGCCAACAGCGCCTCCTCGGCTCGCTGGAACAAGGCCTTCGACTCCTCCGGCTCGTAACCGTTGAGCTCCGGCGAAATGGCGAACGTAACGACATTGTCGGTCTGCACTCCGAGATCCACCCGGCTGACGTTGAGCAGGCTCCTGACGAACAGCCCGGCGACCACCAGGAGCGCCGTCGACAGAGCAATCTGCGCGATGACCAGCGACCTACGAAAGCGCGCCGCATCGATATCGCCGGCCGCCTGACCGGCGTTCGATCGCAACACCGTGGACAAATCGGACCGGGTACTGTGCAACGCTGGGTAGAGCCCGAAAATGACGCCGGTACCAAGCGCCAGGATGGCGGCGAACGCCACCACAGCTGGGCGCAGCTCGAGCGTGATGCTAGAGAGTCCACCCTCGGGCACGGCCGCCCCGATTGCCGCCAGCGTCCATTGGGCGACCAACAGGCTGGCGATGCCGCCGAGCATCGCCAAGAGGCACGATTCCAGCAGCAGCTGGCGCAGGAGCTGCCAGCGACTGGCGCCAATCGAGCCGCGGATGGCGATCTCCTGGTCGCGCTGGGCGCCTCGCGCCAGCAAGAGGTTGGCGATGTTGGCGCAGGCAATCAGCAGCACCGTGCCGGTGATCCCGAACAGCAGCAAGAGAGGCGTCCGCGCATCATCGTAGAATTCACTCTGCCCCCGGTGGCCCGGCTCGAAGAGCAGTTCCCTGGCGCGGAATCGTTCCAACGTCGCGTCGCTCATGCCCTCCTGCAGCTCGGCCTCCACGTCGCTGAGGATGGCCGCGTAGACGTTGTTGAGCTCCGCCCCGGCGCGCTCGATCGACACCCCCGGCTCGAGGCGACCGAACAGGTATGCCCAGTAGCCGCGGCGACTTTCGAATCCCGGCCAGGTCGGAAACATGGCGTTGCGGATGAACACGTCGGGCTCGCTGCCGAACGTCGTGCCGCGAAACCCCTCCTGCGCGACGCCGACGATCGTCATCGAAACACCATTCGCGATGATCGTCTCGTTGAGCACGCCCGGATCGCCACCGAGGCGGTTACGCCAATAGTCGTGGCTCAAGACGGCGACGAAGTGCTCGCCGATGTTCTGGTCGTCGGCGGGGCCGAGAAGCCGACCCAGCGCCGGCCGCACGCCGAGCACACCGAAATAGGAGCCCGACACCAGCATCCCGGCCCCGTGCACAGTCTCGCCGTCCTGGGCCAGATTGGCGCCGAAGCCCATGTGCGCGGCGATACCCGAAAAGCCGGTCGCAGCGGCCTCCAGATCCTTGAACATCGGATGGCTGAACACCTCGTCGCAGTCGCCCGCGCCACCGCACGACTGCGATCCGGGCTTCGGCCCCGGGTTGGCGAAGTTCACCAGGGTGCCCGGCTCCTGCACCGGCAAAGACTTGAGCAACAGCTGATCGAAAAGCGAGAAGATCGCCGCGTTGGCGCCGATACCGAGCGCCAGTGAGAGAATCGCCACAGCGGTGACGAAGGGCGTGTGGGACAGCGCACGGAGGGCGAACTTGATGGCGGTCATCACTGGCTCTCTCGGGGACTCGCAGCGGGGCGTCGGCGAACGGTTTGGGGCGGTCGTTGGTTAGACGACCGGAACGCGGGGAGCGTTTGCACCAGCCTACTCAAACAGACCTCTGCGATCACGGCCCCTTCCGCTCTTTCTTCCGCAACCCACCGAGGATTAACGACCATGGCGATAGGCGCAGTGCTACTGGCGGCGATGCTGGCAGGGCCGGGCGGCAGCGCCCAGGCGGAGTTGTTCTACGAGGAGATCTTCTCGTTCTGGGAGATGGCCGAGTTCAAGTGAACCTGCCTCCCTCAATCCGGACTCGTGACCCCCGCATCCTCTGGCTCGGCGTCCCACCACCAGAAGCGCGGCAGCTCCTTTTCCACCGGCCACAGCTGATTCAGCGTGTCGCCGTCATATAGCTCGCCGTTCTTCATAACCCAATGCACCGTGTTGGTGTTGTGGATGTCGTCGAGCGGGTTGGCGTCGAGCACCACGAGATCCGCCAACTTGCCAGCTTCGAGGCTGCCGAGGTCCTGTTCGATGCCGATGATGCGAGCGCCGTCGATAGTCGCCGCCTGCAGCACCTCGCGCGCCGTCATGCCACCCATGGCGAGCGCCCACATCTCCCAGTGATAGCCGAGCCCCTGAAGCTGACCGTGGCCGCCGACGCCGACCAGGCCACCGGCACGCTGGATCTTGGCGGCGTCGGCCGCCGCCTCATCGAAGTTGAACTCGTCGTCGCGAATCCAGCCACGACGGCGGCGTGACATCTCGTCGAGGCGGTTGTGCGGGTAGAAGCGATTGAGCTTCGGGTCGTCGTGTACCTCGGTCCGCGAGTAGAAATACTCTTCGGCGATCGTTCCGCCGTACTGCACTAGCAGCGTAGGTGTGTAGGCCGTCAGCGTCCGCGCGAAGAGCTCCACGACGTCTTTGAACAGCGGCGTGACGGGGAGCGTGTGCTCGTTACCGTGCATGCCGTCGATGGCGTGAGTGATGTCGAGGGCCAGGTTACGTCCGCCCTCGGTCGTGGGAATGAGCCCGAGCTCCTTCGACGCTTTCACCACCCACTGTCGCTGCTTTCGATTACCGACCATGTAGGACTTGATGTTCCTGGTGCGGTAATGGCGCGTGTAGCGGCGCAAGTAGTCGAGCGTCGCCTCGTAGCTCTGGAAGTCGTTGGCGGAGAAGATACCGACGCCGGTCATCAACGCGCGCTGGCCCAGCGATTGCCCGGTTTCCACCAGATCCTGATAGGCGAGGTAGTCGTTGGTCGAGGTCTGCACGTCGAGGCCAGCGGTAACGCCGTAGGCAAGGTTGGCGACAAGGCTCCAGTTCTGCGGCTCTAGCACGTCGTGGGTGCGGAACTCCCAATGTGCGTGCGTGTCGATAAAGCCCGGCACGACGTACTTGCCGGCGATATCGAGCACACGGGCGCCATCCGGAATCTCCACCTGCCCACGTCGCCCCACCGCCACGATGCGGTTGTCGGTGACCACGATGTCGGCGTCGGCGATGACCGTGTCGCCGGCCATGGTGATGGCGGTACCACCGCGCAGAACGATCGTCCCTTGCGGCACGGCGCGCGGGAACTCGAGGACGACCTCGATCGAGTCGACGTGCTCCGCATCATCGCGCGGCGTGTGCGGCTCATCGTCGTCGGCGTCGGGCTCCTGGTCGGCGTCCGCGTCGCCGGCAGCCTGCTCATCGCTGGCGTCGGTTTCGGTGCCCGCGGAATCGTTGTCTGCCTCGTCACCATCCATCGGCTCGGGTGTGAAATCGATCGTATCGAAGGCACGCCGGTAGAACGTCGAGCCGATAGCCCAGGTGATCGTGTCGCCACCATCGGCCCATGCGAAGTAGTCGGCGCCGATGTCGGTAATCTGCTGAGCCGGCACCGACGCGTCGCGAACGGAAACCTCCGGCTCGCCGGCGATCCGTGGCACGGCGACGACCCAGAGTTGGTTGTTCACCGAGGCGAGCGCCCAGTCACCGCCGGGTCGCAACAGCACACGGCTTGCCGCAGCAGGGCGCGGACCTCGAGACGGGCCGGTGACCTTCAGATGTACCCGCCGGTCAGTACCGTCGTATCGAAGCGAGATCAGTCCGTCGTCGGAGTAGACGAAGATGCGCTCCGGATCGCTGGAGAAATGTGGCGCGCCGACACCGCGCGCCGGCACTACCAGCTCCACATTGCCGCCCTCGGCCGGTAGCCAGACGAGATCCAGCGGCAGGCGCAGACCGCCGAACTCGCTGAAGGTCTGGTGGCGCACGTACTCGTTGCCGCGTAGGCCGACGATGCGGGTCCCGTCAAGCGAGTAAGCGATGTCGGTGTAGAAGGCCGGGTGCTCGCTGAGCTGCTGAGGGGGACCGCTGCCGTCGGCGCGCATGCGCCAGATTTGCCCGCCGTCGTTCATCGACCACGTTACGAAGGCAATCCACTCGCCGTCGGGCGACCAGGCGGGCTTGAACTCCCAGGCATCGCCGGCCGTCAACCGTCGCGGGGCGGCGGTGGCAGAATCCAGCACGTAGATCTTGGTGAGCACCGACATCGCGATCCGCTGGCCGTCGGGCGACTGTTGCGGGTCCTGGATGAGCCGAGCGCGCACCGGCCCCTGCTCCAATCGGTAGGGGAACTCCAGCTCGGGGCCGATGTCGAGGGCGACGTCGGCAGTGAACGGAATGACCGAGGGGGCTCCGTCGGAGACACTCACGCGCCACAGCTTGCCGCCGGCGGTCACGACGACCGATTCGCCATCAGGGGTAAACGCGTAGCTCGGGAATGTGTCGCGGCTCGGCGCGCCGCCGCTCTCGATCTCGTCGCGCTGCACCGGCCAGATCAACCAGCGATCGGCGCCCGATTCGAGATTCCGAATCCGCAGCCCGGTGCGGGTTTCGTAGCGCGTGGCGTATACGAGTTGACTTCCATCGGGCGACAGCGCCGGCCGCACGGCGCTGTACTCCGCCTGGGTCAGCACATCGACGTCGCCGCTGCGCATGTCCATGCGCCCGATCTGCCAGCTCGGGAAGTTCGCGGCGCTACGGGTACCGGATTGGGAGAAGTACAGATAGCGACCGTCAGGCGACATCGCCGCTCCCAATTGCGTTGGCCCCGTCGGGCCGCGACCGGGACCAGGGGTCGCTTCGCTAGGTTGCCTCGGCTTCCCCAGGGTCAGGCCCGAGCCGCCGTTGACGTGATACATGCGCAGCTCGGATCGCGCATCGCGCCGCGTTACGATCACGTATTGACTATCGGGCGTCCACGCCGGCGAGATCATTGCCGCTCGGCGCTCCGACGACAGCTTGCGTGGGTCCGTGCCATCGGCGCGGGCGATCCACAGGTTGTTGCTGCCGTCGCGGTCGCTGATGAAGGCGAGCCACTGGCCGTCCGGCGACACACGCGGCTGGCTGTCGAAACCCATTCCTTCGGTGATCCGCGTCGCTGTGCCGCCACCGATCGGTAGCGTGTAGAGGTCGCCGAGCAGGTCGAACACCAGAGACTGTCCGTCGGGGAACACGTCGAGCGACAACCACGTTCCCTCGTTCGTGGTGAACTCGAGCTTGCCGGCGGGCTCCAATGGCAAGCCGTCATCACCGCCGGCCGAGCCTTGTTGGGCGCTCGCCACCGACGCCGCGACGATCAGGGCGCCGAGGGCGGCAAAGGCGAACGAAAGGCAGCTTGGACGCGAACGGAACGGAGCCAGGCTCAGCTTCATGGATCTCCCTCTCGAGAACTGTGGTCCAGCAGGCCGTGGTCAGCTGACCGGGTATCCGAGCCGACCGAGGGCATCGGCGATCTCATTCAGGATCGCCGGCTCATCGATCGTAGCCGGTATCTTGAACTCCTCACCAGCAGCGATCTTGCGCATCGTGCCGCGCAGGATCTTGCCGGAGCGAGTCTTGGGAAGACGCCGGACGATCGTTGCGACCTTGAACGAGGCCACCGGTCCGATCTGCGAGCGGATCATTTGCACGAGCTCGCCGATGATCTCGTCATTGGCCCGCTCGACGTTCGCCTTGAGCACGATCATTCCGACAGGGATCTCGCCCTTGATGGCATCGGGCACGCCCATCACCGCGCACTCGGCTACGTCCTGGTGCGCGGCGAGAACTTCCTCCATACCGCCGGTCGAGAGCCGATGGCCGGCAACGTTGATGATGTCGTCGGTGCGGCTCATGATCCACAAATAGCCGTCCTCGTCCTTGAAACCTGCGTCGGCGGTGGAGTAGTAACCGGGAAAGGCACTGAGGTACGTGTCGACGAAACCGTCGTCGTTGTTCCACAGGGTGGGTAGGCAGCCGGGCGGCAACGGCGTCTTGATGGCGATGCTGCCGCTCTTGCCGGCTGCGACCTCGTTGCCGGCGTCGTCGAGCACCCGCACGTCGTAGCCGGGGACGGCCAGGCCGCACGAGCCCGGTTTGACGGGCAGATCACCTAACCCAGCACAGTTGGCACCGATCGCCCAGCTGGTCTCCGTCTGCCACCAGTGATCGACCACCTGGACGCCGAGCTGCCGTTGCGCCCACTCGAGGGTGTCGGCATCGCAGCGCTCGCCGGCGAGGAACAGAGCCCGGAAACGGCTCAGGTCGTAACGCTGCATGAACTCGCCCTCCGGATCCTCGCGCTTGATGGCCCGAAATGCAGTGGGCGCCGTGAACATCACGTTGACCTTGTGGTCGGAGATGACCCGCCAGAATGCGCCGGGATCCGGCGTGCCTACCGGCTTGCCTTCGTACAGCACGGTGGTGCAGCCATGAAACAAAGGCGCATAGACAATGTAGGAGTGTCCGACGATCCAGCCGACGTCGGAGGCAGCCCAGTACACGTCGCCGGGGTCGACATCGTAAACGTTCTTCATCGTCCACTTGAGGGCCACTAAGTGGCCTCCATGGTCGCGCACCACGCCCTTCGGAACACCCGTGGTTCCCGACGTATAGAGGATGTACAGCGGATCGGTGGCCGCGACCGGCAGACAATCGACGGGCTCCGCATCGGCCACCTCCCGCCAATCGACGTCGCGGCCATTCACCATCGTTGCCAAGGCCTGTGGGCGCTGCAGGATGATGCAGCACTCAGGCTTGAACGATGCTGTCTCGATCGCACTATCGAGGAGCGGCTTGTATTCGATTACGCGCTCGACCTCGATGCCGCACGAGGCTGACACGATCACCTTGGGTTTGGCGTCGTCGATGCGAGTGGCGAGCTCGTTCGACGCGAAGCCCCCGAATACGACCGAGTGGATCGCGCCGATACGTCCGCACGCCAGCATCGCGATGATTGCCTCCGGAACGGCCGGCATGTAGATAATCACGCGGTCGCCCTTCTCGACCCCACGCGCCGCCAGCGCCCCGGCAAACCTGGCTACCCGATCCTGGAGCTCGGCATAGGTCAGACTCGTGGTGGTACCCGTGACTGGGCTGTCGTGCACCAGCGCCAGCTGCTCGGCGCGCCCCGACTCGACGTGCCGATCGACGGCATTGTAGCACGTGTTGACTAGAGCGCCGGGAAACCATCGGTAGAAGGGCGGGTTGGAGTCATCTAGCACGCGATCCCAGCGGCGATACCAGTGAATGTCCTCGGCGGCCTCGGCCCAGAACTCGGCCGGGTCCTGCAACGAGCGTGTGTGGAGGTCTGACTGGCGGCTCTCCATCGCTGCTCCAATCGTCGGTGTCGCGGATCAGCACGCTGTATCGATCCCGGGGCGATCTCAGGGAAGATCGTCGGTTACCCGCGCTCGCGAACGCCAACCTTACACGCAGAAGCTCCCCTAGCGAGCGCCAGCGTCGACCTCGAAAGGCAGCTGCACCGGCGCGATGGTTGGCGTTCCGACGCGCTCCGTATCGAAAGGCTGGTCGAATAGCCGCGACAGGCTGTTGCCGGCTAGGTCCTCCAGAGCCGGGTCCACACGGAGGACGTAGGCACCCGGCGACCACGGCTCGTCGGGCGTGAACCCCCAGCGTCGATCCCCGTCGGACACCAGCGACCGACCGTGCACCTGCTCCCCACTCGATGACTCGACGGTGATGAGGCGCTCGAGCAGCGCGTGATCGAGTGGTTCAGGGAGCCAGAGCTCGACCGGCGCCCCAGGCGACGCGGGGGCGGATAGAGTCCAGCCGCCGGGCTCGGGACGAGATCGATCCGCCGGACCGACGATCCAAGTGCGATCAAAACCCTCGGCAAGGGGTGCGCTGTCGCCGTCGGGCCAGTCGGCAGAAACGCGTAGGGTAATCGTCCGCCCGGCGCGCAACGGGGCGCCCATGGCGAGGTTCGGCCCGACGTCCTGCTTGATGCGCCCCGGGTCGAAGAACAGCGTCAGGCGGTCGCCATCGGGACTCCAGAGCTCTTGCTCGGGAACAACGAAAGCCCCGCTGACAGCGTTGCCCTCGGCGTCCAGCAGCTCGAGGAACTCGCGCGCTCGGCCGCGACTCATCGGCGCGGAGAACTGCACGTACAGACGCAAAAGGTTCTCTGGAACCGCCTCCGCGTCCGGATACACGGCGCTTACCGTCGTCGTGGCCGTACGGTCGCGACGCGGCGCGGTAAACGAGCGCACCAGCGGCTCGGCGGCATCGCGCGACCAAACGGCAGTGTAGGTCTGGCCAGCGCCGAGTGGGTAGCGAGGGCGCCAACGCGCCACACCACGATCCACCGTCACCCCGCCGACGACCGGTTGCCGATTGGCGTCGAGTTGCTCGGGCGAACCCGTGTAGATCGCCAGGTTCGGCTGGCCGGCGCCGGCTCCGGTCAGCTCTACATGCCAACCGGTCTCGGAATCACCGACGAAGCGCAACTCAGGCCTGCCGGTAATCGGATCCGCGCATCCGGCTAGCGCCGCGGCCGCGATCGACGTCGCGGCCGCGGCCAGCCGAATCTTGTTCAGCTTAGATCCACTCGGAGGGACGCGCGGACAGCCTCAACGCTCCGTTCTCGGGCATGCGCTCGAGGATCAGCAACGTGTCGGCGCGCAGCTTGTCGATCTGCACCACCAGTCCCAGCGGCGCACCCTCGTAGTCGACGCCGGTGCGCGGGCCGACCTCTTGCTCGATGCTCGGCTTGCTCTGCGCCGCGCGGATGTCGCTCATCGGGATCTTCATCGTGCCGCGACGGGAGTTGGTCAACAGAACGTACTCCTCGCCATTCTGTTCGAGCAACACCATGTCGATCGGCACGTTGCCAAAGCCGAGCTCGGCGATCGTCTTACCGCGCATGCGGTCGGCGCCGCGCATCTCCTCGACCGAGAAAGTCGCCAGCGGCGTGCACAGATAACCGGCGAGCACGTGTTGCTCGCCGTCCAGCTCAAGCGGCAGGAATGTGTAGATCGGCGCGTGAGTCTCGTACGCTGCGTGCGCACCATGGTAGATCTCGAGCCCGGTGATGTCGGAAGCAGATTCGAACGGCCAAGGAACCCGCCGCATTGAGGAAGCGAACTCCTCGTTCGACAGACCCGCCACGAACAGCTCGTCGCCGAGCAATTCGATGTCGGTGATCGTCATCGAGCGCGGGTTTCGACGCTCGCTCGGGTCGTCGTCCGGGGCGTTCGTCAGGTCGTGCCTCGTATAAGCCACCTGCGCCAGGTCGACGTGGTGCACCTGTCCGTCTGGCGTGACCTTCATCAACGCGGGCGCCGCGTCGTTGCCGCTACCCCGCATGATCGACAGATACGCAACCCCCGACTTGCTGTCGGCCGCCATGTCCTTGACGAAGATCTCGGACGACGTGGTCCCGAGCATCTCGGCAATCTTGGCGTCGAGGCTGCTTACCGCTTGGAATTCATCCGGCGCCGTGCCAGCGCTGCCGACCTCCAGCGCGTAGAGCGTGCCGCCGACCGAGTCGACAGCGAAGAGTACGCCGTCGGCGAACTCGAGCGCACCAATCGACCGCATCGGCGGATCGACCAGCGTGCCTTCCTCATCCAGGTAGATCCAGCCCAGCGACACCGCGATCGCGGCAGCAATGCACCAGGTAAGGACGCGCTTGTTCATTCCGTTCTCCTTGGGGAGTTAGTGTCCTCCATGCCGCGAGCATTCTATCGGCAGTAGGCGGCCCGGCGCCATGAACGACCCCCTGGCCGGGGCGCCGGGGCGCTAACTTTGCGCCAGCACCGGGAAGAGCGGGTGGTCCATCGGGCTACCCGCGGGCAGCTCCTCGTCAATGCCGGGGAACTCGGGCGACGTCTTCCACGGCCGCGGTGCGTGGACCATATCGTCGCCCAACAGGCGCACGGAGAACACACGTCGTCGTTGTGTTCCTCGCACGCCAGCCGCCCCATGCAACGTCAGCATGTGGAAGGCAACCGCATCGCCGGGCTCGATGGCCCAACGGAGGATCCGGTGGGCGTCGCGATCGGCCTCGATGTCGGGGGCCTCTTCGAGCGAGCCGGCGGGGAACCACCGGGCCTCCTCCGTCATGAAAGTGCGCGGCATGAGCCAAGGGCCCGTGTGGGAGCCGGCCACGAACTCGAGCGTCCACTCCTCGGGAACCTGATCGACGGGAATCCAGAAGCTGACGTTCTGGCGCCCGTCAACGTTGTAGAAGGGCTGATCCTGGTGCCACGCAGTGCGTTGCGCAGTGCCGGGCTCTTTCACCAGCATGTGATCGTGGAAGAGGCGCACCTGGCGCGATTGCATCAGCCGCGCCGCGGCGGAAGCGAGCGCTGTCTCCTCGATGAAACGGCGATATGCGGCGTTGTCCTGCCAGTTGCAGAAGTCCTCCATGAACCAACCGGGATCATCGGGCCGGCTGGCGACGATCGAGCGTGGGCTCGGCGAGACGATGTTGGAGTCGATGCCTTCGCGCAATAGCTCGATCTCATCAACGCAGAACAGCCCGCGCACCGCGACGGCGCCATCGCGAGCGTAGTCTTCCACCAGGGTGTCGGGTACGCAGCGCGCGGCTCGATCAATCATTGCCGCCACCTTACAAGACCCGGGCGAGCCTGGTCGGTCGCGGGACACTCAACGGCGACACATGGCAGAGTAGGCCAACGTGGTCGGTGCTCGGCGTGCTGGCCAACCTCATAGAGGTCGGTCCCAACCGACGGAAAGGGCGGTCATGTCCCCTCGAGCTCCTGGAAAACTGGCGCTCGTCTTCGTGCTGCTGACCGTGCTGATGGATACCGTCGGACTGGGGATCATCATCCCGGTCACCCCGGAGCTCATCATGGAGCTGACCGGGGAAGGGCTGAGCCGCGCCTCCATCTTCGGCGGCTGGTTGGCGTTCTCCTACGCCATGATGCAGTTCGTGTGCGCTCCGATCCTCGGCAACCTGAGCGATCGATTCGGGCGGCGACCCATATTGCTGTACTCGGTTGCCTCCCTCGGCATCGACTACCTGGTGATGGCCATGGCGCCGACGATTGCCTGGCTGTTCGTCGGACGTGCGCTGGCGGGAATCGCGGGAGCCTCGTTTACCACCGCCTACGCGTACATCACCGACATCAGTCCACCGGAGAAGCGGGCACAGAACTTCGGCATGATTGGTGCCGCTTTCGGTGCCGGGTTCATTCTCGGCCCGGCAATCGGTGGCCTGCTGGGTGCCTACGGCCCGCGAGCTCCGTTCTTCGTCGCCGCCGGGCTGAGCTTGGCCAACTTCGTCTACGGTATGTTCGTGCTGCCGGAAACGCTTGCCGACGACAAGCGGCGCCAGTTCAAATGGCGGCGCGCTAACCCGGTCGGTACTTTGCTGCAGATTCGACGCTATCCGGCGGTGCTTGGCATGCTGGCGGCGCTCTTTCTGTGGCAGGTCGCACACCAGGTGATGCCGAGCATCTGGACCTACTACACGATGCTCAAGTTCGGCTGGTCGGAGGCCATGATCGGCGCCTCACTGGCGTCCTTCGGGATCATCATGGTGATTGGCCAGAGCACGCTGCCGCGCATCGTGGTTCCAAAGTTGGGCGAGCATCTCACCGCTTCGCTCGGTTTGATCGTCGGCGGCGTGGGGTTCGTCGGCTATGCCTTCGCGTCACACGGCTGGATGATGTTCGCGCTTCAGATCACCTGGCTGCTCGGCGCCCTGGTGATGCCCTCGACCCAGTCCCTGTTGTCGCAGCGTGTCCCAGCGGATGCGCAGGGTGAGCTGCAAGGAGCGGTGGCGAGCCTGTTCAGTGTCTCCGCCATTATCGGGCCGCTATTGATGACGCAACTGTTTCGCCGTTTCACGGCGCCCGACGCAATGGTGAGCTTCCCTGGTGTCTCGTTTGTTTTCGCGGCCCTGCTCGCCACCGGTGCCTTCATCATCCTGAGAGCCAGTGGCGCGCCGCCCCCCCGCACTCCCGAAACCGTCTGAAGCGGCTGTGCCGGTCGCTGATTCGATCGACGGGCACGGGGCATCGGCGGCGATCCGGTGGTAACCCGCGACGGGCGCGTGTACGACGTGGCCATCGTCGGCGGCGGGCCGGCGGGAGCCGCCGCCGGCCGGCTGCTGGCGCTCTGGGGGTACGACGTCGTGGTGATGACCCGTCGCGAGGACCCGGAGCGCAGCCTGGCGGTGTCGTTGCCGCCCAGCGTTCGCAAGCTATTGCGTGAGATCGGCGTGCTCGACGCCGTCGACATGGCGGGTTTCGTTCGTTCGACCGGCAACACGGTCTGGTGGGGCGGCGGCGCGCCCCGCTGCGAGCGCTTTGCCGGAGGTGAGACCGGTTACCAGGTGCGGCACGCGGAGTTTGATGGCTTGCTGCTCGCCGCGGCGGAAACCGCCGGCGCGACCGTAATTCGCAACGCCAACGTGGTCGAAGTCGCAGTCGAGATCGAGCCCGCACGAGCCCTCTACGCTACGGAGGGCGGTGAGGGCGAAGTATCGGCGCGCTACGTGCTCGATGCATCGGGGCGACAGGGCGTGGTCGCCCGATCCCTGGGCTGGCATCCGGAGCTCGCGCCGTCGCGCACGGTGGCGTTGATCGGTACCTGGCGGCGCAAGGATCCCTGGGACCTCGCCGACGACACCCACACCCTGGTGGAGTCGTTTGCCGAAGGCTGGGCATGGTCGGTTCCCGTCGACTCTGGCCTCCGCTACTTCACCTGCATGCTCGATCCGCAGGTGTCAGAGCTGTCGCGCGGCTCGGTGAAACAGCGCTACCTGACCGCGCTAGAGCGCACCTCGGCATTCAAGCGGCTGCTCGACGGCGCCAACCTCGACAGCGAGCCCTGGGGTTGCGACGCCTCCTGGTACTGTGCCGAGCGGGTATGCGGCAAACGTTTCCTGCTGCTCGGCGACGCCGCCTCGTGCATCGATCCGCTGTCGTCGTTCGGGGTCAAGAAGGCTCTGGCGTCGGGCTGGATGGCGGCGATCGTTACCAACACCTGGGCGCGCGTACCGGCGATGCAAGAAGCAGCCGCCACGCTCTTTGCCGATCGCGAGCGCCAGATGTACGACAGCTTCCGTTCGCAGGCCTCGCGGTTCTTCAGCGCGGTGGCGGAAGACCATCAGCACCCGTTTTGGACCGGCCGCTCCTTCGGCGAAGATCCGCAGACGGCAACCGACGACATCGACACACTGCGCCACGATCACGAAGTGCTGGCGGCGTTCGAGGCGCTCAGAGCAGGCGCGTCGATCCAGTTGATCGCCGAGCCGGCCGTGCGGGTGATCGACGAGCCCGCGATCAGCGATCGGCGTGTGGTCATGGAACAGCGCCTGGCAACACCCGCCCTTCCCGGCGGACTCCGGTTCCTCCGCGGCGTCGACGTGCCACGGTTGATGGCGCTGGCGCCAGATCACCAACAGGTACCCGAACTCTTCGCCGCCTACAACGCGCTCTACCCGGCGGTTCCGCTGCCCGACTTTATCGGCGCTTTGTCGGTGCTTTTGGCCAAGGGGTTCCTCAGAAACGGCGCTGCATGATAGAACCCTCCGACAGTTGCTCCCGACTGACCTTTCGCCGCCTGACTGAGGACTCGATGATCCGAGGGACCGCTTCTCCGCCGGCGCGAATCCTACTCTTGGTTTCGCTTGTAGCCCTCATTGGCGTCGCGCTCGCCGTCCTACCTACTTCGAGCGCCGCATCCGCCCCACAGTCCGACAGCACTGCGAGCGCGGCCGACGACGACGCAGCTTCCGGCATCCCGGTGAGCGACGCGGCCACCGTGTCGAACTGCAGCTCCTGTCACGCCGTTGATGACGACGGGCGCATGACGCGGATCTCGTACATCCGCAAGTCGCCGGAGGGTTGGCAACAAACGCTTCGCCGCATGGTGATGCTCAACGACGTCGAGCTCGACCCCGCCACGGCCCGCGACATCGTGCGCTACCTGTCCGACAACCACGGGCTGGCTCCCGAAGAGGCCAAACCGGGCGCCTTCGAGGCTGAGCGGCGGCTAATCGACCACGACTACACCGCCGACGACGACACCGAGACAACCTGCATCCAATGCCATTCGATGGGCCGGGTGATCACCGAGCGCCGCACCAAGGACGAGTGGGGGCTGCTTATCGCCATGCACCGCGGCTACTTCCCGTACGTCGACTTTCAAGCGTTCCGGCGTACGCAGCGATCTGGCCCCGCCGCAGACGACGCCGACTCCGGACATCCGATGGACAAGGCGATCGCGCACCTCTCCGAGGCCTTCCCGCTCGACACTCCCGAGTGGTCGGCATGGTCGGCGAACCGTCGACCGGCGCGTCTCGCCGGTCGCTGGGCGGTTGCCGGCCATTCGCCGGGTCGTGGTCCGGTCTATGGCACCGTCGAGATCAGCGTGGTGAACGACAGCGACAGCCAGTTCCGCACCGAGGCAGCGCTTACCAACCCGCGCACCGGGACCACCAGGCGACGCAGCGGCCGGGCCGTCGTCTATACCGGCTTCCAGTGGCGCGGCCGCTCGAGCACTGAAGGCAACCTCATGGGGTCTCTACGTGAGGTGATGTTCGTCGAGCGCGACTGGCGCACGATGGAAGGCCGCTGGTTCACCGGCGCGTACGACGAGATCGGCATCGACGTGACCCTGTACCGCGCTGACGTTCCGTTGATCGCGGGCGTCTACCCAGTAGCGCTCCGCAGCGACGGCGAGTCCAGCGAAGTAACGATCTTCGGTGCCAGTCTGCCGGCCGATGTGACCACAGCGGATATCGATCTCGGCCCAGGGGTCGAGATTACCGAGGTAATCGAGGCGAGCGACAGCGCGATTCGCGTTCGCGCTAGCGCTGCCGACGACGCCGCGGTCGGCACGCGCGATGTCTTCGTGCGCGACATAGGCCGACCGGAAGGCCTGGTGGTGTACGAACAGGTCGACTCCATCCGCGTCTCGCCCGAATGGGGCATGGCGCGTCTCGGCGGCGAGGTCGCGCCCAAGCAACTGGCGCAGTTCGAGGCCTTCGGCACTTCCAACGGGCCTGACGGTGAGCCCGGAACAGCAGACGACCTCGACCTGGGCGTCGTCGAGGTAGACTGGAGCCTCGAGGAGTACTCCGCGACGTTCAACGACGAGGACCTGGAGTACGTCGGCACTCTCGACGACAACGGCCTCTTCACCCCCGCGGTCGACGGACCGAACCCTGAGCGCGTCGGCAACCGCAATAACATCGGCGACGTCTGGGTGGTGGCCGCCTACGACGAGATTGGACAAGAGCACCCGCTACGCGGCCGATCGCACCTTGTGGTAACCGTGCCGCTCTATCTCAACTGGAGAGGATGGGAGCCGGGCGAATGAGCATGCGTACGGAAGTAGCGCTGTCGGTGGGCGAGTACCATGCCTTCGAGGCGGCCGGTCGGCAGTTCCTCTACATGGTTCCCAGTGCCGCGGTATTCGGTCTCGACGAGACGTCAGCGGCGGTCCTCGAGCGTCTCGACGAAAAGCCGATGGCGGCGTCCGATCTCGTCGACCAGCTCGCCGATCGCTTCGCCCCGGAAGCCGTCTACCATAGCGTCAACGAGCTCATGCAGGTACGCGCCGTCGGCGAGGCCGACGCTCCACCGCAGCCGCTGGCCAGGCAAATGCCGCCGACGCCGTTCCCGCTGACCACGCTGGTCCTCAACGTCACCAACCAGTGCAATCTGAGCTGCGGGTACTGCTACGAGTACAGCGAGGACAAGATCGTCGACACCGAGAACGGTCGCCAGCCCAAGTTCATGAGCGAGGAGACGGCACAACAGAGCGTCGACTTCATGATGGGGGAATCGGCCGAGATCGAGACCGTCCACCTGACGTTCTTCGGCGGCGAGACGCTGATGAACTTCCCCGTCTTGAAGAAGACGGTTGGCTACGCGCGCCAGCGCGCCGAGCAGCTCGGCAAGGGCATCGAGTTCAGCCTCACCACCAACGCCACCCTATTGCGGCCCGACATTATCGAGTGGCTCACCGAAAACGAGATCGGTGTCACTGTGTCGATCGACGGGCCCAAGGAGATGCAGGACGAGCTTCGCGTCTTCAAGGGGGGTGGCGGTACCTACGACATCATCGTGCCCAAGGTGCGTGAGCTGCTGAAGCGTCATACGACGCGGCCGATCGGTGCCAGGGTCACGCTGACCAAGAACAACTTAGACGTGAAGCGTATCTATCATCACCTGCGCGACGATATCGGCTTCAGCGAAGTGGGATTCGCCCCCGTCACCACGTCCTGGGGTCGAGACTGGACGATCGGCGACGACGGCTTCGACAAGATGATGTCCGGCTTCAGCGAGCTCGCTGAGGAGTTCCTGGAGGCGGCTCTCGACAACCGCCACCATGGCTTCTCGAACGTCAAGGACACTATCGAGGAAATTCACAAAGGCATAAGCAAGGCCTATCCTTGTGGCGCCGGGCTCGGGCTGCTCGGCGTGGCTACCGGCGGCGACGTCGCGCTCTGCCACCGTTTCGCGGGATCCGATGAGCATAAGCTCGGCACCGTCGAGGCCGGCATCGATCGCAGCCAGCAGCTGCACTTCCTCGAGACTCATCACGTCGACGACAAGACCGATTGCCAGAAATGCTGGGCACGACCCCTATGCGCCGGGGGCTGTTACCACGAGGCGCACACCCGCTACGGGACTACCCGCGGACCGAACCTCCACTATTGCGACTGGATCCGCGCCTGGACCGACACCTGTTTGCGCGTCTATGGTGAAATAGCCGAGCACAATCCTGGCTACCTCGCCATCTTCGAAGGTAGGGACCAATGAAGCACCTGAAGCCAGTCAACCAGAAGGCCGGGCGCATCGAGCAGCACCTGGCACGCGACGTGGTGGCCTTGAGCGACCCGCAGCAAGGGCAAGCTGTCCCGCAGCAACCCGACGAGCCACACATTCCGCTCGGCTGCTCGCTGGTGTTCCAGCCCGGTTGGGAAGTCGACAGCAGCGGAGGGACCGCCGGCCTCTGTTCGCCAGTGGAGCGCGACCTGTTCGATTGCTACCTGGGCTGCTTCTGGCCGGCACAGGTACCCGACCAGCTCAACTACACGCCCGACTGGACAAAGACCTGCGCCGCGGCACAGAAGGATTGGCGCAAGATCGACCTGATCTTCCCGTGAGCTCGATCCCGGTCTTTGGATCTGGCCCCGGCCGGCGCGTGGTCGTTTCGGCCGCCGTCACGCTGCTTGTTCTGGGCTTCTTGCTCGGCGGCGCGACAGCCCAGCAGCATCCCACCGGTGGCCAGGCGACGATGTACGTCGGTACCTACGATCACGCGATCACGGTCATCGACGAGGCCACGATGGCGGTCGTCGACCGAATCGAAACCACTGCGGGGATCCCTCGTAACCTGCAGCTGACGCTCGATCGCCAGCGGCTCTATTCCACTAGCGCGGACTTCGAGTACATCGAGATCTTCGATGTCGCCAGCCGTGAGTCGATCGACGCCCACTCGCTGAGCCACGACAACTCGAAGGTGCGGATCTGGCGAGTCGCCATCCATCCCAGCGAGGAGTACCTCATTCTGCACACCAGTACCGATACGAAGCTCATTGATCGCTTCGAGATCGGACCGCCGGTGTTGCAGCAGTACAACCTCGAGACGCGCGAGGTCATGCGTGATATCCCCTGGCCGGGCGGCGTGGAACGCGAGTTCAGCCAGATGATGTTTTCGCCCGACGGCGACCTACTGTACATCATGACGGAGGAGGTGACGATCCTCGAGACCGAGAGCTTCGAGGAAGTCGACACGTGGGAGATCTCCCGCCCGATGGAGGAGGGAATGGGGGCGCTGAACTTCGGTATCAGCCCCAACATCTACGACGAGCCCGGCTTCTTCACGGGGCTATTCCGCACCACCGATCCGATCAACGGAAGGCGTCTGATGGGGGTGGCACGGGTCAACCTGCCGGACAAGAGCGTCGACTACTACACCCTTGGCCCGTCCATGGGGGTGAGCTTCTCGCTTGCCCCGGATGGCAAGAAGGCGTACGGCCTGTTCAAGAGCATCGGCCACTACGAGTTCTGGACCTTCGACCTGGAAGGTCGGCGAGTAGAGAGCCGCCAGACCTTTGAGGGGCGTCCGCGAATGAGCGTCATGCCGAGCTCGAACGGCGAGCTACTCTACGTCTTCAATGCCGGCAACACGGTCGACGTCTACAGCGCCGCCGACTACAGCTACCTGCATACGCTGGCGCTGGACGGCGATACCACGACCACACTGATCGTGGTTCCAGCGACGGATTCCGGGCGCCCCTGAGAGCAGGGTTCTCGACATGACCGCTCGGGTGCCGCGCCGCGGCGAGCTCCGTTGGGCGTTGGCCTACGTGGTGCCGTACTGGCATCGCCTGGTGCTGGTCATCGTGCTCAGCTTCGCCAGCACGCTGGTGTCGCTCTATGTGCCCTACCTGTCTAAAGACCTCGTCGACAACGCCCTCCTGGGACAGAACATGGGCGCGCTGGTGCGCATCATCGCTCTGTTCGGCATCGCCACGTTGCTGGGCTTCGCGATCAACTTGGTCAGTGGACTGCGCTACACACGCGTGTCGGCCGAGATCCTCTTCGACATGCGGCTCGATCTGTACCGCCACATGCAGCGGCTGTCACCACGCTTCTACGCCCATGCCAAGCTCGGCGACGTCGTGTCGCGCATCAACAACGACATTGGTGAGATCCAGCGCATCGCCGCCGAGACGGCGCTCGCCTGGGTCGGCAACATCCTGTTTCTCGTCGGAACCGTGGCGGTGATGATCTGGCTCGACGCCCGGCTGTTCGCGGTGAGCGTGGTCCTGATGCCGATCAGCATGGTCGCCCTGGTCTACTACCGACGACGGCTCGAGACCAAGGTGCTGACGATGCGCGAGCGCAGTGCCGACATCGGCAACTTTCTGATCGAGACGCTACAGGGCATGAAGCTCATCGTGTCGTCCAACGCGCAATCGCGTGAGGAGGGCCGGTTCCGTGGCAAGAACGATGCCTTCATTGAGGCGCTCATGGGCATGCGACGGCTCAGCTACCTGGCCGGCGGCCTGCCCGGGCTGATCCTCTCCGCCGGCACTGCGGTCGTCTTCCTGTATGGGGGCAGCCGGGTTATCGCCGGCGCCATCACGATGGGAGATCTGGTCGCATTCATGGCGTATCAAACACGGCTGCTCTCGCCGGTGCAGGGCTTGATGGGCTTGTACACGAACCTGGCGACGGCGCGGGTATCGCTGGGTCGCGTGCACGAGATTCTCGACACGCCGATCGAGGTGACCGAGCGTGACGATGCCATCGCGCTCGATGAGGCGCGCGGCGAGGTCGAGCTCGAAGGGGTGAGCTTCACGTTCGACCGTGGTAACGCGGTGCTCGACGACGTGACGCTGTCGGTAAGGCCCGGCGAGGTGGTCGCCATCGTCGGACCGAGCGGCGGTGGCAAATCGACCGTCGTCGATCTGCTGCTACGCCATCTCGACCCCGACGAAGGAGATGTGCGCCTCGATGGACACCGACTGCGCGATCTTCGTCTCGACGACGTGCGCCGCCACGTCGTGGCGGTAGAGCAGGAGCCGTTCCTGTTCAACACCTCCATCGCGGAAAACATCCGCTACGCGCGGCCCGGCGCGAGCGACGATCAGGTGCGCGACGCCGCCCGATCAGCGGGCATCGCGGCGTTTATCGACAGCCTGCCCGACGGCTACGACACAGTGGTCGGCGAGCGCGGTATGGCCATATCGGCCGGCGAGCGCCAGCGCATCGCGATCGCTCGCGCGTTTCTCGCCGATCCGGCGGTGCTGGTGCTCGACGAGGCCACCGCATCGCTCGATCCGGTATCGGAGCGCCACGTCATCGACAGCTATGAGGCGATCATGCGCGGACGCACCACGCTGCTGATCTCGCATCGCTACGAAATGGCGCGCCGTGCCGACCGTGTGGTGGTAGTGGACGGCGCGCGCATCGTCGAGCAGGGAGCGCCGGAGGCACTGGCGGCGACGGCAGGAGCGTTCTCGGCGCTATTCGCCACCGACACAGAGCGGCCAGATGCGCGGCCGGAAGCGACGCCGGCCCGCGACGCCGACCAGCCGAAGGGCCGCTCCCTCTCGTGAGATATCGCCTCGACAAGGCTCCGTTTGACAGCAACGGAGACGGTGTCCGAGTAGCGATCATCGACAGCGGCATCAACACCGACAACCCACATATCACAGCGTATGCGTCGGGTGTGGCGATTGACCGAGACGGCGGCGAACACGATGACGTGCTCGACCGAATCGGCCACGGAACGGCGGTGGCGGCGGCAATCCAGGAAAAAGCGCCGGGTGCGGAGTTGCATGTTGTGCGGGTGTTCGAGACCTCGCTGTCGACCAGCGCCGCCAACCTGGCCCGCGCCATCGACTGGGCCGCAACGCAGCACCTGCAGATCGCCAACCTCAGCCTCGGCACGCCCCGTCGCGAGCACGCCGAGCTGCTGCGCGATGCCGTGCTCCGCGCCCGCGACGCGGGCTTGCTGGTGGTCTCAGCACGGAGTCACCGCGCCACGCGCTGGTGGCCGGGAAGCCTGCCCGAGGTCGTCGGCGTCGTCGCCGACGCTGAGTGTGACCGCGACGAGATCATCGTCGACAGCGGAGTGCCCGGCGTCGGCTTGACGCTGCGGACGTCGCCGTTGCCGCGGCCGATCCCGGGGGTGCCCGCGGAGCGCAACGTGCGCGGCATCAGCTTCGCGGTGGCCAATGCGACGGGGTTCCTCGCCCGTGCGGTGGCGTCGAGCGCCGGATCCGATTGGTTGCAGGAATCCCTCGAGCGCGTCGGCGGCTGAGGCGACGATCGCGAGCCGCTAGTGTCCTGCTAGTCGAACGACCAGCGTGTCAGCATGTCCCCGGCCTTCACGAGCAGGTCGCCGTCGTGGATTAGCGGGTATGCCCAGACCGCAGCGTCGGCAACTGTGTACTCGGCGATGAGCTCGAGACCCGGCCTCGTACGGCGAGCAATGTGGAGGTCCCCCTCGTTCATGACGAAGAAGACGTAGTCGCCGGCCGCCAGCACCGAGCCGTTTTCGCCGGAGCGGCCGTCGGTGATCCAGAGCGCTTCCCCGGTAGCCGGGTCGAGTGCGAATAGCTGACCCTTGCGCTGGCCGGAAACACCGAACAGCTCGGTGCCCTCGAGCACGAAGTTACTCCAGAAGGGCTTGATCTCGTCGTTCTTCCACACGGTGTCCACTTTCCAGCCATCGGTGCGATTCGTCGGTGCGACGGCCTCCGTCCCATGCCGGATCCCAGCGATGATCACCACCTGCTCAGCGACGATCGGCGACGGGATGTTCGTCGAGCACGATCCCGGCACCCCGTGCAATGGGTGCCTCCAGAGGAGCGTGCCGTCGGCCGCGTCGAGCGCCACAGCAGCTTCATCGGTCATCGTGATGATCTGCCGAACGCTGTCGATCGTCGCCAGCACCGGCGAAGCATTGCCCGCCGCCGGGCCGGTCCAAGCCCACACCGTCTCGCCGCTCTCGAGGCTCAACGCGAACACCTCGCCGGAATCGTCGTCACCGATCTGCAGGACGACCCGATCGTCGACGATCAGCGGCGACGACGAGGCACCGCAGGATCGCTCGACCTCGACGATGCGATCACCAAAATCACGCCGCCAGCGCAGATCACCCGACTCGGCGTCGTACGCCGAAGCGATCCCATGAACTCCGAAGGTATACAGACCACCCTCATGCAGTACGGGTGTCGCATAGGGCCCCTCCCCCTCGCTCGCCGCGAACTCCGGCGCCTTGGTCGTAGGAGCGTCGTATTGGTCACTCCAGACGAGGTCGCCAGTAGCGAAGTCGAGCGCCGAAATCACCTCACGCTGGTCGACGCGACTGTGGACATAGATCGCCGTACCATTCGTTATCGGCGACGCATAGCCGGCGCCGACGCTCGTATTCCAGACTGCCGAGGGCGCATCGGGCCATTCATCCGGCCCCGAGAAGTTCTCCACAACGCCGTCGCGGTTCGGGCCGCGGAACTGTCCCCAGGCAGTGCCTAGTTGTGGGACCTCCGTTGCGCCGCACGACAGCACCAATGCGGATGCAACCAACAGAACGACGGCACGTGGGACGAGCGCATCCCGATCAGGGGTGTTTCGCATCGGCGTAGCTTACTACCAGCAACGCTTCCCTATTCCGCTCGCAGAGACCTGACCGGATCCAAGGCGATGGCGCGCCGGGCCGGCAGCAGGCTCGCGATCAGGGCGACGGTGCCGAGAACCGCGGCTGCTCCGAAATAGGTCAGCGGATCCATGGCGCCCACACCGAACAGCAGCGACGAAACCAGCCGGCTGAGGCCCATCGCAGCCACCAGGCCGAGGACGATCCCGACACCAACCCAAGCCATACCCTGTACAATGACCCAGCGCGCCACGTCCATACCGCGAGCACCGAGCGCCATTCGGATGCCGATCTCGCGAGCCCGTTGCGCCACGGCGTTGGACACCACGCCGTATACGCCAATGGCGGCGAGGAGCAGCGCCAGGCCGACGAGCAACGCCGAGAACCGCGGTTGCGACACCGACCGCCCCATGAGCCCATCCAGCGTCGTAACACCCTCGATCGTCTGATCCGGGTTGATCTCCCAGATAGCCGCGTGAATATTCGATAGTAGCGGCACAGGGTCGCTTTCGGTGCGCACGACAAGCGTCATGCCGACTCGTGTGACTTGCCGGAGCGAGGTGTAGACAACGTTGCGGATCTCCTCGTCCAGACTGGACTGACGCACGTCGCCGACCACGCCGATGACCTCGAGTTCGATGTAGTCGTTGGCAATCCGCTGCCCGACCGGGTTCTCGTCGGGCCAGAACCGGTCGGCCATACTCTGGTTGATAACGCCCATCAACCGGTCGAGTGAGCGATCATCGGCCGCGGTGAAGTCACGCCCGGCGATCCACGGTACCCCCATGGCTTCGAAGACACCCGCGGACGCGAAGCGCAACACCGCGGCCGGCTCCTGCCCCTCGACTGGCAGCGGTTGCCCGACCACGGTGAACCGGAAGTCCTCCCCCTGGACTGTGTCTGGTGCCAACGGCATGGGTCGCACGAGACCCGCGGACGCTACGCCGGGAACCTGGCGAACGCTTTCGAGCACCTCGAGGAAGAACTGCTGTATCTCCTCGCTGGTGGCGTACTTGTCGCCGGGCACGGTTACCTGCATCGATACGGCACGCTCGGCGTCGAAGCCCGGGTCGACGCTGATCAGGTTGTCCAGGCTACGGAGCAGCAAGCCGGCTCCAATCCCACCAGCGCAGCTTCGGCGGCGATGAGCGCGCCGCGCATGCGGCTGTGGCCGCGGGTCTCCGCACCGCTGCCGCCCGCCATGCGGATCTCGGCCTGAAGATCGCCACGCCAGGCGCGCCAGGCGAGGGCGAGCCCGAACAGCACACCCGTAGCCAACGCCGCCACCGAGGTAAAGAGCAGCGTAGCCGGGTCGAGTCCCACCTCGCCGAGTCGCGGAACCGCAACCGGAGCCACTGCTATCAGCCCACGCAACACCAGTGCGCCCAGCGCCGTGCCGGCGGCACCCCCGACCGCCGCGAGCAGCACCGCCTCGGTCATCAGCTGTCGGGCCAGGCGAGATCGGCTGGCGCCGAGGGCCGCTCGCACGGCGAACTCGCGCGTGCGCGCCTGCGCCCGCACCAACATCAGGTTGGCAACATTGGCACAGCAGATCAGCAGCACCGTGCCCACCGCGGCCAACAGGACCAGCAAGCCAGCTCGAGCGCCCCCCGTCAGTTGATCATGCAGCGGCACGAGCCGCACCTCGGTGAGCTGATCGTTGGATTCCGGGTACTCGGCCGCCAGGCGGCGCGCCACCGTCGTGAGCTCGGCCTGCGCCGCCGCGAGGCTCACTCCAGGACTCATACGGCCGACCGCGGCGAGGAAGCGAACGCCGCGCTGACGGGGAATGCCGCTTTCCGGAATGAGCGACAAAGGCACCCAGATCTCCGCGTCTGCCGACGGGTAATCGAAGCCCGGCGGCCACTCTTCCACAAAGGCGGAGCGCCTCAGTGGATCGTTGAGCCGCGTCCCGACGGAACACTGGAGCGCCGCTTCGCGGGCGATCTTCCAGAGGTCTTCCTGGCTTTCGCGGCCGCGATCCTCGTTCGCTGGTGGCCTCAGCTACAGAAATGTGCCCATGACCCCTGCGGCACACGGTTCTTGCCGCATCACGGGCGCCAGCGTTACCACGAGCCTGCCTGTCGGCAGGCCGCGTACAGGGCCCGCAACCAGCGCGACTACGCCGCAGAGCACGAGCAGCGAGTGAGGCGAGAGAGCGGAAACCCGAATCTACAGACCCAAAAGCGCGACAAGACGCAGGCAACCGAGAGGTAGGGAAAATGGGCTTCATCCTCAGGCGGGAGCTCCGTGATGGAGCCCCCCGCTACGATGCACGCTGGCGAGACGGCACGGGCAAACAGCATGTCAAGACGTTCAACCGCAAGCGCGACGCCCAGCGTTTCCTGAGCGAGACAGAAGTCGCCGTCCATAGCGGAGCATTCGTCAAGACACAACCCAAGCGGATGGGCGCCATCTTCGACGAATGGCGCGACGACCTGGACACTCGTGTCAAGCTCGGCGAGGTCCGCGCCTCAACCGCGGCAACGTATTGCTGCAATCTGCGGGTGCACATCCAACCACCCATCGCGGCTTATAGATCCGACCGGCTTAGCGCCCGAGTAATGGCCCGCTGGCGTTCTGGCCTGGCCAACAAAGTCGCGTCAGGCCGCATGTCACCCAAGTCATTCAACAACGTACTGACGCTCGCTCGTCAGATCTGCAAGTGGGCTCAGCATCCGGCGCGTGCCTATCTCACCCATGATCCTCTCGCTGGCCAGAAGCAACTCAACCTCCGTCATCGCGAGGCCAGGTATCTGGAGGACGACGAGATCGCCGCACTGCTTGCCGTGGTGGCTGACGATCCTGAGGCCAACGCGCTGGTGCACGTACTGCTGTTCGGCGGCCTCCGCCGCGGTGAAGCCTTCGCGCTTGGGTGGGAAGATGTTGAATCGGACAACGGTCAACTCCGTGTGCGACGCTCGCTCTGCAACGGCAACCTCACCGATACGAAGAGTGTGAAGTCCGAACGGACCGTGGACGTGCCGAGGGCTGTGATCAACGCCTTGTCACGCCACGGGGAAGCTAACCCTGTAATGGAAGGAGGATTCGTATTTCGTACTTGGACGGGTACGCCGCTGGATCCCTCGAGTTGGTATCGACGCCGGTGGAGCGACATCCGCAGGCGCTGCAATCTTCCCGACGACGTTGGTTTCCACACCTTGCGACACACCTTTGCGGCACTGCTCCTGCGGCAAGGCGAGGGGCTGAAGTACACCAGCGAGCAGTTAGGCCACGCCAGCGTTCAGATCACGGGTGACCGCTACGGTCATGTCCTGAACGCCCAGCGCGAGCAGGCGATGCGCTGTCTCGACGACACAATCCGGGCCGCCAAGGTTCGGAAGCTGCGTGTCGTCGGCGGCACGAATGCGCACGTGTGAACAACTGGACCAGCGACCTACGCCTCTTTGTGGCGTCAGGCACTGTCCTGGGGGCGGGCCCGCCCCGCATCAGCTGAGTTCTCTAGAGTCTCGACCGCCTCCCGGAACTTCCGACGATCGTTCTCGTCAGTGAGGGCGTCCGCGATCAGCGCGGTCGGGTGCTTTTCCGCCTGCATGTCGGCAAGCCCCTTTATGGCCTTCAGGTCGCCGTGGAAGCGAGTGAGGGTCTTGGAAGAGACACGCTTCACGATGTGGCCGAAGTTGATCTGCATCGTGCCATCCGTCCATAGCGTAAACTGATCATCGGCTGGGCGGTGAGCGAGAGACCGTGGCTTCACCATCAGCATGAGCAGGAAAGGAGACTGCTGGGATAACGCGCCGATGGAGAGTTTCTTCTCTACCCTGAAGTTCCAACTCGGTGGCTGCTTCAGTTCCCGGGCGGCGGCCCGAGCCGAGTTGTTCCACTACATCGAAGTGTTCTACAACCGGGCTCGCATGCACACCTCGATCGGAGACCAGAGTCCGGCTCAGTTCGAGGCGGCAATGCGGCGGCCAGGCCAGAGCGGCCAATCAGCTGTGGAAGCTGACGCGCCCGTGGAAATCGACTCCCGATTTCCACCGTCGCTTGGACAACGCTCCGCGTTGCCAACAGCTCCCACAGCCGCTAATACGACTACGACAATGGATCTTAACTAAGTGTCCGGGAAAGCGGGGCAAGGTCACAATGAGGGCCACTCAACAGCAAGCGGACCAGACGATGGAGGGCGCGATGGTTCTGTTCGCCTACTACGATGTCATTGTGGAACTGTTCGCCCTGCAGGCAACGGAAGCTCCGCGCTACTGGTTTCTTCGAAGAGACGCTGATGGCAACCTCCAGCCGGTCGCGAGACAGCACGATCTCTTGGAGCGATTGGCGGAATTCCGTGCCCGTTGGGCGGGTGATGAAATGTTGTGACCTGCAATACGGACAGCTTCCTATCGATTCGATTCGAGCATGAGCGCGGTATTCAACTTCCCGTCGAGGTCGTTCTCGACATTCTTGTACGTGTAGGGGGTCAGCAGGCCGGGAACAGCGAGCTACTCCGCGCGCTTCCCGCCGAAGGGGATGCTCTCATCTGACCCTGTGAAGTAACGCTTCGGGTCAATCGGCCTGCCGCGCTCCGTGCGCACATCGCTCAGCTTTCGCAGGAATTCCTCCTCGGAGCACTCGCCCTCCACCGAAACCAAGCTCCCGTCCCCATTGGGGAACAACGCCGCGAGTTCGTCGGGCCGGACGCCAGATTCCACCACGGCTCGCGCGATGTGGAGCATGAGCCTGTTCTTGGGCAACGCTGAGGACGTGCGGCCCGCCAGCGTGAGGTCGTAGCGCGTGTAGTCCCGGCTCCCTTGCCATGCGGTTCGCTGCTCGACAGCCTTCTCACGCAGCTCCACCTGATACTCGGCCGCCTCTCTGAGCGGGACGATCTGCTGAATGTCCAGCACGAGGGGGCCCATCGAGCTTGTATGGCTTCAGTCGGACACAGCGGATGTCGATTGCGTACTTGCTGTTCAGCCATAGGACCGCCGTTGTGATCTCCCGCGAAAAGTCTGCGGACGCCAGGATGATGGACACATCGTTGGCAAACTCTTCTTCGACTGGCTGTTCCCCCCACGTTGGCGGCGAACCTCTCCCATTCGCCGGTCTCGGGATCATCGGCGGCTTGAGTCAGCACGTAAAGTCGCACGTCGACGTCGAGCTGTCGGGCATCGAGCCACAAGAGCGGCCGCGGTTGGGAAAGCCGCCGCCCCTAGTCGAACATTGGCGAACGCTCGGTCACGTCCCAGTCGATGCCCGCATCGATCACGTCGCGCGACAGGTAGCCTCCGGCATCGTCGCGAAACTCGGCGCCATACTCGGTGGCCGCGGACACCGGGTCGAGGCGCTCGGCACGTTCGATGTGGAGCGCCAGCGACGGGCTCGGGTTAATCGTCCGGCTCGCCGCATGCCCACACCATCACGTCGTCAGCCGGTGCGCCGTGGTAATGGTTGTACGCTTCCCAGAGCACACCCTCGCGCCGCCACGGCGAGGACAGGCAGATCAGCGAGCGCCGGGCGCAGCGCTTCGAGCACGTCTGTGTCGCGGTACGCGCTCGCCTCGTCGGTGGCCCAGAACGCGATCTCGTCGCACACCGCCGCGGCCAGTGTCAGGCCGCGCACCGTGGCCCCGATTGTCGGCAAAATCAGGATGCGAGCCCCCGTTGCCAGCTGTACCGTCGTCGCGTTGATCGACACCACCAGAGGCGACAGCGACGGTCCGTGGCACAGGGCCTCTACGTAGCTCTTCAGTACCTTCGCCTGGGCCCTGGGCCACGTTGCGCGCCAGCAGCGCCACCGTCGGTGGCTGACCGGCTGCCAGTTGCGGATAGGGCCGTGTCGCGTTTGCCACCGCAACCATCGCCGCAATGTGGCTCTTGCCCGCACGCCGCCCGCACACCAGCCACGCCTCCAGCGCCGGCTCCGTCGGCAACGGTGCACCAGCTGCCAGGCCGAGCCGTTCACGGGCGAACGCTGCATCATCGGCGCTCAGCAGATCGGGCCGCCCATCGAGCACGGCGAGCGCCGCGTCACGCGGCGCCTCCGTTGCCGAGGATGCTTCCAGCGCCTGCCGGAACCGTGCGTATGCCTGCATGTAGCGAGGCAGGAGCGCCGGCGTCAGGTCCTCGGGGCGAATCGTCCGCACCCGTGCGGTCAACAGATCCAGCACCATGCGGTCGAGCTCGCGCGCCGCCTCGAGGCTTTCCGCCCGCGTATCCACCGTGCGATCCAACACGCTCCGATCAACCGCCGCATCCCATTCGGCCGCTCGCTGTTGCCACGCGAACCGCCTCGCCCGCTCAGCCCACGTCGCGCGCCTCACCGAGATCGCCGCGCCCCCCTCCGTAATGCAGAGGGAGGAGGAATCTCGTGTAGCGATCGAAGTTTTCGGAAGAGCAGCTCGTCCGCCGTCCAGGTTTCGGCAGCGTGCGCCGCATATTCCAACATTTGCCCAACAATGGTGCGCCGGATCTCGGGGTTCGACCCGCGCTTCACTTCAACCAGTGTAGGCACCGCATCCTGGTCAATGATCAGATGGTCAATCGCCCAACGAGGGGCAGCGGCAGAGGTTTCGGCGATTGCCTTCTCGCAGCTGATGAGAATCCAGCGCCGCGGTGCACTCGGCCGGATCTGCTCTCCGTCCAGCAACTCCGGGTACTCGCCAATCAGTGCTTGGAGTTCCTCTTCGGTCGAGAATGACTCTTCCTCCAGCGGCTCAAGTCGTCCCCGTTCCGCTCTGGTGTATATGTGCACATCCATACTCTCCTTCTCACTTAGGCCCCGATGCACTGGATTGTCGCGGATTGTAGCCCCTCATAACAGACCGCCGTTGGGCAGCCAGAGTAGCCACGCGACCCGGCGCCAGTGCTGCAGATATTGGGAGTCATTTGCCCGCCAGCTCGACCAGACGCGCTTCCACGCTTCACGCTCGCACACCGCTTCGAAGCTCATGCCTTGCTCGCCGGCCGTCTTCCGATCGTGGCACTCACGGTAGATCGGCTGGATGTTGTCGCGGTCTCAGAAGCGTTCGGGCGCCAGGTGTGCCGGCTCGATGTGGTCGATGTGCTCGGCGGCAACCGTGAAGCCGGTGTCGGCGCAGGGACGGCACAACGGTTCATCGCGGAGGATGCCAGCGCACCACCGCTGTTACCGGTTGCTCGAGGGCATCCGGCGGATCGCTTCGGGGTCGATCGGCGTTTCGCGGGTGCTCATTCTCTGCGCTGGGATCATGCGCAGGGGAATTTTGCCTACATGTCGAAAAGTCAGAGACGCGGTATCCGGGGATAGCGCGTCTCTGACTTTCGATGCCCCCGTTAAACAGGCATGCACAGGAGTGCTCAGACGCCGGCCGGCCGCTAATCGGCGCGTCAGTTGCTCGGACAGCGCGAGCGGCGGCGATCGAGGTTGAACGGATGAGCTACCACTTGGCGCAGCTTGTGGCCAATGGCGTACTAGGTTCGCTGTGCAAACCATCCGCATCGCCGAGCCGATCGCGACCCGATACCGATCGGTCCGGTGATGCGTCATGACGACGAGGAGCAAGCCCGCTATGTCTGGAAACCCTCGCCGGACTCGGAGGAAATCCGCCAGCACCTGCTCACGTTGCTCGAGTCCATTCTTGAGTACGTGGGTCGCGACTGGTATCCGTTAGGGATCGGCTTGGGAGAGACGATCGTACGGCAGCTCGGCGAATTCAGGGAGCAGCGGGCAGTGAAGAGGCTCGAAGGGATCTCGGCGAACATACTCTGGCCGGTCGTGTAGTAGGGAGATATAAAGCCTATGTCAGAGGGGGATCAGTTGAACCTCGATAACCTGTGCAGCCTCTACGAGCAAGAAGAGGACCTGCGCAACAGGGCACTTGACCTCGTTGCTGCTGATAATCGTCTCCAGCTGCACATGTCTGTAATCGGCGGCGCGATGAATCTCGCGGATGTTTTTCGCCAGTTCCCTTTCGCCGAGGACGATGTGAAGGCAATCCAGATTCTCGCCATGCGGACATTCAACGCCCTCGGTGCGAGCCTTAAGCTCGCCCTTTCCGGCTATGGGCAGAATAGCTATGTGATTATGCGTGGGATCCTGGAGACCATATTCCTGCTGGACCTATTCGATGAAGACAGAACACGCATCGAGCGGTGGCGGTGTGCCAATGAACGGGAGCAAAGAGAAAAATTCTATCCTGCGGCCGTGCGCAGAGCTTTGGACAATCGAGATGGATTCCAAGAAAGAAAGCGGCAGGAGCACTACGATCTATTCTCTAAACTGGCGGTGCATCCTACGATGGAGTCCGTTGTCATGATGCGTCCTCAACAAGGCGGCGACGCTCAGAGCATGCCGTTCATTGAGCCAGAATATCTTGCGAGAGTGCTAGGGGAAATGGGCCGCCTTGCCATGATGTTTGGAGACATTCTGGATCGCTTTTTCCCTGCGACGTATGTGGATGTAGATCAGGTACGGGCTGGCTATAAGAATACTCTAGAGCGCTGGTTGGAAGCGTGGAGTGGCCACTTTCAATAGGCAAGTCTCCCCACACACGAAGCTAAATTGATTTGTTGTCACGGGGTGTAGGAGCTTTCAGGACTTTGCAGATTCCTCTGCCGCCGGCTCCTCAGGGATCGCCCGGTACCTCACGCGAAGCAGGTATCGTGAGGACCGCATACAACGCTCAACGAAGACCGGAGAGCCGCTCCCTCGAACCAGGCGAACCGGGATCTAGTCCCTGACGCGATCCAGGAAAGAATCCCCGACGTACATCCGCACGACCTCGCCGTCTTCCTCCACGAAGCGGACCTCCTCGCCCACCACGCTGCCGCCGGTCGGAGCCGTGTAGCGGAAGACGCCGTTGCCGAGCGGTTCGAGCCGGATGGGTTCGTCGATGCTCCGGGCGCTCGGGCTCATGAGCACGAGCCGCTCGTTCAGCAGCACGACCTGCGTCTCGCCGCCCCTGCCCGGCCTCCGGTAGAGACCGACGAACCGCGCCCACGATGGATCCCATGCGATGGCCGTCGGTTCGACCTGGGTCACCTCGGCGACCGCCGCACCCACGGTGTTCATGAGCTGCTCGGCGATCTCGCTTGGGTTCGAGTCGTTGGTATTGGTGAGCACGATCACGCCGACCTTCGAGTCCAGCTGGATGGTCGTGTTGGTCGTGTACCCGGGATAGCCACCCCCGTGTCCGACGTACAGCTTGCCGTCGACGCGGCGAACCGAAAAGCCGATCCCCTGCCCGCGTGTCCAGGTGTTCTCCAGCATGCGGACGCGGTGCATCTCGCGCAGCGACGAGGTATTGAGGATCCGGTTGCCGCCCCGCCGACCCTTGCGGACCTGCGCCGAGACGAACTTCGCCATGTCCTCGACCGTCGACGTAAGCCCGGTCGCCGCCGCCATACCGCGGGCGTCCACGAATCCGATCGTTTCCCGGGCGCCGTCCGGCATCCGGATCGTGTATCCGGTCGCCATCCCGTCCACCTCCCGGTCGACGCTCGATGAGCTCATTCCCAGCGGATCGAAGATGTTGGCCTGCAAGTACTCCGCCCAGCTATGACCGCTTACGGCCTCGATCACCATCCCGGCGATTGTGTAAGCGAGGTTGGAGTACTTCCACCGGACCTCGGGGGAATACGCGGCCTGCCGCTCGGGGATCAGCTCCAGGAGCTCTTCCGGGGTGGGGAACTCGCGCGTCGTCCAGTGGTCCCCGGCCTCTCTCGGGAGGCCCGAGCTGTGCGTCAGCAGCTGCTCGATGGTGATCGGTGGATCGTCCGGGTCTGCCGACTTGACGAGGAACCACGGGAGGTACTCTGACACCGGATCATCGAGCTGGATCTTGCCCTCCTCACGCAGCTGCATGATCGCGGTGGCGGTGAACAGCTTGCTGTGGGAGGCCATGCGGAACTTCGTCGCCGGCGTCATGGGCTCCTCGGATCCGACGTCGGCAAACCCGAACCCCTTGGCCCACACTAGGTCCTGGTCGGAGACCACGCCCACGGCCACTCCCGGATGCCCCCGCCACCGGATCTGGCCCTCCATCCAGGCTGAGAACAGCCGGATCGCGCCCTGGACTTCGGGGTGATCGCCGGGGCTCGGACTCTGGGCGCTCAGCGCCGCCGGGACCGCCAGAAGAACCGCAAGCAGAATCGTCGAGGCCCGATACGGGCTTGATGTACTCCTCCCGGATGACTCGACGTACATAGCTCTCATCGGTACTCGCGATTCGCCTATCAAGCTTGTGGTTGTAGAAATCGAAGTTGTCCAGGATCTGTCGCAACCCGAGGAACCCGTTGACCTAGGCAGTGTCGTCGTGGTCGAAGCTGATGAAGATGCGTCGTTTGGCCACGGCCACCTCAGCGCTGGTGTCATTGTGTAGCGTACCGCCACGGACGAGGTTCTGATATGGCACCGTGCACAGGCCGGCGCATCGTCTCGATCGACGACCGCCTGGCCATACAATCCGGAAATGGGTCGGACATGCGCGGAACCGCAACACGCCGTATGGGGATGTAGCTTCGCCGTCAGTCGTGTCGATGTGGCTACATAGCGGCTACACGCTGGGTCCTGTCACCGAGAAATCGGTTGAACTGGCCAACGAGTAACCACGGGCCCATCCGAAAACTGTCCCCGGACACGACCGCGAGACGAGAGCCGCTACAAGTTCGGAGGCCGAGTCGCCCAAGCTGCACCGCGTAGAGCAAAGGTCGTGCCGACCGGCTCCAACGCGCCGCAGGCAAGCTCGAGCGCAGCAATCGCGGAGCTCGAACGCAACAGAACCGAACTCGACGAGTCGCCGGCGCTGGAGGATGATGGGGCGCACCCCCTCCCGAGCGGCGTTACGCAGATCTGATGAAACAGCTACCCTGCGACGCCAAGGTCTTGGACACGACATGAACCACAGCGAGATCACGAGCTTCATCTGGGGGGTGGCGGACCTGATCCGCGACACCTTCAAGCGAGGCAAGTACCAGGACGTGATCCTGCCGCTCACCGTGCTGCGGCGCCTCGACTGCGTGCTGGCCCCCACCAAGGGGCAGGTGCTGGCGGTCCAGGCCAAGTACCGGGGCAGGATCGAGAACCTCGAGCCGCAGCTTCGGCGCGCCTCCGGCTTCGCGTTCTACAACACCTCCCGCTACGACTTCGACAAGCTGCTCGCGGACGCGCCCCACATCGCTCAGAACCTGCGTAACTGGATCGCAGGGTTCAGCTCCAACATGCGTGAGGTGCTGGAGAAGTTCGACTTCGACAACACCATCGCCAAGCTCGACGAGGCGGGACTCCTGTTCCAGGTCGTGCAGCGGTTCGGCGATCCGAAGGTGAATCTGCACCCGGATACGATCGACAACTTCACGATGGGCACGGTCTTCGAGGAGCTCATCCGGAAGTTCAACGAGGCGCTGAACGAAAACCCGGGTGAGCACTTCACTCCCCGCGACGTTGTCCATCTCATGGTGGACCTGTTGCTGGCTGGCGACGAGCAACGGCTGCGCACCAAGGGGGTCGTGCTGAGCGTCTACGATCCGTGCTGCGGCTCGGGCGGCATGCTGGAGGATGTTGAGTCGTTCTTCGAGCGGGAGGTGAAGCCGCACGTTCCCGACGCCTGGATCGACACGAAACGCCGGGATGTGCGGGATGGACACGTCGGGCTCGTGGGCTACGAGATCAACTTCAACCGGTACTTCTACGAGTACCGCCCACCGCGGCCGCTGGAGCAGATACAGGCCGACATCCAGCAGGTGGAAAAGGAGATCGTGGCCATGCTGCGTGAGGTGGCGGGATGAGCATGTTCTTGGAGGGACCTGGGTCGTCGGCCAGAGACCGGTGGCGCTGCTTCCCAGCTACTACGAGGACACCAAGTCGGCGCAGCGTTGGCAGGAGCTGCAGCGCCAAGTCGGGACGGGCGTCGGCGGTTTGGCTCGGCTCGTGGACGCGGGCGAGATGCTATGGTTCTGCCAGGGCCGAGACTCCTTGATCGAGGAGAGTCTGTTCACGCAGGCCTGGCCCACTGGCAGGCCCTGGCGTCCGAGGATCCAGCCTCGGACGGGAGGTAAAGGCCGTGCCTGAGGTGACCGACCGGCTCGACGAGGTGCGGTCTCGGAGATTCCGCCAATACCCCACCTACAAGGACTCCGGCATCGAGTGGCTGGGCGAGGTCCCGGCGCTTTGGGACATCGCTCCGGTGTACGCGCGCTACGAAGTGGCGCTTGGCAAGATGCTCGATGCGAAGCGAGTTACTGGTGAGTCACCTGGCAGGTACCTGTGACCTGCCCCAAGTGTTGAGGCCACTTCGTAACTCATAGAATCGGTGCTGGCAAGAGGTTGTTGCAGCCGGCGGAGCGGAGCGTAGCCGGCTTTAACAACGTCGCTTTCGGTGCAGGCGGCCGATAGCCCAACGAGCTGTGTGGCCGCACCTGGTTGTATTTGCGGCGCCAGGCTTGCACCAAGCTCTGCGCCTCCTTGAGCGTGTAGAAGATCTCCCCGTTCAGCAGCTCGTCGCGTAGCTTGCCGTTGAAGCTCTCCACATAGCCGTTTTCCCACGGCGAGCCGGGCTCGATGAACAACGTCTTCACACCGACCCGCTCGAGCCAGCCACGCACTACCCGAGAAGTGAACTCCGGTCCGTTGTCGGAGCGGATGTGGTCGGAAACACCACGGTTCACGAACAGCTCAGCGAGTCGATCCAACACGTTCTCGGAGTTGAGCCTGCGCGCCACATCGATGGCCAAGCACTCCCTGGTGTACTCATCCACGATCGTCAGCAGACGAACCGCTCGCCCGTCGTGAGTTCGTTCGTGCACGAAGTCATAGGCCCACACGTGATCTTTCCTTTCCGGCCTCAGCCGCACGCACGATCCATCGTTGAGCC
This sequence comes from Acidobacteriota bacterium, assembly GCA_965205505.1. Taxonomy (GTDB): domain Bacteria; phylum Acidobacteriota; class UBA890; order UBA890; family WLXD01; genus DASCOT01. Next base: position 714,449 of record CBDBHB010000007.1, read on the forward strand.
ACAAGCGTCCGCGCTTGGGCTGCTTTTTCGGTACCTTCAGTCCTTCACGACGCCATAACCGTTCGATCCTCTTGTGGTTCACCCGCCACCCTTCGCGTTCCATCAGAGCCGTGATCCGACGGTACCCGTAGCGTCCGTACTGCGTCGCCAGTTCGGTCATTCGCTTCACCAGCGGTGTTTCGTCTCCAGGCGCCTTGGGCCGATATTGCTGCGTCGAGCGCACCTGGCCCAGCACTCGGCAGGCTCGCCTCTCCGACACCCCCTGCGACTGCTGTGCGTGTCGCACTGCCCGGCTCCGGCGCGCCGGGCTCAGAAGTTTCCCGACGACACCTCTTTGAGGATGGCGTTGTCGAGCATCGTTTCCGCCAGCAGCTTCTTGAGCCGCCCGTTCTCGCGCTCCAGCTCCTTGAGTCGCCGTGCCTGATCCACCCTCAGGCCGCCGTACTCCTTACGCCACCGGTACTACGTGTTCTCGCTGATGCCCAGCTTCCGGCACGCTTCCGGCGTCTTGGCTCCTTGCGCCAGCTCGATCTCTGCCTCCCTGAGCTTGGCGATGATCTGCTCTACCGTGTATCGCTTCCGGGCCATTTCTCCCCCTTCCCGAGCCTTCCTGAGAGCCTCAATTCCTAACTCTCAAACTGGCCCGATTATTGGCGGGCAGGTCAACACTCGGCCGAGGAGTGGGTCGTCAGAGACGTGCACACCAACAACATCGAGGGTGTGTGGTCGCTGTTCAAGCGCTCCATCGTGGGCACCTTCCACAAGATGAGCGTCAAGCACATGGACCGCTACCTCGAACAGCTGGAGTGGCGGTTCAACAACCGCGACAACCCGTACATCTTCCGCGACACCCTGACCCGCATCGTGAACACCGAGCCGCTTGAGTACAAGGATCTGGTCGCCTAGATGGCTCGGGTTGACGCCCTCCGAGGCGTTTCGTAGTCTCGGCGCCGCACAACACCAGAAAGGAACGGCTCCCGTCTTGGAGCCGGGCTTCCCGCTGAATACAAGCCCGCGCACTAGTGGCCTGTAACAGATGAACGTTGCCTATCGCAGATGGGATTTGCGGGTGAGATCAAGGCGCGGCGAGGACGGCGATGCAGTGGGCATCGTCGACGAGGCGCAACGCCGATATCGCCCGCAACTGCCCATCTGTCCGCAGGATGGCGGCGGAATCGGCCCGTCTGCGGCGTTGCTTCTTCTCGAAGATGGGCAAACATCGTCTCGTCGTCGCGCCTGGCATCCGGGCCCATTTCGCCACCACGATAGGCAGCGTTCACTGTTACAGGCCACTTCTATGAGAAGGCCTAGTTCGGTCAAGGGCAATGTGGTGGCCAGCGAAGAATCGATCTGCACGCCATGCTCCTATTCGCACTCTGGTGGACGAGGATTCAGGTCGTCCGGTGCATTCTGGGGTCCGTCCCGATTCGAGGCGCTGCAATCTAGCTGCCGAGCTCGAAGCTCGTAGTGACCTTCGCAGTCGCCCGGACCGGGCGGTCAGATCGATAACCGTTGGGTCGCGTCGCCCTACCGACCTCCTGGTTGCGGGTTAGTTCATGCTGCTGAAACCTCTACAGGTGCGCGCAACGGTTCGTACTCGTCTCCACTCAGCCACAGTCGGTGCAGCACAACGGCGAGCTTACGGGCGACAGCAACTGCTGCCTTTTTGTTGCCATGAGGACCACCGCGTCCGGCCAGCTTGAGCCCCCAGCGTCTGAGCTCAGTATCGGGCCCGAAGGGGCCCAGGATGTAATGCGCCGAGCCCACCAACAGGCGTCGGAGCATTTTGTCGCCCGCCTTGGTTATTCGTAGCGCAGGGTCCTTGTCCCCCGACTGCCGTTTCTTCGGTCTCAGTCCCAGGTACGGGCCCACGGCTCTGGAGGTATTGAACCGCTCCGGCTCCTCGAGCGTCAGCACATACGCCAGTGCGGTCAGAGCTCCGACCCCGGCCACTTGCTGGAGCTGCTGTGTCTCCGGGTATCGCCCCTGGCACAGCTGCACGATCTGACGCTCGTATTGCTGGGATGTTGCCCGTCAGCATGGCGATCGTTTCAAGCACCGGCTCGAGCGCTCCCTTGAGCCGCTCCGGTATGTGCTCTGGCGCGGTGCGCGCGAACGCCGGCGTCGAGCACCTGGGAATACGACAACCGGCCGACTTGACCGCACCACGCACATGGCTCACCAACTGCGTGCAGCTCTTTACCAGAGCATCTCGGCTCCGAATCACGGCTAGATCCGCTCGCGCTTGTCTGCCTCGATGCTGCACCGTCTTAAGCAGCTTTGGGTCCATTCTGCCCACTCGTGCCAGGTGCTCGGCATCCAACCGGTCGGTCTTGTCGTGCTCGCCATAGATCAGCTTCAGCCGCCTCGGGTTAGCCACCAGCACCTCATGACCCAGTTGCTTCAACTGCTCACTCATCCACGGCGAGTGCGTTCCAACCTCCAGCACTACTCGAGCGGGCTCCTCGCACCCGAACCGCCTCGCCAGCCCCTCCGGGCTCGTCCTCACCCGCCCTTCCTCCATCACCCTGCCCTTACTGTCGAGCACGCACATACGGCTGTACCGGTCGCTTACGTCCAGTCCAATCGTTACACTTGTCATCGGCCAACCTCCTTGGGCTTCGAGCCCGTTACGTTTGAAGAAACGTTTGCAGAGCCGTCAGGCTACTGCGTTCAGGAGGTTGGCCT
>CBDBHB010000008.1:0-1321902 GCA_965205505.1 Acidobacteriota bacterium
GGTGGGCAGCAGGTAGCGCGAGGAGACAAAGTAGAGGTTGGAGACCTCGCCGGAAATGATGCCCAGAGTGCTGAACAGCGACGGCAGGAAGTAGCAAACGAGGGACCGTCGGCACGACCGAGTAGAAGCGCTGCCAAAACCGTGATCCGCTGTGTGACGTGGTGAAAACAAACGCCAGCATCACAAGCAAGATGCCTACGCACTACGGCGTCGTTGGTGATCAGCGGCTCAGCCGGCACGGCGACTCCGGTTGGTCAGCGGGCGCCGCTAGCTTATAGCAGGGTGCTGAAGGACTCTGATGGGTCTGGGTACGGCGTCGCCAAACGAGGCAGGGCCGACCTCGTCCCCTACCCGGTAATCCGGGCGATCGCCCGCATCGCCTGCCGCTGTACGTCGCGATCCGTGTCCTTCATGGCGTCGAGCAGGGCCTCCAACGCCTCGTCCGACTCGATCATTTCCAGAGCCCAGGCGGCCTGACGGCGCACCTCCGTGCCCTCGTCGGCGAGCGCGTCGACCAGGCGGCCGTGGCCCGCCCCAGCAGGCCGCTCATGACTGCGCTTCCTGGTGGCGCGCCAGCTCGACCAGCTTCGAGAGCCGGTCGAGATCCTGCTCGTCGAGGTCGCCGCTGCCCTCGCTCAGCAGCGCTGCAACAACGGCCTCGCGCGAGCCATCGAAGAACGTCCGTACCAGATGCTGTAAGGCGCTGCGTCGCGCTTCCTCGCGAGCCACCAGCGGCCGATAAACATAACGTGGTCCATCTTGTTGGTGTCCGATATGACCCTTGTCTTCCAACACCCGCAGCATGGCGCGAACGGCCGAGTAACTAGGCGGGGCGGGCATCAGACCGCGAACATCGGCAGCGCTCGAGGCGCCGTGTTCGTAAAGGATGTCCATGATCTGGCGCTCTCGTCGGCTCAGGTCGCGATGAATCTGATCGCTCATGGCAGCTCGCTGGTCGCAGCGCCCCGCGTTCGGGCGCCCTGCTGATCCATGTGTTGTTTCTTTAGCATGATGCTAAAAACCTAGCATCGTGGCCCACCACCGTCAAGAACGCGCCGCGGTATGCTGCGCGTCGTCGCTGCGATCGCGGCGAGCCACGTAAGCCACGCCGGAGAGCCCCCTTGTCACACGACGCCATCGTCGTTGGTCTGGGTACCATGGGCAGCGCCGCTGCGTGGCAGCTCACCGCCCGCGGGTGCTCGGTGCTCGGCCTTGACCGCCACGTTCCACCGCATGCGCTCGGATCAGGGCACGGCAGGTCGCGCATCATTCGCACCGCCTATATGGAAGACCCGGCCTACGTGCCGCTCGTGCAGCGATCCTTCGAGCTTTGGCGCGAGCTCGAAGCCATGACAGACAAGGAGCTTCTTCGCAGAACGAGCCTGTTGATGATCGGGCTTCCGGATAGCGACGCGGTAGCCGGCAGCCTGGCAAGCGCACGGTTGCACTCCCTGCCTCACGAGTTGCTCGACGCAGCCGAGATCCGGCGCTGCTTTCCGGTGTTTCAGCCCGATAACGATCTGGCAGCATTTTACGAAGAGGTCGCCGGCGTGCTCGAACCCGAGGCGTGTGTCTCCGCCTGCCTCGACGCCGCGTCGGCCGCCGGAGCCGACCTACGCTACGGCGAGCAGGTGTTGAGCTGGAGTCGGGACGGCCATGACGTGCGCGTGCGCACCCAGGCAGATGAGCACGTAGCCAAGTCACTCATCGTAACGGCCGGCGCCTGGGCCTCCCAGCTCTTGCCCGAGTTCGACTCCGAGCTGAGCGTCGAGCGGCAGGTGATGCATTGGTTCGAGCCTACGGACGGCATCGAGGCCTTCGCTCCAGATCGCCTCCCCATCTACCTGTGGGAGTCTCGCGCGGGCCCGGTTCTCTACGGCTTGCCCGCACTCGATGGGGCGCGTGGGGGGGTCAAGGTAGGACTCCATCATGGCGGCGAATCGACGACGGCAGATCACCTGGATCGCACTGTGCATGAGGCCGACATCGACGCCGTCCGGTGTTGTCTCGTCGATCGAATCCCGACCCTCAACGGACGCTGGCTCGAGGGCGCCGTCTGCATGTACACCAATACACCCGATGCGCACTTCGTCATCGGGCCGCACCCTAGCGCGGAGGGGGTCTTCATCGCCGTCGGGTTTTCCGGCCACGGCTTCAAGTTCGCACCGGTAGTGGCGAGGCCCTTGCTGACCTGGTGGTCGACGGAGCCACCCGACTGCCCATGGACCCGTTCTCCCCGACGCGCTTCGGCTGATCCGTCGCACAGCCGCCACACCTCCACCCTGCTAGCAGGCCGTGGCTCGCGGACACCGAGGCTACTCAGATAGGTCGGCCACTATTGCCGGGTCGGTGTTGCCACCACAGACGAGCACCGCGACACGCTCATCCGGTCGACGCCGAACATCACCGGATACCAGCGCCGCAAGCGCCGTGGCGCCGCCGGGCTCGGCGATCACCCGCAGACGGTTCCACAGTAGCCACTGCGCTCGCTTGATCGAGGCGTCCGACACCAGCACGGATTCGCTGACCCAACGACTGGCGCTAGCGAAGCCGATATCGCCGATCCGGCTTGCCCCGAGCGAGTCTTTCGCCAGCCCACCGACCTCGACATGCACCGGCTTCCCAGCTGCAAGAGCTCGCGAGAGCGTCGGGCACCCCTCCGGCTCGACCGCCACGACATTTGCCTCCTCGCGCAACCAGGCCGCCGTTCCGCCGATCAACCCGCCACCGCCGACGGCCACCAGAACGGTCTCGAGGTCAGGCGCCTGTTGCTGTAGCTCACGACCGATCGTTCCAGCCCCGGCGACGATCTGCGGCTGATCGTAGGCGTGAACGACGAGCGCGCTGGTCTCCAGCGCGCGTTGATCAGCAGCTTCGCGCGCCTCATCGTAGACCTCACCGATCTGCACAACCTGCGCACCAAGATCGTGCAGCCGACGCACCTTCATGGTCGGCGTGCTAGCCGGCACGAAGATCTCGGCGCGGTGGCCGAGCTCGCGCGCTGCGAATGCCACGCCCAGAGCAAGATTGCCTCCCGAGGCCGCCAGCACACCGACCTCCGGCACGTCGGCAGAGAGCAACCGGTTGAAGGCACCGCGAGCCTTGAACGATCCGGTGTGCTGAAGAACCTCGAGCTTGAGGAGCAATCGAACGTCCGGTAGCCCGAGCTCCGCACCGGCGATCTCGATGACCGGGGTACGGCGCACATGGGGCGCAATCCGCGCGGCCGCCGAGTCGATCTCAGCTCGTGACGGAACCGAGGCAGTCGTCACCGGCATGACGGGTGCGTAACAATGCGGCGTCGCATCACTTCCCCTGCTGGTAATCGTCAAGGCTTGCGGGTATCGTCAGCCGCCGGGCGGCGAACTGATGCCCATCTTCGCATGAGGCCGCTGTCGTAGAGCCCCAGCAGTGGGGCTGGCGTCAATGCCCGACCCACTCGCTAGCCTCCCGAGCCGACGAGATGCCGCCTCCAGACTCCACTCACACCTCGTCGCGTCGTGCCATCGCGGGTGCGAGCCTCGTCGTGTTCACCAGCTCGGCGTTCATCATGACGCTGGAGATCGTCGCGGCGCGCCTCGTAGCACAGCATCTGGGCGTATCGCTCTACACCTGACGGCGGTAATCGGAGTGGTGCTGGCAGGGATCGCCGTGGGCAACTACGTCGGCGGCAAGCTTGCTGACCTGTATCCGCCCCGCGCCCTGTTGACGACCTTGTTCCTGCTGGCCTCGATGTCGAGTCTTTCCGTGCTGTTCGTCGTCGACTGGATGGGGTCTTGGGAGAGGCCGGAGGTCATCTCTTGGCCGCTCTGGATCCTTCGCAACGTCGCCCTCACGTTTCTTGCCCCGGCAACCATCATGGGCACGATCTCGCCCGTGGCAGCCAAGCTGGCTCTCGGAGCGCGACGTGAAGTGGGCGCGACGGTTGGAACCTTGTACGCGAGCGGTGCCTCCGGAAGCATCCTCGGCACGTTCCTTACCGGCTACGTGTTGATCGATGCCTTCGGCACCAAGACGATCGTCTGCGTCATCGCCGCGGGCCTCGGGACAATGGGCCTGCTAGCGGGACGGGGTTTGCGCCGCAGCCCTGCTTCGTTCTTCGTGGTCTGGCTATCGTTGCTGTTTCTGATCTCTGCCCTAACCGTGGCGCCGTGGGCGTGGAGCGAGCGCTGGGGCCATTTCTTGGGCCTACGCTTCGCTACCGACCATCTTCACTATCAGGACGAGAGCAGCTACTTCACGATCGAGATCTATGACGCCGAGGAATTCGACAACACCCGCGTGTTGGCGCTGGATCATCTCGTGCACAGCTACGTGAACATGGACGACATCACGCAGCTGGACTACGGCTATGAGACCGTCTACGCCGCGGTGACCCACCACTTGGTAAACACTGACGAGCCCTTGCGCGCGCTGTTCATCGGCGGTGGTGGTTTTACGTTTCCGCGCTATCTCGATACGCGTTTCGCGGCAGCAGATATCGACGTCGCCGAGATCGACCCGGCAGTCAAGCGTGCCGCTCAGGTCGCTCTGGGCCTGCCCGCCGACGATGCTACCCGCATCCGGACGCACACGCTGGACGCTCGCAATTACATCGACGATCTGCGGCGGCAGAATCGACGCGTGACGCACCCACATCAATTCGACTTCGTATACGGAGACGCGTTCAACGACCTCGGCGTGCCCTACCACCTGACCACACGGGGCTTCAACGAACGCCTGGCCGAAGTAATGACGCCCGACGGCGTCTACATGATCAACATCATCGATATCTATCGTGAGGGTCTGGGCCGGTTCTTGGGTGCTTATGTAGGCACCGTGCGATTGACGTTCCCGTTCGTCTACGTGTTCGCTGGCGACCCGGATGGACCCACGGACGAGCGCGACACTTTCATCGTGGTGAGCTCTCGACGAGCCTTACCGATCCTGGAGATCGGACCTAAAGAGAACGTTCCGGACGCCTGGGGCCACGTGTTTGCCTGGGCCGAGGCCGATCACCTAGGTGGAGAGATGGCGACAGTGCTGCAGCGCGGCGGTGGGTTGGTGCTGACCGACGACCACGCACCCGTCGACAATCTACTGGCGCCCGTCTTCTCGGACAGCAAGTGAGAGGCGCTGCAGCTGGGGCGCGACATGCTCGCGACGAAGCTCACAAGAGAGACCTCGACAGCCCAGCCTAGTGGCCTCTAGTGGCCTGTAACAGATGATCGTCGCATATCGCAGATGGGATTTGCGGGTGAGATCAAGGCGCGGCGAGGAAGGCGATGCAATAGGCATCATCGACGAGGCGCAACGCCGATATCGCCCGCAACTGCCCATCTGTCCGCAGGATGGCTGCGAAATCGGCCCGTCTGCGGCGTTACTCCTCCTCCAAGATGGGCAAACATCGTCTCGTCGTCGCGCCTGGCATCCGGACCCATTTCGCCACCACGATATGCAACGATCATCTGTTACAGGCCACTTCTATGAGAAGGCCTAGTTCGGTCAAGGGCAATGTGGTGCCCAGCGAAGAATCGATCTGCACGCCATGCTCCTATTCGCACTCTGGTGGACGAGGATTCAGGTCGTCCGGTGCATTCTGGGGTCCGTCCCGATTCGAGGCGCTGCAATCTAGCTGCCGAGCTCGAAGCTCGTAGTGACCTTCGCAGTCGCCCGGACCGGGCGGTCAGATCGATAACCGTTGGGTCGCGTCGCCCTACCGACCTCCTGGTTGCGGGTTAGTTCATGCTGCTGAAACCTCTACAGGTGCGCGCAACGGTTCGTACTCGTCTCCACTCAGCCACAGTCGGTGCAGCACAACGGCGAGCTTACGGGCGACAGCAACTGCTGCCTTTTTGTTGCCATGAGGACCACCGCGTCCGGCCAGCTTGAGCCCCCAGCGTCTGAGCTCAGTATCGGGCCCGAAGGGGCCCAGGATGTAATGCGCCGAGCCCACCAACAGGCGTCGGAGCATTTTGTCGCCCGCCTTGGTTATTCGTAGCGCAGGGTCCTTGTCCCCCGACTGCCGTTTCTTCGGTCTCAGTCCCAGGTACGGGCCCACGGCTCTGGAGGTATTGAACCGCTCCGGCTCCTCGAGCGTCAGCACATACGCCAGTGCGGTCAGAGCTCCGACCCCGGCCACTTGCTGGAGCTGCTGTGTCTCCGGGTATCGCCCCTGGCACAGCTGCACGATCTGACGCTCGTATTGCTGGATGTTGCCCGTCAGCATGGCGATCGTTTCAAGCACCGGCTCGAGCGCTCCCTTGAGCCGCTCCGGTATGTGCTCTGGCGCGGTGCGCGCGAACGCCGGCGTCGAGCACCTGGGAATACGACAACCGGCCGACTTGACCGCACCACGCACATGGCTCACCAACTGCGTGCAGCTCTTTACCAGAGCATCTCGGCTCCGAATCACGGCTAGATCCGCTCGCGCTTGTCTGCCTCGATGCTGCACCGTCTTAAGCAGCTTTGGGTCCATTCTGCCCACTCGTGCCAGGTGCTCGGCATCCAACCGGTCGGTCTTGTCGTGCTCGCCATAGATCAGCTTCAGCCGCCTCGGGTTAGCCACCAGCACCTCATGACCCAGTTGCTTCAACTGCTCACTCATCCACGGCGAGTGCGTTCCAACCTCCAGCACTACTCGAGCGGGCTCCTCGCACCCGAACCGCCTCGCCAGCCCCTCCGGGCTCGTCCTCACCCGCCCTTCCTCCATCACCCTGCCCTTACTGTCGAGCACGCACATACGGCTGTACCGGTCGCTTACGTCCAGTCCAATCGTTACACTTGTCATCGGCCAACCTCCTTGGGCTTCGAGCCCGTTACGTTTGAAGAAACGTTTGCAGAGCCGTCAGGCTACTGCGTTCAGGAGGTTGGCCTTCTCATCTCATCTAGACGTCCCGCAGCGGCGCCAGGAGGGAACGCAGGTGCGCGTGCACATGCCCGTTCGTCGCCACGATGTTGCGGCCATGGAGCAGCTTCTGCAGGTCGTCGTTGCCAGCACAATCGGTCACGCGGCCACCCGACTCGCTCACCAGCAGGATCCCGGCCGCCACATCCCAAGGCTCCAGGTGCAGCTCCCAGAAGCCGTCGAAGCGACCACAAGCCACCAGGGCGAGGTCCAGCGCAGCCGACCCCAGCCGGCGCAGCCCGCCCGCCACCGCACCGACGCGCGGAACGTTCTCGAGGTTGTTGTCGGCAAGAGTGTCGCGCGCGTAGGGAAACCCGGTGGCCAGAATCGCATCGCTCAGGTCGGCCGTATCGGAGACGGCTGCCGGAGCACCATCCAGCGTCGTGCCACCGCCACGCCGGGCAGCGAAAGTCATCTGCAACATCGGAGCGTGCACCACGCCCGCAACCAATTCTCCATCCTCGATCACCGCAATCGCGACGCACCACAAAGGGAGGCCATGGAGAAAATTGACCGTGCCGTCGAGCGGATCGATCACCCATAGGCGATCCGAGCCGACGCGACGACGGCCAGACTCCTCGGCCAGCACATCGTCTTCGGCGGGGATCCGGTCCAGAATCCAGCGCTCCGTCTCCACATCGGCGGCACTCACGAGATCGCGCCGACGGCCACCTTTGCGATCGGCGTGCGCGGCATTCAAGCTGCCGTAGTACCCCATCAGAACGGTACCGGCACCGTGGGCGAGGTCGACGAGCTGATCCAACACGGGGGCTCCCGATGGCGAGTGGTACCGACCCCGGGCAAACAGCCGCGCGGCTACGCGACGCTGCACCCCGGCAGAATGTCACACGGGCAGTATCGCCGATCAGCGCGTCGCGCGGGAAGCGCCCTCCGGGAGCAGCCTCAGTAGGCTTCGAGGCCTTCTTTGTCGAGCACCCAGATAACTCGATCGCTCGACTCTACCAGCCCTTCACGACGGAAACCGTTGAACGCCATGCTGGTGGTTTCTCGGGTCGATCCGACCAGCTGGCCGAGGTCTGTCTGCGTCAACCGGAGCCCGATTCGCACGCCGCGATCATCGGGAGCACCGCAGTCGTCGGCGAGCCGAACGAGGGCGTGTGCCAGCCGCGTCCGTACATCCTCGGACAGCAGCGCAATCATACGGTCTTCGATCTCCGCCTTGCGCTTGGCGATGACCGCCGTGACCCAGCCCGAAAGGTCCGGATGCTGCGCCAGGTAGCCCGCGAATCGGTCACGCTCGATGACGCAGATGAACGCGTCGGCGGCGATCTGGGCGTTGTCGCGGCGCCGATCGGCACCTATCAGCGCCGTCTCACCGAACATCGCGCCGGGGCCCTCGAAACCGAAAATGACCTGCTTACCGCCGGCGATCTCGCGATACAACTTCACCGTTCCAGTACGCAGGACGTAGAAGTGATCGCACAGATCACCCGCCCGAAAGACATCTTCGCCGCGCTTGAAGAGACGCAGGTCGGCAATGTTCACCAGCTGCTTGAGCTCCCAGTCGGCCAGCGTCTTGAACATCCCCATCTGCTTGAGATGCCAGTACTTGGCCTGCGAGATCGCCGAAGACGCTTCCATCCCTCTCCTCCGCGATCGAACTCTCGTGAACACCTTACACCGCCCGCACTTCCTGCTTTTCATAGGGCGGTTTGCCGTGGGCGGCGCGTTGGTTACAGTCCTTTCGCGGCGATTTGCGACGGCTACCCGGAGGCTTGGCGCGGGTTCGACAAGAACTCCAACGCAGAACCGGTCCGTGCCAGACCCACCACACTTTCACCACGGGCTGCTAGCTTGCCGCCGTTTCCGGCCGTACAGACTCCAGAGATAACCCAACAGGAAGCCGGTCAAGCCCAGGACCAGGATGCCACCGGTATGCCCCATCAGCACGTGCGCAGCGTCCGAGTACGGGCAGAGCATGCGCCACGACGCCTCGGCGGCGAACCCTGCTCCAGTGCCGGTCAGGAATCCTGCTACTAGCGGCCGCTGCGGCAACGTGCGAGCCACCAGCCACGCGATCAGCACCAGCGCTGGCAGGCCGATCAGCGACTCGGCTCGAAAACAGCCCATCCACATCGTTACCGTGCCGCCACTCGACATGGGGGCGCGAACGAAGATCAGCAGGTTGACAGCGATCTGCAGCACGTAGGCGATCAAGACGAAGGCGAAGATCTTGGTGGACGAGACGTGCCAGCCCGGAATCCCTTCGCGTAGCGCAAAGATCAGCAATGCCAAGGCGAGCAGTACCTGAATGGCGACAGGAACCCACGCCAGCATCATGCCGAGCTCGCCCGTATCGCGCAGCTGGTTGTATGCGAAGGGCATCGCCATCGCCGCGAGCATCACCGGCAGCACGACCAGCAACCGCCTCCAGGGTGGTTGCAGCGGTGTCACGGACTCGAGACGGTCCCCGATCGCCAGGCGCAGACGATCCGGCAGGTCGGGGTGTGACGCTGTCATGCCGGCACCCGGTCGGCGCCGAAAATCCGCCGCAAGTCCTGCATGCCTCGGAACGCTCGAAGTTTGGCGGCACGCTCGCTGATACCGAGCATGTTACCGATCTCCCGGAACGTAAATCCCCAAACGTGATGCAGTAAAAGCGATTCGCGGCGGTTCTCCGCGACATCGAGCAGCGCCTGGCCGAGATCATCACGCTCGGGAAACAGCTCCGCAATGGGAGCTACGGGGATTTCCGGCGGCACTTCCGGGCTCGGTCCCTCATGTTTGGCCAGACGTGCTGCCGAACGCCGGTACATCAGGTACACGTGTCGGGCTATCCCGAATGCCCAGGGTTTGACGGGCCGCCCTGGCATGTAGGTGTGCCGCGAGCGATGCATCTGCAGAAACGTCTCCTGCATCAGGTCCTCGCCCCGGGACAGATCACGGGTAAGCGAGGTGAGGTAGTTGCGTAGCGGCACCGAGAGGACAGCGAACAGCTCCTCGAAAGCCTCGAGCTTGCCGTTCTGGTAGCCGACCATGCATTCGGCCAGCCGATCTGGCGAGACATCCTCTAGTCCCACTTCCGTAACCTTTGCCCTTCGCAGTCGCTTGGTTTCCGTTTCCCGTCTTCTGCCGCGCTGAAGTCCTTTGTGCAGAACGAAAAAAGGGTTTCGGGAGCGCGGGATCGGGAGATTACCATTCTCACTGACGACCGCCCAGCTGTGATGCAACGTGTCGTGGCAACTGTCCTGAGACCCTGAAGTTTTCGATTTAGTGTAGAACCGGCCGGCTCCATGGAGTGGGTCCGCCAAGCGTAGTCGCTGGAGGCTGACGTGAAGAAGCTATTGATCCTGATGGTGCTGGCAACGGCCGGCGCGTTTCTGGCCCCTCCGGCTTGGGCGCAGCAAGACCAGGAAGCCGCTCTGTTCGGCGGCTATTCCCTCTTGCGACTCAACCAGGGAGATAACGTGGAGCGGGCCACCATCCACGGCTTCGTGGCCGACTACACATACTTCATGGACCGCCGTTTCGGCTTCGTGGTGAGCGGCACTTACCATAAGGGGCCGACGGATGCGAGCACCAACGCATTCGCTGTGCCCGAGTTCGACTTCCGCCAGTACACCTTGCTCGCCGGGCCTCACGCCGTGCTGTGGCGGGGCCACACGTCGGAAGCTGGATTACGTGCGCTAGCGGGCGCCGGCTGGCGTAGGTTCCGGACCTCCGATGGAGGAGTCGAGGTGAGCGATAACGTCGAGTTTACCTGGGCTATTGAGGCACATCTCGACGTGCGGCTCTCTGACCACATCTGGCTTCGCGCCCTACAGCCGGCGATCGTTCGCACGCAGTTCAATGACATCAAGCGTACCGACTACCGACTGAGCATAGGTCTGGTGCTGCACGCCGGGAACATCCTGCAGTAGGCTCGTCGGGCAGCAAGCCTCCGCCGGGCGAGCTTCCCACCGACACCCAGGGCCGGCGACACTCGCGACGCCGTCGTAGAATCGGCGGCAATGTCCACCCGCCCCACACCTCTGTCTGAAGTCGACCCGCGCGAGACGCGCGAGTGGATCGAAAGTCTCGAGGCCGTTCTGCACCACGACGGCCGCGAGCGCGCCGCGTTCCTCCTGGCTCGCCTTGCTGATCGCGCCCGCCTCGACGGCATCGAGGTGTCGACGCTTCCATCGCGCTATACGAACACCATCGGCGTCGACCGCCAGCCCTCTTATCCCGGCGACCTCGAGCTCGAAGCCCGAATCTCGGCCTGTGTGCGTTGGAACGCCATGGCAATGGTGGTGCGGGCGAATCGCCAGGCGCCCGAGCTCGGCGGCCACCTGTCGACCTATGCCTCCGCCGAGGCACTCTACGAGGTCGGCTTCAACCACTTCTTCCGTGCTCGCACCGATGAGCACGCCGGCGACCTGGTCTATTTTCAAGGGCACTCGTCGCCCGGGATCTACGCGCGCGCCTTTCTCGAAGGACGCCTGACCGAGGAAGATCTCGACAGGTTCCGACGCGAGGCGGAGGCCGACGGACTGTCGTCGTATCCACACCCCTGGCTCATGCGTGACTTCTGGCAGTTTGCCACCGTCTCGATGGGCCTCGGCCCGATCATGGCGATCTACCAGGCTCGTTTTCTGCGATACCTGGAGAACCGCGGCCTCACTCCTCGCAGCAACCGTAAGATCTGGGCTTTCCTCGGCGACGGCGAGATGGACGAGCCCGAGTCCATGGGCGCCATCACGGTGGCGGCTCGCCAGGGACTGGACAACTTGGTGTTTGTCGTCAACTGCAACTTGCAGCGGCTCGATGGCCCGGTACGCGGTAACGGCAGCATTGTGCGCGAGCTTGAGGCAGTGTTCCGAGGCGCCGGGTGGAACGTTCTGAAGGTGCTTTGGGGAACGGACTGGGACGAGTGGCTCACCGGACCGCACGCCGACTTGCTCGTGCGTCGCATGGAGGAGGCGGTCGACGGCGACTACCAGGCCTACGCCGCAGACGGCACAGGCAAGTTGCTGCGTGAGGAGTTCTTCGGCCGCTACCCGGAGCTCGCCAGCCTGGTGGAGAAGATGACCGATGCGGAGATCGCCGCCATGCCGTCGCGGCGTGGCGGTCACGACGAGCGCAAGGTCTACGCGGCGTTCGCCGCGGCCGTAGCACACCGCGGTCAACCGACGATCATCCTGGCCAAGACCATCAAAGGCTATGGACTGGGGACCGCCGCGGCGCGCAACCCGACCCACCAGCAGAAGAAGCTCTCCGACGCGGGGATTCGCGCATACCGCGATTGGCTCGACCTACCGATCCCCGACGAGGAGATCGACGCCCTGCCCTACGTACAACTCCCCGATAGCGCCGCCAAGTATCTGGATGAGCGCCGCGCGGAGCTCGGCGGCGCGTTCCCATCACGACGAGTCGTCGCCGAGCCGCTGGAGGTGCCTGCGCTCGACGCCTTCAAGGCGCAGCTGAAACCATCTGGCGATCGCGAGTTCTCCACCACGATGGTGTTCGTTCGTATTCTGTCGACGTTGTTGCGCAACGAGGCCATCGGCCCGCGTGTGGTTCCGATCGTGCCTGACGAGGCGCGCACCTTCGGCATGGAGGGCTTGTTCCGGCAGGTCGGCATCTACGCTCCTTACGGACAGCTCTATACACCGACCGATCGTGACCAGCTCGCCTACTACCGCGAGGATCAGGACGGCCAGATTCTGCAAGAGGGAATCACCGAAGCCGGCGCGTTCTCTTCGTGGATAGCCGCCGCGACGGCGTATGCAAACCACGATCTGCGCATGATCCCCTTCTATATTTACTATTCCATGTTCGGGCTACAGCGCATTGGCGACCTCGCGTGGGCCGCCGCCGACATGCAGGCCCGTGGCTTCCTGCTCGGAGCCACCTCGGGACGAACCACGCTGGCCGGCGAAGGCCTACAGCACACGGATGGACACAGCCACGTGCTGGCCTCGGCGATCCCTACTTGCCGAGCCTACGATCCAACCTACGCCCACGAGGTCGCGGTCATCATCCAGCATGGTTTGCAGGCGATGTACGTCAACGACGAAGCGGCGTTCTACTACGTCACACTGATGAACGAGAACTACCCGCACCCGGGATTGCCCGAGGACGCTGCCGACGGCATCGTGCGGGGCATGTATCTGCTCCGAAGCGCGGCAGCGACACCGCAGGTGCAGCTGATGGGTAGCGGCGCGATCCTGCGCGAGGTCGAGGCTGCCGCACAGATGCTGGGCAACGATTTCGACGTCGCCGCTGATGTTTGGAGCGTCACCAGCTTTACCGAGCTCGGCCGCGACGGCATGGCGGCAGCGCGCTGGAACCGTCTCCACCCGGAAGCGCCGGCGCGCCGCTGTTTCGTTCAGCAGCAGCTAGCCGAGCGTCCGGGACCGGTTGTCGCCGCGACGGACTATTTGGAGACGTTCGCGGAGCAAGTCCGACCATTTGTCGAGCGTCGGTTCGTCGCCCTGGGCACCAACGGCTTCGGGCGCAGCGACACACGCGCAACGCTACGCTCCTTCTTCGAGGTTGATCGTCGCCATGTCGTCGTCGCGGCCCTGAAAGCACTTGCCGACGACGGCGTGGTCGGACCGGAGACGGTAACCACCGCGATCAACAAGTACGATATCGACCCCGACGCTGCCGACCCGGCAACCGTCTAGGACCGACCGACACCGGAGACGAAGTTGGCTCAGATACGAGAGGTCCACGTCCCGGACATCGGCGAGTTCGACGATGTCGAGGTTGTGGAGTTGCTGGTTGCACCCGGCGACACCGTATCGGTGGATCAGTCGCTGATCACGCTTGAAAGCGACAAGGCCTCCATGGAGGTGCCGTCGCCCACGGCGGGTGTTGTTGCTGAGCTCCGTGTCGCCATCGGCGATACCGTGGCCGAGGGCAACGTGATCTTGACCCTCGAAGAATCCACGGCCGAATCCGGTGACCAACCATCGTCGGGCGGAGACCCGTTCAAGACCTTCCACCAGGAGCCGCGCGCCCCCGAGCCGGAGATGGCCTCGCCGGGGCCCCCACCTCGTGGGCAGGCCCCGCCGATCACCGCCGAGCCTGTCGATCCAGCGTCCCTTCCCTGGGCAAGCCCGTCGACCCGTAAGCTGGCGCGCGAGCTCGGGGTCGACCTCTCGATACTGGTCGGCAGCGGGCGCGACGGACGTTTCACACCGGCGGATGTCGAGGCCGGCGCGACGCGGGCCACGACCACCGCCTCGGCGCTGCCCGAGATGCCGGCGATCGACTTCGCCAAGTTCGGAGACGTCGAGATCCAGCCGCTGACCCGTATCCAGAGGCTAACCGGTAAGAATCTGCACCGGGCATGGCTACACGTGCCACACGTCACGCAGTTCGACGAGGCCGACATTACCGAGCTCGAGGCCTTCCGCAGGGAACACAAGGCCGAGGCCGAGGGGTTCGGGTTCAAGCTCACCTTCGTCAGCTTCATGCTAACGGCGGCGGCCGCCGCCCTACGGAAGTTTCCGAGCTTCAACTCATCGCTCGATCCGGCCGGCGGTGGACTCGTCGCCAAGCGCTACACGCACATAGGCGTGGCCGTTGAGACCCCGAAGGGTCTCGTCGTGCCGGTAATCCGCGACGTCGACAAGAAGCGTGTCTTCGAGCTCGCCAAGGAGCTCGCCGACGTCAGCTCCCGGGCCCGCGAACGAAAGCTCACCCCATCAGATCTTCAGGGGGGCAGCTTCACGATCTCCAGCCTCGGCGGCATCGGCGGCACTGCCTTTACACCGATCGTCAACGCCCCGGAAGTCGCCATCCTCGGGGTCTCGCGCGCCCAAATGCGACCCGTCTGGCAGGACGGGGAGTTCGTCCCGCGCCTCATGCTGCCACTGTCTCTTTCTTACGACCATCGGGTCATCGACGGCGCTACCGCCGCCAGGTTCACCACCTACCTGGCCGGCGTGCTTTCGGATATCCGCAACTTGCTGCTGTAGAAAGCCGCGATGACCGATCTGATCGAGGTTCGCGTGCCCGACATCGGCGACTTCGACAACGTCGAGGTCACCGAGTTGATGGTGCGGCCAGGCGACGTCGTCGAGCCCGAGGCCTCTCTGATAACGCTCGAGAGCGACAAGGCCAGCCTCGAGCTGCCAGCGCTAGTCGGCGGCATCGTGCGGCAGCTGCACGTGGCAATTGGAGATACGGTATCGGAGGGGTCGCTGGTCGCCAGCATCGAGCCGAGCGGCGGCGGCGACGTCGATGCTGAACCGCCGGCACCGCACATCCGCCAGCAACCCGCCGCGCCGGAGCCCGAGCAGCCATCGCCGACACCTCCGCCACGAGCGTCATCGTCGGAAACGCCGTTGCCCACCGCTGATATCCGGACCGAGGTGGTGGTGATCGGATCCGGCCCCGGTGGCTACACGGCCGCGTTCCGAGCCGCCGATCTGGGCAAGCAGGTGGTGCTCGTCGAGCGCTTCCCGAGCCTCGGCGGAGTGTGCCTCAACGTCGGGTGCATCCCCTCCAAGGCCATGCTGCATGCTGCTGCGCTGATCGACGAAGCCGCCGAGTTCAAGAGTCGCGGCATCGATTTCGGAACGCCGAAATTCGACCTCCCAGCGCTCGCGAACTGGAAGGACGGCGTCGTCGACGGGCTGACCGGGGGGCTCGCGCAGCTCGCCAAGAAGCGCGGCGTCACCGTGGTTCAGGGTCGAGCGACCTTCACGGGCGAGCACACGCTGTTGATTGAACAACAACAAGAACAGCGGACGTTGGCCTACCAGAACGCCATCATCGCCGCCGGGTCGCGCCCCGCCATGCTCCCCGGACTACCCGAGGACGACGACCGCTTGTGGACATCGAACGAGGCCATCCGATTCGACCGCATACCGAAGCGCCTGCTGGTGGTCGGCGGCGGCATCATCGGTCTCGAATTGGCCCAGGTCTACGGCTCGCTCGGTAGCAGGGTCACGGTGGTCGAGCTACTCGACGGCCTGATGCCCGGAGCGGACCGCGACCTCGTGCGCCTGCTGGAGCGGCGTATCAAGACGCGCTACGAGAACATATTCACAGCCACGAAGGTCACGGCGATCAAACCCCTCAAGGGCGGCCTCAAGGTCACCATGGAAGGCCCCAAAGCACCCGATGTCGATACTTTCGACGCCGTGCTAGTTGCCGTCGGCCGGCGACCGAATGGCGACCGCATCGGAGCGGAGGTCGCCGGCGTCCACGTCGACGCACGCGGCTTCGTTGCCACCGACCTGCAACAGCGCACCAACGTGGCGCACATCTTCGCTATTGGCGACATCGCCGGCGAGCCCATGCTGGCCCACAAGGCAACTCATGAGGGAAAGGTCGCGGCCGAGGTGATCGCCGGCAAGGCGAGCGCATTCGACGCTAGCGTGATCCCGTCGGTCGCCTACACGGACCCGGAGGTCGCTTGGGTAGGGATCACCGAGGAGGAGGCCGCTGACCAGGGCATCGAAGTCGAGAAGGGGCGTATCCCCTGGGGTGCGAGTGGTCGCGCTCAAGGACTGGGTCGGCCCGAGGGGTTGACCAAGCTGCTCTTCGACGCCACCAACGGGCGCCTGCTCGGCGCCGGCTTCGTCGGAGCCCACGCCGGCGACCTCATCGGCGAGGCAGCGCTGGCAATCGAAATGGGGGCTAACGCCGCCGATATCGGGCTCACCATTCACCCGCATCCGACGCTCTCGGAGACGCTGGCCTTCGCGGCCGAGGCCGTCGAGGGCACGCTGACCGATCTGTACCTGCCGAAGCGTTAGCAGGCCGTGGTGCTCAGGGGGCCGCGACGCGGCCGGCTGCCGCGGACCCGACGAACTCGCCTGCTCTGGTACTGCTGAGCTTGGCATCCCACTCGGGATCGGGGCGCTGCCCTGCGGTTGTCTTGAAGTAAACCTGTAACAGCGCGGCAACGGCGAAGGGCTCGAGCACGGCCGCCTTGGTTGCCCAGGCCACGGCCAGCGCCACGACAAACCCCATCCACGCTACGGGCCCCGGTAGGAGGGCGATCAGAAGGCTCGCTGTGGCGGGTGGCTGCTGCCAAGCGAACCTCGAGTTGGTGCGATTACCCGAGCGACCTTAGCGGTGCCCGTCGGGACGAACAAGCTTCGCGCTGGCGCGGGCGGCGGCTTCCCGTCCGGACCTTCGGAAGCTCAGTCAACCGATACACTCGGGTCGCAGGAATGGTCCGCCGTCACCGGTAGCGCCCACCGCTCACACCGACCTTCTCTGAGATGCGGCGAATGCGATTCGATCCGATCCTGGTGCCAGCTCTGGTGCTCGGCCTGTTGTCGATTTCCGTCGCCGCCACCGCACAGGAAGGCACCTCCTCCCCGGCCGAGCTGGCAGGCTGGTCGGGCACTGCGGAGGCCACATTCGTGTTCGCTGGTGGCAACTCCGAGGCGAGCAGCCTCGGCTTTCGCCTTGCGATTGGTCGTGACTGGCTCGGGGGCACGCTGGCGCTAGAGGGTGGTGGCATTCGCGTGAGGTCGAGCACCCGCACTCAGACGGCGGTCGGCAACATCAACGATTTTTCGGTGTTGGAAGAGACGTTGACCAGCCTCACTGCGGAGAACTACTACGCGCGCGCGCGCTTTGACCATCCCCTCAGCGCCGACCTCCTTTGGTATGTGGGTGGCGGCTGGGAGCGCAACCATTTCGCGGGAATCGACAGCCGCTACGCGATCGCCGCCGGTATGAGCCGTATGTGGTTGGAGAACGAGCGCTCGCATTTGCGCGCGGATCTCGGGCTCACATACACGCACGAGAGCTTCGTTGCTGCTATCGATGGTGCCGATTTCGGCGGGTTGCGTTTCTCCTGGGACGCTAGGCGAAAGCTGAGCGACTCAACAACTTTCGAGAGCAAGCTGGTCGTGGATGACAGCCTCGCGGAGATGGCCGACCTGCGCGCTGATTTTCTCAACTCGCTGGCAGTAGCGATGAGCGACCGGCTGGCGCTCAAGATCAGCTTCCAGGTGATGTGGGACAACCGACCGGCGCTCGTCGGCATACCCCTGGTACTCTTGGACGGTTCCGTACCGGGAGACATCGTGCTGGTCCCACTCGGTAAGACCGATAGCCTCTTGACGCTTGCGCTGATGGTCAACTTTTGACGCGCATGCCCGACGCTGTAGTCGTTTACGGGTTCTTAGCGCCGCACCCTATCGCTGTTGGACTTTTCTCCTGGTGATACCGATTCTGTTCCAACGGGTTCGGCAGCTGCGAACAGATCGCGACGTTATCGAGGCAGGATCCACTCCAGGCCAACGCGGAGTGACCTCGGCGCACCGGGACCCAGGAACCTCGGATCGTCGAACCTCCCAGCGAACACCTCGCCTGGCTCACCGAGAACGCCGAACGTCTCGTATTCCGCATCCAGCAGGTTGGTCACCGTAGCGTACAGCGTCACGGTCTCACCGACGCGGTACGACCCCATCGCGTTGAGCAGCGTGAATCCGGGTACCGGCGCGAGCAGGTTCGCCTCGTCGCCCCTGAAGTACCGCGACGAGGTGGACATCAGGTCCAGCCCGAGCTCCCCGGCGTCGCCGACGTTGGCGATGAGTCCGGCCTTCAGATTGTGCCGCGGTATTCCCGGTATTGCGTCGCCGGGCTCAACGCGGATCTCACCATCGGCCGCCAGCGGGTGGTTCGGGCTGGCGACGGTCAGGACGGTATCGAAGGTGGGGCTCAGTTGCATGTACTCCACGTGCCAGCCGAAACCACCGGCGATGCGACCGGAGGCGCCGAGCTCGACCCCGCGGCGCCGCGTCCGTCCGACGTTCTCGAAGAACCCTTGCCCACGCAGCGGACCGCTGCTGACGAAAAGGATGTCGTCGTGGTTGACGCTCTGAAAGACAACCGCCCGCAGATCGAGCGACCGCAGCCGCGCTCTGAGGCCCCCCTCCCAGGTTCGCGTCACGACCTGCTCGAGTGCAGGGTCGGCGACGAAGCTGTTTGGAAGGCGGCACGCATTCTCGGGATCGGCGCAGGTCAGCTCGATCGGGGTCGGAGCCCGGGACGACTCCGCGTAGCCTGCGAACACCGATACTCGGCTCGAAGCCTGGAGCGCCAGGCCGCCGGAGAGGTTGAGCCGACCGAACGAGTGATCCCCGTCCAGGTCATCGCCGAGCTCGTCGAACAGCTCGATCCGGGTGTCGTTGTAGCGGCCCGACACGGTGAGGGAAACACCAGGGGTCACCGTCAGCGTGTCGGTAACGAACAGCCCGAGGTTGCGGTTCCGCGCCCTTACGTGCACGAGCGAGTCGAGCCAGACGATGCCGTGTCCCTCCGCGCCGCGATCCGGCGTCAGGGCGGCCAGCTCGGATTGCGAGCCGAACCGCGTTCTCCCGGCGTCGTAGCTAACGCCGACGATCAGCTGATTGTCCCGCTGCAGCACGGCCGCCCGAATCGTCGTCTCGAGAGCCCCGCCATAGCCGCGTTGCCGCGTCTCGCTGGTGTTGTTGAGTGCGTCGACCGCGGCGGCTCCGAGCGAGACGGGATTCCCGCTCAAGTCCAAGACCGGCACTCCGCCGTCTTCACCCACGCACAGGTGGTCCAGCGGCGCGGCTGCCGCGCAAGCCTCGAAGTCGGCCGTATCGGCGTTGAGGGTCTCGATGTTGTTGCGTCGGAAGTACGCGCGTCCCTCCAGCCAGTTCCCATCCGCGATCTCACGGCGCGCCCCGACGGAGCCCAGGATCAGCGCGTTGTCGGTGATGTCGGGATGCGTGAACACGGCAGTGCGGTCGATGGTGAGAAGCTCAATCGGCGCAGCGCCGTTGCCCCGAAGCCTGTTGTCTGCGGCAGTCACGCTCGCGTCGACCGCCGTCGACTCGCCCTGCCAGCTTAACTTTCCGAACAGCCGCCGAACCGTCGAAGGCGAGAAATCCCGCCAACCATCCTCCGACATCAGGTCGCCGTTGAGGTAGTAGCCGAACCTTCCTCGGGCTCCACCGCTCTGCAGCGAGACTCCGCGCTGGCCAAACGATCCCGCCTCGGCGCGGAGCCCGTGGCTCCGGTCGCCGAAGCCGGACTTGGTGCGTATGGAAACGGAGCCGCCCAGGGTGTTGAGACCGAACAACGGGTTGGAGCCAGAAAACAGGGCGAGCGTGGAGATCGCCGATACCGGGATCAGGTCCCAGTGGACCGTGTCGCCGAACAGCTCGTTGAGCCGCACGCCGTCCTGGTAGACGGACAGTCCCTGGGGCGAGCCCAGCAGAGGCGACGCAGCGTAGCCGCGGAAGTGGACGTCGGGCTGGAAAGGGTTGCCCTGCGCTTCGACAACGTGCACACCGCCGAGCCCACGACTCATGAGGGCGCTGAGGTTCCGTGCACGAGACCGAGCGACCGCCTCGGCGCCCATGGTCTGAACGCTCGCCGCAACCTTGGCGAGGTCGACGCCGGCGCCGATCGGCGTTACGCCGATGACGGTAATCTCGTCGACGACCGTCGGTCGGTCAGGTTCTTGTTGCGTCTCGCCTTGCTGCCCCTCAACGATGGACGCCACGCCCCCGAGCAGCGCGACGCCCAGGCCGAGAATCGTCGCGGCCGAGCGTCGAGATGAGATGTTCGAGAGGCCGTGATCCCCGCGCATCCGTTCCTCGCTCCTCGCTCCTCGCTCCTCGCCGCGCGGAGTACCGCGCGCTCTGGCGACGGCGAGCAGGTCACCAAAGTCGTTAGCACCCACGCGGCCGTCCCGACAAGATTACGCTGTCCGTTGTCACCGTGGGGAGGAGATGGTCTTGGCCCAAACGCACCGCGTGGCTGTGATTCCGGGGGATGGAGTCGGCTGCTCGCTATCCTGCACCGCCTATCACGACGCCGGCGTCGGTCTCCACCCGCAACAGATGACGCGTGCTCTCCCGTGGTGAGAGCCGATCTATTCCGCTAGGCTGAGCAGCCTTGCGGAGCACCGCCCCTTCCCGAGCCCGCCCCCTTTCTGGTCCCTAAAACACGGTGGTTCCATTGATAGTCGTATACGGGTTCGAAACCTCGAACAACTTCAAGGTCCGTGTGGCGCTCGGTTACAAGAACATTCCGTACGAGTTCCACACCATCGCCCCGAGCGACAGATCCTTGGTGATCGAGATTTCCGGGCAGCCCTTCACACCGGTGCTCGTCCACGGCAGCGTCGTGATCCCCGATTCGGCGGCGATTCTCCGCTACCTCGACGCCAACTTCCGGGATACTCCGCAGCTGTACAGTCGTGACTACGACGAGCTGCGCGAGATCGAGGAATGGGAAAGCTGGGGACGCGCCACCCTGGCGCGACCGCTGCTGATGTTGGTTCGTCAGCGGCGGGCGGGTCGAGATGACCCGTCTGAGGTTCAGGAGGCCGCGCAGCTCCTGGCGTCTGCCTGCCTACGACTCGAGGAACGGCTCGGCGACAACGACTGGCTGGTGGGCGACCGGCTGACCGCCGCCGACGTCACCTGCGGCCCGGTCATGTATCGAGCCAGCGAGTCCGGCATGCTGCCGTTGCCCGACAACATAGACGCCGCGCGCGAGTGGATGCGGCGGGTGATGGCTCACGACGCGGGCGCACCCCAGTAGCGTCAAGAGACCACCAGGATGGCCGACGAGCCTGCCTCATCGCCTCGTCAGCCGGACACCCACGGTGTCGCCTCGAACTCCCGAAAGCGTTCTCCCAACCGATCCAGGAGACGCTGCTTGTCGCTCGCCGACAGAAAGCTGTAGGTAATGCTGTTTAGGGCCAGGGTCTTCAGCGTCGGATAGGACACTTCATCGTTGCGCGCCGCCAGCGCGAACTGCTGTTGCAGATCAGACAACATCGGTCCCGGATCGTCGGTGCACAGCGCAACCGGCACGCCGGCCGACAAGAACTCCAGAAACGGGTGCCCTACGGGCCCGACACCGAGCAACTGCCGATTGCTCTCGAGATTGATCTCGACCGCAACGCTTCGCTGCCGCATCTGCGCCATCAACCGAGCAGGATCAGGATCGGCGCTCAACGCCACTGCGTGGCCGATGCGTTGGGCCGCTGCGCCGCCCCCCTCAGCTGGCGCGACCGCAAGCGCTATGTGCCGCTCGGCACCGAGGGCGCTCGCCCGCTCGTCGGTCATCTCGCCGGCGTGCAACGTGCGCCCTACCTCCGGATAAAAGACCCCCATCTCGCCGAACATCTTCATGTGCAGCTCATAGTCGCGCAGCGACACGGGGTGCGTTTCGGGTCCGGCGAGGTTGATACCCACAACGATTGGGCTGGCCTGGGCAATCTCGTACGCCAGCAGGAGTCGGACGAAGAAACTCGTCGGGTCCACGGTACGGACGAAGAGTTGCTGAAAGCGCACCAGCGCATCACATCCCGCGTCGGGGCGTTCCCCGCTGCATCCGAGAATCTGGTCGGAGCGAGCCAGCTCTCGGGACAACGCGTCCACTGTGCGGTCGCGGATCTCACCAAAATCCGGATGAGCGAGAATCGTCTCCCGAAGCTCGGCGAGATCATCGTTCCACCCAACCGAGGCGATCAGGCGGGCGCGCGCCTCCGGCACCGGCGTGTAGCCAGTCGACGTTTCGAGATAGACGACGCCTTGCCGGGCCGCTAGCGTCCTCGCCGCAGCGAGTACGCGTCCGAAGTCGCGTAGCGCCAGGCCGGATTGCTCGAAGGTGGTGAAGAAGTAGTCGTTGGCCTGGTCTCGGTCGATCGACGCATCGTCGGACAGATAGTTCTGCATCGACCAGCGCCTCTCGATCTCGCGATGGAAAGCGTCGTCGTTGAGCGCTGCCGCCACCGGTCGCATATCGCCGGTGCAGGGAGGTGCTCGCAAGATCCAGACCGACTCCTGGGCGGCCGGCAGACACAGGCCATCGGCGGCGGCCAGGCGAATGAGCGCCGCGGGACGAACGCCGCCCGCCATGTGGTGATGCAGGTCGCCGCCCAGTGGCATTCGATCGAGGAACTGGCCAAGCATGACCGGGTCGTCTCGAATGGTCTCGAAGTACGCCGCCGTCGCACCCGTCGCGTCGTCTGCCGCCCGACCGCCACAACCGGCGGCGACGACAGCCAGCGTCAGTACGGTGCCCAGCAGCCTGATCATGTCTACGCGGCATCGTCGCGCGCCGGACCCGGCGCAATCCGCACCCTTATGGAACTGGAGCAAGAGCGCGGCCCGCGTTGCGTGGACCATCAAGACACCCCTCTTTCGGCGGCTGGCCGGTGCGCGCCATTCTACGGAACCCGCGCGCAGATGCACCCTCAGCAGGGTGCTGAGACGCTACCCCGCCGTCGGTGTGGGAGTCTGGTTGAGCACCCGAGGCGGCAAGGGAAGCGCGCGTGCATTGAAGGAGCCTCCCTGTGCGAGAATCGATGCTGGTGTACAACGCACCCGAGAAGCGAGTCAGGTATCCAACATGAGAGCGATGCGTTTGACGGTGTTCGCCCTGGCCGCACTCCTGTTCGGGTGTGCACCCGACACCCCACCGGCGGTGAGAATGGCCAACGTCAAGCAGCTGATGACTGCGGTGATCGAACCTGCTGCCGAGGTTTACTGGGACGCGGTGGGAACGATCATCGACGAGCACGGCACGCTGGAGTTCGCGCCGAGCAGCGCCGCGGAGTGGCAGGCGGTGCGCAACGCGGCGGTGGTGATGGCTGAGTCAGGCGACTTGTTGATGATGGAGAGTCGCGCCATAGACCAGGGCGCATGGACGGCCCTCTCTAGAGCAATGAGCGAGGCAGGAGGCCTGGCACTCGAGGCGGCGGAAGCTGAGGATACAGACGCTGTCTTTGACGCCGGCGCCGAGGTTTACTTCGCGTGCTCCGCGTGCCACACCGCGTACGCGCCAGAGATCGTCAGACCAAGCGACATCGGCGACGAATAGGGTCCGCGTGATACCGAGCTTTCTGGACTGGTTGGGAAGCACCAGATGGAGCGTGGCGCTCCTGGAGTCTCTCTACGCGTGGCCGCTGCTGGAATCGACCCATGTCCTCAGCCTGGGTCTGTTTGTCGGCACCGCCGTGATGAATGATCTGCGCTTGCTGGGCTGGACCATGAGGCGTATCCCCGTTTCGGAGGTCACCGGGCGGCTGCTGCCCTGGACACGGCTAGGCTTCGTCGTGATCGTGATCAGCGGGCTGCTGATCTTCTATTCCAATCCCCTCCGCTACTATCACAACGTATTCTTCCGCGTGAAGGTTGGACTGCTGATCGTGGCTGGCCTCAACGCGTTCGTCTTCCACCGCGGAGTTCATCGAGGAGTCGCGGAGTGGGGCCTCGACGCGCTCCCACCGCGTCAAGCACGCGTGGCCGGCGCTGTGTCGCTTGTCGCCTGGGCGCTCATTGTGGTCACCGGGCGAATGATCGCCTACAACTGGTTCGACTGCAGCATCCAGCCGCAGCCCGACTGGATCAACTGGGCTGCCGGATGCGTGATCCAACCTTGACGGGAAGTCGATTGTTCGGAGTCACGGATTTGCTGCACCGACCGACGGCGGAACTCTAACGTCATGCTGCTGGGGGTGTTCGAATGGTGCGACGCCACCGCCCTGGGGGCGGCAGTCCGCAATTCGCTGTGGCTGTTTCCAACCATCGAGGCGGTACACCTACTCGGCCTCTCGGTGCTCGGCGGAGCGCTGCTGGTGGTGGACCTACGGCTGCTGGGGGTGGGGCTCAAGAGGCAGACGATCGCGGAGCTAGCTGAGCAGATGCGTCCGTGGCTGTTGGGCGCGCTCGTGGTGATGGGAGCCACAGGGTTCATGTTGTTCCTGTCGGAAGCCATCAAGTGCTACTACAACGACGCCTTCTGGATGAAGATCACGACGCTACCGGTGGCGCTGATGTTCAGCTTCACCGTCCGAGCGCGCGTCGCCGGCACCGGTGGACTCGACGCCTCGATGCGCACCCGTCTCGTGGGCGCCATCTCTATCGCGCTGTGGTTCATCGTTGCGGCGGCCGGCCGCTGGATCGGCTTCTCTGGTTAGCGGTCGCTGTCCGTCGGCCTGCCAGTGTCCTGACTCAGGCCATTAGTGCTCCTGATCATAAGTACGGTGACGTTTGTGGCGCGCGCGACCGGGGCGAATTGTAGGAGCGGCGATGAGGGCGATGCTGGGTGTATCGTCGAGGCGCCGCGACGCCCAAGGTGGCCGGTCCCGCGGCCACCCGGAGGGCAGGAGCGATAGGCGGGCGATCTCCGCGTCAGGGCTCCTCGAGGATGGCTAAGGCATCGCCTTCCTCACCCTTCCTTGATCTCGCCCGCATCTCGCTCCTGCAAACGTCACCGTACTTATGATCAGGAGCACTAGTGGCCCCTAGCATCTCCCTCGCGCCTGCCGCTCTCGCAAGCGCTCGGCGTCGTCCGGGGCACCGGTGCCGGACGAGCCCAGGAAGATCTTGGTGCCGTCGGTGAAGGTGACGTCGCGACCGTTCGCACGCTTGAGCGAGTGATCCTTGGTCTGATAACCGTCGACGATGATCTCGGTGCCGTAGGTCAGGCAATCGCGTCGCAGCCCGCGACGCAGGAGCACGTTGGGTGTGCCGCCCTCTACCATCCACACCACTGTGGTGCCGTCGTCGCTAACGACCTCCAGATGAATCCAGGAGTGGGGGTTCACCCACTCGAGCTTCACCACTTTGCCGGCGAGTCGGATCGGCGCGTCGCGGTCAAACTCGGCGCCAAAGGCATGGTGCGCCACCAGGGGTGCCGCGTAGACGAGAGCTGCGAGGACCACGATGCCCCCGATCAGCGTCAAGCGTTTTGTTGGCAGTGTATTCATCTCGGCATCCTTCCTTCTTCGGCGGCTGCACGCTCTTGCGCCCGCGCGCCGATCAATACGTTGGACATCGCGTAGTTGGCCTCGTGGCAGGCGTATTCGTAAACCAGATCAGGCAGCGCCTTGAACGGCACTTGGGCGGTCCATGGACTCGAATAGAAGGCGGGATCGTCCACCGTGAACTCGTAGTTGATGGTGTGCTCGTCGA
Organism: Acidobacteriota bacterium; assembly: GCA_965205505.1. GTDB lineage: Bacteria > Acidobacteriota > UBA890 > UBA890 > WLXD01 > DASCOT01. Next base: position 25,777 of record CBDBHB010000008.1, read on the forward strand.
CGCGCGTGAATCGCTCGGTCACCTTGAAGTCGTCGGAGCCGCCGGCGAAATTGCTGTTCCCGTTGAGTTGCTTGCGCGGCAGGTTGGTCGTCTCCACCACCAGCGTGTCGCCTTCCCACCGACCCCAGGAGTCGCCCAGCCACGGGCGGATGTGCGCCGGCAAGGGCGTGCGCTCACCCAGCCTGATGATGCGCGCGTCGTGCACCATCTCGGTCATGATCATCACGTGATCGGCCGTCTGCACGATGGTGTAGTTGTTGTTGTAGAAGTAGTTGGGAATCATCGGAGGACCAGCATTGGAGCCGAACGACAGGAGGCAACGCTCAGCGAGCGGCCGGTTCTCGGGGTTGTCGAAATCGCCGAACCGGGCCTGTTGCTCCTCCAAGTCGCTCCGAGCCTTCTCTCCCTCGCGGCTCAACGGCGGGATACGGCCGTCTGGCGGGTCGACAACCAGCGAGCTTCGTGGCTCGCCGTCCCAAACCGCCACGCGATCGCCCGGGTCGATGTAGAAGATGTTGTAGCCACCCGTTCCCCCAGAGGCAGCGTCGTACAGCGCGGAAGTCTGATCGTAGAGCACGGAGGCCTCGTCATCGAGCGAGTCGCCCCAGGACACGCCGCCTACCGGTGGCGCCTCACGGTCAGGATCGCTGTCCGCCAAGTGAGTCTCGATGAACGCCTCTCGGTCGCCTTCGAGTGCCACGACTTGCTCGGGCGTCAGCACACGCTCGTATCCGGGCGGTCGCTCGATCAGCGTCATCGTCGCGTTGGTCCAGTTGCCCTGCAGGTCGGGATGACCATCGGGCGTCCGTGGCAGGACCCAGGCTTCCGTGGCGGCGCCCTGGGTCAGCGTGAGGGCCGGCGTCGCTAGCCCCACGACCAGCGCCACACAACCGATCCCCGCTAGCGAGCTTCGGTTCAGGAACTCCATCTCTGTCCCCCTACTGGCCGACCGGGTTCTTGCGAAGCTGCCCGTACAGTAGCTCCTCGACGAACTCCACACACTTGAACTGACCGAGGCGGGCATTCGGGTCGATGTTGCGGTACAGTGGCATGCGGATCGTCCATGGGCGCGAGAACGTCTCCGGATCGTCGATGGTGGCCTCGTACCAGATGTGATCGGGACTCGTCATGTTGTAACGCTCGGTTACCTTCAGCGCGGCGCTGTGGTGGTTTCCCGCCCGGTCGAACCATGTCTGATCGATCAAGCCGGTGACCTCCACGACGAACACGTCGTCCTCCCAGTGGCCGACGGACTGGCCCATCCAGGAGTCGATCTGCGCCGGGCCCGGGTCTGTGAAGTAGATGTCGCGAACGGCACCGGCGTACTCGTACGCAATGAAGAACTTGCTCTCGCTCTGAAAGACTTGAAACGAATGCTGCATGTAGTTGGCACGCGGCACGCCCGGCAGATAGCACTTGATCTCGGGATCGCGGTCGACCCAGTTTTCACGATTCTCGTCGCGTTTGGCGAGCGCCTCCGGCAGGTACGGAATCTCGCCCCCGACGACCACACCCTGGCCTGAGGGCACAGCACCGACCGCACCGAAGGCCAGCACCTCCCTCGCCGGTACTGGCACCACCGGACCCGGTTGTAGGGCCAGCGCCGGCCGGGCCAGATGCGGCTCGATGTCCCAATGCGCGTTGCCCAGCGCCTGCCAGATGCCGTTCATGTCGGGCCTGCCGGAGGCGGTTCTGGGAATCTCTGTGTCCTGAGCGCACCCATAGCTAGCCAACGTTGCAGCTACGAGCAGGGTGCCGACGACAGCGCTGCCCACGACATGTACTGGCGATTCAAAGCCGCTCGACATCACGCAATCCCCTCCGGTTCACGTTTGGCGTTGAACGGTGCTCGTCATTCACCACGAGCGCCAAACGCCAGCAGCACGTTCCCTGCCATCTGTCCGAAGGAACCGTACCCGCTGTTGACGAAGACGAGCCCGCCAGCGTCTGGATCGAGCGCCCAGACCACGCCGGACTTCTGACCCGCAACCAAGATTTCCTTACTATCTTGCCGCGTAACCAGGATCGGTGCCATTCTGAAGTCGAGATCTGGGCCGACCGGCGTCGGACAGTTTTCGCGGTTCTGGGCGCTGGTGCAGGCCATGGTGAACGCATCAGCCTCGGTCCCTTGGAACGACCAAGCCAATTCGCCGGTTTCCATGTCGATGGCCAGAATAGCATCGCTCGAGGTCGTGGTCGGGTGGGTGTAGTTTTCACCGGTGCCGACACGAGTCCACGGCCAGCGTCGACCGTGGGACTCGCCCACACCGGCGCCCCGGACGGCCCATAGAGCTGCGTGCCAGCGGCGTTCTTGCCGGCCTCCTCCGGGTAGCCGGGAATCACGCGGTGATACCATGTCCGGGCTAATCTGAACGGTCTGGTAGGATGACACAGCCTTCGGTACGCATGCCCGTCGTTCCCCGTCGTTGACGGGGGTCGATGCATGCAACATCCTCCGGCAACCTTCCATCCGGAGGACCCCATGATCTCTGCTCTACCCCCGAACAGCGGCTCGTGTCGAGCGGCGCTCGCGCTCGTCGTTTCGCTCACCGCCTACGCACCCCCCGCAGGCCCCCTACGGCCAGCCTCGATCAGCTCGTCGGGGCGTGGACCCTCGTGTCCTGGGAGCGCACGGCCGAGGACGGCACGGTCACGCAGCCCTACGGCACAGACGCCGCAGGACAGATCGTCTACACGGCCGATGGACGCATGTCAGCGCAGTTGATGCGGCCCGGACGAGAGTTCCCCGATCCGCAGTCGGTGACCGTGGAGGAGATGAGAGCCGCCATCTTGCGGGGCTTCTTCTCCTACTACGGCACGTACACCGTTGACCATGAGAACCGTGTGGTTACCCACCATGTGGAGGGAGCGCTTCTCCCGGACTGGGTGGGCACGCACCGACCGAGGAGTTTCACGTTCGACGGGCCGGATCGGGTAACGCTGAGCACCGCGCCGGACCCCGGCCGTACTGCCGGCGAGATTAGCGAGTTGGTGTGGGAGCGTGTCACCGGCGGCTAAGAAACGCCAAATCTGTATCGCCCCGCGCGAGTTGTTGACCAACTGTATCGAAAGTTGATATAACCTTTTCGTTCGAAGTTCGATATATCCGATCTCGACTGAGAGTTCGGTGAGGAGAAGGTCGATCCAGATGGTCCAGGTTGCCTCCGAAACGCAGAAACCGCTGACCCCCTCGGTGTTCCAGATTCTGCTCGCGCTCGCCAGCGGCGAGATGCATGGCTACGCGATCATGCAGCAGGTACGCGAGGGTTCGGGCGGGCAGGTGAAGCTCGGCCCGGGCACGCTCTACTACTCAATCCAGCGCATGCTCGACAAGGGGCTGATCGCGGATGCCAAGGAGCGGCCAGCGCCGGACGACGACGACGAGCGGCGCATCTACTACCGCATCACCGACGCGGGTCGCCAGATGGCCGAGGCGGAGTCGCGGCGTCTCGCTGGCCTGGTGAAGCTCGCACGCGATCGTGACTTTCTGCCGGACGAGTCCAGATGAGCATGAAGCTGTTGCTGCGCACCTGGCCGCGCGACTTTCGCGAAGCTCACGGGCGGGCCGTTCGCGACGCGGCGGTCGATGAGTTTCGTCACGACCGCCGCCTCCACGGCCTTCTCATCGCGCTACTGCGCACCGCCCCACGCCTGATGCTCGACGTCGTCTTCACTGCGATGCGACTGCGCAGAGACCAGCTATTCGGCAGCAGCTCACCGGACCCGCTTCGTCGGCTTCCCCACCCTGAGAAAAATCCGTTCGACAACCTGTTGCAGGACATCCGCTACGGCATCCGTTACCTGTTCGGCGCCCGCGGAGTAACCGCCGTGGCGGTCGCCGCGCTGGCACTGGGCATTGGGGCCAACACGCTGGTTTTCAGCCTGGTGAACGGCATCCTCCTCAAGCCGCTGCCGTTCGAAGAGCCCGACCGCCTCGTCCACCTGTGGGAAACCAATCTGGACCGGGGCTGGGAAAGCTTTTCGGTGTCGCCGCAGAACTACCGCGACTGGAAGGAGCAGACAGCTTCGTTCAGCGAGATGACCGGGGTATACGACACGACGGTAACCATTACGGGGCGCGACCAGCCGGTGCTTGTGGCCGGCGCGATGGTTGCCGACGACTTCTTCCTGACACTCGGCGCGGAGCTCGCGCTTGGCCGCGGATTCAGCCGCGACGAGCACGTTGACGGTGCCAGCGTCGTGGTAATCGGCCCGGGGCTGTGGCAACGACGCTTCGGCGGACAGACAGATGTACTCGGAAAAGAGATCATCGTCGACGGCTCAGATCGCACGATCATCGGGATTCTGGCCGATCCAGCCGCTGCCATACCGAGCGGAACCGACATCTGGATGCCGATCGATCTTGACGGTCAGTTCACCATAGGGCGCGGGGCCCACTGGTGGCGCGTGATTTCCCGGATGAACGCCGGGGTGACTCTCGAACAAGCCAGCAACGACATAAAGTTGGTCGCCGACCGGCTGCCCTTGGCGGAGAGTGGTTGGTCAGCGGTAGCCGCGAGCATGCATGAAGACGTCACCGAGCGGGCGAATCGGTCACTGGTCATGCTGTTCGGCGCCGTCGGGCTCGTGCTGCTCATCGCCTGCGCCAACGTCGCCAACTTGTTGCTAGCACGCTCGAGCGTCCGCGCCCGCGAACTGTCGCTCCGTCACTCGCTCGGCGCGTCAGCGTCACGCCTGTTCCGACAGATGATCACCGAGAGCGTGCTGCTGTCTTCGATAGGAGCGATCCTCGGCGTTGGCGTCGCCTTCGCCGGGTTGCACATCGTCCGGGCGGTCGCGGGCGACACGCTGCCGCGCATGGCCGAGGTCAGCATCGACCCCACCGTGCTGTTCTTCACTCTCGGCGTTGGGCTGCTCACCGGGCTCGCCTTCGGCGTTGTCCCGGCGCTCCAAGGCATGCGCGTCACGCCGGCCGCGGCGCTCAAAGAAGGCGGGGCAGGAAGCGGCCCCGGGCGCGGGCACGCTCGCCTGCAAAGTGCGCTGGTTGTCGTGGAGGTCGGCCTCGCCGTGAGCATCGTAGCGGTGGCTGGCCTGCTCGCACGCAGCTTGGTCGAGCTGCAGAACGTCGACCCTGGCTTCGCCGTAGATCAGCGTGTAAGCGCGCGAATCGCCCTCCCGGACGGGAGCTATCCGGATCGGCCAACCCGCACTGCCTTCTACGACGGCCTGCTGGATTCGCTTCGGGCGAGCCCCGCCGTTATCAGCGCCGGAGCGACCTCGGGATTGCCCCTGGGCGGCAACTTCAGCATCAGCTTCAGCATCGTCGGACAGACTGATTCGAACGACGAGAACCGACCAACATCCGAGCTGCGGGTGGTCGACCCCGGCTACTTCGACAGCATGAGCATCCCGTTGATGCGCGGCCGGGGCCTGCAGCAGTCTGACACCGGCGACGGCGAACACGTGGTCGTGGTGAACAGGCGATTCGTCGAACGCTTCTTCCCGGACTCAGAACCGCTCGGCGCCATATTGGATATCGGCTACGGCACCGGCGTCGAGGGCGACTCCAGAGAACGCCGTATCGTCGGCGTCGTCAGCGACGTAAAGGCGTTCAGCCTCGGTGACGAGTCGCGTTCGATGTATTACCTGAGTCGGCACCAAACGAGCGTCAGCAACCTGTCGCTCGTGCTCCACACGACGGTCCCCGAGGAACAGGCGTTCGTGCTGCTGCGCGAGGCCGACTCGAACCTGGCCCTATACCAGGTGCGATCTCTGGGCGAGCTCGTGCACGCGACCACAGCCAGCGAGCGGCTGCGGCTTGGCCTGATCGCCAGCTTCGCTGTTCTGGCGATGGTGCTCTCGGGAATCGGCATATACGGGATGCTGTCGTTCGGCGTGGCGGAGCGCCGCCGGGAGATCGGCCTGCGGCTCGCGATCGGCGCGGCACCGGCGGACGTGCTGCGGCTGATCCTGCGTGGCGGCATCGGCCTTGCTCTGATCGGAGTGGTTGTCGGCTCGGGCGGCGCACTCCCTCCTGGGCCGCGCGGTGGCGTCGCAGCTCTATGGCGTTTCGCCCCTCCGACCCGCTCACCCTGCTGGGCGTGGGCGCCTCCTTGCTCATCGTGGCAATGATGGCCTGTTGGCTCCCCGCCCGCAGAGCCACGCGCGTCGACCCAGCCACAACTCTGCGCGCCGACTGAACGAGACGAGCGACCAGGCCTCGCCGACGTCGACCGATCCTGGGTGCGCTTCTACTGCGGCGCCTCGCTTGCGGCGCTGACGCACCTGGAGACCGAGAGAAAACTACCGCCTCGTGGCCGCCGAGCCGGAAGGCGCCAACGCTTACTTCCTGCGCAACGACACGGCGCCCGAGATTCCCGGCGTCGAGGTGGCCCGCACCTTCCGCATGATGGAGCGCCAGAACGCCTTCATGCAGAAGAAGGGCGCGGACGTCTACGACTTCATCAAGAAGGCCCGACTACCGTTGGATGAGGTCGACTAGCCAAAGTCATGACCCCATCCAAGCCAGGATCAGGCGGGCACTGATGCCCAACGCCGCGATGGCAAGCCATACCCACGCCGGTGTTCGTTTGTTGTCAGTGTTGTGCGGTGGTTCGGATTCGTTTTCCATCTTTCACCTCCGCTAGTGTCCTGAGTCAGGACACTAACTGTTCGTTCCGCGGCGCCGTTCCTTTGCGCAACTGGCCCTCGTCCTCGGGCGCCTCTAGTCGGTCGTCACAGTCGGGGTGCACACTGCTTCGGACACGCACCCGGACGTCAGAGCTCCATTCTGGGAGTGAGCCGTCGGGAAGTAAGCGCCCAGGTTGCAGAGCCGAGACCGCTTCCGAACAGATTGCCCAGGACGTCGCGCCAGGCGAAGAACCGTCCAGGTAGCAATCCCTGGAGTAACTCGTCCAGCAGAGCCACGCCCGCAATCCATGCGAAGGCAAGAAGAACTCCACGACCCGTCCGGGTCTCGACCGCCTCGAGAACCAGATATGCAAGTAGCGCATACTGCAGCAGATGGAACCGCTTGGCGGGCAAGGAGTCCTGATAGAAGCTCACCATCAAGAGGACTCCAACACTGAGAACGACTAGCAGTCCGACGACCCTCGCGCGACGCACAGAGCGCGGCAGGCAGGCCCGGTAACCTGCACATAGAAGCAGTGCCACGCCAACGCCGGCGAACACGACGACGGAGCGCGAGCCGACGTACGGTCCGAGCCTGCTCCAAATGCCGGGGGCCACGGTGAGCGTCGATAGCAGAACGACGCAGTACAACGCCGCCGCTACCCTCCACCGATAGCGCGTCGGGAACGACCGCAGCCTTGCTGACCGACCCCTCGAGGATGGGTCTCTGGCATCGGGTTGACTCATCTCGATCAACCATCCGGTGTAGCAATTGCGAGGATGGTAGCGGCAAGCTCGAAAGGAACTGTGAGACTCCTGCCGGGCAGTAGAACGGATGTTCCCCGAATGTCGGGGAGAGTAGCTGAGCGTTCCTCCGCTAGCACGGATGATCGTATCGGTTAGGCGACCTGTTTGTCGGAGCCGCCCGTGATCTAGCAGGCGTGCTGGAAAAATCTGGTGGGTCTGGCCGAAGGCGACCAGGCTCCTCAGCAACGTCGGCAAATTGAGGATCACGGATGCTCACGGACAGCTCGCCCATGAACCAGGTGTCGCAGAGAAGTGCACTGGTGGATTTCGTGATCGTCGACGAGTTCTACCAGCACGGCACCGCGGCGTGGACGGCGGACCGCCCGGAGGAGAACGTCGACGTGCTCCTGGACAACCGCATCCCCGTCGGTTGTCACGCGAGCGTGTGCATGGGTTACTCAGCATCGACACCGAGCAAACTGACCTCGAAGGGCTCGAAGATATGGGGCCCGGTGGCGACTATCCGGGGCTTGGTATCAGGACTTTGGTGAGGGGCGATCGTTTCAAACTTCACGTTACCGGCGCCTCAGCCATGCCCCAAAGAAGGGAATAACTAACGAATGAACGGACTTGCCGCAGTTTCGACATTGTTGTGGCTTTCGCTGGCGCTGCCGACGATGAGCCACAGTGGCCAGCTGATCGAAGGGCTCGGCGAGGTGAGCTTCCCGACGTCGTGCGCGGCCGAGGTCCAAGGGGCCTTCAACCGCGCCATCGCCTTGCTGCACTCTTTCGAGTTTGAGGAATCGCGAGGCGTATTCGAGCGCATTGCCGAGCGCGAGCCCGATTGCTCCATGGCTCACTGGGGCGTAGCGACCACCTACTACCATCCGCTCTGGGCGCCGCCGACAGAGCGCGACCTGCAGCTCGGGCGGGCCGCAGCGGAAAGGGCACTGGCGCTGCCGGCTCCGGGACGAGAGCGAGCCTACGTCGAGGCCATCGCGGCGTTTTATCGCGACTACGAGAGGATCGATCATCGCACCCGGGCACGCTCCTACGAAGCGGCGCTGGCCCTCTTACACGAGAGCAATCCGGACGACCAAGAGGCGCAGATCCTCCATATCCTTGCCATCCTGAGCAACGCCGACCCGACCGACAGGACCTACGCCGTACAGCTACGCACGGGGACGATGCTCGAGTCATTGTTCGCCCGGCTGCCGAACCATCCCGGGCTGGCTCACTACATCATTCACAGCTACGACTACCCGAGCTTGGCCCACCGCGCCGTCGAGGCGGCTCACAGCTATCTCGAGATCGCCCCCGCCCTGCCGCACGCGTTGCACATGTCGGCCCACATCTTTACGCAGGAGGGGATGTGGCCCGAATCGATCCACGCCAACACGCTGTCGGCCGAGGCGGCTCGCGATCGTGGGCAACGCACCGGCGCCCTGGCCCAGGCGCAGCTGGCTGAAATGCACGCCCTCGACTATCTCGTCTATGCCTACCTGCAACGGGGGGAGAACGACAAGGCCCGCGAGATCCTCGAGCACGTCGCCGCACAGGAGGGGCTGAACTGGAGCAACGGAGTGGTGGCATTCAACGCCGGGGCCGTGCCGGCGCGCTACGCTCTCGAGAGGCACCGCTGGTACGAGGCAGCATCCATTCCTCGTCCTTCACAGGCCGAGGCGGCGGGAGGCAACTTCGAGACCCGCGCACTGGTCGCCCTCGTTTACTGGGCCCGTGCCGTCGGCGCCGCTCGCAGCGGGCAGATCGATGCGGCCGAGCAGGCGTTGGCTAGGGTGGAGGAGATCGCCGCCGAGTTGAGTAGCGATGTCAACGTGTGGGCGCGCAATACCGCCGAGGTGCTGCGACTCGAAGCCGCCGCTTGGCTGGCGCTAGCCAAAGCCGATGGGCAGGCAGCGCTGCGGCTCATGCGCGCGGCCGCCGATGTGGAGGACGAGACCGACAAGAGCAGCGTGAACCCGGGCCGCGTTCTGCCCGTGCATGAGCAGCTCGCCGACTTGCTGATGGAGTTAGACGGTCCGACGGAAGCTCTACGCGAATACGAGATCTCCTTCGAGCACGCCGGCCAACGCTTCAACAGCAACTACGGAGCAGCCAAGGCGGCCCGGGCCGCCGGGCAGCCAGAGGTCGCGCGACATTATTATCGGCAGCTCCTACAGCTCACCGCAAAGGACAGCGCCCGCGCCGAGCTGGACGAAGCGAGAGCTTTTCTGGGGCAGTAGGGCGAGGGCGGCCTCTGTAGCCGGCTCAGGACCGGCGGTGGACCCACGCACGCACCTTGTCCACTCGCTCAAGTACTCCCGCGTCGACGTATGTCCTCCCGAATCGCCTCTGGTTCTGGAGACGGCGGGAATGAGCGGGAGGCGTGGGAGCTCCGGTGAGGAAGTACAGAAAACAGGAGAGGACCACATGAGCAACCTACTCAGGAAACTCACGACGGCACAAAGCGTGCGTGATAACGTGACGGGCGTCATGGAGCATACCGCCAGGTTCTTCGTCGGCCAGATCGTCCATCACACGAAGTTCCACTATCGTGGCGTCATCTTCGACGTCGATGCCACGTTTCAGGGCGCCGACGAGTGGTACGAGATAATGGCGCGGTCTTGCCCCCCGAAGGACAGCCCGTGGTATCACGTGCTCGTTGACGGAGCTGACCACACGACCTACGTGGCCGAGCGAAACCTCGAGCCGGACGACGGCGGTCAGCCGATCAGCCACCCGCTGGTGGCCACGCTGTGCGGCGAGTTCCGGGAGGGGCGGTACGCCATGAGCACCACGCTGCACTGACCTGCCCCCCAATAATCGGGCCAGTTTGAGAGTTAGGAATTGAGGCTCTCAGGAAGGCTCGGGAAGGGGGAGAAATGGCCCGGAAGCGATACACGGTAGAGCAGATCATCGCCAAGCTCAGGGAGGCAGAGATCGAGCTGGCGCAAGGAGCCAAGACGCCACAGGCGTGCCGGAAGCTGGGCATCAGCGAGAACACGTACTACCGGTGGCGTAAGGAGTACGGCGGGCTGAGGGTGGATCAGGCACGGCGACTCAAGGAGCTGGAGCGCGAGAACGGGCGGCTCAAGAAGCTGCTGGCGGAGACGATGCTCGACAACGCCATCCTCAAAGAGGTGTCGTCGGGAAACTTCTGAGCCCGGCGCGCCGGAGCCGGGCAGTGCGACACGCACAGCAGTCGCAGGGGGTGTCGGAGAGGCGAGCCTGCCGAGTGCTGGGCCAGGTGCGCTCGACGCAGCAATATCGGCCCAAGGCGCCTGGAGACGAAACACCGCTGGTGAAGCGAATGACCGAACTGGCGACGCAGTACGGACGCTACGGGTACCGTCGGATCACGGCTCTGATGGAACGCGAAGGGTGGCGAGTAAACCACAAGAGGATCGAACGGTTATGGCGTCGTGAAGGACTGAAGGTACCGAAAAAGCAGCCCAAGCGCGGACGCTTGTGGCTCAACGATGGATCGTGCGTGCGGCTGAGGCCGGAAAGGAAAGATCACGTGTGGGCCTATGACTTCGTGCACGAACGAACTCACGACGGGCGAGCGGTTCGTCTGCTGACGATCGTGGATGAGTACACCAGGGAGTGCTTGGCCATCGATGTGGCGCGCAGGCTCAACTCCGAGAACGTGTTGGATCGACTCGCTGAGCTGTTCGTGAACCGTGGTGTTTCCGACCACATCCGCTCCGACAACGGACCGGAGTTCACTTCTCGGGTAGTGCGTGGCTGGCTCGAGCGGGTCGGTGTGAAGACGTTGTTCATCGAGCCCGGCTCGCCGTGGGAAAACGGCTATGTGGAGAGCTTCAACGGCAAGCTACGCGACGAGCTGCTGAACGGGGAGATCTTCTACACGCTCAAGGAGGCGCAGAGCTTGGTGCAAGCCTGGCGCCGCAAATACAACCAGGTGCGGCCACACAGCTCGTTGGGCTATCGGCCGCCTGCACCGAAAGCGACGTTGTTAAAGCCGGCTACGCTCCGCTCCGCCGGCTGCAACAACCTCTTGCCAGCACCGATTCTATGAGTTACGAAGTGGCCTCAACACTTGGGGCAGGTCAGCCCCGAGCCGGTGGCGGGACGAACTTTCACCGAGGCCGAGGACAGCGTGCCCGGCCGCGACGCGGTGGCGGTGATCAGCTACGGCTTCTGGCAGCGTAACTTCGCCGGTGAACCCAGCGTGGTGGGGCATGCGTTCCAACTCAACTCGTATCCGTTCACGATCGTTGGCGTTATGCCCGAAGGATTCGGGTTTGCGCGTATCGAACCCAGCGTCGATCTCTGGGTACCGCTTGCGATGCAGGAGATCGCCCGACCCGGTTCGGGAACCCTCGAGGAACGCGGCAGCGGTTTCCTGGCGGCCTACGGTCGTCTGCGCCCGGGCGTCAGTCTCGAGCAGGGTAGCGAGGGCATGAACACCATGCACGCGGCGCTAGTCGAGGAGTACCCCAACGCGCTCGAGGGCACGACCGTTAACCTCGAACCAGCCACACGGTCGTACCTCGGACCCAACTCCGGCGCGGTGGCATCGATCTTCACGGTGCTGATGGGTGTGGTTGGCAGCGTCCTACTGATCGCCTGCGCCAACGTCGCCAACTTGATGCTGGCGCGCGGAGCCGATCGACAGAGAGAGATCGGCATCCGGCTGGCGCTCGGCGCCGGGCGGCGGCGAGTGGTTCGCCAGCTGCTGACCGAGAGCTTGATGCTCGGCCGCCGCCGCCGGCATCGCCGGCGCCGTGTTAGCGGTGTGGATCAGCCGAGCCGTGACTTCGTTCCAGCCGCCGCTCCCGGTACCCGTCAGCTTCGACATGCCAATTGACTTGAGGGTTCTGGCATTCACCACCATCGTCGCGCTAGCCACCGGCCTGGTCTTCGGGCTGCTGCCCGCTCTGCGCGTATCGCGCCCGGAGCTAGTCGAAACGCTGAGGGGCGGCGGGCGAGTTACCAGCGGAACGCGCTTGAAGAACACGCTGGTGGCCGCACAGATCACCATGTCGCTCGCACTGCTCATCGGAGCGGCGCTGTTCCTCAGGAGCCTGCAGAACGCCAGCGCCATCGATGCGGGGTTCGATGCCAACAACGTGCTCGTCGCCTCCATGGATCCTTCGCTTCAAGGCTATGGCGACGATGAGGTCGGGGCCTTTTATCGACAGCTGGTCGACTACGTACAGCAGCTACCAGGGGTTCGCGCGGTATCGCTCGCCGAGATGTTGCCGATGGCCCTGGGCACACAGCAGTGGGGCGCCTCGATCGAAGGCTATGAGCCCACCCAGGATGAGCGCATGAACCTCGACTATAACTACATCAGCCCAGGGTACTTCGAGAGCATGGGTGTGCCTCTGGTGGCTGGGCGTGAATTCGACTGGGACGACGACCTGGCGAGCGCCGGCGCCATCATCATCAACGAGACCATGGCCGAGCGTTTCTTCCCCGGTGAGTCTGCCCTCGGCCGCAGGGTCAGTAGCGGCAACATGGAGCGTCAGATCGTCGGCGTGGTTCGCGACTCGAAGTACTACTCGCTGGGAGAGCAACCGCTGTCGTACATGTATTTCCCGTTCATGCAGTCGAACCAGTCGGCGCTTTCTCTGCATGTACGCAGCGCTGCCGAGCCGCAAGCCTTGGTCGCCGCGGTGCGCGAAGAAGTCCGGCGGCTCGATGCCGAGCTACCGATCTTTGACGTACGCACCATGGAGTCACAGATCGGAATTGCCCTGTTGCCGGCACGACTGACCGCTGGGTTGCTGGGCATTTTTGGATCCTTCGCCCTGTTGTTGGCCGCCGTAGGGCTCTACGGTGTCATGGCTTATGCCGTTGGTCAGCGAACACGTGAGATCGGCATCCGCATGGCTCTAGGCGCCTCCAGCGGCGACTTGGTCCGCATGATTCTGCGCCAGACACTGGTTCTGCTCGCCATCGGGCTGAGCGTCGGATTGGTCGCCGGCGCCGGTGTGGGGCGCGCCGCCGAGAGTCTTCTCTACGGCGTGGACTGGGTCGACAGCACCGCTTTCGGGGGCGCCATCGCGGTCATCACTGTTGCGGTATTGCTCGCCGGCTTCATGCCGGCACGGCGCGCCTCCCGAGTCGATCCGGTGAACGCGCTGCGTGTCGAGTGAGCGCGCGGACCAACGTCCTTCGTAGGCCGGCTTGCCGTTGACGATGCTAAAGACCGTTCATCATTCGCCACCGCGATGAAACACCGCGCTTGGACGCTTTTGGCTTCTCCAGGGTCAGCGGGCTCGTTATGCTGTGGGTAGTCACGAGCGTGGCAAGTTCATGTTGAGACAGGGACTGGGACCGCGCAACTCGCCGGCCGGCTCGATAGCCAGCCGGCGTTTTTTTGCCTGCGGAGCGTGTTCAAGTCGCGTCTCGCTCGGCGAGCCAAGCGCGCTTCGCAGCGGCGATACCTTCCAGCGTCTCGGTACCCGGTCCGTTCTCATCGCTGGACTCGATCGCCGTCTGCTCAATCGCAAATGGCCCGGCTGCTCTCCCGTGGTGAGAGCCGATCTATTCCGCTAGGCTGAGCAGCCTTTGCGGAGCCCGCCCCTTCCCGAACCCGCGACCGGCGATCTGGAAGGCCGAGGCTGATCGACCATAACCCCGACCACCTACCAAGTCCTGGTGATCGCCCGCTAGGCGACGCGACGTCCAGGCGTCGCCATATCAGGGTCATCAGCGAGACTGAACGCTGCGACGGTAGGCTCCAGGATCGCCAGCAGCGTGTCGAACTCGATGGCGATCACAGAGCTCCAACATTTTGCTCTGTTCGCACGACGTACTGTTCCCTGACTGGTAGTGGGGCTGACCCGACCCTTGCTCTCAAGAAGGCGGATGCGGCAACGTGACCCCAGCGGCACATCCGGCTGATCCACACGTGCCAACACCCCACTGCGACTTAGATTAAGTGTCACGCCGCGCAAGGCAGGAAGATCGCATTCCGCTACTTCAACGCGGATCGGATAGCAGGCTTCAAAGCGTGGAAACCGTTCAACGACGAGCCGTGGTGCGATGTCTAGGTGATCGCAGAGCTCCTCGAACCAGGAGCTTTGGAAGAATTCATTCGGGTGTCCATACTCAACGACTTTCGTCAAGTGCTTTCGTTGGTGCGAAGAGATCAGCTTCCGATCGTGTATCTCGTGGAGGAAAACACTGTCATCGACAGCCTGCTTGAGAACCGCCGTGAAGAGCCTGCGACAGGCGTCCGGATCGTACTCCTGTTGCAGGGAGCGACCTTCCCGAGCGACTCCTTGAACGTCACTCCTCGGCTGCTGTGCTGCAGGTGTGGCGATTACTCTCGACATCGTCTTGCACTTCTGCACGAAGCCCCGATATGCCCCGTTGAGGGCGCGCCGCCGACTGTGCCGGATCCTAGTCGTAACATCAGCGACGCGCCCACCGGGCGTTTCCCTGGTCTGGGCAAGAGGGAGACCCAAATCTATTGCTGAGACTCCGTATGTACTCTATGAAATGTATCGAACGCATTAGATCAGTTCAACATAGTTTTCATATGTTCAGATAAGTCGAACTGTTCAAATCTAATCAATAGTAACTTCCAAGGGACGAATAGGGTCACGAAAGTCGTGTCCTTTCCCTCGAACTGGCCCAAGGCGCCTCAGATCGCCGGCCTACCTGCCAGGGAGCCGGCGTTCCAGCATCTCCGAGGCCATCATCCCAAGCGGATCAGGCGGGTATCACGGTAATCTGCGCAACGTTCAGCTGACGACTGGTGGCGCCCAACCCATCCATCGCCGAGCGTAAGACCCGGGCAGTGACGCCTTCTACTACCGCATCGTGAACAAGCGCGGCGGCGACCCAGATATCGGTCGCAAGCTGCCGCGCATGTTTCTCGCCGCCGGGGTGAGCGAGGTCGGCCTGCACGCCGTGCAGCCAATGTCCCTCGTTGGTGAAGCGAAGCACATCAACCCGGTGACGTTGAGTGCCATCGGCCCGGCGGTGCTCGCTGATGGGCTAGCGACAGAGGACGAGCTCGCGCAGATCGAGTCAGAGCTCGAGGAGTTCGCCAACGACCCGGCGACTTTGGTCGCAGCGCCGCGCGTGTTCCAGGTCTGGGGACGTCGCACAACCGAGTAGAGGGCGGTTTTCGGCAGATACGGCTGCTTCGGTCGTTGCCGGTGTCGCCTCACTCGTAGGAGTAGGTTCCGCTTGGTACGTATGCCCCGGATACGTAGCCCTCCGGTTCTTTACCCTGGCTTTCCCTAGCGACCGACGGGCCCGGTGCTAAGCTCACGACTTCTACCCTAACCACGGTCGCGGAGCTGTGTTCATGCAACGGATCCTCGTTATCGACGATGATGCCGAGCTCTGCGAGCTGGTGAGCGAGTACGTTCGTGCCGAGGGCTTCGAGGTCGACGCGGTGCACGATGGCGAGGCCGGCCTCGAGGTAGCGCTTGCCGGCGACTACGCGATGGTGCTCCTCGACGTGATGCTGCCTGGCATCAACGGCTTTGAGATCTTGCGGCGACTCCGAGCCCATTCCCAGATACCGGTCTTGATGCTCACGGCTCGCGGGGACGACGTCGACCGTATCGTCGGGCTCGAGATGGGAGCCGACGATTACCTTCCGAAACCATTCAATCCGCGAGAGCTGGTGGCGCGGATCCGAGCGATTCTGCGCCGCGCAGACGAACGCATGACATCACGTGGGCTTGCCGTCGAGGTCGGCGACGTACATCTAAACGTCGGCGCGCGCACTGCTCAGCGCGGCGGCGACGAGGTACATCTCACCGCCGTCGAGTTCGAGGTGCTCGAAGAGCTAATGCGAGCTGCCGGCAAGGTGGTGTCGCGCGAGCATCTCACGCTCGAAGTGCTCGACCGTGAGTACTCCGCCCTGGATCGCAGCATCGACATGCACGTGAGTAACCTGCGCAAGAAGCTCGGTCCTCGGCACGGCGGCACGGAACGTATCAAAACCGTACGCGGCGTGGGATATATATACACGCTACCCGCGACCCATGAAGGGGAAATCGCTCCCTCCGGGAGCTAACGCCATGCACCGACTGTTTATCAAGATCTTCCTATGGTTCTGGCTGGCGATGGCGTTGGTGTGGTCGGCGTTCTCGCTGCCCACCCAGCTAACCCAGAATGAAGACGTCGTCGACCGGTTTCGGGCACTCACCGGACAACGGCTGGTGCTCGCCGGACGAGTGGCGGTCAGTTTGGGTCGCCGATCGGATGAGGCAGTCGCTCAGTTCATGTCGGATCTAGAAGAGGAGGGTGCGCCCTACCCCTTCGTGTTCGATGTCGAGCTCAACGAGGTAACCGGGCGGTTGGCGCCCGAGGAAGCACGGGCGACGGCGGCCGAGGCTTTCGACAACGGGGTCGTTCACGGCGGGTTCAGTGGCTCCGGCCCCTACGCCGGACGCTCGTTCGTGGATCGCAACGACAATACCTATACGGTCGTGCAGCGCCTCCCGAGCCGTCTCGACCTGCCGCCACCCAGCGTGCTGCCCATCGTCATCCGATGGTTGGCCGTGCTGCTGACGTCGGGCCTGGTTTGCTACGCGATGGCGCGCTACACGCTGTCGCCGGTCAGCACGCTCAGCGCCGCAACCCGGCGCTTTGCGGAAGGCGAGCTCGACACACGTGTGAGCGGCGATCTCGGCGGGCGCCGTGACGAGCTTGCCGCCCTGGGGCGCGACTTCGACGATATGGCCGAGCGAATCGGCACGCTGCTAGAGAGCCAACGACAGCTCCTCAGCGACATCTCTCACGAGCTACGCTCGCCACTTGCGCGACTGTACGTTGCGCTGGGCCTGGCGCGCCGTCAAAGCGACGATTCAGCGGCAAATGCGCTCGACCGCATCGAGCAGGAGACCGAGCGACTCAACGAGCTGATCGGCCAGTTGCTGGCGTTGACCCGCTTGCAAGACCCCGAGTCACTCGCCGATCGGCAGCCGGTGGATCTTGTCGCCCTGGTTCGCGCGGTGATCGATGACGCCGACTACGAAGCCCGAGAGTGCGGCAAGTCAGTGCAGCTCGATATCGCCGGAGCCTGTACTACGCGAGGGTTCGAGGAGCTGTTGCGGCGCGCCATCGAGAACGTGGTGCGCAATGCGATTCGCTATACGCCACCCGGATCAGCAGTGCAGGCGTCGCTCAGCGTCGCCCAGAACAACGGTTCTACGGAGGCGACGATCCACGTGCGCGATCACGGGCCGGGCGTACCCGACGACGAGCTCGACCGCCTGTTCCAACCGTTCTATCGGGTGGGCTCGGCGCGCGACCGAGAGCGCGGCGGCACCGGCTTGGGGCTGTCGATCAGTCAGCGAGCCGTGCGGGCCCACGGTGGCACAATCAGCGCTACCAACCCCGACGATGGTGGTGTCCTCATAGAGATCAAATTGCCGGCGTCGACCGACCGCGCCTAGTCACATCTGGCAAACCCGTGCAGCGCCCTTGCTGTCGCCTGGCCCGGTGCCCGCCGCGACGTACCTATAGAACCACCGTGCGCAGGATCGTCGTGACGAGTGCGATCACCACGGCTCCGAGGATGGCTGGAATCCAGCCGTCGATCTGGAATCCCTTCACGAGGGCCGAAGTGAGCATCAACAACACCGCGCTGACGACGAAAGTGAACAATCCGAGCGTCATGAGGTTGAGCGGCAGCGCCAGCAGCATCAACAACGGCCACAAGGCCGCGTTGGCGAGCCCCAGCACCATGGCCGCGATCAGCGCAGTGCCGAAGTCCCGCACTTTGAAGCCCGGAACGATGTAGGTGGTTGCCAGGAGAGCCCCAGCGCTGATGAGCCACAGAACAAGGAGCCGCATGAAACGGTGCCTCCGTGTGGAGTTACGTTCAGTTGTGCCGTCCGGGCGCGTTCAATTTATCCACTGGAAGAACTCCACCGTATAGCCGCCCGGGTCGCGCACCAGGAAGGCGCGTACGGGAACGTTGGCGGAATCTGCCGGGTTACTAAGAATCTCGACCCCGGCCCGGCTCAGGAGCTCATGCCAGGCATCGACGTCCGTAGTGACGAAGCTGAGCATGACCGCGTTGTCATCGCGCGACCGATGCGCGCCACGGCTCTCGTCGACGATCCCCACCGAGGCTGTCGGCGTGATCGCGAAGATCCTCACCCACCCCTGATCGAAGGTTGGCCGGAGCTGCAAAACGCCCTCGTAGAAGCTCGCGGCGGCCTCGAGGTCAGCGTAGTACAGAAACGTGACCTGCGAATCGATGGGCGGCGGTGGCGGCACCGGCGCTTGCGGGAGCAGGGCGGCGAGCAGTAGGGCCCACGAGATTGCGGTGGTCATCGTTCCTCCCTTGGCGAGCAGGCGCTCAGGACCCCTGCACAGCATTGCACCCGGAGCCGTTCGACGTCAGCATCGCACCGGTATCAGAGCCCCGGCAAGCGCACCGACTCCGGGTCGCTCGGAAGGGCGATGATCGTCCCGCGCTCGCCATCGACAATCTCCTTCAGCTCGCTCAAAGAGCCAATCGCCGCCGTGCCCCCGGCAAGCTCGGCGAACCGGCAAGCCGCCTCGACCTTCGGTCCCATCGAGCCGGCGCTGAAGCTCTCGTGCAGCAACTCTTCTGGCGTCGCTCGCCGGATGGCCTCCGCCTGCGGCGTTGCCCATCCCCGATACACAGCATCAACGTCGGTGGCCATGACCAGCATGTCGGCGTTGAGCTCAACTGCCAGCAGAGCGCTGGCAAGATCCTTGTCGATGACGACCTCGGCACCACCTAGCTTCCCCTCCTCGTCATACATCGTCGGGATACCACCCCCACCGGTGCAGACGACGATCACCCCCTGCTCCACGAGCCAGCGAATCGGACGGATCTGGAAGATGTGCTGCGGTCGCGGCGACGGCACCACGCGCCGCCAGCCGGCGCCATCGGGAGCCACCGTCCAGTCGCGCTCGGCTGCAAGTCGCTTTGCCTCGGCCTCGTCATACATGGGGCCGATCGGTTTGGTCGGATGATCGAACGCCGGATCCTCCGGATCGACCTGGACCATCGTGAGAATAGTGGCGAAGGGTTGTTCGTACGGCAGCAGATTTCCCAGCTCCTGTTCGATCAGGTACCCGATCATGCCTTCGGTCTGGGCGCCAAGCACATCCAGGGGGAAGGCTTCGACGGCATCATAGGCATCGGCCTGCAACGCCAGCAGACCCACTTGCGGCCCGTTGCCGTGCGAGATTACGAGCTGGTGCTCCTTCGCCACGGGCGCCAGGGCAGCCGCCGCCAGCCGGACGTTGAGTCGCTGCTGCGCGCTGCTCACCGGCTCGCCGCGGCGCAGGAGGGCGTTGCCGCCGAGCGCCACTACGATACGCATGCGGGTTTCCGGGGCACGCGTCGTCTCAACAGGCCACTAGTGCGATCGGTCATAGCGTGGCTGGCGCCGGGAGGCCCGCATCCGGCGGCTCGGCGGCAGGCGCCCGCCGTGATCAGCTCCCCGCCAGTTGGTCGAGGATCTCGCGTAGCTTCGCCTGAATTCGGCGGACGTTCTGCGGCCCCATGCGTAGCAAGTGTTTCTGCGGCAGGCTCAGTCCCTCCAGCGCGTCGTCGCGATACGTCAGACGCCCGACCGCATCGACCAGCTCGGGAGGGTCATCGACCACTGGTGTTGCCAGCAATGCACCGAATGCTTGTCGCAGACGCGGCTCGAAAGGGCGCTCCTCGCCGATCAGCTCTGTGTACGCGGCGTCTGCCAGCAACTCGACGCGCCGAAATGCGCTGACGGCAGCGCGCGCATCGAGGTCTGCGAGCGCCACCCCGACGGAGTCGTAGCGCCGGTAGCTGCCGGGATCCATGTACCAGGCATCGTCCCGATAGAGCGCATCGAAAGGCTGCTCGGGCGCCAGGAACGACAGGTGCCTTCCTGGGCTCTCACCGCTGGCCACAGCGTCGACGACGGCAACGAAGCGTCGCATCACGTCCGAATCCTCGAGCGCCTTGGCGAGCAGCGGAGCCAGTCCGAGCATGGACGTGGCGCGGCGCACGATGTCGTCGCTGCCATCGAGCGCTGGCAAAGGCGGTTCCGGCTCCGCGATCGGCAGCGGCACAGTCAACGACTCGACGACGGCCGCCGGCTCTTCGACCGGCGGCTCTTCGCCGCCGCGGAAGTACCATACGGCGGCCACAATAAGCAGAATTACCGCAGCGGCGATCAGTGCGGGACGTTGCACGACGGACCTCCAGGATCTCGAGAACGCTACTTCATCCTACACGAGCTCCCACAGCTTGCGCCGGAAACGCGCCCGCCGCCCCGCGTCTACCTCGAGCTCTTCAGGAAACGTAGAAACTCCCCATTGGTGCCGAGCAGCATCGTCGTATCCTGTCTCAGTGTCTGCTGATATACCTCCAGCGTCTTGACGAACCGATAGAAATCGGCGTCGCGGTTGTACGCCTGGGCGTACACATCGGCGGCCGTGGCGTCGGCGGTTCCCATGATCTCCTGCGCCTGGCGATACGCTCCCGAGCTGATCGTACGCAGCTCACGTTCCTTTTCGCCGCTGATCCGCGCCGCCTCTCCGGCGCCCTCCGATCGAAACTGCTCGGCAATTCGCAGCCGCTCCGAGATCATGCGGTTGTATACCTCGCGCCGCACTTCCTCGACATAGTTGATGCGCTTGAAGCGAAAGTCGAGGATCTCGATCCCCAGATCGGACGTCCGCCCCTGCGCCGCGGCCAGGACCTCGGACGCCAACATATCTCGGCCGGACTCGATATCCGCCACCGTCTCGCCCTCGGCGATGGCACCGAGCTCGTCGCCCGCCGCGATGTCGCGGTTGGTACTACGCACCACCTCGATCAGGTCGTGGTTGGCGATCGTGTTGCGGGTCTCGCCGTCGAGAATGTCGTCCAGGCGCGACTGGGCACCACGCTCGTCGCGAAGCCGCTGGAAGAACAACAGAGGGTCAGTGATATGCCATCGCGCATAGGTATCGACGTGGATGAAGCGCTTGTCGCGCGTCGGCAGCTGGTTGCTGTCGCCGTCCCACTCCAGAAACATCTTGTTGAAGAAATTCGCCGTCTGGATGAACGGCAGCTTGTAGTGCAGCCCGGGTGTATCCACCGCATCACCGACCGGCGAGCCGAACTGGGTGATGACCACTTGCTGAGTCTCGTCGACGACATAGACAGCCCCGCTGAACGCCAAAACGGCTGCGACCAACAGGATTCCGAGTAACACCATTCCTGTCTGCTTCATTGGCTTGGCTCCTGGCTAGCGATCGCCGCCGGGAGCGCCGGTTGCATAAGCCCCCCCTGGAGGTTGAGCAGCGGCAGGAGCCCGTCGATGTCCTGGTCGATGATCACCTTCTGCCGGATGGATGGCAGCAAGTCGAGCATGGTCTCGAGGTACAGGCGACGGCGCGTGACCTCCGGCGCCCGGCGGTACGCTTCGTACACCGCCAGGAAGCGGGCCGCGTCGCCTTCGGCGCGGTTCACCCGGTCGACCGCATAGCCCTGAGCCTGCTCCACGGCCCGCAACGCCTCACCGCGGGCGGCGGGAACCTCGCGATTAAACTGCGCCCGCGCGTCGTTGATCATACGCTCGCGCTCCTGCTGCGCCTGATTGACCTCGTTGAACGATGGCCGTACCGGATCCGGTGGGTTGACGTCTTGGAGAACGATCTGCTCGACGCGAATGCCGGTCTCGTACTGGTCGCACATCTCCTGCAATCGTCGCTCCACCTCCGACGCGATCTCCTGGCGCCCAATGGTCAGCACCTCGGTGACGCTGCGGTCACCCACCACGGTTCGCATCACGGTCTCGTTCATGTCTCGGAAGGTTTCCGTGATGTTTCGAACTTTGAACATGTAGAGGTACGGGTCGGACACTCGGTATTGCGTCGTCCACTCGACCACGGCGACGTTGAGATCGCCGGTAAGCATGGCCGACTCCTCGGCCACCGAATCGAACTGCGACCTGACATCGGCGCTCACGGTGCGGAAGCCGAACTCCTGTTTCAGCTGCCGCTGCACCGGCACCTTCCATACCACCTGAATTGGCGCAGGCAGCTTGAAATGCAACCCCGGCTCGTTCGACGATGTGTACTCGCCGAACGTCAAGATCACCCCGACTTCCTCGGGGGACACCGTATAGACGGTGCTCCACAACAGCACTAGACCAATGATGACGGCGGGAATCAGCGCCATCATTCGACCCGATAATTGGATATTGGGCGGGCGGAACTCGCCCACCTTCAGATTGCCGAAATCACCACGTTCCATGTCCGGGCTCCTTTGCACACGTGGACAGAGACACTTCCACTACGGCTTGCTGGGGTCTGCGTCAAGACACTAGGGTATCGCGTATAGCAGGCCGTGGTGAAAGTGTGGTGGGTCTGGTTACGGCGAGTTGGGGCCAGATGCAAGGCGGCCTGACACTGGCGATGCCCTAGCCATCGTCGAGGAAGGCCAACGCCGCAAGTGGCCCCAAATCGCCGTAACCCTTCGGGCGACAGGGGGTTGCGCGCGTATGCTGCGTCGTTCCTCGTCAACGATGGCGTAACCATCGCCTCCTTCTCTCTCCTTGCCTCCACTTCGCAAGACCCTGTCGCCAGACCCACCACACTTTCACCACGGCCTGCTAGACGCGCACCGACCACGTTGCCCACAGAGTTCATCCGTCTACCCGGAACGCGAGCATCATGCCAGCGTGCAGATGCTCGGCGATGTGGCAGTGGAGCATCCAGTCGCCGGGGTTGGTAACGTCGACGAGAAGATCCATCGTCGAGGCAACCGGCACGATCGTGGTGTCCTTCCAGACCAGGTTCGGATTGGCCACGCCGTCCATCTCGAGCACCAGATAGCGCTGTCCGTGAATGTGGATCGGATGGTTCATCGGGTGTAGGGGTTCCGGATCGTTGAAGATCCGGATCTTGACGACGTCGCCAACCTGGAAAGTCCACTCGATGTCCATGTTCTCGAGCCCGGTGGCGCGATCGCGCAAGATCCACCGGATCTCGTTACCGGTCGCCAGCCAGTTCATCATCGGCATGGTGTCGTTCCATTCCATGGGCGGGGAGTAGAGCCCCCTCTCGAACTCCATGGAGAGAATGATCGGCAGCGGCAACTCACCGACCTCGAGGCTGAGCTCTAGCTCATAGTCCGGGGAGCGCGAGAAGTGCGGGCGGAACGCTTCGATATCGGCCTGGACATCGCGGTTCTCACGCAAGATCGCGAACTCGGTGCTCAGATCGGGCTCGGCGCCGGCGTCGGCGACGTGCACCATCCCGAGATGGTCCACGTGCGGATAGAACTCGCCGCGAAAGTGGTTGATGGCCTGTACGGTGTTCTCGATCGGCACGTCACCAGGCTCGCCGAAGCGCACCTCCACAACGTAGCGCTCAGCGGGCGCAATCGGCACGCTCGTCACCCATTCCTCGCGCTCGAACTTACCCAAGTCGGACGCCACGACCTTGATCGGCGCTCCCCCGAACGTGACATTGAACGTGCGTGAGTTGGCCACGTTTGTCAGGTAGAAACGGACCACTTCACCCCGCGCCACCTCGAGGCTGTAGTCGGTGCTGCCGTTGACCAGCATGACGTTGCCGAAGCGGCCCATCAGGGTGTGCGTTGGCTCCTCCTCGCCCCAAGGGATGATGCCGTGCGCATCGATCAGGATGTCATCGAGAATAAGAAACTCCTCGCGATGCGCCGCACCGTAGTAGTCGGGATCGGCGGACACGGCCAGCAAGTTGCCGTACAGACCCAGATCCTGCTGGATGTCCTCGCGCAAGTGAGGGTGATACCAGAACACGCCCGCGTCGGCGAAGTACACCTCGTAGCGGAACGTCTGGCCTGTACGCACCGGAGCCTGGGTCAGGTCGGCGACACCGTCGAACCGGTTGTCGAGCCGGAGACCGTGCCAGTGCACGGTGGTTGGCATAGGGATCTCGTTGCGGAACAACACCGTAACGGTCGCCCCGGCTGGCGCTCTCAACATGGGCCCCGGGTACTGGCCATTGTAGCCGAACATCAGGTACTCCCGGCCGTTGATCTGGCGCCGCACGATCGACGCGGTGAGCTCGATCTCATCGCCGTCTGCCAGATCCATCAGCTCACGTGGACGCGCCACGGGAAAATCCGTCACATCGGCGCCATGCGCCGGGATGAAGGGCTTGACGCTCGGCGTCGCCGCCTCCAATCCAGGCATCATCGGCATGTTGGAGTCCATCGGCGGCATGCGCCACGCCAGCGCATCCCCGGTCGGGGCCATGCCCTCCATCATGTGCTGCTGATGCGACATCTCCTGCTGTGGAGGAGTCGGTTTCGCGGCCTCGCCCTGCTGCGAAACAGCCGTGCCTCCGCCGCCCACGATCAACAAGGCCACGAGCGCCCAAGCGGCGCGGCGGCGCGGCGTCAATAGCCGTACGTAGTGCATGGCTCGAGCTGGAACGGGCCGTGTCCCGCCATCGTATGCATGCGTCCAGACCGCGACATACCGCGAGCAACGATCGGCCCGCTCCAACGCGGTCTCGCCTCGTCATCCGGCTCCAACGTGACCACCACCAGGAACTTGTTCCAGGTGGTCTGGCCACCGATGGCGCCGCCCGCATCCAGCCTTCCAAGTCGTTTGACCTGGTCCAACGAGGCGGTCGTCAACCACGCGATGTACACGCCTGTGGGCTGCGTGTTGAGTCCCTGCAACTGCAAGTCCACGTTGTAGATGTACTCCCCCGTTGAACCTACGGCGATCCCGAACGGGGACCGCGCGAAGCTGACGTTCCCAACGCCGCTGGCGCTGCGAGCGCCGGGAACACGTCGTGTCGACACGAGCTCGATGGCGTAGTAGGCAGGCGGCGCAGCGGGCTCGCCCAGCCACCGCGCGCTGCAGACGCCGGGAGCCACCACCAACGGCCTCGCCCAACCCTCGCCTGGTAATAGCATCGTCGACCCGAGGCTCATTACCAGCGCCGTCACCAGCAGGGGGCCTGCCACCAGACAGGGTGGGCGCGGACAACCCATCAGCGCTGCCCGCCGACCGTTTCGTCCCATTTTTGCGCGCTCGAGATGTCCGGCACGCCCCAGTCGGCGCCGTTCCAGCCCCCGAACCCTTCCATCCGGAAAGCCCAGAAGCCAGTGCTCATGTCAGAGCCCACGATGAGGCCGTCGGCATTACGCACGTCGACGCCGAACAGACCGTTGAACATGGCCGATCGGTCCGAATTGGGCGGCCCCAGGTAGGTATCGTAGTAGGCCACGGTCACCGGGTTCTCCGGGTCCATTAGGCTGAATATCTGCAACCCGTCGAGGTAGCCGGACACAAAGACATACGGGTAGCGCACTTCATGGTTGTGCACCAGGTTTCGCCAATCGGCGGTCCAGGCGCCCACCGGCGTACGGATGTTCTGCACCTCGCCGTCGAGCGCCGGCTTGAGGTCGAAGATGCGCAGCGGTGCGTACTGATACTCGGACTCGGCAATCACGTAGCGGCCGTCGGAGGTGGGGGTGAACGTGTGCCCGAAGCCCACCCCACTGATGCCGGTAAGCGATACCACCAGCGCCGGGTTTTCCAGGTCTGTGATGTCGTAAATGTAGTAGCCGCCACTGCCGCCACCGTAGAAGCGATCGCTCTGTGTATCCTCGTGGAACCCGGCGTACATGTCGTGGTATCCACGGAACTGCGAGTCCGCTTCCATACCCACCGGGACCTTGGCTACTAGGGCTTCGTCCATGTGCCCTTCGACGACGTGTGCCATGTCGTAGACGTGCGCGTACGGCCCGGAAACCGTGCTGAACAGCAACGGCCGACCGTTGGAATGCTTGTACATGAAGATGTTGTGAAACCCGCCGGGATGCTCGGGGGCGCGGATTCGCGCCACTTCCTTGACCTTCGATACGTCCGGCAGGTCGGTGACTTCGAGCACGACGGCCCCGAGATCGGCGTCGGGACCCCCTTGTCCGAACTGCAACGACTGCACGACGTAATAGCGACCGTCCCACTTGAAGTACTTCACATCCATTCCGCCGAGCGGTAGATGAAGATCCTGATCCTCGATGCGCCAGCGATAGATCACTCTCGGATCCCGAGGATCGGACAGATCGATGATGTCCATCCCCTTCTCGCCCGCGAAGCCGTAGACCATCCGTCCGACGTAAGCGAAGGGGCGTGACACCTCCTGCTCGAGCTCGATATCAGACACGTTGAGCCGCGGTCCGAGCGGAAGATGCGACAACACTTCGATGTTGTCGCTACCCGGCTTGTGCGGCGTCCATTGCGGCGTGCCCTGGGTCTCTTCGACAGCGACTACTGCGGGGACGAGCGCCAGGGTCGTCATCACTGCCACGATAGCGCTCAGCGTGTGACGTCTCATTCAGTTGACCTCGGTTCGAAAATCGCACGGCTACTCCCAGCATTCTAGTCGCTGCCGCGCAAGGCGCGTAGCAACCTCCCCCGGCCGCGTGCGTTGTAGCACCTGATCCCCTTCAACGCCGACTTGGCCGCCTCGTGGGGCAGCTCGACGCGCTCTGTAGCGATCTTTGTTCAATGGCCTGATACCCGCGTGAGTGCTTCGGGACGGATCAAAGAATGGCGGCGCCAGCGGCGGGCACTGTGTCGCGCTGGTGTAGCCGACCCTTCATTGCAGCCTGTCGGTTTGCAGCTGGCTGGAAGCGGGACCTCTGCTCTCGTGGCGGGGACTCGGCGCGATCCATGCCGCGTCTTCTGCGGCCACTCGGCAGGTCGGGATCGAGCCCCTCCCAGCTCCCGTAAGTCTCTATGTCGAACGCGAGGATCTCTTCCACACCCTCAGACTATCGGTAGGGTCCGTCAGGGTGGCTTCAGAAGACCTACGCGTACCAAAGCCACTGGAAGAACCTGGCGGTGCCGAGGTTACCCAGCAGCGCCAGGGGCCAAAACCACCTCGATCGCTCCTGGCGCAAACGCAGGTTGTAGGCGAAGGCGAGGGGAATCATGAGGCGCGTCGCCGCGCCTGGGTGGCCATCCCACACGGAGAACCCGAGGATCGAGAGCAAGAACATATAGGCTGCGCCAATGCGCCACCAGGGATCGTTCCACTCACGGCGAATCACGAGGTAGACGCCCTGCACCGTAAGGCCGATTAGCGCACAGAGGGTATGAAACTCGAATTGGTTCACATCGCCGTCGAAGAGCTGTCCCATGAGTTGCTTCCATTTGCCCGCGTAGCCGAAGAGCGGGAGGGCCACGTTCTGGTTGCCGGCGCCCGGGACGCTCCCCATTGCCCAGGTCACGTAGACAATCCAGAGGAGCAGTGGCACGACAACGATCAGCCCTATTCCTACGCTGCGCATGAGCTCGCGCGGGGTCTTGCCCTTGGGCCAGGCCGGCGCCGCCGCGCCGAGGACGTTGGTCTCTCGACCCAGTCCCGCCAAGCCAAAGATCAACCCAGACAGGAGGCGCCGCTCCTCCTCGAGCGCAATGACACCGAGCATGATCAGCAGCATGCTCGGCAGTCCCAACAGAGCTCCGAGCGTCGAGCCGAGCACGGCTCCATTGAAGAGGCACGCGAACCAAAGAGCAAACGCCCTCCCGTCCCTCTTGGGGAACCAGCGAAAGAGGAGAATCCCGATCACTACCCAGCACAGAGCGTTCTGAAGGGAGAAGACCTGCAGCACCCAGTAGGGGCGACCGAGGCCCCCGAGGTAGGCGGTCCAGGAGAAGAGGATCCGACGCGCTCTGTAAGAAGGAGCGTCCAGCGAGTTCTGTAACTCGGGGTTGCGAAGGTTTGGATCGACGGCGAGGGTGGCGTACCACTGACTGTCGTAGCCCCAGCTGTTGGTCTCCTGGGCGTGAGGAACCGCGCGAATCGCCGGATGCCGCGTCTCAGCATACAAATCCCCGAATCGAATCAGGGAGGTGAACCCAGTCTTCGAGTCGTAGCGGGCTCCAAGCAACGACAGGAAGACCACCAAGCAGACGACGTAGGGAATCCACTTGAGGAGTAGGCGTGGGTTCATGAGCGAATCCCGCCTCGGAGCATGAGCGCAGACTCTAGTAGAGCGACCAGGGAGCAACAACCAGCCGCGTGCCCTACCGATGCCCACCCCCGTGGTCGGTAGATGCCGTGGAGGTGTAGGTGGGGTATCGCCTACCCTCAACACGGCGTCTATTACACGTGTAAAGAGACAGTCTAGGGGTGTGGCTGACGCGGACGCGACACCGGTAGCGCCTCGCGCCAACCCCGAAAACACGCCGGTTTTGCTGGGACTCGTGTAGCATCTGCACACCATGGGCGTGGATTTCAGCGAACGGCAAGCGCGCACTATCGCGGCGGCGATCACCACCGTTTCAGCGCTGGTGATCTTGTTGGCCATCGGAGCCCTCGGATGGCTTGCAGCCTTGTTCCTGCGAGCGTTTTCCGGAGTCTTCCTGCCGCTCGCGGTTGGGGCGGTGGCGGCCCTGGTCTGCCGGCCGTATTACGAATGGCTCCACGAGCGGTTGCGCCTACCCGCGGCAGCCGCCGTCCTGGTGGTCTTTCTGTCGGTGTTGGGACCGCTGACGGCGTTCGTCCTGTTCTTCGGCGCCATCCTCGTTGGTCAGCTGGTCAGCCTCACTGCCCTTCTTCCCGAATGGTGGGAATTGCTGCGGCTATGGGTGATGCAGCGGGTCCCAGAGGTAGCGGAGCTGATCGAGCGCAGCGGCGCTGGCGAGCGACTTCGTGGCACCGCTGAATCGCAGTTGTCGACAGTTCTGCAGGGCATCCAAAGCGTCGGGTTTCAGGCGCTCACCGCCGGCCTCGGCCTCGCCCGCGGCGTGGGGGCCTTGCTCGGATGGGCGGTAGTCCCGGTGTACTTTGCCTACTTTCTGACCTCCCGGGGAGTGCGCGTCGACGCCGACCGGCTTCTGCCCTTCCTCAAGTCCGAGACACGGCGCGACGTGATGTACCTGGGGCAGGAGTTCGTCGACATCAGCGTGGCGTTCTTTCGTGGCCAGCTGGTCATCGCGTTTCTTCAGGGCTTGATGTTCGCCGCTGGCTTCAGCCTCGTCGGCCTGCGTTACGGGTTCGTCATCGGCCTGCTGCTCGGCCTGTTGAACGTCATTCCGTACCTGGGGAGCATCATCGGGCTTGGCATCGCTCTGCCGTTGGCGTTGTTTCAGGAAGGCGGCGGTCTGGTGCCATGCGCATTGGTCCTGGCGGTCTTCGCGATAGTGCAGCAGATAGAGGGCTGGCTGCTGACACCCAAGATCATGGGCGACCGTACCGGTCTGCACTTCATGGCCATCATCGTGGCGATCTTCTTCTGGGGCACTGCCCTCGGGGGTATCCTCGGCATGATCCTGGCGATTCCGCTGACCGCGTTCCTCGCATCGCTGTGGCGACTGGCGCGCGAGAAGTACATTCCGGAGATCCTCTAGCGAATGGGCTTCAAATAGTGGCCCTGAGCTCCGCGCGCCGGGCTGCTGTGGGCCTCGGCGGAGACCGCGCTTGAGCTCGCCGCTCTGGACACCCTCACCAGAGCGAGCCCAGGCCGCTGAGATCACGGCGTTCATGAGTCTGGTGAACGAGCGCTTCGCAGCGCGAATCTCCACGTACGACGAGCTTTACGCTTGGTCGATCGAGAAGAAGGAAGAATTCTGGGCGGCGCTGTGGGATTTCTGCGGCGTTATCGCGAGTCAGCGGGGCGAGACATGTCTCGTGGACGGCGATCGAATGCCTGGAGCACGATTCTTTCCAGGGGCGCGCCTGAACTTCGCCGCCAACCTCCTGCGGCGGCGGGGTCCGGGAGACGCGATCATCTTCCGCGGTGAAGATCGCGTCTCACGGCGTTTGAGCTGGGACGACCTGCGAAACCAGGTAGCTGCCGTGGCTGCGACCCTACGCGATGCCGGAGTCGAGGCCGGCGATCGGGTGGCAGGCTTCATGCCCAACGTGCCGGAGTCGTTCGTGGCAATGCTGGCAACGGCCTCGCTCGGGGGCGTGTGGACTTCGTGCTCGCCCGACTTCGGCGTTCGCGGCGTTGTGGATCGCTTCGGGCAGATCGGGTCGAAGGTGCTCTTTTGTGCCGACGGCTATTTCTACAAAGGGCGGGAATTCGACTCGTTGGCGCGCGTCCGCAAGTTCCTGCCACAGCTTCCCAGCATCAAGCACGTGTTCGTGAGCCACTACGTCGGAACCGATCCTGACCTGTGCGGGTTGGGCTCGGCGCAATGGCTCGATGACGCCATCGCCGATCACCGCGGCGCAAAGCTGTCCTTCGTCCCGGTCGGATTCAACGATCCGCTTTACGTGCTGTATTCGTCGGGAACCACCGGACCGCCCAAGTGCATCCTCCACAGTGTGGGCGGCACGCTTCTCAAGCATCTCTCCGAGCACCGGCTCATGCTGGATGTACGCCCTGGCGACCGTGTATTCCACTTCACGACCTGCGGCTGGATGATGTGGAACTGGATGGCCTCGGCCCTGGCTTCGGAAGCGACCCTGTTGGTGTACGACGGCGACCCATTTCACCCGCATCCCGAGGTACTCTTCGACTACATCGAACAGGAGCGAGGCACGCTGTTTGGTGTGTCCGCCAAGTACATCGATGCGCTGAGAAACGCCGGCGCCGATCCTGGCGAGCGCCACCGACTGCCGGAGCTACGCACGATCACCTCGACCGGATCGCCGCTGGTCGCGGAAGGGTTCGACTACGTGTACGAACACATCAAGAGCGACGTGTGCCTGTCGTCGATCAGCGGGGGTACCGATATCGTCGGTTGTTTTGTCGGCGGCAACCCCATCGGTGCCGTATGGCGCGGCGAGATCCAGGCACGCAGCCTCGGGATGTCCGTGCACGTGTTCGACGGTGATGGCCATCCGGTGCTCGAGCAGAAGGGCGAGCTCGTTTGCACCCAGCCCTTCCCTTCCATGCCGATCGGGTTCTGGGACGATGCCGACGGCTCTCGCTATCGTGCCGCTTACTTCGAGCGCTATCCGTGTGTCTGGCACCAGGGCGACTACGCCGAGATCACACCGCACAATGGGGTGGTGATCTATGGGCGATCCGACGCCACGCTCAATCCCGGCGGCGTACGGATCGGAACGGCAGAGATCTACCGCGTGGTCGAGAGCATTGCCGCGGTCGAGGAAGCCCTGGTGGTGGGACAGGATTGGGAAGACGACGTTCGCGTGATCCTGTTTGTTCGGCTACGTGACGGACTGACGATCGACGAAGCCCTGGCCGACGACTTGCGTCAGCGGGTCCGCGCCAGTTGTTCGCCGCGCCATACACCGGCGGTCGTCCTCCAGGTGCAGGACATACCTCGCACCAAGAGCGGCAAGATCGTCGAGTTGGCGGTGCGGGATGTGATTCACGGCAGGCCGGTCAAGAACGTCGAGGCCCTCGCGAACCCCGAGGTCCTGGAGCAGTATGCCGATCGGCCGGAGCTATCGTACGCAGCTTGCCGTTCACAGTGAGCCGAACGGGAACGAGAAGCCGAGAATCAGCGTCAGGCGGCGGTAGCTCGGCCGCGGCGTTGATCACGCCGCCGGCTTGTTGTCGCAGCTGTTCAGTCGCCAAACTCCAGGCCCTGGGCCAGCGGCAGCTCGACGCTCCAGTTGATAGTGCTCGTTTGTCGCCGCATGTAGGCCTTCCAGGCGTCGGAGCCCGACTCACGACCACCACCGGTCTCCTTCTCGCCGCCGAAAGCGCCGCCGATCTCTGCACCGCTGGTGCCGATGTTGACGTTGGCAATGCCACAGTCGCTACCGCGGTGCGAGAGAAACAGCTCAATCTCGCGCACGTGGTCGCTGAAGATCGCCGAGGACAGGCCCTGCGGGACGTCATTGTGCAGCCTGATCGCCTCCGCAACTTCATCCACCGCCTGTGCGGGCGTCGCGTCGGCCGTGCCATACGAGATGATGTAGAGAATTGGCGCGAAGGTCTCTTCCTGAACGATGGCGAGCGAGTTCTCTACCACGGCAACGCATGGCGTGACGTAGTGGCCGCCGGGATAACGGGCGCCTTCCAGCCGCTCGCCGCCACAGACGATCTCGCCGCCCGCATCGCGCACCTGTCGCAGCGCGCTCATCATGGCATCGACAGCCCCCACCGTCACCAGCGGCCCCATCAACGTGACGCTGTCGCACGGATCGCCGATAGCGATGCTCTCGTAGGCGCCGCACAGCCGACGAACCAGCTCGTCATGTCTACTGGCATGAACTATGATGCGCCGCGTCGAGGTACAGCGCTGGCCGGCGGTGCCCACGGCGCCGAACAAGATCGCCGGCAGCGCCAGGTCCATGTTGGCGTTCGGCGTGACGATGATTGCGTTGTTGCCACCGAGCTCGAGGATCGTTCGCCCGAGGCGCTGGCCGACGGCCTCGGCCACCCTGTGGCCCATCGTGCAGCTGCCGGTGGCCGATACCAGTGAGACACGGCGATCGGCCAACAAGCGCTCACCAACCGTGCGCCCGGGTCCGACAACGAGCGAGAAGACAGCCGGATCGACGCCGTTGCGTTGGCAAACCTCGGCGGCGATCTTGGTGCACGCAATGGCGGTGAGCGGCGTCTTGCTTGCCGGTTTCCACAACGAGGCATTGCCGCACACCGCCGAGATCGCGACGTTCCAGCTCCAGACCGCCACCGGGAAGTTGAAGGCGGTGATGATGCCTACCACGCCGAGCGGGTGCCACTGCTCGTACATCCGGTGATCGGGCCGCTCGGAGTGCATGGTCAGGCCGTAGAGCTGCCGCGAGAGCCCGGTGGCGAAGTCGCAGATGTCGATCATCTCCTGCACCTCGCCCTCGCCTTCTGCCTGGATCTTCCCCATCTCCAGGGTCACGAGCCGTCCGAGATCCGTCTTAGCCAGACGTAGGCGCTCGCCGATCTGTCGAACGATCTCGCCGCGGCGGGGGGCGGGCACCGAGCACCAACCCGCGAACGCCTCGTAGGCTCGCGCGGCCACGGTGTCGTACTCCTGTTCGGTGACCTGACGTACGCTGGCGAGCCTACTGCCGTCGATCGGCGTAGTGACGTCGAGGAGCGGTCCCGAACCGATCCAGTCACCGCAGAACCCTCCGGGATTCTCGCGGTCGATTCCGAGCCTTCCCAACGCCTCGTCCATCAAGTGCACCCCGGTCATTGAAGGTCGCCCAAGTTGATCGCCGTAACTCTATGCCACGCTGCGCACGACGAAGAGCCACCAGACCGGCCTTCTACCAACGCCACCGCCGCCGTCACGCGGTGCCGGCAACCCGCGCCCTCCGGTTGTAGGACCACGAGCATACCTGTAACTTCCCGGCCGACCCCGTTCCCGCTCCCAACCAGGAGTCCCCTATGTCGAACATCGGCAAGTACGCATTCCTTGGCGGCGCCGTCTTGGCGCTCGTCATGGCGTTCGTGAACGTACCCAACGGCGTCCTGATCCTCGCGGTTCTCGGCCTCGTCGTCGGGTTTCTCAACATCAGCGACTCCGAATCGCAGGGTTTC
Organism: Acidobacteriota bacterium; assembly: GCA_965205505.1. Classification (GTDB taxonomy): domain Bacteria; phylum Acidobacteriota; class UBA890; order UBA890; family WLXD01; genus DASCOT01. The sequence goes on from CBDBHB010000008.1 coordinate 59,495, forward strand.
CTGATCGCAGCCATAGCCCTGATGATGACCGCCACCTCGGTCGCCGTTATCCCGGAGGTAGGCGGAATGATCACCAAAATCACCGGCAACCTGGCCGCCTTCGTGGCGCCGGCGGCACTCCTGGTGGCCCTGAAGTCGCTGATGGAGAGCTCCAAAGACTAGCGTTCCGTAGACGGGTCATCGCGGCCTCCGGGCTTTCTCGGAGGCCGCTTCGCTTTGTGATGGCGCCGCCACGGCCTGCTAGGCTGAGAGACTGCCAATACAATACGGCTCGCTATGTTGTCGAGCGTCAAAGATCCGTCATCGTCGGCACCTCCGACGAGGCTTACGCGACAGCTGGGGTTGGCCGGCCTCGCCGCCACGGGCATCTGCTCGATGATGGGCGCCGCCATCAACATCGTGCCGCTGATGGTGCAGCGCAACGTCCCCGGCATCGGGCCGTATGTGCTGCCGGCGTATCTGGTAGCGGTGGTACCGGCGGTGCTGGCTGCCATGGCCTACGCGATCCTGGCCTCGGCTATGCCCCGCGCCGGCGGTAGCTACGTTTATGTGAGCCGCTCGTTGAACCCGTACCTCGGCTTTGTCGCGAGCTTTTCGCAGTGGTTCGGGTTGTGCGTGGCGATCGGCGTGGTCTCGTATGTCCTGGTGCCGTTCCTGCGCGATATCGCCACGACGCTCGAGTACTTCGATCTCGCGGCGCTCATCGCCGACGGTCCGGGTCGGGTCGTCGTAGCGCTGGCGTTTCTCTGGACCTTCATCGGCGTGAACGTGATCGGACTGCGCCTCTACGAGCGCATCCTCGTGCCGTTGATGGTCCTCATGTTCCTCGGCGGCGCGGTGGTCATCGTTGCCGGGTTCTCATTCGAGCCGAGCGACTTCGCTGCGGCGGTAGAGGCTCGTGACGGGGTCAAGATCGCACTCGACGGTACAGCAACGTTTCGCATCTCGACGTTCCTCAGCGCATCGGTGATCCTGTTTTCGAGCTTCATCGGCTTCGACTCGATCGCGCAGGCTGGCGGCGAGTCCCGCAACCCAGCCCGTGACCTGCCGCTGGCGATCGGAATCGCTGTGTTTTCGGTGGGCGGCTTCTATCTGGCGTTCACCGCGGCCGTCTATCATGCCATCCCCTGGGCGTATGTCGCCGAACGCGCGCTGGTCGAAGACCTCACCGCTCCCGGCCTGCTCGGCTACCTGCTTTCACCCGGGTGGACGGTGGCGATCGTGGCGGGGGCAGCGATTGCGCTCATCAACGACCTCCCGGCCATGCTCCTGTCGGTCTCCCGCCTGATGCTCGCTTGGGCGGAAGACGGCATCTTTCCGACCTTCGTCAAGCGCATTCACGCCCGGCGGCACACGCCCCATATCGCCATCCTCCTCAGCGGTGCCATGGCCACCGCGGGGGTCGCGGGGAGTCACCTGGCAGGCGACTTTTTTCTCGGCATCGACATCCTGGTCACGGCAATGTTGGTGAACTTCCTGTTGGTCTGCCTGTCTGTGGTTTGCATCTCGAGACGCAACCCGGCTCTCGCCGGCGCCATTCGGGTAGCGCGGTCGGGCACCGTACGCACCGCGATCGGCCTCAGCGGAGCGGCGCTACTAAGTCTCTACCTGGCCGTACACTTGTGGAAGGACCTGCGCGCTCCGGTCGACGCGTGGTACCTGCGATCGACCTGGATCTGGGTGCTGGTGATGATCGGCGGAAGCTTGGTGTTCGCCTCGAAGTGGCGCGCCATCGCCGCCGATCCAGCCCGGCGCCGCAAGTTCGAAGACCTACCGCCCGAGTAGGCGATTCCTAGTGCCCCCGCCAGGACTCGAACCTGGGCACCCGGCTTAGGAGGCCGGTGCTCTATCCACCTGAGCTACGAGGGCGAAAGAAGCTATCTGTTGAGGATACCCCCCCTGGTTCGCTGCAGGCGTCCACTGTTCTTATCTGTTCTCTGCACATCTGTCCGCTGGCTTCGTCGCCGCCGCGACGCTGCGGTCTCGTTGAACGGCACTCGGGCGTGGTCCAATGCCGCCTGGGAGCCCTGGAAAACCCTCCTTGTCGCGACCCGCCCGCGTTGTTAGTGTGACCGACGGTCCCGTGAGTGATCACAGCCCCAAAGGGAGAATCTGATGGGAGGAGCGCCATCGTCGCTCTTTGGAGCCCGCGTCGTGATCGGCGTGGTACTGGGATCGCTGTGTCTCGGAGCCCAGTGGACAGCCGACAGGCGCGGAAGCGACAACATCGAGGTCGTCGCTCACGTGCCGCTCGGCGGCGACTCGGTCGCCGATATCGAGATCGAACAGGACCTCGACCGTCCCTACGCCTACGTCAGCCGCGATGCCTTCGAGGGCGACGAGCGCGGCATGGACATCATCGACGTGCGCGATCCGGCGAACGCCTCGGTGCTCTACCGCTGGCGGATTGCCGACTCGGACCTGCACATGGGCGGCGGTCTCGACGTCAAGCTGTTCGAGTGGAACGACCGCCACTACGTGGTGCAGTCGTTTCAATTCCGTCAGGGCGGGCCTGACGCCGATCTGGGTGCGATCGTCTTCGACGTAACCGACCTGCCAGACACCTCGTCGGTGCGCGAGGTCGGCCGCATTCGCGTCCCCGACCACCCGGGCGGCTTTCACAATATCTTCATCTACAAGCACACCAACGGTCGGGTGCTTTTGTTCACGACCGCCAGCGCACCGCACGCGCTGGTGTACGACCTCGGGTACATCGTCGACGGTGTCGGCGGCGAGGGCGGGGGTGACGCTCTGGTCGCCAGGATTCCGGTGGGCATGCCCGGCGAGAGCGTTCTGCGCGGCTACCACGACATGTACGTGGGCTTCCACCCAGACACCGAGCAGGATCGCTTCTACGGCGGCGGAACCGGGGGCTACTACGTATACAACGTCACCGACCTGGAGAACCCGACGCTGGAGATCTCGCTGACGGGCATCTCCGGCGTGCAGTTCGGTCACACTTTCACACCGTCGCCTGACGGCCGCTACGTGATCGCCGAGACCGAGTATCGGTACGCGCCGCTGCGCATCTTCGATCTCCAACCAGCGCTCGATGGGGAGGTCGAGAACATCCGCGAGCCGATCTCCGCCTGGACCGCCGACTGGCGCCACCTGGTACACAACCACGAGGTGCGCTGGCCGTTCGTCTTCGTTTCCGGCTACGTCGACGGCCTGCAGGTGTTCACGCTCGCCGATCCGCATGATCCGCAGACCATCGCCTGGTACGACACCTATCTGCCGGAGGTCGGCACCGACAGCTCTCGGATCGTGTGGGGTGCCTTCGGCGTCGACGTGCGCAACGCCGACGGGTTGATTGTCGTCTCCGACGCCTACTCCGGGTTCTGGGCCTTCCGCATGGAGGGCTTCAGTGGCTGGAACGGCAACGACTGGGGGGTGCCCGACATCTCCAGCGTACAGAAGTGGGATCGTGGGCCGGCGCAATGACCGAGCCCGGCTGACCCCACAACCGATGATGGCGGTGGGCTATCCTTCGCGCCATGTCCCGGGTTCTGATCCTGATCCCCGCCACGACGTATCGAGCCGACGCGCTCTTGGGGGCTGCCGCTCGTCTCGGCGTCGATGTGGTGGTGGGTACGAACCGACAACAGGCTCTCGAGTCGATTCCGGGCACGGCGACGCTGACGCTCGACTTTGAAGACCAGGATGCCTCACTGAGGGCGATCACCGCGCGCCACGCCGAGCAGCCGTTGACCGCAATCCTCGGTCCCGATGATGAGACGGCCTTGTTAGCGGCCACTGCAGCCGCCTATCTCGAACTTGCCGGGAATCCTCCGGCGGCGGTGATCACGGCGCGCGACAAGTTTCGACTACGACAGCAGCTCGCCGCATCCAACATACCGGGGCCGGAGTTCTGGAGCGTTACACCCGCCGATATTGAACAACTGGCACACCAGGTGCCCTATCCATGTGTCGTCAAGCCGACGTTTCTGTCAGCTTCGCGGGGCGTCATTCGGGCCGACTCCCCCGACGAGTTGGTGCGCGCGGCAGATCGCATCGTCAGACTCTTCGATCAGCCCGACGTGCGTGAACGTGGCCCCGCCGAAGACCGCCGGCTGCTGATCGAGAGCTACCTGCCTGGTGTAGAGGTAGCTATCGAAGGCTTGCTGGTGGACGGCACCATGCGTCTGCTGGCGATATTCGACAAGCCGGATCCACTCGAGGGGCCGTTCTTCGAGGAGACGCTCTACACCACACCTTCGCGGCTACCAGAGCGGGAGCAACGGGCGGCAGTCGACACCACGGAGGCCGCCATTGCCGCGCTTGGGCTCACCCACGGTCCAATCCATGCGGAGCTCCGCATACACGAGGGAGCAGCGATGCTGCTCGAAGTAGCGCCGCGAAGTATCGGCGGTCGATGCGGTGCTGTGCTCCGGTTCGGAGCGGAGATCAGCCTGGAGGAGCTGGTAATGCGCGCCGCTCTGGGCTACGACGTACACGGGTTGGCACGCGAGAGCTCGGCGGCGGGAGTGATGATGATCCCGATTCCTAGGGCCGGCACCCTACGGTGCGTCGAGGGGCTCGCCGCAGCGCGCTCGGTAAAGGGTATCGACGAGGTCAAGATCTCGATCCTGAGAGGCCAGGCGGTAGTGCCCCTGCCGGAAGGAAATCGGTACCTGGGATTCATTTTTGCGCGGGCGGCAGAGCCATCCGATGTTGAAGCCGCGCTGCGCTGCGCACACGCCCAACTGCGCTTCGCGATTGACTAGCGAGCTCGCTGTGCGGCTTACTTTCCAGGCGAGAAGTACGGGTTTGTTCCGGACGCGTGATCGGTCGTATCGAGCACCTCGAGCACGTCCGGGATCTCGTCTTTCAGAACCCGCTCAATACCCTGCTTGAGGGTCACATCGACCATGCCGCAGCCCTGGCATCCACCTCCCAGCTTCAGGTAGACGCGGCCGTCTTCGTAGTCGATCAGCGAGACCCAGCCGCCATGACTGGCAACACCGGGATTGATCCGCTCTTCGAGAATCTGCTGTACCTTGGCGGCCACCGGATCCTGCATCAGGGGCGGGAGGTTGGGGTTGTCGACTACGAAGCCGCTGCCGCGAACATCGTCGACGAAATCCACCTCGCTGCCTTGCATGTACATGAGCGAGAACTGATCGACGAGTAGCTCGACGCCACCTTGCGACAATACCTCGTCGCCGCCATGGCGCTCATCGAACGTAAAGCCATATTCGTAGGCCGCCTTGCTGCCGCCCTGAATAAATATCCGCAGGTACTTGCCGGCAGCCTCGTCGTGCTGCGCGGCGAACTCGGTAACTTTGGTAATCGCCGCGTCCGTCAACCGGACCGGCGGCGAAGTCACTTCGGCGGCACGCTGATCGGATGATTCCATCACTCCCTACCCGGGTCGGAGGCTCGTTGACAAGGAGTCTAGCACCCCCGAGCGGTGCTACAATCGCGCGCCTCGGCCCGCAAGGAGCCCAGGCCCGCGAGGAGACGTGAACCTAGACCCGTTACCGATTCGCTGGCGTAGGTTTAGCGAATCCGTTGTCAGGGTGGTAGCCGAAGCGAAGACAGCATGAACCCGCTGTTGGCGCTTGCTCGCTGGCTCGACGTCCGGCCGCACCAGTATCGGACGTTCTCGGTATCGGCTTTGGGCGCTTTCTTGGTCATGTCGTTCAGTATCTCCGCGCGCTCCCTTCGCGAAGCCTTCTTCATCGACGAGTTTGCGGTCGAGTCGCTGCCGTACGTGATCGTTCTCACGGCGCTCGTCAGCCTACCCTCGGTCGGCGCGTTCAGTCGCCTGATGGCTCACCACGAGCCCGAGGCCGTCTACCAGAGGCTGATCTCGATGCTCATCGCGGGCCTTGTTGTGCTCTGGATTCTCAACTCGTTGGTAAGCGAACCCGGCCCCGTCGATGTGTCTCGTCCACCCGAAGTGTCCCCCCTGTTGGACGGTCTCAGTATAGTTGCGTTCTACGTATTCACGGCGCTGGGAACGCTGCTCCTCACCTCAGGGTTCTGGGTGGTTACCTCGGAGCGGTTCGCGCTGCGTGACGCCAAGCGCCTGTTCGGAATGATCGGTGCGGGTGGAACGTTGGGCGCCTTGCTCGCGGGCATCTCACTGGGCTCCCTGGGACGGATTGTCGGCAACAGCGGGCTCGTGCTGGGCTTGATAGTCACGCTTGGCGCTCTGCTGCTGTTGCTTCGTTGGCTGCCAGAGCCCAGCGCCACTCGGCACCGCGCGACGTCGACAGTCCGGCGGCAAGCGAAAGCTTGGCGCTAGTCGCGCGCAACCCACATCTGCGAAACATGGCGATGATCGTGGCGGTGGCCACCTTCGCGTCGGGCCTGATCGACTACCAGTTCAAGGAGGCTGCCGGCGCCGTTTATACCGACGATGCGGACCTGGCGGCGTTCTTCGGTACGTTCTACGGCATCAGCGGCGTGGCGGCGTTGGCGATCCAGATGCTGGTGGCATCGCGTCTGCTCAGCATCGGCGGTATCAGCGTCAGCCTGGCGGTATTGCCGATCTTCCTCCTCACCGGCTCCGCGGCGCTGTTCTTTCTGCCTGGACTGATCACCGCTACCGTGGTCCGCGGCGCCGACAACACGCTGCGGAAATCGGTTCACAGATCGGTGTTGGAGTACCTCTACGTCCCCGTTCCCAGCGGCGAGCGGCGCCAAACGAAGACGTTTATCGACTCGTTCGTCGACAGCGCCGCCGAGGGCATCGCAGCGGTGGTGATCTTCGCCTGGGTGGTTTTCGCCGGGCTTCCGTCGCGCGGCCTCGCCATCGTCGTGGCCGTGTCCGCAGTGGCGTTCCTGGTGCTGGCAAAGAGCATGGGGGCAGAGTACTTCCGCACCCTGCTCGACAGACTCAAGGAGGGCCAGGACAGCATCGAGGACTCCCTTGTGCAGACCCAGTTCGCAGGCGGCGAGATGACAATGACGGTGACGCAGTTCGACCTCAAGGCGGCGTTGACCCAGACAGGCATGACGATGCCCCTCGCAGCGAGGTCGGAGTCGGAGCACCAGCCGGCGACAGCGCTGCCCGAGCGCGCCGCTACCTCCTTGGAGCGCATCATCGGCGGCGACCCGACGGTGATCTCGGCGACGCTCGACGACGCTGACGATTGGAGCGCCGCTCATGTAGAGGCGCTGATCCGACTTCTCGCCCGTGATGCCTTCTACCGACGAGCCTGTCGTATCCTGAGCAGCCTCGGCGAGGACGCCATCGAACCTCTGGCCGAGCTGCTGCTGGATCCGGCTGCCGATTTCGTCATCCGACGGCGCATTCCCCGCGTTCTCGCCGCGATGGAGCTGCCGCGTGCCCACGACGCGCTTCTCGACGGGTTGGCGAGCGACCGCTTCGAGGTGCGTTACCGAAGCGGCGTAGCGCTGGCGCGTCGACGGAAGAACCAGCGCGTCGCCGCTGAACACGGCGGCGCCGACCGAGTCTGGAGCGCGGTGCGCACCGAGGTGGGCCGGGATCGACCGATCTGGGAGCTACAACGGCTTCTAGGTGATCGACCCGCCCAGGACGATTTCGTCAGCGATCGGGTATACGGTCGCGGGGAGCTTTCGCTCGAGCACACGTTCCGGCTTCTGTCGTTGGTCCTCGAGCCCGACCCGATCCGTACGGCATTTCACGGCATCGTCCTGGACGACGACAAGCTCAAGAGCATCTCGCTGGAGTACTTGGAGGTGCTCCCGCCAGACATTCGCACACGCCTATGGCCCTTCATCGGCGATCTCAGCGAGCACCAGCGGCGCGTCAGCGCGCGGGGCATGGATGCGGTTGTTGCCGCTCTACTGCGTACCGGCTCCACACTCTTCGGGGACGACACGGCGCGGGATCAGCTACGGCAGGCGCTCGAGGCGGACGATTCGATCGATGACTTCTAGCAGGGTTGATCTCTACTTCGACTTCGTCTCTCCATATTCGTATCTGTTGCTGGCACAGGCTGCCGAGTTCGGCGAACACCATGGCGTGGAATGGCGGCTACAGCCAGTCGTGTATGGTGCCCTGGTCAACCACACTGGCCTGGTCGGCCCGATTGAGGTTGAAGTCAAGCGACAGTACACCTTTGCCGACATACGACGTAGCGCAGCGCTACTCGGGATTCCGTTGGTCGGCCCTCCGACGCACCCCTTTCGATCATCGAGGCGTTGCGAGCCGTGTGCCTGTATGCCGCGGACCCGCATTGCCTGGACTTGTCGACTGCCTTGGCCGACGCGTGGTGGGGTGCCGGCCGCGACCTCGCCGACCTCGGTGCGCTGGCAGACGTTGTTGCAGAAACCGGCCTCGACACCAGCAACCTGGCGGCGCGACTGTCCGCCACCGAGACGAAGAATCGGTTGCGAGAATCGACCTCACAAGCTATCGAGCGAGGCGTCTTCGGGGTGCCTACCTGTCGCCTCGGCGATGAGCTGTTCTGGGGCCATGATCGCCTACCGCACCTTGCCGCGCGGATCGCCGGTAAGATCCCGGACCCGCTCGCGGAACTCGAACAATTACTCGAGCGCCCGCGAGGCGCCGAACGCAGGCCCGGCAAGACGGGACGCTAGTGCTCCTGATCATAAGTACGGTGACGTTTGCAGGAGCGAGATGCGGGCGAGATCAAGGAAGGGTGAGGAAGGCGATGCCTTAGCCATCCTCGACGAGCCCTGACGCCGAGATCGCCCGCCTATCGCTCCTGCCCTCCGGGTGGCCGCGGGACCGGCCACCTTGGGCGTCGCGGCGTCTCGACGATACACCCAGCATCGCCCTCGTCGCCGCTCCTACAATTCGCCCCGGTCGCGCGCGCCACAAACGTCACCGTACTTATGATCAGGAGCACTAGTGGCCTGTAACAGATGATCGTCGCTTATTGTGGCGAGCGCGATCAGTCGCCGCGCGACACCGAGTCGATCAGTTCATCGAGCTCCTGCCGACGACCGACGAGCTCCGCCAGTAGAGCTTCCTGGCGGCGCGTCAGCTCGTCGAAGATGACCTCGATCTGCAGCAACGGTCCACCCACGGCACGTTGCAACGCCTCCGCGTCCTTGGCATCGACCACGGCGCGCAATTTCTCGCTCAGGCGCGTGACCAGGGTAAGAGCCTCGACCACATGCTCGAGCGCTTCGCCCATACCCTGCCAGCGGTGCAGATCGTCGCTGCGCACCTCCGCCGCCGCTGCTCGCTGCTGATCCTGCGTCGTACGCAGCGCCTCGAGGCCCGCCTCGAGCTGCGCTGCCGCATGCTCTTGGACACGCTCGAGGGCCCCGCCGACCTCCTTACGCAGCGCCACGATGTCGCTTTGCAGATCGGCCAGCGCATGCTCGACCGTACCCTGGCGCTGGTCGAGCGTCGGCAGTAGATCGCCAATCAGCCAGTTGGCTAGCCAGCCTCGCAAGCCGGCGGACGGAAGCTCCCACCCTGCCCGTTCCGTGGGCCTCGCCGGCCTCGCAGTGGACGCCATCAGCGGCGCCTGCGCCGCACCTACTTTGTCTTCAGTGACGGGGGGATCGTCGGACGCATCTTCGGCCGACGCCAGCGCGAAGCGATCGAGCAGAGCGCGCAGGCTGTCGGCGCGAACCTCGAACCGGTGCATGCATTCCAGATACTCCGCCTCGACGGCGACACGCGCAGCCTCCAGGGCATCAAGCTTGGCGGCAACACGGGGCTCTTCAGCCATGCGATGGTGCTCCTACCAGAACGATCTGTAGATCCATCACGTTGGTCCTCGTAGGACCGGTACGAACGAGATCACCTAGCTCCTCGAAGAACGTATACGAGTCGTTGTCCAACAGGAAATCATCGGCATCCAACGCCCGCGTCCGCGCCCGATCGACGGTTCTACCATCAGCAAAGGCGCCGGCCGCATCGGTAGGGCCATCGGTGCCATCCGTGCCGACGGCAACGAAGGTCACCGCGTCGGTGCCCTCGAGATGTATCGCCGCCGCCAGTGCAGCCTCCTGATTACGGCCGCCGCGCCCCGTTCCGCTCAACGTTACCGTGGTTTCGCCGCCCGCCAGCAAACAAATCGGCGCTCCGTCGGTGACGACGCATGCCGCACCGACAGCGGCCAGGCAACGTCCCACAGATCGTGCTTCCCCCTGTAGCGTCGCCGTCAGTACGAACGGCCGATAGCCGAGATCTGTGGCCTGGGCTACGGCTGCTGAGAGAGCCCGGGTATTGTCACCGACCACCACACTGCACGCGCGCTCGAAGACTGGCGAACCCGGTGCGGGCGTCTCCTGGATATCTCCACACGCGCCGCGGCTGAGGTGTTCGAGAACGGACGCCGGGAGGCGGTCACCGAGTCCGTAGCTCTCGACCACCGCGATGCAATCGGCAAAGCTCGTGGGATCGGGCACGGTGGGTCCGGAGCCGATCGCCGTGAGCTCGTTGCCGACCACGTCTGACAGCATCAGGGTCAGCAGCGCGGCCGGATGGGCCACCTCGGCTAGCCGGCCGCCCTTTACCGCCGATAGGTGCTTGCGGATCGCGTTGACGCTATCGATCGGCGCCCCCGAGGCGAGCAGTGCTTCAGTGGTTCGCTGCAGTTGTTCGAGCCCGATTCCCGCCGCCGGTTGAACCATCAGCGCCGACGCCCCGCCCGAGACAAGGCACACGACCAGGTCGTCTTCGCCGGCGGCTGAGACCAGACGCAATAGCTCGGCAGTTGCCGTTAACCCGCGCATGTCGGGAACAGGATGGCTCGCCTCGTAGACGCGAATGTGCTGCAGTGGCAGCCTGTGCCCTTCCTTGGTAATCACCATTCCGTCGGCGATGCGCGACCCGAAAAGACGTTCCACCGCCGCCGCCATTGGCGCGGTGGCCTTGCCGGCGCCTACGACGAGCAGGCGGCCCCGCGGAAGGGCCGTCGAGCTGCTGCCAACACGCAGCAGCGAGCTTTCACCCTGCCGGCTGCCACACAACTGCAGCTGCTCGTCGACGATGCGCTCACCGTCCACCGAGGCAATCGCCGCACCGAGAATGGCGCGCGCGTGTGTCCGGTGACGGCGACAAGCTCTATGGATGCCGTCGTCGCTGCCGGCCGGAGTCAATACTTCAGGACGGAGTGCACTTCGATCTCTTCGAGGTGCTTTCGCCCGTCCAGGAAGGTGAGCTCGATGAGCACCGCAACGCCGAGCACCTCCGCGTCGAGGCGACGTACGAGCTCGACGGCGGCTCGTGCCGTCCCACCGGTGGCGAGAAGATCGTCAACAACCAACACCCGCTGATCGGGGCGCAGGGCGTCGCGATGGATCTCGAGGCTGTCGGAGCCGTACTCGAGGTCGTAGTGAGCGCGCTCTGTGGCGGCCGGCAGCCGCCCTGGCTTGCGCATCAACGCCAGGCCACAATCCAGCTCCAGCGCCATGGCGGCGCCGAACGGAAAACCGCGCGATTCGACCGCCGCGAGCATCTGCGGTCGCCGCTCGCGGAACGGCTCGCACAGCGCCTGTACCGCCACCCGGAAGGCACTGCCGTCCTTGAGCAGCGTGGTGATGTCCTTGAAGACGATCCCTGGCGTCGGGAAGTCGGGAACGTCGCGTATCAACCCGCGCAGCAGGGTGTCAGCGGCAGAAAGGTCCATCGATGTGGAACCGATGAGCACAGCGCGGCAACCGCCGCGTCAAGCATTAAAGGATGGTCGGGGCGGGGAGATTTGAACTCCCGACCTCACGGACCCGAACCGTGCGCGCTATCCAAGCTGCGCTACGCCCCGACACGAAAACCCCAGGCGGAAGGCGAGTGTAGCATGGACCAATGTCCGACAATGTGCCGACCACCACTACCTCTCCTGGCCCTTCACCGAGCGCTTTCCCGTTGCGCGCGGCCATCGGTGGGCTCCTCATGGGGGTGGCCAACCTCGTCCCTGGCATCAGCGGCGGGACGATGCTGCTGGCCGCCGGTGTCTACGGCGAGTTCATCGACGCGGTGGCCGATATCTCCCGATTGCGCTGGCGGCGGGCCTCCCTACTGCTGGTGCTGCTCGTCGGCGGCACGGCGGCGCTCGGCATCGCCCTCCTGGCCGGACCGGTCAGAGATCTCGTCGTGCACCACCGGTGGATCATGTACTGCCTGTTCGTCGGCCTGACAATTGGCGGCATTCCGGCGCTGTGGCGACTTGCCCGGCCGGGATCGCTGCCACTCTGGGTGGGTGTAGCCGCAGGGGTTGGCGGCATGGCGGCGCTGGGTATCGCGCAACGCAGCGTCGCGGCGACAAGCGCCGCCGGCGGCGGATTCGTTCCGCTTGTCATCGCCGGCGCGGCAGGCGCCGCCTCGATGATCTTGCCGGGCATCAGCGGCGGCTACCTGCTGCTCGTTCTCGGTCAGTACGTGCACATCCTGACCGCCATCGAGCGTGGCATCGACGCGGTGCGCAGCGCCGACCTCGCCGGACTCGCGGACCCTGTGGTCGGGGTATTCCTACCGTTGGGACTCGGGATCCTGATCGGTGTTGCGTTGATCAGCAACCTGCTTCGCTACTTGTTGCACCGGCATCGTTCCGCCACGCTCGGCGTGTTGCTGGGGCTGCTCGCTGGCGTCGTTGCCGGCCTTTGGCCGTTCCAGGAGGCGGTCGAGCCGCCCCTGGGGACGAGCATCCAGGGTGTTGTGGTTACGCCGGAGAACCTCCGGCACATCGACCGCTCCGGTTGGCCCGTCGAGTCGTTTCGGCCATCCTCGAGTCAGGCCGCCGCAGGCCTGTTGCTGGTGCTGAGTGGCACCGCTGTCACGCTCGTGGTCTCGAGGCTCGGGGACAGCTGATCATTCCGTCCGAAATTCGGCGTCGAGACCGGGTTCCCAGCCTCGCCGGATGCGCTCCAGGAAGGGGCGATGCGTCAGGTCGAGGTGCAGCGGGCTGATCGATACGTAGCCGCTCTTCACCGCGGTGTAGTCAGTATCCTCGGGCTGTTCCATCGCCGTGGCCTCTCCGCTACCGACCCAGTAGCTGACGCGGCCGCGCGGGCTGACTGCCTCGTGCACGACCTGATCGTAGAGGTGCTTTCCCTGACGGGTGCAGCGCACCCCACGCACTGGATTGGCCGGCACGTTGACGTTGAGCAGAATATCGTCGGGTAGTCCCTCGGTGAGTATCCGGTCAGCGATCCGCCGGGCCACCCGGCACGAAGTGTCCCAGCAGAAGGTCGCCGCACCGTCCTGCCCACCTTCCCGGCTCGCCTGCTCCACCTGCGAGATGGCTATCGAGTGAATCCCCAAGATCGTCCCCTCTAGCGCCGCGGCCACGGTACCCGAATACGTCACGTCGTCGCCGATGTTGCCGCCACGGTTGATTCCCGACGCAACGAGGTCGGGCTTGCGCTCGAGAACACGCAGCGCCCCGAGGTAGACACAGTCGGCCGGCGTTCCATCGACCGTGTATATACCGGGGTCGATGCGCCGCAGGGCCACCGGCCGATGCAGCGTAAGGGCGTGCGAGGCGGCGCTCTTCTCGCGGTCGGGAGCCACGACCGTCACCTCGCCAAGCGGGCGCAGAGCGTCAGCGAGAGCATGCAGCCCCGGCGAGTGGATTCCATCGTCGTTGGTAACGAGTATCGACTTGTTCACAACGGATCTTGTTCAGTCGGGGCGGGGAGATTCGAGCTCTTGGCCCACTGACCCCAGTCAGTAGACTTTGGTCCTGGGCGGGCAGCGTGGAGGTGTTCTCGGTGATCGTTAGCTTGCGGCGCCGTGCCTTTTACTCGGCATTCTGACCTCCCGTTCCCGACCCAGATCGTGACACTCGCTCTGGATCCGTTGCGGGGGGCGGCGCATCTCGGACTCCGAGAACTCCACGCACCGGTCCGGGTTGTAACCGATGACCAGGACGTCGCGGATAGCGGGTTGCCCAGACGCTTTGGGTCTGATCGGCGACACGCCGTGCATTACGTGCGGATCCCAGAGGATGAGCGAGTCCATGGACTCCTGGAGGGTGAGGCTCTCAAGCAGACACCGGTCGTTGTCGTAGACGCCGCTGATGCCCCCTACCACGTTCTGTCGCTGGACAAGGTGGACCCATCTCCATCGTGGTGGACGCCTTCCGGCGTCGGCTCGCCGGCTTCGTCCGGCTGCCCGATGATCCGGAACAAATGGACATCGATTGTCCACGTCCGTACGGCCTTCCAGCCTGCGACCGGAAACCGGCTGAAGTCGAATCGGATGAGCTCGCGGAGAAACGGGTTAGCGATGGTCGAGTCCTCTAGGGGAGCGAATCGTCGATCGATCCCGCCGGCGTAGCCGTTGACGTCAGGCGATTGGTAGTAGAGAGCCTGGCTCAGAGAGCGAAGCCTCCCGGTGGCGGGCGTCAGCTCGAAGTAACCCATACGCCGCGTTCGGAAGGTCGCGCCGCTCTTGAGGTAGCGGTCCGGCTGGAGGTGGTCCCACTCGTTCCACAGCCGTCTCTGCTCGCCCGACAGGCCCGGGGCGATCGAGAATCGACTCGCCGGGATCCACGCGTACCGGTTGTCGCGTAGATCGCAGTATGTCTCGGAGTCGCAGCGAATCAGGTCGGTCACAGTGGATCCTATTCAGCGTGGGACGCGACATCCGCAGGCTCACCATCTCCCTGGAAGCCCTTTCCGACCAGCCCGTGCTCGCCGTCATCCTCATTGCCCGAGGGTAACATGAGCAAAGAAGCTGCGATCCAGATGGGCAGCGTCGGAACATCGAGCCGACGATTGGAGCGATCCGCGGCGTTGGCCGGGCTCTCGAACCCGTCGTCGAGAGAATAGGCGTCTCGTTCGACGGTCGTCCGCGCGTCGCCGGGTAGAGCTTCTCGATGTGCTGGCCATGTTCGATGGCCACTCGACCGGACCCTGCCGATCCCGTGGCTGTGCGTTGAATCCAAGAGTCGGGACGGGGAGATTTGAACTCCCGACCCCCTGACCCCCAGTCAGGTGCGCCACCAAGCTGCGCCACGTCCCGAAGCGAGGTCGGCGTGGTGCTGGCCGCCCCGATCAGAGCTTGTCATTGGCCTCTAGCAGGGTCAAGATCGCATCGATCTCGCGCCGAGCGTCCTCCAGCAGCGCCGCCGAATCCGGTTCTCCCGCTCCGGTCGACTCCGACCGCAGCCGCCTTCGCGCCCCGGCGATCGTGTAGCCCTCCTGGTGCAGCAGGTCGCGGATTCGGAGGATAATCTCGATGTCGTCGGGACGATACATCCGCTGACCGCCGAGACTCTTGCGGGGGCGGAGCTGTGGGAACTCATGCTCCCAGTACCGTAGGACGTGGCTCTCCAGGTCGGTCAGGCTGCACACCTCGCCCATGCGATAGAAGCCCTTGCGATATCCGGTCGCGAGCGCTGTCGACTCACCCATTTATCGCCTCGAGCAAAGCAGGTGCCGGATGGAAGGAGACGGCTCGACGTGCCGGAATGAGCATGCTCTGCCCCGTGACCGGATTGACGCCTCGGCGTGGGGCGCGCTCGGCCACCTCGAAGGCGCCGAAGTTCGTGATCATGACCCTGTCGCCACGCTCGAGGCAACGCCGCAAGACGGTGAACACTCTGTCGACGTGTCTGACCGCGTCACCGACCGAAATCGCGGGCTCCGCGGCGTGGATGGCGTGGGCGATCTCTCGCTTCGTGAGCGTCATGACGCCTTGGGGATGTATCTTGACCCTTGTTACGACGGGGATTATAGCTCACCTTCCGTGTCCTTCTGGCGACGGTCCTTGGTACGGCGAATCCAAACGCGTACGGGCGTTCCGCTGAAATCGAACTCGTCGCGCAAGCGGTTCTCCAGGTATCGTTTGAAGTTGTCTGGAAGCTTCCGGCGTCCCCCACTGACGAACACTACGAAGCTCGGCGGCCCGACTCTGGCCTGCGTCAGGTACTTCAGCTGCGGCGAGCCCGGCGGGCCCTGTGCCCCACGCTGCTCCAGGCGTTCGAACAGGGCGTTGAGGGTTGCGGTGGGGACGCGCCGCATGCGGTTCCGCTGAACGCGGTCGATGCGTGCGAACAAGCCGTCGACAGCGCGCCCGGTCTTGGCGGAGGTGAACGCAACATCGGCGAACCCGATGCGTCCCATTCGGTTCCGTAGCTCGCGCTGCCAGGCGTCCGCCCTTCCCGTTTGGCTGGTCACCAGGTCCCACTTATTGACCACCACGATGACGGCGCAGCCCGACTCGCCCGCCTCTGAAGCAATGGTGACGTCTTGCCGGGTGAGCCCGACAGTGGCGTCGACAACCAGCAGCGCCACATCGGCACGCTGCATCCGCCGTCGAGCTATCGTGACGCTCACCATTTCGACGAATCCCTCGCGGCGTCCGCCGCGCCGAATTCCGGCGGTATCGATGAGCAGATAAGGACGCTCGTCGCGCACCATCAACGTGTCGATGGCATCGCGCGTAGTTCCCGAAACCTCGCTGACGATCACCCGTTCCTGACCCAGCATGGCGTTCACGAGAGACGACTTGCCGACGTTGGGTCGCCCGACAACAGCGACCTTGATCGTCCCTTCGGGAAGCGGGTCGGGCTCGGCATCAGACGCCGGTAGCCTGGCGATGATGGCGTCGAGCAGGTCCGCCACCCCATCTCCGTGCTCCGCCGCGATGGTGAACACCGGCTGCACACCCAGCTCATGGAACTCCGAGGCGCTCGCCGCAGCGATCTGTTCGGTATCGCACTTGTTGACAACCAGCAGCATCAGGATGCCGCGGCGGCGCAATTCCATGACGATGCGCGCCTCGATGGGCACCATGCCCTGGCGAACATCGACCAGAAAGAGCACCAACTGGGCGTCTTCCACCGCGTACAGGGCATGATCCTGGATCTTCCGCAGCAGCTCATCGGCCGACTCCCACTCGACTCCACCGGTATCGTTGAGCAGGAAATGGCGCCCCCCCCACTCCGCCGCGGCGCAATGGCGGTCTCGAGTGAGACCCACCTCGGCGCCTACGATCGCCTGCCGGCGACCCAGGATGCGGTTGAACAAGGTCGACTTGCCGACGTTCGGACGGCCGACGATTACGACTTCGGGTAGGCGATCTTCGGCCATCGTTGGGGGCTCGGGCACGACCTCAGCGGCAGGTCTTAAAGACTATGCTAAGCTTCGGTTCTCTTCACTCGAATCGGCCCACTCGACCCTGAAAGCTGCATGATCAAGGCAGATATCGTCGAGCGCATTGCCGCCGCCACCGGCATCCCGAAGATCCAGGCGGAGCGCGCCGTCGACCGCATCCTACAGGCGGTCAAAAACTCCCTCGCACGCGGGGAACGCATCGAGCTCCGGGGGTTTGGAGTGTTCGACGTACGCCCGCGCAAGAGCGGCATCGGACGGAACCCTCGTACAGGAGAAGAGGTCGTTATTCCGTCGGGCAAGACGACTCGCTTCAAGCCCGGCAAACACCTGTCGAATCTCCCTGTCGACCTCTGACCCGCGCAGCGAACCTCTTGCAACGCGACGATTCGTCCGCTCCGCCTCCCGGGCCCAGGCAATCTCCAGATTGGCCGTCGCCCGACCCGTCAGGTGAGCCGAGACCTCACGGCGACTACGGCACCGATCCCCAGACGACGCTGGAGCTGCCCGCACTGTCGCCCCCGCGTGGCCGACGACATACGGTGCTGTTCGTGTTGACCGTCCTGACCACAAGTTACTGGGGCTTCATCCAATATCAGATCTACTACCTCGATGACCTCGTCACGCTCAATCCCTTCTCCGAGCCCATGCTCTGGCTCGCCGGCCTACCGTATGGGCTCGCTGTCATCGCGTTTCTCCTTGCACACGAGATGGGCCACTACCTGGCTTGCCGGTACTACGGAATAGGTGCGACCCTGCCCTACTTCATTCCGATCCCGTATCTACCGGGGTTGGTGCTTCTGCCCGGCACGATGGGAGCCGTAATCCGCATTGTGTCGCCGATCAAGAGCCGTCGCGCGCTATTCGACATAGCCATCGCCGGACCGCTCGCCGGCTTCGTCGCGGCGCTCCCCATACTTGCAGTCGGGCTGGCGCAATCGCGAGTCGTGAACCTACGAGACCTCGGTGCCGGCACTATAACCATGGGCGAACCGCTGATCTGGGCGCCGCTGACTACCATCTTCGCGCCGCCGTTGGGCCCCGAGCAGACCCTGCTGGCACATCCGCTGGCCTTCGTTGGGTGGTTCGCACTGCTGGTGACCGCCATGAACCTGCTGCCGGTCGGGCAGCTGGACGGCGGGCATCTGCTCTACGCGATTACTCCCCGCCTACACCGCGCCATATCTCTGCTGATGGTGCTGGCGATGGTCGTTGCTGGATTCCGCTACTTCAGCGGCTGGTTGGTCTTCGCGTTCCTGGTGCTGTTCGTGCTCGGAACACGCCACCCTCGCCCGTTGACCTTCGAGGGAAATCTCGGCCTGACCCGATCGCTGTTGCTCATGCTGGCCATCCTCGTCTTCATGACTTCGTTTACGCTCGTGCCGGTGACGATCGACTTGAGCTTTTAGTCCCCTGAGTCGGGCTTGGGGCCACTAGCAGGCCGTGGTTGGCTCCCTGGATTCCGAGGCTAGCGATCAGGTGCAGGATGCGCAGCTTCGTCTCGATCGCCGGGTCGATCACCGAGGGCGACTGCAGCCCGTCACGCAGGGTCTCGTCATTGAACTCGACCGGCAGCGTCTTCGTCGACGTCCGCGCCCCGTTCCAGTCGTATATGAGGTCGCTCTCCTCGAGCATCAGCTGTAGTCGTAGAAGCCGCGCCCGCTCTTGCGACCGTGGTGTCCTGCAAGCACCATGCGCTTGAGCAATGGCGGCGGCGCGAACTGCGGTGTCCTGAACTCGTCGAACATGATGTTGGCGATGTAGTACGTCGTGTCGAGCCCCACGAAATCGAGCAACGTAAGCGGGCCCATCGGGTACCCGCAGCCAAGCTTCATAGCGTTGTCTATGTCCTCGGCCGACGCCAGCCCCTCGTCGAGCACGCGTATCGCATCCAGCATGTAGGGCACGAGCAAGCGGTTGACAATGAAGCCGGTGCGATCTTTGGCCACGACCGGAGTCTTGCCGATGGACTCGCCGAAGGCTCGCCCTGCCTCGACGACCACCGGATCGGTCAGCAGCGTAAAGACCACCTCGACGAGCTTCATCAGTGGCACGGGAGAGAAAAAATGCAACCCGATGAACCGATCCGGCCGTTTGGTGATCACCGCCATCTCCGTGATGCTCAACGAAGACGTGTTGCTGGCGAAGATGGTGGATTCCTTACAAGCCTCGTCGAGGGCTGCATAGGTCTGACGTTTGATCTCGATGTCCTCGGTAACCGCTTCGATCACCAGGTCGCAAGCGGCCATGTCGCCCAGCGTTGTAGTTCCTGTCAGCCGCCCCAGAACCTCGTCGACATCATCTTGTGTTGCCTTACCACGCTCGACTGCCTTGGCGAGGAAGCTGCGGATCCGATCCAGGCCCTTCTCGACGAGCTCCTCGTTGACTTCGCGGACGACAGTCTCGTAGCCGGCCTGGGCGCACACCTGCGCAATACCGCTGCCCATGAGACCGCATCCGACAACCCCGACCTTCTCGATTGACATTCCTGTCTCCCGTAACCGTCAGTCTGCCTGCAGGCACATAGCAATTCCTTGGCCGCCGCCGATGCAGGCGGTCGCCACCGCCTTGCCTCCACCGCGGCGCCGGAGCTCACGCAGCGCGCTGTAGGTGATCCGTGTGCCAGTCGCCCCGAGCAGATGGCCGAGCGCGATGGCGCCGCCGTTCACGTTGACCTTATCTCGGTCGAGGCCCAGCTCCTTCTCCACCGCGAGATACTCGCCGGCGAACGCCTCGTTGACCTCGATCACGTCGATGTCACTGAGCTGCCATCCGGCCCGTTTCAGAGCCAGCTGGGTCGCTGGAACCGGACCGATTCCCATGATGCTGGGGTCCACGCCCACAGTCGCCCACGACATGATCCTCCCAAGCCCCTCGTGCCCGCGCTCGCCTGCCCAACCGGCCTCGGCAACGACGATTGCCGCCGCCCCGTCGACCATGCCGCTGGCGTTGCCGGCGCTAACGAACGACTCCTGGCCGAACGCTGTTGGCAAGCCGGCCAGGCCTTCCAGCGTGGTCTCCGGGCGCAGATGGTCGTCGGCATCGATTGCCATCGACTTGCCGCGCTGCTTGATCTCGACCGGAACGATCTCCTCAGCCAGCCGGCCCGCCTGTTGCGCGGCATGGGCCTTCTGCTGACTCTGCAGCGCGAACTCATCTTGTTGCTTGCGGGTGAAGCCGTACTTACGCGCCAAGTTGTCTGACATCATCGACATCGTGCAGCCGCAGAATGGATCCATGAGGGACTCGATCAAGGAGTCCTTCATCTCGGCAGCCTGCATGCGGAACCCCTGGCGCGCCCCGCACACCACATGTGGCGCCATGGTCATGTTCTCCATGCCGGCGGCAACGCCGCAATCGATCTCCTTGGTAAGGACCAACTGCGCGATGGAGATGATCGACTGGATGCCGGAGCCGCAAAGGCGATTGACCGTGACCGCCGGAGTGGTCTCAGGAAGGCCGGCGTTCAACGCAACGTGACGCGCACCGTACAGCGCATCGGTCGACGTCTGCATGGCGTTGCCGACAACCACGTGTTCGATATCTTCCGGAGCGACACCGGCGCGCTCCACCGCGGCGCGCGTGGCGACGCTACACAGATCGATGGCGGAGGTTCGAGCGAAGTCGCCGAGAAAGCGTCGCATCGGTGTGCGCGCGCCTTCCAGGATCCACAGGTCGCGGCTCATCGAGTTCTCCTTCGTTATCGGCCGAGGACGCGCTTGACGCACGAAATCACGATCGGGTCCAAGCAGGTGGTCGCCGATTCGATCCAGCGAGTACCGGCGCCGTAGCGGTGACGGCGCGGCTGGCGGCGGGCGCCGAGACACGGCTATGTCCGGTCACCGACTTCGATTGTCCCACACGCCCCAAAGGCCGGCAAACGATGCCCAGACCAGCATCGTAACGACCGTCGTTGCCCCAACAACATCGGCAATCCAATCGTACAGTGAGGGTTCACGGCCGGGGATAAAGCTCTGATGAAACTCATCAGAGAAGCCGTACAGCGCCGCAAGCATCACCGCGATCACACCGCGTCTGCGTGCTGCATGCGCCGCCGGCAGTCTGCTCCCGAGACCAAACCAGAGGGAGAGCGCCAGGACGCCGTACGCGAAAGCATGTTCGAGCTTGTCGATGCCCGACCCGGGCGGATCGAGAGAAGACTGGTGCGAGAGCCAGAAGATGCCGCTTGCTATCGCCACCGCCGGCAGCCAGCGCGCCACGCCAGTCACTCGCTTACAGCAGCACGAAGTACATCATCCACGACATCAGGTAGGCGACACCCACCATTCCGGCAGCGATCCAGCCCGCCAGCACTGCCGCGTCGCGAGGATCGTGTCGCAACATCGCCCCGAGAACGAGACCCACCGCCAGGCAAAAAATAGTGAGGAACAGGAAGTGAATCACCTACCGGCGTCCGATCGCGACATCGAAGGCATCGAGCACGACAAGCAGGTTGAGCAGCCCTGCAACAAGCGTAAACGTGTTGCCGTACTCGAAGTATGCGCCCTCGAGGTTGCCGTCGGCCCCGCCCACGGCGTGGGCGACCGCGAACGGGATGCCCACACCAGCGGCACCAAGCGCCGCCAGGTATGTCAGGGGCTCACCAGAGATGGGCCTGTACACCTTGCCCTCGAGTGCGATTCCGCCAACCAGCAAGGCGAGTACCAAGGATCCGAACATGAGTCCACGCCGCCAGCGGCCGAGGAACATGTGACCGGCTCCGGGCACTGCCCAGGCGAGAACGCAGCCGAGCACGACGCTCGGCGGCGCCACCGGCTCATCGCGGGCGACCGCCTCCGGCGCTCCGGTTTCTTCCGCGTCGCCAGCGATGGATCCGTCCATAGAGATTTCGTCTGGGGAGTCGGTCACACTTTCGTCCCTCCTGCCGGGCTGATCGTAGACGTCGCCATCTATGGGCGCAAACAGCGGCCTGCTGGTCTCCCGCGCGGGATATTAATCCGCGTTCCTGCGCACAACGGCGGTCAGGCGCTCGACCGCCGACATGGCCTCTGTTCCCGATACCAACGCCAGCAGATCGAAGGTGCCGTCGTCATCGGGCAACAAGATGCGCAACCCGACCACGGCTTGCACGGGTCGATAGAGAAGGTGCTCCGGTGGAGGATCGTCGAGCGCCGGCCGCGGAGCATCGGCCGCTGCTCCGATCAGCTCGAGCACTCGGTAGCAGGCCTCCACCAACATGCTTCGGCGTACCTGCATCTGAGGGAAGAAGTCATTGTTCTGGTAAACGTCGAGGACACCCCAGGACACCATGCGCTGCACGAATGGGGTCGACCAGCGTGCTCCGACATCCGCAACGATCACGCCGCGGCGCTCTTCGGCGCGACCCTCGAGCATTTGCAGATTGATGGCGAGCAGTGCCGCGAGCTCCTCGCGGGTAATCACTGACTTGGTCGCCAGTTCTCGGTATTCAGCCGGCAGTGAATCCCGTTCGTACAGGTCACGAGCTTCTCGCGCCAGATCCGCAATACGCGGATCGTCGGGGAGCGCATCGGCCAGCCGTTGGAAAACATTGTTCGAGTCGGCGTACCGTTGCGCGCTGCGATAGAGCATGCCGAGTCGTCCCAGGATCAACGGGCCGTCGCCGGTGCGTCGGCGGGCATCGCTGAGGACCCGAATCGCCGCCTCGATATCGCCGCGCTCTTCCCGTAGCGCGGCGATGCGCAGGTACGGCCCCTCCAGCTCCGGGGCAGCAGCAATGGCCTCCTCATAGGCAGCTACGGCAACCTCGGCATCGCCGCTGTTGGCGGCCATCTCGGCACGCATGAGCAGTGGTCCCACGTCACCAAGCCTGAGCTGTCGCAGCTCCAGAACGGCACGCGTCAACCCAGCATCCGCCTCCAGCGCAGTTTCGAACCAGCCTCGCGCCAGTTCTGGGCGCTGCTGCAGCACCGCGACCAGACCCATCCCGTATGCCGCCTCGGCCAACGGTTGTCCCGACCCGAGCGCCAGTCCAAAGGCATCGCGCGCAGCCGCAAGATTTCCCTGTCGCAACGCCGAAAATCCGGCCACTGTCCTGCCGATCGAGCTCGCCGCTTCTTCGGAAGTGAGTCCCGCCAGCGCGCCGCCCGGCGTTACATCGCGCACGGCGTCCCATGCCTCGCTCAGCGAGACGGAGACAGCGGCAGGAGGCGGCGGTACTCGTGCCGGATCGAGCACGACGGCGGTGCTCGGCCGCAACTCTGGCGCCACCGTCGTGGCGGCACAGCCGCCCAGCACGACGAGCGCCCAAATAGCCACAGCTCTAAATCGCCTACCTGCGTTCATCGCGTCCATTGTGACTCTCGGGTCGCGACGCGGCAACATCGTGTCGGCCGGCAGTCCGCGCCTTGTCGGTAAGCAACTCGCGCGCCAGACGAACAGCGCGCTGACGCTCCATCTCGCCGCCAGGATCCTCGCCGGACTGATGCTCCAGCCAGCAAATCTGCGGCCAGCGCCGGTACCAGGCGAGCTGACGCTTGGCGTAACGGCGTGTGGCACGCACGATCTCGTCCCGAGCCGCGCCAAGGTCGAGCTCGCCAACACAAACGCGCGCCAGCTGGCGGTAGCCGATGGCCTGCAGGGCGTGCGCCTCGGCCGGCACACCCGCGGCGAGCAGTCCGTCGACCTCATCGACCCAGCCGCTGGCGAGCATCTCGTCTACGCGGCGCTCGATGCGCTCGTACAGGAGAGGGCGCGGCCAGGTGACGCCGAGCCAAACCGCGTCGGGTGCACATGGCCCGGTACCGGTACTGGCCTCTGCTAACTCGCTCATCCGGAGGCCGGTGCGAAAGATCACCTCCAACGCACGGAAGATCCTCTGTGCATCGCGACTACCGAGCCTCGCCGCACAGTCAGGGTCGAGGCGGCGCAACGCGGCGTGCAGCGTCTCGATGCCGTAGCGTTCGCGGAGTCTGCTCAATGTCTCGCGCCACGCCGCATCGCTCGGCGGAGCCTCGTCGAGCCCCTCGACAACCGCCTGCACATAGAATCCGCTGCCGCCCACCAAGATCGGTTGCTTGCCTCGCGCCCGGACTTGGTTGATAGCCTGCCACGCGATCGCCGCGTAAGCGCCCGCCGAACAACGTTGCACTGGATCCAGGTAGTCAATGCAATGGTAGGCACAGCGTGCCCGTGTGGAGGCGGTCGGCTTGGCGGTACCGATGTCGAGTCCTCGGTACACCAATAGCGCGTCGGCGGAAACGAGCTCGCCCGTGAGGCTCTCGGCGAGCTGCTCCGCTATCGTCGACTTGCCAGCCGCGGTCGGCCCGACAACCACGAGCAAGGGTGGTCCGGCGCCGTCGTGCCCCCTGATGGGGCTCACTGATCCAGTGGCACCATGGGCAGTGAGATGCCCTCCGCGCCACCCTTTCGCAGCGCGTCGATCACCCGCACCCAGGTGCCCAAGTCGATTGACCGGTCGGCACGCACGGTGATCTTGGTCCGATCCTCGTCACTGAGTGCCGCCACTCGTTGTTCGAGCCCGTCGGCGGTCAGCACCTCTCCATCCATGCGAATCTCACCGGAACCGGATATCTCGACGACGATCGGAGCAGCTGTCGTGGAAAGTGCGGTACTGGATTCGGGTAACTCCAGGTCCATGCCCGACTGCTCGAGGAACGTCGTGGTCACCGCAAAGAAGATCAACAGCAAGAACACCACGTCGATCAGCGGCGACATATCGACGCTGGCGCGGCGCTGCCGCTGCCGTGTCTCGGTCAACATCAGTTAGTGTCCTGTAACAGAGGTTCGTTGCATATTGTGGCGCGCGCGACCGAGGCGGATCCAAGGAGGCCCGACGACGGCGATGCCATGCGTATCGCAGAGGCGGGCCGACGCCGGAGGCGGCCGGTCGCGCTCCCCACAAACGTCACCGTACTTATGATCAGGAGCACTAGTGGCCCGAGCTGTCTTCGGCGCAGCATCGCCGGCGAGTCGCGTCGATCACGACAGTTCGTCGCCCGGCGTCTGCTCAGGCCGACGCTCGACGATCAACTTGATCATCGCCAGCGCGAGGCGCTCCATTTCCAACACCATGCCCTCGGCTTTGCCGACGTAATAGTTGTAGCCGGCCAGCGTCGGGATGGCGATTGCCAACCCCGTAGCGGTGGTGATCATCGCTTCGGAAATGCCCCCCGAAAGGGCGCCAGCCTGTCCCACGCCCTGGAGCGAGATTACCGAGAACACCTGGATCATACCCAACACCGTCCCGAGCAACCCGAGCAACGGCGTGATGCTGGCGACCGTTCCCAGAACACCTAGGTAGCGCTCGAGCTCCGGAACCTCCTGGCGGCCAGCGTCGCGCACTAGCTCACGAATGAACTCCCGCGGCTCCGCCCGTGATTGCAGCGCGGGCAAGAGAACGTTGTTCAACGGGCCAGGTCGGCTTGCCGCGTACTCCTCGGCACGGACGAACTCACCCCGATCAATCAGCGCATGAATATGCGCCACCTCAGCAGGCGGAAGCACCTTGACATCGCGGAGATTCCAGAATCGCTCGGCTATGATGGCCATCGCGAGCACCGAGCAAATCCCCAGCGGGATCATTATCGGCCCGCCGCTCCGCAACACCTCGATCATGCGTTGTTTAAGCTCCGGTCTGACAGCAGGCGCGCTAGCGCTTGTCGGGAAACGTCACGTCGGCCGTGCCCATGTTGTAGATGAACCCCAAGCGACCGTTGATATCGTCGTACGGATAGTAGTCCGGTATCGGTGGCAGAGGATCCGATAGCTGTAGCGCGAACTGCGCTCCGGCATCGTAGGCAGGCTGTCCCGAGGGCCAGGTTCGCTCGATAACGATCCGCGCCACCTCGTTGCCGTTGGCGTCGGTCTGCCGACGGATGGACAGGGCGACGAATGTGGCACCGCTTATCCCGGTACGGATGAGCGGCGGCATATTGGCTCGCCAGTGACCTTCGATACGCCCAATTATCTCGTTCAGGTAGGCGCCAAGATCGTAGCCGTGCGTGTCGAATTGAGCTAGTCCTTCCGAACCATCGACACCACCTTGTCGATTCTCGTACACCTGCGGATCGACAAACGACTCCAGTCTCGTCAACTGACTTCTCAAGCTGGGCCGCCGAGGTGGAATGGTCACTGTCTCGGCGGCGTCGTCGGTGGTCTCAGCGGGCTCCTCAACCGGCTCGGTCTCCGCCTCGGCGACCTCGGTATCCGACGCCTCCGGCGCCACCTCGGGCGCATCGGCGACGCGCTCCGGGGCTTCCGGACGCTCCTCCGGGCGCGCCGGCTGCGGTTCCGGTGCCGGCGGCTGCGGCTCGGCGGCAGGCGTCTCGATTGGTACCGCAGCGGCCCGAAGCACCTGCGCGGCCGTGTTGCCCTCCGAGAACGGCAGCGGCTGGTCATCACGCGGCGAGGTATCCGCGGCGACGCGATCGATGTCCGAAGCCGCCGAGTTGTCGGGCGGCTCCGGCGGCGGCTCGCTTTCCGGCGTGTCCACGAAGGTGAACTGGAGCGGCGGCTCTTCCGTCTGGGCAACCGCCGGGCGCGGAAACAGGAGCCCGGGCCACCAAGTCACCAGGACACCGAGCAGCAGGTGCAGCGCGATAGCCAATACGACCGCGCGTCTGAGGGTAAAACCCCGCTGACGAGCCTGGTGCCGGCTGATATCAGTCATTTCACCTTGCGCGCTCGCAGGTAACCGCCGGGATGCATGACCGTGACGGGGATCGGGACCGGCATGGCGTCTGCGCGTCCAAACCCCAGGTACCCTTCAGGTTACGCGCCCTCGCAACCCCTCGAGAATGAGAATAGCACGCCGTTAACGGCGCCAGCACGGCGAACGGTCAGCGACGAAGCGTATGGCGCCGA
Organism: Acidobacteriota bacterium; assembly: GCA_965205505.1. Classification (GTDB taxonomy): domain Bacteria; phylum Acidobacteriota; class UBA890; order UBA890; family WLXD01; genus DASCOT01. The sequence continues at coordinate 86,297 of CBDBHB010000008.1, forward strand.
TCGCTGTAGAGCTTCTGGTGACGGACAGCGGCAACCCGTTCGGCCCGGCTCAAAGATCCGATCCGTGGGGTCAGGCCGAGGGCCTTCGCTACCGCTCCCGACAGCGTGCTGGCGATGGTTCGCCGACTCGGACGTCCGGCAAGCAACTCGTAGAGTCCAACCGACTCGCTCGCCGCGCCCACGCCGGTGCTGCCGAGCGCACTCCACAGTGCCGGATCGGGCGACCAGAGCGGCAGGGACCCATGTTGCAGCACGCGGCCGGCCACCCGCCGTTGGGCGCTGCCGAGTAGCTTGCGCCCTTCGGCTGTCACCTCGTGCAGGGCACGGGCGGCGAAACAGGCTCCAGGCTCATCGCGGGATCGGCGTCCACGTGCGCGCTCGAGACAAACATCGGCGCCGAGGAGCCGTAGCCCAGCCACCATGCCGTCGGAGATCACCTGGTAGGTTGGCAGGACGCCACCGGCAAAGGGGCCTGCCGCGGCCGGGCCGACAAGCGCATAGGTGAGCTCGCCAGAGTGGAGCACGGCACGTCCGCCCGTACGTCGCCGGACCAAGTCGACACCCAGACGACCGGCAACTCGAGGGTCGAAACCGTCACGCCATCGTTGCGCGTAGCCAAGCGAGACGGTAGGGCGCGCCCACGAGTACCAGCGCATGCTGTATTCGTGCGCCGAGGAGCCGCCCAGCAGCGCATCGTCGATAGCCATATTGGCCGCCCCCGAAAGCTCCCCATCGAGCAGTACCCGGAGTGTCGAAGAGTGACGTTCGGAGCTCATTCCGGCGGGCTCTGGCTGTCAGAGAAGCTCGTCCAGCAGCGTATGGGCGCGCCCCTGCGAAGCAGCCACCGGAGCACAGGTAACGTGCCCCTTGTAGGTGTTGACACCCAGTGCCAGGGCTGGATCGCGTCGCAGGGCAGCCTCGACGCCGATGTCGACGAGCTTCACCAGGTACGCAGCCGTCACGTTGGTGAGTCCGAAGGTAGACGTACGCGGCACCGCTCCAGGCATATTGGTTACGCCGTAGTGCAATACCCCATCGACGAGGAAGGTGGGCTCGCGATGCGTCGTGGCGCAGGTTGTCTCGATACAACCGCCCTGGTCAACCGCCACGTCGACGATGACCGCGCCGTCCTTCATCTTCGACACCACCTCGCGTGAGACAACGTTCGGAGCTGCTGCGCCGGCAATCAGCACCGCGCCCACTAGTAGATCAGCCCGTACGCACCACGCCTCGACGGTCGTAGTGTGCGACATGATGGTGTTCACGTGGCCACCGAAGACGTCGTCGATGTACTGCAGCGTGCGAGCGTTGGTGTCGAGGACGGTGACGTGGGCGCCCATCCCGTAGGCGACGCGCGCGGCGTTGCGGCCAACGATGCCGCCGCCAATCACCACCACGTCGGCGGGATTCACACCGGGCAGGCCTCCCAGTAGCACCCCTCGACCGCCCTGGGCCTTCTCGAGGAAGTGGGCCCCGACCTGTACCGACATGCGTCCGGCGATCTCGCTCATCGGGACGAGCAGCGGCAGCGAGCCATCCGGAAGCTCAACCGTCTCGTAGGCGATGCTCGTCACCTGGTTTTCAAGCAGCGCATCGGTCAACTCCGGCAATGGCGCCAGATGTAGGTACGTGTAGAGAACCAGGTCCGGCCGCAGGTAGCCGTACTCTGCCGCCATCGGCTCTTTGACCTTGATGATCAGATCGGCCTCCGCCCAGACCTCCTGAGCGCTGTCGATCAGGCGCGCACCGGCCGCCGCGTACTGGTCATCAGGAAGCCCACTTCCAATGCCTGCACCAGACTCGACGAGCACCTCCGCACCGGCGGCGGCAACCTGTCGAACACCGGCCGGGACCAAGCCGACGCGGTGCTCCTGCGGCTTTATTTCCTTGGGGACGCCGACCTTCATTCGGGAGCTTTTCCCCCCGCCCTGTCAGTGGCCCGCATCTCCACGTTGCCTTCGAAGACCGCCCCCTCGGCAAAGACGACCGAGGGCGCGCGGATATCGCCGGTGACCTGGCCCGTGGCCCCTACCTCGACCTTCTGTATTCCGCTGGCGTCACCCTCCAGGTAGCCGTCGACCGTGATTCGATCACCACACAACGTGCCCTTGGCGCGACCACGCTCGCCGATCACCACCTCGCCATCCAGGGTCACCGTACCGGTGACGCTGCCATGACACTCGAGCGACCCGCTGCCCCGAATGTCCCCGTCGAAAACACAACCCGGGCCCAGGTAGGAGCGCGTTCTATTCGCTTTGTCCGACATAAGTGTCCTCGGTAGTTTGGGCAGTATCTGTTCGCCACCGACGTCAAGAGCGGGTAACGGGGCTCGAACCCGTGGCCTTCGGCTTGGGAAGCCGACGCTCTACCAACTGAGCTATACCCGCGTCGCGGCCTCGATACCGACGCCGCCCGACGATGACTGTAGCAACGCCGCGCCAACAGGGTCAACGATACGCGGTACCCGCGGGCGAGCGCCGGCGGCCTTCAAAAGGCCGACAGCCCGGTGAGCGCCTGGCCAATGATCAGGGTATGCACTTGATGCGTTCCCTCATAGGTGTACACGGTCTCCAAGTTAACCAGATGGCGGAACACCTGGTACTCGTCGAGGATACCGTTGCCACCCAGAATCTCGCGGCAGCGGCGGGCGGTCTCTAGCGCCATGCGCACATTGTTGCGCTTGGCCATCGAGATCTGCGCCGGCTTCGCCTTGCCGGCATCCTTGAGCTGGCCTAAGCGCCAACACAGCATCTGCGCCTTGGTGATCTCAGACGCCATCTCGGCGAGCAACTCTTGGATCAGCTGTTTCGAGGCAATCGGCGCGTCGAATACGATGCGATTGCCGGCGTAGCGCAGGGCCTCGTCGAGACACGCCTGCGCCGCGCCGATACTGCCCCAGGCAATCCCGTAGCGCGCCTGGCTGAGGCACATGAGCGGCGACTTGAGACCGCCGCTGCCAGGTAAGACAGCGTCCGCCGGTACCCGCACGTCGTCGAGCACGAGCTCGGCGGTGTCGGAGGCTCGCAGCGAGTACTTGCCCTTCACGTGGAGCGCCTGGAAGCCCGGCGTGTCAGTGGGCACGATGAACCCGCGAATGCCGTCATCTGTCACAGCCCAGACGATCGCGATATGTGCCATTGTGCCGTTGGTGATCCACATCTTGACGCCGTTGAGCACCCAGTCGTCGCCGTCGCGTACCGCCCGCGTGCGCATGGCACCGGGATCGGATCCGGCATCGGGCTCGGTGAGACCGAAGCAGCCGATCACCTTCGCCGTAGCCATGTCGGGCAGCCAGCGCCGGCGCTGCTCCTCGGAGCCGAACTCGAAGATCGGATACATACACAACGCGCCCTGCACCGAGACGAACGATCTGATCCCTGAATCGCCGCGCTCCAGTTCCTGCATGATGAGACCGTACGTGCTGCTCTCGAGACCGGCGCAGCCATACTCCTCGGGAAGGTTGGCTCCCAGCAGGTCGAGCTCCGCGAGAGGCCCGATCAGCTCGGTCGGGAACTCCCCTCTTGCCTGATGCTCCTCGATGATCGGCAGGCAACGGTCCGATATGAACCGCCGGACGGTGTCGCGAATGAGCCTCTGCTCGTCCGAGAGAAGCTCATCTAGGGCGTAGAAATCGAGCGCTTCGAACTCGGACATGGGGCCCCAACCTCGCGGAGGGCATTGCGGCGGCTGACTATGCATCAACGGACGTCGGCCAATGAGGCTACCACGCGACTCGCACGGTGGTTCAGCGCCGTCTTTTGCGCCCCGAATGGGCGTGGCATGCTCCCAGGATGGAGAGTCGCCGCGTGTATCTGGACTACAACGCCACCGCGCCACTGGCCCCCGAGGTCAGGGCCGTCATGGAGCCGTGGCTCGCCGACACCGCTGCCAATCCATCGAGCATCCACCGCGACGGCCAGCGAGCGCGCGCCGCCGTGGAGGCCGCCCGGCAGCAGGTTCTGAAGCTATGTGGAGGCCACGATTTGGTGTTCGCCAGTGGCGGGACGGAGGCCGACAATCTGGCCCTGAACGGGTTGTTGGGTTGGCCGCCTCGCGGTCATCTAGTGGTCTCGGCTATCGAGCACCCTGCCGTGCTGGAGCCCGCCGACGCGCTCGCCGCGTTCGGAGTCGAGACCACCCGGGTGCCGGTCGATGTTGAAGGACGCGTTGATCCGAACGCGGTTGCCGCAGCGCTGCGCGACGATACCGTTCTCGTATCGATCATGGCGGCCAATAATGAAACCGGCACCATCCAGCCAGTGCGCGAGGTTGCTTCCATGGCGCGACGCCGCGGCATCCACGCGCATTGCGATGCCGTGCAGGCCGCTGCCTGGCTAGATCTGGATGATCTCCTGGGAGACGTCGACATGGTGAGCTTGTCTGGCCACAAGATCGGTGGACCGCCGGGCATCGGCGCCCTGGTGCTGCGCCGACCCTTGGATCTCACCCCGATGCTGCGCGGCGGCGGGCAGCAGCGGGGAAGGCGCGGCGGCACTGAGCCCACTGCCCTGATCGCCGGCTTTGGTGCCGCCTGTAATCGCGCTCGGACGCGTTCTCGAGTCGAAGCGGAGCGTGTTGGCGGCTTGGCCAGCAAGCTCACTGCCCAGATCGTCGACTTGGCGCCGGACGTGCACGTGACCGTACCCGCTGCGCCACGATTACCGAACACGGTCCACCTGTGCTTCGCCGAGTGCCCGGGCGACCTGTTGGTAGCATGCCTGGACATGGAGAATATCGCGGCGTCTGCCGGCTCGGCGTGCGCCAGCGGTGTGGCGCATGCTTCACATGTGCTGGAGGCGCTCGGATTGCCTAGGCGTTATCAGACCGGAGCGCTACGGCTGTCCCTGGGCTACGGTACCGATCATGAGCAAACTGCAGGGCTCGCGGAGCGCATCGTCCGGTGTGTTGTGGCCGCGACCGAGGGCAGCTTGCCCGCGGTGAGAGCCTGAGATGGGGCGCGTCGCCATAGCGATGAGCGGAGGCGTAGATTCGAGTGCCGCCGCAGCCATCCTGCGCCAGGAGGGGCACGTCGTCGTCGGTCTCACGCTACAGCTGTGGGACTACGGCGACATCAACAGCGCGCGTGGACTCGGGCGGTGTTGTTCCCCGGCCGACATCGCCGATGCTCGGGCAGTGGCTGCGCAGCTCGACTTCCCCCACTACGTTTTCGATCATACTGCCGCATTCCGGGCGGAGATCGTCGAGCCGTTCCTCGACGCCTATGCCGCCGGCGAGACTCCGAGCCCGTGTATCCGATGCAACCGGAGGGTGAAGTTCGGATTGCTCCGGCGACTGGCGCGGAGCCTGGGCGCCGACTCGCTGGCGACGGGCCATTACGCCCGCCTCGGCGAGCGGGCCGGCCGGCCCCTGCTCCGCAAGGGGGTCGATGCCGATAAGGACCAGTCGTACTTCCTCTTCGACGTGCCGGCGGAGCAGCTTCGCCACGTCCGTTTCCCCATTGGACACCTCAGCAAGGACGAGGTCCGCGACGAAGCCCGACGATTGCATCTACACGTCGCTGACAAGCCTGAGAGCTACGAGCTTTGCTTTATTCCTGACGGCGACAAGAACGCGTTCATCGAGCGCCACCGACCGCAGAGCTCGGAAAGGCCCATCGCCCTACGCCACGCCGACGGCCATCCGCTCGGGCAGACCAACGGCCTGCATCGCTTTACGATCGGCCAGCGGCGAGGGCTAGGCATCGCCGCGAGCGACCGGCTGTACGTGCTCGACATCGATGCCCACGCTGCTAGCGTTACCGTCGGTCCACGCCAAGGCCTTGAGAGCTCTACCTTGCTCGCTGAACGCTGCAACTGGCTGGCGATTGACGCTCCGGAATCTCCGCTGAGGGTCAGCGCACGCATCCGTCACCGACATCGCGAAGCCGAGGCCGTCGTCACCCCGATGCGAGGAGGCCGCTACCAGGTTGCGTTCAGAGAGCCTCAGCATGCGGTTGCCCCCGGGCAGGGCGTGGCATTCTACGATGGCGACGTGCTGCTCGGCGGCGGTTGGATCACCCGCCAGCAAGCCAACGGGGCCGTCACCGAATGATGGGCGGTGCGGAGAAGTAGCTATTCAGCCACCTCGCGCGACTGCTTCAAAAGCGGCTCCAGCAGCATCCGCGCCGCCACTTGCTCGGCGCGCTTCTTGGTACTGCCTTGGCCTACGGCCCGCTGATCGTCGCCAGCAGTCACCTGGACGCGGAACGTCTTCGCGTGATCGGGGCCCGCCTCATCGACAACCTCATACGAGGGCAGCGGTAGGCCGGCAGCCTGCACATGCTCTTGGAGCGCCGACTTGAAGTCACGAATAGGGGCTGAGTGATCAGCGGCCGGGCTGATAAGCGGTTCGACCCGCGCGAGGATGAACTCGCTAGCGCAATCGAGTCCGCCGTCCAGGTAAAGCGCAGCGATCAGCGCTTCGAACGTATTCGCCAGGATCGAGCTCTTGGTGCGACCCGCGGTCTTCTCTTCGCCGCGGCCCAGGAAAACGCACTGCCCCAGCCAGAGATCATCCGCAAGCTTGGCGAGCGTCTCCGCCGATACCAGGAACGACTTGAGCTTCGACATCTGTCCTTCGTTGAGCGACGGATGTCGACGACACAGGAGGTCGCTGACGATCAGACCCAACACCGCGTCGCCAAGGAACTCGAGGACCTCGTTGTCCTCCGCACCGCTGCCCCGTTCGTTGGCATACGAGCGGTGTGTCAGTGCGCGAACCAGCAGCGCACGGTCGTCGAAGCTGTAGCCGACCCGCTGCTCTAGGGGAGCGAGCGCGCCGCCGTCAGGCTCGGACTGCGAATCACCGATCCTGCGATCAGTTTGCACCTGTCGGCAACTCCATCGACGCGCGAATCGCGACCGCCGCCGCCACCGGGTCGTCGGCCTGCAGAATTGGGCGCCCGACAACCAGATAGTCGGCCCCGGCTACCACCGCCGCCGACGGGGTGGCCACGCGGACCTGGTCGTGCGCATCAGCGCCGGCCGGGCGAATCCCCGGCGTAACGAGAAGAAACTCCGGCCCCCACCGGGCGCGGATTGCAGCAGCTTCTCGAACCGAGGTTACCACACCGTCACAGCCGCTATCGTGGGCCAGCTGGCAGCGTCGTTCGACTACCGAGGCCGGGGCGTCGTGGACGCCGACGGTCGGCAGATCCTCGGCCGAGAGGCTGGTGAGCAGGGTAACGCCCAGGAGTCGCGGGATGGGCTGATTCGAGCGCGCCGCCACCGCCGCTTCGAGCATCTTGCGCCCGCCACTGGTGTGCAGCGTAAACAACTCCACCTCGAGCTCAGCGGCGGACCGCACGGCACCGGCAGCGGTCGCCGGAATGTCGCATATCTTGAGGTCGAGGAAGATCCCCCATCCCATCGACATGAGCTCACGCACCAGGCCTGGTCCCTGAGCGATAAACAGCTGAAGGCCGACCTTGAGGACGTCGGCGTGCCCTTGCAGTACTTCCGCAACCTGGAGGGCGCGTTCGGCGGTGGGTACATCGAGTGCGACGATCAGTCGCGGCCGGCTCAATTCATTCGCTCAATACGCACTCGGGCGACTCCCTCGTCGACCATCACCAGCGCCCTCGCGGCGCCCAAAGACAAGTCCAGATCTCGGCCCTTGATGAACGGTCCACGGTCGTTGATCTTCACCACGACAGAGCGCCGGTTGCCCGGGTGTGTGACTCGCAGTCGCGTCCCGAACGGCAGAGTTTTGTGCGCCGCCGTCAACGCGTGCATGTCGAAGACTTCGCCGCTCGACGTCTGGCGTCCATGGTACTTGTGTCCATACCAGGATGCGACCATTACCGAGACCTTCGATCCAGGTCGAGCTGCAGGACGAAGCTGCGCCGCGCAACCGCTTGCCGCCAGGAGCATCGCGCCAATAGCGATCGCCGCCGGCAGCCTGCTCAGCGCCCTTCGAGAGCTCTCACGGCTCGTCCAACTGTAGTGTCCCGATAACTTCGCGTACCGAGGGAATCTGTTCATCGCAACACCATCTCGCCAGCTCATCGACCAAACGCTGTGACGCGGTCGGATCGTAAAAGTTCGCCGTGCCGATCTGAACTGCTGTTGCACCCACTATCAAGTACTGGAGCGCATGATCAAGCTCACATACGCCACCTATACCTATCAAAGGCAATGACGAGACAAGAGATACCTCGTAAAGTAAGTACAGGGCGATCGGAAATAGGACAGGACCAGAAAGCCCACCGTAAATCGTGGCCAGGAGCGGCCTGCGGCGTCCTACATCGACAGCCATCCCCCGGATGGTGTTGACCACCGAGAGCGCGTCGGCGCCGGCTTCCTCGGCAGCGCGAGCCATCACACCGATGTCCGTCACGCCGGGCGCAAGCTTCACCCAGAGGGGCTTTTCGGTGGCGGCACGGGCCGCCGCCGTGACCGCGTGGATCTGCACGGGATCAGTGCCGAAGCTGATCCCGCCTTCCTTGATGTTCGGGCAAGAGACGTTGAGCTCGAGCGCATGTACTCCGTCGGCCGCGTCCATGCGGCGAGCGACGCCCACGTACTCCTCCACCGTCCTGCCCCAGACGTTGGCGATCACCTTGAGGTCGAACTGTCTGAGGAACGGAAGCTTGTCCCGCACAAATGCGTCGGCTCCAACGTTTTGCAGGCCGATAGAGTTCAGCATGCCTCCCGGAACCTCGGTGATTCGCTGAGGCGTGTTGCCGCGCTCGGGTTCGAGCGACAAGCCTTTGACCACGATGCCGCCGAGTCGGTTCAAATCGATGAGCTCAGCCATCTCCTCGCCGTACCCCACCGTTCCGGACGCCAGCAGCATCGGATTGCTCAGCTCGATGTCACCGACCTTCACCGCGAGATCGGGCTGCCCCTCAGGATCGCTCATCGCCAGCCCAAGGTGGCCGCGTCGAATACCGGACCCTCGCGACAGATGCGCTGATAGATCCAAGCATCACCGCGATCGACTGGAACGACGCACGACAGACACACGCCGATTCCACAGGCCATCGGGGCTTCGAGGCTCACCTGGTGATCACACCCATGGCGAACGGCGAGCTCGTCGACCGCCCGCATCATCGGCGTTGGCCCGCAGGAGTAGATGCGGGGGCGGCCCGCCGCGCGTCGCAAGTGAGCCTCGAGTGCGCCAGTTACAAACCCGTGGTGCCCGGCCGACCCGTCGTCGGTGGCCAGGTGAACCGGAACGTCCAGCTCTGCAAAGTCGTCCAGGCACAGCAGGTCCTCTCGGCTTCGCCCTCCGACGAATGCCCGCACCCGTGCGCCGCGGCTTGTGAGTGTCTCCGCCAGCAGGGGAAAAGGCGCCGCGCCGACCCCACCCATCACCAGTAGATCCTCCTCATCATCCAGCACGCCCGCCGCTGGCAGACGGAATGGGCAACCGAGTGGGCCGAGAACGTCCGCCTCGTCGCCGGCCTTGGCGCGCGCCATCAACGTCGTGCCGCGGCCAGTGCGCTCTACCAATAGCGTGAACCCCACAGCGGCACCCGCCTCACGAACGATCCGGTAGATCGCCATCGGCCGACGCAGCAAAGGATCGATTCCGTCACCGACCGAGATCATCACGAAGTGTCCCGGGAGGGAGGCAGCAGCGATGTCCGGACAGCGGTATTCGAGCACGAAACAACGGCGCGCGAGAGTGTGGGTTGACTCCAAGTCGAGCCGCCGTTCAAACATCGGCCGCAGGCTAGCATGGGGTCCGGCAAGCCGGCAAACTGCCGGCATCTTGTGAGTTGACGCTCACGCGCTGGGTAAGTACGCTGGCGGCATCGACCTTTTAAGGATTGGCCCCGTGAGGCCAGCAAGGGCGTACATATGTCGGAGTCGTGCTTTGGAATCCCGCGCCGAACATACGTTCGGGCGGGTATTTTTTTGGCTGCCAACGGCCGCCTCGGGACACACGCCTCGACCCAGGTCGGCAGCTGCCTGCGACCAGCCCGGAGAATCCGCGGCGGCGCCGTCCACGCGGGAGCGACCGATGCGGTTGAAGGCACACATCATGGACGACAAGCAGATCGATCGGGCCCTGTCTCGTATCGCGCACGAGATCGTCGAGCGCAACGAGCCTCACCGACTCGCCCTGGTCGGCATTCGCACCCGCGGCGTACCGCTCGCCGAGACGCTGGCGCGCAAGATCGCCGAGTTCGAGGGCGCCGAGGTCGCTACGGGAACGGTCGACGTAACGCTGTACCGCGACGACCTGTCACAGATCGCCCCCAACCCCGTGGTGCAGGCCACCGAGCTCAACTTCGAGGTGGATGGCCGGGACGTGGTGTTGGTGGACGATGTGCTCTTTACCGGCCGCACCGTGCGCGCCGCCATGGACGCGCTGATGGACTTCGGCCGGCCGCGCTCGATCCAGCTCGCAGTGCTGGTTGACCGAGGACACCGCGAGCTACCGATCCGCGCCGACTACGTCGGCAAGAACGTACCTACCTCGCTGCGTGAGGTGATCAAGGTGACCTGTGCAGAGATCGACGGAGAGGACCAGGTGACCATTCTGGAGACCGAGGACGCGATCCGCTGAGAGGGGGGCAATGACGATGGATCCGATAACCACCACACTTCTCGATGACGCAGCAATGGTTCGCGCGCCGCCCGAGCAGAGCATCGTATTTCCGAAGAACCTCGTCGGCATCCGGCCACTCGAATCCGAGCAGATCGGACTCGTGCTGGACACAGCGGAGCACTTCAGAGCGATCTCCGAGCGTCCCATCAAGAAGGTGCCGGCCCTTCGCGGCAAGACAGTCGTGAACCTGTTCTTCGAACCATCGACCCGGACCCGGACGAGCTTCGAGATAGCCGGCAAGCGGCTCTCGGCCGACGTCCAAAGCGTTTCAGCGTCAACCAGCAGCGTGGTCAAAGGAGAGACCCTTCTGGATACCGCTCGCAATATCGAGGCGATGCTCCCCGATATCCTGGTGCTGCGTCACGCGTGCGCCGGAGCTACCGACTTCCTCGCGCGGCACTGCTCAGCCGCCGTGGTCAACGCCGGCGACGGAGCCCACGAGCACCCGACCCAAGCGTTACTCGATGCCCTCACGATCCGCCGCAGCAAGGGCAGCATCGCCGGGCTGCGGGTGGTGATCGTGGGCGACATCGGCCATAGCCGGGTGGCGCGATCGAACATCCTGTGCCTGCGCAAGCTGGGGGCCGACGTTGCTGTGGCAGCGCCGCCGACGCTCATGCCCGTGCAGGTGGAATCGCTCGGCGTGACTGCCCACCACCGAATCGAGCCGGCGCTCGAGGGCGCCGATGTGGTCATGATGCTGCGTATCCAAGCAGAGCGTGGCGGCAAGCTCAACGTGCCCAGCGCGGCGGAGTACTTCAAGCTGTTCGGCCTCACGGAGAGCCGCCTGGCGCTTGCCCGCGACGATGCCATCGTCATGCATCCGGGACCAATGAACCGGGGCGTCGAGATCGCTTCGGATATCGCCGACGGGCCCCGATCGATGATTCTCGAACAGGTTACCAACGGGCTAGCGGTTCGGATGGCGATCCTCTATTTGCTGGCAGGAGGAAATCCGAAGAATGTCGATTCTTCTGCTTAGGGGCGGCCGCCTGATCGACCCGACGAATGGCGTAGATACGGTCGGCGACTTGCTCGTCGTCGACGGCGTCATCGAGAAGACGGGAACCAAGATCGACGCTACCGCCGCCGAGACGATCGAGTGCGGTGGCATGATTGTCGCTCCCGGTTTCGTTGACATGCACGTTCACCTTCGAGAGCCGGGCTTCGAGCACAAGGAGACGATCGCCACGGGGACCATGGCAGCCGCTGCCGGCGGTTTTACCGCTGTCGCCTGCATGCCCAACACCAGGCCGGTGAACGACCACCGCGCGGTGACGGAGTTCATCGTCGAGCGGGCCAACCTCGAGGGGCACGTCCGGGTCCATCCGATCGGAGCAGTGAGCATCGATCAAGCCGGCGAGGCGTTGGCGGAGATTGGCGAACTAGTCGCAGCGGGCTGCGTGGCCGTCTCCGACGACGGGTATCCGGTGGCCACCGCACAGCTCATGCGCAAGGCGCTCGAGTACAGCCGTATGTTCGATATCCCGGTGATCGATCACTGTGAGGAGCGCTCGATGACCACCCGGTCTGTGATGCATGAGGGTGCGGTTTCTACCGCCCTGGGGATGCGTGGCTGGCCGGCGGCCGCCGAAGAGATCATCGTCGCCCGCGATCTATTGCTGGCCGAGGCGACCGGTGGACGGCTGCACCTGGCACATCTTTCTACAGCCGGATCCATGCGACTCGTGCGCGACGCCAAGGAACGCGGCGTCGACGTAACGTGCGAGGTAATGACGCACCATTTCTCGCTCACCGACGAGGCCGTGCGTGGCTTCGACACCAACACCAAGATGAACCCGCCGCTGCGCGCCGAGTCGGACCGTCAGGCGCTGCTCGAGGCGATCGGCAACGGCACGGTCGACGCCATCGCCACCGACCACGCTCCGCATCATCGAGACGAAAAGCTGCTGGAATACGACCAGGCGCCGTTTGGCATCGTCGGCCTCGAGACTGCGATCCCACTCGCTTGCACTCACCTGCTGCGTACCGATGTCGTCGACGTCGCCCGGCTCGTGGAGCTCATGTCGGTCAACCCGAGCAGGATTCTCGGAATCGACGGCGGGACCCTGACCACCGGGGCGCCAGCCCACCTCACCGTCATCGATCCAGAACGCCAAGCAACGATCGACGCTTCGGCGTTTCACAGCAAGTCCCGAAACACCCCCTTCGATGAACAGACCCTCTACGGCTGGCCCATGCTGACCGTCGTCGACGGACAGATTGCCTGGCGTCGAACGTGAGCCCAGCGCCCAACGTCCGCGCCCTGTTGCTCGACAGCGAAGCCCTGCTGGAGGGTCACTTCGCGCTCTCCTCGGGCCGGCATTCGGACCGCTATCTACAATGTGCTCGCGCCCTTCAGCATCCGGACGTCGCCGAGCGACTCGGAGCGGAGCTCGCCCAGCTCTGCCGCGACGAGCTGACAGAGGCCCCCGAAGTGGTTGTGTCTCCCGCCCTCGGTGGTCTGATCATCGGACATGAAGTGGGGCGAGCCCTGGGGCTGCGAGCGTGCTTCACGGAGCGCGTCGAAGGTGTTATGGAGCTGCGGCGTGGGTTCGCACTGACCCCTGGCGAGCGTGTGTTGATGGTGGAGGATGTCGTTACGACCGGCCTCAGCAGTCGTGAAACGCTGCAGGTAATCCGCCAGCACGGCGGCCATCCGGTCGGTGCCGCCTGCATCGCCAATCGCCTCGGGGCCGCGGAGGTCGACGAGCTGCCGCTGCTGGCTCTCTTGATGCTCGATGCGCCGGTTTGGGAGCCGCATGAGTGTCCGTCATGTGCCGCCGGGAGCACGGCGATCAAGCCAGGGAGTCGCTAGCAGGCCGTGGTGGAAGTGTGGCGGGTCTGGTTACGGCGAGTTGGGGCCAGATGCAAGGCGGCCTGACACTGGCGATGCCCTAGCCATCGTCGAGGAAGGCCAACGCCGCAAATGGCCCCAAATCGCCGTAACCCTTCGGGCGACAGGGGGTTGCGCACGTATGCTGCGTCGTTCCTCGTCAACGATGGGGTAACCATCGCCTCCTCCTCCCTCCTTGCCTCCGCCTCGCAAGACCCTGTCGCCAGGCCCGCCACACTTCCACCACGGCCTGCTAGGTCAGTGACGCCCGAGTTGGCGTTCGATTGAGCGGTGATCGAGCCGCAGCATGATCGGACGCCCGTGTGGACAGCGGGTCGGCGACTCACACTCTCCAAGCTGAGAAATCAGGCTCGCCATGACCTCCCGTGTCAGTGGCTGATTCGCCTTGACAGCCGCGTGACACGCGATCGAAGCGGCAACCTGATTCTGGATCTGTTCAGCCGCTTCGCCGCCACGCTCATCGGCCAACGACGCGAGCAGGGCGCGCAGCGTCGGCGCACCGCGCCGCGCCCCCAACACCTCCGGAACAGTGCGCAGTGTCCAGGTTTGTCCCCCGAACGGCTCGATCTCGAAACCGAACGTGGCCAGCAGCTCTTGGTGTTGCTCGGCCGCCGCCACCTCTACGGCAGTCAGCTCCACGGTCTCGGGTACCAGCAATCCTTGCACCGGGACGCGGCGACGTCGACGTTGCTCCAGCACCTGCTCGTAGAGGACCCGCTCGTGCGCCACGTGCTGATCGATGATCAGCAGCCCGTCGTCGTCGACGGCGAGGATGTACGTGTTGGCGTACTGCGCGATCGCCTGGACGGCGCCGGGGGTGCCCCCAATCGGTGCTGCGACCTGGCTTTCGCGGATATCCCCTCCGATCCCCGAGCCACCGATCGACACCCAGTCGCGCAGGGGCAGGCTGGGCGCCCACGGCGCGCGCACTGGGATTCCCGAGGTACCGTCAGGGGCATCTCGAACCACCCCGTCGGACATCGGCTGTGGCCATGCGCTCGGTGGCGGCAGCCGACTCGCGAGCGACGTCGCCACGGCTCGCCGCAGCACCGCGAAGACGCGGCCCGGCTCGACGAAGCGCACCTCGGCCTTGCGCGGATGCACGTTCACGTCTACCTCGGCGGGATCGAGTGCAAGAAACAACACCGCCACCGGGAACCGCCGGCGTTCCAGCAGCGAATCGAAGCCCGACACGACCGCATGTGCCAGGCGACCATCGCTGACCACCCTGCCGTTCACGAACAGGTGGATGTGGCGCCGGTTGGATCGCGTATGCTCCGGGCTCGTCACGCCTCCGACCACACGTATTTCGCTGCCGCCCTCGACCAGCACCCAGCACTCGGCGACCGCCGCGCCGAGCACCTGATGGATGCGTTCGTCGAGCGCCGCGACCGGAGGAGCCACGAGGCGCTCGCGGCCGTCTACGGAGAGCGTCAGACCGATGTCCGGCCGCAACAACGCGAAGTCTTCGACCACCGCAGCAACGTGCCCGGTCTCGGTGGCGTCGGTACGCAGGTGCTTTAGCCGCGCCGGCGTGTTGTAGAAGAGTTCGTGCACGCGCAGACGCGTGCCGCGCGGGCCTACGGACGTGCGTACGCTCGGCCTTTCACGCTCTCCGACGCGAATCTCGGCACCAACCCCCTCGCCTGTGCCGGTATGCATCTCGACGCGAGCCACCGCGGCAATGCTGGCGAGAGCCTCGCCGCGGAAGCCGAGCGTGCGTATGTCGTCGAGATCCTCGACCGTCGCGATCTTGCTCGTCGCGTGTTGCCGGAACGCCAAGACCGCATCCTCGGACGTCATCCCGTGGCCGTCGTCGTCAACTTCAATCAGCCGCCGGCCGCCGGCCTCGATACGAACATCGATGCGGGAGGCACCCGCATCGAGAGCGTTCTCGATCAACTCCTTGACGACAGAGGCGGGGCGCTCGACGACCTCCCCTGCCGCGATGCGATCGATGACGGCACCATCGAGCATGTGAATGGCGTTCATAGGTGAATCTTATTCGACGCCATCCAGCGCGAGTTGCTAGTGTCGCGCAGGCGCTGCATGACGCGCAGCGAGCGCGGCGTGCGGTCGAGGTGCCCGACGATGAGGACTCGGGTTATCGCGCCCAGTCCGCGCACGGCGGCCGGGTCGGGATGCTCCGCCACGAGCCTGCTGGGTGCCTCTCGCAGAATCGCCGCCAGGAGATGCCTCGCCTCCGGCGCCAGGCGGCGCCGTGCGATTACCTGTCCACAGTTGCGGCCACAGAGGAATCCCAGCGTCACATCCGATACCCAGATCTCCCCGCCAAGCTGCCGGCCGCAGTTACTACATTCCTCGACGCCGGGGAGCAAACCGGCCAGACGCAGCATCCAGACCTCGAAGTAGCGCATCAGCGCATCTGGGGCGCCATCGATCTCAAGGCAGTCGAGACAGGCACCAATCAATCGATAAAGCGTCGGTGAGGCGTCGTGCTCGGGGGCGAACCCGATGATCAGCTCGGCCAGATACGCCGCCAGCGCAGCTTCCTCGGGCTTTCCCAATGCCTCGAAGTACGAACGCTCGAGCTCGCATGACGACAAGCGACCCAGGTCGTCCTTCTCGCGCTGGAAGTAAACGATGCGCGACCTAGTAAAAGGTTCGAAGGCGCTGCCGAAACGACTCTTGATGCGTCGCGCCGACTTGGCCACGGCGCGTACCCGACCATACTCACGGGTGAAGAAGTCGGCGATCAGATCGGCCTCTCCCAGCGGTCGCGTACGAAGCGCATATCCGCTCGCCTGCTTGATTGCCACGTCAGGACACGACGAGGAGGCTGGCGATGCTGAAATACGCGACGATGCCCAAAACGTCGATCGCCGTCGTGACAAAAGGCCCGGTGGCGATTGCCGGGTCAACACCGAACCGCTTGAGCAGAATCGGGGTCGACGCACCGACGGTGGCGGCCAGCACCATGCACGAGACCAACGATAAGGCAACCACCGCCGCCAGCGCCGGGATCTCGGGGTTCCGAAAGTAAACCGTAATACCCAGCAAGGCCCCGAATACCAGGCCTAACGTGAGCGCCACTCGTAGCTCGCGCAGCACAGTCACCATGCGCTGCCCGGCGACCAGCCGTCCAGTGGCCATCCCGCGCACTACAATCGTCGCCGCTTGCGTACCCACGTTACCGCCCATACCGACGATGATCGGGATGAACACGGCCAGGACGATCAGTTGCGACAACATGTCCTCGAAGTGCTCGATGACCTGCGCTGCAACGATGCCGCCGATCCACGCAGCGAACAGCCACGGCAGACGTAAGAGCACGTTGCGCCACAGCGGTGCGGTCAGCACTTCTTCCTCGTCCTCGCCCACGCCGGCCATAAGCAGGATGTCCTCTGTTTCCTCCTCCCGCATGATGTCGATGACGTCATCGACGGTAACCATACCCGTCAACTTGTTGTCGTGGTCCACGACCGGCAACGCCAGATAGTTGTAGCGCGCCACCAAGTTCGCAACCTCCTCCTGGTCGGTATCGACACTCACCGCAACCAATCGCGTTTTCATGACGTCTCTCAAGCGCTCGCTGGCGCCGCGAAGCAGCAGATCGCGCAGCGAGCACACGCCCATCAGGTGACCATGCTCGTCGACCACGTACAGGTAGAACGCCATCTCCAGGTCCTCGGAGCGGGATTGCCGCAGCGCCTCGATGGCCTCGGCGATCTTCGAGTCCTCGTGCAGCGCGAACACCTCTGGGCTCATGATTCTGCCGGCGGTGTCCTCGTCGTAGCCGAGCAGGCCCTCGACCTCTTCGTGTCCGGTTCGCTCGAGCTGCGCGAGCACGCGCTCGGCGACATCCTCGGGTAACGCGGTTACCAGGTCAGCGGCGTCGTCGGCACCCACCTCCGACAGGATCTTGGCGATCTCGGTATCAGGCCGCCCCTGCAGTAGCCGCGCCACGTCGGAGGGCTCCAGCTCCGCCAGCACCTCGCCGGCGCGTCTTGGCGCATCGGCGAGAACCAGGCTGAACACATCGGTACTCTCATCCTCGTCGAGTCGCCAGATCAGCCGGGCCACGTCGGCAGCATGCAGCTTGGAGACGAAATTCTCCGCGTGAGCACGCGCGCCGCGGTGCAGTAATCTCCGCAACGGCTGCACCATCAGACTGACGCGTTGGTGATGCATCAGGTGATCTCCATCTCGTCGAGCAACCGGGCCTGCTGCCTCCATTCCGGCTTCACCTTGACCCATAGCTCGAGCACCACGTGCCGACCGATGAGCTCCTCGATCTGACGGCGAGCCGCCGTGCCTACCCGGCGCAACATCGATCCGCCCTTGCCGATAACGATGGGTTTCTGCCCGTCGCGCTCAACGTAGATCGTAGCGCCGATCTGGACAGTACTCTCACCATCATCGCTCTCCTCCCAGCGATCTACGGTCACCGCCGTCGTGTAGGGGAGCTCCTCGCGAGTACGGTGCAAGAGCTCCTCGCGCACCATCTCTGCGACCATGAAGCGCGCCGATCGATCCGTAGTGGTTTCGTCGGGATACAGCAACGGACCCGGCGGAAGGTGACGAAAAACGGCGTCTAGGAACGCGTCCAAGTTGTCGCCCGCGACAGCAGAGATCGGGATGATATCGGCAAAATCGTGCCGCCGTTGGAACCAGTCGATGGTCGGGAGCAACTGTGGCTTCGCGATGCGATCGATCTTGTTGAGTAGCAGAACGGTCGGAGCAGCGACGGTGCCCA
Source organism: Acidobacteriota bacterium (assembly GCA_965205505.1). Lineage (GTDB taxonomy): Bacteria > Acidobacteriota > UBA890 > UBA890 > WLXD01 > DASCOT01. The sequence continues at coordinate 104,431 of CBDBHB010000008.1, forward strand.
GAGTGTCTATGAGATAGTCGATGCCGCCGCCTCGCCGCTCGCTGGCATCGACGATCACTGCTACCAGATCGACGTTGAGCATCGCCTGGCGAGTCGCTCGCATCATGCGACGGTTCATACGGTAGTGGGGGCGGTGCACCCCCGGCGTATCCACGAATACCGCCTGACCGCGATCCTCCGTCAGAACCCCGCTGATGCGATGCCGCGTAGTTTGCGGCTTGTTCGACACAATGGAGATCTTGGTGCCGACCAGCCGGTTCAGCAGAGTCGACTTGCCGGCGTTGGGCCGCCCGACGAGGGTTACCGTGCCGCATCGAAACCCATCAACCGGGGACGTAGTATCGGAAACTATAGTGTCCATGAAAATCCGGTGTTCTCAACGCCGTCGGCTAGCTCAGAGTGTCGTGATGCGAATCCGGTGAATGCGCCGTTCGTCGGCGTCGAGGACCTCGATATGTAGACCCTCGAAGTCGAAGCGCTCCCCGGCTTCGGGGACGCGGCCGAGGTGTGTGAAGACCATACCGCCGATGGTATGGAACTCGCCCTCTCGTATGGGGCGGCCAATGGCCTCTTCAACATCCTCGATCTCGGCCTTCCCGGCAACGATCGCACCGTCGGCGCGGATCTCGACCAGCCGCTCCTCGGGCTCATCCTCATCCTGGATCTCACCGACGATCTCCTCGAGCACGTCCTCGAGCGTGGCCAGACCGGCCGTCCCTCCGTACTCGTCGACGACGATCGCCATTTGCTCCCGTCGATGCTGAAACTCGGCCAGCAACTCGTTGACGTGTTTGCTCTCGGGAACGAAGAAAGCTGGGCGCGCGATGCTGGTTACGGGCTCTTCGTCGAGCTGGCCCTGGAGCGCGGTAAGGAGGTCCTTCAGGTTCACCAGCCCGACGATGTTGTCCAGATCATCGGTGACGACGGGAATACGTGAGAATCGGTGCTCCGCGATCAGCCGCCGTAGTTGGACAAGGCTCTCCTTGGCGTCGATGGCGATCACGTCGACGCGCGGTGTCATCACCTCGCGGACAATTGTCTCATCGAAGTCGGCCACGCCACGCAGTAGCGCTTCCTCGGACTCGCTGACCAAACCCTCTTCTTCCGCCAGGTCCAGGAATGCCCCCAGGTCGTCGCGCTCCGCATCATCCGTGTTGGCCAGGTTGCGAGCTCGGGCGCGGTCAGCCGTACGCGAGAGATAGGCCGCGAGGGGACCGAACACGAGCCGCACCAAACGGGACCACGGCGCGCCGGCCCGGAGCACCCGGTCTGAGCCGACAAGCGCGACTAGCCAATAGGGCAGCAGCTTGTCGACGATCAGATATGCCGCGATGGTGACAACCAGCGGGGCGACCAGCCATGGCTGCCACGCATGGCGCACGCCATGCACGGCAATCTGTACCGACAGGCCGACCAGCAGCAACTGCCGGGCCACGCCCATCGACACGAACGCGATTTCGACCGCCGAAGATCCCACCTCGTCGACCTCGTCGGCCAGGGTTCCACTGGCCCATTCGCGCCGTTGCAAACGGCTCAGGCTGCGTCCGGCGACGGTCACTGCCGCGGAGATCGCCAAGAGCACGCCGGTCCCGATGAGCGCAGCGACCTCCCCAGCTGTCATGTTGGTGTCCCTGCAGACACGCACCGCGGGCGCAAAGCGCGCTCCAGCCGCGACATCGTGCCGCCGTCGCTCGTGTGGTCGTATCCGAACAGATGCAACACCCCGTGCAGCGCCAACACGTTCAGCTCGTAGAGGTACGGATGACCGAGCTCCCGAGCCTGACGGGCCGCCTGGTCGGTACAAATCATCACATCGCCCCAATACTCTGGGTCGCCCGCATCTGGCCGCATCGCCTTCGTGTCCAGCAGCGCTCCATCGTTCACCGGAAACGACAGCACGTCAGTGGTGGTGTCCTTGCCGATGAACCGGCCGTGATGATCAGTCATGAGCGCATCGTCCACGAATGCGAAGGCGATTGTTCCCGTGCCCCGGTCGCCGCAAGCGCGGGCGACTTCCGCCACCCGGCGGAGATTCGATGCCGCCAGCACCGGTCGAAGCTGATAGTTCCGCACGACTACGTTCAATTGGACGCCGCCGGCGCGCGGGATTGGACGTCAGCCGGGCCTGCCGCCTCCGAGTCCAATGGCTCGGCAGGCTCCGAGCGGTCCTCGGGGTATTCGATCCGATAGTGGTGCATGCCCGACAGTACCCCGACGAACGCCTCGGTGACCTTCGACAGATCGGCGAGGGTCATGTCGCACTCGTCGAGCTGGCCGTCATCAAGGATGTCGCGAACGTTCTTGCGAATCATCTCACGGAGCTTGACCTCGGTCGGCTCGTCGATGAGGCGTGACATCGCCTCTACCCCGTCGGCGAGCATGATGAGCGCCGCCTCCCTGCTTTGCGGTCTCGGCCCCGGGTAGCGGAAGTCCTCTTCGCGCACCTGGCTCCTTTCGTCCCCTGCCTGTTGCTTGGCGCGTTCGTGGAAATAATGCATGCATCTCGTGCCATGGTGCTGCGGCACGATGTCGATGAGTGGCTGCGGCAGCCGGTGCTCCCTGGCGTACGCGATACCGTCTTTGACGTGGCGTACGAGGATGAGGGCGCTCATGTGTGGCGCCAGCCCATCGTGCGGGTTCCGCCCATCCTTTTGATTCTCGACGAAGTACTCCGGCTGACGCATCTTCCCGACGTCGTGGTAGTAGGCTGCGACGCGCGCGAACAGCGGGTTGGCTCCGATCGCCTCCGCAGCTTTTTCGGCCAGCGTGCCAACAACAACACTGTGGTGATAGGTCCCTGGAGCAACGACCGCCAGCTGTTTGAGCAACGGCAGGTTCATGTTCGACAGCTCGAGAAGCTTGATGTCGGTGAGCGTGTTGAATACGGATTCGAGCGGTGGCAAGACAGCCATCGCCAGCACCGCGACCTGGATACCACCGAATAGCGCCAAGGCGCCCTCGAAACCGGTGAGTGACCAGGGAGGCGCTGGCTGGGCCAGCAGTGCGAAGCCGAGTACGACCAGAACGTTGACCAGGCCGACCACCACGACCGTCCGCGCCATGGCCGTCCGCTGGCTGTACCGCACCAGCGCGAACACCGCGGCGAACGAGCTCAGCAACGCATACAGCGCCAGCTCCAGACTGCTCGTCATGACGCCCAAGATCACCGCCTGAACCGCCGCATAAATCCACGCCACATCGGCGTCAACGAGTAGCACCACCAGCAGCGCGCCGGCGGCTACCGGCAACGCGTAGGGATAAGCCTCCGCCACGTTGTAGGGGGCCTGGGCAAATGAACGCGCTACGGCATCGCCGACAAACAGCAGGATGCGTGTGGCCATTGTCGAGCCCACGAGCAGCACCAACAGCAGGTGATGCAACCTCGCGACCCGAATCACACGATTCCGGCGCCGGTAGTAGCGCACGTAGCGCCACATTGCGACGACTGCCAACCCCACCAGCAACAGAATGCCCCCGGTCGCCGTACGAGACCCGCCCGGCGCCCCTTGCTGTCGGAAGGCTGCCAGCTCGCGGAGCACGCGATCGGTAACGGCATCGCCCTCACGGGCGATGGTGCGACCCCTCTTCACCTGATAGAAGACCTGGTCGACAGCACTGGCAGCGCCCTGTCTACGCGACTGTGTCTCGTTGCTGTTGTACGTCAGGTTCGGCCGCAGCAGCTGGCCGAGCAGCGCCGCCAGCCCCTCTTCCATTGCGACATCGACGTCGAGCGTCTCCATCGCCTGACGTCGTATACGACCGCGGGCAGTTTCGAGGTCGACAATATTGCTCAAGTCGTCGAGCACACGCTCTTGCTGATCGGCGATGTCCCGTATGCGAATGGCGTTGTTACGGCCAAAGCTCAGCACCTGCGTCGTGCCGAGTAACGAGTGCTGCACCTGGTTTCGAAGCAGCCTCTCCGCCGCCAGCTCGGTTTCGGCGGTGAAGCCTTCGTCCCAGGCGATGCCGACGAGATCGTCGGGCAGCATCAACCCCACGAGCGCGTCCGCCTCCGAGGTCACCTGCGTGCCACGATCGCGCTCCAGCTCTGACCAGGGACCAGCATCGAGAACCTGCTCGCGACCCCAGGCAAACAAAGCATTCAACGATGCCACCGGCTCGCGCCACGCGAACGGATCGAAGTCGTAGACGTCGAGCACAGCGGCACGCGCTTCGTCGCGCCTACGCCCGGTAGACTCCGGGTCTGGCACGCGCAGCTCGATCGGCGCCGCAATGTCGGCCTCCACTACATCGCCGGCCGAGTAGTCGTAGGTGCGGATGCTCTGCTGGCCGCTGATCAGAAACACGATGGCCAGACCGGCGATCACGGACCAGAGATGTTCGCGATCCAACAAGCTCTCGAGCTGACCGGCTTTGCGCGTTCGGCCGGTCCCCTCAGTCATGTCGGCCTTTCGACAAACTGGAACCGCCCTTACTATTCCGCTGATCGTGTGTCTCGTACGCTCGGACGATTTGTTTGACCAGCTCGTGGCGCACCACATCACCGCGACTGAACTCGACGTGGGCGATGCCCTCGATTCCAGCAAGCACTTCACGCGCCTCGACGAGACCGGAGAGCTGATCACCGCGCAGATCCGTCTGGGTCACGTCGCCGTTGACCACCGCGCGCGAGTTCAGCCCGAGGCGAGTCAGCAACATCTTCATCTGCTCTGGCGTGGTGTTCTGTGCCTCGTCGAGAATTACGAAGGCATCGGACAGCGTGCGGCCGCGCATGAAAGCCAGCGGCGCGATCTCGATCTGATCCCGCTCGATCAGGCGATTGGCTCGATCGAAGCCGACCAACGAGTAGAGGGCATCGTAGAGTGGACGCAGATACGGGTTGACCTTCTCGATCATGTCGCCCGGAAGAAACCCCAACCGCTCGCCCGCCTCGATGGCGGGTCGCGCCAGTACGATGCGGCGTACACGGCGCATGTTGAGCGCCTCGATCGCCATGGCCATCGCCAGGAACGTCTTACCAGTGCCGGCCGGCCCCACCGCGAAGACGAGATCATGCGTCCGAATCGCCTCCAGGTAGAGCCTCTGGTTCGGCCCCTTGGGTCGGACCGAGCGCCCCTTGTACGTCGGAATCTCGATATCGGTGAAGAAGTCCTCGAGCGATAGCTCCGGCTGTTCGGTCGCCACCTGGATCGCCGTTCGAACTTCCGCGGCTTTGATCTCGTGGCCTCGTTCCGCCAGTCGGCCGAGTGTCGTCAAGATGCGAGCTGCGGTCTCGACGCGCTCGGAATCGCCTTCGAGAAATATGTCCTGATCGCGCGCCGAGATCTGCACCCCGAGCTCCTGCTCGAGCAGTTGCAGGTTCTCGTCGTGGATGCCGAAGAGCGCCTGAGCGGCGCGCTCTGCAAGCTCGATCCGGCGTCCGGGCTCGGCGCGCAGCTTACCCTGCGTCATCCGGCCCACCTCCGGCTACGGCGGTCGGTAGCCCCCGCACGCATATGTGTAACTCCTCGAGTTGCTCGTCAGAAGCCGGCCCGGGTGCCTCGGTCAGCAGGTCCGAGGCGCGTGTCGTCTTGGGAAACGCGATCACCTCTCGCAAGCTGTTCCTGCCAGCCATCATCATCACGATACGATCGAACCCCAGGGCAACGCCACCGTGGGGGGGTGCCCCGTAGCGGAGCGCACGGAGCAAGAAACCAAACTTCTCCTTGGCCTCGTTCTCATCGATGCCGAGCACAGCAAACACGCGCTCCTGAAGATCGCCATGATGAATTCTGATGCTGCCACCGCCCAGCTCAACACCGTTGAGCACCAAATCGTATGACTGCGCCTTGACCGACAGCGGATCGCTTTCGAGCAAATCGACGTCCTGCTCCACCGGCGCCGTGAATGGATGATGACGCGCGGCCAGTCGACCGGCGTCGCCAGCAGCCTCCAGAAGCGGGAACTCGTTGACCCAGAGAAAGCGCAGCCCGGGGCCAACCCAACCCTCGGACTTGGCCAACGATATACGCAAGGTCCCGAGGGTCGTAGCGGCCACTTCCCACTCGTCGCCGACCATCACCACTGCATCCCCGTTCTCGAGCGCCGCGACGTCGGCCACCGACTCCAAAAGGCCGGCCTCGAGAAACTTCGCGATCGGTGAGCTGACCTCGCCGTCGGCCCGCTTGGCCCAAACCAGGCCCTTGGCACCGCACTCCCGCGCACGCTCGGTAAGCTTGTCGAAACGAGCCCGCCCCCAGCTCGCCGCACCCGGGATACGCAACGCCTTGACCGCTCCGCCGCCGGAAGCCACATCGGCGAAAGCGCGAAAGCCGCGGTCGGCAAAATGTTCCGTAACGTCGACGAGCTCGTATCCGTACCGCATATCAGGACGATCCGAGCCGAAACGATTGATCGCCTCGCGGAATTCCAGCTGCGGGAACCCCGGTTCAACCTCGTGACCACTGATCGCCAGCAGCCGCATCATGAGCGACTCTGCAAGCACACGCACGTCGTCGGCGTCGACGAAGCTCATCTCGATATCGATCTGGGTGAACTCGGGCTGTCGATCGGCGCGCAGATCCTCATCGCGGAAGCAACGCACGATCTGAAAGTAACGATCGAACCCCGACACCATCAGCAGCTGCTTGAACAGCTGGGGGCTCTGAGGAAGCGCGTAGAAGCAACCGGGCTGCACACGGCTAGGCACCAGATAGTCGCGCGCGCCTTCCGGAGTGGAGCGCGTCAACATCGGCGTCTCGATCTCCAGGAACCCTTGCTCATCGAGCAAATCGCGCGTCGCCATCGCCAACCGGTGTCGTAGCGCCAACGCTTCCTGCAAGGGCGGCCGCCGCAGGTCGAGGAAGCGCTCGCGCAGGCGTAGCTCCTCCGAGGCTCTGCCGTCCTCCTCGATGAGAAACGGTGGCGTCTCGGCGGTCGACACCGTCATCACGGTTTCGACGCGGACTTCGACATCACCGTTCGGCATGGCCGGATTGACCGTATCGGCCGAGCGCTCGACGACGACGCCTCGCACCTCGACGACATACTCCGGTCGCCAATCGCCAGCAATCATGTGTGCTTCGGCTGCCTGCTCCGGGTTGAGCACACACTGGATCGACCCCGCGCGGTCACGTAGGTCGACGAATATCAGACCACCGAGGTCACGACGGTGCCAGACCCACCCCTGGAGGCATACCTGTGCTCCGACCTGCTTGCCTGAGATCTCGCCACAACGATGCGTTCTGCGCATTCATTCCTCGCCGATGCCTGCTGCGCCGTTCATCCCGACGTGCCGCCCGCATCGGACAGTAGCTGTGCAACCTTGGTGGGCAGTCCGGAGGCGGCGATCTCTACGCGCTCACCGTCGGCGATCCGCCTAAGAGTGTATCGGCCGGCGGCGATCTCATCCGGCCCCACGACGAGCTGCCAAGCAGCCCCCGAACGTTTGGCCGCCCGCGATTGCGCCTTCTTGTTGCGAGCGTCGTATGCTGCGCTGAGCGTACGCACCCCAGCGGCCCGGAGTCCGTGCACCAGGTCGTGGGCGACCTCGGTTGAATCCTCATCGAACGCCACGACAAAAACGTCCACGGCGCTACTGTCGGCCTCGTCCGGCATGGCAAGCAAGATACGTTCCACGCCAGAGGCGAATCCCGTGCCGGGGCGATCATCTCCTCCCATTTGCGCTACGAGCCCGTCGTATCTACCGCCTCCCAGCAGCGAGTCCTGTGCACCGAGCGCCTCCGAGGTGATCTCGAAGACCGTCTCCCGATAGTAGTCAAGCCCGCGCACAAGCCGCGGATCGAGGTCATAGTCGACGTGCCAGAGATCAAGCAGCTGTTGCACGCGTTCGAAGTGTTTGGCCGATCGCGACGATAGCGAATCGTGGATGGTCGGCAACTGGTCGAGGATTGGTTGGCACTCCGGAACCTTGCAGTCGAAAACCCGCAACGGATTGGTCGCATGGCGCCGATGACAGTCCTTGCATAGACCGTCGAGGTGCTCCGCTTGGGCCCGCACCAGCTCCGCCAAGTATGTGGCCCGCGTTTCCTGATCGCCCACCGTGTTCAGCGTGAGGCGTGGCCGGCACACGCCGAGCTCGTGTAGCCAACGCATGGCCATCTCCATGATCTCGGCATCAACGCGCGGCGACCCCGAGCCGAGCGCCTCGACGCCGATCTGATGGAACTGCCGGTAGCGACCCTTCTGAGGACGCTCGTAGCGAAACATCGGGCCCACGTAGTAGAAACGGTCCATGGAGAGACCCTGCCCGAGGCCATGTTCCAAGTAGGCGCGAATGACCGGTGGGGTCCCTTCGGGACGAAGCGTAAGGTCGTTTCCACCGAGATCCTCGAAGCGGTACATCTCCTTCTGCACGATGTCGGTGGCCTCACCGGTCCCCTTCAAGAACACCGCACTGTCCTCGAAGATCGGCGTGCGCAATTCCCGGAAGCCGTAGAGCGCGAACGTCTCGCGTGCAGCAGACTCGACGCGTTGCCAGCGCTCGACCTCGCCGGGCAGGATGTCCCTAGTGCCGCGGATCGCCTTCAGGCTCACCATCGCCTCCTTACCCGGATCAGCTCCCCGACCTCGACTTCGTGGGTTCGGCCATCGACAACGACCCTGAGTCCGCCGCTCGAGGAGAGACCCGCACAGCGGCCATGGAGCAGGCCATGGTGAGTACAAACGTCGACCAGGCTGCCCACCGCCGACGGCGCCAGCATCAGCCAGCGATCGATTACCGCCGGCAGGCCGGCATCACGAGCAATGTCGTCCCAGCGTTGCATACCGGTCATGAGCCGTACCAGCAAGCCCTCGCGATCGATCGAATGGCCAGCCAGGAGTCGTGCGCTGGTGGCACCGCTCAGCTCGTCGGAGAAATCGGCGCGTCTCTGGTTGACGTTGACGCCGAACCCACACACGAGGAAATCCAGTTCCGGCCCTATCGCCTCGCCCTCGACAAGCACTCCGGCGATCTTCTGACCGAGGCAATAGCAGTCGTTCGGCCAGAGAAGCTCCGCGGCGTGCGGCTGGACGTGCGCAAGGGCTTCAGCAACAGCGATGCCGGCGGCCAACTGCACCGCGGCAGCGTAGTCGACCGAAGGCGTCGGCGGACGCAGCACCACCGACGCGTAAAGCCCCAACCCCGCGGGAGACTCCCAATGACGCCGACGGCGGCCACGGCCAGCCGTCTGCTCCTCGGCGAGTACCAGAGTTCCATCACCGGCGCCGGCGCGGCCGAGCTCACGTGCCACGGTGTTCGTCGACGCTACCGTCTGGTGAGCCACAACATCGCGAGCCATACGGGACGGCGCCGCCAGGTCCCGAAACCGCGCCACGTCCAGGGGTCGGCTGGTTGGCGCGCTGGCCGTACTCATCGCAACCCTCACCCGCCGATCGCGGAGAGGCGCTCTTCGAGCCGCTGCCGCTCGGCAATTAGCTCGGCCTGTCGTTGCCGCGACTTCGCCACCACCTGCTCCGGCGCCTTGGCCAGGAAGCCCTGATTGGTCAGTCGCCCGTCGATCCCCGCAAGCTCGCCGATGGCCCGGTCCAGTACCTTCTTGAGGCGCGCTCGCTCGCGTGCGAGATCGACATCCTCGAGAGGAATCAGTACCTGGATGTCGCCGACCACACCAACGACGCGGTCAGCGACCGGATCATCATCGGCAACAATGCGAACCTCCTTGCAGCCCGCCAAGCTGCGGACCAACGACTCCGCCGCTGCGAGCTCGTGGCGACGCTCTTCGGACTCCGCGATCAGCACCAGCTGAATCTTCTTCCGTGGCTCGACACCGATCTCGGCGCGCAGCCGGCGCACCTCGGTCACGACACCCTGCACCGTACGAACGGCCGCTTCCACGTCGTCGTTGCGCCACTCATCCTGGGCCGCAGCAAATGGCGCGAGGGCCAGTAGATCTCGGTCTCCCGGCAACCGGCTCCAGAGCTCCTCGGTAAGAAACGGCATCACTGGATGGAGCGCGCGCAGCACGATCTCGAGCGTTGCCAGGAGGGTCGCCCGCGTCTCGCGTCGAGCGTGAGGCTCGTCAGCATTGAGTGCCACCTTTGCCATCTCAAGGTACCAGTCGCAGAACTCGTGCCAGATGAACTGGTAGAGCCCTTGCGCCGCCTCATCGAAACGGAACTTGGACATATCGCGCTCGAAGCGCTCCACGACGCTGACGGTGCGCGACAGGATCCAACGATCCGGCAAGCTCGTGGCGCTCGGGTCCGCGGCATCGGCGCTCGCTTGCAACGCCCCTGCACCGTCACCGAGATTCATCAGGCTGAAGCGCGTCGCATTCCATAGTTTGTTGGCGAAGGCGCGATAGCCGGCAACGCGCTCCTCGGAAAAGACGAGATCAGTGCCGGGCGTCGTCGAGGCCACGAGCATGAAGCGCAACGCGTCGGCACCGTACTTGTCGACGATCTCCTGCGGATCGACGCCGTTGCCACGCGATTTGCTCATCTTGACGCCATCGGCGTCGCGAATCAGCCCGTGCAAGAACACGTCCTTGAACGGCGGCTCACCCTGGAAATGAAGCCCCATCATCACCATACGAGCGACCCAGAAGAAGAGGATGTCGTAGCCGGTGACCAGCACGTCGGTCGGGTAGTAACGGCGCAGATCGACGGTGTCCTCAGGCCAGCCCAAGGTGGAGAAGGGAAACAGCCCAGAGGAGAACCAGGTGTCTAGAACATCCGGATCCTGGCGTAGGCCGAGGGCGGGATCGGGCTCCTCGAGCGTGACGATGATCTCGCCGGTGGCATCGTTGTGCCAGGCCGGGATGCGATGGCCCCACCAAAGCTGGCGCGAGATGCACCAGTCGCGGATATTGGTCATCCATTCGCGAAATACTTTGAACTGGCTCTCGGGGTGAAATCGCACCCGCCCGTCTTGCGCCGCCGCCAGCGCCGCCTCGGCAAGCGGTGCGGTCTTTACGAACCACTGGGTCGATATCTGTGGCTCGATGACGGCCCCGCTACGCTCGCTGTGCCCCACAGCATGCCTGTGGGCGCGCTCGCCCATCAGCAGCGAGTGCTCGCGTAGATGCTCGAGGATACGTTCACGAGCCTCGAAGCGGTCCATCCCCGCATACGGACCGGCGCTATCGGTCATGCGGCCGTCGAAGCCGATGACCTGAATGCTCTCCAGCTCGTTGCGCTTGCCGATCTCGTAGTCATTGGGATCGTGGGCTGGCGTTACTTTCACCACGCCCGTACCGAACTCCGGATCAACGACCGTGTCCGCAATGACGCGAATCTCACGGCCGAGTAATGGCAGCACAGCCGTACGACCGACGGCGGCGGCATAGCGAGCGTCGCTGGGGTGGACCGCCAACGCGGTGTCGCCGAGCATGGTCTCTGGCCGCGTCGTCTCGACCTCCAGCCAGTCGCGCCCCTCACCCTCGGGATCGGGTGTCAGCGGGTAGCGGATCTTCCACAGCTTCCCGTCGACCTCTTCGTGCTTCACCTCGAGATCGGAGATCGCCGTCTGGTCGTGCGGACACCAGTTGACCATGTACTCGCCGCGATAGATGAGGCCCTGTTCGTAGAGGTCCACGAACACCCTCCGTACGGCTTTCGACATGTCCGGGTCGAGGGTGAAGCGTAGTCGCGACCAGTCCACCGAGAGTCCCAAGCTCCGCATTTGATCGAGAATCCTGCCGCCGTACTGCTCCTTCCACTCCCAGACACGCTTCTCGAAAGCGGCGCGTCCGATCGAGCGCCGCTCGACACCTTCACTCAGCAGTGCCTTCTCGACCACGTTTTGGGTGGCGATGCCTGCATGATCGGTGCCCGGGAGCCAGAGCACGTCAAGCCCGTGCATGCGCTTCCATCGCGCCATGACGTCCTGAAGAATCTGATCGAGCGCGTGCCCCAGGTGCAGGACCCCGGTAACATTGGGCGGCGGTATCACCATCGAGAACTTGGCCGCCCCGGAGTGGGGATCGGCGCGGCCGATCTCGGCCTCCTCCCAGGCGACTCGCCAACGCTCTTCGACCGCCTCAGGCTCAAAGCCCTTCGGCATGTCTTCGCTGATCGATGGTGCAGCTGTCCTGTCCATGAATCTCGATCGAGGGTCGGGCGGGGGAACCGCCTGGAGGTGTGCGAACTGGGGCCTGGCAGGCCATACCGGCGATTCAACTGAGATAGGCAATCAAAGCGCGACGTCGGCGACCTGTCAATGTACCCACAGCGGTGCGCCTGGCAGGTCGGCGGCCGCCGAGCCCCCTATAATCCGGCCGATGGTGATCGCCAAGAAGAAATGGGGGCAGCACTGGCTGGCGAACGACGCCCTGGCCGAGACTCTCGCGACGGCGGTCAGTGTGCGTCCTGGCGAGACCTTCCTCGAGATCGGGCCCGGAACCGGGCGCCTCACCGGCGCGCTGCTGCGCCACCAAGCAAGGGTGGTCGCGGTCGAGGTAGACCCTGAGTGCTGCGAAGAGCTGCGGCAGCGCTACGCTGGCGCAGCTCTCACCTTGATTCAGGGCGACGCGCTGGCGATCGATGTGGAGTTACCGTGGCAAACGAACCCGCTACGCCTGATCGGGAACCTGCCCTACAACCTCAGTGGACCCTTCTTGCGGTGGACGGCGACGCATCGGACCGACATCGTTGATGCTCACTACATGCTGCAACGTGAGGTTGCTGATCGTGCCGCAAGCGCGCCGGGAACCAAGTCCTACGGCGTGCTGTCTGTGCGTACGCAATGGGAGTTCGAGGTCAACGTGGTCAAGCGTTTGACCGCCGGCTCCTTTCGCCCGATGCCGAAAGTCGATTCGGCCTTCGTACGACTGACCCCGCGCCCCCTCTCGGAGGCACCGAAACCATCGGAGCACGAGATGCGAACGCTGCAAGCGGGGTTCGCGCATCGCCGCAAAACACTCGTGAATGGGCTGGTGCACGCCAGTTGGAACGCCGAGGCGGTCGCCGAGGCATGCCTCCAGATCAGCCTACCCAGCGGTGCGCGCGCTGAAACGCTCGCACCTCACCAGTGGCGCTCGCTCGCCGCGACGCTGCCGTTCCTGCCACGATGAGCGCCACCGGGCCGGCGCTGGGCACTGCCATCCTCCTCGGGATCCTCCAGGGCCTGACCGAGTTCTTGCCGATATCCAGCAGCGGTCACCTGGGAGCCGCACAACTGCTGTTTCCCGACACGGCGTATCCCGGTGTCACCCTCGAGCTTGCCACCCATCTGGGAACGACGGTCGCGGTGTTGTTCTACCATCGAGAACTTGTTTCAGGCTTGTTCCGTCACCGGCCGGGGGCAGCCCTCCTGGGCATCGAGCGCTCGCAGTGGTGGCTCCTACTCCTGGTTGGCAGCTTGCCGACCGCCATGCTCGGACTCCTGTTACGCGATGCCGACTACGCTGCGTTCGGCAGCCTGCATGCGATCGCCGCGGCCTTCTTGGTGTCCGGTGCGTTCTTGATGGCCTCGCGTCTGCAACCACGCACCGATCGACAGATCACCTGGAGAACTGCCCTATTGATGGGCATCGTGCAGGGGTTCGCTATCTTCCCTGGCCTTTCGCGTTCCGGCTTGACGATCAGCGTGGCGCTGCTGGCCAAGGTGCGGCCGGCGCATGCGGTCACCTTCTCGCTTCTCATGTCAGTCCCGGCGATCCTGGGAGCGACAGTGCTCGACGCTGTGCAATCGAGTCTCTCGTCGGCCCCCGCCGCGCTCTTGTCCAGCCATATACTCTTTGCTACTCTTGCGGCCGGGCTCGTTGGTTACTTTTGCATCGGGTTCGTACACCGCGCTGCCCGGGTTGGCTGGTGGTACCGTTTCGCATGGTACTGTTGGCTCGGAGCGCTGGTGTTGCTCGCGGCCGCGCGTTAGGGGCGAAAGCCGGCCGAGACCGACGTACTGACATCGAGGTCAGACATTGGCTCGGACACGCACGGCTCAGACACAGGCGGCTCGCGCTACCACGGCCCGTAAGCGAGCGACACGCAAAGCGCGCCGATCCCACGCCAAGAGTCGGCATCCGAGCCGCCGAGGTGAGTTCCTCGGCATGATCATGCTCGCAGCGACCACCTTCCTGCTCGTGTCGCTGTACTCATACGACGCCGCCGACGGAGACCTGTTCATCCACATCGCCGGCGACCCGCCCAAAAACCTCGGCGGCACCGTTGGCGCTACGTTCGCGGCGCTCGCTTTCCAGATGTTGGGCATCGGCGCGTGGGTCGGAGTCGCGACTTGCGGAACCCTGGGCTGGTGCCGCATTCGAGGGGAACACATTCCCGCAGTGATCACCAAGACCATCGGGTTGGTCACATTCGTAGGCTTCGGTTGCATTCTGGCGCACTACGGACTCGGGGATGTTTGGCTCGGTGGACGCCCCTCGCCCGCTGGCGGGTTGCTCGGCGTATCTGGTGGCCATACGTTGCTGGGGGCGTTCGGATCGGTTGGGGGTCCGCTGGTGGCCGCCACGGCATCGCTGTTGGCGCTGATCGCCGTTACCAAGCTATCGCTCGCTCGCGGCGCGGTCGTGCTGTGGTCGACATGTACGGCCGGCATCAGGCAGGCGCGTACGACAACAGCGCGCTGGAGGGAACGGCGCCGCAAGACACGTCAGCGTCGCACGGTGATCAAGAAGTACGCTGCCCGGCACGTCGACGAAGAGATCGAGACAATATCGACAGTCACCGACTCGGGTGCTCTGCTGACATTGCGCGTCCCGGTCAATGCCACCCGCCTGGGAGCACCGGTTCCTGAGCTCTTGCTCGACCCCGACGCCGGGCTTGAAGCCAACGCCGATACCGGCATGCCGCGAATCGAGCTCACCGAGCCGAGCGCGTCCGCGGCGCTGCCGTTCGAACAGCCGGCCGGCCCCGATGGCGACTACGCCCTACCGGAAACCGAGCTACTGAATCAGTCTGAAGCCGGCCAGGCAATCGACCAGAAAGAGCTGATGGAGAAGGCCAAAGCCATCACCTCCAAGGCGGCTGAGTTCCGCGTCACCGGCGAGGTGGTAGCGATCCACCCCGGCCCGGTGGTGGCCACTTTCGAGTTCCGGCCTGGCACCGGCGTCAAGTACAGCCGCATAACCAACCTTGAAGATGACCTCAGCCTGGCGCTCAAAGCCGAGTCGATCCGTATCGCCCGTCTACCCGGCAAGGCCACTGTCGGCATTGAGGTGCCCAACAACGACCGCGCCACAATCGGTTTCCGCGACATCATCGAGTCGGCCGAGTTCCAAGGCTCTAAGTCAAAGCTCACGTTAGCGCTCGGCAAGCAGATCCACGGTGAGACGACGGTCACCGACCTCGCACGCATGCCGCACCTGCTTATCGCCGGCACGACCGGTGCCGGCAAGAGCGTGGCGCTCAACTGCATGCTGTTGAGCTTGCTCTACAAGGCCACGCCCGACGAAGTGAAGGTCGTGCTGATCGACCCCAAACGCCTGGAATTCGGTCTCTACAAGGACATCCCGCATCTGCTCACGCCCGTCGTTGTCGAGCCCAAGTTGGCCGCCAACGCGCTGGCCTGGGCTGTGCGAGAGATGGAGCAACGCTACAAGCTGCTGGCGGAGTACGGCGTACGTAGCGTCGATCAGTTCAACCTGATCCTCAAGCGCGGGGGCCGGGAGCTAGGCGACATAGACGAGGCTGCCGAAGAGCTCAAGCCCCTCCCCTACATCGTGGTCATCATCGACGAGCTCGCCGATCTCATGATGACCTCTTCGAACCTTGTCGAGGAAGCGATCATCCGACTGTCGCAAATGGCGCGAGCGGTCGGCATTCACCTGATTCTGGCTACTCAGAGGCCCTCCGTTGACGTGCTCACCGGCGTCATCAAGAACAACCTGCCGGCGAGAATGAGCTTCCGCGTCGCTTCACGGATCGACTCGCGAGTGATTCTCGACACGCACGGGGCCGAGACCCTGCTCGGGCACGGCGACATGCTCTTCCTGGCACCCGGAACGTCCCGACTGTCTCGAGTACACGCCGCTTTCGTTACCGAGCAGGAGGTAAAGTCGGTAGTCGCCTTCTGGCGCGATCAAGCGCGTCCGACCTACTCGACTGAGGTTACCCAGGCACCCCCGGCGTCGGCTGGCAGGGGCAAGGGCGCAGATCCGTCGGCGCGCGACGAGTTCTTCGCTGACGCCGTGCGCGTCGTGGTAAATGCCGGCGAGGCCTCAGTCTCCAACATTCAGCGCAAGCTCAGTCTCGGATACGCGCGCGCCGGTCGCATCATGGACATGATGGAAGTGGAAGGAATCGTCGGACCGCCGAGTGGCTCGAAACCCCGCAGGGTGCTGGTGGACTCGAGCTATCTGGCGTCTCTCTAGATTCCCGCAAACGGAGGTTCGTTGCGTATTGCCGGGGCGAGATAGCGCGGGCAATCAGCCGTCGTTGCTTTCGGCAGACAGGCTCTTCACCAACGAGATACACGTGCCCCCACCGTCCGGGAACGAGAAGCTCACCTCGTCCATGAACTGGCGCATGAGGTAAACGCCGCGACCGCCTTCGCTGAGCAGGTTCTCGGCCGACAAGGGGTCGCCCAGTGCTCCTGGGTCGAAACCCTCGCCTTGATCGCACACCGATATCTCGACGCGGCCGTCGCCGAGCCGATAGTCCACGCTGACGGCGGTATCGGGGCGCTCCTTGTTGCCGTGCAGGACAGCATTCATCACTGCCTCCCGGACCGCCAGGACTGGCCAGTACGCCTCCTCGTCGTCGAAGCCGGCCATCGTGAAGATGCGCTCGGAGAACGCCTGCAGAGGATCGATCCACTCGCGCCGGCTGCCGCATCGGACTGTCACGTTCATTTTCTTGACCGCCATTGTCCTCCGGTCTCCGTTGGTGAGCGATCGGCGTTGCCGGGATCGGCGACAACCACCACGACCTTCCCGGCGCTGCGATTCAGCGCCGTGTCAGTCACCTGAACGACCACCGTATGCTCACCGGGAGTAAGGTCTCCGATGCTGAATTCAATAGCCTCGATCGCCGAATCGGCAGCACCATCGGCGGGTAATACTGTATGCCAAACTGCACCGTCCACAGAATACCGGAGCTGCCGCAGAAGCGATGTGGCATCGTGAACGCGGCCGGAAACGCGCACCTCGTCACCATCGATAGTAGCGTTCAACGCATCGAACACTGGCGCCGTGTTGTCGACGGTGAAGGCTCTTGACGTCGCGCTCCCCGACTTGGCCAAAAGCTGCGGGTTGGACGGGCGATCGCTCGCGGATACGCGCACTGCATACCTGCCGTCGGCCAGGCGGGCCGTATCGAAGGTGAACTGCGTTGTGTCGAGCTGCTCGGCGAGCGGTTTCCAGGTCGTTTCCTCCTCGCCGCGGAACTCGAGGGTGTATTCGAGCCCGTCGCCGTTGGGGTCGCTCGCTTCCCATGTGAAGGTGCGCAAGCCGTGCATGTAAAGCGGCCGGCCGAGGAACGGGCGGGCGGCGCTGACGGAGGTCGACGAATCCATGCTACGAAGCGCCTCGGCCACGGACGGTGGGATCTGCGCGAAGGGCAGGCCATCCTCGAATGCGGCGGTCTGGCGATAGATCACTCCGGCCGGATGAACTTGAAGCTCGTCGAGCCTAGGGGGGAGATTACCGGGAACGTAGGCGATCTCGACGCGATACAACGTCGGAGTCCGCCCGCCGTCGGAAGTCACCAACTCGGCGCGCCACTGCAGGAAGCGCGCCGCCGGCGAGGCAACCCCACTGGCGTTCGTATCGCCCGGCGGCCTCGACCACGCACTCCACGTATCATCAGGCGTGCCGGTATTGCCGCTGCGCGTGTAGAGCCGCACCGCCGTTCCATCCGGAGTCTCGGCCCGCCAACGGAGCGTTCCCCACGTGGAGGTCGTGCCGGTGTCCTTGACCTGCGAAAGGTACTCTCCCTGGGCGCGATAGGACGCTTCCAGACAGTGTACACGCCCGATGTTGCTGGTCGCGGCCAACGTCACCGAGCTGTTTACTCGTACCAACTCCACGACCTGTTCCGCGTCGAGCTGGCTCAGCAACGTCGCGCTTCGATCGGCGCCGACGCGGTAGACGTGCCCACCGGGCCCCGTGCCCGCAAGCACACCGCCCGGTGCCGTCGCGAGCGCGTAAACACCCTCGCTAGCGCTCTCCCAAACCGTCTGTGCGAACCCGTCCGCATCAAGTCGATACACCGCTCCCGATGCCTTGGCCGCCCCGTCTGCGGGAGCAGACAGCGACACACGCCCGCCCAACGGCGCCTCTGCGTCCGAGCCTGCGTTGCCGTCGGCCGTTCCGAACGCACCGACCCACACCGATCCATCCGCCAGTAATATGTCGGTAATTTCGGGCAACGGGGCATCGTAGAGAACGAACACCTCGCCGGACTCCGAGATGCGATACACGTAGCCGTTGCCGTCGGTGCCGGCGACAACCCCACCGGCAGCGTCAACCGCGACCGTCGTTACGTTGGGCTCCGCTGTCTCGTACAAACGCTCTAGACGGCCGTCCTCGATGCGGACGATGCTTGCGGCGCCGCCGGTAGCGGCGACCAAGCGGCCCCGCGGATCAACGGCCAGATCCCAAACATACGCCACGTCGAGCTCGGCCCAGGCCTCCAGCTCGTCGCCCGCGTAGTCGTCGGGTACCCGATATATGGAGCCACGCGGTCCTGCAGCCACGAACAGATGTCCGTCGGGGGCCCAAGCAATGGCCTGAACGAGTCCCTCGCCAGGGACGGTGAAGAACACCTCGGCCTCGGCATCTGGCCGCACTCGCGTCACACTCCCCTGTTCGCCCGCGGCGACGAAAACGCTGCCCGCGCCATCGGTCGCAACTCCCCAGATACGCGGCCGATCAGCGTCGAACACTGTGGCGATCGATGGCGCCAGGCGGAGAGCACCGTCCGCCGCAATCGAAACCCCCAGCGGCTCGCCGGCCGAGAAGTCTTTGGCGCCAGCCTGCAACCACACAGCCGGGCCGCTACCCAGCCCCGCGCCGGCGATCACCAGTGCAGCCGCAGCAACCCCAGTGGCAGCCCTGCTATGCAAGCTTCCTCCATGTCGGGGCCAGGCACCAAGCACGACGCCTAGCGATTCCGTACTTGCACTTCGATCTGGTGGGAGCCGCTGACCACGTAGTCAACTGGCTGCACGATCTCGAGGATCAGCGCACGATCAAGCCGAACCACGTCGCCCTTTGCCTGCTCGGAGCTCAACACTTGCAGGACCGAGGGAGGCAACGCCGGCAGCGTCTCTCCGTTCAGCAGCGCTCCCGTGGCGGCGCGCGTCGCCCGCATGTACAGCCGATCACTGCGGCGGAGATTGTTCAACAACCGAATCACTTGAGCGAGATTCCGCGGTCGGTTGGAACTCTGAATCGCGGCCGCCTCCCGCTGCTCGATCGACGCGGCATCGCCGACCACGAGCGTCACCGGGCCGGGCGGCGTGCCCGGCGGCACGGTGAACTTCAGCTGCTCGAGAACCTCCGGCCCCCGAAATGGCTTCAGCGCCACCGTCACCGTCACCGTCTCGCCCGGTCTGACGCTCGCCCGGTCGTACCAAATGCGGCTGATCGTCGCGCTTCTGCGATCGTGCCGCAGGTTGATGGACAGCTCGATCCCCTGCACCTCGACCGGCTCAAACGCGTTGTCGTAGAGCGCCCCGAATAGACCGGCCAGGGCCGACGACAGCGACAAGATCGCCTGGTTGGGAGACGAGAACAGGTTGTCGAAACGCACCGGATCGAGCCCGTCACCAAGTTCGATCTGTGCGTCGACCTCAATGGAGCCCTCGCCGAAGGTACGGTCGAGGCTCTGAATACCGCTGACCAGGCCGAAGAACAGATACAGCGGTGTGATGAGCCGGTCGGCGACGATCTCGAAATCAAGGCGCTCCGTTCTTCCCGCCGCTTCGATCCGCGTACGCACCGGGACCATCCGCGGCTGTGCGCCGATGATCCCCAGGATCGCGGCTTGCCGGTCCTGCCGAACGGCACCCACCACCTGATCTCCGGCAACCGCGAGCTTGGAGGAAGCTTGCGAGCTACTGAGCACAGTCACGACCTGCGCCGCGACCATCGGAAAATCGACGTTGCCCCCGTGCAGGAACGGGTGTCCAAAAGCGAGGAGCCGATCTCCATCGCGATAGGTAACCGTCCCGGAAGCGGTGATGTTGATGTCCCCTCGGACGAGTTGAACGGCAACCATGCCGCCGGGCTCGAGATTGGCCTCGATCTCCATCGAACCGGCGGTTCCGCCAAGCGTGGGCGTCCACCCGAGCAAATCAAACAGCGGAGCGAGGCGCCCGACGAGCGTCGGCGCCAATCCCCCGATGGCGATCGGTGTCGAGATCGGCCGTACCCCTTGCATGGCACCGTGTAGCGGCAGCAGCGCCTCGGCACTGCCCGCGCCGGTCAACAGATCGGCCGCAGCCTGCAAGACAAGCTCCGGCGAGACATCCACTGCCACCGACGTCCCCGGGCCGCCGGATTCGAGCGCCGACACCTGCAACATTTCTTCGATGGACACGATCCCGGCGACCGCCTCGTGCCCGAAGTTCACCAGCCGATAGGCCACGGCGCCCAGGAGGCGGCCGTCGATGTACACCGGACTGCCGCTCATCCCAGCCAGCACGCCAGCGTGCTCGAGACCCAGCCCGGTGAGCCGCGCGACGATCAGATCGTGCTTCGGGAACACGTTGTGCAGCACACCGAGCACCTCGGCGCTGAAGCTCTCGGGCTCCGTACCACGCACGACCGTATACCCGGTGCCCACCATGCCAACGCGGACCTCCGAGAAACTCATCAGCTCGGGTGTCGTCGCCGCGCTTGCCTGCGCTCGCGGCGCCGATCCCAGCGCCGGGCCGCCAGCCACGACGGCGAGCGCAAGGGCCCCGAGAAATGGTCTGAGAAGATGGGCAGATCGGCTCATGGTGCTCAGAGAAAAGACGCGCCTAGTTTCATGCTAGCAGGGGCCGCTCGCGGCGCACAACGCGGCCACATTGAGCTGGTTGCGTGCGTCTCGCGACTCAATCGCCCTGCGGCACCCAGCCCGTGTCTCCCATCAGCTTCGGGACGCCGCTGGCGATAACCGCGGGGCCGTCGCCGTCGAGCGCGTACAGCATCCAGCCGCCATCGGTGTGGCGCAGCAGCGCATCGGCTTTGCCGTCGCCGTTGAAATCGGCGATCGAGACAATCTGGAAGCCAAGGTCGGTACTCATGGCGAGCGCCCCTTCGCTCAGGATCGTCCGGCCGTCCAGCGAGTAGAGGAACCAGGTGCCATCCACGTTTCGCAACAGTGCATCGGCCTTGCCGTCGCCGCTGAAATCGGCGTGTGACTGCAGGGTGAAGTCGGTATCCGCCGAAATCCCCGGGTCGCCCTTCCGACGGACTTTCGCTCCGTCGAGCAGGTAGAGGAGCCACTTGCCACCGGCATGACGCACCAGCACGTCGGTGAAACCGTCGCCGTCGAAGTCGGCCAAGGCCTGGACGGTGAACTTCTGGCTCCTGGCGATCTTCGGCTTGTGCAGGGTCGATCCGCCGTCGCTGTCGAGCACGTACAGCAGCCACGTACCGTTGGCGCGTCGCACCAGCACGTCGGCGCGGCCGTCGTTGTTGAAGTCGGCGGTGCCCACGAGGTGTGTCGGTCAGGCTGGTGCTCAAGTCGAGGGCAAGCTCCGACTTCACCGTCTGGGCCTCGAGCAGATAGAGCCGCCAGCGGCCATCGACGGCGTTGCGTAGCAGCACGTCGGCCCGGCCATCGCCGTCGAAATCAGCGGTCGAGATCAACTTGAAGTCAGCATCGGCGGTGAGGTCGACAGCACCGTCGGAGATCACCTTCCTACCAACCAGGGTCGCCAGGCGCCACCGGCCGGCGGCTACCGTGCCTCCAGCGATTGCCGTACCTACGGCGCCGGCCGATCCACGCGATGGCGCGGCCATCTCGCGGAGCAACACGTCGGGCTCGCCATCACCGTCGAAGTCGCTGCGCGAGACGGTTTTGAACGCCGCATCCCGGGTCAGGCGAACTGACCCCTTCTGCTCGATCTCCACCGCGTCGCCATCGAAGCGGAGCTTGTACGAGAACCAGCGCCGGTCGCGACTACGGCTCAACAGCACGGAAGGGGTGATCGCCGTCACGTCAGAGGCCGAAAGCGTGGTGAAGACAAGGTTCTCCCGGCGGATCTCGTTCGGCGCCGTGTAGTTGATCAGCGGCAAATCGGAGAAAACCCCGCCCGCGTTGAAGATCGGAACCGCCGCGATCGCGTCGACCACCGCCATGCCGGAACCTATCACTCGGCCGAAGACGGTGAAGCCGCCGTTCTGCCCATCGAGGGCGGACGCGTTGTTGGCCAGGTTGATGAACCACTGGCTGGTGGCGTTGTTCGGGTCGCCACCCACCTTCGCCATGGCAATGGTTCCCCGCAGGTTGGAGCGGTTGAACTCGTTCACGATCGGTGGAGCCTGCGCCACCTCGCCCGTGATGGCATCGGCGTTGAAGGTGAATCCCCCACCCTGGATCACGAACCCAGGCACGCTGCGGTGGATAAAGGAGTCGGTGAAATCGCCGTCGGTGACGTACTCGAGGAAGTTGGCGACGGTCACCGGGGCGACGTCTGGGAACAGCTCGAGCTCGAAGCTACCGAGCGGCGTGTCGACGTGGACGATGGCCACAACGTCTGCCGCTCGCGAGATCGGCGCGGCCGCCAGACTCGCGATTACCAGAAGAGAAACCAGGAAGGCTCGCGGCCGGATGGGGTGCCTACGCTTATTCACTCTCGAGCTCTCGTTTTCAGGGGTGGTTTCGCGTCGTCCGGAGCGGCAGACCCGAGCGCGTCCCGAGATCCGGAGCGTCGGGAGCGGATCGCGCCCTGCTCCGAGGTTACGCTATCGCCTGGCGCGAGTAACGTGCGCCTTAGCCCGCCAACCCGCACGTTGGCGGCCTTCGAGAGCCCCGTCATCGCGACCCCGCATATACGGGCTACATGCGCTCGGGGAGCGGAATCCCGAGCAGGTGGAGGATCGCGGACAATCGCTTCTGGAAGGCGTAGGCAACCAGAACGCGGAGCGCGCGGTCGTCCTCGTCGTTGGCCTGCAGGATCGGGTAGCCGTGGTAAAAGCGGCTGAAGTGCTGCGCCAGGGTAAAGGCGTAGCGCGCCAGGCTCGAGATCTCAAGCGAGCTCGCTGTCTGGCTCAACACCTCCCTGTAGCCGCCCAGGGCAAGCACCAGGCCCCAGAGCTGCCCGTCGTCCGCCTGTAGGCGTGCACCGATAGCGGCGCGATCGATGGGCAGCGCGCTCTCGTCGCCCCTCAACGCTGCTTCGAGTGCCTCGGACACGTCCGTACCCAGTCGCTCCGAGAGCTTGTCGAAGATTCGCGCCGCGCGCACCGCCGCATACTGGATATACGGCCCGGTCTCACCCTCGAAGTTCAGTGCCTCGTTGAGGTCAAAGACGATAACCGTGTTCCGCGCGTATCGGAGCAGTAAGTAACGGGCCGCCCCGATGGCAATCTGGGCGCCGAGAGCTGCCTGCGCATCCGGCGCGAGGTGCTCGTTGCGGCTAGCCACCTCCGCGGTAGCGCGACGCACCAGCCCATCGAGCAGATCGTCCGCCTTGACCCCGTATCCGCGCCGACCGGACATCTCGATGAATTGCCGATCTTCGCCGCCCGCTCCGGGCTCAGGCGCTACGATCGGAATACCGAGCGCTTTGGCCGTTCGCGGCGATAGTGCCACCATCTCGTAGTCGAAGTGCGTGAAGCTATCGCCGGCCGCATCCTCGCCGATCAGATAGAAGGCCTGCTCGACGATCGACTGCAGGTACGATTGCCGAACGTCGATGACCGAGATGGCCCGGTCGGCGCGACCGAATCGCGCCTCCAGCCCCGCGTCCGACGTCGTGCGCCACACTCGGTCGCCGTCGCGCTTAGGGCGGCTTCCGGGCACGATCTCGTAGTTGAAGTCTCGTTCCAGCAGCCCGTACTTCCAGAAGTGGTGGGCGATGTCCTTGGCCACGTACGTGGCCGTGCCGTTGGAGCGCACCAGAACCTTGTCGGCCTCCTCGAGCTGCTCGAAGCCCTCCGTGCCGCTCAGACGGATCACCCAGCAGCCGGCGTGCTTACCCTCCTCTACGTAGACAACTTGAGGGCTCGACTTGAGGCGCTCGAACGCCTCCGACCATAGATCGAGCTCCAGGATGTCGCCCTCCTTTACCAACAGGTCGTACTCGATCCCCAGTCGCCCCATGGTGAGCAGGTGGCGCGTGACGACGCGCTCCGAGACTACGCGACCCATCTCGGCCTCGACGCTGTCGCCCTCCTCCAGCGCCAGCAGTACCTCGCGGCGTCTCTCGGCTAGCCCTTCGTCTTCCTGCAGGCGAGCGCTCACCTCCGTATACAGGTCCCAGCAGAGGTAGTCGAAGGGCTCGGGAAGCTCACGGACCTCATCGGGTGACAAGCCACGCACGTCGAGGAAACCGATCACGACGTCGGCAACCTGCACGCCCGTATCGTCGATGTAGTTGTGGACCTCGATGGGGTGTCCGACCGCCGCGCAGATCTTCGCCAGCGTGTCGCCCATACACGCGTTCCGGAGGTGTCCGACGTGCGCCGCCTTGTTGGGGTTGACGCTGGTGTGCTCGATCAAGACCTTCTCGCGACGCGCCTCCGGCACATCGCTGCCGAGGCCGTCGATGAGTGTTAGGAGGGCAGCCCCACGATCGAAGCGGGCATTGAGAAATCCGGGCCCGGCGATGCTCCATGACAACACACCGGCAACGGCAGTCGCCTCCAGGCGCTCGACGAGTTGTTGCGCTAGCTCGCGTGGGTTGCGGCCCAGCTTCTTGGACAGCTGCAGAGCGATGGCACACGCCAGGTCGCCTACCTCGGGCCGAGGCGGATCCTCGACCACCGGCAGCTCGATCTGCTCACCGGTAACATCGGCCACCGCAACACGGATCGCCTCCGCGACGCGTGATCTCAATATCTGCAGCAAGCTCTCTCTCTCCCGATGCGCTGAGCGGTGGCTCCTCAGCGCCGTAACCACGGCCGCTACACCACCACCACGGCCGGCTAGTGTCCTGAGTCAGTGATCCGTTGCGTATTGCTGGGTCGAGATGCGGCAAGCCTGGATCCGACTCGGTTGCGCTTGCCACGATACGCAACGAACCTCTGCTACAGCACACTAAAAGGGTAGCGTCCCCTGCACCCGGAACGTGCGATTGCTGGGTCGAGATGGGGCAAGCCTGGATCCGATGCACCTCAGAAAACCCCCGGCTCATGATCGCAGCGCGATGCTCAGCAGTGGCGTATCCCATGTTGCGAGTCAGCCCGTAACCACGAATGCTCTTGCCATACTGCCGGATAAGATCGTCACGCACACACTTGGCGACTATGGATGCGGCGGCGATCGAGCAGCACCGCGCGTCGCCCTTGATGATCGGGGTTTGCGGAATATCGAGGGCGTCAAGCTCCATGGCGTCGATCAGCAGATGATCGGGGCGCCTTCGCAGCCCACGTACTGCCCTCACCATGGCGAGCCGCGAAGCGCGCAGGATGTTGATCTGGTCGATCTCGGCCGCCGACGCCAAGCCTATCGCCCAGTCAACCGCATGCTCCTGCAGTTGGATGAACAGCTCGAGCCGTTGGGCGGCACTAAGCTGCTTGGAGTCGTTCAGGCCGGCCACCGGGCCTTCCGGATCCAGTACCACCGCGGCAGCCAGCACAGGGCCGAACAGGGCACCGCGACCTACCTCGTCGATCCCCGCGACGTGTTCCGCCCCGCGTCGCTGTAGGTCCGCTTCGAACGGCTCCATCGCCACAACCTGTTGCGGCATGGGCTCAGCGGATACGCTTTTCCTTGATCCGAGTCGCCTTGCCACGCAGCTCGCGGAGGTAGTAGAGCTTGGCACGACGCACCTTGCCCAACCGAACCACCTCGATCTTCTCGACGTTCGGCGAGTGCAGCGGAAAGATGCGCTCGACGCCGATACCCGAGGAGATCTTGCGCACGGTAAAGGTGGCGTTCGTGCGGCTACCGCGGCGGCCGATCACCACCCCTTCGAATACCTGGATTCGTTGCTTGTTCCCCTCGATCACACGCAAGTGCACCTTGACCGTGTCGCCAGCGGCGAACTCCGGCCGATCGTCGCGCATGTAGGGGGCATCGACGGCGTTCAGTAGTTCCATTGTCATCTGTCACCCGCTCCTGCGCCGGTCGGTCGAATGAAGGCCGCGCTGCCCGGCGCGTCGGGCGCTATTGTACCTCAGTAGGCTCTTTCTCGCGGTCGCTCTCGGCGCCGCGTAGCAGCGCATCGACGAAGCGCCGATCCTCGCCATCGAGCTCTATCCCGTCGAGCAGATCGGGCCGCTTCAACGCCGTGTTGCGGAGAGCCTCCCGGCGCCTCCAGCGCTCGACAGCGGCGTGATTTCCCGACCCCAGCACCTCGGGCACCCGCCGCCCGGCGTACTCCGCCGGTCGCGTGTAGTGCGGGTGATCGAGAAGTCCATCAACGAACGAGTCGTGCCGTGCCGAGTCCGGATCGCCGAGCGCGCTCGGTATCAACCGTACGACGCACTCGATGAGCACCATAGCAGCCAGTTCCCCGCCGGTGAGCACATAGTCGCCAATCGATAGCTCGAGATCGACGCGATGCTGGCGTACACGCTCGTCGACCCCCTTGTAACGACCGCAGACCAGAGTGAGCTGACGAGCCACTGCAAGCTCCTGCGCCAGACCGTGATCGAGCCGCCGTCCCTGTGGGGTGAGCAACGCCACCAGGCCCGGTTCGAGCTTGCTCGAACGAACGCTGGCGGCGACATGATCGAGGGCGCGGTAGAGCGGCTCCGGTTTGTAGACCATTCCGGCACCGCCACCGAACGGCTCGTCGTCGACCTGGCGATGCGGTGGGTCAGCGAAGTCGCGCAGGTCGTGGGCTTGGATCGAGAACAGGCCTCGATCGTTGGCCTTGCCGATGATCCCAGCAGCGAGCGGGCCCGGGAACATTTCCGGGAAAATCGTAATGATGTCGAACCGATGGCTCATCTCAGCCCTGACGCTTCGGGCCATTGGCCTCGAGCAGGCCGTCGGGCAGCCGCACGACGATATGTCGAGCAGCGGGATCGGTGCTGACGAGCCACTCCCTCACCATCGGAACGAGGACGGTTTCGCCGTCCCACGCCACCTCGAGCATGTCGTGAGTGCCCTCTATGACGGCCGTCACCCGTCCCGTGCCGCCGCCGACCGCATCCTCGACACGGTACCCAACCAGGTCGTCGACATACCACTCGCCGTCGGGCAGCTCGGCCAGCCGATCGCGTTTCACCTGCACGTCCGCCCCCCGGAGGCGCTCGGCGCCATCGCGATCGTCGCAGCCATCGAGCGTCACCAGCAAGCGGCCCTGGTGCGAGCGCACGGATCCGATTCGGTAGGGGTTCGGTCGCCCGACCCAGATCGGGATTGACGGCGAGAGCGAGCCCAACGTGTCGCCGAGAGGAGCGATCACGAGCTCACCCCGTATGCCGTGGGGCTTGACCACTCGCCCTACCCGAACAAGATCGGGCTCGCCGCCCATCGTGCCTATTCGAGGATCTCGAGCACTGCCCGCATCTCGTGCTTCATGCCAGCGGCAGCAAGCAGCGTGCGCATGGCACGTGCCGTGCGACCCTGTTTGCCGATTACCTTGCCGAGGTCGCCCTGCGCCACTCGGAGCTCCAGCACCGTCGTCTGCTCACCCTGGACCTCTGTGACGACTACGTCGTCCGGGTTGTCGACGAGGGCGCGTGCTACCTCTTCGATCATCTGCTTGAGATTCATCGATCGCACCTCTTCTTCAGCGTTGTCCGTCAGTTCGTGGTGGTGGCGATCAGGCCGCTGCGCCGGCTTTGGTACTCAGCCCTCGTTCGGCTCTCCCTCATCCTCCTCATCCGCCGAGGCGTCGCCCTCTACCTCGCCTTCCGCCGCGTCCGCTGCCGGCTCGGCATCAGCTTCATCGGCCGCCTCCAGAGCAGCGGTGTCGCCCTCGGGGTCGGCGCTCACGTCAGCTGTCTCTACTTCTGCCGCCGCTTCGAGCTCCGCGTCGCTCGGAGCCGCGGGCGGGGGCGCCTCAGGCACCTCCTCCATGGGACCTCTTTTGGCGCGCCGGTAGAGACTGCGCACGGTGTCGCTCATGCGGGCACCTTGGCCAAGCCAAGTTTCAGTCCGTTCCATGTTGAAGAAGACTTCGGCCGGCCGCTGGCGCGGATGATAATGCCCCAGGATCTCCAAGAACGCGCCATCACGGCCCGCCGCTCGGTCGGCAACAACGACCCGATAGTGCGGATCCTTCTTGGCGCCCGTACGGCGCAAGCGAATCATCAGCACGATGTTCCTCCTCTCACAGGTTGTAGCCCGAGCCTACGCGATCTTCGGATCACAGGCCCGGCAGGTTCGCCCAACGCATCCCGCCTCGACCCTTCTTGCCGAGCTTCTTCATCATCTTCTTCGTCTGGGCGAATCGTTTGAGCAATCGATTGACGTCTGGTACGCCCCTACCGCTGCCTGCCGCTATCCTCAGCTTGCGGCTGCGGCTGATGATCTGCGGTCGCCTCCGCTCTTGCACGGTCATCGAATCGATGATCGCTTGGATCTTGCGCAGCTCGTCCTCGTCGGGTGCCATCTGCTTCAGGCCCGGTGTCGAGCTCGCCCCTGGAAGCATCTCGAGCAGCTGCGACAACGGCCCCATCTTACGAATCTGAGAAAGTTGCTGCTGGAAGTCCTCGAGGTTGAGGTCGCCACGCCGGGCACGCTTCTCCATATTCGCAGCCGCTTCGACGTCGACATTCTGCTGTACCTTCTCGATGAGCGTCAGCACGTCCCCCATACCGAGGATGCGCGAGGCTATGC
Organism: Acidobacteriota bacterium; assembly: GCA_965205505.1. Taxonomy (GTDB): domain Bacteria; phylum Acidobacteriota; class UBA890; order UBA890; family WLXD01; genus DASCOT01. Next base: position 133,189 of record CBDBHB010000008.1, read on the forward strand.
GATCCGGGTGGAAGATCTCGAAGTCCTCGATCCCCTCGCCCATCCCGGCGAAAAAGATCGGCAACCCCGTGACCGCCACCACCGATAGAGAAACGCCTCCTCGCGCGTCGCCATCGAGCTTGGTCAACACGTGGCCGTCGAGCTCCAGCGCCTTACCGAACGCCGTCGCAGCCTGGACGGCATCCTGGCCAGCCATCGCATCGGCGACATAGAGCACGCTCTCCGGGCTCACCGTGCGCGCAATGTCCTTGGCCTCCGACATCATCTCGGCATCGATGTGAAGGCGGCCGGCGGTATCCACCAGCAGAACGTCGTCGCCGCGGCGGCGCGCCGCCGCGAGCGCCGCTCCCGCCAGGTCGACTGCCGTCGATTCGTCCCCGTCGTAGACGTGCAAGCTGGCGCTCTCGCCAAGAATGCGCAGCTGGTCGCGCGCCGCTGGCCGATGCACATCGACGCTTACCAAGTGTGGCGATCGGCCTCTCGAGCGCAGCCAGTTCCCCAGCTTGGCGACCGTAGTCGTCTTACCCGTACCTTGCAGGCCAACAACCATGAGCACATGCGGCGTCGGGCCGTGCAATCGCAGCTGCTGCGGCGCCCCTCCGAGCAGCTCGATGAGCTCCTCATGGACGATCTTTATCACCTGTTGGCCTGGCGACAGCGAGCCCGTCACCTCCTCGCCCAGCGCCTTGTCCTTGACGCGCGCCAGGAACTGGTTGACAACGCCGAAGTGGACGTCGGCCTCGAGCAGCGCCAGTCGGAGATCACGCGCTACCTCTGCGAAGCTCTCCTCATCGATCTTGACGGTGCCGCGGAGCTTGCGCAGTGTCCCCTGCAGGCGTTCAGTGAGCTGCTCGAACATGCGTCTGTGGGTCTCCGAGTCTCAGACAGACTCGAGCCGGTGGCCGAGCTTGTCTTTCTTGGTCTTGAGATAACGGCGCGTCAGCTCAGAGCGCGGAGGGATCTCGATGGGTACCCGTTCAACGACTTCCAGGCCGTACCCCGACAGCCCCACGAACTTTCGTGGGTTGTTGGTCATCACACGCAGCTTCGAAGCGCCTAGATCGGTCAGCATCTGAGCGCCAATGCCGTATTCGCGCTGATCCGGTTTGAAGCCAAGTGCTTCATTGGCCTCAACCGTATCGGCGCCTTCGTCCTGGAGCTCATAGGCCCGGAGCTTGTTGTGTAGCCCGATCCCGCGGCCTTCCTGGCGCAGGTAGATGACAATGCCCCGGCCCTCCTGAGCGATGAGTCGCATGGCGAAATCCAGTTGCTCACCGCAGTCGCACCGCACGGACCCGAACACATCTCCGGTCAGGCACTCGGAATGCACCCGGACCAGAACCGGCTCGGGAGTGCCTACGTCACCCATCACCAACGCCACGTGCTCCTTGCCATCAAGCTCGTTCTCGTAGGCGTAAATGCGAAAGTCGCCGTGCCGGGTGGGCAACTCCGGAGCCGCCACCCTCTTCACGAATCGCTCGGTCTGCAACCGATACTGAATAAGGTCAGCGATGGCCACTACCTTGATGCCGTGTAACTCGGCGAAACGCTCGAGGTCGGGGACACGCGCCATGGTGCCGTCCTCGTTCATCACTTCGCAGATGACACCCGCCGGGTAGAGCCCAGCGATTCGCGCCAAGTCGACGGCGGCCTCGGTCTGGCCGGCGCGCTGCAGCACGCCGCCGTCCACGGCGCGCAGCGGAAACATATGACCCGGGCGCGCCAAGTCATCCGACGTCGTGTCCGGCTGAATCGCAGTAAGCACGGTGGCGCTACGATCAGCGGCGGATATCCCCGTCGACACTCCGCGCCTCGCCTCGATCGACACGCAGAATGCCGTGTTAAAGCGCGAGGAGTTCTCCGACACCATGAGCGGGATCTCGAGCTCCGCGAGGCGCTGACGAGTCATAGGAAGGCAGATCAGCCCGCGACCATGCTTGGCCATGAAGTTGATCGCCTCCGGCGTGACCTTCTGAGCGGCGATGGTCAGATCGCCCTCATTCTCCCGATCCTCATCGTCGACGACGACCACCATGCGACCGGCACGGATGTCGGCGATCGCCTCTTCTATCTTCGCAAAGGGCATGGTGGAGTCTTCCCGTCAGCCGGCACCGGGGCCTTCAGGGCCCTCGGCAGTAAGGCCGACTTCGTGTTCATGGTTAAGCAGTTGGGCAACGTATTTTCCCAGGATGTCGACTTCGAGGTTGAGCGTCTCGCAGCGGTCCTCGGCGGTGAGGTTGGTCTGCTCGAGCGTATGCGGTACCAGTTGTACATCGAACGAGCGATCTTCGATGCTGGCAACGGTCAACGATACCCCGTTTACCGACACCGAGCCTTTCGGCACGAGGTAGGCGCGCAGCCCGACGGGGATTTCGAACGTAACGCGCAGAAAGTCCTCCTCCTCGAGCGTCCGCACGACGCGGGTCACACCATCGACGTGGCCCTGGACAAAGTGTCCGCCGAGACGCTGCCCCACGCACAACGGGCGTTCGAGATTCACGGCAGTTCCGATCCGGTAGAGTGCTACGTTGCTGCGGGCGATCGTTTCGGGCGAGACATCCGCCGAGAAAGCGTCGCCATCGATATCGAGCGCCGTCAGGCACACGCCGTCGACCGCGATGCTGTCTCCCTGCTCGAGCTCGGCGAGCACGCCCTTCGCCGCGATGCGAAGGCGCGAGCTTCGTGCGAGCGCGTCGACGCCAACCACGGCGCCGACCTCCTCGACCAGACCGGTGAACATGACGATGAGGCTCCAAGCGCCGTGCAAGTCGCTGGCGCCGACGAAACGAAGGATGAGATCCACGGCCTGCTAAGCAGGCGGTTCGGGGGGCTGGAGATACCCTTCTACGGCCCAATCGGGACCGAGCCGGTGCAGGCGAACTCGCTGCACCCGAGGCGCTGAGGCGAGCTCCGCGATGCCGTCGCCGCCCCAGAGCGGGAGCGCCTCTTGCCCGCCGATCAACAGCGGAGCGTAAAACAGCATCACCTTGTCGATTATACCAAGCTCGAAAGCGTTGGTTAGCAGGGCGCTACCGCCCTCCATCAACACCGACGCCACATCGAGCTCACCGAGTCGAGCCAGCATGTCATCGAGATCGACACGGCCGCTGGATGTCGCCTGGGCGCCGACGACCTGAGCCCCGCTGGCCACCAGACGTCGGCGCAACTTGGCATCGCCCGCCGAGGTGGTAACCACCAGCGGCACGCCGGCTTTCTCCTGCAGGAGCCGTGCGTCGGGCGGCGTATCGAGCCGTCCATCTACGACGACACGATAGCGAGGCTGATGGGCGCCCGGCGCACGCGCGGTGAGTCGCGGATCGTCCGCGAGCAATGTCCCGATTCCGACGACGACGGCGTCAACAGTGCCGCGCACCTGGTGAGCGAAGTTCCGTGCCTCCTCGCCGGTGATCCACTGGGAGCCTCTGCTGCTGGTGGCCATACGGCCGTCAAGCGACAAGGCCGCCTTGGCAATGACCAGAGGTCTACCGGTGCGCTTGAGCTTCAGGTAGCCGGCGTTGAGCTCGGCAGCCTCGGTCGCCAACGGCCCAATCAAGACCTCCACTCCAGCGCCCCGCAGCGCCTCGAAGCCGCGGCCGTCGACACGCTCGTCGGGATCGCCGTGCGATGCCACGACAGCGCGCACGCCGGCCGCAATGATCGCTTCTACGCACGGTGGGGTGCGCCCCTGGTGGCAGCAAGGTTCTACATTGGTGTACAGCGTCGCGCCGCGCGCCGCATTGCCGGCCTGTGCCAGGGCCACCTGCTCGGCGTGCGGATCGCCACTGCGCCGGTGATACCCGCGGCCGATGACCTCACCGTTGGTGACCAGCACGGCGCCTACGAGTGGATTCGAGCCAGTGTCGCCACGCGCTTTGACCGCCAGATCGAGACACTCCTGAATATGGATCAGGTGCATTTCGTCGTGGCTAGCCGGTCGATTGCTCATCCGTCGGTCTCTCCGATCAGCGCTTCAACATAACCGGCGGCGTCGAAACTCGCGAGATCCTCGGCCCCTTCGCCCGTTCCTACAAACCGTATCGGTAGTGCCAGCCGGCGCGCGATGGTCAGGGCCACCCCTCCCTTGGCGGTGCCGTCGAGCTTGGCGAGCACGAGGCCGGTGACGTCGGCGTAACGGAGAAACTGCTCGGCTTGTCGGAGACCGTTCTGACCCGTCGTGCCATCGAGCACCAGGAAGGTCTCGTGTGGCGCATCCTCCACAACCCGTGCCGCAACGCGTCGGATCTTGTCGAGCTCGGACATCAAGTTGTCGTGCGTCTGCAGTCGGCCGGCGGTGTCGATGATGCCGACATCGGCCTTCCGTGCCACCACCGCCTCGCAGGTGTCGAACGCCACCGCTGCCGGATCGCCACCGTGCGGGTGAGCAATGACCCTCACGTCGAGCCGGCAACCCCAAGTCTGCAGCTGCTCGACTGCCGCAGCCCGGAACGTGTCTGCGGCGCCCAGGATAGGCGTTTGCCCTCGAGCTTGATACCAGCACGCCAGCTTGGCAGCGGTAGTCGTCTTGCCCGACCCGTTGACCCCGACCAGAAGGACGATCAGCGGCCACGGCTGCCGTTCCGGTGGATCGCTCTCGGCGGCCGCGAGCAACTCGACCATTGCCTCCACGAGCACCGCCCGGGCGGCGCCCGGATCAGTGCCAGCGCCGCGAACTACCTGTAGCAGTTCATCGACGGTGTCGGCTGCAACGTCGGCACCGATGAGCGCTTCTTCCAGGGCCTCGAGGTCACGCTCCGCGAGCAGCCCGCCGGGGAGCAGCCGTCCCAGTGCCGACGCCAACCGGACGCGGCTATTGCTCAGCGAGCGAATCAGGAAGTTGGCCACCGTCCACGGCCTGCTAGTGTAGCGTCTCTAAAATGGCTTTACAGCGATTAACTTTGTCGATGATCTGCTGGGCGGAAGCACTCCAAACATAGGGCTTGGGATCGTCGTTGTAGTTGGCAATGAAGTTCTCGATGTTTTGGATGAGTGCTTGGACGGAAGGAAACGCAGCTCGTCGGACGCTTTTTGTTGTCAGCTCAGCGAACCAGCGCTCCACCAGGTTCAGCCACGAGGAGCTTGTTGGAATGAAGTGCAGGTAAAAGCGACGATGCCGAGACAACCACTTCTTCACATTGGGGTGCGTGTGGGTGCCGTAGTTGTCAACGATCAGATGCAGATCTAGTTCCTGGGGGAACTCGCGGTCGAGCTTGCGTAGGAACTTCAAGAACTCTTGATGCCGATGACGCGGCAGACACTGACCGATGACGGTTCCGTCCAGCATGTTCAGGGCGGCGAAAAGGCTCGTCGTACCGTGGCGCTTGTAGTCGTGGGCATGGTTCCGGCACGGCCCTTCTTGAGCGGCAACGACGGCTGCGTGCGGTCCAAAGCCTGAATCTGAGACTTCTCATCCACGCACAGCACTACAGCCCGATCTGGCGGATTCATGTACAGGCCGACCACGTCGGTGAGCTTGTCCACGAAGTGGGGATCCTTGGAGAGCTTGAACGTCTTGACCAAGTGAGGCTTGAGTCCGTGAGCGTCCCAGATCCGCTGGACCGTGGCGGCACTGACCCCTTGCGCCTTGGCCATCGTTCGGCACGACCAATGAGTGGCGTTGGGTGGCTTGGTGTGCAACGTTGCTTCGACGATCTGTTTGATCTTGTCCCGGGAGATGGACCGGGGTCGTCCACGTCCCGGCCTGGTCTGCCCCAGCGCCACGGGACCTGCTTTCTCGAACCGCCTTCTCCACATGATCACAGTCGGCCGGCTGATGCCGAGCTGATCAGCAATCCCGCTATTGGACTCGCCATCTGCCGCCAGCAGGATGATCCCGGCACGAGTCGCTACTGACTGTGGTGTGCTGGGGGCTCGGAGCCAGGCTTCCAGAACGTCTCGATCCTTGTCCGCGAGCGCTATCGGTTCTGCTTTTGTGGCCATGCGAAGCACAATACAATGGTCTTCATCTAATGTAAAGCTATTTACGATACACTATACTAGATCCCGAGTGTTGTAGCTGTCGTAGGATCTCCAGCGCCTGATCGGCCAGAGCACTGCCCGGTGCCAGTCGGAGCACCTGTTGCAAATGATCGACCGCCTGTTCGCTGGTGCCGAGATCTCGATGCGCCAGGCCTCGCAGTAGCTCGCCCCGCGGCGTCGACGGTACAACTCCCAGGCTCTCCAGCGCCCCGAGCGCCTCCTGTGGCCGTCCGTTCTTGATCAACGCCTCGGCAAGCGACATGTGCATGAGCGGATACAACGGATCGTTCGACGGGACCGCGACGCGCGTCGCCTCGCTGAGGGCCGGGATGGCTGCTTCAACGTCGCCCTGTCGCAAGTAGACGTTGCCCAAGTTTACCAGCACACGAGCGCGTGAGATGCGAGGGTAGACCGGGTCGTCCAGAGCAGCCCGATAGTGCTCGACGGCACGCGCCATGTCGCCACGCCGAACCCAGTGGACACCGAACCAGTTATGCGCCTCGGTCAGCTGCGGGTTGATCTGCAAGGCGGAGCGAAACTCCGCCTCGGCCGACTCGAACTCGTCGAGCTGCGTGTAGACGACCCCCAACCACATCCGCGACTCGGCGTTTTCCGCGTAGATACCCACCGACTTGCGGAGAGCCACCAACGCCTGGCGGATCTGGTTGCTGGCTATGAACTGAACCGCCAGCTGCTGCAGCTCGGTCGGATCCTCGCTGTTGGCGATCAACGGATCGATGGCTCGCTGGGCCGCGACTGACGGCACACCGGAGCTAGCGATCAGCAGTGCAAGAGCGATGCTCCGGAGCATGCGCGTCCCCCAACCAGAGTACGTTCAGAACCTGATAGCCCCCCACATGGCGATCACCGAGATCGTAGCATGCCCGGTGCGTGGAGGGACCAGAGGACTGCGTACGCCCGGGTGCTCCGTTGGCCTGACGGCGCGCCTAGCCCCACTCCTCGACCAAGGCTCGTGCTAGCAACTCATCGATAGCCTGTCTCGCCGCCTTGCCGCCGTAGAGCACTCGATAGACTTGCTCGGCGATCGGCATCTCCACCCCGTGGCGTCGGGCGATCTGACGCACTGAGCGCGTTGTGGCGACCCCTTCGGCCACCATCGTCATGTCCCGTGTCGCCTCATCGAGGGACTGGCCGCGACCGATAGCCACCCCGACACCGCGATTGCGGCTCAACGGCCCGTTGCAGGTGAGCACGAGATCCCCGAGACCTGCCAGCCCCATCATTGTCTCGGCCCGCCCACCGAGCTCCAGAGCAAGCGTCGTCATTTCTTTCAGACCCCGACATATCAAGGCGGCGCTGCTGTTGGCACCGAGCCCAAGGCCGGCGACGATCCCTGCGGCCACGGCGATCACATTCTTCAGTGCGCCGGCGATCTCCACTCCGACGATGTCAGCGTTGCGGTAGACGCGCAGCGGACCGTAGCTAAGGGCGGTCTGGACGTCCTCGGCGGCTGCCGCATCGGCACAACCGAGGGTCACTGCCGTAGGCTGGCCTTCGGCCAACTCGCGCGCGAACGAGGGTCCCGACAACGAGGAAAGAGACCGCACGGAGACCGGGACCACCTCCTGCAACAACTGCGTCATACGCAGGCCACTGTCTTCTTCGATTCCCTTCGTAGCCGATATCAGGTGTGCCCCGGCCTCGACACACGCCCCCAGACTTACCCACACGTCACGCAGAAAGCGGGAGGGAACCGCGCTGATCACGAGTCTCGCGCCACCCAACGCTTCCTCGGCTACCGCAGTCACGCGCATTGTTTCCGGGAAGGGAATACCCGCCAAGTAGACGGCGTTCTCGCGCTCCTCGCGCATGCGTGCCACCTTGCTGGGGTCGTGACCCCAGAGGACGACATCGTGTCCCGCAGAGGCAGTGTGAATCGCCAGCGCCGTGCCCCACGACCCGGCGCCCACCACCGCGACCGACGTGGCCTGCGGCACCGGTGACCCGGTCATGGTCGTTCGCTCCCGGCCCGAGCCTCGTTGCCGGCGCGGAGCCGAGCGATGTTGTCAGCGTGGCGCACGACAACGACGGCCGCCACCAGCACCGCACCCACCACTACCGCCGTCGGCTCACCCGTCACGAGGCCGCCGATCGGCAGCAACAGCGCGGCGCTGAGCGACGCCAGCGATACCGTTCGAGACCATCCGGCCACCAGCGCGAAGGCTATCAGCGCGACCGCGGAGGCCCACGGGCTCATCACGCCGAAGGCGCCCAGCATTGTCGCCACCCCTTTGCCACCGCGCCACCGTAGCCAAGGCGTAAAGCAATGGCCCAGTACGGCACCGAGTCCACCGGCAACCGCGACCGCCGGAACGCCGGTCGCCAACATGCCGCCCAGCAAGACTCCCGCCGCCCCCTTGCCGGCGTCGGCGGCAAGCGTCAGCGCCCAACCAACCGGGCCGAGCACGCGGCCGACGTTTGTTGCACCGATGTTGCCGCTACCCACAGAACGAATATCCCCTCGACCAAGCAGGCGCACCAGGAGAAACCCGAACGGCACGCTGCCGACAGCGAACCCCGCGACAAGCGCGACGACGGCTGTTCCCAACGCTTACTCCTGAACGCGAGCGGGGTCGTGATCGCGCACGACCTCCTCAATGAGGCAACGCAACAGGCCTCCCGTGGCGGCTCGGCGCACGGCGATGCGATCGCCATCGTATACGCACCGCAGCGCTCGGACTCGGTTGGCTCCCGAAACCACCAGGTAGGCCGTCCCCACCGGGTCAGGACCATCTGTGGTCGGCCCGGCCCAACCAGTAACGGCCGCCCCGTACGAGCTCCGTGCGAGGTTACGCACACGACCCGCCAGACCACGCGTGATGGCCTCCGACACCGTGCCGTGCGTACCAAGCTCGTCGGCGGATACGCCGATCAACTGGCGCTTCGCTTCGGCAGTGTAGGCCACCACCGATCCCCAGAAGCATACCGACGCCCCGGGCACCCTGGTCAGCGCTGCGCCGACTTCACCGCCTGTGCACGACTCCACTACCGCGAGCGTCTCCCCGCCGGCGGTCAGCATCGCCACTAGGCGCGCGGCGAGCTCGTCGACAGTGTTCAGATCGGCAACCATGGCGCCACCAGGTGCACCAACGCCAGTGCGTAAAGGCCAGCAAGCACATCGTCGGCCATGATCCCCCACCCTGCCGGCAAGGCCTCGGCCTGACGTACCGGGAACGGCTTAGCGATATCGAAGAATCGGAAGAGGAAGAACGCCAGCACTCCGGAGCCCCAGCCGCTCGTGCCCAGCAAAGCGACCCACATGCCGGCGAGCTCGTCGACCACCACCTCGGAAGGATCTTCCGTCGCTAGGGATCGGCTAACGCGGGTTGCGGCCAACACACCGACAACGATCACCACGAGCGTAGCAACGGCCTGGACAGCAACAGGTCGAGCGGCGAGCAGCGTCCAGAAGAGGGCTACTCCCAGCAGGGAGCCCCAGGTTCCCGGCGGCCAAACGAACCCGATACCCAGGCAACTTGTCAGCAGCCGCGATGCCCAGGTGACCGGGCTCACGGCTCCAGACGCCCGAGCATGCGTGGGAACGGAATTGTCTCGCGCAGGTGCGGCCGGCCGGTGACCCAAGCAACGAGGCGCTCCAACCCCATTCCGAAGCCCGAGTGCGGCACCGTTCCGTAGCGTCTCAGGTCCATGTACCAGGAGTACGGCTCGAGGGGCAAGCCATGCTCCCGCAACCGAGACTCCAGCAGATCCGGATCGTGAATTCGCTGGCCGCCGCCGACCAGCTCTCCGCAGCCCTCTGGGGCGATCATGTCGCATCCGAGCACCAGATCCGGCCGCTCGGCATCCGGTTCCATGTAGAAAGGTTTGATCTTGGCCGGGAATCGGTTGATGAAGACCGGACGATCGTAGGCGTCCGAGATGATCGTCTCGTGGCCGCCGCCGAAGTCGCTGCCCCAATCGAACTCCTCCCCGGCCTCCTGGAGGATCTGCACCGCCTCGTCGTAGTGGAGGCGCGGGAAAGGGCTGAGCACGGTCTGCAGCCGTTGGGTGTCGCGCTCGAGCGTCGCCAGCTCGCTGGCGCAAGCCGTCAGTGCTCCTTGCACCACCGTGACGATGAAGTCCTCCGCCAGGTCCATGATGTCTTCGAGGTCGGCGAACGCGACCTCCGGCTCGAGCATCCAGAACTCTGTCAAGTGACGGCGCGTCTTCGACTTTTCGGCGCGGAAGGTGGGCCCGAAGCAGAAGACTTTGCCGTGCGCCATTGCGCCAGCCTCTTGATACAGCTGTCCGCTCTGCGTCAGAAAGGCTGAACGTCCGAAGTAGTCGGTCTCGAACAGACTCGTCGTACCTTCGACCGACAGCGGCGTCAAGACCGGACTGTCGATGAGGGTAAAGCCGCGATCATGGAAATAGTCGCGGCACAGCTTCTCGAGCTTGCTGCGAACACGCAGGATGGCGTGTTGCTTTGATGAGCGCAGCCACAGGTGGCGCCGGTCCATCAGAAACTCGATACCGTGCTCCTTGGGGGTGATCGGGTAGTCGTGAACCTGCTGAAGCACTTCCATGTCGGCTAGACCGATCTCGACGCCGCCGAGAGCGCGATCGTCCGCCTTCACCCGACCGGTGACGATGATCGATGACTCCTGGCCCAGTCGATCGATCAGCCCCCAAAGCGCCTCGTCGATCTTGCTGCGAACCGCCACCACCTGCACGACGCCGGTGCCATCGCGCACCTGTATGAATGCGATCTTGCCGCTGGAACGCTTGTTGTAGAGCCAGCCACGGAGACACACCTCCGAATCGACGTGATCGGTGAGATCCTCGACGTAGACGAACGGTGGCAATTGCTGGCTCCGTCAGCGATTGGTAGTGACGGAGAACGGTACCGTTGGACTCAGTACAAGTCACGCCGTGAGGCGATCGAAATCCTGCAGCTGCCGCAAGACATCGTCCCAACCCAGCGCCACCAGGGCGGCGCGGGCGTTCTTCCACGTCCGCGGCGCATAGCGTGCATAGTCGGAATTTCCGGCGATGGTCACCTGGTATCCGAATGTTCCGAGAGCCTTGAGGCAGCGCTGCACGCCGACCAGGCAGAAGGCCTGCCGGGCCGACGCCGGCAGGCCGGCCGGGCCCGCCGGAATCTCGGCGCCATCAGAGGCTTCGAGCCGGCAGCGGCAGCCTGCCCAGAAACTCGCCAATGTGGCGGTCGCTACGGCCGGGTCGACGTCGCAGTAGTTGTCCCAGACCAGAGAAGCCATGTCGTACAGCAGCGGCCCCGGCATGACATCCTGGAAGTCGAGCACCATTAACCGGTTGCCGGTCACCAGCAGATTGCGCGCGTGGTAATCACGATGGCACAGCGCAAGCGGCTGCCGCTCGACCTCGGATACCAGGCGATCATAGGCTCTTGCCCGACGGCCGCCACCGCCACCGACCCCGAGCCAACCGCGCAGCGCGTGCTGCTCCATGAAATCAAGCTCCCGGCGGAGCCGAGAAGCGTCCAGGCGCAGATCCGAGTTGGGGGCCACGGCGCGGCGCCCGTGGCGCTGCAAACGTACGATGGCCCGTGCCGCCTGACGGTACAGTCGCATGAGTCGTCCCGGCTTCGCCTGGTCGAGCAGTTCGTCGCCGCCGTCTTCTACCAGCAAGGCGCGAGCACCGACAGATCGCACCCGCGGTACTCGAACGCCGGCGCGCCGGAAGAACTCCGACGTGTTCATGTAGCGGGCCGCACCATCGCGCTCGTCCGGGGGATAGACCACCAGAACGCTCGACTCTGCCGCTGTGGCCATGCGAAAGAACCTACGGCTCGACGCGTGACCGGTGAGGCGCTCCAAGTGCGCGCCGGTAGGTAGCGCCAGACCCTCCAGCACGCCCTCGGCCGCGAGATCGGCGAGTATCGCTTTACCCGTCATGGACGGCTGGCCGGCCGCGACGTGGCGCCAAAGGGGACCATTCCCTCGTGCGTGAACACCGCCTCCTCGGCCTCGGTACCGGGCGGTACCGCTACCCCATCCATTACAACCACCCGGTGCAATCGGCACCGCGGCCCTACGTTGGCGCCCGTCCAGAGCACGCTATGGGTCACTCGGCTACCGGCCTCGATGCGACAAACATCCGCCGCTACGAGACCCCTCAGTATGCTGCCGTGCTTGAGGCGTGTTCCAGCGCCGACCAGAAAGGGCGGTTCCAACCGGACGTTCTCTATGTGAGTATCGGGGCTCACGTAACCGCTGCTCAACAGGCGCGTCGCTCGGGCGTACCCGAGCGACGCGTGGCCGTGTTCCAGGGCCGCGAGCTGAGCATCGATATAGCGGCCCGGATCACCGGCTTCGTACCAGCTGCCGGCTAGCGGCAGCGCGTGCACCGGGAGCTCGGCGCGCAGCAGCGATCGATACACTGGGTCGACCATGCCAAGCGGCTTGCCCACCGGAAGCGATTCCAACACCTCGCGCTCCACTAGGTGCACGCCGGAGAATACTCCCTCCACGGTACGCTCGTCCGACGGCGCCGGATCACCGGGAAACGCCAGCAAGCGTCCTGTATCGGTCGCGGTTACGGTCGGATAACCGCGCGCCGATTGCCCACGGTACAGGCCTAGAGTAGCGAGAGCCCCACTACGATGCTGATGTAGTAGCGGGCCGAGAGCCATGGACGAGACCGTGTCCCCATTGACCAGGAGCGTCGTCGCACCGAGCTGATCGAGGACACGCCGAGGCCCCCCGGCGGTGCCGAGCAGACGTTCCTCGACGCTGTAGCGGATCGTCATGTCGAACGCCCGCCCGCCGTACGTGCCCGCGATTGAATCCGGCTGGTGGTGGAGGTTGACCCAGACCTGTCGAAAGCCGCAGCGGCGAAGCCAGTCGAGCGTATAGTCGAGGAGCGGTCGGTTCAGAAACGGCACCACGGCCTTGGCGCGATCGTCTGTCAGCGGCCGCAGGCGGATCGCCTTCCCGGCCGCCAATACCATGACACCGAGCCGTATGCTGTCGAAATGACGCGGTTCGTCTCTCAGGTCTGTCCTCAGAACGTGAGGAGCTCCTGTCGCTTGGCCTCGGCCAGTTCCTCGACGCGCTCGCAGAACCTGTCGGTCAGCTCTTGACCCTGCTTGAGCGCGCGGTGCGCATCGTCCTCTGAGAGTTCCTTGTCGTTCTCGAGCTGCTTGACCTGGTCGTTCATGTCGCGACGAATCTGCCTTATCTCCGTCTTCCCGTGCTCTGCAATCGTCCCGACGTTCTTGGCCAAGTCGTGCCGACGCTCCTCCGTCAGCTCGGGGATCGGCACGCGGATCACAGTTCCGTCGTTGTTCGGGTTCAGCCCCAGGTCCGACTTCAGGATCGCCTTCTCGATGGCGACGATGGAGCCCCTGTCGTAGGGCTGCACAACGAGCAGCTGTGGCTCCGGAGCCGCCAGGCTGGCGAGTTGGTTCAACGGCGTCGCTGTGCCGTAGTAGTCGACCAGCACGTCGTCGAGGACTGCGGTGCTTGCGCGACCGGTCCGAATCGTCCGTAGTTCACGACTCATTGCTTCGAACGCGTCGTTCATCCGCTGCTGCCCGGCGCGTAACGCCTGCTGGACGCCATCTTCCGTCATCGCTCGAGCCCCTCAGTTGCTATGCGAGTACTCCGCGGGTGCGATTAACGATCCGATCGCCTCACCGCAGACTGCCCTCACGATATTACCGGATTCCCGCATGTTGAAGATCAGAATGGGGAGCTCGTTCTCCATACAGTGAGCAACGGCCGCTGAGTCCATTACCCCGAGTCGACGGCTCAGCACTTCCTCGAACGTGGTCCGCTCGATCAGCTGCGCGCTCGGGTCACTGACTGGATCCGCGGTGAACACTCCGTCGACCTTGGTGCCCTTCATCAATACATCGGCGCCCATCTCCAGCGCCCGCAGCGCGGCCGCCGTATCAGTAGAGAAATACGGGCTACCGGTGCCGGCCGCAAAGATGACTACGCGACCCTTTTGTAGATGCCGCAGTGCCCGACGACGAATGAAGGGCTCGGCCACCTGGTCCATGCGCAGAGCGGACATGACACGGGTGTCGAGCCCTGTCTTCTCGAGGGCCTCCTGCAACGCCAAGCTGTTCATTACCGTTGCCAGCATGCCGATGTGGTCGGCGGTGACACGATCGATTCCGAGATCTTTGGCATTTATGCCCCGGAAGATATTCCCACCGCCGATGACGATGCCCATTTCGTCGCACGCTGAGCGCGCTTCGCGGATCTGCTCAGCGATGCTGTGGGCGACCCGGTGATCGATTCCGTAGCCCACCGAGCCCATCAACACCTCGCCGGACAGTTTCAGAAGCACGCGGCGATACGCCGGCCGAGCGTCGTTGGTCATGCGACCCGCAAATCCCATCTGCGATAGGCAACGATCATCTGTTTACAGGCCACTTCTAAGAGAAGGCCTAGTTCGGTCAAGGGCAATGTGGTGCCCAGCGAAGAATCGATCTGCACGCCATGCTCCTATTCGCACTCTGGTGGACGAGGATTCAGGTCGTCCGGTGCATTCTGGGGTCCGTCCCGATTCGAGGCGCTGCAATCTAGCTGCCGAGCTCGAAGCTCGTAGTGACCTTCGCAGTCGCCCGGACCGGGCGGTCAGATCGATAACCGTTGGGTCGCGTCGCCCTACCGACCTCCTGGTTGCGGGTTAGTTCATGCTGCTGAAACCTCTACAGGTGCGCGCAACGGTTCGTACTCGTCTCCACTCAGCCACAGTCGGTGCAGCACAACGGCGAGCTTACGGGCGACAGCAACTGCTGCCTTTTTGTTGCCATGAGGACCACCGCGTCCGGCCAGCTTGAGCCCCCAGCGTCTGAGCTCAGTATCGGGCCCGAAGGGGCCCAGGATGTAATGCGCCGAGCCCACCAACAGGCGTCGGAGCATTTTGTCGCCCGCCTTGGTTATTCGTAGCGCAGGGTCCTTGTCCCCCGACTGCCGTTTCTTCGGTCTCAGTCCCAGGTACGGGCCCACGGCTCTGGAGGTATTGAACCGCTCCGGCTCCTCGAGCGTCAGCACATACGCCAGTGCGGTCAGAGCTCCGACCCCGGCCACTTGCTGGAGCTGCTGTGTCTCCGGGTATCGCCCCTGGCACAGCTGCACGATCTGACGCTCGTATTGCTGGATGTTGCCCGTCAGCATGGCGATCGTTTCAAGCACTCCTTGCCTGCACTTCGCAAGACCCTGTCGCCAGACCCACCACACTTTCACCACGGCCTGCTAGTCGGAGCTGACAGCGTTGCTCACCGCCAAAGTGGCATCTGAATCACCAATCGCCAGCCGTGAGAAACGCCCAACGCGGATGTTCTCTCCAAGCTTCGTGACAGCGTCGGTGATCAGATCGGTGACCTTCTTGTCGGGCTCTTTGACGAAGCCCTGCTCGAGCAGGCACGTCTCGGCCAGGAACCGGTTGATCTTTCCGTCGACGATCTTGTCGATGATGTTGTCCGGCTTGCCTTCTGACACCGCCTGCTCACGGTACACCTGCCGTTCGGCTTCCAACGTCGTGGCATCGACCTCGTCGCGACCGATGTGCTTGGGGTTTGCTGCCGCCACGTGCATGGCCAGGTCGCGGGCGAGGGAAACGAATTCCTCGTTTCGTGCAACGAAGTCAGTCTCGCAGTTGAGCTCGAGCAACACCGCGATCTTGCCTCCCATGTGCACGTATGTCTCGATGCGTCCCTCGGTCGCCGCGCGGCCGGCCTTTTTGGCGGCCTTCGCCTTGCCCATGGTGCGGAGAACCTTGATTGCCTCGTCGATATCTCCGTTCGCTTCCCGCAGCGCCTGCTTGCAATCCATGAAGCCGACGCCGGTGCGCTCTCTTAGTTCCTTGACGAGGATCGCACTGATGTCCATCTGTTGTCTTCCTCGTGAGCAAAGTACGTGGCAGTCACGGAGGTGTCCGCTCCACCAGCGGTTTGGTAGCAGTTGGGCGTCAGGCCTCGTCGGTCGCCGACGCAGTCTCCGAGTCGGTGTCGGGCTCCTCCAGCGCGACGGCCTCAGCTGTCTTGTCGTCGGCCAGGCCTTCCTCCGCCAACGCAGCCGCCTCTTCTGCTGCGAGCTCGTCTCCCGCCTCTGCATCGTCGGACGCCGCCGCCTCCGACGAATCCGCTGCCTCGACTACCTCATCTGCGGCCTCAGTGACCTCAGTGACCTCAGCGACCTCAGCGACCTCAGCGACCTCCGCGACCTCCGCGACCTCAGCGACCTCAGCGACCTCAGCGACCTCAGCGACCTCAGCGACCTCAGCGACCTCAGCGACCTCAGCGACCTCAGCGACCTCAGCGACCTCAGCGACCTCAGCGACCTCAGCGACCTCCGCGACCTCCGCGACCTCCGCGACCTCCGCGACCTCAGCGACCTCAGCGACCTCAGCGACCTCAGCGACCTCAGCGACCTCAGCGACCTCAGCGACCTCCGCGACCTCCGCGACCTCCGCGACCTCCGCGACCTCCGCGACCTCCGCGACCTCAGCGCAGCGACCTCAGCGACCTCAGCGACCTCAGCGACCTCAGCGACCTCCGCGACCTCCGCGACCTCGACCTCCGCGACCTCAGCGACCTCAGCGACCTCAGCGACCTCAGCGACCTCAGCGACCTCAGCGACTTCCGCGACCCCAGCGACTTCCGCGACCTCAGCAGCTTCGACGACCTCATCGAGGGTGGCCTCATACGTGCCTCGACCCGCCAGGAGTGCATTCGACGCCGCCCCGCAGAACAGTCGGATCGCACGCAGGGCATCGTCATTGCCCGGAACGACGAAGTCGATCCCGTCCGGATCGCAATTCGTATCAACGATCGCGACGACCGGGATCCCCAGCTTCAAAGCCTCATCGACCGCTATCCGCTCGCGCCGGATGTCCATCACGAAGACGACGTCGGGCAGGCCCCCCATGTGCTTGATTCCGACGAGGTTGCGGTCGAGCTTGAAGAGCTCACGCTTGAGCTTCAGCACCTCCTTCTTGGGCAGAAGATCGAAGCGCCCATCCTCCGCCATCGCCTCGAGATCCTTGTAGCGATCGATGCTCTTGCGGATCGTTTGATAGTTGGTGAGCAGCCCCCCGAGCCAGCGGTGGTTGACGTAGTACTGACCGCAGCGGGTCGCCTCCTCGGCGATGATCTCCTGAGCCTGACGCTTCGTACCGACGAAGAGCACCTTGCCGCCCTGTGCCGCTTCCTGCTCGAGGAAGCTGAGCGCGTCCTTCCACGCCGCCTGGGTCTTCTGCAGGTCGATGATGTAGATACCGTTCTTCTTCCCGAAGATGAATGGCTTCATCTTGGGATTCCAGCGCCCGGTCTGATGGCCGAAATGGACCCCGGCCTCGAGCAGCTGCCGCAGCGAAACGCCGACCACGATTCCTCCTAACGCTTGCTGAACTGGAACCTGGCGCGCGCACCCTTGAGACCGTACTTCTTGCGCTCCTTCCTGCGAGCGTCACGCGTCAGCAATCCGTGTTCCTTGAGGGCGGCGCGGAGGCCGGGATCGGAGTCGAGAAGCGCGCGCGCCACACCGTGTCGCACTGCCCCTGCCTGTCCCGACGGCCCGCCGCCTTTCACCGTAATCAACAAATCGACCTTACCTTCGGCCTCGGTCACCCTTAGCGGCAAGATCACCGCCGCTCGATGCGTTGCAATTGGGAAGTAGTGTTCGAGCGTCCGTCGATTGACAGTGATCTCTCCGGTGCCCGGGCGCATGAATACCCGCGCGATGGACGACTTCCGCTTGCCAGTTCCGTAGTACCGAACCTCTGTCATCGTCTCCTCGTCAAGCCTTGCCGCCGACGAACTGCTCGGGATGCTGGCTCGCATGCGGATGCTCGGGACCTGCGTACACGCGCAGCTTGCCGTACATCTGCCGACCCAGCCGGGTCTTCGGGAGCATTCCCTTCACCGCGGCTTCGAGAACTCGCTCGGGATGCGTCTCCAGGATGCGTCGTGCGTTGGTTTCCTTCAGGCCTCCCGGATAACCGCTGTAACGGTAGTACTTCTTGTCATCGAGCTTGTTGCCCGTCAAGACGATCTTCTCGGCATTCACCACCACGACGTGGTCACCGCAATCCAGAAAAGGTGTGTAGATCGCCTTGTGCTTCCCCATCAGCAGGCGGGCGATCGTCGTGGACAGACGGCCCAGCACCTGGCCTTCAGCATCGATTGACCACCAACGACGCTCGATGTCCTTGGCGGATGGGTATGGCGTACTCATCGACTCAACCTTGTCTTGCGGGCTCGACCACCGGCGTGAGCTTCGCGGTACCCCGCGTCTCGTTGCTCGGCTGCGGCAGCATCCCTAGACCTCGACAGAAGCACGCTCGGCCTCGGTCAGCGCCTTCAGCGACAGCCGAATGCGATTCGGAGCCTCAATCTTGACCACCTTGACCGTAAGCTCCTGCCCTTCACTCACATGCTCACGCATATCATCGACGTGATGCTCTGCAACTTCGGAAATGTGCAGCAAGCCGTCTGTTCCCGGCAGGATCTCGACGAACGCACCGAAATCCTTGATCGAGCGCACCTTACCGCGATACACCTTGCCGACCTCGGCCTCCT
Organism: Acidobacteriota bacterium; assembly: GCA_965205505.1. GTDB lineage: Bacteria > Acidobacteriota > UBA890 > UBA890 > WLXD01 > DASCOT01. The sequence continues at coordinate 151,703 of CBDBHB010000008.1, forward strand.
GTGTGAGGTCCGAGATCATCTTCTGGGCAGCCGCACAGGCATCGGAGTCCGGTGACGCGATCTGCACGGTGCCGTCGTCCTCGACGTTGATCTTGCAACCCGTGTCCTCCTGCATCTGCCGAATGATGCGCCCACCCGGGCCGATGATGTCGCGGATACGATCGACCGGGATCTTCACGCTTATGATCTTCGGTGCCCAGCGACTAGTTTCGGCGCGCGGCGCCGCCAGCGCCTCACTCATCGTCTTCAAGATGTGTATGCGGTTCTGTCGCGCTTGCTCGAGCGCCTGCTCCAAGATCTCCCTCGACAAACCGGAGACCTTGATGTCCATCTGCAGCGCGGTGATACCGCGTGGCGTACCCGCCACCTTGAAGTCCATGTCTCCGTAGTGGTCTTCCTCGCCGGCGATGTCGGACAGGATGACGACGGTGTCCTCGTCCTTCATGAGGCCCATTGCGATCCCTGCCACGGGCGCGCGGATCGGCACCCCGGCGTCCATCAGCGATAGCGTGGCGCCACATATCGTGGCCATCGATGATGACCCGTTCGACTCGAAAATCTCCGATACGGTCCGCAATACGTAAGGCCAGTCGTCGTCCGTCGGCAAGACCGGTTCGATGGCCCGCTCGGCAAGATTTCCATGGCCGATCTCGCGACGACCCGGGCCACGCATGAAGCGCGCCTCACCAACGGAGAACGGCGGGAAGTTGTAGTGGAGCATGAAGCGCTTCCAGAATTCGCCGTCATATCCCTCGACCTTGCGGGCATCGTCCGTCGTGCCGAGGGTCGTGGTAACAAAGGCCTGCGTCTCACCGCGCGTAAACAACGCCGAGCCATGGGCGCGTGGTGAGTAGCCCACCTCGCACCGAATCGGTCGGACCTCATCAAAGGTTCTACCGTCGAAGCGCTTGCCCTCAGTCAGCGCCGAGTGGCGCGTAGCACGCTTCACCAGCTCCGAGATGGCCTCGCCAGCATCGGCGGACCAATCGGCGTTCTCCTCGGCGATGGCGTCCTTGATCTCGTTCTTGATCTCCCCCATCCGGTCCCGGCGCTCGATCTTGTCGGCGATCGTCAGGGCCTCGCGGATCCCATCGCCACCGATCTCCTCGACGCGCGTGCACAGATCCGCGTCGAGCACGGCCGGCTCAAAGACGAATTTCTCCACGCCGAGCTGCTCGCGGACACGCTCCTGTAGATCGATATAAGCCTCGACATACGGCTGCGCAAACTCGAACGCCCCGATGACCTCGGCTTCACTGACCTCGTCGGCGCTAGCCTCGACCATCATCACCGCGTCGCGGCGCGCGCAAAGGATGAGATCGAGGCAGCTGTTGTCCAACTGCGTCGAGGTGGGATTGAGCAGGTAGCCGTCCTCGTCGAGCCCGACGCGGAAGGCCGCGAACGGTGTATCGAACGGGATGCGCGAGCAATTCAGCGCCATCGACGCGCCCATCTTGGCCAAGATCGCCGGATCGTTCTCGCCGTCGGCCGAAAGCACCATCCCGATCACCTGCGTCTCGTACCGATACCCTTTCGGGAACAGTGGACGGATGCTGCGATCGATCATGCGAGAGGTGAGGATCTCCTTGTCTGCAGGCCGCCCTTCACGCTTGAAAAAGCCCCCTGGAATACGGCCCCCAGCATACGTCCACTCACGATAGTCGACCGTAAGCGGCAGAAACGATGCGGCTTTCGGCTTGCGGTCCATTACCGCGGTGACCAGCACCTTGGTGTCACCACAGGACACCACCACGGAGCCATCCGCCTGGCGAGCCACATGGCCGAGCTCGAACTCGATTGTCTGGCCATTTAGCTCGATCTTCTCTTGCACGATCATCTAGTGTCTTCCTCCAAGCCGCACAGCGACCTCGGTACAGGCGAGCGAGCGCGCAGCTTGGTTACACGATCAGGGGTGGGGTGGAGTGTGCTTCCCCGAGGTGTGTTCCCAGCAGGCTTCGAAGTTCCCCTTCGCCGCGCCCGCGTTCCGCTTCTTTTCTTACCCCGTTTCCTTCCGCAGCAGGCGCACGACTAGTGTCGCAATCCTAGCCTCTTTATTAGATTCTGGTACCGTGCCACATCTACGCGCCGCAGGTAATCAAGCAGGCGGCGACGCTTGCCGACGAGCATCTGCAACCCGCGCTGGGTCGCATAGTCGCTCCGGTTGGCCTTCATGTGTTCCGTGAGGTGCCGGACGCGCGAGCTTAGCTGCGCGATTTGAACCTCTGACGACCCCGTGTCCGCCGGGTGCTGCCGGTACTCGTCGATCGCTATCTCCGCTTGATTCATCATCCTCTTCGCGTAACTCGCTATCTACCGTGTTCATGGGTTTGCCAAGGCACACAAGGTTCACAGGCGTCCGGACGCACGAGCGCCAGGCAGGCGGCAACGGTAGCATGGGGCCTGTTGGCTGTAAACGCGCCGCAGGCGCCAGGGAGCGGCAGCGCGTCGTCAACGATGGGTCACCATCGCCTTCTCCTTGCCTTCGCCTCCCAAGACCCTGTCGCCAGACCCACCACACTTCCACCACGGCCTGCTAGAGCAGCACGATGCGCGGTTGCAGCATCCCCCCGGGAAGCAGCTCCGCCGCGGCCAGTAGATGCGCTTCCGGATCCATCACTCGCACCCAGCCTCCGCGGCTCCGCGACGGTGCCGAGCCGTCAGCCGGAACGCGCTCGACGATGCAATGAGGCTCTAACACCCCGCCGTGGCGAAGGACGTCGACGCCCACCCGATCTACCACCACGCCGGGCCACTCTTGCACCATGGCGGCCGCCGGCAAAATGCCGGCCTCGATGTCCTCGACCGGGCCGCTGGCCAAGATCTCCCAGCTCAGCGCCCCCGACAGATCGAACCGTCCGATTCGCAAGCGGCGCAGCGAAGCAAGGTGCGCCGGACACCCCACCGCCACCCCGATGTCGTGCGCCAGGGTACGCACATACGTGCCCGATCCGCAGTGCACGCGCAACTTCAGGACGTCGGCATCGTGATCGATCAGATCAATGGAGTAAACACGCACGGGCACCGGCTCGTGAACGACCACTTCTCCACGCCGAGCCCGCTTGTAGGCCGGCTGACCGCGAATCTTCTTGGCCGAATAAACAGGCGGAACCTGCTGGATCTCGCCGACGAATGACTCCAGGATCTCTGCCAGTCGTTGCGGCTCTATGGCCGGCACAGGAATGCGACTGCCTACCATCTCGCCTTCGGAGTCGTAGGTATCCGTGGCCCAACCGAGCCGAATGCCGCATTCGTACAGCTTGTCCTGGCTTTGCAGAAACCTCGCCAACCGCGTCGCACGGCCCAAGCACAGGATCAACACACCAGTTGCCTGTGGATCGAGCGTCCCGGTGTGCCCAACGCGGCACCGGAGCCGTTGTCGCACCTTGGCAACGACGTCGTGGGACGTCACGGCGGGAGGCTTGTCGGCCACCAGCATGCCGGCCAGCTTGTTGTTCAACCGACTACGCCTCGTGATCGCTTGGACCTGATCTTCGTCATGATGCTCGCACGCACCTCCTCGAGCGAGCCATCGAGCTGGCAGCCGGCGGCGCGCGGATGGCCGCCGCCCCCATAGGACGCGGCGAGCTCGGCAACGTCTACGCTCCCATCGGAGCGTAGGCTGACCCGGAAACGATCGCGGGCGACCTCCTTGAAGAGCAGCGAGACTCCGACGCCGGCGATCGCTTGCGCCTGATTGATCAGCCCCTCGGTATCACCGCCGCCCCGACGCGCGAAATCACGACGCCAGAGCACCATCCAGGCAACGTAGCCATGTTCCTCCAACTTCAGCGTCGCGAGCGCGTCGGCAAGGAGGTAGACGCGCGCCGCCGGCACGTTGCCGTACACCGCCTCCGCGATCGCAGACGCGTCGGCGCCCAAGCTGACCATGTCGGCAGCAAACTGGAGGGCTGCCGCGTCGGTATTGGAATGGTGGAACGAACCAGTATCGGTAAGCACCGCGACGTACAGCAGAGTGGCTATTGAGGGTGTGATCTCGGCTCCCAAGGGCTCGGCTAGACGCGCCACCATCATGCTGGTAGCGGCGACCTGCGGATCGATCCAGTTCACGTTGGCGAACATTGCGTTCTGACTGTGATGATCGATGTTCAGCGACTCGATTCGATCGAGCCCCGAGACCCCGGCACGAGCAAAATCCGAGCACTCGACCAGAATGCTAGCGCGAGCCCGGCGCGACACCGCATCGAGCGACTGTACTCGGGAGCACTCCGGCAACCAGCCAAACCGCTGAGGGAATGGCTGCTGGATCACCACCTCTGACCGCTTACCGACCTGATCGAGCATGAGCGACAGGCCGAGCGATGAGCCCAGCGAATCGCCGTCTGGATCGGTGTGCGAGGCGATGACAAAATCGTCGCGTCGGTCGATCCACCGGACTGCCCGGTCTATTCCGTCACCCGTCGGCGGCATCCGTCCCACCTTCCTCCGGCTCCTGCGGCGCACCCTGACGGATCAGCTCATCGATTCGATCGCCGTGATCGAGGGTACGGTCGACCTCGAAATGCAACTCGGGTGTTCGACGCAGCTGTACCCGTCGCCCGACCTCCCTGCGGAGGAAACCGCTCGCCCGAGTCAGGCTTTGCATCGACTTCGTTTCCGCATCGGCGTCGCCGAGCACGCTGATGAATACACGGGCGTGACACAGGTCAGCGCTCATGCGTACCTCGGTCACTGTGACGAAGCCCAGCCCTGGATCCTTGACCTCGTTCAACAACAGGTCAGCCAGCGCTGCCCGCAGGCTGTCTCCAACACGTCGTGGTCGATGCCGCATCGTTCGGTTCCTTGCCTAGCAGGCCGTTGTGAAAGTGTGGCGGGCCTGGTTACGGCGAGTTGGGGCCAGATGCAAGGCGGCCTGACGCAGGCGATGCCCTAGCCATCGTCCAGGAGGGCCAACGCCGCAGATGGCCCCAAATCGCCGTAACCCTCCGGGCGATAGGGGGTTGCGCGCGTATGCTGCGTCGTTCCTCGTCAACGATGGGGTAACCATCGCCTCCTCCTTTCTCCTTGCCTCCCCCTCGCAAGACCCTGTCGCCAGGCCCGCCAAACTTCCACCACGGCCTGCTAGCACGCCGTTGTGGAAGCCCGGCTGCGAGATATTCAGCCCGGTATTACGCCGTTACCCGCCACGAGCGCAAGCGTCAGCGCGCCTACAGGTACTCGATGCGATGGCGCAGCAACTGGGCGTCGTGGGCCTCAGCCTCGCGAACGACACGTTCAAACAACCCCTCCAGGGGGCGCTGCGATGCCGATATCGACGCCACTGCTACGCCAGCTCGCTGCCGCAAATCCTGATGCTCCACCTCGGCGACCGCAACGTTGAAGCGAGCCTTCAGCCGCCCTTTCAGACGGTTGAGAAACATGCGCTTTTCCTTGAGGCTCCTGCAGCCTGCGAGATGAAACTCAAGGCTGCAGACCCCGATGATCATGACTTGGCCTCACCACCGCTCGGCGCCGGGAGAGCCAGTCCGATCGACGTCAGGGCGGGACGTTCAGAGGCTGGGAGCAATCTCCTTGAGATCGTACGCCTCGAGCACGTCACCGATCTTGACGTCGTTGAAATTCTCCAGCCCAATGCCACACTCGTAGCCTTGCTGCACTTCGCGCACATCTTCCTTGAACCGACGCAGGGAGCCGACCTTGCCCTCGTAGATGATGCGTGAATCGCGTACCAGGCGAGCCCGCGTACCACGGGAGAACTTACCGTCGGTCACGTAACAACCCGCCACGACGCCGGCGCGCGGCACCCGGAAGGTATCGCGTACTTCCGCAGACCCCGTCGCCCGTTCTTCGAACGTCGGGTCCAGCTTGCCGACCATGGCCTCCCGCACCTCGTCGATAAGCCGGTAGATGACGGTATGTAGCCGCAGATCGACACGCTCGTGCGTCGCTGCGTCGGCCACCCCACGTTCCGGCCGCACGTTGAAGCCCACGATGATGGCGTCGGATGCCGACGCCAACAGTACGTCCGTCTCGGTCACGCCACCAACAGCGGCGAGCATGATCTCCACCTGCACCGAGTCGCCCGAGAGCTTGCTCAGGGCATCGCTGAGCGTCTGCACGGATCCCTTCGTGTCAGCCCTCAGTACCACCCGGAGCTTCACGCGTTCGCCCTCGAGGATGCGAGCGTGAAGGTCTTCAAGCGTCAAGCGCGAGCCGGCGGCTAGGTTTTCCGTACGCGCCTTGAACTGACGTAATTCAGCGACCTTCCGCGCCACTGAAGCCTCTTCGACCACCTGGAAGCTATCGCCGGCTTCCGGCACGCCGGAAAACCCGAGCACCTCTACAGCGGTCGCCGGAGGCGCATCCTTCGTCTGCTGGCCGCGCGCGTCGATCATCGCACGCACCTTGGCGCTCTCGGTGCCGGCAACGAGCGAATCGCCTACGCGCAAGGTACCTTCCTGAACCAGCAAGGTTGCCAAGGCGCCCCGCTGGCGATCCAGCTGAGCTTCGAGCACGGTGCCGCGTGCCGAAATCTCCGGGTTCGCTTTCAGCTCGAGGAGCTCCGACGATAGGATGATCATCTCCAACAGCTCGTCGAGATTCTCCTTGGTCTTGGCCGATACTGATACGCACACCGTGTCTCCACCCCAATCCTCAGGCGTCAACTGGTGCTCGATGAGCTGCTGCTTGGCACGCTCGACGTTGGCTTGCGGCAGGTCGATCTTGTTGATGGCCACCAGAATCGGCACGTTCGCCGCGCGCGCGTGACCAATAGCCTCAACGGTCTGCGGCATGATGCCGTCGTCGGCGGCCACCACGAGGACGACGATGTCGGTGATCTGCGCGCCGCGAGCCCGCATACGTGTGAACGCCTGGTGGCCAGGCGTGTCGATAAGCACGATGCGATTGCCCTTCCACTCAACTTCGGAGGCGCCGATATGCTGCGTGATCCCGCCCGCTTCCCGTGCCACGACGTTGGTTTCCCGAATCGAATCCAGTAGTTGCGTCTTGCCGTGGTCGACGTGGCCCATGATCGTCACCACCGGGGCGCGCGGCGCCAAATCCGCCTCGTCGCCGGCGTCCTGTTCGCCGAGCAGCCGCTCGTCGGCGGTAACAACTCTGAGGTTTACACCGTGCTCTGCGGCGATCGCCATCGCCACCTCGGCGTCGAGCGACTGAGTGAGGTTGGCCATGATGCCCTTGGCCATGAGCTTGGTGATGATCTCCGTAGGACTGATTCCGGCCGCTTCCGCAAGCTCACGGACGGTAACGCCTTCTTCGACCTCGATTGGCTCCGAGTCGAGCGTCGCTGCAACCGTCCCGTTCGCCTCGGTCACGTCGTCGACGGCCTGTGGCTCGTCGACAACGTCGGCTTCGGCTTCTTCGACCTCCGACATCGCGTCGACCGGCTCAGGCTTCGCCTCGATCTCTACCGGCGGCTCGGGCTTGGCTCGGGCTTGGCCTCGGATTTCGCCTTGGCCTCGGATTTCGCCTTGGCCTTGGGCTTCGCCTTGACCTTGGGCTTCGCCTTGACCTTGGGCTTCGCCTTGACCTTGGGCTTCGCCTTGACCTTGGGCTTCGCCTTGGCCTTGGGCTTCGCCTTGACCTTGGGCTTCGCCTTGACCTTGGGTTTGACTTTGGCGTCGGCCGCGTCGGTCCGACCCGCGAGCAGCTCGCGAAGCCGGCCAGCGTCGGCATCCGAGATGGCGTTGGCGTGCGATTTCACCGCTACGCCAAGGTCGTTGAGCCGCTCGATGGCAACCTTGCTCGCGATGTCGAGCTCCTTGGCGATCTCGTGTACTCGCATCGGATCTCTCTGTCTCTAGGTTCTGGACTTCGTTTCGTGTGGGTTCTGCGACTAGGTGTGGGTTCTGCGAAGGGTGCCGGCCATGGCCTGCTAGGCGGGTTCCGCCTCCGACTCCGTTGTGTCTGCGCCTGTCTCCGGCTCAGGTGTGACATTCTGCTCGGCTGCCGAAGGCTCGACAATCTCAGAGGTCGAGGCAGCCTGCTGGATCTTCGCCGCGGATTTCGGCCCGATGCCGTCGACCGCGACCAACGCTTCTATGTTCGCTGCAACGATATCCGCGGCGCTCGTGAAACCCGCCGCAAGCAGCGCCGCCGCAGCCTTCGGTCCGACACCCGGTATCTGCCGCAGCGCTGCCACCGACGAAGCCTCTGAGCCCGCCGAATCACCCCCGGCGTCGATCGTCTCAACCACCGGTGGTGCCAGCTCCTGCCGCTTCTGCTCGTGGCTCTTCACGTCGATCTTGCGGCCAAGGAGCTTTCCGGCGAGGCGCACGTTCTGTCCTCGCTTGCCGATCGCCAGCGACAGCTGGTCCTCGTCAACGATGACCTCGAGATGGTGCTCCTCGCGGCCGTGATCGTCGACCACCAGCAGCTCGCCCACCCGGCTGACACGCGCCGGCTTGAGTGAATTGATGGCGTACTGGTCCGGATCCTCGGCCCACTCCACGATGTCGATCTTCTCGCCCCGCAGCTCGCGAATGATCGCCTGAACGCGCGAACCGCGCATGCCAACGCAGGCCCCCACAGGATCGATATCGGCGTCCTTGGAGTAGACCGCAACCTTGGCACGATCGCCGCCCTCTCGCACAGCTCCCTTGATCGCCACCGTACCGTCGTAGATCTCGGGCACTTCCATCTCGAAGAGGCGTCGCAAAAGCTTGGGGCTACTGCGTGAGACGACGATCTGCGGCCCCCGTGTGACGCGCAGCACTTCGACGATTACCACGCGGATTCGATCGCTGATGTTGTAGTGCTCCGCGCGCGACTGTTCTCGCCGGGGCAGCAGCGCCTCCGCGCGTCCCAGATCGACGATCATGTCACCACGCTCAAAGCGCTTGACAGTTCCGGTGAGCAACTCACCGATCCGATCGCTGTACTCAGCGTGAATGTTGTCGCGTTCGGCGTCGCGGACTTTTTGATAGAGAACTTGCTTGGCGGCCTGCGCCGCAATTCGGCCAAGCTGGTCGGTGGACATCGACGTACGCATCTGCGCGCCGATCTGTGGATCTTCCATACCCTCCTGGCGTGCGTTCTCGACGGTGATCTCCGAGCACGGGTCTTCCACCTCCTCGACCACGGTCTTGACCGCGTGTAGCTCGACCACTCCGGTCTCGGGGTTGAGCTCCGCCTCGAGGTAGTCCTCGGTGCGATAGAACTTCTGCGCCGCTACCGCCATCGCTTCTTCGATCGCGGCCACGATGATCTTGGGCTCGATGTTCTTCTCTCGGCCAATCTGTTCGATCGTTTGGAGCAGCATCTATCCGCTCTCCTCGCCCAACTCAGATCTCACCTTCCAGGCACGCCTCGGTCACCCGCTTGAGCGGTATCTCGAGTCGTCCTTGGGCGTCATCGTCGAGCAGAATGGTGCCGTGCTGCAGGCCACGAAGGAGGCCCCGATGCAAATGTTCGCCGTCCGGCTCCCCAGCCAGTATCCGCACCCTGTGCCCGGCGTATCGGCGAAAGTCTGCGGCAACGAGCAACGGTCGATCGAGTCCCGGCGAAGAAACCTCCAGTCGGTAAGCACCGGGCAGCAGGTCTTCGACGTCCAGAACGGCCGACAGCTGGCAGCTGACGCGGGCGCAGTGCTCAACGTTGACACCGCTCTCGCAATCAATCACCACGCGCAGCATCCAACCGCCGCCCTCGAACAAGTGGCGCAGGTCGACCAGGGTGCAGCCCTCGCGTCGCGCGATGCGCTCCGCATGCGGCCGAACCAGCTCGGCGACGCCGCCGGAAGACACTTTCTCTTCCGGCCTCCGGCTCAATCGAGCGTCGCTTTGCTGTGTTTCCTGGGTCGCGGACGTTGCCAAAAAACCCCCTAACAAAAAAAAGGGCGGGCGCTGGGGCCCACCTCTCCGAGGTCCCGAATTAGTGAAACCGTAACAAAAATGGTGGGCACCTTCAACGAGCCCTCGCGCCGGCGCGCCGGCGCGAGGGGATTCCAGCGACCTGTTAGTGTCCCTGACGGGATTCCGTCCATACTTCTTGTCGGGCCAGCGGAGGGTCCGTAGGCAGCGAGAAGGCACCCCAGTTCGAGGCTCATCGATGCCGCCGTATTCCCTCCTTCGCGATCTGACCTGCAGCCGGTGCGCTTCGTCGCACGATGCCGATCTGCTCCAGAGGTTCTGTACCAGCTGCGGCGGTCCCCTGTATCCGCGCTACGAGCTCGACGCCAGCCGAGTGGCTTGGAACAACGAGACACTGGCAAGCCGGCCGTGGAACCTATGGCGGTACGCTGAGCTCTTGCCCGTGCGGGCACCGGAGCACCGCCTGAGCCTAGGCGAGGGCGGTACCCCCCTGTTGTCGGCAGAGCGACTCGGCGAACAACTCGGCCTACGCCGTCTGTTGCTGAAGGACGAGGGTGTCAACCCGACCGGTTCCTTCAAGGCCCGTGGTCTATGCATCGCCGTGAGTCGCGCACGCGAGCTCGGTGCCCGAACGCTGTCGATCCCCACAGCGGGCAACGCGGGCAGCGCCCTGGCCGCCTACTGCGCCCGCGGCGGGCTCAAAGCGATCGTCTACATGCCTGTCGACACACCGCGAGAGTTCGTCGTTGAGTGCCGCGATCTCGGGGCGCAGGTAGTGATGGTCGAAGGCACCATTGCCGATGCTGGTGCGCGGATGGCGGCCGACGCGGCGGACGGCTGGTTCCCGGTAAGCACTTTGCAGGAGCCCTACCGACTCGAGGGTAAGAAAACGCTGGGCTTCGAGCTCGCCGAGCAGTTGGGCTGGCAGCTGCCGGAGAGCATCGTCTACCCCACCGGAGGTGGCACCGGCCTGCTCGGCATGTGGAAGGCTTTCGACGAGCTCGAGGCGTTGGGCTTGATCGGCTCGCAGAGGCCCCGAATGTACACCGTTCAGGCGGAGGATTGTGCACCCATAGTGCGGGCATTCGAAGCCGGCGATGCTGGCGCCGAGCCCTGGGCCGATGCCCAGACCGTAGCCAACGGACTCCGCGTTCCTCGTGCGTTCGCGGATCGAGAGATCCTCGCTGTGCTGCGCGATTCTGGCGGCGATGCGATCACGGTGTCGGATGAGGCGATGCTAGACATGCTGCGCATGGCCGCGCGCTTGGAGGGCATCTACGCCGCTCCTGAGGCCGCAGCTACGCTGGTGGCAGCGGCTGAGCTGGCGCAGCAGGGCCGACTTGACGGCGACGGGCGCGTCGTCTGCTTCCTCACCGGCAACGCATATAAGTACCTGTCGTCGCTTGGCTAGTAGCAGGCCATGGTGGAAGTGTGTCGGGCCTGGCTGTGGCAACCTGGGGTCAGATTCGAGGCGACCTCGGTCGCGCTCGCCACAATATGCAACAGATTCCTGACTCAGGTCGCGAGTAGGCCCCAAGGGGGAGTGTCGCTGCAGCCCAAGGGGCAATATGATGGTCGCTATCCGGTCTCGAAAAATCGCCGTGAGGGAATTATGTTCGGCTCGATCGGGGGCACTGAGCTGCTCATCATCCTGGTGATCGCGCTCGTGGTGTTCGGCCCGAAGCGTCTGCCGGAGCTGGGGCGCACGATTGGCAAGGGCCTGAGTGAGTTCCGACGAGCCTCGAACGACCTGAAACGCTCGCTTGAAGATGAGATCACGCTCGATGAGCAGCGCAGCGAGCGGCCGGAATCTCGCGATACTGACTGAGCGAGTGGGCCGACTGAGCGAGTGGTCGGAGTAACTGCGCGGTGAGCGAGTCTGAAGGCGTAACGACGGCCGACGACCAGCCGGGAGCTGGCCGGAGCGAGGCGTTACCGGAAATGACGTTGCTCGGTCACCTGACCGAGCTCCGCCAACGCCTCATCGTCAGCTTGGTGACGTTCGTCATCGGGATGGTTGTGTGCTGGGCGTTCGCGGCGGAAATCTACAGCATTCTGACCCGGCCGATCGTCGAGTTGCTCCCCGGCGACGAACGTCCCGCGTACCTTTCACTTACTGAGCCATTCATTCTCTATTTGAAAGTCGCCGCGCTATCGGGGTTCCTTGTCGCGTCCCCGGTGATCATCTACCAGGTTTGGATGTTCGTTGCGCCGGGACTGTACCGACGCGAGCGACACTACGCGTTTCCGGTCGTGCTGTCCTCGGTGGGGTGTTTCCTTTTGGGCGCCCTGTTCGGGTACCGCGTCCTCTTCCCGGTGATGGCCAACTTCTTCCTGTCGCTCGGTGGCGACTTCAGACCCGTACTGGCAGTGAACAACCTCTTCGGGTTCCTCACCCGCACCCTCCTTGGCTGCGCGCTTATTTTCCAGTGGCCGATCGTCGTGTTGTTTCTCGCGCGGCTGGGCATCCTGACGGCTGGAAGCATGTGGCGAAATTTCCGCTATGCGGTGCTCATCATCTTCGTCGTAGCGGCTGTAGTAACCCCGACCCCGGACATGGCGACCCAGACCATCCTGGCCTTGCCGATGCTGCTTCTATACGTCATCGGGATCGTGATCGCGTGGGCGGTAGCGCCGCGCAGCTGATCTCATACGCTGACGTCGTTGATCTCCAACTGAGCTGTGAGCCGCCCCTTCCACTTGCGCGCCCGCAACGTGGCTACCAGCGAGATCCGCTCAGCACCACGGAGCGATTCGGCGAGGTCAGCCCGCCGCCAGCCCACCGCCTCGATGTCGGCCTCCGGACCGCGAAAATGTAACTTCACGTGCTCCTCCTTGAGCAAGCGTGGAGGCGCAGCAAGACGGAGATCCCGGCACAAGAAGCGCGGGCGAGGGTTCCCGATGCCGAATGGTGCCAGCCGTTCCAGCTCGAGTGCGAGCGCCGACGTAATGTTCTCCGGCTGCAGTTCAGCATCGCATGTGAGGGTGGAGCGAAGCGCCTCTGGATCCTGGCGATCAGCATGCTCGATGAGGCTGGCGCGTAGCGCATCCAACTGATTCGCCGGAAGGTGGAATCCGGCGGCCTGGTGATGCCCGCCGAACGCCGTGAGATGTTGTGCCGCCGCTTGCAGAGCCGCCACCATGTTGAAGCCGGGAACCGATCGGGCCGAGCCATGCGCGGAGTCGCCGTCCGTCGAGATCACCAGCGCCGGCCGACCGAAGCGTTCCACCAGCCGTGACGCGACGATTCCGATTACGCCGCGATGCCAGCCGTCGCCACTGACCACGGTGATCGGATCCTCGCCCTTACATACGGCAGCAGCTTCGGCATACACGCCACGCTCCGTTTCTTGGCGGAGGGCGTTGAGCCGCTGCAACTTGCCGGCAAGCCTCCGGGCACGGCCGGGATCCGCGGTTAGAAACATCTCGGCAGCGTCGTTCGGATGTGCTAGCCGGCCGGCCGCGTTAATCCGCGGCGCCAGGCGAAAGGCAATGTCAGAGGCGCTTACCCGCCGTGCGTCGACGCCCGCCACGTCCATCAGCGCCTTCAACCCAGGATTGGTCGCGCTGGCAAGACCCGCAAGACCGTGGAGCGCCATGACCCGGTTCTCTCCGCGCAGCGGCACCAGGTCGGCGACCGTTCCGAGGGCAACGAGCTTCAGCATCGAGATCCCGCTGAGCTGCGTGGGATGCCGCTCGAGCAGCCCGCGCGCCAGCTTGAAGGCCACGCCTACCGCCGCAACCTCCTGTTCCGGATAGCCCGAGTCGGGCAACCGCGGGTTCAACAGCGCAATCGCCTGCGGCAGCTCTGGCCGGGGCAAATGATGATCCACCACAATGACGTCGATCCCGAGCGTGCGCGCGTGCGTGCAAGCTTCGAAAGCCGTGATGCCACAATCCACAGCGATGAGCACCGCGGCGCCCGCAGCGTGCGCCTTGTCGATGCCGCTCGGGTTGAGCCCATAACCGTCATCGATCCGATGAGGAAGAATGAGGTCCACCTCTCCACCGAGATGACGTAGCACAGTCACCAGGAGGACCGCGCCCGTAATTCCGTCCACGTCGTAGTCGCCGTGTACGGCGATCCGCTCATCGTTGCGCAGCGCAGACATCAGTCGGTCGACCGCCGTTTCCATCTGGACGAAGGCAAACGGCGAGTGCAACTCGTCGAGCCCGGGCGCCAGAAAGCCTTCGGCGGCAGCGACCGTATCCAACCCACGTGCTACGAGCACTTGAGCGGTAATCGGGTGTAGCCCCAGCGCGGTTTCGATCTGGGCGGTGAGCGTGAGGTCCACATCACGCACCCGCCAGGGTTGCCGAGCCGCCAAGATGGGCGCGTCGACAGCCTGCCCTGTCACTGGGACGCGAAGGTCCCCATAGCCCGGTACTTGTGATACCGCTGTTCCAGCATCGTGTCGATATCCAGCGCATCGAGCTCCACGAGCTGCCGACGCAACACATCACCCACGCTGGCGACGGCGGCCGCGTGGTCGGCGTGTGCACCGCCGATCGGCTCGCTGATTATCTCGTCGACGATTTCCATCTCGACGAGATCCGGGGCGGTCAGGCGTAGCGCGTCGGCGGCCGATTCGGCGTGCTCGCCGTCACGCCACAGTATCGACGAGCACGACTCGGGCGAGATCACCGAGTAAACAGCGTGCTCCAGCATGCTGACTCGATCCGCCACACCGATAGCAAGGGCCCCGCCGCTGCCGCCTTCACCGATGACCGTGGCGATGATTGGTACGCGCAGGCCCGCCATCTCACGCAGATTCATGGCGATCGACTCGGCTACGCCACGCTCCTCGGCGCCGGAGCCCGGATACGCACCGGGCGTGTCGATGAAGGTAAGCACCGGGTTTCCGAACTTCTCTGCCAACCGCATCACCCGCAGCGCCTTGCGATAACCCTCGGGGTTGGGCATTCCGAAGTTGCGGTGCAGCTTCTCCTTGGTGCTACGTCCCTTTTGGTGCCCCACCACCGCCACGGGCCGCCCCTCGAACGAGGCCAGGCCGGCGACCATCGCCGCGTCGTCGCGAAAGAGCCGATCGCCATGCAACTCGACGAAGTCGCGGCATAGGCCCCCTATGTAATCGAGCGTATGAGGTCGCTTGGGGTGGCGAGCCACGAGCGTCGTCTGCCAGCGACTGAGATTCGCGTAGACCTCCTGCCGAGTACTGTCAAGCTTCTCCTCTAGTCGTTGCAGCCTGACGTCACGCTGCATCGATTCCGGGTATCCCTGCAGCGCCGCGATCTGCTGCTCAAGATCGCGAATCGGCTTCTCTAGCTCCTCTGCCTTTCGCAACATGGCGCAAGACTAGCACGGCCTCATCAACCCGCTGCCGGCCAGGCACGCTACCGGGATTCAGGGGGTCGGGGATGAAACACACGCCCTACGGCGCCCATCAGAGCAACGATCCACCCCCCTATTGCTCCCCACCGACCGGCGCCCGCACGCCGCGTCGGCTCGACCCGGTGGAGCCGCTCCACGGCATTTGCGACCGCTCGTTCGCTGAGCTCGTCGAGAAACCCGTCGAACACTTCGACGGCCTCGCCACTCCAGCCCTCCAGCGCCACGTAACTTCGCGCCTCGGTTCTCCACTGCGCTGCGACGTCGTCGATCCAGGTCAGCAACGACGGCAGCTCGGGCCCCGGGGGCGGGCCGCCCTCGCACCGAATACGCGCCCATACCTTGAGGATCTCAGTGAGCTCGGTCGCGAGGTTACCAGCCAGCGCCTTGGCGCAGTGTGCGTCGTCATCGAACAGTGGTGCCAGCGAGCCCATGCTTCGGCGCCAGTCGCCCTGTCGTTGTCCGATACGCTGACGTAGACGCCGAAACTGCTCTTCCTGCTCGCCCACGAGTCCGGAATGCGCCGGAATGGCCCGCAACAGGGTCTCGATTCGTTCGGCGTCGTCGGTCACCGGGTGGCGCAGCCCGTCAGGCGAGCGCAACCCGCACCCAGCAGCTGTTCAAGCTCGCCCATCAGCGCATCGGTCGGATCGACGAACAGATAGCGGTTGGGGGCAATGCGAGCCCGAAACCCGTCAGAATCGCTGCAGCTCACATCCACATAGACCGGAATCGATCCGCGATGTCGCTCGAGTACATCGCGCAGGGTGGACGCTAGATGCGGCGCCACGTCGCCAACGGTTACGGCGATACGCAGCGTCTGTGCCGACCTGTGCCGCGCCCGCTTGGAGGCGTCCCTGAGCAATCCAACTTCGCTGGCAAGCAGCCGCGGCGTATCCTCATTGGCCTCGGCGCGCCCCTTGAACAACAGCACGGCATCGGGCTCGAGCAACGAAGCGCAGCGGCGGTAGACGGCAGGGAAGATCACCACCTCGGCCTGACCCTCCATGTCTTCGACTTGGACGACCGCCATGCGCTCGCCCTTGCGTGTGGTCAAACCGCGGATCGAGTTGGCGAGCCCGGCGATCGTCACTTCGCGCCCGGTGCGGCCCTGGCCAAGCTGCTGCGTCGTGGTATCCGCGTGCTGCTCCATATCAGCCGCATGGCGTTGCAACGGATGTCCGGTGACGTAGTAACCGAGCGATTCGCGCTCCGCGTTCAGGACGTCGCGCTCCGACCACGGCTCGGGTGGCGCCGGGAGCGGCACGTAGCGGTCTTCTTCGCTGCGATCGCTGCCGCCCCCGAACAGGCTCCGCTGCCCGGCGGCGCGGTCCCGCTGCAGCTTCTGCCCGGCGGCCAACGAGCCCTCGAGCCGCGCCATCAGCATGGCGCGGGCGGTCCCGGCATCGAGCTGCCCGTCGCTGACGAAACTATCCATAGCCCCCGCCTTGATCAAGCTCTCGATCGTCTTGCGGTTGATCCCGCCACGCAGCTGTACCTCCTCGCAGAACTGCAGCAGATGCCGATAGGCGCCGACACGCTCACGCGCCTCGATGATCGCCTCGACGGCCCCCTCGCCAACACCTTTGATGGCCGCCAGCCCGAAGCGAATCGCCTCGCCGGCCGGCGCGAAATGCACTGAGCTCTCGTTCACGTCGGGAGGTAACACCTGGATGTTCATGCCACGGCACTCGTTGATGTACTGCACGACCTTGTCGGTGTTGCCCTGCTCAGTAGTCAACAAAGCAGCCATGAAGTGAATCGGGAACCTGGCCTTGAGGTACGCGGTTTGGTATGCGAGAACCGCATAAGCGGCCGAATGCGACTTGTTGAAACCGTAGCCGGCGAACTCGACGATCATGTCCCAGATTGGCTTGGCGGTATTGGCCGGGATGCCACTGGCTTCGCTACCGTGAAGGAACTTCTCCTCCATCGATGCCATGACCTCGGGGCTCTTCTTTCCCATCGCCTTGCGCAGCACATCCGCCTCACCGAGCGAGAACCCCGCCATCTCCGACGCGATTCTCATCACCTGTTCCTGGTAGACGATGACCCCATAGGTGTCTTCGAGGATCGGCTGGAGCTCGGGGCGCACGTACTTGACGCGCGAGGCGTCGTGTTTCCTGCCAATGTACTCGTCGACGATGCCGGAGCGAATCGGGCCGGGGCGGTACAGCGCATTCATGGCGATAAGGTCGTCGAGGCGCGTCGGCTTCAGGCGTCTGAGGGCATCGCGCATCCCGGACGACTCGAACTGGAAGACGCCCGACGTCGCCCCCTGAGCGAACAGGCCGTACGTGGTCGCGTCGTCGAGCGGGATGTCCGCGGTGGTAAACGAGCGGTCGAGCTCACCCGAGATGGTCGCCAGGCAGTCGTGTACCAGCGTCAGCGTTCGTAATCCGAGAAAGTCCATCTTCAACAGGCCGATCGCATCGACGTCGTTCATCGGGTACTGCGTGGCGACGAAATGGTCCTGGTCGGAGCCCTGGCCGGTCGGTGGCTTGTAGAGCGGCACATAGTTGGTCAGTGGCTCGTCCGCGATCACCACGCCGGCGGCGTGCGTCGAGGCGTGTCGCACCTGTCCTTCCAGCTGCTCGGCGAGGCCCACCAAGCGCTCGACCTGCGGATCCTCGTCGATCGCATTCCGCAGCGACTCTTCGCTGGCGCGGGAGCCGGCAATGCTGACGTCGAGCTCCGCGGGGATCATCTTGGCGATACGGTCGACGTCACCAAAGGACATCTCCAGTGCCCTGCCGACGTCCCGTATGGCCGCCTTGGCCGCCATGGTGCCGAAGGTGATGATGTGCGCCACGCGATCGCGCCCGTACTTGTTGGTCACATACTCGATCACCTCTCCCCGTCGGCGCATGCAGAAGTCGATATCGATGTCGGGCATACTGATGCGCTCCGGGTTGAGGAAGCGCTCGAACACCAAGCCGTACACGAGCGGGTCGATGTCGGTGATCTCGAGGGCGTACGCCACCAGGCTTCCGGCGGCGCTGCCGCGTCCCGGACCCACTGGAATGCCACGTTCGCGTGCAAAACAGATGAAATCCCAGACGATCAAGAAGTAGCCCGAAAACCCCATTTGGCGGATCACCGACATCTCGAATTCGAGGCGTCGCCGATACTCCTCGTACGAAGCGCTACCGCGCCAGCCGTTGCCCTTGCCCAGCCCCAGCATGCGTTGCTCGAAACCGTTCTTGACAACTTCGTCGAAATAGCCGTCGAGCGTACGGCCTTCGGGAACCGGAAAGCGCGGCAAGTGCATCGCTCCGAATTCGATCTCCAGATCGCAGCGATCGGCGATCTCCGTGGTGGTGGCGAGTGCCTCGGGCACCTCCGCAAAGACTTTCGCCATCTCGTCGGGCGACTTTACGTAGAACTCGTCGTTCGGGAATTTCATGCGGTTAGGGTCGCTGATGCCCTTACCGGTCTGGATACATAGCAATACATCGTGCGGACCAGCGTCCTGGCGGCGCAGGTAGTGACAATCGTTCGTGCCAACGAGCGAAATATCGAACTCCCTGGCCAGGCGGACCAGGTCAGGATTGATACGGCGCTGCTCGTCGAGTCCCTGGTCCTGCAGCTCGATGCAGTAGTTGTCGCGTCCGAAGATCTCGATCATCTCGCCGACAGCCCGTCGGGCACCGCTGGTATCGCCGTTTAGCAGCTTCCGGCAGACCTCGCCGGAAAGGCAGCTGGTCGTTCCAATGAGGCCTTCGGCATGGTTGGCGAGCACCTCCCGGTCGATTCGCGGCCGGTAGTAGAACCCTTCCTGATAGCCAATGCTGGAGAGCTTCATCAGGTTGCGGTAGCCGGTGGCGTTCTTGGCCAGGAGCACCTGGTGGTAGGCGGACTCGCCAGCTCGACGCGCGGAACGATCGAAACGTGACCCCGGCGCCAGATACGCTTCCATGCCGACTATCGGCTTGAGATCGTTGGCGATTGCCTGGCGGTAGAACTGGATCGCACCGAACATGTTGCCGTGATCCGTCAACGCCACGGCGTGCATCCCCAGCTCTCGGCAGCGCACCATCAGGTCGTTGATGCGGGTAGCCCCGTCGAGCAGCGAGAAGTTGCTGTGGTTGTGGAGGTGCACGAACGACGATCGCGCCCGATCCCGACTCATCCGCGCCACTCGATTATTCCCATTCAATCGTTGCCGGGGGCTTTGTGGAAATGTCGTAGACGACTCGGTTGACGCCTTCGACTTCGTTGACGATGCGCGACCCCGCCCGCTGCAGTACGTCATGGGGAAGCGGGGCCCAATCCGCAGTCATACCATCTACTGAATTCACTGCTCGCAGGATTCGCTGTCTGCTCACCTGAGGTTGTCCTCGAACAGCTTCAGAATACGGCGGTACTCATCGGCCCACGATGCCGGCTCTACGGACCGGTGACTCTCGACCGGGTACAGCGCCACCTCCCAGTTCTCCTTGCCAGGCTCGACCAGCCGCTGGGCTAACCGCGCTACCCTCTGAAAGTGGACGTTCGCATCGATGACGCTATGACAGACAGCAGTGGGTCTTGGAGCCCCTCCGCGAAGTATATGGGTGACCAGTCCATCCTGTCGTACACAGCTCATAAGAGGCTCTGTGGGTCGATATCGACCACCAAGTCGCGTGGCAACCGGCGTGCCTGCCGCAAGCGCCGCATCGATCGCCTTAGATGGTCACTGAGATCACCTCGGGTAGCGGCCTTGAGCAGCAGCTGGACTCGGTACTTGCCACGCAACCGCGAGATCGGCGGCGACGCCGGACCGAGCACGTCGATTCCCTCCCCCGCCTCAGCCCGTAGCGCGGCCGCCAAGCGGTCCGCGTCCTCCTTCACCGACGCCGCCAGCTTACCCCTGCAGACGCATGCTGCAAGCGCCACGAAGGGCGGATACCGCAGCCGTCGCCGATACTCGATCTCACGCTCATAGAACGCCTCGAAGTCATGGTGCATCGCCGCCTCGATGGCGTAGTGGCCCGGTTGGTGTGCCTGCAGCAGCACTTCTCCAGCAACTTCGCCACGGCCAGCTCGTCCCGCCATTTGCGTTAGCAGCTGGAAGGTACGCTCGGCGGCGCGAAAGTCGGGCATCGACAACGCGGTGTCAGCACCGACGACACCGACCAGTGTCACACGGGGAAAGTCGTGTCCCTTGGCCAGCATCTGAGTGCCGACAAGCACGTCGATATCGCCTTTTCCGAAGCGCGACAGAATACGTGCATGGGCGCCCCGCCGCTGTGTCTGATCGGCATCGAAGCGCTCGATACGGGCGCCCGGAAACCGCTGCCGAAGGGTCGCCTGCAGACGTTCGGTACCGTGGCCGAGTTCGTGCAGCACAGCTGCCCCGCAGGCGACGCACACGGTGGGCACCGGCGCGCGGTGGTCGCAGTAGTGGCACCGCAGCGTCCGGTCGGAACGATGCACCGTAAGGCTCACGGCACAGTGCGGACACTCCACGCGCTCGCCACAGGCGCGGCATAGCAAAACCGTCGCGAACCCGCGCCGGTTGAGCAGCATCAACGCCTGCTCGCGGCGTTCCAGGCGTGCGGCGATGCTGTCCTCGAGGCGCCGCGAAATGAGGCTCCGGACGCATTCCTTCCACTCGCGCCGCATGTCGACGAGGCTTACCTCTGGCATCGGTTGGCGCCGCACGCGGCGCGGCAAGCGCAGCAACTCCCACGCTGCGGCGGATGCTTGACGATAGCTCTCGACCGCCGGTGTTGCTGATCCCATCAGCACCGCGGCACCCTCGAGGCGGGCGCGCCAGCGGGCGACGTCGCGGCCGTTGTAGCGCGGCCGTTCGTGCTGCTTGTAGGCGCCGTCCTGTTCCTCGTCGATGACGATGAGACCGACGTCGGCGAGCGGCGCGAATACTGCAGACCGCGGGCCCACCACGACGCGCGATTCGCCGCGTCGGACGCGCCACCAAGCACGCGCGCGCGCCCCATCGGCCATGCCGGAATGGAGGACCGAGACGCGATCGCCGAGCACCGCGCGAGCGCGCTCCTCGAGCTGCGGTGTCAGGCCGATCTCCGGAACCAGCAGCAGCGCCGCGCGTCCGGCACGCAGGGCGTGCGCGGCGGCGCGCAGGTACACCTCGGTCTTACCGCTACCGGTCACTCCGTGCAGCAACGCCGGGTGCAGCGCGCGCTCGTCGATAGCGCGCTTCACCGAGCACAAGGCGAGCTCCTGATCGGCGGTCAGGACGAAGCCGCCAGCTCCACCGGCTCCCAGCTTCCAGGGCGTCGCTTCCTCTAACGGACGACGCTCGAGCTCGACCAACTCCTTGTGCTGGAGCGCCGACAACACCGAGTGGGTGATACCGAGCTGCTTGGTCATTGTCGCCACATCGATCTGGTGTGACGGCTCCGCTAGCAGAGCCTCCAGCACCCGCCGCTGTGCGGGCGCCCGCCCGGTTGCCTCATGAGCCACTGCGACATCAACGCCGGCGCACAGTCGGGCGGCGATCCGGTGCGCCCCGGGCTCGGAGCCGTTCCACTCATCGAGCACCTCGACGAGGCCGGCGGCGCTCAGCTCGTACAGCGACGCGTGCAGTGATTGCAGACTGGTCCGCCGACGAATCACCGCGGCGGTCACCCAGCGTGACTCGGCGCCGGCGGCGCGCGCGGCCTCGAGCACAGAAAGGGCCGCCGTCGACAGTCGATCGTCGACAGCCGGCGCCCGCTCGATTCGAACTCGCCTGCCGGCCGACGGATCGCGACTTCCTGGCGGCAAAGCCAGCTGCGCCACCTCGCCGGGTCCCACCAGATACGTCGAGGCAATCTGCTGAATCAGCGCCAGCATGAGCGGGCCGATAACCGCGTCGCGATCGAGGCAATCCTCCACGGCCCGTACGCGACGAGGATCGACACCAGCGGGTGGCTTCTCCGCCGTTTCGACGATGACTCCCTGTACCTTGCGCCCGCCGAAACGCACGCTCACCCGCATCCCTGGGATCGCCTGCGGCTCGAGCGCCTCCGGCACGCGGTAGGAGAAGACTTCGTCGACGGGCGCCGGCACAGCCACAAGCGCGTAGCGTGCCGCTTCGTCGTAGAGCGAAAACTGTCGCGTCACGCCGGCGGCTCGATCCAACGGGGAACCGACCAAGCCGAGAGTTTCGAGCGACTCAAGGCGCCGCGAGCCGCTCCATCACCACCTGCACGTCCTGCCACGTCTTGCCCTTGTCGGCTGGATTCCGGAGTAAGTATGCGGGGTGGTAGGTGCAGACTACGGGAATCCCGAGCCACTCGTGAACCCGACCGCGCATCCGACCGAGAGGCTCGCTCGTCTGCAGCACCGATTGAGCTGCCACGCGTCCCAGGAGCACGATAATCTCCGGACGGATCGCCTCCACCTGGCGTCGCAGGAACGGACCACACGCTTCGAGCTCGTCCGATTCCGGGTTGCGATTACGCGGCGGGCGGCACTTGACGGCGTTGGCGATATAGACCTCTTCGCGCTGCAGGCCCATCGCCTTGATGATGCGATTGAGCATTTGCCCGGCACGGCCCACGAACGGTTCGCCTTGCAAGTCCTCATCGCGGCCGGGGCCTTCGCCAATGAACATCAGCCGGGCACGCGGCGGACCGACGCCGAACACCACGTTCGTACGTCCCTCGCTCAGCTTGCACAAGGTGCATCCGGCCGCCTCCGCGCCGATCTCCTCGAGGCTATCTCCTCCTGACGCATCTGCGCGTACCGCGGCCCCCTCCATCGGACTCCGCGCCTTGGTCTTCAGGCCCCAGACGCCCTCGCGCTCGAGACCTTCCAGATGCGCGACGAGATGGCGCCGAATGCTGTCGTCGGACGGACCGGAGCCGGTCACGAGCTCGCCTCGGCGCGGTACGCGAGAACCGCTTCCCATACGGCACGAGCGATCGCGGCCTTCGGCGCTGGGCCGACTTGCGCCCGCCCGCCCCGCCTGTCGAGGATGACCACTTCGTTTTGGTCGGCTCCCATGCCGCGTCCCACGGCGTCGACGAGGTTGCCGACGATGAGGTCGCATCCCTTTTGTTCCAGTTTGCCCCGCGCCTGCGCCTCGAGGTCACGCGTCTCGGCTGCGAATCCTACCAGCAGCGGCGGGGCCGATCGTGCGCCCAGTGCGGCGAGAATATCGACGGTGCGCGCTAGCTCGAGTTGAAGCGAGTCCGACCCGGCTTTCTTGATCTTGTCGGCGGCCGGCACCGGGACGGTGAAATCACAGACCGCCGCGGCCATGATAGCGATGTCGCAACCGTCCACGGCGTCAAACACTGCCGCCGCCATTTGCGACGCGCTTTCGACCCGCTCCACCAGCACACCGGGGGGGTCCGGCAAGCATGTCGGACCCGACACCAGGCGCGCACGTGCGCCGAGCGCCGCAGCCTCGGCGGCGATCGCATAGCCCATCTTGCCGCTAGAACGATTCGTAAGGACTCGAACCGGGTCCAGCGCCTCACGCGTAGGGCCGGCGGTGACCAAGACGGTGGTGCCCTGCAGAGGCCGCACCTTCGCACCTTCGCCAAGCAGTGGAACAGCTACGGTGACGATCTCGCTGGGCTCCGACATACGCCCCGGCCCCTGCCGCCCCGACGCCAGCGCGCCATCACCCGGGCCCACTACCTGGACGCCGCGTTCACGTAGCAACTCCAGGTTTCGCTGTACGGCCGGCTGTCCGTACATATCATCTTCCATTGCCGGAGCGACGAGCACCCGCCCGGCTGCCGCTAGCAGCAAAGTCGATGGGAAGTCGTCGGCGATACCGTGCGCCATCTTGGCGATGAAGTTCGCTGTGGCAGGAGCCACGCACACGAGGTCGGCACGCTCGGCCCACCGCACGTGCGGGATCTCCTCGGGCGCCGGATCCTCAAACAGCGAAGCAACCACACGATTGCCCGAGAGTGCAGCGAAGGTCTGCGATGCGACGAATTTCGTCGCTGCTCGCGTCATGGCAACGTGCACGTCGGCGTCCACGTCACGGAATCGCCGTACGACCTCGCATGCCTTGTAAGCGGCGATACCGCCGCTTACCACCAGCACTACTTGTGCCTGGCGCGTCTTCGACTCAGCGCTCATGGCGTTCAGGCAAGCCTGGCGGTTGCGGCCGCCGCCTGCTACTCCTCTTCGACGCTTTCCTTTTCCTCAACCGGCTCTTGCAATCCAGCGGCCACAAGGCCAGCGGCTTCTTTGGGATCACGTAGCTCCCACGGGACCTCTCCGGCGCGCACCTCCTGGATCGCCAGCGTGCTGTACTTGCGAGCGTTGGAGTCGATCTTGGGCCGGGCTCCTCGCATCAACTGCAAGCAGCGCTTGGCCGCGACTTCGACGAACAGATACTCGCTGTCTGGCTTACTCATCGTTGCTCCAACGCGTTCCGCCCGTGATTGGGCTACCCCTGTGCCAAGAACCGGAAAGCTGTGAGGATAGCCTCAGCCTCCCCGACCCGTCGGGCCTGTCGACTGCGCTCAGCCCGCACGATCCCCTCGAGCTCGGCAACGGCGGTTTCAAAGTCGTCGTTGACGATGACGTAATCGTAGCTCAGATACTGCTCGATCTCGTGCACGGCCACTGTGAGTCTGGTCGCTTGATCAGCCTGTCGCGCCGGATCGGAACCATCGCGGCGCCGGAGACGACGCTGCAGGGCCTGCAGAGACGGCGGCAGCACGAAGATCGTGACGGCGGTATCTAGCGTCTCACGTACGACGGCGGCCCCCTGAACATCGATGACCAAGACCGCGTCGTGCCCTGTGGAGTGGATGCGATCAATCTCGGCTCGTGGCGTGCCGTACTGGTGACTGTGCACCTCGGCCCATTCGAGGAACGCTCCCGCCTGTCGACGCCGTTCGAACTCCTCCTCGTCGACAAAGTAATACTCGCGCCCATCCTGCTCGTCAGGGCGCGGCGCACGGGTGGTGGCAGAAACGGTTCGCTCTAGACGTTCGACCCGGCCGAGCACGGCGTCGGCCAAGGAGGTCTTGCCGGCGCCGGACGGCGCCGACACCACAAAGCAGAATGGAACGTCCTCACTCAATGTTCTGCACCTGCTCACGAATGCGCTCGAGCTCGGCCTTCAGCTCCACCACGGTTTCGGCAACGACGAGGTCCTTGACCTTGGATCCAACCGTGTTGAGCTCGCGGTGAACTTCCTGAATGACGAAGTCCAGCGTGCGTCCGACGGCCTCGTCGCGCTGCAACAGGTCCTCCAGCTTCGCCAGATGCGAGCGCAGTCGGACGACTTCCTCGGTGACATCGGCGCGCTCTGCATGGTACGCGGCTTCCTGAACGATCCGGTCCTCGTCGACGGTCACACCGGTGTCTACGAGCAGGCCCTGAATGCGCTCCCGTAACTGATCGCGAATGCGTTCGGGCAATTCCTGCGCTGCCACTGCGATGGCCTCCACTCCTGCGCTGAGCGTCGCGGCGCGGGTGGCAAGATCGTCTACTAGATGCTCCCCTTCGCGACGGCGCATGGCATCCAGGGCATCGAGGGCCCGGCCAGCGGCACTATCTAGAAGCTGCCCCAGCTCTTCGGCGTCCGCCATGCTGGCGCCGTCGACAACGACACCCGGGAGCGCCAGCAGCGTCTGGAGGTCGGGAGTCAACGGCGTACCCAGCTCTTCGGCGACATCTTGTAGCTCGCCCAGCCAATGATTCAGCAGATCGCGACGGATGTGCGGCGCGCCCGCCCCGGCACCGCCGAGCGTCGCGGACAGGTCAACTTTGCCGCGCTGGACGCGCGCCAGGACGCGACGGCGCACCGGCTCCTCGAACGCCGCCAGCATGCCCGGCAAGCGCAGCGAAACACGGCAATACCTGTGGTTCACGGCGCGAACCTCGACGGTGAGTCGCAGACTCTCCGACGAAGCCTCGCCGCGCCCGTGACTACTCATGCTCCGAACCATGGCGGGCCATATTAGCAGGACGCCGCCCTGTCTCGTTGCGCAGGTCGACGTAGCTCCGAGCTAGTGTGCTGAGTCAGGACACTAGCAGGCCGTGGTGGAAGTGTGGCGGTCTAGTCCAATCCGAAGGCCAGCAACACATTCCCCGGCGCGCCGCCGAGAATCGCGTAGCCGGAGCCGATGAACATCATCCCGTCGACGATCGTCGGCGCGCCGCCACCAATTCCACCGCCGAAGCCCGAAACACCGTTCACGGTCTCGAACTCGCGCTGCGTCGGATACTCCCAGAGAATCGTGCCGTCCTCGGACGAGTATGAACGCAGGACACCGTTCCACGATCCGGTCAACACGGCGCCGGGGATAGCGCTCGCCGACGACCAGTTGGCCGACGAACACTGCCTCGCCTCAGGATCGGGACAGTCGTCCGGCTTCTCGAGCTCGGTGTACCAAACGCGGGAGCCGTCGGCTGGGCGTATCGCCGCAATAGCACCGGTCCCGTCGCGGAACGGGAGCGGCTTGAAGTAGTACTCGCCGTCGAAGGCACCTCCGAAGCCGCCGTTGGCCGCCGCCAGCCTGTCGCCGGCCTGGGAGACCCAAAGGATAGCCCCGTTGTTGTCGGGATCGAGGGCGGTCATCCGCCCGCTCTCCTGTCCGGTGATGATCATGCGGCGACCGTCAGGTGCGGTGTACAGCACCGGCGCCCCCGACGGGTCGTCGTCCGGATCGTTGACGTAGCCCGGGCAGTTGAGCCGCATCTCCTCCGGAGTCCGACCGCACCCGCCCCCGTGTCGATCCATCGGCACGAGCTGCGTCGACCATTCCCGCGCCCCGGTGTCCATGTCGAACGCCATGATTGAGACGCAGGCGCCACCGTCGAATCCGACCTTCTGCTCGAAGAACTCCGAGATGTAGCAGGTTCCGGTAGTAGCGTAGACGCGGCGCAGCTTGAGATCGATCGTCGGCGCGTTCCAGACCGCGGCTCCGGCCGGCCCGTACAGCTGCGTGCCCGCCGAGTTCCTGCGCAGCGGACGCGGACGCTCGGTCATGGTGAACGTCTTCCACACCGGTTGCCCGGTGTTCACGTTGATCGCCGTGACGCTGCCCTGGAACTTGCAGCATTCGTAGGTCAACTGCCGTCCGGGGATCTGCTCCCACGACGAGACCCCGACATAGAGATGGCCGCCGGGCGAAGGATCGAGCGTCGGCGGGCCGGTGATCTTGGCGGCCTGGTGGTCGTCGGGAAGCAACGACCAGAGCTCCTCACCGGTCTCCGCGTTGACCGCGGTGACGTACCCCATGTAGTCGCCGAAGTAGGCGGCGTAACGAACCGCGGAGATCTCCGTGATCTCGCCGATGCTGACCGCCGTGCGAACCTGCCCCGGTGCCTCGTACGACCAGTGGATGCAGCCCGTCTTGGCATCCAGCGCATACACGAAGTTGTTGTCGCTCCCGATAAACAACGCCCCGCCGACGACCGTCGGCTGCGTCCACGCAGCGGAGGCTGCACCCGGAATCGCGAACGCCCATTTGAGCTTCAGCTGCGACATCTGTGAGGCGGACAACCCGCCGGCTTCCTGCGGCTGGAACCGGTACGACTTCGTCGGATCGGGAGTCCATCCGTTCCAACCCGGCTGCCCGAATGGATCGTCCAAGCTCAGAGGGCTGCTGCACGGGTTGCTCATGGCCGCAGCGGTGCGGTCGGCGGTGCCGCCGAAGGGCTTGCCGGTCACGAGCTCCGCCATCGCCCGTAGCTGCGCCTCGCTGTAGCCCTCCGCAAACTCCACCATCGGCCCGGTCGTCAGAGCGGCAAGCACACGCTCCGGCTCCAACAGCCGCAGCGTCTGCCGGCTGGGCGCCATGCTGTCGGGGCTGCGGTTGTCGTGACAAGAGGCGCATCTGCCCTCGAAGGGCGACACCATGCTTGCGGTAGAGGCCACCGCGGCCGGTTCCTGCTGCGCCCAGGCAGGCGCAGAGAATGACTGCGCTATGATCGCGGACGCGGCGAGAATCGCCGTCAAGGCTCCCGTCAACAAGACTCTTCTCAGCATCAGCGCCCTCCAGGCCTTACGATCGAGGTCGTGCGGGATCTTGCAACCACGCTGCATCGTAGAGACCCGGGAGCGACGGGGCAAGCACGGTGCCGACCGCTTCCTGGAGCGGCGACCGTCTCCTACGCCTTGGGTCGCGCGGGCTCAGCTGACCGACTCCCAAAGGTCGAGCACCGCCATGGCCATCACCCGCGTCGACGTGATGATGTCGTCGACAGCGCAAGACTCGTCCACCTGGTGGGCTTGATGGAGCTCACCGGGGCCGTAGGCGATACAGCTGTCGATCCCTGCGATGCCCGACACGTGCTTGTGATCGTAGGTGCCGGGGCTGGCGACCAACTGCGCCGGCCGCCCGACGATCTCGCAGACAGCGCGCTCGAACGACCGCACCAGCGGCGAGTCCGCTGGGGTTGCCGTCGGGTGCACCACGAGCAGGTCCGTGAGCTCGAACGCGTCCGCTCCGGGCTCGATGCTGGCGAGCAGCTGCACGATCTCCAGCTTGACCTCTTCGAACGCCTCCTCGGACAAGAACCGCCGGTCGAACGTCGCAGAACAGCGGTCGGGAACGCAGGGTGTTTGAGCTGCGGATCCCGTCTGACCTCCCTCGATCGCGTTGACGTTGATGCTGGCGCGGCGCGATCCTTCCGGGACAATCGGCACTCTTGTAACTCGCTCTCTCAAAGACGGCGCCAGACGGGTGCGAATCGCTTCGAGGAAGGGCTGCAGGCGATCGATAGCGTTGACACCCAAGAACGGCATCGACCCATGCGCCATGACGCCAATCGCCGTGACCCGGAACCAGTACACACCGCGATGCCCAAGGCAAACACGGTCGATCCCGAAGGGCTCAGGGATCACCACGTGATCGGTGCGATCCGCGGCGATGCGGCCGATTTGCGCCAGATGAGCCAGGCCGGCCTGGCCGCCGCTTTCTTCGTCGACGGTGCCGCTGAGCTCCAATCGCCCATGGCGCCGCACCCCGGCGCGGCGTATTGCCTCGACGGCAAAGAGCGCCGCTGCCAGCCCCGCCTTCATGTCGGCGCTGCCGCGGCCGTACAATCGACCGTTGGCAATCTTGCCGCCGAACGGGTCGACCGTCCAGCCCTCACCGGGGGGCACCACATCGAAGTGCCCATTGAAATGCACGCATGGTCCGGGCGAGTCTCCCTCCAACATCCCGATGACGTTGGGTCGGGGGAGGCGCTCCCGCTGCTGAGAAACTTGGTAAGACTCGACCTCGATTCCGCCTCGCCGCAGATGGTCGGCGATGAGCTCGGCCGCCGCGCAGTATTCTTCGCCGGGTGGGTTGATTGTCGGGATACGAACGAGCTCGGCGGCAAGCTCGGTGATCTCGTCCGCAGCTGCCTCAACTTGGTGAAGCACCCGCTCCCGCACACCCGTCATTGATGACCCTGGCCCGTCGGCGGAGTCATTTCTCAAACACCGTTCGCCTTAACATGCTGTCTGCGCACGAGTGACGGAGCCTGGTGTCCTGATCCGACCCGGTCGCGCGCGCCACAATACGCAACGAACCTCTGATACAGGACACTAGCATGCAGGATACGAGTTTCCGGCTGGACGAGCAGGTGGCTGTTGTGTGCGGTGCCGCGTCCGGAATCGGCGCTGCAGTAGCGCGTGGATTCGGCGCGCGTGGGGCGCGAGTCATCTGCCTCGATCTCAATGAGGAAGCTGCACAAGAGGTCGCCAAGGCGATCCGAGACGCCGGTGGCGAAGCTAGCAGCAGCCCGCTGGACATCCGTGACAGCGCCGCGGTCGGCCGCTCCTTCGTGCGCACAGCGGAGCAGTATGACCACATCGACATCGTCGTTTCGACGCCGAGCGTAAATGTGCGCAAGACCGTGCTCGATTACGCTGCCGAGGAACTCGACCGGGTCATCGACGTCAACCTCAAGGGTACCTTCAACGTGCTTCAGGCGGCAGGTCGGATCATGGGGGCACAGCGCAGCGGCAGCATCATCGCCTACTCGTCGATCCGCGCGCTGGTCGTCGAGCCCGGGCAAGGAGTCTACGCTGCGACCAAGGCCGGCATCGTGCAGCTGGTTCGCGCGCTGGCAGCAGAGCTTGGCCCCTCCGGCGTGCGTGTCAACGCGATCGCGCCAGGAGTGGTAGACACGCCGCTGACGGAGCCGATCAAGAGGAACGAGGACTGGTACGGTGCCTACGCCGACAGGAACGCGCTAGGGCGATGGGCGCGGGTCGAGGAGATGGTCGGTCCGGCCGTCTTCCTGGCGTCCGACGCTGCCAGTTATGTCACCGGGGCTGTGTTGTTCGTTGACGGCGGATGGACGGCGATCGACGGGCGGTTCTCACCTCCCGGAATATGAGCCCTAACAACCCGGTTCGAGCATGAACCGCGAACAAGGATCTGCAATGAACGACCGGCGCTTGGCGCGAGTGCTCCACGACGACGTTCCTACCCTCTTCGAAGCCCCGATCGCCGACCAGGACGTATCGGGAGTCGTTCTGCTGGGCGTACCGTACGAGGGAGTCCTGGTGGGCGATCGGCACACGTTGTATCCGCCGGGCTCGCGACCGCCGGAGACCTTCTACGCGCGCCATGGCGCCGACGCGGCGCCCGACGCGATTCGCCGAACGAGCGTCATCTACTCGCTCGAGCATGACGGCGGCGTCGCCGCCGAGCTTGATTTCGCCCGGCTGTCGGATGAACTGCACCTAGTAGACGCCGGCAACCACTCGCTCGAGAGTTGCGAGCAACTGGCATGCTCGGTGGCGGAGGCCGGAGGCGTAACGGTCGCCCTGGGCGGCGATCATCTCGTGCCGCTACCTTTGATCCGCGGGTTGCAGAAGGGGCATCAGCAACGTCTCGCGGTGGTCGTCTTCGATTCGCACCTCGACCTCCACGCAGCGCCTCCGCTATGGGCGGGTTCGCAATGGCGAACGCTGATCGACGCTGGGCACCTGCGACCCTCCGATCTGACAATTATCGGTGCGCGCGGCGTGCGACATTCTCTGTCGGAGATCGACTATGCACGGCAACATGGCGTCAACGTCGTGCCGTTGCGAGCGCTCGACGACAGAGGAATCGATGCCGTTTGTGCCGAGCTGGCTGGACGTCTCCAAGCAGTTGAGGCGGTCTACGTGTCGCTCGATATCGATGTGGTGGATCCGAGCTTCTGCCCAGCCCAGAAGTACCCGGACGCCGCCGGGCTTGCGCCACGCGAGATTCTCAGGGTGATGCGCGCGGCGATTGCAGCGGCGACCTTCGCCGGTTTCGATTTGTGCTGCCTATCACCGCGCTATGACGAGGGCCAGCGCGGCGCTCTGCTGGCGGCACGCTTTGCCCTCGAGGCGGTATACGCCTGTCGCGGGGCGGTCGACTAACGACCCCCGGGTCACCTCAGGATTACCGAGCTGGCGCGGTCGGTCAGCTCGCCAAGCTGCTGGGCGAGCCTTCGGTCGGCGCTGGCGAGCGCCGCCGCGTCGGCATCCCGCGGTACCCACAGATGCGGCCCGTAGACGAACACACCATGGGCGAAGGGCAGCGGCAGCAGCATGCGATCCCAGCTTCGCAGCCGCCAACATCGGGAGCAGTCAAAAGCCACCGGTAGTAGCGGCCGCCCGGTCGCCTTGGCAATCCACGTTGCCCCGGGTTGCACGATTCGGGCCGGCCCGCGGGGCCCATCTGGAGTAATACCCAGGTCGCGGCCGCGCTGCGCCGCCCTGAGCATGCCGCGCGCCGCTGTTGCGCCACCGCGCGAACTTGATCCGCGCACGGCGTCAACACCCAGATAGGCGAACAGCCGGGCCATAACCGCGCCATCGCGTGAGCGCGAGATCGGCACCGAGGTAGGCGGTCGGAACTGTACCCACGGCATCATCGCAAGCTGCTCGTGCCAGAAGGTGTAGATAACCGGCCCGCCGTCTTCCGGAAGAGCATCGGCGGCCCCTTCTCGCGTCACCCGCATCGTGGCGTGCACCAGGCGCAGGTACGCTGCTCCCAACGGAGCAACGAGCGCCCGTGGGTTCCACATGCGCAGCACGTCCACAGAGTGGCTCGCCTCCTGATCACTCGCGATTGGGTCGTTGGCCAGCGATGCCATCAGCGATACCCTGCGTCGCCGCTGCACGCTACCACAACGCGCTCAGCCTTCGAGGGCAAATCCGGACCCGGCGGCGGCGGCGAAATCCAACGAGTAGAGTCTCTGGTAGGCCCCCATACGCGCCAGCAGCTGCTCGTGTGTCCCCTGTTCGGCCACCCGACCGCCCTCGATCACCACGATGAGGTCGGCCCCCTGGATGGTCGACAACCGATGCGCGATGATGAGCGTCGTGCGGCCTTCCATCAAGTTGACCAACGCCTCCTGCACTAGCCGGTCTGACCGCACGTCGAGGTTGCTCGTAGCCTCGTCGAGGATAAGGATCGGCGCATTCTTCAACAACGCGCGGGCGATCGCGATGCGCTGGCGTTGCCCACCCGAAAGCCGCTGCCCGAGCTCTCCGAGGACCGTGTCGTAGCCGCTCGGCAGCTGCTCGATGAAGTCGTGCGCAAAGGCAGCGCGCGCCGCGCGCTGAACCGCCGCGTCCGAGATACCGGGCTGGCAATAGGCGATGTTGTTGCGGACGCTGTCGTTGAACAGAATGGTCTCCTGCGTCACTACGGCGATCTGATCGCGCAGATCATCGAGGCAAACGTCTCTCAGATCGACACCGTCAATACTCACCGCCCCCTCGGTCGGAACATAGAACCGCGGGATCAGGTTGGCGAGGGTGGATTTGCCGGCGCCAGACGAGCCCACCAGCGCCACGGCGCTGCCGGCCCTTATCTCGAGGTCGATATCGTGCAGGATCCTCTCGTCGGGCGCGTCCTCGTAGGCGAAGGAGACCTGTTCCAGCCGGATGCCGTCGACCAGGGGCGGCATCGAAAGCTCGGTCGACTTGCTCGGGATAACGTTGGCGGTACCGGCTGCTGCTGCGGCCAGCCCAGCTCGCAGCGGCTCGAGCGGCGCGTCGAGGATTTCGTAGATACGATCAGCCGCAGCGGCGGCGGCCTGGATCCGTACGTTGGCCGAGCTCAGCCGCCGCAGCGGAGCATAGGTCGCAAAGGCGGCAAAGAGCACTCGCGCCAGGTCACCGGTCGAAAGGCTCCCTGTCGTGATCCGCCAGGACCCGTAGACCATCACGAGGGCACCGGCGCTGGCGGCGATGAACTCGATCAGCGGCGAGCCAATGCTGGCCAGCCGTTCGGCGTGCAGCGAGTGCCTGTACAGGCGCTCGGCCGATCGGCGGAACTTCTCCGTCTCCGCCTGCTCCATGCCGAACGCCTTGACTACACGAATGCCCGTAAGAGTTTCTTGCAACAGCGACGACAGCTGCCCGAGGCCACGCTGAGCCTCGTGGCTGACGCGACGCAGGCCCTGCCCCAGCCAGGCGATAACCCCAATCAGCAACGGAGCGGCCACCAGGATCAGCAAGGTCAAGAGCCAATCCGTGGCGAACATGATCCCCAAGTAGACCGTCAGCGTGGCGCTCTCACGCAGGAGGTCGACCAGAACCCGCGTCAGCGCTTCCTGAATCGCCATTACGTCGCTGGTCACACGCGACATGAGACCACCGGTTGATCGGCGCTTGTGGAAGGCCAGCGGCAAGAACTGGAGATGGCCGTAGAGCCGCACTCGCAGATCCTTGACCACCGCGAACCCAACGCTGCCCATGAGGTAGCTGGACGCGTAACGCGCAATTCCCAGCGTCAGATACAGGAGCACGACCACGCCCGCCAGCATGCGCACGTACGACGACTGCGCGCTCGGCTGAAACGCATCGTCGATCACCGGCTTGATCATCCAGAGGATGGCACCGTTGGCGGCCGCCACGACCCCCATCGCCATGACGGCACCGGACATTCGGGGCCCATACGGCCGGACCATTCTGAGCAGGCGATTTAGATTGGCCATCAGATCGCAGGTTCTTTGGACGGTGCCGGAGTCAGAGTGGCGAGAACGGCCCGCGCGGCGCGCGCCGAAGCACCGGGCTCGCCAAGTGTCGAGCGCACATCACTCAGAAAGCGCTTGACCCGAGCCCTATGCTCCTCGTCGTTCAGTAGCGGCCGCAGCTCGGTGACGATCGCGTCCGGCGTAACCTCGTACTGGAGCAACTCAGGCACGCCACGGTGCCCCGCGACCACATTGACCAGAGCGATATCTGGGATGCGCACGAGTAACTTTCCGAGATTGTAAGTGAGCCAGGATGTCCTGTAAACGACCACCTCGGGCGTCCCGAGCAGCGCCACCTCCAGCGTCGCAGTGCCAGAGCACACCACCGCCGCTCGGGCATGCCGAACCGCCTCGTAGGTGTCCTTCTCGATCAGGTGCACGTGCCGCTTCAGATCGGCGCCGAGCCCCTCGAGGAGCCGCTCGTAGATCTCGCCGTCAAGCGCCCCCGCCACCGGCACGATGTACTCATAGGCACCCTCGTGGGCCAGCTGTGCGGCAGCTGCCAACATCGTCGGTAACAGCCGTTCCACCTCGGCAGTGCGGCTGCCGGGTAGCAGCCCTACCCACGTACGATCGAGAGCGATCCCGTGACGCTGGGCGAAGGCGACCTCATCACCCTCGTCCGGAATTACGTCGAGCAGAGGATGTCCGACGAACTCCACCGGCAATCCGGCTCCTTCGTAGAGCGCCTTCTCGAACGGCAGGATCACCAGCATGCGATCCACCAGTCGTGCAATCTGCCGCACCCGGCCTCTTCGCCACGCCCAGACTTGCGGGCTGATGTAGTAGACGATCGGCAACTCCGGTCGGGCGCGTCGAAGCCGTCGCGCAAGTGCCAGGTTGAAGTCCGGGTAGTCGATCAGCACGACGGCGCGAACTCGCTGTGTGGCGGCCGCCTCGAGCACGCGGCTCATGGCACGGCGGATGTCGCCGATGTGGCCGAGAACCTCGGTAATGCCGACCACCGCCAGCTTGCGAAAGTGCACCAGCAGTTGGGCGCCCGCAGCGGCCATCAGATCGCCGCCGACCGCGATGATGTCGATCTGTGGCTGCAGCCGCTTGATCTCGCGGATGAGACTGCTGCCGTGCAGGTCACCCGATGCCTCACCGGCGACCATGAGCAGTTCGGCATCGCGCTGCCGCGGTGCGGCCATCACCCCGACACTCCGATCAGTCGCTGAAGCCTCGTGTGCATCGCTCTCAGAACCCCTCGATTCGCGCAGAGGGTACCCGATGCCCCTCCGCCCCGGGCGCCTCAGACGACGATCCGAGGCCCGCGGCGGGCCCTACCCGTGCTACCATTCCATCTCCGCCGCACCTGCCTCCGCTGCGGCAATCCCACGCCTCCCGGATGCACGTCTGTATCGACTATCGCCCGGCGCTGCACGAGAGTACGGGCGTCGGCACCTATGTTCGCGGCCTTCTGGCCGCCCTCGTCAGTGCCTTCCCCGACGATCGCCATACGGCGTTCTCTGCCTCGTGGAAACACCGCCTCGCTTCGATCCCCGGCGTTCCCAGCGCTCGGATACGGGACGTGCGTTTGCCGGTGCGGCTGGTCGACTGGCTGTGGCACCGGCGCCGATGGCCCCCGGTGGAGCGGTGGGTCGGCGCGCTCGACATCGCACACTCGCCCTCGCCGATGCTCGTTCCCACGCGTAAGGCCCGTCGGCTCGTCACCGTACACGACTGCTACTTTGCACGCCGGCCCGGCGACGTGTCGGGGGCGGTTCGTCGCCATTACGTACCTCTGGTTGCCGACTCCCTGCGCCGCGCCGATGCGGTGATCGCCGTTTCCGAGACCACCAAGCAAGAGCTGCAGGAGCTCTTCGACGTGGCGCCCGAGCGCATCCACGTCACCTACAATGGCATCGATGCCGCGTACGGACGCGGGGATGTGGCAGACAAGCAGGCAGCGCGAACGGCGCTCGGAGTTGACCGTCCCTATCTGCTGTTCGTCGGACGACGTGAGCCGCGCAAGGACCTGGGCACCCTGCTGGCGGGATTCGCTCAGCTTGCCGCCCTTCACCCGGATCTCGACCTGCTGTTGGTGGGCCCGGACGGGTATCGCTGGGAGCAAATATGGGAAGCGGCCCTACCCAGCGCACGCCAGCGTAGCCGCTGCATGCCCCACCAGCCGAGCGTCAGTCTCGCCGCGTTGTATGACGGTGCGGAGGCTCTCGTGCTGAGCTCACTTTGGGAGGGGTTCGGGCTCACCGCCGTCGAGGCCATGGCCTCCGGCACGCCGGTCGTATCGTCGCGCGCCGGAGCCCTGCCCGAAGTTCTCGGCGACGCGGCGGCCTGGTTCGACGTTGGCGATGCCGAGGGGATGGCGCAGGCCTGCGATCGAGTGATCTCCGACTCGAGCTATCGGCAGAGTCTGGTTGCTGCCGGCAACGGCCGTGCGGCTCGCTACACGTGGCAAAACGCCGCCGAACGCACCCGGTCCGTCTACCATCAGCTGCTCACATGAAGGTCGCGGTCGACGCCCGCGAGCTGGCCGGTCGCCGGACAGGCGTCGGTCGCGTGATTCAGGGACTGTTGGAGGCATGGCCAGACGGCGATGAGATCTGTCTCATAAGCCGCACACCTCTGGCCACCACACCGTTGCGTTCGGGTTGGGGCACGGTCGTCGATTCCGGATCCGCGGCACTACCGAGTGCGGTCTGGGAGCAACTTCGCCTGCCGCGCGTCGTGCGCGACAGCGGCGCCGACGCGCTCCTCGCGCCCAACTACAGCATGCCACTGCGCGCTCCCTGTCCGACCGCCGTTTGCATGCATGACTGTGCGCCGTTCGCAGTGCCACAGGGTTTTCGCCCACGCGAACGGTGGCGACGACGTGTCGGCGCCCGCATCGCGGCACGCCGAGCAGCCTTCCTCTTCATGGGGTCACGCTTCGCTGCTGACGAGGCCCACAAGCACCTCTCGGTCCTTCAGGAGCGTCTACTGGTGGTCCCCTGGGGTCTTACACGTGGCTTCGGCGCGGTTTCGGATGAACGCGTTGTCGCCGTACGAGAGCGCTACGGAATCGACGGCCGCAGCGTGCTGTTCGTCGGTTCGGATCTTCAGCGACGTGGCCTTCAGGACCTCGGCGACTGGATGGCGGAGATAGTCGCCACTCGCCCCGACGTCGAGCTGCTCGCGGCGGGAACCCGGCCCGAAGCGGGGAGCACGGAGGCGTCGATGCGACACCTCGGGTACGTCCCCGAGGAGCACCTGGCGCCTCTGTACGCCGCTGCCACCGTCGTGGCCTATCCATCGTCGTATGAAGGCTTCGGGCTGTCTGTGCTGGAGGCGCTCGCCTGCGGCACGCCCGCGGTAGTTTCGGCCACGTCGGCCTTGGCGGAGGTCTACGCCGACCATGCGTGCCTCGTTCCACACGGAGATGGCACTGCGTGGAAGACGGCGCTGGCCGCACTGCTCGACGACGAGACCGAGCGCCGACGCACAATCGACGCCGGCACCGCTTGGGCTCGATCCCAGAGTTGGGTGCCCAGCGCCAAGCGTCTGCGGGCTCGGCTTGCGAACGCTGCAGGCGACCGGCAATGAGCGTCACACAGGTTGATGTCGTGGTGGTGAGCTTCAACTGCCGTGAGCTGTTGGCGAAGTGCTGTGACAGCATCGCCGAGCTCGGCGCACAGGCCAACCTCATCGTGGTCGACAACGCCTCTGAGGATGGTAGCGCCGAGATGGTACGCGAACGGTTTCCGCAGGCTTCCCTCATCGCCAGCGACCGTAACCTGGGTTTCGGCCGCGCCGTCAATCGCGGCGCCATCACCGGCAGGGCAGCGCTGCTGCTGCTGCTGAACAGCGACGCCGAGCTGCTCCCGGGGGCCTATGCCGCGTTGGCAGCGGCGCTGCTTGACGACCCCGACGCAGCTGGGGCCGGGCCCCGCCTGACCGACGAGCACGGCCGCACTGAGCTGTCTGTCGGGCGCACGTTGAGCCTGTCCAACGAAGCATGGTTCAAGATCCTCGGAAGCGCACACGACGCCGGCCTCCCGATGCTGCACGGTCTCGTCGAGCGCCGCTACGGACGAGCCCGGAAAACGCGATCGTTGAGCGCCGCATGCCTGCTGCTGCGGCGTGAGGCTTTCGATCAGCTGGGGGGCCTCGATGAGCGCTTCTTCCTCTATGCCGAAGACGTCGACCTGTGCCGCAGGCTGGCTCGGGCCGGCTGGCATCTGCGCTATGTTCCGGAAGCGCGCGTACAGCATCGCCGTGGCGCTTCCGCGGCGGTGCAGCCCTCGCTAACCGAGCGCTGGTACCGTGCCAGCCAAATTGGCTTCTATGACAAGCACCGCTCCCGCATTGCCCTAGCCAGCTTGCGCATGTATCTGCGCGT
Source organism: Acidobacteriota bacterium (assembly GCA_965205505.1). GTDB lineage: Bacteria > Acidobacteriota > UBA890 > UBA890 > WLXD01 > DASCOT01. The sequence continues at coordinate 190,077 of CBDBHB010000008.1, forward strand.
TCGCTACGCGCTGATGTCGCGGTTCGGAGACCGAACGCAACGCATGCGGGCACGCGACGTTGCCGACTGGCTGCGCAGCGGACCGGAAGCAACGGCGGCTGATGCCGCGAGCGACAGTTGATGCGAATCGCCGTCGATGCCCGCAAGATCAACGACTACGGGATCGGGTCGTATCTGCGCGGGCTGCTCGATGCGAGCGCCCGGGCTCGCCCAGACTGGCGGTTCGTGCTGATCGGCGAGCCGAGCGCTGCGCGAGAGCTCGACGAGCACCCCAACATTACGTGGATCGCCAACTCCTCTCGAAAGTACGGAGTCGGCGAGCTGATCAGCCTGCCGCGAGCTGTCCACAGAGCGCGTGCCGACGTCTTCCACGCGCCCCACTACGTCGTTCCGCCGAGGCTACTGTGCCCGCTGGTGGTGACGGTGCACGATTGCATCCACCTGCGCTTTCGTGAGCACCTACCGCGGCCACTCGGGTTCCTGCCCCGGTCTCTCAGCTACGCGTACGCGCGCGCCATGATGGGTCATGCCGTGGCCAGCGCCGCACGAGTGATCGCCGTCTCCGAGTCCACCCGCCAAGACCTCATTGAGCGCCTGTCGGCTCCGACTGACCGCCTCCGCGTTGTATTGAACGGTGCCAGCGAATTCTGGCACGAACCCACGCCAGAACAGCAGGGCACTGCGATCGCGCGGCAACTCGAGCTGCCCGAGCGCTACCTGCTGTGGGTCGGCAACCCGAAGCCACACAAGAACCTGGAGCGGCTAGTGTGCGCGTTCGAGCGACTCGCGCATGCACGCGAAGACCTTCACCTGTTGCTGGCTGGAGCGAGACCCGCCCAGGTAGACGCTCTCACGCGCCCTCGGATCCGCCCCGAGCGCTGTCGAGCGCTGGGGGCGGTCAGCAACGAGACGCTACGGCTGCTGTACGAGCGCGCGACGGCGCTCGTGCTGCCGTCGCTCTGGGAGGGATTCGGCCTCCCGGCGCTCGAAGCCATGGCCGCTGGAACGCCGGTGGTTGCAGCGGATGTGGGTGGGTTGCGGGAGATCGTCGGTACGGCGGGCGTGCTCGTGGATCCCGGTAAGACCGACTCGATCGCCGCCGGAGTCGAGCGCCTGCTCGACGACCGAGACCTATCAGAGAAACTGCGGTGCCGCGGCCGCGAACGCGCCGCACAGCTGAGCTGGGATCGAGCCGCCGAGGCTACCATGCTGGCCTACTCGGAAGCGGCGGGCGGTGCATCCTGAGAACGGTGCTCGTTCACGACTGGCTTACCGGGATGAGGGGCGGCGAAAAAGTGCTCGAGCGCCTCGCGGCGATGTTCCCGGAGGCACCCATCTACACGCTGTTTCATCATCCGGACAGTGTTAGCGCGGCCCTCGAAAGCCACCCGATCCATACTTCGTTCCTGCAAGGGCTTCCGGCTCGACAATCGTATCGCTGGTATCTTCCGCTCTACCCGTTGGCGATGCGGTCGCTCGACCTGACGGAGTTCGACCTCGTCGTCTCGAGCAGCCACTGCGCCGCGAAGGCTGCGATCAGCCGCCCGGACGCCCATCACGTCTGTTACTGCCACACCCCCATGCGCTACGCCTGGGATCAGTTCGACAACTACTTCTCTGCCGAGCGGGTTGGTTGGTTACGCCATGCGCTTATCCGGCCGACGATGGCCTGCCTGCGTCGGTGGGATCGCAGCACGGCCGCGCGCGTCGACTCGTTCGTGGCCAACTCGGGATACGTCGCCGGCCGTATTCGTCGCTACTATGGGCGCCGGGCGGAGGTGATTCCGCCTCCCGTCGACACGAAACGCTTCACCCCGTCGGGCGTGCCGCCCGACGACTTCTACCTCATGGTTACCGCCTTGAGTCCCTACAAGCGTGTCGACGTGGCCATCGAGGCGTTCAACCGCATGGGACGGGAGCTCGTGATCGTGGGCTCCGGTCCGGAGGTTGAGCCCCTGCGCCAGCTCGCAGGTCCGACGGTGCGCCTGGCGGGGCGCGTCAGCGACGCCGAGTTGGTGGACCTGTACCGCCGCTGCCGGGGCTTCGTGCTTCCCGGTATCGAGGATGCGGGTATCGCGCCGCTCGAGGCGATGGCGAGCGGGCGTCCGGCGCTGGTGTTGGCGACCGGCGGTGCCATGGAGACCGTGTTGCCTGGAGTCACGGGCCTGCACATTCCGCAGTCAACACCCGAGGCCCTTGTCGACGTTGTTGACAAGTGCGAAGAGCTCACCTTCAATGCAGATGTCATACGTGCTCACGCAGAGAACTACTCCCTCGACGTGTTCGACCGGCGGATCGTCGGCTTCATCGAGCGCGCCCTCGACAGCACGCGGCCCGCCTGCAATTCGAACATCTCATGATCCTGCTAGCTGACGGGGAGCGACGCTGGTGATCAACCGACACCGAGTCACGATCGCGATCACGTTGCTGGTGGCCGACGTCGCCGCGATTAGTGGCGCCTTCTTGTTCGCATACTGGTTACGGTTCGAGTTTCAGATTCTGCCGGCCAGCGATCTGCCCGGCGACATCCCGACGTTGGTAAGTTACCTTCGGGTGCTCGTCGCGGCGCTGATCATCCTGCCGCTGTCGCTGTCGTCGACCGCCCTGTACCGAATCCGACGAGCGGATTCGCGCACCGAGACCTACTTCCGTACCGCTGGCGCGGTGATGTTCGGAATGATCCTGGTGGCAGCGTTCGTGTCGCTGTTCTTTCGACCCACCCAATGGGTCCCGGTGGTTGTCGGAACCGACACGGCGCTCATGCGGGTGCAAGAGTGGAACGTTTCTCGCCTGTTCCTGTTCATCTTCTCGAGCCTGGTCATGGTGCTGACCGTAGGGACTCGGATGAGCCTGCAGGCCTGGGTGGATCACCTGCGCCGGTCTGGACGCAACATTCGGCGCATTCTCATCGCCGGCAGCGGCGAGTTGGCCCATAGCGTTATCGACCGCATACGGCTGCACGAGGAATTCGGTTTCGAGGTGATCGGCATGGTTACGGACGAGGCCGAGGCCGACGGCTACCGCGGTGTTCCCCTCGTCGGAGCCCTGAGCGACGTGCCCGGCCTGGTTCGTGACCAGGGTGTGCACCAGCTCTACATCGCGCTGCCGATGTCGTCCGACGAGCGGATACTGGACGTGTGGCGGAGCGTCGCCAATGAGATTGTCGAGGTGAAGGTCGTGCCCGACCTGCTGCAGTACCTGACGCTCGGTGCCTGCCTGGAGGATCTCGACGGGGTGCCGATCGTCAACCTGTCGCGGATCCACATGGAAGGATTCGCTGCAATGCTGAAACGAGCCTCCGACATCGTCGTGTCGGCTGCCTGCTTGGCGCTTTTCGCCCCACTGTTTCCGCTTATCGCGCTGGCTGTCAAGATCACGTCACCCGGGCCGATTCTCTATCGGCAGCAACGCATGGGCCTCGATGGCCGCGCCTTCGAGATCCTCAAGTTCCGCTCGATGAGCGTTGATGCGGAGAAACACACAGGACCTGTGTGGGCCAACGAGCAGGATACGCGCTGTACGTCGATCGGTGCGTTGCTGCGCAAGCTCAGCCTCGACGAGCTGCCGCAGTTCTGGAACATCTTGCGCGGCGATATGAGCCTGGTCGGACCCCGCCCGGAACGTCCTTATTTCGTCCAGGAGTTTCGCCATCGGATCCCGCACTACATGCTCCGCCACCGGGTCCGCGCCGGGCTGACAGGCTGGGCACAGGTGCACGGCTGGCGCGGCAGGACATCGCTCGAGAAGCGCCTCGAGTACGACCTCTACTACGTCGAGAACTGGTCGCTGTCACTCGACCTGAAGATCCTTTGGATGACGGTGGCCAACGGCATGGCGCACGAGCACGCCTACTAACATGAGCGTCAAGAAGACGGTCCTGATTACCGGTGGTGCGGGGTTCATCGGCTCTCACCTCGCCGAGAGTCTCCTCGACGACGATCATCGCGTGATCGTCATGGATAATCTGCTCACTGGCTCGACGGCGAACGTAGCGCGCTTCGCGAATCGCGACTTCCTGTTCATCGAACACGACGTTACCAACTACGTGTTTGTGGACGAGCCGCTTGACTACGTGCTCCACTTTGCCTCCCCCGCGTCACCTGCCGACTACCTCAAGTATCCGATTCACACGCTCAAGGTCGGCGCGCTGGGCACCCACAAGGCCCTCGGGCTGGCGCGCAACAAGGCGGCGCGCTTCATGCTCGCATCGACCTCCGAGGTATACGGCGACCCGCAGGTCAACCCACAGCCGGAGACCTACTGGGGCCACGTGAACCCGATCGGGCCACGCGGCGTGTACGACGAGGCCAAACGGTTCGCCGAGGCCCTTACCATGGCATACCACCGCAGCCACGGGCTCGAGACCCGGATCGCCCGTATCTTCAACACCTACGGTCCGCACATGCGCATCGACGACGGGCGCGCAGTGCCGAATTTCATCATGCAAGCACTCTCGGGCAACGACCTCACGGTGTACGGCGACGGCGGCCAAACGCGCTCGTTTTGCTATGTCGACGACACCGTACGCGGCCTGCTCACGCTATTGCGTTCCGACGCCAACACCCCCGTGAACATCGGTAATCCAAACGAGGTAACCATCCTGCAAGTTGCCGACCTGGTGATCGAGTTGTGTGACGGCGACAGTCAGATCGTCTTCGAAGAGCTACCGGTGGATGATCCCAAGGTGCGCCGGCCGGACGTGACGCGTATCTCCGGCGAGCTCGGCTGGGTGCCGGAGATTGACCTCCGCAACGGGCTGGAACGCACGCTGCCCTGGTTCCGCGCGCAACTGCGCGCGGCTACTCGCTGAGTCGGCGCCGCGGCGACCGGCGACCCAGACCGCGCCTTGCGCAACTACTGCAGACAGCCGATCGTAGCTAATCCGCGAGTGCCGCGAGCAGGGCTTCGTCGGTAACTTCTACCGCCCAGTTACCATCACGCTCGGCCATGCGGCCGATGTCTTCGGCGAGCGCACAGCGCAGCACACCGCGCCTCGACTTCTTATCGTGGCGGGCCGCGACGAGCACGTCGGCGGGCGCGCTGCCCGCCGGTAGCGCCACCGGAAGACCGGCGCGCACGCACAGGGAGCCGATACGCTCGGCAAGGCCGGCGGTGGCTCCTACGACTTTTTCGGCGAGCCTCGCTTCCGCCACCATTCCGATGGCCACGGCCTCGCCGTGCCGCATCGAGTAGCCCTGCGACGACTCCACACCGTGGGCGACCGTATGGCCGAAATTCAAGATCTGGCGCCGGTTGCCTTCGCGCTCATCGGCAACCACAACCGCTGCCTTGAGGCGTACGCAGCGCTCTACGATGAGCGCGAGCGCCTCCGGAACCTTGGCGAGGCACGATTCAAGCAGGCCGTCTTCGAGATCGACAAAGAGCTGCGCATCGAGGATGACACCGTACTTGATGACCTCACCTAGCCCGGCCCGCAACTCCTCCTCAGGCAGTGTCTGCAGCAGGTCGATGTCGGCTAGCACCCGGCGAGGCTGCCAGAAGACGCCGATGAGATTCTTGCCGGCCTCGGTATCGACGCCGGTCTTGCCGCCGACGGAGCTATCGACCATAGCCAAGAGGGTGGTCGGAAACTGCACGTACGCAACGCCACGGTAGAGCGTCGCCGCGACGTAGCCGGCGATGTCGCCGACCACGCCCCCGCCGAACGCAAGCACCGCAGATTGTCGATCTGCGCCAGCCTCGATGGCGTCATCCTGCAGCGCTGCAGCCACCTCTCGGGTCTTGGAGCTCTCACCGCTCGGTACGCCAAGCTCGACGAAGCGGATTCCCGAGGCCGAGAGCGCGCCACGCAGCCGATCTCCGTGCAACCCGGCAACGACCTCGTCGGCAATCACGATGACCTGAGTTTCGCCCCCGAGCACCTCGCGCAGCTGCTCGCCAACTCCCGCCATCAGCTCACTACCGATGACGACGTCGTAGACGGGCGCGGCCTGACGCTCCAGCGCCACCGTAATACGTCGCTCGCCGCTCATGCCTCGCCTGCCCGAGCAACACCAGAACGCAACAGAGACTCCAGCAAGAGAACTTCGCTAGCGTCGAGCATCGGCACACGCGCCGTATCCGTGTCGACGACAATCGGCAGCTCTGTACACCCCAGGATCAGGAGCTCCGCACCGGCGGCGATGAGCTCCTCGATGGCGGGAGCTAGCCGCTCGCGCGCTCCAGCTCCGCCGCCCTTCACGGCGCGAATCGCCGCCATCACACCGGTCTGTGCTTCCGACTGCGGCCGCAGCGCACGCAAGCCGCGCACCTCCAGCGCCCGATCGTACAGTCCTAGCTCAATCGTCCCGTTGGCCGCCAGCACTCCGACAGAACCACCCGACGGCAATGCCGCTGCGGCGCGGGCGGCGGTCAGACCAATCATGTCGAGCACCTCGATCTGTACGGCATCCCGGATCGCGGCAAGGTAAGCATGCGCCGAGTTGCATGGAATGGCGATGAAGTCAGCGCCGCCGCGCTCCAACGCGCGGCTCGCGATTTGAAGCGCCGCAGTCGGATCGGGTCCCTTGCCGGTGAGGTGCGCCGTGCGGTCGGGTACGTGGGTGGCGTTGTAGAGCAGGCACGGCGGGTGGTCCTGATCCCTTTCGGCGGCGACCCGATCCACCAGCTGCTGGAAGAAGTGCGCGGTGGCCGCCGGCCCCATCCCCCCGAGAACACCGATAGTACGGAAGCCTGTATCACTCACGGGGTCAGGCGTCGTCGTTCTCGCCGGGATCATCGGATCGCGGTTTCCAGCTGAGTACGGGTCGTCGAGCCGCCTGCGTTTCGTCGAGTCGTCGGTGATAGGTCGTGTACGGTGCGCCCCTGACCAGCGCGGCGTCGTCGCGGGATTCGCGGGCAATCGCCAGCATGGCGTCGACGAACCCGTCGAGCTCCTGTAAGGACACCGTCTCGGTGGGCTCGATCATCAACGCACCCGGGACCACGAGCGGAAAGTACACCGTCGGCGGATGGAAACCGTAGTCCATCAGTCGCTTGCAGATGTCCATCGCCGACACGCCGCGTTTCTTCTGACGGAGGTCGGAAAAGACCACCTCGTGCATGCAGGGACGATCATGCGGCAGTTCATACTCGCCCTTCAGCCGCTCCTTCACGTAGTTGGCCGCCAGTACGGCATCCTCGGCGATCTGCCGGAGGCCCTCCGCTCCGTGGGCACGGATGTAAGCGTATCCACGCACCATCATGGAGAAGTTGCCGTAGAAACCGTGGATCTTCCCCATGCTGTCGGGGCGGTCGTCGTCGAGCCCATAGCTGCCGTCTTCGTCCCGAACTACCACGGGGCGCGGTCGGAAAGGCTCGAGACGCTCCGACAGGGCCACCGGTCCGCATCCTGGCCCGCCGCCCCCGTGAGGCGTGGTGAACGTCTTGTGCATGTTGATATGGAAGACGTCGGCACCGAAATCACCCGGCCGCGTCTTGCCGAGAATGGCGTTCAGATTGGCACCGTCACAGTAGATCAGGCCACCGGCGTCGTGAACGATATTGGCGATCTCGTCTATGCGATCCTCGAACAAACCGAGCGTGTTCGGGTTGGTCAGCATGAGCGCCGCCGTGTTATCGCCCGCTGCCGCCCGCAGCGCGTCAAGATCGACCGTACCGCGCTCGTTGCTCGGTATCTCGACCGGTTTGAGTCCGCACAGACTCGCGGTCGCCGGGTTCGTACCGTGCGCCGAGTCCGGAATGAGCACCTCTTGCCGCCGTTCGCCGCGCTTGTGGTGATAGGCGGTGATCATCATGATCCCGGTTAGCTCACCTTGTGCACCGGCCGCCGGCTGCATCGAGAGATACGGTAACCCGGTGATTTCCGAGAGGATTCGTTCCAGGCGCCACATGAGCTCGAGCACGCCCTGCGAGGCGGCTTCGGGCATGTACGGATGGGCCTCGGCAAAGCCACGGAACCGTGCCACCCGCTCGTGCAACTTGGGGTTGTACTTCATCGTGCACGACCCCAACGGGTGCAGGCCGAGATCGATGCCGTAGTTGTGCTGGGAGATCCGCGTGAAGTGGCGTACCACATCCACTTCGGAGACCTCGGGAAACCCGCTTACCTCGCCTCGCACGAGGTCCGATCCCCACGCATCCTCCGCATCGACCTCTGGAACGTCAAGTAACGGTAGCGAGTAACCGACGCGGCCCCGGCCACCGCGCTCGAAAATAGGCGGCTCTTGCTTGAGCTGCCCCTGCCGGTCTGCCGACGACATCGTGTCGCGGCTCACGCCACCGCCTCCGCGAGCACGTCCGCCATCCGGTCGATTGCCTGCTTGCGGTGCACCTCCGTGACGCAGACCAACAGCTGATCTGCACGCGACGCGTCGAAGCGGCCGAGCGCAACACCGGGAATCACGTCGCGCGGCAGACATCGATCTACCACGTCGGCAACATCGCCACCCACGCGCACAGCGAACTCGTTGAAGTGTGGGCCGTCATATACCGTCCGCACGCCCCGCGCCGCAAGCGCCTGGCGCGCATACGTAGCCTTCGCCAGATTGGTGCGGGCGAGCTCGACGATTCCGTTGCGGCCCAAGCTGCACATGTGGATGCACGACGCGAGGGCACACAAAGCCTCGTTGGTGCAGATATTGGACGTCGCTCGGGCGCGGCGGATGTGCTGTTCACGGGTCGACAAGGTGAGGACGTAGCCTCCCTTACCCTCCTCATCAGTAGTGCGCCCGGCCAGACGCCCCGGCAGATTGCGCTTGTCTCCGTCCCGGCAGGCCATGAAACCAACCAGGGGCCCACCGAAGTTCATGCCGTTGCCGAAGCTCTGCAACTCGCCCACAACCAGATCGGCGCCTGCCTGGGCGGGGGGTATCGCCAACCCGAAGGCGACGGGCTCGGTGGTGTTGACCACGAATTTGGCACCGGCTGCCGCCGCCTCCTCGCCAGCCACCCGTAGGTCTTCGACGATGCCGAAGAAGTTCGGCTGTTGAAGCACGAGCGCGATCACGTCGTCGTCCACCTGATCTATGACCGTGCGGCCGTGCTCGTCCAGCGGCAGCACCTCGAACTGAATATCCTCGATGTATCTGGCATAGGTTCGCACCACCGCCGCGTACGCGGGGTGCAGACCTTCCGATATCAGCACCCGTCCACCACGACGTGCCAGCCGACGCGTCATGAGCACTGCCTCGGCGACGGCGCTGGCTCCGTCGTAGACCGATGCGTTGCACACGTCCATGCCGGTCAGCATGCACACCAGGCTCTGAAACTCGAAGATCGCCTGCAGCGTGCCCTGCCCTAGCTCGGGCTGGTAGGGCGTATAGGCGGTGAGGAACTCCTGGCGCTGAATCAACGCATCGACGTGACTAGGCACGAAGTGGGGATTGCAGCCGGCACCGAGAAAACTCGAGACGCGACGATCCGAGGCGTTGCCAGCTGCCAGCTGCTCGAGGTGATCGAGGAGCTCGATCTCCGACATCGCGGGCTCCAGCCCGAGCATCCCCTCGAAACGCGCCGCCGCCGGAATAGACGCGAACAACGCGTCGATATCGGCAACCTCGACGGCCGATAACATTGCTTTCCGGTCCGCGATACCGAGCGACAGGTAGCGGCCGCCGCCGCCAGTGTCGTTGCGTGCGGCGGCCGCTGAATTCGGCGCAGTGTCCACCACGCTAGTGTCCTTTAACAGAGGTTCGTTGCATATTGTGGCGCGCGCGACTGAGCTGAATCCAAGGCGACTCGACGACGGCGATGCTGAGCGTATCGCAGAGGAGAGCCAACGCCGGAGGTGGCCAGTTCCACTGCCACCCGGAGGGCTGGGTCGATATGGGGGCAATCTCAGCGTTGCGATTCGTCGACGATTGGCACCGAATCGCCATCCTCATCGCGCCTTGAGCTTGCCCCCATCTCGACCCAGCAATATGCAACGAACCTCTGCTAAAGGACACTAGGCTTCTATGTGCTGTCGGTAATCGGCGCTGCTCATCAACGTATCGGCCAACGACGAATCATCGAGCTTGATCCGTATCATCCAGCCGGCGCCGTGCGGATCCTCGTTGACCAGCTCCGGGGTGTCGATCAACGCATCATTGACTTCGACGATCTCGCCGGCGACCGGCGCGTACAGATCAGACACCGCTTTGACTGACTCGATCGTGCCGAAAACCGCGTCCTGGGCACAGGTCGTACCAAGCTCCGACAGCTCGACGAAGACGACATCGCCCAGCTCGTCCTGGGCATGGTGGGTGATCCCGACAGTGGCGATACCATCGTCGACGGAGATCCACTCGTGCTCCGAGCTGTACTTGTACGTATCTGGATAGTCGGCCATGACCTTATCCTCTCAGCCAGCCGCCGGACGCGCCGGCAGCGTCGATCCCGCGTTTGCGAGCTGGTCTATCGTTGTCTGCGATAAAAGGGTGTCTTCACAACCGTGGCCGGTGTCGCTCGGCCGCGTATTTCTACCGCCACCTCAGTGCCGGGGGCGGTGTAGTCGGCCTTGACACAGGCAAGCCCAATGCCTTTTCTCAGCGTCGGACTGAAGGTGCCGGAGGTCACCGTACCGATCGACCCTCCCCCCTCCTCGAGCACTTCGTAGCCGTGGCGCGGGATGCCTCTGCCCGGTATCTCCAGCCCCACGACGCGCTCCGCGGGCCCCGAGGCTCGCTGCTCAACCAGCGCCTGCCTGCCGATGAACTCGCCCTTGTGGGGTTTCACAACCCAGCCGATTCCCGCGTCGATCGGGGTGCGCGCGTCGTCCATATCACTACCATAGAGCAGCATGCCGGCCTCGAGGCGAAGCGTGTCGCGCGCGCCGAGCCCGGCTGGCGCTATGCCATCCGCGGCCCCGGCATCCATCAGGCCGTCGGCAAGCGCCTCGGCGTGCTGCGGCGCTAGGTAGACCTCGAATCCGTCCTCACCGGTATAGCCGGTGCGCGAGATGATCGCGGGCGCCCCGCGATACTCCGCAACTACGAAGCGATAGTACCGAATGGATGCCAAGTCCGCGTCGACGACTCGGGCCAGGATAGCCTCGCTCCGCGGTCCCTGGAGCGCCAACTGGGCCCAATCCGAACTCTCGTCGTCGACCACCACGTCGCCCTCAAGGTGGGCGCATATCCAATCGTAGTCCTTGTCCTTGGTGCCAGCATTGACGACGAGAAAGTAGTCGTCATCGGCGACCCGGTGGACTAGCAGATCGTCCACGATCCCGCCCGACTCACGCGTCATGGCGGTGTACTGGGCCTGGCCGATCTCCAAACTGGCGGCGTCGTTGGTGATCAGACGTTGTACGTTGGCGAGCGCTGCGCTTCCACGCAGTCGAATCTCGCCCATATGGCTGACGTCAAACAGCCCGGCTCGCTCGCGCACGGCGGTGTGCTCGTCGACCAGACCGCTGAATTGTACGGGCATATGCCAGCCGGCAAAGTCGACCATTCGGCCCCCCCGCCGTACGTGCCAAGCGTGCAGCGGTGTCGCTCGCGGCTCCGACAATAGACGTTCCTTGCTACTCGGAAGGAGGGCTTCGAGCGCTACCAGGCACTAGCGCAGCTTTTGAAGCTACCATAGCAGGCAGCCTACGGTCTTCTGCCCGCTGCCAACGCTGGCGACTGGACTGCAGGACTCACACCGACACAGGAACCGCCTACCAACGGCGATGCCAGACGCCGTCGGCGTGACGGCGGCGCCAGAGCGAGAAACGGGCCGTGGCACCGTAGACCCGAATTGCGACGGCGTCGCCGAATCGGTTACGCAGGTAGAGGCTGCCGGACGTGGCCGTGCCATCGGCCGACAGTGACAGCAGATCGCCCCGGCCGAATGCAACGCCGTCTGTAGGCGGCGTGCCGCCAGTAGGGGTCCGCACGCCCGGCGGCAGCCCCGCCGTCACTCCCGGGTAATTTCTGCTCACGCTGCGCGGCGGGCCGAGCGCCACATCACGCCCAGCCCGCAAATCGGCACGCCGCAGCCCGTCTCCATCCCCATCGGCGACCGGCGTCCAGACGATCTCCCCGGCCCTCGAATCTATGGCGATGCCACGCGAAGCACCGGCCGCAGCCGCGGCCGTGCGTAAGCCCACGGCAAAGAGCACCAGCTCTTCCGCCGCCGCCTCCAACCTCCGCGCCTGACGCCAGCGCACAAACGCTGGCGCCACTGTCTGGACGACGATTCCCAACACCGCCAGCACAACCACCACCTCGATGATTGAGCTGCCCGTGCTGCGGCAGGCGCGGTTGGAGCTCACGCCCCTGAGTCGCCCCGAGCATCGACGGTCACATAGGGACGCAGCTTTTCCAGTGTCGTCACCCCGATTCCGCGGATGTTCAACAGATCCTCGAGCCGCTCGAACGGCCCATGTTCCTTTCGCCAGTCGAGAATGCGACGCGCTGTCGCCAGACCGATTCCAGGAACCGTCTGCAGCTGCTCCTCATCGGCGCGGTTCACATCAACACGTGCCGTTGGAGCTTCCTGCTGCCAGGGAGCGTGTCTCCCAGCCTCCTGCTGTCGAGCTATCGACAGGTCAACTACCGCCGGCCGCTCGGCCACACTGAGCGCCGGCGCGGAAGCGACAATCACCAGCGCCACAGCTCCTACCAATCCGCAGATCATGGTTCCCTCCGAGTTGCTGTTTGGCCTCTGTGGGCGCCGTGACCTCACCGCGCCCCGCTACCAGGAGACGGTCAACGATCCTCGGATTCTCGATCGGGGTGCGACCCCGCGACGGCGGCGCGGCGGGGCCCCGCGAGAGGTGTCCGGAGCCCATGAAGAAAGGTGATTTCGGCGTATCAGGCCACGTTTGCGTGCTTCCTGGGGGCGTGCTAGCTTGCCGTTCTTCCGCCTCCGGGACCTTTCTCCCGACAGTCCCGCCCACGAAAGCATGGCCAAAGACCGAACATCTGACGATTCGTTCGTAACCGAGATCACGCCGAAGTCCGAGGACTTCTCGCGCTGGTATACGGACGTGGTTCGCCGTGCCGAGCTGGCTGACTACTCACCGGTCAAGGGGTGCATGGTCATCCGACCCTACGGCTACGCCTTGTGGGAGAACGCTCGCAACCTGCTCGACGCCCGCATCAAGGCCACCGGACATCAGAACGCCTACTTCCCGCTGTTGATCCCGGAGAGCTTGCTCCAAAAAGAGGCCGAGCACGTGGAGGGGTTCGCGCCCGAGGTCGCGTGGGTCACACACGGCGGCGACGAAGAGCTCGAAGAGCGCCTTGCCATTCGCCCCACATCCGAGGCGATCATCTGCAGCATGTACAGCAAGTGGGTGCAGTCCTGGCGCGACCTCCCGGTGCTCATCAACCAGTGGGCGAACGTGGTGCGCTGGGAGAAAGTGACGCGATTCTTCCTGCGCACGACGGAGTTTCTCTGGCAGGAGGGACACACCGCCCACGCAACCGAGGCGGAGGCGCAGGAGGAGACCTTGAAGATGCTCGGTGTCTACCGAGACTTCCTCACTGAGGATCTCGCCATCCCGGCGATCCCGGGCATCAAGACCGATCGTGAGAAGTTCGCTGGCGCCGATCGCACATACACGGTCGAGGCGATGATGTCCGACGGGCGAGCGCTGCAGGCCGGAACCTCGCACAACCTCGGACAGAGATTCGCCAAGGCGTTCGACATTCGATTCGAGGACCGGAACCAGGAGCTGCAGTACGCCTGGAGCACTTCCTGGGGTATGTCGACGCGAACCATCGGCGCGCTCATCATGACCCACGGCGATGACAGCGGACTGCAGCTGCCGCCACGTGTGGCCCCCTACCACGTGGTGATCGTTCCCATCCGGGCGGGCAGCTACGAGGAGGAGGTACTGCCGGCCGCCAGGGTGCTGCGCGACCTGCTCGTCACCGCCGGCCTACGTGTCTATCTCGACGACCGCGACGAGCATACTCCTGGCTGGAAGTACAGCGAGTGGGAGATGCGCGGCGTGCCACTGCGCGCCGAGATTGGGCCGCGCGATGTCGCCAAGAGGCAGACCGTGCTGGTGCGGCGGGACACCCGTGAGAAGAGCTTCGTGCCGGTGGACCACGCACCCTCGACCGCCGCGAAGTTGCTGGACGAGATTCAGACTTCCATGCTGGAGTCGGCGCGCGCCTTCACCACCGACAACACCCACGCTGTCGACAACTACGACACCTTCCGCGAGATCATGTCCGGGCAGCGCGGCTTTCTGAAGGTGAACTGGTGCGGCGACGTCGACATCGAGGCACGCATCAAGGACGAGACCTCTGCCACCATCCGCTGTCTGTTGCTCGACGAGGAGCCCAGCGGGCCCTGCTTCTACAGCGGCGAGCCGGCGAAGCACGTGGCGTTGTTCGCCAAGTCGTACTGAACTAGGCGCGCAGCAGCGCCTCGATGCTCGCCGCGACGTCATCGACCGGCGCCTCGGCATCGACGATCAGATCCGCCTGCGCATAGATCGCGTTGCGCTGCTCCAGTAGTACCTGGGCTGCCTCTGGATCGGCCCACAGCGGACGGACGGCTCGCTGTCGCGCCCCTGCAGCGTCGATCCGACGACGCAATTCGGCAAACTCGCAGCGCAACCATACCGAGGTTGCCGTCCGCGCCGACAGCTCGCGGTTCTCCGCCGCCAGGTGGGCTCCGCCCCCCAGGGCAACGACGGTGCGCGGTTTCTGCGTTGCCTGACGGAGGACGAATGTCTCCGTCTGCCGGAAGCTCTCCTCGCCTTCCTCGGCAAAGATATCGGCGATCGGACGGCCAGCGTGCCGCACGATAAGAACGTCGAGATCGAGGAAGTTCCATAGCAGGCGGCGGGCTAGCAACTGGCCCACGGTACTCTTGCCGCACCCCATGAAGCCCACCAGGTGAACCTGCCGCTTGCCACGCGCATCGTGGTGCATCGTGACAAGGCTTTCGGGGGCATCAGCGGTCATCGACGGGCGACCAACCTCAATTGCTCATAGAAGCCGGGATACGACACCGACGCGGCGTCGGCACCGAGGACTTCGATGCGGCCGCTCGCCGCACCGGCGACGGCGGCCATCGCCAGCGCAATGCGATGGTCTCCGCAGGCATCGACGGTCCCACCCATCAAGCCCTGGCGGCCCGGTACGGCTAAACCGTCAGGGAACTCGTCGACCTGCGCGCCCAGCGCCCTAAGGGCCGCACAGACTGCTGCAATACGGTCGCTCTCCTTGACCCGCAGCTCGGCGGCGCCGCGAATCTCCACGCCCTCCTCGGTCAGCGGTCCCAGCAACGCCAGCAACGGCAGCTCGTCAATCAGCGCTGTCACCGCCCCCGCAGCTATGACACCTCCGCGCAGGCCGCCGCCGTGGCGCACACGCAGCAAGGCGCAGGGCTCACCGTGCCAGTCGTACTCGGGCTCGAGCTCGATCATGGCGCCCCAGTCACGCAGCACGTCAAGCACCGCCGAGCGCGTCGAATTGACACCCACACCTGGGAGCTCCACATCCGCATGTTGGGCAACGCTTGCCGCTGCAACCCAGTAGGCAGCCGACGACACGTCACCTGGCACTCTGCCCTGCAGCGGTCCGAGCCGTGGCCGCGGGCGCAACCTCACGCCGCCGTCAGCTGCAGCGCCTGTAATCTCCGCTCCCATCGATGCGAGCATACGTTCGAGGTGATCGCGTGAAGGCCGCTCCTCGTGCACCACAGTGTCGTAGTCGGCGCGCAGCCCGGCCAGCAGCACACAGGACTTCACCTGAGCCGACGGTACCGGCGTTCGATATGTGACGCCGCGTAGCTGGGCGCCTTCAACGATGAGAGGTGGACGGCCACCATCGCGCGTGCTCACCGTCGCACCCATCGCCCGTAGCGGCTCTGCGATGCGCTCCATCGGGCGGCCACGCAGCGACCGGTCCCCGTCCAGCGTGGTACGAAACTGATTGCCGGCCACCAGTCCGGCGAGCAGCCGCATGGTCGTGCCACTGTTGCCGCACGGGAGCGGATCGGCGGACTGCCGCAGCCCGTCTATCCCCGCACCGCGCACACGCGTCGACCCGTCGGACGAACCCTCGTCGATCTCGATACCGAGTTGCTGCAAGCACACCGCGGTCGAGCGCACGTCCTCTCCCCGCGATAGTCCATGAATGTGGCTCGTTCCGACCGCCACCGCTGCCAGCATCAGCGCCCGATGGGAGATCGATTTGTCACCGGGAACTTCGATCCGACCGTGCAGGCCAACCGCAGGTTCGAGATCCCAACGGGCCATGGACCGTATCCGTCGAGGCTATTCGTCGCGGCCGCGGTCGATCCGTACCGAGCGCAACAGCAGCAGCCCGAAGCCGCCCCATATGAATCCGAGGACGAACAACATCATGACAATCGCGCCTGCGTCCATCGTCAACTTCCTCCACTAGCAGGCCGTGCTGTCTCGACGCCCAGCGTCGCAGCGGCGATGCGATCGTTGAGCAGCCAGAAGATGAAGAAGGCCACTCCCCACTGCAACAAGCAGGTTCCCAGGCTGAACGAGGCAAACGGGTTCCACCAGTCCGGCTCGCTGATGGCGGCCTGATACAGCCACCAGGCGATCAGAATCAAGAACTGGGCCGGCACCACCCAGCGAAGTAAGACATCGAACCACCTGCCAATCGGCAGGTCGTTGCGCGCCGGCTCGATGAGCTCGCGCCGGAAGCGCGCCGCACCGAAGCGATTCACCGCCACGGCAAAAAGGAAGCCCGACACCATCAGGCCAATCCCCCAGACGTTGTCCTGGTTCACCAGAAACTCGGTATTGAGCGCCGATGGCAGGCCGAACAGGAAACCGCCCACCGTCACGAAGATCACCGCGCGCTCCCGGCTGAGGCCAGCGTCAACGAACAGGCGCGACGACATTTCAATCATCGCAACCAGCGAAGATATCGCCGCTACGACCAGCGCCAGGAAAAAGAGCACCAGTGAGACCTGCCCGAATGGCATCTGCTGGAATAGCTCGGGAATCCACAAAAAGCTGAGCGCCGTGTTCCCCGGACCTCCCAGCTGCAGCAGTTCCTCGGCCGGCGGGCTACCGGGGTTCGACGGAGCCAACGCGAACACCGAGCAGATCACCATGATGCCGGCCAACAACGAGGCGGCGTTGTTGCCGAAGCCAATGGTCAGTGAGTTCATCACGATGTCGTCGCGATGGCTGGTGTAGATCGAGTACGTCAGCAACAGTCCATAGCCGGCACCAGTCGACCACGCCGACTGCGTCAAGCCCTCGAGCCAGATCCGGTAGTCGAGCAGCGCGCCCAGGTCGGGGTTGAAGAGAAAGTTCAAACCGCCGATCGCTCCCGGAAGGGTGACCGCCCGCACCGCCCCTCCCAGCAACAGCAGGAACAGCAGCGGGATCATCACCTTGCTGGCGCGCTCGATGCCGGCCACCACACCACGATAGACGATGGCCCCGGCGCAGCTGATCGCCACCAGGAGGAAGAAGACCGATTCGCTCGGCGATGCCTGAAACGCGTCCCAGAACCCGCGCCCGCCCTGCTCGAACACGTCTCCGCTGATCGCTCCGAACAGATACTTGAAGCACCACCCAGCGACCACCGCGTAGTAGAACATGATCGCCATCGAGCAGAAGCCGATGAAGCTGCCCATCCACGAGACGTTGCGCCCCACCAACCTGCCAAATGCGCCGATGGTGCCCTTCTGCGCTTGCCGCCCCATGGCCGTCTCGACCATCAGCAGCGGGATCGACCACAGCAGCAGGAACACCAGCCAGGGGATGAGGAACTCCCCGCCGCCGTTCTGTGCAGCGACACGTGGAAATCGCCAGATGTTGCCGGTGCCGACAGCCATCCCGATAGCCGCTACCAGTAAACCGAACCGGGAGGTGAACTGTTCCTGTGTCTTCATCGCGAGCGACTCTGAATCGAATCTCTGTAATTTGTTGATCTCAAAAGGTTTATCTATCCGGATCGTTTGCCGAATCGCCTCATCCCTGGTCAGCCTTGCAGAGCAACGCGGCGAGCGGGCGGATTCTAGCCCGTCGCTGGCCGTCGTGCGACTGGCGCCGGCTGGCTAACTCAACCGCCCCTCACACTTTGGCGCTGTCGTGCCGGGGACGCCGCCGCGCCCGCGTGTTTTCCTGCCGCCGACTGCAACCTGCGCCATATAGCTTTCGTCACATAGTATGTCTCACGGAATCAACGACGGCATGGGGCCGTCCCCGCGCTGAGCCTGGTCGCCGTCGGCACGGCCTGATTCGGCGAGGGATTGCCGGCCGGTTCCGTAGGCACTGCGTGCCCCTTTGATCTCACGAGCGACGGCGCGCAGTATCCTGGGGCTTCTCCCGAGCGCCGAATGCCATATGCTGCCCGGTCGGCACCCGATGCCGCTGGCAGCACATCCGCAACCGACCCAGGCGCCCGGCACCGTTTGTTGAAATTCTGCCCTCCGGCAAGAGATCGGGATGAGGATTACTCCGGAGCGAGGAAGACCATGGACTTCTCACTGACCGCCGAACAAGAGCTGATCATCGAGAGCACCCGCGAGTTCGTGCAGCGCGAGTTGCTGCCACACGAAGACCTTGTCGAAGAAGCCGACGAAGTCCCGGACGAGCTATACGAGCAAGTCAAGCAACGCGCCCTCGAGCAAGGGCTGTACGCTGCCGATATCCCCACCAAGTACGGCGGGGGCGGGCTCGACCCACTCTCGTTCACGTTGCTCGAGCGCGAGCTCGGCTGGGCCTCCTACGCGCTGCAGTACATCGTGCACCGCCCCTGCAACATCCTGCAGGCGGGAACGGACGAACAGATCGAGACCTACCTGAAGCCGACCGTACGCGGTGAGCGCCTCGACTGCCTGGCGATGACGGAGCCCGCCGCCGGATCGGACCTGCGAGGCATGCAAACAACCGCGAAGAAGGACGGCGACGACTACGTCATAAACGGCTCCAAGATCTACATCAGCTTCGGCATGCGCGCCGACTACGTGATTCTGTTCGCGGTCACCGGCGTCGACGAGACGTCGCGCGGCCCGCGCAACGAAATCTCCACATTCCTGGTCGACAAGGGCACGCCGGGCTTCGAATGGCAGTACGGCGGCAGCTGCGTGTCGCATCGCGGCTACGACCACGCCGAGCTGTTCTTCGACAGCTGCCGCGTGCCCGCGACCCAGATGCTGGGCGAGCCCGGCGAGGGATTCAAGCTCGCCGGGGTATGGCTGGCGCCGGCCCGCCTCTCGATGGGCGCGTTGTGCGTTGGCCGGGCGAAGCGGGTGTTCAAGCTGGCGTCCGAATGGGCCGCCACCCGCAAACAGTTCGGCAAGCCCATCGGCCAGTTCCAGGGAACCGGCTTCAAAATCGCCGACATGGCAGCGCAGATCGAGGCCGCCGACCTGCTCACCCTCAAGGCGGCGTGGAAGTGTTCCCAGGGCACCATGACGGGCCTCGACGCCGCGGTGTCGAAGCTCTATGCCAGCGAGATGCTCGCCATGGTCACCGACCACGCGGTGCAGATTTACGGCGGTATGGGGGTGATGAAGGAGATGCCCATCGAGCGCTTCTGGAGAGACGCGCGGCTCGACCGCATCTGGGACGGCACCAGCGAGATTCAGCGCCACATCATCGCGCGCTCGATCCTGCGTCCGCTGGAAGGCTGATCACGGCGCACTAGCGGGCGCCGCGATCGCCCAGGCCACTGACCGCGCTCTCGAGAACGGCGCGTGCCGCGCCCAGCGGATCAGCCTGCGCCACCACCGCCGAGAGCACGGCGACGCAGTCGGCGCCGGCGGCAGTGACGCCGCGTGCGTTGGTCGCGTCGATACCACCGATGGCCACCAGCGGCTGATCGGTGAGTCGCCGCGCGGCGCGCACGTGCTCCAGGCCGACGGCGGCTCCGGCGTTTGCCTTGCTACCGGTGGCGAACACCGGACCCACCGCAAGGTAGTCGATCGGCAGCTCGCCAGACCCCTGAACGTCACCGAGAGAGTCGGTCGACAGCCCCAAGCACTCCTCTGCCAATAGCCGGCGAGCCCGCTCGACGGGCATGTCCGTCTGGCCGATGTGGGAGCCGACGCCAGTCAGCGCCGCCGCGACCCCGACACGGTCGTTGAGCAGCAGATAAATGCCCAGCGAGTCGCACAGGCGCTCGGCGACGCTAGCGGCGGCGAAGAACGCGTCGTCGGTGGCGTGCTTGTCGCGATACTGCACCCATTCCGCACCGGCCTCCGCGAGTGCCTCCAGGGTCGGCGACAGCGGCCACCTCGCGATGCCCGGGTCATAGATCGGCAGCATCGCCGGAATTCGGCCGGTGACCCACGGCAACGGCATCGACGGTCAGACTTGCGGCCCGGCCCCGGGCAGGATCTCGTCGATGAGGTGAGTGTCGTAGTCACCGGCGACGAACCCGGGATGCTCTATGACACGCCGAAGTAGCGGGATGTTGGTCTTGATTCCCTCGATGATCATGAGCTCCAGGCAGCGGCGCATGCGCGCCAGAGACTCGGCCCGGTCGCGCCCGTGGACGATGACCTTGGCGATCATGGAGTCGTAGAAAGGCGACACGTAGTAGTCCTCGTGTGCCGCCGTGTCGACGCGCACTCCCGGACCCTTGGGAACATTGAAGGCGGTGATCTGACCCGGGCAGGGGGCCAGCGTCTCGGGATCCTCGGCGTTGATGCGACACTCCATGCTGTGGCCGCGGAACTCGATCTCGTCCTGGGTGTACTGAATCGGCAGGCCCGCGGCGATGCGAATCTGCTCCTTTACGAGATCGACGAGCGTTACCGCCTCGGTGATCGGATGCTCGACCTGGATGCGGGTGTTCATCTCCATGAAGTAATGGTTACCATCGCCGTCAACGAGAAATTCCATGGTGCCAGCGGACAAGTACCCGAGCGCCGACGCTCCGCGTAGCGCGTCGGCCAGGATGTTGTCGCGCTGTTCGCGGCCCAAGGCCGCTGTCGGCGTCTCCTCGACGATCTTCTGGTACTTACGCTGCACGCTGCACTCCCGTTCGCCGAGGTGTATGAGGTTGCCGTGCGTGTCCCCGAGCAGCTGCACTTCGATATGGCGCGGCCGCGCCAGGTACTTCTCCATGTACATCTCGCCGTTGCCGAACGCCGCCTCCGCTTCGTGCGAAGCGGTCCGGAACGCGGCCGCCACGTCCTCGACCCTCAAGACGATGCGCATGCCGCGCCCACCACCCCCGGCCGCCGCCTTGAGCAGCACCGGATAACCGATCTCCTCGGCGATGTCGCGGGCAACATCGGACCCACCGACGGGACCATCGCTGCCCGGGAGCATTGGCAGACCGGCCTCGAGCATCAGCCGCTTGGCCTCGGCCTTGTCGCCCATCTGACGGATATGGTCCGGGCGCGGCCCGATGAACTTGAACCCGCAGGTCTCACAAACTTCGGCGAAGTGCGCGTTCTCGGAAAGAAACCCATAGCCCGGGTGGATGGCGTCGACCTTGAGCGCCTCGGCGGCAGCGATCACGGAGGCGATGTCGAGATACGACTCCGATGCGGGGCCGGGGCCAATACAGATATCCTCATCGGCGAACTTCACGTGCAACGAGTCGCGATCAGCTTCCGAGTAGACGGCCACAGGGCTGACGCCCAACTCGCGACAGGCCCATATGATCCTTAGCGCGATCTCGCCACGGTTGGCCACCAAGACGGACTTGATCATCGACACATTCCAAAAGCACCGGCGCAGATGGCGACGGGCAACGGGTCAGTCAGGCCGTACGGCAAAGAGCTCCTGGCCGTACTCCACTGGCTGGGCGTTCTCGTGCAGCACCGCGACGAGCTCTCCACCGACATCGGAGGTAATCTCGTTCATCAGCTTCATGGCCTCGACAATGCACAGGATCTGACCCTCTTCGATACGGTCGCCGACTTGTACGAACGCCTCCGCCCCCGGCTCCGGCCCCAAGTAGAGCGTCCCCACCATTGGCGACCGAATCACGTGTGCACCGTCGTATTCCGTAGCAACCGCGGCTGTATCGCCATGACCTGCGCCCGTTGCGATCGTGCGTGCGGTGGATGAAATCGGTGCAGCGGCGGCGATAACGTGAGGCTCGGGGCGTCGAATGCGTAGGCTCACCCCATGTTGCTCGATCTGGAGCTCCGCCAGATCGTGCTCGATCATCAGGTCCACAAACTCGCGAATGCGGTCGATTTCCAATACCGGTCTCCGGTGTAGGCGGACCCCAGAATACCACCGGTACGGTGGGGCTTCACACGCCTACGGACTCCGTTAGGTCGCCGCGAACATTGCTCTCGGAGGCAACCGGTTCAGCACCTCGGCGCCGGTCTCTGTGACCAGCACCAAGTCTTCAAGTCGCATGCCGCCCTTCCCCGGCAGGTAGACACCCGGCTCAATCGTGACGACGGTACCGGCCATCAACAGGTCGTCGCTTCGCTGCGCCAGGCGGGGAGCCTCATGCACCTCGAGGCCTACCCCGTGTCCGAGCGAATGCACGAACGCCTCGCCGAGGCCCCGTTCCGCGAGCGCCTGACGCGCTGCCGCATCCACTTCGCGAGCAGACACCCCCGCCGTCACCACAGCCAGCGCCGCCCCGCGAGCCGCGCTCAGAGCCTCCTGTACACGCTTCCAGCGAGCCGGCAGTTCCGGGCCCAGGAAAACCGCCCGCGTAATATCGCTGCAATAACCGTCCACCACACAACCCATGTCGACAACCGCCAGCTCACCATCTTGAAGTACGCGGTCGGTAGGACTTGCGTGCGGCAGAGCGCCGCGAGGACCCGACGCGACGATGGTGTCGAACGACATGCGCTCTGCTCCCCGCACCCTACAGGCGTGCTCTAGCGCCGCCGCCAATCCAACCTCGGTGATCCCTGACCGCAAAGCCTCGACGGTCTCTTCGAGCGCCGATTCCGCCACCTCCAGTGCCTTACGGATAGCACTGACCTCGCTACGGTCCTTTTCGACACGAAGCTCCTCAACCAGATCGCGAGTTCCCTGCCAATGGATGGCGTCGTGTACTCGTTCGAGCTCCTCCCAGACGGCCACCGGCACGCCGTTTGCCTCGAAGCCCACGGGTGCCGCAATGTGTTCGAGTGACGGCCCCAACGCCAACGTCAGGCCGGTGGAGGCGATGATCAGGTCGCAGTCGGGCGCTTCGTCGACCGCCTGCTGACGGTAGCGCGAGTCCGTCACCAGGGTGGATCGCACCGGCTCCACAACGGCCCACCCGCTGGAGCCGGTAAACCCCGTCAGGTAGCGCACGTTGGCGCGCTGCGTGCACAGCAGCGCGCCGAGCCCAGCTGCCTCGAGCAAGTCGAGGAGTCGACGGCGACGGTCGGCCGCGCGAGCGTTCAGCTGACGGTCACCGTCAGGGTCGCGGTATCGGTTGCGCCGAAGTTGTCGCGAATCGTCAGCGTCACCGTGTACGTCCCGGCCGTGCTGAAGACGTGCTCCGCGAAGAGATCCGCTTCCAGCGTTGGGCTCGTACCGTCACCCCAGTCCCAACGTGCCTCCTGGAGCGTCGCACCCGGGTCGAGCGACGACGACGCATCGAAGGAGACCACCTGACCGGCGGAAGGATTGTCGGGCGAGTAGACGAAGCTGGCAATCGGTGCGCCACCGATGACGGTCACCGCAAGGGTCGTAGTCCCGATTTCGCCGAAGTTGTCGGTTACCGTGAGCGTCACCGTGAACGTCCCCGCCGCGCTGAACCTGTGGTGCGCAGAGGCGTCGCGCTCGATGTCCGCGCTCGTGCCGTCACCCCAGTCCCAACGGTACTCAACGATGCTGCCGCCCACGTCGAGCGAAGTGGAGGCGCGGAAGGAAACCACCTGGTCGACGGCCGGGTTGTCGGGCGTGTACGTGAAGCTGGCTACCGGGGCGCCACCGGTTATCTGGAGGGTGATCTGGTTCGAGATCGCCTGTACGGCAGACGTGACGTCGTCCAGGAGCTCGGCCTCGACCACGATGATAGCATCGGGCTCGTGGCCGAACAGCGTGTTGAATGCCATGCCGAGGGTGCTGGTGCTCCCCGGGGTGGAATCGGAGAACGTCGCCCGGAGGGCAACGTCCTTGGTGCTGTACTCGACGATCGTCCAGCGAACCAGCCGGCCACTAAGGACCGTGCCGGAGTCGAGATCGGTCACCGTTGCCGTCATTCCCTCACCAACGTTGGGTGCGCCCGTGGTAGAGGTCGTACCGTCGTCGAAGGCCAGTGTGACCGCAGTGTTCTCCTGCGTAGCAGTGGCAATGGCGGTCACCTGGTTGGATCGGAAGATGACGCTCCCGTCCACCGGATCGAGCACGTCGGCGGTAAGCGTAACGGTGCCTTCGCCCTGCAGGAGAATGGTGGCGAAAGCCTCGCCGGCGGAATCGGTCAAACTTCGGCTCGGGCTGCCGAAGAAGGCCGCTCCGTGGCCGGAACCGATCGTCAGGTCCTCGATGATGTGGAATTCAACCTCGACCCCGGCGATCGCCAACCCGTCGACGGTCTTGACTTTCCCCACCAGGGTGAAATCGGTGGGGGCGACGCCGCGAACGCTGATCGTATCGCCACCGCCGCCGCGGAAGATCAAATCGACCAGCGCCTCCAGCGGTACCCGGTCGAAGGTCACACGCAGTACGGTGGCAACGTCGGCAATCCATGCTGTCACCGTGCCCGAACCGGTGACGGTACTGCGCACAGCAAACGAAGCATTGCCCTCGAATGTTCCTGCCCGCACAGAGCTCGCCGCGGTGGCCGGGTCGGCGCCGAACAGACGGATGGTGCCGATGTCGATCGAGACGTTCACCGGGGTGCCGTTGGCCACCGGGTTACCGTTATCGTCGCGCACACGCACGTTGATTATCAGGTCGGTAAGGCCATCGGCGCTGCCTATGCCGCCGCCAGTGACGCTGATCAACCCGGAAAACGTGCCCGCGACGTTGGGCGTGTTGCCGGTGAGATCGACGGGGGCGGTCGGGGCGGTCGGATCGTTGGTCTTGCAGGCCGGCGACAACGCCAAGACGGCTATGAGGACCATCAGAATCATCACGCTCGGGCGCGGGCGACAGAAAAGGAATGCGCGTCTCATGGCGTCGTCAGCTCCCCTCAGTCAGCAAAGTCGGCGAAATTGAGGCCGATCGCCGCTTCTGCTTGAACAACGTCGCCAGCAATCGTGTGTCCGAAGAAACGCACGGTGGCCGTGGCCTGGATGTTTACGAAGCCGGTGACGGGCTCGAACCCAGGCAGAATCAGATGCGAGAGTGGCGGCTGGCTCTTGTGGGTCGACGGAACCAGCACCAGGGTGAGGCCGGTGATCGTCTCGGTGGGTGAGCCATGGGGCGTCACGCGGACCTTGGCGCTGAGGGCGCGCTGGAATCCTGGCGGTTTGACGGTTCCCCCATCCGTGCGGTTGAACGTCACCTCATAGCGCTCGAGAAGGATGTCCTGTAGCGCCGGTTGCGATAGGTCGGACGGGTTCTTCATCCGCGCGATGAGCGTGACGCTGACAGAGTCCTCGGGCAGCGTTCCGTCCGTGCTGAGAATATCGCCGAAGGGTGCGTTGGCGGCCAGGAGGGACGAGACGATCAGGATGACGGGCGCCGGAGTGTTTCCCAGCCCGCCGCTGGTGCCGCAGCCCGCAACGGCGAGCACCAAGCTGCACACCGCCACGGTGGCCATTGCTCGTCGGGCACTCGATGGCATGGTCACTGCTCCAAGATCCGTGGCGTGATGAAGATGAGCAACTCGTTGTTTGTCTGCTCGGTCTTGCGGCTCTTGAAAAGGGAGCCGAGCAGCGGAATGCGGTGAAAGAACGGCACCCGCGATTCCTGCTCGGTAGAGGTCATCTGGAAGATGCCGCCGATGACCGTGGTGCCACCATCGCGCACGAGGAGCTTGGTCTCGGCACGGCGCGTGAAGATGGTTGGAATCCCCAGGACCGCGTTACCGAAGTCGGGCTCGCTCTTGTCGACCACGATGTCGAGCATGATGGTCTGCTCTGAGGTGATTTGCGGCGTGACTTCGAGCCGCAGCTGGGCGTTGATAAAGGTGATCGAGGCGGTGTTGTCGATCAGGGTCTGCACCGGGATCCGGCGACCGCTCTCGATCGATGCTCGGACGTTGTCCTGGGCAGTGACCTTGGGCGACGAGATGATCTTGCCGCGTCCCTCTTCCTCCATGGCCGATAACGCCACGTCGAGTCGGAAGGTATCGAGGATGTTGCCCATCGTCAGAGCAACGCCGGTCGTAGCGTTCTGTGAGGGCAGATTCACGGCGAATGGAACGCCGCCCGTCCCCACCTGCTGAGTGAGGCCGAGCGGGTTGTTGAGACCCTGGATCCCGATGTTGTTGGGGAAAACCAGACCGGTGGTGTTGCCGTGCTGGGCATCGGCCACGCCGCTGAAGCCCCACTGGATGCCGAGCTCGCGACCGAATTCCTTGGTGGTTTCGACGATGCGCGATTCGATTAACACCTGGGGCGCTGCGACATCCAGCGTGGTCACCAGGCCGAGGATCGCGTCGAACGATTCGGCGGTGTCTTTGATGATCAGAGTGTTGGTGCGCGTGTCGACCATGACCTCGCCCCGCTGCGACAGCTGCGCCTCGATAATCGGCACCAGGTTCGCGGCGGTGGCGTAGGACAGTCGCGTGGTATGGGTCTCCAACGGAGACGCTAGCTCCGCCTGGTTGGCGAGTCGGGCGCGGTCTTCAGCCTCGTCGGCCATACGGCTCAGCGACGAAACTCTGACGATGTTCTCGTCGATGCTGAAGCTCAGCTGGTGGGCGCGCAGGATCGCCTGGAATGCCGTATCCCAAGCAACGTCGAAAAAGCTGACCGTCACCGGGCCCGAGACTTCAGGGTCGACCACCACGTTGAGACCCGTGAGGTTGGAGAAGAAACGCGTCACGTCGCGGATATCTGTGTCGACAAAGTTGATGCTGATCGAAACGCCTTGGAGGTCGCCTTGCGCCAGGATGTCGGACTCCGTCGGCAACTGTCCGGCAGCGATCCGCTGTTCAACTGGGATCTCCGCTTGGCCCGTGGCCAGTGGTAGCTGTGCAAACGCATCCGCGATGGGGTACTGGCAGCAGGGTGATGGAAACAGCCACCACCACAGCTGCCAGGCGTCGCCGTTGACGGCTCCGGCAACCTGTCGAACGGGAATGTGCGCCCATGGCCACTTACTCTCCCGCGTCCTTAACCAGTCGTTTGATCACCTGGCGCTTGCTTCGCGCACCCAGAAGGTCTTCGACCTCCTGCTCGAACACGATCTCGTGCTCGTTGATCGTCACGATGCGGCCGTCGTACAACTCGGTGCCAACTTCGGCGAAGTACGTGCGCCGGTCGAGCCCAATGAGCATGGCGTGCCAACGCCCCTGGAACTCGGCCAGGGCCGAGATGCCTATCTCACCGAGCATGAAGCCCGCTAACCCTGGAGGCCGCAGCGTTGGCGCGCTGAGCTCGCGCTGACGGAGCAGCAGGAGGCTGCGAAAGGGGTCGCGGCGGCCGCCCGCGTTGTACACGAAGTTCTGCCCGCTCAAGATCATCTGCTGCTCAGCCAGGATCCGCTCGATGAGGCGCACCGCTTGCTCCTCGTCGTTGGTCATGCCGGCGCTGATCACCGGCAGCTCACCCGGATCGATCAACGCAGGGTGCTCGGGCTCCGCGTCCGGATCGACTTCGGCGTCATCCGATTCCTGCGACTCTGGCAGACCCTCTTGCTGGATCGCGGCCACTGCGGTGCCCCCTGTCCGCGCAGGCGTGAGCCGGGCCGCGGCGACAAGGCTGCCTTGCGCCATCATCAATACGACAAGCTCCGAACCTGCGTTCCTTCGCCAGGACCCACATCGAAAGCTCATTGAGCCACCATCTCCTCGAACTCGTCGGCGGCGAGATTGTCGAACTCGTCTTCCACGAAGATGAACGTCATTGCGGTTACCGTGGCCTCGACTGACGCGTCGGTGCCGTCCAACGCCGAGATGGCAACTTCGTCGACGTTGATGATGCGTGCGAACTTGCCGATCCGATCGAAGAAACGCGCCAGATCGTGATAGGTGCCGGTGAGCTCGAGCTCGATCGGCGACTCGGCATAGAATTCGTGCGGAACCGGGTCACGGAACTCGAGGTCGCGGATGTCGAGATTCGACTGTGCCGCGAGCGTCCCCACACCGCGCAGCAGGTCGGCGGTCTCGTACTCTTCCGGCAGAATGTGCGCCAAGACTTGGAGGCGGCGGTCGAGGGCGGAAAGCTCCTCGCGAAGCTCCGGCAGGCTGTCGGCGACCGCCTGTATTTGCTGCACCTCGATCTTGAGGCTAGCGATTTCGTTCTCTGTTTGAGTGATCTCCCGGGAGGTCGAGCGCCAGAACTGCATGTAGTACATGCCGACGAGCGCCAAGCACAGGGCGACCGACACAAGCCACTGCTTTTTCGGTGACAGGTCGTTCATGGACAACGCCATCAGCCCCCCCGCCGACGGCCGGGGTCGTCGGCTCCTGTACAGAAGACACGTTGTTCGCCTTGAAGACCAGAGTGATCTGGAAGCTCACTGTCTCGCCGGAGTTACCCATCGTGCGCAGGCGCACTTGCTCGAAATACCGCGAGGCCTGGAGGTTGGTGAGAAAGCCGGCCACAGGGTTGTCCGACAGAGCCGCTCCGCGGAGCGTGACGTCACCGCTGGCAAGATCGAGCTTGGTCAGCCAGAGCCCATCGGTAACCAGCCGGATGATTTCATCGAGCAACATTACTGGGCCTGTCTGATTGGCTTTGAGCTCGACGATGACCTCGAGCTTCTGGCGTAGCAGATCGGTGCGGTCTTGTAGCGCGTCCACCTGGTCCGCTACCTCCTGGACCCGGGCGCGCTCGGACTGTACGAGCGCGAGCTCGGTTCGCATCCGCTTGAGCGTGCCGCTCTGAGACCACCAGGCGAATCCGATGCCCAGCAGCATGACAACGAACATCCCCGCAATGCCCGCCTGCACCGCGCCAACCGAGAACTCCGGCAGCCGGATGGCGCGCAGACCCTTGCTTTTCTTGGCGGAATCGGCGCCCAGCAGGTTGATACAAATCATCGTTCCTTTACTCCGTCACGCCACGTAGCGCCAGACCCAGCGCAACGGTCGATTCGGGGCCGGTCTCCCAGACGTACTCCGGATCGAAGCCCCCGTCGGGTATCGAGATCCGCCGCATCGGATCGAACTGTTCGACCGGCCATCCGAGCCGCTCCTCGAGGCGAACGGCCAAGTCGGTGATATGAGCACCGCCGCCAGCCAGAAAAATTGCGTCGAGACGATCGCGTACCGCCTGGATCTGGTAAAAGTCGAACGTCTTACGGATCTCGGTGATGATCTGGTCGGAGACCTGGCCAATGGCCTCGAGCACACGCGGATCGGTGGCGGCATCGCGCAGTTCCGAGCCCGCCTCGTCGTCGTCGCTCCACTCGGCGAGTCCGCGGTCTTTGTCCTGCGGCCCGCCGGTGGCGCTCTCGCGGCTGACCCGTCGCAGGACCTCTTCGGCGTCGAACGGATCGAGCATGAACTGACGCTGCAACGCCGCGGTATACCGGTTCATTCCCACGGCGATGTCGCGCCAAAAGGTCGGCCTGCCACCCTCGAGCACCGCCATGTTGATCACCGATGCGCCCAGGTTGAGGATCGCGACGTCCTCGAACTGGCGCTCGGGATAGCTGAACTCGAAGGCGTTCTGCACGGCGAACGCGTCGATATCCATGATCGTCGCGGTCCGCGTGGCCGCCTCGATAGCCGCAACATGCTCGTCTACACAATCTCTCTTGGCTGCCACGAGGACGACGTCCATGGTGTCCTTCTCTTCGTCGTCGTCGAGCACCGCGAAGTCCAGGTCGACATCGTTGATCTCGAACGGGATGTACTCCGCGGCATCTGAGGACAGCGATTCCCGGAACTCGTCGGGATCCTGGCGCCTCGTAGTCAGGCGCCGCACGATGACCGCGTTACCCGAAACCGATGCGGCGACGTATCGGGTACGGATCTTGTGCTGGTCGAAAAGCTCCACGATGGTCTGGGCGACGGCCGTCTGGTCGACGATCACGCCATCGACGACGGCCTCGCTCGGAAGCTCGGCGGTGGCGAAGTGAGTGAGCTCGAAAGGCAAGTCGCCCTTGACGCTGCGTACGGCGACCAACTTGACCGCGTACGAGCCGATATCGAGCCCTACAATTTGTCGGGTCCGGCTCAGGAACATGAATTCCCACCCCAGAACGGACCCAGCTTGCTTTTCGCCCGTCCATATTTGTAAACGTCGGTGGTGGGCAGTGTCAAGCGCCCCCACGAAGTTTTGCCTCCGTATGCACATCAGAACGCAAACGAAGCCAACCGGATCTACCAGGGTGGAGGGCGGAGTCTCCCGGCCTACCTCACCCGATTAGACGGCCATCGGAAGCAACGATCCGGAGCTGCCCAGACCTCGGACGTGGCGCCGCGGGGTCAGGGCGACGCCGTGGTCATGCGGTAGCGACGGCGTCGATCTCGACCCGCACGTCCTTCGGTAACCGTGCCACCTCCACCGTGGCACGCGCCGGGGGCGCGTCGCCGAAGTACTCACCGTACGCGGCGTTGACCTCGGCGAAGTCGCCCATGTCGACCAGAAAGATGGTCGTTTTGACGACCCGGTCGAAGCTGCTGCCGGCGGCCTCCAGCACTGCGGCCAGGTTGGCCATCACGCGGTGTACCTGGTCGGTGATCGAACCTTCGACGATGTCACCGGTGCTCGGGTCGATGGGGATCTGGCCCGATAAGAACACCAGGCGGCCAGCTCCCAGATCGATGTCGGTGGCCTGAGAGTACGGACCCAGAGCACCCGGGGCGTTGTCGGTATGAATGGCGCGATGGCTCAAGTAACCTCCGCGAACGGTTGGCTATGACCTGCCAATTATCCTAGCAGGCCGTGGTGGAAGTGTGGCCTGCTAGGGAACGCGACCGCGGTGTACTGACCGGACACCCTCGATGATCTCGATCGCGGCCACCAGCGTGCGTAGATGCTGACTGTCCGTCACGTCGAGAATCAAATCCACTCGCCCCTTGTATCCTTCGAGCTTCGACTCGATGTGTCGGATGTTGGCGCCGCCCTCGGCGATCTTCGAGGTGAGCGCGGCGAACAAGCCGGGGCGGTCGTCGAACTCGACCCGCAGCCGAACGGGAAGGACGCTGCCTTCCTCCCCCTTCCAGACAACGTCGATGCGTCGATCCTCGGTCTCCAGCAGCAGCCCGATATTTCCACAGCTAGTGGAGTGTACGGAAACACCCTTACCGCGGGTCACATAGCCCACTATGGCCTCCCCCGGAACCGGCCCGCAACAGCGGGCGCGATAGACCATGATGTCGTCCAGGCCTTTCACCTGGATGGCACCCTGGGCGCTCCAACCGAGCGCCCGATCCACCATTCGGCGCAGGCGAGAAGGCTCCCTCGTCGGCGCCTCGATCTTGTCAAGCGGTAGGATCTTTTCGATTAGCGGCCCTGCGGTAACCTTGCCGAAGCTCACGGCCACCAGCAGGTCCTCGGCACTCGAGGCACCGAACTGGGCGCCGATTCGCTCCAGGGTGCCGTCCGACATCAGCTTCTTGAGCCGCAGCCCGTACTTGCGGAACTCTTTCTCCAGGATCTTCCTTCCGAGCTCGAGGCTGCGGGCGCGCTCTTGCTTATTGAGCCAGTTACGAATCCGATTGCGAGCCCGCGAGGTCTCCACGAGATTGAGCCAATCGCGGCTCGGAGAGGCATCCTGCGCTGTGTTGATCTCGACGATATCGCCGTTACGCAGCTGCTGACGCAGCGGTACGAGCTTGCCGTTGATCTTGGCGCCGGTGCAGTGCTGCCCGATCTCCGTGTGGATCATGTAGGCGAAGTCGATGGGCGTCGCACCCCGGGGCAGCGACTTGACGTCGCCGTCGGGGGTGAAGACGTAGACCTCGTCCGGGTACAGGTTGAGCTTCAACGATGACAGGAACTCGCCTGGGTCCGACACTTCACCCTGCGACTCCACCAGCTGGCGAAGCCACGCCAGCGGCTGAGTCTCCTCAGCGGTCGCATCCACGCCCTCCTTGTAAAGCCAGTGCGCCGCGATGCCCTCCTCGGCCACCCGATGCATCTCCTCGGTGCGGATCTGCACCTCGAACGGTCTGCCGCGATCCATCAACGTGGTATGAAGCGATTGGTACATGTTGCGCTTTGGCATCGCGATGAAATCTTTGAAGCGCCCGGGAAGCGGACTCCACTGGTTGTGCATGATGCCGAGCGCCGCATAACAGTTGCGGACGGTATCGGTGGTGATACGAAACGCGATCAGGTCGAATACCTGGTCGAAGTCCAGGTCGCGGTCGCGCATCTTGCGGTGCAGGCTAAGCAGCCCCTTGATGCGGTGGGCTGCGCGGCACGGAATGTCGTGGTCAGCGAGCGCCCCTTCGATCTCCCCTTTGATGCGCTCGGTGAAGTCTTTCCCGGCCCGGGTACGCCCATCGACCAGCTTGTTGAGACGCTCGAAAGCCTCCGGCTCGAGGTGGGCGAACGCCAGATCCTCGAGCTCGGCCTGGATACGCCCCATGCCCAATCGGTGAGCCAGCGGTGCGTATATCTCGCTGGTCTCGCGCGCTATGCGACGGCGCGCATCGCTGCCTAGCCAACCGAGCGTGCGCATGTTGTGAAGCCGGTCGGCCAGCTTCACCAGCAACACCCGGGCATCCTCGACCATGGCCAACAGCAGCTTGCGATAATTGTCGGCTTGCTCGTGCGCCTTGGAAGTGAACTCGATCTGACCGATCTTGCTTACGCCCTCAACGAGCTTCGCGACCTCTTCGCCGAACAACTCCGCCAGCTCGTCTCGCGTAACGGCCGTGTCCTCGAGCACGTCGTGGAGCAGCGCAACCGCGATGCTGTTGGCGTCGAGGTGTAGCTCGGCGAGGATGCTCGCCGCCGCCACCGTGTGGTTGACGTACGGCTCGCCGGAGCGTCGGGCCTGGTCGCCGTGCGACGCGCACGCGAAGTCATGCGCCCTCGATATCAGATCCAGATCCTCCGCACGGTGCTGCCCGGCGAGCTGCTCCATCAGTCCGGCGAAGCTGCTCGCCTTGTCAGGCACTCCGGGTGCACTACGGGTGGACATCGATATCGGGATTGCGGGATCGCGCAGGGCGGCCCATGAGGGATCCCGGCGCCCGGGACAGGCGCCGCTACGTCAGGATACCATCGAAACTGCGGCAATCGGCTTGGTGGTCGCGGGCTGTTGCAGCCCCCACCCGGGGTCAGTGTCGACGCCGGGCCTGCTCGCGCGACTGCCACTCATAGACCAGCGGGCTGGCGATGAAGAGCGACGAGTAGGTTCCTACCAGCACGCCCACGAGCAACGCGAAGGAGAAGTCGTTGATCACCGGGCCGCCGTAGAGGAACACTGCGATCACCACGATCAACGTGGTCGTCGAGGTGAGCAGGGTGCGGGAGAGCGTTTGGTTCAAGCTGATGTTGATTCGCTCGTAGAGCGACGTCCGACGCAGCACGCTGGTGTTCTCGCGAACGCGGTCGAAGACCACGACGGTGTCGTTGAGTGAATAACCAACGATGGTGAGGAACGCCGCTACGACCGGCAAGTTGAACTCTCGCCCCGCGATCACGAAGGCGCCGAGTACCACCAGCACATCGTGAACCAACGCCACGACCGCCGCGATCCCGAACTTGAACTCGAATCGATAGCTGATGTAGGCGAGCATTCCGAACAATGCCCAGACCACCGCCTGAATTGTCCGTCGCCTCAGATCGTCCCCCACTTGCGGGCTGACCGACTGACTGTCGCGGATCGTGAAGCCGCCGAGGTGGGCGCGCGAGCGCAAGCTGTCGAGTACCGCGGCATCGAGCCCAGCCCCGGCCAGCGCGTCCCAATCGGTGAACAGGCCCACCGTCCGCTTGGCGTCCAATACCAGCTGAGCCTGGGCTTGATAGACGGTCTGAGCGCTCTCGAGACCGGCATTCAGGTCGAGCTGTAGCGGATTGTGCTCCATTAACGAATCCAGCAGCTGGTCACGACCAGCCATGTTCAGGTCGAGTTGCGCCTCACTGGACTCGCTCAGGCTACGGAAGGCCTCGGTGATCGCCGCCACCGCAACGTCCAACGCCTCCCCCTCCTCGACTCTCGGAGTGCGCACCAGAATCTCGTTAGAACCCTGCTCGAACTCCTGGATGGTGGCCTCGGCCAGGCCCGATTCGGCCAGCGCGCGACGCAGCGTGACGAGGTCGGGAGGCTGGGCGAACTTTGCCACGATCTGTGATCCGCCGGCGAAATCGATGCCCAGGGCCGGGCCTCGCACGAAGAAGGCCACCAGCCCTGCGCCGATCACGATCGCAGAAGCAACCAGGGCAATGTGGCGCATTCCGAGAAAGTCGAGATGGGTGGTGCGGAGAAGCCGCATCGAATCGCCGTTCAGATGCTGAGCGCCCGCGGGCGCTGTCGGGTCCACAGGTCGAAGAGCACTCTGGAGACGAAGATCGCGGTAAACATCGATGCCAGGATGCCGATCGAGATCGTTACCGCGAAGCCTTTCACCGGGCCGGTACCGAACTGGAAGAGGAACACGGCGGCGATCAACGTCGTGATGTTGGCGTCGACGATGGCCGAGAATGCCTTGGCGAAGCCGGAATCGATCGACGCTCGCACCGTCTTGCCGACATCGAGCTCCTCGCGAATACGCTCGAAGATCAACACGTTGGCGTCGACCGCCATGCCGATGAGCAAGATGATGCCGGCGATGCCTGGCAACGTTAGCGTCGCCCCGAGGGCGTTCATCACACCCAACACGATCACCATGTTGAGCGTCAGCGCGACCACGGCGTTGATGCCGGCCCCGCGGTAATAAACCAGCATGAAAGCAACCACGATCGCGAATCCGACGGCGGCCGACAGCACCCCGCGATTAATGGACTCTCTACCGAGCGAGGGGCCCACCGACCGCTCTTCGAGATAGCGGATCGAAGCGGGAAGCGCACCCGAGCGCAGCACCAGCGCAAGATCCTCGGCTTCGGCAACGGTGAAGCGCCCCGAGATCTGTCCGTCGCCAGCAATGCGGCTTTCGATGACCGGGGCCGAGTAGATCTCGTCGTCGAGAACGATGGCCAGTTGGCGGCCGATGTTGGCGCCTGTGTACGCGGCGAACTTCCGCGCTCCATCAGCGTTGAGCGAGAAGCTGACGGCCGGAAGGCCGAGATCGTCCTGACT
This sequence comes from Acidobacteriota bacterium, assembly GCA_965205505.1. GTDB lineage: Bacteria > Acidobacteriota > UBA890 > UBA890 > WLXD01 > DASCOT01. The sequence goes on from CBDBHB010000008.1 coordinate 225,151, forward strand.
CATACGGGCGCTTCTGAGATCGCGGCCGGTAACGACCGGCTCCCCCTGGACCACGTAGAAACCCACCGGGAGCCCGTCTTCGGGCTTGGCAGCGAGGAGCTCCGTGTTCGGCGCCATGCTGCCACCACTGGCGGCGATGAGCTCCTGTCGGGTGAGCGCCGGCCCTGCCACGACCGTCTTCAACTCGAGCAGCGCCGTGTTACGCAGGAGCGCCTTCACTCGCTCTGGGTTCTCCACTCCGGGCAGCTGCACCAGAAGACGATCACCGGTCAGACCTTGGCGTTGGATCACCGGCTCGCTGACACCGTAGCCGTCCACACGATTGCGGATCGTCTGCAGAGCCTGGCGAACCGCGCCATCGCGTACCGCGGCGTCCGCCGCGCTCAACAGCGTCAAGTCGATCGTTCGATCGTTTCGGTCGACGCTGTAGGTATTGGGGAAATACTCGGCCACGAGCTGGACGACCCGATCGGCGTCGCCGTCACCGGAGGCAACGATCGTAGCGCCGCCAAGTCCATCGACGGAGGCATCGTCGATCGACACCGCTTCGTCCGTGAACAGCCGCCGCAGCGAGTCGAGGTTATCGCGCAACTCGGCGGCAATGGCCTCCTCGGTTTCGACGCGGAGCAGCAGATGAATGCCTCCGCGCAGGTCGAGGCCGAGCTTCACATCCTCGGTGAAGGCAAGGAACGCGAACACCGCCACGATCGCCACGATCACGATGACCTTCACGCGCAATTCCTGCATTCTCTTCCCCTCCAGGGGATCTAGTGTCCTGCCTAACAGAGCCTAGTCCGAGTTGTCGGCGAGGCCGGCGATACTCTGCTTGGTTACGTCGACCTTCACCTGATGGGCGATCTTGAGCCGAAAACGGTCGTCCTGAATGCCCACCACGGTGCCGTACAGGCCGCCGTTCGTCACGACTTTGTCGCCGTTCTTCAAGTTGGCGACGAGATCGTCGTGCTGACGCTGTCGCTTACGTACCGGAGCGATCAGCAAAAAGTAGAAGATCAGGACCATCGCAACGATCGGGATCAGCCCGGTGATCGGGCTCTGGCCCGGCGCGGCGGCCATCAGCAGTAGGGAGTGCAGCGAACTCTCTCCAGCGAGAGCCGGAACTACCTCCGGCGCGGCGATGGGATCGGCGTCTCGAAGCGCTAACGATCTTCGCTCGAGCGGCCGCAATACGACGTCGCGGCGCGCATTTCCGCGAACGCGCCGGAGCCGATAGCGTGCCGGATGCGCCTCATGGTGTCAAGGTAGTGCCATAGGTTGTGGATCGTCATCAGCACGCCTCCGAGCATTTCCCCACGCAGCTTCAGATGACGCAGATATGCCCGACTGTACCGCTCGCAGGTGGGACATTCGCAGGTGGCATCGAGCGGCCCGTCGTCGCTCGCGTGGCGCGCGTGGCGTACGGTCACTGTCCCGTTACTGGTGAACGCGACTCCGTTTCGCGCGTGGCGCGTCGGCATGACGCAATCGAACAGGTCCACACCGTGCGCCACTGCCTCGATCAGGTCATCCGGTGTTCCCATACCCATCACATAGCGCGGTCGATCAGTTGGCAGCACACCTGTTGCGGCACTCAAGGCGGCCCAGGTCTGCCCCTTCGACTCGCCGACGGCGAGGCCCCCGATCCCGTAGCCGTCGAACTCGAGCGCCGCGAGCTGGCGCGCATGCGCCTCGCGTAGCTCCGGGTAGACGCTTCCCTGGACGATGCCAAAGAGTCCTCCTGCAAGCTTTCCGGCGAGCGGCCGGCTGCGCTCCGCCCACATCAGGCTGCGGCGCACCGCGCGGGCCGCGTCTACGTATTCGGCGGGGCTGGCGATGCATTCATCGAGCACCATCGCCACGTCTACGCCCAGCATCGCCTGGATCTCGACCACCAGCTCCGGCGTGAGGCGACGGTATTGCCCATCGAGGGGCGAGTGGAATGTCACACCGTCGTCGTCGATGCTGCGGCGATCGGCCAACGACATCACCTGATATCCGCCGCTGTCAGTAAGAATTGGTGCCGTCCAGCCCATGAATCGATGAATTCCGCCGACCTCGCGGATGATCTCGGCGCCCGGCCGCTCCCAAAGGTGATATGCGTTGGCCAGCAGAATCTGCACCCCGAGCCGCTCGAGCTGCTCGGCGGGCATACCCTTGACGGCGCCGTACGTGCCGACGGGCATGAAAGCCGGCGTCTGGATGCAGCCATGCGGGGTCTGCAGTTGCCCCGTACGTGCTCCGGAGCCGGCGTCCTTGCGCTCGACACCGAAGGCGATCACCCGGGTGCTCCAGCTGCAAACGGGTCCCAGCCGGCAGGCGTCAAAGGTTCGTCGGCATCCCCGATGCGGATGGTCAATCCATTGGCGGCTGTGACGAACACACCGATGCGCCGGGCGTTCAGCTCGAAGCGATCCGCGGCGGCAGCAAGGTCGTCCTGGCGGTCGTTGTCGCACGAGCAGATGAGCGCGTAGTCGTCGCCCCCGCCAACCGCAAGCTCTAGCGCCGAGCTGCTGAGCTGGTTAGCCAAAGCCGCGAGGTCTGGATCCACCAACGCGTCGCCCTCCAGCGCCACGCCGACACGCGACGCGGCGCACAACCGACTCAAGTCGAGGCCAAGCCCGTCGCTGACGTCCATCATCGCGCCGACCAGCCGACGCTCGGCGACGTGGCTGGCGAAGGATAGCGGCGGCGTCGGCATGCGATATGCCTCGATACTTCGTTGCGCCAGCGGGTCTGTCGTTTCGGTGGCGCCGGCGCCCAGCAGCAGCCGGCCGGCGGCAGCCAACCCGAGGTCGCCGATCACCCAACAGGCATCTCCGGCGACCGCCCGATCGCGTAGCGTTGGCGGTACGCCTTCGGCGAGGGTCCCTCCGGCGCAAAGGCATAGCCCCACACCGCGCGCCGAGACCGTCACATCGCCGCCGATCGTAGGACATCCAAGCTCGCGTCCGCCGTCGCGCAGGCCACGGACGAGCTCATCCAGCCAGTCGACCCCGAGCTCGCCCGGCAGCTCCAGCGCGCACAGGGCCCATGTGGGGCTGGCTCCCATTGCCCCCAGGTCGCTGACGCAAACGGCGAGCGCGCGCCGACCCAGCGCCCACGGTGACAGCCACGAGCGTCGGAAGTGAACGCCTTCGGTCTGACGGTCGGTTGTCAACACCAGGCGTCGCGACGACATGTCGATTACCGCAGCATCGTCACCCGGTCCGACCTCGAGACCCGGCACACCTGTCTCTAAGCCAGACCGGATGCGCTCCACAAGCTCCAGTTCACCGATCTCGTCCACATTCGTCGGCCTCACCTCGCGCCCCCCTCTCGACTGACGCTCGGTCGAGCCTGCGTGCGTGCCCAGGCACGGGCGTTCTGGGCCGTTCGCCATCGGCGCATGATCTGCCCTAGCGCCAGCTCGCGTAGAAGGCGGCCTAACTGCGGACCAGGGCTCATGCCCCACGAGATCAGATCGTCGCCAGTGACCCAGCGCGACTCCGCGGCGCGCTGGGCGGCACGATACAGCTCGGCCCCCTGGTTGGTGGGGCGCAGGCGTGAAGCCAGCGCGCTGGCGTCAACCGCCGCGCCGGGGTCACGCAACGACCATGCGGCCAACCGTTCGGACGAAGCATCGTCGCAGGCGCGGGTCCAACAGGCGACGCGCTCGGCGCTGCGCACCTGTGCCGGTGGCCAGCGCCCATCGAGCAGGCGTGCCACCACCACGTCGATACCGACCTCGGCAGCCAAGTCGAGAATCAGCGCTCCCAACCGGCCGCGCAGCTGCGGAGGATCGAGACGCAGTTCCGCTTCGGTCGCCGCCCAGGCGTCGACGGCGGCATAGCCACTCAGCTCACCCAGCGTCGGTCCACACACGCCCAACTCGCTGCCCAGGCGCAAGGCGCCGCACCAGTTCGCGGAGCCGAGGTTCAGACTCCACTCGGCCTGCGTGCGCTCACGCGCGACGCCGGCGAGCTGCGCCGCGGCAGACGAGACGGCGTCGGCAGTCGAATTCTCCAGACGAAAGCCTGGGAGATCGGTAGCATACCGAACGGCGCGCAGGGCGCGGAGCGGGTCCGCGGCGACCACGCCCGGAGATGTTTCCCGCAGGCGTCCGGAGAGGATGTCGGGCAGGCCGCCGTGCGGGTCGACGAGCGCCGATTCCGGATCTTCCACTCGACTCATCGGCACCGCCAGAGCGTTGACACTGAAATCACGCCGGGCAAGGTCCTGCTCGAGACTACCGTGGCTACGCGCGACGTCGACCTGGATGCCCTTCCAGCGGAACCGGTGTGTTTGCTGAAACGCGTCGCCGATATCTGCCGGGCGCGCGCCGCGTGCCGCCTCGATGGCATCGAGATAGCGTTCGAAACCCTTCTCCACCACCAGATCCAGGTCTGTCGGTGCTCGCCCGAGCAACACGTCTCGGATGGCCCCTCCAACCAGCGCCACCGTGATTCCGTCGGCCGCGAGGGCCGCGAGGGGCGCCAGAGGAACCTCGGCAAGCAGGCGCGCCAACCCCTGCCAATCTGCGCGACGCGCCTCAGGTTTGCTGGTCGAGGAGGGTCTTGAGTTCCTCCATGAACGCATTGACATCCCTGAAGTGACGGTACACCGAGGCGAACCGAACGTAGGCGATCTCATCGAGGTTCCTGAGGCGATCCATCACCATCTCCCCGATCTCCTGGCTGTCGATTTCGCGCCCGCTGCCCTCCTGCGCCCGAGTCTCGACCTGATCGCAGATGGCTTCCAACTCCTGGGCGGGAACCGGACGCTTCTCGCAGGCGCGCATGATTCCAGACAGCAGCTTGCCTCGATCGAAGCGCTCGCGGCTACCGTCCTTTTTCACCACAACGATGGGCACCACCTCGATCTGCTCGTAGGTGGTCATCCGACGGCCGCATTCCAGGCACTCCCGCCTCCGCCGAATCACATTGCCTTCGCGCACCTCGCGCGAGTCGACCACCTTGTCGTTGTTGTGACCGCAGTAGGGGCACTTCATGGCACGCAGGCCTATTATCGTGGGCAACGCGGTCCCCGCACCGCGTCAAAGACATGGAACGGATTATAACGCCCGGTCCTAGTGTCCTGAGTCAGGAATCCGTTGCATATTGCTGGCCCAGCCTTCCGGGTGGCGGCGGGACCGGCCGCCTCCGGCGTCGGCGCTCCTCGACGATGCTCATTGCATCGCTGTCGTCGCGCCTCCTGGGATCCGGCTCGGTCGCGCTCGCCACAATATGCAACGGATTCCTGACTCAGGACACTAGTTCAGCGGCTCGCCCGGCGACTCACCCAGACGACGTAGCGCCGCGAACGTGAGTCCCTCACGCGCCAGCAACAGCGCTCCGAGAGCTCCCAGCGGCAGGAAGCCGATGGTGTGGCTAACGATCGCAAACGCCACGGCAACATCATTGTCGACCCCGAACAACGTCACGAGCCCGATCTGCGCCGCCTTATGGAAGGCACCGACAGCCGCCGGTGTCGGCACCACCACACCGACGACCAACAGGGCGACGAGCGGAATCGAAGCGTAGGCGGGCAGGTCGATGCGAAAGGCCCAGAACATCACCACGTACATCGAATGTATGACGCCCCACAGCAGCATCGAGCTGGCGATGATGCGCGCCACCAACCAGGGACTCCGCAGCCCTGACATGCCCTCCAGGAACGAAGCCGCGATCGACGACACCCGCGCTGGCAGCCAGGACTCCGCCAGGGCTTCGTAGCGCGCGTGCAACGCCGCGTTGCGGCTCGCGGCGACGACGACAACTCCCCCCGTCGCGATCCCGACCGCGCCCAGCATACCCGCCAGGCGAATCGCGTCGAACACCGCGGCAGCATCGCCTTCGAGGCGCGGCGGCGGCGGAAAGACGGCCAGATAGATGCCCAGATAGAGCACCACGGCTACCACGTCGAATACGCGCTCCAGCACCACCGAGCCTATGGCTGCACTGGCGCGAATCGGTGTACGCCGCGCCAACAGAACCGGGCGCACGATCTCGCCCAGGCGACCGGGGAGGACCACCGACACCGTCCACCCCATGAGAGTGCACTCGACCAGGGGCCGCAAGCCGACAGTACCGAGAGGTGACAGCAGCTGCCGCCAGCGCCACGCGCGCGGTAACGTGGTCAGCAAGATGGCGCCCAGCGCCGCCAGAATCCACAACGGATCGGCATCGCGTAGGGGCCTTCCAGACTTCTCGGAGGTCAGCCTGTCGAAGAAACAGCCAGACGAGACCGGCAGCCAACAGCAATCCGACGACGAGCTGGGTCCGACGGGACATGGAATTCCTGACCTCGCAGGTGCAACTGATCTCCCGGCGCGCAACGGTAGACGCTACCTGGACCGTTGGCAAACGCGACCTGGTAAACTCCCGCAGCCCAGCCATCCACGAGGATCCGTGCGAGAGACCGGCGCCCACGATGTCTAGCCAAGCCGACGTCGCCGCGGCCATCGTGTCCGCCGGCCGGCGACTCTACGAGCGTCGAATCCTGGCGTCCTACGAAGGCAACCTGAGCGCCAGGATCGGATCCGATCGTGTGCTCACGACCGCCTCCGGTGTGCACAAAGGACGCCTGCGCGAGGCCGATCTGGTGCTCGTCGACCTGACCGGCAAGCCGTTGAGCGACGGCGCGCCGTCCTCAGAGCTGAAACTGCACTTGGCAATCTACGAGGAGCGCCCTGAGCTACGCGCAGTGGTCCATGCGCATCCGCCGATCGCTACAGGCTACGCCGTCGCCGGCAAACAGCCTCCTGCCGCACTCGCTGAGGTCGTGGCGTTCTTGGGCTGCGTGCCGGTGGCGCCCTACGGCACCCCGTCGACGGCGGCGCTGGCGGATTCCGTGCGCGCTCCACTGCGCGACTTCGACGTCGTGTTGCTCGCCAACCATGGTGCGGTAACGGTCGGAACCTCCCTCGAGAAGGCCGAGGAGCGCATGGTACAGTTGGAACACTTCGCTCAAATCGCGTTGGTGGCCCACTTGCTTGGCGGGCCCCAACATTTCAGTCATGAGCAGATCGAGGAGCTCTCCCAGCTGCGCGAAGCGGCTGGCGGTTCGCCCGTTCCAGCGATCTGCTACCCCTCAACCGATGAATCGGGCACCATTACGCTGAGTCACGATGAACTGGTCGGTCTGATCGCCGATGCATTACGCACGATCCGCTGAAGTCTGCCGTCTCGGCAAACGGCTCGCACGAGGAGAAGCAGTCCATGGGAGATTACGGAGAAGCCCTCGGAATGATCGAGACGCGGGGCTTCGTCGGAATGGTCGAGGCATCCGATGCCATGGTGAAGGCTGCCAAGGTAACGATGATCGGCTACGAGAAAGTTGGCGGCGGTCTGGTGACGGCCATCGTTCGAGGTGACGTGGCGGCGGTAAAGTCGGCGACCGACGCGGGCGCTGCGGCGGCGCGGCGCGTCGGCGAGCTGATCTCCGTCCATGTCATCCCGCGACCACACGATGGCCTCGAGGACTGCCTACCGATCGGCAAGAGCGACTAGTGGCCTGTAACAGATGATCGTTGCGTATCGTGGTGGCGAAATGGGTCCGGATGCCAGGCGCGACGAGGAGACGATGTTTGCCCATCTTGGAGGAGGAGCAACGCCGCAGACGGGCCGATTTCGCCGCCATCCTGCGGACAGATGGGCAGTTGCGGGCGATATCGGCGTTGCGCCTCGTCGACGATGCCCACTGCATCGCCTTCCTCGCCGCGCCTTGATCTCACCCGCAAATCCCATCTGCGATATGCAACGATCATCTGTTACAGGCCACTAGGAGCCGGAGAGGGGGCCGTGTTTATCGCTCGCGTGGTGGGCACAGTAGTCGCGACTCGCAAGGATCCGAAGCTGGTCGGAAGCCGGCTGTTGATCGTCGTCCCGGTCGATGTGAACGGCGACGACGAGGACGGCTACCACGTGGCGCTGGATACGGTCGACGCGGGGTACCGAGAGACAGTCCTGTGCGTTCGCGGGTCGTCCGCTCGTATGGCCGAGGGGCTCGCTGACCGACCAGTCGACACCGCCATCGTCGGTATCGTCGACGAAACGCACGTCGACGAAGGGTCATAGACACGACGGGCAACAAGACACGAGGCTCTCGATGGACATAGCGCGCGTAATCGGCACGGTCGTCTGCACCGTGAAGGACAACACCCTAAAGGGTAGGACTCTGCTACTGGTGCAACCGCTAACACCAGGCGGTACGAAGCAAGGTCGACCTCTCGTAGCGGTTGACTCGGTAGGCTCCGGCGTTGGCGAGACGGTGTTCTACGTCACCGGTCGTGAGGCCTCGTTCGCCTTTCTACCGGCCTCCGTCGTCGCCGATGTGTCGATCGTCGGCATCGTCGATAGCGTGTCGCACGCTTCATGATCGTAGGACGGGTGGTGGGAAACGTCGTATCGACGCAGAAGCACCCCAAGTATTGCGCCAGCAAACTGTTACTCGTCCAGCCGCTCGGCCGAGGCGGAGACGATTCCGGCGTCCAGTTCATGGCAGTGGACAGTGTCGGTGCAGGAGCAGGCGAAACGGTCTTGGTGGTTGTCGAGGGCCGTTCTGCGAGCCAGGCCATGGGAATCGACTTAGCTCCGGCCAACGCTGCGATCGTCGGCATCATCGATCAAATCGACTGGGGTTCTTAGCCCCGATCATCGACCGCCGGAGCGGGCGGCAAGGAGTATCGTTCGTGAGCGCCAAGCTCCTTCTAGGCAAACCGGTACAAGAGGCGATCCTCGCCGAAGTCAGCGCCGCGACGGCGGACTACGTGGCGGCGGGACAAGCGCCGCCGCACCTTACCGCGGTCCTGGTGGGTGACGACCCCGCATCTGCCATCTACGTGCGCTCAAAGACAAGTAAGTGTCACGAGGTCGGCTTCGGCTCAGACGCGCGGATCCTGCCGGCGAGCACGAGCACCGAGAAGCTCCTGACCGTCGTGCACGAGCTCAATGCCGACGACGGCGTCGACGGCATCCTGGTACAACTTCCGCTCCCGGCACAATGCGATACTAAGGCGGTACTCGACGCGGTGGACCCCCGAAAGGACGTGGACGGATTCAATGCCGAGAACGCCGGCCGCCTGATTCAAGGACGTCCACGGTTCGCCCCCGCCACCCCCGCCGGTATCATCGAGCTACTGGCGCGCAGCGACGTCTCAGTGTCCGGCAAACATGCCGTCGTCATCGGGCGCAGCAACATCGTCGGCAAGCCGATGGCAATGCTGCTTCTGCAGCGTCACGCCACCGTAACCATCTGTCATTCGCGCACGCCCGACCTCGCGGGGGTAGCGCGTGGCGCCGATATACTGGTCGCGGCGGCGGGTAGGCCGGGCTTGGTGACACAGGATTTCGTCAAGCCTGGAGCCACGGTGATCGACGTGGGTATCAACCGTGTAACCGACCGCGACGAAGCCGAAGCAATCCTCGGTGATGCCGCCGATTGGTCGAAGTACGACGAGCGCGGCTATCTGGTCGTCGGGGACGTTCGCCCTGATGTGGCACAGATCGCCGGAGCTCTGACGCCGGTCCCGGGCGGCGTCGGTCCGCTGACCATTGCGATGCTGCTCGTCAATACCCTCAACGCAGCTCGCTGGCGGCGCAGGACTGAGTAGCCGCGCGTGCGAACCATTCTTGGCGTCGGCCTCACCGGAAACATCGGTGCCGGCAAGAGCACCGTCGGCGCGATGCTGCAGAGCGCTGGCTGCCTTCTCATCGACGCCGACCTTCTGGCCCGCGATGTTCTGGCGGCTGGCACCGAGGCCAATGACGAGGTGGTGGCGGTATTTGGCGAACGCGTCCGCGCCGCGGACGGCAGCATAGAACGGGCCGTGCTGGCGAGCATCGTGTTCGCCGACGACAGTGGTCGTCGGCGTCTCGAGGCGATCATCCACCCGCGCATTCCAACGCTGGAACGTGACCGTATTGCCGCCTGGGGAGTCGAGTGCGGGATCGCCGTCACCGAGGCCGCGTTGCTCGTCGAGACCGGAGGAGCAGCGCGCTACCAGCGCCTGGTCGTGGTCACCGCAGCGGTCGAGACGCGGTGGATGAGGCTGGTGGAGCGTGGCCTTGCAGAGGACGACATCCACGGCCGCATGGCGGCCCAGATGCCCGAAGCCGAGAAGGTTGCGGTAGCCGACTACACGATCGACAACAGTGGCTCTTTGGAGGCTACCGCCAAGCTCGTGCAGGGGCTCCTCGTGGCGCTACGAGAGGATCTCGATAATCTGGTGGCCGGCATCAACCTGTCGCCGCGCTGAGGATGTAGTCGGCACCGCGGTCGCAGCCCACCTCCACGGCAGTGATGCGATAGGCCTCGCCGCGGTTCTTACGCGCTAACCCGTGCAACAACCAGCGGGCCACCTGCTCGGCGGTTGCCGAGTTCTTGCCGAGCTCGGGGTGCTCCTCCAGAGCGGTCCCGCGCAGCTCGTCGAGCAGTTCCTCCGTCTGCCCGCGCAGCTTGCGGAAGTCGACCACGATCGAGATTCGATCGAGCTCGGTTGATGAAGCCTGCACCACGACACGCCAATCGTGCTCATGCTCGGCAGCGCTGTTGCCGTCCGGTCCAACGCGATGGCGCGCGCGGAAGCTCGTCTCGATGCGTACGTCGAAGGTGGCTGCCCCGCTCAATCCTGACGCTCCTCTCCCATGGTCTCCCAGGCGTGACAGTGCGGACATCGCGCAAACAGCTCGGCGCTCTTGAACCGGCATTGGAAGCAGACGTACGGATCGAGCAACCGGGCATCGTCGAGCGCCTCATCCAGCAACTCTATGAACTGCTCGATTCCCTCGCCTTCGAGGCGCAGCAATTCCCATAATTGACGCTGTACCGCGAGCGACCCGGGCCGCTCGCTGAGCGCCGCGCGCAACGCCTCGCGAGCGCCGGCGAACTCCCGGCGTTCGGTCCGAACACGCGCCAACTCCAGCCACGCTCGCCAGGCGCGAGGATCCCGCTCGAGGATCGCGTTGCAGGATCTCTCGAGAACAGCCTCATCGCCGAGCACTCGACAGGCGCGCCTCAGGACGGCCATCGCCGCTAGCGCCCACGGCGGCCCGGCATGGATCGCCTGCTCGAGGTGATCCCGAGCCGCTTCGGCGCTGCCCTGCTCGAGCAGGCATGTGGCTAGCCCGATTCGAGCCGGTGCATAGTCGGGCCGCAGGTCAAGCGCGGCTTGAAAATGCACCGCCGCCGCCTCCGGGTCATCGGCCCCCACCGCCCTGCCCCACTCTGTCTGCAGAGCCGGGCGGAGGTCCGGTTCCGCGCCGCGCGTCATCGTCTGGATGCGCTGGTGAAAGCGCTGTGCCTCTTCCCAACGTCCACTCTCCTCGGCGATCTGCTGCAGTGCCGTCAGAGCCGCGAGGCTTTCCGGCTCGGCATCCACGACCTCCTGGAAGGTGCTGGCGGCGCGATCGATCAAGCCGGCCCGCTTGAAGTCCATCGCCAACGAGAACAGCACTTGCGTGTGCTCCCACCGGGACTGGTTCGGCCGGTGCAGGAGACTGCGGTGAACATCGATGGCACGCTCAGTTTGCCCGCTTTCGCGCAGCAGGTTGCCAAGTGCGAGGTACGCCTCGAGAGCATCGGTCTCGTGTCGCACGGCCTGGGAGAGCTCGCGAATCGCCTGGTCCGGCTGGTGCGACACCAAGAAGTTCAGGCCGAGCAGGTAGTGAGGCCGAGCGCCGGAGCTCTGGGGCGGCACCCGCGGCATCCGGAAACGCGCCCAGAGCTCACCGAGGAGCGCGCCAAGCGACAGCAGGGCCAGCGCAGCGCCAAGCGTCAGCGGCCAGTCACCCTGCATGCGTTGCTTCTCCTGGACATTGGCGCGGTCTCACTAGTGGCCTGTAACAGATGATCGTTGCATATCGCAGATGGGATTTGCGGGTGAGATCAAGGCGCGGCGAGGAAGGCGATGCTAGCAGGCCGTGATGGAAGTGTGGTGGGTCTGGCAGGTGGGACTCACGGGCTAGGGCAAGGATCGACGACGAGGCGATGTTGGAGCCATCGTCGAGGAGGAGAGACGCCGCCATCGCCCGTGACTCCCACTTGCCCTACGGGTTACGCCGCCAACGGCGCGTCTCCGGCGTTGCCGCTCCTAGACGATGCGCACGGGCATCGCCGGCGACGCGGCGCCTTGGATCTGCGCCCTTGGCGGCGTAACCAGACCCATCACACTTCCATCACGACCTGCTGGGGCATCGTCGACGAGGCGCAACGCCGATATCGCCCGCAACTGCCCGTCTGTCCGCAGGATGGCGGCGAAATCGGCCCGTCTGCGGCGTTGCTCCTCCTCCAAGATGGGCAAACATCGTCTCGTCGTCGCGCCTGGCATCCGGACCCATTTCGCCACCACGATATGCAACGATCATCTGTTACAGGCCACTTCTATGAGAAGGCGTAGTTCGGTCAAGGGCAATGTGGTGCCCAGCGAAGAATCGATCTGCACGCCATGCTCCTATTCGCACTCTGGTGGACGAGGATTCAGGTCGTCCGGTGCATTCTGGGGTCCGTCCCGATTCGAGGCGCTGCAATCTAGCTGCCGAGCTCGAAGCTCGTAGTGACCTTCGCAGTCGCCCGGACCGGGCGGTCAGATCGATAACCGTTGGGTCGCGTCGCCCTACCGACCTCCTGGTTGCGGGTTAGTTCATGCTGCTGAAACCTCTACAGGTGCGCGCAACGGTTCGTACTCGTCTCCACTCAGCCACAGTCGGTGCAGCACAACGGCGAGCTTACGGGCGACAGCAACTGCTGCCTTTTTGTTGCCATGAGGACCACCGCGTCCGGCCAGCTTGAGCCCCCAGCGTCTGAGCTCAGTATCGGGCCCGAAGGGGCCCAGGATGTAATGCGCCGAGCCCACCAACAGGCGTCGGAGCATTTTGTCGCCCGCCTTGGTTATTCGTAGCGCAGGGTCCTTGTCCCCCGACTGCCGTTTCTTCGGTCTCAGTCCCAGGTACGGGCCCACGGCTCTGGAGGTATTGAACCGCTCCGGCTCCTCGAGCGTCAGCACATACGCCAGTGCGGTCAGAGCTCCGACCCCGGCCACTTGCTGGAGCTGCTGTGTCTCCGGGTATCGCCCCTGGCACAGCTGCACGATCTGACGCTCGTATTGCTGGATGTTGCCCGTCAGCATGGCGATCGTTTCAAGCACCGGCTCGAGCGCTCCCTTGAGCCGCTCCGGTATGTGCTCTGGCGCGGTGCGCGCGAACGCCGGCGTCGAGCACCTGGGAATACGACAACCGGCCGACTTGACCGCACCACGCACATGGCTCACCAACTGCGTGCAGCTCTTTACCAGAGCATCTCGGCTCCGAATCACGGCTAGATCCGCTCGCGCTTGTCTGCCTCGATGCTGCACCGTCTTAAGCAGCTTTGGGTCCATTCTGCCCACTCGTGCCAGGTGCTCGGCATCCAACCGGTCGGTCCGTGCTCGCCATAGATCAGCTTCAGCCGCCTCGGGTTAGCCACCAGCACCTCATGACCCAGTTGCTTCAACTGCTCACTCATCCACGGCGAGCGCGTTCCAACCTCCAGCACTACTCGAGCGGGCTCCTCGCACCCGAACCGCCTCGCCAGCCCCTCCGGGCTCGTCCTCACCCGCCCTTCCTCCATCACCCTGCCCTTACTGTCGAGCACGCACATACGGCTGTACCGGTCGCTTACGTCCAGTCCAATCGTTACACTTGTCATCGGCCAACCTCCTTGGGCTTCGAGCCCGTTACGTTTGAAGAAACGTTTGCAGAGCCGTCAGGCTACTGCGTTCAGGAGGTTGGCCTTCTCATCTCATCTAGCTCACGGCGCATCCGCATCGGCGCCGGGCGCCGCCGACTGGCGGCGAAGATAGTCTTGCAGCACGCAGCTCCAGAGATCGCGAGCGGTCACGACGTCGTCCACCACCTCGCGCAAGGCGCCCCGTCCTCCAGCCGACGCGGTAACCCAATCAGCCACCTCAAGAATCCGAGGGTGTGCGTCGGCCACCGCAATACCAACACCGACGTGTCGCATCACGGCCAGATCAACCAGGTCATCCCCCAGGAAGGCTACCTGCGATGCTTCAAGCCCGAGCTGCCCCTGCATCTCCAGACAGGCTCCGACCTTGTCGAAAGCTCCCTGCCGGAGCTCGAGCACGGGCAACTCCGAGAAACGCCGAGCGACAGCGGCCGATTCGCGTGCCGTGACCACCGCGATATGCAGATCGATAACCGTAGCGATATAGAAGGCGCTGCCATCGCGAACATGGAACGTCTTGGCTTCGCAGCCCGCTCCGGCATAGACGATCGAGCCGTCGGTCAACACGCCATCGACGTCGGTAATCAGCAAACGGAGCTCACGCAAGCGATCCTCGTACGCTTGCCTGGAGAGTCTAGTGTCCTGTAACAGACGTTCCACCACGGCTTGCTAGACCATCTGTGTACGCCACAGGTCGTGCAAGTGCACGACACCAACGGCGCGTCGATCGCCACCGCCGACGACCAGCACGGTAATCCTGCTCTCCTCCAACAGCCGCAACGCCTCCGGAGCCAGGGCATCGGCAGCAATCAGAACCGGATTTGGCGTCATGCATTCGCGCGCCAAGCTGTCGATGTCGATGCCGCTCTGAACGATACGCCGAACGTCACCATCGGTGATGATGCCGGCGACCCTACCGTCGGCCGACTCCACCAGCGTCATGCCGAGACCCTTGGCGGTCATTTCCTCGATCGCCGCGGCGAGTGAAGCTGTCTCGTCGACGCGCGGCACCTGATCGCCCGTGTGCATTACCGTGCGCACGCGCAGCAAACGACGACCCAGCGATCCCTTCGGATGGAAACGGGCGAACTCCTCAACCCCGAAGCCCCGCTCCACGAGCAGCGCCATCGCCAAAGCATCGCCAAGCGCCAGAGCTGCCGTGGTCGACGCGGTCGGGGCGAGTCCCAGCGGGCACGCCTCGGCATCGACGTCGATGCGCAGCACCACGTCTGCCTCGCGAGCGATGGTCGAGCCGGAATCGCCGACGATGGCGATCAGCCGGACGTTCAGGCGCCGAATCGCAGGCAGCAGCGCGACGATCTCGCCGGTATCGCCACTGTGGCTCAGGGCGATGAACACATCACCGTCGACGAGCATACCCAGATCACCGTGGCCGGCTTCCGCAGGGTGGAGAAAAAACGCCGGGCTGCCAGTCGATGCCAGCGTAGCTGCGAGCTTTCTGGCGATGATTCCCGACTTGCCCATGCCCGAGCACACGAGGCGCTTATCGCATGCAAGCAGCAGATCCAACGCTCGACCCAGCGCCTCCTCGTCGAGCCCGTCCGCGAGCTTCTCCAACGCGCGAGCCTCGGTCCGCAGTACCTGCCGCGCCATCTCCAACCCGGCGCGGCGGGCAGTCGTGCCGGTACGTTCTGCGGTCATCCTAAGCAGGCCGTGGTGAAAGTGTGGCGGCTCGGATCCTTATCAGCTTCTCGAGCAGTGGTTCGAGTCGTTCCAGCGGCAGCTGCGTGCTGGCATCGCTCAGCGCGGCCGGTGGGTTGTCGTGGACTTCCAGGAACAGGACGTCGACTCCGGCCGCCACGCCTGCGGCCGCGAGCGGCTCGACGAACTCGGGCTCTCCGCCGCTGCTCTCGCCTTGGCGGGCCGGGAGCTGCAAGCTGTGCGTGACGTCGAGAACTACGGGATAGCCGAGTCCGGCGAGAAAGCTCAAGCCCTTGAAGTCGACAACGAGATTATTGTAACCGAACGATGTGCCTCGCTCGGTGACCAGCAACGCCTCATTGCCCGTGGACGCCGCCTTCTCGACAACCCTGCTCATGTCCCAGGGCGCCAGAAACTGTCCTTTCTTCAAATTGACTGGACGGCCGGTCTGGGCCGCGGCGAGAACCAGGTCTGTCTGCCGGCACAGAAACGCCGGAACCTGTAGGACGTCAACGCACTCCGCCGCCGCGGCCGCTTGCGCCGGCTCGTGCACGTCGGTGAGCACGGGAAGGCCGACAGCGTCGCGAACCTCGGCGAGGATTCGCAGCCCATCGTCAGGGCCGGGCCCGCGATACGTAGAAACCGACGTTCGGTTGCCCTTGTAGTAGGAAGCCTTGAACACGCACGGGATCCGCATTCGCCGGCTGATGTTGGCCACCGCTTCGGCCATACGGAGACAATGCTCGCGACTCTCGATGACGCACGGGCCGGCGATCAGCCCGAGGTTGCCCTCGCCGAAGACTACGCCGTCGGCAACCGTCACCGCGCCCATCCCGGGTCAGACTCGAGACACGTCGCTCGACGTGGTCGCCACCCACTGGCCACGCTCGCGCTGCTGTTTGTGCTCGTAGGCAGCCCCGATGAAGGCCGAGAACAGTGGATGGGGCTGCAGCGGACGCGACTTGAATTCTGGATGAAACTGGCAGGCGAGAAACCAGGGGTGCTCGGCCAACTCGATGATCTCGACGAACTTGCCGTCTTCGGAGCGCCCTGTAACACGCAGGCCGGCAGCGGCTAACGGCTCATCGAACTGGGCGTTGAACTCGTACCGATGGCGGTGACGCTCCGACACCTCGCCGCAACCGTAAGCCTCATGCGCCAGACTTCCTGGCTCCAGCAAGCATGTGTAGGCCCCCAACCGCATCGTTCCGCCCAGATCGTCTACCCCGAGCAGATCGCGCAGCTTGTAGATCACCTTGTCTTTACCGCGACCATCGTGGAAGTCGAACTCCGAGCTATCGGCGGCGTCCCCAAGCCGTGCCACGCTTTCGGCGAACTCGATGACCGCTGACTGGAAACCGAGACAGATGCCGAAGTACGGCACCGCCGCCTCGCGGGCGAATCGGATCGCATGCAGCATGCCGCGCACTCCGCGCACTCCGAAGCCGCCGGGAACGAGAACGCCGTCCGCCTCAGCGAGTACCTCGGCCGGCTCCTCGCCCGCCTCGAAGCGCTCCGCCTCGACCCAATCAATGTCCACGCCCAGCCCGTGCGCTACCCCACCATGGACGAGGGCCTCGCTCAGGCTCTTGTACGACTCTTCGAACTCGACGTACTTGCCCGCGAACGCGATACGGACACGATCGCTGGGTGACTTGAAGGTCCGCACCAACCGTTCCCAGTTGTCGAGCCCCGAGTCGCTCGTCTCCAAGCCCAATTGCTCGCAGATGATAGCGTCGAGCCCCTCCTCACGGAATACGAGTGGCACCTCGTAGATCGAGTCCACGTCCACTGCGGTGATCACCGCGTCCTGCTCGACGTTGGTGAACAGAGAGATCTTGCGCTTGATCTCTTCCGGAAGGAAGCGGTCGGTACGGCACATCAGCACGTCAGGCTGGATACCGATCGAGCGTAGGTCCCTGACGCTGTGCTGGGTCGGCTTCGTCTTGAGCTCCTTGGCAGTGGCGATATAGGGAACCAACGTCAGATGAATGAAGATGCCGTTCTTGCGACCCACTTCCTGGCGCAGCTGCCGGATCGACTCCATGAACGGCAAGCTTTCGATGTCGCCTGCGGTGCCGCCGATTTCGACGATGACCACGTCGGCCGTGTCACCGAGATCGGTGATACGCGTCTTGATCTCGTCGGTGATGTGAGGGATCACCTGCACCGTGTTGCCGAGGTAGTCACCGCGACGCTCTTTCTGAATCACGGTTTCGTAGATCTGACCGCTGGTGAAGTTGTTCGCCCGACTCATCCTGGCACTGGTGAAGCGCTCGTAGTGACCGAGATCCAGATCGGTCTCGGCCCCGTCGTCGGTAACGAAGACCTCGCCGTGCTGAAACGGGCTCATGGTGCCGGGATCGACGTTGATGTACGGGTCGAGCTTCAGAAGGTTGACGCTGTAGCCATGCGACTCCATGAGACGCCCGATCGACGCCGAGGCCAACCCCTTGCCCAGCGACGAGACCACACCACCGGTAATAAAGATGTACTTGGTCATGCCTTCGCTCATGCGCCCACCCCGTACGACTCGCTTGGCCCGCTCAGTCTCGTTCCAGGAAGCGCCGCACGCGCGCCAGATCTTCGGGCGTATCCACCCCAGGAACTGCCTCTGTCACCGGGAATGTCTGGATGAACTTGCCTGCCTCCAGAATCCGCAGCTGCTCCAGCCCCTCTGCCTGCTCCAGCCGCGACCGGGGGATTCTAGCCCACGTGGACAACGCCTGACGCGTGTACAGGTAAACGCCTACGTGAATCCAGCACGGGACCTCCGACTTCGAAACAGGCTCGAACGCTATTCGCCGCTCTCCGGCGAGGTTCGAGGCCGCCAGCCAGGCCTTCCTCGGGAACGGCAGTGGCGCACGGCTGAAGTACAAGGCCCGTCCCTCGCGGTCGACCACCACCTTGACCACATTCGGGTCCCAGCGGTCCCGCGCGTCGACGAGCGGGGCA
Source organism: Acidobacteriota bacterium (assembly GCA_965205505.1). Taxonomy (GTDB): domain Bacteria; phylum Acidobacteriota; class UBA890; order UBA890; family WLXD01; genus DASCOT01. The sequence continues at coordinate 243,463 of CBDBHB010000008.1, forward strand.
CGCAGGGTACCGTACTGATAGTCGCCAGCAGCGAAGCCCGCGAGCGCCTCCGACAGCTCGACGGGGTCGATAAGCGGCTCGTCACCCTGCACGTTGAGCACCACCGAACACTCGAGCTTCTCGGCGACATGAGCCACGCGGTCGGTGCCCGAGGCAAGCGATTCCGGCGTCATCATCGCCTCCACACCTACGGCACGTGCCGCGTCGGCGATACGCTCGTCGTCGGTGGCGACGATCACGCGCTCGACCCCGGCCACCGCCGTAACTCGCTCCGCCACGTGTTGGATCAGCGGTCGCCCGGCGAGCAGCGCCAGAGGCTTGCCCGCGAAGCGGCTCGAGTTGAATCGCGCCGGGATTACGGCGACGCAGTCCACAGCCTCTCCTAGTGTCCTGTAACAGAGGTTCGTTGCATATTGTGGCGCGCGCGACTGAGTCGAATCCAAGGAGGCACGACGACGGCGATGCTGAGCGTATCGCAGCCGTGGTGAAGGTACACCGACGACTGAGGCCTCTCAATCCACCGGCGGCACTCGCAGCGTCAACGCCCCTGGCAGTATGGAAAAGTGCCCCGGCAGGCGCCCCTGCACCTCGCCGTCGGTCTCGACCAGAGCATCGCCCTGGAGCGTGAAGCGCCGCCCGCGCACCACGCGGATGGCCGGATCCACCAGGCTGCCACCGCGCAGCGCCTTGACGAGCAAGCCCGGGATCCTGGACACGTGTATGGCATCGATCAGCGCCATATGTAGCAACCCATCGTCGTGCCGAGCCTGCGGACAGGGGCGCATCCCGCCCCCGAACGAGGGTCCGTTGCAGATCGACACGTTGAGGAGGACGGCGCGACCCGAGCCCACATCACCATCCCAGACAAACTCGGTGCGCGCGCCGCGCACGACAGCAGGAACGGCTGCCAGCAAGTAGGCTGCTGCCCCGAGCCGACGCAAGGTTGTCGAGCCGCTCACCCGCTCGGTCACTACCGAGCCCAGCCCTGCATTGGCATCGTTGATGAAGTAGATACTCGTTCGTCGCTCCCCCTCCCCGCCCGACGATAATTCCGCCACTCCCACGTCCAGCGAGAGGCGTTGGTAGCGAGACAGGGGGACCTCGAGCGCAACTTCTGCCGCGGCGAGAGGGAGAGACCGGGCCAGGTCACAGCCGGTACCGAGCGGCAGACACAGTAGGTCCGGGAGGCCGTTCGTACCTGCTTTCATCAGTCCGTTCACAGTCTCGTGCAGTGTACCGTCGCCGCCAGCGACGACCACAAGCTCAGCCCCGTCGCGTCGCGCCTGTTCTGCAAGCGTCACCGCATGCCCCCTGCTGGAGGTCCACCGTACTTGGCAGCCTGGTGCCCACTTGTTCAGGCGCGGCCGCAGCCGTTCGAACGCACCACGTGCCGCACCACCCCCAGCGGCGGGGTTGGCGATCACCACTACCGATGACATGTCAGCATCACCCGACTCCGCCGGCTGGCGGTTTCTTGACAGCTTTTCGGCACCGGCCTATCGTAGCCGCGCTTTGCAGCGGGGACGAAGGAATATCGAGGGTAGGAGCATCGCTCGATCAGTCCGCAGAACCCGTCCGCCCGACGATCCGCGACGCACTGGGATGACATGATCAGCGAGGGACTCGGACGCGGCGGGACGGCGCTCAAGCGCGCCATCGCAGCGGTTATCGGGGGGTTCGGAATCCCCCCGAACGTTCTTACGCTCTCGTCGCTGATCCCGATGATGATCGCTGCGTGGAACCTCGCGCAGGGTCGGCCATTCGCTGCTGCCGGGTGGATTGTTCTCGGGGGCGCGCTAGACCTCATCGACGGGGCCGTGGCGCGCGCCTCCGGCACGGCGACCGAGTTCGGTGCCGTGCTCGACTCAGTGGTAGATCGAGCCTCGGACACGCTCGTTCACATCGGCGTCGTGTATCACTTCCACACGCTGGGCGAGCCGCTCTACGTCGTGCTCAGCGCTGTATCGTTGGGCGGCTCCCTGGGCGTCTCCTATACGCGTGCGCGGGCCGAGAACGTGATCCCGGAGTGCCGGGTCGGGTTCACCGAGCGCGGCGAGCGGCTCGTGCTCTTGATGCTCGGGCTGTTCGCGGGGCGGCTCGCGCAGGCCGTGACGCTGCTCGCCTTCCTGGCGTGGCTGACCACTGTGCAGCGCTTGCTGCACGCGTATCGCATTCTGCGGCGGCGGCAATACGGTGCCGACGACGGTGCGCAACTGCCGCAAGGGCTCGAAGCGTGGGGAACCGTGGGGCGCTGGGTGTTCCTGAACTGGCCGCGCGGATCGTGGCAATACGACCTGGTCTGCACCGCGATCATCGTTGCGTTGCTCATGCTGCCGGGCATCTAGCAGGCCGTGGTGGAAGCGTGGCGGGCCTGCTAGTCGGAATGCCTCCCGATCGACCGAGGGCTCGAGCTCCACGGAGCCGATAGTTATGTCGAGTACCGCACGGCGCTGCGGCCAACTCAGCTGCAAGTGCCCGCTGGGTGGACCCCGGCGCGGATCCCATCCCTCGTATGTGGTGATCACACGTAGCGACCCGGCATCGTCGAACCGCTCGATGCGTCGGATCTCCTGGGAAGAGGGATCGAAGACGATGCGTCGAAGCAGGCGCGCAGGGTCGGCCGCCATCAACATCAGCGCCACCTCGCCTGGCCGTCGCTCGAGGACCAGCAACGCTGCGGCCCCGGTAACCACTGGCACGACTTGTGGCAGCAGCGCATCGGCGATGTCAAGCGGGGCGAGCACAAGATGCGGCCGCGATCGACCGCTGGAAGGCAGGCCGAGCGCGTCGTGCACCTCGGGCTCGGCAGCGCTCCCGAGTCGGAGCTCCAGCATGCGACCGTCGCTGGCCATCTCGACGTCGCCCCCCGGCCCCGTCAGGCGAGCGGCGAACGCGCCGCTTCGCGCCACCAGCAGCGTCCCCTCGAGGCTGACGCAACGATCTCGATGACAGGCGCCGATCATCGCTTGGAGCCGTACTAGGCGGGCGCGAAAGCTGCTGGCGATCTCCGCCAGCTCCTCTGCAGTCGACTCAGCGAATGGCGCTACGACCGATGGCGCTATCGTTGTCGGCGACGACGCATTGCCTCCACAGGCGGCCACGCCGACGACCATGAGCAACGATGTGATTCGCCGCGCCTGCAGGAGCCACCCTGGCGACTGCTTTGCTGACATTAGTAACGCCGGCGAACAACAAAATCCGGTAGCTCTGCCAACGCGTCGCGCGCTTCGCTCGGGGGCAACACGGCCAAAGCTGTGCGCGCCTGCTCGGCGTAGCGCTGCGCCGCCTGCAGCGTTGCGTCCAGGCTGCCGGCCGCTCGCATTCCGTCGACCACCTCGCCGAACCCTTGCGCCGCGCGGTCGGCGTCGCCGAGACACGATACGGCCAGTCTACGCACCGATTCGTCGCCCTCGCGCAGCAAATGAATGAGAGGGAACGTCATCTTACCTTCGCGTAGATCCGTACCAGGGTCTTTGCCGAGATGGGCCGCGTCGGCATCATAGTCGAGCAAGTCATCAATGAGCTGGAACGCGAGACCCACGTCGTGCCCGTAACCGGCGAGCGCCGCTTCCTGCTCCGGTGATGTATCCGCGAGCACCGCCGCCGCTTGGGCACAACCGGCGAAGAGCGACGCCGTCTTGCGATCGATGATGTCCATGTAGGTGTCCATATCGAGCTCGGCGTGCCCGTTGTGGATCACGTCTAGCATCTCGCCTTCGACCAGGCGTGAGGTCGCATCGGTGAGCACCTCCACCAGGCGGAGCTTGCCGAGCGCCACACTCATGGCAAGCGATTTGGCGTACAAATAGTCGCCGAACAGAACGGCGAGCCGATTGCCCCAAACGCGATTGGCGGGTTCCTGTCCGCGCCTCACCTTGGCGCCGTCGACGATGTCGTCGTGAACCAGCGACGCCGTATGGATGCACTCGACAATAACCCCCAGGTCGACGTCACCGGTGCCTTGGTAACCACACGCCCGGGCGCAGAGCGCCACCAGCGCCGGGCGCACTCGCTTGCCACCGTTGTCTAGCAGGTAGGCGGCAATCTCGCGCACAAACGGGATGTCGGAGTCGCGCAGAGCCGCGATCTCACGCTCGACGAGCTCCAGCCGGTCTTTCGCAAGGTGGAAGGCGGCGATCTGGGTAACAGGGTGGCCGTCGCGCATTTCTTAGCGTGCTGGTGGCTCAGCTGCCGAGTTGCTCGACCTCGACATCCGCAGGAACCGTGAACTGAAACAGTTCTTCTGCCAATCCCAGGTCGGTCTCAACCTCGAGGAACAGGAACTCCGATGATTCGCCGAGAAGGCCGAACGATACCAGTCGAGCGATCATCGCGGTGTCCGGGTCAACCTCGAGGATCAGATGGGTGTACGAGGCATCCTCGGTCAGTGGATCCAACCGCAACTGAACGTTGCCGGGGGCCAGCTTCTCCTCCCACTCGGTGCCCGCCACCAGGAAGTCGCTGCCGAAGTCGCCCCCGCCGGTCAGATACAGCATGGGCGTCTGACTCGATGCCACCGAATCCTGGGCACGGATCTGCACCTGCCGGTCCTCGGGGAGGTACCAATAGAGGGCCTCCCCATCGGCGACAAGAACGCGCCCGCTGACATCATATTCAACTCGTATCCTCCCCGGCGGGCGCGCAAACCACACCCCTGACGCTTCGCGAGCCGGCATTCCGGGCCTTGCAATGCTGCGCTGCCGAAATCGAGCGCGGAGATCCTGCAGCGCTCGATAGCGCTCCTGTACCCGGCGTAGCAGAACATCGAGCGGCAGCTCGGAGCGTTCCTGGATTGCCAAGCGAGTGGGGCCGCTCGGTGCGGCGACCACCGGCTGAGCAGCACCAGCGAGCGCCGCGATCACGGCCATCATCAGCAGCTCTCTCCCAGGCATCGGCGATCTCACTGGCCCCTCCAATCTACCCGCAGCCAGGACATCCGTCGCAGGCTGCGGAAGAACGTGTCCAGTCTCCCCTGCTGCTATCATAGCGTGACACGTTGGCGGGTTTTGGGCCTCCCTTTTTGGTGGCTGGCCCTGCCTGTTCTTGTTGTCGGCGGCTTTGTTGTCGGCGGCCCTAGTCCACGCCACTTCTCGCTGCGAGCCTCGCTGATGGCGATCCGTCTGCTCATTCTGGATATCCTCGACCCACGCGGTCAGATCGGATTGTCGGTCGCGGCGCGGGCCGCTGCCGACGCGGGAGCCGACGAGATTCTGCCAATCACCACCGGGGCAATCGAACGATCGGCAGACGGCTCGGTGCATGTGCGTCCGACGCTCGCGCGAGGCCTGCGGCGAATGCTGCATGGAGCATTTCAACGTCGCGTAGACGGCATGTTGATCGGACTGTTACCCAGCTATTGGCAGGCCCGGGCGGTTTCGAAGAACCTGGCGCAGGCACTACCGGAAACCCTGGTCTACGCCCCCGACGCGACCTCAGCTGGAGGCCTCGGCCAGATGCTCAGTGCAACGAACCGCAAGGCACAGGTGGCCACTATTCTGCCCGAGACGACGGTAGCCCTGCTGCCGGCGCTGGAGATTAGCTCCTTGCTCGGCCTACCCGATACCGATGACCAGGCAGCGCTGGCGCAGCGGCTACTCGACGCCGGAGCCTACGCAGCCTGGGTGCGCGGCAACCTGGACGGAGCGCGTGCGGTGGACTTCGTCGCCTACGGAGAGCGCACGGCAGTGCTGGATTACCCTCAACCTGTGGGTCCTGCTGCAGCCGCCACTGCGTCGGGGGCGCTCGCGGCCCTGCTGGCGCGAGGGTGCTCGCTCGAGGAATCCGTCGATCGCGCGCACCGTCGCGCCGCCCATGTAGATGGGAGCCTGCACGCCCCAGCGGTACGAGGCTGAGGCGCGCGATCAGTCGATCTCGCAGGCGCGCTCGGCGAAACTGCGGACCTGTTTGGAGTCGATGCGGGGAAACAGCATCTCGCCCCTGTGAACCCCGGCGCCCGAGCCGACCTTAAGCAGCCGCTCTGCGCCCTCGTAGCAAAACTCGTCGAGCCTACTGGTCTCGCCTAGCGATGCCCAGAGCTGCTGCATCTTGCCGGGCATTACCGGTGCCAGGAGCACGGCGATGCTCTTCACGACGCTGCCACACGCTGCCATCACTGCGTCGTACGCGACGCCCGCCTCCGGGTCGGTTTCTCTGTTCTTGCGCAACTGCCACGGCTCGGCGTCCTGGATCATCTTGTTGCAGGCGCCAACGGATCCCCAGAGCGTGCGCAAAGCGGCTGCGAACCCGAACTCGCTGAGCTGCGCTTCGTATACCGGCACCATCTCCTCGAACCCACGGAACAACTCGGCGGTGGCAGCGGTGTGCTGTATATCGACGGCGAATGCGCCCCCGTCGCGCTCCACCAGGTTGAGCACACGCGAGGCGAGATTGCCGAGATCGTTAGCGAGATCCGAGTTGATCCGTTCCACGAGCACCGCGGCAGCGAAATCGCCGTCCTGGCCGAAGGGCATCTGACGGAGCAAGTAGTAGCGCAGCGGATCGGCACCGAACTCGTCGATGAGCCGGTTCGGATCGATGACGTTGCCGAAGCTCTTGGACATCTTCCGTCCTTCGACAGTCCACCAGCCGTGAGCAAAGATATTGCGCGGCAGCGGCAGATCCAGTGCCATTAGCAGTGTCGTCCAGTAGACGGAATGCGTCGTCAAGATATCCTTGCCGATGAGGTGGTAATCGGCCGGCCAGAAGGGCCCGTACCTGGGGTCGGCGGGCGTGCCCGGATTGAGATAGCGCAACCCCGTGCAGTAGTTCAACAGCGCGTCGACCCAGACGTAGCAGACGTGCTCGGTGTCGAAAGGGAGCTCGACGCCCCAGGCCAGCCGCGACTTCGGCCGGGAAATCGACAGATCACCCAGCGCCTGACGCAAGAACCCCAGAACCTCGTTCCTTCGTGTCGGCGGGTGGATTTGCAGAGAGCCGCTCTCGATCGCCTCGACGAGCTTGTCCTGGTACGCGCCCATGCGGAAGAAGTAGTTCGATTCGCGCACGAACTCGACTCTTCCGTCTTCTTTGAGCCGCTCTATCTCGTCCGTGTCGGTGACAAACATCTCCTGTGAAACGTCGTACCAGCCCTCGTAATCCTGCTCGTATATCTGCCCGTCATCGTAGAGTTGCTGCAGGGCACCGCGTACCTGCTCCTTGTGCTCGGCATCGGTCGTCCGTATGAAGGCGTCGTGCGAGATTCCGAGCCGCTCCCAAAGCTGCCTGAAGTTGCGATGCAGCTCGTCGCAATGCTCCTGCTCGGACACGCCCCGACTTGCGGCCGCCCGGGCCACTTTCTGGCCGTGCTCGTCCGTGCCGGTGAGAAAGAACACCTCGACGCCCCGCTGGCGCATGAACCGCGCCATCGCGTCAGCCGCGACAGTGGTATACGCATGCCCGAGATGCGGTACGTCGTTGACGTAGTAGATCGGCGTCGTCAGGTAGAAACGCTGCGTGCCCACTCGATACTCCAGGCCGAAGTGCCGGTCGCGCCGACGTCCCACCGCGTCGCCCACGCGCGGGCGGTGGTGGCAGTCTACCGCCTCGTCGCCGCCGGCGGCTCCACGCTCTTGTCGTCGTAGCCACAGAGGTCTTCGATTCCGCAGCGCCAGCACTCGGGCCGTCGCGCGTGGCAGACCTGGCGGCCGTGCCGAATGACGTTCACGTGCAAGGGAAAGGCCGCCCCCGGCGGGACCGCGGCCTGCAGCTCGTCGTTCGCCCGCCCAAGATCACGCTGCCGGTGAATGCCCAGCCGGTGAAGCACGCGGTACACGTGCGTATCCACGGGAAACGCCTCGAGCCGGAGCGAGAACAACAGGATGCAGTTGACGCTCTTTGCACCCAGCCCCTTGATGTCGCTGAGCTCGTCGCGGGCCGCAGCCAGGTCCATCTCGCCCAGGTGGTCGAGGTCGTACGAACCTCGTTGCTCGTACACTCGAGACAGGATCTCCTGAATCCGCCGCGCCTTCACGCGCTGCAGCCCGCCCGGCTGCAACGCTTGTTCGAGATGCTCAGGCAGAGCAGCCGCGACACTTTGCCAGTCCGGGTAGCGCTGGCGTAGCCGCCCCCAGGCGCGGTCACGGTTCCTATCGGTGGTGTTCTGCGACAGGATCGTCAGTACTAGTTCGTCGAGCGGCGGCAGCGCCCGCACCGGTTTCGGTTCGCCGTGTAGCTCCAGCAACCTGTCATGCAGCACGCCAAGCGCGCGGCGTTGCGTCGCAAGCGCTCGCGAACGCGGACGCTTACCCGCCACGACCGGCTAGCCGCCGAAGCGCTCGCCGAGATACGCCGGCAGGGCGTCCAGGCCGATGCGCTCCTGTTCCGTGGTATCGCGATGACGTACCGTCGCCGCGTTGTCCTCGAGGGTGTCGAAGTCGACCGTGACACAGAACGGTGTGCCCACCTCGTCCTCACGTCGATACCGCTTGCCGATGCTCCCGGCGCCATCGTAGAGCACCCCAAAGCTGCCGCGCAGCGTATCCGCAAGCTTCCTCGCTGGCTCTGCCAGCTTCTTCACCAGAGGAAAAACCGATACCTGACGTGGCGCCACATGCGGCGCCAACCGCAACACGGTGCGTTGCTGGCCTCCGATCTCATCAACGTCGAAGGCATCGGCCAGCACGGTGAGCACCGTGCGGTCGAGACCTGCCGAGGTCTCGACTACCGACGGTACGTACTTCTCGTTGCGCACAGGATCGAAATAGCTCTGGTCCTTGCCCGAGTGCTCGGCATGCTGACTCAGGTCAAAACAGCCGCGATTGGCGATCCCCTCGAGCTCAGCCCATCCGAACGGGAATTTGTACTCCACATCAGTCGTATAGCTGGCGTAGTGGGCGAGCTCGTCGGGCTCGTGTTCACGCAGTCGTAGTCGGTCCGACTGGATCCCGAGCTCCGCGTACCACCGATAGCGCTGCTCGACCCAATAGTCGAACCACTGGCGCTCGTCTTCTGCGTGAACGAAGAACTCCATTTCCATCTGCTCAAACTCGCGTGAGCGGAAGGTGAAGTTACGCGGTGTGACTTCGTTGCGGAACGCCTTCCCGACCTGCGCAATCCCGAACGGCACCTTCATGCGCGTCGAAAGTTGAACGTTGCGAAAGTTCACGAAAATAGCCTGGGCGGTCTCCGGGCGAAGGTAGGCTACCGACTTCGAGTCTTCGGCGGCGCCTACGCGCGTCTCGAACATCAGGCCGAACTGACGGGGCAGCGTCAGCTCACCAGCGCAGGCTGGGCAGCGGCTCGGAATCGAGCCGTCCGTGGGCGGCAGGTCGCCCTCATGACCGGGGAAGATCTTGCCGAGATCGCCCGAGTCGACTGCTCTTTGAACGAGGTGGTCGAGCCGAAACCGGCGCTTGCACTCCTTGCAATCGACCATCATGTCGTAGAAGGACTCCACGTGCCCGGATGCCTGCCAGACGCGCGGATGCATGATGATCGACGCGTCGAAGCCGACGACGTCGTCGCGCTGCACTACCAGGCGGCTCCACCAGAGATCGAGCACTCTGCGCCGGAGCTCGACGCCGAGCGGACCGTAATCCCAGAATCCGTTCAGGCCGCCGTAGATTTCGCTGCTCTGGAAGATGAACCCCCGGCGCTTACACAGCGAAACGAGAGGATCGAGATTCGGCAGTCCGCTTGCGTCGGTCATGGCGATCTTCTTGGCTACGGCCTCAGATGGGCACGGCGCGTTGAGGTCACGTGCTCGGCGCCAGTCGAGTGTTACAGAGGCGTGATGAACGGATCAACCGGAGCGAGCTCGGCAGCGTAACGCTGCACTTTTTCGAACGCACGGGCTACGTCCAGCGCATCCTCGGAGCTCCCGATAAGCGCATTGTGGCGGATCCACACAGCTTCGCTCGCGCAGGCGTGCTCGGCAACTCCACAGTCGCCGCTACGATGCGGCGCCCGCTGCGCGTCGTCGAACATCGGCTGACTGTAGACCGGCACATCATAGCCCGCCGACGCCGGTACCCCCTCGGCGACAAGAGCCTCCACACACGCGCGCTTCGGAGCTCCCTCGAAGGCCGCCGCATCGATGCGAACGATGATCAGGTGCCAGGAGCACTGTTCGGTACCGCGCGGCAGCATCTGGCAGGTCACTCCCGGGATCTCGTCAAGCGCCCGGCGTAGTTGCATCGCGTTCTCGGCCCTACGCTGCAGCTCCTCGGGGTAGCGCTCGAGGGCAGCGCACAGCACCGCGCCCTGGAACTCCGACAACCGAAAGTTGCCCCCGAGCCGAACGTGAGTGTAGTTCCCGCCCACCGCGACGCGCCCGTTGTTGGAAACCGATCGACAACGTTCGGCCAGGTCGCCGTCGTCGGTAACCACGACGCCTCCTTCGCCACAGGCCAAGTTCTTGCTGGAATGAAAGGAGAACCCACCGGCGTTGCCGATCGTCCCGACACCGGCGCCGTCGAAGCGCGTACCCCAAGCCTGGGCGGCATCTTCGATCAGCGCCAGGCCGTTGCGCTCTGCCAGGTCTTGCAACGGTCCCATGTTGGCCGGTACACCGCCGAGGTGGACCGGCATGATCGCCGACGTTCGCTCACTGAGCACCGACTCGGCGCTGCGGACATCGAGGCCGTAGGAGCGCCGATCGATATCGGCGAAGACCGGAACGAGCCCCGCCTGCAGGATGGCCGTGGCCGACGCCACGAATGTGTAGGCTGGGAGGATGACTTCGGATCCGCGCTCGATGTCCAGCGCTTCGAGCGCCACCCGCAGCGCCGCCTCGCCGCTACTCACACAGACCGCGTATCTGGCGCCCTGATACGCCGCGAACTCGGTCTCAAAACGGCGCACGAACTGCCCGTGCCGGCTGTCCCAATCGCCCGAATCAAGTACCACATCGAGGAGCTCGCGCTCCCGTGCTCCAGCTTGCGGCCAACGAGGATAGGCTCGCACGCGGATGGGGTCGCCGCCGACGAGTGCCAGCTCAGGCACGTGTGTCATGCCGGCGCGCGCGCATCACAGGAACCGATCCAACGACGCTTCGGCCACCTTGTCGCGCAACGCCTTGATCTGCTGGGAGCGATCCAGCGGCGCCACCAGCAGCACGCCTCCGGCGCGCACGATAGCCAGCCCCTTGACTCCTAGCAGCGCCACCATGTCCTCCGGTGCATGCACCAGATTGTCGCTGGCGTCCAGCGCCACCAACTGCCCGTCCACTACGTTGCCGAGGTCATCTCCCTCGAGGAGCTCCTTGAGCGCCTCCCACGAACCGACGTCCGACCAATCGAACTCGGCCTTCACACAAGCGACGTTCTCGGCCCGCTCCATGACGCCATAGTCGATCGAGGTGGCCGGCATCGCCCGGTACGCGTCGGCACGACTCGTGTCGTCGGCGGCGGCGAGCATGGCATTGGCGGCCTCCACGGCGTCGGGCAGGTGCTGCTCCATCGCGGTCAGCAGCACCCGCGCCTCCCAGACGAACATTCCACTGTTCCAGAGGAAGGAGCCGTCTGCCACATAACGCTCCGCTGTCTCGAGATCCGGTTTCTCGCGGAACGCAACCACCTTGTTAACCGGAAGCTCGACCGATGCGCCATCCAGCTCCAGCCTGGTACCCGTTTCGACGTAGCCGTAGCCGGTCTCGGCGTACCGAGGGGGCACGCCGAAGGTAACCAGATACCCGCTGCGAGCCGCCGCAGCCGCGGCGTTCACGGTACGTGCAAGGCCGGCAACGTCGCCCACTACGTGATCCGCGGGGAAGACCAACATCATCGCTTCCGGGTCGCGCTGCGCCAGCACCGCCGCTGTCCACGCGAGGCAGGGGGCGGTGTTGCGAGCCTGCGGCTCCGCCAGGAGGTTGGCGGGTGGCAGCTCCGGAAGCTCCTGCACCGTGAGCGATGCGTAGGAGGCGGCAGTGACCACCAGCACGCGTTCAGGATCTCCGACCACCGCGACGCTCCGATCCCAGGTTTGGCGCAGCATCGAGTCGGCGCCGACGATCGGCAGGAACTGCTTTGGGCGATCGCGCCGCGACAATGGCCAGAAGCGCGTCCCACTGCCGCCGGCCATGATCACGGCGTAGGCGTGCGGGTCGCCAAGGTCGGTCATCGTCGTCCGCCCTCGATGGCGCCGAGCGCTCTCTCGACGCTGTGCAACCGACTCTCCACGAGCCGCCTGATCTCTTCCAGGCGCTCCCGGCTCTGCGCTTCGAATCGGAGAATGATCTGCGGCCCGGTATTGCTTGCCCGCGCCAGACCCCAGCCGTCATCGAACTCGACTCGTACCCCGTCGATCGCTACTACGTCGTAATCGGCTGCGAGCTCGTCGCGCAGTTGGTCGCATACCGCAAACTTGTGCTTTTCGGTGGACGGATGACGAATCTCCGGCGTTGAGAAGACCTCGGGCAGGTCATCGAGTTGCGCGGAGAACGAATCGTCCTGCCGCGAGTAGATCTCCATCAGCTTGGCGCCGGCATACACCGCGTCGTCGTGTCCGAAGAAGTTCTCGCCGAAGAACAAGTGGCCGCTCATCTCACCTGCCAGTAGGGCCCCTTCCTCGCGGATCTTCTGCTTGATGAACGAGTGGCCGGTCTTCCACATCAGCGGCCGGCCGCCATGCGCGGCGATGTCATCGTCGAGCAGCTTGGAGCACTTCACGTCGAAGATCACTGTCGCTCCGGGGTTCCGGGACAACATGTCGCGCGCCAAGAGAATTGTCAGACGATCGCCCCACACGATCTCGCCGCGCTGGTCGATCACCCCGACACGGTCGCCGTCTCCGTCGAACCCCAGGCCGAGATCGAAACCGCCCTCGACCACGCGGCGACTCAGGTCGGCCACGGCTTCGGGCACGGTGGGGTCGGGGTGATGGTTCGGGAACGTACCGTCGACGTCGCAGTACATCTCCTCGACCTCGCAGCCGAGCTCACGGTACATGCGCGGCGCGATCATTCCGGCAACGCCGTTGCCGGCGTCGACCACGACACGCACCGGACGCGCGAGATGCACGCGCTCCTTGACCATGTCGACATACGGCTGCACCAGGTCGACCGTCTCGACACCGCGACTACCGCTATCCAGATCGTTCGCTTCGATCGCCTGTCGCAGTGCCTGGATATCGTCGCCGAAAAGTGTGCGCGTTCCCAGACACAACTTGAGACCGTTGTAGTCGCCAGGGTTGTGGCTCGCGGTAACCACCACGCCACCATCGGCGCGCAGATGATGGATCCCGAAGTACAGCATCGGCGTCGGCACCAGGCCGGCGTCGAGAACCGCACAACCAGCATCGTTCACACCGGCTGAGAAGGCACCGGCAAGCTCCGGGCTCGAAAGGCGGCCGTCGCGTCCCACCACCACACGGGTACCGCTGTGCCGGCAAACAAGGGTGCCGAAGGCCTGCCCGATACGCCGGAACACATCGGCGTTGACATCGTCTCCGACGATGCCCCGGATGTCGTAGGCGCGGAAGATTCCCGCTGGTACGGCAGACATGGGCGAGATCCTCTGACTGGTTGCGGCGGTGCCGGGGCGTTTGATGGACAAGGTGAAACCGCGGCCGAGTGGCGGCGGTCGGCCGCCTGCGCCGCCTCTAATTCTTCCACATCTTCCGTACCGACGGCGGCCTTCGCTAGCAGGCCGTGGTGGGCCTGGCGCCAGGGTTGCGACGAGATCGCCCCGCGCCTCCAGCGGGCTACGCTCGCAGGGTCCGTCGGTCGACCAGATAGCGCTCGATGCGACTCTCACAGACGTCGTGGCCTATTCCTGGGCCCTGTGGCACGCACACGTGCCCATCGCCGTCGAGCTCGACCTCGGGATCGATGATGTCCTGCTCCCAGTAACGTCGCGACGCCGACAAGTCGTTGGACAACGTGAAGTTGGGAAGCGCCGCGACGGCGATGTTGTGCAGCCTGCCCACTCCCGACTCCAGCATTCCACCGCACCACACGGGAATCTGACGCCGCTCGCACAGGTCATGCACGGCGACTCCGGCCGAACGGCCACCAAGCCGCGAGCACTTGATGTTGATGATGCGCGCCGCCTTCGCCTCCAGTGCCCGTTCTGTGACCTCTACCGTCTTGGCAGATTCGTCCAGGCATATCGGCGTAGCGATTTGCTCCTGAAACTCGGCGTGCAACTCGAGCTCGTCGTATTCAAACGGCTGTTCGATCATCTCCATATCGAAGCGATCGAGCTCGACAATGTGCGGGATGTCCTCGCGCCGATACGCGCAGTTGGCATCGACCATGAGCGGAATGTCTCCGAATCGGTTTCGTACCTTGTCGATGACGCCAACGTCTTTCCCCTTGGCGATCTTCAGCTTGATTCGCCGGTAGCCCTGAGCGAGCGCCGTCTCGATTTGGTCGGCCAGCACCTCGAAGTCCTGCTGAATACCTAGCGAAATGCCCACCATGATGCGGTCGCGCACCGGCCTGTCGCCGGCGTACAGGCGGTGCACAGGCAACCCGCGTCGGCGAGCCTCGAGGTCCCAGACAGCCTCCTCGATCGCTGCCTTTGCCATCGGGTGCCAAGGCCACTTGGCCATGTGGGCAGCGACAGCAGTTGCGGCACCCGCTTCCGGCAGATCGAGCTCGAACAGCTCTGGTGCCAGCAGGTCCTCGATGATGTGTCGACAGGTCCCGACAGTCTCGTAGGTATAGAAGGGCATGCGATCGGCCCCCGACTCGCCCCACCCGAACGCCCCCTCGGAATGCACGCGCACCAGCAGGATGTTGCGCTCGCCGAAGCGACCGCGCGAGATCTCGAACCAACCGACGAGCGGAATACGGATTTGAATCAAGTCCAACGCGTCGATCTTCAATGCGCTCTCCGATGTTCTTTGTCGATGCGAATCAAGCGTCCGCTGATCTCCTCGCCGTTACTACAAATCGCCCCGGTCGCGCTCTCCACAAACGTCACCATACTCATGATCCGGAGCACCTGTGGCCTCCGGACTGCCGCGCTCGAAAACGAACAGGGTCCGCGGCGCCGGGGCACTGAAGCGTACGCACTCGCGCACAAAGTAGCCGCGGCCCAGGTAATGCTGAAAGACCTCCCGCGTCGCCATCCTCCAGGCCAAGACGGCGGCAGGGTCAACTTTCATGACCTCCTGAATCGACGTTGGAATCTCGCAGGCAACATGCGGCGCATCGAGATGCAGCTTCGGCCTCCCGGGTATCGAAACCGCGTCGCCGGACTCAACACCCGACAGAGCCTCGGAGACACTGACCCGGCCGGCGGCGATCTCCTGTGCCAGCACGCCACGCTCGCCGCGCTCGCGGGCCGCGACCCGCGCGGTGTCCAAATGCCACGCTGCCAGCAACCGATCCGTTGGTGATCCTTGATGCAGGAGGCTGGTCGTCTCGCCATAGAGGTTTTCGAAGTAGGTCTCGGCGACGACCCCCAGCTTGCCGAAGTTAAAGTGAGAATTCAGCGATTGCAGTGGATCGAACGTCCAGGCTATGAGATGCAGTCCTTGCTGCAACGCAACCTCTCGCTGGGTCCATTTGAGACGCGCCCCGAGCCCCGTGGAACGAAACGAAACATCCACCGCCAGCATGTGCGAGTAGTGCAGCGCGCGACCGCGATCGTCCTCGCCGCGAAACCCGTAGCAAAACCCCACTAGCTGACCGCCTGCGTCAAACGCCCCGAGCACAATCCCGCCGGCTTTCTGTGCCGCCACCAGCTGGGTCCGCGGGATAACGTCGAGGTCACCGCGGAAGTGCCACACGCGGCGCTGAAGCTCCTCGCATTGGATATAGTCGTCGACGCCTGCCAGTCGGCGGATCGGACATTCGGCGCGGCGTGCCGTGTCGCTCATCTCAGACGCCGGTCGGTAGGTCGATCCAACGCGCTTCGATGCCGAACCGCTCCGCCACCAGGTCGCCCACCGCCCGTACGCCGAACGTCTCGGTCGCATAATGTCCTGCAAAGATGCAGTTGAGCCTCGCCTCACGGGCATCGTGGTAGGCGGAATGGCGCGGCTCGCCGGTGATGAAACAATCAGCGCCGAGCGCCACAACATCGTCGAGGGCGCCGCAGCCACTGCCGGTTACCACGGCGATCGTGCTCACCTCCTCGGCCCCAAACGCCCACATAAGCTGATCGTCACAGCCGACAGCGGCCAACCGACCGGCTAGTGTCGCCAGCGGAATCGCCTCGGGCAGGCGAGCCAGGGTACCCACCTGCACACCGTTGTGGTCGCCGAAGCGCGACTCGGGTACCGCCTGCAAGGCGCCGGCGAGCAACGCGTTGTTGCCCACCTCGGGGTGCAGGTCCAAAGGTAGATGGGCCGCGTAGATCGACACTCCGCTGGCGTAGCACTGAGCGACGCGGGCACCCAGGCGACCGCTGAGCGGCGCGCGATCGCCCCAGAGCAGCCCGTGGTGGACGATCATCAGCTGACACCCGGCGTCGGCGGCCATCGTGATCGTCTCAGCAGCCGCATCGACCGCCACGGCAAAGCGCTCTACCTGCTCGGAAGCCTCGACCTGAAGACCGTTCAGCGAGACGTCAGGGACCGCGTCGACGTCGAGGTACGCGTTCAGAAAGGCGGCGATGTCGCCGAGCGACTCTGCCATGCGGGTCTCCGGGTGTCGGGGCTCGCGGGTACCTTACTTCAAGAACCGTCAGCCGACGGAGACCATGGTCCGGCAATCGCCAGGGCGTAGGCGTCGGGGTACAGCAACTCCCGTGCCGCAGCCTGCACGGCTTCTGTATCGACGCGATTCACATAGCCCACCAGTCGCTCCAGATAGTCGAGACCAAGATCGAACATCTCGATCTCATGCAGTAACCCGGCCACTCCCTCGTTGCTTTCGAGCGCCCGCGGCAAGGCCCGAATGGTCGCGGCCTTGGCGTTGTCGAGCTCGTCGGCGGTGACCGGCTCGGCACGGATGCGCCGGATCTCCGCAAGCACCGCCTCGACGGCGGCCTCGACATGCTGTGGCTGAACTCCGGCGCGAACCACGAACGGCCCTGGGCCCAGGCCGGCAGCGAAGGCACTGTAGGTGTAGTACGCCATGCCCTGCTCCTCGCGTACCGAGCGCCCCAACCTGCCGCCCATTGCGAATCGACCGAGGATCGTGTTCATCAGGGCAGCGGCGTAGTAACGGTCGTCACTACGCCGGATGGAAGCATGGCCGAGGGCAATGTCGACCTGCGCCTTGTCGGGCATCGCCGCGACGTGACGTCGGACCTCTTGCGGCGGCGCCACGTCGGCAACCGCGCATTGCGCCTGTCGGTACCCGCCGCGAGGCGCCTCGTCCATCCAGCCGTCAAACGCATCATGCGCGATTGCCAAGGCCGCGTCGGCATCGACGTTGCCGGCGACAACCAGCAGCGCCGCCGACGGACCGAAGAACCGTGCGTGGAATGCTCTTAGATCCTCCCCCCGGATCCCCTCGACCGTCGCCGGCGTCCCTCGCGTGCGAACCGCGTACGCGTGTCCGTCAGGGTAGGCCAGCTCGCGCAGCGCGTGCATTGCCACGACGGCCGGGTCATCGCAATCTTCTCGCAGCGCCGTCAGACGGTCGCCGACGAGCTTGGAGACCTCGGTATCGGGGAAAGTAGGATGCTGCGCACACTCTGCTAGCAGGCCCATGACCTCGGGCATGTCCTCAGCGCGTGACTTGGCTACCAAGCCGGCCGTATGCCGTCCCCCAGTGCCGCCAAGGTGGGCGCCTCGGAAGTCGAGCACCTCGCCTACCGCGGCCTTGTCGCGCATCTCGGTGCCACGCGTGAGCCCCCTCGCCATGAGCGTCGCGAGCCCCGCCTGCGCTGCCGGCTCGAAACACGCACCGGCAGCAATGCTGAGGCTGAGGGTCACCGCCGACGACGCATGGTTGGACTGGTGCATCACCACCAGCCCGTTGTCGAGCTGGGTCCGGGTGGGGGCAAATCCGGCGGTCACGAGTTTCTCCGCGGCACGAACCAACCCACTGTTCTCGCCTCGGGTCGCAGAAACCGTGCTGCGGCGCGTCGAACATCTGCGGCAGTTGTGGCCTCTACGGCGCTCGGCACCGCATCCAGCGCATCGATTGTGGCGATCGTCGCAAAGTAACCGAGTTGATGTGCCACGTCGGTGACGCGTTCGGACTCGAACGCCAGCGCCGACAACACCTGGTTCTTCGCCTTGCGGAGGGCTCGGTCGTCGACATCCTGCGTCGCCAACCCCTCCACCGATTCGGTCAGCGCTTCTTCGGCGCACCGAGGCTCCACCCCCTCACGCAGTGTCGCCGAAAAGCCATAGAGGTAAGGCTCTTCGGTAGGCAGCACGGCCGAGCTGATCGACACCACCAGCTCGCTGTCGACGAGCGCCCCGTAGAGCGGCGACGTGACCCGCGCGCTGCGGCCAAAGCCGCCGCTCCAGAGGTTGATTCCCTTGCCGCCCGACAACAGCGCGTCGGCTACCAGCAAGGGCACGAAGTCAGTGTCCGAGAATGCCGGTGCTCCATAGACGATCTGCAAGTACGCGGCCGTGCCCGGTCGCTCGAGCACGACACGGCGCTCGCCGTCCTGCTGAGGCTCACGCACGTACTGGTATGAAGTGATCTCGGCGGCCGGAATGCCACCGAATCGGCGCCGGGCGGCATCGACCGCCGCGTTTGCATCGACATCGCCAGCAATCACCAGGGTCGCGTTGCCCGGGTTGTAGTACCGCCTGTAGTGAAGAAACAGATCGTCTCGCGTCATCGCCTCCAGATCGCTCTGCCAGCCGATGGTCGGCCACCGGTAGGGGTGCATCCGCAGCGCCGCTGCAGTCACATCGATATCGAGCAGGTACTGCGGGCTGTTGCTGTTGCCGTGCATCTCGGCAAGCACGACCGTACGCTCAGATTCGAACTCTTTCGGCTCGTAGAGGCACTCCGTCATGCGATCGGATTCGATCCGCAAGGCGAGGTCGAGCTCGTCTGCGGCCAGGGTCTCGAAGTAAGTCGTCTGGTCGATCCATGTGTAGCCGTTCCAGCTACCGCCGGCGCGCTCGATCCACACTTTCAGGTCCTCGCGAGAAACGTTCGCCGTGCCCTTGAAATTCATGTGCTCCGCGAAGTGTGACGCTCCGGTCAGCCCCGGCGCCTCGTTCTTCGAGCCCACGTGGTACCAGCACCAGACCGACACCAACGGCGCACTGTCTAGCGGCTGCACGACGACTCGAAGGCCGTTGTCGAGCGTCGCCTGGACCCGCCGATCAGCGGCCATCTCTTCCCTCCTCGTCGGAATCCGCCGCGAAGATCTCAGGGGCATATCGCCGCATGAGCGCCTTCGTACCACCGTTGATCGGCGCGAACGCTCGCTGCCCTACGTGTACCCGCCAGCGGTAGTTGATGCCCGTGTCACGCGGGACGCAATGAACGTCGAGGGTTCCGTAGAAGCTCGAAAGCACCTCCGCCGTGCAGCTGAGTTCACCCTCGTCATCGGCGATGAACTCCCCCAACCGCGGCTGCCCACCCGCCTCGAAGCTCGTCACCACCTCGATCGAGCGACGAATGTCGCCCGCCCGATACATCCGGTTCAGCGTGTAGAGCGTCGCTAGACCGAGGATCGCCATGGGGATCACCAGGAACCAGTTGTCGCGTCCGATATGAAAGCGTGCCATCTAGTGTCTAGACGACCAGGCCGGCCACGAGGTAAAGCAGAGTCGCGAGACCTCCGCCTGCAAGCGCGTACGGAATCTGGGTCGTGACGTGCTCTATGTGGTCACATCCAGCCGACATAGACGAGACCACGGTGGTATCGGAGATCGGTGAGCAGTGGTCGCCGAAGATCCCGCCACCCATCACTGCCGCTACGGCCAGTGGCACCGAAGAGCCGCTCTGAAGCGCCAGCGGAACGGCGATCGGTATGAGGATGGCGAAGGTGCCCCACGAGCTGCCGGTGGAGAAGGCAATCACACATCCGGTGCCGAAGACGACCGGCGCCACGGTAACCGGTGTCAAGAGCGGCGCCGCGATCGACGCCACCCAGGGTCCCGTGCCGAGCGCCCGACAGACGGCTCCGATCCCCAGCGCAAGCGCCAGAATCGCGGCAACAGGTACAAGCTCCTGAAAACCCCGTATGGCCGAATTAGTCATCTCGGCGAACGAGAACAGCCCCTGCGCGCGATACAGCAGCATCGCTACCAGCACGCCGCTCGACGTTGCCAGCAACACGGCGGTCGAGGCCGAGCCCCGTAGCCATTCGCCGTCTCCGGTGATGTACAGGACGACCGGCACCATGACTACCGTGACCACCACCGGCAAGATCAGATTACGCGCCTTCTTGCCCGCCTCGGGCGCGTTCTCGCCGAGGTCTGATGTCGGGCCATCGACGCGGCCGGCGCCCTCCGCCGCAGCGGCCTCGGCTCTCGCCATGGGGCCGTAGTCGCGTCCGCTCAGCGCCACCAGGAACACCGTCGCAAGTGCCAGCAGCGCATAGAAGTTCAGTGGGATGGCTGCAATCAGCACGCCCAGGGGGTCGGCGAGCCCCTCGGCAGCGAGCAAGCTGATGATCAACGCACCCCACGCGTTGATCGGGATCAGCATACATATAGGTGCCGATGTCGAGTCACACACGTACGCTAGCTTGGCGCGCGAAAGACCGACGCGATCGTAGAGCGGACGCGACACAGTGCCGGTTACAAGGCACGTGATGTTCGACTCGATGAAGATCGCTATTCCCAGAAACGCCGAGATCAGCTGGGCGGAGCGCTTGTCGCGTACCCAGCCGCGCGTTATCGCCCATTCGGCAAAGCCAGCTACGCCACCGGACTCGCGCAACAGCACGATCAAGGCACCCACCATCAAGGTGAACATCAGCGTACGTGCGTTATCGCCATTGGAAACCACGCCGACGAGCTGATCGATGGCCGCGGCGGCGCCGGCCAGCGGATTGAACCCGGCAAGGATCGTGGTACCGATCCAGATCCCGGCGAACAGCGACAGGTGCACCTGGCGGGTCCGCAAGGCCATGACGATGGCCAGGATCGGCGGCACTATCGACAGCCAGCCGTACGTTGACATGGATCTGCTGGGTAGGGGCCCCATTTTCGGGGCCGGGAGGGCTCATATGTTACCCCGGTGTCCGTGGCCCTGCCGAAATCGCGCTGGCCACGCTGCTACACTCGCCGACCATGACCACACCCGCCGCACAGCTGGGCTATTACCACGGCGCCGAGCGCATTCGGTACATCGGTAGCTGGGCGGTCACGATGACGGCGACGATCGTTCTCGGCACGGCGGGAATCCTGGTCTCCTTCCTCGCTGCGCGCGGCACCGTGACACACGCCTGTGCCCGGATTTGGGGACGGGCACTCCTCTGGATCAACGGTGTCGTGGTGCAAACCGAAGGCGGCGAGAATCTCGACCCCGACGCAGCCTACGTGCTCGTCGGCACCCACCAGTCGGCCCTCGACATCCCGGCCTTGCTGGTGGGATTGCCGGTGCCCTTCCGTTTGCCCGCCAAGGCGTCGCTGTTCCGCATCCCGTTCGTCGGCTGGTACATGCGACGCGTCGGGTGCGTGCCGCTGGACGCGGGCGCCGACGACTCGGTCGTCGAGGCGCTTTGGAGTCCCCGGCGGCGAGCCGCCGGGTCGATGTCCACCGTCATCTTTGCCGCGGGCACCCGCGCCGCCGAAGGAGAGTTGTCGTGCTCTTGCGTAAACGGCGTCGACCTCGCACGCGCTGCTGGCGTACCGATCGTGCCGATCGTGCTGGTGAACAGCCGCGCCCTCATGCCGATCGGCAGGCGCTTCGCGGATCCCGGCAGCATTCAGGTTCGGATCGGTACGCCGCTGGAGCCTGATCCTGACGTCTCCACGGGCGATGATGTGGCCACCGCGGTCCGTGATGCCGTTGCCGCGCTCAGGTTGGCGCACGCCCGATGATTCCACTGCGCGATGACAACCCGACTGATAGCACACCTTGGGTGACCTACCTGCTATTCGGCGCCAACCTGGCCGTCTTCGCCTTCCAGCTGCAGGTGCGCATGACGGGCGGCGACCAGGCGTATTTGGCACTGGTCACACAGCTGGGGCTGGTTCCCGTCGCCCTGACTTCGCCGACGCTTTGGATGCAGATGCCCATCCCGGCACCACTGACACTGCTGACCTCGATGTTCGTGCACGGTGACCTGTTCCACTTGGGCGGCAACATGCTCTACCTGTGGGTCTTCGCCGACAACGTCGAGGACAGACTCGGATCGGTTCGCTTTCTGGCCTTCTACCTGCTGTGCGGACTCAGCGCAGCGGGCGCGCAGGTGGCTCTCATGCCCGAGAGCACCATTCCGATGGTAGGCGCGAGCGGCGCCATCGCCGGGGTCTTGGGCGCCTACATGCTCCTGTACCCGACCGCCCGGGTGTTGACGCTCGTAGTCCTGGTGATCTTCATCCGCATCATGTACCTGCCGTCTGTCCTCCTGCTGGGGATTTGGTTCCTTATTCAGCTTTGGTCGGCAGGCAGCGGTGGCACGGTGGGGGTGGCGTGGTACGCACATGTCGGCGGGTTCGTGGCCGGCCTCGTGCTCGTCGGAGTCTTCGCGAAGCGGATGCGACACCGGCGGCCGAGAGTCGAGACCTATCGACAACGCCCGTAGCAGGCCGTTAGCTCGAAAGCACCTCGAGAGCCTTGGTGCCAATTTCCGACGGGCTGGCCACAACGTGGGCACCAGCATCCCGCAGTGCCTTCATCTTCTCCGCAGCCGTCCCCTTGCCGCCCGCGATGATGGCGCCCGCGTGCCCCATGCGCTTACCGGGAGGGGCCGTCTGTCCGGCGATAAAAGAAACCACCGGGAGCGCGTAGTCGTCGGCAATGTACTCTGCCGCCTCCTCCTCACCGCTGCCACCGATCTCGCCGATCAACACCACGGCCTCCGTCTGCTCGTCCTCAACAAACAGTTCCAGGCAGTCGCGGAACGTCGTGCCGATCACAGGGTCGCCACCGATGCCGATGCACGTCGATTGGCCGAGGCCTGCACGTGTCAGCTGGTCTACCGCCTCGTAGGTAAGCGTGCCGGAACGTGAGATCACCCCGACACGCCCTTGCTGATGCACGAACCCCGGCATGATGCCGACCTTGCACCTACCCGGCGAGATCACTCCAGGACAGTTGGGACCAATGAGCCTGGTACCCCGGCCGTTGCAGTAGCCGACAACGTCGACCATGTCGAGCGTCGGAATACCCTCGGTGATGCAGATGACCAATCGCATACCGGCATCAGCCGCCTCCATGACCGCGTCGGGAGCGAACGGCGGCGGGACGAACACCAGCGAGATCTCCGCTTCGGTCTCGCGCACCGCATCGAGCACCGTGTCGTATACCGGTACCGAGTCGTCGAAGCGGGTGCCACCTTTCCCGGGAGTCACTCCGGCGACAATGCACGTACCGTACTCGATGCATTGGCGGCTATGGAACGAGCCTTCCGTACCGGTAATCCCTTGGACGAGGACGCGCGTGTCAGCGTCAACCAGGATGCTCAACCAGATCCTCCGCCGGCCGCATCCACAGCCTTCCGCGCCGCCTCTTGAAGGGTTTCAGCAACCATGAACTCGAGCTCCGAGCTGCGTAGGATCTCGCGCCCCTCCTCAGCATTGGTGCCTTGTAGTCGAACCACGACGGGAACCTTCACCTCGACCGTGTCCAACGCCTCGATCACACCCTGCGCTACTCGATCGCCCCGCACGATGCCGCCGAAGATGTTGATCAACACCGCCTTCACCTGCTCGCCCTTCATCAGGATTCGAAACGCGTTGGCCACGCGCTCGACCGACGCGCCGCCGCCCACATCCAGAAAGTTGGCGGGGAATCCTCCGGCGTTGCTAATCTCGTCCATGGTGCCCATCGCCAACCCGGCGCCGTTCACCATGCAGCCCACGGTGCCATCGAGCGCTACGTAGCTCAGAGAATGCTCCGATGCTTCGAGCTCGAGCGGATCCTCCTCGCTGCGATCGCGTAGTTCGGCCAGGTCTGCATGGCGGTACAAGGCATTCTCGTCGAGCACGATCTTGGCATCGAGCACGATGACCTCGCCGTCCGGCCCGATCGCCAGCGGGTTGATCTCGGCGAGCGCAGCATCGAGCTCGTCATAGGCGCGCGCTAGCTTCATGATCGTGGCAGCCACTCGGCGAGCCACACGACCCTCGAGGCCAAGCCGGTAGGCGAGGCGCGCCGCCTGGAACGGACGTAACCCCCATCCGGGAACGCAGGGCTCCTTGAGAATCGCCTCCGGGTTGCGCTCGGCGACCTCCTCGATCTCGACGCCGCCCTCGGCGGACGCGATCACCACCGGGCAGCGAGCCGATCGGTCGATGGTAAGCGCGAGGTAGAGCTCGTCGACAATATCGGCGCCGGCCTCGATCAATAGCTGGCGCACGACCACCCCTTGGGATCCGGTCTGTGGCGTGATCAGCGCGTTCCCCAGCATGGCTCCGGCGAATTCACCCGCCTGTTGCGGGGTGTCGGCAAGCTTGATGCCGCCGCCCTTGCCACGCCCGCCGGCGTGCACCTGCGCCTTCACCGCAAAGCGCGTTGCCCCCTCGGCGGCGAGGTTCTCGGCGACCTCGCGGGCCTCGTCGGCACTCGTCGCCACCGCACTCGCGAGAACGTTCAACCCGCGCTGACGCAGCAGCTCTTTGGACTGATACTCGTGCAGCTTCAACGCGTCGACAACGGATTGGGCCAACGCCGTACAGCGGCCGAAACCAGCAGGATCTTCAGGGAGTCGCCGGGGATGAACGGCGCCGCGCCCATCAGAAACGCCTGTCCAGGCGACAGGTCAAGCAGCAGCGCGAGGTGGAGAGCCCCGCACGTGAGGACGATGACGGACGCCACCACCATCGAGCCCGCCGTGCGCAGCCAGGATCGTGTGCGCCCGTCGAGAAGCGTGGAGAGCACGATAGCCGCCACGAACCAGCCGAGAACGTAGCCGCCAGTCGCACCCGTGAACGCCGCCAGCCCGCCGCGCAAGCCAGACAGGATCGGTACCCCCAGAATCGCCAGACCGACATACAGCGCCAGGCCTGAAAGCGCCGCACGCCGCCCGAGCCAGGCCGCACCGACGTAGAGCACCAGGGTTTGCAGGGTGATCGGCACCGGGGTGAACGGCAGCGGAATGCGAATCTGCGCGGCCACTGCCAGGGCCGCGGCGAACGCAACCGAGAGTGCCAGCAAACGAGCCACCGAAACCACGTCGTCACGAGCTCCGAGCACACTGGATTCAGCGGTGTTCACGGCGGTACCTCCAACGGTTTCAACGGTAGCAAACGCACCGATCAGCGTGGCTACTACGGACAAGCAGCGAGGCTACCATGGCCGGATAGCGGGTCAAGCAGCCCCTGGTCCCCGGCTCATGGGGCCGCCGCGATGGTGCGCTCGACCGCCGGTGCGATGAGACGCAGCCGGCCCATGAGCCGTTCGAATTGCTCCGGAAACAGCGACTGCGGACCGTCCGACAGCGCCGCATCGGGGTCGTGATGCACCTCGACCAACAGCCCGTCCGCCCCGGCGGCCAACGCAGCGCACGCCAACGGCGGCACCTTGTCGCGGATGCCGATCGCGTGACTCGGATCGCCGATGATCGGCAGGTGAGACAGCTTCTGCACGATCGGGAACGCCGAGACGTCGAAGGTATTGCGGCTGTACACCTCGAACGTCCGGATGCCCCGCTCGCACAAAATGACGTTCTGGTTACCACCCGCCATGATGTACTCGGCAGACATGAGCCATTCCTCGATGGTCGCCGACAGACCCCGCTTCAGAAGCACTGGCGTCTGCTGCCGACCGAGCGCCTTGAGCAACGCGAAGTTCTGCATGTTGCGCGCCCCGACTTGAAAGATGTCGACATATTCGGACATGAGCTCAATCTGCGGTGCGTCCATCACCTCGGAGATGGTCTTCAGACCGTGTGCGTCGGCGGCAGCACGCAGAAAGCGCAGCCCATCACCACCCAGGCCCTGAAACGAGTACGGCGAGGAGCGAGGCTTGAAGGCGCCGCCACGCAGCACCTGAGCCCCAGCGCGCGCCACGCACTCAGCGACCTTGTGGATCTGCTCCTCGCTCTCGACGCCGCAGGGGCCTGCCATCATCACCACCTGCTCGCCACCGATCACGACATCGCCGAGCCGGATTCGGGTCCCCTCCGGTTTGAACGAGTGCCCGACAAGCTTGTACGGCTTGGAGATCTTGAGAACCTCTTTGACGCCAGTGAGAACCTCCAGCTCGCGAGGGTCGACCTCGACCGCCTTGCCACCGACCGCGCCGACGACCGTGCGCTCGACGCCAGTCGAACGGTGCGCGTCGAACCCCAGCGCCGTAAGCCGCTCGATGACGCGCTCGATTTGGAGCTCATCGGCCCCTGACTCCATGATGATTACCATACCGACTCCTGCAGCGATCACGCTGGCTAGATCTGCCGCTACCGTTGACATCTTAGTGTCCTATAAGAGTTGTGTTGCGTTTCGCGAGCTCGTTGCATTGCGTCAACCCTACTTGACCCTCTGAAGACGGCGAGTCTCGTCGAGGATGCGCTCGAATACGCGGCGGACTGCGGCGTCGTCTAGCGGTCCGCGGTTCGCTTCTACGGCGCGCCTGAAGATCTCCTCTTCACGGCGAGGCTGGTAGGTGGGCTCGTTCAGCACTTCCTTCGCTGCGCCGATAAGGCGAGCATACTCGGCGCGACGGTTCAGCAACGCCACAAGTTCGGGATCGATCTCGTCGATGCGCTGCCGAGACTCGAGCATCGTGTTGCGGGCATGCTCCGAGCCGCTAGTCATTCGCCCTCCCGCTTCTCGGTGCCCGGCACCGCCAGCTCGTCGGCGGCGACACGTAGCTCCTTGACGGTCGCGCCCACCGCGGCCGCCGGGTCGGTAGCGGCGTCAATCGCATCGATCAACGCGCTGCCAACCACGACGCCATCGGCCAACGGACCGAGCCGCGTGACGTGCTCCGGCTGCTTGACGCCGAAGCCGACTACGAAAGGCTTGCGCGCCTGGCGGCGCACGCGGCCGAGAAACTCGATCGTGCGCGCCTGCACATCGCCACGCGCTCCGGTGACACCCGTCACGCTGACGCAATACGAAAAATGAGTCGAGGCTTCGTCGACGATGCCGATACGCTCATCCGTAGCGTTGGGCGCCATGAGAAACACCGCGGCCAGGCCGCATTGCATGCACCCGTTGCGATACTCGGCGGCCTCCTCGGGCGGCAAGTCCGGAACGATCAGCCCGTCGACGCCAGTCTCCGCGGCGGTGCGCAGGAACTCCTCGAGGCCAAAATGCAAGATCGGGTTGCAGTAGCCCATGAGCACCAACGGTAGGTCCGCTATATTCGAATCCGCGCGCAGCTCCGCCACTACCGACAACACCCGCTTCACCGTCATGCCGTTGGACAGCGCGCGCTCACTAGATCGTTGGATGGTGGGCCCGTCCGCCAGCGGGTCGGAGAACGGCATGCCGATCTCCACCAAGTCCGCTCCAGCCATCGTCATCGCATGCACCAGCGATACGGTCGAATCGAGTTGCGGGTATCCGGCCGTCACAAACGGGATGATCAGCGGCCTGGCGCCGCGACCGGCGAAGACTCGATCGATCCGGCTCACTGGCCCACCTCCCCACGGTATTCGGCAATCGTAGCGACGTCCTTGTCGCCCCGCCCCGACAGGCACACGATGACGTGGTGCTCTGGAGGCAACTCCCCTCGCTCCGCCATGACGAACAGGTGCGCGATGGCGTGTGCCGACTCCAACGCCGGGATGATCCCTTCAATCAGGCACACGCGATCGAACGCTGCCAGGGCCTGATCGTCGGTAATCGCCACGTACTGCGCACGCCCGCTGGCCTGCAGCGAGGCGTGTTCAGGGCCAACACCAGGGTAGTCGAGCCCGGCCGATATGGAGTGCGCGAGCTGCACCTGGCCGTCGTCATTCTGCAGCAACAGAGACCTGGCGCCGTGCAGCACTCCAGGCGTGCCGGCCGACAGCGTGGCGGAGTGCTCACCACTATCGATGCCGCGACCACCAGCCTCCACGCCGATCAGACGGGCGTCGGTGTCGATGAAGGGGTGAAACAGCCCGATGGCGTTGCTGCCGCCGCCCACACAAGCCATCAGCAGGTCCGGCTGCTCGACGCCGGCGCCGCGCAACTGCTCGGCGGCTTCGAGGCCGATGACGCGCTGGAAATCACGCACCATCGTCGGGTACGGGTGTGGGCCGACCACCGACCCGATGATGTAGAAGGTCGTATCGACGTTGGTCACCCAGTCGCGGATCGCCTCGTTGGTAGCATCCTTGAGAGTACGGCTGCCCGAGGTCACCGGCACAACGCGCGCGCCGAGCAACTCCATCCGGAAGACGTTCAACGCCTGGCGACGGATGTCCTCCTCCCCCATGTAGACGACGCAGTCCATGCCGAACATCGCCGCCACGGTGGCGGCAGCCACGCCATGCTGGCCGGCGCCGGTCTCGGCGATGACGCGCCGCTTACCCATGCGGCGGGCTAGTAGCGCTTGCCCGACGGTGTTGTTGATCTTGTGTGCCCCGGTATGAAGAAGGTCTTCCCGCTTCAACCAGATCGTCGCACCGCCGACTTCCTCCGAGAGGCGTCTCGCCCGGTACAAAGGTGTGGGCCGACCGCAATAGTCGGCGCGCAGGGCTTCCAGCTCGGCTCGAAATTCGCCATCGGCGCGCGCCTCGTCATAGGCCTGTTCCAGCTCGATCACCGCCGGCATCAACGTTTCGGGAATGTACTGACCGCCGAACTCCCCGAAACGCCCCGCCGTGGTTGACGCCTCGCTCATTGAAAGGGCTCCAATGCCCGCGCGAAGGCGCGGATCAGTCGTGGATCCTTGAGTCCTGGTCGCGACTCCACACCCGACGACACGTCCACCGCCCAGGGCCCGACCCGTTTCACCGCCGCCGCCACCGTGTGCGGCGTCAGACCGCCAGCGAGCATGATGCGTTGCCGCTGCGCCAACGCGGCCGCAGCCGACCAGTTGGCCCGCATGCCGGTGCCACCGTAGGCACCCTCGACGGCGGCGTCGATCAGCAGGGAGCAGTCAGAATACCGATCGGCTAGCTGCTGAGCCTGCGCCCCGGTTGTTTGCTCCTCCAGTCGCAACGCCTTGAACGCATGGCGTGGCAGGCGCGCACAGATCTCCGGGTCCTCGTCACCAGACAGCTGCACGAAGTCGACACCGACACGATCCACGACGGCGGCCACCTCGACCGGATCCGGGTCGACGAACACCGCGAACCGCCACGTCTCCTCGGGCAACGCACCCGCGATCGCAGCGGCTCGATCGACCGACACCGAGCGTGGGCTCGGCGGATAGAAGACGAATCCGATGGCGTCAGCGCCGGCTTCCACCGCGGCCAGCGCTCCGACCTCTTCAGTAATTCCGCACACCTTCCAGCGCAGCGGCATCATCTCGCTCCTTGCAGCAGACGTTGCAGCGCGATCGCGGGATCGGTGGCGCGCACCAGGCTCGTACCCACCAGCACGGCGTCATAGCCGGCAGCTCCGAGCTGGTGTAGCTCTGTAGCCGACTGGATGCCGCTCTCGCTCACCCGCACGGTAGCGGAGGGAAGCTGCTCGGCGAGTTGGAGGGAGTAGCGCCAGTCGACCCGCATCGAGCGCAGGTCACGGTTGTTGATTCCAATCAGACCGCTTCCGGCGGCCACAGCGGCGCCGATCGAATCTGCATCGTGCAGCTCCACGAGCGCATCGAGTCGCACCTGATGCGCAAGCGCCACCAGTTCCTGCAGCTCCGAAGGCTCCAAGGCTTCGGCGATCAGCAGTACCGCTGCCGCGCCGGCAAGAGCCGCCTGCTCGATCTGATACGCGTCGATGATGAAGTCCTTGCGAAGCACCGGCAGCTCGACTGCCGCCGCCACGCTGGCCAGGTGCGATAGGCTGCCGCCGAAGAACGTCTCCTCGGTCAGCACCGATATCGCGGCGGCGCCGGCGCCGGCGTACTGTCGCGCCAGGTCCACCGGGTCGAACGGCGTCCGTAGCGGCCCCGACAGAGGGCTGGCGCCCTTGACCTCGGCAATAACCGACACCCCTTCGCCGCGAAGCGCCCGGCGCAACCGCCCAGCTGGGCGGACTAGCGCGCCGCTATCACGAAGCTTTGCCTGCAACTCTGCCTGCGGCGTCGCTGCCCGGTCCGCGACTGCCTTCTGGCGCGCTGTCTCGACGAGGCGCTCAAGGGTGATCATGGCGCCGGCTCGCCGCTCGTCGCGGCCACTAGTCGCTTCAGGGTCGTCGATGCCGCCCCGGTGTCGATCGCATTGGCGGCGGCATCCACTCCTTGCACCAACGTGCCGGCAACGCCGCCCACCTGCAGCGCCGCACCGGCGTTCAGCAACACGATGTCGCGCCGCGGCCCGGGCTCACCCGCCAGTACGGAGCGAACGATCGTGGCGTTGTCTGCCGCCGAGCCGCCGGCGAGGTCCTGCGCGCGAGCGCCTGTAAGGCCCACTTCCTCGGGCGTCACCGAGTACATCCGTACCTGGTCACCATCCCATTCTGCCACCTCGGTAGCGCCCAGCAGCGACAGTTCGTCCATGTTCCCGGCACCGTGCACCACCATGGCGTGCGCGGCGCCGAGTTGTCCAAGCACCTCCGCCAACGGCCGAACCAGCGCGGAGTCGTACACGCCCACCACCTGGCGCCGCGCCCCGGCGGGATTGGTGAGGGGCCCGAGCAGGTTGAAGACGGTGCGCAGGCCGAGCTCACGTCGCGGTCCCACTGCATGCTTCATGGCGGGATGCTGTGAGGGGGCAAACAGGAACGCGATACCGGCATCGGCGAGACTACGCCGGAGACTCGCCTGGTCGGCGACGAGCGTCACACCCAGCGCTTCTAGCACATCGGCGCTGCCACACGCGCTGGACACGGCGCGATTGCCATGCTTGGCGATGGGCACGCCGGCGGCGGCCGCCACCAGTGCCGCCGCGGTTGAGATGTTGAACGTATCCGCGCCGTCGCCGCCAGTTCCGCAAGTGTCGACCAAGCCGCGCGTCTCCAGGTCGACGGGATTCGCGGCGCCGCGCATCGCAGCCGCGAAACCGGCGATCTCATCGACCGTCTCTCCGCGGATCCGCAGCGCCACCAAGAAGCCGGCGATCTGTGCCGGCGTTGCCTCGCCGCGCATGATGAGTCGCATGGCCGAATGCGCCTCTTCGTGGTCCAGCTTCTCACCGTCGACGACTCGCGCCAGCAGTTCCTTGATCACCCCGGCTCCTCCACGCAGGTGCGCGCCGACCCGGAGACCAAGGCCAGGAAGTTGCGCAGCAACCTCGGTCCCTCGTGCGTCGCGATCGACTCGGGGTGGAACTGCACGCCGAACAGCGGCCTGCTTCGATGGCGCATCGCCATGATCAGGCCTCCGGGTGCCGTCGCGGTGACCTCGAGCTGCTCGGGAAAATCACGCGACGACACCACCAGCGAATGGTATCTGGCCGCTTTGAGCGGCAACGAGAGGCCCTCGAAAAGCGCCTCGCCATCGTGCTGAACTAGCGTCGTCTTGCCGTGAACGACCTCCGGTGCCAGCTCGATTCCGGCACCGAACGCGGCGCCCAGCGCCTGATGCCCGAGGCACACCCCGAGCACCGGTGTCCCTTCGTCGATCCCCTGCACCAAATCGATACAACAGCCCGCGGTCTCTGGGCGCCCGGGGCCCGGCGAGAGCACGACGCCAGCGGGATCCATCATCCGCACCGCCTGGACGTCGATCTCGTCGTTGCGCCGCACCTGCAAATCTGCACCGAGGGCGCCCAGCGCCTGTACGAGGTTATAGGTGAACGAGTCGTAGTTGTCGACGACCAGAATCACGAGACCACCTCCGAATCGGCGCGGCTACGCGATCGCTGCGCAACGGTGGCGGCGTCAGCCCAGGCCAGCGCCTGTAGCGGAGCCGCCGCCTTCTCATCGGTCTCGACCAACTCGCGCTCGGCGCGCGAATCGATCACCAGCCCAGCACCTGCCTGCACGCGGGCGACGCCGTCCTGCATGACGATAGTCCGAATCGCTATGCACGAGTTGAGGTTGCCAGCGAAGTCGCTGTAAAGCACTGCACCGGCATAGACCCCACGAGCATGCTCCTCGAGCTCGTTGATGATCTCCATGGCGCGGATCTTCGGCGCCCCCGACACCGTGCCTGCGGGAAAGCCGGCGAACAGGGCTTCAGTGGGCGACACGTCGGCGCGCAGAACACCGCGCACCGAAGAAACGATGTGCATCACATGCGAGTAGCGCTCGACGCGCATGAACTCCGGCACCTCGACGGCGCCGTACTCCGCCACCCGCCCGATGTCGTTGCGTCCGAGGTCCACGAGCATCAGGTGCTCGGCGCACTCCTTCTCGTCGGAAAGAAGCTCTTCCTCCAGGCGCCGGTCGATCTCAGGATCGGCGTCGCGGCGTCTCGTACCGGCGATCGGCCGATTCTCGACCACACCGTCCTCGACCCGTACGAGCATCTCCGGCGAGGAGCCGACGATCGCTGCCGCACCGGTGTCCAGACAGAACATGTAGGGCGAGGGATTGATGGCGCGCAGGGCCCGATAGACAGTCAAGGGCGAAGCATCGGTGTGGCACTCGAGCCGCCGCGACAGGACCACCTGGAACACGTCGCCAGCACGAATATAGTCGCGCGCCCGTTCGACCCCCTCACAGAAGCGCTCGCGGGAAGGCTCCTCGGTCGTCGGCAGCGGCGGTGCCTCGGCCGGCGCCACCGTGTCGAGTGGCGCGCAATCGGGCGCCTCTGCATCAAGGAGCGCCGCGAGTCGGGTCAGGCGCTCGACCGCATCGTCGTAGGCTCGCCGCAGGCCGTCGGCGTTGTTCGGGTCCTGCACGTGGGCGTTGGCCACCAGCTTGATGCGGTGCTTCAGGTGGTCGAACGCCAGCAGTGTGTCGTAGAACCCCATGTACAGCCAGGGCAGCTCGTCTCCCCTCCGTGGGTACGGCACGCGTTCTGCCCAGCGCACCGCGTCGTAGCCGATATAGCCGACGCCGCCACCCGAGAAGGGAGGCGCTCCCGCCACTTCGGCGCCTCGATAGCGCGCTTGGACCGCCGCCAGGTTGGCCACCGGATCGCCCTCGAGCCGCTGCTCGGGGCCGTCGGCGGGGCGCAAGACGAGCCCATCGGCGTCACCCAGCAGCTCCAGGAACGGATCGCCGCCCAGGTACGAGTAGCGGCCGATGTGCTCGCCACCCTCGGCACTCTCGAGCAGAAAGGGTCTGCGCACGTGCCCGGCCAACCGCAGAGCGGCCGACACCGGCGTCAACAGATCGCCGATGCGCTCCATGTAGACCGGTACAACCGTGGCATCGGCGGACGCCGCCACGAACCCCTCGAAGGCGGGATACGCAGTTAGCGGCATAGCCTGCGCTCGCGGGCGCACATACACGAGGACCGTCGCCTCACGGCCAGCCTCCGGTTCGTTTCCGTTGGGGTGGAGCTACGCGCCGCAGGCGGGCCGCCGGTATCGCCAATACCAGTAGCCATCGCGCCAAGCGTGCGGTGCGGTGCGGACGAGGTTCGGCGGAGAGCCCGCGCAAAGCTCGCGGGTCAGGTTCGCAATGTTAGAACTCATCGCGCTCTCCGTCGTCATGGCTTCCGGGCACCCCGGGCGATCCTGCACGGATGTCGTCCCGGGACGCTTGTCTCGCCCCAGTGCGAACGAGCCTAGCAACCGGGTCGGGCCGCGGTCAATCGCGGCGCCGCAGTCGCGGCTCGTGTTCGATAGACGGGTGCTGCTTGGCTCAGGAGCCGAGGCTCGTCCAGAACGCCACCAGCACCAGCGACAGACCCCATAGCACGATCGCCAACGTCATCGCCGAGCCGCGTTTCAGACCGAGTAGCTGCTCTCCGCCGATCACGACCACGGCCATCCACCAGAAGTTGAACACGTCGACACGCGCCGCCACCTGAGCCATCGCCGGGGACAGCTCGGTGGTATCGAGCAGGAGGCTGAGTCCCAGCGAGGGCATCGACTGCACGAAGTCAGCCGTGCGCCGGATCTCGGGCGGGTCAAGACGCCAGACCAGGGTCACGAAGGCGGTGGCCAGCAGCGGGTGGATCACGGAGGCAACCGAGGCAACCGCAAAGCTATGGGAGAACTTGGTCGATCCCCCCATCATGCTGGCAGCAATCCAGATCAACGCCGCGAAAGCGCCGGCAGCGAGGATGAAGAGCAGATTGAACGCGGTCGCCCAGACCGGCGCCCACTTGTCCATCGTCTCGACGATGGTGCGAACCTGCTCGACATCGATCTTCTGACCTTGCTGCGCCATTCCCTCGATCATCCCTACCCACATGATCTGACGAGTGATGTCCAGATTTACCGCCCCGAGCGCCATCATCAGCACGGTCACCCAGAGAATTGGCCAGCAGGCCAGCAACGGGCGCTGCGCAAGCGCCTCGAACGCCTTCGTCGGAGCGAAGATAGCGTTGAGCGTGGGGCTGAAGACCGCCGCCGCGCCGCGCCCCAGCTCGGTCGAGTCCACCGTGTCGGTCATCATCTCCCCCCCTTCAAGCCGCACCGGGTCGGGGCGCTCCGAGCGCGCTCAACGCTGCGGCCCGCATCCGATCGGTGGGCGCCAGGCTGCCGGTCCATATCTCGTGCTGCGCCGCAGCCTGCCGCAGGAACATTTCCAGGCCGGAGATCGTCGGACAGCCGCGCGCGCGCGCCTGTCGCAGCAACTCTGTCTCCGGCGGACGGTAGACCATATCCAGCACCACCTCATCTCCTCGCAACCAGGCGGTCGGAATGGGCGATTGAGCGGTTCCGTTCATCCCCACCGGCGTGGCGTTGACGATCATCTGGGCGCCGATCGTGGCAATCTCCTCGAGGCTCGCCGCCTCGCAGGCAAGTGCCGCGGCGGCCTTACGGGCGCGCTCAACCGAGCGCCCCAGCAAGATCACGTGCGCGCCTGCTTGTTGCAATGCGACGGCTGCGGCAGCAGCTGCGCCCCCCGCACCCAGTACCGCGATGAGCTTGTGCTTCACAGGGGCGACCGTGCCCAGTGCCTCGAC
This sequence comes from Acidobacteriota bacterium, assembly GCA_965205505.1. Classification (GTDB taxonomy): domain Bacteria; phylum Acidobacteriota; class UBA890; order UBA890; family WLXD01; genus DASCOT01. Next base: position 278,411 of record CBDBHB010000008.1, read on the forward strand.
GAGGGCCGCGCCGTCGGTGTTGTGACCCTCCCAGCGTCCCGCGCGTAGCACCAGTGTGTTCACCGCTTCCATGCGCTCGGCCTCGGCCGAGAGGACGTCGGCGAAATCCGCTGCATGGCGCTTGTAGGGCATGGTCACGCTCAGGCCGACTACGTCGGCGGCGATGGCCATGCGCATGACCGACGCGAAATCGTCTCCCGGCAGAGGCAAGTAGAGCGCCTCGCGCTCTTCGTGCTCGAAAGCGGCGTTGAACACCACCGGTGACAACGAGTGGGTGATCGGATCGCCGATGACCGCATAACGGGCATGGGTGGAACGCCAGCGCTCGACGCGAAGCTGGCGGCGCAACAAGCGTGCAAGCCACTGTCCCGGCGCGGTCGGATGGCCAACCCGCGCCAAAGCGTACGACCACACGCCGCCGCGAGACAGATCGACCAGCCGGCTGCCGGCACCGGCTGGTCCCATACAGAAGCAAGTGCAGTCGATCCCGGCGGCTCGCAAGGCGTCGCCCGCAGCGAGCATCGGCAGAGCGTCATCCGGCGTCTGCGCCGCAGTTACCAGCTTGGCCACGGCGGGACGCAGCTCCACAATACGGCCAACTTGCTGGTCAACGTCATCCGGCCGTGCCTGTGTCCAATGGTGCGACAACACGACGCGCTCGCGCGCCTCGATAAGCACCTCCGGTGCCCACTCAGCATCGAGCTCGACATCGACATACCTCGCACCAGCTCCAAGCGCCGCGCTGATGAGCTCGCGCCGCGCCTGCTCGTCGCCGTCGAAGCCACCACCGTCCGAGCGCCGGCGGCAAGTCGCCACCACATCGACCGGCGCACCCTCCATCACCCGGACCACATCGGACGCGGTCACTATCGGTACGAGCGCATCCAGGCGAACCTCGACGAGATCGGCGTCTTCAAGCTGATCGTACGCCGCGAGCACGTCGGCGAGCTCAGCCGCCGCCAGGCTCACGCAAATCCGTGGCCCGCTCATTCGGCGAGCCCGCGCTCAGCGGCTCGCCGGCTCACAGACCGCAACCGCGGTGGGTCTGTCGATGCTGGGCGCCTGTCCGCACAGCGGACATTCCGGATCGCGGCGCAACTGCACCGTCCGGAAACTCATCTGCTGGGTGTCCACAAGCAGCAGACGCCCCATGAGCGTGGTCACCTGGTAGCCGAGTAGCTTGAGGCCTTCCGCTGCCTGGATGCTACCGACGATGCCGGCAAGCGCACCCAGCAAGCCGGCATCGTGGCACGGTGGCTGCTCGCTTGGCGCACCGCGAAACACGCATCGGTAGCAAGGGGTCGTCGGCGGAGCTATGACGGTGACCTGGCCTTCGAAGCGGTACAGGCTGCCGGTGACCAACGGGACCGCTGCCAGTACGCATGCATCGTTGACCACGTAGCGGGTGGCAAAATTGTCGCTCCCGTCCAACACCAAGTCGTACTCGCGGACGAGCTCGAGCACGTTGGCGGCGGTAACTCGCACCGCGTGCTCTCGAATATGCACGGAGGGGTTCTGCGCTCGGAGACGCACCGCCGCAACTTCCACCTTGCCGCGACCGCGATCATTGTCGTCGAACAGCACCTGCCGCTGCAGGTTGGATGCTTCGACGATGTCGTCGTCGGCCAGACCGACGGTGCCAACTCCGGCGGCGACGAGATACTGGGCGACGGGGCACCCGAGGCCACCCACGCCGATCACCAGAGCTCGCGCCGCCATGAGGCGACGCTGCGCCGCGACGTCGAACCCCGGAAGCTGCAGGTGGGCCGCATAGCGTTCCATCTGCTCCGACGAGAGCCGGTCAGGTGACATGGCTTCCCTCGGACACCTGCCAGCGTATCGGCTGGCGGCTCTTGTAGTGCTCCGGTTCGATCTGCACGGTCGTGTGGTCGATCGCGAAGCGCTCCCGCACCACCAGTCGGACTGCGTCCAGGATCCCCTCGCACTCGACCAGCCGCTCCCGCTTGACCTCGACGTGGCAAGAGAGGGCGTAGATTCCCGATGTGAGGCTCCAGATGTGTAGATCGTGCACGCCCTCGACGCCAGGGAGCGCCGAGATCGCCCCTTCCACCTCGCTGTATTCGATGCCGGCTGGCGTAGCTTCGAGCAGCACGTCGACAGACTCGCGCAACAGCCGCCAGGCGCCGACGACGATGACTGCCGAGATAAGCGCCGATAGTGCCGGGTCGATCCAGTAGGCGCCGGTGGCAAGCATCACCACGCCACCGACGACGACGGCAACGGACGACAACAGGTCGCCGAGCACATGGAGATAGGCGCTGCGCAGGTTGAGGCTGTGAGTGTGGCCTGACAGGAAGAACAGCCCGAGGCCGTTGGCTATCAATCCGATCACCGCGACGCCCATCATCAGCGGAGCGTCGACAGTCGGAGGCTCGAGCAGCCGCTCGTACGCCTCCCAGCCTATGAATCCGGAGATCGCCACCAGCACAACGCCGTTTACCAGCGCCGCGAGGATCTCGAGTCGGTGCCAACCGTAGGTCTTGCTTCGGGTCGCCGGACGCGACGCGAAGCTAACCGCCAGGTAGGCGAGCAACAGCGCCAGCGCATCCGACAGCATGTGGCCGGCGTCCGCCAGCAGCGCCAGGCTGTTGCTCAGCCAACCGCCGACGAACTCTGCCACGAGGATGACGCTGGTGGTGACCAGCGCCAGCATGAGGCCGCGTCGCTCGCTCGCACGCCGCCGGCCGGAGCCGTGGGCGTGACCGGGGTGATGAGAATGCGCCATGCTGGAGAGTCTACTCCGACTGTCCCGCTCCCCGACGCGAGATGTGCGCTAGCATTTGGAGCAGGATATGCGCGGCCACGGCGGCGGTGCTGTCGCTCGGATCGAGCGCTGGTGCCACCTCGACCAGGTCCATACCGACGACACGCGTCCCACCCCACAGCGACGCGAGCAGGTCGAGAACTGCCCGGCAATCGGGTCCGCCAGCAATCGGGTAGCCGGTTCCCGGTGCGGCGGCCGGATCCAAGACGTCGATGTCCAGCGACACGTACAGGGGGCGGTCCCCGACTACCTCGGCGATCTGTCGGGCCAACTCCTCGCTTCCGGCGGCGCTCCAGGCTGCCGCGGTAACGACGAGGCCGGCTTCGCGGATCGACTCGAGCTCGGCGTGAGCAAACGACCGCAGGCCGACGAGGCAGGTCGAAGCCGGCTCCACCCCGACCGTGTCCCAGACCCTGCGAACGACACAAGCGTGCGAGTTTCGATCGCCGTCGTATGTATCGAAGCAATCCGCGTGGGCGTCGAGCATAAGGAAGGCGAGATCCGAGTATCGGTCGGCTACCGCCGCTACCAGCGGCGGAGTAACCGAATGGTCCCCTCCCAGGCCAATGAGGAATCCGTTGGGCTCCTGGCACAGCGCCTCGCGCCCGGCGGCCTCGATCGTCGGCCATGCGGGCGCGGCGGGCGTCACATCACCCAGATCACGGACCTGTATGCCGGTGACCAGATGCCCGCTCTCGTCGATCGCCTCGGCACTCTCCCCCCAGCGTCGGATGGCGACGGGACCCGCCGAAGCTCCCGACCGACCGGTAGCGGCGTCGTCTACCGGACATCCGAGAATCAACGCCGTTTGCTGCTCGCCATCCCTTTTCGTCAGCCCGAACCAGCTACCAATGTCACGCATCCCACGAGGCTCGCGCGAGCTATGGCGCGAGTCAAGGCGGTGTCGGTGACACAACCAGCGGGCCGCCGCCGCAGGGGGCGTTTTGACCAGGTCACCTCCTCCGTCTAGGCTGCTCGCATGACCAATGAAAACGCTTCCAAAAGTTCCTTCGCGACCCGCGCCGTCCACGTCGGCCAGGATCCCGACCCGCAAACGGGCGCGGTGATTCCTCCGCTCCACGCCACATCGACATTCGTCCAGTTCGAGTTCGGTAAGCCGGGTGAATACATCTACTCACGCAGTGCCAACCCAACGCGCACCGCGCTCGAGCTCAACCTTGCGTCGCTCGAGTCGGCCGAGCACGGAATCGCGTTCTCCAGCGGCTGCGCCGCAGCCGACTCGGTCATGCGACTCTTGCCTCCGGGGGCACACGTCATCACCTGTGCTGATCTGTACGGGGGGACGTATCGACTGTTCGAGCAGGTGTTGCGCGACTTCGGTTTCGACTTCGAGTACGTCGACACGACCGACGGCGCCAAGGTTGAGGCAGCATGGCGCGAGGAGACCGCGATGGTCTTTCTCGAAACTCCAACCAATCCGCTGATGACGCTCACCGATATCGAGAGCGTCTCCGACCTGGCACGGCAGCGCAACGCCCGAGTGGTCGTCGACAACACCTTCATGAGTCCCTATTTTCAGCGCCCGCTGGAGCTCGGCGCCCACCTCGTTCTGCACTCCACCACGAAGTACATCAACGGGCATTCCGACAGCATCGGCGGAATCGTGATGACCAACGACGCCGCCGATGCCGAACGCCTGCGCTTCATTGCCAAGAGCGTCGGCGCAACGCTGTCGCCCTTCGAGGCATGGCTGATTCATCGCGGCGTGAAGACGCTGGCCCTCCGCATGGAGCGCGTCGATATGACCGCCCGACGGGTGGCCGCGTTTCTCGACGACCACGCAGCGGTGGACCGCGTCTACTATCCGGGCCTCGAATCACACCCACAGCACGCGCTCGCCAAGCGTCAGATGTCGGGATTCGGTGGCATGGTGTCGTTCGATCTCGCCAGTATGGAAGCCGTGAAACGCCTACTCGACGCCCTGCAGGTCTGCACCCTCGCCGAGAGCCTCGGCGGTGTCGAAACGCTGATCTCCAACCCTGCCTCGATGACCCACGCTTCCATTCCCAAGGCGGAGCGCGAGGCCGCCGGGGTGAAGGACGGACTGGTGCGGATCTCCGTCGGCATCGAAGATCCCGACGATATTTTGGCTGATCTCGAGAAGGGCCTAGCGCTCGTCTGATCGCGCGGCGTTGACTCGCCCGCGCCAACCTCACCTGAGGAGATCGATGCCGCTGATTAAGGATATCGTCGCCCGCGAGATCCTGGACTCGCGCGGCAATCCGACCGTCGAGGTCGACGTTTACAGCGACGACGGCAGCATGGGTCGAGCGGCCGTCCCGTCGGGAGCGTCGACTGGTCACGCGGAGGCGCTCGAGTTGCGCGACGGTGACCACAACCGCTACCTGGGCAACGGCGTGCTCAACGCCGTGCGCAACGTCGGCGCGACGCTGGAGGCCGTTGCGGGCATCGACGTAACCGCGCAAGCGGCGATCGATAGCGCGCTGATCGAGCTGGACGGCTCAGACAACAAGCGGCGCTTGGGCGCCAACGCCCTGCTCGGCGTCTCGCTGGCGGCGGCCAAGTGCGGGGCGGCGGCGACCGGATTGCCGCTGTACCGCTACCTCGGCGGCGAAACCGCGCATGTGCTTCCGGTGCCGCTGATGAACGTGATCAACGGCGGCGCACACGCCGACACGTCGCTCGACATTCAGGAGTTCATGTTGGTGCCGCTCGGAGCGGACACCTTCGCCGAGGCGCTGCGCGCCGGAGCCGAGACCTTCCATACCCTCAAGAAGCTGCTGAACGAGGGCGGGCTGTCGACCGGTGTGGGCGACGAGGGTGGTTTCGCGCCGCAGCTGTCCGACGCACGGACGACGCTAGACCTGCTGTGTGCTGCCATAGAGCGCGCCGGCTATCGGCCCGGCGAGGACATTTACCTAGCGCTCGATGTGGCCGCCACCGAGGTCAGCTCGGCTGGAGCAAGCCCATACGCGTTTCCCGGCGAGGGAATCGCTTCGGGCAACTCCGAAACGCTTTCGGACCTGTACGTACAGCTTGCGAACGACTATCCGCTGCTGTCGATCGAGGACGGACTCGGCGACGAGGACTGGGAGGGCTGGGCAGCTTTGACCCAACGCCTGGGTGGCCAGCTGCAGCTCGTCGGCGACGATCTCTTCGTCACGAACGTCGATAGGCTGCAGCGCGGTATCGAAGCCGGTGTCGCCAACGCCATCCTTATCAAGCCGAACCAGATCGGCACGCTGACCGAAACTCTGGCCGCCGTGCGGCTGGCGGAGAAGCATGACTACGGCGTAGTCATCTCCCACCGCTCGGGCGAGACCTCCGATACGACGATTGCTGACATCGCAGTCGCCACCGGGTGTGGCCAAATCAAGACCGGGTCCGCCTCGCGCGGTGAGCGTATCGCCAAGTACAATCAGCTCTTGCGGATCGAGGAGTCCTTGGGTAGGACTGCCGCCTACGCTGGTAGGAAAGCGTTCACGGCATTGGCATAGCGGGTGAACATGGGCATTCGGATTCTGATTCCGAAGCCACGACGCAAGCGCGGCACGAAACCGACGCGGCGATTCGTGTGGGTGGCAGCAGGGCTCGGGATGTGGGGCGTCGCCTACTCCTTCTTCGGCGCTGGCGGCATGGTCGGCGTCTATCGCGCGCGCGCCGATGTGCAAGGACTGAAACAGGAGATCGTCGCCGCCGAGCACGTCAACCAGGCCCTTCGCGAGCGAATTCAAGCGCTTCGCAGCGAGCGGATGACCATCGAGCGCGAAGCTCGCGAGCGCCTAGGTCTGGTGAAACCTGGCGAGAAAGTTTACCTTCTCCGCCCGCCGCCTCCGGAAAACGAGGCAAGCACGGACGAAGACGATCGCCTGGCTGAGGAATCCTCGGCCAGCCGTGCCCTCCCACAGTAAGTCTGCCGCCCTTCGACCCGTGGCCTGTAACAGATATCCGTTACGTATCGCAGATGGGACTTGCGGGTGAGATCAAGGCGCGGCGAAGAAGTGGATACAGTGGGCATCGTCGACGAGGCGCAACGCCGAGATCGCCTGCAACTGCCCATCTGCCCGCAGGATGGTGGCGAGACAGCCCCGTCCGCGGCGTTGCCGCTCCTCCACGATGGGCCAACATCGTCTCGTCGGAGCGCCTGGTATCCGGGGCCGTTTCACCGCCACGATACGCAACGACCTGTTGCAGGAAACTAGCCACATGACCCGCATCGGAATCTACGGGTGGGGTGTGGTTGCGCCACGCTCTCCCGATGTGGCCGCGTTCGCCGCCAACCTCGGGAAATCCGATACCTGGCTAGCACCGTTCTCTGACCCCGACAGGTCGAACTTCCTCGCCGGCACGCCGGAGTTCGACCTAGCTGCTTACCGAGCCTGGATCGACGAGCGTTTCGCACCCACCAAGTTCGCCCAGCTGCGCCAGAAGATGGGCTTCACGACGCAGTACGCGATCGGAGCGTTCATCCAATCTCTCGGGCAGAACCCGGGGATCGAGGCAACGCTGCAATCGCTTGGCGCCGACGCCCAGGTACTGATCACCACGGGGCTCGGTGACCTTCCCACTTTCTACGATTGTTCGGTCAGCTTGTACCGGGCGCGTCGCCGATGGGATGAGTTCTGGGCCCAACCCGAGCGCAACGCCGATCGAGCCACCTTCGACTCGAGCAGCATCGAGCACCGTGCCGATCTGAGCCGACACTGGGGCGCGCCGATGAGCCCTGAGAGAATCGACGACGCGGGATCGCGCGACGACGCCACCGAGGCCTGGAATCATTTCTGGGCAGCCAGGTCTGACGGATTGACCTCGTTCCTGGAGCGCCTCAATACGATCGAGGCGCAAGGCGTTCAGGGCGAAGTCGAACAAGGCAAGCTACGACTACTGCGCCGCAAGCGAACGGAAACCGGACGGCTGCAGAAAGAGGTCGGTTGCCCCACGCCGCCCTGGCTGGCCGTGTCGGCGAACCTGCTGTGGAACATCTCCAACATCCCGGCCTCCCAGGTGTCGATGCTGGGCCGTATCACCGGCGCCGCCTACGCGCCGGTGGCGGCCTGCTCGGGCTTCGGCGTGGCCCTGCACCTGGCGATGCAGGCCATTCGCACCGGAGCAGCAAAGGCAGTGGTGGTGGGTGCGACCGACCCGCCGCCGCACATGTTGAGCGTCGGAACCTTTTACAAGGCCCGCGTGCTGGCTTCCGACCAGGCGCCCTCCGTGCCGCTCACGGATCTCCGCGGCACCCACGTGGCCGGCGGAGCGTGCGTTTGGATCGTCGGGGACCGTGACTTCATGGAGGGTCAGGGTTTTACACCGGTAGGGCTGGAGCTCCTCGGCGTGGGCGTTACCTCGGATGCCGACCACATCATCACACCGTCAACGGAAGGGCCGCAGGACTCGATCCGGCGCGCCCTCGAGGACGCCGGCATCTCGGCCGACGAGATCTCCAACTGGGATCTGCACGCCACGGCCACACCTGGCGACTACCAAGAAGTCGCCAACCTGAGCGCGATGGTTCGCGACGGCGTGGTGGTCACCGCAAGGAAAGGCACCTTTGGCCACGGCATGTCGTGCTGTGGCGGCTGGGAGCTGATGGCGCAGCATCTCGGTCTCGCTGAAGGCCGGATTCATCCGACGCCGCTGACCGCGGAACGGTTGAACCCGAGCGTGGCAAGCGCCCGGCTGCGCTACGTGCTCGACGAGAGCTACGAGCCTGGACCCGGCGCGGCCGGCAAGCTCTCGATGGGTGTCGGGGGCATAAACGCCTGCGTCATCTCGAGGCCCTGGGGCACCCGCGACTGACTTCTGCGGTCAATACAAGCCCTGGTTTATTCAAAAGTGTGTTTATTTGTTTTTTAGTGCATTTTTGGTCTCTTATACTACCTTTTAGGTGTTTTTGATTAGCGATAATATGGCCTTCGTGAGACGTCCTCGTCATGACAACCAAAGAGCGCGGCCGATGATCGACTTAGTGGCCGCGATGGCGATGATCGCCGTCCTGTCGACGGTCGTCGTACCGCAGCTGCTGCTGGCCCGCGACCGTGGCCGTCTGCGCCGTAGCTTGGGCGACATGCGCAAGCTTTCGATCGCGTTGTCGACGTATCAGTCGGACAACGGCGGACTGTTCCCCAGCCGCGCGCAGGGTCTGGCCGCCCTGCAACCCGATTACTTCTCGGTGGTTCCAGATGACGGTTGGGGTACGAGCTACCTGTACGACGGCATCAACACCGGCTGCGCCTACCTGCTGATGGGCCTGGGATCCAACGCGCTGATCGGGCCCAACCCGCCCGATCCGTGGCTGGGCGATCACTTCGAGCCGGATATCTGGCTGTCCAACGGCGTGTTTCTCCGAGCGCCCGGACGGCCGGACGAGACCGCCAAGTTTCCCCGCATCGTTGCCGATTCCTGCAGCTAGGAACATGCACCGAACACTCTTGCGCACCGCGTTGGCAATGGGGCTACTGGCCGTCATGCTCGGCTGTGGCGACAGCGAACGCTCCCTGAGGCTACGCATCACCGGCACGGAGGGCCTCCGCTTTGCCGGCCACTACGTCCTCCATACCGCTGGTCAAGAGTCGCGGCAGGCGCTCGATCAGACAGTACCGTTCGAGATCGATCTGCTCGGCACCGACGTCTCCTGCATGGCTCAAAAGATGGGCGGGGACGGTACCTTGCGCGTCGAGATTCTCGTCGACGGAGAGGCGGTGGCGTTTGACTGGACGCGAGATCAGTACGGCCATGTGAGCGCCGTCACCCCCTGACCTGACGGGGGAGCGCGCCGGGCGCAGCGATCGTCCCCCGGTGCCGACAGTCGTTGTCGCTCCGATCTTCTCGGGTTCTGTGCCTCGCAAACCTTTGCCCTGGCGTCCGACAAAGGGCAAGGTGAGCCCGGCACGTAGTGATCGCCAACCCGAGAATACGTCTACGAATTCCTTCTGGAGGCGAAATGGCGTACGTCTATCTAGCCATCGCAATCGTGGCCGAGGTGTTCGGAACCACCTCGTTGAAGGCATCTGAGGAGTTCACGCGACTGGCGCCCAGCCTGGCCGTGGCGACTGGCTATAGTGTCTCCTTCTACTTCCTCTCGTTGGTCCTGCGGAGCATCCCGCTGGGGGTCACGTACGCGGTGTGGTCCGGGATGGGCGTTGTACTGGTGGCGATCGCGGGGGCGGTCGTCTACAAGGAGGTTCCGGATGCCCCCGCCCTGCTCGGCATGACGATGATCGTCGGCGGCGTAGTCGTCATGAACCTGTTTTCGAAGACCGTGATCCACTGACGCGGCGGCAGGTCAGCGGACTGTCAAGGGCTTCGATACGCGTTCCGCGAACATCTCGATGAAGCGCGGCCAATCGAGATCGTACTGAACCTCCATGCGCTGAGCTCCCTCTGCTCCCGGCCAGATGCGATCGCCTCCGACCGAGGTGCCATAGCTGATTCCGCGATTGATATCGACATCGACAAGAAGCTCACGCGTGGTTACCAGCGACGGATCGATCAGGCTCGCCACCGCCACCTGGTCGTACATTAACCACACCGTCGACGGATGCTCCTCGAAGATCGGCCCCATCTCGCGGCGAAGCAGCCTCGTGATCGGCGTGTCGGAGGCTACGACGCGTTCGTAAGCATCTCGATCAAACGAGGTCTTGCGCGACACGTTCAGCGGCGACAGAACGGTAGGGATCCCCGCGCGCAGCACCGCGCGGGCCGCTTCTGGATCGACCCAGAAGTTGAACTCGGCGTTCGGCGTGACGTTGCCGTGCCCGTCGGGAAGGGTGGCGACGGCGCCTCCCATGATGACCAGCTTCTTCACGTGCCGCGCGAAGTCCGCGTCCTGTCGTATGGCGATTGCCACGTTGGTCAGCGGGCCGATGGCCAGGATGGTGATTCCCCCGGGCTGCTGGCGCACCGTCGCGAGCATGAACTCGACCGCACCGGTGACTTCCAGGGTCTTCGCGGCGAAGCCTCCGGACGGCTCGCGGGGCGCATCGTTCGACCACCACTCCCCGTGGTTCTGGGTCGCGTAGTCCGACTTCTCGTGCACGAGCGGCATATCGGCGCCGGAGTAGACGGGAATGTCGGTACGCGCCGCGATCTCGAGCAGTCGCAGCACGTCGGCGTTTGCCTGCTCGAGCGAGAAATTCCCCGCCACCGTGGTGATGCCAACGATCTCCAACTCCGGAGACTGCAACGCCAGCAGCAACGCCATGCCATCGTCCTGTGGCGGCATGGCGAAATCGGTGTCGAAGATCACCCGGTGCGATTGAGCGGAGACAACCTCGGCTACCAGCAACGCCATCGTGACAACGACGCTGAGACCAACCACACGCACGTCGCTACATCCTTGAACCGGTCAGGGTCACATCGGCTAGCGACCAAATCTGGTTGAACCTGTCGAGCTCGTCGGCAGCGTCCTTACCCTGCGCCTCGAGGCTCTGGACGAGCCCGAACATCGACCAGCCGTTGCGCGGGTAAACAGCCAGATCGTCGCGATAGACTTGCTCGGCTGCGATCACGTCTCCCGCAGCCAGCAGTGCCCGGCCGAGCGACTGTCTGGTCGGGTAGTACCAGAACGGTGGCTCCATATACGGCAGCTCGTCCTGTGCGCCGACGGCGCGCTCGAAGTGTCTGATCGCCACGTCGAGGTCGCCCTCCGCCATGGCGATGTCGCCGAGAACCAGAGCGTCGGCGATCGACAGCAATATGCTGGCCGGATAGTCGGCCGAGTCGATCTGGTGGATCTTGTCAGTCTGCTGCAGCTGTACGAGGGTTAGCCGCTCGTCCCTCGCCGCTTCTAAGTTCCCCTGCGCCGCATAGGCAGTGGCGCGCGCGTAACGCCAGATTGCGTTCGAGAAATCGAGGTGCTCGGCTGGTTGGGGCTCGTTCAATACCTCGTCCCATCGTCCGAATCGCGTCAGCGCGAGCATCGGGATGGTATGAAAGAACTCCACGCCCGGGAACTCCTCGATCATCTCCAGCCGGATGTTGGCGGCCACCCGCCGGCCCGCGTCGATGGCTACCTCGCTGCGTCCTTCCATGGTCGAGGCGGCCCATAGGAAGTGAATGTTGTGGGGGTAGTACGCGGCCGGGTAGAAACCCTGAGCATTGCACGCGGCAATGTAGGCCTCGTCCACGGCTGCGGCGCGCACGTTCACCTCGGAAGCATCATGGTAGCGACCCACGCGCCAGTAAATGTGCGCCGGCATGTGCACGAGGTGCCCGGCTCCCGGCACCAACTCGGCCAATATGTCGGCGCCCGGCTCGGCGCGCTCGGGAGCGGATGAAGCCTCGACCGCGTGGATATATAGATGTATCGCCAGTGGGTGATCCGGGGTGCGCGCCAGTACCGTTTCCAACACGCTGATCACCTCCACCGTCTCGGGCTTCGGGCTCTCCGGGTCGAGCCAGTAGTCCCAAGGCATGTTGTTCATCAGCGACTCAGCGAACAGCGCCGCCAGGTCATCGTCGTCGGGATACTTCTGATGCAGCTGGCGCATGGCACCGGCGTATGCCAGATCGAGCGGTCCCCGCTCGGTCGTCGGGTCGCCGTTGTAGCGAACCGCGAGCGCATCGATGAGATCCTGCTCCTTCGGCGTCGCGCTGCCGTACCTAGCAACCGCCTCCTGGATCGCTGCGTGGGCGGCGAGGCGATCTTCGTCGGCCATCACGACCTTTCCATTGAAGGTCACGTTGATGTTCGGACCCAGTGCCAGCGCCTCCCCCCAGTAGCACATGGCGCAGTCGTCATCGAGGCGCTGCGCGGCTTGAAACGACCGCACCGACTCCGCGTGGTTGAAGGCGAAGTCGATCACCAGCCCCTGGTTGAAGTAGCGCTGGGCGTCGGGGTCGTTGGTCGTGATCGGGTGATTGTGGTCGCCCATGCCATCGAACAGCGGCGCCCCGGCGCGAGCCGCGAGCGTGTTGCGCTCGGCGCGAGCCAGCTCCGGATCCGGCGCCTGGTTTCCCGAGCAGGCGGATGACAAGAGCGAACCAAGCATGGCCGCAGACAACAGAACTCGAGACGACCTCATGACCACCCCCCCTCGGCTGGCGTTGCGGGGACCCGTACGCGGGTTCGGCTACTCTGTCGGCAGACTAGTCCGCGCGGCGCATCGAATCCAATCCGGCGCCACATCGCACAGGGGAGCTCGCCAATACCACCCCGCCAGCCGCTACAACGACGGCTGTCGCGCCGATCGCCCCGCCGAGGCTGACCGCGCCCAACGCCACGACTACGAATACGCCATGGCGCATGACGCGTTCCCGTTTGGCACCGCGCACCATACGCCGGCTCAACCTCTTCCTGCTTGCCGCAGCTGACGCGTCTCGGCCTCGTTCAGCAGCATCGTTTTCGCGTCGATCACCACGCGGTAATCATCGCGAGCTCGATCTAGCGACACGTAGCCATTGCGCACGTCCTCGAGCACGCGGGCGGGGTCGCGCTTCTCGGGCGGACCGTAGCCGCCACCACCGGGCAACTCCAGCGTGACCTCCGTGCCGGGCTCCAACTGCGCGCGGATCTTCGGATATACCGATACGTCGTTGTTCGCGTACACGGCACCCGCGGCACCTGGTCGCCCGCCGGCCAGACCCGGGGCCGGGAACTGTACGCGCTCGTAGAGGCCCGAGAACATGTAGGGGCGATCGGTGCGTACAGCGATCTGCATCACCTGTCCGAGGCCGCCGCGAAACCGCCCTGGTCCGCCGGAGTCGCGTATCAGCGCACGCTGCGTGAGCATCACCGGCGAGACCGACTCGATGACCTCCACCGGCACACCGGCGATGCCGCTCGGGAAGGCGGTGGCTGACAGGCCGTCGCGATCGGCCATGGCGCCGGTACCGCCGGAGGAAAACCAAACATAGCTGAACGGCTCATCGGTGCGCGTATCGTGCCCGAAGATCTGCGTGTCCCAAAGGCTGTCGAAGCCCGGCGCCGAGATGTGGTCGGGGAGCACGTCCGCCAGTGCGATAAAGATGGCGCCGGGCAAGTAGTGGCCGATCAGATGTCGCCCACCGATGGCCGCCGGGAACTGGGCGTTGAGGATGCACCCGGCTGGTGCGGTCACCCCCACCGGCCGGAAGCTCCCCTCGTTGTTGGGCACGTCAGGCGCGATCGCGCACTTCACGCCGTAGGTGGTATAGGCGTGACTGTAGTTAAACGCTACGTTGATACCCCAGCTGACCTCGGGCGAGGTTCCGACGTAGTCGACCTGCAGAGAGTCCCCGTCGACGACGACCGTGGTGCAGATGCGGATCGGCTCCTCGAACCCGTCGCACATCACCTCCGAGCGATACTCGCCGTCGGGGATCGTCGCAATGCGCTCGCGCATAGCCGCCTCGGAGCGCTCGACAACCAGATCCGACAGAGCCTCGATGTCGGGAAGGTCAAACTCCGCCAGGCTCTTGAGGAGCTGATCGCCTCCTACCTCATTCGCCACTACCTGAGCGTGAATGTCGCCGAGCACCTCGTCGGGGGTACGTACGTTGGCGCGGAGAAGGGCCAGCAGCGTGTCGTTCGGCAACCCTGCGTCGTGCAATTTCATGATCGGGATGAAGATCCCCTCCTCGTACACCTGGCGGGAGTCGGCAGACAGGCCACGGCCTCCGATGTCGAGCGCGTGGCAGGTATTCCCAAAAAAGGCGACGACGCGCGATCGGTGGAAGATCGGCGTAATGACCGTGATGTCGTTGAGCTGCGAGGCCGTCTTCCAGGGATCATTGGTGGCCAGCACGTCGCCGGGCTGCAGCGAATCAATGGGGAAGGCGCCGAGGAAGTGGCCCATGCTCGTAGCCATGGAGTTGATGTGCCCGGGGGTCCCGGTCACCGCCTGGGCAATCATGCGGCCACGGCGATCGAAGATGCCTGCCGACAGGTCACCGGCCTCGCGCAGCACCGAGGTAAACGAGGTGCGCATCAGGGCCGCCGCCTGCTCGTTGACCACGCCGACGAGGCGATTCCACAGCACGTCGAGAAGGATGGCATCCATCAGCCTACCCCCACTGCCGCTCTCTGCGGCTGAGCTGGTCTCATGACAGCTCCACCACGAGATTGAGCGACTCGTCCACATGGGCACGGGTGTCGGGTCCGAGCACGGCGGTCGACTCGCGCTCCTCCACCACTGCCGGGCCGTCGAATCGTGCTCCGACCGCCAGCGCGTAGCGATCGTATACGGGCACCGACAGGAGGCCGGATTCCTCGGGGAGGTAAATCGGCCGGTGCCCCTTGATCGGACTCACTGCTTGAGCAGAGCTCCCCGGCTGATCGACCGCGTCGGTCGGTGCTTCGGGTAAGTGCAGCTCGGGCAGCGGGCCGACGCACGACACGCGCCAACTCACCACCTCGATCTCCGGACCGGGAGGAGTGCGCCCGTAGATCGACTCATACTCGGTCTCGAAAGCAGCCCTGATCTCCGGTTCGCTAGCATGGCCCAGATTGTCGCCCGGAACGGGGATGCGCATCTCGTGCCCCTGTAGGCTGTAGCGAAGGTCGGCCCAGCGTCGAACCGAGATCTGCTCCGCCGGCAGCGTCGCCTCGAGAACCGAACGGCCCTCGTGCTCCATCTCCGCCAGGCAGTCGGTGACCGCCGACCAGTCAAGCGCTGCCAGCTTGCCGGGCAACGTGCGCACCGACTCGGTCGACAGTGGAGCGGCCAGGAAGCCGACCGCCGAGGTCACCCCGGCGCCACGCGGGCAGACAAACCGCGGACAACCAAGAATCCGCGCTACCCGGTCGGCGTGTACGGGGCCAGCGCCCCCGAACGCGAACAGCGGAAACCGACGCAAGTCCTTGCCCCGCTCTACCGCGTGCACCCGGGCCGCCGCTGCCATGCTCTCGTTGACCACCTGGTGGATTCCCCAGGCGGCGCGCAATGGGTCCAGATCGAGCGGCTCGGCGACATGCGCGGCGATGGCGTCGTGAGCAGCTGCGCGATCGAGCGTCATGGCGCCGCCTAGGAAGAAGTCTGGGTCGAGATAGCCGAGGACGAGGTCGGCGTCGGTCACCGTGGGCGCAGTGCCGCCGCGGCCGTAACAGGCAGGACCGGGATCCGACCCGGCGCTGTCTGGGCCTACCGCCAGCAGGCCCAGAGAGCTCAGCCTTGCGATACTGCCGCCGCCTGCTCCGATCTCGATCATCTCGATAACCGGCGCCTTGATCGGCAGGCCGCTGCCGCGCTTGAAAAGATAGACACGCGCAACCTCGAACTCCCGGGTGATCAGCGGCTCGCCCGCCTCGATCACACCCGCCTTCGCGGTCGTACCACCCATGTCGAACGACAGCAGATCCGGCTGCCCCATGCGCTCACCGTAGTAGGCGGCCGCCAGCGCCCCGGCCGCGGGTCCCGACTCGACGATATGAATCGGCAGCCGGCAAGCCAGATCGACCGTACAAATACCGCCGTTGGATTGCATGACGAACAGCGTCCCGACGATACCGAGCTCCCGTAACCGCTCGACCAGACGGTTGAGGTAGCTTTCCGCCAACCGCTGGATAAAGACGTTGGCCACGGTCGTCGAAGTGCGTTCGTACTCACGAATCTCCGGTGCCACATCGCACGACAACGAGCAGGCGATCTCGGGGGCGCGCTCGCGCAGCAGCTGCCCGATCGCCCGCTCGTGATCCGAGTTCGCGTAGCCGTGCAGCAGGCAAACCGCTACCGCCTCGACCGACTGCGCGCGCAGCTCGTCGACAACTCGCGCCGCCCCATCGAGATCGAGCGCCCGACGAACGGAACCGTCCTCGAGCACGCGCTCATCGACCTCGTAGCGAAGATAGCGAGGCACCAGAGGGGCCGCCCGCTCCAGCCGCAGATCGTACATGTCGTAGCGATGTTCGCGGGCGATCTCCAGAGCATCGCGGAACCCGGCGGTCGTGATGAGGGCGGTCCGCGCCCCCTTGCGCTCGATCAGCGCGTTGGCGAACAGCGTCGTGCCATGAACGACGTGCGAGATTTCCTCGGCCGGCACCCCGGTAGCACTCAGCAGCGCCTCTATCCCCTCTCCCGCAGCGCGGGCCGGGTCGGTCGAGGTGGTCAGCACCTTCACCACTTCGAAGACCGTTCCGGCGTCGTCGACCAGCACCAGATCGGTGAAGGTGCCGCCGATGTCGACTCCGATCCGGTAGCTCATCGGGAGCCGGGAGTCTCGTACGCGCATGCATCTTGGCCGCCGCACTTCGGCCTCTCGGCGTTGTCGATGCCGGTTGCTCCGCAGAAGGAGTGTGCGCTGAAGAAGCTGTTGTCGAACACGTGATCATGTTACCCGGGCAAGCAACCAGCATGATTGCACATGCTCGCCTGCAGCGACGGAGCCCCTGTGCGACGGCGTCGGGGTCAGGACCGTCGCTTCTATTGGTCGCCGCGCCCGGCACGTAGCGGCCGAGGACGGACGGTTGCCAGGCGCACACCGGCGCCTGTCTCACCCTCGAGACGGTACAGCTCGTACTCGGCGTCGGCGATGAAGCGGACCGAGGCCATCAGGTAGCCGAAGCCCATCCATGTTTCCAGATCGAGCCAGTCACCCTGCGCTGTCTCGTCCATGGCCTCGGTACCGCCCGAGAAGATCGTCGGGTTGACGAGCTGCTGCGCACGGGCCAGCGACGCAGCGCCGTTGCGGCGCTCGTTGTAGATCGCCGTGTCGTTGTAGATGTCGAGATTGTAGACATGCGGTTGCCAGCGGATCGTCCAGCGCTCGTAGCGATCGTAGATACGCAGGTTCGTGGCACGTGACTCGGCGTCGCGCGATACCTCCTCGGCGATGTAGTCGAGCATGGCCCGTGCCGCGTCGCGGTAGTCGCTCAGTCGCGGATCCTCTGGGACCCTCACGCTCGTGTACCAGCCGCGCGGAATCCAGTACGAACGGAACGACTTGGGGTTGTAGTTGGCGAACTGGTGCACCCACTCGTGTGAGGGGTAGCCATGCGGATTCAGTCGGATGTCGGCAAGCCAGCGAGCGCTGACGTCGCGCAGCACATGCGCTTCGGTAACCAGGGTGTCCGGCTCGTTGGCTTGACCTGGGACGTCGGGCCCGAGGGCCCTGTAGCGCCCGGCGTGCAGGCAATGGGTCGGCGTGAGCTTTTGAAGCTCGTAGGCGAGCGCCGCGCCGTCGGGGTTGACGACCGGCTGGATCACGACGTTCATGCCGTTCAGGTAGCGACGGTAGCTCGGATCAGTGGCCAGCAGCTCGGCGAGCCGGAGGATGTGCGACGTCGACGAGACTTCGTTGGCATGTTGCCTCCCGACGATCGAAAGCACCGGCTTCCAGGCGTTGAGCTTCGCCTGCGACACCAGGTCGGCCTCCATCGGTAGCCGGATCTCCATCACGGACACCGGGCGGCCCTGGTACGAATGACCGGCCACATACGTGGTCACCGCGTCGAGCGTGCCCAACTGGTGTGCAATGCGCTCGCTCTCGTCCGGGCTGATCACATGATCCCAGGTAACGACTGGCCCTCCCGTCGACGGGTACGGCTCGACAACCGTTGCAGGCTCCGCCACGTCCGGCGAAGCAAAAGTGCGCTCGCTCAGCGCCCCCTCCGCCTCGATGCGCACCGACACCTGCTCGACGCCGTCGAACGCGAAGACGTCGGCGAAAAGGCCGTCGGCACGCAGCCGCTCCAGGTTGCTGAGCAACGCGGCGAGCCGTGCGAGCTCGTCGTCGTCGTCGAGCTGCACCAGAATGCCGATGCGCTCGAGCGTGTCGGCGCCCGACTCGACGTCGACAGCGTAGAGGTAGGGCTCCGGGATCTCGATGGGTGTGAGGGTGCGCGTTTCGGTCTCCCCGCCGGTCTCCTCATCCTCATCCTCGGCGGAAGGCTCGGCTTCGGACTCTGCGGTCTCGCCCTCGGCGGCACCATCGCCCTCGTCGTCCGTTTCGCGATAACGCACTACGAGTTTCGCCTCTTTAGAGGCGAAGCCCGCGTACGAGATCTTCAACGCCGGCGCCTGACCGCGACGCTCGGGGTGAATCCACGGCAGCACGTTACCCGCCGCCAGTGAGCGCGAGACCGACTCCTCGCCCGAAGCCTGTAACGCCACCTCGTAGAAGAAGTCGAGCGCATCGAAGTAGAAGTCGTCGTGTAGCGACTCGAGAACCGACACGTGCTCCTCATCCACACCAAGACGGAAATCGGGCTCGGAGGCCTGCAAATCGATCCGTAGCGTGTGAAAGAAGGGGGCCTTGTCGGCGGTCGGCCGGTTGCCGGTAGTTTTCTTGATGTGCTCGTACACGCGGTCGAGCGTGTCGCTTTGGAAGTAATCCCAGATGCGGTCCGAGTCGGTGGGAATGCGCTCGTCGACGACGACGTTGTCGCCGACGCGCGCGGTCAACCAACCGGTGGCCACAGTCACAGTGGCGTAATCCTGGAAGGCATCGAAGTAGGGACGCTCGTAGGCGTGGGGTGAGAACGATTCCTGCAACAGGATCGAGCCGGCCGCGTCGCGGGCCGTCGCCGTGTAGATGTCGTCGCCCGCGTCGTCGAGACGAAAGGAGAAGGCGTCCAGCGGCAGGCCCATTGAGCCCGCCAGCACATCGTCGGCGGGATACAGCTCGTTGAGCCATCGCTCGGTTCGTTCTGAAAGCGTTCTTTGGTGTCCGGGTCGACGGGGAACGGTTTCCAGGCGATGTCCAGCGCCGCGACGCTCTGCCCCGCCAGGGCAGGAGCGACGCGATCCATGAGCCATGACAGACCCTGCTTGTATGCCGACAGCACTCTGATATCGCCGGGCTCGCCGCCCGCAGCGCTGATCTCCGCACGCACCTGGTCGGCCAGCTCAGCACGCAGCTCCGGCGCCTCACTCACGCGGGCCTCCAGCGACACCGTGTCGCCCGGCTGGATCGCAGACACGACCTGCTCACGGAACACACGTCGGAGATGGTCGACCTCCCACTCGATCTCGGGCTCGTCGGTGAAGACTTCCTCAGGATCCATCCGCGCCCGGCTGCCGACCTCGACGTCCGTAACAGCGAGCCGGCTGGCGATCTGCGACAACACCCAATCGTCGAACTCCGGCGACGCCTCCTCGAAGAACGCCTCTACCGATACGGACTCGAGCTCCTTGTCCTCGAGGTCTGCGAGGATGCCCTCGAGCTCTTCTGCTGCAAGTGCCGCTTGCGCCGCCGTAGTTCGCGCCGACAAGAGACGGCGCACGGTGTTCTTGACGGTGTCGAGGCTCGCCTCGCCCAGCCCTGTGCTCCAGACGTGCGGCGCTCGCCGCGCCAGGTAGGCCGACGCTGCCTCCTCACCGGCACGATCGCCACCGTGCACAACGACGGCCGAGTTGGCATTGAAGGCTTCCGGCACCATCTCGACCCTGCCCAGACCGGCGCGCGGGACCGCGCCACGCAGCTTGCCCTGACGCTTCAGCTCACGCACGTAGCGATTGTTGCGCCCCATCAACACGAGGGGCCTGGTCTCCTCGTCGGGCTTCTCCAGCTGACTATCGAATCCCACCAGCGGGAAGGTGAGCCCGGTCGACTCGAGCCCGATGCGCGCGGCGAGCTCGGCAACACCGACGGCCGCGTAGTCGGCCTCCCGCACCCGCGCCGCCGGGATGACGATCATGGTGTCGGAGTCGTCCGGAACCTGATCGCCGTCGTCATCAGCAAGGAGTCCGTCCCGGGCAGTAAAGAGCTCCGTCAGGTCGAACGTCCGGCCACGTGCAGGTCCGCGCGGCGCGCCGGCGGGCGGGCCGGGAGGACCTCGCCGACGCGCCCGGCTCGACTCGCTGGTCTGGAAGCGCTGCGCCACCACGCGCGGCGGATTGAGGACACGACCGGGGACGCCGCGACGCGGCAGCTCGACATCGGCGCCGCCGTCGCCGAGGCGCACCACGAGGCTACGAACACTGGCATAGCTGAGCCGGTCGGAATCGAGGCCCTGCAGATGACGGGCCCGTAGCCGCTCGAGCTCTCGGCGGGCCGTTGCGGCGTTCACACCCGCGTCAATGGTCATGACGAGACGTGCTGCCTCGGCGGCTCCTGTGGCGTATACCACCTCGTCGAAGGAGATCGATCCGGCCTCGACCGCCACTCCTTGATCCGCGAGCCAGCTCACCGCCTGGGCAGCGATCCGCCCATACATGTCGCCGTTCTGACGCCCGATCACCCTCCAGGTGTACGGGCTGCGGGAAGCAAAGGCCTCGGCGGCTAACTGCGTACCTTCGGGGTCCTTGCCGGCGATAACGACGAGGCTGTCGATGCGCGTGACGAGCCCCTCACCCTCTCCGAGCCGCGCGATCCGTGTGGCGACGCTCTCTGGTATTCCGGGGTGATCCCCGATGAGAAAGACCAGGCCAGTCGAGCCTGGGCTGGGGACGTTGCCCTGGGCTACGAGCGGGAAGCTGAGGCCAGCAGTCTCCAAGCCGAGCCGCGCGGCAACCGCAGCAGCAGCGGCAACCTCGCCGGAAGCCGGCTCGTCAGGAAGGAGGATCCGAGCGGAAACGAAGTCGACCTGATCGTCGCCGTTGCGATCCTGCAGTGCTAATCCGGGCTCGAACACAGCGGCGATGCCCCCGACCACCGTCGTTTGCGCCACGGCTTCAACCACCACCGCAGCGGACGTATGAGGAGGAACTCCGGCCATGACCGTCGGACCCGCCACGAACATGAGGAACAGGAGAGCCATGGGCCTGGTCTTCGTGTGCTCCCCCCGCCGACGCGCTCTGAGCCAGACCTTCACCCGCAATTCCCCAGATGGACGCTGTCGGGTCACCCTACCCTCCTAAGTGTCGGAGAATACGCACGGCTGCGAACACCGAGACACTGCTTTCTCCAGGGCTCCCTGTCCAGTCGCCTAGCGATCAAGGTTCGCGACGTCAGATCGAGGCTCCGCCTGAGGCTACCAGTCGAACGAACGCGTGACCTTGAGGGTGAGCGAGCGGTCGTGGCGTCCGAAGCGGAGCCCATCGTAGGCGCCCGCCTGACGGTAGACGAGATAGATATCGTCGCCGATACGGTAGATGTAGCGCAGCCGGGCGAACACCGAGAGCCCGTTTGAAACGTTGCCGTACTGCACCAGCCCGTCGGTGAGCCAGCGATCCGAAAAGCTGTAGCTGGCACGCGCGTTGAGCACGTTGCTCGTGAAGCTGCCACCCGGCAGGTCGATCTTGTTGTAGCTGAAGGTGGGGGCGATGAGCAGCCTCTCGCTGAGGCGAAACGTCAGCCCGGGCGACACCGTGACAATCGTACCGTCGTAGAACTCCCCGATATTTGCGTCGCCGCTCACGCTGATCCAGCGACCGCCAAAGGTGAAATAGAAAAGGTACAGGGTGTCGAATGTGTACTCGCCCGGCGCAATCGTCACGTCGGGGTGGATCTGGAAGGGAAAGTCGAGCCGCTCGAACGTGTTCGAGTAATAGGCGCCTATGCCGTCCCCCGACTCGGTGTTGAGGAAGCCGCCGTACCACGACTCGCGGCTGACGAGGTCGCCCCTGGTGTCGTGGAAGGTCGTGTAGTTGATATCGAAGTTCACCGACCGCAGCCAGGAGATATCGGGCCGTGGATTCCACGCGCCGCGGAAGGCTCGCTGCACGACGTCGTCGCGCAGGACGAAGCCCAGATCGCTGCGGAAGTCGGGGTCGACGCGGATGACGTCGAAGCTGGCGCGCCACAGATCGCTCTGCCAGCCGACGCCGAACTGACCGGCGAACTTACCTTCCTCGACATCGTCGTCGCTAGCCCGGGCGCCGAAAGCGGAGATGTTGAGGTTGTCGAAGAAGGTAAAGCTGGCGTCGGCGCCGACAACCGTGTTGGTGGCCCCGTCCGGACCTTCGACGTTGGTTACCAGCGCACCCACGCTCGACCGGGCCAGCACGTCCTGACGCCAGCGCAATGCCGTGAACCCCTGTCCGGTGCCAAACCCGGAGTCGTCCGTACGGACGTGGAGGAAGCCAACGCTGCCGCCGCCGATCTTGCCGGTCATCTTAGTGCCGAAGTCGATCGGGATCGGGACGCCCGAGGGCGACAGCCCGATGTTGCGCGAGTGGAAAAGCCGCAGCAACGGCGCGCCGAAGCCACCTCCACCGCTCGGCCCGAAACTGAAGTTGTTGGCGCCCTCGAGGAAGAAGTCGCGCTTCTCCGGGAAGAATAGTGAGAACCGCGTCAGGTTGACGCGCTGGTCGTCAAGCTCGACCTCGGCGAAATCGGTGTTGTAGGTCAGGTCAGCGGTCAAGTTCGAGGTGAGCTGAATCTTGAGATCGTCGATGCCGAACTGCTCGTCGACGTCGTTCGTACGGCCGGGATCCTCGAAGAGCGAGGTAGCTGTGCCAAGGAAGTACGGCCGCAGCCGGAACCGCTGGGTCACCGAGAGATTCTGGAAGCCGCGCAGGTCGCCGGCCTGCGACACGGCGATGAAACGGAAGTCGCGCCGGTAATTGCTCCAGGCAACCTGCTCGTTCTTGCGGCGGATCTGGCGCTCGAAATCGACGCCCCAATCGGCCAGGCCGGTGGAGAAGCGCAAGATCCTGAGAGGAATCACCAGCTCCGCCTCCCAGCCGCGTGAGGTGACTTGCGCGGCCGCCTCCCAAGCCTCGTCCCATTCGGAGTTGATCTGACTTTCGTTGCGGATGGTGGCGTCATAGCGAGCACCCAGCGGATTGACCGTGAACAGGAAGGCGCTGCGTCCGTCGTGGAAGGTATCCAGCACGACGCTGAACGTGTCATCCGAGCCGCCGCCACCTCCACCGCCGCCGAAAAACCCTCCGCCGCCGCCAAGCGCGTCGCGTCGCAGCTCACTGGCAAGAATACCGCTCGGGTTCGTGTCGTAGGCGATCAGCCCGACGTAAAGGTTCTGGTCGTCGTACAGAATGCGCACCTCGGTGCGCTCGGACGCCGGCTGTCCTTCCCGCGGCTCGCGTTGCAGGAAGTCGGTGGCGACGTCGGCCAGGGCCCAACTGGCGTCGTCGACGATGCCGTCCATCACCGGAGCCTCAACGGTACGTGTCACGGTCAGGTCGGGCGCCACACCGGGTGCTCGCGCCGATCGGGGTCGCGCCACTCCGAACGCCATCTCAGGAGCGCTGGGTGTGGGAATGCCGGTGTCTCCCGGGGCAGTCGAAAGCCTGGGAACGACGGCCGCCAAACTCCTTGGTCCCGTCGGGCGCCTGATGGAGTCGCTGGGAATGCTCGGCTGTACTAGGAGGTACCCGGGACGGGGCGGCCCGACCGGCGGGTCGCTCGCAACGAACGGAGCTGGTGCCAGCGGCGGCACACGACCGGGATCCATGACCGGAGCACCGGCGACCCGAACCGGAGTGTTCAGCGCATTCGTCACCACCATACGAACCGGGATGTATCTCCTCGGTGCCCGCGCAACCACGCTCAGAGGCGCTCGACGGCCGCCGCCAGCCCCGGTCCCGGTCGGCCGCACCCTCGACGAACTGGCACGCGTGCTCGGTGCCACCATGCGGACCGGAATCGCACGCCGCCCGGCCACCCGCTGCGTCGCGGGGGCCTCGGTCTTGGCCGAGTCGTCCGTGGCCAGCTCAAGCTTGGCGGATTCTGGCCTGGCCCGTTTTGGCCGCCCGGGTTCCCCCTTGGCAGATGCAGCTCGGGCGGACTGAGCCTGGCGCTTGCCTCCTCCGGAACCAGAGCCAGACGGGGTCGAAGCCTGCAGACGCGGACCCGCTCCGACCACCAGCGCAATGCAGACGACAAGAACGAGTCTGGGCTTGTGCACGACGAGAGATTTCCGGGACCGTGTGGCGGCGACGAGGCTCTGCGTCACTACACTACATCGCGGGTGTGAGGGCACACACGACCTCATCTCGAGCGAAGAGCGAGCGGACGGCCAGATGCGGCCCCACTTGACCGCTGGGCTGCGGAGGCGGAATGTGCGAAGGGTCCGTAGTGTCCTCCGTCGTGCTTTCCGTCGGGTATGGTGAAGGCGGTCACTGGCTGCGTCGCGGTGGCACTCTGGTCGCTGCGACCAGGCACCACTTACCCGGAGACGAAGGACCCTGACTTTTATCTCGAGCGAGGCATCGACGTCGATCGGAAGCTCCACGAGCTACTGGTGAGGAACGGGCTCGACAATCCTGAGCGACGAGGGGCTCGACCATGTGGCCGGGTACGCTCAGGGCGTCAGCCTGTTCCTTACCTTCGTTCTCGGCGATCCGACGCTCGTCGATAGGGCTCACGACCGGGGCCTCGCCGTTCACGCCTGGCAGGCATTCGAGGCGTTTCCACCGAGCGATTTCATTGATGAAGCGGCCTACATTCGGCACCTTCTGAACGACATCGGGCTCGACGCCCTCTTCGTTCACGATCCCGGACTCTGTCCATGAGCCTCGAGGGTACCGGAGAGGCGACCGCCTGAAACGCCGCTTGCATGGCCTTCCAACGGGAGCAGTACTCGTTTTTGTTCACCCGTTTTGGGAGGTAAGAATGGGCCAAGCTTCTTGGGAGCGCGGGATCCGAGAATCCAAGCGCCGTGCTGCTAGCTGTTTTCTCGTACTTCTACTGAGCCTCGTGGTTCTGTCTGTACCCGCGACGTCCTCGCTGGCGGGCACAGAATTGGCGCCGACGATGATTGCCAACGAGCAAAGCAGCTTGTTCTGGGTCGGGCTCGCTTACCTGACGGAGGACCGACGGGCGAGCGCCATGGTGGGCGTCGTGGGTGCGGTCCAGACGTCGATCAACTCGGCGATCATCGGAGCCGTCTTCGGCGGCCCGGCGGGTTTCGCCGCGGGCGTGGGTTACGGGCTCTAGCAGGCCGTGGTGAAAGTGTGGTGGGTCTGTAACAGATCCGACTCAGGGGCGGAGCTCATCACCTGTGAGCCCGCCCCGAGGAGATTCCATGGGGTGGCGTGGAACTCTAACTACAACAGCGAGATCGTTGACCATGCCTGCAGTGACTGCGGCGCTACTCTGGGGAGCGTCAGCGACCGTCGGGGCAGGTCTCCTCATTGACTCGATCCCGATGGCTCAGAGCTCCGATTCAGCCACCGTGCTCGGCTTAGAGCGAGCCACCGTGTCGTTCCGGGTGATCCTGAAGCGCAACTTGTGGGTCTTCGGGATCAATATCGCAGGTGTGGCCAGTTTGGGAATCAGCACCCTTGGCTCTGTCGTTGCGAACGGGCTTCAAACAGGCATGGCGCTTGCCCAGGCGCACCGAGAAAATGTCGGCCTTCGGTCACTCGTCGCAGTGACTCTTCCCCATAGCCTCGAGCTTGTCGCGCTGTGGCTTTCAGCAGCTGTCGGGTTCCTCGGCCCTCGCCTGACGATGTCGTTTGTGAACAACAGCGAGCTGCCAACCTCACCCACGCCACAAACTCTTGCCCTGGTCGTGCTCGCACTGGCGGGGCTGATAGTCACGGCGGCCGCCTTGGAGGTAGGCGTGTCGTTGCCCGTAGCGGAGCTTCTTCGAAGCGCGGCGTCCGGGATCGGCTGGTGACTTTCGACGACGGGACCGACAGATTGCTATCCACACTCCTCGTTGTTGGCACAGCGCTCGTACAAGGTCAGATCTCAGCGACCGTCGCCAGCAGTGTCACCACTGTCGTGATTCCGGCCTGGGCGGCGCTCTTCGCGGGCTTCAACGGACTGATGACATGCGCTCTGGCGATCGTTTTCTGGCTACTCATAACCACCATCGCTCACATCATCTGCCTGGTCATGGATGGCCGCGGCGCTTACGGTCGTTTCGTAGTATGCGCTGGCTACGGTTATCTCCCCTACTTCCTGACGACACTGATCACACTCGTGGCGGTGATCGACATCTCACCTCAGATCTCTGCGGCCCTAGAGTCGGGTGAGATGATCGGGGCTCCGTTACGCGCGCGGCTACGTTGGTACGGAGCACTCAACAACGCGGCGCAGGTGCTGTTGTTCGGCTGGGTGATAGCCGCGGCGCGGCGCGTCCACGGCGTCACGATGATTACGGGCGTGGTGAGCGTGCTGGTACCTGTCGGGGCTGTCCTTCTGGCCCGTGGCGTGCTCATCGCATGAGCGTCATCGCTCGGGCAGACACGACGCTTCGCTGTACGGACCTATCTCGGACCTATTGCAGGCGAGAGGTACTGCGCATCGACGATCTGGTTATCAAGCCTGGCGAACGGGTCGCCGTCGTTGGTCCGAACGGCGCCGGGAAGACCACCTGGCTGCGGATACTCCTCGATCTGGTCCGACCAACCAGCGGAACAACCACCTTTGGTCTTCTCTCGCCGGAGCAGGCACGGCGCCAAGGCCTGGTAAGCGGGTACCTGGGCGAGGATTTTCTGATCCCCTATCTGACGGCGGAGGAGTACCTGGCGTTCGTCGGCCGGTCCTTCGGATTGAGGACGGATGAGATTTCCACCGCCAGACAAGAGCTCGACGACCTCATCGGCTTCGTCGGGTCGACGAAGCTGATCCGCCAGCTCTCCACCGGTATGGGCCAGAAAATCGGCATCGCTGGTGCGCTGTTGGCTAACTCGCCGATCCTGATACTCGACGAGCCGTTTGCCAACCTTGATCCGCCATCTTGCTTGTCACTCATACGCCAGCTCAAGACACGCCACGCATCAGCGCACGCCACGCACATCGTGTCGAGCCACAACCTCGAGTACGTTGCCGACATCGCAGACCGCGTCCTCCTGTTGGAGGAAGGTCGCATTACCTGGGACGAGACCGAGCACACCCAAGCCAGCTTGCGCCGGCACTTCATCCGGAACGCCTAGCAGGCCGTGGTGAAAGGGTGGTGGGTCTGGCGACAGCGTCTTGCGAGGCGATGGTTGATCGAATCGCTCCTGCGGCACGAGGCTACTCGTATTCGCCGAGGCGTCGGTTTCAACGCAATACGCCTCGTCATCCGGATCGGCCTGGCCGCGCTGCTGCTTCCACTCGTCGGGATGTGCTTCGCACTGGGGCTGGTGTGGGTTAAGGCGACATCTGAGCTTGGAATCGACGGAATCGCGTTTCTTTCCAAGTACGCCCTACCGTTCTTGACGATCTTGACAACCGTTCGTGTGGCCTTCGACCGCGGCGTCGCACTCAACCCGCTTCCATATGTGGCATTGGCCCATTCGCGCCGCAGTTTGACGGGATTCGTGATCGTCCGATCACTGTTCAACAGGTACGCGTTGATTGTCTGTCTGTTCGCCGGCGGTTTGCTGATTGCGCCCCAGCTGGCAACGGGGAGCAGTCGGCAGGTGCCACCGAGCTGGTTCATTGCGCTGGCCACAATCTGGATCGTTGGCGATCTCGCTGTGCACACACTGAGAACATGGCTCTTTCGGAGGTCCGTCGGCTACGTGATTCTTACGGGGCTGGGTCTCGCGGCGGCATCGCTGGGCTGGCTATCGAATCTCTCGAGCGCCTACTTTGCCTGGGCAGAGACATCTCCAACGGCGGCAATCTCAACGGGGCTCGCGGCCCTGGGCGCAGCTGTTTGGGCGGCGTACCTGAGCCTTGCAGAGTCGACCTATCTGGATACCGTAGCCATGACCGACGGTCGGCGGCCGTGGCCCTTCGCGGTTCATTTGTTGAGATCGGCCAACCCCGCAACTCGCTCCGCAGCGCTCTTGCTCTGCCTGCTTGCCCGGGTTCCCAAGGCCCGGACCACCATACTGGGCGGCGCCGTGATGACCGGAGCCGCTGTCTTCATCTATTGGCTCAACCCCGGCTACGGCGACAACAAGCTCATCGGCATGGGCGTCCTCGCAGGGTTCTACAGCAGCGGCAGCTTGGCCTTTTTCGTCGGGCAGCTGGGATTGAGCTGGCAGAGCAGCTTCTATGACCTTCTGGCGTACGCCGAGCGCGACGAGCGCGACGTCATCCGCGGGCAAATCGTGAGCCTTCGATCACTCGTGCTCATGCAGTACGCGCTCGCAGCGCTCCTGTTCACCGCAATCATCGACGGTGGACTCTTCGTCGTGACCAGCTTCGCGATCTTCAATATTGGCTGTGTGCCCCCGGTTTGTGTGTGGATCTCCCTCAGCAACTCTCGGCGAATCGACCCCTACGAATCTTCTTTCTTCTCCCAGGAAGGAAGCTCCAGCGCCGTTGAATCGTCGCTGGGGACCGCTGTTCTCGTAGCGATTCCGCTTCTGCTGAGCTTCGCGGCGATCTCTTCGGAGATCGGGGGCCTCGTTGCCATCGCCGCCGCAGGCGCCGCCGGTATCGCCATAGGCCCCGCGATTGAACGGCGCCTCGCATCGCTCTACAGGTCGCGGCGACACGTCCTCGCCCACCAGCTGAGACAGCGTTCCTGAGACGGGCGCTCGCCCGACCCCCCTAGCAGGCCGTGGTGAAAGTGTGGTGGGTCTGGTTACGGCGAGTTGGGGCCAGGTGCAAGGCGGCCTGACACAGGCGATGCCCTAGCCATCGTCGAGGAAGGCCAACGCCGCAAATGGCCCCAAATCGCCGTAACCCTTCGGGCAACAGGGGGTTGCGCGCGTATGCTGCGTCGTTCCTCGTCAACGATGGGGTTACCATCGTCTCCTCCTCTCTCCTTGCCTCCACTTCGCAAGTCCCTGTCGCCAGACCCACCACACTTTCACCACGGCCTGCTAGTGTCCTTACTCAGGACGCTTTTCTCGAAGCCGCCTTCGGACGTCCTCGTAGTAGGGCTCGTTCTTCTGCGCGATGACGATCTGATGCCCATCCGGATCGGAGATGGTGAAGAAGTGCAGCCACGGCCGAATCTCGACCTCGTTGGGCTCGGGTACGAGGCCGTTCGCCGTCGCTCTCGCGAAGTGCCTCTCGACATCGTCCACCATGAAGTAGTGGCGCACACCGCCTCCGTAAACTGGCTCGGCGTCGTCCGATGTGGTCAGCGCGAGGCGTCGTCCCGCGCTCAGAAGCTCTGCATACTCGGGAGAATAGGGTCTGTCCCACGACAGCTCGTAGCTGTCTTCCTGGTAGTCGTAGTAGTACTGATGTTCGAAGCCGAGGCTCTCGTAGAAGGTCGTGCTCTTTCGAACGTCGGTTACGTAGAGGGCAGTGAGGGTCTCTCCGGTGAAATCGGCGGGGGGCGTTGCGGGCCCGCCGCAACTTGTCAGCAGGGCCGGCAACGCGACCACCTGAAGGAGCGAGAACCGGAGGGCCGATGAAGCCCCGCTGGCGCCTTGTTGACGAGTCGTGCTAGCCGCCAACGGCGAGTCCGAGGCGCGGGATACGAGCGCGATGGCCAGGCTGATCGGGATCGCTCCCAAGAGCAGGTTCCATGCCTGCGGCTGTCCGAATAGCAGCCCCCGCGAGCCGAGCTCAGCGATGACGCCGGCGGTCCACATGGTAGCCACGACCAACGGCAGGTGCGCGGCGCAACGCACGGCGCGATCGGCGCGGACTAGGCGCACAACAAAAACGACGGCCGCCAAGACGGAAAACAGATTGGCGATCAGCAGCACGAGTCCGCCGATGATCTGCAACGTCGCCTGCGGAACCATGCCTGCGATCGCCGCCACCAGCCAGGCAACGGCCGGCGGCGCATAGAGCGCGACCCGGACAACTCGTGCCACCGACCCGCCGCTCGGAAAGATCAGCGCAAGGTGCAAGAATGCGGCCTCGGCCAGTGCACTGAATCCCAGGTACACGAAGAGGAGGCTGAGCTCGATCCCGGCGTGCGCGGCGCCGATGGTTCCACCCCAGTGGATTCCACCACCCACGCCGTACAGCAGTAGGACGACCGTGAATCGTCCGGGACGCAGCCTCCACGCCGCCGCCCCGCACACCAGAAACAGCACTCCCAGCAAGGTGATCGGCAGACGAAGGCTGTCGGGTATGCTGACCAGCGAGGACGGCCACAGCAGTGCCGTCGCCCGCCAGAGCAAAACGGCGACCGTCGCCAAGACGACCCATCTCCGGCCTTCGTAGCCGGTTTCAACAGCAGAACGACTCATTCCATGGTCCTCACTCATCCGGCGAGTGTGGACGATCAGCGCTGAACAGGGGCTGAACGCGCTGCCGAGCGCACGCTGAGGGTGCCAGCGCTCTATGCGGTACCTGTTGCGGGCAATTCGAGGGTCACCTGCAGGCCGCGCTTCGCTGACCCGTCCAGCCTCAGCCCGCCGCCGTATAGCTCGACCAGGGCCTTGACGATCCGAAGCCCGACGCCACGACGCCGGCTGTGCGCCGACTCGGGTTGCCCGGTGGCCAATATCTGGTCTCGCACCGCTTCGCTGAGCCCCGGTCCGTCGTCCTCGACGACGATGAGCAACCTGTCCTCGGCGGCATGCGCCCGCACCTCGACGCTACCTCGACACCACTTGCAAGCGTTCTCGAGCACGTTGCCGAGCATCTCCTCGAGATCTTCCGGATTGCCATGAAAGTTCAGGTCCGGAGGCACCTCGCAACGAATCTCGAGCCGGCGGCCGACGTGCAGCTGGCGCATCGCACGCACCAGCCGATCGACGCTCGGAGCGACGGGACAGGACCCTGTGGGGGGCTGGGCGAGCCGGGCCGCGGCGGCACTGGCCCTGGACAAGTGCAGCGTCACTCGGTCGCTCATTGCCTCGACCTGTTCGCGCAGGCCCTCGGCTGCGGGGTGGTCGTCCTTTCGCAGCCGCTCGATCTCGTTGGTGAGAATTGTCAGCGGCGTCTTCAGGCCATGCGCCAAGCTGTCTGCTTCCAGGTGCGATCGCCGAAGGGCCTCTTGATTGCGCCGCAACAGGTCGTTGACCTCGTCCACCAGGGGATGCACCTCTGCCGGATACTCGCCTTCGAGCCGGGCAGCCGATCCGTCCCGCACCGGCGCCAGGCGCTGGCCCAGTCGAGTCAGTGGAAGGAGGCTCGCGGCGACCCGGAGGGCACCGCCCAGCATCAAGCCGAACGCCAGCAGGCAGATAACGCCGACCCAAAAGCCTTCGACTTCCAGAAAACCCACGGCGCCGAGCGCCAAGGCGCCGACGGCCCACAGCAGGCCACCGGAAATGATCGCGGAACGGAGTGTGGTGGCGCGCGTCAGGCTCCTCACGTTCACACCGTGCGGCCTCGAGCGAGTCCAGCGCCCGGGTGGTCAGAACCCGTCTGCTCGGGCACTTGATAGCCCAGGCCACTCAGCGTGCGGATCAGATCGCGGCCCAGCTTCCGGCGCAGCCGGGCGATGAACACCTCGATGGTGTTGGAGTCGCGCTCCCAATCCTGCGCGTAGACATGCTCGACGAGCTCCGACACCGACACCACCCGGCCCTGATTGTGCAGCAGGTAGCGCAGCACCTTGAGCTCGTACGCGGTCAGATGAACGCGCTCGCCTTCGAGCCTGACCTTGAGCGACCCCGTATCGAGAGTCACAGCCCCGTGCCGGAGCACCGGCGACGCACGTCCTGCAGAACGTCGCAGTAGCGCCCGTAACCTCGCGAGAAGCTCCTCCATGCGAAACGGCTTGGGGAGGTAGTCGTCCGCACCCGCGTCTATCCCCGCCACTCTCTCGTACCATCGGCCGCGCACGGTGAGCACGAGGACCGGTGTTGCCACTCCCTCCGCGCGCAGCTTCTCGAGCACCTGCAGGCCATCGATTCCTGGAAGCCCCAAATCCAGGACGATCGCGTCGTGGGTCTGCATGCAGGCTAGCTCGAGTGCCTCCTCGCCGTTCGACGCGAGATCGACCGAATAGCCCCCCGACCGAATGTCCTCCGCCAGCTGCCTGGCGAGATCGGCCTCATCCTCAACAACGAGTACCCGCATACGGTCGGCTCCCGGAGCCTATTCTACGAGCAGGCCGTCGGTTGTTCTTCCGGTTGCGCTACCTCACCTGGTGAGGTATGTTCGCCTCACTTGGTTAGGTAAGAAAGAACCCCGCCGGAGTAGCTCCCTTGAGCCTGTTGCAAGGAACGCTCGACATCTTGATTCTGACCGCTGTGCGCAGCACCCCGTTGCATGGCTACGCAATCGCCCAAGAGATCGGCTCACGAACGGCCGGTGAGATCGAGGTAGAAGACGCGGCGCTCTACAAGGCACTGCATCGTTTGGAGGCTCGTGCGCTCATCGATGCCGAATGGGGCATGTCGGAGTCACGTCGCCGCGCCAAGTTTTACCGAATAACGCCGCAAGGCGCCGAAGTTCTGGAGTCCGAAACCGACGCTTGGCAGCGCTACGTTGACGCCGTCGCCAAGGTCATCGATCCCCAGTAGCACCATGAATGACCCGCGGCCTCGCGACGCGGTCGACGAGGAGCTCGAGTTCCACCTCGCCCGCCGTGCCGAAGAGCACGAGCGCCACGGCCTGTCCCCTAAGGAAGCGCGCCGCCGTGCGCTGCGCGCCTTCGGCGACCTCGAGGGTACCCGCCGTTACTGCCGCCGCCACTCGCGCCGCTCGTGGCGCCGACGCAGGACACGTCAAATGTTCGAACACTCGGTTCAGGACGTGAAGTTCGCGCTTTGCCAGATGCAGCGGAGCCCGACCACCGTGGCGGTCATCGTCGCAACCCTGGCACTTGGGATCGGGGCGAACACGGCGATCTTCAGCCTCGTGCAAGCAACATTGCTGCAGGCCACTCCGGTCGAGGATCCGGGCACCCTCGTGGCCCTGTGGACCACCTGCCGGCGGGGCGATCCACGCTGCTCCTCCTCATACCCCGACATCGTCGACTACCGAGAGCGATCGTCGACTCTCACAGATCTCGGCGCGTACACGATGGAACGCGCGAGCCTGGGCGACGACGCTGGGAGCCGCGTGGTTACAGTGCAGCTGTCGACCGGGAACCTCTTTCCGTTGCTCGGCGTCGTACCCAGGCTGGGGCGACTGCTATCACCGAGCGACGATGTGCCTGGTGGAGCGGCCGTTGCGGTACTGTCATACGACCTGTGGCGTGATCACTTTGCCGCCAACAACACCGTCGTCGGCCGTACCGTCCGCCTGAACGGCAACCCGTTCGAAGTTATCGGCGTGGGGCCCCAGAGCTTCCGCGGTATCACCGTCGGCGACGGCCCCGACATCTATATTCCGTTGCTGGTGGGCCCGAGCATGGCCTCCGGCTTCGTGGTGGACGACTCGCGCTTCAGCCGGCGTAATTCTCGTTGGATCGGTCAGCTGGTGGGACGCATGGCTCCCGACTCGACCCTCGAGCAGGTGCGCAGCGAGATGTCAGCCATCTCGGATCAGCTCGCCGCCGAAGACCCGGACGCGCGGGGACCGCGCCGAATAACCGTAGATCACGCCCATCGGCTGATCTTGCCGATCGCCAGCGAGGCTAGCTTCTCGCGTTTTCTGCTGCTGTTGTTGGTTGTCGTCGGCCTGACCCTGCTCCTCGCCTGTGCCAATCTCGCCAACCTACAACTCGCTCGCGCTGCGAACCGGCGACAGGAATTGGCCATCCGCGCCGCCATCGGTGCGGGACGCGGTCGGTTGATCCGTCAGACGCTCACCGAAAGCCTGGTGCTGTCCATGCTCGGCGGCATCGCCGGCTTGGCGCTCGGACCGTTCCTGCTGGTTGCCCTTGCCGGCTACCAACTTCCGGGACGAATCGATATCGCTGGTCTTCAGGCCGGCCTCAACGTGCCCGTGCTCCTGTTCACGTTCGCCCTCGCTGTGACGACGGGCATGCTTTTCGGCATCGGACCGGCAGTGAGCAGCGGCAGAAGCAACAGCATGCAGGCGCTGGCCGCCGGTGTGCGCACGACCACGCTGCGTTCTGCGTGGGTTCGAGGCGGGTTAGTCGCAGTACAGGTCGGCGTATCGCTGGTTCTGCTGGTGGGTGCCACCCTCTTCTTGCGGGCGTTGCAAGCCGGGCTCAATGTTGATCTCGGCTTCCTTGGCGACAATGATCTGGTGCTCACGACCATCGATCTGTCGCTGTTGCAGTATGGGGCCGGGGATGCTGAGGCGCTGCTGCAGGAAGATCGAGCAGAGGATGATCACCACCCCCGGAGTCGTCTCCTTTGCGGCCGCCGCACGGGTACCGTTGATGACCGGAGGCACGGCTACCATGCTCGACTCGGTCGTCGACTACCAACCCGCAGCAGACGAAGAGCTGCGGCTCGAGTACAACGTCGTCACGCCAGATTTCTTCACCGCTCTCGGACTGCCGCTGGTAGCCGGGCGTGTGTTCGAACAGGGCGACCTGGTGGAGGGCGCTCCCGTTGCGCTGGTGATCAATCAGGACATGGCCGACAGATGGTGGCCGGGACGTTCTGCTGTCGGCGGCACGATGCGGTTCTTCGGCGGCGAGCAGAGCGCAAGAGTCGTGGGGATCGCGACCAACACCAAGTGGGACGACGGCATGCTCACCGACGACTATCCGTTCGCCTACATGCCGATGACCGGAAGCCGAGCGGCGGATCGGCCGATTACCCTGCTAGTGCGCACCCAGCGCGCAGAGACCACCATGGCAACGCTCCGACAACAGCTACTGGAGCTCGACAGCGACATGCCCATCCTGCAGGCATCGACCTTCGATTCTCTCCGGCAGACAGTGCTGATGCCGCAACGTATGGGAGCAGCACTGCTGGGCGTCTTTGCGCTGTTGGCGCTGCTGCTGTCGGCGGTCGGGATCTACGGGGTGGTCGGACACAGCGTCAGCCAACGTACCCGCGAGATCGGTATCCGCATGGCGTTGGGTGCGGATCGACATCGCATCGTCGGGATGGTGGCGCGTGGCGTGTTCGTTCCAGTGGTCGCCGGAGTCGCTGCCGGACTTGGCGGCGCCCTGCTGCTTTCCGGCGCGGTGCGCTCGTTCCTCTACGGGGTAAGCCCCGCCGATCCGATGTCGTTTGTCCTCGTCGTCGCCGTACTTGCCTCCATCACCGCACTGGCGGCTTGGCTGCCGGCGCGCCGAGCGGCACGAGTCGACCCCGTCCGGGCACTGAATCTGGATTGATCGCTGGATCTTCGAGATCAGCGCTGCTCGCCCGTCCCAATCTCTGCCGAAGACCCATATCGGCCCAGCCTTCCGTGTGGCGGCGGGACCGGCCGCCTCGGGCGTCGGCCCTCATCGACGATGCTCATTGACACGAGGCCCGGCACTACGTGTACGGTGACGATCTGGAGGCGACGCCTTGAGGCGCTTCCCGCAAACGGAGGAAGCCCATGGGTCAGGACAGCTTGACGATCACCGACAACCGCACCGGAAAAATCTTCGAGATACCCATCCACTATGGGACCTATGCTACCTACGGAGCGACCATCAACGCCTCCGATCTGCGCCAGATCAAGGCCTCCGAAGATGACTTCGGGCTCCTCACATACGATCCGGGTTTCGGCAACACCGCTTCTTGTCGTAGCACGATCACCTTCATCGACGGTGAGCAGGGGATCCTGCGTTACCGGGGCTATCCCATCGATGAGCTAGCGAGCGAGAGCACGTACCTCGAGACCGCCTACCTGCTACTGAATGGCGAGCTGCCTACCAACAAAGAGCTCGACGAGTGGATCTGGGACATTACCCACCACACGATGCTGCACGAGAACATCAAGAAATTCATCGATGGCTTCCGCTACGACGCCCACCCGATGGGAATGCTGGTTAGCACGGTCGGCGCCCTCTCTACGTTCTACCCGGGAGCCAAGGACGTCTTTGACGAAGCGGCTCGCCAGAAACAGATCTCGAGACTCATCGCCAAAATACCGACCCTGGCGGCCTTTGCCTACCGACACAGCCGCGGCCTTCCGTACGCCTACCCCGACAACGACCTCTCCTACGTCGGCAACTTCCTCGGCATGATGTTCAACGTCGCCGACGCCAAGTTCGAACCGGATCCGATCCTGGAGAAGGCAGTGGAAGTGCTCTTCATCCTGCACGCTGATCACGAGCAGAACTGCAGCACCAGCGCCATGCGCGGTGTGGGAAGTTCTCAATCCGACCCCTTCTCTGCCACGGCAGCGGCAGCGGCGGCGCTTTACGGACCTCTTCACGGCGGCGCCAACGAATCGGTTCTACGCATGCTGAGTCAGATCGGTGCGCGGGAGAACGTTGCCGCTTTCGTCGAGAAGGTGAAAACGGGTGACGCTGGGCGCCTGATGGGGTTCGGTCACCGCGTCTACAAGAACTACGACCCGCGAGCCGCGGTGATCAAGACGCTAGCTCACCAGGTCTTCGCGGTCACCGGCGTGAACCCTCTGCTGGAGATCGCGTTAGAACTGGAGCGGATCGCTCTGGAGGACGACTATTTCATCTCCCGTAAGCTCTATCCCAATGTCGATTTCTACTCCGGCATCATTTACCAGGCGATGGGGTTTCCGACGGCGATGTTTCCGGTGCTGTTCGCCATCCCACGCACCGCCGGTTGGCTGGCCCAATGGCAGGAGATGCTGCTGGATTCCGACCAGAGGATCGCGCGTCCACGGCAAGTCTACGCAGGGCTCGATCAGCGAGCCTTCGTTCCTGTCGATCAACGATGAGTCGGCTTCGATTCAAACGTCTGACCGCAGCGGTGCGCTCGCAGCGGTAGAGCCCAGCTGAGCCACTCATCCACGCTCGAAGTCGGCTCGAGATGAGGCTTGCTGAGCGTTGATTCTGAACAGGATGCTCCGGCTCCGATAGGCATGGTTCGATGTCGATCCCTGCGCTGCTGAGGGCGTACCTGGCCGCCGTAGTCCGCTCCAGACCGGCCCGTCTCCGCCCCGCAGTTCTGGATATGGACCCCTCTTGCCAGACGCCCGGACTCTCAGTAGCATCCGGGTCCGCCGGGAGTTCCCCCGCCCGATCCGGTCCCCTCTGCGAACCCTATCTCTGCGCTAGCCAACACCGATGAGTCGCACCCGCCAAAGCACGAACGCGCCTTCGTTCGGTGTGGTGCAGACCACGCGCCGCTTGCGGTGTCGGCGACTGCGGCTAGCGTGCTTGGTGATACTCGGCCTATTGGCGCCGGGGGTCGGTGCCGGGCTGGCCTCGGGGCAAGAGCTCCGAGAACGGTTGATCGCAGGGCGCCCCGTGATGACGACGGGCCGCGCGGCGGCGCTGGTTTGGCGATCTACCGATGGCCCGGTGGGCGCCGGCGTGTATGCGGCCGTGCCACCAGAGATGCCCGCGCAACGCCTTGGTCCGGCGGCGTCCGGTGACGACGGCCAACCGGCGGGCGCCGCTCGAGCCGATGGGTCGACCTGGGTCATCGCGTCGCGCTCTGGCCCCTCGCGAAGCCGGCTCTGGGCGCAACAGTTTGACGGAGCGCGCTGGCTAGCGACCGAGCGTGGTCCTTCGGCTGGACAATACAATCGCCACCCAGCGCTGGCCTCCGGCGGCGAGGCTATGTGGGCAGTGTGGATTGCGTCCGAGGATGTCGGCAGCAGCGGGCGCGCGGGGCTCTACGCCTCGCGCCGAGCGGGTGACGGCTGGACCGCGCCCGAGCGTTTGCCGCAACCGAGCGGGGAGCCCATGGCGCCGGCGATTGCCGTCGACGATGGCGGGTTGCCAGCTGTCGCCTGGGCCGCCGATGACGGTGGACACGCCGAGATCTGGGTCAGCTGGCGCGGACCAGCAGGGTGGAGTAATCCGCGTGCGCTGACCGACGACGAAACGCCCGATGTCTCGCCGAGCATCGCCGTGAGTGGCGATCGCTGGGTCATCGCGTGGAGCTCTTTCAGGCAGCACAGCTACTGGACGGAAGCTGCCGTCGGGCATCCCCGGCGAGGATGGGAAACGCCCCGTAGAATCTCACGCCGCGCTGGCAGCTCTCCGGTGGCGCTGGCCAGCGAGGGGCAGTTGAGTTTGGTTTGGGTGGAGCCCGAGAACTCTCCAGCATCGACGCGAAGCATCCTGCGGTGGAGTCGCCTTGTCGAGGATTCGTGGCAACGGCCCCGCGATCTAGTGCTGTCTGCCAACGCCAATATTGCCGCCGCAGCCAGTGCCGACGGCCGACTCCGTTTGGGATGGACGAACCTGCGCGGTGGCGTGACTGTGGCCGAGAGTGCCGGCGCCCTGTTCCGAGATCGCGCGCCTGAGCTTCAGGTAGTCCTTGGGCTGACCGACGATGCGGCGCCAGTGAGCTCGTTCCCACCACCGCTCGTGCCCAAGATCTCCTCGGCAAACCGCTGGCTGGCTTTCGGCGACAGCATCACCGAGGGCTACACGTTCATCGGTGGCATACCCGTAATCGATCCGGGCTACCCAGCAAACCTTCAGTGGCGGCTCGGTGCAGCGCTCCCGGGGGGGCTCAAGTCTTCAACCGCGGGGTCGGCGGCGAGATGACGCCAGCCGGCCTGAACCGCTTCGCTGGAACGCTCTCTGGCACCGCTGCCAATGGCGCGGTAATCATGGAAGGAACGAACGACGTCAGCCAGGGGCTCGCCGCTTCGCTGACGGCGTTCAATCTCCAGCAAATGGCGACCCTCGCCGTGGGGTTCGGAGCAACGACCCTGATCGCGAACGTCCTGCCGCGCGACGAACAAGGCTTCGGCGGCAGCGACAACGCCGCCACAAACGTTCTCAATGCCCGGATCCCCGCGGCGGCGGCCGCCGCAGGTGCGAGCTTGGTAGATGCGCACGGCCCGTTCGTGGGGCGCGGTGATCTGTTCGCCGATCACACACACCCGACACCCGGCGGCTACGATTTTCTCGGCGGCCTGGTGTTCAACGCAATCAATGCGCTGCCGGCGGAGGGCGCTGATAGCGCAACGACGGCCCCGGGTTCCCCCGGACAGCTGCAAGTGGTGGTCAACAACTCGACCGTAACCATGAGCTGGAACGCGCCCGCCTCCGGAGGTACGCCGACCTCCTATCGGATCCAGGCGGGCTCCGTTCCCTTCGGCAACGATCTCGCAGACTTCAATACCGGTAATTCCAGCACGTCGTTCACGGCCACGAATGTTGGCAACGCGACCTTCAACATCACCGTGAGGGCGGTCAACGTGGTCGGCACGAGCGCGCAGTCCGATAACGTAGTAGTCACCGTTGGCGGTGGCACGAACGTATGCACGGCGACGGCCGGTGTACTGGGCGGCCTTACCGCATCATCCAACGGCTCCAGAGTAACCCTTAGGTGGACGCCAGGGCCCGGTCAGAACGCCACTTCGTACAGGATCGAAGCGGGATCGGCGGCGGGGCAGTCCAACCTGGCCATCATCAACACCGGCAACTCGGCCACCACATTCGTGGCCGACGGGGTCGCATCCGGCACGTATTTTGTGCGGGTGCGCGCCATCAACGCATGCGGGATCAGCGCTGCATCGGGGGAGGCGATCCTCATCGTCTCCTGACGCTATTCCGCTGCGAACGCCCCAATCGCGGGCGTGCTCGGCGAACTCGAGCAGCGGTGGGATCGTCCCCAGAACAGCGAACCCGGCGGCCAGGGCCACGACAGTGGGGCGGAGCTCGCTGACGCCCTCGCCCTGGAGGGCGGGAAGTCCGACGATGCCGACGGCCAGCGGCGTACCGCTGGATTCCTCTCCGGGCTGATAGACGGCGTAGCGGAGACCGGTCTGCATTCCGAAGCGGGCGTCCAGCCAACCCCACGTAGCTGTGAGCGCCAG
This sequence comes from Acidobacteriota bacterium, assembly GCA_965205505.1. Classification (GTDB taxonomy): domain Bacteria; phylum Acidobacteriota; class UBA890; order UBA890; family WLXD01; genus DASCOT01. The sequence goes on from CBDBHB010000008.1 coordinate 318,486, forward strand.
AGCGATGAGGAATGCGCCGAGCGTCCAACGGCGGCCCCGGGTCGACCAGAAGAACATCGGGTTCATCCTACCGGCCTGCGCCGGCGGGATCCGTGATCGCTCGGAAAGACACGCCCCGCCTGGGGGATCGACGCATCCTCGAGAACCAGCGGGATGACGGTGGCTGCGATCGGTCGTAGCCGCCCTCCACCCGCGGGCTGATGGATGTAGAGCCGGTCGATACGATCGGCAGTCTCGGGCTTGTCGGCGGTTCCACGAAACAACGGTGACCAAGTGATGCCAGGAGTCTGAACCGGATCCCGATGCAACTGGCGAAAAGCATCGGCGAACCCTGCATCCGACATCGCTCGACTCACCGGAAGGTCGAGCGCCCGACGGAACCGGAAGACCTTCGCCGCGTCGACGGTCCAATCCAGGTGTGATGGAGAGTTCCAGTCACCGCCGACGAGCACCGGCACGTCGGCCGCCATGTGGCCCGAAGCGTCCAGGTGTTCGAGGATCGCCGTTGCCTGTCGCAGCCGCCCGGACCGCTCGGCCTCGTCCTTCAGCAGCGACTCGTCGGACACGTCGGGCTCGTCGCGCAGGTGATACGGCATGTACACGGCGGAGTCGATCCAGATCGAGTATACGACGAGCGCGCGTCCCCGATCGTCGACGATACGCGCACCGACGCCATGCCAATCATGGTGGAAAAACGTCTCCTCGATCTCGAACCGCGTAAGCACGCAGAGGTGTCGGCTTCCTCCCTGCCAGGCCTTCCAACCGAGCTCGGTCGCCAGCCAGCGACCGAGCGTCGGCCGACCACCGTCGATGTCGTAGCTCTCTTGCAGCAGCACAACGTCGGGTTGCACCGAACGGACAACGGCGAGAGTCTTCTCAGGCCCTCGCGTGAACCCGTTCGCGCCGCGCTGGACATTCCACACCAACACACGCAAATCACCTTGGCGCGGAACCCTGGCGAGCATCTCGACCGCGGTGTCTGCTTGCCCGCCGGATCCATCGCGCGCAACGGCGGCGACGGCGACCAGCGCGAGCAACGTGCCCGGGACGATGATCGATCGGCTGAGCATCTTCACGTACCCTTCGTGGAGGATGAAAGCTGTGCCCGAATGGTAGCGTCCCACGTTATCAATCACCCCGATGCCGGAGAACCCACATGCGCCGAGGCAAGAAGCTGACCCGTGTCTTAACCGCCATGCCCGCGTGGCTCTGCGTTACGGCGGTTCTGATGACCGGCTGCGCCGCTCCGGACGATGGCGGGGGCGCGGCGGTAACCGCGTTCCATGGAGCGCGCCTGATCACGGGAGATGGCGCAGTGATCGAGGACGCGGTGTTCCTGGTGGAGAACGACCGTTTCACGGACGTCGGCACGCCGGCGGACGTCGAGATTCCCACCGGTGCCACCCGTGTCGATCTCAGCGGCAACACCGTCATGCCAGCGATCGTCAACGCGCACATGCACTTGGCACCCGAGCGATCCGAACGCACCTCTCAGCTCCAGCACGTGGCGTACTACGGGGCCGGCGCCGTCGTCAGCCTCGGCCACGACAGCGGTGACGCGCCGTTCGAGATGCGGGACGAGATCGTGCCCGACGGCGCCCGGTCTCGTACCGCCGGGCGAGGGATCACGTCGCCGGAGCCCGGGCGGTCGGAAGTCCCCTTCTGGGTTACCTCCGAGGAAGAGGCGCGCGCCGCCGTGCAGGAGCTGGCCGCCCAAGAGGTCGATATCGTCAAGATATGGGTCGATGATCGCAGCGGCCAATACGACAAGCTCTCCCCCGCCCTCTACGGTGCGATCATCGACGAAGCCCACCAGCACGGGTTGATGGTCACCGCTCACGTCTTCACCCTCGAGGATGCAAAGGGCCTCCTTCGCGCCGGGGTCGATGTGTTTGCCCACGGCATCCGTGACCTGGACGTCGACGACGAGCTGGTGGCGCTCTGGACCGAGCGTCCGAACGTGGTCCTGGTACCGAATCTCCCTAGCCCGGGAGTGGCGCTCGACCTCGAGTGGTTGAGCGGAACGGTACCGTCGGCCGAGTTGCAGCAGATGCAGGCAGCTTCCGTAGATCGCCCAGCTGCCCAGGAGGCTTTCGGGATTCAGGGCCGGAATCTGGCAAGGCTCAGCGCCGTCGGCGTGAAGATCGCGTTCGGCACCGATGGGAGTGCCGCGTGGGCGCCCCACCAGGAGATGGAGGACATGGTGAGGTCGGGACTGTCCACCGCCGACGTCATCGTGGCGGCCACCAGCAGCTCCGCAGAGCTCATGGGTTGGGATGATCTAGGAACAGTGGCGGCCGGAAAGAGCGCCGACTTCATCGTCCTGGACGCCAACCCCCTCGAGGACATCACCCACACAAGGCGGATCTCATCGGTTTACCTGCGCGGCGCGCAGATCGACCGGCAGTCGATCGGGACGCGTCTCAGGAGCGAGACGCCTTAGCAGGCCGCCTTGCATCTGGCCCCAACTCGCCGTAACCAGACCCACCACACTTTCACAGCGGCCTGCTAGGCTAGCATCACCACCGGCATGGACGAAAACCTAACCACAGCGACCCGGATGTCCGTTGGTGCCCGAGGCCCTGCGGTGCCGAGCTTCCGGATAAGATGTGCCGCCGATGCACGAGCCTTCCACCGGTCAATGCCACGAGAGGACGCACTTGACGCGAGCGAGAATGAAACGACCGGCAGCTTTGCTGGGTCTAGCCGTGCTGCTCCCGCAGCTCACCGGGTGCTACAACACTCAGGTGCTCCGAGTGGCACCACCCTCGGCCGAGGATTCCCAACAAATCAGCAACGTTGTGGGGGTCACCACGATCGAGAACCAGGAGGTGTCCTTCGTACGATCTGGTGAGGTTCGGGACGAGACCGTGTACGGCACGATCGAAACCAGCTCCGCCACGGGGACCGTCCTGACGCCCTACGAGATCGCAGTGTCACAGGTTGCACGTCTGTGGCTGGAAGAAAGAGAGCTTGAATGGGCCCGCCTGCTTACGGGCATCGCTGTAATAGCCGGCGCGGTCCTTGCGGTCTTGATCGATCCTGTCGATTGAGCCGTGTCCCGCGCTTGTCGAGAGCGTCGGCGAGGCTGGCCGCCATTACCCTGGCGGCGCTGTGCATCGCAGCGTGGCCCCAGCCGGCGCCAGCTGCTGACGAAAGGCGCGCATATACGGTCTTGGAGGATCGATACTGAGGTGGCTAGCCGGCTGACGGATCGCCGGATCATGTCCTCGCTCGCGCGAGTGCCCGAGTGGGCCGGCTCTTCGGAGAAAACTACGCTTTCCTGGCGATCGAGACCGATGCGAGCAACCTGGCTGCGGGCGATGTCACGGAGATCGAAGGAACCGACGTGACGTTGGCGACGCCAGCGGGCGAGGAGCGCATCGGTATCGACGATGTCTTCGTCTTCATCGGGGGCGAGCTCCCTTTCCCGCTGTTACAGCGTATCGGGATCCGCTTCGGCGGCGACGACGCCACACCGGACAATCGCTGAGGCGCCGACTGCGACGCAGCCAGCGTGTCATTACCCCGAAATCATTTAGCAGAGTTCTTCAGCACCCTGCTAGAGGAACGCGTTGAGGCGAATCCGTTGGCTGAACTGAGGTCGGTCCTGCCTACGTGCCGATTGCACGTCGCGCTCGCAGGTGTGGACGGCAATCGTGTCTGCACCGGTGACGCTCGCGCTGGCACCCCAACGGAGACTTGCCCCTCTCGCGCATCTGAGGCGCAACCTGTCGAGCTTTACCAGCAGGCGGTCGCCGGGCGCGTTCATGTCGAGGTGATACACGTCGACCAGGTCGCGGAGCGAGGGGGCGGACCTCGGTCGAGTACTGCGGAAATGCCGACGACGACGCACCGAGATCGCACTCTGCGCCAGTCCGACGAAAAACACCTTTCCGCGAGTGTCCGACAGCAGGGAGATGCTGTTCGGGTAGCCGATCCAATCACTCGCGTCCACACGCCTGTTGTAGATCCCGTGCAGCCAGAACATGCACAACGGATCGCCGAGAACGAGATTCGGCGGTTGTTCGGTACACCTCTACGATATCGCCTCTCGGGTGCGTGACCGCGGCCAGCACGTAATACTCGCCGGTATTGTCGTGTGTTGTCGTAACTCCCACGCAGTAGGGCTTCCTCGACATGCGCAAGCTGCGAACAACTCGGAGCGCATTGTTGACGTCGCGAAACTGCACCTCGTAGTCGGTCCCCCTGTTTGGGTAGGTGGGGACCGCCACGTAGTGACCGATCGCCTGAATGCCTCCGGGGTGGCCATTGGTCGCCAGGGGCACAGCCGGATCTTGCACAACATACAGCGCGTCGTCGACGCGGCGCGCCGTGAAGAGGTTGCCGCCCTTCACACTGGTCGATAGCACCAGCCGGTCGCCGCATGTGGTCACCCCCTGCAAATGCTTGGTCTTCAGCACCTTCCCGGAGGCGGGAATCTGGGATCCACCAGACCGTGCTCTGACCTCCACGTTGGTTCGCGCGCCGAGCTTGCGGAGGGCAGGAACGATCGCGGGCGCGCCGGTGGTGGTGGCCGTGAGCTTCGGGTTCTTCTCTCGAATCGGTATCGGCATAGCGTGTCTCCTGGCAGCTCCTCACAGACAGGAGGCGTCGCATCGTCATCCAGGTCACCGTCGATCACCGTGTAGGCGAGCCCCTCCTCGACCACGAGTTCCTCGGAAGACGTTTCTAGGTTCGTGACAGCGTGCAGGGTAGCGGCAGTCCGTCTACCAGCTGACGTACTTGTACATCAGTCGGATCAGCTTGTAGCCCTCGGTCATGTTGCGAGCCGTGTACTCGACGGTCGTACCGTCGACGCGTTGCATGTCGGGCACCGCCTGCAGGATGTCGGCGCGGGTGGTGGTCGCGAAGCGCACTCGGACAACCGTAGGCTCGTCGGGAACGAGGGGGGACATCGAAGATAGGTTGGCGAGCGCGTCGAGGGTTGCAACGCGGAGCCTCTCGCGAACCACCGCCGGGTGATCGAGGCGCGCCACTTGAGCGCCGATCGCCTCCTTGGTGGCCACGGTGCGGGTGCCCGGGCCGACCAAACTCGAGAACTGCCTGGTGAAGACGAGATCGCCCGAAGCCACAATCACCGGGACCCCGTGGGAGCCAGCGTAGTAGGCGTTCATGCCGCCTTCTCCCACTTCGACCCCGTTAACCCACAACCCCTTGACCGAGCCCGATCCCGTGTGGGCGAGGAAGCCCCCTTCGGTGCGCGCCCGGGCGTGATAACCGATGAAGATCGCCGCGTCGAACGAGCCGTCGAGCCCCTGCACCATGCCGAGCGGCTTGTTGTTGCCTTGAATGTATTCGACGCGCGGATCGAGACTCATGTGGAGCAGGTTCTGCATGCTGCCATGTGAATCGTTGACCAGGATCTCGGCCGGCCCATGCTCGAAGATCGCCGCAGCAACGGTGTTGATCTCTTCGGTCATGAGCTCCTGACCGAGCCCGTAGCCCCTGCTTCCGGCGCTGGTCATGGCGCTCGTGCCGATGCCGCCGATCCCCTCCATATCGACTGAGATGAAGACCTTGAGCGATGCTTGCGCTCCGACTGCCGCACCTGAATAGGCGGCAGCCAGCAGCGCAACCGCGAGCGCGATCCGGGTCGTGCGCACCCCAGTGCTTTGCCTCATGTCGTCGCTCTCCTCCATGTGATCGGATCCGCGGTCATGGGCCGCGACCCTGTCAAGTTCACCTACGCGCCCGCGGCCTCGAGCGCGGCGAGCACACGCTCGTCTCGAAAGGGCGCTCGGCGAAGACGGACGCCGGTCGCATCGTGGATGGCGTTGGCGACCGCCGCGACCATCGGTTTGCAGACCGCCTCGCCGGCTCCGTAGGGCGGCAGATCAGACCGGTCCGGATTGGGATCACCGTTGACCAGCACCACCTCAATCTCGTCCGGCGTGTCGGTGTGCCTGAGGCTTGGATGAGACAACCAGTCCACGCTCGTGACCTTTTCGGTGTCGAACTGCACCTCCTCATGGAGCGCACGGCTAAGCGAGTGCAACATCCCACACTCGATCGTGCGACGCAGACCCTCTGGGTTGACGACCAACCCGCAGTCGTGTGCGCAGACGAGCCGCTTCACCCACACGTGTCCCGTCTCACGATTCACCTCGACCTCGGCAATCTCGGCGACGATCGTCTGGCTACGGAAGGAGTACGCGATCCCGCGTCCCGTCAGAATCGTTCCCGTTCCACGCAGTTTCGGCGAAGGCCGCGTGTCCCAGCCATAGGCAGCAGCAGCCGCACGAACTACCGCGACCGAGCGCGCCCGTCTGAACCCGCTGTCATCGTCGGTGCTGCCGCTGAGCAGATTCAGCCGGAACTCGACCGGGTCGGCGTTGGTCGCTGCCGCCAGCTCGTCGATGAACGATTCGGAGGCAAACGTGACTTGCGGTCCGTTGGGATCCCGGAGGTTGCCGGTTCGAAGCGGCGTTTCCCAAATCAAGGGAAGCCGAACTACTTGAGCCGTCGTGCGCCGGTGCGGAATGGCATACATCTCGGACGGCGTCGAAGCGCGACCCCTGTTCGGCGTTGCGAGCCGCGTCCCCATGAGTTGTGAGATCAAGACCGTCTCGACCTCGTTGTACCCGACGTGGTTGTAGTCGGCACTTTGCGCGTCGTACTCCAATGCGACCAGCTTGCCCTGAGTGTCGAGTGCTGCACGCAACCTGAACGTGAACGCCGGCCCCTTCGTATCCCAGGCCGTTTCCTCGTCCCTCATCCACTGCATGCGAACCGGCCGGCCGATCTCTTTGGCCAGGAATGCGGCCTCGAAGCCCGCATCGTCGGCGGCCGTTCGGCCGTACGCTTGGGAACCTTCCATCCAGACGACGCGCACCCGGTCCCTGGGCATGCCGAGGAACTCGGCGATGCCGTTCCGCATGCCGTAGGACTTCATGTCGTTGGAGTAGATCGTCATCTGATCGTCGGACGGGTCGGCCAGAGCATGAGCTGGACCGAAGGCCGTGTGTCCCTGGAACGGGAAGTCGTACTCGGCCTCGATTAGCTGTGCGGCGCCGGCGAGCGCCGCTTCGGGATTTCCCACCACGTCCGGATCGTTGCTCGAGGTGGGCGTCGCGCTGCGCATATATGCATACAATTCGTCGGACGTCGGGAACGGCGCGGCCGGCGGTTTGTCCCAGTCCGCCTGCAGCCGTCTTGCGGCGTCGATCGCCTGCTCTTCCCGCTCGCAAACCACCGCCACGTAGTTACCCCTGCTGACCACTCGGATGAATCCCGGCAGGTCTGTTACGGACGACTCATCGATGCCGCGCAGTGCGGCGCCCACAACCGGCGGCCTGACGTTGCGCGCATGAACCATCCCGGGCAGCGTGACATCCACTGCCCAGGTCAACGACCCGTCTACCTTCGGGGGAATGTCGTAGCGCTGCGGCGATTGGCCGACGATCCGGAGATCCTCCACCGGCTTGACGTCAGCCAGTCCTGAGATCGCGTTGACATCGCGTCCCGTCAGCGTGACATTGAACCGCCGCTCGCCGACCAAATCCGCGTAGGTGACCGTCTTGGAGGCGTCTGATCTCAACGCGATCACCGCATCACTGACGTCGAGCTGCTCGACCGGCACCTCGAACCGCTCGGAAGCCAGTTCCAGCAGGACGCGCCGGGCCTCGGCGGCGACACGCCGCATCGGCCAGCCGTCTCTCTGTATCGCATCAGATCCGCCCGAGCCGCCCTGGTCGGGCGTGACGTCGGTGCTACCCATGACGAGGCTGGTTTTGTCGTACGCGATATCCAGCTCGTCGGACATCATCTGCCGAAATGCCGTTCCGGTGCCTTGACCACAATCCGTCTTTCCTACGTAGAAAGTCGCTGTGTTGTCGCCATGAATCACGACCCAGGTATCGAGCTGCATGAAGTCGGGGTCGGGATAGGGGCCCACCGCCTGGGCCAGGGCTGATTCGCCGCCGCCGGCCACCGCCGTGAGTGAGTCGGCGCCCGTGACCGCCGTCGCGCTGAAGCTCACGACAAGAGCGCCCGAAGTCTTGAGGAAGTCCCTCCGAGAGGTCGAAGGGCTCAGGTTCTCCAATACGTCTTTGACGGCTTTCGGAACGTTCGTGAAGATTGTCATCCGACCACCTCAGGCGCGATGGCCGGTCCGCTGGTCGGTCCGCCGGACGGGGCCCCGCGCGCGACACGCTTGATCGCCGCTTGGACCCGGTAATACGTCATGCACCGACACAGGGCTAGGGCCATCCCCTGGCGAATCTCGGCATCCGTCGGATTCGGATTTCGGTCCAGCAGGGCCTTGGCGGTCATGATCTGCCCGTTCTGGCAGAAGCCGCACTGCGGAACCTGCTCGTCGATCCACGCCTGTTGCACAGGATCCAGCGTCCCGTTCTTGGCGAGGCCTTCGAGCGTCGTTATCTCGCCGCTGACCCGAGACGTGAGCGTGACACACGACCGAGTCGCCACGCCATCGATGATCACCGTGCACGCCCCGCACTGCCCGAGCCCACACCCGAACCGCGGCCCCCGCAAGCCGAGATCGTTTCGCAGGACATAGAGCAGCCGAGTCGACGGATCGATGTCCACCGTGTGTGTTGCACCGTTCACATGCAATGTGACGTTGCTCATCATCCATGCTCCTGGGCGTAGTATTTCATTGCTCTCTGCGAGCATCTTAGCGAAATAGCGGCGCTGCTTGGAGGCCCGCCGAAGCCGGCTCTCTTTTTTCGCGTGTGCCCGCCAGGCAGCTAGCGTCTCAGCCGAGTCTCGCGAAATGGCTACTCCCTTGGACCCTCGCCGGCTCCGGCGATAGGCTTCAGGCACTCACGACAGCACCGCTGCACGTGGACCGACAACCCCGTCGGCGCCACCGCTCAAGGAGAACACCATGAGGTTGATGCGCGTTCCCGTCATACCAGTCGCCGTCGCCTTGGCGGCCCTACTTGTGGCGGTTCCGAGCGGTGGAGAAGTCGTGCCTGAGGATTCCGCACCGCAGGTGGTCAACGTCTACGCGTCGAACCCGGCGTCGGAGATTTCCGCGCCGACCGCGCACATTAACTCTGCACAGGTTGGCTGGGAGAACGTCGGCGCCATCACGCGCTGGAATACGGTCATTGGCGGCGACTCGATTCCCGACGACGACATGCAGGTAGGCCTCTGGGAGCTTGCGCCGCGGGCGATCTACGCCGGTCACGTTCACCCGGTACCGGAATTCTACGTCGTCCTCGACGGGCAAGCGGAGTGGACCCTCGGCACCGACACCTTCGTCGCCGAGCCGGGCGAGGTGGTCTACATCGCCCCGAATACGATGCACCGGATGGTGAACCTGACAGACGATCTGGTGCGGGCGGTCTGGGGCCGCTGGGCTCCCGACGGCGACCGCAGCGTGTTCGAGGGCGAGTTATCGGTTCGTGGAGCCGATTCCGGAACAACCGCCCGAGGCAGTGTTCCCGGAGTCTGGGCAGTAGGCTGCGCTATCGATGGCAAAGCTGTCTCGATGCAGGGGTCGTTCGATGCCCGGCGAGGACTGCAGCACTCCTATCCGCCGGGAAGCTGCCAGTTCCTTACTGCGTCGAGCGGGCGAATCAGCATCAGGATGTTGAGCAGCAGGCTGTCGCGGATCCACAAGATCAGCAGGGCTTCGATAGCGAAGAAGCCACCGACGGAGGCCCAGGTCGGGATCGCGGCAGCCAGCGCGTAGCCGATGCCGCACGCGGCGATATCAGCCAGCGAGTTGACGATGCTGTCGCCGTAGTAGTCGAGCGAGATCGTCGATTCGCGATAGCAATCGATCATGTATGGCGTGTTCTCGAAGACCTCCCAGACGGTCTCGACTCCCAGCGTCACGACGAAGCGCCCGGCGTGCGACAGCCTCGTGCCGACGATCAGCCACAGCAGCCCGTAGAACGCCACCCCGTGGAGTACATGCGTCAGCGTGTAGGGGTCGGCAAGATGCTGCGAGTTGTGCATGCTCCAGATGTCGGCCGAGAACAGCTGCGCTTGTCCGCCCTCGCACCAGACGACCCGCCCCATGGCGCCGAGCGCCAGGGCGGCGCCGACGAAAAGCGATGCCACTGCTACCACCTTGGACAAGGTGACGTCGGCGTGGAGCTTGCGCATTGACTCACCGGAATCGGTTGCAGTCACCGTGACGCGAGGTTCCGGCTGATCTTACGATGGGCTTCACGCGCTCATTCTGGTAGCGCCATGAAACCCGGCACTCGACTAGGCCACTACGAGATCCTCGCTCCGCTCGGTGTAGGCGGCATGGGCCAGGTGTACCGGCTACCGGGACCATCTACAACCCGTTCTTTTCTCCGGACGGTCAATGGGTAGGGTTCACGGATAACGGCGAACGGGAGCTGAGAAAGGTACCCGTCGGCGGAGGCTCTCCGGTGACCATTGCGTCGCTGGGAGGGCGTGGCGGCCGATGTTCGGCCAGCTGGAGCGCTGACGATTGGATCTTCTATACGCCTGGTCTGCACAGCGCCCTGTTCCGTGTGCCGGCAGCCGGTGGGGATCCCGAGCGGTTGACCACCCTTGATGCCGCACGAGGTGAGCTCACCCACCGTTTCCCGCAGGCGCTACCGGGCAGCAATGCCGTGTTGTTCACCTCCCACACCGCGCTCACGGGGCTCGAGAACGGCAATATCGAGGTACTGGATCTGCAGACAGGGCAAAGGAAGGTACTGCTGCGCGGGGGCTTCGATGCCCGCTACGTACCCACCGGGCATCTGGTGTACGCGCGGCAGGGAGCCTTGCACGCCGTACCTTTCGACCTGGGACGGCTAGAGGTGCAAGGCTCCGACACACTCATCGTGCAATCGCTCCGCACGATCGACGCACCGAGACGGTCGGGGCCACCGTTCAGCTTCGCCCAAACGGGAGCGCTCTTTTATCTGAGCGAGGAGAGTGCCGCTCGGCAGTATCCGGTCGTATGGGTCGATCGCCAGGGCAACGCAACCCCGCTGTGGGATGAACCCGGCCTCTATGGCGATCCAACTCTGTCGCCAGACGGCACACGCTTGGCCGTCAGACTCATGCGCGACGACAACGTGGATGTGTGGATCTACGACATGGAACGGGATGTTCCGAGCCGGCTGACGTTTGCCGAAGCCATGGATGTTGTTCCTGTCTGGTCGCCGGACGGGCAGTTTCTCGTCTTCGGCTCGGATCGGAGCGGGCCGCTGAATACGTATCGGATTCGCGCCGACGGCTCGGGACAGGCTGAGGTGCTGATTGAGGGCGAGCAGAACAACTGGCCGATGTCGTGGTCTGACGACGGCAGGTTCCTCGCCTATGGCACACCGAGTGAGGCTGACCTTGGCGCTGACGTTTGGGTGCTGCCGGTGAACGGCGGCCGAGAACCGCACGCCCTCCTCAACACCAGCGCCGCCGAGCAGCGGGCCGACCTGTCGCCTAACGGTCGCTGGATTGCGTACGAATCCAATGAGTCGGGGGAAGTATGGGAGGTTTACGTGCGGCCTTTCCCCGAAGGGCCCGGCAAGTGGCAGCTTTCGAGCACCGGAGGTGGCCAACCCAAATGGTCAGCCGATGGACGTGAGGTTTTTTACCTCAGCGAGACCGGGGTCATGGCGGTTGCGGTAGAGACGGAGGGCGACTCTTTCAGCCATGGCCGAGCCGAGCAGCTCTTCGAGGGAACCGCCATCGGTGGGTTTCTCGGGGCACCGCTCGGGGACGCCTACCTTCGCAGCTATGACGTCGCAGCCGACGGGCAGCGTTTCGTGATGCTCCCCAACCAGAGCCAGACGAGAAGCGGCAATGTGACGCTGGTCACCAACTGGTTCGAGGAGCTGAAGCGGCTCGTGCCGACGGCCCCACCCCACCCTGCTCCCGCAGCTAGCGAACGCGCGCGATTCGCTCCTCCGTCGGGAAGCGATGGAATTTCTGGACATCGTGGCCGGGTACGCCACGATCGGGTGAGCCTGCCAGCTCGATCGGATCGGCGAGTACCAAGTTGAGCGATTCTCTGCGCGGCGAATAGCGTCGGCAGGCCACCCGAAAGCATTGGTACCCGACTCCGAATCCGGTGGGCTTACGCTCGCGAGGGTTCGAGTCCAGATGACGGTCAGCAAGAAACGCAGTTGTGGTTGTTCTCCGCGCCCAGGCTCTCGAGCAGCGCCAAGGTGGCCGGGAAGGGCTGGATGCGCTGAACAGGGCCGTTCGCCATGTCGGCGGTAGTCTGGCCCTTGCGACTCACGGCGGCGACGTCGGCGCCGTGCGACACGAGATAGCGCACCATGTCCAGGTCGCCGCGCGCCGCCGCATGGTGCAGTGGCGTGTAGGCGTTATGGTCGCGCGCGTTGATGTCGGCCCCCATCTCTTCGATCAGATACTTCACCGCCGCCATCCAGCCGTCCGGTACGTGGCGGTGTTGGTTAGCGGCGAACCCCTCGCCGTAGCCGATACCGGAAGCTGCGTGGATCGGATAGGCCGCCGGCCCGCCGATCTCGACCGGCTGCAGCCCGGAGTGGTCCTCCTCGTCTCCCTGCGGCCGGCGGTTGCCGCCGCGGCGGCGGCGCCCCGGTAACTTGCGCGTCGGGGTGCTCGGGTCGGCGCCGTGAGCCACCAGGAGCTTCATCGCGTCGACGTCGGTGGCGTAGGCGGCCCGCCAGAACGGCGTGGCGCCGGTCGTGTCCGTCAGCAGATCGAAGTTGAAGCCGCCGTACCACAAGTGCTTCTTCAGCCGCACGTTAGGGTCGGCCCCGGCGGTCAGCAACGCTTCCATCAGCTCCAGGTAGGTGGCCTGCTGCTGCTTGGCCGCATTCTGCGGCGGGTAGGACGACTTCTGTATCCAGCGCGCGTTGAGCGCCAGGTAAAGCGGCGTAGCACCGTTCTCGCTCGCCAGCTGGGGATTCGCACCGGCCTCCAACAGGATCAGCGCCAGATCGAAGTGACCGTTCAAGATAGAGATCAGCAACGAGCTGGTCTGGTCCCCGTCGCTCACCTGGTTGATATCCGCCCCGGCCTCGAGCAACGCCAGTACCGTATCTGTGTAGCCCTCGCGAGCGGCGTAATGCAGCGCGGTCAACCCTCCGTGAGCGAACACGAGGTCGAAGAAGGATGGCCGCTCCGCGGGCTCCTTCTTACCTTCCTCTTCTTCGGACTCGCCTTCGCCCTCACCCTCGCTTTCGGCTCCCTCCTTGGGCTCCCCACCTTGGACAGTTTCCTCGCCTTCGACGGCCTCCTCGCCTTGGACAGTTTCCTCGCCCTCGGCGGTCCCGTCACCCTCCGCAGTCTCCTCCTCCTCGGCGCTCTCCTCCCTCGTTTCTTCGCTCTCTTCGCCCTCCTCAGCTTCCTCGCTCTCCTTGGCTTCGGCTGCTGCCTGCTCCTCCTCCTCGAGGGCGCGGAGCGCGGCTTTCTGCCGGGCTCGGCGACGCACCTCGTCGCGGTCCCACCCACCGCGCTCGACGATATCGACGACCGAGCTCGTCACCGCAGGGTCAGCGCCGCCCTGCAACAACAGGTTCACCGCGGCGACCCGACCCGTGGCCGCCGCGAACATCAGCGGAGTCTGCCTCCAGGCGGCCTCGCCGGCGTCGATGTCGGCGCCATGATGGAGCAAGAGCGCGATGGCCTCGGTGTTGCCGATCTCGGCGGCGAAGTGGAGGGGGCGTGCCCCCCCAGCGGCCGTCGGCGCGTTGGGGTCGGCGCCGGCCTCCAGCAACGTCGCCATCACCGTCACGCTGCCCGCACGGCTGGCGAGATGGAGGGGCTCATAGTTGCCGTTTCGCGTCCCCGCCTTCAGGTTGGCACCGGCGTAGACGAGCATCTCGGCGAGCTCGTCCGCGTCGTTGAGGGCTGCCCAGTGGAGGGCCGTCATCCCATCTGCCTGTGCAGCGTTGACGTCTGCTCCGCTCCTCAGCAGGGAGCGAGCGGTCTCCGTGTCGCCGCGCATGGCGGCGTCGGCAACGAGCGAGTCCTCGGGGCTCGCTCGCAGCAGGGTCGGCGCCCCGAGGGCCAGCAGCAGGACGAGGCACCAAATGCGGGCGTCAGTGGCGGCCGTTCGTACGGATCGCGACATCGTCCCTCGTTCCTCCTTCGAGCTGGTGAGGACGCTCAGCCGCTCAACGCGAACGGCGCGGAGCTGTTCCCGAAGCTCCGCATGTCGTCGAGCCCGAGGGCGTGCAGCAGGCTGAGTATGACGTTGGCCATGGGAGTTCCATCCGGAGCCCGCAGGTGCAGGTTCCCTTCGAGACGACCCTTCGCGCCGCCGACGATGAAGAGCGGGCACCGCTTGTGGTTGTGGACGTTGGGATCTCCCATCGGAGAGCCGTAGATGACCATGCTCTTGTCCAGCAGGGTCGCGTCACCCTCCGTCAGGCTTTGCAGCTTCTCGAGCAGGTACGGGATCAGGCTGAGGTGGTAGCGGTTGATCAGCGCAAAGTCGTCGATGTTCTTCTCCACGCCGCCGTGATGGGAGGCCGGGTGAAACGGCTTGTTCACGCCGCTCGAGGGATAGACCCTCCCCGAGACATCCCGCCCCAGCTTGAACGAGAACGTACGCGTGATATCGGCGGCGAAGGCTAGCGCCTGCAGATCGAACATCAGCCGGACGTGATCGCCGAAGGAGTCGGGCACCCCGGCCGGAGCTTCGGGGAGTTGCCGCAGCTCGCCGCTGGTGTTGTGCTCCTCGATCTTCTGGATGCGCCGCTCGACCTCACGAATGTTGTCCAGGTAGCGGTCCAGTCGGCGGCGGTCCTCGGGTCCGACCTCCGCCCTCAGGTAAGCGGCTTCACGTGCGATCCAGTCCAGGATGCTGGCCTTGCTGCGCCGCCGGGCGGCGCGTTCCTCCGGCGTTCCTCCGGCGCCGAACAGTCGATCAAACACCGTCCGCGGGTCCCGGATCATCGGCAGCGGCTCGGTCGGAGAAGCCCAGCTGATGGTGTCGGAGTAGACGCAGGCGTATCCGTAGGTGCAGGAGCCCGCCTGATCGACGTTCTCGACGCACAGTTGCATCGCGGGGACCGGCGTGTCCTGGCCAAAGCGCTGCGCGTACAGTTGGTCGAGCGAGGTGCCGACCTCGACGTCAGATCCTTCGGTCTGGCGCGGGTGAGCTTGGGTCAGGAAACAAGCGCTCGAGCGATAGTGGTCGCCGCCGATCTCTTTGGGTATGATCGCTTCCGCCGGCTCGACGTCGGTATTGCTGACGATCGTCAGCTGGTCGCGGAAAGGCTCCAGCGATCGCAACGCGCTGGAGCTCAGGTCGAACTCCCGGCCTTCCTCTGCCGGCGACCAGTAGTTCTTGGTGGCGCCGTACTCGGTGCTCCCGGCAGCACCGTGGACCATCTCGAGGCAGATCAGGCGGACCGGATCGAGATCCTTCGAAACCTTGGCCCAGACGGTTCCCGCCGGAACCATTGAGTCCAGGAACGGCAACGCCACCGTCGCTCCGACCCCCCGCAGGACAGTGCGCCGCGGAATCCGCTTTCCGGTGATGTACATCAGTCCTCCTCGAAGCTGTTCATCGACTCCCGCGACGCGGATCGTCAACCGTCGAGTCGCCTCGGCGAAGCTGTTCGTTGCTCTGGAACGCGACGCTCTTCACCACCCCCAACACCAGAGATGACAAGCGGTTTCCGTCGCTAGCCGCGTCTCGGACGATCCTGCGAACTGCCGGCATATCAGCGTACTCCACGCGCCTACCCAAGCCATAGGCCATCAGGTTTTCCGTGAAGCTCGTGATCAGGGCGTCGGAGTACTGCAGCAACGCCTGCCGCAGATCCTCGGGACCATTGATGGAGCTGCCATCATAGAGCTGACCCGCCGCGTCGACGATGGCCCAGTTGTCCTTGATACGCCAGGCCCCGGTGACGTCGAAGTTCTCCAGCGCCAGGCCAATCGGATCGATGACGCGGTGGCAGGAGGCGCACGCGGGGTCGCGGCGATGCCGCTCCATCCGCTCACTCACCTTGAGGAAGCGGCCATCGGCCGCCTCGTCGGTCTCCTCCAGGGCGGGCACGTTGGGAGGAGGAGGCGGCGGCGGGCTCCCCAGCAGCACCTCCATCACCCATTTGCCGCGCAGCACCGGCGAGGTGCGGTTGCCGTGCGAGGTCAGTGTCAGCACGCTTCCATGGCCCAAGATGCCCCGGCGCTCGCTGCTTACCAGGGGTACACGGCGAAACTGATCCCCGATTACTCCCGGTATGCCGTAGTGCTCGGCCAGGGCCTCGTTGACGAAGGTGTAGTCGGCCGTTAGCAACTCCAGGATGCTGCGCTCCTCCTGGAGCAGGCTGTGGAAGAGCAGCTCGGTCTCGCGGCGCATCGCGTCGGCCAGCTGCTGATCGTAGTCCGGGAACATCAGGGAGTCCGGGTGCACCCGGTCCTGCGCCGACAAACGCAGCCACTGCGCCGCGAAACGGGTGGCGAGGGCCTCGGCACGAGGATCGGCGAGCATCCGGCGGACCTGACGCTCGAGTATCGCGGGATCGGAGAGCTGCCCCTCGCGGGCCAGGCCGCTGAGCTCGTCATCCGGCGGAGATGCCCAGAGGAAGAAGGAGAGGCGGGTCGCCAAGGCGATGTCGCTGATCCTCGTGCCACCAAGGCTGCCGGCGTCGCCCTGCTCCGCCGGCTCTTCGATCCGGAAGACGAAGTGCAGGCTCGCCAGGATCGCCTCCAGAGCGGAGCGGATCCCGACCTCGAAGCCTCCCTCGGCGGCCCCCATCTCGTAGAAGGACATCAGTGGCTCGAGATCCCTGTCGGTCAGCGGCCGCCGGTACGCATCGGCTGCGAGCCGGCCGATGATCTCCTGCGCGCAGGCGGCCTCTTCGTCGGGCACGGTCGGCCGGCAGCTGAAGATGCGCTCGCGGATCGCGTTGGCAGAGATGCCGGTCGCGTTGTAAGGCCCCGCCACCGACAGGACTCGCAGGTGGGGTAGCGAGGTAAGTCCAAACACCAGGCCGGTGTCCTTGTCGGCCAGGCTCCATCTGTGCGGCGAGAGCACATCGGCCACCGGTCCCTCGAACTTGCGGACGAACGCCGCCGTGAGGCGCCGCGGCCCACCTCGGATGACGATCGGGGCCGTCTTGATGCTCTCGTTGTCTGCGTCCATCCTGCGATCGATGTTCAGCAACGCCACCCGCTCCCCGTCGACCGAGATCTCGATCTGCTCGTCGTGGTAGGTGGTCTTGCCGAAGATGAAGGCGACCGGCGCGTCCTGGAAGGCCAGCGTGAAGACGTACTCCCCGTCGGCTGGAAAGTTGTGGATGACCGAGAGCCCGCCGCGCGTGCCGAACGGAGCGCCTTCGACCCGCTCGGCCTGAGACACATACCGCAGAAGCCTGTAGTTGGTCTCGCCGGCGCTCGCCGTCGGGTCGCCGACCGCCAGCCTGCTGATCTCGCTGGCGGCGCTGAGATAGCCCTCCATCACCGTGGTCGAAACGCTCTGGACGTCGGCGATGTTGTCGAACCCGGCGCTCATCGTGTCCGGGGCCAGGTAGACGGTCGCATCGATCTCGATCCCCAACAGGGCGTGCACGGAGCGCTCGTACTCGGTTCGGTTGAGCCTCTGGAAGGTCCGACCGCCAGGGCGCGGGCTGGTATCGCTGGCCGTGTCGAGGCGTGACGACAGCGCCGCTGTCAGCGCGTTCACGCTGTCGTGATCGGGCCGTCGCGACAGCGGTGGCGGCATCATTCCGGCCTGCAGCTTGCGAATGATCTTCTCCGCCAACTCCCGGCTCTCGGCGGCGGCCGTAACGTCAAACCCCTCCAGCGTCAGGCCGCCACGCAGGGTGTCGTCGTTGTGGCAGCGAATACAGTAGCGACCGATCACGACGTTGTGCGCGGAGGCACTCGGATCCGCCGCTGCCTGCGTCGAGAGCTCGATAGGGCGCCTGTAAGCACTGACAGCCGAGCCCGTTCGCGCCGCCAAGGTGAGGCACAGAAGTCCGGCCACAAGGGCGAGTAACTTGGAGCCTCGCATCGTTCTTCTCCACCCTGCACGAGCGACCTGGTACGGCACACAAGCGACCTGGTACGGCCAGATTATACCGTGGGAGCGGGCGCAGACGATGAGCTGGGCAACCCGACGTGCGCGAACTCGATCGGAGCGGTTACTCGTTGGTGCTGGTCTCGCCGACCATTCGCAGGATCGCCTCGACGGTCTCGTTGACGCGAATGTCGACCAGCTCTCGTCCGTGCGCGATCGCCCGCTCTTTGGGCATGATGCTGATGCCGTTGATGGAGGCTTTGTTGGCGGCGACGCGCTGGTCGTAGCGCACGGCCTGGGGGTCGACGGTCATGATGATCGAAGTAACGCTGTAGTCATCGTGGATCCCTTCCGGCACTTCTGCCTTGCCAGCGACCTGCTCGACCGCTGCTTCCGCCACATACCAGCTGTCGTAGTACTCGCGCACGAAATGAATGGCGGTCTCGCCACCGTTCCAGGCGTCGGTCAGCTCTTCGGCAACTTCCTCGAGGCCGCGCTGGTTGCCGCCGCTGTCGCCGATCAAGATGATGTTGCGGAAGCCCTGGTGCTTCAGACTCGTAGCCACGTCGGCCAGGATCGCCTTGTAGGTCTCCATGCGCACCCGGATCGAGCCTGGATAGCGGGGGTTTTCCGGATCGCCGGGCTCATAGCGCACGGTCGGGGCGATCAGGGCGTTGCCCAGCTTGCGTGCGATGGGTTCCGCCGTTGCGCGCAGTACGTAGTCATGCTTGGCGGCCAGTACGTAAGGACCGTTCTGTTCGAGGCTTCCGGCAGCCACGATGACCGTTGTCTTGCCGTCGGCAATCGCATCGCGCACTTCCATCCACGTCATTTCTTCGATCCACACGGTGTCGAGCGCGTCGATCGGTCGGGGCGTGTTGACGTCCAGCCGCCGACGCCCTCCATCTTGCGCCATGAGCGGCGCCGCTATGGCGAGGACCAGGACCACGGCGAGCACACTTGAATCTCTCATCAGTCGAAACCTCCCGGTGGCGCAGTCATGCGGCCCAGACGGCGGCTCACTGGCTGCAATGCGATATCGCAAGACTGTACTCATCGGTGACGCCGAGCGACAGGCGTTCTGTGGATCCGTTCAGCGTGTTTGCGGCCTTCGTCGGGCTCAACAACTCGCTCTGGGCCCCGCTGCCCATGCCCATGAAGTAAGTTCCTATACTTGTTACAGCTTTCTTGATCGGGCCCGCCTTCCGAGTGCAGGTCTCGAGACAGGACCGGAACGAATGACCGAACTGGGTAGCTTCGATACCGGCATCATCTTCGTCTACTTTCTACTGCTGCTTGGCATCGGTTTCTATGTCAACCGTCGGCAAGAGAGCGTCGAAGACTATTTCATTGGCGGCGGCAGAACAGGCACCTTCTCCATCGCCTGCCTGTGGGTTGCCTCTTGGGTAGGTGGCGCAGCCATCGTTGGCGGTACGGCCAAGGCTTTCGAGGTCGGCATCTCTTCAGGCTGGTACACGATGTCGATGTTTGTCGGTTGCCTGCTGTTCGGATTGTTCTTCGCCAAACGGGTAAAGCGCGCCGGCCTACAGGAGAAGATGCTGACGTATCCCGACTTCATCGAATCGCGATATGACAGCCGCACACGAATCGTCGCAACGATCACGACCGTCGTCGCATACATTGCGTTTGCCGCGGGGCAGCTGGCGGCAGCCGCAGCGATCCTCCAAACCCTACTGGGTTGGGATTACACCGCTACCTTGCTGCTGGCCAGTAGCATCATCGTGGTGTACACGGCCACCGGCGGGTTTCTCGCCGTTACCTACACCGACTGGGTACAGCTCCTGTTGCTGTACGTCGGCGTGGTGTTCATCGGCATCCCGGTAGCCATCAGCAAAGGGGGCACCTGGGCGGCGTTCACGACGGGTCTGCCTGATGTCTACTTCGATCTTGGTGGCTGGGGATGGCCAACGATTCTCGCCATGGCTGTTTCGATTCCCCTGAGCTTTTTTGTGGCCATGGACAGCTACACGCGGACCTTCTCCGCGAGAAGCGAAGAGACCGCACGTCGCGGCGCCCTACTTGCCGCGGCCTTCCTCGTGCCGTTTGCCTTCGCCGCAGTCTGGCTCGGCATGACTTCTGCCATCCTTTATCCGGGCGCGGAGAGCAGCGGCATCCTCTCCACCTTCATCCTGCAGGAGTTCCCGACGGGGCTGAAGGGCCTGGCGCTCGTCGGGATTCTCGCTGCGCTGATGTCGACCGCCGACATCTGCATTCTTACTGCATCGGCGAATATCACCTGCGATGTTTACAAGCGGTACGTGAATCCGGAGATCGCCCCGACCAAGCTGCTCCGTATGAGCATGGGCGCGTCGCTTGTCATCGGCACTCTGGCCGTTCTGATGGCCTGGGGCATGCGAGACGTCATCGACATCTTGTTGCTCGCCTTCACGGTCAATTCTGCCGGCCTATTCATTCCGACCCTGGCGATGGTGTACATGTCTGGCGTCAGCAAAGGCGCCGCCTTCTGGAGCATCACGCTGTCTCTGACTACGGTGCTGACTCTGTATATCGGTTCGTTTCTCAGCGACCTCGGTGTGTTTTCCATCGACCCGCTATGGCCGGGGCTCGCGGTCTCAATCGTCGTGTTCGTTGCAATGAACATGAAAGAGATGAAGTCTGCATGACGGGCTAGCCACGCGCCGCGTCACGGCAGTCGAACGAATTGCTCAGGAGTGTCTCGAGGCCGTCCCGCAGAGCGGGGTTGCAGTAGTGCTCCTGATCATAAGTACGGTGACGTTTGTGGCGCGCGCGACCGGGGCGAATTGTAGGAGCGGCGACGAGGGCGATGCTGGGTGTATCGTCGAGGCGCCGCGACGCCCAAGGTGGCCGGTCCCGCGGCCACCCGGAGGGCAGGAGCGATAGGCTTCAGGCGCTCACCCAACCCCCTCTGGAGTGCGTAGAGCACTCAGGAAAACGGGGCACCGCGAACGACGGGGAATGGGAACCCGGAGGAGCAACCGATGGCGAGATGGAGTTTCGAACCAGGTCACACGGCCGCCGAGTTCTGCGTTCGGCACATGATGGTGACTTGGGTACGCGGAGCGTTCAAAGACGTGCATGGAACCCTCGAGTTCGACCCCGATGATCAACGGAAGGGTGCGGTTGAGATCGAGATCGACGCCAGGCTCGTATGGAGTGGCGAGGCGGATCGCGACGCCCACCTGAAGAACGCCGACTTTCTCGACGCTGACAACCACCCCCACATCACTTTCAGAGGCGAAACGACTGAGAGCATTGGGCCTGACCGGTTCAAAGTCACCGGCGACCTCACCATTCGAGGAGTGGCGCGTCGGGCGGAGCTCGACGTTTCATTTCTCGGCCACTGGGACACGCCGTGGTGGGAGGACGGCGAGGACAAGGGGCCCAAGCGGCGTGCCGGCTTCCAGGCTACCACCGAGATCAACCGCCACGATTACGGCGTAAGCTGGAACGGCGATCTTGAACGCGGTGGCGTCGTCGTAGGGGATCGCGTGTTCATCACCCATCGACGCAGAGGCCATACTCGACGATTAGCAGGGTGCTGAAAAAACTCTGGTGGGTCTGGCGCGTGGGTCTTGCTGGCGAGATCAAGGAAGAGCGACGATGGCGATGCCAGGGGGCATCGTCGAGGAGCTCTGACGCTGAGATCGTCGGCAACCCCCACGCGCCCTACGGGTTACGGCGTCGTGGGGCCACCTGCGGCGTTGGCCCTCCTGGACGATACAACGAGCATCGCCTGCGTCGCGCCGCCTTGCATCTGGCCCCACGACGCCGTAACCAGACCCACCAGAGTTCTTCAGCACCCTGCTAGAGCACCGACCTCCTAACCTCCCGACCGCTCACGGGCTGCAGTCGCCCGCACATCCTCGACCGCTGATTCGGGATGGCCCAATGAGCGCAGACCCTTGATGATGTGGCCGAGGTATCTCTCGGAAGGCGCTTGATACAGCTTCGGTTTCGGAACGACGTAAACCTCGGCGTCGAGTGCGCCGTCAGGGCATTCCAGTGTGATGGTGCAACGGACGCCACGTTGCCGTGCGTTCTTGTCCGACCCGAGTTCTACCTCATCCATCCTGACGATCTGGGCGTGTTCGATCTGATGCACGGCGCCATAGACCTTGTCGCCAGGCGAGGTCTCGATAATCGCGCCGCCTCCGCCCTCCGACGTTACCTCGCCTGAAAATCTGAGCGCGTATCCGTGTAGGATGACGCGCTTCCGACCCAAGAACTCACAAACGCGAGCCCTGAACCTGTCAGGGTCGAGATTCGAGCCATAGGAGAAATACCAGACGGTGTCGTCGCTTGGTGCAGGCACATCCCATCCTTGGTTGGTGCAGGAATCAGTTCACCCCGTTACATTGTCCACTGTTTACTTTGTGTTGTTTCAAAGTGTGGCCCGCTAACCCGTGGCCACGATCATCTACCTCAGCAGCCCTGTGCGATGCCTTGCGCTTGAAATCCTTCGGTTCGAAACTGCATAGGTGAGCAGCCACCGAGAACCCATCGCAGCGCCTCCAATGATTTTCCTCGCGTCGACGATAGCTGGGGGCGTCGCGGAATTCTTCTATCGAACCTCGGCCATCCCCGGCTCAATCCGGTACTTTGCCGGCAGCGTGCTCATTGCTGGCGGTGTCTTGTTGATCCGCGGGTCCATGGGCGAGATCACGAAAGCTGGTACCACCTACGTGCCCTGGGCACGCCCACGAAGTTGGTGACCTCCGGACCGTATCGGGTCTCGCGTAATCCCGGTTATCTGGGGCTCGTCCTGATCCAGTTCGGTCTTGCCGCCTTGTCCAACAGCTTGTGGCTTGTCGCCGCTACTGTGCCAGCCGTGCTCCTCACCCACTTCGGCGTGATCCTCCGCGAGGAGGAGAAGCTCGGGCGAGAGCTCGGGGAGGCATACCAGCGCTATAGATCGTCCGTCCGACGGTGGATCTGAGCCTCTCCGCAGAGAATCCCTGTGTCCCGCGTGCGGAAGTGACCGAGCCAGTCGGTGAAGGTTAGCTCAGGATGCGGACGCGGCAACGGCTGGGTCAGCGGCGACATGACGACCGCCGCACGAGAGGACTAGACATCTTCGACCAGAACCAGGCGCACGACTGGCGTCACGGAACGCGCCTTGTGAGCGCTCGATGGACCAGCCGGAATGAAGATGCCTGAGCCTTCTGGATACGAAACCACCCGGTCTCGAAAGTCCACCTCGAGTTCACCGGCCAGCACCAAGCCCACATGGCCCTTCTCACACCAGTCCGGCTCTCTGAACTCCGAAGTGAACTCGACTAGACGAATTTGTTTTGATCCTTCGTGATGCGATTTGGAGCGCGCACCCGGCAACGGCGAGTGCCACTCGATAGAGTCGAAGTCAACTTTGAATAGAGGCATGACTCATTGCTCCAATGGCTGAGAAAAGAGTCGTGGTAACCGACCCGGGTGGATCAAAGAATGGTGTTGCTTTACGAGCCGTAGAGCCGGTCTTCGTGAACGCTCGCCGACGGCGGCACGACGACACCTTCCGTGGACCCTTGCACCCTTCGACGATAGGCTTCACGCGCTCACTCACCTCCCTCTTTGGTAGCACCATGGAACCCCGCACCAAACTAGGCCGGCTCTCCAAGAACCGCGTCGCCCAAACAACGTGAATCGGGAGATGCAATGAGCCGACGCCGTTGGTGGGTCGGATCTGCGGTCGTCGCGGTGCTGGCGATGGCAGTGGCGGCGGTCGCAGCGGGAGGACCCGCCGCGCTGGCGTCGCGCCTCATCGACCTGCCGGTGCTGATCCGTGGCCGGCTGGTGGCGGCGCCCAGCGGCGAGGAGCTCGCCGTACCCGTCGCCGTCGAGCAGCACGCCGAGGAGCTCGTCGGAGGCATCGACGGCTTTATCGTCTGGTCGAGCAACCGCGACGGTAATCACGAGCTGTACCGCATGGATCTTTCGGGGCGACAGATCCGCCGGCTCACCGAGCATCCCCACGTCGATTACTACGGCCGCATATCGCCCGACGGCAGGCGCATCGTCTTCATGCGTAGCCGTCCCCGCCGCTTGTCCGTGCGGGAGGCGGGCGGCTGGGAGATCTGGATCATGGATGCCGGGGGAGGCGGCGCGCGACGTATCGCAGAGGAGGGCTACCGACCGGGTTGGAGCGCCGATGGCGGTGCCGTGCACTACATGCGCGACCGCTCCGGGTATCGGGTCGATATGGAGACGGGGGCGACGAAGAAGCTGTTCGACTTTCCCGACGCACTGCCGGAGATCCGCTACGGCGGCGTCTATATCAGCCCGGACGCCAGCCGCATCACGGCCGCGTTTCCTGGCGGCGGGACTCGTATCTTCGAACTTCCTGGGTTTCAGGAGCACGTTCTCGACGATCACCAGTCGTGCCAGGGTCTGTGGGCTCCGGGCCTGGGCGGCGTGGTGTGGATCCAGTCCAGCGGGGCGGGGGGTAACCGGGTGATGCGGGCCGCCCCCGACGGTTCTGATCAACAAGTGCTCATCGACCTGCGCGGTAGCCATGCTCACGAATACTTCCCCAGCGTCGGTCCCGACGGACGGTGGCTTGCCTGGGGCGCCACCGCCGCCGGGCACGAGCACGACCGGGCCGACTACGAGATCTTCCTGTGGGAGATCGGCACCGAGGCAGAGACCACGCTGCGCCTGACCTACCACACCGGTAACGACATGTGGCCCGACGTGTGGGTTCGCACGGACTGACGGTCTCCGGACGGCCGAATACTCAACGCCTCACGCACCGACCTAACGCCGATGGTGCCCGCCTACGAGTCACGCCGGGAATTCGCAGATAGGTCGTGTCGGCACTGTCAAGTTAAAAACTTGACAGTACACTGGAGCGCGCTGTGGAGAGAAACGACCACCCAGCGCCAGTGCGACAGATCGGCTGCCACGCGGCCTGCGAAATCCGCAGTGGTCTCCAAGCAGAGCACCGCTTCGTGGGTCTCATCGGTTCTGAGGTACCGAGCCATCGCGCGGGGATGCTATCGGTTAGCCAGATGGTCGTACACTTCGTCTGGCGGGACGCCCCTGCCCAACGCGTTCTGGATGCCTGAAAGGAGATCGCTAAGCCCCTGGTGCCCTGACAGAACCAGACGCTTGGAGTCCTCGAAGGCTCGCACAAACTCCTCCGGCGAGGCCCTGCTATCTCGCATGGTCACGTAGACCAAGTCCAGAAGGCGATCTAAGCTCGCTGAGCGCCCTGGCTCCTCGACGCTGTAGACATCGGCGACGAAGCTGGCGACCTCAAGATGTCCGACCTTAGTGATCGTCGACAACGTCGCGACCCCTCGCAGAGCCGATTCCATCATTTCGAGCTTCACGTTCCGGAAGGCCAAGCGCCGGAGGACCTCAGCCACCTCTACCGGACCTAAGGCTCCCCGGCCATCCACACGACCGATGCGTCGAAGTTCGGTCTCGATCCGCTTCGTGTTTTAGAGTTCCGCGACACCGATGAGGCAGCATGCAGATACAGATCCTCGACAGTCGCTGCGATCCGGATGCTGGCGATGAGCAGGACCGCCAGTGAAAAAACGGTCCACGCTCCAGCAAAGATGACGAAGCGCCCAGCCGTCCACTCCACGGAGAAGACTGTGAGTAGACCGGCCACCAGTGCGAGCGCTGCTTCTCCATAGTTACTGGTAGAGGCATAGACGACGATCGAGGTCCCGAGCACGAGAAGTACGGCGATCACCATCATCGCATTGGACGAAGTCGCGGCAACCGCAATAGCAACAGTGGCGAGTAGGAGAGCAACTACCACGATGAACGGCACGATCCGGTTCGCGGCTTGCAGTGCTCCTCGAAGGGACCGGAGAACGCTGGATGTGGTTTCCAGCAACTGTCCTTCTTCAGTCAGAGGTCACCTCCCCTCGGCTTGGCGGCCTGACGATCTCGCCAGGGGCAGCGTCTGCAGCTTAGGCAATCTGGCCAGGCAGCGCCAAGGCACTCGGTGGAAGGAAACTGACAGCCGCGCATGTTGCCCGGTACCGCCGCCGGCAATGCCGACTCGGCTGCGATATGCCCCTCCTGGCTCCGTAGCGCGTTTTCCGAAGGCTGCGCGCGGCACTGTCAAGTTCGACGGGGGCCGACGGATCCGTAGCGCCGTCAGCCGAGTCTCGCGAGCCATCCCTGCCCCTTCCGTTGGATCTCGCCGACTCTGACGATACGCTTCAGCCGCTCACTCCCACCCCTCTAGTAGCGCCATGGAAGCCGGCACCAAACTGGGCCATTACGAGATTACCGTGCAGCTCGGTGCTGGCGGCATGGGCGAGGTCTATCTCGCCCAGGACACTCGCCTGGGCCGCAAGGTGGCCATCAAGGTGCTGCCCGCCGAGTTCGCCTCCGACCCCGAACGCCTCGCCCGCTTCGAGCAGGAGGCTCGAGCTGCCGCCGCCCACCACTTCTCGTTGACCCGCGTACGTACTCCCGCACCGCGACGGCTCAGGATCGCTTGGACGCGGGCTTGGCGGCCTCGGCGCGATATGTGCCGCTAGTAGCGCCGTTGTCCGTACCCTCCTCTTCTCCCGTTTCGATGCACATGAATGTGCCCGAGAGCCTCGCTGAGCGGACGACGTAGCTGGAGCCTCCTTCCTTGACCGACCCTCCTCCACCAGCGTTGAACTCGCAGTTCTCAGCCCCCGAGGAGTACGTTCCCTGCAGGTAGATCGAGAAATGACTCTGCGTCGCGGTAGCTCTGACGCTGGCCTCTATGGTTGTCAGGCTCCTGGCCCCCGACACGATGCAAGGTACCGGAGCTCCAGTCTTATTGAACGGTATCCGGACCGTCGCACGACAGACCAAACGGGTATCGCCCCCGGAGAGGTTGACGTCGATGTTCCATGTGAAGACGGTGGTCTCGTCGGGCAAGGCAGGCAGCGCGACGTCCACGGCCAATGTGTCCGTGCCCACGGGCACGCTGACGATCTTGAGCACCGGTGGTCGCCCAGGTACGTTGATCGACAGCCCATAATCGCCCGGCAACAAGAAGAACTTGCCGCCCGCTGGTTGGGTAAAGACGAAGAACCCGAAAAAGGGGTCGGTGTTGTAGGCCGTAATCGTTCCTTCTGTCACAGGCTCCCCGGACGCCGTCCTCAGGTCGACCTCTACGGCGCGAAAGCCCTCCTCCGGTTTGAACCACTCCTCCGAGCACACCCATACTTATGTAGGGGCCGTTGGGAAATCCGGCGCATGGGTCGGGTTTACCTCGTACAGAGTCCCGAACGCGAAGGGGTGCTCGGCGTAGGAGGTCGTTCTCACCGCTCACGAAGAGGCCCGGGGCAACGGAAGCTGCTGCATCCCCCAACTCCTCGAAGTCTCCCGTGAAGAACGACGAGGATGGCCCGGCCCCCGAGTTCGGGCTCGTAATCGCTGCCCACGTCAAGGAAGCGTCTGCCTGCCTGATCCTCATAGATCGATACGGCAATCACCTCCACGGGCAAGCCATTCTCGATCAGGAACTCCATCGCCGATTCCGTGCGTCCATCGAAGTCCCGCGCCACCAGGACAAGGCGGGGAGTCTTGCTCAGCGTCAATGGAGTCGCGGACTCAGTGAATTCCTGCCAGTCCGTGAAGAACGCTGCCGGACCACCCTGATACAGGCCCGACAACTCGTCGAGACTCGTGGTCCGTGCCCAGCCGGCGTACTCCAGACATTGGGCGAGTTGCCGTCGATCGAGATCCCGCTTGACCTCGATCACGACTACGTCTGCCTTCTGGTCGAGCGCAACGACGTCCGGGCGACCGCCGTTCGTAAGACTGGCCTGTCGAGCCACCGGAAACAGCGTGTCGCCAGTGAACTCATCGAGGTTCGCCCAGAGAAGATCCTCGATCAGGCTCTCGTAGAGTTCACGCCCGCCGCGAAGCTGCCGGAACGGCACGAGCTCCTTGTTATCGTCGATCTCAAACAGCGGCATGGCGAACCTGTTGTCGGAGTGGCATCGGGCGCACGATGACCCGTACCGAGGGTTTCCAGAGGCCATCTTAGTTGACCCGGGCGGGGTGCACGGCCTTGTCTACGCGGCGAACGTCTGGAGGGACGAGCTGAGCGGCCGTCTGGGCCCCGTGTGCGGCGGCAGCATACATCGGATCGCCACTAACCCAAGCAAGGCAAAGAGCCCGCACGCGCAGACGTGCAAGACCTCTCTTGGTGTGTGCTACCGAGAGGCTCGTGTGTCCCAAGCCGTCGTCATGCCTGTGTCCCGGCGTCCATGCTTCTTTCTTGTGGGTGAGCCGAATTGCGGCAAGAGCCGCTCGTGGCCTCTCGGCTCCTGGAGGACTGCAGAGGCTCTGGCAGCGGTGTGTCATCGGCAAACTCTTCCCCGAATACAGCGATCCCAGGAGACGTTCGGAGTCGTCACCCTAGATGGATGTCGAAAACTGCGCTTCTCCTCGCCCTCGTCGTGCGCATTGTCGAGTAGCGTCGCCTCGATCAGCTGCGGCGCCTCGGCCGTATGCCGCCGGTGGCCCATCCTATCCAAGACCGGCAGGAACATCATGATCGCCGTGCCGAGCAAGGCGGCGGCGGGGTTAAGGTGTTGAGGGAAGAAGGGTCAGGTATAGGAACGACGAAATAGGGTTTGGACTCCAGATGATCGACCCGGACGACATTCCCAGGACGGCCATCGAACAGGTCGTCATGATGGAAGGCATCCTAATAGCGGCTGCCACAGGCGGTTCACCGACAACCACATCTACGCTCACCTGCGCCGGCAATTCATGGCCGATCCCGTGATCCGCGACCTGCTTCCCTAGTTCGTTCGCACCTATCGCAACCTCAGCGCCTTCTGGCCCTACATTAAGCATAAGGCAGGCACCTACGCGGAGCGGCGGCAGATCATCAGCGAGGCTTTCACGCCCCTGATGGATCACCTTGAGGGCCGGAACAGCACGCCCGGTGACCAGGTTGCATCCGACGCCCTGAAAAGGTTCGACGCGGACCGAGTTCATGCCGTGTGGCAGAAGGCGCTGGCCCGACGCACTACCGATCCTGAAGGCGCAATAACTATCGCTCGGACGCTGCTTGAGACGGTGACGAAGCGCATCCCTCGACGAGATGGGTGAGACCTACTCAGACAAAGACGATCTGCCGAAGCTCTATTCGAATGCCGCGAGGGCGCTCAATCTCGCCCGTCAGCACACGGGGGAGCCGATCAAGGCGATCCTCGGCAGCGCCATGACTCTGGTGAACGGCATCGGTTACATTGCGTAACCGTCTGTCCGACTCCCACGGGCGGGGCGTCAAACTTCCGGTGAAGCCGTCACCACGCCATGCCAGCCTCGCTGTCAATATGGCGGGGACGATTGCGTCCTTTCTCGTCGAGACCTACCTTGAAGGGCATTCGCGATCATAGCTCGACCGTGCGCATGCGCTTGGTCAAGTCGATGCTATTGGACACGTCGTCCCGCAGCAGGAACCTGTGGCTGCTGGTGTGGGCGATGTGGATGGAGCTGTCACGAGCGACGGCAGCGCCTATGCCGCTACGTGGTGCCACGATGCCGCTGCTAATCGAGAAGTTCGCGGAGGCGTTGACCGCCCGCTAGGGGGGCCGAGAACCCCGCTTCCGTCCGACCGTCGCTCAGACGCCGTCAAGCAAGCTAGCCACCTCGGGAACTGTCGCGGATAGTGATTACGAATCAGTTCCGACACGGCAGCGCCGCCGCAGATCCCCTGAACCCCCGCTGAAGCGCGCACGCCACCACTCCTTGCCAACGCAGCGTCTCGACATCCGTGCACGGAATGCACGGGCAACGACGTGGCCACTGGTCTGGCGTTGGAGGTGGCCGGTGACTCCACTCGGTTCGTGAACCTGGCGCAATACCGCGCATCGAGCCCTCGACAGGTACTTCCTCGCGCCGCGGGCCCGTCCGCGTCTACGGTGACAGGGTTCCTTCTCCGATCCCCCCGGCCCACGGGCTAGAAGCCTGGTTCATCTGCAGAGGCTCCGCCGGACCGGCAAGATGCACTATGTGACGACGGGCTAAGCACCACAGCGATGTAGCGTAGCGTCGGTTCCCGCACTATAGCTCTGCAACCATGACGAGAATCGGGATTTGCCTGGTCGTCGTATCACTAGCGCTCGTGTCGCCATCGGGCAACGCCGCTGGGCAGCACGATGCCAGACACCGCCTGATCGGATCCGGCGAGCTGATCGTGCCGGCCGGTCGGGGACGATGGCAGGGTTACACGTCGGAGCTGTCGCCCGAACAGCGTGCCACGCTTGGCTCCGACATCACCGTGGCCGAGTACGCGAGGGTCCACGCTGCGCTCGACGCGTACGAGCGCACCTACGGGTTGCCGCCGGCAACCAAAACTGACATCTCGACCCGCTACCCCTTTTACCCGCAGGCCGGGGTGCACGAAGGCGACCTGTTCTTTTCTGGCTTCGTCGACCTGGACCCGACTCAAGGAGATGCCGCCATCTTGGATTGGAATTGCACCGACTACACCTATGATGGGCACCAGGGACACGACTCTGACGTGCGGAGCTTCGCGTTCCAGGACATCGGGGTGCCGATCTACGCCGCGCTGGACGGACGCGTGGTCGCTGCTCAGGACGGTAATCCCGACCGCTCGACGACGCTGACGTACAAGCCCGCCAACTACGTCATCATCAGCCACGGAGGCGGTCAGCTGTCGCTGTACTGGCACATGCGCAAAGGCAGCGTCGCGGTCAAGATGGGCGATGACGTCGTGGCCGGGCAGAGCATCGGCATGACGGCCTCGAGCGGCTACAGTACCGGACCGCACCTGCACTTCGAGACCTGGGTGAAGCGGTTTGTCATCGAGCCGTTCGCAGGCCGCTGCAACCCGGGCGCCAGCGGCTTCGTCAAGCAGCTCAAGTTCAAGCGCAACACCTACCTGTTCGACGCCGGGATCACCCACGAAGAGCTCCGTACGCTAACCGATGACGAGCTGCCGCCCGAGCAACTGCCCTCGTCGGGCCAGTTTCAGACCGACGATGAGTGGCTCTACATCTGGTTCCTGCTGCAGAACCTACCGGCTAACAGCATCCAGCGGGTGGTGTTCCGGCGGCCCAACAACTCCGTCGCGTTCGACACTGGCGCGCGTGAGCTCGGCAACATCGATTCTCTCCACTACAGCTGGTGGAGGCAGCGCTGGATCGTCAACGGCATGCGCGTCTTCACCGGCACCTGGAAACTCGAGCTGCACGTCAACGGCAAGAAGCTCGCCACGATGCCCTACGAGGTCATGACCAAGCGGGATCCCGAACTGAACCGGGCGCCGGTGGCGCTCAAGAGGGTCAGGTTTCGCAACAAGCCGAAGGCCCGCAGAGTGCCGTTGTGCGAGATCAAGCACCCGCTGGTGACCGACGACCCGGACTACGACGTCGTCTCGTACCGGTACGTATGGAAGGTCGACGGCAGGGTTGTGCGGGACGTCACCATCGCAGCGCACTCCGACGCCCTCGCCACCGACCTGTTCGCCAAGGGCGACCGCCTGGAGTGTACCGTGACGCCGACGGACGGCGATCTGCAGTCGCCCAGCAAGTCGGTTCGCTCCAAGGTGAGGTAGGCGAACGCGCGAAGGAACGCGTCCTGGAGCGAAAGCCTGGGAGCACCCCGGCCAGAAAGAAGGCTGGAACCGTCGACGGAAGAGGATTACCTCGGAGAATCGCACCAGGCTCAGCCCTGTTGACACCGGACCAGCGACGAAATGTTAGATGGATGTTAGATCGCTGAACGTTCAGCTTGGAACGTGAGTGTCGAGATCCGGCCTTTTGTCGGTTGGATCTCCCTTGTACAGAGCAGCTTACAAGTAGTGCCCAAGGAGGGACTTGAACCCCCACGGGCCGAAGCCCGCTAGGTCCTGAACCTAGTGAGAGGGCGCGGGCGCGGGCGGTTCCCTGCTCGGTGTCTCGACGACTGCGTGCACGGAACACACAGGCAACGACGTGGCCACCGGTCCGGCACCTAGAGCAAGGCTTTAGCTGCGCGAGCCGATGGCCGGACGGGATAAGCTCGAAACCTTGGGCAAGGTGTCACGGGCTCGCGCGGCGACACCTCAAGGTCCCAGTGGACTCCGAGCACACGGTACACGCGGAGGTAACATGAGCGAAGGTGGGCACAAGAAACACGGGGATGACGGGCGGATCAAGGTCAGCCGTCGCGACTTTGCCAAGACCTCAGTGGCGGCGGGTGCCGCGGCGGTCGCGCTGCCCGGTGCCGTGCGCGCGGAGACATCGAAGAGCGCCAAGCTGGCCTCGCTCCGCTCGAGAGCGGTGGAGAATCGGCCTGCCGCGCGCCGGATCACGCCGCCGCGGCAGGCCGTCGGATACGGCGGCAGCGGTGCTGCACGCAACGACGGCAAAGCCTCCAAAACGGAGAAGGTGTATCCGGGCGGCTGGCAACCGGGCACCACGATCCCGGCAGAGTACTACCTCCAAGAGGAGCACTACCTACGCGACGAGGCGTTCCTCAAAGAGAACCTGTGGCTGTTCGCCGATCACGTCGACCGGATCCCGAACCCCGGCGACTACTTCGTGTACCAGTTCGGTCGTGCCGAGAGCGTCATCATAGTGCGCAACCCGGCAGGCGAGATCAAAGCGTTCCACAACGTCTGCCGCCACCGCGGCTCGCGCCTTTGTCGTCACGATGCCGACCCGATCCCCGACGATCCGCGCCTGTCAGTCAAGCAGCTCGGGCAGATGGGCAACAGCCCGGTGTTTCGCTGCCCGTATCACGCCTGGACGTACGACACGGACGGCACCCTGATCCACGCTTACGGCATGCAGGAGGACTTCGATCCGGCCGACAACGGCCTCGTTCCGTGCCACCTGCGGGTGTCCGAGGGCATGATCTTCGTGCATCTGACGCAGGCGTTGGAACCACCCGACTTCGACGAGCAGGTCGGTAACGATATCCATCCGGTGCTCAGCTACTACGGCAGCGCCGAGCTGAAGGTCGCGGTTCGCGAGCAGTATCCGATCCACGGTAACTGGAAGCTGGCGCTGGAGAACTTCCTTGAGTGCTACCACTGTGGCCCGTCGCACAGGTCGCTGGTCACGACGCACAACTGGGACCAGGAGATGCCGCGCAGGCATCGCACCCAGCGTAACGCGCAGGTGGCCGAGTGGGTCACGCAGGAGGGCAAGCGCGTCATCTCCAACGATGGCGGCATGGGCGGCGCGGAGTACGAGTCGAGCATGGGCGGCAGTCTGAACCCCGGCTTCATGACCGGCTCACTGGACGGCAAGCCGGTGGCGCCGCTGCTGCCGAATATCAAGGAGTGGACGTACGGCACGCGCGTCACCGGCACACGGTGGTCGCAGTTCTACGTGCAGGCTTACGACGACCATCTGGGCATCGCTCGCTTCACGCCGCGCGATCCCGAGCACACCGACTGCGAGCTGATCTGGCTAGTGCACCCGGACGCCGTCGAGGGCCACGACTACGATCCCGAGAGGGTCAAGGCCCTGTGGCACATCACCATCCAGGAGGACATCTGGGTGGTGGAGAACAACCACGCCGGGGTTCGCTCTGGAGCCTACGGAGCTGGGCGCTACGCCCGCAGCGAGGGTGGCCCGAGGGGCTTCATCAGGTGGTACATGAACCAGCTCGTCGGCGCCCAATAGCCCATCGACGTTACGGCGGCGATAGAGAGTACCGCTCGGACCGCGTCGCGAACACCAAGTCGGCACAGGCCAACGTCCGGTGCCGTCTCTTGTTGCAGAATCAGACCAAGGGCATCCTGTCGTGTTTTCAGTCACCGCAGCCGCGCCTCGAGACATCTAACGCTTGCCTGTTCTGCTTTGGAGTGCGTCACGAACGGCCTTGCTGTTAGCCATCACTTGTCTCTGTCAGCAGGTTAGGGTTGCACTACAACTTTCTAGCTAGAGCCCTCATCGTGCCGTATGAAGACAGGCTAGCTGGCTCTGTGCCGCATGGCGGGTGGGCGCGCCGCATTGCTGCGTGTGCTGTCCGTGACCGACCAGGCAGTGGAGCTCACCGATGCTGGAGGGCCACAGGCCTGGTACCGGCGCACAGACGTGTTCCGAATGGATAGTGCGCTCCTGTCGGCGCTGGTACGCGCCCGCGCTGCCGGCGACACCGCAGCCCTGGAGGCGCTATGGGACCAGGCAGTGCCCTGGGCACCTGGAGGAGCAGGACGGTTGAAGGGTACGGCTCGGGCGCGCCCGTGAAGGTCGGCTCGCTGAGCCCCCAGAGGTCTAAAGGAGTCCATCGTATTCCCCGAAATAATGGTGGAAATGGTGCGGGGATGTGCGACTAGTTGTTCATGTAACATATTGTAGATAAGCAGTTTATAAGAATTACTATGGCGGTTTCTGCCATCGTCGGCGTTGGGGGAGTCTCGCGGCCCCAAGAGTACGCTACGGGCAGCAGAAGCCGCCCGTTGTGATTCCGAACCTGGAGGCAGACTGTGAAGCTGCGTTACGCCGTACTGGCGCTCGTCTGCTTCGTCGGGGTCGCACACACTGGCGCAGCCGCACCGCGGGTCGCGGCGGCGGTGGACAGCGTGGCGCCCGAGCGCATCGTGGTGGTGGGCGGGGGCATCTCTGGCCTGGCGGCGGCGCACACGTTGCACGAGGCCGGTTACGAGGTCGTGGTGCTGGAGGCCAAGGACCACCTCGGCGGACGCGTCTGGACGGACCGCGCCACGGGGACGCCGCTGGACATGGGAGCCAACTGGATTCAGGGAGTCCAGGGCAACCCGATCAGCACGCTCGCCGACCAGCTCGGGCTCGAGCGGGTCGTGACCGACTACGACAACACTGCGGACTATGACTTTGACGGCACCCCGGAGCCGCTGAACCAGGCCCAGTACGCCAGCTGGGAGAGCGTGCTCTGGTCGTACACACGCAGTTTTCTGCGCCGCGCGCCCAACGCCACGATCCAGATCATGATCGACCGGGCACGCCAGGCGGGTGAACTCGATACCCTCACGGATCGGCAGCTGGACTTTCTACTCAACAACTACGTTGAGCAGGAGTACGCAGCCGACGCCGCGGAGATGGCGGTTCGCGGCCTTGGTGAAGGCAAGTCGTTTCGCGGTGACGATGTCGTCTTTCCGGGAGGCTACGACGCCATCATCGCCGCCTTGGCCAGCGGCTTGAGCGTGCATCTGAGCACCGTGGTGAGGATCATCGAGCACGGGGGTTTCGGGGTCAGGGTGCATACGGACAGCGAGGTGTTCGAGGCGCAGCGACTCGTGGTAACGCTTCCTCTCGGGGTGCTCAAGTCGGGTGACGTGAAGTTCACGCCGCGGCTGCCGCTCTGGAAGCGTCGGGCAATAGAGCGGCTCGAGATGGGCGTGTTAAACAAGGTCTGGCTGGTGTTTCCGAACGTGTTCTGGGACGCCGAGGTGCATGCGATCAACTACCTGAGCCAGGGCAAGGGGCGGTTCTCCTACTGGCTGAACTTGTCACGCCACACCGGTGCTCCGGTGTTGGTGGCGTTCAACGCTGGCGCCTACGGACGAGAAGTGGAAACGCTGAGCGACGCGCAAATCATCGACGCAGCCATGCAGGTGCTGCGGAGGATATACGGCGGCGGCATTCCCGATCCGGTGGCAACGCGCATCACGCGCTGGTCCTCGGACCCTTTCGCGTATGGCTCGTACTCGTTCCTACCACCTGGTGCGCGGAGCGTTCACCGACGGCGGCTGGCACGAGCCGTCAAGGGCCGACTGTTGTTCGCGGGCGAGGCGACCAGCCACGAGTACCCGGCTACGGTGCACGGCGCCTACCTGTCGGGGGTGCGGGCGGCAGAGCAGATCCTGGATCGCTAGCGGATCCGCACGGCTGCTCTACGGGGCCGCCTGTGCAGAGAATAGCCAGCCGCGTCGTGGTCGAGAGTGTCATAGTCGGCGCGCCTATCTGCGCCGTCTTCGGCACGCCGCGTGGTAGGCCGCAGAGTAGCTGACTGGATACGTCTCGACGCAACTGCGGCTCATGGCCGGCTCGCGTGCGCGGCGACGGTACCGGTCGCGTGCGGCTCTCGCGGCGCGGCGGTGTTGACGTGGCGGCGTGTCACCCCTCGCCGCTGACGCATCCGCTGCATCTCCCCGGCGCGTCGCCGTCAGGTCTCTCGTCGGTAGAGTGCGGGACTCGATCGGTCGAGAAACGATGCCCCGAGGCCAGGCCGTGTTAGACGGACGTTAGATAGAACGACGAAAGGGACCAGGCGTCTCCGACTTGGTCCCTTTCGTCATCGGCACTTACGCAGTAGCGGGGGCAGGATTTGAACCTGCGACCTTCGGGTTATGAGCCCGACGAGCTACCGAACTGCTCCACCCCGCATCCAGGAAAAAAGACGGTACGACAGGCTCCAGGGGTCGTCAAGCGCGCTGCCGGGACATCTCGATGAGCGGAAACGCAGCGCGGGCGCGGCGCCGTAGCAAGCGTGCCTTGAGCGTGGCCGCGGCGGCGCGCCAGGCGGCCGGTGGACGGACCAGGTGGACGGCTAGATGCAGCTGTTCGCTGATTTGCGCCAGCCGCGCCGAGGTCAAGAAACCGATGCCGCTGAACGAGTCCGTATCGTGGCCTGAGCTGCGCATCGCGCGGCGCTGCTCCTCGAGCATCTGCTCGCCGTCGTCGCCACGCTGGTAGTACGGCGTATCCATGACAACCAGGCTGCCCTTCGGGCGAAGCACGCGGAGCGCTTCCGAGAGGGTATCTCGAAGGGAATTGGAGTAGTGGATGCTGCCATTGAAGATCAGTAAGTCGGCGTCACTGTCGGCCAACGGCAGGCGATCGAAGCCTGCTTGGATGGTCAAGATCGAGCCGGGTTCGGCGTAGCGTGCGAGAGCACCGAGACCATCGCGTTCGTCGGCGTTGACATCGACGGCGGCGACTCGATGGCCACTACACGCAAGGCGGTGACTGAGCCAGCCATTACCCGCGCCCACGTCGACAATGCGCAGCTCGCGGTCCGCCGTACGCGACATCGGGCGGACGACGCGCCGCTCCAAGCAACGGTAGCTCTGAGCTCGGATTCTCCATACTGCGGAGTGACGTCGCGAGCGGTCCTCGAACGGCAACGCGCGGTAGAACTCTGCGTCGTCGCTGCCCCATCCCTCGGTCTCTCGCACCCGCGCGTACTGATCCAGAAAGGGCTGGTGGGCAATGCGGTCAGCATCACGCAGGAGTCGCCAGATTCCCGCCTCGGCGTTCCACATCCGGCTCTCACTCGCGCACCGGCGAGCGTCGCCGACCGGCTCCTCGAGGCGGCTACGGCACTCCGGGCAGATGAGTCGAAACACCGGGGTTGCGGGCACGCCGACAGCCTAGCAGGCCGTACTGGAGGATCATCCCGGCGATCCTGGTACGCTAGATCCATGGTCGAGGCGGAGGCACGAATCAAGCGCTGGCTCTCGGTACCGGGGAGCTCTGCCGCGTTACAGCCGATCGTGCGCAACATGGCACGGTTGTTCGCGCCGCGTCACCGCATCGGTGTGTTCGTCGCCACCTTCGACAACGACGACCGCGTGCTCCTCCTGCGACATGTACTGCATCCGGCGGCTCCCTGGGGTCTGCCTGGCGGCTGGCTGGAGCGGCACGAGCGGCCGCAGGACGGAGCACGGCGCGAGTTTCGTGAGGAGACCGGGCTCGATGTCGAAATCGGAGACATTGCTCAGCTCGAGATCGAGAGCGAGCCCGAACACGTAACGATCGTATTTCTGGGCCGGGCGCTCGCCGGTGACGTTCGGCTCGGTGCGGAGATCGCCGACCATGGCTGGTTTGGTGAGGAAGAGTTACCGACCGGCACACCGCCATTTTTCAGGACCGCGATCCGGCATGCTGTGCAACGCGCGCGCGAGGTCGATGCACGATGACGCTCCGTGTTGGTATCGACGCACGGTTTGTCGATCCGGCCTACCCGGGGATCGGGCGTTACGTGTCGAATCTGATTCCGGCGCTAACTCGCCAGCCCGGCATCGATCGAGTGTGTGTTTTTCACCGCGCCGAGCAATCACTCGACGATCTGGCACATGGAGCGCGCCCAGAGGACGTGCGCTCGATAAGAGTGCGGGCGCGGGTGCGGTCCCTGGCTGAACAGCTCGAGCTGCCGCGTCTGGCACGGCGCCACCGACTCGACGTGTTCCACGCCCCCTACGTGCTGGCGCCCATGCGCCTTCCCTGCCCCATGGCGGTGAACATCTACGACCTGATTCCGCTACGCCCCGACGGTGGCCTATCGCCGCCGAGACGCGCTGCGTTCCGGCAGCTCGTTCGGCTGGCGTTGCGGCGGGCGGAGAGTTCCGACCGATCGGCACCGATGAGAGCCACGCGGCGCTCGCCGGCCTGGACGTTCCCGAGAGTTACCTCCTCTACGTTGGCGCTTGGCGGCCTCACAAGAACCTGGCCCGGCTGCTAGAGGCCTGGGGACGGCTTGGCGACGCCAGGCAAGGGGCGCACCTGCTGCTAGCGGGCCCGGCGGGCGCCGATGAGGCGATGAGCTCCTCCGCAGCGGCGGGTCGCGAGCTCGACAACGTCCGGTTCCTCGGTTGTATCCCCAACGCCGTGCTGCCCTCCTTATACTCCCGAGCCCAGGGCTACGTGCAACCGTCCATCGAGGAAGGATTCGGGTTCCCGGTGCTCGAGGCGATGGCCTGCGGTGTCCCCGTCGCCTGCTCGGCGACGGCTGCTCTGCGCGAGCTCACAGGCGCGGCAGCGATCCATTTCGATCCATTCAACACTGGCTCCATCGTTGCGTCCCTTCGGCACCTGCTTGCCGGGGAGCACGGCCGCGCCGATCGAATCCGCGCTGGTCTGCGGCGCGCCGCCGAGCTCGATTGGAGCCACACCGCCACGTCCACGGTCGAGATCTACCGCGATATCGCCCGACCGGCGGCACGGGTAGCGTGAGTCGAATGCGGGTGCTGCACGTGTACAAGGATTACCCCCCGGTGATCGGCGGCATCGAGGGACACATACGTCTGCTCGCAGAGGCGCAGGCTCGACGCGGGTTGGAGGTGACCGTGTTGGCCACCTCGCCCGACCGCCATACATCGATCGACCAGGAGCATGGCGTACGGGTGGTCCGGGCCGGCCGGCTTGGGGAGCTGGCGTCGACACCCATCAGCCTGCGGTTGGTGCGACAGCTACAGCGCGAGCGCGCCGACGTAGTGCATGTGCACATGCCGTATCCGTTGGCTGAGCTTGCCGAGCTCACGATGGGGGGCCGGCGTGCTTGCGTGGTGACCTACCACAGCGATGTGGTAAGGCAGCGAACGTGGGCGGGGTTGCTCGCCCCGCTGCGCCGGCGGTTCTTGCAACGCACCCGATGCGTGCTCGCTACCAGTGCCGCGTATGTGAGTAGCTCTCCGACACTGAGCCGCATGCGCGACAAGTGCCGCGTCGTTCCGCTGGGCGTCGACATCGAACGGTTCGCCGACCCCGAGCGCACCGTCCGGTCGTCGATCGACGTGGCTGGACAGGTCGTCCTTTTCGTAGGCCGCTTCCGCCACTACAAGGGGTTGTCTGTTCTGGTCGAGGCGATGACGCAACTCGATGCGAACCTGGTGCTGGTGGGCGACGGTGTCGAACGGCGCCGCCTCGAGCGTCAGATTCGCCACTCCCCGGCGCGTTCGCGCATCAGTATTATCAGCGACGTGACCGACGAGGACCTGCCCGGCTGCTACGCTCGTGCCGACGTCGTCGTGCTCCCTTCAACGCAGCGCAGCGAGGCCTTCGGGTTGACGCTGGTCGAGGCCATGGCGAGCGGCACTCCTGTGGTCAGCACCGAGCTGAGCACTGGAACGAGCGAAGTGAACGAGCACGGGGTTACCGGCTTGGTGGTGCCCCCCGACGATCCGGCGTCGCTGCGGGCCGCGCTCGATACGCTGCTGGGCGATACGACGCTGCGAGAGCGCATGGGGCGCGCCGCAACGCACCGCGCTCGTGCGTGCTACGCCGCGAGCCAGATGGTCGATGCCACCCTCGAGGCCTACGAGGACGCTCTATGAGCTCGTACCTCACACCCACATCGCCGCGGCAGACACCCGGTGCGCTGGCGTCCGGGGGAACATCACCAAGAGTGCTGACTCCGATAGAGCGAGACGTCGTGCTGACCCTCGCTTACGCCGACATGTTCGACTATCCGCTTACCTTGCCGGAGATACATCGCTACCTCGTCGGCACCGCCGCAGAGTTGGCCGAGGTAACCACCGCGGTCAACGGGCTGGAGGGGCGGGGCATCGAGCGGCGCGACGGCTACGTGTTCGTAGCCGGACGTCGGCACACCGTCGACATGCGACTCCGCCGCCGGCGTTCGAGCGCACCTCGATGGGACACGGCGCGACGATACGCGTGGGCCTTGAGTCGGTGTCCGTTCGTGCGGATGGTGGCGGTGTGTGGCTCGTTGGCGGTAGACAACGTCGACGACCACGGCGATATCGATATCTTCTGCATCACCGTCCGTGGGCGGCTCTGGTGGGGGCAGGTGGCCGCCATGCTGCTACGCCGGTTGCCGGCGTTCGCGCGCCAGCATGTGTGTCCGAACTTCTTTCTATCAGCTGGCAGCCTGCGCCTCGACGACCGCAACCTGTACACAGCTCACGAGATCATCCAGGCTGCGCCACTGGCCGGCGAAGCAGTGTACCGCGAGTTCGTCGACGCCAACGACTGGCTCGACGAGCTACTACCCAACGCGCGCGGCGCAGATGTAGACACCATTGGCGGGGCCGCCGATGAGCCCGGCGGCGGACCACGAGGTGACCACCAACGCCGAGGCGCCGCGTTCATCGAACGACTGTTCGGTGGCCGGTTCGGGGACGCGCTCGACCGCATAGGCTACGAGACATTGCTCCGCTACTACGCGCTGCGGTTGCGTGCACGCGGTGTAACCCTGCAACAGCTGCGCCGCTATTACCGACGCGATCGCCAGCTGGTTGTCGGTGGGGGCTACGAGGCGATCGTTCGATCGCGGTTTGCCGCGCACCTGCGCGAGCTTCTCGGCGACCCTGGCGCGGCCGCCATGGTGGCGCGTCTGCTCCCCGTTGGCGAAGCTAGCGCCACGAACGGGCCGGGCCGCCGGCCATCGCAGCCGCTGTACGAGCAGCAGTTCGAGACTCGCTACGGAGCAGACCGGTGAGCGACCTGCTGGTGGGCCAGTCCTATTTCCTACGCTTCGACCCGAAACTCTACCGGGCCATGCGGCCGCAGCCGCCACTGGGATCGTTGTGGGCCGCGTCGTGCGCCCGCCAGCAAGGCCACTCGGTGCAGGTGTTCGACGCCATGCTGGCAGAGTCTGAGGACGACTGGGCCGCGGCGCTAGAGCGGGCCCGCCCGCGTTTCGCCGTGTTGTTCGAAGACAACTTCAACTACCTGTCGAAGATGTGTCTGCTACGCATGCGCGAGGCAGCATTCCGCATGATCGCAATGGCAGGCAAGCGCCAGTGCGAGGTAATCGTGTGCGGCTCCGACGCTACCGATCACTCACGTGAGTACCTCGAGCAGGGGGCCGACTTCGTGCTCAGCGGCGAGGGTGAGGCCACCTTGATCGAGCTTTTGGCCTCACGCACCGGGCGCAGCGACCAACCGGTGGAGGCGATCGCAGGTTTGCGCTTCCTGGCAGCCGACGGCAGCTTTCGCGACGCCGGCAGCCGGCCTCTGCTGATCGATCTGGATGCGTTGCCCGCACCGGC
Organism: Acidobacteriota bacterium; assembly: GCA_965205505.1. Taxonomy (GTDB): domain Bacteria; phylum Acidobacteriota; class UBA890; order UBA890; family WLXD01; genus DASCOT01. The sequence continues at coordinate 360,050 of CBDBHB010000008.1, forward strand.
GCGGGATCTGATCGACATGGAGCGCTATGCGTCGATCTGGCGGCAACGCCACGGCATGTTCTCGCTGAACATGGCCACCACCCGCGGCTGTCCCTTCCACTGCAACTGGTGCGCCAAGCCCATCTGGGGGCAGGCCTACCACACCCGTAGCCCTGAGCACGTGGTCGCCGAGATGGCGCAGATAGTCGAGCAATACGGCGTGGAGCACATCGACTTCGCCGACGACATCATGGGGCTGCAGCCGGGATGGCTGGGGCGATTCGCCGACCGTCTTGCCGACGCCGGGCTCCGAGTGCCCTACAAGTGCCCGAGCCGCGCCGACCTGCTGCTGCGCGAAGGCGAGATCGGCGCGCTGCGACGCTCCGGTTGCCGCACGGTATGGATGGGGGCCGAGTCGGGCTCGCAGAAGGTTCTCGATGCGATGGAGAAGGGCACCACGGTCGAACAAGTCGAGGAGGCCAGTGGGCAGCTGCGCCAGGCGGGAATCGGCGTCGGGTTCTTTCTGCAGTTCGGCTACCCGGGCGAGACACAAGATGACATCGATCGGACGCAACAGCTGGTGCGACGCTGCGCGCCCGACGAGATCGGCATCTCGGTGTCGTACCCGCTGCCCGGCACCAAGTTCCATGATCGCGTGCAAGAGCAGTTCGGCACGCAGCGCAACTGGGTAGATTCCGACGACATGGCGATGCTCTACGCCGGCCCGTATAGCGCTCCGTTTTATCGTCGGCTGTACCACGTTGTGCAGCTCGAATTCCGTCGCGACCGAGCGCTTGCCGAGGCCATCGGCCGCGATCACCGACCGACCTCGACGCCCCGCCGACGATTGCGCTGTCTCGCCGCAGCCACGGCGCACACACTGCGTTTGCCGTTCGAACGTAGGCAACTGGAACGACTGCGGCGGCAATCGGCAAGCGGGCCGCAGCTGATCGCCCAGCCGGTCGATCGGGAAGAGGCCGCCACCCCTACCCCGCAGGCTGCCGCGCACGCCACTCCGCAGCCAATCGCGCAGGGCTGAGAGCGATGCGGCGGAGTGTCGTCCTGTACAATCCTCAGGCGGTCTTCTTCACCATGCCGCTGGGTCTCCTGGCGGTCGGATCGGCGCTCGATCCCAGCCGCTATTCGGTACGGATCATCGATGCCCGGCTGGAAGCGAACCCGCATGAAGCGCTCGTTGCCGCCGCCGAGGACGCCGTTTGTGTGGGAATCGGTGTGCTAACTGGCGCCCCGATACACGATGCGCTGGCGGCCTCCAGGGCCGTCAAGGCCCGCTTCCCAGCACTGCCCGTGGTGTGGGGCGGCTGGCACCCGTCGCTCTTTCCGACCGCGACGCTCGATGAGCCCACCATCGACGTATCGGTACAGGGGCAAGGCGAGCAGACGTTCGCGGAGCTCGTTGAACGGCTCGACCGGGGCGATGATCTAGCCGGCTTGCCAGGCATCGCCTATCGGAACGGCGACCGCGTGTTACAGAACCCCCCCCCCGCCCACTTGCCTCCATGGACGAGCTTCCGCAGCCCGACTACGGGCTCATCGACGTGCCCGCCTACTTCGCGAGGAAGGGCGCGCCACAGTTCGATTTCGTCTCCTCGACCGGTTGCCATTTCCGCTGTGCCTTCTGTGCCGATCCGTTCGTCTACAAGCGCGGCTGGGTGGCGCTGTCGCCGCCGCGGTTCGGCGACCTGATCGAGGAGCACTGGCGTCGCTATCGCTTCGGTGAGCTCGCATTTCAGGACGAGACCTTCTTCACCTACCGCGATCGTGTAGCGGCGATCGCCGAGGAGATCCTGCGACGCGACCTGCACTTCAGCTGGACGGCGACGATGCGCGCCGACCAGGGGACCCGGCTCACCGGCGAGATCTTCGAGCACTGCGTACGCTCCGGCATGAGCCGGCTGCTTATCGGGGTGGAGTCGGGCGATCAGGCAACGCTCGATTGGATGCAGAAGGACATCACGATCGACCAGGTCATGGAGTGTGCCGAGCTTTGCGCGCACTACCGAGTCGGCGCGCAGTTCCCGTTCATCGTCGGCTTCCCCGGAGAGCCGGACAAGAGCATCGAGCGCTCGCTGAGGCTGGCACACCGGCTGCGTCGCATGAGCCCGCGCTTCGAGACGCCGATCTTCTACTTCAAGCCCTACCCGGGCTCGCCGATCACCGCACAGGCCGTGCGCGACGGTTACGCGCTGCCGGCCGACCTGGAGGGTTGGGCCAACTTCGACTTCGTCGGCTCCGCTGGCCCCTGGGTAAGCGCCGAGCTCTTTCGCCGTGTCGAGCGGTTCAAGTTCTACAACCGTTTCGCAGGCGGGCCCGACAGGTTGCTCAAGCGACCGCTCGCCTGGCTTGCTCGCTGGCGCTGCCGACACAATTTCTTCGCGCTGCCGGTAGAGAAGCTCGTCGTCGAGCAACTGGCGCCCACGCCACAGCTTTCCTGAGCCCATGGACCTACTGCTGACACACGCGTATTTCCTCCAGGAGGACAAACACGAGCAGCTCGCGGCACGAGTTCCGCTGCCACCTTGAGCGTACACGGCCCCGCATCGTCGGCATCTACGTCAACCTGATGACGCTCGCTAGCGCCCTCCAGACGATCTCCGACTGTCGCGAGTTCGGCAGCATCGTGGTGGTGGGTGGACCGGAGCCGGCCGAGTACGCCGATGAGTACCTCGCAGCCGGCGCCGACGTCGTGGTCGACGGCGAGGGCGAGATCACCCTACGGGAGCTGGTGCCGCACCTACTGGAGCACGGCGTTGCAGGCCTCGATGCGATCGACGGGATCATCTACCGTTCCGAAACATCCAATGGTGCGAACCAACGCGCCCCCGTCCGCACGGCCGCGAGAGCGCAGATCAGCGATCTAGATACGCTTCCGGACCCCGACCGAGAGGCCATCGACATTGGTCGCTACGTCGACGTATGGCGCACCCATCATGGGGCCGGCTCGGTGTCGTTGATCACTGCTCGAGGGTGCCCGTACAAATGCAATTGGTGCAGCCACAGCGTGTTCGGCTTCTCTCACCGGCGTCGATCCCCGGTGCGTGTCGCCGACGAGCTCGAGCATATCGTGAGCCGCTACCGCCCCGACCAGGTCTGGTATGCCGACGACGTGTTCACGATCAATCATCGCTGGCTTCACGAGTACGGCGACGAGCTGGAGCGCCGTGGTATGCGTGTGCCATTCGAGACCATCTCGCGCGAGGATCGCCTCGATACCGAGACCATCGCGCGTCTCGCCTCGATGGGATGCCGCCGTCTGTGGGTTGGGGCGGAAAGCGGGTCGCAGCGCGTCCTCGATGCCATGCAGCGCCAGACGAACGCGCCGCGTGTCGAGCAGATCGTCCACGAGCTACAACAACACGGCATCGAGGTCGGTCTGTTCATCATGCTCGGCTACGAAGGCGAGCGGGTGAGCGACATCGAAGAGACCGTGGCGTTTCTCAAGCGGGCACGGCCAGACCGCTTCGTTACCACGGTTGCCTATCCCATCAGGGGGACCAGATACTATGAGCGCGTCTCGGATCGGCTCGTCGTGCCGCAGTCGTGGGCGACCAGCACCGATCGCGACATCTCGGTGCGTGGCAGGCACTCCGACAGGTTCTATCGCTGCGCCACACGCTGGATGGTCAACGAGGTCGAGCGCGCGCGCCTACGCAGCAGCGATCGAACCGGCTATGGGCGGCTCGCCCGCGCCACCGTCAATGCCCACGTAGGGCGCCTCGGCATGCACCTCCTGCGGCATCAGCAGCGCACTGCGGCGCCGCAGCCATGAGCGCACTGCCCGCCTCGCTCGTTGGCGCTTCGGCAACCTTCGACAACGTCGCAAACGACTATGACCGCACCTTCAGCCACCGGACCCTGGGCCGCTGGTTGCGTCGATCGGTGCATTCTCGCCTGCGTGCCTACACGGCAGGCGATCGCGTCATCGAGCTCGGTTGCGGTACCGGCGAGGACGCGCTCTGGCTGGCTCGGCGCGGTGTGCGTGTGGTGGCCATCGACGCTTCGTCAGCAATGCTGTCGGTAGCGGAGCGCAAGCTCCGCAGCGCCGGAGTCGTCGACCGCGTGCGCCTAGAGCATATCGATCTCAACGCGCCTCCGACCGACCTGCGGCGAGCGCTGGTGGGCGACGATTGGGTCAACGGCGAGCTCTTCGACGGTTGTCTCTCGAACTTCGGCGCGCTCAACTGCGTCAGTGCCCGCCCGGCGCTCGCCGGCGTGGTCGCCAGCGTCATGCGCCCCGGCGCACGACTCACGGTTGTCGTGATGGGTCCCGTTTGCCCCTGGGAGATCGCCTCGTTCACGTTCCGCGGCCGGCTACCGAGCGCCTGCCGACGACTGCGTGGACGCGCCAGGGCGCGTATCGGCGACCACACGGTCGTGGTCGACTATCCGACCCCGCGGCGCCTGCGGAGTGAGCCGACACCGTGGTTTCGAGCTCTCGGCACGCGTGGGATCGGCGTATTGCTACCACCCTCGCAGCTCGCCCACTTGGTGGAACAATGGACGCCGGCATTCGACCGCCTGCGTCGCTGGGAGGAGCGCTTCGCACACCTACGAACCGCCGCGTGGCTGAGCGATCACTACCTACTGGAGATGGAGCGTCGTGACGACGAAACATGATCGTGCCGGCGCGCTCGTCAGGCGACGTTGTCGCCAGCCTCACGTCGTTGAACAACTCGTTCATAGAGCGCTGCCAGCCGCTCCGCCATCGCGGCGAAGCTGAGCCGGCGATCGAACCGATCGACGACGCACTGCGCCACCTCGGCTGGCCGAGCTGCCCAGATACTCTGAACTCGCCGCGCCAGGGCGGCGGCGTCTCCCACCGGGAACAGCAAACCGCCGAGCTCCGCGCCGAGCATCTCGCGAAACGCCGGAATGTCGGTGACCACCGGGACCACCCCGCACGACATGGCCTCGAGGACCGCGCAGCCGCTGTGCTCACGCAGGCTGGCCTGGAGTAGGAAATCGGCGCTGCTGTAGATCGCCTCCATCTCCGCAGCGGGAGCCTCGCCGTGGAGGGTGGTACGGCACGCCAGCCGCGGGAGCGATCGCAGGAAATCGCTCACCTCGTCGAGCAGGTCAGCGCTCTGATACACACAGTGCAGGCGCGCCGTCGGCAGCGCATCAACGATCGCTTCGACGCCGCGAAGCATGGTCAACGGATCCTTGACCGGATGCAGCCGCGCCACCGACAACAGCACCGGCGCGCCGTCGAATCCGGTACGCTGGCGCGCCGCTTCGCGATCCTGCGGGTTCAGGGCGCTGGAGGTCTCAACAACTTGGGCGACGCGTTCGTACCCGTCCTCCAACAACCCGGCGTCGACGTAGGGTTGAGCATGCTCGGGCGCAGTGAAGAGGAGCGTCGCCGGTCCCGTGAGCCAGCGTCGCTGCAGTCGGCGCACCAACCAGCTGCGCGCCGGCTCGCCGCCGTGATGCTGCGCCACCCACGGGGTGCCGCAGCGCCTCAGCGCCCGATCTACTAGCGCCAAGTTGATGTGTGGAACTAGGCTATGAACGTGGACCAGATCGGGCTTCAGATCCACGACGCGGGCGACGGTCGAGCGAGCAGGGATCAGGTGCGCCGCAGCAATAGGCGACAGCCGGGCCAGACCACGACCCAGCGTCGCCGCCACGTGCCCTTCCGAAACCAAGTGGTAGCGCACACCATGCTCGCGGTAATGCGTGGCATGCGGATGTTGCACGACGACGTCGACATGGTGTCCGAGCCGCGCTACCTGCCGAGGCAGGTGCCGTAGAAGCGGAAAACGATCGAGATAGTCTGCCGGCGCCAGATCCGCGTTCGGCGGACAATATGGTTGGACATAACAGATCCTCATGGACCGGTCGATGCTCGAGCGCCTAGGACGGCGACGCAAGCCTCCCTCGCTGCTGCTGCGGAACCTGGAATGCTACAGCGACGGTGAGGTATTCCATGGCGACCTTCGCCTGACGGCGGGTCGCGTCGCCGAGATCGGCAGCGGCCTGGCGGCCGGCTCCGGGGAGCGCACTCTGGATCTCGACGGCCACCTGGCGTACCCGGGCCTGATCAACGCTCACGATCACCTCGAGCTGGACTTCCTTCCACGTCTCGGGAGCCCCCCCTACCCCAGTTTCTACGACTGGGCGGACGACGTTTACCATCCCGACGAGCCGCCGATTCGAGATTTGCGTCACGTGAGCCTGTCGGACCGCCTCTGGTGGGGGGCCTACAAGAACACGGTCGCCAGCGTCACCACAGTGATGCACCACGACACTTACCATCGTCGCATCTTTCAGAGCGGTTTCCCGGTGCGCGTCACCCACCCCTACCGATGGGCGCACTCACTGGGTTTCGGCGTCGATCCCCGCGAAGCGTACGCCAGCGGCGCGGGCCCGTTCGTGATTCACGCCGCCGAGGGTGTTGACCAACGCAGCGAGCACGAGCTCGACGAGCTCTACGACATCGGCGTGCTTGCCGACGACACCATCCTCGTGCACGGCATCGCGATCACGTCGGCACAATGGCGGCGGCTGGCGGCACGTGGGGTGGGGCTGGTGTGGTGCCCCACGTCGAACCTGTTCCTGTTCGGCAAGACGGTGGACGTGGGCTCCCTGCCTGAGGGCGTCGACGTGGCGCTCGGCACCGATTCCACCATCAGCGGCTCGGCCGGCCTGCTCGACGAGCTCCGGATGGCACGCAACACGGGCGCGGCGAGCGCCGTACGCCTGCTTGAGATGGTGACCACGGTGCCGGCCGCGATGCTCGCCCTCGAGACCGGCTGCGGCCGTATTCAGCAAGGCGGTCCGGCCGATGTGATCATCCTCACTCCTGCAGACAGCGCTGCATCGCTGCCCGGGGCTGACAGCGATGGCGACGCGGCACGCGCGGCGCACGCGCTGTTGGGAGCGCACTCGGCCGACCTTGCACTCGTGCTGGTCGCCGGCCGGCCGATGCTCGCCGACCCCGACGTCGCCGCAACCCTGGGCCTCGGCCCGGCGCGCGCGCTAATAGACGGCAGCTCCAAGTGGCTTGTCGGCGACCTTCCGGCTCTTCGAGAACGCATCGCCGCGGCGTCCGACGATGCCGACGCCTGGAACGCCAACCCTGTCTGGCGCCGGCTGCAGGCGGCCCCGAGTTGACCGCTCGGCGCCTGCGCATCGGTCTGGTCGTGCCCGGCTTCAGCGCCGACGAGCACGACTGGTGGATCCCCGCGCTGCGCGACCTGGTGGTCGGGCGTCTGTGGTGCTCAGCTCGGCGACCTCCATCGCTCCCGCCCTGAGCTGGTCGGGATCATACGATCGCGGTCAAGGTGCGTGGCTCGAGATCGGTTACGTTGCCCTGTTCGCCGCGCTGGCAACACGACTCCGCAGCGCGCAGCAATGGCGGCGCCTGAGGTTCACGATTGCCACGTCCAGCGTCCCGGTGTGCCTCTTGGCGCTGGCGGGACGATCCGGCATCCCGATCCTCCTGGGCAACGAGCCCCTGGAGGTAAACGCCACATTCGGCAACCCGACCTTCCTCGGGGCTTTCCTGTTGCTGACTTTGTTCGTGACCGCCGATTTCGTCGTCGAGACGGCTACCAGCATGCGAGGTGGCGAGCAGCCGGTGACCGCCCACCAGGCGCGCCTGGGGCTACGCCGCGCCGCGCTGCCGACGTTGATCATCACTCTCCAGCTCGCGGTGCTGCTTGCCACACGCGGCTCCGCGGCGTTGATCGGGCTGCTGTTCGGCCTGTCGCTCCTGGTCGCCGGGGCGTTCGCCATGCGGCGCACCGACTCAACGACAGCGCGCTCCGCCACGGGTCGGTGGAGGCGTCGCCCGATCGTGCTGGTATCGGTGGTCGTAGTCGCGGAGATCGTCTGGCTCGGTGCCACCGCGGATCGCACCGCCAACGGTAATCAGGTGGTCGAGCTTGCGACGATGTTCAACCCGGAGCGCGACGCCAACCGGGTCCGACTATTGATCTGGGATGCCGTCTCGCAAGCGATGGTGACCTCGGCCGGCAACGACCAGGAAGTGCGCAACGCAGCGTGGCGCTGGCTTGTCGGGTTCCGCCCGGAGACCACCTGGCTAGCCCTCGAGCACTCCTACCCGGCCGAGCTGGCTGTCGTCGAGAGCTGGCAATCGCTGCCCGACCGGGCGCACAACCAGGTGCTGGAGATTCTTCTGACGCGCGGCCTGTTGGGGGGTCGGTTGCTACCTACTAACCGCCGCAGCGCTTCTCGCCATCGGACTGCGAGCCGCCGGTCTGCTGATCGAGCCGGGATCGACGCGGCGCTTCGCGACTGCGTTGATGGCCGGAAGCACGCTGGGCGGCGTCGCCGCACTCGCGGCGTCGGGCAGATGGTCGCTCGCAGCCGTAGGGCTGATCCCGGGCATGGTCGTCGGGGCGCTGGGTTACCTGCTTGGGCGGGTGGAAGGCACAGGCGAGAGCCCGCCTCGGCCGCGTCGCCAGCGATGGCTAGCGCTGCTGCTTACTGCCGCCGTAGTCGCGCATCTCGTGGAGACCCAGTTCGGCATTGCGGTGACCGCCAGCGAGACGTATTTCTGGCTTCTTGCCGGCGCGCTGGTAGCGCTCCGCTATCGCGGCTGGAGCCCGGGCGACGCAGCCGATGCGGCCGCCCCGGGCGGCACGGTCGACGGCCTCGTAATCGGCACGATCCTCCTGACGCTGGTTTTCGGCTTGATGACTCCCGGCACTACCGTGCCCCTGGTTGTGGCGCTCGTGCTCCTGGGGGCGTGGCTAGGCGGCTGGGTGCTTTCATCGCTGGGCATGGCAACGCCGGCGCTGTTCGGCCGGCGCGGCAAGCGCGTCGCACTTGTCAGCGCTGTGGTTGTGGCGGCGTTTATCGGCTTCCACAAGCTGCAGACGGCAACCGCCACCGCCCTCCAGACGCGCGGCGACGACCTCGCTGCCGCGTCGACGTTCGCGACTTTCTTCGACGGGTACCAGGCCTGGATGCTAGCAGCCACGCTAGCCACCGGCGTGCTGCTGGCGGCATCAAAGCACGACGACGATCAGAGCGTCGGCGATCGCTCCCCGGCGCGCACCGTCCTCACGGTGACGCTGATCCTGGCGCTCGGCATCGCACTGCCGCGCGCACCGCATTTCGCCGCCGCGCGTGCCGATATCCTGGCCGCACAAGCCGAGAGGGCGCGGCTTGCAGGACGCTTCGCCAGCGCCGGGCGCCTCTACCAGGAGGCGCTGTCGCTGGGCGCCGACGAGATCGTCTACCGCATCGGGCTCGCCAAGGCACAGACCGATTGGGCCGGCGAGACCTCCGGTGATGTACGCGACAGTCGCTTTCGACGCGCCGCACACCAACTTCGGCTGGCGCTGCAATCGGAGCAGGCGGGCGCTACCGAGCACGCCAACATGGCACGCCTGTACACGCTGTGGGGAGAAACCGAAGTCGATGCGGAGGCGCAATCCAGCAGGCTGGCGCGTGCCGATCGCCACTATCGCGGCGCCCTTGCGATACGCCCACAATCGGCTCGCTACTACGCCGAGTGGGGGCGCCTGAGCGTGCTCCAGGGCTGGCTCGAACCGGCGCGTTGGCGCTTCGGCCGCTCCTTGGCATTGGACCCGACACAGGGACAGACCTACCTCTGGGTGCGGCCCTTGCTGAGCTCCGACCTGCTGGAGGCAAGCGACGCCCTGGCCGAGCTCGGACCCGACGTTGGCGCCATATCGCCGGCCCAGGTGCACGGAGCGCTGGTCGAACACTTCATCGAGGCCGGCCAGTTCGAGGCAGCGATCGAGGCAGCGTTCCGGCTCGCGCAGGCAGTCCCGGAGCACCCGGTCGGCCATTGGACCCTGGCCGGCCTGTACAGCCGTACCGGCCGGCCCGCCGAGGGTCTGCCGCACGCTCGCCGAGCGCTCCAACGTGCGCAGGGGCGGCCGCGCCGTCAGATCGCCCGGCTCATCGACAACCTCGAAACCGCAATCGAGAGAACGGCGTCGTGATCGGCAACGCCCATGTGTGGCTGGCCGTTTCGTTCGTCGCCTCGCGGCGCTGGGCCCGTCAGTGTGGACGGTGGCTCGTCTACGCTTCCACCATGGCCTGCTAGTCGGCAGCAGCACCCCGTAGCGGGGCCAAGGGGCGTTGCCAACACTCAGGTCAGTCGGAGCAGCTTGCCGACCGAGCGCCTGGAAACGGCCCGTTGACCCGAGGTCAGAGCTACTGGTGGTTGGCTTCCACCAGCAACTCGATCTGCACATCGCCGCCAACGATGGCGGTCTCTGCCCACGATCCCACGCCCACGCCAAAATCTCTGCGATCGATGGTCAGGCTGGCCTGAAAGCTGGCAGCCTCGGTGATGCCGCCGAGCATGTCGCGCATCGGAGCGGGAATCGATTGCACGCCGAGCACCTTGATCGGCACGTCAACCTCGCGGGCAACGCCCTTGATCGTGAGGGTGCCGGTGGCTACCAAGTTAGTGGCGTTGATTCGCTTGACCGAGCTGCTGCTGAACGTGATGTAAGGGTAATCGTCGGCTTCGAACCAATCTCCCGAGCGCAGGTGGTTGTCGCGGCGCTCGTTACCCGTGTTGACCGAGGCAACGGCAATCGTCGCCTCTACGTGACTATTGGCTGGGTTCTCCGAATCGAAGACAAGGTCGATCTCATAGTCGTTGAACGATCCGCTGATCGGTGTGAAGAAATGGCGCACCTGGAAACCGACCTCGGTGTGGTCGCCATCGACATTCCATGTGCGCGCGTCGAGTCTGGTGGCGGCAGCGTGGCCGAACGACGAGGCGGCGATCAGACCGACCAGAACGGTGAGGACAAGCAGCTTTCGCATGTGAACCCTTCCTGGGGAGCTAGCGTGGATGGTGCCTCGCGGCAGACGTTTCCTGGCGACCGTGAGGGTGAGCGGCGAGGTGCTCGGTCGTTTGTTCGCCGCGGCCAGCAAGCTGGTTACAGCCGTTGGGCTCCGGCACCGTCAGGAGTGTGGCGCAGATAACGGGCCGCAGCGCGCTGCGACCGGCCTCGATACCCGGCGCTAGCAGGCCGTGGTCGAAGCGCGACGGGCCTGGCGACCGGTCACCACATCTCGCGGAGCTTCGCGCCCACGTCTGCCACAACCCCTCCAACCGCCGCCACCTCGCCATCGTCGCTTCCGCCGCCAGGGGCGAGACGCTCGAACCGATCACGGGCCTCCACCGGCAGGAACCGGCTGATCGGCGCGTACACATGTCGGCCGCCGAGACGACGCTGATGAGTCACGTAGAAGCGCAACGGATGGATGAGGTGAAGCTCGCGCTCGGCCCGCGTCATCGCCACATAGAGCAGCCGTCGCTCCTCATCGATCTCCTCGGTCGTGCCGGTCGCCATGTCGGAGGGGATGCAGCCATCCACAACGTTGAGCAGGTGCACGCTGTCCCACTCCTGACCCTTGGCAGAGTGGATGGTCGAGAGGATCAGGTAGTCCTCGTCTAGATGCGGCGGCCCAGCATGATCGCCGCTTGCCTGCGGCGGGTCGATGATGAGCTCGGTAAGGAACCGCTCGCGGTTCGGATAACGGCCCGCGATGTGCTCGAGCTGCTCCAGGTCGCCGGCCCGGACTACCGGAGCCTCGTAGAGCGCTTCGAGGTAGGGCTCGTACCAGACACGAGCACGACCCAGGTCTCCCGGCCACTGCGCATCAGCACCCGCCAGCTCGATCAACAGCTCGAGGAGCGCGGCGAATTCCTGGCGGGCGGCGAGCGGAACCTGGCATTCGCGCAGCGCCTCCCATTCGCCGTTGGCGTCGTCGAGGGACTCGATCACACGCTGGGCCGTCCCGGGGCCGACGCCCGACAGCAGCTGCAGCACGCGAAACGCCGCCGGGCTGTCGCGAGAGTTCTGCGCCCAGCGCAGCAGGGCGAGTAGATCCTTGATGTGGGCGGCCTCGAGGAACTTCAAGCCCCCGTACTTGACGAACGGGATGTTGCGGCGCGCCAGCTCCACTTCGAGCAGATCGCTGTGGTGCGAGGTACGAAACAGCACCGCTTGCCGTTTGAGCGGCACCCCCTCCTCGCGCGTCGCCAGGATCTCCTCGACTACATACTGCGCCTGGGCGTTCTCATCCTCGACGGCCACCAGGCGCGGCCGCTGGTCGGAGACCTTGCTGGTGAACAAGTCTTTGGTATAGAGCTCGGTCGCCTGCGCGATCACGACGTTGGCGGCCTCGAGAATCGGCTGGGTGGATCGATAGTTCTGCTCCAGGGTGACGACCCTGGCGGGCGGTTCGAAGCAAGCCGGAAAGTCGAGGATGTTACGTACTGAGGCGGCCCGAAACGCGTAGATGGCCTGCGCATCGTCGCCGACCACTGTGATGCCGTCGCGGCCTGGACGCAGCGCCAAGAGGATCTGCGCCTGCAGGCTATTGGTGTCCTGATACTCGTCGACCAGCACGTGGTCGAAAAGCTCTGCAACGTACCCGGCGAGCTCCTTTTCCTTCATCATGTACGCCCAGTACAGCAGCAGGTCGTCGTAGTCGAGAATAGCGCGCTCCTGCTTGAGCTCCACGTATGCCCGGAAGAGCTTGCGCAGCGACTCCTCCCACTCCGCGCACCAGGGGAAGTGTCGCCCGAGGACCTCGTCGAGCTGTTGTTCGCTGTTCACCGTTCGTGAGTACACCGACATGCAGGTGCCCTTGCGCGGGAAGCGCTTGGCCCGGTCCGACATGCCAAGCTGGTTGCGCACCAAGTTGAGTAGGTCCTCCGAGTCCGAGCGGTCCATCACCGTGAACGACTCGGACAGTCCTACCGCCGGCCCGAAACGGCGCAACAACCGGCCGGCGACGGAATGGAACGTCCCGGCCCACTGCAGCGACATGGGCGTCGAGCGCATCGGACGACCCGAGACGTCGTTGCTCCGTACCGCAGCGACGACGATCCGCTCTGCCCTACGACGCATCTCCTGCGCCGCCCGGCGACTGAAGGTCAACAGCAGTACACGCCGTGGATCGGCCCCGCGAACGATGAGCTCGGCAACGCGGTGGGCGAGGGTCAAGGTCTTGCCGGCGCCGGCGCCGGCAATGATCAGCAATGGCGGCACGGCGCGCAGATCGTCATCCAGCCCATACAGAACCGCTCGTCGCTGCGCTTCGTTGAGGTTGTCCAGGTGCGACGACGGCGCGCTGCTCCCCTCCTCCATCCTGGCATGCTACAACACGCTCTGGCGGCATCGTGGGGCGCTGGTTGCCAACCGACGGGGCATCGTCCCGCCCATGTCTGCATGGGCCCGTCGGCGGGTTGGAGGCCCGCACCACATGCCCGACAAGCACGTCGGAGAGGCAACGTACGGAGACGCTGGCCTCTATCTCCACGCACCCTTCTGCACGCGCGTTTGTCCCTACTGCGATTTCGCCGTGCGCACCGGCAACGCACGCCGGCGCGCCCGCTTCGTCGACCACCTGATCGACGAGATGGAGCACTACCGCGAGTGGACCCGGGTGATCGACACGGTCTACGTGGGCGGTGGCACGCCCTCGTGCATGGATCCCGCGCAGCTGGCGAGAGTGCTCGATTGCGCCAGCGTCCAGCTACCGATACGCGCAGATGCGATGTACACCCTCGAGGCCAATCCAGAGGACGTCAGCGTCGAATCGGCCGCGGCCTGGCGCCATCTCGGGTTCGATACCCTCAACCTCGGCACGCAATCGTTCGACGACGACGAGCTCGCTTTCCTGGGCCGCAGCCACACCGCTGCCGACGCCGCCCGCTGTGTCGAGGTGGCCCTCGACGCGGGCTTTGAGTCGGTCTCGGTCGACCTTATCTTCGGCCTACCTGATCAACGTCCCGATGTTTGGCGCTCCAATCTGCAACGAGCTGTGGCGCTCCGACCAGATCACCTCTCTTGCTACCAGCTGACCCTACACAAGGGCACGCCACTGCATCGACGCTGGCGACGCGGCGAGTACCAGGAGCTGCCCGATGCGGATCAGGCCGAGCTCTACTTGCTGGCTCACGAGTTTCTCGCCGACGCCGGTTACCGTGCCTATGAGGTATCGAACTTTTCGCGCGCGCCGCGTCACGAATCGCGTCACAATCGCAAGTACTGGGGCCACGCGCCCTACCTCGGTCTGGGCCCCTCGGCCCACTCATTCAGCGGCGGTCGCAGCCGCTGGTGGAACCTGCGCCAGCTCAACGACTGGGAGCGCGCGATCGGCAACGGTAAGCGCCCGCTCCACGGATCGGAACGGCTGCGCCGCGAGGATCTTGCTCTGGAGGCGGTCATGTTGGGGCTGCGCACGCGCGCCGGGCTCGATTGCGATGCCGTTCAGGAACGCTGGGGGACCGACGTGTGGACGCCAAACGAGGTCACGTTTGAACGCTTCGTCACCGAAGACCTGGTTGTCGTAAGCGGCCGTTGCGTGCGCCCGACGCCCCGCGGCCTGGCGGTCGCCGACTATCTGGCGCGCGACGTAACGATCCCGCCGGCCTGACTACGATGTCCCGCATGCAAACCGGCCTGACCGGCCGCGAGATCGCCACCACATGGTGGCCACTGGCACTCAGCTGGCTCTTCATGGCGCTCGAGCTACCGGTGGTAAGTGCCGCGCTTGCACGCCTGCCAGAGGCGCAGATCCAGCTGGCCGCCTTTGGCGGCGTGGTGATGGCGTTGCTGCTGCTGGTCGAGTCCCCGATCATCATGCTGTTGGCTGCTTCCACGGCGCTGTCGCGCGACGGTGCCAGCTACCTGTCGCTGCGTAACTTCATGCACCGGTTGAGCGCCGGGCTCACGCTGGTGCAGCTCGTGCTGGCGACCACGCCTCTCTACGACTTAGTGGTGACGAGGTTGATCGCCGTCCCCGAAGCGGTGGTCGAGCCCGCCCGGATCGGCCTGCTGATCGCGGTGCCATGGACCTGGACGATCGCCTACCGCCGGTTCAACCAGGGAATCCTCATCCGGCACGGTGCCTCTCGCGCCGTTGGCGTGGGAACGCTGCTGCGGCTCATCGCCAATGTCGTAGTGCTGGGCGCGGGGCTCTGGCTCCACCGGGTTGCGCCGCAGCTCACCCCTTCGGGGGTGGCGCTCGGCAGCAGCGCGGTGCTCGCCGGAGTCGTTGCCGAGGCAACGTTCGTCCGCTGGCGGGTCACACCGATCATTCGGCGGCATTTCGACCTCGACTCCCCGGCCGGAGAGGGCATCGCGCTTGGCGAGCTCCTACGCTTCTATGTGCCGTTGGCGCTGACTTCGTTGCTGGCGCTGATCATGCAGCCGGTCGGCAGCGCCGCTGTGAGCCGCATGCCGCTGCCGCTGCCATCGCTGGCGGCCTGGCCAGTGGTCGTCGGAGTAGTGTTCGTACTGCGGAGCCCGGGCACGGCGTTCAAAGAGGTGGTCGTCGCGTTGCTGGATCGGCCCGACCCCGAACCGGCCCTCCGCCGGTTTGCCGTGTCGCTGGTATTGATCAGCTTGGGGCTGTCGCTGTTGGCGTTCACGCCGCTCAGCCACCTGCTCCTGGTACGTTTCTCCGCCCTTACGCCGGAGCTCGCGACGCTGGCCGGTACCGGCCTCAAGATCGCCGTATTGCTTCCCGCCATGAGTGTGCTGCAGAACGCCTACGTCGGCGTGCTGGTGCATCGGCGCCGGACCCGCCCGGTCACCGAATCGATGGTCGTTTTCCTGTCGATCTCGATCGCCGGTCTGATTCTCGGCGTGCTCCGGGGCGGGGCGCCGGGAATCTATGTGGCATACGCAGCGTTCACCGCCGGGCACCTGGCACAGTTGTTCTGGGTTCGACGAGCGGTCGGTCGGACTGTGTCCGCGTGACGTCGCCGCCTGCTAGCGAAACGCTCCGGCCTCCGTCTGAGCCACGCGCACCCCGCGCGGCTGCGGCGGCTTACCGCTGGCGACGAGCTGATCATACTCGCGCCCGATAGCGTAGGCCGCGTAGAGCCACGCCACGACCAGCACCATCACGACCGCCGAGAAGCCGCTGACCGTCAGACCGAGGGTAGTGCCGGCGAACACCAGTCCCGCGGCGAGCACGTCTCCGGCACGCTGGCTGAAGGAGTCCGTTACCTGTTTGGCTTTGTACTTCTGCTCGCGCGTGGTCGGCAGGAAGAGCATGGCGCGCAACGTGTTGTAGAGCGAGTAATCGGTGGCGTTCTCGAAGGTCTTGGTCCAGCGAACGACGGCCAGCGTCGGCACCATGGCGATCAACCCATAGGCGCCAAGCGAATAGAGCGGCAGCAGCAGCAGGGCCCGGCGGAGCCCGACATACTTGATCACTCGCGAGGTAATGAAGAGCTGAATCAGCAGGCTCACCGTATTCATGACGGCGAAGAAACCAGCGTAATAGCTGCCAAGGTACTCGCCGACGGATAACTCGCCGCCGGCAGCAACGGCCGCCGTCGCCGCCTCCGAGAAGGTGCGGCTGAGGATGTAGCCGCCGAGCGTATTGACCCAATTGAGGAACAGGACCAGGACGCCGATGAGCAACAGATACCGGGTGCGCCACACGAGCTGGAACGCCGACATGCCGCTGCCGGGCTGTTCGAAGTCCTCGACGACCTCGCCGCGCTCCTTGGCCTCGTAAAGTACCCTCTCGCGCTCGGCGAGCTCCTCGAGCTCCTCGATCGTCTTTGACGCCTGGAAGACGCCGGTCGCGGCGATCGTGGCCGTGGTCTTGATGTCGGGCACCCCCGCCTCGCGGATGCCGCGCTCGCGCGTATCGACATAGTTGGTGATCAGCAGCCCGAAGAGCAATATCACCGCCGACATGATCATCGGGATGTAAAGGCCAAGGGGCTCGATCAGGCCCCCGACGAACGTCGCGCCAACCACCCCGCCGACCGACGCGCCGACGGCGACGATCGGGAACAGCCGCTCGCCCTCGTCGCGCATGTAGATGTCGTTGGCAAACGACCAGAACTGCGCCACGATCATCACGTTGAAAATGCTGCCGAAAACGAAGAACGGTATGCCGATACTGAGGCCAGCCATACCGGCGACGGCGAACGCGACGAGCATTCCACCGATGACCCAGGTGACAAGGCTGATCAGCCGGCGGCGCGGGAAGCGGTCGGCCATCCTGCCGTACACCGGAACGAGCACGGCCAGGACGGCGACGTTGGCGACCTGCAGATAGGTGGGCATCTCCGGGCCCCACTCGGCCGTGACGATACCGTCCCGCATCGGTCGGATCATGTAGTAGGAGCCCAGGATGACGAAGACATTGCTGGCCAGCAGCACGGCGGTGAGCCCCTCGCCGGCGCGCACGTCGGTAAAGAGCCGTAGGAAGCGATCGAGCGCGCTGGCTGGTTACGGGCCAAGCGGCCCTCCCGCGTCAGCGGCCGAGGCGTCGCTGCCGCTGGCTGTAGGCGCGCAGCGCGCGGTACAGGTCGATGCGGCGGAACGCTGGCCAATACGTGTCGCTGAAGTAGAACTCCGAGTAGGCGCTCTGCCACAGCAGGAACCCGCTGAGCCTCACCTCGCCGCTGGTCCGCAGAATCAGGTCCGGCTCTGGCTGGCCCGACGTGTACAGGAAGCGCTCGATCGACGCATCGTCGAACTCGGCCGCCATCTGCGCGAGATCTCCGCCGCGTTCGGCCTGATCGCGCAGGTAGGCGCGGAACGCCTCGGTGATCTCCTGGCGTCCGCCGTAGGCCATTGCGATGTTGAGCTTGAATCGGTCGTAGTGGCGGGTGGCGTGCTCCACTTCCTCGATCACTGCCTGCAGGCTCTCGGGCAGCAGCTCTGTCTTGCCTATGTAACGAATCCGTATCTCGCTCTCGTGAACATCGGGGCTATCGATGAGCTCGCGGGTTCGCTCCTCGAACAGGCGTAGCAGATCGGTGACCTCGGACTCGGCGCGATCAAAATTATCTAGCGAGAAACTCCAAACGCTGACCACCGGGATGCCCAACTCCTGGCACCAGCGCAACACGTCGCGCAGCTTCTCGGCGCCGCGCGCGTGTCCGAACAGTACGTGCCGGCGGCCAAAATCGCGCGCGAACCTGCGGTTGCCGTCCATGATGATGCCGATGTGCCGGGGCAACCTCCAGGTGTGCGCCTCGGCCGCTAGACGGCGTTCGTACAGAGCATAGAAGGGGAGCTTGATGAGGTGTTTGGCGGCACGCCAGAGCCCCGGTATTGTGCCAACGACCGGGCCAACGAAGGATTCCTTAGGATCCGCGCTCGTTTCCGCGCGGCGGGTCGTCGATTCCAAAGCAGCAACGTCCTGGGAGGGCGTAGAGTTGCTTGAGGCTGGGAGCAGGCAACGCCGGAAGGGGCTGCAGCTCGACGAGATTGTACCGCAGCGCGGGCGCCTATCGTTGCTTACTCGACCGGGTAGTACCAAACCCGCCGGATACGGCCGTCGCGGATCTCGTAAACAGCAAGCGAAGCTTGCGAGACTTCCTCGCCACCTTGCATCCAGTACGCGCGCTCGCGTACCGCGGCGAAGCGCCCCACGCTGAGGCGCTCCTCGATCTCCGCCCGGGCGCTGGACACAGACGCAAAGTAGGGTTTCATCGAACGACGAAACTCCTCGCGGCCACGCAGCTCCACGCGCGTCATGTCCGGATCGACCGCGAACCAGGCGAAATCCTCCGCAAGGTTGGCCACCATGGCGTTGACGTCGTGGGCGTTGAACGCAGCCAGCTGCGCATCGATCACCGCGAACGGATCGATAGGATCGGTGGCCGGCTCCGCCTCTTGCCGGGCGGCTTCGGACTCACGTTGCCGCCCGGCGTCCAGCGGCAAGACCGGCCACGCGACAGCTCCCGTCGCTACGAGACTCACCAGCACCCCAAGCGAAAGCGCGCGACGCATCATGTCCTCCGTGGTGGAAGTGAGCATTGGCGCGCCGCGGCGGCCAGCCTTGCTACGTCGTTCCTCGTCAACGATGGGGTGACCATCGCTTCCTCCTTTCTCCTTGCCTCCGCCTCGCAAGCCCCCTGGCGCCAGACCCGCCACACTTCCTGCTAGTGCGGTCGGTCCGCTTAACGTACCCTGTTGCGACGTTGTTCACGCACCTCCCACGGGGGGCCGCACGCCAAGCGAAGCGGCGTGCTCCGAACCTCGGGGTGTACCCTCCGGCGCGCCCCCGATGCGGGCAGCGAGGGATCGTGCGTGTTCCCTACAAGGATCCGAGGCGATGCAGGAACTACCCCAGGTGAAGCTGGCGCCGCCGGAAGGCGGCCTCGGGATCTTGACCGTCGGAATCGGCGCGGTCTCGACTACCTTCATAGCCGGCGTGCTCGCGGTGCGCAAGGGCCTGGCACAGCCGGTCGGCTCCCTGTCGCAGATGGGAACCATCCGCCTGGGCAAGCGAACGGAAGGGCGCGTACCGACGATCAAGGAGTTCGTCGGGCTGCCCGGGCTCGACGATCTGCGGTTCGGCGGCTGGGACATCTTCGAGGACAACGCCTACGAAGCCGCGATGAACGCCGGCGCCCTCAACAAGGATGATCTCGACAGGGTCCGCGACGAGCTCGAAGTGATCCGGCCCATGAAAGCAGTCTTCGACCAACGCTACGTCAAGGCGTTGACAGGTACCTGGATGAAGTCCGGCGGCAGCCGCTGGGACTACGCGGAGCAGATCATGGCCGACATCCAGGCGTTCAAGGACACGCAAGGAGTCGACCGGGTCGTGGTGATCTGGTGCGCGAGCACCGAGGTCTTCCTGGAGCCCAGTGCGGTCCACCAGTCGCTGGAGGCGTTCGAGCAGGGCTTGAAGAACGACGACGAGGCGATCCCGCCGAGCATGGTCTATGCATACGCGGCGCTGAAGATGGGCATCCCTTACGCCAACGGGGCCCCCAACCTCAACATCGACATCCCGGCGCTCGGGGAGCTGTCCAAGCAAACCCAGACGCCCATAGCCGGCAAGGACTTCAAGACCGGCCAGACACTCATGAAGACGATCCTGGCGCCGGGCCTCAAGGCGCGCCTGCTGGGCGTCAGCGGCTGGTTCTCGACCAACATCCTCGGCAACCGCGACGGCGAGGTGCTCGACGATCCGGACTCGTTCAAGACCAAGGAAGAGAGCAAGCTCGGCGCGCTCGAGTACATCTTGCAGCCCGACGTCTACCCCGACCTCTACAGCAACATCTATCACAAGGTGCGGATCAACTACTATCCGCCGCGTGGCGACAACAAGGAGGGGTGGGACAACATCGACATTTTCGGGTGGCTCGGCTATCCGATGCAGATCAAGATCAACTTCCTCTGCCGCGACAGCATTCTGGCAGCACCGATCGTTCTCGATCTGGCGATGTTCCTCGACCTTGCCAAGCGCGCCGACTTCGGCGGGATTCAGGAGTGGCTGTCGTTCTACTTCAAGGCGCCGATGACGCTGCCCGAGCTGTATCCGGAGCACGACATCTTCATTCAGCTCATGAAGCTGAAGAACACGCTGCGCTACATGAAGGGCGAGGAGCAGATTACTCACCTGGGCGCCGACTACTACGAGGGCTATCGCTAGCAAGCCGTGGTGGAAGTGTGGTGGGTCTGGCTCGCTACTGCCCGGCGGAGACCGTCGAGCCGTTGATCGCCGACAGCAGCAGTTGATATCGCACAATCACGCTGCGGCCGGCGCGCTGCTCTACCCGGAATACGTGCTCGCCGCGATGCGCATCCCACCCCTGGAACGACAGAATGCCGTTGACCACCAGCTCACCATCAGGGCTGTATACGTCCACCGGAAACTCGGTAGCATCGGCATCCACGACATACGGAAAGACGAATAGCCGGCCCTGGTCATCGGTCTCGATGCCCGCCAGCGCCGGGAAGTAATCGGGCCAGATAGCATCCGCGTCCTCGGCCAGGTTGGCCGCCATCGTGCGCCCGACCCGCTCGGCCCGTCCGGTGGTCTTGGCCACCAGGTGCTCGGGAATCGGCTCGCGCGGCCAGGGCGCCTCCAGCACCCAGACAACATCGGCGTTGAGATCGAACGCGGCTACCTCGTAGATGGCGCTGGCGGTGGCATACACACGATCGCCTCCTACCACGAACGCCTCTTTCGGCCACAGGTGGATGTCACCGGCGCGATCCTGCTCGGGCGCCTTGAATACGGTGAAGCGACCGACAACGCTGCCATCCTCGGCAACTAGACTCAGCACTCCGGTGGACAGCTCGCGGGCTACTGTCCGCTCATCACGAATCGGGTGTGGAAAGACGATCCCCGGCGCTGTCTCGACACCACGTAGATACGTACCATCGGACGCGAAAGTGGACAGGCGGCCGGGCTCGGAAGGGTCAGGCGACAACTGCGCAATGACCAAGCCATCATGCCGAGCACCGATCGTCACCAGACTGCCCGGCGGTGTGGACTCCAGCACCACCTTGGCGCTTGTCCAGTCGCCCACGGCGATGCCTTGCGGTGTGAACGCCCCCAACCACACATCAGCGAGCGTATCGAACTTGAAGATTCTACCCCCGGAGCCGACCGCGATGGCCAGCGCGTTGGGGAACTGCGGGTCTGCCGGAGCCACGTCGATCACCAGCTCCTCCACGGTGCCGACGCGAACGCGACCAGGACCCGCGGCCACCACCGCGACGCTGCGACGGGGGACGTCGTCGGCTACATAGAGAACAACCTCGTCCGCGCTCGTATCACCCGCTTCCGTGCCGCCACAAGATATCAATAGTGCCCCAGAGGCAACTATCAACAGTATCAACCACTTATGTATCAAGTATCCCCCTTACACCCAAGGGAATAGTTTAGCTAGCTCGTGGTGCTTACTAGCTCGTGGTGCTTAAAGGAAGCCCGAAGAAAAGAAAGTGGGGGTACCCGATTGACAACCGGGCACCCCCCGTATGTTCAGCTCCGATTGCTCGGAGCACAGGTACCGCTCTAGCGGCACGATCTCCAGCAGCCCGAAACGGATCCGCCCATTGCGATGCAGGCTCTCATACACGAGCGCGGACCTGCCTCGGCCGGGGCGACGCTCAGCTGAAGTATGCCGAGAGCCATCACGGTGCCGAAGAGTAGCGTCGCTGCAATACGCAGCGTTCGCCTAGTCATCCTCTTTACTCCGGGGAGAGGGACCCTCGATGGAGGGGCCCGATGAGGTTTGGAAGACTTCACAGGTGTTGGGTCATTCCCCCTTCGGCACAGCTATTCGGGGAGGTGAACGGTCGCACGGTCTGATCACCACATCAGCTGCCCGCGGTTGTGCCTACCGCGGGAGCCTCGCAGCAACCAAGGTCTTCGCCGAGCGACCCGGACAAAGCGTTGTTCGTGGTCAGGTACTAACGGTCGATAAGATCGAGTAGAACATCGACATCGGCTTCTCTGAGCGCCCCAGACCAGACGCGTTCAACAACAGCGTCGGCTCCCACCAGAACCGTTATCGGCACTAGCGGGACTGGGCCTCCCCCGATTTCCCGGACACCTTTGGAAGTCCGATAATGGGCTCGGAGGTGAAGCATGGGGTCACGACGGCGGTACAGTCGCGAGTTCAAGATTGAGGCAGTGAGGATGGTGACGCAGCTGGGCCATCCGGTGTCTGAGGTGGCCCGGGATCTGGGTGTTGGCCGCGGCATGTTGACCAAGTGGCGCAAACAGCTCCAGGAGCAGGGGGTCACGGCGTTTCCGGGCGCGGGGAAGATGCCCGACCAGGACCTGGACGGGCAACAGCTACGGCGGCACCTGCGGCGAGTACGGCAGGAGCGCGACATTCTAAAAAAAGCGTTGGCGATCTTCTCGGAACGCCCGCGATGAAGTACCCGATCATCAAGCAACTGTCCGGCAAGTTCCCGGTGCGGCGGTTGTGCAAGATGCTCGAGGTGTCTCACGGCGGTTACTACGAGTGGCGAGGAAGGGGGCCGAGCCCGAGAGCGCGAGAAGATCGCCGTCTACGTGTGCAGATCAGAGCTGCATTCCGAGAGAGCCGCGACCGTTACGGAAGTCCGCGCATCCACAAGCAACTTCGGCAACGAGGGATCCGCTGCTCTCGCAAGCGGGTAGCTCGGCTGATGCGCCAGGAAGGACTTCGAGCTCGCCAACCCCGTCGGTTCCGGGTGACAACACGGCCCACACCTGGCCGGTCAGCGGCGCCCAACGTGCTGGCACGGCGCTTCACGGTGGATGCCGTGGACAGCGTCTGGGTGGGCGACCTGACATACCTGTGGACGCAGGAAGGATGGCTATACCTGGCCGTGGTGATGGATCTGTGCTCGCGACGGATCATCGGCTGGGCGGTGAGCGAGACGATGACGGACGATTTGACGCTGGCGGTCCTGGATCAGGCCTTGGAGCAACGCCGTCCCGGTTCCGGAGTGCTCCATCACAGCGACCGCGGCAGCCAGTACAGCAGCGACGATTACCTAGACAAGCTGCGTGACCGTGGCTTCACCATCAGCATGAGCAGGAAAGGAGACTGCTGGGATAACGCGCCGATGGAGAGTTTCTTCTCTACCCTGAAGTTCCAACTCGGTGGCTGCTTCAGTTCCCGGGCGGCGGCCCGAGCCGAGTTGTTCCACTACATCGAAGTGTTCTACAACCGGGCTCGCATGCACACCTCGATCGGAGACCAGAGTCCGGCTCAGTTCGAGGCGGCAATGCGGCGGCCAGGCCAGAGCGGCCAATCAGCTGTGGAAGCTGACGCGCCCGTGGAAATCGACTCCCGATTTCCACCGTCGCTTGGACAACGCTCCGCGTTGCCAACAGCTCCCACAGCCGCTAATACGACTACGACAATGGATCTTAACTAAGTGTCCGGGAAAGCGGGGCAAGGTCAGACCTTCAGCGCAGCGCTAGCGGCGAGCTGGTCGTCTGGGAGCCACAGCGGCCATGCCACCCCCATCTCGGTGACGTAGCTTCGCGTCCGCTCCGCGTCGTCGAGGGAAACGCCAACGAACGGGACGCCGCTCGCGGCATACGCCTCGGCAAGCCGCTCCCAGGCAGGGAGTGTTTCCTTGCAGAAGGGGCAAGTAGTGGTCAGAAACGCGATCACGCCGCCACGCGGCACGATGTTGCTCAGGGCTGACGGTCGACCGGCAAGATCGGTGAGCAAGACCGCAGGCAACGTGTCGCCCGCCTGCAACGAGGGGCCCAGCGTCGAAGAAGACTGAGCGCGGAGCTGGGCGATGTCGCTCTTCAGCTCACGGTTCTCGCTAACCAACGCCCACATTACGTAGGCCGTACCAACTGCCAGGGTCAAAAATAGCGCACTACTGACCCATTCAGGCATATGACGTCCGAATATCATGTTTTCACCTCCCAACTACTCGATCAAGATTTTTACAGTGTTTTAACTAGTGAAAATATTTAATGACATATTTTAGTTAGTTAGTGACTCATAGGTCAAGAGTGGTCAAGAGTTGTTAGACTTGTTTTTAACTTAATTTACCTTGATTCATATCGATTTATATCTAATTTAATTTATAAGAATGAATTTCTATGTTTTTCTATTTTTAACTAGCTAATACTGACTTTTACTAGGCCCCCAAGATCCCCGGACGGTGCCTGCTCGAGGGGGCTCAAGCGACCACATCACGGAGGCAACGCCAATCGACAGGATCAGCAACAGCGCACTGCCGGTCCATTTGGGCATACGCAACCGGAGCATGTTTTTCTGACCCTCCCGGGACTCGTTAGGTCTGGCAATCGGGGACAGCGTGCCGAGCTGTCTCAACTCGTGATTCCTCCGAGAATTACTTCTTGATGACTCACAACCCCGCTCGAAGGCGGTCACTTGTTCGCCGGGTTTGACTCGCGGTTCCAACAGGCGTCACGATGAGGTTTCTGGTAAACCCGCACCCAAGGAATAGTCCGCGTGGCCGATTTCCGAAGTTGTAGGCGCGTATCCTTGGCGCGGCCCCGGCGACGCGCCTCGGCGCACGGCCGGACGCGGCCTCGCCAGGGCCTTTGAGCTGAGGCATGGTCGACGACCTCACGACGGTCATCTGGCTGGCCGGGGCCGGTCGCTGGCTCGCCTACGCGTGCACGCTCTGGATCGGTGGCACCGTCCTGGCGGAGCTCTTGCTGGTCGGCGCGGACGTCGACCGGCGACCAATGGGTCGCCGACTCGCCGGGCCAGCAATTGCCGCAGCCGCCGGCTTGGTGGCGCTGCGCGCGAGCCTGCTCTGGGCACAGGCATGGCTGCTGTTCGCTCTCGATGAACCGGTTACGTTCGAGCTCGTACGCGTGGTGGCGCTACGGACCAGTTGGGGGACCGGATGGCAATGTCAGGTCGCCGCCGGGATCGTGGCGCTGATCGGCTTCGCGCTTCGTCGGGCGGGTGCACCCGCCGGACGGGTGGTGGCCGCGGTCGGCTGTGCCGGCGCGGCGCTAAGCGTGCCGCTGACCGGGCACGCCGTCGAGCAAGGATGGCTGAACGTGCCGGTCGGAACACAGATGCTGCATGTGGTCGGCGCCACCGCCTGGATCGGAACGCTAGCGGTGCTGGCGACTGTGCTCCTCCGCCCCGGCGCGACCGTTACCCACCACGAGGTAGCGCGCGCCATTCACCGCTTCTCGCCGTTGGCGCTGACCGCAGCGGCGACTCTATTGCTCACCGGCGTCACGACCTCGTGGTTCTACATGGGCGAGATCAACGCACTCTGGACAACGAACTACGGGCGAGCGCTGGCGCTCAAGGCTCTGGTGTTCGTAACGATCGGGTCCATCGGCTACATCAACTGGCGACGGGTGCGTCCGCAGCTCGGAACCAGCGCCGGCACCGATCGCCTGCGCCGCAGCGTCGCCGTCGAGCTAACGTGGGCGACTGTGCTCCTGCTCGTCACCGCGGTACTGGTGGCGTTGCCGATGCCCATGGGCTGATTCGACGCGGATCGGCGCGCGATATCATCGTCTCGAACGGACGCGAGGTCCTTCCAGCACCAGCACAGGCGCCCGAGGAGGTCATCATCAACGACGAACGCGAGCCCCCGCGCGTGACCGTCAACCCGGTCACGGAACAGCTGGAGATGGAATATCCATGCCAGTGGCTCTACAAGCTGATCGGTGCTGACGAGACCTCGCTACGGCAGGCTGTTCTCGAGGTGATCGACGTGCAGGAAGTGACGATCGAGCTGTCCAACACCAGCTCCGGCGGCAACTACGTGTCGATCAACGTCGCGGTCCGGGTCTCCAACGCCAACGAACGCACTGGGTTCTATGAATCGCTGCGAGCGCATCGATCCGTCCGCATGGTGCTTTGAGTCAGCACGGGCGCTGGGTTCTGAAGAAACCGGGATTCGTGACTCCCAGGGGCACGATTCAGACGATGCGTTCCGACCCTGTCGGTTTTCCGATGTACCGCGCGGCCGCGTAGATCGCCGCCGCCCCCGCCAACATTCCGACCCACCAGGGCATTCCGAACCCGCTCGGCAGCGTGCCCAGCCCCACGGCCACCGTGCCCGCCAGCAAGGCGTACGGCATCTGCGTGCGCACGTGCTCGATGTGATCGCACCCCGACGCCATCGAAGACAGGATGGTGGTGTCGGAGATCGGCGAGCAATGGTCCCCGAGCACCGCACCCGCCAGGACACACGACACGGACGAGTAAAGAATGTGCATCTGACTCTGGGCACCCGCGGCGCTCAACACGGCCCACACGAGCGGCACGACGAGCGGCATGAGGATTCCCATCGTCGCCCAGCTCGACCCGGTCGAGAACGCCGTGGCGCCAGCGAGAACGAACACGAGCGACGGCACCACAGCCGGCGTCAGCGAATCGCCGAGGATCGTGACCAGGTAGCTCGCTGTCTGGAGTCCGCCGGAAACAGCGGCGAGTGACCACGCCAACACCAGGATGATCATCGCGAAGAGCATCTGCTTGAGCCCTGCGTACCAGGCGTCGACGATCTCCGTCAGGGTCAGGATGCGCTGACCGATCGTCATTGCAACTGCCACCACAGTGCCCAGCAGCGAGCCCCACATCAGCGCCGTGTTGGAGTCGGCGGTGCCAATGATGTCGCGAATCGAATCGCCGGTACCGGTGGCGTAGAGTCCGCCGATTACCCCGAAGATGAGCACCGCCAACGGGATGATCGAATTGATGGCGCGTATCGGGCGGCCCTCTTTGAGCCGCAGCTCAGTGGCGTCGGCCGCCGCCGCGTCGTCGACCTTGGCGCCAGGTCCCAGAACCTGGCCGGTCGTGCGGGCCCGCGTCTCGGCCGCGTGCATGGGTCCGAAATCGCGGCGCAAGCCGGCCACGGTGAACACCATGAACATGGTCAGGAACGGATAGTAGCTGTAGGCGATCGAGTTGAGGAAAATTGCGTAGCTCGACACCTGTATCGCAGGGATCGACGCGATCGCGGTATCGATCAGACCTACCTGATAGCCGATCCAGGTCGACACCAACGCCACGCAGGCGACAGGGGCGGCAGTCGAGTCGACGATGTAGGCGAGCTTCTCGCGCGATATCCTCAGGCGATCGGTTACCTGCCGCATGGTGTTGCCGACCACCAGCGTGTTGGTGTAGTCGTCGAAGAAAATCGCCACGCCGAGAGCGCCGGTGGTGAGTTGCCCGCGGCGCCGGTCGGTGGCAAAGCGCACGATGATGTTGACCACACCCTGCATTCCGCCGTTCTTGATGACGATACCGACCATGCCGCCGATCATGAAGGAGAACAGCAGGATCTGCGCCTGGCTGGGAGTCGAGACCGCGCCCAACACATAGACCGCGTAGGTATCGAGCAGGCCGCGAAAGATTCCCCACGGCCCGAACCCGACCAGCGCGGTGGCGCCAAACCACATGCCGAAGAACAGCGCCGGGATCACTTGCTTGAACGTCAGCGCCACGGCAATTGCCAGTAGCGCCGGGACGATCGAAATCCAGCCCGGCAACACTCGCACATCGACGGTGGCCACCACTGTCCCGGCAGACAACAACTCCAACCGGGAATCGCCACGTTGCAGTGTCACATCCACGAACGTCGCCGTGTCGCCGTCGACGCTCGCCTGATAGCGGTTTCCGCCGGCGCGCAGAACCAGCCCTGGCAGAGTATCGGGTGGACCCGTAGCAGCAACCTGCGTCGGCACGCCGGCGAGCGCGACAGCGGGCGGCTGCAACGCGTAGTCGGCCTCTTGAGCGTGCGCTGGAGCTGCGGTGAGGAGAAGACAGAAGGCAACGAGCGAGCTCAGGCGGATACGCGACAAGGGCAGTCCTTCCTCGCAGGGGTGACGATCAGGTCCGCCGAATATAGTGCTTTTCAGAAGCTCAGCACCAGTCCGACCGACATCTCGAAGTTATGTACGGTCTTGTCGGCAGTCAGGCCGATCAGCGGCAGCACGGCCGGATCGATCTTGTCGATCTTGAGCGGGGTGATGTGGTCGCGCACGTCGATGCGCGCCCCCACCGCGCCAAGTCCGAGCTTCACGCCAACGCCGACGTTGTAGCCCAGGGTAGTGTAATTGTCGGCATCGACGACATCGAACGACAGTCGGTGCAATCCGATGCCGCCTGCCAGGAAGGGGCCTACCGGGCCGGGAACCAACTTGACCGCCACGGCAATCTCGGCGTACGTGATACTCGAGCCGATCTGCCCGGGGGTGTCAACGAACAGATCCGTCGGGCTGTAGAGAATCGCCCCTTCGGCTTGCAACAGGATCGCTCCCAACGACACGCGAGCGCCATACATTCCGGCGTCGCCGAAGCCCAGGCCAACCCCGTTATCTACGGCATCGAGCACGTCGTCGCCGCCGACGCGGCCGACGGTCAGCGCGACCTCCTGCGCGGTGGCCGCGGCAGGGCTCAGCAGTGCCCCCAGAAGTACCGCGAAGAAAACACCGCGGACGAACCTTGTGTGCGCAGAGCCCATCACCACCCCCAAACGTAGCCACTCATGATCTGAGCCCCCCAACAACGAACATTGTCTCGGATCCAACCCCACCTGTCATGCCCATCGGCTAAAGTAGCCGGCGGGCGTGTCCGCGCCCCCATTGTCGACAGAGGATCCGATGGCCCGCACACCGCTGCTCTGGATCGTACTCGTGACCGGCCTGGTCGCTCCCGCCGAGGCGCACCCGCAGACCTCCGCCCCGCCGCCGCCCGCCGTCGACCCGCGCATCTATGAGCTCGTCGACGCAACCTCTGCCGACCGCGTCGAGGCGTACATCCGACGGCTGGTCGGCTTCGGCACCCGTCACACGATGTCGGAGACGGAGTCGCAAACCCGGGGCATCGGTGCCGCACGCCGCTGGATCAAGGCCGAGCTCGACAATATCTCGGAACAGTGCGCCAGCTGCCTCGAGGTGAGCCTCCAGAGCTACTTGCAGGAGGGCGACCCGAGCACCCGCATCCCCACCGATACCGAGATCGTCAACGTGGTTACGATTCTTCGCGGCACGGTGCACCCGAACCGTTACGTGATCATGAGTGGCGACATCGACTCGCGAGTGTCTGACGGCCTCAACGCCACCAGCGATTCACCCGGCGCCAACGACAACGCCTCCGGAATGGCAGGCACCATCGAAGCGGCGCGCGTTTTGTCGCGCTACAAGTACGGGTCGAGCATCATCCTGGTGGGGCTGTCCGGAGAGGAGCAGGGGCTATTCGGTGGTCGCCATATGGCGGCCGTGGCTCGTGACGAGGGCTGGGATATTGCCGGCATCTTGAACAACGACATGATCGGCAACATCGTGGGGGTCGACGGCGTTATCTCCAACGACACCTTCCGGGTCTTTTCCGAGCCCACGCCGGTCACCGAGTCGGAGGAGAGCCGGCGGCGCAGACGCACCACCGGCGGCGAGGTCGACGGAGTCTCACGGCAGCTCGCCCGCTATGTGGCGCGCATCACCGATCTCTACATGACCAACCTGCGGGCCATCATGATCTATCGGCTGGACCGTTTCGGTCGCGGCGGCCACCACCGTCCGTTCAACGACGCCGGGTTCGCAGGCGTGCGCATCATGGAGACGCACGAGAACTACACGCGCCAGCACCAGGACCTGCGGGTTGAAGACGGCATCCACTACGGCGACGTGATCGACGGGGTCAACTTCGACTACGCGCGGAAGCTGACCGCGGTGAACATTGCGTCGCTGGCAGCGCTTGCCTGGGCACCTCCGCAACCGGCGGAGGTGGCGATCGCTGGCGCGGTGCGCCCCGCCGCGACGTTGCGGTGGCTTCGCGTCGACTCGCCGCTGGTCGCCGGTTACAAGCTCTACTGGCGCGAGACCACAGCGCCCCAGTGGCAGAAATCGCGCTGGGTCGGCAGCGGCAACGACTGCAACTTCGAGTCGCCGGCGGGTGACGACTGTCGCGAATACACCCTCGACGGACTGGTGATCGACAATTTCCTGTTCGGCGTTGCCGCCGTGGGACACGATGGCAACGAGAGCGTCGTCGTGTTTCCAGGCGCCTCGGCGCAGCTCACGCCGCCACGCTTCCGGCGTTAGCAGACCGGCGGCACATCGATCATGGAGCCGCTACCAACGCTCGGCAACGCCGTTGCAGCCCAGCTGAGCTCGATGCTGGGCAGGCGCTTCAGCACGGCAGACGCCATCCGCAGCCATCATGCGCACGGCGAGGGCTGGGACGCGCCGGTGCTTCCCGGCGGGGTCTGCTTCCCGGAAAGTAACGAGGAGGTGGCGGCTATCGTCGCCACGTGCGCCCAACATCGCACGCCCGTTGTTCCCTTCGGCGCCGGCAGCTCGCTCGAAGGGCATGTCGTCCCTCCGGCGCACGGCGTGTCCATCGACATGACGCGCATGAACCGCATCCTGCGGGTGAATCAGGAGGACCTCGATTGCCGCGTGCAGGCAGGGGTGACGCGCCAGCAGCTCGACGCACACCTGCAGCCGCAGGGGATGTTCTTCCCTGTCGACCCGGGTGCCGACGCCACGCTGGGAGGCATGACCGCTACCGGCGCCTCCGGAACCACCACCGTGCGCTACGGCGCGATGCGCGAGAACGTGCTCGGCCTCACGGTGGTGCTCGCCGACGGAACTATCGTGCAAACCGGAGGTAGAGCACGCAAGTCTTCGGCCGGCTACGACCTCACGCGATTGTTCATCGGCTCGGAAGGCACGCTGGGAATCATCACCGAGGTCCAGCTCCGGCTGCGCGGCGTTCCGGAGGCGATCTCGGCCGCCGTCTGTCAGTTCGACCGCATCGGCGCCGCGGTCGAAACGGTAATCGAGGCAATGCAGATCGGCGTGGATCTGGCGCGTAGCGAGCTGGTCGACGCGCTGATGATGAAGGGCTTCGCACTGCATTCTGGCCTCGACGAGTACGCCCAGCAGCCGACGCTCTTTCTCGAGTTCCACGGCACTCCGGAATCGGTCGATGAGCAGGGCCGCCTGGTGGCCGAGGTGTGCGCGCGCAACGGTGGCTCCGAGGTACGTCGGGCGAGCCGCACCGAGGATCGCAGTCGGCTATGGAAGGCGCGTCACGACGCCTACTACGCCGTCATCGCGCTCGCGCCAGGCAAGCGCGGCCTGATCACCGACGCCTGCGTGCCGCTTTCCCGGCTCACAGAATGCATCGAGGCGACGCAGGCCGATATCGAGGAGAACGGGCTGCTGGCCCCGATAGTGGGGCACATCGGCGACGGCAATTTCCACTGTCAGGTGATGTGCGACCCCGACGACGAGGACGAAGTTGCCGCGGCCAAGTCGTTCGTGACCCGGCTCGCCGAGCGCGCTATCGACATGGGGGGTACGTGCACCGGCGAGCACGGCGTGGGCAGCGGCAAGATTGACTTCGTCGAGCGCGAGCACGGTGCCGCGGTCGATGTCATGCGCACCATCAAGCAGGCCCTGGATCCCCTCAACCTCATGAACCCGGGCAAGGTGCTGCGGATCGCGCCGTGACGCGGCACCGTCCGGGTCAGCCCGACGGTTCGCTGCTCACTGCCGACCGCCGGCGACCGCCAAACACCCGATACAGCAAGTACAGCAAGCCGATGGCGAGAGTGAATGTCACCACCGGCACGAAGATAGACAGCACGGAGCCCGACAGGCTCACCACGTCCTCCACCATGCTGAGCGCCGGATTGGCGACGCCCGCTGTCGAGGCCGACGACACCAGGCGCGCACCCGACTTGGCGGCGTGCACACCGCCCGCTACCGAGCCGCCAATAATGACACCGACGACCAGTCCGGTGAGCGGATCGAGGGTGGTAATCGGTGAGGCGGCAGCTACGGCTCCGGCGATCGGTCGCGCGAACGTACCGGCCACGTCGAGCAGGTGATCAACAACCGGGAACTTGTCGCCGAGCACCTCCGCACCCACCGCAAGCGCGAAGACGGTCAATGCTGGTGTCGAGGCCATCCACTCGAAGGACCCGCTGAGCGCGATGACTTCGAAACGGCCCGCCAGTCCCACTACCAACAGCGGCAGGAATGCCCGCAGGCCGGCGGACGCCGCCAGGCCGACGCCCATCATTAGCTGCCATGCCAGCTCAACCATATGGCGATTCTAGCAGCCAGCTGCTAGCCGTTGAGCGCCGGGGACTCCTCCAGCGCGTCTACCAGCACATCGGCGATGCGATGCAGGCAAGCTCCGTCGGTGACGTGCCGCTGGTTGACCTCGAGCTCGATTCCCACGAAACGCTGTGGCGAATGCTCCCGTCGCATCGCCGGCAAGATGCCGTCTGCAGTGCCGCTGTAGGGGCGGTTGAACCAGACCACGAGGTCGGTCGTGCGCTCGAATCGAGCCTTGATATCGGCGCACACGGCGTGCTCGATGCCCCAATGCGGATCGTGTAGGAGACCGATGTCGTTGCCGCGGGCGCTTCCCGCTAGCGCCGGCGTGAAGGTGTGCACGCACACCTGCACGCAACGTCCCTGGCGGGCGACAATCTGGTCGGCGGCGGCGGCCACCCCATCCCTGTAGGGCCGGTAGTAGAGATCGATACGAGACTTCCGATCGTCGGCGCTGAGTCCGTAGTTGAACGGCACCCGATGACCGTCGGAGATCCGCCGAATCAGCATCCGGTTGTCGACCGAGCGGTTCAGATCGACTACCAGGCGAGAGAACTCACCGCTCCAAACAGGCACCTGCCATCGCCCGGCGATGCGTTCGGCGATCACCAGCGCACCCGGATCCCACGCGATGTGAAGATCCAGCAGGTGTCGGTCGAGGGTGAGCTCCCTCGGCAGGCGATTCGACGCGTGCTCACAGGTCACCAGCACTTGTTCGCGCAGCATGGGCAAGTGGCTCCCTTCGCACATCCATCGCCGTGGCGGCGGCCCCGGTCGGGTATTGTAGCCAGCGGCTGGTGAACCCGCTGACAGGAGAGAGCTTTGGCGGCCACGCCCGCGGCGGCTCGGCGCTTCGAAGCGCTGGGAGCCTCGATCGTGCTCGTGCCCACCGACTCTGCCGTGGCGTCGTGGGAACGCTCCGACTGCTTCAGCGAGCTCTATCGAGATTCCGCGTGGCTCGCCGTCCGCGTGAATGGCGCCTGCTAGCAGGCGGTGGTGGAAGTGTGGCCCGAAGGGTTACGGCCACCACACTTCCACCACGGCGGCCTGCTAGCTCAGCGCAAACACACGGGCAAAGACCTTACCGTCGACGCGCGCAGCGCCATCGCTGCCTACGCAGACGACGCTTGGAGCATCCACCTCCGCTTCCAGCAGCCGGCAAACCAGGTCCTGCGCGACCCCCACCATGTCGGAACGCTGCTGTTGCGAAGCGAGGTGGTAGCAGATCGGCTCGACTCGCACCTCGACCTCGAAGCCCGTCAGGGAGCTCTCGACGCTGAACAGGTAGCACGCCGTTTCCACCATCGGATCGCGAGCAAGCGCCTGCACCAGCCGAAGTTGATACGTCTTACCCGCCGCCTCCTCCTCGTGCCCGTCAGCCTCAGGCGTCACGCTACCTCACCGTCGAGCACGTCGCGCACCCAGGCAAGGCCCCGCATCATGCTCGGAAACCCGATCGTCGTGGTGGCCATCAGCACCGCATGCACGATCTCGTCGTCGGTGGCACCGGCAGCCAGTGCCTTCCGGGTGTGCGAATGCGTCGCTCCGGACAAGCCGGCACCAATAGAAATACCCAGCTTGACTAGCTCGGCGGTCTTGTCATCGAGCGGCCCCGCCTCCTTGCAGGCAGTTCCCAGCGCCGTGTACGAGCGACCGACATCTGGATAGCGCTCGATGAACCGTTTGTAGAAACCCGGGACTTTACCCATCTCCTGTATCCCCCTCGCTGACGCCGCGCTCGCGCAGCATCGCCGACAGCTCGTCTTCGTTGAGAATTGTCACCCCCAGTGTGGCCGCCTTGTCGGCCTTCGATCCCGGGTTGTCACCAACCACTACGTAATCAGTCTTGGCGCTCACCGATGAGGTAATGCGTGCCCCCGAGCGCTCGAGCAGAGCGGTCGCCTCCGCCCTGCTCATGCTCGTGAGCGTGCCCGTGAGGACGAACTTCTCGCCTGCGAACACCGCTTCGCCACGTTCCTCGGCCTCCGCCTGTACGCCGAGCTCGAGCAGTTCGTCGATCACCCGACGATTACGCGGCTCGCCGAAGAACTCACGCACGTTGTGCGCCACCCGCGGCCCCACCTCGTGCACGCGCAGCAAGCGCTCCTCGTCGGCCTCCGCCAATGCGGTCAAGTCACCGAACTCGCGCGCCAGCACCTCGGCGACATGCTCCCCAACGTGTCGGATGCCGAGCGCGTAGATGAGTCGCGCCAGCGTCGTGCTGCGACTAGCGGCGATGGCGGCCACCAGGTTGTCGGCTTTGAGCTCGCCGAACAGCTCCAGTGGCAGCAGCTGGTCGGTCTTCAGCCGGTACAGGTCGGCAACAGAGTCACTCACCAAGCCGGCGTCCGTGAGCTGACGGACGGTCTTCCGCCCCAGGCCCTCGATATCGAGCGCCTGCCGGCTCGCCCAGTGTTCGATCGCCCCGTTGAGTTGCGCCGCGCAGGTTATGCCGCCGGTGCAGACAAAGTAGGCGCCCTCGCGCTCGACGCGCGACCCGCACACAGGACAGGTTTCGGGCATCTCGAACGGCG
The DNA here is from genome assembly GCA_965205505.1 of Acidobacteriota bacterium. Taxonomy (GTDB): domain Bacteria; phylum Acidobacteriota; class UBA890; order UBA890; family WLXD01; genus DASCOT01. The sequence continues at coordinate 394,882 of CBDBHB010000008.1, forward strand.
CCGAGCGCTCGTCGTCACCCCGATCGTCGACGCGCTCAACCACGTAGGGGATCACGTCACCGGCTCGATGCACGCGCACGCTGTCTCCGCTCCGGATGTCCTTGGCGCGCACCTGATCGTAGTTGTGCAGCGAGGCTCGCGCTATCGTCACCCCGCCAACCTCGACCGGTGCCAGCAATGCCACCGGTACGATGATGCCGGTTCGCCCGACCTGGAGCGCGATGCCATCGACGCGTGTTATCTCTTCGCGCGGCACGAACTTGTGGGCGAACGCCCAGCGAGGCGTCCGTGAGCGTGCCCCGAGCTCCTCCTGATGCTGTCGCCCGTCGACCTTGATCACGATGCCGTCGATCTCATACGGCAGCTCATCGCGCGCCGCATCGAGGTTGTCGTGCACCGCAATCGCCTCCGCGATGTCGGCACAGCGCTGTGCGCGTCGGCTGACCTTGAGACCTAGTTGGCGCATCCAGGTCAGGGTTTCCCAATGGGTTAATGGCAACGTGGCACCCTCGATCGCCAGCACGTCGTAGAAAAATACGTCGAGCGGGCGCGACGCAGCAGCGGCGGTATCGAGCTGCCGGATCGCACCGGCGGCAGCGTTGCGAGGGTTGGCAAACGCGTCCTGCTCGCGCTCGATGCGAGCACGGTTCATGGCGTGGAACCCCGCCAGCGGCATCAGCACCTCCCCACGCACCGCTAGCAGCGGTGGCACCAGGGCGGCGTCGTCGCGGAGCCGCAGTGGAACGCTGCGAATCGTCCGCACGTTCTCGGTCACGTCCTCGCCGCGCACGCCGGCGCCGCGGGTGGCGGCGCGCGCATATGCTCCATCGCGAAACACGATCTCGATCGAGATGCCGTCGAACTTCGGCTCTGCGACGTACGGCACGCGTTCGAGATCGAGATTGCGGCCGACGCGTTCGTCGAACTCGCGTACCTTGTCGTCGTCGGCGCTCGAATCGAGCGACAGCATCGGCGCCAGGTGAATGACCTCGTCGAGCGATTCCAGCACGCCGCCCGCAACGCGCGCGGTCGGCGACTCGGGGGAGCGTAGCTCCGGGAAAATCTCTTCGATCGCCTGCAGGCGAGCGAACAATGCGTCGTAGCGGGAATCCGAGATCGTCGCGTCATCGAGCACGTAGTAGCGATGATCGTGACGGTGGATCGCGTCGGCCAGCAGGCTCGCTTCCTTCGCCGCCTCCGAGCTACCTAGCTCTTCGAGCGGCCGAAAGTCGGCAGGTGCCGGTTCGAGATAAGGGTTCGTCGACACGCTCGTCCGCCGGTTCACGCCAGCAATGCCGGCGGCCTCCCCTTACAACTGTGCGCGCGGCATCGTAACCAGACCCGTCGGAGTTCCACCAGGGATCTGACAAGCCCGACCTGCCACGAGCTAGGAGTCTGATTATGCACCAGGGCATGGCCGGCGGCGCTCGACGACCAGCTCGGGTTTCGCTCCCCTGTCGACACGTGTTGCCGCTGCTACAATTGCGCCTGACCGTGGACCTTTGGGGGCGGGGCGGTCCACGTCATTTCCCGTTTCACCGCACCGCGAGGAGGTGGGCCCGTGCAAGATACCTGGAATCGGGTGACCGAGATGCTGGGCGGCAATCTGCCAACGCTGCTGGCCGCGCTTGCCGTGTTGGTGGTGGGGTGGCTGCTGGCGTTCGTGGCGGCTGCCGTCGTGCGCAGTGTCATGAAGCGTACCCAGCTCGACGACCGGCTGGCGCTGTGGATCGGCGACGACGACACGCTGCCGCACGACGCCTTCGCGCGCTGGATTCCACGCCTTGTCTACTATGTCGTGCTGCTGTTCGTGCTGGTGGCGTTCCTGCGCACGCTCGGGCTGGCCATCGTCACGGAACCTCTCAACGCACTGCTGAGCGAGATCTTCGAATTTACGCCTCGCATCGCCGGCGCTATCGCGTTGCTAACAGCGGCCTGGATCATCGGCACCGTGTTGAGGCTGGCCGTTTCGCGCATTCTTCAGGCGTCGAACTTTGAGGGGCGCCTGGGCTCCGCCGCGGCGCTCGACAGCTCTCGTCAGATGTCGATCGCCAGGACCCTGGGCGACTCGATCTACTGGCTCATCTTCCTGTTGTTCTTGCCGGCAGTTCTCGACACCTTGAACCTGCAGGGGCTCCTCGCACCGGTGCAAACGATGATGGATCGGGTTCTGGGATTCCTGCCGAACCTGTTTGCCGCAGCGTTGATTGCCGGCGTTGGGTGGTTCGTCGCCCGCATCCTGCAGCAGATCGTCTCGAACCTCCTCGCCGCTCTCGGCGTCGATCAACTGGGCGAGAACCTCGGCCTCGGAACACTACTTGGTCAGCAACGACTGTCGAGCGTCGTCGGGTTGATCGTTTACATCCTCATCCTGATTCCGGTGTTTCTGGCCGGGCTCGATGCGCTACAGCTGCGAGCCATCACGCAGCCCGCCAGCAATATGCTGGATGCCATCCTGCAGGCGATCCCGCTGGTGTTCGCCGCCGGCTTGCTGCTGTTCATCGCCTACATCGTGGGTCGAGTCGTCGCCGGGTTGATCGCCAACCTGCTCGCCGGCGTCGGCTTCAACCATCTGCTCGCCCAGCTGGGCGTCGGACCTAGCGTCGAGGAAGGCGAGCGTAGCGCGTCGGAGATCGCCGGCTACCTCGTGCAGGTATCGATCGTGCTCTTCGCCTCGGTTGAGGCGTCTCGGTTGCTCGGTTTCGATGTGCTTGCCAACCTCGTGGCGCAGTTCCTGGTCTTCGCCAGCCAGGTAGCTCTCGGGTTGGTAATCTTCGCCGTCGGGCTGTACCTGGCGAATCTGGCCGCACGAGTGATCCATTCGAGCGACGCGGCGCAGGCAAACCTACTGGCGTTGGCAGCTCGGGTCTCCATCCTCACGCTGGCCGGCGCCATGGCAATGAGCCAGATGGGACTCGCCAGCGACATCATCAACCTCGCGTTCGGCATCATCCTCGGCGCCATCGCGCTGTCTATGGCGCTCGCCTTCGGCATCGGCGGTCGCGAGGTGGCGGCTCGCCAGCTCGAGGAATGGAAACGCCATTGGGACGATCGCTGAGATCGACGCTCGCCTGGCTGCTCGCCGCAGGCGTGGTAGCGAGCACGGCCTGTGGCCGCGCCCGTCCGCAGGTCGTTCCCGGCGAGAACCCGGGGATCGCCACGGCTCCCAGGGGGCTGGCGGAGTCGCTAGGGGCGGCGTTCGATGCCTATCGCTCGCCTGGCCTGGAACAACGGCAATTCGATCCGGCGCACTACTGGCGGACGCTGCTTGCCGTCGTCGATGGCGCGCCGGATCGATTTGACGTCGCACCGATCGGCACTAGCGTCGAGGGCCGACCGCTGCGCCGCATCGACTTCGGACGCGGCGACACCACGGTAATGCTGTGGTCACAGATGCACGGCAACGAGTCGACCGCGTCGCGGGCCCTGATCGACGTGCTGCGCTTCCTGCTCGACAACCGCCGGCATCCAATGGTGCGCCGCATCGAGAGGCAGCTCGCCGTGACAATCGTACCCGTGGTCAACCCTGACGGAGCGGCGCGCTTCGTTCGCCAAAACGCTCTCGGGATCGACCTGAACCGCGATGCCCGCCGGCTGGCCACGCCGGAGGCGCGGGCGCTCAAGGCGGTGCGCGACGACATCGACGCCGACTGGGGCTTCAACCTGCACGACCAGAACGTACGCACGCGGCTCGGCAACACCGGCCGCGATGTGCGCATTGCCCTTCTGGCACCACCTCCGGGGCCCGGTGAGGTCACCGACGTGAACCGCGCCGCGCGACGCATGTGTTCCCTCCTGGCCAGCGCTCTCGAGCCGATCGTCGACGATCAGGTGGCACGCTACGACGAGGGGTTCAATCCGCGCGCCTTCGGCGATTCGATGGCGCGCTGGGGAACGTCCGTCGTGTTGATCGAGTCCGGTGGCGAGCTTGGTGACCCACACAAGGAGACGCTGCGCCGCGCCAACTACGTGGCTCTGCTGGTCGCCCTCGACGCGATTGCCAGCGGCAGCTGGGCCGACGTCCCCCCGCAGCGCTATCTCGATCTGCCGCTCAACACCGCGTGGGTCTACGACCTGATCGTTCGCGGTGGGTCGATCGTGCTACCGGGGCGTGAGCCGGTGATGGCCGACTTCGCGATCAACTATGCCGACACGCTGTCCAAGACCGGCGGCGCGATAGTCGAGGTGGGCGACCTCGAGGAGGCCAACGCGCTCGAAACCATCGATGCCACGGGGCTCTTTTTCTTGCCCGCCGCGGCCAGCCTTTCTCAGGAAGGCGGGCCGCACCTGCGTATCGGCGACCCCGCCGATGGGCTGCTCGCACGCGACGTGCGGGGCACCGAAGTCGAGTGGCGCTTCGGCAATGAGCTCGCGACTCAACAGCGCTAGCGTGCCGGGGTCAGTCTAGCTGGAAGCCGTCTCCGAGCTCCGGCACCACCACGTCCGCGCTGTGCTCGTCGCGCAAAGCACGCCCGAGCGCCGCCGCGGCCTTGGCTTCGCCGTGTACGACAAAGGTACGCTTCGGCACTGCGCCGAGGCTACTGAACCAATCGAGCAGGCCGGAGCGGTCAGCGTGCGCCGAAAAGCCCCGAATGCTCTCGATGCGCGCCCGAACCGGGTACCAGTCGCCAAAGATCCGCACCGGATCGATCCCCGACTGAATGACGTGCCCGAGCGTCCCACGTGCCTGGTAGCCGACGAACAGCACGGTAGATCGCGGGTCCGAGATGTTGTGCTTCAGGTGGTGCTTGACGCGTCCGGCAGTGCACATGCCCGATGCCGAGATGATGACCGCCGGATACCGGCTTTCGTTGATCGCCTTGGATTCGTCGACGCTGGTTACCAGCCTGAGGCCCTCAAACTGGAGCGGCTTGTCGCCCGAGCAATACAGGCGGCGTGCCTCCTTGGAGTAGGCCTCGGGGAATCGTGTAAACACGTGGGTCGCCTCGACCGCCATCGGCGAATCGACGAACACCGGTATCCCCTGCAGCCGACCGGACTCGACCAGATCGTTGAGCCGCGCCAGGATCTCCTGCGTCCGCCCGACCGCGAACGACGGCACCACGACCTTTCCTCCCTTGCTCGCGGTGCGACTGACGATGTCGTAGAGCAACTCGGTGGGATCCTCCGCGGCGTCACGATCGCGATCGCCATAGGTCGACTCGAGGATCATCACCTCCGCCGCCTCGACCGGCGCCGGCCGCGACAGCAAGCGCGCGCCGTCGACACCGAGATCACCGGAAAACGTCAAGTGGCGGCAATCGTCCCCGTCATCGATCTCGAGCTCCACGATGCTGGCACCGAGGATGTGCCCAGCCATCGCGAACCGCACCCGCCCGATGCCATCCAGATGCTTCCAACGATCGAACTCAGTCTCGACGAACAGGCGGAGGGCCGCCGCCGCATCGTCGGCGGTGTACAGCGGGGTGATGCCCGAGGCGTCCTTGCCGCGCTTCTTTAGCCGCTTGATCGTCCAGCGCGCGTCTTCCTCGTGAATATGTGCCGAGTCGGCGAGAAGAATCTTGGCGAGCGCCACGCTGGCAGCGGTAGCGTAGATCGGACCCGTGAAACCATCGCGCACCAGCAGTGGCAGGCGGCCGCAATGATCGATATGGGCGTGCGATAGCAGCACCACATCGATCGAGGCCGGGTCGAACGGGAACGGTGCGCGGTTGCGCTCGTGCCGCTCCTTGCCACCCTGAATCATGCCGCAATCCATCAGCACGCGGCCGGCGGTGGTCTCGATCAGATGGCAAGAGCCGGTAACTTCACGCGCCGCGCCGTGGAAGGAGATACGCATCAACGCCTCAACACACGACGACCGCACCCACTGCTACGCGGCAGCGGATGCGGTCTCGAAGATCGGTAGGGAACGCCGGCTCAGTCAACCCCGAAGGCGATCTTGACGGTCGTCTTGTAGCTGACGATCTCGCCTCCCTCGACCTTGGCGGTCATGTGCTCGACCTCGACACCGGTGATGTTGTTGACAGTCTTGGACGCCGTGCGCACCGCATTTTCCGCCGCCTCGTCCCAGCTCTTGGGGGACGAGCCCACGATCTCGATAATCTTGGCAATATCTGCCATTGCTGCCTCCTGAAGGTGGGCTCCGAAAAGCCAGGCCACGCCGCAACGCCGGGGCGCGGGCGCGCATCATAACATAGGGGTTTCGACCCCAAAGTGGCCCATCCTCGACCCCGCAACGACGCTCACGGAGCCCGATGAAACACGCGCTCATGGCCCTCGAACGCATGGGGCTGTCGACGGATCTTTACGAGCTGACGATGGCGCAAGCGTTCCTCGAGGCCGACCTCGTCGAGCGCCAGGCCACCTTCGATCTGAGTGTGCGCGCGCTGCCGAGCGAGCGCGGCTACCTGATCGCTGCCGGGCTCGAACAGGCGCTGGCCTACATACGCGACCTTCGGTTCCGGCCCGAGGCGCTCGCCTATCTCGAGGGCTCGGGGCACTTTCAACAGAAATTCGTCGACTACCTGGCGTCGATGCGCTTCACGGGCTCGGTCGATGCCATACTCGAGGGGACTGTCTACTTCCCACCCGGTCCCTTGCTTCGCATCACCGCACCGATCATCGAGGCGCAGATCCTCGAGACCTACCTGCTGACCACGCTGACGTTTCAATCCGTGGTCGCCTCGAAAGCCTCGCGCGTCGTCGGTGCCGCCGACGGTCGCGCCGTCATCGACTTTTCACCGCGGCGCGACCACGGACCCCAGGCCGGGCTGCTGGCAGCGCGAGCGTCGTACATCGGAGGCTGTATCGGCACCTCGAACGTGCTCGCCAACGATCACTTCGGGATCCCGATCTTCGGCACCATGGCGCATTCGTTCGTGATGTTTCACCGCGACGAGGAAGAGGCGTTCCGGGTGTTCTCGCGCTCGTATCCAAACGATCCCACCTTACTCATCGATACGTTCGACACGCTCGAAGGCGCACGAATAGCGGTAAAGCTGCTGCCGGAGCTGGCGGCACGAGGTCAGCGTCTTGCCGCCGTTCGACTGGACTCCGGCGACCTGCTCGAGCTTTCCATGCAGGTGCGCGAGATCCTCGACGCTGGCGGCGCCGCCGACACGCAGATCTTCGCCAGCGGCGACCTCGACGAGCACAAGATCGCCCGCCTGGTGGCCGACGGCGCCCGCATCGACGGCTTCGGAGTGGGCACTCAGCTCGGCACCAGCGGCGACGCCCCGACCCTCTCGAGTACCTACAAGCTGGTGGCCTGCGAGGGCGACGGGGGCAGCGAAGTTCCGGTGATCAAGCTCAGCGCCGCCAAAGTATCGCTGCCCGGCCGCAAGCAGATATGGCGCCGGCACGACGATGACGGCGGGTTCATTGGCGACACCGTGGGGATGGAGGACGAGGATCTGCCAGGCAGTCCACTGCTGGTGCCGTACATGGCCAACGGCCGGCTGTTGCGGCGCGCGCCGGCGCTCGAGGAAATCCGCGCCCGAGCTACCGATCAAGTTGCCAGGCTGCCCGTCGGAGCTCGCAAGCTACGCGATCCGGAAGCCTATCCGGTAGAGATCTCTGACGGCCTGGCGGCTCTGATGGAGCAACTCCAGCGACGCTGAGAACAATCGCCGCTCACGGCCGTGCACGGAACGTGGGCGACCCGGCACCAGCCCTTGCAGGCGATTTGTGGGGCCGTCGAGTAGACAGTACGATGGGCTTCGATGGGTGGAGACGCCGCTCAACCTGTGGGGGCGGGGCGTTATCGATCCGTCGAGGCCGCCGCGCGTGCACGGATGTGAGCAATGACCGAGACGAAGGTCGAGAGCGAACCGAAGAAAGTCGCCGGACTTGCCGGCATCATCGCTGGCAAGTCGTCGGTCGGGTTCATCGACGGCAAGGTCGGAGACCTCCGTTACTTCGGTTACGACATTCACGAGCTCGCCGAGCACTCAACGTTCGAGGAAACCGTTTACCTGCTGTGGCACGGCGATCTGCCGTCGCGCGCCGACCTCGCCGACTTCACGACGTCACTTGCCGCTCAGCGCCCGGTGCACCCGGCCGTCCTCGACTTCATTGCCGCCGCACCCCCCGACGCCACGCCGATGGGTCTGCTGCGAACTGCCGTCTCGGCACTCGGGCACTACGACCCCGACGCCGAGGACATGTCCGTTGCCGCCAACAAGCGCAAGGCGGGACGGCTCACGGCGCAGCTCGCCACGTTGGTGGCGGCGATTCACCGTGGACGACTGGGCCTCGAGACGGTGGCGCCGGACCCGGCACTCGGCCACGCCGCCAACTTCCTCTACATGCTGAACGGCGAGCGCGCCGACCCCACCACGACACGCGCCTTGGACGTCGCGTTGGTGTTGCACGCCGACCACGGCTTCAACGCCTCGACGTTCTCCGCCAAGGTTACGGCGGCGACACTCTCGGACATGCACTCGGCCGTGACCTCGGCGGTCGGCACCCTGAAGGGCCCCCTGCACGGCGGTGCCAACCAACGCGTGCGCGCCATGCTTGACGATATCGGCACAGTGGAGCGAGTCGAGGAGTGGGTCGATGCCGAGCTCGAAGCCAAGCGCAAAATCATGGGATTCGGCCACCGCGTGTACAAGGTGGAGGATCCGCGAGCCCGCCATTTGCGCGAGCACGCGCGGGCGCTCCAGGGCGCCGCGGACGGCAGCCACACGGACCTGGTGGGAATCTCACAGCGAGTGATAGAGGTCGTGGCCGAGCGCAAGGGCCTTGCAGTCAACGTCGATTTCTGGTCGGCCAGCCTGTACTCGTACCTCGGGGTTCCCCCCGACCTGTTCCCGATGATCTTCGCGCTCTCGCGCATCTCCGGCTGGACGACGCATGTGATGGAGCAATACGCCGACAACAAGTTGATTCGTCCGCGCGCCGAGTACATCGGGCCTGCACATCGCGCCTACGTCCTGGTCGCTGACCGGGGTTAGTGTCCTGTTACAGGCCACTTCTATGAGAAGGCCTAGTTCGGTCAAGGGCAATGTGGTGCCCAGCGAAGAATCGATCTGCACGCCATGCTCCTATTCGCACTCTGGTGGACGAGGATTCAGGTCGTCCGGTGCATTCTGGGGTCCGTCCCGATTCGAGGCGCTGCAATCTAGCTGCCGAGCTCGAAGCTCGTAGTGACCTTCGCAGTCGCCCGGACCGGGCGGTCAGATCGATAACCGTTGGGTCGCGTCGCCCTACCGACCTCCTGGTTGCGGGTTAGTTCATGCTGCTGAAACCTCTACAGGTGCGCGCAACGGTTCGTACTCGTCTCCACTCAGCCACAGTCGGTGCAGCACAACGGCGAGCTTACGGGCGACAGCAACTGCTGCCTTTTTGTTGCCATGAGGACCACCGCGTCCGGCCAGCTTGAGCCCCCAGCGTCTGAGCTCAGTATCGGGCCCGAAGGGGCCCAGGATGTAATGCGCCGAGCCCACCAACAGGCGTCGGAGCATTTTGTCGCCCGCCTTGGTTATTCGTAGCGCAGGGTCCTTGTCCCCCGACTGCCGTTTCTTCGGTCTCAGTCCCAGGTACGGGCCCACGGCTCTGGAGGTATTGAACCGCTCCGGCTCCTCGAGCGTCAGCACATACGCCAGTGCGGTCAGAGCTCCGACCCCGGCCACTTGCTGGAGCTGCTGTGTCTCCGGGTATCGCCCCTGGCACAGCTGCACGATCTGACGCTCGTATTGCTGGATGTTGCCCGTCAGCATGGCGATCGTTTCAAGCACCGGCTCGAGCGCTCCCTTGAGCCGCTCCGGTATGTGCTCTGGCGCGGTGCGCGCGAACGCCGGCGTCGAGCACCTGGGAATACGACAACCGGCCGACTTGACCGCACCACGCACATGGCTCACCAACTGCGTGGGCTCTTTACCAGAGCATCTCGGCTCCGAATCACGGCTAGATCCGCTCGCGCTTGTCTGCCTCGATGCTGCACCGTCTTAAGCAGCTTTGGGTCCATTCTGCCCACTCGTGCCAGGTGCTCGGCATCCAACCGGTCGGTCTTGTCGTGCTCGCCATAGATCAGCTTCAGCCGCCTCGGGTTAGCCACCAGCACCTCATGACCCAGTTGCTTCAACTGCTCACTCATCCACGGCGAGTGCGTTCCAACCTCCAGCACTACTCGAGCGGGCTCCTCGCACCCGAACCGCCTCGCCAGCCCCTCCGGGCTCGTCCTCACCCGCCCTTCCTCCATCACCCTGCCCTTACTGTCGAGCACGCACATACGGCTGTACCGGTCGCTTACGTCCAGTCCAATCGTTACACTCCTCATCGGCCAACCTCCTTGGGCTTCGAGCCCGTTACGTTTGAAGAAACGTTTGCAGAGCCGTCAGGCTACTGCGTTCAGGAGGTTGGCCTTCTCATCTCATCTAGCTTGAGCGAGCGGTGCCGAAACACCCTCGTATTGCGGCCACAGTGACCCTGTCTCGCCGCAGTTGCCGATCCCAGAACGTTGAAGTCCCGTCGGAACGGGGCACTCATGGTCGATCGGTGCGGTTCGCGCTAAGCTTACATATGGAGGGGGCGCTGTTGGGCTCGTCTATTCACGAAGCTGTCCCGTCTAAAACACCAGAAACCGGGGTCACGTACCCCGCACCGAACCACGCAACCATGAATCTCGGTCGAGGAGAACAGCGCAAATGAGCATCTGGAACAGGACCGGCCTGGCCACCACCGCCACGTTAATCGGCGTGGGGCTGCTCTTGGGGTTGTCGGTGGCTGGGGTTGCGCCCGCCGTCGGCACCGTGACCCAGCAAACGCAAAACGCCGTGGTCAGCGACGCCCGCATGCCGGACATGGTGCCGCAGGGGCTGTTCGTCGACGTGGCCGATGAGACCAGCCGCGCGGTGGTGTTCATCGAGGCCGAGCGTCCGCAGCGGCAACAAGCCCGGGGCAGCCGCTTCAACGACTTCTTCGACAACTTCTTCGGCCGTGATCGCGAGAGCGATGAAGAAGAGCCCGAGCAAGACGAGTTCCAGTTCGAGGATCGTGCCCGGAGCCAGGGCTCCGGTGTGCTCGTCACCGCGGACGGCTACATCCTCACCAACGCGCACGTCGTGGCGGTGCTCAACACCGACACCGCAGCGACCGACCTGGCCAGCTCGGTGCGGGTCACTCTGGCCGACGATCAGATCTTCGAGGCATCGATCATCGGCGCCGACCTGGGCACCGACATCGCGTTGCTCAAGATCGACGCACGGCGTCTTCCCTTCGTCCCGCTCGGCGACTCTGACCTGGTGCGAGTGGGCGAATGGGTGATGGCTATCGGTGCCCCGTTCGGCCTGCAGAACACCGTCTCCGCCGGCATCGTTTCGGCGCTCGGCCGCGCCAACCTCGGCGGCATGGCTCAAACGGCGTATCAGAACTTCGTGCAGACCGACGCGGCGATCAACCCCGGCAACTCCGGCGGACCGTTGGTCAACCTGCGCGGCGAGGTGGTGGGGATCAACACCGCGATCGCCACCGGCGGTGGCTTCAACCCGACCTTCAGCGGCGTGGGCTTCGCGGTCCCTGCCAACCTGGCTGGCCGGGTGATGGACCAGCTGCTCGCGCACGGTCACATTATCCGCGGCTACCTGGGCGTAACCGTACAGCAGCTATCGCGTGACCTGATCGAAGGCTATGAGCTTGATCCGATGGTGCGCGGCGCCATCATCAATACGGTCACTCCCGATGGTCCGGCGCTCGAGGCGGGCGTGGAGCCGGGCGACATCGTTGTGGGCACCGATGGCGTTCCGTTGGAGAGCCAACCGGACTTCCTGCAGCGCGTCGCCAACAAGGCGCCGGGCGAGCAGATCGTGCTCAACGTGTTGCGCAACGACGAGGACGGCTACGCCGAGGTCGACGTCCCCGTGGTGCTCACCGAGCGTCCCGACGAGGCCGAGATTCTGGTCGGCCGGTTGAACGGTGGGCGCGGCGGCAACGATCGCGACGAACGCGACTCGCCAGACGACCGCGGATCGATGAGTGGCCGCCGGCTGGGTCTACGGGTGATCGAGCTCACCGGTCGACTGACCCGCCAGCTAGACATTCCCTCCGAGGTCGAGGGCGTTGTGGTGACCGGGGTGGCCCCGAACAGCCCGGCAGCCCGAGCAGGTCTTGATCAGGGCGATGTGATCCGGCGCGTCGGCCGTGTCAGCATCACCAGCATCGATGAGTTCGACGACGCGATCTCGGCATACGATGACGGCGACGCCGTGTCGATCTACTTCTACGACAGCAGCAGCGGCAGCAGTATCTTCGCGGCGCTGCGCATGCCACGCGAGTAGCGACTCAAGACCGATAGTCGTCGGGCCACCAGGCACGCGCCTGGTGGCCCGACTTGCGTGCCCCGCATCGCGAACGACCATTGCGTGAAGTACGGTGAGTTCGAGCAAGGGAGGACACCGTGGGGGTCGAGCTCGAGCTGTACGTTCTTCTGTTGATTCTTCTCGTCGGCACATCGGTATTCGCGGTCTTCGAGGTGGAAACTGCTCGATGGCGGAAGGTGCTGAAATGGCTCATCCTCAGCGCCGGAACGATCGGGCTGTACTACGCGGTGGGCCATCTCGCGCTGATTTTTCCTCTGACTCTCATGACAGTCGGCACCATCGTCCACTTCTCGTGGTGCCGCCGGCATGGCATCCACCCGATCCACGCGACGCCCCGCCGTAAGTACTACGAGCTTCGTGGGTGGCCGTGGCCGGAGTAGCTAGCCGACGCAGCGCACCGCGATCCTGACCACGCAACTCGCCGGACCCCTATTCCTCCAGCACGTCATGCTCCGGACCGTCATCAGCGAGCGACTCATCAGCGAAACCGTCACCCAGCTCGTCTGCCGATTGCGCGACAGCGGCTGATTTCGCACCATCAAGAGGGAACGACATGGATTTCACCGACAAGCAGGTTTTGGTTACGGGCAGCAGTCGGGGTATCGGCTTCAGTATTGCGAAAGCCTTCGTCGCCGCTGGCGCGCGGGTCGCCATCAACGGCAGAACAAGCCAATCCGTGAGCGCCGCCATGGAGAGACTGGGCGATGGTGCGCGCCTGGTCGCAGCGCCCGGCGATATTGGAACCGTTCCCGGCTGCGAGTCGGTGGTGAAGACGGCGAACGACGCCTTCGGTGGCCTCGATATTTTGGTAAACAGCGCCGGTGTCGGTTCCGGTAGACCCATCGAGGATTGCGACGAGGCTATGTGGGACGATCACGTCGACGTCAACCTGAAGGGCACATTCTTCTGCTGCCGTGCGGCATTATCGGAATTGCGCAAGTCCAACGGCAATATCGTCAACATCGCCTCGGACGCCGGCCTGATGGGGGTGCCAGGGATCGTCGTGTACTGCGCGTCAAAGGCCGGGGTCGTCAACATGACCCGCGCCATGGCGTTGGAGATCGCGCCCGACGTACGGGTGAATTGCGTATGCCCGGGTTATGTCGATACCGACATGATTCGGCGCGACCATATTGAGAAGAAAGACGACCCAGCCGCCGCGGAGCAGAGGATGATCGACTATGCGCCGATGAAGCGCATCGCGACGCCAGCCGAGATCAGCCAGGGGGTCCTCTATCTGGCCTCATCCGAGGCACGTTTCGTTACTGGTGCGGCGTTGCCGATCGATGGTGGGGCGACTGCTGGCCGTTGAGTTTGCGTCTGCCCTTGGCCAACGAGCTCGGGCTCGGCCGCAACAACTCTGGCATTATTCGTCGCGCGAGGGTCGCCCATCTCGCCGCCCTTCCCAAGAAACCGCTCACCTCAAACCGCTGTACTTGCCCGGAGTCCCCATGCGTTTCCCTGGAGCCCTCGTCGCACTGCTATCGACCATCGTGCTCATCGCGTCTGTTTCCGCCCTGGGAGCAGCGCCCCAGGCCGCTGCGGATGCGAACACCATCGTCGATCCGGCCCTCTATCAATCGCTGCGCTTCCGCTTCCTGGGCCCCTATCGGGGTGGGCGATCCGGCGCCGTCATGGGCGTTCCCGGCGAGCCGCACACCTTCTACCTGGGCGCCTCGGGCGGGCTCTATAAGACCACCAACGCCGGCGAGACCTGGAACGTCATCTCCGACGAGCACTTCGAGGTGAGCACCATCGGCGCCATCGCGGTGGCGCCGTCGGACACCAACGTCGTCTACGTGGGCACGGGTCAGAAGACCATCCGCAGCAACGTGTCGATCGGCAAGGGTATGTACCGCTCCACCGACGCCGGCCGCAGCTGGACCCACATCGGACTGCGCGATGCCGGACAGATCGGGCGCATCCGGGTACACCCGGACGATCCGGACCTGGTCTACGTGGCGGTGATCGGCAACCCGTTCGGGCGCAGCGAGACACGCGGGGTATTCCGCTCGCGCGACGGCGGTGACAACTGGGAGAAGGTCCTCTACTTCGACGATGACACCGGTTCGAGCGAGCTGGAGCTCGACCTGTCGAACCCGCGCAACCTGTACGCCACCGCCTGGACCGTCGAGCGCAAGCCGTGGACGATCATCTCGGGCGGCGACGACGACGGCATCTACAAGAGCACCGATGGCGGCGACACCTGGAAGCGGCTCGCCGGTGGGCTCCCCGAGACCACGATGGGCAAGATCGGGCTGACGCTGTCGGCGTCGAACCCCGACAAGCTCTATGCGCTGGTTGAGACCGACCCCGAGGTGTCGGGACTCTATATCTCCGATGACGCCGGCGAGACCTGGCGGCTGCAGGAGACCAACGTCGGCCGCAACCTGTACGAGCGCTCCTGGTACTACACCCACATCTTCGTTGATCCGCAGAATGAGAACCTCGTCTACGCGTTGGCCGTGGGCTTGTTCAAATCCACCGACGGTGGGCGCACGTGGGAGCGCCGCAGTGCCCCGCACGGGGACTTTCACGATCTGTGGATCAACCCGAACGACTCCGACATCCTGGCCATCGCTGACGACGGTGGGGTGCAGGTGACGCTCGATCAGATGAACACCTGGACGACGTATCTGAACCAGCCGACCGCGGAGATCTACAACATCTTCGTCGACAACCTGTTCCCCTATCACGTGTACGGATCGCAGCAGGACAACTCCACCATCCGACTCCCGAGCCAGTTCCAGGGCGCCCTGACGCCCTACGGTTACTGGCGCAGCGTGGGCGGCTGCGAGTCGGCGCACATCGGCTTCGACCCCGACAACCCGGTGGAGATCTACGCCGGCTGCTACTCGGGCGAGATCAGCCGGGTGAACCTGGTGACCGGCGACCGGCAGGCGATCATGGTGTACCCGCAGATGGAGTTCGGGCTGCCGGCCTCCGACCTGAAGTTCCGCTTCAACTGGAACGCGCCCATCCGCATGTCGCCGTATGACCAGTCGGTCGTCTACCACAGCGCCCAGCGTGTCGTGCGGACACGCGACGGCGGCCACAGCTGGGAGGTGATCAGCCCCGACCTGACGACGAACGACCCCGAGACGCAGATTCGTTCCGGGGCGCCGATCACGTACGAGGACACCGGCGGCGAGGTCTACAACACGATCTTCGCGTTCGAAGAGTCGTTCTACGAGAAGGACCTGCTGTGGGTGGGCACCGACGACGGCAAGGTGTGGGTGTCGCGCGACGCAGGTGGCAACTGGAGCGACATCACGCCACCGGGCATGCCGGCACGCGGCACGGTCAACAACATCGAGCTGTCGGCGCATGATCCGGGGCGCATCTTCGTGCCGGTGAAAGCGTTCATGCTCGACAACTGGGAGCCTTACATCTTCGCCACCAGCAACTACGGCGCCAGCTGGACGCGGCTCACCACGGGAGACAACGGCATCCCGGCCGACACACCGGTGCGCATCGTGCGCGAGGACCCCGAGGTGCGCGGGCTGCTCTACGCCGGCACCGAGTTCGGCCTCTACGTGTCGTTCGACGACGGGACCCACTGGCAGAAGATGCAGCTGAACCTGCCGCCGATCCCGATCACCGACATGCGCGTGCACCGCAACGACCTGGTGATCTCCACCCAGGGGCGCGGCATTTACGTCCTCGACGACATCACACCGCTGCGCCAGGCGCGCCAGGCGCATGCAGCGATCGTCGACGGCTCCGCACCGGCCCACCTCTTCCCTCCCCGCGAAACGGTGCAGGCGTTCACCAGCGGTCGCTCGGGGCCGGAGGCGCGGAGCGGCGAGAATCCGCCGGCCGGGGTGCAGATCTTCTACGCGCTGCAGGCCGACGCTGCTGCGGCGGCTGAGGACGACGACGACGCGGGCGCAGCAGATCAGGACGACGCGCTGACGCTCGAGATCTTCGGGCCCAATGGCGATCTCGTGCACACCTTCCACAGCCACCGCGATCCCGAGTCCAACCCCCGGGACATCGACTTCGCCTCACGTGGCCAGATCCGATTGACCGCCGACACAGGCATGAACCGCTTCCTGTGGAACACGCGCTACCCGCCCATCGACCGGCCCGACGGCATGGTGATCTACGGTCTGACCCACGGCCCGCGCACCATCCCGGGCGAGCACCGTGTGCGGCTGTCGATCGGAGATTGGAGCCAGGAGGCAACGTTCCAGATCGTCGGCGATCCGCGCCTCGACACGCCGCAGGCGCATCACGATGAGCGGCTGGAGATGGAGCTGCGCATGCGCGACGACCTGCAGGCGGTCTTCGGCGCGATTCGCACCCTGTCGTCGGTGCGCGATCAGATCGGCAACCGTCTCGACAGCATGCGCGCGGCTGGAATCGATCTTTCCGAGATCGAACCGGCGGCAAAGTCGATCACCGAGCACCTCGGCGAGCTCGAACTGCTGCTGTGGAACCCGAAAATCGAAGGCTACAACGACATCCACCACTTCGTCGCCGGCTACGACACCAAGGTGGCGTACCTGTACGACAAGGTGGACTCATCGGATCACCGCCCCACCACTGGGCAGCGCCTGCGCTACGAGGAGCTACACGCCGAGCTCGAGAAGCTGTTCGCTCAGCTAGAGGAGTTCTATGCCTCCGACGTCGCGGCGCTCGGCCAGATGATGCGGGACTCCGGGGCGATGCCGGTGCAAGTACCAAAGCAGGATAGCTGAGGGCCGTCAGCGCGCTCGCATTCTCCCTCATCCGCGACTGAATCACAGGTGCACTGCTCTAGCATGCCTGGAGGGCGCAAAGTGGATCCGCAAGATCGAGTTTTCTGCAGAGGATCGTCCCGGTTTCTGGGAGGTGCGCGGTTACTCCAATACCGCTGAGCCTTGGCTGAACGACCGCTATATGAGCTGAACGACCTCTACGTGAGCTGAGTCCGCGCGGCGCTCAGTCTGACCCACAGGTCGAGCTCAACTGGTTCGACGAGCTGAAGCGCCTAGCAGGCCGTGGTGAAAGTGTGGCCTGCTAGCGATCGTCCCGGTACACAACACCGCGCTTCATGACGAAACTTACCGACTTGAGCACCTCGATCCGATCGAGTGGGTTAGCTGGCGTGGCGATCAGATCCGCCGTCATACCGGGGGCGATCCCGGCGTGGCTCGCCTCGATGCCGAGGAGGCGGGCGCCGTTGATCGTCAAGGCGCGGAGAATGTCTGCGGCCGGCACATCGGCGGCGGTCCAGGCGTCGAGGTTCTCGATCGCCGCGGTGCCGTGGGTGTGGCTCGGCGTCTTCATGTAAATGTCGGATCCGAAGGCCATCGTAACGCCGACAACATGGGCACGCCGCAGGCGATCGATCACCTGGGCATAGAGATCGACGTCGGGATCGTCGCCGAAACCCTCCCAGGCCTTCATGACGGGTTGCGCCAGATCGGTGCCCACGAGCACTACACCCTCGTCGCGAGCCCAGCTGAGCGTCTCGTCGCTCATCTCGAAGCCGTGCTCGATCGACGCCACCCCCGCCTCGATCGCGTTGCGCGCTCCCATCTCGGTGTAGCTGTGCGCCGCCACCCGCACGCCCGCGGCGGCGGCTTCCGCGATGGCAAAGCGGATGTCCTCGACCGAGTAGAGGTAGCGCTGGTCGTCGACAACGATCTTGATCCAGTCGGCTCCGTAGTGGAGGTTCTGGCGAATCGCCTTGCGCAGCTCGTCCCGAGTGTCGGCATAGATGTAGTCCTGTAGGCCGAGGTCGGGGAACTCGGGAGCGACGACGAACTGTCCTCCGAACCCGGCGATGATCTTGCCGGAAATGAACATCGTCGGGCCATCGACCAGACCAGCGTCGATGGCCGCCTTGAGCGCCGAGTCGCCATAGTTGCCCGAGTTGCCCAGGTCGCGGACGGTGGTGAAACCAGCTTGCAGCATCGACTCGGCGTTGGCGGCTCCCTCCAGAACGCGGTACGCAGTGGGCACGTCGAGGGTGTACGCCTTCAGCGACGTCACCGTCGTATCGACCGCCGAGCACAGGTGAGTGTGCGAATCGATCAGCCCGGGAAGCAGCGTCATACCCGACAGGTCGATCACCGTCGCGCCTTCGGGAATCGCGACGTTGGCGCCGACGGCCGTAATCGTCGAGCCCGACACGACAACCACCTGATCGACGCTCACCGTGCCGCTGGCCGGATCGACAATTCGTGCGGCGCGGATGGCCGTCACCTGAGGATGCGCCAGCGCGGCGGGCACGCACGCGAGCAGGATACCGACGGTGATACCGATGGCTCTACGCAAGCTTGTGTTCTTCATCATCTCGCGAACCTGTTCCGGTTTCTCCGCCACGCGCGTTGGCTGCCTCAGCCACAGAAAGGGCCGCGGCGCTGGCTGCGGCCCACGCCGCCGGGATCATCTACCGGGATCTGAAGCCGGAGAGTCTACGGCCTTGGCGAGGATCTCTCTGATTGGCTTGCTGGAATATGGGACGGGATGATCGGTTCGTCGCGCTTCACGCGATAGCGGAACCATCCTTCCATCATCTCGTCGCGCGAGTCCTGACCATAGACAACCTTTAGGCTCGGGTTCGGGTTCCGGGGATTATTCTCGGAGTTGTCGAAATGGGCAGTAACCCGAAGCTTTGTTCCCTTCGTTAGCGGCACAGGCTCCGCCAAGTAGTAGCTTAGCTGCCAGTTGAAATCGTAGTTCGGAACCGACAACAGGATCTCTTCCCGGCCGTCTGGATAGATCACCTCGTACATCATGTCTTTACCGCGATAGTGCATGTGGGGCTCGAAGCTTAGCAGCTCGGCGTCGACGTCGAACTCCATTTCGGCGACGCTTTCATAATTCGGCTCGTACGGTGGGATCTCGATCTTCCGATCTCTGACAAGGCCGTCGCGAAGCACGTCGGTGATCGGATATCGTGCCAGCCAGACACCGACCTGGGCGCGATCGAATTCTTCCTGGCCGCTCGGGTGGTAGTGCATATCGAACTGTAACGTCGATCCGGCCGGGATCACCTTGCCCGCGCCTTGCGGGAGAATGTGCGGGTGAAGTCCGGGGATTATGTTGCCGACGTAGGTGGGGCTGCCGTCCGGACGTACCGCACTCACACTGCCGTGGTGAATCACCCGGGGATTGCCTCGCATCTCCACCGCCCTGGCCCAGATGTCCTCTGCGAGGTTTGCAGGCGCCGTGATGTGAGGGAATTGGTCCGGGCCACCCGCTGGAATGCGATACGGCTCTTCCATCTCGAAGATGTAGTCAGGCGGCCCAAGCTCGGCGCTGAGGGCCCAGCCCTCGACGAAGGCCGGCGACGTGAATTCGCCCTCTCCCCGGGGAGCCCCCGCTGAGACCCACTCTACGATCGTTCCGACCTGCTCGCTGGTCAGGCGGCGATCATTGGCAAACCGACCGTAGCGCGGATCTGCCTTCCACGGCGGCATGATCCGCTCGCGAACAACTTGTCTGATCGACTTGGCCCAGGGGCGTACTTCCTCATAGCTCAACAGGGACATGGGAGCAACTTCCCCCGGTCGGTGGCAGCTCATGCAGCTGTCCGCCAGTAGGGGGCCGACGTCGCGCGTCCACGTCGGCACGCTCGTATCCTCGGTGCTTGATTGGCCGAGGCTGGCTCGACCGAGAGTCGCCACACCAACCGTCGCCACCAACGTCGCCACTGTTCCAACGAGGACCTTCCGCATCGTGCTCTTCCCTCTGTTTCATGGCACGCCGTACCGTTCTCCAACTAACGGTCTGGGCTCAGCCTTCATCATCCTCCGGCGGTACCAGCTCGATCGTGTCGATCTCGATCTTCTCTCCCCTCCAGGTGCCCGCCACCCGCACCCTTTGGCCGGCGTAGCCCAGCAGTTCCTCTTCGAACTCCGCCGTATTGGTGAACTCGATGGCGATCCCGCCAAGTCGTGAGATCAGCGCCAGGTCCTCCGCCGAGTGCACGCGTTCCCTCACCCAGGCGGCTGGGTCTTCGGCGTCCTCCGGCGGAGCGAGCTCCGTGCGGTGGCCGACCACGCCAGGGTGGTCTGTGTAGAACTCCTCAGGCTCACCGACATAGAGAAGGCCCGTGTCCTGCCTGTTCCCTACAATCTCGAACTCGCCCAAAGGGCTCACGACGGTGCCCGTGACCCGATCGCCGTCGAGGCTGAGCGTGTACTCGTAGGCCCCGAACTCGACAAACATCGTGCCATCCTCCAAGCGGAAGTCATCGACTCCGACCAGGCTGTCGGCCACCGAGGTCATCTGGGCGCGCAACTCCCCGTCGGCTCCCTCCACTTTCAGAACGACCGTCTTGCCCGCACCCGAGGAGGGTGCCGCGGCGGGCATCATCTGACCCCCGAGGCGCCGCCCTGGGACTTCACTCGACTTCAGGTTCCAGGTGCCAACGGGGTCCGGCTCTGATTCCATCGAGGCTGTGCAGGCCGCCAAGACGATGATGGCCAGCCCGGCAAACACGCGGGGTCGCACGCCGCTTCGCAATGCTGTCCCCATCAGATCCTCCCGGACACAAGCCTACGGTCTGCCCCCGAACAGGCGGGCGGCGTCAGGCGCAATCAGCACCGTGCTGGCGAGAAAGCCGCCGCCCACTGCGGCTGCGAGGGGCGCCTACGGGGGACTCGTCCTAACGATCATCGATGTCCTCCTTCCGCCGGCCGAGTGTTGCTCCCGCCGGCTAGTGTATCCGCCACGCTCCATCGGAAATAGGGCGCACGCCCCCGCGGGTGGATCGACAAGGTGAACGACCGGCACGAATCCACGCTCTGGTTGATGAACGCCGCCGGCACGCCGGCCCCGTACTTGGAAGTGTTGGGTAAGGGCGACAAGACTGCGCACGGTCCCGCTCGAAGGTAACGCGGGGTGGGGTGCTTCAGGCGGCTGGTCGAAGCGGCCAAGGCTCGTGGCGATCAACAGGTGTGCCCCGTCGGTCAGACGGGAGTCGCCAAAGCGTGGCGCAAGGAGCGGGAACGGCTGGCGTTAGCGAGCGACATCACGTTGAACACGTTCCGCCATGACTTCGCCACGTATGTAGCCAACCTGCCAGCGGTGCCGATCACCGAGGTACGCGACGTGCTGGGGCACGGGAGCGTGGTGGTGACGGAGATTTACGTGCACAGGGACGAGCGCAAACTACGCCTTGGGATGGCGCAGCGGAGCACAGAATTGAGCAACGAAGCACATGCTAATGGCACTAATCTAGCCCCAGGAGCTGCACGAGCCTTTAGTGACGGGTAGCAACGCTTACCAACGGTTGACGACCTTGCGCTCGTCCTCTTGCTGTTCTGCTTCGGCAAAGGGCACATCGCCGCCGGCATCGAGGAAGTCCTCGAGAGACGACAGACGGAACCGCCATTGACGGCCGACGCGCGTTGCCGGGATACGTCCCGCCTTCGCCATCCGATACACCGTCGACTTGTTGATGCGGAGCATGTCCGCAACATCTTCGACGGTCATGAACTCACCAAGAACACTCCGCGACCGTGTTCTCGGCCGTGACTGCTCGTCGTGTTGGCTGTCTCTTGCTCGTTTCATATCGTGCCTCCTATCCACTCGCTTTCTGAACGTCCATGCGGTCGGAAGCGTCGCTGTCGTCGACGCCCGGTCGCAGGTACTCTCCTCTCGCGCCACTAGTTCAAGGAACACGCGTGCAACCTGCGGGTTCCAGAGTCGTCCGATCTCCTGTTCGATGAACCCGCTGGCGCGGCGCTTATCCATCGCCGGGCGCTGGGCACGCGCTGATATCAAGGCGTCGAAGACGTCGCAGATACCGACGATCTGAGCACCGAGCGGGATAGCGTGGCCCACCAGACCGCGCGGGTAGCCGCTACCGTCCCAGCGTTCCTGGTGCGCATGTACGATCCCCGCAACTTGGTTGAGTCCCGGTAGGGCTGCCCAGATGGCGCCGCCCTCCTCGGGCACCCGCTGTACAACGGTGCGCTCGTCGGCGCTGAGCTCGCCTTCCTTGGTGAGAACGCCGGATGGCAACTTGATCTTGCCAACATCGTGCAGATGTCCGCCGATCTCCACCAGCAGCCTGTCGTCTGCAGATAGCCGCAGCTCGCGGGCCAGCAGACCGCAGAGCCGAGATACCTGCGCCGAGTGCTCCTTGCTGTGCGGGTCGATGAGCTCCACCGACTCCATCAGCGCGGTGATCGATTCGCGCACCACCGGCGCCTGAAGCCGGAGCATGGACCGGCGCTTCAGCTCCCCGAGCTGCTCGTTGAAGATCTCGATGGCGTTTGGAACGATGCGACGGGTCTGCACCTGGACGACCGCTTCGTAGAGCTCAGTCTCGTCCTGATCGATCTCGGCCATGCGGATGCGATGACCGCCGCTGCCCTTGGCGAGATACATGGCCTGATCGGCTGCCTCGAGCAGCGCTTCCACCGTGTCTCCGTTGCCGGGAAACTCGGCGATACCGATCGACGCCCGAACGTTGAACGGCACGTCCCATTTGAGCCCCGACAGCTCATTGAGCATGTGCGTGAGGTTCTTCTTGGCATCGGCACGCGAACCGTGTACCAGCGCCACAAACTCGTCACCGCCATAGCGACACATCGCGATCGCCTCCGGGAAGGCGGCGCGTAGACGGTCGCCCATCTCGACGATGGCACGGTTGCCGGCCATATGGCCGTGCTGATCGTTGACCTCTTTGAGGTTGTCCATATCGATCACCGTGACGGTAAGCGGTGCCCACGTCCGCGCGTTCGGAGCCGACAGGGTGTTCTCCGCCTCCTCGGTGAACGCCTGGAAGTTGAGCAGGCTGGTCAACCCGTCGATACGACTCTGCTGTCGAAGCTGTTGCAACAAGCCGCGGCCGCGGATGAACGACGCAGTCATCAATGCCGACGCCCAGCAGAAGTCGCGCTCCTCTTCGTCGAAGACCCGGTCTGCCTTGCGATCACGCAGATAGAAGGCGCCGAACACCTGCTCGTTGGCCTTGATCGGCACCACCAGGAAGCTGTTGAAGGCGCTCGCGTTTGGCAGGAAGGTGGTAACCCGCGACCACAGCTCCTTGGGCTCGCCGCGACGAAACTCGGTGATCTCGCCATGCGCCAGGGTTTCCTGAAGCTCGGGGTATTCGCAGATCTTGATGGGGCGAACCTCTACGGAGGAGTCATCGCTGCTGGCGGCCACGTAACCGGTCGTGTCGTCGCCGCTGAATACCACCAATGAGCAGCGGTCCACACCCACGCCCTTTTGCACACGCTTGCTGATCTCGAACAACACGTCGCTGTCAGACGCGGCGGCACCCACCAGACCAAGGCGTCCGATCTCTGATAGTGCGCGCAGCCGGTACTTGTCGCGCGCCAGCGAACGCGCATGCACGGCCACCGATTGCATCTTGGTGGCGATCGTCTGGGCGCGACGCTTGTGACGCTTGGCCTCGTCGCCAATCAAGGCGAAGACGAACCCCAGCCCGCACAGGAAACCGAGGCGCACCAGGTATTGCGGATCGGTGAACGCCTGGTTGCCGACCTCGCGAAACAGCAGCGCACCGTAGATGGCCGCCACCAGTAGGCTGTGAGCGCCGGCGGCAACCGGACCCAGGCTCTGAGCGGCGAACGTCACCACTACCAGGTAGACGAGAAAGAACTCCGTGGAGGCGTTGTCCACGAGAACGGTCGCCCCCGAAACGATACCGATGTCGATCAGCACCACCAGGGTACGCAGCGCTCTGCTGCGGCTCTTTTGAAGCGCCCAGCTCGCCAGCAATGTAAAGCCCAACACCCCGCCCACGAAATTCTGCTTGAGCGCCGGCACCATCGTGTCGGAGGTGTAGAACAAGACGGCGTAGCAAACCGCGAGAGCGAGCATCCAACGCGCTATCAACACCGGATTGCTGACCACCCGGGGTGCCTCGGGCTCGGCGTCTAGAATCTCGCCGAATGCCAGCGTCTCTTCGGATTGCTTCCTGTTCATCGGGGCTGGCCCTGCTGGAGCCTGGGGTGCTGAGGGGAGTTAACTTCGTTCATTAGACAGGAAGATAGTTTAAAAGCCTTTCTCAGCTCAAGTCTATTCTTTAGTTGTTTATATTAGTTTTTAATAGTTAATTTTAACTTCTAATTACTTTACATAATCAAAACAGGGCATCTCGGTCGCCAAACGGCCGCACTGGTGGCCGCATAAGTCGCGGCAGGCCCGTTCTTGGCCGCTTCTGACCGGCGATACCGCACCATCGGCGCGGCCAGCGTCAGAAGGCCTTCAGATAGGTCAGCTTGACCACGCCGGTGCGGCGAAGCGCGTCAGGTTGATGCGCACGTTGTCGGCCTCGACCTGCGCAAAGTCGGTGTTGTAGGTCAGGTCGAGGGTGAGGCTCGAGGTCAGCCCGATCTTCATGTCCACGCCGGCATCACGCAGAAAGTCCGAGCCCTCCTCGGCCGTGTTCTGCCCGCCGATCACGCCGTAGGGCTTGATCTCCACGTTGCGCCCGCGCTGCAGATTGCGCAGCCCCAGCAGCGCGCCGTACTGCGACACCTGGAAGATACCGCCGCTGTACCGCTGCGCAATATGCGGCCAGGTGAGCTCCTCGTTCTTGCGCCGGATCGAGCGGTAAAACGCCACCCCCATGCGGGGTGCCTGCGCACGGTTGAAGCGGATGGTGGTGAACGGCACCGCCACCTCCAACACCACCCCTCGTCGGTAATGCTGCCCTCGCTGCGGTAGACCCCCTCCCAGTTCCAGTCGGAGAACACGATGCGCTCGTCGGTGATCAGCGCGTCGCCCTGGGTGCCGAGGGCGTTGAGCTCGAGATGTAGGCCGAGCGATCGTCGTCGTAGCTGTCGAGCGCGATGATGACGCGATCGTCCAGATCGATGCGGCCCTCACGCTGCAGGATCTGCGCGATGATCTGGTCGGGCTCCGAGTGGTGCAGCATGAGCCCGAAGTAGATGTTGTTGGCATCGAACGCCATGCGCACCTCGGTGGCCTCCGAGGGCGCGGCGCCGTCCACCGGGTTGCGCTGGCGAAAGTCGGTGACCGGCTCGGCGACCCGCCACACCTCGTCGTCGAGCAACCCGTCGATGACGGGTGGCACTGTGGCATACACCGCCACGATGGCTGCCTCGTCGCCGGCCACCTCGTCGCCGGCCACCTCGTCGCCGGCTGCCTGGTCGCTGGCTGCCTGTTCGCGAGCTGCTGGGTCGCGGAGTGCCTGGTCGCCAGCAGCTTGGTCACCGGCGGACCGCGAATCCGCCGGCCCGCCGGCCAGCGCCGCGGTCGGGATAACGATCAAGCCGAGGCAAGCGACGGCCAGGAGCGAGCCAGTGGCGGCGGCTGTGCTGAGCGCCCCCCGGGGCAACGCACGCCGGTCGCCCGGCCGGCGATGACGCATCCGCTTTCTTAGCCTGACGTCAGGGATCGACATGGAAGGCCACGCGGCAGTATCGGGCGGCGCGGGAGCCGCCGGCTCGCCTACCGACGCCGGCGATCTACGGCAACGCGCTCAGTCGTAGCGCAGCGCCTCGATCGGGTCGAGCCGCGAGGCCCGACGCGCCGGGTAGAAGCCGAAGACAATGCCGATGAGGGCCGAGAAGCCGAAGGCCAGGCCCACGGAGTTGGCCGACACCAGCATCTGCCAGCCGGCCGACTCGGCCATTTGCTGCGAGGCGAAGTAGCCCAGGGCGATGCCCATGGCACCGCCGAGACACGACAGCGCGATGGCCTCGATGAGGAACTGCAGTTGGATGCTGCTGCGGCGCGCCCCGATCGCCTTGCGGATACCGATCTCGCGGGTGCGCTCGGTGACCGACACCAGCATGATGTTCATGATGCCGATGCCACCCACAATCAGGCTCACCCCGGCGATGCCGGCGAGCAAGAAGGTGAAGCTCTGGGTGGCCGACTGCATGACGTCGAGAAACTCGGTTTGTCGGGTAATCGAGAAGTCGTTCTCGGCGCCCGGGCGCAGCCGATGCTGGCGACGCAGGATGCTCTCGATCTCGGCCATCGCCATGGTGATGTGCCCTTCCGACAGCGCCTCCACGGTCATCGAGCTGATCAGCTCGGTGCCGAACAGCCGCCGCTGGGCGGTGGACATGGGAATGACGATGACGTTGTCGCGCGAGAAGAACGAGCTGCCACCCTTCTCGCCCAACACCCCGATCACCTCGAAGGCGATGCTCTGGATGCGCAGCTCCTCACCGATCGGGTCGA
Organism: Acidobacteriota bacterium; assembly: GCA_965205505.1. Lineage (GTDB taxonomy): Bacteria > Acidobacteriota > UBA890 > UBA890 > WLXD01 > DASCOT01. The sequence continues at coordinate 421,302 of CBDBHB010000008.1, forward strand.
TGTTGGCGGGGAAGATGGTGGTAGCCGCCTCGGCGCCCAGCACCGCCACCCGTCGATGGCCCTCCTGCTCGGTGGGGGTGAAGAAGCGCCCCGAGGCCAGGGGCCAGTTCTCCATGCGCAGGTAGTCGGCCCAGGTGCCGGTGATCGAGCTGGTGCCCTGGGTGTTCTTCCACTCCACTTGAATCGTATTGCGCGACAGCGACGGCACCACCGCCTCGATCGAGGTGGCCCTCTCCATCACCGCGTAGGCGTCTTCGACCTTCATCTGCGCGCCACGGTGCGAGAAGCCGCGGCGGAAGCCGGAGCCGGCGCGCACCGTCAGACGGTTGGCACCCAGGCCAGAGAGCTGGTCTTGCACCGACGCCTGCGCCCCCTCGCCCAGCGCCACCATGGTGATCACCGCCGCCACACCGATGATCACGCCCAGCATGGTGAGCATCGAGCGCATCAGGTTGGTGCGCAGCGAGGTGAGCGCCACGATCAGGATCTCGAAGCCGAGCATTACCCGGTCTCCTGGACCATCAGCGGCGGCTCGTGCCGGGGATCGAGCTGAAGCGCGAGAAGCGGTCGCGCAACGCCTGCTGCGACATCAGCAGCGACGTGGAGGGCAACAGCACCACCTCGTCGCCAGGCTGCAGCCCGGAGACGATCTCGGTGAACTCCCAGTCCTGCACACCCATCATTACCTGGCGGGGCGAGATCTGCTCGTCGGCCATCACGAACACCACCGCCTGCTGCGGCGCGCGACCAATACCGAAGGCGTCCATCGACACGGTGTTTCCGGCCCGATCGTTATCCCCTGCCCCACCGCCAAACCCGCCGGCGCTGTGGTCATCACCGCCGGAGCCTCCAACGCCGAAGCCTCCACCGCCGGGCCCGCCGCCTGAGCCGCCGCCGGGGCGAGCGTTGCCGCCGCCGCGGTTGCCGAAGCGCGACGCCATCTGCTCGCGCATCTGGGTGCGCTGCTTGTCGGTGAGGTTGTCCATATACTTGCGGCGCTCTTCCTGGCTCATCGAGCGCATCTTGCTGAAGTCGAAGTCTTCCGCCTCGCCGTCGTCGGCATCGCCGCCCTTCGACTCGCCGACGTCCGTGTCGGCACCCTCACGACCGGAGCCCGTCCTGTCAGCCGGCCCATCGCCACGACGGTCCCCATGCTCGCCCGGCCCAGCCTCGTCGGCGTACGCGGCGCGCCCCAACACACCGCCGGCCTGTGAGCCGCCCTCGCCAGAGGCCAGCATCGTGCCGCCCGAGCGCAGCTGATCCTCATCGAACGGAATGCTCAGCAACTCGGCCACGGTGCCCGCATCGCGCATCGTCTTCACCGACTCGTTGGGCACCGCGATCACCTGATTGCGCCGGTGAATTACCACCTCCACATCGGCGTTCATGCCGGGCAGCAGCAACCCCTCGCGGTTGGACACGCGCGACAGCACCGGAAACGTCGTCACCTGGTTCTGCACCACCGCCAGCGGCTCGATCTTGATCACCTCGCCCAGGAACGTGCGCTCCGGATACGCCTCCACCGTCATCTCCACCGGCAATCCCGGCTTCACCCGGCCGATGTCGATCTCGTCGACCAGCGTGCGCACCTCCAGCACCGACAGGTCGGCCATCTCCACCAGCGTGGTGCCGCCCTGCACGCTGTTGACCGACGACTGGATGATCACGCCCTGCTCCACCGTCTTGCTGATAATCGTGCCGGCGCTGGGCGCCCGCACCGTGGCGTCGTCGAGGCGCTCCTCGCGCAGCTTGATCTCCGCCTGGGCGCGCAGCAGGCTGCCCTTGGAGGTGGTGTAGTTCTGCTCCGAGGTATCCAGGTCCTGCATCGAAACCAGGTCCTGCTCCGACAGCGCCTGGGCGCGGTTGTACTGGCGCTCCGACACATCCAGGCGAACCTGCGCCGACTCCAGGTCGGCCTGCGCCTGCGCCAGCTCCTGATCGAGCGTCTCGGTATCGATCTGGGCAATCAGCGCGCCAGCTTCAATCCGATCGCCGAGCTCCGCCGGCATGCGGAGAATCTCCCCCGCCGCCTTGCTCTTCACCTGCACGATGCGCACCGGCCGCAGCGTGCCGGTGGCCGACACGCTCACCGTGATATTGCGTATCTCTGCAGCTTGAGTAGGAACCTCACCCAGCCCCTGCTCTTCCTCGGCAGCCTGGCGCTCCTGCCAGTACATCCAGCCGAAGTAGCCCGCCCCGGCCACGATGGCCAGCGTGACTACCCGCTTGAGTAGCTTGATGACAGTCTTCACCGCCCCACCTCGAGGAAAGGAGATTGTGCGTCGGGAGAGGAAACCCCGATGAGAATAGCGTGCCTGCTGGGGTGGTGGGGGCACAAGTTGAAGGGTGTAAAGAGTTGTAAAGACAACCACAAGCCCCGACAGCTTCCCGGCCACAATGATGGGCTGGTCAGTCTCTCCTACTCGAGCCCTTGCGGAGCTCCTTGCCAAACGGCCCCGGCCCAACGGAAAGGCTCACCAGGATATCGTTCTCGCAGCGCCTTCTTTGCCGCCGCGAGACTGGCCGCCCCCGATTCTGGTCCACCAGCGGAATAGAAGAACTGTCCGAGCTCGCCAGCAGTGCGCTCGTCCAGTGGCCACAGACTACCGACGACGTTGCGGCTCCCCGCGGCCATGAAAGCATCGGCGAGGCTAGTCGGGAGCCCGCCCCAGTCGCCAGCGCCGAGAATTGTCGCCCGCGCCGTGTCGCAGCCGAGAAGCACCACGGTCGCCCCTTCAAGATCGAGCGCGGCGATCTCAGCGAAGCTCAGGAAACCGTTGTGCGAAATGGATGGGCGCAACGTTAGCCCGCCTGCATCCTTTCCGGCGCTCGGCGGACGTGAATGTCCGCCGAAATGGATCAGGCTGCTCTTGGCTGCTTGGTCTACGAAGGCTGCTTCGGTGGCGTCGGCTCCCAGGAATGCGCGACCCGAGCTGCGCGCGAGAATACCTTCCACCTCAGGCAGGGCAGTTGCCCTCCCGCTGGGTATGAACGCCACGGCCAAATGTCCGCGCGGCCGGCGATGCATCGAACGATCCAAGTCAGAGATTGTACGCGCGCGGGCGAATACGATCCTATCCCCGTAAAAGCCGTTGAGCGGCACCATGGAAGGCAGCGAGTCCAAAGGGAGCGTTGCCAACCCTCCACCCGGGAGAACGATAAGAGTCTGTAGCCCATCGAGCCAACCTACAGCCTCGACTCGATGCATCGTCAATCGAGCAAGTTGCCATCCGAGCTGTCTCCAGGCGCTGTTCGGACGGGCGGTGCTTACGCTCTCAACCCAAAGATCGGCGGCACCCTGAATCTCAGCGGCCGACGCGGCCAACCGCATCGCATGAACTTCCGACGACCGTACTAGCCACACCCAAGCCTCAGTATCCAGGAACCGAAACGTCACTATTGCTTCGTCTGCCTCCAGGTGGGTTTGGAGGTGAGCCAATCGGATCGACCGTTCGTCGCGCAGGCTACTTCGGGATCGATCAAGAGCCTCTAGTCCCGCCGCCCACCTCCCGGCGTCAAGCTCGAGGCGCGCCCGACGCCTTCCGAGGCCTTCCCATGCAGACAAGGCACTCAGCCGGGTCGCAAAGTCACCTACCTCGGCGATCCATTTCCCGAGTTCTACCTCCGCCCTGGCGTAGGCCTGGACTGCGAACTCCGGGCGCCCCGCTTTCTCGGCTAACACAGCATCCGCCGTCGCTTGCGCCAAGGGGAAGGGGGCGCCGCTCGCCGGGAGATTGGAGACAAGATCCGGCGAGTCGAGCTTCCACAAACCGAAGTCGGCGTGACCGATCTCCAGATTGGTAAGTATGACCAGCGTGCGCGCAGAATCCGACGCACGCATAGCGCTCAAGTGCGCTTTGCGCAGATGATCAACTACCTCTACTGACCGAGAGGATGCCGACGCCAAGCGGGCGCGTTCGAGCCAGATCCGCGTTTCGAGTTCCGCCGAAGACTCGGTCTCGCCGATTGCCGCGAGCCGCGCGCGCGCTTCGGCGGTTCTGCCGAAAGCACGCAAAGCCGCGACCCTCATGAGTTCAATACGAGTCGCGGCGTCGTGGCGCCCCAATCGGTTCGCAGCCCATGCGCCGCGATCGAGTGTCTCCTCCAACGCGTGCCAGCGACCGAGAAAAAGGAGCAACGGTGCTGCAACATCAGCGAACCGCGCAATCAGAATAGGGGAGCTATCTTGTCGTGGGATCGTGGCAAGCCGCTCGTAGACAGCGATCGCTGGCTCCAATTCGCCCTTGCTCCAGAGTTCGGCAAGGCGCTGGAGCCGACAGTCGACAGCTAGCTGCGGGGCAGTTCCATCGAGCGCATCGCACACCGTCGGGAAGCTATCGCGATCCGCTGGGGACTGAAATGACTGAACGAGGCTCAAGTACACTCCCCGCCGATCGCCGGCGCGGGTCGATCGGCGTCTCGCCTCGCGTGCAAGTACCGACGCACGTTGTGTCCAACCTTTCGCGGAATCGATTGCGGCAACGACGGTCAAGTAGTCGGCGAGCCCAGAGACGGACCCCGACGCAACAGCTTCTCGCAATCCCTCCCAGGCGAGCTGGGCGCCGCGCTGCGGTAGCGCCGCCGCCACTAACCGGACGAACCGATAGGAATGGGCGTGCTGCTCCGGGTACCCGAGATGAATCGACTCGGGCAGAGCGTCCCCGAGCTTCGCGAACGCATCAACAACACCGGCGGGGCCGCTTCTAAGGAGTCCGGCCACCGCAGTCAGCACTACGGCGTGGCGGCGCGCGCGCCCGTGCGATCCGGGACGCAGAGCAAGCATCGATACTTCCTGCGCTTGTCCGAGCTCCAGCGACAGTTCGGCCAGCGCTGCGCGAACGGCAATGCCGGGGCGTCGCCTGTTCATCGCCAACGCAACCTGATGCGCTTCCGCAAGCAGTCCGATATCCGATGCCACCGACGCAAACCCGAGGCCTGCTCGCAGATTCCGCGGCTCCCGGATCATGGTGTGTGCGTACTTCGACAACGCTCTCCGCGACTGGCCGCGCTGCCGAGCCCGAGTCGCCTCCTCGAGGGCTGCGCTTCCGGGCAAGGCCGGTAGTGCGCTGCCCCACAACACCGGAAGATCGGCTCGCGCGCCGCCGCCGTCGGACGCTCCTGCGACGAAGAGGAAGAGCACGGCGAGGTACAGATTGCCGGCCGTTGAGGGACTCCTCCAGCTACTGATGGCTCATTTCCATTTCCCCCATTCCCGATCGGCCGACGCGCGAGTGACCAGCCCAAGCATCGATCGCCCAGTACACTCGCCGCGTTTCCTGACGAATCGATAGATCAATTGCGGTGGCCCGTGCCGTGAGCGTTCGCTCTGCCAACAGCCGACCTTCGCTGTTCCAGGCGCGCACGGTATAGCGATCTACGCCTGGCACTTCGCGCCACACTAGCCTCAAGGTCTCGGTCGCGGGCTCGAAAGTCGCGGTAGCTATCAACATTATGGTTTGCCCACGCAGTTCACCACCCTGAGGTAGCTGCACCGGTGTTGCCAGGAAGGCCCCGATACACACGCCAAGTCCGGCGAGGAGCGCTGCCACGACTCGACGAGGCCGGTCCCGAATGAACGAGGGTAGATGAGCTTGCGACACTCCGCGCCGTCTGTGTGAAGAGCGGCGAGTTTGCCTGATCGCTGGTGGGCCGCCGCGGCCGAGCAGTCCAACACTCGGCTCTGCCGTCGGGTCGAAGATCTCCTCGGCACATGCCCCGAGCAGCGTCGCAACGGCGTCGAGTTCGCCGGCAATCCGGGCGCATTTTCCACACTGACTCAGGTGGCGTAGACCAACCGGATCGGAGGACAGAACCCATTCGGCCAACATCTGGGGCTCTGGGCACGCCGGGGTCCGCGATGCGGTCGAACTCATCTGAGCGCCTCCATCAGTATCGGCCGGGTGCCAAAATCGCCAAGTCGGAGACCCGCAGCAAGCAGGTCTTCGCGAAGCGCCGCCAAGCCCCTTGCCTGAAGCTCATACACCTGTTTGTAGTTCTCTATCTCGAGAAACACGGCTATCTTTCGTGCCGACATGCCGTGGCGAAATCGCAGACTCACAGCGGTCCGCTCGGCCTTCGTCAGTCTCCCTATCGCTTCGCGGAGCACAACCACAGCACGCTCCTGTGTAACCAACTCCTCCGGGGCAACCGTGGAGGCGGCCAGTTCGCGAACTCTCTTGGGTTCTCCGTCCCGCGATTCCGCGTCCAGCGACACCATGCTGCCGCGTCCGGGACCAGCGAGGGTCAACCGCCAGTGATGATCACGGCTGAGCGCCTCGCGGATAACCGCCAGGCTCTCCTCTACCTCCGTTTCCGTGCACTTGATCCCGTGATTGGTCCTCAGCATCTGCGCAACCTCATGGGCCGAGTACCCTTCCCAGTAGTAGTACCGAAACACCATGCGGCGCACCCGCGGCAAGGCCTGGACACCGAGGTACATGCGTCGTCGACCACGCGAAGTTCGAATCCACTCGCGACCGAGATTGAACGTCACGGCGGCCAACCACGTCGTGAACTTGCAAGCGCCGCTAGGACCGCTTCCCCTGAACTGCTTCACTCGCCTGCAATCCTCGGCCCTCAGTCGTTCGCAGACATGAGCGTATGATCTCCATTCGCTCGTCGTAGTGCCGTGTCAAGCGCCGGATACAAGCGAACAGAAACGGTGAGAACTCCTCGATGAATGGTTTCCATGCCTCCGCGCCGTGACGGAAAACCTCCGCAACCGCATCAGGCAGGGCGGCCGCTGGAGACGTGCCTCGTAACGATTCCGCTATCGCATCGCCGACAGGCTCGCTCGCATTCGCCCTCTTCGGACTGGCACGCGACACGCCCCGGCAGGGTGCGGTGGGATCTGGATCTTCAGCCAGAGGTTCAGTCGGCACCGAGTAACTCGCTTTTAGCCTTGGGTGCGTCACGCCCGTCGTGACCCTCAACAGAGGTGGACGGCCGTCAAGCCAGTGGTTCCCTGTAGAAACCCGCCAGCGCCACGGATTCCGACCGATTCGGGCGCCATCACATGCAACCCTTCGAAGCGCCGGCGCCACTCACACTCGAATCGTCGGGCTGCGGCACCACGACGCGCCGCGCCCGCTCACCAGACTCTCTCCGGACAAGGTGGCGACCATGCGACTTCGTAGACCTAGGCGGCTCCTGCAAATCGCTCTGATCCTCGGCCTGTTGACAGCCCCGACAGTGGCACCGGCAGCAGAGCCCGACGCTGCCGGCCAGCTGTTCGGGCAGTTCAAGTCGCTCGAGGGCTCCTGGCAGGCCGAGAGCACCGCCGGTTGGAACGAGGTGAGCACCTTCGAGCTCATCGCGCGCGGCTCGGTGGTGATGTCCTCCGTGTCGTTCCGCGATGCTCCCGACCGCAAAATGGTGACGATGTACTACCTCGACGGCACCGAGCTGGTGGCAGTCCACTACTGCGAGGCCCGCAACCAGCCGGCGCTACGGGCCACCGAGCTCGATGCCGAGGCCGGCACGGTTACCTTCACGTTTGCCGGTGGTGGCAACATTCCGACGCGCGATCACGGGCACATGGACAGCGCGGTCTACCGCTTCATCGACGAGGACAGCTTCACATCGCGCTGGACCTGGTTTCAGGACGGCGAGGAACAGTGGCTCGAAGATGTCCAGTATCGGCGCATCGACTAAACGCCACCCGCGGCAAGTGAGCACCGACCAGGCGCCCGACCGCTTACTCGTGGAGGCCTATCTGCGCGACCGCTCGGAGCGCGCCTTCAGGCAGCTGTACCGGCGGCACGCGAGCTCGCTGTATAGGTTCGCGCTGCTGCGAGTGGGTGCTGACGGCGCCGAGGACGTCGTGCAGGAAACCTGGATTCGGGCGGCGCAGCAGCTGCACCGGTTCCAGTGGCAGGCCTCGTTGCGTAGCTGGCTCACCGGCATCGCGCTCAACTGCTGCCGCGAGGTCTGGCGGAAACAGCAGCGTTCACCTCCGCCAGCGGACGCGAGCCAAACTCTGGCGCGCGGCGAGGGTCTGCGCCTCGATCTGGCGCGTGCGGTGGAGGAGCTGCCGGAGCGCGCTCGCGAGGTGCTGATGCTGCACGACGTTTAGGGCTTCACGCATCTGGAGATCGGCGCCACTCTCGGCATCGAGGCGGGCACCTCCAAGAGCCAACTGTCGCGGGCCCGGGCCGCGTTGCGGGCGCTCCTCGACACCAGCCCCCTTGACCAGAAAGGAACACCCCGACATGGATGATCAGCTGAGTAGCGAGGAGCGTGAGCAGCTCGCGGCGCTGGGCAAGCACTTGCAGCCGCCGGCCGGGTTGGAAGACCGAGTGGCGGCAGCGCTGCGCCAGCGCAAGCTGATTGCGGCGCCACCGGGATGGTCGCTACTTTGGCGCCTCACCGCCGCGGCGGCAGCGGCGACCGTGGTATTCGCGGCGTTCGCCCTCGGCGTGCGATACGAACGCTCCGCACCGGCGCCGGCGCCCGAAGGCCGCCGCTTCCTGCTCATGCTGCTGGAGCCGGCCGACGCACCGTTGCCCGCCGCCGAGGAGGCAGCGCGGGGTGTCGAGTACCGCGACTGGGCCGGTGAGCTGGCACGCAACGGCCTGCTGGATGCCGGCGAGAAGCTCGCCTGGGATGGCAACGTGGTGAGTGGCACCGGAATCCCGGTGGCGCCCGTTGCGGAGCGCGTCACCGGCTTCTTCATCGTCCGCGCCGCCTCGCTCGATGAGGCCCTGGGACTGGCGCGCGAGTGCCCCCATGTGGTGCACGGCGGCCGCGTCGAGGTGCGCGAGATCGAGCCCACCTGAGCGTCGACGCCGGTACTGTCGAGTCAAGGACGCGACACTCGGATTCGGGCGAGTCGCGGCCCGCCGCCAGGCTGCGTGGCAGCAGAGTCGGATCGGCGCGGCGCGCGACAACGTGGAGGAGTTACAACAGCGCCCCGGCTGAGCGCGGGCCGCGTTGGATGGTCCAGAGACAGCAAGGGATAGACTGACCCGGATGAGCCCCAAGACACTACGGGCAGTCTTTCATCCCGAGGAATTCGAGCCCTTTCCCGGTCTGACCGACGCCGCCGAGTTCGGCCGTATGTGGGCTGAGAACCGAGCGTGTGTGCTAGCGAACCTGGCACACGCTGCCTACCTCGACAAAGCGCCGCTCACAGAGGTAATTCGCAAGATCGGAGCGCCGTGCCCCGAGCTCTACAATCGCCACGGTGCCCAGGCCTTCCTGGTCGTTTGGCATGACATGGCGGTCCTTTCGTTTCGAGGCTCGGAGCCTTCAGAGGGTTCGCCAGCTGAGGACGGCGGCAGCGGCCGCAAGGGGCTCAACCTCTGGGCCTGCCTGTCGGGCGCCTTCCACAACGACGTCGTGGCCGATCTCAGATTCCGCAAAAGTAGCGCTCGAAGGAACGCCTGGCGCCAAGATTCACAGAGGCTTCCTGAGAGAGATCGACAAGCTATGGGAACCGCTGATTCTGAAAGATCTAGGGCAAATCGCCGGGATCCCCGTTTGGGTTACCGGGCACAGCCTGGGCGCGGCGATGGCAACCCTAGCGGCCATGCGTCACCCTTTCGAGGGCGTCGTGACCTTCGGGTCACCGCGCGTTGGTCGCGGTCTTGATGGCGCCTTTCAGGCAAGCGGTCATCGTCGCTTCGTCAACGGCAGCGACCCGGTGCCACGGCTGCCGCCCAAGCTGTTCGGCTATCGACATCACGCGCCGGCTACACGAATCGGTGACCCCGATGGCGGCTCCGACTTTCGATACGAACCCCGTCACGATCCGACATGAAGGCGATGCGCGACTCGTCTGGTGAGAAAGAGGCATAGCCGTCGTCGGCGGTGTTGTCGGTCAGCCTCCAGCTACGTGCGCCGTCGAGATCGACGAGCAACAACTCGTACTTGCCGGCGCCGTGCAGCCCGAAGTCGGTGTCGTGGATGATCCGGGTGCCCTCGGGCGACCACTTCGGGTAACCGTCGGGGGCACTGCGCTGCGTGATGCGGCGCGCATCCGAGCCGTCGGCGCGCATGACCCAGATGTCGGTGTTGCCGCCGCGACTCGACTCGAACAGGATCCGGGTGCCGTCGGGAGAGAAGGAAGGAAACGCCTCGGTCTCCGGCGTATGGGTCAGCCGGCGCTTGTCGGCACCATCGGCGCGCATTACGTAGATCTCCGGATTGCCGTGGCGTTCCGACTCGAAGGTGATCTGCCGACCGTCCGGCGACCAGGAGGGCCAGTCGTCCACGGCCGCGTGGCTGGTGAGGCGCAAAGGCGCCGAGCCGTCTACCTCGACCAGGTAAAGCTCCGGATTACCATCCCCGTCTGCCGCGAAGGCGATCATCGCGTCGTCCGGTGACCACTGCGGGAAGCCGGCGCGCACCTGCAGAGCGCTCAGCCGGCGCGGGCTCGAGCCGTCCCCCGCCATCACCCAGAGCTCCGATGTACCATCGCGGTCCGACACGAAGGCGATGTGGTCGCCGTGGTTGGACCAGGAGGGCCAAGCGTCGTGGCCCGGGTGGCGGGTGAGGTTCCTCTGGCCGGAGCCGTCGGCCTCCATCAGGTAGATCTCGCTGTTGCCGTCACGTTCGGAGCGGAACACGATCCTCGAGCCGTCGCCCTGGCCGGCGAGCCTCACCGAGACCATGAGCACCCCGGGTCGGAAGGCACCCTCCAGCACGGCGGGCGCCCCCGGGACGGTCGCTGCGAGGACGGCGACGAGAGCGAACGTCGCAACCACGATCATCGACGCATCGGATTCTTCGTTCACCACGCGACACTCAACGGCCGCGCGGCGGCGATGTCAACAGTCGCGCAACGATCTCACCGGGTCGGTGGGGCTGAGCTCGAAGAGCAGCGCTCCCAGCCAGCCCGCCGTGGCCCAGTAGGCGGACCTCGTGCAGCTTTGCGCGGTCGCCTGTCATGCGTTTCATGCATGGAAGACGTTCCTTATATGCATTTTATAAATGCGTTGCGCCTTGTTAGGTTCGTCCCTCCGGCCTTGATCTCAGCAATCCTCTGGCGAGTACGCCCATGTTGAACTGGCTCACGGAGCTGCGTCGCAGCTCCCGTACCCTGGTGCACGACACAGCGTTCTCGCTGCCGGTGTTCGTCTGCCTGGCTCTCACCATCGGGTCGGCGACCGCGGTGTTCAGCGTCGTCGACACCGTACTGCTAAAGCCGCTCCCCTTTCCCGAAGCGGGCCGCATACGATCGCTCTTCGGCACCATGCCAGGCTCGGGCGACACCCGCTTCAACCTGTCGGCCACGAGAACCGCCGCATTGGTGGCCGATACAGAAGCCTTCGAGTCGGTCGCCTGGTGGCGGCCGAGCGTCGTCGGCCTCACTGGCGAGGGCGATCCGCGTCAGCTCAGCAGCGCCGAGGCCGCACCGACCTTCTTCGATACGCTGGGTATCCAACCGGTGGTGGGCGGGGGATTCGCCGAGACGGCGCGGGCGGGCGAGCGCGTCGCCTACCTGAGCGAAGCGCTCTGGTTGCAGGACTTCGATGGCGACCCGAATGTGGTCGGCCGGCGCATGAGCATCGACGACCTGCCGACAACGGTCGCCGGAATCGTCCCGGCCAGCCAGGTGCTGCCCCCGGGGACCGACATCTGGCTGCCGCTGCTGCTCGAGAACACTCCCGACGACCGGCTCCACAGCGGCAACCTGAACGTCATCGCGAGGCTTGCCGACGGCGTTAACGACCAGGAGCTCAGTGAGCGGCTCGAGCGCATCGCTGCCGACATGGAGGCGCGTTATCCGGCCCACTACCGCGACGTGGCCCTCGGCGTGCAGTCGCTTCGCACCCAGATCATCGACGACGCCGGCCAGTTGCTGGTGGTGCTGCTGGTGGCGGTCGGCCTGCTCCTGGTGCTGGGCTCGGCCAACGTTGCCAACCTGGTGATGGTGCGCAACCGGCGCCAGCGGCTGATGGTGGCGACACGGGCCGCGCTCGGGGGCTCCCGAGCGACGATCGTCAGATGGCTCCTGAGCGAGCTGCTGCTGCTCGGCGGGCTCGCTGCCGCCGCCGGCAGTGGACTGGCAGCCATGCTGGCGCCGTCACTGCTGCGAATCACACAAATCGTTGGGCCGGGGATGGATGCCAGCGTCGTGGATCCTCGAACGTTGGCGTTCACCACACTGATCACGCTGGTGGCGAGCCTGACGGTGGGCATCGTCCCGGCGCTGCGCGCCGCGCGCCTGGATCTGGCTAGTGTGCTGCGCGTTGGCGGCGCCCGCACCTCGGACGGCGCCGCAGCGAGGCGCTCGCAGGGGCTGTTAATCGCCAGTCAGGCCGCCATGGGTGTAGTGCTCGTGGTCACCGCCGGCCAGACCCTCGGCGAGCTACACCGCCTGAGTGTGGTGGATGAGGGCTACCGAACCGACGGGCTGGTGACCATCCAGACACGAGCACCGGAAAGCCGCTACCCCGAGACGGCGCATTTCCGGCAACTGTTCACGGGGATTCGCGAGACGCTCGAGACCGTGCCCGGTGTCGAACAGGTCGGGGCATCTTCGATCCTGCCCGTCGGCGATTGGGGCGCGACGTTCTCGATGTCGATCCAGGACCGCCCGCCAGAGGAGCCCAACCAGGTGGAGCTCGCACAGGGGTACCTGGTGCTCCCGAACTACCTCGAAACCATGGGCATTCGACTCCTGGCCGGCCGCACGATCGGGCCTGCCGACAACGCCGACGGGGCGCCCGTGGTGGTGGTCAGCCAGTCGTTCGCGGCGCGCTACTGGCCGGGCGAAGTGGCGGTAGGCAAGCGGCTGAAACGGCGCACGTACACGTCGAGCTTTCCGTGGACCACCGTGGTCGGCGTGGTCGAGGACGTGAGCAGCGATGGCGTCGACAACGCCGAGGGTGTCGCCATGTACCTGCCGCACGGGCAGACCACCACGGCCTTCAACCACTGGATGACCTTCGTCGTGCGCTCCGACCGGCCACTCGACCAGCTAGTGGCCGAGCTCCGTGGCCGTATCGCCGCGGTCGATGCAGACCTCCCGCTGGCCCGCGTCGCCACCATCGAGCAGCTCGTCAGTGACTCGCTCGCCACCCGCCGCCTGGCGAGCGGTATGCTCGGCGTCTTCGCCCTCATCGGACTGACGCTCCTGGCCACGGGCACCTACGGGGTCGTGGCGTTCGCCGTGGCACAGCGCCGCGCGGAGCTCGGGTTGCGTCGCGCCCTCGGGGCCGAGGGATCGGGGCTGATCCTGCTGGTGCTGCGGGGCAACGTCGGTTCGCTGGCGGGCGGAACGATTACCGGTCTGGTGACGGCAGCGAGCCTATCGCGCCTCGTCGATCCCACCTTGTTGCCGCCGGCGGCGCCGACTCTGTATGTCCTTGCGGCGGTGATGTTGGTCGTCGTGGGATTGGTGGCCTCATTACCCCCGGCGCTGCGCGCGGCGCGCCTCGACCCCACCCTTAGCCTGCGCGGCGGATTGAGCTAGATTGGTGGCCACATGATCGAAATCCGTCACCTCCGCATTATCGACGCCATCGCCCGCGCCGGCACGCTGACCGAGGCGGCCCGCCGTGTGCATCTGAGCCAGCCGGCGGTGAGCCGGGCCCTGGCGGAGATCGAGACCCGCCTCGGCTTCGCGCTGTTTTATAGGGAACCTCGCGGCATGACACCGACGCCGGAATGCGAGCGCCTCTTGCCCACCGCCGCAAAGACCCTCGACATGATCGCCGAGGTCGAACGCGACATGGCCAAGATGCACGACGCCGCCGACGTCATCGTCCGCATTACGACCGAGTGCTACACCTGCTACCACTGGCTGCCAGCGGCGCTCATGGCGTTCAGCGATGCGTACCCGCAAGTGGAAGTGCAGGTCAACGCCGACTCCTATCGCGCGCCGTTGCAAGCGTTGATCGAGGAGACGGTCGATCTGGCCATCGTGCACCAGTGCTCCGACGACGACGCGATCTTCTACGTGCCCCTGTTCGACGACGAGATCGTCGCCATCATGGCTCCCGACCACCCGCTGGCGGCCAAATCGGTTCTGCAAGCGGAAGACTTCGCCGACGAAATGTTGTTCCTGCACTCCGACCCGGAGCACACCGACCTGCTGACCCTGGTGCTCGAGCCGGCCGGAGTCCGTCCGTGCCGCGTCACCACGCTGCAGCTGAGCGAGGCCGTTCTGGGGATGGTGGCGGCCGGCATGGGAATAAGCGCCGTGGCCACCTGGGTGGCCGAGCCGCAGGTGCGCGCCGGCAAGCTGGTCACTCGACCGGTGGCCGGCGACAGCTTGCGCCGCTCGTGGTTCGCCGCCTACCGCGCCCGCGACTCCCGACGCGTCGCGCTCAACGCCCTGGTGGATGCGATCCGCGGACAGCTGACGCAATTGCGCCTGGTTGCCGCCTCCCGCGCCTGAGAGCGCAGAGACGCAACGGGAAGCCAAACGGCGATCCGCGCCGCTGCAGCAAGGCGGACGGCCTAGCAGGCCGTGGTGAAAGTGTGGTGGGTCTGGCGACAGGGACTTGCGAAGTGGAGGCAAGGAGAGAGGAGGAGGCGATGGTTACCCCATCGTTGACGAGGAACGACGCAGCATACGCGCGCAACCCCCTGTCGCCCGAAGGGTTACGGCGAGTTGGGGCAATTTGCGGCGTTGGCCTTCCTCGACGATGGCTAGGGCATCGCCTGTGTCAGGCCGCCTTGCATCTGGCCCCAACTCGCCGTAACCAGACCCACCACACTTTCACCACGGCCTGCTAGATCAGCTCGATGGCACCTCTAGCTTGCTGGCCAGCCAGACGGCGATACGCTCGGCCAGGCTCGGATGCGTTGCGAGAAGGCGGCTGGCGTGCTCTGTCCCCGGAACCATCAACAGCTCGACGCTGTGACTCTTTTCCCGCAGCGACGCCACGATGTCGTGGAGGTGACGCTCGTCTCTTGACGCGATGAACAGCCAGGGAATGCCGCTGGAGTCGATCGCGTCGATGGACTCGTCGCTGAACGACCCGGGCGACAGCGCCACGTAGGCCTGCGCGTTTCCATACAGCCTGCCGGCCTCTGCCATTTCCTCGCCGCTGTAGCTGGCACCCAGGACCGCAATTCTGTCGCCATCGATTTGCGGATGCGCTCTCAGGTACCGCTGCGCGGCGGCGACATCGACCTCTGAATCCCAGATCAACGGATCGGGTGAGCGTTCGTAGGGTACAAAGCGACCGAGATTGATGCTCTCGCCGTGCCCCCGCAGATCCAGCCGCAACGACGCCACACCCTTGTTGGCCAGATGAACTGCCAGGGCTTCGTAGACCGTCCGGTCGTCTGCTGCCTTGTTGAGCATTAGAACGGCGGGGGCGGCCTGCTGCGACGCCGGGAGTCGGAGGTCGCCGACCAGCTCCCAACCATCGTTGGGCACCACGACCCGCACTTCAGTAGCGGTTGTCTGGGCGGGGAGCTCTTCGAACGGGAAGACGCGGCACTGCACACCCCAACCACCGAAGGCTTCGGAGATGGCGAACCAGAGCTCGTTGTCTCCCGTCTTCAACGGCAACCACAGCTCGTCGAAGAGTCCGATGGTGCCCAGGTAGCGGTAGTCGCGGGTGCGATAGGTATTGTCGCCGCCGTAGAGCAGCTGACCGTTGAGATAGACGTTGACGCGGTCGCTGTAGCCGAAGCTGGTCTTGACGACCCTTTCCTGCTCGGAATGGATCGTGAGGCGCGTGATCGCCGTATCACGACCATCCGCGATCCCTTGAACCTCCGCCAGGTTGGCAATACCGGTGCGGTCTGATTGCAGCGCCGTCCAGCTGAGCTCCGCCGAGAGCTCATCGGGAAAGCTCGTCGATCCCTCTAGCCGGCTGCCCTCGAAGGCGCTCGAAACCTGCCACTCCGTGACTGTCCCTGCCGGCGTCGGCGCTGCACTCCGTGGTGCGCCACGCAACGGCGGATCCTGGATCTTCCGATAGCTGAAATCGGCGAAGTGCGTCGCCACCACCTCGGAGGAAACCCGCAGACCAATGAGGCCTGGCCGCACGGGCCGCTTGAGCTCGTTGATCACCAACACAGGCTCATCGGAGTCGACGTAGACCTCGCCTCGGCTGCCGGAGATGACGATCTTGACGTGCGTCCACTCGTCGAACCGATAGTCGATCTGGGCGCTGTAGCCCTCTCCGTGGTACAGCTGCCACGACGACAGTCCGTAAAACGCCGGGTTGTACTGGCTGGCGTCGGGGTTGCCGCTCTGGTGCGGACGCATGTAGAACTCTTCGTACTCTCCGGGCTCCTGCATACGCCAGACGGCGCCCGCGAAGACGCGCTCTGGCGGCAGGGCGACATCGAACTCGAGGATGCCATCGACAAACTCGTCGTCGGCTATCCACGCGTAGCCGCCTAGCAAGTAGAGGCTGCTCTTGCCCAGGTGCTCCTCTACGCGCGCTTCGATGGCAGAAAACTCCCATCGATCGGAATCGAACGGCACCGGGAGCGATTGCTGGGCGAATAGCGCTGCCGGGCTGGCCACCAGCACTCCGAACACGACAATGAGCACGGCACTGGGCACGCCACGGAACACGCCATTGGGCAGGTATCGGCCTGGTGTTGAATCAGAGACCCTCGAAAAGCTCTCGAACATACAAAAATCCCTCCGGCGGGTGTGTCAAAGCGGCGGAACCAGGCTCGAATGAGCCGCTTGAAGCCTATCGCCGGAGCACGCAGGGTTCCACGGGACGAGAGTCCTGACCGTAGCGACAACAATCAAGCGTGGTACCAAGCGAGCGGTACGCATTGAAGGCACTGCCAACGAACCCACGCGGCGATTCGCCCGGCTAGTGGCCTTCCACCACGCGCAGCGGCATCAGCCTGGGCGCCTGGCCATCCGCGGTCGTATCCACTACTTGCAGCTCGACCAGGTACTCGCCGGGGGCGAGATACGGCAGCGGCAACATCCCGCCGTATACGCCCGGACCCTCGGGCCGCAATGCGTAGGCCGGTACCTCCGCGATGGTGTTCCGTGTTGCATGATGGAAGATCGAGGCTGAAACGTGGGGCCGCGTCGCGCCGCTAACTTGAACGCTCGCGAAGATCTGGATGCCCTCGGATACGCCCTCGTCTAGCAGGGGTCTGAACGCGGCATCGGCCTCCAATACGCCGAGCATCGGATCCGCCATCGTCCACCCGTCGCTGGACGGAACCTGCACCTGCAGCCTCGACGTGCCGAATCGGTCACCGCCGTCTTCAGCGATCAGCAGCCGGATGTCGTGGATTCCTGGCTCGACGGACCACTCCGTCGTGTATCGGAGGTGCTGGAACGGTGCAACCGGTGCGTACCCCGCCAGATCGGTGTGTGGCAGAACCGTCGCGTGAGTCTCGCCGCTGATCTCGCCCGCACGATCCAACGCGATGGCATGCACTTGGAAGTACGGGATGCCGAGCACGTCGACCAGCTCCTCGCGGTTATCCGCGGCGGGACCGATCCCCTCGAAGGCGGGCGCCCAGGTACCGGCGATCGTCTCCGCGGGCCGCGGCAACCCGACAACCAGTAGGATCTTGGGCGAGCCGTCGGGCTCAAAGCGGTGGAACGCGGCGGCGGGCACCGGGCGTCCCATGACTGAGCCCGGCAGCGCCAAGGCTGCGGCCACCTTGCGCGCCCTGAGCTCCGAATCCGGCAGCTCTCGATAGCCTGACCGAGCTCGAACCTCCACCTCCGGGTAGCTAACCTGCACCTCGATCTCGTGGTACTCGCCATCCTCGTGTGGCGCCGGTGGCTCATAGAAGATCAAGTAGAACTGCGTCGCGTCGTTGTACTGCTCCTCGAACGCCCGGTCGAGATCGCTCCAGCCGATGAACGACCGGCCGCCGGTCTTCGCAGCCAGGTCCACGAGCGGTACGGTGAGATCGCGATAGGCTGGCCGCACGTGGCGTCGCAGAGCCGTGGAGACCACGGCAGTGCCGATGGTGGCGCTGGTGCTGAGGTTGTTGAGTTCCGAGATCGGGCGCGGATCGACCGTGTAAATGCTCACGTTGCCGGTGTTCGCAGTTTCGTACACCTCGTCCATCAAGTCGACGACGCGCTGGCTCAGTGCCGATCTTTCAACAGTCGAAGGTCCCGTCGGAGCGTTGACTGCCTGACGCACCGCCGTTGCGAAAGCCGAGTAGGGGCCCCCCTCGGTGATCATCGCACCGGAGGAGATCCACACCAGGGCAGTGCGGCCTTCCATTGCCGACAAGGCGTTGATGAAGTGAAGAAGAGTCCGAAGTGTCTGCTCGGCGCGCCGGCGCTCGCGCTCGCCATCCAACCTGGCCTTTCGCTCGAGGTTGTCGAGAAGCTGGAGCACCATGACCGGGGTCAAAGTGGCGCGACGCAGCGCCCCCGGCGAATTGGACGCGTCGATCGCCAACTGCATGAATGGCTCATACTCCTGCTCCATGCGGCTAAAGATAGACATGCTCGTCAGCCCCGCCGCCGCCACCGACGCCGCCGCGTTGCGAAGCACTTCACGATCGGTTGTCAGTGGGGCCATCTCCTGCACTGTGCCGGTGTTGTCGATCAGGAACACGCTGCGCGGCACCTCCAGGTCACCCTCCCCTTCGAAGAAACTCCCGAGAGTCTTGATAAGCCGAGGGTTGTTCCTTCGATCCAGGCTCGGCAGGTCGACCAGGTAGACCACAGCCCCGAGACTTGCAGGGCTTCGCCGGACGGGTGTGGGCTCCGCTGGCACAGCGAGCGATTCGGCGCGCGCAGTGACCGCTTCGTCGTGAGAGGCCACCTTGGTGACCTGTCCTCTTGTCAGGCTGACGAACTGGACGTTCAAGATCTCCTGCTCGACTCCGTCCTCGAAGACCCGGAAGTCGTCCGCCTTCAAGTCGTGGATGAAGTTGCCGTCCTTGTCGGCAACGATGGCGTCGACACGCACGCGCCTGACCGCCGACCGGAACATCGGCCTCTGCGCCGGCAGCGCCTCCTGAGCCAGCATCACGGAAGACGCCGCACTCCAGCTCACGCCGGGCACCGCGACGGCACTCGCAACCGGTAGCCCGGTGACGGTCAACGCCAAGACGAAGCCGAAGAAACGAATTGCGTGCTCACGCTCTTTCACCAAAGATCTCCTGCGCCCAAGGGCACCTCACACATCACCGCAAACCTACCCGCCGGCGGCCCAGGCGCGTGTCCTGCGCCAGGTACACCTCACCCATGCCGCCAGCACCGAGCTGCTCGGTGATCTCGTAATGGCCTAGTTTCGTGCCGGGTTCCATGGCGCTACCGAGGCAGGGTGGGTGAGCGCCTGAAGCGTACCGCTGGGGCACGCGTGGGTCCACGGGAGGGCACTGTCAAGTTAACGCGCTGCCTGGCACCGTTCGCCGATGAGCAATGATCGGCTGAGCTATCGTCGGCGCCGCTTCCTGCCCGAGATCATCAGCCACGCCGTTTGGCTGTATCATCGCTTTGGCTTGAGCCTCCGAGACGTCGAAGATCTCCTGGCGGAGCGAGGTGTCACCGTCTCGTACGAGGCGATCCGGTATTGGTGCGCGAAGTTCGGCCTGGAGTACGCCCGCAGGCTTCGTCAGCGGCAAGGCCGGCTCGGAGACGCACCGGAGTGTGATGCCCTCGGTGGAGCACGTAACCAGGCGCTACGCGGACTACCGGGTACTTCGCACTAGTGCTTTTGGGACCTGGAGTGCGGTAGTCACCGCCTGAAGGAACCCAACTCCAGGGCCAGAACTTGCCCCAATCCGAGCGTCGCGCAGTTAACTTGACAGTGCCCTGGCCGATGACCTCAAGCACCTCGCCGTAAGCCCTAGAAGTTGTTCGGAAAGTCGCCGGGTTCGCCGGCGTGCATACTTTCGGACCACTGCCAATCGAACACCGGCCGAACCACGTTGCAGATGAGCTCGTTCACGGCGCGGTGGCTTTGCTGCCACGCCGCGTTCGTGAGCGAAACCCACGCGGCATCCGAGTTCGAGATCGTAATCCGACCGAATTGCTGACGACCGACCACCCATGGGGCATCCATCCGGTGTGACCAGTCGGGATCGTACAGCTCATTCGACCCGGGTGCGTATGCATGACTCCAGCGGTTGATGATGATACCCGCGACATCACGCTGTGAGTCGAAGCCGCCAGGTCCCAGCACACGATCGAGCTGTGAGCGGATGTTGCGCTCGAAGGTCTCGAAGGTGATCTCCTGCAGCTCGGTACGGCTGGCCTTCCATTGTTCGCGCGGCGGGAGCCCGGAGCCCGCCTTCTCCAGGATGCGAGCGGTGAGGGACATCCGGACGACAATCGGCTCGTCCGGCGTGGACGCGTTCTGATACCCGCCGATGGCCGTTGGGACGGAGAGCCCGATCGACGTATAGAACATGCCTGGGCAGTTGATCGACGAGACGCCCAGCTTCTGGAACGCGCGCCAGTTGCGGATGGCCACACTGGTCGTGACGAGCGGCTTGCGCACCGCCATGTGCAAGGCGGCCTTCTGCGCCTCAGGCAGGTCCGGCACCAGGTAGGGAATGATGGCGTTGAAGCAGGCCATCACGACGCCGCGCGCGCGAACGGTGTGGGGTCTGCCGTCACGCAGATAGGTCACCTCGACTTCCTTGGCCGTCACAGGGTCGCCCAGGTGCCTGGCGCGGATCGCCGTACTGGACAGACGAATGCGCACATCGTTCGTCGGACGGTCCAAGGCGGCGTAATCGATATTCTGCAAGACCGAATCATCCGCCGTGCGGCCTGGCAACGCGTCCGGTATCAGCCACCGGACCAAGAGCCGCGCCGCGGTGGTCGCGTTGTCGGGCCAGGCGATGTTCCGCCCCGGGTCTTTGACCAGGTTCGACAACTGCGAGGCGGGCGGGAGAGCCATCCCGTTAAAGCCGGGCGCGCTTTTGCGCCAGGCATACCAGGCGCTATAGGTATCCGGACCGGCGGTCTGGTTGGTCCCACCCGTGCCGCCCACCGAGAGGACATGGGCTACCGCGTCGGGATGGATCTTGACGACGTTGCTCACAAAGTCGATGTAGCTCATCTTCTTGAGTTGCTCGACTTTCTCCGCGGTCGGGACCCCGGGCATCCAGTCACGGTGCTCGGTGAACAGCTTCAACAAGCCCTCTCGGGTGCCGGCTGAGTACGGCGTCTGGGCAAAGAATTCGGCGAACTGAGCATTCGTCGTCCCTTCCTCGCCCCTGCGGCCCCGGAGGCCCAATTCGGGCGGTGGGTCCATAACGAGCCGGTCCTCACCAGAGGACTCCTTGCCGAAGAACACCGCTCGCCGGAGACCCAACTCTCGCGGGGCGTTCGGGTTTTTGGCCACTTCTCTATCGTGGTGAGCGCGGTCAATCCCGATATCGCGCATCAACTCCTGTGCCTCGGGCGTAAACGTATTCGGACGCCAGAGGGCGGCGGTGCCGCCGCCCGCAATCAGGCGCTTGCCGTCCACCATGAATTCGTTGCGCACGGCGTGGCCCCCGAAATCTTCGCACGCATCGATCAGCAAGACCTTCGAGTGCGGGATCTGCTTCCGATAAAAATAGGCGGCGCCAAGTCCGGCCATGCCGGCACCCACAACAACCAGGTCGTAGAACTCGCCGGTATCGACCGGGGCGCTGAACGCTGTCCCGTCGCGGACGGCATGCCCCGCATTCATGGCCGCGTCAGTTTGCCCGCGGAGCCCTGTGATCATCGGTGGATAATCCGAAGGCGGCGCTGACGGCAGCGGCAGTTGCGAGGATGCCGTCTGCGCGTGCGCGGGGGTGCCGCCTGCCAGAGTGGGGACCATCATCGTCCCCCCGACGGTTATGGCCACGCCGTCCAGGAAATCCCGCCGTGAGATTCCTTCATCCATGCCGAGTGCGCGATCACGCTTCTTCTTGTTCATGACACATCTCCTGTCAGCAAGATGACGAAGGCCCCAAGTCGCTTGCCCGGGGAGGCCAACCGCCCGAGGTTCGGATCCAGTACGTTGGTGTGACAGATGCCACACCAACGAAAGCCCACTGCAACCTCTGCGTTGCATGATGAGCAGTTCGCCATGACCCGTCTCCTTCTGGCCGGAAGAGCGTTCCAACAAGTTGATCCGATGTTGGCAAACACGCCCTTGTAGATAGCGCTCGGATGCAAGCACGGCGTCGCCACTATGTCCAGCCCGAGCGCTGAGGCCGCACCCCGCATGGTGGTGATGCCGAGATGCTGCGTAGCGTGCAGTTCTGGACCATGTAACGCAGATCCACGGTCGCTCTCAACTGGTTCGACGAGCTGAAGCGGCTCGTGCCGACGGACCCGTAGCGTCCTGGGCCAAGTCTCGCGAGCCGAGCCACCCGCCCATTGCTCTGTCGAGGGCGCGCAGCGGGTTCTCCGGTAAACAAATGGCCCCGAAAGTGGCCCCAAGCCCGGATGGCCGGAGCCAGAAAAATGGCGGAAGCGCCTGGGAATCGAACCCAGCAAGGACGCCTTCCGACGCCCCCCAACGGATTTGACGTCTGTGAAGGTCGAGGCAGCGCAGCGCGACAGTGTTGACCATCGGCAAGGCCATTTTCCCGTGACCATCCGTTACCCGGCCGTTACCGTAGCCCCAGACGCAGTAAATCCCGGTGACCAGCACGGGGAAGTAAGTTGCTGAGCCACCGGGACTTACTGGAGTAGTGGGGGTAGGATTCGAGCCTACGACCTTCGGGTTATGAGATTGACGAGGGCCGATTCTAAGTCCCTTAGACCCTTACAGATAGGGCTTTTGCCGCATCTCTCCAAGGCAAAACGCGGCAACATGAGTTACTCGTCGGTTACACTTTCGCCACCGCCTTCGAGCTCCTCCAGGAGCCGTTTCGCGTCCGGCATCAGGTGACCGTAAACATCCACGGTCACCTGGAACGAGGAGTGGCCCGCCGCTCGTGAAACGCGGAACGGGTTGGCACCTCCGACCAGCATGTTCGACACCCATGTGTGTCGCAGACCGTGGAACCCGTGGTAGCGGCAGACTGAAAAGGGACTGTGAGACTCAGGCCTAGCCGCGAAGGGTCCGCACCGGCAGCTGGAAGATAGCGTAGCCCCAGACGAACGCGCTGAACACGCCGCCCATCTGCACGGCGGAGATCCCCAGCTCCGAGGTTACGAACGGGGCGGCGATCGACAGGTTCAGCCGCACGACGTAGGAGACAAAGCTCAGGCCAAGCAACAACCCGAGGATCCGCCAGCGGACCATCGTTGGTCGGTCGGTGCTCATCGGTACCTGCGTCATGGACCCGCCGGGGAGCCCGACGGGCAAGAAACCGCGCTCTTTGCCGCTTACCGTCCGGCGCTCGGGCTCGATCTTGCGGTGACCCCCCACGGACGCCGCCACGCCGACGCCGCTTCTCCGAGGCCGAGCCTGGCCTCGTGGGACCATACCTGAAGTCTCCCCCCGACACTATGGCTCCGTCAGCGCGGGGTGAGCCAGTTAACCTGCGTTTGGCGCGTTATGGGCATGGAGCGAGATCCTCTCGTTCCAGCGCCTGGCTCGCGGATGTTGGCCGGCATGACATCGACCAGAAACGGTGACAGCCCGATGCTAGCCGCCATGTCGACCGTACCGAACGCCGGGCGAGCTCCCGCAGCGGCGCCGATCGCGACACGAGCCCGTCTCGGGGCAAGGCTAGCTCGACTGGTCTGGTGCGCCGTGCTGTTCATGGCGGCGTCTTGGCTGGTAGTTCCGAGCGCCGAGGCCCAGTTGAACAGCGGACAGCGCATGAGGGTCCCGGGTGAGGTCTACGCCGGCGAACCCCTCCGCGAGATCGCGGCACAGTCCGCCGCGTTGCTCCGTGGCCAGTTCGACGATGCGACGAGCTCGTTCCTTGTCGAGCTGGCACCCCTCCCCGAGTCGCAGCGCCGTGGGCTGACGAACGCCAACGAAAAGCCCGGAGCTCCTCTGCAGATCGGCGTTGAACGCACCGTGCCGCCACGGTTCCGAGGAGCCATGCGCAGCAGCAACCTGGACTGGATCGTTACCCCTGACGGGGGCATGGCGGCGACGTTCACCGTGAGGTCACCCGGGGCCGTCGCCACGCGCGTGGCGCTGCGAATGGCGCAGGTTCCAGCGGGGGTGCAGGTCCGGTTCTTCAATGCGGCGCAGCCGGGGCAGAGCTTCGGGCCTTATGGGCGCGACGAATTCCGGGCCCAGGCGCACGCGGCGATGGATGCTGGCGGCGCGCCGGGTCCGTATTGGTCGCCTGTGGTCGGCGGCGACACGCTCGGCGTCGAGATCTATGTGCGGCGTCGGGCGCAGCGCGACCGCCTCGAGTTCTCGATCGAGGGCGTCGCCCACCTGCTTTACTCGCCGAAGTACTCCGACCCGGAAGATATCGTCGGGGTCAAGGCCTCGCAAAGCTGCGAGATCGATCTTGCCTGCAAGTCCAGTTGGCAATCGGCAGGCAACGCTGTGGCGCGGATCGTTTTTCAGGACGGCGGCACCTTCCTGTGCACGGGCCAGCTCATGAGCGATGCCGATCCGAACAGCACAATCCCCTACTTCAGCACCGCGACCCATTGCGTCGGCAACCAAGGAGCTGCGGGCTCGATCAACTTCTTCTGGTTTGACCAGCGGACCGGCTGCGGCGGAGGCGGCACGACCACTCAGCAGACCTCCGGTGGCGCCACCTTGCTGTCCGCCTCGGGCACCAACAGCGGCACTGACTTCTCGTTCATGCGTCTGAACCAGTCTCCGCCAGGCGGCGTCAGCTTCTTGGGATGGGACACCGGCACGGTGGGTCTGGGCGCGGCGATCACCGGCATCCATCATCCGGCTGGTGACGTCAAAAAGATCAGCCAGGGCACCCTTTCGGTGACGAGTGGTACTACGGCATGGAAACGGCCGACGGATACACGATCCTCCGCAACCCCGACAGCGGCTGGTGGTCGTATGCCGAGGCCACGCCGAGCGGGGCGCTGGTGGACTCGAGCCAGCGCGTCAGAATGCTCCCTCCGGTCGGTATTCCGCTGCACCTGCGCGACACCCGAAGTGTGGCACGGGCCGAGCAGATGCGTGCGCAGCGGAACCGGCATGCGCGCTCCGCTACGGGGTTTGCCTTGCCGGATTGGTACGAATCGACGGGCACCCTGCACTGTGCTCGTCATTCTGGTCCAGTTCGCAGACCTGAAGCTCGTCGGCTCCAACGCGGCCGACTGGAATAAGCGCATCTTCAAGGGCAAGAGCAGCCTCGCGGGTTATTAGAAAGAGGTCTCGTACAGGACACTGAAGCTTCAGCCGGCCAAGGAGACCCACGGCAAGAGCAATGACGGCGTGGTCACGGTGAGCTTGAACGATAACCACCTGGGCACGAGCGGCAGCCATGACTTTTTTCGTGACATCGCAGCCTTTTCGCATGACATCGCAGCGAAGGCGATTCGGGCCGTCGATCCTTTCGTCGATTTCACCGCGCCCGAGAAGAGATTCGGCGGTTCGCTACAGGCCGACGAGTTGTCGATCATCATTGTGCTGGCTGGCTATGAGAACTCGTACGGCGGCAGCGCCTCGAAGCTGGCCCTCGGTGTGGGGTCATGCCTGGAGCCTTCCAGACGAGGCGGCACCGACGCTCGACGGCACCATTGTTGGCACTGGCTCCCAATGGCACGGATACCAGATGTTCGGTGAACACCACGCGATCGTGCTCCAGGCCCAGCGACCACACCGCCACGATCGGCCTCGTGGCCCACGAGATGGGTCACGCCTTCGGGTTTCTACCTGACTTGTACGACACCGACGGTACCTCGGACGGGATCGGACGATGGGGCGTGATGGGCTTCGGCGCCGCCGCGCGCCTCGATCTGCGCCGCGTCGGGCGCGAGTGGCACGGCCCCTGTCCGCGGCGCGGCGGCGCCGACCGTTCTGGGTTCGACCCGCGGACGAGATCATCTCCGAGCGCACGCGCGACAAGATGGCGGTGGTGCGCCACAAGGGCACCGGGTCACGTCAGTCTCATCGACGGCCCTCGTGCGTGTAGTTCAGATGGCTGTCGAAAATGTCAAAAACACTGCCGCCGCCAACGGTGCGCGAAGTTGGACGATCTGGCCGGCGAACTCGTGGACCAAAAGCGCGTGCTCAAGGGCATCCTCATCGAGGGCTACAACTGGCTCCTGAAACAGATCGAGGACAAGGGGCAGTGCAAGGAGATGCGGAAGTTCGAGGTCGACGCGCAGGGGCACCCTGTGGGCGACGTCACGGTGCGCCGGACGTTATAGAGACTGCCAGACGTGCGCCCGCGCGACGTCGTGGCCGCCGGCGCGAACTCGGCACGCTCTTGGCGACCCCGACAAGAGCGTGGAACTCCGCATGCAATCGTACGTGAACGTGGGGTTCACTAACCTGAACTCAGTATATGTCGACGCCTACTTTTGGAAGTGCCCGCATCCAAAGAGGCCCGGAATCTCAAACGGCAGAGGGCCAAAGTCTTCAGCATACCGGTGACCGAGGTCCATCATGGTGATTCCCTCGATGGTTCGGAAGCCCTCTTCAGCCATCAACGCACTCATCTGAGCCAGACTGAAGTCGCTTCGCACCGGCTCTCCTCGCTTGGCAACGTACGCTTCTATCTGTGCCCGTTTTTCCCGGTGCTCGGGCCACGCGGAGCCGGCGTCGAGCATGTAATCGACAACCAGCTGCGAACCGGCGGCCACGCCGCCCACAATAGAGCGGACTGTCGAGGCAAGGACATCCCGCGGCAAATAGTAGATAACCCCCAGGAGGGACAGGAACGCTCTTCTTGCTGGTTCGAACCCCGATTCGGACAAAGCGTTCATCACCGGAATTCGCTCAAGATCCGCAGGTACAAAATGCAATCCACGCGGCATATCCAGGCCGGCTCGCTGGAGACGCTTTTGTTTGATCTTCTGCATGGCTGGCCGGTCGATCTCAAACACTTGAAGGCGTGGCATGAGATCGGACCGGCGAAGGGCAAACGAATCCATGCCCGCCCCGATGATCACATACTGGGTGATGCCAGCCACGACTGCGGCCTCTAGCGCCTGTTCGGCGTAACGCGCCCGGATCAGTGTCCCGAGCGCGGCCGGTTGGAGGGCGCGCAGCACGCAGTGCGCCATGAGCCAGCTGGCGGGACGAATGCGCACAATCCAGCGCATGTATCGACCGCAAAGCAGAATGGCGTACGGGTCGTCGAGGAGCCGTACGCGGTCCCGCTGGTGCAGGGCACGGACTGCGGCCACGAGGTCAGCAGTCGAGGCGCGTGTCTTCATGTGTGTGATCATATAGAGAAGATTCACGCCGAACGAGAAGGTCACGATGCGCATCGGGGAGGGAAGCCATGCACAAACGGTCTTTCAGAGCACTGATCCTACGGACCTGCGTACTGCTGGTCGCGTTTATCGGCGTTAGTGTTGGCCCGGCCTGGGCACAGGCGAGCAGTGGCTTTTATCTGAGCAGCGAGCGGGGCGCTAGCTTTGCCTCGGGGATGGATCTAATCGGAGACAGCGACGACCGGGAAAGCGCGTGCGACGAGTTCCTCAACCCGTGGTACTTGCTGGGCGGAGAGCGGTGCACGACGGCCGCTCGCGGAGAGGGGGATACCTGGAAGAGCGTGTTTGACAAGGCCAAGGGCATTGCGGCCGGCGGGGCGCTCGGCTATCGTCTGGGGGGGCGGTTTCGGCTCGAGTTGGAGTACTTCTTCTACAACTCGGAGTACGATCAGACATCGCCGGTTGCGAGCGCTGCGGGGGTTAACTTCGCCAAGCTCGGTCAAGAGATCGAACGGGCCGAGGAACGTCTCGGTAACCTGACCTCACACAACCTGTTCGGGAACCTGTATTTCGATTTCGTCAACAGCAGCCGGCTCACCCCCTATGTCGGGGTTGGTGCCGGAGTCGGGTTTACCGATGTGGACTTCGGGAGCGTTTGGGCGAGGAACCCCGACCCGAGCAAGATCATCACGGGCGCAGACTTCCCGTTTGAATCCGAAGCCCAGCTAGCTGTGTTCCGCCGGAACCTGGCTGGCACCGTAAGCAGTGCGCAAAGCGAACTCAGCGACACGCTGTTCGGCTATCAGGTGCTGCTCGGTGCTGACTATGCCCTCACCGAGCGAGTATCGCTGGGCGTCCGGGGCCGCTGGGTCAACTACTCGTCCCTCACCGATGCCACTGTTTGGGACCCGTTACGCAGTCACGAGCCTAACGTGCGACGTGATGGAAGCGAGCCAGTGCAAGGCTGGATGACGAGCCACGATATCGCCATGTTCGACCTCAGCATGAGCCTAAAGTACGCCTTCTAATAACTGCCTGATCGGTCATGGACAGCACACGCAGCAATGCGGCGCGCCCCAATCGCACTTGCGAATTTCTCCTTGTAAGTTCCATTTCAGTACTCCCGGTGGTCCTAGTAGTTGGCGGATTCCCTTGCCGGACGGGCCAGCTGGTTTTGTGCCGCATGGCGGAGGTGACTACTCTCAACTTTAGCCCCTCGCCCCAAATCGCCCCCCAAGAAGGATTAAGGACGATGGTCTCCCCGCTGATGTTCGCGTTCTTCTTGTTCTTGGTCATTGCGTTTCTGTTCGCGGTGTCTCGGAGCGCCCGCAACAGCACCATGACTACCGCAGCCGACCTGCGGGACGAGGACCGATCCTCGGACGTCACCGCAGAGGAAGCGTTCTATCAGGACGAACAGAGCTAGTAGGACTTGCCCTCTGACGTGATCGTGCCATCAGAGGCAAGCGGCGACGGGGGTTCGAGTGGGTTTATCGACCTCTCCCACTCACGGTGGTGCCGAGAACGGGTGCGAGGGCACTGCGCTCTCATGTTGCTCACACTGGCGGGCCTGGCGATCTCGGCAGCCTTCCCGGCGCCCGGTGGTAGGATCGTCGCCTCAGGAGCCGGACGGCGCGCACGCACCCGATAGCGCCGCTCCCAGCATGGACGTCGTCCGCGCCGTCGAGCCGCCCGTGAAGGACGGCATCTTGGACGAATCCAGCTGGGCGCTGGCCGATGTCGCCACCAACTTTCCTGCAACGCGAGCCGCAAGAAGGTCAGCCGGCAACCGAGCGTACCTGACCTGACCCCACGGTTAGTACCACGTCTAATCTCAGTAACTCGGTGCTTGACCCCACCCCGAAATCAGTACCAGTCAGAGGTTTAGGATTCGGTGTTCCGAAGCCTCCGGTTGCCAGCCCCTGGCGAACTCCGTAGGAGTTCGATCGTTCAGTGAGCTGTGTGGTCTGTGGGTATTGTAATCAAGCCTCCAAGCCTCCAGTTTTCGGCGCGCGTCATCGATCGAGAAGAACAGGTTGGCGTTGAGGCATTCGTCGCGAAGCCGTCCGTTGAAACTCTCGATGAACGCATTCTCCACGGGCTTTCCCGGCCGAATGAACTCCAACTGCACGCCTCTTCGGTACGCCCAGGAGTCCATCGCCTGGGAGTAGAATTCTGAGCCATTGTCGACGGTGATGACCCGTGGCAACGGCCCGGCAAACGACAGCCGCTCGAGTGCTCCAGCCACCGCCTTGCCGGTCATCGACACGCCCGGCTCAAGTAACGGACATTCACGGCTAAACTGATCGACCACCGTCAGCACCCGAAACGGCCGGCCACTCTCGAGCCGATCGGTCACGAAGTCCATGCTCCAGCGCTCGTTGGGCCGCTCTGCGGGCGGCAGCACAAGCCGTATGTGACTCGCCCGCTTGCGCCGTCGCTTTTTGGTCCGTACCTCCAGCCCCTCCTCTCGATAGATCCGATACACGCGCTTCTGGTTCACTACCCATCCCTCGCGGCGTAGCAACACGCACAACCTCCGATACCCGAACCGCGGACGCGCCGCGGCGAGCTCGCCAAGACGACGCCGCAGCACGGGGTCGTCCGTCCTTGTGCTCTGATACCGATGGCTGGTGCGCGACAACTCGATCAGCCGACACGCTCGACGCTCACTGACACGGAACCCGTCCTGCAGGTACCGCACCACCTCGCGCTTGCGCGCCGGCTTTACACCTTTTTTGACAGCACCTCCTGGAGCATGTGCTTGTCCAAGCTCAGATCTGCCACCAGCTGCTTCAACTTCCGGTTCTCATGGCGGAGTTGTCGTAGCTCCCGAAGTTCGGCCACGCCCATCCCGGCGAACTTGCGGCGCCACGTGTACAACGTCTGCTCGCTGACGCCCAGCTTGCGACACACCTCCTTGATCGGCGTGCCCGCCTCAGCCTGCCGCAGCGCGTAGGCGATCTGCTCGTCCGTGTACCTCTTCCGCTTCATCTGTCCTCCTGCTTGGAGGACGACGGTACACCGATTTCCTAAACATCAACCTGGCACCGTTTTCGGGGTTTGGGTCACAGGCATGTTGCATCCGGTGCGGGGACGCCATATTGGTCCAAGAGCACCGACCAGCCGCGCTCGCCTTCCGCGCCTGTCGATGCTGCCACCGGCACGACTTGTCCGCGCGCCACATCGATCAGCAATTGCTGTACCTGGTGGCTGGCACGGTCGATCAACTCGTGATCCGGCTGGTTGAAATAGGACAGTAGGCAACGGTAACAACCCCGCACACAAGCCTCTTGTTCACGTTCCTCTAGAAGGTCGGGGTCGCCTGCATCAACGGCCTCTTCGACGTTGTCGAAATGCATCAGTTCGAGCGCTTGTTTCGCGACCCGGTTCAGTGCATCCGGATCCTCAATCAGACGGCTCAGCACGCCAGCGCCACCCTCAGCCGCCTCGTAGGCCAGGACAGCGCGCCGGTCATCCCTGCCGGGTAGCGGCTCGCCCAGGATTTCGCCTTCCTCCAGCTGGAACACCACCGTGATGCCCCGCATCAAGGCATGCTGGAGCGTGGCGATTGTCTTTGGGTCAAAGCGATCGGGATCTTCGAACCGAAGCAGGAGGGCGTTCTTGCGATCCCGGACGATCGGGACGATCCGCACCGGCCGCACCGCATCCGGTGGGATCTCCACTTCCGGGTCTTCGTCCTCGCTCTTGGCCCAGTATCCGGTACGGGGATCGATCATGAATCCGAGTACCGTCTTGTCGCGGCGCCGCTTCAGCCCCTTGTTGATCCGACTGATCTGCGCGCTGTTGGCGTATTGCAGCCTGATCAGGGGCGCGTCCGCGACCTGGAACTCAGCCTCGATGACCTCGACACGGCCGTGCTTTCGCGGCCAGGCAAAAACCGTCTGAATCTCGAAGCCCTGACGAATGCGTTCCTCGTTATTGGCTGTTATCCGCTCGGCCGGCGCCGCCTCCACATTATTGATCCTGAGTGTGCGTTTGACCGGCAGCGCGTCAGCCATCGCCTCGTTGCAAGCGTGACAGCGTTCGACCTCGCCGTCGTGCGCTGCCCCGCAGTTCGGGCAGATGGTGATCTCCCGCGTCGCTAGTTCCTGACCGTCGTCGGTCCGGGTCTCGGGAGGTAGCTTCGCCTTGACGACCCGGAACGCACGCCCTTCGTGATAAATGAGGCTGCGAGGACCGAACTCGGAGATGGCGAGAAACCGGGCGCGCTGCAGGAAAGAACCGGACGTACCCTCACCGGGAACGAAGGCGTATAGGGGCAGCCGCGGGAAATTGTAGCCGGGTAGAAAACCTTCCGTCGCCAGGTAACGGTACGAGTAAAAGTCCGATCCGTTGGTTGCACGGCCTTGTTCAAGAAGGGCGATCTGATCCGTGGCCCGCATCTGCGCGGCCTTGATCTTGCGCCGATCGGCTCCCGACAGCCCCGGTACTTGTGACTGGCTGTTGGCCTCGATCAGTTGTGTGCGGGCGGAGTGATAGAGTTCACGCCATCGGTCGAAGGCCCTGTCGAATTCCTCCGGCGACTGGGTGGCAACCTCCCTCACATACTCGTCCGGATCCGCCATCCAGCCAGGTTTGCGACCGTCCAGCGACGCAAGAATTTGCTCCAGGACACGGCGCAGTGGTCCGCATGCCTTGTCGACCAGACCGGGAGCCTGGATAACCTCGAGGATCTCGTCTTTCAGGGGGTATCCGTTCTTCTGTAGGTCGAGGATCTCGGGAATGTCGGCAGACAGGGGTAACTGCGCCGAGGCAAGCCAGATCGCCTGCAGATGAGAAGCGACCAGGTTCTTGTTGGTGATCTCGAGTGCCGGCGGGCGTACCACACCGGCCACCATGTCGATGCGCCGATCGAAGAAATACTGATCATGCGGCGACTGGGCCGCACAGTACGTGAAGATGACCGCGGCCTGCCCTGACCGCCCCGCACGTCCAGCTCGTTGCGCGTAGTTCGCAGGCGTCGGCGGCACATTGCGAAGATAAATCGCATTCAGCGCCGAGATGTCGACCCCTAGCTCCATCGTGGGCGTGCAGAACAGGGCCGGCAATAGGTGTGCCGACTCGCCGCCGGCCTTGATTTCCGTCTCGCACTCGGCAATCCGCGCTTGATCGTCGGCTTCGAAGCGGAAGCGCCATTCCCGCCATTCCCGCTGCCTCTGGGTCACCTGGGCCGTATGCTCGCGGCTCTCTATCCCGAACAACGAACTGGTCCTCACCCCGTCCAGATCGGCCGCAATCCGCGTATACAGGTCGTGAAAGTAACGGTTCCCTACAGCGGCTTGCTCTCGAGCGGCCGGTCCTGGAATGAGTCGGACAGCCGAGGGCGATAGACACCACCCTGGAAAATCGCCCTCACTCGAAGCCAGCGTCACAAGCCCTTCATCGGCCAGAATGGCAAGGAGTTCGGAGACAAAGACGAGGTAGTCGCCCCTCCCGAGCTTCGTGCCGATGACGCTCTCGCGGTTAAGCAGGCGCGCTATGCGTGACTGCGGGCCCGCGCGAAGGACCAGCTGTTCTTCACGCAGACTCGTGACTCTCTTGCCGGGGGCCTTCAGAAACAGGGTTGTACGCCCTCGCGGTCTTTCCTTGCTGTCGATCGCCCACGGAACCTGCAGGAGCGACCGTGATCTCTGTGCAACGGTGTCCAGAACGGCAAGATCGAGTGCCTCGGTACCGACGGCCAAGCCTTCGAGCATGGCCCCTAGCAGGATCCGGAGGACCTTTCTGCGAGCATCATGATCCAGGGATCCGAGCTCAGGCAGAATGGCTGGGAACCTGTTTCCGTCCGCGGCCACGTCGCCGAGTCCCACGAAATCCACTTCGATCAACTTCAACCTCGACAGGCTCGGATTCGTGAAACGCCAACCCCGACGCAAATCGGTCCAGACCCGGTGCGCGAGCACCTTGGCCAACGACCGCTCTGCATCGCTGCGAACCACCGCCCCGGCCTCGGGGTTCAGCATCCAGTGCATCCGCAGCGCTGCGTTCGAGCCGACAAAACCCAAGGCCCGTTGAACACGGAAGCCGAACTCCTCTTCCCGCAGGCCTTCCTCGCCAGCGTCGACAACGGCGCGCAGCATTGCTCCGCGCAGCAGGCTCACGAACACAAAATCGTTGAAATGCCCCGCTTGAAGTGCAGCGTCCTGGCGATTGTCCGTGAAGCCAAGGAGTTTGCGCTTCTCCTGTGCAACGGCATGGGCAGGCTCGTTCAGCCATTCAAGAGCGCTCGATACGAGAAGCGTCGTCGCTGAGCTCCGACCTTCAGCGGTCAGGCCCGCAAGCTTGCTGCGCTCGCGCATGGCCGCTTGTGGCTCATCGAGACAGCAGGTGCAGAAGGCGAATTTGCCCGGAATGAACCAGAATGGCTCACCGTCTTCGGCAGCACGGCCGCTGCCCGCGACCGTCACCATCTTCGGCACACGGCTCTTGCGGTACGACCGGAGCTTGGGCTGGCCGTTGCTTTCTTGTGTCCAGCCTTCCGGAAACTTCTCGAGCTCCCCATCGAAGCGGTAGTCCGGATCACCAACTCCGGATGGCGTTAGGTACCCGGCGACGTCGGTTTCGTCGTCGCTGCCGATCGGGGTGTCGTCGATATTGCGCGGCACGAACAACGGGCGATCCTCGTGCTGCCTTCTCGTCACCACGTAGTACTCCTGACCGCAACGGCGGCAGAAGCGAATCGGATACAGCCGGGTCCCCGGAGAGTCGGGATCCTCGAGTTGTCCCTCCAGCAGAACGGTTCGCGGCTTCAACCGCAATGTTGCGAAAATGTCGCCCGCTCCTGCGATGAAGCGGTGCAGCTTGAAGGCCAGGAACGATTGGTCGCCGGTACCGCCTCGGTCCTTGTCAGGAAGGCTGACGCGGGTCAGGAAGCTCTCCAACACGGCACCACAGCGCTCTGGGTCGATACCGCTCGCCTGCGCCAGCGATTCGGTGGCCTCGCCAAAGGGCATCGGCCGTCGGCGCTTCAGGATCTGCGCGTCTTCCAGACCGAGCTCGAGCTCCGCCCAGACCGCAAGCGGGTGGGTGAACAGCTCGTCATCGGTCAGCCGCTCGGGAACGTCCCCCTCGAGCACGCCCGCAAGCTTCGGGGCAACATCCGCGAGTGCGAGGCGATCGTCCGTGGCCCGGCGCAGGGACTCATCGATCACCGCATCCGGGCCGATCGGGACTCCGAACAGACGTGAAGCCACTTCCGAGACCGCCAAGGCCCTGCTGCCATCGCTTCCTTCGCTGGCCATCGTCGCTGAGGTCCCGATACAGATCGGAGCCTTGTCGGGCGTGCAGCGGTCACGCATACGCCGAACCAGAATGGCGACATCAGCACCTTGGCGGCCACGATATGTATGCAGTTCGTCCAGGACGATGAACTCAAGGCCGTTGGCGTTCGCGATGACTTGAGAATCGACGGGAGCCTGCCGGGTCAGCAACAGCTCGGCCATCATGAAGTTGGTCAGCAGAACATCCGGCGGATGATCCGCGATCCACTGCCTTTCCTCCTGACCCTCCTGCCCGGTGTATCGCCGTACCACCGGCTTGAGGTTGTCCGGAAGGCCTGACTGATCAACGAATTTCTCGATTTCCTTCACCTGGCTGTTAGCCAAGGCGTTCATCGGATACACGATGATCGCGCGTGTCCTCGGCGCATGCCCGGCCTTCCGCGCCCGGATGATCGCGTCCACGATCGGCACAAAGAAGCAAAGGGACTTCCCCGATCCAGTCCCCGTCGTCACAACGTAACTGTGTCCGGCGCACGCTTTGGCGATCGCCTGTCCCTGATGCTTGTGAAGCGTGATCGGCCTCGACCCAAACCGGAAGATCTGGGCCGTCTCCGGGCAAATGTCGCCGGAATCGACGAGATCGTCGGTCGTTGGTCCCGCTTCGTAATGAGGGTTCAGGGAAAGGAGGACATCCGGCCAGAAACGGCCCTCCTCATACTCGCGTGCAATCGCCTCACGCAGGTCGGCTGCCCGAATCGTGCTGAAAGACCGCGAGAATGAAGCGTAGCTATTGACGATGTGGTGATCGAATTCGAAGGCTTTCATGCATCGTCCTGCAAATTGCGTCCTTCAATAGCGAGTAGGACGGTCATGAATCCTCAACGTTTTCGGCCGCCACACCTGACGCCGATACCAGTGTCAGACGCCGGCGCAGCACCCAACATTACCGGTTCCATCCCGCCGGCATGACCCACGGACATACGGAGCGCCTGACGCGATCGCAGCAGCCTCTTCAGGGGCGCAGCTAGAGCTTGTGCCGTTAGTGGACTCCGGTCGTTCGGTACCTTGTGGATTTCCCGGCCACTGGTTCGCCGAGACTGCCCGGTATCTCACGCGTCCCTTCGTCTTCTATCTCCTGGACCTGCCTGCATCTACGAGCTTCTCCAGCCCGTACACGATCGTCTGGTGGGCGAACTCCTGACCCTGTTTGCTGAGGCTACGCTGGATTTCGGCCACCGTCATCGACTCGCTGCTGCTGCTTAACAACTCCAGCGCAAGCTCGTAGCTCCGTCCCCGTTTCGGTTGCTGACGCGTCTTGCGTGTCTTCTTCTTGGCCGGCGACATCGCCTTGGCCGCCGTGCCCGGGTGCTGCAGCGTCGCCTGTTTCATGGATCCCACGGCGGCTTCCAGTGAACGCAGCTAACCTGGAATCAGGCCCCCCGAGAGCCACCACGATTCTCTTCCCCTTCCGGGGAACCTCGAACTATTTCTCGGATACTTCGGTTTTCATGGCCACGCTTCCGAGTTTGGCCAAGGAGGAGGTCAGTCAAGTCGTGGAGCTCGCGTGACGTGTTGAGAAGGGTCTTCGAAGAGGGTAGGAAGTGGATGCGCCGCCTATTGTGCCGCCTGCTCTTCCGAGGGACCTCTCACAGTGAGGGCAATGAGGGCGGGACAGAGCCCGACGAGCCCCCAGTACCGTCGACGAAGCTCGACAGTCCATCGGCGACATCGCATACAGCACCGCCGGAAAGCCCACACGGAAGGCGAGCTGCGCCTTCTCGTCCCCACGCGGCGATGGCGGATCCACTGACGGCAAGGGCGATACCGACGGGCGTGATCCCGAAGACCGATGGCGGGATCTCGGCTCCCTCGAAGGGGCGGAAGAAAGTCGAGGAGCCAGAGCCTCGACCTCCCCGACGTATTCCAGGAAGACGAGACGGACCGACGCAGACTAGAACCGCAACTAAGAACGGGAGCGGAGGAAATCGTGTAGGACGTCCAACGTCCAAGCCCCGTCCGGAGCTGATCTGCCGCAGACCTTCGGGTTCAGTGCAATGGGAAGTACTGCTCTCCGCAGATGAAGAATCCCGAATTGCACTAGTGAAGCAGAACGGCGAGCCGCTCAGCCTGGGGGACGGGGGGGTGGTCTCTCACGTCGTTCGACGGTCGCCTGTCCATCGACTTCGAGCAAGGCCCATCGATCCACGTCTCGCTGTTCGACAAGAGCCCACTGATCTTCAAGCTGAACAAAGCTTGGACCGGGGATGGCCGAAACATCACCCACCTGACGAAGGGCCACTTCATCGTGATCGCGCCGGTGGAGTGGGTCCGTTCGGGCCATGTGCCCGTTGAACCGGATTGCTGCTCTGACTCGGCGTTCATGGCGCACTATTTCTTCCAGGGCGGCAGTGAGTCCACGGAAGAGCCCGGCGGCTTTTCGGGGCATGAGATCGACTCAAGCGCACCCGGATTCAAGTTGAGCGGAAAGCGCGTCTTCGACGATTCCGAGGAGGGTGACCTGTTCGTGGGAACTCCTCCGCAACTGAGTGATACGGACCGAGTGGTTTGGGCGCGGGTCGGAGAGGAAAGAGCACACGGCTGGAAGGGCCATAACTTCAAACCGTCCGAGCGCACCCTTGCCGAAGTCATGAATGCTCGGCAGGGTCGCTTCTTCGTTCGCGTTTACGATGAGCAAGGGGCAATGCTGGATGGTGCCCAGTTCCGATACCTGCGCGGTCTCCGAGAGATTCGGGTGAACGGAGAGCCTTACGCCGAAGACACGCTGCTCGTGCCGAGCGCGACAGGCCATCCGCCGACAAGGGTGCGGTTCATCGGCGCCGATGGCTTACCTTTGCACGCCGCCTTGCCGCCAGGCGCAATGCCTATGGAGGACGGGACGGGTACTCTGATCGCCGAGCCGCACCCCGACGCGGACGAGATTTCGTGTGCGCTGGAAGCCGATGGCGGCCGCGTGGAAATCGCTTTGCATTTGCCGCGCATCTGGTGGCGGATGGAGCGAGAAGGCGCCGAATGGGATGGCGAGTGGTGCAGCACACCGTTCAAGATGACGCGCCATGATTTCCGTGACCACGCCGACTCGAACGCGATACTGCGGTTGCGATCACCGAAGCGAATCAGGTCGGTTGTCGTGGGCTTCGGTGACGAGCCGTGCCTCAAGTACACGAGGAGGGACGATGAGTTCGTATTGCCTCTAGCCCACTTCGTCGATCATGTCCAGGTCGACCATCGCCTGACCGAGGATGCCCTGTTCAACGTCCGATTTGATCAGGCCAACGACCGACGCGATCAGAGGCTGCTGACCTTGATCCGGATTCCCGCCGACCCGCCACCGGCAATTGTGTCGCTCACCTGTGAACCCGGGGCCCTCGCCGCCGGAGAGAAGTCGCTACTGTCTTGGGTGACCCGCAATACTGACGATGTCCACGTCGTGATCGATCCCGACATCGGTGCGGTTGCGCCTACCGGAAGCCGTGAGATCGCACCCTTGGAGACAACGACCTACACGCTGCGGCTCACCGCGCCCGGGATGGAAGGCGTCACAAGGCGCGTCACCGTGCGAGTGTCACGCATGCAGCCAAGAAAGGTCCTCGCCAAGGTTCTGCGAGGGGGCGGCGGCTGGCGACGCGGCAGGGGCTTTAGCTGCGGAGAGTTGCGCACAGTCGACTTGACCGCGACTGAGGCGGCGCGGAGGTCGATCAGCATCGACAGACGTCGACGCAGCGTGCATCCGGCCAACATCAAGACCCTTCGGAAAGTGGCCCATGGCTGACGTGCACGACATGGGCTCGTGGCCCGAAAGAATTCGCCAACGCTACGAGAGCTATCTGAAGACCTCGTTCTTCTTCAAGGATCCCGGCCTTCGCGCCTCGTTCCAGACCGCTCTGCAAGAGGAAGAAAGTCTGCTGAAGGGCAACTATCCGGAACCGGCTCGGCGCTTCCGCACGGGATTGAACGCGCGGGCGCTGGCGCGGGGGTGCTTTCCCGAGACCGCCACCGACCTGCTTCCAGCGCTGATCGACGCTCCGCTGTATGTGCACCAGGAACGAGCCGTCCGAGCCGTCCATCAGAAGCAGCGCAACATCGTGGTCGCCAGCAGCACCGCGAGCGGCAAGACCGAGAGTTTCCTGTACCCGATCCTGTTCGAGCTGTATCGCCAGCATCTAGCTGGCCAACTGCGCCAGCCTGGAGTCCGGGCCATGATCCTGTACCCGATGAACGCGCTCGCCAACGACCAACGCGACCGTCTGGGCAACATCGGCCGGGATCTACACGAGGCGGGGTCGGGCTTCCGGCCCACTTTCGGGCAGTACATCGGCCAGACACCCCAGAACAGCCGAGACCGGTGGCGCAATACCGATTGGTGGGCCGAGAACCGCCTTCCGGGCGAAATGATCTTCCGCGACGAGATGCGCGAGGCTCCGCCCCACATTCTGCTCACCAACTACTCGATGTTGGAGTACCTGCTCATCCGCCCTGACGACAGCCCACTGTTTGACAATGGCCGGGGCGAGCGCTGGCAGTTCATCGTGCTCGACGAAGCGCACCAGTACCGGGGTGCCAAGGGCATGGAGATGGGCATGCTGATCCGGCGTCTTAAGCAGCGGCTACGCGACGGGGGTCGGCGGGATCCATTTCGCTGCATCGCCACGAGCGCGACTCTCTCCTCAGGCAAGAGCGAAGCCGACAGACACGCGGTCGTCGAGTTCGCCAACGAGCTCTTCGGGGAGTCCTTTTCGGCGCCCAGCATCGTCTTCAGCGAGTCGCAAGAAGCGGCGGCCGACGGGCCTCCGCGCCGATACCACGCCTTTCTGCGCGCTCTCGAGGGGGCGTTTCTAGTGCACAGAGACGGCACGGACGCTGTGGTGCTGAACCGTAAGGGCCAAGCCGGGGATGGCACCGCCGCAGAGCCGTTGGAAATCGCCTTGTGCAAGGAGTGCGGCCAGCACTATTACGTCGGTCGAAATCAGGGTGGCATGCTCCAGGAGGCCATTCGCGATCCCAGCCACTCGGACTTCGGCGTGGACTACTACCTGCCAACTGAGGATGGGGACCAACTTCTGTGTCGGCGTTGCGGTGCGCTGTCGGGCTCGACGCCGGCATGCGAATGCGGAGCGACGGTTCGCGTTAGACGGTGTGAGAACCACAAGGACCACGCCGATCAAATGAAGCGGTGCGAGGCGTGCCAGTATCGGCGCGGCGGCATCGGCGACCCGGTGCAGGAGATCGTGCACGGCTCCGACGGACCGAACGCTGTTATCGCAACCGCCCTGCACCAACTGCTCCCGGAGGGCCGGCGCAAGGTGCTGGCATTCGCTGACAGCCGCCAGGAGGCGGCGTTCTTCGCCTGGTATGCGGAGAATTCGTACGAGAAACTGCGCGACCGAAACCTCATATTGCGGGCGATCAAGGCGGGGCCGGTCGACTGTGGGGGGCTGTCCATCAGCGATCTCCAGAGCCGTTTGCTCGTCCAGTGGGAACGCGCCGGCCTGTTCAAGGCATCCGACACCGGCGAGAGCAGGAACCGGAAGGTGCTGACCGCCATTCTGCGGGAGGCGGTGACGGACGAAAGGAGGTTGTCCTTGAGCGGCGTCGGCCTCGTGAAGTGGTTCGTTGCCAGACCGGATTCGTTGCGTTTGCCGCAATCCATGCGACACTCGCCCTGGAGTTTCCAGGAGGAAGAGGCGCGCCGCCTGATCGGCTACCTGCTGGACGAGTTGCGCCCGCGCCGAGCCATGAATCTGCCGCCACGACCGTCGCTTGCATGGTCCGACGTATCGCTTTGGCCACAGCAGGCGTACTGCAAGGGACCGCCGGGTAGGCGGCGGAGCGTTCTGCAATGGGGCGGTCCTCAGTCCGCAGTCGTCAGCCATTTCCTGCACCGGTTGCTCGCGGACTCCGGCTTGTCAGCGGAACAGAAGCGGTTGGAATCAACCGGGCTCATGGACGAGGTGTGGGAAGCGTTGCGGCATGATCGGGACCATCCAGTTCTCTCCCGCGGAACAGCGAACGGAACGTTTCGGATCAATCCGGCTTGGCTGCGCATCAAGCCCGCCGGTCCCGGAGCAGTCTGGGAATGCGGCACATGCGCAACCTTGAGTAACTGCAACATCCGCGGTGTCTGTCCCCGCAATGGTTGCCCCGGCGACCTGACGCCCGCCAACCAAGAGCGTCTCCAGGAGAATCACTATCGGATTCTCTACGACGCCTTGGACCTTCCCCCGGCGCTGAGCGCGGAAGAGCATACCGCCCAGATTGACAGCGACGAGGCGCGCCGACGGCAGGACCGGTTCAAGAAGGGCAAGATCCACCTGCTCAGCTCGTCGACGACGTTCGAGGTCGGCGTCGATCTCGGCGATCTCGATGCGGGGTTTCTGCGCAACGTGCCGCCGGAACCCTTCAACTACACGCAACGCGTGGGGCGGGCGGGGCGAGCGGCCACGCCAGGCCTGGCTCTGACGTACTGCCGCCGAAATCCCCATGACCTGTATCACTACGAAGATCCGGAACATCGGCTAATCCGTGGCGCGGTGCACCCGCCGCGCCTGCGGTTGACGAACCAGAAGATCGTCTTGCGGCACATGGTGGCCACTGCCCTGTCCGCCTTCTTCAGATCCGGCAGCAACGCCATGCGATTCAACCGTGTACAGGACTTGGTTGGGGACTGGCATAGCCCACGCGCAACGCTGGACCTGAGGGCGTTCTGCGAGAACAACAGCACATTGGCAGCGTCACTGCGCGAGATCGTTCCCGATCTCCTGCACAAGAGCACCGGACTCGCAGCGGACGCATGGACCGAGCAGGTTGCGGGGTCCGACAGTCGGCTTGCTGCCGTGGAGATTGAAGTGTGCTCGGACTATGTCGACATGGAGCGTAACCGGCAGGATCTGTTCGACCGACGCAAGGGCACGGACAGAGTGGAAGACCGCATGAAGACCATTGCCCGCGAGCAGACGCTTAATTTCTTGTCCCGCAAGGCGGTCATCCCGAAGTACGGGTTCCCCGTGGATGTCGTCGAACTCGATACTCGTCCCCGGGACGTCGTAAACCAGCCGATTGGCGTCGCCGAAGAAGTCGTTGGCCGTGAGCACCTGGGCGGCCGCGTTCAGCGCCTCGTTGTCGAGCAACACCGCGCCCAGGATCGAGCGCTCCACCTCGACGTTGTGCGGCAGCGCGCGCTCCTCGTGCCGTGTCCGGACTTGACGCAGCCGCCCCACTACGCGACCTCGCCTCGGTCGCCGACACGGGCGACGGTACCGTTTGAGTCCGTTGGGCTGTCGAATGTCCAGACCCCGGCCCCCTAGGGCCTCCAGAACCGCCTCCTGCGTGCATCCGGCGTGACAGTGCACCAGCACCTGCCCGTCGCGCTCTGTCGCGCTCAGGCTCGGGTTGCGGTCCTCGTGCGCCGGGCAGGGGTCCATGCCAGGTCCATTGGATCGACCCTCGAGCGGGCGGACGATCTGCTCCAGGCTGGCCACGT
Source organism: Acidobacteriota bacterium (assembly GCA_965205505.1). Taxonomy (GTDB): domain Bacteria; phylum Acidobacteriota; class UBA890; order UBA890; family WLXD01; genus DASCOT01. Next base: position 463,171 of record CBDBHB010000008.1, read on the forward strand.
CACGTTGACTGCTGGGGAGGGGCAGGTTGATCGCCCCCCGGCAGGGCGGTCGGACGGCTCGCTAACCACGCCTCGATGTCCGCCATCCGCCAGGCTACGGCACGGCGGCCGATGCGCACCGGACGGGGAAACTCCCCCGCATCCATCGCAGCGTAGATCGCTGACCTGGAAAGTAGCGTGATCCGCTCGACTTCAGGACGCTTGATGAGGACTTGCTGCTCCATGAGGAACCTCCTTGGTTTTGGTGGTTCCTCCCACTGTGCAGGGGTACCTCTGGCCTGTCATGAGGTGCGAGTTTCCGAAAACTCGCCCCCACGGCCCGGGGGTGGCGCAGCCGACTACCGTTTACCCTGCCATATGTCGCGCATGGTGTCGTACGTGCTCACACTGTGATTTCTCTCCTTGAGCACCCCGAGCACGATGTCGCAGGCGGACGGACGCTCCATCGCGTCGGTAGCCTCATTGCGCTCCGCATGCATGCCACACTCTGTCAGGACGTGGATCGCCCATCGGAGCACGTTATTTCGCTCGGCCATCTTGGGGGCCGGCCCCTGGCTGCCTTTGCCGCCTTTCGGAGGCGCACGCCGGCCATGCATCACGTCGCCCACCCAACGGTGCAGGGCTTGCCCGAGTGGACGTTTGCCTTCGGTGCGCGCGAACGTCCACGCCAGTGCGTCCCAATGTACGGGGTTAGTACGTGATCCTTCGGTAGTGGATTCGATATCCTCGCGCGGGGTGTTGTCTTCGCCCCGAAGAAACAACGCAGCGTACATCCATACGTTGTAGTTGTGGGCGATCTCTGGGTTTCTCCACGACGGGTCCAGGTCGAGCCACAAGCCCACGAGAGCGCGCGCATCGTCGTTGGAAATGCGCTCTTTCTGCTCAATGAATCGTGTCCGGTGCTTATGGTGCAGCTTGGCGAACTCATCGTTCCGGGATTTGTCCAGGACGGCACGCACAGGCAACACTGGTTGCCTCGCGCGCTCTTTTTCACCCATGAGGCAGCACCGGCACGATGGTCTGGATCGGGGCGGGCAACCTGGAGTGCGGCCCGGGCCCACTGATCGATGGGGACAGCAGCATCAGGCCCAGGATGACGGCCGGAATCAGCGTCAGTGCACGGCCCGAAAGGTTGATCCTGGGCGAGCGGAGATCGCCCATCCGCACGTTGCCGAGCTCACCTCTGTCCATATCATCTCTCCGTAGGCACGGGGGCGGTGGGGTAGACACGTCTTCAGGGTAGCGTGCGTGGCCGTGTGCCAACCCACTTCAGCAGGCAGGGAACCGACCCGGTACTGCTCCCTAGACAGGGCGCAGCATCGGCACCACCTTGCCGCCCTCAGCACTCAGGTAAGCGGCCCAGTCTTCCATCAGCTTCCGGCGCCGCTCCAGCAGGTCCGAGCGCGCATAGGCCGCCTCGGTCGGGTCGCGCACCGCATGCGCCAGCGCCGCCTCCATGACCGCCCGCGGTGCGTTGGTGCACTCCGCCGCCCAGTCCCGGAACGATGAGCGAAACCCGTGCGGTACCGCTTCAATACCCAGCTGCCGCAGCACCCGGGAAAGCGTTGCGTCCGCCAGCGGCCTGCCGGCCCGTGCGCCGGGAAACACCAGCCCCTCGCCATCCCTGAGCCCCCGCGCCTGGCGCAGGATCTCCATTGCCCGGCCCGATAGCGGTACCCGGCGCCGCTTGCGGTGCCGTGGCAGCGCCTGGGTGATCGCCTCACCAGCCGGGTTGTCGCCACGGTACCCCTGCGCCATGGCCCACTTCATCACCGCACCGATGCGCGCCCGCACCCGCCGTGCGGTCTCGGCCTTGTCATGCCAGATCGGACCCAGTACCTCCAACACCTCGGCCGTCGTCACCTCCGACACCGGCATCTCACCGATGCGCCCGTACGCATAGGTGCGCAACTCCGTTTTCCATTGCGCCGCATACTTGGCGTTGCGCCACCCGGGGCGGTGCATCTCATACACCTTGGCCGCTGCTTGCGCGAACGTCGGCATGCCCTCGGCCCGGCGCTTGTCTGTCAGCGGGTCACCGCCGGCACGGGCCAGCTTGCGGTTGGCAAATGCCACCTCGCGCGCCTCCGACAGCGACACCAAGGGGTAGCCTCCGAGACCCAGTTCCCGGCGACGGCCCTGGATCACGATCCGCTGTACCCAGCTGCGCGCTCCGCTCGGGATCACGTTCAGGTACAGGCCGTGTCCATCGCAGTACCGGCCCGGCTTCATTACCGTGCGTACGAACGCCGCCGACAGGGCCCGCTCCGGGTGCTTGCCGCTCTTGCGCCGAGGGCTGGGTTTCGGTGCAGTTGCCTGCGCATCGGACATATTATGCATCCCCCTCTCATTCCGCCATTAAAGGCGGGAATGTAGCGGATTGTCCGGGAACACGCAAGATGGACGAATACTCGTAACTGTCTGACTCTACTGATGCTTAGGGACTAATAGGTCAACTCAGGAATGCACCGGATCTGAACGATGGCAGAGATGCCGAGGGCCAGCGACACGATCGCCGTGAGCGAGAACCCGGGGCTCTGGCGCAGTCGCCGGAGCGCGTATCGCAGATCGCGCGCCAGCACGTAGACAATCGCTTCGCCGGTACGGCCCGAGCGTTCGTCCATGGCGCGCGACCGGCGGGCGGAGCGCTTGGCGCGGCGGATCAGGTCGGCGGCAATATCGTCGCTGCCGAAGTCCTCCAGCAGATCGTCGACGCTGCGCCCGGACGCCAGCCCGTCGTCGAAGTGGGCGATCAGCTCGCGCGCCACGTCGACACGCTCGACAGGACGGAGGCCCGGTGACGAAACGGCATTGCGCACGCGTTCGCGCAGCAGCTCTGGCAACCCGGATGACTCCAGTAGGCGCGCTACATCGCCCAGTTTTTGTTGCATGATCATCGCTCCCCTTCGATGCTGCGCCGTCAGCGCTTGCCTGCCGTATCGACGAGACCGAGCCCTTCCATGGCCTGCACGAGCTGCTGCCACTGCGCCCGATGTGCCTCGAGGTGTTTCCGCCCGGCAGCCGTCAGCCGGTAGTACTTGCGACGGCGTCCCGACGTGGCGGTCTTCCAGCGGCCCACGATGAGTTTCTTGGCCTCGAGGTTGTAGAGCAGCGGATACAGCGTCGACTGGCCCATGGCTAGCACTCCATCGGTGCGCGCCTCGAGTGCCTCGACGAGCTCGTATCCGTAGCGTTCCCGCTGCTCGAGCAACGACAGCACCGCCACCGGACCGGCGCCACGCATGAGCTCACGTCCTATTCGCATGTCTTTCTCCGACTCGGAAGACGGGCCCACGCCGCCCCTGACTCTGACAGACATACTGTGTTACGCGAGGTATACGTGAAAAGTTTCAGCGTGCGGCGCGCCAAGCTCGCGCCCAATCGAAACCGCTAGCGACCGATCGCAAGCACGATCTTTCCGAAGTGGCGGCTCTGCTCCATGGTCTCGTGCGCCTCGCCGACCTTCTCCAGCGGAAACACCTCGTGGATCAACGGTTCGATGGTGCGATCGGCCAATCGCGGCACCACGGCTTGGGTGAGCTCGGCGACGATCCGGGCCTTCTCCTGCACCGGGCGCGAACGTAGCACCGACCCGATGATGCGCTGACGCTTGACCATCATGCGCACCAGGTTGAGCTCGGCTTTGATACCGCCCATCACGCCGATGATGATGAGGCTGCCACCCAGGGCCAAGGCTTTCATGTTGGCCGCCAGGTATTTCGCGCCGATGTGATCGAGGATCAGGTCGGCGCCCTTACCGTCGGTGTATTCACTCACCTCGGTGGCAAAGTCGTGCTCCGTATAATCGATGACCCGATGCGCTCCGAGCGCTTCGACGCGCTCGAGCTTCCCCGGCGAGGCGGTCACGATGATCTTGGCGTTCGGTGTGAGCATGCGGCAAAGCTGAATCGCGGCCGTGTTGACGCCGCCACCACCACCGTGCAGCAGCGCGGTGCGACCGACTTCGAAGCCGCCGATCAGGAAGATATTGAGAAACGCGGTGATGTACGTCTCGCAGACACAGGCTGCCTCCTCGAAGCTCATGGTCTCGGGGATGGCGATCAGGTGATCGGCATACGCGGTGGCGTGCTCGGCGTAACCGCCGCCGCCAACCAGGCACATCACCCGGTCGCCGAGCTTCCAGCCGTCGACCTCGGCACCGACCTCCGGACCGAGCTCCGCGATCGTCCCCGCCACCTCGAGCCCGAGGATCTCCGACTCGCCCGGCGGCGGCGGATAGTTGCCCTGGCGCTGGGTGATATCGGCGCGGTTGACCGAGCTTGCCATCACCCTGATCAGCACCTGCCCGGGACCGGGAACGGGCCGCTCGACCTCACCGACGCGAAGCACATCGGCACCACCGAATCCGTCGAGGAGCACGGCCTTCATGGCGCCTGGTCTGCGCCCGGTGCGTTGACGACCCTCTGCGGCGTCATTCGACGGGTCACTGTGCGCACTCTGCGGGTCGGTGTTCGTGTCACTGTGCCGTGCGGTTGGCTTCCAGACGCTGGTCGACGAGCTCGACGATCTCGTCGACCGTGTCCGACTGCAGACTTTGCTGCTGCGCGATCTGACGAACCAGGCAGTCCACCCGTTCGATGTTCTTGGCGCCGGCGAACAGCGCCCGCGCCGCCGAAGACGGCTTGCGCAGCCCCTCCGCCGCCTTGGCGTATTTCTCGAACGGAACCATGTCGGCATCGGCCGCGCCCAGCCTGACGCACAGCTGTCGGGTCCAATCGTAGGTCTGGCGCGACAGCTCGAGGTCGGCGTGCACCGCCTCGCGAATCGGGATCATGTCGTCGCTCCGGATACACCGGTAGTTGCCGGCCATCAACATCGACCATTTCGCCAGCGGCACGAATAGGGAATCGTGCACCCTGAGCTTCACCGGCAGCTCGATGGCACCATCGCCTGGGTCGTGGCGGGTGGCAATGATGTCGGCCTCGATGTTGCGCAACATCGCGGTGTGCTCGTGGGCCTCGAATCGAGTGCTCTTGAAATTGGTCGGCAGACCCACCTGGAGAACGTTCTTCGGTTCCTCCGGTGGGCGAAACGCCTGCGGGTCGGGGCTGGCGAGCGTCACCAGCCCGGGGTCGAAACCCTCCCAGACACTGGCGTCGGTGTAGCACTGGATGAGCGGAGCAGTCTCGAGCCCGGGAATCCGCTCCAGGTACGGCAGCGGCGGCATGTTCATGATCGCCAGGCTCGGCACCTTGGCCGCGGCGACGCGCCCCATCAGCTCGCGAACGCCCGGTGCTCCGTACTGCGCCTCCTGCATGGCAAGCACGACCAGGTCGAACAACCCGGGGTCGGCTTCGTCCGGTGTACATGCCCAAAGCTCACCGCCGCATCCCTGCGAGGTGATCTCCACCGGGGTCTCTCGACCCCGGATCGGCAGCCGGACCGTGGTTCCACTGTCGTTGATGAGCTCGGCGGTCGGCTTGGTACACACCAGTGTCACCGAGTGCCCGGCGAGCAACGCCTTGGTGCCCAGCAACGAGCCGTAGGAAGCGCCCAGAATCAATACGTTGTATTTCGCCACAGCTTGCTAGATTGCCCCCTGCTCGCGCGCCGCCTCGATTTCGTTGTCATCGAGTCCGACGACGGTCTTGAGAATGTCTTCGGTGTGCTCGCCCAGCAGCGGCGCGCGTTCGACCTCTGTGGGCGAATCCGACAGCTTTATCGGGTTGCCCACGGTTAGATACGGGCCGCGTTCCGGGTGGTCGACCTCGACAACGGTTCCCGTCTGCCGCAGGGAAGGCTCGTCGGCCAGCTCCTTCATGGACAGCACCGGGCCACATGGCACGTTCAGCGGGTTGAGCGTGTTCATGACCTCCATCTTGTCCTTGGTCATCGTCCATTTCTCGATTTCCGCGAACATCTCGTCGAGCTTGGGCAGGCGCGCGGCCGGAGTGTTCCACTCCGGATCGTCGAGCCACTCCTCCCGGCCGATCGCCTTGGCAAGCGCCGGGAACGCCGCCGCCTGGGTGATCAGATAGGTATACGCGTCGGGATCAGTCTCCCAGCCCTTGCATTTGAGAATCCAGCCTGGCTGGCCTCCACCCGAGGCATTACCGGCACGCGGTACGGCGTCGCCGAAGGTGCCGGCCGGATACTGCGGATACTCCGTTAGCGGCCCATGCGCCAGGCGCTGTTGATCGCGCAGCTTGACGCGACACAGATTCAGCACGGCATCCTGCATGGCACACGAGACCCGCTGCCCCCTGCCGCTCTTCTCCCGATGCAACAGCGCCGCCAGGATGCCTGCCACCAGGTGCATGCCGGTGCCGGAGTCGCCGATCTGGGCACCGGTTACCGTCGGCACGCGATCGATCTCTCCGCTCGTCGACGCCGAGCCACCGGTGCACTGGGCGACGTTCTCGTAGACTTTGCATTCCTCGAACGGACCAGGGCCGAATCCCTTCACCGAGGCGTAGATCATGCGCGGATTGAGCTCCTGGAGCTTCTCCCACGGGAAGCCCATGCGATCGATTGCACCGGGTGCGAAGTTCTCCACCAGCACGTCGCATTCCTCGATCAGCCTGGCGAAGATCTTGTTGCCCGCTTCGGTCTTGGGATTCAACGTGATGCTGCGCTTGTTGGCGTTGAGCATGGTGAAGTACAGGCTGTCCACGTCGGGAATATCGCGCAGCTGTCCGCGCGTCGCGTCACCGGAGCCCGGCCGCTCCACCTTGATGACGTCGGCGCCGAACCACGCCAGGATCTGGGTGCACGTCGGTCCTGACTGCACATGGGTCATATCGAGGATACGAACACCATCCAGAGCTCTTCCCACGGGTGCCTCTTTTCGTCGGGTTCTGGGGTCGCCTGTCGTGCGTCGAGTGCTGCGAGCGCAGCGTGCCGCTCGGCCGCGGCCACGTCAAGCACCGACCTGAGCTAGGTCACGTCGTCCGTCCGGAGCACGTAATCGACGCGAGGGTCCCGTTCCTTGACAAGTACCTGGGGCCGGTGAAGTAGCGGAGCTATCGCGGCCCCGGGCCGCGCCGCCAGCCCAGGTTGCATCCTCGGCGGCCCACAGCCGTCGTGAATACAAACGGCTTCCCGTACATTTGACATCGTGACCGCGCAGTCCGATCATGCCGGGCTCAATGTCGGGAAGCCGAAGAGACAGTTGGAGGGGGGACTCGAGCCGGCAGCGCTGGCTTGCCGGGACCTGCGCGCTTACAGCGGCGCTGGGGCTTCTGGTCGCGCTGAATCCCGCATCCCCGGTAACGGCCCAGGGGTTACCCGTTGTACGCATCGGCTTGGTGCTCGACGCGCCGACCGACATCGAGGGCATTGCCGATCTCATGCGCGGCGAGATCATCGCGCTGAACCGTCGTGACTTCGACATACGCTTCCCGGAGGACAAGACCCTCGACGGTAACTGGACGGCTTCGGGGGCGGTGGCGGCGCTCGATCGGCTGTTGGCCGACCCCGAGGTCGACATCGTGCTCACCATGGGAGTGCTGGCCGCCAGCGAGCTGGCTCGCCGGGAGGACTTCCCCAAGCCGGTCATTGCGCCGTTCGTGATCGATCAGGAGCTGCAGGGTTTCCACCCGCAGGTGGGACGCCGACCGGACGGCCGCACGATCCGGGTGAGCGGTATCGATAACCTCAACTACCTGATTCCGCCGTGGAACACCGACCGTGACCTGTTCGAGCTGCGTCGTATCACGGGCGTTCGATCGCGTCGCGCTGCTCATCGATGAGCGCTTGGTCGCCGGTCTGCCAGCGCTACAGGAACACGTGCGGCTAGCGGCTGAGGCCCGCAGCTACGATCTGCAGGTGGTTCCGGTGACCGACGACATCCCGGCCACGGTGGCCGCCATTCCGGATGACGTCCAGGCGGTCATGGTCGGCTTCATGGGGTACCTGTCGGACGAACAGTTCGCCGCGCTGTCGGGCGGCCTGATCTCGCGTCGGCTGCCGAGCTACGCGGTCTTCGGGCGCCCCGACGTGGAGCGCGGGTTGATGCTCGGCGTAGCGCCCGGGTCGGACTTCCAGCGCATCGGGCGACGTGTGGCGATCAACATCCAGCGAATCTTGCTGGGCGAGAACGCCAGCGAGCTATCGATCGACCTGGCACAAAACAACGACGTGACGTTCAACATGGCCACGGCGCGGGCGATCGGCTATTCGCCCACGTTCGAGCTGCTCACCGAGGCTACCGTGCTGTTCGAGGAGCGCCTCGATCTGGCACGCGAGATCACGCTGGCGCAGGCGGTGCAAGAGGCGCTCGAGCACCAACGCGAGCAGCTGCGGCTCGATGTGATCGCCGAGGCCGCCATAGCTTTTCTCGACGTACTCCGCGCCGGAACGGGCGAGGGCGTGCGCAAGCAGAACCTGTCGCTCACCCGCACCAACCTCGACCTGTCGCGGGTTCGCCAGAGCATCGGCACTGCCAACCCGGCCGAGGTGTTCCGCTGGGAAAGCCAGGTGGCCACCGAGCGCAGCCAGGTGATCAGCGCCAGCGCCCTGCGCAACCAGGCCGAGATCGCCCTCAACCGCATTCTCAACCGGCCGCTCGAGGAGAGCTTCCGCGCCGTAGACCAGGGCATCGGCTACCAACCCGTTGGAAAGCGACGAGTCGGCGGCGCTGCGAACGCAGCTCGACCCCTATCTCAACGACCAGACCAGCTTCAGCATCTTCCGTGACTTCATGGCCCTGGAGGCCCTGCGCGACTCCCCAGAGCTAGCCCAGCTCGACGCCTTCATCGCCGCCCAACAGCGCGTGCTGCGCGGTGCCCGCCGGGCTTTCTGGGCGCCGACGGTTGGCCTGTCGGGGCAGCTGTCACAGGTGCTCGGCCGGGGCGGCGCCGGTGATCCGGCGTCGAGCGGTGTCGAGTTACCCTTCACTTTCCCGGTGCCGGGAAACAACAGCTGGAGCCTCGGTATTTCCGCGAGCCTGCCGCTGGTGACCGGCGGATTTCGTATCAGCGAACGGCAGCGCGCCTTGTACGAGCTCGATCGACTCAATCTCGAGCGCCGTGCCACCTCAGAGCGCATCGAGCAACGTGTTCGGTCGGCCATGCACGCTACCCGCGCTTCGTTCGCCGCCCTCGAGCTAACCCAGCAAGCGGCCCTCGCCGCGGGACGTAATTTCGATCTCGTACAAGACGGCTACTCACAGGGTGTGGCCGACATTATCGACCTGCTCGACGCACAGAACGCCGCTCTGGTGGCTGACCTGGGCGCGGCCACCGCCGTCTACGACTACCTGATCGACTTGGTGAGCGTCGAGCGCGCGGTGGCTAAGTTCAACCTGTTCTCGAGCCATCAAGAGGCGCGTGACTTCCTACGACGCTTGAACGATTTCTACGACCAGAGCACGGAGTCCCAACGATGAGCCGAACGCTCCTGACGGTGATCACAACGCTATGCGTGGCCGGCTGCGCCGCCGAGGAGCCGCCGGCCGAGGCGGTATTGCGACCGGTACGCTCGCAAGCGGTCGAGCCGGCCGGGACAGCACGCGAGCGCATCTTCTCGGGCGTGGCCGTCGCGAGCATCGAATCGCAGCTCAGCTTTCGGGTAGGCGGCACCGTGACACGCGTCGCCGTCGAGGTGGGCGACCGTGTACGGGCCGGTCAGATAATCGCCGAGCTCGACCCCACCGACCTGCAGCTGGAGCTGGAGAGCTCGCAGGCGGCACTCGATCAGGCGCAGGCGAGCCGGCGCAACGCCGACGCGAACTTCGACCGCGCCCGTGAGCTATACGAAAACAACAACGCCTCGCAGAACGAGTACGACGCCGCACGCGCGCAGGCCGAATCGGCGACGGCCGGCGTAGATTCGGCGCAGAAACAGCTGCAGCTGGCAAGGCTGCGGCTCGGCTACGCGACGTTGCGCGCGTCGATTGCCGGGGCGATCGCCGCGGTCGACGTCGACGCGAACGAGAACGTCAGTGCCGGCTCGGTAGTGGCAATGCTGACCTCCGGATCGCAGCCGGAGGTACGCGTCGCCATTCCGGAGAACCTAATCAGTCGCGTCGAGCGCGGCAGCCGTGTGGACGTGGAGTTCGACGCGCTCCCCGGGCGCCGCCTCACCGCCACGGTGACCGAGGTCGGAGTAGCTGCCTTGGGCACGGCGACCACCTTCCCGGTAACTGCGCGCCTCGACGTCGACGTACCGGAGGTGCGCTCGGGGATGGCTGCCGAGGTGCGCTTCCGCTTTGGTGAGGACGGCAGCGCAGACACCCTCCTGGTGCCGCTGGTGGCGGTCGGCGAGGACCGTCAGGGTCGCTTCGTGTTCGTGCTGGAGGCCAGCGGCGAGGGACGCGGCTTGGTGCGGCGGCGCCAGGTAACCCTCGGCGAGATTCGTGGCACCGGCGTGGAGGTCTTGTCGGGTCTGCGCGCCGGCGAGCGCATCGTCACCGCCGGCCTGCGGCGGCTCACCGACGGCCAAGAAGTGCGGCTCGCCGACACCCGACTCGGAGAGGCAGGGTAGATCACCGTGGGACTCACCGCCTGGGCCATCGACAAGTCGCGCGTCACGCTCGTTACAGCGCTGGTGGTTGCCGGCGCTGGCTACCAGTCCTACGTGAACATGCCGCGTGCCGAGGACCCCGGCTTCGTTATCCGCGTCGCGCTGGTGATCACACGCTTTCCTGGCGCCAGCCCGGAGCGGGTTGAGCAGCTGATCACCGACAAGCTCGAGAAAGCGGTGCAGGAGATGCCCGAGCTCGACTACATCACGAGCAACTCCAAGACCGGCGTATCGGAGCTCATGGTCAATTTCAAGGAGAGCTACCGTGATATGCGGCCGATCTTCGACTCGCTGCGGCGCAAGATCGACTCGGCGCGCGGTGATCTACCCGACGGTGTCATCGGGCCGTTCGTCAACGACGAGTTCGGCGACGTATTCGGAACCATCGTCACGATCACCGGAAGCGACTTCGAGTATGCCGAGCTCAAGCTGATCGCCGACGAGGTGCGCGACGGGCTGCTGCTCGTCACCGATGTTGCGAAGGTGGAGATTTACGGCGCCCAGGACGAGCGCGTGTTCGTGGAGTACAACAACGCCCGCCTGTCGGAGATAGGCCTGTCGCCGGAACAGCTGCGCAATATTCTGGCGGCGCGCAACATCGTCTCACCGGGCGGCAACATCGACACCGGCGATGAGATCCTCGTGCTCGAGCCGTCGGGCAACTTCGAGACGATCGACGAGCTGGGTCAGACAGTGATCAACCTCCCGGGCAGTCGCGACCTGCTGCTGCTGCGCGACGTGGCGGAGATCTACCGTGGCTACGTCGACCCGCCGGAGAGCAAGGTGCGCGCATCGGGTGTGCAGGGTTTGGCGCTGGCGATCTCGATGCGTGAGGGCGGCAACATCCTGCTGCTCGGCGAGGGCGTGCGCGCCAAGATCGACGAGCTGACGGCGTTCTACCCGATCGGCGTCGACTTCGACTACGTGCAGTTTCAGGCCGCCGAGGTGCAGACCCTGGTCGACGATTTCATCGGCAACCTGCTGCAGGCAGTGGGCATCGTCGCTGCGATAATGCTGCTGTTCCTGGGCGTGCGCACCGGGCTGGTGGTGGCCAGCCTGATTCCGGCCGCCATCCTGGCGTCGCTCACGCTGATGGGATTCTTCGCCATCGGCCTGGATCAGATGTCGATCGCTGCGCTGATCATCTCGCTCGGTCTGCTGGTCGACAACGCCATCGTCATGTCGGAGTCGATCATGGTGGCGATGGCCGAGGGTAAGCCTCGGGTGCGGGCAGCGGTGGATTCGGCCAACGAGCTGCGCATTCCGCTGCTTACCTCGTCGCTCACCACGGCGGCAGCCTTCCTGCCGATCTACCTGGCGGAGAACGCCACCGGCGAGTACACCGCGCCACTGTTCAAGGTGGTTTCGCTCACGCTGCTGTCGTCGTGGCTCATCTCGATGACCTTGATTCCGCTGCTGTGCGTGCTCTTCCTGAAGGTCAAGCCGGCCGTCAAGGCGGCATCGCCGGATGGTTCCGGAGGGATATTCGACACGGCGTTCTATCGCTTCTACCGCCGCGCGCTGGTGCGCTCGATCCGCTGGCGCTGGGCGTCACTGGCCGCTGTGGCGGCCGTCTTCGTCGCCACGATGAGCCTCTTCGGGCTGATCCCCAACATCTTCTTCCCGCCGGGGTCACGAGCCACGCTGACCGTCGAGCTGGAGCTTCCCGCCGGCACGCCGATCGCCCGCACCGAGCAAATGGCGGAGCGCTTCGATGCGTTCATCGCCGAGGAGCTGGTCGTCGGTGCCGACCGTCCCGAAGGGGTGACCACCTGGGCGTCGTTCATCGGACGGGGAGCGCCGCGCTACGTGCTGCCGTATGGGCCCGAACAGCCGAACCCGTCGTACGCCTACTTGCTGGTCAACACGACGTCCCGACGACTGGTAGACGAGATCATGCCGCGTGTGGAGCGCTTCGGTGCCGATCACTTCCCCGACCTCAAGATCACGGCGCGACCGATCCCGCTCGGGCCGCCGGCCTGGCCGCCGGTTGCGGTGCGGATCTCGGGCCGCAACAGCGAGGTGCTGTTCGACATCGTCGAGCAAGTCAAGGCGCGGTTGCACGAGATTCCCGGCACGAAGCTGATCGACGATGACTGGGGCGCACGCTCCAAGAAGCTCGTCGTGCAGGTCGACCAGCCGCGGGCGTTGCGCGCCGGGGTGTCGAGTCAGGACATCGCCGTCTCACTGCAGTCATTTCTGAGCGGCATCGTGACCACGGAATACCGCGAGGGCGACAAGATCATTCCGGTCACGCTGCGCTCCGTGGCCGCGCAGCGCAACAACCTCGACCGGCTCGAGAGCCTCAATGTGTACTCGCAGAGCAGTGGGCTGTCGGTGCCGCTCAAGCAGGTCGCCGATGTGCGACTCGAATGGCAGCCGAGTACCATCCGACGGCGATCGCGGCTGCGCACCGTGACGGTGGAGGCCGGGACCGAGCCCGGCGTTACGGCCGCCGACATCAACGCGCAGCTGCAGCCCTGGCTCGACGAGCTGCAGGCCGATTGGGGGCCTGGTTACTCCTTCGAGCTCGGTGGCGAGCAGGAAAACTCCGGCGACGCCAACGCCGCCATCGGCGCCAAGCTGCCCATCGCGGCGATGATCATCGTGCTGTTGCTGGTCGGGCAGTTCAACTCGGTGCGCAAACCCCTGATCGTGCTCATCACGATCCCCCTGGGCCTCATCGGCGTCGTGCTCGGCCTGCTTGCCACGCAGCTGTACTTCGGCTTCATGACCCTGCTCGGCATCATCTCGCTGTCGGAAATCGTCATCAACAACGCCATCGTGCTGATCGACCGTATCAACATCGAGATCGAGACCAATGGCCTGCAGCCCGCAGCGGCGATCATCGAGTCGGCACAGCGGCGCTTGCGACCGATCGTCATGACAACGTGCACCACCGTCGGCGGACTGCTGCCGCTGTACCTCGGCGGCGGCCCGATGTGGGAGCCGCTGGCGGTGGCCATCATGGGCGGGCTGATCTTCGCCACGCTCTTGACGCTGGGTGTGGTACCGATCCTCTACGCGGTGTTCTTCCGCGTGAGCCTCGCCGACTACACGGGATAACGCTCGGCGGAATCCCCAGGCACGGGGTCGTCAGAGAGACGTAGGGGGCCGCCCAACACTTGTTGTGCCGAGCATCAAAGACTACAGTGTGTTGATTGATCAATAACCACACTGTAGTTGTCGTGGAGAATCCCCGTGCCCAGCCATCTTGGTGAGTTCGAGCAGTTGATTCTTTTTGCCCTGCTGCGACTGGGCGAGAGCGCCTACGGTGTATCGGTGCGACAGGAGATCGAGGAGCGTGCCGGGCGACCGGTAAGCTCCGGAGCCGTATACACGGCGCTGGGTCGCCTGGAGGCGAGGAGCTTCGTCACCTCGAGACTCGGCGAGACGGCGCCGCAACGCGGCGGGCGGCGGCGCAAGTACTACAGGCTCGAGCCGGCCGGAGCAGCGGCGCTGCAACGCGCCTTCGTCAACGTGCGTGACATGTCACGCGGGCTGACTGGCCGCCTGGCAATGCTGGCGGCCACCTCCGATTCGACCGCGGAGGACTAGTGTCCCGTAACCGAGGTTCGTTGCGTCGCACGAGACCAGCGTCGCGGCTGGTACGACTGTTGTTCCGACTCCTGGTGCGTGCTGACGCCAGAGAGTTCATCCTCGGCGATATCGAGGAGGAGTTCCACACACTGCACCTACCGCGCCTGGGCTACCGGGCAGCGCGACGCCGCTACTGGCGCAACGCACTGGGCTCGCTGCGCGAGGCGCACAGCCCCTACTCTCTGCCGCCCCAAAATCCCCGACGCGGAGACCTGATGGACAGCGCTACTCTGAACCTACGTTTCACGGTGCGCTCCTGGTTCAAGCAACCAGCGGTGACGCTCACCGCGCTGCTGGCGCTGGCACTCGGGATCGGCGCCAACGCGGCGATCTTCAGCGTCGTCTACGGGGTGTTGCTGAACCCTTTGGGCTATCCGCGGCCCAGCGAGCTGATGACCGTCTGGCTCGACAACAATCTGCAGGGTTGGCACCAGGATGTGACCTCCTGGGACAACTTCGCCGACTGGCGCGACATGAATACTACGTTCGTCGACATGGCGGCCGTTCTGCCGACCTCCGATAGCCTCACGGGCACGGGGGATCCGGAGCGGCTGAGCTCACAAGCGGTCTCGCCGACGTTCTTCGACATCCTCGCTGTGGAGCCTCGACTCGGGCGCGGCTTCGACGCCACCGACTGGGACACCGACGAGCGCGTCGTGGTGCTCAGCGACGGTTCCTGGCGGCGGCGCTTCGCCGCCGATCCCGCGGTGCTAGGGACCTCGATCGTGCTCAATGGCATCCCCCACACGATCGTCGGCGTGATGCCTCCAGCCTTTCAGTACATGGCCGAGAACACCGAGCACTGGCGGCTTTTGGGGCGTGACATTCAGGAAAGCGGTCGCGGCCAGCTGTTTCTGCAGGTCGTCGGGCGGCTTAAGGCCGGAGTGACTCCTGCCCAGGCCCAAGCCGACGTCGACCGAGTGGGCGCCCGGCTGGAGCAGGAGTACCCGGAAACGAACGCCGGCTACGGTTCGAACTGCACCTACCAGTGCTCGCCGCAACGCTGGCGGCGTCTGCCGTCACCGGGTTGGTCTTCGGATTGGCGCCGGCGCTACACGCCGCTGGCACCGATCTCGGTCGGGCGCTCGGCGAGCGTGGCGGCGGCGAGGGCGGCCGCTCGGTGGGACGAGTGCGAACTGGTCTGGCGGTCGCGGAGATTGCCGTGGCACTGATATTGGTGACCGGGGCCGGGCTGCTGCTGCGCAGCTATTCGGCCCTGGTTGACAACGGCCCCGGGTTCGACGCCGAGGGAGCACTCACCTTCCGCGTCTCCTTGACCGGCCCCAACTATGAGTCGGGCGACGACGCCCGCGGCTACTTCGAGGAGGCGCTACGGCGGTTGGGATCGCTACCTGGAGTGGACTCGGTGGCCGGCGTCAGCAGCCTGCCGCTCGGGGTCAACTACAGCTCGGGCACCTTCACCGTCGAGGGCCGCCCGCCGCAGGAGCGCTCGCAGCTGCGCGAGGTGAAGATGAACGTCGTTACCCCGGGCTACTTCCGCACCATGGGCATTCCGCTAGTGGCCGGCCGCATCTTCGATCACAACGACACGCGCGATGCGGAGTTCGTCGTGGTGATCAACGATGCCCTCGCGCAGGCCCACTTCCCCGGAGAGGATCCGATCGGGCAGGGCTTCCTGTACGGCATCCCGGAGTCCTATCGCTCCGACAATGATCTGGATCCCGAGCTGCCTTGGGGACGCATCATCGGCGTGGTGCGCGGCAACCGCCACCGCGGTCTGGATCAGCCGATCGAGCCGGAGGTGTTCTCGGTGTTCGATCAGGGGCCGCGGGGGGCGCTGTCGTTGGTGTTGAGGACCGAAGGCGACCCGCTGGCATTGGCTCCTGCAGCACGAAGCGAGATCTGGGCCATCGATGCCAACCAGCCGATCGCCGCCCTCGGCCCCCTCGACGAGCATGTGCAGGGCACCACTCGAGCCCGACGATTCAACCTGATGCTGCTCGGCCTGTTCGCCGCGGTGACCTGACCCCCCAAAACGGATCCAGAGGTAATCTCACGATCTGGGTCGAAAAGGGGAGGTCAGAATGCCGACGAAGAGGCACAGCGCCGAGCAGATCGTACGCAAGCTCCGGGAGGCTGAAGTGGAGCTGGCGCAAGGCGGGACGGTCAAGGATGCCTGCCGCAAGCTAGCGATCACCGAGCACACCTACTATCGGTGGCGGCGGGAGTACGGGGGGCTGAAGGTCAACCAGGCCAGAAGGCTCAAGCAGCTGGAGAAAGAAAACGCCCGGCTCAAGAAACTGGTGGCGGAGAAAGAGCTCGACCTGTCGATCCTGAAGGAAGTCGCGGAGGGAAACTTCTGAGCCCAGCTCGACGGCGCGAGGCGGTGGCGCATGTACGGGGGCGGCTGGGCGTCTCCGAGAGGCGGGCGTGCCGGGTACTGAAACAACCACGCACGACACACAGGTACATGCCAAGAGAACCGGGCGATGAGCAGATGTTGACGGAGCGGATCGTGGATCTAGCCCGACAATACGGGCGCTACGGGTATCGGCGAGTGACGGCGTTGTTGCGTATGGAGGGCTGGTGGGTGAACCACAAACGAGTGCAGCGTATCTGGAGGCGTGAGGGGCTGAAAGTACCGACAAAGCAGCCCAAACGAGCCCGGCTGTGGCTCAGCGATGGCTCGTGCATCCGGCTGCGACCACAGCGCAAAGATCACGTCTGGGCGTATGACTTCGTTCATCACCGGACGCACGAGGGTCGGGCTATGAGGCTGCTGACGATCGTCGATGAGTACACACGAGAAAGCCTGGCGATCGACGTGGCACGGAAGCTCAACTGTGAGGACGTGCTCGAGCGGCTCGGGTGGTTGTTCGTGCACCGGGGCATACCTGAGCACATCCGGTCCGATAACGGACCGGAGTTCACCGCCGAGGCGGTTCGCGACTGGCTCGGTAGGCTCGGTGTGGGCACGCTGTTCATCGAGCCGGGCTCGCCGTGGGAGAACGGCTACGTGGAGAGCTTCAACGGCAAGCTCCGAGACGAGCTGCTCAACGGCGAGATCTTCTACACGCTCAAGGAGGCAAAGGTTCTGATCGAGAGATGGAGGCAGCAGTACAACCGCATGCGACCGCACAGCTCGTTGGGCTACCGACCACCGGCCCCGGAGGCGCTGTTGTTGAAGCCGGCTACGCTCCGCTTCGCCGGCCTCAACAACCCCTTGTCAGCACCGAGTTACTGAGATAAGACGTGGTACTAACCGTGGGGTCAGGTCAGCGGTGGCCCTGATCCTCGCGGTCACCGGCCTGTACGGTGTGATCTCGTATTGGGTCACTCAGCAGACGCGGCAAATCGGCGTACGGATGGCCCTCGGCGCCCGCGGCGCGGACGTGATGCGCATGATTTTGGCGCGCACCGGGTTGATGATCGCCGCTGGCATCGCCCTGGGAGTGCTCGGCGCGCTCGGGCTGACGAGACTCATGTCGAGCCTGCTGTACGGCGTCGGCAGCAGCGATCCGGTGACCTTCGCTGCGGTGGCCTCGCTGTTGCTCGTGGTGGCGTTCATCGCCAGCGCTATCCCGGCCCGCCGTGCCACTCGCATCGACCCCATCGAGGCATTGCGCGACGACTGAGGTTCGGGCGACCTGGCGCATCGGGGGCAGACGGTTCAGCCGCGCGCCTGGAGCAGCTCGCGGATCTCTGTGAGCAGTGTTTCTTAGGCAGGCTGGGGGTTCAGGTTCGGAAAACCTCTGTCAATTAGCTTCCTACATGGGGTGCCGGCTACCACATCGGGTACCAGCCACGCGGGCGCCGGCGGCGCCCATTCCGAACCGGCCAGGAGCCACCATGCACGCATGCCTGCGCGGCTCGATTCTGCTGATCGCGACCTGTCTGGCGGCGTCGGGATGCACCAATGCCAAGTGTCCGATCGTGAAGACACGCCGTCACTGGGGCCGACGATGGACGCTCCTATTGCTACTGGGGCTCGTACCCGGATGCAACCACTACGGTACGCCGCTTCGCTACACCCTGGATCCACAGGTGCGCGTGGCGGCAACCGGGCATTTCCGCGCCGGAGTAGCAAAGACGGACATCACGCCACCGCCGGGCTATTCGACGCTGGGCTACGGACCTTCCGGACGGCATTCGCGCGGATTCTGGACACGGCTCTGGGCGCGCGCCACGTACCTCGACGATGGCAACGGCAACGCCGTCGCACTTGTGGCGTGCGATCTGGACTTCGTCGGCGGCGGCCTGATCGACCGCGCGGTCGAGCTGCTGCAGGACTTCGCGCAGCGGACGGGCAACGATCCGCCACCGCTCGGGCGACATCAGATCGTCGTGGCGGGGACCCATACGCATCATGGCCCGGGTAACCTGGCGACCGCGGTGACCTACAACTTCGGGGGTGGCCGCGGATCCGGGTTCGATCGCGATTTGTTCAATTACGTGGCGCACCAGATTGCGCGCGCCATCCGCGAGGCGCAGAAGGCGGCAGAGCCTGCGAGCCTGCGCTACTGGTCGCGCATGGTGCCGGGAATCGCGCGCAACCGAATGTACGTTGCCTTCATGCTCAACCCCGAGGCGAACGAGATAAAGCGCGCTGCGCGCCGTGCTGGGCTGTTTCCGATGACCACCGTGGGCGGGACGTACGACCCTCAGGCCTACCTGGCGGTACGACCGCGCATCTCGGTGCTCGATATTCGCTCTGAGGTCGAGGGGCGGCGCGGTCGTGTGATCGGCCGCACGGTCGTATTCCCCACACATCCCACCGTGCTCGACTATCCCACCGAGGTGTACTCATCCGACTTCTTTGGCGTCGCCGCCTACATGGCCGAGACCGCCATCAAACGGAGTAACCAGGGCCACCGGCCCATGGTATCGATCTTCAACGGCGCCGAGGGCGACGTGCACGCGGCGTTCGAGGTTCGCGATCGCCGCGAGGTGCTCATGTTCGCCCGCCGCCTGGCCCGCGAGATCATAGAACCGATCGATCCGGTGGAACAAATTGACACACAGATCCGATGGCGGGCAGAGCTAGTACCTATCGCCAACGCCTGCCTCGACACGCGTTCCTCGGGGCGCGATGAGGGCGACGCTTTCGAGCGTTGTACGGCGGACCGTCCCCTTAACGGCGTCGCAGCAGTCGGTGGAGGTATCGACGGTCGCACCTTCCTGCACGACGCGGGATGGAAGGATGGTGTGGTTGGCGACCGCAGGAACCGCGAAATCTTTCACGACCAGGGCATCAAGCAACCCGCCCTCGACCTCTATATGGAGTTACCGCTCTCGCTCACTGGGCTCATCCAGAAACCGCGTGACGTAGCGGAGCGGGCGATCGTCGGCATCTACCAGATCGGGCCCATCGCCTTGGCCACGCTTCCGGGTGAGTTCACTACCACCATGGGGTGGCGCATTGAGCGCAACCTCGAGGAGCGCCTGGAGCCCGAGGGCATCGAGGACGTCGTCATCCTCGGTCTTGCGCACGAGTACGTCTCCTACGTGACCACGCCGGAGGAATACGAAGCGCAAACCTACGAGGGAGCCTCCACGCTGTACGGACCGGTCACGGGGCCGCTCGTGATGGAGCATCTGAACAATGTGGCGAAGAAGGGCCTCCAGCCAGCACCGCCCCAGGGAGCCCCGACCCGACCAGCGCTGACTAGCGAGCATCTGCCGGGCGGCAACGCCAGCTTCACGCTCGCAGACGCGGGCGAGCCCCCGACGAGGCCAGATGCCGGGCTCGGGCATCTTGTCCAGGACCTACGCACCCGAGAGCCGGCGCGCGACTACCCGACCGCCTGCTGGAGCGAGCAGCTGGTGCGCAACCTGAAGGACATGCGCAAGCAACTCAGCGCTGGCGACCTGGAAGGGCAGCTGGATAGCGTCAACCCACTCGTGCGGGTCAGATACCGTTACCACGCTGGCCCTTGGAAGCTCGACGGCGACAATCGCGGCATCCGTGTGGTTACGGTGGCCTCGGAGCGTTTCGCGGAGAAAGAAGCCGTCTGGTGCGCGATCTGGATGCCGCCGCCGCGCCTCCACTGGCAACGACTCGAGGTCGAGTTCGACGTCACCGGCATCGCGCGCGACGCGCCGACGCGAACGCTGACCGGCCGCCGCGACGTGCTGATGACACCCGAGTAGCTGTAGCCAACCGCAGGCGCGAGAACCTCGGAAGTGCCTCTGCCCTCAGAGACCACAGGCAGGAACTGCTACGATCGCGAAACTTCAAATCCTCGCGCCTCGAAAAGGGTCCGCCTCGATGCCCGAAAGCAACCGTGAAGTCCACCTTACCGCCCGCCCCGCGGGTCTTCCCAAGCCCTCCGACTTCGCGTTGGTCGACACGCCGATCCCCGAGCCAGGCGACGGCGAGCTCTTGGTGCGCAACATTTACATGTCGGTCGACCCCTACATGCGTGGCCGGATGCGCGACATCGAGTCGTATATTCCGCCTTTTCAAATCGGCGAAGTGCTGAGCGGCGGCGCGGTCGGACAGGTGGTGGAGTCGAACCACCCCGACTACCGGACGGGCGACCTCGTGACCGGCGTGGAAGGTTGGCGCCAGTACTACACGACCGACGGCACCGGCCAGCGCAAGATCGATCCCGCCGCCGCTCCGCTGTCGACCTATCTAGGGGTGCTCGGCATGCCCGGGATCACCGCCTACGTCGGCCTTCTCGATATCGGCAAGCCGAAAGAGGGCGAGACTCTGTTCGTCTCAGCGGCCGCCGGAGCCGTCGGCAGCCTGGTGGGGCAGCTCGGCAAGATCAAGGGTTGCCGGGTGGTCGGCAGCGCTGGCTCCCAAGAAAAGGTCGAGTTATTGACGGGCCAGCTGGGCTTCGACGCCGCCTTCAGCTACAAGGGCGCCGACCTGCACGAGGAGCTGGCCGAGAGCTGCCCGGACGGCATCGATGTCTACTTCGAAAACGTCGGTGGACCGATGCTCGAGGCGGTACTCGCGCATATGAACCCCTTCGGACGCATCCCCGTGTGCGGCATGATCGCCCACTACAACGACGAAGAGGCGACGCCCGGGCCGAGAAATCTATTCTCGGTGATCTCCAAGCGGCTCTTGATGCAGGGCTTCATCTGCACCGACCGCCTCGACCGGCTCGGCGACTTCACCCGCGAGGTCGGCGGCTGGTTACGCGAGGGCAAAGTCAAGTACCGCGAGACCATCGTCGAGGGCATCGATCACGCCGTCGAGGCGTTCATCGGCATGCTGCGGGGGGAGAACATCGGCAAGATGCTGCTGCAGGTGGGAGACGATCCCACCAAAGCGTGACCACCCCGGATCTGGCGGCTGGCGGAACAGGGTGAATGGTAGGATCGCCCGACGTCAGCTTGGCTGGTAGGGAGGAGGCAGCTCAGTGAGAGCGACGAGGTTCTTCGGCACCATCCTCGCCCTCTCATGCGCCGCGTGCTCGGCAGGAGAGCCTGAGCGAGCGGATCCACCGGCCCCGAACGCGACAGATCGGATCGCGGTGACCGGAGCGCTGATCATCGACGGGCTCGGCGGCGAGCCCATCCCGGACGGCGTCGTGCTGATCGAAGGCGAGCGCATCGCGGCGGTCGGTCCAGCGGATGCGGTGGTTATCCCGGATGACGCGCTGACCATCGACGCCGACGCATGTCCGTGCTCACACCATCCCAGCCACCCACCAGGTGCACGTGCATGTCGGCCACGGCCGACCTGCTGATCGTTCGCGGAAACCCAGCGCAGAACGTTTCCGACACGCGCAGCATCGTTGCAGTCATGCAACGCGGGAGACTCCTCGATCGAGCCGCGCTCGTGTTCGACGCGTCGGCTGACCCCGGGTTCCGTACGGCTGGATCGGTGGCCGCGGAGTAGGGCGATGACTCCACCGTCGGCTCCCCCTCCCACAGTGTGGTTAGATCACTTCGTGGTGGCGATCGACGACCTCGAGGCCGGGATCAACGCCTTCGAGTCGATGGCCGGGGTGCGCCCTGCCTACGGTGGCGAGCACCCTGCCCTTGGCACGCACAACGCGCTCGTGTCGCTCGGTCGGGATCAGTATCTCGAAATTCTCGCGCCGCGACCGGGCGCGAAGCTGGATCCCAGGTTCCGCGCCGCCGGCGAGCACACCAGCCTGACCCCGATTCTCTGGGCGCTCGCTACCGACGACATCGAGACTCTTCACAGCGTGGCGACCTCGGCGGGCTTCGCCGCCGACGAGCCGACGTCCGGATCGCGCCTGACGGAGAACGGCGACACGCTACGCTGGACGATATTCATGGTGCGCACCGAAGGTGTGGCGAACGCGCCGTTCTTCATCCAATGGGATCCGGACGCCGGGCATCCGGCGGCGAGCTCGCCGGCCGGGTGTCGTCTGCGCTCATTCGCCATTGACTCGCCGGACCACGAGAGCCTCGAGCGGCTACTTGCTTCGGTGGGGTTCGCGGTGCCGGTAGGATCCAGCCCCGCCCGTACCCTGATCTCGCTCGAGACCCCGAGGGGCTCCATGAGCCTGGGTGAATAAGCGCTGTCGATTGAGCGCCCTGCCCGAAACCCTCGGCCACCTCTTCGAGGCTGCGCTCGAGCGCGACCCATCGGCGATCGCGCTCATTCAGGACGACCGGCGCCTGAGCTATGGCAAGCTCGACAGCCGGTGCACCCGACGTGCACGACGCCTGCGTCGTGCCGATGCCGCATGCGGTGAAGGGAAGCGTGCCGGTAGCGTCAAGGAACGAGAACGACCTTGCCGAAGACCTCGCGATCCTCGAGCAGGCGCTCCGCCTCGCGCGCTTCAGACAGCGGCAACACCTTGTCGATGGCCGGCGTCAGTGTCCCCTCGGAGACGTAGCGCAGCAGCTCTTCGAGATCTTCACGGGTCCAGCCGTCGGACCCGATGATGTGCTGCTCGAAGGTCCAGATATAGCGGATGTCGGTTTTGGGGTCGAACCCCGCCGTGGCTCCACAGGTGAGCAACCGACCCCCCTTGGTCAGGCATTTCAGCGATTCGGCCCAGGTAGCTCCGCCGGTGAAGTTGACCACCACGTCGACGCCGCCGCCACCGCGCACCCGGGGCTTGCCACAGATGCGATAGATCTCGTTGCGGAAATCGCTCGCCCGGTAGTTGATGAGGTGATCGGCGCCGAGCTCACGAAGGCGCTCTAGCTTGTCGTCGGAACTGGCGCAGGCGATCACTTCACAGCCGGCGCGCTTCGCCAGAAGGACGCACCCGGTTCCGACGCCACCGCTCGCGCCTAGCACCAGAACCTTCTCGCCGGCCTTGATCGCACCGCGCGTCACCATCATCCGGTTGGCCGTACCGTAGGCGAGCGGCAGACTGGCGGCGGTCTCGAAGCTGACGTTGTCCGGTATGCGAATCAGCTGGGCTGCATTTACGGCAAGCAGCTCGGCGCGGCCGCCGGGAGAGGTTTCGCCGATCATTCCTGGCCGATCGCTTTGCCAGTCGACCGGATCAACAACGACGCGATCCCCGACCTTCCAGGCATCCACCGCGCCGCCGACTTCGCAAATCTCGCCGGCCACATCGGAACCGGTGATGAGCGGCATGTTGATGGTGATTCCGGGCATGCCACGGCGCGTGAAGATGTCGTGGAAATTCACCGCCGTAGCCTTCACAGACAGCAGCACCTCGTGCACACCAGCGGCCGGATCAGGAACCTCCCGATAGACGATCTGGTCGCGATCACCGTGACCTTCGAGGATCGCTGCCTTCATATCCTGCCGTCGTCGGCTGCAATGTCGGGTGATGCTGCGATCGTCGGGGCGGCTCGGCAGCTCTCGAAGTTCATGTTCCGGAGCCCAGGAACGTGCCTCGACCGATAGCCACCAGGTCGCAATTGGCGGCGCGAACTTCCATGTCGGCGCGGCAGATCCGGCGGCCGACCTTCACCACCCGACCGATCGCGACGAGATCGCCCCGCAGGGCCGGCTTCAAGTAATCGATTCGTAGATCGACGGTCGCGCCGCTCCCCTTGCCGGCGGCCATCACCACCGCGAACGCGCCAACGATGTCGGCCAAGGCGGAGATTATCCCCCCGTGGTACCAGTCCGAGTCGTCCATCCTCAGGAAGTCCTCTCGGAAGGGAAGTCTTATCTCGACCAGACCCTCTTCCGCGCGCACCATCTCCGCGCCCAGGAAGCGGGCGTACGGTGACTGGTCGAGGCTGATCTGCATGGCTGCATCGTCGGGAGTGAGCAGACGATCGCTCGGAACGCGGGGAGCGAAGTTACCACGCCGACCGTACGGAGCAGGGCGGGCCTGTATCCGCTGCGGCAGTTGGCCAAGACCCGGCACGTGGCTGCAGCTCAAGGTCCGCAATATGTTACAAACATGTATGATACAACTATGTAGTATAAAGAATCCCACACACCGGGAGGCACATGGTGAGGCCGCTCACCGCACACGGCTTTCAGATTCTGCTGGCGCTATCCGACGAGGATCGGCACGGCAGCGGCATCGTACGGCGGGTGCTGGAGCTCACCGACGGCGCCGTGCGCCTATGGCCGGTAACCTTGTATCGAACCCTCGATGAGCTGCGCCACGCCGAACTGGTAGAGGAGCTCAGCGGCAGCGGCCACCCGCAGGGCGAGAGCCGGCGCCGACGCTTCTATCGCCTCACCGACGCGGGTGCCGACCGGCTGGCGGCGGAGGCGGATCGGCTCGACCAGCTTGCCTCGGTAGCACGGCGTAATCTCGGACACCGCGGCGCATGAGCAAGCCCTGGCCGTATCGCGCTCTGCTGCGCATGCTACCGCCCAACTTTCGGGCTCGGCATCGTGCCGCCATCGACGAGGCGCTGGCCGCGGCGTGGAACGAGTCGGGTGCCGCCTCCCCGGCCTGGCGGGTCTGGCTACGCGCCAGCCTCGACCTGCTGACGGGCCTGCCGCCCGCTTGGATCAGCACCGTGCAACGTGGGTTCCCCACGCGCCGGACGGACCGACACGTCGACGAGGCAACGTCAATGGATGGATGGTTGCAGGACATTCGCTACGGCGCCCGTGGGTTGATGCGGGCCCCCGCTCTGACTCTCCTTTGTACCGCGGCGATCGGTCTCGGCATGGGCGCCAACACGGCCGTGTTCACGCTGGTCAACGAGATCCTGCTGCGGCCGCTTCCGGTGCGCGAGCCCGCGCAACTGGTCGACGTGCACCTCGACCAGCCCGGTGCCAACAGCTTCCTCGGTTTCTCGTTTCCGGAGTATGAAGACTACCGCTCCCGCCGGAAATCGCTCGAGGGATTGGTGGCGCACAGTGGCATCGGGTTGCGCCTTGGCGACCAAGTCGGCGGCGACCGCATCCGTGGTCAGCTGAACTCTGCCGATTACTTCGAGGTGCTCGGCGTCACTCCGGCCCGGGGCCGCGCGTTCACCGCGCGAGAGGCAGAGACCGAGGGCGGCGGCAACGTGGCGGTGGTCAGCCACGGGTTTTGGCAGCGGCGCTTCGGCGGCTCTGATGACCTGATCGGCAGCGATATCGAGTTCAACGGTATCGACTTTACCGTTGTGGGAATCCTGCCGGCCGGGTTCACCGGGCGGTTCATTGGCTTCCCGTCGGAGGTGTGGCTACCGCTGGCGATGATGGATCGGCTACGACCGGGCACCGAATTGCGCTCGCGCGGCGAGCAGGCGCTGGAGATGTTCGGGCGTCTGCGCGCCGAGGATTCGATCGCCGCCGCCAGCGATGAGCTCAACGCCATCGCGGCGCAGCTAGAGCGCGAACATCCCGACATGAACCGTAACCGACGCGTTGCGTTGTCGGCCTTCAGCGGCCTCGACCAGAGTCTGGTGAGCCCGGTGATGGGCTTCCTGGGCATCCTCTTGGTGTTGTCGGCGCTGGTGTTACTGGCGGCGTGTCTCAATGTCGGCAACCTGCTGCTGGCACGCGGCCACGCACGGCGCGCCGAGATCGCTACGCGAGTGGCGGTGGGAGCCACGCCGGCACGGGTGGTGCGGCAGATCCTCACCGAAACCTTACTGCTGTTCGCGCTCGGTGCTGGCGCGGCTGTGCTGGCGCGGCTGTGCTGGTAGCGTTGCAGGTAAACGGCCTGTTGGGCGCCTTCATCGAATCGCTTCCCGTAGGGCTCGGCTTCAGCCTGACGCTCGACGTTCGGGTACTGGCGATCATCGCGGCCGTGGCGCTAGTCACCGCGTTGGCAACGGGGCTCAGCCCGGCTGTGAAAGCGATCCGCGGTGGGCAGGCGGCAGTGCTGCGCGCCTCGCGTAGCGGTGACTCGACCCGACTCCGCCAATTGTTCGTGGTGGGGCAGGTCGCGGTGTCGGTTGTGCTGCTGATCACCGCCGGCCTGTTCCTGCGTGCTTTTGAGCGCGGGCAACAGCTCGATCCCGGGTTCTCCACGAACGGTCTGAGCATGGCCAGCGTGGGGCTGCCCCCAGAGGGTTATTCGGATGGCGAGGCGCGGGTGTTCTTTCAGGCGCTCGCCGCCGGCCTGGCCGCCGAGCCCGATATCGCTGCGGTGGGACTCACCGCCAACGCACCGCTGGGGGTGGCGCGCAGCCCGATGGCAATGACCATCCCCGGGCAGGATCCACCGCAGGGGCAGGACGCCTTCTTCATCGATACACACGTGGTGAGCGCCAACTACTTCGCCGCGGTAGGCATCGCCGTACAGGAGGGTAGCGCGCTGCGCGCCGTCGACGACGCTACCGGGGCTCCGGTGGCGGTCGTAAACGCTCGGATGGCGGAGCGGTTCTGGCCGCGCGGTGCAGTGGGTCAGCGGCTGATGATCGGCGGCGGGGAGATCGAGATCATCGGGGTGGTCGGAGACACGCGCTACGTGATCCAGAGTGACACCATTGATCCGCTGGTGTACCTGCCGTTCGCGCAGCGCCCCAGCGGGCGCATGAGCCTGGTGCTCCGCAGCGAAACGGCACCGACCACCCTGCAGCGCCTGGTGGCTGAACATCTGGCGCGTGCCGACGCCACGCTGCAGGTCCCCACGGTGGAAAGACTGTCGGAGTTGATCGAGATCTTCCTGCTACCGCAACGGCTGGCCAGCCGGGTGGCCGGAGCGCTCGGCGCGCTGGGCTTCCTGCTCGCAGTTGCGGGCATCTACGGCATCGTCTCCTACACCCTCGGTCAACGGCGCCGCGAGCTCGGCATCCGCATGGCGCTCGGCGGGCATCCGGCCGACGTCAGGTCACTGATGCTGAAGTTCGGCCTACGGATCGTCGTCGCCGGCAGCGCCGCTGGCCTGGCGGTGTCGGCCCTGCTGGGCCCGTTGCTACGCGACTTCCTGGTCGGTGTGGCGCCCACCGACCCACTGACGATGCTCACCGTGGTCGCCTCGCTCGGTGCCTCCGCGTTGCTGGCGGCCTATGTGCCGGCGCGCCGCGCGGCAGCGATCGACCCGGCAACGACGCTCCGCTACGACGCCTGATCGCGCGCCGAACGCCTGCGCTGCTCTTCGCTGCGTCGCTTCGCGTATCACCGTAGACAAACCCAGGACATGGTGGTGTAATGCTGCGCCTTGTCGGACTTCTACCACCCTGCCTTCGCATCGCCATGGTCCAGAACGAGCTCGCCAACCCAGCGCGCACCGCGCTCGCCGGCCAAGGGGCGAGCAACGACAAGATCGTCACCGTTGAGGGCCTGGGGCGAGGCGGCAAGCTGACACGGTTGCAACAAGCGTTCGTCGATCACACTGGATCTGCATGCGGGTTCTGCACTCCCGGCATGATCATCACGGCCACGGCGCTGCTGGAGAGTAATCGACGTCCGGCCCGCCGGGACATCTACCGCATCGAAGCGGCATGTGCGCTAGTTTGTTCCGGATGTCCGCAGGCTCCACACGGCCGATTCGCCGCGTCTCGCTCATACGAAACAGGTGAAACCTCGCATGCTGAGAACCCTTGCACTCATCGCAGCCCTGCAAATCGCCGCTCCCCCCCCCCAAGAACTGGTTGTC
Source organism: Acidobacteriota bacterium (assembly GCA_965205505.1). Taxonomy (GTDB): domain Bacteria; phylum Acidobacteriota; class UBA890; order UBA890; family WLXD01; genus DASCOT01. Next base: position 491,142 of record CBDBHB010000008.1, read on the forward strand.
GGTGCGCGCTACGATCCGAGCATTCCGACGCTCGAGGAAGTGGTCGGTCACGACTTTCGGGAGGAGATCACCCCACCCGACGAGATCGTTCTCTATATGGAGACGCTCGCCGCGGTGGCGCCGCAGCGCACGCGTCTGATTCAGTACGCGGAGAGCTGGGAGGGCCGCCCGCTGGTCGTCATGGTGATCGGCTCGGCGGAACGCATAGCGCGGCTCGACGAGGTCAAGGCCGACCTGCGACGACTCGCCTACCCCGAAGGTCTCTCGGAGGCCGAGGCAGCCGAGCTCATCGGTCGGCTGCCTGTCGTGACGGCCCTCATGCACGGGGTGCATGGAAACGAGATCAGCTCCAACGGCGCCGCCATGGCCGAGGCATACCACCTGCTCGCGGCGCAGGGAGACGCCACCGTCGACCTGATTCTCGCGGAGTCGCTGGTACTCATCGATCCGGCCGAGAACCCGGACGGGCGTGCCCGATTCGTACAACAAAACACCATGGGACAGGCTCGCTGGCCCGACCCGGCGCCCTTCTCCGCCGAGCACGACGAACCCTGGCCGGGCGGACGCGTGAACCACTACCTGTTCGACCTCAACCGCGACCTGTTTATCCAGAGCCAGTCGGAGACGCGCGGCAAGGTGAAGTTGTTCCTCGACTTCTGGCCGCAGATCGTCGTCGACCTGCACGAGATGGGGGGCGACGCGACCTACTTCTTCCCGCCCACGGCGCCGCCATCCAACCCGTGGTACGGCGAGCGTCAGATCGCCCTGATGGACGTGTTCGGACGTGCCAACGCGACGGCGTTCGATCGGCGTGGCTTCGCCTATTTCAACCGCGACGTCTACGACCTCTTTTACCCCGGTTATGTCGACATGTGGCCGATGGGCCACGGGGCACTCGGCATGACCTACGAGCAGGCCTCGGCTCGGGCGCTCGTGCTGAAGCGCTCCGACGGCGATCTGCTGACCTACGGCGACGGCGTGCTGCACCATTTCACCGCGGCGATCACCAGCGCCGAGACTGCGGCCCGCAACCGTGAGGGAATCCTGCGCGATTACCTGGAATTTCGACGCGAGGGCATCGAGCTCGGCCAGCGGGGGCCGGCAGAGCTCGTGCTGCACTCCTCGCACGACCCCGGGATGGCGGAGCGACTGGCGCGCATGCTGGCTCGAAACGGGATCGAGGTACGGGAAGCTACCGGTGCTGTCACGGTCGGAGACCGCACGCTGCCAGCCGTCGGCACCTACATCGTACCCATGGCGCAGCCGGCGCATCGCTTCGCGCACAACCTGCTGGACGAGCACGTGCCGATGGACGAGGACTTCGTCCGCCGACAGCTAGAGCTGCGCGATGAGCGCAAGCGCGACGAGATCTACGACCTGACAGCATGGAGCCAGCCGCTGCTATGGGACGTCGAGGTGCTCGAGGCGGAGACGGCGACCGGCGCCGCCGGCAGCGCCATGACGCCCGAGCCGCCCGCGATCGGAGCCGACACAACGCTTCCACCGGCCCAGGTCGGCTACCTGATTCCGTGGGGCACCAATGGTGCAGCGACGGTCGCCGAGGCGCTTCGCGAGGGTATCCGCGTACGCTCGGGCGGCGGTGAGTTCACCCTCGGAGACCGACAGTACGCCGTCGGAACAGCGATCGTCCGCACGGTGGAGAACGGGCCGGATCTGAGGGAGCGGCTGGGTCGAATCGCCGCGACCCACCGGGCCGAGGTCGTTGCCATCGACGACTCCTATGTACGCGACGGCATGTCGCTCGGAAGCCGGCGCGTCTCGGCGCTGCGGGATCCGCGCGTCATGCTGGTCTACGACGCGCCAGGAAGATCCTACTCGGTTGGCTGGGCTCGGTACGTGCTCGAGCGCCGCTACGGTGTGCGCACCACCGCGGTGCGCGCTTCGAGCCTCGGGCGGGCGGCGCTCAGCGACTTCGACGTCATCGTCTTTCCCAGCGGAGACTATGAAGGCTCCGTCGATTCCGGGATGCTCGACGCGATCCACCGATGGATGCGAGAAGGCGGAACCATCATCACGCTGGCCGAGTCGACGCGCTGGGCATCGCGCTCGGGTCTGCTGGCAACCACGGCGGAGCGGCGCGGCGGCCGCGCCGAGGACGATGACCCCGACGCAGGCGATACACCCGAGCAACCGATCGAGTACCTGGAAGAGATCGTGCCCGAGGACGAGTCGCCAGAATCCGTCCCGGGCGCCATCCTGCGCGTGGTGCTCGACACCGATCACTGGCTGGCAGCCGGCACGGATGGTGAGATCGGCGTGCTCGTCGAGGGAACCCGTGTGTTTCGTCCCGTCAAACTGGACGACGGAACCAACGTCGGTCGCTACGGTGAGCTCGACAACCTGCTGCTGAGCGGCATCGTCTGGGACGAGGGCCGCCCGCAGCTCGCCAGCAAGGCGTTCCTGATCCACCAGCCAGTCGGGCGAGGCCAAATCGTCGCCTTCGCGGAGGATCCGAACTACCGGGCATACACCGAGGCAACCCAGCTCCTGTTTATCAACGCGGTGCTACTGGGGCCGGGACGGTAGAGTCAGTAGGTGTACACGACCTGCGCCTCGCCGCGCTCGCCAATTACCGCTCGGTAGTGAGCGACCATCCGCTCGGTACTGTCAAGTTAAGTCGAAATCGGCAAGAAACGCGTGACCCGTAGGACAGGAACCCCTGGTATTCGGGCCTTTGCGGTCTGGGTGAGGCGCCTAAGCGGGCAAGAATCGGCTTAACTTGACAGTACCCTGGTAGGTGCCCTCATAGCGCAGCGGCAGCCTGCCGGCGCGTTCGAGACGGGCCAGCAGGCCGTAGACGTGGTCCTCGTAGCCGAAATTGCCGCCCTCGTAGACCATCGTAACGCCTTTCTCCAGCAGCGTCTGCAGAAACGCCACCACGCTGGCCTCGTGCACGTCGGTATCGACGTCGAACTGCGAAGCTAGGTGCTGCCAGCCCGCACCCTCCTTGACCCAACCGGTGGGAACACCGTTGGCGTCGCGAGCGTACATGGCGACCCCGGGTCGCGGATCGGGCGTGCTGGCGTCGATCCCGAGCACCTCCAGCGCCTTCGAGTTCAGCCAGTTGCTGTGCCAGGAGCGGCTGGCGATCCACACCGGCCGGTCTGCAACGATGCGGTCGAGGTCCCGTCGGTGCGGCCCCCTGGACCCGTCGACGAACAGCTCGTTGGGCCAGCAGCAAAGTCGGATCCAGCCCTCCCCTGGATTGCTCTCGACGTGGTTGCGCAGCGATTCGAGGAACTCCTCGCGGCTGGAGCCGCTGACGGACCCGTCGTAGTCCTCGAGGTCCATGTAACCCGGATGCGTGTGACCGTCGATGAGGCCCGGGATTACCAGACGACCCGCCAGATCGACCGTGCGCGTCGCGTTCGACACGAAGGCCGCAGCGCCGGCGTCGTCCCCAACGTAGGTGAGCTCGCCGTCCTCGATCGCGACCGCAGTAGCCGACGGGTTGCCGTCGTCCATCGTCACGATGTCGCCGCCGGTGAGCACCCAGTCGGCGCCAGCGGCGGATCCACCGCTCCCGTCGTCCCCGGCGTCGCAGCTCACCGTCAGCGCGATCGTTCCCACCAGAGCCAACAAGAGGCTACCCGAGAGGATCGCGCCGCGCGCTCGCGTCCATAGAGTCATCGGCCTAAGTAGTCGGACTGCTGCGAGATGCCGGTCACCGGGCGGTTCGCCACGACGCTCGAGGTTAGCGGCTTTATCGCTCTTCCTACTCATCGGATCCGGCTCCGGTACCTGTACCTGTACCTGTACCTCGTCGCTCGCTCCATGCGGCTGCGATCCTATCGTACCGCAGGGGGGGGACCCGTCCGGCCCTGCCACGCACCCGACTCTCCCACGGCGGCTGGCACTGTCGCGACCCCGCCGATCACCTCGACCAGCAAGGGGAATTGGCTATTCAGGTATGTCCGGAATCGTCCGATCCAGGCCCCGAGGGATGTTCTTGTCCGCATCGTAGAACGGCAGCGAGACGATCTCCCCGAAGTGGGACGCGCCCTCGAGATCCTGCACCTCGACCCGCTTACCGAGCCACTCACCGGGCTCGTCGAAGAGGGCGAAGCCGACGCCGTGCTGCAGAAACGGAGACCAGGCACCGGCGGTTACGCGGCCGACCTGGCGGCCATCGACCATCACCTGCCCGTAGGGCGCAGCATCCGTAGACTTGATGCCATACAGCAGCAAGCGTTGGTCGGCGACCTCGAGTGCCTGCTTGCCGATGAAATCAACCTTGTCGAGGTGGACGAACTTACCAAGCCCGGCCTGGAAAGGATTATCTGCCCGGGTCATGTCGTTGCCGTTGCTGAGGATGCCGGCCTCGATGCGGCGGCTCTCCAGGAAGTCCACCGCGGTGCCGACCATCTCGAAGTTCTTCCCGGCCGCCAGGATGTGATTCCACAGCGCCGGCCCGTCGACGTCGCTCATCGTCGTGTACACCTCCCAGCCCAGCTCACCTGTCCAGCCGGTACGCGACAACACTGTCTCTCATGCCACCACCGCCTCACACGCCCGCCTCGTTCCTTACCGCCTCGAACTGCTCGATTGCAAAGGTCAGGTCGTCCTTGGTGTGCGCCGCGGAGACCTGGACGCGGATGCGCGCCTGCTCCTGAGGCACGACCGGGAAGCTGAAGGCGATCACGCAGACGCCCTTCTCCAGCAGGTCCTCCGCAAGCATGACCTGCGTCTTGCGCCGCAGCAGCGTCTGTGCCCAGTGGCTCTCAGTAGGGCCGATCGGCGAGGAGCTTCTGGAGTACGTCTCTGCGCAGGCCCATTCTGGTCGCGAAGCGACCCCCCGGATGAGGCAGAAACCAAACGTGCATCATCTGCGGCCCGCGGTACGAAGGCGTACCGATAGCGCACGTTCCATCGGCGAGGGCTGGAACGTGTGTGGCCCTGCCATTGTTGAAGCATCGCACCCTTGACCAGGTATGGAAGTGCCAGAGGGTTAGCGGGCCACCTATCTGCGGCCCTTCGTCCTCCGGGCTGTTCACGATGAACATGAAGGCGAGCAGTTTCTTGCCTAGCGCTTCGCCGGAGTACATCAGAAACTCGGGGCGCTGCGGATCAAGGACACGCTCATCGTTGATGAAGTCGGTGTTTAGGTAGTGCGAGCGATCCCCAGGCATGGGCTGGTAGCCGTCCGCTAGGGCCTGCTCCAAGTCCAGCCAGCCGTGTGCTTTGGCACTGGCAACACTCGTTGCCAGCAGCTCATCGGCAGCCCCTTGCTGCTCAGCAGTCGGCTCTGAGTTCGGGAACCGGTTGAGCTCGTATATCAGCATGCCTGTAGCCGGCGGCTTCATGTCCACCTCGGATTCCGGACCACAGCCAAGCCTCTTTCCATCGCTCTGCCACATGCAGACCTCGCGTTCGACGCTGAGGCCGGTCGGTGGGGTGTCAGCTTGATCGGCGGCATTTGCCGAGGCGGCGATCAAAGCAGCAACGGCGGCAGCGCTCGCCAACCGCAAGACAGCGCTTAATCGCCTTCGGGGCCTTTGCGTTGTTGGAGCGAACTTGACTGCGTCTTGAACCATGTCTTGGGTCCACCGTTCAGATCTGATGCCTATTACTAGTGGCCTGTAACAGATGATCGTTGCATATCGTGGTGGCGAAATAGGTCCGGATGCCAGGCGCGACGACGAGACGATGTTTGCCCATCGTGGAGGAGGAGCAACGCCGCAGACGGGCCGATTTCGCCGCCATCCTCCGGACAGATGGGCAGTTGCGGGCGATATCGGCGTTGCGCCTCGTCGACGATGCCCACTGCATCGCCTTCCTCCCCGCTCCTTGATCTCACCCGCAAATCCCATCTGCGATATGCAACGATCATCTGTTACAGGCCACTAGTCGTATTCATGGCTCTTGCCGAGCTCATTTGTTCCTAGCCGCGACTTCCGAGATCGACCTGACCCCGTGGTTAGTACCCACTCTTATCTCACCAACTCGGTGCTGACAAGATGAGACGAGAAGGCCAGCCACTTCGTGGGGTCGGTTCTGAACCCCACCCTCATCGGTCGTGAACTCTATGTTGCGTTCGGGCTCGACGGGCATGCTCGCTCCGTCCAGGAAGTCGCGACGGTTGATCTCCCGGCTCATGCCCAGCTCGCGGTCGCTCTTCTTCAAACGTCTCCTGGGGAAGAGCCCCTAGTGCTCCTGATCATAAGTACGGTGACGTTTGCAGGAGCGAGATGCGGGCGAGATCAAGGAAGGGTGAGGAAGGCGATGCCTTAGCCATCCTCGACGAACCCTGACGCCGAGATCGCCCGCATAACGCTCCTGCCCTCCGGGTGGCCGCGGGACCGGCCACCTTGGGCGTCGCGGCGCCTCGACGATACACCCAGCATCGCCCTCGTCGCCGCTCCTACAATTCGTCCCGGTCGCGCGCGCCACAAACGTCACCGTACTTATGATCAGGAGCACTAGTCTTGATTGCGGATCGAGTACAGGCGGCTCTGAGTCCGCAGGAGCAAGCGATCACCGACGATGGCGGGCGAGGCGAGCGTCCACTCGTTCAGGTCGTTGATATGGGACAGCCGGTACTCCCGGCCGGCCTCGATCACGAAGGTGTCGCCTTCCTCGCCCATCGCGAAGATCTTGCCGTTGTATGCCCACGGCGTTGTGGTAAACGCTCCGGCGCCCCGTGCGACGCGGGAGCGATACAATCGCTCGCCGGTCGCGACATCGTAACGGGCGAAGATGCCTTTCTCGGTGAGCACGTACAAAGCGCCGTCGTAGATGATCGGCGTCGGCAGATACGTGCCGCCGGCGACAGGGTTGTACCAGACGACATACTCGTTCTTGTCCGCCGGCGCTTTCGGGGTGATGTCTCCCAACGCGCCCGGACGGATCGAAGCGATGGCCCTGTTTTGCTGTCCGGAGGACCCGGAGGTCACGAAGAGGTGGCCGCCCCAGACGAACGGACTCTGGATGGTCGTGGTCGCCATGCCGTGCATCCACCACAGCTCCTCGCCCTCCAGGCTATAGCTGATGACTGCGCGGGGTCCGACCGTCACGATCTCGGTGCGCAGCTCGTGCTCCCAAACGAAGGGCGTCGACCAGCCGGTCCTTCGCCCTTCGCCCAAGTCGCGCAGCGTGCGCCACAGCTCCTTGCCGGTCCGTTTGTCGAACGCGGCGATGAAGCCCTGCTCTTCGTTGTCGTTCAATACGATCACGCGGTCACCATGAAGCGCGGGAGATGCGCCGGTGCCGAAATCCCGGACCTTCTGAAACAGCTTCAACGGCGTCGCCCACACCGGGTTCCCGTCCAAGTCGAAGGCGAAGAGCCCAAGGTGTCCTAAGTAGACGTAGACGCGCTCACCGTCCGTCACTGGTGTCTCGGACGCGAAGCTGTTCTTTCGGTGGCGCCCGCCCGGCGGGTTGCCGTGGTAGACCTGACGCTCCCAGAGGCGCGCGCCGCTCGCGAGATCGAAGCAGTAGAGCATCAGGTCGATTACGACCTCGTGTGGCATCTCGCGATCGCGCTCATAGAGCCGGTCGTTGGCCTCCTCGCTCGACAAACCCTCGGCGCGCAGCTCCGCGAGGTACTCATTACTGAAATCGGTCCCCAACGAGGGCTGCTTCATCGGCCGATCGCTGACGGCTGAAGTCAGGAAGACCTTGCCGTCCCAGACGATTGGCGAAGACCATCCGACGCCGGGTACCTCGATCACCCACTCGACGTTTTCGTTCGTCGACCACCGCTCCGGCAGCCTCGGGTTGTCGGCGATGGGGAGGGAATCGGGCCCCAGGAAGCGAGGCCAGTTGTGCGTGGGCTTGTCCTCGTCAACGGCCTGGAGAGGACGTGCCCCGGTCGGAGCGGGAGGTTCCTGTCGGACTTCGGCAGCAACGCAGCCCACCGCGACCAGCAAAGCTACAATCGCCCGGCTAGCGCTCATCGATCAGTCCTCCACGAATTCGGCGGCAATCCGATTGCTATTCATGGGCCGCTGGTTTGCTCGAACCTGCCCGGGATCCACTGATTGTGCACGATCAGCCGCGGATAGCTGAGCCGGCGTGCCGATGGCCGCGCGGGTGCTACGGGACGGATCAAAGAACGCGATGGGCGCACTCGATGCAATCGAGGATACGCCACCGGTTGTGGCGCACCGGCGCGTGCGAGAATGCCGCCGGCAACGTTCCCCACGCAGGAGGACACCTTGAACGGATACAGAGGTGCGATCGTGCCGATCGCCGCGGTGCTGCTGCTTATCGGAGCCGCGCAGCAGGGCCAACCCGGAGTCGATCAGGAGATGGTTGCGCGCATCCGCGAGGAGGGATTCCACCGCTCGCAACTCGCCGACACCCTCTCCTACATGACCGACGTGCTCGGCGCGCGCCTGACGCTGTCCGACGACATGAAGCGGGCACAGCGCTGGGCGATCGGTGAGATGGAGCGGATCGGGTTGCGCAACACAGTCATCGAGCCTTTCATGGACTACGGCGTGAGCTGGGACAACGAGTACGTGTCGCTGCACATGATCGAGCCCGACTACCAGCCAATGGTGGGCTACCCGCTGACGCACACACCTGGCACGGAGGGTCGGCTCCGGCTGCAGGTCGTCCTCGCCGACGTGCGGATGCGGGGCGATCTCGAGCCGTTGCGCGGCCGACTCGGTGGCAAGGCCGTGCTTTCGACCCCGCCGGCGGTGATCGACCTGGCACGGCTGAACGCGGGCGTTCCGCGGCGGACCACCGAAGAGCTGCGGGAGATCGCCGGGGCCGCCGCCATCCCGCCGCGGCCGAGGCCTCGCACTCCGCGAAACCCGGACCTGCTGACCGACGACGAGCGGATGGCGTTCTACAAGGCCGAGGGCGCAACGCTGATGCTCGAGTCGCGCAGCGGCTGGCCGGGCGCGGTCCGTGGCTTTGCCCGGCCCGGCACCAAGGTCGACATGTGGGGACGCGACGAGAGCCTCGAGTCGCTGCCGATCGTCGCGGTAACACCCGAGCACTACAACCGTATGGTCCGTATCCGGCAGCGCGGCATCGATGTGGCGATCGAGGTGGAGATCCGCAATCGGATCGGCGCAGCGCGCCAGCAGGCGAGCAACGTGCTCGGCGATATCCCCGGCTCCGATCTCGCCGACGAGCTGGTGATGCTCGGCGCTCACTTCGACACCTGGCATGCGAGCCCCAACGCCGCCGACAACACGTCGGGCGTGGCGGTGATGCTGGAGGCCGCCCGGATTCTCACGGCGCTCGGCGTGCAGCCGCGCCGCACCATTCGCGTTGCGCTGTGGGCGGGAGAGGAGCAGGGTCTCTTCGGCTCACGCGAGTACGTCAAGCAGCACTTCGGCGACCCGGCCGACGCGAGCGTTGGGCGGACGCCGGCCTACGAGAAGTTCTCGGTGTACTTCAACCAGGACTACGGGCCGGGGCAGTACCGCGGCATCTACCTGCAGGGCAACGAACATGTGCGGCAGACCTTCGCGGCCTGGATGGAGCCATTCCGCGACCTCGGCATGACCACGATCGCGTCGACCGGGGTGGGTAGCACCGACCACGTGTCGTTCGACAACGCCGGCCTGCCAGGCTTCCAGTTCCTGCAGGACCGCGCGGGCGGCACCGGCGGGCACACCAACCTCGATTTCTTCGACACGCTGCCGATCGACGACCTGATGAAGAACGCGGTGATCGTCGCAGCGTTCGTCTACCACGCGGCGATGAGCGACGAGCGCGTTCCGCGCAAGGACATCCCTAACAGGCCGTGGTGAAAGTGTGGTGGGCCTGGTTACCCATAGCATCGTCAGCCGGCCCTCGCGAGCCACGCCACGTACTCCGCGTGATCGAGCACTGGTCTGCGGCCCTCCCTCGATACCACGAGCTGTTCGATCAACGCACCGGCGGTTCAGCGACTGCCGAGAGCGTACAGATGCCCATCCGCGCTGCCCACATACAGCACGCCGTCGCGCAACACCGGTGAGGACAGGAACGCGCCGAGGTCGAGGAACATCTCCACCGCCGCGGCGGCTTTGTCTACCGTGTACCCACCGCCGAAGAGCTTCTCGGCATCCCAGCCGCCGTCCGGCAGCAGGATGCCGTGGGTGTCCTGCATGCTGGCGTCCGTACGAAACTGCCATCTGACGTCCCCGCTGACCGCATCGATAGCGAACAAGAGGCCGCCACAGGTTCCGATGTAGAAGGTCTCACCGACGATCGCCGGTGACGCGTAGATGCAGGTAGCCAGAGAAACGCCGAACAGCTCCTCGCCGGTCGTCGCGTCGATCGCGCGCAACATATTGGTGTCTGAGGTGCCAACGTAGACGCGGTTACCGTAGATGGCGACAGAGCCCAGAACCCATGACCCGCTGGTGTCGAACTTCCACAGGGCGTCTCCGGTACGGGCGTCGACAACGTGCATGCCGCCGTCGCGGCCGCCAACGTAGACTCGGCCGTTGGCGATGACCGGCGAGGACTGCAGGCCGTGCTGGTTGTAATAGGTGGGGTCGACGCCGGCCTGGAAGTGCCAGCGCTCCTCGCCCGTGATGGCGTCCACCGCGTAGAGACGACTCTCCATATTGCCGACGTAGACGGTGCCCTCGGCAATCGCCGGAGTGGAGTGCATCGTGTCGGCCGTCTCGAACGCCCATCGCTCGGCACCGCTATGCGCATCGAGCGCATAAAGTACCCCCTCGCCGGTGCCGAAGTAGATGACACCGTCGGCGACCACCGGCGACGACAAGAAGAAATCCCACGAGTCGGTGTGCACCTCTCCTTGCGGGGTCATGCCATCGAGATTCGCGGCGCGCCAGCGGCGCTCGCCGCTGGGCTCGAACCTCCAGACGAGTGCGCCCGAGTCAGCATTCAAGGCGTAGAAGACACCGTCGTAGCTACCGAAGAAGACGAGCCCGTCGGCAACCGCGGGCGAGGAGCGCACCTGCCCGCCAGTTTCGAAGCGCCACGCCTCACGACCCGTTTCGATGTCGACCGCGTAAAGGGCGCCGTCGTCGCTGCCGAAATAGACCCTGTCACCGATCACCGCCGGCGAGGAAAGCACCCGCCCGCCGGTGGCAAAACTCCAGACAATGGAGGGCTCCTGCTCGACGCATGGAGGCCTGGGGAAAATGGTTCGAGTCGATCGCCGACAAGCAGCTCGACCAGGGCGGTTTCAGCAGTGGGCGTGAGATCTCAAAAAGCGGAACCGAAGATCTGCCGTGGGGCATGGAGACCATCACCGGCTTCAATATCATCGAAGCCGAAGATCTCGACGCGGCGGAAAGAATCGCACAAGAAAACCCATACATCGCAAGCATCAGGGTCTATGAAATTAGGTCGATGTAGGCCGATGGCCCGACCCGGCGCGCGTCATCGTCACCGGCCTGCGGGCTCCTCAGGAGGGGGCTCCGCAGGCGCCGATCGGTCGAGTTCGACGGCAGAAGCGTAAGCGCGATCTTACGTTACTTGAGTGTCACCCAGATCAGATCGATCGTCGTGTCGCCGGTGTTCCCTGATTCGTGCTGCGCGCTCAGGGGAACCGCGTTCGACCACCCGACGGAGCCGGTCTTCGAGAACGGTGACGGATCGCGCTGCACGCCGCCGCGGCGTCCCGACCAGATGCCTCCCTTGATGTGGATGTAGACCTGGTTGCCGGGATGCGAGTGGATGCCCTCCCACTCACCGGGGCGGAGGTTGAACCGTTGTACGACGACACGCTCGTTCTCGAGGAGCACGTCACCGTCGGGATCTGCCAGGTTCGGGTAGGTCAACACAAACTGCGTGTCGGCAGCGGCAACCGGCCCATCTTTCTTCAGCGTCACCCAGATCAGATCGATCGGGGCATCGCCGGTGTTGCCGGATTCGTGCCCCTCGCTGAGCGCGATCGGCTCCATCCAGCCCACCGAACCGTCCTCACGGGCGGCACCGGAGGTAGCCTCGCCTCCTCCTCTACGGCCTGACCATTGCCCGCCCTTGACATGCACGAAAACCTGGTTGCCGGGATGCGAGTGGATCCCCTCCCACTCGCCCGGACCCACGACGAACCGTTGCACCACGACAAGCTCGTTCTCGAGCAGCACCTCGCCGCCAGGATTCGCGAGGTTCGGGTAGGTCAGCAGAAACTGCTCGTCGCTGGCGGCAGCAGGCGCCGGCTCGGGCCGCGTCACAGCTTGCTGACTACCGCCACAGGCGGCAGTGAGGAGGATCAAGACAACGTTCAATATCAGGCTACGTCGCACGGTTTTCTCCAGCGCACGATGAGGGGAGCGGGCTGGGGGCAATCGCAGGCGGCCCGCTCGCAGCTCGGTGTCGACCGCATGGACCGCTCTACATCCAGCCGAGCTCCTTCATCGCCCACGGGGCATTCCATATCTTGATCATGCGCTCCACTTCATCGCTCTCGTTCATGGTTATTACATAGACATAGTGCGTGTTCGTTTCTTTGTTGGTCGGAGGGACCGGACCACCGTCGCCAGTATGCGTGGCGTGGTACGTGGCGAAGAAAACCGCGCTTCTCGTCGCCTCGTCATAAGAAGAGGTGTGTAGGTCGTAGGTCGCGCCGGGAACTGTCACGTTGGCAAAGCCAGCCATCCACTCGCAGTAAGCCTCGACCGTGTGTATGTCGACCAGAGGTTCACTCTGCGCGGCGAACGTCGCACCGTCAGCGACATACTCCTTACAAGACTCCCATCCCGTTGCTGCGTCACAAGCCTTGAAGAATTTCCTGGCGTTGTCGAAAGCGCTCATCCTCTCCTCCAATAGATGTTCGTGCTGCTCCGGAAGCGACCGGAATCCGGCGTATGGTATCCGGTGTGCGGGAGTGAGAGTATGACCCTAGCAGGCCGTGGTGAAAGTGTGGTGGGTCTGGCAACAGGGTCTTGCGAAGTGCAGGCAAGGAGAGAGGAGGAGGCGATGGTTACACCATCGTTGACGAGGAACGACGCAGCATACGCGCGCAACCCCCTGTCGCCCGAAGGGTTACGGCGAGTTGGGGCCATTTGCGGCGTTGGCCTTCCTCGACGATGGCTTGGGCATCGCCTGTGTCAGGCTGCCTTGCATCTGGCCCCAACTGGCCGTAACCAGACCCACCACACTTTCACCACGGCCTGCTAGGTCTAGGGAGTCGCGATCACAGCCACTCGGGCGAGCCACTAGCCGACAGTCCTGACCGGTCCGCTCATGAGTAGCGGATCAACGCGATGCAGGCGTCAACCCGAGTGCGCGAAGACTGGAATGGGCGCATGAAGAAGTCCGACCGCGACCTGGGGATGGACCGGGGGATCACCCGGCGCGACTTCCTGAACGGCACCAGCGCAGCGATCGGCGGCGCGGGCGCGATCGGTGCGGCGGTGCTCCCGGGTGCCAAGGCCGCCGCGGCGGAGCCGCCCAGTACCTCTTCCGCCCGAACACCGTCGGCGCAGGCCTCGCCCGAGTCCGGGGTTTACTACCCGCCAAAGCTGACCGGGATGCGCGGCAGCCACGAGGGGTCTTTCGAGGTCGCGCACGAGATGCGTTACGGGAAGACCTGGGACGAGGCGGAGGACACCGGCGAGAGCTACGATCTGATTGTCGTGGGGGGAGGGTTGAGCGGGCTGGCCGCCGCGTGGTTTTTCAAGAAAGGGCTCCCTGAATCGAAAGTGCTCGTGCTCGACAACCACGACGACTTCGGCGGCCATGCCAAGCGCAACGAATTCATGGTGAACGGCCGCCAGGTGATCGGCTTCGGCGGCACGATGTCGATCCACGGCGCCAACAGCTACACGTACGAGGCCAAGGCGCTGCTGGAGGAGATCGGCATCGACAAACAGCGTTACCTGGCGACCACCGAGTCAGACCGCGGCCTCTACCGGAGGATGGGCCTGCGTCCGGCCGTGTTCTTCGACCGCGAGACATTCGGCGAGGATCGGCTAGTGGTCGGGAGGCCGCGGCGGAGCTCCGATCCAGCCCGACCCGGCTCGCTCACCTGGGAGGAGTTCCTCGCCAAGACGCCGCTGTCCGACAACGTCAAGAAAGACATGCTCCGACTCTACGAGGGCAAGCGCGACTACCTCCCTGGCTTGTCGCTCGAAGAGAAGAAACAGCGGTTACGTAAGATCAGCTATCAGGACTATCTGCTCGAGGTCGTGAAGGCGGATCCGGGGGTGATCCCCTACTTCATGCGGCGGGGCGACGCCAATGGCTCGGCCGGGATCGACTCCTGTAGTGCCTGGGGCGCCCTCCGCACCGGGTGGTTCCCGGGCTTCGATGGGCTCGGGGTGGAACGACCGCCGCAGAGCTGGCTCGGCCCCGGCGACGACTTCGGCAACAGCATCCACTTCCCCGACGGCAACGCCGCGGTTGCCCGGCTGATCGTCAGATGGCTGATCCCTAAGGCTCTCCCGGGCACGACGATGGAAGACTCGGTGGCGACGCCCGTCAACTATGCCGCCATCGACGAGGACGGAAGCCCGGTTCGCATCCGGCTCAACAGCACGGTGGTCAACGCCCGCCACGTCGGCGAGCGCCGCACCGCCAGCGAAGTCGAGGTGACCTACGTGCGCCACGGGAAGGCGCACCGTGCGCGCGGCGCAACCTGCGTAATGGCCTGCTACAACGCCATGATTCCCTATCTCTGTCCCGACTTTCCGGAGGAGCAGAAGGAAGCCCTGCACATGGCCGTGCGCAGGCCGCTTGTCTACACCAGCGTCGTGTTGCAGAACTGGAAGGCCTTCGAGAAGCTCGGCGTGGCGAACATCTACAGCCCAGGCGGATACCACGAGGTAATTGACTTGGACTACGGCCGAAGCCTCGGCGACTACCAGTGCGCACAGACGCCCGAGGATCCGATGGTGTTGCACCTGCAGCGCTTCCCGATCCACCCTGGGTTGACGGCCCGCGAGCAGTTCCGTGCCGGCCGCGAGGAGTTGCAGTCGACCTCGTTCGAGACCTTCGAGCGCAATATTCGTGATCAACTGGGCCGTGCCTTGGCGGATGGCGGCTTCGATCCGGCACGCGACATCGAGGCCATCACGGCGAACCGCTGGCCGCACGGCTACGCTGGCGGCGCCAACGACCTCTACGACCCCGAATGGGGATATGACGAGGTGCCCTGGGTTCGCGGCCGTCAGCGCTTCGGTCGCATCACGGTGGCCAACTCCGACGCCGGCGCCACCAGCTTGACCCACGCCGCCATCGACCAGGCACACCGGGCGGTGCAGGAGCTGTTGACCGACGTCATCCGTCCCGAGTTCCAGTACCCGTGGGCCGAGCGAACCTGATCCCGGCATTTGCCGGGCCGCCGCAGTCACGATCAGGCTTCTAGAGGAGCAAAACGATGAAAAAGACGGGTCGAGAGCTCGGGATGGATCGCGACATCACGCGGCGCGATTTCTTTAACGGCGCCAGTGTAGCGATCGGTGGCACGTTGTTCTCCGCAGCCACTCCAGCCACTGGAACGCCGGCGGCGGCCGGCGCCGGGCGCCGATCCCAAGCAGCGACGTTGCCACAGAGCTCACCCGACTACTACCCGCCGGCATTGACCGGGCTGCGTGGCAGCCACGAGGGTTCCTACGAAGTCGCTCATGAGATGCGGACCGGCAAGACCTGGGACCGAGCCGAGGAGACCGGCGAGCTCTACGATCTGATCGTCGTCGGTGGCGGGCTCAGCGGGCTGGCGGCAGCGTATTACTTCCGCAAGGCCTTGCCGGAATCCAAGGTCCTGGTTCTAGACAACCACGACGACTTCGGGGGGCACGCCAAGCGAAACGAGTTCAGGGTCGGCGACCGTCAGGTGATAGGTCATGGCGGCGCGGTCTACATCACCGGGGCCTACACGCCGGAGGGTAAGGCGTTGCTCGACGACATCGGGCTCAACGCCGAGCGTTTCCGCAAGCTGCCGGACTTCGATCGCGGCCTCTACGGCAGGATGGGTCTCCAACGCGGCGTCTTCTTTGACAAGGAGACGTTCGGCGTCGATCGACTCGCCGTCGGTGAGCCGAGTAGCTCGATCAGCTACATCGGCGCTGCGGCCAGCATGCAGCCCTGGACGGAGTTCCTTGCCAAGACCCCCCTCTCGGAAACGGTACAACAGGATATCGTCCGGCTCCACGAGGACACCCACGACTATCTTCCGGGTTTGACCAAGGAACAGAAGATCGAGCGGCTGCGCAAGATCAGCTATCAGGACTATCTTCTGAAGGTCGCGAAAGTGGACCCGGGCGTCATTCCCTATCTTCTCCGGCGCGGTGACCCGAATGGCGCCGCCGGTATCGATTCCTATAGCGCCTGGGGAGCGCTGCGCTCCGGCTTGTTTCCCGGGCTCGGCGGTCTCGGGCTCGAGCGGCCCGACAGAAACTGGCTGGGTGAGGAGGAGAACCCGTTGCAGGGCATCCACTTCCCCGACGGGAATGCCGGCGTCGCACGACTCATCGTCCGCTGGCTGATCCCGAAAGCGCTGCCGGGACACACCATGGAGGACTCGGTGGCGACCCCGGTTCGCTACGCGGCGCTCGATGAATCCGGAAATCGGGTCCGCATCCGCCTCAACAGCACCGTCGTAGGCGCGCGGCACGTGGGCGACAAGCGGACAGCAAGCGAAGTGGAGGTCACCTATGTTCGGGACGACAAGGCCTACCGTGTGCGGGGTGGGACCTGCGTACTCGCTTGCTACAACTCGATGATTCCTTATCTCTGCCCGGAGCTGCCGGACGAGCAGAAAGAGGCACTGCACATGGCGGTGCGGCGACCTTTCGTCTACAGCAACGTCGTGGTGCGCGACTGGAAGGCTTTTCACAAGCTCGGTGTGTCGGGCGTTCACTGCCCCGGCAGTTACTACGAATCGATCGACCTGGACTGGGGCGTCAGCCTGGGCGACTACCAGTGCGCCCATACGCCGGACGAGCCGATGTTCCTGCGCCTGATACGTTCACCCATCGCACCGGGGCTCACCGCCCGGGATCAATTCCGGGCGGGGCGGGAGGAGCTGCAGACCACCACGTTCGAAACATACGAGCGTAATATCAGAGAGCTGTTGAGCCGAGTGCTGGAGGGCGGAGGCTTCGACCCGGCGCGCGACATCGCTGCCATCACCGTCAACCGCTGGCCGCATGGCTATGCCGGAGGAGCGAACGATCTCTACGATCCGGAGTGGTCGTACGATCAGGCACCGTGGGTAAAGGGTCGCAAGCGGTTCGGGCGCATCACCGTTGCCAACTCCGACGCGGCAGCGGTCTGCTTGACACAAGCGGCCTTCGATCAGGCACACCGCGCCGTCGGAGAGCTGGTGACCGACGTCATCCGTCCCGAGTTCCAGTATCCGTGGGCCGAGCGAACCTGATCGCCGCACCCCGAGCCCCATCGATCTCATGAGACAGGGCGCCGTCGGGGCTGGGATTGGGGAGAGACATCGCTTCTAGCAGGCCGCCTTGCATCTGGCCCCAACTCGCCGTAACCAGACCCACCACACTTCCACCACGGCCTGCTAGGTCCCCATTTGGCGCAGCAACTCGCTGGCGCACATGTAGCCGGGGGTTCCGGCTACCGAGCCGCAGGGGTAGGTGCTGGAGCCACAGATGGACACGTTCTCGAACTCCCCGAACTGGTAGAAGCGCCGGTTCGCATCGTCGGCATATTGTCGATCGAAGTAACTTTGCCCCTCGACGAGCATGGTGTGTTCAATGTTGCCACCTGAAAATCCGAAGGTTTGCTGCAGGTCCCGAGGTGTGAGCAGCCGAGTCCAGACGCAATCCTCGGGATTGGCGATAAAGCTCAGGATGATCTCCTTTACCTCGGCTTCCACCCCGGCGAGTTGTTCTCCGGTTTGCGCCAGCGCGAGATTCTTGAAGAACACCGTCAGCCGGTCATAGGCCTCGACGAGGCCGATGTGACGCATGGCTGCGCCTTCGCAATAAACCTGGAAGTAGCCCGGGGCGAACTCCTCCCCATCTACGACCGCCAGGGTCGCTGCTTCAGAGCCTGCCATCGTGTCCACGGCGAACATGTAGCGGAAAGCCGAGTCGGATTCCGGATTCTCACCGCCGTGTTTCCACTGCACAGGATTGCGGAACATGAGGTTGAGTTTGCCGGCAGTGCCAAGCACCCGTTCCTGGGCGGTGTGTTGGATTAGCGCCGGATCACCGGTCAGGCGCGCGGCGGTTTGAGGATCGGTAGCAAACGCTACGTGGTCCGAGTGGAGCGTCTGCGGGCCGGAGGAATTCCCATAGCGCACGATGCCGGTCTTGGTGTCCACTTCGTGCACCGTGCAGGACAACACGAGATCCACCCCCAGTTCCTGGTTGATTCGGCCGAGCTCACGCGTAATCTGCCAGATGCCGCCCCGCACGTAGCCGTAGTAGCCGCCGAATACCGAGCCGGAGCTCATCATCGGAATAATGAATGCAGAGTGGGGCTCGGACAGGGATACCGGACCGCTTTCCGTGACGCTCATGGCAATGTGCAGCTTGGTACGCTCGGCGCTCAGGTAATGATCCAATAGCGTCCTGGCGCTCCCGGTGATCCACAGCGCGGCCAGGTCTGCCCCCAACTCTGCAACCGTTTTCTCAACGCTGGGCGGCTGACCGGCTCGATAGCCAGCTTGCAGAAAGCGCACCACCCGATCTTTATCGGCGCGTAGGCCGCCAGATCACCTTGTTCTCCCCACCTGTCGGCGAACTCCCGGGCCGCCTCGGACGCATCACGGTAGATCCGGGTGGGCTGTTCGATGCCAGGGAAGAACACCAGGTCCGGATGGCTGCCTGCCCTGCCCTGCAAGCGATCCGCCAGACCCGTCTCCCACCAGACAAAGTCCTGCATCAGCCCCAGCGTCGTAGCGCCGAGAGGGTACTCTTGCCGGATGCCCTGCACCTCGACTGTTTCCGACACACAGGCGCCCCCAACCCGCTCGAGCAGGGTGACCTGGTGCCCAGCGCGCACCAGGTAGTTGGCCGCGACCAGGCCGTTGATACCAGCACCGATGACAGCGATGTTCTGTGAGGTTTTCGTCACGGAGCACAAGCTATCATTCCATTCGGATTCTCAATGTCTCTAGCGGAGAAGGAGAATACCGCGCCGTCAGCCGCCGATTCTCGTTGCACCATTTCGTGCACCCCATTCGCGGCATCCCTGTAGTACCGTAGTGCACTCTGTGCAACGATCTGCACCGCCACAAGTCTCAGGCGCGTATGTCCGATCGGCCGATGCGGCGTGTTCTCAGGGGTTACCGCAAGCCTCGGAAACCATAGATACCCGACTCGAAATCTTGTTCCGCGCGGTTGCCGCGTTAGAGAATTGGAGGAGCTATGTCTAGACGTGAGGATCGTGATCTCGGGATGCACCGGGACATCAGTCGACGCGACTTCATCAATGGTGTGGGGGTTGCGATCGGCGGGTCGCTCATCGCACCTGGCTGGCTGTCGGCGCGTGAAGGTGCGCCCTACCCGTCCCTGGGGCAGGACTACTACCCACCGGCCCTGACTGGAATGCGCGGCAGTCACCCCGGTTCCTTCGAGGCCGGCCATGCGCTCCGCGACGGCAATAGCTGGACCGATGCCACCGACACGCGCGAGAGCTACGACATGGTGGTGGTCGGAGGGGGGCTGAGCGGGCTCTCGGCGGCCTATTTCTTCCTGACCTCGGCGGGCCGCGGCGCACGGGTGCTGGTGCTCGACAACCACGATGACTTCGGCGGTCATGCCAAGCGCAACGAGATGACCTATCGAGGCCGTACGTTGATGCTCAACGGCGGCACGTCGTACATGGAGTCCGTGGGTCACTACAGCGCCGTCTCCAGGACGCTCCTCGCCGCGCTCGGCATCGACATCGACAGTGCAGATGCCACCAGCACCGCGGGTGGGAGGTTCTACCGATCGCTGGGCCTCGGTAGCGCCACGTTCTTCGCCGAAGAGGTGTTCGGTGAAGATCGGCTGGTGATGGGACGCGGCGGGCAATCCGGTGGATGGGCAGATTGGCTCGCCCAGACCCCGATGTCTCCAGAGGCGCAGAGGGACATCGTGCGGCTCTACGACGACGGTGCGAACCCGGACTATATGCCCGGACTGTCGGATGCGGACAAGAAGGAGCGCTTGGCCCGAATGAGCTATCGGGACTTCCTCGTCGATCTGGCCAAGGTTCACCCCGATGTGATCGCCTTCTTCGATGACCGCCCGAAGGGCAGCTTCTGTGTGGGTATCGACGGCCATCCGGCGCTCTATGGATGGGTGCAGGGCTATCCCGGCTTCCAAGGAATGAACCTCGAGCCCCTCTCACCCGTGGGCCCCCTCGCACACATCGGCGGCGGCCAACACGGGCGCGAGGACGAGTGGGACGAAGGACCGAACATCGTGTTTCCCGACGGCAACGCGACGGTCGCCCGGCTGATGGTGCGCGCCATGATTCCCGACGCGCTTCCGGGCACCTCACTGGACGACTCGATGACGTCACGCCTGAGGTACGACCGCATCGACCGCGAGGGCTCCGACGCCCGGATCCGCCTCAACAGCATGGCCGTATCTGTCCGCCACCTGGGCGATCCCGACACCGCTCGCGAGGTCGAGATCACCTATGTGCGCGGCGGCAAGGCCGAGAAGGTACGGGCGGCTCACTGTGTGATGGGGTGCTACAACGGGGTCATCCCGCACCTGTGCCCGGAGATGTCCGACGAGCAGAAGGTGGCGCTCATGTATGGCGTCAAGATGCCGCTCGTCTACACCAACGTTCTCATCCGAAATTGGACGGCCTTCACAAACCTGGGTATCTCACGGGTGACCGCTCCGGGGATGTACCACACCGGGGTGAACCTGGGCCGCTCCATCCAGTTCGGTGACTACCAACCCTCCAGATCGGCTGACGACCCGATGATCCTGCACATGTCCAGGATGCCTTGCGCTCCCGGACACCCGAAGAAGGAGCAACATCGCATCGGGCGAGAGGATCTGCTGGCCACCACCTTCGAGACCTTCGAGCGCAACATCCGCGACCAGCTCGGTCGAATGCTCGAGGGTGGGGGCTTCGACCCGGCCCGCGACATCGAAGCGATCACCGTGAATCGCTGGCCGCACGGCTATGCCTATAGCTACAACACCCTGGACGATCCGATCGAGTGGGCGCTGTTCACCCCCGACGATCGGCCGTGCGTCGTCGGCAGGCGGCGATTCGGGCGGATTTCCATCGCCAACTCCGATGCTGCTGCCTCCACCCACACGGACTCAGCCTTCGACGAGGCGCATCGAGCCGTCCGCGAGCAACTCCTCGTTCGGAGCCTTGCCCGGCGAAGAACCTCCACTACGGACAAGATGCTGCCCCGGTAGGACCAGGGCGTGTTTAGCGCGCGCCGAGACCTCAAAAGACCGCCGTCGCCTTGACGAAGAGGGTGTCGCCCTGGTCGGAGCGCTCGCCGAACTCGGCGGTGCCACGCTGAGGTACTCTCCTGATCGGGGTCGAGGTCGAGGTCGAGGCGCTGGAGCTCATACCCTAGCGACAGACCGTCGGTGAGCTTGTAACCGCCCTCGACTGACCAGAACATCTGCGATCTTGCCGGCGACGCGCCCGGACCCAACTCGGTCAGCGGTGTCGCGGTTCAGTTCCGCGATCCCGACGCCGCAGACTACCGATTGGCTCTGACCGACGTCACGGCTTGGAACGCCAGCATGAACCTGTCGGCCGACGGCTTCAACCCCTTCGAGGACGACATCGAGGGTGAGGTGCGCGCCGATCCGTGGGACGTTGGAGCAGACGAGGTGACGGACGGGCCGCTGACGGTGAGCAACATGCTGGTCGCGGCCGTGACAGAAGGCTCGGCGACCGTAACGTGGTCCACGAGCATTCCGGCCAACAATCGTGTCGAGCACGGCCTGGATTCGGGCTATGGCTCGACGTGACACGAGCGAGCATTCACCACTACATGCGAGTGAATGTCGACGGTGGAACGATCACCGTGGAGGCCGTAGACAGCAACGGCGTGGTGATCGACACGTTTCGTGGTGCAGTAGGAATTACGGCAGCGCGCCGAACACGACTCGACCGTCGAGCAGTTGGTGCCGATATCGACGAACACAATCGGGCCCGGGGCGAAAACGGATACGCCCCGGGCCCGGTGTGATCTTGTGATCGGCTAAACGGGTCGAAGACTAGAAGCCGCCCATTCCTCCGCCCATGCCACCCATGTCGGGAGCCGCCTTCTCCTCCTCCGGGATCTCGGTCACCATGGCCTCGGTGGTAAGCAGGAGGCCGGCCACCGACGCGGCGTTCTGCAACGCGGTGCGGGTTACCTTCGCCGGGTCGATGACACCAGCTGCGACCAGGTCGTCGTAGTCCATCGTCGCCACGTTGAAGCCGATCGACTGCTTCTTGCTGCGCAGCTTCTCCACCACCACCGAGCCCTCGAGCCCGGCGTTGTTGACGATCTGCCGCAGGGGCTCCTCGAGCGCCCGCCGCACGATCCTTACCCCGAGCACCTCATCGTCCGAGCCCTTGATGTTGTTGAGGGACTTTTGGGCGCGGAGCAAGCTGACTCCGCCGCCGGGAACAATTCCCTCGTCGATGGCTGCCTTGGTAGCGTGCATGGCGTCCTCGACGCGAGCCTTCTTCTCCTTCATCTCGGTCTCGGTCGCGGCACCCACGTTGATCACCGCCACGCCACCAACCAGCTTCGCCAAGCGCTCTTGGAGCTTCTCACGATCGTAGTCGGACGTGGTGTTGTCGATCTGGGTGCGAATTTGATCGACGCGCGCCTTGATGTCGGCGGCCTTGCCGGAGCCCTCGACGATCGTCGTGTTGTCCTTGTCGATGACGATCTTACGGGCCTGACCGAGGTCCTCCATGTTGACGTTCTCGAGCTTGATGCCGAGATCCTCGGAGATGCACCGACCACCGGTAAGGATGGCGATGTCCTCGAGCATGGCCTTACGGCGATCGCCGAAGCCGGGCGCCTTCACCGCGGCGACGGTGAGCGTTCCGCGGATCTTGTTGACCACCAGGGTCGCCAGAGCCTCACCATCGACATCCTCCGCCAGGATCAGGAGCGGACGGCTGGCGCGCGAGACTTGCTCGAGCAACGGCAGCAAGTCCTTCATGCTGGAGATCTTCTTTTCGTGGATGAGCACCAGCGCATCCTCGAGAAGAGTCTCCATGCGCTCGGGATTGGTGACGAAATATGGCGACAGGTAGCCGCGGTCGAACTCCATTCCCTCGACCACCTCGAGCGTGGTCTCGAGACCACGAGCTTCCTCGACCGTGATGACGCCATCCTTGCCCACCTGCTCCATCGCCTCGGCAATGATCTCGCCGATCTCCGCATCGTTGTTTGCCGAGATCGTGCCCACCTGGGCGATCATCTCGCCCTTGACCGGCTTGGATATCGTCGAGATGTACTTGACGGTCGCGATTACAGCCTTGTCGATGCCGCGCTTGAGCGCCATCGGGTCGGCACCGGCAGTAACGTTGCGGGCGCCTTCACGGAAAATCGCCTGCGCCAGGACGGTCGCCGTGGTGGTGCCGTCGCCGGCAACGTCGGAGGTCTTGCTGGCAACCTCCTTGACGAGCTGCACGCCCATGTTCTCGGTCGGCTCGCTTACCTCGATCTCCTTGGCAACGGTCACACCGTCCTTGGTGATGGTGGGCGATCCGAACTTCTTGTCCAACAAGACGTTGCGACCCTTGGGTCCCAGCGTCACCTTGACGGCATCAGCGAGCTTGTTGATGCCGCGGAGGATTTCCTGCCGCGTCTGCTCGCCAAAGACAACCTGCTTGGCCATGGTGTGTCTCTCCTGTTAAGAGTTCAGTGCCTGCGTTAGCCGACTACGCCGAGGATCTCGTCCTCGCGGACGATCAGGTGGTCGACGCCATCGAGCTTGATTTCCGTCCCCCCATACTTGCCGACCAGGACGGTGTCGCCGGCCGAAACCGACATCTCGGCGGTCGAGCCATCGTCGAGCCGCTTGCCCGGACCGATTGCCACGACCTCGGCCTCGAGCGGCTTCTCCTTGGCGGTGTCGGGGATGATGATGCCGCCGCTAACCTCTTCGGCGGCGTCCAAACGACGGAGCAGAACCCGGTCGTACAGAGGACGCACGCCGACACTCTTCTTCTTCGCCATTGACTGTGAGCTCCTTGTGAAGTGGGTGATTGCAGACGCTGTTGGTTGTCAATTCGTCTGCTGGCAGCGAGTCCGCGCGGAATTAGCGCTTTGAGTTGGACTCCGCTAGCACTCTACTAAGACGACTGCCAATCCTACACGTGATGCCCGGTCGCGGCAAGCTACCCGGGGCAGCTGGGCACGCGCTCATCGCAGTTGGTATGGACCGACACAGTGACTATCGGATCACGTACCACTCGGTTTCGCGACCGCCGGGGAATTCCATGCCATCCGGGGTGAAGGTCATGCCTGTTTCCGAGAAAAACACGACGCGCTGACCATCCCACTCGGGCACTTCGTATTCGATGTCCAGCTCCAGGGCGAACAGCGTGTCGTAGCGCAGCGGGCTGCCTCCATCGCCTCTACCGCGTCCCGAGCTCAGACCAGACCCGGCCGAGTGCACCTCGTCGGAGAAGAACCGGCCGAGCAGCCCGTAGCGCATGAAGTAGTAAGCGAGGGAGTGCGCATAGAGTTTTGCCTGGATGCCTTCCGCCCGGGCTCGCTCGACCGCCGCGATGCCGATCTCATTGCCGCTGCGGCCCGGGTGCATCTCCTCGCCGATCAGGTCCTGGAAGCGGATGATGTGCCGCAGAGCTTCCTGGATCCCCTCGGGAGGCTCGTCTTCGCCCCCTTTGAGGACGTAGGCAGACTGCTGCGTATCGGTGTACAGACCCAAGTACATGATGCCCGTATCACAGAAGATGAGGTCTCCTCGCCGGATGATGAGATTGAGTCCCACCCTGGGTGACGGATCGTCCACGAAGCGTTCGTCGAAGACCCTGAAGTACTCGTCGTCGTCGTCGTACTTGGCGCGCTCGGCCTTGCTCCTCTGAACCGTGACGGTGGGATGGTCGACGGTTCCCAGCCCCAGGTCTGCGTATCGCTGCCGGATCCACCAGTTGACGTCATCGGTCGTCGTGACGTCGGGGACGATCACCTTGTTGGAGAAGGCCTCGGCGATGATCTCGTGGGCCAGCCGGAGAACCTGCTTGAAGACACTCTGTTCCCGGGGGGTGCGAGTTCCTAGCCAGTGATTGGCGAGCGTTGCTGCCGGCACGACGCGGGAAGCAAGATTCTCGCCGAGCCGTCGCGTCATCTCTGCGAGCTCTGACTCTGAGGCGGCACTGCGGTTCCGGCGGCTGCGTCCGCCGCCGATGGCGATTCGAGCAGGGTCTCTGGCTCTGACGATTCCGGCAAGATCGTCGCTTTCTGCCATCAGGCTCTCGATGCCCGCCGCTTCGCCTCTATCGAAGAAGACCAGGTGGGAGGGGGTCTCCAGCACGGCGCCATCCGCTTCCGATTGCAGCAGCGAGACGTAGAGGGGACCGTCGCCCTCGTTGACGATCCACATGTCGATTCCGTTCTCTCGCATCACCTGCGGCAAGATCGTTCGCTGCTTCTCCTTGAGCAGGGCGTTCATCAGAATCGCCTGCTGACGCCTCGTCAAGACACTCTCGGCATCATCGACCAGGACGATCCCGGCGCCCTGGGCAAACACCGGACCGCTCACGGCCATCACGAGGAGCGCTGCTATGAGTCGCAAGTGCATGATCCGCTAAGGCTGGCCGGCAGCGCCCTTGCCCTGGTTAATGACACTCATCGCGGTGGCTATTATCGAAGCCGCATCGGCGACGCTCGCCGGCAGGATCATGGTGTTGTTGGTCTTGGCCAGCTCTCCGAACTTCTCGATGTAATCCTGCGCGACCTTCAGCTGCACCGCCTCCGGACCGCCGGGGGCACCAATCGCCTCGGCGACACGAGTGATCCCGTCGGCAGTCGCGGCGGCAACAGCGAGGATCGCCTCGGCTTCGCCCTGTGCCTCGTTGATCTGCTTTTGTTTGGCGGCTTCCGAAGCCTTGATGACCTGCTGCTTGGTGCCTTCCGCCTCGTTGACTGCCGCATCACGCTCGCCTTCCGAGGTCAGCACCACGGCGCGCTTTTCCCGCTCGGCGCGCATTTGCTTTTCCATTGCGGCGAGGACGTCCTGCGGCGGAGTGATGTTCTTGATCTCGTATCGCAGCACCTTGATCCCCCAGGGCTCGGAGGCCTTGTCCACTTCTTCGACGACCCGGATGTTTATCGTGGTGCGCTCTTCGAAGGTCCGGTCCAGATCGATCTTGCCGATTTCGCTGCGCAGGGTGGTTTGGGCGAGCTGGCTGATCGCGAACATGTAGTTGGCCACACCGTAGGAGGCGCGTTTCGGATCCATGACCTTGAGGTAGAGCACCCCGTCAACGCCGACTTGCACGTTGTCGCGCGTGATGCAGATCTGTTCCGGAATGTCGACGGCCGTCTCCTTGAGACCGTGCTGGTAGCGAATCACATCGAGGAACGGCAGGAGGATATGGAATCCCGGTTCGAGCGTCTTGTGGAACTTGCCCAGCCGCTCGACGATGAAGGCGTTCTGTTGTGGAACGACCTTCGCCGTCTTGGTAATAACGATGACAACGAAAGCTGCAAAAACGGTGAAAACGAAGACTGTCATGCTCACGCCTGGCTCCTCCGTATATAGAGTTTCAACCCGTCGACCCACTCAACTACACCCCTGTCACCTTGGGCAAGAGCCTCTGCGCCTACGTTCTGCGCACCCCAGGAAGTGCCGCGAAGCTCAGCTCTGCCGTCGGCGCCGGGAGCGATGTCCTCGGCGACGACCACCGACTTGCCCACCAGCGAGTCGACATGCCCAGCAGCGTCTTCAGTTCTTTCCAACCTTCGTAGAATCGGCCCGCGAAGCATGAGCAGGGACGCCACCGAGAGCACCGAGAACACGGCCCACTGAAACCACACGGGGCCGCCGATACCGAGCGAGACCAGTACCCCCACGACGACAGCAGCGGCACCAAAGAACAGCAGGATGATACCGCCCGGAACCATGACCTCGAGGGCCAGCAGCCCCAGCCCGACGAGTATCCAAATCCACCAGTCCATGTCAGATCTCCTTTCGGCCGGCGAGCTTGAGAGTCTACATGTACGTACTCTGGGTAGGGTTCGGAATCGTGAACCACCCGGCCGCGTGTCGCCGAGCTGACGAATGTGCACCGTCACTCACTGGGAGCGGACGCAACGCCCGCACCGCGCAACTTCACTCGTGTCTTGCTGCCGTTGGGGTCATTGGACACGATGACGACCTTGGCCCGCTGCAGCCCCGTCGCGGTGGGCTCGAAACGGACCCGGAAATCGCAGGACTGCTGAGGGGCCAAGACGGCGCTCGAACAGGTGTCCCTGCGGTTCGGCAGAGTGAACTGCGATCGGCCGCCGCCGGTGAGCTTGATCGTGAAGATGTCGACATCCTGGGGTGCTTGGTTGGTGACGGTGACCCTTTGCAACGCACCCGCACCGATTTCGACCTCCCCGAAGTCGAGCTTCGGCTCGACGGTCAGACCACCGACAGTGCTGTCCTCGACCCACAGCGGATCGGCCCCGTCCGGGTCGCGGCTCTCTCCGAGAAAGCCGTGGTTCTGGGCGGGCGACAAGTCTTCGAGGGCCTGCCCTGCACCCTCGTCGAAAGCCCAGTAGCCGACGAGGCCGGACGAGAGAGGATCCACCCCCAGCCTGTGGACGTCCGCGATCTCAGCATCGGTGAGAGCGACGTTCCACATGGCAGGCTCGTCGATCTGTCCGGGGAAAAACCAGGTCGGCGGCTCCACGCCTCCGGGGGGCGGGCCGATCGTGCCGAACGTGCAGCCGATGGACAGGTCCTGGAAATTGTTCGATGAAGGCAGGCCGGTTCCCTGACAACTCGCCCGCCTTTGTCCGTCTATGTAGAGAGCCAGGTCCGCCGATGAGTGGCGCGCCACAGCCACGTGGTGCCAGGCATCATCGGCTACGAAAAGATCGCCATTGACAGCGCACGTACCCGACGGGAAGCAGTCGTTTAATGGATAGCAGTAGTTGTTCTCGCGCGTGTCCTCGAGCATGACCTCCAGAGTCCCGTCGCCGGTAACGTAGAGTTGCCAGCTCAGGTTGAACGAATTGTCGTCCTCCCCGCGAGCGACGATGGCCGCTCTACCGCTGGGCTGTGTGAGCTTGATCCAGGCGCCGGCGGTGAAGACCTCGGTGGGGAACGAAGCATCGTAGGGAACAATCACGCGGTCATCGGTCCCGTCAAACTGGAGAACCGTTGCGCCCTCTAGCAGGCCGGTCGTCTGCGCCGGGGCGTTCCCATGAGCCAACAGCACGATGGCAAGCAACATCGCCCAGTACAGCGAACGGTGCAGTGCGGGTCCTTGCCGGTGCAATCGTCTGCGCCACATTCTCTACTCCACCACGAACTGGCCCATCATCCCGACGTCTTCGTGCTCGAGGATGTGGCAATGGAACATGTACGGGCTCAGCGGATCCGCGTAGTCGCGAAATCGCTTGATGATGCGTACGGTCTCGAAGGGGCGCACCAGCACCACGTCCTTCCAGCCGAGCTCTTGTGCCGGCGGCAGCACGCCGTCCCGCGACAGGACCTGGAACGAGTTTCCGTGCACGTGGAACGGATGGGCCTGAGTGTTGGGGTTGGTGATCTCCCAGATCTCGGTATCGCCAACGCGGATGCGTGCGTCGATGATCGCCATGTCCATCCGCTTGCCGTTGATTCCAAAGGGGTTGGCATTGAGCTCGAAAGACCGTGGGCTCGTGGCGTTCACGGCTTCTGACTCCGGAATCCGAGCGACCGTTGCCAGGCGCTCGGGAACGCTCGTAACCGCATTGGCCTTGGTACGCTTGACGCGGATGGTGAGCAGATCGAAATCCGCCCTGTCCCATGAATCCTGCAACGGACGCGGTACCAACCGCGTGCCGTTCTCCGAATTGAAGCTGCGAAGCTCGATCTTCCGGCCCTTGTCGGCACCCAGGTCGACCAGGATCTCGGCGCGCTCCGCGGGCGCCAGGATCAGCCGGGACAAGGGCACCGGAGCGACGAGGAAGCCGCCGTCCGAGCCCACCTGATAGAAGATCCGCTCGTCACTGAAGCCTAGGTTGTAGATGCGCGCATTGGAGGCGTTCAGGGAGGCGAAGGCGGATTACCTGGGCGCCAACCTTCAGGAGCGGAGCCTCGACGCCGTTTACCAGGAAGTGACCGCCCTTGCGGAGCGCCGGATCAGTGGCGGGGTTCCAGTCGTCGGGGAAATGCATGAGGCGGCCGTCCTCGTGAAACCGTCGGTCCTGGAGAATCAGCGGGATGTCATCGCGCCCGTAGGACCGCGGCAACGCAAGCATGTCCGAGGTGTCGTCCTCGACGATGAGCATGCCGGCGAGCCCCTGGTAGACCTGGTAGCCAGTCCCCATCGGATCCATGAGCACCGACTGACCCAGCGAGGCGTGCGGGTGTGGGTGGTACCAATACGTTGCGGCGCGGTTGAGCACCGGGAACGAGGCTGCCCACGTGTCCCCGGGCTCGATCCTCTGATGGGGGCCACCATCCATGGCCGCAGGCACGTGCATGCCATGCCAGTGGGTGGTGGCGGTGACGCCGAAGCTGTTGGTCACATTGATCGCCACCAGATCGCCTTTTCGCACTACCAAGGTAGGTCCGAGGTAGTCACCGTTGTATCCGACGGTCTCCGTTTGCCTGCCAGCGAGGAATTTCCGCGTACCTGGCTACGCTGTCAGCTCGTAAGTCATGAGGCCATCTCGCGCCGTGCCCTCGAGCAGCGGGGGAATAGGTAGCGCCTGGAGCTTCAAGGCAGCCCTGACCTTCTGAGGCTCGGGAGCTCTCCAAG
This sequence comes from Acidobacteriota bacterium, assembly GCA_965205505.1. Taxonomy (GTDB): domain Bacteria; phylum Acidobacteriota; class UBA890; order UBA890; family WLXD01; genus DASCOT01. Next base: position 520,911 of record CBDBHB010000008.1, read on the forward strand.
CGGACGTCGCTAGCAGCAGGGAGCTCGCGGTTCCTGTGGAGAGCTCCACAAACGATCGGCGTGAGAGCGTTGGCCGTTTCCGCATGGAGTCTGCCTTCGTCCGGTGCTGAGCGTAGATCGAGCTTGTGCGGGGTGCGCATTCCACCGTCGAGCGCAAGCCTCGCAAGCAACGCCACGATATGACCTGCTGACCAGACCCCGCGGCCAGTGGTGTCAAGTTAGACGCAACATCGGCGAGAAACGTCGATCCACGAGCCCAAGTCGTCGCTTGTCCTCCGGGCGCTGCACGTCCACCCAAGAGGACTGGGCTGCCCGCAATCGACCTGAGTAGCCAGCACCCGTGGTGCAAACCGGGACACGGCTATGTGGAGAGCTCCAACGGCAAGCTACGCGACGATTTGCTGAACGGGGAGATCTTCTACGCGCTCACAGAAGCGACCGCCTCAAGAACAGAGGGCGTGCTTCTCAGGAAGTCACTATCGTCGAACTGTTCGATCACGGAATCGAAGAACTTCAACACTTGTCAACGAATCGGTGCCATCCCTGTTCAGGCGATTATCACGGACTGTCACCAACCCCTCGTGAGTCGTCACGGAGTAGCCTTCATAGGCCCCGGAAAACACTGCGGTGTCATCTCCAACGTTCCCGTTGAGTCGGTCGTCCCCTCCGCCTCCTCTCAATACGTTGTTCCCGGAATTCCCCGTCAGCGTATTGGCGTGACGGTTTCCAGTCAGGCTTGCATCGTTGTTTCCCGTCAGAGTCACGTTCCGCAGGTGCTGTGACTTGTAGGTATAGACCTGCGATTCATCAACTTGAATCGAGAACGTGCCCTCAAAGTCTTCTGGTAGCAAGGGCGTGTACGTCAGGTACGGGTGGAAGAAACTCGTGATGAGCTCATAGGCGACCGGGTCGATCTCCAACAGGCGCGCGCGGGTGTTGGCCGCATTCTGCCCCCAATGAGCGGTCCCTTCCGGCATTTCTCCGGGTAGAACATCCCTTCCTTCCCATCTCTTCGGCTGCACTACCCATAGGTCGTAGTAGACATCGAACTCTTGGGCAAAGTACTCAACCGAATTGCTCCCGTCGTTGTAATCCCTCGACCAGCCTCTTGCAGCCGCAGCCTCATGCGCCGCCGCGATCTCCGCTTGGAATTCTGGCAGCGCGGTCATGATGCCGCTGCGTTGCACGAGGTGGAGAACTTCCTCGTAGGACGCATCCCGGGTGAGGTGGCTCATGTAATCGTCAGTGCCCTCGACGGCAGTTTCCTTCGTCCACATAGACTGCAATTGAAGGTCGGTCGTACTGCCGAGCGGGCCACGCCTCGCCTCTCTGGCCGTGTCGGAGCTATTGAACAAGAGCATGGTCGCCTTTCTGTCGCCCATGGCGTTGGCGACCGCTGCCTTATTGCTGCCATATTTGGAGCCAGGATAGTCAGTTAACATATGCCTCATGACATTCCTGATCTTTATGACCTCGTCCTCAGGCCACTCGTCTTGGACAAGAAAATGAATCGGCTTCCCGTTCGTCGCGAGTACTTTGGTGTATTTCGAAAACACATCTGTAAATACGGAGGGGGTATCGGATGGAAACGAGACAATACCGTTGGGAGAATCGGAGGTGTCGATTTCTGGCAACGTAACAATCTGCGCGTATCCCGACGCGGCGACGGAGCATGACAATAGAAACAATGTCCCGAGTGAATACATGGTTGCGTTGTTGTGCACGATCACCTCTCGAATTGTGGTAAAGAGACCATGGCCTGCTAGTTCAACGGTCGAACCAATGGTCCTGCAGGATCTCGACTGTGCGTCGATGTTCGACACCATCGACGGTCAAGACGATCGTGTACTCGCCGGGTGGGACGCGAACGTGCTTGAATTCGCGCTCGGTCGGGCCCGGGTCATGGACGCGGGTGCGCATGGAGCGGCCGGTCATCGTGACCTCTTCGTCGGCCGCGCCATAGTAGTCGACGAGGTCGTAGTAGTCGTAATACTCATTGTCCTCTGCGCGGAAGCGGTTTCGCCGATCCCAGGTAGCGATCTCCTCCGGCGTGCGAAGAATGCGCTCGGTCATGCCCCACTCGAGAGCGTTGAGGCCCGGTTCACCAGAGCCTGTGTACTCGCTGATAAGCCGTGCACCCTTGAAAATCTCGACGACGACTTCGCCAGCGGATCCATCTCTCAAGTAATAGTTGACGACCACCCCATGTGGCTCGTTCTCGCCGGCGAAGTTCTGGGCACTCACCGTCGTTTGGTGGGCGATGATCCATTGCACCTTGGGCTCGATGCGAAACAGGTGGGCGTCTCGCGATAGCACGTCTGAGGTGAGCTCCTGCAGCGGCGAGATGTCGGCAATGAAAAAACCGCGGCCGTGCGTGCCGACGATCAGGTCGCTCTCACGCGGGTGGATCAGCAAGTCTTGGATGCCTACGGTCGGCATGTCGTTCTGCATACGTGTCCAATGTGAGCCGCCGTCGAGGCTGACGTGGACCGAGCGATTGGTGCCGACGAAGAGCAGGTTCGGGTTCCGGGGATCTTCCTGCAGAGCGGCAATCGATTCCTCCGGCAGGTTGCCGACGACCCATGACCAAGTCTCACCGAAATCCGTCGTTTTGTAGAGGTAGGGGGAAAAATCGTCGCGGAAGTAACCACTGAGGGCAACGTACGCGGTCCCGGCATCGTGATGGGATGCGACGATGCGTTTCACCCAGTACCCCGGGTTGTCGGGAATACGATCGTTGAGCAGCGTCCATGTGGCGCCACCATCGCGGCTGAGCTGCACGTTGCCATCGTCGGTGCCGACCCAGATAACACCTTGCTGCACGGGCGACTCGGCGATCGTGCTGATGGTGCAATAGAGGCCGCGGCGGGCAGGGTCGTCGGTCGTCAGATCCGGGCTGACGATCTCCCACGCCTCGCCACGGAAGGGGGAGCGCAGCAGAACGTTGGCCCCCTGATACAACACGTTGGGATCGTGCGGGGAGATCAGCACGGGTGCGTTGAAGTTGAAGCGCACGGAAGCATCGCCCTCATAGCGTATGTTCCTGCGTCGTCCCGTCTCTTGATCGACGCGCACCAATCCACCGTTCTGAGATTCGCTGTATAGCCAGCGACTATTGCTCGGATCGACCCGGTTGTAGAAACCGTCGCCTCCCGTGATGTGCTCCCAGTCCTCGAAGCGAATGGGAAAGCGCCCCTTCTTGGTGCTCGGACCCTTCCAGGACCCGAAATCATAGATGCCAGCGTAGACGTTGTACGGGTAGTCGTTGTCGGCGTCGATCTCGTAGAGTTGCGCCAGCGGCAATTCGTCGGGGTGATACCAGTTCTTGCCTGCGTCGTGGCTTATCGCGAAGCCGTAGTCGTATCCGAACAACATGCGGCGAGAATCGTTGGGGTCGATCCACAGGGCGTGGTTGTCGCCGCCGTAACGGAATGCCTCCTGCCACGTGCGGCCACCGTCTCGCGACTCGTGGGACCCGTTAGAGAGAATGTAGACGTGATCGGGATCGTTCGGATCAACGCGGATAACGCCGAAATAGGAACCGCCGGGTAGCCGTTGGTCCGCCGGGCTGACCAGGCGCCACGTCTCGCCCGCATCGTCGGAGCGGTAAATACGGGTGTTGTCGAAGCGACCGCCCGATACGCGCCCCTCATCAATCGAGGCATAGAGGATGTTGGGATCACGCCGATAGATGTCGATGCCGATCCGGCCGGGTTCGCCTTTCGGCAGGCCGTTCGTCAGCTCTCTCCATGTGCGACCGCCATCCGTCGTCTTGTGAATGCCGGCGCTCGGGTTCGGTAGGTTGAAGTCCCAGGCCGTCCACGGCCGTCGCACTTTGTTCCAGGCGGCGGCGTACAGCGTTTCCGCGTCCGTCGGGTCCATGACCACGTCAATGACACCGACGTGGAACCCATTGCGAACGATCTCGAGGACTTTGCTCCACGTCTGCCCGCCGTCGGTGGTCTTGTAGAGACCACGCTCCGCGCTCTCGGAGTAAAGCTTCCCATGGGCGGCAACATAGACCGTGTTCGGGTCATCGGGGTGAATCAGAACGCGGCCGATATGGTGGGTCTCGGACAGGCCCATGTTTCGCCAGGTCGCACCGCCGTCGACCGACTTGTACACACCGTCGCCCCAGTAGAAACCACCGTCGTTGGCTTCTCCCGTGCCAACCCAGACGACATTCGGATCTGAAGGAGCCACGGCGAGCGAGCCGATCGAACTGACGGTCTGACGGTCGAAGATCGGCTCGAACGTGTTGCCGTTGTTGGCCGTCTTCCAAACGCCGCCATTCGCCGTGCCAACGTAGAAAGTCGTGGAGTCCTGTGGGTTGACTGCAAAGTCGGCAATGCGACCCCCTTGCCGCGTGGGGCCGGTCTCACGGTAGTGGATAGGCGCCAGCAACTCTTCCGATAGCTGCTGTGCTTGGATGCCCTCCGTCAGCGGGATCGCCAGAAGGAGCCCGGAGACTACGAGGATGGACTGCAGCGATGCGAACTTGGCAAGCATGGACCCCTTCTCGAGCCTCCTCGGATCCGGGCTCAGAGGATCAGGAAACTGTCTTTCTTGGGTGGCTGAACGAACTGGACTTCCCGACCGGTGGGTGAGCTTCGTGCACGGGAGCTTAGTTCGTGCGGGCGCTCATTACCGCAACCTCTTCATCGAGCCCGTCCGGGCAGGTTGTCTCTCAGGGAACGATCATGCCGGAGCATCGGCATTGCTTTGACGAACGCGCATGTCAAGATGCACTTCCCCGACGGGACCAGCAAGGAAATGATCCGCAACGCCGGCGACGTTGAAGCATATCGAGCGGGAGACAACCCACCCGAGAACTTGGGCGATGAGGTCGTCGAGGTTGCGTTGGTGGAGTTGAAAGGGAAAGAGTGACGCGCCCCCGAGCACACCGAATGCACGACCAACACACGCACGGGCACGATCACGAATCCGACCCCGAGCCGACCCCGACGCTCGACCCGGTCTGCGGGATGGTGGTCGATCCCGACACGACCCTTCATCATGCGGTCCACGACGGACAGGAGTTCCACTTCTGCGGCGCCGGGTGCAAGGCGAGGTTCGAGGCCGACCCGGCTGCGTTTGGCGATGAGGCGCCACCGCCTGCGGACGTAGCGGCGGGCACGGAATACACGTGTCCCATGCACCCCGAGATCCGCCAGATCGGACCAGGGACCTGCCCGATTTGCGGCATGGCGCTCGAACCGGTGCTGATCACGGCCGAGCCCAAAGACGACGGCGAGCTGCGCGACATGACGCGGCGCCTGGTGGTCAGCGCCGCGTTCACCCTGCCGGTGTTCGTCATCGCCATGGGCGACCTCATCCCTGGCCGTCCGCTGCAGGCGGTGGCGTCTCCCGCGGCGTACGCCTGGATCGAGCTGGCCCTGGCCACGCCGGTCATCTTCTATGGAGCGTGGCCGTTCTTCGTGCGGGGCGTGCAGTCGTTGGTCAACCGCAGCCTGAACATGTTTACTCTGATCAGCCTCGGTGTCGCGGTCGCGTACGGATACTCGGTGGTCGCCGTGCTCCTGCCGGATGTCTTTCCGCCGGCGTTCCGTGAGCACGGCGTAGTGGCGCGCTATTTCGAGGCCGCCGCCGTTATCACCACCCTGGTCCTGGTGGGCCAGGTGATGGAGCTCCGGGCCCGCAGCCAGACCGGTGCGGCGATCCGTGCCCTGCTCGGCCTGGCGCCCAAGACGGCCCGCCGCGTCGAAGACGACGGCACCGAAGGCGACGTGCCCCTCGATCAGGTGCAACTCGGCGACAAGCTTCGGGTACGACCCGGCGAGAAGGTACCCGTCGACGGCGTCGTGCTCGAGGGCACCAGCAACATCGACGAATCGATGGTCACCGGAGAGGCCTTGCCGGTGACCAAGCAGGTCGGCGATCCGGTGATCGGCGCAACGGTGAACGGAACGGGCGGGTTGGTGATCCGCGCCGAGAGAGTGGGTGCCGACACCCTGCTCGCCCGTATCGTGCAGATGGTGGCCGAGGCACAGCGCAGCCGAGCGCCGATCCAGAAGCTAGCCGACCAGGTGGCGGGTGTGTTCGTTCCCGGCGTCATCCTGATCGCCATCGTGACCTTCGCGATCTGGGCGCTGGGCGGGCCCGAGCCGCGATTGGCGACTGCGCTCGTCAATGCCGTCGCGGTGCTGATCATCGCCTGTCCATGTGCACTGGGGCTGGCCACGCCGATGTCCATCATGGTGGCGACCGGAAAGGGCGCGCTATCGGGCGTGCTGTTCAAGAATGCCGAAGCCATCGAGGTCATGCGCCAGGTCGACACGCTGGTCACCGACAAGACCGGCACGCTGACCGAGGGCCATCCCGCGCTGGTCGCCGTCGAGTCCCTCGGCGCACTGGTCGACGACGAGCTCCTGACGCTCGCCGCCTCACTAGAGCGTGGGAGCGAGCACCCGCTCGCCGAGGCCATCGTGCGGGGCGCCGAGAAGCGGGCGCTCACTTTGCTGCCCGTCGAGGACTTCGGCTCGGTGACGGGTAAGGGCGTGCGCGGCCGGGTCGACGGCCACGACGTGGCGCTCGGAAACGCGAAGATGCTCGCGGAGATCGGCCTAGAACCAGGTGACACATTGGCGAAGGCCGACGCGCGGCGGGCAGGGGGTCAGACGGTCATGTTCGTTGCGGTGGACGCGTCGCTTGCGGGTTTGCTGGCGGTGGCCGATCCAATCAAGGAGACGACACCGGCCGCCATCGCCGCGCTCAAGGCGGAGGGACTGCGCATCGTCATGTTGACCGGGGACGCGCGTGGTACCGCCGAAGCGGTGGCGCACCAGCTCGGTATCGACGAGGTGAAGGCCGAGGTTCTGCCCGAGGACAAGGTGGTGGAGGTGAGGCACCTGCAGGCCGCGGGGCGCATCGTCGCAATGGCCGGCGATGGCATCAACGACGCGCCGGCTCTCGCGGGCCACCATGCGCAACATTCGCCAGAATCTGGTATTCGCGTTCGGCTACAACGCGGTTGGCGTGCCGATCGCCGCCGGGGTGCTGTACCCGTTCGTAGGTCTGCTGCTATCGCCGATGCTCGCCGCCGCAGCGATGAGCCTCTCGTCCGTCTCGGTCATCGCCAACGCACTCCGCCTGGGTCGCGACCGGACTCCCTGAGCCGAAAACTCGTTCTGGGCAACCGCGGCGCTTACCGGCCCGCGCTCTTGAGTTGATACCAGAGACTGAGCCCGTTATCACGGACCCCACCAAACAGCTGCTCGGAGTCGTTCCAGATCCGTCGGCTCGTCACATCAACGCCGGCACGGTCGACGAATACGAGGGCAAACGCAACCGCGTACTGGGGCGGCATCCGCGAACCCTCGATATCGCCGGCGATCGTCCGGTAGTCAAGATCCGAATCCGCGATCCAGACGGCCGCCTGCTCGACCGCATACGTCACGGACGGGTACAACGTCGGCGAGTTGGCGACGGTGTAGGTGCCGACCTGAATCTGATACATCAGATCCTCGAGGCGCGACTCCGTGCTCGGCGGAAGAATCTCGAGCGAGTCGCTCTTGTTGGGAATCCTGCGATCGCGCTGGCGACCGACGGTCCGCACCGTCCAGTCGCGCCAGTCGGCATCCGAGAGCACGACCCATCCATCGCGGCGAGCCACCATGTCCCTGGCACCGTCGTCGGATCGAAAATACGCTCCGACCGGCGATGTCACGACAATCGACTGACCACCGGTTCGCCTGATGCGAATCGTCACCGCTTCGTTGCCGGCGCCAACCGCCTGAACCTCGACAAGGCCGGCGTCGATAGCGTCGAACAGATCGTAGTCGTCGAGTGACCCTCCTGTCGTGGCGCTGCTGGAGCGAAAGAAGAAGAGGTGCTGGCTTGGAAGAAAGTCGTGCAGCTCTACCAACTCGAAGCCGGCAGCCTTCCACTCCAGCAGCACCTGGCGCACCGACATCCGGTGGTCGGCCTTGATCTGGTCTCCGGTGCCGTCCTCGACGCGATACTCGAGCAGTGCGACGCGCCCACCGGGCGAGAGCGCTCGACGGATACCCGCCAGCATCGGCTCTGGATCGGACATCTCGTGATAGACGTCGGCGATGATCACCCAGTCGACCTCGCCGGCGGGAAGCTTCGGGTCGACGGCGGTACCGAGAATGGCCTCAATGCCGGTGACGTTTTCATCGGCGGCCAGCCCCTTCATGATCTCGAGCATCTCTGGCTGGATGTCCTCGCAGTACACCGTTCCGCCCGGCCCTACCAACGGTGCCATCTGACGCGCGTAGTACCCTGAGCCGCACCCCACATCAGCCACCACGTCACCGGGGCTCAGAGCCATCGCCTCCAAGACGCGTCGCGGCTGTTCCTCGACCACCCGGTCTTCACGCTCGAGCCACTCTGCACCGAGATAGGTCATGAATTCCGCCGGCACCCGATGACGTTGCTGGCGGTCGGTCTGCGCTCCGGCCGAATGGAAACCGGTGGCGATGCCCAGGAGAACGGCGAGTACAACAGGACGGTTCTTCAAGAGAGATCCCTCAGAGAGCAGCGTTCTTTCAGCCTACCATTGGTCACTGTCAAGTCCCTCTGGTCTCCGCGTACGGCTACGCACGCCGTCAGGTGTTCACGAAGAGCTTTCGCGGCAGGGTCGAGAAGCTCTCCGGTGCGCCGTCCTCGGTCACCCGGATCGTCTCGCTGAGCTCGAAGCCCCAGTTGTCCATCCACATCCCGAGGATCATGTGGAAGGTCATGTCGGGCTCCAGCACGGTGGTGTCGCCGGGGCGCAGGCTGGCGGTGTGCTCACCCCAGTCCGGCGGATAGCCGATGCCGATCGAGTAGCCGATGCGCGACTCCTTCTCCAAGTCGGCCTTGGTGATCACCGCGCGCCAGGCGGCCTCCACCTGCTCGCACGTGGTACCCGGACGGGCCTTCTCGAGCGCCACCTCCATGCCCTCCACGACCACGTCGGCAACCCGGGTGAGGCGGGGCGGCGGCGAGCCTAGGAATACGGTGCGAGCCAGCCCGGCGTGGTAGCGATGCCGGCAACCGGCGAGCTCGATGTTGGTTGCCTCCCCCACCCTGAAGCGATTGTCCGTCCAGCTCAGGTGGGGGGCCGACGCCTTCTCGCCGGTTGGCATGAACAGCACGTGGCTGGGGAGATCGCCCCCGAATTCCGGTGTGCCCTCGATCTCGGTAGCGTAGAAAGTCGCCGCCGCGTCGCACTCGCGCACCCCCGGCTCGATCCGATCGATGACGGCTTGCATGGCGCGGTCCGCAATCGCGCCCGCCGCGCGCAGGTGCTCGATCTCACGCGTCGACTTGACCAATCGGACCCAGTTCACCAGCAGGTTGGCGTCGACGAAAGTGGCATCGGGGAGACCCAGCCGAAGTTGCTCGTAGGCGCGGGCGGTAAAGAAGTAGCTGTCCATCTCCACACCGAGGGAACGGTCGCCCCAGCCCCTGTCCGCGAGCACGCCGGCAATGAAGTCCATCTCGTGCCGCGCTGCCGACTGCACGTACTCCTCCGGATAGCCGACCAGGCTGTCGGAGCTCAGGAAGGCGGAGTGCCGAGCGCAGGCGATGTCCATTTGCCGCCCGATCCAGAGTGGCTCCGCCGTGTCCAGCGCCAGCGCTGCCAGCTGGTGCACGTAAAACGACCAACCGTTGTAGCCGGTCAGGTAGTTCATGTTGGACGGATCGGTGACGAGCAACACCTCGATGCCCGCCGCCTCCATACGGCGCTTGGTCTCTTCGATGCGGCTCAGGTACTCGTGCGTCTCGAAGGGCATCTTCGAACTTCCGTCTGTTGGCTCGTCGATTGTCGGGACGGCGGCCGGGGGGAGCCCCCGGAAATCGCGGGCAGACATCTACCGAACGATCGGTAGCACCACGTAGGAGGCGTGGTCGCCGGCGTGGTGGATGGTGTTGTACGCCACCACCCACTCTGTCTCGTCGAAGTTGTTTCCCCCGGTGTTCAGGTTGCGATCAAAGCGCGGAAAGCTGGAGCTCGACACCTCCACGCGAATCCTGTGCTCGGGCCCGAAATAGTTGCTGGTGGCGTGCATATCGACCCGCAAGGCGTATACGTCGCCTGGGCTCATCCACACCGAGCGATCGAAGCCCTCCCGGTAGCGCGCTCGCAGGATGCCTTCCTGCACATTGTAGGCGGTGCCGTCCGGATACACGTCGACCAGCTTGACGAGGAAGTCGGTGTCCCTGGCCGAGGACGATACGTACAGCATCGCCTCGATCGGCCCGGTCACCTCAACGCCCGCCTCGAGCGGCGGCGTCGTGTACACGAGCACATCCTGCCGCATCTCGACCTCCCGCTGATCGAACGACCCTCCCTCGGCCTCGGGCGTGCCCGAGCAACAGAAGTTCCCTCCCCGCGACGGCACCGGCGTGGCCGGGTCGTAGGTGTACCGGTCGGGTGGCTCGTCGCCGGGAGACGCGACCGACAGCGTGCCGCTGCCGAAGCGACTGTTAGCCAGTCCGTCGCTATGCAGGTAGTACTTGGTAAACCGGGTGTCGGGTACGGGCCACTGCGGCGCGGAGCGCCACTCGTTCCTACCCATCAGGTAGTACTGCACCTTGGGCATCGTGGTGATGCCGTTGTCCACGCCTGCGAGCCAGTGATCGAACCAATCGACGTAGATCCTCCGGAAATCTTTGCGAGCATCGCCGAGGTCACGCTCCCCGACGATGGTGCGCTGTGTGGTTCTCTCCGAGCCGCAGTGCGTCGTCGGCGAGATGATCACGAACTGGTTGTCACGCGCGCGGGTGCTCTCGGAGTTGCGCTGCAGCAGGTTGAACTCGTAGAGGGTCTCGGCAACGCCGTAGTCGTACCAGGAGTTGATGAACAGTGCGGGAACGTCGAAGCGATCCTCGTCGGTCAGGTAGTGGAACTGGTCCCACCAGGGGTCGGTGAGCGGTGTCGACACGACACGCTCCCAATCGGTCGGAGGCGTGCGGCCTTTGTTCATCATGTCCACGATGGGCAAGGTCGGCCAGATCTCCGCGTGATCGATGTCGGGTAGCTTCGGGGCCGGATCGAAGTACTGTGCGTCATCGGACGCGAGCCACTCGCCGCGGTCCAGCTGCGGCGGCGGCGCGTAGTAGATCTTGTTGCCGCTGCCACGGAACCAGCCGAAGCCGAGAGCAAGCTCGATGGCGCCCCCGTTGATGAGCCCGAAGTAGCGATATCGCCCGCCCGCGGAACCCACGGCACCGCCTGTGGCCTGCGGGATCATGGCCGCATGATGGGGGCTCCTGAGCGTTGCCTGGAACATCTGGTAGTCGCCCGGCGAGGAGCAGCCGTAGGTCCCCACCCGGCCGTTGGACCAGGGCTGCGCCGCCAGCCAGTCCACCGTGTCGTAGCCGTCCTCCGCATCGCCGCCGTAGACCAGGAACCGTCCCTCCGATTCGTACCGCCCACGCTTGTCCTGCACGGCGACCACGTGCCCCCGGCCGGCGAACAGATTCGCCACCGACCGAGGCCGGCTGCGGTAGGCGTTCTTGTCGTACGGGGTGCGGATCAGAACGGTCGGCAGCCGGTCTCCGGCGCCCTCGGGGAAATACAAGTCGGTGGACAGGCGCACCCCGTCGCGCATCGGGACCATGGCGCTTCGTTGTAGACGCACCTGGTACGTCGCGCTCGGCATGTCGTACTGCGCCGGACCGGCGCTCAGCGGCAAGGCCGCGGACTCGACAGAGCCGGCCGATACCGCGGCCGAGACGAACAGGAGGCCGGAAAGGACACGCCCCATGAATCACCTCCTCGTTGGCTGCCAAGATCCGCACGCCACAGCGGTCAGATCTGACCACAGGCTCACCACGGGCTCAACTGGAGACCCGTTGCCTCGCTGGCCGCGACAGCCGTAGTCTCGCCCCCTGCGACCGAGTACATTGGTGTTCCCCAAGTTCCTCCCCTGCGGCCTCGGCTGCCGACCATGGACACGATGAGAGAGATCTCAGTTGCGACCCGGTCCGGGTCATCCGGGACAGTCCGTGCTCGTGTCGTATGGATCGGCGTCCTGCTACTGACCCTGTGGGCGGGGTTTCTCTCGGGTCAGCAGGGCTTCCCGCGCAACCAGGCCCTCTATGTGACGATGCGCGACGGAGTCAAGATTGCGATCGATGTCTGGTTACCTGCAAGCCTGGAGCCTGACCAGGAGATCCCGACGGTTCTTCGTGCAACGCGCTACTGGCGCGCCACCGATACCCGCAGCGACCGGCCCGAGGACGATCGCAACTTTGGCGAGGCGGAGCGCTTCAACAACAATGGGTACGCCCTGGTCCTCGTCGACGCGCGCGGCAGTGGAGCTTCCTTCGGTACCCGGCCCTATGAGCTCAGCCAAGAAGAGGTGCAGGACTACGGTGAGGTCGTCGATTGGGTCGTCGGGCAGCCTTGGTCCAACGGCCGGGTTGGAGCGTGGGGCGTTTCCTACTCCGGCAACACGGCGGAGATGCTGGCCGTAACCGGTCACCCAGCGGTCAAGGCGATCGCACCGCTGTTCAACGACTTCGACAACTTCGGTCACCTGGTGTTTCCGAACAGCTTGCTCACCGTCGGCTTCCTGCAAGCCTGGGGCGAGGCGGTCCATAACATGGACATGAACGATATCTGCGCGCTGCGGGATGTGACCGGAGACGCCTGTGCCGAGCTCGAGCAGCAAACGAGTGGCGTAAAGCCGGTCGACAGCGATCATGACCGGCAACAGCTCGCCGCCGCGATCCGCCAGCATGCCGCCAACACCCAGCCATACTTCGCAGCGCTGGACTACGACTTCCGCGACGACCCCTTCGGCTCTGCCGGCGTGCGGGACGTTGGCTTCAAGCGCAGCCCTGCCGGTTACCTACCTCAGATCGAGGCGTCGGGAGTAGCGATGTTGATCCGAGTCGGTTGGCTGGATGCCGCAACCGTCAACGGCGCTCTCGGCCGCTACACGACGATCGATAATCCACAGCTGGTGAAGATCGGACCCTGGGACCACGGGGCTAACAACGACACCGATCCGTTCAAGCCTGTGGCAACAGCGGTCTCGCCTTCTCGCCAGGCACAAGACGAGGAATTGATCGAGTTCTTCGATCAATTCCTCAAGACAGACACCCCGGTGACGCCGGCGAGCCGTATCGACTACTACACGATGGGCTCCGGTCAATGGAATAGCACTCAGGTGTGGCCACCCGAGGGGTTTGCGCCTCAGCGTTGGTACTTTGCTGCAGGTTCCGCCTTGAGCAGAGACGCGCCGGCACAGGCAACCGGCGCCGACAGCTACGTAGTGGACTTCGAGGCCACCACCGGACGGCACAATCGCTGGTTCACCAATGGTGGGGCCGGAGACGTGACCTACCCGGACCGTGCGCGAGCGGATCAACGGCTTCTGACGTACACCGGCAGCCCATTGAGCAGCGACGTCGAGATCACCGGCCACCCCCTGGTCACGCTCTACGTGGCTTCGACACACAGCGACGGCGCATTCATCGCCTATCTTGAAGACGTCGCTCCGAACGGGAAAGTGACCTATATCACCGAAGGCGGGCTACGAGCCGTGGTTCGACGCGTGACCGAGGAGCCTCCCCTCTACACGAAGTTCGGACCTCACCGCACGGAAAGGCGTGCCGACGCCTGGCACCTGATACCGGGAGAAGTCGCCGAGCTGACGTTCGACCTTTGGGCGACGTCCGTCCTTGTGAAGAAGGGACACAGAATTCGCGTAGCGATCGCGGGAGCAGACCAGGATACGTTCTTTCGCTACCCCAAAGAGGGCGGCACCCCGACGATCACGGTGTACCGGGACCGCTTGCACGCGTCCCATATCGAGCTACCCGTCAAGGCACGCTAATCGCTGCCCGCTGCGAAACCCGGGCCACTTCCTCTGCGTAATGCAAGCAAGGAGAGCCCGGACGCCCGACCGTCGCCCGCTCCTCCCCGTTTCCGAGGCCGGTCATGATCACCCAGAAGCTCCGCACCACGATACGCAAGCTCGCCCTGTCGCCCTTCTTCTCGATCGTCGCAATATTGACGTTGGCGTTGGGGATCTCCGCCATAGTAATGTAACTAAATTACGTATTTACAATAGTTTACAGGAACTTCTAGTAGGCTATCACCTCACTATTACCACCATTAAATCTGGGAATAAAGCGAACTTCTCCGGACCTCTGGGGAGCCCTGAACACACCGAGCGCCGAGGCCACAATCGCACCCGGGGCTGCAACTACACCACGCATCGCGGCCTCTTATTGCCCCATCTTCGGGTCGCTAGCACAGCGAGCCGACCTTCACGGGCGCGCCCGAGCTGTACCTTTCACCCCTCATGTGACCAAGGCACTGCCTGGTCCCATAGCGCCTCCAGGGCTTCGGTGTCGCCGGCAGCGCGGGCGCGTACCAGCGCCGCCAGGAGTGCCCCATCCATCCGGAACACCTCTGTGCGCCGGTACCAGGTCGGTGGCCCTCCAGCCGTGGTGAGCTCCACTGCCTGGTCGGTCACGGCCAGCACACGCCGCAATGCGGCGCGCCCATCCGCCATGCGGCACACAACCAGCTGGCCTCTCTTCATGCAGCACGATAAGAGCTTAAGCTAGGAAGTTCCGGATGGAACTTTAACCTACTGATGGAGAACAAGGTGATGGCTATCAACAAGGCAGTTCGTGACGGACTCCAAGCAGAACAAGCAGACGTTGCGGATGAGATGGCTCAGCTTGAGGCACGGCTGCAGTGGCTCAAGACACGACAGGACGCCCTCCACTTAATCCTGCAACAAGAGGCAGCACCTCCGGAACAAAAGGCGGCACCGGACGCCGGACTGCGCCGACTCAGTGTTCGTGATGCGGCCCGAGCGGTACTCAAGGAGGCTGGGGCGCTGAAGCCTTCGCGGGTCACGCAGATTCTGCGCGATCGTGGCTATCAGCTCAAAGGAAAGATGAAGCCGGGTGCGCGTGTCGGGCAGGAGCTTTGGGCGATGGCCAAGTCGGGCACGCTGAGCAAGAACTCCGCTGGAGAGTACTTCTTGCCCGGTGAGGAACAAGACGAACCGAACACGGCTGCGCCACCGCCGCCCAGCTCCGATGAGGATGCCTCAGCCGTTGTCCGGAACGAATCAGCCGGCGCAACAGGTGCGGACAGCGGTACCGAGGCAGAAGGGTCAGGAGCATCGAGTTGACGGTCTTGAGGTGGTGCCGGTGAGTTCCACTCCATTCGAGCCGTCACTGCCGGGTGATGGACCTTAGCCCCTTCGGCGGCGCTCAGGGTCCGGTGGCGTTTGTCTTTCACGACGGCGGCACGACGCCGCTCGATCTTTCCTTTCACTTCCTCGACGCCGATGGCGGTTCCGAAGTTACTCCGGAACTGTGCGCCGCCGAGACCGGTGGCCGCGTCCGAGTTCATGTTGACGGGCTTCCTGACATATTCGACGTGCGGTGGCAGGACTCGGCACTGTGCTGCGACGGCGCGCCAGGGCAGCTTTTCGTTCTTCCTCGGACGTTGCGACTCGACCTCGGTCACACCTCGTTACGGTGGCTGCTCACTGGCTCATGCGGCCAACGGGGCTGGAGTGTGGCGCAAAACGACACGGCGGGGAGGTCGGTCGACAGCGTGCCACTCGACCGGGTGCAGCGCATTGACTTCGTATTGCAGTAGGGGGCCTACATCAAGCCCGATCGCCTTCGGCGACAGATCCAGAGAGTCCATCAAAATTTGGTGGAACAATGCCTCGCAGCCGATGCCGATCTGTCGGTACACACTCGTCATCCCACCGGCGGCCTTGTGCGCCGTGTACATCAGCGGGATTAGCGAGGCACATCCAGTGATAGGAGGGGTCGCTTCCACGCATCTGCTCGAAGTCCGCGAGCGAGAAGCCGACCTTAGGTTCAGGACCTAGTGGGCGCAAGCCCGTGGGGGTTCAAGTCCCTCCTTGGGCACTACGGGTTAACCTCTTATAAAACAAGAAGATGTCGAGGGGACCGGGGCATTTCGTCTCGGTCCCCTTTCGCCGTTTCCAGGGCGAAAATTAACAAACAGTTAACAAAACGGTCGCGAATTCGTCGTCGGTGGCGGTGATGATGCTGTTTGCCGACGGAGACATCGTCCGCTCGATGCAGCGGGCCGATACGGCATAGCAACCGTTACGGGCCCTTTTCACCGAAGTCCGACCCGGCGCGCGTACGGACCCGACGCTTAGAGGTGACCCGGGAGGGTCCCGACGGCCTCGGCGATCGGATTCTTTACCGTGAGGATGAGCCCCGACTTCGCGATGTCGCACCGGGCCGCTCCTACGCGTTCGATGGTGACGGCCATTACTTCCTGCTCATCATGGACGACTGGCTGCTCATGCCCTTCATCACCACCGAGCGGCGCAAGATCCTCAAGGTCATCGAGGATCGCCACGAGCTTGCCTCAACGTTGATCGCCTCCCGCCTGCCGATCCCAGCCTGGCACGAGGCGCTGGCGAACCGACGGTCGCGGGCGCGATCTGTGACCGCCTGATCCACGCGGCTCACAAGATCCAGCTCAAGGGCTGCTCGATGCGTGAGATCCGCGCCCAGAGTCGATCGAAAAGCTAGTCGATGACGCCCGTCGCTGCGCTCCGATCCCGAACGCCGCCTCAGGGCCGTGGATCCTGCCTGGCCTGTAGAAAACGCTGCGCGTTTACCACCGATCCTTGGGCGGCGCTGCGCGCCGCAGCACAGTTTCCACAGTCCCCCACGGCTACTACTCCTGCAACCCCGACTCCCAAGCAGATAAGCTACTCGTCGCTTCACTCCGATGGTGTGATCCCGTTCAGCCGAAACTGCTGATTACGTTGCACCGAAACGAGCGATCACGTTCCCCGAAATAGGCTGTGCCCGCCTTCGACGAAGGGTAGAGCGTGGAGGTGGCACTCAGAAAGCGCTGAGGACGGATCGTTTTCCCGCAGCCTGCTCGAGCACAACGGAATACGCTGTATGGCCAAGCTACGCCGACTTCTAACACATGGGTACCTCCCTGAGGAGTTGCCGCAAGCCTTCAACAGCAACTCCTTTGGCCGACTACTTGGGGTAGCGAGCGCGAGTCCGCAACGAGGCTTCTATCGAACAAGGGGCAAAAAACTTCCTGTATATGAACTGGCCCGCCACAACATCGCGCGCGCCGGTCAACTACGACGAGTTCTTTCGATCCCGAACCCTCTCGGACACTACTCTCTGGCACGTGAGATCGCCGTTAATTGGGAGCCCATTCAATCTCAATGTCGACGGAGTTCTCTTTCCCGAACCACGCCGTTGGCGGTGGACCAAGGTCCCCGGGCACTCATGTCCGAGACAGGAATCGAAGATCGGGTCCGACTTCGAGCTAGGTACAGAGCAACTGGCGGGTACCTTCTACGTGCGGACATCCAGAGCTTCTATCAATCGATCTACACGCACTCCATCCGCTGGGCGCTCTACGGTAAGGTCAAAGCAAAGCAGAACCGTTATGGACGCAACTTAGGCAACAATCTCGATTATTGGATTCGCCAAGCACAGGATCAGCAGACCAAGGGCATTCCTATCGGGCCCGACACCTCGTTGGTTATCGCAGAGATCGTGTTGAGTGCTGTCGATGAGGCTCTCGAAAAGAAGCTCGGTCGCGTCGTGGGATTCAGGGCAATCGATGACTACGAACTCGCCTTCAAATCGCGAGACGAGGCCGAGGGAGCACTCGCCGGCCTCCAGACAGAGCTAATGCGCTTCGAGCTCCAACTCAATCAGAACAAGTGTTCTGTACACCCACTGCCGGAGCCTATCACGCCGCTATGGACGACACAGTTGCGCACCTTCAAGATCCGATCGACTAGTCGCGAGCAGATCTCGGACCTCATGGAGTTCTTCAGCTTGGCGTTCGAACTTTTCCAACAATTCTCCGCTTCGTCGATACTACGATACGCAATTGGGCGGACAAGCAATGAGAACATCGACCCGGCGGCATGGCCCGTCTACCAAGATCTCCTGCTTCAGTGCGCCACTTCCGAGTCAGGCACCATCAGGTGGGTGCTTGCAGAGCTAGACCGCTACGCGAGCAATAGCGGGTGCTTGGATCACGACCGCATCCAACAGATGCTCACCGGTCTCATTACTCGCCATCTGCCCCTTGGCCACGGAAGTGAGGTGGCGTGGGCCATCTGGACCGCCATCAAACTAAAGATCAGGCTCGGGCATGAAGCGAGCGTCGATCTGACTCAAATGGAGGATCCTCTAGTACCCATCCTGGCACTGGATGCGGACGCAAGAGGGTTGTTTGACTCTCATCTGGATAAGGGCCCGTGGAGCGCTATGATGACCGTGCAGGATCTCCACGGCGCGAATTGGCTGCTCGCCTACGAGGCTAGCGTTCAGGGGTGGCTTCCCTCCGTGGGAACACGCGATCACATAAAAGACTCGAGAGGATTTTCTTATCTGCGTCGGAACGATGTCCGCTTCTACAATCGCGCCGCGTCCGCTCGCTACATCAAGACGTGGCCGAGTCGGTTCACATTCTCGCAGCTGATTGGCTATGGCATCTAGTTCGGCGTCTCCGACTCTCGTGACGATTGACCTTGCCCCGCTTTCCCGGACACTTAGTTAAGATCCATTGTCGTAGTCGTGACCTGCCCCCCAAAGCTGGACACATCAAAACGAGAAAATCTCGGGGTATGAGTGCTCATCCTTCGGCAACCTGTTGGAGCTGTTGGACATACACAGCCGGAGCTAGATATCCCAAGGAAGAATGCGGTCTCGTTTCGTTGTACTCCCGGCGCCACCCCTCCAGCTGTTCCTGGGCCTCAGAGAGGCTCAGGAACCAGCTCTGGCTCAGACACTCGTCCCTGAGTTTGCCGTTGAAGCTCTCGATGTAGCCGTTCTCGACCGGTCGGCCGGGGCTGATGAAGTCCAGTTGGATACCGGCCGTGTAGGCCCAAGCGTCGAAGTGGTTGGAAGTGAACTCCGTGCCGTTGTCGAGCGTCAAGGCGATCGGCGCACCTCGTTGCGCCACGACCTTCTCGAGCACGTCCGTGACTCGCCTGGAGGGCAGCGACACGTCCGCCTCCAGCGCTAGGCATTCGCGGCTGTGGATGTCGATCACCGTGAGCACGCGGAACCTCCGGCCGTTGGCCAGAGCATCGCTGACGAAGTCCAGACTCCACCGCTCGTTGGGTGCCGACGGGGCCGGCAGATGAGCCCGCGGCCGCGCCGCGACCTTTCGCCGACGGGGTCGCGTTCGTAACTGCAGTCTCTCCTGCTGGTAGAGCCGCAGCACTCGCTTGGCGTTGATCTTCCAGCCCTCCCGGCACAACAGCACATGCAATCGTCGATATCCGTAACGCGGCCGGGCCGCCGCCAGGTCGCGGATTCTGAGTCGCAGTGCCTCCTGCGGATCTTTTCGGTGCCGATAGTAGAAACTGCTGCGCTGAAGTTGCATCAGCCCGCACGCGCGGCGTGTCCCGATCTGGTACCGCTGTCGGGTTTGACGCACCAGCTGGCGCTTGCGCGCGGGCCTCAGACTTTTCTTGCCAGCACATCCTGGAGGATCTGCTTGTCCAATCTCAGATCGGCTACCAGCTTCTTGAGTTGACCGTTCTCCCGCTCCAGCTCTTTGAGCCGTCGCAGCTCGCTCGGCGCTAACCCCCCGTACTTGCTGCGCCACCGATAAAACGTCTGCTGGCTGACCCCGTACTTGCGGCACAACTCCGGAATCGGTACGCCGAGCTCCACCTGCTTGATCGCCGTGACGATCTGCGCGTCGCTGAATCGGGACCTCTTCACGAGTTTCTCCTCCTCTTTCGATTACGGAGATTTTCTCGCTTCGATGCGTCCAGTTTCCAGGGGCAGGTCAGTCGTATTAGCGGCTGTGGGAGCTGTTGGCAACGCGGAGCGTTGTCCAAGCGACGGTGGAAATCGGGAGTCGATTTCCACGGGCGCGTCAGCTTCCACAGCTGATTGGCCGCTCTGGCCTGGCCGCCGCATTGCCGCCTCGAACTGAGCCGGACTCTGGTCTCCGATCGAGGTGTGCATGCGAGCCCGGTTGTAGAACACTTCGATGTAGTGGAACAACTCGGCTCGGGCCGCCGCCCGGGAACTGAAGCAGCCACCGAGTTGGAACTTCAGGGTAGAGAAGAAACTCTCCATCGGCGCGTTATCCCAGCAGTCTCCTTTCCTGCTCATGCTGATGGTGAAGCCACGGTCACGCAGCTTGTCTAGGTAATCGTCGCTGCTGTACTGGCTGCCGCGGTCGCTGTGATGGAGCACTCCGGAACCGGGACGGCGTTGCTCCAAGGCCTGATCCAGGACCGCCAGCGTCAAATCGTCCGTCATCGTCTCGCTCACCGCCCAGCCGATGATCCGTCGCGAGCACAGATCCATCACCACGGCCAGGTATAGCCATCCTTCCTGCGTCCACAGGTATGTCAGGTCGCCCACCCAGACGCTGTCCACGGCATCCACCGTGAAGCGCCGTGCCAGCACGTTGGGCGCCGCTGACCGGCCAGGTGTGGGCCGTGTTGTCACCCGGAACCGACGGGGTTGGCGAGCTCGAAGTCCTTCCTGGCGCATCAGCCGAGCTACCCGCTTGCGAGAGCAGCGGATCCCTCGTTGCCGAAGTTGCTTGTGGATGCGCGGACTTCCGTAACGGTCGCGGCTCTCTCGGAATGCAGCTCTGATCTGCACACGTAGACGGCGATCTTCTCGCGCTCTCGGGCTCGGCCCCCTTCCTCGCCACTCGTAGTAACCGCCGTGAGACACCTCGAGCATCTTGCACAACCGCCGCACCGGGAACTTGCCGGACAGTTGCTTGATGATCGGGTACTTCATCGCGGGCGTTCCGAGAAGATCGCCAACGCTTTTTTTAGAATGTCGCGCACCTGCCGTACTCGCCGCACGTCCCGCCGTAGCTGTTGCCCGTCCAGGTCCTGGTCGGGCATCTTCCCCGCGCCCGGAAACGCCGTGACCCCCTGCTCCTGGAGCTGTTTGCGCCACTTGGTCAACATGCCGCGGCCAACACCCAGATCCCGGGCCACCTCAGACACCGGATGGCCCAGCTGCGTCACCATCCTCACTGCCTCAATCTTGAACTCGCGACTGTACCGCCGTCGTGACCCCATGCTTCACCTCCGAGCCCATTATCGGGCTTCCAAAGGTGTCCGGGAAATCGGGGGAGGCCCAGATGTCGATCTGCTGGTCGAGATCGAAACCGGCCCCGGTCGTAGGCCTGTAGCTCGTCCAGGTAGCGCGTCAAGTGATCGGCGCGCCGCGAAGCCGGCGGCCCTCATCGCCTCCGGAGCGACGTCGCCGCGCTGGATCGGCGGCGCCAGGCCGCCAGGGCCACCGACGACGACGACTCGCGCAGTACCGGTCGATGAAGGCTTCGAAGCACCCGCCCGCCGCGGCGTACTGAGGCTCCGGCCCCTCGTGACGCGTAGGTGCGGGGCAGCGCACCGCGTACGGATCTCGTTACGGACGTTCCTCCGCCCGTGGGGCTCAATCTCTCGTTGCGGCGCCGAACTCTTGTTCCAGCTCGTAGAACAACGCGTCGCGCACGAGCACGACCGGCGAGAACCCGATGCGGTAGATACGGTCGTGAAAGTCCTTCAACGTTCCCCCCTGATCGAGCTCGCGCATCTCTTGGAAGTAGCCCTCGTCACGGAGAAGGCGGATCCCGAGGACGAAGCCGTCTACACGCTCGGGGTCAACACCAGCGGCCAGGTCGAGGAAGCCACGGTGCGGATCCTGTCGGCCTCGGGCACGGCCGGGCAACATCCGGGCAGCATCCGGTAGACTCTCCCGCATGGATTCACCGCACCACACCGGGCGCCGCGGCCGCGTTCAAGTGCTACCGGGATCTCGGGCCACGTCGAACGATCCGAGCCGCGGCACGTGCGGCCGGTCACGCACAGACGCCGGGTTCATGGAGCCGATGGGCGAAGCGTCATGAATGGGCGCAGCGCGCGGCCGAGTGGGACGCTCGCGTTGATGATCGAACGCTCGACGGCTGCCGAGAATCCGCGCGGGCCCGTCGGCGAGATTGGGAGCCACTCGCGGCCGAGCTCGCGGCGGGCTGCCGAGCCGAACTCGCCGCGATGTCGAAGGGCGGCATGCGGATGACCGTCGGTGAGCTCTGCCGGCTGATCCGGGCCGGCGTTGCGATCGAAGCGATGCTCACGGGCGCGAAGGCGGCGCAAGATCGCTCCGGTGTGGATGCAGCTCAACGCTGGGCCGCAAAGCTCGAACGGATCGCGCAACGGCAGCATGGCCTCCGATCCGACGGTGCGCTTCACTGAGAACGCGGCCGACGTCGGAGCGGCTGGTGAGCTGTTTATGAAAAGGGGGATCCCGGAGCATATTGGCTCCGATAACGGCCCGGAGTTCACGGTCGAGGCCGTGCGTGACTGGCTATCACGGTGAGGAATCGGGACGCTGTTCGTCGAGCCGGTTCGAACAACCACCGGCACGCTACCTCCGCCGCTCTGGCGTCGAGGGCGATTCCACTGATTGCTGCGGCCGTTGGCCTCGCGCTGGTGACATGGGGGGGTACCTCATGCTGCGCGGGCGGAGGCGCAGCAGGCACCTTCGGTGCCGCGGCTCTTGCGGCCCGATGCGGACGGCCGCCAGGTGCCGCTTGTGCCGGATTCCAACGTCACCCGTTCTCGTCGGGTTCGCGTAAGGACGCGGCTGCTCGGTGGCCTGTCGTTTTCTGAGCGCCGAGCACCGGATCCCGGAAGCACCGTCACGCTGAACCTCTTTGACGATGCCCGGTTCGTGGCGGTGCTCGAGTACGTCGAGCCGCTCGGGGACGGAGGCTACGCCTGGGCTGGCCACTTGGCGGATCGGCCCGACGCCAGCGTGATCCTCACTGTTCGAGACGGGCGCATACAAGCCAGCGTCAACGCCCTGCAGGACGGCTTCTACCTGCTCCGGGCAACACGTGATGGCGCCCAGCTCGTAGTGCAGATCGAAGGCGCGCCACCGCCCGACGCGGTGGAGATTTCCCCGAGCGACGGTGTTTCAGTTCAGCCGGACGACGATCGCACTACGGGATCGGTTCAAAGAACCGCGCAGATTGACATGCTCGTCGTCTACACGCGGGCGGCGCAGCGAAGCGCTAGCAACATTCACGGCGTTATCGACCTGGCAATCGCCCAAACGAACAACGTCCTGCGGCGCTCGGGAATCAACGGTCGCTTGCGCCTGGTCCAGTCTGCCGAGGTCTCCTACAACGAGGGCGGGCGGAGTACGCGCGATGTGCTCAAGCATCTCCATGAGCCGCTCAGTCGGCGTCGGGCCTTTCTTCTTCGGCTTGTCGCACTTCGCCGGGGTTTCCGTAGCCTCCTCCTCCTCGGCCGCCTCAGCGCGTGCGCGCTCCATGGTGCGCCGCGACACCTTGGCCACCTCGGCGAGCTCCTCGGTGGTGCGCGGTGGCGGGCCCGTCGGAAAATTCGCCACGGGGCGTATTTTTCGGCCGACCGCGCTACGGAGGTGGCTGAGGCGCAGCTCGGTACGGGGTGACCGTGCTGAGATTTTCTAGTGAGGCGATGAGGCACCAGGCTTTTCGACCTCGCGCCGTTCGATGGTGATGCCGTAATCGACTGCCGTCCGGTTCCTGCTGGCAACGCGCGTGAGCACGAACTGATAGTTCGTACGGCGCCGAGTCGGGACGCCGATGGATGTTTCGACCCAGCCGTCGCGACCTTCACTCGTGGCAACGTCGCCATCAGAGTTTCGCACGATGGTCTTCAGGAACGGGGAGGCCGGGGCGTGTTCGACCCTGAACCGGTACTGGAAGACTCTTTCGCGGTGCCGCGATATCGAAAGCCGCACCGCGACATCCTCTCGCTCGAATGCTTCTAGGCGACCGGAAACTGTACGGACGTGTGTCCAGTTAGGCGGCGGTGGAGGTGGTGGGTCGGACGTGCAGCTCAGTTGCGCTCCCCCACCTGCGAGCAGCACCTCGAGCGCAGCCCGCTCGGCGGGATCGACGCTCAATCCGTATTCCCGCTTTGCCTGGATCACCCGGTTCGCGAACGCGGCGACCGTGCCCGCGAAGCCGGCCTGGTGATCCGCGCCTCTGCTCGTTTCTGTGAAGCCGTTGCGAGGGCGCATGGCAAGACCGAATGAAAGCGGCTACCGGCGTGGCGATTGCTCGGCGGCTGAATCCGAGCGCGCGAATGCCGTCCACCAATTCGGCGAATATTCCCTGGCGTTATTGAAGGTCGGTCGACCCCTGCGTCCCTACGTGCCCTAGTGGGGACGTGTAAGGGAGCGGCCCGTGGCCTGACGGCCAACCGCCCCACAGTCCAAGAATAAGCAACATCGCTCCGCGGCCCCTCGAGGACGGGACCCTGGTGCTCGCCGGCCTCAACCCCATCGCTGGGATTGACGGCGAGCAACCGGCGAAGTCTGCCAAACCGGCTGTTCGCCCCCGCTCGTCACTCGGGCATCAAGGGGATGCCGACCCATCGTTCAGCCGGCGCTGGCCAATGCGACAAGGCGAGGATCACTCGCCGCGACACGGTGGCCGCGTTCTTTGCGCCATGTCCAAATGGCGCAATACCTGGCGCGATAGTCGCCGCTCACCGGCCGCCACGGTGGCAGGTGGGACGGCTGGAACGGATGATCAACGGCGCGATCCAGGCCTCCGCTACGGGGGCGCATGCAGGCATGGCGTGAGGAAGACCCAAGAAACGGCAATCCGATCAGGATGCGAAGCCGGGCGATCAGGCTGCCACGATCGGGTACGAAGCGGACCTGGGGCGCATGGCCGACACGCTACGCGGCAGCATAGCGCTGAGCCTGGTGGGCCCGCTGCGCCCACCCTCCGCGGCTCATAGATGCCTCCGAGTTCAAGGAGTACATCTTCGGGCTATTGTGTCGGGGGGAGGCCGACGAACGCAACGACGCGACTCCACACCGTGAGAGGGAGCGATGATCACCGGCGAACTCAAATCCAAGGTCGACCGCATGTGGGACACTATGTGGTCCGGGGGCATCTCGAACCCTCTCTCGGTCATCGAGCAGCTTACCTACCTGCTCTTCATCAAGCGCCTCGACGAGTTGCAGACGCTCAAGGAAGCCAAGGCCGCCCGCACCGGCAAGCCCATCGAAGGGCCGATCTTCGCCGCCGACCAAGACAGGCTCCGCTGGTCGCGCTTCAAGGAGGTCGCCCCAGAGCAGATATTCGAGACAGTCCGCGACGGCGTGTTCCCCTTCATCAACACTCTCGGCAACAAAGAAGGGTATTGATATACTTCGCTAATCCCCCAACGTGCCCATTTTAAAGGGTTTTCAACACGTAAAGAGAACAACGTCTAGAGATTTCTTCCTCTCTGAGCGGCGGTTCCTTCCGTCGCTCTTTTTATATGGAGCTAACGATTTTCTCTTCCTCTACTAATTCCTCTCAATCGTCACTCAAGCGCTAGCGAAAGTCGCAGTTATATTGCTGCGCGGCGATCCGCAACTGTTTAGTCGGTGCCCAAATGATATCGGTCATAGCCATCCCTCACCCCCAAGTGGGATAGATGCATTACGCTGAGGACGCAATCTTCATTGAATGGGACGAGAAGGCCTATCTTGTCCCCTTCGTCCAACGAATATGGCAACTTGCCAACAGTGAACTTCTCTATTATGAACTTGTTCTGCTTACCCCGAGGCAATCGCTGCCACCAGCGACCTGCCCTGCCTTCTACCATCGCTATCTTGATCCGTCCAGGACCACGATTAGTGACCTCAATCGCAACGTAAACGTCACCGGAAAGTTGGTTGTCGCTAGCCTTCAAGCTCCGGGCAAGGAGCACCCGTCCGGTCACCTGAATTACATGCACACGGACGCGGAGACGTGGCTTCCTACGATCGGTATAGATCTTCCAACCCAGTCCCAATAAAGCGACGACGAGGCTGCCGATTACGAGAAGGTCCAACTTGGAATCACCCTATTACTTGTAAGCGGCGGATAAAGGAGAGGTTATCGTAATCTACTGAAGCTCAAAAAGACATAAACAACTATAACTAAATAATCCAAAGACAGGCAGGGGAGCGTACCCTCGCTCTCCTGCCTGTTCTATGTGTGGACAGAGAACATGACTACTACGCCGAAGACACTACTAGAAGCCATCCGTGTTGATTCCGACTTGGATATCTGCGAGGAGACATTAGCCGAGGCTAGATGGCCTGATGGTGTGATCTGCCCACAATGCGGTCGTGATCGCCCGACTTATCTGTTCAATCAGAGACGGTGGCAATGCAGGCGAAAGCATCCCAAGCGGCAGTTCTCAGCCAAGGTTGGCACGGTGTTCGAATCTTCTCCCATCGGCCTGGACAAGTGGTTCGCTGCGGTCTGGCTGATTGCCAACGCGAAGAACGGTATCAGTAGCCACGAGATCCACAGGTCCATAGGTGTTACTCAGAAATGCGCATGGTTCATGCTGCATCGTGTGCGCCTAGCCATGCAGAAGGAAGTAGAAATATTACGAGGTGAAATAGAAGTAGATGAGACCTTCATTGGTGGTAAGGCTCGGAACATGCATGTGCATAAGCGCAGGGAAAAGATAACGGGCCGAGGTCCGAGCGGCAAGACGGCAGTGCTACGTCTACTACAACGCAAGGGCATGTACGAACAATTCCAATAGATCCTTATCCTCTGGCTTCACATCGTTAGTAACCATGATATCCTTGTCCCGGTCGATCAGCTTGAGCAAGGCAGCCAGGTGCCGGTCGGTCGGTTCCAGCTCGTCGCCGGTTTTGATCGATCGCTCGATCCGCGCCTTCAGCGACCGGTCGCGAGTCGAGTTGACTTGCTGACCCCACGGGATCTGGTCGGCCGTGATCGGTGGCTCGCTCATGACGCGCGCTCCCGGCGCACCTGGATCCAGCCCACAAGGTCATCCTCAGCGTCGTGGTAGGGCCACGTGTGCGCTGGCCTGCCGAGCTCGGGGTGGCGGCGGATGCCCAGACTCCGGGCCGTGAGGGCCTCCAGGACCGCCTCCTGCATGCATCCGGCGTGACAGTGCAACAGCACCTGCCCGTCGCGCTCTGTCGCGCTCAGACTCACGTTGCGGTCCTTGTGCGCCGGGCAACGGCACATGCCGCCATGTCCGCTGCATCGACCCGCGAGCGCGCGGACGATCTGCTCCATGCTGGCCATGTCACGTTGACGACAGCGGGGACGGGGCTGGCTGATCGCCGCCCGGCAGGGCCGTCGGACGGCTCGCCAACCAGGCCTCGATGTCCGCCAGGCGCCAGGCTACGGCACGCCGGCCGATGCGCACCGGACGGGGAAACTCCCCCGCATCCATCGCAGCGTAGATCGCTGACCTGGAAAGTAGCGTGATCCGCTCAACTTCAGGGCGTCGGATAAGTGTCGGTTGCATCATTGGGAACCCTCCGGGTAGCTGTAGGATCCCCACTGTGCACGCCACGACTTGGCGTGTCATTGGGACAGGTTTTCGGAAACTCGTCCCTACACAGCGCGACGCGTAGGCGCTAGCGCTTGCTCTGCCAGATAGCGAGAACGCTGCTGTACTTGCTCACGCTTTGATTTCTGTCGGCGAGCACCCCGGCCACGATGTCGCAGGCAGATGCACGCTCGGTAAGTTCATTGCGCATCACATTCATGCCGCACTTTTTCAGGATGTAGACTGCCCATGCGATCACGTAGTTTCGCTCGGCCATCTTGGGCTCAGGGCCCCTGCTGCCTTCGCTGGCTCTGGGACGCTGTCCCCGCTCGGCCACCCATCTTTGCAGCGTTTGCCCAAGCGGATACTTGCCTCCTTTTTGCATGAGCACCCAATCCAGTACGTCCCAATGTAGTGCGGAGGTACGTGATCGTTCAGCGAAAAGATCGACCACCTCCTCGCGCGGGGTGCCGTCCAGAGGGCCCAGAGACGAAGCGAGCATCCCTACGTAGTAGTCGCGAGCCCACTCCGGGTCATCCGACAGGTCCAGGTCCAGCCACAAGTGCACGAGGGCCCGCGCATCGTCGTCTGAAATGCGCTCTCCCTGCTCCGTGAATCGTGCCACGTGCTCGCGGTGTTTACGGTGAAACTCATCGTGCTGGGATTGGTCGTAGGCGGCACGCACAGGCGGTATGGGACTACAGAGCTTCAGCTTCAGTCGAACGGTCTGCCTCGGGCGCGGTTCCTCACCCATGAGGCAGCACCGGCACGATGGTCTGGATCGGGGCGGGCAACCTGGAGTGCGGCCCGGGCCCACTGATCGATGGGGACAGCAGCATCAGGCCCAGGATGACGGCCGGAATCAGCGTCAGTGCACGGCCCGAAAGGTTGATCCTGGGCGAGCGGAGATCGCCCATCCGCACGTTGCCGAGCTCACCTCTGTCCATATCATCTCTCCGTAGGCACGGGGGCGGTGGGGTAGACACGTCTTCAGGGTAGCGTGCGTGGCCGTGTGCCAACCCACTTCAGCAGGCAGGGAACCGACCCGGTACTGCTCCCTAGACAGGGCGCAGCATCGGCACCACCTTGCCGCCCTCAGCACTCAGGTAGGCGGCCCAGTCTTCCATCAGCTTCCGGCGCCGCTCCAGCAGGTCCGAGCGCGCATAGGCCGCCTCGGTCGGGTCGCGCACCGCATGCGCCAGCGCCGCCTCCATGACCGCCCGCGGTGCGTTGGTGCACTCCGCCGCCCAGTCCCGGAACGATGAGCGAAACCCGTGCGGTACCGCTTCAATACCCAGCTGCCGCAGCACCCGGGAAAGCGTTGCGTCCGCCAGCGGCCTGCCGGCCCGTGCGCCGGGAAACACCAGCCCCTCGCCATCCCTGAGCCCCCGCGCCTGGCGCAGGATCTCCATTGCCCGGCCCGATAGCGGTACCCGGTGCGCCCGGTTCGACTTCATGCGCTCGGGTGCAAGAGTCCACTCCCTCGCCTCCAGGTCCATCTCCTGCCAGGTAGCCAACCGCACCTCGCCGGAGCGGGCCGCCGTCAACACCAGAAACTCCAGGGCCAGCTTCACCACCCCGGAGGCATCCGAAGCCCGTACCGCCTCGATCGCACCGTCCACCTCGGCATGCGGCAACGCCCGCATATGCTGTCGCCGCTTGCGGTGCCGTGGCAGCGCCTGGGTGATCGCCTCACCAGCCGGGTTGTCGCCACGGTACCCCTGCGCCATGGCCCACTTCATCACCGCACCGATGCGCGCCCGCACCCGCCGTGCGGTCTCGGCCTTGTCATGCCAGATCGGACCCAGTACCTCCAACACCTCGGCCGTCGTCACCTCCGACACCGGCATCTCACCGATGCGCCCGTACGCATAGGTGCGCAACTCCGTTTTCCATTGCGCCGCATACTTGGCGTTGCGCCACCCGGGGCGGTGCATCTCATACACCTTGGCCGCTGCTTGCGCGAACGTCGGCATGCCCTCGGCCCGGCGCT
This sequence comes from Acidobacteriota bacterium, assembly GCA_965205505.1. Classification (GTDB taxonomy): domain Bacteria; phylum Acidobacteriota; class UBA890; order UBA890; family WLXD01; genus DASCOT01. The sequence goes on from CBDBHB010000008.1 coordinate 550,248, forward strand.
TGTCTGTCAGCGGGTCACCGCCGGCACGGGCCAGCTTGCGGTTGGCAAATGCCACCTCGCGCGCCTCCGACAGCGACACCAAGGGGTAGCCTCCGAGACCCAGTTCCCGGCGACGGCCCTGGATCACGATCCGCTGTACCCAGCTGCGCGCTCCGCTCGGGATCACGTTCAGGTACAGGCCGTGTCCATCGCAGTACCGGCCCGGCTTCATTACCGTGCGTACGAACGCCGCCGACAGGGCCCGCTCCGGGTGCTTGCCGCTCTTGCGCCGAGGGCTGGGTTTCGGTGCAGTTGCTTGCGCATCGGCGATATTCTGCATCCCCCTCTCATTCCGCCATTAAAGGCGGGAATGTAGCGGATTGTCCGGGAACACGCAAGATGGACGAATACTCGTAACTGTCTGACTCTACTGATGATTAGGGACTAATAGGTCAACTCAGGAATGCACCGGATCTGGATGATGGCAGAGGTACGCGCTGCCGTCAGGCGCACGCGGCTCACATGGGACGACGCGCTGCTCGACCACAACGTGTTCGGGCGCTTGGCGCAGATCGTGCCCGCGATCGTCATCTACTCCGGCATTGGTCTCGTGCCGGATATCGTCGAGCCCGCCGAAAGGGCCATCCACAACGTCGCGAGCGCTTACATGGTCGTCATGATCATGCTGACCCTGACCGCGACAATGTCGGCGGCTAACCAGATCTACGTGACCTTCCCGCTGGCGCGCCACCGACCGATCAAGGGCTTCGTCCAGCTCGCGCAGATCGCTGTATACGTACTCGGCGCGATCGTGGTGATCGGAATGCTGATCGACCGCTCGCCGGTGATCCTCCTGAGCGGCCTCGGCGCTATGACGGCGGTGCTGTTGCTTATCTTCAAAGACACGCTGCTGTCGGTGGTGGCCAGCATTCAGCTCACGGCCCAAGACCTGGTGCGCGTCGGCGACTGGATCGAGGTGCCTCAGTTCGGCGCCGACGGCGACGTGGTCGACGTCGCGCTCTACACCGTAACGGTGCAGAACTGGGACAAGACGATCACGACGATCCCGACTCACTGGATGATCTCCGATTCGTTCAAGAACTGGCGCAGCATGAGTGATTCCGGCGGACGGCGGATCAAGCGGTCGATCAACGTCGATGTCAACTCGATTCGCGTTCTGACCGATCGTGAAATGGAGCGCTTCAAGGGTTTTGCGTTGCTGAAGAACTACATCGAGGCCAAGGAGGCCGACCTCAAGACCTACAACGAGACCCTCGATGAGCCGGGTGAGGCAGGCATCAACCTACGGCGGCTGACGAATATCGGCACTTTCCGCGCGTACATCCGCAACTACCTGGAACATCATCCGAAGATTCATCACCGCCTGACGCTGATCGTGCGCCAATTGCAGCCCGGCGCCGAAGGTGTGCCGATCGAGGTCTACGCGTTCACCAACGACACGAACTGGGTGGCCTATGAAGGCATCCAGGCCGACATCTTCGATCACATTTACACGATCGCGCCCGAGTTCGGCCTGCGCATCTATCAGAAACCCGCTGGCGCGGATCTGGCTGGGCTGCGGGCCTGACCGTAGAAGGTCCTAGCAGGCCGAGACGCCAGTAGCCGTGGCCTCTGCCTTCACTCCTCCGATGCCATCTGCTCACGCCAGGGATCGTCAGGGTGCGCTATGCTCGTGCCCTGGCAGAGGGCCGTTTCGGAGCACTCAGACATTGTTTCCTTGGTGCTCGGATGGACACCGTTATGGTCACCAACGTGTTTTTTGAGCGACCCTGGGTGGCCTCGAAATCGACGCAAGCCCTTGATTTCAAGGAACGTAGCCGAGGTGGCGGAATTGGCAGACGCGCCGGACTCAAAATCCGGTGGGCTTACGCTCGTGAGGGTTCGAGTCCCTCCCTCGGTACTTTTGTATAATCAGCGACTTACAGACGATTAGGCAGCGGGCCTGTCGCCCCTGATTTCTCGTTTCGGACACCAAATCGGACACCTTCTGTGTCCTCGGATCCCGCTCAAGGAAGCGCAGCTCGGCCCCTAGAATACCGAAACTGGCAGAAAGCAGTATGAGGTCATCCGACGAGACACGGAGACCGCTCGTCACGATTTCGACTCGGATCACGTAGCGTGGGACGGTAGTGGCTTCGCGTTTACCAAGTACGGTGGCCCGGGCCGGCCTCCACTGCCGCTGGAGCAGACATATCCCACTCAAGGGCAGCCCGCTGATCAGCGGGCGCCGGTCCCTTTCGGAGTCATGCTCTCGGGCGGCAGAAGTCTGTCCGGGCGGACCCTTTGCTTCCAGGCCGGGAGTCTCACAGTCCCTTTTCTACTTGCCGTTACGAACCCATCACAACGCGATCGTGACTGCATGCGAGACAGAGGCAACATGGACCGCAAATCGCGTTCGTTGGTGGACTGGTCCAAGACCCTTGTACGCGCCGCCGATGGAGAGCAAGATCGTTAGGCTAAGCGCTCTCCGGACTTCAGCCACCCGAGTGCAGGTCAGCCTAGTCCCAGCCCCGCGGCGATCTGAGCAACCAGACCTCCGATCGAGGACACATCGCCAGAAACGCGCGCTAAGGAAGACCGGGTGAAACACGAGGACGCGGTGGAGGCCTGCCACAGCCTTCGGCGTCTCGCGTACAAGGGAGGTCAAGGGAAAAGCTCTGGAACAGGGAGTCTCAAATCCTGGCCCCGCTAGTCTAAAGCCCCGGTGACGTACGCTCTGTTCCCCGTGCTCGTCACCGGGGCTTTCTGCGTCCAGAGGCCGAAGGTCCTCCCCGAGTGCTCCGGGTGCTCGTGCGGCGAGTTCCGGGTCTCACTTCAGCCGGTTTTGAACCGCCGTGTGTAAACTACCGTCCATGGAGAGTATTTGGTCTCGATGGAGCACGGTCGCAACGTTACTGGGGGCTGGCGCGACGGTGGGCGCTCTTTACTACATCATGGCCCAGTCTGCACCTGGGTGGCTTCGCACGGTTGTTCTAATCCTATCGATATCGCTCATTGTCGGCGGGGTTCTCACGGCGCTCTATCTCTCTTGGGATCCTGTTCAGGCGGCGGTGAAAGTCGTCGCAGGAAACTGGCCAGAACGCGTGTTTTGGTCCGGTGTCGCGTTCGTCACGACAGGCGGTTTCCTGCTGGTTGTCTACTACGGTGTGATCCGTCCCGTAACGAGTTCTTCCAACTCACCGGCGCCACGCACCGTGTCCGATGCCGAGAACGAAAACCGCGGATCTGAGGACCAGCCTGCAACCGTCCCGGCGGATCCAGCGCCCGAGGAAGTCCTGGAAATCGATCAAGATCGTGTCGAGGCGTTTGACCAAACCGTTTTCGCAGGTACCGGCGACGCGGCGTACGACGGAGATGGAGGACCCGCAGTTCAAGCCGATCTGTGGGGGCCGCGCGGAATCGATGTTGATGCGGGCGGCAACGTCTATTTCGCGGCGGAAGGGAATCACGCGATTCGGAGAGTGGACACCGACGGCATCATCACAACGATCGCCGGCAACGGAACAGGTGGCTGCGGAAAAGCCGAAGGGAGGGCGCAAGAGGTCCAACTACTAGCGCCGAAGGACGTCGCCGTTGACAGTCACGGCTTCGCCTTCATCGCCGACCCGAACTGCAACCGAGTGCTCCGGGTCGACGCGAACGGGACGATTACCAAGGTTGCGGGTACCAGCACGGCAGGCTTCAGCGGGGACGGAGGTCCAGCCACGGCAGCCCAGCTGGACGGTCCGTACGGTGTGGCGATCGATCACCAAGGGGCCGTGTACATAGCGGATCTCCACAATCAGCGGATCCGGCGAGTCGATCCCTCGGGCAGAATCTCGACAGTCGCAGGAACCGGCACCGCCGGATTCTCTGGAGACGGCAAGCAGGCTACCGACGCGACCCTCAACGACCCTCTCCGAGTCGCGGTGGACGCTGACGGCAGTATCTACATCACCGACCGTGGCAACCAGCGCATTCGCAGGGTCGACGCTGCAGGCATCATCGAGACCGTCGCCGGGAACGGCTCCCGAGGATTCTCTGGCGATGGGGGTTCGGCAATTCTCGCGCAACTCAATGATCCCTCGTACGTCGAGCCCCTTGAGGAAGGCGCTTTCCTGATCGCCGATCATCTGAACAACCGGGTCCGACATGTCGACTCGTCGGGCCTGATCACCACCTATCTCGGCGGCGAGCCGGATGAGGGGCACGAGGGGGCTACAGCTGTGCGCTTTGATGGAGTAATGGGCGTGGCCGTTGCCCCCGCCGGCAACATCTTCGTTTCCGAGAGCAATCGCCATCGAATCCGAAGACTCTCGGCTCAATGACTGACGCTGTGACGATCGCACGGACGATCCACCCGCCGACGGCGCAAGCCAGTCTGTCGGCGAGCACGCCATACCGCTTCGAGTGGTCAGCTTGCTCCAGGACGTCTTTCGGTATTGCGCAAGTATATGCCGCGACGTCCTCTAGTACTCGTTCCTGAGCATCATCACGCCGTCAACACAGTAGAACGAGAATTCCTGCATTGGGAAGTCGGTGTACGGAATCGACTGCTCCACGATGACGGGTTCGCCAGTGTCTTCTTTAGCACACACGACAGCGCTCCGGTCTTCCTCGACCGCAAGCTCCCAAAGCTGGAATGGAACTCTCCTGAGCTGCGGCTGATAGCTTCCCACCAAATCAATGAGCCAGTAGCACTCCGCCTGATCAGCCAAGTACTTTATCCCATCGGTAAACAGCAGTCCCGTGTAGTTCCGGTAGTACTGCGTCGTTCCAATGAAGCCAGCTAGCTCATCCTCCAGTCCCATAACTGCTGCAGAGCTCTTGGACGTTATAAAGCCCACGCCGTCAACTAGTACCTGTGGGAGAAGCTTCAAGACGCAATTACATCGGCTTCGTCCTCTTGCTGCTGCACGTGGTGTTCGATTGCCGAGATAATCTGTTGTCGAATGCTCACTCCTGTGCGTTCGCGTATTCGGTACATGGCACAAATCAGTGGCGGCGGGATGACCAGGCTGTACGTCATCTTCCTCCCTCCACAGTCGCAAGCTCCTGCTCGTGCAGGTACGCCACGTAGACTTCCCGTACATCCTGCCAAAACGTCTGCCACATGAGCGGATCTCCTCGACGTTATAAGTAACTCTGGAAGACGAACCTAGTGCCCATCTTAAAGGCACTTCGCTTCTCTGCTCTCGTAATCAACAACTTCACCTTCAAGCCTAGTTCATCTGTTGGCGCTGCAATAACAAGCTGGCTCTCCGTTGGCTTTACCTCGCACGTCCGCTGATCACATCTACGGAATCTTCTCCAAACTTTTTCTTCTTCTTTGCGGATTCTCTCCACTATTTCCTTCTTCATTACCTTTCACCTCTGTTGTATTCGCTTTCCGACCCCAAAAGGGTGGGCCTCTTCGGGCCTTCTCCGACCAAGAGGGTCCGCCTGCCGATATGTCTTTAGGCCGTTAGGCCGACCGGAGAGCAGCGGGGAGCGTCGTGGAGGGGAAAGACTTACGTGCAGGCGGAGAATCTATAACCAGCTAGACAAACACTTGGGCAGCCTGACTCGTTGGGAGCCTTTTGTGCGGTAGAACTCGGCATCATCACTGGAGCTGCGTGACGTTCCGTGTAGACACATGCAGACTGCGTCAGGACAGAAACTGGCGGGAGCCATATCACCCTTCGCGGCTCTAGGCCATATGCTTCAAACCGAACCCGCAGAGAGCAATAGCCGCGACCCTCATGCCCCTTCGTTCCGACAGAGAGAAGATCATGTCCCGAAACAATAACCACGAGATTCGGTTCGAAGATCAGAACCGCGAAGGCAGAAATGCCTCCCGTTGGCAGCAGGAGTGTGCCGCAAGAGACGCGGTCGTTTTCCACGCCGTGAGACCGCGCGCCTAGGACGCTCCGAGCAAGCGGGCGTCAGCAGACACCGTTGGTAAATTCGATCTACAACGGCCTTCTCTGCTTGACTCGGTCCATTTCAAGTTAACAGATGAAGCTTATGATGAAACAAAGACCTGTATACAAAATTGAAGAAAAACCACATTATCAAACAGAAACGCTATGGGCTGATAGTTATACTTAATGTTTCCTGCTTCTTTCATGTAATATACAGTGAACTTGACAATAGTTATTACGTAACTACTATTATTCTATTGTTAGAGACGAGACTGATTTCCCACCTCACCACTACGCCACCCGTCCCCCTGGGGTGTTATTAGATGTATTTAAGTTTTGTAATGCAGATTAGTAGCTAGTCTGTCGTCAATATCATCGAACCTCTACGCTTTTTCTAGTTGATAGAAATCGTTACTCATGATGGCAACAGATAACTCATCCTTTAGCTGCTGCCGGCCTTTGCACGCTCTCACTGAACCGTGACGCCTGGAGAATCTCAACTCCAATCAGGTCGCCGTTCTCATCCAATTCGACATTGACCCCTGGGACAATCTCTTCAAAACTCTCCTGCTTGCCCTCTTTCACTAGTATGAAGAGAGAGTCAGATTCTTCGTCGTAGTTGTATTGCTTACTCATTCTTCGTCCACCTCTTGTTAGCAATTCGGTTGATCATCTGTTCTTCCCGTATCGGATGTATCGTTATAATTTCGACAGTATCATTCTTGTTGTAGGCAATCATCATCTGTCGCATTTTGCTGTTGTATTCCAAGCGCTTGATAGCGATAAGCGTCCGCTCGACCGTATCAAAGAACTTCTGGTCGGGCTCTTCCAAGACGAGCCTGGGATACTCACGCGGTATCCTCCGGGCCTTCAATCTCAGCTCTAGATGGCTCGTGTAAACAACTCTTGCCCTTTGCATCTCTTGTAGATCGCTGAGTCTATAAAGCTATCGATTGCGAAAATCAGAGCGAGCGTCGTTCCAGTAGCTCCATTCTACTACCCGAACAGGCCGGGCCGGCCGGGCGTCACTGGACTTCCACTGAAGACGGGACTTAGGATCTGTTCTGTACCAAGCCCTTCCCCACCTCAACCTTCGGAAACGCCACGTGTAGAGGACACCGCACTCGTCCTTTCAACGCAACAACGGCCTCTCCAACCTCGAGTAGATCGATATAACCACGCTCCTCGTCATCCAGATTCAGACAACGAGCCATATCATCAACATCGTCGCCATTTCCTAGGTTGAAAACAATCTTGCAGTAGGTGTTCGCCTTGATGGAGTTGCTGAGCTTCGTCGGCTCCTGATCTATCACAACAACAGCTTCTCCAAATTCACGAATCTGACGCAGGCTCGTTTCGAGAATCGTCTCAGCCCCTTCCGCGCGTTCCTTCCGCCGAGACAGCACATGATGCCCTTCTTCGATGACGAGAGCGTGCTTGAAGACTTCGCGATTTCCTTCGTGTTTCCTGAACTCGTAGAGCCACAGAATCACAGCCTCTGTGAGGAACACCTTATCTACGTCTGACAGGACGTCGAGTTCGAGCACGGCCGGAGCGTTGAGAAGCTGCTCGTCAAGCGCAGAATCAGTGTTCACCACCGGACCAAGGCCGTGGCGGAAGCACAGGCTTTCGAAAACGCGCACTGCGGATGCCTTCCACAGTTGCATCCTTCCCTGCGCGCGCTTCTTCAGCACACGATAGCGCACCAACAAGAACGTCGGCGTCCCCGTTGATGATTCATCATAGAACCCGCATTCGTCATACACGGTGTCGATGGCTTCCCTGAGCAAATACTCAACTCCTTCTCCCACGAAGTAGGCATGCTTGATAACATCGACTAGTTTCATCAGCCATTCGCCCGGCGCGGTGCCGGGAGGCGGAATCACCGGATTGAACTTGAATGGCTCAACATCGCCGCCAGGCCTATAGACACGTAGCTCCTTGAACTCCGGAAGCTGGCGAAGATCGCGGTAGTTGCGCTTCCAGTCAAATACCATGAATGGCTTCTTGTTCTTCTGGAACTCTCTCAGCATGTGGAAGACGAGATTCGTCTTTCCCGTGCCTGTCATCCCAACAATGAGCATGTGCTTGATCCAGTCGTCCTCCCGCATGCCGAAGCCACAGTATGTCTTTTCAGGCGGATAGCGGACGGTGCCGAGAACATACTTTCCATAGCAGAGCGAAGGATGCGGCGGATCTAGCAGAATTCTCTTGCGATAGTCCTTCGCGAGCTTCTGAAACAGAAGAACGTCAACTAGCTCACTAGCGTGGCTACGCTCCTCGCCTTCCCCAGACAGATAGAGCAGCCAACCTTTGTCGCCTCTTCCCTTCCCCAGGGGAGCGAGCTTCCGCAGTTTCTCCTCAGTGCTCTCTCTCATTGTTCTGGAACAGCCGCTTGTGTAGAGCGAGCACGTCTTTGAAGCACTTGATTTCTTCGAGTAGCTTGAGCCTCTTCGTGTCGTTCAACTTCTTGATGAGTTCCTCGGATTCCCGTTCCAAACGCTCGATTTCCTCATCATGAAGTTGTTCCCTGTTACGGATTAGGTAGCTGATTACATCTCTCAGCTCAGCCCCGCTCGCCGTCACCTTGAGTAGCTCGTCGATGGCGTGCCTTCTTTGCTTATCGTTGTTTGTAACGTCCTTCCTTGACGTTGCTTTGTCTTCCATCTTGTATCAGGAATCGATAGAGAATCTCCGTTCTTAAGCTTTATAGTGCATCCTGCACTTCTCAGGGCCATTGAAACGCGTTAGCTGACCATTTGCAGGCGTGCCAGGCCTTCGGCTTCGATCGACTTGAAATTGGGTGAAGCCGTTATATAGTCCCCCCGCATTTACAACGACAGGAAAAGGGGATCACCTAATGACCGAGGTAACGCTCACAAGGCCAACGAAACCTATGATGGAGGCTGTCAACGCTTCTTATCGCCGGCAACCAACAAGCGGTGGATGGGTTTGTGAAGCAGCACAAGCTAGACCGCCAGCTATTAGACAGATACGTGGCGAAGCGTGCGGGTAAGTCTTACGGCCTTACGCGTCAGAAGCGAGGCAAGAAGAAAGCCACGAAGAAGAGAGCGAAGAAAGCGCCGCCTCACGCTGAGGTACAAGATGTCCTGACGATGCTCGACCGCCGAACCAAGGTAGCTACGCTGCTAAGGTTGCAGGCCAAGGTAGCGGACTTAATCGCTCAGAAGGACGCGGAAGAGGTCGCCGCCATGCAGAGCACTCTCAAAAATCTCGAGAAGTTTCGCGAGCAGGCAGACGCGGCCGCCAAGAAGGTGAAGGACGCAGAAGCTCTACTAGGGATGTGAGTCCCGACCGTCCAGCGTCCATCAAGCGCACACCCTACTTCTTTAACGTCGACTACTACCCGCGGACCGAGTACGAAGAATCATCTCCGGTACAGCGAAGGACGCGGGAATGCTCGTGATCTGCCATAGGCTGCTGGCCACGAGCGCGGCGCGCGAGGAGTTGGCCGATTACAGGCGTTGGTGCATGGCTCCTGATCTCAGTGCATCATCGTGGCAAGGTCCCCGATCTGGAGTTGCCACCCATGAAGTACCCGAAACGGAGCCAATACAAGTACGCGAAGTCTCGATATCGGATTCGCAATTGGCCTGAGTACGAGGCGGGCCTACAAAGACGAGGCAACGTTACGGTATGGTTTTCCGCCGATGCCCTCGACTCCTGGTGGGCTCCACCTAGCGGGAAACCCGGCGGCCAACGCACCTACGCGGACATCGCAATCGAGGCAGCTCTCACGATCCGCATGGTCTTCCACCTTCCGCTCCGGCAGACCGAGGGCTTCCTGCGTTCTCTCGCAGACATGCTGCACGTGGAGATCCCTATTCCCGACCATACGCCTCTGTCCCGACGGCTCAAGAAGCTTGGCGAGATTCCATTTCGTGCGGTCGCGAGCGATCAACCTATCCACCTGCTCATCGACAGTACGGGGCTCCGGATTCATGTCGGCCATCTGCGCAAGCCACCGAAGCACAGAGCCTGGCGGAAGCTGCACCTGGCGGTCGACGCGAGTACGGGCGAGATCGTTGCCTCGGATCTGACCGGTCGTCGGACGCGTGACTGTGCTCGAGTTCCTGTGTTACTCGAACAGATCGACGATCCGGTGGCGTCCATCTCTGCAGACGGTGCCTACGACACCGAGGGGGTCTACGAAGCGGCTCAAGCAAGGGGCGACGGGCGAGCAGTCAGAGTGGTCATTCCACCTGGACGCAACGCCCGGTTGCGTCCAAGACCGTCGGATGCGTTGAAGGAGAGAAACCGGAACGTTTGCTCCATCAGCAGACTCGGCCGACGCGAGTGGCACACGCGATCCGGCTACAGCAGCGCGCCATGGTCGAGAACGCGATCTATCGATACAAGACGATCATCGGCCGAGACTTGAGGAGTCGCACGTTGGTGGGCCAACGCGTGGAGGTGCGACTTGCGTGCAGGATCCTCAATACGATGGCTCGTCTCGGGATGCCCGACAGCTACCGAGCGGCGTGATTCCATCTCGGACGAGGAACGAACTGTCCTGAGCTCCGAGCCATGCACCAACGCCCGTTCGGTCTGGAGTGAGGCCATGGTAACGCTCACTCCGCTGCGATATTACCGGGGATCGTGCTGACAGTCCGTCTTGTCGACTGGCAGGCTTCAACAACCTCTTGTCAGCACCGAGTTACTGAGAATAAGACGTGATACTAACCGAGGGGGCAGGTCACTTCGATCGATCGTGCCGCTCGGCGCAGCCGCTCAGGAAGTCGTCTACTTGGTTCGCCACCCCGAGAGGTGCAGGGTGGGAGGATCCGCCCGAAAGACGTCCCTCTTACTTATTGACCCACTTTAAACTTAGCAGCTTCTCCAGATCCGCCGGTTGCATCACCCTCAGTGTAGGAATGTGCTCCGGCTCCTGCGAGCTTTCCGCCTTCCACGATAAGATATTCTTCTCGTATTTGCCTATCATCAAACCAGCATTCCAAGATTTCCTTGACGCCCGCTGCGTATCGAGCTTGAGCCGCCAGCGAAGTTCCGGATGTATGTGGCGTCATTGCATGGTTTGGCATTGTTCGCCAAGGGTGATCTCTTGGTGCTGGCTGTGGAAACCAAACATCCCCGGCATAACCGGCTAATTGGCCGCTCTCAAGTGCTCTTGCAACTGCATTACGATCACAGATCTTTCCCCGAGCAGTATTAACAAGATAAGCTCCACGCTTCATCTTGCCAATCATCTCGTCATCAAAGAGGTGTTCCGTCTCGGGATGAAGTGGACAATTAACCGACACAACGTCGCAGACCTCGACCATAGACTCAACGCTATCGTGAACGGTTAAATCAAGTTCCTCTTCAACCTCTGGTGGGAGTCTATGTTTATCAAAGTAATGGAGTTCTACATCGAAAGGCTTCATACGTCTTAGAACTGCTGAACCAATTCGACCTGCTCCTCCAACGATACCCACTCGCATTCCTTCAACGTCATAAGACCTTGATACGCAATCAGCGATATTCCATCCTCCTTTGATAACCCAATTATATGAGGGAATGTAATTTCGAACGAGCGTCAAGATCATCATCACAACATGCTCGGATACACTGATGCTGTTACAATAAGTGACCTCCGCCACCGTGATATCGTTATCGATAGCGGCTTGTAAGTCCACATGATCTGAACCAATACCTGCTGTAATCGCCAGTTTCAATTTGGGCGAGTTAGCAACTCTTTCCGCAGTTATATACGCAGGCCAAAACGGTTGTGAGATAACAATGTCAGCATCAACGATTTCTTTTTCGAAGACGGAATCCGGACCGTCTTTATCAGCGGTAACAACAAATCGATGGCCGCGGCCTTCGACGAAGTTCCGTAGACGAAGTTCGCCAGAGACACATCCAAGAAGATCCCCAGGATGGAAATCTATCGCGCTCGGTGATGGCATTGATTGCCCATCAGGATAATGAGGTAGATTCGGGATATCGCGGCGCGCATATTGTGGCGGATATCCATCTACGGGATCATCATATAAGACACAGACGATCTTCAGGTTGTCTTTGCCCATTTTGCTCCACCTGGTTGTCTAATCCGATCATTCCCCATGTGACATCTTGGCAAGCCCAGCGCTTGCCCCGAAGGACGTCAAACTACCGCCTTCCCCCGACAAGGCTGCCCTCTGTCGCGGGAGCTGTCTGCGTGGCCGCGGAACCGAGAGGTGGACCCCATCCTTCGGACAGGTTTTCGTCACCGCTAGGGTGGAATCTGGGTTGATGATTCAGGCAGCCTCCTCGTCAGTGTACGCGTCATCGGGCGTCAGGTCACCCAGCGACGAGTAGGGGCGCCGATATTGACGCCGGTTGCTCGGGGTCACCTCCCGGGGAAGGAACCGAGGCTTCGGGAGGTTCAGACGGTCGTGCTAATTGACGGTCAGCAGCACTAGCCGGCCACATCGCGCCCGTTTGAGGTTCATCTGTTCAATATCCACCTGTCTGCACGTCGGCCCCGGCTCGGGACACCGGTGCTGGGCCGGTGGTTCGAGGGTATGAGCTACAGGGTATCTACTTCATCCCGGCGATCCTCGGAGCTTTCGGAGTACTCGTCCTCGCCATCGATTTGCTCAGCAGTTTTGGAAGCGTCTGTCAGGGAAAGCAAGCCGAAACGAGCTAGCCGCAAGGAAGAGGCGTGAAACGGTCAGCGTGCGCGGTAGTTGTGCGCCGCGTGGCCGAGGCCGGACACTCAGTGGGTGACGTGGCTGAAGGTGCCGCGCCGGGGGTGTACGAGTCGCTCATAGTCTTGGAACGACATCCTGAACGTCTCGCGGTGATTGCCGGCGTTGAAGACGATGTACTCGTCGGCGGCGAGGCTCTCGTCGATGATTACCGGGACGTCGTAGAGGTTGCCGAAGGGCGGCATGGCGCCCACTTCACAGTCCTCGAAGACCGCTCCGAACTCCTCCTCGGCCGCTAGCCGAACGCGCTCGGCGCCGACCGCCTTGGCCGCGGTGTCGAACTCGATCTCGTGGTGCGCAGGGACGCAGAGCATCACCAGGCTGTCATCCGCCTTCACCATGACGACCTTGACGAAGTTCTTCCCGGGGACGTGCTCGGCGGCCGCGACCTCCTGCGCGGTATAGGTCTCGGGATGCACCACCACGGAGAACTCGGCTCCGTGCTCCTGCAAGTAGCTCGCAAGTCGTTGACGTCCGTCCATCTCTCCCTCCCGACCCGGCAGGCCAACAGTCACACCCTCTAGCGGCTCGCCCCGACAGTGTCCCCTTCCGGCGCCGGTTGTAAAGCCAGTCGAACCGGTTGCCGCTTCGGGCCCCAGGAGCCGGGGGCCGATTCGAAAACACCGGCGCACGGGGTGCCGCACGCGGCACAAGCGCCGGCGGTCGGGTTCGCGCCCCCGTCTCCCTGCACATCCAGGTTCCACGCGGTCAGCAGGTACCAGTCGCGACCGATGAGGCGCTCCCCGCAAGCGTGACTATAGGTGCTGCCCCCTTGTTCATCGTGGACGTTGCCGGTGTAGGCGTAGCGGACACCGTTGCTCACGGCGATCTCGCGGGCCCGCACCAGCGTCGCGGCCGGGGTCCTGGGTCGGTCCATCATCTTGTAATCGGGATGGAAGGCGGTGAAGTGGACGGGCACCGCGGGGCCGAGCTTGTCGACGATCCAGGCGCTCATCTCGTCGAGCTCCGCATCGGAGTCGTTGAGGCCGGGAATCAAGAGGTTGGTGATCTCGAACCAGACGTCGGTCTCGTGGGCGAGGTACTCGAGCGTCTCTAGCACCGGGGCCAGCTCCGACAGCGTCACGCTCTTGTAGAACTCCTCGGTAAACGCTTTCAGGTCGACGTTGGCCGCGTCCATGTGGGCATAGAACTCGGCCCTGGGTTCGGTGCACACGTAGCCGGCTGTCACCGCCACCGTTTTGATTCCCCTCTCGCGGCAGGCATCGGCGACGTCGATCGCATACTCGTGAAAGATCACGGGATCGTTGTAGGTGAAGGCTATGCTGCGCGAGCCCGATTCCTCGGCGGCGCGAGCCATCGCCTCGGGCGTCGCCTGGTCGGCGAGCGTATCGAACTCCCGTGACTTGCTGATATCCCAGTTCTGGCAGAATCGGCATGCGAGGTTGCAACCGGCCGTGCCAAACGACAGGACAGGGGTTCCGGGCAGGAAGTGGTTCAGTGGCTTCTTCTCGATCGGATCAACGCAAAAACCGCTCGAGCGACCGTAGCTCGTGAGAACGATCTGGTCCCCGTCACTGGCGCGCACGAAGCAGTGGCCCTGCTGCCCCTCGCGCAGCCGGCAGTAGCGCGGGCACAGATCGCACTGGATGCGGCCGTCTTCGAGCTGGTGCCAAAAGCGGCCGGGGTAGACATCGGGCGCCGTGGAGATTTGTCCCGAAAGAGCGGTCATCGTCTTTGAGATAGCGCGGGTAAACCGTTCCCGTATTCAACAAGCGCCGAGCGGCCGTGGACACTGGGCTGGTTGGGCGGTACGAAAACGCCTTCCTCGATGAAGCATGCGGCCCAGCCTTCCCAGTCTCGCGTGCGAAAGGCCTCTTCCACCGCCCGCACGTGGTCCCCGAGTGCTGCAAAGGCTTCTGAATACAGCATGATTCCCCTCCTGGTCGGTACTCGTGCTATTGGCAGCCGTCGTTGAACCCGGCCGAACTCGGCTCCGTCCTCGTCTCGTACGACGAGGGTGTCGCCCATCGATGACCTCGAGCGTATTCATGGGCGGGGCCTACTCCTCGAGCTCGTGAAGACCGGCCATCTGTCGATGTCCGTTGACCTGAGCCTGACTGAGGTCGATCCGCAAATGACCGCAGCCGCAGTAGTCGACCGCTCCGGTAGATAGGTTCGAGGCGTGAACCCGGACGATACGCCTGCACTTGCACCGATAGCTGACCTGCCCTGACAGAAGGTCCATCTTTAAGGGGATGAGCTGGCTTCTCATTGGGCCGCCTTGGCCCGCAGGCCGGCCAGGCGCTTAGCCAGCCTCTCTGGAACGGCCCCAAGGGCCTTCGCTTGTCGTTCGTACCGCTCGAGGATCGCGAGCTCGTCGGCCGGCTGCTCCTTCTTCCGGTAGATGATGGCCAGGTGTTCGTAGTACCACGGATCAACCCCCCAGCCTCCGCCGTCGGCCTCGGCCTCGGAGGCGTCCACCAGGCGCAGGAGAAGCTCCTTCGCGCCATCGAGGTCGCCCACCCGCTTGAGGCGACGAACCTCCACCACGTAGGCCGAGTAGTGCCGTCCGTCGACGAAGCCCAGCTTGCTCATGCTCGTCGGCCTCTCACTGGAGGGCTCGGTAGGTGGTCGGGGTCATGGGACGGGACGCGCTGCAGCCGTGAAGGGGCACCGGATCAAGCGCGGCTACATGCGAGGCCCCCCAGCGCGGGACTCTCGACACTAGCTCTCCCTCTACAGTCCCAGTGTTGCCCGCTAGCGGCGGTCGGGGTTGCGGCCAAACTTGTCCCGCGCCGAGAGGTAACCTCATCCTAGTCGCAACGGGGGCGACTCGGCTACAGCGCGGGGAGCACTGAGCAACTCGGACACGGCTACATGATGCGGGGAGCTAAGTTTCTGCCCGCGACTTTCCCTATTTCTGATAGTGGGGCGAAGTAGTCGCGGGCCATCGCCGATCGGGCGGCGCCGGCGGAGGTGGAGGAGGAAGAGGAGGAGGAGGAGGCTCCGGATATTTCCCTGTGTCCTGCGCCGTCCACAGTTTGTCGCTCTTCGGATCGGTCACTTAGTACCGTTCTCTTGTCTGGCGGCGAGGGCGCGGTCGATGGCATCATGTTTGAGCCTGGCGTGGATATCCTCGCTTACCCGCACCGCCCGCACCAGCGCCTCTACCTTCTCGGTGCATGTTTCCAGCAGGCCGTTGTCCACGTCGCGGGCTATCAACGCGCCGGCTAGTTTGCTCACTGCTTCCCGCGCCTCGTCGCGTAGGCTGTCGATGGTGGCGTCCATTTTCTCGATGGCGGCTTCATATTGCTGTTTGGTGAACGGCATCATGCCCCTCGGACCCCGTAATTCTGGGGATTTTCGATACAACATGCAAGGCTGCGTAGCGCCTTCTCGCTCGCTAGGTTCCCCAGACCCCCCCCCAACACGGGACGCCGCCGCTAATTGGACCTGGGACAGGCGCAGTCCTCTCGGGAAGCCTGCTACGGCGGTGAAGCACCCAAGCTCGTCCCGTGCCGAGAGGCAACAACCATCCTAGTCGCAACGGAGTCGACTCGGCTACAGCGGGGGGCGCACGGAGCAACTCGGACACGGCTACATACGAGCCCTCCCAACGCGAGACGCTCGCCGCTAGGCGTCTGTCTCTATCTACTTTCCTAGTGCTGCCCGCGTAGCGACTGCCATGGGGTCGCTGCCGGGCGCGTCCCGCGCCAAGAGGTAACACCATCCTAGACTCCCAGCAGCCCAACCGGGTAGTGCCTAGTGAACTGCGTCCTTCTTCGTGCCAACCGTCGGGTCGAGCTCGATGACTACGGTCCCTCCCGTGGACCCTCGCGTGCCCCAGCGATAGTCTGCAGGCGCTCACCCCCCCTCTGCGGTAGCGCCATGGAACCTGGCACCAAACTAGGCCCCTACGAGATCACCGAGCAGCTCGGCGCTGGCGGCATGGGTGAGGTGTACCTGGCGCAGGACACGCGCCTGGGCCGCAAGGTGGCCATCAAGGTGCTGCCTGCCGAGTTCGCCTCTGACCCCGAGCGCCTGGCCCGCTTCGAGCAGGAGGCCCGCGCTGCCGCTGCCCTGAATCACCCGCACATCGCCGCCGTCTTCGATGTCGGCACCGAGGACGGCACCCACTTCATGGTGCAGGAGTACCTGGAGGGAGACACGCTTCGGGAGCCGCTGAAGTTGTGCCGCGGACGCAGCGCGAGGATACTCGCAAGAACAACTGTAGAGCGAGCGCCGAGTCTCTCTCACCGTGGCCCGGTGTTGACAATTCCGCTGCGAAGAACCGCAAACAACCGCAAGTAACACTAAGTCTCGGCTGCGCTAAACGCTGATAACGGCAAGCGATCGCAACTATTCGTCATCATGTCCCCGTTTCACACGGCGGAAGTCCCAGGTTCGAATCCCGGTTGCCCCCACTTTCCCGTATCGCGCCGTCCGCTCGCCCAGCGACGTCGGATGCTGCTGCCCGGAAACTCAGCGGACGCTATCGGACACTAATCGGACACCTACGTGTTCCCATTTCTTCGAATCCCTTCGAAGTCTATCGAAAGGAGAAGGGATCATAACCTCTTGAGAATCAGTCGGTTCCGAGAAGCCCAGAGCGCTATCGAGCCCCTTCGAAAACAGGGTTCACCGGACTCAAAATCCGGTGGGCTTACGCTCGTGAGGGTTCGAGTCCCTCCCTCGGTACTTCTTTAGATACAACGAGTTACAGTATTCTCGACGCCACTAGGGGCGTCAGGTAGCGGTTGCGTGGGGCCACATTTGGGGCCACATCACAGCGCAAGATCGGTCCCCATAGCAAGGATCGATAAAGATCGAGAGCAGCCAGCAACACCGCGACGACAGGCGTTGCGGGAAATAGCCAGGTATCACGGGCGATCGCGGCAGGTGCGCGAAATGGGGTGAACCCTCCGCCGCTAACGCACGTCCGCCTTCCGTCAGAAGTCCTTGACCCGCTTGATGGTCTCCGCGTCGAGGAAGCAGGCGACGGTGGCCTCCCGTTCCAGCCGCATCGCAGCAGCGAGGTCCGTCATCGCCGTGCGGTAGAGCGTCCGGCGCATGGCGCGTACCGCCAGCGGCGGCAGCTCGGCGAGCTGGCGCGCCACAGCGCGCGCCTCGTCCATCAGCGCGGCATCGGGCACCACGCGCCAGGCAATGCCGTACTCGCGCAGCGTTGCGGCGTCGTAGCGCGCACCGAGAAACAGCATCTCTCTCGCGCGGTTGAGGCCGACCAGCGCTGGCAGCAGTGCGGTGACGCCGCCGGTGACGAACAGGTTGAGCGAGACCTCCGGGAAGAAGCCCTTGGCGCTTTCGGCCCAGATCGGAAAGTCGCAGTTGATCGCCCATTCGAAGCCGCCGCCGACGGCCCAGCCGTTGATCGCGCCAACCACCGGCTTGCCGCCGAAGACGATGGCGTCGGTCGCGCGCTGGATCGCGTCGACGATGTCGCGTGCAGCGGCCTCGGTCTCCGGGTGCGTGTGCTCGCGCCGGTCATCGCCGGCACAGAACCCGCGGCCGGCGCCGGTGAAGATCACTGCCCGCGTGTCGGGGTCGGCGTCGGCGTCGGCGAAGGCCTGCGCCACGTCGTCGATCAACTGGCGGTTCATGGCGTTGAGGCTCTCCGGCCGATTAAGCGTGATGGTGCGGACGCCGTCGGCCTCGCGCTCGCTCAGCACCGTCGCGTAGCCGAATGCAGTCATGTGTAGGTTCTCCAGACGCGGCGAGTCTTTCCTTCGGTGCGCGGCAGGCTGAGCGGTGGCAGCACCGTCACCCGCGCCGTGGCGCCAAGCTCCCGCTTGATTGCCGCCTCGATGCTGGCCGCCAGATCAGCGCCGTCCTGCCCTTCGGCTAGCTCGACCTCGACCGGCAGCACATCGTAGGGCGGCGGCCGGTCGAGCACGATGCGGTACTCGCCGCTCGCCGCGTCGAAGCGGTTGAGCACGGACGCCACCATGGTCGGGTATGTATTGAGACCGCGCACCACCACCATGTCGTCGCTGCGGCCGACGACGCGGAACCGCGGTACCGTGCGGCCGCAGTCAGCCCGGCCGGTGCCGGTCAACGTGACGATGTCGCCGGTGCGGAAGCGCACCAGCGGCTGGCAATCCTTAGCGAGGTGGGTCAGCACCAGCTCGCCGGACTCGCCCTCGCGCCACGGCAGCCGGATGCCGGCGTCGGGGTCGATCAGCTCCGCCTCCAGCACGTCGGTCGCCATGAGGTGCAGGTCGTTGCAGAGTTCCGTCTGGCCGGCGAAGTTGCACAGCACGTCGGAGACGCCGTAGTTCGCGTTGCGGGCGCGGAAGCCCCAGGTCTCCTCCAGCCGGGCACGGAACGCCGGGTCGTCGAGGCCGGGCTCTCCGCCGAACAGGCCGAGCTGCAGGCCGAGGTCACGCGGCGCCAGGCCGGGATAGTGCTCCGCCAGGACCTGCCCCAGCACCGCCGGATAGGAGGGCGTGCAGGAGATCGCGGTGACGCCGAGCTCGCGGATCACCCGGATCAGGCCCGTACTGCCGCCGACCCCGTAGGGGATCACCGTGGCGCCGGTGGCCTCCAGCGTCGTGTGGTCGGTGAACCCGCCCATCCAAAGCTGATAGTTGAGACAGTGCACCACCCGGTGGCCCGGTCCGAGTCCGGCAGCGGACTGGGCGCGCGCGCCGACCGCAGCGGTCATCCTCGCGTCCGCGGCCGACAGCGCCAAGTTCATGGCGTCGCCGGTGGTCGCCGAGGTGCGGTGGACGCGGCAAATTTCCTGCGGCGGCGCGGCGAGGTAGCTGCCGAACGGCGGCTGGGCGCGCTGGTCGGCGCGCAGCATCTCCTTGTCAGTGAACGGCAGGTCCGCCAGCTCCGCGAGGTCGCCGGTCAGTTTCAACCCGGCGAAGTGCCTTGCGTAGAACACGGACGCGCGCGCTACATAGGCGCTCTGCGCGCGCCAACGGTCTGTGCGGATCGCTGCGAGGTCGCCTTCGTCGAGGAACTCTGCCCCATCGATCGCGTGCTGTGTCCGCACCGTCATCCGCCGTACAAATAGCCAGGATTGAATTTGCTGCAACCCAGACTGTCTACCACTCGACAGTCTCCCTGTCTCGGCTCCTGTTGCCGGTTATGCTCCCGTGCGGCAAGCGCTCAGGTGGGGGTCGCTGCCAGCAAAGCAGCAGCAACTAGCCGCGGGGGCTGCAGCGCTGCGGCTTCACCGCGATTGGTTGAGCGAACGACCCACTGACCAACCACCTGCCTGTTCCCGTCGCCTAGGGGAGCGCCACCGCGACGTACTCCGGCGGGTGGTTCTGGTCGCCGACCGACACGACGATGTACTGCCTACCGTCTAGCATGTAGGTCATGGGGCCGGCTGTGGTTCCGGATGGCAACTCCATGGCCCACACCACGTCGCCGGTAGCCTTGTCATAGGCGCGAAAGACCCTGCCCCAGGCCCACTCCTCGTCGAGGGTACCCATGACGGCGTTGCTGCCCTCTCCGAGGAAGAGCAGGGTCTTGGTCAGCAGCGGCGCCGGACGGTTCGGAACGCCGAGCGGCGGCAGGTTCAGGTGCCGCAGCAACGGGTGCTTTCGCTGCCCGTCGCCGTTGGCCGCCATCCACAGCTGCTCGCCGCGGTTCAGGTCCAGGGCCGTGATGCGGCCGTGGGGGGGCTTCATGATGAACAGCCCGTCGATCGTGGGCGCGGCGGCCGGCTCGTAGGCGTACTCCATGGTCGCCGCCGGGTCGGTCTGCTTGACTGCGTTGCGGTTCGTCGGGCCGTAGGAGCTGTTGGAGACCGCGTAGTAGACGCCGGTCTCCGGGTCGAACGCGCCAGTGTTCCAGTTGCCCGCGCCCCAGGAGCCGGGGTACAGCAGCGAGCCCTTCGTGCCTCCGGGCTCGTCGCTGGGGACGGAGGGCGGCGTGAACAGGGGCCCGGTGACGTACTGGCTGGCGAGCTCGCGCGCCTGGCGGTTGAGCGCCGGCGTGTAGTCGATCAGGTCGGCTTCGGTGATGCCCTGCCAGTCGAACGGCGGCGGCTTGGTGGGGAACGGCTGTGTCGGCGAGGCTGCCTCCCCGGGCACCGTCGACGCCGGCACCGGGCGCTCCTCGATGGGCCACAAGGGCTCGCCGTTCCGGCGGTCGAACACGAACAGGAACGCGTGCTTGGTGGGCTGCATCACCACCGGGATCCGGCGCCCGTCGACCGTGATCTCGCCCAGCGTCGCCGGGCCGATGGGCTCGTAGTCCCACAGGCCATGGTGGATCATCTGGAAGTGCCAGACGCGCTCACCGGTCTGCGCGTCGAGCGCCACGAGGCTGTTGGAAAAGAGGTTGTCGCCCGGCCTCCAGCCCCCGTACCAGGCGGTCGTCGGAGCCGAGAACGCCACATACACGTGGCCGAGCTCCTCGTCGGCGCTCATCAGCGACCAGGCACCCATGTCGCCGGCGACCTTCCACGAGTCGTTGCCCCAGGTCGAGACGCCGAACTCGCCTTCTTGTGGCACCACGTGGAACGTCCACAGCAACTCGCCCGTGCGCACGTCATAGCCACGGGCATCCTCGGGAACCGCTTCCCTCTTGTTGCCCCTGTCCCCGGCGCCGGCGGTTAAGCCGCTGACCACAACGACATCACCGACGATGATCGGGCCGCTGCTGTCGCTGAACCTGCCGGCGAGCGGCTGACGATCCTCGAACCTCAGGCTGACCCTGCCGTCGTCGCCGAAATCACCGTACGGCTCGCCGGTGCCGGTGTTGAGTGCGTACAGATACTCGCCGCGAACCGCGAGGATCCGGTCGTCTCCAGAGCCACTGCTCCAGTAGTCGACGCCACGAGTGGACTCGCCCTCGGCCTCCTCCTGGGTGAACTCGACGAGCTCCTGTTCCCAGACGATCTCGCCGGTGGCTGCGTCGAGGGCGATCACCAGGCCGTGGGCGTCCTGCGTGTAGAGCACACCGTCGACGAAGATCGGCGTGGAGCGCAGGTAGGCGCTGGGGAACAGGTCGGGAAACGCCTCGGTGAGCTCGCTGCGCACTGCCGGGCGCCGCCAGACGATACGCAGGTCGGCGACGTTGTCGCGGTGAATCTGATCGAGGGGGGAGTAGCGGGTGAACGCTTTGCTGCCACCGAAGTAGCTCCACTCCGACTGCTGTGGTTGTGTAGGCGGGGTTGTTGCGGCCGGTAGCGCCCCCGCACCGAGGCTGGCCATGAGGCAGATGATGACGGAATGGCGGAAACGAGCCATTGCAGGTCCTCCTGAACTGGTCTCCAGTCCCTGCGAACGAGCAGCTCGCAGGGCAGACGTACGCTTTAGTCGTGACAGAGTAACGGCATCGCCGTGGCTCTTCACCGGGACGCAACGTCGCCGGTCCATTGGCCACCCTCGCAGCCTTGCGACCCCGCGCCTGGGGCCGGGAGAGTCTAGCCTCGGCCACGACTATGCCTCAACCGGGCGAACGCCCGATCTCGTGGACATCCGTGGGTAAGTGGCCACGAAAAGAGCCTCTTCGAGGCAACTGGGTCGACGAGCTGCAGCGACTCGTGCCGACGGAGCCGTAGCGGGCTCAGCGGAGTCTTGTGAGCCGCCCAGAGAGGTTCGATCCGGCCCTGCGTAACGCGCTGGCCCGGCCACCCAGACGTGGCACAGTTTTTGGCACAGTACGCCCTGCATTGATCTGCAACGAAAGTGCATGATCGCGTACGATCTGCACCCCCGGCGAGCATACTGAGAGCCCGGCCCTAGGCGAAACTCCAGGGATGGCAAGGGGTTGCGGGCATGGGCGTTGAGGCACGTGCACCGTTCTCAAAATCCGGTGGGCTTACGCTCGTGAGGGTTCGAGTCCCTCCCTCGGTACTTGAAAACAAAGGACTTACGCGGCGGCGCGGGTTCGAGTTGTTGTCTCGTACGGGCTGATTGTCCCCATTCTGTCCCTGTCGCGGGCCTCGGGCCTTCCACGGGGTGCGAGCACAGCGAAGCGCCCTCGCGATAGGTGGCTTCCGGAATCCCGTGGTATCGGGACGTTCTGCACGCGAAGCTGGGGACAAGACGCGGCACCCTCCGTGGACCCTCGCCCGTCCCAGCGATAGGCTTCCGGCGTTCCCCCACATCCCTGTGGAAGCGCCATGGACCCCGGCACCCGACTCGGCCACTACGAGATCCTCGCCCCGCTCGGCGCAGGCGGGATGGGGCAAGTGTACCGAGCCCGCGACACGACGCTGGATCGTGATGTCGCCATCAAGGTGCTGCCGGAGGACTTCGCCAGCGATGCCAACAGGCTGGCTCGATTCGAGCGCGAAGCCAAGCTGCTCGCATCGCTGAACCACCCGAACATCGCCACCATCCACGGCTTCGATGAATCCGACGGTGTGCGCTTCATCGCCATGGAGTTGGTCGAGGGCCAGAGCCTCGCCGAGCGCATCGCAGCCTCCGGTCGCATCGAGATCGATGAGGCGTTGGAGATCGCTCGCCGGATCGCTCTGGCGCTCGAAGCTGCCCACGAGGCAGGTGTCATCCATCGTGATCTGAAGCCTGCCAACGTGCAGGTCGCAACCGATGGCACGGTCAAGGTGCTCGACTTCGGGTTGGCAAAAGCCTACGAAGTGGACGGCAGCGATCCGTCATCGGATCTGAGCCACTCGCCCACCATGATGGCGGCTACCGGCGCCGGCGTGATCATGGGTACGGCCCCCTACATGAGCCCAGAGCAGGCGCGTGGCACCCCGGTTGATAAACGGAGCGATATCTGGGCTTTTGGTTGTGTGCTGTACGAGATGTTGAGCGGTCACCGTACGTTTGCGGCCGACTCCGTGTCCGAGACGTTGGCGGAGATGCTGAAGTCCGAGCCGGATTGGAGCAGGCTCCCGGTCGACACGCCCGATGCGATCCGGCGCCTGCTGCGCCGGAGCCTGCGCAAGGACCCGAGGGTCCGGTTGCCCGACATAGGTGTGGCGAGGCTCGAGATCGATGACGCGGTCGTGGAACCGGCCGGCCCCCAGCCCCCGGCCGGACAACCGCCTTCGGGTAGCGGTTGGCGACAACGGCTCCCCTGGGCGCTCGCCGCGCTGTTCGCGGTGGCAGCCGGAGTCGGCATATGGACGGGTCTGCAGCCACGCGACGCGCCCCCGCCGCAGCGACTCGATATGGCGCTTCCGTTCCCGCAGCAACTCGCGCGGAGCGCGGAGGGGGGCGTGAGTCCCATCGCGCTGTCGCCCGACGGGCAGCTGTTCGCCTACGTGGCCGCCCGGCCCGGTGCAACGACCCAACTGTTTCTTCGCGCCATCGATGCGTTCGAGTCGAGGCCGATCGAGGGCAGCCAGCGCGCACAGGCCCCCTTTTTCTCGCCGGACGGCCGGTCGATCGGTTTCTTCGCCAACGAGGCGCTTTGGAAGGTCTCGCTCCCTGACGGGCAGCCGCTGAAGATCGCCGACATGACCGTGCTTTTCCCGAGCGCGAGCTGGGGGGTCGACGGCACCATCATCTTTTCGAACTATTCGCTCGGCTTGGCCGAAGTGTCGGCGGAGGGGGGAGAGCCCGAGCCGCTGACCCATCCGGATCCCGAGCATGGAGAGCTACGCTACTTCGCGCCCCAGATCCTCCCCGGCGGGCGCTCCGTGCTGTTCACCGTCGCCGACGCCGACAGTTTTTTCGTCGCGGTCCTGTCCCGGGAGTCGAACCAGTGGCATCGGGTACTCGACAATGCCGAGAGTGCGCGGTACGTCTCGACCGGTCACCTCGTCTTTGCTCCGTCGGGGGCGTTGCATGCGATTTCGTTTGAGCTCGACGGTCTGGAGACCAGCGGCGCCGCGTTCTCGACGGCAGAAAGGGTGCCGTCGGCCGTGGGTCTGGGTGCCCAGCGTTTCGCGGTTTCCGATGCCGGCACACTCGCGTACCTGCCGGAAGATGCGGGAGCGACGAGCACCAGGTTGGTGTGGGTAGACCGGCAGGGTGGTGTGATCCCCATCCTGGACGACCCTGCCCCCTTCCGCTCCCCCCGAGTGTCGCCCGACGGCAAACGGATTGCCATCATCGCCGGCACCGACATCTGGGTCTACGATGCCGAGCGTGCCACTCCCAGCGTGCTGACCACCGACGGGTACAATCTCTCGCCCTTGTGGGACGGAGATCGGCTGCTGTTTTCCGCGGTCAGGTCGGGGGCTTATTTCGACATACACTCGGTGCCGGCAAACGGGGGGGCCGAGCCGGAGCTGCTCCTACGACGCGAGAGTCGTCAATTCCCGTTCTCGCGGGGTGGGCCCGACATGAGTGTCATCAGCTTCGTCGAGGTCACGCCGGTGGGAGGAGACGTTGGCATGCTGGAAGGGGGGACGGCGAGCATCGTCCTCGACGGCGCCTACAACGAACACTCTCCGGTGTTCCATCCCGACGGTCGATGGTTCGCGTACGTTTCCGACGAATCCGGCGAAGAAGAAGTCTACGTGACGCGATATCCGGAACGCGCCGACCGTGTGCCGGTATCCCGTGGTGGCGGCCGTGAACCGGTGTGGTCGCGCGACGGTCGTGAACTGTTCTATCGCAACGGGGAGCGGGTAATGGTCGTCGATGTACAGAGCACCGACAACGCCTTCACGGCCGAGTCGCCACAGGAGCTCTTCCAGGGGAGGTTCTCGCTGCTGGGCGTCGGCACCATCAGCTACGACGTCGCCCCCGACGGCCGGTTCGTCATGCTGCAGCTGCCCGAGGTCACCTCGTCTCGAATCAAGGTGGTTCTTCATTGGTTGGAGGAGCTGAAAGAGCTGGTTGCGACGGGAGGGCGGTGACCCTCGGGCTGTGGTGGAGTTACCTCACTTTGGTGGACACCTGAACGCTTGGAGTTTGGGTACTCGTAGTAGTAGTGAAGTGGGAACTCGTGGGAGCCGCACAGCGGCTTCCAAGGGGCTGTGCGGATCGCGCAGCGATCTGCATGGCCACGTCAGTTTCCACGTCCGTGGCCGGATCTTCTCCATGCCTCCTTTCGTACTGGATCGGGGAGATCCTGCCGAGAGCCGAGTGGCGCCGGCGGGGATTGTAGAAGCCCTCGATGAACTCGAAGATTGCCATCCGCGCCTCCGCGTGGCTGCGGAAGGTGCTGCGCCACAGCAGCTCCGTCTCGAGCGTCGCGAAGAAGCTCTCGGCCATGGCGTTGTCGTAAGCATCGCCGACTGAGCCGGTCGAGGGGCGCACGCCGAGCTGTTTGCATCGCTTGCCGAACTGGATGGATGTGTACTGTGTCCCCTGGTCGCTATGGTGGATCACCTGCCCCGGCCGCCTCTGCCAGATCGCCATGTTCAGCGCTTCCAGTACAAGCTCCGTGCGCAGGTGGTTGGCCATCGACCAACCGACCACGCGGCGAGAGTAGGCATCCAGAACGATGGCCAGGTACAGGAACCCCGACCAGGTCGAGACATACGTGATATCCGAGACCCACAGCTGGTTGGCAGCCTCCACTCGGAAGTTCCGCTTCACCAGATCAGGCACCACTTGTGCGCTGTTGCCACGACTCGTCGTTCGACAGCGGCGCCGGCGGCTCACGCCTTCCAGCCGCGCCTGCTTCATCAGCCGTGCCACACGGCGGCGACTGATCCGAACTCCGTCCTCGGCCAGCTCCGCGTGCACACGCGGGGTACCGTACGTGCCACGGCTCTCAGCGTGGATCGTCTCGATCCGGGCACGGAGGCGCGCATCTTGGCGCACCCGAGAACTCGTCGGCCGTTGGCGCCACGCATAGTACCCGCTGGTGGAGATCTCCAGCACGCGGCACATCGTGGCGACCGGGTAGTGGGCCTGGTACTCGCTCACGAACTCGAACGCTTCTTGGGCACCGAGTCGGTCTCCTGTGCGAACCAGGCCGCGGCTTTTGCCAGGATCTCCCGTTCTGTTTTGAGCTGACGGTTCTCTCGGCGCAGACGCCGCAGTTCCTCGCGCTCCTTCGTGCTCAGACCCTCAGCCGTGCGCCCGTCATCTCGGTCCGCCTGCTTGATCCACTGATGGATCGTCCAGTACGACGGCTCGAACTCCTGGGCCAGCTCGTACGCGCTTCGGCCGGCTCTCGCCAGCTCGATGATCTGCTGCCGGTACTCCGGCGGATACGGTCTCGTTCTTGCCATGGTGGATTTCCTCCACCCCAAGCTCTAGACCGTCCACGGAACCGAGGCAACTCCAGTGGTCGTTCCTCACCACCCACGTGGCCGACTAATCAACGTGGTCACCAACTGGTTCGACGAGCTAAAGCGGCTCGTGCCGACGGACCCGTAGCTCTTCGCGGGTGCCAGGTGGCGCGAAGAGCTATCTACGAAGTGAGGCGAGATTCTCCAAGGCACTCCCGTGAGAAGCGGTGGTAGGGACGGGGCACCCAACCAGACGGATGGAGGTAGCACTGCGCATCGTTTCGAGAACGCCTTCGGAGCTCGTCCTAGTGCACAGACCGCTTGTCGTCCCGTTGGTGGCAGCAGCGATGGTCGTTGGTGTTGCTATCGAGACGGCGGGATCCGGGCGATCTCTCTCGCTCGGTGAATGGATCGCCGCTGGGATGGGGATGCTCGTCGGATCCTTCATCTCGTATCTTTCTGCATTGCGCACTCGGGTCGTTTTCGACGCTCCCCGTGGCCGTGTGCACTGGCAACACTTCGGCTGGCCTGGTCGTGCTCGCGGGGGCTGCTCGCTAAGTGAAGTGACGGGGGTTGAAGTGCTCGGCGATCAATCTGGAGCTTCCCGACTAGCGCTTTCAACCACCGGGGGAGTTGTCCCTCTTACCCGTCACTTCACCGGCTTCGAACGCCACGCCGAGAACGCCGCAGCTGTTCGAGAGTGGCTTTCGAATTGCCGCCCAGACACGCCTGTCGTCTGACTTCAGGTTCGAACTGCCGCGTGGGTACTGTCAAGTTAAGCCGATTCTTGCCCGCTTAGGCGCCTCACCCAGACCGCAAAGGCCCGAATACCAGGGGTTCCTGTCCTACGGGTCACGCGTTTCTTGCCGATTTCGACTTAACTTGACAGTATCCCTACCAGGTGTTCGTTCCCGAGCGCCGCACTCAGGCGGTGCAGGAGATGCGTCGGCTACGGCGGCAGTACGGCGGCGAGCGGCTGCGGTTTCGTACGGTGAAGCTGTTCATGGACGGCATTCTCTCGAACCACTCTGGCGCCTTGCTCGAGCCCTACACTGATGATCCGAGCTTCGCCAGCGACACCATGTTATCGATGGCCGAGCTGCGCGACTTCCTGCTCGAGCTGCACGAGGCGCAGCTCGACCTGCACTTGCATACCATCGGCGACCGCGCCGTTCGCACCGCGCTCGACGCTGTGGAGGCGGCGAGGGCGGCAGTCTCGGGCGAGCTGTACCCGCGTGTCACGCTGTCGCACGTCCAGGTCATCGATCCTGTCGACATACCGCGCTTCGCGCCGCTCGACGTCTCCGCCAACCTCACGGCCTGGTGGTTCGCCGTCGGCGCTGCCTACCCCGAAGAGACAGAGATGCTGGCGCTGGGCCCGGAGCGAGCGATGCGTATCTACATCGCCAAGTCGCTAGTCGACGCCGGTGGCCGCGTGACCTTCTCGAGCGACGACTGGCGGCTGTCAGTCATCAGCCCGTATCTAAACATGCACGGTGCCCATACGCGGGAGGCGCCCCGGGGCGAGGGCGCGAGCCCTCGACCGCCGGCGACCGAGCGTATGGATCTGCGCTCGATCGTGCGCGGTTTCACCGTCGATGGCGCCTATCCGTTTCGCATGGAGGACCGCATTGGCTCCCTCGAGGTCGGCAAGCTCGCCGACCTCGTGGTGCTCGACGAGGACCTCTTCATGCTCGATCCCGCGGACATCCCCGAGGTGCAGCCCACGGCGGTGATGATGGAAGGCGTGCTAGTGCACGGCGAGCTACCGGTTGCGTCGCCGCCGGCCATAGAGCAGTAGCCAGAAGATCCAGGGAAGCCGACTGCAGCAACGCACGGGAAGCTCCGTAGCCTACGCGGGCGAAGTCCAGCTCCGAAGTGGAGGCGGCGGGAATTGAACCCTCACGAGCGTAAGCGCACCGGATCTTGAGTTCTTTGCAACCCCCTAACCGACTAGCCGCTCTCTTGTTGATCCGATGCGATCAAGCTCATCGCGAGATCGCCGTTCGCGTCCGCCCGCACCTGCACCTCGCGCTGGAGGATGCGGTCACCCGCAACTCCCCATGCTGTTAGCAGGTACGACCCCTTCGGGATGTCCTCGACGCGAAAGCTCCCCCGATCATTGGCGATCGCCGCATACGGGTGCGAGACCACGAGGATGAGCGCCATCATCCCCGGGTGCATGTCGCAGCGGACGCTATAGGGGCCCGTCTGCTCGAACCGGTGCTCGACCTCGTCGTCGTGCCTCAGGTCGGCGTTGATGACCACGGCCTGTGTCTGCGCTTGCGTCACGCGCACGTTGTGCTCGGTGTCGTCGCCGTTGCCGAACCGCACCTGTTGACCTCTCGCGGCGATCGCCATCCGCGGATAGAAGGTGCGAGCGAACTGCTCGATCACGATCGCCGTTGCCGGCGCCTCGCGTTCCGGTGCAACCGACGCTGCCTCTGCGAGGGGCTCCAGCGACACGACCGCCGGGCCGAGCCCATCGGGGAGCGTCGCGAGCAGCGTTGCCGCCGCCGCGTCGGGTGCAGCCGACCTGTCGGGCTCGGGACCGGCCGACGGCGAGCCGTCGGGAGCACACGACACCAGCACGAGCGTGATGACCGTCGACCACACCATCGGTCGCCGTTCCCGCGGAGCATGTCGCGAGTTCATGCCGCGAAGTTTAACGAACTGTCGGTCTTCCAGTGAGCGGGCACGGCGTACGCGTTGGATACGCGGCGGCATGGGTAGGTGGTTCGCTTGGTCGGTTCTAACGTGGCAAGAATTTGGCAGGGTCGGGACTGAGGCCGGCTGCGTTGCGCTCTGCCGGCCTCAACAGCCTGTTGTCAGCACCGAGGTACTGAGATAGAAGGTGGTGCTAGCGCCGTGGGGTCTGGATCATCGCTATCTGGCCTCCGCTCTGGGGAAGAACTGTAAATCACCCCAGCGAGTGTGATCTCGACTGAAGGAGTACCGATGAAGAAATGGACGATCCTCACCGTGTCTCTCTTGTGGCTGGCGTCGAGCGCCAGTTCTTTCGCTAAGCAGTCGAACGTGCCGACCCCGGAGTCGGTGCTCGGGCATCAGATAGGCGCCGATTTCCAGTTAGCCTCCTACGAAGAATCGCTCGACTATTTCCGGCAGCTCGACGCCGCCAGCGACCGACTCCAACTCGTAGAGATTGGGCGAACTTCCTTCAACCGTCCATGGTATGTCGCGCTCGTCTCCTCACCCGAAAACCTGGCCAACCTCGAGCGCTACCGGGAGATCTCTCAACAGCTTGCTCATCCGCTGGGACTGACCGATGAAGAGGCACGGCAGCTCGCGCGGGAGGGCAAGGCCATCGTTCATATCGACGGCGGCCTCCACGCGAGTGAAGTTGCCCCCGCGCAACACACCATGGAGCTCGCGTATGACCTAGTGGCGGGGGTCGACGATCCTGAGATTCAGGCCATCCACGAGAACCTCATCGTGATGCTTTGGCCGTCCATCAATCCGGATGGCCAAACTCTCATTGCCGATTGGTATGAGCCCAACGTGGGCACCCCTTACGAGACCTCGTCGATGCCGTGGCTCTACCAGAAGTACGTCGGCCATGACAACAACCGTGACGCGTACACGCTCAATATGATCGAATCGCGGGTCATCGAACGGACCTGGCGCTACTGGGAGCCGCAGATCCGCTACGTCCCGCATCAGTCGCCGCCCTTTCCGACGCGGATCTTTTTGCCGCCCTATGCGGATCCGGTCGCGAATCGAGTCCATCCGCTGATGTCGAGGACCGTCAACACCTTGGGCATGCTCAATGCGCAGGCCTTGGAGGAGCGTGGCCAGGTTGGCGCCGCCCATATGGAGACCTTCGACGTCTGGTACCCGGGGTACGTGGATCACTTGCCCAACCTGCAGAACGCCGTCGCCTTCTTTACCGAGACGGCGCTCTTCGAGTACGCTACGCTGCGTTTCTATACTCTCAGAGACATCCCCGACAATCGGCAGGATCTGCGCCCCGAATCGCTCTACTCGAGCCCCTGGCCGGGTGGCTGGTGGCGTCTGCGGGATGCGGTCGAGTACATACTCACCTCCTCGCATGCGACCCTGGGCTTCGCCGCGAAGTACAAAGAGCGTGTGCTGTACAACCGGTATCAGGCGGGCCGCGACACCATACGCAGGTACACGAGCGATCCACCGTACGCGTATTTGATAGGCCAGCAGCAGAGGGACCCCGTCGCACCCGTCGAGCTGCTCCGGCGCTTGGCATTCAACGGCATCCGGGTTCATCAACTCCAATCATCGGTGAGCATCGAAGGAAACACGTACCCGCCAGGGACCTGGGTGATCCCCATGAATCAGGAGTTCGCCGAGCTAGCCCGCAATGTTCTGGAGGTACAGAGCTACCCTGACCTCCGAGTCTCCGAGGAGGCACCTCCGCTGCAACCCTACGATGTAGCGGGTTGGACCCTCGCGTATCAGTTCGACGTTGAGGTGATCGAAGTGACGACACCGTTGTCCGACGATATCCGCGCGGCGATGAATCCGGTAGAAGGAGAGGTCGCCGATTGGCGGCCGCTCTTTCAGCAGAGCGTCGATCCGGCGAGCCGCGACATCGATTCGGCGCCGTTCGACAGCGTCCCGGGTTTGGGATTCGATACCGATCCGGTGGCGGCGGGCATCGTGCCTCCGGCCGGTGAAGTGACCTCCTCGGGAGTTGCTCTGGCATTGAGCCCCGCTCAAAACAATAGCTTTCGCGCCGTCAATCGAGCCTGGCGCGAGGGCGGAGCAGTACGATTTCGCGAAGGGCGTTACGTGGTCACGGGACTCAGCGACCAGGTGGCTGGCGAGCTGCATCTGCAAGCGGAGCGCACCGGTGCCTCCGGTACAGCCGTTCCGCAACCACGCATCGGACTCTACCGGCCCTGGCGTCCGAGCCTGGACGAGGGATGGACGCGATGGCTGCTCGAGCAATACGATTTCGAGTTCACAAGTTTGCGGAATGCCGACTTCCATGCCCGACCGTTGGGCGATCGTTTCGACGTCATCTTCTTCACCGATGAAGACGCGAGGACGATCCTTCAGGGGTTCCAACAAGGATCGGTTCCGCCTCGATACGCGGGCGGCATCGGCCCCCAGGGCGTGCGCGCGCTGAGCGAGTTCGTACAGGCGGGGGGAACGTTGGTTTACTTGAACCGGAGCAGTATTTTCGCAATCCAGGAGCTGAACCTACCGGTCCAGAATGTGGTAGCGGATCTCGACAGGCAGGACTTTTACGTGGGAGGGTCGTTATTGGAAGTCGCCGTCGATCCCGTCCATCCCGTGATGGCCGGGATGCCTGCGAAGGCCAATGTCTTCGTGGGGCGGAGCCCCGTGTTTACAACCACAGAGGGCTTCGAGGGGGCTGCCCTGGCAAAGTACCAAGAGGCCGGCTCACCGCTTCTTTCCGGCTACCTCTTGGGCGAGGAGCACGTCAACGGATACGCCGCGGCGCTGGACGTCCGCCACGGCGACGGCCACGTCATCTTGATCGGTTTCCGTCCGCAGTGGCGTGGTCAGGCGTTCGGCACGTTTCGGGTGCTTTTCAACGCCGCCCTATTCCACGGGGAGAATGCCGTCAATGCCGAGGGCAACACGGACTTCTGGAGCCCACCGCCCGAGCCCGAAGCGACGCAAGAAGCCGAGTCTACGCAGACGTCCCGATTACCGGCAATCCCATCGTCGCGGTAGGAGATCTCGCGTCCAAGACCACCCAGACGACCATCTGACCTGCCCCAAGTGCTTGGGCCATGACGTCTCGTCTCGACGTAACCGTTTGCGTGTGAAGCGTATCCATCGGTCGCCAAGGTCATGAGAATGCCCGATTCGTACGACATCCGACCAGTCGGCACAGAGGACCACTCCGATTGGCTGACGCTGTGGCAGCATTACCTCGTCTTTTACCAGGCGTCACTACCTGAGGTCACGACGACACGGCTGTGGCAGCGATTGCTGGATCCGGTACACCCATTTCGTTGCTTCGTCGCCGTGGATACGAATACTCAGCGCCTGGTCGGCATCGTGCACTTCTTCGCACATCCTGATACCTGGGAGTCTAAGCCCGTCTGTTACCTGCAAGACCTGTACGTCGATGAACCGGCGCGGGGCCGCGGCGTGGGCGCCGCGCTTATCGAAGCCGTTCTCGACGAATCGGAGCGTTGCGGTTGGGCGGTCGTATACTGGCACACCATGCACGACAACACGCGGGCGCGCGGCCTCTACGACAAGCTCACCGGCGGGACGGATGGCTTCGTCACCTATCGGCTGAGCCGAACTCCGCGCCCCGCGGCCACGTCATCGGACCAACTCGGCTAGCAGGCCGTGGTGAAAGTGTGGTGGGTCTGGCGACAGGGTGTTGCGAAGTGGAGGCAAGGAGAGAGGAGGAGGCGATGGATACCCCAGCACCCTGCTAGATCTCGCAGCTGCTTGGCACAGAGATCACCCGCAGGCCGGACAACCGAGAACCCAGGAAGGTCGCGAATGAGATTCCATAGCGCAGCGGCATTTGCAGTGGCGATACTGCTGATATCGGCCGAACCGGCTCGCGCCGCACAACAAACCAGCGGTGCGGACGTCGACGCGGTGATCGCCGCGATGGACGCGACCGGCGACGCGCTGCGCGCCGGCGACAACGAAGCGTTCCTGTCGATGTATTCCCAAGACGTGTTCTTCATGCCGCCCGATAGCGCGCCCGCCGTGGGCAAGGCCGCGATGGCGGCAACGAACAGCCTGGAAGGCCCCCTCGCCTGGGCTGAGGATTACGAGGAGGTCATGGTGCACGGCGACTGGGCGCACGTCGTCGCTACCTGGACAATCGGCGATCAGGTTGCTGGGAAGGCAATCTACATTCTTGCGAGGCAGGCGGACGGATCATGGAAGATCGCACGCGAGTTCTGGAACACAGACGCGGCTTCGGGGGACAACCAGTGAGACGCGGCGCTTGTTCGTAGGGAAAGTTCTCGCAGAAATCGAGCCGGGCATGACCAAGACCCGCGAGAGCCTTTACATCCGCGACGCGGACTGAGGGAGCAACGGTGGGATTCGTTCTCAAGACGGGAGAGGGTGAACCGCTGCTGAACGGCATTGTCGTCAAGGCATCGCCGACGAGCGGGACGTCGGGCTCTATTCTGGTTGAACAAACATTCCAGCGGGGCTGTACAACGAATCTTCACATTCACGAACAGGGCGATGAGCTGTTCTATGTCGTGTCAGGTCGGGGCACCGCGACGCTGGGTGACAAGACCGAAGCAATTGAACCTGGTGACGTGATTCTTGTGGCCCAGAGTGCAGTTCACCGCATCGAGAACCTGGACAATGACGAGCCCCTAAAGGTCGTCTATTTCATGGACAGTCCGGAGTTAGTCGAGCAATTTCGTGCGCTTCACGAGCGCGTTACATCGGAACCGGATCGACCGATTACGCCGGAAGAGAGGGCCGCGATTGAAGACCGAATTGGTGGTGGCAAGACGGTGAGATAAATCGTTTGGTCCTTGGGGCGCTCAGCCGGCGATGCCACCACCGTCCACGACCAGAAACTCGCCGGTGACGAACGAAGATTGGTCGGAAGCGAGGAAGACCACCGCGTCCGCGATCTCGTCTGCGGTGCCGATGCGCCCCAGCGGCCGTGCCGAGCAGCCGGCGAGATACTCCTCCCACGACTGGCCACGCTTGGCGGCGTCGTCGGGGAGCATCGGGGTATCGACGTCGCCAGGGCACACGCAGTTGACGCGAATGCCGTCGGGGCCGTGGTCGATCGCCATCGCCTTGGCCATGACGATCAGGCCTCCCTTCGCCGCGCAGTACGCCGCCGCCTTGTCGCCGCCGAGGATGCCCCAGCCGGAGCTGGTGTGGATGATCGAGCCGCCACCGCTCTCGATCATCGACGGGATGACGTACTTCGACATGAGAAAGGCCCCTTTCAGGCTGGAGTCGATCGTCTCGTCCCACTCCTCCTCGGTACAGTCCGGAACGGTCTTTGGATGAAACACCCCGGCATTGTTGAACAGGATATCGATGCGGCCGAAGCGCTCCAGTGTCTGCTCTACGGCCTGCCGGCAATCCTCGGCGAGGCGCACGTCGGAACGGATGAACATCGCCTCGCCGCCGGCGTCGGCGATCGACTGCGCCACCGCCTCGCCGCGCTCCGAGTTGCGTCCCGTCAGTGCCACGGATGCCCCTTCGCGCGCGAAGCGCACCGCGGTGGCAGTGCCGATTCCGGCGGTGCCACCGGTGATCAGGCCCACCTTGCCTTCCAATCTCATGCGAGCGATTCCCCTTCTTGGTTAGCGGCTGCTCCGGCGTCCCGACCGGGGACGGCCGGAGGCGAACAGTGCCGCGATCTCCTCCGGCTTCGCGTGTCGACCGAACGGTATCTTCCGGTTCACCGCTTTGAGCAAGGCGTCAGTGTACTCGGCCCGCTGCATCGGGAGGGCGCCTAGCTGTTCGGGACCACCTCGTTCATGTACCAATCCATGAAGTTCACCAGGCTACGCTCGTTGCGGGAGTAGTGTCTCCACGCCTCGGAGCGCCTCAGCGTCGCCCGGTTGGTGGCGGGCTCAACGCTGCCCTGTCTGCAGACGGTCGCTGCTCGATGGGCGAACCGGCCTAGGGTCCCACGCGGAAGACGTCTCGGGAAGGGAGCGCACCAGGCATCAGTCGACCGAACTATCATGACGACCTGCTGGAGCGTTATCTCGGTGGGTTCGAGAAGTAGGTGAAGAGCAGACAGACAGTCCGGTTCATGACGCCCCGGCGACCATCGCTTGGGCGAGCGAAGCTCGTGAGCAGAAAAGGATCCCGTCGTGACGGAAAGCAAGCTGAAGGTCCCACACACGCTGGTCATCCTGTTCGCGATGGTGATCCTGGGCCAGGTCCTCTCCTACCTCCTTCCCGCCGGGTCGTTCGAACGAGTGGAGAATGCCGCTGGGCAACTCCAGGTCGTTCCCGGTAGCTTCGAGTTCACCGTCGATGCTCCGGCGTTGTCGCCCCTGGCCAGCCTGACCGCCGTTCCCAAGGGGCTCAGCGGCGCGCACCAGATCATCTTCTTGCTCCTCATCATCGGGGGTGCGTTCGCCGTTCTACGCGCCACGGGGGCGGTGGATTCCGTCATCGGGGCCCTCCTACGCCGATGGGGGGATCGACCTTTCTGGTTGGTAGCCGGCGGAACTACCTTGTTCGCCCTCGGTTCGAGCACCATCGGATTCGGCGAAGAGTATTTTCCCTTCGTACCCGTCCTCATCACTCTCGCTCTCGCCCTCGGATACGACAGGGTCACGGCTGTCGGGATCATCATGATCGGGTATGGCGTCGGTTTCGGCGCTGCCCTCATCAACCCCTTCACCACTCTTCTCGCCCAGGACATCGCGGGGCTCCAACCCGCATCGGGGCTGTGGTACCGCGTCGCGCTCATGGTCGTCTTCCTGCCGATCGGAATTCACCACGTCTGGTCCTATGCCAAGAAGGTCGCGCGGGATCCGGCGGCGAGCCTGGTGGCCGACGTGAGCGCGCCTGAAGGGGCGTCGATCTCCAGTGGCGGAGACGGAGACGCCGGCGCCGACCATCCCCCGATGACCATTACGCACAAGCAGGTCCTGGCCGCCGTTGCCATCTCGCAGATCGTGCTTGTCTACGGGCTGAGCCAGTGGCAGTGGTTTCTGGTCGAGATGCAAGCACTCTTCGTCGCTCTCACAGTGATCATTGCCATCATCGCCCGCATGAGGCCCGACCGCACAGCGGTGGAGTTCGGCGCCGGCGCAGCGAGCTTCACAAGCGTTGCCCTGCTGATCGGCGTGGCCCGGGGTATCTCGGTGGTGCTGAACGAGGGCGGCATAGTGGACACGCTGGTCTACGGCATCAGCCTTCCCGTTAGGGAGCTTCCGGGGGCGCTCTCCGCCGTCGGGATGTTCTTCGTTCAGAGCCTCGCCAACTTCTTCATCCCCTCGGGAACCGGTCAGGCCTATGTCACCATGCCGATCATGGCGCCCCTGGCCGACCTCGCGGGCGTCAGCCGGCAAGTGGCGGTACTGGCCTTCCAGTTCGGCGACGGGTTCAGCAATATCCTGGTTCCCACCCAAGCCGTGCTCGTGGGAGCCCTGGCCATGGCGACGGTCCCATACGACCGCTGGCTGCGCTTCATCCTGCCCTTCATGGTGAAGATCTGGATCGTCGGCTCGATCGCATTGGCCGTGGCCGTATGGATCGGATACGCCTGAGAAATCCCCCCTCGAGAGGTGTTGTCGAGATTCCGGGATGCCTGCTCGGACTTTCCGGTGGGCCAGACAGGAACTCAACGGCCAGCGGTCACGCCACCATCAATCGCTAGCGCGGTACCAGTGACGAAACGCGCTTCGGATGAAGCCAGATAGAGCACCGCGTGGCTGATCTCGGCTGGCGTTGCGATGCGCTTCATCGGCGCGTAGTCGATCATCCTCTGCTCGGCCGCGGCCGGGTCTTCTTTCTTGTCGATATTGTCGCGGCGAATCATGTCGGTATCGACATAGCCCGGGCATACGGAATTAACTCGTACGTCTGGCGCGACCTCCAACGCCATGGCACGGGTCATGTTGACGACCCCTGCCTTTGACGCGCAGTACACGGCGACCCCTGCATACCCCATCAGCCCGGCATCCGAGGCAATGTTGACGATATTGCCGTTGGACTTGCGCAATTCGGACAATGCCGCGCGGCAGCAGAAGAAAGTGCCCTTCAGGTTGATGTCGAGTTGAGCGTCCCACATCGACTCGTCGCTGTCCTCGATGGGCTTAGCCGACACGATACCGGCGCTGTTCACCAGAATATCGAGGCCGCCGAAGGCGTCGTTCGCAGTGCTCACTACCGACTCGCAGCCAGGAACGGTGCCGATATCGCCGGGCGCTGCGACCAGGCGCGCACCATCGCCCAGTCTCTCCATGGCGGCGCTCACGGAGTGCGTTGTTCTGCCGTTGATGGCGACGCGGGCGCCAGCCTCGACAAAGGCTTTGGCAATCGCAAAGCCGATACCCCGACTGCTACCCGTTACCAAAACTCGCTTGTCGGTGAAATCCATGTCGGTTCCTCTGGAGATTATCGAGATACGCGCCCGAACTTGACCGGTGGTTCAGAACCGCGCGCGGCGCATGGGTAGTCCTGCGCTCTCGAACGGCGATAGCGGTGGCTCGTGGAACATCTGGATCTCGCCGGCGCTTTGCGGGAAACCAGCCAGTACTTGTGGCAAAGTTCGGCCACTTTCACAACCTAGAGGAGAAAGGTTTGACGCACATGCGGAGCACTTCGACAGCTTCCCGCACGACTTGCTCCAGCCCCTTGAGCCTGTTGCTGGTGTTCGGTCTTGCAACCCTGTTTCCCGCCGCGGCCGAGGCTCAAGAAGAGGGCGCAAGATCCTCACGCTACGTCGAGGAGAACAACCAGATTCGTCGCGACAAGTTCGACCTCATCCTGCCGCAGATCATGCGGGCACGTGGCATCGACATGTGGATCCATGTGATGCGCGCCGCAATTCCCGATCCGTTCGGGGCGGAAGAGTTGGGCGGTGCCTCCGGTGTCTTCGTCTTCACCGACCGTGGTGGTGGTCGGATCGAGCGGGCGATTATCGGGCGTCGCTGGCGAGCTTCACAGCGTCTCCTGCTTTCGGACTGGTCGGCTGAGCTGGCCAAGAGCCGCAGCGACTACGCAGATCCGATTGAAGCGCTCGGCGTCTACGACATCGTCGGCGAGCCGGTTGTTTATGGCGAACCCTTGTCGAGCCCGATGACGGAGTATGACTACCGATTCAAGGGTCTCGGAGCCTTCGTCGAAGCGCGCAACCCGGAGCGCATCGCGGTCAATTACCGAGACCGTCTCGCTCCGTGGGCGACCTCCACCAGAACAGACGACGGGATTTCGCACGCAGACTACCTCCTGCTAGCTGAGGAGCTCGGTGAGGAATACGCCGACAGGCTGGTGTCGTCCGAATACCTGATCATGGACTACAACATCAGTCCGGTGCCGAGCGAGGTCGAGCTGTTGAAGAAGATGCGCGCGGACGAGCTCGAACGCATGAAGGGCGCTCTTGCCGAAATGGTGCCGGGCGCGACCTTGACTCGAGATATGCCCATGACCGTCTTTCGCCGGATGCGCACCGCACTGTCGCAACGGGGAAGGAGTGAAGGCTGGAAAGACAATGTGGTTCAAGGAGGCGACATCCTTGCAGCGCCGAGCCAGGGACTGTTCGCCTACGTGTTACGTGACGGAGAGAGCGAACCGCCCGCCGACATCAAGAAACTCTGGGCGGAACATCTGACGATCGCCGAGATCCTGTCGGAGACCATCCGGGCGGGCCTTACCCCCCGCGAAATAATGAAGAGCTACCAGCAGAAGCTTGCCGACGCCGGCATCATTGTCAGAGATCCGCAGGTGCCCATGGTTCAGCCGAACCTCTTCGAGAGCCTCTGCTTCCTGAAGCCGGTGCTCGGCCA
This sequence comes from Acidobacteriota bacterium, assembly GCA_965205505.1. Classification (GTDB taxonomy): domain Bacteria; phylum Acidobacteriota; class UBA890; order UBA890; family WLXD01; genus DASCOT01. Next base: position 589,351 of record CBDBHB010000008.1, read on the forward strand.
GTATCAATATATGGAGGAAGGCTGCTGGGACAACGGTTCCCACGTCTATCCTGAAGGCTTCGAGCCCGAGAATACCCGAGTTGCTTTCGACCTCCACGGGGTGGGAAAGGGAGCGCGCGAGGTGAGGTTCGATGCCGGCCTAGGCCCCAGAATGGGCTCGTATGGACCGGATTGGGCTTTCGACGTACCGCTCTCGCCCAATCACCACTTCGTTCTGGAGTACTTCTTTTATATGCCGTCGCCTGCCGACGAGGGCGAGGCCCAATACTTGACCTTTTGGAACCATGAACAAGCGATCGCCACTGAAAATGGGGTCGAGCGTTTATCTCCGCCGCAACGAGAGCTCCTTCTCATTCAGTAGTCATTGGCCCGGCCTGGTGCGACGACGTGCGCTGCCGCTCAAGCTGTGCGCCATGGCTACAGCAGTGATCTCGTTGTCGGCGGCGACGCTGGGGCCGACGGCGGCGGCGCAGAGCACTGCTTCCGACGCCGCAGAGTGGCAGGTGCCCAGGACGCCGCACGGCCACCCGGATCTCCAGGGAAACTGGACCAACGCCACGCTTACCCCCGTCCAGCGTCCGCAAGGGCTGGGGGCCGTTCTCAGCCCGGAACAGGTTGCGGAGGTCGAGGATCGAGGGGGGCCAGGCGAATGCTGGAGCTGCAGCACGACGCCGAGCGAGGCCGGTGAGCGCGTGACGGTCGTCAATGGCGAGCCCAGAAGCTCGCTGATCACGCATCCGGCGGATGGCCGCGCGCCGGAGCTAACGCTGGAGGGACACCGGCGGGTCGAGGAACGTACGGCGTTCAGGAGCCAGTTTGGTCCTAACGATCATCCCGAGCTCCTACTGCTGGCCGACCGTTGCCTCGTATCGTTCGGCTCCAACGCCGGTCCGCCGATGCTCCCCAACTACTTCTACCTCAGCAACTACACGATCGTGCAGAACGCCGATCACGTGATGATCATGACCGAGATGGTGCACGACGTCCGCATCATCCGGCTCGGAGAGCCCATACCGCTTCCGAACCACATTCGCCCCTGGTTCGGTGACTCGTGGGGTCGTTGGGAGGGGGACACGCTCGTTGTCGAGACCACCAACTTGAATCCCGATAACGCGCTCCACAGCGACAACGCGGCCGACGTCGAGGACCGCGGCGTCCCTCCCTCGGAAGATGCCAAGGTGATCGAGCGCTTCACCCTAGTCGATGAGGAGACCATTCACTACGAGTTCACCATCGACGACCCGACGATGTATGCGAGCACCTGGGGCGGCGAGGTTCTGTTCGAGCGCTTCGACGACCTGCTCTACGAGTATTCCTGTCACGAAGGCAACTACTCCCTCTCCAACTCGTTGAGCGGCGCGCGCTATGAAGAGAGAAACGAGGAGCACAGGTAGCCGGTGGTCACCGCGGCAGCCGGAGCTCAAGATGCGCTGAAGACGCCGAGAGGCTGATAGTCGCCCTTGAGGATAGCCCCGGTATCGCTGTAGCCCATCCACTCGTCGATCACCGTGGCGTAGACGCGTCGAAAGTCGGTGGTCATCACGAGATTGCCGTCGTCGAGATCAGTAAGACTCGGTGTCTTGCCGTAGAAGCCGCCCTCGAGCTTCTTTCCCACCACGAACATCGGCCCGGCGGTACCGTGATCGGTGCCGAGGCTGGCGTTCTCCTCGACTCGCCGGCCGAACTCCGAGAACAGGACCACCGCGACATCGTCGGCGCGTCCGAGGCGCTGCACATCCTCCATGAAGCCACGTACCGCGTCGGACATGTACATGAGCAGTCGGGCGTGGAGGTCGGCCTGGTGGACGTGGGTGTCGAAGGAGTTGCCGCTGAAGCTGACGTAGTAGACCCGAGTGGGCATGTCGGCGGCGATGAGAGCCGCCACCTTGCGCAGATCGGCGCCGCCGAGGCCGTAGTCGACCGGTGTGCGATAGCCGGACCAGGCTTGACGCACGAAGGCGGAGCTCTCAGTGGCGTTCTCCGCCGTTGCACGTAGAAAGTCGAGCTCGCTGTTGCTGGTCGCGTGGGCACCCGAGAGTCGAGTAAGAGCTGCGATCTCGTCTTCCTCTCCCTGGCGCTGAAAGCGGCCGGGATCGTTGAAGACCAGCGGCGAGTTCACCTTTCCGCGCACCGCCAGTGATTGCGAGTTGGCGATGTTGACGATCAAGTTGCGCTTGCCGTCGGGGGTGTGAGCGTCGGCGAAGCGACCCACCCAACCGAGCTTCTCGCCGCCGTTGGGGACGCCGGTGTGCCAGAAGCCCATCGAGGTGAAGTGCGACAAGCTGGGGTTGGGATAGCCGCAACCTTCGACGACGGCCAACATGCCGTCTTTGTAGAGCCGTTCGAAACCGACCAGGGACGGGTGGAGCCCCACTCCATTGGTGATCGGCAGGAGGTCGTTCCTCGGGATTCCGAGATTTGGACGCGCTCGGTAGTAAGCGTCGTCGCCGAACGGCACCACCGTGTTGAGACCGTCGTTGCCGCCGGAGAGCTCGACGACGACGAGGATTCGCTGCGGGTGCTTCTCAGCGGTTCCTCCGAGCGCCTGCGCCGCCAGAGCCGCCGAGGTGCGGTCCAGAACCATCGGTAGTCCGGCGGTCACTCCCAGACCGTAGAGGCCGCGACGCAGGAAGTCGCGCCGCGAGTAGGGGCAATCGATGTGTGCCCGTCCGATCAGTGGCCGTTTCATGGCGTTACCCCAGTTGGTACTCAGGAGTGCTCAAGACCAGGTAGAGGACTGCCCGTAGAGCGTCCTCCCTGCCGCCGGCTGACGATCCGCTCTCAACGAGTCGCTTCTCCAGGAAGGCGACGAGATCCGCTTGCGCATCGCGCTCGAGAGGGATGTGCAGAAACCGGCGAACGAGGCGATCGATCACTTCGGCGCTGGTTTCGGCGCCCTCGGCCGAGAGCATCCCCGCGAGGTCGAGATCGATGGCGTGGCGAGGAACGAGTTTGACCCTTTCGTAGGCCATGACGTATCCACGGTAGCCCCCGTAGCGAGTGTTGTAGTCCTCATCGGCGTCGGCCATCATGCTGGACGCCGAGTCGCCAACCTGGGTCGCGGAGGTGATGTTGGCTCCCTCCGCCAGACGGCGTCCCACCTGTCGGTAGATCCCGGGCATGCGGCGGTCGGGTGCCCCATAGGACTCGAGGTCGGGCGGGAAAAGGATGTTGCGCATCAGGTTGCCGCGCTCGAGGAGAGTCGCCGGAGTGATCCAGGTCCGACCGCCGGCCCAACCCGCCACGTTGGGTGGGTAAAAGAGTGACTGACCGAGGCTCGCGGTGAGCTCGTTGAAATCTGGAACCGTCGGCAACTTCTCGAGTCCGAGCTTGCGATAGGTCGAGACCACCAGGTGCACCGGGCTCTTGATCTGGGTGGCGAAGGACCTGGGGCCGTAGAAATCACGCGACAGGAAGATCCTCTCGAGCACCGGACGGAGCTCGTAGCCCGACTCGCGAAAGAGCGCCGCGAGCTCGGCGAGGATGGCCGGCGGCGCCTCTTCGGCGACGAAGAAACGATAGAGCTTCGCGGCAATGAAGTCGGCCGTCGCCGGCTGCTCGAGGATGATGTCGATGATCTCGTCGCCGTCGAACTTCCCTTTCCTGCCTAGGAACTCCTTTTCTCCATAGTCGTGCAGCTTGCCGTCGAAGCGGAACTCGAGGACATCGTTGGTCCAACCCGTAAAGGCGCGCGATGCCTCTCGAATGTCGTGCTCGCTGTAGTTGCCGTCTCCCATTGTGAAGAGCTCAAGCAGCTCGCGGCCGAAGTTCTCATTGGGATGGTCCTTGACGTTCTCGCCGTTGTCGAGGAAGACGAGCATCGCCGGGTCTTTCATGATCGCCAGCAGCACGTCGCGGAAGTTGCCGTTGGCGTGCCGGCGCAACGTTTGGTTCTGGACCAGCATCATGCGGTAGTCACGGACCTTGACGTCGGAGGTGGCGAAGTGACCGTGCCAGAAGAATGTGAGCTTTTCTTCGAGCGGCCGCTTGCTCTTCAGCATGCGTTCGCCCCACCAGAGGCCGAGTCGAAGCGCCTCGAGGCGGTCGGCCCGGAGGCCGTAGAAGAACTTGTCGACCACTGGCTGAAGGCGCCGCGACGACCCTTCCGGAAGGATGTCGACTCCGAGAGCGCGACCCTTCTCCCTGCCGATGCGGACCGCTTCGGCCCGGCTCGGCGGAAACGGGTCCATACCCTCGTCGAAGATCCCGGAATGCTCGAACGGGCCCACCGAGGGATTGGCGGTCGACCGGTAGTCGACCAGACGTCGCACGACCTGGCGGGGATCCGCTTTGGCCAGAAGCTCGATCTCCTCCGGCGTCGCACCGAAGCCGGCGCGCTCCATCAGATGAGCGGCACGCTCGTAGCTCCAATCGGCGGCGCCGATAGGGTCGAGGTCGCCGATCCATGCGGCGGGCCCGGCGCCGGTGCCGGTGCCAGTGCCGTTGCCGGTCGCCTCGAGACCCGGCGCCGCGAGGGACGCGCAGAGAAGCGAGAAGGCGAGCAGGAGTCGGGGAGAGCGCGGTCGACGTGTCGGGCTTGTCCGCGCGGTCACGGTGCTGTCGTCGTCGCGGTGGCGCACGCTCCCTCCTTCCAGAACTCGAAATCGGGAGTCAAGCATATGTCATGGCGAGGTTTCCTCGCCCTTTTCGCCTGCGCCGAGGCGGTCCAGGATCTTGTATTGGCCTAGTTTGGTGCCGGGTCCCATGACATCTCTAAAGCTGCACGGGTGAGCGAGTGAAGAGTACCGCTGATGATCTCAGCCATCGCTGCTCCCTGCCTGGTAGGATTCGATTTCGCCAAATGTTCAGTGGAACGGATATAGAGTTCAGGCGAGCGTGTTGGCACCTGAGATAGTCAGGGCGGCAGCCGCCGACCCACGGCGAGACGGAGGTTGCAAACACAGGGCAGGTAGGCTTCATGCGCACCGTACGCACGATCGACAAGCAGTTCTCGACCGAAGATTCGCTGCTACAGCGGTGGCGACGTGACGTCCGACTACTGCTCCGCATCGCGCGCATGATTCTCGACTACTTCACCGTTGGCGCCCGGACGCGCCGCCTCTACCGGGCCAAGCAGGCCCGGAGCGAGATCTTTTGGGTCGACGAGGAGCTCTGAGAATGGAGAAGATCCGTCCCGCCAGGTGGGTCGCGACAAGCACTCCCGACGGGTGGGCGATCCCGTGAAGGTCATCGATCCGCCCGCCCCTACCTACGACTTCTTCTACAGGTCGCTGCCGCCGTCCGGCAACCAGATCAACGGCCTCGGCGTGAAGGAAAAACGACGCGCCCGGCGCGTCTTCCACGATCCCTCAGAGAACGCCGAGTGGACCGCGCTCGACGAGTTCTTCAGCCGCATCTCGATTTGGGGAATCATCCGGCACATCCTCGCCAACGTTTGGCAGCTCCGGCGCCAGAACGGCCCGGTCAGCGCGCACCGAGTCGAGGTCGACGATCCCCAGGCCATGGCCGACCGGATCAAGACCAAGGCTCGGGCCTTCGGTGCCGAGCTGGTCGGCGTCGCCGAGATCACGGATGCGGCGCTCTTCGACGGGTGTGAGGTTCCATATCGTTACGCCATCTGCATCGGCGCATCGATGAAGCGCGAAGAGATGCTCCACGTGCCGCACGATCGCGCCGGCATCGAGGTGATGCGCTCGTATCGGGAGCTCTCACGCATCGCCATCGACCTCGCCGCGGAGATCCGCGCCATGGGCTGGCCGGCGATGGCCTACGGCAACCCGAATAGCACCGACATCCTCCACATTCCGCTCGCTATTCAAGCGGGGCTCGGACAACTCGGCAAACACGGCTCGATGATCAGCGAGGAGTTCGGCTCCAACTTCCGGTTGTCGGCGGTGGCAACCGATCTGCCACTCGCCATCGACCAGCCGGTCGACATCGGCGTCGACGACGTCTGCCTCCATTGCCAGCGCTGCGTGATCGATTGCCCGGCAGACGCGATCTTCAACGAGAAGCAGGTCGTGCGCGGTGAGAAGAAATGGTACGTCGACTTCGACAAGTGCGTCCCGTACTTCGTGAAGACGCAGGGCTGCGCGATTTGCATCGAAGTTTGCCCGTATAGCGAGCCCGGCCGCGGACCATGGTTGGTCGAGAGGGTCATGGCGACGCGAAAGAAAAGGGGCGCCGACGTGCAGTAGTGGCGGCGCCGGATAACCCTGTGCGTTCCCAGCGCGAAGCGCGTCGGAGCTCCCAGAAACTTCTCTCAGATCATCGGAACCCCGAGATGGTGGCTATGTTCGGGTGATTCAGGGAGGCCAGGAGCCACCCTCACCGAGATCAACCTCCCGGACCGCGACGACGATCCGAAATAGCCGACGGCCGCGAAATAGCATGGAGTATTCACCAAGACGAGCGGAGGACTACGTCGACCTGATCGATGCGGCGGTCGTCTATGAAGTGGCGACGAGGACCCCGCTCGAACTCGCCGGCAACCTGTCTGCGCGAATCGGCAACCGGATCCTGCTGAAGCGCGAGGACCTGCAGCCGGTCTTCTCGTTCAAGCTCCGGGGTGCATACAACAAGATCGCATCGCTCTCGCAGCAGGCGCTGGGCGCTGGGGTCATATGCAGCTCGGCCGGTAACCACGCGCAGGGCGTGGCACTCGCCGCGCGACGGAAAGGCGCGCGGGCGGTAATCGTCATGCCGGTCACGACACCGAGCATCAAGGTCGATGCCGTCAGGGGGCTGGGAGGCGAGGTGATATTGCATGGCGACACCTACGACGACGCCTACGTCAGGGCGCGAGAGCTCGAGAAGATCGACGGCCTGACGTTCATCCATCCCTTCGACGATCCCGCGGTCATCGCCGGCCAGGGCACGATCGGCAAGGAGATCCTCGAGCAGGCGGACGAAGCCGTGAGCGCCGTCTTCGTTCCCATCGGCGGTGGTGGACTCATCTCGGGAATCGCAGCCTATATCAAGGCGAAACGGCCAGAAATCCGCATGATCGGCGTCGAGCCGGGAGATTCGGCGGTGATGCGAGACTCGGTAGCCGCCGGCGAGCGCATCATCCTGGAGCATGTCGGCAGCTTTGCCGACGCCGTCGCCGTCAAGCAGGTGGGCGAGGAGACCTTTCGGCTCTGCCGGGAGTTGGTCGACGATTTCGTCACCGTCGACACGGATCAGATCTGTGCCGCCATTCGCGACATATTCGAGGACACGCGCTCGATCGTCGAGCCTGCCGGAGCGCTGGCGGTCGCTGGCGCGAAGCAATATCTCGCCGAACACGCGGCGCGGGACGAGACCGTCGTGGTGATCAACGGCGGCGCCAACGTCAACTTCGACCGGCTGCGTCATATCGCCGAGCGCGCCGCCGTCGGTGAACAACAGGAGATGTTGCTGGCCGTCGAGATCCCGGAGAAACGCGGCAGTTTCAAGGCATTCTCCGAAGCCGTTGGCCGGCGCGGCGTCACCGAATTCAATTACCGCTACAGCGACCCGAAGAACGCGCACATCTTCGTCGGCATCGAACTGCGTGGTGGCGCGCGGGAACGAGCGGAACTGATCGAGACGCTGCGGGGGCTCGGCTATCGGCTCGACGACCTGAGCGATGACGAGATGGCGAAGCTCCACATCCGGCACATGGTCGGCGGCAGGGCGGCGAACCTCGAAAACGAACGGCTGTTCCGCTTCGAGTTTCCGGAACGTCCCGGTGCCCTACTCGACTTTCTGACCGCGATCGGCGCGAACTGGAACGTTAGCCTCTTCCACTACAGGAACCACGGCTCCGACCACGGCCGGGTCCTCGCCGGCATCCAGGCGCCCGAAGAGGACTCGGACGAACTCGAGGCACACCTCACCGAGCTGGGCTATCCGTACTGGGAGGAGAGCGACAATCCGTCGTACGCGATGTTCCTGGCCTCGCCCGGCTAGTGGCCTTCCACCACGCGCAGCGGCATCAGCCGGACCGCCTCGGCGGTCGTATCCACTACTTGCAGCTCGACCACGTAGTCGCCGGGGTCGAGATACGGCAGCGGCAGAATCCCGCCGAATACGCCCGGACCCTCGGGCCGCAATGGATGGAGCGATACCCAGGCGATGGAGTTTCGTGTGGCCTCTTGGAAGATCAAGGCAGAAACGTAGGGGTCCGTCGCGCCGCTGACCTGAACGCTCGCGAAGATCGGGATGCCCGCGGAGATGCCCTGGTTTAACAAGGGTCTGAGCCCGGCATCGGCCTCCAGAACGCCGAGCATCGGATCCGCCATCGTCCACCCGTCGCTGGACGGAACGCGCACCTGTAGCCTCGACGTGCCGAATCGGTCACCGCCGCCTTCAGCGATCAGCAGCCGGATATCGTAGGTTCCCGGCTCGACTGACCACTCCGTTGTGTACCGGAAGTGTCGGAACGCAGCATCGGGCGCGTACTCCGCCAGATCGGCGCGCGGCCGAACCAACGAGTGAGTCTCGCCGCTGATCTTGCCCGCACTATCCAACGCGAGGGCATGCACGAGGAAGTACGGGATGCCGAGCACGTCGATCAGCTGCTCGGGGATATCCTCGGCGGAATCGACTCCCCCGAACGCGGGCGCCCAGCTACCGGTGATCGTCTCTGCGGGCCGCGGCAACCCGGCAACCAGTAGGATCTTGGGCGAGCCGTCGGGCTCAAAGCGGTGGAACGAGGCGGCGGGCACAGGACGTCCCATGACTGAGCCCGGCAGCGCCAAGGCTGCGGCCACCTTGCGCGCCCTGAGCTCCGAATCCGGCAGCTCTCGATAGCCTGACCGGGCTCGCACCTCCGAGTCCGGGTAGCTCACCTGCACCTCGATCGCGTGGTACTCGCCATCCTCGTGTGGCGCCGGTGGCTCATAGAAGATCAAGTAGAACTGCGTCGAGTCGTTGTACTGCTCCTCGAACGCCCGGTCGAGATCGCTCCAGCCGATGAACGCCCGGCCGCCGGTCTTGGCCGCCAGGTCCACGAGCGGTACGGTTAGATCGCGATAGGCTTGCCGCACGTGGCGTCGCATGGCCGTGTTGAGCACACCAGAGCCGATGGCGGCACTCTTGCCGAGGCTGTTGAGCTCCGAGATCGGGCGCGGATCGACCGCGTAAATGCTCACGTTGCCGGTGTTCGCGGTCTCGTACACCTCCTCCATCAGGTCGAGGACGCGCTGGTTGAGTGCCAACCTCGACAGAGTCGAAGTTCCCATCGGAGCGTCGACCGCCTCACGCACCGCCGCCGAGAAAGCCGAGTAGGGTCCCCCCTCGGTGATCATCGCACCGGAGGAGATCCACACCAGGGCAGTGCGGCCCTCCATTGCCGACAAGGCGTTGGTGAAGTGAAGAAGTGTCCGAAGCGTCTGCTCGCTGCGCAGACGCTCGAGCTCGCCATCTACCTCGGCCTTTCGCTCGAGGTTCTTGAGAATCACGCCCACCATGACCGGGGTCAAATCGTCGGAGTTCGCCGCTGACGGAGAATTTGCCGCGTCGATCGCCAGCTGCATGATCGGCTGATACTCCCGCTCCATGCGGCTGAAGATAGACGTGCTCGTCAGCCCTTCCGCCGTCACCGACGCCGCCGCATTGCGAAGCACTTCACGATCGGTCGTCAACGGGGCCATCTCCCGAACAGTGCCCGTGCTATCGATCATGAACACGCTGCGCGGCACCTCCAGGTCACCCGCCCCTTCGAACAAACTCTCGAGAGTTCTGGTTAGCCGTTGCTTGTTCCTTCGATCCAGGCTCGGCAGGTCGACCAGATAGACCACAGCCCCGAGACTTGCAGAGCTTCGCCGGATGGGTGTGGGCTCCGCCGGCACAGCGAGCGATTCCTCGCGCGCCGTGACCGTTTCGTCGTGAGAGGCCACGTTGGTGACCTTTCCGCTTGTCAGGCTGACGAACTGGACGTTCAAGATCTCCTGCTCGACCCCGTCCTCGAAGACCCGGAAGTCGTCCGCCTTCAAGTCGTCGATGAAATTGCCGTCCTTGTCGGTAACGATGGCGTCGACACGCACGCGCGAAACCGCGGACCGAAACGTCGGCGTCTGCGCCGGCAGCGCCTCCTGAGCCAGCATCACACTAGACGTCGCACTCCAGCTCGCGCCGGCCACCGCGACGGCACTCGCAGCCGGTAGCCCGACGACGGTCAACGCCAGGACGAAGCCGAAGAACCGAATTGCGTGCTCACGCTCTTTCACCAAAGATCTCCTGCGCCCAAGGGCACCTCACACATCACCGCCCCAAACCTACCTGCTGGCGGCGCGCCGGTTCAACTCCCAGGCGATCGTCGACAACGAATCTTCGTAAGCTGTTGAAAAAAAGTACCGAGGGAGGGACTCGAACCCCGACTGCCCGAGTGATCTCCTTCGCCGTCTACACTATCGAACCCAACGCGGGGCGACGCCAGGTCGCGGCGCGCGCGTGTGTCGAAAACCAGCCAAGGAAGATGGAAGAATGAGAAGTCTTGCTGCCGTCACCCTTGCGGGTGTTTTGTTGTCGGCCTGCGCGACCAGCCGGGGTACCGACACTCGAGCCGTGATTGCGGCGCCGGGAACTGGCAGCACGCCCGAGTTTCTCCAACCTATCGATCTGATTCCGTCCGCTCTCGGACCCTTCACTTGGACCATCAGCACCAGCGAGCCACGAGCCCAGGAATACTTCGACCAGGGGATGCAGCTCCGGTATGCCTACAACGTGACGGAGGCAGCGCGCTCGATGGCCGAGGCGAGGCGCCTGGATCCGCAGTGCGCGATGTGCTTCTGGGGTGAGGCCTTCGCCCTGGGCTCGTTTCTCAACGGCGGCATGAGCGTCGATCGATCGCGGCGGGCGCACGCGGCGATCGAGGAAGCAGTCGCTCTTTCCAGCAGCGCGACAGCTATCGAGCGTGACCTGATCCTGGCGGCGCGAGATCGCTACCCCGCGGACTACGACCCTGAACAACGGCGCCCAATCGACGAGTCGTTCGCCGAGGAAATGGCGAAGGTGTACGAGAAGTACCGGGACCATCCCGAGGTAGCCGTCGTCTATGCGGTGGCTCTGTTCCTGCTCGAGGAGAGACTCGGTCACCGAGATGTCGAGGACCCCGACCTGATTCGACTTCACGGAGTGCTGACCGGCGTTCTGGAGGACAACGTCGAGCATCCGGGCGCCTGCCACCTCTACGTCCACGCCACGGAGTCGAGCCAACACCCGGAGTTGGCGCTCGAGTGTGTTGAACACCTCGGTCGGTCGGTGCCGGTGGCCAGCCACGTCCAGCACATGCCCTCGCATACCTGGAACGAGGTCGGTCTGTGGGGGCGGTCGGTCCAGGCCAACGTTGCGGCCGGGCACTCGGACCAAAAAGCGGCGAAGAAGCTCGGCTTCTCCTACGGGAGGACTCACAACCTGCACATGCTGCTGTTCGCCGCCTCGATGGACGGACAAGGCGCGATCGCGACCCAGGCAGGCAAGGATTTCGCGAAGCTCGGCGGCAACACGATGCATCAGGTGTTGACCCTTCTGCGTTTCGGTCGTTTCGACGAGATCCTCCAAGTCAAGAAGCGCCCCTCGGCTGAGGTTGCTCGCGGCTTCTGGGAGTTCGCCCAAGGCTATGCCGAGCTGCGGACCGGCGACGCTGCGGCCGCGCACAAACATCTGGCGTGGGTTCAGGACCTGGCGCAGCATTCCGAGGCAACACTCGGGTTTCACCCAGCCAAACAGCTGATGGGCCTCGCAGCGGCGATCCTCGAAGGCGAGATCCTCCGCGCCCAGGGCGACCTCCGAGCCGCGATCGACGCATTCGAGCGCGCGGCCGCTCTCGACGACCAGCAGCAATACGACGAGCCCGAGCCGATCCCGTTCGCAGCCCGCCACTGGCTTGGCGCAGCACTCCTTCAGGCCGGGCGCCCGGCCGAAGCGGAGGACGTGTACCGGACCGAGCTCGCGGACCATCCGCACAACGTTTGGTCGCTCCACGGCCTGAGAGCCGCATTGGAGGCCCAAGGCAAGACCGACCCGGAGGTGGAGCGAGACTTCGCCCAGAGCACTGCCCGAAGTGACACCTGGATCACTGCCTCCCGGTTCTAGCGCGAACCAGCGAACCAAAACGCTCGTGGGCCGAGTTGCGGCCCCGGAGTGGCCTCCGCGACCTTGGTTGCGCTCAAGCCTCGAGGGCCGTCAGAGGGCGCTTTCGGGCCCTCGCCAGGAGCCGCTCTAGCTCATGTTCGATGTTGGTACGTCGAACATCGGGAGCGTTCTGCGAGGCGACCTGAGCGTGATAGCTTGCTCGGATGAATCGCCTCGTGCTCTGCACGGTCGGGTCAGCCCTGCTGGCGCTCATGGGCACATCCGCCGTTGGTCAAGACCAGTGGCCACGGTTCCGCGGCCCGCACGCGGGTGCCGTTGCCGACGATCCCGCCCTGCCCGACGCCTGGAGCGAGACCGACAACATCGTCTGGAAGATCGACATTCCCGGGCAGAGCTGGAGCTCGCCTGTGGTATGGGGCAATCACGTCTTCGTCACCTCCGCGGTCAGCGCCGGTGACGAGCCCGCTCCGGTACCTGGCCTCTACGAGGAGGGCCACGACTTCGGGGGGATAAAAACATCGGAGCAGCATCGCTGGGTGGTGTACGACGTCGACTTCGCTACCGGAAACCTCAACTGGGAGCGCCAGCTGCACCGCGCCAACCCGCCCTTCGCCAAACACATCAAGAACACCTACGCGACCGAAACGCCGGTCACGGACGGCCGACATCTGTACGTGTACTTCGGCAGTATCGGTCTCGTCGGCGCCTTGAGCATGAGCGGCGAGACCGTCTGGACCACGAAGGTCGATGTGTTCGAGACGCGGTGGCAGTATGGCCCGGCTGCCTCGCCGGCCCTGCACGACGACCGTCTTTACATCCTCAACGACAACGCCACCGGAACGTTCCTCGTTGCCTTCGACACGGAGACCGGCGAGGAGATCTGGAGGGTACTTCGCGAGGAGCACGGCGGGGCGAACTGGTCGAGGAGCTGGTCAACGCCGTTCGTATGGGAAAACGAGCTGCGCACCGAGATCGTTACGGCAGGAGCCGCCGGCGTCCGGTCGTACGATCTCGATGGCAACCTGCTGTGGCAGATCGACGGTATGTCGTCGATGACCGTACCCACACCGTTCGCCAAGCACGGGCTGGTCTATATCAGTGCGGGCTACCCAGGGGGAGCGCTGCGTCCGGTCTACGCTGTTCGCCCCGGCGCCTCGGGCGACATCACGCTCTGGGAAAAGGGTGGCCCGTCGACCGCTTTCCCCGGCCCGCTGAGATCATCAGAACACATCGCCTGGTCGTACCCACTGCTCGGTCCTTACAGCGTGTCGACGCTGGTGTACGGGGACTACCACTACACGTTGCTCGACCGGGGGTTCCTTCTCTGCCACGACGCTCGCACCGGAGAAGAGATCTACGGCCGCCAGCGCATCGAGATCGGCAACGGTTTCACCGCCTCGCCGTGGGGCTACAACGGCAAGATCTTCCTGCTGAGCGAGGACGGCGATACGTTCGTGGTGCAAGCGGGGCCGGAGTTCAAGATACTCGGCAAGAATGCGCTCGATGAGATGTCGCTGGCAACGCCGGCCGTGGTGCGCGGAAGCGTGATTCTGCGGACGCAATCGAAGCTCTACCGGATCGCCAGAGGCACGCAGCGATGAGCCGATGAGTCGCCGCTGGGCGCTGCCGGCCCGGTGCGCCCCGGTCTTCGTTGCCCTGGTCTTCGTTGCCCCGGTGCCTGGCGCCGTGCCGGCAATCACTCAAGGAGTGCACCTCGAACAGGTCGGCTCGATTCCCGTGCCGGCGGCGCCGCGGGCGGGGTATCTGGCTAGCCAGGTGACGGCACGCGATGACTACGCCTACATCTCGCTAGGCAAGGCCTTCACGATCTACGAGGTCTCGGATCCAGCCGCACCGCAGCGCCTGGGATCGTACGAGTTCCCCGACGAGATCTGGAGGTTCAGGATCACCGGCTCGCGTGCGTACGTCGGCGCCAACTTCTTCGGGCTCGGCATCCTCGACCTGTCGGATCCGACGGCGCCGAGGCTCGTAGGCACGCACGACACACTCGGTCAGGCCTCGATCGCGGCGGCCTTCGAAACCAAGGTCGTGATCATCGACCACATGGAAGGCCTGGTGATGGTCGACGTATCTGACGAGGCCGAGCCAGTGCTAGTCGGTTCTTACTACCTTGACGGCTACGCTCGCGATGTCGTCACGCTCGGGTCGCTGGCGTTTGCGACGGAATCGCCCAGCGGACTCTATGTGTTCGACCTCTCGAGGCCGGGCCCACCAGAGCCGGTCAGCATACTCCACGCTGCCGGCGCGCCGCGGGCGATCGAGGTGTCGTCCGCGGGTGGTGGGTCGACGCTCCTATGCGGTGCCAGCGGCGGCGATCTCCAGGTGTACGACGTGTCGGATCCGCTGGCGCCGGTCAGGGCGGCGACGTTCGAGACGCCAGGTCGTGCCGAGCACGTGGCGCTAGATGGTGCGGTCGCCTACGTTGCCGACGGCGAGGCGGGAATTCAGATCGTGGATCTGTCAACGCCCACGGAGCCGAGACTGCTCGGCTCCTACGAATTGGCAAGGCGGGCGCACTATGTGTCTGTCGCCGGCTCACACGTCTTCGTCGTCGCGGGCGACGAGGAAGACGCGGAAGTGGTGATCCTGAGACGGTTCTGACGAGCCAACGTCGGCAATGCTGGAACGTCCCCGCATCGACTCTGGTCTCTTCAACATGTCCGATGCTGGGGCTGATCGCGAGGAGATCATCGGCCCCGTGAGGTGCTCGGCGGGGTAGCGACAGTGCCAGCCGCCGTGGGAGAGTCGGGGGCGCGGCAGGGCCAAACGGGTCGCCCCCTGCGGCACGATAGGATCGCAGCTTCATGGCGCGGGCGACGAGGCGCAGAGAACGGAGCCGGGTTCGATGAGCAGGAAGCGCGATGAAGCCGCCAACCTCGAGCGTGGTGGCGAACCGCCCGGCGAACAGCATCTCGCAACAATCCGCCTACTGAGGCCGAAGACCGTATGGACGCGAGCGCGCAGCGCGATCCTGTCGAGCAGCTTCCGGTTGACTCTCGTGGGAACGATCGCGCTGACGGTGAGCTGCGATGCCGTGGACGACGGGAGCGGCGGATCCGCCGCCGGCGCCGACTGGGTGCTCACCGGCGGCGACATCGTGACGATGGACGACGCCAACCCGTCGGCCACCGCGATGGCGGTCGCGGACGGCGAGTTCACCTACGTGGGGGACGATGCCGGCGCGGCGGCCTTCGTGTCCGATGCCACGCGCACGGTCGATCTGACCGGACGCCTCGTGTTCCCTGGCCTCATCGACGGGCACACGCATCCCGGCTACATAGACCTCGAGGACTACGACGGGTCCGTCAGCGGCTCCAGCCGCGAGGAGTTCCTCGAATCGCTGCGCAACCACGTCGAGAGCTATCCGGGGGAGGGGTGGATCCGACTTTGCTGCTGGCCCAACGAGGCGTTCGTCGACGGGGCCACGGGGCCGCACCGACGCGACCTCGACCGCATCGTCGCCGACCGGCCGCTGTGGATCGCCAGCCGTTTCTGGCACAGCTACTGGCTAAACTCGAAGGCGCTCGAGGCGCTCGGGGTCGACGCCAGCACGCCCGATCCGCGGCCCGGAGTCGCCATGTACGCCCGCGACGCCGACGGCGTCCCCACCGGGTGGGTCAAGGAGGGGGCCGGCTGGCAGCACCTGGCGTCGCAGTTCGATCCCGACGACGACGAGCACGAGGCCAGCGTCGTGGCCTTCCTGCAGACGCTGTCGGAGAACGGCGTGACGACGGTCTACGACGGCGGCAACTTCGGCTACGAGGACCACGTATACGCCCTGCTGGCCCGTCTCGACCGTGCCGGTGAGTTGCCGCTGCGCTACGAGGGCACCTACCAGGTGTTCGTTCCCGAGCGTCGCTTCGCGGCGGTTGAGGAGATGCGTCGGCTGCAGCGGACGTATGGCGGCGAGCGGTTAAGGTTCCGCACCGTCAAGTTGTTCATGGACGGCATCAACGCCAATCGCTCCGGAGCCTTGCTCGAGCCCTACGCCGACGACCCTGGCTCCTCCGGCAACACCATGATGTCGGTGCCCGACTTGTCGGACTTCATCCTCGAGCTGCACGAGGCGCAGCTCGACCTGCACGTGCACACCATCGGCGACCGTGCGGTGCGTGCCACCCTCGATGCCGTGGAGGCGGCGAGGGCTGCGGTCGCGGGCGAGCTGTACACCCGCGTCACGCTGTCCCACCTGCAGCTCATCGACCCCGCCGACATACCGCGCTTCGCGCCGCTCGACGTCTCCGCCAACTTCACGGCGTGGTGGTTCGCCGGCGCGAATGCCGGCAGCTCAGGGGCACGAGGCATGGGCTCGGAGCGCACGGAGCGCACCTACATGGCCAAGTCGATGTTCGACGCCGGCGCCCGTGTGACCCTCTCCAGCGACGACTGGGGCCTTTCGGTCATCAGCCCGTTTCTGACCATCCACGGTGCCCACACACGCGTGGCGCCGCCTCGGCCGCCGCGAGGCGGGGATAGGACTCGACCGCCTCTACCTCCCGCCAGCGAACGCGTCGATATGCATACGATCCTGCGCGGGTTCACCATCAACGGCGCCTACCCGTTCCGCTTGGAGGATCGCATCGGCTCGATAGAAGTCGGCAAGCTGGCCGATCTGGTGGTGCTCGACGAGGACTTGTTCACGATCGACCCCAAGGACATTCCCGACGTGCACCCTTCGGCGGTGATGATGGAGGGCGTGCTGGTCCACGGCGATCTGCCGGGCGTGTCGTCGACGGCGATCGTCGATGAGGGCGGTGCGGGCAGCGCTGCGGCGGAGCAGTAGACGAGCCTGGCGAGTTCAGCCAACCACGCAGCGCGCTGCGCGGCGACTAACCGGACGGTACTGTCAAGTTAAGCTGATTCTTGCCCGCTTAGGCGCCTCGCCCAGACCGCAAACGCCCGAATACCAGGGGTTTCCTGTCCTACGGGTCACGCGTTTCTTGCCGATTTCGAGTTAACTTGACAGTACCGTGCCAAAAACTGTGCCAGCGGATGGCCCGGAGCGGCGCGTTGCACGAGGCGGACTGCCGGTTGTGCCTGATGCTGCGCCCCTTCCTCGTGCCGATCCCCGGTTTGGCCTACCATCAGCGGCATCCCACGGTGACAGACACGGGCCCCGCTGCCCATTGTGTGAGGAGTGCCGCGATGAAACTCATGGGGCGAATTGTATTGACGCTGGTGTTGCTGCTCGGTGTGCCCATGTCATCGGTCAGTGATGAGGCGTCCACCCAGGGGGCCGACTCGGTCGACGCGGTACGGCAGATGTTCGTGGGCAACTACGAGCTCGTGAAACTCGAGTCGTTTCCGTCGCCCGGCGAGGTCGTTCCGCGGCACTTTATCGCTCGGATCATGTACGACGCCCACGGCAACATGGCGGCGATCGGCATGCCGAAAGATCTGCCAGAGCTCGACCGAGCGTCGGGCGACGAACGGGTACGACGTGGCTTTGCGTACTTCGGCAAGTTCCAGATCGACATCGAGCAAGGCACCGTCACCCACCACTTGATCGGCTCGCCCGTAGCGGCGCGATCGGTGGGCGAGGTCTGGGTGCGGTATTACGAGTTCGACGGCGACCTGCTGACGCTGTCCATCAAGAACGCTGAGGGTCGTATCACCAGCCAGCTAACATGGAAGAAGTTTAGATAGGGCGCAGCCTAGGTGATTGTTCCTGGCGCTACGGACGAGCGGAATCGAAGTTCGGTGGGCGGCTCCCGAGACTCGGCTGAGCGCGCTACGGGTCCGTCGGCACGAGCCGGTTGAGCGCGTCGAACCAGTTGGTGATTAGGGGCACATTTCCGCTGTTGCTCTGGCTACTCTGGCCGACGCTGGGGGAATTCCAGGAGCGTGCGGGGCCTCGTTGTTCGAAACCTCTATGCCTTTGTCGCTCTAGCAACTTTTTCAACGACGAAAACGCTGACCTCGAGGCGCTAGTAAATGACGATTGCCTCCTTTAGGTAGTCCAATACTGTCTCATCCGCGAAGGTCATCTCGACTGCTTGTTTGGTCTGGGGCCTTTTGCAATTGACGTGATATCGGCGAGGGGCAAGCCAGGAGACTGGCTCATCGTTCTGCGCATTCGCTCAGGAGCCTGATACAGGGACCGACGAACTCCATAGAACAACCATGACGACGCCGCAAGACTGTCTCTTGACACGTGTAAACAGATGCCGTGTTGACGGGTATAGGTCACACCCCCTCGAGCCCGCCAACATCACCGTTTCACCGGCAAACTCGGAGCTTTCCTCCAGGGGGCCGAGTAAACAAAAGTGCCAGGGTGGTGCTGCTCCCAGTCGAACCAGTAATCCTTGATCGCCGGTATGCGGCGCAGAGACTGACCTTCCAGCTCTCCCCCGACCGCACGCCCGGCGAAGTCCCACGTGCTGCCGGTCTGGGCGTCGACCAGGACCAAAGGCAGCGGCGTGACCTCGCCCGAATCCGGGTCGATGACGGCAGGCTCTACGGTTTGTCGAAACAAGTCGAGTACCTGGCCACCGACCTCGCGATCGAAACAGCGCACCGACCGTCCGTCATCATCCACGACGACGAGAATCGACCGCCCGGCGAAACGATCTACGATGACGCTCGCGGCGGTCAGGGCGTCCATCGGATACGCCTTGTCGCTTCCTCCGATCGAGACCCCGACCACGAGCGAGCGCGACTCGAAGCCGGCCGGGAGATTGGATACGGGCGGTGCAGGAACGCCGTCAAACTCGGCGCTATCGAAGTCCTCGTCCCAGTCAACGGCGGCGTAGTGCTCCTCGTATTCCTCGTCCGGCAACAGGATGAGCGACCCGGGGTGCTCCCGACGCCAGATGGCGAGATTGACCTCATCGAAGTCGAGCATGATGAGCCGCTTGCCGCGCAGCGGGCCACGCACCGCCTCGCCGGTGACCTGCTGCCACCAAGTGCCGGTTTGCACGTCGCGCATGATGAAGTTCTGGTTGTTGATCGCGGCCAGCACGAAGGTCAGCCATCGGCCATCGACGACGGAGCTCCACACCAGACCGGTGTGGCACAGCGTTCAGTAGGTGGCAACGAACGGCTCGCCACCGAGCTCGTCGTTGACCAGATGGTGGTAGCTGAGCATCCCGACCGGGTAGGCCTTGGCTTCGCCGCCGACCTGCAGACCGAGGACCATGTTCGCGTCGTCGAGATGATCGGTGTCGGCGATCAGCCCAAACGCCAGCGCTTCGACTGGCCTGAACGCCCACTCGTACAAGTTCTGGCGTGCGATAAGCGTCGACCCCAGCAACAGTGCCAAAGCCAAGAGGCCCAGCGATTTCCCAACTCTGCCCGGTGGGCGCGGGCGGCGCCAGTAGCCGAACAAGCAAGCGGCGCCGAACAGTGAGATCGTGAGCGTCAGCGGGACCTGCCAACGGCTCAGGGCATAGGCCACGGTGAGGTCGGCGTCGCTCTGCGGGGAAAACGGCTGCAACAAGAACAACGGCGTGGCAACGATGGCGGCCGCCACGACAACCGCCGCAGCCAGCAACCACGGATACGCTGGATGCATCGCTCTCCTGTCAGGCTCCGGCTTCTGCGCCTCGTGTCTGGGACCGATTCTCCGAACTTACATCAAGTCAGTCGGGAGTGCTGCTGAACGATGCGATCGATGTGCCCACGTCCCATCGCTGGCGACCGCGCTGGCTATCGCCAGGGCACCGCTCCTGCGTGCCGGCGGCCGCGACGATTCGTCCCTCACCAACTCCGAAGTCGTCTAAACTCTGCCAGCCTGCCGGTTAACTTGAGAGTTCTCTCCGGAGGCCGCTGCCCCTACACCGCGATCATTTCCAGTGGCAACTCCGAGAGGCGTCGCGGACCTTCGGCCTCATAAACGAACGTGTCGATGAGTGGGCCTCGCATCCACAAGCTCTCATAGTTCGTGACCGTGCCGATTGGAATTGCCCATTCAGCTGGATCAGCGTCAACCCCACTGAGCGACGGCCCTCCTTCCGCGACGGTAAAAACGAAGTTCCCCACCCAATCCGGCGGGAAACTGATGCCGAGCTCGTAGCCTAAAGCCCAACCTGTGCTGCCCCACAGGCCGGTGGTTCTGTAGTAGTCCAACAGAGCGTCATTGATCTCCTTGAGGGTCGCCCCGGGCTTGGCCGTCTCGCAAAGAACGTCAAACGATCCGGCCGACTTCTCGTGGTCTCTTATCATCTCGGCCGAGGGCTCGCCTACGATGTAGCTTCGGTACCCATTGGCATGATAACGGTGCACGACACCACAAAGGTCGGCGCCGAAAACGTCACCGGCTTTGATGCGCCGGCGCGACGGCAAGATATGCGACCGACGACCTGCGCCCCACGCCCCTGTCCCTCCGCGCCACACGCCCACGCCTTGGATGAGAGCGGGCGTCTCGCCGCCGGCAACGTACATCGCCCGCATTGCTTCGCCGTAGACCTCCAACTCCGTGACTCCCGGTCGAAGCGTCGCTTTGATCGCCTCAAGACCAATATCGCAGATACCGGCTGCTTCCTCGATGTAGGCAATCTCCTGCGGAGATTTGACCAGCCTGACCTCTCGCAGCACATCGCTACCGTCGACGACCGTACAGCCCCGCCCTCGGAACCCCCCTTGGAAACGCGCGCTGATCGCGGGGTTCGGTCGATAGCTCCAGAGCTCGACACCGACGTTGCCACCCAGCCAGCCGCTCGACTCGAGCTCCGCGAGCATGAAGTCCACCTGGTCTTGGCCTCGGAAGTAGCGGATCTCCACCGGGGCCGGACTTCCTTCCAGAAGGTGGCTGTGATACCGGTCGTCAAAGTGGATCACCTTGTCGTGATCGACATGCACCGCGGTTCCGGACATGGCAGGCCAAGCCATGGGCGAGTTCGCCTGATACCAACTCGAGGCCATGCCGTGCAGATAGCAGATGCCCTCGGGCATCATCACCCACAATAAGTCGATGTTGTCCTGCGCCATCCTCTTGCGCACACGTCGAAGGCGATCCTCGTACTCTGCTGCGGAGAACGCAGGGCGCCTCTCGTCGACTCCGACGGATTCGGACGCTCGACCTTGCCCACGATTGGGCGAGTGGCCAGCGAGCGCTATGCTGCTGGGGGTGCCGAGCATCAATGCCGCGGTCGACGAACCCATGAATGCGCGCCGGTCGAACTTGTGCTTCTTCATAGAGGCCTCCAGGCCCCTACGTCAACGGCCGTATGGGGCCACTGAATACGTGACATGTGGGTGGCCCGTGGTGCCAGCACGCGAGCGGTGGCGCGTCGCGGATCTCGCGAGGGCGCCGTCCCCCGCCGTTCGCCGGGCGAGCGGGTTCGTCGTGACGCCCGCGATCGACAAGCCGAGGCCTGTGGCAACAGGCTGATATCGAAGCATAGACCCGCGGTTTTCTCCAGGGATTCACAAGGGGGGTGATGACCAAGCTGTTCCTGCGAGTCTCCAGCTACGATAGCGGCTTCGGATCATCTGGAGTCGCATGATTCAGAGTGGCTGTTTCCGAACCATACCGGCGAACGACCGATGCACGAGTCGACGATGTACGCGGCGTGGAAGCGTATCAAGGAGGCCGCTGGCGTCTCGGCCAAGCTGAGGCTGCACGACTTCCGTCACGGTGGTGCCACGGACCTGATCGGCAGAGGAGCACCAAGAGCGATGGTGCAAGCACTGCTACGTCACAAGACCCGTGTGATGACGGACCGCTATACGCACCTCACCGAGAAGCACGCGGCGAGGGCAATTGCTGTGCGTGAGAAGGTGGCCCCTTTCGACCCAAACCGTGCCAAGAACCGTGCCAAAGCATCCTCGGATGGCACGAAGGGCTGAACCTCGAATCGCTTAAGTCCTTTCTTTTCAGTAGTACCGAGGGAGGGACTCGAGATTCTGCTAAGTGGTTGATGGCGCACGGCTTTCGCCGTTTCTCACTGACAGCAATCCACTTACAGCGGTTCAAGTAGTCGACTCCAGTCTACTGGTGTCTACTGGAGTGAACCCAGTCGTGGAGACGTTTTGGAGACGGCGGTGAGCGGGCGGTGCTGACAGATTCGACTGAGCGACCCTACGGGTCCGTCGGCAAGAGCCGCTTCAGCTCGTCGAACCAGTTCTGGACGATCCTGATCTCCCGAGGTCGTTCGGGATCCGCCAGCACCATCACAAAGCTCTGACCGTCTGAAGCGACATCCCAATTCTGATAGATGTCCGCCACGTAGTCGCCCTCGAAGAGCATCCGAGGTGCGCTGGCCTCGAAGTCGCCTTCTGTTTCAACGCCGACCACCATCACCTGCCTTCCCTGCCGATAGAAGAGCTCACGCCCATCGGGGGACCAGAGAGGGTCGGTGCCGCCGTTGGTCGAAATTGGACTTGTCACCCCCCAAAAGCCGAGCTGTTGGCTATCGGGGGAGAAGAACGGCGCTCTGGCTTGCTCTGTGCCGTGGATAGGTGTGGCCGGAGCCAAAGCTGGCGGTTGGCGTTGAATACCAGCGACCGGCCATCGGGTGAGATCGCAAAGCCCAGGGTGGAGGTGTTTACGAAGCGTCCGAGCGTCGCGCGCCGCGACGCCGAACAGCATGCTCTGCACGTCTTACACCGGCGGTGGCCAGCGAGCCGAGAATGCCGACGGTCAACCCCAGCGCTGCCAGTCGCGATCCGTCGCCCAGCACCATACGTACGATGGTGTCGCCGCGAGCGCCCAGCACCATGCGCACGCCGATCTCGTGCACGCGCTGGCTGCCAGTGCCTCCGAGTAAGCCATCACGCCGTACACACCGATGCCGGTAAGCAACAGCGCCAGGCCGCCGAATAGCGACAACAGCGTCAGGCTGAACCGCCGCGGGGCGAGACGCGCGGCGGCGGCGGCGCGCATCGTCTGGATCTCGAAGAGCGGTAGGTCGGGGTTGAGCGCCCGCGCCACACTGCGGATCTCGGTGGCCACTGTCATGGGCTCGGCCGCGGTGCGGCACTACCAGGTCCATTCCCCAATCGCCAAAGTGGCCGAAGCGCGCTTGCGCCAGCGTCGTGTAGATCACCGGGTCGGTGGGCTGCTCGAGGTCGGTGAGCCGAACGTCGTCGACGATCCCCACGACGGTGTACCAGGCGGCCGACGGATTCTCGGGGTCTTCCATGGTGATGCGGCGCCCGAGAGGATCCTCGTCGCCGAAACCAGCCGCCGCAGCCGAGACGCTCAGCACCGCGACCCGCTCGGCACCCAGATCATCGTCGGCGCGGAGCAATCGGCCGCTCAGCAACGGAATACGTAGGGTACGAAGGTAGCCTGGGACAACGACCCGCGCGGAAGCCGGCGGCAACTCGTCGAGTGCCAATGGCTTGCCCTCGACGTTGAAGCGCGCGTTCCACATGTTGCTCGCCCCGAAGGGGCGCCGGTTGACGATCGCGGCGGAGCGCACCCCGGGCAGCGCGTCGACGCGCCCCAGCAGCTGTCGATAGAACTCCCCTACCTCGACCCGCTCGGCTTGAAGCCGAGCGATGAGGTCGTCCAGATCGATTTGCCCGGACGGCGAGAACATCGGCGGCTCGACTCGTAGTGTGAGCAGGTTGCTGACGTCGAAGCCCGGATCGACGTCGACCACGTTGGCGAAGCTACGCACCAACAGCGCGGCACCGGTGAGCACGATGAAGGCGACTGCTATCTGCCCCACCGCAAAAACTCGCCGCATGCGCTCCCCACCGGCGCCTACCGCCGACCTGGCGGAGCGCATCGGCAACATTGCTGCGCGCCGAGCGCCACGCCGGCGCAACACCGAAGACCACGCCCACCGCCGTGGAGACCGCGATCGAGAACAGCACCACGGTGGCATCCAACGAGATCTCCTGCGAGCGTGGAATCGCCGCCTCGCCGAGCCGCACGATGGGGCGCAGTAGCAGCTGCGCGAGCGCCAGCCCGTTGGCGCCGCCGAGCATTGCAAGCACCATGCTCTCGGTCATGAGCTGTCGTACGAGGCGCCCGGTGGAGGCGCCCAGCGCCACCCGCAACGCCATCTCGCCGCCGCGTACCGAGGCCCGGGCGAGCAACAGGTTCGAGACATTGGCGGCGGCAATCAACAGCACCATGGCAACGATCGCCTGAACGATCAGCAGCTGGCGCGGCGCCGAGCCAATAGAGCTGTCGAGCAATGGCTCGACGAACCCCTGCATGGTGCCGTTGGACTCGGGATATTCCTGCGCCAGCGCCGCCATGATCCGGTCCATATCGTCGCGCGCTTGTTGCAGCGTCACTTCAGGAGCCAAGCGCGCGATGGCGCGCACCCAGTACGAGGCTCGCGGACCAACGTCGACGAGGCGTATGTCCCAGGGCTTCCACACATGAGTTCCGGTGGGAAACGCGAATCCGGCCGGCATGACCCCCACCACGGTGAGCGGCCGATCGTCGAGCACGATCTCCTGGCCGAGCGCAGCAATCGCGCCCCCGAAGCGGCGCATCGCCAGCCCGTCGCTAATGAGCGCCACACCGTCCGCACCGGGATGGTCCTCCTCGGCCGAGAGATCACGGCCCGCCGCCGGCGGCGTCTGTAGCGTTGATAGAAACGGCGACGAGACCATCGTGTACTGCACGCGCTCGGGCTCGTTACTGCCCGTCAGGTTGCCGGCACGCGTTACGTACACCGCCATCGGCCCGAACACGCGATTGCGCTCTTGCCAGTCGACGAAGTCGTGCGCCGACACACCGTAGCGCAGCCAGCCCCGTTGCGGCTGGCTGTCCCACAGCGCCACCAAGCGCTCCGATCCCGGATACGGCAAGGGCCGCAGCCACACCGAGTTGAGCACGCTGAAGATCGCTGCGGTGGCCCCAATGCCGAGCGCCAGGGTCAGAATTGCCGCGACCATGAACCCGGGGCTCAGTCGCAGGGCCCGTAGCGCGTACACGACATCCTGTCCGAGCGATGTCAGCAGGCGGCCCGAGTGTTGCTCAGGCCTATCGGCTCGCCCGCCTGCACGCTCGCGCACCGCGAGCAGCAATGTCTCCATCAGCGATCGCACGGCGAAGACGAGCGCCGAACCCTCGCCCGCGACCACGTGCAGCGAAGTAGCCGTCGCTGAACGCGTCGAGCTGGTCGCGACCGAAGCAAGCGCGGACCCGCGCTGGGTACACGAGCAGACACAGGCCGTATAGGCGCACCGCGAAGGGACGCCGGCCGCGCCGTAGCTGCTTCATCCGGACCGTGCTCCCGGGATCAGGTGGCGCGCCCGCGCCGCGCTCACCTGCTGCTCGAGCCGTGCTGCCTCGGCCTTCGCGGCGGCGCGCCCGATCGCGGTGATGCGATAGACGCGGCGGCGCTCGTCATCGGTCTCAACAGTGGCGCGATGCCCGATCTCCTCGATCAGCTCGCCAGATAGCATGCTACGCAGGTGGCGGTACAACGTTCCCGGCAGCATGCTCACCGCGCCGTCACTCCGTGCCGCCACGTCGCGCATGATCACGTAGCCGTGGCTGTCGCCCTCGGTGAGCCGCATGAGGATCTCGAAGACCTCGGCTTTCAGGGGACCCGCTGTACCAACTTCGTCGCTGCGTATCATCGGCGTCCTGGAATCAGTGTCCACACGATTCATGTATACACGATTCATGTATAGACGATCACGGTAGGGCGATGCAAGGCACTAGCAGGCTAGGAATGCGACCCGGAGCGGAAGTGTGGCCTGCTAGAAGAACCAGGACAGCCGCAGGTTCAAGAAGCTGTCGCGGTGAAACGGGCGCAGGTTGTTGAGCGGGTCAACGCCGAGAAACAAGCGACCCTCGAGCTCCAGATCGAGATGGTCGGAGATGCGGCGCTCGGCCTCGACGCGCGCCGCTCTGGAGCCGTCCTGCACGTCGATGACGGCGCCGGCGAGCACCTGGGTGTCCTGCACGTCGTTCAGCGCCAGCCGTCCACCGAGGAACAGATCGTGGTCGAAGGGGGTCACCGGGGCGGTGGCGTCGCGGCCATCGACGAGGAATTCCGTCAGCAGGCCCACATCGGCAGCGCCCCCGCCGAGCTGGTAGAGGGTGTACTCGAACCCGGCCACAGCCGCCGCGAAGGTCCTTCCCTCGCCTTCGCGCACCACCGCTTCCAGCTTCCAGAGCCAGGCGTCGCGCGTGTACTGAATGTCGAGGCCGAGCTGGTTGATGTTGCGGTAGGTTGGTACCAGCGACCTACCGCGGTCCCCGACGGTGAGGCCCGGCTCACGGCCGGTACCGTGGAACAGGTGCACGCCGAGGTCCCAATCGCCCAGGTAATGCGAGTAGCGCAACGCCAGGTCGAGGTCGCGGCGCCCATCCGGGAACCGTCCCTCCCGGCGCACCGGAAGCGGCAGGCCGGGTCGTCCTTCGGGACCGGCGAACGTGCGCTCGCGGAACCCGAGCAACACTTAGGCATCGAGACGGCCCCAGTCGCGCTGCCAGCCAACGTTGACCATCGCCTGTCCGAGCTTGTCTTCCTCGTCGATGTCCTCGAGTAGATCGGTCTGATTGATGATGTCGACCAGGTGGCGCGACTCGGTGACGCCCCAGAACACGCGATTGAACCCGGCGAGCACCTCCCAATCCCCCTGCACCGTGCGCCAGTAGGCCTCGCGCAGGTCGAAGTGGGTACGCTCGTCGTCGCATGCGTCGACTCGAACGAACGGGGAGAGCTTGAACTGATGCGCGCGGTTCCCGGTGCGGTACCCGACCTCGGGGGCAAGCACCCCGGACAGCTGTAGGCCGGAGAACTGTCGCTCGTTCGCCGGCGACTGCAAGAACAGCCTGGGCTCCAATGCCACGAAGCCACTGAGGTCGAACCCCTGGGCCGCCGCCTCGCCGGCGCCACCCAGCAGGGCGGCGCCGGCCACGATGACCATCGTCAGGAATCGCATCTCACTCTCGGCAGTCGGGGTGCGGGCTCGTCGAGCTGATCCGGCTACCATAAGCGCTGCAGCGCGCCGCGCACGAAGTCGGGTCGTCGAGTCCGGTGCCGAACCTGTAGTCGGCGTAGTTCAGGTCGGTTTCCTTGCCGGTCTTGTGATTGACCATCTTCATCAGGTGCGGGCGCCAGTACTGGTCGTCGTACTGGCGGTAGTCGGTCAGCTCGAGCGATTTGAGCAACTCTCCGCGACGGTCGTAGAAGTCGACCTTACGGATCTGAAAGTCCTGTTGATCGACCCAGGAGATTTGCTTGGTGTAGCCGGAGTGCTCGTAGCGGGGCGTACGCTCCAGAACGTCGCAGACCAGGTCGCCGCAGCTCTCCTCACGCAGGTAGCGGTAGTCGTACTTCTCGAGCTCCAGTGCGGTGAAGTCTTCGAAGGCAAACTCGCTGCCTACGAAGGGGCCCGACTTGTTGACCGACGAGATGCGCTTGACGCGCCGCAGCGCCGGTAGGTACAGCCACTGATCGTCCGGGTCGAGGATCTTGGCGTGCGACAGCAACGCCGTACCGTTGATGTCGGCGGGACTGTCGAAAATCACCAGGCTACGATCGCCCAGATCGTCGCGCGGCACCTCGAGAGTGCGGATGCGAAGCACCCGTGTGGATTCCTTGCCGGCCGCATTGCGCAGAACCATGGTCAGCTCGACGTCGCTGTCGCCGAAGCCGCGATCGCTGTGGTCGGCTCGGGCAGCGATCTGGTAACCCTTCTCGGCCGCGTCGAGCACCGTGCCTGCGGCGTCGGCGCCGACGGACTGCGCGTCGGCGCCAGCGCCGATTCCCAATAGCAGGGTCAACGCCAGCGCGGTCGTCGCCTTGCCCAATCGCCAATCTGCAGATGAGGTCGTCATGTCGTTCTCCTTTGCTTTGGATTTGTGGCCAATCAACAACAGTGCGGGGAGCAGCAGCAGGTCGGCCAACAGCGCCAACAGCACGGCGATGGCAGTCAACAGACCCATCTGCGCGTTGATGCGGAAGGTCGAGAAGGCGAGCACAACAAAGCCGAAGGCGAGAATGACGGTGGTGCTGACAAGCGCTCTGCCAACGGTGTCGAAGGCGTAGCGCACCGCCTGAGCCTGATCGAGGCCCTTCTCGCGGCGGGCGCGCAGGTACTTGGTGAGAAAGTGCACCGAGTCGTCGACGACGATTCCCAAGGAGGTCGCGGACACGGTGGCGGCCGCCATGCCTACTTGGCCAACCAGCAGCGCCCACACACCGAAGGTCATGAGGATGGGAATTGTGTTCGGGATCAGGCTCAGGCCGCCGATCGCCACGCTGCGCAAGGCAAGCATGATAACCGCCGAGATCAACAGCACCGCCACGGCGTTGCCTCCCAGCATGCTTTGGATGTTGCGCTGTGAGATGTACGCAAACATCACCGAGGCGCCGGTGGGTTGAGCGTGCATGTACGCCGGCGTCTCGGCCCGCAACCAGCCGGTCGAGCGGTCGAGCAGAGCGCGGATCTCGCTGGTGGGGATGTCGTCAACGGTTGCGGTGACCCTGGTCGCCGACTTGTCGATGCTGATGCGGTCGTTCAGATCCAGGCCATACGGGAGCGACAGCTCGTAGAGCAGCAGGTACTGCGCCGCCAGCTGTCGATCGCTCGGGATGCGATACCAGCTCGGATCGTCGGCGTTCATGTTCTTGTTGAGGCGCTTGATCACATCGGCGTAGCTGTAGACGTGGCGTACCTCGGGTTGCTGGCGCAGCCAGCCAGTGAAGCGCTCGAGGTTGGCCAGGTACACCGGATCGCTGACCCCCTCAGCGCCGTCAGCTCCGACCGAGTACTCGATCAGGTAGATGCCGTTGAGGTTTTCCATGCCCCACTCGGCGGCGCCGCGAAACTCCACGCGGTAATCGAAATACTTGACGAACTCGTCGTTGAGATCGATCGTCGGCACGAGCGCCACCAGCACGAGCGTCAAAGTCCCCATGGTGACGAGCACGGTCCGATGCCGCCGCACGACGAGGTCGGCAAGGGCGCCCAGCGGGCGCGCCAATCCGCGCCGTGAGGCGACCGCCGCGGGCACGCGAAGCGGCACCATGCTCAGGAAGGCAGGCAGGAACACGACCGAAAACAGCAGTGCGGCCACAATACCTACCGCGGTGATATTGCCCATGTCGCGGAACGGCGGCGCATCGGAGAAGTTGAGCGCCAGAAAGCCGATGACCGTGGTGATGCTGGTGATGACCAGTGCCACCAAGTTGATCCTCAACGACTCGCGCAGCGCATCGATCTTGCGCATACCCTCTCCCATCAACTGCCGAACGGTGATCAGCATGTGCACGCTGTCGGCAATTCCGAGCGTCATGATGATCACCGCAGCGGTCACCGAGATGGGGTTGAGCTTCAGACCGGCGTAGCCGGCCAACCCCAGCGCGCTGCTGGTGGCGAAAGCGATCACCGCCAGCGTTCCCGCTGTGCCCGAGAAGCTGCGCAGCACCAGCAACATGAAGACCACCAGCACCAGGAACATCGCCGGCATCAGCGTTGTGGCGTCCTGCTGACCGGCCTCTGCGAAGGCGTTGTTGAGCATCGACACACCGCTCAGGGCGACGGTCAATCCCGGCTGCCGGGCACGTAGCTGGTCGGCCAGGTCACGAGCGCGGCCCACTGCCGCGGGCACCTCGGTGAGGCTCTCCTCGGGATACTGGAGGGTGACGTTGATGCCGGTGGTGCGCGCATCGGGCGACAACAGGTTGCCGCGCAGCAGCTGCTCGTCGAGCGCTATCTGGCGACGTCGAGAAAGCTCATCCGCCGACAACGAGCGCCCATCACGCACCAGGTTCTCAACGGTAAGGTCGTCGCCATCCGCCCAGCTGTGCTGGAAGTTGGTCACCGAATCGACACGGATCGCGTACGGAATCTTCCAGGATTCGGCAGTGAGCCACTCGATGTCGGCGAGCAGCTCAGGCGCGAACACATCGCCTTCGGCCGGTTGCAGCACGAACAGGATGTTGTCGTTCTTGGTGTAAGTGGCCTGAAACTCTTCGAAGGCCAACAGCTCGGGGTTGTCCGAGCCGAAGAACACGCGGTAGTTGTTGGCGAACTCGAGGTGACGCGTACCGCTGGCAGCAGCTGCAACGATCAGCAGCGTGATCGCCATGATGCGCCACGGATGCGCCAGTACGCTGTCGGCGATACGCAGCGCCAGACGGTCCATCAAACCTGGCTGTGTCGATGACATGGTTGCTTCCCTCCCTGGGCAGAGGCCGGTTCGAAGATATCTAGAATGATCAGTCCATGTTTTGCGAAAAAAAAGTGGCTCACGCCGCCTCCATCGTGCTCAGCAATGCTCGCATGGCACCTAGCGCGACCGGCTTGCTATCAGGCACCTTGCTGAGCAAGGCTGCCCCCTGCACGGTAACGATCAACAGATTGCCGAGGTCCTCGGGATCCAGATGCGCGCCGATCTCGCCATCGGCCTGCGCCCGATTCAGGGTAGCGACGAAATCCTTGCGCAGTTGCTCGAGCGCTCGCTTTAGGCAAGCGCCCACTTCCGCGTCGTGGGGCCCGAACTCGGCGACGGTGTTACCCACCAGGCAACCGCAGTCCTGTTCCGTGCCGAGCTGCTCCCACCGTGCCATTACTCGCTTGAGGTTGTCGAGCGCCGAGCCTGGGGCGCGCAGCATCGACCGGACGGCACCCACCTGGTGGCTGATGTAGAGATCGAGCGCTTCCGCAAACAACTCCCGCTTGTTGCCGAATGTGTCGTACATGCTCTGCCGACCGATGCCCATGGCGTCGAGCAATTCCGTGACACCCGTCGCCTCGTAGCCCTGTTGCCAGAACAGCTGCATGGCGCGGCCGAGCGCCTCGTCGCGGTCGAATTGCTTGTCGGGTCCTCGTGTCATGAGCGTCAAGGTAGCAAACCTGGAACGATCAATCAATGATTTATTCGAGAAAAGTCGCCCCTTTCCTATCGGCGCCCACTAGTGGCCTGCAACAGACAATCGTTACAGGCCACTAGTGCTCCTTATCAGGAGTACTAGTATCGGAGCTCCGCACGTCAGACTCGTCGACTCGCTGGAGCAAGCCCTTGCCGGCCATTCGTACTCTCGCTGCCTTGATGTTGGTGGCAGGAGTGGGAGGATGCGCCCCGAGCGACGGGCCGCCGTTGATCGTCAAGCCCACCTTCGAGCTGCTCGGCGAGGAACTTCTGCGGCTCGGTCGACACGAGGAGGCAACTGCGGCATTCCAGCGCGCCGCGGAGCGGGCTCCAGGCCGCGCCGCGGCGGTTCGCGGACTGGCCCGGTCGCGCACCTCGGCGCGATGACAGCGATGGTCCAAGGCAGCCACGACGCGCGCCGACGCTACGGCCTCTGCGGCGGCGTGGCTACAAACTCGGAGAGACGCGCCTCGCCGCGACGATGACCTCCGGATCGAGCTCCGCGGCGTGCGACGTGCTGGGTTCCTTCGTCTGGTGTGGCTCGCTGCGTCGGGTGAGCGAGTGCTTCGTGGCGAGCTCTTCGCCGTCCCGCAACCCCACGAAGCTCAGCACGACGTGGTCCTCGTCGATGAATGCGACAGCTAGCTCGCGGGTGTGGTACGCGTTCGGCGTCGTGAGATTCGTGACGTCGACGAACTCGAAGCGAAGCATCGCGCTTTCCGGGTCGTACGACGCAGCCCGCATGCGCGGCTGATTGCCGGCATTGCAATAGTGGGTCAGCCGCAGATCGCCACCGTCCATATGGTAGACGCTGCTCATCGGCGGATCACCGACAAACTCCTCGATGAGCGCCGAGCCCTCGCCGGTGAGGTGATACTCCACGACGCGGCCATACTCCTGCTCGTCCCACGTTCCGACCAGCGTCTTGAGACGCTCGAACATTGGCGCGAAGTCGTCGTCCGGGTTGATCGCAGGCGCGGATCCTGCTGTCGACGCGGCCACACCAGGCAGCGCCACCACCAACGCAACAGCGACGACGCTCGCTGCAGTCAAGGTCAGCCAATTGAGTCTTGTCACACCGTGCCTCCGGTAAGGGGACCTCGTTGGAGCGCGCGCCGGTCGGCGCAGCGCAAACACGTTTCCCGGTGGGACTCGATCACGAGCACGTTCGTTACAACGAGCGCCCGCACCGCCGTCTTCTATCCGCCGCCGTTGATCGCCCGGATCTCGACGAAGCCGCCGTACTGGATACTCGGCGAGGACACGGCGATACGGCGGGCCTCCTGCGGGTCCGCGGCGCGGATGATCATGAAGCCGGCAATGCGTCCGGTCAGCAGAGTCCCACTGGGCGGCGTGCCCACCGGCAGACCGTCGACCAGCCCGACCACCGACTCGACCACGCCCTGTTCGGCCAGCGCCTGGATCCACTCGCCCATCTCGGTGGCGACCTGATCGGCAAGCTCGGGGCCCTCCGCGGTGGCCGTCATGATGAGCAGGTAGCGATCTCCTTCGGCAAGAGTCGGGGTCGATTCTTGCCGAAGGGCGTCGTAGCCAGTCGCCAACGCTACACCGAGCCCAACCAGAGCTATTGAGGCGGCGGCACGCCACAGCAGGCCTGTCCAATCGATTCCGTCGACTGCCTGGCCGGTCGGGCTAGTGCCGGGCTGGTCCTCGTCCGGGCGCGTACGCGTAGGCGGGGGCGCATCCAGCTCCGCACCGAACTCCTCGCGAACACTGGCTTGCAAACGCTCCAGTCCATTCGCTCGCGGCTCCGGAATCAGCGCTGCGAACAGCTCGCCCCACAGCTGCTCGATTCCCGCGGCCTCGGCAGCGCACACCTCGCAGCCGGCAATGTGTTGCCTTAGCTCATCGATCTGCGCCTGGTCGAGCGGCTCGACATGAGCATCGATCATCAGCTCGCGAGCGCGATCGCAGCTCATCGCTCACCGTCCCGGAGAGAATCGACGATCGATTTGAGCTCGCGGACGGCCCGGTGCACGCGAACACGAACCGCTCCTTCGCTGATGCCGCAGTGCTCGGCAAGCTGCGCATATCCGAGCTCCCGGATCTGACTCATCACCAGGAGCTCTCGCTTTTCCGGGGCCAGGCGCTCGAGGGCTTCCCGCAGCACCACTACCCGGTCGTCGTCGGGCGGTGTCACCTGTTCCAAGTCGGCTGCCTCGGTCGCCAGCTCGCGAACGGCGGTGCCTTCCTTGCTTTTGGCGCGCAGATGATCGATGCAGACATTGGCGACGATGCGGTACAGCCACGTCGAAAATCGGGCCGTTCCCTTGAAGCCCTTACGGTAGCGAAGCACCCGCAGGAACGACTCCTGCACCAGGTCGTCTGACGTGTGGCGGTCGCCGACCATCCGATAACACTGGGCGAAGACCTTCCGGGAGTGGCGCTCGAACAGTGTGCCCAGGAGGTCGAGATGACCCTCCTGTATGGCCTTCATCATGATTTCGTCGCATGGATAGACCACGCACCGCGCTCGGGTCGACTCGCCGCCAGGCTGTAACGAAGCTCGCACGCTCGGTTAGACCGTACCAGCGAGGAATTTGTTACAGCCCGTGGTTCGAAAGCGCGCCGGGCTCAGCGAGCGCACCTCACCTCATAGGAGTTGCCGTATCAGCAGGCCAGCGAGCAGTACGAGCGGCGTTATAAGGATCAGTACGGGCGTAATCTCCACGATATCCGGGCGTCGCATGTTCTTCGTTCCTCAAGGGGATCGTTCGTGGCTTATTTGCCCGTCGGTCGCTTGGCGCTTCGCCTCATGTGACCGGCGTGTAAGGACGATCACACTGGATCGTCCTGCGCCCATCGTCCTTGCTCGAGCCAGATCCTGGCGCTCACTCGCGCAGCACCACCATCGGGTCGACGCGTGTTGCGCGGCGAGCCGGTAGCAAGCATGCAACCGTCGCCACTGCGAGCAGCAGCAACGGCACGACAACAAAAGTGGTCGCGTCAGTGGCACCAATACCGTAGAGCAGCGAGCCCATGAACCGCGTCAAGAAGAGGGCGGCTCCAACCCCCAGCGCCAACCCCACCCCAGCGACACGTAGCCCCTGGCCCAGCACCATGCGCAGCACTCCGCCGGCCTCAGCGCCAAGGGCCATGCGGATACCGAGCTCCCGGTAGCGCTCCGCAACCGAGTACGACATGACACCGTATGTTCCTACCGTGGCGAGGGCGAGCGCCACCGAGCCGAAGATCCCCAGTAGCAGCGTCATGAACCGCGGCCTCGCCACCGCCGAGTACAGAGCGCTACTCATGGTCTGCACATCGGCCAACGGCAACGTCGGGTCGAGCGACCAGACCGCCTGGCGCGCCTGCCCCGCCACCTCGATCGGCGGCACTGTGGTGCGCATGACCACGTTCATGCTGCGCGGCGCAAAGTTCACCACCGCCGCAACCTGCGGGGTATAGAAGTACAGCTCGGTGCCGGTTTCGTTCTCGACACCGTCCTGCTTGACGTCTGCCACCACCCCGACGATCGACATCCAGGGGTTGTCGTCACCGCAGCACGATCGCAGACGGCGTCCGATGGAACTCTCGCCCGGGAAGAATACCGACGCCAAGGTCTCGTTGACGATGGTGACGGGCTGGGCTCCTTCGCCCATATCCTGATCGCCGAACGGTCGTCCCTCCACCAGGTCGATTGCCATGGTGTTGAAATACCCGTCGGTCACCCACTGATAGAAGTCGACATTGTGCGGCGGGCCGTCCTCGGTGCGTTCGACGCCCTCGAACTCGGTGTCGTTGGCGTCGAGACGGCGGCGCGGAGGCAATCCACTCATCGCCGTTGCGGCAGCGACGCCCGGTATGGCGCCGAGCTTGTCGACCAGCTGGTTGAAGAAGGCGATCTGGGCGCGCCCGTCGGCGTACTCGGCGCTCGGCAAGTACAGTCGGAAGGTCAGCAGCGCTTCGGGATCGAATCCCGGATCGACGCTTTGGAGCTCGTCGAAGCTTCGCAGCATGAGCCCGGCGCCGATTACCAGCACCACCGCCAGCGCGATCTCGCTGACCACGAGCAAACGTCTCAGCCGCAGCTTTCCGAACCCGCTGGTGGATCGCTCGCCCCCCTCGCGCAGCGAGTTGGACAGGTTCCGCACCGTCATGTGCATCATCGGCGCCAATCCGAACAGCAGACCGGTGAGCAACGACACCACGGTAGTAAAGACCAGCACCGAAGCATCGAGCGAGATGTCGTTGATACGCGGCAGCGAGTCGGGGCTGGTGGCGAGCAGCGCCCGCAATCCCCAGTTGCCGAGCAAGAGGCCAGCGGCACCGCCGGCGAGTGCCAGTAGGGCGCTCTCGGTGAGGAACTGGCGCACCAGCCGGCCGCGACTGGCGCCCAGGGCCGTGCGCACGGCGATCTCCTTCTGTCGGGCTTCGGATCGCGCCAGCAGCAGGTTGCCGACGTTGGCGCAGGCAATCAGCAGGACGAACCCGACGGCGCCGAGCAACAGCAAGAGCGCCGGGCGCACCTCGCCGACCACCTCGTCGCGCAGCTCCGTCAGGTGCAACGGATGCCCCTCGAGACTGGGTACGTGGCCGTCAGGAACACGATCGCGCCATTGGTCCAGCAGCCCGGCAAGCTCCGCTTCTGCGGCTCCCGGGGTGGCCCCGGCCGCTAGCCTGCCCACCGAGAACAAGAAGTGGTTGCCGCGCGGGCGCGGCGCTGCCGCGTCCAGCTGCAGCGGCGCCCAAACTTCCGTACCGTTGTCGTTGATATCGAAACCGGCCGGCATGACGCCGACGATGTCGCTCGTCTGGCCGTTGATCTCGACGGTCTCTCCAACCGCCGCATCACGGCCGCCGAAGGCCCGCTGCCACAACTCCCACGACAACACCACCGCCAGCGACCCTCCTGACCTGACCCCACGGTTAGTACCACGTCTTATCTCAGTAACTCGGTGCTGACAAGGGGTTGTTGAGGCCGGCGAAGCGGAGCGTAGCCGGCTTCAACAACAGCGCCTCCGGGGCCGGTGGTCGGTAGCCCAACGAGCTGTGCGGTCGCATGCGGTTGTACTGCTGCCTCCATCTCTCGATCAGAACCTTTGCCTCCTTGAGCGTGTAGAAGATCTCGCCGTTGAGCAGCTCGTCTCGGAGCTTGCCGTTGAAGCTCTCCACGTAGCCGTTCTCCCACGGCGAGCCCGGCTCGATGAACAGCGTGCCCACACCGAGCCTACCGAGCCAGTCGCGAACCGCCTCGGCGGTGAACTCCGGTCCGTTATCGGACCGGATGTGCTCAGGTATGCCCCGGTGCACGAACAACCACCCGAGCCGCTCGAGCACGTCCTCACAGTTGAGCTTCCGTGCCACGTCGATCGCCAGGCTTTCTCGTGTGTACTCATCGACGATCGTCAGCAGCCTCATAGCCCGACCCTCGTGCGTCCGGTGATGAACGAAGTCATACGCCCAGACGTGATCTTTGCGCTGTGGTCGCAGCCGGATGCACGAGCCATCGCTGAGCCACAGCCGGGCTCGTTTGGGCTGCTTTGTCGGTACTTTCAGCCCCTCACGCCTCCAGATACGCTGCACTCGTTTGTGGTTCACCCACCAGCCCTCCATACGCAACAACGCCGTCACTCGCCGATACCCGTAGCGCCCGTATTGTCGGGCTAGATCCACGATCCGCTCCGTCAACATCTGCTCATCGCCCGGTTCTCTTGGCATGTACCTGTGTGTCGTGCGTGGTTGTTTCAGTACCCGGCACGCCCGCCTCTCGGAGACGCCCAGCCGCCCCCGTACATGCGCCACCGCCTCGCGCCGTCGAGCTGGGCTCAGAAGTTTCCCTCCGCGACTTCCTTCAGGATCGACAGGTCGAGCTCTTTCTCCGCCACCAGTTTCTTGAGCCGGGCGTTTTCTTTCTCCAGCTGCTTGAGCCTTCTGGCCTGGTTGACCTTCAGCCCCCCGTACTCCCGCCGCCACCGATAGTAGGTGTGCTCGGTGATCGCTAGCTTGCGGCAGGCATCCTTGACCGTCCCGCCTTGCGCCTGCTCCACTTCAGCCTCCCGGAGCTTGCGTACGATCTGCTCGGCGCTGTGCCTCTTCGTCGGCATTCTGACCTCCCCTTTTCGACCCAGATCGTGAGATTACCTCTGGATCCGTTTTGGGGGGTCAGGTCAGTTCTCCACGAGAAGAATCTTCCGGGCGAGGATGTTTCTTCCTCACGCATGCTGCTCCTCCCCAAGCGGGATGCGACCCGCTGTTTGCGCGCCGGCAGGTAGCCATGAAGCCTCTACTGCAAGTAAAACTGGACCGTCATCATGAGCTGTGTCTTGACCGGTAAACCGTCGACGACGAACGGCTCGTAGCGCCATTGCTCGATAGCCTCACGGGCTGCAGCGTCCAGGAGCGGATCTGCGCTTTTGGTCACGGCGATGCGCTCTATACGACCGGCGAGCCCGAGGACGCCTTCGAGAGCCACCTTTCCCTGGATACGGGCGGCGCGCGCCTGCTCCGGATAGTTCGGGTCCACGAAGTGAGTACGTACGGGAGGCTCCCTGTCGCCGACGGAGACCACCTCGCGCACTACCAGGCGCCGACGACCGTTCTCGACCGTGAACCACAGATCCTCTGACCGGGCCAGGGAAGCCAGCGCGGCCGCTACCGTACTGTTGCGAGCTACCAGAGTTACCAGCCTGCTATCACCCAGCTGCGAGGTGTCCAGCTCGAAGCCACCGAGCCCGGCAAGCTGTTCAAGCACATCGTGCAGTCCCCTGCTCTCGAACGCGACATTCGCCCGCCTCCCACCGCCTCGAAGCTCGAGCAGATGCGGGAAGTCTGCCGTCAGGTCGGCTTGCGCGGCCAGTCGGTGGATCTGCGGGAGATTCGCATCGCCCGAGGCAGCCTCCTGCGGCGTCCCGTACGCGCCAGCCACGATCGAGACGGTGAACGCCATGGCTGCCAAAGTCAGTGCCAAGCGGTGTTTCTTCATGACGACGAGCCTCCCGCCTTTGTGAATGTGGCGCAGTCGCGCCGAGAACACAGACGTGGTGGGTATCAACAGCGCAAGTTCACCGGCTCCGTGAACAAAGCCGAAACGGAGCGTGCGCGCGAGAGCTTGTGCGTAGGTGCGTGCGTCCACTCCGGAGCGCAGGACCGCTTCGTCACACGCAAGCTCGGTGGTGCGGTGCAGGCGGGTGAGCACGAGCCAGGCGACCGGGAAGAAGTAGAGAGCCACTAGCACAGGTAGTGCAGCGATCCGCTGAAGCGGATGCCCGAGCCTGCGATGAGCATCTTCATGCGCGACCACCGCGCCCAGCTGCCCGGCAGTGAGCGCCTCGCACAATACGCGCGGCAAGATGATGCGTGGTCGCCACAAACCGATGAGGCTCGGCATGATCGGCCGATCCACCACCGCGATTCGCGCTGGATCCACCCCATGACGGCTGGCGAGCTGGGCGAGCCGCACGGGGATCGACGATGTCGTCGAACCGGAAAGCAGGCGCAGGACACCTGACCTCCGACGCCACAGCGTCGCCGTCACCGCAAACGCACCAAGCAGCCATGCCGCCGTGAGAATCCCGAAGAAAGCACTCTCACCAGTGAAGCTCGCGGACGGATGGGTCCACGGCGGAGGCACGAATACGGCGTTCAACCCACGCACGGCTGTCGTCACCGTCACGCTAGCTGACGGGGCTCGGAAATATGTGAGCCATTCAGCTGCCCACGGTGCCAGCAGCGACACCGGCAGCATCAGCTTCAGTAGCCCGATCCACCAGAGGTAACAGCGAAGACGGGCGGGTCCGCCGCGCAGCACACACTCCAGCACCAGGAGCACGGCGACGACAAGCGCGCTCTGCCACAGATGAACGGCGAACGCGCCCCAGAACGCAACGTAGTCCACCTCCAGAAGGCTCATGACTCCGACTCCCGATTGCTCGACTCGTCGTTGCTGTCGAGCTGTCGCTCGATCTCACGCAAATCGTCCAGATTGAGCGCCTGCATCTGTGCCAGGTGGCTAAGCAACGGAGCCGCCGCACCGTCGAACAACGAATCGAGCAGCCGCGCGATCTCCTTGCGGATCATCGCTGGCCCGCTCACCAAGGGGCGATACACCACCGAGCGGCCGGACTTGCCGACGCGCTCGATGGCCCCTTTGTTCTCCAGTCGCTCGAATATCTTGCGGATGGTGGAATACGAGGGCGAGTGATTGAGCTGAGCGTGGACGGCACCGGCAGAGGCCTCACCGCTCTGTGACAGCAACCAGAGGCACTGCAGCTCGAACCTGGATAGGTCCGGCAGCTTCTTCGGTTTCATCTCCACCTCCGGAGCGCTTGTGTGACACTTGAAGCACTTAGAATGCGGCATCTGTCGCACATCTGTCAAGCGGCTCGAGGAAAATCTAGCGTTTGATGCAGCGGATGATCTCCCGTTTCGAACCGCCAGGTACAAGAACCCCGATCACGTCGAGACGTACATGATGTCGGCAACCCACAGGCGATCTGGAGCCCCAACGCTGAAGTCCCGGTTCACGAGATCCAGCACCGGCTGGACATCTGTGCGACGCTGGGTGGTACCTCGGCGTCGTCTCCGGCTCACACCCTCCAGCCCCGCCTGGCTCATCAGCCGCGCCACTCGCTTGCGCCCCACCCGAACACCGTCGGCGGTCAGCTCCGCGTGGATCCGGGGCACTCCTACGTGCCACGGCTGTCGGCGTGGATCTCGGCGATCCTTGCTTGCACTGTGCGTCGCGCCGCGCTCTAGCCAAGAGCGGTCGCTTACGCCACGCGTAGCACCCGCTGGTGGAGACCTCCAGCACTCGGCACATCGCGGCCACGAGGTACTAAGCCTGGTGGCCGCTCACGAACTCCAAGACCTCTTCGGCACCGAGCCGGTCTCCTGAGACAACCAGGCCGCGGCTTTGCCAGGACTCCCGCTCCAGCCTCAGCTGGCGGTTCTCACGCCGCAGCCGGCGCAGCTCCTCGTGCTCCGCGGTTACCTAAGTCAGAAGCGGCCCCGGGCAAGTAGGTCGAGGTGACCAGCTCCGGCCGTGCACACGAGAAAACTAGCGGGGGACTTGTGCTCGCCATTCGCTGCGCGCCGGTTCGACCTCGTGAAGCAGGGGTGCGAACTTGATGGCAATTGTCTTGGCCGCATCCGCATCCTGAATGACCAGGTGATCATTGCGCAGGCACGGCAGGGCGAATCCAGCAAGTGCTCCAAGTCCCGAAACACTCCGCCCTCGTTCTGGATGGGAAGACTGCGACCCAGGAACTCGACGAGTGGGAACATCCGCGCCCAGGCATTCGGTAAAGCTGCGTGCGGCGCGATGCCTGACATAACGAGCGCTATCGGAACTGATCCCGACCTGCGGTTCGTAATAGTCGTCCCAACTTCGCTGGAGCGTTCCGATTCTGCTTCGTGGGCTTCGAGGCATTGTATTTAACAAGCGGACATTGTGTGGTATGTCGCTGTGATTACTTTCCTTGAGATCAATGACCACGTATCTACAACACAGGGGTCACAAATGAAGCATGTTCATACGCTACGAAACACTACAAAAGTTAACGTAAGACTTTTTGAAATCTTTCTAACGCGCGGTTTAGCGGAGAAAAGCCCTTAGAGTGGTCCTCGGATCGGAACCGAATTCCTTGCGGATACCCCTATCCCCTGCCGTCTCAAGCGCTGATCGTGAGCAGGTCTTCCTCTTGATAGCTGGGTTTGGGTTTGACGGCCGCAGCGACGAACCCAGGCTGAATTAGCGGCGGCACACGGCCCACTCGTCGTTCTGCTCGGCAAGCACGGCTCCAACCCAGGCGGATCAGCGCCGAGCGGTTCGGGAAGATTCCGACCACGTCAGTGCGGCGTCGGACCGTGGGCAGATTCGAATCCCGACCTCCGGCGTGCAAGGCCGGCTAACTGAATGAAACTACCAGGACTTCAACTGAGATCGGAAGGTCCGTGTTAGCCGCCATGTAGCTACTCCGGTTCGCTACCGCAGCACGACCTCCTCGCCGCTTGTGAGGTAGCTGGGCGACCGTACGGTGCGGGAGCCTCGATATTCCATAAGTTGATCCGGGTATCAACGCTCGGGGTGCACGAACGTTGTTTAGCGTCCCGTGTACTCCGAGCACAAGAGAAGGTTGCCCTCACTATCGGTCGCCAGAACCTGCGTGTAACCGGGCTGGCGATCCACGCCCATCTTGCTGTTGATCGCCTTGATGAGAGGGAACGCACTCCTCTGGCTTTGTAGCCAATCGTAGGCGTCCTGCGCGGAGGGTACCCAGAAGCTCATGTAGCCACTCGGCTTGTTGCGGCGAGGTGCTCCATGGCGCCGCCGTCCGGATTTGTAGAGCCCGAACACCAAGCCCGAGGCACTCCACCAGCCGCGATACCCTGAGTCGACGTACGGAGCTCCCAGCTCCATCACGTTGGTGTAGAACTTCGCCCCGGCAGTCGCGGGCTTCGTCGACGGGTATCCCGTGTAGTCGAGTCCCAAGTTCATGCCAGTAGGGGGATTCGCTGCAACGGTCATCGATATCAGGGGCTTGAAGTCGGCGTCGAGGACATGAGTTACGAAGGCCGTCTCGTGGAACGGGTGGACGCCGGTGCCTTTCATGTCAATCATGTAGCTGACGATCGTGCGTGCGCCGAGCGACCGCACCCGAACCGACCGGGCGGCGATATCGACGCTCAGCCCGGCGGACGAGCGATCGTAGCGTGGCCAATACACGGTCGACAGGACATTGACCAAGCCGGAGCCGAGCTCGAGTCCTCGCGTCTTCGTGCGCGTGTCATCGAACCATCGCCCGCTCGAGCCGTACGCCTCGCCGATGACCGACGACTGCATCTTCACCCACGCGCTCGTGATCCGCTGCGCAGCAACGCCGGCGGGATCCGAGCCGTCTAGCCCGACGGGAGTGGCTGGCGGCGGGCCGTCGGTCGAGTAGTTCCGCTGCTTGATGATGAACGGGTTGCTGGTCAGGTTGGGCTTGTCGACGGCGATCGCGTATTGGTCGGGACCGTCATTGAGAAGAACCGTGTCGCTGCCAAGCAAGAACTTCGCGCCTGCCGCAAGCAGCTGGGTGCGCTTGGCATGCACGTCGGGAACGTAGAACGTCGCCCAGCCATTGGCCAGCTTATCAGTGACGGTGGCCAGGCTGTTCATCCCGTCCTTCTCGAGACGGAACCGCGCGCGGTCGATCAAGTACGTGGCTTGCGTGGGAGTGGAAGACTCGGCCGGACCCAGGAGCTGGTCGTAGAAATCCTGCGCACGGGCCAGCTCCGTAACCGGGTAGGAGAAGTCGAAGCTGAAAGCTTCCGGTCCGGGGACGCCCGTCTGCGGGTCGACATCAACACCAAAGGACTCGATCCAATGGCAGATCTTCCAATCTCCGTCGACTTTCGTCAGACCGTAGAGCATGAGCCCGAGATCCGTGTAGCACCAACGGGAGCCGCCTTCGACGTCTGCCCAACAGAGAACCGTGGCGAACCCGCCCGAGGCATCGACCCAGACCTCAGCATTCCGGATCGTCCACTGCTCGGCGATGACACCGTCGATACGCTCGAAGGCGGCCCACTCGCCGGCAAGGTCAGCGACCACGGCAGCAGAATCCTGTTGGATACGGCCCATGATGCCCCTGTTGCTCTGCCGAATCACGTCAGGGACAAGCCGCGCCTGTACACTGGCGACATCGCGGCTCAGGTATCGCTCCCAGACACCTTTGATCGTTCCAACGAGCGCGGCTTGGTCTACCCCAGAAGCGTTGCTTACGACGACAGCGCTGCTAGGGAAATCCACGGAGCCCGCCCTGATGCCGCAGATGGCCCTGTCCGCTCGCGCGCGTCGTGGGAAGGAGAACTCCAGCGCCTGAGAGGCGGCCACCGTGCCACCAGCGACGGCGATTCCTTGCAAAAGTCCCCTGCGCGAGAGTCCACGGCCCGCAATGAACTGTTCTCGCTTCGAGCTGCCGCCACCAGAACTCATCGTTGGGGGCTCATGTACCTGACACACGGTCGCAGGGCGCTATTGTGGGAGGATCCGAAAAGGTATCAGAATTCGTCCCGATCTGGTGATCGAGGTTCGTCGTGACGTGATGAAAGAGCGGGACGGCCCGATGCTGCGGCATGGACTGCAGGGAATTCATCTCAAGCCGATAGTGCGGCCTCGAGCTCGACAGCACCGGCCGGCCGCAGAGTTGTTGCAGAAGCGCTACGAGCTTTTCCGTAGCCGCCAGGCCTCTTGCATAGGCAGCATTAGCGAAACTGTCTGACGCAACGAGCACGGGCGTCCATAGAAGCAAACTGCATGTCCGGGCCCCGCCCGGGGTGTCCGGGGTCGTCGCTACGCGTCGGCACGACGCAGTCGCTCGTTGCCGCAGCAAGCAAGCACGGGGCCGAGCACGCCACTCGTGGAGCCGTCGCTCGGCTGCGCTACGGATGGCACCTATCCCATTGATGTATAAATCAAATCGAAGACAACGAACCCGCTCACTACGAGTCTTTAAAGTTGTGAACGATACTTCGGACGTCATCGATTATGAAACGGATTGTCGAGTCAATATCGCAGCCGTCACATTTCAGTCCTGTTTCGTCAAAGACTATGCTAATTGTCGGCTGAGCCTTCACATTCACTTCGGTCTCAGGTTTGGTCGTGTCGTAGGGAACCATGAATCTGAACCGGAGTGGTTCAGTTCCATGTTTCAATGGGTTCCATATGTTGTCGTCGGAGACGGTGACGCTATGGTCCGTTTCATCTATACCAATCGTCAGGTTGAGCGTAGCGAACTTTGGGATTGCGACGAGCAGCAAGCGGTGTTTGTCGATATTGTCGAGTCCAGAGAGAATCCAGAGAGGGTCGACGCATGGGTCCAATGGCCGTCGCTCGTAAGGTTGCAGCGCCTTGATTCGTGACTGAGCATCAGGGCTGATCGGTTTGATCATCCGATCGATTCTTTTCCGATTCTTAGGCGTGTCTACAGCGTAGATCGGAAACTGTGTCCGGTCACCCACGGACGGATTTCCTGCCGCAATAGCAAGCTGATAAATCAAGTGATCCAAGGACGATCTCAGATTGTGAACGGCATCGCCAAGATAGAGCCCGAAGTCTGGCGCAGGGTATCCTGCTTGCACGGAACAGGTTGCCAGCCTCCCTTCTGGTTGGTTTTCGACGGAGAGGAGGTTTACATTCGTGGCCATGCACGGATCGGTTGCAAGTGCTTCATACAAGTCGCGCAGGTGCTTTTCCGACCGATCGATCTTGGCTATCATTCCATCGAATGGTTCAATCATTAGGGATTAGACGAACAAGTGTGGAATCAGATAAGGGGCCTAATATTCAAGTGCGGCGTCTAAGATCGGGCCGAATCGCGAACGAGGACGGCGACCTGACGAACTTCTTCCAACAAGGCCGCGAGAAGATCGATGACGTTGCTACGGCTCGTGCGTGGCGGTCCTTGCCTGTGGGGGATGGTTACCGCAAGTCTGGCGAGGAAATTGAGGCGATAGTTGGGGTCAGGGTCGGGGAGGGTGACGTCGAATACCTCTGTGCCGTCTATCACTTCACCGAGATGTATTCCCACATGGATGGTCTGTTTGGCCTCGACCTTCAGGTTGATGGGCTCCCCGTGCTCCTGCTGGAAGTAGGGTAGGTGGAGCAGACGGTGCTTGTCGACATTGTCAAGGAACCGAAGGATGGTCAAAAGTGGCGGTATATCGGGCTCGGTGTGGCGTCGGTACGGTTGCACGCTCTCGATAGCGTCGATCACGGGTTTGCTAAGAGACTTGATACGCCACAGCCGGTCTTTGAAACCGTTCGCGGAATCTTCGATCGGGAACACCAGCTGCCGGAAGGCAGCGGGTCGTGTACCTTCAGCCTCGTATGTGGCGATGGCGTAAACGAGATGGTCGAGGACCGTCCGCGCATTGTGGACACAATCAGCAGCGATCAGGGACCACCTGAGAATGTCTGGCTCCTCGCGGATGCGGGCCACGAGACTGTGGCGGGTTCCCTCCGGATTGCGCTGACGGGCCAGGGTTACCGGCTGGCGGTTTCTCCAGGCTCGGATCTCACCGTAGAGTGTGT
This sequence comes from Acidobacteriota bacterium, assembly GCA_965205505.1. Lineage (GTDB taxonomy): Bacteria > Acidobacteriota > UBA890 > UBA890 > WLXD01 > DASCOT01. Next base: position 634,176 of record CBDBHB010000008.1, read on the forward strand.
CGGCGTGTTTCGTCGCCCTGGTAAGCTTTGCAGTACAGCTTTGGAGGTCGTCGAGCGTGGTGGCCAAGAGTAAGTCTCAGAAGACGCCAAAGGGGGCAGAGATCCCGTTCCGGAAAAGGGCAAGTTTGGCATGATAGCAGACAAACATCTGGTTGCTTTCGGTTCCAGTCGGCCCACGGTCGCCTTGAGACTCTCTCCGTGCGGCAGGACTTGCGCCCCGAATCAAACGAAAGGTCGACTCCACCCTTCTCGCTCGTCACCTTGGAAGGCTCCGCACCGGCTAGAACCTGTGGAAGTTCAACGTGACCGTGCAGCCAGATGAGTTCGGACACGACATCTGAGTGAGTGACTGAGCTACGGGGCGGCGAATAGCCGGTCGACGATCTCTTCGGTCACTCGCCAGGTCAGGCTACGCCCGTCGGTCGCCAGGTGGCCCAGGACGATGACGACGACGTCAGCGTCGACGTAGCGACGCAAGATCGCCTCGTCCGCCTCGCCGAACGAGCCGCCGCCGTCATGCTCGATCAGCAGGCCGTGCTCGGTCTGCTCGACGCCCCAGCCGTATGCGTAGTTGTCCAGGAAGGGTTCGTAGAACTTCGCCTTCGCCGCCGCCGACAGGATCGCCTCGCCCTCCAGCGCCTGGTGGTAGCGGTACAGGTCGCCGGTCGTCGTCAACAACCCGCCGTTGCCCAACAGGTTCCAGTACGGGTACGGCCGCTCGATGAAGGTGCCGCGGTCCTCGCCGTTGACGTAGTAGCGGGCCACGATGTGGCGGTCCCAGTCGGGCAGCCGGTAGCCTGTGGCGCTCATCCCAGCGGGCTTGAAGACGTTGTCGCTCAGGTACTCCTCGTAGGACCGGCCCGAGGTCTTCTCGATTACCGCGGCCAGTACGCTGTAGCCGGCGTTGGAGTAGTGGAACTCTTCACCCGGAGCCGATAGCAGCGGTGCATCGAGAGCCTCCTGGATCGTCTCGTCGCGCAGTGCTACTTCGAAGTCCGCCTCCCCGTCCCAGTCGCCCGTGTAGTCGATCAAGCCCGCGGTGTGGGTGAGCAGTTGATGCAGCGTGATGCCTCGCTTCGCTTCGGGAACGCGATCGAAATACTTCGGGAGCATGTCTTCGGTGCTCAGCTTGCCCTGCATCTCCAACTTGAGGATGCCGGCGGCAGTGAACTGCTTCGTGATCGAGCCGATGCCGATGACGCTCTCGGCGGCGTTGGCGATGTCGTCGGAACGGATCGCCATACCGTAGCCTTTGTTCAGCAGGATCTTTCCCTGCCTGGCCACCAGCACCGTGCCGGCGAAGCGGTTGGGGGCGAGCGTAGCAACGTAGGCGTCGAGGCGCGCCCCGAGCTCCCCGCGTACGACATTGGTGCCGCTGGGCTCCCCCGCCGCGTCGACGGCAGTGGGCGCGGCGCCGCTGCTGCACCCGGACGGCGCCAGGATCATCGCCACGAGCAGGACGGTTGACGCCGAGCGTCTTTCGGGGCTAACCATATGCGGAACCCTCCTCCTGCGGGATGTCGGGCGCAGGCCCGGCAGCGTGAGGAACTTACCCTTGCAGAGGGCGGAAATCTACACGGCCAGGACCCAGCCGCAAAGGCGACCTCGGGGCGGTGGCCCACCAGCGTCCGGAACGACCCGCCCGGCGCGACACCATGAGCGAGAACACACAGACCGGGCGAGGTAGTCGCGCCACGTCGCATCTCGGTCGGTGTGTAGACGGTCATCGTCAACGGGCGAGCACTCCAAACGCCGACGAGCGGGAGCATGGAAAGGTGCAGGGCTCCTGTGCAGCTATTCAACCGAGACGACCGGGTCTCAGGGAGGAACCTGTTCACGACGCCATCGGTGGGTTCGCGCATCTGCGCGAGAACGGACCTCGTGTTCCAGCGTTCCACGTGTTCCAACCCCCCACCGACAAGAGGCGGAACATAATTGGTGTGCCTAACACGCTCCGTCTCCCGGACTTCCTTATTGGCGGCGCAGCCGATGGTAGCCGCGGCGTTTCGCTCCCACCGCAGCTCCTCTTAGAACCTCGCATCATCCCCTGCGGCGACTGCCGTGCCGGGATCCAGTGAGGCTCGACGGTGGCTTCGCTCGATCGTGTGAACAACTCGCCGCGCCTTCGTGTCCCGTGTTCCGCGTTCGATTACTGGGGGGTTGGAACAGGTGGAACAGTGGAACAGGCCACGTCCGCCCGTTTCAGCGCGCGATTCACAGTACCCAAACCCACCCCCATCTCTTCCGCGATTTCTCGTTGTGTCATGCCGGTTGCACTAAGCTCCGCAGCCTGTTCGGCGCGGGTATCTTGCAGAGATCTCCACGTCCACTGTGGACCCGTCGGTTCACCCGTCATGAGCGAGGCCTCGAATGGCTCCGTCTCGCTGCCGATTAGGCCGCGTGATTTCGTGAAGTGGACCTCGACTCGACAACCTTGCGAAGGTCGGTAGTCGGGTGGCCGCTTGAGCTGGACGGCCTGGCTGACGATGTCCTCTCTCTTGCTCGTTCCCCGCTGGCCACCGCTCTTACCGTCGTGATGCACGAAAAGGGTCGTGATCCCCTTGCGCCGGAGCTCCAAGAGCCACGCTTGCATCGTGTCCCACGAGCCAGCTTCGTTCTCTTTTCCGCTGCCTGGACAAAGGGTCGAGATCGAGTCGAGTATGAGCAGCGAGATACCGTCAAGATGCCGCTCAACGACGCGACGCCCCTGCTCATCAGCGAGACTTGGCAGGATCGCGTCTGCAAGATCAGCGGACAGGACTTGAAGCGGCGCACGGAGCGGACTGCTGGCGGCATCTCCAGCCTGCCTCAACATCTCTTGGAGCTGCTCTCGCGGCAGTTCACCATCGACGAGCAGCACACCGTGTGGCTCGGGGGCCTTGAATCTCAAAAACGGGCAACCGGAGGCAACCGCAACGGCAATGCCATGCGCGATTCTCGTCTTACCCACACCGCGCCACGCATGCAGTTCCGCGATGTCGCGCCTCTGGATGAACCCCTCGAGCATCCATACTCGCGGCGGAATCTCCATGCTGAGCAGGTCGAGCACGTCGATGGGCAGGGGGTTCGTTGAGGCTCCCCCCGCGACAGGGGCCGCCGTGTCCAGGCTCGCCCGAAGCTGCTCGCACAGGTCGGTGGGATCCGCGCCTTGGGCCATCGCCGTCTTGATTGTCGAGTCACAGACCTTTATCAGATCTCGGAGACTCGAGGCACGCTTCACGATGTGAACGTAGCTTGCTATGTTCGCCATCGTCGGCATGCCGGAAATCAGCGACGAGATGTAGGCACGACCACCTACCCGCTGGAGGACATCGCGCCGGTTCAACTCGGCACTCAGCGTGATTGTGTCGATGTGATGGGGTTCATGGCGCTGATACAGCGCCAGCATCGCATCCCAGATCAAGCGATGACCTTGATCAAAGAAGTCCTCACTGGTCAGACCTGAGTCAACCGCACGGGACAACAAGTCGTTGGTGACCAGCACGCTACCGAGGATCTCTCGCTCGGCCGGAAGGTCGTGCGGCATGGCGCGTTCGCGGGTCACTACGAATGCCGGACCCGAGCGCCGGGAGCGAGTGCCGGAGCCAGGTGAGCAGAGGTCGAGCGCCTGTTCCGGCACCGCTTGCGTGGGACTGGCCAGCGTTGCCTCGAATGCGATGCGCACGAGCCGAGAAAGTGCGGCTTGTCCATTGCGGTGAGCTGCTCCTGGATACAGCTCACGGCGAGCCGCCCGGAACGGCCCTGGGTCTCGTTTGTAGCCAGACCTCGATATCCGCCAGGCGCCAGGCTACCGCACGCCGGCCGATGCGCACCGGACGGGGAAACTCCCCCGCATCCATCGCAGCGTAGATCGCCGAGCGTGACAGCCGCGTGATCTGCTCGACTTCAGGGCGTCGGATAAGTGTCGGTTGCATCATTGGGAACCCTCCGGGTAGCTGTAGGATCCCCACTGTGCACGCCACGACTTGGCGTGTCATTGGGACAGGTTTTCGGAAACTCGTCCCTACACAGCGCGACGCGTAGGCGCTAGCGCTTGCTCTGCCAGATAGCGAGAACGCTGCTGTACTTGCTCACGCTTTGATTTCTGTCGGCGAGCACCCCGGCCACGATGTCGCAGGCAGATGCACGCTCGGTAAGTTCATTGCGCATCACATTCATGCCGCACTTTTTCAGGATGTAGACTGCCCATGCGATCACGTAGTTTCGCTCGGCCATCTTGGGCTCAGGGCCCCTGCTGCCTTCGCTGGCTCTGGGACGCTGTCCCCGCTCGGCCACCCATCTTTGCAGCGTTTGCCCAAGCGGATACTTGCCTCCTTTTTGCATGAGCACCCAATCCAGTACGTCCCAATGTAGTGCGGAGGTACGTGATCGTTCAGCGAAAAGATCGACCACCTCCTCGCGCGGGGTGCCGTCCAGAGGGCCCAGAGACGAAGCGAGCATCCCTACGTAGTAGTCGCGAGCCCACTCCGGGTCATCCGACAGGTCCAGGTCCAGCCACAAGTGCACGAGGGCCCGCGCATCGTCGTCTGAAATGCGCTCTCCCTGCTCCGTGAATCGTGCCACGTGCTCGCGGTGTTTACGGTGAAACTCATCGTGCTGGGATTGGTCGTAGGCGGCACGCACAGGCGGTATGGGACTACAGAGCTTCAGCTTCAGTCGAACGGTCTGCCTCGGGCGCGGTTCCTCACCCATGAGGCAGCACCGGCACGATGGTCTGGATCGGGGCGGGCAACCTGGAGTGCGGCCCGGGCCCACTGATCGATGGGGACAGCAGCATCAGGCCCAGGATGACGGCCGGAATCAGCGTCAGTGCACGGCCCGAAAGGTTGATCCTGGGCGAGCGGAGATCGCCCATCCGCACGTTGCCGAGCTCACCTCTGTCCATATCATCTCTCCGTAGGCACGGGGGCGGTGGGGTAGACACGTCTTCAGGGTAGCGTGCGTGGCCGTGTGCCAACCCACTTCAGCAGGCAGGGAACCGACCCGGTACTGCTCCCTAGACAGGGCGCAGCATCGGCACCACCTTGCCGCCCTCAGCACTCAGGTAAGCGGCCCAGTCTTCCATCAGCTTCCGGCGCCGCTCCAGCAGGTCCGAGCGCGCATAGGCCGCCTCGGTCGGGTCGCGCACCGCATGCGCCAGCGCCGCCTCCATGACCGCCCGCGGTGCGTTGGTGCACTCCGCCGCCCAGTCCCGGAACGATGAGCGAAACCCGTGCGGTACCGCTTCAATACCCAGCTGCCGCAGCACCCGGGAAAGCGTTGCGTCCGCCAGCGGCCTGCCGGCCCGTGCGCCGGGAAACACCAGCCCCTCGCCATCCCTGAGCCCCCGCGCCTGGCGCAGGATCTCCATTGCCCGGCCCGATAGCGGTACCCGGCGCCGCTTGCGGTGCCGTGGCAGCGCCTGGGTGATCGCCTCACCAGCCGGGTTGTCGCCACGGTACCCCTGCGCCATGGCCCACTTCATCACCGCACCGATGCGCGCCCGCACCCGCCGTGCGGTCTCGGCCTTGTCATGCCAGATCGGACCCAGTACCTCCAACACCTCGGCCGTCGTCACCTCCGACACCGGCATCTCACCGATGCGCCCGTACGCATAGGTGCGCAACTCCGTTTTCCATTGCGCCGCATACTTGGCGTTGCGCCACCCGGGGCGGTGCATCTCATACACCTTGGCCGCTGCTTGCGCGAACGTCGGCATGCCCTCGGCCCGGCGCTTGTCTGTCAGCGGGTCACCGCCGGCACGGGCCAGCTTGCGGTTGGCAAATGCCACCTCGCGCGCCTCCGACAGCGACACCAAGGGGTAGCCTCCGAGACCCAGTTCCCGGCGACGGCCCTGGATCACGATCCGCTGTACCCAGCTGCGCGCTCCGCTCGGGATCACGTTCAGGTACAGGCCGTGTCCATCGCAGTACCGGCCCGGCTTCATTACCGTGCGTACGAACGCCGCCGACAGGGCCCGCTCCGGGTGCTTGCCGCTCTTGCGCCGAGGGCTGGGTTTCGGTGCAGTTGCTTGCGCATCGGCCATATTATGCATCCCCCTCTAATTCCACCATTAAAGGCGGGAATGTAGCGGATTGTCCGGGAACACGCAAGATGGACGAATACTCGTAACTATCTGACTCTACTGATGCTTAGGGACTAATAGGTCAACTTAGGAATGCACCGGATCTGGACGATGGCAGAGGTGATCGGTGCCAACACAGCCGTCTTCAGCGTCGTCAACGGGGTGCTGCTCTCGCCGCTCCCCTTCCACGAGCCGGAACGGCTGGTAGGTGTATGGCACACGGCGCCGGGCCTGGGCTTAGAGTTCGTCAACCAGTCGCCGGCCCTCTACTTCACCTACCGGGAGCACAGCGAGCTGTTCGAGGACACCGGTATGTGGAGCAACGACTCCTCCTCGATCACCGGGATGGACGAGCCGGAACAGGTGTCGAGCATCTACGTGACCGACGGCACCTTCCCGATTCTGCGCACCACACCGCTGATCGGGCGGATGTTCAGCGCGGAAGATGATTCACCGGAGGCGCCATCCACTGTCGTGCTCAGTCATCGTTACTGGCAGGAGCGCTTCGGAGGGAACCCGAGCATCTTGGGTACGAGCCTTCAGGTCGACGGCACGCAGACGGAGATCATCGGCGTGACACGGACCGACCTACATTTTCTGGACTTCGACCCAGCGATCTACCTGCCGTTCCAGTTCGATCGCGGCGAGGTGTTCTTCGGCAACTTCAGCTACCAGGGCATCGCGCGGCTCAAGCCTGGCGTCACGCTCGAGCAGGTCGATGATGAGATGGCTCGGATGATCCAGATCACCATCGAGACCTTCCCGCTGCCCGGTGGGTTCTCGGCAGAGATGATCCAGCAGATCGGATTCGGCCCCGCCGTGCGACCACTCAAGCAGGACGTCGTAGGCAACGTCGGCTCCGTGCTCTGGGTGCTCCTCGGTACCGTCGGCCTCGTCTTGCTGATCGCCTGCGCTAACGTCGCCAATCTCTTCCTGGTTCGGGCCGAGGGGCGTCAGCAGGAGTTAGCGATCCGCACTGCCCTGGGGGCGAGCCGCGGCCGCCTTGCCCGGGAGCTGCTGGGAGAGAGCCTGATGCTCGGCCTGCTTGGTGGCGCGGCCGGCCTGGCGCTCGCGGCCGCGGGTATTCGTTTCCTCGTTGCCCTGCAGCCTCAGGGGCTACCACGGCTCGACGAGATCGGCATCGACCCCGCGGTGCTGGGGTTCACTCTGTTGCTGTCGGTGCTGGCCGGTCTTTTCTTCGGTACTTTCCCGATCGCCAAGATGGGCACGGCGCGATTGGTCGACGCGCTCAAAGAGGGCGGCCGTGGCGGCAGTGCCGGGCGCCAGCGCCACCGTGTGCGCAACGCGCTGGTTGTGGCGCAAGTGGCTCTGGCACTGGTGCTGCTCGTCGGTTCGGGTTTGATGATCCGCAGCTTTCGCGCCTTGCGCGACGTCGATCCGGGTTTCCGCGATCCGCAGGAAGTGCTGACGCTGCGGGTGACGATCCCCTCCGCTGAGGTGCCGGACAATGCGGAGGCAGCGCAACTGCACGAGACGCTGCTGCGTAGCATCCAGGCAATCCCGGGTGTGCGTGCTGCCGGCATGACGAGCTCGATCACCATGGATGGATGGGACAGCAACGACCCAATCCTTCGCGAGGACAGCCCGCCGATAAACGATGAGATGCCGCCGCTGAGGCGTTTCAAGTGGATCGCACCCGGCTACTTCGAGACCATGGGAAATACGATCGTGTCGGGCCGCGACTTCACCTGGGCCGACCTGCACGACCGTATCCCCGTGGCGATCCTCACCGAGGACACGGCTCGCGAGTTCTGGACCGAGCCGTCGGCAGCGATCGGCCAGCGCATCAAGAACGCGCCTGAGAGCCCGTGGCGCGAGGTCGTTGGAGTGGTCGGAAACATACATGACGATGGGGTCGACCAACCGACCACCAAGACCGTCTTCTGGCCGATGGTGTCGGAGGGCTTCTGGGGGGAAGGCTTGTTCGTCGCCCGTTCGATGGCTTTCGTGGTGCGCTCGGAGCGCATCGGCACACCAGGTTTACTCGATGAGATCCGCAGCACTATCTGGGACGCCAATGCCAGCCTGCCGCTGGCTCAGGTGCGTACGCTCCAGGAGATCCTCGACCGCTCCATGGCCCGCACTTCGTTCACGCTGACGATGCTCGGGATCGCCGCCGTTGCCGCGGTGCTGCTCGGAGCCATCGGAATCTATGGCGTGACCTCCTACATAGTCTCGCAGCGAACCCGCGAGATCGGCGTGCGCATGGCGATGGGAGCCCTCCAGGCAGACATCAGCCAGCTGGTGCTTCGCCAGGCGGCAGTTCTCGCCCTGGTCGGCGTCGGACTCGGCCTGACTACCGCCTTCGGGCTCACCCGCCTGATGGCATCGCTGCTATATGGCGTCAGCCCGGTCGACCCGATGACGTTCTCGGCAGTGGCCGTCGGCGTGACGACCGTGGCGCTGTTGGCAAGCTACCTGCCAGCGCGGCGCGCGGCGCGCGTTGAGCCTGTGGAAGCGCTGCGCTGGGACTAGTGCTCCTGATCATAAGTACGGTGACGTTTGTGGCGCGCGCGACCGGGGCGAATTGTAGGAGCGGCGACGAGGGCGATGCTGGGTGTATCGTCGAGGCGCCGCGACGCCCAAGGTGGCCGGTCCCGCGGCCACCGGGAGGGCAGGAGCGATAGGCGGGCGATCTCGGCGTCAGGGCTCCTCGAGGATGGCTAAGGCATCGCCTTCCTCACCCTTCCTTGATCTCGCCCGCATCTCGCTCCTGCAAACGTCACCGTACTTATGATCAGGAGCACTAGTGGCCTAGGGGCCTGAATCAGGACGCTACCAGGACGCTCCCGCTTTCCGATTACAATCGTGTCGCGGCTCCTGCAGGCGGGCGCCGTTCCAGGAAAGGACGTCGCTATGAGCTCAACGCGAAGAGGCTTTCTCACGTGTGCGGCAACCGTGGGAAGCGGAGCCGCTCTGGGCCGGCGCGTCGTGGCCTTCCTGACCGGACGGTCGATCGCCGCGGACGCCGCGCTGAGAGGGACAAGCACCGCCCAATCTGCCATCACCCACGGTCCGTTCGTGGGGCACCTGACATCTACGAGCGCCACGTTGTGGGCCAAGTGCTCAGCACCGGGTGTCTACACCTCACCGCTCATGGCATCGGTGGGCGTGCGGCGCGGGTCGCAACGGCAGAGGCGACCCCCGACAACGATATGTGCGTCGTCTGGCAGGTGACGGAACTCCAAGCGAATACCAGGTACGGCTACGAGGCTAGGTATCAAGATCAGCCAATCCTCAGCAACACAGATACTTTCTTCGTGACGCCGGCTGCCGAGAGCGCACCAACGCTCACCCGATTGGCTTTCGGATCGTGTGCGTTCGAGGACCGTGAATCGTCTGCGGTGTGGCGTCGAATGTCCGCAGTCGACCCGCACGCCGTCGTGCTGCTAGGAGATACCCCCTATATCGATTCGACGGCACTGGATGTTCAGCGAACCCGATACGCCGAATTCGCCGCGGTCCCTGACTTTGCCGACTTGCTGCGCAACAGGTCGCTCTATGCCACCTGGGACGACCACGATTTCGGCGCCAACGACACCGACGGACGACTCGACGGCAAGGCGAACGCGCGTCGCGCCTTTGTGGAGTATCGCGCCAATCCGTCGTACGGAGACGGAGACCACGGGGTCTACACGAAGTTCCGGCGCGGTGGCGTGGAAGTGTTTCTTCTCGACACTCGGTATTTCGCGGGCACGGAGCCCTCGCCGGTTGCCGCCGACCAACCAACGCTGCTTGGCCGGCAACAGTGGGAGTGGCTGCGCCAGGAGCTCCGAGCGTCGACCGCGCCCTTCAAGCTATTGGCCTCGGGGATGATCTGGAATGGAGCCGTGCGACCTGGTAAGCCCGATCACTGGGAAAGCTATCCGCATGAGCGAGCGGCGCTGTTTCGCTTCATCGGACAGGAGAAGATTTCGGGGGTGGTGCTGGTAGGCGGCGATATTCATCGGACCCGCGTCCTACGGCACGAGACGACCGAGACAGCCGGATACCCACTCGTGGAGCTGATCACGTCGCCCATTCATGCAAGCATTATCGACGCTGCGAACGCCCCTCACCCCGCTTTGGTTCACGACTCGGGTGAGCCGCATTCGTTTCTCCTCATCACCGTGGATACAACCGTGGCGCCGGCGATCCTCGTCGCCCAGTTTCAGAACGCGGCGGGACGTGAGCTGTATTCGCTCACCCTGAGTACCGAGAACCTATCGGCGGCACGAAAGACGGTCGAGGGAAGCATCCGAAGATCCGAATAAGCGAACGGAGTGCCACATGCACCGAACGTCACTGACTCGAGCGGCCATGCTCGGCGGCTGCCTACTGCTCGTGCTCGTCGTTGGTCTACACGTACAGCCGGTGGCAGCACAGAGCATGAGCTCCAAGATCGCTTTGGTGTCGAACCGGGATGGCAACGCTGAGATCTACGTCATGGACGCGGACGGCTCCAACGTGACGCGGCTGACCAACAACCTGGGTTTTGACGGCGCCCCGACATGGTCACCCGACGGTACGCGGATCGCCTTCGCATCGTCGCGCCACGAAAACAGAGACATCTACATCATGAACGCGGACGGCTCCGACGTAACGCGGCTGACAACCGACCCGGCCAATGACGGCGGGCCCTCCTGGTCGCCCGACGGCTCGATGATCGCCTTCGATTCCAACCGCAGCGGCAGCTCGCAAGTGTGGCGAACGAACGTCGACGAGGGAAGCTGGGGATACAACCCGACGCAGCTGACCAATGACCATCCTCTCGGAAGAGTGAACAACTTCCTGGCATGGTCGCCGGACGGCCTTTGGATCGCCTTCGAAGCGGATCGGGACCGGGACGACCCAGAGATCTACCTCGCAAACGCCGTCGACGGCACCAACCAACAGCGGTTGACGTTCACCCGTGCCCTCGACGAAGTGCCCAACTGGACCCCCGACAGCAAGCAGATCGTCTCTCGACGGACCGCGACGGCGAGCCCCAGAACGGCAACTACGAGATCTACATAATGAACGTCGACGGCTCCAACAAGCGCCGGCTGACCGACGTCCCAGGGGCCGACTCGTACCCCTCGGTGTCGGCCGACGGCACACGGATTGCGTTCGATTCCTCGCGGGCTGGTGGCCGCGACATCTATGTCATGAACATCGATGGAACGAACCAAGCTCGGCTGACGACCTCGGGTCGCGCAGGCACCGATAATCAGGCGGGAGTGTCCAACAGCAACCCCGCCTGGTCGCCGTTTTAGTGTCCTGACTAGCGTCCGTGGCGGCCTGCTAGCGGATCAAATACCATTCGGTCTGCCGGCCAGCCGGGTAGACCAACCCGTCGGGGGTGAAAGCGGTCACCGTTTCCGAGTGGAGGCGGACGACCAGACCCTCCCACTCCGGGACGGGATACTCGATGTCGATCTCCAGCGCGTAGACCGTGTTGTACTCCAGCGGATGGTCGGCGCTGGTAAGGCGATAGTGGAACGGTGGGCCACGCAGGTCGTAGCGTGGACCCCTGTCGCGATCATCGCCCGGATCGTCCGACGGCTCGTCGGTGATGGCGGTGCCCGCGAAGTAGTGGTCGCGAGTAAAGAAGCCGCCGTTGAGCTGGTAACGCATGAACCAATAGCTGATCGGGTGCGCGTAGATTCGTGGCCGGATACCTTCTTGCCTGGCGCGCGCCGACGCCGCCATGCCGATTTCGCGGCCCGTGCGCCCGTGCTGCATCTCTTCGCCGATGATGTCTTGCAACCGGTTGAGGTGACGCATCGCCTCTTTCAGGCCTGCGGGCGCGGCGGTCTCGCCCGGCATCAGCACGTAGGCGGCCTGTTGGGTGTCGGTGTTGATGCCGAGGTAGCGGATGCCCGTGTCGTTGAACAGCAGATCGCCTCGCCGGATGACGATGTCCATGCCGTTGCGCGGGCTGGTGTCGATGCGGAAGTACTCGTCGGGATCGCCATACCTAGCACGCTCGGCGCGGCTGCGCTGCACGGTGACCGTCGGGTGGTCGTCGGTGTCGATGCCGAGGTCGATGTAGCGCTGCCGGATCCACCAGTTCAGATCGTTGGTCGTGGTGACGTCAGGCACGATGACCCGGTTCGAGTAGCCCTCGCCGATCACGTCGTGGGCAATTCCGATGACATGGCGGAAGATACTGATCTCCTGTGGCGTACGGGCCTCCAGCCACCAGATCGCCAGATCGGAGTCGGAGGTCAGGCGATCCGCATACGGGGCGCCGATGCGTCGCACCAGCTCGGCCCGATGATCGGCGCCGAAGCCGTCGTTGATGACGATCCTGTCGGGATCCCGCGCCTGGACCATGCCGGCCAGATCGTCGAAGCGGGCGCCGGTGCGCTCGACACCGGCCTCCGCGCCGCGATCGTGCAGGACGATGAACGGTGTCCATTCGGCGACGTGACCATCGTCGTCGCTGGGCAGCAACGATAGGTAGATCGGCCCCTCATTGTTGCGCACGATCCACATGTCCGCCCCCGCCCGCCGCATGACCGCAGGCAGCACCGTCGCGACCTTTCTCTTCAACAGGCGGTCCATGAGCTCGGCCTGCTCGCGCGTCCCGTAGACGGCCTCGACGTCGCGGATCGAGCTGATCCCGTGAGCCCGCTCCTGGCCGGCGACCGGACTGCCGCCAGCCGCAGCGGCCATGACTAACAACAAGGTTGCAAGCAACAAGGATTTCCGCACGGCAGCACTCCTGTTCATATGCGTGCTAGCGAGCGCTCGGAGTTAGCCGCAGCCCGTTGACGCGGCCGTCCAGATCCCACGCAGGATCGATCTCGATTCCCAGATGCGCCAGCGCAGTTACTGAAACATCGACGATGTGGGGCGTCGCGGTCAACGTGCTCGGATCGGCGGAGGGGCCGCTGACCAGGTAGTAGATGGTGAGCTCCTTCTCCGAGTTCTCGCCGTGGCCGCCGTCGTCGCGGCGCCCATGGTCGGTGCTCGAGAGAATCAGCCAGTCCTCCTGATCATAGGTCGGCCGCGCCCGCACGGCGGCTAACAGCTCACCCAGCTGACTATCGGCGCGCTCGATGGCGGCTCGGTACTCCGGTGCCAGGGAACTCGTCTCGTGCGCCACCTCGTCGGTGTTGCCCAACGAAACGAAAGTGGCGTCGGGGTCGGCGGTGCGCAGGTAGTGGGCGGCAATCGCCACCGCTTCGGTGTCGGCATCGAAATAACCCATCGTGCCGCCATCGATGTTTACCATCACGTCCACGTTGCGGCTAATCATCGGGCCGCCGTCGGCCGTTGTTCCCATGACCGGCCAGTTGATCACGGTGTAGGTGTTGATCTCCGGGCGCACCTGCTCGATGCGAGTCAGGAAGTCGGGGTACTCGGTGTAGTGGTTGCCGGTGAACACGTTGCTCTCGACTCCGTGTTTGTCCATCCACACGCCGGTCACCATGCTCGACCAACCGGGGCCACTGACGGTGATCGGGCGGGTGCGGGCGCTGGCCGAGAAGGCACCCGCGGCGACCAGCGCATCGAAGTTGGGAGTATCTGCTTGCTCGAGAATGTCGACTCGAATCCCGTCGAAACCGATCAGCAGCACCTTCTTGCGTACTTGCGCGGCCGACCGGGGCGCGGGAACATCGACGGCACCGCTGCCGGTGGCGTGTTGCGAGGGGGAGGATTGCTCGGTCGCCAGCGTGCCGACGACGAGCAGGAGCGGCGCAACAACGGCGCGAGCAAGCATCGGACACTCCCGGGTTATGCGGTCTCAGACGCCCATCCTATCGGATGTGCGGCGCGACATGATGGCGCGAATCGCACCCGTCGACCCAGGCAGCAACATGGCCGTCTACCAGAGCTTGTCCACCTCGTCGGTGAGACCGGTCATCTCCCAGTGGATCAGAGCGAACGGGATCTCCCCCACGGCTAACATCTCGTCGAGGAACTCACCGAAGTCGAACTCGTCGCCAAGTTGCCTGGCACGCGCGGTGAGGAGCTTCTCGAACTGGGTCGCGCCGAGCGTGTAGGCAAGCTCGTATCCCGGCGCGCGAACGGCGTCCCGCTTGTGGTCCCACATGGTGAAGCTGTCAGGGATGGCCCACTGGGACGGGCTCATTTCGGCGTCGTACTTCGTCCAGCCAGCGTAGTCGTGCTCGTTCGCCTGGAACTTCAGATCGCCCATTCCTCGCGCGTCGCGATAGGCAGCGGTGATATAGACCAGCTCCCTCACTCTGGGCCGCTCCTCGGCGATCCCGCCGTTCATCAGGATCTCCGCGAGGCCGGCCGCGTACCCCTCCCGGCGAGTGTGGGTCATCTCGTGGAGGCGTCGGGCAACCCGGATCGGAGACAGATGATCCTTGGGCCGGAGGACGTCGAGCTGATGGCCCATGTTCTCGTGCACGACCTCGTCCAGCGGGAAGAGGAATCTGACCCGCTCGGCGAGATCCATCGGATCGCTCTCCGTTCCAAAGGCCTTTCGCGATGGCGGCGACATGTCCAGCCCTGCGAGCTCGGCGGCCAAGCCCAGGTACCCGCCCCAGCGGAAGAACTCCACCAGATCGTTGCCGGCCTCGGTATACCCGCCGAGGTACTCGGCCTCGGTCGCAGCCGGCTCGAGCGGGACCAGGTCACGGTTGCGATAGCGCTCCAGTTCGAGGGCCGACATCGACCGGTCGTACCTGCTGCTCAGAATGGCCCAGGCTTCGTCCGACGTGTACGGCACCAACCAGACGTTCTTCAGCCACCAGTCGAAGTTCTCGCTACCGACCCCCGTTGGGGCGGTCATGCGGTCGAGGTTGGCCGCTATCCAGGCACGGTAATCTTGCACCGCCACCCACGCGGCCTGCGCGTCGGGTACCGCCTCCGGGTGGTGTTCCTTCATGAGCTCCACCAGGTCCTGTAGCAGCACCCCCTCCTCGTCCATGGAGCGGATGCCGAGTACCGCCATATCGTGCTTGGCCTCCTCGAGCACGATGTTGGCCTTGCCCTGCGCGAGGATCCTGGGCAGCGCTCGGAGTCGCACCCGGTAGGCTTCGAGCTCGTCCTCGGACAGCGGCATCAAGGGCCGCGCCGAGAACCCGTAGCGAGCGATAGAGCCCGCCTCTTCGCCGACCTCCTCGCCGGACGGCTGCCTGCTCGAGAAGCCATAGAACGGCATGCCGGTGGAGGTGGGAGAACCCCAGTAGAAATCGGGGCTAGTGGACCAAGGCTTCATCACCCGGTGGTAGAACTCCAGACCGTTCATCTCGGCGCGCACCAGGTGGTAGTCGATCTGCTGCGAGACCGGCCAGGCGCCGATATCGAACGAAGCCAGCCGTCGCTGGTACTCGCGGAGCTCGCGGTACTGGCGCTCCATTGCCTGGACCGAGTAGTCGGGTACTCCGTCGGTCAGCGTCGGCTCGTGGAATCCGCGGAACTCCTCGAACAACGCGGTCAGGTCCCGATAGTTGCCAGCCTGAGCGTGGCCCTCGGCCGCCTCAGATCCCCCGCTCGCAAGGGCGAGCAGGCTCACGGCGACTAACAAGGACAACGTACCGCATCTTCTGCGCATGACGGTCTCCTGCGATCGGTTGAGCTGGCGCGGATCATACGCAGTCGCCGGCACGATCTCACGCCCAAGCGGATCTTTCCCGCTGTCGCGCTGAGCGCGGCGGCCAGCACATTGTGCGCCGGCTTGCCGTGCTCTACGGTGAGCTGTCTGCCCTCGTCATCGTCGCGGAGCCCCGAGCATGACCTTCCAATTTGTCGTTGCGATCGGCGCCCTGCTGGCGTTTTCCCTGCCGGGCGCACCGTCGAGCTTGCTGCCACAAGCGGAGCAACTGCGAGTTCGTATCGAGACCGACCTGGGTGCTTTCGAGGTGGAGCTCGAGGCGTCCCGTGCGCCGGGGACTGTCGCCAACTTCCTACGCTACGTCGACGCTGGCCTATACCGCGGCGGACGCTTTCACCGCACTGTGACGCTCGACAACCAGGTCCGCGACGATGTCCTGATCGAGGTGATCCAGGCGGGCCCGAACTCGGATGACGGGGAAGGATTCGACCCTATTGCGTTGGAACGCACCCGGGATACCGGCCTGCGCCACCTCGACGGAACCATCTCCATGGCGCGTGGTGGCCCCGAGAGCGCTACCGGCGACTTCTTCATTTGCATCGGTGAGCAACCGTCGCTGGATTTCGGCGGGATCCGCAACAACGATGGCCAGGGTTTCGCGGCTTTCGGGCAGGTGGTTTCGGGAATGGACGTGGTGCGCCGTATCCATCAATCGCCCGCCGACGAGGCCGAGAGCCTGCAGCCGCCGATCACCATCGAACGGATCAGCCGGGTCGACTGAGCAGGCACTTTCGCACCCAGCTAGCGCAGCCGGCTCCAACAACGTCGCTTCGGGCGCAGCAGGCCGGTAACCCAACGAGCTACTGGGGCCGTATCTGGTTACCAGAGCTTGTCGACCTCGTCGGTGAGACCGGTCACCTCCCAGTGCACCAGCGCCAGCGGAATCACGCCCGACTCGAGCACCGCGTCGACGAAGTCGGGCAATGCGAGCTCGTCGCCCCACAGGCGCGCCAGGTCCGCCAAAATCTTGTCGAGTTGAGCTCGGCCCAGCGGATAGGCGACCTCGTACCCGGGCGCACGCACGCCGTCGCGCTTGTGGTCCCACATCGTTGCGCTGTCGGCAGCCGCCCAGCCGTACGGTGTTAGCTCGGCCTCCAGCATCGTCGAGCCCGCATAGTCGAGCTTGTTGGCGATGAACATCAGCTCGCCCATGGCGCGGGCGCCTTCGTGGGCGAAGTTGACGAGCTGCATCTCCCGGGCTCTCGGATTATCGCTGTAGAGGCCGGCGTGCATCAGCATCTCTTCCAGTCCGCTGGCGAACCCCTCTCTACGAGGGTGGGTCATCTCGTAGAGGCGCCGGGTCGCACGTATCGGAGAGCGATGGTCCTGGGAGCGCATCAAATCGAGAACGTGACCCGTGTCCTCGTGGATGATCGCCTGCATCGGATTGCGCGACGAGACCTGAGTAAAGAAACCCATCGGCTCGCCGATCCAGTCGGCCGACGGCGGCGTTGCCCCGACCGACTCGAACTCGCTGGCCAGGTTGGAGAAACCGCCCTCCCGGAGGAACCGGAGCAGATAGCTCGCGGCGTCGTTGTAGCGCTGGAAATACTCCTCCTCGGTGGCAGCGGGCTCGAGTGGCGGCAGGTGACGGTTGCGGAATTGCTCGAGCTTCAGCTGCGCCAGGTTGCGTTCGTACTCGCGACTTGCGATCGCCCAGGCCTCGTCCCACGTGTGGGGAACCAACCACACGTTCTTGAGCCACCAGTCGAAATTCTCGGCTCCGACGCCGGAAGGCTCGTCCATGCGGTCGAGGTTGTCGGCAATCCAGGTTCGGTAATCCCTCACCGCCTCCCAAGCACCCTGGGTGACGGCGACCAGATCGGGGTGATGCTGCCGCATACCCTCGACCAGGTCCTGCAGCAGCATGCCCTCCTCATCCATGGACCGGAGCCCGAGCAGTGCCAAGTCGTGCTTGGCCTCGTCGATGATGATGTTGCGCTTGCCCTGCGCCAGGATCTTCGGGAGCGCCCGGAGTCGCGACCCATAGGCCTCGAGCTGCTCCTCGTCGAGCGGCAGCTCCGGCCTGGCCGAGATGCCGTAGCGTGAAGCCGAGAACCCATAGAAGGGGGAGCCGGTTGAGGTTGGCGAGCCCCAGTAGAAGTCCGGGCTGGTCGACCACGGCTTCGTCGCCCGGTGATAGAACTCCAGCCCGTTCATCTCGGCGCGAACCAGGTGGTAATCGATCTGCTGGTCGATTGGCCAGCCGCTGATATCGAAGGCCGCCAGACGCCGTTGGTACTCGCCCAGCTCGCGATGCTGGCGCTCCATTGCCGCCGCCGTGTAGTCGGGGACCCCATCTTCGACCACGGGCTCGTGGAAAACCCGGAAATCGTCAAACAACGTCAACAGATCACGGTATCGGCCACCCTGAGATCGGCTCCCGGCCGCCTCGGAGCCGCCACTCGCGAGGGCGAGCGCGCTGATGGCTACCAGCAAGAATGTTGAGCCGGATCTTCTGCGCATGACGCCTCCGGGTTGATTGAGCTCCGGTGGATCATATGCAGCCGCCGACGCGATCTCAAAACGTGTCGCCAACCCGTCGGCCTTGTGGCTGCTCGAAGTCCTCTGTGTACAACCAAGACGTTATTACATAGTAATAGTTAGTATTAATTAGAAAACAATGTTATTAACTGTTATTACATGCTATTTATAGTGATAAAAGCTTAAAAATTTGTTTTAGTTCTTTTTAGCTTTTATATCCCTGACTTGCTTTGTTAAAGTCCACTCTGGAATCTGACTTTCACTATCCACGGAGTCTTTCTCCATGGCGTTTCCTGTTCGCGCCCGTGCTTTGCCAAGCGCTGTCCGACCCGAACTGCTCATCGTGTTCGCGCTGTTCGCGGTCACCGGCGTCCTCGATCGGATCGGCGTGCAACAGGTGATCGTCTTGAATGGCTTCTATCTGCCGGTCGTTCTTGCCGCGTACTTCTTCGGCAAGGCGCGCGCTGTCGTCACATCCACCGCCTCCGTCCTGCTGGTGACCTGGTTTGCGTTGTCAATTCCCGGGTCGTTCGAGATCGGCGCTACCACTGGGATAGACAAGTGGCTCGGCATCACCCTCTGGGGCAGCTTGCTGACCCTGATCGCGGCGGCGATGGGCCATCTGTACGACGTCAAGCGCGAGGCCTTCCGCGAGCTGCAGCACGCATACAACGGCATCGTCGAGATCATGTCGAAGTTCATCGATACCGCCGACAAGTACACCCAGGCGCACTCTGTGCGAGTTTCGCTCTACGCCTCCGCCATCGGTCGCCGCATGGGCCTGGCCAACGGCGACGTCCAGGACATACGGGTCGCCGCCCTGCTGCACGACATTGGCAAGATCGATGTCAGTGTCGACATCCTCAAGAAAGTCGGTGGCCTGAAGCCGCAAGAGTGGCGTCAGATCCGCCAACATGCGACCAACGGCGCCTTGATGGTGGACCGGGTGGGAGGCGCCCTGCGCACCGCCGTGCCGCTGATCATGTACCACCACGAGCGCATCGACGGCGGCGGCTATAACGGCCTGAAGGGTGAGGACATTCCGCTCGGCGCTCGCATCATCGCCGTCGCCGACGCCTTCGATGCGATCACCACGGACCGACCGTATCGCCGCGCCCTCGACCGGCAGGTCGCCTGCGGAATTCTGCAGGAGGGTGCCGGCTCCCAGTTCGACGAACATGTCGTGGTCGCATTCCTGGCAGCGCTCAACGACCCCAGGAAGGGCTCGACGATATCCTGGAGCCGCCGGAACTGCGCAGCGAACGGCCGCGACTCGTGGCATAGCCGGGCGGTTCGCCCGAAGCCATGGCCAGCTAGCGTCCTGAGTCAGCGGCGGCGGCAAAGGCGTGCAACGCGCTGCGGGTCCGCACGTAGATGTGTGATCCGCATCGATGGCCGGCGTCGCAAAACAGATGTCGTCGAGGTCGTTGACCGCGAGAACATCGAGGGTCGAGCCCGGCTTCAGCACCACCACCTTGCATGCCTCGCTGACCATGAAGACCTTGCCGTCGCCGGCGACCGGCGAGGCGAAATAGCTCTCGACTGCGTCGTAGAGACGACCGCGGTCGAGCACCTCGCCACTGTCCGGGTCGAGAAGCGTCACGATGCCGCCGTCGTCGACCATGTGGATGACCCCCTCGTACAGCAGCGCCGACGGCAACTGGGGTACGGACCTACCGTGATTCCAGAGGAAGCTCGAATCGGTCATGTCGCCGCTGCCCCCCGTCTTGAAGGCATTTATTCCGCCTCGTGAGGCACGCGCCGATCGGTACCACTCCCACTCCTGACGATTGAGCGCCCCATCGCTGTCGAGATCGATGAGCCGAATCCAGCGGCGCGCGAGATCGTCGGGAATCTGGTCGACCTCGAACAGCCCGTCGCCATCCGTGTCGCTTGCAGAAACCTCGTCATATGTGGGAATGGCGCGGTCGTAGCCGTCCTCGAATGCTGTGGCGCTGGTGCCGTTGATGTAGACGGTGGTCGAGTCCGCCGAGAGCACCGCGACCGCCTTCATCTCGAAGGCCACGCCGGAAACCCACCACCGACGCTCCCCCGTAGCGGCAGCAAACGCCGAGAGCCGCAGCGAGCCCGGAATCAGCAGCTGGACCTCTCCCGAAGGCGGCCGGAACACGACCGGCGTGGAGTGACCGGTACTCGATCCGGGGCGATCCATGCGCCACCGCACCTCGCCGTCTTGCGCACCCACGGCAATCATGAACGCTCCGGTCTTCTGATCGCATACCTGGATCACCTGACCATCTATCACCACCGGTGACGCTGCCATGCCATACGCGTTGTCGAACGGACCGAGCGGAACCTGCCAGCGTTCGCCACCATCGGCGTCGTAGGCGATCAACCCGAAGTCACCGAAAAACACGTACACGCCGCTACCGTCGGTGGCGGGTGTAGGCGATGCCGGGTCGTTGAGCCGGTTCAGAGGCTCCTGGCGCGGCCGCGGCGCCGCCTGCCGCCAAAGCACGTCGCCGCTGGCCTGATCGGGGGCGTACGTATAGAGCGTGCCCTCGTCGACTGCGGTGAGAAAGATCCGTCCTGAGGCCAGGACCGGCGAGGAGTGTCCCGGCGGCAGCGGCGTGCTCCAGGATTCGTTGTCACCGGGTCCGAACCGAGTCGGGAGCCCGACCGCCACCGCGACGCCGGAGCCATTCGGCCCGCGGAATCGTGACCAACCCCCCTCGGTGATCTGAGCCGACGACCCGGTGGTCTGGGTGAAATCGCAGCCTCCGAGAGCAAGGACTCCCACGAGTCCCACAGCCAGGCGCAGGGCTTCTCGAAGGGGTCGGGTCAACGCGGACTAGCTCCGTCGGGGTGTCCCGACATTGCCAGACCGCCGTTCCCCTTCCTGGGGCGAATGGGTAGCATCTCTCTCTCGACTTCTTGGCTCCGTTTATCCTTGACCGGAGCCGTCGTCCAAACTTGGGGACTCTACTCTGCAGGGTGAACCGGGACAACGGTAGTGACACACCTCTCGCGCGACACGCGGGACCGACGCCGTCAGAAGGAGGCGACATGCGCGTCACAAGCCTCGGACTAACGTTACTGATACTCGCCGTATCGACGCCGATTATCGCCCAGGACTACGTCTACGACCCGACCAGCACTTACTACGATCCTGACTATCTCAGCACGTATTCGATCATTGTTCGTGACCCGGGCACCGGAGAGCTGGGAATTGGCGTCGCGAGCAGGGTGCTGGCGGTCGGCCGCAACGGCTCGTCATTCAGAGGTGGCGTCGGGGTCATCGTGCATCAAATGTCGTCGAATCCGTTCTACGGCAGGATCGGGATGGAGATGCTGATGGCCGGCCTGCACCCGCAGGAGGTCATGGCCCAGCTAGTGCGCAGCGACGAGGCGAGCGCCCGCAGGCAAGTCGCGATCCTCGACTTCCAGGGCCGCACCGCTGCGTTCACCGGTGGCGGCCCAGTTGGTCTCGAGGTGTACTCACATCCGCGTGAAGATCCCGAGGAGGCATGGAAAGGCCACCGGTGCGGAATCGACTATTGCGCCCAGGCCAACAGCATGGTCGGGCCCGAGGTCGTCGAGAACATGGCAGAGTCGTTCGAATCGACCGGCGGGAAGCCGCTAGCGGATCGGATCCTCGACGCTCTGGAGGCAGCTCAGGTCGCCGGCGGCGACCGGCGTGGACAGCAGTCAGCTGCTCTGTTCATCGTCCAGCTCCGGGGCGGCGCAGCCGATTACTCCGATGTCGCCGAGGATCTTCGGGTCAACGACCACCCGACGCCACTGATCGAGCTGCGCCGGCTGCTCACCGTGCGCCGGTCTCGAGGAATCATCGCCAATGCTAACCAGGTCTTCGAGGACGGCGACCGGGAGCACGGCCTCCAGATCCTCCTCGAGCTTCGAGACAAGATCCCAGGAAAGGACAACGTCTGGATTGCTCTGGCGAGCATGTATCTCGAGCTGGGGCGCAGAGACAACGCCCTGGACGCGATTCGGCGGGCGGTCGAGATCAATCCCTACAATACGCGCCGGGGCAGCGGCGGGCTGCCACGCAACACCAGCTTCGAGGCCCTGTGGTCCGATCCAGAGTGGATTCGGATCATGGGCCGGTAGATCGAGCGGGCTAGTAGTACTCTCGTATACTAGGTATACTACCTAGTATACGAGAGATCGAGATCCCCAACCGGTGCTTCGGAGTAAACATGACCAGCCTTCGCCTCACCTACACCACCGGGGTGGTGCTCCAATCCATCGCCGCGGGCTACCGCTACGGCTTCGACATCATGGATGTCTCGGGGCTACCCGACGGGACGGTCTATCCGGCCCTACGGCGGCTCGAGGACGCCGGACTGCTGACCTCCGAGTGGGAGGACGAGGCCCGAGCCAGCGCCGAGAAGCGGCCGCCACGCTGCTACTACGAGCTCACCGGCACCGGGGAGCTGATGCTGGCGCGAGCCCTCGACGGATTCCCAGCCTTGCGTCGCGCCGTCGCGGCGGCGTCCGAGGCGCAGGTCAAAGGCGCCTGAGCATGGGCTTGAACGCGAAAGTGGACAGGTTCGCCGCTGGGCTCTGCCGCGGACTCGTAAGGAGCTTCGCACTGC
This sequence comes from Acidobacteriota bacterium, assembly GCA_965205505.1. Classification (GTDB taxonomy): domain Bacteria; phylum Acidobacteriota; class UBA890; order UBA890; family WLXD01; genus DASCOT01. Next base: position 656,881 of record CBDBHB010000008.1, read on the forward strand.
TGGTCCCGAGCACCGAGCGGGCACGATGGCGCAACGAGTGGCTGGCAGAGATCGAGCACGCCCGCCGTCGCGACAGAATTCGCGCGATGCTGTTGCGCCGCTGCCTGTCGTCGGGACGTGACGCGCTCGTGCTGCGCGCGCGGCGCGGCGCGAGGCACTTGCTTGCCGTTGGGCCGCGGGAGAGCGGCAGCGATATGTTCGGCGAGCTTCGTCAGGATGTCCGATTCGGTTTTCGATCGCTCTGCAGCTCGCCCGGATTTGCTGCGGTTGCCGTTCTGACGATGGCGCTCGGAATCGGCGCCACGACAACGATCTTCAGCCTGGTCAACGGAATTCTCTTGCGTCCACTTCCCTACGAGGAGCCCGATCGGCTGGTGGTGGTGTGGCCTGAAAACTGGTTCTCCACCGAGCTCTACCTGATGATCGAGCCCTTCCTCGGTTCCTTCGATGCGACCGCCGCCTTCACCGGAACCAACCACACGCTGCTGACGTCCGACGGGGCCATTCGGGTCAAGGGTCCCAAGGCCACGGCCGGCTTCTTCAACGTGCTCGGGCCGCGAATGCAGCTCGGTCGCGGCTTCGAGCCAGGCGACGACAGGCCTGGAGAGGCCGTCGTAGTGGTGACTGACAGCTTCTGGCGGACGGAATTGGCTGCCGATCCACGCGCGGTCGGTCGAGCGGTGCGACTCGACGGGCGCGAGCACACCGTCGTCGGGGTGCTGGCGCCCGGCTATCAAGTGCTACAGAACGGAGCCTCGCTGGTTTCCCCATGGGTGCTCGACACCGAATCGCCCGGCGCCTCGTCGCAGGAGATGAAGCTCGTCGCCCGTCTCGCCAAGGACTCGACCGCGGCGGCGGCGCTCGAGGAGTTACGCGCCTTCATCGCCTACCTGCACGAGCAGATCGACTTGCCCGCCGACTACGGGCGCGACGCCACCATCATGCCGCTGCGCGAGTATCTCGTCGGAGACACGCGCCCGACGCTGCTGTTGCTCTTCGGAGCGGTCGGCCTGACCCTGCTGATCGCCACCGCGAACGTTGCCAACCTGCTGCTGTCGAGGGCCTTGACGCGCGAGCGAGAGATGGCGGTCCGCGTCGCTCTCGGGGCTCGGCGCGGCCGCCTAGTGCGGCAGTTGTTGACCGAGTCGTCGTTGCTCGGCCTGCTTGGCATACTGCCCGGACTGGCGCTGGCGTCGGTCGGGCTCAAAGGTGTGCTCGCGCTGATGCCTGCGGACGCGCCGCGTATCGAGACCGTCGTACTCGATGGTTCGGTGCTCGCGTTTTCGGCGTTCGTTGCCTTGATCACTGGCTGGATCGTCGGCTTGATCCCGGCACTCCAAGCGTCGGTCTCCGACGTCCGCGCTGCGCTGGCAGCCGGCGGCCGCGGCGGCAGCGAGACCGCCCTGCGGCGGCGCATCCGCACCGCAGTAGTGCTGGCGGAGGTTGCCATGGCGATGACGCTGGTCGCCGGCTCCGGACTCCTCATCCGGAGCTTTCTGCAAGTAGTGCGTGTCGACCCGGGATTCCGCCCTGACGGGCTGATCACCTTCGACCTCCGTCCCGAGGAAGGCAGCTTCGCGTCCGCCGCCGAGGCCACACAGTACTTCGACCGTATCCGTGCGAATCTCGCCGCCCTACCCGGTGTAGCCGCCGTGAGCGAGGTGTGGAAAGGCCCGTTCAGCGAGGATGGCGGGATCAACTCGTTGTACCGGGCCGACCGTGAGCTCGACCCGGCCGCGGACCCGCCGTACGGGCGCTGGCGACCGGTGAGTCACGACTACTTTGTGACGGCGGGCATCCGGATCATGCGCGGCCGCCTGTTCACCGCGGCTGATGACGATGGCGCCGAGCCGGTTACGGTGATCTCCGAGACCACGGCGCGCCAGCTCTTCGGCGCCGACGAGCCACTAGGGGAGCGCCTCCTGACGTCTGTCGAGATGGAGACTCCGGCGCGCGTGGTGGGTATCGTCGGTGACTTGCGGCTACGTGGCCTGGACCAGGAAAGCCCGGCGGTCGTGTACCGTCCCTACGCCCAGTTGCCGGAGCTGCTGGAGCGCTACGGTTTCTACGGTCGCTGGATCGTGCTGCGATTCGACGGCCCGGCGCCGCCATCGCTGGCGGCCACCATTCGCGGCGTCGTTCGCGACGCGGATCCCACCGCCCTGGTCGCCGGCTACACCACGATGACCGACGCTATCCGCGGGTCACTGTCCCAGCGGCGAGTAACGATGACATTGCTGGGGCTCTTCGCCGGCGCGGCGCTGCTGCTGGGAGCGATCGGGGTCTACGGCGTCCTCGCCTACTCGGTGCGCAGCCGACGCCGGGAGTTCGGCATCCGCGTCGCTCTTGGCGCGACCCGCGGTCGGATCGTGCGCAGTGTTCTATCCGACGCGCTGTCTCTGGCACTGCTTGGGTCGGCCATCGGACTCGGGCTGACCATGCTGCTCTCGAGGGCCCTCGAGAGCTTCCTGTACGACGTCAGCGTCTTCGACCCGTGGGTTCTCGCCGCCGCCGTCGCCACGACGCGCTGCTGGCGGTGATGTCGGCGCTGCACCCGGCCGTGCGCGCCGGGCGCGAGGACCCGGCACGCTCCTTATCGGCGGGTGGGTCCTAGGTCAGCTGTACCGTCGACCGGAACGTCGGGACGACTCGGTGACCCGTTGCCCGCTCGTAGGAATGGGCCAATCGGATGAGGCTGGGCTCGCTCCACGCCGTACCGATGAACGAGATGCCCACCGGCAGCCCGAAGACATAACCGGCCGGGACCGTGATGCTGGGGTAGCCGGCCACCGCGCCCGGGCTGGAGCTGCCGCCCAGGAAATGGTCGCCGGTGACCAGATCGATGGGCCAGGCGGGCCCGTCGGTGGGCGCCACCAGAGCGGCGAGATCATGCTCGCGCAGTACCTGATCGATTCCCTCGGGACCTGCATACCGCCGGTTGTTGGCGAGCGCGTCGAGGTAAGCCTGGTCGGTCAGCGGCCCCTTGGACTCGGCCATGTGGAAGAGCTCCTGGCCGAAGTAGGGCATCTCGCGGTCACGGTTCCGCTCGTTGAAGGCGATCAGGTCGGCGAGACTCCGCATCGATCCACCGCGGGCGCGCAGGTACGACGCCATGTCGGCCTTGAGCTCGTATAGCAACACCTCGTTCTCGGTGTCGCGATACTCGTCGGTATTGGGGATCTCGGCCGGGTCGACGATCACTGCGCCGGCCTGGCGCATCGCCTCGATCGCCTCTTCTATGAGGGCGTCAACCTGCTCGTGGAAACCGAAGAAGCCACGCACTACGCCGATGCGAGCACCTCGCAGGCCGCCTGCATCGAGGTACTGCGTGTAGTCGGGCTGGCGATACGGCGCGGAGGGCTCGGTGTCGGGGTCGCGCGGATCGACACCGGCTAGTGCACCGAGCAGCACGGCCGCATCGGCCACGGTGCGCGCCATCGGCCCCGCGGTGTCTTGGCTATGGGCCAGCGGGATGATACCGGCGCGGCTCCACAGCCCCAACGTGGGCTTGATACCGACAATGCCGCAGGCGTTCGCCGGACAGACAATCGACCCGTCGGTCTCGGTGCCAATGGCAATGGCACATAGGCTCGCCGAGACCGCCGCGCCCGAGCCGGAGCTCGAGCCACATGGGCTGCGATCGAGCACGTACGGATTAAGCGTCTGGCCGCCCCGACCGCTCCACCCCGAGCTACTGCGCGTCGAGCGCATGTTGGCCCACTCGCTGAGGTTGGTCTTGGCCAGCAGCACCGCCCCCGCTTCGCGCAGCCGTTCAACGATGAAAGCGTCGCGCGGCGTCGGCGCGTCCAACAGCGCCAGCGAGCCGGCCGTCGTGAGCATGCGGTCGCCCGTGTCGATGTTGTCCTTGATTGCTATCGGGATCCCGTGCAGCGGTCCGCGCACCCGCCCGCCGGCGCGCTCCTCGTCGAGCTCGCGAGCAATCGCCAGCGCGTCGGGATTTACCTCGATGATCGAGTTCAGCCTCGGACCGGCACGATCAAGCGACTCGATGCGGCCCAGGTAGGCCAGCACCAGCTGCTCGGAGGTGAAGCGGCCGGCAGCCATATGCTCCTGCAGATCAGCAACCGTGACGTCCTCGACGTCCACCCACCCGGCCTGTGTGTGCGCACCAAGCCCGCCAATCATCGTGGGCGTCGCCCGAATCGGCGGCGCGCCCGACACCAGGGCCACCGCGGTTCCCGCCAGCGTGTCGCGCAGAAAGTCACGTCGTCGCATCTACAGCCCCGAGAAGTAATCGGCGCGGGCTTGGCGGGCAATGCCCGTCAGTCTGTGGCCTCGTCGGTCGCCGACGCGCTACCCCGCAAGTAGGTCTCCAGGAATTCAAGGATCTTCCGGTAGCCCTCCTCCTGGTTCTCCTTCTTCACGAAACCGTGGCCCTCGTCGTCGAACACCACGTATTCCACCGGCGCGTCGTTCTCGCGCACGGCCTCGACGATGTCGTCGGACTCCGCCTTGACCACTCGTGGGTCGTTGGCCCCCTGAAGCACCATGAGCGGACGCACGATCTGCTCGGCATGAAACAGCGGCGACTTAGCGCGAAACATGTCGAGGTCGTCGAACGGTCCCATCTCGTTCTCGAGCATGGCGCGCTGGGCCTCCCACCAGGGCGGAATGCTCTCGAGCGTGCGCACCCAGTTGGAGATGCCGAACAGGTCCACGCCGACGGCGAACTCCTCGGGTCGGAAGGTGAGCGCGGCGAGGGTCATGTAGCCTCCGTAGCTACCACCGAGGATGCCAATCTTGTCGGCATCGACCCAGGTCGTGTCGATCAGCATTCGCTTGCTGGCGACGCAATCGTCGAGGTCGTCGTGGCCGTGCCGCTGGTCGTCGAGATGAAAGAAGGTCTTGCCGTATCCTGAGCTGCCGCGGTTGTTGATCGCATACACCGCGTAACCGTGGTTGACCAGGTACTGGATCAGGCCGGAGTAACCGATGCGCGACTGGCCGCCGGGGCCGCCGTGCACCCACAGCGGGGCAGGGACCTTGTTGTCGGGGCCCGCCTGATGCGGCTTGTAGAGAATGCCGGGAACCTCCAGACCGTCCCATGATTCGAAGCGCTTGACGATCCCGTCGACCAGGTGGTCAGGGTCGATGTTCGGGTTGAGCGAGCGCGTCAGTTGGACCGGCGCAGCGCCGCCAAGGCGATAGTAGAAGAGGTCGCGCGGTGCGCGGCTGGATGACGAGTAGAACGCCATGTGCTGCTCATCGCGAGAGATCGAGACCGAGCTGATCTCGGCATCGCCGAGGTCTGGCAACGCGACGAGCTGCATCGTCGCGGCCTCGTACAGTCGCAACTCGGTGCGCGCGTCGTTGTTGATCCCCACCACGAGGTAGGTACCGCCACGCGAGTACGACGCGAACGAGATGTCCCAGTCGGCGCGCAACACGTCTTCCCGGGCGCCGGTCTCGAGATCATAGCGAACCAGATATGAAAACTCGGCCCCATCGTCGGTGAGCACCAGCAGGCCGCGATCATCCGGGGTGAAATCGGCAGGCGAGTTGGAGATGTCGCCCTCGTGCGCCGTCACGTTGCGCACCTCGCCCGAGTCACGGTCGTAGACGAACGCGTCGGAGTCGGCGTTGGTGTTCATTTGCAGCAGCGCAATCGTACGACCGTCGTTCGAGCTCCCGGCCGGGAAGAACCCCTCGTTCTCGAAGATCAGCTCACGATCGTAGGTGTCGACGTCGTACTCGTACACGTCGAAGAATCGCCTGTCGCGTTCGTTTGTCGACACGTAGAACGACTCGTTGTCAGCGGCCCAGCCGGCGAAGTTGCCGATGTGCTCCTCTCCCGGGGTCAGGTCGGTCACCGCACCATCGGGATCGAGCACGTATAAGTGTCGTAGCTCGTTACCGCCTTGGTCGGCCCCGTACAAGATGCGTTCGTCGTCAGGGAAATAGCCAACGGCGAAGATCGAGTCCGTGTTCGAGTTGGTGAGCTGGTCGGCACCGGAGCCGTCTACCGCCAGCGTGAAGGCGTTGAAGATGCCGGTCTCGTCGCTGCTGACCAGGAGGCTCGAGTTATCGGGCGAAAAAGCGGCGCCTCGATAGCTCGTGGTGTCCAGAAACTCGCCGATGTCGTAGGTCGCGACCGCCACAGGAGGGGCGGGCGCGCCGCCCGTGCAAGCAGAGGCAAGCACCGCAATCGCCAGCGAGGCAGCGAGCGGCAGGTGGCTCGCCGCGCTATTGCCGGCATCCGGCAGCCAACGAGGTGGGTGTTCATGGTTGTCTCCTTCGGGGACTCAGATCTGAGCACAATCGCGTCAGGGGCCGTCTTGGCGTTACCATGCAGGCGCATCGGGTGCTCCCTCTGAGGCCGTTGAGGTCTTTTGACAACCCCATTCAGCCTTAGAGGAGCCCCGATGTGAACAACCTCCTCAGAAAGCGCTAGTGTGTCAGGATTGTTCGGCTCAAGGCCGGTAGCGAAGTCGCGCCGACCAGTTGCATCGAGCGCCGCAGCTCGCCGTGGAGCATCTGCAGCACCCTATCGACGCCGGCTTCTCCGAAGGCACCCAAGCCCCAGAGATAGGGGCGGCCGATGCCGACCGCCGTGGCACCCAGGGCAAGAGCCTTGAGCATATCGGTGCCGCGTCGGAAGCCGCCGTCGACGATGATCGGCGCACGGCCGGCCACCGCATCGACCACCTCCGGCAGGCTCTCGATCGTGGCGCGGCCCGAGGGCTCGTTGCGGCCACCGTGGTTCGACACCACGATTCCGTCGACGCCGTGCTCGATGCACAGCTCGGCGTCCTCACGCGTCACGATCCCCTTGACGACCAGCCGCATACCGATGGTGTCCTTGATGCGATCGACGAAATCCCAGGTAGCGCTTGGATTTCCCACCCCGGTGACATCCGTCAGATCGAGCCCGTCGAACATGGGCTTGCGGCGCACTGCGCCAGCGAAACCCTCGGCTCGAGGCAAGTGGCAGACGCTGCAGTCGCGCGGATCTTCCTGCGAACCTCTGGCGGACGTCTCGCGGTTGCCACCTACCGGGTGGTCGACGGTCAACACGACCACCGGACAGCCGGCGGCCTCGACGCGGCGCAAGATCGCCTCGGTCACCGCCCATTCGTTGGTCGGGTAGAGCTGATACCAGACCGGCTCGCCGCGCGCCTCGTTGACCTCTTCGACCGCCGACGTCGTAACGGTAGAGAGCATCTGCAGATGTCCTCGCGCTCGCGCCGCACGAGCGACGGCTACCTCGCCTTCGGGATGGAAGGCTTTCTGGCTGCCGCATGGCTGGATGACGATCGGTGTTTCCCACCGCCGCCCGAAGATTTCCGTCGACATGTCGATCTCGCTCACGTCGACCAGGCGCCGAGCGCGCAGCTGAATACTCGCCAGGGCCTCGCGGTTGGCGCGCAGCGTCACCTCGCCGTCGACGCCGGTGGCCATGTAGGCAAAGTGCGACGGCGGCACGTTCTTACGCGCCGTAGCCTCGAGGTCGAAGACGTTGACTGCCTGCTCGGGCGAATAAACTACGCGTCCCTGCTCGCTGACGAACTGGGCGATCTCGGCGGCGATCTCGTCGTCGAGCCGACCCACCGCCGATTCGGCGACCGGCCACGTATACAGTCCGGCACCGGCGAGCAACGGGCTGCCCGCCAGGTATCGCAAGAAACCACGGCGTGTCGTCACGTTCTCGGGGCCCTCTTCACCGGTCCTACCGAACCTTCGTATCCGACTGACCCTGGCACCTCATCACACCGATCGCTCAACTTCAACGAGTCCGGAATCAGCCACCCGCGCCACAATATGCAACGAACCGCTGTTACAGGACATTTAGGAACCGGACCGCCTACGAACAGAACCGCCGAAAAGATGCCATCGCGCCGGCGGTTGCCAACGCGTTCCCTCAGCGGGACGTCTCGCGCAGCAACGCCGGAATCACCCAAACGCTTATCTGCCAGACAACCAACCAACGGTGCCGCGGGTCTCGCCGGCTCTTTTTGTTTTGACGCTAGCCGTTCCGACAGCTACGCTCGCGACGTCGGACCAGCTACCGGTCCCTCCCCTCGCCCGGAGCTGCGGCGCGTGACCCTGACTGTCGACGGCTTTCGGCACTCGCATGAGTGCGAGCCGCACCACCCTCGCACCAAGGCGATCCTCCTCGACCATCCTGAGGTCCGCGAGCTGATCGGCCGCAATCCGTGGTCCTTCGCGATCATTCTCGGCATCATCGCAGTCCAGTTCAGCGTCGCCTGGACGCTGCGCGACAGCCCCTGGTGGCTGATCGGAATCGTAGCCTACTGCTTCGGCGCCTTCGTGAACCACACGAGCTACGTGATGGTGCACGACGCAACCCACGGGCTGATCTTCCGGCCGCGCTGGGCGAACAACGTCGCGGCTATCCTCGCGGGCGCGGTAAACACCATGCCAACGGCGATGTCGTTCCGGTCATATCACCTCATACACCATTCGCATCAGGGCGTGCACAAAGTGGATGCAGACATACCAAGCTACTGGGAGGCGCGCCTGATCGGCAATTCGTTCTTCCGCAAGCTGATCTGGCTGCTGCTGTACCCGCTGATGCAGTCGCTTCGACCGCTCCGCATCAAGCAGCTGACCTTTCTGACGCGATGGACGCTCGCCGATTGGGCGATCGTCTTCTCCATCGATGCGCTGGTGATCTGGGCTTGGGGTCCGCGTGCGTTTCTGTACTTGCTGGCCTCCCTGTTCTTCGCCGTCGGTCTGCACCCGCTAGGTGCCCGCTGGATCCAGGAGCACTACATGGTGGGATCCGACACCCAGGAGACCTTCAGCTACTACGGCAAGATGAACTGGTTGGCCTGTAACGTCGGCTATCACACCGAGCACCACGACTTCACCTCGGTGCCGTGGAACCGGTTGCCGCAGATAACCACCATGGCCCCCGAGTACTACGGATCGCTCGTCAGCCACGACTCGTGGGCGCGCCTGATGTGGCGCTTCCTCACCGAGGCCGACCTGTCGCTCTGGGCCCGCACGGTCCGCGACGGGCGCCATGGCGACGCCGAGGACTGCGCCGGCTGAACCGCCATGGCGCTAGTGTCCTGAGTCGGGACACTAGCAGGCCGTGGTGGAAGTGTGGCGGGCCTGGATACGGCGAGCTCTCAGACGCTTCGATTATGCAGGAGACTCCCGCTTGCCATAGAAGCAACTAGTGGCCTGTAACAAAGGTTCGTTGCGTATTGCTGGGTCGAGACTAGCTAGCAGGGCGAGGATATGTCATCTGCACGCCGTCGGCGCCGCTCGCAAGGGCACGGGCCGAAGAAAGAGAAGGCGACCTCCACGCCAGCTCCGGTGCCATCGCTCCGGGCGTTCGGCATACCGTTGTCGTTGACGCTCGGCCTCGTCGCGCTCTCGTTCATACCTCGCCTCTACGATCACCCGGTGCTCGCCCGGTCGCTCTGGGGCGCAGCAGCGGCGCTGCTTATCTGGCAGGCCGTGCTCATCGGGGGCCTCAGGCGCTCCGGCGTCGGGCGATCGGTGCACACGGTGTTGCGGCCGCAGCACTATGCACAAGCGATGGTTCAAGCGGCGGTGTTCGCCTACTGGGGCTATTACTGGCGGTCCGTCTATGACTACGTGTGGCTCCTGGTGGCGCAGCTGGTGTTCGCCTACGCCTTCGACATGCTGTTGGCATGGTCGCGTCGCCACAGCTACGCGCTCGGCTTCGGCCCATTTCCGATCATATTCAGCACCAACCTTTTTCTTTGGTTCAGGGACGATTGGTTCTACCTGCAGTTCGTGATGATTGCCGTCGGGTTCCTCGGGAAGGAATTTGTTTGCTGGCGCCGTGACAACAGGCGCACGCACATCTTCAACCCGTCGGCCTTCTCGCTCGGGCTGTTCTCGCTGGTGTTGATTGTGACCAACACCACCGACCTCACCTGGGGGCAGGACATCGCGACGACGCTGACGCTGGCGCCGAGGATCTATTTGTTCCTGTTCCTCCTCGGGCTGGTGGTCATGTATTTGTTCTCGATCACCCTTGTCGCCGGATCCGCCGCCATCGCGCTCTTCGGGTTGAGCGCACTGTATTGGGGATGGACCGGAGTCCCCTATTTCGTCGATTCAGAGATACCGACGGCGGTTTTTCTCGGCCTGCATCTGCTGGTGACCGATCCGTCCACGTCGCCCAGAACACCCGTCGGCAAGACCCTGTTCGGCGTGTTGTACGGATTGGGCGTGTTCGGCCTCTATGCTCTGCTCGGGGCACTCGGCGCACCGACGTTTTACGACAAGCTGCTGTGCGTGCCGCTCTTGAACCTCGGCGTACAACGCATCGACCGTCTGGCCGGCGCTCTCGAGGGAATCTCAGCCGCGAGCAGCTGGGGGCGGTGGACTCCGGCGCATGGCAACACGGCACACATTGCTGTCTGGATCGCCTTCTTCGGCGCCGTGACGGCCGCCGGGTCGACCGACGGCATGCACCCCGGCGACACCCTGCCCTTCTGGCAGCAAGCGTGCGCCGAGGGCCGCCGGAATGCCTGCGATCGGCTGCTGCAGATCGAGACCTCGTACTGCAACGACAACTCGGCATGGGCATGCAACGAGCTCGGGAGACACTACACGGCGGCAAATCTGGTAGCGCCCGATGCCCAGCGCGCCTGGGGTTTCTTCTCGCGAGCGTGCGAGCTGCGGTACCAACCCGCCTGCTTCAACCTGCTTGATCCCGGCGGTTCCTATCGGACCGAACCGCGCGACATCGATCTGCGGCTGCTGCTACGTGAGGGCGGAGCCAACCTGCTCGAGATGCCGGAAGAACAGCTGCTCGCTCGTGCCTGCGCGCACCGCTGGACCTTCGCGTGTGGCGAGGGCGCACGGTAATGCGGTCGACCGCGGGCGGGTGGCGGGCGACGTTGCTGGCGACTGCCCTGATCGTGATCGGAGCGGTCGCCTGCGAACGCCCACCGTCCGAGGTCGAGGACGGGCCGCCATCCACATCCAATCCCTCACAGCTCCCCGGGTTCCGCGCCGACGCCTGGTTTCTGCCCGACGATGAGCTTCTCGGGTTTGTGGAAATCCCGGCGGGGCAGTTCGTCATGGGCAGCGACGCGGCGATCGATGCGCTGGCCTTTGCTAACGAGCGCTGGGGCGACGGAAGCGCCCAGGGGACGGTGGATCTTCCGGCCTTCTATATTGGCCGCTACGAAGTCACCGTGGCGCAGTTCGGCGCCTTCGTACAAGCAACGGGGTTCACGGTCGAGGCCCGTGCCTTGCAGGCTCCTCCCGATCATCCTGTGACCTGGATCTCATGGCCGGACGCGGTCGCCTACGGTCGCTGGCTCGAGAGCGCTCTCGGACAGTGGGCTCAAACACCGCGGCGACTCAGCCGTGCGCTCGACGCCGGCTGGCGCATCGAGCTACCGACCGAAGCGGAGTGGGAAAAGGCAGCGCGGGGACCGGATGGGCGGATCTATCCGTGGGGAAACAGGCCGGCGACGGAGCGGGCCAACTACGCCGGCATCGCGACGGCACCGGTGGGCAGCTTCCGCTGCCCGGAATGCGCCTTCGGTCTGTTCGACATGAGCGGCAACGTTTGGGAGCTGACGCGCAGCCCGTACCAGCCATACCCGTACGACCCGACCGATGACCGAGAAGATCTCGAAGCGGACGCGCTGTGGGTCATGCGTGGCGGGCATTTCGGCGATCCCGAGCAGAATATTCGTGCCGCCGTCCGCGGTGGCGTCGACCCCGGTGCGCGCCGACCGTTTATCGGGTTCCGTGTGGTGATCGTTTCCACGGTTTCCACTCAATTCCCATGACGTGCTTCTGCATCCACATGATCTCTTCGATATCACGCCGGCGCTGATGCCTCGGTTCACGGAAACCATGTGGCTCGCGCGGGAAGCTCACGTAGCGGACTGGTGCCTTGCCAATGTCCTTGAGCGCGGTGAAAAACAGCATGCTCTGCTGGGGAGTACTCACCAGATCGCGCTCCCCGTGCAGTAGCAGCGTAGCGGTGGTCACGTCCTTCACGTACCAGAGGGACGACGCGCGGCGCCACTCCTCTGGGTTGGTCCAGTGGGCTCCGCCGATGTAGTGAAGCCGCAGATCGTAGCTGAGCCCGGGACCCGTTTCCGCCGTCCAACTTCCGACCATGGCACCCAGGGACGCTGCCTTGAAGCGGTCGGTTTGGGTGATAACCCAGCTGCCGAGGATCCCTCCCCAACTCCAACCGCGCAGTCCCAACCGATCGGGGTCGACCTGGCGCTCGGCGATCAGGTGGTCGACGCCGGTCATCACGTCGTCGTACTCGCCGCCTCCGACATCGCCCATGAGCGCGGTCAAGAGATCGTCGCCGTAGCTGTCGCTACCGCGAATGTTCGGTCCAAACGAGGCGTACCCCAGGCCAGCGAAAACGTGGAAGTCCGGCCAGAACTCGTTGGCAAAATGGCCGGGTGGGCCACCATGGATGTCGAGTATCAGCGGGATCCTGGACCCCTCCTGGGAGATTTCGGGTCGGTAGAAGACTCCTTCGATCTCCATCCCGTCCTTGCTCGCCCAGCGCACGATCTCGGCATCCGCCAGCACGATCTCCTTTTCGATCCATGGATTGGCGCGGGTCAGTCGGACAGGATCGAGCTCCTCGACCGCAGAGGCGTATAGATCGTTGGGTGTCTTGAAGTCGTTGAACGAGTAAACCATCCTCGTTCGATCTTCAGAGAAGTCGAGGGCACGGAGCGTACCCGTGACGCTCGTGATGTCGGTTACCCCTCCAGTCTGCACATCGACGCGGTAGAGATTGCTGTTCGTGCGACGCGTCTCGGTGAAGAGCAGGCTCTCGCCGTTCGGCGTCCAGGTGAGGCCAGAGATCTGGCCCTGCTGCTGACCTTCCAGCTTCTTCTTGTCACCGGTATCGACGTCCACGACCCAGATAAAACCGTGGGTCAGGTCGTATTCGGCGTCGGTGGGAGCGTGGTACGCGAGCGTTCTTCCGTCCGGTGCCCACACGGCGCGCTGCTCGGGAGCGTTGTTGTGCGTCAACCGTGTGACCTGCCGGCTTCGCGTGTCAACGAGGTAAAGCTCGGACAAATGGTGGTAGTTGTCGAGGTCTTGCCGCATTGCGGCGAATACGACGCGCCTGCCGTCTGGCGACACGTCGAACTCGCTGACGATGAGCTCCTCCTCGGTCAGACGTGTCTCCTCCCTCGACGAAAGGCTGAACGCCCACAGGTTGCGCCAAGCGGCTTGCTGTCTGCCGTTCGCGCCCTCGCGCACATAGAACGCGTCCGCCCCCAGATCGTATTCCTCCTGTTCCTCGTCGCTCCTCGCCTCGTCGGCGCTGAACATTATTCGGCTGGCGTCGGAGCTCCACTGATACGAGACGATGCCGTTGTCGTGATTCGTGAGTTGCTGAGCCTCACCACCGGTAACGCTTATCAGGAAGATCTGCTGATTTCCCTCGACGGGCCGCAGAAAGGACAGATGCCCTCCGTCGGGGGAGAATCGGAACGCACTGCCGCCCGCCTCGCCGATGAACTCCCTCGCCGCCCCGCCGTCGGCGGCCGTCAGGTAGTGCCTTTGCCTTCTCTTGTTCTGGTCCCAATCAAGCTCGGATTTCGAGAAGAAGATCCATTCACCGCCAGGAGACATTCGAACGTTCTGCAGGCGCACCATGTTCAAGGCGTCGTCGACGGTCATGGGGCGACGCATGACGTCCTGCGCGACGGCGCTCGTACCGATGAGCAGGCTAGCAACTAGCACGAAAACGATTGTTCTCAACGGTCTATCTCCTGGAGTCGTGGGTGGAGAGCGGTTCGCCGGCAACGAGGCCACCGTTTCTCCGCAGAACTCAGGCCCGATCAGCTACTCGGCTCGCGCCAAATCCACGATGACGTCCCACATGAATTGGACGAAGCGGTGTAGCTCGTCTTCCAGGATGCGCTCCTGGTCACTGTGCGCACCGAATCCCTTCGGGCCGTCTTCCCGGTCGATCGCCGGACCGATGCCGTAACACTCGATTCCCTTGGCGCGCAGGTACGCCATGTCGGTGGCGCCCGTCGCCATCACCGGCAGGGTGACGGTGTCGTAGTGCTTGCTGATGTTGGCTTCGATGGTATGGAAAGCTTCGGTGTCGAGGCGCGACGCGCCCGGCGGGCGAAGGTTGCGTTGACCGAGCGAGACCTCGACCGCCGGGTCGTCGATCACCCTACGGATCTCGTCGAGGAACGCCGCAATGTCCTCGTCGGGAAGCGCGCGCAGGTCAACCGAGCCGCTGGCGTCGGAGGGAATGATGTTGATTCGATAGCCGGCTTCGATGATCGTCGGCGACAGTGACGAACGTATCATCGAGGCGTGGCGTGGCTCATGCTCGAGGAAATGCTCGTCGGCCGCACTCGCGGTCTCCGGATCGAGCACCTGCAGGTAGCGTGCCGCCGCCTCCGGCTCAGAGATCGCCGCCAACCGACGAAAGTACTCGCTGGTGGTCTCGTTCAAGCGGATCGGGCTACGCCAGTCGGCGATCGCCGTGATCGCCTTGGACAGGTGCGCCACCGCGTTGGTCTTCAACGGGACGGATCCGTGGCCGGCAACACCACGGGCTACCAATTCGACGCGATAGGGGATCTTCTCGACCGTCTCCACGGAGGCGTAGCGCACCGCCCCCGAGACACGTGTGACGCTGCCCCCCTCTGCCAGGCAGTACTCCGCCTCGATCTGGTCGAGATGGTTGTCGACCATGAACTCGATCCCGTACTGCGTACTCCCCTCCTCTCCCGACTCGGCCAGGAAGATGACATCGCGCTCCAGCGCTACTTCGCGGCGGGCAAGCTCGAGCATGACCATCATGCCGGCAACGACGTTGTCCTTGTCATCGACCGTGCCGCGGCTGTAGATGTAGCCGTCGGCCAACGTGCCGCTGAACGGCGGGTAGGTCCACTTCTCGGGATCGACGTTTACCGTGTCGGTATGCCCCATGATCAGCAGCGGCGGCTTCGCTCCCGAACCACGGAGCCGTGCCACGAGGTTGGGGCGGTCGTCGTCGGTGGCAAACATCTGCACGGCAATACCCTCGGCCTCGAGGACGTCTCTGATGTACTCGGCCGCCGGCCGTTCGATGCCGGGTGGATCGCTCGTATCGAACCGCAACAGCGCCTGGAAATGGCGCAGGGTCTCCGCTTCGAATGCCGCCAGGTCCGACTCAGATCTCTGTGCCAGAACGGGCGCCTGCGCCAGAAACGTCAACGACAACGGCACCATGAAACACGCGACGAGTCTCTTCATGTCGCAACACTACCAAGGCTGCTGTCGTCGGATTCGCCGTGCACCACATCTACGAGCGCCTGAACGCTCTCCAGGGGCGTACCCGGCTGGATGCCGTGTCCGAGGTTGACGACATGACCCAGCGGCGGAACGTGCGCCAGCAGATCACCCGCGGCGGCGCGAGTCGCATCGGGCCCCGCCAAGAGGACGGCGGGGTCGATGTTGCCCTGCAGTGCCTTGGCTGGACCGATCTGCTCGCGGACGGCCCCCAGATCGACCTTCCAGTCGAGCGAGAAGCACTCGGCGGGTAGCTCCAAGACCGAGTCGAGCAAGTGGGCGCTGTCCTGAAAATAGAGGATTCGAGGCACGTCGGCCCGCCGCAGCTCATGCAACAGATCCCGCAGGTGCGGTCGCACCTGACGGTGCCAGTCGCGACGCGACAACAGCCCGCCCCACGAGTCGAAGACCTGTACCGCTTGGGCGCCAGCTTTCGCCTGCTCGATCAGGAAAGCGGCGGCAAGACGTGCGAGCTTTGCAAGCAACGTCTCGAAGGTTCGCGGATCTCCGGCCGCCATCGCCCGCAACCGAGGGAACCCTCTGACACCGCGTCCCTCGACCAGGTAGGCGGCCAGGGAAAGAGGGGCTCCCGCAAAGCCGAGGAGCGCCACATCCTCGCCTAGCTCACGTCGAACCAGGCGCAGTGTCTCGATCACGGTGGGTCCGATCTCGGCGACATCCGGTTCGGGCAGCGCCGCGACATCGGCCGGCGTCCGAATTGGCTGATCCAGCACCGGCCCGGGGTCGAACCGCACCGGTATGCCCAGCGCCGGGATCGGGCTCATCAAGTCTGCAAAGATGATCGCCGCATCCAGCGGGTACCGTTTGAGCGGCAGCAGCGTCACCTCCGCGGCGAGCTCGGGCGAGCCGGCGAGCTGCTCGAAGCTGTGCTCCTTGCGCAGGGCACGGTACTCGGGCAGGTAGCGTCCCGCCTGGCGCATGATCCACAGCGGCCTTCGAGGGGTAGGCTCGCCGCGCAGCGACGACAGCAGCAGATTGCTCAATCTTCCAACCCCTGCGGCGTGAACCGGTAGCCCACCCCGCGCACCGTGTGGAAGTAGCGAGGTTCCTGCGGGTTGGGCTCGAAGCGTTTGCGCAGTCGAACGATGAAGTTGTCGATCGTGCGCGAGGAGGGGTACAGGTCGTAGCCCCACACCTTGTCGAGGATCTCCTCGCGCGACACGACCTCTCCGGCGCGCTCGGCAAGCGCCTTGAGGATCATCGCTTCTTTCTGCGTCAGCGTTTGCTCGCCGCCATGCCAAGAGCGTCCTTCGAACGTTCTCAGATCGAACTCGTTGTCTCCGAAGCGAATGACAGCGTCCCCAAAGGGCATCACCTCATACCATCGGCGGCGACGCAGGATGGCGCGCACGCGTAGCAGGAACTCCTGCAGGTGAAAGGGCTTGGGCAGGTAATCGTCGCCGCCGGCCGCAAGCCCTTGGATCCGATCGTCGACCGAATCCTTGGCGCTCAGGAACAGCACGGGTACATCGCGGCCCTTCTCGCGCGCCGCCTCACAAACCGTGAAGCCATCGAGCCCCGGAAGCATCACGTCGAGCACTACGAGGTCATAGCCGACCTCGAGAATGCGATCGAGCGCGTCGCGTCCGTTGACGATTGTCTCCACGAGATAGCCCTCGGCTTCCAGGTTCTCGGCGATGCCAGCGGCCAGATGAGGCTCGTCCTCCACAACGAGGATCAACGGTGCGGTGCTCACGACACAATCTCTGGCTGCAGGCGCGTTGCAAATGATCGACGCAGTAGTGCGCAGTCTCTACTTCTCGGACCCCGAGGCAAGGGCGACCGCCAAGGCCTCGGCCAGTCGTCCGATGTGCTCCTCGGTATGCGCCAGCGAAAGGAATCCCACTTCATATGCGGAGGGGGCCAGGGCGATCCCCTGATCAACGAGTTGGCGAAAGAGGGAACTGTACGTGCCGGCGGCCTGACCGTCGATCTCCGAAGGTGCCCGTGGTGGTTGGCTGGCGTGAAACGCCAGCCAGAAGATCGAACCGAGGCGCACGAGCCGGACGGGAACCGGAGAACGTTCGAGAACCGGCACAACCGCTTGCTCTAGGGCTTGCCCGAGCTCCTCGAGCCGGTCCCAGCCCTGGTCGCGCTCCAGGATGCGCAGCGTCGTCAGGCCAGCCGCCATCGCTACGGGATTACCCGACAGCGTGCCGGCCTGGTAGACGGCTCCGCCGGGAGCAAGGTGGCTCATCACTTCGCGTCGGCCGCCAAACGCTCCGACCGGCATGCCACCACCAATGACCTTGCCAAAGGCGGCGAGATCGGGCGTGATGCCGTAGTGCTCGGCGGCGCCGCCTTTGCCGAGGCGAAAACCCGTGATCACCTCATCGAAGATCAGCAGAGCGCCGCAACGCTCGGTCTCGCGGCGCAGCACGGTCAGAAACTCTGGACGCTGTAGCAGCAGGCCGTTGTTCGCTGGTACGGGCTCGATGATAACCGCGGCAATAGCGTCCCCTTCATCGCGAAGCAGATCTGCCGCCCGAGCGGTGTCGTCGAGCGGCAGGACCCTGGTGTGAGCAACGAAGTCGTCCGGCACGCCAGCTGACGAGGGCGACCCGAAGGTCGCGAGTCCGGAGCCGGCCTCCACAAGAAGGTGATCGGCGTGCCCGTGGTAACACCCCGAGAACTTGACGATCAGATCTCGACCGGTGGCGCCTCGCGCCAGGCGAATCGCGCTCATCGTGGCCTCGGTTCCCGATGACACGCATCGCACCTGCTCTATGCCGGGGTAGGCGGAAACCACGTGCTCGGCCAGCTCGATCTCTGCCCGACACGGGGCTCCGTATGTGGTCCCGCGCTCGGCCGACTCGCAGATGGTAGCGACCACCTCGGGGTGTGCGTGGCCGAGGATCAGAGGGCCCCAAGAGCAGACGAAATCGAGGAACGAACGGCCATCCTCGTCGACGATCTCGGCCCCAGCCGCGCTTCGGATCACCAGCGGCTCGCCGCCGACAGCACGAAAAGCCCGCACTGGTGAGTTGACGCCGCTGGGCAGCACCCGGAGTGCGCGTTCAAAAAGAGCTTCGTTCTGGCTCAGATCCATCCCCCGGCGAGTGCGTCACGAGCATGATAGGTGATCACGATGTCGGCCCCGGCGCGGCGAATGGCATGCAGGTTTTCGCTGACGATCCGTCTCTCGTCGAGCCAGCCTGCCTCGGCGGCCGCCTTGACGGCCGAGTATTCGCCCGAGACGTTGTAGGCGACCAGCGGGAGTCGGCTCGCTGCTCGCACCCGCGCAATCACGTCCAGATAGGCCAGAGCCGGCTTCACCATCAGCATATCGGCGCCCTCCTCCTCGTCGAGAAGCGCCTCGCGTATCGCCTCTTCGACGTTTCGGGGGTCCATCTGGTAGGAACAGCGATCGCCGTGACCGGGCGCCGATTCCGCCGCGTCGCGGAACGGTCCGTAGTAGGCGGAGGCGAACTTCGCTGAATAAGACATGATCCCGGTAGTGGTGAGCTCTCGTTCGTCGAGTGCGTCCCGGATCGCTGCCACGCGTCCGTCCATCATGTCCGAGGGTGCCACCAAGTCGGCGCCCGCTTCGGCGTGGGACACGGCCATCGCGGCAAGCGGGGCCAGCGAGCTGTCGTTGTCGACCTGGCCATCGCTGGTCAGCAGGCCACAGTGGCCATGGTCGGTGTAAGCACAGAGGCATACGTCGGTGACCACAACGAGGTCGTCGCCGAAAGCGGTCTTGATCTCGCGCACGGCGCGCGCCACCGGGGCCTGTGGGTCGGCGGCGGCGACGCCGTCGGGCCCTTTGCTCTCGGGGGCAGGCACGCCGAAAAGAAGTACCGTGCGAATTCCCAGCGCCAGGTCCTTTTCGATCTGCGTCAGTAATTCGGCACGACCAAGGCGCGCAATGCCCGGCATCGACGCGATCGGCTCCTCTCCGTGCTCGCTCGGCAGCACGAAATGCGGCATGACGAGAACGTCGGCGCTCACTCGGGTCTCGGCAACGAGATTCCGCAATGCGGCCGTCCTACGTGTCCGACGAGGGCGTTTTCGTCCCGGTAGCGTTGTGCTCATTGACGGCTCTCCGCGTAGACAACGGTTTCCCGCAGGGCGTCCAGCAAACCTCCCAGGCTCCGTCTCGTGGCCTCGGAGCTTACCTTCAAGCCAGCCTCCGCTGCCGCTTCGGTGGTCGATGGACCGATCGAGATCACCGGCAACCCGGCCGGCACCGACGCCTGGTTGAGCAGGCCGTCGACAGCCGACGGGCTGGCCAGGAAGATGGCATCCAGGTTCCACGCGGCGAGATCGTGGCGCGGTTCCTTCGCGGGCGCCGGAAGGGTGCGGTAAACGGAGAATCGAGCCACAGGCACCCCCGCGTCCTTCAGGCGTTGCTCGAGCTCGGGCCGCGCCCGGTCCGGCCCCACCACCACGACGCTGGCTGGCGGTCCCGTCTGGCCGGAGGACAGCAAGGCGATCAGCGCGTCCGCCAGCGACGCAGCGGTGCCGTCGGGTGCCACCAGGTCGACCCGGCCCCAGTGCTTCCTGGCGGCTACCTCGGTGGCTGGACCGACGGCCGCGACGTGAGTACGGCGCCAACGATCGGCGCTCGGTGCGAGCAGATCGGCAACGTTGGCAACGCCGCGAGGCGAGGTCAGCACGAGCCAATCAGCGCGCTCGATCGCGGATTCCAGTTTCTCGCCGAGAGCCGTGGAGCGGATCGACTCGCAGACGATGCAGGGAAGGGCAACAGCCTCGGCGCCGGCGTCCTCGATCCGCGCCGCCCACGGCTGGTTGTCGTCCTGTGCGCGCGTCAGCAAGATCCTGCAGCCGACGGGGAACTGCGTTGAGCTTGCCATCAAGCCTGATCCTGGACCACGGACGCCGGTGCCGGCGCGTTCTGCAGCAGCTGCGCGGCGGCAGACTCAGCGATCTGGTCGACGTCGCTGCCTCTCGACTCGGCCCGCCGCAGGATCGGGCCAACTCCGAGAACGGCGGTCAGCTCGAGCTCACCGTGCGCGTTGGCGCGACACCAGGCGCCAACTGCAACCTGACAGCCGCCTTCAACCAGGCCGAGGAGGCGGCGCTCGACGTCAACCTCGCGGCGCGAGCTCGGCGAGTCGATCGCCGCGATGGCGTCGCGCGTCGGCGCGTCGGCGGCGCGCACCTGCACCGCCAATGCCCCCTGGGATGGTGCCGGCACGAAGATCTCAGGGTCGAGACGACGCTCGACGATGCCCTCGAGAACGTCCGCTGAGGCCGGCCCGCTGCTCGACTCGTCGTTGTCTCGTAGCCGCTCCAGCCCCGCCATCGCCAGCACGATGGCATCATAGTCTTGAGTACGAAGCTTGTTGATTCGAGTCGGAACGTTGCCGCGGATTGGCACGGTCACCAGATCGGGGCGCAACTCGCGCAAGAGCGCCTCTCGCCGAGCCGAACCTGTCCCGACGCGTGCCATCTGTCGCACCGGGATCACTCCCTGAGCTGGGGTCACGGAATCGGGTCGAAGCAGCAGACAGTCGGCCGGATCGAGGCGTTCCGGCATCGCCGCGACGACCAGGCCCTCCGGGCTCACCGTTGGAAGGTCTTTGTACGAGTGGACCGCGACATCGATCTCCTCTGCCAGCAGCGCCGCCTCGATCTCACGCACGAAGATCCCGGCAGCACCGATGGCGTGGAAGGGCAGTTGCTGCTCACGGTCGCCGGCCGTTGCGATGAGGCAGATCTCCACCGCATGGCCTTGCCGCTGCAGCAGAGTCGCAACGCGGGCCGTCTGCGTCCTGGCCAGCCGCGAGCCGCGCGTGCCGATTCGAAGCCTCACAAGATCTCCTCGTCACCGAGGTCGCTATCGCCGTCCCCGATACCCGTCGCAAGATCGGCCAGCCGCGTGATCGTGGGGTCATCGGATGCAGTCAGAAAAGTTCGTATCGCGCCCAGCTCCGACTGCGCGGCGAGGGCTTGCAGACCCACCGTGGGAACGTGCGCCAGGTGCCGAGCGAGCGTTTCTGCCCAGCGGCGAATCCCCTCTTGTTCCTCTTCACGCACCCCCGCGAGATCACTGCGCAACAGGCGCTCGACGCTCGCTAGCGCGGTCTCTCGGTAGCGCTGGTTGAGGCCGGCGATCACCGGTGATACAGCTCGCTGAGCCATGCGGCGCCGCAGCGCTACCAACGCCTCGTCGACGAGCTCGCGCGCCTCGACCGAGTCGGCACGCCGACGCTCGCTGTTGGCGCGGGCTTCGGCGACGATCTCGTCCATGCCGACGTACTCCAGGCCGGCCGCAGCGGCCGCATCCGCGTCGATGTCGGGGGGCACCGCCAGATCGACGAGCAACGGCCCTCGGCCCGCCGGCGAGGCGTTGGCCAGGCGATCCAACGACTCGCGGCGGAACAGCGGCTCGGGTGCGCCGGTTGCCGAGATGACCACCGCAACGCGGTCCGGGCGTTCCAGAAAGTGGTCGAGGCTACGAGTGCTGGCGCCGATCGCTGTGCCAAGCTCCTCGGCTCCCTCGCTGCCGCGATTGACGACGATGATCTCGACTCCATCGCTCGCAAGCCGCTCACCGCAGCGCCGCGTCATCGGCGAGACGCCGATCAGGGCGACTGCCCCGTGGGAGCCATCCAGATGGCCTTGCACACGGTCGAGCGCAATCTCGGCGAGCGAAAGCCGCCCGGAGCCAAAGTGGCTTCGGGCTCGCACCGAACGGCCAACGCGTAGCGCCTCGCCGAACAGCCATTCGAGGCGAGGGCCCAAGCTGCCCACCTGCCGTGCCAGCTCCAGGGCTTGCCGCATCTGCCCCGGAATCTCGTGCTCGCCGACGAGGGCCGAGTCGAGGCCAGCGGCGACAAGAAACAGATGCTCGACGGCAGCCTCGCCGGCCCACATTCGCAGACGCCGCGTTGCCTCTCCGGCTGAGGCCCTGCCGGTCAGCGCTTCGTGTACCTTGCCGCGATACTCGGCAGGCGTTGTGGTGCCGTCGCCGAGCAGGATCACTTCCACGCGGTTGCAGGTCGCTAGATAAACAACCTCCCGGGCCGCGATCTGGCCCGGTAGCTCGGCGAGACGGGCGGCGCGCTCTTGCTCGGGGATGGTGTAGGACTCGAGGCCCTGGGCATCGCCGTGACGCCACGAAGCACCGACAACGCAGATCTCATTCACGGCCGCATGTTGTACCAGGCGGGGCCGGCTACTGTGTCATGGAACTGTCATGAGCCGAAACCGGCGTCGGCGCGCACGTCGCTGGCGATCATCCGGTCGGCACGCTGCTTCGACGCGCGCCCGGCGGCCTCGACCTGCTCTCGAAAGGCCGGTGGTGCAACCCACCCATTCAGCTGGCGTCCTACCAGGTCGACGAGAGCGCGGATGTGGTCGGGCCGCTCGTTGAGGCATGGGATGAAGCGAAACTGTTCGCCTCCGTTCCCCTCGAACAGCTCCCGGTTCTCGCCATCGATCTCCTCGAGGGTCTCGAGGCAGTCGGCCGAGAAGCCTGGGCAAACGACGTCGAGCTCCTTGATGCCGGAACGGGCCATAGCTCGCACGGTCACGTCGGTGGTTGGCTTGATCCACTCCTCGCGACCGAAGCGCGACTGAAAGGCGACCACATAGCGCTCTTCGCCGATGCCGAGCGCCTCGGCCACCAGCCGGCCTGTCTTGTGGCACTGGCAGTGGTACGGATCGCCGTTGGACACGTAGCGAAGCGGTATGCCGTGAAACGAGAACAGCAGCCGCTCGGGCTCGCCGTCTCGGTCCCATACCTCGCGAATGGAGCCGGCAACCGCGGCGATGTACCCGGGATCGTCGTGGTAGGCGTTGATCGTCCGGACCTCCGGAACCCAGCGCCACCTGCGCAGCGAGGCGAAGAGCGCGTCGAAGGTGCCCCCGGTGCTTGTGCCGGAGTACTGCGGGAAGAGCGGCAACACGACGATGCGGCGGCAGTTCTTACGGCGCAGCTCGGCGAGGGCATCGGCCATCGAGGGAGAGCCGTAGCACATGCCCAGGGCTACGTGCACGCCACCGCCAAGCTCGGCGGTGAGGCTCTGCTGCACAGCCGCCGCCTGCCGGCGCGCGATTACCAACAACGGTGAGCCTTCGTCGCTCCAGATCTTGGCGTACAAGGCGGCGGAGCGTCTGGGCCGCAGCGTCAGCACGAACATGTACAGGATCGGTAGCCAGCGCCAACGAGGCAGCTCGATGACCCGCGGGTCGCGGAGAAACTGGTGCAGGTAGGGCCGCAGCGCCTTGGCGGTGGGCGCGTCAGGCGTACCCAGGTTGGCGAGCAGGACGCCGACGGCGGGAATCTCCCCGTGCTCGAACCCCGGCCCTGTGTACTGGTCGTAGTCGGTCATGGGCAAATTTCGCGTCTCAGCTAGCAGGCCGGGGTGGAAGTGTGATGGGTCTAGTTACCCGCATTCGCCGTCGGCCTCCGACAGCCAGTCTCGCGGGCGCAGGAAATGCTCGTAGAGCCGCGCTTCCGGTGTTCCCGGCTCCGGCTGCCAGTCATAGCGCCAGCTGACCTGCGGCGGGAGCGACGCGAGAATCGATTCCACCCGACCTCCCGCTTGCAGCCCGAAGCGTGTCCCGCGGTCGTATACCAGATTGAACTCGACGTAGCGCCCACGGCGGTAGAGTTGAAAGGCGCGCTCGCGCTCACCGTACGCGGTGTCCTTCCGCCTCGCCAGGATCGGGCGATACGCGGGGAGGAAATGATCGCCGATGCTACGTAGAAAGGCGAAACAGCGCTCGAACCCTCCTTCGTCCAAATCATCGAAGAACAAGCCGCCGATACCGCGCGGCTCCTGCCGATGAGGCAAGAAAAAGTACTCGTCGCATGCGGCCTTGTACTCCGCGTAGACGTGCTCGCCAAAGCTCCGACACGCCTCGTACGCGGTGCGATGCCAATGCACCGCGTCTTCCTCGAAGCCGTAGTACGGCGTCAGATCGAAGCCGCCCCCGAACCACCAGGAGGTGTCGCCGCCCTTGCCGTCGGTGACGAAGCAACGCAGGTTGCAGTGCGAAGTTGGTGCGTAAGGGTTCAGCGGGTGGACGATGAGCGACAACGACGCCGCCTGAAAGCTCTGGCCGGCGAGCTCGGGTCGGCGCACCGTCGCAGCTTCCGGCATTCGCGCCCCCACCGTGTGCGAGAAGTTCACCGCTGCTCGCTCGAGCACGGCCCCGTCACTGAGCACCCGCGGTCGCGCCGAGCCGCCGCCCTCACGTTCGAGGGTCAGAGATTGAAATCGTGCCACCCCATCCTCTTGCTGCAGGGCAGCGCAGATCTGATCCTGGAGATCGAGAAGGTATCCGCGCACGGCGTCAGCGCCCAGATCAGACATCATCGGAGCACAGTGTAGCTGCCGGTGGCAGGAAGCAACTTCGGCCGGCTCGCCTCAATGGATCAGGAAGATCTCCTCGTTCAGCGGCTGAATGAACTCGACGCCTCTGCTGGTGACCAGCTGCGGGTTCGAGATATTGAAGGCGAGCGGGTAGCCGGGACGCTCGTCGATGTTCATGTGAACCATGTACTCGAACGCGAAGAGGTGGTTTTCCTGGATCTTCAGATGGTGCGTGTTCGAGCGAAAGGCAGCCATGGAGGGACCCAGGTCGCCGTAGTTGCCGAAGGCGTGGTTGTCGATCGAGAAGCCGGGCTGATCGGTGTTGGCCAGAGCCTCCTGAATCATCTCGTAGTCTTCGGTGCCGATGTCGCGGAAGGGCGTGTACATATAGCCTGCGGCCTCCATCGCAGCGACCATCGCGTCGAGCGACTCCTTGGCGGTCATGCCGACCTTCATGTGGTCGCGCATGATCCACTGGCCGGCGATCGCCTTGTCGAAAACCTCCTGTAGGAAATCAGGGACTTTGGTCTCGCCCTCGCGCAGGATGTAGGCGTGGATCTTAGTGTCGACGCTGAAGCCCATGTAGTCGCCGCCGGGGCCACCGCTGCCGCCGACAAACAGGTCGCCCGGCTGCAGGACGTACTCGGGGTTGTGGATGAACCAGCGCACGTCAGGTGGCGAGTTGTCGACCGTCATGTCGGGAGTATTGACCGCCGAGTAGTAAACCCGGGCGTTGATGTCGGCGATGGTCGTCACTCCTGCAACGACCTCGGATAGTCGTTCCTTGGCACGCTGGCGAGCGAGCGCCAGAACCTCGACCTGCGCGGCGATCTCGCGGGCGGTACGGCGGACGATGAAGTCGCGGATGACGTTCTCGGCCGAGACGATGCGGGCGCTGTACGTCGGCCCGAGGATGCGCTCGAGCTTGAGGTACTCGGAATGTGAGATGCCGTCGGCGACCGGCTCCATCTCGGAGGTGTTGACCGCGATGGACTGCGGGTCGCGTTGCTCGACAAAACGGGTGATCTCGTCGTAGACGCCGGGCTTGTGGTCGTAGCCGGAGATCGCCAGGCCGAGCTCGAGGGAGCCGCGCACGTCGATCTTCTCGACCGCGCCGCCGCGCCCGAACACGGCGCGCTCGATGCGGTCACCGAGGTCACTAAAGATCAAGTAGCCGGAGGTGCGCCCGAACTGCAGCGCCATCGGATCCGGAGCGCCGGAACGGGTGACGTGAATCCACATGTCGACGCCGTTATCACGCATGGCTCCCGGCAAGATAAGGTCGAGCTTGTCGTTGCGCATCAGGCGGAGCGCTTCGGCGTCGGTATCTGCGGTCCGCGCCGGCAGCTGCGCGTTGGCGGTGGGTACGGCGATCACTACGGCGATCACGAACAGCACGATCCGAGATTTCATCACTTCTCCGTCAAAGGCCATGGTAAGTATGGTGAGTCTGGCTACGGCGAGTTGGGGCCAGATGGAACGCGGCCCATCTGCCCCAGGTACCAGCGAATGAAGTCGTTCGTCCACCCTTCGAGCGCCGAATACGGCCCAGGCTGGTAGCGGCGCGAGGCCACACCACGGCTGTTGGTCTCGATGATCACGGCATCCTGCTGCGTGGTGAGGTCCCACATCCACTTGAGGCGGTCGACGTCGTAGTCCACTCCCTCCTCGGCATCTTCGTGGACGAGCCAGGTCAAACATACCTCGGTGAGATCCGCGCTGACCGGCGAGAACCGGAACATCGTAGCGTAGTCATTCGGGACCACGACGAAGCCGAAGTAGCCGAACCCCATGCTGGTGACACCGCCATCGTACTCGGTGAACTCACCCATGAGCGGCGCCACCGGCTTGCCGTCTTCCGAGCAGGTCTGGAAGCCCTCCCGGATGGGATCTCGATAGGCGGCGAACCGCGGCACACCGTTGGCACCATCCGCCCGGATCGCCTCGGTGATATAGCCGAGCGCCTCGGCCCTCTCGGTCCACTGCTCGCGGAGCCCACCGAAGGCTCGTGCGGTGTTGGAGTCGGGGTGCTCCTCGGCACGTACATAGGCATTGACCGAGGTGTACTGCGGGTGGCTGCTGGTGCAGTGGTAGCACTCCAGGAAGTTCTCCAGGGTGAGCTTCCAGTTGCCGTGCGTCGGGTACCGGGCGACGTGGGCGACCTTGCTGCGCGCCGTTCCGTGAAGGCGCAGGTAGGGGGTCATCGCCTCGATCGCAGCGTCGAGGTCAGGCGCCGCGTCGCTCAGGCAGACGAAGATCAGGCCTTCCGACACACGCACCTGACAGCGGTGCAACCCGAACTCCGAGGCGTCGAGGTCGGGGCTGATGTGCCGCCAGGCGACCAGCTCGCCGTCCAGGTCGTACGCCCAAGCGTGATAGTTGCAGACGAGGCGCTTGTGGTTGCCGCTGGCCTGCTCGCAGATTCGGGAGCCGCGATGCCGGCAGACGTTAAAGAACGCGTTCACCGCGCCCTCCTCGCTTCGAATCACGATGATGGATTCGCCGGCGATCTCGAACAGGAGGTAGTCTCCGGCCTCGGGGATTCGGGACACGTGATCGACCAGGAGCCACTGGCGCATGAACACACGGTCCATCTCGCGCTCGAAGATCTCGGGATCGCGATAGAACGGTTGCTCCAGCGAAAACCCCGGACGCTGTCTGTCAATCAGCTCGGAAAGCCTGGGGCGCTCCAAGGTGTCAATCCTCTCCGGCTAGCTCGAGCAGAGCGCTGCTGATACCCGCAGTGGTGCCACCGTCAACGGCGATGGCCTGCCCGGTAATATAGCCACAGTCTCCGGCGCACAGAAAGTGGATCGCGGCGGCGATCTCGTCCGGCTTGGCGAGCCGGCCGAGCGGCGCCGTGCGATACGCCGCTCTGACGATGTAGGCCACATCCTCCTCGTGCGCCAACGGCGTGTCGACGACGCCAGGACACACGCAGTTGACTCGAATGCCCCTGGGGGCGAGTCGATCGCAGCGGTCTTGGTCAATCCGACCAGAGCCCACTTGGCGGCAGCGTAGGCACCGAGATCGGGGACGCCGCGAAGACCCGCGATCGAGGACGTGTTTACGATCGCTCCACCCTCTTCCATTCGCACCGCCGCGTACCGCATGCCGAGTAGCGCGGTGACTGTGTTGAGTCGGAAATCATACTCCAGCGCCTCGATTTCCAAGCTGTCCAGCCCCGCAGGCGGGGTCCCGCCGCCGACGTTGTTCACCATGATATCGAGCCGCTCGTAACGCTCGAGCGTGGTATCGATCAGGTTGGCCACGTCCTGTTCCCGGGTAAGGTCGGCGCGCACGAACAGCCCGTCGACGCGAGCCGCCAACTCGGTGCCATCCTGAATATCGGCAATCACCACGGCGGCACCGGCGGCCGCGAGCCTCTCGACCGTGGCCAGCCCGATGCCCGAGGCCCCGCCGGTGACCACTGCGACCCGGCCGTCGAGATCGAACATCCGCCTCATCTCATCTGTCGGAGGTACCAGTCCACGAACTGCCGCGTGAAGCCCTCGAGCAGCGAGTAGGGTCCAGGAGAGTAGCGCATCGACTCCAGGCCGCGCTGGTTGTTCTCGATAAGAACCTGGTCCTGGCGCGTGGATGATGTCGACGACCTCGTTCGTAACCGGGTCGATGAGGTGGACGTTGTCGCCGGCAGCGTTCGTCTGGATGATGCGGACCGTCCCCGTCTGGGCGCCCACGCTGCCTGAAAGACAAGCAATCGCCAGCGTCAGAACGATAGATCGCGGGGGCACGCAGCTCATTTCCGCCTCCTGCCGGGATCCGGGCCCCGGAACGGAAAGCACGTACGGCACCGACTCCGGCAAGTGTAGGCGGACCGCAAGTGCTGGGGCGGCCAACCCGGGCCCGCGGGTAATTCGCAGAAGACCGCGATAACCTGATCGGCCGAGATAGCGACGATACGCGCTGCCCCGAACGCTTGACGACACCACAGGAGAGCTTCCCATGAAGACGCGGTTCCTCGTCTCGATCACGCTGCTTACATGCCTGACCCTTACGGCGCCGCTCTACGCACAACAGGGCAACCAGAAGGACATGATGACCTTCGAGCGACCCATCGCAATGCCCGACAACGTCTGGATCGAAGAGCTGACGATGCTCGAGGTGCGCGACCTGTTGCGCTCCGGGACCAACACAGCGCTCATCCTCACCGGCGGCATCGAGGAGAACGGCCCCTATCTCACCACCGGCAAACACAACCACGTCCTGCGGGTGATGGGCGACGCTATCGCGCGCCAGCTGGGCAACACGCTAGTGGCCCCGATCGTCACCATCGAGCCCGGAGACCCGGAGACCGCCAGCTCTCCCGGCGGCATTCGCTACTCGCAAGAGACCTATCGTGCCGTGCTGCGCGACTACGCGACCAGCCTGAAGGCACAGGGCTTCACGAGGATCTTCATGCTGGGCGACAGCGGCGGCAATACGCGCGGCCTGGCTTCTGTTGCCGACGAGCTTTCCAATGCCTGGGAGAACGAGGGCGTGGTCGTGGCGCACATTCCCGAGTACTACAACTACAGCGACGTCCACGCGTACCAGCGCGACGTTCTCGGCGTCGACGAGGACCCTCGGCTCGAGGGCTTGCACGACGACTACTACATCACGACGATGATCATGAACGATGATCCACAGTTCGTTCGCTTCGAGCAGCGCGTGCAGGCCGACAAGGCGTCGATCAACGGAATCGACATCACCCCGATCGGCGAGGCACTGCAGCATGGTCGGCGACTCATCGAGTTTCGCGCCAATGCCACGGTTGAGGCCATCCATCGAGTGATCGCAACACACGGCCATTGAGTTGACAGATAGCCAACTCTTTAACCACCCTCAGAGGATCGATCCCGGAATCACGCTATCGTGGAGGCTCCCTCACATGCGCCAGATCCGCTTACCCCGCATCGACCGAATGCAGCATTCCGCATACCTCGCGGCTCTGCTGATCGCCGGCTTCGCCGCGACCGCCATCGCGCGGCCGCAGATGCCGACCGATGCCCGCTACCAGACGCCGTCGCCGGAGCTCGTGGCACTCGCCGACGCCCCGAACACGCCGCTGGTATCGGTCAGTCCCGACGGTGTTCGAATCGTGCTCATGGAGGTCCCGTCGCTAGGGACGATCGCCGACCTGGCGCAACCTGAGCTGCGCATAGCCGGATTGCGCATCAACCCGCGCACCAACGGCCCGAGTCGCGATCGCTATTACACCGGCCTGACGATCCGCCGGCTGTCGGATGGCGCCGCGATGCCGGTAGCCGGCCTGCCGGCCGCGCCGCATCTAGGCAACCTGTCCTGGTCTCCCGACGGCGCGTGGATCGCGCTTACGCACCAGGTCGACGGCGGCATCGAGCTGTGGATCGTCGATACGGAGCTGGCAACCGCACGTCGCCTTGTCGGCCCGCGTGTCAACGGCTCATACGGACGCCCCTTCGTCTGGAACAGCGACAGCACCTCCATGGTTGCTCGCGTGGTACCTGAAGACCGCGGACCAGCACCCGAGCGCTCGCCCGTTCCGACCGGCCCGGTGATCCAGCAGAGCGCCGGGCGGGAAGCACAGGCACGCACCTACCAGGACCTTCTCGCAGACGCTCACGACGAAGCGCTGTTCGAGCATCATCTGAGCGCGCGCGTCGCCATCGTCGGGCTCGACGGCAGCCTCGAGGAGATCGGCGCCGGCGGCTTGATAAGCCGTGCCGAGCCCTCGCCTGACGGCAAGTTCCTGCTGGTAGAGACGCTCCACCGGCCCTTCTCGTACACCGTACCGGTGCGGCGGTTCCCGCGCCGTATCGAGGTGTGGGCAAGAGACGGCACCGGGGTGAAGACGATCGCCGACCTGCCGTTGGGCAACGAGATTCCACCGGGGTTCGACTCGGTGGCCGCCGGTCCACGCGCCGTCGGGTGGCGCGACGGGACCGATGCGACGCTGCATTGGGTGGAGGCGCAGGACGGCGGCGATGCACGAGCGAACAGCGCGGTTCGCGATCGCATGCTGCTACTTACCGCCCCGTTCGAGGGCGAGGCACGCGCGATAGCCGATCTCGGCGCGCGCTTCCGGGATGTGCAATGGGGCGCGGGCAACCTAGCGTTGGTGAGCGAGTATTGGCGTCGCAACCGCCAGACGCGAACCTGGGTGATACGACCCGACTCCATCGACGCCAGCCCCGAACTGCTGTGGAGTCGGTCGTCCGAGGATCGTTACAGCGACCCGGGCCGGCCGGTAACCAACCACACTGACCGTGGCTCCGTCCTGGCCACCTCCGACGACGGCGCGGTGCTCTTCTTGATCGGACGAGGCGCCTCGCCCGAAGGGACCCGGCCATTCGTCGACAAGCTCGACTTGCGCAGCGGCGACAGCGAGCGTTTGTGGCGCTCCGAAGCCCCCTACTACGAGATGCCTGTCGCCCTGCTAGACACGGAGGGCAAGCGCTTGCTCACGCGGCGCGAATCGGTAGACGAGCCCCCCAATTACTTCGTGCGCGACCTCGTCGACGACAGCCTGCAGCGCATCACCAGCTTCCCGCACCCGACGCCGCAGCTCGCCGGCGCCACCAAGCAACTGGTGCACTATGAGCGCGCCGACGGAGTGCAGCTCACCGGCACTCTCTACCTTCCCCCCGGACACAGCGAGGGCGACGGCCCTTTGCCGATGTTGATGTGGGCCTACCCCATCGAGTTCAAGGACGCCAGCTTCGCCGGGCAGGTCTCCAATTCGCCCTACGAGTTCACCCGCATGAGCTACTGGGGCGCCTTGCCAATGCTCACACAGGGGTGGGCAGTCTTCGACGATCCGAAGCTGCCAATCATCGGCGAGGGCAACGAGGAGCCCAACGACGGCTACC
The DNA here is from genome assembly GCA_965205505.1 of Acidobacteriota bacterium. Taxonomy (GTDB): domain Bacteria; phylum Acidobacteriota; class UBA890; order UBA890; family WLXD01; genus DASCOT01. The sequence goes on from CBDBHB010000008.1 coordinate 688,313, forward strand.
GCGAACAGCTGGTCGCAGGCGCGGCGGCGGCGGTGAAGACAATGGTCGATCGCGGCGTCGCCGACCCCGATCGAATCGCTATCGGCGGCCACTCCTACGGCGCGTTCATGACCGCGAACCTGCTGGCGCACTCCGACTTGTTCCGCGCCGGGATCGCGCGCTCGGGCGCCTACAACCGCACGTTGACGCCATTCGGCTTTCAGTCGGAGGAGCGCACGTTCTGGAAGGCGCCGGAGGTGTATTTCGCCATGTCTCCCTTCATGCACGCCGACAAGGTCAACGAGCCGATCTTGATGATTCACGGCGTCGCCGACAACAACTCCGGCACATTCCCGGTTCAGAGCGAGCGTTTCTTCGCGGCGCTGCAGGGCCACGGTGCATCCGCACGCCTGGTGATGCTGCCGCACGAGAGCCACGGCTATCGGGCCCGCGAATCGATCCTCCACATGCTCTGGGAGCAGTCTGAGTTCCTGGCGCGCTATGTCGAGCACGGGCCGCCTCGGGGCGAGATAACCGAAGGCTCCGCCGACGCCGGACACTAGTGGCCACTAGTGCCGCGCCCCGTCGCGCTCGCCACAAACGTCACCGTTTGTGATCAGTCTGATTCCGACAACGCCAGCACAGCGAAGGCCGTCGCCAGATCGGACATGAACAGCCTGCGGACGGCCTCGCCCTTATCCCCGCCGTGCTCGCGGTCGAAGTTGAGCGAGTGCGCCCGCCACGCGGGCGGCGTTTGATCGTTGACTTTCACCGCCCCCTGGCTGGCGCGCAGCCATCTCAGCCCTCGGTCGACCGCGGGTTGGCTCGCCGACGCGCCCGCTTCCCGGAGCGCATGAACTACCAACCCGGTGGCGTAGCCGTCGGACTTCGCCAGCAGCGTATCGTCCAGCTCACCCGGAGACTTGAACGGTGCTTCCGACCCGCTCCACCGCCACTCGCCGAGCGACCAGAGCGACCAGCCGCCGTCGTCCTGCTGGCGTTGCTCGAGCTCCGCGATCAGAGCTTTCTGTTGCGCCGTCGTCAGCAGACCCACGAGCTGCGTTGACGCCAGCAGCACCCACGTACGGTTGTAGAGACTGCGCGTCGCATAGCTCGCCCTCAGATACGCGCGAAGTCCCTCGACGCCGGCCGCGGCATGGGGCTGCGTACTCGTCGCGGCCGCGCCGGCCCTGCCGATCGCCAGCGCGGCAAGCGCCGAGCCGTGATAGACGGCTTCGACCGTCTCGAAGGGTTCCAGGCCGAACTGAAGCCAATCCCAGGCGCCGTCCGAACGCTGAGTCTCCCACAGCCGCCGCAACGCTCGCTGGGTCACCTCGTCAGACGCGTTCCCGTCGGCAGCGATTACGATCAGCGCGTTGAGGACCGCCTCGGTGCCGCGCGACTCGACCTTCTTCGTCTCGCTGAACTCGTAGAGAAGCTCGTGATCGGCATACGTTTCCACGCGCTCGATGACCTGCTCGAGCAGCCGGCGCTCCTGAGATGTCGGAGCCGCGACGCCCATCTCTTGCCTGAGCACCGGACGCGACAGGGCATAGGGAAGGGTCGTGTGGCAGGAGACACAGTTCGTGGTGCCGCTCCCGGTGCGCAGGGGTGTGCCCTCGGCCAGCCAGATCTCCATGCGCGCGTCGAGATACGTGGCGGCGCCTGCCCGATCCCATTCGTCGCCCTCGGCTGCACGCTGCGACGGAGCCACCGCGTGGGCCGTGACTCCGGCGAGCACGGTAGCCGCTGCAAGACTGATCGCGAGCCTCATGACGGGCCTCATTCGGTACCTCTCTGGCTGACTGGAACGCTCTCAAGTTCCAGGAAACGCTACCACCCTGGCTAGCCGGCCCTCGACCCACGCCACGCCGCAAGGGCGTCCTCGGCGTAGTGACACGCGACGGTGTGGCCCGGCACGAGCTCTCGAAGAGTCGGTCGCTCGCTGTGGCAGCGCTGCTGCGCCAGCGGACACCGGGGGTGGAAGGCGCACCCCGGCGGTGGGGCGCTCGGACTCGGCAGACTCCCGCCCAGCGCCATCCGCGCCCGACGGTCGCGTTGATGCAGCTGCGGCACTGCCGAACGCAGCGCCTGGGTATAGGGATGCGCAGGAGCGTCGAGCAGATTCGCCGTCGAGCCCTGCTCGATGATGCGCCCCAGGTACAGCACGGCGGTCTCCTCGCAAAGCTTGGCGATCACCGCCAGGTTGTGGGAGATCAGCAGGTAAGCGAGGCGTCGCTCCTGGCGCAGTTTCCTGATCAGTGCCAGAATCCGCGCCTGCACGGTGACATCGACGGCGCTGGTCGGCTCGTCCAGCACCAGCACCCGGGGACGCACCGCAAGCGCACGGGCCAGCACGACGCGTTGCCGCTGACCACCCGACAGCTGATGCGGGTAACGGTCTGCGTGCTCAGCCTCGAGCTCTACCTCGGAAAGATGCTGCCGCACGCGCTCGACCATCTCGTCTCGGGCAACGATATCGTGTGCGATCAACGCTTCGCGCACCGCCTCGCCAACCTTCATTCGCGGATCGAGGCTAGAGTCGGTGTCCTGGAAAACGATCTGCACCGCCCTACGGAAAGCCTTCAGCGAGCGCCCTCGGAGCGCTTGCACCTCATCCCCATCGAGCCAAATCTTGCCCGCCGAAAGCGGCACCAGCCGAGTCACGGCGCGCGCCAGCGTCGTCTTTCCGGAGCCGCACTCGCCGACGAGACCCAGGCCGAATGGTCCGGCTGGCAGCTCGAACGACACCCCGTCGATGGCGGGCACGTTGCCGAAGCGCACCTGCACGTCGTGCGCGCGCAGCAACGAGGGCAACGGCTCGTTCATAGGGCCCCTTCCGCGACCGTCAACGTGGGCACCGCGTCCACGAGCTCACGCGTATAGGGCTCGCGCGGGTCGGACAACGTCCGCCCGGTCGGGCCGACCTCCAAGAGCCTTCCGCCCCGCATCACGGCAACGCGATCGCACAGCTCGGCTAGCACGGACAGGTCGTGGCTGATGAAGAGCACCGACATCGAGCGGTCATCCCGCAGCTGGCGCAGCAGCTGCAAGATCTCCGCCTGCACGGTGACATCCAGCGAGCTCGTGGGCTCGTCAGCCACCAGCACGCGCGTGCCGAGCGCTAACGCCAGCGCGATCGCTACGCGTTGCGCCTGGCCGCCGGAGAGCTGATGCGGATACCGATGCAGTAGCTCGGGATCGAGCAAAACGCCGCGCATGGCTTCGCCGGCGCGGCGATGCGACGCCGAGCGTGACAGTCCGTGCAGCCTCAGCGCACGCTGCACGACGTCACCTACTCGGAACACCGGATTAAACACCGGATTCTGAAAGACCATCGCGATCCGCCGCCCGCGAATCCCGCGGAGCCAGGCTTCGGAGCGCCCCACAAGCTGTTCGCCCTCGAGAAGGACGCTGCCCGAGACCTGCGCGCCGAGCTTGGCCGCCAGGCCCAGGATGGCATACGCGGTGAGCGACTTGCCGGCTCCACTCTCGCCGGCCAGTCCGAGGATCTCACCCTCGAACAGGTCCAGTGCCTCCAGCTCGACAACGCGGTGGTCTCCAAAGCGAATCACCAGGTCGCGGATGCGCAATCGGGCTCCCATCCCAACCGAGCCGGGCGGCACGGCGGCGCTCACGAGGACACGGCCATGCGCTTGGGATCGAGCACCTCTCGCAGACCATCGCCGATCAGGTTGAAGGCCATCGCGGCGAGCAAGATCGCGGCGCCCGGGAACGTCACCACCCACCAGTGGGTGGCGAAGTAGGAGCGTCCCTGGCTCACCATCAGGCCCCACTCCGGTATCGGGTCCTGTGCGCCGAGCCCGAGGAACGACATCGCGGCCGATACCAGTATGACCCCACCCAGGTCGAGCGAGGCCTGCACGATGATCGGCGTCACGGCGTTCGGGAGCACGTGCCGGAAGACGATGCGGGCATCGCTCAACCCGAGCGCACGACAGCTTTCGATCAGCTGCCGGCCGGCCACCGACGACGCCTGCCCGCGCGCCAAGCGCGCGTACCAAGGCCACCAGGCAACGGCCAGCGCGATCGTGGCCGAGGTGATGCTGGGCGTGAGCACCGCCACCAACGCCAGCGCCAATAGCAACGGTGGAAACGCCAGGAAGACATCGACTAGCCGCATGATCACCTCGTCGACGCGTCCACCGAAGTAGCCCGCCACGATGCCGAGCGGCACGCCTACGAGACAGGCAAGCGCCAGAACGAGCCCGGCGATCCGCAACGAGACGCGGGCGCCATACAAAACACGGGTCAAGAGATCGCGCCCCAACTGATCCGTTCCGAACGGATGGATCCACGATGGCGGCTGTAGCGTGTCTTCCAGATGCACAGTGGTGTCGGCATCTGACGGCGCCGGCGAGAGCAGCGGCGCGCCCAGCGCCATCAGCAACAGCACGAGCCCGAGGGTCGACCCCATCGCCAGCAACGGATTGTCCCGCCACCACGTGACCGCAACTGCCGAAGAAGACGGTCGGCTTTCCACGTGGGCGCGACTCATTGCAAGCGGATCCTCGGGTCGATCACAGTCTGCAACAGGTCGACGGCGAGGTTGCCCAGCACGTACGCCAGCGCAACGACGAGCGTGATGCCAACGATCGCCGGCGTGTCTAGCGACTGCACGGCCAAGGCCGCGTAGAGTCCGAGCCCCGGCCAGTTGAAGATCGCCTCGACCAGGAAGGTGTTCGCCAGCGAGTAGGCGAAGATCAGCGCCGTCACCGTGATCACCGGGTTCAGGGCCGGCTTTAGCGCGAAGCGACCGAAGACGGCCGCTTCGGAGAACCCGAGCGCGCGGACCATCTGGATGTGGGTGTCGCCGAGGGTCTCGAGCGCCGAGGCGCGGACCATACGAGCGACGACCCCCATCGGGTAGGCGGCCAGCACGAGCGCTGGAATAACCAGGTGGACCAACGAGCTGCGCAGCACCGGGCCGTTGAGCCCGATCAGCGCATCGAGCACCGTCATGCCCGTGTAGCTGACGAGTCGGCTGGTGTAGTAGAGGGCCGGATCGTAACGCCCCGCGACGGGCAACAGCTCGAGCTTTTCGAAGAACACCAGCTGCAGGATCGGCGCTAGCCAGAATACCGGCATGGAGACCCCGATCACCGAAACGAGCCTCACGAGCACGTCGGGCACGCGACCCTTGTAGCGCGCGGAGACCAAGCCCAAGGGGATTCCCACCATCAGCCCCAACAGCAAGGCCGTTCCAACGAGCTCGATCGAGGCCGGCAGTCCGGCGGCGATGTCGGTGAGCACCGGCCGTCGAGTGCGCAGCGACACTCCCCAATCACCGATCGCCACGCCGCGCAGGTAATCCCACAACTGAACTCGCAACGGACGATCGAAACCGAGGTCCTGACGCGCCTGCTCCAGCACCTCGGCGGGCACGTGCCCACCGACCCACGTGGCTGCGGGATCGCTCGGGATCACCCGCGAGATGACGAACGTCAACACCACCACGCCGATCACCACCAGCAGCCCGGTGGCGACACGGCGGCCGATGTAACGAACTAGGGTTGCCGTCTCTGGTCGCACGACATGGCGTTTCCCACAGCTGGCCGCCGACGTCAACTTCGCCGCCGATCGCCGCCTCCTCGCACCGTGCTAGGATCGCCGCTTCCTGGTCGGACCTGGTGCCCTGTAACCGAGGTTCGTTGCACATTGCCGGATCGAGATGGGGGCATGCCGGACATGCGTCTCGGGATCGACGTAGGCGGAACTTTCGTGGACTTCGTGCTGCTCGAGGAGCACACCGGACGAACCCGTATCGAGAAGGTCCACGCCGCGGGTTCGCTGCAGGAGCGCTGTTTCGAGGGCTTCGAGAGGCTCGACCTACAGCCGCGCGACCTGGCAATGCTGATCCACGGCTCGACCTTGGTAATCAACACCATCGTGCAGGAATCGGGCGCTCGCGTGGGCTTGATCACCACCTCCGGCTTTCGCGACGTCCTCGAGCTCGGCCGCGGCAATCGGGCAGATATCTACGACCTGTTCTACAAGCCACCGCCGCCCCTCGTGCCGCGCTGGCGAAGGCACGAGGTACGCGAGCGCATGAGCCATCGCGGCGAGGTGCTCGAGCCCCTCGACGAAGAAGAGGCCGCCGCCGCCTTGGCACGGCTGAGCGATCAGCAGGTCGAGGGGGTCGCCATCTGTTTCTTGCACGCCTACGCGAACTCCACTCACGAGCAGCGCATGGCCGAGATCGTTCGCGCCGCCCTGCCGAATGTCACGGTGAGCGCCTCTTCCGACCTGGTACGGGAGCACAGGGAGTTCGAGCGCACCTCGACCACGGTGCTCAATGCCTATGTGCAGCCGCGCATGAGCGCCTACCTCTCGAGCCTCGACCGCGGCCTGCGACAGCACGACTACCAAGGGCCGTTCACCATCATGCAATCGTCCGGCGGCATGACGTTTGTGGACGGCGCAATGAAGGCGCCGATTCGAACGGTTCAGTCGGGTCCTGCCGGGGGCGTCATCGCCGCCACGACGTTGGGCGCCGAGCTGGGCTACGCCAACCTGGTCTCCGCAGACGTGGGTGGGACGACGTTCGACGTCGCCCTCGTGGTAGACGGCAAACCACTCGAGAAGGGCGAGACTACGATCGGGCGACGGCCGGTGCTGCAGCCAACGATCGATATCGTTTCGATCGGCGCCGGGGGCGGTAGCATTGCCTGGATCGACGGCGAGGACGGCCTGCAAGTCGGACCGCGCAGCGCCGAGGCGCATCCGGGGCCCGCCTGCTTCGGCCTGGGAGGCGAAGAGCCGACGGTAACGGATGCCCAGGTCGTGCTGGGGTACCTGGACCCGGACTTCTATCTCGGGAGTCGCATGGAGCTGGATCCGGCGGCTGCTCAGAACGCCATCGAGTCACACATTGCCGGGCCGCTGAACATGGAGCTGACCGCTGCCGCCAGCGGCATCATTCAGCTCATCAACATGAACATGACCCACGCAATCCGCCGAATCACCATCGAGCACGGGCACGATCCGCGCGAATTCGGCCTGCTGTGCCACGGCGGGGGCGGCGGGCTATTCGCCGGCGCGCTGATGCGGGAGCTGGAATTGCAACGTGCCATCATCCCCGTTGATCCGGCTACCTTCTCGGCCTGGGGGCTGCTGACCGCCGCCTATCGTGAGGATTCGGTGCGGACGGTCGTACGCTTGCTGGAAGAGCTCGGCGGCGGCGAGCTGGCCGGCCTGCTGGCCGACCTCACCGGCGATGCCCTGGGCAAGCTGCGGGCGGGGGGAATCGAGACCGCGGAGGCGCGACTGCGCCACTACGGCGACATGCGCTACAGCGGTCAGGAGCACACTGTCAAAGTCCCCATACTCGAGGAGGACCTTGCCGAAGACGGCCTGGTTGCCCTCCGGGGACGCTTCGATGCGCTGCATGAGCAGGCCTACGCGCACGCGCTGCCCGATCATGCCGTCGAGTTGGTGAACTTGCGCGCGCTGGCGGAATTGCCGACCTTGTCCCCTCGGATCGGCGCGCTCTCGGAGCGTGAGGGGCCACTGCAGGCAAAGGGGTTGAGGCAGATCTGGTTGGCGGGCGCCGACTCCCCGCTCGATTGTCCGATCTACGATCGCGACCGGCTCGGTCCCGGAGATCGTCTGCCAGGCCCGACCATCGTAGAGGAGTGGACGTCGACGACGCTGGTGGCCTGCGACCAGCAGCTCGACGTCGATGCATACGGCAACCTGATCGTGTCGATGCGCTGACACCGGAAGGTTGGCCGTCGACACCGGTGTCGCGACGGGGTGACACCGCTGCTACCGAGACTACCGTCGAAGCTCGCGGACCTGTACGGCGTTCGGGTAGACCGGGTTGTCGACGAAGTCGTCCGCCGATCTCAGCATCACCCGCTGATAGGCCATGTCACCCAGCAACACCGCCGGGGCCTCGTCGAGAAGCCTCACCTGGAGCTGCCGATATAGCTCGGTCGCGGCCGCGCGATCGACGCCGAGGAGCCGCTGCGCCTCGGCCATCATGGGGTCCAGCTCGGGATCGGAAAACCGCGTCACGTTGTAGTGCGGCGGATCCTCGGTGCCGAACAGGGGTGCGAACCACGTCGGCGGCGCCGGGTAGTCAGGCCACCACATCATCAACATCATGTCGATGGCCTTGGCAGGATCGGGTGCCTTTGCCGTCGCCCACAGCAACTCCCAGAGCATTGGGCGCAACTGCACGACGATGTTGAGCGCCGCCAGATTGGATTTCAGCACCGCCGCGGCCAGCGCTTCCTCCGGCTCTTCGGGAAGGTAGCCGAGCTCGAGCCGGAGGGTCTCGCCTCCGGGTCCGTAGCCCGCCTGCTGCAGCAGCGCGGCCGCCTTGTCCGGGTCGTAGTCGTACAACGGCAGGCCATGTGACTCACCCGGCATACCGTGGGGGATCAAGCCGTGCGCTCGTGACAGCGCGCCGTGCGATGCGGCCACCAGGCCGTCGTAGTCGATGCCGTGCGAGATCGCCTGGCGGACGCGCTTGTCTGCCAGGGCGCCACGCCGAATGTTGAACAGCATGAACATGTTCTGAAAGGAGGCGGTCGAGGTGGTGTGAAACTCCGGGTCGTCGGTGAACGTGGCCCAAAGCTGAGGGGTCAGCTTTTCGACGAAGCTAAGCTGCCGGGCGTTCAACAGCTGCGCTGCGGTGTTGGGCTCCCGCACGACGCGGAACACCACGTTGCGGTAGTGATGCGGCTCCCACCCACCCCAGTACCCCTCGTACGCTTTCAGCCGCAGCTCGATCTCCTGTCCACGGTGCCAGGCATCAACGGTGTAGGGCCCGGTACCGGCATCGCGTCCCTCCGAAAACCAGTCTCCCAGCTCGTCGGCGGGGGCCGCCCGCGCGTCGTAGATCTCCCCCTGGTAGGCGGCCGCCGCGATCAGGTCGATCGGCGCCGGGTAGCGAAGGTAAAACACCAGGGTCAGCGGATCCGGTGCCGCGATCCTCTCGACCGAGCTCCAGATATAAGCGGATCCGAGCCCCAGCCCGATGGTGCGGTCGAGCGCTTCCTTGGCAGCCTGCGCCGTCAGCCGTCTGCCGGTGTGGAAGGTGATGCCCTCCCGTAGCCTGAAGGTCCACTGCATGCGGTCCGGCGCGGCGAAGAAGTTCTCCGCCAGCAGCGGCTGTACGGTATCGGTGGCCGGATCGTAACGGGTCAGCCCCTCGTACATCAGCGGCGTCGCCTTGACCTCGTTGGAGGCATGCGTGGCCGGATCCCAGCCGATCATCACCTCGACGGTCGACGCAATGTTGAACACCGCCGGGTCTATGGGTCTGGTTCCGGCAGCGGAAGGCGCGCACCCTAGAAGGAATACCTGCAGCCCGACAGTAGCCTTCAGCGCGTATCGGGCAGGAGCTTTGCTCACCGGCGCGCAATCCTCCGCTTGACCTGGGGCCCCTTCAACGCGTAGCAATAGCGGCGCACCCGCCGTCCGCCACCTTGGTGGCCAAACCCGAGCATCTCACACGAGGCCTCCGTGAAAGCAGATCTCGACCCGATCAGCGTGCAGGTCATCCGCGGCGCCATCAAGGCCGTCGCCGACGAGATGATGGTGAGCCTGATCAAAACAGCCCACAACCCGCTCATCTACGAGGTGCAGGACTTCGGGGTCGGGCTCAGCTCACACCACGGCCATCTGCTCGCCGATGGCTCGGGTCTACCGGGATTCATCGGCTGTCTGCCACGCACCGTGCGTAGCGGTCTCGAGGTCATCGGTGCCGACGACTTCGCCGATGGAGACATCCTGCTGAGCAACGAGCCATACGACACCGGCACCCACATAAGCGACACCGTGGTCTACATGCCGATCTTCCATGACGGCCGCCTGGAGGCGTTCTCGGCGATCATGGCCCACTGGGCCGATATCGGCGGCATCACGCCGGGCGGCTGGTGCCCTGACTCCACCGATGTCCACCAGGAAGGGCTGCTGTTTCCACACCTGAAGCTCTACGACGCCGGCAGGCTGAACCGGGAGCTGCACCGCTTGATCCTCGCCAACGTGCGCTTCCCCGGCATCGTGGAGGGCGACCTCAACGCCATGATCGCGGCATGTCGCACGGGGGCCCGTCGCTACCAGGCGCTGTGTGGTCGTCACGGCGCCGACCGGCTGCGCGACGCGATGGAGACCGTCTTCGACCAGTCGGAGCGCCGCATGCGGCGCGAGATAACCGCCATCCCCGACGGCGAATACAAGGCCGAGACGATCATGGACCACGACGGTGTAGAGACCGACAAGCCGTTCACTATGCGGGTCACCGTGATCGTCGATGGCGACGAGCTGCGAATCGACTGGGAGGGCACCGATCCGGTGACCAAGGGGCCGGTCAATCACCCCGGCCCCGGCACCGAGGCGCTCGGCGAGGTGGCGATCAAGTCACTGCTCATGCCTATGGAGCCGATGAACCATGGCCATCTCCGCCCAATCACCGTCGCCTCCCCGGCGGACACGGTGGTCAACCCGTCATACCCTGCGCCCACCGACTCCTACGGTTATGTCGGCGAGATGGTCCTTCATCTGGTGGTGCGCGCGCTGGCGGTCGCGATTCCGGATCTTTGTCCCGCCTGCTCGTATCAGATGTGCGGCGCCAGCTTCTACCGCATGGACCCCAGGCTCGGCAAGCCGTTCATCCTCACCGAGCCGGTCGACGGCGGCGGCGGCGCGCTGCCCCACGATGACGGACCCAGCGGTACGATCTTCGTCGGCGACGGAGACGCGCCCAACACCCCTGTCGAGGTGATCGAAGGTCGCTACCCCATCCTCATGCGACGCTACGCATTCAACTCGGAGGGCGCCGGCGCCGGAAAGTACCGCGGCGGGTTCGGCGTCGTCCGCGACTACGAGATGCTCGAGGACGACATCCTGGTGCAGACCAGCAACGAGAACAGCCTCCATCCGCCGTGGGGGCTATTCGGTGGCGGCCATGCCGGCGTCAGCACCGTCGTCCTGTGGGAGGGCAGCGACCGCGAGCGCGTCACCGCGGGTCGCTTCGCCCGGCTCGGCCCCTTCAACCGCGGCGATCGCGTCAGCGTGCGTACGGCGGGCGGAGGCGGCTGGGGCGACCCGAAGGATCGCGATCCGGGGCGCGTGCGTGACGATGTTCAGAACGGCTTCATCGGCGCCGCAGAGGCCGAATCGGTATACGGTGTGACTCTCGACGGAGAGAAAAATGGCTAGTCGTTCGCTGGTGATGCTCGTGGCAGCCCTACTGGCGACGAGCTCGACCGCCCAGGAACCTGTCGACGTCGACGTCGTCTCTCGAATCAAGGAGGAGGCGTTTCAGCACTCTCAAGTGCTCGACACGTTGATCTACCTGAGCGACGTCTACGGCCCGCGCCTTACCGGAAATCCGGCGTACTACGAGGCCGCCGTGTGGGCCAAGGAGACGCTGGAGTCATGGGGCCTCGACAACGTCCACTTCGATCCCTACCGGGACGACCTGCGCGGTTGGGACATCGAGTCCTACTCCGTGGAGATGGTCGAGCCGCGCTACATGAACATCAACGCCCTGCCCGACGCCTGGACGAGCGGCACGGACGGTGAGGTCATCGGCGAGCCGCTGCTGGTGGACTACACCTCGCTGGAAGCTCTACGGGCCCTCCGAGGTCAGCTACGCGGCCGAATCTTACTGTCTCCGGAAGTACGCACGCAGGGCAAGCGGCGCGAGGGCGTGTTCACCGACGAGCAACTGGACCACGCCGAGAGCCACCTCGTTCCCGACAACGACGACAACCTGGACAATGCCGACCTGGAGCCGTCGCCGGGTCGCAGAAGGGGAGGCGCTGCGGAGATGCTCGAGCGTCAGCAGCTTCTCCTGGATGAAGGGGTAGCCGCAGTCATCCGCGGCAGCGACAAGAGACCCGGCGTGCTCGACGCCAACCAACAGCGCTACACACGCCAGGGCGACCTCAAACCGGTGCCGCATTTCGCCGTCAGCAGGGAGCAGCACGGGCGCATGCTACGGATGATCGAGCGCGGCGCCGCGATCACGTTGAGGCTCCATCTGAGCGTCACCTTCTACACCGACCCGACGTACCACACGAACATCATCGCCGAGATTCCCGGCACCGATCTCAGCCACGAGTTGGTATTGGTCGGCGGCCACTTCGACTCCTACCACAGTGGTACGGGCGCGGCGGACAATGGCGCCGGCTCCGCTACCACCATGGAGGTCATGCGCATCCTCAAGACCCTCGGAGTCGAGCCCCGCCGCACAATCCGGCTGGCGCTCTGGGGAAGCGAGGAACAGGGGTATCTGGGTTCCCGCGGGTACCTCGCCAAGTACGTCGCCGACCCGGACACCGGTGCCGACCTCGGCGAGCTGAACCGAATCTCCGTCTACTTCAACCACGACAACAGTGGCCACAACATCCGCGGCATCCACGGCCAAGGCAACGAGGCTATCCGCCCGATATTCGAGCGTTACCTGGAACCCTTCCATGCGATGGGCGCTGAAACCGCCAGCGTGGAAAACGCCGGCGGCACCGATCACCTGGGCTTCAACGCGGTCAACATCCCGGCCTTCGAGTGGATCCAAGATCCGCTGCAGTATCACACTACGCAGATTCACTCGAGCATGGACGTGGTGGACTACGTCACCGAAGCAGCCCTGCAGCGCAACGCCGCGATCATTGCAACGTTCGTCTACCACGCGGCCATGCGCGACGAGATGATGCCGCGCAAGAGGATCGGCGACCGTTAGCAGGGTGTACGAGCTCGCCGGCGCTACTCGTGGTGCGTGTAGGCCTCTATCTCGAGCTTCATGCCCGTGTACTCACCGTCCGGCGCCACGGACGGGAAGCGGTACTCCGGATTGCTGAGGATGGCAAACACGGCGGCGTCGCCCAGCCTCAGCATCTCCCTCGTGTTGAGCCGCCATTCCTGGCCGATCTGATCGAGGCGCCCCGGGAGATCCTGCGCGCCGAGAAACGACGTGAACGCCCAGTAGATGTACTCGGAGGCCATGCAATCGTAGTCGCATGTCTCGTCGTAGTACGAGTACCAGGCGCCATCCGGATACTCGTCGGGAACCCCGAGGAACCGCCCGCCGCGTGCCAGATCCATCGCGTTGGCGATTTCGGTACCCGGTACGCGACCGAACACCGAGGGGTAGGCGCCGCCCCATCCATAGTCCGACACCATGTGCAGAATCTCTTCCAGAGCAGTATCAAACACGCCTCGGGCTCTCACGCCCGGTCGGGTCTCTTCGTCGTAGAGACCCTGGCCGCGCGGGCGCTCGCTCCGGGGCATGCCCCGGGTCTCGCCCTGCGTCTTCGTCATGGCGATGGCCCCACCCTGGTCGAGCAACGCTTGCATGATCTTCGGGTTGTCGGGCACACCGTCTTCGTCGTTGTCGATGTACTGTGCCAACACGCCTGCCGCGTGCAGCAGCTTGTCGTTGCCGGTGGTGTTGGTGGCGTAGATCGGCACCCCGAACACATCGACCTTCTTGGTAAAGGCCACCCCGCGCGACTGCTGAGCGCGCAGCGCGGAAGCAGACAGCAGCACGACACCGATACAGGACACACACAGCGTCAGCTTACGCAGGTTCATGTTGCTTCCTTCCTCCATTCGGGTCGGGCGCCGTAGCGAGGCCGATCTTGATGGGGGGTCGACCGGGGATCACATGTGAGTCGATTCCAGGAGTCCGAGCGGCGCGCCCCCGCCGCGGTGTGGAACTTGTTTCACGAGCATACCGAACTCCGTGCGGTCATCGACGCCGTTCTGGAGGGTCGGGTGGGATCTATTGACCATGCTTGTGAATCGAGTCTGGCCGCCGCCATGCTGCGCGTGGGCTGTTACAGCATCTTCGGGGGCGACGCTGAAAGCGTGGCAGGCGAAGTGCTAGTCCGTGGTGCCGCCGGCCCGGTCGAGTTGGTCTACGCTGGCGAGCCTTGGCGTCGTCGCATCGTCGCGATCCATGGACACCGAGCCGTGCCGGATCCGATGCAAGGCTTCGACCCCTCCGGGCTCGACGCCGCAGCGCTCTTGCGGTTGGCAAGCGAGATACCGGAGGGCTTCGAGGTAAGGCCCCTTACGCGGGCCGACGCCGCGGCCCTCGGGCCAGATCTGTCGCCCAACGGCATGGACGTATACGAGTCGCCGGATGCGCTCGTGGAGTCGGGCGCCGGCTGTGTGGCCGTCACTGATGACGGCCAGCTGGCTAGCGTAGCAAGCTCGTACGCCGCCGCACTCGAACGAATCGAGGTGGCGATCTCGACCGCCGAGCCGTGGAGAGGTCGAGGTCTGGCGACCGCGGTCGCCGCCCGCTTGCTACACGATTGCCTGGAACGTGGCGTCATCCCGGAGTGGAACGCGGCAAACCCCGTGTCGCAAGGCCTCGCGCTAAAGCTCGGCTATCGCGTTGGCGGCACGGTGACCATCCTGCGACTTGGTGGCCGCAACCCGGCCTGACGGGCCCGAGGGCGCGGCGTCGAGCACGATCGACGGGTCGACGAGCGCGCCTCAGTTGTTATCGACGAACTGTGCCAGGGGTTGCTGCAGAGTCGGCGTGCCGAGCTCTTGCAGCTCGTACGTCACCCGTAGGGCCGGGACGTTGATCTCCACCAGGTGGCGCAGATCGATCGGCGTCGCGATCAACACCAGGTCGCAGGGCGTAGCATTGATCGTCTCCTGCAGCTCGTTGATCTGCTCGTCTCCATAGCCGATTGCCGGCAGACACATCTCGGTCTGGTCATACTTGGCGAAGGTCTCGGCGATGCTGCCGACGGCGAACGGACGCGGATCGACGAGCTCGGCGGCGCCGTACTTCATCGCTGCGATGACCCCGGCGCCGTACTCCATCTCGCCGTGGGTAAGCGTCGGCCCGTCCTCGATGACAAGCACACGCTTGCCGGCGATCTCCTCCGCACCGTCGACGAACTGTGGCGAGGCCGCATCGATCACCAGCGCACCAGGGTTGCACGCAGCGATGTTCTCGCGCACCTCCTGGATGTTCTCCGGCGCCGCACTATCCATCTTGTTGATCACTACGATATCCGCACGACGCAGATTCGCCTCGCCCGGGTAGTAGCTGACCTCATGGCCCGGCCGATGCGGGTCGACGACGACGATCTCAAGGTCGGGGGCGATTAGCGGCAGGTCGTTGTTGCCGCCGTCCCAAACGATGATCTCGGCCTCCTTCTCGGCCTCCGCAACGATGGCGCCATAGTCGACCCCGGCGTAGACGATGGCGCCGCGGCGCACGTGCGGCTCGTACTCCTCGCGCTCCTCGATGGTGCATTCGTGCTTGTCCATGTCCTCGAGCGTTTCGAAGCGCTGCACACGCTGCTTCACGAGGTCACCGTAGGGCATCGGATGGCGGATGACGACGACCTTCTTGCCCAGCTCTTGAAGTACGTCCACTACCCGGCGGGTCGTCTGGCTCTTGCCGCAACCCGTACGCACGGCGCAGATCGACACCACCGGAACCGCGGCACTCACCGTGCCGGTCTTCATGCCCATCAGCCGGAAATCGGCGCCCGCGGCGGTCGTGCGCGACGCCAGGTGCATCAAGTACTCGTGTGAGACATCGCTGTAGGCAAACACGGCCTCGTCGATATCGTGCTCGCGGATCAGCGCCTCGAACTCGTCCTCGGCACGAATCGGAATCCCCTCGGGGTAAAGATCGCCCGCCAATTCGGCCGGGTAGGTGCGGCCCTCGATATCGGGGATCTGGGTCGCCGTGAACGCCACGACTTCGTAGCCGTCGTTGCCGCGAAAATAGGTGTTGAAGTTGTGGAAATCGCGGCCGGCGGCGCCCAGAATGATGACGCGCTTGCGGAGCATACGCTCTCCTCAGATGTCGTGCTCGAAAGACGGAAAGACGAGGAGCGGCAAGGCTATCCGGGCGACGTCCGGGAGGCAAATCTAGCGAGCCAGGCCGGCTCGTCCCGGCCCGAACCCGAGGCGGTGTTATCCAGTCACCAGACCCATCGAGAGGCGGCCGAGACGCTCGTTGCCAGCCTCGGTTATCAGGAAGGTCTCGCCCAGGGTCATCGCCTGCGCGCTATCGCTGTCCATCAGGATCATATGCATGAAGTACACCTGCCCCGGAGCCAGCACCACCGGATTCCCGCGATACAACATCGGCCAGTCCATCCAGTTCGGCGCGAAAGTCGTACCCAACGAATAGCCGCAGGCGTTGAGTCGTGCGTGCGTGTAGCCGCGCTCGTCCATGACGCGCGCATGGGCATCGAACACTTCGCCGAGGGTCCCGCCCGGCACCAACGCGTCGACACAGGCCGATAGCGCCTCCGTGCACACGCCATGCATCGTCATATGCTGCGGCAGCACCCTTCCGATGGGGATCGTGCGCATCAACGCCGAGTGGTAGTGGCGGTACACGCCAGCGAACTCCAAGGTGAGCTGATCCGCGGAATCGAGCTTCCGCCGGCCTGAGAAATACCGACAGAGCAATGCATCCGGACCCGAGCCGATGATGAACTCGTTGGCGGGATAGTCGCCGTCGCCGCGGAACACCGCCCCCTGCATGGCGGCGAGAATCTCCGCCTCATCGGCCCCCGGATGTGCCAGCTCCCAAGCCGCCTCTAATGCGTCGTCGGCTAGCTTGGCCGCCTTCCGCACGTACTCGATCTCCGCCGGCGACTTGACGAGCCGCAGCTCCGACACGATCTCGGAGCGGTCGTCCAGCGAGGCGAAGCCCTGCAGCGCCGAGTTAAGCCGCAGCGCATTGCGCCCGGTGAGCCCGTAGGCGTCGTACTCCACCCCGAGAAGAGTCCCCGCGAGCCCGAGCTCGTCTAGCAGGTCGCGCAGCGCATCCGCCGGGCTGGCGTCGCCACGATCCACCCAGATCCTGATGTCCTCGATGTTCGAGGTGTTCTGCGCCTGGCGAAGATCGGGCGCTCGGGTGATCAGCGCCAAACGGCCGTCGGCAGTGAGCACGAGACATTGAAAGAACACGTACCCGAACGTGTCGTAACCGGTGAGCCAGAACATCGACTCCTGGCGGAACATCAGCAGCCCGTCGAGGCCGATGTCGTGCATCCGCCCGGTCAACGCCGCGCGGCGGGCCTCGAGCTCCGCGGTCGTGAAGTGTAGTGCCATGATCAGTCAGTCGACAGCTTCGCGGCGTATCACCAACAAGGCAACCACTACGACTGCGGCCGCCGGATCTCGAAGCCCCCCGGCGGCTCCTGGCCCAGCAGGTGCTCGACGAAATAATCCCAGGTGCGCCGAATGACGTAGGGCTCGCTGGCATAGCCGTGATTGCGGTTCGGCATCACCAGCATGTCGAAGTCCTTGTTGTGCTTGATGAGCTCATCCACCAGCAGCAACGTCGCGTTGGGGTGCACGTTGTCGTCGAGAGAGCCGTATGTCAGCAGCAGCTTGCCTTCCAGCTTCTCGGCCATCAGGTGGTTGGCTTGCGCGTCAAAATTGTCGCCGCCGCCGGGAAGCTCCTCCAGCAGGCCGTGGTACTTCTCTCCCCAACCCCAGGAGTAGCTTCGCTGGTCGTGGTTGCCCGCACCCGAAACCGCCACTTTGTAGAAGTCGGGGAATCTCAGGATGGCGTCGGTAGAGGAGAACCCGCCGCCGGAGTGACCATAGATGCCCACCCGGTCGAGGCCGATCTGTGGGTACCGCACGGCGAGCTGCTTGATCGCTTGTATGTGGTCGGGCAGCCCATTGTCGCGCATGTCGCCGTAGTAGGCGTCGTGGAACGACTTGGAGCGGAACGGTGTGCCCGTGGCGTCGATCTGAAAGACGATGAAACCGACTTCGGCGAGCGCTTGCGCGAAGCCGCGCGGATTGGCGGTGAAGCCACGCTCTCCGACAGCGCCGATCTGCGGGCCCGGATAGATGTAATCGATGAGCGGGTAGCTCGCCTCGGCGTCGAAGTTGGAAGGAAAGTAGAGAAAGCCGTACAGGTCGGTCACGTTGTCGCGTGCCTTCACCTGGAAGGGCACCGCCGGGTGCCAGCCGGTTGCTTCGAGCGCCGTTATGTCTGCCTCTTCCAGGATACGCAGGACCTGCCCGTCGGCACGTCGCAGCACGGTTACCGGTGCGGTGTCGCGCATCGAGTAGGTGTCGACCACGAAGTTGCCCGACTTTGACATGCCGATGGCGTGGTGCGCGTCCTCGGCGGTGACGCGCTGTAGCTGCGACCCGTCGATCTGGGCTCGGTACAGCTGCGCCGCGTACGGGTAGAGATCTGGTTCCTTGCCGTAGGTCTCGAAGTACAGCCACCCATCGTCGGCCAGGTGGTGGATTCGCGCCGTTACCCAAGCGCCGCTGGTGACCTGGTTGATCAGCCCCTCGCCGGAGCCATCGAACCGGTACATATGGCCCCAACCGCTTCGCTGCGACCACCACACCACCTGTTCGCCGTTGCCCACGACGCGCCAATCGCCACCGTCGGGACTGAACGAGACATTGAGGTCGACGAACGTATTGGCGGTCTCCTCGAGCACCACGTGGCTGGCCCCAGTTGCCGGATCGGCGCCATACAGCGTGATTCGCTGGTGGCCGCGGTGCTCGCGCGGAAAGAAGACCTTGCTGCCGTCGGCAGCCCAACGCATCCCCACCTCACGGGGCCAGTGCTCCTCGATGGCTGGGCTCTGCAACTCCACGCCAGTACGCGAGACGACATCGAATACCCACGCTCGATATGTTGGAACGATCTCGTCGCCAGGAAGCGCGTAGCGATAGCTGTGCAGGATGGGTCGTCCCAGATGCGTCTCGATCAGGTGCATCTGACCGACATCACGCTCGTCGAGTCGCGTGGTGGCGATCTTGGTGGAGTCAGGCGACCAAAACACCACCGGAGGTAGCTTCGTCTCGCGTCGACGGGAGGTGATCTCCGAGCAACAGCCCTCGGCAATTTGACCGTAGCCGTAGTGCTGTTCGCCGTCCTCGCTGAGCTGGGTCTCCGCGCCCGACTCCAGGTCGCGCACCCACAGGTTCTCGTCTCGCGTGAAGGCGGCCCAGCGCTTGTCGGGCGAACGAACCTCGTCTTCCGGGTCGGCGGCAAAGTCCTCCGGTCCCGAGCACTCGTAGCTCGTCAGGTCACAGGTCCACCGGCGCTCCGGCGGACTCGCCTCGGCACCCTCCGCGGTCGCCTCGTCGTCGGTCCCGCGATCGGACGTTTCTTCCCCCTCCGGTCGCTCGAGCACCTCCCAGAAGCGCAGCGTCTGGGCGTCGTCGAGCAGCTCGATGCTTTCGAACGGCAGCTGATAGGGATCGTACGCATGACCGGAGTTCGCCGAGAGGGTGGCGGCCAACCGCACATGGTCGAAGGCGGCGCGTTGTTGGTTGGCCTCCGGATCGACGTAGACAAACTCGTCGCCGCTCGGTATTTGTTTGCGGTACCAGAAGCGATCGGTGTCGTCGATCCACTGGGGCGACACCGGGTAGTTGTGGACGAGCTTCGTGGCGTTCCAGCCCAGCAGGCGCTCGGCGCGCGCATAGTCCTCACGGGTGACCGAGTCGGCTGCTCGCTGTCCGGCGCCCAGAAGCAGGGTCAGCATGACCAGCGCGATTGCCTTCCGACCTGCGCCGCCCGCGTATCGTGGGGTCATCGCCGCCTCCAGGTTGTTTGCCAGACCGATCTGGGTGATCGGGGCGCTCGCCGCGGCAGCGGTAGGAGCGTCCGGGTGCGTGGGGCCGTACTTTATGTGAACGGCATCATGCGCGCCATGTCCTATTCTGCCGGCGCTGACCGTCATCCAAGTATGAGATCAGATTCCACCGGATCCACACCGAAGGAGGTCAGAAATGGCGGACTACTTGTTGCTCTACCAGGGCGGCGACCCCAACTGGCGAGACAAGCGAACACCGGAGCAGATGCAGGCGGTAATGCAGGAATGGGGCGCCTGGTTCAAGGAGCTGGAGGCCTCTGGGCAGCTGCGCAGTCCGGGGGCGCCGCTGCTGCCGGAAGGCGTCGCCCTGAGGCGCGATGGTGATGGGTTCGCCACCGACACGACGAATGGCCGAGGTGAAGGAACTGATCGGCGGCTACTCGGTCATCGCCGCCAGCTCGCTCGAGGAGGCCGCCTCGGCAGCCGAGGGCTGCCCGTTCCTCAACCACCACCCCGACGGTGCGGTGCTGGTCAGGCCGGTGATGTCGATGCCCGAGGGCTAACCGGCCGTGGCGGAAGTGTGGCGGGCCACTAGTGCTCCTGCACTAGTCTCGGCTGCCGGCGCGTCGCACCTGCTGCGCGATGAACTCGCGCTCGTGCTCGGTGCGCACCTGCGATAGCGCCTGGTCCAGGAACGTGCGGGCCGGCTCCTCGTAGCCGGCTCGCGCGTACAGGTTGGCGAGAACGGCGGCGACTGCATGGCTATGCGTCAACCTGCCTTCCTCGTGAATGGAGTCGACCAACGGAATCGCTGCCTCTGGCCCGTCTCGGTACGAGATCGCCACCGCCCGATTGAGCTCCACCAACGGCGCTGGCGCAACCTCCCGCAACCGGTCGTACAGACGGCAGATCGACTCCCAGTCGGTCTCTGCGAACGTTGGCGCCGAGCAATGGCGCGCAGCGATCGCCGCTTCGAGGTGAAAGCGGCTGGCGGCGACCGCTCCCATGGCCGAGGCTCGGGCGAGATCGCCATATCCGAGGCCGATCAACTCCTGGTCCCACAGCGATCGATCCTGCTGATCCAGCGGAACGAGACGCCCGGCATCGTCGAGCCGCGATCGCAGCCGAGCCGTGTTGAACCGCATGATCGCAAGAAGAGCGACGGTGTCGCTGCTGGCGAGCGCAGGGGTCTCCGCTAGAAGGATCGTCAGCCCCAGCGCGTCGCGACAGAGGTGCGTGAGAATCGGCTGATCGCTGGTCGACAGGTACCCCTCGTTGAACAGCAGGTACAGCGAGGTGTGAACGGTGGCCAGCGCCCCTGCCCGCTCTTCCTCTGGGGGTATGACGAACTCCAGGCTTCGTACCTGACGACGCGTTCGGTACAGACGTTTATTGATGGGTCGATTCGGTGGTGAGCAGGGCGCGCGCGACTGCCGGGACGCTGAGCCCGCACAGAGTCTTGAGGATGAGTGTGGTGCGGTTCTCAGGGGTTAGCGATTGATGACAGCACATGAAGATCATGCGCAGCTGGTCATCGCGAATGCCGTCCTCTTGGAAAGCCTCGTCGACCGTCGGCGACAGCGTCCACTCGCTGTCGAGGTAGACGGCCAGGTCGCTGGCGAAGGTGGGCCGCGTGCGCTCGCGTCGGATCACGTCGATGGCGCGATTGCGAGCGGTGGTCAACAACCAGGCACTCGGGTTGTCCGGAATCCCCTTGCGCGCCCAGCTGTCCATGGCGCGCACGAACGACTCCTGAACGACATCCTCTGCCAGAGCAAGGTTGTGCGGGCCCAGGATGCGCGTCAAGACCGAAATCAGACGGCGCGACTCGTGCCGGAACAGCAGCTCGATCTCGTCATTCGTTGCCGCGCTAGTATCCGGTGCTTCCATAACGTCTTAGTAGGGTGTTGAGTCAGGAATCCGTTGCATATCATGGCGCGCGCGACTGAGTCGAATCCAAGGAGGCTCGACGAGGGCGAATGCTGAGCGTATCGCACAGGAGAACCGACGCCGGAGGTGGGGTGGCCAGTCCCGCGGCCACCCGGTGGGCTGGGTCGATATGGAGTTGATGCTGTGAACCGTAGCCGACCGGGCTCGTCAGGGCATTGGCTGCGATGACGGGTGCCCTTCCGCTGCACGAGTCGCTGTGGCGGCAGAACCTTGACCTTGCTCAGGCCTGTCTCGAGCACCCGTTCGTTGGCGGCCTCGCCGATGGAACTCTCGACAAGCAGGCTTTCCGCCGGTACGTCGCTCAGGATGCGTTTTTTCTTCGCGCCTTCATGGGTGCCTACGCGCTCGGCGCCGCCAAATGCTCAGACCGGCTCGAGCTCGTACGCCGCTTTCATCGCCTCATGGGCGGGGTCCTCGACGAGCTGGAGTTACACGCCAGTTTCGCCAAGACACTCAGCATCGACCTCGACGCCGTGGAGCCATCGCCCGCGGCCTCCGCATACACGGATTTCCTGACACGCACTGCATGGACCGGCACAGTGGACGAGATCGTCGCCGCGATGACGCCCTGCATGCGCCTCTACCGCTACCTGGGTCAGGAGATCGCAAGCGCCGATCACGCCAACAACCCGTATCGAGATTGGGTGGAGACATACTCGGGCACCGCGTTCGGCGAGCTGGTCAACGATCTGCAGGCGATCGTCGACGAGCTCGGCGTCGACAACGACGCGGTCCGGCGCAACTATCGGTACGCGATGAGGTGCGAGCTGGATTTCTTCTCCGACCCGCTCCGGGCCTGCTGGCACATTACTGACGTCGATAGCGAATCTCGCCGTCGATCATCGTGGCGTCCACACGACGATGTTGATGAGATCGTCGGTGGCGACGGCAGGCGCAATTCCCAAAGCCCACAGTTGTGGGACTCACGGGATGTAGAGGATGCTCGCTCGATTGTCGGTTTCCTCGTCCCAACCGTCGAACTTGAGATGCTCGAACGCCTTCAATTCATCTGCTTTCTTGAGCAATCTGTACAGATCGAATATCCAGCCGCCGTCGTCAGCGAAGAAACCGTCCTCGGCGTCCTCGAGAAGCCCGGCGATTCTGCCCTCCAGGATCTCCACCATGAACTTCTTGTTCTTCCGAAGTTTTACTAGTTGCTCTTTCACCGACACCCCTCTGGTAGCGCTACGGAACCCGGTACTCGGCTAGCAGGCCATGGTGAAAATGTGGTGGGTCAATAGGCGGCTCGCTTGAAGATGGCGACCTTCTCCTGTCCGAGCGCACGTAGGTAGTCCTCGATGCCGTCATCGTCCTCCTCGGCAAAACCGAGCCAGTCCGCCAGGTCTTCCAGTGCCCGGAGGGCGATGCTGCAGTCAGTCCGCGAACGGGGTTCTAGCCAACCACCGTGTCCGGGCGTCAAGGTCGCGCCGCGCAACTGCGCAACTGACGCGGCCGGTCACAGGCTATCGCCTCGCCCCCACGAGTCGTCCCTGCTACTGAAGAAGGTCGAACTTTTCGCAGCTTCGATTTCCGCCGCTGTCAACTTCATCTCACCTACACCTCCTCGCCGAGGGGGCCACGGTGCGTCTGTCTTGCCGCGGCCTCCAGGAGCGACCGGAGCTGCTGCTCTTGCAACTCGTACGGAGTAGTGGCGAGCTTGAGCAGCCCGAGGCGTGCGAGAGCTATTCCTCGACGGGCTCCAACCGGTACACCGGGGTCAGATCAGCTCTTTCCTCGCCATCGATGGCGATGTAAATGTAGCCATCCGGTCCCTGGCGAACGTCGCGGACGCGACCCATCCCGAACAGCAGCGTCTCCTCGAGATCGATGCTCTGGCCGTCTAGTGTCAGCCGTGCCAGTTGCTCTCCCGACAGACCGCCAGCGAACATGCTGCCGCGCCAGCCCGGAAACCGGTCACCGGTGTAGATCATCTGGCCTGACGCCCC
This sequence comes from Acidobacteriota bacterium, assembly GCA_965205505.1. Lineage (GTDB taxonomy): Bacteria > Acidobacteriota > UBA890 > UBA890 > WLXD01 > DASCOT01. The sequence goes on from CBDBHB010000008.1 coordinate 711,741, forward strand.
GATCGACGGCACCCAGACATGCGCCGGGGGTTGTACCCCTTCCCGCATCGTCCCCTCGTGAATCGCCAGACCGGTCCCGTAGTTCACGCCGTAGCCGACCACCGGCCATCCGTAGTTCTTTCCGGCAAGCACGAGATTGACCTCGTCGCCGCCCTGCGGCCCGTGCTCAGTGATCCACACGTCGTCGGTGTCGGGGTGGATCACCAGACCCTGGGCGTTGCGATGCCCGTAGCTCCAGATCTCCGGCCTCGCCCCCTCCTGGCCGGCGAACGGGTTGTCGTCGGGCACGCGGCCATCGTCGTAGAGCCGGTTCGTCGTGCCGTGGTTGTTGGAGACGTCCTGGGCGGGGTGAGCCTCGAGATCGCCGGTCGATGGAACCTGACGATCGCCGACCGTGATGAAGAGGTAGCCCTCGGCATCGAACGCCAGGCGGCAACCGTAGTGGCCCCGTCCTCTGCTGTCGGCCTCGAAAATCTCCTCGACGTCGGTGAGGCGGTCGTTCTCGAAGCGCCCGCGAACCACGGCGCTAGTGGCTTCGGAGCCGTCGCCGACTGGCTTGGAATAACTCAGATACAGCAGCCGGTTCGCGGCAAAGTCAGGATGCGGCACCACATCCATGAGCCCGCCCTGTCCCTGATAGAGGACCTGGGGCACCCCCTCTACCGGGTCGGCGACCAGCGCTCCGTCGCGCACGATCCGCAGCCGGCCGGCCTGCTCGGTGACCAGCATGTCGCCACCGGGGAGGAAGGCAATCGACCAGGGGTGCTCGAGAGCCTCGACAACGGTCACCACTCGGTAATCGTGGTAGGCAGACCGCATTACCGGCGACTGACCGGCTGCCTGCGGTGGATTGGCGTTAAGCGGTCCCCAAGCCGAAAGCACCAGCGCGGCGGCTACCGCGACGCGAATACGGACCATCTCAGTTCTCCTCGATCGAGAGTGTCATGCTGCGGTATCGGAAGAAGGACCGCCGCCGCGAGTCGGTTGGACTCGCCCAGAGGGTTCCACAGCAACTTGCTGCCTTGCGTGGAAGATTCTCATAATCGCATCGGAAAGTCGCTCAGACCTTGGCCGCTGGCGGCCAGTAGGTGCGAAACTCGGCGCCGTGGCCCGGCCCCGCGGAACGTCCCTGTATGCGTCCCCCGGACGACAGCATCAGAGCCCGCACGATGTGGAGTCCGAGACCGGCCCCGCGTCCGGAGCGGCGCAGCTCGTCGCCCGGCCGGTAGAACTTGTCGAACAGACTCTCGGTAGCGCTCGGTTCGAATCCGCGACCGTTGTCGACGACCTCCACGACAACTTCGCCGGCTGCCGAGGTCGCCGACAGGCCCACGCTCGGGTCGACCGGTGTATCGCGAACCGCCTCGAAGGCGTTCTCGAGCAGGTTACGAACTACTGTCCGCAGCGCCGTCTCATCCGCCAAGATGGCGAGCGATTCCGGGATCTGCACCTCGAACGCGATGCCGCGGGCGGCAGCTCTCTCGACGAACCCTGGCAGGAGCGGATCGAGAGCAAGCCCGACCGATAGCTGGGTCCGATAGAGCGTCAGTGCCCCCTCTTCGATTCGGGCACTCTCGAGCAGGTTGTCGACCATCGCCTGCAGTCGCTCCAATCCCCGTAGGACCCGCTCGACATGTCGCTGGCGGCCTTCGCGGTCCAGGTCACGAAGCGCCAGAGTGTCGGCCGCCACTCGCGCGGCCGCGAGCGGGCTCTTGAACTCGTGGCTGACTGCTGCCAGAAAATTGTCCTGTCGGCGGCGCAGCCGGGCTTCCTGGCGCAGCACCCGCGCGATCATCGACAGCGCCGCCAGGAGAACCGCGAGGAAGAACGCTCCCTCCCAGAGGTAACGATTCAAGCGGCCTCGACGCTGCGTCTCCAGGCGTGGCAGGACGGTCCGGTCGAGCTCCGCAACGCCATCACGAACGTGGACGTCATCGATCAGGCTCTCGACCTCGGCGTCGGGAACGCCGGCCCCGAGCAGGGCCTCGGCGATCGCCAGGCGCTCCTCATGCAGCCTGGCGAGCTGGGAGCGCACTTCGTCGGTAAACCACACCTGGTCCAGCATCCACCAGCCCAGCTGCGCGACGCTGATCACCAACAGCGCGGCGAATCCCCAGCGCACGAACAGCAGTCGCCGATCCACCTCGCCTCCCCGATTCACGGGCCCGCGCGGAGGCACGGCCCGAAACGGCCATTCTAGTGTCCTGTAACAGATGATCGTTGCATATCGTGGTGGCGAAATGGGTCCGGATGCCAGGCGCGACGACGAGACGATGTTTGCCCATCTTCGAGGAGGAGCAACGCCGCAGACGGGCCGATTCCGCCGGCCGTCTCCGGCGCCGGCCAGTGGAAGTAGCGAGAATCAGGCGGCCGGAAACGTCCGTCGGTGCCGGAGAGAGGCGTAGGTCAACCAGGCTAGTGGCATGGCCACCAGCATGTAAGTGATGTACCGACCGTAGCGTCCGTCAGGGCCGTAGGGCTCGGTCGCCCAGTGCAATGGCTCGCTGTAGGGCAGGACGTTAGCTTCGGTGAGCTCATGGAACCCGTAGATCAGCAGCTGCGCGACGAAGACCAGCAGGAAGACGGCAGTGACCTGGAAGAACAAAGCCAGGTTGACCCGATGGCCGTAGCGCGACCACAGCCAGGCGACGCTCGCAGCGGTCAGGAGCCCGGCCATGGCTCCAACGATGAGCGGGATCGATTGAATCTGACGGAACAGCACGTTCATCAAGAGCGCCGTCTCCATGCCCTCGCGCGTGATCATGAACAGCGTGAAGACAAACACACCGAGGAGGGCTCCGCGCCCGTCGTTGCGCGCCGCATCGTTCAAGTGCTGCTCGATGTTGCCCTTCAGATGCTTCGCCGTGCGCCACATGTGGACCGTCAACGAGGCCACCATGATGGCCGCCACCAGCGCCAGGATTCCTTCCCATAGTGCCTGGTTCGCGGCCCGAGCGAACAACACACCGGCAATGATGCTTACCGCCACCGAGGCAGCGACGCCCCAGTAGATCGCCGGCACCAACTTCGCGCGCCCGCTCTTGCGGAGGTACGCGAGGCTAATGGCGATGATCAGAAAAGCCTCTAGGCCCTCCCTCAGTGTGATGATGTAGGAACTCAGCATCCGATTGCCGCCCCGAGCCGCCGGTGCGCGGCCGGTAGAACCTGCCGCAGCATGGTTGATGAAGAAAATTGCCAGCGAGATCGACTCGCTGTTGAGATCGCGTCTCAGTAGCAGAGTACGGCCGACAATCCCTGTCCGTCAAGACCGCCGCCAGCGGCGACTCCCCCGTCGGTCTTGTATATGGTCAATTGCGGCGTTCGTCGGGCTTCCGAGCGGCCTTGTAGGCGCCGGCAAAGCGATCACCGATCGGCGACACGGAGGACGAACATGCATACACCGGATTCGGCCTCGATCATCGGCGCCGGGACGATGGGACGGCGCATCGCCTTCGGATGCGTCATACGCGGCGTAGGGGTGCGCATCTTCGACACCGACCCGGTGGCACTTGAAGACGCGGTTGACGCCGTGTAGCAGCTCGTTCGCGAGCGTGTCGCGGACGGTCGGCTATCGTCAGAGGCACTTGACCAGTCGGCGCAACTGCTCGCGCCCAGCGACTCGCTCGCTAGTTGCGTCGCCGATAGCCCGCTGGTGATCGAGACGGTTGACGAGCGGCTCGAGTTGAAGCGTGAGGTATTCGCCAAGATCGACCGTTATGCTCCGGCCGACGCGCTGATCGTGTCCAACACGTCCTCGCTGCCGGCGTCGACGCTCGCACCGGCAACCGGGCGCCCGGCCAATTTCCTCAACTTCAACTTCGGCCCACCCGATGACCTCAAGGTCGAGATCATGGGTCACTCAGGAACGGATCCGGCGAGGGTCAAACAGCTCGTCGCCTTCGTAGCGCGTCTCGGTCTGGTGCCGATTGTTGCCAGCCGAGAGATCTAGGGCTACGTCAGCAATCGTGTTTGGCGGGCGGTCAAGAAGGAGGTGCTGTTCCTGCTCGACCAGGGATACTCCACGCCGGAGGATATCGATCGCGGCTGGATGCTGGATTGGAACACGCCGATCGGGCCCTGTGGCGCGATGGATCAGATCGGCCTCGACGTGGTGCGCGACATCGAGCAGGTGTATTACGAGACCAGCGGCGATCCGTCCGACCGTCCGCCGCAGTTGCTCCACGACATGATCGCAAACGGCAAACTCGGTGAGAAATCCGGCGAGGGCTTCTACCGCTACCCCGATCCTGCTTATATGCGCCCGGGATGGAGAACGAGAGTCGAATGACCGATACCTGGAACTACGGTGACGCGCACGCCTACATGCGCCAGCTGGCGGCTGGCATGCCACCGGTGATCATCTGCCTGGCAGCGAACGGCGGAATCCAGGGAAAGGAGTACTGCGCCGCGCTCCCGGAGACCGCCGAAGAGGTCGCCGATTCGGTCGGAGAAGCCTATGACGTCGGCGCATCGATGGTGCACATCCACGCCCGAGATCCCGAGACCCTCTGGAAGGGCGCCACGACGACCGACGTGTGGCTCGACTACAACAGCAAGATCCGCGCGCGGTGCCCGGACATCATCATCAACAACACCACCGGCGGCGACCTATGGATGGACAACGAGCAGCGTCTTTCCTGCCTCGACGCCAATCCGGAGATTGCCTCATTGAATCTGGCGCCCGATATGGGGAAGTTCAGGCTCAAGCCGCGTACCGAGCCGCTCCCCCACCCGCGCCCGGAGATCGTTTACGACGGCTGCGCCCCGTTCACCTATGAGCAGATCTCGCACTTTGCCCGACAGATGAAGCAGCGCGGCATCAAGCCGGAGCTGGAGACCTATCATCCCGGGTGCGGCTGGGTGATTCGCGACCTGATCGACCAGGATCTGATCGAGCCTCCCTACTGGGTGCAGACCGTGATGGGCTACCAGACCTCGAGCTTCCCGACGGTCGACAACGTCGTGCAGATCGTACGTGAGTTTCCCGAGCGATCTGTGTGGCTGTGCTCGGGAATCGGCGCACACCAGCCGCCCATGACGACGCTGTCGCTCATCATGGGCGGGCACGTGCGCGTCGGGCTCGAGGACAACGTCTACTACCGGCGAGGCGAGAAGGCCACCAGCAATCGGCAGCTGGTGGAGCGGGCCGGGCGCATGGCGCACGAGCTCAATCGTGAGATCGCCACCCCGGCGCAAGCACGCGAGATGCTGGGGCTGTCGGCCACGCCGACGCAGTATTGATGTCGGCCCGCAATCGCCAGCGGGCGTGTCTCCCCGGCCGGCGATGGTGGCGGCCGAGCGGCGTCGCCCGGTGAGCGTCGAACGCGCCACGCTGAAGAAGGACATCGAGCTCTGGTCGCTGTTCAGCCTTTCGTTCGGCACCATCGTCGGCGTCGGTTGGATCACGGTCATGGGCTCTTGGCTGGGCGCCGCCGGCTCGATCGGCTCGATCCTGGCGTTTGCCGGCGGCGGCGCCGTGATCTTGCTGATCGGGCTCTGCTACGCGGAGATCGCCGGCATGTACCCGGTCTCCGGTGGAGAGGTAGCCTACGTCTACGAAACCTACGGAACACGCCTCAGCTTCGCGACTGGATGGCTGCTCGCCTACAGCTACATCTCGACGACGAGCTTCGAGGCAGTTTCGATCGGGTGGCTCCTATCGGCGATCATGCCGGGCTTCGGTGGGCCCGTGGTCTATTCAGTTCTGGGTGCCGATGTACGTCTGTGGGACCTTGTCCTGGGCCTATCGTTGATGGGCATGATCACGATCATCAACTACCGCGGCGGCAAGACCACCACACGCTTCCAGGACATCATGACGGTGACGCTGCTGGCCGCCACCGCGGTCTTCGTGAGCGTGGCGCTGATCGGCGGCGACTTCGGGAATCTGGAGCCCACGTTCGTCGGAGCCACCTCGGGCGGAGTGGTGTTCGGAATCCTGACCGTCATGGCCGCGACCCCCTTCTTTTTGGCCGGCTTCGACACCATTCCGCAGGCGATGGGAGAGCTGGCGGAGGGCGTCCACCTGCGCCTGCTGCCAAAGATAATGGCCCTTTCGATCGGCCTGTCGATCGTCTTCTATTGCCTGGTGATCCTCGCGGCGGCGGTGAGCTTGCCACGGGCGGAGCTCCTGGCCTTCGACCTGCCCGTAGCCGGAGCTCTAGAAGCCGCGTTTGAATCTGCCTTCATGGGCCGGCTTGTTCTGTTCGCGGGCCTATGCGGCCTGATCACCACGTGGAACGCGATCTTCTTCGCCTCTACACGCGTCATCTTCTCGTTGGGTCGGGCGTACATGATCCCTCCGGTGTTCGGGCGCGTGCACCCGAGGTACGGATCTCCCACAGTCGCGGTGGTCTTCGTAGGGATCGTGGGCGCCATCGGTGCCCTCTTCGGTCGCAACGCCATCGGCGTGATCGTCAGCACATCGGGGGCATCGTTCGCGCTGGTGTTCGCGGTCGTGGTGCTCGGCATCGCCAAGCTGCGAAGCACACATCCGCAACACGAGCGACCCTATCGACTCCCCGTTGGCCGCCCACTAATGGTGATCGGCGCCATCTTCGGCGTCGCACTGTTCTTGATGGCGATGTACGAGCCCTACATCGCCGCGGGCAACCGAGTACCTCCTGAGTGGACTGCACTGATCGTGTGGGTGGTGCTCGGCGCTCTGTTCTACTGGTCCGCGACCGGATTGCGCTGCCAGATCAGTGAAAAAGACCGTCGTTGGCTGGTGCTCAACGAGGGTGCAGCAACGCCACGAGACTGAAGGAGCGGTCGCATGACAAGCGAGCAGGCACCGATGACCTTGCCAAACCAGCCCCGAGCCAGGCACAGTGGCGCCCGCTACACGGTGGCGGCGCTGGTGGCCGCAAGCGCGCTCGCAGGCGCCCTCACAAGCAGCGCGCGCCGGCGGCACCGACACGCCTTTCTTCGACGTCTACGACGCCGGCGTGCAGGTGGCCGAGCTGGCCATCGGGCCGGATCGCGTCAGCATTCGCAAGAAGGACGTTGCCGACAACTCGTGGGCCGGCGACGGAGGCCGGGCTAGGCGATATCGGCCACAACGAGGTGTTCGAGCTGACCGGCTCGATCCGCCACCTGCCCGCCAAGCTCGCCGGCCTTGCGGCCATCGACTGGTGGTCGTTAGTGGCCGTCGGCTGGCCCGATGCCGACACCATCTACACACGCCATCGCGAGCTCGAGGGCGATGTGGGCAGCAAAACCACCACTGGCGTCTACTGGGCCGAAAAGGACGCCAGCCAACCGCTGGATCTGGTGTTCGACCGCGAAAACCGCTTGATCGCCGGAGTCGATGTCAGCCGCGATCGAGTCATGGTGCGTCGCGGGTATGAGGCGTTCACCACCGTCGAGCGTTGGCGCGACGCCGGCGTGGCGCAACCCGAATACGGCTTTCGTGCGCTGCAGAAGGCCCTGGTCGCGATGTCCGACGGTGTTCGGCTCGACACCCTCGTGTACCTACCGGTCGGACCGAGCGCCGGCCCGTTTCCGACCATCTTCGTGCGTTCCCCCTACGGCATCGGAAACCTGATCAACAACTACTGGTACCACGCCGTCAGAGGCTATGCGCTCGTATTCCAGGCGGCTCGCGGCACCTCGTTTCTCGATCCGGAGAACCGCTCCGAGGGCGTCTGGGAAGAAATGGTGCGCGAGCCACAGGACGGCGGCGAAGCGCTCCAGTGGATCGTCGAGCAACCCTGGTCGAACGGCGATGTCTGCATGCAGGGCGGCTCCTACGTCGGCTACACGCAGTGGTCGGTATCGATGGCCGACAACCCGGCGCTGAAATGCATCGTGCCCGAGGTCTCGATGGGCACCGCGTTCGCCGACCAGCCGTTCATGGGCGGTACCTTCGTGACCGGCTCTGCCTACTACATGTTCTAGATGCTCGAGCACGAGCTGCTTCCGGAGCGCCGCTGGAGCGAGGTGCTACGCCACCGGCCGCTGATCGACATGGACAACTTTGCCATCGGCAGCAACGTGCCGGGGTGGGACACGTCGCTATCGCACTGGGGTAACGACGAGTACTGGAAGCAGCAGGATTGGCACGACCGCGATCTCGAGCGCGACTTCGCCACGCTTCAGATCAGCGGTTGGTTCGACGACGACTTCCCCGGCACGCGTAGCAACTGGGCGTTGATGCAAAGCGTCGGGCGGCAGCCGCAACGGTTGATCATCGGTCCATGGCGACACGGCTACAACAACGACCGGCGGCTCAACGGCTACTCGTATGGTCCCGATTCGCTACGCGACGATATCCGGCTCCTCAAGCAGAAGTGGTATGACCGGTTTCTCGGGGGCATGGAAAACGATGTGACCGAGCCCGTCGTCGAGTACTTCATGCTCGGAGAGAATCGCTGGCGCCAAAGCACCGCGTGGCCACCGCCGGAAGCCAGCGATCAGCGCTGGTACCTGCACGGCGGCGGCCTGGCGAATCGATCGTTCGCCGACGGCGCGTTGAGCCTCGAGCCCCCGGCAGCGGCACAGCCCCCCGAGCGCTACCTCTACGACCCCGACGACCCGACGCCGAACTGGTACAACTTCGACCTCATGGAGAGCTGGTCGGACGTGCAGTCCTTTCCCTACGACTTCAAGGACATCGAGGCCCGTCACGACGTCGTCGTCTACACCTCGCCGCCGCTCCAGGAGGACCTCACGATCGCCGGCAACATCATGCTCGAGCTGTACGCCTCGACCGACGTGCGCGATACCGATTGGTGGGTGCATGTGTCCGACGTCGACGCCGAGCTGCGGTCGCATCGGCTGACCGTGGGCGTGCTCCGGGCGCGCTTCCGCAACCTCGACGACCCCGAATACCACGTGTTTGGCTCGAACTTCGAGCGCGAGGACCTGCTGTCGGGGAACCTCGACGAGGTCGTTCGCTACCGCGTCAGCGCTCCGGCGATCGCCAACACGTTCAAGGCGGGCCACCGTGTCCGCGTGGCGGTGATGAACGCCCTCGACAACTACTCGTTCCCCAACTCGAACACCGGCGGCGACGAGGCGCGCGTCACGGAAACCGTCACCGGGACGATGGTGATCCACCACACGCCCGAGCACCCGAGCCATATCGTGCTGCCGGTGATGCCGCGCTAACAGGCTGTCGGGCGATCTCCGATGGATTGGTTACGGCCTGCTAGAAGGCGCTGTCGGCCAGCGTGATGACGCGGCCTGGAAGCGCCCCGGTAAGGCGTCCTTCCTCGACCACAGCCTGGCCTCCGACCAGCACCCACTCGACGCCCTCGGCAAACTGGTGCGGCTCGCTGAACGTCGCCCGGTCGCAAATCGTCTCGAGATCGAAGACCACGAGATCCGCCACCAGGCCCTCGCGTACGAGACCCCGGTCATTGAGCCGTAGGACCTGCGCCGGTAGCGATGTCGACGTGCGCACCGCCTGTGCAACGCTGAGCGCGCCCAACTCGATCGCGTAACGCCGGATCTTGCGTGGAAAAGTCCCGTAGTAGCGAGCGTGAACCGGAAGCTCATCCTCGACTACCGCAACGCCCGCGTCGGAGGCGGTCAGCGTGTAGGGCTCGGCCGCCAGCGCCTCGACGTCGACTTCGGCGAGCGAGAATCCACGCAAGCGAGCGCCACCCGGGCGCGTCGCGAACCCCTCGAGCTGAAGTAGGATCGCCGCCTCGATGCTATCGACCCCACGATCGCGGGCGAGCTGAGCGAGCGACTTGCCGACTTGTGTCGGGTCCGAGTACTCGAAGACGAAGATCTGCTCGGCCCCACCGCGACGGGCGATCTCACGGCGGACATCGCGCCCTAGGTCGGCACGGAGGGCGTCGTCGTCGAGGACCTCGCGTAACCTGGCCGCGTAGTCGGGGTCGGCGGTTTCCTCGTCGCCGCCCTCGCCCCAACGATCGTAACGCAGCGCCCACGGTGGGATCAGTACCGTGCTGCCATCGCTTCCCGTAGTCGTGTACGGGTACTGGTCTAACCAGATCTCGACTCCGCGGGCGCGCGCCGTCCGCATCAGGTTGATGATCGCGCCGCTGGAACCCCAGTAGTCGGCACCTTTCACCTTGATGTGGGTGGCCACCGTGGGGACACGCGTGGACTCGGCGATATGAATCGTCTCGACAATGTTGTCGAGCATCGTCGGCGGCCCGGGGTCATGCTGGCTCGGCAGATACCACATGGGGTCGGCGCCCGAGGCACGCTCGTGCACGATGTACACGCCACCGGTATCCGTGAGCGTCGATACCAAACTGAGCACCTCGGCGGTATCGCTCCATCGCCCCGGTACGTACTCCAGCCCCGCGGACAGGCCGTAGGCGCCCTCGGCGATGCCCTGGCGCACCATGGCGGCCATGCGCTGCACCTCGTCGTCGGTAGCCAGACGTCGAAAGTCGGGCCCGAGCACCTCGCGGCGAATGCTGTTGTGGCCCACCAGCAGGATGGTGTTGGGACCGCTACCGAGATTTTCCAGGGTGGCCCGCTGCCGCGCGATCGACAGCGGGCTGCCGCCGTCCTGATTGACCACCACAGTGGTGATGCCCTGGCTGACCAGGTTCGGCGCGCTGCGCCTGTGTGGATCTGCTGCGCGCAGCCCGCTACGTTCTCCGCCGGGACCATCGGCATGCGAGTGCATGTCGATGAAGCCGGGCGCAACGATCTTGCCAACAACGTCGATCACGCGGTCGGCGGCTGCCCCGCTCAACCGCCCGACGGCAGCGATACGCCCGTCCTTGATGCCGACATCAGCGTAACGCCACGGATTGCCCGTGCCGTCGAGTACCCGACCGCCGACGAGCAACAGGTCGTAGCCGTCTGCCGCAAGGGTCGAGCCGCCGTCGGCCACGAACGGCGCGAAGTGCTCCTGCAGCAACTCGTTGAGCGCCTCGGCCGCTTGCTCCGGTACCCAGTGGCCCACCCCCTCGAGGATCTCGAATCGATACGGCCCCTCCACGAAGTTCGCGGTGAGCTCGGCGCCCTCGCGCCCGAGAAAAAGGTCGTCGGTGCTCCAGACGAACATCGTCGGCATGGCGATGGGTGTGACCTGCCCGGCGCCGGTCTGAAGATTCATGGCGCGATACCAGTTCAACGCCGCACCAATCGCCTCGCGGGTGCCGAGCAGGTCCACGTACTCCTGCACCTCCGCAGGAGTCAGTCCGGCGCCGCCGTATACTCCCCGCAACATCGCGGCATCGTCGGCCAGGAAGAGGTCCTCCGCCCCCTCGGAGCGGAACACCTCCATGTACCCGGACATTCGTGCCTGCTGCCCCTCCGGGTCGGCAAGCGCCTGCCCGAAAGCGAACGGGTGCGGCACCGAGATCGGCACCAGCGAGAGCACGCGATCGGGGTGCATGAGGGCCACGTACCACGCCACCGCCGCACCCCAGTCATGACCGACGACGTGGAAGGTCTCTGCACCCACGGCATCGGCCATTCCGACGACGTCCGCTACCAGGTTGGGAATCCCGTACGCCTCGACGCCTTGCGGCCTCGCCCCAGGGGAGTAACCACGCTGGTTGGGTGCGATGACCCGGAAGCCCATCGAAGCGAGTGTGGGTATCTGATGCCGCCACTCGATGGCCCCCTGCGGGAAGCCGTGCAGCATGAACAGGACCGGGCCGTCCTCCGGCCCGGCTACCAAGACATCGAAGACGAGCTCGCCAACTTCGATTGTCGCTTCGTCGGCCATCGAAAAGCCGGCAGTTGGAGACACCACGGCCAGCAGCGACGCCACGATCGGCAACGCCGCAGCACGACAAGCAACTCTGTTCATGAGTTCTTCCTCGAGTAGCGTAGCGGAGCGCACCGCCGAGTCTGCCAGAATTCGGCGCGGCTGGCGAAGGCGGTCGCTGAGCGCGACGCGGGCGGACGTCTGATTCTCGGGCCGGTGACTTTCTTGCTCTGTGCCGGTAGCCTCTCGTCGCGAAACGGGTTGCAGGCATGGACCCTCCGACAGGGCAACCGATGAGGGAACCTGATGACAGCAGCGATCAGCCGAGTTCGGCGTTCCTCGGCGTTGCGCCTTGGCTTGGCGTGCGGCGTGTCCATGCTGGGGCTCGTGTCCGCTTCCGCGCAGTGGACGCCGCTAGCTCGAGGTAGCGACAACATCCGGGTCGTATCGCACCTGCCGCTCGGGCCGCGCATCAGCGTCGCCGACATCGAGCTCGAGCAGGAGCTGTCGCGCCCGTACGTTTATGTGGCCCGCATGGTCTACGGCGACGTCGGCGAGAAGGGCACCGACATCATCAGCATCGAGGACCCCGAGCACCCGAAGGTCGTCTACCGGTGGCGCATCGAGGACCAGGACCTACACCTGGATACCGGCGGCATGGACGTGAAGTACTTCAAATGGGGCGACCGCTATTACGTGGTGCAGTCGTTGCAGTTCGGTCAGGGCGGCCCCAACACGGACCTCGGTGCCGTTGTCCTCGACGTTACCGACCTTCCCGATCCCGATGCAGTTAGCGAGGTGGCGCGTATTCGGGCACCGGACCAGCCGCGCGGCTTCCACAACATCTTCATCTACAAGCACTCCAACGGTCGGGTGTTGCTGTTCGCCACCACCGAGGGCTCGTCGGTGCATGTGTACGACCTCGGCCACGTGGTCGAGGGCAAGATGAACGACGCGTTGGTGGCAAAGGTGCAGGCTGGGCCATCGCCGGGGCCCTTTTCCAGCTATCACGACATGTACGTCGGCTACCACGTCGACAGCCAGCAGGATCGCTTCTACGGCGCCGGTACCGGTGGCTACTACGTGTACGACGTCACCGATCTGGAGAACCCCGCACTCCTGGTATCGCTCTCTGGAATCGAAGGGGTAACCGCCGGCCACACCTTCACGCCCACCCCTGACGGTCGCTATGTGGTCGCCGAGAGCGAGTACCGCTACGCGCCCTTACGTATTTTCGACCTCAAGCCGGGGCTGGACGGCGACGTTGCCAACATCTCGGTGCCGATCTCGGCATGGACCGCCAACTGGCAGTACCTGGTGCACAACCACGAAATTCGCTGGCCGTTCGTCTTCGTCTCTGGCTACATGGACGGGCTGCAAGTGTTCAGCATCATGGATCCGTCCAACCCGGTCACCGTCGGTTACTACGCCACCTATGTCGGGCCGGAAAACCCCGATGTGTATCCGACCGACAATGGTGCGTTCGGGGTCGATGTTCGCAACGCCGACGGGCTGATCGTGATCAGCGACATGACCACCGGATTCTGGGCCTTCCGTATGGAGGGTTTCCAAGGTTGGAACGGCGCCGACTGGGGCATGCCCAACATCTCGAGCGTGCAGGACTGGAGCGCCGGTCCGCAGCCATAGGCTCCCTCATGCAAAATACACGGCTCTACCGTCTAGGCTTCGGGGTGATGGCCACAGTGTTCGTGTTATCAGCGGCAGTGCAATACAACGATCCGGATCCTTTCGCCTGGGTGGCCATCTATCTGGCGGCAGCGGCCGTGTCGATGGCCGCGCTCGGCGCCATCCCGGTCGCTCGTGTGGCGATAGCCGTGGGCGCCGCGGCGATGATTTGGGCCGCCACATTGCTGCCGGTCGTCGCACGCTCTTCGCTTCCCGCCTTGTTCGAGTCGTGGGAAATGATGAGCGCCGACGTTGAAGAGGGACGAGAGATCGGTGGCCTCCTGTTGGTTGGCGGGTGGATGGCGTTCGTTGCCTACTGTGGCTACGGGCGACCCGGGAGCGCCAAATCGTGAGCTTGGGAGTCGTCGATCTGGTGATCCTATTGCTGTACTTCGTGGTCGTTATCGCCCTGGGCTACACGGCGATGCGCAAGACGAAACGGTTCGACGACTACGCCGTTGCCGGCCGACGCCTGCCGGTAGTGTTCCTGTTCGCCACCATGGCAGCGACCGCCACCGGCGGCGCGGCGACCGTGGGTCGAGCCTCTCAGGCGTATCAGGCCGGCATCGTGATCTTTGCCGCCACCATGGGATTCGTCCTGAATCAGCTGTTGTCGGGCCTGTTTCTGGCGCCGCGCATCCGCGCAATCGGCAAGCTCTATACGGTCGGCGACGTCATGGGCTTCTATTACGGTCGCGCCGCGCGGGCGCTTACCGGCCTCCTATCGTTCCTCTACAGCGTCACCCTGTTCGGCGTTCAACTGCTGGCGATGGGACGGATCCTGCAAACCATCACCGGTCTCCCGCTGGTGCCGTTGACGATTGCGGGGTCGATCGTCACCGTGATCTACACCGGACTCGGCGGCATCTGGGCGGTGATCTATACCGATCTGCTGCAGTTTCTCGTCCTCGCCTTCGGCATCACGACGGCAGCCGTGGTCGCGGTTCACGCGGCGGGCGGCATCGATGCGCTGGTGGGTGGACTCGACCCGGTGTTGTTGAGCCCAGCGGGCACCTGGCCGATGTCGCAGATCGTAGCGATCTTCGTGGCATTTCTGCTCGGCGAAGCGCTCGCCCCGTACTTCGTGCAGCGCTACGCGGCTACCAAGAGCCCGTCGGACACACGCTGGGGGGTTACGCTCTTCGGCGCCTACTACGGCTTCTACACCATCGTCGTGATCGCCCTGGGCTTGGCCGGCGCGATGCTTCTGAGCGACACCGAGCCCGATCTGGTGCTGACCACCATCGTGCGCGACTTCCTGCCGCTCGGTCTCAAGGGCCTGGTGTTCGCGGCGCTGCTTGCGGCCGTGATGTCGACCGGGGACTCGATCCTCAACAACGCCTCGGTGATCTTCACGCGCGACATCTACCAGATGTTTCTCCGCCACGAGGCCAGCGACGCACGCATGCTCCTTTGGGCTCGTATCAGCACCTTGGCCATTGGCGCCGCCGGGGTGGTCGCTGCGCTGAGCCTGCCGGACGTGTTTCAGCTACTCATCTACACGTACACATTGTGGGCACCGTCGATTGTTCCACCTCTCGTGGTGGCACTGCTCTGGGGTGGGCCCCGGCAGCGACGCGTGGCGCCGCGCGCGGCGGTACCGGCGATCGTCGCGGGGATGACGACGACGTTTCTCTGGGGAACGCTTCTACTCGGCCAGCCACTGGGGATCCCACCCGTCGTCGCAGGAGTGTTCGCCAACCTGCTGGTGCTCTATATCGCCCACACGGCGACGCAGAACATGGCGCCGACCGGAGTCTTCCGCGCCGAGGAGGTCGAGGCAGGATGAGCGCCTGGGGACTCCTCTTCTACGTCTCGACGGCGGTCGTCTACATTGCGGTCGGAGCGACGGTCGTAGGTTGGCTGCGCTCGCTACGCTCTGATCCACCGCATCGATAACCCGCCGTGGTGGAAACGTCGCGGGCCGCGTAACCCTCCGGGCTCAACGGCGCTCGTAGACCACCTTGCCATCAACGATCGTGATGTCGGCCTTGATCGACATGAGCTGATCCGGTGACACGCTCAGCGGATCGCCGCTGAGCACCACCATGTCGGCGAGCTTGCCAACCTCGAGGCTGCCCTTGATGTCTTCCTCGAACCCCGAGTACGCCGCCCAGATGGTGTGCATCTTGATGGCATCCATTACCGAGACCGCCTCGTCCGGATCGACCTCGGTACCAAACTTGCTGGTGCGTAACACCGCGCGGGTGAACGAGAACATCGGGTTGATCGAAAACGGCTGGGTGCCGACGGAATCGGCGTTGCCCGGCGGGCGGAATCCCCGGTCGATGAGCGTCTTCAGGATGTAGAGACGCGGCCGGCCGGGCTGTTGCAGCAGCTCGTTGGTCGTGCGCCAGATGAACGACGCCTGCGGAACCGGGATGACGTTCAGCTCCTCCATGCGGTCGAGAATCTTGTCGTCGACCATGAAGTTGGCGAAATGCTCGATCCGATGCCGGTGGTCATCGCGCGGGTGTTTCTCGAGGGCCTCCTCGAAAGCGTCGAGGGCCAGATCCTGGGCGCGGTCGCCATTGCAGTGGATCCAGACCTGCCAACCGGCGGCGTGGGCCTTCTCCACCTCCTCGCGCAGCTGCTCGGGCGAGCGGCTCAGGTTGCCGAAGTTGTCGGTAGTGCCGTACGCCGGAGCGTGGGTGGCCGCGGTCGTTCCCCAAACGCCGTCGAAGAGGATCTTGATGGCACCGATCTTCAGCCAGTTGTCGCCGAAGCCAGTGCGCAGCCCGGTGCTGATCAGCGAGTCGAGGTCGAAGCTGCGCAGCATGAACGAGATCGACAGCCTGACGGGTGGAAGCTCGCCTGCGTCGCGGAGCTCCTGGTAGGCACGCACCCCATCCAAGGTGTCCATCGTGTAGACGCTGGTAACCCCCTGCTCGAGCCAGAGCTTCCTGAGGGTCGGCGGGATCACCCTTACGGTGTCGTCGTAGGTCGGCAGCGGCGTGTCCAGCAGGTGGCGCGCATCGCGAAAGATGCCGGTCGGCGCACCGTCGGGTCCCCGCTCGATCACCCCACCCGGGGGATCCGGCGTGTCGCGCGTGATACCGGATACTTCCATCGCCTTGCGGTTGGCGATGACGTCGTGGGCGCTCCAACGAATCACCACGGGGTGATCGGGAAGGGCCTCGTCGAGCTGCTCGCGGGTGGGCATCGGCTGGTAGTAGGTACCCTGTCCCTCGATCCAGGTGCCCGGCGGCAGCTCGGCGGCCCGCGCTTTCACCGTCTCGAGCACGTCTTCTTCCGTCTCCAATGGCGGGATCGCCACCGGCAAGCGGAACGCGTCGCCCTGTGAGCTGCCCTCGACATGGTTGTGGGCGTCGATGAATCCGGGCAGCAAAACACGGCCGTCGAGCTCGACAACCTGTGTCTGCGCCCCTACTAGCGCGTCGATTGCCGTATTGGATCCGACCGCAACGATGCGGTTTCCCGCGACCGCCACCGCCTCGGCGATCGTTCCCGCTTCATCGACGGCGACGACCTTGCCGCCACGCAGAATCAGGTCAACCGAACTTTGAGAGGCAGGCTGGATGAATCCCGAGCCGGCGACGAGGATCAACAGAAGCGCGACGTTCCGCACGTGGTTCGCACCCGGTCAAAGGGCGGCAAGTATGCTGCCGATCCGCCCGTAATGGAGGTAGGTCCCGGGATCGGCCACGACGGGTGTCACGGCAACCCCGCAGTGGGTTGTACCCCTGGCCCATCGGCCAACGCAACCGCCGCGGCGCTAGTCGGCGCGCAGGCTGCGGACGGGATCCTGTGCCGTGGCGCGGCGAGCGGGGACCAGGCAGGCGACCAGGGCGACGCTGGCCAGCAGGCCCGCTACAGCCATGTAGGTCAGCGGGTCCGTTGTCCGGCGACACGCGCCTCCTCGATGTTGGATGCGTAGGGCCCGGCTCTTCAGCGCCCTGCTAGCTCGGCGCTCGGCCGAGACCGGCCAGTCTAACGAGGGCGCTGTCGATCCAGCACAACGCCGGGGAGCTCCATGGTCGGCTCTCCCCCGTCGACCACAAACCTACCGTTCGTCAGCACCCAGGTCATTCCTTCCTGGTAGACGTAGGGGTTCAGGTAGGTGGCATCGCTGCGCACCGTCTCGGGGTTGAACACTACGAGGTCGGCCTTCTGGCCCACCGCAACCCGGCCGCGATCGGCGAGGCCCAGGATCTGCGCCGACAGGCCGGTCATCGAGCGGATCGCGTGCGGCAACGTGATCGTGCCACGATTGAACACGAACTCACGCAACAGCCGCCCCGAGGTGCCGTACTCCCCGGGATGGGTGGACTTGCTGGTGCGACTGCCATCGTCGGACCCACGGTCGAGCGACACCGCGGTGTAGTCCTGTCGCATCCACTCCTCGATGTCGATCATGCCGACGGCCTTCGCCATCCACAGCACACCGCCGGGCTGATCGAGACCGTTCATCTGCAGCCAGATGACCGTCTCGAAGAAATCGCCGCCGCGCTCCTCCACCACCTCGGCCAGCGTCCTGCCAACGAAGGTCGGATCGGGGAAGTCAACGATAATGAGGTTGTCGGCGCCGCCCTGGCGGATGGCCTCGTACTCGGCATCGGCGCGAATCATCTCCCGCAGCTCGGGATCGAGCAGTCGTTCCTCGAGGTTGCCCAGCATGTCGGTGTAGTCGGCCGGAGGAAAATCGTCGGAGGCGCTCTGACCCGGCACTTCCTCACGCACCAGCGCCCAGCGAGGCACCAGCGTGACGTAAGCGGAGTAGCCCTCGTAGGAATGCATGTTTATGTAAACCTGGTGACCGTCCCGCCAGGCGCCGTCGATCAGCTGCGTGGTCGCCCGGCTGAGCCCCCACTCACGCGGTCCCTTGGGGTGGATGTGGTCGAGCATGACGGGTAGTCCCGCCACCCTCCCGACGTTGATCACCTCCATGATGGCGTCGAGCCAGTCGACGTGGCGCTGGGTGGGGTGGTCCATGTGGCTAGGGAGCAGCCACTTCGAGTAACGCCCCTGGCTGCGCATGTGAGCCTGGAAGTGGCCACCGTACTCGGCAACCACCTTGGCGAGCTCCTGCAGCTCCTCCTCGGCGCTGTAGCGCATGGGGTTGTACTCCAGCCCGGTGCTCAGTCCGAAGGCACCGTCCTCCATGCCCTCGCGAACCAACGCTCGCATGCGCTCGAGCTCGTCGTCGGTGGCGTGGCGCATGACTTCGTGAGGCTCCTCACCCATCACCAACCGGCGCACCACCCCGTGTCCCACCAGCGGCACCAGGTTGGGGGCGTGCCCGATCTTCTCGAACGCCTGGCGCTGCTCACGCAGCGGCCAGATACCGCCGAAAAGGCCATCCGCGTTGATCACCAGGGTGGTGAAGCCTTGTGTCGTGTAGTTGGTCACCCGGTTGGCGCCGGCCAGGATGTCGCGATCGACGTGCTCGTGGAGGCCGATGAATCCCGGCGTGACGTAGTGGCCCGCAGCGTCGACCACACGCGTGGCAGTCGCCCCCTCGAGATCACCCAGCGCGACGATCTCGTCGCCGCGAATGCCGACGTCGGCATAGAAGAACGGGTTACCGGAACCATCGAGAACGCGACCGTTGCGGATGATGGTGTCGAGCTGCTGCGCCGGTGCCGCTCCCCAGACCACGACAACAAGCACCATGAGCATCGAGATCCGGGCAAGGCCCGGCAGCCTGGCCCTCTTCATCATCTTCGTCACTCCGGCGTTGTTCGGGTGGCTAGCACGACCGGCAAGAGTAGGTAGGAGGCTCGCCGCGAATCATGAAACACGCTCTGCTCCGCCGTTCGAAGGTCCGCATCGGTACCGAACGCGGCGCCGGTGTTGGGATTGCGGTCAAATCGCGGGAAATTGCTGCTGGAGATCTCCAGCCGGATCCGGTGGCCGCTCAGGAACACGTTGCTAGTGGCGAGTAGATCGAGGCGCAGCTCCACCGGAACGCCTGGCGTCAGCAGCTCGGGGGTGGTCTTCCCGTTGCGGTAGCGGGCGCGCAGGATCCCGTCGGTGAGTGTCCGGGCAACGCCGTCTGGCGCCACGTCGACAAGCTTGGCGGTGAAGTCCGTGTCGGGAGCCGTGGAGGTCGCCCACAGCACGAGCTCGATGTAGCCGGTCACCTCGAGATCCTCGGGTAACGCGTCGCTCGTGTACACCAGCACGTCGGGGCGCGCCTCGAGCTCGGTGGGATCCGACGGGGCGCGCGAGTAGCCGCTCATCACGCCGGTGGATGCGGGATCCGAGGGATCGTAAACGAACTGATCCGGCGGCTCGTCTACCGGCACCTCGATGCCGAGCGCGCCGTTCCCCTCGATCGTGTTCGCCTGCCCACCGCTATGCAGGTAATAGCGGACGGGCCGGGCGCTTGACAACGGCCATTCCTGCTCGTCGCGCCAACGGTTTGTGCCCATTACGAAGATGCGTAGCGGCGCCATTTCCATCACCGTCGCGTCGCCGTCGCGAAGCCAATAGTCGTACCAAGCCAGGAGCAGCTCCGCGTAATCAAGGCCGGCATCGGGGCCGAAATCGACATCCCCGATGCTTGTGCTATCCCGCGTCGGGCCTGAGTGAGTCCATGGCCCGACGACCAAGCGCTGGCCCTGGCGGGCCCATTCCGTGCTTGCATTGGCCCGTAGACCGCTGAAGTTCTCGAGCGTTCCCCGCAGCAACGTGTCGTACCAACCGGTCACGTGCAGCGCCGGGGTTTCGAATCTGCCATGGCGGCTGGCGATATCGAACGTCTCCCAGAAGTCGTCGTAGCTAGGATGGGCAAGCATCCGGAAGTAGCCGGGCGCGAGTCGTCGGACGTCCAGCGCCTCCATCGACGACAACGGCAGCTG
Source organism: Acidobacteriota bacterium (assembly GCA_965205505.1). Classification (GTDB taxonomy): domain Bacteria; phylum Acidobacteriota; class UBA890; order UBA890; family WLXD01; genus DASCOT01. The sequence goes on from CBDBHB010000008.1 coordinate 731,901, forward strand.
CCAGAGCAGCTTCTCGCGCACGAGCCGGCGCTGCGCGTCGGTCAACCCGATGGGTCCATCCCGATCCGCGAAGCGTGCCCCGGCTTGTCTGCGACGGACGTCCGCCGCCTGCCCGAGGTTCCAAAACAGGCCGTCCGACAGGTAGAAAGCACCACCTTGAAAGACCATGTCGTAGCGGCTCGAGTACGATGAGCTCGGCGCGATCGCCACCAGATGTGGTGGCGCAGTCGACGCCGCCAGTAGCTGCGTTGTCGCTAGATAGCTGCCGCCGTACATGCCGATCTTGCCGTCGACCCAAGGCAGCGTGGCAACCCACTCGACGGTATCGAAGCCGTCGGCCGCCTCGTCGTGCGGTACCGCGACGCCATCCGAGGTGTATCGACCGCGGGTGTCCTGCACAACCACCACATACCCTTGTGCGCTCACACGCCGGAGGCGGTCCGAAGACCCCTCGCTGTTCTTGGAGTACGGCGTGCGACGCAGCAGGGCCGGAAAGCGGCCCGGTGCGTCAGGACGGTACACGTCGGCGCGGAGGACAACCCCATCCCGCATGACCGCCTCGACGTTCTTCTCGACCACGACCGAGCGCTGTCGCGGCGTCGCCGGCCACGATGCGAGGCCCGGCAAGCTCAATAGCATCAGTCCGGCAACCAGCGCGCCCACCCTTCTGGATCGCCGCATGCGATAGGCTCGCTGTACGAAGGGTCGATCCTGACAGTGGAGATTGGAAGCCACGTGACGATTGATGCCTCGACCTGGAGGTGCGCGGGTGAGTGAGCCGATCGAGTACATTACACGCATCGGAGAAAAATACGCGGCGCTCGGCTACGGCATCTACCAATGGGCCCATGTCGAGGAGCCTCCACCCTGGACGCCGCTGGACAAGCCGCTGTCGGAGTGCCGTCTGGGTTTGCTTGCCTCCGGAGGCGTCTACGTCGCCGGCCAGCGCGCCTTCCACTACAAGGACGACGTCTCCTGTCGCACCATCCCGACCGATGTCGACACGGCGGATCTCCGCGCCACACATTTCGCCTACGACCTCGAGCCTGCGCGCCGTGATCCGAACGTCGTCTTTCCGATCGATACGCTGAGGGGTCTGGTGGAGGACGGCGTGATCGGCGCCCTCGCGGACAACGCATACACGTTCATGGGAGGGATCTACTCATCACGACTGGCGCGCGATGAGGTGGCCCCTGAGTTGACCCGACTCCTGCTCGAGGACCAGGTCGACGTGGCGCTACTGGTACCGGTGTGACCGGTTTGCCATCAGTCGGTCGGACTGATCGCGAGGGAAATCGAAGGCGCCGGAATCTCCACTTTGTGCATGGCAAGCGCGCTGGACATCATGCAGGCGGCCAACCCGCCACGCATCGCGTTCGTCGACTATCCGCTCGGGCACACGGCGGGAAAGCCGAACGAGCCGGAGCTGCAGCGCGACATCCTCAGCCAGACCCTGGCAGGCCTGACGTCGTTGACATCACCCGGGACGGTGTCGCTGCCGTTCAAGTGGAGCGAGGACGAGGCCTGGAAGGAAACGGCCGAACGTGGCCCGGACGAACGCCGGCCGCGCCACGATACGCCGCAGTATCAGAGCGATGCAGATCGCCTGCTCGCCGAGGCCGGCGCCCCGTCCTGCGCCGTGTGCGCTGACGACGCGCGGGCATCCCCGGCCTAGACCGACCCGCTCGTGCGCGCCGAGGGAACCCGACTGTTCGGACACCCGCGAGCCGTGTTCAGCCTGTCGCTCATCGGTCTTTGGTACATCGCCGCCTACGCTGGCATCGTCGGGCATCTGGTGCTCTTCCTCACGGCGGCGCCAGAAGACTACGGCTTCGGCTGGACGGACGACGAGGCGATCCGTCTTTACGGATACTTTGGCGGCACCGTGCACCTGGCCACGTTGTTCGGCGGATGGATATCCGACGCATTCACCGGCAAGCGCAGGGCGGCGATCCTGGGTCTCGCGTGCGCCACGGTCGCCATCCTGCTCTTCAGCGCCGTGACCTCGATTCCCGCCCTCGTGGGGTCGATCTACGACGCTCCGGTGCGCGACGTGACGCTCGACGCCGAGATCTCGATGGGTCGGATCAGCATGGGCGCGGAGTAAACTGCGCGCCTGGACCAGACGCTGGCCGCCTCCGGAGCAGACGAGGCCCTGCGCAGGACGGTCTGGCGCGCCTACGGACTGACGACCCTCGCGTTCTACCTGAGCATCGCGCTCTTCGCCTGGAGCTACGGCCTCCTGATGCCCAGCCTGACGGCGCTCATCGGCGTGTCGTACGCCGACGAGCCCGGGCATCGTGAAACCGGCTACACGCTGTTTTTCATGATGCTGAACCTCGGGTTCATCGTCGGTGCGCTCATTGCCGGTTCACTGCTGACGCGCTTCGGCTGGCGAGCGGCGCTGCTGTCCACGGGCATCCTGGCCGTCGTCGCCTTGCTCGACTTGCTGCGCGTGGGAAAACAGCTGGAGCCGGGCGCCGACGGATCAGCCAAGACGCGCACCGAGAGTGAGCCGTTCTCCTGGACGCTGACGCGGCCGGAGCGCAATCGAGTGGTAGTGATCGCCGTGCTGTCCACCTGCTATCTGCTGTTCGTCGCCGCGTTCGAGCAGTGGGGCGGCTCGTTCAGCCTTTACGTGCAGAACAACATCCACCGCGTCGTAGGTGGTTTCGATGTCCCTACCCTGTGGATTCACTCGTCACAATCGCTCTTCGTGATCCTGCTGGGGCCGGCGATGATCTGGATGTGGGCGCGCGCGTCGACACGCTACGGAGCCATCTCGGCGCCGAACAAGATGGCCATCGGCATGCTCGCCACAGCGGTCGCGTTCATCTGAATCGCATTCTCGGCAGCTCAAAACGCCGCCGATCCGGGCACCAAGGCGAGCCTGTTCTGGCCGCTGACCTACTACTGGATCGTCACCATCGGCCAGCTTGCGGTGATTCCGGTGGGTAACGCGTTCATCAGCAAGGAAGCGCCAGAGCGGCTAGTCGGCACGCTGATGGGCCTGTGGATGCTGTTCGGCGGGATCGGCATCTGGCTCTCCGGTCAGATCGGAGCGCTCACCCAGTCGCTCGGTGCGTTCGCAGTGTTCGGCGGCATCGCGGTCGGCGCGGCAGCCACGGCCCTGGCGATGTTCGCCACCAGGAACTGGCTGAGCGGACTGCTGGACGAGACGTCTATCTGACGCTCGGAATGCTCCGATCGATCCCGCGCGGGATCTGCTTGTCAGCGTCGTAGAAAGGCAGCATGACGATCTCCCCGATATGGGACGCGCCATCCGGGTCCTGCACCTCGACCTGCTTGCCGAGCCAATCACCGCACTCGGCGAAGAGGGCGAAGCCAATGCCATACTGCAGGAACGGCGACCAGCAGCCGGCGGTTACGCGACCGACTGCCCGACCCTCGACCATGACCTGCCCATAGGGCGCCGCCGCGAGGCTCTTGACCCCGTATAGCCGGAGGCTTCGATCAGCCGTCTCCAGTGCCTGCTTGCCGATGAAGTCGGCCTTGTCCATGTCGACGAACTTCCCCAGGCCGGCTTGGAACGGGTTTTGCGCCAGGGTCATGTCGTTGCCGTTGCTCAGGATGCCAGCCTCGATGCGGCGGCTCTCCATCGAGTCCATCGCGGTGCCGACCATGTCGAACGACTTGCCGGCCTCCAAGATGTGGTTCCACAACGCCGGCCCGTCGATGTCGCTTTCGATCGTATACACCTCCCAGCCAAGCTCACCGGTCCAGCCGGTGCGTGACAACCAGAGCGGCTCGCCTCCCATGGTGCACTCGGTGACGGCGAAGAACTTGAACGGGTCGGGGGCCGCGCCGTCGCAGGCCGCATCGAGCACTTCCATCGATCGCGGGCCTTGCACCTGCAGCACCCACGAATCCGGGTCGCTGACGGTCACGTCCATCTCCAGACCGAGCGCCATCACCCAGCTGAAGAACTCACCGTTCGCCAGCACGTACCAGAATCGGTCCTCGGCGAGCCGCATGAGCACGCCGTCCATCATGATGCCGCCGTCGGGATAGCAGGCAATGGCGTAGTTGGCCCGACCTGGTCTGAGCTTCGAAATGTCGCGCGCGAACACGCGGTTCAGCAGGCGCTCGGCGTCCGGCCCGCCAATCTCGATCGGGTGCTCCGGGACGTCGTAGAGCACCGCCTCACGCCGTAGCTTCCAGTAGTTGACCACCGGATCGTCGCCGATCGCCTCGATCGCGAGGCGGCCGCTGTAGACGCTGTACACAGTGTCCGGCGTCCGCGTGCAGGGGAAGAACGGAGTCCGCGCGAACCCCCACTCCATCAGCTTGATATCGGGCTCGAGGTTCTGCGGGTCAGCGTGGGTTGCCCGATCTTGGTCGCTCATCCTTCCGCCCTCGGCCTTTCGGGAATGTTCGTGTCGAGGGCCCGGGAAATCTTCTTCTCGGGGTCGTAGAACGGTAACGAAACCACCTCGGCGTCGTGCAGCTGCCCGTCACTGTCGGACACCGACACGGTGGCGCCGAGCCAATCACCAGGTTCCTTGAACCGAACGTAGCCCGTGCCATGACCCAGGTACGGCGACCAGGCGCTCGTCGTGATCGTGCCGACCGAGTTGCCACCCTGGAGCACCGCCGAAGCCTGGCTGGGCGCAGCGGTGAGGCACTTGATGCCGAATATCAGCGGCCGCCGATCCGCCGCTGCCAGCGCTTCCTTGCCGATGAAATCGTCCTTGCTCAGGTCAACGAACTTGCCTATGCCTGCCTGGTAGGGCGTCATTGACTCGTCGAAGTCGCTCTTGTTGTCGAGAATACCTGCCTCGATACGACGGATGTTCATCGAGTCCAGGCCGGTGGCTATGATCTCCTGCCCCTCGCCGGCCTTCAGGATGTGATCCCACAGCGCCGGCCCGTCGACGCCGGGGTCCCGAGTGTAGATCTCCCAACCCATCTCGCTGGTCCAACCGGTGCGCGACAGGTACAGGGGTTGCCCGCCCATGGTGCACTCGGTGACCGCAAAGTAGGCGAAGGGATCGGGGGCACCATCGTCGCAGGCGGCATCGAGCACCTGCATCGCGCGCGGTCCCCCCACCTGCAGCACCCAGGAGCTCGGATCGCTCACGTGCACGTCCATGTCCATGCCGTGGGCGATGAGCCAGGTGACAAACTCGCCGTTGGCGAGCACATACCAGAAGCGATCGGGCGCCAATCGCATCAGGATGCCGTCCATCAGGGTGCCGCCATCGGGCAGGCAGGCGATCCCGTACCCGCAGCGTCCCGGCATCAACTTCGAAATATCGCGGACAAAGACTTTGTTGAGCAGGCGCTCGGCGTCGGGTCCGGCGATCTCGATGGGATGTTCCGGAACGTTGTATAAGACCACCTTCTGCCGCAGATTCCAGTACCTCTCCTGCGGATCGTCGCCGACCGAGACGACGGCCATTCTGCCGCTGTACGGTCCTCCGTAGCGCGTATCAGGACCGTGCGTGCACTCGAAGAAGGGCGTCGGAGCGGCGCCGTGGAAGTGAAGCGGAGCGATCGATTCAGGGACAGGCCGTTCGTCCGACATGGCTTTCTCTCGACATGGGGTAGCAGTGGCAGCAGACTTTATACGGGCCACGCGCTACGAGACAGCCAGCCGCGCTAGGACTTTTCGGCTGCCGATCGCGGTCAGTCGCCGATCGCGATCAAGTGCCGGTCGGCGCGAATGAAGATCTGACCGTTGGAGATCGCCGGCGACGCGATGACGCGCGCGTCGAGCGGATTGCGGCTCAGCACGCGCGGCGCTTCGCCGGCGGCCACCACGACCGTCTCGCCGGCCTCGCTGACGAAATACACCTTGCCGTCGCCGGCTACCGGCGAGGCGGAGAAAACCCCGCCGACCCGCTCTTGCCAGATGCGCTCTCCGGTGGCCGCCGCGACGGCGCTGACGATGCCGCTACCATTCGACATGTAGACGCGTCCGCGATACAGCAGTACCGACGACACGTACGGCGCCCCGGTGGCAACGCGCCAGAGCACGTGGCTGTTGGTGATGTCGCCGCGACCGCCCGTCCGAATCGCCATATAGGGACCGCTTCGGTGGCCGCGACTGGTGTACAGCACCCCGTCGGCGTATGTCGGCACGCCGATCGGAAAACTGTTGTTCGCACCCGTGTGCCAAAGCAGCTCGCCGCTCGTCGGATCGTAGGCTTCCAGTCGCTGGCTGGCGTTGACGATGAGCTCGTCGCCATCGGGCCCCGGGACAACGGAGGGCGTGCTGTACGACGTGGTCGATGAGGAACGCCGCACCCGACGCTGCTCCTCGCCCGTGTGCGCATCGAGCCACAGCAGGTAGACGCTCGGACCGTGGTCGCACTGCAGGATGAGCGAGTCGCCGTAGAGCGTCGGCGAGCTGGCGTGGCCCCAGCCGATGTTGAAGCTATCGCCACCTTCGTCGAGGGCTCGCTGCCAGACCTGCTCGCCGTTCATGCTCAAGGCAACGATCTGTCCGGTCCCGAACCAGGCGTACACGCGCTCACCGTCGGTCACGGGGCTCGGGCTCGCCAGGTTGTGCTTGTCGTGCACCGGAAACAGGCGCCCCTCGGCCTCGATCTGGTGCTCCCATAGCAGCCGCCCGTCGTGCCGATGAAAAGACGCCACCACGAAGGAAACACGGTTGCCGACTTCCCCCGAGGCTTCTCCCATCAAGAGGTCGCCGCTACCGTCGTCGCCCCGCGACAGCGTCGGATGCGAGCCACCCCGACGCGGTACACGCCCGATCTGATAGGTAACGAACACCTGATCGCCCCAGACGATCGGCGAGGAGACCCCCAAGCCGTGCAGCAGCACCTTCCAGGCGACGTTCTCGTCATCACTCCAGGACGTCGGTAGCGCGATTCCGTCGGCGACCCGCGTACCCGCGGGGCCGCGCCACTGCGGCCAGTCGGTCGGTGCCACGGTCGCGGGATGGCCGACATGCGCACCCATGAACGCGAACCCGGCTATCAGGATCGCGGCTCGAACCCCCATTGCCCGTTCTCTGCTCAACGCTGTACCTCGTCGTCTTCGCCAACTCGGAAACTGTTCCATGGCAGAGTATCGCGGCTCTGAAGGCCTGTCCGCTAGCTTGAGCAATGATGTCGCGTACCGACGGTTTCTTCGATCACCCGCGCCAGATCTACACGTTGGCGCACGTATCGCTGTGGCATGTCGCCGCCTACGCGGGATTGATCGGCCATCTGGTGCTATTCATCACCGCGACACCGCGAGACTACGGATATGGGTGGACCGGCGCCGAGGCCGTACGCCTGTACGGGCTGTTCACCGGCCTGGTCCAGTCCTCGCCGTTGATCGGCGGCTGGATCGCCGACGCGTTCATCGGCAAGCGTCGGGCAGCGATCCTGGGGTTGTGGCTACAAACCGTACCCATCTTCGTGCTTGCCGGCGTCGGCACGATCCCGGCGCTCGTCGGCTCCTACTACGACGCGCCGGTCCGGCAAGTGCTGCTGAACGCCGAGGTGCCAATCGCACAACTGACTCTCGACGAGGCACAGTCCGGGCGCATCGCAGAGGCAGTCGCCAACCTGGCCACGGGCGGCGGCGGCGGTGCCGCGCTGCAATCGGCGGTCGAGGCTGCGTACGGAGCAATGACGCTGGCATTCTACGGCTCCCTGTTGGTGTTCATCATCGGGTACGGCCTCCAGGTCCCGACGCTGGCTGCGATGGTCGGACCTCTGTACGAGGGATCGAGCGCCAAGCGCGAGGGTGGATACACGCTGTTGTTCATGGCCGCCATGCTCGGCTTCATCATCGGTGCGCTGATTTCCGGCACCATCGCCAGCCGCATGGGTTGGGTCGAGGGCCTGGCCTCGACAGGCGTGATGATGGCCCTGTCGGCGATTGTGCTGACCCGCATCCAGCTGCCGATCTCGAAGGTTCCGGAGGCATCGGGAAAGACCGGCGGCGGCCGACCCCTATTCTCGCTCACGCATGGCGAACGCCGTCGAATCGCAGCGATCTGCGCATTGTGTCTTGCCTACTTCGTGTTCATCGCCGCCTTCGAGCAGTGGGGCGGCTCGTTCAGCCTGTACGTGCAGAACACAAGCGACCGGGTCGTTGCAGGTTTCGAGGTGCCGACGCTCTGGATCCACTCGGCGCAAGCGCTATTCGTGATCATCGTCGGCCCCATCATGCTCGCCGTCTGGGCTAGCCTGGAGGGCAGAGGTTTGCACCTGACGCCACCGACGAAGATGGCAATCGGGCTGCTGTTCACCGCGTGCGCCTTCCTGATCATGTCGGGGACCCTGCCCTCACGGGGTGGCGACCTGATCACCAAGACTAGCCTGCTCTGGCCCTTGGCCTACTACTGGGTTGTCACGTTCGGTCAAATGGCGGTGCTACCGATCGGCCAGGCATTCGTGAGCCGGGAAGCCCCCGAGCGACTGGCGAGCACGATGATGGGGGCGTGGCTTCTATTTGGCGGTGTCGGGATCTGGGTATCCGGACAAATCGGAGCGCTCACCGAACCGTTCGGCATCCGAGCCGTATACCTCGGCATCGCTGCGGGCACGGCTCTAGCCGCCGTCGTGGCCTTGTCGTTCAGGAAGCGGCTAATGCGTCTGCTCGCGGAGTGACGCCGGCTCCCCAGTCGCCGCCGATCCAGAATCGGAGCGCGCCGTTCAGTGCGCCTGCGGCGCCGACAACAGCCCGGCCAGCGACGCCGGGTGATCCGGACTCTTCACCACGCCGCCGCCGAGCATCACGAACGACACGCGCTCGAGCACGCTCATGTCCTCGAGCGGGTTGCCGGGCACGGCGATGATGTCGGCGAGCTTGCCGGGCTCGATGGTGCCGAGCCTGTCCTCCCAGCCCAGCACCTCGGCGCCAACTCGCGTGCCGGCCTGGATCGCCTCCATCGGCGACAGTCCGGCCTCCACGAGCACCGCGAACTCGCGGGCGAAGACCTCCGCCGGAACAGAGATGCCGCCCAGGTCGATGCCGACGGCGACCTTCACTCCCGCCTCGTGTGCCCGGTCGAGGGCGGCTAGAAACGCCGGACGATCGTTCTCGACGTAGTCGTTGTTCTTCTCCTGTACGAGCAGCAGGTCGGTGCCGTCGTAGTAGTCGCCGATGTAGATCGTCGGCACCAGGAACGTGCCGTGCTCGACCATGAGCGCGATCGCCTCGTCGTCGAGGAACGTACCGTGTTCGATCGAGCGGACGCCGGCGCGCACCGCTTGCTTGATGCCCTCGGCGGCGTGCGCGTGGGCGGCGACGGGAACGCCCAATCGGGCCGCCTCCTCGACCGCAGCGCGCAGCTCTTCGGGACTGAAGGCGACATTGCGCGGGTCGTCGCCGACCGACTGGTAGGCACCCGTGACGAGCAGCTTGATCCAGTCGGAGCCGTACTTCACCTCCTGGCGAACGGCCTTGCGAACCTCCTCGGGCCCGTCGACCACCAGGCCGTCAGCAATCACCGGCTGCTCGGGCGACAGGAAGTTGACGTCGCCGCCACCGCCGGTGATCGAGATGTAGTGCCCCGCGCCGGCCATTCGCGGGCCGATGAAGATTCCGTCTTCGATCGCCCGGCGGATGTCCTGATTGGCGTAGAAGACGTCCGCATCGCCCATGACCCGAACGCCGGTCCAGCCGGCCAGCAGATACCGCTGCAGCGCCGCCAGCCCCATGAGGGCCTTGTACGCCGACGAGCCTTGCAGGTGGGCGTTCTGGTAGTCGTCGCCGTACATCAGCGGGTGCTCGTGGCTGTTGATCATCCCCGGCATGAGCGTGGCCCCGGGAAGCTCGATGATGCGAGCGCCGGGAGGAATCACCTCGCGGCCACCGATCGTCGTGATCCGTTCGCCCTCCACCACCACCACGATGTCGGTGCGCGCTTCGGACGCGGTCCCGTCGATCAGCCGGTCGGCGATCAGCGCCGTCGGCTGTCCCTGCGAGCTCAGCGTGCCGGGCGCAAGTAACAACGCCATCACGGCCACGGCGGCGACAATGGCAGCGGGGCGACGCAACGCAGGCAGGTTGACGGTGCTCATCGGCTTACTCCAGGCAGTACAGAAGGGTCCCGCAAGAAAACAGCAGGTCCCCGGGGCGAGCAACCCACCGACACTAGAAGAAGCCGAACGAGAAGGTCATCTTGCCCACCACGGACTGGTCCATGGGGCCCACGAAGCCACCGTCGTACCGACGCGCCTGGCGGTACACGAGGTAGAAGTTGTCGCCGATGCGGTAGATGTACCGCAGCCGGGCGAACATCTCGAACTCCTCGGTGACGCTGTTGTACTGCGCCAGCGCGTCGGTCAGCACCCGCTCCGAGAACGACACCTCGGCTCGGACGCGAGCGATATTGCTGGTGAAGGAGCCCGCCGGGAGATCCACTTTGTTGTAGCTGAACTCGGGACGCAGCGTGAAGTTCTCGCTGAACCGGATCGTCATCTGCGGCGTCGCCGAGAAACGGTCGCCGTCGTAGAACTCCCCGACCTCGACGAAGGTGCTCAGGCTGACCTTGCGGGCAGCATTGGTGAAGATCCCCAGGAAGAGCTGGCGGAACCTGTACTCACCCGGGGGAATCGCCACGTCGGGGTGAAGGCGAAGCGGAACGTCGAGGCGCTCGAACTTGCGCTCGTAGCTGAAGATGAAGCTGTCCCCTGACTCCAGCTCTGGCCGTAGGTCGAAGAAGTTCCGCTGGGAGATCAAGCGGCCATCGAGGTCGTGGAACGTCTGGTGGTGGCCGACGAATCGAACCTGCCGCAACCAGGGGAGGCTGGCCGGGCGCGGTTTGAACTGCCCGTCGTAGCGCTGATACAAGACATCGCGCCGCAGGATGAAACCGAGATCGTTGCGGAAGTCGGGCTCGATACGAGTCACGTCGGCGGTCAGCTCCACCAGGTCGCTGTTGTAATCGCCGCGCGCCTGCCCCGCCCAGGAGCGCCCCTCGGACCGGCCGTCCTCCGACTGCACCGCAAAGCCGGAGAGGTTGAGGTTGCCGAACTGAAAGCTCGCATCAGCCCCGTACACGCGGTTAAAGTCGTCGCCCTGGCCCTCGACGTTGATGCCGATCACGCCGATGCTCGAGCGCGACAACACGTCCTGACGCCAGCGCAACACCGAGTAGTTGCTCCCCTCCCCGAACGCCGAGTCAGCCGTCTTGACGTTCAAGAGCCCTACATTGCCACCGCCGATCCGGCCGGTGATCTTGGTGCCGTAGTCGATCGGCAGCGGCCGCCCGGCATCGTCCAGGCCGATGTTGCGCGAGTGGTACATGCGGATGACCGGCGGTCCGAAGGCTCCGCGACGCTGGGGACCGAAGGCGAAGTTGTTCGCCGCCTCCAGAAAGAACTCGCGCTTCTCCGGAAAGAACAGCGTATCGCGTGTGAGGTTGACGCGCTGGTCGTCTACCTCCACCTGAGCGAAATCGGTGTTGTAGGTAAGCTGCGCCGTCAGGTTCGAGGTCAGCTTGATCTTGAAGTCCTCGATTCCCCAGTCAGCGCGAGTGTCGGAGAACGGATCGGCGCGACGCTCGAACGAATCCCAAGTACCGGTGACGTAGGGCTTGAGGCGAAAGCGTTCCTTGAGGTGCAGGTTTTCGAGGCCTATAAGCTGACCGGCGCGAGAGACGGCGATGAACTCGTAGTCGCGTGAGATGTTCGACCACAGCACCTCCTCGTTCTTGCGGCGGATATCACGCCGTAGGTCCATGCCCCAGACTGAGCTGTCGGTGCTGTAGCGCAAGATCGCCCAGGGAATAGCCAGCTCCGCCTCCCAGCCGCGCTCGGTAATCTGCGCCGCGGCGTCCCAGCGCTCGTCCCAGTTGGTGTTCACCAAGCTCTCGCCTCGAACCGTGGCATCGAACTTGGTGCCCAGCGCGTTGACCGCGAACAGGAAGGCATTGCGACCGTCGTGGTAGGTGTCTAGCACCACGGCGATGGTGTCGTCCGACTGCTGGTTGTCGATCAAGCTAGCGCCGAAGGTGCCGATGTTGAGGCTGTCCCGGCGGAGCTGGGTGGCCCGGATGCCGCCGGGATCAGTGTCGTAGAGCACGAAGCTCAAATACAGATTGTCGTCGTCGTAGAGCACCCGGGCTTCGGTTCTCTCGGATGGCTCACCGCCCTCGCGCGGCTCGCGCTGGCGGAAGTCGCTGATGACGGTGGCAGTCTCCCAGATGGGCTCGTCTACGCGTCCATCGAGGATCGGGGCCTCGTCGGTCCAGGTGGCGGTCGCCGTCTTGTCGCCAGGCGCGTGTTCAGTCGGCCCCTGCGGGCCGATCATTCGTACCGGGATCTGGCGTTGCTGCTGCGTCCCGCTCGCCGGCCGGCCAGGCTTCTCGCCGGGCAACGCGATGGCGTCGCCCGCCACCGACACCGCCGACCAACCGACCACAAGAATCGACGCCAAGGCAAAGTGCCCACGGGGCGTGAATTGGCTCACAGCTCGCTTCCGCTGAAGGGAACATCGTCCGCACCTCCGGTGCGCTCCCAGCCCACCAGGCAGGCCAACGAATTGAATCACGCAGGCCTACGCGCCGTGCCGGGGACGGGCCGCAGATGACCGCTCGTTGCTGGTAGTCTCACCCCCGGAGGATCGAGATGACCGAAACGACCAACGAACGCCGAATTGCTGTCATCGGGCTCGGCAAGCTCGGTGGGATCCTGCTGCGCAGTTTCCTGGACAAGGGTCTGGTGGCAGCGCAGAACGTGCACGCGACCGTGCACCACGAGAACAACGCCGAGCTGCGTACCGCGCGCTTCGGTGTGCGGGTATCGACCGACAACCTGAGCGCTGCAGAAGATGCCGATATTGTCTTGTTATGCGTCAAGCCGGCAGCGGTGCGTGCGGTATGCGAGCAAATCGCCCCAGTCATCGACCGCAAGCTGCTGATCTCGGTGGCGGCATCGGTGCCGACGAGCCTCATCGAAGAGGTCTTCGACGATGTCCCGGTGGTACGCGCGATGTCCGGGACGCCAGCGGCTATCGGTGCGGCGATGACCGGCCTCTGCGCTGGCAGCCACGCCACCGACGAGCACATGGCGTTGGCGCGAACCCTTTTTGACTCCGTTGGCCGCACCGCCGTCCTCGACGAGAAGCACATGGACGCGGTTACCGGCTTGTCCGCCAGCGGTCCGGCGTTCATCTACGTCATCATCGAGTCGCTCGCCGAGGCCGGCGTCAAGGTCGGGCTGCCGCGAGACGTCGCTACCACGCTGGCCGCCCAGGCCACGCTAGGCGCCGCCGGAATGGTGCTGGAGACGGGTAACCACCCGGCGCTGCTGAAAGACGAGGTCACCACGCCGGCGGGTTGTACCATCGACGGGTTACTGGAGCTTGAGAACGGCGGTCTGCGCGTGACCCTCATCAAGGCGGTGGTCAAGGCGACCGAGCGCGCCGGCGAACTCAAGGACCAATAGCCATGACGTCGAAACGATCGCTACTCACAGCTCGCGGCATGGGCGGCGCCGGGATTATCGTCGCCGCGCTCGCCTCGATGGGCAGCGCCGCGTGGGCACCAGCGGCCACGCCAAACGCCGCTGTCCAGTCTGCTGCGGCTCAGCACTCCTCGGACCTTGCGAATCTGCGCTGGCGCCCGATCGGGCCGGCGACCATGGGTGGCCGCATCGCCGATCTTGCCGCCGTGAGCGCCGACACCTTCTACGTCGGCGTCGCTTCCGGAAACCTGTGGAAAACGACCAACCGCGGCACCACCTGGGAATCGCTGTTCGATGACGAGGAGGTCAACTCCATTGGCGACGTGACGGTGGCGCCCTCCGACCCCGACGTCGTGTGGATCGGCACCGGCGAGGCGAACAACCGTCAGAGCTCTCCGTGGGGTGCCGGGGTATACAGGTCGACCGACGCCGGCCAGACGTGGACCCACCTCGGGCTTACCAACACGAGGCACATCGGGCGCATCCTTGTTCATCCTACCGATCCCGATACTGCCTTCGTGGCGGCGGCGGGCAGCCTCTGGGGTCCGAGCGCCGACCGCGGCGTGTTCCGCACGCACGATGGCGGTGCATCGTGGGACAAGGTTCTGTTCATCGACGAGGACACCGGCGCCATCGACCTGGCGATGGATCCAGACGACCCCGACACAGTACTTGCGGCCACCTACCAGCGCCGCCGTGCCGCCTGCTGCTTCGTCGGCGGCGGTCCCGGCAGCGGCATCTACAGAACCCACGACGGCGGCGACTCCTGGACGGAGCTGACGGAAGGCTTGCCGGCCGGTAACAAGGGCCGCATCGGGCTGGATATCTATCGCCGCGACGGCAACCTGATCATCGCTACGGTCGAGGCGGCCGCCCCCGACAGCGGCATCTATCGCTCATCGGACGGTGGTGATTCGTGGGACATGGTCAGCGACAGCAACCCGCGGCCGATGTACTTCAGCCAGATCCGCATCGACCCCAACGACGCGCAGCGCATCTACGTGCTGGCCGGCGGCCTGCTCATCTCGGACGATGGAGGTGCCAACTTCCGGCGCTCCGAAGCGGTCGGCATTCACCCCGACCTGCACGCGCTGTGGATCGACCCGGACAACTCCGCCAACGTTTTGCTCGGCCACGACGGCGGCGTATTGATGAGCGCCGATCGCGCCGAGACCTGGCGGTTCCTCGACAACTTGCCGATCGGCCAGTTCTATGAGATCGGCGTCGACATGCGCGACCCTTACTGGGTGTACGGCGGGCTGCAGGACAACGGCGTTTGGGGCGGTCCCAGTGCCAGCCGCGACCCGCGCGGCATCCGCAACAGCGACTGGGTCAAGCTGGTGAGCGGCGATGGCATGTACGCTCGCATCGACCCGCGCGACCACAACGTGATCATCACCGAGACGCAGAACGGGGCGCTGATGCGCTTCAACTTGGCAACGATGGAGCGTCAGTCGATTCGCCTCGAGACGCCCGGGTCCGACGGTGACGAACCCTATCGCTGGAACTGGGACAGCCCGCTGATCATCTCCGAGCACGACCCCGACACGCTATACGCCGCCGGCAATGTGCTGTTCCGCTCGCGCAATCAGGGCGATGGCTGGGAGGCGATCAGTCCCGACCTCAGCAAGGCAATCGACCGTGAGACCGAGACCATCATGGGAGTGCATCCGGTCGACGGGGTGCTGTCGCTCAACGACGGCGTGTCGACATACGGCAACATGACCACGGTGTCCGAATCGCCGCTGAACCCGAACCTCATCTACGCCGGCACCGACGACGGCAACGTGCAACGCACCATCGACGGAGGGGTCAGCTGGACCGATCTCACTGAGACCTTCCCGGGAGTACCAGAGCTCACGAGCAGCAGCCGCCTGCTCGCCTCCAGGCACGACGAGCGCCGCGCGTACGCGACCTTCGACGGCCACCAGCAGGACGATATGGCGCCGTACGTCTACATCAGCGATGACGCGGGCGACAGCTGGCGAGCGATCACGGCCGGGTTACCGGATTGGTCGATCAACGTGATCGCCGAGCACCACCGCAACTCTGATCTGCTGTTCGTCGGCAACGAGCTCGGTCTGTACTTCTCACTCGATCGCGGCCTCTCCTGGCGGCAGCTGAAGAACAACCTTCCGACGGTGCCGGTCGACGACATCATCGTGCATCCGCGTGACAACGACTTGATCGTCGGCACCCACGGCCGCAGCGTCTGGATTCTCGACGACATCACGGCGCTGGAGAAGCTGACCGAGGCGCGCGCCACCCGTGGTCCGTACTTGTTTCCGGTGAAGCAAGCGAAGCTGTTCAACAGCCTGCCGCGCAACACTTACGCCGGCGCCGACGAGTTCTGGGCCCCCAACCCGCCGGCCGGCGCCACGATCCGTTATCGGCTGCCCGAGGATGCGCCCGCCGGAGATGATGAGCCGGTCGCTCACCTGTCGATCGTCGGTGCCGACGGAGCGACGATCCGAGAGCTCACGGGCTCGGGGACGCAGGGACTTCAACGGGTGCAGTGGGATCTGCGCATGGCACCACCGTTCTCAACCGAGACCGCCGAAAAGCTGGGCCTCCCAGCGCCGCCGCCGGGGCCACGAGTTCTACCCGGTGCCTACGAGGTACGCCTGCAGGTCGGCACCGCCCCGGCGACCGCTACCGTATCGGTCGCGCTGGCATCAGGGCTCGACGCGCCCAGGGCCGACCTCGAAGCGCGCCAGGAGGCGCTCGTTCGCGCCCACGAGCTCACTCGTCAGCTTTACGGAGTGCGCCGATCTCTCCGAGAGCGCGCCGAGCAGACGCCCGAGCTGCAGGCTCTCGACGAGCGCGTGGCGCAAGCGCAGCGCGAGCTGTCGTCGCTGGTCTCCAGAATCGACGGCTCGACGACGCGCCCGACCGCAGATCAGCTGCGCGCCATCGAGCGCGCCGAAGCGGAAGGGCGGACGTTGCTCTCGGGCATCGACGCCCTGTAGCGAAGACTCGACGGCACCGGGGGTCGACCTGTGTCGAGCCTCACGGTGCCGACCTCGTTGCCGACGGCGCCTCAGAAGGTTAGCTTGGGCGCTCGACGGAGGCCCGACATGCGAACTCGACGGGAATTCTGCTTTGAAGCGGGAGCAAGCCTGATGGCAATGAGCACAACCCCCGGCGGCCCAGCACCGATAGCCCGCGCCGCAGGCACGGGTCTGGTCTACGATGCCCGCTACCTGGACCATGTACTGGATACCCGAGGAGGCGGCACTCATCCCGAGCGCCCACTGCGGCTCGAGAAGGTCATGGCGATGCTGGAGTCGCGCGGACTGCGCGAACGGCTCGTGGACGTGGCGCTACACGACGCTCCGTTGCCGCATATCCGCGACCACCATACCGCCGAGCACGTTGACTCCGTCCGCCGGATCGACGTCACCGGCCCGGTCGCGGAGCTGGCGGTGGCGGGAGCCCTGGCCTCGGTAGACGCCGTGGCCACCGGCAAGCTCCGTAACGTCTTCTGCGCCGCACGCCCTCCCGGGCACCATGCCAACAACACCGGCATGGAGGAGGGGTTCTGCTTCTACAGCAATGCTGCCATCGCGGCGAAGCACGCCCAACAGGCGTATGGGTTCGAAAACATCCTCATCGTCGACTGGGACTACCACCACGGCAACGGCACCCAGAACGCGTTCTATGGCGACCCCAGCGTGCTGTTCTTCTCCACCCACGACTGGTACGCGTACCCCGGGACCGGTGACCCATCGCTGGTCGGCGAGGGCGACGGCGGCGAGCTCAACATCAACGTGCACCTGGATTGCGGCTGCACCGACCGCGACATGCTCAGCAGCTGGGACCGGAAGCTGATGCCCAAGGTCGAGACCTTCAAGCCCGACTTCATCATTATCTCGGCAGGGTTCGACAGCCGCATGGACGACCTGCTGGGCTGCTTCGACGTCACCGATGACGCATTCGTGCGCATGACACGCACGGTGATGGACATGGCCGAACACTACTGTGACGGGCGCGTTGTGTCGCTGCTCGAGGGCGGCTACAACGTCGATGGGCTAGCGCTGGCTGCCGCCGCGCACGTGGAGACGCTGCTCGATCACGGCTAGCTAGCAGGCCGTGGTGAAAGTGTGGTGGGTCTGGTTACGGCGAGTTGGGGCCAGATGCAAGGCGGCCTGACGCTGGCGATGCCCTAGCCATCGTCGAGGAAGGCCAACGCCGCAGATGGCCTCAAATCACCGTAACCCTTCGGGCGATAGGGGGTTGCGCGCGTATGCTACGTCGTTCGTCGTCAACGATGGGGTAACCATCGCCTCCTCCTCTCTCCTGGCCTCCTCCTCGCAAGACCCTGTCGCCAGGCCCGCCACACTTGCACCACGGCCTGCTCTAGGGCTCTGCGACGATCTTCCCGACAGCCCTACGATCGAGGATATCGCGCAGCGCCTGCGGCACTTCTTCAAGCGAGCAGCGCCGCGAGATAAACGGTCGCAGCTCACCCGCCACAGCGTAGTCGTCGAGCTCACGCGACATCGTCTGGAAGATCTCGGGCTCCTTGGTGCGCGCGGCGCCCCAGAAGACACCGATGATGGAGCTGCCCTTGAGAAGGGCGAGGTTGAGAGGAATACGCGGGATGCCCGCCGTAAACCCGATGACCAGGAATCGGCCCCGCCATTTCGTAACCCGAAACGCAGCCTCGGCATAGTCACCGCCGACCGCGTCGAAGACCACGTCCACGCCCTCGCCGCCGGTGAGCTCCTTGACGCAGTTCTTCAGATCCTCCTGGTCATAGTTGATCGTCTCGTCGGCGCCGCGCTGACGACACAAAGCCAGCTTCTCGGGCGTGGAAGCGGCGGCGAGGACCCGGGCACCGAGCAACTTCCCCAGCTCGATCGTTGCAAGCCCCAGGCTCCCGGCGGCTCCGAGCACGAGCAGGGTCTCGCCCGGTCGCAGATCACCGCGAAACTTCAGACCATAGTAGCTGGTGCCGTACGCGTATCCGAACCCCGTCGCTTCAGCGTATTCCAGGCCTCCAGGCAAGGGCCGCAGGTCGGCCACGGGAACCGCGACGCGCTCGGCGAACCCGCCGGTGAAACCCCAACCGACGACATCATCGCCCACCGCAACCTCGTTCACGTCGGCGCCAACGGCGCTCACCACACCCGCAACCTCGGTACCTGGAATGAAGGGCGGCGCCCCCTTGAACTGGTAGCGGTTCTCGATAATCAGGGTGTAGGGGAAAGTGACCGCCACGGCACGAACGTCCACCATCACCTCGCGGGCGCCCGGGATCGGATCTTCGACGGTCTCGACCACCAGATCCTCGGGTGGACCGAAGGCCTTGCAGACGACGGCTTTCACATGTGTACCCTAGATGAGATGAGAAGGCCAACCTCCTGAACGCAGTAGCCTGACGGCTCTGCAAACGTTTATGCAACGTTAACGGGGCTCGAAGCCCAAGGAGGTTGGCCGATGACAAGTGTAACGATTGGACTGAACGTAAGCGACCGGTACAGCCGTATGTGCGTGCTCGACAGTAAGGGCAGGGTGATGGAGGAAGGGCGGGTGAGGACGAGCCCGGAGGGGCTGGCGAGGCGGTTCGGGTGCGAGGAGCCCGCTCGAGTTAGTGCTGGAGTTGGAACGCACTCGCCGTGGATGAGTGAGCAGTTGAAGCAACTGGGTCATGAGGTGCTGGTGGCTAACCCGAGGCGGCTGAAGCTGATCTATGGCGAGCACGGACCGACCGGTTGGATGCCGAGCACCTGGCACGAGTGGGCAGAATGGACCCAAAGCTGCTTAAGACGGTGCAGCATCGAGGCAGACAAGCGCGAGCGGATCTAGCCGTGATTCGGAGCCGAGATGCTCTGGTAAAGAGCCGCACGCAGTTGGTGAGCCATGTGCGTGGTGCGGTCAAGTCGGCCGGTTGTCGTATTCCCAGGTGCTCGACGCCGGCGTTCGCGCGCACCGCGCCAGAGCACATACCGGAGCGGCTCAAGGGAGCGCTCGAGCCGGTGCTTGAAACGATCGCCATGCTGACGGGCAACATCCAGCAATACGAGCGTCAGATCGTGCAGCTGTGCCAGGGGCGATACCCGGAGACACAGCAGCTCCAGCAAGTGGCCGGGGTCGGAGCTCTGACCGCACTGGCGTATGTGCTGACGCTCGAGGAGCCGGAACGGTTCAATACCTCCAGAGCCGTGGGCCCGTACCTGGGACTGAGACCGAAGAAACGGCAGTCGGGGGACAAGGACCCTGCGCTACGAATAACCAAGGCGGGCGACAAAATGCTCCGACGCCTGTTGGTGGGCTCGGCGCATTACATCCTGGGCCCCTTCGGGCCCGATACTGAGCTCAGACGCTGGGGGCTCAAGCTGGCCGGACGCGGTGGTCCTCATGGCAACAAAAAGGCAGCAGTTGCTGTCGCCCGTAAGCTCGCCGTTGTGCTGCACCGACTGTGGCTGAGTGGAGACGAGTACGAACCGTTGCGCGCACCTGTAGAGGTTTCAGCAGCATGAACTAACCCGCAACCAGGAGGTCGGTAGGGCGACGCGACCCAACGGTTATCGATCTGACCGCCCGGTCCGGGCGACTGCGAAGGTCACTACGAGCTTCGAGCTCGGCAGCTAGATTGCAGCGCCTCGAATCGGGACGGACCCCAGAATGCACCGGACGACCTGAATCCTCGTCCACCAGAGTGCGAATAGGAGCATGGCGTGCAGATCGATTCTTCGCTGGGCACCACATTGCCCTTGACCGAACTAGGCCTTCTCTTAGAAGTGGCCTGTAACAGATGATCGAGTCCGGCGAGCGGTCTGGAACCCAGTAGGCTCCGCCAGACCCACCACACTTTCACCACAGCCTGCTACACGAGATCCCTCGGAATCGTGTCGGCCCACTCCTTCTCGTACTGCAGCTCGCCGTTGACTCGAAGCTCACGGCGGACGCTGATCTCGAAGGCCTTGTCGTTGCTCGCGAGGGTCATCCAGGAGTTGCAGGTAATCGTCCTGCCCTCGTGCTCCACCTCGTCCCTGCCCTCGGCGACGATGGTGGCGTGGGCCGGATCCCGGTCGCTGGCGGTGGACCAGCGTCGCTCCATACTGCCGTATGCCGGCTGGATCGTCTCCCGAAACACCGTTACGGTCTGCTTCATCTCGTCGCGAGTGACCTCCCACTGGTCGATGGGTCCTGGCCCGGCTGAGCCCTGCGCTTCATCGATCTCAGGAGGCTCGTAGGGCCGCGACAGGGCGCCCGGCGGCATGACCGGCAGAACGATGCGGGAGGGGTGATCGGCGTCGACGTACAGCTTGGTCGTCATCCGATGGGGCGTGGGCCACAGGTTGGGGAAATCGGCGTTGGCGATCGCCACGCGCACCCGATGTCCCTTGGGAAACACCCACGAGATGACCTTGAGGTTGAAGCTCAGCTCGTAGATCTCACCCGGGGTCAGCGGCTCGGGATCGACGTGCGAGTCACGATGGGCGCCGTTGATAATGCCCTTGGTCACCAAGGTAGAGGTTCCGTCGGGAGCAACATCACACAGACGGACGATCCAGTTCGCTACTGGCGCACTGGCGGACACGTGCAGAACCGCCCGCGGAAAGCCGAGGATTTCGAAGTTGTCTTCCAATGGCGCGGTATCGAAGGTCATCGAGTAGGCGTCGTCGGCGCGCTGGTCGATCGGTAACTCGGCTGCGTTGTGCGGGCAGCGGTAGCGGTTGGTCATGCCGACGGTGGGCTTGTACTCGAGCTCCGACTCATGGTCGAGCGTCCGCTCACCTCCCAGGGCTCCCCCCGGCTGCGGATACCAGGTGACTGACTCGATGCCCTCCGGCGGCCAATCGGTTGAGCGCCACTCCCCCGGAATGCTCTCGATCTCCAGGCTGGGCTTGTACGAGTTGTTGACGTACATCGCCAGGCGCGGCTCTTCCATCAGCCCGGTATCGTTTTGCTTGAGCCAATGGTCCCACCAGCGCAGCATCTCGGGCTTGGGGTTGTACGGCGGCCCCGGCTTGCCGATGGCGTGCGTCCACTGACCGATAATGGCGCGCGTCGGCACCGACATCCTCTCGAGCATGCGCGGGATGCTGTCGGTGTAGGCATCGATCCAGCCGCCTATCATCATCGTCGGGATCTTGATGGCGCCGTAGTCGGGGCGCAGTGACATGCGCTGCCAGAACTCGTCGTTGCGCTGATGGCGCAACATGTCGAAGACCCAGGGTTGGTGCTCTACCCGATAGCGCGCCTCTTCGGTATCCGGGTCGTAGTCGGGCCAGGCTGGCAGTCCCATGTTGGAGATCATCGAGAACGGCCAACGGCCAAGCGACTCGAACTGTAGCGCCCCGTCGTAGTACACGATGTCGTCGGTGAACACATCGTCGGTAGCGTGCATGGGCACGATCGCCTTCAGCGCCGGCGGCTGCATCATCGCGACCTGCGTGGCGTTGAAGCCGCCGTAAGATGAGCCGAACATGCCGACGTTGCCGTTGCTCCATGCCTGGGTCGCCAACCACTCGATGACATCGAGGGCGTCTTCACGCTCCTGAACCGAGTACTCGTTGGGCGTCGTCCAGCCGGTGCTCGTGCCAGTGCCGCGTACGTCCACCTGGGCAACCACGTAGCCGCGCTCGGCGTAGTAGCCAAAGCTGCCGAGTTGATCGGATTCGGTGCGTCGGTACGGGTCGTAGCTGAACAGAGCGGGGAAATTATCGTCCGGGCCGGCGCCATCGGGCATCACCAGCCGAGCGGCCAGACGCACACCGTCGCGCATGGGGATGAAGGCGAGCACCGAGCGCGCCCCGAAGCGCGGTTGGCTGACCTGCTCGGTCCACCGAGCGGCGACGACTGCCTCGCCGAGAAGCTCCGAAGCGTTGGCTCGAACGCCCAGCAAGCTAGCCCCAGCGATCGAGCCAGCCTTACCGAGAAAATCCCGGCGCGTGTCCATGGTGCGCTCTCCTCCGCTACCGGCAGAGCGGATTTAGAAATCCCTGGGAGCCTTCGGCTGGCATTCTTCAAGACCTCCCGGCTGCGGTCAACCGCCAGCACGTCGCGCCCGGCAGCACGGAATCTACGCGTCGCGCAGCGTGTCCGCTGTCATCGTCATCGTGCTTGCCGCGGCTTCATCAGCCGTACTTCCGCGAAAGCCATGACATCGCGTAGCCGCTCGGCCTCTTGCTCGGCAACAAACCGGCCGCGCTCGGTCAAGCTGTAGTATTTGCGCGGTGGTCCGCCCGAAGGCTCGGCCAGCCGTTTGCTCGACTCCTCGATCAGGCCGCGTTGCTGCAGGCGTTCGATACCTCGATACAGCGTGCTGGTGGCAAGCACCACCCGATCCTGGGTGCGCTGGCGGATATCACGGACAATGCCGTAGCCATGCGCCGGTCCCTTGGCCAACACCAGCAGGATCTCGAACAGATGTGGGCCCAATGGTGACTGCGCAGACATGAATGCCATCTCAGCGGACGTGGGGGACTCGAACCGACTAATCTCATTTTAGTAATAGTACGAATGGGAATAGTCGCGCAAGGCCATCCTCGCGTCCGTTACCGCCGCGCCAGTCGGCGGCCGAAGATCACCACTACCCAGAACAACATCGCCGCCGCGCAGATCCCCAGTACCGGCAACCCGCCGAGCACCGCAATGAGCGGGATCGCGGCGCCGGTCCATAGTCCGCCTCCCATGATCGGCTCATGCAGCAGCTGTTTGCCGGCAAACGCCTTCACCGCCGACGACTCGTAGTCGGGATCGACCACCCGCAGCAACAGCAGGCCGGTGGCGGTCACACCCATCGACTGACCCATCTCGGCGATGCTGCGCTCGAACCAGGCATCGCTGAAGACGCGTCGGGCGAGGAACATGACGCAGAACACGTTCCACAGGATGCCGGCAACGATGAGGATCATCAGCGGCGCCAGCCCGGTGGCGACCACCTCGAGACGAATGGTGGCAATCGCCGCGATGACCAGAAAATCGAGCGCCGCGTTCTGGATTCTCCGCATCAGCCCGAGATCGATGATGTCGTGGCGGTCGTAGTTGTCCTCCCACCACTGGATGAGCACCCCGCCGAGCATGCATAGCGGAAACAACGGGAAGCTCGCCAGCAGCCGATATTGCGCCAGACCGGGAATGACTGCCTCGACTATCAGCAAACCTTCCTTGAAGAGGATGCCGATCAAGATCGCCAGGCCGACGATCACCAGATGAAGGCTCAGCGACTCGACGGCGTCGGTGTTGACCGTCAGGTGTCCGGCGACCGGCCGCCCGGTAACTGGCAGGAACCCGGCGGATTCGTCGGCGGTCAGATCGCTGGATGGTCGTTTGACTTCCGTGTAGCCGCGCCGCACCGCCCAGTTGACCAGCGCCATGCCAACGAGGATCGCACCGAGGATGCCGCCAGTTGCCGCTGCTAGCGCAAAGTCCCTACCCTCATCCCAGCCCAGCTCGGTAAACACCGGAGCCAGGCCGGCGGCGGTGCCGTGCCCGCCCTCGAAGCCAACCGGCAGGATGCCGCCGAACAAGTCGGGCAGGCCGAACATGGGGCCGAGAAACGCCAAGACGAGCCCGATGCCGACCACGTATTGGCCCCAGGCAACTAGCTGGCCGTAGGCGAACTGCAGGCCGGCGATTCGCCACAGCTCCGACAGCTTGGGCAGAGTCACGCCGAGGAACAGGCAGGCGAAGACCACGTTGATCAACAGCCCCGGCAGCGCGCTCCATCCGGCCGTCCAAGCGGCAGGCAGCGGGTACCCGGCAACGCGGCCTACTTGCAGAACGACCAGCCCCAACAGCCCACCGATCACGCACGAGGGCAGATAGAGCATCTGTAGGGTCCGCAGCTTGGTACGCACCCAGTGGCCGAGACCAAGCAGAATGCACAAACCAACGAACGACTGCATGCGGGGCGTTGACTCCAGTTGGGACGGCGCTTAGTCCGGCTTCAGGCGTACCGCCCACAGGCCGGAGTAAAAGTCCGAGAAGAAAATGGTGCCCTTGTGGTGCTGCGGGCCCCAGCTGAAGACGGCGTTCGGGAAGTAACCGTCCGGATCAAACGGCAGGAAGTAGGCGATCTCTCGACCCTGCCGATACAGATCACCCATGAGCTCGCCGGATATGTCGACAACCCGAAGACCGCCCTGGATGTATGCGATATAGAGAATCTCGTCGTGCACCCACAGGTTGTGGCTGCCACCTTCCGGGACCTTGTAGCGCGCCACTTCATGAGGCGTATCCCACTCGTCCCACTCGACGAAATGGACCCAACCGGCCTGACGTTCGGGCTCGTCCGGGCTTCCTGGCTGGCCACCGCGCAGCACGGCTTCGTCGCCGGCGATCATGTAGAAGCGATTCGCCGACTTGCTGTGGAACGGCAGCGCCGCATGGCTCCGCCGCTCGGGTTCGTGTAGCTGCCGAGCATCACCGGGTTGCGCGGTGAGCCTCCTTGACCCCCTCCACCAACATCGACCGCCACCACCCCGTCGGACCAATTGGACGAGTAGGCAATGCCATCCTCGACCCAGACATCGTGAATTGCGTGGCCTGGAGTTTCGAGCTCGAAGCGCGCCACGCGATACGGGTTGCGCGGATCCTCGATGTTGATGATCTCGTAGTATTGGCCCGCGCCTACAGCGTAAACGTGGTTGTCATAGACGAACGCGTTGTGAACGCCGCCGGTGAGATGCTGGTCGTAGCTCGACAGGATGCGCATGCCGTCCTGCGGGCTGGAGACGTCGAGAATGACGATGCCGTTACGCCGGCTGGAAGCGCCTTCGCGGGTCAGCACGGCGATGCGACCGTCTTCGGAGATCTTGACGTCGTTGACCGTGCGCGCATCGATGCGGACTGAGTCGATCATCGCGATGGCGCTCGGGTCGGTGACGTCCCACATGAAGGCCTGACCGTCGGCGCCCCAGGTACCGGTGATGGCTTAGTCGCGGCCGTCGGTTCCCTCCCAGACCCATAGGTCCGAGGTACCGCGATCGCTGACCCGACCCTGCCCGACGAGCTCGATCTCGCGCTTGGCATCGCGCGGGCGGATGCTGACCTGCAGCTGCGTGTGGTGCGTCCCCGAGATCGCCATGACGGTGTACTCGCCAGGCAGGTCGGCAACAAAGCGACCGTCAGGCGCGACGAGTCCGGACCCGGGCTCGCCGCGCTCGTGCTCGGTCGTTCGAGCGCTGAACGCATACTCGACAGGAGCCCCCTCCACTGCATCGCCGGAAGCATCAAGCGGCCTAGCCTCGAAGTGGATCACGTCGCCCGTACGAGCCTCGGTGGTCGACGCGGTGAGGCGCAGCGATGTAGTTGGATTGGGGGCCACTTCAATCGAAAGGCGGGGCGTGGCTGCGGCGCCGACGGCGCCTTCAACCCGGGCCGTTATCGTTGCACTACCGGCCGCCAGCAGCTTCAGGCGTCCGAAGCGACCCACCTCGGCGATTGCCGGATCGCTGCTGCTCAGCTGCACGTCATCTTCGCGGCTTGCTTCGGTAGCATCGGTTACCGCGAGTTCCAGACGCACGGTGGTCCCTTCGTAGAAGCGCTCCGGTGGATCGACGAAGACAACTGTGGCGATGGCGGGCTTCGGCACGACGACGCGGACCCGTGCCTCCAGCGGCGGCGTTTCCTCTCCGCCGCCCTCGGCCGGCCCCCTCGGCACTCGAACCAGGATCGTGTGGCTCCCAGAGCGAATCGCGCTCACCACTCCGTCGCTACTAACGCTGACGCTGCGGGCCGCCAACGACAGAAACACCGCCCGGGCATCGTCCACCGGGTCACCGGCCGCATCGGTGATGTTGGCGTGAAGGGAGCCGCTCTCGCCGACCTCCAACCGCAGCTCGGCGGGCTCTACGATGAGGCTATGGGCGACGCTTCGTACGGCGTCCTGCTGTGCCCCTATCGCTAGAGTCGCCGCGGCGATCACGGCATATCGCAACATGATCAGGTGCGTTCCGCCCACGGATACTGGAACTCCGGGCGCAGCACGTCGCCGAGCAGCTCCTGCACCGCACGGTGCCCCTGATCGAACGCCGCGTGCGTGAGGCAGGTCGCCGCGGCATCCGAGTTGGCGACAGTAATCCGACCAAAGCGTTGTCGACCGACGACCCAGGGCACCTCGTCGTATCCCCACTCCGGGTCGTAAAGGTCGTTCGCACCACCAGCGTAGCCGTGCGGCCAGCGGTTGACGGTGATCGCTTCGATATCGCGCGCCGCGTCGAAGCCACCATCAGCCAGCGCTCTGCCGAGATCATCGCGGATGCGACGCTCGAAGATCTCGAACGGCGTGGACTGGAGATCCTCGCGACCAGCGCGGAACTGGTCACGGGCCGGCAGACCCGGCTGGATCGGCACTCGCTTCAGGTGCAGCACCATCGGCTCCGACGGGGTGCGCGAGCACACGTAGTCGCCAAGGCTGATGGCGTAGTCAAGGCTGGTGGTGCTGTGGTAGCCACCCGGAGCGTAGAAGCTCTGCATGCCGAGCTCCGCCCACGCCTCCCAGTTGCGCAGCAGCACATTCGTGTAGACGAGCGGCTGGCGCACCGCCATCTTGAGCGCCGCCTTCTGCGTCTCCGGGAACTCCGGGCACAGGTACGGGATCACGGCGTTGTAGCAGGCCATGACGCAGGTTGCCCCACGCACGCTATGGGCCTTACCGTCGCGGACGTAGGTAACCTCTACCTCCTTGGCGGTGCGTCGCTCGCCGACGTGCCTGGCGTTCACCACTGTGCTGTTGAGACGGATGCGCACCGCGCTACCTGATTCGTCGATTCGGTCGTAGCGGATCGGCTGGGTAACCGAGTCCTCCATTGTCGTCCCCGGCAGCGCCTCGGGGTTGAGCCAGCGGACGATCAGGCGGGCGACGCTGGCATTGCCATCCGGGAAGTGGATGCTCTCGCCGAAATCATCGTCGGGCAGCCAGCTTCGGAGCGGTCGCTCCAGCCCGAGTCCGTCGAGCGCCGGGTAACGACCATCGCGCAGCGCGCCCCAGGCGCTATATGAGTCGATGCCGGCGGCGCCGTTGGATCCACCGAGTGAGAGGCTCAGGAAGTACGGAATGACACCCGGGTCCGCCTTCACGACCTGCAGCAAGTAATCCTGATAGCTGATCTTGCGCAGCCGCTGCTTCTTCTCCTCGAGCGACAACCCCGGCAGGTAGTCGCGCTTGTCTTCGTAGAGCCTCAGCATGTCCTTCTTTACGCTGTCGGACATCGGCGTCTTGGCGAGGAACTCCTCCCAGGTGAGTGTTCCGGCGCGCGCCGGCTCGGAGCTCCGCCGCGGCCGCCCCACCACCAGGCGATCCTCGCCGAACGTCTCGCGGTCGAAGAACGTGCCCGCGCCCAGCCCCATGCGCCCGTAGAGGCTGCGGTCGGACTCGGTCTTGCGCAGAAAGCGCGGGCCATCGATGCCGATGTCCTCGAGCAGCGCCTTACCTTCGTACGTATAGCTGTTCTTGCCGTGGATCATCATCGTGCCGCCGTATCCGATGATCCGTCGGTCGCCGATGGTGAACTCGTTGCGCTTGGCGTGGCCGCCGAAGTCGTCGTGATTGTCGAGAATGAGAATCTTCGCCTCCGGCAACGCCTTGCGGAAGAAGTAGGCCGACGCCAATCCACTGAGGCCTCCACCAACGACGATCAGGTCGTAGCTCTCGCCGGTGCTCTCGACGTTGTCCCAGGTCTTGCCATCACGCATCTCATGCGCCACCTCGAAGGAGCCGTCGTGACTGCCTCGCATTCCGGTGAGGCGGGGCGGGTAGTAGTCGCCGGGCTCTTCTGCACGCCGCTTGCGCGGCGGTGCTACGGATGGCTCGGAAGCAGTCGCACTCGATGGGGAGAGACCGCTGACGCCAATCGCGCTGGCGCCACCGATCGCCACGCTCGTGCCATTGAGGAAATCGCGCCGAGTGATTTCCCGGTCCATCCCGAGCTCACGATCCGTCTTTGCCATAGGGTCTCCCGTTTACTCTTCGGTCAGGCTCTCGAAAATGCTCTGGCCACGACCATAGACCATCTGAATGCCGCGGTAGTAGTTGAGCGGAATCACCGTCACATGGGTTTCGTCAGCAAATACGCGGGTCGACAGCTCGAAGCCCTCGAGATTCGCCTCCCGTAGCATCCTCTCCAGTCGCCCGACGTTGGTCACCATACGGAACGGGAGGCCCTCCGGATCTACCTCCTCGAGCCCCCCGACGGCCATGAACATGCGCGCGTCGAGCTTGTCGTGATGAGCGATGAACTCCTCTGCCTGCTGCAGAATGTTCTCGTCTTCCCACCAGATGGACGGGCTGCCGATGAGGTAGCGGTTGAACGCGTCCGGCTCGTTGAACAGCACGTACAGCCCGAACAGGCCACCGAGCGAATCGCCCCAATAGCCGCGGTCTCCCGGGATCGTGGGATAGAGCTCGTCGATGAACGGAACCAGCTGATCGCGGATGAAGCGCAGGAACTCTGCGGCGCCACCCGATGGCTTTTCCGTCGACGCCAGAACACCAGGGACCAACGCGTCCCAGACGTCGGGGACAGGGAACTCGCCCGAATCCTCTACCGGCGTTAGGTCGCGAGTGCGCAGACGCATGCCGCTGAGGACGTTTTCGCCCGGGTAGCCGATGCCCACCATGATGAACCGCTGGACGTCGCCGAACGCCTGCATCATGCGCGTGAGATCGGCGAAGGTCAGGCCACCCTGTGAGTCGGTCATGTAGAGAACGGGGAAACGCTCCGAGCCGTCGCGCCGGCTCACCGGCACGCCGACGTGGATCTCGAACTCCTGATCGATGAGCTCGGACCGCAACCGATGCACCTCGATCTCCGGGAACACGAACAGTGACTCCTGGACGGCGGTACCCGGACTCGCGATCGGCACACCCGTCACGACACCAGCCAACAACACCCCGAGCCAAGCCTGCCGACCTCGCATCACGCTCTCCGTATTGACGTCATCGCCGTCGATCTCAGCGGCTCGCAGCCTCCCTGCAGTAGCCCGTCCACCCCTCCACGTCAGCTACTGAAACGCTTGAGTAAGCGGTACCAGAATTCGATCGAATCGTGGAACGCGTCGATACCAACGCGCTCGTCGAGCCCGTGGGCGCGACTGTCGCCGAAGTCACCGAACAGACCTGAGACGCCGTACACCGGAATACCGGCGTTCCGAACGAACAGGCCGTCAGTTGCGTAGGTGGCCTGCTCGGGCGCCACCGCCGCACCCGGCCAGATTTCGTCGACGAGCTCGCGAATCGGTTGCACGACGTCGTCTCGCAACGGTGACGGTGGACTGGCCACCGTACCACCGCTCTGCAACGGGCGAATCTGGATCGAGTCGTTGGCGACCACCTCGCGCAGCGTCGCCATGATGTGGCTCGGCTCCACGCCGGGCAGGATGCGGCAGTTCACCGTCGCCTTGGCTACACGCGGCAGGGCATTCTCGGCCACCCCCGACTCCAGCATGGTCGCCACGCAGGTCGTGCGCATGGTCGAGTTGGCCCATGGATCGGCTGCCGCGAGCCGACGCAGCGCGTCTGGGTTAGGGTCGTCCTCGCCGGCGGCGCGCAGTAGCTCGCCCTCCTCGCCGGCGATGCGTTCGCCACCGATGCGGAAGCCCTCACGGGCGATCGCAGTGACGTCAATCGGAAACTGATATTGCTGCAGCTTCACAAGCGCGTGGGCAAGATCGTAGATGGCGTTGTCGGGGCGCGGCAGCGAGCTGTGACCGCCGGGGTTCTCGGCCACCAGCTCGTACGTCTGATAGCGCTTCTCGGCCATCTGGATCATGAAGGTCGAGGGCTCGCCGTTGGGGTCGAACACGCCGCCACCGGAGTCTGTGTTGAGTGCCAGCTCCGCGTCGATGAGCTCGCGGCGCTCTTGCGCCAGGTGGGAGATCCCGCCCATCGTGGTCTCTTCGTTCCCGGTCAGCACCATGATGATGTCGCGGTCGGGCTCGTAGCCCTCAGAACGCAGCCGAATGAAGTTGGCCACCAACGCCACAACGCCGGCCTTGTTGTCGGTCGTCCCGCGGCCGTAGTAGTAGCCGTCGATCTCGGCGAGGGTGAACGGATCGGCCTGCCATGACTCCGGATCGGCGTCGACCACGTCCACGTGGGCCATCGTCAATAGGGGCTGGCGAACGCCGGATCCGGGGTATCGAACTACCAGGTTCGATCGACCGGCGTCGACAAAGACGATCTCGTCGTCGGAGAATCCGGCAGCAGCGAGGCGCTTTGCCAGCCCCTCCAGAATCCGCCGCGTGTTGTCTGGGAACGCCTCGCTCGACCGTATCTCGACGAGCTCGCGCAGCAGCTCCAGTGCGAGCGGCTCTTGACCGGTATGCGACCAGGCGATCGAGCCAGCGGTCAGCAGGCCAGCCAGAGCGGCGGCGAGGACGACGCGCGGTCGAGCCATCAGGAGATCACCACGGTACGTGCGAATTGGGCGTTGTTCTCCCAGCTCGTTCGTTTTTCGGCCAGGTCCTCCAGCACTGGTTGCATCGTGCCGTTGGCGTCGGTGGCTCGCGAAATGATGGTGTGCTCACCAGGCGCTGCCCCTTCCCAACGATGAGAGAAGAGCTTCCACGAATACTTCGTGTTTCGCGGATCGAGCGTCGCCCGCTCCCACGGACCGTCGTCGATCCGCACCTCGACGGAGCGTAGTGGCGTGCCGTCGTTCAGCGCGAACCCGTGAACGGTGTGATGGTCGCTAGCACGGGTCACCCGGGCGATGGCCGACTTGAGCCGGATGCGCGTGATCGAAGTTTCCGTGTGCTTGAGGCTGCCACCTACCTGCTCGGCCGTCAGTGTGACGTACTCGCGGGCCATGAACTTGCCCATGAAACGGCTCTCTTGCACGTGGATCTGATTCAGCCACTTGACCTGCGCGACCCCGTACCAGCCTGGGACAATCAGTCGTAGGGGCGCCCCTTGGTTCAGGCTCAGTGGCTCGCCATTGAGCTCGTACGCCAGCATGGTGTCGTCGCGCATGGCGTCTTCGAGCGACAGGCTGCGGGCGAACTGTTGGTCGACCAGCCACGAGTTGCCGCGACTCTCGATGGTCTCGGTACCCTCGTCGGCGCCGAAGAACACCACCTCTTTGCCTAGGGGCTCCACGCCGATTTCCTGCAGCAGCGCCCGCAGGCTGGTGCCACCCCAGAGGCCGTTGCTCACCAGCCCGTTGAAGCGACGACGGCTATTGCCGGAGCACTCGAACGCGCAGGCCAGCTCGGTGCGCGGCCGCCGGCGAATTTCCGCCACGGAGAGTAGCTGCGGCCGTGATACCAGACCGCTGACCTCCAGCGCGTGCGTCGCCGGGTCGATGTGCGGCTGGCCGTAGTGCTGGATGGTGAAGAATTCATCGGCGGGAGTGAAAAAATCGTTGATCTCGCGGATGTCGACAAAGCGAACGATCGGCGTCGGGTCCGTCTCGAACCCGTCGGGCATGTCGGTGAACGCGACCAGCTCCTCTTGCGATATCGCCGCGAGCGCCCAATCAGGCACACCGACTACGATCGAGCCCGCCACCAGCGCCCCCGCCTTCGCCGCCACACGGCGCGTTATGTCCCTGGACATCACTGTCCTCCCTGAGTTATTCGACGAATCGGCATTCCCGGCCGACTTTCCGTGGTCTCTCCGTTCTCGTAGACGATCTCGCCGTTTACCCACACCGTGTGGATTCCAACCGACGCCAGATGCGGCTCCAGAACCGTCGAGCGATCGATGACGGTCTCCGAGTCGAACAACACCAGATCGGCGTAGGCGCCCGGCTCGATCGTGCCGCGTTCGAAGATCCCCACGTGAGCAGCCGGCAGAGCCGTGATCCTGTGGACGCCCTCCTCGAGGCTCATGACCCCACGGTCGCGCACGTAGTGACCCAGAAACCTGGTGAACGTTCCGTAGCCCCGCGGATGAGCGCCTGCCAGCCCCCCATCGCTGGAGATCACGGTCAGTGGCCACGCCATGATCGACTCGATGTCGGGCTCGTTCATGGCGAACCCGAGCATCGACGAGCGCGCCGAGTCGCCGCCCTGCTCGGCGAACTCGACATCGGCCTTGAGCAGGCTCATCAGGGTGGCTGTCGCGTCGACGCCACGCTGCTCGGCAACCTCGGCCACCGTCAACCCGTTGTATTCCGGCTGCGCCGGGTAGTTCGCCAGCAGCACGCCCTCCGGCGACAGCATCTCCTGGAGCACGTACTCGGCTCCGTCACGACGATCGGGATCGCGGTCTGGAAACAGCGTCAGCAGCCAGCGGAAACCGGTTTGCCAGGCGGCGTAGGGATAGATGTCCACGGTGATGTCGACGCCCGAGGCACGCGCCTCGTCGAGGACGCCGATCAGCCGGTCCGACTGTCCCCACCAGCGCGGCATGGCCAGCTTGATATGCGACACCTGCACCGGCACACCGGCCTCGCGCCCGATGTTGATGATCTCGTCGAGCGCCTCCCAGAAATACTGGTCCTCGCTGCGGAAGTGGCTGATGTAGCGCCCACCGTATTCGGCCGCCACCTTCGCCAGCGCCACCATCTCCTCGGGTGTCGAGAAGCTGCCGGGGTCGTACTCGAGTCCGGACCCGAGCCCCAGCGCCCCGGCTTCCATCTCGGTGCGCAGCAGCGCCTCCATCTGCTGCAGCTCGACATCCGTCGAGGGGCGCTGGTAGTCCTCGCCCATGACCATGCGCCGAATCGTACCGTGGCCTGCATACGAGGCCACGTTGATCGCCGCTGGCGTCTCCTCGAGCCGGTCGAAGAACTCGGCCAGCGGGTGCCGCTGCCCGCCATCCTGCCCAGCGACGATCGTCGTCGCACCCTGGCTGACGACAGCGCGCGCGTCGGGCATCTCTCCGAGCAGCCCACGGTCGTGGTGGCTATGCGTGTCGATGAAGCCGGGAGCTAGAATCAGACCGGCGGCGTCGACAACAGTGTCCTCGGGGCGCGGCCTCAAACTCCCTGTCGCCGTGATCCTCTGGCCCTCGATGCGCACGTCGATCTGCTGCGATGGGCCACCGGTGCCGTCGATGACCCGGGCGTTGACGATGAAGGTTCGACCGCTGGCTGGCGGGGCTGAGTCACATCCGATCCCCAGAGCCATCAAGGCAACGGGTACGATCGCTGGCAAATAGCACCTCATCTGATCTCCTTTCACGTGTGGCGCACGCGTCGCCCGCGCGCGGAGAGCGCAACACGACGCCGTAGCCTCGACGGTGTTCATTTCTCGATCGCGCCGATGTCGCATTCCGCGCCGTTGATGCCGTCGCCATCCCGGGGCCGCTCGGTTCCGTTCTGGTCGTAGTCCGTGCAGACTTCGTCGTCGCCCCCATCGATGACGGGAGAGCCGGCCGTAGGCTGCAGCGCCAACGGCACGACAGTCGCCTCTCCAGGTTCCCCAGGCGCCGACCCTCCGGATCCTGATCCCTCGAATGTCGAAGCGTCGCCTGGGGACCCGTCGACGTCCATCGCCTCGCCGAGTCCCAGCGCTTCGAGGCGGGGGTCAAGGGAGATGTCCGAGCTGCAGGAACCGTCGCTGTCCAAGTTGTGGCCGCCCACGGTCAAGATGCCTCGAACCTCGCAGTCGCCGACCGTTGTTCCGGAGTCGTAGATGATCGTGTTCGACAGCTCGACCACAGTTCCGGAGTCTACGAACAGGCCGCTGGCCAGCATCCCGGCTTTGTTGCCGTACAGGGTGGTGTTGCGAACGAACACATCACCAGAGCGGCGCATGGAGACGCCGCCACCCGTCTGATCGGCGCCGTTCAAGGCAAACGTGGAGTTCTCGATTGCCACCAAGGCATCGCTAATCAGCATCGCGCCGCCCTCTCCATTGGCGTAGTTGCCCGAGAAAGCACTGCGCTTGACGGTGCTACTACCGCGGCTGAGATACGCTCCGCCGCCCTGCAAGGCGGTGTTGAGAATCACCGTTGACTTGTGAACCTGAACGAGCGCGGCCCCGATGACACGCATCCCACCTCCGGCCATCCGAGCGTGGTTGTCCTTCACCGTCGTGTCTTCGAGAGTGAGGTTAGCGGGCTGAACGTTCGCAAACAGCGCTCCTCCCGAGTGTCCCGCCTGGTTGCCCTCGAACCATCCAGCGGTCGCGAGCAGCGATCCTCCCTGCATCATGAGCGCTCCGCCATTGCCATTGGTGGTCTCGCCGGCGACGTTCCCGAGCAAGCTAGACCCGGCGAGCGTCAAGTCGCATCGATCGGCATACATGCCGCCGCCGCCCGCCGCTCGATTGGCCCTCAACTCGCCATCGCTGATCGTTAGCTCTCGGCCAAAACAGGCGATCGCGCCGCCGTAATCGTCCGCCCGATTCGATTCGAATGTCGCGCCGTCAACGAGCACCGGGGCACCGCCGCTGACGAAGGCAAGCGCTCCACCGTGCCCCCCTGCCCGGTTGGCGACGAAGCTGCCTCCTGTGATGCCGTCCGCGATCCCGGACGTACTAACGGCCCCACCGGAGCCCTGCGCGGTGTTCCCGGTGAAGTCTGTGTCCTGCAACGTCAAGCTCCCCTCGTTGCCGCTGGCGATCGCGCCACCGGAGCCGGCGGCAGCACGGTTGGAGTCGAAGATCGACGAGATCGCGGAGAAGCGCGCTGCTCCAGCGTTGTAGATAGCACCACCGCTTTGCACAGCGAAGCAGTGAACGACCAAGACATTGTCCAGGCTCGTACGGCCGGAGTTGTGAATGCAACCACCGCGCGGATTCGGGGTGTCGCCGGTCTCACCGCCGCTACCCCGCAGCGTCACGCGCGACAGGTGCAAGTCACCCTCGGAGTCCACCGTGATCACCGGGCCGCCGTTCGCCGTGATCACGGCGGCGAGCGGACTGGCACTCTCCGA
The DNA here is from genome assembly GCA_965205505.1 of Acidobacteriota bacterium. Lineage (GTDB taxonomy): Bacteria > Acidobacteriota > UBA890 > UBA890 > WLXD01 > DASCOT01. Next base: position 767,080 of record CBDBHB010000008.1, read on the forward strand.
CGCCCCGGTGATGCGGACTGCGCCGTCGACGGTGAGCCGCTCACTGTAGGTGCCCGCACCCAAGGCGATCCGGGTGCAGCCACGTCCAATCGCCTCAGCAATGCTGTCGCCGTCGGCCAAGACACACGACTGTGAAGCTGCCTCGCCTGGCACAACGCCGGCCAGCCCGCCGAAGAGGCACGCCGACATCGTCAAACGGAAGAATCCGCGCATCGTCTCCTCTTGAATCACCGGCGCTTCGTCGGAGGGCGCCGGTAGCGCGAGAAACCACAGCGCCCCCGGCGCCGTGTCGGAATATACAGCGATCATGGAACCAGTCAACGAATTCTCCTCCGCAAGGCGCTCCCGTCGGCTCGAATCGATAGAATCCAGGCTTCCGACCGCAACCCGATATGAGGAGAGCTCCAATGAAAGCGCCATCGCTGATCCTGGCTACGGCTCTGTTGTCATCGCCCGTTGGGATCGCGGTCGAGGCACAGCAAGCGAGCCCCGCCGAGCTGCGAGTGCAGCCTACGGAGCTGGCTCTCGACGTGGGCGACACAGCACAGATCGAGGCAATCGTCGTCGACGCGGCCGGCAATGCGTTGAACGTGCCCGTGCTCTATCTATCGATGTCTCGCCGCGACGTTGCGGTCAGCCAAGACGGTCGTATCGCGGCTCAGAGACCAGGCGAGTTCACCATCGTGGTGCGAGTCCCCATGGAGGGGAGGGCCGGGCCGGGAGCGGAAGCGCTACTCGAGAGGCGTGTACGCGTCACGATCGCGCCTCCCGCGGTCACTGCGGTGGCCTTTGTGGGGCCCCCTAACCGCTATTACGCCGGCTCGGCGGTACAGCTGGAGGTACGGGCAACGAGCACCGACGGGAACGTCCGCCGGGATCCGGCGGTGCGGTACTCCACCGACGACGCCACTGTGGCCAGCGTCGATGACCGCGGCAACTTGAAACTGCTGCGCAACGGACGGACTCGAGTAGTGGCAACTGTCGACGCGGTCAGCACGACATTGCCAATCACGGTAGAGCCCAACCCAGTCGCTTCCGTAACCCTCAACGCCGAGACGACCGGCGCGAGGACCGGCGACGTGATCCGATTCGAGGCCACCCCGCGGGACGCCAGCGGGAACCGGGTGCCCGAGGCACCGGTTCTCTATACGTTCCGCGCCGACACCGTAGAGCAAGACAAGGGCGAACCGCCGTCGGGAATGATCGCCCAAGACGGCCGCTTCGTCGCAGATCTGCCTGGCGACTACACCGTCGTGGCCGTCTCCGCTGGGCACTCCGCCGTGCGCACCGTGCACATCGAGCCGCGCCGAGCCCGCCGGGATATCGAGCTCGTCGGACAGGGTCCAGTGCGTGACCGGTTCGGCTCCGACCTGTGGGTCTGGGAGGCAGCGGACGGCCGCGACTACGCGGTCACTGGGACCTGGGGTGCCGAGGGTCACGCGTACTTCTGGGACGTCACCGACCCGGCGAACATGAAGATCGTCGACGTCGTCTTGGTCGACGCGCGCACCGTCAACGACGTCAAGATCTCGGCGGACGGGCGCATCGGCGTGATCAGCCGCGAGGGGGCCTCGGACCGATGTAACGGGCTGGTGATCCTGGACGTTTCGAGCCCGGCGGAAGGTGTGCGGGTGCTGTCCCGCTTCGACGACCAGCTCACCGGTGGTGTCCACAACGTGTTCATGTACGAAGACCACGTGTACGCGCTTTCGGGCGGCCAGCGATACGACATCATCAACATCGAAGATCCTGCCAATCCGCATCGCGTCGGTAGGTTCGAGCTCGACACGCTGGGCCACGCCATCCACGACGTCTGGGTCGAAGACGGCGTCGCGTACTCGTCCAACTGGGCCGACGGCATCGTCGCCGTCGATGTCGGTGGCGGCGGCGAGGGCGGCTCACCGCGCAACCCGGTGATGTTGGGGAGCTATACCTATCCGAGCGGCTGGAACCACGCCGCGGTCCCTTACCGCAGCAAATCGACCGGCAAACGGTACGTGTTTGCGGGCGACGAGGCAGCGCGAGGCCGTCCTGGACGTCCGGAGTTCAGTGAGGGGACGCCCGGCTACGACAACGAGCCCGAGCGCTTCAAGGGCTGGATCCACATCATCGAGTGGGACGACTGGGACAACCCGAAGGAGGTAGCCCGCTACGAGGTGCCAGAAGCGGGGACCCACAACATCTGGGTCGAAGACGACATTCTCTATGTCGGCTACTATGCGGGCGGTCTGCGCGTCGTGGACGTTTCTGGCGAGCTCATGGGCGACCTGTACCGTCAGGGGCGCGAGATCGCCTACTTCAAGTCGCTCGACCCGGAGGGCTTCGTGCCAAACGCTCCGCTAGTGTGGGGCGCTCAGCCGTACAAGGGCAACATCTTTTTTGTCGACGGCCACTCTGGTCTCTGGGCCGTCCGACTTGTCGACTCCGAGGCCGGAACAGCATCCGACGAATAGCCTCACACTGATCTCATCTGCCTCCGGAACGCTCCCCAGTGCGGAACACCTGTGGGTCAGTGAGCCGGGCCGAAGAACACGGCGTTCAGGAACAACAGGTTCAGTCCATCGGTGTAGGCGCGGAAGTTAGGCTCTTCCGCGAATGCGACCACGTGGCCGCTGCCATGGGGCTGGTGCATCAGATAGGCGGTGTCGGCAAATGTGGCGGCGGAATCAGGCCAAACGAAACCGCTCAACACGAGATCATCATCGCCAGAGTAGAGCGCGACGTTGGTGCCGTCGGTGATCTCGAGCGGGCGGAACACGTTACCGGTGTCGACCATGACGTTGGCGGCGCCGTCATAGCCTGCCGACAGCCAATGGTCGGGATCGAGCTGCACGCGGAAGATCGCCCCCGGCACGCGGTACGGCAGTCGCGTCTCCTGCCCCTCGGTGCCTTCCGGCCGGCCGTCGCGTAGCTGGCGAGCTGTAGACAGCAGCCCGACGCCCTCGGTAGTGAGCCATGACGTGGCGTCGCGGAAGGTGATCAGGGTGCCGCCGGCACGCACCCAACGGCGGATGCGCTCGGCTCCCGATCGCCCTAGCGCCTCGTCGTAGCCACCGCGCCGCGGATGGGGCAGCACCAACACGTTGAAGTCATCGAGCCCGTCAGCTCCCAGTCGTCGCGTCGGGATGACCGTCACCGGATAGTCGTAGGATTGCTCGAGCAAATAGCGCGTCCACCCGGCTGACGAGGGATCGGTGGGTATGTCGTAGGCGATCGCCACCTTGATCGGCGGAATGAACCGCACGTCCGGGCTGCCAAAGTTGACGCCCTCTTCGACCCACGATGAATCGACGGCGTAGATCTGAGCACCGGTATCAGCCGCAACGCGCTCGAGCGTCGCGTGCAGAGTCTCGGGATTCTCCCTCACGTCGACGATCAGTGAGCCACGCGGAAAACGTACGCCGTCCGCCTGCATCGTCGCATTGGCTGTCCGCACCCGTAGTCCCTCGCGCAACATGCGCGCCAACGCCCGAGCGGTGTCGTTGTGCCCCCACGGCAGCAGGTAGGCAAGCTGCGCGACGCCACCGTGCACGCGGCCCATCGGAGCGGGAGGCTCGCTGAGGAGGAGAAACTCGCCTGTCGACGGCGTCTCCGCCTGATAGGCGTCGAGATCGTGGACCAGGGGGAGCGACCAGGCGCTGATGTCGTAGATCTGATGGTCGAGTCCGGCAGCGTATCGACGCAGTTGCTCGTCGACGAACGGCTGGTCCATCGGCAGATCCTCGACCATCAACATCTTTATGAGGTGCTTTGTCGGTTGCGCCAGCGAGACTACGTACGTTCCGGTCTCGAACTGCCGTGGGCCGACGGGCCCTCCGTAGTAGTCGCGCACCTGTGGGTTGGTGAACGGTGCTGTCGCCAGCCTCACCTCGATGCCCTGCGCCATGAGCAACGCCGCCGTACGACGGGTGCGGCCGGGGTCACGACCCGGAGGCAGGATGTACTCCTTGACGGTCTCCGCGGCCCCCTCGGCGATGGCGTCGCGACGGAAGTTGTAGAAGCCTCGCAGCACCGCCTCACGATTCGTCGCCGTCGTCTCCGCCGTTGCCAGGGAGGCGGTGAAGTGGCGCTGCACGCTGTCACGGTAACGCCACACACTGTCGTCGTTCCGCTGCACGACCAAGCCCCCGACCCCGGCGACCTCGTAGGTCATGCCTATGGAGCCCTGTGCCAGCGGCCAGCCATCCCCATAGCCTGGATAGAACGAGTCGAATACCTGCCGCGAGTAATAGGCGAATCCCATGCGATCGAACCAGCGGGCATTGTTCTCACCGTACAGAGCGAGTCCATCGAGTTGTGCCGGTGTCCACTCCGGGTTGATGGGCGGCGCCGGCGGCGCGAAGTAGTACGACCCGTTCGTTCCCATCTCGTGCAGGTCCGGATGCACCTGCGGGAACCAATCGAGGAACGCCTTCGTGCGGCCGCGCGACTCGATCTGCGTCTGCGCGAACCAGTCGCGATTGATGTCGAACAGGTAGTGGCTGTACCGACCGCCCGGCCACGCCTGAACGCGCTCGTTGGCCAACGGGTGCGCATCAGGCGTTCGGCCGCGAGTCTGCCGATAGTGCTGAACCACGCGGGCGCGGCCGTCGGGGTTCTGCATCGCATCGATAATCACGATGCTGTTGTCGAGCACCGTTCGCGCCACCGGGTCATCGACCACTGCCACCAGGTGGTAAGCAGTGAGCATCGCGGCGACGCTGCTCGAAATCTCGTCGCCATGCACGCCGTAAGCGAGCCAGGTGATCGAGGGCAGCGATGCAATCAGCTCCTCGGCAGCCGCATCACCGAGCGACCGCGGATCAGCCAGCTGCTGCATGCCGGCCTGAACCTCATCCAGGCGAGCCATGTTCGCCTCGGAGGCCACGACCATATAGTGCAAAGGGCGGCCCTCCCAACTGCTTCCGTACTGGACGAGCTTGGTGCGTGGTGAGGCCGTGTCGAGGGCGCGGAGATACTGGGTGACTTCCTCGGGCGAGGTAATGCGCTCGGCCCAGGCATGTCCGACGATCTCCTCGAGTGTCGGCACCGAAGGCTCATACTCGGCGCCCGGATAGAGCGGCAACGAAACGGCAGAGTCTCCGCTATCGGTGATCGGCGCGAGTTGCTGCCCGGTGGGCGACGCCAGCGCGCTTGCATGCAGCGCTGCGACCAGGAAGACCAACCCATATCTGTTTGCTGCACGGTGCATGATGCCTCCGGAGTCGTCTCTCATGTTCGGGCTAGTGCTACGCCCCAGAAATAGTGGTACGCCTGTAGCGAGCGCCGTGCCGCCGCTACCCTACGGGCAGAGGGTATTGCGGGCGTACCACTATTTCTGGGGCGCAGCACTAGTATCTCGTTGCCCGGCGCCGCTTCTCAAGCAAGCGCGTGGTAACAGTGGGCGCAGCTGGCTACCTGCATTCCTCCTGGAGGTATCGATGCGACTCGGTCGTGTTCTCGTATTCGCAGGATTGAGTGTCGCCATATTGGCTTTGACGGCGGCAGCCCAGGATCGAAATCCACACGGAATGCCCATTGTCGGCTACGCCGATCGAATGACCGTGCAGCCGGGCGAGACCATCCGGTTCATGGTGAGCAGCCTCGCGTCACAGTATCGCGCCGAAATCGTGCGGCTGATCCACAGCGACCCTAATCCCAACGGCCCGGGGATCAAGGAGGAGCCCGTCGAATCCACCGTCAGCGGGCCATACCCGGGACAGTTTCAGCCGCTCCCGAACGGCTCCTACGTCACAGTGCCCGACGATCCGAGGCTGCGACCGAGCGCCAGCTTCACCATCCAGGCATGGATCTACGCCACCACACCGGACAAAGGACAGCAGGGGATCGTCACCAAATGGTCGGCGGCGGACGGCGCCGGCTACGGTCTCGGGCTCGACGATTCCGGGCAACTGGCGCTTTGGATGAGCGACGGAGCCGGTCGGCTGGCCGCAGTGAACAGCGGAGCGCCGCTGGCACAGTCGTATCCGCGCTCCGATCCCCCCGGCTACAACCTCACCACGCTGCCGCCGCGCGCCACCACCTGGTACTTCGTCGCCGCCTCGTTCGACGCTGATGCCGGCAAGATCACGCTCTACCAAGAGCCGGCCAGCAGGTGGCCTGGCGACGCCTCGCGGAAAGTCGTGGAGCACGACACGGACGTTCGATCCGTTCATCACACGGAGGCTCCCCTGCTCATCGCCGCGGGGTGGAATCGCTGGACCGCGGAGGACCCCACACCAGGCGGGTTCTTCAACGGCAAGATCGACAGCCCACGTCTGTTCGACCGCGCCTTGAGCGCTGATGAGATTGCGGCGCTCAGGCAGGGATCGGCTCCCGTACGGCCGACTGCCGCGTGGAATTTCGCCGCCGACATGTCGTCACGCCGGATTGCCGACGGCTCGTCCAACGGCGTCCATGGCACGACCGTGAACATGCCCACACGAGCTGTTACCGGCCACAACTGGAGCGGCGACGAGGTCGACTTCAAGCGTGCTCCCGAGCAATACGCCGCCATCCACTTCCATGATGACGACATGGACGACGCCAAGTGGGACGTCGCCTTCGAATACACCGTGCCCGAGGGACTACGCAGCGGCGTCTATGCGGCCCGGCTACGCGCCGGCGACGCCGAGGACTCGGTGCCGTTCTTCGTGCGACCCAAGAAGGGTACCCACAACGCCGCGATCGCGCTGCTGATTCCGACCTTCAGCTACCTGGCGTATGCGAACAGCTTTGACCGCACAACGCCGGAGCTACGCGGCCAATACGACCACCACTCCGACGGCAGCGGCGTGGCCTACTCCTCGGTGCTTCGACCGAAGCTCGACATTCGCCCGAACGTCCCTTCGAACAACCCGTGGGAGTTCATCGCCGACATGCATCTGGTTGACTGGCTCGAGGCGAAGGAATTCGCATACGACGTCATTACCGACCATGCGCTGCACGCCGAAGGTCGCGAGCTGTTAGACCCGTATCGGGTGGTGGTCACCGGAACGCACCCGGAGTACTACTCGCTGCAGATGCTCGACGCCGTGGACGAGTATCTGCAGGCCGGCGGACGCGTCATGTACATGGGCGGCAACGGCTTCTACTGGATCACCAGCCTGGACCCTGGATATCCGCATACCACAGAGCTGCGCCGCTCGGGCGGAACGCAGTATTGGGAGGCGCAGCCGGGCGAGTATTACCACAGCACCACCGGCGAGATGGGTGGCCTCTGGCGCAACCGTGGGCGCGCCCCACAACGGCTCGTTGGGGTCGGCTTCACCGCTCAGGGCTTCGACGTCAACTCGCCCTATCGACGGCTGCCGGACAGCTTCGACCCGCGGGCCGCATTCATCTTCGAGGGCATCGGCCCCGAGGAGATGATCGGCAACTTCCCTTCCCTGGTGCTCAGCTTCGGCGCCGCCGGCTCGGAGCTCGATCGCGCCGACCATTTCCTCGGCACGCCGTCGCACGCGCTGCTGCTGGCGACCTCAGCGGGCAGGCACTCCGATGAGTACCAACACGTCGTGGAGGAGGTGCAAACGTCGAACCAGGGTCCATGGGACGAGATGGTGCGTGCCGACATGGTCTATTTCGAGTATCCGAACAACGGCGCGGTGTGGACTTCGGCTTCGATCGCCTGGTCCGGCAGCCTCTCCTATGACAACTACGACAACAACGTCTCGCGCATCACCGAGAACGTGTTGCGGAGGTTCGCCTCGGAGTGGTAGCCGGCTGATTCGCATCGGCTCGGGACGGCAGCTCGCGGACCCAGATGTTGCGGAAGCTCACCGGATTACGGTGATCCTGGAGCTGTATCGGTTCCCGCGCCGAATGCGGCTCGTAGGCCGGCTCGCCGACGAACACGCTCGATCCCCGCAAGGTGACGTGATGTTGCACCAGCACACCGTTGTGCAGAACGGTCATGGTGGCGGGGCTCTCTACCTCTCCTGCGGCGCCAAACCGCGGCGCCTCGAAGAGGATGTCATACGTCTGCCACTGTCCCGGAGCACGCGAGGCGTTCACCTGCGGGATGTGCTGCTTGTAGATGCTCGCGGCTTGGCCGTTCGAGTAGGTGCGGTTGTTGAATGAGTCGAGCACCTGCACTTCGTAGCGATTCATCAGAAACACGCCGCTGTTGCCGCGACCCTGGCCCTCGCCCTCGATGACGTCCGGCGTGCGCCATTCGACATGTAGCTGAACGTCGCCGAAGCCCTGCCGTGTGTACAGGTTCCCGGCGCCGGGAGCCACGGTCATCACCCCGTCGTGAACCTCCCAAGCCGCGTCGCCGTCGGCATGGCGCCAAGCATCCAGGCCGGTCCCGTCGAACAGCACTATGGCGTCGGCGGGCGGCGCGCCCGCCCCGCCCGGATCGACCATTCGCGGCTCCGGGTCCCACACCTCGGTAAGTGTCGGATCGCCCTCTTGTTGCGCTGCCGACGACGCCATGATCCCGGTGCCGATGGCGAACGTCAAAACGATCGCCGCCCGCAAACCAACCTTCCCGGCGACTGCCCAGCCGCTACTCGGCTCGCGCTCGTACCTCATCCAGCTCCCTCCTTCCGCTCCGACCTTCCGGGCCTCCATGGTACGCGGAAGTCAGGCACTCGCGGTAACCGGGCAGTTGACTGTTGGCCAGATCTTCTCGAAGCGCGGCGTATTGTGGTTCCTGGTCGAGCAGCGTTTTCGTGACGGCGCCGATCGCACGACCCTGGCGCTCAACGGAGTATTCTGACCTCGCTGGTCTTTGTGTCGCAGGCGGCGTCGCTCAGCGCATGCGCGGCTACTGCCCACCGCTCACTGCTGCGATAGGCTCCGATTAGTCGCCGGCGTCGTGAACCGGGTCCGCGGCTCACTCCCGCGGCAGGCGTATCTCGGCTACCATCTCCTGCACCCGAGCCGAGGGCGGCGGGGTCAGCTGGCTGACCACCAGCGTGACGATGAAGTTGATCATCATGCCGACCGCGCCGATCCCTTCGGGACTGATTCCGAGCCACCACTCATCGGCCCCGGCGCCCGGATTGATGGAGCGGAAGTAGATGATGTAGCTAGCGGTGAACAACACGCCGCTGAGCATGCCGGCGATCGCGCCCTGCTTGTTGACCCGTTTATTGAAGATCCCCAGAACGAGAATAGGGAAAAAGCTGGCGGCCGCGAGCCCGAAGGCGAACGCCACTACCTGAGCCACGAAACCGAGCGGATAGATCCCGAAGAAACCGGCGACCACAACAGCAGCGCCGGCAGCCACACGCGCCAACCGGAGCTCATCGCGCTCGCTGAGATCGGGCTTGAAGATCGATTTGACCAGGTCGTGGGAAAGCGACGAGGAGATCACCAGCAGCAAGCCGGCGGCGGTAGAAAGGGCAGCTGCCAGGGCGCCGGCCACCACGAACGCCACGACCCAGTTAGGCAACCGCGCGATCTCCGGATTGGCGAGTACTATGATGTCGCGATCTACCGTCAGCTCGTTAGCCGCCGGGTCACCCGAATAGAGAATCCGGCCGTCGCCGTTCTTGTCGTCGAACTCGAGCAGCCCAGTAGCCTCCCAGTTGGTGAACCACACGGGCGCCTCGGCGTATCGGGTGCCGTTGAGCGTGTCGATCATGTTGAAGCGCGCGAACGCGGCGACTGCCGGGGCGGTCGTATACAGGACCGCGATGAAGACGAGGGCCCACATCGCGCTCCAGCGCGCCGCACGGGCGCTTCGCACCGTATAGAACCGAATCAGCACATGCGGCAGCCCCGCCGTGCCGACCATCAACGCAAGCGTGATCGCGGTGACGTCGATCATCGTCTTCTTACCGCCGACCCAGGCCGCGGTGTACTCGGGCAAGCCAAGGTCGCGGTGGATCGCGTCGAGCGCCTCGAGCAGATAGCGGCCGGCATTGTTGCCCTCGACCAGAACGCCGCCCAACCCCAGCTGTGGAATCGGGTTGCCGGTCATCTTCCACGAGATCGCGATCGCCGGGATCAGGTAGGCAACGATCAGCACGACGTACTGCGCCACCTGGGTGTAGGTGATGCCGCGCATACCGCCCAGGGTGGCGTAGATGAAGACCAGCGCCATACCCATCACCACGCCTTGCTCGATCGGCACTTCGAGAAAGCGTGAGAAGACGATCCCCACGCCGCGCATCTGCCCAGCCACGTATGTGAACGAGATGAAGACGGCGCAGAACACCGCGATCACTCGTGCCACCTGTGAGTCGTATCGCTCGCCGACGAACTCCGGCACAGTGAACTTGCCGAACTTGCGTAGGTAGGGCGCCAGCAACAACGCCAGCAGCACGTAGCCGCCGGTCCATCCCATCAGGTACACAGCGCCGGTGTAGCCCATGAACGAGATCAGCCCCGCCATCGAGATGAACGACGCGGCGCTCATCCAGTCGGCGCCGGTAGCCATGCCGTTGGCGAGCGCCGGCACACCCTGGCCGGCGATGTAGAAGCCCTTGGTGGTTTGCGCGCGGCTCCAGATCGCGATGCCGATGTAGAGCGTGAACGTCAGCCCGACGATGATGTAGGTCCAGGCGAGCACGCTCATGGGCAGTTCAATCGACGCCGTAGCGCTCTGCCAAGCGATCCGCGAGGCGAGCGTACGTCCAGATCAGGATGATGAAGACGTATATGGAGCCCTGATGGGCAAACCAGAAGCCGAGCGGGAATCCCCCGAGCTGGAACGCGTTCAACGGCTCGACAAAGAAGATACCCAGCCCGTAGGAGACCAGCGCCCACACACACAACAGGCGGGCTACGAGCCGCAGATTCGCCCGCCAGTAACCCTCAGGATCCGCCTTGGAGGAAGACATGCCGACGCATGGGACAACACTTCCCGCGGCGAGTCAATCAGCGCTCCGGCAGAAACGTGCCGTTGCTCAGCGACCAGACATAGGCGGCCAGGGCATCGTAGTCCTCCCACTCCGGGTCCATTCCGCCACCGGGGTTCATCTGGAACCTACGACTCGGGTCGGCAAAATCACGCCGCCGCACGCCCCAGAAGATCGTGTCTCGAATGCCCTCCAGATCGCCCTCCGATTGTAGCCAAGCTTGGTCGGCGAGATCCGGTGCCCAGCGGCCGCCACTGCCACCATCACCGTGGCAACGAGCGCAGGACCCTTCGCTGAACAGCTTCTCGCCGCTCTCGAGCAGTGCGGCCCAGCGGCGCACCTGATCGCGCTCCATCCATGCCCGCACAGTGTCCGGCAGCTCCGCCTGTTCCTGCGCATCAACCACACGGCCGGGGGTATGGCGACCCGAGCACCAGCGTCACTAGCAAGACCACCCGGAAACTACACGCCACTCTCATGGCACCCCCTCTGAGTCCGTTTGTCGAAAACCTGACGGTACCGGCTTCGGGCGCTCCAAGGGTGGCGCTCGAGCAAGACATCTGTGCGCTTGCGGTGAGGCAACTGTCAGGAAGATGTCAGAACGCGGCGAGCGTCCTCGCCGGTCGTTGTCGCGTTGCGCAAGTACGCATACCGTGGATGGATGGCACCGACTATTCGACCCAACTCGACAACGACTTTGACTGTGGTCTGTCTGGGCACAGCGGTGGCTCTCATCGCCGCCCTGGGCTACGAGGCAGTGACCGCCGCAAGGGCTCAGAGGGAAACCGTCGAGAGCGTGCTGCGACTACGCCGAACTGGCCGCCGAGCAGTACGCGAGCAGCGTGTCGATGGCCCTGGATTACGAGTGGTTCTATCCTGTGTTCCGCGTTCTCAGCGTCGATGCGGACGGACTCCACGCTCCGGGCGCGCACGAAATGATCGAGGCGCAGACGGGTCGACAGCGGCTGGGTGACCTGGCGGCAGGGCTATTCCTGGTGGAACTGAAGAGCGGCGCAATCGTGCAACCGAACAACTGGCCGTCGGCCGCCCTGGATCAGAGACTCGAGGACGCGGCTCAGCACCATGCCCTGGTGGCCAGCGATCGCGGCTGGCCGGTAACGATGGGGGTCGTCGGGGGCAGTCAAGCGCAGGTGTTTTTAGTGCTCCGGACCCTTGGCGAGCCGAGCGCGATCTCTGGATTCACCGCACCGCTCTCCGCACTGGGCCACGTACTCGGCTCGACACTACGAGCCGACCGGGTTCTTCCCAGCAGCCTCACCGACAAGGTCCCCGCTGAGGAGCTCGTAGCGATTCGGATCTCCACGCCTGACGGCAACCTGCTGTTCGAAACCGGTCCGGCGTTCGATCCGACTTTCGCGGCAACGACAACGCTGGGCCCACGGCTCGCCGATCTGCGGCTGGAGGCCGCCATCCCGCCCGATGCAGCGCCTCGGTTGGTGATCGGTGGATTGCCGCGATCGCGACTTCCCACGGTGGTTGCCATGTTGACCATCGCAGTTGGGCTCCTCGGGGCGAGCGTGTTGCTGTCGCGGCGCCAGCGTCGCGCTCGAGGCACCGTCACCGGTGATTGCGCACGCCGATCGGGACATGGTGCGCCAGGTCCTGCTGAACCTGCTGGACAACGCCACGAAGTACGGGCCCTCGGGCCAGCGCGTGACCGTCTCTGCCCACGAGGACGGCGGCTCGAGCGCTTTTCTGACAGTCGACGACGAGGGCCCGGGTGTGGCGGCCTCGCACCGACCGCTCGTCTGGGGTCGGTTCTGGCGCGGCCCTGACACCGGCAACACCACCGGGACGGGTATCGGCCTGGCCCTGGTAAAGGAGCTCGTGATGTTGAACAAGGGTGACGTCGACGTACAGGAGGCGCCGGGCGGCGGGGCTCGGTTCAGAGTCACGCTGCCAGGAGTCGACTAGTGCTGCGCGTGCTCGTGGTCGAGGACAACGCCGACCTGGCGTACGGACTACGAAACAACCTCGAGATCGAGGGCTACGTGGTGGACGTTGCCAGGGATGGCGAGGCCGGACTGCGCCTGGCGCGTCGAGCTGGTTTCGACGCGCCCGATCTGATCATTCTGGATGTGATGCTCCCCAAGCTCGACGGGTTCCGCGTGCTGCGCACGCTCCGCAACGAGAACAACTCGGTCCCAACCCTGCTGCTTACGGCGCGTGGTGAAGAGTCCGATGTAGTCCGGGGACTACGACTCAGGGCAGATGACTACGTCACCAAGCCCTTTGGGATTCTCGAGCTGCTGGCGCGGGTGGAAGCGTTACTGCGACGCGCCGAAACAGCCGCGGAGCCGGCTCGGATCCAGGGCTACGGTGAGGTTCGCATCGACCTGGCGGCGAGGACCGTCGAGCGCGACGGCCGAAAAATATCGCTGACACCGAAGGAATTCGACTTGCTGGTCGCGTTGCTGCGCCGGAAGGGGGCGGCGGCATCGAGAGCCGAGCTGATCCGGGAGGTGTGGGGCTACCCGGCGTCGGTCGTCACACGTACCGTCGATACGCATATCGCCGAGCTCCGAGCCAAGCTCGAGGCCGACGCCTCGGCACCACGGCACATCCTCACCGTCCCGAGGATCGGCTATCGGCTGGCACCCGAGTAGCTCCTCGAAGGCCGGCGTTTGCAGCGCAGCGCATGCAGGAGTTAGGAAGGCTTTCTGGCGAGCTCCCTGAGCACCGCGATCGCCACAGCCGCAGCATTGCGCGCCGCCATCCGGCCGAAGCTTGCGTAGCGGTTCGGGCCGTGGCGGCCGCCGGCCAGATCCGACAGACTGCGCACGGCGATATAGGGCAGCTCACTGGAATACGCTACGTGCGCCACTGCGGCGGTCTCCATGTCGAGCACGTCGGGCTGGAAAGCCTCCCAGATGAAATCTCGGTACGCCTCGTGATCGACGAAGGTCGGACCGCTCACGCCGCTGCCGTCGATCACCGTCCGCGGCTCGCTATCGACGCACTGATCCTGTTCATTGCACCGCTCCAGCGGTGGCGCGCCGCCGAGCGCGCGGCGAGCAGCGAGGAGCAACTTCTCGTCGGCCGGGAACCACAGCATCAACTCGGCATCATCGGGCTGGCCGCTATGCCGGGTCACCCGCACCTTCCCGGGGTACATCATCCCGAAGTTGCCGAGACCACGACGACGACCCCGCTCGCGGTCGTCGGTAAAAGCGTGCTCCTGATACTGGGCCCACTGCGCCGGAATCGTAACCGAACCGATTCCGATATCTGGCCTCACCCCACCTGCTATGCCGACCATGACGATCCCCTCGAGGGTGTAGTGGTGGATCGCTTCCTGCGTGCTCATGGTGGCGTTCACCATGCTCACCCCTCCGGCCAGCAGCACTACGTCGGCGCCAGCAAGGCGTCCAGAACGGTAGGTGCGGCCGCTGATGGCACGCTCGTGCTCGATCTCGGCGACGGCCAGCAGCGGATCGAGCTCGACCTGCATCGCCGTGATCACCAGCCACCGGGGAGTGTCGTCCACCCGCGTGTGGTGAAGACTCACCCCTGCCGCGCCCGGGGTCCGCGCCGCCCGGCCCGCACCGACGCTATCCAGTGCCTGTTGCCCTCCCGAGCAGCCGAAGATCGCCAGAGCCAGCGCGCCAATCAGCGGCGTGCCAAGCGTCCCGGTTCCAAGCACGCTGTACCTCCGCGGGTGCCAGTGTCCCTAGCAGGCCGTGGTGAAAGTGTGGTGGGTCTGGTTACGGCGAGTTGGGGCCAGATGCAAGGCGGCCTGACACTGGCGATGCCCTAGCCATCGTCGAGGAAGGCCAACGCCGCAAATGGCCCCAAATCGCCGTACCCCTTCGGGCGACAGGGGGTTGCGCGCGTTTGCTGCGTCGTTCCTCGTCAACGATGGGGTAACCATCGCCTACTCCTCTCTCCTTGCCTGCACTTCGCAAGTCCCTGTCGCCAGACCCACCACACTTTCACCACGGCCTGCTAGTGGGCGATACCGCCTCGATTGCCCAGACTCGCTTCCTTGACCTCTTGGACCAAGGCCTGGAAGAGAATGCCGATGTCCTTACTGGCCTGGCGAAGCCGCTCCGACACGATCTTGCCGAGACGACGATAAACGACGACGGCGTGCTCAGGGAACGCATTGGCGAACCGTTCGAACGCCTCTCGATCGAGCTCGAGCAACTGGCAATCGGTATCGGCGATCGCGGTTGCCGAGCGCAGCTGCGAGTCAAACAGCGCCAACTCTCCGAAACACGACTGTTCCTCGCTCAGCGTCGCGACGGTGTATTGCTCGCCCGCCGGTGTCTTGGTATCGATTCGCACGGTGCCGCTCAACATCATCAGCATCGAATCTCCCTCGTCGCCCTCTCGAAGGATGACGCTGCCCGATTGGAAGCTGACGGCCCGAAAACACTCGGAAAGGAACGTCACGGCGCGCTCGTCGGCACTCAGAAAGCCGAAGAGCTCCGACGATCGAATGCAGTCGGCGACCTCGGCTGGTCGGGTAGTCATGCGCCCTCGGCTCTCGAGTCCGGCTCGACGATAGAGCGCCTCTGGATGAGGATCGCCAGGCTGTGGAGGGGGATAACGTAGTCGTCGGCAGGATTGAGCATGGGCACATGGGGTTCCACATGCTTTACGCGACGCAGGTTCTCCACCAGCTGGGAGATATCGGGCGTGCGCTGAGCCTCGCGCAAGGCCTCGCGTTTGCGCTGCTGTACGTTGCCGGTGTTCTCGACCAGCCCGACCAGGAGCGATCCGTCGGCGTCGAGATAGTGCTTCCGCAGCTCGCAGAACGGGCGGCCGACGAACTCTGGCGAAAAGGATGCAGTGATCAGCCCACCGCCTGATTCTCCAGTCATCAGAGCGTAGAAGATGCCGGAGATCCCCGTGCCCACAGCCGCGTTGGCCAGCAGCACGCGTGAGTTGTGCTGCGTCAAGATCATCTCGTCGGCGCCGGCCGCCTCGAGCTGCTTCTGGTACTTGGGATCGAGCAGCTCGGCGCAGACGTAGGCCTCCGGCGCCAGCTCGGCAACGGTAATCACGGTCATCACCGTGCGCGCGTCGGTCTCAGCGGGAGACTGTGTCCCGGTGTCGTCGGCAAGAACCAGAATGCGGCGCGCTTGGCGGACGTTGGCGCGCGCCAACACCGCCTCCTCCAGCGGATCACCGCTCACGAAGTGCAGCTCTCGAAGGTCGGCCTGACCGCGAACGGCCTCCACCTTGTCGGGGTCTACCGAAGCGATGATCACGAACGGCTCGGACCGGAGTGACGGGTCGATCGCCACCAGGTCGCGCAGCAGCGCGTCCAAGGCCCCCTTCCATCCGCAGATCACGAAATGGTCCTTCAGCTGCGATAGATCCGTCATTCCCCGTCCTTCCCTCAAACTGCGCTCCACCCATGCTGACGCGATCCGACCGGTCAGCAATGCCGCGAGCACTACGCCGGCGAAGGCCAGGCCGACACCGATGACGCGTCCGGCGAGGGTGGTCGGCACGCGATCACCATACCCGACCGTCGTCAGGGTAACGAACGCCCACCAGACGGCATCCGAAATCGTTCGCAGGTCAGCATTCTCGCTGCGCTCTACGAGCATCGTCGCCGTTCCGCCGACCAGGGCGGTGACAACGATCGCCACGGCGATTCGAAGGATTCCGGATTGCAACAGATAGGTGATGAGAACCGCCCCTCCGACCTTTCGTGAACGCGCTCACCACCTGCGATCGTCCTGGCGGCGAAAGCTGTCTGATTGTGCCCGCTTTCGGCCCGCACCGACAACCCGGCCACTGCCCGTCAACGCCACGGGCTAGCCCTTGCTGGATAGGCCTCTGAGGATCGGCAGCCGGCGCATCCGTGTCGACTTGACGTCGTTTTATCGCCAGGGTCGAAACACATCGGCGTTTGACTGGTAATCTATACGCACACGTCGAAGCTGATGGACGGCGAGTGATTCTCTGCTCGCTTGCTCAAGGTTGAGCGAACAGTGCCGATGGTCGGCGCCACACCCGTACCCAACAGCATTCGCAATTGCAAGGAAGAGCAGTAATGGCCGAAGGCACCGTAAAGTGGTTCAACGACACCAAAGGCTTCGGATTCATCGCGCAGGAGGGTGGCGAGGACGTCTTCGTCCACCAGACCGCGATCGCGATGGAAGGACACCGGACTCTGATGGAGAACCAGAAGGTCCAGTTCGATATCCAGCAAGGCCCCAAGGGTCTGCAGGCTGCGAACGTTCGTCTTCTGTAGATAGCCTTACCGCTGCCGCAAACCGTTAACGTGGCGGGCGGTGGCAGGTATTGCGGCGCCGTCCCGCTCCCGTGCGGGACGGCGCCTTTCGTTTTGGGGCCTCCGCTCGCGGCTAGCCGGCGCTGCTACTGAGCCCAGGATTCGCCTTCGAGTGATCCTGAACTCCCCTCACCAGCAAGTAGGCGCCCACGGCGAGCGGGAACACCGGCCACCAGCTCTCGATCCAGTGAAGCGAGAAGCCGAACAGCGTGTTCGACAACGCCACGAGGCCGAACAGCACCAGCATTGCCCCACCGACGATCGAGCCACCCGTTGCCGGCATCTGGAAGTCCTCTGGCAACTCGATGATCTCGGTGCCGGTGGCTGCGTGGTTGTAGAGGGCCGCGAGGCGACCGGCATCGATGACGTTGAACAGCCAGAAGAAGAACGTTGCCATGCCGGGGATCGGCTCGAGGCCCCTGGGCGCGTTGTTGGCCACCACCAAGAGCATCAAGAACACGGCGGCCATCAGGAAGCCACGCGTGTAGTAGCCGATGTAGATCTGACCGAGGCCAGGGGCAGCAGAGAGGATTGCGGCCATGCGTGGCGATTTCTGCCGTGGGTCGAATAGCTGCCGTTGCTCAAAGGAAGGTGTGGATTGTTCCATCGTTATGCTCTCTTGTCGGGTCACCGCCGTCGATAAGCGCTAGCACCCAGCGGCGCAGGCTATCGATCGATTCGATGACGGGTTCCACGTGATCTCGCCATGACCTGACGATCCGTTCTTCGCCGGCTCGGCGCCAGCACTGCATGATGTCGCTCCAGCTATCGTGGCCTCTTGGCCGCGGCTCACAAATGTCGACGGAGGCAGCAATGTCGACGGAGGCAGCTAGCCGCTGTGCAGAATCGGTCCATGCACGACGGCCCTCAGTGACCAGCTGAGACGCACCCGCAACCACGGCTTCCTGCGCTTCCGTACGCTGCGCGAGCCCGGTCAGCAGTCGCGCTGGCACCTCGGCGAGCGGAGCGCCGGGAAATCCGACCACCAAGAACAGCGCCAACGTCCCGGCGTAGGCCCCCTCCAGCGCAAGCCGCGGGCGCCGCGCCACGCGCTCCCATGGCGAGCGTCGTTGTCGCAGGCGCGTCGTAAGGCCCATCACCTCGTCGACGAAGTCGTCGTCTGGCTCGAGCTCCGCCATCAGCGGCAGCTCGTGCCGCAGGAGCTCGAGCACCAGACCCAGAGTGCGGCATTCCGCGCAGCTCTCCAGGTGCAGCTCCAGCGCCTCGTCCGCCTCGTGCAAGGCGGCGACGGCGCGTTCGCTGCTGAGAAACTGGGCGCGCCTGCAGGAGCTTCCGGAGGTTGCTGCCAGGATCGACGAGGTCAAGTCGGCCGGCTCAACGACGGACGCACGGCCCTGCGCCGCCGCCTGCAATTCTCGACAAGCTCGACAGCTGGCCGCGTGGGCGCGCATCGGCTCCCCGTCAGCAGCGTCGAGGGTCCCCTCGAGTTGCTTGATCAACGCCAGTTCGAACCGCACGCAGTCCATCGATCAGACTCCGAACGACGGGTCGAGCTCGAGCATGCGTCGTGCGAGCTCGAACCGGGCCCGATTGGCACGCGCCTTGACGGTGCCGAGCGGAATCGATAGCAGGTCGCATATCTCGCGCTGCTTGAGTCCCTGGATCTCCTACAGCAGGATCATCTCTCGATTGATCGAGCTCATCTGGTCGATCGCTCGGTGCATCACTTCGCGCTGCTCGCCAGCGATGCTGCTGGCCTCGGGCCCCGGCGACGGATCCGGCCCGGCGAGCCGATCGTCGACCGGCGCACCCGACAGAGCTGGTCGCGCCTGCAGGTGTCGCAGCCGATCGATGCTGGCATTGCGCGCGATCCTCACCGCCCAGGCAAGGAAGCTGCCACTGCGGTCGAAGCTCGCGAGGCCTCTGTAGATGTGCACGAAGGTCTCCTGCGCCACGTCGCGTGCCTCCTCCCGGTCGCGAGATAATGATAGGCCACCGCGAACACTCGTCCCTGGTGGCGACGCACCAGAGCCTCCCAGGCGATCTCATCGCCGTCACGACACCGCGCCAACAGAGTCTGGAGTTCCACCAAATCCCTTTTCGTCTTCGCCGGTGGCAAAGTCACATGGACGCTGCGGGGCACCCCCCCCCCCCGCAGTTGTCACCAGCACTAACGTACCGGCAGGCAAAAGGTTCGGTCGATAACGCCGTCGCGCAGCACTGCCTTGACGGCGGAGCAAGATCCCCCGTCAATCGCCGGATGGCGATCTAATGCTATCGTTGCTCGCTGCTGTACCCTCGTGATCAGGTGAATCGACACTGCAGGAGGATTCGATGTTGTCGAAGACAGACTCTTTCGTATGCGCCGGACGAATTGGTCGCATAGCGGTTTTGCCACTACTGACTCTGGCCCTGGCCGCCTGCGGCGGCGCCGGTGACAACGCGCCGGAAGCTGACGAACCTCCGCCGATCGAAGACACCAACGCCGCACCGCGCGCATTTTTCGCGGAACCCGCCAATGGCGCCACCGTGCAGGCACCGGTCCACCTGGTATTCGGCGCCGAGAACTTCACCATCGAGCCCGCCGGTGACGAAACCGTCCACCAGGGCGCCGGCCACATGCACATCGGCATCGACACCGTGTGCCTGCCTGCGGGTACGGTAATTCCAAAGGCCAGCCCGTGGGTCCACTTCGGCGATGGTTCCATGGAGATCGACGTCGATCTGACCCCTGGCGAGCACACCATCGCGCTACAGATCGGCGACGGCGAGCACCGCACCCTCGACGAGCCCGGGCTCTGCAACTTGATCACATTCACCGTCGAGTAACGCGAAACCAGGCGACGTCCGGCCGCTTCACGACCCGACGCTGGAAGTCGCCCACGGCTTGAAACCATCAGCACCACCGCGGAAAACCGACGCCCGCCGGAACAAACCTGTGGCATTGGCCTGGTGTTTCGGTCGTGATCCTGTTACTTGATACAGGCTGAAGGTACTAGGAGACGGCTGCGAACGAACCACATACGGATGCGCCGTTGCGCGAGGTCTCGTCGCAACGGAGATGCGGACGTGTTTGGCTGCAACGAGGTGACTTTCTATGTCTGAGGTGGAGATCATCACCGACGCTGATCCGGCCGTTTCGCGGCGGAACTTCATCAAGGGGGTAATCGCCAGCGGCGCTGCCGTGTCCTCTGCGGCGTATCTGTTTCGCGGCGCCGGGACCGCCACGGCCCAGGGGACCGCGGGCGCCGTGGAGCGCCTCATCACGCTGACCGTCAACGGCCAGCAGCGCAGGGTCGACATCCTGCCGCAGGAAACCCTCGCCATGACCCTACGCTACAAGCTCGGGCTTACGGGCACCAAGCTGGGCTGCGACCGGGCGGAGTGCGGCGCCTGCACACTGCTGATCGACGGTGTGCCCCACTACTCGTGTTCGGTGCTCACCCACAGCGTGCGCGGGCGCGAGGTGGTTTCGATCGAGGGTCTTGCGAGCGCCACGGGTGAGCTTCACCCGGTACAGCAGGCGGTCGTCGATGGCGGCGGCTTCCAGTGCGCGTTCTGCGCCCCCGGGTTCATCATGAGCATGGTGGCGCTGGTCGACCAGAATCCCGATCCCACCCGCGAGGAGGCCGCTCACGCGCTGTCTGGCAACCTCTGTCGGTGCTGCGACTACCACAAGATTCTCGACTGCACCATGGAGGCCGCGCGATACACGCGTGAAGGCGTGCCAGCGGAGGCGAACTGATGGCCGGTAAGTGGAAGCTCATCGGCGAAGACATCGCACCGCCCGACCTGGTGGCGAAGATCACTGGCAAGGCGAAGTACGCGGAAGACTTCCGCGCCGAAGGCATGCTGTTCGCGAAGGTCTTGGCGAGCCCGATGCCGCACGCTCGTGTGACACGTATCGACGTCGCCGCCGCGCTGCGGATGCCCGGTGTGGAAGGCGTGATCACCACCGAGGATCTGCCGCCCAACGACAATCCCTACGCTGAGCGCGCGCTCACCATGGAGCCGCTCTACGAGGGCGAGGCGATCCTGGCCGTCGCAGCTGTCGATGAGACCACCGCCGCCGAGGCCATCGAACGCATCGAGGTCGATTTGGAGCCGCTGCCGTTCGTCGTCGATCCGCTCGACAGCCTTCGTCCGGACGGCCCCGACGCCCGGGTCGGCGGCAACAGCTTTGTGCGCGAGGAAGGTGAGACCCACCTGCGCTCGGTCAAGTGGAGCGCCGAGACGTTCGACAACAACGGCGACGGCCTGGCGATGGGTGAGGTCAACGCCGAGTGGGAGGTAGGTGATATCGAGGAGGGCTTCGCGGAAGCCGACTTCGTGATCGACGAGACCATCGTCCACCAGTCGTTGACGCACCATCCGCTAGAGCCGCGCAGCTGCATGGCCTACTGGCAGAACGGCAAGCTCTACTTGCACGCATCGACTCAGAGCGCCATGCGCACCGTCGGTGCGGTGGCGCGTGGCGTCGGTATCGATGCCGACGACCTGGTATTCGTGGCCGAGTACTGTGGCGGGGGCTTCGGCAGCAAGATCGCCGGCACCGTCAACATGCCGATCCCGGCGCTGCTCGCGCGCAAGACCGGCAAGCCCGTCATGTATCGGGTGACCCGCGCCGAAGAAAACTACTTCGGCCGCGCCCGGCCCGGTTTCCAGGCACGCGTGAAGATGGGTTGGCGGGCCGATGGTCGACTGACCGCCCTCGACCTGTTCATCGTCCAGGACAACGGACCGTACGGCCGTCAGGGCGACATGTTTACCGCCGGCACGATCGGCTCGCTCGCCTACACGCCTCTGACCATGCGCTTTCGCGGCGTCACGGTGCTCACCAACACCCCGCCTCGCTCGGCCCAGCGCGGGCCAGGTGGTGTGCAGGTGGTAACGATGCTCGAGCCGCTGATGGATCGCGCCGCCCGCCAGCTCGGCGTCGACCGGGTGGCGATGCGCCGCATCAACGCTGCCGACCACAACACCAAGTTCGGGTCCGGCCAGGCGGCGCTGACCAGCGCCTTCGTTCGTGAGGCGATCGATCTGGGCGCCGAGCTCTTCGACTGGGAAGCAAAGAGCCAGATGAGCGGTCAGCGCAATGGCACCAAGGTGACCGGGGTCGGGGTGGCGGTAAGCCCGTTCGTCGGAGGCAGCATCGGCTTCGACGGCCTCGCGATCCTCAAGGAGGACGGCAAGCTCTACGTGCACCAGGGTATCGGTAACCTCGGCACCCACTCGGTCGCGGATACCGCTCGCGCGGCTGCTGAAGTGCTGGATCTGCCGTGGGAGCAGGTGGAGATCGTCTGGGGGAGCACCGCTCGCCATCTCCCATACAGCAGTATTCAGGCCGGGAGCCAGACCACGTACGCCCACACCCGGGCCAACTACGCGGCGGGTCTGGACGCCAAACGCAAGCTGCAGGAGATCGCTTCCGGCGATCTCGGAGGCTTACCGGACGACTATGAGGTCGGCGGCGGTAGAGTGTACAATCGCCGAGCCAATTCCCGGGCGATGACCTTCGCCGCCGCGGCACGCCGGGCGGTGGTCCTGGGAGGCAAGTACGACGGCCACGAGCTGCCGGAAGATATCAACGATGCGACCGTCCAATCGGCCACCGCGCTGGCCGGGCAGGGCTTGATGGGTGTGGCCACGGATGCCTTCCCGCGCGAGGGCTCGACGTTCACCTGGGTGATCGGCTTTGCCCGCGTCGAGATCGACGTCGAGACCGGTCACGCGGCGATCGTCGAGTACGTCGCGACTACCGACTGTGGAACCATGCTCCATCCACGTAGCCTGGGGGCACAGATCTACGGCGGCAGCATTCAGGGATTCGGCGTCGCCATGAGCCAGAAGTGGGTCTACGACCCGCAGTGGGGCGTGCCGTTCACCAAAGGCTTCCATATGGCGAAGCCACCGACAATGTTGGATGTGCCGCTCGATGTGCGATGGGCGGCGGTCAACGAACCCGATCCCTACAACCCTGTCGGGTGCAAGGGCATCGGTGAACCGCCGGTCGGAGCTGGCGCGGGCGCGGTCGCCTGCGCTATCCAAGATGCGCTCGGGGCGGCCGCGTTCAACCGAACGCCGATTACTACCGAGATGATCATGGCTGAGCTCGAAGACATTCCGGCACCATTCCGCCAACCCACCGCTCACCTGTAGGACGGAGGAAGAGACGATGGCGATAATTCGCGACATGATGCCGACTTTCGACCTCTTTCAGCCAGGCTCTGTCGGCGACGCAGTCGCCTTGCTGGACCGATACGGTTCCGATGCCTGGACCCTGGGCGGCGGCCTCGACAGCTTCGAGTGGCTCAAGGAGCGCATTCTACGCCCGGCGGTCGTAGTCGACCTCGGATCGATCTCGGAGCTTCGCGGCGTTCGCACCACCGACGACGGCATCGAGATCGGCGCGATGACGACGCTCACCGAGCTTATCGGCGACGACGCCGTCAACGCCGGGTTCGACCTGCTGTCCACCGCGGCAGTCGCGGTGGCGACGCCGCAAATTCGCAATCAGGGAACGCTGGGCGGCAACGTGGCGCAAGATGCGCGGTGCTGGTACTACCGCGGCGGCTGGCCGTGCTACCGGGCCGGCGGCAACATCTGTTACGCCGACACACCGACATCGATCAACCGCGAGCACGCGCTGTTCGGAGCTGACCGTTGCGTGGCGGTGAACCCATCCGATACCGCCCCGGCGCTGGTCGCCCTCGACGCCAAGATGGTGATTAACAACGCGTCGGGCGAGCGCGTCGTCGATGCCGAGGACTTCTTCATGGGCCCGGGCGCCGACATCACTCGGATGACCGTGTTGGAGCCGAACGATCTGTTGACCAGTATCCGTATCCCGGCTACCTGGGCCGGTACACGGTTCTACTTCGAGAAGGCCCGCGACCGGCAGGCGTGGGATTTTCCGCTGGTCAACATCGCCTCGGCGATGGAGGTCAGCGACGGGGTCATCCAGCGCGCTCGCATCGTAGTGAACGCGGTGTCGTGTGTGCCCATGAGGCTCGCTAGCGTCGAGCAGCAGATCCGCGGCGAGCGGGTTAGCGAGGAGCTCGCCGAGGCGGCAGGTGAGGTCGCCGTCCAAGGCGCGCGTCCGCTGACGCACAATCGCTACAAGATCCCGCTGATGAGGAACCTCGTGAAGCGCGCTATTCGCGACGCGCAGGCCTGAGGGCGGCGCCGATGGATTTCCTGCAGTGGGAGCAGAGCCCGTGGGGCCAGGAGATTCTCGTTCGTATCTCCTGGAGCTTATTCTGGATCGCCCTGGTCGCCGGTGTGCTGTTCGTGGTCGCACACTTGATCTTCCGCTGGACCCTCGTACCGAAGATCAAGGCCTCGGCCGCCGCGGCGGAAGGCGCGGCCACGAGCGCCACGGCCGACATACCGGAGCAGGTGGCACGCCACTCGTCGGCGTCGCGGGGCTTCCACTGGCTGATGGCAGTGGCGATGTTCGTGCTGCTCATCACCGGGTTTGCGCCCGTTGTCGGCATTCAGTTCGCTTGGGTGACGATCCACTGGATCGCCGGCTTGGCGCTCATCGGCTGCGTGCTGTTTCACGTCGTGCACGCCACTGCACGCGGCAACTGGCGAGCGGTGTGGTTCGAGAGCACCGACATCCAGGACGTGCGGCGTAGAATCCGCCGCGCCATGGGGCGCCCGACGGAACAACCTGCCAAGGATCCGAAGTACGCACTTCCCAACCGGCTCTACCACCACGCCGTGGTGGTCACTTCGGTCATGGCGATCGGAACAGGCCTGCTGATGATGGTGCGGGTCGAAACGCCTTTCTTGGCACGTAACCCGTACATGTTCGCCGAACAGACCTGGGGCTGGGTGTACGTCCTTCATGGTCTTGGCGCGGTCGGCCTGGTGACCCTGGTTATCACGCACGTATACTTCGCCGTGCTGCCCGAGAAGCGCTGGATCACGAGGGCGATGGTGCGCGGCTGGATCCACCGCGATGAGTATCTCGAGCACCACGATCCGGCGCGCTGGAGCATCGCGGGATCGAAACCCGGTGGCGATATCGACGCTGCGTAAGCTCGTCGGGTAGCCGGGTACGCATGCGACGTTTCGGTTGTATCGTTCTGCTTGCCGATACTCCATTGCTTCACCAATCTGAACCGCCAGCCTCCGACCTCGGCCGATGAACGAGCTTCAGCAACACATCGATACGCTCGAAGAAAGCTACGAGTTCATGCTCGCCTACGCGGCGCAGGGACTCGAGGGCGATAGCGGAAGCAAGTCCGGAGGCCAGCTGCGTGAGTTCCTGCAGCGCTCGGTGACCGCCCTCACCGAGCTACCTGGGGTCGCGGCCGCATACGCACCAAACGGGGACGACGCGGCAACAGCAGCCTACGCCGACTTCATGACTGTGCTCGAGGGCGATACACGCAGTAGCCGCGCCGCCATTCAACTGGTGCTGTCGCAGCGTTCCATCAGCTCGCAACTGGTCGACAACCTCAACGCGTCGATCCATCTACGCGCTCTGCTCACCGATCTGTTTCTCCTCGACGAGCTACTGAAGCTGAGCGCGGGATACTAGTGCTCCTGATCATAAGTACGGTGACGTTTGTGGCGCGCGCGACCGGGGCAAATTGTAGGAGCCGCGACGAGGGCGATGCTGGGAGTATCGTCGAGGCGTCGCGACGCCCAAGGTGGCCGGTCCCGCGGCCACCCGGAGGGCAGGAGCACTAGTGGCCGATGGCTCGCCGGGAGCTGCCCGTACCGCGGTTGGACCTGCCTGAGGAGGAGCTCCAGAAGCGCTTCGACACCCTTCAAGAAGCGCTCATTCCGCTCTGGAAGTCGATCTCACAGCTGAATCAGGACGAGCAGACGATTGTCGTCGTGCCGTCTGTGTCACTCGACTTCGCGCTGCGTCCCTCCGAGATGCAGGCGTACGAAGAGCGGCTGCTCTTTCTGCTGTTGCTGTTGCGACAGCCGCGGGCGCGCATGGTTTATGTCACCGGCCAACCGGTCTCTGAGACGGTGATCGACTACTATCTTGCCTTGCTACCGGGATTGATACCTAGCCATGCGCGCGCTCGTCTGTTCATGCTGTCGGTAGGCGACGCTGATCCGATCCCGCTCACCCACAAGATGCTACAGCGTCCACGGTTGATCGAGCGCATCAAGCATCTCGTGATCGATCCCGGTCGCGCTCACTTGGTGCCGTTCAACACCACTTGGGCCGAGCGCGACTTGGCGTTGCGACTCGGCATTCCGATGTACGGCAACGACCCTCGCCACGAGCACCTTGGATCCAAGAGCGGTAGCCGGCAGCTGTTCAAGCAGGCCGGGTCCCCTGCCCCACCGGGTTCGAGAACCTTCGATCGCTCGACGACATCGTCGGAGCGATCGTCGAGCTCAAGAAGACCCGGCCCGAGTGTTCGGCGGCCATCGTCAAGCTCGAGGCGTCGGTATCCGGCGAGGGCAATGCCCAGGTCGACCTTTCAGGCCTCGATGCCGACCCGGTGGCCATCGAGCAACGGGTCCTGGAGATGACCACCGAGGCGGTGGGGCTGTCGGCAGATGACTACCTTGCCAAGTTCGCTCGAATAGGCGGGATCGTCGAAGAGCGCATCGTGGCAGATGGCGTGCGGAGCCCTAGCGTGCAGCTGCGCATCACCCCACTCCGCGACGTGCAGCTGCTCTCGACGCACGATCAGCTGCTCGGGGGTCCCACCGGGCTGAGCTTCCTCGGTGCGCGGTTCCCGGCCGATGGCGCCTATGCGTCGATGATCGCTCAGGAGGCGCTGAAGATCGGCCAGCTGGTTGCTAATGAGGGTGTCATCGGACGCTTCGCGGTGGATTTCCTCACCGCCAAACAGGACGGCACCTGGAAAGCATGGGCCATCGAGGTAAACCTGCATAAGGGCGGCACAACCCATCCATTCCTGACGCTGCAGTTCCTCACGGACGGCGACTACGACTGGGAGTCCAACGCGTTCCGTACTCTCAGCGGCCAACCCAAGTTCCTCGTTGCTAGCGACCACATCGAGTCGGACGACTACAGGGTGCTCGAGATTGACAACCTCTTCGACGCCATGGTGGCGCACCGCATCCACTTCGATCACACGCGGCAACGCGGCATTGTGCTGCACATGATGGCCTGCCTGGGTGACTGTGGACGCTTCGGCCTGACGGCGGTCGGCGACTCGGCGGACGACGCCGAGGCACTGTACAACCAGGCGGAAGAGGTGCTACTCGAGACAGCGCGAAAGGCGCGTGTCGATCAAGGGCTTCCCTGCCGTACCGAAGAGACTTTTGACTAGTGTCCTGAGTCAGGGCACCAACACGCCGCGGTGGAAGTGTGGCGGATCAGGGCAGCCGTTTGCGACCGCTCAGTCGAGCCGCTCGCCCAACGCTGCGGTGCTAGAATTTGCCGCGAAAGTGTCCCGACCTCGTGGAGCCCGAGATGTCCCCCGAACAAGAAAACGACGACCTGGTTCTGAGCGAGCTCGACACCGGCGAGCTCGTCGACCAGATGCACGACGATCTCTACGATGGACTGGCCGAGGAGATCGGCGAGGGTACTACCATCCTGCTCGATCGCGGCTGGGAAGCGAAGAAGGTGCTCGACGATGCGCTGGTCAGCGCCATGAACGTCGTCGGCGAGGACTTCCGCGACGGAATTCTCTTCGTTCCCGAGGTGTTGATGTCCGCCAATGCCATGAAGGCTGGCATGGCCATTCTGCAGCCGATTCTTACCGAAACCGGCGCGGAACCGGTCGGCAAGATGGTCATCGGCACCGTCAAGGGTGACATCCACGACATCGGCAAGAATCTCGTCGGCATGATGCTGGAGGGTGCGGGGTTCGAGGTCATCGATCTGGGCATCAACACCGACGCCGACTCATACATCGGGGCGTTGAAGGAACACCGTCCGGACATCCTCGGCATGTCCGCATTGCTCACCACGACGATGCCGTACATGAAGGTCGTCATCGACACGCTCAAGGAGCAAGGCATGCGCGACCAGTTCATAGTCATGGTGGGCGGCGCACCGCTCAACGAGGAGTTCGGGCGAGCCATCGGTGCCGACGCGTACTGCCGTGACGCCGCCACCGCGGTCGAAGTTGCCAAGCGTCTCGTAGCTGAGCGACGCGCCTCCTAACCGGGGCAACGACAGCCGTGCCAGCACTCGTACTCATACTCGCCTGCGGAGCTCTCGCCGACGCCAAGGGATACGCGGCACGCCTCGACCTGGAGTTCCACCACCGATACGGCGGCCTCGACGGGTTGGCTGCTCCACTCAGCCTGGCAGCCGAAGGAGAGGTCGCGTGGCGCAGTTGATCACCATCTACTGGCGCGACATTCCAGCGCAGGTCATCGGCCGCAGCGGCCGTTCCCGCGTCAAGGTCGAGCTGCCGCCGCGGTTTGCGCGAGCGATCGACAGCGCGGCGATGCGCGCCGGCCGCGGTGGTAGCGACGAGTACCTCGCCGATTGGCGACGCGATCGCCAACCGTGCTCCGGGAATCTCGAGGAGGAGGTGGCCGCGCAGGTCGCACAACTCGAAAGCGAGTTCTCCGAAAGCACGCTACGAGCCATAGTCCAGGCCAACGGCCTGGCGCAAACTCGTGAGCCAACCCAATGACCGATACGGTAATCAGCTCCGCCACGCGCGAGGTGACGATCGGGTTCGATCGACGGTTCGTGGTCATCGGTGAGCGCATCAACCCCACGGGCCGCAAGCTTCTCGCCGCCGAGATGAAGGCCGGCGACTATGCCCGGGTCGAAGCTGACGCGGTGGCTCAGGTTGCCGCCGGCGCCACGATGCTCGACGTCAACGCCGGCATTCCTCTGGCCGACGAGCCGGCGATCCTGGCGCGCTGCATCGAGCTTGTGCAAGGGGTGACCGATGTACCGCTATCGATTGACTCGTCGGTGGTCGCAGCTCTGGAAGCGGGGCTGGCCGTGTATCAGGGCAAACCGCTGCTCAACTCGGTAACCGGCGAGGAAGAGCGTCTGGAGGCCGTGCTGCCGCTGGTGAAGAAGTACGGTGCCGCGGTGGTCGCGATCTCCAACGATGACACCGGCATCTCTCAGGACATCAACGTTCGCTTCGAGGTGGCCAAGAAGATTGTCGAGCGCGCCGCCGACCACGGGATTCCGGCAAGCGACGTGCTCGTCGATCCCCTCGTCATGCCGGTCGGCGCAATCA
The DNA here is from genome assembly GCA_965205505.1 of Acidobacteriota bacterium. Taxonomy (GTDB): domain Bacteria; phylum Acidobacteriota; class UBA890; order UBA890; family WLXD01; genus DASCOT01. The sequence goes on from CBDBHB010000008.1 coordinate 796,272, forward strand.
ACGACGCTGGACGGCAGGTGCTCGAGCTCGTTCGCCGTCTGCGCTCCGAGCTCAAAGTCAACACCACCTGCGGCGCCTCGAACTTCAGCTTCGGTTTGCCGAATCGACACGGACTGAACGCCGCCTTCATCGCCAGCGCCATCGGCGCAGGCCTCACATCAGCGATCACCGACCCCCTCGACGCCGGCATCATGCAGGCAACACGCGGCGCCGATGTCATCGCGGGTCATGATCCGGAGTGCACACGCTGGCTTGCCGCCTACCGCGAGGCGCCGGCATCCGGCAGCGAACGCCAGCGCCGTGGAAGACGCGCGCGCCGGCGTCCGTGAACGGACAGTGGCACAGCCCGACGCGCTGATCGTTTTCACCCCCTCGGGAAAGCGTGGGCGATTCGCCCTCGACACGCCGATCCTCGACGCTGCTCGGCAGCTCGGGGTCGATGTCGATTCGGTGTGCGGCGGGCGCGGCATCTGCGGCCGCTGCCAGGTGACGCTGAGCGAGGGCGAATTCGCCAAGCACGGAATTACCTCGCAGGCAGACCACCTGACACCGCTGTCTGAGCCTGAACACCGCTACGCGGACAAGAGTGGGCTCGGGAAGGACCGCAGGTTGAGCTGCCACACACGGCTGCGCGGCGACGTGGTCATCGACGTGCCGGCGAGCAGCCAGGTACACCGCCAGGTCGTGCGCAAAGAGCTCGACGCACGTGACATCGAGCTCGATCCGGTGGTCCGATTGCACTTCGTCGAGGTGGCAGAGCCCGACATGGACGATCCGAGGGCGGACCTCGAACGGCTTTGCGACGCGCTGGAACGCGAGTGGGGGGTAACCGACCTGACTTGCGATCCGACCGCGCTCCGCCGACTCCAACCGGCACTCCGCGACGGCAAGTGGTCGGTGACGGTGGCGGTGCGCGAGGGCAGCGAGATCATCGCCGTCTGGCCAGGTTTTCTCGACACCATCTACGGCATGGCGGTGGATGTCGGCTCGACCACCATTGCGGCACATCTTTGCGATCTTTTCACCGGGGTGGTCGCAGCCAGCGCCGGGCTCATGAATCCCCAGATCCGGTTCGGCGAGGACCTCATGAGCCGGGTCTCCTACGTGATGATGAACCCCGGCGGTGAGGAACAGCTGACCAAGGTTGTCCGCGAGGCCATCGCCACGCTGGTGGCAGAGGTGAGCGCGGCCGCTGGTGTGTCACCGAGCGACATACTCGAAATCACCCTCGTCGGCAATCCGGTGATGCACCATCTGTTGCTCGGCATCGATCCGACGCCGCTGGGAACCGCGCCGTTCGCGCTGGCCACCGAACGCGCCACGACGCTGCCTGCCAGGCAACTCAAGCTCGGAGTTCACCCCGGAGCTCGAGCCTACCTTCTACCCTGTATCGCCGGCCACGTCGGTGCCGATACCGCCGGCATGCTGCTGGCGGAAGCACCGTACCGCGACGATGTGATCACGCTGCTGGTCGACGTGGGGACGAATGCCGAGCTCGTGCTCGGAAACCGCAAGAGCTTGGTGGCGGCCTCGAGCCCCACCGGGCCCGCCTTCGAGGGAGCACAGATCAGCTGCGGCCAGCGCGCCGCGCCAGGCGCGATCGAAAGAGTGCGTATCGATCGCGACACACTGGAGCCGCGGTTCAAGGTCATCGGCTGCGAGCTCTGGTCGGACGACCCCGAGTTCGCCGGACAGACGAGCTCAACGGGCGTCACTGGTGTCTGCGGCTCCGGTATCATCGAGGTGGTTGCCGAGATGTACCTGACCGGCATCATCGACGAGGACGGCGCGCTCGACGGGCGGCTTGCTGAGCGTAGCCCCCGGATCGTAGCGGACGGCCGTACGCATGCCTACGTATTGCACGAAGGCGAGCCCTGCGTGCGCATCGTCCAGAACGATGTTCGTGCGATTCAGCTGGCCAAAGGCGCCCTATACGCAGGTGCCCGCCTGTTGATGGAGCGCTTGGGCGTCGAGAAAGTGGATCGCATCCGGCTGGCGGGCGCCTTCGGCAGCCATATCGACGTGAAATACGCCATGGTGCTGGGCATGATCCCCGACTGCGACTTGAGCCACGTCTCCTCGGCTGGCAACGCTGCCGGTGCCGGCGCGCGCATCGCGCTGCTCGACGCTAGCGCCCGCGCCGAGATCGAAATCTGGGTGCGCCGCATCGAGAAGGTGGAGACGGCGGTGGCCGACAGCTTTCAGCATCACTTCGTCAACGCGATGGCCATACCGAACAAAGAGGCGCCGTTCCCTGAGCTAGCCAAGGTCGTATCACTGCCTACGCCGAAGCAGGCTACCGACACCGATCGGCGCGGTCGGCGCGGTCGGCGGCGGCGCGGCCCACCGACGAGCTGAGCGTCGTCAGGCCTGCCGCGCCTTTCGGCGGCGCTTTCTCTTGCGCGGCACCGGACCCGCAGCGTTCCCGCCAGTCCCTCGCGTCACCGGGGTAGGCACGTACGGTAGCTCTTCCTGCGACTCGAAGCCCGACGTGATCAGGCGCTCCAGCTCGGCTACGATCGCGGCATCGGTGTCGAGTGGCTCGTACTTGGCGAGTCGTTCCTCGACCTCGTCGGCAGCCCGCTCAGGAAGCTCCTTGCCGCCCTGCTTGATCCAGGCCTCGCGGTTCTCGCGGTCCACGACGGGGCTGGTGAGATAGAGTTCCTGCGGCCAATGCTCGAGCGTGTGCTCAGCGGTGATCAGGTGGTTTTCCGCCATCAGCTCGGTCGCCAGGTGGGCAACCGGCAGGTCGTCCAGTGTGCGGATCTCACGCACGAAGTGGAGCGCCTGCCCACACATCTCATCGTCGAACACGAGCTTCGCGAGGCTGAAGACGAGCACGAAATCGAGCATCCCGGGACCCGATACCGAGTTGACACCGGCCAACGCCGCCAGCAACGCCGACCCGAACGTCTCGGCGCCCGCCTGTGCATCGAGAAGCTTGCCATCGCTGAGCGCCATGTACGCTTGAGTGGGCAAGTCGAGTGACTTGGCAACGGCAACATAGGCAGTATCCAGCTGCAGCGCTTCGATCGCCGCCATCGGCGCGCTCGCCGCTTTCATGTGGAAGGTCGCCGGTGCCCCTCCGAAGATTACCGGTGTCCCCTGCCGAACGATCTGGGCCATCGTAAGCCCCGCGAGCACGTCGATGGTGTGAAACACCGTCGCCCCTACCAGCGTCACCGGTGCGATAAGCCCCATCAGGGTGACCGGGACGATCTCAACCGGAATTCCCCGCTCGGCACAGTCGATGATGTTCTGGCACGAGTCCTCGCCATAGCGGAAGTTTCCCGTCGCGGTGATCGTGAAGATCGACATCGGGCGTGCCATCAGATCGGCCGCGTCGTCGCGGAACAGCCGCATCATGTCCGCCATCCGAGGCACACCGTGTTCCGTGAAAGCTCCCGACACCACCGGCTTGCGGCTATTGGTCAGACAAATATAGAGCCGCCACGCATCGGAAACCTGCGCCTCGATGTCGTCGTTGGTGGAGAACGCAGTGGCAAGATAGGCAATGTTCGTGAGCCCGTCGCACAACCGGACGTACTCGGTGAAGTCGGTGGAGTTGGCTAACCGCGTCTCGCCGGTGCGATGGTCCAGGACTTTTAGTCCGCTCGAGCCCGGAACAAAGTGCACGTTGTTGCCGCCAATCTCCGTGTAGGCAGAACCGTGCCGATCAAACAAGGTGAACGACTTGGGAATGCTGGCGATCGCCGCCTCCACCACGTCCGCCGGGAACAGCACCCGCTCACCGGAGGCATCGAGCGGCAGGCCATGATCGAGCAAACGCTGCCGCATCGCCAAGCCCCGAATCTCCATGCCGGTCTCGGCCAGAAACCGCTTGGCCTCGTCGAGGATCTGCGCGATGAGATCATCGCTCAAGATGTTCAGCGTGGGACGCATTGATCTATCTCCCGGCACTTCACCGACGGTGGGCCGCCGCTAAGCCTACCGGTGCCCACGCGTGACGGCAACGTCGGCTCTGCTAAGCTGTTGCGGTTGAGATCTTCTGCCGAACCGAACTCGAATCGAACCCTGCTGGCGCGCGCCACGCTGCTCCCGGCGCTGCTGCTCGCATCGCTGGTGGCAGCGGCCGCGACGCACGCTGTACAGCAGGATGCCGACGCCTGGCCGCAGCTCCTCGGGCCCCGGCGCGACGGAACCGCCCCCGCAACCCGGGTCGCCGTGTGGCCGGAGGGCGGGCCGCAGGTGCTCTGGAGGCGCGACGTAGGCGAGGGCTTCGCGGGTCCGTCGGTGGCGGCTGAACAGCTGTTCCTGTTTCACCGCGTCGCAGATGAGGAATTGCTGGAATCTCTCGATCTGGCTACAGGCGCAACCAACTGGAGAACTTCATACGCCACCGACTATCGGGACGACTTCGGCTTCGACGAAGGGCCCCGGGCGACACCCACCGTGGCGCAGGGGCGAGTGTTCACACTGGGCGCCCAAGGCGAGCTTCAGGCGGTCGATCTGACCACCGGCCGGCGGCTGTGGTCAGTCGGTACGCACGCACGCTTCGGAGTTCGCAAAGGGTTCTTCGGCGCCGCGTCGGCGCCGTTGGTCGACGGCGATCACGTCATGGTCAACGTAGGTGGCCCCGGCGCCGGAATCGTCGCGTTCGATGCTGCCAGCGGCGAGGTCCTCTGGGCAGCTACGGATCACGAAGCCAGCTACTCGGCGCCCGTGACTGCGGATCTCGGGGGGCGCCACAGCGCGCTGTTCTTCACCCGCAACGGCCTCGTCGAGATCGACCCGGCGAGCGGCCAGGTGCGCGCCGACTACCCATGGCGCTCACGCTCGCGATCATCGGTGAATGCCGCGAGTCCCCTCGTAATCGGTGATCGCGTGTACCTCTCTGCTAGCTACGGCACCGGTGCTGTGCTCCTCGAGCGTAGCGCTGTGGGTTTCATGCCGGTGTGGTCGTCAGACGACGTCCTGACGAATCACTATGCCACCAGCATCCATCACCGCGGCTACCTCTATGGCTTCCACGGTCGCCAGGAGTACGGGCAGTCGCTACGTGCCGTCGAGTTGAGCACCGGAAAGGTAGCCTGGGAGGTCGAGCGCTTCGGTGCCGGCACCCTGCTGCTTGTCGGCGACCGGCTGCTCATCCTGCGTGAACGTGGCGAGCTGGTGCTGGCCGAGGCTACGCCGGAAGCGTTTCGGCCCTTGGCTAGCGCTCGCATCCTCGATGGAACGACACGGGCCTATCCGGCACTGGCGAACAACCTGCTGTTCGCCCGAAACGGGAGTGAGCTCATCGCAGTCGAGCTTCCCTCTCCCCCTTCGAGCTAGCAGGACACAACAAAGCTGCGCACCAGCCGGAGCCGGACGGCTCCTTCCGGTACACGGGCAACGTTACTCACCTAGTGGCCTGCGGAACTTCAGCGCGAAACGGTCGATTGTCCAGCGGCTGCCCCGGAAGCTCTGGTCGAAGTCGTCGTCAGGATTGGCGTACATCTCCGAGCGCTCTACCAGCTCGAACCCGGCCGCGGTCAGAACGTCGACCACATGCTGCTCGTTGATACGGTGGGTGCTGTCGTCGAAGCCTTCCTTCGGTGTTCGCGCATCGACAACGCCGAAGATCCCGCCCGGCTTGAGCGCGGCGAGATACGACGCATAGACCGGACCGGTGTCGCCACGGTTCTCGATGTCGTGGATGTTCCGAACCGTGATCATCACGTCCACGCTCCCCGCCATTACGTCGGCGAAGTCCGTGAACACCTCCACGTTTGACAGGCCAGCGGCCTCGACGCGCTCCGCAGTGCTGCCGCGACGGTCGGGACCAGCCAGTACCTGCCCGTGCTCCACTATCAGCGACAGCACATGGGTGTTGTAGCCACCTCCTGGCATCAGATCGACGACCGTCATGTCGGGCTCGACGCCAAAGAACTCGTAGAGCTCCAGAGGCTTGCTGCCGGAATCACGCTCGCGGTCTGCGTCGCTTCGCAGCGGGTCATCGAGAGCGCTCTGGCCTTGCGCCAGCCCGAGCGTCGCAGCGACGGCAAGTGCCACTACAGCGACCGTCGGCGAATGAAACTGTATACGGCTCTTCCAGAACATTGCATCTGCTCCACTACGATGGGGATCGATCGAACGAGCCTATCTATCCCACACATGACATACAACGCCAAGCGAGACCATGTGGCGGGCGACGGCGCATCGTTCACGGCGTGGCGCTGAGGCGGGCATCCAGACGCCGGAGGCGGCCGGCATCGCGCGCTCATCCAGCACGGTGGGTTTGCGCCTACTCGCCGATACCCCAGACGTGCCCGAGCGTGCGCACGATGAGCATCCCTTCGGTGATCGCGGGTGTGGCCCAGATCACTTCGTTCATCTCGTTGCTCGCCAGCAGCTCGTACTCCGCCCCCGCACGCACCACGTGTACGGTGCCGTCCTCGCTTGAGAAGTACAGTAGCCCGTCTGCAGCCACCGGCGAAGCGACGTAGGAACTGCCCACGCCCGCGATACGGCTGCGGTAAAGCATCTCGCCGGTGACCGCATCGTAGGCACTGAGACGACCGTTGTTGGCGTTGGTGTAGAGGATGCCGCGGTACAGCATCGGCGAGGGTATGTAGGTGCCACCGCGATTCTTGCTCCAGGCAATGTTCTCGTTGGTGTCGGAGTCGCCGCGGAGCGAGATGTCACCGCTGCCGCCGGGTCGAATGGCGTAGATCGGGCGCACCGGGGGATACCCGGCGGTGACGTATACGAGGCCGGGTCCGGTGATCGGGGTGGCGACCACGATCTCGGAATTGGGCCCTAGCGACCACAGCTCTTCGCCGTTCCGCGGGTCGTATCCGCGAATTGTGGTGCCGTTGGTGATGAGCTCGTCGCGAGGTTGGCCGCGGTAGAGCGCCGGCGAGCCCCATGTCGAGATCTCGTCGCGCTGGGTTCTCCAGACCTCCTCGCCGGTAACGATGTCGAACGCCGCCAGGAAGGACTACTGCTGCACGTCTGCTTGCACGATCACGGTGCCCTCGTACAGCACCGGTGAGCTGGCGTGACCCCACTGGTAGTCCGGGTCGTAGAACCAGCCGGAGTCGAGCGCGCCGAGGTCTCGCTCCCAGTCGCGGTTGCCGTCCATGCTGTAGGCGACGAGCTTGCCGACGCTACCGAACAGCACCACCACGTGCTCGCCGTCGGTAACCGGTGTGCTGTTGGCCTGGCTGGCCTTGGGGTGACGCTTGACGCTGGGTAGGCCTTCGTGCGTGAGGTCTTCCCACAGGACGCGACCGCTGAGCCTGTCGAGGCAGTAGGTCTTGAACTCGTGCGCTGACAGATCGTCGACCGGCGTCACGTCACCGTACAGACCGGTGCGCACGGTGTCGTCGCCGCTGCTGCTGACCGCGGTGGTAACGAACACGCGGTCGCCCCAGACGATCGGGCTGGAGTTGGCGACACCAGGAACCGGCGTCTTCCAGCGCACGTTCGCCCCCCTCGCGACGTCCCACCTCAGCGGGGGGCCGTGGCCGTCGCCGATCCCCGATGCTCCGGGGCCGCGAAACGACGGCCACTGTCCACTGGAAGTTACTCCCGGATCCCCGCCGATGTCGGCTACGACCGGCGGCGCTGCGGCGGGCCGCCGGCCGCCTCGCATCAAGTCCGCCTCGTCCGGGTCCACGGGCTGCATCCCGAGGTCGCGCTCGCCAACCTGGAGCCGCGCGAACTCCACCACGCCGGCGCGTCCTCCGAAGCTCAGGGTGGTGGAGCCGTCGGCGCTGTCGAACCTATCCGGCCCAGTAGCGGCGACCACGATCTCGCTGCCGTCGCTCGAGTTGACAGCAAGTCCTGAGCCACGCACCGCCACTTCAACGATGACGCCGGCGTCTTCGTCGCGGTACATCCCCACGTAGCGCTCGAGCTTCTCGGCGATGATCTCGAAGTCGCTGTCGGGCTGTGGATCGAACACCGCCGCGGCGCGTAGTGCCGCGACCGTCTCGGTGCGCTCCAGCTGCACCGCCAGCTCGACGGCGCGATCGCGTTCGGTGCGCGGCAACGGGCCGGCCGCGATCGCCACCGCCTCGAGTACCGCATCGTCGTTCTGGATGGCATTCAAGAGGGCTTCGACAGCGCCGTCGGCGCTGTGTTTGAGTAGCAATTCGGCGACGTCGGCGTGACCGTTCGACAGCGCCCATCCCAGCGGGCTCGCACCGTAGAAGCTGTCACTACGATCGGGATCCGCGCCTCGTGCCAGCAGCAGGCGCACGATCTCGACGTTGCCGCGATCGGCAGCGAAGAACAGCGCCGTCGATCCGTACTCGTTCACCGCGTCGACCGGCACGCCGGCCTCGAGCAGCTCGAGAACGCGCTCGATGGCGCCGTCACGCGCGGCGGCGTGCAGCGCCTCGACATCCTGGGGCGCTGTCAGCCACCCCGGGACCAGGGCGAGCAACAGCAAGGTGCGAGCCAGCATTCCGTACTCCCCGCAAATCGACATTGGGTGGTCGGCTTCCGATCGTTCCGCGAACTTGTGACGGCATCAGGCCAGGCGGATCTCCTCCTACTCCTCCAGGCTTAACGGCCAGTCCTTCTTGACTGGGATTTCCCGAATGACCTTTGTCGAGTCACGTTCTTGGGTTTTTGTCGGTGCCAGCAGGCCAGGATTCACACACATGTCCACAGTCTTGTCGAGAGGTCCTCGTCTCGCGTGGTGAGAGCCGATCTATTCCGCTAGGCTGAGCAGCCTTTGCGGAGGTAGCAACATGGACATCATGCCGATGGCTGCGATGGGACGTTCCCTTTGTTGTTAGTGCGTTGAGTCGAATCCTAGCAACCGTAACGTGCTGCTTCGCGGCAATCTGCGGCGCCCCAGCCGAAGAGTTCGACCCTGTACGCATCGACCGCTTCGAGCACGAGATTAGGCAGTGGTGTCCTGACGGCGAGAATGTAGATATCGTCGACCAACTGTACTTTTTCGCCTGGTGCGACGACGGATGGCCAGCCGACCTTTTCACTATCTACCTGAGGAACGACACCCTCAGCGACTTCCACGGATCGATCGCGCTGGAGTACTACGACGAGGAGGGCTACCGCGTCGACGGAGATACTCTCTCGTCCGTCATCAATAGTCATGACGATCCGAGGTTCATGTCCGGATTTCCGTGGGAGTGGGTAGAGGTAGTGGTGCCGGCACGCGAAAGAAACATCATTCAGATAATGACAATCACTGACGAAGAGACCGGAGAGACCGCGGACGAGTACATGGCGCGCAAGGGCTACGCATCCTGGGGCCTCCGGTTGAGATCGGACGAACTATGACCCCGACCACCTACCGAGCCCTCTGCCCGGGAGCCACGTGACCGACGACGAAGCAGGCCAGAAGCCCGAGCGCCTTCTGAACACGAACGACCATGGCTCCAGTTCTACTCGCGGAGGTCGTGCATCTGGGCGCTCGCCGCCCCATTGGCGTCGGTGTGTGGCTATCAACGAGCGACGCAATCTACGATATTTAGTCTTTGACTATCTATTAAGAGATTGTGCTATCTATTAAGATCTTGTACTATCTATCTATAGTTTATAATATATGTTTCGCGATTTTTAGATAGTCAGATAATCTCTTAATAGGATCTAATGAGCCAAGCTATCTCTCATGCAGTCCTGATCGTCGATGACGATGCAGCTATCTGCAAGATCGTGAGCCGGACGCTCGAGGCGAACGGCTACCGCTGCGTGGTTGCCGACTCCGCCGAAGGCGCGCTCGAGTTGTTGGATCACGACGGGTTCTCGCTCGTGATCTGTGACGTCCTCATGCCGGGCTTGTCGGGGCTGGAGTTCCTGGAGCGGATTCGCTACCGCTTCCGCGAGGCGCTTCCCGTGATCATGATGACGGGGATGGCCGACAAAAAGACCGTCGACGAGATCATCGAGAGGGGCGCGTACAACTATCTGCACAAGCCTCTGGACCTGCACGCCCTCGCGGTCAACGTGAAGCTTGCCCTCAAGCAGCGGCAGTTCAGCTTGCAGGCCGTGCGCTCCCAGAGTGCCCTCGCCGAGAAAGTTCAGGTGGCGCAGGAGGAGATCGGCTGGCGGCTGCTGCGGGCGGCGGAGTGGCGCGACGAGGCGACGGGCGCGCACGTTCAACGCGTGGGATTGGGCTCGCAGATGATGGCGCAGAAGCTCGGATGGGAGCCCCGCGCCGTCTCGGACATGAAGCTCGCGGCTGCCATGCACGACATCGGCAAGATCGGGGTTCCAGACCGGATCCTGCTGAAGCCGGGGCGGCTGACGCGAGAGGAGTTCGAGGTCGTCAAGAGCCACACCGAGATCGGGCACAGTATTCTCGGCGGTGCCAGCTCCTCGCTGCTGATGCTAGCTGCCGAGATTGCCCTGTCGCACCATGAGAAGTGGGACGGCTCGGGGTATCCGAGGGGACTGGTGGGCGAGGAGATTCCGGAGTCCGGCCGGATCGTCGCGATCATCGATGTTTACGACGCCCTCATTTCCGACCGTTCCTACCGCAAGGCGTTCGCTGAGGAGAAGGCCATCGAGAGTATGAGCGGATACTCAGGACAGTACTTCGACCCGTCGCTATTCGGCGTGTTTCTGGGGATCCTGCCGGAGTTTCGGGCACACAGGGCCAACGGCCGGCTGTTTTTGACGTCTCCGAGCCTAGCGCGCCCCGAGCCGAGCCCACCGCCCGAGGAACACGATGTGGCCGCAGGGCTGGGCCGGGTCGCCTGAACCCTGCGGTTGGGTGATCGGGATCGGCAGAAAAGACTGATCGTTTTCAGCCGAAGGGCGCGATCGGAATCAGCCGCGACATACGCAGGGCTGTCACGCTGCCTCGAGCGCCTGCCTGACGGTCTGGGCCAGCTTCTCAGGCGTGAAAGGCTTCTCGAGAAGGGGCACATCGAGATTCAGGGCGCCGTATCCGCTGATGGCCCGCTCGGAGTACCCAGTCATCAACACGACTTTCAATCTAGGCATCGCTTGCACCATCTCCTGGTACATCGCGATGCCATCCTGGCCCGGCATGACGATGTCGGTCACGAGAAGGTCCAACTCGGGATGAACGGCCTGTAATTCGTGCGCCTCCGCCGGGCTGGAGGCCACATGTACCGAATACCCCTTTTCGATCAACACTCGCTCCGCGACGTTGCGCACTATCTCGTCATCCTCGACGAGCAGGACCGTCTCAGATCCGGCCGGCGCCAATCCTTCTTCGGGATCAACATTCGCGTTGACTGCTTGGTCGGCGCGCGGCAGGTAGATCGTGAAGGTAGAGCCTTTGCCGGGGGCAGATGTGACCGTGATGTTTCCCCCATGCTGTTTGACTATGCCGTAAGCCGTCGACAGCCCAAGCCCCGTCCCTTCGCCAACTGCCTTGGTGGTGAAGAACGGATCGAAGATTCGTTCCTTTACATGGCGGTCCATCCCGCAACCTGTGTCGGTGACCTTGATTATGGTGTAATGGTCGGAACTCAGCTCGCAGGCAACGGACGTTCCTTCGTCGAGGGCCACGCTCTCCGTCTCGATCCGCAGCTTTCCGCCGCTCGGCATGGCATCGCGGGCATTGACAACTAGGTTCAACAGCACCTGCTCGAGTTGGCCACAGTCAGCTAGAACGGTTCCAACATCTCCGCTTACAGTGATTTCCAGTTCGATGTTTCGGGGATCACTCGCCGCAGCAGGCTCGTGAGTTCTTCGATCACGACGCCCACGCGCACCGGAACCGGCTGCATGACTTGTTGGCGAGTAAACGCCAGAAGTTGCCGCGTCAGCGCCGCAGCCCGGTCAGCACCCGCACTGGCCTTGCGAAGATCTTGGGCGATCGTACTGTCTTCCGGGAGATCGGAAATCGCGAATTGTACAAAGCCAGTGATGCCGGTCAGCAGATTGTTGAAGTCATGAGCGACTCCGGCCGCGAGCTGCCCCACGGCTTCCATTTTCTGGGACTGGCGGTAGCGTGCTTCCATCCGCTTGCGATCGGTGATGTCGCGGAATATCCCGTGGTACGCGAAAACTCGGCCGTCTGCGTCGTTCAACATCGTCGCCGTCTCCAAGCAGTCGAGTTCAGCTCCATCTTTCGTGCGCAGCTTGATCTCGAACTCCCTGACGGATCCTCGTTCCGCAATCGCATCGAGGAACCGGGTGCGTCTGAGCGGGTCGACGTACAGGTCGGATCCGGTCATCAGCATGATCTCGTCGCGCCGGTAGCCGGTCATCTCGAGCATGGCATCGTTGAGGTGGGCGAACTCGTCGCTGTCGTTGGTGACGTAGATCGCGTCCCGGCACTGGTCGAAGAGAGTCCGGTATCTCCGGTCGCTTCTCCCTTGCGCGACCTGGGCGTGCCGGCGCTCGGTCTCGAGCAGTTTCTGTTGAACTTGCGCCAAGGCGCTGAGGATGATCAGGAACACAACAACGCACGCCGCGCGCAGCGGCTCGAAAGAGACATCCAGAAAGCCCGCCAGGTAGACACTGAGGTGAACGGCGGGCAAGGCGGTTGCGTAAAGCACCAAGGGGGCCTTGAACTGAGGTTGCTGAGGCGACGGGCTCAGCTCACCGCCTCGCACATGGTCTTGCCCATTCCCCGGCAGCGCGTATCGGCTTATCCGTGCCGCCAGGACTATCGGCACGTAGGCGGCAAGACCGATCGGCACGTCCAACCTCAGGTCGATAAACCCCGCTGACGCGAGAAGCTGTACGAGATCGATCCCGGACCACATGCCGCAATAGGCTGCCAGCAGGCCATAAAGCAGCCTCCAGCGTGGCCTCCCACAGACGTTGCGAAGATGGAGAAGACTCGCCAGCAGTAGGATATCGAAGATCGTGTACATCATGGACGGCGATACCCAGGTGTCATACTCGTGGGCGTTCTGCGCGCTGGGAATGATGACGAAGTACATGAACAGGCCCAACGAGAAACTCAGGGTGCCGAGGATTTCGACCCGTTGACGAGAGGGGGCCGCACTCAACCGCGCCGGCAGGTGCGGGCTCCTGGAGATCGCCAGGAAGAACGCGGCGTAGAAGACCATCAGCAGACAGTCGGCAGCGATATCCCTGTGTATCGGCGATACGTCGAACAGGAGCAGTGGCACGAGTACGTAGATGATCTCGACCGCGCACCAGCAGCCGAAAGCCACGCCGAGCAACCTCCAGAACTGTCGCTCCCGCCGATGAGCGATCTTCCCCGACCGATAGACCAAGGCCACGACGCACAGGAGGCTCAGGCCAATATCTGCGTAATAGTCTGAGAAGTTCGCGAGCTGATCGCTGCCGACGATCGGCGTGAAGAACGGCACGGCGAGCAGGGCAAACACGACGACGGAGATTCGGATCCCCCAGTCGGCAACGAGCATGGCGCGCAGCCCGCGAGGCATGGTGCTCAGCCGACCTCCTTGCTCAGACGTCGGGCTTCCTTGCGTGGTTGGCACTGAATTCGCCTGCCAGTTGGGAATTCGCCATAGCTTGAAGTCACACAGTATTGTTAATACATACTATAGACTCAATATAGATTGCTATACTTGTTATTACATATTAATAATTATCAAAAGTTACTTATGATCACTTTCAATCGAGATCGACTACTCCATGGGCGGTGGCATCATCCCCATCGCCTTGACCGCTGGGAGCTCACCGGCAACGACGATGAGATCCGCCAGCTGAGAGCAGTGATGTCCGCGTGCTGCCAGATACAAGCGAAGATCTTCTTCGCGGTGCTCCAACCATCCCGGGTGTGCCCCGTTGCGAAACCGCTGACCCCCTCGCAAATCGCCCGGCTGCTCTCACGTGGTGAGAGCCGATCTATTCCGCTAGGCTGAGCAGCCTTTGCGGAGATCCGCCCCTTCCCGTTTGGTACCATCGTTCTAGCCCTCGTAGGGGTTAGAGCTCGCCGCGGTTTACGTCCCATGGCGCCCGCGGCGGGCTCGTCTATTTATGGGGAACCCGTGACCGGCGATCTGTACACCCGAGATTGAGCGACCATGACCCCGACCACCTACCAGATCCTCTACCCCGAGCGCCGTGCAGCCCAGTACATCGAGCAGCTAGTCAGGGCGAAGATGGACGAGACCGGCCTATCCCAGGCGTCACTGGCGCGCTCCTCTGGGATGGAGAACCCGCACCTCACGATGTACCAGAAAGGAGTCACCCACCCAGGCAAGACCAACCGTGCGCGGCTCGCCCGCCACTTCGGCGCCGACCTGGAGCTCCTCGAGGAGCTGATCACCGACGACAGGCTCGTGCGCTGGATGGCCAAGCATGGTAAATCGATACAGGAGACGGCGGCTTCGGTGTCGAGGTTGCGGAGGCTCCGGCGCGTCCCCGCGGGAAAGCGGAAGGTCGGGTAGCGGGATGCTGCCTGAAGGCGTCGACTGGGTCGCGACCGCGGCGTTCTGGAAGGAGATCGTGGTTGCCGGCGCCGCAGTCGCCGCTGCCTGCATCGCATACCTTGGGCTCGCGGCGTGGAAGAAACAGCTGCATGGCCGCAGTGGCTACGAGCTAGCCAGGCGGTTGCTGCGCGCTGTCTATTCGGTTCGCGACAGGATCGTCAGAGTACGAACCCCTCTAGAAGGAGATCCCGATGAAAGCATTCATCACGTTCAATCGCGGCATCATGCAAATGCCCCCCCACTGGCGACTGTGGCTCGCGCTGTTGATAACCGCCAACCTGATCGTGCCGCTCTTCTTTATCGGTCGCGGGGAGGCCCAGGTTGTCATCGCGGCGCTTCTGGGAAGCATGATCCTCATGACGATCTTGACCGGGCTCACCGGCTTCACCCGCCTTTTGGGCCTCGGCCACATCTTTTGGATCCCGCTCCTCTACTTCCTTTGGACGCGGCTCGATCAGATTCCGGCCGACAGTGCGTTCGGCGTCTGGATTCGGGTTCTGATGACGCTGAACGCAGTGTCCTTGATCATCGACGCCATCGATGTCACTCGCTACATCGCTGGCGACCGAGAGGAGACGGTCGCAGGACTGTGACCGATCCAGTGGCCTTGATTACCGGCACATGATGAAGAAGGGATGCCTGATCGTCTTGATCCTCTTCGTGATTGCCCTCGCCGCCTTGGTCCTCTTTGTGAGTTCGGCGGCAGACCGCGGCGATCGCACCGCTGCCGGAGGCCCAGGCGAGCCTTTCGAAGCGATCACTATCATCCGTGCCAACGAGGCATCTGCCCTCGACATTGAGGTCAACGCTTGGGAGGCGCCCTTCGGCGTCGGTCCGCTCGGACGCGGCCGCGTGCGCTTTCAATTGGTGCAGGGGACTCCAGTGCAGGTAACGCGACGCGCCTGGCACGAGGAAGAAGAGCGCTACTACTACTTAGTCCAGCATGATGGGAGTTCCGGGTGGATACCGGCGCCGTTCGTGCAACTCCAGCAGACCCCATGAGAGGCTGCCGCGGCACCTTCGTTCGCCCCCTCGCCTACCCGCTCCGCCAGTTCGGCTCCTACCTCGGCGAGCTCATCGACGATCACCCCGCCTCCATGCGCACAATCGCCACCGAGCTCGGCATCACGCAGGGCACCATGAGCGGCTACCGCTGCGGTCAGTATCTCCCTCCGGATCGCGCTTCGCTAGATGCTATCGCAGAGATCCTGGCGCCGACGAAGACCAAGGCGAAGGTCGTGCGACGAGAGCTGCTGCGGCGCTGGATCCCGGACCTGATGGATGCGCATCTGCGGGGGGCTGATGTCACGCCGGCGGAGGGGCAGCGGGCTATCGAGGATACGGCGGCGGCGCGGCGAGGGTAGATCGGCCAACAGCGCGCCAGCCCCCAGCCCCGGGCCGCTCCCCTTTACGTCCAATGGGACCAAGGCCAGCGCGCTCTTGGCCGCTCCATCTGAATAGACGTCCGGACCTTGTCGAAGGTTCCGTCACCAACGGACGACGTGTGATGCAGCTGACAGGCGCGCCGCGGGCTGGAACCTATCTGCGCGCCCACTTGTCGGTGCTGACGTCACGCCAGAGGAGGCTCGGCGGGCGATTCGCGATACGGCGGTGGCGCGGCGGCGTGGGTAGAGGAACAGGCAACAGCGCGTCGGAGCCCCAGGAACATCGCAGCGACGTCGAAGTCCGCTAGCCACTACCTAGAGGTGTGCTGGGGAGTCTAAAATGTCGGGTTACCCCTTGGCGCGGGACGAGAGTAGCCGACACCGTCGCTGCCGGGCAGCCACGGTCGCGTCGATGCCTGGCCTGAGATCACAGCGGCGAAGCGCGTCCCGCGCTGGGGGGCTTCGCTTGTTCGTGGGGTCTTTGGACGACTCTCACGGGCGACGGGATCCGCCGGCTGTTAATCAACCATCCAAGGGAGGTGCTTCGGATGAACGCAGACAGCATCAAGAAGGGCATCTACGGCGGCCTGGCCGGAGGCGTGGTGTTCGGAGCCATGATGGGAATGATGGGGATGCTACCGATGATCGGCAGCATGGTGGGGTCTCCATCGGCTTTCGCAGGCTTTCTCCTCCACATGGTCAACAGTGCCATCATCGGAGCCGCGTTTGGCATCGTCTTGGGCTCGATGGTGAGCGGGATGGGAAACGGCTTGGGGTATGGACTCGGCTACGGCGTGATCTGGTGGTTGTTGGGCCCGCTCACGCTCATGCCCTTGTTCATGGGAATGGGCATGGGTGTCAACTGGAACCTAGAGGCCGCCGGAAACATGATGCCCAGCCTCATGGGTCATCTGGTCTACGGCGCAATCCTGGGCGCTGTCTACGCCTGGATGGGCACAGGACAACGTGCCGATGGGAGTTCTGATTCCGCTGACTTCGAGCCCCTGGATAGCGGGGGTCCGATTCCGTTGGAGAACGAAGATCAAGCAGCGCCGGAGGAGGCCGCCTCGAGGGACGGCGAGGGCACGGAAACTGGCAATGGGGCCGAGCGACCGAGCGGGCCTAGAACGGCGACGAATAACATCCTGGACTAGGTAGCCAGCGAGGCTTCGGCGGCTACGGCGCGTCCCCGCGGGAAAACGGAGGGTGGGATGAGACTAGACCGGCTCCATTATCAAAGAGTGGAACCGGCGCCCTAACTGCTACGATGTCGTCAGCCCCCCAGCAGCCCGACGGAGTGCCAGTGCCCCGCGCCCGTTTGAACCGCGTTCGTGCTGAGCAACGAGCCTTTGATTCGCAGATTGATGATCTGCTCGACAAGCACGCCGGCGAGTTCGTAGTCTTCCACGACGAGCAGCCTGTAGCCTTCTATCCGACCCATGCGGAAGCCTACGCTGACGCGCTCAAAGTTTATGGCGCTGAGGGTGTCTTCCTCGTATCTCAGGTGAAGAAGCGCTCCCCGCGCTTGTCACAGCGGCTGCGCGCCCACACGTAGGCGCGCGGCGGACGCGGGTGGCGGTTCGGCAGATCCGCATAATGCTCGATGCTCGATCTGATCTGCCTCCCGACCCCCCCCCTCGCAAATCGCCCGGCTGTGAGCTTTGCTAGTGACATAGGAAATTTGTTCCGCTTTGGCCACGGCTGCACGCAAGCTCAAACGTGCCGCGAGTCGCGCCCTGCGCGCCAAAGGTAGGGCCCAACAATGTACAACCCCGGCTTCGTCGATGGCCTGCACTACTCAACCTACATCCTGGAGTATCGCCGTCTGAAGCGAGAGGGCGAGCTTGATCGAGCAGAAAAGCTCCTGATCCGAATCGTCGGCGCAACGGAGGACGAGGCCAGGGCCAACGGCTGGGATGTATCGCCCACTTACTACGAGCAGCTGGCCATCATCTACCGGGAAAAGAAGCAGCCGTCCGACGAGCTCGCGATACTCGAGCGGTACGAGCAACAAACACGAGCCCAACACACTCCTTCCGCGAGACTCGCCAAGCGCCTAGCAGGGCTGCGCGCCAAGATCCGTAAGAGCGAGTGACCCCGACCACCAACCGAGTCCTCTGCCCCGGAGAGGAGGACAGGTGAGCGAACGCCGTGTGTGACGGTCTGAAGAATTGCCCCGACAGCTTTGTTCGCATGCTGGGCGTGGGCATCTATTTGCTCGAACGCCAGTGGGCTCGCGAGCCAAGAGCGGGCGGGGCCCGTGCCGCCGTGGAAACAAACCGCACGATACGGTATGTATATAGAATCGCTCTGTAGCGGTTCTTGGACTTCCAGTTCTGCCGCGAGGCCGCAACTACGGAGGTTCCCCATGAAGTCCTGCCTCCTGCTCGTCATCGTCGCCTTCGCCCTCTCCGGCTGCGTGCCCGCAACCGACTCATCGGAATCCGAGCCGGACGTCATCGTCGACCCCGCTGGGACCATCGGCATCACGTACCCGAACCTCGACGTAGCGACGCCCGAGGTTGTGTTCGACAACGAGTACTTGCTCGTCCAGCAGCTGCGTAGCCAGCCCGGAGTCTGGAGCGGCGAGCACGGTCACGCCGGCAACCAGTTCGGCGTTTCCTTTGGTGCGGCAACGACGCAGCTAATCGTGGGCGATGAGCAGACGACGAACACGGCCGAAGCTGGTGACTTCTTTTGGGTCGACGCCGTGGAGTCACACAATCACCGGCAAATCAGCGAGGAACCACGCTACCTCTTCGTTGCGACCATCAAGCGATCCCCGAGCTACGCAATAGGTGTCGACCCAGCCACGGTCACCTTCGAGGGATATCCTAATGATCCGGGCGAGCTCGTACTCGATAACGACATGGCGATCGTCCGGCGCTTCGACATCGAGCCCGAGTACTGGGCCGGGTCGCACAGTCACGCCGGCAACGAGCTCACGATCATGATCACGGATGCCACCGCGAAAGTCGTTGTCGGCGAAGAAGAGAGCGACGTGAGCTTCGAGACGCGCGATATCATCTGGACGGACGCTGGCGTCCTGCACGACCACGGCAACACGGGCGACTCGACGACGAGCTTCTACGTGATCAAGCTACGGTAGCGTCATCTCCGGTGTTCTCGACGATCGGCGACAGCTCGACCGTAGCCACGATGCCGCCGCGGCACCCGTTCGCCCCTGATATGACCCCCACGACCTACCAAGTCCTCCAGTGAGAGGCCGCCGAGGCGCGAGCCCACCGGGCTTCGTCGACGGTCGGCACTACTCGGTCTACGTGGTGGAGGTTCGTCGCCTCAAGCGGGTGGGCGACCTCGATGGTGCGAAGGAGCTTCTCCTGCGCCTAGTGGACGCCACAGAGGCTGAGGCATCCGCCCGAGGCGAAGGCTGGGTTGCTCCGTGGTACTACGAGCAGCTTGCGATCATCTACCGGAAGAAGAAGCAGCCAGCCGACGAGCTCGCGATCCTCGAGCGGTACGAACGACAAGCGGGGGCCCTTGGGATGATTTCAGAGAGGCTGGCCAAGCGCCTGGCCGGCCTGCGAGCCAAGGCGGACCAATGAGAGGCCGCCGCAGCACCCTAAAGATGGACCTTATGTCAGGACAGGTCAGCTATCGCTGCAAGTGCAGGCGTATCGTCCGGGTTCACGCCTCGGACCTAGCGGCCGGCTTGGTCGACTACTGCGGCTGCGGTCGGCTGCGAATCGACCTCAGTGAGTCTGAGGTCAACGGTTACCGACAGATGGCCGGTCTCCCGAAGCTCGAGGAGTAGGCTGTGAAGACGCTCGAGATCATCGACGGCGACACCCTCGTCGTTCGAGACGAGGACGGGGCCGAGCTCGGCCGGGGGGAGGCGGGGGGCTAGGAGTCTCAAGCTGCGAGGTGATCATTGGGATTTTTCAAACACGTACAGAGCGTAGCGCCCTACGGCCCCAATTTGGAACGCAAGGTAGAGCGGAGGCATGATGCCGTTCACCAAACAGCAATATGAAGCCGCCATCGAGAAAATGGAAGTTACCATCGACCGCCTACGCGACGAGGCGCGGGAGGCAGTGAGCAAACTAGCCGACGCCTTGATGGCCCGCGACGTGGATATCGGCCTGCTGGAAGCATGCACCGAGAAGGCAGCGACGCTGGTGCGGGCGGTGCGGGCAAGCGAGGACACCCACGCCAGGCTCGAACATGCTATCGACCGCGGCCTCGCCGCCAGACAAGAGAGCGGTCCTAAGTGACCGATCCGAAGAGCGAGCAACTGTGGACGGCCCAGGACGCAGGGAAATATCCGCGGCCGCCGCCTCCTCCTCTTCCTCCTCCACCTCCGCCGGCGCCGCCCGATCGGCGATGGCCCGCGACTACTCGAGCACTACCAGGAATAGTGGGACAAGCTACGGGTAGAACTTAGTTCCCCGACATCAGGTCGAGCGGCGCGTCGCCTCGGCCTCGAGCTTCAGCAGAGCCTCGTCTTCGGTCAACCGCATCCGCACGTCGACCGTGGCTTCCATCCGGCCGACTTCTCCTTGCGCGTCCCCCCTCGCAAACCGGCTGCGCGCTCTCGCGTGGTGAGAGCCGATCTATTCCGCTAGGCTGAGCAGCCCACTGCCGTGCTTAGACACTCCCCGGATCGGGCGGTCGCAGCGCAGGGACTCAGCACGTCAGACTCGATCCTCAAAGAAGGGAGACATCAGCATGAAGAGAGCCGCCCTGATCGCGCTCTTGAGCGCCTTTTCCAGCACCTCGCCGGCTCCAGAGGCAGGAACGCTCGCAGACGGCTTGGTCGGAAGCTGGCGTCTGATATCGGCCGAGGGGCACGGCACCGACGGTAGCGTAACTTATCAATATGGGCCGGAGCCGCTCGGGCGCGTAATGTTCGACGATGGCGGCCGCATGTCCATCCACCTCGTGAACCCGAGCCGACGGCCCTTTGCATCAGCCGACTTCCTGCGCCCCACGCCTGAGGAACGCACGGAAGCCTCCGACGGTTATTTCGGCTACTTCGGCAGCTACACGGTGGATGAGAGTGCAGAGGTTGTGACGTTTCACGTGGAAGGCGCGGCGTACCCGAACTACATCGGTACAGCTCAGCGGCGGCTCTTCGTACTGGAGGGGGACCGGCTGACTCTTCGCACGCCACCGGAACGCGCCGGGGGTGCGGACATCACCTATGTTGTGACTTGGGAACGGGAAGGCTGACTCGACAGCGACTGCCGGCGGTGAGCCGCGGGAGCTTCTTCGCGTGCCGCGGCCCAAGGGAGACGTCGAGTTCGACCGATCACGACCGCTTGACACTCGGGAGCGCAGTCGAAAAGCGGGGACCGCCTGACTCGTTCGCACTCCACCGAAACGCGCCGGCGGTGCGAACATCACCTATGCTGTGACTTGGGAGCGGGAAGGCTGACTCGGCAACGACCGCCTGGCAATCTCTTCGGTAGACATTGGGAGGTTGGGACTGGGATCATCCCGTCCGAGAACCAGCCGACGGCGAAGAGAGGACGTCATCAGAGCCAGCGCAGCAACTACCGTCCTGTTGGTGGCGATTGCCGCCGTCGCGACCGGAGCCGTTTCGACCAACAGCCACGCTCTGACGGCAGCAATCCGTGAACCGCTCGAGCGCGGACTGCATCACCAGCTGGTCGCTGACCGGTCGGCATTCGAGGCGGTGCTCGCCAATCCCGCCGTCCGCGACATGCTCACCAGCGTACGTGAGGGTGAGGTGGCGACCATCGACGACCAGGTCGCCCTTTGTGAGATCCCGGCACCACCGTTCAACGAACAAGAGCGCGCAACAGACTTCGCTCGTCGCCTGCGCGAGGCCGGTATCCAGAGTGTTCGGGCCGATGCAGTCGGCAACGTGATCGGCGAATGGGTGGGCTCGGAACCGGGTCCCCTGGTCGTTCTGTCCGCGCACCTCGACACTGTGTTTCCGCCGGGCACGGACGTCGCCGTGACCCGCGACGACCATTTGCTGAAGGGACCCGGCATCGTCGACGACTGTCGCGGGCTGGCGGTAGTGCTCGCGGTCGCAAGAGCATGGGCGGGAAGCGGGCTGCGGCCGCGCGGACGGCTCATATTCGTCGCCACGGTCGGTGAGGAAGGTGCCGGAAACCTGCGGGGCGTGCGTCATCTTTTCGAGGTCGAGCTGCCGGACCAGATCGATGCGTTCATCTCCGTCGACGGCGCCGGCAGCGCCGTCACCCACGGGGCGGTTGGAAGCCATCGCTACAAGGTCACCTACCGCGGGCCGGGTGGGCACAGCTTCGGGGCTTTCGGCATGCCCAACCCGATGCACGCACTGGGGCGGGCAATTGCCAAGATCGCCGACTTCCAGGTTCCAACAGAGCCCAAGGTCACGTTCAGCGTCGGGATCCTGGAAGGTGGGACTTCGGTCAACTCGATCCCGTTCTCGGCCGCCATGTCCGTCGACATGCGCTCCCTCGACGTCAACGCGCTCGAGGAGATCGACTCTCAGTTCCGCGCCGCGCTGCAGCAGGCCCTCGACGAAGAGAACACTCGCTGGGACAGCGACGTCGACCTCTCCTACGACATCGAGGTCATCGGCATCCGCCCCGCTGGGCTGCAGCCGGAGAGCGCCCCGATCGTGTGGGCGGCCCTTGCGACGGCGCGGGCAGTGGGCATCGATGCGCGGCTCAACAGCGCCAGCACCGACTCCAACATCCCGATCAGCCTGGGAATTCCGGCAGTAACCATCGATGGCGGAGGCCACGGGACCGGTGCCCACTCGCCATCCGTGGAGACCTTCGATACGACCGACAGCCATAGGGGGTCGCAATGGGCCCTCTTGCTGACGCTGACACTTGCCGGTGTCGAGTAGAGGCACAGTGAAGGCAGCGGACGACAAAGGCACCGGAAGGTGGCGGCTCGTGGCGGTGCTGGCCGTCGGCACGGTCATCTGGGCGAGTCCGGTACCGGCGGCAGTGGACCCCCGAGCATGGCATCTGTTGGCGATCTTTCTTGCCACCATCTTCGCGGTGCTGATCGACGCGATGCCCGTTTTCACGGCGTCGGTGCTGGCGATCGCGATCACCGTTCTCAGCGGAACGCTGACGGCGGCGGAAGCCTACTCTGGGTTCTCGCAGAGTTTCCTGCTGCTGTTGACCATTGCGTTCCTGGTGGCTCAGGCAGTGGTCAACTCGGGCCTCGGCCAGCGCATCGCCTACCTGATCATCATCCGGTTGGGTCGATCGACGCTCGGACTTGCCTACAGCCTCATCATCACCGATTTCTTTATCGCCCCGGCGTTTCCTTCCAACACGGCGCGGTCCGGTGTGCTCTACCCGATCCACTATGCGCTCGCTCGACAGAGCGGCTCGCGACCCGAGGACGGCACCCAAGGCCACATGGGGAGTTTCCTCATGATGGCCGGCATGACGGGACTAACGGTTTCGTCGGCGATGTGGATGACGGCGATGGCGGCCAACCCTGCGGGTGCCGCCATCGCCACGCTAAGTGGCATCCCCGTGAGCTTCGGGTCCTGGGCGCTGGCGGCGTCACTGCCGTCGCTAGCGGCGTTACTGATCGTGCCCTATTTGCTGTATCGAATCTTCCCACCGGGAGTGAGACATACTCCCGAAGCGCCGGCGGCGGCAGCCGAAGCGCTGCGCGCCATGGGCCCAGTATCGCGCCAGGAATGGATCACTGCGATGACTTTCGCCGGCATGATCACCGGCTGGGCTCTGTCGGCCTCGCTCGGTATCAACACCGCGGCCATCGCTTTCCTCGGGCTCGGCGTGCTCATGCTGGCGAACTTGTTCACGCTCGACGACCTCAAAGGGCGCGGCGACGCCCTCGGAATCTACTTTTGGTTCGCCATTCTCTACACGCTGTCGACGCAGCTCAACGAGCTTGGCTTCATGTCGTTTGCTGCCGGCGGCATGGCCAGCCAACTCGAGGGCCTGCCATGGCCCCTGGTATACGTCGCGCTGGTCGTCATTTACGTGCTGATCCATTACCTGTTCGTGTCGCAGACGGCGCACATGCTGGCGCTGTACGGAGTCTTCCTGAACGTCGGCCTGCAGGCAGGTGTGCCCGGCCCTTTGCTCGCGTATATGCTGCTGTTCGCCACCAACTTTTTCGCGGCGATAACACCACAGGGCTCAAGCGCCAACGCCATCTTTCTGAGCAGCGGCTACATCGAGCCGCGCCAAGTGTATCACTATGGTGGGCTGGTGACGCTCTTCAACCTGATCATCTACCTGGTGATCGGCACACCCTGGATCCTGTTGGTCACCTAGAAGCGAGACACGGGCCGGCTTTCTTTCGACACGTCGCGCCATTACAGTCGATTTTCTCGTCGCAAATGAACCGGCAGGGATAGAACAACATGATCACCTCGAGCGCGTCAGGAAACGGCCCGCCGAGCGAGTCACCACGGCTGCACAACTTCAAGCACCTGCTGGAGAAGAACCTACAGATATCCTGTCGAGACGATTCGGGCGACGTGTTTCCGCCGCGACAGCGGCGTGCTTACGAGGCGAGACTACGATGAGCGAAACCGGGGCGGCAGTGATGGCAAGTACCTCCGCTGAGGCGCGCGATGCGCAGCACGACTACCTGTTCCCCTGCGTTTCGACCCTCTACACCGAGCCCCTGGTCATGGCCGAGGCGCAAGGCGTGTGGGTGAAGGATGTCGAAGGCGACGAGTACCTCGACATGTTCGCGGGCATCCTGACAACCTCGGTCGGGCACTGCCATCCCGAGGTCACGGCCGCCACCAAGGCGCAGATCGACAAGCTCGGTCATACGTCGAGCCTCTACATCACCGAGCCGCAGATCGACGCCGCACGCCAGCTGGCGGAGATTGCGCCCGGCGCTCTCCGGAAGTCGTTCTTCACCAACAGCGGCACCGAGGCAATCGAGACCGCGATCATGCTGGCCTGCATGTACACCGGGCGCAGCGAGGTCATGGCGCTCCGGCTCGCCTACTCGGGCCGTAGCATTCTCGCCACCAACATCACCGGCCACGCGTCTTGGCGACCGCTGACCAGCTCGCTGCCGATCAAGCACGCGCTGGCGCCCTATCCGTACCGATGTCCGTTCAAGTCGCCCTGCGACGATAGCTGCGTCGATAAGTTCGCCAACGATCTCGAAGAGGCGATCGTCACCACGACCAGCGGCAAGCCGGCAGCGTTCATCGCCGAGACCATCCTCGGCCTTGGTGGCTACATCGTGCCACCGCCAGGCTACTTCCAGCGCGCGGCCGAGATTATCCGGTCGTACGGTGGGGTGTTTATCTGCGACGAGGTGCAAGCGGGATTCGGACGCACCGGCGACAAGTGGTTCGGGATCGAGCACTGGGATGTCGAGCCCGACATCATGGTGATGGCCAAAGGCATCGCCAATGGACAGCCAGTCGGTGCCACGATCACGCGTGACGAGATCGCCGATGCCTGGACCGCCAAGACCATCTCGACGTTCGGCGGCAACCCGGTGAGCATGGCCGCGATGGCGGCGACCCTCGATGTTCTGCGCCGCGAAGATGCGCCGGCGAACGCCGCGGCACGGGGACTCGAACTGCGCGCCGGCCTCGACGCGCTGGCCGAGCGCCATGAATGGATCGGCGAGGTTCGTGGCATGGGCCTGATGCAAGCACTCGAGCTAGTCGAGGACCGCGAGTCCAAGACCCCGAGTCCCGAAAAAGGCAAGGCACTGCTCGAGGCCGCCAGGGAGGAAGGACTGCTGATCGGGCTCGGCGGCCAGCACGGCCATGTCATCCGGTTCGGCCCCTCGTTGCTGCTCACCGAAGACGAGAACGCGGAAGCCCTACAACGGCTCGAGAAGGCCTGCAACCGCGTCAGCTCCGGGGTCTAGATCGTTGATCGCGGGGATGCCCTGGAGCGCCTGGGTGCTGCTGATCGCAGCTGTGAGCACCGGGCTGACGATCGAGCTGGTGCACTACTGTCGCGGGCGACGCCGCCAAGGCGTGCGAGACAACGACCGTACCGACGGGGGCAGCTGAGTTGGCCTCCGCCACGATTGTCGCGGTCCTCGGCGTTTATCTGGTCGTCCTGCTCGCTCTCGGCTGGTGGGCCGGGCGTGAATCCGGCAGCGTGGCCGGATACTACGTTGCCGGCAAGCAGCTGCCTTCGTGGGTCATCGCCTTCAGCTCCAACAGCACCGGCGAGAGCGCCTGGCTGCTGCTCGGCCTCACCGGCATGGGCTACACCATCGGCATCCACGCTTTGTGGATCGTTTTCGGCGAGGTCCTCGGGGTGGCGCTCGTCTGGACGCTAGTGGCACAACCGTTCAAGGCCTGGACGGACCGCTACGACTCGATCACCGTACCCGACTATCTGGAGGCGCGGTTTCGCGACTCCAGCCACGTGATCCGCTGGCTCAGCCTGCTGATCATCATGAGCATGGTCACCGCGTATACCGCCGCTCAGCTCACCGCGGCGGGTAAGGCATTCGCCTCCTTTCTCGACATCAGCTACGTCGCCGGCGCCCTCATCGGAGCGGCGGTCATCCTCTACTACACGACCGTCGGCGGCTTCAAAGCGGTCGCCTACAGCGACCTGCTGCAGGGGATTTTGATGCTCGGCGGGTTGTTCGCACTGCCGTTCGTAGCGATGTCGGCCGCCGGCGGTTGGACCGCGACGATGGCGCAGCTCAACGCCACCGATCCGGCACTGTTGCGGCCGATGGGCAGCTACGGAATGAGTGTCGAGGGCTTCGTGTCGGTGATCGGCTTCATCGGCATCGGTCTCGCCTTCCTCGGCGCGCCGCAGCTGCTCAGCCGGTTCATCGCTGCGCGCAGCCGGCGCGACATCCACGAAGGCGGTCTGATCGCCGTGCCTTGCATCATCCTCTTCGACCTGGGAGCCGTGTTCGGGGGCATGGCCGGCCGGGTGATCTTCCCGGTGCTCGATGATCCCGAGACCATCCTGCCGGTGATGACGTCGGAGTTGCTGCCGGCGGTGTTCACCGGCATCTATCTGGTGATCGTGCTGGCGGCCATCATGTCTACTGCCGACTCGCTGCTGATCATGGCCTCGGCCACCGTCGTCCGCGACATCGTGCAGCGCATCTACCGGCCCGATGAGTCCGAGCGGCGGCTGGCGTTGTACGGCAAGGCCACGACGGCAGTGATCGGCATCGTCGCGTTGCTATTTGCGCTCGGCGAGGTGCGGGTCATCTTCTGGTTCGTGCTGTTCGCGTGGTCGGGGCTCGCCTGTGCCTTCACTCCGGCGGTGCTGTGCTCGTTGTACTGGAAACGGACGACCCGCGCCGGTGCGATCGCCGGCATGATCGGCGGCTTCCTTACGGCCATCGTCTGGGTGCTAGCGTTCAAGCCCTATACATACGATCTCTACGAGCTGATCCCGGGCTTCATCGTCGGCTTCGCGCTCACCATCGGGGTCAGCCTGGCTACCGAGCCACCTGAGGGAGCCGCAGAGGAGTTTGACGCGGTCTGGAAGGAAGTAAACCAGTGAGCCCGCCTGCGTGCGCAGGCCGGGCCAGGTGCACCGTAATGATCATGGCGGTCGCCATCAGCGCGACGGCGACCACGCCTGACGTCGTCGCGTCGCCTCAGCAAGAGCCTCGCGCTCGAGATCTCGGCGTTCCGTTCTACGGCGAGCCGGGCCCGAGCAACGCAATCACCGACGTCGGCGACGTCGAGGTGGGACACGTCACCCTGATCCGTGGTGACGGCCCCCTGTCGGTCGGCGAGGGACCGGTGCGGACGGGAGTCACGGCAATCCGACCGCGTGGCCGACAGGGCGAGCCGGTGTTCGCCGGTTGGTACTCGCTCAATGGCAACGGCGAGATGACCGGAACGACTTGGATCGAGGAATCCGGCGCCCTGGAAGGCCCGGTGATGATCACCAACACGCATAGCGTCGGCGTGGTGCGCGACGCGGTGATCGACTGGCTGGTACGCGCCGGCAACGGACGCCAACCCTGGGCGCTGCCGGTAGTTGCCGAAACCTACGACGGCTTTCTCAACGACATCAACGGGTTTCATGTGCGCCGCGAGCACGTCTTTGAGGCGCTCGGCAACGCGCATGGTGGGGCCGTGTCCGAGGGCGCCGTGGGCGGCGGCACCGGAATGATCTGCCACGGCTTCAAGTGCGGCATCGGAACGTCCTCGCGCTCGGTGGAGATTCAAGGTCGGCGTTACATGCTCGGGGCGCTAGTGCAAGCAAACTACGGGGGCCGCGACGACCTGATGATCGCCGGCGCACCGATCGGCCGCGAGATCACCGACCTGCGACCGCGCGCCGGCGCCAGCAGCGCCGATGCCGAGGAGCTCGGCAACCCGGGCGACCGCGACTTCGGTTCGATCATCGTGGTGATCGCAACCGACGCACCGTTGCTTCCGTATCAGCTCAAGCGCATAGCGCGGCGAGTACCGCTCGGGATCGCCCGGATGGGCGGTATGGCGGGCAATGGCTCGGGAGACATCTTCGTCGCCTTCTCCACCGCCAACCGCAGCGCCGCCGGAAACAGCGACGCAAGTACTGTCGAGATGCTACCCAACGGGTGGCTGACGCCGTTGTTTCAGGCGACGGCCTACGCCGTGGAGGAAGCGATCACCAACGCACTCGTCGCCGGCACCACGATCGTCGGTCGCGACGGCAACACCGTCTACGCGCTTCCACACGATCGGCTGCGCGACGTGCTGCGGCGCTACAATCGCCTGCGCCGATAGGCACACCTGATCGGGCTGATCGCGTCGACTGCTCGACTGGCTCAGAACGCTCGCAGAGTCAGGCCGCCCCGTGTGACTCGTGGAGCGTCTCGAGGGCCAACAGGGCGCCACGTTTGGCGCGCTTGACCATGTCGAGACTGGCCAACGCCAGCCGCCCGGCAGTGCTACAAGGAAGCAATACCTTGGCCACCGGGACCCGGTCGCGCCAGAGGAACCGATGAACGAGTTGGCGTTGGCGCCGCTGTCGGCAAACACTAGCTCGGGGTTCTCGAGGAAAAGCCGCACTTCCTGAACAGCGTTCAGCATTCCGGGCGAATACTCTTTGTAGGCAGGATCGAAGGCAACCTTGAAACCGAACAACGTCGCGCCCTCGACGAGGCTCGCGAGCACATGGCAGCGGCAACACCATCGAGCCGAACCTCGGTGTAGAAGAGGTCGGCGCGCTGGCCGAAGGCGCTCGTCAGCTCATCGAAGAACTTCACATCAGCGGCGCAGCAGGCGAGCGCCGAGCCACGCTCGCCCTTCCAGCCGGACGCCTCCATCTGCATGAACCGCGACGCCCAATCGGACCCCGCGTCGAGAGATCGATGGTGCCGCACCTCGACCTCAGCGGCCCCGTTCAGTGCCCGCCATTGCCGCCGATAGTTTTTGCGGCGTTTCGCCGACAACGACGCCAGATACTCATCGAACGACCCGCGCCGACGCAGCGCCGGACGCGAGAATCCATACCGAATCAGCGGCGTGACGCGGTGCGCCGATAGCACTCGACGCACGACATTCCAGATCGGCGAATCGACACCCATGAGCGGCAGCGCCACCAAGTCGATCGTCGGCGCCGCTTCTGCCATCCACTCCCAAATCGCGGTCATGGCCTCGGCAGCGGCCTGCTAGCGTGACCGTCCACCTCGGCGCCGCGGCTTCCTCTTAGGACGCTCGCTACGACGGGGTTCGTCGCCGGCCGTCGCGGGGTCCGGCGCGACCGGCTCACCGAGCGGTGCATGCAGACTCTCTTGGTAGTAGTCGTCCAGGAGCATAGCGATCACCGAGACTTCATCGCGGCTTTCGCCCAGGCTACGGGCAAGCGGAACGAATCGCTGCATGCGCTCCGTTTGCAGGCTGCTGCGATCACGTAGCCGCGCCTCGAGCAAAGCGGTGACACGCTCGCCGACGATTCGCTCCACCTCTTCCTTGGTCGGTCCGGGTCGCTCCTGCAGGTCGATGCTGTAGGTACGCGCGATGTGGCGAAGATGGATTCCTTCGAGGCCGGACACCAACGTAAGCGCCTCCCCGGAGGCGCCCGCACGGCTCGTTCGTCCCACCCGGTGGATATAGCTCTCGGCGTCCCGGGGAGGGCCGTACTGGATCACGTGAGAGAGATCGTGGATATCGATTCCGCGCGCCGCAACATCGGTAGCAACGAGAAACCGCAACTTGCCGAGTCGAACGCGTTCGAGGACCTTTTCGCGTGCCGCCTGCGCCAGGTCCGAGCTGAGCTCGTCGGCATCGTACCCGAAGCGCTTCAGGACCAACGCCACATAGTGAACGTCGGCCTTCGTATTGCAAAATACGATCGCCGACGCAGGGTTCTCGATCTCGATGATCCGCATCAAGTAGCGGTCCTTGTCCATCGACGGCACGTCGTAGAACACGTGCTCGGTAGACGCCACATGCACGCGATCATGACTGAGGCTCAGGAACTCCGGGGTCTCGAGGAACTCGCTGGCGAGATTGCGTACATGCGGTGGGATCGTGGCAGAAAACATCGAGCCGCTTATGCGCCGTTTCGGCAGAAACGCCTGCAGCCGCTTCATGTCGGGATAGAACCCCATCGACAGCATGCGGTCGGCCTCGTCGAATACCAGGTTCTTCAGACCATCGAGCGACAGGTTGCGCTTGAGCAGGTGATCGAGCACCCGGCCGGGAGTGCCTACGACGAGGTGGGCGCCACGCTCGAAGGCCTCGAGCTGGGGTCCGTAGGCAACGCCGCCATATACCGCAGTCGGTAGCAGACCCGTCGAAGCACTGAGCTCCTGCGCGGCGGTCATCACCTGCTTGGCAAGCTCGCGCGTCGGCACGAGCACCAACGCCTGGCACCGCCGATCGTCGGGATCGAGGCGATCGATGATCGGCAGCAGAAAGGCACCTGTCTTGCCGCTGCCGGTGCGCGACTGGATCATCAGGTCGCGTCCCGCCAGCATGTAAGGGATCGCCTTGGCCTGGACTGGCATGAGCGTGGACCAGCCGGCGCGCGCGGCGGCCTCCTGCAAGAGGCTCGGGAGATCGTCGAACATGATCTCAGGCAGCGCGTCGTCGGGTTCGACAACGTCCTCGTCCGGGTCGACAACGCCGTCGGCTATCGCGGCGGTAGCATCGACCGCTCCGCCAGCCCGAGCCTTCAGCGCATCGTCCCGACGGCGACGCGACAGGCGTCGTGGGCTGGGACGTTTCTGTCGTGCCAAACTCCCTCCCTGTTCTCTCCGCCCGTGGCGCCACGGCAACGAACGTGCGTTGCCAAACCGCATGATGTCACGGATGCGCAGAGGCCGCCCGATAAGCCCGGCCGATCACGACCACTGCCAGGACGACGGCGATCCCTGCTCGAGGGTCGGGTCAGCTAGCAGGCCTGGCCTCAGGCTTGGGCTCGCTTGTACCCTCTGAGATAGCCGAATCCCACCATCTGGCGGCGCTCTTCATCCCACAAGCGAAACCCCAACGACCGCAAGCTGGAAAGCAGACTGATCGACGGAATCGACGCCAGGCTCGGGTTTTCTTCGTGGCATCTTTGCAGGAAGTAGTTCGGAATCCGCGGGCAAAGATGGTGGATATGGTGGTAGCCGATGTTCCCCGAGAACCACTGCAGGATGCGCGGCAGCTTGTAGTACGAGCTGCCATGAAGCGCCGCAGGGTAGTAGTCCCACTGCTCGTGCCTCTCCCAGTAGACCGACTCGAACTGGTGCTGCACGTAAAACAGCCACACGCCGACGGCTCCAGCAACGAGGCTGATGGGGAGCTGGATCATCAGATAGGGCTTCAGACCCATGGCTGTCACGAGACTGCCAACCAGCACCACTACGCCGAGATTCGTCCACCAAACGCTGGCTCGCTCGCGCCTGTGCTCGCTCCGGTAAGAGATCCTCTGGGCGACGGCGAACAGAACCATCGGGCCAACAAGGAACATCACCAGCGGATGTCGGTAGATCCGATACCGCAAGCGCGTCAGCAGCGGCGCTGCCAAGTACTCCTCTACCGTGAGGGTCCAGATCTCGCCGCCCGAGTCGCGCCGATCGAGGTCACCCGAGGTGGCGTGGTGCTTGGCGTGATCGTAGCGCCAGCGATAGTAGGGCGTGAACGTCATGACCCCGGTGATGTAGCCGATAGTGTCGTTGAGCCGCTTGGATTTGAAGAACGCGCCGTGGCCACAGTCGTGGAAGATGATGAAGATGCGGATCATGAAGCCCGCGGCCAACGGCGTAAGCGCCAGCGTCAGCCAGTAGGACACCGCCAAGCTGCGATACATCAAGTACCAGAGCGCCACGTACGGAACGAGCGAGTTCACCAGTTGCCACGTGCTGCGAAGCGGCTCCGGGTTCTGGTACTTCACCGTCAACTGCTGCCACGTTTTGGCATCGGCAGACGTCGCTGGCCCCATCTATGCCCTCCATGCTGGTCAGAGACAACGCTCCCCCCAACGTCAACAACGGTTTGTAGCACTCTCGCTGCCCCGAGGGTAGCATTTGGCCCACTCAGCAGCGCAGGCGCGTGGGTTCCCTGTTAGGCGCTGAGGGTGCCTGTGGGACCGGTTACTACAATCAGGCCGGCGGAGGCGCCCGCCGTGATGAGCAGTTGACGCAGCTCATTTAGCGCCGCGGTCAGCGCTTCGTATTGCGACGGGTCCACCGCCTTCCGCTCGTCCACTCACCTGACCCCGACTCGGCGATAGCGCGCGGCGCTCGAAAAACAACTCGCGGCCTGATAACCACGCCCCCGTCGGGGTCACGAATCAACCGCTTGCGGGTAGTCGATGCTGACGATCTCGAGGACCGCATCGTCCCGCGGCAAGTGCGCCACCACCTCGTCTCCGGCGCGCGCCGAAAGCAGCGCCTTGGCCAGCGGCGATACCCAGCTGATACGACCTTCCGACGGTTCAGCCTCGTCGACACCGACGATGGTGTACACACGCTCCTCGCCCTCCGAGTCCATCACGGTGACGGTGGCGCCGAAGCGCGCCCGGTCGCCATTCTGCTGCGCCGGATCGATCACCTCGAGGCCGGCTACCCGCTCGCCAAGCCAACGGATCTGTTCGTCGAGCTCGCGCAACCGATGCTGATCGGCGCGATGCTCGGCCTCCTCCTGTCGACCAGCCTCCACCCGACGCAACAACTCCGTAGCCAGCCGGGGGCGTTCCACGTCAGCCAGCATCGCGAGCTCCTGCCGTAGGCGACGAGCACCCGATGGAGTGATGTAGTTCTTGACACCGGTGGGCAGCACGTTGCGAGGCCGAATCGAAACCTCGAGCCCAGGATCGAAGTCCGATTCCTTGGTGAACGCCTTGTTCATATAGAAAGGATTGTAACCCACTGAAACGCTGTGACTTATGAATCCCAGGCAACCACAGGTTGCCAAGGAAAGCGCACCAGAGCGCGTTTTGGTTGCCCTGGGCAACCGAGGGGCAACCAGACGGCGAGCACGCCCTAACCGGCTAGGAGACCACCATGCAGCTAGTCCATGACGGACAGCCACCCACAGACACCGGAGCCATCCAAGCTCCACAACCAGCTTTCGAGCGAACTCAAAAGGAGCCTCGAGCAACTAACGGAGCCCGAAATCCAGCGGATCTGCACAGCTATTGGTGACCTCGACGTCGAGTGGTTCGGGTCCACCTACAGGAACGGGATGCATAGGTTCATGACGACCTGGCACCTCATAGCGTTGCTCAGGGCGCTTCCCTCTCTGCCAACGTGGGTGAGACACGAGCACCCCATGGAATTACTGTAGGGCGGTGGAAGGTGAGAACCGTTGGATCTTGCGCGCTCTGACGATAGGCTTCACGGGCTCCCCACCCCGCAGCGGTAGCACCATGGAACCCGATACGCGAATAGGCCAGTCCGAGATCCTGTCCCGGTTCGGGTGCAGGCAGGATGGGGGTCGGGTGCCCCAGACACTGTCCTCCACTGGAGGTAACGAGATGTCTAGCTCATTGGGACTCTGTCGCGGAACGATGCTCGTCGTCGCTACGCTCGCCTTCCTGATCTCCGCATCACCTTCTGTGCACGGCGGTACCGTCGAGAGGCAGCCTCTCTCGCAGGCGTTCGGCGGTTCCGACACCCAAGCCTTTGGCAACTTTCGCCCTAAAGTTTCCATGAAGACACCCTTCAAGAGGCGCGGGCACATGCGCTGGGCCGATGGCTTTAGCTCGCCGCAGGGCGCTGGTGACTCACCGTGGGGGATTGAGCACGGCGGCATCGATTTCTTCACCAAGAAGGACAAAGCGCCGTTCATAGCGGTCTTTCCTGGCCGTGTGCTATTTGTCCACACGGCAGAACAGCCGTTTGGCTGGGCCGTCAACGTCCTGCTCGAGTTCGACGAAGTCTTCATGGCAGAGTATGGCTTTGAGCCCCAGAGTCCGGGGGACGCTCCTCTGCAGACCCAGCTTGGATTGATGCGGGTTGCCGAGGGAGACCAAGTCAAGCGGGGACAGATTCTCGGATATCTGCATCGCCCGAATGAAGACTCCCATGTCCATTTCGGCTTCATTGAGAACTTCACCCACATCTGCCCGGAGCCGTTCTTCAAGAAGAAGGCCGTCAAGAAGATCATGAAGATTCTACGGAAGACCTGGGACAAGGATGTGAAAATGTGCTATTGAAGACTTCCTTGTTGCTGGCCAAACGGGACGCTCGGCTCTGATTTAATGACCTTGCCCCGCTTTCCCGGACACTTAGTTAAGATCCATTGTCGTAGTCGTATTAGCGGCTGTGGGAGCTGTTGGCAACGCGGAGCGTTGTCCAAGCGACGGTGGAAATCGGGAGTCGATTTCCACGGGCGCGTCAGCTTCCACAGCTGATTGGCCGCTCTGGCCTGGCCGCCGCATTGCCGCCTCGAACTGAGCCGGACTCTGGTCTCCGATCGAGGTGTGCATGCGAGCCCGGTTGTAGAACACTTCGATGTAGTAGAACAACTCGGCTCGG
This sequence comes from Acidobacteriota bacterium, assembly GCA_965205505.1. Lineage (GTDB taxonomy): Bacteria > Acidobacteriota > UBA890 > UBA890 > WLXD01 > DASCOT01. The sequence continues at coordinate 830,848 of CBDBHB010000008.1, forward strand.
GCCGCCGCCCGGGAACTGAAGCAGCCACCGAGTTGGAACTTCAGGGTAGAGAAGAAACTCTCCATCGGCGCGTTATCCCAGCAGTCTCCTTTCCTGCTCATGCTGATGGTGAAGCCACGGTCACGCAGCTTGTCTAGGTAATCGTCGCTGCTGTACTGGCTGCCGCGGTCGCTGTGATGGAGCACTCCGGAACCGGGACGGCGTTGCTCCAAGGCCTAATCCAGGACCGCCAGCGTCAAATCGTCCGTCATCGTCTCGCTCACCGCCCAGCCGATGATCCGTCGCGAGCACAGATCCATCACCACGGCCAGGTATAGCCATCCTTCCTGCGTCCACAGGTATGTCAGGTCGCCCACCCAGACGCTGTCCACGGCATCCACCGTGAAGCGCCGTGCCAGCACGTTGGGCGCCGCTGACCGGCCAGGTGTGGGCCGTGTTGTCACCCGGAACCGACGGGGTTGGCGAGCTCGAAGTCCTTCCTGGCGCATCAGCCGAGCTACCCGCTTGCGAGAGCAGCGGATCCCTCGTTGCCGAAGTTGCTTGTGGATGCGCGGACTTCCGTAACGGTCGCGGCTCTCTCGGAATGCAGCTCTGATCTGCACACGTAGACGGCGATCTTCTCGCGCTCTCGGGCTCGGCCCCCTTCCTCGCCACTCGTAGTAACCGCCGTGAGACACCTCGAGCATCTTGCACAACCGCCGCACCGGGAACTTGCCGGACAGTTGCTTGATGATCGGGTACTTCATCGCGGGCGTTCCGAGAAGATCGCCAACGCTTTTTTTAGAATGTCGCGCTCCTGCCGTACTCGCCGCAGGTCCCGCCGTAGCTGTTGCCCGTCCAGGTCCTGGTCGGGCATCTTCCCCGCGCCCGGAAACGCCGTGACCCCCTGCTCCTGGAGCTGTTTGCGCCACTTGGTCAACATGCCGCGGCCAACACCCAGATCCCGGGCCACCTCAGACACCGGATGGCCCAGCTGCGTCACCATCCTCACTGCCTCAATCTTGAACTCGCGACTGTACCGCCGTCGTGACCCCATGCTTCACCTCCGAGCCCATTATCGGGCTTCCAAAGGTGTCCGGGAAATCGGGGGAGGCCCATAACGCCATCAATGGACCGATCTCTAAGGGAGGCGATTCAGATGTCTAGGAGAGAATTCGCGCACTGTCGTAGGTACCTGTCAGCTTGGACCCTACTGTTGCTAATGGCGTCCATGTCGGCCTCGGTTAAGGTCGCCAATGCTGCTTCGGCCATCGACATCCATGGGCGCGCGTACTTCGTTGTTGTGGAGGGCGTCGGCGACAATTCGTTTCCGTTATATGTCCGATTCGGGCAGGACGGCGATCGGCTCTACGGCACCATGATCAGAGAGCAGATCTCCGACCCTTTCGATTTCAAGTTCGGCCTGGACAAGATCCTTCTCCGCGACGGTACTGTCAAGGGAAAGAAGATCACGCTGTTCTTCGACGGCGGGCGCCTCGAGGGCAAGGTTAAAAAGGGTGGAGCGCAGATCCAGGCGACGCTGATTCCGGATACCGGCGGACGGAGCGGTTCACCCTGCAAGCCATCCTGGATGGGGATCTGTTCACCAGCATGTACCTCGGTGATGCCGACTCGGACGTTGCGCGTGTCCGGGCGGGGGCAGCGCCAGACACCATGCTGGTCGGCTTGGATCCAAGCGGGACCATGTCTATCGTGTTCTGGCTGCCAGTGTTTGAGGGTTTCGACGATGAGTTCCTCAACATCTTCGACGAGGTGGATTTCGATCCCGCCACCGGGCAGTTCTCCCTACCATTTGAGGAGGGCATAGGGCTTGAAGGCGAGATCGATGGCGACGGAAACATGACCGTGGCGCTCATGCTCCAAGATCCGGAAGGGGAGTTGAATAACGGGCAGCTGTTCGAAGTGACCGGCACGCTCCGCTACTTCGGTGCTGCGCGCAACAAGCCGAAGCTCAAGACGCCGAAACCAAAAAAGATCAAGTCGGGAACAACGACTACGGTCAAGATCAAGCACAATTCTGTAGTGTCGGGAGCCTTGGTTACCGAAGAGACGGAGGACGTCGCCATTGTTTCCTACCGCGTCACGTCCGGAGCGCTAGGTCGCGCAGCGGGCGGCACCATCCAGGTCGAGTTGTTGGTTGACGATGCGGCTTCGGGAAGCACGATTCTGCTGAGCGTGACCAACCCTGACGGCCAGTCCGCTGACGCAAAGAAGGTCATCAAGGTCAAGTAAAGCGGCTCGTGCCGACGGACCCCTAGCGGCCTCTGCATAGTCTCGGGAGCCACCTAGCAACGTTCGATTCCGCTCGCCCGTAACGGGCCGGCGGCGCTCGAGGCGGCAGGTTTGCTTGGTGCAGACGAGAAGATGGGCAAGGTAGGCCTAGGCCCACATGTGCTCCGACACACCTGGATCACGCACCGGCTACAGGAAGGCGTACCGCTGCCCGATGTCTCGAAGGCGGCCGGACACAGCTCACCGACCACTACGTTGAGGGTCTACGCGCACGCGATGCCGAGCGAGAACCGAGAGCGTCTAAGGGTGGACCTGGACGCCTTGCTATCATGACGAAAGGAGGGGTCGCTGAGACGGGCTGGGCAACCCACAGGCAACCGAGGCTCATTTCATGGCACCGTCGACGGTGACGTAAGTTGCCATGACCGCTCCCGGCTGTTGATCACGCGACCTGGTCTGCTAATGGCGCGTTGGCTCTAGAGCAACAGGGAAAATCAGTACATCGGTTGCATCGACGAGCCGGAAGGGTGTCCCGGAGAGACTGTAGAATGCTCCCCGAACTACTCAGGACGCTAGCAGGGTGCTGGGGAAACCTCTGTTAGACGTCGTGGTACCGCACTGTAATGTTGCGGCGATCCGACCCTACAGGCCACGCTCAGCCTCGAAATGACGCTCCGACGAGTATCGACCGCAATCCTGTTCGTCGCCTCTCTCGTCCCGCAGCCCCTTGGTCAGACCACTGGCTCCGGTTGGACCGAGGCAGTTGCGTTCCCGGCATCGGAGTCACCTGTGGAACTGTTCAACGGTCACGACTTAACCGGTTGGGAGGGTCAAACCGAGACCTACTGGTCAGTAGAGTCCGGGCTGATCAAAGGCGGAAATCGTCACCCCAGCCCGGTGAGCACGTACCTCTTCACGACCAAGAGCTTTCGCGATTTCCGACTGCTCTTCGAGGTCTTACAGACCAGGGGACCAAACTTTTCCACGATGCACTCGGCGGTGGCAGTCCTCGGCGAGAGGTTCGAGGACATTGGGGAGTCGTTCGGCTTCAAGGGGCCCCTGCTGATGTTCTGCAACGACTGGGGTATCTGGGATGCGCATCGTCGTGACCGGATCTACCCGCCCAACAACGATGGGGGCTGGCGCCATCCGACGGAGAACGTCGGCGATTGGAATCGAATCGAGGTACTCGTGGTCGGCGACCGGATCCGCATGGTCGCCAACGGCCAACTGGTGATCGATTTCACCGATGCACAGGAGATGCTGAGCACGTCGCCGATCGGGTTGCAGCTGCACAGCAACGAGCGTCCGCAGGAGTTCCGTTTTCGCGGGCTGATTCTCTCGGAGGACCCCGAGGATCAACTCCTCACCCTCGAGCCGTGAGCGTGTTGCGAATCCCCGTCGCTCCTGGCGATCGGCCAAGGCCGATCGTTCACAACCAAACATGAACAACCCGGCGGCTCCGACATCAGAGCGGTTGCATTCGCTCGACCTCTTCCGCGGGCTGACGATGTTCCTGCTCGTCGCCGAGGGAACGCTCCTGTACTCCTCGTCGCTGCAGCTGGTGACGCCGGGGTCGTTCCGGCATGCGCTGCTGATGCAGTTTCATCATCATCCGTGGAACGGACTCCGGTTCTGGGATCTGGTGCAGCCCTACTTCATGTTCATCGTCGGTGTGGCGATGACCTTCTCCATCGCCGCTCGCTGCCGGCGGGATGATTCCTGGAAAGAGATCACCCGGCACATCCTCGTGCGCTGCCTGATTCTGTTCTTTCTCGGTGTCATCCTGCATTGCGGCTACGCGGGCAGGCTCGTCTGGGAGCTCTGGAACGTCCTCACCCAGCTGTCGTTCACCATCCTGGTGGCGTTCATCGTCTACAGGATGCGGGCGAGAACTCAGATGGCTGTCTCGATCGGCCTGCTGGTGCTCACCGAGCTGCTCTACCGCACCGTTCTGTTCGAGGGATTCGATCAGCCGTTCGTCGAGGACCGGAACTTCGGCGCCTGGATGGACACCGTGCTCATGGGGAAGATCAACGGCGACGGGTGGGTAGCAATCAACTGCCTCCCCACCGCCGCCCACACCATCTGGGGCGTGCTGGCGGGCAAGCTGCTGATGAGCTCGCGCGACGAGCTCGACAAGATCAAAAGGCTGGCAGCCTATGGTGCGATCGGTCTCTTGGTCGGCTACGGGATGGATTGGGCGAGCATCACACCGATCATCAAGCGGATCGCCACCAGCTCCTTCACGATCGCTTCCGGCGGCTGGTGCCTGGTCACGCTGGCCGCCTGCTACTGGGCCATCGACCGCCGCGGCTGGCGTCGCTGGACGGACGTCTTCGCGATCGTCGGGATGAACTCGATCTTCATCTACATGTTCAGCCAGACCCTCGGGAAGCAGTGGTTCAACGGCTTCGTCGGGATCTTCGCGGTCGGCGTGCTCGAGGGCCTCGGGGTGACGACGGGCGTTGCCGCCCTGGGCAACTCGCTCGTAGTACTCGGTCTCGAGTGGACCCTGTGCTACTGGCTCTACCGGCGCCGGATCTTCATCAAGATCTGAGATCGACGGCCTCGACCAGCCGGCGGACGGCGGGCACGATCATGATGAGGAGCTCGGCGCGCGGCGCCTGGCCGCGCTCCAGGACCTCGAGCTGTGCCCGTCGCCAGCCCTCAGTGGCGCTGTCGCCCTCCAGTCGATCGATCGCCTCGAGACCGACTCGGGTCACCGCCGCCACCTCGGAGACCAGCGGCCAGATCTCCTCGAGCAGGAACGAGCTTCCCAGCTCGGCCTGCAGTCCGGCAGCGGCCTGGTGCCAGCCGGCAAGCCGTTGTCTGATGGCCGCGCCGCTCGCCCGGCGCTCGTCGGGTTGCTGCGCGTCGGCGTTCAGGTACCGCTCGATCAGCTGGCCGAACCGACGGGCGGCGCGGCTCTCCGGTCGCACCGCATCGACGAGGCGATTCATGGAGGTGCGGCTGCTGTAGGCGCGTGCCCGGTGTCGGTCGTAGCCCTTGACGGGCTCGAGCAGGTCGGCGATTGCCTGGAGCGACTCGATGGACCTGTAGCCCGTGAGGCGCTGCAGCATGGGGCGGTAGTTGCTGCGATGGGTCAGGCCGAGCCACTCGAGCCGCCGGTACATGTCGTCGACATCGCGCACCACCGCGGATGACCAGAGCCGTTCGGCGATGGCCGCCGTCCGCGGCCAGATGCGCGACTCGACGTTCTCCGCCGTGGCGAGCTCGCCCCACATAGTCGCCTCACCGCCGAGGATCCTCGTGGCCTCGTCGGGCCCCAGCCGGGAGATCGCCGGCCATCGGCTCGACGGCGTAGTGGCGAGCGGCCGAATGCATGAGGTCGATGTAGTAGCCATTCGAGAGGATGGCGCGGTAGCCGTCGAGGGCGGCCTCGGCCAGCGACTCGTGGCCGCGCCAAGACTGCACCACGGTGTCTTTCGGGAGCTCACGGTGGATGATCTCGTCCCACCCCACCATCGTCTTACCGTACTTGGCGAGGATGACGGAGACGCGCTGGTTGAAGTAGGCCTGCAGGTCGCGATGGTCGGCCATGCCCTGCTCGGCCATGAAGGTCTCGATCGCCTCGCTGGCGCCCCACTGGACGCCGTTGACCTCGTCGCCGCCGATGTGGAAATAGGCGTCATCGAACAGCGCTGCCATCTCTCCGAAGAGGACATCGAGGAACTCGTAGACCTCCTCTTTGCTCGGATCCATGACCGGTTCCTTGACCCCCCCAGGTGCGCACCAGCCTGTAGGGACCGGGGGCGCTGGCGAGCTCCGGGTAGCCGATCAGCCAGCTGCTCGAGTGTCCCGGGATATCGAGCTCGGGCATTACCCGGATGCCGCGGTCGCGGGCGTAGGCGATGATCTCGCGCACCTCGTCCTGGGTGTAGTAGCTGCCATCGGACCCCAGTTGGTGAAGCTTCGGGAAGACCTTGCTCTCGACCCGGAAGCCCTGGTCCTCGGTAAGGTGCCAGTGCAGGACGTTGAGCTTGACCGCCGCCATCCCGTCCAGCGTTCGCTTCAGCGTCGCCAGCGGCAGAAACATCCGCCCGGTGTCCAGCAGCAGCCCACGCCAGGGAAACCGGGGCGCATCCTGGATTGTCAGCGCCGGCACGCCGAAGCCGTTTCCCTGTGCCTGGACCAACTGCAGGAAGGTCTCGATGCCCCGGAGCGCGCCGACCGGCGTCAGGGCGCTCAAAAGAGCGGCATGCTCGGTGACCTCCAGCGCGTATGACTCGTTCGCGTCGACGGACTGAACTTCTTCTCCCGGACCGTCCACCCGGATGCGCAGCGTCGGTGTTGGTTGATCGGCAGAGTCGTCGAGGCTCGGGGTCCAAGCTGTGTCGGTGAGCGACCGAGGGAAGCGCAGCCCGGTCTGCGCCCGCAGTCGGGCATAGAGTCGCCCGACGGCCCGTTCCAGTCGCGGCTCTCGGAAGCCGGTGAGTGCAACGCGGAACCGGTCTCCGATCTCCAGCGAGCCCGCCCGCAGGATCACCGCCCGTGGCATGGGGAGAAGGCTCAGGTCGTTCGACTGGGCTGCGCTCTCTGGGGCGGCGCTGGCCGACGTCGAGGCAACGAGGACCATGAGCGGCAACAGGCTCGAGGGCGAGAGGAGCGATCGGATGATCGTCATCACGGACGACTACTGCGTCAGCTGCCGGAGCTGATCGATCACGTCCGCGGCCGGTGGACGCAGGCGGTAGTTGGTCTCGACAAACAGGTACCGGACGATCCCGTCAACGTCGAGGATGACCACGGCCGGGTGCGGGATCAGGCTGTCACTATCAGCTTCGTTGAGCAGGCCCCATGCCTTGATAGCCTCGGCATCAGGGTCGAGCAAGAAGGGGAACTCGAAACCCTCCTCCTTACGATAGGCCCGCAGCTTGTCGGTGTCGTCGTTGGCAATGGCCCAAAACTCGGCCCCGGTAGCCCGGATGTCGTCCATGGCTTCATGCAGCTGCACGAGCTGCTCGCGGCAGAACGGTCACCAGGTGCCCCGGAAGAAAAGCAGCATCAGCGGGCGCTCGCCGCGGGCCGCCGCCAGGTCATAGACGTCGCCGTCGGTGGATTCGAGCGAGAACGTCGAGGGCGGCAGCTGGCCGACCTCGAGCAGCGTCTCGTGCGGCGGCCCTAGCGCCAGTCGATCGGCATCCTGAGCGTGGGCACTGGCTGGCCCCACGAGGGTAAACAATAGCGGCAACGCCAGACGCGCCCATGACAACGGTGGCAACGAGAAGCGACCTTTCACCGGACCTCCGTGAGGTTGGATGTTACTCGCGCGCGTCGGCCGACCGGGTCGGCGACGGACGTTACAGGCAACACCGGAGCAGCGTGCGCCCTGATGCGCTCGAGCCGGGATCGAGATCGTAACACCGAGTTTGACAGGGTACAGGGGGGCCGCTAGCTTACGATCGGAGCCGCCGTACAGCCGCTAACAGCTACCGTGGAGAGCACGATCTCATGTCGACGCCGGCTGGACCGGTAGCTACCGTTGGCTTCGGCACCACCTCTCGTCGCGGTAGCTGGTGGCGCCTGTCACTGCTGACCTTCCTGGGCCTCGGCGCGAGAGCCGTTGGCAGTACCGGGAGCAACTAAACCCATGAGCGTACGGCACGACGTGGTGATCGTCGGTGGAGGTGGTGCGGGGCTGCGGGCGGCGATCGCCATCGCCGAGATTAACCCCTCCCTGAGCGTTGCGGTGGTAAGCAAAGTCTACCCAATGCGCAGCCACACGGTGGCAGCTGAGGGCGGTGCCGCGGCAGTGATCAAAGACAACGACAGCCTTGAAGATCATTTCCGAGACACCGTCGGCGGCAGTGACTGGCTGGCCGATCAGGACGCGGTCGAGCTGTTTGTCAACGAAGCGCCGGCCGAAATGATCCAGCTCGAGCACTGGGGCTGTCCGTGGAGCCGAGAGCCGGACGGCACGGTTGCAGTGCGGCCATTCGGAGGCATGAAGATCGAACGGACATGGTTTGCCTCCGACAAGACCGGCTTCCACATGTTGCACGCGTTGTATCAGACGTCTCTCAAGTACAGCCCGATTGCCAGTTATGACGAGTCGTTCGCGACAAAGATCTTGGTAGAGAACGGGCGTTGCCAGGGCGTCAGTGCGCTCGATCTACAGACCGGCAGGGTCGAGACGATTATTGCCAATGCCGTCATCCTTTGCACCGGCGGGGCCGGGAGGGTATTCCCGTTCACAACCAACGGGGCGATCAAGACCGGCGACGGGATGGCCATGGCCTACCGCGCCGGAGTCGCCCTCAAGGACATGGAGTTCATCCAATACCACCCCACCGGGCTGCCCGGAACCGGCATTCTCATCACCGAGGCTTCACGGGGAGAGGGAGGTATCCTCGTCAACAAGGACGGATACCGGTACTTGCAGGACTACGATCTGGGAACGCCACTGCAGGTCACCGACCCCGAGCACCCGGTCAAGAAGAGTATGGAGCTGGGTCCTCGCGACCGACTCAGCCAGGCGTTCGTCAAGGAATTGGAACAAGGTCGGACGATACCCGGGCCGCACGGAGATGTCGTTCATCTCGACATACGACACCTCGGCGAGAAGAAAATCGACAAGAAGCTGCCTTTCGTGCGCGAGCTAGCTAGGAACTACGCCCGCATCGACCCGGTATACGAGCCCATTCCCGTGCGCCCCGTCATTCACTACATCATGGGCGGTGTCGACACCGATACCGACGGCGCCACATCGCTTCCGGGATTGTTCGCGGCGGGCGAGGTCGCCTGCGTGTCGATCAACGGGGCGAATCGCCTCGGCTCCAACTCTCTGACCGAGCTCCTCGTCTTCGGCGCGCGTGCCGGACGGGCGGCGGCTATCTTCGCAGCCCAGAACCCGAACCCTGACGTCGAGGCAGTGGAGAAGCAAGGCGGCGACGAGCAAGAGCGCATCGCCCGGGACTTCATTCGCAAGGAGGGCGGTACGGAGAGGATCGCTACCCTCCGCAGGGAGATGAACGAGACGATGGAAAGCGGCGCCGGCATCTACCGTTCCGAACAGGGCCTCAGAGAGACGTGTGACACGCTGATGGAATTGAGGCAACGCTTCTCGAATCTCTTGATCGAAGACCGAAGCCTGACCTTCAATACCGAGCTCACCTCCGCTCTTGAGCTCGACTTCATGCTCGACGTGGCGCTCGCCATCGGTCGCAGTGCCCTGGCACGAACCGAGAGTCGCGGCTCGCACCAGCGCACCGATCACCCCGATCGTGACGACGAGAACTTTCTCAAACACTCCCTTGCGTTCCGCACCGACGACGGGCTTCGCATCGACCACAAGGATGTCGTCATCACCAAGTGGCCACCCGAGGAACGCATTTACGGTAGACAGACGTTGAGCGCGGACACGCACTGACGATGGGCAAGACGATAGAGCTCGAGATCTTCCGGTACCTCCCTGAGCAGGGATCCGAGCCCACTTTCCAGAACTACGAGGTTCCGTTTCACGGAGAGTGGGTCGTTCTCGATGCCATCAACTACATCAAAGAGGAGATCGACGGCACGCTCTCGTACCGCTGGTCGTGTCGGATGGGCGTGTGCGGAAGCTGTGGAATGATGGTAAACGGCGTGCCGAAGCTCACCTGCGCGGCCTTTCTGAAGGACTACTATCCCGGCAAGATCCGCGTCGAACCTCTCGACGGGTTCCCGGTCGAGCGGGACCTCATTTCCGACATGGATGACTTCATCGAGAAGCTGAAGAGCGTCAAGCCGTGGATCATCCGTAAGGAAGGTGAGGAAAAGCCGATCGAGGAAGGCGAATACCTACAAACCCCACGCCAGCTTGTTGAATACAAGCCGTACTCGATGTGCATCAACTGCATGCTTTGTTACGCGGCGTGCCCCGTCTACGCGATCGACACCACGTTCTTGGGACCGGCGGCGATCGCCCTCGGCCAACGCTACAACATGGATTCACGCGATCAGGGGAGAGATCAGCGGCAAGAGGTGATCGCCAGCCACGAAGGGATTTGGCAGTGCACATTCGTCGGTGAGTGTAGCGCCGTGTGTCCCAAGGATGTCGAGCCGGCAGGCGCGATCCAGCGCGCCAAGGTCGCCAGCACGATCGATTACTTCAAGGAAGTGCTTTTGCCCTGGGGCAAGAAGAATTGAGCTATCGGCGACGAGTTCCGAACACCTGGTGGCTCAAGCGGTGGCCCTACTTCCTGTTCATGGTTCGGGAGCTCACCAGCCTCGGCGTTGCCGGCTACAGCGTGTTCCTTCTGTTTCTGGTTTATCGACTCGGTCAAGGGCGCGAGGCCTACGAGGCCGCGATCGGCCTGATCATGTCGCCGACCAGCATCGCGCTGCATTTGGTCGCGCTGGTGCTCGCCGTCTACCACACGGTCACTTGGTTCAACGTAACTCCCAAGGTCATAGTGATTCACTTTGGCGAGGAACGTATTCCCGGCTTCATGATCGCCGGCGCTCACTACGCCGGATGGCTCGCGGTGTCGATGATCGTCGCGTGGGCCGTGCTGGGAGCGTAATCACCATGGCCAAGTCCAACGAACCGATTCCCTGGTCACTGTTCTCGGCCGGTGGGATGTTGTCGGCAATGCTGCTGCCTATCCTGGTCGTCATCACCGGAATTCTCGTGCCCTTCGGCTTTGCGCCGCTGGAGTCCCTCGGCTTCGACAAGGCGCACGCCGCCGTTTCGGGCAACCTGCTGGTAAAGCTGATTCTGTTCGGACTGATCTCTCTGTCGCTCTTCCACTGGGCACACCGCTTCAGGTTCGCGCTCGTCGACATGGGCCTGCAGAAGATCAAAGGGCTGATCGGCTTTGCCTGCTACGGCAGCGCCCTTGCCGGCGCCGTAATCACCGCCGCGCTTCTCTGGCGGATCTAGCTGGGCACGCCGCCTTATGCCGCCGCGTGCTCCTTGCGATGCGCGGCAACATCGAAACCGATCTTCATGAGCACCATCAACACCAGGCCCGCGGTTGGTGAGCCGGTGAGCAAGAGTAGAAATCCGCTGCCGATGATCACCAGGTGCAGGAGGATAACGCGCCGGTATGGTCCGGTCATCAATTCCTGCAGCGTCGCAGATCGGTACTCGCCGGCACCGAGATAGTTGACCAGGAACGACACGCCGTGGCTGACGATCAGGGTGATCGCGCCGTAGGCGAGCGTACGCTGGCTCAGCGCGTTCACCAGCGTACCCCAGATCAGCACGGGCACCAGCGTGATGGGCGAGTCGATGTTGGCGCCCAAGAGCAACCCGGGTATCTCCGACCCTTGCCCCCTGAACATCGCCGTCAGCAAGACCCCATGCACTGCGGCGAATCCGCCGTAATGAACGGCAAAGAACGGGATCAGCACCAGCTTGCCCAGCCATGCAGCCGGATCTCGGATCCGCACAGCGAGAATGCGCAACACGTTGAACACGCCGACGATGAGGTTCTCGATCCAGTACAAGAGCACCACGTCGCCGACCTCCCAGCCCATCCACAGCACGCCGGCCAGCGGCACCAAGTTGGCCAGGATCAAGGCGGCAACCGAAGGCGTTAGCCACGACGGCAGCACAAGTCGGTTCAGTCGAGTGAACATCGCCCTCCGCTCCCGAGTCGTTGCGCCGCGAGCGATTGTGCCCGCAACGGCGTACCGGCGATACAATGCCGCAGCGAACGTTAGTGAGCCACTGGGAGGTGTGCGGTGAATCGATTCGTCGGATGTTTAACGCTACTCGTGACGCTCGGATGTAGCCCGTCCGCGCCGCAGCCCATTCCCGGCTACAGGGCGTTCGTCGGCGCCACCCTCATCGACGGAACCGGCGCCGATCCGACCCGTAACGCCGTCGTGGTGGCTCGCGACGGTCGCATCGAGGCGGTCGGATCTGCCGAAACGGTCGAGATCCCGGAGCGCGCCGAGATCATCGATCTGTCTGGTCGCACTGTGATCCCGGGCCTGATCAACGCGCACGGCCACGTCGGGGATACGCTGTGGCTGGAGGGCGGCCATTACTCCGAGGACAACGTACGGGCGCATCTCGGCCTGTACGCTCGCTACGGCGTCACGACCGTGCTCAGCTTGGGCGGTGACGGCGCCGAGGGCGTCGACGTACGCGACGCCGAGGGCGTCGACCTGAGCCACGCGCGGCTTCGAGTTGCCGGCGCCGTGGTTACCGCCGAGTCACCCGATGAGGCCCGGTCGCAAGTACTCGCCAACGCCGAGCTCGGGGTCGACTTCATCAAGATCCGCGTCGACGACAACCTCGGCACCAGCGCCAAGATGCCGCCTCAGGTCTACGCCTCGGTCATCGAGGCGGCGCACGCCAACGGGCTTCCGCTGGCGGCGCACCTTTTCTACCTCGACGACGCCAAGAGCCTGCTCAGGGCCGGGGCCGACTTCATCGCCCACAGTGTGCGCGATGCTGCCGTCGACGAGGAGCTCATCGGACTGCTGCGTAACACCGGCGTGTGCTACAGCCCGACCCTGACGCGCGAGGTATCGACCTTCGTTTACGAGAGCGAGCCGGAGTTCTTCACCGATCCGTTCTTCCTGGCGCACGCCGATACCAGCGTCCTCGATGCGCTACGTACACCCGAACAGCAGCAACGCTATCGCGACAGCTCGACCGCCCCACGCTACAAGGAAGCGCTGCGCGTGGCCCAGGCCAACCTCAAGGCACTCGCCGATGCCGGCATCCCGATCGCATTCGGCACCGACAGCGGGCCACCGGCGCGCTTTCAAGGCTACTTCGAGCACATGGAGACCGAGCTGATGGCCGAGGCGGGGCTGTCGGCGGAGCAGATTCTGCTCTCGGCCACCGGCGTCGCTGCCGCGTGCGTGGGACTCGACGAAGTAGGCACCATCGAGCCGGGAAAGTGGGCCGATATGGTCGTGCTGACCGGTGATCCGTTGGCAGATATCGCTAACTTGCGCACCATCGACTCCGTATGGATCGCGGCGAACCGCGTGGCATCGTAGCGAGTTCGCCGCGAAGCGGAGTTGTATGATCCGAACAAGCTCGTCAACCCGTCTGTGGGGCCGACTCGGAGAGGAATGATCCTTGCCAAACCTCGGCACAGGAATGCGTTTCGGCGGCGCTTCGACCATCGCGGCCACCGCTGCGTTGCTCGCGGTGCTGGCCATGGCGCTCCCCGCAAACGCGCGGCAATCCGACGGGGTCCAGCGGATGGCGGGCGCGCGGCTGCGCGCAACGCGGAGCGTCGCTTCGATTCTCCAGGCCGCGCTTCTTCGCCGGTCGGATCCCGCGGCGGGCGTGGCGTTCCGGGTTGCCCTGCCCGAGCTGCGCCAACCCGCGCTACCCCCGGCCGCGGGTAAGACCCGCCTCCAGGTGGGGGTTCACCGCGACATCGTAGACACGCGCGCGCGCGCCATCGACGGGGCCGACCTGGAGTGGGAACCAACTGCCGACGGCGGCTACACAACCACGTTCGCAGTAGCCTCGGCCGGCGCGCGCAGCATCCAGCTGGCGCTGCGCGTCGTCGCCCTACCCGTCGATGCGGAGGTGCGCTTCTTCAACCCCTCCGATCCAGTGCAGGCGCATGGACCGTTCAAGTCGGATCTCATGGTGCCCTCACCAGAGGCCCGGGCGCGCGCTGACGGCAGCGAGCTGTTCTGGTCGCCGGTCATCAGCGGCGCCGAGCTGGGGATCGAGATCTTCTTGCCGCGATCGGCACTCCCCGGCGAGTTGCGTTTTGCCATGGTCAAGGTGGCCCACCTGATCCACGTCGTCGACACCAAGGATCTATCCGACCTAGGAAATTCCGGCAGCTGTGAGCGCAACATCGCCTGCGACGCCCGCTGGACAACCGCCGCCGCAAGCGTCGCGAAGATCGTCTTCCAATCCGGTGGCCGCTCGTTCCTGTGTACCGGCCAGCTCATCATCGATAGCGACGTGAACACTGAGCGACTCTGGTTCCTGACCGCGGCGCATTGCATGGCGAAGGCAACAGAAACCCGGTCGGCGGTGTTGTTCTGGGGGTTCCAACACGCCAGGTGCGCGGGCAACGATATCCCATCGGTCGTTCAAACAGCCGGTGGCGGGAAGCTCAAGTTCACCACCAAGGCCAAGGGACGGACGAACGACCACACGCTGATGGAGTTGCGTCAAACGCCGCCAGACGGAACGACCCTGGCTGGCTGGAGCAGGGAAGACCCCGAAGGAGCTGCTACGTAAGACTGTACAGGGCAGCCACCATCCGTCTGGGGATGCAAAGAAGAGCAGTATCGGCAAGCTGGCCGGCTTGGACGGCGTGAACTTCACGGCAGAAGGTCTCCTGGTGGTAGAGGGAGACTCACATTTCCGCGTGCGATGGAAGAACAAGAAGGGCGTGACCGAAGGGGGGAGCAGCGGCTCAGCTCTGTGGTACGGGACAAGATGGCCGCGGCAGTTCGTTATCGGCACGCTCTCCGGTGGGGCCGCCTCGTGCTTCAACACCGCGGCACCCGATTGGTACGGCAGCTTCGCTCGTACCTACGACGAGTTCGGCAAGTTCCGGCGATTGATCGACCCGGCGAACAACCGGGAGTGATCCATGGCGGTCTTTTCGAGGGGGGGCTGAAACCGCCCACCGCGCCTCGCCGCTAGACAAGATCCTGCCCCGGTGACGCTCAGGTAAGCCGACGCAAGGTTGCTATGACTGCTCTAGAATCGCCCGCCCGTCGGCGGTCAGGCTGACCGTTTCGCCGAGCTTGCCGTGCTTACCCAACCAGTCCTCGGTCTGGATCAGGTCCCAGCCCTTCAGGTCCTCGTACCAGCCGACGAGGAAGTCCTGCGAGTGGTGGTCGAAGCCGACGGTGCCGTTCTTGAGGGTGGCGGTGCACGTGTCGCCGGCCTGGACGACACCAAGCAGAGCGGTATGGCCACGATGGAGTTTTCGTTCAGACATTTTCTGCGCCAGAATTCGGGGGATTGTCTGGGGGCCGGTCCAGCTACCCCGTTATTGGATAGACGCTTGAAACGCCAAGAAGGTTCCCGCAAAAAAAAAACGTTGCGCGAAAGCGAGTTGAGCACCCAGCTACATCGTAGCAGCAGGCACACTCCGGCGTCTGACTGCTTGGCCTGCTTCCGATAGTGTTGGGTGCGATCTCAGACCCGCAACACGAAGCCGGTTCTGACCTGGCTGCCGATCGCGGACCCGCCGCGAGGCCGACAGCCAGTAGCCGGACCAGGCCAGAGGCGCCGCCGTGGCTCATCGGCAGCCGCCAAGGAGAAACGCGGTGAACGGTTTTGCGCGCATCCCGACCCCAATAAACGAACCCCCCCTCGCCTACTCTCCCGGCTCCGACGAACGAGCTTGCATCAAGACGCGCTTGGAGCAGATGCTCGGCGAGCGCATCGAGATTCCGGCCATCATCGGCGGAAAGGACGTAACCACGGGCGATACGCTCGATGTCGTGTGTCCTCACGACCACGGGCACGTGCTGGCAGTCTGTCACCAGGTCGACGAAACCTGCGTCGAACAGGCCATTGAAGCAGCCGCCGACGCTTGGCGAGAATGGTCCGAGATGAGCTGGGAGTCGCGTGCAGCGGTCTTTCTCAAGGCGGCCGAGCTACTCGCCGGCCCTTGGCGCGACACCATGAATGTCGCCACGATGCTCGGCCAATCGAAGACCGTTCAGCAAGCAGATATCGAGGCCGCTGCCGAGCTATGCGACTTCTGGCGTTTCAACGCCCACTATCTGGAGAAGATCTACGCAGGGCAGCCTGAGTCGGATCGCGGCATGTGGAACTACGTCGAATATCGCCCGCTCGAGGGTTTCGTCTTCGCCGTGTCGCCGTTCAACTTCACCGCCATCGGCGGGAACCTCCCCAGCGCTCCCGCGCTCATGGGCAACACGGTGCTGTGGAAGCCGGCTTCTAGCTCGTTGCTCTCGAACTACTACACCATGCGCCTGCTGCAGGAAGCTGGGCTGCCGGACGGCGTAATCAACTTCGTCTCTGGCCGCGGAGCCCGGGTCGGCGACCCGGTCTTCGCGAGCAGCCAGCTGGCTGGTCTGCATTTCACCGGGTCGACGGCTACCTTCCAGCGCATGTGGCGGACGATGGCCGACAACCTCGGAACCTACGGCCGCTATCCGCGCATCGTCGGAGAAACGGGCGGCAAGGATTTCGTGTTCGCCCACCCGTCCGCGGACGTTGCCGCGTTGGTCACCGCGCTGGTGCGTGGCGCGTTCGAGTATCAAGGTCAGAAATGTTCCGCCGCTTCCCGTGCCTACATCCCGGCCTCGCTGTGGAGCCAGGTCAAGGAGCTGCTAGTAGACACTGTGGGCGAGCTGCGAATGGGCCCGCCGACAGATTTCAGAAACTTCCTTTGTGCCGTGATCGACCGCCCAGCATTCGACAGCATCAGCAACTTCATCGACGAGGCCAACGCCAAGCCCGAATACGAAGTCCTGGTCGGTGGGAGCTACGACGACTCGCGCGGTTATTTCGTCGAGCCGACAGTGGTCCAGGCGCAAGACGCCGGTGCGCGACTCATGTGCGAGGAGATCTTTGGTCCGGTGCTCACGGTGTACGTATACGACGACGCCGACATGGACGAGACCCTCGACCTGTGCGATACGGGTAGTCCCTACGCGTTGACGGGTGCGATCTTCGCGCAGGACCGACGTGACATCGTGCGCCTAAGCAAGCGACTCAAGCATGCCGCCGGCAACTTCTATATCAACGACAAGCCAACCGGCGCCGTGGTAGGTCAGCAACCGTTTGGCGGGGCCCGCGCCTCCGGCACCAACGACAAGGCAGGATCGCCGTCCAACCTCATGCGCTGGGTATCTCAACGCACGGTGAAGGAGACTTTCGTGCCGGCCACTTCATACGAATACCCGTTCATGGGCGACGACTAGTGGCCTGACTCAGCGCGAATCGGGGCTCGGCGACCAAGCTCGTCCGGGCCGGTCGGGGGCATGCCGCTAGCCGCAGGGCGATTCCCTGCGGTACGCTATCTGGAGTAGCTTTGCTTATTGTTTGCTATCTAAGCACATTCAAATGGTCCGTAAAGTCGGCAACACTCATCCAGACCCTTCGTGCCGACGTCGACGTTCTCTGAACGCACGCCGTCTGGGCGTCGCGTTGTCGACGATGCTGTTGATCAGCAGCGCTACGGCGGCGCAACCTGAGACTGCCGGGCGCGACGATCGGGACCTGGCGGGGCGCCTGGAGCGCCGGGCAGGCCGCGTGGCACGCGAGCTCAAGCGGCGCCATCTGCCGCATGGGACCGTCTTCGACCCCGTCTACGCCGGACCCGACTCCAGCGAGATCGTGCGCTACACGCACGCCGGCGACTCGGCGATCTGGACCGGCCATTACCTCGCCGCGGCCGCTTTCGAGTACGCCGTCACCGGTTCCCGCAAGGCAAAGAGCAAGGTACGTAAGGCCGTCGCCGCGATTCGCGTGCTTCTCGAAGTCACCGGCAACGAAACTCTGGCGCGAGGGGCCGTTCCATCGGACTCGCCGTGGGTCGAGGCCATCACCGTGGGCGAGGCTCACCAGGGCGTCTTCGAGGGTAGCTACGATGGCGTCGACTACCGCTGGGCGGGCACCACGTCACGCGATCAGTACTCCGGGGTGATCTTCGGCCTCGGTTTCGCCTGGGAGCTGGTGCCACTCGACGGCATCCGCGCTGAGATCCACGAGATCGTCACTCGACTCGTCGACTACCTACGCAACAACGCCTGGACCGTGCAGAACCCGGACGCCAGCATCAGCACGACGTTCATTGCGCGGCCCGATCAGATGCTGGCGTTCCTCCAGGTGGCGCGCCTAATCCACCCCGAGCGCTTCGAACTGCCCTACGGCGAGGTTCGCGACGCATTCGGTAGTTTGGTCGATCTGCCGATCTCTCTCGAGGCCACCGACCTGCACGGCTCGTACTTCAAGTTCAATCTGGATGCCATCAACCTCGCGCACCTGGTTCGCTTGCAGGAACCGGGCAAATATCTCGATGAGTACCGCGCCGCCTACGACATCCTGCGCGACGCGGTCGGGTCGCACGAGAATGCGCACTTCAACATGATCGACCACGTGATCAAGGGCCCCGACACCGCTCGTGACCGCGAAACCAGGCGGCTTCTGAGACAATGGTTGAAGCGCCCACGACGCAACACATCGGTTGACCTTGCCGGTACCTACCCGTCGTGCGGAGACAACCTCGCGTGTGGCGTCATCCCGGTAGCCGAGCGTGTGCCCACCGACTTCCTATGGCAACGCGACCCGTTCTTGCTGTCCGGCGGTGGCGGCGGCGATGTCGGCGCGCCGGGGATCGACCTGCTCTTGCCTTACTGGATGGCGCGCTATTACGGCGTGCTGTGAGACGCCAGCGCTAAGCGCCTCACTTCCACCGCGGCCTGCTAGCGCCCTGATCACAAGCACGGTGACCTAGTGCTCCTCCGCGGCGAGCGGGTTACCTAGCAACAAAGGGTTGCCCAGGAGGAACGTGTCGATATCGATCGGCGCGCCGGACTGCTCGATAAGCCGCCGTTGCAGCCGTGCACGCTTATCGGCGGGCATATCGTCGGCGTTCTCGTCGGGGAAGAAGGCCTCGCGGATACGGGTCTCGATGATGGCCAGTAGCTGCTGCATGACGATGCCGCTGTAGCGCAACGCTACTCGGCCGGAGAGGTTGCGGAGCGTCCAGTAACTACGCGCGAAACGCAGGAAAGCTGCCCCCGCCCCAGGATAGGCTCACTCGAGCGATCCACCGAACTCGGCCTCGAACCGGTCCACCGGAACGAAGGCATGGCCTTCGACGGCAGCGTGAAAGAACCCCTGAAACGCCGAGTCGAGTACCACCGCTATGCGGTGCTCAAGACCCTCGTCAGCTTCCAGATCGGTGGCGTGTCGCAGCAATAGGTCGTCGTCGCCTTCCTCGCCACGAACCCCTACCCGGGCCAGCAGGCTGAGAATCGCCGCCTCGCCCTGCTCGAGTTCCCCGATCTTGGTCATCAATACAGACATCTGTCTGGTATGCTATCGCACTCTGGAGATCAAGTATGGCGCGAACACACTCCGATGGCGTCGCCTGGGCGACGGGCCCCCGCGGGCGCGGGGTACCGCACAACCCGCCGAACCGCTTCGAGCGCCTGTGGATCGAACCCCTCGAGGCGCCCGCCGAGCGCGTCGCCACGCTCTACATGCGCGACACCACGCGCAGCATCATCGCGCGCAACAACAGTCCCGACGTGCCGTTCGACGCATCGCTGAAGCCGTATCGCGGCTGCGAGCACGGTTGCGTGTACTGCTACGCGAGCCCTACCCATGAATACCTCGGTTTCTCGGCCGGACTCGACTTCGAAACCCGTATCCTGGTGAAGGTCTCGGCGCCCGAGTTGTTGCGCAAGGAACTTGCGTCGGCGCGCTGGCAACCGCAGGTACTGAGTCTCAGCGGCGTCACCGACCCATACCAGCCAATCGAGCGCCGCCTCGAGCTCACCCGACGCTGCCTCCGGGTGCTGGCAGACTTCCGCAATCCCGTGGCTATCGTCACCAAGAGTCATCCTCGACAACATCGACCTCACGTTCGAGACCTTCGAGATTCCTTCTGAGAAATTCAAGACCGACGCCAATGGATTCGACACCGTTGAGGTCGATCCCTTCGCTTTTGAAGGCGCCGACGCACTCTTGATCGACCAGGTGTGGCTGGCCTTCGAACAGGGGGATGTCACGGTCTTGATGTCTTCTAGGACGAACCTCGACAACGGGAAGAAGATGGAAGTTGGCTCGGTTAGCTGCACCAAAGTGCAGGGCTGAGGATGTCTCGGTCCAGATGCCGACGAGGTGGACTATCTGGGTGCTGGGGGTGAGCTTCATGCCAGGACGATATCAGTAGGTTGCTCTAGCACGGTGAGCGGGCCCTCTGGCTGCCGGGTTGTGATAGACGCCCTCCAGCGGTACTAAGAGGTCGTGCGATGCGTGATCGCCGTGAGTAAGGACGACCTGGCCCGCATCATGGGCGGCAGCGTCAACCCGCAAACAGCGTTCTTGATGGGGCGCATCAAGATCGCCCGCAACTTCATGCTGGCAACGAAGCTCGGCGCTCTTGTCTAACGGCGGGTCTGTTCCACCAAGCAGCGCTCAGCTCGCGGCTTCCGTCTTCTCGTCTTGGATCAGCGAAGCGATCGACTTCCGACCGAACGCCGACGAGATCGAGTCATCGGACTGCTCGGAGTCTTCGTCATCACGATCAGCCGCGGGCAGCCCGTTCACAGCCTCGTCATCGTTATTGCCAGAGAACGGCGTGGGCCTCGCCTCGATGATATCGACCGCCTCAGACTCAACAGCTGCCGGCTTGAACGTCGTGGCAACGAGTTCGGGCGCGACGGCAACAGACTCGGGCCGTGGTGCTCGCAGCGCCTTTGCCAGCGGCGCCACTCCTTCCGCCCGCTGGCCGTTCTTACGGAACGCATCGAGCTCCTCGACCGCGGCACGCAAGAACGGCAGTACGATGTCCGCCTCATGCTGGGCGAGAATGGCGGACGCGTGGCGGCTTTCCCAGCCTTCGATGGCCTGCTGGAGTTGCTCCCTTCCTTCGCTCATTTGTCCGTCCCCTCTGGGCACTGATTGAGTGTCCTATGAGTTATCCGTGGCATCCATAAATAAGTATCGCACTGCTAACGATAGCCACAAGACTTAAAAGACATTATTAGTCACTATTCATCATAATTGGGCGCTTCTGAAATCCAACGCAGGCCAAAGAAATCGGGGGGCCCTCACACCTCCCGCGGCGAAACCCCCGCCACCTCAGCAGCCTCCAGCAGAATCGCCAGCTGCTTCTCGTCGATCGCCGTCGGTGTCGTGGCCAGGTTCACCAGCGAGAGGTCCTGCAGCGTGCGTATGTTGGCGTGCTCAAGAGCCTCTGCAAGCTCCTCAGGCGAACATCCGCTGCGTGAGCGCGTCAGTTTGACGGGCAGGGTAGGGAAAATGGGGGAACGGGCTTCCCTTGTGCTTTCTGGGAGGACCTCGGAGCGTCTCCGACTTGCCGTCGGTGTAGTAGCGCGTCGACGGCAGCATCTCATCCGTCGTTGAGTATCTGCCGATCCGCTCCCGGGTCGGAGGCGCTCGGCGGGCAGCTATGACACGGTTGCGCAGATGATGTGCAGCGTAAAGGTGATCGTCACTGTCGCATCATTGCCGATCAGCATGTGCCACTGGGTGTCGGAGCTAGGTCCGGACGTAACATGAACTTTCTTGTCGTCGGTGCCGATGGCGGGATACGTGACGCCTCCGCCGAGGGCTTTCTTCCCGGCGCTGCATGCCAGAGTCAACGACCCGGTGCTCTTGTCCGCCAGGACCAAGGCGCTCGTCTTCCGTTCCCAACCGGAGACCCCGCCGTCGGCTCCCGCAGCACCCGTGGCACCTGTGGCACCTGTGGCACCCGTAGCTCCTGCCGGGCCCGTAGCTCCTGCGGCTCCCGTGGCTCCTGCTGGGCCCGTGGCACCCGTGGCACCCGTATCGCCCTGATGGCCCGAAATGGCCGCCAGAAGAGATGGCGGAAGCGCCTGGGAAATCGAACCCAGCTGGGACGCCTCCCGGCGCGCCCCAGCCCACTTGCAGTCCGCGCAGATCGCAGCGGCCTCTGGCGACACGGTGGACCGTTGGGCGGGTCCGTGAGGCCAGTCGCCGCCGCGGGCCACGAGCCGGCCAACTCGTAGGCGTCACCCTGGACGATCACGCCGACACCCCAAGAACGGCTGCGGCCAATTTGCGGCCAAGCATACGCACCCTACGTGAAACCCACGGTGCGTATAGGGTGCAGAATGAGCACCCGGCGCGAGGCCGTTCCCGCAAGCGCTTCACAGCAGCCCAAAAAACGACTGATACCGCTTTGATACCGTTTCGCCCCCCTAAAAGGGGTGTTTTGGTGGGTAAATGACCCCGAAAATAGGCCGGTTTTATTGGGACGGGTGTTCGTTTGGTTCACCACGCTGGACGACGAGCTCTGCGGTGCGATGGAGCCACGCACGTCACTGCCGGCTCGCCGGCTGGAGGTGGTGCACCGCATCGCCACCACCGGCATTCCATGCGGAGTCCTGGTCGCGCCGGTGATTCCCGGCCTCACCGACCACGAGATACCGACGATCCTACAAGCGGCGGCCACAGCCGGGGCCACGCAGGCCGGCTACACGACTCTGCGACTGCCGGGCGCGGTCGCCGATATTTTCGAAACCTGGCTACGGTCGCGGTCTCCTGCCCGGCAAAGGAAAGTTCTGGCCCGCATCCGATCGTTGCGCGGTGGCCGCCGGAGCGATTCGCGCTTCGGTGTGCGGATGCAGGGCCAAGGCGCCTTTGCCGAGCAGATCTCGGCGATATTCTCGACCGCTTATCGCCGCGTCGGATTGAACCGGGCACGACAATCCCTCTCGATAGCGTCATTTCGACGCTCTGGCCAGCAGAGGCTGCCCCTATAGCAGGGTGCTGAAGAGCTCTGGCGGGTCTCGGATTCCTGAGTCAGGACACTAAACAATGCACTCAGGGCAGTCGGCGCCGTGCAACCCACACCGGCCGCGATGCACAATGCAGGTTATTCGAGTCTCCTAGTGGCCTGCTCCCCAGAAAACCCTCAGCCAGCCCATCTTTGGTCGGTGATCTTGATGCCAGCGAACCATCTGCCGCGATTCTCTTTTCCGCCAATTCTGCTCGCGGTGCTCCTCGCCCTGCTCCTGTTAGCAGACTCGGCTCTCGCGCAAGATTCGGAGCGCGGTTTCGATCTCTTTCAGTCCGTCGAGTGCGCCGCCTGCCACGGCAGCGCCGCTCAGGGGATGATGGGGCCGGCCCTCGCCGGTACACGCCTTTCACTGTCGGAGGTTCGGCGTCAGGTACGATCTCCGCGCTCGCGCCGCATGCCGGACTTCAGCGTCGAGGAGCTCTCAGAGGAAGACCTGATCGACATCTTCGCCTACATGAAGGGCCTCGAAGCGCCGACGCTCGCAGACAAGCGCACGTGGTGGGGTATCGATCTGTTGAACCTGCCGACGCCCGCGCTCCCCGAGAAGAAGACCCTCGAGCTGCACTTCACGCATCGCTTTTCAGAGTCGTTGACCGACGCAGGCCGCGAGGGACTCTACGGACTCGATAGCTTTGCTTTCCCGGGTTTCTGGTTCTCCTACGGCCTCAGCGACCGCGTCGCACCCTACGTGGGTCGAACCGCGAACCTGGCTACCTGGGAGTTCGGCGTCAAGATCAAGCTGCTCGATGAACACGATATCTCGTTGCCCATATCGATCGCTGCCAACATCGGTGGCACATTCCTCGACGCCAACGGCATCCCCAACAACAATCGATTCACGGTCGAGTTGCCGATCGGCGTACGTGCCGGCGAACGGCTAGCGTTCCAGTTCGTTCCTATCTACACCACCGACCCCGATGAACAGGACTTCCCGGACAGCGATAGTCATGCGCTCGCGCTGGGGTTCGGCGGTAGCCTGCGCCTTTCGACTACCTATAGTCTCGACGCCGAGTACATTGCCAACATCGGAGGCTTCGAGCAATTCGATGCCCTCAACCAGTGGCAGGCCGGGGTGACCATCCACGTTCGACGCCACCTATTCTCGCTGATGCTGTCGAACAGCATATTGACCACCCCCGATTTCATGGCCGCTGGCTCATTCAGGACCGGAATCAAGAGTAACGTTCGCTTTGGCTTCAACCTGGTGAGGGCCTTCTCGTTCTAGAGTCGTCGACGATGGGCACCGCATCGCCATCCTCGTCGCGCCTTGAGCTTTGCCCCCATCTCGACCCAGCAATATGCAACGAACCTCTGTTACTGGACACTAGCTCGGCCAGGGAGCTCCACTGCCGCGACGCCAGCGCAAACGAGCAGGTACGCCCCCGATGACGATGTCGATCTCGCGCCGAGCACCAGCCGCCGCGGTAGCCGTTGCCGTCGCGCTTACACTGCCCCTGGCGGTCTCCGGATCGCCACAGAACGAAGAGTTCTTTGAGAGCAGCTTCGACGGAGCATGGGTTGGCAGTATCAAGGTCGGCAACGAGCGCGTGCTCGTACAGCTGAACCTCAACGTCGGCAGCAGCGCCGTAGGATTCGCCGTCATACAGAACAACCTCGGCTCGACGCCGAACGGGGTCGACGTGCTGGCTGCCGATTTCACCAAGGTGAGCAACAAAAGCATCGTGTTCCGCGCCGACGATGCCGCACCGCTGCGCCGGCGCCGCGACACGACGACGTTCAAGCTCAGCCCCAAATCCGGAACACTGAAGGGCAAGGCGTCCGGCAAGGTGAAGGGCGCCGTCGTGCTCGTGCCCGTGAGCCCCGATCTTCCTCTCCAGAAGCTATGGGCAGGCTCGGTAAGAGTGGACGGCAAGATGCTCTTCATGCTGCTCCAGCTCACCGACAATGGCGACGGCACGGTGGGTGGACATGCGGTGGTCGACGGCGAGTCGGGCACCGTCGTTGCCACGGCCGACCGTCCCGGTGGTCGTCGCGCCGGCGTCAGCGGCACGATCAAACTGAACTCTGGCGACCTCGATATCGATCTATCGTTGCAGAAGGGCAACAACCAGCTGGGCGGCAAGATCATCGCCGGCGGCAAGAACATCAAGGCCAAGCTGAAGCCTGCGGGCAGCAAGGGTAAGCCAATGAAAGTTACGGGCACGCAGCGTGCCGCGCTTCGCGACCTAGCCGCCGGGCAAGCGAACACGATCACGGTGCGCGGCAAGAACTTCGTGGCGGGAGCCAACGTCCACGTCGATAACGGAGCATTCTCGGTTGACAGTGTCGAGTTCAAATCGTCCAAGCAGCTCGAGGTCGTGATCACACCGGCCGCCTCGGTAGCCAACGGAACCTCAGCGGGCGTGCTCGTGGTCAACGCCGACGGCCAAACTGGAGAGCGCGCCAACGCGCTGACGGTTACGAGCGACGACGGGGGAGGTGGCGCCACCGTGAGCTTTGCTGCCGACATTCAACCGATCTTCGACCAGAACTGCGCCCTCGCTGGCTGCCACTCCGCCGCTAGCGCTAGCGCCGGGCTGGTGCTCGCTGCCGGGTCGGCGTTCGATAACCTCGTCGGCGCGCCAAGCAGCCAACAGCCGGCGACAAGTCGGGTGGCGAGCGGCGACCCCGACAACAGCTACCTCGTACGCAAGATCGAGGGCGCCGCCGGAATCAGCGGCGGCCGAATGCCACAGAACCGGCCTCCGTTATCGGCGGCGCAGATCGCCAGCATCCGCACTTGGATCACCGAGGGTGCTCAAAACAACCGGCGACCGCAGTAGCGACTCGAGGCCATCGAGTACGGCGCCCGAGACCTGCCCCAGCCGGCCGTGGTGCTAGCGGGCGCAGGTTTGGTGCCGGCCTCCGTCGACGCAAATCGTCTCGCCGGTGATCCAATCGGAGGCATCCGACGCCAAGAACAACACCGCCTCCGCGATGTCGCGTGGTTGCCCGACGCGTCCCAGCGGATGCGTGGTTTTCGAGTGCTCCAGGAAGGCCTCGTACGCCTCGGCCTCCATGCCGCCGCGCCGATGCAACTGGGTAACGACGACGCCGGGGTTCACAGCGTTGACGCGCACGCCATCGGGCGCGAGCTCGAGTGCTGCGCACCGCGTCAACTGATCTACGGCCGCCTTGCTGACGTTGTAGGCGAGTACGCCCGGGAAGGCACGCTGCCCGTTTACCGACGAGATGTTTACGATGCGCCCGCGCGAGGCACGTAGATGCGGTACCGCGGCACGCATGAGCCGAAATATCGCATCGACGTTGGTAGCCATCATCGCCGACCAGTCGTCGTCAGACGTACTCTCGAGGGTCCCGGACTTGATGATGCCGGCAGCGTTGACCACGACGTCCAGCTGCCCGTACGCATCGATCGCTGCCGCAACGATCTCGTCGGCGGCAGCCTTGGAGGTGAGATCGTGGATTGTCAGCGTTGCAGTTTGAGTGCCAATGCTGGTCGCGACCTCGCGCAGGGCGCCCTCGCTGCGGCCAACCAGGACGAGCCGTGCCCCTTCAGCGGCGAACAGCTCGGCGGTCATCTGCCCGATACCGCTCGACGCGCCGGTCACCACCGCTACCTGATCTCGTAGTCGTGCCATATCGGTCACCGCGCTGGGTTGAGGGCAGCGCGTTTCATGATGCGTTTCTCACCACGCGTGAGAGCGAAGTCGAAACCGAGCAGCGCGCCGTCCCATGCGCCGTACTGGGGGTTCGGCAGAACGATCCACCGGCTGCCCCAGTACTCGGCATGCCGCCGTACCATTTCCTTGCGCTGCGACGCAGCATCTTCGTCGCCCGAAACGAAGTCTCCGAGGGCATCGCCGATGAGCAACAGGATGCGATAGTCGCGCGCTACTTCCTGACGCCTCGTCCCCTTGTCCGATCCCCAGTCGCCACGCTCGTCGCGCGTGAGAACCGTGTCGACCTGCGGATCGAGGGGGAAGCCGTGGCGCGTGAGGTTGTTGCGCGTCGCGCCCTCCACCTGGTGGCGCCGGTTGGTGACGTAGAACACTCGTACGCCGCGCTCAGCCGCGGCGCGAGTGAATTCCAACGCGCCGGGAACCACCCCCGCCTTCTCCTCACGGACCCACTCCTGCCAGCCGGGCGTGGCGAAGTCGCGATCGTCCAGTAGCTGGCGGACCTGATTGGGAGAGTTGTCGAGCACCGTCTCGTCGACATCGAGTATCACCGCGGGCGGCAGTGCCTCGTAGCCTCCTGTGACCACCTGCTCGAGCGAGGCAGTCCACGAAGTATCCTCGAGGGCGCCGCCGAGCATCAGCGACGCGATGGCGTATGCCTGGCGTGTCGTCGCCTCGTACTCACCCGCGGTCTGCACCCAGGCCACGGCGTTGAGATTTTCCTCCGCGTAGCTGAACGGCGAGCTCGACTGTGCAGCCGGATCCGTGGCACGAGTCACTATGAGTCCCAGCGCTGTACCGATCATCACCAGGAGCACCGCGATCAGCGCGGGAACAATGCGGTTCATCTCTGTCTCCTGCTGTCCGCGGCCGCTCCTCACCTGCGGGTGGGGATCGTCGGCGGGCCGGTGTGCGGGGGCCCAGCTGGTTCACTCGTGGGCGTCCCAGGTGCCACAATCAGGGTCGCCTGACCTCGGCTCGGCATCTTCGTCAGCCGCCGTGTCCCAGCATAAAGGAACCTCATGCGGATCGTGATCACCGGCGACGGTGAGATCGCTTATCAGCTGGCCCAGGCGCTGCACCAGCAGCACGACGTCGTGATCATCGAGAACGACCCGCGAGAGACGGATCGATTCGGCTCGCTCGACGTCCAGCTTCTACGCGGCGACGCAACACACCCGGAAGTTCTACGAGAGGCCGGCGTGACCTCGAGGGACAGCTTTATCTCCTGTCGTGCATCCGACGAGCTCAACATCATCGCCTGCCTGACAGCCAAGCGCATCGGCTGCGCGCACACGACCTGCTTTGTGTCGAAAGAGGACTACGTGCGGTCGTTCGCCGGTATCCCCGAGGGCGACGACGCGTTGGCCATCGATCGGATCATCTGGCCGCAGTACATGCTCGCGGAGGAGATCACGCGCATCGTGCTGGTGCCGCGAGCCATCGATGTGGAGATCTTCGCCGGCGGCCGCATCTGGCTCATGGAGTTCAAGCTGCGCGAGGACTCACCACTGATCGGGCCGTTGCTACATCTCGAGCTACCGCTCGGCGTTCTCGCCGTCGCAGTACGCAAGGGCGAGGAGCTGTCTATCCCCTCCGGTAAGACTCAGCTCGAGGCCGGTGACCGGGTAGCGTTCATGGGGAACCGCGGCGGCCTGCGCCAGCTGCAGGAGCGTTTCATACGCGGGTCGGCGGGTGCGCCCGAACCACGCGATCGTGCCGTCGTGATCGTCGGCGGAGGTACCGTCGGCCTCACGCTGGCAAAGCGCTTGGAGAGGGAGAAAGACATCCGCCTCAAGATCGTCGAACGCGATCGGGCGCGCTGCCAACACCTCGCGGCTGAGCTACCGCGAGCGCTGGTGCTACGGGGCGATGGCACCGACCTGGCGCTGCTCGAGGCAGAACAGGTCGACCAAGCAAGCGTGCTGGTATCGGTCACCAGCAACGACCAAAGCAATCTGCTGTGCTCATTGCTGGCCAGCCAGATGCAGGTGCCGAAGATCATCACGCGGGTCAACCGCAAGCGGAACATCCGGCTCTTCGAGCGCGTCGGCATCGACGTGCCTCTCAACCCGATGGTTACGGCGATCAACGTCGTGCTGAACTCCCTCCAAGAGACCGGCGTGCAGCTGCTCGCTAGCGTCGAGGGCGGCCAGGCGGCCGTGATCGAGATGAACGTATCCGATGACTTCGAGCGTACACGGGTTCGCGAGCTGCCTCGGGTCGATGGCACGATTATCGTGGCGGTCACCCGAGCCGATCGCACCATGGTTCCGCACGGCGACGACATGATCGAGCCGGGCGATCGGCTGCTCGTCTTCTCCACGGAGACGGCGCGCGAAAAGCTTCGCAAGCTTTTCTGATCGATGCGACTCCGACTCGTCGCTCACGTCGACGGCCTGTTGCTCCGGGCCTTCGGCGTTTTCCTGTTGGTGCCCATGGTGGTCGATTGGGGCTATGGCAACTGGGCCTCTTCGATCGGGTTCCTGATCGCCGCAGTCAGCGCCGCGGTGTTCGGCGAGCTGGCCAAACGGATGTCGCCCAGGGGCGAAGACCTGCACCGGGTCGAGGGAATCATGGTGGTGGCATCAGCATGGTTGGTGGTGTCGTTCTTCAGCGCCATACCCTATCTGTGGAACGGCTTGAGCGTGATCGACTCGCTGTTCGAATCGATGTCGGGGCTGACCACCACAGGTGCCACCATCTTCACCGACTTCTCGCGCTACGGTGAAGGCCTGTACCTGTGGCGCAGCATGACCCAGTGGTTCGGTGGAATGGGGGTCATCGCGTTGTTCATCGCGGTGCTTCCGCGATTGGCGATCGCCGGTCGGCAAATGTTCTTCGCCGAGGCCCCCGGCCCACAGGAGGAGCGTCTGACACCTCGTATTCGCCACACGGCGATCGCGCTGTGGTCGCTTTATATCGGCCTGACAATCGTCCAGGTGATCGCCTTGCTCGCAGTGGGGATGCCGGTATTCGATGCGATCTGTAACTCGCTCACCACCGTCGCCGCTGGCGGCTTCTCACCCCATCCGCAGAGCATCGGTGGCTACGCCAACCCGGCGGCAGAGTGGGTCTTCGTGTTCTTCATCTTCCTGGCCGGTGCCAATTACTCGCTGCAGTACCGTGCCATTCGGGGTCGGCCGCTCGGTTTGTTCCGCGATGAGGAGTTTCGCGTGTACACGCTACTGATCCTCGTCGCGACGTTGCTGCTGACCTACGTGTTACTACCGTTCAACGGCGACCCGAGTCCGGAGTACCTCACTGCCAGCACCAGCCTCGGCGTCCTCACGGAGGCACCGCCGCTCACCGTGGTGAGACAGGCGGCCTTTCAGGTGGTGACGATCGTCACGACAGCCGGGTTCGCCACCGACGACTTCAACCTGTGGAATGACCAGGCGCGCGTGGTGTTGCTGATCCTGATGTTTGTTGGCGGCTCGGCTGGCTCCGCTGCGGGCGGCCCCAAAGTCGTACGTATATTGCTGATCTTCAAGTATGCTGCCGCCGAGTTGGTTCGAGTGTTGCACCCGCAGGCGGTCAATCCAGTGCGCTTCAACCGCCGTGTCGTGCCCACGAAGGTGCTCGGCGCGATCGTCACCGTTCTGCTGCTCTACATCCTGGTGTTCATCATCAGCGTGCTACTGGTGACGGTGTTCGGCGCCGATCTCCTCACCGCAATCACCGCCTCGATCGCCACGCTCGGCAATATCGGCCCGGGCTTCTCGACGGTCGGGCCGATGAGCAACTACGCCGCCTTTGCTACGCCCACCAAGGTGGTTCTGTTCCTGAACATGTGGATCGGGCGTCTCGAGGTCATCACTGTACTGGTGCTGCTGCAGCCAGCGGTCTGGCGGCGCCTACGCTCGGCGAGCTAGATGAGATGAGAAGGGAGGCGCCCGGCGCGAAAGAGCGCCGAGTTGATCAAACGCTCGATGAGCGCCGCGAACGACACTCCCGCCACCGCTGCACCCTGAGGTAGGAGGCTAGTCTTCGTCATCCCGGGAATGGTGTTGAGCTCGAGCATCATCGGACCTGCCGCCGACAGGATGAAGTCGCTACGCGACATTCCCTCGCAGCCCAGCGCCTCGTGCGCGATCACCGCGAGCTCCTGCACCCGCGCCGCCAGCTCGTCATCGACCTCCGCTGGCGTGATCTCCCGGCAGGCGTCGGAAGTGTACTTGGCGCGGAAATCGAAGAATTGCCCGTCCCGCGGTCGGATCTCTGTAAGCGGAAGTGGTTGAGTCGGCTCCCGCCCGCCTCCCAGAACGCCACAGGTCACCTCCACCCCTTCGAGATAGCTCTCGACCATGACAGGCTGCCCCCCGACGGAGCCGGCACGCAGCGCCTCCATCAACTCGGTTGGGTCGCGCGCTATGCGGACACCGACGGAGGAACCCGAGGCCACCGGCTTCACTACGCACGGCAGCCCGATTTGATCGATAGCGGCTTGCAGTGCCGCGGGTTCGTCCTGTTCGTGCCGCACCAATACATCGTCGGGTACAGGGACCCCAACGCTGCGGAGATGTCGCTTCGTACGTGCCTTGTCCATCGCCAGTGCCGACGCCAACACCCCGGAGCCGGTGTACGGAACATCCGCCAGGCTAAGCATCCCCTGCACGGTGCCATCCTCTCCACCGGGCCCATGGAGGGCAACGAAAACAACGTCGAGGTCCGGCGCGCGCAGACGCTCGAAAGCGCCTCGGGTCGGTGGCGGCATGCCGCACGACGACCGCAGTGGGGCGGCAGTAGGCGGGGGCGGCGGCTCTCCGGGCGCACGAGCCAGGATCGGCGTGGCGGGGCGATGATCGAAGTGCCATTCGCCGCTACGATCTATGTAGATGGGACGCCCGTCGAAACGATCAGAATCGAGCGCATCCAGGACATTCAGACCGCTGCAGACCGACACGTAGTGCTCGACGCTCTCGCCGCCGAGCAAGACGGCTACGGAGATTCGTTTGCCCACCCCCATCACGGCCGGAGGGTACCATGACGCCTCCGATCGCCCGATCGACAGTGTTTACAGGAGTGATCAATGAGCCTCGAGAGTATCTTCGACAAGCTGGCGAGCCGCGTCTCGGAGCGGCCCGAGCTCGTGGACGAAGTAGACGCCGTTTATCAATTTGACGTGGGCGGCGAACAGGGAGGCTCCTGGGTCGTCGACCTCAAGAACGCACCCGGTGGGATCCGCGCCGGCGCGGACGCCGACGCCGATTGCGTGATCACGCTGAGTCAAGACGACCTGGCCGGCATCATGGACGGCAGCGTCGACCCGCAAACAGCGTTCTTGATGGGGCGCATCAAGATCACTGGCAACTTCATGCTGGCGACGAAGCTCGGCGCTCTCGTCTGACCGCGGATCTGTTGCACAAGCAGCGCTCAGCTCGCGGCTCCCTCCTTCTCGGCCTCTTCGATCAGCGAAGCGATCGACTTCCGACCGAACGCCGACGAGATCGAGTCATCGGACTGCTCGGCGCCTTCGTCACTACCAATAGCCGCGGCCGGCCCGTTCACGGCCTCGTTATCGTTGTCGCCGGAGAACGGCGTGGGGTTCGTCTCGATGATATTGGCCGGCTCAGGCTCGACAGCTACCGGCTCGGGCTCGACAGCTACCGGCTCGGGCGTCGAGGGAACGGGGTCGGGCACGACAGCAACAAACTCGGGCCGTCGTGCTCGCGGCGTCTCTGCTACCGGCGCCACCGCTTCCACTCGCTGGCCGTTCTTGCGGAACGCATCGAGCTCCTCGACCGCGGCACGCAAGAATGGCAGCACGATGTCGGCCTCATGCTTGGCAGCAAGGGCAACCGCGCAGCGACTTTCCCAGCCTTCGATGGCCTTTTGGAGTTGGTCCCTTCCTTCGCTCATTTGTCGGTCTCCTCTGTGAGGCACTGAGTGAGTGTCCTGTGAGTGATCTGTGGTCTCCATAAACAGGTATCGCACTGTCAAAGATAACTACAAGCCTTAAACAATATTATAAGTTATTATTCATCGCTATTGGATACTTATGGTATCCACCGCCATCCAAAGACCGGAGCAGGGGCAGGTGTAAAATTAGGCTCGGTAACGCCGCGAAGCTGGCGATACGAGTGCGTCAGGACTCGATTGTCGTCCCGAAGCCCTTGCCGCGAGCAGCGTGCAGTGTCGCGCTGGCGATGGCGGCGTCCTGCACGCCCAAGCCGGTCAGATCCGCAACCGTGATCTGATCTTCGGCCTCGCGGCCAACGGCGAGGCCCAGTACGACGGCTCCGAGCTCGACGCAGGCGTCGGCCCGTAGCCGGCCAGCATCGACGGCGTGGTGAATCTCGCCGACCTCGAGGCACTGGGACAAGCGGTCCGCGACCACGAGATCGGCGCGATGCAGCAGCTCGACGTCGAGCTCCTGCTTGTCGGGGCCATCGGACCCGACGGCGGTGATGTGCGTACCTGGCGCGATCCACTCGGCACGCACCAAGGGCTCGCGGGCGACGGTCACCGTAAGCACCATATTCGCCCCCTGGACCGCGTCCTCGATCCGTTCCACCGCTTGCACGTCAACGTCGAGCTCGTCGGCCATCTCGGCCGCGCATTGCTGCGCTCGTTCCGGGTGCCGGTTCCAAATGGCCACGCTGGGGATGGTGCGTACCTGGGCCAATGCGCGGAGCTGCATACGGGCCTGAATGCCGGCGCCGATTACGGCCACGCGGCAGAGCTTTTGCGGTGCCAGATACCGCGCGGCGACGGCCCCTGCAGCGCCGGTTCGTAGGTCACTGAGGTAGCTATTGTCGAACAGCAAGCCAGCAGGCTGGCCGTTGTTGGCGTCAAAGGCGAGCACCAGCCCGCTGGCCATGGGCAACCCCATCTGCGGATTGCGGTAGAAGCCGCACGCGATCTTGAACACGAAGTGATCGGCGCCGTGAATGTGCGCCCCCTTCACATGAATCTCCGCGTCGATATCAGGTAT
Organism: Acidobacteriota bacterium; assembly: GCA_965205505.1. Taxonomy (GTDB): domain Bacteria; phylum Acidobacteriota; class UBA890; order UBA890; family WLXD01; genus DASCOT01. The sequence goes on from CBDBHB010000008.1 coordinate 864,108, forward strand.
GTCGAGACCGATCGGCGGTGGCTGCGTGACCTGGTCTCGCGCCAGCGCCTCGAACGCTCTCTCGACAACATCGATGGCGACTGCCATGTCGACGCTGTCGCGAATCTCCTGTTCCGTTAGCAGAAGCATCGGCTACGGCTCGTTCGCGACAACGGCAGCGAAACGCGCCGCATCGATGTTGCCGCCCGACACCACGAGCGCCACCTTCGTATCGGGCGCCAGGCGGCCAGAGAGGATCGCGGCAAGCGCGACCGACCCACCGCCCTCGACCACCAGTCGGTGTCGCCGAAAAGCAAAGCGCATGGCGTTCGCTATCTCCTCCTCGCTCACCTCGACGTAATCGTCAACCAACTCGCTAGCCAGTCGCAGGGTGTGATGGTTCTCGGAGCCCAGGTTACCAGCCAATGCGGTGGCCAACGTTTCTTGCTCGGGCAGGCTCACCAACTTGCCGGCCTCGACGCTGCGAGCCAGCACCGCGGCTCGCTCGGCGGACACGCCGGTAATCCGGATGCTCGGATCGACGCTCTTCAGTCCGACAGCGACCCCGGCAATCAGACCTCCACCCCCCATCGGCACGACAACGTGGTCGACGCCAGGCTGCTGCTCGAGGATCTCACGACCAATCGTCGCATGCCCGGCGATGACTTCGGGGTGATCGAAGGGGTGCACGTAGGTAAGGCCGCGCTCACGGGCGAGCCGCAGCGAGATGGCCTCGGCAGCCTCCGCTGTCTCGCCCTCGACGATCGCCTCCGCGCCGAACTCACGAATGGCGCTCAACTTCGCGGGGTCAACCCACTCGGGAACACAGATCGTCGCACCCAGCCCCTCGCGCTTGGCAACATACGACGTCGCGAGGCCATGGTTGCCGCTCGAGGTGGCGATGATGCCGCGGCGGCGCTGATCCTCGTCGAGGCTGAGGACTCGGTTGGTGGCACCGCGAAGCTTGAACGAGCCGGTGACCTGCAGGCACTCTAGCTTGAGCCAGATCGGACACCCGCTAAGATCCGTGAGCCACGTTGAAGGCAACAACGGGGTTGCGATGACCACGCCCGCGATCCGCGCCCGCGCACCCTCAACGTCGTAGTCACCGAGGCTCATGGCGTCCGACTATATCCCCTGTCGAACTCATACATGGGCTAGCGCCCGCTCGCCACACGGGACTGCCAGACTCCCTCCCTCCGTGTCGGGGCGGCAGGCGGTCCGGACTTCTTGGGCAACCGCTAGCAGGCCGTGGTGTCGCTATCAGCGCAAGGTTACGTAGGAGTCGTGATGGTGGATCGCTAGGCCGGCCCACCCATCGTACCCGACGAAGGCAGCCAAAACCTGGGCCAGCACGTTCACGCCGTCGACGACGTTGAGCACACGGTCGATCAGCTGGCGTTTCTTCCCGCCAAGGCTCTTGCTGTCGTACCAGAACGGCACGGTGGCAACAAACGGGATGCTCCCCGCCGCGGCATGACCTCGATCCAAGCCCTTGACGAAACTCTTGAGCAGCTTCCTGCGCCGCCTGCGATCGTTCCAGTCAGCAAGCTGGTACGGCTCGATGTCGACGATGACACCGTCGAAGAGCCCGGTGGCCGCGATTTCCGCGACCCATGCCTCGACGACCGACGGGCTGGTCGCCCACGACGCGTCGCCGTTGAGAGCGTAAACCTCGATTCCCAGCGCGTGCGCGTCGGCGACGAAATCACCGAACGTGGCCGCAGTGCCGGTGCTGACGTATTGGTAGACGCGACCGACACCTTTGTTCGACGCGAAATCGAGCGCCGCGGCGGACGGCGGTGACCAGATCCAGATCGCCCGGTCGGTCGCAGACTGCGCCGGGGCGGGCATTGCGGCCACGATCAGGAGAAGCGAAACGACAGATAACAAACGACGCATCGGATGGACACTAGGTACGCGAGCTCGGGCGTGGGAGCCTGGTGGGGTGCGTCGAGTGGCCTGTAACAGATGATCGTTGCCTATCGTGGTGGCGACCCGCGGCAAAACGTCGGAACATGGCACTATGCAAGGTCTGTGGATGCACGATGGCGAGATGCGTCTACGCGACGACCTTCCACGCCCCTGCCCGGAACCCGGCGAGGCGCTGATTCGTGTCCGACGCGCCGGCATCTGCAACACGGACCTCGAGATGATGCGTGGATACGCGCCGTTTCGGGGGGTGCTGGGTCACGAGTTCGTCGGAGAGGTAGTCGACGGGCCGCCGGGGCTTACGGGTCGGCGTGTGGTGGGTGAGATCAACGTTGATTGTCGCAGCTGCTCACGCTGCGTGGCCAACGACCCGAAGCACTGCGTACGACGGAGGGTGCTTGGCATCCGGGGCCTTGACGGCGCCTTCGCCGAGTACACGGTGCTGCCGGTTCGCAACCTCCACGCCGTGCCTGACTCGGTCAGCGATCGCGAAGCAGCGTTCACCGAACCGCTGGCGGCGGCGCAGCACACCGCCGAGCAGGCTGGGATCAAGCAGTCCGACGGTGTGTTGGTGGTAGGCGACGGTAAACTCGGCCAGCTCGTGGCTCGCGCACTCGCACCAAGCAGTGCACGTGTCACTGTTCTGGGCCATCATCAGCGCAAGCTGGCGCTGCTGGCGGACCTGGGGATCGCGACGTCGACCGACGCAAGCAGCATCGGAGACGAGTTCGACGTTGCTGTCGATTGTAGCGGCGTGCCTGAGGGCTTCGAGGCAGCGCGATCGGCGCTGCGGGCAGGAGGCACCCTGGTGCTCAAGAGTACCTACGCCGGTCGGCTGGTTATCGATGCATCATCGTTGGTGGTGGACGAGATCCGCGTCGTCGGCTCACGATGCGGCGCGTTCGAGCCGGCGATCGAGGCTCTTGCCAGCGGCCGCGTGGCGGTGACGCCGCTACTGGACGCGACCTACCCCCTCGAGCAGGGTCTCGTCGCACTCGACCACGCGGCGCGCCGCGGCACCCTGAAGATCCAGCTCGAGATTTCCGCATAGGGCGACCCACCCGCCACTCCCGGCACGTCGACGTGGCCGCTGCCACCCTCTGGCCCCCGATACGAAGGAATCGGACAGTCGGCCTCGAGCGGTTGCCGGCAGCGGCCGAGGGTGGCCAACTGGGTGCATCGGATGAAGCCAGAACTCACTAATGATGATATATAACAATTAACATGATTGTTTCAGATGTAACACTGACTATTTATATGTGTGACGGACTAGTGCGTGATGTTATAACGGTCTCAATCAGTTATCTGACCAACCCCCTCCCGCTCCCGAAAGGGAAAGCCCATGAAGTGCACGGCGTCACTCAAGGTCCTCGGAGACGAAGACGGCTTCGGCTTGCTCTTCGCGCTCATGGCCATGGCTGCTGTCGGCCTGATCGGGTGGTCGATGATGACCAACGGCATGATCGACATGACCATCTCGGACAACTTCCGAAGCAAGTCGGTAGCCTTCTACGCAGCGGACGCCGGCATCGAGCAATCGCTGGTGGATCTCAAGGTAGACGACGCCTGGATCGACGAGATCGTCAATCCCGCGACGTGGGAGTTGATTCCGCTCAGCTCCTCGAGCCTGACGATCAACGGACACACGCTGACCCTGTCGCTCGACGGTAGCGGCTACATCGTTCCCGGCTACTACAGCTTCGGCCCGCCCACTTCGATCGGAGCCGGTAGCTACACACGCGACATCTACCTTCCGCCAGTACTCGGCGACTACAGCGGCGACTGTGACGACTCCGGCGCTTCCAGCTCCGCTGGCTCCGGCTCCGGTAGCTCCGGCGGATCGAGCTCGGGTGGTTCCAGCTCGAGCGCCGCTCTCTTGCCGTTGGCGCCTGGCCCGCAGTTCGGGCTCGCCACCATGGCGCTGATCACCGCCGCCAAGGTCGACATATGCCACGTGCCTTCGGGCAGCCCTTCGGACGCCTACACGATCAACGTGTCCACTAGCGCGCTGTCTGCTCACCTGGCGCACGGAGACTCGGCCGGAGCCTGCGCCTCCTCGAGCGGTAGCTCGAGCGGTAGCTCGAGCGGCTCGGGATCGGGATCGGGATCGGGATCGGGATCGGGTACCCCTGAGGACCCCTGCGACCTACTTTCGAGCGGTTCGTCGAGCTCGGGTGGCTCTGGCTCGGGTGGCTCGAGCTCCAGTGGTTCTGGCTACGCTAGCTCCAGCTCGGGTGGATCGGGATCTGGCGGCTTCTTCGCCAGCATCGGCAGCGCGTTGGCTCACGCCAGGATGGTCCTGGCGACGCCGCTGTTCGGCGAGCGGAACCCGGGCAACCACAAGGAGGCCGACGGGCTCGCAGCGCATGACTCCAGCGGGTCGAGCTCGAGCGGATCCAGTTCCGGTGGCTCCAGCTCTAGTGGTTCCAGCTCAGGTGGTTCCAGCTCCAGCGGATCCAGCTCGGGTGGTTCCAGCTCGGCTTCAGGTTCCGGTGGCTCCAGCTCGGGCAGCGAGCCTGAGCCGGTCGAGGAGCTCGTGTTCACGGTGCGCTCCACTGGCACTGGCGCGCAGGTCGAGATGGGTTCGCAGGTTCTCTACGCCGACCTCGTCTTCGCTGTCGAACAGGACAGCAATGTGCTCGAGATCTCGGTGCGCAACTGGCGGCAGGACCGCTAAGACAAGGATCCGAAGCGATGCGAGATGTCGAAGGCTTCTCGTTGGTCGAAGCGCTAGTGGCAGTGTTCATCCTGACAGTGGTGTCGCTGTCACTAGCGCAGATGATCGGGCTGGGGATGCTCTCCGACAAGAGCTCGACCGATCTGACCGGCGCGACCGTCTTGTCCACTGACAAGATCGAGGAGCTGCGCGGCTCTGACTACGTGTCGCTTTTTCAAGGCGGCTCGCTCGACTCGGACTCTAGCGGCTACTTCGACACGGCCGACGTCGACAACGATGGAACGATCGACTTCACTCGGCGCTGGAAGATAATCGACCAGGCGGGTGGCAAGACACTCGAGGTTAGGGACATCGCGATGGTCGAAGGTCTGGGGCCGGTTCGCGAGGCAACAATGGCAACGGTGGTGGCAGAACGATGACGAATCTCCGCAATGCTGCTGGATACTCGCTAATCGAGGTCATGGTCGCCAGCTTGATAATGACGATGATACTCGGCGGCTTGTTCGGCGCCCTCGACTCCACGCAGACCTTCTATGAGAACTACGCCGACAACTCCGACATGCGGCAGAACGCCCGCGTGGCGATAGACACCATGGCCACCGAGCTACGCTACGCCGGCTACGACATAGGAGACCTGACCGAAGCACTGTCGCAGGCCGACGACACCACGATTCAGTTCGTTGCCGATATCGACGACGGCGCGGCGAGCGGTCCCTGTGATGCATCCCAGGAATCAACCACCAACGGCGGTGCCGAGCGCATCACCTACAGCTTGAACACCGGTACTGGCGAGCTAACGCGAACCGTTGACTGCTACGACGGGTCAGCATGGATTGTCAACGTCCATAGCTCGGTGGTGCTCGACAACTTCGACACCAGCTCGATCGTGTTCGCCTATTATGACTTCACCGGGACGCGAATCCCATTGGGCGGCGGCACACTGGACGCCGACGGCCGATCGGATGTCCGGTCTGTGGAGATCATCTTCGGTCTGGTCGACGAGACCGAGTCGCAGCTCATCGGTGAGACAAACACCAACCTCCAGCTGCGGACCACCGTACGTCTCCACAACCAGGAAATGTAGCCGATAGCCATGACGCGCCCCACCGATTTACGCATCGACACCACCGCGCTGCTGCGAAATTTGCTCATCTTCTGCGTCAGCATCGAGATGCTGCTCTTCACGTTTGATTACTACTTGAACTATGCCGGTGGTAGCCACAGCTCGGCACTCCGACGGCTGTTCAGTACTTCGCGCGAAGACGGTCTCGCCGGATGGGTGGCGGTCCTGCAGACTGCGATGATCGCCGTGACGCTGTGGGCAATTTACATGGTGGTCCGCAAGACTGCGACACGCTGGCAGATACTCGGGTGGCAGGCGCTGCTGGTCTTCTTCTGCTATCTGGCGCTCGACGACGGCGCTCACATTCACGAGCGCCTCGGCACCGCCTACAACGAGGCCGGCGACGGCTTCGCGCTGGGCGCCTGGACGTTGGAGTTGTTTCCCAGCTACCGCTGGCAGATCGTCTTCATGCCGCTGTTCGCAGCGATGGGGTTCTTCATGTTCGGCTTCCTGCTCAAGCAGCTACGCGGGTGGAAACCGAAGGCGGCCGTGTTCGTCGCCCTGAGCTGCCTGGCCGGCGCTGTGGTGTTGGACTTCTTCGAAGGGCTGGCGCCGACTCACGCGCTCAACCCCTATACGGCGATCACACAGCGCTGGCACCTGGAGTACTGGGCGGCGCGGACATCCGACGTCAGCGCCTATGACATGCTGCTGCACTTCTCCAAGTCGATCGAGGAATGCACCGAGATGTTCGGGATGACGCTGCTGTGGGTGGTGTTCCTGCATCACTTCACATGGCTCGCTCGCGACCTGCGCGTGCGGTTCGATCCGCCGCAGCCCCGACGAGCGGCAGCGCCGGATCACGGCGTGGCGGCGGTCGCGCAATCCCCCGATCTGATGCCGGCGTCGGAGTTACCCAGAGCGGCCTGACCCGCCGGCCATATCGCTGGCCGCAAGCAACCTTCCTGCTGGGGAATCCCGCTACGACGCCTTGGGAAGCTCCCCCAACGCCGCTGGTTGGTGCAGGGACCACCAATCCTCCGCCTCGCTCGGGCCCCATCGGGCGCCGTCAAGCGGCACCTGGGACAGAGCCTCGGACAACTCGCGCATGCTCTCGAATCGGTCGGCTGGGTTCTTTTCGAGGCACTTGAGAATCGCTGCATCTAGCGACGCGGGAATCAGCAGCTCGGTACGAGTCGAGGGTGCCGCCGGCTGCGTCTTGACGTGATCGACCACCATCGCCATGGGTGTGGGCTGATCGAACACCAGCTTGCCCGTTACGAGCCAGTACGCGACACACCCGAGGGCGTAGACGTCGGTGGCGGGACCGATCAGCTCGGCCTGCATCGCCAGCTCGGGCGGCATGTAGGCGGGGGTGCCAGTGGTCAGCCCGTCGACAGTCAGCTGGGTGTCTCCGTGGGCGTCCTGCTGCTTCACCAGGCCGAAATCGAGGACCTTGACGAAATCGTGCTCGCCGCCCAGGCGACAAGCGTGGATGTTCGCCGGCTTGATATCGCGATGCACCAGGCCGCGGGTATGAGCCTCGGCCAACGATGCACACGCCTGCCGCAACAGGTAGATGGCGCGCCCCGGCGGCAACGGCCCGAAGCGCTTGACCAAGGTCTCCAGATCGAGACCCTCCAGATACTCCATTACGTAGTAGAACACCCCTTCGTTGGTAATGCCGAAGTCGTAGATCTCGACGGTGTTGGGAGATCGAAGCCCTGCCGTCGCCCGCGCCTCGCGCTCGAAGCGGCGGGTCGCCATCTTCGTCGAGTCCTTGTCGCCGTCGCTCAAGAGCTCGGGACGAATGATCTTGATTGCGGCCGGTCGGGCCAGAGTCTGATGCTGTGCCAACCACACCTCACCCATGCCGCCCTGGCCGATGCGCTCCTGCAGGTCGTAGGTGTTCGCCGAGCGCGCGTCGATGGCCACCGACCGGAAGCGATCGATGAGTAGCACGCCCAGAATCGATACGATCACGGCGATCGACAGTAGGAACACAACGTCGGTGATCTTGGAGGCAGTCAGCACCGACTGTGTCAGCAACCGCACTTCCGGATGCCGAGCGCGCACCAGCACTCCGAGCGCGATCGGCGCCGCCCCCAGCGGCACGATGACGGCGGCGGCGCGAGCCCACGTGTTGGGAACGAAGATCGCGTAGGTCGCCATCAACAACACGAATGAAAGGGCCGTCAGGTTCCATCGCGACAGCACCAGCCCGGCGTCACCAGCAGCGGCCTCCCGCAACAACTGACCATGATCGAGCACCAGAATGTGCGCGCTCACGGCCACGAACAACACGATCTCTAGCGCGCGCAAGCGGCCTAGCGAAAGATCACTCGCGGCAAACAGCAGGATGGTGCCCACGGCGACCAACGCGATGGTGCCGATACGGACCACCCCCACGCCTGCCTGATTGAGGAAAAGATCACGCAACAGGAACACCGTTGTCCCGCCCAACATGATCGCTGCGAGAGGCCGCAGCAACATGTGCAGGATCACGCGTGTCGCCGGGTCCCCCGACGCGACTGCATCCAGCAGTCCGGTCTCTGGTCAGAACTTGTGCTTGCAACGATCCGCAGGCGCACGGCCGGCGAGCGAAGGGGCTGTGGGATTCGTGTGCTGTTCAGTCATGATCAACCTGCCCGATTGGCGTCGGGGTCATTCTCGCACGGACTAGGTATGCCTCTCGGCACCGTATCTTGCCCGTGTAACGACGAGCGGGCATACAACTCGAAGTTTGCTGCCGACGAGCACGAGGTTACTCGGCGCCTGGTGTCACCGCACCAAGGCGTCCGACGATCGAGCCGTCCTCGCCCAACAATCGCAGCTCCGGCGTTCCGTCGTCCAAGCCCAGTACGATCCGGAGTCGGCCGGCACGATCGAACAGCTCCAGCCGCGGCCCCGCAGACGGAACACTCAGCATCGCTTCGACATCGCCGGACCGACCCATCAACGCTACCATCGGACCGAATCGATCGCTCACCGTGATCGCGCCACGTGGGCGACCGGCAGCGTCGTGGACGCGTAGTCGTCGAGCACTCGTGGCGCTCACCTCGGAGGGCACCGGCCGGAGCGCCGGCAACGGTGCAGTAGAGACCGGCGGCTGTACGCGCTGACGCACTTGCCGCTGCAGATCGTCGATCATCCGCTGCAGGCGACTGGTCTCGTAGTCGAGGCGGAACCGGAGATTGCCGACCTCCTGTCTCAGCTGCATTGTCGCTGCCGATTCCTGCACACGGTTGGCAAGCTCTGCGTACAACACTACGAACGGCAACGAGATCAGGCTGAGGGTAAACAAACGGGATACGGTGACCATCGGCGCGCTCCGTCGAATCGGGGATGGCGTGTGTCGTTGAGCGTCGTCGGAGTTTAGCCGCCGACGACAATCAAGCTCTGCAAGGCGACTATGATCGACGACACTGTGGACATTGACTTCGAACGCGCGCGCCGCCAACTTGTCGACACACTACGGAAACAGGGCATCCAGGATCGCCGCGCCCTCGAGGCGATCGCCCGCGTTCCACGCCACGAGTTCGTACAGTCGCGCTTCGAGCGCGAGGCGTACGGTAACTTCCCACTGCCGCTCGGGCACGGGCAAACCATCTCGCAGCCATACATCGTTGCGCTGATGACGGAGCTGCTCGACGCTTCACCTGGCGACCGCATCCTCGAGGTCGGTACCGGCAGCGGCTACCAGACGGCAGTGCTAGCGGAGCTCGGGTGCGAAGTCTACACGGTCGAGATCATCGAAGAGCTCGCCGATCGAGCGGCTGAAGTTCTGTCGCGGCTCGGTTACCGGAGCGTGCACCAGCTCGTCGGCGACGGAGCCCTCGGATGGCCGGAGCACGCGCCCTTCGATGGGCTGATTGTCACCGCAGCTCCCTCCGTAGTACCCGAAGCCCTCATCGAGCAGGTCGGCGCCGGCAACCTGGTGGTGCCGGTGGGCGCGTCAGGGGCCACACAGAAGCTCGTACGGCTCGAGAAAGACCGCTCGGGGCATCTCATTCGACACGACATCGCCCCGGTGCGCTTCGTGCCGCTGGTCGGCCGGCCGCCGCATGACTAGTACTCCTGATCATAAGTACGGTGACGTTTGCAGGAGCGAGATGCGGGCGAGATCAAGGAAGGGTGAGGAAGGCGATGCCTTAGCCGTCCTCGACGAGCCCTGACGCCGAGATCGCCTGCATATCGCTCCTGCCCTCCGGGTGGCCGCGGGACCGGCCACCTTCGGCGTCGCGGCGCCTCGACGATACACCCAGCATCGCCCTCGTCGCCGCTCCTACAATTCGCCCCGGTCGCGCGCGCCACAAACGTCACTGTACTTATGATCAGGAGCACTAGGGGCCTGCCGCGTCGAGCATGGCGCGCGCCATGCGCGGTCCGGCGCCATCGTCTTCGTGCTTGAAGAACACGAAGGTCTCCGTCCAGTGCAAGGCTCGTATGCGGTCGCGCCACTCGTCCAGGGCGGCAGCGTCGTAATCAGTGCGACGGAGCCTCAGGTATCCCCAGCTCGCGGTAGCCACGAGCGGCACCTCCACCTTCCCGCCGTCGGCAACTACGAGTGCCGCGTCAAATTCGCGCAGCGTCGCGTACACCTTGTCGTCGAACCAGGACTCGTTGCGAAACTCGAATGCCACGCGGTCACCCTTCGGCACGCGCTCCAGGAAGGCTCGCAGCGCCTCGATGTCCTTCTTGGCGTACGGCGGCATCTGAACGAGGTGTGCACCCAGGCGCTCACCGAGCTCCGCGGTGACACCGAAGAGATACTCGAGCAACTCGTCGTCGGCCCGCAGTCTGGAGAAGTGCGAGATCCGACGCGTTGCCTTGAGCACGAAGCGGAACTCCTCGGGCACAACCTGCAGCCACTTCGTGACCAGCTTCGCCGACGGCATGCGATAGAAGGTGTTGTTGATCTCCACGCTCGGCAGTTGCCCGGCGTAGTACTCCAACATTCGCGCGTCCGGAAGATCAGCGGGATAGAAGTTCCCCTTCCAAGCCTTGTATGAGAACCCGCTCGTTCCGGCCAGAATCTGCATCCTACGCCCAAGTGTCTCGTAAGCCATCGAAATCACGGATCGGCCAGCTCCCGCGATACAGCAGCACCATGCCCGCCATTTGAACCACATGGTACAGGTCGTTGTGATTGAAATGCCGGTGCAGGGCAACGCCGCTAGCCTGGATTGCGGCGGCGGCCAGGGTCACCAGGAGCCCCGCAACCAGCCAACCGGCTCCTGCCACGCCCCGGTACATCTGAACCAGCTGCAATGCCAGCACCGCGGCGATCTGTGGAACGTAGTTGGCGATGACCCAGATGAAGTCATCGTGCCGCAACATCCAAGCCGCATACACGATGAGCTGGACGATTGCCATCACCAACAGAATCCGCCGCGGCCTGGCTCGCAACGACGCATGGGCGCTGGCGGCCAGAAACAGGAACACCGTGGCACCGATGGCCAAGACAGTGAGCTTCCAAAGAAAGCTGTGGGCTCCAACTCCCAGATACGCTCCGAAACCGTGCGAAGTGCCTCCAGCGAACGCGGCGAGGCCGATGCTCCAGAAGCTGACAGCGAACAATGTCCGCGCCCGCGACGCCGACGATTGCTTTAGCAGCCGTTTCCCCAGCCATACCGCGAGCACCGCGAGCAAGTAGTCGGTGAGCGTCGTCATCGGGTCGACGATCATGCGCCTCTTGTCTCCATCACTCGTCCAGCGAGGCCCGCATGCGATCACCGGGCTGGGTGAGCTCGATCGCCCGCTGCCCATCGACCACCCGGCCGACCATCGGGAACTCGCCGGTAAGGTGAGGCTGCGCGGCATGGGCGACGAAGAACTGCGAACGCGCGCTATCTCGACCTGCGTGTGCCAGCCCGACGCTGCCACGCACATACCCGATGGGCGAGTCTTCGTTGCGTAGCGCCGGCGCCAGTACTCCGTCAGGCGAGGCGCCACCTTGCGTCACGAACCCCGCGATCACTCGATCAAACCGACTGCCGTCGAAGAACCCGGCCGCCGTCAGATCGATCAGCTGGACGACGCTCAGCGGAGCCCAATCCGGACGCAGTTCGATTACCACCTCGCCGCGGTCGGTCTGAAGGTGTAGGCGGGTATCCTGCGACTGCAACCCGAGCACACGTTCCGCCAACTCGACGTAGATGGCGCGGTCGCGGCCGCTAGCATGCGGCGCCAGCAGCGCCTCGATATCCCGCAATACGCTCCGCGTCTCAGGACCACGACCGAGGTCGTCGAGGGCCGCGAATCGAACGAAACGATCAGGCTCATCGCGAATTAGCGAGAGACGTCGCATCAGCAACTCATGCCCGATCGCCGAGAGGGCACGTAGCGCCGCTAACCGCGGCCCGCGCCTCTCAGAGCCCCGCTGATCGAAGTAGCGCCGCCACAGCCGATCGGCCATCTCCGCCTGCAGCTGCGGATCGTCGTGAAAAAAGGCCGCCTTATGGTGGCGGGCGATCAGGTCGAGCGCTTCTTCCTCGAGGTCTCCGTCGACCAAATCAAACGCCATCCGATAGGCTTCCTCCGGTGCCCGATCCTCCAGCTCGGCCAAGAGCGCTGCGCGCACTGGCCGCGGGCCGGAGCGCAGCAGGGCCGCAGCGAGCGACTGATCCGCAAGCTCCTCCGAACGCGACAGGGCCCGCGCGAACCAGACCGCCTCGAGGCGAAACTGATCGAGGTATTCGAGCACCACCGCATCCGTATCGGTTGCGTTCTCAATTCCAACGCGGCGACGGGTTCGGGAAACCACCTCCTCGAGGAGCTTGCCAGAGGCCCCCACCAGACCTTGAATCGCCGCCAGTCGAACGCTCTCGGCTCCCTCACCCAATGCCTCGAGCAAGCGATCGGAAGCAACGCCTCGGCTCGAGACGGTTGCCCCCAGGGCACGGAGGGCACAGCTGCGAACGTGCAGGTCCCGATCGAGCGAACGTCGCAAGACCGCCACGAACGCATCGTCGCCGGCCGCGCCCGCCTCGCCCTCCCAGGTCGTCTCCAGCCAGGCCAGAGCTTCACACTGCAAGCGGCGATCACGCGTGTCCAGCAAGCGGACGGCATTGGACTCCGCCACATGCTGCGGAGCGCCGCGCAGACCGCGCACTGCCATCAAGCGCACCTCGGTGTCGGGATCATCGATCAGCGGCATCAACTGCGGCAGCGCGTTGGGATCGGTGAGACGGCGGAGCGCATGCGCTGCCGCCAGACGGACGGTGGCGACCGGCCAGCCCGTGAAGGGGCGTATGGCATCCGCGGCGGCACCGGCCAAGCGCCACCAGCTGTTGAGCATCGCCGCCAGCACCGCCGGATTCGGGTGCGTCTCCGGCGTGCTTTGGCCGGCGCGCAGTAGCCAGCCGGCCACCGCTGTCGCAGCATCGCCGTCGACGATGCCCAGCGCCCACGCAGCTTGTTCCGCGACTAGGCTGGCCGGCTCGTCGAGCAACGGCAGCAGAGCGTCACGCGCGCGCGTACGCTCAGCGTCCTCCGTATCCACGGCGAGGTCGTACTCCAGGCGTCCGAGAGCGAACGCCGCGGCGGCGCGAACCACCGTTGCAGGATCGCGGGTGAGCTCGATCAGGCGGGACAGTAAGCGTGGCGAACCGACCCGGCCGATAGCGAGAGCCGTCCGCGATCGCATCGCGGCATCCGGCGACGCGGCCAAGTCGAGGAGGCCTTCGGCGGCATAGCGTCGGTCCTCGGACTCGAGGATCAACGCAGCCGCTTCCACCGCCGCTGGCAACGGGGGCGGCCAGGCAACCTCGCCGCCGACCGATTCGTCTCCGGCACCGGGCTGCTGAAGGCCACCCGATCCTGCACCCATGGAAACGGCCACCAGCGCGAGCACCCCGAGCAAGCGCATCATTCGGTCGCCGCCCACCCGGAAGCCGACAGCGCGGCGCGAAGTCGCTTTGCGAGCCCTCCGACGGTGCGCCGTCGTCGTCCGACAGCACCTACCGGCATTGCTCCGATGAGGCTATTCACCAGCATCACCTCGTCGGCTTCCACCAAGTCGGCCTCCCGCAGCCGGCCCTCGACGACCAGGCCGCTCTCGAGCAGGCGTCGTCGGACGGTGCCCGGCAGACAGCCTTCGTCGAGCGGCGGTGTCAGCACGCGGCCACCCACTCGGGCGATCACGTTGCTCCTGCTTCCCTCGGCTACTCCACCTCGCCGATTGAGCAGGATCGCTTCGAACGCGTCCTGTTCGGATGCCATCGCAAGCGCCATCGACTGACGCTGCCACGAGATCGACTTCACCTGCCGGAGCGGGTCCCGTTCGTCCACCGTAAACTCCCGAGCGACGACGACTGCCACTCCTGCATCGTATGCGGCGGCTGCCGGCGGTGAATAGGAAGCAGCCGTCGCCAACCGAGTGGGACCAAGATCGGGACTCCCTCGCGTCACGGTGACTCGCAGCCGCGCGACCGGCTGCGGCGCCGCCGCCGCCACCGCGTCGATGGCAGCACGCAGCTCATCGCGACTTTCGGGAATCGACAGCCGAATCCGCTCGAGGCCATCGAACAAGCGGTCCAGGTGTGCCTCAACATCCAGCGGTTGGCGGCAATCGACGCGCAGCGTCTCAAAGAGACCGTCGCCAACCAGGAAACCGGCGTCGTTACACTCGATGCGAGCATGCTCGCCGGCGATCAGCGCACCGTTGAGATAGGTGCGGAGCTCAACCAACTCCCAACGCCTGTAGAAAGGCCTGCGCCTTCGCCATCGTCTCCTCGCGCTCGGCCCGCGGATCGGAGTCCGCCACGATGCCGCCGCCGGCATGGTAGTCGACACGATCTGCAGTCACGACTGCGGTGCGTATCGCCACGGACAGTTCCATATCTCCGTCGGTGTCAATCCAGCCGATCGCCCCCATAGCCGGCCCGCGGCGACGCGGCTCCTCGGCGGCCGATACCTTCATGGCCTGAATCTTCGGGGCCCCGGTGATCGATCCCGGAGGGAACGTGGCCCGTAGCAGGTCTGTGGGCCCGATGTCAGGTCGCAGCCGAGCCGCCACACGAGCCACCGTGTGAATCACGGTGGGGAGCACCATCGGGGCAGCGAATTCATGCACGACGACGCTACCCGGCACGCTAACTCGGCCCAGGTCGTTGCGTACCAGATCGACGATCATGGCCAGCTCAGCGGCGTCTTTCTCGCTGTCTTGCAGAGCTGCGATCACGGCAGCGTCCCGGGTCGGATCAGGGCGTGGTCGCGTCCCTTTGATGGGATGGCTCTCTACCGCTCGACCGCGCAGCTTGAGAAAACACTCGGGGCTGACCGACAGCACCGCAGCGTCGGGCAGCTGCAGGTAGGCACCGTACTCCGCCGGACTGGCCGCTCGAAGCCGCCCGTAGAGTTCCCAAGCATCACCTAGCGACCACGGCGCCGCGAAACGACGGCACAGGTTGGTCTCGAAGATCTCGCCGGCACGAATCCGCTCCAACGTGCGCCGCACGGCCGCTTCGAAGCCCGGCCCGTCAGGCTCGCTCGACACGCTCGTCGGGGCCGCCGGCCCGCCATCCCGGCTGTCGACCTCGGCGGCCTCGCAGAGACGCTTCTCGACCCGTGACTGCAACATCTCCATACGCCCACCGACGGCCGCGCCGATCAGGCGCCATTGCTCGCCGCGCCCCTCGAGCCAGGCGGTGTAAATGCCCAGGTGCATGTCCGGCACTGCAGCATCCGCAGCCGGGAGAGTCGGCAACTCCTCCAGCAGCGCAGCGAGCTCATAGCCGAGGAAGCCGAACAGGCGCGTTCCCGCGGGAAGCACGCCGAGCAACGCCTCGACAGCACCGAACGCGTCCACTGGCAGGCGCACTTTTTGGGCGTCGTGGCGCAACGTCGTCGACGAGCCGTGCGCAGACAGGACCGCCACCGGTTCGATGGCGAACAGGGTGCGCCCCGGCCCGGCCCCGTCGAGCCATACGAACCCGGGCTCATCATGCAACGCATCGGCGAGGCGAACCGCCGAGCACTCGGCGCGCAGCGCAATGCTCGCCACTGTGCCGCGTTGTTCCAAGACCGGCAATCGATCCAGCAACATCGACCGCGTGGCTGCCAGAGCCTCGGCGGCGGGCTTATCCGACCACACCCGCCCCGTCCAGGAAGTTCGCGAGCACGCGGTCGCCCGCGTCCGTTAGGAACGACTCGGGGTGAAAGAGCACGCCCTCGGCCGGCCGATCAACCATCCGGCATCCCATGATGATATTCTCGCAGTCGCTGGTCGCCGTGACCTCCAAGCGATGATCGACGCTGCCCGGATCAACAACCAGCGAGTGGTAGAGGCCCACGAGCAACGGGCTCGGCAGCCCGCGTAGCACCCCGGCGCCGCGATGGCGAACCAAACGTCTCTTGCCGTGCATGGGTACGCCGGAGGGCTCCACACGAGCGCCCGCCGCGACCGCGATGACCTGCATTCCAAGGCATACGCCGAGGGTGGGCACTCGCCCAGACAGGCCGGCGACCACTTCCGAACAGACGCCGGTCCGGTCCGGGCCGAAAGGACCTGGCGATAACACGATGCGATCCGGCTGTAAGGCCGCAACTTCATCGAGCGTGACGGCATCCGACCGGCACACAGTGCACTCGGCCCCCTGCGCGGACATCATCTGCACCAGGTTCCAGGTGAAGGAATCGTAGTTGTCAAGAACCAGTACGTGCACAGGACACTAACCCAGCCAACCAGAGAGTAGCGTCATCAGGACCGCCACCGGGACCACGTAGCGCACCCAGAAGAACCACGCGTTGATCCACCTCGGCACCACGCCCGCCTCCTCCAGCTGTCGACGTACCGACGGCAAGCCCAGCCCCCAGGCCAGGGCCACGACGGCGGCCACGCTGCCCACCGGTTGCATCGTCGAGCCCCACAAGAGGTCGCTCCAGACGATGTAGTCGAGCGACAGCATCGCCGGCAGCCCCGCCACGACGAGCAACGCCGAGATCGCCCACGCCGAACGGCTGCGGCTCCAGCCACGAGAGTCGGCCAATGATCCGACCAGCACTTCGACCGCGGCTACACCGGACAGGAAGGCGATACACAGGAGGCCGAGGAAGAACAGGGCACCGAAGATGGGTCCGGCCGGCATGGCGACGAACGCGGCCGGCATGACCTCGAAGAGCAGCGGCGGACCGGTCGCCGGTGACAGCCCGTAGGCGAACGCGACCGGTATGACTACCAGCGCCGCCAGGATGCTGGCTGCGACGTCGCCTACCGCGGTGGAGATCACCCGCCGAGGCAACGGCGCGTCGGGAGGCAGATAGGAACCGTAGATCACCAAGAACGTTCCACCGAGTCCAAGAGAAAAGTACGCTTGCCCAACCGCGGCCATCACCGCCAACGGCGTAAGCGCCCGCCAGTCGAAGGTAAACAGATAGCGGAATCCTTCGGCCGCCCCCGGCAGCGACAGCGACCATGCGACGAGACCGAGGGTAAGCACACCGAACACCGGCAGGACAAAGCTACTGATGCGCTCGATACCCTGGCGAACGCCCTTGGATACGACCGCCGCCGCCGCGGCACCAACTACCGCCGAGCACAGCATCTGTACCGGCCATCGGGCATGCAGGGCGGCAAAGGTCTCGGTCGACAGCTCGTTGAAGCCGACGGCCCAGCCCAATGACATCACGAGGTAGGCCAGCAACCACCCAAGCACCACGAGGTAGTAGGTCATCGCCATCGCGACGCCAACGAACAATAGGTGCCCGATCGGCCGCCCGGCCGGAATCCCGGCACGAACGAACGCCTCGACCGGCCCCCGACCTGTAGCTCGCCCCAGCGTGAGCTCGGCGAGCAGCGCCGGAACACCCACCACGACGACGATGAGCAGGTAGATCGCGAGAAACGCTCCTCCGCCGAACATGCCCATCATGTAAGGGAAGCGCCAGAAGTTGCCGAGGCCAATCGACACCCCCAGCAGGGCGAAGATCATTCCCCAGCCGGACGAGAAGGTCTCGCGCCCCGCCGCGTCTGCCGGGGCCGGCCCGCTACCGTCGGGAGCCATTCACTCGTCGCGCCGAACAGCTCCGTCGGTCAATAGCCGCGTAGCACAGACTCAACACGCTCGATCGGGGCGGCACGTCGCTGTCGGAATACGGGGTGGGCAGGCTCCAGAACCCAGAAGTATCCCATAGCAGGCCGTGGTGGAAGTGTGGCTGGTCTGGCGACAGGGTTTTGCGGGCGGAGGCAAGGAGAGAGGAGGAAACGATGGTTACCCCATCGTCGACGACGAACGACGTAGCATACGCGCGCAACCCCCTATCGCCCAAAGGGTTACGGCAACCAGGCCCGCCACACTGCCACCACGGCCTGCTAGGAGCCGCTTTCCATCCGTGCGGCCACATGTGGTCATGAATATCTTATTACATGGTTAACAGAACAATATTGCTTTATTAGATTTCTTTAATCCATTATAGCAACGTATACTATTTAATAATAATTGTTAATAGTCAATAGAGTGTTATCTTGAGTCGAAGTGTCGCCACCGAGGGCCGGGCAGCGAAGGCGTCCGCTACCGTCGAAGATCGCCAGCTTGCCGGCGTCGTCATGACCCGCTGCACCGTGCTGATCGGCGCCGCCTATTTGGTGCTCTATGGCAACGGCGAACCGGTGGCGCCGTGGCAACAGATCGCGATGGTGCTGGTCTTGATGGCCAGCCTCTCTTGCTACGGCATTGCGGTGCGCTCTGGCCGGTGGGAACGCTTGCGCTGGCCGATCACGCTCGCCGATCTTGTCCTCGTGACCGTCGCGGTGGCGTTTACTGGTGAAGCGACGAACGACTTCTTCCTGTTCTTCTTCTTGGTGCTGATCATCGCCGGAATCAGCAGCCAGTTCGGCCACACCGTGGTCGCCACCATGCTGGTTTGCTCGGTCTACTTCGGCATGATGTATGCCGATCACGGCAGCCTGCTGTTGCGGCAAACTGATCTGCTCATCCGCCTGCCCTTCCTATTCGGCGTCGGTCTGTTCTTCGGCACGATCTCCGATGAGGCACGTCGTCGGGAGCAACACCGGTACAACCACATCACCGACGTCAACCGCAAGATGGTGCATCGCTACCATCAGGTGGCGTCGGAGCGAGACCGCACCAGGGCCCTACTGGAAATCGGCCAGCTGGCGCTGTCATCCGGCGATCCGCAAGGCGTGCTGCGTTCGGTGAACATGAAGCTACGTGAAACGGTGCGCGCCGAGCGGTGTTCGACGCTGATCTTCAATGAGGGAGATCGACACGCCTACCTCGCCGCCTGTTCCGAGGACGGGGAACAGAGCGTTCAGCTGCTACTGGCTCTGCGGCACTATCCGGAGCTCGAGGAAACACTCTCCACTGGGGAGATCACTGAGCTGCACGCCAACCAACCCTCGAAGCTCTGGGAGAAAGTGCGCCACCATCTTCCGGCGGCACACCGGTTCCGCAGTTGGTTCGTGGTTCCAGTGATGCACAGCGAGGTTGTGGTGGGAGCTTTCTTCCTGCGTGATGCCTGTGAGGACTTCACCTTGCAGGAGGAGGAGAGAACTTTCTGCAAGGCCGCCGCCTTGATGGTGGCCGGCTACTTGCAGGGTTGTGACCTCGTCGAGGAGATGCGACGGCGGACGCGTCTGGACGGACTCACCGGACTTCTCAACTTCTCCACGTTCCGTCAGGAGCTCGACGAGGCGTTGATCGAGCACGCCAAGAAGGAACACGCGAAACCGCTCTCGCTCGTGATGGTCGATATCGACAACCTCAAGACAATCAACGATCGTCACGGGCATATGGTCGGCAATCAGGTCATCGGAGAGGTCGGCCAGCGGCTGGCGCGGGCGTTGCCAATGGCCCACTCGATCTGTCGCTATGGCGGCGACGAGTTCTTCGCGCTCGTGCCGCTCGACAAGAAGGCCGCCATCGAGCGCGCCGAGCGAGTGTTGATCCTGCTCGAGGAACTGCCTGAAGAGATGCAGTGTTCCGTACAGGTGTCGATCGGCATCGCGACATTCCCGGAGGACGGCGAGGTGGCCGATAGCTTCATGGACGCAGCAGATCGCGCCATGTACGTCGCCAAGGGCGAGGGCGGCAATCAGATCCACTCCGCGGGCGTGGGTGACGAGAGCGACGACCGCGTGTACCAGGCAATGATCGCTGTAAACGCGCGGCGGCTGATACCGGGGGAGGGCAACGCGCTGCGTCAGGTTCTCGACAGCATGCTCCGCAGGGAGGAGCAGGAGCTTGACAGCGCCGCCGTGCAACAATCGCTGCGGGCGCTGATGGAAGCGGTGGAGTCCAAGGACAGCTACACGCGCACGCATTCGCTGGAGGTATCCGATCTGACCCGTCGACTCTGCTCGGCGGTCGACCTTACCGAACGCGAGGCCCTCGCTGTAGAGGTGGGTGCGCTTGTACACGACATCGGCAAGGTCGGGATCCCCGACGACATCCTGAAGAAGCCCGGGGCTCTAACGACACGCGAACGCATGCAGATCGAGCAACACCCGGAGATCGGAGCACAGATCCTCAAACCACTTCCAGCGTTGAAGGCCGTCGTCCCCTTGGTGCTACAGCACCACGAACGCTGGGATGGTACCGGGTATCCACACGGGCTGGCGGGCACCGATATTCCGGTCGGCTCCCAGATCATCTCGCTCTGCGACGTATGGCACGCGCTGACCTCGGACCGCAGCTATCGCCCGGCCTTCTCCCACGAGGTCGCGCGCGACATGATCGCCGATGGCCGCGGCGCCGAGTGGCCCGAGGATCTGGTCGACGCGTTCTTCGTGATCATCGAAGAGATGCGTGTCGAAAGCAGGCGGAACCGGCGACGCCGTAGCGCCTGAGTCGCGGGCTGCTGCCTCAGTCGGCCTTGGCGAGCAGTGCTGCAATCTCACGTCGCACATCGGCCTCGTCGCCACGCTCGTAGCCATAGTGCCGCCAAACGATGCGTCCGTCTTGATCCAGCAGGTAGTTCGTCGGCGTTGCGATGACGCCATACGAGCCCGCCGAAATCTCCTGTCCGGGATCGAACGCCGCCGGAATGGAGAAGCCGTTGTCGTCGTAGAACTGCCGCGTCCGCTCGACATCGTTGGAAACATCGATGGCGATGATCGCCAGTCCCTGAGGCGACAGGTCGCGGTAGATGGCGTCCAGGTGAGGGAACTCCTCACGGCACGCCAGTCAGGTCGGCGACCAGAAGTTCAGTAGCGTCGCCCCGTGAAGCGCCGAGCGTAACTCAACCTCCGGCTGCTGGAGCCCGGGCAGCGAGAAGTCCGGCGCGGTCAACGCGACGAGATCGCGCCCTTGCCGGAACCACTCCTCGAAACTCGCCGCGCTTGAAGAATCGATCGAGTACGCCCAGCGCAGCGCCTGGTCGAGTTGCTCGCTGCGATCAGCAACGCTGGCGCGCAGTAGCATCGTGATGCCACCTGCCAGGTCCCCAGCGCTGGCCATCGCCAGCCCCAACTGCAACGGAAGGGAGCTCTCGATCGGGATGCCCAGAAGGTCTGTTCGGGTGAGCATCAGCGCCCGTTCGAAGGCACTCGCGGCTTCCTCGTTGTCGCCCACAGCGAGATGCGCTTCGCCCCTGAGCTCATGGACGCGACTAAACATCCTCGCCTCCGGAAACTCGTCGAGAAAGCCCTCTACCAACTCTAGGCGCTCACGGCCATTCACCGCGGCAATGCGCTCGAGGCGGCGCAGCGCGACCGCGTTGGTCAGCGGTACCCGACTCGCCGAACCCAGGCGAGTGAAGGCCCTGCCGGCCTCTCCGTCGGTGTCCAGCGGCCGCATCAGATCCCAGTTCTGACAGGCCGAGACGACGATGGCGGCAAGGGCGAACACAATCAGACGGCGCACTCACGGCCTCCGGTAGGCTAGTGTCCCGACGCAGGACACCAGCTTCGTATAGGAGGATCCTGTAATGCCGCCGGCCAGGATGCAATGCGGCGACCCCCCAACGGCGCGATGACGAGTGCAAAGTGAGATCGCAACTATCGCTCTTCGGCGCCCGAGCACGCCCTACCCGCCCTCTAATGCAGCATCGGCGCGCCGACGCGCTCTTGAAGCGCATCGATCGATGCCTGCTGCAGTTTCCGGAGCTCGACGATCACGCCGTCACGATCGGTATTACGCGTTGCGCCGATGGGATCGCGGTACTCGAGGACATGATCGTTCGTTTCGATCTGCGCCGCCGCCTGCCCTCGCACTACACAGTGGCTCACGAGCTCACGCACTTGCTGCAGGGACTGGGGTTGGTGCCGCACGGCGAAGTGCAGTGCGATATTTGGACACTCGCACGCGACCCGCTCTTTCTCGACGAGGAGCCGTGCTACCTACCGCTTCCGGCGCCTCTACGGCAAGACTGGAGTCGTGTCCGTGAGCGGGTTGCGCTGTTGTGCCGGCGCGCGATTGACAGACGGCCCCACCATCGGACCTATATTCGGTGGCTGCGATCCGAGCTCGAGACGCTCGCCTCGCGCGGCGCGCAGTCGTAGCAATAGCCGAATACCTGCACGGTGTAGCGAGTAGCGACGAACCGCTGACGCTCGAGGTTCCTTTCCAGCACCTCGTCTAGCTGCCGATCGAACCATTCGATGATCTTGCCGCAGCCGACGCAGATCATGTGCTCGTGCTGTCGCGCCCCCAGAACATGCTCGTAGTAGTAATGGTCTGTGCCGAGCCGGACCTTGCGACCTAGTCCGGCCTGTACCAGCAGGTCGAGCGTGCGGTAGATCGTCGCGCGCGACACTGCCGAGCCCGCGGCGCGTAGCCGGAGGAGAAGCTCCTCCGCTTCCACGTGCGTATCGAGTTGCAGAAACTCGCTGAGCACCTCCTCGCGCTCATGGGTGAACCGGAGCCCCTGCTGACCGAGGTAGTCGCGGAACGCATCGACGGCTGTCTGCACGGCGCTCGAACGCCCGGCGCGACCACGTCCTGGCTGAATGCGCGCCATCAAAGGCGACCTTTCGCCATCAGCTCGGCGTATATGTGGAACGCAGCCAGGCCGCGATAGTTGCCCCAGCCCTCGGCCCATTGATCGGCCTCGAAGGGCTCGAGTGGCGTGCCGGATCCATAGTTGTTCCCCAGCCACTCAAGCAGCAGGGGATCGGCGGAGGGAAAGCAATCCAGCCGACCGTAACCGATGATGGCGGTGAGTTGGGCCCCCAACAAGCCGACGCCGTCGTACATCGCCAGTCGATCGACCAACGTCTCCAACGGGGCTCGCGCCAGCCCGATGATGTCCAACTGGCCGCTCATCGCGGCCTGAGCGATTGTGTGCAGCTGGCGAGCCTGTGCCAGGCTGAAGTCCACCTGGACCATCTCCTCCGGCGTTACCTTGGCAACCACGCGCGGCGTCGGAAAAGCGAAGAACGTATCGCCAGCGTACGCTACGCGGTAGCTCACGGCCTCGGCAACCTTGGAGACGCTGGCGCGGAAAAAATGCAGCCCGGGACGACTCGCGACTGCTAGCGTGATGGACTCGAACGGGTGCATCCTCTGGGTGGGGCGTAGGCCGTAAAAGTCGGAGGAAAGCCCGTACAGGCCCTGGTCCTTGCGACAGAGCTTGTAGAACGGGCCCGGATCGAAGCCCATGCCCATCATCCGCGATAACAGCGCTACTACGCCGGGCTCGTCGCGCTCGGTGCCGTTCATCAGGGTGACGATCAACTCCGGACGCTGCCCGGTACCCAAGCTACTGACCAGCACGAGGCGCATGCGACCGCTGACGTCGACGAGACGAGTGAAGCGCTTGCCGTCGAAGACATCGACCACCTCCCCCGCCCCCGGGGACATGAACATCGCGGTCGTCTCGAATCCGAACGGCGCCGACGGTGTCAGCCGAAACTCGTGCATCGCCTGCCCCCGTCTGATGAGCTTCGGCCAGCCATTCGAACCCGCCCCGCGGCGGCTACCGAGCGAGACCTTGCCAGCGCCGACGGCGTCAAACCTCTATTCGAAGCTCGCTACCGCTTCCGCCTCATCGGTATGGCTCTCGAACACGGATATCAGCTGCGTGAACTGCAACAAGTCGCGAATCTTCGCGGTCAGGTTCAGCAGCTTCATCGCGGCGTCTTGGCTCTGCGCGGTGGTGAAGCTCGCCACCAACTCCCCCACACCGGCGCTGTCCATGTAGCCGACCTTATCCAGGTTGAGCACGATCTTCTTCTCGCCACGATCGAGAAGATCACGGATGATCTGGCGAAGCTGAACATCGCCTGAGCCGAGGGTGAGCTTGCCGCTCAGGTCGATGACGACCACCTCGTCGACGCGGCGCTCGTTGAACTTCATTCGTGGATCCTCCGACGCGTGTGGGTGAAGATCGGCAAGACACTAGCGGCAAGGCTAGCTACGCTATCATCGGGTCGTGCAAGGAGCAAATAGTTGACACTAGCCGACGAGAATGTCGCCAGGCTAGAGCCGGACATCGAGCAGATCGCTCCGATCCTCGTCTGGCACTCTAGGGCAGAGGATTATCGCAAGGCGCTCATGCAGCGGCTTCCCGGCGTACCTGTGGAAGTGCGCTCCGGCGCCGTCCGAGCGAAACCTTCGGAGGCGCGAGCCTTGCTCACATGGTCCCCGCCGCCGGGCGCGCTTGGTCAGCTCCAGGCGCTCGAGTGGATTCACGTCATGGGCGCCGGCGTCGACGGCCTGCTCGGCCGCGACGACCTCTCGGCGGACGTGCAGCTGACCCGGTCGTTGGGGCGCTTCGGAACTCAGATGGCCGAGTACGTGGTCGGGTACCTGCTGCATCAGCTCATCGCCATCGAGGACTACCGGCGCGATCAGGATCGCGGCGTGTGGAACGGTCAACCGCGCCCGCTACTCCAGGATTCCCATATCGGAGTGATAGGGCTCGGATCGATCGGGCAGGTCGTCGCCGAGCGGCTCGCTGCTTTCGGCGCCGAGATCTCGGGAGTGTGTCGCACCGCCCGGCCGGTACCACATGTCCGTCACGTCTACGACGCGCGAAACTGGCGGCAAATGGTGCCGGCCTGCGACGCGCTGGTGCTAACCCTACCGCTGACGCAGGAGTCGCGCGGCATGATCGACGCCGATGTTCTGGCTCAGATGCGCCCGGGCGCCGTGTTGATCAACGTCTCGCGAGGCGAGCTCATCGACGAGGAGGCCCTCATACTGGCGCTGCGCGACGGCGTGCTCGGAGCCGCCGTCTTGGACGTTTTCGAGCACGAGCCGCTGCCCGACGAGAGCCCCTTGTGGACCGAGCCACGGGCGTGGGTTACGCCGCACATAGCCGGCCCCAGTGAGGTCGACTCGATCGCCACCGAGTTCGCCGACAACTACCGCCGCTTCGTCGAGGGTACGCCGCTAGCCAATCTGGTCGATCGCCAACGCGGTTACTGACGCGCGAGCTCGTCGATAGTCGTGAGCGCGTGCTCGATCTCAGCGTCCATGGTGTAAAAATGTGGCGCCATGCGAATACCCGCACCCAGCCGATAGTCGACCATTATGCGACGCTGCATCAGTTGCTGCGCCACGCGATCGGCGCCGGGAACATCGACGGTGACGTGCCCGCCACGGCGCTCGGTCGACAATGGCGAGTTGACGCGCCAGCCGCGCTCGCTGGCCTCCTCGATGATCAACTGCGTTTGGCGGCGCGACTTACGTCGCACGCTCGCAAGATCGAGACGACCGATGATATCCAGTCCGGGCACCGCGGCCGACAGCGATGGAATGTGGGTCGTGCCGTTCAGAAACCGCCACGCATCGTCTCGGTAGTTCATGTCGTGCGGATCGAAAGCAAACGGCTCGCGCCGCGCGAACCACCCTGTGAGCGCAGGCTCGAGCTCGGCCATGCGGTCGGCGCGCGTGTATAGGTAGGCCACCCCGGGGCCTCCACAGAGCCACTTGAGCACCCCGCCCACCGCAAAGTCGACGTTCATGCCGATGACGTCGATAGGCATGACACCGGCTGACTGATAGATGTCGAGGGCGACGCTCGCTCCAACTTCGTGGGCGCGGGCAACGATCGCTTCGACGTCCTGCAAGTAGCTACCGCGGAAGATGACGTGCGAGATTGGCACCAGCGCGGTGCGCTCGTCGATCGCAGCGACCATCGCCTCTGTAGGCACCTCGAAACCATCCGGCGACGCGACGAGATGCAGCTGCGCTCCGTGGCGCTCGTGGCCACGATACATCTGCACGATCGACGGAAAGTTGAGCTCGGAGCAAACGATGCGGTTACGCTCTGATGAAAAGTCAAAGCACGACGCCAGCACGGCTGACGCCAACGTAACGTTCTGATGTGTCGACACGGTGCCAGGCGGTGCCCCGATAACGTTGCCGATGGCGTTGCCGACCTCCTCTGGCAAGAGCCACCACTCCTCTTCCCAAGCACCCACACCTCGGGTCGCCCACGTGTCTGCGTAGCCGGCGAGCGCCGCGGGCACCCCGCGCGGCATCGCGCCGAGCGAGTTCGAGATCAGATAGGACGACGATTCGAGGATCGGGAACTCTTCGCGCCAGGCGAGGAGATCCCCCTCCTCAGCCGCAGACGCTCTCGATGTAGGGGCTTCGATCGAACTCATTGGGAATCAGACGGGGTTGGCGGGAGCAGCTAAACTACAGTGCCCGCGAAACAGTCGCCAGCACCCCGTGCGGACCCGAGCCGGGCATAGGACTTCCGGAAGCGATGTCACAGATCCTCCGAATCGGGCAAAGCGCCGACCCCGACGACGCGTTCATGGCATGGGGGCTGCGCGCCGAGTTGGAGCGACGCGGTCTCGACGCCGAGTTGGAGTTCGCCGACATCGAGTCGCTGAATCGAGCTACCGAGGATGGTCGCCTCGATCTCAGCGCGATTTCTGTGGGCGCCTACCCGACGTTCGCCGACCGCTATCGGATGTTGCGCTGCGGGGCCAGCTTCGGCGACGCGTACGGACCACTCGTGGTCGGTACCCGACCTCCGAGCGCGGGCACCGACACACCACTTTCAGGACTCACGGTGGCCATCCCCGGAGCCTTGACAACCGCCCGGATGCTTCTGCGCAACTACGCCGGCACGACCTATCAGGAGGTCGAGATGCGATTCGACGCCATCCTCGACGCGGTCGTCGCCGGTGAGGTGGACGCCGGACTGATCATTCACGAAGGGCAGTTGCTGTACGAGCGTATGGGGTTACACGCGCTCTTCGAACCGGCGATGGAGTGGGCCGAGCGCGAGCAGCTACCGCTACCGCTCGGAGTGGTAGCTATGCGCCGCGATCTTGCCGCACCGGTTCAGGAGGCGGTCGCCGACGCGTTTGCTCATAGCGTGCACGCCGCATTCCAGCATCCGGAGGCAGCCCTCGACTTCGCCGCAAGCTACGCGCGCGGTCTGGCCCGCGATGACCTCGAGGAGTATGTCTACCGATACGTCAATGCGGCAACCCTCGACATGGGTGTAGCCGGGCAACGGGCCATCGAGCGTCTGTTCGAACACGCTCGAGCTGCCGGGCTTCTGGCCACGGTACCGGCGGTCGACCTCTACTAGATGAGATGAGAAGGCCAACCTCCTGAACGCAGTAGCCTGACGGCTCTGCAAACGTTTCTTCAAACGTAACGGGCTCGAAGCCCAAGGAGGTTGGCCGAGCAAGTGTAACGATTGGACTGGACGTAAGCGACCGGTACAGCCGTATGTGCGTGCTCGACAGTAAGGGCAGGGTGATGGAGGAAGGGCGGGTGAGGACGAGCCCGGAGGGGCTGGCGAGGCGGTTCGGGTGCGAGGAGCCCGCTCGAGTAGTGCTGGAGGTTGGAACGCGCTCGCCGTGGATGAGTGAGCAGTTGAAGCAACTGGGTCATGAGGTGCTGGTGGCTAACCCGAGGCGGCTGAAGCTGATCTATGGCGAGCACGACAAGACCGACCGGTTGGATGCCGAGCACCTGGCACGAGTGGGCAGAATGGACCCAAAGCTGCTTAAGACGGTGCAGCATCGAGGCAGACAAGCGCGAGCGGATCTAGCCGTGATTCGGAGCCGAGATGCTCTGGTAAAGAGGCACGCAGTTGGTGAGCCATGTGCGTGGTGCGGTCAAGTCGGCCGGTTGTCGTATTCCCAGGTGCTCGACGCCGGCGTTCGCGCGCACCGCGCCAGAGCACATACCGGAGCGGCTCAAGGGAGCGCTCGAGCCGGTGCTTGAAACGATCGCCATGCTGACGGGCAACATCCAGCAATACGAGCGTCAGATCGCAACGCCGAGATTGCCCCTATGGCGTATGTCGACGCTCCCAGCCTTCCGGGTGACGGCGGGACCGGCCGCCTCCGGCGTCGCGGCGCCTCGACGATACACCCAGCATCGCCCTCGTCTCGCCGTTGTGCTGCACCGACTGTGGCTGAGTGGAGACGAGTACGAACCGTTGCGCGCACCTGTAGAGGTTTCAGCAGCATGAACTAACCCGCAACCAGGAGGTCGGTAGGGCGACGCGACCCAACGGTTATCGATCTGACCGCCCGGTCCGGGCGACTGCGAAGGTCACTACGAGCTTCGAGCTCGGCAGCTAGATTGCAGCGCCTCGAATCGGGACGGACCCCAGAATGCACCGGACGACCTGAATCCTCGTCCACCAGAGTGCGAATAGGAGCATGGCGTGCAGATCGATTCTTCGCTGGGCACCACATTGCCCTTGACCGAACTAGGCCTTCTCTTAGAAGTGGCCTGAGTCAGAGGTTCGTTGCATATTGCTGGGCCGAGATAGGGGCAAGCTCAAGGCGCGATGAGAATGGCGATCCTCTCCGATCGTCGACGAATCGCAACGCCGAGATTGCCCCTATATCGTCCCAGCCTTCCGGGTGACGGCGGGACCGGCCGCCTCCGGCGTCGCGGCGCCTCGACGATACACCCAGCATCGCCCTCGTCGCCGCTCCTACAATTCGCCCCGGTCGCGCGCGCCACAAACGTCACCGTACTTATGATCAGGAGCACTAGGGATCGCGTCGTGCGCTGTCGATCACCAGTGGAACCATCGGCATGTATCCCAAGGTCGTGCCAGGTTCCGGCGCTGTCGGCACCAGAGTGATCCGATCGACGGCCTCGATCCCTTCGACGACCAGCCCGAACACCGTGTACCCCGGGTGATCGGTCCCGGCGTGGTCGAGACTCGGGTTGTCGAGGTAGTTGATGAAGAACTGTGAAGTCGCGCTATCGATATCGCTTCCCCGACGGGCAAGCGCCACCGTACCGCGCAGGTTCGCAAGGCCGTTGTGAGCCTCGCTGACAACCGGATCGTGCGTCGGCCGTGCATTCAGATCCGCGTCATAGCCACCTGCCTGGATGACGGGGAGGGCAAACGGCGGCTCGACGCGATGGAAGATTGTGCCGTCGTAGAACCCCTCGTCGACGTAGCGCAGGAAGTTGGCGACGCTCACCGGCGCTCGATCCTCGTACAAGGCCACCACGATGTCACCCACCGTGGTAGTCAACCGAACTCGCGGCGCATGGGCCGGCAGCGGAGCAGGATCGATCACCGGGCCGCGCTCCGGCAACGGGTCGTGTAGCCATGCATCGCGTCCACCGCACGCCGCGACGGCGAGCAAGACAGAAACGAGCCCCGCGCACAGCACGGCCGGCGACCTTAGCACCGCCGCACGCCGACCGGGCAACCTCGGCTCAGTACGTCTCGACCACATCGTAGAGAGGAGTTTTCCGACGCGCCGGTGTGAACCCAGACTCACGGATGAGCTCGATGGTCTCTTCGGTGGTAGTTCTCACATCGTGCGCCGCTTCGTGCAACACGTTCTCCTCGATCAACGTACCACCGAAGTCGTCTGTCCCGAACTGGAGCGCCACCTGACCGGCCTTCTTGCCCTCTGAGAACCATGAGGCCTGTATGTGGCGAACGTTGTCGAGGTAGAGGCGCGCCAGAGCCAGGACCCGAAGGTACACGGACGGCCCGACGCTATCGGGAAACTGGCGCTCCATCGGCGTGTTGACAGCCTTGTGCGACCACGGAATGAACGCCGTGAACCCCTGCCCGTCAGCTTCGTCCTGTACGCGGCGCAAACACTCCATGTGTTCGATAACGTCGGCCGGCTGCTCCGCATGCCCATACATCAGCGTGGCAGTCGTTCGCAACCCCTGCCGATGTGCAGCTCGATGGATTTCGAGCCACTCGAGGCTGCTCTGCTTCTTGGGAGAAATGCGAGCGCGCACCCGGTCAGAGAGCAGCTCGGCGCCGCCACCTGGCATCGTCGTAAGGCCAGCGTCGCCCAGCGCACGAAAGATGTCGTCGTAGTCGAGTCCCGACACCTCGCGCATCTTGCCGATCTCCGGCGCCGAGAACAGGTGCGGATGGACGTCGGGGAAGCGCTCCCGGAATGTTCTCGTCACGTCGACGTAATACGAAAACGGCAGCTCGTCGTACAACCCACCCTGAAGGAGCACGGTCGTCGCGCCAAGCTCGACCGACCTTCCGATCGTATCCATGAGCTCATCGATCGTCTGCGCGTACCCCTCCTTGGCATCGCCGGGCTTACGGTAAAAGGCGCAGAACAGGCAATCGGCGTCGCAGAAGTTGGTGTAGTTCGGGTTGCTGTCGATCACGAACGTTACGCGGCGCTCTGGGTTGTGGCGATAACGCCAGACATTGGCCAACTCGCCAAGCTCCGCCAACGGTGCCTGGGTAAGCAACCACAGGCCTTCCTGCGGAGTGATGCGCGCGCCATCGTCGACTTTCTCGCGAATCTCCTCGGATCGGACCGAGCGCGTGCCCTGGGTCAGCAGATCACCCAGCACGCAGCCTGGGGCGGCACCGGCGGCCGTGTTGCTGCCCAACTTAGCTGCCTTCCGACGTGAAGCGCGCATCACGTCCGAGGCCTTGGTAACCAGGCCGGGTGCGGTCACGTCGTGGTCTCCGAACGGTGCACCGGACGGCGCTCCTCCCACCAGGGTGATTCCGATAGCAGGACGCGAAAGCGTTCGATCGCTTCGGTCTCCGGCGCGCCGAGCCGATAAGTGAACCCCATCAGGTAGGCATAGGCCGCGACGGCATCGAGCCCAGCCTGACCGCCGTGTGCGACGGCAAGTGGATGTAGGTCGCGCAGGCTCTGATCGAGCGAGGTGGCCAGGCGATCGAGCAACTCGGCGCTCGCGGCCGACGTTGCCTCGCGGCGAACCACCCACCTCGCGAACACGAACGGCAGTCCCTGCCACCGTTTCCACGCGGCACTCAGATCAAGCGCCTGACTCCAGCGCCCACCGGTCAGGCTCATGGACACCGCACCGTAGTCGCGCGCGCCGGGTACGAGTCCTCCGGAGGCCGCCTCCTTGAGTGCTGCATCGCCAATCAACAGGACCGCTTCGTCGTCGTCGATAGCCTGTTCGCGGCGTACGTAGCGTGCAGCACCCACGTCGTAGCGTCGCTCCAGCAGCAAGTCGCAGCAGCGGATACGAGGTGCTGGTCTGTCCCGTTACCGCTACGCTCGCGCCGCAGAGTTGATCCGGTGATACGCGCGAGAACAGCAACACAGAATGGGCCGGCCCATCGCACGCCACACAGAGGCTGCCCAGCGTCGTGAACTCCGGACTCCTGAAGGAATCGCACAGCGACATGATGCCGGCGTCAATCTCACCGCGGCGCGCTGCCTTTCCGAGCATACGTGGCGGCAAATCGATGAGATCAAAGGTGCCGTCATCAACGTGCTGATAGAAGGGGACAGAGTTCAGGTACGGGATCCGCGCAACCCTCAGTGGGCTCATGGGGAGCTCGCAACTCTCACTTCGGACTCGCCGGCGAGCGAGACGTCGGCAGGCACCTCCGGCGCGCCTTGGACGGTCGCCGGAGTCTGGGCCAGGCGTCGTACGTCGCGGGCGCTCTCTCCGAGCAGGTCCCAGGTATGCAGTCCATGGTGCTCGACGTCCACGGCCACCGGCTCGGCAACCTTGCCGCGCAACGCAATCGGTTCACCGTTGGCTATCTCCATCCGCTGCGACCAGTGGGCGGTGCGGTCCGGTGGCGGGTATACCGCGACGATCCGATACATCGCATCGCGTTGCACCGGTAGGCGGCCGGCCTCGCGGATCATCTTCGTAAGCTTCTGCGTGGTCATGCCCGCCGGACTGCTCGCCAACGCCGCGTGAGCAATGAGCTCCTCGCCAATTGTGCCGTCGAGGTCGTCAGCACCCCATTGCAGCGCCATCGACGCGGTTTCCGCTCCGAGCATCACCCAGTAGGCCTTGATGTGCGGGAAGTTATCGAGCAGTAGCCGAGCGGCAGCGATCGTTCTGAGGTCCTCGAGGGCAGACGCCGGACGGTCGACGATGTTGGAGTACCCGAGCTGGAAGGCCAGGGGTATGAAGCTGAAGAATCCACCGGTACGGTCCTGCAGTGCGCGCAGCAGGAGCATGTGGTTGATGCGCTCTTCATACGTCTCAATATGGCCGTATAGCAGCGTGGCGTTGGTGCGAATCCCCCGACCGTGCGCGATCTCGTGGATCTCGAGCCAGCGCTCGTGTCCAATCTTGCCGCGGTACATCTCCCGGCGAACGCGCTCCGAGAACACCTCGGCGCCTCCCCCGGGCATGGCTACCAGGCCGGCTTCTTGAAGACGGTCGAACACCTCCTCTACGGAGATCTTCTCGCGCCGCGCGAAGAAGTCGATCTCGACAGCAGTGTAGGCCTTGATCTGGGCCTCGGGGTTCGCTTCGCGAATGGTCTCTAACACCTCGAGGTAACGCTCGAACGGCCAATTCGGATGAAGCCCACCGACGATATGCACCTCGCGAATGGGCTCCTGGACCCGCTCGCGGATCTGCGCCAACGTCATCTCGTAGGCGTGATCGTCGTTCTTCTTGGCGGCGAAGTCGCAGAACTTACAGCTCAGCACGCAAACGTTCGTTGGGTTTATCTGTCGGTTGAGCACGAAGCCCACGAACGCACCGGTACGACGCTCTTTTTCCGCGTTGGCAAGTCGCCCGAGACCCACGACATCGTTGGTCGACAGCATCGCCATTCCGTCATCGGAGTCGAGACGCTCACGCGCGGCGACTTTCTCAATGACGCGTTGAAGGCGGGGGTCGCTGGATCGTCTCATCGTTCCGGTCGGCTCCGAGGGAAGCCTAGTCTAGCCCGTATTCTGCCCACCTGCGGCTCACCTTGTCGAGTAGCTCGTCCGGCATCACGAGCCGATCCGGGTAGCCTGGCTTGAAGGTGGCGTCGATACCCATCGTCCCGTAGCAGGTAGTCCATGGACCGCGACATTCGGTGCGCTCGAAGACAACGTCGCGCGCGCAATCGAAGCGGGTGAACAGGCCCCAGAGCCGCTGGTCGGGATCGTCCAGGTCGACGTCGTCGCTGAGCGCGGCAACAACCCGAACCGGGCCCAGATCGACATCGACGAGCCGCTCGACGACAGCGCGACCCTCGGCGCTCACCTGTACCAGCATGAGCGAATCCTCGAGCACCCGGTACGCCGTTACACGCCTGTCAATGGCACGCGGATCGGCGATACGATTGCCACGACCCGACCGCTCGTCGGCCGAGCCGGCCGAATATCGAGTCGGATCGCGTAACACAGCGCTCATTTCTGGCGCATCGGCGGCGCCGCCCAGCGCCGCTCGGACAGCCTCATGATCGGCTCCGGGCGCACCGTGCAGCGCTTCCGTGGGGCCGCTGGTGGCATCGACAATCATCTTGCTACCGAGGTTCATTCGGTAGCTGGTGAAGTCGAGCGTGTCGAGCGGCACGCCGGGCAGGAGCAGGAAGTCTCTCTCGGGCTCGAAGTTGTCACGCATGGCGCGCAGGACGGCGCCGAAATCGCGTACCGGTACCCCCTCATCGACAAGCACAAGGCACTTCGTCAGCGCCAGTTGCCCAGTACCCATCAGTGCCAGGGCGGTCTTCACCGCCTCCTTGTAGAAGCGCTGACGCACAGAGACCACCAGCAGGTTGTGGAACCCGGCTTCGAAGTAGGCCCACAGATCGACGATCTCATGGTGAATGAGCTTGATGAGCGGCCCGAGGATGTCCTGGGTGGCGTTACCGATGAACTTATCCTCCTGGGGCGGCAACCCGACGACCGCCGACAGGTAAATGGGCCGGCGACGGCGGGTGACGCGCCGCACCTTGAACACCGGAAACGGCGCCGCGTGCGAGTAGTGGCCGAAGTGATCGCCGAACGGCCCTTCGAGCCGCCGCTCGTCGGGCACCACCTCGCCCTCGAGAACGATCTCGGCGTTGGCCGGCACCTCCAGGTCGATGCTCGAGCACCGTATCATCGGGCACGGCGCCCCTCGCAGGATGCCGGAGAAGGCGATCTCATCCATGCCCTCCGGCAAGGCGGCGACCGCCGACAGCAATAGCGCCGGGTCGACCCCGATTACCACTGCTACCGGAAGCGACCGGCCCAACTCTTCGGCACGCGCGTAGTGGAACCCGCCGCCCTTGTTGATTTGCCAGTGCATGCCAGTGACGTCGTTATCGTAAACCTGCAGACGATAGACGCCCATGTTGCGCTCGCCGGTCAGCGGGTCGCGGGTAATCACCAGGCCGAATGTGATGAAGGGGCCGCCGTCCTCAGGCCAGCAAGTCTGCACCGGAAACTGGTGCAGGTCGGGCGCCTCGACCACCTCCTGGCAAGGCCCTCGGCGGACGCGCCGCGTCCGCATTGGCAGCAGCTGCATCAAGTTGGAGCGCAGCCGCCAGACCGCCTTCGGCGACGGTGGGTTGAGCCCCTCGGCAGTAGCCAACAGCATCGCGCCGATCTCGTCGGCCGGCCGCCCGAGAGCGAGCTGGATGCGTCGCTCACTCCCCAGCGAGTTGATCAGCAACGGGTGCTTGGCGTCGTTGACGTTCTCGAACAGCAACGCGGGGCCGCCGTCCTTGACCACCCGGTCAGCAATGGCGGCGATCTCGAGATGCGGGTCAACGCTCGCCTGGACGCGCCGCAGCTCACCGGCGCGCTCGAGTGCGTCGACGAAACCGCGTAGATCCGTGAAGCTCACTCCGCCGGCTCCGGCTCGAGTTGCTCTGACCGCCAGGCGCGAGGCGTCTCGGCCCCTAGGGTGGCCGCGACCTTGTCGACGAAGTGCTCGATGAGTTGCTCGAGATCGGCAGGTTGATGGTAGAAGGGCGGCGACGCTGGCACGATGATCACACCGTCACGTGACAGTCGTACGGCGTTCTCCAGTGCGTTCGTCGGCCACGGGGTCTCCCTCACCACCAGCACCAGCCTGCGACGTTCCTTTAACGCCACCATCGCGGCGCGGGTGATCAGCGAGTCGGCCAAGCCGTTGGCGATCTTCGCCAGGGTGCTCAGGGAGCACGGAATCACCACCATGGCATCGAATGAGTTGGAGCCCGACGCAAAGGCGTTGGCAAGATCCTTGTCCGAAAAGATCCGCCGTACCAGCGGACGCAGGTCCTTCTCCGTCAGACCGGTTTCCTCTTTCAACACCATGCGGCCCCAGTTACTGAGCACCAGGTACGCCTCGCCGAGGTCACGTCTCAGCAAGGCCACCGCGTAAGGCGCTCCGGACGCACCGGTCATGCCTACGAGAATGCGCCGCGGTCGAGCGCTCACGGGCCTGACTCTCCGCCGTTTGGAAGGTGCCGTATCAAGCGTTTGACGTCCTGTCCAACAAGTGACGGCGGCCGCTGTAACCAGATCCGCCAGAGTTCTTCAGCACTAGTGGCCTGTAACAGATGATCGTTGCATATCGTGGTGGCGAAATGGGCTCGGATGCCAGGCGCAACGACGAGACGATGTTGGCCCATCTTGGAGGAGAAGCAACGCCGCAGACGGGCCCATTTCGCCGCCATCCTGCGGACAGATGGGCAGTTGTGGGCGATATCGGCGTTGCGCCTCGTCAACGATGCCCCAGCAGGTCGTGATGGAAGTGTGATGGGTCTGGTTACGCCACCAAGGGCGCGGATCCAAGGCGCCGCGTCGCAGGCGATGCCCGTGCGCATCGTCTAGGAGCGGCAACGCCGGAGACGCGCCCTTGGCGGCGTAACCTGTAGGGCAAGTGGGAGTCACGGGCGATGGCGGCGTCTCTCCTCCTCGACGATGGCTCCAGCATCGCCTCATCGTCGATCCTTGTCCTAGCCCGTGAGTCCCATTTGCCAGACCCACCACACTTCCATCACGGCCTGCTAGCATCGCCCTCCTCCCCGCGCCTTGATCTCACCCGCAAATCCCATCTGCGATATGCAACGATCATCTGTTACAGGCCACTAGATCCCCTAAAGCCCGGCGACTACGAACGCCAGGACGACAAACCCGACAACAATGTTGATCTGGAAGAACGCCAGACTCACGCGGTCGGCTAACCACTGCTCCGCCGCCAACAAGATCGCTACGGCGACCAGCAACGTCGCCGACACGATGCCGCCGAGGTAGCCGAAGTACAGCACCAGCAACGCTCCGACCGCAACCGTGTGCGTCGCGGCCGAAATCCGCAGCGCCGCCGCACTGCCAAGGCGACAAGGAAGGCTATGGAGGCCGGCGCCACGATCGAAGCCCTCATCGAGCGTGGCGTAAATGATGTCGAACCCCGCAACCCACAGCAGGGTGAACAACGCCAGGAACAGGGCGGGCGCAGCCGCCTGTACGGTGCCCGTGACCGCTACGTGGCCACCCAAAGGAGCGAGCGCCAAGGCCAGGCCGATGCCGAAATGTGCCAGGGGTGTGACGCGTTTCAAATACGGGTAGCCCACGAACACGACTACCGGAACCGGCGAAAGCCACAAGCACAAGGGCGGTAACCGGCTGCACGCAACCAGATAGATCGCCAGGCCGACGCCGGCGATCACCCAACCCTCTGCCACGCTCATGTTACCGCTCGGCAGCTCGCGGTCCCGTGTACGGGGGTTGGCGTCGTCGAGGCGACGGTCGATCAGCCGATTGAGCGACATCGCCAAAGTGCGCGCGCCAATGCCTGCGACCACCGCCCAACTGAGCGGTCGCCAGGCTGGCTGCCCGCCGCTCGCCAGCAAGGCACCTGCGATCAGCATCGGCAACGAGAACAGCGTGTGCTCGACCTTGATGAACGCCGCCCACGTGCGGGAGCGAGAACGTGGCACGGTGTTCGCGCCTCCAACCCGCGCACTCCGGATCATCGAAATCATGTGCCTCCGCTACGGACGAGCCTACCGGATGCGGATGCCGTACTTGTCGAGCAGCGTGCCGGTGGCGCGCGCTAGCTCCGCCGTCGCCCGCCGGTGCTCGATACGAGCACGCAGCTCCTGCGAGCGTGACACGGCAAGCTGGTCCTGGAACTGCAACACCTCGAAGTTCGTCGACATCCCGACGCCGAACCGGTCTGTCTCTATGCGTAGCTGCTCCTCTGCAAGCTCGCGCGTCTTGCCGGTCGACTTCACCGCTTCGAACGCAGTACGCACTCCTCGGGCAGCCTGTCGCACCTCGAGCACAACCTGCTGCTCTGTACGGAGTCGCTCTGTGCGCGCTCGCTCCTCGTTTAGCGTCGCCTGCGCGTAGTTGCCCTCGGCAGTGCTGTTGCCCAGCGGTATGGTGATGTTGAACCCCGCGCTCCAGCTCGTGAAGTCGAGCCCCAAGAGCTCTTTGACCGCGTCGTTGTAGCCCCCAGGAATGACCTCGATCACCTCGCCGCCGAAGAATCCATCGCGGACTATGAGGTCACCGCCGATTCCGTTGGCTGAAAGCTGCCCAATGAGATCGAGCTTCGGCAGCAGCGCGTTACGGGTTGCCTTCACCTCTACCTGGCGTGCGTTGATGGTAGCCTGCGCCCCGGCGAGCTCAGCACGGCGTTCCCGGGCCTGCTGAATCGCCGCGTTGACGTCGATCTCGGTAGCTACGACAGTGGGCTCTTCGGTGGCGATGAGCTGGGTATCCCAGCCGGCGGGCAGACGATCGGCTCGTAGTAACGCGCGCAGCGCGTCGCGACTGTTATCGAGCGCGTTGCGCGCCACGATGAGGTCCGTCTCGCGGCCCGCAACTTGCACCTCGGCCTGGGTCGCCTCCACCGGCGCGATCAAGCCCACCTCGACCTGCGCCTGCGTGCGCTCGAGCTGCTCCAATGCCAGTCGCTGAGATGACTGCTTCACCTCGAGGTCGCGCTCGGCAAACACCAACTCCCAGTAGGCCCGCTCGACCTGCAACAGCACCTGCTCGACCTGTGCCACGAACGAGGCGCGACTGACGGCAGTGTTGGCGCGAGCCAACAGCAATGGGGCTTCGGTGGCCGCACGTCCACGCCCGTTCAACAACGGCTGTACGACGCTGACCGCCACGGTGTTGTTCCAGGCCGGATTCAGGCTGTTGAAGATGCTGTTCGAGTCGGTCCTCGAAGCGACGTAGCTAACGTCGTATCGCAACCCGAAGCCGAGCTGCTGCTGGAAGTCGAACAGCGACGCAAACGACCTCTGCGTGGTTACGTCGGCACCTGCCAGCGCCGTCGATGCCGGGAATCGCTGATCGGAGTAGCCAAGCCCGCCAAATCCGACACCGCCGCCGAAAGCACCGCCAGTGGGAAAGGGGGTGACGCCGATGGCACCGGGGATACCGAAGAACAACGACGGCTCGAACTGCCCCTTGGCAGTCGTTACTCGCTCGTCGGCAATCGACCGGTCGTAACGGACGACGCGGATGTCGAGGTTGTGTTCAAACGCCAGCTGTACCGCCTCGGGGAGGCTGATCTCGAGCTCGGCCTCCTGGTGCGGCGCGGCATAGACAAGGGCTGGTGTGGCCAGGGTGACCACGAGCAGGCGGAAGGCCGACCTGCCGAGAACCGATGAATCGAACATTCGTGGACCCTCCGGATATCTGCGATTCTCGCTCCGCCGAGCGAGACAAGCGGAGCGGCGGTATGCGCGCGTATTAACGAAGATTACCCGTTCCGGCGACCCCTGGTAGGCAGCCCGCATACTCAAATCGACGGACGGGCGGTGGTCGGCGCGGGACTCTCTCCTTGTTTCTCGTGGACACCGAGTCGGGAGATCGCGGCGGGCCAGAAAGTCCCTGACGAGCCGAGGTTGACCTGCATCTGGCGCGCCTCTCCTGTCCGGTCCTGTCCAGCCACGTCCGCTGTTGCCGTGAACTGTCAAACTCTGCTTATGCGTGCCTCCTGGATGCACGACGACCATCCTAGACGTGTACAATAGGTGCTCAAAGTCCCCCAATTGATAGGATGTGGTGGGCTGTGATTCGGGGCCGCGCATCCGACCCAAAGAGATCGTTCCGCGGTGCCCACCCTGGAGGAGTAGATCTAATGCGTCGCACACTGGTTCTGGTCGCTGCACTAGCGCTCGTGGCCACGACAGGTACTGCGGCTTTTGCGCAGGCGAAGAACGACCCGACCCAGGAAGGCACGACTGGTCTGTTTACCGTGGCGCGCGCCAGCGTGCTGGAGCCCGGGAAGTGGTCGCTCGGCGTTTTCTTTGATCGGATCGCCCGCGAGGAGGGCGACTCCGTCATCACCTCCTACGGTTTCTCCGGCGCCTATGGCCTCGCCAACCGCGTCGAGGTGTTCTTCGGCGTAACCCCGCGCGTCGAGGTCGACCGGCGGTTCACCTCGGAGGCCACGCTGTTCGACATGCATCTCGTACCCGGCGGCAGCGGGCTTTTCTTCCTGCCACCGCTCTGCTGCTCGGGTCTCAACGACCATCCGTTCGCAGCGCAGCGTGACCAGAGCGGATTCGGCGACGTCTGGATGGGCGTCAAGGTGAAGGTTGCAGGCGATCTCCGTGAGTACGGCGGCGTCGCCCTTCAGGGAATGGTCAAGCTACCGACCTCCGCTGCCAGCGACGGCATCGGTACCGGCGCTTTCAGCGTTGGCGGCAAGCTCATCGGCAGCACTGCGCTGGGTCGTCTCGGCGTCAACGCCTACGGCGGTTACCTGTGGCACGCTACGCCCGATCCCGCCGACAAGATCACCAGCCTCGTTGGGCGCAACATCACCGGAGCGCCGCTCGTGGCCCCGGAGACCGTGTTTCCGACCCTCTTCAATTTCGAGGTCAGCCCCGAGGTGCTTTACGGCGTCGGACTGCAGTTCCCGACCGACGGCCAGCTACAAGCGATCACCGAGTGGACCGGGGTCGCCGCCACCCAGAGCTCGACCGAGAACGACTTCATGGGCTACGCCGATCAGTCGGTCTACCGACTCGGCCTGCGTGCCGCGCTTGATAGTGGACTGTCGCTAAGCGCGGCCGCCAACTACCAGAGCCAGATCAACGTCCGCGATATCGCCTGGCAGACCGACGCGAGTGCAATCGACGGCGCGCTCAGGCGCTGGGGACTGCTGTTCGGGCTCGCCTACACCAATGGCGAGGGCAGGTCGGCATCGGAGGCCGAGGCGCGGCGCTTGGCCGAAGAGGAAGCGCGGCGCTTGGCCGAAGAGGAG
The DNA here is from genome assembly GCA_965205505.1 of Acidobacteriota bacterium. Taxonomy (GTDB): domain Bacteria; phylum Acidobacteriota; class UBA890; order UBA890; family WLXD01; genus DASCOT01. Next base: position 904,036 of record CBDBHB010000008.1, read on the forward strand.
GCGCGGCGCTTGGCCGAGGAGGAGGCCAGGAACCGAGCCCCGACGCTCACCTGCGAGGTCGAGAGGTCGACGGTTCGGCAGGGTGAGAGCGTGCGTGTGCGAGCGGTGACCAGCGACCCCAACGGCGACCCTGTAACCGTCACCTGGAGTGCCGCGGCGGGGAGCCTGAGCGCCACGACCGGCGACGTCGTTACCTGGAACAGCAGCGGCGTGGCGGCCGGTTCGGGTAACATCACCGGGCGGGCCAGCGACGGCCGGGGGGGCACGGCGGACTGCACGGTTCGCATTGTCGTCGAGATACCGGAAATGCCGGACCTCACGCCGGAGGAACGTCCGTTCGATTGCTACGACTTCGGCTCGGGGAGCGCCCGGATCGACAACAGGTGCAAGGCAGTGCTCGACGACGTGGCCTTGGTGCTACGGCAGAACCCGAGCGCCACGGTTGCGATCACTGGGTACAGCGACTTGGCAGGAGCGGCTACCGCCAACGACGAGCGTTCGCAGCAACGCGCCGACAACGCTCGGGCGGACCTCGTAGACCGTCATAGCATCGGCGCGTCGCGGATCCATACGAGCTCGCGTGGCAGCAGCGAACAGATTGCCGACAGCAGCACCGCCGCCGGGCGGGCGCGCAACCGCCGCATTCACATCGTCGTTACGATCCCACCGCGCTAGCAGGCCGCGGTGACAGCTCGGAAAACCCGGGCGCTGGCTCTTACGGCTGGGGCGATGCTCGCCATCGCCCCAGCCGTATTCTCGTCGTCGGCGACCGGCACCCAGGAATACACGCCCGAACGCATCACGGCACACCTTGGCACGCGCGTCGGCCGGAGCCTCGGACCTCCAGGCGGGGAGGTTCGGTCTCTCGTAGTGTCGCCGAGCGAGCCGACTCGCCTGTACCTGGGGACCGCAACGGGCCACGTGTACGCCTCGCTCGACACCGCCCAAACCTGGGAGGAGCTACCGATCGCTCTCGGACACGACGCGGTGATCGACAACCTGCTAGTTCACCCCGGCGACGCCGACATCGTGTTTGCGGCCTATTGGACGCCGCAGGGCAGTGGCGGCCTGGCCCGCACGAGTGACGGTGGCGCGACATGGAAGCTCGTGTCGCTGCCGGGCGATCCGTCGCTGCGGTCCATCGCCGTCGCCCCTTCGCGCGTGCGCACCATGTACGTGGGCGGGATCGGCGGCGTCTGGCGCAGCGACGACGGCGGCGACTCATGGACGAACGTCAACGGCGAGGGCCTAGTGGCCGAGTTCGTAGAGTCGCTGGCGGTCGACCCACGCGACCCCGATCACGTCTACGCCGGTACCTGGAGGCAGGTCTATCGAAGCCACGACGGCGGAGCTACCTGGCATCGCGTCTATCAGGGGATGGCTATCGATCGCGACATCTTCTCGTTGGCTATCGACCCCAACGATCCTGATACCGTGCTCGCGGGCACCTGCAACTTCCTGTACTGCTCTAACAACGCAGGCGACACCTGGGCTGAGCGCCGCACCGGAGTGTCGCCCGCGCACAATCGCATACACACGATCGTCCACGACCCTCGCAACCCCGAAGTGATCTACGCGGGCACTCGCGGGGCCCTCTATCAATCCACCGACAGTGGTATCAACTGGTCGATTCTTCTTGGCGCCGTCTCGGTGAGCGCCCTCGCCCTCGGACCGCGGGGGGACCAGCTCTTCGTGGCAACCGAGGAGCGCGGCGTTCTGGCGGGCACTCCCAGCGACGGCTTTGGCGAGCGCAACCGCGGCCTTCACAGCGCTCGGGTCGTGGCGTTCGACGTGTTGCCAGGCGCGCCACGCGTCCTGTTCGCCGCACGCAGCGACGGACCCCTGCGTGAGTCGGTTCATATCTCCACCGACATCGGTCAGACGTGGCGGCCGCTCGGCGTAACCCCCTCGATCGGCTCGATCCGATTCCTGCGGGCACAGATCGACCCCGTCAACCGTGCGTTGGTTGTCGGCGAGACGGGTTGGTGGAGTGTTTTCCCAGGCGGTCGCTGGGTGCCCATTCCCTCCCCTCCCGGGGACCTCACGGCCCTCGAGATCGCCCACGCGGTGGATGGACTTGTCATCGCCGCCACTAGCAGCGGCCTGTACCTGGCGGCGGCCACCGCTCTCGACGACAAGCAGGGTGCCGCACAGCCTTTCGACGGCGATGCCGCACCCGTGTGGCGGGCAATATGGAGCGGCGCCGCCGTCGAGGCACTGACGGTTGGCGATACGTTCGCGCTCGCCGTGGGCGACGGCTGGGCCGTGCGAGGCGACCTCCGTGAGCTGGTCACCGGACAGCGGCCCCAGACGGCGAAGCTCAAGGGATTACCGGGAGGCGTCGAGGACCTCGCCCTCCACCCCGAGGATCGGAACATCGCCTACGCGGTGACTGCCAGCGCCATCTACCGGACGGAAGACGGTGGAGTGGCCTGGACGCAGCTGCCCATTCCCTGGCCAGCCTCGGGGCTGCGCGCGGTGGAGGTGGACCCCGCCAATCCAGATCAGATACTGGCGCTCGACTACAGCGGTGCTCTGTACCGCGGCCACGGCGAGGGTCAGCATTGGCTCGTTCTCGACGAGGACCCCGGCCTCGATCGAGCCTGGGCGCTGCGACTCAGCGCGCAGGCGCCGGGGTATGCTTTGGTAGCTACCCGCGGCCACGGCCTGCGAGTGGTCGACATTAGTCCACTCGCGGCACCGACTGCTGGCCGGGGTGACAAGCCCGACGCGTGATCACCGAGCCTGCCACACCGCGACCTGCTAGAGACCCATGGAATCGATTGGCGCCGTGCTCGACCCGTCTCACCGTCGACGCATCATCCTGATCACCAGCGTCTGCGTGCTGGTCATCGACCAGATCACCAAGACGCTATGCTGGATGAACATTCCCCTGCACGCGCGGGTACCGGTGTTCGGCAACGTGCTCTCGCTCACGCATGTACACAATCGCGGGATGGCCTTCGGCTTCTTCAACACCGGACAGGCCGAGTGGGTTCGCTGGGTGTTGGTAGCGGTGGCGATCGCGGCGGTTGGGATCATCTGGTCGTACGCTCGTCACGAGAGCACGCAACGGTCTGTGGTCGTTGCCTTCGGGGCGATTCTTGGCGGCGCCATGGGGAACCTGGTCGATCGGTTGCTTTACGGTTACGTCGTCGACTTCGTGCTTCTGCACTGGAACCGGCACGAGTTCCCCGCTTTCAACGCCGCCGACTCAGCCATTACCATGGGTGGTATCGCTCTGTTCCTGGCACTGGCCCGGGATACCGAGGAACCAGCAGAACCCGAGCACTCCCCGAGCGACGTCGTAACACCGGCCGATGAGCCGGCGAGTGACGACGCCTGAGGTCACGAGGTTTCGATGTTCCCGATTCTGTTTCGGCTGCCGATCCCCGGCATCGGCCCCATTACAATCCACACGTATGGCGTCCTGCTGGTCGTTGCCTTTCTGGTCGCCGTCATCGTGGCGCGTCGTCTGGCACGTCGCGAGGGCATCGACCCAGATCAGATGGTCGACCTCGGCGTCTACGTCATCCTCGGCGGTCTGGTGGGAGCGAAGCTGCTGCTGCTGCTCGTCGATCACGACTTCTACGGTCGACAGTTCAGAAGCATCCTCGAGGACGGCGGCGGTGGTGTTGGCGAGGCGCTCTCGCCGTATCTCGGCAGCTTCGGCGCGTTCCTTGGAACGGTCTCGCGAATGGGGCTGAGCTTGCTGCAGGCCGGAGGCGTCTTCTACGGCGGCATGATCGCCGGCTTGGTGGTCGGAATCTGGTACATACGCCGCTACGCGATGCCCTTGTGGAAAGCCACCGATGTCGCAGCACCGGCAATCGCCATCGCGCATGCGTTCGGCCGCGTCGGCTGCTTCGCAGCGGGCTGCTGCTACGGCATCCCCACCGATGCACCCTGGGGCGTTACGTTCGAGAACAGTTACAGTGGCACGCTGGTGGGTGTTCCACTGAATATCCCTCTGCATCCTACGCAGCTGTACTCCGCGCTCGGCAACTTGGCGATCTTCGGGCTGTTGCTGTGGTTGTACAAGCGCAAGAAATTCGACGGCCAGGTGTTCTGGGTGTACGTGCTGGGATACGGCGTTTTCCGATTCGTGCTCGAGTTCTGGCGCGGTGATCCTCGAGGGACAGTCTTCGGCGGCATGCTTTCTACCTCGCAGTTCGTCTCCATCGTGATGGTGACGCTGGCACTGGGTATGTTGGCGCGCTTGCGCACCGGGATGCAGAAGACAGCGGAGAGCACCACCTGAGTCCACCCGATCTACGTCCCGAGCCGACGACGATACGGCTCGAGATCGGCGACCAGGAGGCCGGCGAGAGACTCGACCGATTGCTGGCACGCCGGCTCGCCGACGTGTCGCGTTCTCGTGTGCGTCGTCTGATTGATGCAGGCGCTGTGCGCATCGGAGACAAGCCCGCCCGCAAGGCCTCCATCCCGGTTAGCTCGGGACAGATCATCCACGTCATCCTCGCGCCACGTCCGCCAGACTGGGACGTCACCCCCGAGGATATCCCGCTCGATGTCCTGTACGAGGACGCCTCGCTAGCGGTGATCAACAAGCCGGCCGGCATGGTCGTGCACCCGGCTCCTGGCCATCCCACCGGCACGCTGGTGCACGCGCTGCTGCACCGCTATCAACGACGCCTCTCGGCGCTGACCGACACCGCCAGGCCAGGCATCGTCCACCGCCTCGATCGCGGTACCAGCGGTTTGATCGTCGTCGCAATGACCGACATGGCGCATCAGCGAATCGCCGACCAGTTCGCCAACCGCACAGTGAGCAAAGAGTACCTGGCCCTGGTTTTTGGGCGGCCGAAGACACGCAGCGGCACGATCGACACACCGCTGGGACGTGACCGATCCGATCGCAAGAAGATCTCCGCCAACACCGCCCAGGCGCGCGACGCCCTCACGCGCTGGAGCTTCGAAGAGGATTTTCCGGGACCGGGTATCACACTGCTACGCGCGTTTCCGCATACCGGCCGTACGCACCAGGTACGTGCGCACCTGGCGCACATCCACCATCCGCTGGTCGGTGATTCGCTGTACTCCGGGAAACAATGGAAGGGGATCCAGGACATCACAGTCCGGCGGGCGATCGCTGGCTTCGGGCGACCCGCGCTTCACGCTCACAGGCTTGCGTTCGAACACCCCGACGACGGTCGACGGATGGAGTTCGAGCTGGCACCGCCCGACGACATGAGCACCCTACTCACCACCCTGAGGCAGGCTCGGCCGTCCTGAGGCCAGATCGGAACGCTCCCCTGCTACTCCAACGAACGCACAAAGATCACCTTGACCATGGTACCATCCAGCGCTTTCGCGCAGTCTTCGCGCCGACCGGTTCTTCGTCGGCCCGCACGGCCCCCCCCTTGATCCCGCTGCGTGCCTGTCGGCGGCGCTACCCTGAAAGAAGGAGCGAGGGTAGGCATGGCCAAGTTCGCGAGCGAGGATCTCCGGAACGTAGGTGTTATCGGGCACGATGACACCGGTAAGACGACCCTGGTGTCGGCGTGCCTTTACACCACTGGAGCTGTAAGCCGGCTCGGGCGGGTCGAGGATGGTCATTCGACCACCGACTTCGACGAGGAGGAGATCGACCGCCAGATCTCGATCCAGGTCGGCCTCGCCTATGCGCAGTGGCGTGGCTCCCAGATCACTTTCGTGGACACTCCCGGATACGCCGTATTTCGGGCCGAGACCAAGGGCGCGATGCGAGTGGTGGACGGCGCGCTGGTCACCGTCGACGCCCTATCGGGCGCCGAGGTCATGACCGAGAAGGTGTGGGAGTACATGCGCGACCTCAAGGTCCCGGGCGTCATCGTCATCAACCGCCTGGATCGCGAGAACGGCTCGTTCGAGCGTCCCGTCGAATCGTGCGTCGACTCCTTCGGGCGCGAGGTCGTGGCTTTGCAGCTACCGATCGGCGCGGCCGACAAATTCAGAGGCGTAGTCGACTTACTGGACATGAAGGCCTACACCTACGCCGTCGATGGCGACGGCAAGGGCACCGTAGGCGACGTTCCGGACGACATGAAAGACGCCGCCGAGGCGGCGCGCGAGGCGCTCGTGGAGATGGTCGCCGAGAGCAACGAAGAGCTCATGGAAATCTACTTCGAGGAGGGCGGTCTCACCAGAGACCAGCTCACCGAAGGTGTACGCCAGGCGGTATTCGCGATGAGCTTGTTCCCGGTACTGTGTATGTCGGCAGCGCACAATATCGGCACGGATCGGGTGCTTGATGCATGCCTCGACTTCCTTCCATCGCCTACCGATCGCCGACAGCTGCTGGCACGTGACGAGGGCGAGGACGTGTGGATTGACGCCGAGGCAGACGCCCCATTCGCCGGACTCGTCTTCAAGACGGTCTCCGACGCGTTTGCCGGTCGCATCAACTATGTCAAGGCGTTCACCGGCGGCGTCAACGCCGACGCTACCGTCGTCAACGCGCGCACCGGATCGAACGAGCGACTCTCCAACATGTCCTTGGTGCAGGGCAAGCAGCTCGAACCCCTCGCCGCGGCGGTCGCCGGGCAAATCTTCGCGGTCACCAAGCTCAAGGACACCGGAACGTCGGACACCTTGCGCGACAAGCCGAGCAGGGCGGTGATCGAGCACGTCACGTTCCCGAAGCCGGCGATCTCGTTCGCCCTGGAGCCCGAGAGCAAGGGCGACGAGGAGAAGATCAGCAACGCCATTGCGCGCCTCAGAGACGAGGACCCGACGCTCGGCGTGGAGCGTGACCCGCAGACCCACGAGCTGTTGCTCTCGGGCATTGGACAGCTGCACGTCGAGGTAACCCTGGCGAAGATGAAACGTCGCTATGGGGTCAACGCCAAGCTGCATCCGCCCAAGGTTCCGTACCGCGAGACCATCCGCGGCACCGCCCACGCCGAAGGGCGTCACAAGAAGCAGTCTGGTGGTCGCGGACAGTTCGGCGTCGCCAAGATCACTGTCGCGCCACTTCCCGCCGGGAGTGGCTTCCAGTTCGAAGACAAAATCTTCGGCGGTTCGATCTCGCAGTCATATCGTCCGGCGGTCGAGAAGGGCATCATCGAGGCATCGGCTCGCGGCGTGTTAGCCGGATACCCGATGGTCGACTTCAAGGTCGAGCTGACTGACGGTAAGGAGCACGCTGTCGACTCATCGGAGATGGCGTTCAAGATTGCCGGCTCAATCGCCTTCAAAGACGCTTTACCGCGGGCGAGGCCGGTGCTGCTCGAACCCATCATGAAACTGGAGATCAACGTGCCCGACGATTCTATGGGCGACGTGATGGGGGACCTGAATTCCCGCCGCGGGCGCGTGCAGGGCATGGATCCCCGCAAGAACCGGCAGATCATCCACGCAGAGGCGCCGCTGGCGGAGCTGCTCAGCTACGCTGTGGAGCTCAACTCGCTCACCGGCGGGCGCGGCACGTACACGATGGAGTTCTCCCGCTACGATGACGTGCCGCCGAACGTCGCGCAGAAGGTGATCGAAGCGAGCAAGCGAGCTGCGGATGCAGCGAACTAGTGCTCCTCTCGCACACGCCGTCCGATTAGGCGCCGTGCTGGCGCCCGCGATCGCGATGCTGTTGCCAGCCTACGTCGCCAGCGCGCAGCTGGTGCGCGAGCGTGCCGAGTCCACCGCCATGGTCGCCACGAGCCCGGTGGCGCGCGGCGGAACGCTGCGGGCGGCGATGGAGATCCGCGTCGCCGAGGGGTTCCATATCAACGCAAACCCGGCGTCGGAGGACTTCCTGATCGCCACCGAGGTAAACCTGGCGGCGGCGGACGGATTCGCGATCAGCGAGGTCTTCTATCCACCCGCCCACGAGCTCACGTTCGGCTTCTGGGACGGACCGCTACGAGTGTGGGAAGGGTCCGTCGTGGCCGGCGTGGTGCTCGAGGTTGCCGATACGGCGGCGCTCGGATTCCGCGACCTGGAGTTCGTTGTCCTGTATCAGGCTTGCAACGACGCAGCTTGTTTCGCGCCGGCCGAGACTACCTACAAGCTGGCCGTGGATGTCGTTGAACAAGGATCCGCGACGCGCGCGCTGCAATCGCCGTTGCTGAGTCGAGCTCGGTTCGAGCGGCAGTAAGGCTACGGGCTCTGCGAGGTGGCCTCGAACGGTCGCTGCCCACGTGGCACGTGGGTGCGGAACACGTAATCCCACAGCGGCGAGCTCACCCCGTACCAGCGCTCCTCGGCGGAGAAGTGGTGCTGCAGATGGCGTTTGCGTAACCCGACCCCGATGCGGTTCTTCGGTGTCACGAAATGAGTATAGAAATGGATGTAGTCGTAACAGAGGTAACCAATCGTAAAGCCGCCCCAGAACGGAAACAGCGTCGGAGTACCGAGAATCCAGTAGCCGACGCTCATCAGAACCAGGTATAGCGGTACTGCCATCATCGGCGGAGCCAATAGCCGATCCCACTCTTGCACGTCGTGGTGCAGCCGGTGCAGTGGGTAAAGGAACTCTTTGAGCCGCGCGTGCTGTGGCTCCCAGTGGAAGACCCAGCGATGCAGGCAATACTCGGTGAATGTCCACGCGAAGGCACCGAAGATCGACAGGGCGATGACGGTTCCGACCGACAGATCGCGCAAATACCCCAGATAAATCAGGGCCAACGCGACCGGCCCCCAAATGGCGATCGGTACCGCCGGGTGGACGCGAGTAAGCGACTCGAGGAAGTCGTTCTCGTAGAGCCGTACCTCGCGCTCACGAGTGACCCGTGCTTTCTTCACCACAGCTCTTGCCTCACTAGGTCGCCGCAACCTGGGCGGCAACTCGTCCCGATCTTCCAGTGTAGAACGTAACCCGTGAAAGAGAATAGATCCTCAAAGCCTCACCCGCACCGCCGCCCCCTCGATAACGACCTCGTAGGTTCGCAGCCAATCGCCGGGAGAGTTGAGGCACTCGCCACTGGCCACGTCGAAGCGCCAGCCGTGCCACGGGCAGCTGACGGTATGACCGTCGAGATCACCATCACCGACCGGACCGCCGCGATGACAACAGGTGTTCTCAATGGCGTGGAACACTCCGCCAACGTTGAACAACGCGATCTCTTTTTCGCCGATCTCGATCGTTTTCCCGGTACCTTCCACGAGGTCAGTAACGCCTGCGACCGTCTTCAGCTCACTCAACTTTGGGCCTCCGAAGCCCGCCCGATGACGGGAACCGCGCCCTTGTCGACACCTCATGCGACGCGAGGAGGCTTATTCTGGCACGCTCTCTAATCGTGGGCAAAGAACTCGATCGTGACAGCCTCGCTCCCGACCGCGTCGAGGCTGCCGGCGGATCGTTTACCAACGCCGTGCAGCGGATGTTCGATGGCCTCGCGCCGCGCTACGACACGTTCAACCGCTGGGCCAGCCTCGGACTGGACACCGCGTGGCGGCGCGCTGCGATCCGCCAACTCGGGGTGCCGGCCGGCGGTTCTGTGCTCGACATCGCCACCGGAACCGGCGACCTTGCACTCGCCTCGGCCATCGCCGGCCATCGCGCGGTGGGCGTCGACTTCGCCCGCGAGATGATCAACGCCGCCCGCGCCAAGCGATCGCGAGCCGACCTCCCGGTGCCGTTCCACGTCGCCAGTGCCGAAGCCCTTCCCTACGATGAAGCCAGTTTCGACGGAGCCCTTTCCGGTTTCGCGATGCGCAACGTCCGCCCCATCCTGTATTCCGTGCTCGCCGAGGCACACCGTGTGCTCAAACCCGGCGGGCGCTTCGTGATCCTCGAGTTTTGCGACCCTCCATTTGCTCATGTCCGCTGGGGGCACCGCCTCTACACGCGAGCCGTCGTCCCCAACATCGGTCGCTGGCTAACTGGCACCTCCGTCCCGTTCGACTACCTCAACCGCAGCATCGATGCCTGGGAGAGCCCGGAGTCATTCGCCGCTATCCTCACCCGCGCCGGCTTCATCGAGGTCGCGTATCGCCGCCTCACCCTGGGTACGGTCGCCCTCCACTGGGGCGCCAAGCCACGCAGTTAGATGAGATGAGAAGGCCAACCTCCTGAACGCAGTAGCCTGACGGCTCTGCAAACGTTTCTTCAAACGTAACGGGCTCGAAGCCCAAGGAGGTTGGCCGATGATAAGTGTAACGATTGGACTGGACGTAAGCGACCGGTACAGCCGTATGTGCGTGCTCGACAGTAAGGGCAGGGTGATGGAGGAAGGGCGGGTGAGGACGAGCCCGGAGGGGCTGGCGAGGCGGTTCGGGTGCGAGGAGCCCGCTCGAGTTAGTGCTGGAGGTTGGAACGCACTCGCCGTGGATGAGTGAGCAGTTGAAGCAACTGGGTCATGAGGTGCTGGTGGCTAACCCGAGGCGGCTGAAGCTGATCTATGGCGAGCACGGACCGACCGGTTGGATGCCGAGCACCTGGCACGAGTGGGCAGAATGGACCCAAAGCTGCTTAAGACGGTGCAGCATCGAGGCAGACAAGCGCGAGCGGATCTAGCCGTGATTCGGAGCCGAGATGCTCTGGTAAAGAGCCGCACGCAGTTGGTGAGCCATGTGCGTGGTGCGGTCAAGTCGGCCGGTTGTCGTATTCCCAGGTGCTCGACGCCGGCGTTCGCGCGCACCGCGCCAGAGCACATACCGGAGCGGCTCAAGGGAGCGCTCGAGCCGGTGCTTGAAACGATCGCCATGCTGACGGGCAACATCCAGCAATACGAGCGTCAGATCGTGCAGCTGTGCCAGGGGCGATACCCGGAGACACAGCAGCTCCAGCAAGTGGCCGGGGTCGGAGCTCTGACCGCACTGGCGTATGTGCTGACGCTCGAGGAGCCGGAACGGTTCAATACCTCCAGAGCCGTGGGCCCGTACCTGGGACTGAGACCGAAGAAACGGCAGTCGGGGGACAAGGACCCTGCGCTACGAATAACCAAGGCGGGCGACAAAATGCTCCGACGCCTGTTGGTGGGGCTCGGCGCATTACATCCTGGGCCCCTTCGGGCCCAATACTGAGCTCAGACGCTGGGGGCTCAAGCTGGCCGGACGCGGTGGTCCTCATGGCAACAAAAAGGCAGCAGTTGCTGTCGCCCGTAAGCTCGCCGTTGTGCTGCACCGACTGTGGCTGAGTGGAGACGAGTACGAACCGTTGCGCGCACCTGTAGAGGTTTCAGCAGCATGAACTAACCCGCAACCAGGAGGTCGGTAGGGCGACGCGACCCAACGGTTATCGATCTGACCGCCCGGTCCGGGCGACTGCGAAGGTCACTACGAGCTTCGAGCTCGGCAGCTAGATTGCAGCGCCTCGAATCGGGACGGACCCCAGAATGCACCGGACGACCTGAATCCTCGTCCACCAGAGTGCGAATAGGAGCATGGCGTGCAGATCGATTCTTCGCTGGGCACCACATTGCCCTTGACCGAACTAGGCCTTCTCATAGAAGTGGCCTGAGTCAGGACACCTGGCGGAGCGGTGAGACAGCCGGTTTCCGTAGCCGGACCCACCAGAGTTCTTCAGCATCCTGCTACGCTGAGAACGAATGCCCGCAGCCACACGTCCCGGTGGCGTTCGGGTTCTTCACCGAGAACCCGCTGCCCATCAGAGACTCGGTGTGATCGACGTGACACCCCTCCAGGTAAGGAAGACTGAAGGAGTCGAGAAGCACCTCGATGTCGCCCTGCGGGATCACCAGATCGCCTTCCTTGTGCTCGTCGAATGAGAACCCGTACTCGAAGCCTGAACAGCCGCCTCCTTGAACGAAGATGCGCAGCATCTTGCCTTGGGCGTCCGGCTTGGTGTCCAGGAACTCGCGTACCTTGGCGATGGCGGCCTCGGTGAACACGAGCGGTGCTTTCGAGGTCGGCGGCGAGGCCGGGCTTTCGGGCTGCTCGCTAGCTGTGGCTTCCATGAAGGCTCCGTGACGTCGTAGCGGATGACACGTACTTCTATCAGGATAAACGTTGTCCCGGTGTGGTCACAAGACTCGTTCGCGCCACTCAATCGAGCCGCATGCCGATATCGTGATCCGAAGCCATCTGGTTCTCGGCCCAAAGCGCCCCCAAGTCAGCAAGGGCCGTGCAGGTTGCTGAAAAACTCTGGCGGGTCTGGCGCTTCAGTCCTGCGTTCCGAGCTCCGCCAACCGCACCCGCGCTCGGGGTGCGAGCCGAGGCCCGTCATTATGAAAGAGTCTCGCCTCGGAGTCGGCCGCCGCCCGGGTCAGAGCTTGGCGAGCCGGCTGCGCGCCGTCGGCCGAGCTCGCTAGTAAGGCCACCCCTAGCCAATAATCCACCGCGCCGGCACCGAAGGGGGCGCCGGCGGGCGCACGCACGCGACGTAGCACGTCCACTGCGGCCCCAAAGCGCCCTTGCTCCAGCAGCAAGTGGGCCATCTGTAGCTGCAGCACCCAGCGCGGCGTTACGGAGTCGCCAGCTCCCAGAGCCACTGTGGCCGCCGCCCACAGCGCCACTGCCCGCGCCGGATCTACGCCCGTCAGGAGCGTTGGGCTAGAGCCCAGCGTGACGCTCGCTACGCCAGGCGAATTGCCACGCTCGTAGCCGATAGCGAGCCTGTTGAACGGCGGCGAACCCATCAACACCTCTTCCACTTCGGCGGCGCCGGCTATCGGGCGACCATCGATGGTCAGGATGTGATCGCCGACGCTCAGGCCAGCGCTGGCGGCAGGCCCACCAGGCGTCAGCGATGCAACGATCCCATTGCCCTCGGGCCCGCCGTCGACTATCAATGCTCCCAGCCAGGCACGGTCGCCCGCCAGCGGCGCGTTGAGCTCGTCGACCCATGCCGTGAGCGCGTCGCGATCCCCGCGAGGCAACCGGACCACGCCATGCGACAGGCCCGATCCGGCGGCCCACAGGCGCAGCACCACCTCCGTGGCCGGCGTCGACTCCAGTTCGACGGTGATGAACACGCTGGCCGGGATCTCTTCTTCCAGCCGATGCTGAGCAGCAGCGTCCAGGGTGCCGTCGTTCTGGAACTCCAGATCGGCGATGCGGTGGCGGCGATCCATCTGGAACCAGCCGCTGGCGCTGCCGAGCTCGCCGACGAGGTCGCCCAGTACCTCGTCGCGATCTAGCTCGTCACCACCTCGGGCACCGAGCACGGCGATCCCGGGCAACAAGCGCACCTCCAGGCTGCGCGTAGTGCCGTCCTCGAGCCGGAACGGCATTTCGAACACGCCCGCACCCGGCATCGACACCATCACGCGGTGGTCTCCGACCGGCAGCTCCAGGCGCGCCTGATCGCTAACGCCATCCTGCCGCATCGGTTCGGTGAGCTCGCCGTCGACGTACAAGTTGGCCGCGGGAGGCAAGCTGCGCAGCAGCAGCATTCCCAAGGCCGCGTCGAGATGCAGAACGCCAAGGTCGTAGTCGCTCAGGTCCGGCACCTCCAGCCGCTGCCGGAAGGTCCGGTGCTCGGCCAACGTGACTTCGATCTCGTACCACCCCGGGAGCAACGCGTCGACAATCAACGGCAACGACACGGTTGCCGCCGGGTTGATTGTCGAGGCCAACGTCGTGCCCATTACTTCACCATTGAGGGTCAAGACTGCGCCTGGCGGATCGGTCGCCAAGCGCAGCGTGGCACTCGATCGCTCCAGCGATAACCCGACGCCCTCCGTACGGTTGTTTCGCACGCTGACCTCTTCGCGCTGACTGGCGTATCCGGCACGTCGGCCCACGACGACATGATCGCCGGCAAGTACCGGCAAGATGTCGGGAATGTCACCCAGCTCGCGACCATCGAGAAAGACTCGCAAATCGGCCGGGAAGCGCCCGATGCGCAGGAACCCGACCCTACGCTCGCGACGTCGGCGAAAACGAGACGCGAACTCCGCCGACACCGACTCGGCGTTTATCTCGTAGGAGGGCGCCAGCTCGATCACTTGGTCGAGATCATCATCGACCTCACCCCTACGACCGACCTCCCAGAGCGCTCGTGCTCTTGACATCAGAGCGCGTCGCAGCAGCAGCCGCAGCACCTCCGAAGGCGCCGCGCCAGAGGTGTCGAATCGCCCGATCATCCGATCCAGGAGAACAATCGCACCTTCGTGATCACCGGCCCGGATTATTGTCTCGGCACGAGCGTAGAGAATTCCCAGCTCCTCGACCGGGCCCTGTACCTCCACCAACGGTTGATCAATGGCGACCATCGCCAACGACGCGACGACCGCGAGAAGTAGCCCACGCCGGGCGTTGCCGGTCCGCGCCTCGAGGCTCCTCACCGGATCACGTAAACGATGGAGGCACCGCGATCGGCGACGTATACACGCCCGGTGCCGTCGACGGCGAGATCCCGGGGGCTGCGCATCTGCACGGCACTAGGGAAGTCAGGGCCGAGGCGGCTGAACGGATTGCCGTCAGCGTCGAACACGTCGATCAGCTTCGCGTCCCGGTCAAGCACGTAGATATTGTCCAGGCCATCGATCTCGATCGCCTCTGGACGTCGCCAGTTCCCCTGAACGACAACTACGTCTCGGCGGCCGGCGGCGTCGAAACGAATCACTTGATCCGAGCGGCGTTCGAGCACCAACAACCGGCCACGCCCGTCAACAGCGAGGTCAACAGGCTCTTCGTCGCGGCCCGTGATCTGTCGTTCGAACCCCCCTTCTGGGGTAAATCGGAGCACGCGCCGCGGGTCCGAGTCCAACAGGTACCAGTACCCCTCGGGTGTCCGTGTCCCACCCTGCAAATCCTCCAACGGCACCGGTCGGCCAGCCTCGCTGGCCACGAATCGGAGCTGGGATCCACCGAGCGCGATGACACCCGCCTTGCGCGTTGGCAAGTATGGCAGCCCATCGATTCCCCACCATGGTCGGCGATGGTCGTCATGCGGAAGTCGGCTGACCCTCGACGCGTCGGCCCAGATCAACAGCACGGCCGCTATGCCCTCGTCGACGACCAGTAGCTGACCGTCGCGGCTGGCTGCTAGCGCGATGGGGCGCCGAAGCTCGTGACCAGGCGTAGATAGCACGCCGGCCGCGGTCCAGTACGGCGTACCACTACGGGGTCGTATCCGGAACCGTTGGATCAAGCCCAGGCGCTGCCGCGCTTCGGTTGCGGCTCCAGCATCGCCCTCCAGCGACCCGGCGTCGGTAGCGGTGATTACCCGCTGCAACATATCAGCGGCCGAAACCCAATCACGGTCGAGGAGGGCAACACTGGCCAATCCGAGGCGAGCCCGTGACGTCCAGGCCGACGGCGGCTCTTGCTCGAGCACCCGGACATACTCGCCGCCAGCCAACGCGAATGCACCCGAACGCCAGCGTAGGTCGCCGAGACGAACCCGGGCAGCCGCGCGCCATGACACGGCCGGCGCGACCGCAGCACCGAACTCGGCGACGATGCGCTCGTAGCCCATACGCGCCTCACGCAACCGTCCCAGCCGCAAGAGGCCCTCGGCCTCGGCAAAGAGGGCCCCGGCAGCCTCGGCGGTCTCCGTCTGTTGCGCCGAGGCATCGGCGATCTGCCCGACGGTGCCGCAGAGAGCCAACGCTAGCGCAGCGCTGCGGGTCAGTTGTCCGCGCATACCACCACGACGACGGTGATGTTGTCTCGACCGTCGCGCTCGCAGGCGCGGTTCGCCATCACCTCCGCCGCGACCTTCGCTTCGCTATTCTCCTTCACGATGCGTGCGATCTCGTCGGGAGGCGTCGAGGGGATGAGGCCGTCCGAAGCAAGCACGTAGATATCGGCGTGACAGCGCCCTCCGCGAGATCGACTTCGATTTCTTCCTGAATCCCCAGGCACCGGCTGAGCACGTGGCGCATCGGGTGGGTCTCGGCATCCGCTTCGGTGAGCACACCGTCGCGCACCTGCTGACCCACGACAGTGTGATCCTGGGTGAGCTGTTCGATCACCCCGCCGCGAATACGCCAAGCACGACTATCACCTACGTGACCAAGCAGCAGCTGGTCGCCGTCAACCACGATCGCCGTAACGGTGGTCCCCATCCCCTCGCGCTCAGGCGAGTTGCGAGCCTCGGTCAGGATGCCGTGGTTGGCTCTGTCGAAGGCGTCGAGAACCAGATCGAGGTCGGGTGAGTCACCGTTGTCGCGAGCCGTCTGCAGCGTGCGCGTGAGCACCTCCACCGCCATGTTGCTGGCGTGCTCGCCAGCCCGGTGGCCACCGAGACCATCCGCAACCACGAAGAGGCCGAGATCCTCTTCGGCTCGACAGGCGTCCTCGTTGTGGCGCCGGACGGTACCTACTAGCGACGTTGCTCCCGCGTGGATTCTCAGCGACATTCTCCATTGATTCCGGGCGGTTCAGATCAGCGCGCACCGGCGAGGGAATTTTCTTTCGGCGCTATCAACCTGTCAATAACCGACCGGCACCGGTGCGAGGGCATTTGGCGTTTCGACCGTCAACTACCGTACCTGATATCCTAGCCCGCGCTCCATGAAGCCGGACTGACAGGAGGTCATCATGACCGCCGCTGATGACGACGCCACTCCGCCCGAAGAAGAAACCCCCGAGCCCGTTGCGGCCGAGCCCGTTGCGGCCGAGCCCGTTGCGGCCGAGCCCGTTGCAGCCGAGCCCGTTGCGGCCGAGCCCGTTGCAGCCGAGCCCGTTGCGGCCGAGCCCGTTGCAGCCGAGCCTGTTGCAGCCGAGGCCACTGCGGCCGAGCCCGCTGCAGCCGAGCCCGTTGCAGCCGAGGCCACTGCGGCCGAGCCCGCTGCAGCCGAGCCCGTTGCCGAGCCGAGCCCGTTGCAGCCGAGCCCGTTGCAGCCGAGCCCGTTGCAGCCGAGCCCGTTGCAGCCGAGCCCGTTGCAGCCGAGCCCGTTGCAGCCGAGCCCGTTGCAGCCGAGCCCGTTGCAGCCGAGCCCGTTGCAGCCGAGCCCGTTGCAGCCGAGCCCGTTGCAGCCGAGCCCGTTGCGGCGGCCAAGGCCGAAGCGGCGGATGTTGCCGAAGACTCCACCTCGGCCAAGCCGGCCAAGAAATCGGCCCCCGACGCCGAGGACCCTCCGCCGCCGCCACCCCCTCCCGACCCGGCCACCTGCAAGGGGATTGTCATCGGACAGTTAGCGTTCGAGGATTCAGTGCTGGCGGGCGAGTTCGACGACTCGGAATTCCTTTTCTATCTAGAGCCGCCGGGCGTGCTGAACGCCAACCTGCGGTGCATGCACGCCTACCCTGCCGAGACCGTTCGCGGCGGGATACTCATGACGAAGGCCGCCCGCGACGCCAAGAAGGTGTTTCTCGACGATGGCGTCAACCCCGACGAATACGAGCTCGAGTTTCCCAAGGAGTTCGGCTACGTAAAGTCGCTCCAGCACTATGTGCCGGAGTCGCGCGAACACGCCAAATTCCCGTGGTCAAAGAAGTACTGACTCGGGCCCTCGCAGCGGCGCTGGACAGACGGGAAGGGGCCTTTCGTCCTCCCCCCCGGTCAGGCCTCGGAAATGTTGACAAAAAAGTCATGTTTTCGTATTCTGAACCCTGACGCGCGAGTTTCTGGCTAGTTCCAGTCCAAGCGCATGAGCGACCGAGCCGTTTCCGGCTCACCTTTCTCACTCCGGAGCATCTCCGTGAAGATCACCGCCCTCGAGGAGTACGGTCTGCGCTGTATGTTGCAGCTGGCGCTGAACGACCCCGGGCAACCTATGTCAGTAAATCAGGTTGCGACGAACGAGGGCCTCAGTCCCGAGTACGCTGGCAAGCTGCTGAACATGTTGCGCCACCAGAGGCTCGTGGACAGCGTCCGCGGCCGCAACGGCGGCTTCCTGCTGACCCGCACGGCCGCCGACATCAACCTCGGTGAGATCGTCCTGGCGCTATCTAACCAACTCTTCGACTCGGAGTATTGCGAGCGCCACGCCGGCACCGGGGAGGTCTGTGTGCACGACACCGCGTGCGCGCTGCGCCCGGTCTGGTCAACGCTGTCAGAGCATGTGAGCCAGCTGCTCGAGAGCATCACACTGGCAGATCTGCTGCGCTCTGAGCGTCAGATGTGTCGTGAGCTCCAACCCATGGTTGAAGCCATTCCGAACCTTACGAGCGAAACGAAGTTCCCGGCTGCCCCGACCCTCCACAAGGTGCAGCTAACCGAATCCAACTGAATTGCTGACTTGTAGGCGAGAAATGATTACAGGAGCACCACGCTGATGAGCGAGCAGACACCTTTGTTCGAGGTAAAGGGCTTGCGCGTAGCGATCGAAGGCAAGGAGATCCTGCGCGGTCTCGACCTCAAGATCGACCGCGGTGAGGTCCACGCGCTGATGGGTCGTAACGGCTCTGGCAAGAGCACCCTTGCCTACGTGACCCTCGGGCATCCGCATTACGAGGTGCTTGACGGCCAGATCCTCTACAACGGCGAGGACATAACCGAGCTCGACACCGACGAGCGCGCCCGCCTCGGTATGTTCCTGGCGTTCCAGTACCCGATGGCGATATCTGGCGTGACCGTATCGAAGTTCATGCACTCGGCGCTGAAGGCACGCGACGAGAGCCTGGCCATACGGGACTTTCGCGAAAAGCTCAACGCCGCCATGGAGCTGCTCGGCGTAGACAAGTCGTTCACCAGTCGTTACGTCAACGAGGGGTTCTCGGGAGGCGAGAAGAAGCGCCTCGAGATTTTGCAGATGTTCATGCTGGAGCCGGACTTTTGCATCCTCGACGAGACCGACTCAGGACTCGACATCGACGCCCTCAAGACGGTCGCCGAGGGCGTCAACGCGACGCGCTCGCCGGAGCGCTCGCATCTGGTGATCACCCACTACCAACGAGTGCTCAACTACATCACTCCCGATGTGGTGCACGTGATGATGGACGGGAAGATCGTCCGTACGGGAGGGCCGGAACTGGCGCACGCCCTCGAAGAGAAGGGCTACGAGTGGATCGAGGACGAGTTGCTGCAGCCGGCGGAGGCCTGAATGTCCTGTAACAGACGGATCCGACCCGATCGCGCGCGTCACGATATGCAACGAACCTCTACCGAAGGACACTGAGCCATGTCGACACAAGCCGATGACCTGAACATCAACGACGAGTACAAGTACGGCTTCCACGATCCCGAGGTTGCCGTCTACAAGGCCGAGCGTGGCCTCAGCGCCGACGTCGTGCGCGACATCTCGGCGATGAAGAAAGAGCCCGAGTGGATGACCGAGTTCCGGCTGCGCTCGCTTGACATCTTCGAGTCCAAGCCGATGCCGCGGTGGGGCAACGAGGAGTTGTTGAACTCGATCGACTTCGACGAAATCTACTACTACCTGAAGCCGACCGAGGAGCAGGGCACGGACTGGGACGACGTTCCGGAGTACATCAAGAACACGTTCGAGAAGCTCGGTATACCCCAGGCGGAGCGCAAGTTCCTCGCCGGCGTGTCGGCGCAGTACGAATCCGAGGTCGTGTACCACTCGCTGCAGAAGGAGATCGAAGAGCAGGGTGTGATCTTCACCGACATGGACACGGGCCTGCGCGAGCACGAGGAACTGGTCAAGAAGTACTTCGCCAAGCTGATCCCGCCGGAGGACAACAAGTTCGCGGCGCTCAACTCGGCGGTGTGGTCGGGCGGCTCGTTCGTCTACGTGCCCCCGGGTGTTGAAGTGACGATGCCACTGCAGGCCTACTTCCGCATCAACACCGAGAACATGGGCCAGTTCGAACGTACGTTGATCATCGCCGACGAGGGCTCGCGCGTGCACTACATCGAAGGGTGCACGGCGCCGACGTACGTAAGCGACGCGTTGCACTCGGCGGTGGTCGAGCTGGTGGCGCTACCGGGCTCGCACCTGCGCTATACGACCATTCAGAACTGGTCGAAGAACGTATACAACCTGGTGACCAAGCGCGCCGTCGCGCACGAGAACGCCACCGTGGAGTGGGTCGACGGCAACCTCGGCTCGAAGCTCACGATGAAGTTCCCATGCGTAAACCTGGTGGGCGAGGGCGCTCACGGCGAGATCCTCTCGATAGCGTTCTCCAACGAGGGCCAGCATCAGGACGCTGGCGCCAAGATCTATCACGCCGCGCCGCGCACGACCTCGCGCATCACCTCGAAGTCGATCTCCAAGGACGGTGGGCGGGCTTCATACCGCGGCATGGTGAAGGTCTACCCCGGCGCGGTGGGCTCGAAGGTGCACGTGGAGTGCGATGCGCTCCTCATGGGCGCCGAGTCACGCTCCGATACCTATCCGACGATGGAAGTCGCCGAGGAGCAGGTACAGGTCGAGCACGAGGCGCGCGTCTCGAAGGTCGGCGACGAGCAGCTCTTCTATCTCATGAGCCGTGGGCTCACCGAGGAGGAAGCGCTCGTGATGGTGGTCAACGGATTCATCGAGCCGTTCGTAAAGGAGCTGCCGATGGAGTACGCCGTCGAGCTCAACCGGCTCATCCAGCTCGAGATGGAAGGTTCCGTCGGCTAGCCGCCAGGGCTCAGACGACGATTGGGAATGACATCGATGGAAGCGACTGCTCAATCCTCCGTGAGCTCCGATGACGTGCGTGCAATCGTCCAGGCAGCCGGTGAGCCCGAGTGGCTGGCGCAGAGGCGCCACGACGGCTGGGATGCCTACTCCGCTGCTCCCCTGCCCGATCGCGTTGCCCACCTGTGGCGCTACTCGGAGCCCGAGAAGTTCCTTCCCGACCGCATCACCCCGCTAGTTTCCAGCGGCGCGGTTTCTGACAGCGACGCCGCTGACGATTTGCCCGGCGATCCGGCGGCGGTGGCCGTGGTCGAAGACGCGGTGCTGCGGTCTTGCTGGATCGACCCGGCGTGGCGCGACGCCGGCGTCGTGCTGATGGACCTGGGCACGGCGGCGCGGGAGCATGCAGATCTCGTCCGTGCCCATCTCGGCACTGCAGCCGGCGCCGAGTCGGGCAAGTTCGAGGCACTCAACGCGGCCCTCTTCTCCGGCGGCCTCTTTCTCTACGTGCCTCGCAACGTGAAAGTGGACAAGCCCATCCACCTGTTTCAGCGTGCCCGCGCCGATCTGGCCGGCCTGTTCGCGCGGCTGCTGGTAGTGGTCGACGAGGGCGCCGAGGTGACCCTGTTCGACGAGTACAGCAACGGCGGTGAGCATCCGCGCGTGCTGGCGAACGCGGTAGTCGAGGGTGCGCTGTTGCCCAACTCGCGGCTCTCCTACTTCAACGTCCAGCGCTGGGGCGATCGGACCCGGAGCCATGCGCGACAGCGGTTCCTGCTGCAACGCGATGCCTCGGTAACCACCGTCAACATCGGGCTCGGCGGCCAGTACAACAAGGCCGACCTGGGCAATGTCCAGCAGGGTGGTAACGCCCAGGCCGAGATGATCGGCGTGATCTTCGGCGGCGATCACCAGCACTTCGACAACCACACCGAACACGTCCACGAAGCCGGCAACAGCTTCTCCGACATGGACTTCAAGGTGGTGCTCGAGGACCGGGCACGCTCGGTCTACACCGGGCTCATCCGTATCGACCGATCGGCGGCCAACTGCGAGGCCTATCAGGAGAACCGCAACCTGATGCTCGATCCCACGTGTCGTGCCGAGTCGATCCCCGAGCTCGAGATCCTCAACGAGGAGGTCCGCTGTACCCATGGCGCCACCGTGGGCCCGATCGACGAAGAGCAGATCTACTACCTTCGCACGCGTGGGCTGCGAGAGTCCGAGGCCGAGCGGCTGATCGTGGAGGGGTTCTTCGGACCCGCCCTGGACCGTATCGAGGACGACGAGATCCGCGACCGGTTGTGGGGCTACATCGACGCCAAGCTCGCTGGTAGAACCCGCCTATGAGCACGACGACACAGACGTGGGTCGAAGTGGCAGCATCGGATGCGATTCCCGACGGCGAGGCGCGCACGTTCACGGTGGCTGGGGTCCGTATCGCGGTGGCCCGCGTCGAGGGCGAGCTGTTCGCGGTCCAGGACCTGTGTACCCACGACGACGGGCCGCTGGGTGAGGGACGGCTCCTGGGGCACGCCATCCAGTGCCCGCGCCACGGCGCCCAGTTCGACATCCGCACCGGCGAGGTGCTGTTGATGCCCGCGCTCGTGCCCATCGACACTTTCCCGGTGCAGGAGCAGGACGGCAAGGTACTGGTCAGCGTGCCTGAAGCCGCCCGCGCCGCAGCCGATTCCGGCGACGACTGGTAGGCGAGGGCCAAGGTGCCTACGTCAACAGCGAAAGCCACCGAGCCGCAGGCGATCGACGTCGCGCGGGTACGCGCCGACTTCCCCATTCTGAGTCGGGAGGTGCACGGCAAGCCCCTCGTCTACCTCGACAACTCGGCAACCACGCAACGGCCAGAGGCGGTGATCGAGGCCATTGCCGACTTCTACCGGACGAGCAACGCCAACGTCCACCGCGGCGTGCACGCCCTGTCGGAGGAGGCTACCGACGCCTACGAGGGCGCCCGCAAGAAGGTCGCGAGCTTCCTCAATGCCGCTACCCCGGAGAGCATCGTCTTCACCCGCAACACCACCGAGTCGATCAACCTCGTAGCGCACTCCTGGGCGCGCCGTCACCTGCGCGCCGGTGACGAGATCATGCTCACCGTCACCGAACACCACAGCAACCTCGTCCCCTGGCAGATCCTCTCTCAGGAGATCGGCTGCAAGCTGCGCTTCCTGGACATCGACGACGACGGCCACCTGCGCATCGACCAGATCGACGAGGTGCTCAACGAACACACCCGCCTGGTGGCTATCAGCCACGTCTCCAACGTGCTCGGCACCGTCAACCCGATCCCCACGATCGCCTGTGCCGCACGGGCGGTTGGCGCCAAGGTGCTCGTCGACGGCGCTCAGGGCGTGCCGCACGGGCCGGTCGATGTGAGCGCGCTGGACTGTGATTTCTACGCCTACTCGCCCCACAAGGCGCTCGGCCCACTCGGCATCGGCGTGCTGTGGGTCGACCGCGATCTGATGGAGGAGATGGACCCCTTCCTCGGCGGCGGCGAGATGATTCGCGACGTGACGCTCGAGCGCAGCACCTGGGCAGCGGTACCGCATAAGTTCGAGGCGGGCTCGCCGTCGGTGGCCGACGCCGTGGGGCTGGGCGCCAGCATCGATTACCTCGAGTCGCTCGGCATGCAGAATGTCCGCCACCACGAGGTGAGCATCAACGAGTACCTGCTCGAGCGGCTGCAAGAGCTGCCGTGGGTGAC
Source organism: Acidobacteriota bacterium (assembly GCA_965205505.1). Classification (GTDB taxonomy): domain Bacteria; phylum Acidobacteriota; class UBA890; order UBA890; family WLXD01; genus DASCOT01. The sequence continues at coordinate 927,088 of CBDBHB010000008.1, forward strand.
GATCTTCGGGCCCAAGAATCCGAGCGATCGCTGCGGTCTGGTGACTTTCAACGACAACCAGATTCACCCCCATGACCTCGGTACCGTCCTCGATCAGCACGGCGTGGCGATTCGCACCGGGCATCACTGCGCCAAGCCGCTCATGCGGCGGCTGGGGGTGATGGCCAGTGCCCGCGCCTCGTTCTACATCTACAACGACAGGAGCGAGGTCGATGTGCTGATCAACGCGCTGCTCGCAGCGCGCGAAGTGTTCGGCCTCTCGACCTGACGCCTGGAACCAAACAGATGCAAGGACTCGACGATCTGTACCGGGAGGTCATTCTCGACCACTATCGGACCCCGCACGGCGCCGACGTGATCGATGCCCCGTCGGTACAGGTGGAGGGGTTCAATCCGCTGTGCGGCGACGAGCTGGTGATGAGCCTCGACATCGACGATGGCCGTATTCGCGGGCTGCACATAAAGCCGTCCGGGTGCTCGATATCGGTGGCTTCGGCTTCAATGCTGGCGCAGCAACTGGAAGGCAAGACCGTGCAGGAGGCGATCCAGCTCAAGGAGAGCTTCAAGGCGGTGATGCGCGGCGGCGACTGGCCGGCCGGAACCGACCCCGGTGACCTCGAGGCACTCGAGGGAGTGAAGAGGTTCCCCGTCCGTATCAAGTGTGCGCTGCTCGCCTGGATGACGCTCGAGCAGGCGCTGGCGCAGCACGACCCGGAGCTCGCCTCGCAGGTTGAGACCGACAAGGACATCGAAGTCAGGGTCCACTAGGCACGGCGCGGGACCGAGCAACCCGCGTCGAGCAGTGGCCCGAAACCACGCCAACGGAGTACCGCATGTCGTTACCGAACAGGGAAGAGGTTTTCGAGGCGCTGAGGCCGATCGTCGATCCCGAGATGAACGTCTCGATCGTCGACCTCGGGCTCATCTACGATGTCGAGGCCGAGGAGGAGGATAGCCGTCTGCGCGTGAAGATGACCCTCACGTCGCCGATGTGCCCGGTCGGCCCACAGATCATGGGAGCGGTGCACACCACCTGCTTGCAGATGGAAGAGGTCGAGGACGTTGATATCCAGCTGGTTTGGACGCCGCCTTGGGACCCTCGTGCGATGGCGACCGAGGACGTCAAGATGATGCTCGGTATCTGGGACTGACCACCGACCCACCGGAGACCTCAGGTGGGGATGCGGTCCAGATCGGGCCGAGACCCGGCCCAACGGCTGTGCTAATCTCAATTCGACGCTGCCGTTACCGTCTGCCGCACCGTCCCCAGGACCACGACCGTGATTCGTTCCCGCGCCCTTGCGCTGTTTGCCATGATCCTGGCGGCAGCTCCGTTGCACGCGCAGGACTCACCGACCGCGGAAGAGGTGCTGTACGCGCTCCAGGACGTAAGCCTGACGCTCGATAGTCTGCAGGTGCGCTCCACCCTGGCTACCGATGTCGGCGGCAGTGCCCTGTTGCAGCTGCGTGACGGAACGCTCATCGACGTTCGCCTCGCCGCCGCCGCGGATAGCGGCTGGTCGGTGCAGGATATCTCGATGGTCGCCGGCAGCGGCGCTACATTCCGTAGCTGGACGCAAGGCTGGCGCGCCCGCGTGAACGCGGCGGAGAACTTCCTTGCCGGCGTCGCAACGGCCGGAACGCCGACTCGGACGGCCGAGGAACTGGCGACGCTTTCGTGGTTCGAGGATCCGGACCAAAGCACCCGTCTGTGGGGCATGAACCCGGTGACCTACCGGATGATGCAGGCGCTGCAGATGATGCCAACGCTGCAGGGCCCGACGGGCGGCGGGACTCTCACCAACCCGGTACCCCGTCAGCAGCAATAGCTCCGCGGCTGGCCCCAACTCGCCGCAACCAGGCCCGCCACACTTCTGCCACGGCCTGCTAGAACCTCCGGCGACGGCCGCCCTCCCGGCTCCGCGGCAAGTCCGAGCTCAGCTGGATGTGGACACGATAATCGGACATCTGGGCCCAGTCCGCCACCATCTCCGCCATCGGCATTCCCATGCTCGGATCCCGCGCTTCCGGTCCCGGTTCAGCGCCGAACGCGGCAGCCTCGTCGCCCGTTGCAATCATCACGGCCAGCTCGCCTGGCTGGACTTCCAGCCGCTCGGGGATGCGCACCATGCAGTGATTGGAGCTCATCTCGCCGACGAACGGACACCGCGTGCCACGAATCCACACGTGTCCGCCGCCCACCACCGCCTCCGGTGGATACCCGTCCGAGTAGCCGATCGGTAGCAAGGCGATAGTCTGCGGCGTCTCGGCCACATACACGCGGTGGTATCCCACCGACTCGCCCTGCCGAAGCCTCTTCACGCTGACCACCCGAGCGCGAAGCCCAAGCACCGGCTTGAGCCCCAGATCGGGCTCGCGGTCGCGCGCCGCGCGCGACGGATAGTGACCGTACAAGAGAATCCCGGGTCGCACCATGTCGAGGTGCGCATCGCGCATCTCCAGGAGCGCTGCGCTGCTGGCCGCATGGCGCCGTCCGATGTCGATTCCCTCGGCGACAGCGCGCTCGCAGATCTCGTTGAGACGCCCCAGTTGCACCCGATCGAAGTCGGCATCCTCGGCGAAGGCGGTGCTCACCCCGGCGATGCGCACCCGCGATCGGCCGCCGATATACCTGAGCAGCTCGGAAGCCTCACGCCAGGGCACCCCGACCCGACCGAGGCCAGTGTCGATATGCACATGAACCACCGCCTCCGACTGCTGCATGGCGGCTCCCGCCACCAGATCCGACACCGCATCGCGTGAATCGACCATCTGCTCGAGCCGATGCTCGATAATCAGCTCGGCCCCCGGACCGAACACGCGTCCGAAGTGCAGGATCGGTGTCTCGATCTCGGCGTCGCGCAGCGCCACTGCTTCCTGAGTATTGGCCACCATGAAGGCCTCGACTCCGGCGGCAGCGAGCGTCTGGGCAACGGGCACGAGACCGTGTCCGTAGGCGTCGGCCTTCACCACGGCCATCACCGGCAAGCCGTTGGCACGCTCGCGAACGAGCGCCAGATTGGCGTTCAGGTTGGCCACGTTGACGCCCACCCAAGCATCGAAGCGGCGACCCCGAGCGCCGCGCGAGAACCCGAACTGCCGGGACGTGGACGGCGACGCAAGCCCGGCGCGCCCAGTAACCAGTCCCGCGCCTACGGCGCCAACTCCGGACCAAAGCAGGTCACGCCGCTTCACAGGCCACCTCCTGCCGCGCTCCGCACCACGGCGTGCTAGTGAACGAACCCGATGTCATCCGGATTCGGTATGCTGCCCTGGGGATCCTGAATGTCGCCGAACTGCTCTTCATATTTGCGCAGATTGTCGCTCAGCGCGCTGACGATGCGCTTGTAGTGCGACGGCGACACGATTACCCGCGACACCAGGTGCCCTCGCGGCCCCTCACCCGCCGGTGTGACCGAGAAGAAGTCGCAGACGAATTCCCTCCGCTGTATGGCTCACCGACATCAGGTTGGCGTAGCGACCCTTGAGGTCGTCGTCGGTTGCGGAGATCTGAACGTGCCCCTCCGATGTCGGAACGATGTCTTCCGGGTTATCCATGCGTTTGCCTGCCCTAAGGAACCGAAGATCGAGAACAAATGCCACGGGCCGTGGAAAGTAGCCATACTAACGGCTCACCCCCGGCTGTCCACAGCAGCACCCGCCGCTTGGCGCGCCCGGACGTGGCCGCTATCATAGGCGGCTGCTGAGTCCGTGTGATCAGGCACTCCACCTCGGCAGGCTCGTTCGAGCCAGACGACCCAGGTGGGCGCATAACTCAGCGGCTAGAGTGCCATCCTCACACGGTGGAAGTCCCAGGTTCGAATCCCGGTGCGCCCACTCTCTCCAACCTCCTGTGGTCAAAGGGCTTCTCGCCTACGTCAGGTTCCCCCTCCGATTCCTCGGGGCGGCGGGCTGATCACGCCCCTGTCGCTCCAATCTGATTTGCATCAGACTGCTACGGCAGCATCAAGAAGTTCGAACATAGGTGAGAGGGCATCCATGAAGAACCCCGCGGCCGACGCTAGAGACTTCGCGAGGCTGCGTTGGCTACTGGCCGTCGCCGTTGTCGGTGCGTGTGGCCCGGCAGACGGACCCGGTGGGCGGGCGGTGACCAATGCTGGGGTAGACGAGCCGTCATCGAGCACCGTGCAAATCTCTTCTGATTCGACGCCGTTGCCGCTCGACATGATGCTCTCCGGCAGCGATCTGGCAGCTCCGGTCGACAACGCCGGCTTCTATCCCCCCAGCGACGCCACACCGGCTCCGGCGCTTGCTGTGCGGCTTGCCATCGAGCAGACGCGGATGCTGTTTGAACCCGAGATCCCGCAGCCGGTGTGCGATGGCTCGGCGGTCGAGCTGGGCGGGTCGTGCCGGGGTGGCCACGACAAGCGCCTGTTGCCCGCGTTCACTCTGGACTTGTTCACCGCCGGCGAAGTTCTCGCCGCGATTCAGATCGGCGAAATGCTTGGAGACGAACGCACCGGTGGTAGCCGGAGCTACTGGCACGTGATCCCGCAGTACGGGCGTGTGTGGCGACAGCCCGGCGATGGCGACTGGTCGCGCGCCGCCTTCGCCCTGATGTTGGTACATGACATGGAGAATCACGCCCATCAAGGCCTCGCGAGTTTTCTATACGCCGGTGGCGAGGTCACCGATCTGCGGTTTCAGTTTGTCCAGCAGACGGCGCCATTTAACATTCCGGTGCACTTCGTCGCCTGGGGCGCGGCGAAAGCGTCGTTCGAAGCGGTGGCATTCGGCAATCTCGAGGCCCGGCGAGCCCGGGTCGATTCAGAGTTGGCGGCGAGGTTGCCGCTGCGACCCTGGGGCGAGTTGGTGGCGGCGTTGGCGGACGAGGGTTTGCCAGAAGCAACGCTCGAGGGTTTTGGCGGCCTGCTTCCGGACGACTATGTGGTCGCCAAGGGCCCTGGTCCGCGACGGCGTTGTCTACCACCAGGGATCGCAGACCCCCTACGGGCCCTATCCGTATCCGCAGGAGATGCGGTTCGGGCCGCGATCGGTGGCCAAGTCGGTTACGGTGCCCCTGGCGCTCGGTCGTCTGGCGCAAGTCTACGGTCCCTACGTGCTCGACCTTAAGATCGGCGACTACGTCGCCGGGCTGGATCCCGAGTACGACGAAGTGCGCTTCATCGACGCCGCCAACATGGCCACTGGCATGGGTGGCCATGGAAGCTCAGTTACCAGTCCTAACAGCACCGGCGATGGCTACGTCGACGACACCTATGACGATTGGTACAACGGCGCGTTTTCGAACGCCGAGAAGATCACCAGCATCACCGAGAACGGCTCGCCGTATCCCTGGGGAGCGGGGATCGTCATGCGCTATCGCGATCGCGACTTTCACCTGCTCGGCGCTGCGACCGACGGGTTCCTGAGGTCGGCCAGGGGCCCGGACGCCGACATCTGGGAGATGCTCGAGGAGGAGGTCCTCGCACCCATCGGCATCCATCACGCGCCGATCGTAAGGACGCGCGAGGCCGATGGAGAGTTAGGTCTGCCCTGGTTTCATGCTGGCATCTACGTAACCCTCGACGACGTGGCCAAGATTTTCACCCTGTACCAGAACCTCGGCCAACACGACGGCGAGCAACTCCTGCACCGGGGGCTGGCCGCCCAGATCTTCAGCACCGAGGGCGCGATCACCAAGGAAACGGATCTCTCCGTCGCTGCCGCATTCGGCCCGACGCGCGCCAGTGCCGCTGGCAGCCGGCGAGGGACTCTACAAGATGGGTTTCCATCTCACGCCGCATGTCGATCTCGATGGCGGCGCGGTCGTTTACTTGCCGGGCGCCTTCGGCGCCGGCTCCAACCAGGTAATCATGTACCCGCAGGGTCTGATCTCGATTCGCATGGCCAAGGTATGGGACTGTAGCGAATGCCAGGGGCTCTCCGGTCCGGAAGGCACGATAGCGGCGGTCAATAGGTTGCTCGGCACGCTCGTGCGCTAGCGCGGCCCTGTTGAGCTCGCTCGACTCGAAAGCTCCTCATCGGGTACTGTCAAGTTAACTCGAAATCGGCAAAACAACGCGCGTGACCCGTAGGACTGGAAACCCCTGTTATTCGGGCGTTTGCGGTCTGGGCGAGGTGCCTAAGCGGGCAAGAATCAGCTTAACTTGACAGTACCCACCCGAGCACTCGCACGCCAAGCAGGGTCTGATGCGCGGCACGCTGAATCGCCAGCTTCTGGTGTCTCGGGAGCTGCCAATCGACCCTGCATGTCACGCTGCTATCGTAGGGGCGCTGCAGTCACCTGGCGCCGTCATGCTCTCGTGAAGTGCAGGTGGGGAGTCTGACGATCTCGACAGGCTCCCCTGCCCGTAGCCCCCGTCGGTAGGCTCCGCCCCCGGCCCCCGCATGCTCAGCCAGCGGAGAAGCTCGTGTCACCGGTTCTCGTCTGGGGTGCTGGTGGGCTAGTAGGCCATGTAAGCGATGATACGGGCGTCTCGCGCGCAGCTGTAAGAAACCCCGATAGCCCTGCACTCACCATCGAGTGGCGCACTAGACCGCTCTCAAGCCAACTCGATGGAGGATGGAAATGACCAAGCTGCGCAGTTGGATCCTGTTGTCCCTTGCCCTACCCACCATGGCCATTGCCAGTTCGGCCAGCCCGCTGTCGCACCAGGTGCCTCAGTACCGCGGCGAGGTCAACGCGATCCAGACGGACGTGTTGGTTCTGGACGACCAGGGACTGCCGATGGTCGGTCTGACGTTGGACGACTTCGAGGTCTACGAGGACGGCGTCAGACAGCGGCTGTCCAGTGTAGAGATGATCGGTTCGCGCTCTGACGAGGCGACGGTGGAGGTTACGCCACGCCGATTCGTCTTCGTCATCAACCGGCTGGGCGCCACGCCCGTATCGTTGGTGAAAGCCCGAAACGCGCTGGAGGGCTTTGTCACGACCTTTCTGACCGACGACGATAAGGTCATGGTGGTCGACATCGGCTATACGGTCCGAGTGCTTCAACCATTCTGCGGCTCGAAGGACGCGACCATCCGCGACATTCGTAATCTCCCGCTCCTGCGCGTTGACTACCCGCATCACTCGCACTACGGCGAGCGATATGTCTTCGAGGCACTCGAGAGCCTTGGCGAAGCGCTCGGAGACGTTCCCGGCCGCAAGATCGTCATCTTGCTGTCAAACGAGCTGCACAGCCGGTATGGCGAAGACATCGACGACACGATCGATGCACTCAATGAATCCAACAGCACCGTCTATTCGATCGACCTGGAACTCGTGTACCAGCGCGTGCGCCGTCGCTTATTCCAGCGTCACACTCGCTATGCAATCGAGGGTCTGTTCCCACTCGCCAATGAAACCGGCGGTCGCTACTTCTACAACCAAACGAGGTTCGAGCGTCCGGTTCGACGCATTGGCGAGGAAAACAGCAGCTACTACCTGCTCACCTTCACGTCGAGCAATCGTGCGCTGGACGGCGAGTATCGGAAGCTGCAGGTAAAGGTCAAGCGGCCGGAAATGAAAGTCGTCGCGCGGCGCGGCTACGTAGCCCCAAGAGTCGACGAAGCCGGCCTTGCGGGCGGGTGAGATCGGCAATGGAAGACACATCCTTCCGCGGGGTACTGTCAAGTTAAGTCGATTATGGGGAGCTGAGGCCTCGTCGTGATGACTGTCGGCGGCCTTTGGTAATCCTCTGGTAAACGCCGCTCTGCGACGTCGTATCGTAGCGGCTGCGACGGCCTATTCAGCGTGTAACTTCAAGTAGCGTAAAGAGATACCCGTCTTCGCGCTGTTAGTGCTTTCTACGCTCGGCGGAAGTCACAGGTTCGAGTCCCGGGGCCCTGCTCCGCCCAAACGTGCCGTCTTTCGCCTCTATTTTTCGAGGTCGGTACGAACTGTGCCAGGCTGCCCGTTAACTTGACAGTACCGACTCGGCCACGGTGGTGGAGGGTCTTGCCCTGCGCAGCGAGGCAGGTGGTACAACCTGGTTGATGGCGCCTGTCTTTACGTCGTAGACCAAGCCGGATACGACTAGCCGATCGGGGGCACTGAGTGTGCCTCGGAGCCGTTCGACGTCGGATTGAACCGACTCCGCCGGATCAGCGATCGCCATTGCCGCTATCTCTTCAACGCTACGGTCGAGCCGTTCCGCCGCCTGCCGTTGAAGTTCCGGATTGGTGAAACGGCTCATCCCGCAATCAGTGTGATGCAGAATGACTAACTCCGTTTTCATCTTGCTGGGCCCTGGCATGTTGGCTGCCAGAACACCGAGGATGGCGAGATCTTCCAACACCGCAGGGGTTATCCTGCCGCCGGCGTTGCGCATGACGAGGACGTCGCCGAGCTCGAGGCCGAAGATGTGTGCCGGATCGACGCGGGCGTCGAGGCAAGTCAGGACGATCGTTGGCATGCGTGGTCGAATGGGGAGATCTCCTGCCTCGAACTGCTCGGCGAAGCTCCTGTTGCGATCCAGTAGCGTAGTGAATGAGTCGGAAATCATCTCTCTCTCCTTGGTACGCGTGTCAGGCGCTGGACCGAGTGCGAACGGGTTGGTGAACGTGGGAGGCCGGCAGAAGGAGAAGCTTCCGCTGCTCTGCAGCTTCGCGCCAGTCTCGGCTGTCGTGGGCTAGCAAGGGTTCCCGCAATATCGGGTGACCGCGATCCCGCTCCCAGCCATCGAGATCGGGGACGGGCGTCAGGATCATCTTGGCCATGAAGGCGAGAGCCTGTAGCTTCGTGCCTGCCCTTAGGCCAGGATAGATCAGATCCGGCTGTGCGATGTACCGTCGGGCCGCCGTCTCGGAAAGACTCCGGCGGCCTGCCGGTGATCTCTTGAACGTGCCTCGGCGGGACCGCGGCGTGAGTACCGATTCGAAGGCTTCCGTTTCGAGATCGACTCCGGCTTGCTGTATGACGGGGGGGGGGGCGAGGTGGTGCTGCCGCCGCGAGCCCTGGCGGTGTTGGTGTGCTTTCTGGAGCGGCCCGGGAGCGTCCTGACGAAGCACGAGCTGCTCGCGTGTGTATTTCGGTGATGGTGATCGCTCATTACGGAAACGTGATCAGCCATTACGGTTGATCGTGATCACCCATCGGAGCGAAGCGACGGATAGGTTATCTCCTAGTGAGTGAAGCGTGCAGAGATGGTAGCCGTAGAGGCTGTGGAGCCTGTGCGACGGCTGGCATCGACCCGCCTGTGACGTTCCATTAGTTCCGAAGCCACTATGCCAGCGCCTACCTCATGAACCGCGGATCGCCGACGGACTTGGCCGAACAGCTCGGCTATTCCGATACCAAGATGATCGAGGAGAACTACAAGCACTTGGTCGCACGATGGAGGTCGGAGCAGGTGCAGCGGACAGGCCGTCGCTCGGCATCAAGCGTGGCAAGGTGCGGCGAATGAGGAGACCGCGGTGAGCGTTGGACCGCTGCTGTTGGCTCTGGCACGCGAGTGTCTTGGGGGTTGGATTTAGTGATCAGGTGAAGATTGTTTGGGTGATGGTGCTTAGGGCGCGTACCATCTATCATCAGAGCTTGAAGAAATGGAGCTGGATTTCGAGGCCTACACCTCGATCCTTGAGGAGACCTGACAATGAAGAAGAGCGACCGCGAGCTGGGCATGAACCGGGAGATCAACCGTCGCGACTTGCTGAACGGAGCGAGCATCACGATCGCGGGAACGGTGCTCGCGCCGGGGGCCTCGGACGCTAGCACCGCTTGGATGGTGCCAAGTCCTCCACCCATAGATGAACCTGTGCCAACAGGGGGTACCGGCCACTTCCTGTATGTAGCGACTCCTGGTATCAGAGATTATTTGGGCTATGGGGGTCACGGATTGCTGGTTTTTGATATAGACAACAATCACAAATTTGTAAAACGAATTAGCACCAGGGGGTTCCATGAAGATGGCAGCCCATCAAATGTCAAGGGCATTGATGTCAGCGTGCCGCTCAACAGTGTCTATATCACCACCTTGGAAGGTATGCAGCGAATAGATCTGAGTACGGAAGAGGTGCTGTGGGACATCGCTTTCGAGGGCGGCTGTGACCGTATGTCAATTTCACCTGATGGAATGACCATGTATTTGCCATCATTAGAAAAAGAGTTTTGGAATGTCGTTTATACCGAAACCGGTGATGTCATTGCCAAGATCGTAGTAGATACCAGTGCACACAACACGATTTACGGTCCTTCAGGAACTCGAGCATATATGGCGGACTATAAATCTCCCTGGTTGTACGTTGCAGATACCAAAACGCACACAGTCGTACAGAAAATAGGCTTTTTTAGTGGAGCTGTTCGACCGTTTACCATCAAGAGCGACGAGTCGCTTGTGTTTGTGAACGTTGATGATTTGCTGGGATTTGAAGTGGGTGATTTGAAGACAGGAGAAAAGGTAGCGAGTGTTCGGGTCCAGGGTTGGGACAAAGGTCCCGTACAACGACATGAAAATCCAAGTCACGGTATAGCTTTGAACCCAGATGAAACAGAGATATGGATTAGCGATGGCCACAATATGCGAATGCATGTTTTTAGCGCAGAAGCCCCTTATCAACAGCTCACCACCATTGCACTACGTGATATGCCGGGTTGGGTCACTTTTAGTATGGATGGTGAGTATGCCTATGCATCTAGTGGCGAAGTGATTCATGCCAAGACACGGAGAATTTTGTATTTGTTGCAAGATGACAATTACAATACCGTTTGCAGCGAAAAGATGATTGAGCTACATATGCAAGGCGGCACAGTAACCAAGGCAGGTGACCAATTTGGCTTGGGTAGATTGCATGTAGCAGGAGATTAGGGTTGAGTAGAAATTCGGGTATCCGTCTCAACCGCTACATGCCAGCAATTCAGAAAGCGTAGTTTCGAGTACGCCACGAGCTCGCCGTCCTCGATCGTGACCGCAGTAGCCAACGGGTTGCCGTCGTCCATCGTCACGATGTCGCCGCCCCTGATCCCACTCCTTCAGGTTCGCTCGGCCCAGGGATATTGGAACTCGGGCCGAATGACGTCGGTGATCAGCTCTTGGACCGCACGGTGCGCCTGGTCGAACGCCGCCTGTGTAAGACAACTCGCGGCCGCGTCGGAGTTCGCGATAGCGATCCGCCCGAACCGCTTACGGCCCAATACCCAGGGAGCCTCGTCGTACCCCCAGTCGGGGTCGAAGAGGTCATTGCCCGCTCCCGCGTACCCGTGGGGCCAGCGGTTGACGAAGATGGCCTCGATGTCCCGGGCGGGATCGAAGCCTCCCTCCCCCAGGGCACGAGCAAGCTGATCCCTGATGCCACGCTCGAACGTTTCGAACGACATGGCCAGAAGCTCCTCCCGTACGGCCCGCCACTGGTCCCGTACGGGGAGCCCCGGAGCGATCGGAGATGCCCAGAGCCCTACGACGACCGGTTCGTCGGGCAACTGGGCGGTCTGGTAATCCCCGAAGCTGTTGCTGTAACCGTCAAGACTGACACTTTCGAAGTAGGCGCCCGGGCAATGGATGCGCGCCACACCGAGCCGCTCGAACGCTCGCCAGCCGCGAACCACGACGTTTCCCGCAACGAAGGGTCTGCGCACCGCCATATGCAGGTGTTCTTTCTGGTCCTCCGGCAGCTCGGGACACAGATACGGGACCACCGAGTTGTAGCACGCCATCACGCAGGTACCTGCGCGCACGCGATGCGCCTGGCCGTCCCGTACGTACGTGATCTCCACCGCGTTCGCCTTTGCCCGTTCGCCCACGTGGTGAGCATTCACCACCGTGCTGTTGAGACGGATGCGCACGTCGTTTTCCGCCCGGTCGAGGGTCGAATACCGGACCCGCGTCGGCACCGAATCGTTCATCGTCTCGCCCGGTAGCGAACCCGGAATCAGCCAGCGCACGAGCAGGCGGGCGACGCCAGCGTTTCCGTCGGGGAAATGCATGCCATCGAACGGATTCTCCAGCCCGTGGAATCCGTCTCTCGGCGGCGGCTCCCCGAGCCCGAGGCCCTGCAGCCCGGGTAAACCGCTGTACCGGAACGCAGCCCATCCGCTCAACGTATCGATACCGGCGATGCCATTGGCATCCGGGGCGCGGCGCTTGAAGAAGGGGATCACGTCCGGGTGGACGCCGACGACGTTCAGCAGATAGTCCTGATAGCTCATCTTGCGGAGCCGAGCGATCTTCTCCTCCACCGACAATCCGGGGAAGTAATCCTCCTGCGTCTGGTACAGCTTCGCGATGTCCTTCTGCACCCGGTCCGAGAGCGGCGTCTTCTGAAGCCATTCCGTCCACGCCTCCGGCTCGTCCGATCCGGGCACTCCTACAACCAGCCGATCCTCACCGAACGTCTCCTCGTCGAACAAGACCGCGCTTCCCAAACCCGGCTCTCGCGCCCGTAAGCTTCGTCCCACGTTCGCACGCCTGTACACCTCCGCATCCAGACCGATGTCGTGCATCAACTCCAGGCCTTCGTACGTATAGGCTCCCGTGATGTACGTCGTGCCTCCCCAGCCGATGACCTGGCGCCCGTCGACCATGGCCTCGTTCCGCTTCGCGTGCCCTCCGAAGTCGTCATGGTTCTCCAGAATCAGGACCCGAGCCTCAGGCATCGCCTTCCGGAAGTAGTAGGCCGCTCCGAGACCGCTCAACCCGCCACCCACCACGATCAGGTCGTACTCTTCCCCTGTTTCCTGCGGGTCGTCCCACGTCTCGCCGAGCCGCATGCCATGAGCCACCTCGAACGACCCCGGATGGCTGCCCCGCATCCCCGTACGTGTCGGCGGATAGTACGTCTCCTGGCTCGCAGATTGATCGACAACTGGAGATGCGGCCGGAGCCAGCCGGGCATCGCGCCCCTGCGCCCCCACATCCCCCGGCGCAACGACCGCTCCCGCGATCGCGATGCTCGTTCCGCTCACGAAGTCGCGACGGTTGATTTCCCGGTTCATGCCCAGCTCACGATCGCTCTTCTTCATTTCATATCTCCTCGAGCGTCAAGGTGTGGGCAGTGAGACAGCGCCGCTGACGCAGTGATCGAAGAATTCCCTTGGGACAACACACAGCTGTAGAAGTCTGCCGTGGCCAGGCGATCCCTGTCTACCTCGATGCCCAGACCGGGTCGATCCGGTGCCACTACTCTCCCGCGGCCCAGTAAGTTGCCGTTCTTCATTCCAAACTCGAAGGCCTCCTTGGGCATCGGCGCTTCGAAGTACTGACCTGACCCCACGGTTAGTACCACGTCTTATCTCAGTAACTCGGTGCTTGACCCCAAGGGGTTGTTGAGTACCAGGCGAAGTTTAGGATTCGGTAGTTCCGAAGCTTCAACAACAGCCAGCCTCCTGGCGAACTCGGTGGTTCGATCGCCCAGTGAGCTGTGCGGTCTGCATGCGGTATTGTACTGCAAGCCTCCAATCTCTCGATCAGAACCTTTCGCCTCGCGTGAGCGATCGTAGAAGATCAGGTCGGCGTTGAGGCATTCGTCGCGAAGCCGTCCGTTGAAACTCTCGACGAACGCATTCTCCACGGGCTTTCCCGGCCGAATGAAGCTCCAACTGCACGCCTCTTCGGTACGCCCAGGAGTCCATCGCCTCGGGAGTAGAATTCCGAGCCATTATCGACGGTGATGACCCGTGGCAACGCCCCGGCAAACGACAGCCTACTCGAGTGCTCCAGCCACCGCCTTGCCGGTCATCGACACGCTTCCGGCTCACGTAACGGACATTCACGGCTAAACTGATCGACCACCGTCAGCACCCGAAACGGCCGGCCACTCTCGAGCCGATCGGTCACGAAGTCCATGCTCCAGCGCTCGTTGGGCCGCTCTGCGGGCGGCAGCACAAGCCGTATGTGACTCGCCCGCTTGCGCCGTCGCTTTTTGGTCCGTACCTCCAGCCCCTCCTCTCGATAGATCCGCTACACTCGCTTGTGGTTCACTACCCATCCCTCGCGGCGTACGCAACACGCACAACCTCCGATACCCGAACCGCGGACGCGTCGCGGCGAGCTCGCCAAGACGACGCCGCAGCACGGGGTCGTCCGGTCCTTGTGCTCTGATACCGATGGCTGGTGCGCGACAACTCGATCAGCCGACACGCTCGACGCTCACTGACACGGAACCCAGTCCTGCAGGTACCGCACCACCTCGCGCTTGCGCGCCGGCTTCACACCTTTTTTGACAGCACCTCCTGGAGCATGTGCTTGTCCAAGCTCAGATCTGCCACCAGCTGCTTCAACTTCCGGTTCTCATGGCGGAGTTGTTGTAGCTCCCGAAGTTCGGCCACAGCCCATCCCGGCGAACTTGCGGCGCCACGTGTAGAACGTCTGCTCGCTGACGCCCAGCTTGCGACACACCTCCTTGATACCCGGCGTGCCCGCCTCAGCCTGCCGCAGCGCGTAGGCGATCTGCTCGTCCGTGTACCTCTTCCGTCTTCATCTGTCCTCCTGCTTGGAGGACGACGGTACACCGATTTCCTAAACATGTACCCTGGCACCGTTTTCGGGGTTTGGGTCATGCTGACAAGGGGTTGTTGAGGCCGGCGAAGCGGAGCGTAGCCGGCTTCAACAACAGCGCCTCCGGGGCCGGTGGTCGGTAGCCCAACGAGCTGTGCCGGTCGCATGCGGTTGTACTGCTGCCTCCATCTCTCGATCAGAACCTTTGCCTCCTTGAGCGTGTAGAAGATCTCGCGTTGAGCAGCTCGTCTCGGAGCTTGCCGTTGAAGCTCGACGTAGCCGTTCTCCCACGGCGAGCCCGGCTCGATGAACAGCGTGCCCACACCGCCTACCGAGCCAGTCGCGAACCGCCTCGGCGGTGAACTTCCGGTCCGTTATCGGACCGGATGTGCTCAGGTATGCCCCTTCTGCACGAACAACCACCCGAGCCGCTCGAGCACGTCCTCCAGTTGAGCTTCCGTGCCACGTCGATCGCCAGGCTTTCTCGTGTGTACTCATCGACGATCGTCAGCAGCCTCATAGCCCGACCCTCGTGCGTCCGGTGATGAACGAAGTCGTACGCCCAGACGTGATCTTTGCGCTGTGGTCGCAGCCGGATGCACGAGCCATCGCTGAGCCACAGCCGGGCTCGTTTGGGCTGCTTTGTCGGTACTTTCAGCCCCTCACGCCTCCAGATACGCTGCACTCGTTTGTGGTTCACCCACCAGCCCTCCATACGCAACTGACGCCGTCACTCGCCGATACCCGTAGCGCCCGTATTGTCGGGCTAGATCCACGATCCGCTCCGTACAACATCTGCTCATCGCCCGGTTCTCTTGGCATGTACCTGTGTGTCGTGCGTGGTTGTTTCAGTACCCGGCACGATCCGCCTCTGGAGACGCCCAGCCGCCCCCGTACAGGTGCGCCACCGCCTCGCGCCGTCGAGCTGGGCTCAGAAGTTTCCCTCCGCGACTTCCTTCAGGATCGACAGGTCGAGCTCTTTCTCCGCCACCAGTTTCTTGAGCACGGGCGTTTTCTTTCTCCAGCTGCTTGAGCCTTCTGGCCTGGTTGACCTTCAGCCCCCCGCTCCCGCAGGCCACCGATAGGAGGTGTGCTCGGTGATCGCTAGCTTGCGGCAGGCATCCTTGACCGTCCCGCCTTGCGCCTGCTCCACTTCAGCCTCCCGGAGCTTGCGTACGATCTGCTCGGCGCTGTGCCTCTTCGTCGGCATTCTGACCTCCCCTTTTCGACCCAGATCGCTGAGATTACCTCTGGATCCGTTTTGGGGGGTCAGGTCAGCCGACCGCGTGTGACGATCTTTTGTTGCGCCGACCACTCGCCACCCGGGCGGCTCACCGGATCCGCAGGCAACCTTGCGCTAGCCGCTTGATGTACCCGAGTCCTAACCCAAGAAAGCGTACCCATCTGCAGACGGAAAGTACCCGCTTCCTTGCAGTTGCTCGCCGCTCTGGCCCCATGAACCTTTGTTGCCTTTTGCACACGTCGAGATTTGCGTTCCTAGGCCAATTTATGGTTATCCACAGTCACCAAGACACATCGGGGAGCACATCAAGAGGCGCAGGATCGGACTGGGCCTGCGTCAGAGAGACGTTGCCGAACAGATAGGCGTCACGAGTCGAACGACCATCAACTGGGAATCAGGCGAGACGCAGCCTGCCGTCCGGTTCGGCCCGCAGGTCGTGAAGTTCCTCGGATACGACCCTCTCCCCGAACCGACTGACTTCGGCCAAGAAATATGGAAGCTCCGATGGCAACGGGGTCTCACTCAGCGCGAACTGGCAGCCCAGTTACACACGGATGACAGCGTCGGGCGCGACTGGGAACGAGGAGAGCATCTGGCGGGAGCTAGGCTACGCCCTCGGCTGGAGGCGCTGATGCGGGAGTTTCTCGTCAAGGCCGAGGAGACGTAGCCGTTCTCGTAACACCCACCCCCAACGCGAGAGTGGGCACCGCAACGATCGTGAGTCCTGGCGACCAGCGTAGGGCGCGGAACGCATAGCGGAGATCCTGCGACCAGCCGCTCATCATCATCGCCATGTCGTCGTTGACGGACTTCCGCAGATCAATCCTGAATCAGCTCGCGGAAACTAGGGCGATCCCGCAGGGCGATCAGATCGTCGTCGAGCGCTGCTTCTGAGCGACTGAACCCAGCGTCGACCGCACGCGAAATGCCTTCGAGCGCGTCGTTGAGTCGACCTGCGAGAGCGTGGACCACGGCCAGCCGGTACAGGGCGTCGGCGTTCCGCGGCTCGAGGTCGATCGCCGGCTGCGCGTGGATCGCGGCCTCAGCATGGTTCCCCAGCTTGGCCAAGCACAGGCCCAGAAACACGGCGCTGTTCGGATTGACCTGCAATCGCTCTCGCGCGATCTCGATAGCCCGCCCGTAGGCAGCAACCGCATCGTCCTCCCGAGGCAGTTTGCGATAGGCGTCGCCGAGGTTACGGTATCCCACGGCGTCTTCCTCGAGCTCCAGCGATTCGGCGAAAGCGGCCGCCGCGGCCTCATAGTTCTCCTGCCGATAGTGAATCACCCCGAGGTTGGATAGAGAGGCTGGGCTCGCTCCGATGGCGATCGCCTTCTCGTAATTGACGATCGCCTCGTCCAGCATGTCCTCTTGGTGGTATGAGACTCCCAACATCTGGTGGCCCCAGGCAAGATCAGGCTGCAGCTCGGTGATCCGCCGAAAAGACCTCCTGGCCTCCGAAAACTCGCCCAACCTGTAGTGAAACACGCCCAGTTCGCGATGGTTTCGCCAAAAGTCCGGGCGGATATCAATCGCGGTCTTGATGGCATCCACTGCCTCATCGACCAATCCCTGGCCAGCGAGAATGCGTCCGAGAAGCCGATGCGCCTCGTCGTAGCGTGGCTGCAGCTCGAGTGCTTCGTTCAATTCCACCAACGCCTCGTCGTGGCGCCCCATACCTTCATAGATCACCGCGAGGGTCTGGCGGACCTCCGGATGCGTTGGATCACGACGTCGAGCCTCTTCGGCCGAGCTCATCGAGAGCTCGATCAACTGCTGATCCAGGGTGTCTCGATACGTTTCCCAAAGCGCCTCCGCGAGGCCTGCGTGCGCCAGCGCGAAGCTCGGGTCGCGCTCGATCGCACGCTCGAACAGGCGGGCTCCCCGATCGAGGTTCCCGGCAACGTCGGGGCGCTCCAGAAAGGCCCGACCCTGCGAGTATTCGGCATAGGCGTCTCTGTCGCGCGTCGGCGGCCGGTTGAACCGTTCGATGTCTCCCGGCCGCAGGGGGTCCTTGCTGCATGCGGCGTTCTCGCTGCCCCTACGCCACTCATGCAGGTTGGTGTGATTGTCTTCGGTGGGCTTGTAGGGCTCATGTTTCTCAAATCCTAGGCATCAGCGGAACATGTGTCGCTCGGCATCAATGTCAGCCGCGGTCTCGCGGTCGCATCATTGCTATTGTTCTTCGCCGCACTGATCGGGCTGCCAATACTCGCAACGGCATATCCGTCTCAGACGCTCGCTCTCGTCGAAAGTTTCTATTCGTCTGGATCGCTTGTGTTTGGTGGTGGTCACGTTGTGTTGCCGTTACTGCAATCGTCTGTTGTCCCGCCCGGTTGGGTTTCAAACGATGCGTTCCTTGCCGGGTACGGTGCGGCCCAAGCGGTTCCCGGCCCTCTCTTTACGTTCGCGGCTTACCTTGGAACCGTGCTGGAGCCGGTCCCCCATGGGCTGACCGGTGGACTTATTTGTCTCGTGGCAATCTTTATTCCGTCATTTCTGCTTGTCGTCGGTGCCCTGCCATTCTGGGATGCATTGCGGAAGGCCAAGGCGATGCAGACGGCGCTTCTCGGTATCAACGCCGCTGTTGTCGGGCTTCTGCTCGCAGCCCTATACAATCCGGTATGGACGAGCGCGATTCTGTCGTCATCGGATTTCGGGCTGGCGATTAGCGCGTTTACTTTGCTCGTGTTCTGGAAATTGCCGCCGTGGCTTGTTGTTATTCTGACAGCGTTCGGTGGCTGGGCGGCCGCGGCGCTTCCGGCGATGTTTTAGCAAGGTTGGACAAGTGATGTTCATGAATAGGAAGGCTCACGGATATTTCTCCGCGATCAGCCCCAGGGCTCCTTCACGACGCGGTCGTGACCTAGCAGGGTGCTGAGTCAGAAATCCGTTGCATATTGTGGCGAGCGCGACCGAGGCGGATCCCAGGAGGCGCGACGACGGCGATGCAATAAGCATCGTCGAGGAGTGCCGACGCCGGAGGCGTCCGGTCCCGCCGCCACCCGGAAGGTTGGGCCGATATGGGGGCAATCTCGGCGTTGCGATTCGTCGACGAGGGGCGTGGCATCGCCATCCTCATCGCGCCTTGAGCTTGCCCCCATCTCGGCCCAGCAATATGCAACGGATTTCTGACTCAGGACACTAGGTTCTCTCCGCCCACGGATACTGGAATTCGGGTCGAATGACGTCGGTCAACAGCTCCTGGACGGCTCGATGGGCCTGGTCGAACGCCGCCTGCGTGAGCGAGATCGCCGCCGCATCTGAGTTCGCGATCGCGATGCGCCCGAACCTCTGGCGCCCAACGACCCACGGGGCCTCGTCGTAGCCCCAATCCGGATCGTATAGATCGTTGCCTCCCCCGGCGTAGCCGTGCGGCCAGCGGCCGACGGTGATGCCGGCGATGTCCCGGGCCGGGTCGAAGCCGCCCTCGCCGAGGGCACGGCCGAGCTGGTCGCGGATGTTGCGCTCGAAGGTCTCGAACGGGGTCGCCAGCAGCTCCTCGCGCCCGGCGCGGAACTGGTCGCGCGCCGACAAGCCGGGACGGGTCGGAAGCCGTTGTAGCCACAGCAGGATGGGTTCCTCGGGCGAGGCCGAGTGGCGGTAGTCGCCGACGTTCACGCCCCAATCCAGATCGATGAACTCGCAGAATCCACCCGGGGTGTGGATGTCTTGGATGCCGAGATTCTGGAAGGCAGTCCAGTTGCGGATCGCGACCTGCGTGTAAACGTAGGGCTTGCGCACGGCCATGCGTAGCGCCGAGGCCTGCTCGGCCGGCAGCTCCGGGCACAAGAAGGGGATCATGGCGTTGTAGCAGGCCATGACACACGTATCGGCGGCCACCGAAAGCGCCTTGCCGTCCTGCACGTACGTCACCGTCACGCCCGACGACGCGCGACGCTCACCCGCGTGCCGCACACCGACAACGGTGGAGTTCAGGCGGATTCGCACAGGGCTCGTCGGAAGGTCGAGTTGCGAATAGCGCACCGGCGTGGTCACCGAGTCGTGCATCGTGCTCCCGGGCAGCGCCGACGGGATGAGCCAGCGCACCAAGAGGCGCGCCACCCCGGCGTTGCCGTCGGGAAAGTGGACTCCGTGGAAGGGGTTGCTCTCCGTCCCGGCGTTTCGCGGGGGCCGCGGCAGGCCGAGTCCCTGGAAGCCGGGAAACGTATCCTCGCGAAACGCGCCCCAGGAGCTGTACGAATCGATGCCCGCCGCTCCGTTCGCGTCGCCCCGCTGCCGCAGGTAAGGGATCACATCCTCGCTGACGCCCACTACGTTCAAGACGTAGTCCTGATAGCTCATCTTCCGCAGACGATCGACCTTCTGCTCCACCGTGAGCTCCGGCAGGTAGTCGGTCTCATCGGCGAACAGCGTCAGGATGCCGCGCTTGGCGTCGTCCGAAAGCGGCGTCCTGGACAGGTACTCCGTCCACCGCTGGCGCCCTTTTTCGCCGATCACACCACTGGAGAAGGAGCCCCAGGGCTCGCCAACGACGAGTCGATCTTCACCGAACACTTCGCGGGTGAAGAACACTGCCGACTGGAGGCCCAGTTCGTCATACAGGCTGCCGGAGCTGCTGCGTGGCAGGTTCGCAGCGTCGAGGCCGATGTCCTCAAGCAGCGAAACGCCTGCCGGGGGGTAGTGGCCGTCGATGAACTGGGTTCCGCCGTAGCCGATCAGCTGTCGGCCGTCGACATCGAACTCTACGCGCTTCGCATGCCCGCCGAAGTCGTCGTGGTTGTCGAGGATCAGTACGGAGGCGTCGGGGAGCGCTTTGCGGAAGTAGTAGGCGGCGGCAAGGCCGCTCAGTCCGCCGCCGACGACGACCAGGTCGTAGTGCTCGCCCAAATCCGCCGCCTCGTCCCAAGTCTTCCCGTATCGCATCTCGTGGGCGACCTCGAAGGAGCCGTCGTGGCTTCCCCGCATGCCGGTCAGCCGCGGCGGATAATAGTCGCCTGAGGCTTGCGGTACGGTGTTCTGCTGAGCCTTGCTGCGGGCATGAGCGGTCGATGAAGAGAACACCGCCCCGCCGATTGCTACGCTGGCACCGTCGAGGAAGTCGCGTCGTGTGATCTCACGATCCATCCCGAGCTCACGGTCCTTCCTCTTCATGTTTCCCTCCTCAACCAGGGGTTTGCCTTCCTCTTTCGCGCTCATCCCGTCCCCTAAGCTCTCTCCGCCGATGAGCTCAGAGAGCTGGCAAGTCCTTGACCATTCGCACTCTATCGCCGGCAGCGTCTAGCATCAAAGGAGTACGCCAGTCCGCGACACGCGAGACCGCTGGGCGCGCCCGTTGCCCCTCGCCAGGGGGGATGGCAATCGTTCTTGGGGGCCCAGTTGGATCCTTTCAGACCCGCCTCACAGAATCCGCCTCACGATCGGTCCCTCATGGTACGGTCCACCGGTGGATAACCGTCACCGGCACGAAAGCCACCGGCCAACCCGTCGGTTCCGAGCAGGGCCGATCGTTGCCTTGCTTTGCCTGCTGGTTGCCCGAGCCGAGTCTTCCTCATTGTCCGGCAGAGCCTCTCTGAATGCGGTTGAGCTCTTGACGGCGTTCTCGGGTGAGAGCGCCGAGCAATATGAGCCGTTCTTCCGCTTCGCCGAGGAAGCCAGAATCGTCGGTGTGGAGATTCACGCCGTCGGAACGGAGAGCACCACGGCCCGGTATTCCGGTAGGAACAGACCTTCGAAATCGGTCAACAACATCTTGCGGCTCGCGACCGCGGACGGATTCGAGGGTATATCCGGCGTGGCGTCCTATGGACGAGAGTTCAGCCGAGAGCGTCTGCTGGAGTTGCAGGGCGTTGCCGCTGATCTCCTTGCCCTGCAGTCACTGGACCCGGTCGAGGTCGGGACGATGCTCGAGCGGACGAAACCCGGCTTGAGCGATGCAGCTCGCTCGAGCATCGATATCGCGCTGTGGGACTTGGCGGCACGTAAGGCAGATCGTCCTCTCTACCAGCTGCTGGGGGCAAAGCGGGACTCGATCGAGCCCTACGCCAGCCTGCCCTTCTACGATTCGCTTCCCGAGTACGTCGACGCGGTCAACGAGTACGCCAAGCTCGGCTACAGGACCTTCAAGTTCCACGTCTGGGGCCTGATCGAGGAGGACTCGCGACTCGTGGAGTTGGTCCAGCAGACATTTGCAGACTCTCCCTATCGCTTCATGATCGATATGGAGGGAGCGTACGGCTTTGAGGACGCCCTCAGGCTGGGCGGGGAAATGGATGAGCGACTGTTTGTCTGGTTCGAGGGACCGATCAACGACGAGCTTCTGGAGGAGTATAGGCAGCTCAGGAGCAGGCTCGCGGTACAGATCATTCCTGCCGGATACCGCATCTATTCTCCCGAGTTCATCAGACAGGGGATCGAGGCCGGTTCATGGGATGCGGCCAGAGTCGATGCAACGGCGATCGGCGGGATCTCGAAAGTGCTCGAGATCTTGACGATCACCAACGATGCCGGCCTGGCGATCGAGATCCAAAGCTGGGGCCACTCGCTGGCCCAGGCAGCCAACCTCCACCTGATGCTGGCCAATGAGCGCACCCGGTACTTCGAGGCTCCGATGCCCAAGGAGGCTCATGAGTTCGGGATGAAGAACGGCAACCTGCTCGATCAGGGGCGGGCCGTTGCGCCGCAGCGGCCAGGTCTGGGCATCGAGGTAGACTGGGATCGCCTGGCCACGGCCGATTTCTACTCCTACTCGAAGTAGAGCGGTCACCGCGGCTCCAGCGATCTCTTGCCAGCACCGATTCTATGAGCTAACCAGTGGCCTCACCACTTACGGCAGGTCACCTGTACTTCACCGATCTGGTACAGGTTCTCCGCATGGATCAGCAAACTGAGAAGCAGCACACATGAGAACACTTCTACGAGAACCCCTATTGTATTTCCTGCTGCTTGGTGCGGCGATGTTCGGTAGTTACCGATTAGTCTCCGATGCCGGATTCTCCGGCAACCACCCATTGGAAGAAATAGTCATCACCGAGGGCCACATCGATGCGCTGATTCTGGGATTCGAGAGAGACTGGCAACGCCCGCCCACAGAACAGGAACTGGATGGTCTGGTACAGGCCCACATTCGTGGAGAGGTCATGTACCGCGAGGCGCTGGCTATGGGTCTCGATCGTGACGACCCCATCATCCGGCAGCGTTTGCAACAGAAGCTGGCATTTCTTACCGAAGATATCGCCAGCCTGAGGGAACCCACTGAGGCCGAACTGGAGGCTTTTCTGGCAACAACTCAGGAACGCTTCCGTGAGCAAACTCGTTTCAGTTTTGAGCAGGTCTATTTCAATGTCAGCGAGCGTGGTAGCTCGGCCGAGGCAGATGCAGAATTGCTTTTGGCTGAACTGCGACAGCCTGATACGACGGGGCCTGGTGACGACTCCAATTCCAGTATCGATACGGCTCTGCTGGGCGATCAATTATTGTTGTCGCAGTTCAACAACGCCTATGAGCGCGAGATACTGCGTGCACTGGGACGCCAGTTCTTAGCGGGACTGCAATCTTTGCCAGTTGGCAGCTGGCAGGGACCCATTGAATCCGGCTTTGGCCTACACCTGGTCAAGCTTAGTGAACGGATTGAAGGAACCGTTCCGCCGCTTGATGATATTCGGGATCTCGTGTCACGGGATTGGACGTCTGCGAAACGCGAAGAAGCCAACGAAGCTTCTTATAACGCCTTGCGTGACCGTTATATTGTGACGCTTGCCGAACCGACTGCATCCGACCTGACCGCTGTCGCTGTCAGTTCCCGCGAGGATTAGGGGAGTGGCTGACCATGAATAGATTCCTGCTCATCGCCTTGCTTACGCTGCTGTCAGTTGGAACTGTACAGGCAGACGAGTACCGGCCGGCGTTTCTGGAGCTGCGACAGTCCAGTGATGAAGTCTTCGAGGTGTTGTGGAAGGTGCCGGCCCTGGGTGGTCGGCGCCTCGGCCTCTATGTTCGATTCCCCGGCCGATGTCGACACGGTCAGTACGGTACGCGCTTCTATGATCGGTGGCGCCTACATCGAACGTTATTCGATAAGCAGTAAGTGGTGGCCTGGCCGGCTCAGAAATTGCGATCGAAGGCTTGTCTACGGTGTCTACCGAGGTCCTGGTGCGCATCGAACGGCTGAACGGCACCACCATCGTTGCCCGACTGCTCGCCGCCAATCCTTCCTTCGTAGTCGGCGAATCTCTATCGCGCTTGGAGGTGGCAAGGACTTACACGGTGTTTGGGATCGAACACATCCTGGGTGGGCTTGATCATTTGCTGTTTATCGCCTGCCTGCTGCTGATCGCAGTCACCGGGCGCCGCATCCTGATCACCGTCACCGGCTTTACACTTGCTCATTCCATTACCCTGACCCTGGCCGCCCTGGAACTAGTGCGATTGCCGATACCTCCAATCGAGGCGGTCATCGCACTATCTATTGTGTTCCTGGCGCGAGAGATCGCCCTGCAGCGACGCGACACGCTGACCTGGCGCTATCCCAT
This sequence comes from Acidobacteriota bacterium, assembly GCA_965205505.1. Taxonomy (GTDB): domain Bacteria; phylum Acidobacteriota; class UBA890; order UBA890; family WLXD01; genus DASCOT01. The sequence continues at coordinate 951,222 of CBDBHB010000008.1, forward strand.
CGCGGTATCGGCGTCATTTGGCTTGTTACATGGTTTTGGTTTCGCCTCGGCGTTGAGTGAGCTCGGGCTTCCGCAGACGGAGGTGCCAGCCGCGCTGCTGGCGTTTAATGTCGGCGTAGAAATTGGTCAGATTCTGTTTGTCGGCGTCATCATCACGACTGTCTGGGCCATAACGTCGATCATGGGAACGTTGCGATTTATTGACAGTGCCAACTCGAGACTCGGCAAGAAACTCAAGCCGCTCGACTGGCTGCGACGAATTGAACAGCCGCTGGCTTATGCCGTCGGTGGCATCACGATTATCTGGACCGTGGAATGCACCATGGTTTTCTGGCGATAAGAAGATTCGATTTCCATCAATTGGATTCAGGCGGACGATATGATCTCTCGACGCTTTTTGGCGCATCGTACTCTGCTTACAATTTCTTCGACGCTGCTGCTGCTCTCCGTTGGGAGCGTGCTCGGACAACAGTCCATGCTGGGCGAGCTGCAGGCGCAAGCGAGCGCGCTGAGTCAGGCACAAGCGAGCATGCTGACTGATGATCAGATCGAGTTCATTACATCAGGCGCGATACTCGAATACATGCCCGATCGACAGCTCGAGCACGAGCTCGCCACGCGTGACGCAGACAGCTTGCGTTCTCTGCTCGACGACGTGATGTCGCTCGCCGAGAGAATGGGTTATGACCCGGAGCGAGACATGGGCGCGACACCGCTGAACCTCACTACCAAGGATTTCGGCATGCCCATGCCTACACCCGCACTGCTGCGCGATTTCAAACGCGAGCCGGGTCCGTTCGCGGTGCACCGTTACCTGGTTCCGGAATCCGGTGTACCCACGTTCGGTGGCGCCGACGTCGCCATCTGGCCGGAAGATCTCGTCGCGGGCAATGTCGACGTGGCGATCGTCGGCGTGCCAAGCAACATGAGCAGCGGCCGACGCGACGCCAGGAACGGCCCGAACGAAATGCGTGGCCTGAACACCATTGCCGCGACGGACGTGCAATCCCTGGTGAAGCCGTTCGAAACGCTCTCCGTGGTCGACTACGGTGATTTCGCTGTCGACCGGAGGAGCATCGAAAGAACCGTCGCCCACGTCGCCGCCATGGTTGCCGAAACCGCGGGCACCGGCGCCATCCCGATGCTGGTCGGCGGTGATACTTCGTTGCTCTACCCTGCCGTCGGCGGCGTCGCCCGGGTACACGGCAATGGGAGCTTCGGATTGCTGCACTTCAGCGCCCACCCGGATGTCGAGCGCAACGATGACCATACGATCTCTGACCGTCAGGCGCTTTTCCGGCTGCTGGACGAGGGCATCGTCGAAGGCAGCGAAACCGTCCAGGTGGGCCTACGCGGGCCCGCGGTAGATGCTGACACACTGCAGTGGCTGCGTGACCAGAGCGTGCGCTACCACACGATGGCTGAATTCCGGCAGCGCGGATCCGAGATGGTGCTGCAACGGGTCCTGCAGGAAGTCGAAAGAGGCCCCGATGCCTACTTCGTCTCGATCGACGTGAGCGTCGTCAACCCGGCCGAGATGGTTGCGGCCGGGCGTGCGACGCACCATGGCTTGCGTCTCGAGGAAGTGACCCACACGATCCGCCATGTGTGCGCGGCCAAAGAGATCGTCGGTTTCGAAATTACGGACGTGGCCCCGATGTTGGATTCCACTCGACTGTCGGTAATGCATGCAAACGCTGCGCTGAATGCCTGCCTAGTTGGCATCGCGGTGCGCAAGGCCGGTCTCGCCCCGGACTACGTTCATCCCCTGGCGCTCGATCATGGCCAGCAGTAGCAGGCGCCCGGCCCGCGCGTATCGGAGCTTTGTCATGGCATTTGTTTCGACTGGAATTCGCGCCGCGCTGCTCTTGCTCGTGGCGGCGGCACCGCTCGTCTGGGCCCAGGAACAAAGGCCTGCCACCCAGGAGCACGTGGTCGGGGAGCAGCCGTATCCGTTTGATACCGTCGACCCCCGCGAGGAGGAACGGCCGCCCATTGATCTTCCCGACAGCGTGGCGCCAAAGCTCGAATTGCTGACGCCGGAGCAAATCGAGTTTCTGAAGAGCGGCGACGCGCGCGCCTTTACCGGGCCGGCCGAAGAAACCGTTGAAGCGCTCGAGGAACGCACACCAGAGGAAGTAAAGGCATGGGTCGAGGCCATGCAACAGGTGGTGGAGCAACGCCGCTACACCGAAGGACGGGACTCGCCCAACATTCCCTTCAATACCGAATCGCCCGATTTCAATGCGTGGCGAGTACTGCGTCCCCGCTCCATGGATCCAGGGCGGGAGGCGGGACCGGTCGCGCTCGGTCGTTATCGCAGCGGGGGCGGTCCCCCGACATTCGGCGGCTTCCCCCTGGCGCTGTCGAAGGAAGATCTGATCGCCGGCGAGGTCGACGTCGCCATCCTGGGCGCCCCGCTGAACATGGGCGGGGGATGGCGCGACTCGGGCGAGCGAGCCACCGTCGAACTTCGCCTGCTCGGCCGGTACATGGGCTCACAGGACCAGTATGTGCAGGTCAACGCATCACAGGTACTGACCGTCGTGGACTACGGCGACGTTGCGGTAGACAACAACAGCACCGAAAGGTCCATGCGCCACGTACGCGACATCGTACGCGAGATCGCCGAGACGGGAGCCGTGCCCATGATTGTCGGCGGCGACCACTCATTGGAATACCCCAACGTTGCGGCCCTGGCGGACGTCTACGGCAAGGAAAAGGTATCGGTTATTCACTTCGACTCCCATTACGACGCGTGGTGGGGCGGCGCCCATCTGATCAGCCATGGGCTCCCCGTTTACCGCCTCATCAATGAAGGTCATGTGCGGGCTGCGGATTACATCCAGGTCGGGCTGCGCTCGGCCGGACCCGACAAGTCGGGTTTCACATGGATGCGGGAACAGGGCATGCGTTATCACACCATGGCCGAAATTGAGCGGCGGGGCTGGGATGCCGTGCTCGACCGAGTTGTCGCCGAGGCCAGTGAAGAGGGGCGCAAGTTGCACATCTCTTTTGATATTGATGTTCTCGATCCCGCATTCACGGTGGCTACCGGCACACCGGTTCCGGGCGGGCTCACCATGCGCGAAGCAATCACCATCGTGCGCCGCCTGTGTGCGGAGTCCAATGTGGTGGGTTTCGACCTGGTCGAATTGCATCCTGGACTGGATCCCACCTACACGACGACGCTCAACAGCGTGCATATCGTCAAGGCGTGCCTGACGGGACTCGCGATGAACAGGGAAGGGCTGACTGAGACGCATTACCTGAGCCCGTTGTCATCCGAGCACGCCATAGACGACTACTATGGCGACCAGCAACAGCACCTGGACGCGACAAAGGCAGAGGAAGAGAAGGAGGAGGAAGAGAAGGAGGAGGAACAAAAGAAGGAGTGACTAACAGGCCGAGCACAAGGCCCAGCTGCGATCAGGTCATTACTGAACCGACGCAGTAGCGGCGCGCTGCGGGATCACCGGCAGGAGCAGGTGCGACGGGTACTCGGCCGAGTGGTGCACCGTCTGTCGGGCCACCTCCCACTCGCTCTCGTCGTAGTTGTTGCCACCAGTGTTCAGGTTGCGGTCGAAGCGTGGGAAGTTCGAGCTTGAGATCTCGAGGCGGATGCTATGTCCCGGAGCGAAGTAGTTACTGCTGGCGTACATATCGATGCGCAGCTTGGCGACCTCGCCCACGCTCATCCAGACCTTCCTGTCATAGCCCTCACGATAGCGAGCCCGCATGATGCCTTCCTGGATGTTGTAGGCTTTGCCGTCCGGGGTCACGTCGACGAGCTTGGCGGTGAAATCGGTGTCCTTTGCGGACGACGAGACATAGAGCACCACCTCGATCGGGCCGGTGACCTCAACACCCCTCTCGAGCACCGGCGAGGTGTAGACCAGCACGTCGTGGCGCATCTCGGTCTCCGACTGGTCGAAGCTACCAGCACGCATCAGCCGCGTACCCAGGCAGCACCACTGGCCGCCGCGCGATGGAACCGGTGTGCCCGGGTCATAGGTGAACAGATCGGCGGGCTCATTCCGGGGCGGAGCGGTACCGAGCGTTCCTGAGCCAAAGCGACCGTTGGCACGGCCGTCGCTGTGCAGGTAGTAGGGCGTAAGCTCGGTGTTGGCAAGCGGCCACTCCCCTGCCTCGCGCCATTCGTTCGCGCCCATCATGTAGTACTGCACCTTGGCCATTTCGGTGACGCCGTTGTCGACGCCCTTTAGCCAATGGTCGAACCAGTCGAGATAGATGCGCCAGAAGTTCTTGCGCGCGTCACCCATGTCACGCTCGCCGATGACGGTGCGCTCGGTGGCAGACTCGGAGCCGCAGTGAGTTGATGGCGAGGTGATGATGAACTGGTTGTCGCGACCACGCGCGCTCGCGGCGTTGCGGCGCAACAGGTTGAACTCGTGAAAGAGATCGCGGGCACCGTAGTCGTACCAGGAGTTGATGAACAGCGCCGGAACATCGAAGCGATCGTCGTCCTGGAGGTAGCCGAAGTCGTCCCAGTACTCGCCCACCAGATCGGCCTCGAGCAGGTCCTCCCAGTCGGTCAACGGTCCGCCACGGGCGCTAACCATGTCGACGATCGGCAGCGTGTTCCACGCCTCCTCGTAGTCGATCTCGGGCAGTGTCGGCCGCTGCTCGAACATGTCGGCCTGGGCCGAGGTGAACCACTCGGAAGCGTCCATGTTGTCGGGCGGGCCGTAGTAGACCTTGTTGCCGGAGCCCCAGAACCAGCCGAAGCCATACGCGAGCTCGAGGGCACCACCCGCGAAGAGGCCGCCGTAGCGGATGCGTCCGTCAATCGCCCCATACGAGCCGCCCGAATGCTGCGGAACCATGGCGGTCAAATGGGGGTTGCGGTGCCGCGACTGCAGGATCTGCACGTCACCCAGGTACGAGCAGCCGAATGTGGCTACCTTGCCGTCGGACCACGACTGCTCAGCCAGCCAATCGACGGTGTCGTAGCCGTCGAGCCCATCGCCGTTGTACATGGCGTAGCGACCCTTGTACGACTCGTACTTGCCGCGCTTGTCTTGCACGGCGACGACGTAGCCGTGCTGCCCGAAGATGTACGGCGCGCCGCGCTCGCGACGCCAGTAGTTATTCTTGTCATACGGGGTGCGCAGCAGGATGACCGGCAGCTTGTCGCCGGCGCCTTCAGGGAAGTACAGGTCGGTCGAGAGCTCGATGCCGTCCCGCATCGGCACCATGATGCTGCGCCGTACCGAAACCTCGTATTCGCCCTCCGGCGGCATGATCCGGCCTCCCGATCCACCCACCGCCTGCCCCTGACCGGGTTTCGCCGCGCCACTCACGGCCGCCATCGCAGCCAACGCGGCCACCGCCAGGGAGCTTCGCGCCAATAAAACACCCACACCTCGTCTGCCGACGGTCTTCATCGCTGCAAACCTCCTCGGGTTGGTAACTCGCAGCACTTTGTCCTGTCGACGCCGAACGGGCAAGGTGACATCGCGATCTGAAGCCCGCCAACGTACAGGTCTTCCCCGACGGCACCGCCAAGGTGCTCGACTTCGGGCTGGGTAGGGCCTACGAAGCGGACGGCAGCGGCGCACGCCCGTCTGGAATCCGGTCAGGCCTAGGCAAGGACGTGGTTCAGATCAGCGCCTGACTGGGGCGCCGTTCAGCTAACCACCCGGCGCCGCGGCCGCCTCCACCGCGCGCAACACCCGCAGACAGTTGCCGCCGGCGATCGCGCGCAGCTGGTCATCGGTGTAGCCACGACGCGCCAGCTCGACGAACAGGTCGGGAAACTTCGAGACGTCCTCGAGGCCCTCGGGGATCTCGTCGATGCCGTCGAAGTCAGCGCCGATGCCGACATGCTCGTGGCCCATGGCGGAGCATAGGTAGTCGATATGGTCGGCCACGTCGCTGAGCGTTGCGCGCGGTGCCGGATTGTCGGCGTCCCAGGCGGCAAGCTCGCTGTCGCGTCGCTCGCGATTGTCTGGATACCTCTCCGCCAGGCGGGCCTCGCGGCCCAGGCGATTGGCGCGGTGCTCCATCACGGTGGCCGAGACGAACCAGGGAACGAACGTTGCCATCACGATGCCGCCGGTGTCGCGGATCATCTCCAGCACGTCGTCGGGAACATTGCGCGGGTAGTCGAGGATCGCGGCCGCACCGGAGTGAGTGCAGGCCACCGGCGCCCTCGACGCCTCGATGGTCTGCCGCATGGTGTCGGCGGAGGCGTGCGACAGATCGATCATCATGCCGAGGTCGTTCATGAGCGCCACCACCTCGCGCCCGAAATCCGTGAGGCCACCGTGCACCGGATCCAGGTGGGCGCATTCGGCCCAGTCTGTGTGGACCTGGTGCAGCAGCGTCATGTACCGGGCGCCAGCCTGGTAGGCCAGACGCAGCGCGCCGAGCGAGTTCTCGATGCCGTGGCCGCCCTCGACAGCAAACAACGAGGCGATCTTGCCTTCGGCGTGGATGCGCTCGATGTCATCGGCGCAGAAGGCCGGCTCCAAGGAGTCCGGGTAGGCCGCGACGAGCCGCCTAGCCACTTCGAGCTGCTCGAACATCACCCGCGCGGCCCCCGGGCCGGCCACGTCGTAGGGCACGTAAGCAACCCAGAACTGCGCCCCGACGCCACCGGCGCGCAGGCGCTTGAGGTCGGTATGCATCGGCGGTTCGAGGGCGCTGGTGTCCTCGAAGTCGAAGCTGTCGCGGTCGAAGCTGTTCAAGTCGTTGTCGGACCGCGCCAGGAACTGGATCGCCGTATCGTTGTGTCCCTCCACGAACGGAGATCCGGCCAGCAGTCGGAGAACGCGCTCTCGTATGTCTTCACTCATGGTTGGCAGCCTCCAGACGCTGCCTTCGCAACTTGCCGTCAGCGTACAAACTGAGGCCGGTGACCATCAGCACCGCCAGCGTCCCGAAGACGGTGCTGCAGAAGAACATCGGGTCGGTGACGCTCCCACTCGGCCAGCGCCCGTGCGGCCGGTACCTGGTCGAGATGCAAGCAGTCTTCGTCGCTCTCCCACTGATCATTGCCAACATCGCCCGCATGAGCCCCGACCGCACAGCGGTGGAGTTCGGCGTGGGCGCAGCGAGCCTCACCAGCACCGCCCTGCTGATCGGCGTGGCCCGGCGCATTCAGACTGTGTTGAACGAGGGCGGCATAGTGGACACAATGGTCCACGGTATCAGCCTTCCCCTTCGGGAGCTTCCGGGGGGCCGTTTTCGCCGTGGAACTGTTCTTCGTTCAGAGTCTCGCCAACTTCTTCATTCCCTCGGGAAGCGGCCAAGCCTATGTCACCGTCCCGATAATGGCACCCCTGGAACACCTCGCGCTCGTGGCCGTACTGATCGGATACGTTTGCGAACGCCCATGAAACGATTTCACGTAGATATCACTCTCAGCGGAGTCGTTTGATGGCTAGATACCGTTCTGCGCCTGTCCCTTCCGCCGAGATGCCCAGCGGTATTCCTTATATCCTCTCCAATGAACTCGCGGAGCGGTTTAGTTTCTCTGGAATGCGAGGGATATTGGTCGTTTTCATGACGACCTATCTGATGGGACGCGAAGGCGAACTTGCCATCATGGGCGAGGACGACGCCAAGACGTACTACCATTTGTTTATCGTGGCGGTCTATTTGTTTCCGCTCGTCGGCGCGTTCATTGCCGATATGTTCCTTGGCAAATACTACACGATTATTGCGTTTTCGCTGATCTATTGCCTGGGACACGGGGCACTCGCTCTCGACGACACCCGACTTGGGCTCTTCGCGGGACTGATCCTCATCGCGGTTGGCTCGGGTGGTATCAAACCGTGTGTCGCGGCTCATGTGGGTGACCAGTTTGGCGCAACCAATCAGCACTTGCTGTCGAAGGTATTCGGCTGGTTCTACTTTGCCATCAATCTCGGGGCCTTAGCGTCTGCGCTTCTGACGCCACTCTTGCTGAAACACTACGGCCCTGCATGGGCCTTCGGTGTACCGGGAGCAATGATGCTCTTGGCGACACTTTGTTTTCGGATGGGGCGAAACAAGTTTGTCCACATCCCTCCCTCGGGAACGGGTTTCGTTCGGGAAGCGATCAGTCCTCAGGCGCTTCGCGCGATTGGGAAACTGAGTATCGTATTTGGTTTCCTCATCGTGTTCTGGTCTTTAATCGATCAGACGGGATCCGCGTGGGTGCTTCAAGCGCAACACATGGACCGAGAATTCATGGGCATCGAGTGGTTACCCTCTCAGATTCAAGCGGTCAATCCTCTATTCCTGATGGTCCTAATTGTGCTGTTCAATTACGTCTTGTACCCGGCTGTTGAGAAAGTGGTTCGTCTCACACCGCTCCGCAAGATCTCCGTGGGGCTTTTCGGGACCGCTGCGGGCTTCTCCATTCCTGTATGGATTGAGGCGCAGATTCAGGCCGGCAACACGCCGAATATCGGTTGGCAGTTGCTATCGTATGGCCTTCTGATGGCGTCCGAAGTTCTGGTTTCAATAACCTTTCTAGAATTCTCCTATACGCAAGCGCCAAAACAAATGAAAGCCGTGGTGAGCGCCATGTGCTATCTCACGGTTTCGGCCGGGAATATGCTTACCGCTGCGGTAAATTATCTTATTCAGAATGAGGACGGGACGTCAACACTGGAGGGTGCAAGCTACTACGCCTTCTTCACGGGAATGATGTTGGCCTCGGCCATTCTGTTTGTGTTCGTCGCCTACTTCTACAAAGAAAAGCGCTATGTCCAAGATGAAGAAGTAGGCGGTGCGTGATCGTCTCGTTCTTCTTGTCCTTGGAAGGGGACACCGTTGATCACACTGACCGGAATCATGGTTGATTGGTAGGGGGAATAGTCTCAATGAATATTCAAAGACGTCGATTTCTGGGCAGCTTGTTGGGCCCAGCGTTTCTGGCAGGAATGCCGCTCTCCACGCTCGTCCCCGGGTCACCCTCGCCAACCGTGGCAGCCGATGCAAACGCTACTTTGATCGACGAAGCACAACGTTGGGCGGTCTCGGAACGTGCGGCGGCTCTGCACGCTTCAGCCCTGGTGTGGGACGATCACGCTGGCTGGGGCTTTAACCAGGCCGAAGATCTCCAGTGGCTGGCGCTGTGGAGCGCCGCCGGTGCGGACTTCCTCTCGGTGAACATCGGCTATGACGCCACCCCGTGGACGCTGGCTATCCAAGCGGTTTCGCAATACCGCCACTGGATTCGCGAGCACAGCGACCGTTTTGTTCAGGTCGAGACCTTTCAGGATGTGCAGATGGCAAGGCGCGAAAACAAATTGGCGGTCAGTTTCGACCTGGAGGGTATGGGCGCCCTGAACGGTGATGTCGGCATGGTCGACTTTTATTACCGGCTGGGGGTTCGACAAATGCTCATCGCCTACAATCTCAACAACCTGGCGGGTGGCGGGTGCCACGACAACGACGCCGGCCTGACGCCATTCGGCCGCTCGGCGATTCGGGAAATGAATCGCGTCGGAATGCTGGTCGACTGTTCACACACCGGCTACCGAACTGCCCTCGAGGCAATGGATGTCTCCGATGCGCCGGTCATTTTCTCCCATTCGAACGCACGCAACCTCCAGGATCACGAGCGAAACATCACCGACGACCTCATCGAGGCATGCGCTGCCACGGGCGGCGTGATCGCAATAAATGGTGTGCATCTGTATCTCGGGCCGCAGGACGGTACCGTCAATCGCCTGGTCGACCATATCGAATACATGGTTCAACTGGTTGGCCCGGAGCATGTAGGCATCGGCCTCGACAGCGTACCGGTGCAGATAACTGACGACGCCCCGGCGGACCCGCAATACTGGCCGGCCGGCCAGTATCCCGCTTCCGCGGGCCCAGATCCGTTCGCCCAGGTCGTTCAGCCCGATGCCATCCCCCAGATCACCGAACGACTGCTTGATATCGGCTATGACGACAGCGCAATACTGGCGGTCATGGGAGGCAACTTTGCCCGCGTTGCGGAACAGGTCTGGAAGCCCGTGAATGCCGGCTAAAGGCCGGTCTCGACTACGCCCGGAAGCTACGTCGGCGGCAGGGTCGTCTGGGCGACGCTTGGTTGCTAGCAGGCCGTGGTGAAAGTGTGGTGGGTCAAGACGGTGACGTGATCGACATCTTGGAGGGACCATGTATGCGTGCGATCGATGGTGTCATTCTGATAGTTGGCGCGATTCAGTTGGCGACTCTGGGCCAGGGCGGCAAACGGGTCATCAAGATGACCGGCGGGGACCACGATATGCCGGCAAGTGCGGCAGTGGTCGCCGGAGACTATGTGTACGTATCCGGACAATTCGGACGCGAACCTGACGGTAGGTTCGGCGACATCAAGGCCCAAACGCGTCGGGCTCTCGACAACATTTCCGCGATCCTGCACGAAGCAGGCACCAGCCTAGAGCAGGCGGTGTCCAGTTACGTGTACCTGCGGAGCAGGGGTGACTTCAGGGCCATGAACGACGAGTACAAGGCCTATCCAGGCTGGCCCAAGACCACACACAAGACCGCGCGAGGCGACGATTTGGACCTCCCGGTCCGGACGACGATGACCGGCGACCTATTGGCACCATCCGGAGCGCTGGTGGAAATTACGATCATCGCACTTCGCAAGGGAGCTGAGCGCACAATCGTCCAGCCCGCCGAATGGGGGAAGTCGAATCTGCCCTACCCGTGGGCAATCAAGTCGGGCGACACGCTGTGGATTTCAGGACTCGTCGCCAGCAACAAGCGAGGGGGCCAGTACATACGTGGCGACATGAGAAAGGACGTGACCCAAACCCTGACTGATATCGGGGAGGCGTTGTCGACGGCTGGAATGTCACATGCCGACGTCGTCTTCTCGCGTGTCTATATCCAGGATCAGGCGCTGGCGAAAGAGATGGACGAGGCCTATCGCACATTCTTCCCCAAAGAACCTCCGGCGCGAGCGACCCTCAGGGCCGGCATCATGGGCAGAATCCTTGATGAAATCACTACGATCGCCGTCGAGGCTCCGAAGACGATTGTCAGCATTCCGAATGCTGACGTCGCGCCCTCGGCGAGCCCCGCGGTCGTTGTAGGCAATCGCTTTTTCAGCAGCGGTATTCAGGGCGTGACCGACGCGACGAGAGGTGACGCGAACGCGCAGACGCGGGAAGTGCTGGCAAGGCTGGGTCGTGGGTTGGAAACAGCCGGCTTCGAGTGGCGGCACGTCGTTGATGCGTGGGTTCTTCTGAGTGACACGCGGGATTACCCTGCGATGGTTGATGCGTACCGCGAGGTCTTCAGAGGGGATTATCCGGCTTGGACCGTGGTCGGCGAACAGCCGCTTGGTCGTGGGGTCGTGCAAATTCAAATCATGGCGGTGAAATAACTAGGAAACCTTTCGCCTCGCCACACGCTGCGCTTAGCGGGAATGCGATCTCGCCAGACCCACCACACTTTCACCACGGCCTGCTAGGCTTGGCGGCCATTCGAGGGTCCGCACCTGAGGTAATCATTTCCGCCTACGACGGTGCCGGCCCGCTGCAAGCAGGAGGCCTACCTGATGAGAGCTCCAACGACCACATCGTTCGCCCTAACCGTGCTCATCGGACTTCAGGTGGTCCTGGGCGGAGGCGCACTTCGGGGGCAAGCCGCTGTAGACACGGGGCTTCTCACACGGCCGGGTCAGGCGGTGGTGATTCGTGGCGGGTGGTTATTCGATGGGGTCGCGGACACCCGCGTACGGAACGAAGGGCTCCTCATCCGGGGAGGGAAGTTCCTCGACGTCGACGGCGGCCTCGGTAGCTACGAGGTCCAGGGCGCGCTCGTCGTTGATCTAGACGATGAGGAGACGATCATGCCGGGCATGTTCGATCTTCATGCCCATCACCGCGTGGGATTCGGCACGGACGACGCCGAGGAAACCAGATGGGTTCCCATGCTGCATCTGGCGAACGGCGTGACATCCACGTTCCCGGCTGGCGAGCTCGATCCTGAAGGCATGATGGAGGCTCGCCGCCGGATCGAATCCGGGGAGCAGATCGGGGCTCGGATCTTCAACTCGGGACCCTATTTCGGCAACGCGCGCAATCAGTGCCCAGAGGTTCGAACCTACCAGGACAGCTGCGCGCACTGGCCCGCTGACATAACGGACCAGCAGATCCGTGATCGTGTCGACGAGTGGGCGCTCCGTGGGATCAGGGGTATCAAGGCGAAGCAAGCGAGTGCGCGCGAGCTTGGGATCATCATCGACCAGGCCCACCGGCATGGGATTACCGTGACCGCACACCTCCACAACTACGCGGGTCGCGGCACCGACGTCAGTGTGCGTGATGCAATTCTCATGGGCATCGATCGTGTGGAGCACTCATTCTTTGACCAGCCTCTGATTCTAGCCGGGCAGATGGCGCCCGGGACATCGGAGTTCGACGAGAGGATACGTCTGTTCGTCGATCACAACGTCTACTTCGACGGCACGAACTGGCTGTACGGCCAGGCCGTAATCGAAGCCGAAGTCGACTCCAGCGAGGTGGCTGAGGTCGATACGGACCGATTCCTCACGCCCTATCTCCGGAGCTTGCGATCGGGGAGGGGGCCCAGGGGTGGCGCCGACTCCCAGCTCACCGAGCAGGAGCGGGAGTGGGACCGGATCAACGGTACCGATGGGTACACAACGGTTTTCCACAACAAGGCTCCGGCGTTGCTGAGGCTCTATGAGCTGGGTGGGGGGCATCTCATCACCACGGGGACGGACAGCTGGAGCGGTTTCAGCATCCACAACGAGTTGTTCGCCCTCGCGTATGTCGGTCTCCCGCTGCACGCCGTGCTGAAGGCCGCGACGATAAACGGGGCCAGCGCCCTGGGTGTCGGTGATGGGCTCGGAACGATCGAGCCAGGCAAGATAGCGGACCTCTATGTTCTGCGAGGCAATCCCCTGGATGACATCCTCGCCACTCGGAACGGTCATTTGGTGATGAAGGCGGGACAGCTCTACGACGTAGAGACTCTCATCCGAGCAGCGGAGGGGAAAATAGGCCCGACCGGGCCGTAAGAGCCCTGCAGGTAGCCAAGTAACGCTACCTACGTCAATTCTCTGGGAAGCCCCTCTCATGCCGGGGCAAGCCGTCATCTAGACGGAGCCAGTCGAGCCAGCGCACCGTCCAGAGATGCTCCCCGGGTGTCATCTGTTCCGGCTCGTCCAGGCTACAGACGGTCACCCAGACCCCTCCCCCCGAATCGTCCGGCCGCTGGTAGGTCATCTGGGTGCCACAGGCGTTGCAAAACTGACGGCGGACTCGGGCTCCGGCGTCGTTCCGGGACTCGTAGCATCCCGGTGAGCCTGCTGTGAGTTCGAACTCGTCGGCATCGAAGTTAGCCCAGGCCAAGAAGGGGGCACCTGAAGACCGGCGGCAATCACTGCAGTGGCAGAAGTGCACCCGAGCATCCGCCAACATCCCGCGATAGCGAATGGCGCCACAGAAACAACCACCCTCGACGATCACACCCTCCACTGGATCCTCCCGGCCGTCTCATGGCCTGGTTTTGATTGATCTACCCGCGCAGTTGGCACCACGTATCAGTCGGGGGTCTGCCCCGTCAGGGACTCGCTTGGCGCAAAGAGCGTGACGACCAACAGCAATGCTCCGGCACCTTTCATCGCGTTCGTCACTAGTCTCTCCCGCGCCCCAGTGCGTTGGCCCCTCCTCTTGATAAATCCGATACACACCATGCTTCGTTCAAGCCCGAGTGACCTCCGTGATCCATTGGAGATACGGATCAGACCCGGCCGTGATTGGAAGACAGATTACCTCTGGGACATCGTAGGAATGCTCAGATTGCAGGACGGTCTCAATTTCATCATAGAGATCACGACGGGTCTTGATGAGTACTAGGGTTTCCGGCTCATTGGCGATGGCGCCTTGCCAAACGTAAAGACTATGGATGGGCAGAATCTGAACACATGCCGCGAGGCCATGACCAAGTAATGAGGACGCAAGCGAACGAGCTTGCTCTTGGTCGGACGCAGTGGTCATGACGACGCAGTAGTTTTGATTTTGTTCAGGCATAGCGTTGTGTACTCCCTGTTCCGAGAATTCGCGGCATACACCAGATGCGAGCCGTCGGGTGAAAGGGCCATCGAGGGGACCGCCTCAAACCCGAACGACAACTGCGGAAGACCTCAAGAGGAGCCACTTCTTCGGATTCTAGGTGGAGAGAGACGAATGTACCGCCTGCCAGACGAGGCGCTCAGCCTATGACCTCCTCGTACACGCGGTAGAGGTTGCGCCCCATGATCTTCTCGATCTGATCCTCCGAGTAGCCCCGATCGACCAGCCCGGCCCAGACGACATCCATGCGGCGCGGGCCGTTGAGCTCGTCGATGAAGTAGGGCAGCTCGCTGTTGGTGACCTGGCTCCCCTCCTCGGCCCTGAGCTCGGCCTCGTACTCTGGGGTCATCTCGATGACGCGATGGTCACGGTCGCTGCCGATGCACACGTGATCGACGCCCGCCACCTGGACGGCGTGGTCGATGTGGTCGAAATAGGTGTGCAGGTTGTCCTGCTTCTTCAAGGTCAGGAAGGGGCGTAGCTGGCAAACTCCCACCAGGCCACCGTGCTCGGCGAGCAGGCGGAGGTTGGCATCGGTGGTATTGCGTTCATGTGGGTGCACGGCATTGCAGGCGGTGTGGGAGATGATCACCGGCCGGCTCGAATACGCGATCGTGTCGGCCATCGTCTGCATGTTGGCGTGCGAGAGGTCCACCAGCATGCCGATGTCGTTCATGCAGTCGACCATCTGGCGTCCGAACTCGGTCAGACCGCCCTCGTCGCCAGCGGCCCGGCAGCCGACGCCGGCGAGGTTGCGCTCGTTGTATGTGACCTGACAGCTCGTCAGGCCAAGCCGATGGAACATCTCCACGCGGTCGAGGTCATCGTCGAACTGGGTCGCATTCTGGTACAAGTAGAAGACGGCCATGCGTCCGGAGTCACGCGCCTCGTCGATGTGGGCGACGGACGTTGCCTTGACGAACAGGTCGGGGTGGGTCCCGAGGTAACGGTCGTATTCCATCAGGCCGTCGACGGCGAGTTCCAGTGCCTCCGCCCCCCTCTGCTTTCGGATCGCAGAGCGTCACCGTGATGGAGTCGATCCCGCTGGCCAGCATTTCTCGAACCAAGGGCGGCTCGTAGATCGGACGCAGCTCGCCCATCGCGTCCATGATCAACGCGCTGGGGTTGGGCGGCCCCGAGAAATAGGGCGCGCTGCCCCCACTGACGGTCGCGCCGGGTCCGAGCCAACCAGCTGCGGCCGCGGCACCCGAGTGCTTCAGGAACGCTCGTCGGTTCATGCTTTGCTCCTATAGCAGACCGTGGTGAAGAGTGTACGCCGTCCGTCGCGACCCCCCGAGACTCTCTCTGACAGCGGCAACGCACTCGACGCCGAGCGGCAGGTCTTGAGCCAGCAGCAGCCGCCGGTCCAACGTGCCGCGCAACAGACCGTCCTGAGAGTGGGAATGCTCTGGCACGATAGCGTGGACGAGCTCATGCACGAGAATCCGAGCGAATGCCCGCGTCGTCCGATGATGACAACGTGTCCCGCCGCGACAATTGGCGCGTTGTCTGCCCCCCAGGACATGGAAGATCCGCTCCGGAAAGATGATGACGCGGCGTCCTAGCGCCCACCTGGGTACGAACATCCCCATCGCCCGTGCCTTCACACCCCACGCACTGGGCGGTCTTGCCGTAAGCGTCACCAGGTAGGAATCCGCGGCGGCCGGACGCCAGAATTCGCTCTCGGCTTCGGCGCTGGTGGAATTCTCTCCAGACCAGGTGGCGCGGATGCCGATCTCACTCAGGAGGGTTACAGCCTGGTCGCCCATGGCTACCAAGAAGCTCTCGTCGAAGCCGACGCGGTCCGAAATGACGAAGTGGAGATGCGGAACAGGATCGGACGCCGCTGGTTTCTTCCCCGATTCTCCAAGCCAGCCATGCAATGCGAGCGACACAACGAGATTCAACACGAGTACCAGGTACATGCTAATCACACATTTGGGGATGCAATGGAGCGGGTCATTCCAAGTCGCCCCAGATATGTCGTGCCGGAGCCGCCTTTCGGGCACCGCTTACGTATGCGGCGGGCAACCTCGGCTCTCCCCGGCCAATTGCCTCCGATACACGACGCGGTTTCGGTACCCCAGCAACGGGGCATACAAGTCGGGTACTACCGGGCAGCGCTGTGACGCATATAACGACCCCGTAGGGGAGCACCTGCCGGACCGAAGTCGAACTCTTTTTGAAGCCGCAAGTCGAGCTGCCTGAACGGGTCGACGGTGCGGTTGCCGTTGCTGCAGATCGAACAGCTCCGGCTGCGGCGACATGATCAGCTTGTAACGGTCGCTACGTAGCGTCTTGAGCTCGCTCCAGCCGAAGTGCAGTCGCGGGTAATAGGACTCGGCATAGACCGCATCGCGCCATGGAGCCTCGTCACGCCCCAGCGGTGACCAGCAGGACGTTGTAGTCGCCGTCATCGCGGAGCTCGTCGAAGCTCGGCGACGAGGTCGAGCAACCCGAGCTGCCAACCAGCAGCCCCAACAGAACCGCGCAGCTCGCAGGTACCTGGTGCCGGCGCCCATATGGGCTCACGGACCGTGGTCCGCGCAAAACATCGCGTGACGTCCTACTACTCCTGGCCACTGCACCCCAACTGCCGATTGGCAACCAAGGTCACATGGAAGCGATCAACTGACGATGTAGATCCCGTAGTTTGGGACCTGAATCCATTCGACGCCGTTGGGTCCGACCACTTGCGGATTCGAAAAGTTGATAGAGATCGGATATCCGGGCCGGTCCGGCAGGTTGGTGTGGACGGCGTATTCGAACGCGAAGATGTGGTTCGGGCGGATAACCAGGTCGTCCCGATCGCGGCGGAATGGCGCGATCGACGGCCCGACCGTCATGAGCTCGCCGTTGTTGTTGC
Source organism: Acidobacteriota bacterium (assembly GCA_965205505.1). Classification (GTDB taxonomy): domain Bacteria; phylum Acidobacteriota; class UBA890; order UBA890; family WLXD01; genus DASCOT01. The sequence goes on from CBDBHB010000008.1 coordinate 968,151, forward strand.
CCTGGGCGTGAAGATCCAGGTAGAAACCGGGGCTGTCGGTGCCGGCGAGATAATCCTGGACCATTCGGTAATCCTCTTCTCCATCGTCAGTGAAAGGCGTGTAGATGTATCCCTCCGCCTCCAGCGCGGCGACGATTTCCTCGAGCGCCTCTCCCGAGGTCATGCCGACCCGTACGTGCTCTCGCATGATTCCCTGCGCTCTCTTGCCGAAGTCCCAAGCCCGCTGGAGGCTCTCCGGAACTTCGGTCTCGCCGTCGCGAAGGATGTACGCCTGGAGCTTGGAGTCGACTGAAAACGAGGAGAACCCGAAGTCGAAGATCCGCTCGACACCGTAGTTGAGGCTGATGAAATCACCGCCCTGAAGCACGTAGTTGCGACTGTGGGCCGGGGAGGAAGTCTGCGGCGCTGCCTTGCCTTCTGCAGTGGCCGAATAGAGGACGGAGCCACGGCGGAGGTCGCCGACCTTCGTCTTGCCGGGAACGATGCTCTCGAGTTGCGCGATCGCCGCCTGACGGGCGGCTTCGAGCGTGATCGCCTGGATGGCGACCTCGAGAGAGAGGCGGCGCGAGCGAAAATCGGTGATGAGATGCTCCGCCGATACGATCCGGGAGGAAAGCTCGGGCCCGAGGATTTGCTCGAGCTTTGTAAATTGCGTGTGGGAAATGCTGTCAGCAACCGCCAGCCAATCGGAAACATTCACGGCGATCGTCTGCGGGTCGTGCGTTTCCACGTACTCTCTCAGCTCATCGTAGACCGCAAAATCCACGTTGCCGTGGTCGTAGCCGGTGAGAGCGCGTGAAATCTCCATCGATCCAAAGACGTCGATGTTTTCGATGGCGCCCCCTCCACCAAAGACCTCACCGAAGACTGCTCGTTCGACCCGATCGCCAAGGTCGGTGAAGATAATGAAACCGCCGATCCTGCCGAACTCGTAGGCGAGCGGATCGGGGTTGCCCTGGCGCGCGGCGTGAATCCACATGTCGACGTTGTTGTCGCGCATGGCGCTGGGGAGAATGAGATCGAGCCGGTCGTTGCGGATCAAGCGAAGCCACTCGTCCTGATCAGGCTTCGGCATCTGCTCCTGTGCGCCGGCCGGTAGTCCGACGCCCAGCATGAACGCGATGAGGGCCAATACGAGGCGAGCTTGCATCCTCCTGTCCTTCGTCAACTTCCTTCGAGATCCTCTGTTACCAGGGTGACGTCGTCGCTGTTGCCGGTCATTTCCCAGCGAATGAGTGACATCGGTATGTTGCCGGCCGACAGGAACTCATCGACGAAATCACGAAGCACGAATTCGTCACCGAGCTTCTGCGCCCGTTCTCTGAACAGTTTCATGAAATAAGCCTTGCCGGTAACAACGTTGCTATGAAAGCCACCCGGGTTACGCAGGTTGGACTGCATTTCAAACCAGACCATACCTTCATCTTCTTGTGACCAGCCGCGCGGCATGATCTCGGCACACAGACGCCTCGCCTCGGCCAGGTTGATCTCGTTGGCGTGCATTTTCATGTCCGGTATCGCGAGGCTCATATGCGAGGCATTCATCAAGTATTCCATTTCCCTGCCCTTGCGCGGCCGATCGTCGAGTACGCCAGCCTGCATCAACAACTCCTCGAGTGCTACGGCCCAACCCTCGGTGCGCATCGAGTCCATGTTGTAGCGGCGCCCGGCGCTGCGGATCGGGCTCCTGGTCAGGCGCTCCTGTCTTTGAAAATCGAGCATGTGCCCAATGAACTCGTGGGTTTCGCCGGGCAGTATCTCGCGCTGGCGGACCTTGGTGTCGATACTCGTGTTTTCGGGCAGGAACCGGTCACTGGAATCGTCACCCTCTCGGGCGAGACGCTCATCGAGCTCAGCGAGGGTCTCGAAGCCCGTGTAGTCCGCTGGGTTCACCCAATCGTCGATGGTCATGATCTCTTCGTCGCGCAAGAAATCGACGACATGATTGAGCGCGTGGTACAGGCTGGTCTCGAATTCCTTTTCGTTCGAGGCTACCTGCAGGGGCGGCAGGTTGCGATTTCGGTGTTCTTCGAGCTTCAGGAACGTGATGATGCGATCGTATTCTCTCTGGATAATCGCGTTGTTTTCTTCCCAGCCCCACGGAGACAACTGCACGTTGCGCATCCACCAGCTGTAGTTTTCCTTGCCGATCCCGGCCGCGGCGGTCATCTCGTGCTTGGTCGCTTCCAGCCATTCGGCATAGTCACGTACCGCCTTCCCGGCGCCGAGCGCATCGGCCGCCAGGTCCGGATGATGTTCCTCGAGCTGCGCGGCAATTCGGACATAGGTCTCGGCTTCGCGCGCAGAGTTCCGAACCGCGAGCTCGGCGAGATCAGCGGCCGCTTCGGTAAGGTTGGTCCTCGCCTGCACGTAGATTCCGGGGATAGCCCTCAGCGCCGCCCGGTATCGTGCCTTTTCGTCCTCCGAGAAAGGGGGTCGCAGGGAAAAGAGCGCAGACCTGAGGCTCGCGGCGTTCATTGACGCCCCCGCGTCTCCCCCTCTGATCGAATAGAAACCGGGGTCACGTGCCCAAGGCTTGAGCACCCGGTGATGGAACTCCAGGGCGTTCATTTCGGCACGAACCAAGTGATAATCGACTCTTTGCCAGACGGGCCAATCACCCGTTTCCATCGCAGCCAGGCGCTCTTGAAACTGCTTCAGGCCACGGTATTGCTCTCTAATTGCGGCAGCGCTGTAGTCGGGTACGCCGTTGTTGTTGTTGGTTGATTCCTGAAATCCACGAAACTCATCGAACAAACCCGCAAGATCGCCATAGTTGCTGCTGGTGGTGATTCTCCCGGGAATCTGCTTGCGGGGGAGGGCAAGGAGCGACGACGAGGCGATGCTGGAGTCATCGCGGGGGAGGAGCGGCGCCGCCAGTCGTCCGTAATTCCCACTTGCCCGTAGGGTTGTGCCGCCAACCAGATCCATCACACTTTCACCACGGCCTGCTAGCAATAGCATCACGGAACAAGTCGCACAAACAACGTACCGAGTTGACATGCTTGCGTCTCCTTTGCTTCCTATCCGAGGAATCGGCTGAGACTCAATGACGGATGCGGAGTGTTGTGCATACCGATTCCCGGCGGCGATTGTATCGGCTCAGCGATTCTACGATGCCGAAAACCAACGGGCCCTACCATGCCGTGGCGGATCCGGCTCAGCGTGAGCCTCGAGGAAGCCGCCACGATGGCCCTGTTGTACTCCAGCCCGAACTTCGCACACCAGTACTGGATCGCCTCGTGCGAGACGGTGACACCTCGCTCCGCGAGGAGAGCTTCGACGTCTCGGAGGCTTACAGGCCGTGGTGATCTATCGGGCTATTCCCCCACGATGACGAGATCTAACGGAGACTTTAGAGGCTGATACGCAGTATCCGCTTTGAACATCAGCGTATCGACGTAATAGGTGATTCCTGACATGCGGGGCGAGAAACACTGGCTCTCGAAATTAACGACTGTCCCCGGCTCAAACATCCTCTCCGTCTCGGTATCCGTCATCACGTAGACATAATTGCCGACCCAATCGGGCGGAAAGGCAACGCCGAGCTCATACCCGCCGACCCAGGCAGCATCGGACCAAATCCCGACCTCGTCGTAGTAGGCCCTGGTCTTGGTCACGAGCTCTGCAACCGGCAGGTTGGGACGCAGCATCTCGGCGATCACGTCGAAAACACCCGTGGAACGCCGGTGATAGTCCATCACGTCCTTGGCCGGTTCTCCGACATGAAATGACCGTCCGGCATTGCAATGATAGCGGTTGAACACACCACTGACATCGACATTGACTTGTTCACCCGCCTTGATCACCTTTCGGCTGGCCAGCGAATGGCCGCAATTGGCTTTCAGCCCTGAATTCACCGGCAACGTGATTCCGGGGTTCTCTCCGCCCGCCTTCGCCATGGCATGAGCGATCTCGCCGTACACGTCGAGCTCGGTGACACCGGCCCGGATGGCATTCTTCGCCGCCTGCAAACCGATGTCGGTGATTTTCGCGGCCTTCTCGATACAGGCGATCTCGGCTTCCGATTTGACCCAACGAATATCGCGCAAGATATCGCTACCGTCGATCACGCTCATACCAGCACTCTCGAAGGCTTCCCAGAACCGCGTGCTGATCGCGGGATTGGGCCGATAGCTATGACATTCCATTCCGACCGTGCCAGAAGACATCCAGCCCTGGGATTTCAGTTCGTCGATAATGAATGACATGCCATCGCGACGCCCGCCCAGCGGGAACATCCGGATGTCCGTCGCGCAGGTGACGAAGCGACACATGATGCCTTCGCTGGGCGTGTCGAACAGGATGAAATCGTCGCGGTCCTTGTGAATTGCAATTCCGCTCGTCGCGGGCCATTGTTTGGGGCCTTGCGCCTGATACCAGATGCATTTGTAGCCGCTCACATAGTAAAGGCTTTCGGGGGCCATGAGCCACAACACATCAATGCCGTTGCCGTCCATACGCGCACGGATGCGCTGAAGACGATGTTGACATTCTTCCAGGCTGAACGCCGGTTCGACCTCTGGCTGGCACTCCTGAAGGGCAAGATCTCGGTTTCTTCCCAATTACCGCCTCCTTCACTTACATGACTTGTCGTTCGATCCGACAATTGAACCCGAACAGTGATCAGAACGACTATCGGGGTGTCCAATGTATCAGATCGATCCTTTGAGAACGGACCTCGTTGAGGAGTTTCGAAATAGCCCTGGGGGCCCTTATAGTCGCGACCTCACTCTCGTTGTGAACCGGTTACGAGTAATGCCAATGGCAGATCGCCATATTCTCGTTTGCACGCAGCGCGGCCGCGAATGGATTCTGGCGAAAATGCCATCGAAACGTGGCACCGCGCTGGAACTCTTCGAAGATCATGTCTTCGACGACTACCATGAAGGCGTACGGGAGGTTTTCAAACTGCGGTGGCAAACCGTAACGGGAACCGACCTGTCATGAGCGGATTGCCAGTGGCTAAGGAGCCGACCGCGTGAAAACGATACTGGGATATACAAACGTATGGGGGATCGCTCCGGGAGAGACGCTCAACGTCATGGTCAGTACATACGGTCCTGAGCGCTATCGAGCCGATCTGGTTCGCATCATCTGCGGAGACGACCACCCCGACCATGATATCTATCGTGAAGAAGAACTTGATGCACCGTTCAGCGGTGAGTATCGAGGCCGGCTACAGCCGATTGACTGCGGATCATATGCAGTGGTAGCTAACTCCGTTGAACTCGCTGCGCTCGAAAGCTTCACTGTTCTGGCGTGGATATGGCCGACCACACCCCCCAAGGGAGAACAGGGTCTCATTGCGAGGTGGCAGGACGATCCAGCCCTCGGGTTTGCTCTGCTGATCGACGACACTGGCGCGCTTGCCCTGCGCGTGGGCGACGGTGGCGGAAACGTGGCGGAGATCAGCACGGGCGAGCCGTTGGCGATGCGGCGCTGGTATCTGGTTAGCGGGTCGTATGACGCACTCACGGGCGAGCTCAACGTCTATCAAGAACCCGTTAATGTCGACCATGAACGTCACGAAGTCGCCCAGGCAACGAGTCGGGTTGAACTCGACGTTGCGGCCAACTCCGCTTCGCCGCTCATGTTTGCGGCATTACCCACGACGCTATCGACAGGGAAACCCGGATCTCAATGTCACTACAATGGCAAGATCGACCGGCCCCGCCTGGCTGCCGGGGTATTGTCTCCGGCGGAACGTTCAGCGATGGCGCGGGATGCGCTGCCCCATGAACGAAACACTCAAGTGATTGGCGCCTGGGACTTCTCACGTGACATTGGTGGCGGCGTAATAAGTGATGTTGGTCCTAACAGGCTTCACGGGAAGACGGTCAACCTGCCATCACGCGGTTGCAAAGGCCATAACTGGACCGGCACGGAGCAGAATTGGGCTCACGCACCACAGGAATATGGTGCTATCCATTTCCACGACGATGACCTTTATGACGCCGGATGGGAGACCGATTTCGAATACATCGTGCCTGATGAGCTGCGAAGTGGTGTTTACGCAGTGCGTCTGACAACCGACGATGACGAATGGTACGTTACCTTCTTCGTCCGACCAACTCGGGGTACCACCACCTCAAAACTCGCCTTCTTGGTTTCGACGGTAACCTATATGGCGTATTCCAATTATCACTGGTTATTCCATGAACGCTTTTGCGAGGTGGCCGAAACCATGTGGACCACGTTGGACAGAGGCGACGTCTTTCTGCAGGAGCACACCGAAGTCGGGTTATCGACCTACGATACGCATTCTGACGGGAGCGGTGTGCGCTATGCATCACGATTGCGTCCCGTGCTCAATATGGCACCAAAGACCCCCTTATGGAGTTTCAATGCCGATACCCACATACTGGGTTGGTTGGAAGCTCACGGTATTGAATACGATGTGATTACCGATGAGGACCTTCACGAGGAAGGTGCCGCGCTGCTTGATGGATACCAGGCCGTGCTGACGGGCACGCATCCTGAGTACTACACCACGCCCATGTGGGACGGGCTGCGCGCGTATCTCGCAAGAGGGGGTCGTATAGTCTATCTCGGCGGCAATGGTTTCGTCTGGCGCTGCGCCCTTTCATCCGAAATGTCCGGCGTTGTCGAGTTGCGCCGGCCAGAAGACGGTATTCGGTACCGTGATGAAGAGCCCGGTGAATATTATCTGGAATTCACCGGAGAATACGGTGGTTTGTGGCGACGCCTCGGCATGGCACCACAGGCTTTGGTCGGCGTCGGCACGGTCGCCGCCGGGTTTGATGCTTCCGGTTGTTACAAGCGTAAGAAGGCGAGCTTTGATCCTCGAGTCAGTTTCATGTTCGAGGACATCGGTGATGATGAAGTGATCGGAGATTTCGGTATTCGCGGCGGCGGTGCCAGTGGTTCTGAAATCGATGCTGCGGACCCGATGCTGGGAACACCATCCCATGCTCTGGTCGTTGCTAGTTCAGAAGGTCACACTGAAAATACGTATTTGGTACCAGACGAGACCGGCTTTCATCATAGTGCCATGGATGGCATTCAGAACCCACACATTCGGGCGGACATGACGTTCTTCGAAACGCCTGGAGGCGGTGCCGTATTCTCCGTTGGATCAATCGCTTGGAGTGCGAGTCTTCCGCACAATGGTTATGAGAACAACGTATCCCGGATTTCGGAGAATGTGGTTCGGCGCTTCCTCGATGATAAGCCCTTTGCCATGCCCGAATGACATGATGGCTCTGCGACGGTCAAGTAGGTGGATGGGCAAATAGGTGGATGGGCAACCAGCGGACCGACCGGTCTGGGAGGCTATCTCCCGGAACCCTGCAGCGCGGTCAGTCTCTCCCTTGCCCCCTGGTGATCCGGTCGTAGATCGAGCACCCGCTGGTAGTAGCGCACGGCTGTCTCTCCCTCGCCCTCTTCCTCGTACAGTCGGCCGAGGGTGAAGTTGATCGCCACGGACTCTGGATAGAACTCGGCATTGAGCTCGTAGACCGTGATCGCTTCTGGCACTCGATCGTCGTCGGCGAGGCGCTCGCCGAGGGTGTTCATTTCCCATTCGCCGAAATCGAACGCGCCGCTCATGCCATAGTTCTCCCGCAGCTCCCGGTAGCGTGCCACAGGCGCATCGATGCCCTCGGCATCGAGTGTCAGGCGAAGATCGTCGGTCAGCAGCAGCGGGCTGGACTGTCCCCTGTGACACGTCTTGCACTGGATGCGAACCGGCGGGTCGCTGCGATCCGGAATCGAGGGAAGGATCTCGGCGTTGAGTCGCTCGACCATGCGCAACATGAACCGCGCCTTGCGCTTGTCAGGGTCGTCGTCGCTGTGGAACTCCACACCCGCGAACGAGATGCCGTCACCGCCAACGTGGCAGTACTGGCATCGCACACCAAGCGCGAAAGAGAATCCGCGCATGATGTCGATGAGCTCCTCACGGGGGATGTCCTCGCGGAACACCCGCAGGTTCTGGAACTCGCTGGGCAACTGCGACGTGGTTGCGGATTCCGCGGTCACTACTGGCGCCGCGGCCACCGCAGCGATCCTGGCACCCGCGGCAGCAGGGAGGATGTACGGCGAGGCTATAGCCAGTATGGTCAGCAGGATCATCGGAAAGCTGCGCGGCACGCTCATGCCTACCTCCGGAGTTGTGAGCCAGTCGTGTGCTACCGGGAATGGTCCGCAGACTACCGGCTTCAGAGGTCCCGGTGGTGGCGTCAGCGCAAGACATCTGTGTGGTGGCCGTGAGGAAGATGTCAGGAAAGCGTCAGAAGCCGGATTCGAAACTGGGGGACCTCCGGGAGGCGACGTCGCGCCCCATCCCTACTCTTGGCCGGGCACTCGTTCGGTCTCTTGGCCGGTCGCTCGTTCAGCCGTTCCGCCAAAAGGCAGAGCGCGGCACGATATCCAAAAGGCCCCGAATCCCAGCAACGACACGGTCCGCGCCGCGAGTCGGCCGACGTACGGCACGCTCGAGATCAGCGTCAGCAGGATCACGCCGATCATCAGTGGCAGGAACCGCGCCGCTGTCCCGCTCAGCTCGGCGTCTCCTAGCAGGCCGTTGAAAGTGAACTTCAAGTCAAGAGGGTTTCGATGGGCGTGATGAAAATTGGCGAGGTTGCCGAAAAAGCAGGCCTACGGGCTTCGGCGCTCCGCTACTACGAGCGGATCGGGTTGTTGCCAGCGGCGAAACGAGAAAGCGGCCAGCGTCGTTACACGGACGAAATGCTGACTCGGCTGGCCGGGATCAAGGTGGCGCAGCAAGCCGGCTTCTCGGTGGAAGAAATCAAGCAGCTGTTCTACGGCTTTCAGCGACAGGCCAGGCCGTCGAAACGCTGGGCCGAGCTGGCTCGCGCGAAGCTGCCGGAGAGCGAGGCGCTGATTCGCCGCACCCGGGCGATGAAGACGCTACTGGAGGAAGGAATCCGGTGTGGCTGCAGCTGTCTGGAGGAGTGCAGCCTGATCGAAGACGGAACGGCGGCGCGCCAGCAGCGTAGCTCCTTCTAGATCCATCCGACTGCCTCCTGCTATGGTCATCGAAAATCTGCTCTGGCCGGGACTGAAGATCGACTGAGGAGGGCTTGCAGTGGCACGCTTCGTACAGTTCCTCGCTATTTGTCTTTTGGTGAGCCTTGTTGCCGGGGCGCTGCCGGCAGCAACAACACCGTTACCACTACCGTCCCAAGACGAATGGCGCTACTTCGGTGGTGACAAGGGTTTCACACGCTACTCCCCGCACGATCAAATCCACCGCGACAACGTTAACGATTTGCGGATCGCCTGGCGTCGCCCGGCGGTGCGCGACGAACTTACAGAGGCGTTTCCTGATCTGTACCCCGATGCCTACCTGAGGGCGACGCCGATCATGATCGACGGCGTGCTCTACACGCAGGATGCCCACGGTTTGGTAATCGCCCTCGATGGCGAGACCGGCGAGACCCTATGGGAACAGGAGCTCGTTGTGTCGACACTGGAAGAGGCCGACGCGTCGAGCACTCGTGGTGTTGATCACTGGAGCAGTGGCACCGGCGATGAGCGCATCCTCGCCATCCGAGGTGAGTATCTCTACGCGCTCAATACCAGGACCGGCGAGCCTTACGCTGGTTTTGGCGATGACGGCAGGGTCAGCCTGCGGTTCCATGAGCGTCAGCCCTTGGCCCGTGCATTCAGCGACAGCACGGGTCCTCTCGTGGTGGGCAACGTCGTCGTGGTCACCGGGATCACGGGCGGAGCCGGCGATGGCGGTAACAAGAAGGAATCGGCGCCGGAGGATGTACGCGGCTTCGATGCTCAAACGGGCCGGTTGCTGTGGACGTTCCATCCGGTGCCGCGGGCGGGCGAGTTCGGCGCCGACACTTGGGGCGACGATTCTTGGAAGGTAGCAGGCGACCTCGGCGCCTGGGCTCTGATGACCGCGGACGAAGAGCTCGGTTATGTCTATATCGCGCTGTCAGCGCCGACGTCTGCTTGGTATGGCGGCTGGCGACCCGGTGACAATCTGTTCTCGAACACCTTGGTCGCTCTGGACGTGAAGACCGGCGAGCGCGTGTGGCACTTCCAGATGATTCACCACGACCTCTGGGAATACGACAACATCGGTCCCGCGATACTCGGCGACATCACTGTCGACGGCAAGCGCATCAAGGCGGTGATGCAGCCGAACAAGAATGCGTTTCTATTCGTCCTCGACCGTACCAACGGCGAGCCGGTGTGGCCGATCGAAGAGCGCCCGGTACCACGGTCGACGGTGCCCGGCGAGGAGTCCTCGCCGACGCAGCCGTTTCCGACCAAGCCGCCGCCCTTCGACCAACAGGGGATGACCGACAGCGACTTGATCGACTACACACCGGAGCTCAAGCAACGGGCGCGCGAGCTCGTCAAGGACTATCAACTCGGTCCGCTCTATACCCCACCGTCCGTGCCGAGCGATGAGCCGGGTGGAACGAAGGGGACGATCGTATATCCGGGAGCGTGGGGCAACGGAAACTGGAACACCGGAGCCTTTGATCCCGAAACAGGAATCTACTACGCGGTCTCAAACACCTCGTATGGTCCGACAAACCGCGCTGTGGTCAAACAAACCGACCCGGAAGCGACGATGGAATATGCCTATGTCCCCAGCGCCCGACTCGAGCTCGACGGGCTCTTCTTCAACAAGGGGCCGTACGGCCGGATCACAGCCCTCGATCTCAACCGAGGCGAGCAGCTGTGGATGACCGCCAACGGCGATGGGCCACGCAACCATCCGTTGCTGAAGGATCTCAACCTACCGCCGCTGGGGAGTCCCAACCGTCCGGCTCCACTTGTCACCAAGACCCTGTTGTTCCTCGGCGAAGGCAGCAACGCCGTGAGCGGAACGCTGAACGAGGACTGGGCATGGGGCAAGAAATTCCGTGCCTATGACAAGGCCACGGGTGATGTGATTTGGGAGATCGAGCTGCCGTCGGGGACCACCGCCGGCCCGATGACCTACATGCTCGACGGAAAACAGTACATCGTGGTGTCAATCGGAGCGCAGGATCACCCGGCGGAGTACGTCGCACTGGCGCTTCCATAGCAGGGTGCGGAAGAGCTCTGGTGGATCTGGTTACGGCGTCGCGGGGCCAATCGTCTTGCTGCTGCTGGCTGTTTCTCTCGCTCTCGCGGCAGTGGCCGGGCTAGTGGCCCAATCGCCCACTGAGGCGGCGTCCTGGCGGCAGTGGGGCGGGCCGCACCGGAACTTCATCTCCGACGCGACGAGCCTTGCCGACTCATGGCCCCCGGGAGGCCCCAGAGAAGTCTGGAGTCGACCGCTCGGCCTGGGCCATTCGACGATCGTCGTCGACGGCGCCCATCTCTACACCATGTACCGGCCGCACCTCGAGGAAGCACGGCCCAACCAATGGGCCGGCGAGGAGCTCGTCATCGCGCTAGAGGCCGCCACCGGAGAGACGATCTGGGAGTACCCCTACGGCGCTCAGCCCTTGAACTTCAGATTCGGGGCGGGGCCGCACGCGACGCCGCTCATCGTCGGCGATCGGCTGTTCACCTCAGGCACGAACAAGCAGATCCACGCCTTCGACAAGCGGACCGGCGAAGTTCTTTGGTCGCACGATCTCGTCGCCGAGTACGATGCGCCGCCGACGTTGATCCGGCCGGCCGTAACGGCTGGCTACGCCTCCAGCCCCCTGGCGTACAACAACACGGTGATCGTGACCGCCGGGGGCGACGGCCAGTCGGTGATGGCCTTCAACCAGAGCGACGGTTCGCTGGTCTGGAAGAACGGTGACTTCCTGGTCGCGCCGTCTTCGCCGATCCTGATCGAGCTCGAGGACGAGACCCAGCTCGTTGTGGTGGGAGGCCGGACGGTCAACGGGCTGAACCCGGACACCGGTGAGATCCTCTGGAGCCATCCGCACGACACCAACGGCGACATGAACAACACGACGGCGGTGTGGGGACAGGACAACGTGTTGTTCGTGTCATCGGCCTACAACGGGGGCAGCCGCGGCATGCGTTTGTCCAAAGCGGGCGACGACACGGAGGTCGACGAGCTCTGGTTTACTCGCGACATGCAGATCATGTTCGGTAGCACGATTCGGTTGGGTGACTTCATCTACGGAAGCAGCGGCGGTTTCGGACCGGCATTCATCACGGCGCTCGACCTGCGAACGGGCACCGCGGCGTGGCGCGAGCGAGGCTTCTCCCGGTCGCACTTTCTCTACGCCGATGGCAAGGCGATCATCCTCGACGAGGACGGCAACCTGGCGCTCACGGAAGTTTCGCCGGAGGGCCTGACGGTCATCTCGACGGCTGAGGTGCTGACCGGTACGTCGTGGACAGCGCCGACCCTCGTCAGCACGACCCTCTACCTGCGAGACCGGCAAACGATCAAGGCGCTGGATATCGGGAAGCGTTGAGCCCGGACCCTCCACGATATCTCTGCAACTACCGCAGGTTCGGCGACCAAGACGGGAATCGGTCATTGCCCGGACTACTCGTCAGTCTCGTCTGATCAGAGCCATCTATTCGCATGCTGTAAACGTCCCAATGCCCATGCCTGTTGGTTTCAAATACGATCTTCGAGCCATCCGGCGACCATCGGGCGTGGCGATCTTCGTAGGCGGGTTGTCTTTCCACGGAATATAGGGGTGTGGACAACTTCTTCTCATTGGTCCCAGTGGAATCCATCACAGAGATGCTCATGCGATTCTAATCGAAAAGTATCAGCGCGCCGTCCGGTGACCATGATGGAAATCCGTTGGCATCGGAGTTATCGGTCAATCTCACCAGATTCGTGCCGTCCAGGTCGATCACGAAAATGTCAACGTCGCCGCCCAGGTGCGGATCCGTGTCAGATTCGATGATGACTCGAGACCCATCAGGTGACCAGACAGGAACTTTTGCGTTGATGACACTGTCGGTTATTCTCCGCTGGTTGGATCCGTCGAGGTTCATGACATATGCCTCAACGTGTCCATCGCGGCCTGTACTAAAGGCGATTCGAGAACCGTCGGGGGCCCAACTCGGGAAATTGTCATCGTAGCTATTAGAGGTCAGTCTTCGTTGGCTCGAACCGTCCATATTCATCAGGTAAATTTCCCAGTTTCCGTCCCTTTCAGATTCGAACGCGAGCATTGAACCGTCCGGCGACCAGGAAGGATGGCGATCTGCGGCGGGATTGTCTGTGATCCTTCTCTGAGTCGATCCATCGGTGCTCATCACGTAGATTTCCCAGTTTCCGTCCCTATCAGAATCAAATGCGATCATCGATTTTTCATCGTAGGCGTTTTCAGTACGGGATATCATGTGGAATCTCGTGTCGTCGCAGGGGTCATGTTCAGTCTCTGCGCCGGCTGCAATTACAAGAAGCGACAAGACTATCGAAAGCTGTACCTTCATCGACATTGTCCTCGCTTTCATATCGTTGCCGACCTCAGCAACCCTGATTGGAATGCGGGTCGTTTATCCAACATCCGGTGCAACAGGTTGCACGATCGCGCGTTGCCAGAACCGTTTCTGGAACTGCCAATCGGATCGCGATTCTGCCGTCGAATCGGTCGGATGACAACCACCCCTGCCCCACTCTGGGGTGGCTTCCCGAGCCGTCGGCACGAACCCGTCTCGGACGGATGAACAAGCGCACCTTCGGCCCCACGGGCTTGGACGTTCCAGTCATCGGGCAGGGCACCTGGGAGATGGAGCTGTGCGATCGTGCCGCGGCGAGCCGGGCGCTGCACCGCGGCCTCGATCTGGGCGCGACGCACATCGACACCGCTGAGATGTACGGCAACGGGGCGGTCGAGAAGCTCGTAGGTGAGGCGATAAGGGATCGGCGCGACGGGGTCTATCTGGTTAGCAAGGTGCTGCCGTCGAACGCGTCGCGGGCCGGGACGATCGCTGCGTGTGAGCGGTCGCTGCGGCGTCTGCGCACCGATCGGCTCGATTGCTATCTGTTGCACTGGGAAGGAAGTTATCCGCTCGCGGAGACGGTCGCCGGGTTCGAGCAACTGCTCGCCGACGGCAAGATCCGCGCCTGGGGCGTGAGCAACTTCGACGAGGCCGCCATGGCCGAGGTCGTTACGATCGCTGGCGCCGAGAGCATCGCCTGCAACCAGGTCTGCTACTACCTGCAGGAGCGCGCTATCGAGCATGCAGTGATACCGTTTTGTGAGCGACACGGGATCGCGGTGGTCGCGTACAGCCCGTTCGGCTCGGGCTCATTTCCTCCCGCGCGCTCTCCGGGCGGCCAGCTGCTTGCGGAGATCGGCGCGAACCGCGAGGCTAGCCCCTTCCAGATCGCGCTGGCGTTTCTTTGCCGGCGCCGGGCGCAGTTCGCGATTCCGAAGAGCTCGACCGTCGCTCACGTCGAAGACAACGCCGCCGCCGGTGATCTCGCCCTTACCGACGCGGAAATCGAGCGGATCGATGCGGCCTTCCCGCTCGGCCGGCCGCGGGGCGGGATTCCGATGATCTGAGAGCAGTTTCAGTGAGCTCCGACGGGCTTCCAGCGCTTTGAGCGAGAAACTCTCCCGAAGCCTTACTTTCATCGGACTCCTCGGCTTCGGCTTCAACATCATGATCGGCTCCGGCATGTTCTTCCTGCCGGGCAGGGCGATGGCCATCATGGGGCCGGCCTCGATACTCGCTGGAGTGGCAGCACTCTCGATCGCGGCATTGCTGGTTTTCTGTTTCGCCGAGCTCAGCAGCCAGTTCACCCAGACCGGTGGACCGATTCTCTACACCCACGCGACGCTGGGGCCAGCAGCCGCGTTTGGCGTGGGTTGGCTGGGCTACCTATCCCGAGTTTCTTCGAACGCGGCGCTCGTCGTGATCTTTGCAACGTCCGCGGTGACGGCGTTTCCAACGCTCAGCGGCCTGGAGTCCGTCCTGATCGCGGCATTCGTGGCGCTGCTGCTGGTCATCAACCTTCGCAACGTGGCGTTCAACGCCAGGGTCATGGACATCGTTCTCGTGCTGAAGGTCATCCCGTTGCTGGCGTTCATCGGCTGGGGGGCTTTCCATATCCAGCCGGAGAACTTCACGCCCTTCGCACCTGACGGCGTGACGAGGCTTGGCGAAGCCACGCTGGTTATTTTCTACGCCATTGTCGGCTTCGAAATGATGACGGTCGTCGCAGGTGAGGCACAGGACCCGCAGCGGAATGTACCCAGAACGCTGTTCGTCGTTGTCCTGACGAGCGGCGCGTTGCTGTTTTCGCTGTTCGTCGTCCTGATCGGCGCCTTCCCGGAGGCCGCACTTTCTGACAGCCCCGTTGCCGACGCGGCCCTGTCGATCATGGGCCCTGCCGGCCGTCTCATCGGCGTCGGCATCCTGCTATCGGTGATCGGGGTCAATCTGAGCTGCGCTCTGGCAACACCGCGCTACCTGTATGCGATGTCCCTCGAGGGGTCCCTGCCGCGCGTGTTCGCGCGGGTGTCGTTGGGCGGACAAGTGCCCTATGTTGCCGTGCTCTTGAGCAGTGGCCTGACGTACGTTCTGACGATCGGTAACAGCTACGTAGCTCTGGCCGTGCTCTCGGTCATCGCCCGGATCGTCCAGTACATGGCGAGCTGCGTTGCGTTGCTGATCCTTCGATCCCATCAGGAGCCACAGGAGCCAGGCGAGGTTCGATTCCGTGCGCCGGCCGGCCGTTTCGTGGCCGCTGCCGCACTGCTCGTTTGTGTTTGGCTTCTCTCGTCTGCTACCAGCAGCCAACTGCTGTGGACAGCGGTCGCATTGCTCGCCGGCTATGTTCTCTACTATGCCAACAAGGCACTCGCGTAGCCGCAATAGGCCGGCACCCTTGCTGTCAGTCACGCAAGTTGATCTTGGCGCTCTCCGGTTGTTCCTGTACACGATCCAGCAGTTCGTAGCCACCTTGCATCGCTTCCTGGTCTCCGTTCGGGGCCCAGTCTGCCCAAACGACAACCGCCTTTTCTTCCGAAATGATTTCGAGGCTATGTACTGCGTTCGGTCTCATGTAGACGGTCGAGCCAGGTGTGGCGATGAATTCCTCCCCGTCGACATTCCATCTCGCGCTACCTGAGATGAAGTAATACAGCTCTGGGCACGGATGTCGGTGTGAGGGATAGATTGCACCCGGACCCAGCTCGCCAACACCAAAACCTATGTCGCGGTCCGGCAAGGCCTCGCCGAATCGGCCACCTGTACCAATGAGCGTCTTCCAGCGCATGACTTCCAGCATCCGCCGCATTTCCTGTGCCCGCTCCCTGAACTCTTCCGGAATACTCGCCGCATCTGCGGCGACCAGTTCGGGCCACGGAACATCATGTTCGTTCAGGTGAACTGCCGATTCGAGATCGTCAACGACCTGGCCAGACAACGGCATAACCACCAACAGGGCAACTACGAATCCGGAAATGAACCTAAGCATGACCTGCTCCTTTGGCGAAACTCTTTCGGTCGGGACATTCTAATTCAGTACAAGATGTTGACAATCAAACGGCGGACGCGAGGTCGACGGGCAACACGTAAGCCATCGGATGCCTCGACGGCGCCCTCAACATGGGGGGCGGTGCGGTCCGCTCAGAGTCCGAGCAGGTAACGGAAGCCGATCTCGAGACGGCTACCGGGGTTGCGCGCGGTGGCCAGCTGAAGCGGCGTGCTCAGCGGATCGCGCCACAGTGCCCAGACTCGAGTCTCTCCGTTTAGGTGGCTGGTGAGAGCATACACGCGTCCCACCTCCTGCAGACCGCCGACACTACGGGTCTTGCCGTAACGAAACTCGAGCTCGAGGAACTTCACCGCGCGCTCGTTGTGGATCCAGGGCCACGCCGGGGGCCACGGTATTCCCAACAGCGCCGCGTAGACCCGCGTCGTCGAGCCCGATACGGAATCGTGGTTCTCGCTGGCCTCGGCTGCGAGCTGGGGGACGTTGCGATCGGCGTCCGTGTCCAGCACGCCGAAGAGGAAGGCGCGGTTGCCCAGGCGAAAGCGGATGCGGCCGCTCGAAGCCTCATCCGAGGTGCGGGCCACCAGGTCCAGATCCACGAGCTGGATGCCGCCGCAGGCCCCCGGGCTGCATGGCATTGGCAGATGATCCACCGGATAGTCGATCTGTTCTTGGCCGCTCGTAGTGACCTGCGGCGGCTGTTGGGCACAGACCCCGGTGGGCCAGATCGTGACTACCGCCACCGTGATCAGTAGCCCGTTGTTCATAGCGCCGCCCGCGCCGAGTCGAGCACGCGCTGGTCATCGTCGGTCGGAAAGTAGCGGGTGATGTCGGGCACGAGTTGCTCGTACGGCAATGTCACCGCACCGCCGGCAGCGGCTCGCACCCGGCTCAGGAGGTGCTCGTACAGATCGACGGACTCTATTGAGGAGGCGAAATCGGACTCGATGGATTCAATGCGGATGAGACGAAAGTCGTCGGGCTCGAGGTCGAACAGTACGAAGTGATAGATGCGCTCGGCGGTCGCAATCTCCGCACGCATGCGAGCATTGCTGTCGGTGAACCAGGGCAGGTGGTTGGCTGTGCCGCGCGCGCCGGTCTCGGTGATCCAGACCGGCTTGTCGGTCATGCTGCCCAGCAGCTCGATCGCACGCTCGTCATATACGTGCATCGCAACGACGTCGCAATGCTCTTCCAGCCCCGCCTCGATCATCTGCCGCAGCCTGAAGATGCCGTCACGTCCGCCGACGGGGGCAGCGGCCACGACGCGGAGGTCGGGACGCCGCGCCTTCAGGTCGCGGTAGGTAGGTGCGAGGAACAGCCGGACGTAGTCCTCGGGCCGCAGGCCGAGGAAATTGCCGGGCTCGTTGAGCACCTGAAAAGCCACGCTGCTGAGCTCGCCGGCGCGCCGGCGGGCAGGTGACACCTCGCCGGCGAACAGCGTCAGGTAGGTGTCGACAACCAGGGCGCGTTGCCGCGGGCGTCTCAGGGCGCGGGTCAGATCGTGCCCGCTACCGAACTGACCGAGGATTGCCAGCACGTCGACGCCGAGAGCACGTGCGGAGCGGACATAGGGGATCGCGCCGACGAGGTCGGCGCCGAAGCCGTTGAACGAGACCGTCGTACGGATGGACTCGAACCCCAGCTCGTAAACCTCGCGCATCTGCAGATCGACGAGCCGGGGAACGATCAGCGGCGGGCTGAAGTCTGAGACCTGATCGAAGCGTCGCACCGGCTGCAAGTTGAGCCCGCCGTTGACCCGTGGGACCACGATGTGACGGCCACGGCGCCGCTGTTCGGTTCGCACTCGCCGCAGACTCAGCGCCAGACCGGCAGCCACGAATCGACGGCGACTGAACACGCGCTCCACCTCCCGTTCCCGTGCCTGATCGACGACGACATCCAGGCTGGCGCCCAAGTTTCAGCGGATGAGCCGTATTCCGGGGTCCGGCGGATAAGGGAACTCGACGCCGTCTTCCGTCACTACCGCACCGTCATGGAAGGCGATGTAAATGTGCTTGCCCCTCCCCCACGCAGGTACTGGCATGTGGATCATGTACTCGAACGTGAAGGTGTGCAGCACCGGGATCGTCATCTCGCGTTCCCAGTCGGAGCCGAGCGGAGAAATCCTCGGAGCAACCAAGCCGCTTCGTCCCACGGCGTGCACATCCAGATGCACCTGCGTCTTGTGAGGGTCGGCCGTCGAGTCGTATTGGTCGACCGGATTGTAGTGGTAGCCCGCCTCTTCGATCTTCCGGATCAGCAGGTCGAGGGTCTCCCCTGCCGTGCGCCCGGCAACGATGTTGTCGAGTAGCATCTGGCGGGTCTCGAGCGCAACTCGCCAGATCTCTTCGATCTCCGGCGGTGCTTCCGTCTCGCCCTCGCGCAGCAAGTAGGCGTTGCCCCCGAGGTCCGACGAGAAGATCCGGTTGCCGGCGCCGTGAAGAATCGTGAAGACGTCGCCCGGCTGCAGGACATAAGGCTGCGGATCTCCAGTGTGGAACTCGACGCCGTCAGGATCGCGGCGGAAAACGTTGCCCTCCAGGTCGCGGAGCTCGGTTACTCCCGGCACGACTTTGCCGAACTCGCGGTCGAGGTTGTCGGCAGCGATCAACCCGAACTGGCGATAAAGCTCGATCTCCTCGGCAACGCGACCCGCCAGGTAGTCGATGATCAGGTGCTCGGCGGAGACCACGCGCCCGGCGTAGGTGTCGCCTAGCGCCTGCATCAAAAGGCCGTAGTCGGTGTGGGAGAGCCCGTCGGTCAGCGGGGCACGTTCCGACGCGGCCGAAAGCCCCAAATCCTCCGAGTAGTTGACGCCGATGCGGCGTGGGTCGCGTTCGGCCACGAATTCCCCCACACGGTCGAAGCGAAATTCCAGATGGTCGGTCTCATCGCCGCCGGGCTGCTCGGTGATCACACCGTCGACGAAGGTGGGCAGCTCCACGAGCGGCCGAGCGATGACGTCATAGGCGTCTGCGTCGTCGACGTGTCCGGCGAACAGGGCCCGCTCTATTCGATCGGCTCCGCGGTCGGTGAAGACGAAGATCCCCGCGTCGCTCCCGAGCTCGAAGCTCAGCGGGTCGGGTGCCCACGGCCGCATGACATGAATCCACATGTCGATCTCGTTTTCCCGCATGATGCGCGGCAGAACCTGATCGAACTTGCTGTGGCGCACCTGGTTCTCAAGCGCCACCGAATCATCGGGCAGCACGGTGGAGGGATTCACCGTTTCGGGGTTCTGCGCCCTTGGCGGCGCAACCAGACCCATCACACTTTCACCACGGCCTGCCAGCAGTGCCAAGAGAACGAAACAGCAAGCGGTGAGCTTCGAGAGTACGCCCATGGACATGCACGGTATCAGTGCGGATCAGGGGCCGTCAGCAAGGACGGGGCGGGGCCGCGGCCGACAGGGTAGGCTTCGGCTGCCGCCGGCGGAGAGAGCGATTCGCTCATGCCGCCCATAGCGCCGATCCCGGCCGCTGAGCATACGGAGAGTGACGATGCAGCGTTGTGGCGCGGCACGGCAGCATCGTCTTCCACGACGCCGTCGGCACCCCGACCTCCGCGTGCTCGACGGCGGACCTCGCTGTGGTCTCCATGATCCAGTTAATGGGGTCGCCCTACCCGCTGCGTCGAGAGCTGCAGGCGCTGACCTACGGTGCGCTCACGGAGCTGAGTGACCGGTGACGAGGTGCCGGACGGCCCTTTCGTGATGTTCCGCGGTACGGATGAGCGCCAGCGCAGGCTGCCGGATCACGCGACAGCACCTCTATGGTTATCCTGGGGTGCCCGCATGTCGACCCGATGCCGGTGTCGCTGGGAGGGAACCAGCAGTGGACTCGAAGACTCTCCAGGAACTCATGGACGAAACCAAGAGCCCCGAGGAGCAGGCCGAGATCCGCCGAGACGCTGGACGGTGCCAATCTCGACTCGAACAGATCGACCCTGGCGACATCCCGGAGCCTGCTCGCGAGCTCTTGGTGCACCAGAACGACATGACATCGACGTTGCAGGGGTTCTTCAGAGACGAGATCCACCTCCGCATCTTGGATCGACATCGAACCTCGAAGGTCTATACGCGCGAGGTCGTGCTCTGCCTCGATCGCGATGATCGGCCGGTTGAGTACGGCACGATCGATGTCCACTACACGCTCCTTCCCAAAGCTGCGCAGGCAGACGTCGAACGAGAATATCGTCCGTTTGGCGCGATCCTGGAAGACTATCGGGTTACTTATCGGTGTCGCCCAGGACCCTATTTCCGAGTCCACGCGGACGAGCGTGTGCACAAGGCTCTACGGCTGCAGCCGCGGCCGGTCCTGTATGGCCGACGAAACCGCTTGCTCACAGAAGATGGGGCCGTACTGGCAGACGTGCTGGAGGTCCTGCCACCGTTGACCGGGCGGGATCGCGGCGCGTAAGCGGGCGCCCCGTGGGCCGCCGCTCTGGGCGATCCGCAGACGATCATCGTCGGCGTAAGTGCGCTCGAAGGTGGTGAAGTCGACTACAGGGAACAGCGGAAAGCAGCCGTTCGGTAGCAGGAAGAAGTACGCCCCGGTTAACGGCGCGTTATTGGAGGTAGCCGAGAGCACGGAGCCGACTGGCGAGCTCGGCGTCGATCACCGCGTCCTCAGACTCGAGAAGGCTCTGCTGCGAGGAGGCCCTGGCGTGCATGACGAGTTGGAGATATCCGGCCAATGCGGGTGACTGACCGGAAACCTCGACCTGCTCCCTCGGGTCGGTGCGCCAACGAAACATGCGCGCCGTTTGATCCACGCCCGGCGCGCCCGGGTACCGTTCGATGAGATGGTGGCTACCCGTTAGCAGGCTGTCGACTCGGTGTCGGTCGAGCTCGATGTATGCCACCAGGCGTCGCGTCGCGAAGCGCTCGTCCTCGGTACCTTCTTGTGCGGTCGAGATCACCGGCAACAGGCTGTCGCCAGCGGACCCTGGCGGAGGCGGCACGCCGACCAGGTCTAGGATCGTCGGCAGAATATCGACGTGTTGGACGGGTGCGTCGACGCGGGTGCCGGCAGCCCAGCCACCGGGGAACTTGATGACCAGTGGGACGAAGATGAGCTCGGAGTAGAGCGTCTGGCCGTGCTCGAATGATCCGTGCTCGAAGAACTCCTCACCGTGGTCGGAAACGAACAGGATCAAGGTCGAATCGTAGATACCCAATTCGCGCAGGTGATCGAGCAACCGCCCGAACTGCGCATCGTTGTGGGCTATCTCGGCGTCGTACAGATCCACTAAGGCAGCCACCGCATCCGTCATCGAGAGGTCGGGCATCTGTTCGAAGGCCTCTACGATCAGGTTCGGGTCCGGGAGATATGGCATCCGCGAATCAAGACGAAAGCGTGAGAGATACGGCTCGCTCGGCGTATACGGCTTGTGGGGGTCATCAGCGTGCAAATAGGCGAAGAACGGCTTGTCCGTTTGGCGTTGCGAGAGCCACTCGAAGAAGGCGTCGTCGACTCGACCCGACAGCTGGGCGGAAACGAGCGGCTGCGAAGGTGCCCAGTCCGGGACGTAGACGAAGCTGTCGAAGCCGTTTTCGAAACCGAATGGGGTCGAGACGTTGCCGTTGGTGACTACAGCGTGGGTCTGATAGCCCCGCTTTTTAAGCAGCCCGGGTAACGTGACCGCTTCGACTGAAAGGGCGTCCAAGCGACCGAGCACGTCGTGCACGCGCGGCTGAAGACCGGTGAGGATCGACGCCACCGAAGTGCGCGTCCATCCCGACTGCGCCATGGCGTGGTCGAAGACGACGCTCTCCAGGCTCATCGCGTCCAGGGAGGGGCTCGTTGGACGCCCGTAACCGTACGTTCCGAGGTGGTCGGCGCGCAGCGTATCCACCAAATAGATAATGACGTTGGGTGGCCGCTCGGCCGGCAGGCTTGCCCGCAGCGCGGCCCCGAGGCCGGCCGGCAAACTTTTCGCTACATCCTCAGTCGGGCTGAGAACTTCGCTGGCCGGCTGGACGACATCCCCAACCTCTGCCCCGTTCGGCTTCGGCGACCCGATACCGGCCGGGGCGGTGAGCGCGGGTTGAAGGATACGAAGTCCGGAGGCGCGTTCCGGCGTCCCAGGGGCCGGCAGGGCGAGGAAGGACACACGCGCCACGCCGTGGCTATCCAGCGCCGCGCTGAACGGCGCCGCCAGGTCCGTGCCGGTCAATACGGCAACTCGTGTTGGCGTCGAGCTACCCTCGTAGAAGACGTCGGCGTGCAGCGTGGGCGCGGCCTGTCTGGGAGCGACGCCCCAGGGCACCACCCGCTCCCAACGCAGCTTCGCACCTGCTTTGACGTCGACGAAGTAGTCGACTCGAGTGTGGAACGGAATCTCGAGCGCTTGGCTGTCAGCGCGAACCGACCCAAAGGCGAACTCGGAGCCGATGCGAATCCGCTGCCAAGCAACCGCCGGCGACCGCCGGACCGAGTCTCCCGCCCACGGCACCTCATTGCCGCGATTGCCGTAGCGGAGGACGAGCTCGTTTCGCCCCACACGCAATCGTCGGCGAGGCACACGAACGTGATAGTCATGAAAGCCGCTGAGGAGCGTGACCGTTGACCACCACCTCGACTCGAGGTTCGGCATCTGCCATTGCTCTCGAGGGTCTGCCCCTGAATCTGATCACCGTGCTGCGCGGATCGAAGGTGTAGAAGTTCAGGGTCGACTCGGGCCACAGGCCCCAGGCGAACGCCCAATCGGCCGCCCAGTTCTCGTCGTAGCTCCAGCCCCGGATCAGGTGACGGCGGGCTGATGCGAGGCCCACATTGACGATCCGAGTCTCCGGATGGACGATGGCGAAATCGAGGTTGGCAGCAAAGTCGAACACGACGGGATCGGGGGTGCCGCAGGCAACCGTGGTCAGCAGCGCCGTCGTCAACAGCGCCATCGAGGGCACGCGGAGCCGGCGCCTGCTCACGGTCGTGTGAAGGCTCATTCCTCGTCCTCGAGGCCCGACGGAGCGACCGCAGAGACCCTCACCAGGCCGCGGATCCCGTAGCGGTCCAGTCGAGTGCCGGGTTCCATGGTGTTACCAGAGGGGGGCGTGCGTGGGAGCGTGAAGTGTATCGCCCGAACATGCGGGAGCCAACGCAGAATCGGGTGCGCTGAAGGTAACCACGGCCTGCTATCGCATCCACACCTGGGCGCTCGACGTATCGGGCATGCCCCAATCGGCGCCATTCCAGCCGTCGAAGCCTTCCATACGGAATGCCCAAAAACCTGTGGTGAAATCACTGATCACGATGAGACCGTCCTCGTTGCGCACGTCGACGCCCCAGGCACCGTTGAACATCGCAGCCGTGCCGCCACCAGAGTTTGGCGGCCCGAGATAGGTGTCGTAGTAGGCGACCGTCACCGGCTTCGTCGGATCCATCATGCTGAACACCTGCAGCCCGTCCAGGAGGCCGGAAACGAACACATAGGGCCAGCGCACCTCGTGGTTGTGCACCAGGTGTCGCCAGTCGGCCGTCCACGCGCCAACGGGTGTACGGATGTTCTGCACCTCGCCATCGAGGGCTGGCTGCAGGTCGAAGATACGCAGCGGGGCGTAGCGGTATTCGGTCTCGGCGATCGCGTAGCGACCGTCCGGTGTGGGCGTGAACGTGTGGCCGTACTCCACTCCCTGGATACCGGTCAGCGAGAACAGCATCTCGGGCGCCTCCAGGTTGGTGACGTCATAGACGTAGTATCCGTCGGTGCCGCCACCGTAAAAGCGGTCGGTCTGCGTGTCCTCGTGCCAGCCGACGTAAAAGTCGTGATAGCCACGGTAGCCACGATCACCTCCCGAGCCCGTTCCGACGGGTACGTTCGCCACACGCGCGTCGTCCATGTGTCCGGTAATCACGTGCACCAGGTCATAGACGTTGGCACCGGGTCCCGCCAGGGTCGTGAACAGCAACGGGCGGCCGTTGCTGTGCGCGTAGATGTAGATGTTGTGAAAGCCGCCTACCATCTCCGGCTCGCTGATGCGTGCCACCTCAACGATTTTCTCAGGCAGGCCGGTGACATCGAAGATGATGGCGCCGAGATCCGCGTCCGGTCCACCCTGCGCGAACTGCACCGATAGCACGACGTAGTAACGACCCTCCCACATGAAGTACTTGATGTCCTTGCCACCGGCACCGGCATGCAAGTCCTGGTCCTCGATACGCCACTCGTGAATACGTTTCGGGTTGGAGGGATCGGTGAGATCGATCACGTCCATTCCCTTCTCGCCGAACTCGCCGAATACCTCACGCGCCACGTACGCGTAGGGGCGCGAGAGCTCCTGTTCAATCTCGATATCGGCAACGCTGAGCGGCGCGCCCAGCGGCAGGTGGGCCACCACCTCGATGTTGTCGCTACCGGGTTTGTCAGGGGTCCACTGCTGTTCGACCGCGCCGGCCGAGGTCGCGGCAATGAAGAAGCTGGTGGCAGCAAGAGCGGTCAATCGACGTGACATGCTGAACCTCCACTGTGTTCGAGATACTACTGAGGAACTGGGAGAATCGATGATGCGCGTCTGTCGACTCCGACGACCCCGCTGGCGAGGCCGGGTGCCTTCCAAGGTCGCGTCGAGTCAACGTTGACTCGAGTAGTCGCAGCAACCGGTCGGCATCGACCGCGACGGCTACGGCGACGGCCGGCGCATCGTGCCAGGGCTTCCACTCCTCTGGAGCGTCGAGCGGTGCCGTGATCGTCTGCCCCCTGGCGATTCCCTCAGTCGCCACGCGGACGCGCGCATCCTGCGTCGAGAAGATGTCCGGATCAATGAGATACGCCACCGCCGAGGGATCGTGCACGTAGAAGCCGCCCGTCACGCCGATCGACTCATAGAACTGCTTGTAGAAGCGGGTTATGCGGTAGATAAAGGCGCCGATATCGTTGCTGTGTGCCAGGCGCTCGAGGACGCTCTCGGTAAGCCGTACCTGCGTCGTCACGTCGAGGCCGACCATCGTGACTTTCCACGATGCGGCCAGCACGATGTCGGCGGCGTGCGGGTCACCCGCGATGTTCGCCTCGGCGACCGGCGAAACGTTGCCGGGCACTGGGGCAGCACCGCCCATCAGCACGACCTGCTTGACCAGGCTTGGAAGCGCCGGCTCGATCGCCAAGGCGACGGCGAGGTTGGTCAGCCGACCCAGGGCAAGGAGCGTCACCTCGCCCGGGTTGCTACGTACGGTCTCGACGATGAAGCGGGCGGCGCCCACATCGATCGGTGCGGTCGTCGGTGGCGGCGTATCGATGTTGCCGATGCCGTCGGAGCCATGGACAAAGTCGGGCGGCGAGGGCGTCTCGCCTATCCACGGGCTAGAGGCACCGCGGGCCACCGAAACGCGACGGCCGGCGAGCTCCACCAAGCGCAGCGCGTTCAGCGTCGCCCGCTCGATGTCGGCGTTGCCGAACACCGTCGTGATGCCGAGAACGTCGAGCGCCGGCGAGCGCAATGCAAAGAGAATGGCGATCGAATCGTCGATCCCCGGGTCCGCATCGATGATCACTTTCTGCGCTTGGCGCTCGGCCGGCGCTACGTCCGCCGCGCCCGGAGCCACCGAGATCATCAGGAGGCCTATCAGAAGCGCGAGGTAACTGCTCATGGTCCGTCGCCTCGTCAGACTCAGCGCCTGGCCGTCATTGCCGTGCGTACTCGAGCTCGCCGTCGATAAAGGTCATGTCGACGGCGATTTCCTTGATGGTTGCAGGGGGCACGCTCGTCGGATCCGCTGAGAGGACTACGAAATCCGCCAGCTTTCCGCTCTCGATCGACCCCTTGATCTCTTCGTCGAAGGTCGAGTAGGCGCCCCCAAGGGTCCAAACACGAATGGCGTCTTCGACGCTGATCTTCTGCTCCGCACCATAGACCTTTCCCTGAGCACTGGCTCGCGTAACCATGCTCTGGATTCGGAGCATCGGATCCGCCGCACTCACGCCGTAGTCGGAGTTTCCGGCCACCGGAATGCCGAGCTCTAAGGCTGATCGATTGGCATGCATCATCTTCCAGCGTGTCGCGCCGTAGGCCTCCATCTTGTCGCCGTGCTCGTACACGTAGGAATGCAAAGCCAGGACGACGCCGAGCTCCTTGACCCTCCTGAGAATGGTGGGATTGACGATGCTCGCGTGCTCGATGCGGTGTCGATGATTCCTGCGCGGCCGACGATTCAAAGCTCGCTCGAGCGCGTCGAGAACCATGTCGATCTCGCGGTCGCCGTTCGAGTGTACGGCAACCTGGAATCCGGCCTCGTGAATCTCGAGAATCATGGCGTCGAGATCCTCTTGAGATCTGGCCGGTGGGATGCCGTAGTAGTCGCGCTCGCCCGTTGCCGGATTGGTCATCTCGTAGGGCTCGTATAGCCAGCAGGTTCTCCCCGAGAGCGAGTTGCCATGGAAGCTCTTGATCGCGCCGATTCTCAGATGGTCGCTACCAAACCCTGTGCGCAGGCCGAGCGCTCGTAGCGCCGGCAGGTGGCGGAATTCGAACATGATGCTCACCCTGACCGGTTGGCCTTGCTCGGCCGCGTCCTGGTAAACCTCGAAGGCCGCTGGACCGCTCCCTGCATCGACGACGCTGGTGATGCCCTTGCTCAGGAAGGCCTCGAAGGTCCGCAGCGTCCCCTGCGTCTGTTCGTCGCGTGTGGCCTCGGCCAACGGAGGACCGGCGCGCATGATGGGCTCGATGGCGTTTTCCCATACCACCCCCGTGGGGCGCCCTTCGTTGTCGCGCTCAAACCCCCCGCCAGGTGGGTCCGGTGTCGCGCTGTCGATGGAGGCCGTCTCCAGAGCCAGGGAATTGACCGCCGATACATGGCCACTGGAATGAGTGATGAAGATCGGATGAACCGTTGAGGCCTGATCCAGATCCCAGCGACTCGGGTGTCGGCCGAGCTTGGTGTCCTGGTATCGAGTGCCAATCACCCACTCGCCCTCTGGGGTGATGGAAGCCTTTCCCCTCAACGCAGCGACAACGTCCTGCATCGTTGGCACGTTGTCCGGACTCAGGTCGACCCTGCCCAAGCGCGACGTCACCGGATACGTCGGCCCCGGGTGCATGTGGGCGTCGACGTAACCGGGGACGAGGGTCTTGCCGCCAGCATCAATGATCTGTGTGTTTGGGCCGATCAGCGAACGTATCTCTACGTCGCTCCCCACCATCACGAATTTACCGTCTCGAATCGCTAGCGCTTCGGCCCTCGGATTCCTGTCGTCGACGGTAATGATTTTCGCCGAGATCACCACCAAGTCGGCGGTCAAGCGCTCTTGCGTCGCAACAGGAGAAGACACCGACAAGGCCCAAATGCCGACTGTCACAGCGGCGGCAACCGACCGTTGACTGAGGCGAACACCGGCCTGGACAGGCATCGGGCATCTCGTGGGTTTGCCGGGTGTCCGGCGAGGGCCGTAGTCGATGATCAGGGTCTTGCGCCGCCAGCGAGACGAGCTTCGATCTTGTCCAAGACCGGAGCAACATCGGCGATTCCGTCCACCACATAGTGGGCGCCGGCCTGACTCATTCGGCGATACGCTTCAGACAGGCGTTCCGTGTAATCAGCCGGCTCGAGGGCGTCGATCTCCGCTTCGGTCAGCCCGATCTCGTTGCCGGTCTTGGCCAATCCTATTGTCCACATCCCGGCATTGAGACCTTCCGAAATGTCCGGCAGCGTGTCGCCGATCTTTACAATTGCTTCCATAGGGTAGACCTGCAGATCGAGAGCGTTCTTGAGGCACATCCAGGGATGGGGCCGAGCAGCAGGCACGTCGGTCGCACAGACCGTGGCGTCTGGCTCGTAGCCGCGTCTCTTGGCCTCCAGCAGGAGCAAATCCATCATCTCGCCCGTATACCCAGTCGTTGACCCGATCTTCAGCCCACGGTCGCGAAAGGCCGCTACAGCATCGAGCGTGCCGGGTATCAGATCCGCGTAGTCGGCCAAGCAATCCAGCTGCAGCGGGATGAACTGCTGGAACATGGACTCGACGTCGTCGTCGCTTGGGGCGCTCCCGTGAGCCTCGCGCCACATCGACTCCACTTCTTCCATTCTCGAGATCGCATGGATGTGGACCTTCTTGTGAGCGCCCATAGGAATCCGCGCTTGCCCGATCGTGATGGGCACTTTCATACGCTTGAAGACTTCGACGAAGACAACCGCCGGGGCATAGCATCCATAGTCTAAGGTCGTGCCAGCCCAATCCAGGATCACGGCTTTCAAGCGGCCTCGGTACGATCGTTTGAAGTAGAACTCCATGAGGGCTCCCCCTTAAGACGGCGTCTCGATTTCACCTCAGCCAGGAATCGAAGGCCTCTGGTTGCGCGCGTCTGTGCCTATTCCTTCAGGCCGAAGGTGAAGATCACATTTCCCGCGGCGACCGAAATGTACTGTTGCCCGTTCACGGCGTAGGTCATCGGCGCCGAATGCACACGGGCGCCTACGTTCACGTGCCATAGCTCCTTGCCGCTGGCGGCGTCGAGCGCGAAGAAATAGCCGCCGACCGTGCCGCCGAAGACCAGATCTCCAGCAGTCGACAGCAACCCCGACGTGGAGTGCGGCGCTAGCGGGAACTCCCAACGGAGGTCGCCGGTCGCCGGGTCGATAGCTCGGATGGCGCTCTGATAGCTGTCCACCGGCAGCACGCGACGCCCGGCACCGCCCGAGTAGTACTCGCCTTCCACATACTCCTGATCACGCTTGAAGTACTCCTGCTCGCCATCGAAGGCATTGACGTAGAACAGGCCGGTACGCGGACTGTACGCCGGTGACCACCAGTTGGTGGCTCCATACACCGATGGCGACACGACGACGCCCTCGAACGTCGGCGACGTGTCAGGGAAGCGGATCGGACGCCCGTTCTCATCCAGGCCTTCTGCCCAGGTTTGCCTGGCGAACGACTCGCCGACCAGAAACTCGCCGGTCTGGCGGTCGAGCGTGTAGTAGAAGCCGTTGCGGTTGGCCCACATCATTACCTTGCGCATCTCGCCTTCGTAGACCACTTCGCCGAGGATCGGAATCTGGATGGCATCCCAGTCGTGCACGTCATGCGGGGTGAACTGGAAATACCATGCCAACTCGCCCGTGTCGGCATCCAGCGCCAGGGCCGAGTCGGAATACAAGTTGTCGCCCAACCGGACGTCGCCGTTCCAGTCGGGGCCAGGATTCCCCGTGCCCCAGTAGATGAGGTCGAGATTCGGATCGTACGAGCCGGTGATCCAGGTGGGAGACCCGCCCGTGCGCCACGATTCACCCGCCCAGGTCCGATTGTCGGCGTGCTCCGGCCCCGGGATGGTCCAGGCACGCCATTCCCGCTCGCCGGTCTCGGCATTGTAGGAATCGAGAAAGCCGCGGATGCCGTACTCCCCACCGGCGATGCCGGTCACAACATGGTCCTTGACGATCAACGGCGCCGCAGTCTTACTGTAGCCGGAGCTGTACTCCGCAACTTCCCGATTCCACACCAGGTTGCCGCTGCGCGCGTCGATGGCCACCAGATGCGCGTCCAGCGTGCTCATGTAGAGCGTCTCACCCAGGATCGCGACGCCGCGATTGTTGCGACCGCAGCACAAGCGCAGGTCGTCGGGCAGCTCGTGATCATAGCGCCAGTACGGGCGCCCGGTTGCGGCATGGAGCGCCACGACGTTGCTTGGCGCCTCGGTAACGAACATCACACCGTCGACGACCAGCGGCGTGGTCTCGGCGCGATCGATGGCGGGAATCTGGTAGGCCCACTTGAGCTCGAGATCTGCCACGTTCCGGGTGTGCACACGGTCGAGCCGGCTGTGACGCTGGCTGTCGAGGGTCCCCGAGTACATCAACCAGTTCTCCGGCTCGTTCGCCGCGTTCAGCAGTCGCTCCCAGGTCACCGGCGAAAGCGCTGGCGTCGGCGCTTTCGTGCTCGGTGGTTCCTGGGCCGGCACGAGCGGCACGAACGTGAAGATGGCAATGACAAACAGGAGACGTTTCATCATCGACGCTCCTTCCGCAGCGAGAAAAGGTAGGCAACCAGGTCGTCCACCTCCCCCGTAGTCAGCGTGTTCTCATAGCTCGGCATGCTCGAAGTCGTAATCCGATCGCTGCCGCTGATCTGACTCTTCGAAAAGTGCCAGAGGTTCTCGTCCTCGTCCATCATGCTGAGCGTGAACGTATCTTCGTTCATCCGCAGACCCTCGACGACGGTACCGTCATGCTGTGTGACCCGTAGCGTCCACCAGCGCGGCGCGACCTCTTCATTCGGATCGAGCAGGTCGGCCTTGAGCTCGTCTGGATCGCGGCGGTTCGCAACCACCGAAAGGTCGGGTCCGAGCCGACCGCCTTCCCCGCCAACCATGTGGCAGCTTGCGCAGTTGCCCTTCCCGTCGAAGACCTGTCGTCCGGCGCTGGGGCTACCCGGAAGGTCGTAGTCGGCAGGATCGAGGTTCAATGAGTGGATGTAAGTGATGATTTGCCAGACCGTCTGGTCCGGCGCCTGCGGGCTGATCCCCATCATGGCGGTACCGTCGATACCCTCGCGAATGACATTGAAGAGCCCGGCGTCGGTGCTGGCCGTCGCAAAGGTGCCCGTCGTGAGGTCGGGCGCCCCGGTCTCGCCACCGCCGGTCCCGTCGAGGCCATGGCAGCGCCCGCATTGGGACAGGAACACGCGCCTGCCCATCCGGAGGTCGACCGAGGTCGTGAGCGGGTTCTCCTGGGCTGCTGCCGGCGCGGCGGTCCCGCCGACGATCAGCAGACCGCCGATGAGAGCGGTTCGAACGGCACTAGCCCGAAGGCGCATGGGGCAACCTCTCTTGAAGTCGGTTAGCGGACGTGTGGGCGCCATCGGCACCCTCACGACCTGATACGACCGTAGTGTTTACCGTACCGGCTCGTCCCCCATCAGTCGCGCCAGCATCGGCTCCATGGCCTCGGCCCAGATCTGATAGCCACGTTCTTGCGGGTGTAGGGCGTCGGGCATGACGCTCTCCGGCAGGACACCGTCGTCCTCCAGAAAGCTATCGCCGATGTCCAGATAGTGGATCCACCTACCGTCGTCGAGCTCGGCGATGACGGAGTTGGCTGCTGTGTTGACGCCGCGTTGCCAGTCGTCGCCCGCTCTACCCCGCGGAAACACGGCCAACAGGAGGATCTTCGTTTCCGGCAGCAGAGCTCGCAGCGTGTTGCAGATCGCGCCGATCCCCTCAGCGATATCGTCCGGAGTGTAGTTGCGGGAGTTGTTGGTGCCGATCATCAGCACCGCCACCTTGGGGCTGACGCGGTCGAGCTGACCGTGGATCAGCCGCCACAGCACGTGCTGCGTGCGATCGCCGCTGAAGCCGAGATTCACCGCCTTGCGGTGCCCGTAGTACTTGTCCCAGGTTTCCTTGCCGGCGCTTTCCCAGCTGTGGGTTATGGAGTCGCCGATGAACAGCAGGTCGACATCGCCGCCCCCGATCTGTCGAACGTTGTTGTAGAAGCGGCTCATCCACCATGCTCTGTCGGCGCGCGGCGTCGGCACAGTGGCGGGGTCCTGTGCCTGCACGATGCCGGTCGTTGCCATCTGCACGCACAGGAGCAGCAGCAGAACCTTTCTCGGTGCCCTCTTCGCAGCTCTCATCGTGTGCGCCTCCGTCCACCGATTCACGCACCGTCTGCAGGCAAGCTGCGATGTCCGCGATCGGTTGTCTAGCAGGGTGCTGAAAAACTCTGGTGGGTCTGGCGCGTGGGTCTTGCTGGCGAGATCAAGGAAGAGCGACGATGGCGATGCCAGGGCGCATCGTCGAGGAGCTCTGACGCTGAGATCGTCGGCAACCCCCATGCGCCTTACAGGTTACAGACCCACCAGAGTTTTTCAGCACCCTGCTATAGCAACACCTTCTCGAACACGCGGCCGGCCACGTCTGTGAGTCGGTGATCACGGCCCTGATACCTGTACGTCAGTCGTTTGTGGTCGATGCCCAGACAGTGGAGGATCGTCGCCTGCAGGTCGTGCACGTGCACCGGGTCCTCGAGGATGTTGTACGAGAAGTCGTCGGTCCGTCCGAGGGAGACGCCGGGCTTGATACCTCCACCGGCCATCCACATGGTGAAACAACGTGGATGGTGGTCGCGCCCGTAGTTGTCTTCTTTCAGGGTGCCCTGGCAGTAGACCGTGCGGCCGAACTCCCCGCCCCAGATCACCAGCGTCTCGTCGAGCAGGCCGCGCTGCTTCAGGTCGGTGATCAGCCCTGCCGAGGCCTGATCGGTATCCTGACACTGCAGTGCGAGGTCGCGCGGTAGATCCAGGTGCTGGTCCCAGCCGCGATGGTACAGCTGCACGAAGCGCACGCCCTTCTCGGCAAGCCGGCGCGCCAGCAAGCAGTTGGCCGCGTAGGTGCTTGGCCGGCGTGCGTCTTCGCCGTACAGATCGAATGTGCTTGCCGGCTCGTCGGAGAGGTCCATCAGATCGGGCACCGACGCTTGCATCCGGTAGGCCAGCTCGTACTGGGCAATGCGCGTCTCGATCTCCGGATCACCGAGCGTCGCGGCACGTTCCTGGTTGATTGTCCGGATCGCGTCGATCAGGCGGCGGCGATTCGTGCGGCTAATGCCGGGGGGGTCTGAGAGGTGCAGCACCGGGTCACCGCTCGATTGAAAGTTGACGCCCTGATGATTCGACGGCAGAAAGCCGCTGCCCCACAACCGGGAGAACAGCGGCTGCTGGTCGAACTTCGCGCTGCCGCGTGAGAGCAGAGCGATGAAGGTCGGAAGATCCTGGTTCGCGCTGCCGAGGCCGTAGCTGAGCCACGCACCCATGCTGGGGCGACCCGGCTGCTGGCTGCCGCTCTGGATGAAGGTGATCGCGGGATCGTGATTGATAGCGTCGGTGTGCACGCTCTTGATGATGGCGATGTCGTCGACGATCTTCGCCGTATGCGGCAACAGCTCGCTGATCCAGGTCCCCGATTGTCCGTACTGGTCGAAGCCGAAGATCGGGTTCACGAGCGGGAACCGATCCTGTCCCGAGCTCATGCCGGTCAGCCGCTGTCCCTGGCGAACCGAGTCGGGAAGCTCGGTGCCGTGCAGCTCTCTCAGCTTGGGCTTGTAGTCGAAGAGATCCATTTGCGAGGGTGCGCCCGACTGAAACAGGAAGATGGCACGCTTGGCCTTCGGGGCGAAGTGGGGCAGCACTCCTGGCGTTACACCGGCCTGCCCTCCTTCCCCGGCGGCCCACACCAGCTCGGGGGGCAGCAGCGCGGTCAGCGCCGCCACGCCGATGCCGGTGCGCGCCCGCGAGAACAGCTGTCGACGCGTCACCCGGAGCTCGTCCTCGCGTATGGGATCCAACCTTGCTACTCCCGCGTGATCGTCTCGTCGAGGTTCATGATGATGCCGGCGACGTTGGCCAGGCCGCCAGCTCGATGGGGTCGTGGCCGGGATCGTAGCTGCCCTCACCGACGGTCAGCAGCTGGTGGGCGGCCTCGGGATCGTCGCGGTACTCGTCGAGCTGCCCCTGCGCCGCCTCGACGAATGTCGGGTCGTTCAACAACACCAGCGCCTGCAGCGGCGTGTTCGTCCGTGGCCGGCGCACCGTGCACGACTCGCGGTCGGGCGCATCGAACGTATTGAGCGACGGCGGCGGCACGGTGCGCTTCCAGAACGAGTACATGCTGCGACGGTAGAGATCTTCGCCGTGGCTCGGCGTGTAAGACTGCGCCGTGAAGTGCGCGCCGTAGGCTAGCGGCTTCCACAAGTCGGCTGGTTGGTACGGAAACACGCTCGGCCCGCCGATGGCGCCGTTCAGCAACCCGCTCACCGCCAGCGCGCCATCGCGAATCATCTCGGCGGGCAGCCGGAACCGTGACGCGCGGCTCAGCAGCCGGTTCTCTGGATCATGCTCCGCATGCCATGGCGTCAGGCGCGACGACTGCCGATAGGTAGACGAGGTGACGATCAGCCGCTGCATGGCCTTGACGTCCCACCCCGACCGGACGAACTCGGTGGCTAGCCAATCGAGCAGCTCGGGGTGGCTCGGCAGCTCGCTCCGGGTTCCGAAGTCCTCCAGCGTCTTGACCAGGCCGGTGCCGAAGTACATCTCCCAGTACCGGTTCACGGTGACCCGTGCCGTGAGCGGGTGCCCGGGGTCGACGAGCCATCGTGCCAGTCCGAGCCTGTTGGCCTCGGCGCCGGCAGGCAACGGCGGCAGCGCGCTGGGTGTGCCCGGCGAGACGGGATCAGTTTGGTTTCGATAGTCGCCCCGGCGCAGGATGAACGTCTGGCGCGGCTCCTCGCGCTCCGCCATGACCATCGTCGTGACGACGGTGTCCTCGAGCGCAGCGAGCTCGCTCCTGAGGGTCTTCAGCTGGCGGTGAGCGCGCCGGTACTGCGGCGGCGCATGCCGTGTGAGGAAGTAGTCGCGGAGCTCCTCGTCCTGCACCTCGCGCAGGTCAGTTTGCTCCTCGCTTTCGCCCACTGGCTCCTCCGACCGGTCGGTGTGTATCTCGTCGAGGATGCTCCGCACCGGCAGGTCGGTGACCAGGCGGTCGATCTCGTAGGCCTCGATCTTTCGCGCGTAGAACCTCAGGTCGTCGACCAATCCCGCATAGCCATCCACGGGCCGATCCGATCCGACATGAAGGTCGCCGCCGATCCGCAGCACGGAAGCCGACTCGATCGTCCCCTCCAAGCTGTCGTGCTCGATCACCACCTCGACCGGCCTACCATCCACGTAGAGCTGTACACCCGCCGCTTGGCGCGATCCGTCATAGACGATTGCCACGTGCTGCCACCGGAACATAATCAGCGGCTCCGCGCGTCCTCACCGACAGGGCGCTCGATGGCCAGTCGTGGATCAGCCGAAAGTACAGGTGTGTGCCGATATTGGCCCGTGGCAACACGATCGATTCTCCGAAGGAGACGGCGTAGCCACGGTGCCCCCTGCCCTCGTCGACCTTCGAAACGAGCGCTTAGCGAGCTTGCCTCGATGACGGGGAAACCCAGGCCGCGATCGACAACGGCTGCGCTGCGTCCAGGTCCAGCGCCGATGCATCGTCTAGATCGGCGTGCGTCTCGCCGTCGAGGTACGCCGCCTCGCCGACGCGGCCGTCGCGGTATGCGAGATACGCGCTACTGGCCTTGGCGTGCAGATAGTGCCCGCTGGTATCGGCAAGGTGGCCGTCGAACTCGAAGTGAGCGACCAGATCGTCACGTGGGGCGGTCGGGACCGTGGCCAGGGCGCCCGCCTCCCATCGCCCCTGCAGGTGGCCGATCGTCGCCTCCGGCAGCTCGTCTTCGAGCGCTTCGATCCGCGCCTCGATCGAGGTGAGTGTCCGGTCTTCGTCGGGCGTGGGCACGAGCACGAACGGCTCTGCGTTGCCGGCCTGGCCGTCCAGCCCCACCTCGTCGACGTTGTTGAAGAAGGCGAAAAAGCGATAGAAGTCTCTCTGGCTGATGGGGTCGTACTTGTGGTCGTGGCACCGGCTACACCCCATCGTCAGGCCCATCCAGACCGTCGAGGTCGTGTGGAGACGGTCGACGACATACTCGACGAGGTATTCCTCGGGGATGGCGCCACCCTCGTAATTGATCATGTGGTTGCGGTTGAATCCCGTGGCAATCAGCTGCGCCCGCGTCGGGTCCGGCAAGAGGTCGCCGGCAAGCTGCTCGATGGTGAACCGGTCGAACGGCATGTTGGCGTTGTAGGCGTCGATCACCCCGTCACGCCAGGGCCACATGTCACGGTGACTGTCGATGTGGTAGCCGTGCGTGTCGGCGTAGCGCGCCAGATCCAACCAGCGCATCGCCATGCGCTCACCGTAGCGCGGTGAGCTCACCAATCGTTCGACCACCTTCTCGTAGGCGTCCGGCGAGTCGTCAGCCAGGTATGACTCGACCTCCGCCGGAGTGGGCGGAAGGCCGGTAAGATCGTAGGAAGCGCGTCGTATCAGGGTCGACCGGTCAGCCTCCTCCGACGGTTTCAGTCCTTCCCGCCCCAGGCGAGCGCGTACGAAAGCATCGATCGGGTTCCGGCCCCAGTCGACGTCTGTGACCGTCGGGACCTCGGGTCGTACGGGAGCGACAAACGCCCACGGAGGCTCCCACTCGGCACCCTGATCGATCCAACTGCGGATCTTCCCGATCTCGTTCGGCGTTAGCGACAGACCCGAGCCCGCCTTCGGCATGCGGCGGTGCTCGGACTCGTCGGTGATGCGCTGGTAAAGGGCGCTCTCGGCCGCGGCACCGGGCACGACAACGGGACCACCGAATCGACCGCGATCACCGAACAACCCCTCCTCCACGTCGAGCCGAAGTCCCCGCTGGCGCCCTGCATCATCCGGCCCGTGGCACACGAAGCAGTTCTCGGACAGTATCGGCCGCACGTCGAAGTCGAAATCCACGACTCGATCGCTCGTCAGCATCACCGGCACGAGCGCCACACCAGTCCCCAGTTTGGCGCCGGCGTCGATCCACGCACGGATGGACTCGATCTCACCTTCCGTCAGCGCCAGCCCGGAGCTGACGGGTGGCATACGCTCGATGCCGTCACGCGCGGTCAGCCGTCGATACAGCGTGCTGCTTCCCGCGTCTCCCGGAACGATGGTCGACAATGGACCGTCCGGCGTGTCGAGGCGAAGCTCGCTCACCCGAGTCGATTCGTCGGAGCCGTGGCACGCCAAGCAATTCGCTGCGAGAAGCGGCTGGATGTCGCGGCTGAACTCGGGTGTCGCGGACGGGGTCTGTGGCTGGGCCCGCGCCGCCGGTACGATCGCCGATAGCCCACAGGCGAGAGTTACCGCCACGATCACGGTGAAGGCAACGCGCCGTGCCATCATCGAGCTCACCAAGTCCGCGGCGCCACATCGGCACCGCCCTGTGAGTGGGTCGCCAAGGGGCCAGTAGACCACCGAGCATCAAGCATCATTCGAATCTGGGAGTCTCACCTGCACTTCCGAGAGGAGCATGATAGTAGCTGGCTCGTTCCTTGTGGGAAGGAGCGACCCGGTTAGGCTCGAACGCGGGTTCGAGAAAGGAGTAACTGTGACTAGTGCACGATTGCTAGCCGTGTGTTGGGCTCTCGCTGGTCTCGCGATCGGCCTGGAATCCCACGCGCAGGAGTCGAAACAAAACTACGAGATCATGAGGCTCATACGTCACGAGAAAATGGATCTCATCCTGCCGGGCGCCCTGCGCGACAACAACGTCGACATGTGGATTCACGTCGTACAGAGCGGCAATATGGATCCTCTTGCGCTGGACTTGGGCGGTTGGTTCGAATACCGAGCTTGGGAGCCGTTCGGCTACTACATCTTTACGGATCGGGGTGGTGACAGGATCGAGCGGATAATCCTGGGTGGCGAGGACCAGGAAGGTCTCTATGACATTTCCGGTTCGGGAAGCGACCTACTGAAGCTGGTCGAGGAGCGCGATCCGGAGGTGATCGCCGTCAACATGTCGACCTCGCTTCCCATCGCGAACGGTCTTTCTCATACGGCGTACATGAGCATGATCGCAGCGTTGGGCGAGAAATACGCCCAGAGAATCGTCTCTGCAGAACAGGTGACCACCGACTTCCGGGTCAGACGAGTGCAGCGGGAGATCATCGCATTCGCAAACGCGCTGGAGATCCAGCGACAGATCATGGAGGCGGCCCTACGGAGGATCAGACCCGGAATCACAACTCCTGAAGAAATCGGCTGGTGGGCGGCCGACCAGCTACTGGAGCAAGGAATCGGCCCCTCCTATCAAGCGGCGACTCTGTTTCTGCCCTACATGCCGGGAGGCGCCCGAGATGGCGTGTATCAGCGCGGCGCGTTCATATCCTGGGACATGGGTATCGGTTACTTGAACTTCGGTACCGACATCAAGCGAAACGCGTATGTCCTGAGGGACGATGAGACGGACATACCCGACGGACTAAGGCACGCCTGGGACCGCGGCATGAAGGCGCGCGAGATTCTTCGGAAGACGTTCAAGGCCGGCAGGACGGCAGGAGAATCTCTCGAGGCGATCGTCGCTGCCCTGGAAGCAGCCGATTATGTGTATACGCCTTCCGACGATCGGACCTCGCAATACAGAGACCTGGTGACAGAGCTCGGAGACGACGAGAGGTCGGGGTTCTCGATCGACTTCCATGCCACCGGAAACACCAGCGTCGGCGACGCCACGGCAGGCCCCTCGATAGCGCCGTGGCGTTCGACGACGACCCATATCACAGTGCAGCCGAACTACATCTTCTCGCTCGAGTTCGAGCTCAATACATGGGTTCCGGAATGGAATCGGCGCATAGGCATCAACTTCGAAGACAACGCGATTGTCACCAACCTCGGTGTTGAATACCTGAGTCCTATAAACGAAAGGATCATCATCATCCGCTAGGCCTGTAACAGAGGTCGTGGTCACAAAGGGGTCAAGGTGGACGATTCTATATCGAAGGCGACCGCGTCGAAGCTCCGCCGCCGCTGCTTCCTCACCTGCTGCGGCAGTCTCGGGCTCGGCTCGACACTCTTCCCGGGCACGTTGTGGGTCCGTTCGCAGGAGGCCGAGGAAGCGATCACCAGCGAGATGATCGCAGACGCGGCACGGATCGCCGGCCTGGAGTTCTCCGAAGAGGACCGCGCCGAGATGGTGGAGACCATCAACGCCAATCTGGCGAGCCTCGAGGAGCTGCGGCAGATTCCCATCGACCAGAACGTCCCGCCGCCCCTGTACTTCAACCCGGCCGTGCCCGGGCTAACGTTCGACGACGAGCGCCGCCCCTTCACGCCGAGCGCACCACCCGACGTTGCGCTCCCCACCGCCATCGAAGAGGTCGCCTTTTGGCCGGTCACACATCTGGCGCGCTTGTTGGAATCGCGCCAAGTGAGCTCGGTAGAGTTGACCCGCATGTACCTCACCCGGTTGCAACACTACGACCCGGTTCTCGAGTGCGTGGTTACGCTGACCCGGGAGCTGGCGATGGAGCAAGCCAGACGCGCCGACCGAGAGATCGACGCCGGAATGTACCGTGGCCCGTTGCACGGCATCCCGTGGGGGGTGAAGGACCTGTTTGCGAAACGCGGCTACCCGACGACCTGGGGATCGGCAGCCTACCGCGACCAGACGATCGATCTGGATGCCACGGTGATCACGCGCCTCGAGGAGGCGGGCGCGGTGCTGGTGGCGAAGCTCTCCACCGGTGAGCTCGCCAGGGGCGACCGCTGGTTCGGCGGCCGCACTCGCAACCCGTGGAACACCGAGCAGGGATCGGGTGGGTCGTCCGCCGGGCCGGCAGCGGCGACTGCCGGCGGGCTGGTCGGCTTCGCCGTGGGCACCGAGACCCTCGGATCGATCGTCGGCCCGTCGAGAACATGCGGTATCTCGGGGATGCGCCCGACCTTCGGAAGGGTGAGCCGGCACGGCGTCATGCCAGTGAGCTGGAGTCTCGATAAGGCGGGGCCGATGTGTCGCGCCGTGGAGGACTGCGCCATCGTGTTCCATGCCATCTACGGCCCCGATGGACTCGATCTCGCGGTCGTCGACAGGCCGTTCAACTGGAACGCCGGACTCCCCGTCGAAACGCTACGAGTCGGCTACTTGCAGGATGCCTTCGAGGCCGAGCCCGGCGGGCCCGACGCGGCGACGGCGCGCGCCAACGACGCCGCAACGATCGAGACGCTGCGATCGCTGGGCATCCAGCTGCAGCCGGTCAGCCTGCCGGAGCACGCTGGCATGGACGCGCTGCAGATGCTCCTCGTCGACGAGGCGGCCGCGTTCGACGAGCTCGTGCAGAGCGGCAGGATCGACCTTCTCATCCAGGACCGCGACGAGCCGGAGGACATGCTGATGCGCACCGCCAGGCTGACACCGGCGGTGGAGTACATCCAGATGAACCGCCTCCGTATGCTGATGATGCAGGAGATGGCCGCCGCACTGCGCGACATCGACGTCTTCGTCGCCCCCCACGGGGGCGGCCCGATCAACAGCGCGACGAACCTGACGGGACACCCGGCCGTCACCGTCGCCAACGGGTTTACCGACGCCGGCACCCCCACGGGGATCCTCTTTGTGGGAAAGCTGTACGGCGAGGCGGAGATGCTCGCCGTTGCCAGGGAGTATCAGGAAGCCACGGACTTCCACCTCCGGCACCCGCCGCTGTAGAAATCCGGCGCCCGACAGGGTCGCCCGGGCTACTCCCGGCCCTTCAGAAGCTTGTCCAGCTCAGCGAAGGGGTTTTGGGTGACCGAAGATCGCTCACCGCGACGCCGCGCCGTGCCGGAGGATTCCGCGACCGCACGCCGGGAGTGCTCGTTGTCGTGGCACCAGTAACAGAGAAGCTCCCAGTTGCTGCCGTCCGGCGGGTTGTTGGTGTGATCGTGGTCCTTGTGGTGGACGGTCAGTTCGCTGAGGTTCTTGCTAACGAAATCGCGCCCGCAGCTGCCGCAAACCCAGGGCAGCAACTTCAGCGCCCGGCCGCGGTAGCTGCTGTCCCACTCGGCCCGCGCACGACGACCTTCGGCAACGATTCGATCGCTTCGACCCCGGTCTGACGGCTTGCTCGGTGCCATGGCAGCGTTCCTGCGCTCGAGTAACTCGTGCCTAGCAGGCCGTGGTGAAAGTGTGGTGGGTCTGGTTACGGCGAGTTGGGGCCAGATGCAAGGCGGCCTGACACAGGCGATGCCCTAGCCATCGTCGAGGAAGGCCAACGCCGCAAATGGCCCCAAATCGCCGTAACCCTTCGGGCGACAGGGGGTTGCGCGCGTATGCTGCGTCGTTCCTCGTCAACGATGCGGTACCCATCGCCTCCTCCTCTCTCCTTGCCTCCACTTCGCAACACCCTGTCGCCAGACCCACCACACTTTCACCACGGCCTACTAGCTTGCCACACGAGTTCAGACTGGTGACCGTTGAGGCCGTTTCCTCCCGGCCCGGCCTTCCCGTCCGCCCCTGCGGGCCCTGTAGTTTTATCTCGCGCGCCCTGGCGATAGGCTGCATCGAGCGGATGATGGAAATGACGACCCCCACCAGATTGCTGACGACCGTAACTCGTGCGATACCGCCGCCGGCGAGTAGGGCTATTGAACCCTTGTCGAAAACCGGCCGTCTCGTTGCCTGCTTGCTGTTCGTATCGTTGAACGTTGCCGTGATGGGCTCATGCGGCACCACCGAGGGCCGGATACCGCGTCTCCGGCTCGAGGGACCGATCCCCAATACCGCAGACTCGCACACGTGGAACGGCGCCATGTGGCAGCGGCTGCCAATCGACCTGGCCGAGTACCGCTATGTCGAGGAGGAGTACTACGTATCGGGCGGTGCTCACGTCTACGACTGGGTCCCGGACAGCGACTTCGACTTGGTGGTCTTCGACCCTGCGACCAAGAACTGGCTCCCCTACGAGGACAGGGACCTGCTCGAAGCCACCGAGTACACCACCAGAATCATGGTTCGTCGCCCGCAGAACATGACGGAGTTCAGTGGTCGGGTCGTCGTCGAGATCATCAACATGAGCGCCGGCTACGACTGGACGGCGATCTGGGCGGCGCTGTGGGAACAGATCTTGAAGCAAGGAGACGTGTACGTCGGCGTCACCAGCAAGCCGAACGTCTTTCCCGGCATGGTCGAGTTCGACGCAGGCCGGTACGGGCGCCTGTCGATGCCCAACCCCCTACCCCCGGATGAGCAGGCCTGCGGCATGCTGCCGGGAGAGCCCGGCTACGACCCGAATCTCTCAAAGCTTTCGGAAAACGGGTTGTCATGGGACATCTTCACCCAGATCGGTACACTACTGAAGTCGAATGCCCCTCACAACCCGCTCGGGCAGGCCGCCGAACGCCTATACCTCACGGGCGAGTCGCAGTCGGGGTCGTACCTGTCTCGGTATTTCCGCTGGTTCCACCAGCGCGCCAACCTGCCCGACGGCAAGCCCGTCTACGACGGCTACCTGGCGGAAGCTGGGGGGACCACTACAGCCCGCAGCGGCGGCCTCCATCAATGCGGGCCAGAGGTCAATCCGCTTCCCGACGATGATCCGCAGTGGAGCATTCCGGGGCGCCGTGTCCCCTATTTCGTCGTGCTCTCCGAATGGGACTTTCCGCTTGCCAACCGTAGTCCTTTCGCTTCAGCCCGCAGGCCAAATGCCAATACCGCAGACGACCAGTTCATGTTGTGGGAGCTAACCGGTGCCAGTCATGGCTGGACGTGGCAATACAACTATAGCGACGCCGCGCGGGACGATGTGGCAGCGGCTGGCTTCGGCGCCTACGACTTCGTTTGTGATTCGAATCAGCCAGAGATCAACCTCTATATGGTCGAGAAGGCCGCCTACGTGTTGCTTGATCGTTGGGTTACCTCGGGCGTCGCTCCCCCAAACGCCGACTACATCCAGACAAGCGGTTCCGCGAACGCCCCGGGCCCGTCGCGCGACGAGTACGGCAATGCCATCGGCGGCCTGCGCATGCCGGAGATTACTGTCCCGATTGCGAGCTACCGAGGAAACTACGTGCCGGCGCCGGACTGCAGAGACACGATCCTGCCATTCGATCAGGCCACCATCGACAAGCTCTATCCGACGCGCGGCGACTATCTAAAGCAGTTCGAGGCGGCCACGAGAGCATTGGTCACAGAAGGCTTCCTCCTTCAGGAAGACGCCCTCAAGCTCATCAAAGCGGCGGAGCGAAGGG
This sequence comes from Acidobacteriota bacterium, assembly GCA_965205505.1. Taxonomy (GTDB): domain Bacteria; phylum Acidobacteriota; class UBA890; order UBA890; family WLXD01; genus DASCOT01. The sequence goes on from CBDBHB010000008.1 coordinate 1,011,116, forward strand.
ACATCCCTTGAGCAGCGCGGCTATCGCATTCGCTTGGGCCGTGGCCGTCGGTACCGCGGCGGCCAGTGCCGCAGCAATACCCATGGCGCAGAATCCGCAGCAGATCTTCGACCGTGCCGTCGACGACTTCCGCGCCGGGCGCATCAGCGAATCGGCGGCCGGATTCGACCGGCTGGCCGAGTTGCTTCCCAACTACGCACCTCAGCTCTGGCAGAGGGGCGTCGCCCTCTATTACGCAGGGCGCTACCAAGACTGCCGCGAGCAGTTCGAAGCGCACCGCACCGTCAATCCGAACGACGTCGAGAACGCCGCTTGGCACTTCCTCTGCGTCGCCCGCGCCGAGACCCTGGAGGCAGCGCGCGCCGCCCTGCTGCCCGTGGGGCCCGACCGGCGGACACCAATGACGGAGATCTACGGGATGTTTCGCGGCGACCTCGCCCCCGAGGAGGTACTCGCAGCTGCCGGCGGCCGGTCCTCGGCCCAATTCTACGCCCACCTCTACTTGGGTCTGTACTTCGAGGCATCGGGACACGACGAAGCGGCATTCGAGCACATCGCTGCCGCCGCCGATGAGCAATATGCCAGGATGGGCGGCTACATGTACATGGTCGCCAGCGTGCACCTTGGCGGCTTGCAGCGGCACGACTAGTGCTAGCAGGGTGCTAGAGATCACGCTGGGCGCAGGTGCTCCAAGAAGTAGTCCTTCACCGCGTCACGCCAGTAGCGCGCGCTCGCTCCCGACAGACGGTGGCTCTGCTCCGGCAGGATGAGCAGGTCACTTCTTGCCCGCACGAGTAAAAGCCTCGATCATCCGCATGGTGTGGGCGAAGGGCGTGTTGACATCGCTGGTGCCGATCGTCAACAGCACCTTTCCCTGCAGATTCTCGGCAAGACGGAGGTTGGAGGCATAGTCCCAGGCCTCCCGGTTGTTCTGCGGCAGTCCGAGATACGGCTCGCTGGGCTCCGGCGATCCAGCCAGATCTACCACCGGCGACGAGGAGACCCCGACATGAAAGACTTCCGGCGCCGTCAGCATTGCCCGCAGCGTGAAGTAGCCCCCCCAAGAGTAGCCATGTACCCCGACACGCCCCATGTCGATGTAGGGCCGACGCTCCGCCAGTTGGCGTAACGCGGCGACATGATCGGGGATCTCATGACGCCCGATGTTCTGGTAGACGACGTCCTGAAAGTCCTTGCCTCGCAACGGTGTGCCGCGGGCATCGACGACGAAAGTGAGATAACCGAACTGCGCCATTGCCTGAGCGAAAACAGCTCGCCTGCTGCTCGTGAACGTGCGGGGCACGACGGCGCTCTGCGACCCGGCGTAGATGAAGTCGATGATCGGATAGCTGCGACCCGGATCAAAGTCGTAGGGCTTGTAGAGCAGCCCCCACAGGTCGGTCTCGCCGTCGGCTGCCTTGACGACGAACTCCTCAGGCGGTGTCCACTGCAACGCTTCGAGCGCCGATACGTCGGCGGTCGAGAGCACCTGCAGTAGCTCTCCATCGGCCTGCCTCAACTCCACCGCAGGGGGTCTGCCGACCGAGGAGTGTGTGTCGACAAAATGGGTCGCCGCCGGGGCAAACGCGATCTGGTGCCGGCCAACACCCTCCGTCAGACGCCGCCAACCAGCGCCCTCGAAGTCGATTCGATAGAGGTGATCGTCATACGGCCGGTCACGTTCCGCCTACGCCATGAAGTAGATCCAGCCGGCGTCGTGGTCGACTGCCACCACTCTGTTGACCGGAAACTCGCCGTGGGTGAGGCGCCGTACGAGGGTGCCGTCGAGCCCATACAAGTAGAGGTGTGTCCAGCCGTCACGCTCCGACAACCAGAGAAAGCGCCCATCTTCGAGCAGCGTCAGAAAGTTGTCGGCGACACCGTAGAAGCGAAGCCCCTCGACGTAGGTTTCCTGCTCCTCCGTTACGACGACTCGACTTGTTCCCGTGCTCGGGTCGGCGGCCATCAGGTCCATCCGTTTCATCAGCCGATCCAGTCGAAGGAAGAAAACCTCTTTGCCGGTTGGCCCCCAGCCGATCAGATGGAATATCTGATCCGGATCATCGCCGACGTCGATCTCCACTTGTTGCGTCGAATAGATGTCCACGATGAACAATCGATTCTGTGGTTGGCTGGCACCGGCCAGCGGATACAGCTGCCACTCGACCTCCTCCTCGCCCGGCTTGAGCCAATGGACGATAGGCATTCGGTGCGCTCCACGAGAATCCACCCGACGCGTCAAGAGATTGCTACCGTCGGGCGACCACTTGGTATCCCAGGTGCTCCAACCGTCGAGCTCCTCCCCATCACTGGTGAGCTCGACCAGCCGCCCATCCTCGGTGGAACGCAGCCAGAGGTTGTCGTCCTGATCGCGGACAAACCAACTTCCATCGGGTGAGCGCAGCTCGTAGAGGTCCGGTTCCGTGCTCGGGAACGCTCGTCGCACCAGCTGTGGCGTGAGGCGCTCTCGTTCGGCCCGCGAGTCGACCGGCAATGCCTCGATCTCGTAGGTGGCGAGCCGGATTTCGAACTCGCGGTCCTCAACCACGAACCTGGCCGCCCGCTCGTCGTCTAGGAACGTGAAGCTGTCGAAGGGCAAGCCCTCGTAGGGTGGCTCGTGCCCGAGCGGTAGCGTCAACGCCCGTCGCAAACGGTCGACGTCGAAGAGCGGCGCCTTCTGGTTGGCTACCGGGTCGACCTTGAAGATCATCGTCCTTTCCGGCATTCCCTCGGCGTACCAAAATCCGCTGCCATCGGCGAGCCAATGCGGTCGCGCCGAAGCGCCCTTCACGAGCGATGGAAACTCCAGGTAACGCTCGTACATCTCCTGCCGCGACCCAGGCTCGGGCGTCGACACCACCTGCGAGGTGGCCAGCTCGGTGTGCGTGGCATACAGCGTTTGCGATCCGAGCCCGGCCACGGCAACGAGCAACCCGATCACCAAAGGCCGATCACGAGCCTTCATCGATAGTTCCATCATCCCTCCTGCGCCCGCTGCGGGCGATTCTCTGCGTGCCGCACAAGAACGCCAGGACACTAGCAGGTCGCGGTGGAAGAAGCGGTGTTCCGCCAAAGGCCTTTCTTCCTGCCTACACGGCATTGTTCGCCCTGGCACGGCGGCGTTCGACTGGGCGGCGGCAGAGCCACGGGTTGCGCCTCGGTGGCGAGCCGGTTGCCAGCCGGGCACCGATGCCTTAGCATCCGGCCACCTCGACAAAGAGGTGGCCTAAGCGGCCTCCCGGCGCTCGCCCTCCGCTGTGTACGACCCATCCGGGCCGTCAGACAGCCAGAGCCAGCCGTCGCTCTGAACGGAGGGATGACGTGCAGCGACTTCGAATCGGCGTTCTGGATCTCGTAGCGCGAGCGCCCACCAAGGCCCTCTGGGCCCGGGTAATGAACGCCAACCTCGCGAGCGTCATGCCGCAGGTGATCGCGGTCTGGTGCGAGGATGCCGGCCACGACGTCAAGCTGGTCTGCTACACGGGGGCAGAGGACCTCCTCGAGGAGCTTCCCGAGGACATCGACCTGCTGTTCATCGGTGCGTTTTCACAGGCGGCGCAGCTTTCGTACGCGCTCAGCAACCTCTTCCGCAGCCGTGGCGTGGTGACGGTTCTCGGCGGCCCACACGCGCGCTGTTATCCGGATGACGCGCGCCGCTACTTCGACTACGTGGTCGGATTCACCGATCGCGAGATCGTCGGCGAGATCCTCTCCGATTGTCAGCCGCACCGACCGCTGGGCGTGCACCTGGCGGCGAGGACACAACCGCAGGAGCTTCCGAGCGTTCGGCAGCGCTGGAAATACATCGAACCGACGCTGCGCCACGTGCCAACAAGCATCAAGATGGTGCCCATGCTCGGCAGCGTCGGGTGTCCCTACACCTGCAGCTTCTGCATCGACGCCGAGGTCGACTACCAGCCGCTCGACTACGAGCAGATCCGCGACGACTTGCGCTTTCTCGTCAAGGTAATGCCCAACCCCACCGTCGGCTGGCACGACCCGAACTTCGGCGTGCGTTTCGACGACTACTTGACCACCATCGAGGAAGCGGTGCCCCCGGGCAGCATCCGATTCGCCGCCGAGAGCAGCCTGTCGCTGCTCTCGGAGCCGAATGTGCGGCGCCTACGCAATGCCGGCTTCAAGGGCCTGTTGCCGGGCATCGAGTCTTGGTACGACCTCGGCGGCAAATCGCGTACCGGGCTCAAGTTCGGGGCCGACAAGGTCCGGCAGGTATCTGAGCACGTGAACATGATCTTCGACTACATCCCCTACATTCAGACCAACTTCGTGCTCGGCCTCGACTGTGACGAAGGGGCAGAGCCCTTCGATCTCACCAAGAGCTTCATCGATCGGACGCCGGCTACGTTTCCCGGCTATTCGCTCTTGTCTGCGTTCGGCGAAGCGGCGCCGCTGAACCTCGAGCTGCAGCGGGCCGGACGCGTGCTCCCGTTCCCCTTCCACTTCCTGAACAACAACCATGCGATGAACGTCAAGCCGAAGAACTACGGGTGGGGCGAGTTCTACGACCGTGTCATCGACTTGACCCGCTACACGTTCTCGCCGCGGCGGATCATGCGGCGTGCCCGGGCCTCACAACGCGGCTTCGCGACCTGGCTCAACGTGGTGCGCGCGATCTCGTCGGAGGGTTACGGCCGCATCCGCTACTACACGGAGCTACGGCGGCGACTGCGGGAGGATAGGCCGCTGAGACGCTACTACGAGCGCGAGACCGACGAGCTCCCGGAGTTCTTCGTAAACCGTATCCGCAACGACCTGGGCCCGCTCTGGGAATACCTGCCCTCTGGGGCACTCGATCACGAGCCCAACGCCTACCTGCAGAAGACCAGCGGTACTGGGCTCGGCGCTAAGGCTGTAGCGCCGGCCTTGGCAAATTCGTTGATAGCTCCGCCCGGACAACCGCAAGCACCGGCAAGCAACCCCTAGCAGGGTGCCCGTAGCTCGGTGTCGAGCAGATCCTCCAACAGCTTCACCACATGCAGCTCGCCCTGCTCGCCGCCGTACTGGGATTTGGCACGGAGGAAGACCTGCTCGACCAACGTTCCAAGCTCCAGCGGCACATCCAACTCACGGCCGAGGTCACTGATCAGGTGGAGGTCCTTACAGCACAGATTGAGGGTGAACGACGGGTCGTAGTCGCCTCGAAATAGCGCCGGAACGTCGTGTTCAGCCACCCAGCTGTTGCCGGCGCTCGACTTGATGATCTCCCATACCGTCGGTAATCCGATGCCAGCCTTGGCACCCAGCATCAACCCTTCGCCAATCGCCACCGCATTGATGAACCACAGCAGGTTGGTCAACAGCTTGGCCGCCAGCCCGGTACCCAGCGGGCCGGCATAGAAGATTTTCTCCCCCATTGCTTCAAACACCGGTAGCTGTCGCTCGAAAACCTCCCGTTCTCCGCCGACAAAGTAGACCGATCGACCAGCCTGGGCGCCATCCACCGCCCCGGTGACCGGGGCATCCAGAGTGTCCACTCCCCGCTCGGCGGCCAGAGCGGCCAGGCGCTTCAACAGCTTGGGCGAGTTGGTGCTCAGATCAATCCAGGTGCTGCCTGAGCGCGCGCCGGCCAGAACTCCTTCGTCGCCGAGCATCACCGCTTCGACCTGCGGCGGGCCGGGGAGCGAACAGAGAATCGTATCCGCGGATTGGGCCAGCTCGCGTGGACTGTCGGCCCACTTCGCGCCGCCCGCCAGCAGATTATCAGCGGCTGACTGGCTTAGGTCATGCACCGTCAACGCGAAGCCGGCCCTGATCAAGTTGGCCGCCATGGGGTTGCCCATATTCCCCAGGCCAATGAACCCAATCGTCATCGTCGTTTCTGTAACAGGAGCCAGGCGGCCAGGTCCGGGAAACGATAGGCGGAGTCCGACAGGAAGCCGGTCTGCAGTTGCGGCTGCGACACTGGGCCGACAGCGGCGAGCAGCAACACGCCTATCAAGACAGTCTGTGGCATGGGGTTCTTCCGTTGGTAGACCGCGGGGCGCTACTACTTCGAGACCCCCTCGACGATTCTCTTCAGCGCCACCAATTCGCGGTCGAAGCGGGGCTTGTTGGCCTCGTACCCCTCACGCGTCATCACGGCGAGTTGTTCCGGCGTCAGCCGAGATCCCTCTTCCGCCGCTAGCACCGTCTCCGTGTAGACGTCGTAGGTCACCAGAGTGTGATCATCGTGTCCGGCCAAAGTCCAGGTGGCGTACCCGATCAAGGCCCCATGGCCGGGCAGGGTGAGCTTGATGGTGCGTCGCTCGTTGGGGACGAGCTCGACGTTCTTGACCAAATACTCGATGGTGTCCGGAGCCGTGGAGTCGAACGCAGCGAAGACCTCTCCGACGGCGCCCGGCTCTCCGGCGTGGTGGCGCAGGGGGAGCGCTTCTTTCCAGGCACTCGGATCGACGATGTGGGGCCAGACTTCGGATGCTGGACGATCGATGACGACCGAGCTGTGGGTGACCAGCTCGATGGCGACGCGGGTGTCGCTCCCCTGCGTGGTGAAGACGGATATCGCTGCGACAGCGGTGGCTAGCGCCAGCACGCCGGTGCACATGATTGGCGCAACTCCTCGTTGGCAGCTTGACTGTGGGGATGCCCCTCTGATCGCGGCGAGCATCCGAATGATGCTGAGCCGGAGACGGGCTACTGTCAACCTGAGTCAATGGATGGCCGCTCAGGCTCCCGCAAGCATCGAGGAGAGCGCCTCACGAGCGGCAGCCGACCTGCCGCCAACGACTTCCCGAAGGGAAGTCCTTGTCCTGTTCGATCGCCTCAACACCGGCTGGCTGGCCTTCAGCGAGGCGCACGAGGCGCATGGCAGGAGTGCTTTACGGATATGGCATCAAGGCCTTCAGGCCGGCGCGGTGCACGAGATCAATGTCCAGCGTCTTAGCGGCGGCGGTGTCCGTCTCGCTGGCATGTCGCTCATCAAGAACATGACCGTACATGCACCACCAACCCCTGGCGTCGGCAGGCGTCCAACCGCCGAAGTCTCGGCAAGCGCGCAGGCCGAGCACGAATTCCGGCGCGGACTGCGGCCGGTCCTCAGGCGCCTTGGCCAGACATTGCATGATCAACTCCTCGAGGTCCTGCGGTAGCTCGCGGCCGAGCCTTCCCGACGGTGGCTCAGGCTTGGCGTGTAAGTGCTTGCCCAGCACCTCGACCGTGTTGTTGCCGGAAAAGACGTGGCCACCAGTGATCAGGAAGTAGCCTACGGCGCCGAGCGCATACAGATCGCTGCGTGCGTCGACCGCATCCTGTTGGATAATTCCCTCGGGCGAAAGGTAATGCGGCGTGCCGGTAATCGTATCGGCTTGGGTCAGCGCCAAGTCGACCTCGGGGTTCAGTTCTTTGACAAGCCCAAAGTCGAGGACTTTCGCCACATCTAGCTCCCCACCCTGCTTCACCAGCATGATGTTGGCCGGCTTGATATCGCGGTGGATCAGCCCGATACCGTGAGCTTCAGCGAGAGCGCCCGCGGCCTGCTCCAGCACGCGGGCCACACGCGCCAGCGGTTGGGGCCCGTCGATCTCGACCACCTCGCGCAGCGTCGCGCCGGCGAGCAACTCCATTGCATAGTAGAAGACCCCTTCCGGGGTGCGGCCGTAGTCGAAAACCGTGACCGTGTTCGGGTGGGTAAGCCGGGCAGTCTGCTGCACTTCCTTCTCGAAACGCGTGATGGTGTACCCACCGGCTTTGTCTGGCGGCAAAAGCTTGACCGCCGTCGGCCGGCGAAGCATGGCGTGCTCGGCCCTGTACACGACACCCATGCCCCCCTCGCCAAGCTTCTCTACGAGCTCGTACTGACCTAGCTTGCGCACGTCGCGCACTTCTTTTCGCAAGCCGTAGATGACTTTCGATGCCCCGGCGCACATTGCGACGGTTGCCCCCCACCAGAGGGCGGCGAATACGGTGACGGCGAACGCAAGCTCCGATGCGGTCGCGTCTGGGGGCATTCCTTCGAAGTGCCGCCAATCTCCGACGTCGATATCCGCGTACATCCAGTAGGTGACCGCAAGCATCGGAACACCAGCCGCAATCGTGAGCGAGAGGGTACGAAGACCGGTGCTCGGTACATAGATGGCACGCGACACCAACGTTGTCGTGAGCGCCAACAGCACCGTATTGTGCGGCATTTGCCACACGGGGAGGTACAACGCCATCAGCGAGTAGAAGACGCATGCCGCAAGCAAGCCAACGGTCTCGGCTGTCCGCACCAATTTGACCGCACGATGCCCGGAGCGGCAGATGAGCCACACCGAAACCACGCTCATGACGGCAGCAGCGTGAAGCCAATAGTCTGGCTCGCTGAACTCGTACCATTCCTGGCGAAGCGCCGCCTCGAAGCTGCGGAGGGTCAGGAACGCCAGTCCGATAAGACCACCAAACAGGCTGGCCACGGACACGCGGCGCTGAAGGAACTTGCGGCCCTCTTCCGATTGCTCGAGCGGTAGCGGGGTCATCTGCATACGCGCAACCGAGGGCGACCCGGCAGCGAGGCGCCGAACTTCACGTTCATCTTTGCTCCTCCGAGGCGACGGGCGCTCCGCCACACTGTCCGTCCATGAGCTCTCCTGACGGCCGGATTGTAGGCAGGCGCGTCGCATACAGCCATCCTCACCGCTTCGATCCTCGCCCACCGGGCACCAGAGTTCTTCAGCACCTGCTGCAGACGGCCGGATGGAGCTTGCAAGAGCCGCGCTGCGGAAATTGGCAGGACGGCTGCCGCAGCACTCCGCCCTGTGGCAGGCTCACTGCGCCGGCCGGGGCCAGCCGCCTACCACCGAACGCCTCTCGTTTCGCTGGCACGATAGCCAGCTCGACTCGCCGTCCGTCCAAACAGACGCCAGCATGAATCACGCGCCCCACGCAAACATCGAGGAGGCTCCCTGATGAGCGCCCAACGACCGACCGCCAACGACTTCCCGAAAGAGATCCTTTCCCTGTTCGATCGCTACGTCCACGGCATGATCGACCGGCGTGCCTTCCTCGAGGGGGCCGGCAAGTTCGCCGCCGGAAGCATGACGGCGATGGCCATGCTCGACAGTCTGAGCCCCCGCTACGCCCAGGCACAGCAGGTGGCGCCGACCGACGAGCGCATGCGCGCCGAGTACATCGAGTACTCGTCGCCTAACGGCGCCGGCACCATGCGTGGCTACATGGCACGACCGGCCGGGGAAGGTAGGAAGCCGGCAGTTCTGGTCGTTCACGAGAACCGCGGGCTAAACCCCTATGTCGAAGACGTCGTGCGCCGCTTCGCAGTGGCCGACTTCCTGGCGTTCGGCCCCGACGCCCTGTTCCCTCTCGGCGGCTACCCGGGCAACGACGACGACGGCCGTGCCCTACAGCGTCAGCGTGATCGCGACGAGATGATGGAAGATTTCGTGGCTGCAGCAGAGCTCCTCATGGCCGACGAGGGCTCTACCGGCCGCGTCGGCGCCGTCGGCTTCTGCTTCGGCGGAGGAGTCGTCAACTACCTGGCGACGCGCCTCCCGAACCTGGGGGCGGGGGTGCCGTTCTACGGCTCGCAGCCCGCTGCAGAGGATGTTCCCAAGATCGAGGCGCCGCTCATGATCCAGTACGCCGGCCTGGACGAACGCGTCAACGCCGGCTGGCCGGCCTTCGAGGAAGCCTTGGACACTCATGGCAAGACGTACACGATGCACATGTACGACGACGTCAACCACGGTTTCCATAACGACACCACGCCGCGGTTCGATCCGTCGGCGGCGAAGCTGGCTGAAGAACGCACGATCGCCTTCTTCAACGAACACCTCAGGTAGGACAAGACCGTGAACGCCGGCACCCGACCAGGTCGCTACGCTGAGCACGCCCGGCGCACCATCGGCCCGGTTGCCGTGGCGCTGCTCTTGGCCGTCGGCTGCGGCCCTGCCGAGCCTCCATCGACCTCCGATACCGGAACCTCGAATCTGCACGCCAACTTCGAGCCTCAGGATCGAGATTACAGAATCGTCTTCAGCTCCGAGCGTGACGGCAATTCTGAGATCTACCTCATGAACCAGGATGGCTCCGGGCTCACGAGGCTCACCGACAACCCTGCTAGCGACGCCCTTCCCTACTGCTCCCCCGATGGCTCCCGGATCGTCTTCTCATCAGACAGAGAAGAAAGGAAGCAGCTGTATCTGATGGACGTCGACGGCAGCGACGTAACGCGCCTCACTCACAACGACTACGACAACAACTCGCCCTCCTGGTCACCAAACGGCAGCAAGATTGCGTTCAGCTCGGGCGGCAACGCAACACCGTCGAACCTCTTCACGATCCAGCCCGACGGATCGAACGAGCTCCAGGTGACGAACATTGCCGGCTACAACTTTCTTTCCCCGACGTGGTCGCCAGACGGCACCAAGCTGGCGGCCGAGGGAGGGCAGCTGGGGGAAACCATCACGACCGAGTGGGGCGAGGCCGGAAGATTGCAAATCTGGACGTTCAACGCCGATGGTTCCGATCCCACTCAGCTAACGCAGTTGGACGCCTACAATGGTTATCCGGCGTGGTCTCCAACCGGATCGAGCATCGTCTTCGACTCCACCTTGGAGGGCTGGGCCGACATCCTGTCGGTGAGCTTGGCCGACCAGAGCGTTACCAACCTGAGCAGGGACCCGCGTTCGAACGAATTCGCCGCCTGGTCACCGGACGGTGCCAAGATCGCATTCGTTGCCGACCGGGACGGCAACAACGAGATCTACGTGATGGATGCAGATGGTGGTAACCAGATCCGATTGACGAGCCACGAAGCGGCAGAATCGGGGCCCGCCTGGTGCTCGCCCTGAAGCGCCGCGGAATGGGCTGCACGTAGTACGTTACCCGCCGGGTCGGGCGACTCGCCGCCGCTGGGTGGCGAGGCCGGCCAGAATCGCCGGACGCGGCGAGACAGAGCGCTTCCGTGGTCGATGTCACCAACAGTTGGATTCCTCCCGCCATGCCTCTATCCTGTTGTCGGCGCAAGGGTATGCTATCTTGGGCAACATTCGACGTGCCTCGGGGCGGAGGACACCGATCATGAGAAGCGCGAAGCTGTTGATGCTCTTAATGGTGCCGCTGTTGTTCTTCCACACGCAGGCTGCGAGCCAGGCAACGAACCCGACTACGGCGCTACCGCAGACACTCGCGCCGCCATCGCAGAGCGCCACGAGTCCCGTCGCATCGACGGCGCCTTTGCCAGCCGAGATCATCGACGCCTATTGCGTGTTTTGCCACAACCAGGAGCTGCTCACGGGTGGGCTGACGCTCGACGGGATCGACCTCGAGGGTGTGGGTCAGGACCCCGAGGTGTGGGAGAAGGTGTGGCACATGGTTCGTACGGGGCAGATGCCCCCGCCGGAGATGCCGCGGCCCGACAAAGAGACCTTGAGCGCCATGCTGGCGTGGCTGGAAGCGGAGCTGGATGACGCGGCCGCGGCGAATCCCAACCCGGGTAGGGTTGGTATTCATCGAATGAACCGGACGGAGTACACCAACGCTGTCCGCGACCTGCTGGCGGTGGAGATCGACGCAACAGCGCTCCTCTTGTCCGACGAGGCCGACGAGGGCTTCGACAATATTGCGGAGAGCCTGACGATCTCGCCGGCGCATCTGGAGCGCTACCTGTCTGCGGCCCGAACGATCAGCCGCCTCGCGGTGGGCGACCCGACGATGGGGGCTGTCGCGAGCTCCAAGCTCCATCAGCTGCCCGTGTTCCTGAATCAGGACGTTCGCATCAGCGAGGACCAGCCCTTCGGATCCCGCGGCGGTTTGGCCGTTCGCCACAACTTCGAGCTCGATGGCGAGTACGTCGTCAAGGTGCTACTGAGACGTCAGATCTACTCCTACATCGTCGGCCTGCGTGATGCCCAGCAAATTGACGTACGCATCGACGGGAAGCGCGTTGCGCGCTTCACGGTGGGCGGCGAGGGACGAGAAAAGGGCATCGCCGCCCCATTAACCTGGGCCGGGGAAATCCGTGGGGACATCGAGTGGGAAAACTACATGCACTCCGCCGACGCTGCCCTGGAGGCCCGCGTGCCCGTGCGGGCCGGTGCGCGAACGGTGTCGGTCTCGTTCGTTCAGCAGCCGCGCGAGCTCGAGGAAGCGTTGCAGCCGCGGAGCCTCGGCTTCGGGTTCATGTCGGATCAGCTGTACGACGGCTTGGCCGCCGTCGAGAGCGTCGGCATTGCCGGTCCGTACCTCGCCGAGGGACCGGGGGATACGCCCAGCCGCCGCCTGGTGTTCGTGTGCCGCCCGCCGACCCCGGCCGACGAAGCGCCCTGTGCCCGGAAGATCTTGTCGACGCTCGCTCGACGCGCCTATCGCCGACCGGTCACGGACGCGGAGCTGCAGACGCTCGTCGACTTCTACGACACCGGCCGCAGCACCGGGGGGTTCGATGCGGGAATCCAAGCGGCAATCGAGCGACTGCTGGTCAGCGTCAACTTCCTACTGCGGGTCGACACCCCCCCACCCGGCGCTGCTCCCGGCGGGGCGTATCGGCTCAGTGACCTAGACCTGGCCTCGCGGCTGTCTTTCTTCTTGTGGAGCAGCATCCCGGACGAGGAGCTTCTCGATCTGGCGACTCGCGGCGAGCTCAGTCAGCCAGCAGTTCTCGAAAGCCAAGTACGCCGCATGTTGGCCGACACTCGGTCGAGGATGCTCGTGGAGGACTTCGCAAGTCAGTGGCTCGGCTTCGGGAAGGCTCTTGTATGGCGGCCCGATCCGGACCTGTTCTTCGAGTTCGACGAAAACCTGCGGCACGCTTTCCTGAAGGAGACCGAGCTCTTCGTCGACAGCCAGCTGCGCGAAGATCACAGTGTGTTGGACCTGTTGTCCGCCGACTACACATTCGTCAACGAGCGACTGGCCCAGCACTACGGCATTCCGGGTATCAAGGGCGAGCGCTTTCGGCGCGTGACGCTCGACGATGGCGTGCGCGGCGGTCTTCTAGGCCAAGGGAGCATCCTTATGGTGACTTCCTATCCGGATCGCACGGCGCCGGTCGTGCGTGGGCGCTGGATGCTCGAGAACATCCTCGGCATGCCACCCCCCCCACCACCAGAGAGCGTGCCGGATTTGGAGCCGACGGCCAGTGATGGCCGCGTCCTTTCGATGCGAGAGCAAATGGAGCAACATCGGAGGAATCCGGAGTGCGCCACCTGTCACGTGCGCATGGACCCGCTGGGCTTCGCACTAGAGAACTTCGACGCGGTGGGCCGTTGGCGTACGATGAGCAACGGAATTCCGATCGATGCATCATCCGTATTCGCCGACGGCACGCCCATCGATGGTATTGCGGGCATCCGGAAGCTATTGTCGGACCACCGTGAGAACTTGGTCCGCACGTTTACGGCAAAGCTACTGACCTACGCCCTCGGGCGAGGGGTCGAGTACTACGACAATCCCGCCATTCGCAAGATTCTGCGCCGCGCCGCCGCCACCAATTACCGGTGGTCATCCATCATCCAGGGAATCGTCGACAGCGAGCCATTCCAGATGGGGAAAGCGCCGCTTCAGATGGAGAGCACCGCGTCATGATCATCGCCAAGAAGGCCATTCCCCGGCGCACGGTGCTACGAGGGTTGGGCGCCGCCGTCGCACTTCCGCTGCTGGACGCAATGGTGCCGGCAGCGACCGCTCTCAGTCAGACGCCGGCCAAAGCAATAAAACGCTTCGGCGCCGTCTACGTACCGAACGGGGTGATTCCGGATCGGTGGTTCCCTGCCGCGGTGGGCTCCGATTTCGAGTTTTCGTACGCGTTGAAACCACTGGAGCCGTTTCGCGATCGACTGAAGGTGTTGGGCGGCCTCGACAGCGACCCGGTCAGGCCACCCGGCGCGCCCTCCGCGGTTCACGCGCGGGCGAGCACGAAGTTCCTGACCAACGTGCACCCCAGCCGTGCGCTCAAAGCCGGCATCTCGATGGACCAGCTGGCCGCCCGAGAGCTGGGTCGAACAACGCAGCTGCCATCGCTCGAGCTCGCCCTGGATACGGTGGATGCCGCGGCGACTTGCGACGATGGAAGCTGTATCTACACGGGAACGATTTCCTGGGCCGGACCGACTTCGCCGCTACCTATGGAGACCGATCCTGCGGCCGTCTTCGAGCGCTTGTTCGGCGAAGACACCACCGATCCGGCGGCGCGCCGCGCCAGCGCACTGCGCAAGACCAGCATTCTCGATTCGGTGCTCGCAGAGGTCTCGCTGCTCAAGAACAAGGTCGGTCCGAGCGACCAATCCCGACTGGCTGGATACCTGGAGAGCGTGCGCGCGGTGGAGCAGCGTATACAGAGAGCGGTCGAGCAGAACGTCGAGCTGCCGGCATTCGACCGGCCAGCCGGCGTTCCAGGCGACTACGCTGAGCATGCGAAGCTGATGTTCGACTTGCAGGTAATTGCCTACCAGGCCGACATCACTCGCGTCTGCACGTTCATGATGGGAAGGGAGTTCAACGGCCGCACCTACCCCGAGATCGGCGTACCCGACTCGCACCACCCGATCTCGCATCACCGGAATGACCCCGAGAAGGTCGACAAGTGTGCCCAGATCAACCGCTACCATACGAAGCTGTTCAGCCATCTGCTGGAGAAACTGGCCGCGACGCCGGACGGCGACGGGTCGTTGCTGGACCAGGTGGTCATCAAGTTCGGCGCCGGCATGAACGACGGCAACAGCCACATCGTCAACGATCTACCGATCGTGCTAGCGGGTGGCGGCGCTGGCCAGCTCGAAGGTGGACAGTACATTCGCTACGGGGAGGGCACGCCGCTCGCAAACCTGCATGTCGCGCTGCTCGACAAACTGGGGGTACCGGTAGAGAGCTTCGGCAATAGTACGGCCCGTCTCAAGCTCGACTACCTCGGCGGAATCTGAGCGCGGGCCGGCGAATGTCTGTCAACCGCCGGACCGCAGCAGCGTGGATGGTAGCGGCGTTGCTCGCCACCGACGGCGTCGCCGCGAGCGGCCAGCTGCACCTCGCCGACGCCGTCAAAGAGAAGAACGCGGCGGCCATCCAGGCCCTACTGCAGCAGGACGTCGACGTGAGCTCGCCCCAGGCCGACGGGGCGACGGCGCTGCACTGGGCCGCCTACCAGGACGATCTGGAGCTGGTCGACCAGCTGATCAGCGCCGGCGCCAACGTCAACGCGGCCAATGATCTGGGGGTCACGCCCCTCGCACTGACAAGCACCAACGGCAACACGGCGATCGTGAGGCGCCTGCTCGAGGCAGGAGCTGATCCCAACGTAGGCGGCGAGACCGGCGTCACGCCGCTGATGCAAGCCGCGCGGATCGGCGGCGTGGGCGCTGTACAGGCGTTGCTCGAGTTCGAGGCGGACGTGAACGCGCACACCAGTGACCGGCTGCAAACGGCCCTGATGTGGGCCGCGGCGCAGCGCCACCCGGAGGTGGTCGACGTACTGCTAGACCACGACGCCGACATCCACGCCCGCACCCGCACGCGCCGTGAGGTCGTCATGCTCGACCTGGGACGGCGGCGAGCTGCCAGGACGGCGGCCGAGGACGCGGCGGAGATCGAGCGCGGAGGAATCACGGCGCTGTTGTTCGCGGCCCAGTCCGGCGACTTGGATTCAGCGAGACTTCTCCTGGACGCCGGGTCGGACGTGAACGACGCCGGAGCGGACGGCAACTCGGCGCTGGTCGCGGCGGCGTTCTCCGGTCAGGGAGCCGTTGCCAGGATGCTGCTGGACGCCGGAGCGAATCCGCACAGCGCCGGTGGCGGTTACACGGCGATGCATGCGGCGGTCCTCCGAAGCGATCTCGACACCATCGCGGCGCTCCTGGCACACGGCGCAGACATCAACGCGCCGCTCACGAAGGGCAGCCCGATCCGGCGGTACACCTCACACTGGGCTCTCTCGAGTGCCTGGGCCGGGGCAACGCCGTTGATGCTCGCGTGCCACTACCTGGAAAATCAGATCATGCGGCTGCTGCTCCGCAGCGGTGCCGCCATGACGGCTCTTCCCAACGAGACTACACCGCTCCTGGTGGCAGCAGGAACCTACGTCGAACGACGCGTCAACCGTCCGCTGGACCACTCCGACACCCCGACAGTCCTCGGTGACATTTTCTTTGAGCGCTCAGCAGAGGCTTCGCTCGAGGCTGTCGAGATCCTGCTCGGCGCCGGCGCCGACGTGGACGAAGCGAACCCGGCCGGCGACACTCCGATGCACGCCGCGGCGGCCAACGGGTTCACGGCTGTGATCGAGTTGCTCGCCGACCGGGGCGCGAAGCTGAACGCAAAGAACCAGCGCGACCAAACGCCGCTGGCGCTGACATCCGGAAGAGGCGCCCCGGGAAGCACGGCGACCAACCGCGAGAAAGCCGCGACGCTGTTGAGAGAGCTCGGCGCCACGGAGTAAGAGCGAACAGGCTGCGACGATGGTGATCAAAGTTCTTCGTTTGCTGGCGCTGGTGCTGCTGCTGAATATCGCCCGTTACCTCGTCGCACCGGTTCTCGAGGTGCCGCTGATTTTCGAAGGGCTGTTCGGTGCCATGGCTGCGAACCCGCAACACTTCAACAGCGACTTCACGAGTTGGGACTTCCTGACCTCGTACGCGTACAACGGCGCGATGTGGCTCACGATGACGCTGTTGTTCCATCTGCTGCGTCCGGCGCTTCGGGGGTCGGATATGGTTGCTAGCCTCAAGATATACGCTCTAGGCTGGCTGTTCTTTGCGAGCGTCAGCGGCATCTACATGAACCACTACAGCCATCCTGGCGACTTCTACGCTTGGAACGTGGCCGACGCGGTGATCGCTTTCGGCGTGGTCGCCCTGGTCAATGGAGTCGCCTATCGTCGCGTGATGGGACCATCCGCCGCCGATGCCCGGGCCTGATCCGCTGCCATTGAGCGAGATCGGCCGTCGCGTCAATCCGTCGACCGGGTTTCAACGTGGTGTCGTCTCACGCGCGACGAGCGCCTCGACCGCCAGATGCGCCGCGCCGATTGCACCCGCGGTCATCGCGTCGGCCATCGCATCCGAGTTGGCTATCGCGATACGTCCGAAGGGCTGGCGGGCCGCCCGGGCGGCAGCTCATTGAGCAGCCAATCAACCTCGCCGGTCTCGGGATCGTGACCGTAGGCATAACCGTGGGGCCAGCGATTCACCGTGATCGCCTCGATGTCACGTGCCGGATCGAACCCCCCGGTAGACAGGATGCAGTCTAGCTGATCCCTGATGTTGCGCTCGAACGTCTCGAATGTCCCTCCTCCCTTCGTTCGCCGTGAATATGGCACGCACGCGGCACGGAGTGCTAGGGTGCTGGTTCGATCGTCCTTGGAGAGACTGTGGGGAGCGGATGAGACACGGGAAGCACTTACGGCACCTCGGCTGGCTTTTGGCGCTCAGCTGGCTGGCTGCTGAGCCGACAACGGCGCTTGGCCAGGAGTGGACGCAGTGGCGCGGGTCACAGCGGGACGGCAAAGCTGCGGCAGAGCTCCTACCATCAGCCCTGCCGAGTGAGCTCGAGCGCCGCTGGCGCATCGAAGTGGGGCGTGGCTATTCCAGCCCGGTGGTGACGGGTGATCGCATCTTCCTGCTGACGCGGGAAGCCGATGAAGAGGTCGTTCGATCGCTTGATCTGAGCAGCGGCGCCACCATCTGGCGACAAGCCTACGCCGCTCCCTACGAAGTGAACGTGTCCGCAACCCGCCATGGCGACGGGCCCAAGTCCACTCCCGTGCTCTCCGGCGGCAAGCTCTATGTGTTCGGCATCGACGGCATCTTGTCTTGTTTCGATGCCGAGTCGGGCGACCTCGTTTGGCGTCGCGAGTTTGCCGGCGAGTACCCGACTACCTCACCAATCTACGGTGCCTCAGCATCGCCGTTGGTCGATGGCGGCAGCGTCTTCATTCACGTTGGCGGTTATCACGATGGCGGGATTGCCGCATTCGATGTGGACACCGGCGAACCGATTTGGACCACCCGCGGCGATGGTCCCGGACACTCTTCCCCGATTCTGTTGCAGCTACACGGGCAGCGTCAGCTCATCACCCAAACCGATGCCCACATCGTAGGGGTGACCCCGGAGAGCGGCCGTATCCTCTGGAAGATCCCGTTCACGACCGACTACGACCAGAGCATCGTCACGCCTGTGGTCGATGGTGAGCATTTGATCTTCTCCGGGCTGGACAAGGGGGTCTTCGCTGTCGAGATCCTCCGCGATGGCGACTCATGGACATCGGTGGAGCTCTGGCGTAATGACGACCTGCCCATGTATATGAGCTCGCCAGTGCTCGTCGGCACGCGGCTGTTCGGGTTCACCCACAAGCGGAGCGGACAGTTCTTCGCCGTCGACGTCGCTAGCGGCCAAACCCTCTGGACCAGCCTCGGCAGGGAGGGCGATAACGCGGCGCTGGTGGGAATCGGGGATCGCCTCCTCGCCCTTACCGATGGCGGCGAGCTGATCGTGCTTGCAGCTGATGCGACCGAATTTCGGCCGCTGGCGCGCTACGAGGTAGCCCAGAGTGGTACCTACGCGCATCCAGTGCCAACCCGACAAGGAGTGCTCATCAAGGACGCCTCGTCGCTGTCGCTGTGGCAGATACCGGACGCCGGAGCGGAAGACGGGCAGTGAACATGGCCCAGGGGAAGCCTCACTCGGCGCGGCCGCGATGGGCGATCTGGGTTGCGAGCCTCGCTCTGGCCAACTGCGCCGGGGATAGCGAGCCGGCAGAAGCTCTCCGGGATGCAGACCAGACCGCGCCCGTCGAGTCGAAGAAGCTTCCCTATGACCCGACAATCCTGGATGATCCGTCGCGCACCGCCGACGACCGCTACCGCGATGAAGGCATGAGGCCGCTCGACGTCTACGCTTTCTTTGGCATTGAACCAGGTATGGACGTTGCCGATCTGGGCACGGCGATCATGTACAACGCCCACATCCTCAACCACATCGTCGGCTCCGAGGGCAAAGTCTACGCCATCATGGACTGGGGCCCGACGCTGGCCGACTGGCGGGCCGATCGGACTTTGCCGGCCTATGAGCAGCGCAACGCCAACGGCGCTCTGAGCAACGTCGAGGTGATCGGCACGCTCGAGGAGCTACCCGACAGGAGCCTCGACGCACTGATCATCGTTCGCCACTACCATGATTTCGGTGAACGGGACGCGCGTATGGCCCAGCTTCCCCGGTTTCTGCGGGCGCTGAAGCCGGGTGGAATTCTGGGGGTAATCGATGCGCACACCAACAAGTCCGACGAGCGTGACGAGTCGGTACACCGGATGAACGAAGCGCTGGCACACGAGGAGATCTCGGGCGGTGGCTTCGAATTCGTGGCGTCGTCCGATCTGCTCCACAACAGCAACGACACCTTCGATTTCGACGGCCGCGAGGGAGCGCGAACACCCGACGATCCATCCGACGATGCTCCGATCCATCGCTACTTCATCCATCGATGGACGATGAAATTCCGCAAGCCACTGGGCTAGAAGCAGGGACAACGTCGCGCGGTTGCGCCCGGCCTCCCGTTGACTTCAAATCCACTACCTCAGAATGCGCTGATCGCTGAGGTCTTTGCCGCCAACCGCCGTGGAGATCCGCGCTCCCCGGAACTCCTTGATCTCGAGATCGGCGAGCGCGTTGACGATGTTGTATTGGGTCGGCATGTCCTCCCAGCGTGCCCGGTGGAACTGCAACGTCCCCTCGCCTCGCCAGGCTCCCTTGGGGACCTCGTTCGTATTGCCAGAGGGACTAAGAACGGCGTAATGCACGTCGGCGGTGCCCCACTCGCCGGTCTTCGGGATGTACTTGTAGTGAAGCGTTCCACTTAGCTCGCCATCTGTTCGGTCGGCCGCGGTCGACCCGCCGTCGGCAACCGGCACCTCCTGCAATTCCTTCACGCTCATGTCGAGGAACTTGAAGCCCATCCAGCTGGCGGTAACGTGGGTCTCTCCTTCGTACACCCTGGGCTCGGGAAGGTCGGCGTAGATCTTCGAGAACCCAAGCTCGTCGCGTCCAGTGAGAATTGGGTCCGTTAGGTTCTCCCAGAGCACCAGCAAGATGCTGCCGCTGGCGCGGTCTTCCCTGCCCTCGAACCTGGCGGGAAAGCTGACGCCGAGGATGTTGTAGCCGCGCCCGGCGAGCCACGGGATCTCGGTGATGTAGGTGGCCGCGACGGTGACCACCGGCTCGCCGTTGAGCGAGAACCCTTCGGGGAGCAGCGCGGCCAGCTGTTCTGCATTGGTGAGGAAGCTCACCGCAATGGTCTTCTTCTGTGGCGCGCCGACGTTGTCGAACGTCTCGCCGTTCGGCCCCCGCCGCGGACCAGTACGGGGACCGAAATGCGTCGGCATTCGGTACATCGCATCGGGATCGAACGTGTAACTCATGGACGCTGCACCCTCTGCTGCAGGGACTCGGCCCGCGCTCGCGCCGGCACTCCACGCCGCAAGCGCCACCAACGAAACGACAACTGCAAACAACCAGCGGCTTCTCGTATTCATGACCTTACTCCTTCGCTGCCACGCAGCCCGGGCTATCCATGGAGGGGCGGAGCTTAGCCGCGACCCGCAAAGAACGCCAAGTAGGCCAAGGCCCACCCACTTGACAGCAAGGGTGCGCGGGAGCAGCGTTCGGCACGAAGTCGAGCCCCGTCCACCCTGCGAAGAGTCCTGCAATGCTCCGAACGTCGCTCATCGAGAAAACGGTGGTCGCTCTTTGCGTCTGCCTTCCTGTGTTGGCCCAAGATTCAGGACCCGAGCCCTCGCCGGTGGAAAGGGTCGACGAGGTGTTCTCCCGATGGGACACGACCACGGGTCCAGGCTGCGCCGTTTCCGTCGTCGAAAACGGCGAGATCGTCTACAAGCAAGCCTACGGGATGGCGAACCTCGATCACGACGTTCCCATCCGCGCCGACACGATCTTCCACGTGGCGAGCGTGTCGAAGGAGTTCACCGCCGCCGCGATCGCGCTCCTGGCCATGGAGGGTCGGCTGTCGCTGGACGATCCGGTTCGAAAGCACCTGCCATGGGTCCCTGACTTCGGACATACGATCACCATTCGAAACCTGATCCACCACAATAGTGGCATCCGCGATCAATGGGCCCTGCTGGAAATGACCGGCTGGAGATACTCCCGCGACCGGATCACCGACGACGATGTCATCTATCTCATCAAGCGACAGCGAGATCTCAACTTCCTGCCCGGAGAACGATACCTCTACTCCAATAGCGGCTACACGTTGATGAGCCAGATCGTTCAGGCGGTCAGCGGACAATCGCTACGGGAGTTCACGACCGGCCGGATCTTCGAGCCGCTGGGCATGACGCGCACCCACTTCCGCGACGATTTCTCCGAGATCGTCAAGGGCCAAGCGTTCGGCTACCGCTGGGACGATGAAGCATCCGCCTTCCGTCTGAGCGTCACCAACTTCGACACCGTGGGCGCGACCAGCTTGCTGACCACGGTCGAGGACATGGCCCGGTGGGACCGGAACTTCATCGACGCCGCGGTCGGGGGAAAGGAGCTCCTCGATTTGATCCATGAGCCTGGGCGACTCAACAGCGGAAAGGAGCAGGACTACGCGTTCGGGCTCGTTCACGGAGCCTATCGTGGGCTCCGAACAGTAGGCCACGGAGGCTCGGACGCCGGCTACCGCGTACACTTCGTTCGATTCCCGGATCAGGGTTACAGCTTCGTGGTGCTGTGCAACCTGGCACAGACGAACCCGGCGCGACTGACACGGGAGCTCGCCGACATCTACCTCGAGGGGCATCTGGATCCGGCCGACAGCGAAGAACCCGCCACGATGAACCCCGTCGCCCTGACGGACGAGGAGGTGTCCCACATCGAAGGTGTCTACTGGTCCGACGGCTTCGCGTCGGTCCTGCGAGTCGATCGTCGGGAGAATTCCGTCCAGCTCAGTTTCGCCGGGCAGGAATTCGAGATGATCCACACCGGCAACGGCCTGTTCTCCGTGCCCACGGTGGATCTCCTGTTGCGGTTCGAACCCGCGGCGCAAGGTGCCCAGCGGGCGCTCTTTTGGTTTGCCGACGATCCATCGAGCATCGAGGAGGCGGACAGGGTCCCTCCCATCGAGCTGTCCGAAGGCAGTCTCGGTGAGTTCGCCGGCGAGTACCAGAGTCCCGAGCTGGCGGTGACCTATCACATCGATCTGAACCAAGGGCAGCTGATCATCCACTGGCTCAAGCGGGATCCGTCGAAGTTGACCCCGCTGGCGGAGGACCTGTTGACGGCAGACGGCGTCGGAGCGCTCCGTTTCCAACGCGACGCGAGCGGTCAGGTCACCGGATTCACCCTCGACTCCGGACGTGTGAGGAACTTCCGATTCGAGCGCGCCAGATGAAGATTCCGCGGGGCGCGCCCCTGCGTCGCAAGAGCCAGCGCCGGTGGTTGTTCGCCGAGTTGATCGTGTTGTGCGCTTGCGCCGCACAGCTGTCGGATGCCGCCCAAACGTCCCGCGAGGTGGACGACATCGCGCTGGCGGACGAATCCCGCGGCGAGGACTGGCTGGCGTTCGGCCGCACCTACAGCGAGCAACGCTTCAGCCCACTGACCCAGATCAACACCTCCAACGTCGCCGAACTGTCGGTCGACTGGTATCTCGATCTACCCAACGACCGGGGCCTGGTGTCGACTCCGCTGGTCGTCGACGGAGTGCTGTATTTCAACGGCAGCATGAACATCGTGCGGGCCGTCGACGCCGCCACCGGTGCGCTCCTCTGGGAGTACGACCCGAAGGTCATGGAGCGTGTCGGCAGCCGCCGCTCACGCGTCGGCTGGGACCATAACCGCGGTATCGGCTTCTGGAAGGGCAAGGTCTACCTCGCCACCTGGGACGGCATTCTCGTTGCGCTCGATGCCGCCACCGGGGGCGAGCTGTGGAGCACGGCGACGATCGATCCGGACCTTCACTACTTCATCACCGGCGCCCCCAAGATCTTCAAGGGGAAGGTGCTGGTGGGCAACGGCGGCACCGAGCTCGGCGCGTCGCGCGGCTACGTCACCGCCTACGACGCCGAGACCGGCGAGCAGGCCTGGCGTTTCTGGATCGTGCCCGGCAACCCCGCCGACGGCTTCGAGAACGAGGCCATGGAGATGGCCGCCGAGACCTGGACCGGTGAGTGGTGGAAGTATGGCGGTGGCGGCAACGCCTGGCACGGGTTCACCTACGACGCCGACCTCGACGTGCTCTATGTCGGCACCGGCAACGGCTCGCCCTGGAATCAGAAGATCCGCAGCCCCGGCGGCGGCGATAACCTGTTCCTGTCGTCCATCGTCGCCCTCGATCCCGACACCGGCGAGTACCTCTGGCACTACCAGACGAACCCGGGAGAGACCTGGGACTACAACTCCAACATGGATATCGTCCTGGCCGATCTAACGATCGACGGGCGCACCGTGAAGGCGATCCTCCACGCGCCCAAGAATGGCTTCTTCTACGTCATTGATCGCGAAACCGGAAAGCTGATCTCCGCGGAATCCTTCACCGAGGTCACCTGGGCGACAGGAATCGATCTCGCGACCGGCCGCCCGATCGAGGTTCCGGGAGCCCGGTTCGAAGATCGACCGGCGAGCGTCGCACCAGGACCGAACGGAGGCCACAGCTGGCACGCCATGTCGTACAGCCCGATGACCGGGTTAACGTACATGCCGGTGCTCCACCAGTCGGTCACCTACAGCGACGAGGGCATTGACCTGGCGGGCTGGCGATCGCCGCTGCGGCAGGAGTTCAGCACCGGCGTCTCGACGATCGCCTCGAGCCCTTCCCGTGCCGACGGCGTTCGCGGATCGTTGCAGGCATGGGACCCGGTGCGTCAGGAGCTCGCCTGGGAGATTCCACTGCACGGCTACTGGAACCCCGGAACCATGACGACGGCCGGAAACCTGGTCTTCCAGGGACGCGCCGACGGCAACTTCGTGGCCTACGACGCGAACAGCGGCGAGGAGCTCTGGATGTTCGACCTCGGCCTGGGCATCTCCGCCCCCCCAATCACCTATGCGATCAACGGGCGCCAGTACGTCGCGCTGCTCGTCGGCTGGGGTGGATCGCTGGCCGCGTTCGGGGGCGAGCTCGGCGCATCCCACGGTTGGGCCTACGGGGTTCATGAGCGACGCCTGGTCGCGTTCTCCCTCGACGGCGAGGTCGCCCTTCCGGTCTTGCCTCCACCGGAGGTTCCGGTGCCGATCCGGGCGGCGGACTTCGATGTCGACGTTGCGATGGCCCGGCAAGGGGCTGGCGGCTATCGCATGTGCGTCTACTGCCACGGTGGCGGCGCGCTGGCTTCAGGAATGGCGCCCGATCTCAGAGCCTCGCGCGTCGTGCTCTCGGACATCGCCTTCGCCACCGTGGTACGCGACGGCTCCCGCCTGGCGCGCGGAATGCCAGCCTACCCGGAGCTCACCGACGAGGAGCTTCTGACGCTGCGCCACTACATTCGGCAGCAGGCCGAGCGCGCCGCGAACGGCGGCTCGAGATAGCACGGCCCGCGCCCCACCGGTTGCTGCATATGTACCCGATCAGCCGCTCGAGATTCCGGCAGACGGGTTCGTTGTCCGAGCTGCTGTGTGCTACTAGAGTCCTGAGACTCGGTCGGCCGAAGATCTCGCCGCACGACCCGCACCGTAAGCGAGAGCCCATGACACCGCGCTGGCGCATCCTCTTCAGCACTCTGCCTTTGCTCGCCTGCTTCTCGGCCGCTTGCGCCATCGGCGTCGATGAAGACTTCGACATTCTGATCGAGAATGGAATGGTCATTGATGGAACCGGGACTCCCTGGTTCCAAGCGGACGTCGGGATCAGCGGCGGTTCGATTGTCGCGGTGGGCGATCTCACCTCCAAGACTGCCCGAAAGACCATCGACGCTGCGGGACTGGTCGTTTCTCCGGGGTTCATCGACCTGCACGCTCACCCAGAGCGTGGCTTCAGCCAACCGGGTTCCAGCGCAAATCTCAATTATCTGGTCCAGGGTGTGACCACAGTCGTCACGGGAAACGACGGCGGGGGCACCTTCAGGGTTGCCGAGACCAAGGCGAATTGGGAAGGGCTCGGTATTGGAACCAACGCGGTCCACCTGGTCGGATTCGGTGCGGTCCGAGAGGAAGTCATGGGGGTGGAAACGCGTGCGCCTGTGCCGGACGAACTGGCGAAGATGCGATCGTTGGTTCGACAGGCGATGGAGGAGGGTGCCTGGGGAATGAGCTCGGGCTTGGAGTACGTTCCTGGCCGCTATGCCACTACCGAGGAGATCATCGCGGTGGCGAAAGTCGTCGGTGAGTTCAGTGGGATCTACTCGAGCCACCAGCGCAACGAGTTCGACGGCGTGCTGGAGGCTACCAGGGAGACGATCAGAATCGCCGAAGAAGCCGGGGTGCGCGGCAACTCGACTCATCTCAAGATCGCGCGAAAAAACAACTGGGGGATGATGCAGGAGCTCATCGAGCTCATCAACGCGGCTCGGGCTCGAGGCGTGGAAGTGGGTGCCGACATGTACCCGTATCACTTCGCATCGGGCGGTCCGATTCTGCCGATAGCGAGCAACCGTGGCTGGGCCCCCTTCCATCTTCCCAGCGACCTGGAGCCGTTTGCAGAGCTCAGACGAAGACTGAGCGACCGGAGCTTGCCGGATTCCGAGAGACAGGCGCTGAGGGCTCGCTACGTCGATGAGCTGGCGGACGCCCTGTCCGACGAGTCAAAGCGGGAGCAGATAAGAGAGTCGGTGCTCGTGGGCACGCCCGACAGACCGAGCTCTGTGGCTCTGGCGGGCTGGGATAGCTATCTGGTCGTGGTGGCCGACAAGAACGCGGATCTGATAGGGCAGATCCTCTCCGACGTGGCGGAAGAACAGAACAGAGATCCTTTCGATGTTGCTGCAGAGCTCGTCATCGACGAGCCGGACCTGTACGTCGCTTGTGGGGTCATGTCGGAGGACGACATGAAGCTGGCGATGGCGCAGGATTGGCTGATGTTCTCCAGTGACGGAAACGCATCGCCCCTTGTGGAGGAGTCCGATGCGCCCAGCATCAGTCATCCGCGCTCTTTTGGTAGTCAAGCCAGAGTGCTCCGCAGGTACGTCAGGGATCAGGCAGTCCTGACATTAGAGGATGCCATCCGGAAGATGACCTCCCTTCCGGCCGGGTTTCTTCGAATGACCGATCGAGGGCTGCTCGTGAGCGGATACAAGGCGGATGTCGTCATATTCGACCCTGAGAACATCCGGGAGAACGCCACTCACGCTGATGCCCACCAGTACAGCACGGGGGTGCATTTCGTCCTCGTAGATGGAATCCTCGCGATAGAAGAGGGCGAGCACACCGGTGCGCTGCCGGGGAAGCTACTGACGCCCCATCGGGAGGGACCCGGGACGAACGTCGGGTTCCCCTGATTCACACGGAGCCCTACCCCGCGCATCGGAGGGCTTCGTACGTCAGGCGATCGTCGCCCAGTTCTCGACGAGATGGTCGGCGGTTCGCCAGGCGAGCGCCTGCGCCGTGAGCGTCGGATTGTGCGCACCGCTGGTGCCCATCACCGATGCTCCGAGGACGCCGAGGTTGGGCGCCTCGTGCGAGAACCCCCAACAGTCGACGACGTTGGTGTCGGGATCGTCGCCCATGCGGGTGCCGCCGTATGCGTGAGTCGTCGGGCCCATCGTGCCAATGCCGTTCTTCACGGTGTCCACCGCGCCGGCCTCCGTGAACCACTGCACCATCTTGTCCTGCACGAAAGCGGAGAGCTTCCTCTCGTTGTCCTTGTAGCCGGCAGTGATGCGGCACACGGGGTACCCGAGCGGATCGGTCACGGTGGGGTGTAGGTCGAGATAGTTGCCTTCGTACGGCAGCGTCGTCGTCTGGATGTACGCCCAGGTCCAGCGGTCGGCGTTGTCGGCAATGAACGCCTTCCAGTCGGAGCCCCACCGAGGCGCCCGCCCGAACGTGTTCATGCTCGCGGCGCTGATCGCGCGTCTCTCGGTGTAGATCCACAGGTTTGCCCCACCGATGAAATCGAGCCCCGCGTGGTCGAAGTTGTCGTCCGCCCAGTCGTCGATCGCCACGCCCTGCCCGGGGGTGCCATACCAGTTGTTCAGATCGTGCGGGAAGAGCGCCAACACCCCGCCGTTCTGACTGTGGCTGAGATAGTGCCCACCGACCTGCCCGTGGTTGTTCGACAGCCCGTTCGGGAACGCGGCCGACCTCGAAAGCAGCATGAGTCGGACGTTCTCGTACGTGTAGCTGGCGAGAAGCACTACGGAGGCCGGCTGGAAGTACGTCTCGTCGCCCTTGAAGTAACGGACGCCGCTAACGCGGCCGTGGGCGTCCACCTCGATGCTGGTGACGTGGGCTCGCGTGACGACGTCCAGGCGGCCCGTTTCCTGGGCCTTCGGGATCGTCGTGACCGCGGTCGAGCTCTTGGCGCTGACGTGACAGCCGCCGCGACCGCAGAAACCGTGGTAGACGCAGGCCGATCGGTCGCCGTAGGGCCTCGAGTTGATCGCCGCCGGCCCCGGGAACGGATGCCACCCGAGCCGTCGCGCCGCCCCGGTCATGAGCTCGGTGAACCCGGTGCCCCGCAGCGGCGGCATGGGGTAATCGCGACGTCGCGGCCCCTCGAAGATGTTGCCGCGCGGGTCGATCTCACCGCCGATGTTCCCCGCCTGGCCCGACACGCCGATCTCGTGTTCCACCCTGTCGTAGTACGGCTCGAGCTCCTCGAGACCGAGAGGCCAGTCCTGCACGGTAGAATCGGCCGGAATTCTCTCGGCGCCATACCTGCGCGTCGTCTCGCTGACGACCTTGCAATCCCACGGGTTGAGGCGCCAGCTCTGCGCCCAGTAGTGCAGCGTGGTACCTCCGACCGCGTTCATCATCGGGTGGACGGTTGCGCGGGGCGAGTCGGGCGACGCCGCGTCGGGCCGGTGCACGGGTATCTCCCGGTTCGCCTTCTGCACCGCCCGCGGCCAGCCGCGCACGTTGTTCTGCAGCTCGTCGGGAGCGAAGTCAGACGGCGAATGCCACTCTCCGGCCTCCAGACCGATCACCTCGAGACCGGCTTCAACGAGCGGCAGGGCCGCGACGCCACCGGCGGCGCCCAGGCCGACGATGACGACGTCAGTCTTCCTCAGCTCAACTGCCACGGCACGTCCCCGGTGTGGAGAATCCGTCCCACTCATATCACGGTTCACGAGGAAGCCAAAGGGCGGCAACCCCCATGCGCCCTACCGGTTACGGCGTCGTCTTTCGGAGCTTCGACAGCGTCGTTCCGTTGCCGGCTTCGACTCCCATCGCTAGAGTCTGGGCGGCGCGCTCCCCTTTGGGATGGCCGACATCGGCAAGAACACAGAGGCTTGTCCATTGAACCGCCCGGGAATGCTGACTCGAGGAAGCTGCTACTCGCTACTTCTCACGACGATGGCGTTGTTCGTCGGCGCCGCGCAATCCTCGCGCGCGGCGCAATCCGCTGGCACGACACAAGCCTCCGACGCGGTGGACGACCGGGCGCTGGCCGACGAGTCGCGCGGTGATGACTGGCTGGCCTTCGGCAAGACATACAGCGAGCAACGTTTCAGCCCGCTCGCCCAGATCAACGCGTCGAACGTGGCCGACCTGACGGTCGACTGGTATTTGGACTTGCCGAACGACCGGGGTCTAACGTCCACCCCGCTCGTCGTCGACGGGGTCCTCTACTTCATCGGCAGCATGAACGTCGTGCGCGCCGTCGACGGGGCCACCGGCGAGATGCTCTGGGAGTACGACCCGGACATCGTCGGACACGCCGCATACCGCATGCGGGCGGGCTGGGACCACAACCGGGGCATCGGCTTCTGGCAGGGCAAGGTCTACGTCGCCACCTGGGACGGTCGACTCAACGCCGTCGACGCCACCACCGGCGAGGAGCTTTGGAGCGTGATGACGGTCGACCCGGCTGTTCACTACTACATCACCGGTGCCCCCAAGATCTTCAAGGGCAAGGTGCTGATCGGCAATGGCGGCACCGAGCACGGCGCGGCGCGCGGCTACGTCACCGCCTACGACGCGGAGACCGGTGAGCAGGCGTGGCGCTTTTGGATCGTGCCCGGGAACCCCGCCGACGGGTTCGAGAACGACGCCATGGCGATGGCCGCCGAGACCTGGACTGGCGAGTGGTGGAAGTACGGCGGCGGCGGCAACGCCTGGCACGCGTTCACCTATGACGCCGAGCTCGACGTTCTCTACATCGGCACTGGCAACGGATCGCCGTGGAACCGGAAGATCCGCAGCCCCGGCGGCGGCGACAACCTCTTCCTGTGCTCCATCGTTGCCCTCGATCCCGATACCGGCGAGTACCTGTGGCACTACCAGACGACGCCAGGCGAGACCTGGGACTACAACTCCAACATGGACATCGTCCTCGCCGATCTCACCATCGACGGACGCGAGGTCAAGGCGATCCTCCACGCCCCCAAGAACGGCTTCTTCTACGTGATCGACCGAGAGACCGGGAAGCTGATCTCGGCCGAACCCTACGCCGAGGTCAGCTGGGCGACGGAGATCGATCTGCAGACCGGGCGGCCGGTGGAGGTCGAGGGCGCGAGATACGAGGATCGACCGGCGCGGGTCACGCCTTCGTTCGCCGGCGCGCACAACTGGCACGCCATGTCGTACAGCCCGCTGACCGGATTGGCATACATACCTGCAATCCACCTCGCCATGATGTTCAGCGACGAGGGTATCGACCTCGAAGCCTGGGAGTCGCCCGTGGGACGAGGAGGCACGGGGGTATCAACCACGACGGTCGGCTCTTCAAGGTCGGACGGAGTCCTGGGTTCCCTGCGGGCGTGGGACCCCCTACGGCAGGAGCTCGCATGGGAGATTCCGCTGCCCGGTCTGTGGAACGCCGGAACGATGACGACAGCCGGCAACCTGGTGTTCCAAGGCCGCACCGACGGAACCTTCGCGGCCCATGGCGCCAGGACCGGCGAGACGCTGTGGACATTCGACATGGGTTCGGGGATCTCGGCGCCTCCGATCACCTACGCGATCGACGGACGCCAGTACGTGGCCCTGCTCGTGGGCTGGGGCGGCGTGTGGGCGGGGATCGGCGGCACTGAGGCGGCCGCACATGGATGGGCGTATGGAGTTCATCCGCGCCGACTGGTGGCCTTCTCCCTCGATGGCAGCACCGAGCTACCACCCTCGCCGCCGCCCGTGGTCCCGGTCCCGATCCGCGCTCCCGACTTCGTCGTCGACGGAGACCTGGCGCGGCAAGGCGCCGGCGAGCACGGCGGCCGGTGCGGCGGCTGTCACGGTGGAGGCCTGGTGGCGGGAGGTCAGGCACCCGACCTGCGAGCATCCGGCGTCGTGCTCTCGGGCATCGCGTTCGCGACCGTCGTACGCGACGGCTCGCGCCAAGCTCGCGGTATGCCAGCCTATCCGGAATTCACCGCCGAGCAGTTGCTGGCAATGCGTCATTACATCCGCCACGCGGCCGAGCAGGCGCTGGCCGGCACGGACCAGGAACGATAGCCGCCTTTGCCGAGCCGCCTGATTGACCGCTCCCCCGATCGGAGAACGGAATGAACGTAGCCCGTACGGTAGTCGAGATCCTCAAGCGCGAGGGCGTGGAGTTCATCGTCGGCTATCCCGTCAACCCGATCCTGGAGGCAGCAGCAGAGGCAGACATCCGGCCGATCATCGTGCGTCAGGAGCGCACCGGGCTGCACATGGCCGACGCTTTCAGCCGCCTCAATTGCGGCGACCGCATCGGGGTCTTTGCCATGCAGTTCGGGCCCGGCACGGAGAACGCCTTCGGCGGTGTGGCACAAGCCTATGGTGAGTCGGTGCCGATTCTGGTGCTGCCGGGCGGATATCCGCGACACCTCGCGAACGTGACTCCCAACTTCAGCGCCCATCTCAACTTCCGTGGGATCACCAAGCTGTGCGAGCGGCTTCCGTCCGCAGCCCTGCTGTCGGAGACGATGCGCCGCGCCTTTTCGCAGCTCCGCAACGGCCGCCCTCGGCCAGTGCTGATCGAGATTCCCTACGACGTATTCGAAGAGGAAGTGCCAGAGCCACTCGACTACGAGGCCGTCGTGACGACGCGCAGCGGCCCCGATCCCGACGCCGTTGCCGAGATTGCACGCGTGCTCAGCGAGGCGCGGCGACCGGTCCTCTACGCCGGTCAGGGCGTCCACTACGCGCGCGCCTGGAACGAGTTGCGCGAGTTGGCCGAGCTACTGAGCATCCCGGTGGCCACCAGCCTACAGGGAAAAAGCGCGTTCCCCGAAAACCACCCGCTGTCGCTCGGCTCCGGCGGGCGCGCAATGCCGCGACCGGTGCATCGATTCTTGCACGACGCCGACGTGATCTTCGGCATCGGGTGCAGCTTCACGCGCACATCGTACGGCGTCACGATCCCCACCGACGCCGTGATCGTCCACGCCACGCTCGACCCGGCCGACCTGAACAAAGACGTGCCCGTGCAGCACGCTCTCGTCGGCGACGCCCAGCTCACGCTGCGTGCGTTGCTCGCCGAGTTGCGGGCCGGAGCCCACCCCCGGGCCATTGAGCGTGCCGGCACCGTGCACGGCGACATTGCCGACATGAAACAGGCCTGGCTCGAGGCGTGGAAGCCCAAGCTCACGTCCGACCAGGTGCCGCTCTCGCCGTACCGTGTCATCTGGGAGCTCTCGAACGCTGTCGACCGTGAGCACACGATCATCACTCACGACGCCGGCAGCCCGCGTGACCAGCTGTCGCCGTTCTGGGAGTGCATCGCGCCGCTTACCTATATCGGCTGGGGAAAGACCACGCAGCTCGGTTACGGCCTCGGCCTGGCGATGGGGGCCAAGCTCGCCGAGCCCGACAAGCTCTGCATCAACGTCTGGGGCGACGCCGCCATCGGTTTCACGGGTATGGACATCGAGACCGCAGTGCGCGAACGCATTCCGATCCTGTCGATTCTGCTCAACAACTCCTCGATGGCAATCGAGATTCCGGTCATGCGCGTCGCCACCGAGAAATACCGCAGCACCGATATCTCGGGCAACTATGCTGATCTTGCGCGCGCGCTGGGGGCTTACGGCGAGCGTGTCACCGAGCCCGGGCAGATCGGCGAGGCGATCCTACGAGGCATCCGAAAGACCCGAAAGGGAACCCCCGCTTTACTGGAGTTCATCACCGCCAAGGAGATCGAGATCTCCGCCTTCGACGAGGAAGGGAGTTGATGTCGAGGCGCTTCAAAGTCGTGGTCGAGGCCGAAAACCCCGATCGGGATCGGGTCGGCGCTGCGGCGTTCAACTGGCCGGCCGACGACTACGCGATGGAGCGTGGAGTGTCGCGATACGGCGTTCGATTGTCCGATCACATAGCCCGAGGTCAGACATGGCGAACAACCGCAGTATCGTGAGATGACGCGGTACGACGCTGGGGACACCGGCTTCTAGACGCTCGAGAGTGGCGAGCGCCTCGGCGGCACGACCCAGGTAGCAGTGTTGGTGGGCCCGGAAGCTGCGCCCCGGGACTCCTGATTCGTTCACGCTTTGCCCCCGTCGCTCTCCGTCAGCGTACCGTCCGCTTGCCGCAGACTCTACAATTCCACAGCCACACGACAGGATCCCCGGGTGCCGTGTATTGTGCGGCCGGTATCGAGGAGTAGGCCTCTGGCCAGCGTGCGCAGCAGACGACGGTTGGGTTCGACGATCCTGCTGATCGCCCTGGTGGTGGGCGCGCAGCCCGGACAAAGCTCTGCCGCCCGTGGCGTTCAGCAGGGCACCACGCAGACGTTCTTCCGCACCGAGACGCCCGGCGCGCTGCCACCTCTGCTTCGCAATCTGTCGCCGGTGACGGACGAGGACCTCGAGAACCCGCCCGACGGCGAGTGGCTGAGCCATAGGCGCGGCTACGCGCTCTTGGGTTACTCGCCGTTGGGCCAGATCAACCGCGACAACGTCACCGAGCTCGAGCTCGTGTGGGCGTGGGCGATGAACGGCCGCCGGACCCAGGTGCAGCCGCTGGTCCACGACGGCGTGATGTTCCTCAACCAGTCGGCGGACATCATCCAGGCACTCGACGCCGCCTCCGGCGATCTGCTCTGGAGCTACGATCGTGAGCTCCCGGACGGTTTGTTCCGGTTCGCCTACGCGAACCGCAATATCGCGATCTACGAGGACATGATCATCCTGGCCACCGGCGACGCACACCTAGTGGCCCTCGACGCCCGCACCGGCCAGGTGCGATGGGACGCAGAGGTCGCGGACCACTTCGAGGGCTACGGGTACTCGGCCGGGCCTATCGTTGCCGACGGCAGAATCATCGCGCCGATGTCGGGCTGCTACATGATCAACGAGGGCGGCTGCTGGGTCTCCGCCCACGACCCGGACGACGGCTCGGAGATCTGGCGGCGCATCACGATTGCCGCGCCCGACGAACCGGGTGGGAAGAGCTGGGGCGGTATTCCGAGCACGGAACGATACGGAGGCTCCGTCTGGATGCCGCCGTCCTATGACCCCGAGACGCGCACGCTGTTCGTCGGCACGGCGGTTCCCATCCCGTGGGGCCGGGCCCAGCGGGCGGCGGGCGGTGATCTCCTCCACACCAACTCGACGCTGGCGTTGGACACCGTGACCGGTGAGATCAAGTGGGCGCAGCAGCACATTCCGGCTGGCAACTTCGACATGGATACCGTGTTCGAGCGGCACGTGGTCGTCGCCGAGGCGCGACCCGACCCCGCAGAGGTCCGGTGGATCACCGACGAACTACCTCAGCAGCCGCTGAAGATGCTGTTCGGCATGTTCGGAAAATCGGGAATCGTTCGCGCCATGGACGCCGAAACCGGGCGGCTGCTCTGGGCCCGCGAGACCTACTACCAGAACGTCGTGTCGGACATCGACGTGACGACCGGCCGCGCCGATCTGAACGAGAGCCTGATGGGCGGCATCGGTGAGACAACGTTCATTTGCCCCAGCCTCGCCGGCGGCCGCAACTGGCCCGGGACTGCGATCGATCCCGACGCAGGGGTCTTCTTCGTCGGCTTCAACAACACCTGCATGGACTACACGCTCAAGGACGTATCTCCCGAGGCCGGCGCCTACCACGACAGCGCTAGCCTGAGATTGCGCCATCCGCCGAACTCGGACGGCAACGTCAGCGCGGTGATGGCGATCGAAATCGCGACCGGGCGCCAGCTGTGGCGTCACGACGGGCGCGGGTCCTCGCACAGTGGGGTCGTCGCCACCGGCGGCGGCCTAGTGTTTCACGGTGATATCAACCGCGACTTGCGGGCCCTGGACTCGCGAAACGGAGAGGAGTTGTGGGCGACGCGCCTACCGACCCCGGTTCTCGGGAGCGTCGTGACGTACGCCGTCGACGGTGTTCAATACCTGGCGGTGCCAACCGGCAGCACCAGCGGCTTCTACGGGCTCACTCCGGAGATACCACGGCCGGCGAGCAACTCGGCCTTGTTCGTGTTCCGACTGCGTGGCGCTCGCACGCCGACCGATTAGCGCGAATCCGGCCTCCGGTGACCGCCGTGACGCACACCACCGGTACAGGAGACCATCGCGATCAGGCGTGACCCTACGAGCCTGCCTCCGTGATGCGATAAAGGCGGGATGCCGTGCGCAGGAACAGGCTGCCGCGCGCCAACGCCGGCGTCGCCATGATCATCTCGTCGAGGCTGTTGATCCCGAGCACCTCGAACTCCGCCCCGGCCCGGACCACATAAGTGTCGCCATCCTCGCTGGCGGCGAAGATGCGATCCTTGTACGCCCAGGGTGACGCGGTATAGGCGGTGGCCGCCGAGATACGCCGCTTGTCGTAGATCTCCTCACCGGTGCGCGCATCGTGGGCGGTCATGAATCCGCGATCGTAAAGCGTATAGTACTGGTCGCCATAGACGAGCGGTGACGGATTGTAGGGACTCCCTTGCGGTAGCGACCAGGCGACGTGGTCGTTCGACGTCTCTCCCTTGAGGATCGAGATATCGCCACCGGCACCGGGCCGGATCGCGAAGACGGGTCGATGTTCATCGCCTACGTAACCGGAAGCAAGGTATAGGAGGCCGAACTCCGTGAACGGGGTCGGGATCGTAATCGACGACATGCCACCCAACTCCCAGAGCGGCTTGCCGTCGAGATCGTAGGACCGCACCCGATCGGTGCCCGAAGTAACCACCTCGGTGCGCACCTCGTTTTCCCAGATGAACGGCGTCGCCCAATTGGTCCCCTCGTCGCGTAGCACCGTCCAGAAGTCCTCGCCGGTGACGGCGTCCACGGAGGCTATGAACGACTGGTCGTCGTTGTCGTTGACGATGTACAGGCGTCCCTCGTGCAGCGCCGGCGAGGCGGCCGTTCCCCAGCCGTTACGAGTCTGCACCATGGGCCAGCGCCGCTCCCACACCACGCTGCCCTCGAGATCGAGCGCGAACAGACCGATGTTGCCGAAGTAGACGTAGATCCGCTTGCCGTCGGTCACCGGCGTCTCGGAAGCGTAGCTGTTCTTGAGATGGCGGGGTGTATCGGGAACACCACGGTGCAGCTCCGTTTCCCAGCGCAGCTTACCGGTCTCGACGTCGTAGGCGTACACCACCCAGCGATGGGGGTCCGTGGGGGTCGGTCGCTCGCCGCCGAAGTAGAGCCCCGGAGTGGGCTCCTCCCCCGGAGCGGAGCTGATCACCGACGTCACCACGATGAGCTCGCCGGTGACGATCGGCGAGCTCCAGCCCATACCCGGAACCGGGGCATTCCAGACGACGTTGTCGGTTGTGCTCCAGTTGCTCGGAAGGGCGGAGTCGTCCGCGATGCCGCGTCCCCCCGGGCCGCGGAACTGGCGCCATTCCTGCCCGTCGGATGGCTGGGATGGCAGTCCGGACAGCGCCTGCGAGGTTACCGCCAGCCCCAGCGCCAACATGCCGAGCAGACAGATGAGGACGTCGCGTCGATCTGCAGCCCGTCGCGACGAGCTTGGCATGGCAGGTAAGTACATCGGCTCCCCTGGCTTCCTACGATCCAATAGCGCAATCTTGCCGACGAATTCGGCCCGCGTGAAAGGGTGCCGTCTGTCGGACAGCAGGTAAAGGGAAATCGTGCACCGCCTGAAGCCACTGCGCGCGAGGTTGATGGGGATCACATCCATCCTTCTGGTCGTGTCGTGCACTGCCCCGGCCGGCATCCAGCCTGCGAGCTCCGAGGGCGAGTGGCTCCATCACGGAGGCGATCCAGGGAGCCGCAAGTACTCTTCGCTCAATCAGATCGACAAGAGCAACGTCAGCGATCTGCGCATCGCGTGGCGATGGGAATCACCGGATGCGGCGATACGCGCCGCGAACCCCGCGCTACGACCGCCTTTTCTGCACGAGGCCACCCCGATCATGGCAGGTGGCGTCCTGTACACGACCACCTCTTACCATCTGGTCGTAGCGATCGACGCGGCCACCGGGCAGTCGTTGTGGACCTACGATCCCGGCGTGTGGAAACACAACGCCCGTCGTGGGTCATCCGAAAACCCCGCAAGCAACGCACCACCGAACTGGGCGTTCGCTCACCGCGGCGTCGCCTACTGGTCGGACGGCCGCACCCAGCGAGTCTACATGGGAACGGGCGATGGACGCTTGATCTCACTGGACGCCGAGACCGGACGTCCGGACCCGGATTTCGGGGACGCCGGCATTGTCGATCTGACCCAGGGCCTCTCGCGCCCGCTGGTGCGCGGCACGGTCGGTAGAGACAACCGGCTCGCCTATGGAGTCAGCTCACCGCCCATGGTTTGCGGGGATGTGCTGGTGGTCGGCTCCAACCTCGTCGACGCGCTCATCGCGTTCGATGGCCCGCCCGGCGATGTCCTGGGCTACGACGCGCGGACCGGCGAGCAGCTGTGGCGATTCAACACGGTGCCGCAGCCGGCCGGACATGGTGCCGACACCTGGCCGCTGGACGCCCTCGACACTCATGGAAACGCCAACGTATGGACGCTGATGAGCTATGACCCCGAGCTCAACTACGTCTATCTCCCGGTCAGCGGAACGACCAACGACTATTACGGCGGCCACCGCCCGGGCGACAACCTGTTTTCCCAATCGTTGGTCGCCGTGGATGTGGCAACGGGCCGCAGGGTCTGGCACTACCAGCTGACTCATCACGGCCTGTGGGACTATGACCTCCCTGCGGCTCCGGTGCTGGCGGACATCGAGGTAAACGGCCGACAGATCAAGGCGGTCGCTCAGGGCTTCACCTTCGTGTTCGATCGGGAAACGGGCGAGCCCGTCTGGCCGATAGAGGAACACGAGGTCCCCACCGCGCCGACCGTCGAAGGGGAGATGCTGTCACCGACGCAACCCTTTCCGACCGTCCCGGAAGCCTTCGAGCGTCAAGGCGTGACGCCCAGCAGCGTCATCGACTTCACGCCGGAGCTCAGACAGGAGGCCTTGACGATTCTGCAGCAGTACAACCATGGCCCGCTGTACTCACCGCCGTCAGTGGAGGGCACGTTGATCATGCCGGGAAGAATCGGGGGAGCCAACTGGGGTGGCGCAGCATTCGACCCCGAAACCGGCGTTCTCTACGTCCCTTCCCTGTCCAAAGTCGACATTTACCGACTCGGCGCGGCGGATTCATCGACCGATTTTCGATTCGTTCGGGAAGAGTACGCCTGGGGCTCGGGCCCGCAGGGGTTGCCCTTGACCAAGCCGCCCTATGGCCGACTGACAGCCATAGGACTCAACGATCAGGGGCGGCATCTGTGGATGGTTCCGGTGGGCGAAGGACCGCGGCATCATCCGACGCTTCAGCCACTGGGGTTGCCCGATCTCGGTAGCCCGAGGTTCAGGTTCCCTCTCGTTACCGAGAACGGTCTGCTCTTCCTGAGCGAGGGGCGCGCCCCGGGCCGCGAGTCGGCATGGTGGGATTACGGCTCCGAAGCATCAACGGAGGAGTTGGAGGACACGCGTCTTCGCGCCCTGGACAAGGAGAACGGCACGTTGCTGTGGGAGTTCGAGCTGCCGGGTCCTGCGTCCGCACAACCCATGACGTACCTACACAACGGCCGGCAGTACCTTGTCATCGCCGTTGGAGGAATGGGGCTCTGGAAGCAGGAGCTCCTTGCTTTCGCGCTCCCATGATCCCGTCGGCTGGGAACTGATCTCCGAACACCGGATCAGGCCCGGCCCAAACGAAGTCCGGTTCAGCGTCCGGGCATTCGAGGAGAGGCTAAATGTCCGCGAGAAGAGTCGCCCTATGGATCCTGGCGGTCGCCGTGGTCTGTTCGTTGGCTGTTTCCAGCACCCAAGCGCAGGAGTCGCCCGTGCGCATCTACAACACCGTGAAGCAGAAACTGATGGAAGGAAAGTCGGTGGTCGGCGGAACCGTCTCGTCGCCGGATCCGAACATCTACTGTGCGATGGCCAACGCCGGGTTCAATTTCCTCTGGATCGAGATGCAGCACAGTCCGCTCGGCTTTCAGGACGTCGCCCGCATGATCTGGGCCTGCAGAGGGGCGCCGGCCATTCCTTTCATCCGCGTGCCCGACGCCACGGAGGGCGACATCCAGAAAGCGGTGGACATTGGCGCACTGGGAATCATCGTGCCGATGGTCGCCTCGGCGGAGAAGATGGAGCGAGCGGTTCGGTTCGCGAAGTACCCACCCGTGGGCGAGCGCAGCCAGGGCGGCGGCCAGTACCGAGCGCTTTGGGGCGACGACTACCGTGCGACCGCCAACGACAACATCATGGTGGTTGCCATGATCGAGCAGACAACCGGTGTAGCCGTTGCGGATGCGATCGCCGCCGTTCCCGGCGTCGACGCGATCTTTGCCGCAGCCACCGACCTCGGGAGCTTCTCGGGCAAGCGCCAGGGCGATCCGGAGTTCGAAGCAATCGTGACGACGATTCGCGACGCCACTTTGGGGGCGGGGCTGACGCTGGGGGGTCCCCTGGGCTGGGCGAACCGCGATGGGTTCAGCTTCTTTCAGGCCCCCGACGACACCCGCCTGATCTACTTGGGAGCGCAGGCAACGCTGAACAGCGCCGCTTCGGGAATCGCGCGGATCGAGGGCACCGAGCAACAGCGATAAACATCAGCCTGCTACTGTCCCTCGCTTGTCTCCTCATAGCGCGCGCCGCTCAACACGTTGTAGAGGGAGTAGTTGCCTTCGTGACAGGCGTACTCGTAGAGCGGTTCGTCGAAACGCTCGAACGGAATCTGGCCTCCCCAGACGCTCGCATACATCGTCGGATCGTCGATGGTGAACTCGTAGAGAATGGTCTCCTCATCGACTCGGGTGAAGCGCTCGATCACCTTCCCGTCTTCCGAGCGGGGGACACCGCGGAACAAGTGATCGGGATTCAAGTTGGTGGTCTCGACCACCAGCGTGTCCCCCTCCCAACGACCCCATGAGTCACCGAACCAGGGACGCATGTCGTTCGGAAGCGATGCGGGCTCACCGAGCCGGATGATCCGGGCGTCGTGCACCATCTCCGTCATGATCATCACGTGATCGGCGTTCTGCACGATCGTGTAGTTGTTGTTGTACCAGTAGTTGGGGAGCATCGGCGGACCGGCGTTGGAGCCGAACGACACGAGGCAGCGTTGCGCCAGAGGCAGGAGCTCGGGATGATCGTGCGGGCCGAACTGGCTCCTGAGCGTGGCACGTTCCTCGACCCGCCGACGTCCCTCGGGCGTCAGCTCCGGCACGACGCCATCCTCTGGGGTCGTGACCAGCGAGCTCCTGGGCACGCCATTCACTACCGCCACGCGCTCACCGGGCTCCCGGTAGACCTCGTTGTAGCAGCCAGTAGCCGTATCGATGCAGACGGGGTAGGTACCGCCCGTCGTCGGCGGCGGGCGGTTCGGGTCGCTCGGCGCGGAGCCCTTGGCGACGGTGGCCGCCTGACCCGCCTCGATCTCGGTAACCTGTTCGCGGCTGAGAACGGGCCCCAGGCCTGGCAGGCGCTCGACCGGGGTAAGCGTAGCGTTGGTCCAGTTCCCTTGAAGATCCGGGTGACCATGCGGCGTCCTGGGCACCTGCCACTGTACGGCATCGGAAACAGCGCTCTGCGCCGCCGCGGGCGACAACATCGTCGCCACCGACAACGAGATCACTGCGGTAGCCATGGCGCATCGCCTGAGCGACAACGAGGTCCAGAGATTCACGTTCATCTTTGCTCCTCCGAACGGACTGGCGCTCTACGAAGGTTTCCGCACATCGTCGGTCCTTTCACGAGCGCGACGCGCCCAAGACTGCCCGAGTGGGACACGCGCGCAAGTGTAACCGCAAGCGACGGTTATCATCCAGGCTGCCGCCCGGGTGTCTCCGAACCGACGCCGCCCACCAGGATGGCGGATCACTCCCGGGCGCTACCCGGAACGCGCTCATCCCGGTTAGCCTAGAGGGTGCGAGCGAGGTGCCGGAGCGCCAGCAAGCGTTGGTGGAAGTGAGGCGGGCGTGGCAAGGAGGCGGCTAAGAAGATGAAGATGCATCTCATCGAGCAGCGAACAACAGCGACGGCGGTCATCGCTCTGAGCGTCGTGCTTGCCTGCGCGCCGCAGGAGCCTGGATCCTCAGAGGAGACGAATCCGGCTCCGGAGTCAGCACCGTTGCGTGCCGCGCACGAAACGGTGAGCGACCCGAGTAACACGTTCGTGGACGAGCTCGGGCTAAAGGCTGGTGTGTCGATCGACCATCCCGGCGTGGTGCATCCCGGTTCGGCTGATTTCCCGACCGGGCCGGCGATCGGTGAGCGACTCCCCGATTTCACCCTGCCGAACCAGCACGGTGAGGCAATCGACTTCCAGCAACACCATGCAGGACAAAAAGCTGTGCTCGTCTTTTATCGGTCCGCGGTCTGGTGACCGTACTGCATGACGCAGCTGGTCGAGCTGCAAAAGCAGATCACGGAATTCGACACGGCAGGAATCCATGTCTATGGCATCAGCTACGATCCACAAGAGGCGCTCAAGAGCTTTTCGGACCGCTACGGGATCACCTACGACCTGCTCTCGGATGTCGGCTCGGTGGTGATCCGACGCTTCGGCATTCTCAACACCCTCATCGACCCAGAAGATCCCCGAGCCGGCGACTTCTACGGGGTCCCGTTCCCGGGTACGTATGTTGCGGACGAGTTCGGCGTCGTCACCGAGAAGTTCTTCAGCCGCCACTACGCAACCCGCGAGTCGGCTGGCACGATCCTCGACAAGGCCCTCGGAAAGGTCTTGCTACACGAGGAGTCGCCCCAAGCCAACGAGCAGGGCGACCGAGTCAGGGTCACCGCCTTCCTATCGGATGCGGATCTGAAACTGGAGGTCATCAACACACTCCATGTTCGCTTGGAGCTGGCCGAAGGATTTCACCTCTACGGTGAGCCACTCCCCGACGGTTTCTATCCGACCAGAATCAACGTTCGACCGGCTCGTGGCCTGAGAATCGGCGAGCCGGCCTACCCGCCGACCACGCCGAAAGAGTTCGAGATTCTCGGTGTAACGCTGAACGTCTACCAGGAGGTCGCTGATATCGCCGTTCCGATCACCGGAACCACCGAGCTATGGGGGTCTTCTGAATCCGGTGGAGCCGACGGCCAACCGCCGGTCGAGCTGAGTATCTTCGTCGATTATCAGGTTTGCAGCGAAACGATCTGTTACCGGCCGCAAAGCGCGCGTCTGATGATCGAGACGACGCTTGCGCCGCTGATTGAGCCGGCGGAATAGGTACCAAACGATGGGGTGTGCCGAAAGCGGCGTAGGGCGCCGCTCCGGCCGCGTTATCGTTGCCGGAGTCGCGCATGTCACTTTCGGAACGCTTCTATCCCCGACGAAGGTCACGTGGTCCGGGGCTGCGGACGCGAGCCATGCCCTAGCCGCAAGCGATTCTCATTCATCGCCACTGCCGGAAGCCTGTGGCCGGAATTCCGAGCTCATCCGCTACAAGGCCCGACCGCTGCACGGCATCTGGGCTACGGCACCGTTCCTGCACAACGGATCGGTGATGAATCTCTACGAGCTGTTGTTGCCGGCCAAGGATCGCCGCCGCGTATTCTACGTTGGCGGCCGAGAGTTCGATGCCGTCCGGATCGGTCTTGACACGCGGCGCGGGCCAGGGCGCACTCGCGTTGATACATCGCTACCGGGCAACTCGCGCATCGGCCACGAGTACGCCACGCAGCGACTCAGCAGGACGCAGCGCTGGCGACGCAGCGCTGGCAGCTGATCGAATACCTGAAGACGCTGTAGTCGGCCGCCCTAGCCTCGTAGAAAACGGCTCCTGAGGCTACCGATGCTCTCGAGCTCACCTTCTTCATCCCGATACTGCCAGAACGCCCAACCGTTGCTCGAGAGCCGATGCGACCCGGCTCCCAACAACTCGCTGCAAGTGCTGCGGGCATGGCTGGCGGCCGACGAAAGCGTGTCAAAGCACCGACCCATGCAGGTCACCGTTCCGTCCAGCTCGATCTGAGCCTCGAGCTGCCTGTCGAGGTACATCCTCTCCAACGGCAGCGGCGGAACAATCACACCGGCGTCGATCAGGCCGCTCACTAGCACGCCCAGCCTCTTGGACGCCGCTGCTGCCTCAGGCTTCTGGGGTCGATCGCGGTCGTGAGCGGGCCGCATGCGTAAGCCTCCATGGATGCGCGCTGACAGCTCGGGTGAGCTGCGGCACGCCGCCGGAGAGTCAAGTGTACAACGGCTGGCAAACGTGACCTGCCGCGGGTCGTATGTGAGCGAGTTCTAGCAGGCCGTGGTGAAGAGATTCTGCTAGCAGGCCGTGGTGAAAGTGTGGTGGGTCTGGCGACAGGGTCTGGCGAAGTGCAGGCAAGGAGAGAGGAGGAGGCGATGGGTACCCCATCGTTGACGAGGAACGACGCAGCATACGCGCGCAACCCCCTGTCGCCCGAAGGGTTACGGCGATACCAGGGACGGGCCGTCGC
Source organism: Acidobacteriota bacterium (assembly GCA_965205505.1). GTDB lineage: Bacteria > Acidobacteriota > UBA890 > UBA890 > WLXD01 > DASCOT01. The sequence goes on from CBDBHB010000008.1 coordinate 1,053,984, forward strand.
GTCGCGTCGCGGTCAACGTTGACGTCGCCGTAGCCGCGCCGAGCCGCGCCGACGGCGTCTGTGTCCCTGCGACCGCGCGGCGTCGCCGGATCGTGAGGGCGTGGTTCCGCCCCGCCCGCCGGCCCGGCGAGAAGGTCCGTGTCGATCGCCCGTGTCGAGGCGCTCTGCCTCGAAGCCCTCCACCGTGCGCCGTGGGATCGGGTTGCCGAGCTTACGCTCGGTGGCTCGAAGCCACGCCGTGTCATCGCGCGTTACGAAGGTCAGCGCCCGGCCCTCACGCTCCGCGCGCCCAGTACGACCGACGCGGTGCGTGTAGGCATCTGGCGTGTTCGGCACGTCGAAGTTGATGACGTACGAGACACCCTGCACGTCGATCCCGCGCGCCGCGATGTCGGTTGCAACCAGCACGTCGAAGGTTCGCTTCCTGAAGCCCTGCATGGCGCGCGATCGCTGCGACTGTGACATGTTGCCCTGTAGGCCTACGGCACGATGACCAGCCCGGTCGAGTTGCTGCGCCAGGCGGCGTGCCCGGTGCTTGGTGCGCGTGAAGACGATGGCCGACTCGCAGCCGTCTTCCTTCAGGATGCGCTCGAGTAGATCGCGCTTACGATCCTCGCGAACAGCCACCAAAGCGTGATCGACGGTCGTTGCCGGGCCCGAATGCGTCAGCTCGACGACGTGCGGATCCCGTAGCAGCACGTCGGCGAGCGCTCGAATCTCTGCAGGCATGGTGGCAGAGAAAAGTAGGTTCTGTCGCTTCGGCGGCAACGCCGCCAGGATGCGTCGCAGGTCGGGCAGGAAGCCCATGTCGAACATGTGGTCGGCTTCGTCTAGCACGACGCTCTCGACCTCCCCGAGGTGGAGCACACCGCGCCCCATGAGATCGAGGATGCGGCCCGGACAGCCAACCACGAACTCTGGATGCCGACGCAGAGCCTGGATCTGACCATGAGCAGATACGCCGCCAAAGACGGTAACAACCCGCATCTGGGTAAAGCGCGCCAGCGCGCGAATCTCATCGCCGATCTGTGTCGCCAGCTCGCGCGTTGGCGCCAGCACAAGCGCGCGCGGTCCGCGGCGTCGATCGCGGCCGAGGCGGTGCAGCAAGGGCAGCGCGAAGGCCGCCGTCTTGCCGGTACCAGTTTGGGCGAGGCCCAGCACATCGCGCCCCGCGAGGGCCGCGGGGATGGTGTCGGCCTGGATGGGTCGGGGCTCGACAAAGCCCTCGGCGAGCACCCCTCGGAGGATGGAAGAATCGAAGCCGAACCGGTCGAAGCCGGCCGGAGAATCGGTCAGGTGTGAAGCCATAGTAATGAACTGGGTCTCCACCGTATCGGCGCACGTTTCGTGCGCACCAAGCGGTCGTTACGTTCCTGCCCGCACAACAGACGGGGGGGCAGATCGAACGATGGGCAGCGTGACCTCGGGAGGTAGTGGATGAGGTCCTGTTGTCGCCGCGAGTGGGTCAATGGACCCGCGTCACATCCAGGTGGCGCGACGCCGCCCCGCCCGCCACTCCGGGCTCCGGGCCGCCGAGCAGAGCCGCTGCAGCTGAAAGCCGACAGCGGATCTTAATAGGCGTTGAAGGCCATTCTAGCATCAACCTGTTCGGGCGGTCTCCGCATCGTAAGACCCGTCACACTTTCCTAGCAGCACCCTGGATCGTGCGAATCAGCGCGGCGGAGATCGCTCTTCTCCATCCGCTCTTCGGCCCATCGCTTCCAGCTCGACGATATCTGGGGTACCGAGAGGAGCCGCCCCGCATCGTCTCGGTCGCTTGTATAGATACGGAAGACATCGCCAACGGTCAGGTCATGGTCAGGCCGTTCGACGACTCGGATTTCGTCTCCGGCGCCCACGTCGCCCTCGACAGCGATCCGCAGGTAAGCACCCGGCCTACCGGCCTGAGAGAAGCGGCGGGGGAAACGCCTGTCCTCCATTCGCACACCGAGTCGCCAGCATGGGATACGTAGCTCCGTGACCTGCAGGACAGCATCCCCGATTTCCCAACGTTCTCCGACGAGCGCGCCGTTGACGTCGATACCTTCCGTCGTGAGGTTCTCGCCGAACTCGCCATACTCGAGCGAGCGCCCGAGATCCTCCTTCCACCACCGCATGTCCTCGATAGCGTAGGCGTAGACTGCCTTGTCGGGCCCACCGTGCGCGGCGCGATCGGCCTGGTCGTCGCCCTCGAGATTTACCCCGCGAGCGGCTACACGACCCGCGACCGGCGCCTTCCAGATCGCGCTGACGGCAGGGCGGCCATTGAAGTCGAACTCGCGGACACCACCGACGTTCACCGATAGAAGAGCACCTCGAGCGAGTACCATTTCTTCCTCCGATCATGGTCGTCCAAACGACGCTACCTGGCTGGCCGGAAGGTTAGTCTGTGGACATCATTGCCGACAGATCGCTGCTCAGAAGCTTTCGCATCAGACTCGCGCGTCAACGTAGTGAGTGGCCCAGGCGGCGAGCAGCTCGGCCGCATATCGGGCGTCCCGTTCCTTCGAAAGCAGATGGTCAGCACCATCCAAGGAGATAAGGCTCTTGGGATGTCGAGCCACGTCGTAGATCCTGGCGGCGTGATCGATACTGACAACGGCGTCCGTCGGGGCGTGCATCACCAACAGCGCTCGATCCAGGGTGGCGATCGCTTCGTGAAGCTTGTGCGCCTTCAGGTCGTCCAGTAGCTGCTTCTTGATAGTAAAGGGCCTGCCGCCGAGCTCGACCTCGGCCTCATCGCTCTCCTCGAGGGCAGGCGCGATGCGCACCAGTGTCTCGCTCAGATGCCTTGTCTCGCTGGGTGCACCCACGGTGGCAACAGCGAGCACCTCCGGAACACGATGCGCAACGGCCAGCGCCGCCGCACCGCCGAGGCTGTGTTCGATCAGAATCTGCGGCGCGCGGTACCGCTGGCGCATGAAGTTGGCGGCCGCTACCAGGTCTTCGAGGTTGGAAGAGAAGTTTGTATCGGCGAAATCTCCTTCACTCTCACCCAGGCCTGTGAAGTCGAAACGCAGCACGCCGATACCGCGACACGCCAGCGTCTGACTGATCCAGCGAGCACCCTTGAGATCCTTTGAGCACGTGAAGCAGTGGGCAAACAGGGCATACGCCCGGGGCTCGTCGACGGAGCTGTCGAGGCGGGCAGCAAGCTGGACGCCGGAGGCCCCAGGAAACCTCAATAGCTCGTGCCGGGTACTCAAATCTGACGCTCCTTGCTTGATGCTCGGCCCGCGGCGATCCTCGCGGAGCTCCCGCACCCGTCGAGGTGCGACCTCCGCCGTAGAATCGCACCAACGGAGCCCACCGCGACCATGATCAACTACCCTGGCGGAACAGATCCCGTAATCGGATCGATCTTTGCCATAGGACATTAGCGAATGAGCGCCCTGATTTGTTCCAACAGAACTGTTCTCTCTCCCGGCCATCCGGTTCGCTGCTGGGCAACAGCAGTTTTGGCGGTTGTCCTGGCTGTGTCCTTGGGGGCGTGCTCGCGAGTCAGGCCCCACACCCAGCCTGACGCTTCGTCCCATCTGGAGACCATCTCCTTCGGCTCCTGCTGGCACGACGACACCGGGACCACCGGGCCGACAATCAGTCGCCTGGCCTCCCAGGATCCCGACCTGTTCTTGTGGCTCGGGGACAACGTCTACGCCGACACGACGGACATGGCCGAGATGCGCGACACCTACGACGCCAAGAAGAACGGCGCCACCTATCGGCCTTTTCTTCAGGCGCGTATACCCGTGATGGCCACCTGGGACGATCACGATTTCGGTGAGAACAACGCCGGAGACAACTATTCCAGCCGCGCCGAAAGCCAATTGGAGTTCCTGCGCCATTTCGACGTGCCGACCGACGATGTCCGCTATGGCGTGCAAGACGGGGTCTACAACGCCACGTTGTTCGGGTCTGCAGCGCAGAGCAACCGGGTGAACGTGATCATGCTGGACGCCCGCTACCATCGCTCCCCGACCTTCCTCGAATACGGCGCCTGCCAGGGGGCCGTCTCCACCATGCTGGGGAACGATCAGTGGTCGTGGCTAGAGCGACAGATGAGTGCGACCTCGGAGATCACTCTGATCGCCTCCGGCACGCAAGTGCTGCCGCCGCTCAACCGGGACAGAGCCCTGACGGACTATTGTGCGTACGGGGACGGTACGGAGTTCAACGCCGCCATCGCCAACCTCGACGAGACCAACGATTCGGGGACGGAGTACGAATCGTGGGCCGAGATGCCGGCAGAGCGGGAACGGTTGCTACGCCTGGCCCAGAAAGCCGTCAACACCGGCAAGACCAAGCTGGTGATTTTCGTCTCCGGGGATCAGCACTGGGGCGAGCTGCTGCAGAAGACGACGCCGCCCTCCGCCGCGGAGGGGCCGGCGGTGACTTTCTATGAAGTGACGGCGTCCGGGTTCGATCAGAACTTCCCAGAAGATGTGCCCAGCCCGAACCGCCTTCCGGTTTGGGCCGACACGCAGGGCAACGGAACGTACGACAACCGGTGCAAACTTCCGTTCAGCCATACGGGCACGACCTATGAAGGCTGCACCAGGGCAGACCGCACGGCGCCATGGTGCTACACGCAGTTGGACGCGAACGGGAACGGCGTCCCCGCCGCATGGGGCCATTGCGCGCCCGCCGGAGCGACGATTCCGACTGGTCAGGCAGGGGTGATCAGCAGCAACATTTCTGCCTACACAACGCAGGACCGACACATCATCAACAAACCGGAATCGAAGTACGGCACCATCGAGATCGACTGGGTCACCAAGAAGGTGACCCTCAAGCTCGAAACCCCGACGGAGGTCGCCGTCTCGACGATCATTCCCTTCTAGCAGGCTCTAGCAGGCCGCGCCGACCAGATGATGTAGACGCTGTACTATCGTCGCAACGCCAACCACAACTCGGGGACACATCGTGCTCGTACCGATGATGATCGCGCTGGTCACCGTCATCCTGGCCTTGGGGCTCGCCTTCGTGCTGGCTAAACGGGCGCGCCGGCAAGCCAGGGCCGTGCTCTCTGGTGAGCACGGCCCGTCGGAAGGCACCTGAGGTGCGCGCCGTGGGAGATCTAGCTCCGAGCTTTGCGTTGTCGCGAGCCGGAGGAGAACGCTGGAGCTCGGACAGCGAGACCGCTAGGGGCCCGGTACTGCTGGCGATTCTCGAGACCGACTGCCCGACCTGCAGGCTGGTCGTGCCGTACTTGAAGCGCCTCGACGAGACACTCGGCTCGAACCCCGGACGCGTCATCGCGATCTCCCAGGATCCGGAAGACGACACCCGGCAGATGGTCGAGAGTCTGCACATCGAGCTGCCGACGTTGCTCGATCGTGACCTCGAGGTGTCGCGTCTCTTCGAACTATCCAGCGTGCCCGCACTAATCCTCATAGGCACTGACGGACGTATCGAGTTCACCGGCATGGGATTCCACAAAGGCGACCTCAACGAGATCGCCGCCCGCATGCTCGTGGCGCTGAACCTCGAGCCCCAGACGATCGCCGAGCCGAACGACGGCGCGCCGGAAAGCAAGCCCGGTTGCGCTTCACGGCATCTCGAGCCCCCGGTGGACATCACACTCGACCGTGCGGCTCCCATCGATCTACGCCCAGAGACGGGAGCTCGCGCCACGCGCATCGCCGTCGACGACGATACCGATTTGTACGACTATTGCATGGAGGCTGGGTTCTCTCCGTGCCTTCCGGTTGTTCCGCCAACGGCCGCTCGGGTCGATCGCCTACTGGCAGCAACACCGCTGTCCCCCGACCAGGTGGTCGGCTTGATTCCGCCGTGCTACGGAGCGGCCACCGTCGAGAAGATCGCCGCCAACGCGGTGATGGCCGGTTGCCGGCCAGCGTACATGGAGGTACTGGTGCCGCTAGTACGCGCCGCCTGTGACGAGCGCTTCAACCTTCACGGCTTGCAGGCGACGACGCATTCGGCAACGCCGCTGACGATCATCAGTGGAGAAATCGTCAAGCGCCTCGGGTTCGGCAGCGGAGCGGGGCTGTTCGGCAATACCGCCCGAGCGAACAGTTCTGTCGGCCGCGCGTTTCAGCTGCTGATCGCAAATCTCGGAGGCGCGCTGCCGGGCGAGATCGATATGTCGACGCTCGGGAATCCGGGACAGTTCTCCTATTGCATCGCCGAAGATGAGGCCGCGAACCCGTGGGAGCCCCTGCACGTCGAGCTCGGGTTCGGACCGCAGGACAGCACGATCACGCTGTTCGGAGCGGCCGGGATTCAAGAGGTCAGCGAGCATACGGCGCGGGCGGGCGCCTCGCTCCTGCGGACAATTGCCGCGGCGCTCGCGGTGGTCTGGAGCTGGCGTGTATGCGGACGGGTCGATGCGGTGCTGATCGTCTCTCCGGAACACGCCGCAACACTGGCGACCAATGGCTTCTCGAAAGCGAGCGCGCGCGAGTTCTTGTTCGAGCATACCGGTGTGCCGCTGCGGGCATTCGATCACGATGGCACGGAGGGAACGCAGATTCGCCACACCTACGAAGAGATCGTGATCGACGGCGAGCCGCACTACCGCAAGTTCAGCGACCCGAGCCAGATTCGAATCGTCGTCGCCGGCGGCACCGCCGGTAAGTTCTCCGCGGTGATCGGCGGCTGGCCGTCGGGCCCCGGCGGCACTCAGATCGTTACTTACCCGGTCGCGTGGTGAGACCATTCCCCGGCCATTTCATTGGAGCCCTGTCATGTCAGAGATCCTGGTAAGTCCACTCGACGAGGCGGCACAAAGCCCTCAGGCGGCGGCGCCGCGTCTCGACCAGCTGAAGGGCAAGACGATCGCGCTCTTCGACATCAGCAAGCGCGGCGGCAGCGTGCTTCTGGAGCGGTTGGAGCAGCTGCTGCGCGAACGCCACGGCGTGGTGGATTTCGTACGAGAGACCAAGCCAACCTACACGAAGCCCGCCCCGGAGGAGCTCCTGGAGCGACTCGGCCTTGCCGACGGAGTCATCGAGGCACTGGCCGACTGAGGGTCGTGCACAACGTGCAGTTTGCACGACAGCGTCGCGCTCGAGAGCCGAGGTGTTCCCACGGTTCCCATCGTCACAGACGAGTTCCGAGTGGCCGCCCGCATCCAGGCGAGCCGGCTGGGGCGCCCCGATCTCGATGCGGTATTCGTACCCCATCCGATCCAGGATCAAACTGCAGAAGAGATCCAGGCACGGGCAGAAGCGGTGGTCGACGAGATCGTGGCTCGACTCACCGCCCCGGGCGTCGAGACCTGATCACAAGCCCAGCAGCCGCCGCGCGTTGCCCCCGAGAAGCGCAGCACGGTCGGACTCCGAGACCTGCAGCGCAGCAATCGACGTTTTCATCTTCTCCAGGCTGCCGATCATGTGGGGATAGTCACTGCCGGCAACGACCTGGCCGGGTCCGGAGAATTCGATGGTCAGCTGCAGGCACGCCGGATCGAAGTTGACCGTGTCGTAGTAGAAGTCTTTCAGATACTCGCTTGGGAGCTTGCGCAGGTTCTCCCGGCAGCGGCGGAAGGCCTCGTAGCCGCGGTCGAGTCGTTCGGCAAGAAACGGGATTGCCCCGCCGTTGTGGCACAGCACCCAGCGGATGTTCGGGAACCTCTCCGGTACCCCGGCGAAGACCAAATGCGCTGCCGCCAACGTGGTGTCGAAGAGGAATCCCACCAACGGCATGAGCATGAACTCTTCCATCGCCTCGACGCCGAGCGGGTATGTGGGGTGGATGTAAACGACGGCACCGCTGTCGTTGGCGCGCTCGTACAACGGCCAGAAGCGCTCATCCAACAACGCTACTCCGCTGGCGTTGCTGTAGAGCATCACGCCCGGGAGCTCGAGTTGCTCGAGGAGGCGCTCGAGCTCTCGTGCGGCAGCATCAGGGTTGTTGAGCGGCAGGTGCCCCAGCGCTGCGAAACGATCGGGCTGCGCCGCCACGGCTTCGGCCAGTCCGTCGTTGATCACCGCCGCCAGCTCGGCGGCTCGCTGCGGCGACTCGATGCTGGTTCCGGGGGCAGTGAAGCTGAGCACCTGCTTGTCGACGCCGGCGTCATCGAGGACACGACGGCGATAGTCGATGTCGCGGTGGCCGAGCACGAGTACGTTGTAGTCGCCAGGCGAGTGCAACACAGGGTTGCCGTGGTCGTCGGTGGTGATGCGGAAACTGCTGGGCCCGGCCTTGATCGCCTCGACATAGTCGGGTGGGAAGTAATGGTTGTGGAAGTCGATGATCATGCGGATCTCGCTGAAGAAGACAGAGTTGTCCAGACCATATACACAGGCAGACCGGCCACGACGATGCCGAGCCCCGACAGGCTTCCGGCAGTATCGTTGACGATGTGGTTGATGACGATGGCGAACGCGGCGAGCGCGAAGGCGATCGGTGTGAACGGATACCCGACGAGGCGATACGCGGGTAACGGCGCCGCAGATACTCGCAGCTTGATCAAGCCCAGCGCCATGACACCGAAGAATATCCACTCCGTGTAAACAACGCGCGTGAACAATGCTCGATACGTTCCCGTAAGCACCAGTGCCGACGACCACAACGCCTGCACGATGATGGCTCGATGAGGCGTGCGGAATCGCGAGTGCACCTTCCCGACCCAACCGAACAAGAGACCGTCCCGCGCCATCGCGTAGTAGACCCGCGGACCCGAAAGAACGATTCCAGAAAGGGCTCCGAAGGTCGAGAACAGCACCAGTGCGGTCATCGCCTTGCCGCCCCGGTCGCCGAGCACGGTGGCGGCTGCATCGGCTGCGATTCGCTGCGACTGGATCACCGTGTCGAGGGGTAGCAGGTAGAAATACATACCGTTGAGAGCGATGTAGCAGGTAGTAACGACAGCCACGCCCCAGAAGAGAGCACGGGGAATCGTGGTGTGTGGCTCGATCGTCTCCTCGGCGTTGTAGCTCACCATGTGCCAGCCGCCGAAGGCGAACAGCGCCGCCGATACGGCGAGGGCAAAATCGGACAGACTGCCGCCGCCCAGGATCGCGAAGCCCTGAGCAGCAACTCCGCTCACGCCGGAATCGATCGCCGCGCCGGCGTCGACCGCGTCCTGCGATGCTGGTTGCCCCAACGCCAGCCCGACGATGACGATCAAGACGATCGCAGCCACTTTGACCAGGGTAAACGCGGCCTGGAGATTGCTACCGTGCCGCACGCCGCGGTAGTTGACAGCCGACAACACCAGGATGGTCGCTACCGCCACCATCCGCGTCGAGGTGTCGTCGAGCGGCACGACGAAGCCCGCGTAGGAAGCGAACACCATGGCCAGGGCAGCAATGATCCCGGAGTGCATGACCCAGAACATCGCCCAGCCCCAGAGAAAGCCGAGCCAGTCACCAAATTGCCTGCGCAGGTAGACGTAGACTCCCCCGCTCGCCGGCATCGAAGATGCCAACTCGGCGATGACCAAAGCGCCGAACATGGTGAGCACGCCGGCGGTCAGCCAGACCAGCGCCGCGCCGGCCATCGACGGCACCTGCCCGATGACCTCGGATGGCTGTACGAAGATCGAGGCACCGATGATCGTGCCGACAACCATGGCAATGGCGTGTCGCAGCCCGATGGCGCGATGGAGCCCTGTCCCTGGCGCGCTCATCCCAACTCTCGTAGCGTATCCATCAGTCGGTCTCGTCGGAAAAGCCAATGCGGGCGTTGTTGAGGAACGCGATGCGTGTTCCGATCGCGAACACTATTCTGAATTGGCCCGAAGGCGCTAGCTGACCTCGCGCTTCACCCTGATTCGACAGCTCCGGCAGGCGCGACGCGTTTGGCTCCGACGACTGGCTGAGTAATCAGCACTACAGGTACTCGCGCTTCGGAGGTCACGCGTTTGTTGCCGATTTCGAGTTAACTTGACAGTATCTCGATCGGGATTGAACGTCGGGCGAGCGCTTGATGCTGCCCGACAAGACCGCACTCACAACAACTCTCAAGAGAGGCTCGCATCATGCAGATCATCAGTGCCGACCAGGTACATGCCGCACTCAGCTATCCCGAATTGGTCGACGCTTTGCACGACGCTTTCGGCAAGGACTACAACCAGCCGCCGCGCCAGGTGTTCTTGCTCGATGACGCCGACGACAACTTCGACGCCTTTGCGCTGCTGCCCGCCTGGAACGACAAGATCATTGCCGTCAAGGCGTTCACCTATTTCCCGAGCAACTCACCGCCGCACGATCTTCTCTACTCCAAGATCATGATCTTCGACCGGCCCCACGGCGTGCCCTTGGCGCTCGTGGACGGCGCTACGTGCACCTTCTGGCGCACAGGCGGCGTTTCGGGCTTGGCCACACGTCTGCTGAGCCGCGAGGACTCGTCCACCATGTTGCTGTTGGGCACGGGCAACCTGTCCACTTACATGATCCGAGCCAATGCCGCGGTGCGCCCCCTCGCGAAAATCATGGTCTGGGGAAACCCCGATGGCATGCCCCCAGTGGCCGACGCCGAAGCTCTCGTCTCACGAGCGTCGGAAGAACTACCCGACATCGAATTCTCGGTAGTTACAGACCTCGAGACCGCCTGCGGCGAAGCCGATATCATCGTTAGCGCCACCTCTTCTCCCGACATCTTGGTCAGAGGTGCCTGGATCAAAGAGGGCACGCACCTCGACTTCATCGGCAACCACCACGCCGACAAGCGGGAATGTGACACCGAAACGATCACCAAGAGCCGCGTCTACGTGGACAGCTACGTCAACGCCTTCAAGGAAGCCGGTGAGATTCTGGTGCCTATCCAAGAGGGAGTGTTCACGAAGGAAGACGTTGTCGCCGAGCTGTCCGAGATGTGTTCGGGCACGGCCACGTTACGAACCGATGACAAAGAGATCACCGTGTTCAAAGCCATTGGCCAGGCATTGACCGACCTGGTGGCTGCGAGCATGGCGCACTCGGCGTCGGAGTAGAGTCCGAAGCAGACTCGAGCGTGCGCGTCTGACACTCGCTCCGTTGGGTCGGCTCGTGTGAAACCTCTGCTCGGTTGTTCCTGAAGCGCTCCTCGGCGCAGACGGGATGGGCCAGGTGTACCGAGCCCGCGATACGACGCTGGATCGTGATGTCGCCATCAAGGGGCTCCGACGTCTTGCCGGGGCCACGGTCAGGGGTGAATGACGCTTCCCTCCTCAGCACCCATGTAGTTGGCCGCCGGAGTGTGCAGCATGTACGAATAAACGATTTCTCCGGCCGGGATGTGTGGCCGCTGGTCCGCCTGCCACGGCAGAACGGTGCGTAGGCCGGCCAGGGCGTCCTCCGCGGCCCGACCGAACGAACGGGCCGGGTTCTCCGCTTTGCGGACCTCGACCCAGTAGCTCGCCGAGAGCATCTCCTCCGCGGTGATTCGGAGGGCGATATCCACGGCCTGTCGAGCCCGCGCTACACGTTGGCGAGTGTACGACTCCATGTCCTCGACATTTCGGACGAGGCTGAGGCCTTGCGCCGGTATTGGGTTCGTAAGAGTTTGGATCTCGGCCATCAGGTCCGAGATCGACCAGCTCGAGCCCCGCGAAGGTGCCTTGGCGCGCACTTCCGCGGAGAGCACATCGGCGGGCGCAATCACAGTGAAAAACGTGTCCGGGAAGCGCATGACACGCTGCACCGAGCTGGCCATACTCTCCGCCAGGGCCATCGAGAACGCCTGCAAGTCGTTAGCCATGGGCTGGGCCACGAAGTTCGCGTTCGAGAGGATGTAGCCGCCTTTGTCCGAGTACGGCCCGGGCTCCACGTAGTAGCGTCTTAGCCAGGGGGTGTCGAGCTCCCACGAGTCGCTCGGTGCGGCGCCGGGCACCACGGCCGGGTTGTGGTCGGACGAGTTGATTTGGATCAGGACGGTGCGCTTGAGCCGATCGTAGGCCTCCCATAGCGCGCCGCTTCGCTGGCTGTAGTCGCGAAAACTGAGCGGGTCCTGGATGATCCGGCCGCCGTCTTCCTCGTAGTCGAACAGGTAACTGCCGCGTATGAGATTCAGCAGGCGACGTGCCTGCATGTTCTGGAACGGGAAAGGCCTTGCCTTCTGTGGCACGGCGGTCAGCGGCGTGATGCTCGAGTTGAGGCCGAGCATGCTGGTTGCGAAGGTCAGCTCCGACCAGTCGAGCATGCGCTTGGCCTCATGGAGTAGGAGCGCGGCCTGGCCGGCCGAATAGGCGTTCGAGCTGGTGAGGGCCGCATTGTCGGCGGCGAAGGGCTCGAGCTCGTCCAGACCGGCCCTCTCCAGGGCCTCTGCCGCCGTCATGGGCTCACCCTTCCAGTACGCGTCGCCGACGCCAACCATCGTCCCGCCGACGTTGGACATCATCGGCAGGTCACCCTCGCCCGGCGAGCCACGCGACCAGACGACAGGCGTGACCCGCTCATTGATCAGGTCGATGAGCATCTGCGTGAGACCTGGCGAGGCCGACTCGTAAACCATGGTGTTGGCGCGAACGACCATCATCGCCCGCACGATTTCCTCTTCCCCGACCACCGGGCCGACCCCCGACCGCGCACCACGCCGGAAGCTGGCGAGCTGCCGATCTTTGAGCAGCTGCTCATTGTCGGGCCGGAGCGCGTCCCCCTCGAAGATGACCGTTTCGCGCCCTGAACCAGCGCCACGATTGAAGAAGTAGATGGGGATGTTTTGGCGCGTGCCCTCGAGCAGGAGGTTGTAGGCGTCGAGCGAGCGCTGACGTGCCGCCGTGCCGTACTCCACCTTCGCCCCGCGGCGCGCTACCGCAACGACCTCGTCGATCGTGAGGTCCTTGCCGGTGAGGATGATCGTCGTACCTGTGTCGGACGGGTTGATTGGGCTCATCGCCGCCGCTCGAGTGGCGACGGTCGGGGGCGCGGACGCTTGAGTGGCGACGGCCGCGGTCGCGATCGCCAGCGTCGCTACGAGCCCGCCCAACAGACTGTGTGGCTTCATCGCACGTATCCTCGCCTGGTGAAGTTGCAGAGCCTGACAGCTGACGCCGCGGCTTTTTCGGTGGCGGTCAGCGGCGGACCGTCGCAACGTTGACCCAGCTCGACCACGGGCCGGAGAGGCATGGGTGGCCTCAGCTTCTACCTGGCGGAGAGGCGTTGCTGTTTACCGCCGAGCAGGAGGGCGATGATACCAGCACTGGGGTACTTGATCCAAAGAATGGGAATCGGAAGGTGGTGATGCGGGGCGCATCTCACGGACGCTAGAATACGGCACCTCGTCAGCCATCTCGCGGCGACGAGGAGACCCACGAGGAGACTGGCATGATCAAATCGGGGACTGCAATAGTCGGCGTTCTTCTGCTGGTGGCGGCTACTCCCCAGGGGCAAGAAGCCCCGGGCGGCCAGTTCTGGGCGCGCTGGCGCGGCCCCCTCAACACCGGCGTGTCGCCGACCGCCAACCCGCCCCTCGCATGGAGCGAATCTGAGAACATCCGCTGGAAAGTGGAGATTCCCGGCCGAGGTTTCGCCTCACCGGTCGTGTGGGATGATCGTATCTTCGTGACGACGGCGGTCCCGGCGGACCTTGCGGGGGATGCCCAACACGACCCGCGGGGAGGCGAGGCATCACGCGGTGTGCATCGATTCGTCGTCATGGCGATCGATCGAGAAACAGGTCGCACAATCTGGGAACGGATCGCGCGCGAGCAGGAACCGCACGAGGCGGGACACCCGGCCAACAGCACCTGGGCATCAAGCTCGCCTGTGACGGATGGGGAACGCGTCTACGCCTACTTCGAGTCGTTCGGTCTTTACGCCTACGACATGGACGGCGCGCTGATTTGGGAGACGGACTTCGGCGACAAGGGGATGCGGAATGAGTTCGGCGAGGGATCGACGCCGGCGCTGTTCGGCAACACGCTCGTCATCGTCTGGGACCACCTGCACGGGAACTCTTCTGTCATCGCCGTGGACGCCCGCACGGGCGAAGAGCTGTGGCGCGTGCCGCGAGATGAAATCGACACGTGGGCGACCCCGATCATTCTGGACGTCAACGGACACCCGCAGGTAATCGTGCCCGCCATGGAGCGCGTTCGGAGCTACGACCTCGAGAACGGGAGCGTCGTCTGGGAAAGCGACGGTCTGACGATGAACGCCATTCCCTCTCCGGTGTACGAGAACGGTCTGGTGTTCCTCATGAGCGGCTTCAGGGGAAACGACCTCAAGGCCATCCGCGTGGCCGGCGCGCGCGGCGACGTCGATGGGACGGATGCCATCGTCTGGACGCTGGACCGTGACACGCCGTACGTACCGTCGCCGGTGCTCATCGATGGCATTCTGTATTTCCTGAAGAGCAACTCAGGTGTCCTGTCGGCGCTCGACGCCGCGACAGGCGTGCCGCACTATCGGAACCAGCGGCTTGACGGTCTCTCGAGCGTCTTTTCCTCGCCCGTGGCGGCCGAGGGACGCGTGTACTTTACTGGGCACGACGGGACCACGGTGGTGGTCCGTTCTGGGGCGGAGTTCGAGGTGTTGGCCACAAACACGCTGGATGACGGCTTCGACGCCTCGCCCGCCCTCGTGAACAACAACATCTACCTGCGCGGATACCAGTACCTCTACGCGATCAGCGAACAGTGAGCACGCCGGTACGTCCAAGTTGACGGCGTGGCTGCTCAGACCCGATCCTGTGGAACGTCGGCGCGAGATGGCACCGGGCAGCCCGTGGCTGACTGCGGGCCTGCTCGCCGTCAGCCTACTGCTCGGCATCGCAGTCCTCGAGGTGGGGGTGCGTCTTCTGATCCCGGTCCGAAACGTCGGGCTCTCGTTCACCGTCTACGACCCCGTCTATGGACGACGGCTCAAGCAAGACGCCTCGATCCGGCGGATCACGCCCGGGTTCACGATGCAGCTGACAACGAACTCTCTCGGCCATCGTGGGCCCGAGCCACGCGAACCGCTCGACGTTCCCATCCTCTGGACGCCCGCGTCGCCCTGGGCCGAGTGTTGCTCGCCGGCCTCGCTTCTCCCTTGGATCCACGTAAGCTCCAGCGATAGGCTTCAGGCGCTTACCCACCCTGGCTCGGGAGCGCCATCGTGACCGCCGTCCACCGGAGAACAGCGAGATGGCTATGAAGACGATTCGGATCCTAACCCTGATACTTCTTGTCCCGGTCTCTGCAGCTGTGGCGCAGCAGTCCCGCCTGCCCGCGACAGCCGTGCAGGTCGCCCGGCCCGGAGGGAAGTTGCCGGGCAACGTCCAGATCTCGCTCGTCAAGATCGCGGACGGCTTTCAGGACCCGACCAATGTTGCCAGCGCCGGGGACGGCACGGGCCGGATCTTCGTGGTCGAGCGCGCCGGCCGGGTGCGGATCGTCCACTGGGACGGGCGAGTACAGAAGGAGCCGTTTCTCGATCTCACCAACATCAATCCCCTGGGGAGCGACGTGCAAACGGGCTTCGTCGAGCAGGGGCTTTACGCGATCGCGTTCCATCCCAGTTTCAGGGAGAACGGGTATTTCTATGCGCACTACGCGTCGCTGCCGTTCAACGGAGACGGGGTGATCGTGCGTTTCCAGGTCGACCCCGAGAGCCCGAACATCGTGACGGCGGAGCGCACACGCCAGACCGCGAAGGTCCTGATGCGGATCGAGCAGCCGTACTACAACCACAACGGCGGGCAGATCGAGTTCGGTCCCGACGGCTATCTCTACATCGGGTCCGGGGACGGCGGTTGGGAAGGTGATCCACTGGAGGCTGGGCAGGATCTCTCGACGCTGCTCGGCAAGATGATCAGGATCGACGTCGACACCTCCGACAACGATCGCATCCCCTACAGAATTCCCGAGACGAACCCCCTAGCCAGCGCCAGTGACGAGCGGCTGATGCAGCTTTTCGGAATCTCGGAGCTCGAATTCTCGAAAATCAAGACGAGGGGACGCCCGGAAATCTGGGCTTACGGGGTGCGCAACCCATACGAGTTCTCCTTCGACCTGAAGACGGGCGATCTGTACATCGCCGACGTCGGACAGAACCACTGGGAGGAGATCATCTTCCAGCCCTCGGCGAGCCGTGGAGGAGAAAACTATGGCTGGCCGAGGATGAACGGAACGAAGTGCTACCCCATGACGGGCGCTTCCGACCAGTGCCCGCAGGTGGGATTGCTGCCGGCAGCGGAGTATCCGCACGAAGTCCCTTACCCGGGCGCAGCGCCGCTCACGGGAGGCTTTGGCTGCTCGGTGCAGGGACTGGGGGTGGCGAATTACGGCGGAATGAACGGGGTTTATCTCGTGGGGGACTGGTGCTCGGGGCGTGTCTTCGGTCTCGGATGGGACGGCGAGCGCTGGCAGCTCGAGGAGCTCCTGCAGACGAACCTGCAGTTCACAGCCGGCGGCTATGACGAAGACGGGTTCGTCCTCGCCGTCAACTGCAACTGCTTCTACACGTCGGACCGCGGTCCCGCCGCGAATCCGCCGGGCTCGCTCTGGCGCATCGTCCCGTCGAGGGAAGTCGGGCCCGGCACCGAGGTCGCAAGAGTGGTCACCGCGGATTCGACGGGCGCAGTGGAGGGCGGCGGTCCCCTGGTGTTTCGGAACGCCTTGGATGACACGCCGCTGGATTTCAACAGCGAGCCGGAGGCAAGCCTGTCCGCGACGATCCGGCAATTCCGGGATTCCGGGCTGAATCCCTACAACGGGAATGCGACGGCCGTCGGCGAGGGAAGGACGACCTATCTCCAGGAGTGCGCCTCCTGTCACCTGGAGGACGGTACCGGCCGCATCGGGTCGAGCCTCGTCGACGATCAATACACTCACGCGCGCGTCTCCACGGACGTCGGGATGTTCGAGGTGATCTACGCCGGCGGGGTGGGCGCGATGCAGCCCGCCGCCGGCCGCATCACCCTCGACGAGATGCTGAAGATCATGGCGTTTCTCGACTCGTTGAAGTGATGACAAACGAGCGTGCCGCCTCTGTGCGGACGCGTCGGCGTGCAGCGATCTGGTAAGAATACCGCTTCGGGGGATCTGCTTACCGAAAGCGATGTGGATCTCCAGAGATTGGAGCGCCCGTGACAACAAGCTCCTTGAACCATGGCGGTGCTGTGCCTACGCGCCTCGCGCGCCTGTTGGTGGTGACCTGTGCGTTGCTTCCGGCAGCGTGGATCCCAATGGCCGAGGCAGCCGTTGGAGGGATCACGGCGGGGGCACAGGTGCCGGGCGCCGTCGACGCGGAGAAGTCCGTCGCTGCAACCCGGGTGACCGTCGCGCCGACGCTCGACGGTCGCCTCGACGACCAGGTCTGGACGGAAGCGGTCGTGGCCTCTGAATTCCGCCAGCGGGAGCCGATCGAGGGAGCGCCGGCATCCGAGAGAACCGAGGTTCGCATCCTCTACGACGACGACAACCTCTACTTGGGGTTCGTTCTCTTCGATAGCGACCCGAGCGGGATTCGCGCCACCCAGCTGCGACGCGACAGCCTCCGGCTTCGCACCCAGCGGCCGGGCAGAGGTACTGGTGGAGACGGCGCCGGAGCCGCAGCGGCCGGACGATCCGACGACACCGTGAGCGTGATCCTGGACACCTTTCACGATCATCGCAACGCCTTCGTGTTCACCGTCAACGCGTTGGGCACGCGCAGCGATGCGACGGTGCGAAACGAGCGCGAGGTCAATCAGGATTGGGATGAGCGCTGGGAGGCGGCGGCCCAGATCACCGACCGGGGATGGGAGGCCGAGATGAGCATTCCCTGGGCCAGCTTGCGTTATGCGCAGGGCAATCCGATATGGGGGATCGACTTTCGGCGCCAGATTCGTCGCAAGAACGAGGAGGTTGTTTGGAGCAACTACGTCCAGGACTACGAGTTCACGACGATTTCCCAGGCGGGCCAGTTGCGGGGCCTTATGGACCTGCGACTGACGGGGCGTTTTCGCCTCAAGCCCTATGTGCTCGGTGGATACGATTCCTTCCAGCAGCGGGAGGCCCCGATCTCGGAGAGCTCTGCCGCGTTCGGCATCGAGGACTTCAAGATCAAGCTGACCTCAAACCTCACCTCGCAGCTGACGTTCAACACCGATTTCGCCCAGGTGGAGGTCGACGAGCAGAGGGTTAACCTGACGCGATTCTCGCTTTTCTTCCCGGAGAAGCGCGAGTTCTTCCTGGAGGCGGCCAACAGCTTCAGCTTCGGCAACACGGAAGGCGGGCTCGGAAGCCCGCCCCCATCGCGACTGTTTTTCTCGCGACGCATCGGCCTGGATGAGGATGGCAACTCGCTGCCGATCGATTTCGGCGCCAAGCTGACGGGCAAGATCGGTCGCGGAAACCTCGGCTTCTTGAACGTCCAGACGGGAGACTCGCAGTTCGGCGAGGGCCGCAACTACAGCGCCTTGCGATGGCGTCAGGATCTGCTGGCTCGATCGAGCGTCGGTGCCTTCGTCTCCAACGTTCAGGGGCCCGGAGGGGACACCAACCGGGTCGCTGGTCTCGATGCCAACTTCACCTTTCTCGACCACCTCAATATCTCCGGCTTCGCCGCCACGGCGCGCGACAACGAGGTCGAGGGTGACTCCTGGATCGGACACTTCCAAACGCGCTGGGAGAGCGATCTATGGGAGGCGAACGCCGAGATCATGGTGATCGAGGAGGACTTTCGCACCGACCTCGGCTTCATCCCTCGCACCGATATCATCAAACAGAGGCTCACCGGCAGCTACAAGCCGCGGCCGGGGTTGTCGTGGTTGCGTCAAGTGGAGATCAATCCGGTCTTCGATCGCAACACCACGACTGACGGGCAGCTAGTGACGCGCACCAGCATGTTGCTGACCCGTGTCATCTTCGAGTCTGGCGACTCGTTCTTCGCGACCATTCGCAATCGTTTCGAGTTGCTCGATGTTCCCTTCGACGTTCATCCGACCGTCACGATTCCCGCTGGCGGATACGACTTCAACCAATGGTCGATCACCTTCAGCAGCTATCCGGGTCGGCGAGTCAGCGGTGGCTTGTCGATCCGGACCGGTGAGTTCTTCGACGGCGACAGGCTTTTCCTAACCCCGCGGTTGAGCCTGAGGATGAACGAGAACTTCAGCCTGCGCGCCGACTACAGCCGCAACTGGGTCAATCTTCCCGGCGGGTCGTTCGTCGTTCATCTGGCGCGACTGCGCGCCGACGTTTCGTTCTCAGATCGATGGCTCACCGACGCGTTGGTGCAATACGACAGCGTGACCGACGAGATCTCGGTGTTCGGTCGTCTCCGCTACATCTATCGCATCGGCGACAGCTTCTATCTGGTGTATCGGCAGACACGCCGTGTCAGCGGCGAGTTCTCTGGACTCGAAGACCGGTCCTTGACCACAAAGATGACCTACGCGTTTCAATGGTAGTTTGGCCCTTCGCAGCCGCTGAGCTGCCCGGCGCTGTCTGGCACGCCGTGGACCGACCTCACCAAGGATCCGTAGCGTGTTGAGTACCGAGCCCTTCTGGCGCAGCCAATTTCCGCGGCCCGACGACTTGCCGGTCTCGGCCACCCTGCCGGAACGGGTTGACGTTGCGATTGTCGGTGGCGGCTATACGGGTCTCAACGCGGCGCGCGTGCTCGCGATGAGTGGGGCCACCGTCTCCGTCCTCGAGCGGGAGACCATAGGGTGGGGAGCGAGCTCTCGTAACGGCGGCCTGGCAACTCCTGGCATCAAGCGCCCCATCAAATCCATCCTCGCTAAGTACGGCGAGGCTCTAGGCCGGACGTTTTGGCAGGCGTCGCTGGATGCCATCGACCTCGTGGAAGAGATTGTCACGACCGAAGGCATCGACTGCGGTTGGCAGCGTCACGGCCATGTTTACCTCGCCTGCAAACGAGCGCACTTTGCCGCCATGCAGAAAAGCGTCGCGTGGTACCGGAACACGCTCGGACACGAGGTCACGGTGGTGGCTCCCTCCGACCTCTACACCGAGATCGGAAGCCGCGTCTTCCACGGCGGTTTGACCGATGCTTTCAGCGGAGGGCTCCAGCCCGCGAAGTACGTCTACGGCCTGGCGAAGGCGGCCGCACATCATGGCGCCCATCTTCATGAAAAGGCGGACGTGCAGCGTATTACACGTCGAGGCAAAGGCTTCGATCTCCAAACGCGCCTGGGTATGCTCGAAGCGCAGGATGTGCTCATCGCCACGAACGGCTATACGGATCGGCTCGTGCCGGCTCTCAAGCCGAGAGTCTTTCCAGTCGGGAGCTACATCATCGTCACCGAGCCTTTGCCACGGGAACTGCAAGAGGAGCTGAGCCCCAAGGGCCGCATGTTCTACGACTCCAAGAACTTCCTCAACTACTTCCGCCTGACACCGGACGGGCGCATGCTTTGGGGTGGCCGTAACGACCTCAGCACGGACCTCGACCTGCAGCGAAGTGCGGACGCGCTGAAGGCGCAATTGCTTCACACGTTCCCGCAGCTCGAGGGCGTTGCTTTGACCCACAGCTGGACGGGTAGGCTCGGCATCACCTTCGATCTAATGCCGCATATCGGCCGCGTCAATGGTGTGCACTATGCCTTCGGCTATGGTGGACACGGCCTAACGATCGCGACCTATCTCGGTACGGAAGTGGGCAAGTTGCTAACGGCACAAATAACGACGAGTCCTTTCGCGGAAATACCCCACGAAACGAAGTTCTACTATCGTGACGAGCCCTGGTTCATCCCGCTCGCGGCGCGTTACTACCGTTTGCTCGACTGGGTCAGCTAGCGAGTTGCTCGACTGGGTCAGTTAGCGAGCCACTCGCCATCCCCGCTATCGCGGTCATCTCCCAGCACGTCAGGACGCGGTTGCCAAGCTCCGGCCACGCGCGACCCGTAGTGCTCTCCGGCTCGAAATCGACTGTCGAGCCCGCGGGCCTGAAAACTGTAACGTAACGAGTAATGCTGTCGCCGGTCTCTCCAGCTTCGTGGAACGGCCTCGCCGTGCGCGCGTGCGCGCGTCCACTACTCGTGTGCACGACGCTCGTGCTGACGATCGCCCCACCCTCAGCGGCGGAGCCAACCCCCACGGGCAGCGCCCCTACTGACTCCGCGAGCCAGAGCCAGGGCACGCGGGAGCAGGAACGACGAACCGACCGGCCACCGCGCTCGCGCCGCGTCATCCCGGTGCGCATGGTGAGCGACCGGCCCGGAACGGGCATCCTCGTCAACGTTCAAGCGCCGAGCGAGCTTGCACCGCTGCAGCAGAGGCTGCCGACGCCCCCACCGCCAGCGCGGCGTGTCATCCCCGTGCGCATGGTGACACCTTCGAGACCTGGTTCCTCGGGCGGTGTGCAGATCGTCGTCGTGCCGGTCGCGCCGCCGGAGCGGTTCGGAACGGCCAACCCGCCGCCGAGAACGCCTGGTGCCGCCGCTATGACCGAGGTACCGGCAGCAGCGCGCACCATACGAGCCCCCGGCGTTGCACCCAGCATGGTGGTCGGGCGCGCGCCGGAAGTACCGGTGCTCGACGGGCTGGTGAACGAGGCCATCTGGGACGGCGCCGACGTCGCCAGCGACTTTCTTCAGCGCGAGCCCAACGAGGGACAGCCAGCATCGGAGCGCACCGAGGTGCGCATTCTCTACGACGACGAGAACGTCTACGTCGGCGTCATCGCCTACGACAGCGCCCCGAGCTCCATTCTCGCGGCCGAGTTGCGACGCGACGCGCTCGGTGGACGCAGCGGCGGGGGGAGAGGGGGGTCCGACGACACCTTCACCGTCCTGTTCGACACCTTCCACGACGGCCGCAGCGCCTTTCAGTTCACCGTCAACGCACTGGGCACCCGACACGACGCGCTGATCAGGAACGAGAGCGAGCTCAATAGCGACTGGGACGAGGCGTGGCAGGCGGCGGCACAGATCACCGCGCGCGGCTGGGAGGCCGAGCTCGTGATCCCGCTATCGATCCTGAGGTTCTCCTCCGGCGCTGCCGACTGGGGAGTCGACTTCGAACGCCAGATCCGGCGCAAGAACGAACAGGCGATATGGAGCAACTACCGACGCGATTACGAGTTCATCGCCGTCTCCCAGGCCGGTGACCTGCGCGGATTCGAGGACCTCTCGGTCACGCAGCGCTTCCGCCTCAAGCCGTATTTCCTGGGCGGCGCCACGTCGGTGTTCCAGGACCCCGGACGGCAATCCGACGTCACCAATCAGCTCGGCATCGACGTGCTCAAGGTGAAACTGACCTCGAACCTCACGGCCGATCTCACCTACAAGACCGATTTCGCCCAGGTCGAGCTCGACCAGCAGCGCGTCAACCTGACGCGCTTCTCGCTGTTCTTTCCGGAAAAGCGCGACTTCTTCCTCGAGGGGGCCAACAACTTCAGCTTCGGCCAGCTTCAGCGCGACCGCTTCGACAGTTCCGACCCGCCCATCATCCGTCTCTTCCACTCGCGCAACATCGGGCTGTCGGATGACGGCGCGCCGATTCCGATCGACTTCGGCGGTCGGGTGACCGGCAAGGTCGGCGCCAGCAACCTCGGCTTGTTGCATGTGCAGACCGGCGACCCTACGGTCGGCGGCGGGCACAACTACAGCGCCTTCCGCTGGCGACAGGACATACTAGCCCGTTCCAACGTCGGAGCCATAGTGACCAACGTCCAGAGGCCCGACGGCGCCATCAACACGGTCGTCGGAGCCGACGCCAGCTTCACCTTCTTCGACAACCTCAACATCTCGGCGTTCGGCGCGCGTACCACCGACGACGAGCTCGACGAAGGTAAGCTCGCCGGCCAGATCAGGGTCTCGTGGCAAAGCGACCTGTGGGGCGCCAGCTTCGACGTCATGCGCATCGACCCCGGCTTCCGAAGCGATCTGGGATTCGTTCTTCGGGAGGACATCATTCGTCGAGCCTACCGGGGCTCGTGGATCCCTCGACCGAGCGTTCCATGGCTCCGGTCGGTGAACTTCAACGTCGCCGACACGACCTTCCACGACACATCCGGCACGTTGATCAGCGCGCGACGGTGGGTGGCGTCGGTCATCAATCTCGAGTCTGGGGACAGCCTCGGTGCCTTCTTCGTCGATAACTTCGATCGACTGGACCTCCCCTTCCAGATCCATCCAGACGTGATCATCCCGCCCGGGGATTACGACTTCCGCTACGTGTTCCTCTTCCTGTCCACGTATGGTGGCCGCCCATTCAGCGCTAGCGTCAGTGCACGCATTGGCGAGCTCTACGACGGCGATGTCGTCACCATCGAGCCGCGCGTATCGTTCAGGCTCAACGAGCGCTTCCGCATCTCGCCGAGCTTCAGCTACAACCGGATCGAGCTGCCCGGGGGGAGCTTCACGACCAACGTGCTCAACGCCAACGCCAACTACAGCTTTTCTGACCGGTGGCTCACCGACGCCTTGGTCCAGTACAACAGTCAGTCGGACTCGCTGTCGATCTTCGCACGGCTGCGCTACATCTATCGCGTCGGCGACGACATCTATCTCGTCTACCGTCAGGCGGGCGACTACGACGGCCTCCGCTTCGGGCGCCACGACCGTTCGGTGACTCTGAAGGTGACACGCTCTTTCAACTGGTAGGTTTCGTCAGCCGGCGCGGAAGCTGGCTCGAAGGGACGCCTACGGCCAGCTAGAGGCAGGCCACGGAAACGAGGCGCGATACGGTAAAGCAGCGACGGCGTGCGGAGGTCGCTACCAGACAGCCCGCCTGAAACCCATCGAGAGATCCAGGAGGATTTGGAATGGCTTCGCGAGGATCACGGTTTTCCTTTCGGCACGGCAGCATCGTTCTCACGTCGATCATCACGATTCTGTTGTCGGCAGCCAGTCCCACCCGAGGCCAGTCCCGGATAAGGCGTTATCTCTACGTGGGGACACCGGACGGGGCTCAGGCGTATATGCAGGCGCCGGACCGCCGATCCGCTCCCGGCATCCTCATCTTCGACATCGACAACGGCCACGAGCTCGTCCGACGGATCGACATGCCGCGCTTCGCGGAGGGTCTACGCGGCTATTACGGTGGTCTGCGCGGCTTTACCGGCAACCTTTTGACACACAGTGTCTATTACTCCATCGCCGAGGGCGGCCTGGGGGCGTTCGATCTGGAGACGGAGGAGATCGTCTGGGAGCAGAGCTACCACGACGGGGGTTGCTGCGATCGATCGTCGATCACGATGGATGGCAAGAAGATCTATGCTCCCACCGGATGGTGGTATCCAGGGGAAGATAGCGGCCTTGTAGTCGTCGACGCGAAAAACGGCGAGCTGATCAAACGCATCCCTGTCGGCCCTGAGGCCCACAACAGCATCGTCAGCCTCGATGGCCGGCGCGCGTACCTCGGTACGATAATGATGCTGACGGTCATCGATACGAGTACCGACCGCATCATCCGGCAGATCAAGGACGTGGGCGAAGACCGCGTGTTCCCCTTCACCATGGATCGCCAGAATCGCATCGGTTACGTGTGTCTCGGCGAGCACGTCGGGTTCCACGTAGTCGACTTGGAAACCGGAAAGATCATGCATCGGGTTCTGGCCGGGGACGAACCGATCCCCCATCAATCGCACGGAGTGGCGCTCACGCCCGATGAAACCGAGCTCTGGGTCAGCGATCAAACGAATCGCAAGTTCTACGTTTTCGACGCCACCAAGATGCCGCCGGAGCCGAAGGATCAGGTGGAGGTGTCCGAGGACGGACACGGGTGGTTAACGTTCAGCATCGACGGTCAGTACGCGTGGACCCATACGTCCGATGTCTTTGATGCGAAGACGAAAAAGCGCGTCGCCACTTTGAAGGATGAAGCAGGCAAGCCGATCGCCAGCTCGAAGTTCCTCGAAGTGCACTTTCGCGACGGCAAAGTCGTAGCGGTAGGCAACGAGTTCGGTCTGGGACGCAAGAGAGATTGACCCACGTTACCGGTATCACATGGACACTACTGTTAGCGCCTATGCAAAACTGCTCCATTGGTGACGATCGAAAACTGACTGTGAGACTCAGGCCTAGCCGCGAAGGGTCCGCCCCGGCACGGTTCCCCAGGGGCTCATTCCCCGGTCCAGTCCTTCCGTTGTTGCTCGCCCAACGAGTCGGTAGAGTCGCGGTAGTCCTCCTGGCTGGGAGATCACGTGGAGATAGGCGACAAGCGGGGTCACTACGAGGTGGTGGGCCGCCTAGGCAAAGGCGGCATGGGAGAGGTGTATCGGGCGCGCAGCTTTTGCTACTTCCGGTGTGCAGCTCTGTTGCTTGCCATCCTGCTGGCCCCGAGCTGCTCGGGCCTTGACTCAGGCCAGCCGCCGCTCACCGCCGAGGTTCCCCTACACCTTGAGGAACATCTCGACGCCGCCACCATCGCGGGCTCTGAGGTGCCCACAGACGCTCCGACCGTATTGGAATGGCGCTTCGACAAACTCCAGGAGGATTGGAAGCCGGTAGTCCCGTGGAACCCGACGATAGATCCAGTCGAGGTCACGCAGCTCGACGACGCGCTGCGAGTCACACTGACGGACGGCACGAGGGGTCCGAACGGCAGGCCTGGGGGCGGCCTCGTTCTCGAGGCGCCTGATTGGGACTACGAGGATCTGGCGCACCTCGTGGTGCGTGCTCGCAACTCCGATGATGTCAGGGACTTCTGGATCGGCTTCAATCGACGCGAAGGGGCCGGTACGGATACAGACTTCCCCAATCCGTTCGAGCACGGAGGCGATGGGGCCCCTGTTGTAAGTGACGGTACGGTGCAAACCTACCGGCTGCGGCTGGATTACTTCGAGGGGCGTCCGCCGCCTGAGGAATCGATTCGGCAGATCGCCTTGTGGTTCAATCCCCGCAATCTGGCCAGCATCGATATCCTTTCCATCACGCTGATCCCGAAGGTCGCCAACTACGCTGAGGCGGGTGCAGCCGCGCGCACGGAAATCCGCAACCGGATCTATCGGCAGGCTCTGTATACGCACAAGCCGGGGCGCGTGGAGTATCGGGTGAGAGTTCCCGA
Source organism: Acidobacteriota bacterium (assembly GCA_965205505.1). Lineage (GTDB taxonomy): Bacteria > Acidobacteriota > UBA890 > UBA890 > WLXD01 > DASCOT01. The sequence continues at coordinate 1,079,815 of CBDBHB010000008.1, forward strand.
AGCCGGCCGGCTCGACTTCGCCATGGGGGTTCTGCGCGACGACGTGCCCGTGACTTTTCGGGTCACGGCGATCCCTGATGGTGCCGGGGATGGTGAACCGACCACGGTGTTCGAGGAGTACTACGCGGACAAGGAGGCGTGGGGCCAACGTTCGGTGGATCTGGCTGACCTTGCTGGCCAGACGGTGACGCTCGGCCTGGAGGCCGACTCCGAGGATGGAGGGCGGGTCGCTTTGTGGGAGCACCGACCGTGACGGGCGACGGGCAGTCGCCTCTTCCCAACGTCGTCTTCTACGTCTTCGACGGCGGTGCGGCGGACTACATGAGCGTTTACGGCTACAACCGTCGCACGACCCCGACCCTGGAGCGACTGGCCGAGGAGGGCGTCGTGTTCGAGCGAGCGTACAGCAATTCTGGCTGGACCCTGCAATCGACGGCCTCGTTCATGACTTCCCTGCAGACGAGTGTGACGGGGGGCTTGACCGGCGGCAACACCTACCCTGTGCCTGCTGAGGCCGTGACCATGGCCGAGCACATGCACCGGGCCGGCTACCAGACCGCGGTGTTCACGGGGAACCCCAACGCCGGGACGTTGAGCGATCTCCAGCGTGGGGTCGATCTGTTCCGGGAGGACTGGGAGGACTTCTCATACTTCGGTAGGAGTAATCGCAAGGAGTCCTCGAAGTACCTCCATGAGGGGTTCTGGATCTGGCGGGAGGACTATCCCAGCCAGCCGTTCTGGGCCTTCCAGACCACGGACACGCATGGGGACTTTCCGGCGCCGCCACCTTTTGGCGGGCTCTTTGTCACAGCGGATGCGTGGGAGAGCTGGAATGAGTCGTTTGAGCGCCTGAGTAAGGTTGGCGGGCCTGGTCGCTATGGCGGGCGTGATCCCTATTCGCCCGCCTGGGATTCCACGGGGATCAGCCGGACGGCATTCTACTCTGTGGCGAAGGGCCTGTACGACGAAGCAATGGCCCACAACGACTATCGGCTCGGGCAGCTCATCGACCGGCTGAAGGCTGAAGGCTGAAGGGGAGTGGGAAAACACGCTGTTGATCATCGGGGGCGATCACAGCATCCGGGCGGCCGCCGGCGACATGGGCCTCCTGCTCAACGACTCGCTGCCTCCCCCATGGAGCCAGCCGATCCTCCGGCCCACGATCTCTAGGGTGCCCCTCATGTTCGTATGGGCCGTGACCTGCCCCAAGTGTTGAGGCCACTTCGTAACTCATAGAATCGGTGCTGGCAAGAGGTTGTTGCAGCTGGCGGAGCGGAGCGTAGCCGGCTTTAACAACGTCGCTTTCGGTGCAGGCGGCCGATAGCCCAACGAGCTGTGTGGCCGCACCTGGTTGTATTTGCGGCGCCAGGCTTGCACCAAGCTCTGCGCCTCCTTGAGCGTGTAGAAGATCTCCCCGTTCAGCAGCTCGTCGCGTAGCTTGCCGTTGAAGCTCTCCACATAGCCGTTTTCCCACGGCGAGCCGGGCTCGATGAACAGCGTCCCCACGCCGAGCCTACCGAGCCAGTCGCGAACCGCCTGGGCAGTGAACTCCGGTCCGTTATCCGACCGGATGTGCTCAGGTATGCCTCGGTGCACGAACAACCACCCGAGCCGCTCTAGCACGTCCTCACAGTTGAGCTTCCGCGCCACGTCGATCGCCAGGCTTTCTCGCGTGTACTCATCGACGATCGTCAGCAGCCTCATAGCTCGACCGTCGTGCCTCCGGTGGTGGACGAAGTCATACGCCCAGACGTGATCTTTGCGCTGTGATCGCAGGCGGATGCACGAGCCATCGTTGAGCCATAGTCGGCTCCGTCAGCATCTGCTCTTGTTGCGGCCCTCTTGGCACGTACCTCTGCGTCGTGCGTGGTTGTTTCAGTACCCGACACGCCCGCCTCTCCGAGACGCCCAGTCGCCCCCGTACATGCGCCACCGCCTCGCGCCGCCGAGCTGGGCTCAGAAGTTTCCCTCCGCCACTTCCTTCAGGATCGACAGGTCGAGCTCTTTTTCCGCCACCAGCTTCTTGAGCCGGACATTCTCCTTCTCCAGCTGCTTGAGCTTCCTGGCCTGGTTGAGCTTCAGTCCCCCGTATTCCCGTCGCCACCGATAGTAAGTGTGCTCGGTGATCGCTAGCTTGCGGCAGGCATCCTTGACCGTCGCACCTCGAGCCAGCTCCACTTCAGCCTCCCGGAGCTTCCGGACGATCTGCTCGGCACTGTGCCTCTTCGTCGGCATTCTGACCTCCCCTTTTCGACCCAGATCGTGAGATTACTTCTGGATCCGATTTGGGGGGTCAGGTCATCACGGACAGGAGGTGCTGCGTTCACTGGAAGCCGCCGTGAGAGCCATGAAAGAGGCGACGCTACAGCACCCGGGCACGTCGGCCAAGGCGACGTTGCCCGCGAAGAAGAAGGCGCCGACCGGGAAGAAGGCACGCAAGAGGCGCCAGCAACCGAACCGGAGACGGAGCTACGAGCTTGCGCTGGAGTTGCTAAGCGGCAGCAGCGAGTCGATGACGGCACCCGAAATCCAGCGTAGCCTCAGCAAACAGGGCCAGGGGTTCGCCCACCAGGCGATCGTGTACGGGCTGGAGAAGCTCGTAGATACACATAAGGCCAAGAGGCGCAAGACGAAGGGGCGCGTGAGGTACCGGGCGATCCCTGAGGAGCCGGCGGCGGAGGAATCTGCAACCCTCTGAAAGCCCGCATAATTTCCCCTGTTAACAGACCAGTTGGCTTCGTGTGGACGGCTCGGGACAAGGAGGGTGTAGGTCGTGAGTCTATGGGAGTTCCGAGAGAAGACCATATTGCCCCTTGAACCGACCGTCTTCGCCGACGAGGGGGTTCTCGAACAGGCGCATCTGCAAAAAGTCCTCGCCAGGAACATATCCGCTATCGATCCGGATCTGCTCGTCATCGCGGAGGAGTACTCCGCCTGGGAAGATAGTCGACGCCGGATCGACATCTTGGCCCTGGACCGGGAAGCGAATCTGGTTGTCATCGAGCTGAAACGCACGGAAGACGGAGGGCACATGGACCTCCAAGCCATCCGTTATGCGGCAATGGTCTCGACGATGACGTTCGCGAAGGCGGTTGAAGCGTTCGAGCATTACCTTCGCAGGTCGGGCGTCGATGATGACGCCGAGGTCAAGATGCTCGAGTTCCTCGAATGGGACGAGCCAGTCGAGGAAGACTTCGCCAACGATGTGTCCATCATACTGGCGTCCGCAGAGTTTTCGCGGGAGATCACAACGGCGGTCCTGTGGCTGAACAGCAAGTACGCGATCGATATCCGCTGTGTCCGACTGAAGCCATACAAGCTGGATGAGCGCCTCGTGCTGGACATTCAGCAGATTGTCCCGCTCAGAGAGGCGACCGAGTATCAGGTGCAGCTGCGTGAGAAGGCTGTCGAGCAGCGAACCGCAAGGCAAGGGAGCCGGACGTGCTACGACCTAACGGTGGCGGGCCGCACGTACTCAAAATTGCCCAAGAACGGGCTCATGCTGCACATCGCGCGAGCCGCGGTGAACTCTGGCGTGCGACCGGAGGAACTCGCGGTGTTCCTCCCCCATCGGGACCGGAGCTGGGTCTCGGTGGAGGGCGAGTGCTCCAACGAGGAATTCCTCCAAAGGCTGAGCGATGTACGCAGCGTGCGCGGTAGGCCGATCGACCCAAAGCGTTACTTCACAGGCCCAGATGAGCTCATCCTCTTTGACGGTCGAACCTACGCATTCACAACCCAGTGGGGAAAGGGCACCGTGGAGGTGGCCAAGCGGGTGGCTGCCAGCTTTGGAGATCTGGCGATCGAGGTACAGCCGTTCGGCGGGGAAGACCCAGGCGAGGGCCCGCTGTGATCTGCCGGGCAGGCCCAACACGTCCAGAAGAATAGCGGCCCAGAGCGTTGCAGAACTCCTCGTATTGCCGAGGCTCCCAGAAGCATACCTGCATCTGAACGCGGCCCCAGCCTCGACCCTGAAAGATCGTCTCATCCTCTCGGTGTTGGGTGCCGCGTCGCGCAGCTCCCGGCCTACGGGCCGGGAGAGGATTGAGGGGTTGTGCGCTTCCCCCGCACGCGCGGGGATGGACCTGGTGTGTGACCACAGTCCCCCTGACCTGCCCCTCGTCAAGCTGTGAGCCCTTGATCTGTTCCGCGGCGGGATATCGCCAAATCGCTTTCAGCGAATCGAATCGTTCCAACAGCCCATCGTGGCACTCGCTGGGAATCACGATCGCCCCGACAAAGGAGAGCGCGTTGCGACTGGCCGAGAGGATTCGCAAAACACCTGATTCGTCCGGGATACGTGCATCGTACAAATACTGGAGCACCCGCTCGGGGGGTCGCGCGGGATCAGCTGCGGCCGCCGCGGCCCGCGGGTGAATCTGGCTGAAGCTCCACCGATGACGCCCTGGTTTGGCCGCCTTGCTTCACAAGGTACTCACTACCGGCGGTGGTGATTTCCAGGCAGCGCTCTTTGTGGATGTACCTGATGAGCCCCTGCGTGATGGACATCCCCGGACCAACCCGGCGGGATACTTGCTCGATGAATGCGCGGCTCCCGCACCTTGGCATATCGTAAGTTCAGCCAACGCATCGTGTCCCTGTCCTGATCGCGTCTCGTCCTATACCCTTCGCGTCTGCAAAACGTCCGTGGGATCCGTGGGCTTGCTACGACACGCCACGAAGACCGGCCTGCTTCGCGCGTGGTGCGCTTTTCGCTTGTTTATTGATCTTGTTCGGCGGTTCGAGGCATCCGCATCACTGGAGCGACGAATTGGGGCAATTGAGCTCGGTTCGTGATGCTCGTAAGAAACTCACGCCAGTAGGGCCAAGCATTGAACAGAGCATTCCAGTGTGCGAACTGGTTCGCGTCCTCCGAACTCAACGGATCGTCACCCTTGACTTCGTAGAGAACTCGGAAGCCTGCTCCGACGCGATAAGGAGGGTCTTCTTCGTCATCAAACAGAGTCACGAACGATAGGATGCATCCCAGCAGTGTTGTGTCTTCGGCGACGTTCCATTCCACGTTAACTCCGATCTCCGGGGTGGCTTCGGGTAGGGCTACCTCAGCGATCACGGCGTTATCGCTACGATCGAAAAAAGCGCCGAGCAACTCGACGTTGAGAATCTCCACGCGGGCAGCTACGCGCCCCACCGCTTCAGCGTCGTACTCGGGCACTTCGGGCACGTCTGTGCCGTTCTCAACGGTCTTGTTCGACTGCGCGCTCATGCTGCTCTCGAGATCGGCGTCCCATCGACAACACGAAGGGCGGGTGTGGTCCGCCACCTCGGCGCTGTCCTTGGCATCTTGAACTCGTGGAATCGATAGCCTGGCCGGGGGCGGAGTCGCGAGAGCCAAGCTGGAGCCGGAGGATCGTTGAGTGCAGGTGTTCCCGTACGATCCCGCACTGGAACCGGGTCCAGTTCGAACCGCAGACCCATCGCCCAACCCAAGGCGGCCAACGACCGCAGCGTCAGGTTTTCGCTACCGCTCAGGATCTGACTGACTCGGCTCTCGGACACATCCAAGCGCTTGGCGAGTTCGCGTTGCGACAATCCGAGGGAGTCGCGTAGCGCGATCAAGGTGTCGATTGCCTCGTTGACGACGACCTGCTCTTCATAGGCTCGTCGGACCACTGGGTTTGTTAGCGCACTGCTCGGCAGGTTGGTCAACGCTTCTCCTCCGCTGTGGCTTCGCGCCAGGCGCTCGTGATCGAGTCGCCCTGTTCAATCTCTTGCTTCTTCAGTTTGTTCTTGGTCTTCGTGAACCCGCACGCCAACCACACCGTCTGGTGATCTCGAAAGCCCAGCGCCCGGAGGTGGGGAGGCGTGGAGCCCGGTTTGGTCACCTTCAGTTCGTGCAAGCGATGTTTGGATGTCGGTATGGTCTCCCAACGACCGGCAGGCGGACGTGCGGACCGGAAAGAGGTCTCTAGCACCTTGCAGGCGGCCAAGAACTGCCCGGTACCTTTCTCGCCCAGTTCGGTGTCATGCCAGTCTTTCGCAGGCATCGAACCGTTTGGCAAGCGCATCGCTCTCACGGTGAGCCAGTCCCCATCGAAGAGAACATCGTCGTCTGGCTCTCCGATCCCGGATACTTTAGCCATAGATTAAGTCCCAAATCAAGGCGAGAATACCATTCCCCTCGTGCTGCTAGCGCAATCGGACGACCCCTTAGGCGACATCGGACGTTACCTCGGCGACATGGAAGACGATGAGGAATCGGGGGTCTCCGAACCGTACTCGTTGCAGCAGTGTGCCGAGGCCCTTTCTATGCCGTTGGAGCGCCTGCAGTAATGGGTGGCGGCGATTCACCGGAAGCCAGGGGCCGCGCCCCCCGTGTCATTCACGCTTGCCCTCTCCTGTGGTTGACTTCGCTAGCAAAAAGAAATCGTTCCTCGCTCTAGCAACGGTGACGTGCTGGTGCGGTTGCGGATGCGATACAGGGAACCGGTCGCTCCTCTTGCCAGCCCACTTCCAAGCACCAGCGACTCTTCTGTACGACATGAGGAATGCTCTCCCTCCGGGTTGCCGGTCAATGACTTGCTCCGACCTCTGATCCCTGTAACGGCCCGACGGATTCCTTGCCACGGGCGATGCCTCAGGGCTCTATCTCTTGAGCTTCGCGGCAGGTTCGATGGTTTGCTAATCGTCAGCGGGCGAAGCCATCGCCGAGCTCTCCCGCAGCTGGATCCATTCGTTGCGGAGCTCTCGGAGCGGCGTCCCGTCGAGCCGAGGGACACGCCACGCCTGCCAGCCGTCGCAGGCTACGACGTTCGCAGCTTCCTTCGCAGCACGGGACGGCGATGAGAAGCTTCTGCCGGCCTCCAGCTCGATGGAACCGTTTCTTAGAACGGTGGCGGTGTAGGACTCGCCCAGTCGTGGGCGGTCCCATCGAAGCTGCTCTCCCACTTCGATGAGAACTGCATCCAGTAGATCCGCCATCCGGACGCGTCTTCCTCTAATCTTTAAGTGTGCAACACCCTGCTCCGCAGCGGCGGCCCCGAGTTCGGGCTCGTAATCACTGCCCACGTCAAGGAAGCGTCTGCCCGCCCGGTCCTCGTAGATCGCGACGGTAATCACCTCAACGGGCACGCCGTTCTCGCGCAGGAAATCCAGCGCCGATTCTGTGCGTCCATGAAAGTCCCCGGCCACAAGGACAAGGCTGGGAGTCTTACTCAGCGTCAATGGGGTAGCGGACTCAGTGAATTCCTGCCAGTCCGTGAAGAAAGCTTTCGGGCCACCCTGATATAGGTCCGACAACTCGTCGAGACTCGTGGTCCGCGCCCAGCCTGCGTACTCCAGACATTGGGCGAGTTGTCGTCGATCGAGATCCCGCTTGACCTCGATCACGACTACGTCTGCCTTCTGGTTGAGCGCAACGACGTCCGGGCGACCGCCGTTCGTGAGACTGGCCTGTCGAGCCACCGGAAACAGTGTGTCGCCGGTGAACTCATCGAGGTTCGCCCAGAGAAGGTCCTCGATCAGGCTCTCGTACAGTTCACGCCCGCCGCGCAGCTGCCGGAACGGCACGAGCTCCTTGTTATTGTCGATCTCAAACAGCGGCATGGCGAACCTGTTGTTCGGAGTGGCTGGGCACGCAATGATCTGTACCGGGGGTTTCGAGAGGCCATCTTAGTTGACTCGGGTGGTGAGGTTCGGACCTGTGTCACGGCCCTCCACGTAAGTTCTCGGCGATCCTGAGGCCTCCGTTGCCGCACGTCGTCACTCGTGAGCTGACACGGGCATCGTTCGCCAGCCCGGAGCATACGTCTCGCTGGGGGCAGCGCGGCGCCGACCCTAGAGCACCCCACGGAGGGGCTGCAACGCGATCCACCCGGCGCGAGGCCCCGCCATCGTGCTGATTGAACTGGCTCAGCGACCGGCGGGCACCCACGAGGCTCCGTAGAGCGTTTCTAACGGCCGGCAAGGGCAGTGCCTGGGCCATCCATGCAGAGAACGCACAGGCCCGACGTTGAGCACCGGTCTGGCACCGGAGGTGGCCGGTGAGCCCACGGCAGAGACAGTTTCTAGCGGCAGGTCCGATGCGCTGGGAGCAACCTCCGCCCGGCGGCGCCGCTCTTGTTACCTCAGTGTTACCTAACGAGCCATTCGGCCTCCGAACAAACGGACAGGGGATTCGGCTTCGTTCGCCAAATCCCCTTTCATATCAACGGCTTGCGGAAAGTGCCCAAGGAGGGACTTGAACCCCCACGGGCCGAAGCCCACCAGGTCCTGAACCTAGTGGGCGGGTGCGGGCGGTGCCCTGTCGGTGTCTCAACGACTGCGTGCGCGGAACGCACACTCAATGACCTGGTCACCCGTCTGGCACCGGAGACGGTCGGCAGGCTTGTTGTGGGGGGCCCGTCGGTCTCCAACGCCCGGCCTGTGGCTCCAGGGTTGCGGCCACAGCAGGGCGTTGGCGGCCCCGCAGCCGTGCTACGGCGGAGTCTAGGTGTGTGCATTCGTGTAACTACCGTGGAGCTAGATCGCCCGTGGACCGAACGAGAGTTCGAGGGGGGGGAGTCCGACTGGGACCCTTGCGCTCCGGCTGCCGGGACGGCGAGGTTTCACGGGGTCCCGTAGCCCCAACCAGCTCGGGGAAGCGAGGGTTGCCTACACCAGCCGCCACCTGCTCGCTGAGCAGGACGGCGGCTCCGAGGACAACAATCAACACCCAGAGGGCAGACACCACGGATCCGCGGCGTGACTCCGGACAGGCTCTTCGGCACGGTGTGGACTCCTGGACTCGCGTTAGAAGCGAGGCTGGACCCTTTGCGGCACACCACGGCAAGCTGTGGACCCCGGTGCCGTTGCAAGAAGCGTGTATTTTAGTGAGTCTGGACCCCCAAGAGGACCCCCATAACCATTCTTGGCTCTAGATGTCATGCTAAATTATTGAAGACAAAGAGCCGGCGCGCGGATTTGAACCGCGGACCTGCTGATTACGAATCAGCTGCTCCCGATCGGCACCGTGGGGCCTCCTTCTTCTTCTCGATCTAGGATGTGCGGACTGCCGCATCGTTAGATCGCTGTCAGCTACTGGGTCCGAGACGCTCTTAGTTATCCCTTTCTATAAAATTAGGTCCATTGCTAATGTTATCCAAAGAGCTAACTGAGTATGGTTTCTTCGAAGCTCCACCGAGCGGCTCGGCGATCTCGTAGGGGCCTAGTTTGGTGCCGGGTTCCATGGCGTTACCACAGTGGCGTGAATCGTCTCGCTCAGAAGGTTTCCTGCTTGAGCTTGAACATATCGGTGAGCTCCGGGCTGCGATCGTCGCCCACGACACGGTGGGCGGCGTACTCGCCCATCATGATGCCGTGCTTGTAGCCGTGGCCTGAGCCACCGCCGACGATCCAGACGTTGTCGAGCTCGGGGTGGCGGTCGACGATGAAATGGTTGTCGATGCTGTACTCGGTTTGGCACACGCGCGACTCGAGCACCGGCTGGTCGGCAAGAGCCGGGAAGGTGCGCGTCACGAACCGGCGGGTCTGCTCGATCTCCTCGGCGGTGACGATCCGTTCGCCGGTGTCCGGATCGAACGGGACGTTGTCGAAATAGGGCGCCACCTTCCAGCCGCGGCCCTCGATGCTCGGGAAGCCGTAGACGAGCGGCATCCCCCAGGTCGGACAGTTGGGGTAGAGAAACCGGTCATCGTCGCTCGGCACCCCGTACCAGAAGGTGATCCGCCGCGGGGTGCGCAGCTTCTTCTTCATCACGGAGGGAAACACTTTGGGAAGCCACGGACCGCACGCGAACACGAAGGTGTCAGCCGACACCGACTCGCGGGTCGAGAGATCGAGCTCCAGCAGCTTGCCTCCGGCTCGCCTACCGAGCTCTGCCCTGGCGGTAGTCAGGGTGCCACCTCCACGTTCGAAGGCGCTGGCAACGGCGAAGCAGGCCCGACGCGCCATGAGGACACCGGTGCTGGGGACGTAGAACCCGAACTCGAAGTCCTCGTGATTGAACTGAGGAAAGCGTCGCGACAGCTCGTCGTGCGGAATCACTTCGTTGTCGATCCCATGGCTGTCGAACACGCTCTTGGAGGCTCGCAGGTACTCGGACCATTGGGGCGCGAGCGTGAGCTGACCCGTACGGTAAAAGAGTGGCAACCCGCCCCACTCTCTCTGACGCGCTTCCCACCGGTCGAACGCCTGCATGACCCACCGAGTGTAGATCTCGCGCTCGCCATACTGGGCGCGGATCTGCCGGGTTTCCCCGCCCGAGGCCGCGCGGGCGTTGCCGGCGCCGTAGGCGTCGATAAGCGTGACCCGGTGCCCCATCTCGCGCAGGTAAAGCGCCGTCCAGCCGCCGAACGCTCCTGCCCCGATAACCGCTACGTCCGCCGTCGATGTGGCCGCCGACCCGGACGCCTGCACTGGGGTGGCCGCTGCCTGCGGCGGTCTTGCGCCGCCCAATGCCAGAGCACCAGCCCCGGTCAGCTTGAGGAACGTGCGTCGATCATGTCGTGACATGGCGCCCTCCGCGGTTGGCGATGATGGCCTCGCGTGCCCGGTACACCTCGCCCATGCCGCCAGCGCCGAGCTGCTCGACGACTTCGTAGGGGCCTAGTCGAGTGCCAGGGTCCATGGCGCTACCACAAGGGGTGGGTGAGCGCCTGAAGACTACAGCTGGGGGACGCGAGGGTCCACGGGTGGGACCGCAATGGATGCCTCTCAGCGCCCTTCTAACGTTCACGGGCACACAGCCCGCCCAAGTGCCGAGGCTGCCGACGGCTCGTAGCCGGGCGTTCTTGGAGCCTCTAAGAAGGCACATGACTGGTACCACAGAACGCCTAGCGCCACACACACGTCTCTATCCCGCCACGGTCTGGCAACGGGCTAATCGCACGCAAATCACCCCCCGACAGGCCCTCGCTTTCCCCACACGGCGGCAGCAGTCTGTCCGGGCGGACCCTCTGCTACCAGGCCGGGAGTCTCACAGTCAGTTTTCGATCGTCACCAATGGATCAGTTTGCATCGGCGCTAGCAACCTCAACGAGACCCAGCCATGATGGGTTGACAGACGGTCATTGAAATCGAGTTTCAGTCAGGAACGCCTTGTCTGCATCTGAGAGTTTCTGAAGAATGAGAACAAGCTGGACAAGGTTAGTCACGTTCTAGTCAATGCTCGGGTCGTCATGCCATCAGCTCATATCGCACGACGCCGATATCTAGCTGCACTGGTCCTGTGCGGGCTGGTCCTGACGACAGCCAGGGCTGAGGCGCGCACCCACTTCACCGTTCTCGAGGACGGCTCGATCCAGGTCGAGATCTACGCCTACGTGTGGGGGCCCGGCGCATCGCCGGAGCTGGCGGCGCGCTGGAAGCGCGCCATGGACGAGTTCTGGAATAAGCTGGCCGCCCTGCATTCGTGCCGTCCCATACGCTTTGTCTCATACGTCCAGTACACGGAGGCAGGGTCCGATATCGAGCTGCCGCCCGAAGATATGCTGGGCAACCTGGTTGCCGGTCTCGCGACGCCGGAGGGCTGGGACACTATCTACGTTCCCGACGCCAGCGACGCCGACTATCGCGCAAACGTCTTGCCGTTTGGCTACAGCCTGCTGTACGGCTGGCAGCACGACGAGTGGGACGACGACAACTTCGTCGACGACAACTTCGTCGACGACAACTACGGTTGGATGCCCAACGGGATCGACGACGACGTGGTCGCGCACGAGGGTGGCCACCTACTTGGTTTGGCGGATCGCTATACGGATCGGATCGACGCCGACGGCAACACGGTGTCGGTCCCCGATCGCGGCTGGGAAAATACAATCATGGCCGATCGGGACGTGGCGATGGGGAATCCGAAGCATGCCGAGGCCTTCGACGAGATGATCCGCGAAGCCGAGGAGCAGCTCGGAATCGACATCCCGGCCTGCCTGCGCTTCACCATCGAGCTCGAGGCGACGCAGTTCGATATGCCCAACCGCTGCACCGTCGACGAGCTGGACGTCAACCTCGGCGTGAGCATCGGTGCCGACAGCGGCTACACGCACGGCTCGGGCACGATGCGGTGGCGCGAGCGCAGGCGCTGCGAGGGGACCTACCTCGACCACCACTCAACGATCAATCCAGTGATCGTCATGGTCGAGACCGAGCTGCAGCAAGCCGGCGGACGATCCGGCTACGTGGTGCGGCTTGTCTCCCAAGACGAGACTAGTACGAGGCTGACCAGCGGCCAGACCGCGCAAGTCCAGGGTACGCTCAATGGCTTCCTCGCTGCCTGTCCGCTGCCGCAACTCGGCGGCACGCTCGCCGAGTTCTTCTATACCGACCGCATAGAGGACGGCGCATCCTATCGTTGCACAATCAACTTGGACCGGCGGAGCTTCCGAGCGGAGGGTAGCGCCACACTGTGGGTGTGGATGGACCGCCATTAAGGGCGTTGGTCCATGGCTCGGAGCTGAGGCCAGACCCGCCTCGTACTCAGGCCAATTTCGGAAGCCCAGATCGAGACTTGTCAGGTCGCTCAAATCGTTCTCTGACGAAAGCCCCCTGCCGGGATTCATCGCGGCCCCCCCAGCGCCCTTCTAACGTCCAAGGCGCACAACTCCCGAACCCGTGGAGGCTGTCGGCGGCCCGTAGCGGGGCCTTCTCGGGCCTCCTAAGCAGACATATGATTGGTGTCTGCTCTGGCATCGCGGACGGGGGGAATCGAAGGTCGCTGAGTGGCTCGCGAGACTCGGCTGGTAACGCTACGGGTCCGTAGGCACGAGCCGCTTCAGCTCGTCGAACCGGTTGGTAACCAGCGTCACATGGCCGCCGGTGGTCTGGCGCACTGGCTAGTGCCGGGGGAACGACACGAAACGCTGACAACGACTATCGCACGGTCCCCAAGAGACCCAAGTTTCGCGGGTCGCCGCCAGTCCTAGCGGGAGGCGAGCCCCAGCATAGCGACCCGCATGCCTGAGCCTAGTCCGACGGGCTCGGTGCGACCTGACACAGGCTGACACCGTGGTCTTCGGAGCCTTGAAGCGCGGCCGCGCTCCTTCGCGAACTCGTTCGCGTCGCAGACAAGCGCCTGGGGCTCGGGGGGTTGGGAGTCCTGCCCAAGGCGCAGGTTTCCTTCCTCCTGCACGTCCGTGCCCACTTCCAGTTATAAAAAGTGCTGTGCTGCCATCATTGTCATCAAAGAATAATGTCAGTAATGAAAGATAGTTTACACACCTTAAAAGACACTATTACGTTGTCTAAGTTATGTAACCACGCAAGACATCAGAAACGCGGCACCTGCAACAGTTCGGCCTGTAGCAGATTCTCGCAACGCAACACTCGAAGGAGGAAGGCATCGTGAGACGGATTACGTCCCTTGTTACCGCAGCTTCGGTGTTGTTGCTCGCCACAGCGACCATAGCCGACCATTTAGTCGTGCCGGGCATAAGCATCAAACAGCTCGACGAGGCAGACTTCCATACCCTGTTCCCTAGCAGCCCTATTTGTGCGCTGGGAGTTCTTCTACTCCCCGGCTTCGAACTCAGTAACCCTGATGACACATTGTATACGGACGGTGATACAGTCGCCCGAATCCAGTCGGCTGTGTATGAAGGTACGGGGGCTGCTGCTGGCCTCTTCGCCTATGCGTACCAGAGCGATTGCACCGGTGGGAATGTGGCACCCTACACCGTCGAGTTCCCACTCGCCGGCGCGACCCTGCATGCAACGAGCGGTGGTCTGAGTACCGAGCCCCTCACCTACATATCCACCCATTTCAATTCGCCGGTGCCCTTTGAGCCCCTCCCACGCACCCTCTTCACCGGCAACCTTGCCAACTTCAACCTGTCGGAGTTTGGTGGGTCTTACGGGATCGGCGGCGACACCGCGGCTGGATGGACGGACGCCAGACAGGTGGGCGATTTGGTTGAGGGCATCTCGACAACTGATAACTTCTGGTCTAGCTCGATCCTTCTTTTCGTGACCGACCGGCCGCCGGTCGTCAGCCACGCCACGGTGACCGCTGGCATAGCCGCCGGCCAGCCCAATACGGTGGCCGCGTGCCTGCCCCAGCCGGGAGTCGGGCCCGCACCGGGTCTGCCTCCAGGTGACATCATCGTCGAGCCGACAGATGAGATAGGCGAGGTAACAAGCGTCAAAGTTGACATAAAGCCCGGCAGCGACCCGAATGCCCTCAACACCAAGCGCCGCGGTCAGCTGCCCATCGGTATCTACGGCTCCGCCACCTTCGATGTGCGCGAGATAGATCTTTCCACTCTCATGGTTGAGTGCATGGGCAGCACTTCAGTCGGTATTCGCTTCGCGTTTGAGGATCTGGTCGTAGAAGACGGGTTCCTTGATCTGATCCTTCACGTTCCAGTGGAGTCCTTCCCATGGGGCGCGCCCAGAGGCGCGCTGGTTACTCTCACGGTATCGGGCCTCCTCTATGATGGAACGCCGTTCGTCGGAGAAGATGTCGTAATGGTCGTCAAATAGAGATGGCGGCCTCGACGAGCTCGAGGCGATTCCGGGTTCGCTCCTCTGCCGGGCAGCTCTATCGGGAAGACAATCGCCAGGATCTTGTCGGCAACGCTACGGCCTCCCATTGCCAGCCAGACCGCCAGGCACACGAGCACGTTGCAGAGAATACCGCGACCTAACTAACGCGGCGACGAACGAGAGTGCCGCCGACCCGCGAGCGGCGAGTACAGCCCTGAGCTTCTCGGAAGACACGTTGCGTCGACGCCGGAGGCACACGGAGTGTCTTCGTCCCATGTCGCCCGGCACCGGAACGATGTAGGCTCGTCTTGGCTCGAGCACCGCGGACCGGACGCCTACGGTCGATGAGGCTCGGGATCGGAGTGAGCCCAACGCGGAGGCCGCTCCTGCTTCGGATGGCAAGAGAGGATCGATGATCGCTCTCGGAGATCTTCGTCGATACTTCGTCGGGACCGCGACCATCGGCGCGTGCCTCGCCTGCGTTTTCCTCGCCGCTGTCGAGAGTGCCGTTGCCGAGAGCGCCGTTGCCGAGACGCGCGGCTACGTGATCGCGATGGTTCACACGGCGACCTACGCAGACGCCGACACTTGTCCCATGGGCGGCAACGGGGGGCCGGTCGAGCTCCGGACACGACGCCTGATGGGCACCGGCTACAGCGAGGCGGAGGCCCTCGCGATCGTCGCCAATGAGGGACGGGACGCCGAGGGGAAACGGGTGGAGGCGGCGGAGCTGTTCGGCAGTTTTGCCCTCGGGCAGGGCTGGGGCGGTCTCGAGGTCAACCCGGGCAACGCCCCGTATCTGCTGCCGGACCCACACATCGAAACGGCGCAGGGCCGGTTCGCGCCTGGCTTCAATCTCGACGGTCGGGCGGACCCCGATGACTTCGAAGATCCGGAGACCCACGAGAAGGGCGTCGACAACGAGATATGGCGGGTTATCGGCTGCTTCGACACGTTCCATGTCAGAAAGCCTGTCCGGGCGTACAACGAGAACATCACCTGGGATGCGGTGCTCGACGGGATGCCGGCGTGGCTGATCTCCGTTTCCGGCGAGGATCTCAGCCGCGACGGGGATGTGACGGTGACATTCGACCGGGCACTGAACGTCGCTCTGCGCGACGCGACCGGCGGTCTCTTGTCTGGCGCGACCTACACGATCGATCCCGATCCACGCTCGCACAGCGTGTTCAGGGGACGTATCGACAACCGGGTATTGACCATCGAGCCGGGGGACTTCTCGATGCAGGGAGAGTCGCAGTTCTACGCGATTCTCCGTCTTACTCACACCCACCTGCGTCTTCAGATGCTGCCCGACGGGAGCGTGACGGGACTCCTCGGGGGCTACCAGCCCTGGTCTGATTACTATCAGTGGCTGGCCGTTCGCGGAGAAACCGACGGGCAGATCGATCTGCCGGGCGTCTATTACGCCATGAAGCGCCTCGCCGACGGCGTGCCCGATCCGGCGACCGGTGAGAACACCGCCATCTCGGCCACCTACTGGCTGGAGGCCGTACCGGCGTTCCACACCGAGTTGTCGGGCGGCGTGGTGAGCGTCGCAGTGGGGCCAGGGCCGAAGCTCAGTGGCCCGGCAGCGATCCAAATCGTGTCGCCGCCGGGCGAGACGGAAGCGCAGCAGTGACAACCGACTCGGCGACAGCAGGTCGCGCTGCAACACGTACGGGACGCTGCCCCCCCGCGCCCTGTCGGCGGCGACACCGTCGCCGGCTGTCGATACGGCGGATGTTGCCGCTCGCCCTGGGGTTTCTACTAGTAGCCCCCGCTGCGTCCCCGGCGCCGAATCCCCCCGGAGACTTGAGCTTCGTTCGTCTGACGGAGTCGCAGTACCGGCGGGCCATCCACGACATCTTCGGCGACAGCATCCGTGTTGACGACAGCGCCGTCGATCGCGGCGCCCGCGAAGGCGGGCTGCTGGCGATCGGAGCCCGAAAGCTGACGCTGAGCGCAGCCGAGCTCGAGCGCTCCGAGGCGCTCGCGCAACGAATCGCCGAGCAAGTGATTGATCCGCGACGCCGCGCAACCCTGATTCCCTGCACACCGAACGACGCGGGTATACCGGACGACGCGTGCGCCACGCGGTTCGTCACCCGGGTGGGGCTGTTTCTGTTCCGCCGTCCGCTCGAGGACGGCGAGGTTCGCGCGTATGTCGCCATGGCGAATGCCGCGACGCACACCCTCGACGACTTCTATGCCGGCTTGCGTGCGTCACTGGTCGGGATGCTCGTCGCCCCCGACTTCCTGCTTCGCCTCGAGCGCTCCGAGCCGGACCCCGACCGACCGGGAACGATGCGGTTGGACGCCTATTCGCGGGCCGCGCGGCTCAGCTTCTTTCTCTGGGACAGCACACCGGACGGTGAGCTGATCGAGGCGGCGCGATCCGGCGAGCTGCTCACGCCGGAGGGATTGAGCCGACAGGTCGAGCGACTGCTCAACTCGCCGCGCCTGGAGAATGGCCTGCGCGCGTTCTTCTCGGACATGCTGGGGTTCGACGAGTTCGCAACGTTGACCGTCGACTCGAGCCTTTATCCCAAGTTCACCAAGAATGTCGAGGACGACGCCCGAGAGCAGACCCTCCGCACGATCGTCGACCAGCTGTTGCACAAGAACCGCGACTACCGAGAGCTGCTCGTTACCCGCGAGACTTTCCTGACGCCCTCGCTCGCCGCCATCTACGGTGTGCCGCTGGCGCGATCGCAGGAGATGGGCGGGGCTGTACCGTGGGTTCCCTACCGCTTTGCGGATGACGACCCGCGAGTCGGCCTGCTGACGCACGTGAGCTTCCTGTCCCTGCACTCCCATCCCGGGACCACGTCGCCGACGCTGCGAGGCCAGGCGGTGCGCGAGAACCTTCTGTGCCAGATCGTGCCGCCGCCGCCCGGGGACGTCGATTTCAGCTTCGTCCAGGACACCAACAACCCCGACTTCAAGACCGTGCGCCAGCGCTTGTCGGTGCATCGGGAGAATCCGACGTGCGCCGGCTGCCACAGCCTCACCGATCCGATCGGCCTCACGCTCGAGGTGTTCGACACCTCCGGCGTCTACCGCACGACCGAGAACGGAGCGCCCATCGACCCGAGCGGCGAGCTCAACGGAAAGCCGTACGAGGAGATCACCGGTCTCGTGGAGATCCTCCGGCAAGAGCCGGCGGCAACGTCCTGTTTGATCAACCGGGCCTTTTCCTACGGCGCCGCCAGAACACCGACGCGGGATGAGCGCGCCTGGCTCGACGAGCTGACGTCGGAGCTGCGACGCGACGGCGTGAGGTGGCGCAACCTGATGCGTCGCATCACGCAGCAGCCCGACTTCTACACCCTCGGTACCGACGCCTGAGGAGCGGAACATGAGCGAATTCGACAAGATCAGCCGGCGTACCGTGCTGCGCGGCGTTCTGGGCGGGACAGGCGCCGTGGCGGTCGGGTTGCCAGTGCTCGAGTGCTTTCTGAACACGAACGGTACCGCCTACGCCGCCACTGGCTCATCGCTGCCACCCTGCTTCGGGACGTGGTTCTGGAGTCTCGGGCTGTCCCCCGGACACTGGGAACCGACGGCCACGGGACCCGACTACGTCCTGCCGGACCACCTCGCCGCCCTGAATCCCATCAAGGAGAAGATGAACCTGTTCAGCGGCATGCAGGTGTTCCTCGACGGCAAGGCCAATCAGAACCACTATTCCGGCGCCCAGGGGCAAGCCACCGGCATCGTCTCCAAGAACGGCAGCGACTACACCACGAGCATCGACCACATCATCGGCGAGACGATCGGCAAGGGTACGAGGTTCCGATCGATCGAGATGGCGTGCGACGGCGACAGCCTCGCCGGCTGGAGCGCGCGCGGCTCCAACGGGATGAACCCCTCCGAGATATCGCCCCTGCAGCTGTACAGCCGTATCTTCGGCGACGGGTTCATTGATCCCAGCGCTGCCGAGTTCAAGCCCGATCCGGCCGTGATGGTGCGTCGAAGCGTGCTTTCTGCGGTTTCCGACGAGCGCAAGAGCCTGATGGCCACAGTTTCCGCGTCGGACCGGGCACGCCTCGACGAGTACTTCACGTCGCTGCGCGATCTCGAGCAGAAGCTGGCCTTCGAGCTCGAGCGGCCCGCCGATCTGCCCGCCTGTACGGTTCCGGTGGAAGCCACGGACGACATCGGCCCGCTCGTGGGCCAGGTGGGGGAAACGCACCGACAGTTCGCGCAGCTGGCCGCGCACGCGCTGGCGTGCGGCCAGACGCGGGTCTTCAACCTGACGCTGGGCAACGCGTTTTCCCGGCTCCGCATCCCCGGAGATCCCAGTGGCTACCACTCGCTGACGCACGAGGAGCCGATCGATACCGACCAGGGGTATCAGCCCAAGTGCAAGTGGCTCGCGGAGCAGTGCATGGGCTTCTTTGCGGAGCTGGTGCAGACCTTGGACTCGATCCAGGAAGGAGACGGCACGCTGCTGGACCGAACCGTGGTCTTCGCGTTCACCGACCACGGCGAGGCGCGGATGCACTCGATGAAGCGTTACCCGATTCTGACCGCTGGCAGCGGCGGCGGCAGGATGAAGACGGGCCTCCACATGGCAGCCGAGGGCGACGCGGCCACCCGCGTCGGCTTGACCCTCCAGAAGGCGTTCGGTGTGGTGAGTGGGGCCTGGGGGACCGAGTCCAACGAGGTATCGAGCCCCTTCAGCGAGGTGCTGGCATGAGGCAGGGAGGTGCCAGGATGCGGAGTCGTTTGTCCCGCTCGGGCCGCTCCGCGGCCGTGCCGCTGGTCGCGGCTGCCGTTGTCGCCTCGCTTGCTGTCGGGCCGCCAAAGTCGCCACCGAGCGGCGACATCGTGGCGCCGCCGACCGTGCCGCCGGGCGTCACGCTCGTGGAGGTGATGCGCGAGCTGATGGCATCGTCGGATCAGGTGTTGTGGACGCGGCTCGGTGCCGCCGACGGGTGGACCCTGCTGTTCAGCGACGCTGATCCGCCGGGTGTTGCCACCTGTGTGGATGACTGTGCCCGGCAGTTCCCGCCGCTTCTGGCGCCTGACGGAGCGGAGTCTCACGGGGACTGGTCGCTGGTGCGCCGGCCCGACGACGGCACGCAATGGGCGTATCAGTCGCGCCCGCTCTACACGTGGTCGGAGGAACAGGAGCCGGGGGAGGTCGCCACCAACGTCGGGTTGGCCGAGACGACGGGGTCAAAGGTGGCCGAATACCTGGTTCCGGCCGGCTCGCTGATGCCCCCCGAGGGGTGGCACGTAGCTCGGTTCGACCCGGGCGCGTCGATCTCCGTACCTGATGGTATCGAGGTGAGGTTGGTTGCCTCAGCCCAGGCAGTCGTTCTGACCGATTTCGATGGCCGTACGCTCTATGCCTTCGACGGCGATGCCGCCGACGATGGTCAAACGTGCACCGATCATGGCTGCGACATTCAGTGGCTTCCCGTGGCCGCGGCCCAGCTCGCCATGGCTTTCGGCGAGTTCTCCGTGGTGACCCGTGGCGATGGGTCTCGGCAGTGGGCCTACAGGCATCAGCCTTTGTATCGGTACGCCGGCGACCCGCTTCCGGGAGATGTCCATGGAGACAACGCCGATCCCCGGTGGCAAGTCACCGTGTTGACGCGGAACTTCCGGCCGCCGCAGGTGGCGGTCACCTCGCTGGCGGGCTACGGCGACGTTCTCTCGATCAACGGCATGACCCTCTACATGGGCACGGCTTTCGAGAAGTACTGGGGGGGACGAAGCATGCGCGACAGCTTCAAGGTCCTTTACTCCAGGGGGAAGCTATTAGGCGGCGGTGCCTGTGTGGGTGACGAATGCCTCGAGACCTGGCGTCCGGTCGCTGCCGCTGCGGACGCTGAATCGAACGGGTTCTGGGAGGTGATCACGCGTCGTGACGGAACCCGACAGTGGGCGTACAGGGGCTTCGCCCTCTACACTTTCGCCGGTGATGAGGCTCCCGGGCAGCACCGGGGGCAGGCCACATATACCTTCGTCAAGCTGGACGGGTCGCCCGAAAACCTCGAGCGAGCCACCTGGTTGGCCCATATCGGCAGCATGTCGGGCGGAGCGGGAGTGTACTGGAACATTGCCAAGCCGTGATCTGAAAACGAATCAAGGAGGTAGCATGCGGCGCGTCCTGGTCGTCTTGATAGCTGTTGTCCTCGTGAACACGGTACCGGCTCTCGCCAGCGAGGTTACCGTCACCGGTGAGCTCGTCGACCACGTGTGCTTCTCCAGGAGCGGCGCAGACGGCGGTGCGGGCCCCGACCACGCCGCCTGCGCGCAATCGTGCGCAAGCAACGGGCAGCCCGTGGCGCTCGTGACCGACAGCGGCGATGTCTACAGGCTGGCGGGCACCGTCACCGACAACAACAACGCCGCCCTGGTGCCGCACATGAGCCACACGGTCGAGGTGACCGGCGAGTTGGGCGAGGTGGACGGGATTCCGACCATCACGGCCGATGCCGTCACGCACGTCTCCGCTGGCTGAGCGCATGCAAGTGAGGACGTTCGCGATCGCGGCGGTGCTGACCCTTGCAGTGGCCGCGCCGGTGTCGGCGCAGATCATGGAGATGAACGGGACCTGGGAGATGATTCCCGACAAGTGCCTCGGCTCCTGGCCCGACCAGGAGACGCTGGTGTTCAAGAGCGTCGAAGGCATCCAACGCTACACTGCAACGTGGATCGACAACGGCGAGAGCGGAGGCCGCGAGTACGAGATTCAGTACGACGGGCACGACCACGCGGCCAGCAGCGTCCTGGCCGACACCGTCTCGGTCCGTCGTCTCGGCGAAAAGTCGGAGTTCGTGATGAACAAGCGCGACGGGCAGATCGCCGAGACCTACACGCGCGTGCTGGTCGACGACGACCGCACCCTGATCTCGGTCGGTCGCAGTGCGACCGGGGAAGTTCGTTGGGTGCGGGTCTTCGAGAAACAGTGAGTCGGTCGGTCGCCGCATCGAGATGACGAGACGGTTGGACCGGACCGACCCCGCAATCGGAGTCCAGCACACGGGCCCCACGGGATTCGACCCGTGCCGACGGGGATCGGCGTACGCCCGGGCACGTACGTTGCTGGGACCCAAGTAGAAAGTGAGTGGGCGGCGCTGATGTCAGCAGCCGCCCCATCCCGCCAAGCTGGCCGGATCCCCTTTGTTCATGGGCCTTACCTAGGTAGCGGGGGCAGGATTTGAACCTGCGACCTTCGGGTTATGAGCCCGACGAGCTTGCCGGAACTCACTCGGAGGCCATCTTGGCTGGCCACGCCCCATTCCCGAAGCACCACTTTTTTCGACTCGGACTTCGATATGGTCTTAGGGTATTTCGCAACGTTGCCACTGTGACCAGCACTCTCATGGGCGAATGGAGTCTGAGCTCGATGATCACCACCACACAAACCCACGTCTGCCTGATTCTGATCCTTGGTCTGGGGATCTTCGGTTGTGCGCGAACCACCGCCCGGGTGAGCCTCGACCCGATCGACGCCGAGACGCCTCGCAACCTGACCCGCCACCGCGCCGAGGACCGTACACCCACCTGGTCGACGCTGGGGCAGATGCTGCTCTTCGAGTCGGACCGCGCCGGCAATCGCGACATCTGGTCGATGGTTCCGGACGGCTCCTCCGCCCTGGCAATGACCGATAACGCCGGCGACGACATGTACCCGGCCTGGTCGCCCGGCGGTGGGCGGTTCGTGTTCCAGAGCGCGCGGGGCGGTGTTGCCGGTCTATGGGTCATGGAGATCGGCACGCAGCGGGTGACGCTGTTGCTCGAGGACGACAGCCCGGAGCTGACACCCGACTGGTCGCCGGATCTGCGGTGGATCGCCTTCACGTCGGAGCGCTCCGGCAACCCCGACCTTTGGGTGGTCGCGGCTCCGCCGCCGGGGTCGAGCACCGGCTCCGCGCCGCCGCCGCGACAGCTCACCGATAACTCCTACCGCGATGTTTGGCCGCGCTGGTCGCCCGACGGCGCCTCCATCCTCTTCTTCTCGCGTCGCGACACCGCCGGGGAGCGCGACGAGCTCTACCTCATGCGCTGGAGCGACGGGTCGGTGCGGCGATTGACGGTCAACCCGTCACACCACGACTTCGGGCCCTCCTGGTCACCGGACGGAGAGCACATCGTCGCCGCCGTGTCGGACTCCGTAAGCGACCGCGCCCTGGTGATCTACGACCTCGGTGGCAACCCCGTGCACCGATTCGCCGAAGGCTATCACCGAGTGTTCCAGCCGGTCTGGTCACCCGATGGCCACTCGATCGCCTACGCCGGGCGAGTGCGAGATGGGGTGGGCGCGGAGATCTTTGTCACGATGGTTCCTGAGCTGTCGATCGCCGCTCACGGGGAGATACAAAGCCCTGATGCGGAGCTACCCCGGTAAGAAAACGGGGCATTGCAACCGGCGGGAGCCACACAACCGGCGGGAACCTCTCGGGAATGATCATCGGTTCTGTTTCGTGCGATGCTGACCGAAAAATATTTCTGTCGGTCTTGACATCTGCCGATCTACCGACAAGAATACTTTTCGGTATCTACTCGCGCCCTTTTTCACCTACCCGAGGGCACCAGCCAAGCCCTCCAGTGAGGAACCCGCCGATGACAGAGCAAGTCAACGCCCGCCGCTTCGAGGTCGCATTGGAGGTCGCAGCTTCACGCGAAGATGTCTGGCACTCCATCGCCACCGGCGACGGGCTGGCCAACTGGTTCCCGGCCAGCGCTGAAGTCGTGCCCGGCGTCGGTGGCCGCATCGTGTGGGACTGGGGCGACGCCTACCGATGGCCCTTGACCATCGACGCCTGGGAGACGGGCGAGCGGCTCATGGCGCGCTACGAATCGCGTGTCGAGGACGAGGACGGCGGCAAGGTGCCGCTGTTCGTCGAGTTCCTCCTCGAAGGTGAGGGTGGCCATACCCGGTTGCGACTGGTCCACTCCGGATTCGGCCCCGGCACCAACTTCGACGAGGAATACGACGGTATCAGCCAAGGGTGGCCGGTCGAGCTACAGAGCCTGAAGGTGTACCTGGAGCATCACCGAGGTACCCATCGACAGCTCGCCTGGGCCCGGACGTCGACACCATTGGCACCCGACGCCGCCATGCACCGTCTGCTTGGCGACGACGGAATCCGACTTCGTCCGGCAATCAACGAGCTGGAGCAAGGCGCGCCCTTTGTGGCACAGCTCGGGCCCGACGCGCCGCTGGAATGCACCGTCGCGAGCTCGCCAACCGCCATCGGTCTCTGCGGCACGTCCCGCGCACTCGACCACGCCTTCTTCCATGCGCACACCTACCATCATCCTCAGCAAGACACCACCCACGTCTGGCTCTGGCTAGCTCAGTACAACGCCCCGGCGGAGCGCGTCGGGCGCTATCAGACAGCGATGGACGCGACACTCCGTAGGGCGTTCGCCTCCTCGACATCGATGACGACCGGAGCCGTGGCGTGACGGAGGCCTTGTCGGCTGGTGATCGCATCGATGTGATCGGCGAGACGAAACGTGCCCAGGTGCTCTTGCACCCCATCCGGTTGGCGATTCTGGAGGCGCTCGAGGCGCCCGGCTCCGCCAGCAAGCTAGCGGGGCGTCTCGACGCTTCTCGTCAACGGCTCAACTATCACCTACGCGAGCTCGAGGCGGCTGGACTGGTGCGTCTGACCGAGGAACGGCGGCGCGGCAGCGTCTGCGAGCGTATCTATCGCCGCGCCGGCGACACCTACGCGATCTCGGCCGCAGCCCTCGGCAACCTGGGTACCAGTCCGGAGCGGGTCGCAGATCATCGGTCATCGGCCTACCAGATCGCCGTGGCCAGTCAGGCGATCGCCGACATCGCGAAGCTGCTAGAGGGTGCCGAAGTCGCCGGTAAGCGCCTCCCTACCCTAACGCTAGATGGCGAGGTTGCCTTCGCGTCCCCAGAGTCACGCCAGAGGTTTGCCGAAGAGCTCACCGAGACGGTCGCCGAACTCGTGCGGAAGTACCATGCCGAGGGGCCCGAGGATCGTGTCTACAAGCTATACGTCGGCGCGTACCCGAAGCCCAAGCCGACACCGGAGACCAAGGCCGCCCCGAACTGCGATAGCCCTTGACCAACGCTACCCACCAAACCGAGAACACGAACATGGCTGACATCTTTCATGACTTCAGGATCCAGGCATCGCCCGAGCGTGTTTTCGAGGCCATCAGCACCCCGGCCGGACTCGATCAGTGGTGGACGAAAACCTTCGCCGGCGAGGCCCGCCTGGGCGCCGAGTACGAGCTCGGTTTCGGGCCAGGATACGGCTGGCGCGCCAAGGTAACCCGCTGTGAGCCCGGCTCCGAGCTCGAGCTCGAGATGGTCGACGCGCATGGAAGACTGGCTCGGCACGCGTGTCGGTTTCGCGCTCACCGCCGAAGGCGATGCCACCACCGTGCGCTTCCACCACACGGGATGGCCGCAAGCGAATGCCCACTATCGGCACTCCAGCTACTGCTGGGCCATGTACGTACGGATCATGGGGCGTGTCCTCGAGCACGGCGAGAGCGTTCCCTACGAGGAGCGTTAGTCGCCGGCGGTGGCGCGCGCCGTGTAGATCCGACCGAAGCGATCGACGGCCTCGACCATGACGTCGCGGGCGGTGTCGGACACCGGCGCGTAGAACAAGTGCCCCGTCGGCCTCGGCTCCACCCACGGCTGGCGGGGCGGTAGCCCCTCGCCGGCGTGCAGCTTGACGCTCATCGGGTCGGGGCCGATGCGTCGCGCCATCTCGCCGCGCCGCACTCCATCCTCGTACAACAGGACGGTCCACTGCGGATCCCAGTCCCAGACGTTGGCGACGATCTCGTCGGGCGCCGCAGGGTCGGTGCCGCGTGGGTACACGCGCATCTGGTGGTCGAACCCCCTCCCGGTCGACTTGTATCGCCAGGTAACTTCCTCGCCGGCGATCTCGTAGACCGAGTACCCCGCGGTGTGCCGTCCCAGCAGATCGGTCCGCTCCACCAGGCACCGCACACGGTGCCGCTGACATGCTCGTGGGTCCCCTGCTCGAACACGTGCTCGTTCTCGTGCGTATGCCCGGTGAGGATGTGTGCGACATACGGCTCGAGCAGCCGATAGAGCTCGTCGCGGTTGGTGATCGCCCCTGACAGGGTCGGGCTCGACTGTCCGCTGCGAACGTGGACGCTCCCCAGCGCCGGGACGTGCGTCGCCACGATCACCGTACGACCGGGCGCAACCAGGGCCAGATCGTTGCGCAGCCAGGTCAGCGCCTCCTCGGTCAGATAGGCGATATATCCCTCGCCGTGCCAGAACACGTCGTCGAGGACGGCGTAGTGGACGGCTCCACGATCGAAGGAGTAACGGCTGGGGCCGAAGTGCCCGCGGAAGGTTACCGTGGAGGCCGCGTCGGTACCGGCCTGGTCGACATCATGATTGCCGACGACCTGGAAGAACGGAACACCCATGAGCGACACGGCGCGCTCGTACTCAGGATAAAGCGCCAGGTTGTCGTACATGATGTCGCCATCGGCGATGCCGACGACCTCGCGATCGCCGAGGCCCCGCAGGGTGAGCTGCACGTCGGGGATCGTCTGCGTGTGAAACCACCGCATCTCCTCAGGGGTTTTCGTCTGGGGGTCAGCAAACAGCAGCAGCGCGTGCTCCTCGTCGGAGACACCGAGCCTCTGAAGCTCGAACACCGTCTGCTGTGTCGAACGTTGCGGATCGATGGCGGCATAGTGGCGCGCCGTGCCCGTCGGATTGGTCGGGACCCGAAATCCCGCCGGCGTGGTGATGTGCACGAACTCCCGATCCGAGGAGGTCACCAGCTCGAATGTTCCGTCGGAGCCAGTCGCGACCACCTGCAACCCGTCGCTCACGCCGACTCCGGAGATTCCGCCGTCGACGGTCCGTACCTGACCGCGGACTCGGATCGGTAACCCCGTCACCGGCGCCGCTTGCAACGGCGCGAACGGATCGGCGATCAGCCGTTCGGCGAGCAGCGATCCAGCGAAGGCACCGAAGCCATAACGCAGAAACCGGCGTCGGTTGAGAACGGAGTTGGCAACAGACGTCGAGTACTGATTGCCCATCGTTCCCCTCGATCCGTAGCTTGGCAAAGACCGGCAGTTCACTACGAGCCCGCTGCCGTCAAATCTCTGGAGCGGTTTGATGCTATCGGGACTGCAAGCAACCCACCAGGATTTTCACGAGCAATCGAATTATGCTGACATGGTTGGCAGTGACCTCGGTCAACTGGTCATCCGGTCGAGAAGAAAGCGACGGCTAGCGCCCAGAACCTCTGCACCGAGGCCCGATTCTCACACCGAGAGCCCGGTGCTCGTCTCTGGAAGGGAACCCTTCCCCGCGTTGGAGAAGGGTTCCCGACTCAGCAGCCCGGGCCGCGCGGCATGCAGGCATCGGCGATCATGCGCGCGGCGAGCACCCTACCGTGTCTTCAGGCCATCGACATCGTGCGCTGACCCATGGCCGCGTCGTAGGCCATCAACTTCCGAAGCCACGCACGGGTCTGCGGGCGATCGTCGCCGAGCTTCAGGTTGTCGTGAAAGAACTGCGCGATGGGATGCTGCGCCGCCATCTCGGCGGTCATGTCCGCCAGGTACAACGGCGCGGCACAGACGATATCGGCGGCGGTGAGGCCATCGCCCACCAGGAACTTGTCGGCGCCCACCTTCTGCTCGAGGTCGGCCGTGCACTCGGAGAGCATCTGGTTGGCCTGGGCGAGCGCGTCAGGGTCGGCCTCGGGCGAGAACGCCTGACCGAAGACCATGCCGATCGCCGGGCCGATCTGCGTGCTGGCAAAACCCTCCCACGTCTCGATCTCGCCGAAGGTAGTGTAGTCGTCGGTGAAGATCGATGGCGTGTCGTGGAAGTTCGCCTCGATGTAGCGCAGGATCGCGCCCGAATCGAAGATCACGGTCTCGCCGTGCTGCAGAATCGGAAAGCGCGGCTGCCGCGACAAGCTCACTGCCGTGGCGCGGTCGCCGGGATAGTTGTCCAGCTCCACGGGTACGCGATCGTACTCGAGCCCCTTGTAGCCGAGGGCGATACGGATCTTGACACTGTTGGGGGAGCCGGTGAGCTCATGCAGCGTGAGCGTAGCGCTCATGGATTCCTCCATCGTGTT
The DNA here is from genome assembly GCA_965205505.1 of Acidobacteriota bacterium. Classification (GTDB taxonomy): domain Bacteria; phylum Acidobacteriota; class UBA890; order UBA890; family WLXD01; genus DASCOT01. The sequence continues at coordinate 1,107,354 of CBDBHB010000008.1, forward strand.
TGGGGTGGCCGTTTCGTTCGAGTCGCTTCTGCACGACCCGCTTCTACCCTATGACGTTTGATCGGCGTCGTTTCGGACCGTGCCAGGGTTTTTGTTCAACCCTTCACACACCCGGAAGATATCTGTTCTCCCCGGAAGTCGCTTGAATCATCACCGCTCCCCTGAGTCGGTCGGCTCCAAGCGCCACCACCACTGGGGCGCCAATGGCCGCTGCCGGGGCCAGACCTCGGTGAGCGTGTCGGCCTCGTACAGTCGGCCGTTCTTCATTACGTAGCTGATCGACGTCGTGTTCGCGAGGTCCTCGAGTGGATTCTCGTCGAGCACCTGGAGATCGGCGAGCTTGCCTACCTCTAGTGAGCCGATGTCACCGGCCAAACCGATGGCGTCGGCGCTACCGAGTGTCGCGATGCGCAGCGCCTGATGGTTGCCCATGCCGCCGGAAGCCATCATCCACAGCTCCCAATGCGTACCCAGACCCTGCACCTCACCATGCGAGCCGAGGCCAGCTTTGCCGCCCGCCTCCACCCACTTGGCGAGCTGTATCGCGTGCAGCGGGTGAACGTACTGGTCGTCGCGATAGAACTGCACACTCTTCCACTTGTCGAGCTCGTCGTGCGGCGTGAAAAACTTCGGTCGCTCGATCTCGTCGACGTTGGTATGCGTCAGGTAGTACTCGCGACCGGAAGGGCCTCCGTAGGCAACGATGAAGGTGGGCGTGTACGTCAGGCCGCTGAACTGCCCGAGCTCGACGACGTCCCCGTAGAACGGACTTATCGGCAGGGAATGCTCGAGGCCAGCGTAGCCGTCCTGCATGAGTGTGAGGTTCATGGCGAAGTTGGAGCCGCCCTCGGTGGTGGGCGTCAACCCCAGCTCCCGCGCTGCCATGATGACCCACTGGCGCACTTTGCGATCACCGGCCATGTACTGCTTGATGGTGCGGGTATTGAAGTGATCAGAGTAGCGGCGCAGCACGTCACGCGCGTCGTCGAGGCTCTTGATGTCGTCGGCGGAGAACACCCCCGGCCCCGTGGAGTAGAGGCGCGGCCCGACAAGCTCGCCCACCTCCATGAGATCGCTGTAGGTCACGATGTCTTCGGACGACGTCTGCGGGTCGCGCTGCGTGGTGACGCCATAGGCGAGCTGTGCGAGGAATTGCGAAACCTGACCGCGATGAAGCCCCCACGCCACCCACGTATGGGCGTGGATATCCACCAGCCCCGGTAGGATGGTCTTGCCGGCCAAATCGCGGACCTCGGCGTCAGAGGGATAGTCGACCTCGCCGGACCGGCCGATGGCGACGATACGGTTGTCGGTAACCACGATATCCCCCGAGGGGATGACCTCCACGCCGCGCATGGTGATGAGCCTGGCTCCTCGAAGGACCAGTGTTCCTCGCGGCTTGTCTTTAACTACCCGGATCTCCACATCGACGCGGTGCGCCTCATACTCAGGCCGTTCGTCGTCACCGTTTTCATCCTCGTTGGCCTCGTCAGCGTCCGAATCTTCTTCGGCTACCGCCGTTACGACGTCGCCCTCGCTCGCATCCGCCGCGGCGTTGTCGGCCTGTTTCGACGCTTCCGTCACCGCTTCCGCCATGGCGATGTCGTGGCGGAAGAAGCTGCGCCCGATCGAGTAGTAGGCAACGGCACCGTCGTTAGTCCAGCCGATGAAGTCGCCGCCGATACGTGTCAACCGCCACGTCGGTACGACCGATGACTCGGACGCTGAAACCTCTGGCGCCTCGCCACCCACCGGCGGCACGGTGATCATGTAGACGTTGCGGCTCACGCGCACTAGCGCCCGATTGCCGTCGGGCGAGATCACCACCTCGTCGGGCGTCGGTGGGTCACCACGCGGGCCTCCGGGCGAGGGCGCCGTTACCTTGATGATCGGCCTGAAATCGGTACCGTCGTAACGCATCGACAGCAGGCCTTCCGACCCGGCCCACACGTAGACGCGCTCGGGATCTGGCCCAAGGTGGGGCGCGTTGCGCCCCTGCTGTGTGGCCCCGGCGCCAACCCAGGTAATGCGTGTCGGCACACCACCGTCGGCCGGCAACCACACGTACTTGAGCTCCGCGGCGCCACCGTGCCGACCGAAATCTTCCAGCGTGCGCATGCGGTGCATCCTCGATCCGCGCACCGCCACCAGCCGCGATCCGTCGCGCATGTAGCTCAGCTTGTCGAAGAACGCCGCAGTGGGCGTGAGTCGCTCCGGCTCCCCGGTGCTGTCGGCCCGAACCCGATAAATGTTGCCGCCGTCAGTGTCGTTCCAGGTGACGTAGGAGATGAACTGCCCGTCCGGCGACCAGGCCGGCGCGTGCTCCACATCGGTCGACGAGGTCAGCCGCGTCGCGTCTCTGATGACGGGATGCGCCGCAGTCCCCTGCCCCGGGCCGGCTTCTGCCGCGGCCATGAGGTCGTCGAGGTCCGTCGGAAGCGGCGGCAGATCGGCAATCCACAGGCGATCGAGCGCCGCAAAAACCACCCGCGAGCCATCCGGAGAGGGTCGCGCGCCGCGGATCTGCGACACCGTCAACATCTCGTCATCGATCGGATAGTCGAACTTTACCAGTGGACCGAGTTCCTGGCTGACCGCAGCGGTGAAGGGAATCGGGGTCACCGCCCCCGAGGGCACCTCCACCCGCCAGATCTTGCCGTCGTAGCTGGTGATCAAGGCGCTGGAGTCCGGCGTGAAGGCCGAGCCGGGGTAAACGTCGCGATCGCGCCTACCGCCTCCTTGGCTGTCGTCACGCTGGACATCCATCAACAACCAGCGTTCCTCGCCGGTCGACAGGCCGATGAGCTTGAGTGCCTCGCGCGCGTCGTATCGCGTGGCGTAGACGAGCCAGCGTCCATCGGGGCTGGCGATCGGGCGCAGGGCACCCTCGAGCTCATGGCTGCGCACATGAACCCGTCCCGTGTCACGATCGAGCTGGCCGATCTGATAGGGCCCCACCAAGCGTGCCGAGCTGCGAGCACCGTGATCCGGACCGAAGTCATCGCGCCACGCGGCGTGGCTGGCAGTGACGAAGCCACCGCCCAGGTCTCCCCGCAGATTGACCCACAGGTAACGAGGATCATCCGACAGCGCGGCGCCGAAGAGCCCCGGTTGCGATCCATCGTCGTCGTCGGCCGATCCGGTTAGCTGCAGACCCGATCCCCCATCGACGTGATAGAGCCACAGCTGCGATCCCTTGGTGGCGATCACGTAGTCGCCGTCGGGAGTCCAAATCGGCGACAGGTAATTGTCCTTCTCGCTGGTGGTCAGCGCGTGCGCATCGCCACCATCGGCATCGGCGATCCACAGGTTCTCGGACCCGTTGCGGTCGCTCACGAATACCAACTGCGAGCCGTCCGGCGAGTAGCGTGGCTGCATATCGTAGGCTTGACCATCGGTAATGCGAGTCGCCGTTCCGCCAATCACTGGGAGCGTGTACAGATCGCCCAGAAGCTCGAACGCTATGGTGCTCCCGTCCGGCGACAGGTCGAGCGAGATCCAGGTGCCCTCGTCGGTAGTGAACTCCAGGGTGCGCGTGGTGATCAGGGGCAGCCTATCGGACTCCTTGGCCGCGGCGGCCGACTCGTCATTTTCGGCCGGCGTCTGAGCAAGTGCCGGCAGCGCAACCAAGGCACAGACGACGAGGCATCGGACGACTCCGGCGTAGCGAGATGGAAGGCTGCTCATCGGTCTCCAGGGGCTACGGCGAGCGCTCGGGGTCCGTTGCCCCGTTCCGGCTGCAAGGGTTACGCTGCGCCCTCACCTGTCACCGCTCGCCAGGCTCTTGAAACGGCGCCTGTCGAGTCTACATTGGTAGGAACGTCGTTCCATGTCGCTTGCCGCCGGCACCGAGCTGGACCACCCCTACGTGGCGGCGATCTACGGGCTCGAGCGGTCGGCGAACGATAACGATACGACTTCCGGAGACACCAGAGCGCTGAGGCATGGGTGAGACGATCCGATGATGAGTGACGCAAGCAACACCGACGATGGCGCGGCCGTACGGATTCCACCGCCGCTGATCTATCTGGCGGGGATCATCGTCGCAAGCCTGGTGCACGCCTACGTGCGGCCAATGCCGCTGATGCTCGAATTCGGGCCGCGGCTGGCGGTGTCGCTGACGTTCGTGATGCTAGGCATCGTGCTGATGGCGGGCGCGGTGGGTCTGTTCAAGCGCACCGGACAGGACCCCAAGCCATGGAAGTCGACACCAGAGATCATCTCCACTGGCGTCTACCGCTTCACCCGCAACCCGATGTACCTGGGCCTAGCGCTACTGCAGATCGGCATCGGCGCCGGATTGGAGAACGGGTGGATTGTGGTGTTTGTGCCGCCGGTACTGCTCGCTGTCTCGGACGGCGATCCGTCACGAGGAAGCCTATCTGGAAGGCAAGTTCGGCGACGTGTACCTGGAATACAAGCGCTCGGTGCGCCGCTGGCTCTGAGCAACAACGCCGACACGTTGAGCTGCTCCGCAGCCAATCAGCTGACAATTCCCTGCTCCTCGAGAAAGCGAAGCACGGCGGTCCAGGGGCGTGGGCAGTCATTGTGTCCGCACGGCATGCGAACGATCGGTGTCCCCGCGGCGCGGGCAAGCGCCTCGCCATGGCCATAGGGGATCACCTGATCTAGTTCACCGTGCAACACGAGGGTCGGAGCCACGCGCGACGCTGCCACCGCCAGGTTGTCGAAGGGATCGAGCACCAGAGCTCGCGGCAGATACCACGGTCCAGCCGCAGCTACGCTGGTGAACGTCGACTCCAGCACCAGCGCTGCAACTGGCCGAACGGCGCCAAGCGCACAGGCAGCGCCGCCGCCCAGAGAACGCCCGTAGGCGACGATTCGGGCGCCGTCGACATCTGGCTGCTGAAGGAGGAAATCGAAGGCTGCGACCATCGTGTCGGTGATCGACTCCTGGGTCGCCTTGCCTCCCGACCGGCCGTAGCTCGGGTACTCCACCAGGAGCACACCGAGCCCAGCCTCGGTGAGGTGCCCGACCGGCGCCAGCCAGTCGTCGATGAGCTCGCCGTTGCCGTGCGAGAAGATGACCACCGGAAACGGTGCCAAGGTCGGGGCGGGACGCAAGAGCCACGCTTCGACCGCCGCGGCATCCCCGAGCCAAGCGGTCTCCGCCCCAACTGGCAGCGCCGGCGCGGGCCCCGGATGAGGTAGACGCGGATACATCACGCCTCGCTGCACGCCCAGGATCACGCCGACGTAGGCGAGGCCGAGCAGCGCAATAACGGCCGCGCTAGTCAACGATCTCTGCAAGTCTCAGCAACCTAGCGGGGTGTCTCACGAACCGGGCGGCTGCTCTCTTCAAGCTCTTCACGGCATCCCAAGCGGCACGCTGCAGCAGGTTCGCGTCGGCCGCCGAGAGGGCACTGATATCACTTGCGGCACCTTCCCCCGACTGGCCGAAGCGCGTGCTGAGGCGCAATGCAGGCAGTCCTTCCGGTGACCGTCCCAGCAGGGTCGCGTAGAAGACACAGGCCGCAACATAGGTTCCGCTCGGTGACGGGTGGCTTTGGTCCTCGTGGTACAGCGCCAGGGTCGGCCTCCCCTGAATCGCCAGGGCCCAGGCGATACCGACCGGCGACACCATCGCGCCGAGCTCGTCGGCGATACTCGTGTAGGCGTCGGTCAATGCCTGTTGCGTCTCCGGGCGATGCTGTCGGGCCCAGGTGAGATAGAACACTGTTCGGGCACCGGACTTCCTGATCTCCGCGTCCAGCAGCCTGGCGTACTTGAAGAACTGCTCGCGATCGGTGATCGGGCGAGTGCTCTGCTCCTGCAGCACGACGTGGCTCCAGCCGCCCTGGCGGATCGCTTCGACGGCGTTACCCTCCGACCAATGACGCTCGAGGGTCGCCCCACCGACCGTCACCTTCGCCACCTCCACGGCAGGAGCATCCGGGACCAACGCCGCCAGGCGCTGGGTCAGCAGCGGTAGATCGTTCACATACGTGTAGCTGTTACCGATGAACAGCACACGCAGACCGGCCTGCGACGTGACGGTAGGCGCTGCGGTCGCGTCGGCGAAGGTCGGGCTCGCCGCCGACCCGCAGACGGATAGTACGACCAACACGACGACGATGGCGCAGGGGCGCTGCGTCGCGGGCATCCGAGGTCTGCTACGAGCCGTCGTCACGAGCCCGAGCATCCTACGCTCCGCCACGCGGCAGGAAGAGCTCCACCTGAAAGCCCTCGGCGTAGCTGGCGTCGATTCTCAGCTCCGCGGCAATCGTGGCGTTCAGCTCGAGGATCCGGTCGTCGAAGCCGCTACCGCGATGCTGCAGGTTCCGCTCTTGCTGTGACCGGTGGAACCGCAGCATCTGCCGCTTCCATTGCGAGTCGCTCTCGTCGAACGGGAGATACGCGTCGACTCGTATGTCGATGGTCTTGGGATCGCGCTGGTACAGCGCCAGCACGTGTCTCGCGGCATTCGGCGCCATCTCGCGGAACGTCGCGAACGTGCGACGGTGCCCGGCGTTGGTGTCGTTACCATGGGGGAGCATCACGATGTCGGGCTCGATTCCGTAAAACAGCGCCGCCAGGGCGTCGCGCGAGTCAGCGTCCAGACGCAGCTCTCCGTTATCGCTGACCGGGAGGCGTAGGAACACGACGTTGTCCGGGGGGAGCCCGAAGAAGCGCAGCGCTTCAACCTGCTCCGTCTCGCGAACATCGATCTTCCGCTGGTCGGTGGCGGGCGTCAGGAACGAGTCCAACACACCGGACGCGCCGCCGGTGAGCACCGCCAGGGTGATATCGGCGGCCGCCTCGAAGAAGTACCTCATGGTGACCGCGACCTCGTCGAAGTCGTCGGGGTGCTGTGCCAGTACGAGAATACGGAGCGCCGGCGGCGGGCTCAGCTCAGCCAGTGACTGGGGGCCTTCGGCCGCCCCCCCAAGCTGGAGGAGAAACTCGGTACACGCCGTCGTGGTCGTAGTCACGCCGCCCAGTGCTGATCGCGCACAAACAGCAACCGATCATCGTCCGACATGTCCGGCCGGAAACCATAGCCCTCTTCAGCGAAGTCCTTGAGACCGTCGAGTCTGTCCACCCGATTCTTGACGACGAACCGCGCCATCAACCCACGAGCGCGTTTCGCGGAGAAGCTGATTGTCTTCGGCTGGCCGTCGCGGATCTCTTTGAACAGGGCCGTAACCAAGGGTGGCTTCAGCTCACCAGAGCGGACGCCCTTGAAGTACTCGTTCGACGCGAGGTTGAGGATCAGCCTGACCGGACGTTGTTCGTGCTCGGCATTGAGTGCCTCGGTCAAGCGGCCGCCCCAGAAGTCGTACAGGTTCTTGCCGCGCTCGTTGTCGAGCCGCGTCCCCATCTCCAGACGATAGGGCTGGATCAAGTCCAGCGGCCGAAGCAACCCGTAGAAGCCAGACAGAATGCGCAGCCGGCGTTGCGCCCACGTGAGGTCGCGCTTCGACAGGCTCGCCGCGGCCAGCCCGCGGTACACGTCGCCGCCGAAGGCCAACAGGCACGGCTTCGAGTTGTCGGGTGTAAACGGCAGCGTCATCTCGTGGAATCGCTGCCGATTTAGCTCGGCCAGCGGCTGGCTGAGCTTCATCAGCTTGCGCAAATCGGCAACGGTGAGCTTGCGGCAGCGCTTCAGCAACAGCTTGATGTCGCGCTCGAAGCGCGGCTCCGTGGTCGGCAGCCCGTCGGCGCGGAATCCAAAGTCCATCGTCTTGGCGGGAGAAAGCAAGGTCAGCATGGGTCACTCGGTCTCGATGTTCTAGCAGGCCGTGGTGAAAGTGTGGTGGGTCTGGTTCTCCTCTCTCCTTGCTTCCACTTCGCAAGACCCTGTCGCCAGACCCACCACACTTTCACCACGGCCTGCTCTAGGCAACCGGAAAACACGGTGCCAGGGGCTGTGGGTAGGCGGATAGATTCTACCTCTTGCGGAGGAAGTTCTCGGTTCCGCCGGAGCACGCCTCGAGTACCGGAGCAAGGAACTCTTTTGACACCCAGGGGCTGGCATTCTAGGTTGCCCGGCAGTTGGCGATCACTACACGTGGAGGCTGTCATGGCAGACAAGGACGAGAAGTTGTCACGACGTGGGTTTCTCGGCGGGACCGCAGCCGCTGCCATCGGCGGCCAGGCACTTGCGGCGTCGAGCCAGGACCAGTCCGCGGAAGAGCAAGCGCCGCGCCTGGTCTCATCGGTGACGATCCCGCCGCAGTCGGGGCGCGGGGTGTTCCTGGAGCGCGATCAGTGGATCAAGGTGATCACTCCCGAGGGCACGCAGGTCTCGGATCTGTTCGCCTTCGTGCGCCACGCACCAGACGAGTATCTGTGCCCCCGAACCACGATGACGCGTCAACGGCGCCTGTATCCCCAGGTGGGCGAGCCGTTCTACAGCAACAAGCGACGGCCGCTGCTGATGCTCGAAGAAGACACCGTCGGCGTGCACGATCTCTTCTATCCGGCTTGTGACAAGTACATGTATCGCGACTACTGGGGAGACGAGAATCATCCGAGCTGTCGCGGCAACCTGAACGCCGTGTTGAAAGAGCTCGATTTCGAGCCCGGCGGCTACGCCGAGCCCCATAACCTGTTCCAGAACTCTCCAGCGATCGACATGGAAGGGAATCTGCAAGTCCGCGAGTCACCGGCAAAGCCGGGAGATTATGTCCTGCTCAAGGCGCTCGATGACCTGCTGGTAGTTGCCACCTCGTGCTCGGTCGATCGCGGCGTGCTCAACGGCGACCGGCCCAAGGAGATCCTCCTGGAGGTCTACGTGTGACGGCGGTGCGAGGCGCGACATCCGCGTCTGCCACAGCGATCTGTCTGCTGCTACTCGGTGGCGTTGCCTCCTTGGCACCCGGTAGTGCGAGCGTCCAAGAGCAAGACCGAGCAGCCGCCAGCTTCACTCTGCTCGACGCGACCATCCCGGAGCTGCAGCAGGCGATGGCGAGCGGAGCGGCCACCTCGGTCGACTTGGTCGACGCTTATCTGGCACGCATCGAGGCATACGATCAGGCCGGCCCGCGACTGAACGCCATCCTGCACCTCAACCCGAAGGCCCGCGAGCAGGCCGCGGAGTTCGACCGGGAACGCCGCGATCAGGGACCCCGGGGACCGTTGCACGGTGTGCCGATCATCCTCAAGGACAACTACGACACCGCCGATATGCCGACGTCGGCCGGGTCGGTAGCGCTGGCCGGTTTCACCCCGGTGGCCGATGCCTTCCAGGTACGCAAGCTTCGCGAGGCCGGGGCAGTGATCCTCGCCAAGGCGAACATGGAAGAGCTGGCGATGGGCATCACGACGATCAGCTCGCTGGGCGGGCAAACTCTTAATCCGTACGATCCCCGCCGCAATCCCGGAGGCTCGAGCGGCGGCACGGGGGCAGCCGTCGCAGCCGGCTTCGCCGCTTTCGGCATGGGATCGGATACCTGCGGATCGATTCGCATTCCGGCCTCACACAACAACCTTGTCGGCCTGCGGCCCACCAAGGGGCTATCGAGCATCGCTGGCATCGTTCCCCTCTCGCACACGCAGGACGTCGGCGGACCGCTGGCTCGTAGCGTCACCGATCTGGCCATCGTGCTCGATGCGACGATCGGGCCGGATCCGGACGACCCGGCAACCGCCGTGCTGGAGGGCCGAGAGCTACCGCGCTTCGAGGACGGGCTCGGCAGCGCAGCAATCGCCGGGACGCGCTTCGGCAAGCTCACCGCGCTGATCGAGCGGGATGTCGCGGAGGACTCGGTTGTCGATGTTATCGACGCCGCCTTCGAGCATCTCCAGGAGCAGGGGGCAGAGATCATCGATGTCGAGGTGCCGGGAATGCTGGACTTGATAGAGAAGTCCGGCGTCATCCGCCACGAGTTCAAGTTCGATTTCATCGACTATCTCTCGGCCCGTGCCGGCGCCCCGATCAGCTCCCTGACAGAGATGCTCCAAGGCGGCCTGCATCATCAGGCGATGACGAGCCGCTTCGAGAACATCGACGAAGTCGAAGAGCGCGGCTCGGCGGAATACCTCGCCGCACTCAACTGGCGCGAGATCCTGAGAGATACGGTCGTCCAGGTACTCGACGAGCACGAGCTGGACGCCATCGCGTACCCGACGATCGTGCAGCGCCCGAAGCATGTCGGGGAGCGCCAACGAGGCAGCAACTGCGCGCTGAGCGCGCAAAGCGGGCTGCCGGCGATCTCGATCCCGGCAGGCTTCACGGCCGATGGCCTCCCGGTGGGATTGGAGCTCCTCGGTCGCCCCTTCGACGACGTGCCACTCGTAGCGCTGGCGTTCGCTTTCGAGCAGGGCACGAGTCACCGCGTGTTGCCCTCCGTAACTCCGTCCTTGGTCAACGGGGCGGCGCCGCCACCGTTGTCGTTCGAGGTATCCGTAACCGAGCGAGAAGACGCCGGTGGGACTTCGACCGTCCGGGGTGCAACGTTCATCCTGGATTCGACGCGGAACCGACTCCGATACACGCTGACCATCCCCGAAAGCGCATTCGCGGAAGTGCTTGCGGTGACCCTTCACGTCGGAGAAGAGGGTCAGGGTCCCGCCATCGCCCGCCTCGCCGGCATCGGTGCCAAGCAAAGGGCCGGTGAGATCGAGTTGCGTCCCGCCGATCGGTGGGCGCTGGACAAGGGAGAGATCTACCTACGGGTGTTCACTCGCGCTGTTCCGCAAGGCACGCGGCGGGGGCGCCTCGTATTGCCGCGGTAGCTACCTGGTGGCGAGGAACATCTCGTGTGCCCCCGGTTCCACCTCGGAGTGCCCGAATGGCAGCACCGCGGTGCCGACGAAGCCGACGTCGGCCAGCATCGCCAGCCAGTCATCTCGCGCGAACAGGCCACAGGTCGCATGGTCGTGTTCTACGCGTACCGTGCCGTCAGCCGATCGAAGCATGTACGCCATGTCGTGCGTGTAGCAGCTGTCGTCGGGGTCGGGGTCGGAAGTCCACTCCAGGTAGCGCAACGCTCGCCCGTCGCCGTCGTGTCCGCCATGATCGGTCGAGGGACGGAAGTTCTCACGCAAGTGATCCGGGCACACGAGCGCCGCGCCGCCCGGTGTGCAATGCTCGAAGGCGGTCTGCAGGGCGGCACGCAGGTCGTCGGCGGTCGCCATATAGTCGACGGCGTCGTGAATGAACACGGCGTCGAATTGGCGACCCAGGCGCACGGTACGCATGTCGCCCTCGAAGTGCTCGCACTCGGGATTGAGCGTCCGGCTCACCTCCAGCATCCCCGGCGAAAGGTCGACCAGGGTGATGTCGAAGTGGGCCTTCATATGAGAGGCGTTGTTGCCTCCGCCGCTGCCCCAGCTCGAGTAGCGATCTCGGTGCCTGTTCGAGCGCTTCCACCAGCGCTCTGCGGTAGATATCAGCTTCCTCGGCATAGTCCTCGGGCGCCGACAGCAGCGGCCACCACGAGGCCAGCTCGCCGTAGAGCTTTGGAAATCCCATGGTGACATTCCAGCACAATCGCGGCTCGTCGTCGGCCGGCCAGCGAGCTAGTGGCTGTAACAGAGCACTAGTCGTTTCGTTGGTTCGAGTTGTCCATGTCCGAGAAGATCAGCCAGCGCCCGTCGGGCCCGTGCGCATAATGTCCTCTAGACTCCCGTCGCTGTCTAGCTGGCTGTGGGCTGCTCCAGCCTGTCGGCGATCCACTGATTGATGCTCTTCCCATCGCGCCTCGCCGCCACATAGATATGGCGATGGAGCTCCGACGACAGTCGCAGCATCAGCCGGCCCGAGAAAGGCTTGTCGGGATGCGGCCGATGGGAAACGGCCCGAACGCCGTTGAGATAGATGCGGACCCGCGATCCCCGTCCCTTGGCAGCTTGCCGATCGAATCTTCGGCCCGCTAGCTCCACTGGCGCCATCCCATCCAGCCGAAGAACGCGATGGCGCCCAGCAGCGCCGCGACCGTCGGCTTCCTGTTGGCGAGGTCCCCCACCCACTCGCGCCGGCCATTGAGGATCAGCAGCACCAGCGCGAGCATCGGAATAAACATCGCACCGATCACGGCGTAGAGTTTTTGCACCTCCCTGAAGCTCATCAGCAGGCCGAGCGTCGGCACCATCGCGATTCCCAGCAGGTAGCCTCGGTAGGGAGCCGATCGTGTGTCGATCGCAACCCCTGGCTCTTGACTCCCGGCCGGGTCGGGACTGCGGATGAACAGACGCCAGACATCAGCAAACAGGTACGGTACCGACTGCCACACGCCCAGCAGGCTGCTGAAGACGGCGCCAAACGCACCGATCAGGAATAGCCAACGGCCCCAAAGCCCCAAGGAGCCCTCGAGGCTATCGGCGAGCGACACGAGCAGCCCGGCGCCCTGGCCCTCGATGCGTACCGTGGTCCCGATGATCACCATGGCGATCCCAAAGAGGATGGTCATGGCATACGCCACCCCCAGATCAATGCGGCAGGTCGCAAGATCACCTGGCCCCACTCGTCCCTTCTCACGGATCCAGTAGCCATAGCACAGCACGGTCAACGTGCCGCCGACGCCGCCGATCAACGCCACCGTCCAAGTGATGCCCTCCCCGCCTGCGGCAGGGATCGTGGGAACGAACAACCCGCGGAGCACCTCCCCCGCCCCCGGAGACAGCAGAGCCCCAGTCAACAGGACAGTGCCGAACATCACCGCGATGCAGACGCTCATCACCTTCTCGAACAGAACGAATCCGCCCACCCAAACCAGCGCCAGCCCGGTCAGGCTCGACAGAACTCCAAAGGCGATCTTGCCGTCGGCCGCGTCGTCGAAGATCGGCACCATGGCGTGAAGCGTGACGCCGCAGGCGCTCATCAACGCCGAGCCGACGAAGAACGACCACAGGAGCAGGTAGGGCAGAAACAGCCAGCCCACAGCTCGACCCAGTCGACGGGCAATCCCTTCGAGGAGTGTCTGCCCAGTCGCCAGCTGCCACCGCGTCAGCCCCTCATTGAGCAGGAACTTGAGGAACCCGCCGACGACGACGGCCCAGAGCACCGCCGTCCCGAGCTGACTACCCGTGAAACTCGCGGTGGCAAGATCGCCGGCCCCGACACCCGTGGCGGCCACCAGCAGCCCGGGCCCGATGACCGCAAACAAGCTCCGCCGATTCCAACTCACGGGGATCTATTCTATATAGCTTCGAGAAACTGACGGATTCTCTTCTTGGTCAGATAGAAGCCGGCTAGTGCTGCGCCCCCAACCGCCCCGAGTAGTCTGGTCGCGACATCAAGTGGTTTCCGGGCGCCTGGCCCTACCGACGTATGTGGCTGCCGAAGACGCGACGCTCGACAGCCTCGACGATCTGCTGGCCGTTGGAGCTGTTGGTTCAACAGCGCGTACCCGAGGTTCTCCTCGACCCCATACATGAAGTCGGCGATGAAGATCACGTTGTTGCCGCCGTGGTAGACGTACCGGCGCGACCGATCCGTCACGATGCCCAGGCCCAGCCCCCAGCTGAGCTCCCGATCGCCATCCGTCTCGACACTCACAGCAGAATTCGCGAGCGCGGAGTACGGCCCGCCGGAACGAATCTCCGAAGCCAGATGCGTCCCGAACGCGGCGAGATCTGCGGCTGTCGTGTGCAGCGTCGAGCTGGAGAGCGGCACATGAAGCTCCCATTTGTCTGGGCTGCCCTCACCATCATGACCGAGTGAATGTTGCGCCGGATCTCGGTGTCGAGCAGGAAGCTGCTGCGGGCCATTCCCAGTGGCTCGAAGACCCTTTCCGTCGCCAACTCATTCAGGCTCTTACCGGTCATCTCTTCCACGATCCGCTGCAGGAGAACGTAGCCCTCGCCGGAATAGCGGTACTCGGTGCCCGGGTCGTCGACAAACTCGAGCCGGTCGCCGGGCGCAAAGAGCTCGGAGTAGCTTTCAGCGGCGAGATTCAAACGGCTGCGCCAATTGGGCAGCCCGCCGCGATGCGTCAGCAGGATCCGCGCGGTGAGGCTTGCGGCGCGCGCGTCGTGGGCGAGCTCCGGAATCTCTGGCACCAGCGCAACGAGGGGTGCGTCGAGCTCCAGCGTCCCGTCGCGCGCCAGCGAATAGACGACGTATGCGAATACCGGCTTGCTGATGGATGCGGCCTCGAACGCGGTACCCGCATCGATGGGCTCGAGGGTAGCGAGCCTCTTGGAACCGCCGACGTGCTCGTAGAGAAGACCCTCGTCGTTGAACAGGGCGAATCCGAGACCGGGCACTCCCTTCTCGACGATGAGGTCATCCAGGAACGGACCCAGCGCCTCGAACTCGACTGAAGGGCTGGGGTTCGAGCACGGCGCACGAGCTCGCTGATATGCTCGAAGTACTCGTCGAACGGCACCCAGTAGTCAGGCGCGAGAATCGAGACCTTGTAACCGAAGCGATCGAGGTTGAGCGTCAGCGACGATGAGCTCGTCGTGGGTGGCCCTCAACGCTCGGGGTCGGTAACTCCCCCCGTTTCGACCGCCGTGGCCGCGAGCGCCTTGACCGCGAACGTCGTGCCGGCGTGCGTCAGGAAGTTCGAGGTTGTGAAGCTATTGCGTATGGATTGGGTCCACCAGTAACCCCCAGCCCGCTGGTTCGCCTTCAACCAGCCGACACCGCGCTGGATCGCGGCGTGCGACGCCGGCACGCCGGCCTGTCGCAGGACGTACATGACGAAGCCGGTGCCGTAGCCATCACTTTCGACAGTAACCGGGGGATCGGTGTCGAGCCCCTTGCGCATACGCCATACGCCGAGCTTTCCCGAGGCCCAGCCACCGTCGTCACGCTGCAGATCGAGAAGCTCGTCGATCCAGCGTTGGCGATCGGCGTCGCTGACCAGCCCCTCGTTGACGCTGCCGGCCCACAGCAGCATGCCGCGGTTGTGGGCGAACTCGGGCGGGTTCGCGTCGATGTGGTCGCGAATCCTGCGCATCCCCTCCACGGCGGCGTCAGTGCTGGCGTAGTCGCCCGGAGCCATGCCGGTAGCGATCGCCATCAGCGTGACGGGCCACTGGCGATCGTAGAACGGCGGCCAGTTGGATACAAACCCAGTCCAGTGGCCCCCTTCGTCCTGTAGCGACCAGGCGCGGTCGAGCGCCTCCACGGTGATGTCGCTGAGCTCTTTTTCACCGGACTGGGCCTCGTTGATGGCCAGAAACGCAGACGTGCCAACGACGTCCGGCACGTCTGGGGCGGGCGCATCGTTGCCAGGCACGTCGTTGGCGCGCCAGGAGCGCACGAAACGGGCAGCCTGACTGTGTACGATCTCGAATGCACGGCGCTCGCCGAAGATCTCGGGCGGCGCCGTGAGATACAGACCGTTCGTATGGCATGTGACGCAGCCGTACTTCTCACCCCACGTCACGGCAACCCGATCGAGGAAGCTGGCGGCGCGCTCCATCGAGAACGTGTCGGCGAGAGCGTCCTCACGCGCGTAGGGTCCTAGCTCCGCTGACGCCAGCAGCGTTGCGAGCTCCTCATTGCTCATCGACTCGGTGTCGGGGATCGCGACGTCGGCGGCCTGCTGCGCCTGGATCGGCGGATGCGACGCTGCGTTGACGGTCGCGGTCGTGCTCAGCACCGACACCGCCACCAGCAGGACAGCCGCCAGCACTCCCGCCAGTGCCAGACCCGCTCGGACCTTCGTGGGCTCGTCGCCAGGTGGTCGTAGTTCGGTCCGATCCCCGCCGTGTCGATCGTCGCCCATCGTCGTTCTCCTGTCTGTGTGAGCTCGTCTTGTCGGATGCAGCAATCGCGCGCTTGGAGCTACGCCACCCTACCATGTCGGCTGCGCTAACGGCCGGACCAAGTCGGATCCCTGACGACATCTACAACCAGGGACCGACCTCGTCAGAGTGAGCCAGCTTGCGCTCAGCCCCTTCGAGGGCTTCGCACGCACGTATTGCTCAGAAGGTGTCCGTCTTGAGCTTGAACGTGTCGGCCAACTCCGGGCTGCGATCGTCCCCCACGACACGATGTGCCACGTAGTCGCCCATCATGATGCCGTGTTTGTAGCCGTGGCCGGAGCCGCCGCCGACGATCCAGACGTTGTCCATCTCTGGATGGCGGTCGACGATGAAGTTCTCATCGACACTGTTCTCGTATTGGCATACACGCGACTCGAGCACCGGCTGGTCCGCGAGAGCAGGGAAGGCGTGCGCCACGAACTGGCGCGCCTGCTCGATCTCCTCGGCGGTTACGACCCGCTCGTCGGTGTCCGGATCGAACGGGATGCTGTCGAAATAGGGTGCCACCTTCCAGCCGCGGCCCTCGATGCTCGGGAAACCATAGGCGCCGCGCATCCCCCATGTCGGACAGTTGGGGTAGATGAACCGGTTGTCGTCGGTCGGCACGCCGTACCAGAAGGTGATCCGGCGCGGAGTCTGGAGCTTGTTCTTCATCACGGAGGGAAACACCTTCGGCAGCCATGGCCCGCACGCGAAGACGAACGTGTCTGCCGACACCGGCTCGCCGGTCGAGAGCTCGAGCTCCAGTAGCTTGCCTCCGGCGCGCCGCCCGGGCTTGGCCCTCGCAGTGACCAGCGTGCCGCCCTCACTCTCGAAGGCACCCGCGACGGCGAAACAGGCACGCCGTGCCATGAGCACACCGGTGCTGGGCACAGAGAACCCGAATTCGAACTCCTGGTGGTTGAACTGAGGATAGCGCCGAGACAGCTCGTCGTGAGGCACGATTTCGTTGTCGATCCCGTGCCGATCGAGCACTTCCTTGGAGGCTCGCAGGTACTCGGACCATTGGCGCGCGAGAGTGAGCTGACCCGTACGGTAGAAGAGTGGCCGTCCACCCCACTCCCTCTGGCGCGCTTCCCAACGGTCGAACGCCTGCACGACCCATCGGGTGTAGATCTCGCGTTCGCCATATTGGGTGCGGATCTGCCGACTCTCCCCGCCGGAGGCCGCCCTTGCGTTGCCTGCGCCATAGGCGTCGATGAGGGTGACCCGATGCCCCATCTCTCGCAGATAAAGGGCTGTCCAGCCGCCGAACGCTCCCGCCCCGATGACCGCTACGTCAGCCGTCGACGCGGCCGCCGGTCTGGACGTATGCACCGCGGTGGCCGCTGCTTGCAGCCCTTTGGTGCCGCCCAGCGCCAGCGCGCCAGCCCCGGTGAGCTTGAGGAACGTGCGTCGATCATGCCGCGACATGGCCCTGCTCCAAGGTTGGTAGTGATGCCCGGCTGCTTGCAGGGCTCCCACGGCCCACAGCCAGGGGTGGTACCTGGCTACCTGTGCTCCTCGCTTGTCTCCTGATAGCGCGCGCCGCTCAGGGTGTGAGAGAGCGAGTAGTTCCCCTCGTGACACGCATACTCGTAGAGTTGGTCGTTGAGGCGCTCGAACGGAACCTGTCCTCCCCAGACGCTGTCGTACATCGTGAGGTCGTCGATCATGAACTTGTAAAGAATGCTTTCTTCGGCCACCCGGGTAAAGCGTTCGATGACCCTGCGATCTTCCGAGGGAGGGACACCGCGGAGCGCGTGATCGGGATTCAAGTTGGTGGTCTCGACCACCAGCGTGTCCCCTTCCCAACGACCCCACGAGTCACCGAACCAGGGACGAATGTCGTTCGGAAGCGGTGCGGGCTCACCGAGCCGGATGATCCGGACGTCGTGCACCATCTCCGTCATGATCATCACGTGATCGGCGTTCTGCACGATCGTGTAGTTGCTGAGGTAGAAGTAGTTGGGGAGCATCGGCGGACCGGCGTTGGAACCGAACGATACGAGGCAACGGTCCTCCAGCGGCAGGAGCTCGGGATGATCGTACGGGCCGAACTCGCTCTTGAGCTCGGCAAGCACCTCGATCCGCCGGCGTCCCTCCGGCGTCAGCTCCGGCACGCGGCCATCCGCCGGAGTCGTGATCAGCGAGCTCCTGGCCACCCCATTCACGACCGCCACGCGGTCACCGGCCTCGGTCGGCGCGGCGCCCTCGGCAGCGTCAACCCCGTCTCCAAAACGTCTCCAATAGCCATTGTCAGTCAGCACCTCCGGGCGATGGCTGGGCGCCTGGCCCGCCTCGATTTCCGTAACCTGTTCCGGGCTGAGAACGGGCCCCAGTCCTTCCGGGCGCTGCACAGGGGTAAGCGTGGCGTTGGTCCAGTTCCCCTGGAGATCCGGGTGGCCGTGCGGCGTCCTCGGCACCTGCCACGCCGCGGCGTCGGAAGCAGCACTCTGCGCCGCCGCGGTCGACCACAGCGTCGCCGCCGACAACGAGATCACAGCAGCGGCCATGGCACATTGCCTGAGCGCCAGCGAGGTGCAGAGATTCGCCTTCATCTTTACCCGGGATTTCCCAGATGACCCTTGTCGAATCACGCTCTTGGCTTGGCCAGTACTGGGACGCCTGGAATCGACCCCTGATCGTTGGGCTCCTCAAGGGATTCGCTGCGCAAACAATACCACCCATCATGAGCTGTAATCCCTTGCCCTCGAGCGGCTACGAGGTACTGCCTCCCTGTCCGCGCAGACTGCTGCTGGGGCCGGGATCAAAGATCCATCTGGGGAATCCGGGCTATTATCTGGGAGGATTTCCATCTGCCGCATCCCGCCCACGGATGGCGGCCCGCACCGCGCGGTCGATCCCCGCGACCCGTGACGATGGAGGCGAGTAAGGATGCCGAGCTTCGAGCGCCGGCGGCGTATGCCGCGACCTGGTGCGATCGCAGCGCTCACCGCTGTCGCGTCCGTGTCCGCGATCGTCCTGCTGACGACCGGCTGTGGCCCGGGAGCGTCTCCGAAGGCGACCCTCGACGAGCTCCGCGGCGACCGCAAGCTCAACGTCCTGCTGGTGACGCTCGACACGACGCGCGCCGATCGTATCGGCGTGTACGGCTTCGACGAGGTCGACACACCGGTCATCGATGGGCTTGCCGCCCGCGGCGTTACCTTCATGCGCGCCTACGCCTCGACGCCGCTGACGCTGCCCTCGCACACCTCGCTGTTCACCGGAACCCACCCGCCTTACCACGGGGTACGTGACAACGGCGCCCACATCGCCGCGGAAGAGCTGCAGACCCTGGCCGAGAGCTTCCAGGAGGCCGGCTACCGCACCGGCGCCTTCGTCGGAGCTTTCGTCCTCGACTCGCGCTGGGGCCTGGCCCAGGGGTTCGACCGCTACTTCGACGATTTCGAGCTGCCCAAGCAGCGATCGATCTTTCTGAGCCGCTTGCAGCGTTCCGGATCGGAGGTCATCGACACCGCCCTGGCGTGGGCCGGAGAGGACGACACCACCCCGTTCTTCATGTGGGTGCACCTGTACGATCCGCACTCCCCGTACGATCCGCCCGAGCCCTTCAGGTCTCGATACGCCGACCGGCCGTACGTCGGTGAGATCGCCTGGACCGACTCCTTGGTCGGCAGGCTGACCTCGTGGCTGGACGACTCCGGCCGCTCCGACGAGACCTACGTCGTGGTAGCAGCCGATCACGGCGAAAGTCTCGGTGAGCACGGCGAAAACGAGCACGGCCTGCTGCTGTACGAGTCGGCCATCCGGGTGCCGCTGATCATCGCCACGCCGTTCGACAAGCCGCAGGGCATCCAGCGCCATGAGCTGGTCTCGTTGATCGACGTCATGCCGACCGTGTTGGAGTTGACCGGGCTGGAGATCCCCGAAGAGGTACATGGCAGGAGCCTGGTACCCCTGTTTACCAACGACGCCGAGGTCGAGGGCGGGACCGACGAGCGCGTCTATGTCGAGACCTTCTACCCGCGCCTGCATTTCGGCTGGAGCGAGCTTCAGGCGATCCTCGAGCCCACCCACAAGCTCATCATCTCGCCCGAGCCAGAGCTCTACGATCTCGTGCAGGACCCGGAGGAGCAGCAGAACCTCGCATCGCAGCGCGCCGCCACGGCAGAGGCGCTGCGCCGGGAGGTCGAGGAGCTGGTGGCGCGGCTCGAGGAGAACGGCACCCCGGCGGCCACCGCCACGCTCGACCAGGAGAGTCTCCGGCAGCTCGCCGCACTCGGGTACATCGGCGGCTATAGCGCCGACGCAAACGATCCAGACGTCGAGCGCGCCAACCCGAGGGACAAGATCGAGATCTACAACGACCTGCTGAGGGCGCACCGGCTGATCGTCCAGAACGAGCTGGCCGAGGCCGAGGTGCTTCTGCGGGGGGTCATCGCCGAGGATGCCGGAGTGGTCGATGCGCACCAGTCGCTCGGCAACCTGCTCTTCGACCAGCTCCGCCACGACGAGGCGGTCGAGGCCTTCGAGAGCGCACTCTCTATGCGGCCCGAGGATGCGGTCCTGGTGCGCTTGCTCACCAGCACGCAGATACAGGCCGGTCGGATCGACGAGGCCGAGAAGGTGTTGCTGGACTTCATCGACGTCCTGGAGCCGGATGCCCGGCTGTACATCAGCCTCGGGCGCATCAAGGAGACCCGGGGCTCCTACACCGAGGCGGCGACCTATTTCAACGAGGCGGTGCGCCTCAGCGAGGATGCCCCGACGAACAACATCAGGGCCGCCGCGCACCGCGGGCTGGGGGCCGTCCATCTGGCCGCCGGCCGGCCGCGCCTGGCGGAGGAACACCTGAACATGGCGCGCGACTTCAACGACAGCCTCGCCGATCTGCACTTCCAACGGGGGTTGCTGTTCGAGGCCAGGGGACAGCCGGACGAGGCGATCGGAGCCTACCGCCGTGAGCTCGAGAACGCTCCGCGCAACATCAGGGCCGCCTTCAAACTCAGCGTCATCTACCGCAACCGCGGCGACCTCGTCGACGAGGAACGCTACCTGCGTCTGGCCCTCGAGATCGACCCGCAGTTCGCCAGTGGGCGCCTTTTCCTCGCCCGCATCTACCTGGTGAAGAACGAGAGCCTCGACGAGGCCGTGTCGCTCGTCGAGGGGGCGCTGGAGCAACTCGAGTCGTCGACGGCGCGTGGGGTGCCGCAAGAGAGGACCAGGCAGGACCAGGTTCTGGGCCATCTCTTGCTGGCGGATATCTACAATCGACTCGGGAGAAACGAGCTCTCCAACCAGCACGCGCGTCTTGGCATGCAGCTCCGAGACGGGACACCACGCTGACGATGGTTGTGCGGGTCGGCCTATACGGCGTCGGCTGCTCTTTCCTGGCGGCTACGAGCCTCCTCGGCTCGACTCTGGAGACTGCTGCCTGGCTGGGGGGGATGGCTGCGCGCGTCGCAGCCGTACAGGAACCGGAGACCGCGCAGACGCCAACAGAGGAGTTCGACGCGGCGATGCAGACCGGTAAAGCGGCGATGCAGAACGGCGATTTCGAGTCGGTGCTCAGGGCGGCGACGGCGTACGAGCGCGCCCACGAGTTGCGTCCGGGGCACGTCGAGACCTGTTTGGCGCTCGGTCGCGTCTACCGCCGTCTCACCCTCCCTGACAAGACGATCGCGCTCGTTGACGATTGTCAGGCCGCGGCTGGCCGGGTCCCGAATCTCGAGCTGATGCGGGGACGTACACTGCTCCAGATGGGCAGGGGGTCGGCGGCGCGAGCCGCCTTCGAGGCGGCGACGACGGCGGGCTCCGTGGAGGCGCGCTTCGATCTCGCGTTGTTGGCGCGGGATGAGGGCGACCTCGACGTCGCGGTGGAGCAGCTCGAAGCACTGATCCGGATACGCCCGCGCCGAGCGATAGCGTACGTGCGCCTTGCCGACGTTTATATCGATCGACTCGAGATCTCGACCGCCGAAGGATTAATCCAACGTGTCCTCGAGATGCAGGTCGGCGGCGCGGCGCAGGCGCACCAGCTGCTCGGTTCCATTCGCTACAAGGCTGGCGATCTGGAGGGTGCGGTGACGCACGGGCGCGAGGCAATCAAGCTCGACCCGGATTTCAAACTGGCCCACTACGACCTGGCGCTCGCCCTTCGCTCCAGCGGTCAGCGGGAGGAGGCCCAACGGCTGATGCAGCGCTTCCAGGAGATCAGCAGCGCCGAAGAACAGCGCGTGCTCGAGCTGAATCGCGCCACGCAGATCGGCTTGCGGAACGCGCAGGGACTCTACTACTTCCGCCGCGGCGAGCTGGCCGTGGCGCTGGAGCTCTTCGAGGCCGCGGTCGAGTTGGCGCCCGACGATGCGTTGATCCACTTCAACATCGGCCTGTCCCGGGCAGCGCTCGATCAGCAGGAAGGTGCGATCACGGCCCTGGAGAGAGCGCGCGAGCTGCAGCCGGAGCGTGCCGAGACATACGAGGTTCTCGCCGCCGCCTACCGCGCGCTGGGCCAGTCAGCGGATGCCCAGCGCATCGACGAGCTGCGCCAGCAGCTCGAGGGACAGGACTGACGAGCTGCGCCAGCAGCCCGAGCGTGCCGCAACGTACGCGATTCTCGCCGCCACCTATCGTGCGCTGGTCGGGGCGGGGGATGCACAGCGCAATGGCGGGCTGCACCAGCAGCAACAAGGGCCAGCGCTGACGAGCTGCACCAGCAGGGTGCGGCTCAGCCAACGCTGGCCCTCGCGGTCATCGGCGATCCAGGGCCGCTCTCAGCCCTGGATCACCGGATCCCGTTTTGTCGTTGCGCGTCAGCGCATTAGAAGGAGAGTCGTACTCCCAACCTGAACTGCCGCCCAGGATTCAGTGAGCCAACTGTGCGGGGCGCCCCGACGCTGGAGATTCTGCCTCCGGACGAGTCGCGGGCTACCTGGTAGGTACGGTCTCTTCGCTCGGAGACGCCGGTCGGAGACTGGCTGTTGAGCAAGTTGAATCCGTCGACCATCAGCTCAATCCGACTACTCGCCCCCATGTCGAAGGACTTCGAGAGCCGCAGATCGAGCTGCTTGTGCGAGTCCCACGTCCTGCTGCCGACCTTCTCGATGTTGGTGTTGCCGTAGTCGGCGTTGAAGTCGGAGCGAATCCGGGAGTTCCTTTGTTGAAGGTTCCACGGTCGACCCGACGCCAGGTTCCAGTACATACCCGCAAGGATGTCTCCGGGCAGCCTGTAGTTGGCCAGTACCTTCCAGCTCCACTTCCTGCTGAAGCGCAACGGACCAGACTCCGCGAACGGGTGGCCGTTGAAGTTGGGGTTGTCCTCCTGGTCGAAACCCCTTCCCCAGATGCTCTGACCGTCGCCGTTCTCCTTCGTTCCCCGGTTGTTCTGGTAGGCAACCGAGGTGCTGAAGTTGAGGCCGGAGCCGGTGCGCCGGCGGTCCAGCAGCAACGTCACGATGTCGTGCGTTCGGGTGTAGTAGGGGCTGTTGGTGAAGGCCTGGTCAGTGAAGCCAGTGTCCTTGGCGTAGAGCGTTTGCGTCTGCCCGGTCGCCGTGCTTCCGTCCGCCAACAACGTGTCGGGGGCGGTGTATTCGAAGGCCTCGAACACATGGTCAATCTGGTCGTCGTAGTTGAAAAAGTTGTTGTCTTCTTTGTGGATATAGTCGACACCCACGACCCAGTTGTCGACGAACTCATACTCGAAACCGATGTTGATTACATCGGTGTGCAACGAATGCAAGTCCTCGGGGATCGGGAATTGTGGGGCGTCCAACGTCCTCAGGTACTGGGGTTGAAAAACAAAGTTTTGCAGCGCTATCGCTTGTGCGTCGGTCAGGTTTTCGAAATCGACGTCGGCGGCGAAGAAATCGTCCGGGAGCTCCCCTTTTCCCATAAAGTACGAGGCGTAGGACTGGTAACCGAAGTCTTCGTTAAATGCGCCGCCGCTGGCTCTCGAGATGTGTCCGATGGCGACCTTCTCGAAGTAACGCCCCCAGCTGCCATGCGCGACGGCACGGCCATCGCCTGACACATCCATGGTAAATCCAATCCGTGGCGCCAAGTTGTAGTACTTCGTTTGCAGCGACGATCCCGCGGGAGCCCAGGGAGCAGTTACACCGGTGCGCTCGCCGCCCCGTCCACAGCACCGGTCGTAACCGTTCGTCCGGTCGTAGCGCAGCCCGAGGTTGAGGGTGAAGTCGTCGCTAACGGTAACGTTATCCTGAAGAAAGGCCGAGCTGCGTACGATGTTGGCCTCGAGGCCAACGTCGTAGATATACCCGTATACGTACATGCCCGCTGTGGTCCCGGCATAGTTGTAGGTATACAGACCGCCCTCGCCGGTATAACTGCTGATCCAGCTGGACCAGCTGTCGTTGTAGTCGATACCGATCTTGGCGTCATGCGCGACGCCCAGGAAGTTGTCGACGTACTGGGTCACCGTCGCCGTGAGCTCTTTCCGGGCGTTGTCCTCGTCCTCCAAGAAGCCGCGGGTGAGCCTCCTCGACGTGTTCAAGTGATACTGGGGTACATCACAGCCGACGCTTCCTCGGCCACCTTCACACTTTATCGGGAGGCGCTCGTATGCCCCCGAATATCCTGCGAAGCGGACATCGGTGAAGGTGTTGTCGCCTAGTTGGGCTTGCCAGCTGAACAACCAGGTCGTGGTCGAGATATCGGTATCCATGCCGACGATGAGCGGCGAACCTGGTCGCTGACTCTCATTCGTCCCTCCGCCCGGATCATGGTTGATCATCGCACCGAGCGTGTGTCTGTCGTTGACCAAGTAATCCAGCCTGCCGTGCAGGCGCCACATATCGAGGCCTTGCTGGCCATCTTCGACGGCGATGTCACCGTCAAGCCAGATCTGGTCGGCGACCTGCGAATCGAGCTTCTGTTGACGGGCGGCGCTGGCAAAGAAGAGCATCTTGTTCCGCACAATCGGGCCACCGATAGTGGCGGAAAAATCGCGTTCGTAGGAGAATTTTCCGCGCTCGAGATCGATGATGCCGCCGGAGTTGTCGCTTCTCAGCGAGCCGTTCTGGAAGTAGAAAGAGCCGGTACCGTGAAACTCGTTGGTACCGCCCTTGGTGATCATGTTGACCATCGCGCCAGTGAAGTTGCTGTACTCGGCGCTGGCGCCGATACCGACGATCTGGATCTCGGCGATGGCATCCACGTTCGGGTTGACCCAGGTGTTACCCCAGTCGCCCTCGTTAACGTCAACGCCGTTGAGCCGGTAGCCGTTGGTTGCCGAACCCACGCGATGCGAGCTGGAGCCCTCGGAGTGGTTGCCGCCGGCGCCATAGGCTCCCTTGTCGGCGAAACCAGGGGCGAAGTTCGTCATCTCGGTGAACTCACGCGCCACCGGAACGTTTTCCAGCATCTCCGCGCTGTATGACGTCGTAAGCGAGGACGACTCCAAGTCGATCAACGGCGTCTCGGAGATCACGGTGACGGTCTCTGAGACCCCCGCCAGCTCCAGCTCCGCAATCACGTTTGTGGTTGTGCCGACGCTCACCGGAACGTTGTAGGCCATCGACTGGAACCCGGTGAGTGCGACCGTCACGATGTACGTTCCCGGCCTGAGATTACGAAACCGGAAGGTACCCGCGAGGTCGCTTGTCACCGAGAGAGATTCCTGGATGAGGTTGTCTCCCTCGATGGTGGCGGTGGCGCCGGGCAGCCCCGCGCCATCCGCGTCGTGAACCTCTCCGGCGATAATTCCAGTGCTTCGAGCTCCCTGCGCCATCACCTGCGCGGGGAGTATGAGGAGCATCGCGACGATCGCGATGGTCAAAATACTTAACTTGGTGCGCATTCCACTTCCTCCTGGGGAGACACCCGTCATCCAAACGGGCAATGCTTACTTGATATACTTCAGCGCTGCAAGAACCGTGCCCATCGGCCCTTTCCGTGGCCTCGGCCGGTACCGCGCTTGCGCAAACTCAACATTCTGGCGCCAGGCCCACGTCTACTGGGCGATTCTGTCCAATTGTCCCGATCAGTCGTCGCTGGACTGGAGGCGAACACAGCACGAGACGAGACCTGCTCTGCGGGTCCACGGCCCGTTCGGCGCCGCTGAATCCAATTAATTGGGTCCGTCGCTCCAATGGTTTGGTCCCTCCGGGAATCCCGTCGACCCATTAATGGTCGAGTTGACCACATAGTGGTCTGCATTTTCCGGGCGTTAATTAGCACCACGCGGATGACGTTGTCAATAGGGTCGAGACCCATGACACAAACTATTCACGGTGTCCTCTTCGTTTCTTGTCCTCGTATCCTTTGAATCCTCTACATCCCTCATACTTCCTTTACGACCCCCTGGCGCCTGTGACATGGATCGCACCGTGGAGCGGCCGGCGGATCCATGCTTGAATGAGCTGCGGGGTGGCTCGCCAGGCCCACCACACTTCCACCACGGGAGGAAGCGTGAAAAGGCGTGACTTCATCAAGCTCGGCGCGGCTGTCGGCGCCATCGCAGGCCGGCCAGCTACGCTGCCTGCAACCGCAAGACAGCAGCCAGGGGCCACAACCGAGACCTATCGATCGAGGGGCGGCCGCGACCTGGCCATCGTCAACGCCAAGATCGTCACGATGGAGCCCGGGGAGCCGGAAGCGGAGGCCGCCCTCGTTCGAGGTGGCCGCCTGGTCCTGGTCGGAGACAGCAACGAGGTGCGCTCGCAGGCCGGTCGCGTCCAGATCTTCGACGCCGCGGGGCGGACGGTCGTACCGGGATTCATCGATGCCCACACTCACGTGGAGGTGGCCTGCGTCGCCGAGACCTATCAAGCAAAGGTCCACACACCTCCTCTTGGCAGCCTTCGAGAGGTCATCGACGTCCTGCGCTCCACGACGGCCGAGACATCCGCGGGCGAGTGGGTGATCGCCCGCGGATCGTTCGCTCTCGAGCGGCGGGTCAGCGAGGGCCGACTGCTGACCCGGCAAGATCTCGACGCCGTTACCGAGGACCACCCCTTGATCGTGTTTTCCGGACGTCACGTGGCCATGCTGAACACGAAAGCGATCCTCACGATGGGGCTCTGGGACCCGGACTCGACACCGCCTCGTGGAGCGATCGTTCATCGCGACGCCTCCGGCGTACCGACCGGCACCGCGACCGAGCTCTACTACTTGCTGCCCTCGTACTCGATCGAACAGGTCAAGGCCGCCATCCGAAAGCACGTCGGCCCGATGTTCGTCGCCAACGGTACGACGTCCGTCTATACCGTCCCTTACTCCACCAGCGACATCACCGCCGATCTCGAGCTACAAGCAGCCGGCGAGCTGCCGCTGCGTGTGCGCATGTACTACCACGTGCCCCACATGATCTCCCTGCAGGGTCTTCTCGATACCGGTCTGGTCTCCGGCTTCGGCGACGAGATGTTTCGGCTGGGGGGTGTAAAGCTCTTTGTCGACGGGCTCGGCGGCAATGGTCTCGGAGACCCGCTCGAGGACTACAAGTGGACCCAGGAGGAGCTCGACGACGTAGTGTTCCAGGCTCACACGAGCGGTCTCCAGGTGCTGATGCACGTGATCACACCGGGGGCCATTCATCGGGCCGCGACCGCTGTCGAGAAAGCGCTTCGTCGTGACCCGCGACCCCATCGTCATCGGCTCGAGCACGGTGGCAGTGTCGAGACGGTCGAAGAGATGCGCTGGCTGCGCGACCTGGGGTTACGTCTGGTCGTCACCCCCAGCCGTGGACGGCCGGGACGTCGCACACCACGTTACCGAACGCTGGTGCGGGAGGGACTCGAGATCATCGGCATCACCGATACCACCGGTACCGTGCCAGGCTCCTCCGCACCGCTACCGAAGATCGCCGCGGCGATGGTATCGGTCGACGACGGCGGCGGGGCGCCCGCCGGAGAGACGCTGACCTTCGACGAGGCGCTGCGTCTGTACACGCTCTGGGCGGCACGCGGTGGTCTGGAAGAAGCCGACAAGGGCTCGATCGCCGTCGGCAAGCTGGGTGACTTCGCGGTGCTCTCTGATGACCCACGCAGCCTTGCCGGTGAGGATCTGTTCGGGGTTCAGGTGGAGGCGACGATCCTTGGCGGCGAGGTCGTGTTCGAGCGCTAGCAGGCCGTGGGCTCACCCAGAGTTATCCGCTAGCGCTCACCGAAGATGCTCTTGGCTAGCATCACGTGCACCCCGAGGCTGTCGTCGACGATCTGTGTCATGCGTATATCGGCCGCCATGGCCGCCAGCCGGTTTGCTTCCACAGGCGTCATTGAGCGCGTCTCCACCAAGAAGTCGATGGCCTCCTGAACGGCGATCTCGGTAGCCTTCGTGAGGTCCGGGTCCGACCCCATGGCGATGAAATGGGTCGGGGTCTCGGCGCGCGGCCAGCGGAGTTTCAGGTCCTTGCGGACGATCAATTGCAAGCGCCCGCGGACCGAGCTCTCCAACGCAGTGCCCCCCACCTCGCCATCACCCTGGGCGGCGTGCGAGTCTCCGACGAAGAGATTTGCGCCCTCGACAAAGACCGGAAGAAAGAGCGTTGTCCCGGCTACCAGTTCCTTATTGTCGATGTTGCCGCCCCAGCGATCCGGGGGATTGCTGCTCACACGTCCGGCCTCGGGCGGCGGCGCCACGCCGAGGATGCCAAAGAAAGGCCGTAGGGGGATCTCGATTCCCGGTTCCAGCGGCGCGATCATGCGCTCCATATCGAAACGGATCAGCTGACTGCGAGGCTCCGTACAGTTCACTGGCAGGAAGGTCCAAGCCTCGTTGCAGGCCTGATAGCCATACGGGATCGCCAGGTCGACGTCGAGGATCCGTACCTCGAGGGCATCCCCCGGTTGCGCCCCCTCCACCCAGATCGGTCCGGTAACGATGTGACCGCCGGGGCCGCGGTCGCTCACCTCGGCGTGGATCGCCCGCAACGACGCTTGGATCTCCGAGGGCGCAGCGCCCAGACGTTCGAGATAATCGGGACCTGCGGTGATCAGGCTGTCGACATCGACGACATCACCCGACTCGACCCGCAAGACCGGCGCCAGCCGCGCATCGAAGTACCCCCATGCAACGGTCTGTGGCGTCGCCTCGAGGCGATGGACGGTTTCCGGAGCCTGAGTCGGGCGGCCACCGGCGGCGGCACCGGCCGCGCTCATCAATACGAGCAGTGCCACGAGCGTCACCGCGATCCTCATGGGTACCCTCCGCTACTGGTCCGTCATGGTCGTTCCCCGCACGCTACAGCGATCCGAGCAGCGGTTCCAGCGACGGGTCGTCCTCCGGCTCAGCCCGGCCGGACCTGTCCGACGGTTCGGGATAGGATAATTGATCCCGATTACCGGAGAATCACGGGTGCGATTATGCGATGGTGCGGGTCGACGATCCTGGCCCCGAAGCACGGCTCGGAGGCTCGCGTGCGCCGCCGTAGTCGGGTTCCTCATACCGGCACCTGAAGCGGTCCCGCAGACTGCTCAGCGTGGCGCTGCTGGCAGCGACGGCAACGGTCAGGCCATGATCCGCTTGTCCGATGCCAGCCGTGCCGCCGGGCTTCGATTCGACCACTTCGCCGGCCTCAGCGCAGAGAAGCACCTGCCGGAGATCATGGGCGGTGGCGTCGCCTGGCTGGACTACGATGTCGACGGCCACTGGGATCTGTATCTCGTCGACAGCGGAGCGCTGCCGGGTGCAGCCCCCGTACGAACGCCGCCTCCGGGAGCCGGCGCCAACGCGATGTTTCGCGCTCGCCCGGGCGGTTTCTTCGACCGCGCCGACGGCGCCCGAGTGGCGCACAGCGGGTTCGGAATGGGCGTCACCGCCGGCGACTACGACGGCGACGGATTCGTCGATCTGTTCGTTACCAATTTCGGCCCTAACGTCCTCTATCGCAACAACGGCGACGGCACCTTTGGCGACGTGACTGCGACGTTGGGTCTCGGTGACGCGCGCTGGGGCAGCAGCGCCGCCTGGGGAGATCTCGACCTCGACGGGTTCCCGGAGCTCTACGTGGCGAACTACCTCCACTACGAGGTCGCCACGGCGCGCGTCTGCGGTGATCTTCCCCGCGGGAAGCGCGGCTACTGCCCGCCTGAGCTCTACGATGGCATCACCGACGTCCTCTACCGAAACATCGGCGGTCGAGCATTCGAGGACATCACGGTGACGGCCGGGGTCGCGAATGCCGCCGACGGCAAGGGATTGGGCGTGATCATCGCCAATACCGATGGTGATCGGCTACCCGACATCTACGTGGCCAATGACGGCACGCGCAACTTCCTCTACGCGAACCGAGGCGCGCTGCGCTTTGAGGATCAGGGGCTGTTCTCGGGTGCCGGCCTGAGCGTGAACGGGGCTCCGCAATCGGGCATGGGGGTGGATATAGGCGACCTGGACGGCGATGGTCTTCCGGAGATCGGAGTGACGAACTTCGAGGCCCAGGCCATCAACATGTACCGTTCAACGACGCCGGGGCTGTTTCTCGACGAGACGTTTCGCTTCGGCACCGGCGAGAGGACGTGGAACACGCTCGGGTTCGGGCTCGTTTTCGTGGACCTGGATGGTGACGGTGACCGGGACGTGGTGATCGCCAACGGGCACGTGTCCGATGCCGTCGACAACTTTGCCCAGCCCAACCAGGTTTTCGCCAACCGCCACGCCGAGCGCTGGCTGGGCGACTCGACGAGGGCCGAGGGCATGCTCCAAGAGATCAGCACGGAGGCGGGGTCGGCCCTGCAGCACGCTCGCGTCTCGCGCGCCCTCGCCCACGGGGACGCCGACGGAGATGGCTGGCCAGACCTCGTCGTGTCCAACATCGACGGCCCGATCGAGCTGCTGCGGAACATCTCCGCGCGAGGGAATCGACGAGTGGTGCTGAGGCTGCGGGGCCGCGACGCCAATCGCGATGCCTTTGGCAGCCGTGTCATGGTTACCAGCTACCCGATCTCGAATCGGCCCTTCAAGCAATTCTTCGAGGTCACGAGTGCGACGTCCTATATCTCGCAGAGCAGCACCGACATTCACGTCGGGCTGGGAGGCGCCAGCGGCGCCGAGTTCGAGGTGGTGTGGCCCGGCGGGACGAGCGAGCCCCTAGGGTTCATCGAGGCCGGCCAGCTGGTGCTGGCGCAACAGGGCAACGGCGTGGTGGCGACACGCCGGCTAAGCCGATGATCCCTGCCGTCGGCGCGTTGATGGCAGCGATTTACGCAGTCCCCGTGACGCCCGTGCGCGTGTGCTCGTTGGCAGCCGAAGATGTCCAGGATGGTCAGATAGCGCAGGCTCTCTCGGCTGACGAAGGTGCCGCCCGCGAGCGCTTCATCGCCGCACTCAGGCTGGCCGAGCAGGGCAGCGTCGAGGAGGCATTGGAGGCTGCCGCCGAGGGCCTGGTGTTGGACGAGGACAACGCCAACGGGCTCAACCTCGTCGGGCAGCTCTACGAGCAACTGGGCCGCGGGGCGGAGGCCGAGGACGCCTACTTGAAAGCGTCCAACGCCGACCCCGAGTGGCCAATGCCGTACCGCAACCTGGGGAACCTCTACGTGGCGCGCGGTCAGCCAAACGACGCCGTGGTTGCCTTTCAGCGCGCCTGGAAGCTCGATCCGGAGAGCGTCCAGCTGGCTGTCGATCTCGTCGTGGCACAGATCGGTTCTGGCGATCTGGCCGGCGCGATCGTCACCGCCGAGATCGCCGTTGAACGGGCCCCCGACGATCCTACGTTGCTCGAATTGCTCGCCCGCACCCTTGGCGCCAGTGAGCTGGTGGATGACCATCTCCAGCGCGCGCCCGCGGCCTTCCGACGGGCGATCGCGCTCGACCCCGAGCACGCCGACCTGTGGTTGGCTCTGGGTACCACCTACGACCGGCTGGCGCTGGGCACCCAGGCCGAACAGGCCTATCGACGCGCCATCGACCTCGGTCTCGACAACGCCCAAGTGCGTTATGAGCTCGGTCAGATTCTGTCGCGTCAGAACCAGTTTGCAGCGGCGCTGGAGGAGTATGAGCGCGCCATCGTCGCGGACGCCGACGGAGATGGCTGGCCGGACCTCGCCGTGTCCAACAATGCCGACTTCGCGGCCGCCTACTACGCACGCGGCGAGGCGCTCTTCGAGCTCGGCCGCGCCGAGGAGGCTCTGGCCGACTTCGAGCACGCCATGCGGATATCGCCCGGCGACCCCGATGCGGTGCTGGCGGCAGTGCAGGTCTACATGGTGCGCGGTGACCAAGCGTCTGCAGAGCGATTGCTGAGCGAGATCGCCTCGACAGCGACCAGCAAGCGTGCCGAGATCTCCCTCGCGGTGGGCCGGCTACGCCTGCGGCAAGGGCGCGACGAGGAGGTCATCGAGGTGCTCACGTCCGTCCTGAGCACCGCTCCGCAGCTGATCGAGGCGCGTTATCTCACCGGGCAGGCGCTGCTCCGGCTCGGACGCATCGACGCGGGCCGTACGGTGCTTTCCGAGTACCAGCGCCTGCTGACGGAGGGCCACGCTCGCGGTATCGACCTGCTGCGCAACGAGGTGGTGGGTCGGTGGCAGATCTATGTGCTGCGCGGGCGCGTGTACATCTACGAAGGGCGGCTCGACCTGGCGCTCGAGCAGATCGAGTCGGCCACGGTGCTGGCGCCCGACAATCCCGATGTCTGGCAAGCGCTCGCCGAGCTGCATGATCTGCGGAACGAGGCCGAGGCCGCCGCGGCTGCTCGCCGCCGGGCCGAGTCACTGCGCGGGTCCGGCGTTAGCTGATCCTTTGCGATCCCCGGGTTGCAGTTGAGGTCATCGACGCCGCCCTGGCGTGGGCCCGTGAGGACGACACGAAGGGGTTGTACCCTCGCCTCTACGGCAAGTTCCCCCGCGTATTGGGATACTAGTGCTCCTGATCATGACCTCGCTGCCGGCGCAGGTTCTGCGGCGGCGAGACAACTTCATAGTGATCACAAGTTGGCTCACCGGAGCGGGTTCCATGGCCAAATATCACGTTGTCCTAGCAAGGCAAGCTAGCTCCTTCGCCGCAATCATGCTGTTGGCAGGCCTTTCTTACGCCGGCGGGCAGCTCTCCCCGACCGAAAGCCAGATCCTGAGCGCTCTGGATACCGACAGGACAATCGCCCTCACCCGCCGTCTCTCGGAGGAACTCGTCAAGAACGACTCGGGTGCGGGTGCCGGCTCGGCCATCGCCGGCAGCGCCGATGAGCGCCTCTTGGCCGGCTTCATCGAAGCGGAGATGAAGCGGCTAGGTTTGGATGTTCGGCGGGAGAGCTTCCCCGTGCACGCCTATGACTACGGGGAAGTGTCGCTAATCGCCGCTGGGAAAAGGCTCCCTGCGATCACCCTGCACACCGCCGCCGGTACCTCGGGTGCAGCCGAGGGAGTGCCCTATTCGAAGGGCAACACCGCGGGCGGAGGGACACTGCGGACGAAGCTGGTAGACGCCGAGGATGGGTTTGCCTCGGACTATGCGAAGCTGGACGAAGTGCGGGGCAAAGCGGTACTCGTGCGCCGGCCAGGATGGCCCAGCGGCTACGTGGTGATGGAAGCGGCACAGCGGGGAGCCTCCGCCATCCTGTTCTACGACTATGGCAATTACAGCGGTGACTCGCCGGAAGACGCGTTGCAGCAGATGACCCTCGCGTATCGTGACCCGATCCCTGCAGTGACGATCAGCAACCGCGATGCCGCATGGCTCAAGGAACGGCTTGCCGAGGGCGAGGTGATGATCGAGCTGGAGAACCGGGTCGATGTCGACTACGGCTTTTCCGAGAACGTCATCGGCATGCTACGGGGCAGGGAGTTTCCGGACGAGTGGATCGTGGTCTCGGCACACCACGACCGCTGGTTCCAAGGAGCCCAGGATGACAGCGTTGGTGTGGCCGTCATGCTGGAGCTGGCCCGCGTGATCTCGGAAGGTTACCGACCGCGGCGCAGCTTCCTGTTCATTGCCTTTGGAAGCGAAGAAGTCGGAGGACTGTGGACCGAGTACGACTGGCTGGCGGGTTCCCATGCGTTCATCCGGGCGCACCCCGAAGTCACCTCGCGTCTGGCCTACGCCTACAACGTCGATGGCGCCGGGTGGTCGGGGCGTGAGGGCCGGGTGTATGCCACACTCGATCAGGTTGCCTTGCAGCGCGAATTGCTGGCGGAGCTCGATCTTCAGGATCGGGTGACGGTGCAACCGGGTGTGGCCCGATGGAACGACGCCTGGTCACTCGGAGGCGTCCGGGGCGGAGCGGTCTCATATCTCTCCTGGGAGGGTGAATACGGTCGTTACTACCACACAGAGCACGACGTCTACCGTGCCGACGACTACACAAACCTGATCGACGACCTGCGGCTCGGAGCACTCGGCGTGCTTCGGGTCGATCAGTCGGTCGTTTTGCCAATTCGTTTCTCGGACGTCGCCGACTGGGTTTCCGGGCAACTCCGGAGCATGGAGGGAATACTCTCCGACGTTGCCGGGGGGTCGGAGCTGCTCCGCGAGGCTCAGAAGGGAGCCGACATTCTACGTACGCAGGCCGACAAAGCAGAGGCGGCCTATTCGTCGATAGGTGATGCCGCTGATGCAACGTTGCTGAACGCCTTGCTGATGAACACTCGCCACGACCTCGTTCCTTGGCTACTCAACACAGAAGAGCGCCTGCGAGGAAGCCGCTACGCGGAAGACTTCGCCGCTCTCCAGAGGGCTCGTCTTGCTGCTGCAGCAGGGGATACGGAGGCAACGGCGAGGGCACTCGAGGAGGTCAACACGATGCAGTGGGGCAAGCGGGTCTCAACGGCGACCTACCGCGCAGAAAGACTGCTCTCGTACGAGCCGATCGGTTGGATGCGGGAGTTTGACCAGCACCCGCGTCCGGTCAGTCCGGAACTCCACGCTATCTACTCGCAGCTCAGGGAGGGCGGCGGTAGTTCACGTCTGGCCTCCAGGATCGCCAGGCTCAAGGCGCAGGCGGAGGGCTCGCTGCGCGAGGCGCTGTTCATAGTAGGCGGCAAACTCCGGGAAGCCGCAAGCAAGCTTGCCGAGGCACAGCTGCCCTGAGCACTCATCCCCCAGCTTCAGGCTCTTTCTCCTACAACCTGTACGTTCGCAGGCGCCTTCCCGCCATCCGGTCGCCTATCTGCGCGGAGAGAAATGATGACCATCCCGAGAGGCAAGGGCCTGATCGCGCTGCTACTCCTGTTCTTGGTCGCGGTGGCCGTGGTTGTGGCCGTGCCGCAGCGTTACATGATCAGGTACCAGGCCTGGGACCCCGCCGAGGCCCCGCCGCTCCTCGACCAGGTGGACGAGGGGCCCGGAGTGCGCTGGCACGACGACTACTTCACTGTTCAAGCCCTCGATGCGCGCACCTTCGCCATTGGCGAGCCGCGCTATTACCAGCAGAACTACAACTACCTGCTCCTGGGAACCGAGCGCGCCGTGTTGTTCGACGCCGGCCCCGGCGTTCGCGACATCCGACCGGTCGCGCAGGCGCTCACCGATCTCCCCTTGACCTTCGTGCCTTCCCATTTCCACGTCGACCACGTAGGCAACGAGATCACCTTCGAGCACGTGGCGGTGATCGATCTTCCCTACTTGCGTGCTCGCGCGCCCGACAACCGTCTGCAGCTCACGGACCGCGAGCACGTGGGATTCCACGAGGGCATTGCCCCGCCCACTCTCGAGGTCGACGAGTGGATCTCGGCCGGAGGCACCATGCAGCTGGGCGACCGCGCGCTGCGAGTCCTCTACACGCCCGGCCACACGGAAGACTCGATCTCGCTTCTCGACGTGGGTTCCGGCCAGCTGTTCTCAGGCGATTTCATTTATCCCGGACCGCTGTACGCGTATATGCCGAACAGCGGCATGGGCGACTACGTGCAGGCCGCTGACACGGTGCTGAGCTCCGCTCCGGCAGGCGTCCGCATCTTCGGCGCGCACCGGGGCGGGCAGCCCGGAGCGCCACGGCTGACCCTGGCCGATGTGCAGGAACTCAGAGCCGCGCTGGACGCGATACGAAGCGGAGAACTCTCGGGCGAGGGGTTCTACCCGGTCCGGTACCGGATCAACTCGCGGCTGCGCCTACTCGCGGACCCCTGGTGGTTGCAGAACTGGACGCCACGCCGCCCGTCGTTGGCAGGTCGCTGATGCCGCGGATCAGCGCCGGCATCCTGCTCTACCGGCGCGGCCAAGTAAGCCTGGAGGTTCTCATAGTGATCGCAAGATGGCTCACCGGAGCGGGTTCCATGGTCAAGTATCACGTTGTCCTGACAAGGCAAGCTAGCTTCTTTGCCGCCATCATGCTGTTGGCAGGCCTTTCTCAGGCCGGCGCGCAGCTCTCCTCGACCGAAAGCCAGATCCTGAGCGCTCTGGATAGCGACAGGACCATCGCCCTCACCCGCCGTCTCTCGGAGGAGCTCGTCAAGAACGACTCGGGTGCGGGTGCCGGCTCGGCCATCGCCGGCAGCGCCGATGAGCGCCTCTTGGCCGGCTTCATCGAGGCGGAGATGACGCGGATGGGTCTGGAGGTGCGGCGCGAGAGCTTTCCCGTGCACGCCTACGACTACGGCAAAGTACTGCTGCGGGCATCGGGCAGACAGCTGGCAGCGATCACCCAGCACTCCGGCGGCGGGACCTGGGGCACTGCCGAGCGCGTGCCGTATACGAAGGGCAACACGTCGGGTGGACAGCGGTTGCAAGCGGCCTTGCTCGATGCCGGAGAAGGCTGGGTCCATGACTACGCTGATCTGAGCGAGGTGCGCGGCAAGGCCGTGCTGGTGCGCCGTGGAGCGGATTGGCTCAACAGCCAGGTCGTGATGGAGGCGGCAGAGCAGGGAGCGTCCGCGATCTTGCTCTACGACTACGACAGCGGTGCCGAGGCTCCCCAGGACTCGATCCAGCAGATGAGCATCGTCTACCGCGACCCGATCCCGACCGTGACGATCAGCAACCGCGATGCCGCATGGCTCAAGGAGCGCCTTGCCGACGGCGAGGTGACGATCGAGCTGGAGAACCGGGTCGATGTCGACTACGGCTTCTCGGAGAACGTCATCGGCATGATCCGGGGCACGGAGTATCCGGACGAGTGGATCGTGGTCTCGGCCCACCACGACCGCTGGTTCCAAGGAGCCCAAGATGACAGCGTCGGAGTGGCCGTCGTGCTGGAACTGGCCCGCGTCATCTCGGAGGGTTACCGGCCGCGGCGCAGCTTCTTGTTCATTACCTTTGGCAGCGAGGAAGTCGGGGGGCTGTGGACCCAGTTCGACTGGCTGGCGGGCTCCCACGCGTTCATCCGGGCGCACCCCGAGATCACGTCGCGACTGGCCTATGCCTTCAACGTCGACCTCGCTGGATGGAGGGGGCGCGAGGGCCAGGTGCGTGCCACCCTCGACCAGGTTGCCTTCCAACGTGAATTGCTGGCCGACCTCGGCCTCGACGAGCGGGTAACGGTGCGTGAGCACGTCAGCACCGGCGTCGATGCCTGGTCTTTGGGAGGGGTTCGGGGCGGAGCGGTGGCAACCCTGAGCTGGACGGGTGACGTCCCCTACAGCCGCTACTACCACACGCAGCACGATGTCTATCGAGCCGAGGACTACGCCAACCTGGAGCACGACCTGCGACACGGGGCACTCGGCGTGCTGCGGATGGACCAGGCTGTCGTCCTGCCCGTCGGCTTCTCGGAGATCGCCGACTGGGTCACCGAACAGCTCGACAGGATCGAGCAGACGGTCTCCTCGCTCTCGACACCGACGGACCTGCTTCGCGACGCCAGACAGGCGGCAGAGCGCCTTCGCGCGCAGGCTGAAAGGCTGGCAGCGACCTCAGCGTCCGTGGAGGATGGCAATCACGCAGCGGTCGTCAACGCGCTCTTGATGAGGACCCGACACGATCTCGTTCCCTGGCTTCTGAGCACAGAAGGACGCCTGAGAGGAAGCCGTTACGCGGAAGATTTCGCTGCACTCCAGAGAGCCCGTCTCGCTGCCACGGATGAAGATACGGAGGCTGCGGCGAGCGCGCTCGAGGATGTCAACACGATGCTGTGGGGCAAGCGGGTCTCGCCCGAGACCTACCGTGCTGAGAGGCTGCTGTCCTACGAGCCGACCGGTTGGATGTGGGAGTTCGACCAGCACCCACGTCCGGTCGGTCCGGAGCTGCACACCATCTACTCGCAGCTCGGGGCGGGACGCGGCGCCGCTTCGGTCGCCGGGATCGGCAGGCTCGAGGCGCAGGCGGAGGGCTCGCTGCGTGAGGCATTGTTCATCGTCAACGGTAAGCTCCGGGAAGCTGCGAGGGCCCTTGCCGATGGTCCTCCACCGTGAGTACCGGCCCCTCTAATCGGAAGAGTCGGTTAGCTCCCTACTGTTAAACCGCGTCCGGTCGTGATACGCTTAAGCTAGACTTCCGACGGCAACGAAGCCCGAATTCGGAGTACGTGGTCGGAAGCTCCTGGCACGCTCCGTTTCCCGCCGATCGAGGAGAGCCCATGAGCCCCAGGAAAGGCGAGGGCAAGAAAGACGGCATGAGCCGCCGCGACTTCGCCAAGACCTCCGCTGCCGTGGGTGCCGCTGCAGTCACGCTCCCGAAAGAGCTACGTGCCGCGACGGCCTTGGGGAAAAGACGCCAGAGCTCTCCGAACGGCTGGACAGCGGGCACGACAATTCCGGCGGAATACTACGTCGACGAGCGGCAATACGTCGCGGATGAGCGTTCGCTCGCCGAGAGCCTCTGGCTCTACGTCGACCACGAAAGCCGCATCCGCGAGCCGGGCGACTACTTCGTTTTCGAGTACGGGCGCGCCGAGAGCGTCATCGTGCTACGTGACACGGCGGGAGAGGTCAGGGCGTTCTACAACGTCTGCCGGCATCGAGGATCACGTCTGTGCCGGCACGACGGCGATCCGATTCCGGGCGATCCTCGCCTGTCCGTCCGCCAACTCGGCGAGAGCGGCAGCACACCGGTGTTTCGCTGCCCGTACCACGCCTGGACCTATGACATCGACGGCAACCTGATCTATGCCTACGGCATGCAGGACGACTTCGACCCGGTGGACAACGGCCTGGTCCCGTGTCACGTGCGAACGGCGGAGGGCAGCATCTTCGTCAGCCTGTCGCGGCAGAACGAGCCACCGGACTTCGAGTCCGCTGTCTCACAGCTACGGATCATGGGGCATTACTACGGACATGCAGGCCTGAAGATCGCCGCGCGGGAGAGCCACCCGATCCATGCCAACTGGAAGCTGGTGCTGGAGAACTTCTCGGAG
Organism: Acidobacteriota bacterium; assembly: GCA_965205505.1. Classification (GTDB taxonomy): domain Bacteria; phylum Acidobacteriota; class UBA890; order UBA890; family WLXD01; genus DASCOT01. The sequence continues at coordinate 1,146,163 of CBDBHB010000008.1, forward strand.
TGCTATCACTGCGGGCCAACCCACAAGGGATTGACCACGACCCACAACTACGACTACGACGCCACGCCCGAGCAGCTGGCGGCGCGCAACGCTGCGGTAGCCGAATGGCTGACACCGGCGGGCAGGATACGGCCCGAGGCCCCCGAGGGGGGGCCGCGGTTGACCGGCAACCTCAACCCCGGCTTCGTCACGGGCTCTCCCGACGGCAAGTCGGTGGCACCGCTGCTTCCCAACATCGAGCAGCCGACTCACGGCACCAACGAGGCCTACACGGGCCACTACACCGGCTACTGGCAATCCTACGACGACTATGTTGTCGCGATCCGGTTCACGCCTCGAGATGTCGAGCTCACCGAAGCTGAGATCATCTGGTTGGTGCACCCGGACGCCGTGGAGGGGAGAGACTACGATCTGGCGACCCTCAAGGCCTTCTGGCAGGTCATCCTGCAGGAAGACATCTGGGTCATCGGCAACAACCACAGGGGCATTCTCTCGGGCGCCTATCGTTCAGGCCCGTACTCTACCCACGAAAACACCACGGCCGAGTTCATCAAGTGGTACATGGCGGAGGTCGTAACGACCGGAGAGCGTCCAGACCCGGCATAGGTTGCCAGCTCCTACAGAGTTCACCGGCCGAAAGAGCTTGGAGGGCGGGATGAGCAAGAACGAGGAAGCCACCACGTCGACCCGGCGTGACCTGGCGCGCAGCGCCGTTATCGGGTACACGGCCGCCGCCCTCGGGCTACCGAGGAACCTGCTTGCCCGGGCGATTCCGGATACGGGCCAGATGGGCGACGGGGAATCCGGCCCTGCGGGGTGGGTCCGAGACACAATTGGAGCCGAGTACTACACGGACGAAGCGCGCTACCTGGTCGATGAGCGCCTGGTGGCCGACCATTTCTGGCAAATGGTCGACCACGAGAGCAGGATCCCCAATGCGGGCGACTTCTTCGTGTTCGAGTACGGTCGCAGCGAGAGCATTCTGATCGTTCGCGGGCGGGACAACGAAGTGCGCGGCTTTTACAACGTGTGCCGCCACCGCGGCTCGCGCCTGTGCCGTCACGATGCGGATCCGATCCCTGAGGATCCACGCCTGTCGGTCAAGCAGCTCGGACAGTCCGGTAGCTCACCGGTGTTCCGCTGCCCGTACCACGCCTGGACGTACGACACCGAAGGCAGCCTGATCTATGCCTATGGCATGCAGGAAGACTTCGACCCGGCGGACAACGGCCTCATCCCCTGCCACCTCCGCACGGCAGACGGCTTCATCTTCGTGAACCTGTCGCGAGAGCCGGAGCCGCCGGAGTTCGAGTCAGCGATCGAGCCCTTCCGCCGCAAGGTGGGTCAATCACACGGCACCGCAGACTTGAAGGTCGGCGAGCGCGTCTACGTCGCGATGCGCGCCAACTGGAAGCTGGCGCTGGAGAACTTCCTGGAGTGCTACCACTGCGGGCCGTCGCACGACTACCTGTGCTACGTGTTCCCGAACATCGACCTCTCGATCCCGGAATCTCAAAGGCCTGCGCGAGGGATGCCTGCGGGCTTCGTCAGCGCCACCCTCGACGGCAAGCCGGCGGCACCGTTGCTGCCCGCCTTCGAGAGCAGAACCGGCAGGAAGGTGGGAAGCGACGCGGCAACAGGGTGGTCGACCGGGTACTGGTCTCCCAACGAAGACTACGTCTTCGCAGTTCGATTCACCCCCCGTGATGTTGACCTCACCGACGTGGAGTGCACCTGGCTCGTGCACCCGGATGCGAAGCGAGGAGTGGATTACGACCCGGAGAGGCTGAAGGAGATCTGGTTCGTCACGCTCCTGGAGGACATCTGGTTGTGCGAGAACAACCACATTGGCATACGCTCGGGCGCCTACCGGCCCGGGCGCTACGCCACCCATGAGATTGGCCGGATATTGCCGGCTAATTTCATGCACTGGTACGTGAACGCCGTGGCGGGCAACGTCGGGCGGGTGATGGCGTACTGACGAGCTTGGAGGATGGGGATGAGCAAGAAAGAGGAAGGCAACAAATCGACCCGGCGTGACTTGGCGCGTAGCGCTGTTGTCGGCTACACCGCCGCCGCCCTCGGGCTGCCAACGCACCTGCTTGCCAGGGACGTTCCGGATGTGGGCCAGATGGCCGGCGGGGAATCGGGCGCAGCAGGGTTGCGAAGAGCCACGATTGACGCCGAGTACTACACGGACGGAGAGCGCTGGGCGTTCGATGAGCGCCTGGTGGCCGACCATTTCTGGCAAATGGTCGACCATGAGAGCAGGATTCCCGATGCGGGCGACTTCTTCGTGTTCGAGTTCGGTCGCAGCGAGAGCATCCTGATCGTGCGTGGGCGGGACAACGCAGTGCGCGGCTTCTACAACGTGTGCCGCCACCGCGGCTCGCGCCTGTGTCGTCACGACGCAGATCCGATCCCCGAGGATCCACGCCTGTCGGTCAAGCAGCTCAGCCAGTCGGGCAGCTCGCCGGTGTTCCGCTGCCCGTACCACGCCTGGACGTACGACACCGAAGGCAGCTTGATCTATGCCTACGGCATGCAGGAGGACTTCGATCCGGCGGACAACGGCCTGATCCCCTGCCACCTCCGCACGGCAGACGGCTTCATCTTCGTGAACCTGTCGCGCGAGCCGGAACCGCCGGAGTTCGAGTCAGCGGTCGAGCCCTTCCGCCGCGATGTGGGCGGACCCCACGGGACCGCACAATTGAAGGTCGGCGAGCGAGTCTTCGTGCCGATGCACGCCAACTGGAAGCTGGCGCTGGAGAACTTCCTGGAGTGCTACCACTGCGGGCCGTCGCACGACTACCTGTGCTACGTGTACCCGGGCTCTGACTTCACGACCGAATCCGAGAAGCAAGGGAAGGGTGGGCTGCTCAACGGATTCGTCACCGGCACAATGGACGGCAAAGCGGCGGCACCGTTGCTGCCCGCCTTTGAGGGCACCGACGCGAGGACGACGTCACGCACGTCGACCGAAACGACGTCGGGTTGGTCGACCGGATATTGGCTCGGATACGACGATCACGTCTTCGCGGTTCGATTCACCCCCCGTGATGTCGATCTCACCGACGTGGAATGCACCTGGCTCGTGCATCCGGATGCGAAGCGCGGCGTGGACTACGATCCGGAGAGGTTGAAGGAGGTGTGGCTCGTCACGCTTCTAGAAGACATCTGGTTGTGCGAGAACAACCACGCCGGCATTTGCTCTGGCGCCTACGCGCCTGGCCGCTACGCCACTCATGAGCGTAGCCCGTCCAGATTCATACAGTGGTATATGGCCGCCGTGGCGGGTGACATCGGGCCGGCGCAGAACCCACGTCGCCGTGAGAGTCCGACTGCGCGCCTCGAGGGTCCAGAGAGTACGTTGCTGACCTGAATCTGCGAGTTGCTGCTGCAGGCAACGACAGCCGGCAACGAGCGAGCTCCGCCTACCCGACGTGCATATGAGAGATCGGGATCTTCAGCTGGGAATGTGCCGGGAGATCACCCGTCGCGATTTCGTCTCCGGTATCAGCGTAGCGCTGAGCGGCAGCCTGGCGCTGCCGTGGGCGCAGACGGACGCCCTGGCGAGCCCCGGGTCTTCGGGGCGGAGCCCGCAGGCCATGGCGGCCGCGTATCCACCGATCCGGACCGGCATGCGCGGCAGTCACGAAGGCTCCTACGAGGTTGCTCATCAGCTTCGAGATGGCGTGCGCTGGTACAATCCGGAGGAGACCGGTGAGCTCTACGACCTGATCGTGGTCGGTGGCGGCATCAGTGGCCTCGCATCGGCATGGTTTTTCAGAGAAGCCGTTCCCGGGGCGCGCATCCTGATTCTCGACAACCACGACGACTTCGGCGGTCATGCCAAGCGCAACGAGTTCTGGCACGAAGGTCAGATGGAGCTGTCGCATGGCGGCACCATCTTCATCTCCAACTTACACCGGTACAGTGCGGCAGCCCAGCGCCTGATCCGCGGGATCGGCATCGACGTGAGCCGCTACTCCGAGTTCCTCGATGAGGACCTGTACAGCTCGCTCGGTATGCGCGGGTCGGTCTTCTTCGACCGCGAAACCTTCGGCACCGATCGGCTGCTGACGGGCGAAGGCAAGCCCTCCTGGCGCGAGTTTCTGGCGCACGCACCCTTGTCCGAGGCGGCCCGTGAGGACCTTGTACGACTACACGAATCGGACGTCGATTATCTGGCGCACCTCAGCTTGGAGGAGAAGGTCGAGTACCTTCAGCACACGAGCTACGAAGACTTTCTCTTGCAGGCAGTCAAGATCAGCCCGGAGGCGGTCTCCTTCCTCGAGACGTCCAACGGCTGGGCGATCGGCATCGATGCCATCTCAGCCTGGACCGGCGCCGGCAGCCGGCCCGGAACCACCGGGCTCGGATTCGGTAACAACGATGAGGGCGCCGAAACCACCGAGGAGCGGGCGTTCTTTCAGTTCCCGGATGGCAACTCTTCCGTCGCGCGCCTGCTCGTCCGGTCGCTGATCCCCGACGTCGCTCCAGGCACCACGATGGAGGATGTCGTCGCGGCCAGATTCGACTACGGCAAGCTCGATCGGGAAGACTCGCCCGTGCGCGTGCGTCTGGAGAGCACGGCGGTGCGGGTGGGCCACCGTGGCGACCCGCAGACCGCCGAAGAAGTCGAGGTCACCTACGTCCGCCACGGCCGCGCCCAACGAGTTCGCGCCGGCCGCTGTGTGCTTGCCTGCTACAACGCGGTCATTCCTCACATTTGCGACGAGCTGCCGGATACGCAAGAGCATGCGCTATCGAACGCTCTCAAGGCGCCCCTTATCTACACCAATGTCCTGATCCGCAACTGGACCGCCTTCCAGAAGCTCGGCACGCACGAGGTGCGCTGCCCGGGCAGTTATTTCGACAATGTAAATCTGACGCCGCCGATCAGCATTGGAGGCTACCGACATGCGCGCACGCCCGACGAGCCCACCGTGGTGCGCATGTGGCGCGCCCCCCTGGTGCCCGAGGCCCGCGGGCGGTCCGCGGCGGAGCAATGGAAGGCCGCCCGCCGGAGCCTGGTGACGACGACGTTCGAGACCTTCGAGCGCAAGATCAGGGATCAGCTCGGCCGCATACTCTCCGCCGGTGGCTTCGACCCGGCGCGCGATATCGAGGCGATCACTGTGAACCGCTGGCCGCACGGTTATGCCTACGGCCACGATCTGGAGACCGGCCAGATCGCATGGAGGCTCGATGAGATACCGCCCGAGCGCTCTTCGTGGATCGTTGCCCGCCAGCCTGTCGGCCGCATCGCCATCGCCAACTCGGACGCGATGGCCGACGCAATGACCGAAGGTGCGATCGGCGCGGCGCATCTGGCCGTCGAGGCGCTCGTTGCCCCCGAGACAACGCCATTGTGATCACGGGCTGGCTCACCCCCCGCGTAGGCTACCGCTGGTAGACAATCTCGCCACCGAGGATTGTGGCATCGACCCCGACGTCGAACATCTCCGCGCCCTGCAACTGCGTCGGGTCTGCCGACAGCACTGCGAAGTCCCCGAGCTTACCCACCGCAATCGAGCCCTTCTCGCGCTCCTCGAAGCCAGCGCGGGCCGCCCAGATAGTGTGCATCCGCAGGGCGTCCTCGAAGCCGAGCTCCTCGCCCGGCGGCGTGCCGCCGCCGTCCTCCGGCGAGGCCATCAACGAGGCGATTGCCCCATGGGACTGAACACCGGCACCGTGCCGGTGGCGTCCGAGATCGCCTACGGATCATTCCATATCTTGGTCATGCGCTCCACCTCGTCGCTCTCATTCATGGGTAACCGTGGGCGGATCGAACCTTGTCGCGGGATCCCGGGCCGATCCTCACGCCGATCGAACTGCCAGGAGGGCACGGGATTGCAGCTCATGATGGGCGGTAGCCATCGTTGGCGCAGCGAATCCCTTGAGGAGCTCAACGGTCGGTGATTGACTCCAGGCGTCCAGATACTGACCAGCCAACAAAGTGACTCGACAAGGGTCATCTTCGGAAACTCCGGGAGGTAGACAATGGCAGGCGGATCGATGACGGAAACCAGGCCCCGTCTGTTGATCGCTCTGCTGGCGAGCCTGAGCGTATCGGCTTGTCAGCCGTCAGCGCAGGACGCGTCGCCAGGCGATGCTGGCGGTCCTGCCGATTTGGTCTTGCGCGGCGGTAAGTTTTTTACCCTCGACGAAGCCCAGGTCTGGGCGGAAGCCGTCGCGATCCAGGACGGCAGGTTCGTCTACGTCGGCGACGACGCTGGTGTACAGAGCTTCGTTGGCCCCGATACCGATCGCCATGATCTCAGCGGCAGGCTGACGATTCCCGGTCTGGTGGATTCCCATACACACCCGGGCCTGATGGGGCGGGAGTCGGCCGGGTACATCGCCGTCCCCGTGGGTGGTGGTCCGAGAGGGAGTCTGCCCAGGCGCGGGAACAACGAGGAGGTCGTCGCCGCGGTGCAGGCGTATGCCCAGGCCAACCCGGACCTTGCCTGGATCGAGATGGGTAGCTGGTCCGGGCATGTCTACGGCAAAGCGGGCCCACACAGGAGAGATTTGGATCGCGTCGTACCGGATCGACCGGTGATGCTGGGGGACGACACCGGCCATAGCGTTTGGGTCAATTCCGTGGCGCTCGAGTTGATGGGGGTCGACAGGAACACACCCGATCCGGTACCCGGTCTTTCGATGTTCGTACGGGATGCCGATGGGGAGCCCACCGGCTGGATCAAGGAGTTCGCCGCCTGGCCCTATGCGCGGCCCATTGCTGCTGAAGTCGACGCGGAGTCCAACAAGGAAGGTATCGCCACCTTCTTGGAGTACCTGTCACGTCTCGGCGTTACCACACTCTTGGACGCTGGCAACTTCAACTACCACGATCTCACGTACTCGCTGGTGGCTGAGCTAGAGGCGGCCGGTCGTCTGCCGGTTCGCTACGAGGCCAGCTATCACATCATCTTGCCCGATCAGGTGCCCGGTGCGATCGATGAGCTACAGCGGCTGCGGCGCGCCTACGGCGGCGAACGTCTGACGTTCAACACCATCAAGATTCACTTCGACGGCACCGACGAGCTTCGTACCGGAGCGGTGCTCGAGCCTTTCAGCGACGACCCGGGCAACCGGGGCACTACGCTGCTCGACACCGAGGAGATGAGTGATTTCATCGTCCGGCTTCACGAAGCCAGGATCGATCTGCACTTGCACATCATGGCCGACCGGGGCGTTCGCATCGCGCTGGATGCCGTGGAGGAAGCGCAGAGGTCGATCGACGGCGACCTCTATCCGCGCGTCACCATCTGCCACCTGGACATCATCGATACGGCTGACTACCCCCGTTTCAAACAGCTGGGTGTCATTGCCAACTACACGCCTCAATGGCACGGCCTGGGAGACCGACTGCCGTTGACCGCCACTACCCTTGGCGACCGCTTCGAGAGGATGCTGCTGGTCCAGCCGTTACTGGATGACGGCGCGGTCGTGACCTTCTCCAGCGACGTGACATCGCTGCGGGGCATGGAGCGGGCCAACCCGTATCTGGGGATGCAGATCGGCCACAACCGCCAATATCACGAACAAGGTGATGCCGCGCCGATCAGGCTGCCGATGACCGAACGCCTGGACCTGGAGGACTTGATCAAGGGATACACGTCGAGCGGCGCCTATCAGCTCCGTATGGAGGACCAGCTCGGCTCGATCGAGGTGGGCAAGCTCGCCGATCTGGTCGTGCTCGATCGGAACGTGTTCGAAGTGGACCGTTACGAGATCCACACGGTGCGACCCGAAGCGGTCTTCATGGAGGGCGAGATCATTAGCGGAAGCTCAGATGCGTGGAGATAATCCCGGGATGAACCGATCCAAGCTTGGCGCCGCGGCCATCGCCGCTGTTGTCGCGGTGACGGTCCTCGGCTTCGTGTTTCAGGAAGTCTCGCTGGGCGGCACCCTGCGGCGCCAGGAGACAGCTGCCGAGGGCATCGGCAGCGTCGACGGTGCCCGCATCGCTCGGGCCGACGAGGAACCGGGGAACTGGTTCACCGGCGGCCGTACGTTCTCCGAGCAACGGTTCTCGCCGTTGGTCCAGATCCACCAGGACAACGTAGGCGCGCTCGGCTTCGCCTGGGAATACGACCTGCGGACCAAGCGGCCGCTCGAGGCCTCGCCGGTCGTCATCGACGGTGTCCTGTACGCCAGCAGCCCCTGGGGCCGCGTTGACGCCCTGGACGCGGCGACGGGTGAGGAGCTCTGGAGCTACGATCCGCAGGTGCCCGGCAGCTGGGCTCGCAAGGCGTGTTGTGGCGTGGTCAACCGCGGCTTGGCGGCCTGGAAGGGCTCCATATACGTCGCTTCCCTCGACGGTCGGCTCGTCCGACTGGACGCCCGCACAGGTGAGCCGCTTTGGGAGCAGGATACGCTGATCGATCGGGACCGTGACTACACCATCACCAGCGCCCCTCGCGTCGTGCGGGATCGCGTCGTCATCGGCAACAGCGGCGCCGAGTACGGGGTGCGCGGCTACGTCACCGCTTACGACGTCGAGTCGGGCGAGCTGGCGTGGCGCTTCTATACCGTACCGGGCGATCCCGACCTGCCCTTCGAGCATCCCGAGATGGAGATGGCGGCGGCCACTTGGGACCCCGACTCGCTGTGGGAGTTCGGTGGCGGCGGCACCGTATGGGGCGACATGGCCTACGACCCCGAGCTGAACTTGCTGTACGTGGGAACGGGGAACGCCTCGCCTTACCCCGTGGCGACCAGGAGCCCGGCCGGCGGGGACAACCTGTTTCTCGCATCGATTCTGGCCATCAACCCGGACACGGGTCGACTCGCGTGGCACTACCAGACGACGCCTGGAGAGAATTGGGACTACACGGCGACACAGAACCTGATTCTGGCCGACCTGGATATCGATGGGCGCCAGCGAAAGGTCATCATGCAGGCGCCGAAGAACGGTTTCTTCTATGTGATCGACCGGCGCACCGGCGAGCTGATGTCAGCGGAACCGTACGTCACAGTGAACTGGGCCAGCCACGTGGATCTCGCCACCGGCCGTCCGGTACAGGTGCCGGCTGGCGACTATGCCGATGAACCGAAGACCGTCAGCCCCTCCTGGTGGGGTGGGCACAACTGGCATCCGATGGCGTTCAGTCCGACGACGGGGCTCGTGTACGTTCCGACGATCGAGTGGCCGACCACCTTCGAGCGCGTGCCCGACCCCGTCTACAGCCCGGGCCAGCAAATCACGGGAGTCAGGACCCAGGGTGGGTCGTTTCCCTACGACGCGCCCGTAGAGGATGAGCCCCACGCCCTCAAGGCCTGGGACCCGGTGGCCAACCGCGAGGTCTGGCGCGTGAGCTACCGGTTTCCCTACAACGGCGGCGTGCTGACCACAGCCGGCAACCTGGTGTTCCAGGGGACGGTCGACGGTCGACTGAAGGCCTATGCCGCCGACAGCGGGGCAGAGTTGCTGGACATCGAGGTCGGCACCAGCATCATGGCGGCGCCGGTGGCGTACCTCGTGGACGGTATCCAGCACATTGCGGTGCTGGCCGGCTACGGCGGTGGCTCGAGCGCCCGGGCGTTCCCGGAGGGCTCGGCGGCGATCGAGCGCGGCAATGCGGGGCGCATCATCGCGTTCAAGCTCGGCGGCGGGCCAGTGCCGCTGCCGCCGGTCGTTGATCCCCGCCCCGAAATCCCGCTACCGCCTCGCCCGGACGCTTCCCCTGAAACGCTCGCGGAGGGCCAGCAGCTCTACCGCCGCTATTGCGCCGATTGCCATCGAATCGATGACCAGCCGACGATAGCGCCCAATCTGTTGCGCATGGACGCCGCCGCTCACGACGGGTTCGAGAGAATTGTTGTCGAGGGGCTCCTCGAAGCCAACGGCATGCCCGACTTCGGCCAGGATCTCACCGCAGACGAGGTCGAGGCCATTCACGCGTTTCTTGTCGAGACTGCCCACGAGGTACGCGGCGCCGACTGAGACTCCAAGCGTAGAACCTACCTCCTGAATCTCAGTGCATCATCGTGGCAAGGTCGCCGATCTGGAGTTGCCACCCATGAAGTACCCGAAACGGAGCCAAAAGAGCAGACGACGTACAAGCCAATCCGCACAACCATCGTCAGCGTTGTGTCCCGTCTCGGAGCTGCATCCCAAGGCGCGCGTGCTGGTTGGAGAGCTCGTTTCTGCCGAGTCGATTGTAGATATCCGCCAGCAAGAGATGCCCTAGCACCTGGTCCTGCCTGGTCACTTCTTGCGGCACCCCGCTCGCAGTCGCCGACTCGAGTCGCTCCAGCGCCCCCTCGACGAGCGACACGGCCTCGTCGAGGCGCTCGTTCTTCACCAGGTAGATACGGGCGAGGAAAAGGCGCCCACTGGTGGACTGCGGGTCGATCTCGAGGGTCAGACGCAGGTAGCGCTCCTCCTCGACGAGGTCGCCGCGGTTGCGAAAGATGACGCTGAGGTTGAAGGCGGCCCTGCCGTTGCGCGGCGAGATCTCGAGCTCGCGGCGGTAGGCTCCGATCGCCTCGTCCGGCTGTTGCCGGGTCTGGAACAGCAAGGCACGTTGGAAGTGCAGATCGGCGATGCTCTCGTTGAAGCCGCGCGCCAGGTTCAGGTGTTCCTCCGCCATGCTCAGGCGGTTGCTGGCCAGCTGCACGGCCCCGAGCCCGACATGCGCGGCGGCCATGATGTTGTTCGCCGGAGCATCCTCGTTGAGGCGCAACGCCTCGTTGAAATAGGTCGCCGCCTCGGTGTAGGAGCGCCTGGCCTGCTTGATGCGCCCGAGGCTGATGTACAGCCGGGCATCCTGGACCGCCCGGCGCCCCCCCGGCTCCAGGACGCCAATGAAGTCCAGCAACACCTTCTCGGCCTCGTCCAACCGACCGGACTTCCTCTGCGTGCTGGTAAGAAAGAGCACCAGGGCCGCATCCTCGGGCCTCATAGAGAGTGCGGTCTCGAAGGCCTCGATCGCTTCGTCGTAGCGGAGCTGCTCGACGAGCAGGTTGCCGAGCGACTGGTGTGCATCGACTACTCCGGCATCCGCGGCGATGACCCCCCGCAGGAGCAGCTCGGCCTCGGCCATCTCGTCATTGACGGTCAGACGGCGGGCCCGCAGCAGGTCGTTGTAGATCTCGATCTTGTCCCTCGGGTTGGCGCGCTCGACGTCCGGGTCGTCCGCATCGGCGCTGGCGTTGCCGATGTACCCGAGTGCGGCGAGCCGCTGGAGAGTCTCCTGGTCGAGCGTGACGGTGTCCGCCGGGTTGGCGTTCTCCTCGAGCTGCGCCACCAGCTCCTCGGCCTCCCGGCGCAGCGCCTCTGCCGTGGCGGCGCGCTCCGATGCGAGGTTCTGCTGCTCCTCAGGGTCCTGCACAAGATCGTAGAGCTCCGGCTCGGGCGAGATGATGAGCTTGTGGGTGGGCTCGAGGATCGCCTGGAGCTCGCTCCAGCCGAAATGGAGGCGCGGGTAAAAAGTCTCGGCATAGATGCGCCCGTCGGGCCAGCCCTCGACTTCGGTGTTCTGGATGAACAGTGGTACAAGGCTCCTGCCATGTACCACTTCGGGGGTCTCCAGCCCGGTCAACTCCAGCACGGTCGGCATGACGTCGATCAACGAGACCAGCTCGTGGCGCTGAACGCCCCGCGGCTCGTCGAACGGCGTGGCGATGATCAGCGGCACCCGGATGGCCGACTCATACAGCAGCAGCCCGTGCTCGTTCTCCCCGTGCTCGCCAAGGCTCTCGCCGTGATCGGCTGCCACCACCACGTAGGTGTCGTCGGACAGACCGGAGTCGTCCAGCCAGGAGGTCAGCCGGCCCACCAAGGAGTCGGTCCAGGCGATCTCACCAACGTAGGGGTCGGCGTATCGTGACCTGAAGGGTTCGGGTGGCTCGTATGGGGTATGCGGGTCGTACAGGTGAACCCACATGAAGAACGGGGTCGTGTCGTCCTCGCCGGCCCACGCCAGGGCGGTGTCGACGACCTCGGATCCTGGGCGCTGCACGCGGCTCAGAAAGATCGCTCGCTGCTTGGGCATCTCGAAGTCGTCGAAGTACCGGTCGAACCCCTGGGCCAGGCCCCAGCGAGAGTCTAGGACGAAGGCTCCGACGAAGGCGCCGGTGCGGTAGCCGGCCTGCTGGAAGCTCTCGGCCAGGGTCTGCAGACCTTCCGGCGCGACGTGTACGCCGTTGTCGCGCACCCCATGGTAGGGCGGGTGGGTGCCAGTGGACAGCGACGTGTGCGAGGGCAGCGTCAGCGGCGTCGAGGCGTAGGCGCGCATGAAGGTAACGCCGCGGGCGGCAAGTGCATCGATAACAGGTGTGTCGATCTCGTCGAAGCCGTACACGCCGATACGATCGGCGCGCGTCGTGTCGAGCGTCACCAGCAGGACGTTGAGCTTGCGGTCGCCGCGGAGCTCGTCGAGGTACGCCCCCGGGGACGCTCCCGAGCCACAGCCGGTCGTCAGCAGGACGATCGCGGACACGGACGCGACGGCGGTGAGCGCTGCGATCGCACCAGGCCCCGGCATACGCCGACCGCGGTCGAAGCTCGGCATCCTACTCGCCTCCATCGTCAGGGGTCGGAGCCCGCAGCCTTTGGGGATCCTCCCAGATACTAGCGCGGATTCCCCAGATGGATCATTGATCCCGACCTTCGCTGCTCAGGCAGGTGCGGCGGTACGCCGACGACGACGGGCACTGTCAAGTTAACTGCGCTGACTCGAGATCAGGGCCGACTGCTTGGCATCGAGCTGGCCTTTCTCAGTCAGCCGCGCGGCTGCCGTCTGTCTCACCCAGGCCGCCTTCGATCAGGGGCACCGGGCGGTTCAGGAACTGCTGACCGACGTCATCCGACCCGAGTTCCAGTTATCCCTGGGCCGAACGTACCTGAGCGACGCCTCGGTTTGAGCGGTATGAGGCCGCCTGGCCGGGCGTGAAACGCCCGGCCAGGGCAAAGGACTCGAGGTTCATGGATCGCGAGTTTGGCGCCGATTTCGAGTTAACTTGACAGTGCCGCTCGCGTCCATTCCAATCAGAAGGAGATTCGTGTCCCGAGCCTAAACTGCCGCCCGGGCAGCAGTGAGGTTGATGCCCGGGGTGACCCGACCGAGGAGCCTCCGGCCACGCGGAACGTTCGGTTGATTCGCTCGCTGACGCCGGTCGGGGAGAAGTTGTTGAGCAAGTTGAATCCGTCGACCATCAGCTCCAACCGGCCTTGCGCCCCCATATTGAAGGATTTCGACAACCGCAGATCGAGCTGATTGAGCGAGTCCCACGTCCTGCTGCCGATCTTCTCGATGTGTGTGCTGCCGTAGGGCATGTTGCGCAAAGCGGTAAGTCCCCCCGCTCGGCTGTTGTGATCTACCTGGAGGTTCCACGGCCGACCCGACGACAGGTTCCAGTACATACCCGCAAGGATGTCTCCGGGCAGCCTGTAGTTGCCCAGTACCTTCCAGCTCCATTTCCTGCTGAAGCGCAACGGACCATCCATGGCGAACGGGTTGCCGTTGAAGTTCGGGTGGTTTGCCGCGTCGGGCCCCCACCCCCAGAGGCTCTCGCCGTCGCCATTCTCCAGCGTTCCCCTGTTGTTCTGGTAGGTGAGGGAGGTGCTGATGTTGAGACCGGAACCCGTTCGCCTTCGGTCCAGCGTCAGCGTCACGATATCGTGCGTCCGCTTGTAGTAGTCGAGGTTGCCGAGAATGGGTTCGCGAAGGCCGTCATCTTTGGAATAGAGCGTCTGCGACGTCCCGGGCACCACGGTTCCGTCCGCTAACGTCGCGTCGGGGCTGGTGTAGTCGAAGGCCGTGTAGTTGTGCGTGATGGTGTCGATCGCCCTGATAAAGTTGCTGTCGTCTTTGTGGATGTAGTCGACCCCCACGACCCAGTCGTCGACGAACTCGTACTCGAATCCGATGTTGAAGATATCCGTGTGCATCCCCTGCACGCCTGGGGCGAGCGGAATTGTAGCGGCGTCGATCGAAACCAGGTTTTCGGGTTGGAAAACAAGCTCTTGCAGCACCAACAGTTCCGCGTCCGTCGGGTTGTTCGGGTCAGCCAACAAACCGTCAGGTATATCGAAGTAGTACGACGCGTAGGGTTGGTATGGGTCCTGGTACGCGGTGCCGCTGGCTGTAGAGACGTGTGAGATGACGCTCTTTTCGAAGTAGCGCCCCCAGCTGCCATGCGCAACGGCACGGCCATCACCGCCCAGGTCCCAGGTCCCACCAAAGCGTGGCGCCAAGTAGTTGAGCTGGTGCACCCAGGGAGCGCCGGTCGGCTTGCCGTCGAGTCTCTCGTGCCAGTTGGTCCTCTCAAAGCGCAGCCCGAGGTTGAGGGTGACGTTGTCGGTAACGGTAACGTCATCCTGAATAAAGGCTGCGGAGCTTACGGTTTGGCCCTCGAGGCCAATGTCGTAGATAGACCCGTATGTGTACGAGTAGCCATAATAGTTATAGGTAAACAGACCCCCGAGGCCGGTATAACCAGCAATCCAGCTGGACCAACTGTCCTTGTACTGGAGACCGATCTTGGCGTCATGCGCGACGCCCAGGAAGTCGTCGACGTATTGCGTCACCGTTCCCGAGATCTCTTTGCGGGCGTTGTCCTCGTCCTCCAGGAAGCCCCGGGTGATCCTCCTCGAGTTGTTAAACCAGTAGTCGGGTAGCTCGCAGCACACGAGCGGGAGGCGCAAGAAGTCCGCCGCATTTGATGCGAAGCGGAGATCGGTGAAGGTGTTGTCGCCCAGTTGGGATTGCCAGGACAACAACAGGGTTATGCTGCCGTAGTCGGTATCCATGGCGACGTCGAGCGGTGAACCTGTTCGCAGGTCGCGGTTCGTCTCTCTGCCCGGATCGTTGTTGATCATGAACCCGAACGTGTTGGTGTCGTTGAGCAAAAAATCTACCCTGCCGTGCATTGTCCATCTATCGTTACCCTGCTGGGCATCGTCGACGGCGATTCCGCCGTCAAGCCAGATCTGGTCGGCGACCACCGAATCGAGCGTCTCATTACGGCCGATGCTGCCGAAGAAGAGCAGCTTGTTGCGCACAATCGGGCCGCCGACAGTGACGGACCATTCGCGGTCGTAGGAGTACTTTCCGCGCTCGAGATCGATGATGCCGCCGGAGTTGTCGGATCTCAGAGAGCCGTTCTCGAAGTAGAAAGAGCCGCTGCCGTGAAACTCGTTGGTGCCCCCCTTGGTCACCAAGTTGATCATCGCGCCGGTGAACTCGCTGTGCTCGGCGCTGGCGCCGACACCGACAATCTGGATCTCGGCGATCGTATCGACGTTCGGGTTGACCCAGGTGGTACCCCATTCGTTCTCGGTGATATCAACGCCGTTGAGCCGGTAGCCGTTGGTTGCCGAACCCACCCGATGCGCGCTGGTGCCCTCGGCGTGGTTGCCGCCGGCGCCATAGGCTCCCTTGTCGGCGAAGCCAGGGGCGAAGTTCGTCATGTCGGTGAAGTCACGCACCACCGGAACGTTTTCCAGCATATCCGCGCCGTATGACGTCGTAAGCGATGACGACTCGATGTCGATCAACGGCGTCTCGGAGACCACGGTTACCGTCTCTGAAACCCCCGCCAGCTCCAGCTCCGCAATCACGCTTGCGGTTGTGCCGACGCTCACCCGGACGTTGTAGGCCATCGTCTGGAACCCGGTGAGCGCGACCGTCACGATGTAACTTCCCGGCCTGAGATTACGGAACCGGAACTCACCCGCGACGTCGCTCGTCGCCGAGCGAGATGCCTCGATGAGGTTTTCTCCCTCGATGGTGGCTGTGGCACCGGGCAGCCCCGCACCATCCGCGTCCACAACCTCTCCGTCGACTATTCCGGTCAACTGGTCGCCCTGCGCCATTACCTGGGCGGGGAGTATCAGCAACATAGCAACCGTCATGACGGCAAGCGTAGAACGCATTGCACCTCCTCCTGGGCAACGCCATCGCCCTGGGGCAACGCCATCGCCCGAAATAAACGCAGCTGACCTTCTGGTGGGTAATAGCACCGCACCGACGCCGCTGTCAACGGAGTCGGGGTCCCACATCCCACGATAACCACCTGTACCTGAACGTCGGCCACGGTGGTTTCGAGGGTTGACCAACCATCAGGCTGCTGCCAACGTAGCCGGGCTCGAAGCTGCGAAGCCGACGATCAGAGCGAACGCCCTCGGGAATCGAACGTGGGCAAGGAAGGGATCGAACCACGGCAAGGAGGCGAGGGATGATGACCTGACCCCCCAAAACGGATCCAGAGGTAATCTCACGATCTGGGTCGAAAAGGGGAGGTCAGAATGCCGACGAAGAGGCACAGCGCCGAGCAGATCGTACGCAAGCTCCGGGAGGCTGAAGTGGAGCTGGCGCAAGGCGGGACGGTCAAGGATGCCTGCCGCAAGCTAGCGATCACCGAGCACACCTACTATCGGTGGCGGCGGGAGTACGGGGGGCTGAAGGTCAACCAGGCCAGAAGGCTCAAGCAGCTGGAGAAAGAAAACGCCCGGCTCAAGAAACTGGTGGCGGAGAAAGAGCTCGACCTGTCGATCCTGAAGGAAGTCGCGGAGGGAAACTTCTGAGCCCAGCTCGACGGCGCGAGGCGGTGGCGCATGTACAGGGGCGGCTGGGCGTCTCCGAGAGGCGGGCGTGCCGGGTACTGAAACAACCACGCACGACACACAGGTACATGCCAAGAGAACCGGGCGATGAGCAGATGTTGACGGAGCGGATCGTGGATCTAGCCCGACAATACGGGCGCTACGGGTATCGGCGAGTGACGGCGTTGTTGCGTATGGAGGGCTGGTGGGTGAACCACAAACGAGTGCAGCGTATCTGGAGGCGTGAGGGGCTGAAAGTACCGACAAAGCAGCCCAAACGAGCCCGGCTGTGGCTCAGCGATGGCTCGTGCATCCGGCTGCGACCACAGCGCAAAGATCACGTCTGGGCGTATGACTTCGTCCATCACCGGACGCACGAGGGTCGGGCTATGAGGCTGCTGACGATCGTCGATGAGTACACACGAGAAAGCCTGGCGATCGACGTGGCACGGAAGCTCAACTGTGAGGACGTGCTCGAGCGGCTCGGGTGGTTGTTCGTGCACCGGGGCATACCTGAGCACATCCGGTCCGATAACGGACCGGAGTTCACCGCCGAGGCGGTTCGCGACTGGCTCGGTAGGCTCGGTGTGGGCACGCTGTTCATCGAGCCGGGCTCGCCGTGGGAGAACGGCTACGTGGAGAGCTTCAACGGCAAGCTCCGAGACGAGCTGCTCAACGGCGAGATCTTCTACACGCTCAAGGAGGCAAAGGTTCTGATCGAGAGATGGAGGCAGCAGTACAACCGCATGCGACCGCACAGCTCGTTGGGCTACCGACCACCGGCCCCGGAGGCGCTGTTGTTGAAGCCGGCTACGCTCCGCTTCGCCGGCCTCAACAACCCCTTGTCAGCACCGAGTTACTGAGATAAGACGTGGTACTAACCGTGGGGTCAGGTCAATGAGGCTGGGTCACCACAAGACGCTCTTGGTTTATCTGGTGGTCCTCCTGGCCTGTCTCGCGGCAGCGAAGGCGTTGATGGCCCATGGCGGTGAGGCACGTCTGGTCAAGCTCATGCCATGGCAAAGGGAGCGGGTTGTGCGGGTCCTGGCGGCGGAGCGCTCCGAGCTCGGGGTGCGGGGTTCCGATCGACGCATCGAGATGACGACGATCGGCGACCGATCCTGCGTCGTGGGCCCGGTCATCGCCTTGGACGTCGACGATGACTACGCCTTCGATATCGACGAGCCCGTTGATCTGACGCTCACCTATGTCCCGGAGCTCACGGCGCCGTTCACCGTCGGCTGGGACCAGAACGGCGGTGCAGGCGTCGGCGTCTCGGAGCGCATCGAGCCAGAGCTGGGAGGCATGTTCCGCCGCCTGACGCTGACCCTCGATCGCGCCCGCCTGGCCGGTCAGGGTATCCGACACACCGACATCGCGGTCGGCGGGCAGGGTGGCATCGTGCTGTGCGACGTCGAGGTCGTGCGCAGCGACAGCACCGTCGCGGCGACGGCGTTTGGCCACCTGGAGCTAACGGTGACGGATGCAGGCTCTGGGCTCCCGATCCCGGCACGGGTGGGCGTGTACGACTCGACCGGTCGCGCGCCGCTGCCGTCGGAGCAGGCACTGCTGGTGCACCGATTCACCGACGAGGTCCGTCTCATCTGGGTCAACGGCAGAACGCTGTGGCCGTCGGACAACCGTCAGGCGTTCTATGTGAACGGCGACTACGAGACTCGCTTGCCGGTGGGTGCCTACGAGCTGTTCCTGACGCGAGGCCCCGAATACCGTGCGGTCCGCAGCAGCTTCGAAGTTCAGGAGAACGGCATCAGCAGAGTCGCTGTCGCGATGGAACGCTACGCCGACCTGCCGGCGCGCGGCTGGTTCTCCGGCGACTCCCACGTTCACATCCAGCGGCATAAGGTCGAGGACGAGGCCGTCTGGGGGCAACTGGCGGCCGAGGACGTTCATGTCGCCAACCTGCTGGAGATGGGCAACATCGCCGGTACTCACTTCAAGCAACCCGCCTGGGGCGAGGAGGGCCATTTCGGACGCGACAGCTACATGCTGGTCTCTGGCCAGGAAGACCCGCGAACCGTGCAGCGCGGCCACACAATCCATCACAATCTCTACCGCCCGTTCCATCAGGACCCGGACTCCTACTTCCTCTACCATCGCGTCTTCGAGGAGTCGCACCGGCAGGGGGGCATTTCGGGGTACGCGCACCTCGGGCAACTGTTCAACGGCCGGCGGGGACTCGCCTTGGATGTGCCCTTCGGCATCGTCGACTTCATCGAGGTGCTGCAGGGCGGGCGTCTGTTCAGCGACATCTGGTACAGCTTTTTGAACCTCGGCTTCAAGGTGTTGCCGGTTGCAGGCGCCGACTTCCCCTACTTCGGACCGACCCTGCCCGGCGTCGAGCGCACCTACGTCAAACTGGATGGCCCGTTCAGCGTCGACGCGTTCTACGACGCGTTCCTGCGTGGCCGCGTGTTCGTCAGCAACGGCCCGTTCCTGGAATTCACCGTCAACGGTCATGAGATCGGCGAGGAGCTACGAGTCGAGCGTGGCGCCCGGCTGCAGATCGAGGCCGAAGCCTCGCTCAACCCGGACGTCGACCAGCTCGATCGATTGGAGCTGTTGGTGCATGGCGAGGTGGTGACATCGGAGCCGGCCGACGGGCGAGACCGTGTTCGGCTGCGCACGGAGATCACTGCAGACCGCAGCATGTGGCTCGCCGTTCGAGCCCTCGGCCAGCGCCAGGAGCGTCGCGACTCGATCGTCGCTCACAGCGCCGCGACCGTCGTCATCGTCGATGACGAGCCCTTCTGGAAAGCGGAGGCCGTGCCCGAGCTGGTTGCGCTTCAGCGCGCCCAGCTGCAGGAGCTGATGACGGCGCGGATCGCGCCAGATGACGATCTGGAGCCGTGGGAGACTCGCTACCTGTTGCTGCAACAGTGGGAGCGACAGCGCTTGCTGCTGGAGCCCAGGGTGGAAGAAGCCGACGCCCGCTACCGCGATTTGCTGGAGCGTGTCGAGGCCTCACTGCGACGCGAGGATCACCGATGAAGAAGGTCGCCATGAATCGGATTTCGGACCTGGTTCTCCGTCTCATTGTCGTCGTAGGACTTGCCGTCTCGCTGACCGTCGCCGGAACGATGACAGGTTCCGAATCCGGCGCGTTTCAGGGAGCCCAACGCTTCGACGTGCTGATCAAGGGGGGACGTGTCTTTGATGGCAGCGGCAACCCCTGGTTCCGCGCCGACGTCGGCGTGCGAGACGGCAAGATCGCCGCGATCGGCGACCTCTCCGACGCCGACGCCGCGCGTATCATCGACGCCGCCGGTATGGCGGTGGCCCCCGGCTTCATCGACATCCACAGCCATTCGGACGGCACTCTGCCGGTCGATGGCACGGCGCAGAGCAAGGTTCGCCAGGGGGTGACGTTGGATGTCGGCGGTGAGCGAGCGTCGGTGGCTCCACTGGCCGGCGAAGTGCTGGAGGAACGGCGGAGCAGCGCCCGAAGCCAGGGCTACGAGCTCGACTGGACCGATCTCGACGGTTACTTCGAGCACCTGCTGCGCAAGGGCATCTCGCTCAACGTCGCCATTAAGGTGGCACCTCAGCAGATCAAGCGCATCGTCGTCGGTGGGAGCGTCGAGCAGGCTGCCACCCCCGAACAGCTGGAGCGCATGAAGCAGCTGATCGTCGAGGCGATGCACGACGGCGCCATCGGCATCGCCAGCTGGTTCCGCGGCGGCGGCTATCGCTTCGCCGAGGAAATGATCCCGATGGCGCAGGCGGCGGTAGATCATGGCGCCGTGGTCTATGAAACGCACGTCGGCAGCGAAGGCTACCAGCTCGAGGAAGAGCTGCAGAAAGCGATCGACATCGTCGAGCAGACGGGCCTGCCGGTGAGCATTGCCCACTTCAAGATTCGCGGACGCGCCATCTGGGATCGCCTGGAGCCCGCCATCCGCATGATCGAGGCGGCTCGCCAGCGCGGCCTCGACGTTACGGCCAACCAGTACCCCTACACGGCGATGACGCAGGGTTGGTCCAACTTCTTCCCGACCTGGGCGCGAGAGGCAGAGGACCTCGAGGAGCTCCTCGGGAGCACTGCCAACCGCGGCCGGATCCGCAACGATCCTGAATGGATCCAGTACTTCGAAGAGCACGGCGGTATCGAGGGCGTCGTCCTCTGCTGTCTTCGCAACGACAGCCCAGTCAAGCAATACGACGGCATGAGCGTGGCGGAGATCGCCGCGCAGCGTGGAGACCCGGACCCGATCAACGCCCTCTTCGAAGTCGTGATGGAAAACGGTCGCTTCCCGGGCGGCATCCACCACAACCAATCGGAGGAGAACGTTCGCCGCATCATGGCGCTCCCGTGGGTGGCGATTGCTTCCGACGGTTGGGCGGTGCGTCCCGACGGCGTTCTGGGTGAAGGGGTCGTGCACCCTCGCCTCTACGGCACCTTCCCGCGGGTGCTTGGACGATATGTGCGCGACCAGCCGCTGCTGACCTTGGCAGACGCGATCCGTAAGATGACCTCACTGCCAGCTCAGGTTCTGCGGCTCGAGGACAGGGGCCGGCTACTCCCGGGCTATTGGGCCGATATCGTCGTCTTCGACCCCGGAACGGTCATCGACGTAGCGACCTACGAAGAGCCGCACCAATACTCGATCGGCGTCGACTATGTGCTGGTCAACGGGGTCGTTGTCATCGACGACGGAGAGCACACTGGTGCACGGCCCGGACAACCCGTGTATGGGCCCGGAAGGCGAGCCACGCATTGAGTGATCGACGCGGCGCTGGCCACGACAAGCTCCGTTTGCCGCAGGAGCAATCCGCCGGACGCGCGGTTAACTTGACGATGTCGTGGTGAAAGCGGCGCGCTTGTGCTTGCATATAGGTATCTGAGATAGGTATCTGAGCGTCTGGTCGCAAGAGAATGGCATGAGCAAGCGAGACAGCAAGAACGAGAAGAGCCCCGAGCGAAAGAAGGTCAGCCGTCGCGACTTCGCCAAGTCGTCGGTTGCGGCAGGAGCCGCAGCAGTAGCGCTTCCCAAGGCGCTGCGTGGCGAGGCATTGGCAGAGAAGGGAACGTCGGCGGGCGCAAAGGCGGCGGCAACCGCGGGCCGAGGCCCGATCACAATGCCGCCCGAGGTAGCATACGGCGGCTTGGATTTCGACGGACGCGACGTGCTCTTGGAGGACATCCTGTCACCGCCCGGCAAAGCGCCGAACTATCCAGGAGGATGGCAGGAGGGAACCACCATTCCGGCCGAGTACTACCTCGACGAGAAGCACTGGCTCAACGAGGAGCGCTTTCTCCGCGAGCACTTCTGGTTCATGGCCGACCACGAGAGCCGTATCGCCAATCCCGGCGACTACTTCCTCTTCGAGTTCGGGCGTGGCGACAGCGTGATCATCCTGCGCGCCAACGACGGTGCCGTGAAGGCCTACCACAACGTCTGCCGGCACCGCGGATCGCGGATTTGCCTGCACGACCAGAACCTGCCCGGCTCGGCGACGGCCGACGGCAGACCGTCGGACCCCCGGCTGTCGGTGACACAGCAGGGACCGAGCGGTAACACGGCGGTCTTTCGTTGCCCCTATCACGCCTGGACCTACGATCTGGACGGCAAGCTGATCTCGTTCCCGACGGGGATGCCGGAGGGGTTCGACGAGGACCAGCACGGCCTGCACCCGGCCCACGTGCAGATGGTCGAAGGCTTCATCTTCGTCAGCCTGGCCGACGATGAGCCATCGGGGTTCGACGAGTTCGTGGCCAATTGGCGACGAACCTCCGAGTTCTACGGGACCGCCGGCCTGAAAGTAGCGGCTCGCACGCAACACCCGACCAGGGCCAACTGGAAGCTGGCGATCGAGAACTTCGAGGAGTGCTATCACTGCGAACCAGTGCACAAGTCGTTGGTGACGGTGCAGTGGTGGCAGCAAGCGCATGTGCTGAGCGACGAGCAAGTTGCCGACATCGCCGAGGAGGTGGCGCGGCACAATCACTCGGAGCTGCAACAGCAAGGTAACCAACAGCAGAACAGCTATACGATGAACCGCCACCTGGCTCCCGGCTACGTGACCGGCAGCCTCGATGGCAAGCCGGTGGCGCCGCTCATTCTCGATGAGTGGACCCACATGCGGCGCGGCGCCACGACCGGGTTCTCGACGTCGTTCTTCGCCGCCTACGATGATCACATCGCGGTCGCCCGGTTCACCCCACGAGACATCCTGATGACCGATGTCGAGATCTTCTGGCTGGTCAAGGGCGACGCCAAGGACGACGAGGTAGATGTGGAGCGCATGATGGAGCTCTGGGACGTCACCTACCGCGAGGATCTATGGATCGTCGAGAACAACCAGCACGGCATCCGGAACAGCCGCTACAACTACGCCGGCGGGCAGCCGTACGCCCGGCGTGAAGGCGGACCCGCGGGATTCATCAAGTGGTATATGACCGAGATAGCACCCCACGCTTGAGGAGAAAGCCGTGACCGACCGCGACCTCGGGATGCGCCGCGACATCACCCGACGGGATTTCGTCAACGGCGTCAGCGTTGCCATCGGCGGTGCGCTGGCGCTACCGGCCAGACTACGCGCCGCTGGCATGACGCAGGCCTACGCGCCCGAGAAGGCGGCAGGCTACTACCCGCCGGCCCGCACCGGCATGCGCGGCTCCCATCCTGGCTCGTTCGAAGCGGCGCACGCCGCCCGCGACGGGATGAGGTTTGATGGAGCCGAAGACACCGGCGAGACCTACGATCTAATCGTCGTCGGTGCCGGCCTCAGTGGTCTGGCGGCGGCGTACTTCTTCCGCAAGGCGACGGGCCCCGACGCCCGCATCCTGATCCTCGAGAACCACGACGACTTTGGCGGCCACGCCAAGCGCAACGAGTTCGAGCACGACGGCGAGGTGCTGCTGGCCACCGGCGGCACCGTCTACATGGTGCAACCGGAGCGCTACCCGTTGCCGGCGCGCGAGATGCTCGAGGACATCGGCGTCGAGCTGGATTATCCGACCAACAACATGAATCGAGGGATGTTCAGGGACTTGGGCCTCGAGCCGGCCGTATTCTTTCACGAAGAGAGCTTCGGGGAAGACGTTCTTGTCAGCGGCAGCATAAGGCGACCCAGCGAGGAGTTCCTCGCCAAGACGCCGCTGTCTGAGACGGTGCGCCGAGACCTGCTGCGACTCTGGAACGACCGGCGCGACTACTTGCCGGGGCTGTCGAGGACGGAGAAGATCCAGCGGCTGCAACGCACTAGCTATCGCGACTACCTGCTCGATCTCGTCAAAGTGCATCCAGACGTGCTGCCGCTGGTGGGTGGGATCTGGTGCCTGGGCGCCGATACCTCGAGCGCTTGGTTCGCTCTCTATCGTGGCCGCCCGGGGTTCGAGGGACTGGGGATTCCGATTCCGGCCGAGTCACCGGCGCTTTCCGACCACGGCAAGACCGACGTCTACTTCCCCGCCGGCAACTCCGACATCGCGCGGATGATCGTGCGTTCGCTGATCCCGGCGGCCCTGCCGGCCGGATCGATGGCGGACATCGAGCTGCAGCGAACCGATTACTCGAAGCTCGATGCGCCGCGCTCGCCGGTGCGCCTGCGGCTCAACAGCGCCGCCGTAGGGGTACGCCATGTCGGCGAACGGGAGGTTCTGAGCTCGGACCCCCGCGAGACTGAGGTCACCTACGTGCGCGGTGGCAAAGCCTACCGGGCGCGCGGCAAGGGCTGCGTGCTGGCCTGCTACCACACCATGATCCCGCACCTGTGCCCCGAGCTTCCGAACGAACAGAAGGACGCGCTGAGCCTCGCCGCACGGGCCGTCCAGATGAACACCAACGTCCTGGTGCGCGACTGGAGGGCGTTCGAGGAGCTGGGGGTGTCCAGCATTTCGTGTCCGGGTTCGTTCTACAGCGCCATCCGCCCTCGCGCACCACACACGCTGGGGACGCACGACCCGCCGCGATCGCCGGCGGACCCGATCATCGTCTCGCTGGGGGATGGCGGAGGGGTGCTCTCCTGGGAGCCGATGGTTCGAGGTCTACGCCGCGGAGAATCGATTCCACCGGGCACCCCGGTTCGGGATCAGATGCGAATGGTGCGACAGGCGCTCTTGGAAACATCGTTCGAGGACTTCGAACGGCGGATTCGTGAGCAGATGACGCGGGTACTGGGGCCTGCAGGCTTCGACGCAGCGCGCGACATCGAGGCCATCATGGTCAACCGCTGGCCGCACGGCTACGCTCTAGCCACCAACACGCTCTTCGATCCGGAGTGGGCTCCCGGCGAGGAGCCCTGGAAAGTCGCCAGTCAGCAGTTCGGGCGGATCACGATCGCCAACACGGATGCCTCGGGGATCGATCTCACCCAGACCGCCTTCGACGAGGCACACCGCGCCGTCGGCGAGCTCCTACAGATGCGCCACGGCTGGTTCCCGCGGATCTGAGTCCCCGCGTCGGCGACAACTAGTGGTCTGTAGCAGATGATCCTGTCGATCGGCCCGCGCGCTCACGCTGCCTCCGAGACTCCGTGTATTACTGCTTGTCGAAGTGGAGCTCCTGTAGGATCGAGCCGTCCGCCCTATACCACATCACCTGCATCGTTTGGCCGTCCTCCGACACCTGTCGCAAGAACATGCCGGAGAAGGTCCCATCGGCGCGCTTGCCGAGACGCAGCTCGCTGCGTTCAGACATGCGGATCATCCTCACGAGCCCTCTCGATTCCTCGCCGGTGTCGAGGCTCTTGCCCCGGTACCACTGGCCGTCGTCGAAGGTTGCCGTGTAGGTGCTTCGCGATCGCCGGCCGTTCGCGGTGATGTCATTAATACCCGTCTCGGCGTTGTTCTCATGCTTGAGCGTGATCACCTCCAGCTCCGGAAGCGGGGAGCCGTTGGTAATGGACTTCGATTGATCGAGCTTCCAGACCCCGTTAAAGGGATCGGTCTGGGCAGGTGCAGTCCCGACCAGCAAGAGAGACAGCGCCAGCGCTGCGATCGACGTCTTCATGGTTTTCTCCCTGTTTGTGAGTAAAGCAAGCCCGAGTCGTTGCTTGCCGCGCCGCCATCGTCGACGCCAGCTCCGGCGATCAACGCTTGTTCCAGATGTCGATGACCTCGGTATGCCCCAGCAGCGTGGCGTTGTCACCGATGTACAGCATCGCGTCCTCGGCGCGAGCCGGATCCGTCGGCACGATGGCGTCCTCGATGGCAACCGTGCGGTAGCCGAGGCTGCGGGCGGTCTGCATGGTCGGCACCACGCCGACCTCGGCGCCTACCCCGACGATGACGATGGTGGTGATTCGATTCCACCGCAGCAGAGCATCGAGTGCAGTGGCAATGAACGCGTCCGGCCGGTACTTCCTGAGCACCCAGTCATTGGCCTCTGGCGCTATCTCCTCTGGGTTTTCCCAACCCCAGGTGCCCTCGTGGGTCGAGATCGTCGACGGTGGTCCAGTGTTGCTGGGCCTGTCGCCCGGTCGCCCATAGGTCGATCCGTCCGGATAAGAGGTCCAGCGAACATAGGCAACCCGCACGTTGTTTGCTCGCGCCGCGGCCAGTAGCTCGACCATCGGGTCCATGATGCCGGTGACGTCGATGCGGCGCCCGCTGTTGTCGAACGTTCCGCCCTCCGAGACGAAGGCGTTGAGCACTTCATGGACGAGAAGAACCGTGTGCTCGGGATCGAGGAGCACTTCGAGCTCCGGGCCCGACGGTGCTTGGACGCTCCCGCGCGCTCCCGCCGTCGGCAGATAGCCGACCGCGACGACCAGCAAAACGAGGCTCGTCGCCCGGACTCCAAGCATGCATCCCATGTTTCCTTCCCTCCATCCAAAGTGTCGAAAGCCGTCGCCAGACAGCTCGCGCTGGAGCGGATCAACACCCTGCCTAACTCCGCGACGCGAAGCCACGTTGACAGGAACATCATCCTTTCAATCGCCTTTTTCAAGGGCCCGATCAGGATAGGCGCCAATGCTACTGTCAAGATGACCCGAGATCGGCCGGGAGACGGCGCGATCCTTGAACCCCGAATCGCAAGCTCAGCGGGGCTACGCGCGGTGACTGCCATTCGACAGAGTCGACTCTGTGGAAAGGCAGTCACCGCGCGTACAATCCAGCCACGCGAATAGGAGTATGCACACGTCGCCAAGGCTCGTGGGAGGGCTCGATGCGCCGAACAGTGACCCGATGCAACGTAGGTGCAACTGGCAGGTTCGCGGTAACGACGACTATCGTGGCCGTCATCGTGTCCGCAGCGGCGTGCGCGAGACCGGCCGGTACCCGACCACCGGACAATACCCAGACGACGGCGGACGATCCGCAGAATTCGTTGCTGCGATGGCCGCTTCCATCCGGCGCTGAGGTCTACGCCGACATCGACGGTCGGCGCCTCCATCAGTACGTCGTGGACCAGGCCGAGATGTCGCGGCGGTATCGAGACCAGGGGCATCCGCAGTTCTGGGGCCGGATCACCGGCACGTCCGCCGATGCGGAGAGCGCCGAGTGGCTCGCCGCCAAGTTCCGTGAGATCGGCCTCTCGGACGTGCGCATCCAACCGCTCGAGCTCGAGCCGCAGTGGATGGCGCAGTCGTGGGAGGTGTCGGTCACGGCCGGCGGCGAGACCTTCCCGCTCGAGTCTGCCCAGCCGGCCTACCGCACGTCGGCGACACCGCCCGACGGCCTCCAACTCGACGCCGTGTATGTGGGCCTCGGAAGCGAGGCCGACTTCGCCGGGCGCGACGTCCGCGGCAAGGCCGCGTTCGCCTTCGGCATGCTGGGGGTGCGGTCGGAGCGCCCACTCGCGCGAGCCGATACTAACGGCGCCGCCGCCATCTTCGATGTTCGGATGTTGCCGGGGAACATGCGCTACCAGGCCTACCCGGCGCGAACCAGCGTCCCCACCTTTACCCTCGGAGGCGACGACGGCTATGCGGTCCGCGACCTGATCGCCGAGGCTGCGGCGGGCAAAGCGCCAAGAGTGAGGGTGGCGCTCGATGTCGAGATGGTCCCGGATCTCGAGACGGCACTCGTCTGGGGCACGCTCCCGGGCGCCACCGACGAGACGATCTACATCATGGCGCACCGCGACGGCTGGTTCGATGCGGCCGGCGACAACGCCTCCGGCGTTGCCTCGATGATCGGGCTGGCGGAGCACTACGCGCAGATCCCGCAGACCGGACGGCGTCGCACGATCGTCTTTCTCGGCCTGGACGGACATCACAACTCGGGATCGGGCTCCGCGGCGGGCGGATTCTGGTTGATGGACCACCGGGAGGAGCTCTTCGTGAAGACCGCCTTGGTGATCAACTGCGAGCATCCGTCGACGGTGCAGACCACGGTCAGGCCGCGATACCTGGGGAAGGACGAGATCATTTGGTCGAATGCGTACATGCCCCAGCAGTGGTACGTCGGCGGCCCCTCGAGACCGCAGCTCGGGACGATCGCCGTCAACGCCTTTCGAGAGTTCGGGGTCAGCATGTATCTCGAGCCGAACGCCGAGCCGCCGGCCGGGGATCTCGGTTGGCGTGGCGGACCGGAGCTGTGGCGCTTCGTGCCGGGTATCGCGACGAGTGAATTCTACCATTACTTCCACACCGACGAGGAGACACCGGAGACCGTCTTGTGGACTGGTCTCGAGGCGACGACGCGGGCTTACGCGCGCATCGTCGACGAGGTGAACAAGCTCGAGCTGAGCGACTTGCAGCGGCCGGAGGAACCGTAGGTTGGCGGGGGGTTGACTGTATTGCACGTGCTGTTCTTAACTGCCGTTCCGCCTTCTCGGGACGCCCGCGCATGGTGCGGTCAGCTCCAACGACAAGATTATGCACCGACACCCAGCGCATCGAGTGGAGTACGCACCATGAGACGTAGTCAGGCATTCCGGTTGTTGATGACAGGCTCGGTCGGCGTCGCTTTCGTCGGTCTCCTGTGGGTGCCGCTCGGGACGTTGTCCGCGCAGGGCGGACAGGCGCCGCTTTCACAGGTCGTCGCGCCTGAGCATACGGTGCTCCTCGTCCACGAGGTGCTCAACGCGTTCGTCTCGGAAGGCGGATCGTTCGCCGAGCGAGGCCGGGAGATCGACATCACTGGCATCATGGAACCGATGGTGAAGCTGATCGCCGCCGCCAGGGAGCAGGGCGTTCGGGTGGCCTATGTCAGATGGACTACGTATCCCGACTATTCCAACTATGGGCGGCCCGGTGAGCGTTTCGACCCGGATGCGCCGGTAGCAACCAATGAGATGCACGAAGGCACCTGGGGATGGGAGAACCCGCCGGAGATCGCGCCCGAGCCGCTCGACTGGATCCTCCGGAAATATCGGTCCGACGCCTTTGTCGCCACCGCGTTAGATGAGCTGCTGCGCTGGAACGACATCACGACGATCGTGATCGTCGGGGTCGGTGCCGAGGTGGGAATCGTGCCGACCCTGTCGACCGCCGAAATCCTCGGTTACGACACGGTGGCCGTCGAGGACGCGATCCGACCGACCGAACCCGCTCGGCTTGCAGACGCGATGCTGTATATCAACGACCACGCCAGGGTCGTGACACACACGGAGGTAATCGACGCCTGGAGCAACCGGTGAGGACATGATGAAGAGATTGGCGGGAAGCCTGGTGCTGTGTCTCGTGTTCGTCGGAACGGCCGATGCGCAGGAGGATCCCTTCACCGGATCGTGGAAGGTCGATCTGGCAAAGTCGAGCGGCGAAGGGCTGCCCGCGGCAGAGTTGGTGATCCTCGAGGTCTCCAACAACACCGAGCACGGGACGAACGACATTACCTTCACCGACGGTAGTCGGTATCGGAGCGAGTACACGGCGCCGTACAACGACGGGAAGTAGCATACGTCACGCAATCCTTGAGACCGGCGAGCTGAATCGCGGGAAGACTATGATGGTGCGGATGGACGAGCGATCGGTGCTCCGGGTCGGACAGAACGCCAACGGGAAGATGTCCAGCATGATCATGCGCCAGGTGTCAGAAGATGGGACAACCATGCGAATCGTGTGGTACCAAGCGGATGGCAGCATCCACCAGGAGCTGCACCTGGATAAGCAATGACACGCAGTGATCACCCTGATCGAGAGGGGACGCAGCGTCGACGTTCGAGGAGGCAAGAGGTCATGAAGAGAGCGTTCTTGCTCATGGTGTCGTTGGTGGCGCTCGGTGTCGCGGTGCAGGCAGCGACTGCCTCTGCCCAGGGCCACTCAGCCCTGGAGCGCAACAAGGCGCTCGGCGAGCGTTTCCACCTGGAGGTCATCCAGGGACAGAAACTGGACCTGGTCGAAGAGCTGTTCGCCGCAGATGCTGCGATCCACAACGGGCGCCGTGAGTTCGTTGGACCCGACGGGGCCAAGCAAATCGCCGTCGGGGACGCTCAGGCGTTCCCTGGCGGCATGACGTTCGTCCACGCGAATTCCATGGCAGAGGGAAACCTGGTGGCCTTTCGCTGGACGATGACCGCCGTCTCGGCCGATGGAGACACATCCGTCTTCGAAGGCCTCGACCTCTTACGAATAGAGAACGGTAAGATCGCAGAGCTGTGGATCGAATACCACTCCGTTGGTGGTCGCTAGTCGGTCCTGTCGTACGAGCCGCAGAGGTCGGCACGACATCCTCGTGCACGCTCGAACGTTGGAGCTGCAGTTAGTGCGGGAGACCGGATTGCGCTACCGGTGGTGTTTGATTGCGTTGGTGTTTCCGCTGCTCTGTGCAAACGCGGCGCCGCAAGCTCTGGATCTTGACAGGCAACTCGTCGTCGCTGCGGCGACTGACGACCTGGCCGAAGTCGAGGCTCTCATCAGTCGGGGAGCGGATGTCAACGCGGATAACGGCTTCGGTGTTACCGCCCTGTATAGCGCCGCGGACTGGGGACGGCACGAGCTCGTACGGCTGCTGCTCGAGAACGGTGCCAATCCGGACTCGAATCCGACGTCACGCGGCCGATCGCCGTGGGGCAAGACGCCGCTTCAGCTTGCCGCCGGGTCCAACACCGACGTCGCGGCGCCAGACGCCAGGGCGGAGATCGTCAGGCTGCTGGTCGAGCACGGGGGTGGCACCGAAGGCGAGGCACTCGTTGACCTCATCCGGGCGGGCTACCTCGATGCGGTGCGGACGATCGTCGAGCGAGGCGGCGCCAACCCGTCGTATCTGAACGCGGCGCTCGGCGCGGCGCAACGCAACCAGCGTATGGAGCTGGCGGCGTTCCTGATCGCAGCGGGCGCGGAAGAGCCGACAGCGGTGGATCGCTTCAATACAGCAGAGCGATTGGAGCGACTCGAGGGCGTCTATCGGGCTCAGACCGGCGAGACGGTAACACTCCGGCGGGGTTTCGAGGACGGCGAGCTCATCCTCGAACGGACCGGGCGTGGCGATGTGATGCTCGTACCTGCCAATCTGACAATCCTGCGATCCCTCGACCGCACAGCGGTCGCCGAGCTGCGCGGACGGGCCCTACCGCCTTCCGAGCTGGTGGTGTCGGAAGGAGAACGTTCCGAGGAATTCGTCTGGATTCGCCCTGTCACCGAACGGCCGAAAGCGGCGCCGGTCGGCGACCGCGTCACAGATCGGCCGCGCGTGCCCACGCCGGAGCTCGGCGCCCGGGAGTGGTCTTCGTTCCGCGGTCCTGGCGGCTCGGGCGTCGCCGATGGGACTGACCTGCCGACCGAGTGGGACGTGGAGCAGGGGGTCAACGTCGCTTGGAAGACGCCGATTCCGGGGCTCGGTCATTCGAGCCCGATAGTCTGGGGTAACCGGGTGTTCATCACGACCGCCGTCCCGGGCGCCGGTGAGGTCGCGACCTTCCGCGACTTCTCGGAGGTCGTGGGCTCGGGGGTCTTGGCGTTCGTCAGGGAGGACGTGCCGTATTCCTGGCGGGTCGTTGCGCTCGACAAGAACAGCGGTGAGATTCTCTGGGAGCGGGCGGCACGCGAAAGAATACCGCGCACCGCGCGCCACGTCATGGCCTCGCATGCGAATCAGACGCCGGTCACGGACGGCACGCACGTCGTGGCGTGGTTCGGGTCCGAAGGAGTCTACTGCTATGACTTCGACGGCAACCTGCTGTGGTCCAAGGACCTCGGTCCGGTCCCGTCGGGCCGCTACTTCGATCCGGGTTACGAATGGAACACGGCGAGCTCGCCCATCATCCACAAGAATCTGTTGATCCTCCAGGTGGATGGGATCGACGA
The DNA here is from genome assembly GCA_965205505.1 of Acidobacteriota bacterium. Taxonomy (GTDB): domain Bacteria; phylum Acidobacteriota; class UBA890; order UBA890; family WLXD01; genus DASCOT01. The sequence continues at coordinate 1,177,880 of CBDBHB010000008.1, forward strand.
AGCGTATCTCTTGGCGCTCGATGTCGCGACGGGTACGGAGGTCTGGCGTACGGAACGCGATGAGCACCCGTCCTGGCCGACGCCCTTCATCTACGAAGGCGCCACGCGCATCGAGCTGGTCACCGCCGCGATCAAGTTCGCGCGCGGCTACGACCCCGACACGGGCCAAGAGCTCTGGAGGCTCGGCCTCCACGGCGACTTTCCGACACCCACACCGATTGCCGGCCATGGGCTGATCTTCATCACCAGTGGGTACGGCACGGTTGAGCCGATCTACGCCATCCGTCCCGGCGCGAGCGGTGATATCACGCTGGCTGACAACGAAGCCTCCAACGATTCGGTGGCCTGGAGCACGCGGCGTGGGGGCGCCTTCATCCCGACGCCGATCGTCTATGGAGATCTGCTGTATGTGCTTCGCGGCGGCGGCATCCTCACCGCATACCAGGCGGAGACCGGAGAGCGAATCTATCAATCGCGGATCACGCGGGGTCGCAACTACTCCGCGTCGCCCGTCGCGGCTGATGGCAAGATCTACTTCGCCAACGAGGACGGCGAAGTGATCGTCGTCAAGGACGGTCCGGAGTTCGAACGGCTGGCGGTCAATCAGATGGGCGAGCCGCTCATGGCAACCCCGGCGATTGCCCACGGGATGATGATCTTCCGCATGCAGGAGCACGTCGTCGCGATCGGCGCTGACTCAGCTGAGTAGGCGTTCGCTTTTGGGGTCGCAAAGCGGCTGCTCGACGACCTGTGCGGATCGGCGCTCGCCGAGGATGCCTACCTCGAGCTCTGTGCCAGGTTCGATGTAGGCGATCGGCAAGTACGCGAAGCCGATCGACTTCTGAACGCTATGGCCATAGCCGCCCGACGCGATGTAGGCGATCGGCTTTCCGTCTGCGTAGACCGGCTCGAAGCCAAGTGCATCCGCATCATCGGCGTCGATGACGAGGCAGGTGAGCTGGCGATCGACGCCTTGCTTTTTCTGCTCGAGGAGTGCGTCGCGGCCAATGAAATCGCCCTTCTCGAAATCGACGAAACGCTCCATTCCAGCCTGGAGCGGTGTCCAGTCCGCCGACATATCCGCTCCCCAGAGCCGGTACGCCTTCTCGAGCCGCATCGACTCGAGCGCCCGATATCCCCAATCGACGATCCCGTACTGTGCACCCTCCTTCATCAACAGATCGTAGAGGGTTCGCTGGTACTCCATGGGTGTGTGCAGCTCGTAGCCGAGCTCACCGACGAACGAGACTCGCAACGCCCTTACAGGCACCTTGTCGAAGGTCAACTGCTTGCAGCGGAAGAACCGGAACGCCTGATTGGAAATGTCCGTGGTGGTGAGCGGTTGGATGAGATCGCGTGAGCGGGGCCCCGCCACCGTCAGGGTTGTAAGGCTGCTGGTCGTGTTCACCAGGTTTACGCTGCCGTCGTCGGGCAGGTGGCGCTCGATCCACGCGTGGTCGTGGAGCTCTGTCGCAGCAGCCGAAACGATGTAGTAGTGATCCTCTGCGAGCTTGGTCACCGTTACATCGCACTCGATACCGCCTTTCGGAGTGCACATCTGCGTCAGGACGATCCGCCCGTTGTTCTTTGGAAGCCTGTTGGCGCAGAGGTAGTCGAGGAAGCTCTCGGCGCCGGGTCCTGAAACCTCGTACTTTGCAAAGCTCGACTGGTCGAGAATGCCGACGGTCGATCGAACCGCGGCGCATTCCTTGCCTACTGCGTCGTGCCAGTTTCCTCGACGAAACGAGTACTCGTCTCGCCTCGGTCCATCCGGGTCAAACCACAGCGGGCGCTCCCACCCGAATCGGGCGCCGAAGACGGCTCCCTTCGCGAGGAGTCGGTCGTACAGTGGATCCGTCTTCAAAGGTCGGCCGGCAGGGAGCTCCTCTTCGGGATAGTGAATCGCGTACTCGCGCCGATAAACCTCTAGCGCACGTTCCGAGATGTAGCGGGAGGAGGCCGCGTAGTCATCGAACCGCCGCACGTCGAGCTCCCACATGTTGTCGCTCGGCTGCCCATCGACGATCCACTCTGCGGCGTACTTTCCAGCTCCACCACCGAAGACGATGCCAAAAATGCTGAAGCCCGCCAGGACGTGAAAGTTCGGCAGGCCCGGTACCGGACCCATGAGGCAGTGTCCGTCCGGCGTGTATCCGTCGGGCCCGTTGACGAAGGTCTGGATCGGCGCATCCGCGAACAAGGGAACCCGTTCGGCGCAGCCGGCGAGAGACTCTTCGAGACGATCGAGCGAGGGTTCGAGTAGACGGCTGTGGAAGTTCTCCGGGATTCCGTCGACCCCCCACGTCACGGTCTGGCGCTCGAAGGGACCGACGAGCAGCGCACCCGCTTCCTCTCGAACATAGAACGATGAATCGGGATCCCTCAGCACGGGCAATTCGCTCGTGAGAGCCTGCACCTCTTTGAGTGGTGTGGTGATGAGGAATTGGTGTTCGAGGGGAATAATCGGCAGCTCGAGTCCGACGAGACGACCGAGCTGTCTCGCCCACTGGCCCGCGGCGTTGACGATCACATCGGTACGGATCTCGCCCTTCGTCGTCTTCACGAGCCAGCCATCGCCATCTCGCTCGATCGCTGTTACCCCCGCGTGCTGGTGGATTTCGGCGCCCGCTGCCGTTGCTCCCCTGGCGAGCGCCTGGGTAACGCCTGCCGGATCCACATAGCCATCGGTCGGAATGTGAGCGACGGCAAGGGCATCGTCGAAGCTCGCAAGCGGGAAGAGCTCGCGAGCTTGCGCGGGAGTAATGATGTTGAACGGAATACCGAGTGTCTCAGCGATGCCCTTCCGGTTGTTGAATTCGTCGAGACGATCTTGTGTCGTGCCGATCCGAAGGCTCCCACACTGATGGAAGTCGACCGCCTGTCCGGTTTCGGCCTCGAGCCGGTTGTACAGATCGAGGCTGTACTGGAGGAGCTTCATCAAGTTCCAGCTCGAGATCATCTGCGTGCACAGACCCGCTGCGTGCCACGTCGAGCCGCTCGTCAACACGTTCTTCTCGACCAGGACGACGTCGTTCCATCCCAGCTTCGTCAGGTGATAGAGGACGCTGCAGCCCGCTACCCCTCCTCCGATGACGACGACTTGCGCTTCGCTTCGCACGTTCTTCTTCCTCTCTTGGGTAGCTCGCGGTGTTGTGAGTCACCAGCCGTCCATTCGGGATCGAGCCTCGCCGCAGGCCTCTACATCAGGGCTTGGTCGCCCGGAAGTTGATGCCGACGGTGCCAAACTCGCTGGCGCTAGACGCCTGCGGGGCGCCGTCGAAGACTTCGGCCTTCCAGGTGATCTCGAAGTCGGTGAAACCTGCAGCAACGACCGTCGCCTCGAGCTCTGCTTCCAGCAGAGCGCCGGCGATTCAGCCGGTCCACAGATCGATCTTTTGTTTCGCTGCTTCCGGCACTTCCCGGCTTACCAAAATGTCGCCGATCTGCAGCCGACCGCCGGGGCGCAGCACGCGGAACATCTCGCCGAGGGTCTTTTGCTTGTCGGGCGTCAGGTTGAGCACGCCGTTGGAGATCACCACGTCGGCCCAGCCGTCGGGTACCGGGATCCCCTCCATGTAGGCCTCGCGGAACTCGACGTTGCCGATGCCTGACTCCGCAGCGGCGGCCCGCGCCCTCTCGAGCATCGCCGGGGTCATGTCGATGCCCACGACCTCGCCGTCCGGAACGACCATGCGAGCAGCGACGAGCGAGTCGATACCCCCTCCTGAGCCAATGTCGACCACTCGCTCACCAGAGGCCAACTCACCCATGGCGAACGGGTTGCCGGTGCCGGCAAACGATTCGATGGCCGCTTCCGAGACACCTTCGAGCCACTCGTCCTGGTAGCCGACGATCTTGGTCAGGGGGCGGCCGGTGTGGAAGTGGAATCCCTTGCCGGGGTTCTCAGCCACGACCTGATATTCGTCCTGGATGGCTTTGCGCAGGGTGTCGGTATCGACATCGATGGCTTGTGCCACCAGCGAACGGTCTGCGGTCATCGGGTTTCTCCTTTTCTCGACACGATGAGCCGCGACTTCATTCAGCAAGCCAAAAACGGCCCTGGGCTCGACTAAACTCCCGGGGACGGCCTCCTGCCGCAGCAACGTGGACAATAGCCTAGATCAGATGCAGCAATGACTCACGGAGAGCTTTCTCATGAACTGCTCTTGCCGGTCACGCGCAACGCGGCTTGCCGCGGCATCGTGCGCCCTACTTGCACTCGCCCCGCTCACACCCGCGCCACTCGAACGGCAACCGGCGCCGACCCTGGCACTCACGTTCGAGGCAGCGACTCCGGGCGATGCCGCGGCGCGCGACGAGTACGAGGCCATCTGGGCGGAGGAAGGCCCGCGAATTGTTGACGCGATGCGTTCCTACACGGGCCTCGAGTTCCAGGAAAACGAGGACACCGTGCACGTCATCGTGGTGGAAGAAGCCAGCTCATCGGGCTTCGGCTCCAGACCGATGAGACTCCGCTCGAGCTACCCGTCCGACACGAAACAAGCGACGCTCATCCACGAGCTCGGCCACCGTCTCCACGGACGTTTCTTTACGCGTAACGACGAAGATCATCCGACACTCTTTCTGTATCTCTACGACCTCTGGGTGGAGCTTTATGGTGAGGAGTTCGCCGACGGGCAGGTGGCCGTCGAAAGTCGGCGGCGTGGCTACTACGACTACGAATCGGCTTGGAGTGAGGCGTTGTCGATATCGATGCAGGAGCGAGCCCGCCGACTTCAGGAGAAGCTAGCCTCCAGGAGGGGCTTCTAGCAGGGTGCTAGTGTTCGCTCAGGCGCGCCAGCGCTTGGTCGAGATGACGGCGGTACTCCTCTCGGTCCTGCGGCCGCAACCACGCGTCTCTCTGGTCCACACGACGCCAGATCTCCTGGATTACCGCCTTCAGGAACTCGGCGGATGCCCGCGACGCGTCGTTTGGCGGCGCGTCGGCAAGATACACTGGGGTCGTGTGCGCGAAGGTGTAGTTGTCACCTGAGTAGCGGGCCTTGCCGCCCCGGGCCCGTGCCGCGACCCAGCGCGCGCCACGCACCGGTATGGACTCGCGAGTTCCCAGACGATTCTGTCCTGGCGGCACGGGCACGGTGTGCGCAACGCGTCCATCGACGATGATCTCGACCACGTCCACCGGGGCGATGGTGGCGAGGTCGACAGACACCGTGACGCGATCGCGCGCGCTGATCTCTGATCCGGGCTCGTGGCCGTCCACCTCGACGAACAGAAGCGGTCCGTTGGTGGCCACAGTGCGGCCGGCCCGGACCGCCTCGATCCAGCGACGCCAGGTGAGCGGGCCGTCCAGTCGAGCATAGGTGCGCGCCGCTCCACCGGACGGATCGCGCCAGACGTTGGAGAAGTTATCCGTGCCCCCGGTGGCGGGCAGCCGGACGCCGACGTTGAGCATGTGGTAGTAGATCGCGGCGCTGGCCATCTCGTCCGACGCGGTGGACACCACGTCGTAGAAGTCACCGCGCCCCAGGATGGCGTGGATGGGAATGTCGGATTGAGCGGCACCTTCGGGCGTGCCGACGCTCGCGCTGTTCCCGGTGTAGGGGTGCAGGAAACCACCGATGCCGCCGAGGGCGTTGATGGCGTCCAGATACGTGAGCTTCAGGCCATCCGCGGGGTACGGGGATCCACGCGTGCCGCCGATGAGGGGCATGATGAAGTCCTCCACCCCGAGCAACGCCACGTGCCCGAAGGATCCGCGGAACTCCTGGCTATACCGCAGGATGGTGTCGTCGGTGGATCCGGAGTAGTCCTGGCCGATGAGGTCACTCCATCGACCCATGATCTTGGTTCCATCCATGTGGATCAGATCGTTGGTCACGTGAAGATCGTCGGCCCGCAACTGATCGAAGAACTCCTGCTGGGTGAGGCCCCAGCGGCCCTCGTGCAGGTCGTGCACGTGGGTGTCGCCCGACACCCAGTCGGATCGGCGCGGGTCAGAGAGCCGCTCCATTCGGAGCTCGATTGTGGTGGTCTCGCCCGCAGCAGCCTGCACCGTGACGTCCGCCGGAACCCACTCGAACCCGCGGATTGCCTCGACCCGCACCTCTCCGGCCGGCACGGTAACCTCGAACCGGCCGGTCGAATGGAAGTAGTGGATCTCGTTGGCCGGACTCACGCGGTGAAACGCCTTGTTCGGGACGTAACCGCGTCCGTCCGAGGCGAGGAGCTGGATCCGGGCCGGGACGATCACGCCGTCGGGTCCGGTCACGCGTCCGCGCAGGGTCGCGCTGGCGTAGTGCGGTGACAGGCGGGTCTGGGTAATCCGTTCCCAGGCCTGATTGCCGGCGCCGAAACGAGACGTCACGTACAGAACGGTAGGGCCGTCCTGATTGCCGACGAAGGCGACGCGCTCGCCGTCGGGACTCACCGCCGGGGCGAACTCGTCCAGAGGCTGCGTGGTCAAGCGAACGCGGTTGCCGCCCGCGGAGGGGACCGTCGCCAGGTCGTAGGATCCGGCAACGTCGGAGGCGAACATCAGGGCCGAGCCATCCGGTGTCCACGCGGGGGCAGGCCGGTAGCTGGTTTCTTCGTAATGCACGAGCCAGGGCTCGCCGCCTGCCATCGGGACTATCCAGATTCCCCCGCTTCCGAGGCGTCCCCTCACGCTGGCGATGAACGCGAGCTGCGAACCGTCGGGGGACAGCGCGGGCTGGAACTGGTGCCCGGTTCCGCCGACCACGGTGTCGACCGCACCGGTTGCCACCTCGTAGCGCAGGATGTCGAAATCCCCTCCGCGGGCCGAGGCGAAGACAATGCGTCGTCCATCAGGAGTCCAGGCCGGCTGAATGTCCACCGCGGCGTCGGAGGTCAGGCGCCGGAACCCCGTGCCATCGGCCCGAACGACGGCGATGTCGAGATCGCCGTCCGTATCAACGGCGAGCGCGACCCATTCACCGTCCGGGCTCCACGCCGGCTCGAAGTGATAGCCGGGGCCCTGGGTGATGGCCCGGGCGTGCTCCGTGCCGATGCTCTGAACCCAGATGTCGCCGCGCATCGAATAGGCCAGCGTCGAGCCGTCCGGATGCCAGCTCGGATCGAGCGGTCCGCTGGTGACGGCCGGGAGCATGTGGAGCTCGACACGGGTCGAAAGCCCATAGCGTGGGACCTGGGCAGCCGCGAAGGAGGCGACGGAGATCCATGCGACACACCCGAACGACAGGAACCTACGCGGCATGTAAGCATCCGGGGTCTGCGGACGAGAATCTAGAGGTCATTGTTTCGGAGACCCTCAGCCCTCAATCCGATGGGCTTCCACTACTTGAACTCCCTCGTCCCAAGTCTCGCCTTCGTCGGTCGAAACGTCTACGCGATAAGTAAAGTGGTCATCCGTTATGTCGAGATAGGTCTCCCGAACCAAAAGGCCGGGCGCCTGGCTCATGAGCGTAACCGAGGTCTCGCTGACCAGCACACCGCCGAGCTCTCCAGTTCCTTGTGAAGCCAGAGTGGAAGCCAGTACATCCAGGTACTCGACGATCCATCTGTGCTGGTCGGTGTCGTAAAAGCGCAAGGTCACGCCGAGGATCGCCCATCCCGACTGCTCACCGCGCTGTCGATATTCATCAGCGATCGCGTAGCCATCCGAGAAATCATGTATATTCCTTGACACGAATATTCTGTCATGAGAATATTCGTGCATGATTGAGATGTTCGTCGCACTCGCCGAGCCTAACCGCTTGCGTATCATCGAGTTGCTGCGTGCCGGACCGCGTGCGGTGGGCGAAATCGGGGACCGACTTCGACTACGCCAACCGCAAACATCGAAGCATCTGCGAGTCTTGAAGGAAGCCGGACTCGTCGACGTGCGCCCCGACGCTCAGCGCCGGGTGTACCAGCTGCGCGCTCAGCCGCTTCGCGAGCTCGATACGTGGCTGGAGCCATATCGCCAGTATTGGAGCGAACGGCTCGACGCTCTGGAGACCATGCTTCGAAACGACTCCGAGGAGTGAGCGCGTGAGCTCGACCGTGCCTGCAATCAAAATGACCCGGATGATCAACGCCCCCGCCGCCAAAGTGTTCGAGGCGTGGACCGACGTGGCCCAGCTAAAGCGTTGGTTCGCACCGCATCCCTACGAAGTGCGCGAAGCGACCGCGGACGTACGGCCCGGCGGTCGTTACCGATTCGTCGCGGCCAGCGAAGACGACGGACCTCACACGACGACGGGCGAGTACTTGGAATTGGAGCCGGGGCGCCGCCTCGTGATGACGTGCTTCTACGAGGGCCCCTTCGGCGACGACGAAACGCCCTCGGTGTTGACCGTTGATTTTCGTGAAGTTGCTCCAGGAGTGACCGAGCTCACGCTGACACATGCCGAGCTCCGCGACGACGAAGGTGGCCGCGAGGGTTGGACTCTCATCCTGGACAAACTCGCGGCGCTCCTCGACGGCGCGGGATCCTGACAGCAAGCTGTCGCACTCCGTCGCGCCGCACGCCAGGCGGCGGGTTACGCACCGCAGGCAATCGCCTTGATTCCTAGCACCGTGTTCCAGTTCCGGGCTGTGCCGCGGCTACCCAGCGCCTTCTCGATCACAGCACCTGTGAGGCGAGAGCGGCCTATGCCATTTGGATATACGACGTACGCCTGCTTGCCGCGGGCGCGGATCAGCTCGGGCCCCTTGATGGACGACTGGAGCGACCCCACGGCTCGGGCGGAGGGAGTCTTCCTGAGAAACATGACGGCGAGCTTGCTCGGCTCGTTCTCTGCAGCTCGGGTGAAAGGGTTGCGCTGGACAAGCGCCTTCCACTGCTTCAAGGACCGCACGAAGAAGTCCGTCTCGAGATCGAGGTCACTCTGGGCCCGAGTCTCCAGAATGTGCTCGAGCTCCCCGGCTCCCGAACTGCTCGTAAATACGACATTCCCGCTCTGGAGTAATGTCTGCACGGGCTCGTACCCAAGCGCCGAGAACAGGTTGCGTAAGTCACTCATGGCGACGGGCCGACGGCCACCGACATTGACTGCGCGCAGGAGCGCAACGTGAGTCATCGTCTTCTTAGTGCCGCCGTGCTCACCGTCACATTAGGAGAGCGGCGGGCGATTGTTGCGGGCGCAGCACATTGCCATACGCGTTCCTATGCTACGCCCCTAAAGCACGCATAGTTCTGGCCCGCCGTAGGTGATTCGATTTCTTCTTCTAGCACCATCAAGCATTCTGCACTCTTGAACCCGACACGGCGCAACATTTCGATATGTTTTGCTATCTCGAATCGGCCCGGTTCATACTCGTATATGGCCTTGTCAGGCTTGATGAAGTCTCCATTCAGCAACATCTGGCCACGTTGAAGTACTTGCGCGCAGCTCCTATAGACCACTTCGACGCTCTCTTGGCTACCAAGGTCGTGCAACGCCCAGGTTGAAACGATGGCATTGACCGGCGTAGGGATGTCCGTCCACCACCTATCCATTACGAGATCAGCCTGAACATGACCGACTCGGGCCGAATAAGGCCTCGGTCTTTGTCGCGCAATATCGAGCATCGGGCCAGAAAACTCGACACCGTAATATTGAATGTCGAGCATCGCTCTCAGCAGATGAACCGCCAAGTACCCAGGACCAATCCCGAGCTCGATCACGCAGCCGTTTGGTGGAATTCGTGATTCCAGCTCCGACAGCATGACGTTGAACAACTCCAGCCTTTCGGGTGTCGGCACGAAGCGCTCAGCCCATTCTTCGACATATTCTTCATCATGGAATTCGTGACACGCACCTATAACTCTATTCATTGTTTCCTCATGGACAACACTAGAAGCGCGTACACGACGTCGAGGCGAGTCGAACTCACGGTGCAGAGCTGCGATGCCTCTCGATCCAAGCCGCCCACGGTGGCAACAGCCACAGGATCAGCGCACCCGCCGCCACAGCAGTCACCGATCCGGGTAGCGGGGCCCACGGCTGGGTGACCCATATCAGTCCGGTCAGACCCACCAGAGCGATGAGAGCCCATGTGCCTGTACGGTCGCGGGCGGAGCTGGCGCCGACGTAAAGCCAGAGCCCCCCAGCGAGCAGGCCCGCTTCGACCAGAACCGTGCCAGGAATGGAATTCCAGAGTCCGAGGCCCACCACCGGACCGCCCGGCCAAAGCGGTAGGTCTGGTCGGTGCGTGATCAGGTCCAGAACCCAATGACTCAGAACTAGCCCCCCCAGCACCACGCCGGCCCGCCACGAGCCAAACAGCCGGCGCCCGAGGAACGCCACGACTCCCGACCATCCGATGACCGCCAGGAGACTGTGACTCCAGGGGTAAGAGGCGAAGGCGAGATTCGTGAACGCGGTATCGCCCGGGTTGATCCGAACGGTCTCGAATCCGAGCAAGAGCAAGACTGGCCACAGCACGTCGAGCCCAAAGGCGGCGGCAACCGATGCTCCCAAAGGCAGTCGCGGCTCCACCTTCTTGGTACCCAGCGCAACCGCCAGATGACCGACGAACATGGTCCACCTCCATTGTTTAGTGCGGCCTAACGGCCCGGCCCATGGCTACCGCTCCGACCAGACGGCGAGCTCGTGGCCTGATGGATCGCGAAAGTGAAAGCGCCTGCCGCCAGGGAACTCGTAGGCCTCCTTCACTATTGTGCCGCCATTGGCGACCACATCTTCCTCGACCCGCGAGAGATCGACCGCATACAGGACTATGAGAGGACCACCAGAGACCACCGTCGAAGACCCTGCAAAACCACCGGAGAGGCGGCCATCGTCGAAGCTCGCGTAGTCGGGTCCCCAGTCCGTGCATGACCAACCGAAGACGCTTGAATAAAAGCGCTTTGCCTCGTTGATGTCGAGGACAGGGAACTCGATGTAGTCGATTCGGAGGTCATGATCTTCTTGGCCCATTAGCAATCTCCCAGATTGGGCGGTTGGAAACGCCGACGCTACAGGGTCGACCAGATCCATCGTAAGCCTCGACTGAACGCGGGCCTTCACCGGACCGTGCTCCTCACCCCAAGCGACGTGCGAGGCTATTCGGGATCGCCGAGATGCAGCCAGAAAAACGCTGCCGCCCGGTCCATTGTCTCCGTGAACCACTCCCGGAAGTTCCAAAACGCGTGCGGAGCATGTGGGATCAGCACAACCTCCACTGGCACGTTCGCGCCACCGTACCGCTCGGCCAGCTGGAGCGATTGCGCGAACGCGACCACTGGATCGGCCTCACTGTGTATGAGGAGCAGCGGCGGAGACGACTCATCAACGTGACTGACCGGCGATGCGAACTCCCACAGGCCAAGGTCGCTCTCGTGGGGTACACCCAGGAACTCCGTCACCGGCTCCGAGCTCACTGAGAAGTCGGTTGGTGTCGCGAGACCGACTACCGCCGACACCGCACTCGGGATGCGCTGGTTCCCACCGGAGCCCTCCAGATCGACCATTTCGGACGTCAAACTCAAGTACGTCGCCAGCAGGGTTTCCGGAACTCCTCTTTGCAGCCTGGCAGCCAAGCTCAGCTGCAGACAGACCACGAAGAGGGTTGGCCGTCGGCCGCCGCGCCCTGTTCGGTCGCACCGCTAAACCAGGCCGTGTATTTTCGCAAACGGGTCCCAGCCAGCTTCGCTATGCCATTCGTATTCAGCCCATATCGCGATCTGCTCGGCAGTCTCCTGCCCCAAGATCCTACCGATCACGGCCAGCGACATGTCCATTCCGGCGGAAACTCCGGAGGATGTGAAGAACTTGCCATCCTCCACCCAGCGCGCTTCCTTCTCCCACTTCACGTTGTCGCCCTGCCAGGTAGCCCACGCAAATGACCGCTTGTTCGTCGTCGCCCGTACGCCATCCAATACCCCTGCTCTCGCCAGGAGCGCGCTGCCTGTACATACGGATGTGACGTACTCGGCCCCCATCGATTGGATTCGAAGCCATTCCAGTAGTCTTGGGTTGCCTATTTGCGCGCGGGTGCCCCTGCCACCTGGTACAAGCAGAACGTCAAACTGACGTTCTTCGCCGAACCCATGCTCGACGACCGACCTAGGTCCTTGCCGGCTCGCTATCTCTCCGCCGCTTTCTGCAACCATGTGAATTTCGAAGCTTTCGGGCGCCATTCCATACATCTCCAGCGGCCCGAACACATCCAAAAGCTCGAATTCCTCGAAGAGAACAACGCCGATTGACCGCACGGATTTCACCTCGCCTATGCTTTCTTCACATGACGGTAGGGGCGCTCAGCTGCGGACCCGCCGTAGGCCCCGGCCCAAGCACCCGAGGACCGAAGCTCCGAGGAGGCTACCAAGATCGGCGCAGTGGCGGCTGCGACCACCTGGGTAATGGCCGCAAGGGCCCGACCCAGGGAGCGCGGCTAAGGTCAGCCGCCCGCTTCAGGCGCTCACTCACTCCTCCCTCTCGCAGCCCGAGGCGGGCGACGAGAGTGCGCCTCATTGGAAAACGACTCGCTCGACATCGCCGAGACATTGCGACGTTCCGCGTTTCTTCTGACGACTTCCCATCGGTGGGATCCTCAACTTCATGGACGAGATCCCACCGGCAGTGGACTGCTGAATAAGCAGGCCAGTCGTACGCCTTGTTGGTCAGAATCAACTTGGCCTTGTCGAAGGTCAGCGCCGCTCCGTCGCGGAGAATCACCTCACCGGCGAACATCCAGACATTGGCCAGGTTGCGGGGTTGTCGCTAGTTCGGTCGGAGCAACCCGCAGTGGGACTCGAGCGTTCCGCGGCAATCGGCATAGGCTCGGCTCAGGCGCTCTCGGACGAGGGGCTCGAGCGTGATCGCCCGTGGCGACGCATCGCGGATGATGCGGCCGCTGCGGATTCGCTCGGAGGGGTCGCCGTGCCGGCCGGTGAATGGCCAGACCCGGTAGCGGTCGCTCAGGCCGTGCTCGAGCCCCAGAAAGCGCACGAGGCCGGAGAGGGTCTGCTCGGTGTCATCGATCAGCTCCCCGTAGGTGAGGCCGCGGCATCTCTCCGGATCGTCGATGTGCCGGGCGTAGCGCGCCAGCGTTGCCAGTCGGGTGACGTAGTAGTCGGTCGAGTACTCCAGCGTCGTTCCGTAATGGCGGCCGAGAACGTCGACCATGCTGGCGATGCTCGCCTCCGGCTCGCGAACGAGCAGCAGGATCCGCAGGTCACGGTGACAGAGCAGATCATCCGACTCGATGAAGTGATCGTGGTTGATCTGGTCGATCAGATACCGGGATCGACGCAGTAAGCGCCGGCGATGGTAGTGGATGTCGACCGCCATGCGCCGGAAGTCGGTCACGCCAGCATAGGCCGAGTTGCGCTCGCCGTAGCCGAGAATTTCCGGGCTCGAGATCAGCAGTTGTAACAGCAGGGAGGAGCCAGATCGCATATGACCGAGGATGAATATGGGCCGCTCGGCTCCGCGCCCGGATCCGAATCGGGCACTGAGCCAGACGAGCGCGGCGCCCCTCAGGACGGCCCGTGCAGCGGCCGGCAGCCAGGTGGATGGGTCGGAGCGGGGCAACGACGCTCTCCTTATCGTTCAGATCGGACAAGATCGTTCTGGTTGTACCGATCGGGGTCGGCTGCAATCCTGCGCGAGGTGTTCCGAGTCGAAGCGAATTCCACCGTCACCCATTCTCGGCGATGTCCGATCGATCGGTCAGCCCACCCATACCGGATCCTCCGTTTCCCTTTCTATTGCCCGGGCTGCCGCACGCGGAGCCGGCGAGGCTACCCGCGAAGATAGCCGCCATGTGACTCTGGTCCTCAACTGGTTCGACGAGCCGAAGCAACTCGGTCGAGCACCGTAGGCGAACACGGGTTTGCTCAGCGAGGCGACTTCGAAAATAGTGTGCTCATCAACCCGGGAGGCCGAGCCCGCCCGCTGGACGCCGAAGTCGAGGACCGATTCGATCTCGCCTTCGCAGATGACGGCGACTGACGCGCCGGGAACGTGGTACTTGTCCAGAAGCTCCGGGACGATCGCCGCGATTGCGTGCTCGAGTGAAGTAGAGGCTGCCGAGGCCTGCCCACGCGATTGCGCGTGGAGACGCGCCCCTGAGCCGACACTCGCGACGGTGAGAAGTCCCGTGAGTGCAATCGAGAGGGCGCTACATTCAAGCACCGTCGCGCTAGTTCTCATGTCGGCTCCTGAACGTGACGGGGAGATGCCGAGATCCGCAGCCCATCCGGACAGTGGCAATTCCGAGTCAGGGTGCACCCACTCCATTGCCTTCATTCATGAATGTTCCCCGCGCGAGGAAATGTACGATCTCTCCGGCTACATCTCCGCGGTTCATGATGAAGGTGTGCGTAGCGGGGACCACGAGGAAGTCTGCAGCACCGTCGAGTCGCGCCCTGTCGACGCCGACCTTCCCATCGTCGGGTCCGGGAATCAGCCAAGATCCGATCGGGTTGATACTTCGATCACCGGTGATGATGCCGAGGCGGAAGTCGATCGGCCCGAGCTCCTGAGCGATGCCACTCGAGTCGGTGCCAAGTCGAGCGCCGGCCGGGCCCAGGAGCGATCGAAGGAGCGGTGATTCGTTGAAAGCGTCAATGAACTCGCTTCCCTGGTTCGGAGGACTCAGCATCACGACACGGCCAGCGAACCCGGGGGCGCGGCCTGCGAGATAGCTCCGGACAAGCACACCGCCCAGGGAGTGAGTCACGAAGTGCGTCGTGCCGGCCGGGTCCTCACAACAGGAGGCGACCGCCGCCTCGAGAGTATCGACCAGATCCTCGATCTCTGCGGAGGTCGACGGGTAGCCAAAGTTGACGACCTGGAATCCCGCCCCCCTGAGACGCAGGCTCAGTACCGACATCGACGCGGGCGTGCGACCCAGGCCGTGGACCAAGATCACCGTCGCCGCATCAGGAGGAGGGGTTGGCGCACAGGCGCTAAGCAGTACGCCAACACCGCCCAGTGAGATGACCACCAACCTCGTGAGGGGTCTCCAGCACACGCTAACGGTCCTGAGCCACAGCTGCGGCGCCTCCGCGGCCTTGTCTGGAGTCGTCAGTTTCCGACACTCTCCCAGCGAACCGCGCCGCCGTCAGCCGCTGGCTCCTATCATACAAATAGACTACAGGAGCTCTTGAACGCTTCGCGAGTCAGCCCGGCGTCGCGCGCGATACCGCCCATCAATGATACTTGGATCCTCAGTCGCTTCGCGCCCTACTCGACACGCCCCTCAGGCGGCACGCAGGCTGAATGGTGGATAGCGATCGGTCACCATCAGGAGTGCGTAGGCCCCCACCCGCAGATGCCAGCGGCCGACTCCCACGATGAAGTCGAAAATCCCCTTCGGGTATCGACCGGTCACCAGAATGGCGAGCCAGGCCAAGATCACGGCAAAGATGGCCACGATGTTGAGAAAGAACAGGACGACGACATGAGGGATCGCCAGCAGCCACTTGACCAGGGGTAACCACCGATTGAGATCACGTTTCGCGTCGGGGTAGTCGATGTCCAGGTGGACAGCCTGCTCCTCTACGGTCGACGGGTATCGGTCGGTGAGAAGGAATAGGTAGGCGCCGACTCTGGCCCCGAATCGGACCAACTCGCGAGAGAAGTCGAACCACCAGCGCGGATAACGCTGGCGAAAGACAATCATCAGCATCGTTGCCGCTACAAGACCGCTGGCCAGCCGCCCAGCCGTCTCCCTGCTTCTTTCCACGACCTCACCGGCGGCATCGATGACCACCGTCTCGACGACCGTCTCGCCGGCCCCCGAGATGAGGCCCAGGATGATGGCGACGGGAATGATCCAAACAAGACGGAAGAAGGTGGTCAGCCGGTCCAGTTTCTCCGGATAGTCGATCTCCAGGCGAGCAGCATAGTCAGTGGAATTGGCCATAAGCACCTCATCCTCTCTATCAGTTATGGATGATGACCCCGGCGGATGCGGCCCAGGCCATGGAAGATCAGCCTGCCACATGTGGCTCGGGATCTGGGTCGCATCGGTTCCGGCACTGCGTTCGGCGCGGCCAGCTGCTTTCTTCGCCGCCTGGTTCCTCGCGATCGCCGGGATGATCAACGGCATCGCCCATCCGCTCTTGGGCATCGCCTCGAGTGGGTACTTCCCGGGCTTGGTGACCTCGCCCTTCATCGGTGTCGCGAGTGTTTGGCTCTGGCTCCGACTCCGCAGGGCGACCCGACCAAGGAGCGGCGGAGGCGGGTCGATACGGTCCGCATGACCGTTGGATTCTCACCCGGTCGAGCAGAGCGATTTCCGGATGAATCTCCATTTCGCTCGACTACGATCCCTTGTTGTAAATCACCGGCATTTGCCCCTTCCACTTGTTCCATGTGCCGCGTTCGGTGATCAGGTCAGCCATGAAGTGACCAACGTTGATTCGACTGGTCACACCCGCATCAAAGATCGCGCTTCTAGTCGGCGAAGAATGGACTTCGTACTCCGTGACCTCGTCCTCATCGATCAAATTGTCGGGACGTACCGCAGCCCACTCGATCGCACCGTTGTTTTGGCCAATCTTGATTCGCAGATAGTCCGCAGCCATCTCATTGTCGACTTGCGGCGGCAGCACTAGCCGAAGAAGTCCGATAACGCACTTCTGGCCAAACGAAACCCTCTCGTCAAGATCGCGGTTGCTGTTGCCAGCCGTGTTCATGAGCACAAACTTGGTTGGCTGTTCGGACTCATGTGCCTTGATTGCTTTGCACAAGCGGCGAGTTGCATCGGTGACAAGCCTGCGCGGGTGCCCGTAGATACCCTTCAAGCTCATGTTGTGTCCCAGGCACGAAGCCACCGCGTCACACCCGTTGACGTGCTGCGCCATCTCGGCGTCGCTAAGGCCCAGGACGCTTGCGCGGATCATGGACAAGCTATCGTGATTCTCGAGGACTTCGGGCAGCTTGTCGGGTGATCGAACAATCACCTTGACGTTCTGTCCGCGATTGAGCAATTGCTGCACGAGCCGCCGTCCGGTCGCCCCGCTTGCTCCAACCACGAGGGTCGTCATCGCAGCAGCTCTCTTGCCTCGGTTAGCTATCTAACGTTTGAGTTCAGCCGCAGCCGGTACGTGACTGAGGCAGCGCAGGCATCTCCGAGGCCGCCTACGCGCGTGTTGGGCGCCCTCCCGGTGCCCACCGTTGGATCTAGTCCGCTCTGACGATAGGCTTCAGGCGCTCACCCACCCGGTCTCAGCAGCGCCATGGACCCCGGCACCCGACTAGGCCACTACGAGATCCTCGACCGCCTCGGTGCAGGCGGGATGGACGAAGTGTATCGTCGGTCACCCTCTCGCTTTCACCCTGAAATTAGGAGTGTTTCCATGAAGAAGACCTTTACAGCAGCCGCTTGCGTTGTACTCCTCCTCGCCGTCATGGTCAGGCCAGCGTGGGCTATACGGATCTACGCGGTCGCCAACCCGGGAAATCAGATCTTCACGGATGGCCTCGCCCACTTTCTCGATCTCGGCACAGCCCTGAACGGTCAGGACTTCATGGGATTCAATACCAAGAAGAAGTCCGAGGTTGTCGTAATGTTTAGCGCTGAATGCTCGATCCAAGGGGGCCCCGGGACTTGGCTCGCCATCGACATTGTCATCGACGGTGTATCTGTAGAGCCGACGGGGAGCGCGAACGCCTTTTGCAGCGGCAATCACACGAATACGACCAGTGATGGCTGGGTCAGCGCCGCCGTGAACGTCGCAACCGTGCTCGATCCTGGATTCCATAATGTCTCTGCCGTGGCCGAGGCATTTGGCGGAGGAAGTTTGGACTATTGGATCGGGAATCTATCCATGATAATTCTAGTGAGCAAACGGTGAAATTCTGAAGCCGAGTTCGTAATGATCTCGCCGTCTCAGCCGGAGGGGCCAACCCCGGAAGATACGCCCGATTTTCACTAAGGCGTAAGTTCGCTAGCGCCCTCTCGCCACCCAGGAGCCCCTGACACCCCCTCCCCGGGGTACCCGGGCAGGCAGACAACCTGACGCTGGAGGGAAGCGGCGTCCCGTGGACCCTCGCGTGCCCCAGCGATAGGCTTCAGGCGCTCACCCACCCCTCTGTGGTAGCGCCATGGAGCCTGGCCCCTACGAAATCACCGAGCAGCTCGGTGCAGGCGGCATGGGAGAGGCGTACCTGGCGCAGGACACACGCCTGGGCCGCAAGGTGGCCATCAAGGTACTGTCGGAGGATTTCGACGCCGACGCTGCCGTGGCCTGTTACGGACGACTGCTTCGGCCCCGACGAGCGCGCTCCTGGCCGATGTTCGACGTGCGGCCCACCGCATTGTCCGTTTGTTTCGTCAGGAACGCTCCGGGTCCGGCCACGGTGCCCGCCGAGATCGTGGTTTTGCCCTTGACCTTGCAAACGCAGGTGAAGACATCCGTCTGGTCATAGCTGCTCAGATCAGCGTCGTCAGTTACTCGTAAATACGTATCTGGGAAGTTCTTGCTGAACTTATCCGTTCCTTTTACGAGCTTTTTGTTGCCGATCTTCCCGGTGCACGTCATCTTCCCATTGCCGCCAACGCCCTGGTTGTTGGTGTCGAAGTATAAAGAAGTCGCAGTACGCCGTCGCGCCGCTCATCCCGGCCAGAGGGCCGACCGGGACTTCGGACGACCATGTCCCAGCGATGCCCGTGTCATCTTGGTCGGCCGTGTGGTCCTCGAAATTCCCCACGGAGAGGTTGCTGTCCTGCGGGCTGAAGCCCGCAGGCGCGTCACCCTCGCGCGCTCCGACCCAGCCAACGCCCGTAAGAGCCACCAAGACCAAGCATACGAGGAAACGCGCGGGACTCGACAAGTTAGTCCTCCTGGCGCCCGGGGTCACCCTCCGTTCCCGAGGTGGGGGAGGGGGCGAACACGGCCGCCTCGTTATGGAGGGTCGGGCACGACCCTCCGCCATTTCATGCGCTCACCGGTCCAGAGCCGGCGTTCCGCCCGCGCGCCAGGCTATCAGACACCTGGAGCTGCTACCAGAAAGGTTTCGAGCCGCAAACCGTGACGTTGGGTAAGCGCCACTCGTCTGCGGGAGGCAGACAGTGCAGCTACGAAAGCACTCTTGGGAGATTGCACCGACACCGGCTAGAGGCGTCTCATACATGCATGTTCCGGGTACCAACCAGAGCCGGACTAGCTGCGACCATGTGACGCTGGTCACCAACTGGTTCGACGAGCTGAAGCGGCTCGTGCCGACGGATCCGTAGCGCGATCAGTCGAGTCTCGCGCTGCTGCCCCGCTACCTCTCCCGCGGCTCCACCCCAGCCACCTCAGCGGCCTCCAGCAGGATCGCCAACTGCTGCTCTGGGATCGCCGTCGGTGTCATTGCCAGGTTCACCAGCGACATGTCGGCCAGCGTGCGGATGTTGCAGGCCCGCAGGGCTGACAACGTCTCGGGCCAGCTGCCGTCATCAGGTCGAAACCCTCCAGCGGGTACTCAAGCACGTCCGCCTCGTGGAACTCGAACGGGTAGGTTCGGCTGCGCCTTGTGGTCAACGCCGACCACCTCGTAGCCGGCACGGTGCAGACCCATGGATGCGCCACCCGCGCCGCAGAACAGATCGAGCGCTCTCACGCCCGCACCCTACGTGAAACCCAGGGTGCGTATAGGGTGCAGAATGAGCACCCGGAACAGGTGCGACACCCCGAAACTATTGGGTCTAAAGGGGTTAAAACCCCGCCAATAGTGCAGTGAGTACTCCGCGGTAAGCGAACTCCTCCGTCAGCGCCGCGGCGATCGTTGCGGCCAACCAGGCGGGGCCGGTCGCCGACACACGTCGCAGTGCCTTTCGCGCCACGTCGCGAGGCCCGAGCGGCCGCCGTGCTTCAAGATACGCCAGCGACAAGCCGCCCACCACGACGGCAGCGGCGATGAGCACCGTCACTGGCGTGAACAAGGAGCGCCACGGGATCAAGAGCTTCGCACCGACCATGGCTGGCCACGCGAGGCCAAAGACGAGAGCCTGCACGACGAGCACTTGCACGGCCATTGCTCGTGCCGTTGGCATGGGAGTCGACGCAAAGTCGGGCGAAGACAACGCGCGAGCACTCGACCAGACCAGCGCCGGCAACACCAAGCCAATCACGACCAGAAACGGCAGCGTCAGGAACACGTACGCCAATCTCCGTGTTGCGCTGGCAGCCTAAATGCTGACTGATTCTCTTCGCACCCTATCCGAGCGGGAAACACGCGAGGTCATCAGCGGCGCGCAGGATCCCAGAATAGCGAGACCTCACTTCAGCGACCCCCGCCTCCAACTCCTCCGGGCTCTCATGCACGAATAAGTGGCTAAGAACTAGCTGTCGAACGGACGCTTCAGACGCCACGCGACCCACGGTCGCCGGAGTCGCGTGAAGCTCGAGGCCGAAACCCGATGCGGTAGGCGATACGGCAAGATGCATCACGAGCGCCGTCGCATCTCTGGAGAATTCGACGAAGCGCGGATCGCTGCCATTCTGGTCGCTGCTGAACACCACACTCACCCCTCCGAACTCCACGCGGTAGGCCAGGGCAGGCACGTTGCCGTGCGGCACCGGCAGGGCCCGCACGACCAGGCCCGACTCGTCCAGGACCAGGCTAGAAGCCCTCGTCTCGATGTCGATGGTCAACGGTTCGACCAGCACCCCACGCCCGGGACCTCCGACGGTGCCGCTAAGAACCGGGAACGCACCGTCGCCCGGATCGAATAACCGATCGAGAAAGGTCGAGAAGGAAGGGTATTCATTGCGTCCCGAGGGTCCGACCAGGGGCAGTGGTTCCTGCCGATCCGAGTCACTCAGCCAGAGGAGCCCAGCCAGATCCGTGACGTGGTCCGGATGCAGATGGCTAATGGCCAGGAGACTAAGGTCCGCCAACCGCGCTCCCGACTCACCGAAGCGTACGAATGACCCTCCCCCAGCATCCACCATGACGCGAGCGCGGCCATCGACCCACACGAGGTAGCTCGCCGACGCGCGTCCCGTTCCTGCACGCGGCCCTCCCGAGCCCAGGACCTGTACCGCCACACCACTGGAAGGACACTGGGCTTGGCCCTCGAGATCACCCGCGAAGAGGAGGCACAGGCTGCCGAGCAGGAGCGTGACCCTATGACACATGTTCCTCAGCACTTACTACCGAGCGCGCTCAGATCCCCGCGTACCACGACCACCCGCTGTGCAGCGGTCCGCGGCTGCCCAGATCGTCGAAGTGGTCGGTGACGACGATCCGCTGGAGGAACTTCATGCTCTTGTAGCCCATCTGCGTTTCCACCCGCAGGCGCACCGGCGCTCCATGCGGAACGGGCAGGTCGCGACCGTTCATGCCGTACGCCAGGATCGTCTGTGGGTGCAGGGCATCGAGCATGTCGATGCCGTCGGCGATCGCGTCGTAGGCGTAGAAGTTGACGAAGCGGGCGCTCGGGAGAATGCCCGAGGCCTCTAGGACCTGACGGAGCGGCACCCCGGTCCACTCGGCGATGGCGGACCAGCCTTCCTCGCACGTGTGCCTCGTGATCTGGGTGCGGGAAGGGAGCCGTTTCAGATCCGCGAGCGAGAAGGCGCGCGGCCGGGCCACGCTGCCCTCGATCGTGAGGTGCCAGTCGGCGAACCCTCCATGTCTCAGGCGGTCGTAGAGCGGCCCGCTTTCGACGTCGAAGTAGGAACGGGTCGGGTCACCGGGATCCGTGGTGCCGATGGCGGGGGACGAGGAGATCTGTGCGTGGGTGTATTCCCGCGCCAGCGATCGTGCGGGCAGCAGCAGGCGGTGCGCCTTGTAGGTCAGCACATCGCCCATCCGCAGGAGGTTGCCGTAGGTGGGAGGGAGCTCGTCCGAGCAACCTGTCAGCGCCAGTCCAGCGACCGAGCTGAGTCCCGTTAGGAGGGCGCGACGGCGGGTGATGACCATGTCGTCTTTCATTCTATTCCCCTAGGGTCATGGCGCGTATCTGACGACGGAAGCCGGACAGGAAGACCATCAGCACGTGGCCGACCAGAAAGAGGACCAGCGCGGCGAACAGGAAGAAGTGGATCGTACGAGCGGACTGGAACCCGCCGAACATGCCGGACAGGAACGGGTACGCAGCAGTAACCGCAGGCGACATCCCCAGACCGGTGACCACCATCAGCGGCATGCCCACGAAGACGACGCTGAGGTAGGCGCATCTCTGCAGCAGGCCGTACTGCGGCCCGCCTGTAGCGAGCCGGAACTGCCGGCGCAAATGGCGCATCAGGTCCTGCCACAGGAGCTGTGGGGTGAACTCGCCGGAGCGCGGCACAAGATGTTGCCAGAAGTGGCTCGTGACGATGCCGGTGAGCAAGTAGACGGCGCCCGTCGCCACCAGGACCCAGGCCGCCAGGAAGTGCAGGCTACGCCCCCAGCTGTTCTGGTTGAACATGTTGAAGGTGCGGTCTGCGCTCACCGGCGATTCAGCACCTTCGAAAAAGGGCTGCACATCCTCCCAGCCACCATGTTGATAGTTCCGGCTGATCGGCAACTCGAGCAGGGCCGGCGTCAGGCTGTTGCCGACCTCACCCCAGTAAAGCCGCGGGTGGGCCATCAGGATAACGAATCCGGTGAAGGCGAGCGTCAAGAAGCTCGCAGCGGTTAACCAGTGCGTGATCCTGACCCAAAGCGTGTGCCGGTCATCTCCCGGCCGGTGCGGTGCGGGCGCCGGCGGCAAGTCATTCGGACCCGTGGTGGAACCTCTCGACATAGCAGGCATAGTACAGGTGTGCGAAGCCAAAAGTGATCAACGATTGAGCTGTTCGTTTCCGTGATCGCGATGAGCGCGGATGCTCGCGCGGAGACAGCGCCATCTGGCGTAGCTACCCTGCGCGGGCTCTCACCTCTTGGTCAAGGCGGCCGCCGAGAGCATCCTCCTCAACGTCGAGGTCGTAGTCGGCCTGCAGCCCCAGCCAGAACTGTGGAGTCGTGCCGAAATAGCGCGATAGGCGCAACGCCGTGTTCGCCGTGACGGCGCGACGCCCCAGAACGATCTCGTTGATCCGGCGAGCATGGACTCCGATGTCGAGTGCCAACCGATTCTGGCTAAGTCCCACAGGCTTCAGGAACTCCTCCTGCAACACTTCGCCCGGATGTACCGGGGACAGCTGCTTCGGGTTCGCCACGGAACCTCCTAGTGGTAGTCCACGATCTCGACTTCGTGCACATTGCGGTCGCGCCACACGAAGCAAATGCGCCACTGGTCGTTGATTCGGATGCTGTACTGCCCCTTCCGATTCCCGCGCAGCCGCTCGAGACGGTTAGCCGGCGGGCTCCTCAGGTCACCGAGCTCGCGGGCGTTGTTGAGCATCCGGAGCTTTCGAAGAGCGACCTGCTGGATATCCTGCGGCAGCCGACGCGAACGCTCACGAGCGAAGATCCGTGCGGCTTCCTTGTCGCGGAAGGAGACGATCACCGTGTCATTATATATCGCGACGCGCTAAGCGCGACAGGACCAGCGGGTGGCAGCGAAGGAGGTCGGTCGCATACGTCCTCCAAGCTCAGGGTGATGTCAGGCTTCGGCGCTTGAACGGAACTCAGAGCGCTTGCTACAAGAGAACACAACTCACGATTCGCCCCATAGCAACGTAAACACACCGACACATGCGAACCAGGCCAAGCTCGTGAGGCTAGCGACGTTCATCAGCACTGCCGCCCAGCCTCCGGTGAGGACCGAGACTACGAAGACGCCAGACACCATACAGGTAGCGGCGCTAAGGAATCCAAGCGTAGTAATCCACCAGGGACGTGCTCTTACGGGTAGGAACGTCTACTGCTTTGCATAGCGTAGAAGGGCCGCGCCAAGCAGTGTGGTCATGGTCGCGACGACCTTGGCCAGATCGAAGCGCTCCTTGAGAACGAACACTCCGATCAGCAGAGCAAAGATGATGCTGGTCTCTCTTAGTGCAGCGACAAGCGCGATCGGGGCCTGCGTGAAGGCCCAAGTCACGAGCGCGTAGGCTGCAAAGGATGCCCCTCCGCCGATCAGAAACATGCCGCGTCCTTGGCGTACGATCTTGCCCAGAATGGCAGGGGTCGTGGCGACCAGAAACAGAGCCATGACGATTCCGTTGCCGATCGCCAGCCAGCCGTAGAAGCCAAGCGAAGTGCCAGCCACGCGCGCGCCCAGACCGTCGATCAGCGAGTAGGACGCGATGAAGGAGCCCGTGACCAACGCCAGCGTCGCAGCGCTGCCGTTGCGCTGACCGTCCGCCCGGCGCACATGCGCGAGGCTGATAATGCCAGCGCCCATGATGACGATGGCCAGGAGCTCTATCGGCGCGAGATCCACCCCAAGAACGGTCACCGAGACGAGTGCCACGATCAGCGGGGCGGAGCCACGGGCGATGGGATAAACCTGTGTTAGATTGCCCGTCTCGTAGGATCGCAGCAGAAACAGTTGATAGCCCACATGAAGCGTGACGCCGACAGCAAGATAGGGAAGGCTTGCCAGGGCAGGCAGCGGCACGAAGGCCAGGGTGGCCATGGCGAAAGGCATATGGCCAAGGACGACAGCCCCCATCCCCATCCGCTTGTCGGCCCCGCCTTTGACCAGCGCGTTCCACGTCGCATGTAGCAGCGCGGCGCCGATAACGGCGACGAAAACACTTGCGCTCATATGTAACTGCTCTCTTGATCTGCCGCGCCTAGATGTGGATGCTAGGGCATCGGATCGACCAGGAACCATCCGTTCGGATCGCTCCCAGCGTCACGTGGGCAGACCTCGTCAGGTGTGCGAAGCGGTATGTGAGCACATCTAAGCCCTATTGGCCCGCGCTTGCCAGACGCAACACGGCCACTACGCCGACCGGCGCGAGCAGCCCGAGATCACCCTAGCTTCGTGTTCCACGCGTGCGTATCCTGCCGCCATGACGCTGCAAGGAAGGGTCGCGCTCGTCGCCGGCGCCACACGTGGAGCGGGCCGCGGCATCGCCCGGGCGCTCGGGGAGGCCGGTGCGACCGTGTACTGCACGGGCCGCAGCAGCCGCGAGACAACGGTAGATCCCAAGCGACCGGAGACGATCGAAGAGACCGCCGAGCAGGTTACCGCCGCCGGCGGGACGGGGATCGCCGTGCGCGTCGATCACACCGAGGAGGGCGCGGTGGCGCAACTGTTCGAGCGGGTGTGACCTGACCCCCCAAAACGGATCCAGAGGTAATCTCACGATCTGGGTCGAAAAGGGGAGGTCAGAATGCCGACGAAGAGGCACAGCGCCGAGCAGATCGTACGCAAGCTCCGGGAGGCTGAAGTGGAGCTGGCGCAAGGCGGGACGGTCAAGGATGCCTGCCGCAAGCTAGCGATCACCGAGCACACCTACTATCGGTGGCGGCGGGAGTACGGGGGGCTGAAGGTCAACCAGGCCAGAAGGCTCAAGCAGCTGGAGAAAGAAAACGCCCGGCTCAAGAAACTGGTGGCGGAGAAAGAGCTCGACCTGTCGATCCTGAAGGAAGTCGCGGAGGGAAACTTCTGAGCCCAGCTCGACGGCGCGAGGCGGTGGCGCATGTACAGGGGCGGCTGGGCGTCTCCGAGAGGCGGGCGTGCCGGGTACTGAAACAACCACGCACGACACACAGGTACATGCCAAGAGAACCGGGCGATGAGCAGATGTTGACGGAGCGGATCGTGGATCTAGCCCGACAATACGGGCGCTACGGGTATCGGCGAGTGACGGCGTTGTTGCGTATGGAGGGCTGGTGGGTGAACCACAAACGAGTGCAGCGTATCTGGAGGCGTGAGGGGCTGAAAGTACCGACAAAGCAGCCCAAACGAGCCCGGCTGTGGCTCAGCGATGGCTCGTGCATCCGGCTGCGACCACAGCGCAAAGATCACGTCTGGGCGTATGACTTCGTTCATCACCGGACGCACGAGGGTCGGGCTATGAGGCTGCTGACGATCGTCGATGAGTACACACGAGAAAGCCTGGCGATCGACGTGGCACGGAAGCTCAACTGTGAGGACGTGCTCGAGCGGCTCGGGTGGTTGTTCGTGCACCGGGGCATACCTGAGCACATCCGGTCCGATAACGGACCGGAGTTCACCGCCGAGGCGGTTCGCGACTGGCTCGGTAGGCTCGGTGTGGGCACGCTGTTCATCGAGCCGGGCTCGCCGTGGGAGAACGGCTACGTGGAGAGCTTCAACGGCAAGCTCCGAGACGAGCTGCTCAACGGCGAGATCTTCTACACGCTCAAGGAGGCAAAGGTTCTGATCGAGAGATGGAGGCAGCAGTACAACCGCATGCGACCGCACAGCTCGTTGGGCTACCGACCACCGGCCCCGGAGGCGCTGTTGTTGAAGCCGGCTACGCTCCGCTTCGCCGGCCTCAACAACCCCTTGTCAGCTGACCCAAACCCCGAAAACGGTGCCAGGTTGATGTTTAGGAAATCGGTGTACCGTCGTCCTCCAAGCAGGAGGACAGATGAAGCGGAAGAGGTACACGGACGAGCAGATCGCCTACGCGCTGCGGCAGGCTGAGGCGGGCACGCCGATCAAGGAGGTGTGTCGCAAGCTGGGCGTCAGCGAGCAGACGTTCTACACGTGGCGCCGCAAGTTCGCCGGGATGGGCGTGGCCGAACTTCGGGAGCTACGACAACTCCGCCATGAGAACCGGAAGTTGAAGCAGCTGGTGGCAGATCTGAGCTTGGACAAGCACATGCTCCAGGAGGTGCTGTCAAAAAAGGTGTGAAGCCGGCGCGCAAGCGCGAGGTGGTGCGGTACCTGCAGGACGGGTTCCGTGTCAGTGAGCGTCGAGCGTGTCGGCTGATCGAGTTGTCGCGCACCAGCCATCGGTATCAGAGCACAAGGACGGACGACCCCGTGCTGCGGCGTCGTCTTGGCGAGCTCGCCGCGGCGCGTCCGCGGTTCGGGTATCGGAGGTTGTGCGTGTTGCTACGCCGCGAGGGATGGGTAGTGAACCAGAAGCGCGTGTATCGGATCTATCGAGAGGAGGGGCTGGAGGTACGGACCAAAAAGCGACGGCGCAAGCGGGCGAGTCACATACGGCTTGTGCTGCCGCCCGCAGAGCGGCCCAACGAGCGCTGGAGCATGGACTTCGTGACCGATCGGCTCGAGAGTGGCCGGCCGTTTCGGGTGCTGACGGTGGTCGATCAGTTTAGCCGTGAATGTCCGTTACTTGAGCCGGGCGTGTCGATGACCGGCAAGGCGGTGGCTGGAGCACTCGAGCGGCTGTCGTTTGCCGGGCCGTTGCCACGGGTCATCACCGTCGACAATGGCTCAGAATTCTACTCCCAGGCGATGGACTCCTGGGCGTACCGAAGAGGCGTGCAGTTGGAGTTCATTCGGCCGGGAAAGCCCGTGGAGAATGCGTTCATCGAGAGTTTCAACGGACGGCTTCGCGACGAATGCCTCAACGCCAACCTGTTCTTCTCGATCGATGACGCGCGCCGAAAACTGGAGGCTTGGAGGCTTGATTACAATACCCACAGACCACACAGCTCACTGAACGATCGAACTCCTACGGAGTTCGCCAGGGGCTGGCAACCGGAGGCTTCGGAACACCGAATCCTAAACCTCTGACTGGTACTGATTTCGGGGTGGGGTCACAGCACCGAGTTACTGAGATAAGACGTGGTACTAACCGTGGGGTCAGGTCAGGTGCGCGCCGACCACGGCAAGCTCGACATCCTCATCAACGACATCTGGGGCGGCGACCCCCTCACCGAGTGGGGCAAGACGTTCTGGGAGGTCGACGTGCAGCAAGGCTTCACGATGATGGAGCGCGCCATCCACACGCACATCATCACGAGCCGCCACGGCGTCCCGCTCTTGCTCGACGGCGACGGCGGGCTCATCGTCGAGATCACCGACGGGGCCTTCTACGGCTACCGCGGACAGCTCTTCTACGACCTCTGCAAGATGTCTGTCATCCGACTCGCGTACGCCATGTCCGTGGAGCTCGCCGACCAGCCCATAACCGCCGTCGCCGTGACCCCGGGCTTCCTGCGCTCCGAGGCCGTGCTCGATCACTTCGGAGTCACCGAGGAGAACTGGCGCGACGCGGTCGAAAAGGACCCCCACTTCGCGCTGTCCGAGACGCCGCTACTCGTCGGGCGCGTGATCGCCGCGCTCGCGGCCGACCCCGAGGTGCACCGCCGCGCCGGCCAGGTGCTCACCTGCTGGGACCTCGCCCGGTACTACGACGTCAAGGACATCGATGGCAGACACCCTCACTGGGACGAGCACCTCGACGCCGCCGTCGACGAGATCATCGACCGCGCCTCGCCGAGCCCGGAGGACATCTTCCTGCTGACGGTGCGCAAGCCCCAGCTCGACTTCGACGATGCCCGCGCCGCTCAACGCGCCCGTATCGAGACGTTCCTGAAGCGGCACGGCGGCACGGTCGGTCTCGATCCCGACGCGCTCGACTGAGCTGTCCGAGGCAACGCGTGAGAGGGTATGGCCATGAATGTGTGCCTAACTAACAGGCGCGCTGAGCTGCGGCGCCGCATTCACCTGCAGTCGGCACCGTCTGCTCGAGCGCGTTGGTAGACCGCACTAGACACCTATTTACTTCGTCCGGGTGTACGTCTCGCGTCGTAGAAGAACCTCCGTCCCGTCGCTCCGGACCAGGAATGACTGAAACACGTAGCCCTCGTCGGTTGGTTCGGCGACCCCTTTGCTTCCAATCGCTTCACCGGTCATTGGATCCGTACCGGACCCGGTGCCCACGTAGCGTTTCCCACCATCCTCAAACTCGAAGTAGACACTTCCGACGTACCCACCCGCGTTGGAGAAGCCGGGGACGATGTATTTGCCAGCCTTTCGATCGAAGGAGTGCACGCCAACGAACTTCGTACCATCTTGACAGTCATTCCGGACGAACAGCACGAAACCATCGACTTCCATTTTGTGAGTCGATGTGCATCTGACCGTCATCGGTTCGCCTGAAGACGGATAGTCCCATGTTTCGCGTATCAGGTCGTAATCACCGGCGTAGAACTCTCGAAGACGGTGCTCCGGTTCACCAGGTTCTGCTCGTGTTGTGGGTACAAACCCAGATTTCACATCCTGCCCGTACGTCGACTCTGGCACGAAGGCTGCGCACGCCACGACAGTTACCGCGACTAGCCACAATGGCGCCGTTCTAGCATTCATCTGCAAAACTCCTCTACTCCGTCGGTCTAACGGATTGTGGCTCACCTGCGGCGGCCACATCCTTTTCAAATCAAACGAAAGTAGTGGCCGCCGTCTGGTGCAGCCGCTTGTTAGGCCGTTATCGAGTCTCTATTGGCCATGATGTTTTGCTATCGTCTCTTTACTCAATCTCAAAAACCGAGCCGCGTTGTTATAGAAGATGTCTCGCTTCTGCTCTTCACTCAAGAATGAGGCAGATTCGATCGCATCGATCTCGTCGTCTATAATTGTTTCCGGCCACTGCATCTGATCTGAGCCATACATGAGTCGCTTTCCGAGTCCCGCCTCCATGAGTCTGCGCAGGTACCAGTGAAAACTTTCACGGGGATATTTCCAGAGGGAGAGGTCTCCGTACACGTTTGGATAGCGGTACATTAAGGCGATAGTTTCGCCTAAGAATGGGAAACCGGAGGTTTCTATGAACAATCGGAGTTCAGGATGCCTGATCAGAACCTCCTCGAGTTGTTCAGGGTGACCCATCGAAATGTGGAACTGCTCACTGAGTCCAGCGGTGCCGTGGTGATGGATCAACACCGGCACGGCAAACTCCTCGGCAAGATCGTAGAAAGGCTCCAGTCTCGGATCGTCCGCTGCAATCCCCTCGTACTGCACAGTTAGTTCGCCTAGCCCACCGAGCCGCCCCGCCTCGTATTCCTTGCGGAGGTCATCCAAGTCGATCAGGTCTGGATTTCCAACTATGGGCGAGGCGATGAACCGGCCCGGGGCAGCGTCCACCCAGCGATACACGTTGTCCAACGAGTCCTCGCTCAGAAACCCTATGACAATGTTGTTCCGGTCCATGGTTTCCAGCGTGAGCCTCAGCACATCCTCCGCCGTTTCTGCTTCTGCGGGCGGCACCTGACAGGGGCTCGGCAGGCAGGCTCGGGAAAGAGGACGGCCATCAGCATCGTTGTTTACCGCGTTTGCGTGCATATGCATATCGATCATGGGAGGACGGCTGTTCTCCTGAGCCGCCGCCATGGCGGGTGTGGCGATAAGCAGGAGTACCAGATTCAACTTTTTCATTGCAAACTCTCCTCCCTCAAGGGCGTGTGCCCTGCTGCGTTCGACGGCAATAAAATCAGCCTAACGGTTCAGAGCCTCAGCTGCGGGCGCGGAAGGCGACTGTCAGCTGCTGGCTCTTGTTAGACGGCTCTTCTTATTCAATCGGGTGAAAGTCGATTGTTCCCACAACGCGCTCCATCGCCGCGCGGTCTGCGACGGGATACGTCGCTGCAAGGTACTCGGACGGCGGCGCCACGTCGCCAGTCCGTTTGACTTCATCTGCATCGGCACCCGCCGTGAAGATGATCATCGGCCTTGCTACTCCTGTAGGCACGTCAACTCTGTCGCAGAAGATGACCATCAGGTGCTCCTGAAGAGGATAGCCGTCCGGCTGGCCGAGGAAGTAGGCACCGCCGCGACCGCCCGTCACCCTGTGCTGAAGCCGCTCTTTCGGCCCTATTGGTGTGCCAGTAGGCTCGCTCCACGAAGCGACGTCAACCTTGCGGCGCCACTCCGCGGCGATTCGTACGGCCGAGGGGATCTCCTGGGGATAGTTGAAGACTAAATGAGGTCGTCCGCTACGCATCGTCGACTCATCTAGCGGGAGAAACCCTCCTACTGGGAAAAAAGCGTGAAGCTGAAACAACTTCCCGATCGGCCCGTCCAGTCGGAACTTCGCTTGACGTCGGATCTCGGTGCGGACCTTGTCGTCCTGTGAAAAGTGAACACGTCCATCTGGATGATGGGAGTACTTGACGAGGTGAGAGGTGACCTTTCCCTCGTCCGTGAAGCTGACGGACTTGCGAGCAGCGCCACCATCGCCAAGGCGGACGACGGTCGCGATCCCGTCACGTTGACGGAAGTGCGGAAACAGAACGAAAACACTCCCGTCTCGTTTGTTGAACACGATCTGACATACGTAGAGCGGCGCTACTGGCGTGCCGATGCCGATAACCGTTCGGCGCGACGCCCAATACGTGAGGTTACCTTCAGTTCGTTGAAGCTCGTCGGGGTCCAATGTCCGTCTAACGGGTGGAGCTTCAGCTGCGGCGCGGCGCGCCGTCAGCTGCTAGCTTGTGTTGGGCGGCCTTGTCCATGAGGCAGCTGAGCTTGGGAGGGACGCAACGCGCGACCCGGAAGGATGCTGACGATCTGGCGGAGGCCGAGCCGACGATAGAACGCAACGGAGTCATCCAGGTCGGTGTGAGGGACCATTACTTGATTGAGGTGACCCTTGAAGAAGATCGCCGAGTTTCTCAGCTCGCAGTGTCCACAATCTGTCAACGAGTTTAAGACGCGTTTCGGTGAGCCGAGAATGGACATGGCCAACGACGCGGCCCGAGAGTACTGCGTCTGCGCCGTCGACGGGTCGCCCGTGTTGGACATTGACTACGTGATGATCTACGCGAACATCATCAGTCACCAAGTCCTGTACGTGTACGCGCGACTTGGACTCATTACTCATGTCTCGGTCGTGGATCCGACTGATTGGCGCTCTTCGGACTTCCGCTGAGCCTCCGAACGCCCGCCGCAGGGGGTTCGATTCTCTCGCTTCATCCACTCTCAACCACCCTTGCCACTTCGCCTCCGCAATCAATGCAGCGACCTCTGAGAACGAGGTCGCCGCGTTCCACGCGCCCTTCCAGTAGTTGTATGGAACTCGAACTAGCGCATTGGACACACCACACGTTGTTGAGAAGGCGAACGCGGACATGCGTTTCGATGGCGTTCCAGAGGCTTTCTGCTGGACCCGTGAATCTCGGCTCAATGGTCGCTATCGGCGGATTCTCGGTGAAGCGCCCCAAGACCGCAGAACTCCTGGGTCGACTCACACCAGCATCGCTCAAATCCCACAGAGTCCGTTGCCAACCTCTGATCTCGCCATTATCGCCACAGACCGGACAGAACCAAAGGATCGTACGAGACGCCGTGTCCAGACGCGCTCGTATCCAGCCTCGACACGGCTGTCGTTGCGGGCGTCGACGACATTTCACTGGAGATCGCTCGTCGCCGGCCGCTTCGTCTCGGCTAGTGACGAACGCCACGATGGACCCGAGATGATCTCGCATGCCCGTCCCCGGTTCGGGGTGAATGGAGGCCAGGCCCGCGGCGTTCAGGAAATGGGTCATGTCTGTGATCCACGTGTCTGCCACGGTTCCACCAAATCTTCTGGTCTGCCCAACGTCAGCAATCAGCGGCCGGCTCCGCCGGTCCGCTGCATTGCGTGGTTAGGCGTTAGGCGGGTCTTTCGCCTCACTTGTAGGCTACGGCCGCGCTCGCCGGTCCGTGAAGCGGGATGACTTCGATCCGCTGAAAGCCGACCTCCCGGCACCATTCGCCGAAATCACGACCCGTGAAGTCAAATGCCTCACCAAACTCGATGAGCATGTTCAGCGACATCATGAGACCGAACGCATTGCTCCGTCGCGCGTCGTCGATCAAGTTCTCAATGGCTACGAATGCACCGCCGGTCGGTAGGGCGTCGTACGCTGCCCGAATGAGATGCATCTTCTTCTCCAGGTTCCAATCGTGCAAGATCATGCCCATGGTGATCACATCCGCCTTCGGCAGGGGCTCACTGAAGATGTCCACAGAGGACGCAGTGATCCGATCCCCCAACCCGTGCGCCTCGATCGTCTTGCGCGCAATGGGCTCCACTGGGGGAAGATCGCACGTCCTGCACGTCAGGTGCGGATGGCGACGGGCCACGAACGTCGAGAGCTGACCGGTCGCCCCACCGATGTCGCACATGGTCTTGTACGACGCGAAGTCGAACTTCTCCGCGAACGTCTCGAAGTTCGCAAGTGAGATGCCCGTCATCGCGTTCATGAACTGCTCTAGTCGCTCGGGATCACGATACAGCTCTTCGAACATCCCTTCGCCGCCGTGCTTCATCTCGTTCTGCGGTTGGCCGGTCTTGAGCGCTTCCGTGAGATCGCCCCAGAATGGGTAGAGTCGGGTGTTCGCCATTTCAAAGAATCCGCCGATATACGAGCTGCTGTGCCGATCAAGAAAATGGGCGGTGTCGTCCGTATTGCGATACTCCGCCGCAACGCCGTCACCCTCTCGCGTCAGTAGATTCAAGGCGACCAGCGTGTCGAGAAAGTCGGTCGCGCCACGGGGATGAAGCCCGAGCTCATCCTGAAGGTCAGGCGCCGTCAACGACCTGTCTCCCAAGACCGTGAACACTCCAAGCTCCACTGCCGAAAGCATGGTCTTCGCAGGCCAGAAACCCATCGCGATCTGCATCAAACGGCCGGGGTCTCGTTGAGTCATCTCGTCCTCCACGTCGTCTCAGGGTACGTTCACTTCTCGCGATCGCCGCCTAACGGGCTCGCGGCTCAGCTGCCGCGCCCTGCACGGCTTAACTTACCCCACGACGCCACCATTGCCACAGCTTGTGTCACGGGCACGGCCACCCGCGGCGCGGTCAGCCTGCAGCCGCTGGTTAGGCGGGCGCCGCGGCGCGTTTCAACCATCCTGCAAACCGCCGCGGAAGCTCGGCTTTCCGAATCTGCCCGATCCCTCGAGCAAAGATCAAGGACATCATGTTGCCGTCGGCGCGCACCGTGGCGGCTAGGCCAAGGCCGACCGAGCTGAGATCCGGTTCGATGCTGGCAATACATCGTCTTGGGCGTTCGCGTTGTTCGCGCTGTACGTTGATAACTGTAGAACAACCCGTTCTCCAAAGTCGGGTGCCGCCGCACCAACAATGTCAATGTCATCGGGCCACATGTTTCCCTGCTTCGGAGAAGCAGCTGGGCCGTGGCGATCGAACATGTAAGGATCGAATGAGACCAAGTGAACAGCACAGTCTGAGGAGAATCCTCGGCGAAACCGCACACGCCAATCGCCGCGATGGAGTGATGACGACGTATTCGGACCGACGCTCTGCTGCCACTCAATGATCTCGTCCGCCGTGTCATCGTCGGCCTCGCACAACTCGAAGTGCAGCGGTCCTCTCCAGAGGTGACGAACGAGCGCAGCGGACGACGGGTACGCACAACGTCCCTGCTGTAGGTAGTGCCATGCTCGCTCGTACGCCGAGCGTTGCCCTGGAAGGCACCGACCGACTCGATTGAACTCCTCAGCCGTCTGACCAGGGTTGGGGTTCCGCCGAGCGTATGGCGACATGGCATGGGCATCGATGAAACAGATTGCCTCGGTTGGTTCAACAACGTCGCGGACGCAGCAGATGATCTCCGAGAGAACCCAATGCTGAAGGAGATTGCCTCGGTTTCCCTTATACGTTGGCATCTGCGTTGCGGTCGGGCGAATTGTTGCCCCGCCTAACGGTCCAGAGCTTCAGCTGCGGGCGCGGCCGGCGGAGCCGGGTTGGCGCGGGCGTTGCGCAGGCAGCGCCCGTGACAATAGCGATCCGTCAGCTGCTGGCTCATGTTAGCGGGCGCGTGCCTCCATCTGGCTTCAGGCAAGGTCTCAGGCCTTCTCCATGAGGGCGCCCCTCCCATCCAGGCGATCAAAGCGCTCGTTGAACTTGGAGACCTCGGCCTCATCCCGGTTCGCCTTCATGATGAGGTAGTGCGCGTACATCACCCACGCCCGGTACGTGTCGACCACGAAAACGTCGACGGCGAATACGAACTTGTGGTCCAGTTCAACCAGGTGGTTACCACCGGTCGTCGTGATCGTGAAGTCTCGATGAGATCCACGCCATGGATTCGCCGCCGCCAAGTTGTGCATCAATCCACACCGCAGGTGGCTGTAGATCCAGCCTCGATGCCCGGAATAGTTCGGCGGGAAGTATTCGGCCATGAAGCGCTTGTAGTCTGCACCGGATGTCTGTTTGCCACTGTGGAAGCCGGCCAGGTAGTCGACAACTGCGAGAGCGAGAACAGCGGCGGCGAGCTCGGACTTGATGGACAAGCAGGACTTGGCCTCCTGAAGCACCGCGAAGACATGCTTCCGCACCTTGTCGAGCTTCATCTCGAGCGGCAAATCGATCAACTGGCCACCCGGCCAAACGATGTCCCCGAAGTCGACGAAGTAGTCCTCGATCTTCCAGTCCGGATCGGAACCTCGGATTTCGTCGGCCATCCTATCCATGTCTCGCTAACGGCCGGGCCGATCAGCGGCCGCCGCGAAGCGGCGGTCCGGCTGCATCGGCTTGTTAGGCCTTCTCATCGTAAGAGTCCTCATGCCGGCACAGTATGTCCCCTGGCTCGATGGACGAAACGACGTCATCAAACCGCTTCAGTAGGTGACGTGCGGAGATCATCTGTCCAGTTGGATCACCGACAAGGAGGTCACGGTTTGGAACGTCCCATTCCTCAGGCGACCGGCCGGATGTGACGGCCCTTCTCTTTCCTGGTGGTTCCATTTTCGCCGCGGGCATTCTTGCCTGCGCGAGTTCTGTCTTGAGCGAGGCCAGCTGGTTGCTAAGCTCCGGGGTGAAGCACTCTCTAGCTTGGCACATCGTGCGGACAACCTCGTAGGCACCCAAGGTCCAGAACCACATGAGCATGCCTGCGCGCCCGAATCGCCCACCATCCACAACATCTCCGGAGCATGCGGTCTCGAGGTTCTCCAGTACCTCGCTTCCGAGTTCGCGGAGGCAAGAGACCCGGCCAGAGAGATACCAAGAGAACGAGATCAGTGGATCGCGCTCCACCATCTCTTCCAAGGTCGGGTTCCGAAGAGGCGCTTCTCTATTGCGCATTGCTTGATAGGCCTAACGGTCCAGAGCCTCAGCTGCGGCGCGCCCACCGCCCATCAGTAGAAACGCCAGAGCCTCTGGGTTTCTAAGGCTCCCCAACCAGACGCGGCGCCGGCAGCTGCTGGCTCCTGTTAGACAGACAGACTACAGGAGCTTCTTGAACGCTTCGGGAGTCAGCCCAGCGTCGCGAGCGATACCGCCCATCGTGTAGGCGTTGATCGGGTTGGCTCGCGGGATCGTGAGGATGCGCGCTCCGTCCGTCATGATGACGTGTTTGCCTTCTCGCGCAACGCGAAAGCCGCCTTTCTGCAGTGCCTTGATTGCTCGCTTGTGATTGATGCCGGGGATCTTTGGCATCCGCTAGATAGCGATCTCGATCTCTCGAACGTCGGCGTCCTTGGTCAGATCCGCGACCACCTGTAGGTACTCGCGCACGGCGACCTTGATGTTGTCCATCGCCTCGTTCTCATCAACTCCTTGCGACCAACAACCCGGGAGCCCTGGCACAGAAGCGCTCACGCCCTCTTCGGACTGCTGCAATACGACCTTGTACTTCATGCCTAGAGGTTAGCGCCGAGGATCGACTGCTGTCTAACAAGTATTCGATTGCGTTTGCCGGACGCTCATAGTTGCCGACCCATGCAGCCAACGCAATGGAAGCGAATTGCACACGGACCGGCCGGATACGCGGCCAGCCAAGCGCGCAAGACGGTTAGCCGCCGCCAATCGCGGCTAACACTGACGTACCGTCGATGGTGGGCCCGCGGCTAAGGCTGATCGAGACTGTCGGCCGGGCTCTGAACTCCCCTACCAGCGTTCAGGACGTGGGTGTAGATCATCGTCGTCTTGAGATGACGGTGTCCTAGCAGTTCTTGGACAGTGCGGATGTCGTAGCCAGCCTGCAGCAGATGCGTGGCGAACGAATGCCGAAGGGTGTGGGCGCTGGCTTTCTTGACGATTCCGGATCCTACGACGGCCTTGCGCATCGCTCGCTGAATCACAGATTCGTGTAGGTGATGACGGCGACGCTGCCCGGTAACGCGGTCGGTATAGGTTCGCGTTGCCGCGAAGACCCACTGCCATTTCCATTCTCGACTCGCGCCTGGCATCTTGGCGGAAAGGTGCCCCGGCAGCTCGACGTGTCCGCGGCCGCGGGCGAGATCTTCCTCGTGGAGCTCTTTCCGAGTCGCCAGGTGCACCCGCAGCGGTTTCACCGCGGTTGCGGCCAAGACAGTTCGCCGGTCTCGCTTGCTCTTGCCGTCGTAGATCACGATCTGTCGAGTTGTCAGATCGACGTCCTTGATACGTAGACGCAGCGTCTCCAGCAAGCGGAGACCAGATCCGTACAACAGTATGGCCACCAGGCGGGATCGGTCGTCGAGCCCTGCCAACACGGCCCGCACTTCGTCGCGCGTCAGTGCTACGGGTATCCGGCGTCGCCTCTGAGCGCGGACCACATGCTCAATTTCACCGGGGTCACGGCCGATCACGTGGCGGTAGAGGAAGAGTATCGCCGCTAGCGCTTGATTCTGGGTCGACGGGCTCACGCCCCGCACGATGGCCAGATGGCTCAAGAACCGTCCGAACGCTTTCGCGTGCCCGGTCCCTACCTCGCGCGTGCGTCCCATTCATTAGCTGAGATGGTCAGCGAGCGTGCAGATCGAATCGCTCCACGTCGAGTCGAGGCGCTCAGCCACCGTAGGGCAGCGACAGCACGAGACGAAGGCCTGCGTCGATTTCTGATAGAGCGGCATCGGACAGTCTGCCTGCGCGCTCGGTCAAGAACCGTCGATCGACGGTCAGGATCTGGGAAACGTTGACGACGGATGACTTCGCGAGCCTCCCCTGACGAGCCGTCAGGCGGACGTTGCCGGGAGCGTCGCTCAGACTGAGGTTCGAGGTGATCGCCGCGACGACCACTGTACGGATACTGCTTCGGTTGTACGCGTCCGACTGTACGACGAGGACGGGACGCCGATAGCCAGGACCGGAACCGCGTGGATCTCCCAGGCTCGCCCACCAGATCTCGCCCCTGTGGATCACCATTCCTCATCTGGAAGGCTTACGCGCTGCAGCTCGGCAAGGACCGGATCCAGTGTCGACCCGTCGGGATGGTCGGCGTAAACCGCGTCGAGTGCCTCGGTTACGGAACGGACGTCGTGCTCGTCCAGGAACTCGCGCAACGCACTCCTGTACAACTCACTACGGCTCATGCCCAGGCGCTCCGCTGCCTGCTCGGCGGCGGCAAACAGCTCATCGGGGATGGAGATCGCCGTTTTCATGCATGTGAGTATAACTATCGTTATACCGACGATCCAGACCTGAACCGGTGGTGCGCCGCCTACTCCCTCTCCCCCGCCGTCTCCGTCATGTCCCCACGCGCCCGCTGCATCTGCTTGGGCAACGCATCATCCGTCATGTACCTCTCGAACCACTTGCGCAGATACATCTGCGTGCGCAGGAAGTTCGACGGCTTCGATGAAGTGCCGTGCCACTCGTCGTTGAAGCGGATCATCGCGGTCGGCACGCGCATCACCTTGAGCGCCGCGTAGAACTCCTCGGTCTGGGCGATGGGGGTGCGCAGGTCGTTGACGCCGGTCATGAGCATGGTCGGCGTGGTGACGTTGCCGACGTACATGAGCGGTGAGCGACGCAGGTGCTCGCTGGGGTCGTCCCAGGGGAGCTCGTCGAAGTTGCGGTACCAGGAGATGCCGTCGGTGGTGCCGACGAACGACAGCCAGTTGATCACCGGACAGTTCGACGAGGCGGCGGCGAAGCGGTCGGTGTGGCCGACCACCCAGGCGGTGAGCACGCCACCGCCGGAGCAGCCGTAGACGTACATGTTGCGCTCGTCGATGTACCCATCGGCAATGACGGTGTCGACGCCGGCCATGAGGTCGTCGAAGTCCTTGTCGGGGTAGGCGCGGTTGATGGCGTTGCCGAAGTCGGTGCCGTAGCCGGAGGAACCGCGCGGGTTGGTATAGACGACCACGTAGCCGTTGGCGGCGTGGTTCTGCCAGCCGAAGTTGAAGCCGACGTTGTACATGCCGTGCGGGCCGCCGTGGATGGCGAGCACGAGCGGGTAGCTGCGCGACGGGTCGAAGTCGGGTGGCTTGATGACCCAGCCCTGGATGTCGAGGTCGCCGGTGGACTTGTAGCTGATCTCGTCGACATCGCCGAGCTGGATGTTGGCCAGGAGGTTCTCGTTGACGTTGGTGAGGCGGCGCAGGTCGCCGGGGTTGTCGACGTCGAAGGCGTAGATGTCGCCGGGCTCGTGCGCGCTGCTCATCGTCGCCACCGCCACGCCACCTTCGCTGATGTTCGACACTGACATCATGTGGTTGCCGTCGGTCACCTTGACCGGCGGTTCGGAGCCGTCGGCGGGCGCGAAGTAGAGGTTTCGGGTGCCGTGATCGTTGACGGTGAAGTGGATACCGCTGCTGTCGGCACGCCAGCGCAAGTTGGATGGCGAGCGATCGAGCTCCGGCGTAACGCTGCGCATCATCGAGCCGTCGGAGCGCATGACGTAGAGCTGCCGCTCGATGTACGTCTGGTCGACGAACTCATTACCGGTGAACGCCACCATGGTGCCGTCGGGCGAGACCACCGGGCCGGAGTCGGGGCCCTGGCGATCGGTGAGCTGGGTGGTCATCCCCGTGGCCACATCGAGGGCGTAGATGTCGCTCTCGCGCCAGTGATACTCCGCATTCTCCACCAACAGGCCGGAGAAGTACATCGTCGCACCGTCGGGCGCCCAGACAGGCGAGCCATGGTCGTAGTCGCCGTGGGTAAGCTGTCGTACCGGGCCTCCATGGGCGGGCACCACGAAGATGTGCTCGTAGCCGGGGTCGATGAAGCCGCGGCGGTCGCGCTTGTAGTTGGCGCGCTCGACAATGCGCGGCGTGTCGGTCCACTCGGCGCCGTCGGGCCGGCCCGGCAGGCTGATGGCCCAGTCGCTGTCGGCGTCGACGCGGGTGCGGAAGGCGATGCGCGTGCCATCCGGCGACCAGGAGATATCGCGCGGCGTGTCGGTGGCGTGGGTGATCTGGCTGGCGGCGCCCTCGGCATCCATCCAGCGCACCCAGATCTGGCTGCCGCGCGGCTCACCCTCCGCGAGGTAGGCGATGCGCGTGCCGTCGGGCGACCAGTTCGCGGAGTCGCCCTCGACCAGCTTGCGCTTGCGGGAGCCGTCGCCGTTCATGATCCACAGCTCCGACTCGCGCGCGTCGTTCACCACGTCCATCCAGCCGCGCGTGTAGACGACGTGCTGGCCGTTGGGCGAGATCTGCGGCCCGCCGACGAATTGCATCTGCAGGTAGGTCTCGAGCGTCAGCTTGCTGGGCAGCACCTCCTGCGCCTCGGCGGTCCCAACGAAGGCGGCGAGCGCTGCGACTGTGGTCAGCAACACGAATCCGGGTCGACGACGCATGATGCTCCTCACTACGGGGTACAGAGACGGGGAGAACGATCGTGCCGGCGGACGGCCTCAGCGCATCCTTTAGCACGTCTGTATGGTCGTTTCCACCGAGCCGAGACGGCGTCCCGGGCCGCGCACGCGGCCGTGAGCCGGGTGAGCCAAGCACATCGTGGTGGACAGGCTCCTTCCAGGTCGCTCGCCGCCCGTGCCCTCACGACGGTGCCAACGTGGTCGACTTCTGGGACCGGCGCCTCGAGTTCCTCGCCGAATACCTCGATCTGAGCGTCGACGCCAGCGGCCGCGTCGCGGTTCCCTAGCTAGCGCGGGCGCACCGCACCGATGTCGGTATCGGCGAAGTCATCGCCCTTGAACAGCAGT
Source organism: Acidobacteriota bacterium (assembly GCA_965205505.1). Lineage (GTDB taxonomy): Bacteria > Acidobacteriota > UBA890 > UBA890 > WLXD01 > DASCOT01. The sequence continues at coordinate 1,218,379 of CBDBHB010000008.1, forward strand.
GGTTCGCCGAGAACATGGGCAAGTGCGTAGGAGAAGCAGTCGCCGTAGTTCAAGCCCGCCGGATGATGCCCCTTGCCGAAACGCTTGTACGCTCGGCGCGCCACGGTCGCTTGCTCCAGGTCAACGGCCCGAAGCTCGATGCCGGCTTCATCGATGAAGGCATCCAACTCATAGAGACCGTCGCTGCCGTACCTAGACTCGAAGACGATCGACGCCTCGACGAAGCTGGCAACAGACAGGTACTTCGACTCCGTTGCTTCGATGGCCTCCGTGAAGGCGAGCTGCTCCGGCTCTGCTTGCAGAATCGCAAGGAGCGCGGAACTATCGATCACCATCAGGTGGGTAGCCCGTGCTCGTCGTAACCCAAGATCTCGTCGGCGCTTCGAGGGTCGAGGACCGGCAGCGCGGCACAGCGACGAGCGATCTCATTGAGTCTGTCGGCGAGGCTCACGCCAGTCCGCTCGCGTCGTATCCGCTCGATTCGACTGCGGATCGCTTGTGTTACAGCCTCGGTCTTCGTCTCACCGGTGAGCTTGGCGAGCTCGGCCGCCAGGCGCTCGGTTTCCGGATTGCGGATGTTCAGGGCCATGGAATTCCCTACGTGTAGTAGATGAGCTACACAGTAACATCCGCCGGGCTCAATCATCAAACTCGTTAGATGGCCGCATCGCATTCGAATCGGCTCTGCGGCACGCATCGGCGGTTTAGTTGGGCCAGACCGGTTGACATGATCCCCCCACCCCGCACCATAGCCAGGTGCGCGAGCCTTCAAGTTCCAATCGCCGTCCTACGCGGGAGTCCCCAATGCGTGTTTCCAGAGCCCCATTGCTCAGCGCGGCCGTAGCATCGCTGGTGGCCATCCTGGCTCTGTTCAGCGTCTCGCTCACTACCTCGGCTCTGGCCCAGTCCGAGACCAAGCGCTACCTCTATCTGAGCACGCCCGACGACGCGCAGCGGGTGGGGCGCGCCGATGGGGCGGGGATTCTGATCTACGACATCGACAACGGGCACGAGCTGATGCGGCGAATCGACATCCCGGTCTTCGAGGAAGGCCTGCGGGGTTTCGCTGCCAGCCTGATCAACCATGCGGCGTACTACTCCACGACGCACCGGCGGGTCGGCGCCTTCGATCTGGAGAGCGAAGAGATCGTCTGGGAGCACACCTATCCGAGCGGGGCCGACCGCTCCTCGATCACGATGGACGGCAGCAAGGTCTACGTGCCGACCGGCTGGTGGTACATCGGCCCCGACAGCGGGATGCTGGTGCTCGATGCGCGGGACGGCAAGCTGCTGAACAAGATCGCCGACAGTCCTCGGGCACACAACAGCATCGTCAGCCTCGACGGACGGAGGCTCTATCTCGGTAGCGAGACCACGCTCAGCGTCTATGACACAGCCGACGACAAGAGGTTGATGCAGATCCAGGAAGTCGGCGAAGCGGCAATCTTCCCGTTCACGATCAACTCGGCACAGACGATCGCCTACGTCTGCCTGTTCGACCACATCGGGTTCGACGTGGTCGACCTCACCACCGGACAGGCGATCCACCGCGTGCTTGCCGACGACGGGAACATCCTTCACCGCACCCACGGCGTGGCACTGACTCCCGACGAGACGGAGCTGTGGATCAGCGACCAGGTGGGCAACAAGCTCTTCTACTACGACGCCACCGTGATGCCTCCAGTCCAGAAAGGCCAGCTCGAGCTCACACAGGGCGGGCACGGCTGGGTCACCTTCAGCCTCGACGGCAAGTACGCCTGGACGCACACGCCGGACGTGTTCGACGTCGCCACCAAGCAGAAGATCGCGACGCTGCGCGACGAGAACGGCCGACCCGTCAGCGGCTCCAAGTACTTCGAGGTCCACTTCCGCGACGGCAAGGTGGTGGAGGTGGGCAACGAGTTCGGGCTGGGCCGGAAGAACGTTCCTTTGGACTGATCGGCTGTCGATCCGACAACCGCGCGCTTCGAACCGCTGCAATTTGGAGTCCTCCATGCGTTTCTCGCGTATCCCCTCCCTCAGGCTCTTCGCCTCGCTGATGTCGGCCCTCGTGGCCGTCGCCTCCATGTCCACCGCGGGAGCTGCACCCCAGACCGATACCGACCCCAACACCATCGTCGATCCGGCCCTCTATCAATCGCTGCGCTTCCGCTTCCTGGGCCCCTATCGGGGTGGGCGATCCGGCGCCGTCATGGGCGTTCCCGGCGAGCCGCACACCTTCTACCTGGGCGCCTCGGGCGGGCTCTATAAGACCACCAACGCCGGCGAGACCTGGAACGTCATCTCCGACGAGCACTTCGAGGTGAGCACCATCGGCGCCATCGCGGTGGCGCCGTCGGACACCAACGTCGTCTACGTGGGCACGGGTCAGAAGACCATCCGCAGCAACGTGTCGATCGGCAAGGGTATGTACCGCTCCACCGACGCCGGCCGCAGCTGGACCCACATCGGACTGCGCGATGCCGGACAGATCGGGCGCATCCGGGTACACCCGGACGATCCGGACCTGGTCTACGTGGCGGTGATCGGCAACCCGTTCGGGCGCAGCGAGACACGCGGGGTATTCCGCTCGCGCGACGGCGGTGACAACTGGGAGAAGGTCCTCTACTTCGACGATGACACCGGTTCGAGCGAGCTGGAGCTCGACCTGTCGAACCCGCGCAACCTGTACGCCACCGCCTGGACCGTCGAGCGCAAGCCGTGGACGATCATCTCGGGCGGCGACGACGACGGCATCTACAAGAGCACCGATGGCGGCGACACCTGGAAGCGGCTCGCCGGTGGGCTCCCCGAGACCACGATGGGCAAGATCGGGCTGACGCTGTCGGCGTCGAACCCCGACAAGCTCTATGCGCTGGTTGAGACCGACCCCGAGGTGTCGGGACTCTATATCTCCGATGACGCCGGCGAGACCTGGCGGCTGCAGGAGACCAACGTCGGCCGCAACCTGTACGAGCGCTCCTGGTACTACACCCACATCTTCGTTGATCCGCAGAATGAGAACCTCGTCTACGCGTTGGCCGTGGGCTTGTTCAAATCCACCGACGGTGGGCGCACGTGGGAGCGCCGCAGTGCCCCGCACGGGGACTTTCACGATCTGTGGATCAACCCGAACGACTCCGACATCCTGGCCATCGCTGACGACGGTGGGGTGCAGGTGACGCTCGATCAGATGAACACCTGGACGACGTATCTGAACCAGCCGACCGCGGAGATCTACAACATCTTCGTCGACAACCTGTTCCCCTATCACGTGTACGGATCGCAGCAGGACAACTCCACCATCCGACTCCCGAGCCAGTTCCAGGGCGCCCTGACGCCCTACGGTTACTGGCGCAGCGTGGGCGGCTGCGAGTCGGCGCACATCGGCTTCGACCCCGACAACCCGGTGGAGATCTACGCCGGCTGCTACTCGGGCGAGATCAGCCGGGTGAACCTGGTGACCGGCGACCGGCAGGCGATCATGGTGTACCCGCAGATGGAGTTCGGGCTGCCGGCCTCCGACCTGAAGTTCCGCTTCAACTGGAACGCGCCCATCCGCATGTCGCCGTATGACCAGTCGGTCGTCTACCACAGCGCCCAGCGTGTCGTGCGGACACGCGACGGCGGCCACAGCTGGGAGGTGATCAGCCCCGACCTGACGACGAACGACCCCGAGACGCAGATTCGTTCCGGGGCGCCGATCACGTACGAGGACACCGGCGGCGAGGTCTACAACACGATCTTCGCGTTCGAAGAGTCGTTCTACGAGAAGGACCTGCTGTGGGTGGGCACCGACGACGGCAAGGTGTGGGTGTCGCGCGACGCAGGTGGCAACTGGAGCGACATCACGCCACCGGGCATGCCGGCACGCGGCACGGTCAACAACATCGAGCTGTCGGCGCATGATCCGGGGCGCATCTTCGTGCCGGTGAAAGCGTTCATGCTCGACAACTGGGAGCCTTACATCTTCGCCACCAGCAACTACGGCGCCAGCTGGACGCGGCTCACCACGGGAGACAACGGCATCCCGGCCGACACACCGGTGCGCATCGTGCGCGAGGACCCCGAGGTGCGCGGGCTGCTCTACGCCGGCACCGAGTTCGGCCTCTACGTGTCGTTCGACGACGGGACCCACTGGCAGAAGATGCAGCTGAACCTGCCGCCGATCCCGATCACCGACATGCGCGTGCACCGCAACGACCTGGTGATCTCCACCCAGGGGCGCGGCATTTACGTCCTCGACGACATCACACCGCTGCGCCAGGCGCGCCAGGCGCATGCAGCGATCGTCGACGGCTCCGCACCGGCCCACCTCTTCCCTCCCCGCGAAACGGTGCAGGCGTTCACCAGCGGTCGCTCGGGGCCGGAGGCGCGGAGCGGCGAGAATCCGCCGGCCGGGGTGCAGATCTTCTACGCGCTGCAGGCCGACGCTGCTGCGGCGGCTGAGGACGACGACGACGCGGGCGCAGCAGATCAGGACGACGCGCTGACGCTCGAGATCTTCGGGCCCAATGGCGATCTCGTGCACACCTTCCACAGCCACCGCGATCCCGAGTCCAACCCCCGGGACATCGACTTCGCCTCACGTGGCCAGATCCGATTGACCGCCGACACAGGCATGAACCGCTTCCTGTGGAACACGCGCTACCCGCCCATCGACCGGCCCGACGGCATGGTGATCTACGGTCTGACCCACGGCCCGCGCACCATCCCGGGCGAGCACCGTGTGCGGCTGTCGATCGGAGATTGGAGCCAGGAGGCAACGTTCCAGATCGTCGGCGATCCGCGCCTCGACACGCCGCAGGCGCATCACGATGAGCGGCTGGAGATGGAGCTGCGCATGCGCGACGACCTGCAGGCGGTCTTCGGCGCGATTCGCACCCTGTCGTCGGTGCGCGATCAGATCGGCAACCGTCTCGACAGCATGCGCGCGGCTGGAATCGATCTTTCCGAGATCGAACCGGCGGCAAAGTCGATCACCGAGCACCTCGGCGAGCTCGAACTGCTGCTGTGGAACCCGAAAATCGAAGGCTACAACGACATCCACCACTTCGTCGCCGGCTACGACACCAAGGTGGCGTACCTGTACGACAAGGTGGACTCATCGGATCACCGCCCCACCACTGGGCAGCGCCTGCGCTACGAGGAGCTACACGCCGAGCTCGAGAAGCTGTTCGCTCAGCTAGAGGAGTTCTATGCCTCCGACGTCGCGGCGCTCGGCCAGATGATGCGGGACTCCGGGGCGATGCCGGTGCAGATGTCGAAGCAGCAGCGCTAGTGGCCTGTAACAGATGATCGTTGCGTATCGCAAATGGGATTTGCGGGTGAGATCAAGGCGCGGCGAGGCGGCGCCGCGGAGACGGCGGCGAGGCTTGGCGGTCGCACCCCCGCGGATCTGGACGCTCAGCGTGCTATTTTGGGCGGTGCAAAACCTCGCTGAACTGTGGGGGGGCCGTGCGCCAACCATGAAGACAGTCGCCGTACGTGCTGCGGTCGTCGCTATCTGGCTCGCCGCCGGATGTCAGCCCGCCGGGATTGGTGCGGCCGGCTGGCCGACAGCAAACGTGCTCTCGGCCGCGAACACGCTCGCCGTCACCCGCTGGGCCGCTGCAACCTCCCCGACTCGCCCTTCGGAGCTGAACCCGGTCATCCGGCAGTATCCGGTCATCCGGCAGTATTGCGTCCGGTGCCACAACGACCAGATGCTGCGGGGCAATCTTTCGCTCGAAACGTTCGACGCCGCTGCGGCGCACGAGCGCGCCGCAACGGCCGAGAAGATGATCGTCAAGCTCCGGGCCGGGATGATGCCCCCGCCCGGCGCCCGCCGGCCGACCGGAGATACGCTCCTGACGCTCGTCGAGACGCTCGAGAACGTGGTCGACGAGGCCGCCGCGGTCAATCCGAATCCCGGCGCCCGCCGATTCCAGCGGCTCAATCGGGCCGAGTACGAACGCGTGATCCGCGATCTCCTGGCGCTCGAGGTGGACGCTAGCCGGTGGCTTCCCGCCGACACCTACTTGGGCAACTTCGACAACATGTCGGACGCGCAGGGACTTTCGACCACGTTGCTCGAAGCGTACCTGCGGGCCGCAACGGACGTCAGTCGCCTGGCCGTCGGTAACCCGGCGGCCCTGCCCAAGAGTGCGAAGTACACGAACCCGATCGAGGTCTCGCAACACGCCTGGGACCACATCGAGGGGGCCCCCTACGGGACGCGGGGCGGAATGGTCGTCACCCACAACTTCGCCGCCGACGGGGAGTATGTCTTCTCGATCGAGACCCTGTTCGGCAACGGTACCGGATTCGAGGATATCGATATCTCGATCGACGGCGAGGGCGTGGCTCACCTCGGTCTGGCACACGGCGCCGCCTCGGGCCTCCCGATCCGGACGAAGCCGATCCTCGTTCGTGCTGGCCAGCGCCGAGTCTCGGCAGCATTCGTCCGCAAGATCGAAGGTCCTTACGAGGATCGTCTGAGCCCACACGCGTGGTCCTTCGTCGGGGGCGAGGACTCTGTGGCCTGGGCCAACTACGGAATCACGGCGTTACAGCACCTCAGCAATCTCATGATCACGGGACCTCAGCGATCCCGTGGTCTCTCGGCGACCGCCAGTCGCGAGCGGATCTTCAGCTGCCGTCCGTCGTCCGCCGGACAAGAGCGTCCGTGCGCCGAAGCGATCGTCTCGCGCCTCGCTCGGGAGGCATACCGCCGGCCGGTCACGGCGGAAGACCTCGCCGGCCCGATGTCGTTCTATGATCACGCCGCCGTGGAAGAAGGGTTCGAAGTCGGGGTCCGAACCGCTCTTCAGGCGGTCCTTGCGAGCCCGCTTTTCATATTCCGCCTCGAGCAGGCACCCACCGACGTGCGGCCGGGGGCGAGCTATCGTTTGAGCGACCTCGATCTCGCCACCCGCCTCTCGTTCTTCCTGTGGGCCACGAGCCCGGACGACGAGCTGCTCGCGCTGGCGGCGGCCGGCCGGCTTTCCGAGCCAAACGCATTGGAACAGCAGGTCGAACGGATGTTGGACGACCCGCGCTCGGAGGCGCTCACTACGCGCTTCGCGTCGCAGTGGCTGCGCCTGCAGGACGCGGAGGACAACCAGCCGGAGCCCTACCTGTACCCTGATTTCACCGGCCAGCTGAACGACGACTTGGTGCGGGAGACACAGCTCTTCTTCGACAACCTCGTCCGCGAGGATCGCAGCTTTCTGGAGCTGCTCACAGCGGACTACACATTCCTCAACGAGCGCCTGGCGCGTCACTACGGGATTCCCGGCGTATCGGGCGACCAGTTCCGTCGTGTCACCTACCCTGACAACATGCGACGCGGCATCTTGGGCCACGGGAGCGTCCTGTTGCTGACGTCGATGTCGGCCCGCACCTCTCCCGTGCTCCGCGGCAAGTGGGTGATGGAGGTGCTCATGGGGACGCCGCCGCCCCCGCCGCCCCCCGACATTCCGGCGTTCGAGGACACCAAGAGCGCCGCGCAGGGCCGGCAGCTGACTACACGCGAGCGGCTGGAGATCCACCGCGCCAACCCGACCTGCCACGCCTGCCACCGGTTCATGGACCCGATCGGCCTGGCGCTGGACAACTACGACGTGACGGGCCGATTGCGAATCCGCGAGAACGGCGCCCCGCTCGACACGCGGGGCACCTTCTATGACGGCACCGACGTGAGCACCCCGAGCGAGCTCGTGGACCTGCTCATGAAGCGTCCGATCCCACTGGTACGGAACTTCGCCACGAACCTACTCGCGTATGCCATGGGTCGACGCGTCGAGTATTACGATCAACCCCAGATTCGCGACCTCGTGCGTGCAGCGGAGGCCAACGACTACCGGATGTCTTCGTTCATCCTGGGGGTCGTGAAGAGCGTTCCGTTCCGGATGATGCGATCTGCAACGGTGGTCGACCAACAGACCGAGCCAGGCAACTAGAACCAGGACACTGAAAGCCATGGAATTCATCACCGGGAAACACCTCTCGCGGCGCTCGTTCATCCGGGGTACGGGTGTGAGCGTGGCGCTGCCCTTCCTCGACGCGATGGTGCCCGCCGGGCGGATCTGGCGAGACAGCACCCGCGAGCCTGGCTTCACGCGTCTGGTGTGCATCGAGGAGTCGATGGGCGCCGCCGGCTGCAGCGATTGGGGCGACGCCCGGCATCTGTTCGCTCCCGCCCAGGTCGGCCGCGATTTCGAGCTCGTCACGGACAGCCAGCTCGCGCCGCTAGCGGAATTCCGGGAGTACATGACGATCGTTAGCAATACCGATTGCCGGCCGGCCGAGGCGTTCCGTGCGCAGGAGATCGGCGGCGATCACGAGCGGTCGACGGCGGTGTTCCTGACCCAGGCGCACCCGAAGCAGACCCAGAGCTCGGACATCTACCTCGGCACGTCGCTCGACCAGCTCCACGCGCAGCGCTTCGGGCGTGACACCGCGCTCGCGTCACTCGAGCTCTGCATCGAGGGCATCGACCGTGGCGGTGGCTGCGCCTACAACTACCACTGCGCGTACACGGACTCGTTGGCCTGGGCATCGCCCAACCAGCCGCTGCCGGCGATCCGGGAGCCTAGGGTGGTGTTCGAACGGCTGTTCGGTGCCGGGGACACTCCCGAAGACCGGGCCGCCCGACGCCGTACGAACCGGAGCATGATCGACTGGATCGTGACCGAGGTGGCGCGGCTCAAGCGAAGCCTGGGAGCGGTGGATCGTGTAGCACTGGACCAATACGTGGAGCACATCCGCGAGATCGAGCGCCGCATCCAGCTCGTCGAGGCTCGCAACAGCAGCGGCGAGGAGCGGAGGATGCCCGAAGCACCTTCCGGCGTACCCGACTCGTTCGAAGAGCACATGCAACTGATGTTCGATCTACAGGTGCTCGCGCTACAGAGCGATCTGACCCGCGTCATCACGTTCAAGACCGGATTCGATCAGTCGAACCGCACCTTCCCGCGGAGCGGCACCACGAAGTCGATCCACGGGGCCTCCCACCACGGCAACGTGCCCGCGGAGGTCATGGACTTCCACAAGATCAACAGGTACCGCCTCGGCCAACTCAGATACTTCCTCGAGAAGATGCGCGATACGGTCGAGGGAGAGGCGTCGCTGCTGGACAAGACAGCGATCGTCTGGGGGTCCGCGATGGCCGATCCCAACCTCCACAACCACCGTCGCAATCCGCTTCTGCTCCTGGGTCATGCCAACGGAGCGCTCGAAGGAGGACTGCATGTACGGGCCCCCGAGGGCACGCCGATGGCGAACGCGCTCCTCAGCCTGATGCGGGAGATCGGGCACGAAGAGATGGGGACGTTCGGCGACAGCAACGGGGCGTTCGCGCTGGGCTTGCCGCGTGGGGCCGCCCCCGCCAACAGGAGCGACGTGGAATGAGCGCGCGCCCGCTCGGCTCGGTGAGGCCGCTGGTCCTGGTCGGCCTGGTAACCCTTCTTTGCGGCGCCGCCTTCTCGCCCGACACCCCGCTCATCGATGCGGCGCGCAACGGAGACGCCGACGCCGTCGGCGCGCTTCTCGATCGTGGTGCCGAGGTGAACGCGGCGCAGGGCGACGGCATGACCGCTCTGCATTGGGCCGCCGACCGCGGCCACGTTGCGGTTGCCGAACACCTGATCTCGGCATCCGCCGATGTCGGAGCGAAGACGCGGATCGGCGGCTACACGCCGCTACATCTGGCCAGCCGTGGAGGGCGCGGCGCGATCGTCCGCATGCTGCTGGAGGTGGGGAGCGACCCCGACGCGATCACCTCGAGCAGCGGTGTGACGCCGCTGCACCTCGCCGCAGCGGCGATCGGCGGCACCGACGCGGTTGCTGCCCTTCTGGCTCACGGTGCGGACCCCAACGTCCTGGAATGGTCGGCCGGGCAGACTCCGCTGATGTTTGCCGCCGGATCCGGTCGCGCCGGGGCCGTGCGGAAGCTCCTCGCGGCCGGCGCGGACTCCGGAATCAGCACTCAGGTCGTGGACGTTCTGCCGCGCCTGGCGCTGGATCGCGAGGCCAGGCGGCGCCTACAGGAGATGGTCGGCGAATCGCAGGCCACTGCGGACCGCTACGGCGCGGGGACAGAAAACGCTGTGACTGTGGAGCCGGATCCTGCCGACGTCCAGGCGGCCATTCGCGCCCAGCGCGAGTTCCTGCGTTCCGGCTACGATGTCGGCGAGGTCGACCCATACTCGCTGGCACGCGTCCGCCCCGACTACCCTGGGGGCCCCGACGTCGTGCGACCCCCCTATCGGGAGACCCTGGTCGCAATAACCGGCGGCATGACAGCGCTCTTGCACGCGGCTCGGGAGGGCCACATCGAAGCTGCCGTGGCGCTTCTCGATGGCGGCGCAGACGTCAACCAGGTGAGCGACGGAGATCGAACCAGCGCGCTGCTGATGGCGGCGCTCAACGGCCAGTTCGATCTCGCACTGATTCTTCTCGAGGCAGGTGCGGATCCCGACCTGGCCGCGTCCACCGATGGAGCCGCGCCCCTGTTCGCCGTGCTACAGACACAGTGGGCTCCGAAGTCGAACTACCCCCAGCCGCGGGCGCAGGATGATCAGCGGTCGGAGTACATGGAAGTGCTTGAGGCCCTGCTCGCCGCCGGCGCCGATCCCGACGTCCGGCTCAACACACATCTGTGGTACTGGGAGTTCGGGCTCACGAAGATGGGGCTCGATCTGACCGGCGCCACGCCGTTCTGGCGCGCCGCGTTCGCCCAGGATCTCGAGGCCATGAAACTACTCGCGGCGCATGGCGCCGATCCGAACATCCCGACTCGTTGGCCAGCGGTCGGGATGCGCGAGCGACGTCAGCAAGACGGGCGACAGCAGGAAGACTCGCGCCTGCCCTACATCCCCGAGGGGGCGCCCAACGCCTATTCGATCCACGCTGCGGCGGGCGGCGCATACATCGGGCTCGGCGCCTTCAGCGTGCGGAGCGCGCCGGCGCAGTTTCTTCCGGCGGTCAAGTACCTGGTCGAGGAGCACGGCGCCGACGTCAACCTCGCTGACTCCTGGCTCTACACGCCGCTCCACTACGCAGCATCGCGTGGGGACAACGAGCTAATCGAATACCTCGTAGCGCAGGGCGCCGAGGTCAACGCGATCACCCGACTGGGCCAGTCGACTGCCGACATGGCGCGCGGCGGGCAAGGCGGGTTCTTCGTGCGCGTCGCGTACCCGGAGACGGTGGAGCTGCTCACGAGCCTGGGCTCGACGCTCGAATGCCTCAACACGCATTTCCTTGGCACCGGGGACGTCTGCGCGGGCGCCGGCGTCAACGACCCGTGGGCGCCGCCAGCGGATGGTGACGAGTCTGCGCCATCGCGTAAGTCAAAGACACCGCGCTAGCGCCTTGGCCGACGCGCGTGACCCTCTGACTCCTCAGGGAGAGACCGTGAAAACTCCCGCTCGTCTTCATGTGCATCTGCGCGGCCGTATTGCCGGCCTGCGCGGGCGAGAACCAAGCAGCCGCGCCACTCCCGGCTTCAGACGGATCGATCACCAAGGGCGGCGACGACAGGACGGGTCACTACGACGCCGTGGAGGGGTGGTGGAAACAAGCCCCGAACCACGAACAAGTTCGTCCCCAAACCGGACGCTGACCCGAGCAAGCTCCTGGGCAGACGGCTACTGCTGACGAACTGAGAGCGTGCTTCAGTCCTGGTATCGCATCCGGGCCCTGAACGAAAGGGAGACGAGACAGATGTGTGATACAGCCTTACATCCGACAGCCAATCGAGCCCGCCTGCCACAGCGACGCAGGCGATCCGGCTGGACGACGCTAGCGGCGCTGAGCATTCTGGCGATCGCGTCGCTGGCGGGCGGCTCGATTCCCGGCCAGGAGCTATGGGACGCGAGCCTTGGCGGCGATCTCGTTAGCAACGGCGCCGTGATAACGCATCGAGGTAACGTCTATGCGACCTTCACGGTCGATGACGGACAAGTTACCGTCGCCTACGACTCCGATGGCCAGCGACTCTGGGACCGCGAGACCTCCGAGGTCGAGACGCGCGTACTTGTAGCGAGGAAGAGGCAGGTCTTCGTAATGGGCAATCACGAGGGCGACGACCCCGACATGATTGACGTCACCGCTTTCGACGCGGCGACCGGTGCGACCCAATGGCACCAACGGGTCGATGTGAACAGGCAATCAGGCGCCAGCGGGATGGCCGCGATCCGAGGCAAGTTGTACGTGGCTGGCGCCGTGGAAAGTCCGGAGAACGACCTCACGTTCCGAGGTTTCCTGCAGATCTACAATGCCGCGGACGGCGCGGTTATCGACAACGTGATACTCGACGAGGAATCGGGATTCTCCAGCATCGCGACAAAAGGGAATCGGATTTTTGTCGCGGGCGCCGCCGAGGCGGTCACCACCACGCGCGGTCGCGTAGACGACTTCGCGTTCCTGGTGCAATCTCGCAACGGTGACACATTGGAGCTCCTCTGGGAGCAGATAGTCAACCTCGAAGATCGAAGAGATTTGGCCGGCTTCATCGTCGCGAAAGGAAAACGAGTGTACGTTGCCGGAAGGAGCGAGGACACAACCGGTCTGGGTGTGGTCGGCCTTCTGGTGGCCGCGCTGGACGCGGCGACGGGCGCGGAACTGTGGACCTACACCTTCGATGACGACACGAGCGACGCGGAGTTCATATCGATGGCGTTCCGCGGCGGGAAGGTGTTCGTGTCGATGACCGTCGACGACACCGGGATCGTCACGGCGCTACGGGGACGTGACGGCCATGAGCTGTGGCAGGTCACCGAGAAACTCGGCGAAGCGACGTCGTTCCGGGCCGTCGCCGCCGGGAAGGGCATCGTCGTCGCCGTCGGGGATGATGAGAAGGCGGATGGGTCCCGTACATTGCTGGTCGTGGGCTTCAATCCGAAGACCGGTGCCGGGCTGTGGCTGGCCGAAGCGGGCGAGACGGGCGGAAGCGCCGAAGCCGCGGCGGTCACGGGAGGCAGGGAGGCTGTGTTCGTGACCGGCCAAGTCAGGGCGCCGGGCTCCTCCGCAGAAATGACCACACGAGCGTACGCAACCAAGTGACGCCGTCGCGGATGCCGGCGCGTGCCTGCCACGCACGCAGGCCGTCCGCCCCTCAGGAACAGACAAGAGACCCGCTGAAACTGCTCCTGATTGGCTCGCTGTGCCTGGCGAACGCCTACGCCCCGCGTGGCATCGACAGGGAGAGCGCAACCCCGCGTCCCAACATCATCTTCGTGATGGCCGACGACCTCGGCTACGGCGACCTCGGAGCTACGACCAGGAGCTGATCGAAACGCCGAACCTGGATCGAATGGCGCAGGAGGGCATCCGGTTCCGTTCCTTCTACGCCGGCAGCACGGTGTGTGCTCCTTCCAGGAGCGTCCTGATGACCGGTCTGCAAAGCGGCGATGATCACGCGCCTGGATCGCGACGTCGGCCGGATCCTGGAGAAGCTCTCCGCCCTGGGCATCGACAGGCGCACCGTCGTGCTGTTCACCAGCGACAACGGCCCACACGACGAGGGCGGCCACGACACCGAGCGCTTCACGCCCGGCGGTCCGTTGCGCGGCATGAAACGGGATCTTTACGAGGGCGGCATTCGCGTCCCGCTGATCGTCCGCTGGCCGGGAACGGCACTGGCCGGCGCGATCACCGACCACGTCGGGTACTTCGGCGACCTGATGGCGACGGCAGCCGACTGGGCCGGGGTCGACGTGCCTCCCGACCTGGATTCGATCAGCCTCGCTCCAACCATCGCCGGGCAATTCGACCGCCAACAGGATCACGAGTACCTTACTGGGAGTCCGACGAGCGCGGCGGCAAGCAGGCGGTGCGCCACCAGAACTGGAAGGCCGTCCGGCGTCCGATGTTCACGGGCCCGACCGAGCTCTACGATCTCGATGAGGATCTGGGCGAGGCGCATGATCTGGCCGCCCAGCGCCCCGACCTGGTGGCCCGGCTGGAGGCGATGATGACCGAGGCCCACGTCGACCATCCGAACTGGCGAGTATCCGGAGAACCGGAAGCGGAACAGCCTCGGCCTGGTGACGGCAGGCCGCGTTTCTGAGAAGCTAGCCCGGCTCACAACCGCAGACAACAGCAGTCCTACGGAGAGGGAAACGATGTCCGACGAGCCGGTTCGTTACGAGGGAAGGTGCGCGTGCGGAGCCGTGAAGGTCACCGCCACCGGCAAGCCTACCGCCGCCGGCTACTGTCACTGTGAGTCGTGTCGTCGGTGGCACACGGCTCCGATCAATGCCTGGGCCGCGTGGGCGGGCGACGCCGTCACCATCACCCAGGGCGAGGACGAGCTCGTCCGGTTCGATACCCGCGATCAGGGCGGCTCCAACGTTCGCTGCTCGTGTGGCCGGTGCGGCTCGGGGGTGATGAACCAGCGACACGACGGCGTGACGGTAGTCTACCCGTCGGCGCTGCACGGCTCCGGCTTCGAGCATGATCCGATGGTGCACATCCACTACCAAGAGCGTGTCCTCGACGTCAACGACGGCTTGCCCAAGTTCGCCGACAGCCCGGCGGAGTATGGCGGATCCGGGAAGATGATCGAGGAGCCAACTCGTACCGGGCCGTCGAGCGGCCAGGAAGCGTCGTGACGTCGTCCTGAAGGCGCGGCTCGGCGACTGCCCCGGACCGGCAGCGTGGGTTCGTACCAGTGCTCGCAGCGCGGTGGTCAGTGCCAGTCGATCCGATGCGCGCTGGCAATCGCTTCGATGCGTGCGGGTGGGACGCCTGCTGTGGCGGCGAACTGCGTCCACCGCGCCACCGTCGTCGATACCTGGTCGAGGATCGCCCGCGCTTGACCTCGCCGCAGCAGGGCGAGCTTGCCGACGGCCTCGAAGTCGGCCGCCTCGAAGCCGTCGCGCTTGCCGTTGAGGCTCATCTGCTGCTCGGCAGTCCACGCCCCGTCCGGGTTGTAGCTGTAGGTGACGTCGAAGGCCGGGGCGAGCCACCAGTTGCCGGCCCGGTCCATCAGGAACGCAATGTTCTTGACGTGATCGTCCTGGTTGCGCGCCACGATGTTGAACACCATGCGCCGAAACATCTGCTCGCGGCTGGCCGCGGGTAGATCGAGTCGCGCCACTACCTCGAACGCCTGCTCGTACGAGTGTGCTCCGGCAAGATTGAAGTCGTAGTGGGTAATCGCTCCCAGCGACTGCATGTGGAGCTTGTGCCCGGCCGCAGTCCGGTCGAAGCGGCGCGTGAGGAAATGATGTCGCGGCCCTTCGTCGAGGACCCGGCACTCGGCCATCTCGATGCCCGCCTCGACCGCCATGAGGTGATACGCGTATTCGATCAGACCGTAGCCGGGGGGGTCCTCAAGCTCCCTATCCCGGTTGCCGGCGACACCATCGAACTTCAGGATCCAGTGAGAAAAGCCAACAGGCGCATCGAGCTGCCCGGACCGCACCTCGCCGGTGTCGGGATTCCACGTGATCACCGCCTTGGCGCGGGCGCCACCTGCCGAAGTACCGACGCGCAGGATCTGCCCCAACCCGTCGGCGTCGAGCACATGCGCGAGATCCTGCCGTTGCGAAAGCACCGCGCTTGCCAGCTCGACGAGATGGTCCACTTGGAGTCTCTCGTCCGCCGTGGCGCTGGGACCGAGCACCGGTCGGAACTCCAGCGCACCCATCCCACGTCGACCCACGTAGCAGAGTCGCTCGACGGCATGGAAGTCGGCCGCGGCGCGCCCTTGTGCGGCCAGCCAGGCGTCGATCAGCGCGTTGCCGAAGAGGTCGGGCAGGGAGTCGGCCAGCAGACCAGGCAGCCCTTGGAAGGTCTCCCGCGACAAACCAGGGAACGAGTAGATCCTCGCACCCAGCGGCATCGTCAGCGGCGCGACTTGAATCCCACTGGCACGGAACGCCTCGGCATACTCGAAAAACGCCAACGCCTGGCCGGGGTCCCACGAAACCGCGCCCACCGTTCGACCCCAGAGACGGACCTCGGCGAGGGTCACCTCTCGTCACCCCATGTCCAGAGCTTGGCGGACAGCGCCTGATCGGAGCTCACGGAACCACGTGAGGCGCGCTGCTTGCGACGACCCATTGTCCGCAGCTGCAACATCGGGCTGACCGGCGGCTCGGGCACCAGCCCATCGAGGTTGCCGACCAGGTCGAGCGCCCGCAGCACCCGCAACAGATTCGTCAGGCTCGTCGACCTGCCGCGCTCGAGCCGCGAGACGGTCGGTACCGACACGCCAGCCTCCTCGGCCAGCCTCTCCTGAGACCAATCGCGGTTCAGCCGCTGCCGCGCAAGCCGCTCCCCTAGCCGCGCCAGAATCACCGTGTCGGATTCTGCAGATCGATACATAACAACTCAATTATGATTATTTAATTAACTTTAGTCAATTAATAAATCAAATTTGATCTGTTATATCGTCGCCGACCGCCATTCGACGGAGCACGGTGTGCAGGATGCCGCCGTTGCGGTAGTAGTCGACCTCGACCGGGGTGTCGATGCGGACGATGGTGTCGAACTCGGTCGTCTGGCCGTCGGTGCCAGTCGCCCGCACGCGCAGGGTCTGCTTGGGCTCGAGCTCGGCAGGAAGATCGATGTCGAAGGTCTCGGTTCCGTCCAGGCCCAGGCTCTCGGCGGTCTCTCCCGGCGAGAACATCAGCGGCAGCACCCCCATCCCCACCAGGTTAGAGCGATGGATGCGCTCGTAGGACGTAACGATCACCGCCTTCACGCCGAGCAACAGCGTGCCCTTGGCGGCCCAGTCGCGCGACGAGCCCATGCCGTAGTCCTTGCCCGCCAGCACGACCAGGGGAATGCCGGCGGCACGGTAGCTCTCCGAGGCCTCGAAGATCGTCTTCACGGTGCCATCGGTGAAGTCGGTGGTAAAGCCACCCTCGGTGCCGGGTGCCAGCTGGTTGCGCATACGCACGTTGGCGAAGGTGCCGCGCGTCATGACGTTGTGGTTGCCGCGACGCGAACCATAGCTGTTGAACATCTGGCGCTCGACACCGCGTCCGATCAGGTACTGCCCCGCCGGAGTATCGGGGCCGATGGCGCCCGCCGGCGAGATGTGGTCGGTGGTCGTCGAGTCGCCCAGCTTGGCCAGACATCGGGCACCGTGAATGGAGGCGATCGGCGCTGGCTCGGGCGGCATGTCCATGAAGAACGTCGGCTCCTGGATATAGGTGCTGTCGTCGGACCACTCGTAGATGGCGTCGTCGGAGGTGGCGATCGCCTTCCACTCGTCGCTGCCCTCGAAGACGTTGCCGTACTTGTCGAGGAACTGGTCGCGCGACAGCGACTCGGCGATGACAGCCTCAATCTCGTCTTCCGGCGGCCAGATCTCGTGCAGGAACACGTCGTTGCCGTCAGGATCCTGGCCGAGGGGATCGTTGACGAGGTCGATATCGACGGTGCCGGCAAGCGCGAAGGCCACCACTAGCGGCGGCGACGCCAGGTAGTTGGCCTTGATGTCGGCGTGGATGCGGCCCTCGAAGTTGCGGTTGCCCGACAGCACAGAGGCGACGGTCAGGTCGTTGTCGCGCACCGCTTCTCCGATTGCCTCGGGCAGCGGGCCCGAGTTGCCGATGCAAGTCGTGCAGCCGAAGCCGACGACGTAGAAACCCATGGTCTCGAGCTCATCGAGCAGGCCCGCCTTCTCCAGGTAATCGGTGACCACCTGCGAGCCCGGTGCTAACGAGGTCTTCACCCATGGCTGCCGCTGCAGGCCGCGCCGCGCGGCGTTGCGCGCTAGCAAGCCCGCACCCACCATGACGCTCGGGTTGGAGGTGTTGGTGCAGCTGGTGATCGCGGCGATGACCACAGCGCCGTCGCGCAGCTCGAAGGCGTCGCCGTCGAGATCGACCTGGACCGAGCGTACCAGCCCGGCGTCGACCGCGGTGGCTGTCGCGCCGCCGGTTACCGTCACCGCGCCGCCGCCCGTTGATGCGCCACCGGCAGACGGATCCGTGTTGCGCTCGGCATCGCGCCGCGCAAACGTCGTGGCGAGCCCCTCCTGCCATCTGGCGCCCATGTCGCCCAGTGCGATGCGATCCTGCGGTCGCTTGGGCCCGGCAAGCGCTGGCTCGACGCTGCCGAGATCGAGCGACAGCTCGTCGGAGTAGGTGTTCGAACGACGGTCGTCGCGCCAGAGGCCCTGGGCGCGGTAATAGGTCTCCACTGTGTCGATGAGCTCCTGTGGCCGGCCCGTGAGCCACATGTACTCGAGCACGCGATCGTCCACCGGGAAGAAGCCGCATGTGGCCCCGTACTCTGGCGCCATGTTTGCGATCGTCGCCCGGTTGGCGACCGGCATCGACGCCAGGCCCGGCCCGTAGAACTCGACGAACTTCCCCACCACGCCGAGCTCGCGCAGCATCTCGGTCACCCGCAACACCATGTCGGTGGCGGTGCTGCCGGCCGGCAGCTCACCCTCGAGCCGGAACCCGACGACCCCGGGCATCAGCATGTAGATCGGCTGCCCAAGCATTACCGCCTCGGCCTCGATGCCGCCCACACCCCAACCAAGCACGCCGAGACCATTGATCATCGTGGTGTGTGAGTCGGTGCCGACCAGCGAATCGGGATAGAGCTGCTGGCCGTCATCCCAGACCACCTTGGCCAGGTACTCGAGGTTCACCTGGTGAACGATACCGGTGGCCGGCGGCACGACGCGGAAGTTGTCGAAACCGCTCTGTCCCCACTTGAGGAACTCGTAGCGCTCGCGATTGCGTTCGAACTCCTTCTCGGCGTTTATCTGCAGCGCCACACCGGAGTTGAACGCGTCGACCTGCACCGAGTGATCGATCACCAGGTCGCAGGCCACCAGCGGGTTCACCTTCGCCGGATCGCCGCCCATGCGCACCATCGCCGAACGCATGGCGGCCAGATCGACTACGGCGGGAACACCGGTGAAGTCCTGCAGCACGACGCGACCCGGCGTGAACGGGATCTCGACCGCGGCAACGTTGGTCGCGTCGTAGGCCGCGAGCGCCTCCAGATGTTCGGATGTGACGACGCGCCCGTCGTAGCTCCGCAGACACGACTCGAGCAGCACCTTGATGGTGTAGGGCAGAGAGTCGATCGGCCCTAGCGCGCTCAGCGCGTCGAGGCGAACGATCTGGCGCGTCCCAAGAGCGGTGTCCAGGCTCTGACGAGCAGTGCGGACAACTTCGTTGATATCCGACATGGGGTCGATTCTAGCGCAGGGACCCGGCACCGGGGTGATGCACGCAACCACGTCGCAGTAAGGGCCCCCTGCTCCGATGACCGGGCGTTCTGATAGCCACCCCCCCTAACCCCGCCGTCTCGGGCAGCACTCAGGCGAATAGACCTTTCAGGCGCCTCAGGCAACTGCCCCAGCCCTGCTCGTGCGCGCTGGTGGCCGCGTTGTTCGGGAACCCCTCTTGCGTGATCACCACCTCGGTGGATCCGCCCATGTCGTTGAGCTCGATCGTCACCAAGGGGGTTGCGCGCGTATGCTGTGTCGTTCGTCGTCAACGATGGGGTAACCATCGCCTCCTCCTTTCTCCTTGCCTCCCCCTCGCAAGACCCTGTCGCCAGGCCCGCCACACTTCCACCACGGCCTGCTAGCGTACGCGCTCGAACCAAAGGTCGACGACGCGCCCGGCATCGAGCTCGAAGCCGCTGACGCGTCCAGACGAGGCGCGCTCGAAGCGGAACGCCACCGGCCATTCCTGGGCACGCATGCTATCGGGGCCCTCCGAGGCCAAGCGATCGCGCAGGCGGAGCGGAATCTCCCAGAACAGCTCGCCCTCCTCGATCTCAAGCACGTAGGTCACGCGTAGCTCGGGGCTCACGTAGCGCCCCTCGAAGTCACGTAGCTCCGCAACCGAGAGCGCGAACTCTGCCGGTCTGGGCGCCTCCGCCTCGACGGCAGCATCGGGTCCGCGCACACCCAGCTCGTCGGCCAGATACACGTCGGCCACCCGGCGCCCGAGCTCTGATGGGTTGGCGGTGGAGACATTGCAAAGAACGACGGCGGTGAAGCGGTGCTCGGGAAACCGCAGGATATCGGCACGGAAACCGACGAACGATCCACCGTGACTCACCAGGCGCGCGCCCCGATAGCTGCCATCGGTGATGCCGGCCGAGTACTCGACGGGCTCGCCGCTGGCCAGGGCGCCGGGTTGCAGCCAGCGCAGAATGAGCTCGGGCGACCCGGACCCGAGGCGGTTGTCGTAGAAGTTCCGGTCCCAAGCGAGCAGATCGTTGATGGTGGTGAACACGCCGCCATCACCCACGATCGGCAGCGTGGTCATGCTGACCGTGAACTCGTCGTCGACGGGCGCATAGCCGCTGGCGCGGTTCGGTACCAGCCGGGTGTGCTCGTCGTGGAAATGTGTCTGGCTCATTCCGAGCGGCGCGAAGATGCGTTCACCGGCGACTGCCGCCAAGCTCTGCCCGGTGACGCGCTCGACGATCTCGCCGAGCAGGAAGTACCCGGAGTTCGAGTACAGATGCTCAGCGCCTGGTAGGAAGTTGAGATCGCGCTGACGCGCCAGCATCGCCAGGAGATCGGCCGCCGAATAGTAGTCGGCGTCGCGGTACCCGGCGAGCGCCATGAGGGTCAGATAATCGCGGATACCGCTGGTGTGATGGAGCAGCTGCCCGACCGAGATTTGGTCACCGAAACCACGCAGCTCCGAAATCCACTGGCGAACGGGATCGTCGAGCGACAATCGGCCTTCTTCGGCCAGCAAGAGTACGATCATCGCCGTGAATTGCTTACTCACCGAGCCGGTTCTAAACACCGTGTCGGCATTGATCGGAACGGAGTGCTCGAGGTTGGCCATTCCATAGCCGCGACGGTAGATAAACTCACCATCGCGAATCATCCCGAGGGCGCAGCCCGGTGTTTGATCGCCATACGCGGCAAAGACCGCATCGACCTCGGGCATCGCCCCGGTCAGCGGTCGATCTACGGGAGCCGCGCAGCCAGTCACACACGCAAGCAGCGCAGCGCTCGGCACGAGGCGCCGCCAGGCCACTAACGACTGCGCGCCCGGAGATTCCGGCGCAACTCGTCCGGCTCCGGCAAGATCCCCCTCCAGACCTCCACCGTCTCACCATCGCGCAGATACACGAGCTGCGGAACCGACCCCTCGCCGGTGACACGGATGAAGGTTTGGGGAGGCAGAACCTGGACCGGCATCTGTAAGTCGTAGCGCTCGCGGTAGCTGTTCACGTCCGATCCGGATGTCTCGTAGGTGAGGCCGACGACCGGCGGCAATGCTCCGTCCTTGGTGTATTCAGACACGCGGGGGCTCATCGCTGCGCAGTGCGGGCATTCGTGATGGAACAGATATAGCAGGTGCTCCCCGCGCGCGAGGTCAACCTCGCGCATGTCCATGGTCCTGCCGAGCGCCGCCGCCGATGCGCCGCTCGGACCGCTCGTGTAATTCACGAAGCTCATACCGAGCGCCGTGACAGAGGCGATCGCAAGCGCCGCTGCCCGCCAGTCGGTGCGCGGGCGGGCCGCAGGTGTCGAGACGCACACCCCTAGGGCAATCCCCATGAACGCCAGGTCCATCAGGAAGGCGTCGCGCGGCTCACGCTCCATCATGGGGCCAAAGCAGCCACACTCATCGAGCGTTCCGGCCGCCCATCCGTAACCGACAGCAACGAGAAACACTGCCATGAGGGCAGCCGCCGCCGTGGCCGCCAACCGCACTTGCCAGCGCAACAGCAACATCACTCCCACGCCGACCTCTATGGCCGGAAGCAACAGGGCAACCGGTGTTCGCATCCAGCCGGGCACGCCGTAGCCGCCGAGCGAGCCGAGAAAGCTCCACGGGTCGAGCACCTTGGCAATACCTGCGACCACGAACAATAGGCCGAGGATCACTGGCCCGAATGACCGAATCAGGTTCACCCATGCGGGTCCGGACGATGAGGCCTTGTTTGATGGCATAGCAGTTACCCCTGGCTACCAGGCTATTCCGTAGTCCTCGCCGTGATGGCTCGAACCACCCCAGAAGGTACCGTGTTCCCAGTCGACGAACACGGCGTTGATCGGCCCCGACGTGCGCTCACGCTCGACGAGCGCGTAACCCATGCGTTGCAGCTCGTCACGGACCCACGGCGGCGTGGCCGATTGGATCAGCAACCGCCCAGGGCTCGACTCGTGCTCGGCGAACGATCCTTGCATCTGGAAGCTGTTGATATTGGGTGCTTCCACCGCCTGCTGCACATCCATTCCCCATTCCACGAAGTTGAGGAAGAACTGCAGCAGGTTCTGATCCTGGCCGTCACCTCCCTGAACCGCGAACGACAGGTAGGGCCGACCATCCTTGAGCGCCATGCCCGGTGTCAAGGTAGCGCGTGGACGCTTCCCCGGCTCCACCACGTTGTAGGGGTTCTGCGCCGCGTCCAACACGAAGCTCTGCATTCGCTGGCTCATGCCGATGCCGGTTCGACCGGCGATTACTGCCGGGATCCATCCACCGCTGGGCGTGATCGAAACCACCCAGCCATCGGCGTCGATCGCCTGGATGGAAGTCGTGCCGGCGTAGAAGTCGTCCTCGAATTCGGCCATGGCCGCGGCGCCTGCATCGGGGTCGATCGTCGAACCGCCCCAGCTCTCCAGGTAGCGGCGGAAGGGGTTCTCGCCACCCTGGAACGGGTACGGATCGCCGGGCTTCACCGACTCGTTGTTGCGCTCCCAGTCGATTTCGGCGACGCGCTGGGCGGCGTAGTCTTTCGAAAGCAAACCGTCGATCGGCTCGGCGGGCGGGAAGTAGGGATCGCCGTAGTAGAAATCGCGATCCGCGAAGGCCATGTTCATTACCTGGTAGAGCGTGTGTATGTAGCGCGCGCTGTTGTACCCCATGGCCTTCAGATCGAGATTCTCGAGCATATTCAGCGCCTGCAACATGACCGGCCCTTGTACCCAGGTCGTGAGCTTGTAGACCTCGATGCCCTTGTAGTCGACCGAAACGGGCTCCTCGAGATAGACCTCCCAGTTGGCGAGATCCTCGAGCGTGTGCAGGCCGCCCATCTTCTGTGAGCCGCGCACGAACTCCGCGGCAATGTCGCCGCGATAGAAACGCTCGTACGCAGCCTGGATGGCCTGCTCGCGGGAAGCTCCGCCGATGAGGGCCTCGGCTTCGGCGTCGACCATCTTGCGGAGCGTCACCGCCAGGTCCTCCTGCCTGAAGATCTCGCCGGCGTACGGGGCGGCGCGATCGCCCTCGCCCAGGTGCGGCAGGAACACCTTCTTGGAGTAGGGCCACTGTTGTAGGCGTTCCTTCTCACTTTCGATCGAGTTGGCGGCCTGCTCCTCGATCGGATATCCATCGGCCATCTCGATCGCCGGCGCCAGCACCTGAGCCAGGCTCATGGTCCCGAATTGCTCGAGCATCACCAGCAAACCGCCCGGCGTGCCCGGTGTGACCGCGGCGTGCACGCCGTACTCCGGCGGGTAGTCCATTCCCTCGCCCTTGAAGAAGTCGGGAGTAGCCCCAGTAGGCGCGACGCCGAGCGCGTTGACGCCGACGACCTTCTTGTTGCGCGGATCGTAAATCAGCGCCTGGGTCTCGCCTCCCCAACCGAGGACGTCCCACATCGTCGCGGTTGCAGCAAGCATGGCGCATGCCGCATCAACGGCGTTGCCGCCCTGCTGGAAGATCATTGCACCGGCAGTGGCGGCCAACGGCTTACCGGTGATCGCTACCCAGTGACGACCATGCAGCACGGGCTTGGCAGTGCGTTGTGCCTGGCTGGGGCTGGCCAGCGTCAGAGCGGCAATGAGAACGACGGCGACGGCGAGTCGAGGGTTGCGCATGGCAGTCCTTGTCTTGGGCCCGTTTTCAGCTGCAACGAAACGAGCCTGTTGTGTTGCGACGAAACGAGCCTACCGCCCCGTGTCCGACGGCGTCGAGGGGATCAGTCGGAATCGATCTCCACAACCATCTCGATCTCGACCGGGATGTTACGTGGTAGCGACCCCATCCCGACGGCGGCTCGCGCATGTCGGCCGCGGTCACCGAAGACCTCGATCAAGAAATCCGATGCGCCGTTGATCACCTCGGGCTGCTGACCAAAGCCCTCGACCGCGTTCACCATCCCGAACAAGCGGACGATGCGGCGCACGCGACCAAGGTCGCCGATCTCCTGCTTGAGCGAAGCCAGCAACGCCACCGCTGTGAGGCGCGCCGCTTCATACCCTTGCTCGATGCTCAGGTCGGATCCTACCCGGCCCGTTACGAACATCCCGTCGGCCCTTGTCGGGCCGTGGCCGGCCAGAAAGACCAGGTTGCCTGTGGTCACCGCATGCACGTAGTTGGCTACTGGCGCCGCCGGGGCGCCCAGCTCGATACCGAGCGACCTCAAACGAGCCTCAGGATCGTAGTCCTCCTGAGCCACCGCAGGCACCACAGCCAGCGCAGTAATCGCCACCAGGAAAGGAGCTGCGCCAGTTAGCTTGATCATCGTCTTACCTTGTCCTCGTGGTTGGATGCTGTGATTCCGTCATCGTGATTAGGCCACCTGCGTTGGACTTCGTCCAGCTACACTGCCTGGCGACCGATCGCCGCATCACGTTCGCGCCACAACAGCAGGGCAGCGAATCCAGGCAGGAATGCAACACACCAGTAGACGAAGCTGCGCCAGTACAACGGTCCCGGCTCGTGGGTGCCTAGCCAGATATCGGAGATCAACCAGAACCCGAGCCCCGCGAGCAACGCGGCAAGCACGCCCCGCGTAACGGTGCGCGAGCTGGTCTCGGCGCCACCGCCGCTTGCGTTACCCACGAGGGCAAGCGCCACCCAGAGCCCCATCCAGGCGACCAGCATCGCGCTGACGCCAATGACCGGAAAGAGCAGGTAGAAGAGCGCCGCTGACAGCACCCCGACTAAAAGGCCTGCCAGCGCTGCGAAGCCACTTCGCCCGCCGCCCATAGCCCGGGAAAGCACCAGACCCATGACGGCGAGCAGCAAGCCGCCGTGCACCAGTCCATAGAAAGCACGGTGCTCGGGGATCGCGGCGGCCCAGAAGGCATCGGCGAAGGTGCTCGTCGCCGCCATCGCAGCGGTGGCGATCAGGCTCTCGCGAAGTTCGCTAATTGCGCCCATCTTGCTGGCTCCCGGCCGGCCATGATGCAACTGTGGCTGGCCTGCTAGTGGATCAGGTGTAGCTCCGTCTGCCGTCGCAGGGCCCAGCGCCGATCTCCCGACGGTGTGACCTCGGCTTCCTCCTCCATCATCATCCGAACCGGCTGTCCATCCCATTCCGGAACCGGCGTCGTGACCTGTAACTCGGTGGAGAACCACATATTCGCCAGCACCGATACGTCGCCGCGTCCCGGCACGCCTTCCTGGCGGTCCCACAGGCCGATCAACGGACCGGCGCCATGGCCGTGATCGCCAATTGGGTGCGTGTACATGGTGCCGTTGAGCCCCTCCGAACGCATGCGCTCGAGCACGCTATAGAGCACTTCGTTGCCGGACCGACCGACGCGCATCTCGTCCAGAAGAATGTCCTGCAGTCGCGCGCTGTTGTCCAGCGCCTGCTGGAGCCCGGCTGGCGCCTCGGTCTCGCCTTCTCGCAGCACGTAGCCCATGTGCTGGGTATCGGTGTTGAGGCCCATCACGGTGATACCGAAATCCGTGTGCAGTACGTCACCGGGCTCGATCACCGGGTCCCCGCCGAGGCTGTCGTCCTTGAACCCACGGCGCTGAATGCTCACGGAAGGCTGGAACCAGGTCCCGAAGCCGAGATCATGGACACGCTGGCGCATCCACCACACCACCTCTTGTGTGCTCGTCACCCCCGGTGTGATCACCGCGCTGGAAAACGCCGCGCCGATGATCTCGTGAACATACGCCTGCATGCGCCGGTACACCGGGGTCATGCCAGGGACGCGCAGGGCCAGGTAGTCGATCGCCAGACGCGGGTTCGGGACAACGCGCCCGACGAGCTCGGGTCCGAGCGCCGCCTGCATCTGCTCCCACTCCCCCGCGGTCATGCCGTCGGCGAAGTTATGCTCATGGGAAATATTGACGGCGATCACCCGGGGATCACGCTCGCGGATCAGATCGGCCAGTAATGTCCACTGCGACGAACCCCAAAGCTCAGCCTGAACGCCCTCGCGACTCGTGGCGAGGTTGGCACGATGCGCCTCGTAGAGCCCGCCCTGTGAGCCGCCGCCGAGCGCCAACAATTCCACGCCGCCTTCCGGACCGCGGTCGGTGAAGACATAGATCGTGCGTCGTCGGGCCGCAAAGCTCGTTGGTGCTACGAGAGCACGGAACACCGGGTCTTCGTTGTACTCACGCATCGGCACGACCCACATGTCGACGCCGTGATCACGCATCACCTTTGGCAAGTTGACCGCGACTCGCTCCTTTACCCACGCCTGTTGGATCTCCGCTTGCTCGCGCAGCGTCCCGAAAGGCCGGTTGGGACGAAAGCTCGGCCCCTGAGACAGCAGCATCGGGAGCGCAGCGGCGAGGGCAAGCGTGAGGGCGGCGAAACGGGTCATCGAAGTCCTCGGGGTCGACGTTGAGAGTCATCGGCACCCTGGCAGTGGGCCGCCGACGGCCTATGCGCCTGCTATCCAATCGCGCCTTGCCGCGACGTGCAATCGGGGGGCCAGCTGTAGCGTCTCTGAAGACAACCGATAATCCGGGGCGAAACGGGGCTCGGTATGGCCTCGTGTCTGCCGCAAGTGACAGCGCCCGGTGTCTCGGCCTGCTAGCAGGCCGTGGTGAAAGTGTGGTGGGTCTGGTTACGGCGAGTTGGGGCCAGATGCAAGGCAGCCTGACACAGGCGATGCCCTAGCAGGCCGTGGTGGAAGTGTGGCGGGCCTGGTTACGGCGAGTTGGGGCCAGTTGGACGGCGGCCTGACGCTGGCGATGCTCTAGCCATCGTCGAAGGAAGGCCAACACCGCAGATGGCCCCAAATCGCCGTCACCCTTCGGGCGACAGGGGGTTGCGCGCGTATCCTGCGTCGTTCCTCGTCAACGATGGCGTAACCATCGCCTCCTCCTCTCTCCTTGCTTGCACTTCGCAAGACCCTGTCGCCAGACCCACCACATTTCACCACGGCCTGCTAGCGACCCAGCTCAGCCGGAGAGCTCAGCGGGCGAGCAAAGATGTCGAGATCACTCAAGCGCTCGTGGAGCTCCCGGAACTCGCCGTCGTGCAGTGGTCGCAGCGGCAGGCGCACGGTTCCGCAATCGACACCGAGCATCGACACCAACGCCTTGCCGGCGCGCACGGCACCGAACTCCTGCAGGACACGCCCTAGCTGTAGCGTCTTGGCGTGCTCGGTACGAGCGCGCTCGATGTCGCCGGCGGCAAACGCTTCCTCGATACGCCGGTAGAGTGGCGCCGCGAACCCGATGGTGCCCCCAATGGCCCCCTGAGCTCCGAGGGCCAGGCCTGGCAGCCAGCTTTCCTCGCTCCCAATGAGCACATCGAAATCGCCTTCCAGTTGTTGACAGCGCGCGAACGTCTTCAGGTCGGACGAAGTGAGGTTGACACCCACGAGGTTGGGGATGCGTAGCCGCCCCCACTCGAGCACCTGCTCGGTCGGAAAGCACATGCCACTGCGATCGGGCACATCGTAAAAGAAAAACGGCGTGCTCGGCACGGCCGCAGCAATGGCCGCAAAGTACTCGATGAGCTCTTCCAGGGTGGCCGGCGGGTGGTATGTGGGGCTCATGGCTGCCAGCGCCGTCGCGCCAGCTTTGGCGGCGTGCTCGGCAAGCCGCACAGCATCGCGCAGCGAGCTATGACCTACGTGCGCGATCAACGGCAGTTCGCCCCCCGTCACCCCGACCCAGGTCTCGAGAACGGCGCACCTCTCCGCCACGGACAACGAATGGCCTTCGCCCTCGATACCACAAATGAACACGCCGCTGACGCCGGCATCGCGGAACAACTCGTACTGCCGAACGACCATGCTGCCCCTGAAACGGCCGTCGGCGTTGAAGGGTGTAGGGGCCGAAGCAAACAGACCGCGAAAAGGCTTCGGGTGCACGCGAGCGTCGGTGTCGCTCAAGCTGCCGCCGGCACGCTGGTCAGCGTGGCTGTCGCGCCACGACCGTGGCTTCGGTCTCGAACACTGCGCCCGGCTCGTCTGGCGCGTCGCGACGCTCGCCGAACCAACGCGCCGATACGCGCCGCGATCGGGCTAGCATCTCGGGAGTGACCGACGCCGCTACGGCCGTGAGCGCCATCAACAGCACGCCCAGATCGTCGCTGTAGCCGACACCCGGAATCAGATCGGGGATGGCATCGATCGGCGCAATGAAGTAGCCCAACGCCCCGATGACCGTTGTCTTCGCCCACATCGGGGTATGCGGGTCGCGCAGGACTTGCGACAGCAACACCGCCTTCTCGACTACTTCACGGCCTGCGGCGCGAGCGTAGTTACCGAGCTTGGCCTTGAGCCCGTCCGCCGAGTACACCTCTCGATAGGCGAAAGCGCTTTCATCATCCATGCTGCTAGCCTAACATCCGGCCGGCAGGCGAAAGCGGACCCTACTTGACGCCGCTGCCCCGCGACATCACGGCCGCAGCACGACTTTGGTATATCCGTCGCGGCGCTCGTCGAAGCTGCGATACGCATCGGGGCCATCAGAAAGCGGCACCCGGTGCGAGATCACGCGGGTGATGTCGAGCTCGCGATCGCGCACGATCGGGGCGAGCCGCTCCATATAGGCACGCGCGGGGCAACGCCCGACTCGATAGGTCAGGTTCTTGTCGTAGGCCTCGACCGGGCCGAACGGGAAGTTGTCGTCGGTGTGCACCCCGACGACTGAGATCGTCCCGCCCGGACGCACGAGCTCGATTGCCATGCGTGCCGCATCGTAGGTACCGGCCGCCTCCATTACCGCGTCGGCGCCGGGTGCATCGGCGTGGCTGCGAATCGCCATTACCGGATTCTCGGCCTGAAAATCGATCGGCACCGCGCCGACCTCTTGTGCCAGCTCGAGTCTTTCAGGCACGCTGTCGATCGCGTAGAGCATCTCCGCACCGAGCTCCCGCGCCGCGACGATCGCCAGAATTCCGACCGGGCCGCATCCGACGACTGCGTAGACACCACCGGGCTTGATACCTGCCATCTCGGCGCAGAAGTAGCCAGTGGAGAAAATGTCGCCGAGCAACAACGCCTGTTCGTCGGTCACCCCCTCGGGGATACACAGCAACGTCGAGTCAGCCAGCGGCACCCGCACGAACTCTGCCTGTCCGCCTTGCAGTCCCTCGCCCATTCCGACCCAACCGAATAGCTGTCCCCGTGGACAACGGCTCGTGAGGCCCGAGCGGCAGTACGAGCACTCACCGCAGTTGGTCGTAAATGGGCTGTACACGCGATCGCCGACCGCCAGACCGCGAACATCGGCGCCAGTTTCGACAACCTCTCCGACAAACTCGTGCCCCATGACGGTGCCGATGTCGAGACCCTCCTCGCGCTCGTTGTAGGGGTGCAAGTCGGACCCGCACAGGCCGGCGATATCAACCTTCACTATGACGTCGCCGGGAGTCTCGATCTCGGGATCAGGGACGGTCTCGTGAACTGCCGTGCGATAGCCACCAAACGTAATCGCTTTCATTCGCGTTTAACTCGGCCGGGTTGTCGAATCAATGTCGATCGTAGTCAGTAGGGTACCGAGTTAGCGCTCAGCCCACAAAATCGCCTTGAGTAGTGCTCCTGATCATAAGTACGGTGACGTTTGCAGGAGCGAGATGCGGGCGAGATCAAGGAAGGGTGAGGAAGGCGATGCCTTAGCCATCCTCGACGAGCCCTGACGCCGAGATCGCCCGCATATCGCTCCTGCCCTCCGGGTGGCCGCGGGACCGGCCACCTTGGGCGTCGCGGCGCCTCGACGATACACCCAGCATCGCCCTCGTCGCCGCTCCTACAATTCGCCCCGCTCGCGCGCGCCACAAACGTCACCGTACTTATGATCAGGAGCACTAGGGGCGCAGTCCACGTGGCACGACCAACCGTTCCATGAGATCGAACGCGCCCTGCACGAGCAACGCGAGCACCGCCGCCGGTATTGCCCCTTCGAGAATGAGCGACGTGTCGTTGAGCCGTATGCCGGCAAGAATCGGTTGACCGTAGCCGCCGGCACCGATCAGCGCGCCGAGGGTCGCGGTGCCGACGTTGATCACCGCGGCGGTCTTTATCCCGGCAAGTATCGGTCGCGACGCGAGGGGTAGCTCGACCCGCCACAGGCGTGCACGACGAGGTAGCCCGAGGGCGTCGGCCGACTCGAGCAGGCCCTGCGGAATCGACGTCAGCCCGGTGGCGGTGTTGCGCACGATCGGCAGCAGACTGTAGAGGAACAGCGCCACGATGGCAGGCGGGGCACCGATACCGAGCGGAGGTATCAAGAACACGAGCAAAGCCAACGAAGGGATCGTCTGCAGGATCCCGGTGGCGCTGAGGACGAACCGACCCAGCCGCGGCCGACGCGACGCGAGCGTCCCGAGAGGCAACGCCACCAGGATCGCGGCAGTGAGCGAGACAATCACCAAGCCGAGGTGATCCAGAGTGTTGTCCCAAAGCCGATCTCCGAAGCCAGAGGCGACGCGATCGGCGGTGACCCCGAGTTGGCGCCGCAAAAAGCCCATGGCAACGTCGGTCTCGGGTTGGCGCTCGATCTGCGACGCCGCGTTCATTTCGATCATCGAGGCGGTATCGATGCTGCCCTGCAACCGCTCGATTGCACCGACCAGAGCCGGCGACGACTCGAGCTCCGCCCGATAGAGGATGACGGCGCGGTAGTCGGGAAAGTAGTCGCGGTCGTCGGTCAGGATGCGCAGGTCGTAATGGCGAATCTCGGCGTCGGTGGAGTACAGGTCGGTCACCTCGAGCTCTCCAGCTTCGAGGGCGCGATAGGCAAGATCGTGGTTGAGGCCGCGCACGTTGCGGTGCGGAAGGGAATAGCGCGCGCGCAGGCCGGGCCAAGCGTCCTGCCGCTGCATGAACCCTTCCGAGAATCCGAGCTGTAGCTCCGGGTGGCTTGCCAGGTCGCTGATGGTCTCGATACCCAGCGAATCGGCCACCTGCCGCGACATGCCGATCGCGTACGTGTTTGCGAATCCCAACGGAGCGCTGATCCGCAGTCCCTCGGCGGTTACCGCTTCGCGGAGCGCGGCGAGGTCGGTCGACACCCGGCCGCCGAAGATCTCCTCGCCGAGCGTGCCCGTGTACTCAACATAGGCGTCGATCTCGTCAGCCAGTAGGGCGCTCCAAAGCACACGGCTACCGCCGAGCTGACGACGGTGTTCGACCCGCGCCCCGGTAGACACGAACACCCCCGCCATGACCTCACCCAGGATGACGCTCTCGGTGAAGGCCTTCGAGCCTACGACCACCGGAGCCGCAGCTGCCGAATCGCCACTCGCGCACGCCGAGCTCAACAACATCAACGTGAGCGCGCCGCGACCGAATCTGGCGCTCATACACAGTCCTCGACGCTCTGAAGATACCGTTGGGCGCGCACGAACTGTCGTACGAAGTCGTTTGCCGGGGCCGACATGAGGTCGCTTCCGGCGGCCACCTGCTCGATCTGCCCGGCTCGCATCAAGACGATGCTGTCGGCAAGGTAGACAGCCTCCGCGAGATCGTGGGTTACCAGCACGACCGTAGTCTCGAGACGACGAAAGATGGCGCGTAGATCCTCTTGTAGGTCTGAGCGAATCATCGGATCGAGCGACGCCATGGGCTCGTCGAGCAGTAGCACTTCGGGCTCCAGCATGAGCGCCCGCATGAGCGAGATGCGTTGCGCCTGACCGCCCGAGAGCTCGGCGGGGAAGCGCTCGAGCAGCCCCGGCCTCAAACGAGTGAGCTGTGCCAACTCGTCCAGCCGCTGGTCAATGCGCGCCGACTCCCACCCGAGGAAGCGGGCCATCAGCGTGATGTTCTCCGCTGCGGTCAGGTGCGGGAACAGGCCGCCGTCCTGGATCACGTAGCCCATCCGACGTCGCAGAGCCTGCACATTCGACGCGGTCATGCGCTCGCCGTCGAAATAGACCTCACCGGTATCGGGGAACAGGAGCCCGTTCAACAACCGCAGCAAGGTTGACTTGCCGCACCCACTGGGTCCGATGAGCGCCGTGATCTGGCCCTGCGGTAATCTCAGCTCAGTTGCGTGCAGCGCGACGGTGCCACCAAAACGCTTGCTTGCGCCCTTCAGTTCCAGCATCCTCCAGACTCACTAGATCAGTCGTCGCGCACCCAATCGAAACTCGTACAGCATGCGACACAGTAGTACTGCGCCACCATCATGTGGCAACCGTAGATCGAGACCGGCTCGGTATCCGCGCTGCCGCAAAAGACACATGCCACCGTCGGCATGGCGGCGCGCGGAACTACCGGCTGGCGGCGGCGTCCGCTCCTGTTCGGCAACCCGATCAACCTGCCGCTGCGGCCTGCGCCCATTAGTCGGCGATGCCCACTGAACGCGCGTGAGCTCCAGTGATCCTGGCGAAAGACTCCGGGTCGAAGGCCGGGACCCCGACGCGCCGGGTGCTCTGATTCCAGCTACTCCAGTCGACCTGGCAATCGACCACCCAGGCGCCGTTCTTGGCAACACAAACCTCTACCCACGAATCGAGCGGCACGTCGAGGGCGTACGGGTAACGGAATTCGTGCGGCCGACGCTCGTACATCAGCCAGTCGCGATCGACGCCCAGCTCCTCGAGCACCCGGTAGGCGATGTGCGCGTGGGCGAGCTCATCCTGGATGATCGCCATCGCCGAGATCATGCTGTTGACCGACGGCGCCTTGCGAGCCGCGTAGTAGTAGGCGGGCGCGCTCAGCAGCTCTGTATCGCCCGACACGGTGACAATGTGGCGCAGCTCGCGCTGGTACTCCTCGGTCATCTCACTGACCGACTCGATCAGGCCGCCTTCCTGAACCGTCTGTCGAAGAAGCGCATCGGCGCGCGTGCTCAAAGACATCTCCGGCCGAGGGTATGGGGTAGCCGAGGAAGCGCTGAAATAGCCCCTAGTGGCCTGTAACAGATGATCGTTGCATATCGCAGATGGGATTTACGGGTGAGATCAAGGCGCGGCGAGGAAGGCGATGCAATGGGCATCGTCGACGAGGCGCAACGCCGATATCGCCCG
Source organism: Acidobacteriota bacterium (assembly GCA_965205505.1). Classification (GTDB taxonomy): domain Bacteria; phylum Acidobacteriota; class UBA890; order UBA890; family WLXD01; genus DASCOT01. Next base: position 1,251,436 of record CBDBHB010000008.1, read on the forward strand.
CAACTGCCCATCTGTCCGCAGGATGGCGGCGAAATCGGCCCGTCTGCGGCGTTGCTCCTCCTCCAAGATGGGCAAACATCGTCTCGTCGTCGCGCCTGGCATCCGGACCCATTTCGCCACCACGATATGCAACGATCATCTGTTACAAGCCCCTAGAACCTACCTTAGAGGGCACCGCAGAGGCGGGCAAGCTGTATGGGGGCCACGGCGATACGCCACCGGCCGCGTGGTCCTGCCGAGCTAGCCGCGCCTCAGCGAGCCGCCTTGTGACGCGTTGGCGACGGTCCCGTTGCTCCCTGACGCAGACGCTCTTCGAGCCGCATCCCGCACGTTTCGCAGACGAGGCAATGCGCCAGAATAGCCACTGCGTGGCCACTGGCCAACGTCCCGCGCACGTAGTGTCGGAGCTCGATCTCGGCCGGGTGTATTTCGCTCCTGGCAGTGCCGGGGCTGCCTCGGGTGCTCGTCAATGCGTCGCTCTTGAAATTGCGTACGCCTCACCAAGACCAAGACGGACGCTAGACCCGCCCTGGCCAGCGGCCGCTCGCAACCACAAGAGCCCACGAGCCTGATTGCCGCAGGTGTCGCAAACGAGGCAGTGGCAATGCAATCGGTGCGCTTCATCAGGGGCGAGCGCCCCGTTGACAAAGTCCACGATCTCCAATGCATCGGGATGGATCGTGCGATTCATTGATGATGCCCTGTCGATCCAGGAGCTCGTTCACTACGCTGTCTCGGACCCGGGATCGCGTGCGAAGCCGAACGGCGACTCCGCACGCGAGTGGGTCCCCATGCGCCGTGCCCTATGGCCGGTCCAGCGCAGCGTCGGTCGTGAGCATCGCTGAGCTAGCGCCCGGGGGGTCATCGCAGAGCGAGCCCATGTGTGCACGACGGCCTGATCGGCGATGTTCAATACACCGCTCCAAGCGGCAATGCCGCGGGTCACCGGATCGATGCCCAGGGTGCTCGGGTACCCGGACAACCCGAGGAGCGGCAGCACCGCCGGATCGACCAGCCGCACCGGCAGGTCGAGCTCGTGCATTGCGAGGAAGTCCCGCGTCTCGCGGGCCGCGCTGACCGACAGCACATAGATCTCCGGCGCTCGCGGACCGAGCTCGTCGATCCGTGCTGCCAGGCTCCGCCATTCCGACATGTTCTGCTCGCAGAACGGGCAGGTCGTGCTCAGCACGAACAGCATCAGCGGCGCCTCGCGGCCGCTTACCTGGAGCACCGCATCGACCCCGCCGAGCGTCCGGGCGGGAATGTCGACCGGCGCGGTAACCGGACCCGCGCTGCCCGACGACTCCGCATGCGTCACGTAGTTGTGCTGCACCAGCTGGCCTAGCCAGGCGGTCCCGGCAATCAGCGCCAGGATGGTGGTCACCTCAGCGATCTTGGCGAGTCGGGGCATCGACGTCATCTCCTAGAGCAATGCGCAGGTGCTCGAGCCGCCGCCGCCCTCCTCACATCTCCAAAAGCACTTGCAGCCCCATTGGTGGTACACGGCGCAATCCTCACAGTTGGCAGCGCACTCGTCGGCACATGGGCCATGCAGGGCCTCGGCTTGCGAGGCCTGAAACGACAGGCCGAACGTCAAGAGAATGGCCCAGCTAATGAGCAGGACCTTTTTCCAGTTGATCGAACGTTGTACGGTGTTCCTCCTTTGCCAGGTGGCGGGTACCTGCTCAGACAAGGAGCAAGGCGAATGCCGAACCGCGCCACGGCCGGGCAGGAGGAGACAAACCCCGACTTACAAACAACTTACGGAAAGGTCTCGGGCCGCTGGCCGGCTCCGCCTCAACCGTGAAATAAGGGCGGGCGGCTATCCAGCGTGGCTCAGGCGCTGGCCGGCGGGCAGCCGGCCGGGGCGGCTAATGCAGCTCGAGTAGAAGCTGTTTGACAGCTTCCTGCAGTCGATCCGGATCGGATCCCGGATCCGGCACGATTCGGCGAAGCAACTCGCGCGCCGTGTGGTCATGGCCAGCCTGCAGGTAGAGTCGCGCTAGGTAGTAGGCGGCCGCGTGCCCGTTGGAACTATCGGTGAGCTCGAGATCGTCCAGTACCGTCACATGAGCCTCCAGCGCCTGACGTGCCGCCGGTAGGTCGCTCCCGTCGAAGAACAACGCCAAGCCGAGCAGAGGCGTTCCGAGGGGATGATAGGAGCTGGCGAACCCACCCAGGGCTCGCGCCGCGTCGCCGTACTCACCATCGGCCAGGGCACGAACGCCCGCCTGCAGGGCAGTGATCACCTCCGCAGCGCCTACGTTGACATTCGTAGCGGGATTCTCAGCGCCGACGATCATGCTGCCGAGATCGGCGACCTTCTCGATGATGCCAATGTCGGCCAGCGTAATCTCGGTGAAGACTCGCACGCCAGTTGGCGAACCACTCGCTCCGTCCGGCGACGCGGCCACTATCGCCTCGACATCGATCGGGCCCCGCGTCGCCGGTGCAGCGCCGCGCCCCGCAACCCAGGCCGCCGCGCCGACAAGCACGATCACCGCCGCGGCGGCGGCGGCGATCGATCGACGAGCGTACCAGGGTACGGACGATCGCAGCGGAGCGGCGCCGCGTAGGAGAATGATGGCGGCCAACTGATCGCCGCAATCGCGGCAGGCGAAGCAATGTTTCCGCACTTCCTCGGCGCGCTCTTCGCTCAGACAACCACGAACGTAGGTCACCATGTCCAGCGGATCCGCGTGCACAACCAACGTCATATCTCCCAGTCCTCGCCGGATTCCGATTCCATGCGACGCCCGACCTGCAGCAATGCTGCTTGTAGCCGACTGTGCACCGTGCTGATCGGAGCTGCTTGGATCGCCGCTACCTCGCCCAGCTTCATCGGCGGGTCACGCAATACCAACAACTCGAGCACCTCGCGGTGAACCGGCGCCAGGTCGCCTATCAGTCGCAGCGCCACCTCGACAAGATGCCGCCGGGTGCGAGATTTCTCCTCACGGAGCAACATGCGCAATGGATCGGAGGAGATTTCCTCGCCCGGCACCGGCGGCGGTACTTCGTCGAGCGGTAGCAGCCGCCGCCGTTGCTGGAACATCTGCAGAGCCGCCGTACGAACCGCAGTAAGCACGTAGTTGTGCGCGTCTTGTTCGCTGCCGAACTTCGGCCGCGCGCGAACCGTGCGAGCTACGGCTTCCTGAACTACCTCCTCGGCGTCCGTCACATTACCCATGAGGGACAACGCGTACCCTCTCCAACGCTGAAACCGGGAGAACCACGCTTTTTCGATGTAGCCGTAGGAAGCTGGTTGAGACACAGGCTTGCAATCCTCCTGGCACTCGCCGGCACCGGCAAGGTGACCATCCTGGTATGGCAGTCGCAACGGCGTCAATGGGTGAGTCGGAAAACCGCGGACGCTCGAGGGCCGTTGCAAAAAACTTCCACAACTACGGGACCCGACAGCGGTACACCTGGTGATTCGACGGGCTCCGCCAGGTACGATCCGTACGGGGGCAGAACTTCGGACGGCTAGTGCGACGTACCACAGGTCACCCTCGGCCGGCTCGGCGCAGCGACATTCGCTTGCTCGGTGGCAGCGATACGATGTGTCAGGTCCGCGATCAAATCGAGGTCGCTGCCCGATATACGGAGCCGGCGCTCGTGCTTGGTGAGACGGGCGTTGGCAAGGAGCTGGTGGCGCGGCAAATTCACAGTCACAGCTCGAGATCGCGTGCCCAGCTCGAGATCGTGAATTGCGCCGGGCTAAGCCCGGATTTACTCGCCTCTGAGCTGTTCGGTCACCGCCGGGGCGCCTTCACCGGCGCGGATCACGACCGCGCCGGCCGCATCAGGGCCGCCGATGGCTCGACCCTGATCCTGGATGAAATCAGCGAAGCGCCCCGGTCGCTCCAGGCCACCGTGTTGCGTGCGGTGGAATACGGCGAGGTCCAGCCAGTCGGATCCGATTCCGTCTTCCAAGTCGACGTACGATTCGTGGCCACCAGCAACAAGACACTGCACGAGCTCAGCCAGGGCAGCGCTTTCCGCATCGACTTGTTGCACCGTCTCGCTGCCTTCGTCATCCGCATCCCGCCGTTGGCCGAACGACTGGAGGACCTGGAAGAGATCGCAACCGCGTACCTCGCAACGCTCGCCGCTCAGTATGGGTGCTTACGCCACCTAAGCCCCGGACGGCTAGCACTTCTTGGCGACCAGGCCTTTCCCGGAAACGTACGCGAGCTACGCCAGATCCTTCTCCGCGCCTATGCAGCTTCGCGCGATGAGGTCATCGCCCCCGCCGCGGTCGCGGCGGCGATCTTGCCCATTGACCGGCAGCCGACCGCCGCCATGTCCGACACCACACCGACTTCGCTCGCACTCGAGCAGGTGGTACGGCGACATATCCGCCAGGCGATCGCTATGGCGGACGGCAACCTGAGCCAGGCCGCGCGCTTGCTCGAGATTCCGCGCAGCACGCTGCAGCACTACCTGATCAAGTACCGGATACAACCGCCAGCTCGCGGACGCGCCGCCCGCTAGCAGGCCGGGTGGAAGTGCGGCGGGCCAGGGGCGTTCGCCTCGCCGGCGAAGGGATCCATCAAGAGGATCTCGGAAAAACCGCAGCACCGAGCTTCCTCCTAGCGAGAACCGTTTCTTACACGGGTGGTCCTCTGTCGAGCGAAGCATCCAAACTGCAACGAGCGGAGCAATCATGCAGGCCTCGTCAGAGGGTGTACGACCGTCGGGACGCGAGGTGGCAGAGCTTGCGCGTGCACATATAGAGTGCCACTACGCATCGGCTGTCGGATGTGGCACCACCAGCATCGCGACGCTACTGGGAGTCTCCTCATCGCTGCTGTGTCACCGATATCGCGCTACCTACGGGGTGACGATCGGTCAGCACGTCCGTAGGCTGCGCATCGGCAAGGCGCGTAGGCGAGCTCAGCTCGCGACCCCGTCAGCTGATCAAGGAAGTCGCAGCAGACGTGGGCTACTGTCGGCAGTCATACCGCACATTCCTCAACGCCTTCCGGGCCGAAACCGGTATGCCACCGAGCCGTTACCAGCGCCAGGTGCTCGCCCCGATTCAGGCCACACCGATCAAGGTAAAGGTGCCGCACCGGCGCCCGGATCAAGCTCGCCGTCGCAAGTCTGATGCGCTGCCCCAGACAGGCACCGACGTCTCGGTTCAGGCAGGAACGACCTGACGGAAGGCCCGTCAGTCAAGAATCTCGCCGATCAGAGCGATGTTGGACACCGCCAGGACGAACGCGGCGGCACCATCAGTACGATTGCTCACCGAGTACGAGTGCTCGATGTTGATCCCAGCCTCGCCGAGCTCCTGCGCGATCTCTGCCAGGTTGCCGGGCTCGTCGGGAACCACGAGCCGCAGCACATCGACTAGCTCGACAGCGAACCCCGCCTCGGTCAAGAGCTCAGCGGCTCGCTCCGGGTCGCTCGTGAGGACGTGGGCAGTAGGTTCCCACACGGCGAAGCCGACGATGTTGATTCCGCTGGCGCCGAGCGTCTCGGAAATCCTTCCCAATACGCCGGGCTCGTCGGCCACCCGGATCCTCAGCTCGCGCGCAGCCGCCATCATCCCTCCACGGTGAGCCCCACCGGGGCACATCGTAGCAGCCGCCCGCAGGACACAGTAGAGGATGGGCCGTGGCCAGCAGTGGCGCATGCAGGTGGCATGGCGTCAGCACGGCATGCCGTCGTGATGACAACGATGGCCTATCGTAGCGGCTCGAGTGGCCTTGCTACGCAACAGCAGGTGGTGACGATGAGGTTCCGCGTCAAAGTGAACGCAAGCTCCAAGTCAGAGGGGGTGCGCCTGCTCGAGGAAGGCTTCTACCAGATACGTACGCACGCCCCGGCTGAAGGGGGCAAGGCCAACCGACGTGTGCTGGAGCTTCTGGCGCGCGAGCTCGGATGCAGCTGCGATCGCCTGCGCATCGTGGCCGGATCCAGCAGCTCGCTGAAGCAGGTGGAATGGGTCTGAGCCCCGCAACGTTGCCCGCGTCAGACGAGCACGGGTCCGCGCGCAACGCGGCGCGCTAGCATCAGACCCCACGGCCCCCAGAGTACGTACGCCATGCGGACGGGCGCCGCGCCGACCGGCACCTCCAGCATCAAGTGGGCCCCCACGGCAGCGATCGACAACACCGCGAAGACACTCGACAGATACCCGAAGGCGCGTCCGGACGCGCGTGCGCCGAGCGCCGTGCCATTCGTCCTGCCTAGCACGTGCCATCCGATCATCGCCCACCAGGCCCCAACGGCCAGGACAGCCATCACCTCGCTCAATACGATCGGCCAGTCGGCAAGATCAGCGAGCAGTCCTACACCCGACACCAGAAAGCCCGCAGCCCCGAGGAGAGCCCACGAGCGCAGCTGCCTAGCCCTTCGAGGCAACACTGGCCTGGCGCCAAGTGCCACCGACGCGGCGGCCAGTGCCACGGCGGCCAATGCGAACCCCCAGCCCACTACGAGCCCGGATCGGCCTGCAAGATGGGAGAACAGCGCTACCGTAGACACGAGCGCGAGCGTACCGCCCGCGAGTGCGGAGCGCGCCACCGGAAGCTGCCAGCCAAACGCGGGATCGTCGTTGTTCGCGGCGACCTGCGGATCCGCGCCAGCGTTTTCTATCGAGCCTTCGTCGCTGGGTTCCATCGGTCACCGGTTACGGGGCCGAGATCCTCCAAGAATACCAGCTTGTGTCCTGTAACAGGACACTAAGGGCGCAGGGCAACCGAGAGCCGGCAATGAGCCGGCGCCACGTTCTCAGGTGAGCAGCACGAAAGCCGCCGCTGAGGCGGCAACTTGGATCGTGAAGTTATCGAGGCCGTGGTTGCTAACCGCCTCAACAAGCGCACCGAAGACGCCGCACGCAACGCCGGCGGCCACCGCCATCCCGGCGGAGAGCCCGAACAAGCAGAGCCCCGCTGCTGCAGCAATCGCATCGCCCCAACCGCAGACCAAGTAGCCCACGAACGCGAACTGGGGAAAGAACAGATTGCTAGCCAGCCCGCCAGCAGCCGTCGTAGCCAACGGTACGAGGATAAACAGCGATCTGCGGGGCCGATCGGTGTCGCGTACCATCGCCTCGTAGATCGGATAGCCGTCGCCGCGCCATACCGAGTAGTGCACGATCGAGGCGACCAAGCTGCCGAATAGCGACACTGCCGGGAGACCTGGAACCCCTCGCGGTTCAGAAGAAACTCGAACACGTAGGCCATGTCGATGTCGTCCTCGGCTACCATCAGACGAGGAATGTGCAATCGGCTCACCGGCTCGGCTCCTAGAATCATCTCTAACGTCGTTCGCCCTGGGCGGGTGACCGCGTTGATACGCAGGGTGTCAACAGCGATGCTAACAACGTGCGTTGAACACCAGAAGCTAAGTTTTATTATTATTATTTTTTATTGGTTATTATTAGATAAACTTAGACATTAAAAGATGTCTGAGGACGGCCATGGACGCCGATCTTAGCGGCCTGCTCGAATTCGCTGTCTCTATGGCGCACCAGGCTGGTCGCACAACGCTGCGCTATTTCGACGCCGCCATGCACATCGAGCTCAAGGCGGATTCCACACCGGTGACACAGGCCGATCGTGAGGCCGAACAACTGTGTCGAGTGCTGATAGAGGCTCGCTTCCCCGACGATGGCATCGTCGGCGAGGAGTTCGGTGCCTGCCGCGTCGACGCGGCGCGCCGATGGATCATCGACCCGATCGACGGCACCAAGAGCTTCATCCGAGGCGTGCCCCTGTACGGCGTGCTGATCGCGCTCGAGCAGGCGGGCCGACCGGTGCTCGGCGTGGTCCATTTCCCGGCCCTTTCGGAGACGGTGGCGGCAGCCCGTGGAAGCGGTTGCTACTGGAACGGACGCCGCGCTCGGGTATCAGAGGTTGGCACTCTCAAGGACGCGCTAGTGCTGAGCACCGATGCCGAGTCGTTCGCCGAGGAGGGTCGTGGGTCGGAATGGGACCGGTTAACGACCTGCGCCGCGATGGCGCGAACGTGGGGAGATTGCTACGGCCACGCGCTCGTCGCCACAGGTCGCGCTGAAGCGATGCTCGACCCGGTTCTGGCGCTGTGGGACTCTGCCGCGCTGCTCCCCATCGTCGAGGAAGCTGGCGGTGTATTCACCGATTGGGCAGGCCGGCCGATACATGATGGGGGTTCCGGAATCGCCACCAACGCAGCGCTGGCACAGGAGATTCGAGGGCTGCTCGGCGTCGGCGACTCGGTTTCCTCCAGGGGTCACGGTAGTTGCGCGGACGACCCGGTGGCACAATAGGCATCCATGGACCAGGAGCTCGAGGAACTAGTACGCCCACGCATCGAGGACAGCTACCTCCGCATCCTCGTGGTTGAAGAGGATCCCGAGCTCCGATCCCTGGTGGTTTCCACGCTTGCCCACTTCGGGTTCGGTTGCCAGGAGGCCACCGATGCCGGTGATGCGCTACGCGTCCTGCGCGAGGCTGCTGCCGGTCGCGACGATAGTCCGCTACAGGCCGAGGGGGGCACGCTCACACCGATCGGCGGACGTTACGCCAGCCTGACGTGCGAGTTCGGGATGGTGATCTGTGACGTGCGGATGCCCGACCGCGACGGACTCTGGTTTCTCGACCAGGTGCTCACCACGTACCCGGACGTGTCGGTCATCATGCTGACGTCCGTGGATCGCAGCCGTCTGGCAGTCGAGTGCCTGCGCCGCGGGGCCACTGACTACCTGGTCAAACCCATCGACATGGACGATCTGCTGATCTCCGTCCATCAAGGGCTGGAACGACGGCGCCTGGTGATCGAGAACCAGCTCTATCAGACGAAGCTCGAACGCATGGTTCAGGATCGGACGTTCGAACTACGACGTGCCCTCGACAAGCTGCGCGACAGCTACAACGAGACGCTCACAGCCCTGGCGGCCGCGCTGGACGCACGCGAGCAGGAGACTGCCAACCACTCGGTGCGTGTTTCCGAGGGCTGCACCCGGCTGCTCCGTCGGCTCGGCATAGACGATGACGAAACGCTACAGGTGATCGAGGCCGGCGCGTTGCTGCACGACATCGGCAAGATCGGCATCCCCGACTCGATCTTGCTCAAGGAGGGCCCGTTGGACGTAAGCGAGCGCGCCGTGATGAAGCGCCATCCGCAGATCGGCTACGACATGCTGCGCGGCATCCGCTTCCTCGATCCGTCGTTGGAGCTCGTCCTCTACCACCAAGAGCGCTACGACGGCACTGGGTATCCGCATGGCTTGGCCGGAGAGCACATTCCCCTGGCGGCGCGCGCCTTCGCCGTCGTCGACGCCTGGGATGCGATGACCAACACCCGCCCTTACCGTCAGGCAATGACGGCGAAGCTGGCGGCAGAGGAGCTGCGCTCGTGCGCTGGCGCGCACTTTGACCCGGTGGTCGTCGAGGCGTTCCTCGATATGAAACGTTCCGAAGGGGCCCTCATCTGAGCCCACCCAGCGAGCGAGCGCCGCGCAGAGAGCTGTTTGCCTGGTGCACGTTCGACTTCGCGAACTCCGGATACACCACCGTCATCATCACGGCCGTCTACAGCGTCTACTTCGTCAGCGTAGTGGCCGAGAATCGCCCCGAGGCGACCCTCGTCTGGACGCTGGCGCTCTCGGTCTCCTACCTGCTGGTGCTCATCACCGCGCCGCTGCTGGGTGCCATCGCCGACCACTCGGCCAGCAAGAAGCGGCTGCTCGTGTGGACCACCAGCTTGTGCGTGCTCGCCACGGCTGCGCTGGTAACAACCGGGCGCGGTGATATCTGGCTCGCCTGCGGCTTGATCATCGTGTCCAACACCTTCTATGCGGCGGGCGAGAACCTGATCGCCGCCTTCTTGCCCGACCTGGCGCCGCCCGAAGACATAGGGAAGCTGTCTGGATACGGCTGGGCCTGGGGTTACATCGGCGGGCTGGTGGCGCTTGCACTGTGCTTGGTTTATCTACGAACGGCCGTCGCCGGCGGCGCGGTGGAGGCAGAGGTCGTCCCGAACACCGCATTGATCGTCGCAGGCCTTTTCGCAGTGGCCGTAGTGCCGTCCTTCCTATGGCTTCGTGAGCCCCGCGCCAGCGGTCAGCTGAACAGCTTTTCGGAGTATGTGGGGGTCGGCTTCTCGCGCCTTCGGACAACGCTACGAGAAGCGCGTCGATTCGGCGACCTGTTCCGATTGTTGCTCTGCATCGGCGCGTACAGCGCCGGGGTGACGGTCGTGACCACGGTCGCGGGAGTGTACGCACAACAAGTGCTTCAACTCAGCCAGGTCGAGACGATATCTCTACTGGTAGTGGTCAACCTGAGCGCCGCAGCCGGCGCCTTCGCCTTCGGCTACATACAGGACCGATTCGGCTCCAAGCGGACGATCGCCATCACGCTGCTGCTGTGGATCGCAACTACGTTGGGTGCGGCATTCATCGACACCACCATGCAGCTGTTCGTCATCGGAAATATGGCCGGCGTGGCCATCGGATCGAGCCAGTCGGCCGGCCGCGCGATGGTGGCGCTGTTCTCGCCTGGTGCCAAGGCAGCGGAGTTCTTCGGTCTCTGGGGGATGGCTGTGAAGGCCGCATCAATCGTCGGCCCGCTGACCTACGGGATAACCAACTACGCCACCGGCTCACACCGCATCGCCCTGGCGATCACCACCGTGTTCTTTCTCGCCGGCCTGGCGTTGTTGTGGCAGATTGACGAGGAGCGTGGACGCCGAGTAGCCGAAGCCTACGTCGAAGGCTGAGGCGGTATGGCCGCAACGACGCGGTTTCGCCCGCCCGATTTGGCCCGATACATCGCCTCATCGGCACGCTTGAGCAAATCCTCCGCGATCGCGTCGTCGTAGCGCGACGGCGAGGAAATCGTCGCCACACCCACCGAGATCGTGACGGTCAGGTCGTGGCCGTCGAATCGGAGCCGCTCACCCTCCACTTCGGAGCGCAGCTTCTCGGCCAGGAACCGGGCGCCTTCGGCTCCGGTGTTCGGCAGCAGGATGGCGAACTCCTCGCCGCCGAATCGCGCTGGAAGATCGGTGGCACGCACGGTCTGCGCGAGCCCTCGCGCCACCAGTCGCAACACCTCGTCGCCGGCGGCGTGGCCAAAGCGATCGTTGACCGTCTTGAATCGGTCGAGGTCGAGCACCAGCAGCGACAGATGCTGGTCGGTCGGGACACGCGTCAGCTTGCGTAACTCGCGTTCCAAGCTGTCGAGGAAGAACCGCCGGTTCGGTAGGCCTGTCAGCTCGTCGGTAGTCGCCATACGCTCGAGCTGGGCGTTTTTCTCGACCAGTTCGCGTGTGCGGACGTCGACCTTGCGACGCAGTCGGCGGCGATCGTCCTCGATGTGCCGCAACCTGCCTCTGAACAACACGCCGACAAGGAGCAGCGAGAGAACCGCCAAGGCGACGCGAAACCAGATCGTCTCCCACACCGCTGGCCGTACCACAAAGCGCACGCGGGCAGGCTCCCTACTCCACAAGCCACTCTCGTTGATCGCCTGCAACTCGAAGGTGTACTCGCGCGGGGCAAGGTCCACGAACGTAACGCTGCGCTCCTCCGTGGGGCGTGACCAGACGTCCGACTGTCCGATCAGTCGGTACTGGAAACGACTGCTCGATTCATCTCGATACGACAGCGCGCTGTACGCGATGGTTACGTCGTTGTGCTCAGGAGGAAGGTCGGCAAGCACGGACTGGGTTGCCGGCTCGCCGTCGACGAGCACGTGGCGAATCACCACCGCCGGCGGCACCGTCGGCGCAACGCGAACACCGGGGCGAAAGACCGTCAGCCCTGCGGGGGTACCGAACCAGAGGCGTCCGTCATCGCCCGCAACGGCGGCGCCAGGGTTGCCGGCTGCGGCAACCAGCCCATCTCCGAGATCGTAGTGCGACACACCCAGCGACGGATCCCAGCGATCGAGGCCACGGTTGGTGTACAGCCAAACGCGCCCACGGCGATCAACCACTACTTGATGTACGAAATCACTGGCCAGCCCGTTGCCGTCACGTGTGAGCGCCGAAGTACTGCCGTCTGGCAGGAACCGGATGGCGCCGTGGCCGTTCGTCGCCACCCACACACTGCCGTCGGGCGCCGGTGCCAGGGACCAAACTGGCGACCGTTGCCAGCCCTCGTCCTTGTCGGGCCGTACGAACCCGCCGTCGATTTGCAGCCATACGCCGCGATCTCGGGTTCCGACCCACAGGCGCCCTCGACTGTCGTTTGCGAGGGCGGTCACCGGTGCGTCGGCCAGGCGCGGGCCGGCCGGCGCTGGCATGATGCGATCGCCGATCACACGATGCAGGCCGCTGTCGGTCCCCACCCAAACGGTGTCCCCGTGACGATGCAGCGCTCGCACCGCCGGACCGCGTATGAGGCGCGGGCTCCTGCCACGCGGAGCCCGCAGCAGGCCACGTGTCGTGCCGACGATCAACTCCTCCGTCGTGGCTACAAGCGCCGTGATCTGCCCGGCAGCATCAGCATTCACGTCGAGCGCAAGGCTCGGTTCCTCACTCCCTCGGAACGAAACGATCCCATCTCGGGTGGCGGCCCACACGGTTCCTGTCGCATCGGTATCGAGCGCTACCACGAAGTCGCCCCGCATGCCGTGAGCGATCATATAGGTCACAAAGCTCGAAGCCACCAGCTTGGCAGCGCCGCCATCCGTCCCGAACCAGACGTTGCCTTCATGGTCTACCAGCACCGCGTTGACGCGGTCATCACCCAGCCCGGCGCGGACGTCGTATACCTCGACAGCCGGTGGGCGCCAGTGGACCGCGCCGCGATCGGTGCCGAACCACAGGTCGCCTTCCGGCGAGCGCGCCGCACCAAGCATGTGCGTGCCCTTCGCCTCAGGCACTGGGTCGAGCCGACCACCAACCAGCCGGTACAGTCCGCGGTCGGTTCCGACCCACAGCAAGCCGCCACTGTCGACGATCAGCACCGTGACCGCGGCGCCGGCAGGCAAGCCGACATCCTCGCGTAGCAGCCGGTCACGGTGCAGGCGATACAGTCCACCAGGGCCGCCGACCCACGTCCGAGACGACGGGTCCACGACCACCGCCGTACAGCATCCTGGCGGAACTTCAGACTCGGGTACGACGCGCCGTGGACCTTCCGGCGTAGTTGCTACCAGGCCGCGTGCTGTCGCGAACCAGAGCGAGCCACTGGGATCCGGGTAAATGGAGCGCACCACGGCACCATCGAGACCATCACCCAGCAGAACGCGAACGACGCCGTCCTCGATGACCCCCACCCCACCTTCACGCGCGGCAAACACGACGCTGCCATCCGCAGCTTCAGCCAACGCCACGATGGTGCTACCGATCAGACCACCGGCGACGGTGAAGAGGCTGAACTCAGACCCGTCGTACCGCGTCAGACCGCCGCTAGTACCGAACCAAAGGTAGCCGCGCCGATCCTGCAAGACGCTGTGCACTCGACTCGCCGGTAACCCGGTGGCGACCGTATAGCGAGTGAAGTTGAACTGTTGCGCAGCGGCGGTCAACGGCCAGGATGCGGCCGACGCGGCGAGTGCCAGGCACACAGGTACAAACACGCTCACACGGCGCGGGCGAGTTCGAACCTGTGGCAAGAAAGGCACCGTCGTAGCCATCAGTTTCAGGAATGCCGTCCATGAGTTAGCAATACTGACTAATAATGATTAAATAACTGTAACTCTGATTCAACAGAATCATGAATATCCTTTTCTTTTCATTTACAATCATTGATGATTTCAAATAGCTGTGGGGACCGGTCACGAGACCGACTCGGCCCGGTCCGCCTGTCGGTGCGCGCCATCGGCGATTGGCTTCTGTAGAATCGATGTGAGGCTGGCTCCTTGGAGCCGCCGTCAAGCCCGCTGGGCGAGGAAACGATGCAGAGTCCGCAGCTGCTGGCACCCGATGAGCTTCAGCGCATCATCGAGACCGCGATCCCGAACGCCACTGTGCTGGTCACCGATCTCACCGGCACGCGCGATCACTATCGAGTGGAGGTGGTGGCAGAGGAGTTCGAGGGCAAGACGCGGCTACAGCAACACCAGCTCGTATACAAGGCCGTCGGCGACCATATGACGCAGGCAGTCCATGCGCTACAAATCCGCACGAGAACACCCTAGGAGCAGCGTCAAATGAGCGAAGAACTGCGTAGTAGCATCGATGCCGCCGTCGCCAATAGCCCCGTTCACGTCTTCATGAAGGGAACGCCGGACGCGCCCCAGTGTGGATTTTCCAAGGCGTCCTGCGATGTCTTCCGAGCGCTCGGGGTGGAGTTCACAGCGACCAACGTGCTCGAGAACCTGGACGCGTATCGTACCGAGTTGGGGCAGATAACCCAGTGGCCTACGATCCCGCAGATCTTTGTTAACGGAGAGTTCATCGGCGGCTGCGATATCCTCATCGAGATGTACAACCAGGGCGAGTTGCGCAAGCTGCTGGTGGCCGAGACAGCGGTCGTCCAGGACGGCGAATAGCGCCCCGCACAGTTACCAACGATCCACCGGGTTCCCCGTGAACCTATACCGGCTGCTGGCCGCATTCACACGCGCCCTCGGACGCGCTGGCCACCAGTTCTGGTTCAACAACGGCTTCAACGACTGCGCGGCAATCTCGTACTACGCGTTGCTGTCGATCGTACCGTTGGTGGGGCTGGTTATCGGGGTTCTCAGCCTGTTCGTAGGGGTAACCTCGGAGGAGATTGAGCAGATCCTCCGCGAAGGCGGCTGGATCGCTCCGGAGTTCGGCGCGGTGATCAACGCCGCAGTCACCGAGCTGCTCCGACACGGCACCAGCATCGGCCTTGTGTCGCTGGTGACCACGGTGTGGTTCGCGAGCCTGGTGTTCGGCTCCATTCAGACGGCGTTCGACCGAATCTTCCAGACGTTCCATCCGCCACTGTGGGGGTTGATGAAACCGCGCCTGGTCGCCCTCGCCGCCGCCATTCTGCTGATGCTGAGCTTCGTGTTCAACATCCTGATGACGGTAGTGAGGAGCGTGGAGGCACCGCTGGCCGCACGCGTGATCGACTTCGTGGAGCGCTCGGCTTTCTTGAACTTCGCCAGCTCCGTTGTGCTCGACATCCTGGTGTTCATGCTCATTCTTTACACCCTGCCTCCGCGCCGCCTGCACGATTGGCGAATGGTCATTCCGGCCGCTTTGGTCGGCGCGGTCGGATGGCGCGTCGCCCGCGCCGGCTTCGGCATCTACCTGAACTACGCCACGACGAGCCTGACCTTCACGGGCTCGGCCGGCGCCGCCGTTATCTTCATGCTCTGGATCTACTACGCAGCGCTCGTGCTGCTATACAGCGCGGAGCTACTGGTGGCGCTTGATCAGGCCCGCCGGGACAGCCAGGTCGGCTAGTGGTCTGTAACAGATGATCGTTGCATATCGCAGATGGGATTTGCGGGTGAGATCAAGGCGCGGCGAGGAAGGCGATGCAATGGGCATCGTCGACGAGGCGGTGGAAGTGTGGAAGGCCTCAGTGCTCGAGCTCGAGGATGGCCGGCTTCCATGCCATCGGGTCGGACGCCACACCGTGTGCCGGGCTCACTACCTCGAGTCGATGAGGGACGAAACGCACCAGGACGTAGTCGTCGCCGCGGTTGCCTTCGACGTAGAACTCGTCCCACTCCGGCTTCCATCGCCGTGCCTTTTCGTCGCCATCGGTGATCACCCGCGCCACCCCGGTCAGGGTCGCGTAGGCGCCGCCCTGCGCGTCGAGGTAGTAGAGCGTGGCGCGCGGATCGTTGGCCAGCTCGCGTACCTTTCGGGTCGATTTGTTGGTCGCCATCCACACGGTGAAGTCGTCGTCAGCTGGAAAGGGCTCCATGGTTCGTGCCTGCGGCGCGCCGTCGGCATCGAGGGTGATCAGGGCGCAGTACCGTGCCGCCGCCATCACGGCGCGCGCCGCCTCGACGATGCGGTCGAGTTCTGGATCAGGCTGCTGCAAGCCGGCCCCCAGAAACACCGACGCCACAGCCACCGCGAGAGCGCGCATCACTCAGCTCCACCCCCCGTCGCCCGGACCTCGCCGATCGCTGCGCGAATGTCCTCCAGCGCCATACGCAGGCGATCCGCGTGAGCCCTGAGCGGCAACACGCAAATACGAATCACGAAACGGGCATCGAGCCGCGTGCCGGTTAGATAGACGCGCTTGCGGGAGTTGATCCGCGCCATCAAGCGCTGGTTGAGCGCGTCGAGCTCTTGGTCGGACAGTCCCGGTACCTTCAAGCGCCAGGCAAGTATGGTCAGCTGGGGTTCGGCGACGATCTCGACGTCGTCGATCTCGCGCAGGCGAGCCGTTATCCAGTCCGTGAGCTCGAACTTCTCCTGCAGGGCGTCCCGATACGGCGCGATGCCGTGACGCTTCAACGGCAGCCATACCTTGAGACCACGAAACTCGCGCGAGAGCTCCGGTGAGATCTCACAGAAATCGACAAGATCGGGTTCGGCTTGGAGCGGTGGCAAGTAGTCTGCGCTGGCTGAGTGCGCTCGCCGCAACGCTTCGCCGTCGCGCACCAGCAGGCTGCCGACGCCGTATGGCACGAACAAGCTCTTGTGCGGATCCAGCACTACCGAGTCGGCGCGGCCAAGGCCCTGCAGAACCTGCCTACCGCGCTCTGTAAGCGCAAAGAACCCGCCATACGAGGCATCGACGTGAAGCCAAAGGCGCTCCGCCTCGCACAGGTCCGCGACCTCGTCGAGCGGATCCACTGCGCCGGAGTTCGTGGTTCCCGCACTCGCCGCGACAAGAAACGGTGTGCGTCCGGCGTCGCGATCCGCGCGGACGGCGCGGCGCAGCGTGTCTGGACGCATTCGATAGCGTTCGTCGGTCGGCAGGGAGCGCACCGATTCGGCCGGAAAGCCCGCCAGCAAAGCCGCCTTGAGCACGCTGTGATGTACCTGATCGGACGTGTAGATGACGCCGTTCAGGAAGTGCGCCGGCAGCCGCTCTCGGCGCGCCGTGACTAACGCGCTGAAGTTCGCCAACGAGCCGCCGCTGGTGAGAAACCCACCGGCCTCGGGCGGATAGCCGATGATCTGCGCGAACCACTCAACGACGTTGGCCTCGATCTTCGCCATCACCGGCCCGCCTGCGAAGACGCCCATGTAGCGGTTGACCGAGTCGTTGATGAACGAGGCGAGGGCCGACTCGAAGACGGCGTTGCCGTTGACATAGGCGAAGTAGCCCGGGGACGCGGTGTTCAGCGATCGGGGGATCGCCTCATCGAACAGCAGGTCGAGCAGCTCGTCGAAAGGCGTGCCTTCCAGCGGGAGCGGTTCGTCGAGCGTACGAGCGAACTCGGTGGCGCCTTCTGTATTGGAGGCGGGCTGCTCGGCAAACGACATTACGTGCGGCACGACTCGCGCCACCGTAGCGTCGATGAGGGCCCGTATCTCGGCCTCGTCGGGCTCGAGAGGCCAGGATTTTCCTGCCGCCGACGTTCGCGGGGCTGTACCTCGAATGTCGTCGTCGTGTGCTTCGGACACCGCCGCTCCGTCTACAAAGCAACGGCCGCCGAACCGCCGGCGACCTCACTACGGACCCAAGATGATCGGATGCTACCACGGCGCTCGGTATCGGCCGGCGCGGTACCTGCTGAGCGTTCCCTGCGTAAGCAGGCGGGTGAAGTCGGCGGCGCTCGACAACCTCTCACTAGAGGACCCGGCAGGATGCGGGGCTTGGCGTCGCTTCCGCCCGATCAGTTTTCCTCTATTGCCATCGGAGTGGGGGGACCATCGGCGTTGAACATGTCGGCATCGACCAGCCAGGCTCCGTCGGCATGTTTTCTCCAGATCGTGATGTACTTGCCGTCGATCTGCACCAGCTCACCGTCCGGGCCTTCCAGCTGCATCTGGTATGTGCCTAGGGTGTAGCCGAGATCGCCGCTGCTTCCCACCTGTGCGAACGTCGGGGACCACCGGATCGAGAAGCCCGGGGTGGCCTCGAGCCCGGCAATGGCGGAACGGATCGCAGCCTTACCAATCGCCTGGGGCGCACCCGGCGGGAGGAGATACGCGCCGTCGGCAACCATATCCACAAACACGTCGGGCGGGCTGTCGCTCGTCGAGTAGGCCGCGGACCAGCCGCGGTCGGCCCTCATCAACGATTCTCGCTCCGCCTCCAGGTCCAGTTCAGGTGCCGGTACCAAACCTGGGGCAGCGCAACCCCACGCCAACATCAAGAGGTCCGAGGTCATGGAAAAAAGCAGCCGCATGAAACACCTTCCCCGGGGGGGGGGGGCTCCGGATTCGTGCCGTAAAGCCTGCACCTCGCAAGTTTCTATTGTGAGTACGTTTCGGGTTGTGCCGTGCCAATCGTCACTTGTCACGAGGTTGATTCTCCGCGGCGGGGGCTGTTGGGCTGGGCCCCGGGGCACTTCTCCTACCGTTCGAGCCCATGCCTGAGCGCAGATTCTTCGTCGATCCTCGTAGCCCGTATGGCGGCCCTGCCACGTTCGAGGTCGAGGATGACGGCGAGGTCGTCTGGCGCCTGTTCGAGTGCAACAGAGTCTTTCTGGCAGAGCATCCCGAGGCCGCGCCTGCCGAAGTGGGCGAGGCCCCGCCAGGCACCACACTCTGCGATGCGAGCACCATCGACGGTAACGGCATCCGGATCAGATGCGCTTCAGACTGGCTGGACCAAGACCGGCCCCGGCCATCCTTGCCAACGCTTCGAGCCGGTCAGCAGGTTGTGCTGCTCTTGGACCGACAGCAGATCAACCGAGTTGATTTTGTGGTCCGCGAGGCCAACGCGAAGACCGTGTTGCTCCGCCCCATCAATCTCGAAAATGGGGAACCGGCGGAGGTAGAGAACCGGGTGGAGTAGCCGGGCCGGCGGCGGGGTCAAACCGGAGGGCGATTGCTCACGCCGCCACCCCCGAAGTCGAGATGCGGATGCCATCGAGGTGGACGATCTGCGTGTCGAGCGTAGGCGTCATGCACCGGCGGGTAGCACCTACACCACCTCCGCGTGGAGCCACGCTGGGTCTGGTGGGTAGCTCAGGGCTGAGCGAGAAACGGATCCGATTCGTCTGGGCACTCTGGTGCCATCACGACGAGCTGCGGCCTGAGCGTGTGAAGCACCTCGACGGTCGGGCCTTGGGCTTCGAGAACATCGGGCAGCCGTCGGTAGGCAAGCGGCGATTCGTCAAGGTCACCGCCGAACACGAACACGTCGCGCTCTCGGATCCACGCCTTCACCTCATCGAGGTCGATGGCCGGCGACCGCATCTGCTTACCACGCCGATTTCGACCCGTGGCCGCTCCCCGCGACATCACGCGCCCGGCGCCGTGAACCGTCGAGAACATCGCAGCTTCCATCTCTCGATAAACGGTGTCGTCCTCCTGACCGGCAGCGCTCCCCTTCAGGATCACGGCGTCATCCCCCATGCTGCCGCCGACGAACCCTCGCTGACCTGGGTAGGCGGGCGTCGCACCCTTGCGGACCACCACTAGCTCCCCCTCCTCCTCGATTTGAGTTTCCCGCCAAGCGAAGTTGTGGTTGTTATGGACCACGTCCAGAACCTCGGCGCTGAGCATCTTCGCCACGGCCCGACAGACCCACTCCCGACCGGCGTGTGCATACTCGCCCGCGAGCTGCATCAGATCCCAATAATCTTGACCCGCTCGCGTGTCGAGCGACAGAAGCGCCGTACCTTCTTCGCCACGTTCGCCCCAGCCTTTGCCGTCAGCAAGCGCCAAGCCGGCCATCGCGATGTGGTAACCGAAGCCACGCGACCCGAAGTGGACCCCGACCCAGACATCCCCGTCCTCGTCCACGAACAGGTCCACGTAGTGATTGCCTGAGCCGACCGTGCCGAGCTGTCGACGCGCCCGGGCTCGCAGCTCTTCGCGGGTCCAGGTGCGCTTCCGCGTCTTGACCTTCTCGGGGACGATGTCCCAGCGGTCGTCGGAGAAGATCGGGTGATCGACAGGCGCGTCGGGATGATCGTTTCGCCCGCCCACACCGAAGCAAATCGTTCGGTTGATCTCCTCTCCCAAGTTGAACAACCCCTGTCGGATCGGCAGGTCGACGTCGAGCCTCATAGCGCAGTTGCCGCACGCGATGTCGTAGCCGACCCCCGCCGGACTCACCTGATTGCGGAACGCAGCGACCCCTCCCACCGGCATGCCATAGCCCAAGTGGCCGTCCGCCATGATGGCGGTGCGCTCGGCGATTGCATTGAACGTCTCGAGTTGACCCAGAGTGGCCTTCTCGTGCTCTCCGAATATCTTCATCGCTCCACCCTATCGTTCAAGAACCCTCCCCATCGGGCCACGTTGGGTTCTGTCGTGCTGCGGGCTCCGGTGAAGACAGCGCCCTGGCCTGAACCCCGAAATCGGCGAATACCAAACAAATACCAACTTCGGTGGTTTTAGGGGTGTTTTGATACCCTTGGAATCCCCCAAACGACGCTGGATTCATTGGATCGTATGTGCGGACGCTTCACGCTTCGGACCCCGGCCAACATCGTCAAGGACGTGTTCGGCCTCGAGCCATTGCCTGGACTCCGACCACGCTACAACATCGCACCGACGCAGCCGATTGCCGTCGTTCGTGCGGAGGGCGCGAAGCGCCGTTTGCATATGCTGCGGTGGGGCCTCGTCCCGTGGTGGGCCAAGGACATCTCCATCGGTAACCGCTTGATCAACGCCCGCGCCGAGACCATTGCCACCAAGCCCGCATATCGTGAGCCGTTCGAGCAACGACGCTGCCTGATTCCCGCCGATGGATTCTACGAGTGGCAGCGCCTCGGCAATGGCCGCAAGCAGCCCTTCCACGTCGATCTTTCCACCGGGGACCCTTTCGGATTCGCCGGTGTCTGGGATCGTTGGCGCGATCCGGCCAGCGGTGCTGTCACCGAGTCGTGTGCTCTCATCACCATCGAGGCGAACTCGGTGGTGGCGCCAATCCATCACCGTATGCCAGTAATGCTGACGCCAGCGAGCTTTGCCGCTTGGCTCGAGCGCGATGCGGAACCGGAGAGATTGCAAGAGCTGCTGTGCCCGATCGCCGGAGAGCGGGTGCGCGTCACGCCAGTGAGCGTCTTGGTCAACCGTCCCGACAACGACGACCCGCGCTGCCTCGACCCGGTCGTTGCACCGTCGCCGCAGCCCACCTTGTTTGGCTGAGCGTACACGCGGCGCGACATCAAGAACGCGGCTGGCCTCACCCGACCACCGTACTCTCCGTGAGAGCAGTTCGGGATTGTCCCACCGGCTGGAACCCCCCTATCCTGCGGGCTGTCTCACCTGTTCCCGGAGTCATCAATGGCCGCAGCGCGCCCGAGCATCTACACCACCTGCCCCGAGTTCAACCGCGACCGGCCGCGGTCAATCGTCGAGCGCGTCATCGAGACCGCCGAATGGTGTGAGGATCACGGCCATGCCGGGATGTTGATCCGCTCGAACAATCGCCTCGTAGACCCCTGGACGATCGCCCAACTTCTGCTCCACGAGACCGAATCCCTGCGACCGGTGGTCACCGTCCAGCCGCTGTACATGCATCCCTACATGGTGGCCAAAAAGGTGGCCACGCTAGCCAGAGTGTACGGCCGCAGCGCGGATCTGTATCTGGTGGCGGACGGCTCGACGGCCGATCTCCTGGCGTTGGATGACCGAGTGACACACGACCACCGATATCGCCGCTTGACCGAGTACGCCGAAGTGATCACCGCCCTGCTCACCGCGCAACGCCCCGTTACCCACGTTGGCGAATGCTATCGAGTCTACAAACCCGCGACGCTGGCTCCCCTGGCCGACGAGCAAAGGCCTCGCTTCTTCATAGCGGCGAGCAGGGGCGCGGGGCGACTGGCCGCGCAGGAGCTCGGAGCACGGTCGGTGTCGTCATTGGGTCTCGGCGACGGCGACGACTGCCTCTTGTTGGGACTGGTGGTTCGCGCCAGTAGTGAAGAAGCTTGGGAAGTAGCCCGAGCGCGCTTCCCCACCGATGCGGCGGGCCGGTTGGCGCACGGCTTGGACATGGCGTGGAGCGACTCGATCTGGAACGAGCGCCTACGCGGACTGGCCGACTCGAACAGAATCGACAGCGAGGGATTGTGGCTCGGGCCGTTCCAGAATCGCCAGGCGCACAGCCCCTATCTCGTCGGCGATACCCGAACCGCGGCGCGTAGGCTACAAAAGGCCCTCGACGCCGGAGCCCGGACCTTCTTCCTCGAACCGCCACATTGTCGCGCCGATGTCGAGCAGGCCAGCGAGGCGTTCGAGCGCGCCTGGACGCGCTTTCAGTCACCGCTCACACTGACTGCCTGAGCGACGCTGCGACCCGCTACGTCAGACGCGCGCCTCGATAGCGCCAGTGAGCCGGCTGAGCCCTTGCTTGGTAAGCATACGCGCGGTCATGTCGAGCAGGCGCTGCCCGAGTCCGGCGAGGCGGCCGCCGACCTGGATGTCGAGCTCATACTCGAGCACGGTGTGTTCACCGTCGTCGTGCAGCCGGATGACCCCACCGCCCTCGATGAACCCAGGACCACCGCGTCCTTCCAAGCGCATCGAGCACGACTCCGGGGGACACAGGTCGTCGAGCTTCACACGACCTTCGAAGCTGCCCTGAACAGGGCCGACGCCGAGCGCCAACGCACCGGCGAACTCGTTCTCCCCCACCCGCTCGAGACGACGAAAGCCTGGCAACGTGTCGGCGAGAACTTCCGGGTCCAGTAGTGATTCCCACACGATCTGCCGTGGGGCCGCTATTTTCTGTTTGCCCGACACCTTCATGACACCTCCATTCTACGTCCCCCGCAGTTCGGGTAGACTGCGCCGGGCGAGGAAGGAACCCGATGGCCGAGCTGGTGTACAGCATCGATGAGCAGCCGCACCATTGGTGGGAGACGCTACTCTACGGCTGGCAGCATACTCTCGTCGACATCTCCCCATTCGTTCTTCCGCTGGCGGTGGCCACAGCCATCGGGCTGGATGATGGTGCGCGGGCCGCGCTGATCAACTACTCGCTCATCGCCATGGGGTTGGCGACGCTGATTCAAACCACTGTTGGCAACCGACTGCCGATTATTCAGGGACCGTCGGCCACACTCACCGGCACGCTCGCCCCGGTAGGCGCCCAGCTCGGACCGGCGGCGATGTGGGGCGCAGCGTTCGTCGGCGCGGCGGTCGAGGCGCTCATCGGCAGTACCGGGGCGCTCGGCGCGCTGCGACGTTTCTTCCCGCCCGTAGTCTCGGGCGTCGTCGTTGTGACCATCGGGTTGTCGCTAGGACAACTCGCGGTGCGGCTGAGCGTTGGCGACGGCAGCGCCAGCAACCTCGGGCTCGCGGTGGCGACCATCCTGCTTGTGGTGGTGCTGCAGGTGGCTGGCCGTCGTGTCGCCGGGGGTCTGCTGTCGCGCGCCGCCATATTCGTGGCGATCTGGGTCGTGGGGCTCGGCGGAGGCAGCCTGTTGAACCGCGTCGACTGGAATCTGGTGGCCACGAAGCCCTGGTTTCAAGCACCCCAAGCGTTTCCATTCGGCGGGCCGGGATTCGGATGGGAGTTTGGCGCCGCAGCGATCGTCGCGGTACTGGCCGGCTACTTCGGATCCATGGTGGAATCGATCGGCGACTATATCGCTACTTGCTCGGTAATCGACGAGCCGTTTACCAAGCGTCACGTCGACCGCGGCATCGCCGCCGAGGGAGTGGGGTGCCTGCTGGCGCTATCGGTGGGCGGGTTGCCGTGCACCAGCTATACCCAGAACATCGGCATCATCAAAGTCACCGGTGTCGGCAGCCGGGTCGTCGTTCGTGTAGCTGCGGTAATTCTGCTGCTGTATGGACTGTGCCCGAAGTTCGGCGCCCTGCTGGTGGCGCTGCCGCGACCGGTGCTCGGTGGCGTATTCGTGATCGTTTGCGGCCTAATCGCGACCACCGGCATCGCCATGCTGGCGAGCGCGCGCCAGCACGATGGCGCAATGTTGATCGCCGGCATCACGCTGGTGGTGGCGTTGGGACTGCCAACCTATGCCCAGTCGGTGCTCGGCCCCGCCTGGCTCGAGTCGCTGCCGCAGCTGGCCGGGCTCCTGGTGACCAACCCGGTTGTGCTGTCGGTGCTGCTGGCGGTAACCCTCAACAGCGCCTTGCGCGGAAACCCGAACGCTCCCGAAGCGTGACCACAAGCACACTAGGGAATCCGTAGATCGACGGCGCTACAGCTGACCGCGTAGCCGAGGGCGCGCTTGGTTGTCGGAAAGACGCGCGCCGCAGCGATTCCCATTGCGAGCTCGACCAAGCCGGGTTCTCCGTACCGCTCGCGCAATCGCTCGCGATGTGGACCCTCGGCTCCACTACCAGCGACGACCGCTGTGGCAAAGGCATAGGCGTCGCCCCCGCCATCGGGCAGGTCACCAGGGCGTCCCTCGAGAACCGCCCGAACCGTATCGGCCGACACTCCGTTCTGAAGCGCCAGGTTCACTTCGATCTGGACGCAGCTACCACAGTCTTCGGTCTGCGCTGCGACCAGCCGCGCCACCCAATAGGGCATGGCTGGAAGTTGCTTGCGATGCTCGGCCATCGGCATGAACAACCCGAACTTGAGCGCCGCCGGTATCGATGCGCGAATCATGTGGCGAACGTACTCGAGCGATTCCCCGAGCTTGCGCTCCTGGCGGTCCACGCTGCGCAACATGAGCCGACGGATCATGGTTCGAGCAGTGCGGGAACCCCGATCGGCCGCAGCGCTTGTACCGCGGCCGCTGCCGACAGGGCGTGGCCCTCGCCTCCCGGACCAGCGACAATCTGCAACCCCACCGGTAAACCGCTGGCGTCGAGGCCTGCCGGAACCGACGCCACGGGCAATCCCGCCAGGCTCAGCAGGAATGTCGGGGCGAGCCAGTCGATGTAGGTCTCCATCGGCTTGCCGGCAATGGTCTCCGGGTAGTTCTGCTCGACCGCGAAGGGGGATATTGCCATCGTTGGGGTGAGCAGGTGATCGAAGTGACGAAACAGTTGACGGAACTGCTCCCACACGCGCCCACGGACCTGCTCTGCGGACGCGAAGTCCATCACCGCGGTCGCCAGGCCGGCCTCGACGTTGTTGCGTAGGTTGTCGCCGAACTCGGCGCGGCGCTCGAGACGGGCATACTGTTGCGCCACCATCCAGTAGCCGCGTAGCGCCAAGAACGCCGGACGTGCGTACGAGAGATCGAGATCGATCTCTTCAACGGTTGCTCCGGCGGCGGCCAGGGCATCGATCGCTCCGCGGCACACACGGTCTACCTCGGGGTCGATGCCGATCGAGGCAACATCGCCGCAGTATGCCAGCCGCATCCCCTTCACCGGGCGGCTCTGGACCAGTTCCACGAAGTCGCGATAGTCGATCGACTCGCCGATGGGCACGAACGGGCTCGGCCCCGCCACTGCCTGCAATGCCATTGCCAGGTCCTCGGCAGTGCGCGCCATGAGACCGGTGACTTGCAGCGTGTCCCAGGGATAGTCGGATGGCCATGTCGGCACCAAACCGGGGGTTGGTCGGATGCCGACAACGCCACAAAACGACGCCGGAATGCGCAGCGAGCCGCCCAGATCGGTCCCCTCGGCCATATCGATCATGCCGGTCGCCAGCGCTGCTGCCCCACCCCCGGTCGATCCGCCGGCCGACAGTTCCGGATTCCACGGATTACGGGTAGCACCAAACACCTCGTTGAACGTATTGCCGCCGGTAGCGAACTCCGGCGTGTTGGTCTTGCCGAGGACGATGGCACCGGCGTCGCGAAGCCGCTGCACGACGACCGCATCGACCTCGGCGATATTGTCGGCGTAGAGCGGGCTGCCGTAAGTATGGCGTAGGCCGCGTACGGGGGTAACATCTTTGATCCCCACCGGCAAGCCGCAGAGCGGGCCGGCCTCCTCCCCGCTGGCCAGCCGTGCCTCGAGGTCGCGGGCCTGATCCATTGCGGTATCCGACAGGGTCACCAGAGCGTTGAGGGCCGGACTCAACGCCTCGACACGGCGCAACGCGGTCTCGATCACCTCTACCGGAGATTGCTCGCCGGCGGCGATCCGTCGAACGGTCTCACACGCACTCGGTAGCGAGGGTCCGTCCGAGCTCATGCCGATCCTCTCCCGTGCTGGTGTCTGCTCCTAGCAGCGTGCTGAAGCACCCTGCTAGACGAAAGCCACGACGCGGCAGAATGCCGCCTCGCCTCCCCGAAACTTCCAAGGGAAACAGCCCAACGTCAGCCGGCGGTCATGTAGCTCGGGGTTGGCAATGTCGGCACCGAGGTTCTCGATGTGCATGCAGTTCGACGGAAACAACTCATTGTGCGTGAGCTGGTAGTCGGACTCGGGGAACAGCTCTGCGACTCCTTCTGGACCACCGAACTTGTCCTCGCAGGCTTTCCGCACACGGTCGCAATGATTGAACATCCCCTTACCCAGGAAGCGCCCTATGGGGAGGTTCATGGGGTGATCGGTTGAGATCGCGTCGACACCCCAAATGTGGATCTTCTTGTCCAACAGCCAGGGAACGAGGTCGGGATGGGCGCCTGGGTGACGATGGATGTACTTCTCCTCGTCAGGCTCGGAACCGAACTGCGCGTGCTTTTCCCAGCCGGTATGCAGCAGCAGCATGTCGCCCTCACGCACCTCCACGTGCGACTCGATCATCTCGGGCGTGTACACGGCAAACTCATCGAGCTCGTCGGCCAGGTTAACGATCACCCCAGGCCCGTACAGCCAGTCCATCGGGATCTCGTCGATCGTCATACCGCCGGTCACGAAGTGCCGCGGGGCGTCCAGGTGGGTCCCCATGTGGTTCGAGGTCTGGATGTACTGCGCGTTCACACCATGCTCGGCCTTACGCTTGATGTACTTGACCTCGAACGGAGGGTAGTAAGGCCAGAAGGAAACCTCCTGGTTGAGCGGCTGCGAAAGATCGTAGGGCTTCATCGTTACTCCGGTTCCTACTCCGCTTCCGTTATTTCCCGGCGAGGATCGTACCAGGAGCTACTGACGTTCGTTCCCATGTGGCTCGACTGCCTGAGAGCTCAGCAGCGACCGCATCAGCGCCCAGTAGACGACAGCGCTGACTGTGGCGGCGGAAAACCAGGCGGCATCGAAGAGAAACGAAGCTGCCGGGAGGAGCTTGCCCAGCAGCGCCGTGCCGATCCCGGCCGCCAGCGCCACCATGGCGCGGCCGTTGATCCCGTTGCCATACGTGTACTCGCCGCGTTCGGCGTAAAGATCCTCCACTCGCAGCCGCAGCCCGCGCAGCAGGTAGTCGCACGCAATCACGCCGCCCACCGCTCCCAGCAGCCCGGAGTAGCTGATGAGCCACCCTTGATATCGGTCGAGCAGCTGCCACGGCATGCTGACAACTGCGAGCAGCCCGGCAATCAAGCCGCCGGTGCGAAAGCTGATCCGCCGTGGCGCCAGTGCCGAGAAACTATTGGCGGGGGCCACGACGTTGGCGGCGATGTTGGTGCTCAATGTGGCGAGCATCAGCGCTCCCATCGCCAGCAAGCCCGATAGCGGGCTCTGATACTCGTTCGTCAGCCGTGCCAGCAAGTCGACGGGGTTCCAGATTGCCTCGCCGTACAGAATCACCGTGGCGCTGGTCACCGCCACGCCAATGAAGGCAAACAGCGGCATCGTGGTCAACAGGCCGATTGCCTGGCCCGAGATCTGATCGCGCTGGCTGCGCGCGTAGCGCGTGAAGTCGGGAATGTTGAGCGACAAGGTGGCCCAGTAGCCCACCATCGCGGTGAGCCACGGCATGAAGAAACCGAAGAACCAGCGCAACGGTGGCAGCGGCTCGGCATCGGATACCAGCGAGTCTGTACGCGCCAGGATGGCTCCGATGCCGCCGACCCGCGCTGCCGCCCAGTAAAGGAGGGCCACGCCGACAACGATCAGGAACGGTGCGGTCACCGTTTCGAGCCAGCGAATCGACTCTGTTCCGGCGTAGACGAAGTACATGTTGAGCGCCCAGAAGAGCAGGAACGAGACATATTCGGGCGCGCCGTATCCCATGAACGCGAAGCCGGCGCCAAGCTTCGCCCAGCCGTCCCAGAGAATCGACAGGATGGCATTGATGGCGGTGCCGCCGATCCACGTCTGGATGCCAAACCAACCGCAGGCGACCACAGCGCGAAGCAAGGAGGGCACGTGCGCGCCCCGAATCCCGAACGCGGCGCGCGCGAAAGCCGGGAACGGGATTCCGTAACGGGTGCCGGCGTGACCGTTGAGCGCCAGCGGCACCAGCACGATGGCGTTTCCAAGCAGGATGGTGAGCAGTGCCAGGCGCCAACCCATACCGGCTTGCACCATGCTGGATGCCAGCATGTAGGTAGGGATACAAACGCTCATCCCGACCCACAGCGCCGCCAGGTTCCAGCGGCTCCAGGTACGAGCGGATAGGGGCGTTGGGGCGATATCGGCGTTGAGCAGCTCGGAGGTCGGAAGCGGCGCCGCCAGCTCCACCGGCGGGTCGTCGAGTAGTGCGCGTAGCCAATTCACCCCGCCGCGCCGCCGGCCAACGCCCGAGCGCCGGCGCTGTGAACGACACGCCGTACCAGCACGCGTACCAGATGGCGCCGGAACTCGGCGCTGGCATGCAGATCCGCGGGCGGGTCGATGTCGGCTTCCGCGGCGAGCTCCGCCGCCTCGACCACCAGCGCCTCGGACAGCTCCTCGCCGATCAGCACGCCAGCGGCGGCCTCGGCCAGGACCGGGCCCTCGCCCACCGACAGAAGGCCGATCCGCGCGTCGGTACAGCGCCCATCGTCGGCCAGGGTCACCCCGACGGCAACACCGACCAGTGCATAGTCACCATGCCGCCGGGCCATCTCGTCGAACGCCCAGCCCGTGCGGCACGCCGGGGTGGGCAGGATGATCTCTGTCAGCACCTCGCCGGGCTCCAGGGCGGTGGTCAGCAGGCCGAAGAAGAAATCTCCGGCCGCGATGGTGCGCTCACCGCCGTCGCGGCTGCGAGCGCGAAGTGTGGCGTCGAGTACCAAGGCCACCGTAGGCAACTCGCCGGCCGGATCGGCATGAGCGATGCTCCCGCCAAAGGTGCCCCGATTGCGGATCTGCGGATGGGCAATGTGCGGCATGGTCTCGTGCAGTAACGGTGCGCGTTCGGCAACCAGCGCATCGCTCTCCACCACCGCCTGACGAGTCATCGCGCCGATGCGGAGCCCTCCGTCGTCGGTCGCCTCCACGTAGGCGAGCTCGGAGAGCCTGTTCAGATCCACCAGGATCGTCGGTTGTGCCAAGCGGAAGTTCATCGCCGGGATCAAGCTCTGGCCACCCGCCAGTATCTTCGCCTCCCATGGATCCTCGGCAAGGATGTCGAGCGCCTCGTCGAGCGTCTCGGGCGCGTGGTAGCGGAAGGGGGCGGGCTTCATCGCGATCCGCCTGGGCTCACCGTTGCCTGGGTCATGACTCGCCACCGCGGGCGTCACGCACCAGCTCGAACAATCGATTGGGGCTGAGCGGGATCTCGCGAATTTCCAGCCCGTCGATTCCCAAGGCGTCCTCCACCGCTTGCGCAAACGCCGCCGCCGTCGGTATGCAGCCCGCCTCACCAGCCCCCTTCACGCCCAGCGGCGTGTCGGTGGCCGGTGTTTCGATGTGATCGATGCGAACCTTGGGCACGTCGGTGGCGGTGGGAAGTAAGTAATCCATGAGCGACGCGTTCAGCAGCTGCCCGTTAACGTCGACCACCAACTGCTCGTAGAAGGCATTGCCGATTCCCTGCGCCACGCCGCCCTGGATCTGACCATCGAGAATCATCGGGTTGATGACGCGCCCGCAGTCGTGGACCACGACGTAGTCGATGACATCGACGTCAAACGTCTCGGGATCGACCTTCACTCGCATGGCGTGGACTCCACTTGCGGTCGTTCCGCGGTTTGGCCCGAAGTACGCGGTCGCCTCCAGCCCCGGCTCGGTGCCCGGCGCGACCGCGCCGCGCAACGGATTCGACGCCAGCGCCAGATCACCAAGTGAGATACGGTGCTTCGGGTCGCCCTCGACGCGAACCTCGCCGCCCTCGAGCACGAGGCGCTCTTCGGGGGCTTCAAGCAACTCGGCAGCGAGCCGCAGGATCTTGGCGCGCACCTGCTGAGCCGCCGCATGACAGGCGTTGCCGGCAACCACCGCTCCGCGACTGGCGAAGGTCCCGGTCCCCCAGTTGAACTCGCGCGTGTCACCGGTAACCACACTGATGTCGACCACGTCGGCGCCAACCTGATCGGCGACGATCTGCGCCAGCGAGGTGTAATGACCCTGCCCCTGCGTGCCGACACCGGTAGCCACATGCACCTTCCCACTCGACTCGACCGACACACGGGCACCCTCGTAGGGGCCTATGCCGGTGCCCTCTACGTAGGAGACGACGCCGATACCGACATGCCGTCCCGACTGACGTAGCCTGTGTTGTTCGGCCTCGAATTCCTGGTAGCCGATCAATTCGACGGCGCGATCGAGGGCCGGCTCGTAGTTGCCGCTGTCGTAGGTCAGCGAAGAGAAGTCCTGGTAAACGAGACCGTGGTCGTGCGGGAAGTCGTCTGGCCCCAGGTAGTTGAGTCGCCGGATCTCGACACGATCGATTCCGAGCTCACCGGCCGCTATGTCGAGCAGGCGCTCCATCACGAACACACCGTGCTGCCGGCCGGCGCCGCGCACCGGCGTCACGATGGGGCGGTTGGTGAACACGACACGAAATTCGGAGTGGTAGTTGGGTACGTCGTAGCACCCCAACAACGTGCATTGGCTGTTTATGGGAATGGTCAGTCCGTACGGATCGTAGGCGCCGGTGTCGTGCAGGAACTCGTCGCGAATACCGAGGATACGCCCGTCGGAGGCGAGCGCCATTTCCGCCTCGTGAACTTGCGCACGCTCCTGTGTGGTGGCGTAGAAGTTCTCGCTACGATCCTCGATCCACTTCACCGGACGACCGAGCTGCATCGAGATCCATGGGATCAGCACCTCCTCCGGGTAAAACATCATGATCTTCGGACCAAACGCTCCACCAATGAACGGCGCCACCACGTCGACCTCACGCTCCGCCAACCCCAGCCATCGGGCGAGTCCGTTGCGCACCGGAATCGGCGCCTGTGTGGTATCCCAGATCATCATCTTGTGAGCCCGTGCGTCCCAGCTCGCCACCACGCCGCGGTTCTCGATGGCGGCAGCGGCCCCGCGGTCGTAGTCGAAGCGGCGGCGTATGACGAGATCCGCGGACTCGCAGGCCGCTGCGTAGTCGCCTTTCGTCTGCACGCAGTGTGCCGCGAGGTTCGACCCGAGGTCCTCGTGCACAATGGCCGGCTCGCCACGCAACGACGCCTCGAGGTCGACGACCGCCGGTAGCGGATCCAGATCGACGGCGATGTCCGCCAGCGCGTCTTCCGCCAGATAGCGGCTGTCGGCCACCACCAGGGCGATCGGCTCGCCCGCGTGCAGCACCTTGTCGCGCACCAGGGGCACCTGGGTACGCTCGTGGAAGACCAGGCCGTCGATCGGCGGCGGCCCCACCAGCAGCGGGCCATGCTGCCAGTAGTCTCCCAGGTCGACGGCAGCGTATGCCGCCACCACCCCCGGACGACGACGAACGCGTGACAGATCCACGTTATTGAGGCGAGCGTGCGCATAGTCGCTGCGGACAAAGGCAACGTGCAGCGTACCCGCGAGATCGATGTCGTCGATGAACTGCGCTGCGCCCGTGAGAAGGCTGGCGTCCTCGTTGCGCGGCAGCCGCCGCCCGAAGAAACGACCGCTCACACCTCCAACTCCCCATCGTCGGCGTGCATGCGGCGGGCCGCCAACGCCACCGCGTCGACGATGTGCTGGTAGCCGGTGCAGCGGCAGAGGTTGCCCGACAGCGCGGCGCGGATGGCTTCCTCGGAAGGCTGCGCGTTGGCCTCGACGAACGGCAGCAGGGTCATCAGGAACCCTGGCGTGCAGAACCCACACTGCAGCGCGTGGGTGTCCCTGAACGCGGCCTGAAGTGGATGCAGCTCCTCGGCACCGGCGGGTGCGAGCGCTTCGACGGTTCTGAGCTCGAGGCCATCGGCCTGCACTGCGAACATCAGGCAGGAACGCACCGGAGCGCCGTCGACCAACACGGTGCAAGCGCCGCACACGCCGTGCTCACATCCGACGTGGGTGCCCGTAAGGCACAGGTCGCCGCGAATAAAGTCCGATAGCAACAGCCGCGGCTCCACTACCCCGGTCACCTCGCGGCCATTTACCCGCAGCCGGACGTCCACTGTCTGGGGACTGGATCCTGCTTCGCTCACGACCGCTAACTATGCCTCCAGGCTGGGCGTTGATCGAGGCAAGCTGTGGCGATCGTGTGGCGCCTCGAAATCGAGGGTCGGCCCCCTCGGTACGATCCCCGTCGGATTGATCGAATCGTGCGTGACGTAGTAGTGGCGCTTGATGTGGTCGAAGTTGACCGTCTCGGCGACGCCATCGAACTGGTAGAGCTCGCGGACGTAGGGCCAGAGGTGTGGGTAGTCCACCAACGCCCGCAGGTTGCACTTGAGATGCCCCACGTAAACAGCGTCGAAGCGAACGCATGTGGTGAACAGCCTCCAATCGGCCTCGGTGATGCGGTCGCCGCAGAGATAACGCTGATGGGAGAGTCGCTCGTCGAGCCAGTCGAGGGAGTCGAACAGCACCGCCACGGCCTCGTCGTAGGCGGCCTGGAAGGTGGCGAATCCGGCACGGTAGACGCCGTTGTTGACGCACCGACAAACGTGCTCGTTGACGGCGTCGATCTGCGCTCGTAGCTCCGCCGGATAGAAGTCGACGCTGGCGTCGCCGAACGCATCGAACTCCGAGTTGAGCATGCGAATGATCTCGGACGACTCGTTGTTGACGATGACGCCGGCCTCCTTGTCCCACAGTACCGGAACGGTGACCCGACCATCGAAGTCGCTATCCGTACGCCGGTACGCCTCCGACAGGAACCCGAACCCGTTGATCGGGTCGGGCCCACAGCCCTCGGCGTCGCTGAACGTCCAGCCACGATGGTCGCGAATCGGGTCGACGACGGTCATGCCGATGGCGTCCTCGAGTCGCTTCAACTTGCGGAAGATGATCGTGCGGTGGGCCCAGGGGCAGGCCGCCGAAACGTAGAGGTGGTAGCGCCCGGCGGCGGCCGCGAAGCCGGAGGATCCATCGGCGGTTACATGGCCTCGGAAGGCGCTCGCCTGGCGCACGAACTCGCCGTGAGCGGCGGTTTCTCGTGGGACCTGAGCATTCGCTCGTTCGTTCAACGGGCTCTTCCCATGCTGTTTTCTCGGCTAGTGGCCTGTAACAGA
The DNA here is from genome assembly GCA_965205505.1 of Acidobacteriota bacterium. Taxonomy (GTDB): domain Bacteria; phylum Acidobacteriota; class UBA890; order UBA890; family WLXD01; genus DASCOT01. The sequence continues at coordinate 1,284,690 of CBDBHB010000008.1, forward strand.
TGATCGTTGCATATCGTGGTGGCGAAATGGGTCCGGATGCCAGGCGCGACGACGAGACGATGTTTGCCCATCTTGGAGGAGGAGCAACGCCGCAGACGGGCCGATTTCGCCGCCATCCTCCGGACAGATGGGCAGTTGCGGGCGATATCGGCGTTGCGCCTCGTCGACGATGCCCCAGCAGGTCGTGGTGGAAGTGTGATGGGTCTGGTTACGCCGCCAAGGGCGCAGATCCAAGGCGCCGCGTCGCCGGCGATGCCCGTGCGCATCGTCTAGGAGCGGCAACGCCGGAGACGCGCCCTTGGCGGCGTAACCCGTAGGGTAAGTGCCAGACCCACCACACTTCCATCACGGCCTGCTAGCATCGCCTTCCTCGCCGCGCCTTGATCTCACCCGCAAATCCCATCTGCGATATGCAACGATCATCTGTTACAGGCCACTAGTGCAATTGCTCTGGCAACGAAGGCTTCCGTATCCGTTACGTCCAAGCCAACTGCGGACGGGCTTGCCGTCCGCTATCGAGCATCACGACTCTGGCCTTGTCGCAGTTTGCCCCACAACGGCCTGGGAATCCTCCTTCACGATCAAGACCGGCTTGAGGCGGCCGAGCAGCATTTCTTACGAGCCCAGACGCTTCAGCGCTAATATGGACAAGGGTGAGACCGCATTGCCGTAGCGCGGCGAACGGGCGCATCGACATGAAGCCCAGGCGGCCAGGCGCAAGCTGAAGCGAGCTGCGGGGAAGACGCTTCGAAAGAGCGGCGTGAACAAGGACGCTGAGAGCAGTTGAGGCGATGAGGAGCCGACGCGGCGCTGCCGACTTCGCCCGACAGAAGGCCGTCAATCACCAACCCCCTACGGAGGTAGCAACATGGACATGCCGATGATGGCTGCGATGGGACTGTTCCCGCTGGTGTTCGGGCTGATTCTGGCTCGGCCTGATCATCTACCTAATTGGCCTTGCAACGCGCCTCGTCAGCGCCGTCGAACGGATAGCTGACAACGTTTCGCGGACAGACCGGCCTGTAGGTTACCGATCCGTTTCCGGTCGGCGCGCTGAGGTAGATGTGATGCGAATACCGTTTCGTAATTCACGAAACACCCCGCAACCGCAGTCCGGACCGCGCGAAAGGAAGCACGCCGGCCGTCAGGCCGACGGCGAACATCCCCGCCGGGAAGCTCTGTGGAGTCGTTCCCTCGGCGACGACGCGCCAGTTCCAGCAGAAGGCGACGATGATGGTCAGCGCTCCGGCGCAGGCGACGGCCCACTCGGCGCGCATCAGGCCCACTGTATCTCCTCGCGCGCGGATACGCTCGTGCACTCCGAACCCGGTGATGAGGAACACTGACACCAGCATCGGGTAGATGACCGGCCCGAGCCACGGCACCGGAATCAAGAACAGCACGTCCCAGGTGAACAGCGACGGCGGCCAGCCGAGGAGGAGCCACAGGCCCAGGTAGTAGACGATATCCCAGACGCCGAACAGGAAGGCAAAGACGAAGAAACGATCCAGGCGGTCGCGGCCGGCAACGATAGCGACGGCGAACAGCATCAGCAGGGTGGTGAGCTCGCGCAGCATCTCGACCGCCAAGATGTGGTCGGGAATGACGACGATCGGGAAGCGGAAGCCGTCGGGGTAGTAAAGCTCGCGCAGATACACCACCACCGCAGCCTCGAGAAAGCCGAAGGCTCCGCCAAACAGAGTCAGCCAGGCGGCGCGGCGCAGCGTGAAACATGCCGACACCGCTCCCGCCGTCCGCGCAACGATCACCGCGGTTCTGCATCGGACCACCTCCGACTGGTTACTTCTTGATGATAACCGCAGGTACCCCCTAGCAGGCCGTGGTGAAGGTGTGGTGGATCTGGTTACAGCGAGTTGGGGCCAGATGCAAGGCGCCCTGACACATGCGATGGCGTAACCATCGCCTCCTCCTCTCTCCTTGCCTCCACTTCGCAAGACCCTGTCGCCAGACCCACCACACTTCCACCACGGCCTGCCAGACCTTTCAAGTAGTCTCGATCTGGTGCTGCGCCGCGTCGCGCAGAGGGATTCGCTCGCTGAGCTGGGAGGCAACGGTTTGCCAGCTCCAGCGCCGCACGGCCACATCTCGGGCAGCCTGCCGCAGCTCACGCTGCCGCGCCGCGGAGAGCCCCAGCACCGATGCGAGCGTCCTTACCAGATCGACCGCGTTGTCGTTTTCGAACGCGGTCATCGACGCGGCCCAGTCCGGGTACGCGACCTCCAGCGACTCCGCGACGCTCGCCAGACCCGAGTGCCGCGCAACGATGGACGGCACGCCGCTCGCGGCCGCCTCGGCGGCAACCATCCCGAACGCTTCCGGGAAGATCGACGGGACGACCCCGACGTCGCAGAGCGGCCACAGCCTCGCAATGTGGCGATGCTCGAGCGCGCCAGTGAAGAGGACGTCGAGGCCTGCAGCCTGCTCTTCGAGCGCGGCCCGCGAATCGCCGAACCCGACGATCACCGCTCGCGCGTCGAGCTCCCGCAGGGCATCGAGCAGCACGTGGACGCCTTTTTCCGAGCTGAGCTTGCCGACGTAGCCGATCGTCGGTTTCTCCTCGGCGAAGAACGCACGAAACCGCTCGGCGTTGCCCGGATCGGGCAGGCGCTCCGGATCGGCGCCGGTCGGAGCCGCCTCCTGCTCCGACTCGGAAACCAGCTCCGACAGAGCCTCGTCCCGTCGCCGAGGACGGAAGAGCTCGACGTCGACACCTGGCGGGACCTCTCGCACGCCGCCGAGGTACGGACCGGGACCAAGCGTCTCGACGAGCGCCCGACGCACGTGCTCGCTACCGACATAGACCTCGCGAGCTCCGGCCAGCGATATCCTGGCCCAGCGCTGCAGTTCCGCATTGCCGCGAATCGCGTACTCGAGCTCGCTCCCGTGCACCTTGACCGCGAATGGCTCGCCGAATTCCGCGCCGACCGCCGCGCCGAGCAGCACGTGATTGGTCAGGGTGTAATCAACCGGTAGGAACTCGCGCATGGCGGTGGCGTTGGCCTGGACGACCCTCTGGCGCTCAGCCCAGGTCGTCTCACCGAGCAGCTTGACCTCGAACCCCTCGTAGTTGTCGCGTACGAAGACCGGCAGCACCGGGCCGATGTCCGCACGGATGACCCGTGCGGTCCCGACATCGTGCTCTTCTGGCCTCGGGTCCTGGCATACGACGACAACGTCGTGGCCGAGGCCCGACCAAGTGCGGGCGAGGGACCGCGTGTAGACGTTGGAGCCCGTCCCGCCGAGGAGGTAGCCGTGCCAGATGAGGATGCGCATCAGGATATCCTGCCGCCACTGTAGTGCGGACCAAACTATTTGGGATCGGAGCATCACGATGCCGGCAAAGACCTTCCGACTGCTCCTGGTACTCACCGCGGGCGCCTTCGTCCCGCCCCGGGGCGCCCCAGTGGGAATCACCCTCACGCACGCTTCGAGCGGCGTCAACCGGAGCTTTGACCAGCGCATCAAGTCCAAGGATTACGGTCCGTTCGCCCTGACCTGGAGAGTCGTTGGATCGTTCCCTGCCGGCAGCAATCGCTCGATTCAGTGCACCGTCAAGGTCACGCTGAACGGCGAGATCGTCGATGAGTCGGAGGATACGCTGCAGGTACTCCCCAAGAAGAGCGGAACGACGGGCACGGAGGGCGAAGTCGCGATCGAGTATCCGCTGGGCGGCTTCGAGAACTTCTTTGTCTACGTCGACGGCAGCCTCAAGAAGAAGAAGATCACCACGGGGCTCGTGTCGTGTGTCGTCACGTCGGGCGGTGGAGCGGCCGCCTGCGGCTCGTAGCCTGGTACTGGCTGCAGGCGCTGACGTTGGCATGGCACTACTCCATGCGCGTCTCACCGCACGGAATCCCCCTCAACGACAAGGGGCTCGAGCCGATGACATCGCTGCTGTCCGACCTGCGCTACGGCGTCCGCATGCTCCTGAAGACGCCGCTCGTGTCGGTGATCGCAACCCTGACGATCGCCATGGGAATAACTCTTACGGTGCACACCTTCAGCATCGTCTATGGCACCGTCATGCGCGGTCTGCCGCTGCCGAATGACGATCGCTTGATGCAGATCCTGCAGAACAACACCGAGGCGGGCTTCCAAGGAATGTCGCTGGGGATTCACGACTACCTCGATTCCCGTGATCAGAGCGACACGTTCGAGGAGCTCGGAACGTACTACCGGGGGACGGTGAATCTGGACGGCGACGATCAGCCGCCGGAGCGGTACGAGGGCGCGTTCGTCTCGGCGAATGCTCTGTCGTTGCTGGGGGTTCCTCCGTTGTTAGGCCGTACGTTCGTCGCCGGCGAGGACTCTTCGGACGCCGAGGCGTCGATCGTGATCGGCTACGCAGTTTGGCGCAATCGCTTCGGCGGCGACCCGAATATCGTCGGACGAACGCTGAGAATCAACGGCGAGACGGGCGCCGTACTCGGCGTCATGCCGGAGGGTTTTCGCTTCCCCTTCAATCAAGAGGTCTGGATACCGCACCGGGCGGAAGTAGACGAGGAAGTAAACCGTGGCGGCGGACGCTTCGAGACGTTCGGCCGCCTGCGCACCGACGTGAGCGTCGAGGCGGCCGCCGCCGAGATCAGTGCGATCACCGAGCGGATCAAGACGGTGTTTCCGGAGGAGATGGCGGGTATCGAATCGTACATTTCCCCGTTCGAGCACCGCTACATGCCGCCGCAGATCACCGCTGCTATGTGGGTACAGCTGGCCGCAGTGTTCGGGGTGCTGCTGATCGCGTGCGCCAACGTCGCCAACCTGTTGCTGGCGCGCGCCTCGGTGCGCGGACGATGCCCTGCGAATCGAGTAACGTCCCTTTCGGGCCGTGGTGGAAGTGGTGGCTTGCGATCAGAGACCTTCCTTGGTCTCTGCCACGAGCCGGTCGACCACGGCCATGAAATCGTTCGTTTCGCGATAGGTCACCAACTGACGATCGGCGCTCGTCCCACACGCGAGGATGGTCTCCGCGTAGAACACCTCCTCGCGAATATCGAGCTCGTCGACGACGTCCTCGACAAAGTCGAGCATCTCGCCAATGAGAAAGCGCGTCGGCACCGCCTCGCGTTTGCCGAAGTCAATCAGCTTGCCGTCGAGGCCCCAGCGTACGGCCCGCCATTTGTTCTCCTCGATGAGGTGGTGCCGGTAGCTACGCCATGACTGGTTGTTCTGCCGCAGCTGAACGAGCTTGGCGACGATGGCCAGGACCAGCGCCGCGATACAGATCGTCTCATCGACCCGCGTGCAGATGTCACTCTGACGAAACTCGAGCGTCGGGAACTTCGGGTGCGGGCGGATGTCCCACCAGATCTGCGTCGCCTCCTCGATACTGTCGGTGGCGAGAAGCGTGTCGACGAACGCCTCGTAGGCGCTCCATGAGCCGAAAACCGGCGGCAAACCCGAGCGCGGCAGGTTCTCGAAGACAACCGAACGATACGACTTCAGCCCCGTATCGCGGCCGTGCCAAAACGGCGAGCTCGTCGACAACGCCAGCAGGTGCGGCAGGAAATACCGCGACTGATTCATGACATCGATCATGAGCTCCTTGTCTTCGATGCCGATGTGCACGTGCATGCCGAAGATCAGCAGCCGGCGTGCCACGTCCTTGAGCTCCTGCTCCTGCTTCGCGTAGCGATCCGCCGAAGTGATCTGCTGCTCGCTCCACTGTGAGAACGGGTGCGTGCTGGCGGCGGCCACCACGAGATCGCTGGCGTCGGCGAGCTCGCAGATGGTGCGGCGGAGCCGCACGATCTCCTGCCGCGCCTCTTTGATGCTACGGCAGACGTGGCTCCCGACCTCTACCTGAGACTGCATGAACTCGGGCTTGATCTGGTCCGGTAGGATCTGCTGCCCCTTGTCGAGGAACTCCTGCACGTATGACCGTAGCTCGCGACTCACGGGATCGATGATCTGATATTCCTCCTCGATCCCGATGGTGAAATCCGGAAGGGGCATTCGTGTTTCCTGTTCGCGTCGCCTGAGGTGTTGCAGGCCGGGTTACGGCGAGTTGAGGCCAGATACGGAAGCATATTCGAGATGATGGCGAATGGCGTCTATGACGATGGCCGGATGCTCGCGGTGGGGCGCGTGGCCTCCCGTCACCAACGTGATCTCGAGCTTCGCGCGGCAGCGGGCACGAATGGAGTCGATCTGGGCCAGTGTGCCGTATTCGTCCTCGGTGCCCTGAATAACGGTGGTCGGGCAGCCGATCCGAGCTACCGACGACTCGATGTTCCAGTGGCGGAACTCGGGTCGCAGCCAGGTTTGATTCCATCCCTCGAAGGCGCTTGCCGGGTCGTCATGATGCCGCGCCAGGCGAGCGCGGAGCCCCCCTTTCTCGTACTCGACGCGCGCCTGGCGGGCGCCCTGGATAGTGCGCTCTTCCACGAAGACATGCGGGGCAAGCAGCACCAGCCCCTCGGGCTCCTCCACCGGGTCGGAGGCTGCGTTCAGGATGGCAATCGACGCCCCATCGTTATGACCTACCAGCAGAGGCCGACGCACTCCCAGTGCCTCTATCAGCTCCGGTAGCTCCTGCGACGCCGCCTGGTGCATGAAGTCGACAGGCCACGGAAACGAGCTAGACGGCGTCGAGCGCCCATATCCGAAACGGCTGTAGGCGAGCACGCTGGCGCCGGTCGCTGCGGCGACGGCGGATGGAAAGCCTCGCCAGGAAGATACCGATCCCAAGCCATGGTGCAGCAGCACAATGGTCGGTGCGCGGCCCGGCGGCGGCCCCAGCCACTCGTACTCGACTCGCCTTGCCAGCTCGAGGAACGGCACCGGCTCAGCGACCGTGGCTATCCATCGTCAGTTGGCCGCAGCTTCTGGGCACGCTCGCCGATCAACTCGACTTGCACCATGTCCCCCGCGTCCCCTCCAGCAGCGCGACGCAGCTCGTCGTGTAGGAACGGTCGAAACCCGCCGTCGCCGCGTCGCATCAGCGTTGTAGCGCGCTCCCGCTCGCCGACGGTAGCAACCACCGGCGCGGATACTGCCAATCGTCGAGCACGGTAGCCACCTTCTGCGGAACGTCGACACAGCGCAGGATCCCTGGCCGGCACACGCGCGCCTTGAACGCCCAGGTAGCAGCACCGGGCACCGGTCAGTGGCTGCCCTCGTGGGCATGATCAAAGCGCTCGTGATGCTGTCGCAGAAGGTCCTTGCCGTAGTCGTTTCCGTTCGGGGTGCGCACCACGGCGTGCACGTGGTTGCGGGACGGGGCGTCGCCTTCGAGCGCTATCGGTCGCTGATGATCAAACTCGATCAGGATGACGGGACTGTGCACGCGGTAATAGAACACCGCGTCATCGTCGGTCGCCCCCGCCCAACCGAACCAGGTGTCGTCGAGGTGCACGCGCGCCTCCACCATGCGTACCGCGGCGTGCTCGTCTCGCATGTCGCCCACGTACTCGGCGATCAGCTCGATCAACAGGCCTCGCTGTCGTTCGTCGAGGGCGCTGGCGCGGAGCCCCTCGTAGCGCATCTCGAAGTTATCGCGAAACGCGGCCGTGAAAACGTTACGCGGTAACTCGTCGGCGATCATCGCCACCGCCTGTTGTGCCGCGTTCAGCGATTGCATGAGTGCCAGGCCGCGCGCTTCTTCATCTTCGAACACGCGCGTGCCAGCGTACTTGCCACCCGCAGCGTACGTCGGCTCGGAGCCCAGGAACGTAGGGGTCATGACCACCTGGTCGCCAAGCACGAAGTAGTTGATCACCAGATGATGTCCGTCGAGCTGCCAGCCCCACGGCTCCGCTGCAGACGGCGCCCCCATCACCGTGAAGAAGTACAGCCCCTCGCCGTACTCCTCGAAATTGTTCACCAACTCAGCGATTGTGGTGTTCAGGCGCATGATGTCGCGCGCTTTCCGCAGCCCCTTCGCCGAAAGGCTGGCACCCAGAAGCTCGTAAGCGGCGTTGCGTTGGGGCTCCGACATATCGCCGAAGCTCATACCGCGACGGTCGTACCGATGGACGTTGTTCCAGCGCCTCCACTCGATGTCGTCGACGGCAAAGGTCGTTTCGCTCCGTTGCTCCGCGTCGAGCGTGTCCAGAAAAGCCGCCGCGGCGGTCACCACCGATGCAGTGGAAACACCGGTGGCGCGCAAAGGAAAGAGATCAGCAACGACTTCACCGTCCGCCGTAATGCCGCGGAACGCCTCTGCAAGCGCAGTTGCCTCCCCGCCCCCCTGGACCGCGGGCGAGCGGGCCAGCGCATATGCACCTAACGACGCTGCAATTCCGACGACTGCGAACAACCCCAACAAACTTCTCATACTTGGCTCCTTCTCCGACCCCGACCATCGGAACGTCCGTACGCCGCTCAGCAGTCTAGCAAGCCGCTGCCACGAAGCTCGTGGAGCGTGTCGGCCAGGTGCCGTAGGTCGTCTTCATCGTTGTAAAGGTGAACCGACGCGCGGATGCCGTCGCCGCGAGCCGATACCAGCACGTCGTGTTCGCCGAGCGCATCCTGGAGGCCCACCGCGTCGGCGCAATGCGCCAGACGAAGTTGCGCCTGGCCGGTCCGAGGTGGGGACCGGCAACCCGGCGTCGATCAGCACTTTGCGCAGCAGGCCGCTCAGCTGCAGCACCCGCGACTCGATGACGGCGGCGCCGAGCTCGTGCTGGAGCCCCAGCGCAGCGCCGAGAGTGAACACGTTCGGGAAAGGCGGATGCCCGGCTTCCATCGCGCGGGCATCGGGCGTGAGGTCCAGCTCGTCCGACACTAGCGCGTAGGGGTCGCGGGCGCTGCGCCAGCCTACCGCCGGGTGGTTGCCGGCGTGGCGCTCGTTAACGTAAAAAAAAAACCGATACCGTAGCCGGAGTTGAGCCACTTGTAGCCGCTGCAGGCGAGAAAATCGACGGCACCGCCGGACACATCGATCGCCAGAGCTCCGAGGCTCTGCGTTGCATCGACCACGAGCACCATCTCGTGTTCTCGACAAAGCTCACCGAGAGCATCGAGGTCGTGTCGAAAGCCGGTCCGGTAATGCACGAGACCGAGGGTGAGGATTCGAGTATGCGGTTGGAGCGCCGCCGCGATGGCTTCGACCGTCACGCCACCGTCGTCGTCCGTGTCCAGGAAATCCACCTCGTAACCCAGCTGCAGCCACGGCCAGGTAACGGAAGGGAAATCGCCGCGGAGGGCAACTACAGAGCCCGTTCCCAGGAGTTTCCGAGCCGCGAAATTGAGAGCTGAGGAGGCGTTGCTGGTGAACGCGACTCGTTGCTGTGTGCGTGGATCAGACGCGCCACAGAGCCGCGTACGTCCTCGACGCGGTCGAGCCAGGCGTCCCAGTGCACGTCGCCATCCCGGGCCGTGGCCTCATAGTAAGAGCACCCCGCCGCCGCCGCTGCCGTGGACATGGGCCCTCCGGCCGCGGTGTTCAGGTAGCAGCAGGTAGCAGCCGCCGGAAACGAAGCACGCACGGCAGACCAGTCGGTCATCTGTGCTCCGCCCCGTACACCGGGTCAGTTTCCAGCGCGCCTTCAGGCCCGATTTGGGTGCTTCCTCCCTCCAAGAGAAACGTCGCTATCATCGCACGACACTCCGATAGATCTGCTCGTCGGTGGCGCCCTCGGTGGAGATCAACAACACGGTGGCAGCCGCATCGAGCCGCAGCCGCTCACGAATCAAGGCATGCTCAGAATCGACGCACACGGCGTCGACGAGCCCGGTGGTTACCGCACCGGACTCGCCAGACACCACCATCGCATCGCCGGCAACCGGACGGGCCAGTCGGCGCATGCCCGACCTGGCAACTTCATCGCCACAGGTTACCCAGCCATCGACGTGTCGCCGCAGGATCGTCCAAGCCGTGGTGCTCAATTGTCCGCACGACAGGCCCGCCATGAATGTATGCGGAGCATCAGCGAGTCGCGGGGGCAACAGCTCGTCTCTCTCCATTGCCACCATCCCGCACCCGGCCCCCTCGGGCTCGACCACGAAGACCGCCGGCCTTTCGGCGCCGAAGCGCTCCACGAGATACGCGGTGATGGATGCGGCAAACGAGCCCACGCCGCATTGCAGGAAGACATGTGTCGGAAGCTCCTCCCCGAGTTGGTCCATAGCCTCGTGAATCAGCGTGAGATATCCCTGCATTACCCAGCGCGGGATTTGCTCGTACGCCGGCCACGCCATGTCTTGAAGCAACACCCAGCCATTGGCGTCGGCGTCGGCGCGTGCCCGTTCGACGGCCTCGTCGAACGTCCCCTCCACACGGCTCGCCCGAGCTCCGAGCTTGACGATCGCCGCGAGGCGCGCGTCGCTCGCCTCGCGGGGCAGGTACACGACGGCGGCATGGCCGAGGCGCGCCGCCGCCCAGGCCACGGCACGCCCGTGGTTGCCGTCGGTTGCAGTAACAAACGTCAACACGGGTTCGGCGTTTCGCTCGACCACCCTCGAGATCGCCCAGCTCGCCCCGAGGGCCTTGAACGCCTCGAGCCCGAAGCGGTGCGATTCATCCTTCAGGCGCATGCCCCCGACACCCAGCTCGGCAGCAAGCCCCGGTAGGGGCACCAACGGCGTTGGCGCATAGTCCGCCAACGAGCTGTGAAACGCCTGCACCCGTGCGGCAGCGACTGATCCGAAAGGTTTGGTTGCATCGTCGCCGGTGCGTCCCGCGGCATCGACATTCATCAGCACCCGTATCGACAGCGTCACCCAACCGCGCCCGCGGCCGCCTCCCCGGCATCGTGTCGTCGCCAGATCTCCGACAGCACGCGCACCAAGCTACCTCCCAAGATCCCGATCATCTGGTCGGAGTTCGCTCGACGTTGGGCCGTCATCCCGTGTTCTCCTGTATAGGCAACAGCAACAGACGATCAGCACTGCGCCGCGCTACGGCGCACTGGCCCGGTCCGATGTCACGGATGTCATCGTCGGCACAGTCGCGACGTGCCGGATACGGCTAGAATCTGATGGTCGGACCCTACCAGGTAGCCGAGTCGACGGACTGCTGACTGAACCCGTTTTTTTTGGCGGAGCCCGAGCGTCCCTTTCGCCGTGCTTCGCCGCTGGAGGCACTCGATGCGCCGAATCGTCATGATGCTGGCCGTGCTGCTAGGCGTGGCTCCCGGCGCGCTGGCGCAGCAAGTGAAACCGATTGTCCACGTGCTCGACAACGGAATGACTGTCCTGCTGGTTCCGCGAACGGGCGACCCCAACATCTCTGCCGGTTGGATCGCCAAGGTGGGTTCGGTGAACGAGCACCCTGGCATTACGGGCGTGGCGCACCTTTTCGAGCACATGATGTTCAAGGGCACCGACACCATCGGCACGATCGACGCCGCCGAGGACCGGCGAGTGATCGAGCACCTGGACGGGCTCCGCGCCGAGATCCGCAAGCACGAGCAGGAGCTGCTGCGGCAACAGCGGGTCGGCGAGATCGACGACTGGCGCAACCGGGAGCACCGCTCGCAAGCCCACCAAGAACTCCTGGAGGAGTTTGAGAGCGCGCTGGGGGAACAGCGCGGGCTCATCATCAAGGACGATTTCGATCGCATCTACACGGGCGAAGGCGGTTCCGGCATGAACGCCGGAACCGACCACGACTTCACCGTCTACTTCATCAACGTGCCGGCAAACAAGCTGGAGCTATGGTTCTGGATGGAGTCCGATCGCCTGATGAACCCCGTCTTTCGCGAGTTTTATAGCGAGCGGGACGTTGTGCACGAGGAGCGCAGGCTACGGACCGACAGCACCCCAACTGGGTTGCTCGACGAACAGTTCGAGGCGACGTTCTGGGAGTCGTCGCCCTATTCGTGGCCAGTGGTCGGATGGCCCAGCGATCTGTACGGGCTGACGCGCGAAGAAGCGCTCGAGTTCTTCGACGTCAACTACGCACCCAACAACATCAGTGCGGCGCTGGTAGGAGGGTTCGATCCCGAAGAGGCGATCGCCCTCGCTGAGCGCTACTTTGGTCGTATTCCGCGCGGCGAGCGTGAGCCCGAGCCCGTTCGCACCTGGGAGGTGAAACAGCAGGGCGAGAAGCGCATGATCGGCTACGCCGATACGAACCCGCAGGTGAGAATCCGCTACCACGGTGTCGCCGACGGCCATGTCGACGAGCCAGCCCTGCTGGTCCTGGGGCAGTTGCTCTCCGGACGCTCGGGCCGGCTCTTCAAGTCGCTGGTCGAGGAGCAGGGAATCGCCACGTCTGTATCGGGCGCACAGAACGGCCGCAAATGGGACGGTTACTTCGAGATTCACGGCACCGCCAAACAAGGGCATACACCGGAGGAGGTCGAGGCCGGGATCTACGCTGAGCTCGAGCGGTTGAAGACCGAGCCTGTCCCCGATCGCGAGCTTCAGAAGGTAAAGAACCAGAACGCCGCGGCCGAGTTCCGACGGTTGCAGAGCAGCTTCGGCCTGCTGCTACAGTTGCTGGTCGCCGAGGGTTATCGAGGATGGGAGACCATCAATACTACCGGCCCAAAGCTCCAGGCGGTCAGCGCCGAAGACATCCAGCGCGTGGCCAATACTTACTTCGAGCCCGAAGCCCGCGCCGTCGCGATCTACTACCGCAGCCAGGGCTCCGAACCCGAGGATCCACGCCTGGCCGGGCTGGATGATCAGGAGCGGCAACAGATCAACATGGTCCGGCAGCAGCTCGCCCAAGCTGCGCCTGACCAGCTCGACCAAATGCGCCAGCAGCTCGCCCAGACGACCGCGATGGCGGCGCAAGTCCCCGAGGAAAACCAAGACATGTTCCAACTCATGTTGGAGCTGATCAGCGAGCGTATCGAAGAGCTCGAGGGAGAGCAGGAATGAAGACCGTCAGCGGCCTTCGCCCGCCAACGCTCGCGATGATTGGGCTATTGGCGATGGCGACGGGCGTCATTGCGCAACAGGAGATCGTCTCGCATCCACTCGAGATCTCCTTTCCGGAGCTCGACTTCCAGCCTCCGGACGGAGCGGCGCTGCGCCATAAGCTCAGTACGGGGACCGTCGCCTACGTGGTAGAGGATCACGCGCTGCCGCTCGTCAGTATCGCAATCTTGATTCGCAGCGGCGAGTACACCGCCCCGGCGATGCTGAAGCCGGCAGTCGCAAACCTCGCCGGGAGCCAGATGCGCGCCGGCGGCGCAGCCTCGTTGTCGCCGTCCGAGCTCGACGAGGAGCTCGATTTCCTCGCCGCGCAGATCGGCACAGGCATCGGCTCGACAAGAGGTAGCGCGAGCATGAACTGCCTGGCCAAGGACCTCGATCGCTGTCTCGATAGGTTCTTCGAGATCCTGCGCCAGCCTCGTTACGATCAGGAGCGGATCGACCTGGCTAAGAGCCAGCGGTTGCAGCGGATGGAGCAACGCAACGACGATACTGGAGGAATCGAGCGGCGCGAGTGGAGCCGGTTACTCTATGGCGACAGCCATTTCAGCACCCACGCCACGACCGAGGCCGAGCTGAACGCGATCACACGCGAGGACTTGCTCGCGTTCCACGCTTATGCCGTCCATCCGGGCAACTTCATCTTCGCGATATCGGGCGACGTCGAAACTGAAGAGATCCTCGGCCAGATCGAGGTGCGGCTGTCCGACTGGCCCCGCGCGGAGGCACCTGGTGACGTGCCGAAGCCGGGATTCGAGCCGCAGCCCGGCCTGTACTTGGTACACAAGGAGGACGTGAACCAGGGCCGCGTATCGATCGGGCACCTGAGCACGGTTATCAGTAACCCCGATCGCTTCGCCCTGCAGATCATGAACAACATCCTCGGGGGAGGCGGTTTTACGTCGCGCATCCTGTCACGCGTGCGATCTGATGAGGGGCTCGCTTACAGCGCCGGATCGGCATTCGGGCTCGGCACGCACTATGACGGCAGCTTCCGCGCCTTCTTCCAGTCACGGAGTGAGGCGGTCGCGCGGGCTACCAGCATCGTCATCGACGAGATCGCTCGCATTCGTACCGAGAAAGTGAGTGACGAGGAGCTGATCAACGCGAAGGCCTCGTTCATCGACACGTTCAGCCGCAACTTCGCCAGCGCCGGACAGATCGCCGGACTGTTCGCCAACCTCGAGTTACAGGGACGCGATATCGGCCTCGTGTCGAGCTACCGCGACGACATGACAGCGGTAACCGCCACCGACGTGCTTCGAGTGGCGCAGGAGTACCTACATCCCGACCGGCTCGTAATCCTCGCCGTGGGCAATGTCGACAACATTCTCGCAGGCGATATGGACAATCCGGAGTTCTCGCTCGAGGCGATGGCGAGCGGCGGCAGCATCACCCGCATCGCGTTGCCGGATCCGATGACAATGGAATACGCAGGGCGGTAGCGCCTTGAGTCGATGACGGGCGCGCAGCGCACGATCGCTATCCTGGGTGGCGGCTCAGCGGGCTTCACGGCAGCTCAAACAGCAGCCAAGCTCGGCGCCCGCGTGCTCTTTTTCATGGGCGACAACGCCGATATGGCGTCGCTGTGCGTCAACCGTGGCTGTATGCCGTCCAAGGCGATGTTCGAGCCGATCGACGCCATGCATCACGCCCGTCGTCAGGGCCTGCTGCGCGTCGAGCCATTCCGGCCTGAGGCCCATCTCGGACAGATCGTTGCCTGGAAGGACCGCGAGATCGCCCGCTTCCGCGCCTATCGGCAGAAGGCGATCGCGGCTTTCGAGAGCGATGAGTTCGTCATCGTACGGGCCAACGCGCGATTCATGGATGCGCACACGCTCAGCGCCGAAGGTCGAACGTATCCGTTCGACGCCGCCATCATCGCCACCGGTTCTGTAGCGGAACGACCGGCGATTGACGGGCTGTCCGAGCTGGGCGACGAGATCTGGACCAACGACGACATTCTCGCGAACACGGCGTTGCCAGAGTCGCTCGTGCTTATCGGTGCCGGTGCTATCGGACTCGAGTTCGGGTTGCGCTACGCGCGACTGGGCAGCGTCGTGACTATCATCGCGCGATCGCGACCCTTGTCGCAGTATCCAGAGCGCTTCGGCCAACGGCTGGCACAGATCTACGAGCGCGAGGGCGTGCGTATGCTGCAGGCAACATCGGCGCAGCGGGTACGGCGCGACCGCGAGGGCATGTACGTCGTCGAGACCGAGGGGGCGCACGGGTTCGAGCCCGTCACGGCGGCACGCGCAATGCTGGCGGCCGGCCGCAGGCCGGCCGTCGACACGCTCGACCTCCACCTGGCCGGGATAGAGCTGGCCAGCGGAAGGATGACGGTGAGTGAGGACCTGCGCCTGGATGGCACCGACAACCTATTCGCCGCCGGCGACGTGATCGGTAGGCGCATGGTGGTGCATCAGGCACATATCGAGGCGGGCATCGCCGCGCAGAACGCCGTTACCGATGGCACCCGCATCTGGGATCGGCGCTCCGACATCCAGGTCGTATTCTCTGATCCCGAGTTCGCCTACGCTGGCGTGACACCCGAGGCAGCAACAGCGATGGGGCACCAGCTGCTATACGGCTCCAAGGACTCGCGGCTCGTCGGCAAGCTGCACCTGGGCGGCGACGACCACGGCTTCGGCGAGTTCATCGCCGACGCTGAAACCCACAGCCTCCTGGGCGCCGGGCTCCTCTGCGACGACGCCAGCAACCTGATCCACCTTCCGGCATACCTGATCGACCACCGTCATACGGTTCATGACGGTGCTGCCGCCGAGTACTACCACCCGACGCGGATGGAGATCGTCTCGTCGATCCTCGACGGCATGTCCGGAGGCCTCGGCGGCACACCGCCGACGCGTCCCGACGAGCGTAGCGGCTGACGATGGCGGCTGACGATTTCGACCCGCGTCTCGGACCGCCGATCGACGGATCAAGATACCCGCCGACGTTTCAGCACCCGCCGTGGACGGTGGGGGTCGTGCTGGTGCTCGCCGTGGTCGCCCTGCTGTTCGGCATCCTGGTCCGCCCAATCTGGCTGCTCGTTGGCTCTCCCTTCATCCTCACCTTGTTCGTGTGGCTAGGAGTGCGGTTCACCCAGTGGCGACGTCGGCGCCGGGGGCCAACCACGTAGATGGACCCACACGCCGGACCCACCAGAGCTTCGAAGCACCCTGCTAGACTGTCTTAGGGGCGACGCTACCTAGTCAGCAAGGGGGACACCGGCAGTCTCGATAGGGCTGCCGGAGGTTCCGCAAGGGGATTCTGATGCAAGCCACACGCATGATCGCTGTTCTCTGTGCGCTGTCGATCGCCGCGGTACCCGTGCTCGCCACCCAGGCGAGCGCCGATACGCACATTCCCTCGGGTACACGCGCCACCGTCGCGCTGCGAGGCTGGCTCAGCTCGGCTGATGCCAACGTCGGCGACACGTTCGAGGCCGCGCTGGTGAACGACATACTGGTGGAAGGCCAGCTGGTGGTTCCTGCCGGCTCGACGCTCGTCGGTCGCGTCGCCGACGTCGAGCGCGCCCGCGGCATGAGCCGCGGCGGCAAGCTCACGCTCGTCATCGATAGGCTCGTTAGCGGCGACGGAGATTCGACGCCAGCGCTGGCCACCGTTACCGGGGTCGCCGAAGGCGGCGAGCTCGAAGGCAAGGACGACAAAGGCAAGAGCGCAGGAATCGGTGGTGCGATCGGTGGCGCCCTGGGCGCCATCATCGGCGGCGCTGCGGGGCTGCTCGTCGGCCTCGTGGTCGGCGCCGGCGGCGCGATCGCCGGCGGCCGCGGCAAGGACGTCGAGCTCCCTGAGGACACCTATCTGTTGGTGAAGTTCGACCAGCAGGTCGATGTCACATGGACCTGGCAACCGCAGAGCTGAAGCTTCCGTCCCGGCTACGACTTGACCGCAGCGGGCGCCATCGGTGGCCGCTGGCGAAGTCTTACTGCTGCCCGATCTGCGCTTTGAGCGCCAAGATCATCTGCTCGATGTTGTCGCGGTCCGGGGCGTCCGGCGCCTGCTCCAGGTATCCCTCGAGCATCGTGATCGACTTGTCGTACTCCTGCGTCTGCAAGTACGCATAGCCGAGGTTCTTGCGAGCCACCGGGAATTCATCCCGCAAGGCCAGCGCACGCTCCATGTGCTCGATGCCCTCTTCTATGTGCTGCAGCTGCAGCATGACGGCACCGGCGTTGTACTGCAGCTCGGGGTTGTCGAGCGACTGGGCCGCCGCTATTCGGAGGTGGGGCAGCGCCCCCTCGAAGTCCTGCTTGGCGGTGTAAACCTGTCCCGCCAGCTGGTGGGCCGAGCGGCTGTTCGGTCTCACCTTCAACATCTCGTCGGTCGCAGCCAGCGTGGCGTCGTGGTCGCCCTGCTCGAAGCTACCCAGCGCCAGGATCTCGTGGGCGCTCACCCGCATCGTATCTACGTCTTCGCCGCTGACCCCTCGCATGCCCTCCAGCAACTCGTCGATTGAGGATTCCATGGTGGCCCAGTCCTTTGCCTCGTAGGCGGCAAAGCCTTCCTCATAGAGCTTGTTGAGGGCATCGTAGTCCACCAGATCCGCAGGCACTCCCAGCGCCAGTGTGGCATCGTAGTTGTTGGGCCCGTGGCTGAACCGAACACCGTTGTTGTACACAGTGTCGTAGCCATCTGCCTCGACGCGCACGTTGTAGTCCAAGGTGGCGTAGAAGCCACGGCCCTGGAACTCGCCGTTCTCGTCCGCGGTCAGGGTGCGCTCACGCCCGTACTCGGGGTCGGTGATCATCACCCGCGCCCCGGGAATTGGTTCCCCGTAGGTGTCTTGGATCCTGCCGCCGACGCTGCAGTCGGCGATCCCCTGAGCCCGGGCCGGCGGCGCGGTCGTCAGCACGAGGCCAGCGGCTAAGACGGAGGTCAACATTGTCGAGAAGCGTTGTGTCGGTGAGAGCATGCAAGCCTCCTGTCGGCCTGACCCTGTGTGTCCAGAAACGATGTAATTGTACCTTAGCGCACTCGTCACGATGCTCAAGGTCTCCAGCGAGGAGCCTGCTCTTAAAAGCTGTCTTCAGCAGCGTACGAGACCACCGCTATGATCTTGGCACCGGCGTGCCTTCGAGCGCTAGGGCGACGGTAGCGCAGTGAATATCGACGATATCCGCCATTTCGGTCGAGTATCCGCCGGCCATCACGACCGCCACCGGAACGCCGCGATCGCGACACCAGTCGAGCACATAGCGATCGCGCCTTGCCAGACCTTCCTTCGACAGCGCCAAGCGCCCGAGTCGATCACCGGCGAACGGGTCCGCCCCCGAAACGTATACGGCCAGGTCCGCCGCATGGTGCGCCGGCCCGTCGGCCAGGGCGCGTTCGAGCGCGTCCAAGTACTCGACATCGGCCACGGCGTCGTCGAGCGCGACGTCGAGGTCGCCTGCCTCTTTGCGGAAGGGGAAATTGCGTCGCCCGTGCATGGAGAACGTAAACACGCTTGGATCGCCGCGGAAGATCGCCGCAGTTCCGTTACCCTGATGTACGTCACAGTCCACCACCACCACCCGTTGGGCTCGCTGCTCGCGTTGGTGCACGCGAATCGCCACCGCGACATCATTGAAGACGCAATAGCCCTCACCACGATCGGTAAACGCGTGGTGCGTGCCACCAGCGAGGTTCACCCCTACGCCATAGTCAAGCGCTGCTGCGCACGCGGCGATCGTCGCGCCGACGGACCGACGCGACCGCTCGACGAGCTGTGGTGACCACGGAAAGCCGATGCGGCGGATCTCGCTCGACGTCAGCAGCCCCTCGGTCACACGCTGGATGTACTCGTCTGTATGAGCCAGCCGGAGCTGGTCGTCCGTGGCGGCGGCGGGCACCTCGAGATCGGTGTGCGAAACTACACCGCTGTCGAGCAAGCGCTCGCGCAACTGACGGTACTTCGCCATCGGGAAGCGATGTCCGGAGGGCAACGGCAGCACGAACTCGTCGCTGTAGAAGAGGCGCCCGCGGTGGCTAGTGCTCCTGATCATAAGTACGGTGACGCACTAGCTAACTTCGCAACCAGATGTGCTCAGCAACCCCCGCCGTCACTGCGCTAGTAGGGTCGGACGGAATACCGACACCTGCTTCAGCATGCGATCCTTCTGTCCACCCGTAAACCGCACCATGCACTGATCGTCGGCGTAATCCATGAAGTTGGTCGTCGGGTCGCGCCGCGGCAGGTCCGGACACGAGTCCTTTTTCGTCGGACATCCCTCTGTCGGCACTCCTTCGGCAGGGGTATCGTCCACGCGGTCCCCCAACCCTACACAGCCACCCTGAAAGGTGTGATAGAGGCCCAGATAGTGGCCCACCTCATGCGTCAGGGTGTCGCCTTCGTTGAAGCGGGCGAAGGCACCGCCGGGCATCGATGCGTAGTGGATAACGACCCCATGCATCGGATCAGCCTCTCCTCCCCAGTCGTTGGGAAACCACGCGTAGCCGAGAATCGAGTTGGTCGGTCGGCATGTGTAGACGTTGAGGGTGGTTGCGGGATCGACGGCGTGCCTTCTCTTGAAGCTCCGTTCGACGCCGAAGTCCAAGCACTTGGTGGCGAATCGATTGTCGTCGTGGCGGATGATCTCTCTGAGCTTGAACTTGAACCCCTTGCTGCTGAAGGAGTCGCTGAGAACGGCCATCTGGTCGTCAACCTGTTGATCAGTTGACATCGAAGGTGCCGTTCTTCTTCCGCACGATGTGGAAGGTCACCGGAATGGTGATCTTCCCCGCTAGTGCCGCTGCGTCACGTTGCGGCAGCTGGCTGGCAACCACCATTTCCACCAGGTCCTTCTCGGCCTCGCCAACGGGCCTCGTGGCGCAGCGAAGAGGGGCGGTAGCCTCGTCGAGCGCCCCCGCCGTCGAGCTTCGAATCAGCTGTGAGCGATCCCAGCCGTTAGGGGGCTCACGGAGCGCCTCGCGGGCGGTTCGCTGTTGCGCGGATGCCGTCGCGAATGCCATAAGCACGCACGAAACACCAATGGCTACCACGGGCTTGTGCATCAGAGAGCGGCCTCCTGAGGCCATCCGGAAGGGGTAACCAATAGCTTACAGGTGCAAGCGGCCGCCGGCACGGTGAGTGGCGTGGCTGATGTGAGCTAGTGCTGCATCGCCAACAACTCCGGCACGGTGACCAACCTGAACCCTCGCCGAGAGAGGTTGGCGACCATCCACCGCGTCGCGGTGACCACATGGTCCCGCGCGCCGCCTCCGTCGTGGAGCAGGACGATCGAGCCCGGGCGAACCTGAGTAAGGGTGCGCAGCGCCACGCGCTGAGCCGACCGTGTGCTCCAATCCCTTGCCTGCACTGACCTGACCCCCCAAAACGGATCCAGAGGTAATCTCACGATCTGGGTCGAAAAGGGGAGGTCAGAATGCCGACGAAGAGGCACAGCGCCGAGCAGATCGTACGCAAGCTCCGGGAGGCTGAAGTGGAGCAGGCGCAAGGCGGGACGGTCAAGGATGCCTGCCGCAAGCTAGCGATCACCGAGCACACCTACTATCGGTGGCGGCGGGAGTACGGGGGGCTGAAGGTCAACCAGGCCAGAAGGCTCAAGCAGCTGGAGAAAGAAAACGCCCGGCTCAAGAAACTGGTGGCGGAGAAAGAGCTCGACCTGTCGATCCTGAAGGAAGTCGCGGAGGGAAACTTCTGAGCCCAGCTCGACGGCGCGAGGCGGTGGCGCATGTACGGGGGCGGCTGGGCGTCTCCGAGAGGCGGGCGTGCCGGGTACTGAAACAACCACGCACGACACACAGGTACATGCCAAGAGAACCGGGCGATGAGCAGATGTTGACGGAGCGGATCGTGGATCTAGCCCGACAATACGGGCGCTACGGGTATCGGCGAGTGACGGCGTTGTTGCGTATGGAGGGCTGGTGGGTGAACCACAAACGAGTGCAGCGTATCTGGAGGCGTGAGGGGCTGAAAGTACCGACAAAGCAGCCCAAACGAGCCCGGCTGTGGCTCAGCGATGGCTCGTGCATCCGGCTGCGACCACAGCGCAAAGATCACGTCTGGGCGTATGACTTCGTTCATCACCGGACGCACGAGGGTCGGGCTATGAGGCTGCTGACGATCGTCGATGAGTACACACGAGAAAGCCTGGCGATCGACGTGGCACGGAAGCTCAACTGTGAGGACGTGCTCGAGCGGCTCGGGTGGTTGTTCGTGCACCGGGGCATACCTGAGCACATCCGGTCCGATAACGGACCGGAGTTCACCGCCGAGGCGGTTCGCGACTGGCTCGGTAGGCTCGGTGTGGGCACGCTGTTCATCGAGCCGGGCTCGCCGTGGGAGAACGGCTACGTGGAGAGCTTCAACGGCAAGCTCCGAGACGAGCTGCTCAACGGCGAGATCTTCTACACGCTCAAGGAGGCAAAGGTTCTGATCGAGAGATGGAGGCAGCAGTACAACCGCATGCGACCGCACAGCTCGTTGGGCTACCGACCACCGGCCCCGGAGGCGCTGTTGTTGAAGCCGGCTACGCTCCGCTTCGCCGGCCTCAACAACCCCTTGTCAGCACCGAGTTACTGAGATAAGACGTGGTACTAACCGTGGGGTCAGGTCAGGACCTCGCAGCCGTGAGTCCATGGTTCCGTAGGGCGGCCGCAGTAGCCACGGGCGCAGTCCCGTCGCTCTACGGATCGCCTCGGCGGCGCGTTCAATCTCGGCGCGGATCTGTGCGTCTGCCAGCGTCGGCAGCGATCGATGCGTGAACGAGTGATTGCCTATGGCATGCCCCTCGCGCACGATCCGTCTGGCCAGCCCCGGGTGACGCGCCACGTTCTCGCCGATCAGGAAGAACGTCGCGACCACGCCATGATCCCGCAGGACGTCGAGGATCTGGGCAGTGTCAGGATCGCGCGGGCCGTCGTCGAAGGTCAGGGCGACGACGGACTCGGAAACGTCGACACTGGAGACGACCTGATCCGATTGCGCCAAGCTGACGACGCGCTCGAAGGGGGTCGCACGGGCGACCGTACCACTCGCGGCGAGCCCAACTACCAGGGCCACGGAAAACCGTCGCATCATCTCTTGCTCATGGTCCCAGGCCGGTGCCCGAGTAAACCGCAGGCGTGCTTGCCTGGCCGGTCGGCCGATATCTTTACGAGCTTTGTATGCCGGCTCCGGCCAGAAACGGCTCGGTCGGCGGCTAGCAGGCCGAAGGGTTTCGGCCGGCAACGCTCCCACCTCGGTCCGCTAGCCGCTTCGGACGTAGATCGTTATGGCGGGTCCGAACAGAGCCACGAACGCCGGGTTCTCGGCGCTGACCATCTCGATGATGTTCAGGTCGGGCAGCAAGTTCAGCCGCCGGCGGATCGGGACGGCCGTCTTGAGGTGCTTTTCCAGGTCGCTCTCCGCCTGGCGCTGCTGAGCCGGCTGCGCCAGACCACGGTAGATCACCATGAACGAGAATTCTCGGTGCGCCTTGGTGGACCGCAGTCCGGAGCCGTAGAGATAGAGCGCCTCCAGCCACGCGAAATCGTCCCAGGTGCCGTCGAGCGAGGCCAGCGAGACTGCCGCCTCCTGCACGGTCATCTTCGTGATCCGACGACGCCTCGGCTTAGGGCGCGCCGCCTCCTGTGTCGTCGCGGATGGGCCGACTACCTTGATGGCAGCTTTCTTCACCGCGGTCTTCTTCTTCACCGCGGTCTTCTTCTTCACCGCGGTCTTCTTCTTCACCGCGGTCTTCTTCTTCACCGCGGTCTTCTTCTTCACCGCGGTCTTCTTCTTCACCGCGGCTTCTTCTTCACTGCAGGCTTCTTCTTCACTGCAGGCTTCTTCTTCACTGCAGGCTTCTTCTTCACTGCAGGCTTCTTCTTCACTGCAGGCTTCTTCTTCACTGCAGGCTTCTTCTTCACTGCAGGCTTCTTCTTCACTGCAGGCTTCTTCTTCACTGCAGGCTTCTTCTTCACTGCAGGCTTCTTCTTCACTGCAGGCTTCTTCTTCACTGCAGGCTTCTTCTTCACTGCAGGCTTCTTCTTCACTGCAGGCTTCTTCTTCACTGCAGGCTTCTTCTTCCGCAGGCTTCTTCTTCACCGCAGGCTTCTTCTTCACCGCAGGCTTCTTCTTCACCGCAGGCTTCTTCTTCACCGCAGGCTTCTTCTTCACCGCAGGCCTTCTTCTTCACCGCGGCCTTCTTCTTCACCGCGGCCTTCTTCTTCACCGCGGCCTTCTTCTTCACCGCGGCCTTCTTCTTCACCGCGGCCTTCTTCTTCACCGCGGCCTTCTTCTTCGCCACTTTCTTCTCGGCCCTTTTCCTGGCCATGAGATACCTCTCGTCACTCACGAACCTGCCACCAACCGCACCCGGCAAGAAATCCTGAAACATCGCCGGGTAACTTCGCTTGATGTTCGTCTTACGGCGAATATAGTACGCATACGAGTTCGTTTTTCGCGCCTCTCGGATCCTCTTATGGACCGGGGCACGTCTTGCGTCAATGGGCCGACGCGCCGTTGGACGATTCCATCGACGGCACCCGCTCGGCGCGCAGGCTACGCTGACGACGTGAGCCTACGAGAGCGAGCGAGGTTCTGGCGACAGTTCCGGCGGCAATCCGCCACGACTGGGGCACTGACGCCATCCTCCAGATACCTGGCCACGGCCATGGTCCGCCCACTGCGACGGCACCGAAGAACTACCTCAGCGGAACCGGTTCAGATTGTCGAGATGGGCCCGGGTACGGGCGCCATCACGCGTGAGATCGCTCGCCTCCTACGGCCCGGCGACATGCTCGATTGCTACGAGATCGATGACGGATTCGCGAGCTATCTGCAGCAACGGGTGGCCACCGACGAGCTATTCGAAGCGGTGCGCGATGGCGTGCGCGTGCACGTGATGCCGGCACAGGCAGCAAGCCTGGACAGCGCCGCTCAGTTCGTCATCTGCAGCCTGCCGCTGAACAACCTGGCGCCCGAAGCTGTACACGACATCTTCCGTACGGGTGCGCGACTCCTCGACGGACGGGGGTGGTTCACGTATTTCGAGTACATCGCGTTGCCAGCGCTCAAGCGGCGCTTCACGGGGATTGACCTGACCCCACGGTTAGTACCACGTCTTATCTCAGTAACTCGGTGCTGTGACCCCACCCCGAAATCAGTACCAGTCAGAGGTTTAGGATTCG
The DNA here is from genome assembly GCA_965205505.1 of Acidobacteriota bacterium. GTDB lineage: Bacteria > Acidobacteriota > UBA890 > UBA890 > WLXD01 > DASCOT01. The sequence goes on from CBDBHB010000008.1 coordinate 1,308,687, forward strand.
GTGTTCCGAAGCCTCCGGTTGCCAGCCCCTGGCGAACTCCGTAGGAGTTCGATCGTTCAGTGAGCTGTGTGGTCTGTGGGTATTGTAATCAAGCCTCCAAGCCTCCAGTTTTCGGCGCGCGTCATCGATCGAGAAGAACAGGTTGGCGTTGAGGCATTCGTCGCGAAGCCGTCCGTTGAAACTCTCGATGAACGCATTCTCCACGGGCTTTCCCGGCCGAATGAACTCCAACTGCACGCCTCTTCGGTACGCCCAGGAGTCCATCGCCTGGGAGTAGAATTCTGAGCCATTGTCGACGGTGATGACCCGTGGCAACGGCCCGGCAAACGACAGCCGCTCGAGTGCTCCAGCCACCGCCTTGCCGGTCATCGACACGCCCGGCTCAAGTAACGGACATTCACGGCTAAACTGATCGACCACCGTCAGCACCCGAAACGGCCGGCCACTCTCGAGCCGATCGGTCACGAAGTCCATGCTCCAGCGCTCGTTGGGCCGCTCTGCGGGCGGCAGCACAAGCCGTATGTGACTCGCCCGCTTGCGCCGTCGCTTTTTGGTCCGTACCTCCAGCCCCTCCTCTCGATAGATCCGATACACGCGCTTCTGGTTCACTACCCATCCCTCGCGGCGTAGCAACACGCACAACCTCCGATACCCGAACCGCGGACGCGCCGCGGCGAGCTCGCCAAGACGACGCCGCAGCACGGGGTCGTCCGTCCTTGTGCTCTGATACCGATGGCTGGTGCGCGACAACTCGATCAGCCGACACGCTCGACGCTCACTGACACGGAACCCGTCCTGCAGGTACCGCACCACCTCGCGCTTGCGCGCCGGCTTCACACCTTTTTTGACAGCACCTCCTGGAGCATGTGCTTGTCCAAGCTCAGATCTGCCACCAGCTGCTTCAACTTCCGGTTCTCATGGCGGAGTTGTCGTAGCTCCCGAAGTTCGGCCACGCCCATCCCGGCGAACTTGCGGCGCCACGTGTACAACGTCTGCTCGCTGACGCCCAGCTTGCGACACACCTCCTTGATCGGCGTGCCCGCCTCAGCCTGCCGCAGCGCGTAGGCGATCTGCTCGTCCGTGTACCTCTTCCGCTTCATCTGTCCTCCTGCTTGGAGGACGACGGTACACCGATTTCCTAAACATCAACCTGGCACCGTTTTCGGGGTTTGGGTCAGGATCACCGAGCGTCAACGCATCGACGAAGTACGGCGAGTCAAGCGCAGGCATGGCGCACATGGTGCGGAGACACAGGTGGTCTGGGCCAACCTGCCGCCGGCACGGGCAGTACATCGACGCCTCGACTAGCAGGCCGTGGTGAAAGTGTGGTGGGACCCCAGTGTTCTGTAACAGAGGTTCGTTGAAACTTGTGGCGCGGCTAGTGGCCTGTAACAGATGATCGTTGCGTATCGCAGATGGGATTTGCGGGTGAGATCAAGGCGCGGCGAGGAAGGCGATGCTAGCAGGCCGTGATGGAAGTGTGGTGGGTCTGGCAAGTGGGACTCACGGGCTAGCAGGCCGTGGTGAAAGTGTGGTGGGTCTGGCAAGTGGGACTCACGGGCTAGCAGGCCGTGGTGAAAGTGTGGTGGGTCCGGCAAGTGGGACTCACGGGCTAGCAGGCCGTGGTGAAAGTGTGGTGGGTCCGGTTACGGCGAGTTGGGGCCAGATGCAAGGCGGCCTGACACTGGCGATGCCCTAGCCATCGTCGAGGAAGGCCAACGCCGCAAATGGCCCCAACTCGCCGTAACCCTTCGGGCGACAGGGGGTTGCGCGCGTATTCTGCGTCGTTCCTCGTCAACGATGGGGTTACCATCGCCCGTGACTCCCACTTGCCCTACGGGTTACGCCGCCAACGGCGCGTCTCCGGCGTCGCCGCTCCTAGACGATGCGCACGGGCATCGCCGGCGACGCGGCGCCTTGGATCTGCGCCCTTGGCGGCGTAACCAGACCCATCACACTTCCACCACGATATGCAACGATCATCTGTTACAGGCCACTAGCAGCCGCTCAGCGTTGTGAGGAAAACGTCGATGTCGCCGACGGTATTCCAAATGCCCGGCGACACCCGCAGGCCTCCTTCGCGCAGGCTCACCCCCACGTTCGCCTCCCGAAGCCTTGCGTGAGCCTCGAGCGTCGCCTCGGTGGTTTGCCCAACGAGGCTCAGGATTGTGGAGCGCTGTTCGGGAATCAGCGAGCTGTCGACGCGAAAGCTGGCCGGGAGCCCATCTACCAATCGATCGAGAAGCGCCATAGCGTGGGCGGCTACCGCGTCGATACCCGTTTCGACCAAGAACTCGAGCGACTCTGCCATCGCGGCACCATGGATAAACGCTGCCGTTTCCGGTACGTCGAAGCGGATCGCTCCGGGGCGGTGTCGTGGCTCCAGGTCCACCAGTCGGTTGAAGTCGTCGGCACCGACGATCGTCGCCCAGTTGAATGTCGGAAGCCGGAGCCGCTCGACCCATGTCGGATGCACATAGGTGACGCCAGTGCCGTAGGGCGACATGAGCCACTTGTACCCCGCGATCGCCACCACAGACGCCTTGCATCGAGCGACATCGAACGGGATCGCGCCAACCGACTGCGAGGCGTCAACGAGAAAAAGTGCGCCGTGCTGCTCGCAAGCTGCGCCAATGGCATCGAGGTCGAGGCGCCGTCCATTCGCGAAGTTCACGTGGCCGACGCTCACGACCCGGGTGCGCGGGCAGATTGCCGCCACCACGTCGTCGGGGTCCACGAACTCCACCTTCACGCCAAGTGCTCGCAGCCCCCGCCAAGGGAGGTTGTTGGCGGGAAACTCCCCGGTCGGTACGACGACGCGATCGTCAGCTCTCCATTCGAGACCACAGGCTACAAGGCTGACCCCATGCGACGCCCCGGTGGCCACGGCAATGTCGTGTGGACAGCAACCGAGCAGCTCCGACGCCGCTCCGCGAATGCGATCGGGAAGGGCGAAGTAGACTCCATCATCGAGCCCGAACGGGTCACGTTTCCAATCCAGAGCGCGCTCGGCGGCGGCAATCGCTCGGCGTGCCATCGGCCCTTGGTTTGCCCCATCGAGGTAGACGCGCCCGCGTAGATCGAACTCGCAGCTCAGATCGAGCGCGGCTGTCAAAAGGGCGAGTCTTCGGTTGCCGGGCGTGACTCGTAGAAGTGGTCGATCGCTTCCCATGCTTGAGCAGCTGTGTCAGCCCAGCTGATCAACTCCAGGTCTGTCGAACTGATCGTCCCGGCGGCAGCCAGAGCCTCGAGGTTCACCACCTGCGACCACCAGGCCCGGCCGAAGATCACCACCGGGATCCGCCGCATCTTGCCGGTCTGGATGAGCGTCAACGTCTCGAACAACTCGTCGAGCGTCCCGAAGCCGCCCGGAAAGGCCACCATCGCCCGCGCCCGCAACAGGAAGTGCATCTTGCGCATAGCGAAGTAGTGAAAGTTAAAGCACAGCTCGGGCGTTATGTACGGGTTCGGCACCTGCTCGTGCTCGATCTCGATGTTGAACGCCATCGTGGCCTGACCTGACTCGCTGGCACCGCGATTCGCCGCCTCCATGATCCCGGGACCTCCACCGGTCGTCACGACGAAATCGTGAGGCTCGTCGGCGCGTTCATACTTCGCCGCCATTGACGCGAAGCGCCTTGCCTCCTGGTAGTAGGGGACCAGCTCGGAGAGCTTGAGCGCCCGCGTGAGCGCTGCCCGAGCATCCGGATCGTCCGGAGCGCCGGCGACCGCCTCCCGGGCGCCGGCGCAAGCGCGCTCCGCGTCCTCCGGCGAGGGAATCCGCGCGCTGCCGAAGACGACGATCGTCGACTTGACGTTCATCTGCAGCTGCATGAGCTGCGGCTTGGCGTACTCGAGCGCCAGTCGGTAGCTGCGTATTTCCGGACGGCCCAGGAAATCGGGGTCCTGGTACGCCAGCCGGTGGCTGGGCAGATCAGACAATGGAACGGTTGGGTCGCTAGTGTCGCTCATGACTTGAGCATACTCGCCGCCCTCGGGGCTCGCCGGCTCGAGAAACCGGGTGAGTCCGGGAAAGCTACCGGACATGGATTACCCGACGCAACGAATCAACCACTATCTCGAGCGAATCGCTGACCGGCGCGCGCAGGTGCACCCGCACCACCGATCGTTGACGGTCGCGCAGGGCCTCGACGTCGCCAAGGGCTTGGGCACGAGCCAGCGTTCCCAAGGTATACGGCCGGCCGGGGATATCCAGATCTTCGGCGTCGTCCGCGGTAAAGACTAGATAGACACCCTTCGGCGGCCCTCCCTTGTGAAGCTGGCCGGTCGAATGCAGGTAACGTGGGCCCCAGCCGAGTGTCGTCGCAAGCCCAAAGCGAGCCACGACAAGGGCGCGGATTTCATCCAGCAGCGCGATGATGTGCACGTCGGCAGGAAGGAACGCCAACAGCGCACAATAGCCGTCGGCCGCCGCTGCACACTGCTGGGCAAACCACCTACCGAGCGCATCCCCGTCGCCGCCTACCCCGCCGACCAGCTCCTCCGATGCATAAACGCTCACGTGGCCGTCGTCGAAGTCTGGAGTCGACTCCGGCAGGCAGTTTCCGTCCTGAGCGCGATCGAGCATGCCCTGTGTGCGAACTTTCGCCGACGCTACATCCGGCTCATCGAAAGGATTGATCTCCATCAGCGCTCCCGCGGCAGCGACGGCAACCTCCCAGCGCAGAAACTCGGCTCCGAGGTCAGCCGGATCCGATAGCGTGTAGTGGATCACCGGGTGTCCGGCCGCCACCAACTCCTCACCGATGAGACGGGTTCGATCACTTTCCTTAGTGGTGTCATCGACGATTACGAACAGCCGATCCGATCCGTAATGAGCCCCTTCGAAGATTGGTTCGCGGACCACCGGAACCAGCCCCTTGCCATGCTTGCCCGTGCTCTCGGCAACGAGCTGCTCCACCCAGTCGGCAAAGCCCAACAGTCGCGGCACGGTGACGAAAGTGATCTTGTCCCGGCCGGCAACGAAAGCCTCTGCCAGGATGATCCCCAGCCTCACGCTGGCGTCGCCTGACGAGCTGCGACGTGATTCGGCCTCAACGGCCCGATCGACCAGCGCTGCGACCGGAACGCCGGAAAGCGCCGCTGGCACGAGGCCGAAGTAGGAAAGCGCCGAGAACCGTCCGCCTACGTCCGCCGGGTTGCACCATACCCGACCGCCCCTCTGCTCGACGCGGGCCTGCAGCGCTGTGCCGGCGTCGGTGATCGCCACCAACTCGACAGCTGAGCCCTCGCTTGCCGCCACGTGCAGGAACCAGTCGGCCAGCACCGCCGTCTCAAGCGTCGTCCCGGACTTGCTGGCCACAATCACGGCCGCGCCAGCAAGCTCGATCGCGCGCGCCACACGCATGACCGCATCTGGTACCGTCGAATCGACGATGTGGAGCCCTTCCGAGCCAAACGCCATCGCGCATGCTCGGGCGGCAAGGCTGCTCCCACCCATTCCGATCAGCAGCACGCTGCCTGTGTGCCTGCCTGGCCACTCCACAGCGCGCATCGTGCCGGGAAGCTCGAGCCACCCTAGCCGCGAGCCGACCGACTCGCGGGCAGCACCACCTGAGGCCCAGAGGTCGGGGACGCCCGAAAAGAGCCTCGAGCTGAAGCCTCGACGATCGAGGCGCTGAGCCCGGGCGTCGACAGCTGTTGCGAGCGGCTCGAGAAGGTATTCCCGCTCAGCTGTCGGCATGGCTGGCGGACAGCGCCGCCGCCCGCCGCGGCTCCCGGCGACGCGCGTCGAAACTGCCCTCCAATTCCTCGACCTTCGCCAGCAGGCGCTGATCACGCTCGTCGCCGGAGAACTCGTTGGCGACCCAAGCCCGTACGATCTCGGAGGCGAGATCGGGCCCGAGAACGCGCGCGCCCAAGCACAGCACGTTGGCGTCTGCGATGCGGCGCGCGTGCCGCGCGCTCACGGTATTCTGGCAATGTGCGGCGCGAATTCCGGGAATCTTGTTCGCCACGATGCTCGCAGCAGCACCCGAGCCACAGACGACAATGGCCAGGTCAGCCTCACCCGACAGCACCGCGTGCGCCACGATCGTGACGATGTCGGTAAGGTCCACAGCTTCGCCGAATCCGCTCCCATGAACGCCGTGTTCTTTGGCGGTATGGCGTTCTTCGCCTAGCTCGGCAACGAGCTTGTCTTTCAGCTGGTCCCCTTCATGATCGGCGCCCAACGCCACACGACGCAACTGTGCAGTCCGGTCGTTGTCGACTACTGGCCGCCTGGTCGCTATCACCATGTTCTCATCCGTGCCCTCAGGCCTGCTCTAGTAGAGCGCGAGCATTCGCCTCGACGTTTTCCACGGTGAAACCGAACTCCTTCATGTTGACCGGCGACGGCGCCGACGCGCCGAACTGATCGATGCCGATAACGTGCCCGCGATCACCAGCGTATCGACTCCAACCGAACGTCGCACCAGCTTCCACCACCAAGCGGCGCTTGACACTCGGCGGAAGCACTGAGTCACGGTATTCGGTTTCTTGGCGCTCGAACAACTCCCACGAGGGCATACTCAACACGCGAGCTGCGATGCCGTCCTCGCGGAGACGGCCGTATGCTCCGACCACTAGCTGCAATTCTGATCCGCTGGCGATGAGAATGATCTCAGGTTCGCCGTCGACGTTGGCGTCGGCAAAGATATACGCGCCGCGGCGAACGTTACTCGCATCTGCGTCAGTTTCCAGCACCGGAAGCTTCTGCCGTGTCAGCGCAACTGCGACCGGCCCTTCCTCTTCGATCGCCGCCGCCCACGCCTCGCGTGTCTCATTGGCGTCACCTGGTCGAAGCACAACCAGCCCGGGAATCGCTCGCAGCGACGCCAGCTGTTCGATCGGCTGATGTGTCGGACCATCCTCGCCGAGACCGATACTGTCGTGCGTGTACACATAGATCGTCGGCAGCCGCATGAGAGCGGCCAGACGGATCGCCGGCCGCATGTAGTCGGAGAAGATGAGGAACGTTCCGCCATACGGGCGCAGTCCGCGGTGCAACGCCATGCCGTTCATCATCGCGCCCATGGCGTGCTCGCGAACTCCGAACCTCAGATTCCGACCCTCGAACGCTCCCGGGCCGAGGTCATCGTGACCATCGAGCAACGTCTTGTTGGAGCCCGCCAGATCGGCGGAACCGCCAATCATCTCAGGCACTGTGGCGGCCAGCGCATTGAGCACTTTCCCCGAGGCGGCGCGAGTCGCGATAGGTCCGTCGTTCGGCTCGAAGCCAGGCAGGCCGCGACCCCAATCAAGAGGCAGGTCCCGCCGGGTACGGCGATCGAGCTCCGCGGCGAGCTGCGGATGAGCATCCGCATAACGCTCCATGCCTGCCTGCCAGGACGCCTCCAGACTATTTCCGTCTGATACCGCCCGGCGGAAGTGGGTGGCGACGTCGTCCGGAACGTAAAACGGCGGCTCGGCTGGCCACCCTAGCTGGCTCTTGGTAAGCGCCAGCTCGTCTTCACCCAGGGGCTCACCGTGCGCCTTGGCGGTGTTCTCGCGATTCGGGCTACCGTACCCAATGCGCGTTTCGATGGCGATCAGCGACGGCTTGTCGTCGACCGCCTTGGCAGCGTGGATGGCGGCATCGATGGCATCGAGATCGTTGCCGTCAGACACCGTCTGCGTATGCCAGCCGTAAGCCCGGTGGCGCGCCGGAACATCTTCGGAGAACGCCAGCGCCGTCTCGCCCTCAATGGTGATCTTGTTGTCGTCGTACAGCACGACGAGCTTTCCCAGACCGAGATGCCCAGCAAACGATGCGGCTTCGGCCTGTACTCCCTCCATCATGTCGCCGTCGCTGGCGATCACGAAGGTGTGGTGGTCGACTGGGCGGTGGTCGCCGCGATTGAACTCGGCAGCCAGGCGGGCCTCAGCCAGCGCCATTCCGACGGCGTTGGCGAAGCCTTGCCCCAGCGGGCCGGTCGTCGTTTCGACGCCTGGTGTTACCCTGTACTCTGGGTGCCCGGGGGTGGCGCTGCCCCATTGTCGGAATCGCTTGAGCTCCTCCATCGACAGGTCGTAGCCCGTGAGGTGTAGCAACGAGTAGAGGAGCATCGAAGCGTGCCCGGCCGAAAGCACGAAGCGATCACGGTTCGGCCAATCCGGGTTACGCGGATTGTGCTTCATGTGCCGAGTCCACAGCACGTAGGCCATGGCGGCGGCTCCCATCGGCATTCCGGGATGGCCGGATTTGGCTCGCTGAACCGCGTCGGCCGCGAGCATCCGGATAGTGTTTACGGCAAGCGTATCGACCGCGGCGGTGGTCGTTGCTGGCTCAGCCGTCGGCATCCCTTTCCCCTTGAATTACCTAGCACGCCGTAGCTGCGACGTGCCCCTCCGTCGCGCAATGTTGCCCTGGCACGAGCGGCCACAGTGTAGCAGCAGGGAGCCGGTCCATTGATTCGGCGGCCTGGCCCTTCGCGGCCCGAAAAAATCGCCTTCGTAGCGCTTGCCCGGCTTGCTACCATCTAGTGTCCTGTAACAGAGGTTCGTTGCATATTGTGGCGCGCGCGACTGAGTCGGAACCAAGGAGGCTCGACGACGGCGATGCTGTGCGTATCGCAGAGGAGGGCCGACGCCGGAGGTGGCCAGTCCCGCGGCCACCCGGAGGGCTGGGTCGATATGGGGGCAATCTCAGCGTTGCGATTCGTCGACGATGGCCACCGCATCGCCATCCTCATCGCGCCTTGAGCTTGCCCCCATCTCGACCCAGCAATGTGCAACGAACCTCTGTTACAGGACACTAGCAGGCCGTGGTGAAAACTCTCTGAGCTTGGTGCCAATGTTGCGTCGTCTATCAGCGCTGGCGATCCTGGCGGTGTGCGCGAGCGCATGCGCCGCGCCGCCGGTGCCGTTTTCATTACGCTTCACCGTCTTCCCTACCACTCAGGGCGCCGACGTCATCGTCGAGGTCCACGGTGGGCGGAACGACGTTGCATGGGTCGGGTTCGCCGCCGGCCCGGGCGCCCCTGCCGATCTGCCCCAGCGCGTTCATTCCGTGCAGGCGAGTACGCTGGACGGGCGCCGACTGCCGCAACAACTTCACGGACGGGCCGGGTACGAGATAGAGCTCGAGGACTCTAGCTGGCAACTCGCCTACAGCCTCGATTTACGGCCGCGCCCCGGTGACGACATCTTCTATCGCTCGAGCGTGAAGGAAGACGACTATCTCGTGCTCGTCGGCTCCGACGCCTGGGCGCGTTTCTACACGCGGCCCGACGCGCTGGCCATGAGTACGACCGAGAGACCAGGCGGCGCTGTTCTGGAGGCGCAGGCAGCCTTCAACCTCCCAGAGCAGCCTACTCCCTGGAAGGTCGCGACGACCGCCAGGGCGCGCAGCGCACGAACCTTCGAGCTTTCCGAGCATCCGACCGCGAGCGTCTTCGCTCTCGGCCCGTTCGAGATCCGGGACATCGACGAGGTGCCGGGGCTCCAGCTCGCCGTGCACCCACGCTGGAGCGTGCTCAACGAATCGATCGACGACCTCACAGGCAAGCTGCTGCTGTCGCACCGAGAGGGGCTGGGACCGTCCGGGAGCACCACCGCCCTGGCGCTGATGAACTCGCTGCCGCAACCGCTCGGGCCCACCGGCGGACTACGGACCGCCGGCATGGTACGTGGTCGGTCCCTGATCCTGTATGCCAGCGCTAGCCCTTGGATCGAGCCTAACGACCCGCAACTGCGCGAGGCCATCGCCGTCTTCATAGGGCATGAGCTCTTTCACCTGTGGGTGCCCTCGGGCGTCCAAGTAACGCGCGAGCTGTCATGGTTGTCGGAAGGCTGGGCGATGCATATGGGACGGCTGGCGGCGGTCGACGTGGGTTGGCTCAGCCAGCCGGCGAGCATTCAACGCCTTCAGGACGCATACCGCCGTTATCTGGATATTGGAGGTTATCGGGCGGGCAGCCTGCCGGAGGCCAGCATGGGCAGCGAGAGCCGGCGCGATCTGCTGTATCTGCGGGGCGAGCTAGTCTTCCGTCTGCTCGAGCGACAATGGGCACTGACCAGCAGCGGCAACTTCGAAACGGAGCTTTGGCGCGCCTTGGCAGATGCCTACGACGGCCGCACGCCGCTCGACGCCGAGAGCGTTCGGTCAGCGCTAGCATCGTTGGTCGGCCGCGGCACCGTTCGGCGCTACGTCGAGGGCACGTCGCCGCTGACACCCTCGGCGCTGGGCCTACGCCGACGGTAATTCACCGATTGCCTCTGGCCATGGCGCTAGCGACAGCCCTGGTAGCGACCAGCTTGTCAACCTACGCCTGTACGCCGATCCCGGCGCCTGATCGCGACCAGAGCGACTCACCGCGCATGCCGCCCGTACGGCGTGGTGATCTTCTTCCCGACTTCGCATTCGTCGATACCGACGGCGCCACAGTCCGCGCCGCGGACCTCCGTGGTGCGATCGCCGTGCTCACGTTTGCAACGCCCGGGGCACCCTTCGCCGACGAGCTGCTGGATCGCCTCGTAACCGTCGATCTGCGACTGGCAAGCAGCCCTCGGGCCACTCGGTTCGTTGTTTTCGCCCTCGGCTCCGATGCGATAAGCGCCGCCGCGCTCCGGACTGGACACCCATCAGACTGGCTGGTGCTCACCGGGCCATCAGCACAGATTATGGACTTCGCGACCCGCTTCGGAGTCATGACCTGGATGGAGGACGATGGTCCCGCCCATACTCTGCGCGTTGCGGTTATGGGGCCGTCCGGTCGAATCACCGAGTTGCTCGAGGGTCTCAGCCCCTGGTCCGTCGAGGACCTGCTGGCCTCGGTGGCCGCCGCCGACTAACCAGTCGCAGGCCGCCGACAACTCATCTACACCGAGACGATGTCGGCGGCTTCGGCCGGGCCTGTATCGGTCGCGCTGTCGTACTGCAAGCGGTACAAGCAGGCGTAGATGCCATCCATCGACAGCAGCTCCTCGTGTGTGCCTTGCTCGCGCACCTCGCCATGGTGTAACACCACGATGCGGTCTACCTCACGTATGGTCGACAGTCGGTGCGCCACGATCAGCGCAGTGCGATCGGCCACCAGGTTGTGCAGCGCCCGTTGGATGCGCGACTCGGTCTCTGAATCGACGCTGGAGGTCGCCTCGTCGAGCACCAGCACCGCCGGATCCGACGCCAGCGCTCGAGCGAACGCAAGGAGCTGCCGCTCGCCGAACGACAGGTTCGCGCCGCGCTCGCCGAGGGGTGTCTCGAGGCGTTCTGGGAGCTCGTTGATGAAGTCGGTTGCTTCGACGAGGCTGGCGGCTCGCTCAATCGCTTCGTCGTCGACGTGCTCCGACCGAAGGCCTATGTTGGCGGCGATCGTGTCGGTAAACAGGAACACATCCTGCGGAACGGTACCGAAGAATCGGCGTAGAGATCCGAGCTCGAACTCGCGAGCATCCACCCCGTCGATCGTGACCCGCCCTTGCTGCGCCTCATACAGACGTTGCAACACCTTGACGACCGACGACTTGCCGGCACCGGTCGCGCCGACAAGCGCCACCTTTTCACCGCGGCGCAGACTTAGGTCTATTCCCTTGAGCACTACCTGCCCCTCGCCCGCCGTGTCTTCGTATGCGAAAGTCAGATTCTCGAGACGGATCTCGTCTTCAAACGAATGGAGCGTTGGCGCGTTGACGCCGCTGGTAATCTCCACGGGCTCGTCGATAAGGGCGAAGATCTTGCCGGTCGATGCGGCCGCGCGTTGCAGCGTGTCGTACTTGTCAGAGAGATCCTCGAGGGGCATATAGAAGCGACGCAGGTACTCGAGAAACTGCACCAGCAACCCCACCGTTACCGTGCCTCCGATGATCCCGAACCCTCCGTAGACAAGCACCAGCGCGGTGGCAACGGTTGTTGCGGCCTGTACCGATGCCGACAGAAACGATGAGTAGCGGACCCCGCGCAGATCGATGCGCAGAAGATCATCGCGCAATGCCCGGAATTCGTCGCGCTTGCGTTCCTGCTGACCGAACACCTGAATCACCCCCATGCCGGTCAGGGATTCCTGCAGGAAGGCATTGAGGCGCGCGACGAGGGTTCGCGAGCGATCGTAGGCATCTCTCAGTCGGACCCGCAACGCTGCAAGGATGGCTACCAGAAACGGCAAGACGACAAACGACGCCAGCGTCAGGCGCCAATCGATCCACGCCATCGCTGCGACGATGGCGACCAGCGTCACCAGGTCGCGCGCCATCGCTACGATTCCTTGTGACATGAGCTCGTTGAGCGTTTCGACGTCGCTGGTAACTCGCGTCATCACCTGACCGATCGGATTGCGATCGAAGAACGACATCGAGAGTCGCTGAAGGTGGCGGAACGTCGCCATCCGCAGGTCGTGCATCATGCGCTGGCCGGCCAGCTGCATGAGATACAGCTGTATGAACCGCATCGCCATCTCGGCTACTTGGATGGCCAGGAACACCAGAATGAGCGCCCAGAGCCCGTCGAGGGCAGACGCGTCTCCGCTCGCCGCCGGCGCCACGTGGCGATCGATCGCCAGTCGCAGCAGGTACGGAGCTGCGAGCTGCGCCGCGGCGAGCAAGGGCAGCGTCAGGCTGGCAAACACAAGCAGCCGCACGTGCTGCTGAACGTACGGTCGCAGTCGCTTCAGAATGCGCAGATCGCGACTTCGACGAGCTTCCTGGCCGGCGTGCAACTTCAGTATCTCTCCAAACGGGCCGATATCTGTTGCTGCTCGTGCATCGCAGCGTAGAGGCCCGGGCGAGCGATGAGCTCGTGGTGCCGGCCGGCATCGACCACGCGGCCAGCATCCATCACGTAGATACGGTCGGCATCTTGGACCGCCGTGATTCGATTAGAGACAGCGATAACTGACCGGCGCTGCCGCTCTTCCGTGAGCCCGGTCAGAATGAGCCGCTCCGTCTGCGTGTCGACGTTGGACAGGGCGTTGTCGAGCACCAAGACGGGGGCATCTGTTACCAACGCCCTGGCGAGCGCCACTCGTTGACGCTGGCCGCCCGAGAGGTTGAGCCCACGCTCGCCGACCTCCGTATCCAACCCGTGCGACAGCCCGCTCGTTTCAGGCTCGAGGCCGGCGCGTACGGCGGCGGCGGCCAAGCTCTCGCCGCTGGCCGACGGATCTCCGAACGCGATGTTGGAGCTAACCGCCATCGAAAACAGAAAATCGTCTTGCGGCACGTATGCCAAGTGGTGGCGCAGCTGGCTCACGTCCAGTCGATTGATGTCGGCGTCGCC
>CBDBHB010000009.1:0-3167850 GCA_965205505.1 Acidobacteriota bacterium
CGAGCGAACGGAAGATCGCCGATCGCAGCTGGCGCGCTACCGACGTCAACTCGCTGTCGTCCTGATACCCGTCGTCGTCGGCTCCGAGCTCGACCACCACCACACCCGGTGCCGCGAGCCGGCGTGTCAGGTCCGCGGGTTCGTCCGAGTAGTGCCGCAGCTCTTTAAACAGCTGCTCGACCTGACGTCGATCATAGCCGGCCTGGACGGCGGCGATCCCGTGCGTCCAGGCAGCCGCGAAGTCGGCCAGCTGCCACCCCACGGTGGCGATGAGATAGTGTAGCTCCGCATTGCCGGGGTTGAGCTCCGCGGCACGGAGGAACGAGGCTTTGGGCCCCGAGATCGTCGCCGAGCTGTACCTGTGTGCGGCCCAACCTGATAGTAGGCAGGCCAGTACCGATCGTCGCGGGCGAGGATCGCTTCAATATCGATCAGGGCATTGATCGCGTCGCCCTGTTCGAGCTTGGATACCGCCATTCGCAGCCGCGTGTCGAGCTCGGATTGCGCCTGAGCAGGCGCCACCGCCACGACCACGAGCAAGCCGATCAAGAGTCTCGATCGCATCGAACCCACCCCCGCTGAGCCTAAGCTTAGCAGGGCCGGGCAGACTACCGGCGGTTGGGGCGCAGCACATGCTGGCGCGTTTTGCCGCCCCAAAACCGCGATGCTATGCTTGCCGACTCGGTCCGAGCTTTTTCAAGTGCGCCCCTAGCTCAATTGGACAGAGCGTCTGGCTACGGACCAGGAGGTTGGAGGTTCGAGTCCTCCGGGGCGCGCTTCGTTTTTCTGGCAGACCGGCGGGAAGTGTGATGGTCTGCTCCGTATGACGCGTCTCCTCGAGATCGACGCGTGGATGCGCCTGGCGATCGCCCAGGCGAACCAGGCGTCAGAAGAAAGCGAGGTGCCGGTCGGCGGCGGTCCTGCTACGAGGCGACGAGCCGGTCGCGGTCGGTCACAACCGCACCGAGCAGCTCGACGACCCCTCGGCGCACGCCGAGATCCTGGCGTTGCGGGAGGCCGGTCGCATCGCCGGTGATTGGCGCCTCGACGGCTCGACCCTGGTGGTAACGCTGGAACCCTGTCCTATGTGTCTGGGGGCGATCATCATGGCGCGCGTAGAACGCCTTATCTACGGTGCACGGGACCCGCGTTACGGGGCCTGCGGCTCGGCGATCGAGCTTCCCCGACCCGGCTCTGGCGCCGCATCTACGCGAGGTGCGGCACGCGACGCATCCCGATGAGTGTGGCGAGATCCTGCGCACGTTCTTCCGGAAGCTACGCGACGGCTCAGGCGGCGACACGGCCTAGCAGGCTACTGTCCCGAGCCTCCCGCTTCCTCGCCCGGGCCGGTGATCAGGAACAGGTCGTCGGTAGTGCCGCCGCGGCCATCCGGCCCATCCGACGTCAGGGTGTACTCGTCTTCCTGCATCCGGTAACGCAGGCCGTTACCCCACCCGTCGATGAAGCCTGTATCCGGGGGCGAGTAATAATCGGGAACGAGCTCACGCAGGCCCACCAGGTCCTCGAGCCGCGGATACGCTCCGGTCTCGGCACGGAAAACCGCCAGCGCATCGGAGACCTCCTGCATGAGCGCCAGCGAGTTGCCGATGGAGTGCAGCTGATCGGTGGTGTAGGTATTGCCGCCCATCTCGGCCCCGTCGACCATCCACGCCGACTCGCCGGCCACCAGCAGCAGCGTTACATCGGAGCCGGCGTAGTCCGCCCTGGCGCGCACGCTGCTGTCGGCTCGCTCGATGTCGCGCACCTCGACCTGGCCGGCGGCACGCGGAAAGGTGGTGTCTAGCAATGCCTCGATCTCATCAGCCGTCGGCGTGTCCAACTCTGCCGGCGCGCATCCTAACGTGACAATCGTCAGCAGCACGGGGAGGAATCGACGGGCGCGACGCGGACGATCGAGCATGCGGTCTCTTTAGCCAAGGTCTGGAGTCGTTACCGGGCGTCGTCGCCGCGGCTCGGCGGTATTGTACGCCGGTGATGCGGCCGACCCTACCCTCCGGGCGACAGGGGGTTGCGCGCGCATGCTGCGTCGTTCCTCGTCAACGATGCGGTAACCATCGCCTCCTCCTCTCTCCTTGCCTCCACTTCGCAAGACCCTGTCGCCAGACCCACCACACTTTCACCACGGCCTGCTAGTCCGACTTAGAACGTCATCACCACCGAGCCGATGATCAACCGGTCGCTGCGGCCGACGATGTATGGCGCCGGGGGGTTGCCCGGAATGCTATCGATGATCAGGACCGGCGGTACGTTGTCGGTGCGCAGGATGCCGCTGATACGCAACGCGAAGAGCTCGCTCATATGCGCGGTGATCGCGGCGCGGCCGTTGAAACGGTAATCGGTGCTGTGCTGCAGGTTGGTGAGAAACTCACCGCCGACGCTGAACTCGGAGGTGGAGGAAAGCCCCATCTTGATGTCGAGGCCTAGACGACCCACCACATAGTTGTCCAGTGGTGCGGAAACCTGAGTCTCACGCGTCAGGCCGACGCCCGCCTCGCCCACGACTGTGGCGCGGGCGTTCTCGATGAAACGAACGCCCAGACCCGCGTGGCCCGTCAGCCGGTTGTCGATCCCGGCAGCGCGGTCGCGAAACCAGTCGCCGCCGAGGAACCAGAAGACGTTGCCGACGAAGTTCTGTCGGTACTTGAGGCCGAACTCGTAGCGCCGCGCCGTCGTCTCGCTGGTCAGGGTTTCGCGCACTGTACCGTTCGGGCGATTCACCAGCTCGCGTCGCGTGGAGGTCAAGCGGTAGACTTCTCCAAAGACGATGATCTCGGAGTAGTCTCCGTTGATGATGAGCCGGTCGGTGAACGCCAGCGTCGTGCCGGCGCTGTTTCCGGAGGCACTGACCAATGCGAGCTGTGCCTCGTTCGTCCAAGCCTTACTCGGCGGCGCGACGCCCAAATCTTGGGCCTCTGCCGGTATGGAGAAGACGAATGCGCCGAGGAGACAGAGCGCTGCTGCACGTTGCCAACGCGAGTCGAACATTCCCACCCCGATCTGTCGCGCCACGCCAGCCTGCCCCCGCTGCTGGCGTCGCAAGTGTATTCGACCGCCCCGTTTCTCCTAATCAGGTTAGTAAGGCGAAGGAGCGCTGTCCAGACGCATACGCTGTCTCCGACGGTGAATCTTCGCGCGGCGGAGTGCTGCCGTAGGCTTCGCTGTGCACTTCCAGCCAGCTGGTAGGGCACCCACCGGTGCCGCAACGAATAGAATCGTCGTCGCACTCGCGCCGCGTCGAGCGCGTCCTGCGGAGCCTCTTGTCTTGTCGCTTCAGATCGGCACTCTTCTCTGTTTGCTGACCATTCCGTTCGCCGCGGTGAACTCGTTGCACCATGCGCTGGCCCGCCGTCCGGTGCCCAACCGACGGCGCATTCATGCAGTGAACTTGCTCGTCGCCATCGGCTTCTTCGGGTTGGCCAACGTCGCGCAGGCCAACCCCGGCAATTCGGGCAGCTCGCTCGTCTTCGCGCGCCTGTGGCTGCCGATCGTCTATTTCTGGTGGGCCTACTCCTGGGCCGGGCACACGCTGCACCTCTTTCACCCACCGGAGTTCTCTTACGACCGGCCGCTGATCGACCTGGAACAGCGGCTGTTCGGCAATCCCAGCCTGTGGCTGGCGCGCGGCCGCCCGGCGTGGCTCAACGAGCTGATGCATATCTCCTACTGGCTATACCTGTTCTTTACCCCAGTGCTCGGCATCGCGCTGTACGCGGCAGGCGATTTCCAGCGCTTCGAGGCCATGGGACTGGCCGTGTGTCTGGGCTACGTGATTTGTTATTCGGCCTATCCCTGGATGCCGCTCTGGGGGCCACGCTGGGCTCTGGTTTCGGAGGGCCTGCTTCCCGAGGCCGAACGGCTGCTGCCGGGACACCTGATCACCGGTTGGACGAACCGGATCATGTGGAGCTCGACCGCGCACAAAGGGGGGGCGATGCCCAGCGCCCACAGCTCTACCTGCCTGGTTTTCATGGTTTGGTGTTGGCGGATCTGGGGGGTGAGTGGCGCCCTCGCGGGCGGCGTGATCGGCGGCCTGATGTTCGTGAGCACGGTGTACGGTCGCTACCACTATGTGGTTGACGTGCTCGCCGGAGTAGCCGTTGGCCTGGTGTCGCTCGGCCTGGCAGATCTGCTCACGCGATAGCTACAGCGTCGCGAGCAGCAACAAAAAGAGCGCCGTGTTGATCGCGTGGCTGGTGAAGCACAACGTACAGCGGACACCGAGCACGTAGATCAGCGAATAAGACAGATACGCAGCCAGCACGACGGTGGCGGCCGCAACGGCCAGGTAGCCGTACACCCACGGTCGTTGCAGGGCGGCGCCGTCCGACACACCGATGAGCAGCGCCAGGTAGTACACCTGTCCCAACAACGAGTTGGGCACACCGAATACCCGCGCCTGCGGGGTGAACACCACCAGCGTGCAGGTGCCCTCGTCGAGTCGACAAAACGGCGGGATCCACTGCGAATCAGGCCGCATCCAGCGGAACGCTACCGCGGTGAAGTAAGTGGAGACCAGCAGGCCAGTCAGCGCCATTACCAGGAACAGTGATTCGATCATCGCTGCGCTCAGCCTAGTATTGATGAGGACAGAACGTCCCAGCGCAGGGGAGGGTTGCTTGAGATTATCTACGCCAGACCGTTGGCTACTTGCTGCTACGATCGAAGCGGTCCTGAGCCTCGGATCGTGCGCGCCGGCGCCAACCGGCACGGTCCGGCTGGTTGACGGCAACACGGTCGAATTTCCGGCTACCGTGCAATCGAGCGCTTTTGCTCAAGGAGACACCGCCGGCTACCACCTCGTGGTATGGCGCGGTGGGCGAGCCACCGACCACGCGCTCTTTGTCGCCAGCGTAGGTGACATTCAAGTCATCGACGCTCTCGAGTCGCTCGGCGCCGCGCCCGGCGATGCACTCTCCATCGACACCTGGGAGCAACGCCACGACACCGAGGCAGCGGCTCCCGATCGAACGATCGAGGGTCCGAGGGTCGAGCTGGAGTTCTTGCTGCCGGGATCCGAGCAGCCACTAGCGCTCGACGAGTTCCTCGACGATTCCGGAGATCGCGGTTTCGACATGCGCTTCGGCGGCCATCGCGGCAACATCGATGCGTGGCACTCCGGCTGCGTCGTATGCCTCTATTCGTGCCCGGGCAGCAAAGTAGGCAACGCGCGTTATACGGTGCGCGACTTCGTCGCCGGTGGGCCGCATTTTACGGTGCGCCCGGGCATATTGCCCGCCGACGGAAAGGAGGTTACGGTCCGACTACGGTTGGTCGAAGGGGGGGTCTCATGAAGGTACTGCCCAGCCTGGCGGTCTACGTCAACGTTGTTGCATCCGATGCACCGCTTGCGCCACGAGCGCACGCGGCGCGCAGCGAACCGACAACGCCATCAGGCGATTCTTGAGCCCGGGTATGAACACCCTGCGCCCACGCCACAGCGCCGCATAGCCGGCGGCGGCGACCGTTGCCGCATCGGGAACGCCCGCCGGCACCGGAAGTTCGTCGCGCCCATGCAACACGGCGCGAAACTCGGTCAGCGTAGGACCGGGGCAGAAAGCACTCACGACGATGCCTGCGTCACGTACCTCCTCGGCGATCGCCTCGCTGAAGTGGAGGACGAAGGCCTTGGTCGCAAAGTAGACGCTCATCAGTGGCCCGGGCTGGAAAGCCGCCGTCGAAGCCACGTTCATGATCCAGCCCCGGCGACGTTGACGCATCGTCGGTAGGAACAGGCCGGTAAGTCCGACAAGGGCGCTAACGTTCACCTGGATCATCTCCAGCTGGCGATCGAGATCCGTGTCGGCGAAGCTTCCCGAGCACCCGAACCCGGCGTTGTTGACAAGGACATCGATCTGCAGGCCGCGTTGCTGAACACTCTCGTGCAACGCCCGCGCCGCGCCAGCCGCGGCCAGGTCCGCGGCGATCACAGCCACCTCCACATCATGGGCATCAGACAGCTCGGCAGCCAGCTGCCGGAGCCGGTCCTGGCGCCGTGCGGTGAGCACCAGGTCGTGGCCGTCGGCGGCAAACAGTTTGGCCAGCTCGAAACCGATGCCGCTGGAGGCGCCGGTAACGAGCGCCGTGATCTTGCCCATCGTCGTCTTCTCCCTCGCCGAGGTTGTTCTGGACGATCACGCTTCGCTTCGGTTCCGGGATTCCCGCGATCTGCTCGCCTATAATCCGGGCGGGCGCGAGCGTACAAACCCTGGGGAGCTCAGCATGATCCGACAACGCCGCATTGCTCTCGTGATCGCGTGCGCGATCACCGCCGTAGTTTCTATCAGCAGCGATGGCAGCGCCCAGTTTGCCACTCGCGCTGTCAGCCTGACCGACTACTACGAGCTCGTCGGCGTGAGCAGCCCTGCGATGGCGCCCGACGGAAGCTCGGTGGCGTTCGTTCGAACTGTGGCCGTGGAGGCGGAAAATACACGGCGGGCCGAGCTCTGGCTGGCGGATTCACGCGACGTGATCCCGCCCCGGCGACTTGCCAGCGCCGCGTTCGACGCCAGCAATCCGATCTGGAGCCCCGACGGACGGCTGCTCGCATTCACCTCCGGACGCGGGGTCACGCAGGAGATACCGGGCAGTATCTGGTTCCTCGACTTGCAACAGGGTGGCGAAGCGTTTCAGATCGAGGGCGTCGAGGGCAGCCCGGTCTTTAGCCCAGACGGACGCTGGATCGCATATACGCGAGCTACACCGCCAACCGGCGAGGCGGCGGCGCGCACGCGCTCCGGACGTGGAAGCTATGAACGAGATTCCGAGCTCGAGCAGCTGTTGCGAGATCGCTTCAATGGTCTGATCTACGACTGGCTCCAGTACCGGTTCGACCGCCGCGGCTACCTCCCCGACCCGGCCGATCCGCTTGCGTCACCGCCGCGCGAGCTGTACCTCGTTCCGCGCGCCGGCGGGCCGCCGCGCCAGCTGACCCAGCTGGGCTTCGATGTCGGCGACGTAGCGTGGCACCCGGACAACGAGCGGCTCGTCTTCTCTGCCGATGAGCATCAGCGTGACGAGTTCACCTACCCGCGGCACGACCTCTGGGCGGTCGATTTCGCCGGCAGTATCGAACGACTTACCGACGACGGATTCGTCAACAGTCGGCCGCGGTGGAGCTCCGACGGTTCGACGGTGGTCTATCGGGGCGTCGAGGGGCTCGACGCAGTCATCGAAGCAGAGCGCGGCCGCGGAGCACCAACCGACCTGTACGCGCTCGACGTCGCCGGCGGTGTAGCCCGCAACCTCACGGCGTCTTGGGACCTCCGACCCCGCGCCCATGAAGTGAGTGCCGACGGCACGGTGCGCTTTAGCGGCGGGACCGGCGGCCAAAACGATCTCTTCTCCGTGCCGGTTGCCGGCGGCGCCATTCGGCAGCTCACGGACGGTCGCCGGTGGCTCGCGGGCGTGAGCTTCGGCGCTGATCCGCGCACCTTCGCCTACACCTCCACCACGAGCACGTCGCCGGCGGAGCTCTACGTGACGCGGCCAGACAGCGGTGAGACCCAGCTCACCCGGTTCAACCAGCTGCTGGTCGCGAACACGATGCCAAGGGTCGCCCGCCCGATCGAGTACCCCAGCAACGACGGCACGTTGATCGAAGGTTGGGTCATCCTGCCGCCGGGATATGCACCGGATGAAGGCCCCTACCCGCTGATCCTGAACATCCATGGCGGGCCGCACGGCGCCTTCGGCGAGCGCTACTCGTTGGAGTTTCAGCTCTGGGCGAAGGAGGGGTTCGTGGTGCTCTACACGAACCCGCGCGGGTCCAGCGGATATGGCGAGGACTTTCTGTGGGCTACTTGGGGCGGTTGGGGCGGCTTGGACTACGAAGACGTGATGTCGGGCGTCGACTACGCGCTGCAGAACTTCGCCATCGACGAGGAGCGTCTGGGGGTGTCCGGCTACTCTTATGGCGGCTTTCTGACCAACTGGATCATCACCCAGACCGACCGCTTCGCAGCGGCGATTTCCGGCGCCGGGATCTCCAACTGGCTCAGCGACTATGGAACCGCCGACATTCCGCGCACCAAGGAGTCGGAGTTCTACGGACCGCCCTGGAAGCCGCGCAGCGGCGATCTACTGTGGGAGCAATCGCCCATCAAGCACGCCGATGGCATCTCGACTCCGACCTTGATCATTCACGGCGAGAGCGACTATCGCGTGCCGATCGAACAGGGTGAGCAGATGTATACGGCGCTACGCAAACAGAGGGTGCCGGCGAGGATGGTTCGCTATCCCGACTCCTACCACGGTGGCTGGCGTCCCTGGGACATGGTGCACCGGTACTCCGAGGAGCTGACTTGGTGGAACAAGCACCTGGGCAACTAGCAGTCCGTGTGGCGGTCTCGCTCGCCGTGGCGACGGTGAGCCTCTCGCCGAGCCCCTTCGCTCTTCCAGCCGCTGCGAGCCCGCGATCCACGACGGTCGTCCAGCCCATTGCCACACTTGGCGGGGCCCCAACGGCTCAGTTGCCACCGCGCCTGCTTACTGACGCCGACGGAGCGCCGCTGCCGTTCGAGTCGGACGCCGACGTGTTGGAGTTCCTGCGCTCCGCCGAAATTGTCTCGCAGAAACGCTACGACGAGGGCGGGCGGCCGATCGCCTTCAATGACGCCGACGAGTTCGGCCGCGGAACCTATCTAGTTCGCCTTCGGCTGGGCGCCGTGGAGCTCGATGCGGTCTTCCGCAGCATCGAAGATCGTCTCGGGGTGGCACGCTTCGTGGATGGGAGCACCGAGGTTCACTTCCGCGACAGCGGCCTTTTCGAGTGCGCCGCGTACGAGCTGAGCACCCTGCTCGGGTTGCACCAGGTGCCGCCGGCGGTGCGCAGACAGATCGGCCCGGTCGAGGGTAGCCTGCAGATCGTCATCCCGACATCGTTCAACGAGTCGGATCGGGTAACGCGCGGTCTCACCGACCCCTCGTCGCAACGTTGGAACAAGCAGCTCGCGACGATGAACACGTTCGACGCGCTCATCGCCAATCCCGACCGCAACCGCAGCAACCTGCTGTACGACCCGAGCTGGCGGGTGTGGCTCACCGATCACTCGCGCGCATTTCGGGTATCCACGCGCCTCGATGAAGCGCCGCTGCAGGCGATCGAGCGTACCTTCTGGATCAGCATGCGCGCGGTTACAGCGGAGGCGATCAGCGACGCGGTGAGCGACTACCTGAGCGACAGCGAGCTGACCGCGCTTCTCGAGCGTCGCGACCGTCTGGTAGCGCACTTCCAGTCGCTGACCGAGCAACGCGGCGAGCAGATGGTGGTGTTCGGCTACTGACCCGGTTGGGGGGCTAAGAGGTTGCTTGGGGTGCTTTGCTGCCCGGCCCCGGGGCGTGGATGCCGGGCACGAGAACGAGAGCCCCGATGCTATCCTAGGCGCGCTCGACGGCCAGCTCGGAGGGGTAGCGAAGTCCGGCCGTAACGCGCTCGACTCGAAATCGAGTTGTCGGCGTAAAAACCCGGCACGTGGGTTCGAATCCCACCCCCTCCGCCACTCATTTTCTCTAAGTCATTGTAATAAAACAAGATACTGTGACGATACCTCGCAGTATATACAATTTCAGCAACAAGACCAGACAAGAACTCATGGGTACCAGAGACCCAGTTTAGGAACGACTGGATCGTGGTCATGCTGGACACCAAGCCGTAATGAGAATCCTGGCGCCGCCGCAGCGATCGACAACCCCGCGGCGGGTTTGTCTCCGCGCTGGCCATCGCGGCTGCCGCCACACTACGAGTACTTACGCAACATAGAGCACCAGCACCCGGAGCTCACCGGTGGCCTGTGCGCCGTGCTGCCGCGGAAGGTGCTGGCGCGGCTGCCGAGCTTTTCGCACCCGTGGCCGGAGGTCCTCGCCGCCGAGCTGACGCCGGAGCTGGTAGCCGAAGCGCTACGCGCGCTGGTGCCGCACGTCGGCGACGACACCTCCTCGGGCTCGAGGTTCTTTCAGACGATCCGCGACGGCCGCGGCCACTGGAACAAGGAAGTGTTCTGGCACCCTGGGCTCGTGATCCTGCCGCAGCTCGCCGCGGCTCACTGGTTGCAGCAGCTGGTGCTCGGCTCCCCGTTGCAGGATGCGCGCGGTCGCGTTCGTCACTTGGTGATCGACTACGACGGTCCACGGCGCCTCTGCGACCCGGAGACACGACACGAAGCGCTGCGCGAGATCCGCATCGCCGGCGTGCCCGTCTGGTTCGCCACGCGGCCGAGCTATAACCGCGAGCACTCGATGCACGTATACGTGCTGCTGGATCAGCCGATGCCGGCGGACGAGGCGGCCGAGCACGTTCGGCGTCTGTTGCGCACCAAGCCGGGGGCGCCGCCGGGACAGTGGTGCGAGATCCTGGTGAGGGCTTGTCGTCTGCCGGCCGGCCTCGACGCCGCCCGGCTCGATCCCGCCACCGGTGCCGAGCTCGAAGAATCGCCCGGCGTGCAGCTGCGCTCGATTCTTCAGCTGCGCGACACCTGTGACCGGCTCCGGGTGCGCAGGTGTCCAATTCGTGTCCCGAGGATGGCTCAGGACACTCGCGGATCTTTCGCCGCAGGTCCGGGTGCGGAGACCTGCCTAAGTCGGGCACCATCGCCGCTGGAGGCGATCGCAGCCGCAGCCGAGGCACGAGCCGAGCGCTACGAGCTCGCGGAAGCCGCGGGCGGTGAGCGGCCGCGCTTCGGATCCGTCGGGCCACTACCGTGGGACGGGCCGTGCGAGATCGCACAGCTGTTGCGCTCCGGATCGGTGGACCCTGGCTACCGCAATGCAACCGCCCGCGCCATCGGGCACTTCGCGCACGCCGCGGGCCTCGACCTGGACGCAACGCTCCAGTCCTTCGACGCCATCACGTTCCAGGGCGCCACGTGGGCCGAGTTACGCGGCTGGCGAGCCGACTGCACGAGATCGTACGCACGCGGCGCCAAGCTGCTGCGCAACCCCGCCGCGACCGAGGCCTCGACGCCGACGCCTGACAAGCTCCGGGAAATCGCCACAGCCGCGCTCGAGCAGCTGCCTGACGAGGTGCGCTCCCGCCTCGAGGCCGACGCGGCCGAGATCCCACACCGGGCACTGCGGCGCGCGTTCCTGCGCCTCGTCGGCTATACGCTTGCCCGGTGCCGTCAAGGGCGGCCCGATGTGCCGGCCTCGACGTTGCGCACTTTGGTCGGTACGCCGCGCTGGTGCAAACCAGCGATCGAACGCGCCGTGCTCCTCGGCTGGCTCCGGATCGAACGCGAGGCCGATCGCCTCAAGCACCGCTGCCGGCGCTTTGCAACAGGTCCTCAAGCTAGCGCTCCGGCTCCCGATCCCCCGAGCGGATGCATCATCGAGTCCCCCATGCAGCACTGGAGCATCGTTGAGTTCCCCCTGGTGCACATGAGCTTTTTGGGTACACATAATGACCCGAAGGGGGACCGGTCCGACAAGGAGTACTCCCCACACACGGTCCGAGAGGGAAAACGCCGCCGACACGCCTGCCCGGGACAAGGCGATCGCGGGCCGCCGAGCGCCGCCCGAACAACTGCCGCGACCGCCTACCGGCGCAGGCGAGTCGACTGGTACCGCACTCGGGACGCTCGCCGCCGACACCAAGCGTGAAAGGGGTCGAGGTCCCCGAGCTGGGAGCCTACGACGTTGTAGCCCGAGGAGCTTTGGAGCCGCTGACGGTACTTGAGTACGTAGCGTAAGAGAAGGCAGGCATGGTGTTGCGTGCCGCGAAGCTCAAGGGTGGAGATGCTACGCATCGTACGCGGACCGCAGGCGCTTCGGCCTCAACGAGATACGCGCCGTGGATCGAGGTCGCCGAGAGGGAACTGCTCGGAGAGAAAACGCGGGTGACGTTCCTTGGTCCCCGCGCGAGCGGACCGAGTTCGCGCTGTACCGCTGCACCCCGGCGAGCGCGATTGCTTCGCCTCCTACGTGTGCGTACACGAGAGCGCGGTCGTGGATGCGCTGACGCAGGACAATGGCGGGGAGCTCGGCTGGCTGGCCAAGCGGGCTGCTAGAGGCCGCTGGCATCGAGGCGGTTGAGAGTCTCTCCTGATCGCCCTCGCCTGGGCGCGATCCGCTCTCGGCGTCGAGCTGCGATGGTTTGCCGCGGGCGGTGCTCGTGTTCGCGATCTCTCTCACCACGGTGATCGTCCCCCGCTGCCTGAACACTGGCGATCTCGCCGGCCCCGTTGCTGGTGGCGTGCTCGCCGGCCCTGTGCGTGATCGGGCCCGCCACACGCACGGCCAGGCCTCGAACTCGGCGCGCACCCTGGCGCGTCCTGGCCACTCATTGAACTCGGCCACACTGCGCCGGCGCGCTCACGAGGCAAGCTGATGCTATTAACCGATGCCTTCGTGTGGGTCGTCATTTTTCTGATCGGCTGGATTATCTCAGCCTCTGGCGAGTAGACGATCGCGCCGGCGCTCGAGCCTATCGAGCGCCGAGCGGGGCCGCCTAGAGCTCCACCACTACCGCAACATGCGAGGGGAATCCCATGACAGACGCACAACGGCGCGAGACCTGCGCCGACAAGGTTCAAGATTCGATGGAATCGAGGCGTGCCGATATCCGAGATCTCATCGAGGCCCACCATCGCAACTGGGACAACGACGGCTCGAGGCGCGCTCAAGTTAGCGCGGTAGCGCGATACCAAGCGCACGTACCACCACGGGGCCCGGCCATACGGTCGGGCCTTTCGTGCGTCTATGGCGTGGCCCTGATACGCCACCACGCGGCCGGCGCGCCACCATAGGCCGATCATCGGCCGCGAGTTCTGCCTCGCGTCCTGGGGCCACCACGGCTCGCCCACTCCACAGGCCCGACCATCGCGCCGGCCACCTGCACGCGCTAATACGCGCGCCTAACGCACCTCGAGGCCCTAGGCGAACTCATACCCGCCTAGGCGCCACCACCTGCGCCACGCGCCACCACCTGCGCCACGCGCTGCGCCACGCGCCACCACCTGCGCCACGCGCCACCACCTGCGCTCGAACTGGCCCCGCTGCTGCCCTGCTGGCCCCATCGCTTCGAGTGCGCCGGCGCACTGGTGGCGCAGTCGGCGCACTGGTAGCGCACCCTGGCCCCCAACCGCGCGCGCCAGCTGGCCCCCAACCACCACGCGCGCCGAACTCTCGAGCCCTAAACCGTCCGATATGGCCATGCGCTCGCGTGCTCGAGGTCGTCATCGGCCCCAATCTGTAAACCCTATGGCCACAGTCATTTATGGGGGCCTAGCAAAGTAAACGAGGCCCCCCACGTGGATACCGCGATGTGCCCTGACATTTGTAAGCAAAGGTTCGTCGCCGGTGCCGCATCATAATATGACCAACTAAATGACAATCGACCGAAACCAGCCGACCGACCCCGAAGTCATCCGCCGCATGCGGTGGACTCGCCGCTATCGCCGGTGGCGCGCCGGGATCCTCCGGAACGAGCCGTTGTGCCGATCCTGCGCCGAGAATGGCTTCACGGTCGCTGCGGAGCACATCGACCACATCGAGGCCGTCCACCTGGCGCCTGAGCGCTTCTGGGATCGGGCCAACATCCAGCCGTTGTGCCGGGACTGCCACGAGAACAAGCACCGCGGGAAACCCCTCACCCTCGAGCAGTTCCGTGAGCGCGAGGCCTGGCTCCGCCACCGTGGCCGATCCGCTGACCGCCCCTCGAGCGCCGCTGCCGGCGCTTTGCACCAGGTCCTCGATCTGGCGCTCCGGCTCCCGATCTCGCGCGCGAGTGCATCATCGAGTTCAGGTCAGCGACCGCATGATCGCTTCCAGCGGCCCCCGACGGAAGCGCCGCCGCCACACATGCGAGAAGACCACGCCGAGCCCGCAGAACAGGACGGAGCTTCCGACCACGAAGGTTAGCGAGCGGTCCTGGAGTCCACCGAGGCTCTCGATCGTGCCCATGCCGAGGACCACATGGGCCACGTAAAGAGTCAGCGCCAGCTGCCCGGTGTGGACCAGCGGTCGGATCCAGGCAACGTGCCCGAACCGGATACCGATTCCGACCGTCAGCGCGATCACGGCGCAGGCGGTTCCCGCGCCGGCGATCATGTACAGCGGCATGGGCGGCATCGGGGCGGTGCCCAGCAGGAACTCGAGTTCCGGGACCACGTTCGGCGCCCGGCCGGCGCCGGTGAGCCGCACCAGGACGCGACTCAGGATCTCGGTGGCGACCGCGGCGCCGGCGCCAGCCACCAGCACCCTGCGTCGCGTTGCTGGATCGGTCATGTCGAGACGGCCCACGATGAGGCCGAGCAGCAGAAACGCCAACCAGGGCACGACCGGGTGGAAGCCGTTGAACAACACGTGGCGGACCATGCCCTGCAGGCTCCAGAACCCGGTGTACTCCAGCGTCTCCCAGTTCCAGCCGCGATCGTAGTCGAGCATCGCCATCAGACCCACGAAGCCCAGGACCAGGCTCCATGCGATCGCCCACAAGCGTCGCGGCGGTGACGCGAACAGGAAAGCCGCCGCAGCGATGTAGACGCCATAGAAGTGCAAGATGTCCGCGGTCCAGATCGGCGTGTACAGCAGGCCGACGACGAACAGAAACAGCGCACGACGCAACAGGGTCGACCGTGTCGATGCCATCGCCGTGGGGTCGCTGCTGTCCCGCGCCTGGCGCGACAACAGGGCGATACCAATCCCGGCCAACACCACGAACGTCGCGGCGGCGCGCCCCTCCAGGAGACGAAGCGCGGTCGCCAGCCATGCAGGACCCGCGGCGGGCTCCGACATGACCACGTTGAAGTTGACGATGACCATTCCGAACACCGCCAAGGCGCGCGCCAGGTCGTAGCCGATGATGCGCTCGCTCAACGGTCGTATCCCGCGGCAGGCTCGCCGATGGTTGGCACGGCGGTCCCCGGCGCCACCGCCGCAAGGTCATAGCCGACATGGGGCTCCGGGTGTGGCTGGCCGGGAAGGGCGCGCCGCTGCCACGGCGCTGTTTTCAACAAGTACATACTGTCGTTTCTTCTTAGGCTTCTGCCTTGCCCTTGCAGATGCCCATCGGCACTAGGAGGCGGCGGAGAGGAGACGAGCCCCAGAATCGCTTCCAACGCGCGCCGAAGCGTAATTGGGTATCCGGGGGCGTCCTGCGGGTAGCTCCGCGCCGCTCCTGAGCGATCCTCGCCTCGCTTCAGGTGCTGGCGTGGGCGACGGGGCGCGCGCCGCCAGCATCCAGCAGCAGGAAGAATGTATTCTATCCAGCAGCAGGAGGGAGGTGGGAATGGCCATCAATAACATGGCGAAGCTGCGTGCCGTCTATCCTCCTCCTGCCGCGCAGGCCGAGCTTAAGGTCCTGGACCACCTGGACGTTCACTGCCGCAATTTCATCGCCCTGTCTCCCTTCTACGTCATCAGTTCCGGCCGCGCCGACGGGCGAGCCGACGCCTCTCCACGGGGCGATCCGCCAGGATCCCTGGCGTACATACCGGACGACAAGACGCTGCTACTGCCTGACCGGCCGGGAAACCGTCAGGTGGACACGTTGATGAACCTGGTGGAACGTCCCTACGTGGGCCTGGTGTTTTTAGTGCCAGGCTTGACTGAAACACTTCGGATCAACGGGCAGGCGGAGATCTCCACCGACCCGGAACTGCTGAAGCCTCTGGCCATCCGGGGCAAGCTGCCCATCTCTGTCCTCAAGGTGACGGTGGAAGAAGCGTTCCTGCACTGTGCCAAGGCCCTTATTCGAGCCCGGCTTTGGGATGAGGAGGCGCAAGTTGAACGCTCCTGCTTCCCGACCTATGGACAGGTGCTGGCGGAGCAGATCGCAGGGGCTGACGCCGCCGAGATCGATTCCGGCGAGGCGGAAAGCGCCCGGACTGAGCTCTCTTGACCCCCAAACCCTCGCGCGAGTGTCGCATCTAGGACCGGGAAAGCGGCGCGAACATGCGCGCCATCGGCTCGGACCTCCGTAGAGAGCACGGACTGGCCAACTCAGACAACGAGATGGCTGGGCGCTGTGGGACCTGACGCCACGCTTTCTGAGGCATCTCGGGAGGCCTCAGGTGGGTCGCTAGGAGTAGACCGGTGATGCCGAACGTGGCCTCAGCAGCGGCGTCTACGTATTCTTCAAGCGCTTCCCAGAAGTTCGGATCTCGCCGACGCCGTCTGCTGGTACCGTCTGGCTGCCGGGCAAGGCGACGCCGACGTCCAGTGATCGGCACGCCAACCATCACTTCGAGGCTGCCGGCGTTGGAGGCGATGCCATCGACGCGCTGCGGCGGCGACTCAGCTATAGCAGTGCCATGCGACTCGACAACTCGTCGCGGAAGGTTCTACTGAGCCGCAGCTCCTCGCCTGACTTGAGGCGCACGACATAGTCTCCGGCCCCCAGCGCGTTCAGTGACTCGATCGCATCTACGTTCACCATGGTAGACCTATGGATTCTCCAGAACGTCTCAGGATCGAGTCTTGTTTCCAGATCCTTGATCCGGACACGGACCAAGTGCATGGTATCGACTGCATGGAGGTTCACGTAGGGGCCATCGGCGGTGATGTGGGTTACGTCGTTGAGGGCAACAATGCGAAGCCTCCCTCGGCTCTCGACAGCGACGCGTTGCGGCCACGGTCGGTCGTGAGTGTCAACTCGCCCGTCCCGCGATTTCAGCAGATGTTGGAGTGTCGCCAGCCGAGCGCCTGTCCGAGCCGAGCGGATCAGCTCGATCGCACGATCAACGCTGGCGTTGAACCGATCTTCGGTAAAAGGCTTCAGGACGTAGTCGACGGCAGCCAGTTCGAAGGCGGTCAGTGCGTGCTCCGCATATGCTGTGACGAAGATCGTATGTGGTGCGTTGCCACCCAGACGCCGCACGACTTCCAGACCGCTGAGTCCTGGCATCTGGATATCCAGCAGGACGAGATCTGGAGCATGCTCGTTGATTGCGGCTGAAGCGAGCTTGCCATCCGAACAGACTGCCGCCAGTTCGCAATCGCCCCGCTGAGCCAGCAAGTCAACTAGGCGTTGCCTTCCTGGCTGTTCGTCATCCACAACGAGAACGCGGATCGGCTTGGATGCGCTCAAGGTGAAATTTCCTCCTCGGAGCTGACAAACGGCACCTCCACCGTAGCGATAAATCCCGAATCCCCCTTTGACGTCGTCTGTAACGAGGCATCTTCGGCGCCGTACAGGTGCGACAAACGTGCCTCGAGGTTCTCTAGTGCTACGCCCTGGCCGGACGTGACACTCACACCGGGGGCCCCAGCCAGCTCGTCAGTGACGCTCAGTTTGATCCGTTGTCCGGAGCGGACGAGGCTCACGCGGATTCTGCCCCCGCTCGGCGAGGCTCCAGGCCCATGTACATATGCGTTCTCCACTAGAGGCTGAAGCGTCAGAACAGGAATGAGTCCCGACTCGATACCTTTGTCGACATGCACATCAACCACGATGCGGTCGCCGAAGCGATACTGCATGATCGCAATGTAGCTGCGGAGGAAGGCGACCTCTTCCGCAATCGTAGCGAAGTGGCCGTCGCCTGCCGAAGATGCCCTGCGGAGCAGCGAACTCAACTCCGACAGCAACTCGATCGCTGCTCGCGAGTCGGTGCCCGCCAGGCTGGCGGCAGTGTTGAGCGTGTTGAACAGGAAGTGTGGCTGCAGCTGGGCGCGCAGATTCGTCAGACGAGCGTCCGCAAGCTCCGCCATCAGTACAGCGTGCGTAGCCTTTCGTTGGCGAGAGCGGTCCAACAACACCACGATTGTGCACAGAGCAAGCAGGCCGACAAATCCGGGTAGGTGTAGAAACAGTACTGGCAGGAGTCCCCAGTGGGTGAATCGGCGCAATATGGAGCAGGCCACGCCGCATTGAGCCGTCTGCAGATCGAGCCAGATCACATCGACTGCTACCTCGACCATGTGTCCTGCCAGGCTTCCGAAGAGCCAGGCAAGCAGCAACAGGGGCACTCTCCGCGCCCAAGCTCCGCGTCGGGACCACGGCGCCGCCAGGACAGGGTAGAGGGCCACACTGAGGAGTGCCCAGATGGCGAGACCAAGCGAGTCGCTGACCGCCCAGATGAGCCGGTGACGGTGCTCGTCGCCCCAGCTCGTCGCAAGCAGTAGCGTAGCGATCCCTGCCCACGCGGTGATGGCGTACAGCAAGCGCCATCGCACCGAGTCCAGCGACGTCTTGGTCAACTGCATACCCCTCGTGATCCGTTACAGCCGTCGTGCTCACCGCTCGTAACTGCTCAACAATACGACCGTGATGCGTGACGGCAAACGACCGTGGCATGAAGCGCACCGAAACAGGCTCGAGACGACCGTATCGTTGGATCGAGCGAGTAACGGTACGTTCGCCGAAACCAGCGGTTGGGCACGCTCTGCGTGCGACTCGGAACAAAGCCCTTGTTCAGCAGGAACACAGAATGCGAGGAATGTCCCTACACGCCGTCCTTGACGATCCCCAAAGGGGCAACCGAAACTCATGAGATCGACGCGCCTGCACTGGCGGCATCTGCCACTTTCCGTCGGCCTGTTTGATGGCTCTACTACTCTGGAGCCGACGTGGGAAGGGGCCCGCACGAAAGCTTCCTTACCGGCGGGGACGCTTGTGCCGATGGGGCCCACCGCTTCCGCTACGCCAGCCATGGCGCGCAAGCTCCGTGTGGCTCCAGGCGGCCGGACTCGGTGGTGCCCAGGACGGGCGCGAGAGCATTGCGCTCTTGCGTTGCTCACACTGGCGAGCCTGGCGATCTCGGCAGCCTTCCCGGTGCCGGCGGTAGGATCGTCGCCTCAGGAGCCGGACGGCGCGCCCGCACCCGATAGCGCCGCTGCCAGCATGAACGTCGTCCGCGCCCTCGAGCCGCCCGTGATGGACGGTATCGTGGACGAATCCAGCTGGACGCTGGCCGATGTCGCCACCAACTTCCTGCAACGCGAGCCGCGGGAAGGTCAGCCGGCAACCGAGCGCACCGAGGTCCGTATTCTCTACGACGATGAGAACCTCTATGTCAGCCTGATCGCCTACGATAGCGACCCGAGCGCCATCATAGCCACCGAGCTGCGACGCGACGCGATCGGGCACCAATTCCGTAGGTCGGACGATACCTTCACCGTTCTGCTCGATACCTTCAACGACGGCCGCAGCGCGTTCCAGTTCACCGTTAACCCCCTCGGCACGCGCTACGATGCCACCATCCGCAACGAGAGCGAGGTCAACTCCGATTGGGATGAGGCCTGGGAAGCGGCGGCACAGATCACCTCGCGTGGATGGGAGGCAGAGCTGGTGATCCCGCTGCGGATCCTGCGCTACTCGTCAGGTGCCTCGGATTGGGGTGTCGACTTCGAGCGCCAGATCCTGCGCAAGAACGAGCAGGTGGCCTGGAGCAACTACCGGCGCGACTTCCAGTTCATCGCCGTGTCGCAGGCCGGCGACCTGCGCGGCTTCCAGAACCTGTCGGTCACCCAGCGCTTCCGTCTGCGGCCCTACTTTCTTGGCACCGTCACGTCGTTGTTCGAGGACCCCGGGCGCACCAACAACGTCGACGAGCAGCTCGGCATCGACGACCTCAAGATCCAGCTCACCTCGAACCTGACCGCCGACCTGACCTATAACACCGACTTCGCCCAGGTCGAGCTCGACGAGCAACGCGTCAACCTGACACGCTTCGACCTGTTTTTTCCCGAGAAACGCGACTTCTTCCTCGAGGGGGCCAACAACTTCAGCTTTGGCCAGCAGTCCGGTCTTTCCGGCGGCTTCGATGGGCCGGTGCTTCAATTGTTCCACTCGCGCAACATCGGGCTGTCGGAGTTCGGCGAGCCACTACCGATCGACTTCGGCGTCAAGATGACCGGCAAGGTGGGCAGCGGCAACATCGGGTTGCTGAACGTGCAGACGGGTGACTCCGATCTCGGCGAGGGGCGCAACTACACGGCCCTGCGCTGGCGACAGGATATCCTCGAGCGATCGTCTGTCGGCGCGCTGGTGACCAACGTCGAGGGACCGGACGGCGCCACGAACACGGTGATCGGCGCCGACGTCAACTTCACGTTCCTCGATCACCTCAACATCTCGGCTTTCGGTGCCCGGGCAACCACCGATAGCCTCGCCGATGACCTTGAGGACATCGACGCTGACCACTTCCGCGCCCGAGCCACCGACGACCTCGACGAGGAAGGCAAGTACGCCGGTCAGTTCCGCATCGGGTGGCAAAGCGATCTGTGGACCGCCAGCGTCGATGTGATGCGCATCGACCCCGGCTTTCGCAGCGACCTGGGCTTTGTTCTTCGCGAGGACGTTGTGCGGCGCGACTACCTAGCGTCATTCAACCCTCGGCCTGATGTCTCGTGGCTACGTTCGGTGACCTTCGACACCTTTTTTACCACCTTCCACGACACGCGCGGGGACCTCGTGACGCGACAGGGGTCCGCAGGAGCGTTCTTGAACTTCGAGTCCGGAGATGCGATCGGCGTCGCCTACCTCAACACCTTCGAGCGACTGGATTTCCCCTTCCAGATCCATCCGGAAGTGACGATCCCTCCCGGCGAGTACGAGTTCAACAGTTTGGACGTGTTCGCGTTCACCTTCGACGGGCGCAGGATCAGCGCCGCCACGATGGGCACGTTCGGTCAATTCTTCGACGGGACGATCCTGTCGCTGTCACCGCAAGTGACGATTCGGTTCAGCGAGAAGCTGCAGCTGTCCCCCGCCTTCAGCTACAACAAGATCGACCTGCCGGGCGGCAGCTTCACCTCCAACGTGCTCAACGCGCGCGCCAACTACAGCTTCTCGGACCGCTGGCTCACCGACGCGCTGGTGCAATACAACAACCTCTTCAACACCGTGTCGATCTTCGCGCGTCTGCGCTACATCTATCGCATCGGCGACGATATCTACCTGGTGTACCGTCAGGCCGGCGAGTACGACGGCTTCCAGTTCGGCCGCCACGACCGCACCCTGACACTGAAGGTGACGCGCTCGTTCGACTGGTAGCGCCTGCCAGCTCCCACATTCGCATGCAAGTCACTGATTCTGTTGGTTGAGATTCTAGCCACGGCCGAGCGGCCCGGCACCTCGAAGACCTCCCGGTACGCGGCCCGCTGGCTCGCTCTGCCGAGCCGAGCGTCACTGGTCGAAGCGGAACGCTACCGTCGTATCGCCGCCGGCAATCGTGATCTGCTGGCTCAGCGTGCCGAGTACCTCGTGCCGAGCCTCGATGACATAGGAGCCATCCGGCACCTCGCCGATCTCGAAGTTGCCGTTGGCGTCCGTGACGGCGTGGAACGGGTGGCCGAACACGCTCAGGAACGCCGACATCCACGGGTGTATGTCGCAGCGGATCGGAATGCCGAGTTCGGGATTCGCGAAGGCACGCCGAGTCTCGAATCCCTGGAACGGCTGGCCGACGTTGAAGGCTGGGTTGGCCTCAGGCTCCGCGTGCATATTGTGCAACGTCATGTCGCTGTTGCGGAACACTACAGTTTGGCCGACCGAAGCGCTTATCACATGGGGTGTGTACACACAGGCCCGCTGATCGAGCAGGACTTCCGAATCGCTGCTGCGGCCGACCGGGGCGTCGCGGAGGTAAACGACCACGTTGCGAAGCCCGCCCGACGAGCCGACCCCTACGGGACGGAGGATCATAGGCTCGTCGTGCTGCGTAGCGCAGAAGGGGTCGGCCGCCAGCAATGCCGTCGGCGCTACCTCCGGCTGGGTGCCGCCGAATGTCACTCTGCCTTGCACCGATCCCTGGCGCGGCGAAGAGCGCGTTGCGGTCTCCACGGCAGGCCGCCCAGCCACCGCGCCTGACGCCAAGACGACCGCGGCGAACACTGCCACGAGTCCCGGCAACGCGCGTATGCGAGAGCCCGCAAACGCCGACGTGGCGCTCGTTACCATCCGTCCAGAAAGCCGCCATCGAACCAATCCCATAGGACGTACATTAACAACTGGGTGCTGCGCGCGTCGGAACCGGTGAGCGGTATGCGGACGCCTACGTTCAACAGCACGTGCTGGCGCCGATTCAGCGATACCTGCAGCTGCGGAACCAGGCTCCAATTAACCCAGGCGCGATCCTTCAGCTCGACGCTACCGAGCACCTCGACCATAGGCGACCAGGTCCGACCGAAGCCACCTTGGCTCCAGCTACCGCCCAACACCGCGCGCCAGAGCGCTTCGTGGTCGACTTTCGCCGTATCGGTTGACAGCTCGACGGCGCCGAACAGCTGCAGGAACAGGTCGCTCGGTAGCAGCTGGCCGTACGCTACAAAGGGCTCGAAGCTCGTAGTGCCGGTGCCGAGGCCTTGGTCGCTTCTCCCCGTCGGCAGGATCACCTCGCCGCCGATCGAGGCGATAGAACCGCCGTCGATACTGTGATGCACGGTGTGCTTCACGGCGACGGCGACGTCACCGATGCCGACGTCGCCCCAGCCGTCGGTGGCCGAGAACTCGCGGGCCCCGAACGGCACCTCGATCTCCCACATGCTGCGCGGCCCGAAGCGCTTCTCGTAGGTGATCTCGTGGAGCACGGCGCCAGCGCCGCTGGTGTTGACCCCGAGCGTGTAGACGGCTTCGTCCTCGGGATACGCCTTCTCCGTAACGATCGCGCGCGGCATGTTGAGCTCGCCGCGCGGCCAGCGCTCGTCAACGCAGAAGGTGCGCGTGTAGTCGATGATGAGCTGTAGCTGCTGCATCGTGAAGGCCTCGCCGTAGGCCGGCATGCTGGTGCTGAAGCCGCGCGAGGCACCGCCTTGATGCGTCACCGTGATCCAGTCACCGTCAGGCTCGCGCTCGGCGAAGGAGCAGTCGGTGAAGTCGGGTAGAGGGTCGTCGAAAGCGACTGTGTCAAGATCGACGCCACGACCTTCGACTCCGTGACAGCTGGCGCAGCCGATCTCGTAGAGTCCCTTGCCTGTGGTCGGAATCTGCATTCCCTGGGCCAGCGCCACGGCCGGAACTCCGACGCTGGCGAAGAATACGACCAGCGGCGCGATCCTCACCCCGCTCGTCATGCGTCCCGCTTCCGCCGAGTTCTCTGCATCGCCTCCTGCTTCATAAGGAGGACATCGTATCGCCCGCGGCCCCGAACAGGGGGGACTGCGGCTTCGCAGACGGCCATGAGACAGCGGCTCCCGAGCGACCGAAATAGATCATTGGGCACCTCCTCGCTGAGTCTTGGATCCGGTCGGCTTCGCGAGGCGCCGGGCCGTGTTGCGGATCCCGAGGATACTCGTGCGACGTGCGGCTAGGAATGGGGTCGTCGCGGCTACGAGCCGGGGTGCCGCCAAGCGAACAAAAGGCCCAGCAGCCCGATCACGGTCATCGTGCCCGGTGCCAGCACCGGTGTGGCTCCGGCCATCGACTCGCGAAACAGCTCCATTCCGGCCCGATCCGGGTACATCTCGCGCTCGAACTCGACGTTGCCGGAGTAGTGCAGCCAATTGCCCACCACGCCGCTGAGCACACACGCCACCATGAGCGCGCGCCACCACGCCAGTACGCGGCGGCCAGGCACCCGCCAGGCGATGGTCCCTAGCAGCGCCACGGCGCCCATCAGCACGAGCGGCAACAGCTGCCACCAGTCCTCGAAGTGACCGATAAGCAACAGCTCGACGAACGTCCCCGCGCTGCCGAACAGCAGGATCAAGAGGATGCCCCGACGGAGCATTCCGGCGGTGGCGGCAGGGACCGCCGCATCGCTAGTTGGATCTTCCGGCGGCGACCTCACGCCCCCGAGCCTCAGTTCGAGTCGATCTTCACGTAACGCTCGAACCGGGCCACCTCGTCATCGTCGACGTACTTGCCGATCTCGCGCCGGAACTGCTCGATGGCCGCGTAGGGCCGATACTCCTCGAACTCGTGGATCATGCGCGGTCCGATGCCAGGGATGGTGCCGAGTTGCTCCGACGTCGCGGTGTTGAGATCGAGCGGCACGAACACGTACTGCTCGAGGCGTGCCACCTCCTCGTCGTCGACGTACTTGCCGATCTCACGCCGAAACTGCGCCAAGCCGGCGTATGGACGGTACTCCTCGAACTCGTGGGCCATGCGACGACCGACGCCGGGAATCAATTGGATCTCGGCATCCGTGGCCAGGTTCAGGTTCAGTGGCAGCCACAGTGACGAGTACACGACATCGCGCTGCTCGTTGCTGAGGCCCGCTCCAATGGCCGCGTCGAGCGACGCGATGCTCAGCCAAGGGCGCCCGTCGACGATGGTCTCAGCGCCGGTCGCCCCGACGTGCGGCACGGTGGCGAGCTCGTCCTTGGAGGCCAGGTTGGGGTTGAGCAGCGACGCGTTGGTCCCGACTTGGGCCGAGGCTGAGGTTACGATCAATAGCAGAGCGGCGGTCACGACGAGGAAGCGCGGGCGCATGCCGGAGTTCTCCTTTGAGATGTTTCATCGAGCGTTACTGATCTAACTACATCATTCCCATTTATACGCCACCCCTGCCGAAGCCGTCAGGGCGAGCGGCAGCGGCATCGGTGAGATCGAGGCCCAGGTTGAACGCCGCGGCGTATCCAGAGCCCGTCTCACTCACCCGGGCCATCAAGCTCTCGCCACCGTCGTCGCTGAAGATCTCGTCAGTAGCGTTGGTTATCTCGCTCCGCCCCCGCGCCGCGTACGGCGCCAGCGCGTGCACGTGTTCGGTGAGCGCATCGTCGAAGTAGAGCTGCGAGGTGAACTCGTACGGCTCCCCGGCGACGTCGGTGCGCACCTTGAAGTGCACGTGGACCGTGCGCCCGTTGTACCAGCCCGGATAGATCGTGGTGAAGCGGGCCGCGCCGTTCGCATCCGTGCGCTGGTAGCCTCGCAAGAACTTCTGGCCTCTTGCCTGGTCGCCGCCGGCCTCATCGGAGAAACCCGAGTACACGCCGGCGGCATCGCACTGCCACACGTCGATCATCGCGCCGGCCAGCACTCCGCAGGCGTCGCCATCAATTTGCGACAGGTTGAACGTGAGCGTCAGCGGCACGCCCTCACGCTGCGCTCCGGTCGACGGCTCGGACCGGATGTCAGAGCGGTAGAGCTCCGCGTCGACGAAGAAAGGCCCTTCGGTCTGTTCCGGCCGCACGACGCAGGCCGGTAGGGTTACAGCAATCCCATCGCCCTGGGGGGCCGCATGCGCCACGTCCGCGCCCGTCCGAAGAGCCCACCAGCCGGTGGCCAGCGCCCCGCCGCCCACACCGAGGCCGGTGAGAGCCTCGCGCCGCGTCAGTACCCGCAACGATTCGATGTCCTTCGGTCTCATGGTTCCCAGTTCTCCTTGGGGTTCGTCGAGTGTACCGAGTTAGTGGGTCTTTCCTAACATCTGACTCTGCCCCCGAGCAAAGGCTTTGTTCCGAGCCGCACTGGACGCACCCTGAACCGCTGTTTCGAGGAGTCACGACCGCGGTCGGGCTAGGCAACGAAATCGGTCGTCTGGGAGCCGACCCATCGCCTTGCGGACTCGTTCGTTGCTCTTTGCAAACGACGGTGTATTCCTAGCCATCTCCCGCACAGGACTTCACAATCTTCGTAGAGACTCCGAAGAGACAATATCGCCCAAGGTTCATGCGAGCCTGGCAAGGATGTGCCTCGTACTACCGGCGACCTGGAGTCTGGGTCGATGCGAATCCGAACAATGCTGGTTAGCTCTGAACTGCATTCCACGAATTCGGCGCGCCAGTGGAGGGCATTCGGCCTCGACGCCTCAGATCTCACACGCTCCGATCAGGTGATCTAGATCTAGATCGGTCTTCCAGTCGTGCCGCCGCCGGTGGCGAGCCGATAACCCCCGATGTACAGTCCGGAACTCTCACTCCGCGCGGACCAGTAAAGGGGGCAGGCCACTGGCTTGAAGCGCCGCCAAGCCCTGTCCGGTACTGACGACGCTGCCCGACCTGGTGCCCATGCTCGGAATCAAGCCACTATCGACCCGGTAAGAGTTCCGTGGATTTGACTTTGCTCGAGCGGCTCCTCGAGGTCCTAGTCGGTCGGCCCCTCGTCGTAGCTCTCGGCCACCACTCTGGCGC
Source organism: Acidobacteriota bacterium (assembly GCA_965205505.1). Classification (GTDB taxonomy): domain Bacteria; phylum Acidobacteriota; class UBA890; order UBA890; family WLXD01; genus DASCOT01. The sequence continues at coordinate 25,969 of CBDBHB010000009.1, forward strand.
CGGACAGTTCCGGCTCGCGGGTGATCTTCTTGCCGGTTGCCCCTCGATGCGCTGGAGTAGGGTCTCAGCGCGCGCAGCGTAGAAGTTCCAGAAGCGGTCCGCGCGCAAAAGCTCAGGCGTGATGCAGTGCGAAGCAAGGATCTCATTCATACGCCCGTGCTCGATGTCCGCCGCTTTTTCGACCGCGGCCAGGTATTTTGACGGCGCGCGGCCGCCGATCTGGCGGTTAGTACGCGCCGAAATGGCGGTCTTGTTGATGACGCTGTTGTAGGTGCCGTGCTCAATGCCAACTGTCCTGCACCACTTCTCTGGGAAGATGTGGTGAATGTCGATCCTGTCGTCAAAAAAAGCCTGCGTCTCGATTGGCTCGCCAGTGCGGAAGTCGCGGCAGCCGTCTCGCATCAGCAGCGCATAAAGCCCCTTGTAGGCGGAGCTGTTGCGGGTGCGCAGCGTCAGCAGGCGGCCAGCCTGGAAGTTCGACTCGGCGATGGTGCCGGGACGCGGAGCGATTGATCCGATGAGCCCGGACGGAAGGCATCTGCATGCCGCGGGACCTCCGATCCCTGAGTTGCTCGAGGCTATCCGCGTCCACAAGGACGAGATTCTCGCAGCACTCCGGAACGACCGCCAGAGCCTATCGATCGGCTGCCTGAAGCCATCGGATCCCGCATCACCACCCGAGGTTTTCGCCTGTGTATACGCTGCTGAAGCGCCTCGCGGGCCGTTTTGCGCTTACCCTGCCTCTGGTCGACCGTCGGCCGGCGTCTCCGCACACCTGCGTATGCCTGTTCAACGGGGGCATTCGAAAGTCAGAGCTGCGGCAGTCCCGGATACCGCTCAGTGCCCTGACATTTGTAAGCAAAATTCTTCGAGGTCATAAAATGACCACGAAATGACCAGACGCCGAGGACCGCCGACAGACTCCGAAGTTGTCCGCCGGATACGCTCGAGTAGACGGTATCGGCGGTGGCGCTCGCCCGTTACGTGATGCGCTACCGCCGTCAAGGACCTGGAGGGTAGTTGTCTACAGGGGTCGGGCGGCGCCGGCAACCTGGCCAGACTCGAACACATAGAGGGTTCGGAGCACCAACAGGACGCCAGCGCCGTCGGCATCTTGAGGCACAGGACATAGTCGCGACCTTCGTTCGTCGCCGGGCACAGACGGGGTGCCTTTGTTCCCGCTTGCCGGTGTTCAGCGACCGCCGTCGACACCAGCCCTCGCGGGCGTTTCTGCGGGGAGAGTCCTGCTGTGGTCCCAAAGCCGATGCGCCCAGGTCCTGCGTACCGCCGAACTCGCGGTCCGGAAGCATCCGCGGACCTGAGCCTGGCACGGGCTGGCTTAGAGATCGGCCGCAAGTGCCGTCGGCTCGCCCTCTCTCAGGTCGCCAGGCCGATGGCGGAGAGCCGACCCGAGATCTCCCGCAAGCGCAGCCACTGCTGGTAGTAGAAGGGAAGCAACATGACCGATTCGACGAACTGGAAGACGTACATCACGACGGCGAAGACCATTCCGTATTCGAAGGTCTGGTCCGCTGCCTCTCCGATGGTGAACACCAGCAAGCCGATCATGAACAGCCACACGATCCCGAAGTTGGCGGCTTCCAGATCCGAGAGCCTGATGTTCCAGCGCATCATGTCGCGAAGGTGTAAGCCGACACGGACGGCGTCACCGCTGGCGACGGCGTCGACTTGCCGTTCGTGCTCGTCGTTGAGCCCTTCGTTGTAGCGCGTGGTCAGCCCTCCGGTCAGCGCGTACAGGGCAATCGTGGCGCCTGTGACGGCTAGGCAGGCGAGGAAGACCGGAAAGTTCAGGGCCGACAGGATGAGGATCGTCCCGGCGAGTCCGACGAGGCTGGTGATGAGCCCGGGCAGAGAGTTCTCGAAGAACTCGACGATCTCCCGCAGCATCCCTAGACGCGCCGTCGTTGTCGATGTCCCGGTCTCGGGATGCTGCTCGAGAAGCTCCTCCCCCAGCCGCGCGTAGATCCGGGCGTATGCCCTGCTGTCGACGATCCGCCGGGCGATCCCGATCCCCATGGCGACGATACCGAGCCCGGCCAACTGGTAGAGCCCGCGCGGCGAATCTGTCAGGACCCCGTCGATGGCCCGGCCGATGGCCAGCGGGAACAGGGTCCATCCCGCGGCTTCCAACACGACCAGCGACAGGGTGAGCGCGAAACGACCCGCGAAGCGCTTCAGCAGCGTGTGCACAGGCGAGACCCCGGGCTATGATGCGGGCCTCCTACCATTGTGGCTGCGTCCGTCTAGGTCGTGGACGACCTCCACCCGGACAAAAGCAGGAAGCTGACGCGCTGCCAGCGCTCAAGGAGCGTGAGTGCCAGCGGACAGTCCATCCGCCAGTGTATGCGCGGAATCCCGCTAGTGCCAGTGGGTTAGAGCTTCCCGGCTGGTGGCTTCCCCCATCCCGCCTGCCGTCCCGCCGGCGATGCCCTCAAGGGACCACCACCCGCCCTCCGAGCCGCGTGATTTGTTCCTGGTCATATCGGCGTGCGATCTCGGCCGCGTCTTGCGGGTCCTAGATGCTCAGGCAACCTCTCCACGAAGACGGCCGCGTCGGCCATCCGCAAGGGAGCGCGGGCGCGAATCCGGAGTACGATCTAGCCGCAGGAGGGCGAGGAATAAGGGGGACAGCTACGGACGCGGCACCGACCGTACGGCGCCGCGTTGTCCGCGACCCACATGCTCACCGTTTGCGAAAGGATGGAACAATGGCGACTCGGAAAGCGGCTGCAGTAATTCAAGCGGTTGGAACTGTATTAGCAGCGATATTTATCGTGGGGGGAGCATGGGCGGCCGCACAATCGTTCCAACCGAAGTTCGTACGGTGGGGGAACAACGTAGCAAACATTGAGCACCTGATCTTGGTAGGGCAGCAAGATGACGGTTCGGGCTGTTCTGTGATCCTTTCCACAACTCTCGTGCGCGTGATCGAAATGCCAGAAGGGCCTCCAAGGACAGGGTTATCCGGCCACACTGTAAACAACGACTTCGAATGCGAAGCCATACGACGGGCCCTTGGGAAATACACGATCGACGGCAGGGAAAGAACGGCAGGGGAAGAATAGTGGAGGTACAATTCCTCGCAACCGATGGTGGTCAGCCCTAGATGGGATTCACGTCCAGATCGCGAATCACCCTTTCTAGGGACCCGCTGGCGGTTACGGGCGGTCAGCCTAGATCGACTTCGCCATCTGGAGGCGAGTCAGCTTTCTGGGACCCGCCCACTTTTTTTATACCGGGCCCGCCGATCAACAGTTTGAGATCAGCAGGAGAACCACGGCGCCAACGAACACCAGCCAGAACAAGCACCCGCAGGTCATAGCCCCTCGGTAGCGAATCGCAGCACGGTCAACCCGTACCGAGCTGCGCTTCAGCCACCTCCGCAGCCAGGCGCGCGTCCTCAGCCATCGCCGCGGCGGCGCCCGCGCCTGGCACCAGATCAGCGCAGCTTTGCGAAGGTCTGGGCCGGTGGCCAAGCTCGGCGCGGAGCTCGTCGCCGCGATTTAACAACTCCGCCCTGGCATCCAGCCAGCGCGACGTGCACTCGCGCAGCTCGTCGGCCTGGCGACGTGCCGGACTCGGCCTCGGGCTACCGGCCCCGAGCGCTGCGCGTACCGAGCTAAATTTCCCAACTTGGGAACTTTCAGGGAATCGCGCGGCAAGCTGCATAAGCCTCGAGGCGGTCGAAGTAGAGATCCCGCGCTCCGCCAGGCAGGTGCGTTCAGAGGGTTGGGTTTCTACCTGTCTGGCCGCTTGCGTGCGTCTTGGTCGATTCTGGGGCCTCGTAGGTGGGCGTCGGGTCGATCGCACCTCTGGCTCGTCAGATACGCTGGACGCGGGTCACCGCCCTTTCGCGCCCTACGACCAAGGTCGCCCTTGGTGTCGCTGTCGGCCATGCTGATGTCGTCGAGCTGGTCGACCACATTGGCAAGCACCCGGGCCGTGGGCATCATGCAGAGTGCGGACCTTCGACTTGAAGATCCCCTGCTGGCTGAGTGCGCGTGCCCTCGAACGTGAATCCGTGCAGCAGGAGCGACCACGGGAGCATCTCGACCTGCTCCTCGAGCCATCGAAAAGCAGCGAGCCGCAGGCGAGAATCGACATCTGACGGGCTCATGGTCCGGCCACCGGGTCATCATGCTCAGCCACATGGCGGATCGTGGGGGAGCGTTCCGGGGGACGAAACACCTCGCGTCGGTGCCAGGCGAGGTGACGTGGGTCGGGGAGCAACTCCCGCGACTGGGGCGGCCACACCGCAGTCTCATGCTGCTCGAGCAGCCAACGTGCGATCCAGCTCGTGCCGTGGAGCTCCATCGAGACGAGAACGCGCAGATCGTCGTTCACAGTAATCCCGCCTCGGTCGAAGACCTTGTGATGAAGCGTGCAGAGCGCGAGTCCATTGGGCACAGTGTCTGGCCCGCCGTTCTGTTTCCAGCGGATGTGGGCAGCCTCGAGCGCGACATCCTGAGTGCCGAGCCGAAGATCAAGACCGCAGATCGCACAGCGATGCTCGTAGGCTCGGACCACGTCGCTGCGAAACCTTGGGTCACGTCGCCGTCGGGGGCCGCCGGCGGAGTCTCCAAACGAAATCCCGACCGCAGACAAGATGTCGTCGTGCACGGTCTCCGGGAAGTGTCCCTCGAGCAGCGCGGTGGTTACATCGCGGAAGAGCGCCGCGTCCCTCTTCAGGGCCTTGTAGACCTTAGGCGTAAACCCGCCTGAGACGTCGTGCTCGATCAGCTCGCTCTTGAGAGCGTCTGTATTGCTGGCTCTGTGGGCCTCCCCCGATTTCCCGGACACCTTTGGAAGCCCGATAATGGGCTCGGAGGTGAAGCATGGGGTCACGACGGCGGTACAGTCGCGAGTTCAAGATTGAGGCAGTGAGGATGGTGACGCAGCTGGGCCATCCGGTGTCTGAGGTGGCCCGGGATCTGGGTGTTGGCCGCGGCATGTTGACCAAGTGGCGCAAACAGCTCCAGGAGCAGGGGGTCACGGCGTTTCCGGGCGCGGGGAAGATGCCCGACCAGGACCTGGACGGGCAACAGCTACGGCGGGACGTGCGGCGAGTACGGCAGGTGCGCGACATTCTAAAAAAAGCGTTGGCGATCTTCTCGGAACGCCCGCGATGAAGTACCCGATCATCAAGCAACTGTCCGGCAAGTTCCCGGTGCGGCGGTTGTGCAAGATGCTCGAGGTGTCTCACGGCGGTTACTACGAGTGGCGAGGAAGGGGGCCGAGCCCGAGAGCGCGAGAAGATCGCCGTCTACGTGTGCAGATCAGAGCTGCATTCCGAGAGAGCCGCGACCGTTACGGAAGTCCGCGCATCCACAAGCAACTTCGGCAACGAGGGATCCGCTGCTCTCGCAAGCGGGTAGCTCGGCTGATGCGCCAGGAAGGACTTCGAGCTCGCCAACCCCGTCGGTTCCGGGTGACAACACGGCCCACACCTGGCCGGTCAGCGGCGCCCAACGTGCTGGCACGGCGCTTCACGGTGGATGCCGTGGACAGCGTCTGGGTGGGCGACCTGACATACCTGTGGACGCAGGAAGGATGGCTATACCTGGCCGTGGTGATGGATCTGTGCTCGCGACGGATCATCGGCTGGGCGGTGAGCGAGACGATGACGGACGATTTGACGCTGGCGGTCCTGGATCAGGCCTTGGAGCAACGCCGTCCCGGTTCCGGAGTGCTCCATCACAGCGACCGCGGCAGCCAGTACAGCAGCGACGATTACCTAGACAAGCTGCGTGACCGTGGCTTCACCATCAGCATGAGCAGGAAAGGAGACTGCTGGGATAACGCGCCGATGGAGAGTTTCTTCTCTACCCTGAAGTTCCAACTCGGTGGCTGCTTCAGTTCCCGGGCGGCGGCCCGAGCCGAGTTGTTCCACTACATCGAAGTGTTCTACAACCGGGCTCGCATGCACACCTCGATCGGAGACCAGAGTCCGGCTCAGTTCGAGGCGGCAATGCGGCGGCCAGGCCAGAGCGGCCAATCAGCTGTGGAAGCTGACGCGCCCGTGGAAATCGACTCCCGATTTCCACCGTCGCTTGGACAACGCTCCGCGTTGCCAACAGCTCCCACAGCCGCTAATACGACTACGACAATGGATCTTAACTAAGTGTCCGGGAAAGCGGGGCAAGGTCAGACTGGCTTCGTAGACTGGAAGGGTTTGCTACGCGACGTGGCGGACGAACTTGGGCTAGACGTGGACACGGAATCTGATCTCGTAGCTGTGGCCCAATACCACGTCAACAAAGCTGGCGGCCGAGCCCGGCGTGACCAGTTGATCATGGACGAGTTCACCGAAGGCGCCGAACCAGGCGCGGCGCACAAGTACCTCGTTCGGCTGCCGCTCTGGACAGTTTGGACAACGAACTACGATCGGCTACTCGAGGAGGCGTATCGGAAGCTGCGGAAACGCGCCGATGTGAAAACAACACGCGCGAGCATCGCGCAAACTATGCCGCGCCGCGAAGTCGTCCTGTACAAGATGCACGGGGACGTCCAAGAGCCTGCGGAAGCAGTTCTCACGAAAGAGGACTACGAGACCTATCTGCCGAAGCGCCAGGCCTTTGTGACTACCCTTGAAGCCGACTTACTCACAAAGACATTCCTGTTTTTGGGGTTCAGTTTCTCGGACCCCAACCTCGACTACGTGCTCGCCCGGATACGTGGCTTGCTTGGTGAACACCAGGGCGAACACTTCTGCATTCTCAAGCAGCCTGGAGACAACAAACCGGAAGGCGGAACTGCACTGGCGCTACGTCATTGGGCAAGATCGAGATCGAGAGGCTCCTCGCCGAACGCGCCATCCAACTCGGAGATAGATTTACCCTGAAGCGGTTCATGGACGAGTTTGCCACTGTCGGTGTGATCCCGGTATCGATGGTGCGCTGGGAGTTGACTGGGTACGACAACGAGGTGCCGCGTTAGAGCCGGCTGCGTGCCCTACACGCGCCCCGCACGCCGCGAGAAACTTGTGCGCACGGTTGGAGGTACGGTTCAGGGTACAGTCAAACCATGCCCCGCATAGGCACCTGGAATACCGAATGGGCGAAACTGGGTACTGCGCGCGGCAACCGTGTCAGTGGCGCCTTGGCTGAGCCCGATTGCGATGTCCTATGCGCAACGGAGGGGTACGCGGAAATCCTTCCAAGCGGAGGCCATGTCATCGACGCCGGGCCCGACTGGGGCTACCGCCTCACGGAAGGACGCCGGAAAGTGCTCCTCTGGAGCAAGCGTCCGTGGTCCGTAGTCGATCCCGCCGGCTCCGAAGAGCTCCCCAGCGGGAGGCTCGTGGCAGGGATCACACAGACCGACCTTGGCCCGCTGGTGGTGGTTGGCGTGTGCATTCCCTGGCGCGACGCCCGTCGATTGATCACATCGCTCATACGTGTGATTTAGCGCCGTTCGGCCACATCGGGCTCTGGCCCAAGCGAAGCGCCCGGCCACCTTCCGTCCTCCGCCAAGGCGGATCCCGCAAGCCCGCGAAGCTGGAACAGCAGATCAGGCGATCCCATCCCCGAGTACCAAAGCTATCTGCTCAAGCGTCGAAGGCAACGTTTGGCGATAACCGATTCACCTACCGGCGAGAGTGCTCCAGCTCAGTGCTCGTTGGCAGCGGGATGTCCTCGCTCGATCTACATGAACTTTCTAGGAGCATGCTAGCGTCGGCGCCGAAGAATCATCGCCGAGTCAACCCCAGCTCACTGCGCCGCAAGCCACAGCGGGCAATGCAGTGAATTGGGTCCGGCAACACGGGCTTCCTGACTTGCTCTCTCGGACTCGTCGAGGGCACCGCAAGCCATACGAAAGCAAGGCCAAACTGGTACGGAGGATTCGATGCCATGCAGGAGAATCAGCTAACGTCCGCCGAGGCCACTGTTTACCGGGAGTTCGGGCGCGGCAAGCCAATTCTGTTCGTGCCGGACGAGTCGTGCGGGTCGCGACCGGGCGCACGGCCCAGCCAAGGAGTGGACTGGGGGCCGGAACGTCAACTGCGGGCTGATTTCCTGATTTGGTTGTTGGATATCTCTAGATCCGAACAGCCAATGTCGCCGCAGAGTATCGTGGTCATCGGCGCGCGTATCACCGGCTACCTCGATCTCTCCGGGAAAGTTCTCCCCATCTCACTAATCCTGCAGGATTGTAGCTTCGAAACCGCCGTCAATCTGAACAGCGCGCGTACCAAGCAGGTAAGCCTCGCTGGCTCTTGGCTCCCAGGCCTGCTCGCAGACTACGCCCAGGTTGAGGGAATGCTGGATCTCAGCTATGGAACGGAGGGGTTCAACGCGACAGGCAAGGTCAGCCTGAATGGAGCTATCGTGGATGGTCAGGTGATCTGCCAAGGGCGGGTCGGCCGAGATGCCGACGTGAGCGAGCGCGACTTGGTTCGCGGTGCGAACACGGTACCCAGTGGGAAAGTTGCCGAGCCCAGCCGAGTCGCGTTTGCCGCGGATGGCCTAAGAGCGCGAGGAGGCGTTCACGTGGGTGGCGAGAAGGGCGTGGTCTTCGATGGGCAACTACGCTTCATTGGTTGCCGGAGCGATCAATTCCACATCTCCAACGCAAGATTCGTTCACGAGAATGGTACAGCCATATTGGCGCGGCAGGCCTGGATCGAGGGCTCCTTGGTTCTCGACCGCGTCACAACGAAGGGGCCTGTGTTGCTGGACTCGTGCAATGTAGGGACAGACCTTATCGTCAAGGGCTGCCGATTCCGCAGGAACGCAAGCTGTGAGAACCACCTGGTCAGCATTTCATTAGGTCTGTTCGGGACCTCGGTAAGTGGGGAGATCAGCGTTAGCGGCTCAGTCTTCGACGGACAGATCTCGCTTGTCGGCAGCCGGGTTGGCAGAACAGTTCGCCTCGACAATGTCGAAGCATCCTTAGCAAATTCCGAGAGCCCAGTGTTGCACGCCGACGGCTTGAGGGCTCAGGGGCTTCTTGTGAAAAGGGGTAGTTACATCGGAGGCGCGCAGATCTTGAATGCAAAGCTCGACGACCAACTCGTGTTCCGGGACGCCACGCTGGTAGGGGACGGGCGCGACGCCTTATGCATTCAGGGCACTGCCGTTGGGCAATCAATCATCCTGGGCCCCCTGGAGTGCAAGATATCAGGAGCGGTCGATTTGAGTTGGGCGACTACCCGTGTGTTCGTAGACGACGAAACGGCGTGGCCTGACGAGGGTGAACTCCGCGTCGTGGGGTTTAGGTACGAGTCGCTCTTACCGCCGAAACTCTTCGATGCTTCCAAGCGTTTGCAGTGGCTAGGCCGCCAGCGAGCCAACCGGCCAGATCTCGGCCCGTACCGCACTCTGGCCGCGATCTTTCGGGAAGCCAACCGGGCTCCGGAGGCTAGACGGATAATGATCGAGGCAAACCGAAGAGGGCGCACTGGTGGCGCGTTGAACTGGTGGCGCCGCTTTGCCGATTACTTCGAAGAAGTCACGATCGGGTACGGATACACGCCGTGGCGGGTGCTGTACTGGGTGGCAGGCCTCGCCTTCCTCGGTACTCTAATACTCTCCTGGGCGGCGTCCTACGGTAGTGTCGTACCCCAAACTGACGTGCCCCCCAGCTACTGGAGTTGGATCCACGCAATCGACGAGGTCGTGCCGCTAGTTGACCTCCATATGGCGCGCTATTGGATTCCGATCGAGAACAGCACCGCTGGATTCATAGCTGTCTGGGCAATTCGCGTAATGAGGCTGAGCGGGTGGCTACTCACAGCCATTTTCGTGGCTGGTGTCACTGGGCTGCTTCGTCGGTGAGCTTCTAGAGCTGTTTCGTAAGCGAATCACCATCCACGACCGTGAGTTCGCCGCGGTGCAGATAGCTGATGCTGTCGAGGAACAGATACATGACACGGTCTCACCCCGAGGCAGGGGAAGGTCGCTCAGCAATAGGTGAAGAACAGGACCGCCGCGCCGCGGCGGGCCGCCTGCAGTCCCGCCCTCCGCCTCGCAAATTGGCTAGATCGGCACGCTGCCTCCGGGAGGTCAAGGTCAGTCGGTCGGGTATCACATCGAGCCGAATCTTGTGGCGACGTACTTGTCGGCATCCTCCTGGGCGAGTCGCACCGTACCGGGGCCGCTGCGGACGTAGAGATCTCCTTCAACGGCCTTCTCGAGACCCTTCCATCGCAGATACACCGGCTCGAGGCTCCGCTGGCAGCTCACGAGGCAGACGGTCTTGCCCTCGACGATCTGCGCCTTGGGATCGATGCAGGTTCCGGCGCGGTCACCGAGGCCATTGCGCACGACCTGGGCCAAGTGCCGCATGAACTTATCGTCGCTGTCGAGGCGGTCGTGCTCGATGCCGACAACCTTGCGGTCGTCGTCCACGCCGATCAGCAGGTCGCCGCCCTCGGTGTTGAGGAACGCGGCGATACTCTTGAGCGCCGCGTGGGTGACGCGCTTGTCGTCCTTGCGGTCTTTTCTCAGGTTCCAGCGCAGGCTCGACTTGAACTCGAGCGTCTTGGACTCCCGGAGCTTGAGCAGTTCCTCTGCTCGTCGGTGCCGCTGGATGTAGTCGTCAAACAGGAAGTTCTTGAGCGCCCGGCCGAAGTCCGCATCGTCGGTGATGCGCTTGTACAGCTCGAAGTTGGTCTCGACGAACTCCTGGAACTTGTCCTCAACCTTGGGGTCGAAGGTCAGCCGCACGTTCTCGCGCGTGTTCACCCGGGCGCTGGCCTCCAGCCCGTCGTCCTCTTCCAGGGCCAACCGGATGCGCTCGAGTGCGACGCGGTGCTCAGGGCCGAGCTCTGTGCCGAAGCGCTCGTTGAGCGCCTCGATGATGCGCGAGAGCGCCTCCAGTTCCTGCGCGCCGGCCCCACTGTGCGGCTTGCTGCCGGCCGGGTCGAGCGGCCAGACCTGCCGCTCCAGCGCGATTGAGCCCTGGCTCGTCTGCTGGATGCGGAAGGACTCCATGTCGATGTTCTGCTGCACCTCGAGAGGTAACTCCTCACGGCTGGCCGGCAGCAGGCGCCTGAGGTGTCGGGCAAAGACGTAGAGCTTCTCCAGGTCGAGGTCGGCGAATCTCAGCACCTGGGACAGGAACGCGTACAGGCGCGCGTAGTCGCTGAGGTCGCCACGGAAGTCGCCTCCCTCCTCGGGCCCAAGCTCCCCGAAGCGCTGACGCGCCGGCTCCAGCGCCGCGTACAGTCTGTCCTGGGTGCCCTTGGGGTCGAAGTACACCCGCCCGAAGGCCTCCACGTCGTCGGCCGCGAACACGCCGTAGTTGAGCAGCCTGTCCTGGACTTCGTACAGGAGGTTGGGGTCGGTCTCCTCGGAAAGCAGGGTGGTCTCGTAGTACGGCTCGAAGGCTTTCCGGATCTCCTCGGCCTCGTTGGCGAAGTCGAGCACCATCGTGCCCTTCTTGCCGGGGTGGGTGCGGTTCAGGCGGGACAGCGTCTGGACCGCGTTCACCCCACCGAGCTTCTTGTCCACGTACATCGTGTGCAGCAATGGCTGATCGAATCCGGTCTGGAACTTGCTGGCGACCACCAGGAAGCGGTACTGAGGCTTGCCGAACTCGTCTGCCGTCTGCCGCTCGCCGATCACTCGCTCCTGCCCGGCGGAGTTCATGCCGGACTCCGTGTAGGAGGCGCCCTTGTCCTTCACCGTTCCGGAAAAAGCGACGAGCGCCCTGTACGGATGGCCCTTATCGTCCAGATACTGATCCAGAGCGAGCTTGGCCCGCACCGCGTGCAGGCGTGATCGCGTCACGATCATCGCCTTGGCCCGCCCGCGGATCTCACGTGCGACCTGCGCGGCGAAATGCTCCACGCAGATGGCGATCTTGTCGCGGATGGCATGCGGGTGCAGCTCGACGAAGGACTTGAGCAGGTACTCCGCCTGACTCTTGTCGTACCGCGGGTCCTGCTCGATCTTTTTCAGCAGGCGCCAGTAGGCCTTGTAGGTGGTGTAGTTGGCGAGCACGTCGAGGATGAACCTCTCCTGGATCGCCTGGCGCATGCTGTAAAGATGGAAGGGCTCGAACTTCCCGTCCGGCCGCTTGTGGCCGAACAGCTCCAGCGTCTTGGGCTTCGGGGTCGCCGTGAAGGCGAACGTCGAGAGGTTCGGCTGCCGCCCGCGGCTTTGGATCTCGTCGAGGACCCGGTTGTCGATCTCCTCTTCGGGGGTCTCCGCGCCCACTTCCTCCTGTTCGGCCTGCTCCAGAGTCCCTGCTCTGAGCACCGCCTTGAGGCTCTTGGTGCTCTCGCCAGACTGCGAAGAATGGGCCTCGTCCACGATGACTCCGAAGCGCTGACCGGGGAGCTGGCCGATCTGCTCGGCGATCACCGGGAACTTCTGCAGCGTGGTGACGATGATCGTCCGGCCAGCCTCGAGAGCCTCACGCAGCTGGCGGGAGGTCTGGTCGATGTTTTCCACCACGCCGAGGGTCTGCTCGAACTGCCGGATGGTGCGCTGCAACTGGCGATCGAGCACCCGCCGATCGGTCACCACGATGACCGAGTCGAACACACGCCGGTCCTCTCGGTCATGCAGCACCGAGAGCTGGTGGGCGAGCCAGGCGATCGTGAAGCTCTTGCCGCTGCCCGCAGAGTGCTGGATCAGATAGCGCTCGCCGGTGCCGTGCTCTCGCGCATGGCGCACAAGGCGGCGCACGCAGTCCAGCTGCTGGTAGCGCGGGAAGATCAGGAAGCGCTTGCCGGTCTTGCGTCCGGCATCGTCCTCCTCCTGCACCTCGTGAATGAACTGACGGAGCAGGTCCAGGACACTGTCCCGGGCCCAGATCTGCTCCCACAGGTAGTCGGTCGGAAAGCCCGGACGGGTGGGCGGGACCGGTGAATTCCCTGCGCCGCCGAAGCGCCCTTGGTTGAAGGGTAGGAACCGGGTCCCGGGCCCGGACAGCTGCGTCGTCACGAACACCAGCTCCGGGTCCACGGCGAAGTGGGCAAGGCAGCGCCCGTAGGAGAGGAGCGGCTCCCGGGGGTCACGGTTGTGCCGGTACTGCTGGATGGCGTCCTGCACGTCCTGGCCGTTGAGCGGGTTCTTGAGCTCGGCCGTGAAGATGGGGATGCCGTTCAAAAACAGCGCGAGATCGAGGCTCTCCTCGCTCTGCTCGCTGAAGCGAAGCTGGCGCACCACGGCAAAGAGGTTGGCCGCGTGAAGGCGCTGCAGCTGTTCGTTGAGCCCGCTCGCAGGCCGGAAGTAAGCGAGCCGGAACCTGCAGCCCGAGTCTTTGACGCCATTGCGGAGTACGTCGAGTGCCCCCCGCCGGCCGATCTCGCGCGACAGCCGGCTCAGGAAGCGCACCTTCACGTGAGCGCCGTGGTGCTGCTTGAGCTTGTCCCACTCCTTGGGCTGGGTGGCCAGGAGGAAGTCGACGACATCGGACGGAATCAGGCAGAGGCCGCGGTCGTAGTCCTCCGGCCGACGCTTGCGGTAGCCGCCCGGCACCGGCTCATCGTCGTACTCGGGCGCTGACTCTCCCACGGCCGTCGTATCGTCCGGGCGCGCGCCGATCCCGTTCCGCAGCAGCGCGTACTCGATCGCCTCCTCGAAGGCCTGCTCGGAGACCTCGGGGCTCATGCCGCTTGTTCCCGGACGTCGATCTTGCCGGTGACCGCTGCCGAGATCAGCGCGGTACGGAATTCTCTGAGGTGGCCGATGGCTTGGAGAATTTTGGCGATGAGGGCGTCGATGCTCGTCGTCTCGCGGTCGAGGAAATCAGCGATGGCATGTTGCTCTTGGCGGGGCGGGGCCACCACTAGCATCCCTGCAAGGTGGGAAGGCCCGAAGTGCTGGATCGTGCTTCCGCTGCGTGCCAGGTCCACCTGCGTCGCAAGCACGTCGGAGAGCAGCATCCATCGGGCGAAGTTCTTCAATACTCTTTCGGCTCTTGGGCGGATGATGATAATGCCGGTATAGGGGATCGCACCAGCAGTCTCCTCGTCGACCTCAGCGCAGAATCCTGTCGACGCGCTACCGCTGATTAGCAAATCTCCTGACCTGACTTGGAAGTGGCTCCACCTTTTCCAAACGGTCTCGGGTGACAAGTAATTGCTACCATCGAGAGTGGCCCAACGTCCACGAATGCCGGAGATACGGAGGAGTGGAACCCCTTCGGCCAGGAAGTCGGCCGCCATGATCCCGGGACCCTCGAGGTAGTCGATGGCTCGCTTGAACGGGACCACCTCCCAATGCGCAGGGATCTCACCCAGCCACTCGACACCGGAATCCTTCATGGGGACGTTCGGGTCCAGACCACGGGTGACGGCACGGGTGATCAGGGCGGTGCGTTTCTCCTGAAGTAGCTCGACCAACCGCTCCTTGTCCGCCACCAACCCATCGATCTTCGCTGTCTCGCGGTCAAGGAAAGCGGCGATGGCCCGCTGCTCTGACAAGTCCAGGACAGGGAGTGGAACTTGAGCGAAGTTCTCGTATCTGAGCTCCTGCCCGTCTCTCACGTAGTTGGATGTACTTTGGAGCGCTTGGACATAGGCACTGGACTTAAACAAATGCGCAAAGAGAGGCGCATGCACCGGCCCTCTCGGCTCTAGCATCACGTACGCCGAGCTTATGTTCCCTCGATAATGAGAGAGTTCCAGCCCGCCCTGAAAGCTACGCATGCTGATCACGAAGTCACCTGGCTCGACGTGCTTCAGGATCTCCGGCCGGTGAACGACCTGGACGACGCGACGCCCTTCCCGAGCCATGAACTCATCCTGTGGGATCACGCCGTAGCGCTGAGATGCCGTTAACTGCTGCTGTCCGCCCCTCGCCTTGTCCCTGCGAAGTCTGAAGAGTGCTTTGCTGCGAACCACTTCCCAGTGCGACGGAATCTCCCCCAGCCAGGGCTCGCCACTAACCCGGTACTCAGAGTACGGGCGGCGCCGGCGCCGGAACCCGGCCCTGGCACTGGCCTCGGTCACCCCGCTACCTCCCGAAGCATCGCCACGATGTCCTTCTCGATGGTGCGGATGTCGGCCTGTATCTGCTCCAGCGGCCGCGGTGGGCGGTACTCGTAGAAGTAGCGGTTGAAGTTGATTTCGTAGCCCACGATCCCGACCTCTCCGTCCCGCACATCCCGGCATTTCGTGTCGATCCAGGCGTCGGGAACGTGCGGCTTCACCTCCCGCTCGAAGGACGACTCAACATCCTCCAGGAGGGGCACGCTCTCCGTGTCGCGGAGCCCTGGATCGGGCTCGGGGCTACCCTCCCGGTCCCTGCAGACCTCCGCCTCCTCGTTGCGCTCGGACAACGCGGAGAAAATGGCCTTCTTGATAGGCGCGGAGAGCTTGAGCTTCGCCTCTCGAGCCGTCTGGGAAAGCTCGGCCTCGAAGTCCTCCCGATCCAGGAACAGCTTGCCCGGCAGATTCTTCAGCAGGGTTCGGATCTCGGCCTGCTGCTTCCGGCCCGCCTCCTCGTCCTTCGCCTTCGCTTCGCCCTTCTTGCGCGACACCGCCAGGTTGACGAAAGCGCGCTCCTCTTCGAGCCGTGCGATCCGCTCGGGTCTGGGCTGGAAGTCGAGCTTCAGCGGTCGCTCCACCGTGATCTTGCGGAAGCCGAAGTGCGTACTCGGGTAGATGCGGCTGACGACAACCTCGCACTCCTCGCCATCCTGGACGACCTTGCGGGTTGCGCCGTCCTCGAACTCTGCCAGCAGCTGCAGGATCTCCTCCTTTCGCTCGACCGGAACCTCGCGACGCTTCGCACCCAGGCTCTTGCGCAGAGGGACCCAGAACGAGGTGGCGTCGATGAGCTGCACCCTGCCAGCCCGCTCGGGCCGTTTCCGGTTCGTGAGCACCCAGACGTAGGTTGCGATGCCCGTGTTGTTGACCTGCCCCCCAATAATCGGGCCAGTTTGAGAGTTAGGAATTGAGGCTCTCAGGAAGGCTCGGGAAGGGGGAGAAATGGCCCGGAAGCGATACACGGTAGAGCAGATCATCGCCAAGCTCAGGGAGGCAGAGATCGAGCTGGCGCAAGGAGCCAAGACGCCGGAAGCGTGCCGGAAGCTGGGCATCAGCGAGAACACGTAGTACCGGTGGCGTAAGGAGTACGGCGGCCTGAGGGTGGATCAGGCACGGCGACTCAAGGAGCTGGAGCGCGAGAACGGGCGGCTCAAGAAGCTGCTGGCGGAAACGATGCTCGACAACGCCATCCTCAAAGAGGTGTCGTCGGGAAACTTCTGAGCCCGGCGCGCCGGAGCCGGGCAGTGCGACACGCACAGCAGTCGCAGGGGGTGTCGGAGAGGCGAGCCTGCCGAGTGCTGGGCCAGGTGCGCTCGACGCAGCAATATCGGCCCAAGGCGCCTGGAGACGAAACACCGCTGGTGAAGCGAATGACCGAACTGGCGACGCAGTACGGACGCTACGGGTACCGTCGGATCACGGCTCTGATGGAACGCGAAGGGTGGCGGGTGAACCACAAGAGGATCGAACGGTTATGGCGTCGTGAAGGACTGAAGGTACCGAAAAAGCAGCCCAAGCGCGGACGCTTGTGGCTCAACGATGGATCGTGCGTGCGGCTGAGGCCGGAAAGGAAAGATCACGTGTGGGCCTATGACTTCGTGCACGAACGAACTCACGACGGGCGAGCGGTTCGTCTGCTGACGATCGTGGATGAGTACACCAGGGAGTGCTTGGCCATCGATGTGGCGCGCAGGCTCAACTCCGAGAACGTGTTGGATCGACTCGCTGAGCTGTTCGTGAACCGTGGTGTTTCCGACCACATCCGCTCCGACAACGGACCGGAGTTCACTTCTCGGGTAGTGCGTGGCTGGCTCGAGCGGGTCGGTGTGAAGACGTTGTTCATCGAGCCCGGCTCGCCGTGGGAAAACGGCTATGTGGAGAGCTTCAACGGCAAGCTACGCGACGAGCTGCTGAACGGGGAGATCTTCTACACGCTCAAGGAGGCGCAGAGCTTGGTGCAAGCCTGGCGCCGCAAATACAACCAGGTGCGGCCACACAGCTCGTTGGGCTATCGGCCGCCTGCACCGAAAGCGACGTTGTTAAAGCCGGCTACGCTCCGCTCCGCCGGCTGCAACAACCTCTTGCCAGCACCGATTCTATGAGTTACGAAGTGGCCTCAACACTTGGGGCAGGTCAGCCTAGTGCGCTTCGAGATATTGGCGAGAGTTGTGGATGAGGAAGCAGCATGATCAGGCTGCGTCCTTCCTGGTCTTCTCAGTGGTCGGCCACGTCCTTCTCGGACAGGCCGAACTCGGCGAGCTGTCCTGTGACCAGCACGTTGTGCTGAACTTGCGACCCCACCATACCGTCGGTGACTTCACCTACTAGAACACCGCACCGCCAATCGGGAAGCACGGACATCATCGATCTCGCTGACCGTTCCGGCAAGTGCGGCGCTTTCCCAAAGTAGAGTCCGGCCCATTATGCGGGCTTGGTGCTGTCCCTATGTCCTGGAAGAAGAAGCGGTGCGAGCCATCCTCTGGGCCGCAAGATCATCTCGAATGCCGACGGGGCGAGGCCATGACCTGCCCCCCTTTTCTGGTCCACTGGAAGTGAGAGTCTCGGACCGAATGACCCCACCCCGAAATCAGTACCAGTCAGAGGTTTAGGATTCGGTGTTCCGAAGCCTCCGGTTGCCAGCCCCTGGCGAACTCCGTAGGAGTTCGATCGTTCAGTGAGCTGTGTGGTCTGTGGGTATTGTAATCAAGCCTCCAAGCCTCCAGTTTTCGGCGCGCGTCATCGATCGAGAAGAACAGGTTGGCGTTGAGGCATTCGTCGCGAAGCCGTCCGTTGAAACTCTCGATGAACGCATTCTCCACGGGCTTTCCCGGCCGAATGAACTCCAACTGCACGCCTCTTCGGTACGCCCAGGAGTCCATCGCCTGGGAGTAGAATTCTGAGCCATTGTCGACGGTGATGACCCGTGGCAACGGCCCGGCAAACGACAGCCGCTCGAGTGCTCCAGCCACCGCCTTGCCGGTCATCGACACGCCCGGCTCAAGTAACGGACATTCACGGCTAAACTGATCGACCACCGTCAGCACCCGAAACGGCCGGCCACTCTCGAGCCGATCGGTCACGAAGTCCATGCTCCAGCGCTCGTTGGGCCGCTCTGCGGGCGGCAGCACAAGCCGTATGTGACTCGCCCGCTTGCGCCGTCGCTTTTTGGTCCGTACCTCCAGCCCCTCCTCTCGATAGATCCGATACACGCGCTTCTGGTTCACTACCCATCCCTCGCGGCGTAGCAACACGCACAACCTCCGATACCCGAACCGCGGACGCGCCGCGGCGAGCTCGCCAAGACGACGCCGCAGCACGGGGTCGTCCGTCCTTGTGCTCTGATACCGATGGCTGGTGCGCGACAACTCGATCAGCCGACACGCTCGACGCTCACTGACACGGAACCCGTCCTGCAGGTACCGCACCACCTCGCGCTTGCGCGCCGGCTTCACACCTTTTTTGACAGCACCTCCTGGAGCATGTGCTTGTCCAAGCTCAGATCTGCCACCAGCTGCTTCAACTTCCGGTTCTCATGGCGGAGTTGTCGTAGCTCCCGAAGTTCGGCCACGCCCATCCCGGCGAACTTGCGGCGCCACGTGTAGAACGTCTGCTCGCTGACGCCCAGCTTGCGACACACCTCCTTGATCGGCGTGCCCGCCTCAGCCTGCCGCAGCGCGTAGGCGATCTGCTCGTCCGTGTACCTCTTCCGCTTCATCTGTCCTCCTGCTTGGAGGACGACGGTACACCGATTTCCTAAACATCAACCTGGCACCGTTTTCGGGGTTTGGGTCACACTCGCTGCGGTCAGTTACGTCCGTTAATAAGTCGGACATAACCCTAGTGACTCGGTTGTACAATCTCTTCCATGGTCGACCATCGTCCATTCACCCGCACGGTGCTCACCGTCGCCGGCATTGACCAAGAGACACGGTCCCCCGGTGATGCCGTTCGGGTAGGCGGACGCAACAGATCTACAGCCGAATCTGCCGGCGTGAGGACAGCATCGTGTCGGAGCATGTCCAGAAACGATGCCTGTCTCTCTGGACCCCACAGTAAGCGTCGAGTTGCCCTCGCCGTCACGCTGTCAGTGCTGCTGTCGGGCATCGTGGCGGCGCGGGTCCACGCCCAGTCCGCATGGGACGGGACGGTGGAGGTGTCCCCGAGCACGTTGACCGTCAAGGAAGGAGAATCCGTCAGCTACCGCGTGAGACTGACCAAGCCGCCGACAGGGGACGCCGACAGCAATGTGTGGTGGATCATGGTGCAGGCTGATGGCGCGAGGCGCGCCGACGGCATCTACAAGAGTATCCATTGGGTGCCGTCGATCGGCCGAGAGTTCAATCCGGACAGCCGGTCGGGTTGCGCAGGGTGCTGGGACCAGTGGCAGGACATCCGTATATATGCGGATCAGGATGACGATGCAGAGGATCTGTGGGTAACCTTCACCCACGAAGTGTGGGATCACAACGCTGACTGCCCGGTGCATGGGGTGGGCGAGGTGACGGTACACGTCATCGATGACGACGGCGGAGGCACAACGGATGACAACCCGGCAGTCACGGTGTCCTACCGTCCGACGACCTACACGATGGTCGAGGGCGAGACGGTACCGGTAACGGTGGTCCTGAGCGCGGACCCGGAGCGCGAAGTGGTCATCCCGATTGCGGTTGAGCCCGGTGGCACCGCGACGACCGCAGACTATTCAGGGGTGCCCACGAGCGTGACCTTCGCATCCGGTGAGACGACCAAGGCCTTCACCGTCATGACCACCGAGGACACCGCGGATGAGCCCAACGAGACCGTCAACCTGGGTTTCGGCTCGCTGCCCACTGGCGTGAGCGAGGGAAGCTCCCCGGATGCGGTCGTCACCATCATCGACGACGACGGCGGAGGCGACGGGGAACGACGGCGGCGGCGGAGGCGACGGGAACGACGGCGGCGGCGGAGGCGACGGGAACGACGGCGGCGGCGGAGGCGACGGGAACGACGGCGGCGGAGGCGACGGGAACGACGACGGCGGCGGCGGCGACGGGAACGACGACACCGAGGACGGCGGGGCGAACCGGCCGCCGGTATTCGCCCGGAGCTATGCGTTCGACCTGCTGGAGCACCGGTCCGGGCGCGAGGTGCCGGTGTTCCTCGGAACGGTCCGGGCGCGAGACCCGGACGGTGACCGGATTCGCTACGCCCTGTCCGCGGGCGACCGCGAGCGCTTCACCGTCTCTACGGCGAGCGGCGCGGTGAGCTACGTCGGCGGGGGCGAGGAGTTCGAGTCGGGTCCGTCGCGCTACGAGTTGCAGGTGACGGCGGAGGATGGGGCTCTCCGTGCGAGGGCCGATGTGGTCGTCCGGGTGGTGGACGTGCCGGAGGCGCCGGATGCCGGCGACGACGACGCGGAGACGCCGGAAGACACGCCGACGGTAATCGACGTGCTGTCGAACGACCGCGACCCGGACGGCGACCGGCTGCGGATTGCCTCCGTGGGCGCCGCGGAGCACGGCACGGCGACGCTGGCGTCGGGCGGGATTCGGTATGCGCCGGACCTGAACTGGCATGGCACGGATCGGTTCGACTACACGGTGGCCGACGCGGGCGGGCTGACGTCGACGGGTACGGTGACGGTGCGGGTGACGCCGGTGAACGACCCGCCCGAGGCGGTCGACGACGAGGCGGAGACGCTCGAGGACGTGCCGGCGGTGGTGGACGTGCTGGCCAACGACACCGACGTCGACGGGGACCGGTTGCGGGTGGTGGCGGTGGGCTCGGCGGGGCACGGCGCCACGGCGATAGCGTCCCGCAGGGTGCGCTACTCACCGGATCCGAACTGGTATGGGACGGACCGCTTCCGGTACACGATTGCGGACCCGGAGGGGTTGACGGCGACGGCGATGGTGACGGTGACCGTGCTGCCGGTCAACGACCCGCCGGAGGCCGTGGGGGTCATCCCGGACCAAGCGCTCGAGGAGGGCGGGGCGCCGGGGACGGTGGACCTGGCGCCGTACTTCACCGACGTCGACGGGGACGCGCTGACCTACGCCGCGGTGTCGTCGGACGAGACGGCGGTGACGGTGACGGTTGCCGGCGCGACGGTGACGCTGTCGGCGGTGGTGACGGGCACGGCGACGGTAACGGTAACGGCCAGCGACGTCGAGGGGCTGACGGCGACGCAGACCTTCAGCGTGCAGGTGGGCGACCGGTTGGTGCGAGCGGTGATGACCGACGCGCTGGCGGCGCTGGGCCGGGGGCACCTGTCGAGTGCGCGGTCGACGATCGGCCGGCACCTGGAGATGGGCGGCGGCGCGGCGACGCGGTTGATGGTCGGAGGCCAGCTCCTTTCGCCGGACGCCTGGGACCGGATCGGCGCGGGGGGACTGGAGCATACCCACGAGTTGCTGGTCCGGGCAGCGCAGTGGCGGCAGCGCGTTTCGGGAATGGACCTGGTCGGGACGTCGGCGGAGCCGCGGCTGGGGCGCTCGGGGTCGGCGGGGCTGCTGGGCGGCGAGTCCGGCGGGGACTGGAACCGGCTGCTGCAGGGGACGGACGTGCTTCTGTCGTTCGGGGGGCAGGACGGTCCGCCGGGACCGGCGGGCGAGCGTGTCGGCGGGCCGCGGTGGACGGTGTGGGGGCAGGGTGACCTGCAGACGTTCCGAGGTGCGGACACCGAGGGCGACAGTTATGAGGGCGACCTGCGGACCGGGTATCTGGGGCTGGATGCCCGGCTGGGCGAGAAGTGGCTGGTGGGTGCGGCGTTGGCGCGCAGCGGCGGCCGCGGCGACTGGCAGGTGGGCTCGTCGAGCGGCCGCCTGACGACCGGGCTGACGGTGGTGCATCCGTACCTGCGGTGGGGTGACCGGGACACGTCGGTGTGGGCGTTGGCGGGCATCGGGTGGGGGACGGCGGAGAACGTGCGGACGCTGACCGGCCGGCGGGAGACGAGCCCGTTGCGCCTGGGCCTGGGCCTGGTGGAGGGTCGCCGTCGCGTAGCGACGACAGGCCGGTGGCTGGCGGTGGATCTGCGGGGGGAGGCGTCGTGGGCGCGGCTGCGGACCGGCGACGGGGAGGAGACGGTCGACGGGCTGGCGGCGGAGGTGCGGCGGGTGCGGACCGGCGTCGAGGTGACGCTGGCGCTGGACGGCCCGGGCGGTCTGGAGGTGGCGCCGTTCGGCGCGGTGAGCACGCGGCACGACAGTGGTGCGGGCCAGACCGGCGTGGGGCTGGAACTGGCGGGCGGTGTGCGGCTGACGGGCGGCCGCGTGCGCATCGAGGCGCACGGCCGGACCCTGGCGCTGCACACGGCGACAGACTACGAGGAGAAGGGAGTGAGCGTGACGGCGAGCGTCGGCGCCGGGCAGTACGAGCCGGGGTTGAGCGTGTCGCTACGCCCCCGGTGGGGAGCCCCGGGCTACGGAGCCGAGGCGCTGTGGCAGGACCAGCTGCAGAGCTACACGTACGGGTACGGGGCGGAGCGAGACGACGTCGCGGTCGACGCGCGGGTCAGCTACGGCCTGCGCCTGCCCGGTGGGCGGCTGCTCACGTCGTTCGGAGGCTACGGGGAGATGGGCACGCGGCGGCGCATGCAGGTGGGTGCGAACCTGGGCACGCTGGGCCTCTTCGGCGGCGACCTCGACAGCCCGCTCCAGTTCGAGTTCGTGGGCGAGCGCCATGTCCGGCCGCGAGGCGGAGCGGACCACCGCCTCACGCTGTTCGGAATCGTCAACCTGGGCGCGCGATCCAGCGCGTGCCGGGGCGGCACCTGCGCGTCGGCGACAGCTCACCGACAGGGTCGGCGTGCGCCGCGGGCGTGGCGCCAGGCCGGGCACGAGCCCCGCTGACGCAGCGATCAACCGCTCTGCCTCGGTATCGGATCTATCGGGAGGAGGGACTAGAGGTACGGACCGCCGGCACAGCGGCCCAACGAGCGTGACCCAAACCCCGAAAACGGTGCCAGGTTGATGTTTAGGAAATCGGTGTACCGTCGTCCTCCAAGCAGGAGGACAGATGAAGCGGAAGAGGTACACGGACGAGCAGATCGCCTACGCGCTCCGGCAGGCGGAGGCAGGCACGCCGATCAAGCAGGTGTGCCGCAAGCTCGGCGTCAGCGAGCAGACGTTGTACACGTGGCGCCGTAAGTTCGCCGGGATGGGCGTGGCGGAGCTGCGGGAGCTCCGACAGCTCCGGCATGAGAACCGGAAGTTGAAGCGGTTGGTCGCAGACCTGAGCTTGGACAAGCGCATGCTCCAGGAGGTGGTGTCAAAAAAGGTGTAAAGCCGGCGCGCAAACACGAGGTCGTCCGGTACCTGCAGGGCGCCCTGGGCTCCGGGCGGGCTCGCTGACGTATGCAGTGCCTGCAGACGAGAGCGATCCGTCAGACTGCAACCTCATTGTTTGGCGGCCTCGATTGTTTGGCGGCAGTTGCGATTGGCTCAGATCTCCGGCTCCTCACCGCGGCGCGCGTGCCACAACGCCAAGATCTCGACCGTATTGCCGGTCTGTCCCAGGATGTAGTACAGGTGATAGTGGACACGACCGAGTAGTAACCGTCGCAACCCGCGCAACGACGAGTGTTGCACTGGTTCGCCCGCCGAAGGAAGGCGCCAGATCGTCTCGAAGCCTCGCTCGATCTCTTCGGCGAAGGCATCCGGCGCTTTGTCTCGATTGTGTATCCACCAGTTGGCGGCGGCGCGAATCTGCGCGGCGGCACGCGGCGCTACGACAAGTCGCCGACTCAATCCGCGATGAGGGCTTTCAGCTCTGCGACAAGATCGTCTCCGTCGACGGAATCGCCCCCGTGGATCTCATCGGCCGCCACCGACAACTCAGCTTCTTGCTCAGCCGTTAGGCGGATTGGCTCATCCGCATCCCTGGCAAGAATCGTCACGCTCTCGCCTTCCGCAAGGACTCCGTCCGGAACCTGGATCTTGCCGTCTACAACGGTACTGGTAATGACCTTCATGGTTCTGCATTCTACCAGCCGAGTAGCGGCCCCGCCTGGCCGCCCAACGGTTCACGGGCTCAGCCGGGGGCGCGTCCGGCGCAGCAGGGCTCGCCGTGGGAAAACGGCTACGTGGAGAGCTTCAACGGCAAGCTACGAGACGAGCTGCTGAATGGGGAGATCTTCTACACGCTCACTGAGGCGCAGAGCTTGGTGCAACGATGGCGCCGCGAATACAACCAGGTGCGGCCTCATAGCTCGTTGGGTTATCGGCCACCCGCACCGGAAGCGACGTTGTTGGAGCCGGCTACGCTCCGCTCCGCCGGCTCCAACAACCTCTTGTCAGCACCGATTCCATGAGTTACGAAGTGGCCCAAACACTTGGGGCAAGTCATGATCGCACGATGGCAGCCGAATACTAGTTTGGGGGGGGCAGATTCAGAGGTCGCTGTGGGAGTGAGGCGCAGAACGGTCCGTGACGTGATCATGTACGAGTACTCGAAGCTGATCGCCGATGCAGCTGTCGGTGGTCGATCATCGCTCGCGCCGGTAACGCGCACGGGCGACGAATACTGGTCGTTCGTCACAGCCACCTTCGGCAAGCTGGCGAGAAAGGACATTCAGCCATCGACGGTGCTGCGAGAGAACAAGCTACTTGTGGTGGAAGAAAATGGCTGCGCGTACTGCGGGACCGAGAGTGATTCCCTGCAGTGGGAGCACATCATCCCGCGCGACAAGGGAGGACCCGACACAATCGACAACCTCGTAATGGCCTGCTCAAGCTGCAACGCGACGAAGGGAGCACGAGATCCGTTCGAGTGGTATGCGGGCCGACGTGCCGAGATCCCGCGCATAGTCCTCGGCAAGCTACTCAAGCAACTACTCGCGGCTCATACGGCGGCAGGGACACTCGCGTGGACCGAGTATCCGATGGGTCAGGGTCTCAAGGCGGCTCAGCTTGTCCGCGTGTTCACGAAACCGGGCTCTTCTGCGACGGGAGGGTGCGAGGAATCGCCAAGATGAACATGGATCCGTGGCGGACCAATCCCGCCGCCCAACAGGCCCCTGCACCCGACGGTAAAGCTGTTCGCTCTTTTCGGAGAATCCCCCGTGGGAGGCGGGCGCCGATACCGCCGAACTCAGTGTTGTTTGGGCCGCCGGGTGGGCAGGTCACTGGCGCAGACAAAACGGTCCTACTTCGACGGATCCCTAAAGCGACTCAATGCGATTACGCCACCAGCGAGGACCCCGTGGGCACTGCAAAAGCTGCAGCCGGACTACTCGTCCTCGAATGCCACGTGGTCGAACTTCAGTGTTGAGGCGTTTTCTTTGACCGTGCGCACGAGGTGCTCATCGGCACCCTCCGGCATCTGGACATGGATCTCCATGGCCACCTTGACTCTCGCCCCGGGCAACGCACCGAGATGGCTGATGACCTCGTCAGCAATCTGGCCGGCACTCTTGTGGCCTCGATCAGCGTGTCCCGGTCCCGCACGCGCGGCAGGTACAGATAGCGGGAAAACCACTCCGCGAGCTCCGCGAAGGTGACGTGGTTGCGGCCATCCCACAGGCCGGCGCTCTCGAGCGCCATGCGTAGTCGCGCACCACCCATGGCAGGCATCAACAGCTCCTGCTGCTGGAGCTTGTTAGCAGTCCGTACCGCCAGCGGCTCGGTGCCTGAGACCTTGACAGCCTCCCATGTAATCTCCCCCACCGGATCGTTCTGGACCTGGGCTAGCGCCCAGATCCAGGTTGCGGCGATACGGAGCTTCACTGTGCTGTCGGCATCATGCTGTTTCGACTCCGCCTGTGATTTCTGGAACTCATCCAGATTCAGGCCGGGGGGAGTCCGACTGTAACCGGACATCTCTCACCCCCGGGGACCCGGCCGGCCCGTGGGGGTGGGGGTCGAGGGGATAGTGGCCGGTGATCCCTCGACGAGGGTCCGTCTGGGAAGGCGGAGGTGAACGCCGACCCGGGGCCTTGCGTCCGGGTGCAGCGACTCATAGGCCACTGCTATTGAGTGGCCGGCGGCGACCAGGCCGACGAAGGGGTCGGAACCTTTGGCGAAGTCGGCGACAAGTCCATGATCGGCGATGGCAGCATGAGCCATCTTAGGAGGCGCGGGTGGCTCGCGCGTTGCAGCGCGGGGGATTTCGGCCGACGAAACCCCCCATCTTAGGGTGCTCGCGCCCCACTTTGGGGACTCGATCGGCCGTGCACCCGAACGCGTTTCAGCGGGGGGAGTCCGACTGCAACCTGGATACTTGCACGAGCACGGCGGCGCAGCCCCGGCAGGGCGGATCATTGAGGCAGCAGAGCGTGACGGGATCGCGCGCCGCACGCTTCAACGCTCCCGCAACCGCGCTCGGGGGTCCGGTTCAGGCCTCCCGCTGCGGAAACGTGGACACCGAATCGCACGCCGCTTCGGTCGCTCATGCTTCAACCGCCCGAGCTGCTCCCGCAGCTCGGTGAGCCAGTGAGGCGTCAGTCAACTTCGCGTCGGCCGAAGGCACGGCAACCGACCACCGAGCCCCCCGATCGTATTTCCCTGTTCCGGCGCACGGATTTCCCTGTTCGGCCGCAGAAATTCCCTGTTCGCCGCCAGAAAATTCCCTGTTCCGTTGCGTAGGGAATTCGGTCCCTAAGCCCCATAATATCAGTGGGTTAAGAGACCTCGATCGGGCCGATTTGGGGCTAAATCGATAAAATTCCCTGTTTTTCCCTGTCTAACAGGGAAATCGGGCAGAGACGGGTTCGCTCCAGACTGCGCCCACCAGCGCCCGATTCGCCGTCTGCTCCCACACCTGGCGGGTCTTGTCCAGCTAGTCCCCGGCCTTGGCTGCCCGGCTCTTGCGCGCCCCGTCCTGCGCCGGGGCCTTGGGGGTTGTGCCGCTTGAACCACTGCTCGGCGCTGCGCGCGATGCCGTCATTGCCGCGCTCGGAGAACATCAGGTGCGCGTGGGGGTTCCCCCCGTCCTGGCCGCCGCGGTGGAGGGCGAGCGTATAGATGCGTCGATCGTCGGCTTTCATCTCGCCCGGTCAGTGGGCGGCGGCGAGGTACGGGAACTTCTTGGAGAACTCCCCGTCGTTGCCGTCGACGCAGTCGGTCGCTGCCGGGTTGCTGGTCAACAACGCCAGGGTGATGTTGGCAACGTCGTCAGCGAGCCCGCGGCCGTTCGGGAACATACTCTCTGCCTGCCGGCTGTACTGCATCACGTCGGGCAGCAGCGCGGCCACCAGCACCGCGGCGGTCGCTTCGTCGGCGCCGAGCGCCATCACGTTGTTGTTGACCACCGTGCCGAACCTCTTGGGGTCGTTGTGGGGCCTCTTGTTCTTGTTGAAGGCGTTCTGGTTCTTTTTCAATGGCCCCACCAAAAACAGGTTGATGAACGGACGGCCCATGCGGTCGATCTGCTTGTTACCTATCTGCACTGAGCCCCAGAAGTTCACCCCGGGCAGCACATCTAGCCCGACGCTGCCGTTCGGTATGTCAAGGATGATCGCCATCACGTTGGCGTTGGAGAAAAAGTCGAAACCCACACCCCCCGGACAGAACGCCAGCCCGTTCTGCGCCGCCAGCAGATCAAAGTAGAAGGGATCGTCGAACATCCCTGCATTCGCCCGACCGCCGCCGTCGAGCCGGATTGGCCGCCGCCCATATGAGCCTGAGCCCATCTCTACGCCATCGAGGCTGACCTGCATGTTGTCACCATCGAAGGCCACCGCCCACTGGCGGTCGACCTTGAAGTCTCCGTCGTTGTCGAAGTTGAAGATGTAGTGGGCCTCGTCGTTGAACTCCGCCGGGCTCAATAGGCCCGCGAGCGGGGCCACGGTCATGATCAGCGTCGTTTCTCTCTTCTTCTTCTGGGCCGGGAAGATGTAGACATCGCCGATGTCAGTGCGGCCGTCCTTGAGGACGCTGGGCGAGTCGAAGTGGTCACCTGCCCTCAACGGGCGAACGTCGAGCCCCGCGATCACAAGCGCGGCTACGGCGATCGTCGGAACGGCTGCGGTGAACACAACACTTGCCTTGCGCATAAACGTTCACTCCTGGTTCAGCGGCGGGGTCTCATTCCTAAGCCACGCGGAACCTTAGGAGAATGGAACGTCGTGCCGCGCCCTCAATATTGAGGGGTTCGGCAAGATTTCTGGAAGACTCAGAGAGGAACATACGGCGGTACGGCCCGCGTCGGACTGCGCGACGCTCCCTGCCGGCCGAAATCAGCTTGTCCACGCTCGGTCGGAGGCTGGAGGCACCGCCCGATCGGACCCGGTCCTATGATTCATTCCGATGCGACGCACTGCAGCCGGTCAATAAACAGGATCCTGCGTCCTAAGTGGGGCACATCCCCGCATTCAGTCCCAGTCGCGGCGAAGCGAATCCCGACAGCCACATCACCCTGCGCCTACCCAGGTCGCCGTGACTCGACCGAGTCGGCTGTGGTCCTAGACCGGTGGGTGACGACATCGCACGCCTGCTGTGGGATCTCTGAGGAGATATCGGCAGCACGGTCGAAGTCAGTGCTGACAGAGCGCTCCTGTCGACTTCAAGGCCGAGCGTGGGGAGCGCCCGCCACCGATAGCACTAACTGTACAAGGTCCCCTTGCCGCGTGAGGCCATGCTTGGTGAAGATCTGCCTCACGTGCCAACGGATGGTGCTTACCCTGCGGCCCGTCGCCGAGGCGATTTCACGGACGGTCTTGCCTTCGGCCAGCAACACGACCACCCGGCTCTCCATCGGCGTAAGGCCGAGAACTACCGTTACGAGACCCGTATCAATACGCGTCCCTCTTCCAGCGTCCACAACCAGCACGAGCGCCGCGACCGGCCAAGCGCGGAACTCCCTCTCCCGGCTGTCGACCGGGGTGATGTGCAACATAAGCGGCGGCAGAGCCGCCGAGCGCCTCACCATCATCGAGCCGCCGGTGCCCTCAGCCCCGAATGACGGCAGCGCGCGCGTCAACAGTCCCTGAAGATCGTCATTGTCCGCCGACGAGCGGGCAAACAGGAAACCGCCCTCGTCGAACAGGCCGTCAGCGGTTCGCAGCAGGTCCCGGGCACGGTCGTTGGCCGCTATGATCCGCCCGCGCGAGTCCAACTGGACGATCCCGGACCCCTTGGTGGAGAGCAACTCGTCGAACGACGCACCTAGGGCTCCGGCCCCGGCCAGCATCTGTCGGACGCTCACGTATTGGCGCATATGAGGCAATAGACGCCGGATCAATTCAGTCTGGGCCGACGACCAGCCGTCCGCGTCAATGGGGTCATTGATGACCCAGACGATGCGCGTGCCG
Organism: Acidobacteriota bacterium; assembly: GCA_965205505.1. GTDB lineage: Bacteria > Acidobacteriota > UBA890 > UBA890 > WLXD01 > DASCOT01. The sequence continues at coordinate 55,164 of CBDBHB010000009.1, forward strand.
TTGGGGCCATCCAGGCGCACGTTGAGACCCTTCTGGACATGGGCCAAGTGCAGGAACTCGTTATAGGCCGGGGAGGTCTTCAACTCCTTGTCGGTGTAGAGGTCTGCGGTGTGGACCAGTTGGCTATCGGGCAGGTTCCGGAGTCGCGGCGCACGTTCGTCCACGGGGTAGTAGGTGTCGAAGTACTCGCGCTCCAATTCTTCGTGGCGTTGCCCGCCGCGAAAGTACCCGGCAGAGAATATCTGGATGCCTTGTTCGGGGCTTCCTGAGCCGAACACCAGGCTGTGGCCCTTCGCGCGGACCGCGTCATCTATAAGGGCGGAGGCGGCTGGCCAGTGGGCGTCGTCGAGCGCGGCTTCGTGCAACGATGCCAGGATGCGATCGAATGTGTCTCCTTTGTTCATGACGGTGCCTTTATCGCAGGATTTTCCTTCGGGCACACTCCTGACTCAATCATCTCCGACGGCTAGCGCTCTTCCTTGCTGCACCGAATAAGCTACCGCCACCGCTGGAGATACTATCGCCGAAGCAGGGACGAACTAGGCACCGCCGAGATACATGGCGTCCATGCCTCAGAGTCTGCGGCAGCGCACCGCCAGGGATTGGAGGCCTCGGATGATGAGGCTCTTGCGAAACCGCGGGTGATCCTCAAGTAGGCTCATCGACTTGAACCGGTCGAGCAGTATCTCGAGAACGATCCGGCCTTCCAAACGCGCTAGCAGGGCGCCGAGGCAATGGTGGATCCCGCTCCCGAAAGAGAGGTGCGAACCCTGGTGGCGATCAACATCGAGCCGGTCCGGATTCTCGAACACGTCCGGATCCCGGTTGGCTGCGCCCAGAAGAAGGACGACATTGTCACGTTCTCGCAGCGGAGAGCCGTTGACCTCGCAGTCCGCGAGCACACGCCGAAAATCCACCTGCGCCGGAGAGTCGAAGCGCAGCAGTTCCTCCACGGCCGCCGGGATCAGGCTCGGGTCTTCCCGGAGCCGTTGAAGCTGTTCGGGATGCCGAAGCAGGGCCAGGATGCCGTTTCCGATCAGGTTTACGGTGGTCTCGTTGCCGGCGCTGAGCAGAAGCCGAAGCATGTTCAGCGTCTCGCGTTCGCTCAAATGTACGCTTTCGTCCTGCGCTCGCACCAGAGTGCTTACGATGTCGTCGCGCGGCTCGGCGCGCCGCTCCTCGATGATCGGTCGGAAATAGGCGTCGAACGCCCGCGAGGCCGCCGCGCCGGCCTTACGTTCGCGCGCACCGATCATCGGGTCCAGCAGTCGCGCACGCTGCTCCGACCAGATCATGAATTGTGCCCTGTCTTCAGCCGGAACGCCCAGCATCTCGGCGATGACGATCACTGGCAGGGGCCGGGCCACTGCCTGCATAAAGTCGAACGCCGTCGGGTCGTCGATGTCGTCCAGCAGGGCCCCCAGAATGGCGCGGATGCGGGACTCAAGCGCGTTGACCGCCCTCGGGGTAAACGCCGTCCTGACGACCGCCCGCAGCCGCGTGTGGTCCGGTGGGTCCAGAAGCAGCATCGTGAACTCGTCCGGCGGCGACAGCATGGCCAGCTGTCGAGACGATAGCGTGCCCTTGCGTGGGTCATTGCCGAAGCGCTGGTGGTCGCGCAAGATGGCTTCCACATCGGCGTAGCGGGTGAACAGCCAGGCATTGAACAAGCGGCTCCGGTGCACCGGAGCCCGGGCTCGCAGAGCCGCATAGACGGGATACGGATCCTGGGCCATCTGGGCCGACAGCGGGTTATACGCTACGCCGCTCTGCCAACGTTCCCGCAGGAGCACTGCGTTGGCGACTGCAGAACGTATCGCCTCGCCAACCGGAAACATCACCGATCCCTCGCAATTGGCGCCCAGAAACCTGCGTACCGGTGGCGCGAGGGGCTCCTTCAGCGACCTGAAGCGCGCAAAGCGGTGGCGACCGATCCGCGCGACCCCTTGAGATCCCGATAGCATCGCCACGCGGCGCGTGCGGGCACGCAGATCGTCATCCGATAAGGACGGACCCACCATATAGCATCGCCACGCGGCACGCCTTGGCTGGGCCGTGCACCCGGTTCTCGTCCGGCGCGAACAGAATTGGCGTGGCGCGCCCGAACTCCCGGTAAACAGTGGCCTCGGCGGACGTTAGCTGATGAACAGCGCGCGTACCAAGCAGGTAAGCCTCGCTGGCTCTTGGCTCCCAGGCCTGCTCGCAGACTACGCCCAGGTTGAGGGAATGCTGGATCTCAGCTATGGAACGGAGGGGTTCAACGCGACAGGCAAGGTCAGCCTGAATGGAGCTATCGTGGATGGTCAGGTGATCTGCCAAGGGCGGGTCGGCCGCGATGCCGACGTGAGCGAGCGCGACTTGGTTCGCGGTGCGAACCCGGTACCAAGTGGGAGAGTTGCGGAGCCCAGCCGAGTCGCGTTTGCCGCGGATGGCCTACGAGCGCGAGGAGGCGTTCACGTGGGTGGCGAGAAGGGCGTGGTTTTCGACGGGCAACTACGCTTCATTGGTTGCCGGAGCGATCAATTCCACATCTCCAACGCAAGATTCGTTCACGAGAATGGTACAGCCATATTGGCGCAGCAGGCCTGGATCGAGGGCTCCTTGGTTCTCGACCGCGTCACAACGAAGGGGCCTGTGTTGCTGGACTCGTGCAATGTTAGGGACAGACCTTATCGTCAAGGGCTGCCGATTCCGCAGGAACGCAAGCTGTGAGAACCACCTGGTCAGCATTTCATTAGGTCTGTTCGGGACCTCGGTAAGTGGGGAGATCAGCGTTAGCGGCTCAGTCTTCGACGGACAGGTCTCGCTTGTCGGCAGCCGGGTTGGCAGAGCAGTTCGCCTCGACGATGTCGAAGATGCCGAAGTCGTCCGCCGGATGCGATCGAGTGCCCGGTATCAGCGGTGGCGCGCCGCGATCCTCCGAGACGAGCCACCTGGCGCGACACGGTGGTCCGGACCTCGACTGCTGGCGAGCGTACCCGGCTCAACCGCGGCACTCCTGAGCTCGGCGAGAACGACAAGATCGTCCGGCGCGAATACCGGATGAGTCAGCGCCGCTGGTATGGGTGCAACGGCCGGAACAGATTCAAATAGCGATATTCCCATAGGGCCGCGTGTGATCTCTCCGACCGGATCAACTGCGCTAACTGATCTTCCTGTTCTCGGGGCAGTGACAGGCCGCCTGGCAGTTCTAGGTCCTCCGCGTTTGATAGGTCTGGTGACGTGTCTGCTATGGTGGGCGCCTCCTCTGATCTCCGACGTTGCGAAACACTGACCTCGCTACCACCGGGTAGTCTGATGTGCGCGACGCGAGCCATCAGTTGCCGTATGTCCGTGTGAAAGATGAGGATGATCACGACGACGGCGACCGGAATCGACAGCAGGACCGCCAAGTAGTCGAGTATGAGCAGGGAGATATCCATCTACACGGTGGGTCCTCCGCCGAGCAGTTATGGTCACATTCTAAATTGTGAGTACAGCGGCCACTTGCACTTGAAGTCAAGGAAGGCTTGTCTCGCATAGTGTTCGGCAATGCCTGCCCGGTTCATGATCTCGCCGTCAAGACTGTCATGGCCCGGAGCGCCGCGTGGGCGCCGGCAAGGACGGCTCCGCCGACATTCGTGCGTTCCAGGCCGAGATTCTCGACGGCCACCTGCGTACCCATCGGTCGCTTCTCACGGAGAAGCCATCTACGAATGCAACATCGGCCACGACACGAACGGCAACCCTCGACTGGGCAAGAGCCGCACGCGAGGACGGATCGAGGCACTGTAAGCCGCTGTTCTGGCGGTAGGATTGGGGCGCCGGTGGCGCTTGCCGTCTCCGGACCGCACAGTGTCCGTAGCCCACACGACTACGTGCTCACCGAGCAGCTCTACACTTGAGGGGCGAGGCCGAAGCCGTCCGCGGGTATCGGTTCGCTGCCGAGCAGGGCAACGCCGATGCCCAGTGTGTACCTCGCGTTCATGTACACGCGCTCGTCTCTTATTCCACAGCCGCGGGTTTACGCAAAGGATGAGTTACTGTGACAGAGTTACACGTGGTGAGCTGGAACATCGGCCTCCGCGACGCGCCGATGCGAACACTCAGGGGATCCGGCTACGATGTGGCGTTGCTCCAGGAGACACGCCTGCCCGAGGATACGTGGGAGCGGGAACACTACGACCGCGGCACGGCGGTGCTGGGACTCTCGGCACGAGTCAAACTCCTCAAGCTGAGAAGCATCCCGCAGGGCCGTAGACCGGGACGAGACGAAGTCGCGGTGAGCGCTCCCGGCACGATCGCTGCCGCCCACATCATCCCCGAGACCGGAGAACCCTTCATTGCCGTCTCGCTCTACGCGCGGTGGGAAAGACCGCATCCACTCACCCCGAGCAGTTGGGGCGTCGGCTACTCCGACGCGATGGCACATCGTGCCATTTCGGATCTGAGCGCGTTCATCGGCCACGAGGATCCGACGAAACATCGACTCTTGGTCGCGGGTGACTTCAACCTCATCCACGGGGCGACCGACACGAATCCCCTGGCGCTCCCGGAGCGTGACCGGAGCGTGTTCGAGCGGCTCGATGCGCTCGGCCTCAAGTTTATGGGGCCGCAACACCCGAACGGCAGAAGCGCGGATCCGACGCCACAGGGCCTCGCGCCGAACACGCGGAACGTTCCGACCTACTACACGAGCCACCAGAAGCCGCGGACAGCAGCGAACCAGCTGGACTATGTGTTCGCGTCGCGGGGATTTCACCGAAGGGTCCAGACGCGTGCGCTCAATACACCCCAAGAGTGGGGACCTAGCGACCATTGCCGGATTGCCATCGACGTCGACGTGTTCGCATAGATTCAGGACTCGAAGGAGTAGAGGAACCACTGCGTATGCTCACGGAGCTGCCGGTGTTCGTGCACCTGTTCCGGGACGTTTTCTGCGCCGGCACGGCGGGCCACTCGCTACGCATCGGTGTGGCCAGGACCTTGCCGCCGCGAGCGCTTCGCTGGTTGAAATGTAAGCAGGCCGGTGGCTCTCGCCCACAATGCCGGTTCGCTACGCACGCGGACAGCTCGCCTCGCGCGGGTTGCGGTCGCTAGGTTACGCTGCAGCCAGTACAAGAGGTCGAGAATGACGATCGAGCTCGGCGGGTTCCATCGGTTTGGCCTCCTTGATGATTAGGCTGTTCACGTGGCTGCGCCAGGACGTAGCAGGCGTCGAATCCAGGCTAAGGTGAATGGATCGATGCCCCGTGGAGCACGGGCAATCCGAGTTGCGCGAGCGCATGGCGAAGCTCGCAGGGCTACGTGAAGCGATCACGGGCCGACGGGCCGCTACTTGACGCTCGGGGCGAACTCGCCTCTCGGGGAGGTCTCGAGGCAGATGGAGGACATGCGAGCCGGGAAGGATTCTACCAGACGGAAGTCTCTCTCACGGGCCTGGACCGCGGTGGAGGCCGATGATCTCTGGGCTTTTCTAATCCGCTCAAGAGTCCGCGGAGCCCTCCGCGGTCAGCCCGCTGGCTCGGCGAGCGCCGGCCGTGCTGCGCTCCGCCGTCTGAAGCTCTCAGACTTCGGTAGGTGCACCAGCCAGGCGGCCTTCAACAAGCGACTCGACAAAGCGACCACCTCAGTTCGTCATGCCCTGGCTTCAGAATCCTGGGGCTGGGCACGCAAGTGCATCAACATGTGCTTGCGAGACGCCCTGTACAATGTCTACTTGCGCGCCGAATTTGATCTGGGCCACGTGGAGCCGTGGGCCGAGTTGCCGCTGGACAACGAGGTGGCAGCTCGGTTGCGACAGCGCGAGCCGGATCTTCCCGGCGCCTTCGCGGTGTCGGGCGTCACGCCGGCCCAGCATGCGCGATTCCAGACGGTGGCTACGCGCTGGGCCGAAGAGCTGTGCACCTGCCGGGTTCATCTGGACATACTGATTTGGAAGTAGCAGATTTTGTTCCAACCAACTGACAGGGAGCAGGAGCCGTGGCGGCCGACAACAAGCGAGACGGTCGTATCCGTCACGGGCGTGGTGACAGCATGACCGGCCGTGGGCGAAGCGGCGGGCTGCAGGCGATTTTCTCGTTCTTCCTCGGACTGATGGTGACCGCGTTCGTCGGCGTGGGCGCCTACACGTTCCACCCGCCGCCACACGAGCAGCTCGCCCGGCAGATGCAGCAACTGGATCGCCGGGAGGTAGCAGTTCGGGATTCACGGCCACCCGAGCAGCTGACCGCCGAGGACCGAGGCCAGATCCAGATGCTGAACTCCGAGCGGGACCAGCTCTCGGATGCCATGCAACAGGCCCGGGAGGGGTGGGCTCGGAGCACGAGCATTATCCTGATCACGCTGGCAACACTGGTGATGGCCGTGTCGCTGGTGCGTTCCGAACAGTTGCCGGTCGTGGGCAACGGCCTGTTGCTGGGCGGTCTGTTCACGATGGTTTATGGCATCGGCTGGATCATCTCCACGGACACCTCCGTACTCCGCTTCGTGGTGATGACCGTGGCGCTCAGCATCACGCTGGCCCTGGGCTATATCCGCTTCGTGCGTGCGCAGGCATCACCGCCAGTGGCACGGGACCAGGCCGGCGTGAGTGTAGGGGTGGCGGAGCTGGAGCGGCGCGTGGGCGACCTCGAGGCGCGGCTGAACGCCGTGGCCGAAGCGCTCCGACACAGAGGCGAGCGCTAGAGGCTTCCGCTGCTCCGCGCCGGATGCACCCAGGTAAATTCGGCTCCATTATCGGAACGGATGGAGGCAGCAATGCCGCCGTGGACGAAGAGCCTGCCGAACCGCTCCAGCACGCTCTTGGAGTTCAACTCCCGTTCTGCGTCGATCGCCAGGCATTCTCGCGTGTATTCATCGATGACGCTCAGCAGGCCGCAGCCGGATGCAGGAACCGTCGGTTGAACCATAAGCGCGCCCGTCTAGGCTGCTTGTTCGGGACGTTAAGCCCCTCACGTCGCCAGATCCGATGCACCCGCTTCGGGTTCACCGACCCGCCCTTCATCCGCAGCAAGGCCGTGACCCTCCGGTATCCATAACGGCCGGTTTGCCGCGCCAACCCGATGATCCTGTGGGGTGTCGGGGCACTCGCTGCGCATTGGAGCCGCACAGGACCTCGCCGCCGCGGGTGCTTCCCTGGTTGAGATGTAGCGGCCGGACGCTGGCTCTCGCCCACCATGCCGGCACGCTACGCTTGCGGACAGCTCGGCACCCGTGGCACCGTGGCGCGACTGCGATTTGGCCAGTAGCCGCAGGCCGTCCACATCGCGGGTCGGAGGCGGCCACGAAGGTGGAGACTGCCATACCCCATTGGCTCGATTCCCATCACGACGACGTGTCGATGCCGGGCTCGCGGAAGGCGTCGAGGACTCCGCGTTGAAATGGCGCGTGCCGGGGTCTGTGGCAAACTCATTCAGCATCCTTGCGGGAGTCGAAGCGTGTCGACCAAAAGTCCATTCCTTGTCTGGCTCGGGCGTCTCCTACTGGTCATCGGATCGCCGTTGCTGTTCTTGGCCATCGCCGAGCTAACGATCCGCGTCGCCGGCATTGAAACGGACGTTGCTCAAAATCGAAACGCGCAGATCGCCGTTCCGGTTTGGTTGTTCACCGACCAGGGCTGGGTGCGCCAGCGCCAGGCCGATCTGATGCGCTCGCAGGAGCCGATAAAGGCCGTGGACGTGGCCTGGATGTACCACTTCGAAGAGGCCCGCTGGATTCAGTACCGGATGAAGCCGAATGTCGACACGTTAGCGGTGAATCCCTTCAACAGGATCGAGGTCGCCAAGAACATCACGTTTCAGCTCACGTCCAACAGCGACGGCTTCCGCGGCCACAAACTCGGCCCCAAGCGCCCCAGAGTGACACGGATCGTCACCATAGGCGACTCGAGCACGTTCGGTTGGGGCGTCGAGCTCGAACACACCTTCCAGCACATCCTGGAAGCGAAGCTCAACAAGTCCTTGCCCGGCTCGATGGAGGTCATCAACCTCGGGATCCCCGGCCAGAACACCCGACACGGGGTGGGAATGCTCCGGCACTACGCGATGCCGCTGGAGCCCGACCTGCTCATTATGAGTTACGGCGCCAACGACCCACGCTTAGTGCCGACGGCCGCCGACGAACTACTTGCAGCACACGACACCTACCTCGGCGCCCTGCGCTTCGTATTGCTCGAGCTGCGCAGCTACAGGCTGCTCCGTCGCCTCGTGTTTACGGTGTGGGACCCACTCACCGTGGACCCGGAGGAGGCTGCCGCAGCACAGCAATTCGTCCAGGCTGTACCGCTCAAGGAATATCGTAACAACCTAGCCGCGATGTGGGAGATTGCAGAGGCTGCCGCCGTGCCGACGGTGTTTATGTCCGTGTGCACGGGCGCGGAGGAGTACGTCGCGATGATGGCCTCGGTGGCGCGAGACACGAAAGCACCGATGCTGAACACCCGCGCGCTTTTCGCGGATCGGCTCGAAGAGCTGATCGACGGACGCCTGCATCCCAGGAAGGTACGACACTATAGGTCGATATACGGACGTCGCGTTCTCGAACGGATGCGCCAGTACTATGTCACCAACGACGGTTGCCATCCGAACTGGGTTGGGCACAGTCTGATTGCCGAAGCGTTGGCGCCGTTGGTGAAGCGGGCGCTGCGCCGTAGCCAATCCGCAACCGCCGAGTTCAAGCAGCGAGCTCCCTAGGCCGTCGAGCCGGCGGAATGGGTCATGCACGCGACGAAGACGATCGCCACATCCGACGCCGTGCCCACGCCGACGCCGCGGGAGTGTAACCGACCGCTCTGGTGCTCGATGCCGACAACGCAGGGTAATGTTCAACGGCCAGCTTGTTCGGCGCCGTGACGATGAGTCAGATCGGTAACCACCCGAGTGGGCCCTGCTGCCCGCCGGTTCCGAGCGTATCCGGGGCTTCGGCCCCGGCCTCATTGAAGCGGCAACACGAAGGCGCTCATGTTCCGCAGCAAGCCCGGCGTATCCGGGGCTTCGGCCCCAGCCTCATTGAGGCCTAATCGCCGCTGCTGACGCGGTCGGCATCATCCGGGCGTATCCGGGGCTTCGGCCCCGGCCTCATTGAAGCTCCTCAACGATGGATCGTGGTGTGCGCCTGAACGGGCGCGGCAAGGGCTCCCAGTCGCTGGACCTGCAGCGCGACGCCCTCGGGGCCGCGGGCGTCGACGCCGGCCACGTCTACCACGATTTCGCGTCCGGCGTCCGCTGAAACGACCGCCCGGGACTGACCTGCCCCAACTGTTTGGGCCACTTCGTAACTCATAGAATTGGTGCTGGCAAGAGGTTGTTGGAGCCGACGGAGCGGAGCGTAGCCGGCTGCAACAACATCGCCTCGGGTGCAGGCGGCCGATACCTCAACGAGCTTGACCTGCTCCCCGAAAACTGATCCGACGCGAGTGTGAGTTCTCCAGGCTATGACCCCACCCCGAAATCAGTACCAGTCAGAGGTTTAGGATTCGGTGTTCCGAAGCCTCCGGTTGCCAGCCCCTGGCGAACTCCGTAGGAGTTCGATCGTTCAGTGAGCTGTGTGGTCTGTGGGTATTGTAATCAAGCCTCCAAGCCTCCAGTTTTCGGCGCGCGTCATCGATCGAGAAGAACAGGTTGGCGTTGAGGCATTCGTCGCGAAGCCGTCCGTTGAAACTCTCGATGAACGCATTCTCCACGGGCTTTCCCGGCCGAATGAACTCCAACTGCACGCCTCTTCGGTACGCCCAGGAGTCCATCGCCTGGGAGTAGAATTCTGAGCCATTGTCGACGGTGATGACCCGTGGCAACGGCCCGGCAAACGACAGCCGCTCGAGTGCTCCAGCCACCGCCTTGCCGGTCATCGACACGCCCGGCTCAAGTAACGGACATTCACGGCTAAACTGATCGACCACCGTCAGCACCCGAAACGGCCGGCCACTCTCGAGCCGATCGGTCACGAAGTCCATGCTCCAGCGCTCGTTGGGCCGCTCTGCGGGCGGCAGCACAAGCCGTATGTGACTCGCCCGCTTGCGCCGTCGCTTCTTGGTCCGTACCTCCAGCCCCTCCTCTCGATAGATCCGATACACGCGCTTCTGGTTCACTACCCATCCCTCGCGGCGTAGCAACACGCACAACCTCCGATACCCGAACCGCGGACGCGCCGCGGCGAGCTCGCCAAGACGACGCCGCAGCACGGGGTCGTCCGTCCTTGTGCTCTGATACCGATGGCTGGTGCGCGACAACTCGATCAGCCGACACGCTCGACGCTCACTGACACGGAACCCGTCCTGCAGGTACCGCACCACCTCGCGCTTGCGCGCCGGCTTTACACCTTTTTTGACAGCACCTCCTGGAGCATGTGCTTGTCCAAGCTCAGATCTGCCACCAGCTGCTTCAACTTCCGGTTCTCATGGCGGAGTTGTCGTAGCTCCCGAAGTTCGGCCACGCCCATCCCGGCGAACTTGCGGCGCCACGTGTACAACGTCTGCTCGCTGACGCCCAGCTTGCGACACACCTCCTTGATCGGCGTGCCCGCCTCAGCCTGCCGCAGCGCGTAGGCGATCTGCTCGTCCGTGTACCTCTTCCGCTTCATCTGTCCTCCTGCTTGGAGGACGACGGTACACCGATTTCCTAAACATCAACCTGGCACCGTTTTCGGGGTTTGGGTCAGCTCTCAGGAAGGCTCGGGAAGGGGGACAAATGGCCCGGAAGCGATACACGGTAGAGCAGATCATCGCCAAGCTCAGGGAGGCAGAGATCGAGCTGGCGCAAGGAGCCAAGACGCCACAGGCGTGCCGGAAGCTGGGCATCAGCGAGAACACGTACTACCGGTGGCGTAAGGAATACGGCAGGCTGAGGGTGGATCAGGCACGGCGACTCAAGGAGCTGGAGCGCGAGAACGGGCGGCTCAAGAAGCTGCTGGCGGAGACGATGCTCGACAACGCCATCCTCAAAGAGGTGTCGTCGGGAAACTTCTGAGCCCGGCTGGCGCCGCAAATACAACCAGGTGCGGCCCCATAGCTCGTTGGGCTATCGACCGGCTGCACCCGAAGCGACGTTGTTGCAGCCGGGCTACGCTCCGCTTCGCCAGCTCCAACAACCTCTTGCCAGTACCGATTCTATGAGTTACGAAGTGGCCCAAACACTTGGGGCAGGTCAAGCAGTGACGATGGGTTTGTTGCCGGCAGTTACGACTTACTTCGCACTGTGGCGCCTTACCTCAGTTAGTCAGCTTGTTGTCCTTGTCGCGACACTCATCGTGCCTGTCATCGGCTTTGTATCGTGGTGGGCGGCGTACAGGGGCGCGCATTCCGGAAGATGACGTTTCTTCGAGATGGCGTGCCTGCGAGCAAGCCGGCTTGTCCAGACAAGCTGGTTCACGACCTCAGGCGTTCGGCGGTCCGGAACTTGGTCGCGCCGGGGTGCCCGGACACACGGCCATGCAGAATCACCGGGCACAAGGACAGCGGCGTCTTCGACCGATACGACATCGTCAACGAGGAGGACATAGCGCTCGGCCTATCGCGATGATTAGGCCCGAACGCGCCCCGGGGGAACGTCGGCGCTCCGGGCGGGTCGTCCGGCAGAGGGCTCCATGGCCCGGGGCGCATCGACGGTTTCCTAGTCCGCGCCGTCAGAATGGGCGCCGAGCATCCGTTGGGAAATCGCGCGATCGACAAGACTGCGAATGATACCAGCCATGTTCCGTAGCTCGATCTGCTGGCTGAACCTGACGGGACCCATTTCGAGAAACAGCTTGCCAAGCACTTCGTCTGCGAAACTGCTGGACACGATGGGTACGTGTTCGAAGTCCACAACGATGCGGCTCCCTGGGTGCATGGTCATCAGGTTTTGCAGCTTTGTTCGCAACGGTCGTCCCGCCACGCGGCTCGAGAAAGAACTAGCTTGATCTTTGATTCGGACGAGCAAGTGAGAGCCGTCGGCCGACTCGAACCGTTCCATGTAGTCGACTGGGCGGTGTCGTTGGCCGTCGAACTCCAGCGCCTGCGCTAGGAGTTTTGGATTGGAGCAGTCCATGGCTGCGACGACAAGCGTACCGTTCACAGGGATCTGTTCGTTGCCGACGTGCAGTTCGCTCTTGCGCCAGTCGAGCCTTCCGTGTCGTGAATGGACGTGCAAGTAGCCATCCCCCACCCGGACCACCTGGAAAGTACCGAATAGCCCATTTCCCTGGCCTATCGCGGGATCTCGGGTGACGCCTTCTCGAATCGCGCGATCCAGAGCGTCGGGATCTGAGGTGATCTCGGCGTGTCCTGCTCTGAGCGTCTTCGGAATGCTGACGCCGCCGTCTGCCACTACGAACTCGACCTGGCGGCTTTTGCGGTTCGTGGTTAGTTGCACGAAGCCACCCGCCTTGGCCTCGGCATGGGTTAGCACATTGTCCGTGATTTCGCCGAGCGCCCATTCGATGGCCGCCAGGTCCTCCCGTTCGAGCCCAGGCACGAAGGACAGCACCGCGTCGATCATTCGGTGAACCGAACTCTGTTGGTCGGCTGCAGACTTGAAGCTGATCGCTGGTACGAATGAGAGGCCCCTGAACTTCGACTCTGGGTGACTACCGGGATCGGCCAGGTAGGCCCAGTTCGCATTTATGAAGCGATTCCGTAGTACGCTCCGACTAGGCAGGAAGAGGGTGGCCTCCAGGCCGTCGTACCGCCGCGTTGCGACGTCCGCGATGACGGCCAACATAGGTCCTGCAAAGGTGAACGTGCACTGCTCGAAGTCCAGGACGATGTCTGGGTAGCCACGTTTTACCGCGAGGTTATGGATGGTGGCTAGAGCGCGATGGAAATCGAACATTCCGAAACGACCCGAGATCTGGATCCGGTTGCCGTCGGTTCTGATCGTGCTCATGCTGAAGTGTCCACACGCAGGGCGCTCCCCGGTACCTTCGGTCCAGCAGTACCGGCCGCGTCGGCGTGAGCTTCTGACCGGCGGCCCCTCGAGACTCGTGCGCGTGTACTGACTCTAAGGAAGCCGCGTAAGTACTGGAGGTGGGACTCGAACCCACACGGACTTGCGTCCACGGGAGTTTGAATCCCGCGCGTCGCTAATTTCGCCATTCCGGCTCAGTCCTCATTTTACCTGCGGACGTTACAGGCCGGTTTCCGCCCCTCACCAGACCCTCTGGAGCTCCTTATTCCAGAAAAAAGGACGTTACTACGGATACTAGAAGTTACTTTGAAATCTTCGTTTTCGCGGTCCTAAGCCCTGCCGTTCCAGTCACGTATCCGTTTGTTTTTCCCTGCAGAAGTCCGCCTTCAAAATCCAGTGGGCTTACGCCCATGGATTCGAATCCCTCCCGCCGTTTTTTTCGCTGGTCGGCGCGCTCGAGGTGCTGCGCGAGGCTGGTGAGCGGAGCGCCGAAGGGCCATTGACAGCGATCAACAACTAACGATGGAATGTCGGCGGATAGGGTCTCCGACTCCCAGGTCACTTCTATGAGAAGGCCTAGTTCGGTCAAGGGCAATGTGGTGCCCAGCGAAGAATCGATCTGCACGCCATGCTCCTATTCGCACTCTGGTGGACGAGGATTCAGGTCGTCCGGTGCATTCTGGGGTCCGTCCCGATTCGAGGCGCTGCAATCTAGCTGCCGAGCTCGAAGCTCGTAGTGACCTTCGCAGTCGCCCGGACCGGGCGGTCAGATCGATAACCGTTGGGTCGCGTCGCCCTACCGACCTCCTGGTTGCGGGTTAGTTCATGCTGCTGAAACCTCTACAGGTGCGCGCAACGGTTCGTACTCGTCTCCACTCAGCCACAGTCGGTGCAGCACAACGGCGAGCTTACGGGCGACAGCAACTGCTGCCTTTTTGTTGCCATGAGGACCACCGCGTCCGGCCAGCTTGAGCCCCCAGCGTCTGAGCTCAGTATCGGGCCCGAAGGGGCCCAGGATGTAATGCGCCGAGCCCACCAACAGGCGTCGGAGCATTTTGTCGCCCGCCTTGGTTATTCGTAGCGCAGGGTCCTTGTCCCCCGACTGCCGTTTCTTCGGTCTCAGTCCCAGGTACGGGCCCACGGCTCTGGAGGTATTGAACCGTTCCGGCTCCTCGAGCGTCAGCACATACGCCAGTGCGGTCAGAGCTCCGACCCCGGCCACTTGCTGGAGCTGCTGTGTCTCCGGGTATCGCCCCTGGCACAGCTGCACGATCTGACGCTCGTATTGCTGGATGTTGCCCGTCAGCATGGCGATCGTTTCAAGCACCGGCTCGAGCGCTCCCTTGAGCCGCTCCGGTATGTGCTCTGGCGCGGTGCGCGCGAACGCCGGCGTCGAGCACCTGGGAATACGACAACCGGCCGACTTGACCGCACCACGCACATGGCTCACTAACTGCGTGCGGCTCTTTACCAGAGCATCTCGGCTCCGAATCACGGCTAGATCCGCTCGCGCTTGTCTGCCTCGATGCTGCACCGTCTTAAGCAGCTTTGGGTCCATTCTGCCCACTCGTGCCAGGTGCTCGGCATCCAACCGGTCGGTCTTGTCGTGCTCGCCATAGATCAGCTTCAGCCGCCTCGGGTTAGCCACCAGCACCTCATGACCCAGTTGCTTCAACTGCTCACTCATCCACGGCGAGTGCGTTCCAACCTCCAGCACTACTCGAGCGGGCTCCTCGCACCCGAACCGCCTCGCCAGCCCCTCCGGGCTCGTCCTCACCCGCCCTTCCTCCATCACCCTGCCCTTACTGTCGAGCACGCACATACGGCTGTACCGGTCGCTTACGTCCAGTCCAATCGTTACACTTGTCATCGGCCAACCTCCTTGGGCTTCGAGCCCCGTTAACGTTGCATAAACGTTTGCAGAGCCGTCAGGCTACTGCGTTTAGGAGGTTAGCCTTCTCATCTCATCTAGACGTCTTGGGAGGCTCCACGCCCACCAGCACAAGGCAGCCGAAGGCCGGGCCCGCCCGGGAGCGCCCAGGATAGCTTCTAACGCACGCCGATTTCGGCGTGAGCCCCAAAGTTGCCCATCAGCCCCGCCGCGCGCGGCAGGCGCGAGCCTCGAGAAACACCCACACGCGATGCCCGTCGATGACGCCCCACCGTGGCCAAATTGGAGCTCGATGCTGCTGCCGCCGGCTCGTATTCCGTGTCGTCGCTGTGCCGACAAGCGCTCGGAGGGGTTCCAGCGAAAGGGCGTCGAGCTTGCGCGCGTGACGTTGCGCTCGAGGCCGAGCACTTGAGCGCGTCGACCGGATATGCTGCGCCCTGGCACCAAGCGGAGTGTTCTTTGGCGGGTGGTAGAGGCGGCTCACTGCAAGGCCACGGGAGGTTTGTGAGATGATCGATCCGTGTCGCTCACCGGCACCTACGCCGGCACATCGAGCTTGAGCAACCGCGGCCTCGCGCTCGAGCAGTCGGATCACGCAGTCCAGGGCCTGCGCATCCTCGAACGTTCGGTGCCACCAGGCCGTCGGCAGCGTCTGGATCCGCTGGCGCTGGAGCTCGCGGTGCAACACGGTCGCGGGACAGCGCTTCGCAGCCTCACCTTGTGGAGTGTGGAGCGGACATCAGCGACCGCCACGGGAACGCGAGACGCTGCTGGCCCTGCTTGGGGCTGGAGCTCGCCGGGGCCGCGATCGCCTACCGCGACAACCCGACGGACGAAACCCTCGAAGCCGTGTGGAAGGTGGTGGCATTTCCAACGTCAGCGACCGCACGCGACGCATTCTCCGAGGCTGCGGTGGCCCTTGCCGACGACCACCGAAACGAGGCGCGCGCTGAAGCGTTGCGCACCGTCGCGGCCGCGTGGCGGCCGTTACCTTCGCTGCGACCGCATAAGGAGGAGGGAGCAATGGGAGAGAAGATCTTGTTGAAGCGGTGCTGTACCGCACGGACTCGTCGCAGTACGTGCTGGAGCTACGCGAGTCGACGAATGCTCTGCCGTTGACCACCGAGGAGCGATACACCCACACGGCATTCGTTGCTACGACGCAGAACGAACTAGTTGACCATCTATAAGGACACCGGAGGCGGCAAGTTGAAGCAATCGGCGTTCGACCTACTGATCGCCGCCAATATCGACACCTTCGAGACGATCGAGTAGAGAGGGAAGATGGTGGACGTCCACTGAAGCTTGCGGGCGGCGCTACTAGCGGTCGCGCTGCTCGGTGCGTTGCCGCGAGAGATCCGGCAGCTGATCGTGCACGACCTTAGTTCCTGGTAATCGACGAGAACGGCACCCCGCGGGCTGTCATGGACGCCGATGAGGGGATCGCCTACTTCGACGAGAACACGCAGGGGCCCATGATGAGCGCCACGGGGATCGCCTATTACGACGAGGACGGCGCCGTGATCTGGCGAGCGCCGCAGCGGTAGGGGCTACGAATGAGCGATGACAGCGGAGGCGCAGATCGAGCGCAGCTGCTGCGGCTGTGGGAGGTGCGGGAACGTCAACACGAGGCGCTCGGGCAGCTCGGCCGCGGCGACGATGTGCGATACGGCCCCGGAATCAAAGTACCTCTGCCGTGGAGTTGGAAGGGGAAGATCCGGCAAGCAAGCGGACATCCGGGGGCTCGAAGCAGATGAATTGGCTGCGCGCCGCGATAGGCTGCGCGTTGCACGCCGACGAGCTGGCCAAGGTCGAAGCGGAGCTGGCACAGGTCGAGGCGCAGCTGAAGGAAAGCTACAAGCAGCTCCGGTCCGAGAACGGTGGGTGAGCATCGAGCACCGCGGCTGCTTCGACCTAAACGCTGAGGAGGGACGAAATGCCGGATCGCTATCTCGGATTCGAATGGGAAGCAGAGGGCATTCGGCGTGCGCTTGCAACGGCTGCGAAGGCGGCGCGTGGTCATGCCGTGTGGCTGTTGGTCCCGAGTCTCTCGCAGTTGCGAGGAAGCACGCTGCGGGAGGCACTCGGAGACCGCGTCGCGGACGCGCTGGCGAAGAACCAGCCGGTGCGGGTACGCGAATTCGATGTCGTACTCAGGCGGATTCTGATGAGTAGTGGTCGCTCGAAACGGAAGATGATGATGCGGTTCGAAACTAGCCCCGACGATGCGATCTTGGTTGTGTACGCGACGCAAGAAATGTTTGACGTGCTCGACGATCTAAGAGTCGCCGCTGTAATGGCTGTGGCTGCGGGCGGCTGGGAAGAGGATGCTCTCCAGTGGGCGGGAACTTGGCAGCCGCACATGTTGGACGACGAAATCGCTACCGTTCCCGGTGTCGAACTCGACCCGGTCGTTGTTGAGGGCCTCAAAAGGATTACATCCGCGAACAATCTAGAGCACCGGTCGATCCATGCTGGGCCCTACGAGAGGGCTACGGCCCAATTGCTCAAGGAGCTGCACCAGGCCGGATACCCGCTTCCCCCGAACGACATACGTGCGTGGGCCCAGCGTAACGGATGGAACCCGAGCCTAGCGGGAGACCTCGAGGCGATGGCTCGGAAGATCGCTGATGGCCGCAGGGTGAGGGGAACGGGAGGGAGGCGTGCATGGCAGCGAGGGATAGTCGCTTACCTTGAGCGTAAGGCCGCCGACAAGGATCACTAATGACTATCCCACTCTGATCGACGAGAGCGGGGCGTTGCACCACCGCTACCCCACTTCCTGTCCCTTTCTCAACGTGACCCAAACCCCGAAAACGGTGCCAGGTTGATGTTTAGGAAATCGGTGTACCGTCGTCCTCCAAGCAGGAGGACAGATGAAGCGGAAGAGGTACACGGACGAGCAGATCGCCTACGCGCTGCGGCAGGCTGAGGCGGGCACGCCGATCAAGGAGGTGTGTCGCAAGCTGGGCGTCAGCGAGCAGACGTTGTACACGTGGCGCCGCAAGTTCGCCGGGATGGGCGTGGCCGAACTTCGGGAGCTACGACAACTCCGCCATGAGAACCGGAAGTTGAAGCAGCTGGTGGCAGATCTGAGCTTGGACAAGCACATGCTCCAGGAGGTGCTGTCAAAAAAGGTGTGAAGCCGGCGCGCAAGCGCGAGGTGGTGCGGTACCTGCAGGACGGGTTCCGTGTCAGTGAGCGTCGAGCGTGTCGGCTGATCGAGTTGTCGCGCACCAGCCATCGGTATCAGAGCACAAGGACGGACGACCCCGTGCTGCGGCGTCGTCTTGGCGAGCTCGCCGCGGCGCGTCCGCGGTTCGGGTATCGGAGGTTGTGCGTGTTGCTACGCCGCGAGGGATGGGTAGTGAACCAGAAGCGCGTGTATCGGATCTATCGAGAGGAGGGGCTGGAGGTACGGACCAAAAAGCGACGGCGCAAGCGGGCGAGTCACATACGGCTTGTGCTGCCGCCCGCAGAGCGGCCCAACGAGCGCTGGAGCATGGACTTCGTGACCGATCGGCTCGAGAGTGGCCGGCCGTTTCGGGTGCTGACGGTGGTCGATCAGTTTAGCCGTGAATGTCCGTTACTTGAGCCGGGCGTGTCGATGACCGGCAAGGCGGTGGCTGGAGCACTCGAGCGGCTGTCGTTTGCCGGGCCGTTGCCACGGGTCATCACCGTCGACAATGGCTCAGAATTCTACTCCCAGGCGATGGACTCCTGGGCGTACCGGAGAGGCGTGCAGTTGGAGTTCATTCGGCCGGGAAAGCCCGTGGAGAATGCGTTCATCGAGAGTTTCAACGGACGGCTTCGCGACGAATGCCTCAACGCCAACCTGTTCTTCTCGATCGATGACGCGCGCCGAAAACTGGAGGCTTGGAGGCTTGATTACAATACCCACAGACCACACAGCTCACTGAACGATCGAACTCCTACGGAGTTCGCCAGGGGCTGGCAACCGGAGGCTTCGGAACACCGAATCCTAAACCTCTGACTGGTACTGATTTCGGGGTGGGGTCAAGCACCGAGTTACTGAGATAAGACGTGGTACTAACCGTGGGGTCAGGTCAGAGCCACACGCGTCCTAGCCGGACTCCCGCCGCGCGAGCGGATGACGGAGTTGGTGCCAACGGCGCTGGAAGCGCTCCTCGACGCGCTGGAGGCTGGCACGGTGGCGGAGCGCATCAGGGCGGCTGCCGAGGTGCTGGACCGTGGCGGCGTGCCGCGGAGCTCGCAGGTGGAGACGAGCTTGCGGGCGGATCTCCAGCTCTCGGGAAAGGCGCTGCTGGAGCTGGCGGCGCAGTCTGCTAGCGCGTGTCGTGTCGCTGTATCACCGTACCTTTGACAGTTCGTAGTCCAGGTGTCGCATCGCCTCGCGGGCATACGACTTCTGTTGAAGTGATTGTTCAAGCCTGCTTCGTTCGTCCCATTTGGTACGCGCATCATCCGAGTAGAACAACCAGATGTTGTGCAAGTACGCAACAAAGCTGTCTAGCTTGGCATCCATGTCGTGGCACTCGAATGGCGCGAACGACAAATCTGCGAGCTCAAAGTAGATTTCATTGATTCGCGAGCGCTCGGCGTTTGTTGCTGCGAGAAAGGCTGGTTCATCGATGGCTCGGTTGGACAGCGTAAGCAACTGACTCTCAAGCACGGCAAGGGCGGCTTTCAGCTCCTCGATGCGCGGGAGCACCTCGGAGAAATAGGCTTCTTTGGACAGCGTGTTTGTCGAGACATGTTCGGCAAGGAAGTCGTAGTTAGCGCTCCAATCGACGATGATGTTGTCACCGACATTTTCGCCGTCGAATCCCATCGGCCGGAATCCTGACTCCAACGCCTCGTGAATCCAAATACTTCGGCAAATGTGGTTGCGTCGGTTGTGATCCTCGGCGCTCGGGTAGATAAACGTCCAGACCACGTGCGCATCTGAGTCGCCCCAGCGCCCCTCGACCATGTGGTTTCGGTGATATCTGCGTCTCTGGCCCTCGTTCGTAACTTGGCGCACGATCGCCGCAGCCTCCGCTTTGCTCATGCTGCCGTTTAGGACAACCTCAAACGAATACCGCTTCGCGGTGGCGTGGCTTGTGTCGTCGGTCTTGAAAATCGTAAAACGATCGGTAGCTACAACGGGGGTGAGAAGACTGGTTAGTGCATCAGCAGACAACTGGGCAATTGTTTGCTCTATAGGTATCGTGAACCTGTAACCTTCGCCGGTGGATGTTGCGGTGTCTGTGGTCACGACCTGCCAGTAGATCATCTTCCTGTCGGTATCACAGAGACAAATCAGCACGGGCAAAGCGTGGTTCTGCCAGTACTCAACGTGTTCCTTGTCCGTCCTGAAGATGTACCCACCGTCGCAGGTCTCTGACAGATAGCTCACACCAGACTTCAGCTGTAGGCCCAGCAGTTGGCCTGTCGGCCGTTCAGATTGGACCAGCTCCGCGTGGGCGTCGATCCCGTAGTCGCTTTCTGACTGCTCGCGGAACGCAAAGCCAAGCGACTCAAAGGCAGCCATTGCAATGCCGACGCCGATCCGTTCGGTGCGGTCACTATCTTGGGCCTTCACTTCGCGACTCTCCTTGCGACATAACAAGTTGTGGGAGCGCCGGTTTCAGCAACGTTGCTTCGGGTGCGGGGCGTGACTAAAGCGCGGTCAAAGTCCTTCTACTGATTGGCGATCAAGCTTTCCCGAAGTCCTGAAACCGCTCGCATTGGCTCCCCTCCTCAGTGGATTAAGTACAGCTCGGTCTGGCGCCGCTGCGACCAAGTCGTTGTCCCCACGGCGTCGCCTCGGCCGCCGCCTCTAGCATCATTCGTACGCGCTGCCTTTGTCCCGCTCCGGGACCGGCATCGTTCGAGAACCTCAATCATATGCTGGCCAACTCGAGGCCATTTTCTCAAAAGTACGGTTACCGGATCGACAGCGGGTCCCCGGCCGGCCCGCACCCCCCCTTGAGGGCGGCGGCGGGGTCAGCTCGCTGGCGGGTGATCGCCGGGGCCGGGTGTCAAAGTCTGCTCTGGTGGAGGTGGCCCTCCTCACGCTAGCAGGGCAGCTGGAGTCCGAGGCCAAGGCCCGGAGGGTGCTGTCCGCGCTGATGGCCCGGCAGCCGTGACGCCGGGTGAGTTTATTGCCAAGTGGCGAGTTTCCGAACTGAAGGAGACCACGTGCAACCGTAACCGCGGCTATAAATGGGGGAGTCGCGGTGAGTTTTGGGTTGTTAATGGTGGGTTGGCTTGTCGTGGGTGTCTGTAGGGCTCGCGCTCGCCCTGCGCCGGTTGCGTTTCGGCCGGGAGAGTCCGTGACCTCTCGCGCGACGACGGAACCGCGCGATCGCGGCCGCCGCGGGTTGGCGGATGGTGTACTCGTCGGCCTCGTGTACGTGATGCGTTTCACAAACACGGTGGGACGCCCCCCGAACGGGTTAGGCTTCGGTCACTTACCAAGGGTTGGTTGAGGCGCTTCCCACGAGCTTGGAAAGGCGAACTGAGATGGTTGTTCCCACCGATGAAGCCTTCGTAGGCTACAACCTGACCTTGGCGAGAATCCATGCGCGGAGGCTCGGTACCAACCCGGAGGCCAACAAGCGGCAGGTGGAGCGGATCCGGGAGTGCCTGGTTGCGGTAGAGAGACACCTCCGGATATTGACGGAGGAGGTAACAAGAGTTGACGAGAAGCTGCATTGAAGGAAACGGGGGCCGGGCCTGGGTGCCGGTCTTCGATCATGGATCGCTACCCTTACCGCGGCAGGCGCGCGATAACGCCGAACGAGTCGGACAGCACGAGCGACGCGGGCGCCAACACAAGCTCTAGGGCTATCCAGCCCGGCTTCCCGAACAGCACGAGCGACGCGCCCGACCCCGAGACACCTTCAAGGGACGTACCCGCGGCGGGGTCTCCGCGGCGGTCCTGAGCCACCCTGGCGCTCGGGGGTCCAGCTTCAATCATCCACCATCCGGAAGAAACGCCGAACGCTCCAATCGCTCGGGAGTACGTTTGTCCGGCTGCAAGGGCTCCGCCGGTGCTCCGGGGCCTCGGGGCGGAATCTCCACCGCGTCGGGCGGTGGCTCGCCTTCGACCTGCACGACGAGCTGGCCGCCGTCTCGTGTTGCCCGGATCTGGTAGAAGCCGTCCTGCAGGGCGTTGACGCTGCCCTGTATGCGCCCGTCGCGCACAGTGAGAACCACGCTAGAGTCAGGGCTCGACGCCAAGCGGCCGGCCCATGCGTAGGCTCCGTCCCCGAGCGGGTCAACGTACTCGAGCACCGCCACGAACCGCGCATTGCCAAACAGGTTCAGGGTGACGGTGCTACCGGGCTCCGGGGCGCGGCGATCCGAGAATGACGGCCCACCGAGCAGCCGAGTGTTGACGCGAACGCGGCGGGAGCGGGTGACGTTGGGATCCGCCACCAGTGGAACCTGGCGGCCATCCGCATCGGGTCGTAACAGTCGGGGGGCCGCCGGTGGCTCCTGGCTGGTGGCCGGTGCGGTCAATAGCACCGCCGCCACGATAGCGGCAGTGGTTGGTCTGGCGATGCGCATGGATATCTATCCCTCTCCTAACGTCCGGTGGCCCGGAGCGCTGGTAAGTAGCCGAATCACGCTAGAAGTTCGTCTCTCAAAAGTAATCCCCGTGGGACGGATACTGTATGAGTGACGGGTCCCCGGCCGGCCCCCGGGGGGGGGGGTCGGAGGGCGGCGGCGGGGTGCTCGATGGCATCGGCCGCGGGTATGGGGTCAGGATGTGGGGTCGGCGTCGGTCGCCACCCGTATCGCCCAGTGGTGGCGGGCTATCCGGGCTCGGTGATGGCGGATTCGCTCTCCGCCGACGTACGCGACACCGGCGCGCGCGGTCCTAACTTTCACCCTCAACGGCTCCGCTCTGCGCTGTTTGCGTTTCGGCCGGGAGAGTCCGAGCAGCACCGTCAATAGGCCGCCGTCGCTCGGAGTCTTTGATGGTGTGGGGCTCGAGTAGGGCTGCCATCTCAAGGAGTGCGAGTCCAGAGACAGCCATTTCGGCGCGTACGGATTGTTCCACCTCGGAGCGACGAGGGACGCCACCACGATCAAGGAGCGAATCGGCGGCACGTTGACGTACGGCAGCGGATGAGCTCTCGAGGTTGCGGGCAGTGGCTTCGAGGGCCGCTGGTGCGAGGGCCTTTGCGAGTTCTCGAGGCGGTAGCGATGCGCGGTGGATGAGTTGGCGCACGTTGGGGTGTGCGGCCAGCACCGAGGCTTGCTTCTTGGCGGTGGACTGGCTAGCAGCGGGGAACAGAGTTGAATAGGCCGTGGTTATGGGCTCACCGTGTGCCACGAGGTACGCGAAGGCATGGATAGTTGGTGAGCAGGGGTCGGAGCCGTAGTCGGCCAGGGCACGCTTCACCATGTTGGGGGAGGGCTCGCGTGTGGGGTCGAACTTAGCCACGGTGGGAGCCTCGCTCTCGTGTGGGGCTCATGCGTCGTTCCTCGACAGAATGGCCTGCTCGCCGCACACGGGCGAGGGCGGCGCGCTTGCGCATTCCAGGCAGCTCAACGGTGCGCATTCCAGGCAGCTCAACGGCGGGCATTCCAGGCAGCTCAACGGCGAGCACCCGGCCCGCGGCCCGCTTGGCTCTTCGGTAGGGCTCCCTGGTAGGAGGTCGCGGCAGCTGCTCGGGCGGCGCTCGGCGGCCCACGATCGCCTTGTCCCCGGCAGGCGTGTCGGCGGCGTTTTCCCTGTCGGACCCGTGTGTGGGGAGTACTCCTGTCGGACCGTTCCCCCTTCGGGTCATTATGTGTACCTAGAAAACTCCTGCGCTGTATGGGGAACTCGATGATGCACCCGATCGCGGGATCGGGTGTTGCTGGAGCGTTTGCTCGAGGACCTGGTGCAAAGCGCCGGCAGCGGTGCTCGTGACGATCCGCTTCGCGTTCGATCCGGAGCCAGCGGAGGCGCACGGCGCGGTCGATCGCTGGCGTGCACCAGCGCGGCGTACCGACCAACGCGCGTAGGGTCGAGGAAGGCACGTCGGGCCGCCCTTGCCGGCACCGGGCAAGCGTATAGCCGACGGTGCGCAGGAACGCGCGCCGCAGTGCCCGGTGTGGGATCTCGGCCGCATCGGCCTCGAGGCGGGAGCGCACCTCGTCAGGCAGCTGCTCGAGCTCGGCTGTGGCGATCTCCCGGAGCTTGTCAGGCGTCGGCATCGAGGCCTCGGTCGCGGCGGGGTTGCGCAGCAGCTCGGCGCCGCGTGCGTAGGATCTCGTACAGTCGGCTCGCCAGCCGCGCAACTCGGCCCACGTGGCGCTCTGGAACGTGATCGCATCGAAGGCCTCGAGCGTTGTATCTAGGTCGAGGTCGGCTGCGTGCGCAAAATGCCCGATGGCGCGAGCGGTCGCGTTGCGGCAGCCCGGTTGTACCGATCCGGAGCGCAGCAGCTGTGCGATCTCGCGCGGCTCGTTCCACGGTAGCGGCCCGACGGATCCGAAGCGCGGCCGCTCACCGCCCGCGGCCTCCGCGAGCTCGTAGCGCTCGGCGCGTGCCTCGGCTGCGGCTGCGATCGCCTCCAGCGGCGATGGTGCCCGATTTAGGCAGGTCTCCGCACCCGGACCTGCGGCGAAGGATCCGCGAGTGTCCTGCGCCATCCTCGGGACACGAATCGGACACCTGCGCACCCGGAGCCGGTCACAGGTGCCGCGCAGCTTGAGAATCGAGCGCAGCTGCTCGGCAGGCGATTCCTTAAGCTCCGCACCCGTGACAGGGTCGAGCCGGGCGGCGTCAAGGCCGGCCGGTAGACGACAAGCACCCACCAGGATCTCGCACCACTGCCCCGGCGGCGCCCCCGGCTTGGCGCGCAACAGACGCCGCACGTGCTCGGCCGCCTCGTCCGCCGGCATCGGCCGATCCAGCAGCACGTATACGTGCATCGATTGCTCGCGGTTGCAACTCGGCCGCGTGGCGAACCACACGGGCACGCCGGCGGCGCGGATCTCGCGCAGCGCTTCGTGTCGTGTCTCCGGGTCGCAGAGGTGCCGTGGCCCGTCGTAGTCGATCACCAGGTGACGAACGCGCCCACGCGCATCTTGCAACGGCGCGCCGAGCACCAGCTGGTGCAACCAGTGAGCCGCGGCGAGCGGCGGCAGGATCACGAGGCCACGGTGCCCGGACACTTCCTTGTTCCAGCGGCCGCGGCTGTCGCGGATCGTTTGAAAGAACCTCGAGCCCGAGGAGGTGTCGTCGCCGACGTGCGGCACCAGCGCACGTAGCGCTTCGGCTACCAGCTCCGGCGTCAGCTCGGCGGCGAGCTCCTCCGGCCGCGGGTGCGGAAAGCTCGGCAGCCGCGCCAGTACCTTCCGCGGCAGCGCGGCGCACAGGCCTCCGGTGAGCTCCGGGTGCTGGTGCTCCAGAATACGCAGGCGCTGGTAGCGTGTCGGCAGCCGCGATGACCAGCGCGGAGACAGACCCGCTGCGTGGTTGTCGCTAGGACTCTCATTGCGGCTTGGTGTCCAGTATGACCACGATCCAGCCGTTCCTGAACTGGGTCTGTCGTACCCATGAGTTCTTGTCTGGTATTGTTGTTGTAATTGTATATACTGCGAAGTATCGTCGCAGTATCTTGTTTTATTGCTATGACTTACAGAAGATGAGTGGCGGAGCGGAGCGCAGCCGGCTGCAACAAGCCATCCAGCTCAAGGCCGAGATCATGGTGGACCACTTTCACGAACAGGTGCTGGCGCTCAACAAGATCGGTGGCAACGCACGCGCGATGGTGGTGACAAGCGGCATCCAGCGCGCAATCCAGTACTACCACGCGATCCGGCAGTACCTCGTGGAGCGCAAGAGTCCGTATCAGGCCATCGTCGCGTTCTCAGGCGAGCACGAGTATGGCGGGGCGCAGGTCAGTGAGGCGTCCCTGAACGGCTTCCCCTCCGGGAGGATCGCCGACGAGATCCAGCACGACCCGTATCGGTTCCTCATTTGTGCCGACAAGTTCCAGACCGGGTACGACGAGCCGCTCCACCCGCGCGCCGCCGGCAAGCAGGGCGACAGAATCGCGGCGCCGGATCGCGGCTTCAGTTCATTCGTTCGACGTGCACCCGGGCGACCCCTTCGTCAACCATGGCCAGCGCCTGTGCGGCGCCCATCGAAAGGTCTAGGTCGCGGCCTTTGATGAACGGCCCTCGGTCGTTGATCTCCACCACGACTGAGCGTTGGCTACGACGGTGCGTGACCCGCAGCCGCGTCCCGAAAGGTAGCGTCTTGTGCGCTGCGGTCATGGCGTACATATCGAACACGACACCGCTCGCCGTCTGGCGGCCATGGTACTTCTGACCATACCAGGACGCGACCATCACAGAAGCGAGCATCCCGGGCCGTGCCGAGGGGCGCAGCTGTGCCGAGCAACCGTTCGCCGCCAGCAGCGATACGCCGATGGCTATTGCCACAAGCAACCTTCGCGGTGCATCGGCTCTGCGCTCGTGCCCTGTGTACCCGCAGAACACCGATAACTTCGCCCGCCGAGCGAATCCCATCATCGCAACACCGCCTCGTCCAGTTTGTTGCCCAGCCGCGGTGGACACGGCCGGATCGCAGAAACCCACGGTGGCGCACCGAAACTGTTGCCGCTCCCACAATCGAGTGTCGGGGTCGTACGACTGACTCAGCTCGGAGGCGCCATCGATGCCCGTTAAGGGCCACGACGAGACAAGGGATACCCGATGCGGAAGTTACGGAGCGATTCAAAAACAGGCACTACCGGCAAGACCACGGTAGATTGCGGCCAGGAGCGGCCTACAGCGCCCCGGCTACCGACGACCGAGCGGTTGGCGTCGTCCAAGGCTTGGCAGGCCGCGGCGGTGATCAGTTCTTCGGCCCGCTGTTACCTGGCGACGGTCTCAGGGAGTCTCTGTAGAACACCCGTGGCGTTTCGGAAGTGCCCGGCGTGACGTTCTAGCGATTCCTCAGGGCGCCGCCCGGGAAGTCGCGACGGCTCAAGCAGGCATCGCCTCTCGCATGACCTTAAGGTCGTCTGCCGTTATCTCCGCGTACGGTACGAGGCAGTAGTGCCGTTCGTCGAGGATGCGAACAGCGTCATCTTGGATAGTCACCTCGAAGAGAACGATAACGTCTTCGCCCATGAACTGAGCCGCAATCGGTCGGCAGATCAAGCCTGGAAACTTGTCCCCGCAGACGAGCAAGTCTTGTTCGAGTTGGACGCGGCCAAGCTTATCGGCACCTCCTTTGGCTTGCACTGGGATTATGAATTGAGCCCCTGTCTTGCCGACGCCAACGTAGACCTCATCTACCTCCACCTGGACCCCATCAACGGCTGTGGTCAGGTGGTTCTGGAGCGAGTACGTTGTCACCCCCGTGAATACGTCGATCAGACGGTTGTAGCGGACTTTCGCTAGCAGTGCTTGCTCATCGCCTAGCGCATACTTCCCGACGATCTCTGGTGTCGAATCTGGGATCTTTATCTGGTAAAGTCCTGCGCGCGGCTCGATCTTGGTCTCTTCGACGAGGCGAAATCGGTACACGCCCTTGGCCTAGCCTCAGAGCGGCTCCGCGCAGCTCCTGCCCACTGTGACGCGAACCTTGCGGCCACGCCTGCCTGGGGTTTGTGCTTCCCAAGGGCCAGGGTCAATACTCTATCTCAGGCTTTGCAGACCAAGTCGAGGGTCGCGCTGCCGCTGGCACCTGATGGTAAGTCATTGGGCGTAATTTGTATCGTATATGTTCCGGTCAGAGTCGAATCTTCAAAGAGTTCCGAGGCCGGGACCGTTGGGGGGCGACCCCCCGGCGGAACGCCCGCGCTGGTTGTTGATGCAACCCGCTGCGAAAGCCACCCCGTTGCACGAGCAGGAGAGCATTCTCTCATCGACGTAGGGCAGGGTCTCGAACCCGCTCAGCCAACTCTCGTGATCCTGCCAAGGATCGCGGTCTTTGCGGCCGGTGCGCACGTGGGCGTCGCGCCAGGGAATGCACACGCCAACTACCGTCAGCGGGCCAAGGTCGGTCTGTGTGATCCCTGCCACGAGCCTCCCGCTGGGGAGCGCTTCGGAGCCGGCGGGATCGACTACGGACCACGGACGCTTGCTCCAGAGAAGCACTTTCCGGCGTCCTCGCGGGCGTGCATGGCCTCCGACTACCAGGACTGCGAGCCGTAGGCCAGCCGCTACGGCGGGCTAGCCTAGGCTAGCCTTGAGGCAGCGCGGGCCTTAGTTACTAAGAAGTCTCCGATGAAGCGCAGCCCACGTCCGTCGGCGGCCTCGAGGGCGTCGAGCGCGTCGGTGATGGCGCCGGTGAGCTCGGCCCACTGATCGTCGACGATGAGAATCCCATCGGACCCTACGGAGGCGGCTATGTTGCCGGCGACGTCGCGGGTGGCTTCGAGCATGACGACGTTGCCCGCCACCGCCTGGGTAACGATCTCGACGCCGGTCAGGTCCGGCTTCTGGCCGGACGCAGCCGGTACCTCGGCGGTCCGGATCCCGTCGATCGCGACGCGGAACCCCATGTGGTCGTCGCTCGAGTTCTGCTCGTCGCCGGTGCGCGCCGCGGAGCGGATGCTGTGACCGCCCTGCGGTGCCACCGCGCCGTTGGCTTCGACTCCCGCCCAGTCGACCCACGAGCCACCGCGATTGACACGGTCGACGCGCTCGTCGGGCACGTCGGCCGGCCGCTCCGGGCCGCTCGGATTCCGCCGCGGCGAGCGTTCGTAGTAGCCGTCGTCGTACACGTCGTGCACCCACTCGCCGAGATTGCCCGCCAGGTCGTACACACCGTAGGGCGAGCGGCCCGCCGGATAGGCATCGACGGGTGAGGTCTCGACATGGCCGTCGTCCACGGTGGAGTCGGACCGGCGGGTGTACTCGCCGTACTTGCCGATGAAGTTCACGTCGGCATAGTTGGCCCGGTTGCCGTCGGGGGCGTCGTTGCCCCACGGAAAGCGCCGGCCATCGGTGCCGCGGGCCGCCTTCTCCCACTGCGCCTCGGTGGGCAACACGACGGGAACGCCGAGCTGCTCGGAGAGCCAGGCGCAGAACGCCTGGGCGTCGTTCCAGCTCACGCTCCCGACGGCGTGGTCGCCGCCCTGCTCGAAGTAGATGTTGTGCCAGGCGCCGTCGCTCATCGGCCGCCACGGATCGCCCCGGTCCCCGGGTCCGGGAATCTCGCCGGTCCACTGCCATGAGCCCATGCCGCGCTCGGCGTCGGTCACGTATCCCGTGGCCTCGACGAAGGCGCGAAACTGCCCCACCGTCACCGGGAACGCAGCGACCCAGTAGTCGTCGAGCTCGACCTCGTGCACCGGAAGCTCGTCGTCGAGGCCTTCCTCCGACCCCATCGCGAATGGCCCCGCCGGAACCAGGACGAAGACGTGCCCGTCGCCGAGGTCGGCCTCGCGATGCCCGAGGTCGTTGGTGCGCGACTCGACGGCCGCGGCAAGCACGCGATCGAGGATGTCCTGGGCGGCGGCCTCGACGGGGGGCGTCGCAGCAACCGCCAACATCAGCACGGTGATGCCCAAGGCCTGGCGCACCGGATCCTCCCGCGTGTGGTCTAAGATGCGGCGAACCTATCACCCGGAAGAGTCGCCCGCCATGGGCGACCCGCCGCCCCACGGAGAGGCCGTCATGCGCACAAGATCACGTTCGGCGTTCCTTCCCATCGTCCTGAGTCTCCTCGCTGGCGCCAGCGGACTGTCGAGGGCGGCGGAAGGCGCCACGCAGGATCGGACCTATCGCGATCTGACGACACTCTTCGAGGAGTTCCGCGATCTCAACGAGCCGGTCCTGCCGGACGGCGTGCCCGACTACTCGCCGGCAGCGATGGAGCGACAGTATCGCCAGCTACGGGCGTTGCAGCGTCGGTTGGCGGCGTTCGACGTGGCCGACTGGCCGATAGGACAGCAGGTCGACTACCACCTCGTGCGCGCCGAGATGAACGGCCTCGAGTTCTACCACCGCGTCATGAAGCCTTGGCAGACGAGCCCGGATTTCTACTGGGGATCCCCAACCTCCACGGGCATGCCGTTCTGGGGTTTCTCGAGTCGGCAGCCCTCGGGCGAGGAGGTGGGGGACGAGGCGGGCTCCATCGCGCGCTACGGGTTCTCGGTCCGGCCCACGATGCCGCTGTCGACGGACGAGCTCGATACCTATCGGGTCCGACTCCGGGCGCTGCCCCGGATCCTGGCGCAGGGAAAGGCCCACATCGTGCTCGCGGACGCCCGGCACGACATGGGGATCTTCGGCATCCGCTCGCTCGACGAGGAAGGGGTGTTGCTGCGGGATCTCGTGCAGCTCATGCAACGACACCACCCGGAGGCCGTGGCCGACGCCGAGGCCGCCTGGGCCGCGGTACAGGACTATCGCGCCTGGATCGTGGCGAACCTGCATCGCATGACCGCCCCCACCGGAGTCGGCCGCGACGACCTCGACTGGTGGCTCAAGAACGTCTGGCTGGTGCCGTATACCTCCGCCGAGGTGTGGGCGATCCTGAGCAGTCGCTACGACCGATCGATGTCGGCGCTGGAGCTCGAGCGGTTCCGCAACCGTGATCTGCGAGAGCTCGAGCCGGCCGCCACCGAGGCCGAGTACCTGGGCGGCTACGAGCAGGCGGCACGCGACCTGATCGAGTTCTTCCGCTCCGGCGGCTACGACGGCCTGGCCTCCGAGCTCGCGACCCTCGACATGTCGCCACCGCCACGGAAGGCCTTCGGAAGGGAAAGCGATCCGATGGACCTCGCCGAGCGGGTGCGGTTCCGCTTTCCGCTCGACGAGGTCGTCCACGAGAACCTCGGACACCAGCTCGACGTGCTGCGGCCCAAGGAGCACCTTTCGGTGATCCGGGCAGCCCGGCGGCTCCACGAGATGACCCACACGCGCCGCGAGGGATTCGCAGCCGGGCTCGCGGAGGTGTTGCTGAGCGGCGGCATCGCTGATGAGCGGCCCCGTGTGCGGGAGCTCGTCTACATCACCGCCGCCTATCGCGACGCGCGCGGCATGGGCGACCTCAAGTTCCAGCTCAACGAGCACGACTACGCCGGCTGGATGCGCTACGACTCCGACATGAGCCCGTTCCAGTGGGCCATCGCCGATAGCTTCACCATGTGGGATCACAAGCGCGACGCGGTCCGCGCCCCCGGCTACGAGCTCGCCTACACGCTCGGCGCCACCCAGTTCGAGAAGCTGCTGACGGCGCGCGCGCGGCAGCTGGGCGACGCGTTCGACTTCGGAGCGTTCCTCGAGCAGATGTTCGCCGCCGGGGAGATCCCCTTCGCGCTGATCCGCTGGGAGATGACCGGCCTCACCGACGAGATCGATCGCCTCTGGTAGCGTCGTGTCGCGGGGCACGCCGGCAGATGTCGGCCCTGGCGTCGCCGATCGGCGACCCGCCGCCGCTGCCTAGTGGAGCGCCAGCGCGAAGCGCAGGGCGCGCTCCGCCGCCCGCATCTTCTCGGCCGTCAGCGTCGCGACGCGCTCCGCGAGGTGCGCCTTGCGGATAGTCACACCCAGGGAACACGGGGGGCGCGCGGCATCCGGGGCTGGCGTGGCTCTGACTTTCGATGCCCCCCGTTGAACAGGTATGCACCGGCGTGCGCAGACGTCGGTTCGGGTGGCTCGCGGCAGGCCCGCTCGATCTCCCCTGGCGACGGTGGCGGCCAAAGAGCGCCGCCAGCCGGCCGCCTACCGTATCGTGCGCGCGCTATGGTCCCATGAAGGCCACGACGAATCAGATTCAGGCACGAGTCTGATAGATCGGCATGCATCGGTTTCGCGCGATATCTGAAGCTCGATCGAACTCGTCGATCTCTTCCTGCGTTGCGGGTCGACAGAGTGTTGGGCTGCTGGTGTCATATCGCTCCGTACGTCTATCGGCCTTCTCGTCCGCCTCGATAGTAACGATGATGTAACCGGTGGCGAGGCGGCCATCTTCCGTCCAACACTGGTCCCCAAAGAACGAGTAGTCATCGTATCGTGGTTCGGGGTCGCCTCCTCCTCTGACGGAATAGACGAATCTGGAGGTTGGCTCGTGAATTACCCATTTCCAGATAGTCATTAGGGATGTCCTACCGTCCGTTGAATTGGAAGGTGACGGTGATCGGTGGAGGGGTGATTGTTACGCGGAACGCTCACACCGCGGATCACCTCGAGCAGCAATCGGCCTTGCTGTTCGCAGACGCGCTCCGGGTGCTCGCCCACGACCATCTACCTTCTTTGTCGTGGCCATCGATGTCGTCAGCAACGGCTTCAACCACGCGGCAGGCGGCCCTGATGGCGCGTGCGTGACAGGCCGTTCGTTTTCCATCGGTAAGGTCCCAGGATCCGGGCTCAGGACGTGTGCTTGCTGGGGTTGTTGTCACGATCGGGATCATCCAGGGACGCTTCGCGGCATGCGCTTGCCGGCGGCCAGAGCCTGAAGCCGCGCCAGGTTGCGACGGTCCAGTACGTTGTCGGGCCCTTTCGGCGTCTCCAGAATACCCGGCAGCCGGCGGATCCGCCCGGCCGCCAGGAGCGCCCGGAATCCACGGCTGCCGATGGTGCCCTCGCCAATGCCGGCGTGGCGGTCGAGCCGCGAGCCGGCACCGCCCCGGGAGTCGTTCAGATGAATACCGTGGATGCGGTCGAAGCCGATCGCATGGTCGAGCGCGTCCAGGGTCCGGCGCACCCGGAGGGGCGTGTCGAGGCGGTGGCCGGCCGCGTGCAGGTGGCAGCTGTCCAGGCAGACCCCGATGCGGTCCGCGCCAAAGCACCGTACAACCTCGCCCAGCTCTTCGAGGCACCCTCCGAGCGCCGTGCCCTGGCCGGCGGTCACCTCCAGCAGCAGTCGTGTGCCTACGATTCCCCGCGTTAGCGCAGCGACGGAGGCCTCGAGGCGCTCGAGCGCCCGGGCACGGGGCTGATCACCGCAGGAGCCGGGGTGCACCACCAGCCCCGCGATCCCGAGGCGCTGGCAGCGCCGCAACTCGGCGCGACAGGCGCGCCATGAGCGCACCCGTAGCTCCGCATCGCCCGAGGCCAGGTTCACCAGATAGCTGGCGTGTGCCAGCACCGGGTGGATCCCATGACGGGCGCAACCGTCCCGGAAGCGTGCGGCCTCGCCGCGCCGCAGGCGCCGCATCGCCCACTGGCGGTTGCTCTTGACGAAGATCTGCATCGTCTCGCAGCCGAGATTCGCGGCGCGCTCAGGGGCCCGGTCCAGGCCTCCCGCTGCGGAAACGTGGACACCGAATCGCACGCCGCTTCGGTCGCTCACGCTTCAACCGCCCGAGCTGCTCCCGCAAGCTCGGTGAGCCAGCGATCGTATTTCCCTGTTCCCGCGCACGGATTTCCCTGTTCGGTCGCAGAAATTTCCTGTTCGATGCCAGAAAATTCCCTGTTCCGTTGCGTAGGGAATTAGGCCCATAAGCTCCATGATATCAGTGGGTTAGGAGGCCTCGATCCGGCCGATTTGGGGCTAAATCGATGAAATTCCCTGTTTTCCCTGACCTGCCCCAAGTGTTGAGGCCACTTCGTAACTCATAGAATCGGTGCTGGCAAGAGGTTGTTGCAGCCGGCGGAGCGGAGCGTAGCCGGCTTTAACAACGTCGCTTTCGGTGCAGGCGGCCGATAGCCCAACGAGCTGTGTGGCCGCACCTGGTTGTATTTGCGGCGCCAGGCTTGCACCAAGCTCTGCGCCTCCTTGAGCGTGTAGAAGATCTCCCCGTTCAGCAGCTCGTCGCGTAGCTTGCCGTTGAAGCTCTCCACATAGCCGTTTTCCCACGGCGAGCCGGGCTCGATGAACAACGTCTTCACACCGACCCGCTCGAGCCAGCCACGCACTACCCGAGAAGTGAACTCCGGTCCGTTGTCGGAGCGGATGTGGTCGGAAACACCACGGTTCACGAACAGCTCAGCGAGTCGATCCAACACGTTCTCGGAGTTGAGCCTGCGCGCCACATCGATGGCCAAGCACTCCCTGGTGTACTCATCCACGATCGTCAGCAGACGAACCGCTCGCCCGTCGTGAGTTCGTTCGTGCACGAAGTCATAGGCCCACACGTGATCTTTCCTTTCCGGCCTCAGCCGCACGCACGATCCATCGTTGAGCCACAAGCGTCCGCGCTTGGGCTGCTTTTTCGGTACCTTCAGTCCTTCACGACGCCATAACCGTTCGATCCTCTTGTGGTTCACCCGCCACCCTTCGCGTTCCATCAGAGCCGTGATCCGACGGTACCCGTAGCGTCCGTACTGCGTCGCCAGTTCGGTCATTCGCTTCACCAGCGGTGTCTCGTCTCCAGGCGCCTTGGGCCGATATTGCTGCGTCGAGCGCACCTGGCCCAGCACTCGGCAGGCTCGCCTCTCCGACACCCCCTGCGACTGCTGTGCGTGTCGCACTGCCCGGCTCCGGCGCGCCGGGCTCAGAAGTTTCCCGACGACACCTCTTTGAGGATGGCGTTGTCGAGCATCGTCTCCGCCAGCAGCTTCTTGAGCCGCCCGTTCTCGCGCTCCAGCTCCTTGAGTCGCCGTGCCTGATCCACCCTCAGGCCGCCGTACTCCTTACGCCCCCGGTACTACGTGTTCTCGCTGATGCCCAGCTTCCGGCACGCCTGTGGCGTCTTGGCTCCTTGCGCCAGCTCGATCTCTGCCTCCCTGAGCTTGGCGATGATCTGCTCTACCGTGTATCGCTTCCGGGCCATTTCTCCCCCTTCCCGAGCCTTCCTGAGAGCCTCAATTCCTAACTCTCAAACTAGCCCGATTATTGGGGGGCAGGTCAGGACCTCATGGCCACGCGCGTGAGCCAGTGGCTGCAGAAGCTCAAGGTGAGCGAGGGGCCGCGCGCCGGCGGCAGCGGCGATAGGAGCCGGCGGCGCGAAACGGCACCGCCCCTGGGAACGCACCGCCTGGGTGCAGGCCCGGCTATCGGCAGGTCGCCCGCGGCCAGTCGTCGGTGTCGAGCACCCAGCGGGGTCAGGTCAGAGTTCGAGCCCAGAGAGGCCGAAGAGGAAGCCCAGTCTGGGGACGGTGACTCTGAGGAAGGCGACTCTGAGGAAGGCCACTCCGGAGAGTCCGAGTCCGAGGAAGCCGAAGTCTGAGGAGGTGCCGGCGCAGGGTGCTGGGAGGCATGGTCCAGAGGTAGCCAACTTTGGAGACCTTGACGAGGTCCCCACCGGGTCCCCCATGCCTGCGACGCGCCCTTCCTACGGCTAGGGTTCGTATGCAGCGAGCACGGCGGCTGCGAGCGGCTGTGCGGAGCCACCGCGCGAGCCGGCACAGCAGTCAAGCCGCGTTCTCTTGCCGTCAGACGGTGCAAACCGCGGTAGGTGTTTCTCGGTGCCGGGCGAGCCGTGCCCGGCCAGGTCATCCATCGACGGCACCGATGCGGCCAGTGCTCCAAGACTGGCGACGACGGCAGCCGCTTGGCGCACGGTGAGGCAATGAGCATACGCAAGGGCGATTCTGACACGTACCGCTACACGCACTATCGCCCTGTACGCATCACGCGGCACTGGTCCCTGGAGGATGCGATCTGCGACGTGTGCGAGCTGCGGATTGCGGTCGGCACGCGAGGCTACGTCACGAGTCGCGACGAACTCACCGTGGTGCTGTGCCAGACATGCGGCCGCCAGGCCGGCGCGGCGCCCTTCTTGGCCCTTGTGAGGCACGGCATTTACCTCTGAGATCTTTGAAGCTACGACGCTTCCCTCGCACGGCCTGGGGAGATCGCTCGGCAGCTGTCGGTTACCGCGATCCACCGAGTCCCAGGCCGGGCGTCGCCACGGAGCCCCTATACCGAGACGTGCCGACTGAGACGCTTCCGATGGGCTCGGATGCGCACTGACAACGCCAGCGTCTGATGGGCACCGATTTCCGGCCCGGCAGTCTCCATTCCAGCGATCTTTCGCGGTGCCATTCGACTTTGCTGCCGGCGTCCCGAGGGGCATCATCGGGTGCCGGCTTGGTGGATTGCGCTGGCCGCTTCAGCTTGAAGCCACTCTATTGGCCAGCCCAGCGGAAGCGCTGGCAGCGTAGGTGGGACACTGCGTGAACGAAGGAGTGTGTGGTGCGGGAGAGTGACGAGCCAGGCGACGCCGCGGCACCAAGGAACACCGGGCTCCCGACCATCGCTGACCGGGCAGCCTTCCAGACATCTGCAGATCAGCACAACGGTTCGCGGGCTGTCGCCATCCGGGGATGGCGCAAATCGAGTCGGTGGCGGCGATCATCGGCAGCCCACGTGTGCACGGAACACACAGGCGACGACGTGGCTACCTGAGGTGGCCGGTGAGCTTGCCGCCGAGCACTGGTCTCGAGCGCTTGAGGTCCTGCACCAACTGTCCCGTTTCCGAGTTCTGCGACCGCGAGCTGATCGTGCCGACCGGCCGCCTGGCCGGCAGCCAGCTCGGCATCGAGCACATCGTCAATGATGGGCTCGTCGCAACTGGTGCGCGAGCTAGCGTCCCACAGACGGTCCCGCCCCGATCGCCAGCGACGTCGAGGGATACCCGGCTGGCCGCTCGTCGAGCTCACTGGCGCGCCTTATCGAAGTCGCCGGAGGCCGCCGCAGGCTCCAGCGGCCTTCTATGCACGCCTGAGCACTCCTGTTCAACGGGGGCATCGAAAGTCAGAGCCGTTCCATTCCCGGATACCGCGCCCAGCCATTGCGTTTGTAAGCAAAACGATTCGGCAGGCATAGAATGTCTACTCGAATGAGAAACTGCCGAGAAGTCGCCGATGGACCCCGAAGTCATCCGGCGGATGCGCTCGAGTGCCCGCTACCAGTGGCGGCGCGCCGACATCGTCCGGAACGAGCCGTTGTGCCGTCCCTGCGCTGAGGCACGCTTCACGGTCGGTGCCGAGCACATCGACCACATCGAGCCGGTGCACCTGGCGCCGGAGCGCTTCTGGGACCGCACCAACCTCCAGCCGTTGTGCCGGGACTGTCACGAGCGCAAGCACGCTGACGAGCGCCTCACGCCGGCGCAGATCCACGAGCGTGAGGCCTGGCGGCGCGCCGGATCGCTGAGTACGAAAAGAAGTGAGCCCACGATCGCCTCAGGACCTCATGGCCACCCGCGTGATCCGGTGGCTGCAGAAGCTCAAGGTGAGCGAGGCGCCGCTGGCCGGTCAGTCTGCTGATCGGGGGTATCGGCATCGCCAGCGTCATGATCATCGCCGTCACCGAGAGCACCCGCGAGATCGGCGTCCGCCTGGGCCGTCGGCGCGCGGTGCACGGAGGTGCAACGGAAGTTCCTCATCGAGTCGGCGCTGCTGTCGCTGGCCGGCGGAGTCGCCGGGCTCGCGTCGCGGCCGCCCCTCACGGTCGTGCTAACGCTGGTGCTGCCTGGGTTCCTGCCGGTGTTGCCGACGTGGGCTGTGGCGTTCGGGCTCGTTTCCTCGGCCCTGACCGGCATTCTCGCCGGCTATCTGCCGGCGAGGCGGTGTCGAAGAGGTCTTGGAGTTCGTGAGCGGCCACCAGGCTCAGTACCCGTGGCGCGTGCTGGAAGTCTCCACCAGCGGGTACTACGCGTGGCGCAAGCGACCGCTCTGGGCTAGAGCGCGACGCGACGCACAGCTGCGAGCAAGGATCGCCGAGATCCACGTCGACAGCCGTGGCACGTACGGAGTGCCCCGGATCCACTCAGAGCTGACGCACAGAGATCGAGGTATGGTCGCGGAGTTCATCGGCCATCGACCGAATTCTGGCGCACGCTGGGCAGAAGGCTTAGATGCTCGCTCGGCTGGGCGGTCTGCTGCGCGGCGTCCGTGCTCGGATCGTGGCGTTGCGCGATCCGCGCCGCCTTGACCGCCAGCTGCAGGAGGAGCTGCGGTTCCACCTCGAACAGCAAACTGCTAAGAACGTGCGTGCGGGAATGTCGCGGACGGAGGCGGAGCGGGCGGCGCAGCGTGCTCTCGGCAATCCCGGACGCATCCAGGAGGAGCATCGCGACGCGCGCGGCGTGCGCTGGATTGAAGAGCTGCGACAGGATCTCGGGTACGGGGTGCGTCGATCGCTGGCACGGCCCTGGGTCAGCGCCGGGACGATCCTGACCCTGGCGGTGGGGATCGGCTCGATGACCACGATCTACGGCGGCGTGGCAGCGTTGGTGCTCGAGCCGCTGCCCTTCCCGGAGCTCGACAGGGTCGTCGTCCTGGGCGAGGCGCGACGCGGCGCCTCACTGCCCGGCGAGGGCTGGGGCCACCCCGGTGACTACGCTGCCTGGGGTCGGGAGCCGGTGTTCGCCGAGCTCGGCGGCGTTCGACCGTGGTTCGTCACCATGACCGGAACCGAGCAGCCCGCCGAGGTCTTCGGTTACCAGGTGTTCGGCGACTACTTCAAGGTCTTGGGAGTGGACGCCGCGCTGGGTCGTACGCTCGCACCCGATGCTGGCCATCGAGGTGAGCCCGAGACAGTGCTGTCGCACCGCTTCTGGCGCGCTCACCTCGCCGCCGACCCCGACGTCATCGGACGTGTTGTTCGCTTTGAAGATCGCGAGCACGTCATCGTTGGGGTGATGCCGGAGGGCGCTGGGTACCCGATGGGAACCGACGTCTGGGCAGCGCCGACAGAGGACCTGGACATGTCGGCCCCCTTCGACGGCCGCCGCCTGGCCGTCGTGGGCCGATTGGCCCCGGGCGTGACGCTTCAGCAGACGAGAGCGGCGTTGCGGCTGGTCGCGGAGCGCACCGCCGAGATCGACCCAGAGGGACATGCGGAGCTGATGGTAGTGGTGGATTCCGGTGCGCAACATCGTTACCTACGGAACCGGGCCGCTGATGACGTTCCTGATGGCCGCCGCCGGCTTCCTGCTCTTGCTCGTGTGCGCCAACGTGGCCAACCTGCAGCTGATGCAGGGCACCGCCCGGCGACGTGAGATGGCGCTTCGAGTCGCTCTCGGTGCGCCTCGAGGCCGCCTCGTGCGCCAGCTTCTGGCGGAGAGCGTCGCGATCGCTCTGGTCAGCGGGCTGCTGTCGGCCGCGGCCGCGGTCTGGGGAACCGGCTTGCTCCGTGCCGCG
The DNA here is from genome assembly GCA_965205505.1 of Acidobacteriota bacterium. Classification (GTDB taxonomy): domain Bacteria; phylum Acidobacteriota; class UBA890; order UBA890; family WLXD01; genus DASCOT01. The sequence goes on from CBDBHB010000009.1 coordinate 93,885, forward strand.
CTGTCGGGCGATTGGTGGCGGTTCTTCTTCGTCGGCGTCGACAAGATCGGTGTCAGCACCGACGTGCTGGCGTTCAGCCTCACGATCAGCTTGGCTTCGGTGTTCTTGTTCAGCCTGCTACCCGCCGTTCGCGCCTCGCGCGTCGATCCGAACGCCGATCTGAAGCAGGGACGGCAGGCTACATCTGGGCGCGGGCCTCGCGGCACGCTGGTGGTGGTCGAGATGGTGCTCTCGATCGTCCTCGTCACTGGCGCGATGTTGAGCGCACAGGCCGCAATGTCGGTAGGCGTTGTCGATTTGGGCCTGAGTCAGGACGTGGCGACTTTCACGATACGGACGCGCAATGCCGCGTACGACGACCCCGTGTCGCTGCGTCGTCTGGTCCAGGACGTGCTGTCTCTTGTGCGCGCCACACCGGGCGTCGCCGCGGCGGCAACCAGCAGCCGCATGCCGGGCATATCCCCGGGCCGCGGCGTCTCTGTAGAGCCCGACGACACTGACGGTGAGCTTGCCGAGGCGACCGTGCAGGTCGTGAGCGACGCGTACTTCGGCACACTCGGCATTCCGCTCGTCAGCGGGCGCGAGTTCACCGGCGGAGACCGGGCCGACGCGGCGCCGGTGGCGGTGGTGGGCGAAACTGTCGCCGAACGCCTGTGGCCGGGCGGGAGCGCCGTGGGCCGCCGCATCCGCCTCGGGAACGACGAGGGGTGGCTGACGGTGGTCGGCGTCGCCGACGATGTCGCCCGGGCTTGGAACGATCGCAGTCCGATGCTGGCCGTGTACGTCCCGGCAGCACAGCGTCCCGCCACCCACATGGCGTTTCTGATGCAGGCGGAGCCGGGTGCCGCCGAGCTGGCCCGGAGGCGAGTGTGGGAGCGCTACCCTGACGTTCCGCTTCCAGCTTCGGAGAGTATCGAGGCGGCGCTAGCGGAACAGGCGGCGCCCGCTCGCATGGCGAGTGCCCTCATGGCCGCGTTCGCCGTCGTGGCAATGGTGATTTGCCTCGGCGGCATCCACGGGTTCGTCAGCTACGTGGCGACCCTGCGGGTGCGTGAGGTAGGCGTGCACATCGCCGTCGGTGCCGACCGTGCCGCGGTGGTGCGGTTGTTCGTGGGCCGCGGAGTCCGGCTCGCGGGCGTCGGGTTGCTCATCGGCCTGCCGGCCGGATACCTGTTCGCGTCGGTGCTGGAACGATCCATGCGCCGTTTCTCGCCCTCGATCGCGGTGGACGGCGCGTCGTTCGTGCTCTTGGGCGCCGCATTGCTGGCCCTCACGGCGCTCGCGAGCTACCTCCCGGCCCGCCGTGCCGCGGCGATCGATCCGTCGACCGTGCTCCGCGCCGAGTAGTCCGTCGGCCCAGGCCACGCTCGCCGCCGGACCGGCGAACCAATCCGCGGAAGTAGGCCAGGACCGCGGTGGGCACACTCGTAGGCTCCGATACCGTCCCTAGGCGGCGGTAGCCGTCGCCTAGGGACGGCGCGTGTCACGGACAGCGCACGCGCCGACCTACTTTGCGCTTACGTTCCGGGGCCCAGTGTGGGCCGTGGCAGGGGCGATCCGACAACAGACGACGCTCGCTTAGGTTGTCCTTCTCCCTGCTCCCGCGTCGCTGCCTTTCTCGATTAACCGCGTGGCCGCGTGAAGGGTGGCAAGGTAGAAGTAGAAGATCCAGCTCAGCCAAATTGGCTTGTCGTATTCGACCTTCTGACGGTCATTGTGATGCCGGATGGCGAAGTTGTTCGCGATATTGAAGAGATCGTTCTCATCTTTCGACGCGAGTACCCTTTTGAGTTCCGGACGCAGGAATTCCAGGACAGCGGCCAGCTCGCGGATCGCGTCTCGGCGCTCATCGAGCGATGCTCGTCGCCGACGAAACTTCCGGACTGCTTGCTCAACGCGGTCAGAGACGTTGGCAGGGTCGGTTGACGGGATCGACGCCTGAAGCAGCGGATCGAGGGAGCCACCAGCGAGAGTAAGGATCTCCCCCTGGGGCGATAGTTCGAAGCCGTCTCCGTAGTCGCGAAGGAACTCATTGACGTCGGCGCGAAAATCGCTCTGAGCTGACCCTTGGACGAACTCCGTATAGTGATATCCGCATTGACTCCAGTCGTGGTAGTGGCCGGTTGCCTCGACTGGCTCGGATGCATGGTCGAAGAGGAACTCGATTAGATCGAATATCTCTTCCTCGGCTAGATCGTCTTTCCTGTCCCAGATCGGGAAAAGTCCCTTTCGGCGTACTTTTCGGAATGAGTAGATCTCGACATCGCCTACGCTGCCTGGGATGTAGCCGTCCACGCAATTCATTCCCAGGCGCTCCTGGAAACAGCCCCGCTCCTCGAAGGTCTGGTAGGTTGCGTAGAACAGGTCTCGGAGTAACTCAAGGTCGATCTTCGCCCCATCCTCAAGCATGTCGCTTCTAACTGAATAGTACTTTCGATCTCTCATGACTCGTGGGTTGACCTGAGGTTCCCGGATCCGTGGACTGGACCGAAAGCGGTAGCGGGCTCGCCGACGTTGTAGGACACGCAGCGACTCTAACGCGAGACCTCGTCAGCACGTCGCGGGCCGCGGCGTTGCCCTGGCATTGCGCGCCGAGATTCAGGGCCCGCGGCGTTGCGCGGCAACGGTCCAAGACTTCGGCCGGATGAAGCCGTGAACCGATGGCAGGATGCAGCGGAGATCGCCGAGCAAAAGTGGTTCCGGTAGCAGCGCGTTGCCGGCGAACAAGTAGCCCTCGATTCACTCGCGCACCGCGGCGGAGCGCTGGCGCTTGTACGCGATCGCAACTAGCGACCACCACCCTCCCACAGGAACAAACCCCATGATGCAGGGTGTCCAGGCCCCTCGGTTGCGGTTCAGCGGCGTCTCCGGGGCGGTTTTTTGGAGAGTGCTATCCCTGCCTGTTTAACGGGGGGCATCGAAAGTCAGGGCCGCGCCAGTCCCGGATACCGCTCAGTGCCCTGACAGATGTAAGAAAAATTCTTCGAGGTCATGAAATGACCACGAAATGAGCAGACGCCGGAAATCGCCGCCAGGCCCCGAAGTCATCCGCTGCATGCGCTCGAGCTAACCGGTATCGGCAGCGGCGAGCCGGCATCCTCCGCAACGAGCCGTTGTGCCGTCCTTGCGCCGAGGCGGGCTTCACGGTCGCCGCGGAGAAAATCGACCACATCGATTACATCGAGCCCGTGCAACTAGCGCCCGAGCGCTTCTGGGACCGCGACAACGTCCAGCTGACCTACCAGGAGTGTCACGAGCGCAAGCATGCCGGCGGTGGGCGGATAGCCCCTCAGCCGTTGGCCGGCTTGACGAAGCGGTACCCGAACCGGGGCTCGGTGAAGATGTAGGTAGGGCTGGCGGCATTGTCACCGAGCTTGCGGCGGAGCTTCTTGATGTAAGGCACGCACGAGCCGAGGGTTGCCGGAGCTGCGTGAGCGCCACACGCGGCGCAGCAGCTGATCGTGGGTCGATACGCGGCCGGCGTTGGCTGAAATGACGCTGAGCAGATCGTACTCGGTGGCGGTCAGTTGCCGCGTTTGGCCGGCCAGGCTCTAGGTATCTCCACGCGAAAGGTCGACCAGTTGGTCAAGGCCACGGGACTGGAGGGGATCTCCAAGTCTCGGGTCTCGGAAATGTCCAAGAGCCTGGATGAGAGCGTCGAGGCATTCCGCAATCGAGCTCTGGATGCGGGCCCGTACCCATTCGTGTAGCTGGACGCGATGCAGATCAAGAACCGCGAGGGAGGCCGCGTGGTCAACGTCACCGCCGTGATGGCCATCGGGGTCAACGGCGACGGGTACCGGAGATCCTCGGGGTGGACGTGATTACGAGCGAGGATGGCGCCGGTCGGTTGGCGTTCCTGCGCTCCTTGGTGAGCCGGGGCCTGAGCGGCGTGCAGTTGACGATCTCCGACGCGCACGAGGGGCTCAAGGGAGCGATCGGAGCGGCACTGCCAGGATCCAGCTGGCAGCGTTGCCGGACGCACTTCATGGTCAATCTGCTGGCAAGGTGCCCAAGGTAGCCCAGAGCGCCGTGGCCACGCTGGTGCGCTCCATCTACGCACAAGACGAACACGACAGCAACTACGCTCAGTTCCGCCGGGTCGTGGAGCACCTCAAGAGTCGGTTCCCTGGGGCGGCCGAGCTGCTCGCCGATGCTCAGGAGGAGTTGCTCGCCTGCGCTTCCTTCCCCAAGGCCGTGGAGCGCCAGATCTGGTCCAACAACCCGCTCGAGCGGATCAACAAGGAGGTTCGCCGATGCACCGATGTCGTCGGCATCTTTCCTAATCGCTCAGCGCTGATCCGGCTGGTTGGCGCCGTACTTGCCGAGCAGAACGATGAGTGGGCCATCTCCCGCCGCTACATGCGCCTCGAGGTCATCTCCGAGGCTCTCTCCCCTCAACCATCGACCAGTATGAGGAGGACCTGCTCGCCATCAGCGCTTGAAACTAGATCGACTCAGTGGCCTTCGTACACCACTTGACGGCACGTGACTGTCGGTCGAGCCTATTGGTCCATGCCTCAGCTGTTAAGTGCACTTACCTATGGCAAGACCGCGGGTGTCCAACAGGCGCATAAGGAGGACCGGATCACCTTTTCCGCTCTCACCGGGTGGCCCGGCAACTACATCTGCGCCGAGGGCCGCTACCGAGAGGGCGATGCGGAGAAGCGTGCCGGGATCTTCATCGGCCCGGAGTTCGGCACGGTCTCGCGGCCTGATTTGGTCGATGCTGCCCGCGAGGCGGGCGACGCTGGGTTCGACGTGCTCATTGCCTGCGCGTTCAACTACGAGGCACATGCGAGCGAGCTCCACAACCTCGGGCGTATCCCGGTGCTCAAGGCTCGCATGAACGCCGACCTGCATATGGCCGCCGACCTGAAGGCCACCGGCAAGGGCAATCTGTTCGTGATCTTCGGCGAGCCGGACATCGACATCCTGCCGGAGCCAGACGAGAGACTGCGCGTGAAGGTCAAAGGCGTGGACGTGTTCGATCCGTCCACCGGCGAGGTCCGCAGTGATTCGGCCGACGGCATCGCCTGCTGGTTCATCGACGACGACTACGACGGCGAGAGCTTCTTCGTTCGCCAGGCCTATTTCCTGGGCCAGAATGACCCGTACAAGGCGCTCAAGACCACACTGAAGGCGGAGATCGACACCGAGGCCTGGGCAACACTGAACAGTGACACGTCGCGTCCGTTCGGGAGGCCGGCGTCGGGTCGGATTGCCGTGAAGGTGATTAACCACCTCGGCGACGAGGTCATGAAGGTGTTCCGGGTCTGAGTCTCGGGCGCCATCACCGAGTGCGCTGGAGACTCGGGCATGGAGTTCCGCATCGCCGACAGCTTCACCGACAGCCTCGCTCGGCTCACCGGCGGGGAGCAGAGGGCCGCGCCTCCAGGGCTTCGGTGTCGCCGGCAGCGCGGGCGCGTACCAGCGCTGCCAGGAGTGCCCCATCCATCCGGAACACCTCTGTGCGCCGGTACCAGGTCGGTGGCCCTCCAGCCGTGAGCTCCACTGCCTGATCGGTCACGGACAGCACACGTAGCAATGCGGCGCGCCCATCCGCCATGCGGCACAGAACCAGCTGGCCTCTCTTCATACGGCACGATGAGAGCTTAAGCTAGGAAGTGCCGGATGGAACTTTAACCTACCTGATGGAGAAAAAGGTGATGGCTATCAACAAGGCCGTTCGTGACGGACTCCAAGCAGAACAAACAGACGTTGCGGATGAGATGGCTCAGCTTGAGGCACGGCTGCAGTGGCTCAAGACACGAGCAGGACGCCCTTCGCTTAATCCTGGACCAAGAAACCGCACCGGACGCCAGACTGCGCCAACCCAGTGTTCGTGATGCGGCCCGAGCGGTACTCAAGGAGGCTGGGGCGCTGAAGCCTGCGCAGGTCACGCAGATTCTGCGTGATCGTGGCTATCAGCTCAAAGGAAAGATGAAGCCGGGTGCGCGTGTCGGGCAGGAGCTTTGGGCGATGGCCAAGTCGGGCACGTTGAGCAAGAACTCCGCTGGAGAGTACTTCTTGCCCGATGAGGAACAAAACGAACCGGACACGGCTGCGCCACCGCCGCCCAGCTCAGATGAGGATGCCTCAGCCGTCCGGAACGAATCAGCCGACGCAACAGGTGCGGACAGCGGTACCGAGGCAGAAGGGTCAGGAGCATCGAGTTGAGGGTCTTGAGGTCGGTGCCGGTGAGTTCCACTCCATTCGATCCGTTGATGGACCTTAGCCCCTTCGGCGGCGCTTAGGGTCCAGTGGCATTTGTCTTTCACGACGGCGACACGACTCCGCTCGATCTTTCCTTTCACTTCCTCGACGCCGATGGCGGTTCCGAAGTTACCCCGGAACTGTGCGCCGCCGAGACCGGTGGCCGCGTCCACGCATCTGCTCGAAGTCCGCGACGAGAAGCCGGCCTTAGGTTTAGGACCTAGTGAGTTTCGGCTCGTGGAGGTTCAAGTCCTCTCTTGGTCACTCGGTGTAACTTATTGTCAAATAAGAAGATTTCAGGGGGATCGAGGCATTACGTCTCGGTCCACTTTCGCCGTTTTCACGGAGAAAGTTAACAAATAGTTAACAAAACGGTCGCGAATTCGGCGGCGGTAACGATTCCGTTTGCCGACGGGCTTGACGGCATGGTGCGGCCTATACGCCGCCCTGATCCCGAGGCGCGATCTCCGCCAGGGCTACCGCCCGGCAGAGAATTGGGACCAGAAGGCCGGCTTTGAATGCGGAGCTCAGATTGCCTTCGCAGAACCGATCTCCGCGGATCAAGCAGGTAAGCACCCGGCTCAATTGCTCGGGCGTCGCCCGGTTGAAGGCTTCCGGATTGGTTCGAAACGGTTACGCTTCCGCCGCATCCTTCCAAGTCGACCAATCAAACCGCTGTATCCAACCCATCCGATAGCATGTGTCGATCAACTTAGCTGCCGGCTCGGAAAAGTCGAACCACGGAAAGTGACCCGGTTCCGGTATCCTTTGTCCGAACTCGAACCCGGGGGGCTTCGAACTCGGGCAGCAAGGCAGCGAGCGCGGCGAGGCGCTCATGCATCGTCGCTTTGCTGCCAGGCCCGTCGCGGGGTTCGATCGTCGGCCAGGTATCAGGTTGTTTCACTTGCGTTCTCCGTGCAGCGCCGATCGCCCGCTCCGTTCACTCGCGGCCGGCGGCGCTTCGACGGCGACCGCGAGTCCGTCCGTTTATGCCGCGCCTAACAGAACACAATCACACACCGAAACAGGGGGCGGTCGACGTCGCGCTTCCGGGGCCAGAGGAACCGAACGGCCCGGTACGCAGCCATTCACATCGTTGCCATCGCGTTGGCGACCTGGCGGACGTGGGCCTCGCGAAGTTCGAGCCATGCTCGATTGTGAAGCCCGCCCCCTGGAACATCCCGCGAGCATTCATCTGAAGCTCAGAGACGAGCTGCTGAACGCAGAGATCTCTACACGCTCGCCGAGGCAAAGGACCTTGGTGCAAGGCTGGCGACGTGAGTATAACCGTGAGGGGCAGGGTCGTCGGTTGTTGCGCGCCGCATCGTGGTCCCGCTGTGCGGAGTGTGGTGCAGATGGCCTCGGGCGCTGCGCCGCTAGCGGGGTGCTGTGGCGCGTCGGTGCGGCAGTAGGTTGCGGCGGCGATCGACGGCGACTCCGATCAGCGAGCGCAGGGAGATAATCGCTGCGCCAGCGGGACTTTCCGCGGTAGCGGGGGCAGGATTTGAACCTGCGACCTTTCGGTGGAGATTACGGCAGGGCCGCCACCGTAGCGTAGATCTCCGCGTAGTCCGGCGCAACGCCGAGGCTCTCCGCGACCCAGTGATAACGGACCACACCATCCTTGTCGACGATGGTCACGGCGCGGTTGGCGGCGACGTATCCCGGCAAGCCGCCCAACGCCGGGAACGCCACGCCATAGGCATGCACGACGTCCCGGTTGTAGTCGCTGAGGAAAGTGTAGTCGACGCCATGCGCGGCCTTCCACGCGTCGAGCGCGAAGGGCGGGTCGACCGTGATGCCGATGATCTCGGCATTCATAGCGCTGAACTGATCGATGCGGTCGCGAAGCGCGCACATCTCCGTCGTGCACACGCTGGTGAAGGCGCCGGGGAAAAAGGCGAGCACAACGTTTCTACCACGGTATTCGCTGAGGCTGCGCTGTTGCTCCAGGGTCTCATGTAGCGTGAAATCGGGAGCGGGCTGCCCTACGGTAATGGCCATTGACCAAACTCCTGATCGGGATTGCCGGTGAATAGCCTAATGGTCTCGGCATACACATCGGCTCCGAGCGCAAGGCTCTGACGAAGACGGGGAACTCGCCGACAACCGACCGAGATATTACTGCACCGCAAGGCTGGACGCGTGATGCGGCGCGCACGTGGCGTATACGACGAAGGGCGGGTGGCAGTGATGCGGCGGTTCGAGAAACAGGAGAACGAATCAGATTCTGTAGAAGCTGAATCCCCACACTGGCCTCTACTCCCCACGGTCAAGCGCCTCCTTCACCCTCGGCTGAACGAAACAAACTGAGCCCCGAGAACTGCACCAGCCGATCTAGCGTCTTCCACGGGAAGACCTTCCCGTCTGGTGCGAGCAGGAGCTTCTTCATGTCTTCATGTCGAACCCCTGAAGCCGCGACCTCGAACTTCCGCTCACCGGTTTTCTGGCCAGCTCGACTCAGGCATCAAGACTCTGGAGGGCTGCTCGGTCAGCGATGGGTGGATGCCCCGCGTTCTTGTCTGCCGCAGCGTCGCCCGGCTCGTCACTCTCCCGCACCGCACGAACGCGAGCGGCGCCCGAAGACGGCTGTTTTCGTGGCCCAGGGCCGCCGGACGGCGGGGATCAAGCGGAGACAAACCCCATCGCCCCCGGGTCGAGCTATTCGCACTTCGATACCCGCGCCAGCCCGGACCTGCTGATGGAGCCGGCGCTGTCGCCGGTCCTGCCGTTCGCCGACGTTGATCTCACCGACGACGCACTGCGTGACATGGGCTGGCGCGCCGGCCGGTTCCGATCCGAGGTGAGCGTCACCGATGACGAGAACAGCGGTTTCAACGACTCGGAGCTGGGAGCCGACCGACGCGCAGCGCTGGAGTTCATGCTCGGGATCTGGGAACGGCTGCTGGGCAGCGCGTCGCGGGTGAGGGTGGAGGCCGGGTTTGCGGAGCTCACGTGCTCGGTGGAGGAGGGTGCAATCTTGGCGCAGGCTGGCCCGCGGTTCGTGTTCACCGATTTCCGCGGCGGCGAGCCGGGCGTCTGGTATCCGGGTCCTATGGCCAAGTCCATCGCCCGCAGCAACCTCGATGAGGATGACGTCGACATCGGCATCACCTTCAACGCCTCGATCGACGATGCGTGCCGTGGACCCGGCACGAGCTGGTACTACGGCGTCGATGGCAGCACCCCGCCCCAGCAGGTGTCGTTCGTCGCCGTGGCGTTGCACGAGATCGCGCACGGGCTCGGGTTCCTAGGATTGACGGATCTGGATAGGGGCGCCTTCTTCCGTAACCTCCCGGACATCTTCGCCACCATGACCTTCGACAACCAGCGCAACCGGACGTGGGACGAGCTGTCGCGGGTGGCACGACGCAAGTCGGCAGTGCGGGACGGGCAGGTGGCGTTTACGGGCGCCAAGACTCAGCGTGGCGCCCGGCCGCTGCTGCGCGGTGCCTACGTCCTGCAGATCGCCGACCCTCCGAACCTTGCCGGAACGCATATCGTCGGCCGGGCGTTCTTTGGCCCGGAGCTCGACGAGGACGGCGTCACCAACGAACTGGCGTTGGCCGACGACGGCTCCGCGACGTCGACACTCGCCTGCCAGCCGCTGGTCAACGGCGCTGAGGTCTACGGCAAGATCGCTGTGGTCGGGCGTATCTCAAGAGCCTCCTGCGGCGCGTCATCATCCGGTCCGGCAGCATCCAGATCCAGATCGCCGCGGACCGGGTCACCGAGGCGGTGTGCTCGGAGCCCGATGGCGGGCCGGTGCTGCCATCAACCCTCACCCACGACACCATCACCGTGGAGATCCCCGCCGTGCTCCAGCGCGCCGGCATGGCGGTGAGGCTGATCGTCCCCGGCGCCGGGGACGAGCCCCGGCCGGACCCGAGCCTGATGCGGCTGCTCGTGCGCGCCTTCGGGATCCGTGATCGACTGGACCGCAACCCCGATCTCACGATCCAAAGGATCGCCGAGGCCGAGGGTGTGGTGGCCTCCTACGCCACCCGACTGCTGCGGTTGAGCTTCCTGGCGCCGGACATCGTCGCGGCCATCCTCGAAGGCCGCCCGCCGCTGGAGTTAACCGCCAACAAGCTCATGCGCGACACGCGACTGCCTCTGGAATGGACCGCGCAGCGGCAGCGTCTAGGGTTTCCGACCGCTTAGTCTTTGAATGGGCACCGTCAACGGCCAAAAACCCGTACCACCGCAAGGGGCTCGAGAGACATCGGCGCCGCAAGCTGGCGCCGGAGCGCACCGTGGTGTCTCTGTTGGCTTCAGGGGCAGCATCGAGTACCGCTAAAGTCCTGAGAATAAAAGGGATATAGGCGGCGGTCTTGATAACTCCCGCAGTAATCTCAATGGCTCAAGTGGTAGGCGGAGAGGGTGGGATTCGAACCCACGGTACGGGGTTACCGCACACGCGCTTTCCAAGCGCGCTCCTTCAGCCTCTCGGACACCTCTCCACGAGAAACGGGCGACGCTCATCGTAGCAGGCTGTGGTGGAAGTGCCGTAACCCGGTCAACAGGCGCGCCGCACCGCTGTACGGTCGAGGTTGCCGACTCTGCCGCCGAGGCCGGCGTCGGCGGCCCGGCCGCTCAGACGGTGCCGATGTCGCGTGCCGCCGGAATCCCGTCGAGCGCTGTGGCTTGGGTTACCGCGTCGATGACCGCACTGGCCACTGCGGCCGCCGCTGCCGCATCAACCCGGTCGAGATCAGTGGTCGAGCTGACCGGTCCGCCACGATTGGTGGCGAGCGCGAACAGCGTGTCGCCGTCGAAGATCGTGTGCGCCGGGACGACTGCGCGTGCCAGCCCGTCATGTGCCACCGATGCCAACCGGTTGCACTGCGCCTTGCTCAGCGTACGATTGGTTGCCACTACCCCGATCGCGGTGTTCTGGCCACCGGATCCGCTGCTCGTGCCGCCCGGATCCAGCAGTGTTGACTCGGTGTTGCGCAGCGTGCGGCCGTCGCCGGCGAGCGCGCCTGCGATCAGCTTCCCGCTATGAGGGTCCCGTACGTCGCCACGGCTGTTCACCGCGATCAGCGCTGCAACCACTGTCCCGTCATCGAAACGGAAGCCGGCGCTCCCCAGGCCCCCCTTCATGCGGCCGCCGCCGAGCATCTTGCCGATCGTAGCGCCGGCACCGGCGCCGACGCTGCCCCGCACTACCGGGTCAGCGGTGGCGACCTTGCAGGCGGCGTACCCGTCGGCAGCCGTCGGTGCAATGCTCCCATCCCCGACACCGAGATCGTAGAGCACTGCGGCGGGCACGATCGGAACTATGTGGCCACCGAACTCCAGGCCAACGCCGGTTTCCTGCAAGCGCCGTAACACACCGTCGGCAGTGGCGAGTCCGGGCGCGCTGCCGCCGCTCAGGGCGATGGCGTGTACTCGATCGATGGCGTTCTCCGATCGCAGCAGATCGGTCTCCCGCGTCCCTGGCGCAGCGCCGCGCACCGCGACGCCTCCGGTGGCTCCGTCAGGGGTTACCACCACTGTGCATCCGGTCGGTCGGTCCGTACGGGTGATCTGACCTACGAGCACGCCGGCAACGTCGGTGAGCGTGATGGCGCCGGTCTGACCGTTGCCGTATCGGGTGCCCGCGCCCCGGTCGCGCTGCACACCCGGGCGCCCGCCGTACCAGGCACCCGCGGCCCGTATGGTCGGCCACGTAGCGGCGCTCCCGGCGGGCACCAAGGACGCGAGCATGAGCGACAGTTGACGGCGACTCCAGTTCATGCCGATCACACTAGCAGGTCGTGTACCCTCAAGGCCGTGCGGATTCTCTACGTCGCCGCGGGCACACCGATCCCGGGTACGGATGGAGTACCTGGCTGCCGGGCTTCCGGTGGTTACGGCGGACATTCCCGAGCTCCACGATCTGCTTCCCGAGACCGTCGCGCGCTTCTACCCTGCCGACGACGCCGCGGCGCTGGCGAAGTTGTTGACAGACCTCGCCGGGCAACGCGCGGAGCTTCGCCGGGCCTCGATCGCTGCGCGACAGCTTGCCGAGGAGCGCTATGCGTGGGGCCGGCAGGCCGCGGTGGTCAACGCCGTGCTCACGGAGGCGATCACCGAGTGCGCCCGCTAGCAGGCGGAGGACGGTCGTAGGCGCGATGGTAGACTCCGCCGGCATGACCGGGGAGATGCTGATCGTCGTCGGCGTGCTATTGGCAGCCCTCGTCCTGTGGGTGACCGAATGGCTGCCGATAGACTTGGTGGCGCTGTGCATACCGGTCGTGCTGATGCTCACCCGGGTGCTGGAGCCTGCCGCGGCCGTGTCGGGGTTCGCCAGCACGACTCTACTCACCGTGGCGTCGGTTCTCGTCGTCTCGGACGGCCTGACGCGAACCGGCGTGATTACCTACGTCGGTAATCGCATCATCCAATTCGCCCGCGGCGACGAGCGGCGCTTGCTGTTCGCCGTGATGATCACCATGGCGGTGTTTTCGGGCTTCATCAACAACACCGCCGTGGTGGCGATGTTCCTGCCGATCATGCTCGGTGTGTCGCAGGAGTTCGAGATCCCGCCCTCGAAGCTGCTCATTCCGCTGTCGTTCGCCTCGATTCTCGGGGGCACGACCAGCCTGATCGGCACGTCGACGAACATCCTCGTTCACGGCCTCATGGAAGAGAACGGGATACGCGGCATCGGTCTATTCGAGATCACCCCGGTGGGGCTGATCTATGCGGCCGTCGGCCTCGCCTACATGTACTGGATAGGCCGCCATTTGTTGCCGGATCGTGGCAACGTTACGTCATACGCGCAGAGTCAGCGCGGTGCCGCCGACTACATGACCGAGGTGCAGGTGCCCGAGGGCTCCGACCTCATCGGGGGCCGGGTCGACGAGGCGCTGCAGGCCGCCCATCCGGAAGTTCGCCTGTTGCAGATCATAAGGGGCGATGCGTTGTTCTGGCCGCCGCTCGACAAGGTGGTCATCGAGGCAGGGGACGTGTTTCTGCTCAAGGGAGACGTCAATCAGCTGCTCTCCCTCTACAAAGAGAAGGGGTTGGAGCTGCTGCCTGGTTTGAAGGCGGAGGCGATTCGATACGCGGTGAAGGATATGGCGCTTGCCGAGGCCGTGATCACCCCGAACTCGCGGCTCATCGGCAGGTCGCTGAGCGAGATCAACTTCCGACAGCACTACGGCGCCTCGGTGATGGCGCTGCAGCGACACGGCGACCATCTGCGCGATGGGCTTCCCACCGTCAGGTTGCGCGTCGGCGATGTGTTGCTGGTGATGGCCGACCGAGTCGACATCCAGCGCCTCATGACCTACGACGAGTTCCTGCTGCTGGAGGGCGTACAGGAGGTCATCGTCAACCGTGAGAAAGCACCCATAGCAATAGGACTGGTGCTGGGCCTGATCGTGCTCGGCGGCGTTACAGACGTCCCCATCATGACCCTGGCGATGGTATCCGCGGTGCTCATGGTGCTTACTCGGTGCCTGTCCATGCGGCAGGCGTACGCCGCGCTTGATCTATCGGTGTTGATGTTGATCGGCGGCGCCATCGCGCTCGGTCGGGCGATGGAGCAGTCCGGAGCGGCGGCGTTTCTCGCCCAGGCCGTCGTTGGCGCCGTGGGGCAGTACGGTCCGGTCGTAGTGCTGTCGGGTATCTACCTGATGACGGTGGTGTTCACCGAGCTCATGTCCAACGCCGCGGCGGCGGTGCTCATGGTGCCCATCGCGCTGGGCGTGGCTGCCAACCTGGGCGTCGATCCTCGCCCGTTCGCTATTGCCGTCGCGTTCGCCGGCTCGGCAGCGTTCTCGACGCCAATCGGCTATCAAACCAACACCCTGGTGTACGGTCCGGGTGGCTATCATTTCCTCGACTACACCCGAGTGGGGCTGCCGCTGAACATCATCCTCTGGCTGCTGGCCACGTGGCTGATCCCCACCTTTTGGCCGTTGGTTCCGGCCTGATCGCGCCGTCCCGGAGGCGTCAACAGGCCGCAACCAGCGAGTACGACGGGTGTACACTGTGGCTATCGCTCGGCCTTGGCGGTTGCGTCCGACAAGCAGGATGCGGGCGGCCGTCTCATCGTCAGAGAGCTCCAATCGAGGAGGAGGACCCCGTGAAAGCCTGTTCCTTGCGCGTTGTTGTCATCGCCCTTTGCGGCGGCCTCGTCCTCGCCGCCGCCCCCGCGCCTCAACAAGACCTCGCGATCTCGTTCACGGTTACCAACGCCGACGAAGGTGCCAACACCATGAAGGCGACGGTCGGTGGCGAGCATGCGCGCCTCGACATGGACGGCGTGTCGATCATCTGGGGACCGATCGCCTGGATCATGGTCCAGCACCAACAGAAGATGTTCATCCGGTTCAGCAAGGAGATGATGGAGCGGATGCGGCAGATGATGGAGCGGATGCCGGCACAGATGCGCCGCGGCGACATGCCCGATCCGGACGACTTCGACCCGACCTCCTTCTCCTTTCGCCGTACTGGTGCCACCGACACGGTGACCACCAGCACGGGCACGAAACACAGCGTGTTCGAGGTCGAGATGACCGGGCCGGACGGCCAGCTAGCCTCGCTATGGCTGTCGACTACTGCCGAGGTCGGTCTGTTCGAGGTCTGGAACCGACTGGCAGAGCACCTCTCGAAGGTCGCTGGACCGATGATGGGCGGTGGCCCCGGGGGACGGAATCCCCTGGCGGGCATGGCCGAATATCTGAAGCTGGCGCGGGCCCGCGGGCTGCCCGACGGCCGCGTGCTGCGGATGGACTCCGAAGATGGGGTCAGCATGGTGGTCAACGACTGGGAGTACGGGCCGTTCGAGGGCAATTGGAAGGAGGCCCCTACGGGTTATACGGAGCAGCAAATGCCGCGGATGATGCAGCGTCCGTAGTGGGGCGCTGAAAATCGCCGACGAAACGCCGCAAACGGCTCCCTTGGACGAAGAAGCTCCGGAAAGCGACGAGCTGTTCGATCTGCTCGCTCTGTGCACTGAGGCGAAGCGGCTGGGCCGCGCGCGCCGCGAGGCGGGCAAGGTGCAGTTCCTCACCGCGGGGCCCGATCTCTGGATTGCTGCTGCCAGCTCCTACAACGTGGTGCTCGATACGTCGGCCAAGCGCGTGCAGCACGGCTGCCGAGACTTCCTCGGGCAGGCGCGTGAGCGCCGGCTGTGCAAACACGTGGCGGCGTTGTTGTTGGCGATGGATCGAGACGTCGCGCTCGAGGTGCTGCGCGGCCTGACCGTGCCCTATGGGGAGTGGCGCCTCGAGGTTATCGCCGCGCGCGGCTTCAAGAACTGAGGGGCGCGAGACTGCATTGTCAGAGCCAGAGCGCACAAAGCTCCGTCTCGCGGTTGCCCGGCTGGCCGAGACCGACGAGCCGGACACACAGAGCAGTCAGGGGTCCTGTCTAAGGGCCTGCCGAACAGCGTCTTGGCGCAGTTGCCGCCGAGATTCGTTGGCTTGACAAGACGACCGGGTCATCGCTGATTCCGCCTCCGGCGTGTTGCGCATGGAGGAGACCGTCATCAGTGTTGGTGGCGGGCGCAGGATCGACGTTTGCGTTACCAGCGTAAGCGGCCCCAACTCGCGCTACGTGATTCAGTTCTACACGCTGGCCGAGACCGACATCGACAAGGGACCGTCCTCGGTCCAGGTCCGTGAAACGGGAGAGTTCTCGATCGACCAGCGGTCGTCCCACCCCGGGACCGCGCGGCTGCAGGAGATTCTCAGGCAGCGGCGTCGCCTCAAGAGATGACCCGTCACGGATACTGATGTGCACACGGGGACGGCCCGGCACCGTCCCCGGTTTCTTTGTCCGAGTCCTATCAAGACGCAGGATTGACTGAGCCGGTCGCCAAACGGCGAGAGATCTCGGGCGCTAGCTCGCGCCAGGGCCGCAACGGACACTTACGGATTTCGATCTCGTGGCCGTCGAAAATCACTTCGGCCACGCCGGGAACGCTGTACAGGTCCTCCGCCAAGCGGTGCTCGAGCGCCTGTCGCTTGCCCTCATAGACGCGGGGTGGCAGGGGTGCTCCGTACCAGGCAAAGCGACGGCACCGGCACTCGCGCTCTACGAGATCGGTTAGCTGGCCGATGTCGAGGTCGGCGCAGAGGATGCGCTCGAACGGCCGGATAATACCGCCCCATCGGGCTTCCTTGTGTTTCTTCAGCCGGACCTTGTAGGCGTTGAGTGACAGGACGCGCACGCCCGGCAGCTCGAGGACGGCGCGCATCCACACTACGGGCGGCGGCGTCGAGCCGGCGAGAAAGGTCTCGACGATCTCGTCGGTCACGAGTGAATCGGTGTGGACGACCAGAGCGTGAGGGTTCGGTGGGAACTCGCGTACGGCGTTCATCAAATGCCCAGACAGATCGTGGGCTCGCTGGCGCGCCGGTACGGAAGGCGTACTTACGTAACGTTAGCAAGACGCCTTGCCCCGTTACAAGGACAGCCTTGATTGCTCAGGCGGCGTCGAACAACCCGGAGATCTTGTCGAGGATCTTCCAGGCGAAGTGGTCGGCCCGTTGCGGCTCCAGGCGATGCAGTCGCGCCATCACCGCGCCACGCCACGCCAGCGCTTGCGCCGGATTCGCGCTGAGCACCCGCACCAAGGGGAGCAGAGGTATCTCCAGCACCACCGAGTCCTCTTTGGCGATCGCCGAGTAACGACGCTCCTCCTCGCCGAGCAGCACCACGTCACCGAAGGACGCATACGGCGCGACGATATCGTAGGAGGTGTGGCCGCCGGCTTTCTCGAACCGTTCCATCTGGAGGAAACCGTCCAGCAACAGGTACACCGAGTCGGCTAGCTCGCCCTGGCTGAACAGTCGTTCCTCCTCGTGCACAAGTCGGCATTCGGCGCGCTTCGAGAGTCCGACGAGGGCCTTCGTGCTCAGGTCGTCGAGGTGAGAACAGTTGCCCAACAGCAGTGGGCTAACCCCGGAAACCGCGGTCGACGGGAACTCTCTGCGTAGCTTGCTCATCGAGTTGCTCACTTGCGTCTCTCCTGCGTCCCGCTCGGAGGGGTGGCCGGCAGGATCTCTAACGTCTTATTCGCCGCATCCGGTGATTTGGTTTCGCCGAAGCCGCGTCGCGGCCGGCAGGCCACCTCGCGACAACTCGACCAGGCGACCGCCAAAGGCCATAATCCCGATGGCGCCATGTCGGTGTTCGCGCGCCTCCAACGAGAACGTAAGGGGAACTTCATGAAGCACCATGAGCGCCAAATCGATGGTGTGGTGATCGTCGAGCTGAAAGGCAAGCTGACGCTGGGCTCAGGCGACGTACAGCTACGGCAGCTTGTCAGTGACCTGCTGGAGCGCGGCGAGAACAAGATCCTGCTCGACCTCGCTGGCGTCCGGTACATGGACAGTTCCGGTACCGGTGAGTTGGTCTCCGCATACACGTCGTGCGCCAACCGCGGCGCCCAGCTCAAGCTACTGAACCTCAGCACCAAGGTGCGCGATTTGCTGATGTTTACGCAGCTCATCAGCATCTTCGAGGACTACAACGACGTCGCTGAGGCGGTCCACAGCTTCTCGGAATAGGCTTCTCCCGGAGTAGCCGTCCGCCGTGCTCCAACCAGCGTCTCGGTTTGCCGTGCACTCATGCAAGTGTTCTCATACGCCGGGGGAGGGGCGGTGAACGGTCGGAGTGGCAGCTTGTTCGACAACGAGCGCCCTGCCGTGTTGGCTCTCGCCGACGGCACCCTCTTTCGAGGAATTGGCTTCGGGGCGTCGTGCGTTCGTTGCGGCGAGGTGTGCTTCAACACCAGCATGACGGGCTATCAGGAGATCCTCACCGATCCCTCGTACGCCGGTCAGATCGTGGCGATGACGTACCCGCAAATCGGCAACGTCGGCGTCAACGCTGCCGACTCTGAGTCGGGCAGTCCGGCGCTCGCCGGGTTCGTCGTGCGGGAAGTATTCGACGAGCCCAGCAACTGGCGCGCTGAGGAACCGCTCGGCGCGTACCTCAGACGCCACGGTGTGCCCGGAATCTCCGACATCGATACCCGCGCGTTGGTGCGGGGCATCCGTGATCGGGGCTGCCAGAACGGTGTGCTCTCAACCGATCCGGACCGCCAGGACGGCGAGGCATTGGCAGAAATCGCGCGGCGCGCGGCACCGATGGATGGCCTCGACCTGGTGGCGGAGGTGACCTGTTCGGAGCCCTACAACTGGGAGGTCGGCAGCTGGCCCGGCATCGACGGGCAGCTGCCGCAAGCCACCGTACCGGATGATCGATTGCGGCTCGTGGTCTTCGATTTCGGCATCAAGCACAACATCCTGCGGCTTCTGGTCGATCATGGTTTCGAGGTCACGGTGGTGCCGGCGCATACCACGGCAGATCAAGTGGCGGAGCTCGAGCCGGACGCGGTGTTTCTGTCCAACGGCCCCGGCGATCCAGCGGCCGTCCTCGAAGTGCCTGATACCGTGCGGCAGCTCGTCGACCGATATCCCATCTTCGGCATCTGCCTCGGTCATCAAATCCTCGGTCTGGCGCTGGGTGGGTCGACGACGAAGCTGAAATTCGGGCACCACGGCGGCAACCAACCCGGCCAAGACGTACACAGCGGGCGGGTGGCGATCTGTGCGGAGAATCATGGCTTCGCGGTCGAGCCGGAGTCCTTGCGGCAGGCCGGAGAACCGGTCGAAGTAACGCATATCAACCTCAACGACGGCACCGTGGAAGGGCTGGCGCACCTAACGCGGCCGATCTTCTCGGTGCAGTACCACCCGGAGGCGTCGCCCGGTCCGCATGACGCGCGGCATTTCTTCCAGCGGTTCCGGGACATGGTGCTGCGCCACCGAGCTGGCGAAGCTGTTACGGGTGCCGAGGTAGCGCGCGGCTCGGGAAGTAGGCTCAGCTCGGCAAGCCCGACCTGATGCCGCGGCGCACCGATCTCGAGTCGATCCTGATAATCGGATCTGGGCCGATCGTCATCGGCCAGGCGTGCGAGTTCGACTACTCCGGTACACAGGCCTGCAAGGCGCTGCGCGAGAATGGGTTCCGCGTCGTGTTGGTGAACTCCAACCCGGCGACGATCATGACCGATCCGGACATGGCCGACCGCACCTACGTCGAACCG
Source organism: Acidobacteriota bacterium (assembly GCA_965205505.1). Lineage (GTDB taxonomy): Bacteria > Acidobacteriota > UBA890 > UBA890 > WLXD01 > DASCOT01. Next base: position 113,158 of record CBDBHB010000009.1, read on the forward strand.
ATGACGGTCTCCAGCGTCGAACAGATCATCGAGCGCGAGCGCCCAGATGCCCTGTTGCCTACCGTCGGTGGTCAGACGGCGCTCAACCTGGCGATCGAGCTCGCCGAGCAAAGCGTGCTCGAACGCTATGGCGTGGAGCTTATCGGCGCCAACCTCGAGGCGATTCTGAAGGCCGAGGATCGCGAGCAGTTCCGCAGCGCCATGGGACGCCTGGGGCTCCGTATCCCACGGTCGGGCTACGTGCGCTCGGTACGCGAGGCGCGCGCCCTGATTGGCGAGACCGGTCTGCCGGCCATCGTGCGGCCAAGCTTCACTCTCGGAGGGGCGGGTGCCGGGGTGGCCGATACCGAGGCCGAGTTTGGCCACGTGGTCGAGTGGGCTTTGCAGCAGTCACCGCGCCACGAGTGCCTGATTGAGCAGAGCGTGCTCGGGTGGAAGGAGTACGAGCTCGAGGTGATGCGCGATACCGCCGACAACGTGGTGATCGTGTGCTCGATCGAGAACTTCGACCCCATGGGGGTGCACACCGGAGACTCGATCACGGTGGCGCCTGCGCAGACGCTGACCGACAAGGAATACCAGCTTATGCGTGATGCGGCGATTGCCATCATTCGCGAGATTGGTGTTGATACGGGCGGCTCGAACATCCAGTTCGCGGTCGATCCTGCCGACGGCTCTCTGGTGGTGGTCGAGATGAACCCGCGGGTGTCGCGCTCATCGGCGTTGGCCTCCAAGGCAACAGGCTTCCCGATCGCCAAGATCGCCGCCATGCTCGCGGTGGGGTACACCCTCGATGAGATTCCCAACGACATCACTCGCGAGACGCCGGCGAGCTTCGAGCCTACGATCGACTACGTCGTTACCAAGATTCCACGCTTTGCCTTCGAGAAGTTCCCCACGACCGACCAGAGCCTCACCACGCAGATGAAGTCGGTGGGCGAGGTCATGGGGATCGGCCGCACCTTCAAAGAAAGCCTTCAGAAAGCGATTCGTTCGCTCGAGATCGAGCGCTACGGCCTCGAACCTTCGGTAAAGGGTGCCGGCCTAGAAGCGGAGGAGGAGATCTGGGCGCGTATCAGCACTCCTTGCCCGGGGCGTCTTTGGGCGATCGCCGACGGCCTGCGGCGCGGCTTCGATATCGGCGAGATCAACGCTCGAAGCGCCATTGACCCGTGGTTCCTGCGCAACATCAAGGAGCTTGTCGATGCCGAGGAGGTGTTGCGCAACGCCGACGAGCAGGATCGCGGCAAGCCTCTGCGGGCCGCCAAGCGGCTCGGGTTCTCGGACCGTCGGCTAGCGGAGCTGTGGAAGACGACCGAGGGCCAGGTGCGAGCCGCGCGCCATCGACACGGTGTGCGGCCGGTGTTCAAGCGCGTCGATACGTGCGCCGCCGAGTTCGTCGCGCACACGCCCTACCTATACTCCACCTACGAGCAAGAGTGCGAGGCCGACCCGACCGGACGCGACAAAGTGCTGATACTCGGCGGAGGTCCGAACCGCATCGGGCAGGGCATCGAGTTCGACTACTGCTGCGTCCACGCCGCCTTCGCCCTCAGGGAGGCGGGTTACGAAGCGATCATGGTCAACTGCAACCCGGAGACCGTGTCGACCGACTACGACACCTCCGACCGACTGTATTTCGAGCCAGTGACGCTCGAGGATGTGCTCGAGATCGTCGAGCGCGAGCAGCCCATGGGCGTCATCGTTCAACTCGGTGGGCAGACACCGTTGCGCCTGGCGCTACACCTCGCTCGTGCCGGGGTGCCGATTCTAGGCACCAGTCCGGATGCGATCGACCGCGCCGAAGACCGCGAGCGGTTTGACGAGGTGCTCGAAGCCCTCGACCTGCGCCGCCCGGCAAGCGGCATCGCGCGCAGCCTCGACGAGGCAATTGCCGTTGCTGAACGCATCGGCTATCCGGTGCTGGTGCGTCCGTCCTACGTCCTCGGTGGTCGCGCCATGCAGATCGTTCACAACGCCCGGGCGATGCAGCGCTATATGGCCGAAGCGGTGCAGGCGTCGCCCGAGCATCCGGTGTTGATCGACCACTTTCTTGCCGATTGCACCGAGGTCGATGTCGACGCGGTTTGCGACGGCGAGCGCGTGGTGATCGCCGGCGTCATGGAACATATCGAAGAAGCGGGCGTTCACTCCGGGGATAGCGCCTGTGCCATTCCGCCATTCTCGCTCGAGCCGCACATCGTCAAGGAGATCCACGACTCGACTGCTCGTCTGGCGCTCGAGCTCGGTGTTCGCGGGCTCATGAACGTCCAATACGGCGTCCAGGCCGGCAACGTGTACGTCCTCGAGGTGAACCCGCGCGCGTCGCGCACGGTACCCTTTGTAGCGAAGGCTACCGGGATGCCGTTAGCGAAAATCGGCGCGCTGGTGATGGTCGGCAAAACCCTCGAGGAGCTGAATTTCACCACCACCCCGACGCCGCACGGTGTGGCCGTGAAGGAGCCGGTGTTTCCGTTCCTGAAGTTCCCCGGCGTCGACGTTCTGCTCGGCCCGGAGATGAAGAGCACCGGCGAAGTAATGGGCATCGACTCCGACTTCGGCCGCGCCTTTGCCAAGGCGCAGATCCAGGCCGGTGCCGCGCTGCCGCTCTCCGGGCGCGTGCTCGTGACCGTGCGGCCGGACCACCGCCCGCGGCTCGGTGACGCTGTTCGCGAGCTTGCCGAGAACGGATTCGAGATCCTCGCCACCGAAGGCACTGCCGCCGACCTGCACGCAATGGGCATCCAGGCACGTGTGGTTCCGAAGCCCGGAGAGGGCTCCCCGAACACCGTCGACATCATCGAGCGCGGAGAGGTGAACCTGGTGATCAACACGGTCGGTGATGACCCGCGTATCGTGCGCGACTCGGTGGTGTTGCGGCAGGCGGTGTTGCGCCGCGGCATCCCGTACTTCACTACCGCTGCCGGTGCACGCGCCGGGGTGGGAGCGATCCGTGCCCTGCAGCTGGAGACGATCGGCGTGCGCTCACTGCAAGAGATCCACGCACGCGCCCGTGTGCCCGGGGTGCGGTAGCAGGACCGGAGTGATGCCGGCGCGCGCCACCTTTCACGCTCTCTCTATCGCCGCCGGGATTGCCGTGGTTGTCGGCAGCTCGGTTTCGCAAGACTCGGCCCCGGGCGACGTGGTTCGCGAGACGATTCCGGGCACCCGAGTCGCATTCGAGATGGCGTTCGTTCCCGACGGCGTGTTCGAGCTCGGGAGCCCTGTCGATGAGACTGACCGCGACGATGATGAGGGTCCGGTCCGCCGGGTTCGAATCGAACCGTTCTGGATGGGTGTGCACGAGATCACCCACGACGAGTTCGCGATCTTCCGTTATCGGCGGCTCGACGATCATGCGAGCGCGGCGGCCGAGCTACCGTTCGACGCCGATGCCGTGAGTCGACCGAGCCCGCCATACGAGGACCCCGCCCACGGCATGAGCAAGAATGGGCACCCAGCCGTAGGCATGACTCGATGGGCGGCGTTGCAGTACTCGCGCTGGCTGTCAACCAAGACCGGAAGGCTGTACCGATTGCCCACCGAGGCCGAGTGGGAGTACGCCTGTCAGGCTGGCGAAGATCGGGCGTACGGATTCAACGGTGCTTCCGGTGAGCTCGGTGCGCACGCCTGGCTGGCCGACAACAGCCGCGCGACGTACCAGGCGGTCGGTCTGAAGGCACCGAACGCCTGGCGCCTGCGTGACATGCACGGCAACGTGGCCGAGTGGGTGGCCGATCGCTACGATGAGGCGTTCTACGCTAGCCTTCCGGATGGCGAGCCCGTCGCGGGTCCGATCTCCGGGCTGCCGGGTCGCGGCCAAGGTGTGGTTCGAGGTGGTTCCTACATCGATGGGCCGGCTGATGCGCGCTGTGCGGCGCGTTCCCCCGAAACGCCATATTGGAAACGTCGCGACCCCCAGATTCCGAAGAGTCGCTGGTGGAACACTGATTCGGAGCACGTCGGGTTTCGTATCGTTCGTCCGGCGCGAGAGGTCGGGATCGACGAGATTCGGGCGTACTGGACCACCGTGTTGGGACCGTAGTACGGTGCTCGCCTGGCAGGCGGAGGATTCGCCACACTTCCACGACTGCCTGCTAACGATTGAGGAGCAACGATGAACAGACGTGATTTCGTGATGACGAGCACCGCGGCAGCGGTAGGCGGCCTGTCGTTGAGCCGTGCGGCGGACTTGCGAGTGCAGCCGGCGAGCGCCGAGGCGATTCGGATCGGCGTGATCGGTTGTGGCGGGCGCGGCACCGGCGCGACGGTACAAGCGTTAAGCACGACGCAGGACGTCAAGCTCGTTGCCATGGCAGATGCGTTCGACGATAGGGTGCAGACGAGCTACGAGACGATCACGTCGACTGAACGCGACGATTGGCTCGGCGGCAGTATTGATCTACGGGCTCGTATCGACGTGCCTCCGGAGCGGCGCTTCTCGGGATTCGATGCCTACAAGCAGTGCTTCCGTTGGTCGATGTGGTCATCTTGGCCACGCCTCCCGGGTTCCGTCCAACCCACTTCGAGGCGGCGATCGAGGCCGGCAAGCACGTGTTCATGGAGAAGCCGGTGGCCACCGACGCACCCGGTGTGCGGCGCGTGGTTGAGGCCGGAAAGCGTGCCCGAGCGGAGCAGATCAACGTCGTCGTCGGGCTGCAGCGACATTACCAGCGGATGTATCGCGCCTGGGTCGAGCGCATTCACGCTGGCATGATCGGCGACGTGATCCTCGGCCGCGTCTACTGGAACGGCGCCGGCGTGTGGGAAAGACCGCGCCAGCCACAGCAGACCGAGATGGAGTACCAGATGCGCAACTGGTACTACTTCAACTGGCTGTGTGGAGACCATATCGTCGAGCAGCACATCCACAACACGACGTCGGCAACTGGGTGATGGATGGGCACCCGTTACGTGCGCAGGGACAGGGTGGCCGCCTGGTTCGAAACGGCAAGGACCACGGCGAGATCTTCGATCATCACTTTGTCGAGTACGAGTACGAAAACGGCAGCCGGGTGCTCAGCCAGTGTCGCCACATGCCTGATTGCATGGACCGGGTGTCCGAGGCCTTTCACGGTACCAATGGCACGGCGCCGCGCCCCGGGGTCATACTCTCGAAGAAGGGCAAGACGCTGTTCGAGTACGACGACGGCGCGCTGACCCGAACCCCTACCAGGTGGAGCACGACGAGCTGTTCGCGGCGGTGGCCGCAGGCGAGTACACCTACGCGGACACCGAGCGGGGCGTGGTGGCGACAATGACCGCAATCCTGGGCCGCATGGCAACGTACTCCGGACAGGTCGTCGAATGGGACCAGGCGGTGGAGTCGGATCTCGACCTCATGCCGCCTCGGCTTGCCTGGGATGAGCCTCCGCGGGTACTTCCCGACGCACATGGTCGCTACCCGATCCCCACACCCGGCGTGACGCGAGCCTTTTGAGGCGGGTTCGGTGAGGCGACGCGACTTCATGGGTACGCTGGCGGGCGTCGGCGTTGCCGCGGCCTGGGGAGGTTCCGCGGCGGCCGCCCAAGCGCGATTCGGGGTCGACTACGCGCCGCACTTCGGGATGTTCCGCGAGAGCGGCGGCGAAGACCCGATCGACCAGCTGCAATTCATGGCGGCGCAGGGTTTCGGCTCGCTCGAGGACAACGGCATGCGCCAGCGCCCGGTTGCGGAGCAGGAACGCATCGCCGGGGAGATGTCGCGTCTCGATATGCGCATGGGGGTGTTCGTTGCTCACACCATCCACTGGCGCGAACCCAATCTCGCCAGCGGCGACGAGAACAAGCGTGCCGAGTTTCTCTCTGAGATCCGCTCCGCGGTGGAGGTAGCCAAGCGGGTCCACGCCACGTGGATGACGGTGGTTCCCGGTCACGTGGACCTCGCTGTTCACCCGGACTACCAGACAGCCAACGTCGTAGAGGCGCTGAAGCGGGCAGCGGCAATCCTCGAGCCACACAGTCTGACCATGGTGCTCGAGCCGTTGAACCCACGCGACCACCCCGGCCTCTTTCTCAAAGGGATTCCGCAGGCCTTCCAGATCTGCAAGGCGGTCGACAGCCCGGCGTGCAAGATTCTCGACGACCTCTACCACCAGCAGATCAGCGAGGGTGACCTCATTCCCAACATCGACGCGGCGTGGGACGAGATTGCCTACTTTCAGATCGGCGACAATCCAGGGCGCAACGAGCCCACCACCGGCGAGATCAACTACCAAAACGTCTTCCGCCACATCCACGACAAGGGCTTCGACGGAATTCTGGGAATGGAGCACGGCAATTCGCAGCCCGGAGCTTCCGGGGAGCTGGCGGTTATCGATGCCTATCGTCGCGTCGATGTGCACCACTAGTGGTGGAAGTGTGGCGGGCATGCACACGGCGCATGACCGGATGACATTTTTGACTACCGGGAGAACCATGCGACGCTTGACGCTGATCTGCTGCGCGACGCTCTCTGCCGTCATGGCGACGGCCACGCCCGCCAACTCGCAGCAGCGCAGCTTCACCCTACGCGGCGGTGGGACCGGTGTGTTTCTCGATGGTGCCGCGGATCACACCATGATCCTGCGCCCGACGGACGACGGCGGCTGGCGACTCGAATGTATCCGGGGCGACCGTCACGACGCCGCGGCTTTCCTCCGATCCGGTGATCGCATCGCACCGCCGGCGAGCAACCTCGACGAGCGCGACGATGATGGGCGCCTGGCGCGGGCCGCGGTCACCGCGGGCATGCGGTTTGATCCAGACGCCCCGACGGGCGTCGACGATGCGGGCCGCGTGCTGCTGTACATGCCAAAGCCGATCGAGCCGGGGTCGAGCGGGTCGCACTTTGACCGCACCGCCAGCCCTGACCTGCTCATGGAGCCAACTATTTCGCCTGACTTGTTGTTCGACGAGGTCGACCTGACGGATGCGGCACTGCGCGATACGGGATGGCGTTCGGGGAAGTTCCGCTCTGAGGTGCGCTTCACGGACGACGCTGAAAGCGGCTTCAACGACCCCGTCTTGGGACCGGCGCGCCGCGCCGCCCTGCGGTTCATGGTCCGCGTCTGGGGGCGGCTGCTCAGCAGCGCGTCGAAGGTCACGGTCGACGCGGGGTTCGCGGATCTGTCGTGCTCGGTCACCGAGGGAGCGACGCTGGCGCAAGCGGGTCCGCTGTTCGTGTTCGCGAACTTCGCCGGCGGCTTGCCGGATGTCTGGTATCCGGGACCGACGGCGGAGTCGATCGTCCGCGCCGACCTGAGTGAGTCCGACGAAGCCGACCTCGCGATCACCTTCAACGCAGCGGTCGATGACGGATGCTTGGGACCGGGCACGGCCTGGTACTACGGGCTCGACGACAACGCCCCGTCGACGCACGTGGCGTTCCTCCCCGTGGCCCTTCACGAGATGGCACACGGATTGGGGTTCCTCGGGCTGACGCACCTGGATACGGGAGCGTTCTTTCGGAAGCTTCCAGACATCCTGACGACGATGACATTCGATAACCGGCGGAACAGAACCTGGGACGAGCTGTCTCGCGGGGCGCGCCGCAAGTCCGCCGTGCGCGACGGCGAGGTCGCATTCACCGGCGCTAAGACCTTGCGAGGCGCACAGCCGCTCCTGCGCGGGGCCCACGTGATTCAGATCACCGCCCCCGACAACCTGGCGGGAACCCACGTGGTCGGCCGGGCGCTCTTCGGCCCGGCGCTCGACGAAACTGGTCTGGCCACCGACCTAGCGCTCGCCGATGATGGCACCAGCACGCCGACGCTCGCCTGTGGGCCGCTCGCCAATGGCGGCGAGATTGCCGGCAAGATCGCGGTGATCGACCGTGGCGAGTGCCGGTTCGATGCTAAGGTGCAAGCGGCGCAGGATGCCGGTGCCGTGGGCGTGGTGGTGGTCAACAACGTCGGCGGTCCAGCGGTGGACATGGCCGGCGAAGACGGGTCGATCGTAATTCCCGCCGTCATGGTGGACATGCAGCTTGGCAAGAAGATCAAGCGACGCCTGAGGAACTAGTGGCCTGTTGGATGATCCGACCGGTGCTTGCTTCGGTCGTGCGGGTGCTCACGTGAACCAAGGCCGGCCGCCGCTTGTCGAGGGCGTCTCCCACGACAGCGATTGGCTCACAGTTCGGTGGCGCGGCGGGCAACAGGATCGCTTCCCGGCGATCTGGCTGCGCGACAACATCCCCAGCGGTCGCCACACGCCGGAAGGACAACGGCTATTCGACATCGCCCAGCTGCCGGATCACATCACGCTGAGCGCCGCAACGGTTACTGCCGCCGATGGCGTGGCCGTTACTTTCGATCCGGAGGGAATTGTCGACACCTTCGAAGCCGCCTGGTTGCAGCGCCATTCGCTCGACCCCGATGCCCGACGAGCGCGCCGCGCGCATCCGATCCTCTGGTCCGGGGAGAGACAAGAGCAGATGGAGTTCGTCGACTACGCCGGCGTCACCAACGGCGCCGCCGAGCTGACCGCCTGGCTGAGCACGGTGCGGGACTGTGGCTTCGGTCTCCTGCGCAATGTTCCGACCGTCCCCGGGACCGTGCTCGAGGTCGTTCGGCTCTTCGGCTTCGTGCGCGAGACGAGTTACGGCCGGCTGTTCGACGTAATCATCAAGCCCGATGCCGCGAACCTTGCCTATACCTCGGTGACGGTCGGGGCGCATACCGACAATCCGTACCGCGATCCGGTGCCCGGCCTGCAGCTCCTCCACTGCCTGATGTCCGAGGTCGAGGGCGGCGAGTCGGTGCTGGTTGACGGCTTCCAGGCCGCCGAACGCCTGCGGTGCGCCGCGCCGCACCAGTTCGAGCTACTGCGCGAGCATCCGGTAGGCTTTCGCTACACCGACCCGGGGTCCGTCGACTTACGCAGCGAAGGCCCGCTCATCGAGACGAACACGGCGGGTGAGCTGGTGGCGGTGCGCTACAACAGTCGCTCGGCGGCACCCCTCGACATGCCCGTCGATGTGCTTCCCGCTTTCTATGATGGCTATCGTCACTTTGGGCGGCTGCTCGAGGACCCGGTGGCACAGGTGTCGTTCAAGCTCGGCCCGGGAGACCTCGTGATGTTCGATAACCAACGGGTGCTCCATGCCCGCAAGGGCTTCGCGGGCAACAAGCGGCACCTGCAGGGGTGCTACGCCGACAAGGACGGCTTGTACAGCGCACTGCGAATCCTCGAGCGCCGCTCGTGAGCTCGATTGTTGACGAGATCGAAGAGCTGTACGCTCGCCGCGGGCACGAAAGCTACGGCGAAGGCGTCACCATGCTCGAGCACTCGCTATTGACCGCTCGAGCCGGCGAGCAGGCCGGTGCGCCAGACGCCTTGGTAGCTGCATGTCTGCTGCACGACATCGGTCACTTCCTCGAGGAAGCCGACGATGCCTACGGTGTTCACGACCACGGCGACGCATCGGGTGACTATCTGGCGCGCTTCTTCCCCGCCGGCGTTAGCGAGCCGGCTCGGCTTCACGTCGCGGCCAAGCGTTACTTGTGTGCAGCCGACCCCGAATACATCAACGCGCTTTCGGATGCCTCGCGATACACGCTCGACAAACAGGGTGGGCCGATGTCACCTGCAGAGCGTCGCGAGTTCGAGGCCAATCCGTACCACCGCGACGGGGTGCGCTTGCGCAAATGGGAAGACTCGTCTGGCAAGGATGACGGCACCCGTCCTCCGGACTGGGCGCACTTCCGCTCGCTGCTGGAGAGAGTGGCCGCGTCGCGGCAGTCTAGGCTCTCAACTCGGTAGCGACGCGGCGCGACATGAGCCGATTCGATTGACTAACAATGTGTTTTGATGATTGTCGAAAACTATTACGCGTCTACAGACGCCCCGCCAGTGACGCGCCATCGTCGCATTTGGTCACGTCCGAACCTGACACAGGGTATCGGCGACACGTAGCAAGGCCCAGGCGACAGAAACATGCATACGTTGCACGCCAGCCGCGACGTCACTCCCGCTTGAACTCGGCGACCAGCGCGGCGACCGATGTCTTGGCGTCGCCAAGCAGCATGCGCGTCTTCTCACGGAAGAACAGCGAGTTGTCGATGCCTGCATAGCCGGTCCCGAGCGAGCGCTTGAGCACAAAGGTGGTTCGGGCGCGGTCGGCATCGATGATCGGCATCCCGTAGATTGGGCTTTCCTCGTCCTCTCGGGCGGCGGGGTTCACCACATCGTTGGCTCCGATCACCATGCAGACGTCCACGGTCGCCATCTTCGGGTTGACGTCCCCCGGTTCGACGAGTTGGTCGTACGGCACGCTCGCCTCGGCGAGCAATACATTCATGTGGCCTGGCATGCGACCAGCCACCGGATGGATCGCGTAGCGTACCTCGCAGCCGTTTTCTTCGAGCAGGTCGGCGAGCTCGCGGACCGCGTGCTGCGCCTGCGCCACCGCCATTCCGTACCCTGGCACGAACACCACGCTGCTTGATGCCTCCAGGATCAAGAAAGCGTCTTCCGTGTTGATCACCTTGGCCTCGCCTTGGACGCTCTTGGCGGACCGTTTTGAGTTAGAGCCGAAGCCGGAGAACAACACGTTGGCCAGCGAGCGGTTCATTGCCTTGCACATGATTGCGGTCAGGATCAGCCCGCTCGCCCCCACCAAGGCTCCAGATACGATCAACACTTTGTTGACGATAATGAACCCTGTCGCGCAGGCTGCCAGGCCTGAACAGCTGTTGAGCAGAGCGACTACCACAGGCATGTCGCCGCCGCCTATCGAGAGGACGCTGAGGGTTCCGAGCACCAGACTGATGCCGACCACGGCCAGGTAGGCTGTGTACTTCGCTTCCATCAGCGCGCTCGGCTCGCCGACCATCGCGAACACGCCGCCGGCGGCGAGCGCGCCGATCACCAGCAGAACACTGACTACTTGCTGGCCGGGAAAGAGCATGGGCGACCCCGGGACCTTGCCCGCCAACTTGCCCCACGCGACGATGCTGCCGGTGAAGGTAACGCCGCCGATCAGCGACGCGACACCGATGGAGCCGAGCGTGAAGATGCTGAATTCGCCGCCGGCGGCCGTGCTGATTCCGACTTGCGTCTGGTGGTACTCGGCCCAGCCGACAAGCAACGATGCGAGCCCGCCGCTGCCGTTGAAGAGCGCCACCATCTCGGGCATACCTGTCATTGCCACCGTGCGTGCCGCGAAAGCACCAACGGCGCCGCCGGTGATGATGCCCACGACGATCCACTGATAGTCGAGCCCGCCGTACGCCACCGTGGCGACTGCCGCGAGTAACATTCCAATGGCCGAGATCTGATTCCCGCGCCGCGCCGACTCGGCCCGCTGTAGCCGTTTCAGGCCATAGACGAACAGGACGGCGGCGCCGATGTACGCCAGGTCGATCAGGAACGCGCGGCTCATCTCAGCCTTCTCCCGGGCCCTTCTTGCGGAACATCGCGAACATGCGGTCGGTCACGAGATAGCCCCCGACGACGTTGATCGTGGCGCATGCCACCGCCAGCGTTCCGAGAACGATAGTGACGCTCTCGCTGCTGCCGCGGAGCGACAGCAGCGCCCCGACAATAGTGATTCCCGAGATGGCGTTGGAGCCGCTCATCAGCGGAGTGTGGAGCTGAGACGGCACTCGCGAGATGAGCTCGAACCCGAGAAAAATGGCGAGCATCAAGATGAACAAGAGGAACACGATCGTCTGAACGTCCATTGGGATTCGGCTTTGCCTCGGTAGATTGTTGGCCCGACGTTTACGCGCAGGCGTATGCTTTGCTCAGCCTCTCGCTGATGATCTGGCCGCCGCAGGTGATGAGCGCGCCGGCCATGATCTCGTCGTCGCGATCCAGCCTCACGCTCTTGGCTTCGTCATCCCAGAAATGGGTGAGGAAACTGACCAGGTTGTTGGAATACATCTGGCTGGCGTGAACGGCGACACGACCCGGCAGGTTGTCGAGACCAATGATTCGTACCCCGCCGACGTCGACCTCTTCGTTGAATCGGGTTCCGGCGACGTTGCCGCCGTGCTCGCTTGCAGCCATATCCACGACCACGCTCCCTGGCCTCATCCCGGCGACCATGTCCTCGTCGACGATCAAAGGCGGCCTGCGGCCGAAAAGCTTCGCCGTGGTGATGACTACATCCGCCGCCGCGCAGACCTTGGCCATCCCTCGTCGCTGCATCTTGAGCTGCTCGGCGGTCAAGTCCGTGGCGTAGCCGCCCTCTGTCTGGCCGGTGTCACCGAGGTCGATCTTGACGAACTTGGCGCCGAGCGACTTGACCTGCTCTTCAACTACCGGGCGCGTATCGAAGGCGTTGACCCGAGCGCCCATACGCTTGGCCGTGGCGATGGCTTGCAAGCCTGCCACACCGGCACCGATCACGAAGACTCGCGAGGGCCTCAGGGTGCCTGCAGGGGTCATCATCATCGGGTAGGTACGGGCAAGCCGTTCGGCAGCCAGCACCACAGCGACATAACCTGCCAGGCTCGCTTGCGAGCTCAGCGCGTCCATCTTCTGCGCCAGCGTCGTGCGTGGGATCAGCTCGATACACACGGCGTTGACGTCGCGTGCGGCCAAGGCTCTTACTAGTTCTTGGTTGAAGAACGGGTCGAGGTAGCTGATGTGAATGGTGCCGGCCGCAAGCATCTCTACCTCCTCGGTTGGAGGAGGGTTGAGGCGTAGCACCACCTCGGCGTCGCGAAGAAGGGTTGCGCGATCGCCGACAACGCTGGCGCCGGCGTCCTCGTAGCTCGAGTCGGGGGCGTTTACCGTCCTACCGACACCGGCCTCGACGCCAACCTCGGCGCCCATCTCCACGAGCATTGCTACGCCCGCAGGAACCACCGGCACGCGGCGCTCGTTCACCTTCGCTTCGCGCGGGATGGCGATCTTCATGCGTAGCTTTCCTGTGCTCGTATCGAGGCGTGAATGGGTCGGCGGCAGCGCCGTCGTCTTAGTAGGCGCGACGAAAGCCTGATTGTCCTAGACCGGCGACGAGCCCGCAAACACGCCGCAACCAGGCCCGCCACACTTCCATCACGGCCTGCTAGCCCTCGTAGTAGCGTCGCGGCATCCAGGCGAAGCCTCGACTGCCGGCGCCGATGGCGCTCTGGGTCGAGGTGACCTCGTTGCAGGCCTGCACGATATCGTCGGTGGAGAGGACGGTGAGCTGCTCGAGAACCGGCGATATCGGCACGCCCGGCAGGTTCTTCTGTCCGACGGCGCGCGAAGGCAGGCCGGGGAAGCGCTCCACGGCGTGCCCCTGGATGGAGCGCACAAACCCGGCGAACGGCCGGTCCTCGGCAGCCACCACCAAACGCCCGGTGCGGCCGATGCTCTCGTAGACGGTGTCGAGGTCGGGCGGCACCAAGGTACGTAGGTCGATGACCTCCGCCTCGTCGCCGTTCTCGGCCAGCGTGTCGGCGGCGTCGAGCGCCCTATAGACAGCGCGTCCCCACGCCACGATGGTCACGTCGCTGCCGGCACGCCGGACAGCCGCTTTTGAGAAGGGTACGCGTAGCTTGGGATCGATGTGCGGGACTTCGCCTCGCATGATGTTGCGCTTCATCCGGGCGATCTCGTCCTCGTCCGTCGGCTCGCCGGGAAGGGCCGGTCCGAGCGCCCGACGGTACGCGAACTTGGGCTCGAGAACTACCACCGGTCCACCGTATCCGGCAGCCGTCATCAACAGACCGTAGGCATCGAAGCTAGTCGACGGCATCACCAGGACAAGCCCCGGTATGGAGGAAAAGTAGCCTTCGCAGCTCATCGAATGGTAAATGGCGCCGCCGCCGAACGGATCCGTCGGCATGCGCAGGATCACGCTCGCCGACGCTTTTCCGTTCGAGGCCCAATGGAAGTTGCCCAGATGGATGAGCCAATGGAAAGCGTTGAACGAATAGTCGCCGAACTGGACCTCGGGCAGCGCCACGAGGTCGGAATGGAGACTCAACCCCATCGCGGTTCCGACGATCAGGGGCTCGTTCAGCGGCGCGTCGAGCACGCGGTCGGGATAGCGGTCCTTGAGGCCGGCGGTGGCTTGCATGACGCCGCCGAGACGCGCTACGTCCTGACCCCAGAGCACGCCGCCATGGCGATCGATAATGCGATCGAGAGCACTCCGAACGGCGCCGGCATAGCTGATGTTCGTGTTACCGGACGCGGCGGGTTCGGTGACCTCCGGGAACGGTCGATAGACGTGTTCGAACAATGAGTCGGGCAACGGGTCGGGTTCCGCACGAACGCTCTTCAGCAGCGCGCGGACATCCTCGATCTCGGCATCCATTAAGCGACCGGGCTCATGATGCGCGAAGAAATCTCGCCCCGTGCCTTTCTTGCGCTGCAGGATGTCGGACTGCTCCAGGATGCCGCGCTCGACGAGCTGCTCGCCGAACTCGATCAACGGGTCGTCCTGTGACAGATCGAAGGTGAGATCGGCGGCGGAACTGTGACCGTTGAAACGCGGCAGGTGCTTGACGTGCAACACCACAGCGCTCTGGTTGTCGCGCACGTGGCCGGCGACGTCGATCGTTGTGTTGTAGACGTCCCAGAAATCGCGCCCGTCGCACTGGAAGTGCTCGAGATCGAAAGCCTTGGCGTAGGCAGCGTAGTCCTTGATCCCCTGGCCCTCCTCGGGGAGGGTGCTGATCGCGATATCGTTGTCAGCCACCATGATGATCAGCGGCAGCCGCCACACGCTGGCTGCGTTCATGGCCTCGTGTAAGTCGCTCTCTGCAGTGGTTCCGTCGCCGATGATCGCCATGGCAACGCCGTGTTCCTGGCCCTTGATCTTGTAGCCCATGGCGTAGCCCGCGGCCTTGCCGAGCTGCATACCCACTGGACTCTGGAGCGGAAGGATGCCCATGTCCGGGTAGTAGAGATGGTTGGGCATCTGCCGGGCGCGGCTCAGCTGGTCGGTGTCTCGGGCGAACTGTTGTCGCATGAGGTCGGTGAGAAAGGTCTTGTGACCCTGCAGCTCCATCCACATCGACACCAGCGCGTAGGACCGGTAGTGCGGCACGAAGCCGAAGTTCTCGCGCCCCAGGGCGTGCGCCAGAGCCAGAGCGGTAGCGACGCCGTGGACCTCTTCGCCAGTACCCCAGATGGCGAACTGCACCTCGCCGCGGGTTACGAACCGGACGATGAACTCCTCCGCGGCGCGCGAGCGCACGGCAACACGATAGGCGTGCCGGAGCTCATCTGCAGTTGGCTCGACCTGGGCTCGAGCGTCAGTCTGGGCCTGCTCCATCCAGTTCTCCCTGCAACAGGGCAACGCCGACAGGTCGCGATCGCCTAGCCTGGACCACGACGCACAGCTCGCCCGATTGGTACGGCGTTTCGCGACAGCAGGATTCCTTCCGGGGCGGGGGCTGACTGAAACCGCCTCAGCAGAGGTCGTCTCAGCCTTTGTTCCCAGCGGAGGCTGTCGCGAGCAACCGTATTATACCAAGCGAGGCCTGCGGCTCATGAGTCAGCGCCAACGAACGAAAAACCGGCCCGCGCCAGGGAGGTGGCGCGGGCCGGGGGTGGGTCTGCCTGTTGGAGAGACGCAGTCGCCGCTAACGACGGCTGCCTCCTTGGGCGTACTGAAGCGCATCCAGGATGTAGAACGGGACGAATCCGGGTCCACCGAAGCCACCGTAGATTCGGTAGCTACTGCGCGCCGGGTTTCTGACAAACGCGATGGCAACCCGCCCCGAGACGGCACCGAAGGGTCGCTTCGAGCCCTCCTTGCCCGTAGTGAAGTAGGTCCATACGGCAGCGTCGGTGTATCCGAATACGGGCCGGACATAGTCGGGACGGCCGAGCACGATGTGGATGAAGCCACGATCCGACTTCCAGCCTCGCGGGAAATCGTGATAGCGGTCGTTTGCCATCGCCACACGCTCGTAGAACAGTCGCTTGAACTCGTTGCCGTCGACCTCCGGATTCTCATCGCGGAGATCCCAGAACTCGGCGATGAAGTCAGCGCGCTCCGGGGTAGTGGAGAGGCCCTTGAAGACCTTCCGCTCCTCGTCGAGGATGATGTAGTCGACTGGACCCTCCAACCAGGTGTCGGGATCGGCCTCGAAATACGCCATTGCCGCGTCACCCGTCTCCGGGAGCTCGTCGAGCGATAATGCGGCTGTCGCTGCTACTGGCAGCAAGGCCACGGCACTGGCAACGGCGAAAAAGCTCGTGAGTTGGCGGTTTCGAGCTCGCATGTTCTTCCTCCTTCGTGATGCCGCGCTGGACAACGCGGTCTCGTTGTCGCGATCCTGGCGACTAGCGATCGGTGCCGGGCGCCTAAGGCGCCGACCGCCGGGAGCGTCCTGGGTCGTACCGACCTGGTTTGCAGGGTCCGTGCCAGAGCTCGCTCAGTGGCCGGCGCGGCCGTGAGTCAACCAAGGTCAAAGCCGAGGAATGCCTGGGAATAGGCGCTTCCTGGCGTGGTTGTGCGGTGATAGGAGCGGCCAAACATAACTGCCGCAGGTCGTCCGCAAACCGACGGTGACCCCATAAGGTCACTCGATGATGACGACATGCCGACATATTGGCGGCCAAGGTCGGCCTTTTAGGTGCTGCTCGAGCACGCCTCGCCGATCTCGACCACCGGCGGGCACGACCCTGCTAGTGTCCTGAGTCAGGCCACTAGTGGCCTGTAACAGGGACCCCATACTTCGCTCCGGGAAACCGCCATTGGGCAACGCCTCCGTCGTCTACGCCGACAGCGCCGCGCGTCGTCTTGAACACGCGCGAGGCTGGCTCCGCCGCGCCGCGGCGTCTGGGCCGGTCCTCGTCGTGTCGGCTACGCGCGGTGCGGCGGATGATTTCGTTCGATCGCTCCTGGGGCCCGGCGAGGGCCTGTTCGGTGTTCACCGTACGACCCCTGCTCGCCTGGCCGCTGACCTCGCGGTGGTGGCGCTAGCGCGACGCGACCTCGCACCGGTAACCGGGCTCGGCATGGAAGCGCTGGCGGCGCGCGCATCGGAACGCTGCAGCCAGGAGGGACTGCAGTACTTCGGACCGGTGGCCGACTACCCGGGCTTCCCGCGGGCGCTGCGGCGCACTATGACCGAGCTCCGTCTGGCCGGCGTAGCGACCGAGCAACTCGTCGAGCTGGGTGCCGCCGGCACGGACCTGCAGCGGCTGGCCGACGCGTACGCCGGTGAGATCGACCGCTGGGGGCTCGCTGACCCCTCCATGCTTTGGCGTCTAGCCGCCGAGGCCGTCGAGGCGGGTCAGCATCTCTTAGTAGGCGTCCCGCTGCTGCTCCTCGATCTGGCGCCGGCCAGCGCGCTGGAACAGGAGGCGTGGCGGCGTCTGGTCGTCCGTGCGCCAGCAGCGCTGGCGACGGTGATCGGTAGCGATCGGCAGGCTCTCGAGGGGCTCTCCTCGGCGTTCGGTGCCAGCCCAACGGAGCTCGACGAGACAGCCGGTCCGGATGCAACACAGCTGGCACGACTTCGGCGCGGGGTGTTCGGCGAGGCAGAACCACGCGATGCAGCCGCCGACGACACGCTCGAGATCGTTGCGGCACCGGGGGAGGGCCGCGAGGCGGTCGAGGTAGTGCGACGCATCCACGCCTTGGCGCGCGAAGGCGTGCCTTTCGACCGCGTCGCGATCTTGCTGCGTGACCCGGATGCCTACCTTGGGCTTGTCGAGGAGGCGCTGCGGCGCGGCCGAGTTCCGGCCTGGTACACGCGTGGCACGGTACGGCCCGACGCCACCGGCCGCGCCTTCCTGGCGCTGTTAGCCTGCGCCGCCGATGATCTCTCGGCGTCGCGCTTCGCGGAGTATCTGTCTCTGGGCCAATCGCCACACGCCAAGGTTGCAGAGGGGCGTACGGTCGAGGTGCCGTGGGTCGAGCCCGCAGGCGCTCAGTTGGTTTTCAAGACCTTCGTCCCGGACGCCGCCGCTGCCGAGATCGAGGAAGAGGAGCTCGACGGACCGGTGGTCGCGGGGACCTTGCGGACGCCACGGCGATGGGAACAGCTTCTCGTGGACGCCGCGGTCGTGGGTGGACGCGACCGGTGGCAGCGTCGACTCGCCGGGGTACGCGCCGAGCTTGAGGAACGACGTCGCGCATTGGACGATCTCGACGAGACGCACAGCGAGCACTTGGGAAAGCAAATCGATACGCTCGCCAATCTCGAGCGGTTCGCGCTACCGATCATCGACATGCTGGCCGCACTGCCCCGAAGGGCGCCGTGGGGCGACTGGCTGGGGTCGCTGCGTCAGCTCGCCGTGGCAACGCTGAGACGGCCGGAGCGGGTGCTCGCCGTTCTCGGTGGTCTCGAACCGATGGAAAGCGTCGGGCCGGTCGATCTGACGGAGGTACGCCGGGTCCTCGACGAACGCCTCGCTTTTCTGCGCTATGAACCCATTGGGCGCCGGTACGGCAAGGTCTTCGTCGCGACGATCGACGAAGCGCGCGGCCGCAGCTTCGATGTGGTGTTTCTTCCTGGTTTGGCTGAGGGAATCTTTCCGCGGCGAGCCAGCGAGGACCCGCTGCTCTTGGACGAGCTGCGACGACTCGTCGATGCACCGCTGATGACTCAGGACGAACGCTTCGAGAACGAGCGGATGTTGCTGCGCATCGCCGTCGGGGCAGCGTCGCGCCGCTTGGTCGTGTCGTACCCGACGCAAGACACCTTGCAGGGCCGCGCGCGAGTGCCTTCCTTCTACGCGCTCGACATCGTTCGTGCAGCCGAAGGCCAACTTCCCGACACGCGCGCGCTCGAGGCCCGCGGTGCGGCCGGGTCGGCATCGCTGCTTGGCTGGCCGGCGCCGCGCGACAAGCGCGCTGCCATTGACGCCGCCGAGTTTGACGTTTCGTATCTAGAGCCCATCCTGACGCGGACAGAAGGCGACGTAACCGGCCGGGCTCGATTCCTTCTGGACACTAACGAGCACCTGGCGCGCTCGCTACGCGCTCGTGCCCGCAGGTGGCGACCGGGGTTCTTCGCCGCCGACGGTCTGGTGCAGCCCAGTGACGCGGCGCGCGTCGTCCTCGACCGACATCGTCTGCGCGCGCGCAGCTACTCGCCCACCGCACTGCAGCGCTATGCAGTCTGCCCATACCAGTTCTTTCTCTATGCCATACAGCGCTTGCGGCCACGTGAGGAGCCCGTGGCATTGGAGCAGATGGATCCGCTGACGCGTGGAAGCTTGTTTCACCAAGTGCAGTACGTGCTTTTTCAGCGCCTGCGTGACGGTGACAACCTGCCGATCACGGCTGCCAATCGCGCCGCCGCGACTGCCGCGGCTGACGCGGCTCTCGACGAGCTGGCGGCGAGTTACGCGGAGCGGCTCGCGCCGGCCATTCCGCGCGTATGGGACGACGAGGTCGAGGGCGTGCGCACGGATCTGCGCGGTTGGATTCGCGAGGTCGCCGAGGCCAACGACGTCTGGGAGCCGACTTTCTTCGAGTTCTCCTTCGGCCTCGGGCACGAAGCCGGCCGCGATCCGCTCAGCCATCACGATGAGGCGCTGACCGCCGATGGCTATCGCCTCCGTGGCGCCATCGATCTCGTCGAGCGCGATCCGGCCCGGGATGCCTGGCGCGTCACCGATCACAAGACGGGTCGAGCGCTGCGCGCACGCTACGTGACGATCGGTGGTGGCGAGGTGTTGCAGCCGCTGCTCTATGCCCTTGCGGCGGAGCATCACCTCGAGGGCGACGTCGTGGCCGGTCGCCTGTTCTACTGCACACGGCGCGGAGAGTTCCAGGACCGCGAGGTGGCGCTCAACGCCGATAGCCGCATGAAAGTGTCTCAGGCGCTGGGGATTATCGACGCCGCCATTGCCGACGGCTTCCTGCCCGCAGCGCCGCGCGAACGTGCTTGTGACTGGTGCGACTTCCGCGTCGTGTGCGGGCCCTACGAGGAGCTCCGGGTTCGGCGCAAGGACCCGGCACCGCTCGCCAGCCTGCGACTCCTGCGAGGTGCGCGATGAGCGCGATCGACGACGACAGGGCTGCCCGCAAGCGCATCAGCGAGGACCTAACGCGTAGCTTCCTGGTCGAAGCGGCGGCCGGTACCGGCAAGACGACGATTCTGGTGGCGCGCCTGGTAAACGCCCTGGCGGCGGGGGCACCGATCGAGGCGGTCGTTGCGGTCACCTTCACGCGCAAGGCGGCCGGCGAGCTCAAGCTACGACTGCGCCAGGAGCTGGACCGGGCCCGAGCGAGCGAGGCTGACCCCGCCCGTGGCGATTGTCTCGCTGACGCGATTGCTCGTTTGGAGGAGGCCAGCATCGGCACGATTCATTCGTTTTGCGCCGAGATTCTGCGCCAGCGACCGGTGGAGGCGAAGATCGACCCGGCTTTCGGGGAGATCGACAATGAGCAAGCCGCCACCATTTACGGCCGAGCGTTCCGTACGTGGATCGAACGCCGGCTGGGGGAGATGCCCGAGGGCCTGCGGCGTGCGTTCAGTCGCTTGGCGGTGCGCCCCTCTTTCGATGGATCCACACCCATGGAGCGGCTGCGCGAGGCCGGCCAGCAGTTGCTTGAATGGCGTGACTACCCGGCGAGCTGGGAGCGGCGACCCTACGATCGTCAGGCGATGATCGACATCGAGATCGAGCGCGTCGCCGCAGTAGCGACCTTGTATCAAGAGTGCCGGACGACCAACGACCCGCTTCGTAAGGCGATCGCTCCGGCCGAGCAACTCGATACCTGGATCCGTCGCTCGGAAGACGTCGAGCCGCGCCGCGACTACGATGCGCTCGAGGCCCGCTTGCTGGACACGCTGCGCGAGCTGCGGCGCAACCGGCGGCAGAAAGGCAGAGGCGCCTGGCCAGCCGAAGGCATCTCGCGGGCCGACGTAGCGAGGCAGCGCGACACGCTGATCGCGAGCCTCGAAGAGTTCGAACGATACGCCGACGCCGACCTCGCGGCCCTATTGCGCGGCGAGCTGGGCGAAGTCGTCGAAGCGTATGGTCGCCTCAAACGCGACGCCGGACAGCTCGACTTTCTCGACCTGTTGATCCGTACCCGCGATCTGATTCGCGACAACGCTGAGGTGCGCTGCTACCTGCAGGGTCGGTTCCGACACATCTTCGTCGATGAGTTTCAGGACACGGATCCGTTGCAGGTCGAGATTCTCCTCCTGCTCGCCGCTGGCGATCCGCAAATAGCAGACTGGAGGTGTGCAACCCCGGCACCCGGAAAGCTCTTCCTGGTAGGCGACCCGAAGCAGTCGATCTACCGATTTCGCCGCGCCGACGTGGTGCTTTACGAGAAGATCAAGGAAACGTTGCAGCGACAGGGGGTCGCATTCGAAAAGCTGACCCGCAGCTGGCGATCGGTGCGGCCGCTGCAGGAGAGCGTCAACTGCGCCTTCGGCAGGCTGATGACCGGAGATCGCGAGTCGGGTCAGCCCGACTACGTACCGCTGGCCAACCATCGCCCCGCCATCGACAACCAGCCTGCCGTGGTGGCGTTGCCTGTTCCCGAGCCCTACGGTCGCTATCGCATCACCAAGTGGGAGGTGGATCGCGGTCTTCCTGAAGTGATCGGAGCGTGGATCTCCTGGCTGCTCACCGACAGCGATTGGAAGGTCGACGACCCGGATCATCCGGGTGAGTTGATCGCCATCCGGTCGCGTCATATCGCAATCTTGTTCCGCCGCTTTCTCTCCTGGCGGCGCGACGTTACCAGGCCCTACCTGGCGGCGCTGGAGGCGCGCGGCATCCCTCACCTGCTCTCCGGCGGTCGCTCGTTCCACCAGCGCGAGGAAGTGGAAACGCTGCGTGCCGCGCTGAGCGCAGTGGAGTGGCCTGACGACGAGCTGTCGGTCTTCGCCACTCTCAAGGGCGGCCTGTTCGCGATTCCCGACGCAGCGTTACTGCGGTTTCGCCAGGAGATCGGCGGGCTGTATCCGTTCCGGCGAAACGATCGCGACTTCGACGCCGAGCTCGCGCCGATCGGCGTTGCACTGTCGCTGCTAGCCGAGCTGCACCGCGGGCGCAATCGAGTACCAATTGCGCAGACGATTCTCGAGTTGCTGGAGGCGACGCGCGCGCATGCCGGATTTGCCATGCGCCCGGCGGGCAACCAGGTGCTGGCAAACGTTCAGCGCGTCTGCGATCTGGCGCGGGCATTCGAGCTCCGCGGCGGTATCTCGTTCCGTGGATTTGTTCGTCGGCTCAACGACGAGGCCGAGCGAGCTGGCTCGACCGAGTCACCGGTGCTCGAGGAAGGCGCCGAGGGTGTACGCGTGATGACGGTGCACGGCGCCAAGGGTCTGGAGTTTCCGGTGGTCATCCTCGCGGACATCACCGCTAACTTGACACACGCGACGCCCTCGACCCACATCGACCCCGAGCGCCAGCTGAGTGCGACACGACTCTTGGGTTGCTCGCCGTGGGAGCTGACGGAGAACGCCGACCGCGAGCGGGCTCGCGACGCTGCCGAGGCGGTTCGAGTCGCCTACGTAGCAGCGACCCGCGCGCGCGACCTTCTCGTGGTCCCGACAATCGGCGACCACGCCTGGGAGGATGGCTGGACCTCGCCGCTCAACCCGGTTATTTACCCGCCGCGCGAACGCTACCGACGTAGCGAACTCGCGCCGGGGTGCCCGGCGTTCGGGGAGCGCACCGTCCTCGCCCGGCCGCACGCTGTGCCGGGAGAGGCGGAGATCTCGGTGCGCCCTGGCCTGCATGTGTCCGATTGCGACACCCCGGTAGTTTGGTGGGACCCGGCATTGCTCGCTGTGGACGTGCCCAGGACCTTTGGTTTGCATCAGGAGCTCTTGCTTGCCGACGATGCGGCTGCCGGTGGCGCGGCAGCTGCAGCCGGTGCGGCCCAGCATGATGAGTGGCGGCAGCGCCTCGACGATTCGATTCACCGCGGGTCGCAGCCGGAGCGCACGGTGGTGCTTGTCTCGGAGGTCGATACTCCGCCGGATGTCGAGGCGGAGGTTGTGGTCGGGCATGTCGAGCGTGTGGCCGACCGCCCCGGCGGCCGCCGTTTCGGCACTCTGGTACACACGGTGCTACGGGACGTCCCATACGACGCCGACGAGCCCACGGTCGCCGGCTTCGTTCGCGTCCATGGCCGTACCCTCGGGGCCGTGCCCTCAGAGATGGAAGCAGCCGCCGAAGCGGTCTGCAGGGCTCTCCAGCACCCGCTGTTGAGTGCCGCCACGAGGTCGCCTCGCTGCTACCGTGAGGTACCGTTCACCATGTGTCCGGAGGCGGGGCAGATCGTCGAGGGGGTGATCGATCTGATCTTCGGCGACGGCCACAGTTGGACCATCGTGGATTTCAAGACCGACGCGCGAACCAGCGACCTTCTGGAACGCTATCGTGCACAGGCGCTTTGGTACGTGCATGCCGCTCGGTCGCTGTTGGACGGCGACGCCCGGGCGGTGCTGCTTAGCGTGTAGCACAGGTCGGCCCAGCACCGCGGCGGTGGCAGAGACGACACCGACAACGTGTGAAGATGCCGCGTCGGATGCGGTATGAGGACATCGATCCGCACGCCGCCCGCTCCGGCCGAGGCGGCCTGTTCGCTCGCTCGATGCTGATCGCGTTCGTGGAGCGGCGCTGGCATCGCCTGGTGGGCCGCTTCGTTGTGCCCCGAGCCGGAGCAAACGCGCGCCAACGTGGTGCGCGACTATCGAGATTTTCCGTCGCCGAAACGACGAAGCACTCTTCACTCCCGGTAGTAGCTATCATTTCAGCCCCCGCGGGCATGCCGTGCTGGCCGATTGGCTATACCAGCGTCTCACGGGCAAGTAACTCGAAGTGCCGGTCAGAAGATCACGTCGTCGAGTAGCGTCCGCAGGTAATGTCCATACTCCGAGTTTCCCATCGGCGTTGCCAGCCGCTCGAGTTGCTGGCGATCGATGAAACGCATGCGGTAGGCGA
The DNA here is from genome assembly GCA_965205505.1 of Acidobacteriota bacterium. GTDB lineage: Bacteria > Acidobacteriota > UBA890 > UBA890 > WLXD01 > DASCOT01. The sequence continues at coordinate 136,966 of CBDBHB010000009.1, forward strand.
TTTCCTCCGGACAGCAGATCTTCAGGCCCTGCCGCTTCTCGATCGCACGGATGTAGACGGCGGCGTCCATCAGTGCATCGAACTGGCCGGTGTCGAGCCAGGCAAAGCCGCGCCCGAGAATCTCGACGTGCAGTTGACCATCGTCGAGATAGGCTCGGTTGACGTCGGTGATCTCGAGCTCGCCGCGCGCTGACGGCTTCAGGTCGGCGGCGATCCCGCTGACCTTGGAATCGTAGAAGTACAGGCCGGTCACAGCGTAGCGTGACTTCGGCTGGCGCGGCTTTTCCTCGATGCTGATCGCAACGCCGTCGCGAAACTCGACAACCCCGTAGCGTTGCGGATCATTGACCGGATACGCGAACACCGTCGCGCCGGCATCGCGTCCCACAGCGCGTTGGAGTTGGGCAGAAAAATCGTGCCCGTAGAAGATGTTGTCGCCGAGAACGAGGGCACAAGGATCACCGGCGATGAACTTGCTGCCGATGATGAACGCCTGCGCGAGCCCCTCGGGACGTGGTTGTACGGCGTAGCGGAGATCCATTCCCCAGCCGCTTCCGTCGCCGAGCAAAGCCTGGAACAGCGGCGTGTGCTCCGGGGTCGAGATGATCAGAACCTCGCGAATCCCCGCCAGCATGAGAGTCGACAGCGGATAATAAATCATCGGCTTATCGTAGACCGGCAGCAGTTGCTTCGACAGCACCGAGGTCAACGGCGTCAGACGGGTGCCGGAGCCGCCGGCGAGAATGATCCCTTTCATCGCTGCTTGCGTCCCGTACTGGTCGGAGCCGACGGTACGCGGGCATGCTTCGCGCCGCCCGTCTTCGATCGGTGCGCCATTATACCGGCGCCGGCGTCGGTCCCGGTTTGTATGATGGGGCGCGCCACCTCCGGGACTGCGAGGTTGGCGGCCGTGATAGATCGACCGAGTCGTCCATGGAAGAAGGGATCGTGACCGCCGCGTCAGAGTCGCACCGATCCGAAGCGGACGAGCAGCGTCTGAGCCTCACAGTGGTTGTTCCGGTCGACAACGAGGGAGCGAGCGTTGGTGGCGTGCTCGACGACCTCGGATCCGGGCAGTGCTCGAGCGTTTCCAGCGACAGAACGAGGTCGACAGACCGGCTGTGTACCGGTAGGTCGGTGAGATCGGTCTGGGCGTAGCGTCCGTGCCGCCCACGCGCCCGTGCGATGTTGATGAGGCGCAACGAGACCTCGATGTTGATCACCGTGCTCGGCAGCTGCTGGCCACGCAGAAATTCCACTGCCTCGCCAGTGCGGGACCAGATGTTCAGGATCGTGGCCGGTGCCGCAGTCGGAAAGTAAGTGAAGCTCTCGCGGTAACGCTGATCGTGGGCGTCGCGCACCTGATCGTTGGCACGGTCGTAGATATCGGCGACGCCGTCCCAGAACTCGCGCACGTCGGCAGACGAGAAGTCGTTCCTGGTGGCGATGTCCATGGCGGGAATCAGTGGCGCTGGTTCAATGGTGGCTCAGCAACGCCATATGGCTACGAACCCATCCCGCGAGGATACACCGAGGTACTTTCACCACGGCCCGCCAGCCGCGCAGGCTCAGGGCCAGACGGCCCTGAGCACCTGACTTCGTTCCTCGGTCAGGATCGGTACGTGACCTGGCCAGGCAAGCGCCGACACGAATATATAGACCACCTCGCCGGACGTCGGCGTCCAGCTGGTGAGCGGCGCGAACTTCACGTGCGACTTCATCTGGCTCGCGACTGTCGTGGCCGGTAGGCTGGAGCCCAAGCTCTTGCATATGCCCCCAGGCACCTGCCACTCGAAGATGGCCGCGTACCAGGTGCCGTTGACGTTGGCGATGACCCAGGTGTTGGCCTCTACTGTAACGCCGCTGCCGGTCTCTGCCGCGGTCGGCCACTTGCCGGCCTTCGTGTGCGGCATGCAGATCTCACCCGCAGAGATCGACACGCTGGTGAGCGTGGAGGTAATCGGCCAGCCGCTGATGTTGTAGTTCAGGAAGACGACCTGCGACAGGTCGATCTCGTCCGGGGAGCCGCCACCACCATCGCCGCCACCACCATCGCCGCCGCCGCCATCGCCGCCGCCACCATCGTCCTCGATCTTGACAACTACCTTCAGCGTGCCGGACGCGGCGCGCCCGGCATCGTCCTGGAAGGTGATGCGTGCCGTGTAGGTTCCTTCGTTGACGTAGGTGTGCGTCGCTTCGGCCGAGCCCCCGGTGACTGCTCCGGTGACGGTTGCTCCATCGCCGTAATCAAGCGTCGCCGTCCCGTTCGGCGCGGCACCGTTGCTCAGCCTGGCCGCAATGGTGAAGACGGTCGGTTCCCCAACGAAGCCAACGTCGGCAGTCAGGTCGATGTCCGCAGTCAAGCGCGGCTCGACCCGGATACGTACGTCAGACTGTCCGCCCTTGCCGTTCGGAGCGGTCACTGAAGCAACCACACGGTAGTTGCCGGGCTCACGGAACGTGTGCTCAACAGAGGTCGACCCGGTGATCTCGCCGACGTTCGTGCCGCGTCCGTCGCCCCAATCGATGGTCACGTTGCCGCTCGCTTGTGGGAGCCGCGCTCGATCTAGTGCGACTCTGAAGCTCAGAGGTTCGCGCGCGTATGTCTGGAGGGCGGCCGCAGACAGCAAGATGGCGGTTTCAGTGCTGTCGTTGACGCGCAGCGAGACCGTCTTGCTGCTCACCTCGCCGCCGCCAGTAAAGAGCGATGTCACTACATTGAAGAAAGACGCTTCTCGATAGCTGTGCTCGACGGTCGCACGACGCCTGAAGTCGGGAATACGGGTCGCCTTGCCGTCGCCGAACTCGACCTTCAGCGCACCCTCTGCGGCACTGCCGTCCTCGTTGGTGGCGATCACCTTGATTTGCACCGGTTCGTTGAGCTCGGCCGGTCTGGGCGTGAACTCGATCACGAAATGCACTTTGCCGGTTGGCACCACCTCGTCGCCCACCTCCAGACGGCCAGGGGTCGATTCCGTCAATACGATTCCGGCTGCCATGATGGCGGCAGTTATCTCTGTGGTTGCGGTAGTGTGAAGCGTGACGCGCGCTTTACCATCGGCGTCGGTGTTGGCTGTGTTTCCGGCGGGGAAATCCCCAACGGTCGCCGAGAAGGTGACAAGAATTTCGGATTCGGGCACCTCGGCCACTAGCACCGTGGCCTCGACCTCGATGTCACCACCGCCTTCGGACAGCGAGCTCGGCGTTATCGACAGCGTGATCGTGCGCTGAAGGTCGCCGGTCGCCGGCTCCGTGAGGTTCTCGAAGATCTGGCATCCGGACAGCGCCATCGCCAGTGAACCGAACAAGAGCAGCCGAACCGGGGTCCCTGAGAAAGACGCCCGTCGTCCGGTTTGATTCAGAGAGCCCACAGCTACGATCCCCCAGCCATCCCAAAATATCAAAAGTAGTATGAAACTTAACTAACCCCTTGATTAGCATAGCAAATTAGTATTAGTTATCGTTAAGTATCTGCCGATATCTGAAGATATCAACGAAAGTCAGGGATCCTCGACAGCGTACAAATGGGACCCGAGGAGCACCTTGCTCGCGCTTCGCCTGGTGTCGCCGCCGGGCAGCGCCAGCCGTACGTGTCGCGGTTACCGGCGAGGCGCTGACACGCGCGCAGCCGATCCTCGCGCCCGACTGGTAGGATTCTTGCGCCCACCTACCCGCGTCTGGTCGAGCCCGACGCGCTACCGACCACGATTCCGCTGGCTCGCCGATGTCCGTACGAAGACTTCTCGTCACCGGAGGTGCCGGGTTCATCGGCGCCAATTTCGTGCATCGTTGGTGCGGCCAGCATCCCGACGATCGCATCGTGGTGGTGGATGCGCTTACCTACGCCGGCAATCGCGACACCCTGAGGTCCCTCGACCACAACCCCGGCTTTCGGTTCGTCCAGGCTGATATCACCGAGCTGACTACGATACGGGAGATCCTGCGTGAGGAATCGATCGACACGCTGGTGCATTTCGCTGCCGAATCGCATGTGGATCGATCGATCGAGGGTCCGGGAGAGTTCGTTCGTACGAACCTGGTCGGCACCTGGACGCTCCTGGAGGCGGCGCGGAGCGAGTGGATCGAAGCGCAGCCACGCGAGCATCGGTTCCACCACGTATCCACCGACGAAGTGTACGGCAGCCTCGGCAGCGATGACCCGGCGTTCAGCGAGATCAACCGATACGAGCCTAACTCGCCCTATGCAGCTAGCAAGGCAGGCTCAGATCACTTGGTTCGAGCTTACCTCCATACGTACGGGCTCCAGGTCACGACCAGCAACTGCTCCAACAACTACGGTCCCTACCAGTTCCCCGAGAAGCTCATTCCGCTGATGATCGTCAACCTGCTCGCCGGAAAGGAGCTCCCGGTGTACGGCGACGGCATGAACGTGCGCGACTGGCTACACGTAGACGATCACTGTGCCGGCATCGAGCGCATCCTGGAGGGCGGGCGCGTTGGGGAGACCTACAACATCGGCGGCGGCAACGAGTGGCGAAACATCGACCTCGTGCGGTTGCTTTGCCGTTTGATGGATGAGGAGCTCGCGTCCGACGCGGCGCTGGCGCAACGGTTCCCCGATTGCGCGCCATCGAGCGGCGGGAGCTGCGCGGATGGCATTCGCTTCGTGCGCGATCGCCCCGGTCACGATTGGCGCTACGCGATCGACAGCTCGAAGCTTCACCGAGAGCTCGCGTTCACGGCTTCTACGCTGTTCGAGGACGGCCTCCGCGCCACCCTACGGTGGTACCTCGACAACGAGGACTGGTGGAGAGCCATCCTCGACGGTAGCTACCGCGAGTGGGTCGCCAAGCAATACCAGGAATGAAACGCTGCCCGAACGAGTTACAGGCGCGGCAATACGACGTTCTGATCGTCGGTGCCGGCATCACCGGCGCCTGTCTTGCGTTCGATGCAGCCCTGAGGGGGCTGACGGTCGCTCTTGTCGACAAGGGCGACTTCGGCGCCGCGACCTCGGCGGCGTCGTCCAAGCTTCTACACGGCGGCCTGCGCTACCTTCAGCAGCTGCGCTTCGACAAAGTACGCGAATCGGCACAGGAGCGAATCTACTTTCAGAACCTGGCGCCGCACTTGACGCACTACGTGCCCTTCGTGGTGCCGACATACCGCGGCATCTCCAAGAGCAAGACGCTGCTGAACGCCGGGATGCTGCTGTACACGATCCTGTGCGCCGGCCATCGCCGCCTGCTGCGTGATCCGGGCAAGCGCGTGCCGGCGGGCAGCGGACTGCGGCCCGCGCAGGTCGTCGCGAGGATTCCGGGTCTTGCGTCTACCGGTTTGTCCGGCGGCCGCTTGTTTCACGAGAGCCACATGCTTAGCTCGGAGCGCATGACCCTGGCCTTTGTCGACAGCGCCTCCCGCGCTGGCGCTGTCGTGGCCAACTACATTGCCGCAGATCGCTTCCTGGTGGCCGGCGACAGGGTTTGCGGCGTCGAGGCAACCGATCGCATCGGCAGCGGCTTCGGCGAAGGCAGCGGCGATACGTTCGAGATTCGCGCCAGCATAGTAGTGAACGCCGCCGGCCCGTGGATCGGGCGGCTGAACGCTCAGCTCGAGACCCGCTCCGTCACGCCGATACTGACCGGGGTGTCGAAGGGCACCCACATCGTGACACCGGCGCTGACCGACGGCTGCGCGGTGGCGCTTCCGACGCGGCGACCGAGTCAGTCGGTAATCCATCGAGGCGGGCGCCACGTGTTCATTATCCCGTGGCGTGGACACTCGCTCATCGGTACGACGTACGGGCCCTACCACGGCGACCTCGACGATCTGCGGCCCACTGCCGATGACGCCCAGGAGCTAATCGGCGAGATCAATTCGGCACTCGGGCCTGGCACGCTGTCGCTGTCCGACGTGCGCTATGCGTTCGCGGGTCTGTACCCGTTGGCCGAGGAAGAGATCCGGCCCACCGTCTACCAAGGTACCGGCGACTACCGCGTCGTCAACCACGAGGAGACCGACGGCGTCGCGGGGTTGTTCTCCGTTCTCGGTGCCAAATACACCACCGCTCGGTTGTTGGCGGAGCGTGCCGTAGACTGCATTGTCGCCAGTCTGGGCAAAGGCGCCGCATCTGGGCGAACGCGCCAGGTAAGCCTGGCGTCGGGCGACATTCCGGACCTCGAGCAGTTCCGCGAGGTTCAACGCAAGCGCCACGCCGAGTTGCCGGAGGCGACCGTAGATCACTTGGTGAACAGCTACGGCACCGACTGTGGTGCGGTGGTGTCGCTGGCTGAATCGGCCGCTGGGCTCGGCGACTGCCTCGCCGCAGATCGCGGCGTGATCGCCGCTGAGGCAGTTTGGGCAGCGCGTTCAGAGATGGCCTGCCACCTTGACGACTTCGTCTTTCGGCGCTCCGGCCTCGGTACGCTCGGTCATCCTGGCTCGGAGTCGCTCGATCGGGCAGCGTCACTCATGGGTGCCGAGCTGGGATGGGATCCGGTGCGCCGATCGGCGGAGCTCGAGCACGTGGTGCGACAATTCCCCGACTATCGCGGTCTGGAACGCGGCCCTCAATGAGATCCGGAGACCGCCGCTCGACCACCGCCCCGATGCGTGTCCTGCACATCGGCCCGACACCTTTCTTTTCCGACCGCGGCTGTCATATCCGCATCGACGGCCTGATCCGCGCGCTGCAGCGAAGCAGCCTGGAGTGCTGGCTGTGTACCTACCAGCATGGTCGCGACGTGGAGGGAATCGATACCGAGCGCATCCGGCGAGTTCCCGGATACGACCGCGTTGACGCGGGTCCGTCGCCGTTCAAGTACGTCGCCGATGTGCTGCTGTTCTTCAAAGTGTGCGGTTCGATCGCGCGCCGTCGGCCCGACGTATTGCACGGCCACCTCCACGAGGGCGCCTTGATCGGGTGGGCCGCCCGAACGATGTTTTTCTGGCGCCGTCTGCCGTTGGTCTTCGATATGCAGGGCAGTCTGACGGGCGAGCTCGAGGCGCACGGTTATTTCAATCGTCTGCGGCTGCTGCGCTGGTTGTTCGAGCGTGCCGAATGGCTCATCGATCGGCTCCCGGAGCACATCGTCTGCTCTTCGCCGAGCAGCCTCGAGATCACCCGCGATCGCTTCGGTGTGCCTGCCGCGCGCCTGCATCTCGTTGCCGACGGGGTCGACGTACAGGCGCCGTCCGCGGTGTCCGTGGATCGGTTGCGCCACCAGCTGGGGCTGCCCGCAGGCCTGCCGGTGGTCGTCTACTCTGGCTCCCTACTGGCGGTGAAAGGAGTGGAGGCTCTGCACGCCGCGATCCTGCGCTCGGCGGAGCGCGACCTGCCGGTGCATTTCCTCGTCATCGGTTATCCGACAGGCGAGACTGCAGCATTCCTCCGCTCACAGGGGCTCGAATCCCGCTGCACGATTACGGGGCGAGTTGAGTTCGAGACCATCGCCGAGTATCTGGCGCTCGCCAATGCGGCGCTCGAGCCCAAGGAGAGCGATAGTGGCGAAGCCAGCGGCAAGCTGCTCAACTACATGGCGGCCAGCCTGCCGGTGGCCTGTTTCGACACACCCAACAACCGTGTCATATTGGCAGATAGTGGCTGCTATGCTTCCTCGGGCTCGGTCGACCAGCTTGTCGACTGCATCGAGACCCTGACCACATCGCCTCAACTCGCGAGTGAGCTCGGCGAGCGTGGTCGGGCGCGAGCGCGAGCCGAGTTCTCCTGGGACGCTTCCGCTGCAGCCCTGCGGCGCATCTATGGCGCCCGACGCATCGAGACCTGATGACGATGAGAATCTTGGTCACCGGTGGCACCGGGTTTACCGGCAAGGCACTGGTCAAACGGCTGCTCGACGACGGACACGAGGTGGTGGCGCTCGACTACAAGGAAGGCGTCAGAACGCAAGAGCTCCATGACTGGGGTGCCGAGGTAGTGATCGGTAGCGTGACCGACGCAGACACGGTGGCGCGCTGCACCCAAGGCGTGGACATTGTCCACCATCTGGCGGCTGCCTTCCGCGAGCTCGACGTGCCGAACAGCTACTACGACGAGGTCAACGTCGGGGGCACGCGCACCGTACTCGAGGCGTCGCTGCGACACAGCGTCAAGAAGCTCATCTACTGCAGTACGTGCGGTGTGCACGGCAACGTGGACGATCCTCCCGCAGCCGAGGACGCGCCGATCAACGCTGCCGACTACTACCAGCAGACCAAGTACAACGCTGAGCCTGTTGTGCTCGAGTATCCGTCGCGCGGGCTACCAACCGTCATCTTACGGCCGGCGGCGATCTACGGCCCGGGCGACCCGGAACGCTTCTTCATGATCTTCCGCCGGGTCGCCAACGGCTCCTTTCCGATGTTCGGCGATGGTCGCACCCTCTACCATCCGTTGTACATCGACAGCCTGGTCGATGCCTTGGTGTTGGCACAGGAGCCAGGCAAAGGCGATGGTGAGGCCTACCTGATCGCCGACGCAGAGTACGTATCGATCGAGGATCTCGTACGCGCGGTGGGCGGAGCCATGGACGTCGATGTAAAGATTCGCCACTTCCCGGTGTGGCCGCTGGTGATCGCCGGCCACGTTTTCGAGAAGGTCTGCAAGCCGTTCCACATTGCCCCGCCGATCTTTCCCCGGCGCGTCGATTGGTACCGGCAGAACCGTGCCTTCGATATCTCCAAGGCGCGTCGCGATCTCGGTTACGCTCCGAGCGTAGATCTCGATGAGGGCTTGCGCCGAACCGCGGACTGGTACCGGGACGAGGGTTATCTCTAGCGCAATGTGCGGCATCACCGGCATCCTGACCCGCGATCACCACGATGTAGTGGGGCCGATGACAGAGGCGCTGTCGCATCGAGGGCCCGACGGCAACGGCTTCTTCCGCGACGCATCGGTGGCGCTGGGACACAGGCGCCTGAGCATCATCGATGTCGACGGCGGTGCGCAGCCCATCGCCAACGAGGACGGCAGCATCCAGATGGTGTCCAACGGCGAGATCTACAACTCGCCGGCGCTGCGCCAGCAACTCGAGACCGCGGGGCACGTATTCCGCACTCATACGGACGTTGAGACCATCCTCCACCTGTATGAGGACCACGGTCCCGACTGCGTGAAACACTTGCGCGGCCAGTTCGCGTTCGCAATCTGGGATGGCCCCCGGCGCCGGCTCGTGCTGGCCCGCGATCACATGGGCCAGAAGCCGCTATTCTTTGCTCAGGTCAACGGCCAGCTGTTGTTCGCCAGCGAGATCAAGGCGTTGCTTGCCTCGGGACTCGTCGATCGGCGCCCGGATCTGAACGCCCTCTGGCACTATACGTCGCTGCGATTCATCCCCGACCGGTACTCGCTCTTCGAGGGAATCCAGAAACTGCCCGCAGCGTCGCGGTTGATCTGGCAGGACGAAAAGATCGAGATCGATAGGTACTGGAGCTTCGATTTCAGCAACAAGCTCGAAGCGAGCGAGACGGAGGTGGCCGACCGTCTCGAGGAGCTGCTGCTCGAGACCGTTCAGATGCACATGCTCAGCGACGTGCCGGTCGGCGCTTTCCTGAGCGGTGGGATCGACTCGAGCCTGATCGCGGCGATGATGTCGAAGGTCGGGAGTGCCTCCATTCCCACCTTCTCCATCGGCGTGCAGGAGCAGGACTACAACGAGCTGCCGTACGCGCGCATGGTGAACGAGCAGTACGGGCTGGCGGCCAACGAGCGCATCGTCAAAGCCGACCTGATCCACCTGATGCCGAAGATGGTCTACCACCTCGATGAGCCGTCCGATCCTTTCGGCGTTGGCGTGTACCTGGTTTCCGAGGTGGCAGCCGAGCAGGTAAAGGTGGTGCTCTCGGGCGACGGTGGCGACGAGAACTTCGCCGGCTACGATCGCTTCGCAGGCCAACGCTTGGTCGACCTGTACTGCCTGTTGCCGGCCTTCCTGCGCCGCCAGGTCATGCGCCGCCTCATCCAGCTGGTCCCGGAGTCGTTCGGCTACAAGAGCCTGGCGCAGAAAATGTTGTGGGTAAATGAGATGTCCTTCCACGACAGCGGCGCGCGTTACGCCCATGCGATGAGCTTCCTGCGCTTTACGCCGGAGGCCAAGGAGCAGCTGTTTACCGCCGAGGCTCGCGCCAAGATCGACGACGATGACTCGGTGGCGAAGATCCTGCAGTGGTTCGACGCCGAGGGCGTGGATGATCTCGTCGATCGCATGCTCTACACCGACCTCAACACGCGCATGCCCGACCACCTGCTGCCGATCGTCGACCGGATGTCGATGGCGCATTCGCTGGAGGCACGCCCGCCGCTGATCGACTACAAGGTGGTCGAGTTTGCCGCATCGATCCCCGGAGCGATGAAGCTCCAGGGTCGCGACCTCAAGCACATCCTGAAGGTCGTGGCGGCGCGCTACCTGCCCCGCAAGCTCATCGACCGTGAGAAGCAGGGCTTCGGTTTTCCGCTCGGCCGCTGGATGCGCACCGACCTACAACCATTCATTCGCAACCTGTTCGCCGAATCGCGTTTCATCGATCAAGGGATCTTCGACGCGGCCCACGTGCACGGAATCATCGACGAGCACATGGCTGGCGGCGCCAATCACGACTACCGGCTGTGGATCCTGATCAATCTCGAGTTCTGGTATCGGCTGTACTTCGAGAATGAGAGCGTCGATTCGCTGCTCGAGCTCACCGACCGGTTGTCGAGCGCTGCGCCCCATGGCTCCGCCAGAGCGACGGCATAGGGATCTGCGAGGAGCAGGGCGCAAGCATGTTCCACCGCGTGACCCCCGGCAGCGGGTTCCGTTAGGGTGTTAGACACAATGGCCACGCAGACGAAGACGCAGGCGACAATCACGGAGGGTGGGTCCGCGTTGCAGCGGTACTGTCGGGTGATCGTCGGGCAGCCCGGCTGGGGCGCGCTCGTCTATTTCGAGATCTGTAGCTGGCTAGCGATCATTCCCGGCGCGCTGGGGCTGTTCCTACGCAAGAGCCTGTGGCCGGGGCTGCTCGGCAACTGCGGCAAGGGGGTGGTGTTCGGGGTCAATGTGATCCTGCGCCATCCACACCGCATCCATCTGGGCGAGCGGGTGGTGGTGAGCGATGGATGCATTCTCGACGCTCGCAGCGAGGATGCCGCCAAGGCGATCGACATCAGCGACGACGTGATCCTGGCCAACAACGTGACGGTCTCGTGCAAAGGAGGAACTGTGCGGATCGGGGCAGGCTCCGGGATTGGCACGCAGACCGTCATCCACGCGGTCAACCGTTGCCGCGTCGAGCTCGGAGCCGATCAGATCATCGGGCCGGGTTGCTACATCGCCGGGGGCGGTAACTACGATATCGACTGCCTCGATCTGGCGATGGCGCAGCAGGGACTGCGCGAGTCGGAGGAGGGGGTGATCCTCGAGGGCGACAACTGGCTCGGGGCGAAGGTCTCGATCCTTCCGGGAGTGACTATGGGCCGCGGTAGCGTTGCTGCGGCGGGCGCTGTGGTGACGACCTCGGTACCGCCGATGGCGGTTTGCGGCGGGGTGCCTGCCAAGGTCATCCGTAGGCGCGGACACGAGCGGCAATCCGATCCGCCCCCGCCCGCGGCGGCTGACGTCCCCGAGTGAGCAAAGGGCGATCGGGACTGGTTCGGTTCGGCATCTCGATCGTAATCACCGTTGTCCTCGTGCGGTGGCTGCTGGGCGATCTCGGGATCGGGGCGGTTGTCGAGGCGATCCGAGGCGCTTGGTTGCCGGGGCTGGCCCTGGGGCTGGTGGTCTTCTGGCTGATGATCGCCTTTCGGGTCATGCGCTATCGGGCGCTGCTGCAGGAGCGCGTGCCGCTCGGGGCGCTGACGTTGATCACGGTTGTCCGCGGTATGGTTGCCGACCTTCTCCCGGCCCGCATCGGCACACTGGTCTACGTCTGGCTGGTTACGACGCGCGCCGGTGTGCCGCTGCCCGACGCGCTCAGCTCGTTCTTCTTGGCGCTGGTGCTCGACATGATCGTCATCGCACCGATGCTGCTGTTGGCGCTGGCGGTGGTTGGCTTCGGCGTCGAAGCCGGTGGCATGTTGGTGGCGCTTGCCGGGATTCTTCTCGCCGTCTCGGTGGTGGCGCTAGTGCTTCTGGCGCCTGGACTACGCCTGGCCGGTCGAGTCCTGCGAGCGCAGACACTCACCGAGACCGCCGGCCAGGTTGTCCAAGTCCACCGTCGCGGTGACCTGATACCGGCTGTCCTCCTGTCGTGTGGCGTCCGCATTACCAAGTTCGGCGCCCACTACCTGATTCTGCAGTCGGTGCTAGTACCCCTGGGCATTCCATGGGGCTCGCTGGGCTTCTTCGAGTCGTTCCTGGGTGTTGCCGGCGCCGAGCTGTCGGCAATGCTTCCGGTCAGCGGCCTGGGTGCGTTCGGGACCTGGGAGGCTGCCTTCGCCCTTGGCTTCACACAGCTAGGCCTGACCCAAGATCAGGCGGTGCTCGCTGGTTTCGCCACCCACGTGCTCACGCAGCTACACGACTATGGGTTGGGTACGTTGTGCCTGCTCGCGCTGATGCGACCTCGGCGACGCCTGGCGACCGTGCGATGACATGCGGATACAGAGAGTCGACGCTAGCAGCGGGCCGCTCGGAACCCTGATTCGAGCGACCTCAGGCGTTGTCCAGTCGGGCGAGGAATGCATCCGCCTCGGGCAGGTGTTCGACGGCCCACCACGGCTCGTGGTTGGCTAGCTCGTCGGCGCTGAACGGACCTGTTCCTACCGCTATCGTTCGTGCCTCGATCGCCTTGCCGCAATCGACGTCGTGGTGCGTATCACCGATCACGTAGAGCGCTTCGATGGTGTCGCCGTGTCGTGCCTCAGCTTGCCGGCGCGCGTGCCGAGCGATGTCGCGGCGTTTGATGCCGTGGTCGGCGAACGCACCCCACTCGAAGTACTTCAGGATCCCGTGGTGGTCCAGCTTCAGCCGGGCACCTGCCTCGATGTTGCCCGTCAGGAGGGCATTCTCGACGTCGACGCGCACGGCGGCAGCTTCCAGAATCTCAGGCACGTTGGGATGGATGAAGCCGTTAGTACGGCGTTCCAACCAGTCCGGCAACAGCTCGACGTAGCGGTCGAGCAGCGAAGCCGCGAGCTCGGCAGAGTACTCGCGGCAAAGCACGTCGGTAATGGCGTCTTTGGCGATCCCACCGTCGGTCATGCCGGCCGCGTTCATGCTGCCCACGTCTACCGGGCTACCGTGCTCCTCACCAAGCGACTGCACCCACGCGTACATGCCGGCGCGGTCGGTGTTCAGGAGAGTTCCGTCGATGTCCCACAAAAGGATCTTCATTAGCCGACTCAGAGGGGAGCTGTTCCGAGGGTTCAGACGCACCCACCCCGGCTGCGTCGCGACCCGCCTGCCAGACCTAGCGCTTACTGGCGCGATGCATCCTCGTCGTCGTTGGCCGGAGTTTCCTTCGCCGGTCGCTCGGCCGGACTCCAATCTTGCCCGAGAACGTGCTCCTGCATCCAGCGGATCTCCTCGGCGTCGCGGCGCCGTTGGTGGCGCGGCTCACGGAACCCGTGCGGCTCGCGCGGGAAGCGCATGTACCGTACGGGCGCCTTGCCGATGTCCTTGAGCGCCGTGAAGAACATCATGCTCTGTTGCTCGGTATCGGTGCGGTCGTTCATTCCATGGATGAGTAGCGTCGGCGTGGTCACGTTGGTCGCGTGGGTGAGTGCAGACTGGTTTCGCCATGCCTCGGGGTTTTCCCAAGGTGTTCCGCCGATGTGCCACAACCGCACATCGTTGTTGAAGCCGGGCCCGTACTCGGAGGTCCAGTCGTAAACACCCGCACCGATGCTCGCCGCCTTGAAGCGATCGGTGTGGGTGATCGTCCAGCCGCCGAGGATGCCCCCGTAGCTCCAGCCGCGTACTCCCATGCGCTCCGGGTCGGCAATTCCCTGCTCGATCAGCGCGTCGACTCCGGTCATCAGGTCCTGGAAATCGCCGAAGCCAATGCCATCCCCTCGCTCGAACGTGTTCCCTTCACGCAGGTAGTCGTCGTAGCAGCACGATCCGCGTACGTTGGGCGATAGAGATGCCCAGCCAAGCCCACCGTAGATGTGGTACATGGCGCGGAAGCTGTTCGAGAAGGCTCCGGCTGGGCCCCCGTGGATGTTGAGCATCAACGGAAGCGGCGTTCCTTCAACATGACCGGGCGGCAGATGTAGCAGCCCTTCGATCTCCATGCCGTCGTTGCTCTCCCACCGAAAGAGCTTCATGTCGGCGAGCGCTAGATCGTCGAGCTGCGGGTTAGCGTCGGTCACCTGCAGCGGCTCGAAATTCTCGACCGTTCCCACGAACAGGTCGGTGGGTGAGTCGAAGTCGGTGTAGCCGTATACGAAGCGCGTTCGATCGACGGAGAACGACAGGCTTCCCACCACACCGTCGAGGTTCGTGATGCGCTCCACATCGCCCGACTCGACGTCGAGCCGGAAGATGTTCCAGCGGGTGCCTTCGGTGCCCGCGAAGAGGACGTAGCGACCATCGGGAGTCCACGCCGGGCTACGGAGCTCGCCGTCGAAGGAGCCCGAGATCTTGCGGTGCTCGGCCAGCTCCGCGTCCATCAGCCATAGCTTGGTGTTGCGATTCAGCCAACTACTGTCGTCGGCAGCCGCGTAGAGGAACTGCGAGCTGTTGGGCGCCCAGAGAACGCCGCCCTCGGGGGCGTGATTCTCGGTCAGGCGCGTCTTCTCGCCACTGACAAGGTCGAGCAAGAACAGCTCCGTCCTGTCGGCGTCATTGCGTCGATTAGAGTAGCGAGCCGCGAGGGCGGCCCACTTCCCATCCGGAGATGGATCGAAGCTGCTGATCAGGAAGTGCTCTTCGGTGAGCTGTTCTTCCTCCCGAGATTTCAGATCGAACGCCCAGAGGTTCGACCATTGCCCGCGGGTCTGGCCGTTGGGCCCCTCGTCGACGAAGATCGCATCGGCGCCCTTGTCCATCTCTTTGCGATCGTCCTCGGGACGCTCGTCGTCGGCGACGAAGAAGATGCGCTTCGAATCGTGCGACCAGAGATAGGTGCCCACGGACGTAGCGTGCTCGGTGAGGGCAACCGCTTCCCCGCCGCGGGTGCGCATGATGAAGAGTTGTTGCTTGGCGCTACTGCCGCCGGGGCCGCCAGCAGCCGGGCCACCGCCGCCCGGAGCGTTGGCTGCTGAGCCATCGCTGCTACTGCGCTTGAACGTCAGGTACTCGCCGTCGGGCGAGAACTTGAAGTCGCTGCCCCCGCCTTCGCCGACATACTGGAACGCCTCGCCGCCAGTCGACGGCACCATGTACACCTTGGTCTCGTACTTGTTGTCGTCCCAGGTGAGCGTTCGCTGCGTGTACAGCACCCACTCACCGTCGGGTGATATGAGGCCGTTGGCGACATTGACCAGGTCGAGGGCGTCGTCCACGGTCATCGGGCGCGGGTCTTGGGCGGTGTCGGTGTCCTGCGCAGCCGCACCAGCGGCGGCGAACAGTACCACGAGTACAGCAAATAGAGTCTTGCGCATGGTCTTGCCGTCGGGTTGAAGTAGAGGGGCTCGACAACGAGCTGTAGCGGCCCCAAAGTTATCATCGCGAGGACGTAAGCTCCCGGGTCAACCGGTCACAAAATGCGAAACTGTGCGGTCTGAGCAAACGCTCACAGAACCCGCCGCAGGCTCGAAACGGAATGAGGGCAGTCATGCAACGAAGCACGTCGACGGGATTGTTGCTTGCGGCGCTGGCAGTACTCGGTATCAGCGGATCGGCTTCCTCCGTTCAGTCGACTGCCGACTTGGTGCTGCGGGGCGGTAGGGTCGCCACCGTCGACGCCGACTTCAGCTTCGCGGAGGCGATCGCCGTCCGCGGGCACCAGATTCTGGCCACCGGGAGCAACGAGGCGATCACCGCGTACATCGATACAAACACCGAGGTGATCGAGCTCGACGGACGGCTGGCAATCCCGGGATTCATCGAGAGCCACGGCCACTACCTCAGCTTGGGTCGCTCGAAGATGATCCTCGACCTGACCACGGTGACCTCGTGGCAGCAGATCATCGACATGGTCGGAGCAGCAGCGCGCCTGGTCGATCCCGGGGAATGGATCTTCGGCCGCGGCTGGCACCAGGAGAAGTGGGACTCGACGCCGACACCGAATGTCGATGGTGTGCCGCTGCATGATGGACTTTCCGAGGTCACACCGGACAACCCGGTCGTTCTAGGGCACGCTAGCGGCCACGCGGCATTCGCAAACGAGCTGGCGATGACGTTGGCGGGCATCGACAGTGCTACGGGTGACCCCGACGGCGGCACCATTGTGCGCGACGCCCAGGGCCGCGCCACCGGGTTGCTGCGAGAACGAGCTCAAGGACTAGTGAACGGTGTCTCGCGAGCGGCCGATGCGGAGCGCACCGATGCCGAACGCGAGGCGGAGTTCCGTCGCCAGGTAGAGCTAGCCGGCGCCGAAGCGCTCAGCAAGGGGGTAACCAGCTTCCACGACGCCGGCGCCGGGTTTGCCTCCATCGATCGCTTCAGGGCCATGGCGGCTGCGGGCCACCTACCGGTCCGTCTTTACGTGATGGTGCGCGGCCACTCGAACGAGGAGATGGATCGGATGCTGCCACAGTACCGAATCATCCCCGAGGGCAACGATTTTCTTGCGGTGCGCTCCATCAAGCGCCAGATCGACGGGGCGCTCGGCTCTCACGGTGCCTGGTTGCTAGAGAACTACGTGGACATGGACAGCCCCGGCTTGGTGCTGGAGCCGGTGGAGGACATCGAAGGCACGGCGGCGGTCGCTGCCAAGCATGGCTTCCAAGTGAACACGCACGCCATCGGCGACCGTGCGAATCGCGAGGTCCTCGACCTGTACGCGCGCACTTTCAAGGCGGCCGGCGTCGATGGACGCGAGCTGCGGTGGCGCATCGAGCACGCGCAGCATATTCACCCCGACGACATCCCGCGCTTCGGAAGCCTCGGCGTGGTCGCTGCGATGCAGGGCGTACATGCCACCTCCGACGGACCATGGGTTCCATTGCGACTGGGTGACGAGCGTGCCAAGACCCGGACATACGTGTGGCGCGACCTCATCGACTCCGGCGCGTTGGTGACGAACGGAAGCGACGTGCCGGTCGAGGAC
This sequence comes from Acidobacteriota bacterium, assembly GCA_965205505.1. Classification (GTDB taxonomy): domain Bacteria; phylum Acidobacteriota; class UBA890; order UBA890; family WLXD01; genus DASCOT01. Next base: position 154,060 of record CBDBHB010000009.1, read on the forward strand.
ATCGATCCGATCGCTAGTTACTATGCCTCGGTTACGCGCATCATGGCCGACGGCGCCGCTTTCTACCCGGAGCAGCGCATGACCCGCGAGGAGGCGTTGCGCTCCTACACCATCAACAGTGCGTACGCCGCGTTCGAGGAGCACCTCAAGGGGTCACTAGAGCCTGGCAAGCTGGCCGACATCGTGGTTCTCTCGCAGGATATTCTCGAGGTTCCAGCGGATCGGATCCTCGCTACCCGCGTCGACCTGACCATCCTGGGCGGCGAGGTGCGCTATCGACGCTAGCGTCGGATATCGCTTTGGCGGTGGGCTGCTCCGCCGGCCGCGAAGATAACCACCTCGGAGGCCAGCTGCCCGCCCGCCCGTCTTTTCTGGAGCCGTTCCGGCGGAGACGGCGCCGGGTGCTCGCTGTTGACTCTTGGACACGCCGCGAGCGACGATGCGCGTAGCGTGACCCGCATAGGCGCGTGTCCTGACCTGCATATCGAGGAACACTTGTGAGAGCTGCCACAACCAAATGCGGGCGTACGGCAGGCCTCGGCCTGGCTGCGATGATCTTGGTCACCACGGCGGCGTGCGCGGTAACTTCCGGTGACTCGGGCGATGTTGTTCTGCTGCTCGATGCGCCACGACCTCTGGCGGTTCCGGAAGTGCTACGCGGGAGCGGCGAGGCGAATCTCTTCGCCGCTGACGGACAGCTGCATATGAGCTGGCTGGAGCCGCAGCCGGACGACGAGTGGGCGTTGCGTTTCTCGACGCTGACCGGCGAATCATGGTCGCAGGCGCGTACGGTGGCCAGCAGCCGCGACTTCTTCGTCAACTGGGCCGACTTCCCGTCGCTCATCGCGACGCCGGGTGGAGAATTGGTGGCCCACTGGATGGAGAGCAGCGGCGAGGGGACCTATGCCTACGACGTGCGGCTGAGTCGCTCGCTGGATGGCGGCGAGACTTGGTCGGAGTCGTTCCGCCCGCACGAGGATGGCACCCAGACCGAGCATGGCTTCGTTTCTCTGGTTCCGGAGCCAGATAGTGGCTTTACGGCGGTCTGGCTCGATGGCCGCAACTCTGCGTCAGCCTCCGATCAGTCCAGTGCGGAGATGACGCTGCGGTCACGTCGTTACGGTGGTGATGGCCAAGCGGATCCCGAGCAACTGCTCGACACACGGATCTGCGATTGCTGCCAAACTTCGGCCGTATACATAGGCGACACGCTCATGGTCGCCTACCGCGACCGTTCCTCGGAGGAGGTGCGTGACGTCTCCGTAGTAACGCGTGATTCGACCGGCTGGAGCGAGCCGGTCGCCGTCGGCGACGACCAGTGGATGATCCCCGGCTGTCCGGTCAACGGGCCTTCGGTAGCCGCGCAAGGTGATCTGGGGGCGGTCGCATGGTTCGGGCTGGTTGCCGGCACACCGGAAGTGAAGGTGGCCTTCACCGACGACTATGGAACGAGCTTCAGTCCGCCGGTGCTGGTGGAGCGCGGCACCGCCGAAGCGGCCACGCTTGGCCGTGTCGATCTGGAGTGGATCAATACCGACACCGTTATCGTCTCATGGCTCACCGCCCACGGAGCCGACGCCGAGATCCGTTATCGGACGGTAGATATCGATGGTGCGGTGGGTGCTGTCAACGTGCTTGCGGAGACCAGCCCGAGCCGGTCCAGTGGTTTCCCGCGAATGGCTCGCGCAGGCGAGCGAGTGATCTTCGTCTGGAGGCAATTGGATGAGCCAGCGACGCTTCAGATGGCCGCTATTGCTCTCCGTTCACCAGCTGTTGGTAACTAGTGCTCCGACTCCTGGTTGTTGCAGCAATTTCGCTGGCGCCGGTCGCCACCGCATCATCCCCGTGCTTGATGGGCGCATCGGACGATGGGGATCGATTGCGGATGCACTCGCATCGCGAGTCTGACGTGACCCAGGATTCGAGCCACGAGAGCAGCGTGGCGGACACCGGCGATGCATCGGTCGAGGGGGTTGGCGCGTCCCCCAAGAGTGAAGATCACGGACACGCTGGAGTCGGGGCCTGCGTGGCCGACTGTGCTACACACTTTCAGGTCCCGACGGTGGTGGCCATTGGACCTACCATCGCCAATAGCGCCAGGACGCTGCTCGCGTCGGTGATCGCACCCAGCGCGCCCACAGCGGCGGTCGAGCACGTGCCGCTCGTCTGAGCGTCGGCTTCCTTCAGCTCGGATCGACTAGCCGATCGGCGCGGGCGACGACCGCGCCACCCCGGGCTCATGCGGACCGACGAGTTCTACAGGTCCATCCTCGGCCGGCAGCATTCCCGACTTCCGTCCGACCGCTCTTTCGCCTGGCACAGGCCAACACGAGTATCGACATGACCGAACACAACCGCCGATCGTTCATCGCAGGCGGTGCGCTCTCCGCCGCTGGAGTGCTCTCCGCCCGCCAGGCTCTCGGTAGACCCGAGAACCCGACCATAGCGGGGCCGCTCGCAGGGAGGCGCGCCGATCTCGGCCCCCCTCGATCCAACGATCTCGAGCTATCTACTCGCGTGCACTCGCCAGACGTGGGCAAGTTGCCGTTTACGCGCGAAGGCGACGTGAAGGTCTTCCGCATGGTGGCCGAGGTGTGCCAGCGATCGTTTCTGCCAGGCTGGCGCTTCGATACCTGGGGCTACAACGGCTCGACGCCCGGACCGACGATCGAGGTCGACGAGGGCGATCGGTTGCGCATCGTGGTGGAGAACCGACTCCCGGAGATCACCTCGATGCACTGGCACGGGCTCCAGGTCCCGATCGACATGGACGGCGTTCCGGGGGTGACTCAGGATCCGATCGCTCCGGGCGAGACGTTCGTCTACGAGTTCGAGGTGCACCAGCACGGCACGTTCTTCTACCACTCGCACATGGCGATGCAGGAGATGATGGGCATGGTGGGGCTGTTCATCATCCACCCGCGGCAGCCGTATTCGCCCCCCGTGGATCGCGATTTCGGCTTCGTCCTGCAGGAGTGGGCGATTCTCCCCGACAACTCCGTGCCGAACTCGCTTGCCATGGAGTTCAACTGGCTGACCCTCAACGGGCGCTCCGGGCCGCATACCACCCCGTTGATCGTTCGACGGGGCGACCGGGTGCGGCTCCGCTTCGTCAACCTGGGCATGGACCACCATCCGATGCACCTGCATGGACACACATGGGTTACGACCGGCACGGAGGGCGGGCGGATTCCAGAGACCGCCTGGATACCTGGCAACACCGAGCTCGTGGGGGTGGCGCAGGCGCGTGACGTGGAGTTCGTCGCCGACAACCCCGGCGACTGGATGCTCCACTGCCACCTGCCGCACCACATGATGAACCACATGGCGTCGATGGTCGGTCCCATGCATACGATGGGTGGAATGGCGCCAGGCGGCAACATGGACGCCGGTATGGGCATCTCGGGCGGGGCGGCGCTATCGGATGAGAACGGCCCCTCGATGGGTCGCGCCATCGGGTTCGGCGCCATGCGTGATCGCCCGGTCAACAACCTGCCGATGCACAGCGCTGCGCAGGGGAACACGGCGCCGCAGATGCAGCATGGCGCCAGCACCGCGGATGCCCGTCAGGTGCCCGGCTTCCCGCAGGACCACTTCATGGCCATGGATGCGATGGTCGCCAAGCCCGAGACCCATGGCATGCGGCCGACTTGGTCCGGGGGCTCGATGGGCATGATGACGATCCTCCGGGTTCTCGAGGCCGATCTCTACGACGAGGTCGAAGCCTTGCGGACGCGGGCCGACCTGGCTTCCGTCCCCCACGCGCCGCGCGGAGGCTCACGATGAGCGGCTGGTCGATGCGTTTCACTGCCGCGGCGTTTATCTGCGTCGCGTCTCAGAGCTTTCTCGCCAGCCCGGTGGGGGCGCAACAAGTCGCGGACTCAAATGAACGACTCGATGGGGTCTCGGCGAGTGGGGCCCGGAGTACGTCGGAGCGCGCCAGCGGCCAGGTGTTCAGCCTCGAGCGGCTCGAAGAGCTGGCGACGGCCAACAACCCGACGCTGGTCCAGGCGAAGGCCGGCATCGCTGCTGCCATAGGGCACCGCGACCAGGCGGGTCGCTATCCCAACCCACAGATCGCGTACGTCGGTGAGGAGATCTCTTTCAAGCGTCCGGGCGACGGCAGCCAGCACATGCTGCTTCTCGAGCAACCGATCCTGCTCGGAGGGAAGCGTCGCTATCGCACCGAGCTGGCGGCCCGCTCGGAGGATCAGGCCCGCATCGAGGCCGAGGCCCAACTGCAGCGGGTGCTAACCGATGTGCGCTTGCTCTTCTACCGCGCGCTTGCAGCCGACGAGCTGCTGCGGCTCCGCGGTCAGCTGGCCGACATCGCCACGGAAGCGGTCGAGATCACTCGCCAGCTGGTCAACGTTGGTGCCGCCGCGAGGCCGGATCTTCTCGAATCGACTGTCGAGGCGCGCCGCGCCACCGTCGCGCTGTCACGGGCGCGAACCCAGGTCGCGGCAGCACGGCGGCAGCTCGCGGCCGTCGTCGGACACCAGGAGGTGGAGATCGGGCAACTCGAGGGAGCCTTGGCGCACGAGGCCCCCGAGCTTGCCTACGAAAGCGTCCTCGCCGATCTCTACAACCGCAGCCCGGAGCTGGCGTTCGCCCGTATGGAGATCCTGCGCACCGAGGCTCTGGTGCGCAGCGCGCAGGCCGAGGGCAAGGCGGACCTGTCCTTGATGGCGGGCGTTGGCTGGAACACCGACCGGTTCGAAGCCGGCCTCGAGACGCGGGGATGGCAGGCTCAGGTGGGCATCAGCATCGAGTTGCCAGTCTCCGATCGCAACCAGGGCGAGATTGCCGCGGCGTTGGCGTTCAAGGATTTTGCTACCTCCGCGCTGCGCCGAATCGAGCTGTCACTTCGCTCTCGGGTGGCGACTGTGTTCGCCGAATATGACAACGCCCGTACCGTAGTCGAGGTGTACCAGGCCGAGATCATTCCTGCCGCCGAGGAGGCGTATGCGTTGTACCGCAGCAGCTACGAGCGCATGGCGGCTTCGTACCCGCAGGTGCTGATCGCCCAGCGCAGCCTGTTCGAGGCACGCGCCGAGCATGTCCAGGGACTGGACGCCCTTTGGCACGCGGCGGTGACGATGCGAGGTCTTCTGTTGACCGACGGGCTTTCAGAGCCCGGAACGATCAGCGCGCCGGCGATGACGACCCCAGCTGGTGTAGGTCACGAACAGTGAGGAAGGTTTGATTTCGGGGCCCCATCTCGACCCAGCAAGATGCAACGAACCTCTGTTACACGACACTAACGGGTGCCGGAGAGTGTCGCCAGCGGGTTCTCCAGCATCCAGATCTCGGCCCGGTGCCGACCGGCGGAGAACACCAGTCGGTCGTCGCGCGGGTGCAGCCGGATGTCTCGCAGATCGCGCGGCAGCTCGTCCACCAGAATGCGAGTTACTCCATCCGTACCGGCCCATCCGAGTGAATGGCGATCGTCATCGGCGCGCACGTACAGGGCGCCGCTACCGTCGGCGGTCCAGCCGATGACGTCCACCCCCTGCGGGCTCGTACCCAGCGTGGTGATGTCGCGTCGCTCCCCCGTGGTCAGGCTGATGAACTCGAGGATCCAGCTGGCCGGCTGGTCTGCGTCGCCGCGTCGGATAGCGGCGGCCAGCACCGTGCCGTCGGGGGCGAACGAGAGGGCGCGTACATTCGCCGGCGAAGCCCCCATCATCAGCACCGTCTCCTCGCGACTATCAACGTTGCGCAGTACCAGATCGCCCTTGCCTTCTTGTAGTTGTGGGCGGTAGTAGGCCAAGAAGCGACCGTCCGGCGACAGCGCCGGAGCGGCGGCGCAACCGCAGCTCGGGCGGTCCCAGGTGACCATCGGCTCCACCGCGGCGGTGTCGACGTCGATGGTATAGATACCCCAGCGACTGTCCGGATCGAGCGCCTCGACCACCAGGTTTCTGCCGTCCGGATGCCAGCGCGGAGCCAGTACCCTACGTAGGTCCGGCGCCGGGGAGTGCTCTTGACCCGTCTCCAGATCGCGGACAACGAGAATCGTGGGCCCGAGGCCGGCGGGCAGCATGCCCCGGTCGGACAAGTAGACCATGCGCCGCCCGTCGGCAGATAAAGCAGGCGAACGATTGACCCCGACGAACCGGCTGCCGATAGCTACCCGCTCACCGATGGCGCCGGTCTGCGGATCGATGGTAGCGGTGTAGATATCGTCGAGGCTGATCTGCTGCGCGTAGACCAGCGCCCCATGATCGGCAAAGCCGAGCGGGATGCTACGCCCGAAGTCCGGCTTGACGAGCTGCGGCTCCCTGCGCCTGCGGCCATCGCGGCCTACCTGGACGACCCATGCCGCCAGCGTCCCCGTACGGTCGCTGACGAACAGCACGTGCCTGCCGTCCGTGGTCCAGATCGGCAGCAGGTCGTTGGCGGGGTGATCTACGAGCTTGGTGGTCACCGAGCCGTCGCTGGCGATCAGCAGGATATCGTGGGTACCGTCGTCGTCGCGATGGTGGTATGCGATCCAGCGCCCGTCGGGCGACAGTCGCGCGGTTACGGACGCCGTCGCGCCCAGCTCGGCCACCACGCGGATGCTGCCATCTTCGATCGAGATCAGCACTAGCTCGTGGGTGGTTTCGTCGACATCCACCACGGCCAAGAGATCACCGCCGTCCGTTGACCAACTCTTGAGCTCGACTTGACGAGGTCGCATCCAACCGGTGAGCACCGTGCGCTCCTCGGACCCGTCCACCGAGATGATGCGGATCTCGCAGCCAGTCTCGGGCGAGCTCCGCGTATAGGCGATGCTTCGGCCGTCGGGTGATACAACGCTCGAGCGCCACATGTTGCTGTCGAGGGCGCTACCGAGATCGGTCACGGCACGCTGGAAACCTCGGTCCAGGTCGTGGATCGCGAGGCTACCGGAGGCGGTGTCGACGAACGAAATGAAGCTCCCGTCAGGCGACAGCGCGCCGAACGCGTAGGCGTCGGACCCTTCCAAGAGTCGGCGGGCGACCATCGAGTTGCCCACGCCGATGCGCAGCTCGTCGCCCAGCACGGCTCGCGCCAGGCGCACGAGCTCGCCGAGTCGCGGATCCATAGCGTAGTTCGTGACGATCCGCCGGTGGTGCGCCAGCGCCTCCTCCACGCGACCGACTCGCGAAAGCAACACCGCAAGACGAAACTCAGCAACGGCCGCCAGCGGTGCATCAGCATCCGGCGCGCCGAATGCTCGCTCGTACGAAGCAATGGCCGCCTCGGGATTGCCTATCGCCTCCTCGAGATGGATGGCTCGCTGCAGGAGCTGACGCGCCGATTCGGGTGCCTGTGGAATCGCGGCGCCGGCGGCGTTCCCATTCGCCACGAGCATGGCGCCGCAGAGCGCGACGGTCACGCCGACGATCGTTGCCCCCCGGGAGCGAGAGGCAGTCGGACCGAAGCCAGGGATCATGGGATGAACTTGTAGCCGGCGCCGCGCACCGTCAACAGGTGACGTGGGTTCTGCGAGTCGGCCTCGAGCTTCTGCCGCAGGCGATACATGAATGTGTCGATAGTGCGCGTCGTCGGGTACGCGTTTAGCCCCCACACGTCATCGAGCAGCCGATCGCGAGTGATCACCTCGTGCGGATGCTCGATCATCAACCGCAACATGGCCACCTCACGGTCGGTGAGGTCGTACTGCTCGGAGCCCTTGAACACCACGTATTGCCCGAAATCAACCACCGCAGCGCCGATCTCGACCCGTTCGCCGCCGCCGTTTTCATCGCCGGCACGACGAAGGTGAGCCCGCACGCGTGCCAGCAGCTCCTTCACGCTGAACGGCTTGGTGACGTAGTCATCCGCGCCGGTATCGAGCCCCTCGACCTTGTCCCCCTCCTGCGACTTCGCTGTGAGCATGATTATCGGGGTGCGGATACCCCTTCGGCGCAGCTCCCGACAAACCTGAATGCCGTCGCGCTTAGGCAGCATCACGTCGAGAAGAATCAGGTCCGCGCGACCGGTCAACGCCAGCTCGATACCGACCTCGCCATCGGCCGCCACCAGCACGGCGAATCCGTGATGCTCGAGCGCGTCGCGGAGCCCGCTGGCCAGGTGAGGCTCATCCTCGATTACCAGGATTGTCGATCGGCGCTCACTCAAGAGGATCCTTCTCGTTCGGTTGCTCGTCGAACTTCAGGCTCGTCGTACGCCGGCGTTGTTGCGCCTCGGGGTCGCGCGGCAGCACAACGGTGAAGGTCGTACCGTGGTTCGGCGTGCTCTCGACGTCGATGCGACCGCGATGCGCGTCAACGATATGGCGCACGATGGTCAGCCCGATGCCGCTGCCGGCGACGGATCGGAGCTCGGGATTGTCAATACGGCAGAACGGGTCGAAGATTTGCTCGATGGCCTCGTTGGTCATGCCGACTCCGGTGTCTGAGACGTCGATCCGCACTCCATCGTCCTCGGGTGCCAGGGTCACGGCTACGTGCTTGTCGCCCTCGCCGATGTACTTGGAGGCGTTCGACAACAGGTTCACAAGCACCTGAGCGATGCCCTCGCGATCGATCCGCACCATCACCGGCTCGGTCGGAAGGTTGACCTCGAGCTCGATGCCAGCGGTCTCGAACGAGTATCGGTAGCGCTCGATGATATCGGCAATCAGGCGACTCAGATCGTCGGGCCGGAAGCGGAAATCGCGGCGGCCCGACTCGATACGTGAGAAATCGAGCACATTCTCTATGACGCCGGAAAGTCGCTCGCTCTCGTCGAGCATCACCTGGTAGTACTCGGGCTTCTTGGACTCTGGGAGCCATCCGGCCCGGAGGTTCTCGGCGAACATGCGAATCAACGACAGCGGCGTCTTGAGCTCGTGCGAGACATTCGACACGAAGTCCGAGCGGGCTCTCGCCAGTGCCACCTCGCGCGAGATGGTGCGGGTGGCGACCACCATCCCTCCTACCACGGCCAGGAAGGCGGCTATCAGCAGAACAGCGTAGTCCATCACGTCGCGTTGGCCCACCGCCGCCAAGGTGCCGGCGCGTGGGAAGGCGGCGATGCGCCAGCCCGGCAACGCCACCAAGGCGATCCGGGCGGTCACCTTGTCCTTCGGAGGTTCGCTCGTCGTTGCTATCACGATCTCGTTGGCTGAATCCAGCAGGGCGACACCGTGTCCGCGCCAAGGGCCATCTTCTTCCAGCAGGTAGGCCAGTAGCCACTTGACGGTGGCGGGTCGCCACCGCCGGATGAGTCGCCATCCGGTGTTGCCACGCTCGGCGAACACGGTAGCGCCGCTGACGTCGGCCTGGAGGTTCAGGTAGCTGGTCCGCCACTCCGTCGCGTCGCGTCCGTCGCGCGGATCGCTGGAGACGTCGGTGTTGGAGATCGAGCGCAGGGCGCGCCTTCCAAGGCCGGTGGAGGTAGCGACGGCCTCGAGTTGCGATGCCTGTCGAACCAGCACGGTGAGCGACGAATCCACGCTCTCGAGATCACGATCGCTCGCCAGGATCTTGTCGAGCTGTTGGATCTGCGCTTCGCTTAGCTGGTGCCCGCGCACGGCCGCTTCGAGCTCGCCGCGATAGAACTCGTAAACGTCGGCATCGAGGTTGAAGCGGTGCTCGATCAAGAATTCGAACGCCCTGAACGTGCTCTCACAGGCGGCCGGTTCGTTGCCGCTCTCGTGGAGCGCGTTACTCTCCTGCAGGCGTGCCACCACTGCCCAGCGCGACAACTCAGCGTCGAACGGATCGGCGATCTCGACAATGCGCGCGTAGGTTTCGACGGCGCCGACCGAACGACCGACCTTTCGTTGAGTGCGCGCCAGCGCGTTGAGCGCGCGGACGCGATCGGTGCCGGTGACGGCCGCCCCCGCCGCGCGGCGGTACATGCGCTCTGCCATCGTTAGATCGTGCGTTCGCAGCTCGGCGTCCTGACCTCGATCGAAGAGCCATACCGAGGAGTCATCGGTCGGCAACAGAGTTCGAGCGAGCTCGGCGGAAAAGCTCGGCACCACATTGGTGTCGCTTGCCCGTACCGGGTACACGATGCGCCCGTCGGGGGCGAGCATCAGCATGGGTCGCAGTGCCGGGAAAGTGCGCTCAGCTTCGTGCAACCTCCGGATGACGCTCTGGTCGGTCCACGGACCCTCCCCGAGCTCGTCGAGCAGCTCACGCTCCCACTCCGCCATGGTCTCGTCGAGCTTCGTAGTAACTAGGTCCGCAATGCGGACGTAGCGCTCCTCGACAAGCAGCTGACGGGTTGCGGCGCGCTGACTGATCGAGACGATGCTGACCACCGCCAGGATAAGGATGGGCAGCATGAACGCCGCGATCAGCCCAAGGCCCGCTCGCGACGTCCAACGAATACCGGACCAGCCGGGCGGCCGCGATTTCCACCGGCGCATAGAAACTCCCATGAATGGGAATATTCCCATGAAGATCCGAAGGCCCGGTCAACGCTTTGTCAACATGCGAGGGAGCGCGCCGAGGGACGGGGCACTCGCGGCCACCGGGCTGGTGCAACCTTGTTCGGAAGCTCGCTCGCACCGCTGAAGGCGCCGCAAGGACCGAAAACATGGCGGAGGGGGTGACCGCTATTTGACGGTTCCGTCATGTTCTCTTACCTTTCTAAAATGTCCTAGAACACCAATATATACAGATAGTTACAGTTACTACGACCGCCTTGCGTGTTCCATCGAAATCCGTTACATTCCAGATTGTAATTGTATATGGGATTGTTGTTTCTGAGTTCTACCCCTCCGCCCACAACCACTACATACGGTATCGCGGCAGCAGGACGGACACCATGCCCAAGCAGCGCGGCAGCAGGCATCCGGTCAAGGCGCTGAGCGCCCAGTTTGTGCGCAATGCTCCGCCAGGCTTCTATTGCGACGGCAGCGGACTGAACTTGCGCGTGGACCCGTCGGGCGTGCGGCGTTGGGTGCAGCGGCTTGTGATCCAAGGCCGGCCACGGACGCTGGGCCTGGGAGGCTGGCCGCTGGTGTCGCTGTCCGAGGCCCGCGAGGTGGCGTTTGCAAACCGCAAGCTGGCACGCGCTGGCGGTGACCCGCTGAGCGACAAGCGCAAGGCCCGGGATACGCCGAGTTTCGCGCAAGCGGCTGCAAAGGTGATCGAGATGCACCGCCCTGGCTGGCGCAACGCCAAACACGCGGCGCAGTGGGAGTCCACGCTTGCTACGTATGCCTTCCCCCGCATCGGTGCGATGCCGGTGTCGGAGGTAACAACGGCCGAGGTGTTGGAGGTACTGGAACCGATCTGGCATGAAAAGCCCGAGACCGCACGCAGGGTACGTCAGCGCATCGGTGCGGTGATGAAGTGGGCCGTGGCGCAGGGGTACCGTGGCGACAACCCGGCCGGTGAGGCCATCGCCCATGCGCTGCCACGGCACAGCAAGGTCAGAGCCCACATGCGCGCCTTGCCTCATGCCAAGGTGGCCGGTGCAATCGAGGCGGTGCGGGCTTCGGATGCCTCGATGAGTGTGAAGCTGGCCTTCGAGTTTCTGGTGTTGACGGCATCCCGCTCCGGCGAGGTGCGGTTGGCTACGTGGCAGGAGATGGACCGGGAGGCGGGGGAGTGGACAGTTGCGGCCGAGCGCATGAAGTCGAAGCGTGCCCACCGGGTACCGCTGTCGACTCGAGCCTTGGAGATCCTGAGCCAGGCGCGGGCACTGTCGGATAGGGAGACACTGGTGTTCCCAGGCTCGCGAGCTGGTAAGCCGCTGTCGGACGCAACGTTTTCCAAGCTCATGCGGCAGCTGGGTATCGCCGCGGTACCGCACGGGTTCCGCTCATCGTTCCGGGATTGGGCGGCGGAGTGCACCAACGCACCGCGGACGGTCATGGAGGCGGCCCTGGCGCATGTAGTACGCGACCGGACCGAGGCGGCCTATGCGCGCTCCGACCTGCTGGAGCGCCGCCGGCAGCTAATGAACGACTGGGCCGCTTACCTGAGCGCTGAGGGCGGCAAGGTGGTACCAATGCTGCGTCCTGCCTAGAGAGTCCTGATGCCCATCCAGTGTGACAGTGCAGCAGAGCCTGCCCGTCGCGCTGCGTCACCCTCAGGCGCAGGTTGCGGTCCTCGTACGCTGGAGATGTCACTCTGCCGACGGGGAAGGGCCAGGCTCATCACCCCTGGGCATGGCAATCGGACGGCTATCTGCCCACTCTTGGATATCCTCCTGTCGCCAGGCTACGGCACGGCGGCCAATGCGCACCGGACGGGGAAACTCCCCCGCCTCCATCGCAGCGTAGATCGTGGAGCGTGAAAGCCCAGTCAGCTCCTCGACGTCGGCGCGGCGAAGGAATCTAGTCGTCATCGTTCGTCTCCCCCTCCGAGGCTCTGCGCAGAAGCTTACGGAACGCTGTTGGGTCCTTTGACCTGACCCCCCAAAACGGATCCAGAGGTAATCTCACGATCTGGGTCGAAAAGGGGAGGTCAGAATGCCGACGAAGAGGCACAGCGCCGAGCAGATCGTACGCAAGCTCCGGGAGGCTGAAGTGGAGCAGGCGCAAGGCGGGACGGTCAAGGATGCCTGCCGCAAGCTAGCGATCACCGAGCACACCTACTATCGGTGGCGGCGGGAGTACGGGGGGCTGAAGGTCAACCAGGCCAGAAGGCTCAAGCAGCTGGAGAAAGAAAACGCCCGGCTCAAGAAACTGGTGGCGGAGAAAGAGCTCGACCTGTCGATCCTGAAGGAAGTCGCGGAGGGAAACTTCTGAGCCCAGCTCGACGGCGCGAGGCGGTGGCGCATGTACGGGGGCGGCTGGGCGTCTCCGAGAGGCGGGCGTGCCGGGTACTGAAACAACCACGCACGACACACAGGTACATGCCAAGAGAACCGGGCGATGAGCAGATGTTGACGGAGCGGATCGTGGATCTAGCCCGACAATACGGGCGCTACGGGTATCGGCGAGTGACGGCGTTGTTGCGTATGGAGGGCTGGTGGGTGAACCACAAACGAGTGCAGCGTATCTGGAGGCGTGAGGGGCTGAAAGTACCGACAAAGCAGCCCAAACGAGCCCGGCTGTGGCTCAGCGATGGCTCGTGCATCCGGCTGCGACCACAGCGCAAAGATCACGTCTGGGCGTATGACTTCGTTCATCACCGGACGCACGAGGGTCGGGCTATGAGGCTGCTGACGATCGTCGATGAGTACACACGAGAAAGCCTGGCGATCGATGTGGCACGGAAGCTCAACTGTGAGGACGTGCTCGAGCGGCTCGGGTGGTTGTTCGTGCACCGGGGCATACCTAAGCACATCCGGTCCGATAACGGACCGGAGTTCACCGCCGAGGCGGTTCGCGACTGGCTCGGTAGGCTCGGTGTGGGCACGCTGTTCATCGAGCCGGGCTCGCCGTGGGAGAACGGCTACGTGGAGAGCTTCAACGGCAAGCTCCGAGACGAGCTGCTCAACGGCGAGATCTTCTACACGCTCAAGGAGGCAAAGGTTCTGATCGAGAGATGGAGGCAGCAGTACAACCGCATGCGACCGCACAGCTCGTTGGGCTACCGACCACCGGCCCCGGAGGCGCTGTTGTTGAAGCCGGCTACGCTCTTGGAGGCGCTTCGCCGGCCTCAACAACCCCTTGTCAGCACCGAGTTACTGAGATAAGACGTGGTACTAACCGTGGGGTCAGGTCACCTTGGCTTGAAGGCGCACCAGCTTGTTCATTTCGAGCGCGGCTCTAATCGACTCAGGCGCTTCCTCTAGCAATCGTTCTTCCTGTGCGCCGAGCCAATCAACGACCTCACCTATTGTCCTAGCGTTGCCGAAGACCGGCGTCGTGGAGATCGTCAAGCTCGTGGGGTGACGAGCCTCGAAGCCCAGCTGACCTTCGATCAGATCCCCAAGAAATCGGCGGCGCGCACCGGCGACTTGATGCGGCGTGGGGTAATCGCCGGTGAAAACGGCAGCTTGGGTTAGCTCTTTGAAAATGAACGCATCGAGCATCAACCCGAGGTCGACGGCGTGGTAGGTGTCGCCGATCACTGCGGGGCGGCCACGGACGATTCCTACTTTGGCCACTCCGGGCACCGTGCGCGCTCTGTCCAGGTCGGCCGAGATGAGCGGGCTCAGGTGCTCGTGATACGGCGACCGAAGGTATGCACCGTACAGCAGCCCGCCGGGACCGAGATCTCCGACATACTGCTGCGCACCGGTCACGATGTCGCGAGCCCGGACATCGTCCAGCTCCCTGTCCACGTACGACCCGGACAGCTCCTGGCGCGCTGGCGGCTCCAAGTCCACGAGCACGACACTGGAGACAACCAGCTGGCTCATGCCCACGGTCATGCTCGGGTCTGAGGCCGACACGACACCGCCGCGCCGGACCTGGACTTGCTCCGGGTCCAGTCCCAGAATCTCTGCCCCGGCCCGCCGCAGCGACATCGAAGCGGCCAGCGCAGTTTGCCAAAACCCCCATCCCACCTGCCGTGTGGCACTGCTGCCCTGGGTAGCTCCATCGTCAGGGCACAGCTGTGTGTCGCCCATCACCACGTCGACTGCCTTGGGCGGTATCTCGAGTGCCTGGCTGACGAGGGCGACGATGACCGTCTCCAGACCCTGGCCGATCTCGGTGCGTCCGGTGAGCGCCGTTACCGTCCCGTTGGAGCCGATCAGCAGCCAATCGTGGTAGTCGAAGTTCTGCTTCACGTACCGGCAAACTTCGTCCGCGTTGTCAAAGCGCGCGAAGCGCGGTTGCTGGGACGGCGTTTCTCCAACCGGGAGGAAGCGAAAGCCGTAGGCTATGAATGTCCCGCCGGTGGAGGTGATGAACTCGCGGCGTGGAAGCTTCACGACGCTGTCCGTCGGCGTGTTGAGGCCGCTTCGATCGACTCGATGATGTTCTGGTAGCAGCCGCAGCGACAGATGTTGTCGTCCATAGATTTGATGATCTGTTTGCGCGAAGGAGTGGGGCGCCTACGCAGCAGGTCCGTAGCAGTGATGATCATTCCGGCAGTGCAGAAGCCGCAGGCGAATCCGTTGTTGTCGATAAATGCTCGCTGCAGCGTCGTCAGCCGCCCATCCTCGGCAAGTCCCTCGATGGTGGTGATCTCATCACCAGCACGGAGGCTCCAGACCGGCACCGTACAGCTC
Source organism: Acidobacteriota bacterium (assembly GCA_965205505.1). GTDB lineage: Bacteria > Acidobacteriota > UBA890 > UBA890 > WLXD01 > DASCOT01. Next base: position 169,126 of record CBDBHB010000009.1, read on the forward strand.
GTCTGGCGGCGGCCGTTGATCAGCACGCTGCAAGCACCACAGATCCCCACTCCGCAGCCGAACTTGGTACCGGTCAGCCCGAGTCGGTCCCGCAGCGCCCACAGCAGCGCCTCGTCCGGATAAGCGTTCACCGTGCGGGCTTTCCCGTTTACGGTGATCGAGACGCGCGCGCGCTGCATATTTAGCTTGTTGGAAACGAACGCTGGTACGCAACCTGGCCAGGGTGCACCACCCTGACTTCGTCCCCGGACTTGCCCTGCCATACAGGTCCCAACCGAATGGTTCGATTGCGATAGGTGCCGCCTTGGAACAGGTCCGGCGTCGGATCGTGTGGAACCCATACAGTGGGCTCGCCGCGGACCCGGTCGGCAACTCGGATCACACCACCGTGTTGGACTCGATACATCGGTGCGTCATCCCACTTGAACCCCTCGCGGGGGTTCTTACCCAGCACGACATAGCGCAACTCGACACGCTCCGGGCTCACGTCGAAAACGGTATATCCGGCAACGCCCAGGAACTCATCCCCATAAAGCGCAGCCCATCCTGGATTGCCCCACCAATTGGACGACATTCTCCACGGCCGCCCGCAACAGATGTACTCGATGTCATCGCGCCCACCGTGGGCAAAGATGTGGTCGTGCCCGTTCAGAAAGTACCGGGCGCCGTAGCGCCGCATCAACCGGTTCAACTGAGCCTGCTCGCCCAGGTGAGCCATGCGTGCTCCCCCGCGACCATACGCACCGGCAGCAGTGGCCGCCGCGTTCCAGGCTCCCCCTCCCACAAGATGGTGGCAGATGACGAACTTGTGGCGGCTCCGGGACAACCGCAGCACCTTGCCGAGCCAGCTCAGCTGCGCATCACCTAGAGTCCAGTCCTCGGGAACGCGCGGCACGTTACGGGTGTATCGGAACGGGTCCAGAACCACGAAGGTCGCGTCGCCCCAGCTCCAGGCGTAGTAGTTCTCAAGGGGTGACCGATGGCCCGACTCTGACCATCCCTCGTTCTCTCCTCCCTCCGGATAGGTTGTAGGGCCCGGATTCAGCAAGTAACGCTTCCGCGCGTTGGCCCCCCAGCGCATCAAGTGAGGATGCCGGTAGTAGCGTTCCCCGTCGTGATTGCCCAGAACGAAGAACGCCGGGATCGACCCCAGGATCGGAGCGTACAGTCGGCGCAACAGCGCGTAGCGCGCGTGCGCTTCGCGCTGGCTGTTGACTGCTGCCAAGCTGTTTCCAGACCCATCGATGCAGCTCTCATCACCCAAGAAGACAACGAAATCCAGATCCTCAGCCGCAACCAGGTTTGTGCCACGGCGCAGGGGGTCGTACCAGCCGTCCTGATTGTCATCGCGAATCAGGTGCGCATCCGCTAGCAGCGCGAACCGAAACCGCGAGCCCATCGGCCGCTGGGTTCGGAAACCGGTGACCGCGCCCCTGACCCACCGCGACGAGCCCTCTGCGAGCCGGTCCACTCGATACCAGTAGCGCTTCGCTCGGGAGGAAAGATCTAGATGGAATCGAAGGTCGCCGAGCTCGTTGGACACCTGCTTGAACGACAGATCATTCCGGCCCCGGCCCCAAACAACGCGGGTTTCTCCAGGCGTGCTTACGTATAGCGAAACCTCGGCGCTGTCTCGGGTGACCCGGCCGAGCATCGGTGGAGCCTCAAGTGACAGCTCCGCTGCATCCTCCCCGACGTGCACCGGCCACCAAGCACCCGGGGGTAGCGCAAGACTCGTTGGCTAGCCCTGCGAGGACATTTCTGCGATTGGCCACAGGGCGGTCCTCCCGACGGCAAGAGTCCGGCAAATAGGTGCCGGGCCATGCGTACCACCGATAAGGAAGCAGGCGGTTCCCGCGTATTCCTGAGAGCGATTCTCAGTGTTGTATTCAGCGGGAGGCCCGACTCCAGAAGAGGAGCCGTTCCTTATCGGTTTGTACGCACCCGCAAAGTTAGCACAGGAGAGTCGTTTGCGCGTTTTGGACGTAAAACGCACGAGAGCACATAGCGTGCGCCCATGATGAGTGCTCTCAACCCACGTCGAGGGGGGCTCGCCCAACGTGTGCGCCACACGTCGATCACGCGGCCATCACAAAGTGACGGGCCGCATGGCAGCAGGGGTCCCCAGGGGTAGGCAGGCGGGGCGATCAGGTTAGAGAGGGCGGACGACGGGCGGCGCGACAGTCAACCGAGCTGGGGGCGCGCGTGTTTGTGAACCGGATTACGTACACGGGCCGGCGAGCACGCAACCGGCAACGCGAGCGGTGAGATCGTCAGGCCCGGGAATCAGACGATCAGCAGCACGGATCGCCCGACTAGAGAGTCTCTACCGCTCCGCTGGCTTCAACCCTTGGGCAAAACACCGAGCCACTGAGACAGGAACGTGGTATTAACCGTGGGGGCTGGTCAGTCTTCGTCCAGGCTTGAGCACACAGGGGAGTATTCGAGCGATGTTTTTCTTCGATCCGACGTATCTGCTGTTCATCCTACCGGGATTGGCTCTGTCGCTCTGGGCAAGCTTCCGCACGAAGTCGGCATTCCGGAAATATTCGAAAGTGCGGTGTGCGCGCCACCTCACCGGCGCCCAGGCCGCCCGCCTCATGCTCGACCGCGCAGGGCTGCACGACGTGAGCATCGGGCGGTCACACGGCGTACTCTCGGACCATTACAATCCGGCCACGCGCCGCTTGGCATTGTCGAAGGACGTCCACGATGCCGCCTCGATTGCGGCGATCGGCGTGGCCACGCACGAAGCCGGCCATGCCATACAGCATGCGGCCCACTACGCCCCCCTCTGGCTGCGGAGCACACTCGTGCCCACGGCCAACATCGGTTCGTCGATCGGCTACGTCGTGATGATGATCGGACTGTTTATGGCATCGCAGTCTTTGGTGGCCGTTGGCGCGGTCCTGTTCTCGGCGGTCCTTCTGTTCCAGGTGGTGACTCTTCCCGTGGAGTTCGATGCCACCGCTCGCGCCAAGAAACTCGTGGTGGAGTACGGGATAATCAGTGAGCACGAGCGGGCGGGCATGGACCGCGTGTTGAACGCCGCCGCGCTCACCTACGTGGCCGCCGTGGTCAGCACGCTCCTGACCCTGCTCTACTTCTTGATGCGGGCTGGCTTGCTAGGCGGCCGGGACGACTAACGGTGCTTTCCGAGTAGGTTGTTCACATCGGGGCCTTCTGAGACCAATGGGGTAACCGGGACCAACCTTGGTGTGCCCATTGCGGTGCTGCCACCGCGGATCTTCCGCGTCGGCGCCAGCGTGAGTTTCTGAGGCGCACCGTGCTGATCTGAGCTGTCGGGTCCGGGCGGGTGGCGGCGTCCCCGTTCGCCACCGACCTCGACGGCCGGTGACGAGCCGACGACCACGGGGTTCCTGGTGGGCGGCGGCCCATCGTGTATCGCGGCCTGGCCTCTCGGCTCCTACCTGAGCGAGCCCGCATGCGCGTCGGCGGGGAAGGTGCAGAACTCGGGACTGTCGGGGCCGATTCCAAGACCCGGTACGAAGAAGCTGCTCCAGGAGAGAAAGCAGATCGAAGAGGAATTCGGTGACAGTCTTACCTGGCACAACGCCGAGAACGCTCAAGCGTGCCGAGTGTATGTTCAGAGGGGCACCGTGTGATCCGTACTGCCCTGCGGCGGGCCTCCCGGCGGAGCGCATCCACCAGGAAGAGCTGTCGATCCGCGTCAAGCGCCGCTGCAAGTGGAACGAGCCACAGGCGAATGTCGCTGCCGGCTCTAGCGCGCCGAACGAGCGCTGGAGCATGGACTTCATCACCGACCAACTGCACAGCGGCCGCTAGTTCCCCATGGTGACGGTCGTGGATCACTTGACTCGTGACTGCCCGGTGCTGGAGGCCGGTGTGTCGATGAGCGGGCAACTAGTGGCAACGTGCATAAGCGTCTGTCGGTGCAGCGGCCCGTCACTGAAGGGCTGGCCGGCGAGTGGACACTCGGTGACGGTCAGCTTCTCGAGTCAGTAGATGGATGCGGCGCGGACTCGGGGCCCTCGGAGCGGCAGCGGGAGTCATTTGCCCGCCAGTTCGACCAGACGCGCTTCCACGCTTCACGCTCGCACACCGCTTCGAGGCTCATGCCTTGCTCGCCGGCCGTCTTCCGATCGTGGCACTCACGGTAGATCGGCTGGACGTTGTCGCGGTCCCAGAAGCGCTCGGGCGCCACTGGTTTCCGGCAACGGCGGCGAGCGCATGTTCCGGACCGTGCCGTCCGTGAGGTTGACCAGCTGCACGCTCAAGATGTCTTTGCTCGACGCCGTCCTCAAACACGCGGAAGTCCGCTGCAGTGAGCTCGTCAACGAAGTTACTGTCCTCGTCGGTGACGATCGTGTCGACGCGGACGCGTGTCACCGCCGACCGGAACATGGGCGCCTGAACCGGCGGCAACGCCGCCTGAGCCAGCGTCGTGAATACCGGAACTCCGGTTGCGCCTGTGACGCTGATGCCGCCCGTGACCGGTAGTCCCAGGACGGTCATAGCCAGGACAAAACCAGGAGCCGGCCCGATTCAACTGCTTTTCTCACCCAACAACCTCGGCTTGAAACACGGTGTTTCACTGGATCGCACCGTCCGGCCATCGCCGCTCTCCATAGCTGCTACGAACTAACCATCCAGCGGCGTGAACGGGTCCGCGCTGAAAAACCTGCCTCCGGTTCCGGGCTTGGCGGGCACGGCCCCTAGGTCTCGTCCGCCCAGATGTGCTCTGTCCTGTTGCGGCTGCCAGCCGGTGGTCCGTTCGGTCTGGTCTAGGGCTGCGGCGACGAAGACCGGCCTGGAACACGGTGCAGGGCGCCCGGAGGGCTCAGCGTACAGCCAGCGCAGAACCTCGACTTTAGAGAACCCGCACCGGTCAATGTGCCCTTCAGCAAGTAGTTGCCGACAGTTTTCAGGGCATTGGCTTTGAAGTGCAGCACTACAAGACTTTCGCCGGGTACCGATACGTTTGGGAAGGATTGCTTCCACTTCACAGGCCCGGTGAGCTTGAAGGTCAGGTTGCCTGTATGAGTGTCGGAGCCGAGGTTCGCCACAACAAGGGCGTAGTTGTACTTGTAATCCGGGATTGGCATAACGCCGAAGCACTCGAATCCAGAGTCAAACACTCTGGGCTTAATGAGGGTCGTATAGGGCATGTAGGGCAAGACGTTCTTGACGCCACGAAACTGCTGCTTGGCCTCGTCGGAGAGGTTGTAGGCCAGCATATGCAGGCCGTGACCTGACCCCACGGTTAGTACCACGTCTTATCTCAGTAACTCGGTGCTGACAAGGGGTTGTTGAGGCCGGCGAAGCGGAGCGTAGCCGGCTTCAACAACAGCGCCTCCGGGGCCGGTGGTCGGTAGCCCAACGAGCTGTGCGGTCGCATGCGGTTGTACTGCTGCCTCCATCTCTCGATCAGAACCTTTGCCTCCTTGAGCGTGTAGAAGATCTCGCCGTTGAGCAGCTCGTCTCGGAGCTTGCCGTTGAAGCTCTCCACGTAGCCGTTCTCCCACGGCGAGCCCGGCTCGATGAACAGCGTGCCCACACCGAGCCTACCGAGCCAGTCGCGAACCGCCTCGGCGGTGAACTCCGGTCCGTTATCGGACCGGATGTGCTCAGGTATGCCCCGGTGCACGAACAACCACCCGAGCCGCTCGAGCACGTCCTCACAGTTGAGCTTCCGTGCCACGTCGATCGCCAGGCTTTCTCGTGTGTACTCATCGACGATCGTCAGCAGCCTCATAGCCCGACCCTCGTGCGTCCGGTGATGGACGAAGTCATACGCCCAGACGTGATCTTTGCGCTGTGGTCGCAGCCGGATGCACGAGCCATCGCTGAGCCACAGCCGGGCTCGTTTGGGCTGCTTTGTCGGTACTTTCAGCCCCTCACGCCTCCAGATACGCTGCACTCGTTTGTGGTTCACCCACCAGCCCTCCATACGCAACAACGCCGTCACTCGCCGATACCCGTAGCGCCCGTATTGTCGGGCTAGATCCACGATCCGCTCCGTCAACATCTGCTCATCGCCCGGTTCTCTTGGCATGTACCTGTGTGTCGTGCGTGGTTGTTTCAGTACCCGGCACGCCCGCCTCTCGGAGACGCCCAGCCGCCCCTGTACATGCGCCACCGCCTCGCGCCGTCGAGCTGGGCTCAGAAGTTTCCCTCCGCGACTTCCTTCAGGATCGACAGGTCGAGCTCTTTCTCCGCCACCAGTTTCTTGAGCCGGGCGTTTTCTTTCTCCAGCTGCTTGAGCCTTCTGGCCTGGTTGACCTTCAGCCCCCCGTACTCCCGCCGCCACCGATAGTAGGTGTGCTCGGTGATCGCTAGCTTGCGGCAGGCATCCTTGACCGTCCCGCCTTGCGCCAGCTCCACTTCAGCCTCCCGGAGCTTGCGTACGATCTGCTCGGCGCTGTGCCTCTTCGTCGGCATTCTGACCTCCCCTTTTCGACCCAGATCGTGAGATTACCTCTGGATCCGTTTTGGGGGGTCAGGTCACGTCGGCTACTACTTGCTGACCGGAACGCCGGTGTTCGACGGCCCGCCGCTCGGCGTGCTGATGGATCACGTGAAGACCTCGCCGGTGCCGCCGTCCGACAGGCTTGAGACCGAGATTCCTGCCGGGCTCGAGCGCGTCATTCTCAGGTGCCTCGAGAAGGATCCGGACGCCCGCCATCTGAGCGCCGCGGAGCTGGCGGAAGCTCTAGTAGCCTGCTGCCCCGAGCCGCGATGGAACGCCCGTCGAGCGGCCGACTGGTGGAAACTCCATCTGCCACCTGCCGCGACCTGACGATCAGGGGATCCCCAACATGGTTCTGGTCACCACTCCAGGGCCAGAACTTGCCCCAATCCGAGCGTCGCGCAGTTAACTTGACAGTGCCCCGTGGCTGGGCAACCCGTGGGCCGCTCCTGTCGGTCCCGCGCCCCACTCGACGCATCGGACCTTCCTCGGCCCGGTCATCATCGCTAGCATGTTGGCGTGCTAGTGCGTCATCACTGGAGCGTTCCTAACGCGGCTCGCCATGCGCAAACCCCTGATTGTGGTCATCTTGTGGCTGGCTCTTGTAGTCGGTGCAGGTGCACGCCTCGAAGCTTCGAGTCAGGCCGATGGTGGCTCCGCATCCCGCAAGCGTGAGGCTCAGGTCCACGCTGCGAACAAGACAGGACACCAGACGCCCCGTCGCCGCGAGATTCCCGTGCGTCTGGTCGGACCGAGCGGGCGAATGACTGTTCCGAGCACGCCCGTAGTCATGAGCGACAGTCGGCGGCGGTCGCCGGTTGCCGCGTCCGTAAGCTTGCCGAGACGGCACATTCCTGTTCGGATGGTGACGCCAGGCGAGATCAACGCGCCGATTCGCATCGCCAACGCTCCGATCATCGCCCCTGATAGGGTGCCACCAGCACTGGCCGTCGATCCCGCGTTACCTGCACCGTTCGATGCGAACATCGCCAGCGTCACGCCGAGAATTTCTGCGCCAGCGATCGGTGCTCGGCGAGCTGGGTCGAACCGGGCACGCGGCGTGACGCCGTCGATGACCGTGTCGCGAGCCGCCGAGGCTCCGATGATGGACGGCGTGGTCGACGACGCCAGCTGGGCGCTCGCTGACGTGGCCACGGACTTCTTGCAGCGCGAGCCGCAGCAGGGACAGCCGGCCTCGGAGCGCACCGAGGTGCGGGTCCTCTACGACGACGAGAACTTGTACATCGGCGTGATTGCCTATGACAGCAATCCCAGCACGATCCTCGCCAGCGAGCTACGCCGCGACGCCATCGGCGGCAGAGAGGGTGGCGGTGGCGGCAGCAACAGGGGCTCGGACGACACGTTTAGCGTGGTGCTCGACACCTTCAACGACGGTCGCAGCGCGTTTCTGTTCCGGGTCAACCCGCTCGGCGCCCGCTACGACGCCACCATCCGCAACGAGAGCGAGGTGAACTCCGACTGGGACGAGGCCTGGGAGGCAGCCGCACAGATCACCTCGCGCGGCTGGGAGGCCGAGCTCGTGATTCCACTCGGCATTCTCCGGTACTCCACGAGCGCCTCCGACTGGGGCGTCGACTTCGAGCGCCAGATACGCCGCAAGAACGAAGAGGTGGCGTGGAGCAACTACCGACGCGACTTCCAGTTCATCGCCGTATCGCAGGCAGGCGACCTACGCGGCTTCGAGAACCTGTCGCTGAAACAACGGTTCCGGCTCCGACCCTATTTCCTCGGAACCTCCACATCGCTGTTCGAGGATCCCCGACGCATCAACACCGTCGATCAGGAGCTTGGCATCGACGACCTCAAGATCCAGCTCACCTCCAACCTCACCGCCGACCTCACGTACAACACCGACTTCGCCCAGGTCGAGCTCGATGACCAGCGCGTCAACCTGACGCGCTTCTCGCTCTTCTTCCCGGAGAAGCGCGATTTCTTTCTCGAGGGCGCCAACAACTTCAGCTTCGGGCCCCGCGGGGGCGACGGTGGCTCCGAACCCCCGCTGCTGCGCCTTTACCACTCGCGCAACATTGGGCTCTCGGACTCGGGGGAGCCCATACCGATCGACTACGGCGCCAAGATGACCGGCAAGATCGGCGGAGGCACCGTCGGGCTGCTGCACGTCCGCACCGACACCCCGGACCTCATTGGCAGCCAGCAATTCACCGCGTTGCGGTGGCGCCAGGACGTGCTGTCCCGTTCCAGTGTCGGAGCATTGGTGACCAACGTCGAGCGGCCGAAGGGGGGCACCAACACCGTCGTCGGCGCCGACGCGAGCTTCACGTTCTTCGACAACCTCAACATCGCCGCGTTCGCCGCCCGCGCCACCGACGACGACCTCGAAGAAGGCAAGTTCGCCGGCCAGTTCCGCGTCGCCTGGCAGAGCGATCTGTGGCGCGCCAGTGTCGACATCACTCGCATCGACCCCGAATTCAGAGCCGATCTGGGCTTCGTGCTGCGCGAGGACGTCGTGCGCCGCGTCTATCGCGGATCGTGGAATCCGCGGCCCAGCGGAATCCCGTGGCTTCGATCGGTGAACTTCAGCGCCAACCACACGACGTTCCACGACAGCCACGGCGATCTCGTCAGCCGCGAGGTCTGGGGCGGCGCCTTCCTCAACACCGAGGCAGGCGACTTCGGCGGGGTGCTCGCTGTGAGCTTCTTCGAGCGCCTCGACCTGCCCTTCGAGATCCATCCCGAGGTAACGATCCCGCCGGGGGAGTACCGGTTCAACTACGTGTACAGTCTCTTTCGAAGCTTCGCGGGTCGCTGGTGGAGCATCGGCGGCGACGCCCGCATCGGATCGTTCTACGACGGGACCATCTTAACGATATCGCCACGGTTGACGTTCCGACCGAGCCCCAACCTGGTTGTCTCGCCCGCCTTCAGCTACAACAAGTTCGACCTCCCGGCCGGGAGCTTCACCTCCAACGTGCTGAACACCCGCGTCAGCTACAGCTTCTCGGATCGTTGGCTAACCGACGCCCTGATTCAGTACGACAACGTCTTCGATACGGTGTCGTTGTTCGCCCGCCTGCGCTACATCTACCGCATCGGCGACGATATTTATCTGGTCTACCGCCAGGCCGGCAACTACGACGGCTTCCGCTTCGGCGGCCACGACCGCTCGCTCACTCTCAAGGTAACGCGCTCCTTCGAATGGTAGGGGCAGCGTCCACGACGGCAGACCGAGGCACATGCCTCGATTGCCCCGGGAGCGAGGATTACGCGGTCCTTCGCCCGACCGCGCGACTGGGAATTCGGCGAAAGCCGATTTGATTGAGCCGATGGCACGCGAAGATGCCTCACGGCAACGAAGCGTCCTCGGCGTCGGCCACGACCATGATCTCCACGAGCCCCGCCGGTACCACGAGCACCGCCTCGACGGTGGTGCGCGCGGGACGCGGCATCGGCATCAGGTCGCGGTACGTGTTGCTCATTTGGGTGAAGTAACGCGAGTCGGAGATGTAGACGAAGCTCTCCACGACGTCCTCGAGTCCCAGCCCGGCGGCAGCTAGCGTCGCCTGGATCTTCTCGATTGTGAGGCGCGTCTGCGCGACCACATCGCCCGGCGGGTAACCCTGGTCGTTCCAGCCGGTATAGCCCCGCACGAACAGGCGCCCGCCGGCGAGGATCGACGGCGAAAACGGCAGGCTGGAAGTCTCCTCGCCGACGACGCGGCGCGCCGGGTCGCGCACCGCCACTGCCTGGATCTCGATCAGTAAGTCCGGGTGCATTAGCCCCGCCTTCATGGCGGCGCGCGCCGGCGGCTCGTCGGTGAACACCGAACGATACGCGGCGTTCATCTTCTGAAAGTGCCGTGTGTCACGCAGGTACACGCGGTTGGAGACCACATCGGCGTAGCTCATCCCGGCTGCCCCCAGCACGCGGCCGATGTTGGCGAGCGTGCGCGCAGTCTGCTCACCGATGTGGCCAGGCAGCAGCGTCCCCTGAGCCGGATCGTTGGACACGGCCCCGGCCACAAACAGCGTGTCCCCGGCTAGAATGCCGTAGCCGTAGCCGTAGCCGGGGCCCGAGGGGCGCCAGCCGGCGGGCGTGATGCGTCTGAGCTCCACGCCCTCGCGTACCGCCACTATCGACATCTCGATCAGCGCCTCGGGCACCGCCAGGTCCGTGCGCACCGTGGTGCGCGTGGGGGCGTTTTCCGGAAACACCTCGCGGAAAACACCGTTCATGGCTCCGTAGTGCCGGTCGTCGGCCAGATACACCGTCAGGCTCGCCACGCGCGACAGGTCCGAGCCGGCCGCCTGCAGCACGCGCTCCAGGTTGGCGAACGTCTGGCGCGTCTGCGCCTCGATGCCGGCGGCAAATCCCTCGTCGGGGGCGCGGCCGAGCGCCCCGGTCGTGTAGAGGAAATCCCCCGTCCAGACCGCGTGGCTGAACGGCAGGTCGGGGCTGGCTCCCGGAAGGGTGACGGTGCGCTTGTCACCGGATGCCGGTGCAAGTGCCAGAAGGGCGGCGAGGACAGGGGTAAGCGCAACTTTCATGGGGACCTCGTCGTGCAGCAGTGGCCACGATGTCGCCGTCGGACCACCAAGTATAGGCGGCCGTAGTCGGCCACCGACGACGAACGTTTTTATTTCACCACCGGCCAGACGGAGATCGACATACGCGATCGAGCTGGGTTCGCGCTGAAACTGGTTCGACGAGCTGAAGCGGCTCGTGCCGACGGATCAGTAGCGTCGTCAGGCGCCGTTCCGAACAGCGCCGTCCCCCAACGTCGTGGGTAGTTGCCATGCGTCACAGCGAGCCGTGCACGGCTCCGCAGCGGGTGCTAGGTACCAGGAGTACTTCATAGGGGCGCCGCGTTACCAGCGCAGCCTTCCCCGGTACCCGGAGCGCCGAGCCGATAGGATCGAGATGTGTTGGCGTCAACCGAGGAGGCGAGGCATGCACGGCGACATCGATCGACTGGTAGGAACGTACGAGGCAGGGCACATCAGCCGGAGACGGCTGGTCACGCAGCTGAGCGCGATGACGGCGCTCGTGACAACCGTTGGTTTGGCCTCTGGTGCTCAGCCCCGGAGCACCGGGCAGGATGCCGGAGCGACATTCCAGGCTGTGGGCCTCAACCACATCGCCCTCAGTGTCGCCGACATACCGCGGTCGCGCGACTTCTACGTTCGACATCTCGGTCTGACGGTCTCGCGCGAGTCCGCCAGCAGTTGCTTCCTGGATTGCGGGCCGCACTTCGTCGCCCTGTTCCGCAGTCGCTCACCCGGTCTGAACCACTACTGTTACGAAGTCGAAGGCTACGACGTGAACGCGGCGGCGGAGACCCTACGCGCCAATGACCTGCCCCCGCGGGTGTCTGGCGGCCGCATCTACTTCGACGACCCCGACGGCCTCGAAGTGCAGCTCGCCGCGCCGGGCCATGGCGCATGACGCACTGCAGTGGCGAAGTCTTTCGGTGACGGGTAGCCTCCGACGACGGGAGGACATGTGGAACCCGGTACCCGACTAGGCCCCTACGAAATCACCGAGCAGCTCGGTGCTGGCGGCATGGGAGAGGTGTACCTGGCGCAGGACACCCGCTTGGGCCGCAAGGTGGCCATCAAGGTGCTGCCCGCCGAGTTCGCCTCTGACCCCGAGCGCCTCGCCCGCTTCGAGCAGGAGGCCCGAGCTGCTGCTGCCCTGAACCACCCGCACATCGCAGCGGTCTTTGATGTCGGCACCGAAGACGGCACCCACTTCATGGTGCAGGAGTACCTGGAGGGAGACACGCTGCGGGAGCCGCTACAGAGGGGTGCGTTGCCGCTCAAAAAGGCGCTCGGGTTGGCCACCGAGATCGCCGAGGCGCTGGCAGCAGCACACGTCGCCGGGATCATCCACCGGGATCTGAAGCCGGAGAACATCTTCGTCACCAAGGAGGGCCACGCCAAGGTGCTGGATTTCGGGTTGGCGAAGCTCACCGAGGTGGCCGGGGCAGGCTCTCCGGGCGGTGCGACCCAGTCACCCACCATGATGGGCACGGTGGCCGGTCAGGTGATGGGAACCGCTGGCTACATGGCCCCCGAGCAGGTTGAGGGCTCCGAGGAGATCGACCATCGGGCCGACCTGTTCTCCTTCGGCTGCGTGCTCCAAGAGATGGCCTCAGGGACGCGAGCCTTCGGTGGCAAGAACGTCACTGAGGTTCTGCATCACCTGCTCAACAGTGACCCCGAGCCGATGGCCGACGGGCTGCCGCTGAAGCTGCACTGGATCCTCGACAAGTGCCTGGCAAAGGAACCTACTCGGCGCTACCAGAATGCCGATGACCTCGTTGTTGACCTGAAGGCACTGGCCCGCGAGGTGGAGTCGGGCGCAGCACGCTCTGCGCAAGACGCCGAGGCAGGAGGGTCCGAGGATCCGCGCGGGGCGATCCTGCCCACCCGTGCGCTAGTGCCGGTCGGGGTATCCATCATCGCAACGGCGATCGTTTTCGGAGCCGCCGGGTATTGGTCTGGAGTCGGGAGCAGTGAGGGTGATGATGCAATGGGCCGGCAGGGTCAGGTCAGCACGGCAACCGAGATCAGCCTTCCGCCGGAGACCCCTCTCCCGCTCGGCGGGCGAGCCACTGAGGTGGGCTTTGACAACCCTTCGATTGCTCTTTCACCGGATGGTTCGTTGCTTGTTTTCGTCGGAATGTCCGGTGCCACAACGCAACTGTACCGGCGGGAGATGAACGGTTTCGATGTCGACGCGATCCCCGGCACGGAGGGAGCCACTCACGCTTTCTTCTCGCCCGATGGCGAGTCTCTCGGGTTTCTCACCAATAACCAGGTGAAGAGAGCGTTGCTTCGGGGAGACCCGCCGCAGACCCTGTGTGATGCACGAAGCCCGGTTACCGCAACCTGGACCCGCAACGATGCGATCTACTACACGTCGCAACAACGGAGTCGGTTGTCGCTCGTCGAGGCCGGGGGCGGGGAATGCCGGGAAGTTGGGCCCGAAGTTGGGAGCCGCAGCTACGGCAAAGTACTGCCGGAGGGCAAATGGGCATTGGTCGGCGACAGTGACGTGCACAGCGCCGGTGACTACCGTGACATTCAACTGCTGTCGCTTGAAACCCTCGAAACGAGGCTGCTCATCCGTAATGGGTACGACGCTCGCTACATCGGCACGGGCCACATCCTTTTTGGGCGCTCCGGAGGACTCTACGCCGTTCCCTTCGACCTCGCCGGCCTGACGGTGACGGGCGAGCCGGTGCTGGTGGCTCGTGACGTTCGCATGGACTCGTTCTTTTCCGTAATCCAGGTAGCGGCGTCTGACAACGGCATCGTTGCTTATGTGCCGGGGGGCGATGCCTCGGTCGGAAAAATGGCCTGGATTGATCGTGACGGCACAACGGAGTATCTATCTGGTCTACGTCTCTCTTAGTATCGCGTATTGCCACTCGCCGTCACCCACTGCCCCGACCGCTCTGGACCCCAGTCTCGCGAGCTCCCTCCCCCCTGCTGCCCCGTGGCAGGCAGTCAATCTGGCGCCGCAGGGACGCTGCCTCTCCGTGGACCCTCGCACGCTCCAGCGATAGGCTTCACGCGCCCGCCCATGACACATCAGGAGCGCCATGGAACCCGGCACCAAACTAGGCCCCTACGAAGTCACCGAGCAGCTCGGCGCTGGCGGCATGGGAGAGGTGTACCTGGCGCAGGACACACGCCTGGGCGTCCGTTGATTTAAGGCGACAGTGACGGAGTTCACCTGATCGCTAGCGAAGACGCCGCCTGATCAAATCCCTCAATCGACAAACATTTGCAAATAACTCGGCTCTCACGGACTTTGCCCCTATCAGTCAGAGGAGACGGATGATGAAGGTTCTTCGCGGTTTAGGGATGCTGGTGGTTCTCGTCGTCATGGGCGCAGCTGTAGGCCAACCGATGGCCCACGCCCAGACCACCATCAAGGTCATGGTGCCAACCGGCGTCAAGGAGGAACTGGCGGATCTGGAAGCCCGGTTGCCTAACCTCGAGCTCATCGAGGCGGAACCAGAGCGTATCTTCGAGGCAGTGCCCGAGTGCGATGCGATCATCGGTCTGGTCTACGGCCAGGACGCCCGGGAGATCCTTCGTCGTGGCAAGAAACTACGCTGGGTTCACAGCACTAGCGCCGGTGTTGAAAACATTGTGCACCTGCCGGAGATGCAAAACAGCGACATCGTCTTGACCAACGCCAAGATCATCCAAGGCCCGGAGATCGCCGATCACGTGTTCGCCCTCCTGTTGACCCACACACGCAACCTGAAGCAATTCAACCAGGCAATGAGCGACGGCTGGATGCAGGACCGCGACGATCTCCGCCTGCCGATCATCGAACTGCGAGGCAAAACGATGCTGATCATCGGTCTGGGCGGCATCGGCACCCAGGTGGCGCAGCGCGCCGCGGCCTTCGGGATGCGTGTGCTTGCGGTCGATCCCAAGGACATCCCGTTGCGACGCGACGTGGAATACGTCGGCAAACCGGATGAGTTAAACGATCTGCTCCCAGAAGCCGACGTCGTCGTGAGCTCCGTTCCTCACACACCAGAGTCGGAGGGGATGCTTGGCAAGGAGCAGTTCGATCTAATGAAGGATGGCGTCTATTTCATCAATGTCTCGCGAGGCAAGATCGTCCAAACCGACGCGCTGGTCGCAGCGCTGCAGTCAGGCAAGGTTCGCGCTGCCGGTCTGGATGTCACCGACCCGGAGCCGCTACCCAACGAGCATCCTCTCTGGGAGATGGGCAACGTGATCATCACGCCGCATATCGCGACCAGATCGGATCAGTTGTGGGGACGGCAGGTGAAGTTGATGCAGGCCAACATCGAACGTTTTGTCACCGGGCAGCCGCTGTTGCATGTGGTCAACCAGGCTGCCGGTTTCTGAACGCAGGCCCGCGCTTCCCGCCGCTCGGCGGCCGCCGTCGTCGGCCCGCAGTCATAGAACGGCCTCTGCGCCCTGCCGATACCAAGCAGGATGAAATCCGCCAGGCGAGCGTCGCGCCAGCTCTCTGGTGGCGGCTCCTCGGTCTGGACCGACCTTTACGGGTAGTTTTGGGAGATCGCGGAGCATAAACCGACCTCACGCCACCGCCGCCTTCTCGCCTGTTGTCCCCGCCCGATCTCACCGGTAGAGTCCTGCCCCATGGAACCCGGCACCAAACTCGGTCCCTACGAGATCACCGAGCAGCTCGGAAGGACGCGACGCTCGGCTCCGGGAGAGCTGCAGCCTAGAGCCAGGCTGCCTCAGGCGCTGATAACCCGGCCAGGATCCCAAGGGCAGATTCGAGCACGATGTCCGGGGTCTCGTTACCAGAGCTTGTCGACCTCATCCGTGAGACCCGTCAACTCCCAGTGCGCGAGCGCGAACGGGACCAGGCCGGCGGCCAGAATCTCGTCGATCACGTCGGGCATGTTGAAGTCGTCGCCGAGCTGGTGGGCGCGGTCGGCGATGATCTTCTCGAACTGGCTTCTTCCCACCGGATACGCCACCTGATATCCGGGCGCCCTTACGGCGTCGCGCTTGTGGTTCCACATCGAGTTGCTGTCGGCAATCGCCCAGCCGTTGGGAGTCATATCGGCCTCGAACTGGTTCCAGCCGGCGTAGTCGACGGCGTTGGCAATGAACTGCAGCTCCCCCATCGCCCGGGCGCCTTCGTAGGCGTACTCGATAACCTGGAGCTCTCGGGCTCGGCGCCCCGGTCGCTCGTCGTAGACGCCGGCGTGCATGAGCACCTCTTCCAATCCGCCGGCGAACCCCTCCCAACGGGGATGGGTCAACTCGTAGAGGCGGCGGGCGGCGCGTATCGGCGACTGAGTACCCGTCTGCCGGATGGAATCGAGCCCGTGACCGATGTCCTCGTGGATGATGTTCATCTTGGGGTTGCGGGCGATCAGGTTGGTGAAGAACGACATCGGCCGGCCCATCCATTCCGTCGACGCCGGTATCGCCACGTCGCCGATGCGGGCGTAGGCCTCGGCGATGTCGACAAATCCTCGTTCCCGGAGGAATCGCAGCAGCTCATCCTCCGCCTCGGCATAGGTGCGCAGGTACTCGGCCGGGTCGGTGGCGGGCTGCAGCCGCGGCAGCTCGCGATTGCCGTTCTCCTCCAGCTTCAGCGCCGCCATGTTGCGGTCCCACTCGCGGCGCGCCAGGGCCCAGGCCTCGTCCCACGTGTAGGGGATCAACCAAACGTTCCTGGCCCACCAGTTGAAGTTCTCCTTGCCCACACCTGTCGGTGCGGTCATCTGGTCGAGGTTGTCGTTGATCCAGTCGCGGTAGTCCTGCACCGCCGTAAGGGCCTGCTCCGCATGAACGACAAGCTCCGGGTGATGCTCCCTCAATCGCGGCACCAGCTCCCCCAGCAGCATGCCCTCGCGCTCCATCGAGCGGATTCCCAGCAGCGCCATGTCACGCTTGGCCTCGGCGAGGTCGATGTTGGCCTTTCCCTGCGCCAGGATCTGCGGCAATGCACGCAACCGCACGCGGTACGCCTCGATCTCGTCTTGTCGCAGCGGCAGATCGGGCCGTGCCGACAACCAGAACCAGAACCCGGGCTCGACCTTGGAGCTCGAAAAACCGTAGAAGGGCGAGCCTTTCGAGCTCGGCGAGCCCCAATAGAAATCCGGGCTGGTCGACCACGGCTTCATCACCCGGTGGTAGAACTCCAGCCCGTTCATCTCGGCGCGCACCAGGTGATAGTCCACCTGTTGCGAGATGGGCCACTCGCCGATGTCGAACGCGGCGAGGCGACGCTGGTACTCACCCAGCTCGCCATACTGGCGCTGCATGGCGGCGGCCGTATAGTCGGGAACGCCGTCGGTGACCACCGGCTCGTGAAACACGCGAAACTCCTCGAACAGGACCACCAGATCGTCGTAGCTGCCCCCCGCGTTGCCGCTGGTGACGGCATCGTCCGCCGGGGCGCCGCAGGCCACCGCGAGCAACGACGCCAGCAGGGCGGTTGTGGCCGATGGGCGAGATCTCGCGCGCATGAGCTGCCTCCGTGTACGGTGCGCTAGTGTAGCCCTACGAGCCTGCGAATCGAGGCCAGGATGGCCCCGAGTCGAAGCCGACGCCTTGCTTGAAGACGAAGCGCACGTTGCGAATATGACCGTCTGTGGCTGGGTCACCGGCGAGCACCATCAGATCGGCCACCTTGCCCGTTTCTGACCTGCCCCAAGTGTTTGGGCCACTCTGTAACTCATAGAACCGGTGTTGACAAGAGGTTGTTGGAGCCGGCGGAGCGGAGCGCAGCCAGTTGCAACAACGACGCTTTCGGGTGCGGGCGGCCGATAGCCCAACGAGCTGTGCCGGGCGCTCGGAAAATGTCCGTTCACAACGACCAACTCGAGCCCGGAGAACCCCATGAGCTCCCGAGTGATTGTCCTGATGCTTTCCGTGATCCTGCCGGTGTCCAGTGCGAGCGCCCAGCAGCTACCGGCGCGGACGGCGGAGACCGACGCCGAGGCCGTTCGCCTGGCGAGAAACGACAAGCTCGACCTGATCCTGCCCGGCGCCATGCGCGACAACGACGTCGACATGTGGATCCATGTCAGTCGGTACGGCGGCATCTTCGCGAACGGGCACGGCGACCCGATGGACCGGCACTTCGGCCGCACCTCCGGCTATCTGATGTTCACCGACCTGGGAGACCGCATCGAGCGCGCCGTGTTCGGCGACTCCGGAGCCGTCGGCAAGATCGACGTATGGGGCTCCGATGCCGTTGCCCTGGCTCTGGGTGGCTGGAACTATAACAACTCCGACCCGCGGATCGGCTACACCGTTCCCGAGGTGTACCAGGAGATCACCGATTTCGTCGCTCAGCGTGATCCGCAAACGATCGCCGTCAACACCTCCGACTGGCTCCCGCTCGCCGACGGCATCTCGCACTCCGCCTACCAACGGCTCGTGCAGATCCTGGGACCGAAATACTCCGAGCGAATCGTCTCGGCCGAGAACGTGATCACCGACTTCGTCGTCAGAAGGACCGCCAGGGAGATCTCGGCACAGGTCGAAGTTCTGGCACTCGCCCGCCAAAGTGCCGAGCAGCGGTTGTCGCAAGTCGTGCCCGGCGTTACCACGGTCAAAGAGATCGGTGCCCGCGTCTACTACTCAGCGACCAAAACGCCCGACGAGACGGTGCCGAACGACCCACCCGACGCCCGTTGGTTCTTTAGTGACCCCGACTACATCCTGCAGCGCGGCGATCTCTTCGCTTTCATCATGTACGCGTCCGGTGACGCGGCCGTCAAGGATGCGGACGGCTACATTGGGGGTGGCGGTCCCGGGGGCGACTACATGGGGTTCGGGGCCGATGCGAAGATTCACGCCTACATCCTGAGGGAAGGCGAGACTGCGGTCCCTGACTTTATCCAGCGGGTCTTCGACAAGGCGATCATCGGCCGGCGGATCATGCGCGAACACATGAAAGTCGGCATGACCGCCAAGGAGTCGCTCGACGCCATGGTCGCCGCGATGGAAGCGGCCGGCTACATCTACACGCCGTTCGTCGATATCGGCACCAAGGATTACGAGATCATCCAGCAGGCGCTCGCCAACACCGACAAGCCGGGGTTTTCCATCGACAACCATGCATCCGGCAACAGCGGCGAGGTCGGCCCCTCGATGGCCGCGTTCCGGGCAGACACTCACCATTTGAGGATCCAGGAGAATCATCTGTTCGCGTTCGAGTACATGGTGCACATGAACATCGCCGAACGACCCGGCTACCCGCTGGCCTTCAACATCTCGAATCCGCAGGTGGTCACCAGCAGGGGCGTCGAGTTCATCCAGCCGCCGAACGAGGAGATCTTCCTGATCTACTGAGTCTCCCCCCTCTCCGAGTTGGGTTAAGTTGACAGTGTCCGCGGCCTGTCTCGAGCCGCTGAATTGAACCGCATGTGAACGGCGGCCCTTTCTATCGGCTTCTATGAAAGCCTTTCCGGGAGAGGATTTGACGATGAGACTAGAGCGCATGGGCGTGGCCCTCTTCCTCGCCGTTGGGCTGGCGATACTCCCAGCCTGCGTTGGTGAGGACCAGGCCGCACAGGAGGCGGCTATGAAGGGCGGGGACGACCGTACCGGAGGATACGATCCGGTGGCAGATTGGTGGAAGCCGGCGCCAGACCACGACGAGGAGTGGACCTGGGGTCAGGTCTCTGGTGTGGCGGCTGACAATCCGAACCGGATTATCGTTGCAGTGTGGGGCGACCGGAACGCCGAAGGCGAAGAGCGGCCGAACAGCTCCAACTACATGGTGGTCGTCGATGGGAACGGGGACATCGTCGAGCGCTGGACCCAGTGGGACAGCATGCTCAACACTCCCCACCAGGTCTACATCAGCCCCTACGACCCGGAGCGCCACATCTGGCTCGTCGAGCGCGGCGGAGGAACCAGAGACATCCACGAGCAGGTCATCAAGTTCTCCAACGACGGCAAACAGATCGTGATGCGGCTCATCGACCCCAACCCGCGCCAGAGCGGGGAGGAGGCACGGGCGAACAAGAACCCGGGACCGCTCGACTTCGGCCAGGCCTCGGTGATGACCTTCCTCCCGGACGGCGACTTTCTGCTCGGGGACGGTTACCAGAACGGTCGTATCGCCAGGTACAACGCGGCCGGCGAGCTCGTGTCGGAGTTCGGCTCGGTCGGGAGCGGCCCCGGACAGTTCGACCTCATCCACGGCGTCGCCGTGGACCGCGATCATCGCATCTACGTCGGCGACCGGACCAACGACCGCATCCAGGTCTTTACGGAAGACGGCGAGTTCATCGAGGAGTGGCCCGACGTCACCGATCCCGTCGGAATCTTCATCGACGAGAATGACGCAGTCTGGGTGATTTCTGCGGCAGTGAACCGAATCCTCAGGTACAACCTGGACGGGGTCCTCCAGTACCACTGGGGTGCGTTCGGCGGGACGAGGGGCGGCTTTCCTGGTGGCCTCGCGCGTCCACACCAGATGGACGTGGACCAGGACGGCAACGTCTATGTCGCCAGCTGGGACGGCGGATGGTTGAGCAAGTTCGTTCCGAAGCCCGGGGCCGATCCCATAAAGCTCGTCGGCCGGGGATTGGTTCTCACGAACTAGGCGTTCCGGACACGAAACCGAACGGGAGATGGAGCAAGTCCCTCGGCGCGATGAGCCGCGGGGGTACTGTCAAGTTAAAACTCGAAATCAGCGAGAAACGCGTGATCCATGAACCTCAAGGCCCTTGCCCTGCGGGCGTTTCACTTCCGGCCAAGAGGCCTCAGCTGTCCGTAGGCGAGTTCACCTGATAGCACCCTTCGTGTCTTGAAGAATAGCGTCGCTCCACGGGCCGTAGAGCCTTTCTTCGTGAAAGCTCAGCGACGGAAGCGAAACGCCCCCTCCCGTGGACCCTCGCCCACCCCAGCGATAGGCTTCAGGCGCTCACCCACCCTCTGGTAGCGCCATGGAACCCGGCACCCGACTAGGCGAGTACGAGATCCTCGACCGTCTCGGTGCGGGTGGACGTGGCGATCAGCGCGCCGCTTATGCGCGACTTCGTGGCCCGCAACGTCTATGCCACCGACTGAACCGAGAACACACACCCTGACCATGGACACGAAGACAATGAAAGCGGCGCTGATGCGCAAGCCAGGCGCACCCGAGGTGCTGGCGATTGAGGAGTTGCCGGTTCCTGAACCAGCGCCCGGGTGGGTACTCATCCGAGTGAAAGCGTTCGGGCTCAACCGCTCCGAGCTTTTCACGCGACAGGGTCACTCACCGGGGGTGACGTTTCCCCGTGTACTTGGCATTGAGGCGGTGGGAATTGTGGAGGACACGCCGGGCGGCGAGTTCAAACCGGGGCAAACCGTGGCCACCGCGATGGGAGGCATGGGTCGGCAGTTTGATGGCGGCTACGCCGAGTACACCTGCGTACCTGCCATGCAGATACAAGCGATCAACACGACGTTGGATTGGCAAACGTTGGGCGCACTGCCCGAGATGGTCCAGACCGCCTGGGGCTCGCTCACCAGTGCCTTGCGGCTGCAACCTGGTCAGAGCTTGCTGATTCGCGGTGGCACCACGTCGGTGGGCTTGGCCGCCGCGGCGCTGGCCAAACAGCAAGGCGCGACCGTCGCCGCGACGACCAGAAAAGCTGACCGTCAAGCCATGCTCGAAGGCAACGGCGCGGATCATGTGTTTATCGACAGCGGTGAGATCGCCGACGATGTACACGGCGTCTTCCCCGACGGTGTGGACAAGGTGCTGGAGCTCGTCGGAACCACCACGCTACTCGACTCGCTGCGGTGCGCTGCGCGTTGCGGCTCCGTGTGCATGACCGGCATGGTCGGCAACGCCTGGGAGCTTGAGCGATTCAGTCCGATGGGCGCGATCCCGTCCACGGTGAGCCTGACCACTTATGCGGGCGGCGACCGGGACTTCATTGACACACCGCTACAGAGGGTGGTGAACGACGTAGAGGAGGGTCGTATAACGCCTAAGATCGGACGAGTCTTTCAGCTCGACGACATCGTGGAGGCGCACCGTTGTATGGAAGACAACGCAGCTGGCGGCAAGATCGTCGTCCTGACCTGAGACAGGGGATCGCGACTCTAGGCAATACTCCGTTGGATCTCGCACGCTCCGGCGATAGGCTTCACCCGGGTACTGTCAAGTTAACTCGATTTGAGCAGTTGAGGCCTCTTGGCCGAACGTGAAACGCCCGCAGGACAAGGCCCTTTCGGTTCATGGATCACGCGTTTCTCGCTGATTTCGAGTTAACTTGACAGTACCGTTCGCGGGACTCGGCTAGCGATCGCTGTGGTCAAGCGGTAGCGGAGCGCTCGACCAGCGCCACCGCAATGCGCTCAGGATGTCGGTCACCGAACTTGTTGACGCAGCATCGTTCGTGCCGGGCACCGCGCTGCTGGCGTAATAGACCAACAACCCGCCGCCGGCCGAGCCGCCGCTGACCTCCAACTCGACCTGGTAATGGTCCTTTGCCCCTCTGACGCCCTCGAAGTCGACACTGGCACCCAGGTCCTCGGCGCTAATGGCCACCCTTTGCGTGGCGATCTTCTTTCGCTTTCCCTTCTTGTCGACGTCGAACAACGCGGCTTCGAGCTCGTTCGGAGCCGAGCTTGACGGACTGAAGTTGTTTTTCGCGATCATTAGCCCGACAGCGATGTCACGCGGCGCGGCGCTCCTCTTGACGCGGGTGGAAGAGGGATGTCCACCTTCCATTTCGGCAACTTTCCGGCAGCCGTCGTGCCTTTGACGTCGAACGAGTCGGTAACCAGCGTAGTAGTGCGCTGAACCGAACCCGCTTGCCGGAGGCGCGGTTGGAGCTCAACCCGCGGCCCGACGAGCACTGAGCTTGCGGGGGAACTGGATCGTCCAGCCGACCGGGCCGGCGCGCGCGTGATCGCCTTGCCCACGTTTGCCGCGTTGTAGACCAACACGCCCGGAAAGAGACTGCCGCCATCGAAGTCGACCTCGACTGTGTGGTGGCTGCCCGCGGCCACGACGTTCTTGAACACCACGCGCCCGGCGCCGCTCTTGGCGACCTTGCCGCTGCGAGTACCGACCTCTTCCCGCTTTCCCTTCTTGTCGACGGCGTACAGCGTGACGGTCATTCCCTTGGGTACGCCGCGGGGAGACCGGTATTCTTCATCGGTGATATTCACCGACACAGCAATCTCACGGCGGCCCACCCGAGTCAGCGTTTCGGGCAGGTCAGCCGTCCACGTCGGGAGCTTCTTGCCAGTCGTCTTGGAACGGACCGTAAGAAAATCGATTACAGCGGTCCCGTTGCTGGATGTGCCGGCAGCTAACGCGCTTCTCAGGCCGTCCGGGGGGATCCTGCCGTGCCGCAAGACGCCAAATCTGCGTAGGCACGTTTTGTAGGCAGTCTTGCGGCTCGGGTCGACAAGCTCACACATGATCACGATGAGCTTGAGATCCTCGCTCAAGCTTGGATCGTCAAGAAGCCCAAGCCCCACGTCCCCGCACGCCGACAGAGTCAGCGCGAGCGCGATGCAGACAGCTGCCACCGCGACGCTGTTTCGGGTATATGCCGTTCCCTCCATGCTCACCCTCCGCTTTTCGGGGTTCAATTCCCGCCGACCTCTCCTGTTGATGCGAATCGTGACGTGCCAACGCATGAGGCACCATCCGAGGTCTCAGCGCTAACTTTAGCAACGTTGGTCAGTAGTATAAAAGCTAAAACTATCTTGAAGAAACTCAAGACAATTTTTTGGAACTGATCGTACTTGTATCTATGTTTTACTATGTTTATCTACGCAATGGCGGGCTCAGTTCAGGCTGGAGCAGCTCAGAATCGGATGACGCCCTCTACGACACCGTCGGTTCGCTATTCCAAGCTAACGAACAGGCCGTCAACCCAGGCAACGAAACCGTTCTCCAACCGAACTAGATACCAGTAGCGCCCCGCGCCCATTGAGCGCCTTAACACGATCACCCCCTGCGCTGCCGCTATTACGCTCGTGATGCGGTCTTCTCGCCTGGCTTCCGGGGCCGTGTAGAGCGGAGAACGGGCGTCGAGGGTCGCTCTGGCGTCAAACGCCTCGCCGTGGTCGACTTCTACTTGGGGTTCGGCGTTGTGGAGCCTCAGGTTTTCGCAACCTTGGGCAGCGCCTCTGTCACAGGCCTGTCGATACAGCTCGACCGCGCGCGACAGGTTCACGGCTACGCCGATGCCGTTTGCGTACATGGTGCCGAGACTGTTGCAGCCGCTGCCAGCGCCTCCGTCACAGGCCTGTCGATACAGCTCGACCGCGCGCGACCGGTCCTCGGCCACGCCCCTGCCGGCGTAGTACATGCTGGCGGCATTGAAACAGCCCATGGCCGAGCCTTGCGAGCAGGCTCGATTGAAGAGAGCGGCCGCAGTTGGATAGTGCAGTGTCACGCCACGCCCGGAGTAGAAGTCGCCACCCAAAGTTTGACACTCGGATGCGGTCGAGCAACTCGGTAGGTTCGGGGCAATCTGGGCAGCAGCGCGAGCATCTCGGATCTTCAGTATGCCCGGCGGTTTTCCGACCCGAGGGCACGACTTGAAGTTCGAGACGGCCGGAGAGCACGTCGTCCTCTGCTTCGCGCACCCGGAGATGGAAGCCTACATCGTGATCACCGACAGCCCCTACGCGGCGGTGAGCAGCGATGAGGGAACCTTCGAGATGCAAAATGTGCCTTCAGGCGCCTACACCGCGCGAGTCTGGAACGTCGACGAGGCACGCCGTGGTACGAGATCGGTGACCATCGACGGCGCCCTGACCGAGATCGATCTCACGGAGCCTCGGATTGATTCGAGGCCGAAGACCACTTGCTGCTCGGGATCAAGAGAGCGTAACCCCGAGGACAAACCTCGCGCCGATGAGTTTTGGCGGCGCTTGAGGTCCGATGAGGACAAGCCTGCGTCGGGTTGAAGCAACGTCCTACACCTCGATCTGCTCGCTGGCCTTCCGCACGTCGTCCTTGGTGATGCCCATGTAGGTGAGCAGTGACCCAGGTGTCCTGTGCCCGAGCTTGCTCTGGATAACGGCCATGGGAATGCATCCATCCAAGGCAGCTCGCCCCCAGGCCTTCCGCCAGGAGTGGGGTGAGTAGGTAGGCTTTCGGGTCTTGGCTTGCTGCACCTCGAAGGAGTTCTTGACGCCTCGAGGTCCGACCGCATCGCCGACCTTGATGGAAAGCAAGTCGGATGCTCTCAATGCCCAGTTCGGCCCGGGGTGTCTCGAAGCTTTCCCTGACCTCGAAGCATGTCTTGGACAAGTCGGACCTTTGCGACCTGGATGTAGTCAGCTCCCGTAGAGTCGGTGGAGTTGCTCAGCACCGTTGCCAAGGAACTCATCGATAGAGCGCCGAACAATTTCCAAGACGGACAGGCCTGTTTCAGCTGTCAACGCCTTTAGCCTCCTTGTTTGCGGCTTCGTTAGGTCCAGTTCAGCACGACCTGCACTTGATCCCTACGGATCGTGTTGTATGTGGTGAAGAGGAAACGGCTGCCATCCGGATGCACATCGTAGCTCAGCAAGTGATCCGAGAGCGGTGAAGTCAAGCCTCCCCTACCGTAGAACAAGATCTGGGGGCAGGTCAGGAAATTGCCGGACACGCACCCCGTAGCCGTGGGACCGAGTCGCTACGAGGCCGCCAGTCGCTGGCGAGCGGCCGGCTCATCGTTGATGGATCGGACTAGCTCATCCAAGGGCAGTGGGCGCCCCAACAAGAAACCTTGAACCTCCCCGCAGCCGCATTCTCTGAGGAAGTGTAGCTGCTCCAGATCCTCCACGCCCTCGGCGATAACCTGTATCTGCAATGCCGCTGCCATCGCGATGATCGCCCCAACGATAGTCGCGTCCTCGGAATCAGTGACCAGATCCTTGATGAAGGATTGATCGATCTTCAGATGATCGATGGGGAATCGCTTTCAGGTAGCTCAACGACGAGTAGCCGGTGCCGAAATCATCGAGGGCAATCTTGAGTTTGAGCTGCTTGAGCTGTTGCAGGGCACGATCGGTGCATTGGTCGTCCTCCATGAGCACACTTTCAGTGAGCTCGATCTCAAGGTGCTCCACCGGGTAGGCCGTATCTTGTAGTGCAGCCCTGACACTATCCACGAATTCGGGGCAACGGAACTGCGCCGCCGAGATGTTCACCGAGAGGCGAAGAGGTTCTCTTCCCTGCTCGTAGAGCTTGTGCCAGTCGGAACAGGCTTGGCGCAGCACCCAATCGCCGATGTCCACGATCAACCCGATCTCCTCCGCGATCGGCACAAACTCTAACGGAAAGACCAAGCCGCGCGTCGGGTGATTCCACCTCAGCAGAGCTTCCACACCGGTGAGGTCGCCGTCGCGAATCGAGAACTGCGGTTGGTAGTGCAGCACAAACTGGTTCTGCTCGAGGGCCTGGTGCAGTTCGTGCTCGAGGGAAAGGCGTTGCAAGGTGCTCGCGTTGAGCGACGGGTCGAAGAAGTGAAAGCTGGCACCACCGCGATCCTTGGCTGCGTACATGGCGGCGTCAGCGTTCTGCAGCAAGGTCTCCGCGCTGTCCCCGTCGCGCGGAAACAAGCTGATCCCAATGCTGGTGCTGACGTGAAGATTTCTGCCATCCACTACGAACGGGCGCGAGAATATTTTCTGGATGCGTTGAGCCACACGCGCCGCGTCCGCTTCCCGCGTGACGTCTTCGAGCAGGACGATGAACTCGTCGCCACCGAAGCGCGCCACCGTCGGATTCGGAGCAGGCTTGACAACTCTGGCGACCACATCCTCCAACCGGACGCAGACGACCAGGCGCCGCGCGGTCTCCGCCAGCAACTCGTCGCCCGCTGAGTGCCCGAGCGTGTCGTTGACGTTCTTGAACCGATCCAGGTCGAGGAAAAGGCACGCAACCCGCCTCCCGTGGCGGCGCGATCGAGCGAGTGCCTCCTCAAACCGGGCTTCCAGCAAGCACCGGTTTGGCAGGCCGGTCAACGTGTCCCGATGCGACCCAGTCATCATCAGAATCGGTATGCTCGCGTGTTGCTTGGACTGACGCACGCGACGACAGACCTCGAAACCATCGATGCCGGGCATCACCACGTCGAGCACCAAGAGGTGCGGGTAGTGCTCGTCCAGAAGCGTCAGTGTGGTCGATCCATCGGCCGCCTCCTCGACGCGCACACCCAGAGGCTCGAGCGCCTCGCGAGACAGAATGCGGACGGTCGGGTCATCGTCAGCGACTAGAACGATGGGGCTGTCGTCAGTCAATGCGCTCATGCGGCCTCCATCGCCGCAAGTCGAGCCTTGACCACATCGAGCTCACGTGCCAGAAGCGTCAGCTTGACATCGGCAGCATCGATCTCGGTTGCACACCCCATGGCCTCGAGTTCGGCACACAACGCCACGACTTGGGTTGCCCCAACGTTGGCACTGCTAGATTTCAGAGAGTGCGCCGCCTCCGCTAGACCAACGGCATCTCCGGCAGCGACGGCTGTGTCCAGATCGACCATCAGG
Organism: Acidobacteriota bacterium; assembly: GCA_965205505.1. Taxonomy (GTDB): domain Bacteria; phylum Acidobacteriota; class UBA890; order UBA890; family WLXD01; genus DASCOT01. Next base: position 196,552 of record CBDBHB010000009.1, read on the forward strand.
GCTTCGGTCGACGACAGGTAGGTTTCGGTTATTCGTTTAAGGACGTTTGGTTGGCCGTCACGCTGCAGCGCCCGGATCTCGTCCAGGATGTTTTCGTCTATGCAGTCCCCGTCGCTCCGATTCGTGCGTGTGTCGGCTGCTGGCGCATCGTCGTCGGGATCGTTTCGTCGCGGCGCTGGTACTGCACCTGAAGCACGCCGCTCGTCGCCGGTCGCACGGATCAGCACGTCGCACAAGGCCTGCTGATCGTACGGCTTGGCGAGGTAGTCATCCATGCCAACCGCAAGGACTTTGTCCCGGTCGCCGGCCAATGCGTTGGCAGTCAGCGCGATGATCGCAACGTGATTACTGCTGCCGGATTCCATTTTGCGAATCCGACGCGTCGCTTCATAACCATCGACCAGCGGCATCTGGCAATCCATCAGCACAGCGTCGAAATCACGAAGCTTGAAACGGGACACGGCTTCGGCGCCGTTGGCGGCCACTTCTACCTGGCAACCCAAGTTCCCGAGCATGACGCGCGCCACCTCCATGTTCACCACGTTGTCCTCGGCCACGAGGATTCTCAGGCCTAGGTCCTGCGTGTCGGATCGCGGTTCGGTAGTTTCGGCGCGAGCCGGTTTGCGCTCGCGGCCCATAGTCTCCACCAAGACGTTGAATAGGTTGGATTGGCGAATTGGCTTGGTGAGGCAGCGCCTGACGCCCGCTTGCAACACCGCCTGTTGATTAAAGCTCGCCCCAAGCGAAGTGGAAGTGAGCATGACCAACGTAGTCCCGGCGATCGAGGGATCCGCCTTGATGTACTTCGTCAGCTCGAGGCCATCCATCTCGAGCATGTTCATGTCGAGCAAGACGAGATCGAAGGGTGTGCCCTCGCGGGCCGCCTCTCGGAGCAGGTCGAGCGCCTTGAACCCATCGTCCGCCGACTTGTTGAACATGGTCCACGCATCGGTCTGATGCTCGAGGATCCGAAGATTGGTCTCGTTGTCGTCCACAAGCAGGACGCGTACACCTTCGAGGACCCGTTCGCAGCGGCGGGCGTCGGCCATCACAGCAGCGACCCGGACGCGGACAGTGAACCAGAAGGTCGTACCCTCGCCTTCGCTGCTGCGAAGACCGATATCCCCGCCCATCGCGCGGCTCAGCTGTTGCGCGATCGTGAGTCCGAGGCCGGTGCCGCCGAAGCGGCGCGTCGTCGAGCCGTCGGCTTGCGAGAAAGCATCGAAGATACGGCCTTGCGCTTCGGGCAGGATGCCGATCCCCGTATCGCGTACCTGGAGCAGAATCGTCGCCTCGCCATCCGAGAGGTCACGGGTGCTAGCAGTGACCACCACTTCTCCCTCTGAAGTGAACTTGATAGCGTTGCTGACGAGGTTGATCAGCACCTGGCGTAGCCGCCCTGGATCGCCGATGGTCACACGCGGGGTGTCTTCGGCAACGTGACATATGAGCTCGAGTTTCTTTTGGTGGGCTGTCGCCGCGAACGGCGCTACGGCTGCTTCGATCGTCTCCCAGAGGTCGAACTCGACTTCCTCCACCACCAATTTGCCGGCTTCGATCTTCGAGAAGTCGAGAACGTCGTTAATGATGTCGCGCAGGGCCTCGCCGGATTGGCGTACCGTACGAGCGAAGCTCTCTTGCTGCTCGGTGAGCTTCGTGTGCAGCAACAAGTCCGTCATGCCTAGAACGCCGTTCATGGGCGTGCGGATTTCGTGGCTCATCGTGGCCAGAAAGTCCGATTTGGCTACGTTGGCCTCCTCGGCGTGTTTCTTGGCCTCGGTTATCTGGCGATCGCGGGTTCGGATCTCGACGAGCATTTCGTTGAAGGCGCCGATGCGGTCCGTTCCGCGACCTTCAGGAGCTGAGAGCGGAACACAAGCCCCGCACGCTCGCCAGCCTGGCGATTGATCTCGAAGCGCACTTTGTTCCTGCGAACGAACAGACGTACCATCCCGCCGGCATTGGAGAACCGATCGAACTCGGCCACCGTAAGCACACCGAAATCCCGGACTGCGGCAAGCACATCGTCGACACTCTCCCGGTGAGCTTGCCCGATGAACAAGATATGCATGCTCCGCAGCGCATCCAGATCGTCAGACTGCCGCACTTGTATCGTGCGTCCCCCAGCCTGCTTGCTGTCGTAGGCGGCGATGGCCCGGCCGAACGACGCGTCGCCCAGAACGCCCACAAGTAAGCTGTTGTTCTCGTCCACGAATGCCTCCGCCGGCCAGTCAACGAACTTCGCGAGGTTGTTAAGGCAGGCTGCCTTGATTTGCTGTTCGCGGTTGGGATCGTCTTGGCCGCTCACTGTTTCTGCGGGGGAGAGTAAGGCCGTAGCCACCAACGCGACTATGATCTGTTTCATCGTCTCGCCCCCCCTAGAAGGTCCAGCTCCAGGCGGCCATCAAGTTGAGGCCGGACTGGAGCTGCGGGCCACGGAGGTTCTGATACAGGGGGATGCCCGCCCGGAACCCAAGGCGATTGCCATCGAGCGCGCCGTTGGGTGCGAACAACTGGATGCCAAGCGACAGTTCGATGCGCTCGCCAGCGCGCAGGAGCGGGTCGGCCGTAGGCACCATGGCGGGATTCAGCGCGGCATCCGCACCGTCGATGTTTCCCCAGAAGAACCCGTCGACCTGCACGGCAGGCCCGAGGGAATCGAGCCAGCGCCAGGCCAGTCGCGTGGTAGCGTGCAGTTCGTTGCCGAGGCGATAGCCATTGTGGTTGTGTCCGAGCCGCAGGATACCCTTGGCTTCGGCGGCCCACGAGAAGCGCTCGCTCTCGCCGAGGTAGCTGACACCGGGGCGCAGGTCGAACGTACCGGAACCGAGCTGCATCGGATACGGCAAGCGCATATTGCTGCCGGCGGGCGTGTCTCCGCGCACATCGATCGACCCGGTCGGCACGCTGACCCCGCCATGCAATAGGACCAGGTGCGGGTCCCGGGTAACGTCCGCGACGGCTGTGTAGGTGCCGCCGAGCTGGATGTCCCCGAAGCCTTCAGCGCGAGTCGTGAAACGCATGCCCCCTCGGGTGAGGTGGTCCATCGAGATGCGCCGGTACGGCGCCATAACGCCAACCGTCAGGTCATTTGAAGGCGCGTACATCAAATGGACCATATGCATTCCCATGTCCATCCGAGTCGGCGTCACCATGAAGCTCTGCAGCACTTCAGAGGGTGCCAGGCGCGTTCACCCGGAACGGTTGTCCTGCATGTGCATGGCCATGTAGCTGTAGCCGATCATCACCTCCTCGGCGAGGTGGGTATGGGTACCGAGAACGTTCACCTGCAGAACGTCAAGATCTAGAAGTTCGTCAAGCGTGAGGTTGGCGAACTCGTCCTCCGGGGCCTGGCTCTGCTCGGGCTTTTCATTTGACTTCTGACTCTGGGCCAGCGCTCCCGCGGGTGTGAGGAGCAACGCCAGCAGCATCGCGATAGCCGATACGTTAGGCATCAATGGGCTCTCTCCTCATTGTTCGCATCGTCCCTACGGTGCCGGATGTGCGCGCAGTTAAGGCTATCCATAGACTACTATAGATAAGATAACGAGTTAAAAGATAGATAAATAGTTTAATAATATTGTGTAGTCTCTATATATTGTCTTAACGTATTAAAAATATCTAAATATCGGTAATAATAAGTATTAATCGTTTTCCGACGCAATCAGAAGATAAAATTCACTTGCGGCTGTTTTTGTCCGTTTCTAGCCGTCAAAAGTTTACCGTGACCTGGCGAAGTCACCCCGACGCGCAAGGAAGCCATCAGCCCGATTTTTCCCGGGACGTTGCGAACACTCGGATTTTGAGCAGACGAAGCGCCCTACCGATACTGTCAAGTTAACTCGATTATGATCGGCTGAAGCCTCTTGACCGGACGTGAAACGCCCGCAGGATAAGGAATTTGCGGCTCACGGATCACGCGTTTCTCGTCGATTTCGAGTTAAAACTTGACAGTACCCAAGGGGCTGTCGTTCGTATATGTTGATAGACATATATGCTGTTCGACGAATAGTCTGCGCCCATTCGGCGAAAGAGGAGCCCTGAGTGAACGCACCCAACCGTAACTCGACTTCGGCCGCCGAGTTTCTGCCGCTGTCGGCGCGCGACTTCTACATCCTCTTCTTCCTCGCCCAGGGCGAGCGGCACGGCTACGGCCTGGTCAAGGCGATCGACGCGCACAGCGATGGTGCGGTGCGACTCGACCCCGCCAACCTCTACCGGGGGATCCAGCGATTGGTCGCCACGGGCCTGGTGGCCGACGGGCCGTGTCGAGCCACCGGCGACTCGCCACGCGAGCGCCGCTACTACCGCATTACCGAGCTCGGCCGCGAAGTAGTGGCGGCGGACGCTGTCCGCATGCGGGATCTCGTCGTCGCGGCAGCCGACAAGCGCCTCATTCCCGACTCCGAGGCCTGAGATGCGGCCGCAGCCACCATTCCTCGAGATCTCCGCTCGGCTCTATGGCGCGTTGCTGCGGCTGCTTCCGGCCCCGTTGCGACGGGTGCGTCGCGCCGAGATGATGGAGCTATTCCGCGACCTGGTTCGCGACGGCTACGGGCGCGCTGGGGCGCGCGGAGCTCTGTTGGCAGGGGTGCGCTGCTGCACCGGACTCGTACGAGTTGCCGCCGCCGAGCGACTGCGGCGACCCGACCGAAATCCGCTCCGAATCGACACAGACTCGATGCTCATCCGTGTCCTCGGCGACCTGCGCCTGGCAGCCCGAACCCTGCGCCGCACGCCCGGTTTCACGCTCGTGTCGGTGCTTACCCTCGCCCTCGGCATTGGCGCCACCACGGCGATCTTCAGCCTGGTCTATGGCGTCGTGATCCAGGGGCTGCCGTACGACGAGGCCGAGAACCTCGTGTTCATCGACCACAAGGCTCCGGTGGTGGGCTTCGACAGCGGTCTCGGATCGGGGCCCGGCCTGTACTGGCACTATTCGCGGTACGCGGAGTCGATTGAGCAGATTTCCTACTCGGAGCTCTACGAGGTAACGATTACGGGCGAAGGCCTCGAGCCGGCGTTGGTGTGGGCGGCGGAGGCAACCTCGGAGCTGTTTTCCGTGTTTCGGATCCGCCCTTTGCACGGCAGGCTCTTCACGGCCGACGATGACGTGCCCGACGGCGAACGGGTGGTGATCCTGAGCCACGCTTACTGGCGGCGTCACTTCGGTGGCGACCCGACGGCGGTGGGCCGGGATCTCGAGGTCTCGGGGCGACGCTACCCGATCGTCGGCATCCTGCCGCCCGACTTTCGCTACCTAAGCGTCGTCGAGCTCTTTCTGAGCAACCGCACGGACTTCGCCAACAACTTCGGCGGTTTCAACGGGCAGTCGATTGCGCGGGTGAAGGCCGGCACGTCGCTCGAGGCGCTGCGTATGGAGCTCGACCGCCACCTGGCGCAGATCGAGCGCAGCTATCCCGACCCCGCCATCACCACCATGCTGCGCGAGGCCGAGATCGGCGCCGTGCCGATCGACCTCAGAGCTTGGATCGTCGGACCCGTGGAGCAGCTTCTGTGGATTCTCATGGGTACCGTCGGCTTCCTGTTGCTGATCGCCAGCGCCAACGTCGCCAATTTGTTTCTGGTGCGCGCCGAGGGGCGCCATCGGGAGATCGCCGTGCGCCATGCGCTCGGCGCTAGCCGCGGCCAGGTGCTGCGGGGCTTCCTGGCCGAGAGCCTGTTGCTGTCGGGCATCGGGTGCGTGGCCGGTGTGTTGATCGCCAACGTGGGCGTTCAGTTCCTCCTGGGTAGGATCCCATTCGTTCTGCCCCGCGCCGAAGAGGTCGGAGTCAACGCCGTCGCGCTGGCCTTCGCGGTGGGCATCTCGATCGGATGTGGCCTCGTGTTCGCCTGCCTCCCGGTGTTGCGCGAAGGCGCCAACATCAACGACGTGCTGCGCGACGGCAGCCGGACCAGCACGGTGGGCGGGGCGCGCGTGCGCACCCGTCAAACGCTGGTCGTCGCCCAGATCGCGCTGTCGCTAGTGCTGCTGTCAGGTGCCGGGTTGATGGCGCGCAGCTTCGCCCGGCTGGCCGCCGTGCATCCGGGCTTCGAGTCAGGCAACGTGTTGACGTTCCAGCTTTCCCTGCCGGGCTCGCGCTACGCTGGCGACGTCGAGGCCGCTGCCTTTCACGATGCCCTGCTCGATCGTCTGCGGGTTTTTCCGGGGGTCACCCAAGTGGGTGCGGTGCGAGACTTGCCGCTAACCTGGTCGGGCGGTGGGGACATCCTGATCAAGGAGAGCGATCCTCCTGTCGACGGCGAGCTTCCGCCGATCATCTGGATGAACCGGGCCGCGCCCGACTACTTCAACACCCTGCGGATTCCCCTGATCGCCGGACGCACGATCACGCGGGCCGATCACGACGAGGCGCGCCCGGTGATCGTCTTGAATCAGTCGGCGGTCGACGTTTTCTTCGCCGGCGAGAACCCGGTCGGCGAGCGTGTGGCCATCGGAATGGAGTACGATCCACGATGGCTCGAAGTGGTCGGCATCGTCGGTACCACCAAGCAGGAGACTCTGAGGGAGGTCCCGACCCCGATTGGATTCTTGAGCATGGTCGAGGAGGGCTCAAACAGCGCGCGGCAGATGTCGTACGTGATCCGGGTGGATGGCGATCCCCTCAGTCTCGGTGAGGCGGTGCGCGCTGCGGTGCGCGAGGCCGATCGCGATCTGCCGATCATCCGTATGCGGAGCATGGCGCAGGTCGTCACCGAGGCCGGCGCTCCGATGGCGTTCACCATGGTCCTGCTGGGCCTCGCGGCGGGCCTCGCCGTGCTGCTGGGCAGCATCGGCGTCTACGGTGTGATCTCGCACATCGTCGGGCACCGCACCGGCGAGATCGGCATTCGCATGGCGCTCGGCGCCGCCGGGACGAACGTACGTCGAATGCTGCTACGCGAGGGCGCCGCGGTGGCCGCAATCGGGCTGGGTCTCGGGCTCGCCGGTACCTTCTTGCTGGTCCAGACGATGGAGTCGCAACTCTACGATGTCGATCCCTTCGATCCGCTAACGCATGCAACCACCAGCCTGGTTATCCTCGGCATCGTCCTGCTGGCAACCTGGATACCCGCACTGCGCGCGTCGCGCATCGAGCCGGTGGTGGCGCTGCGGGCGGAATAACCGTCTAGCAGGCCGTGGTGAAAGTATGGTGGGTCTGGTTACGGCGACAGGGGGTTGCGCGCGTATGCTGCGTCGTTCCTCGTCAACGATGGGGTAACCATCGTCTCCTCCTCTCTCCTTGCCTCCACTTCGCAAGACCCTGTCGCCAGACCCACCACACTTTCACCACGGCCTGCTAGCTGCCTGCGCTCGGGATGGTGGCTTGGCGCCGGCGCAGTCGATACAGCCCGTACAGCCCGATCACCACCGCTGCGAGGCTGGTTACTTGCGGCACCGGCGGGCCACCAGCCCACAGGTAGAGCCGCGGGTCAGCACGGAAGAACTCGTTGACGAACCGAATCGCGCCGTAGTGGCATTCGATCTGCGGATGCCAGCGGAAGACGAGCTGGCGCTGAGCGCCGACACGCAGCTGTCACCTCACCTCGCCTGGCACTTCCCGCGCCAGGCCGACTTCTATAACCAGCGCTACCTCACCTTCCGCCACGCCGATGCCGAGGAGCGGCGACGGTGGATCGCCTCACTCCGCCGGCTGGCCGCCAAGCTGACGTTCAAGTACGGGCGTCGACTGCTGTTCAAGTCGCCGTTGCACACCGCCCGCGTGCCCCTCTTGCTGGAGGCCTTCCCCGACGCCCGATTTGTCCATCTTCACCGCGATCCCTATCGCGTCTACCAGTCGACCCGCTACATGGAGCTCGAGGTGGAGCCGTTCTACCGTTACCAACGCGGTCGTCCGGACACCCTCGAGGATCGCATCCTCCGACGCTACCGCCTGCTGTACGAGGCGTACCTGAGCGACCGCGCACAAATACCCGCCGGGCGCCTGGTAGAGGTCGGGTTCGACGCGCTCGAGAGGGAGCCGATGGCAACTCTGGAGCACGTCTATCGGGGCCTGCAGATACCGGGCTTCGCCGCCGCGATGCCCGCGCTGGAACGCTACCTGGCATCGGTGCGTGACTATCGCAAGAATGTCTACGGCAAGCTCGACGCCGACGCCGCAGCGCGCGTGCGGCAGCAATGGGGCTTTGCCTTCGAGGCGTTCGGCTACCGGCGCTAGCGCGATCCGGAAGGCCAGTGCGCCTCCGCCGCCGCCGATGATTGCGCGCTAGTCCGGCGTCCCGAACTCCCGGTTCGAGCCTGTTCGGTTCCCGCTTCTCTCCATCGCGAGCACCTCGAACTTGTACGCAGTTCCGGCGTCCAGGAACTCGGGTGGGACGGTGATGGTTGTTGTCGTGGGTGCCAAGTCGGCGGAGAAAGTGCGCCCATTGCTTGTATTCCAGATCGTCACGCAATAGCCGGTGATTCTGCTGCCGGGTGGGTTTGGGACCCGTTGCCACTGGAAGATGGCCCAATTCGGGTTCACTAGCTCTCCCGGAGCCGGAAAGTCGATTTGAGGCGCACCTGGAAGCGCGTGGGTCAACCTCGACTTGCCGTTCAGCTTCTTTCCTCCCGTCGTCGTCCCCCTGAACTTGTACTCGCCTTCGGGGAAGAGCGCCAGCAGCTCCTCGAGCGTTTGTACGTCGAACGACGGCTCGGCGCTCTCGAAAAAGAGATCGGTGATGCCCTGCACGCCAATGGCGCCGTCCGCCGTTACGTCGAACAGCGTAGTGCCCTCCGGATCGGTAAGGCTCATCGAGTCAACCCTCGCCGTCGAGGAACAGTTGGATCCCGGCATCTCCGTCGGTGTCGTTGATCTGGATGAAGATGGCGCTATCGTTCAACCGAATCTTCGCCGCGCGCCGCGTCTCCGTCTGGCCCGGCGTCTTGCTTGTCGCACCTGCGCCCAACAAACCCATCGCGAGCGCTGCACAAATCAGCATCAACCTGATCCGTCCGATACATGAGCCCTCTGTTCGCATCACAACCCCTTTGGTTCTCAGCCCTGCGATTGACAAAGCGACGGCCTCTCCGGCTCGTCGAGGGCGCGAGTCAAACACAGATCGGCGGCACCCTCCAGAGATCCACCAGACGCGGCGGCCCGCGAAGATCGACGCCCGACGCTACATCGCCGTGGTGCTGAGCCCCGCGTCGACGTAGTGCACTTCGCCGGTGACCCCCTTGGCGAGGTCGGAGAGCAAATACAGGCCGGCGGCTCCGACGTCGTCGGTGTCGACGTTGCGGCGTAGCGGCGCCCGCTCCGCCATGGCGGCAAGCATTCCCCGTAGTCCCGAAACACCGGAGGCGGCGAGCGTCTTGATGGGGCCGGCGGAGATGGCGTTGACGCGGATGTTCTTCTCACCCAGGTCCAGCGCCAGGTACCGGACGGCGGCCTCGAGCCCGGCCTTGGCGATACCCATGACGTTGTAATTGGGGACTGCCTTGACGGAGCCGTAGTAGGTCATCGCCACGATGCTGCCGCCGTCGGTCATCAACGGCTCGGCCTTGCGGGCCAGCAGCAGCAGCGAGTACACGCTGATCTCCATCGCCTTGAGGAAGCCCTCCCGCGAGGTGTCGATGGTGCGCCCCCTGAGGTCCTCGCGCTCGGCGTAGGCGATGGAGTGCACCAGGAAGTCGAGGCCGCCGAGGCCGTCTTGCACCTGGACGAAGGCGTCGTCCACCTGGGCCTCGTCGGTGACGTCCATGGGCACCAGCACGTCGCTACCGATCGACTCGGCCAGCGGCTGCACGCGCTTGAGCAGCGCGTCGCCCTGGTAGGTGAACGCCAGTCGTGCCCCGGCCGCGGCCGCACGGCGGGCGATGCCCCAAGCAATCGACCGGTGGTTGGCCACGCCGACGATCAGGCCCTTCTTGCCGGCCAGGAGGTCGGTTGCCGGGATGTCGCTCATTGCAGCTCGCTACTTCTTGGAGCCGCTGGTCTGCTTCTTCTTACTCGTGGCCTTCGGCCGCTTCTTGCCGTGCGAGCCCATGAATATCTTGCCGCGCTTGGTGCGCGGGTCACCCTTACCCAAGGTGGTTCTCCTTGTCGGTCGTTAATGGCGTGGAACCAGCCCGGGAAGGATAGCCGATAGGGTCAGCATCATGCTCGCGCCGGGCGCGTTCGTGATCCAGACCGACGGATCGTTGGTGTCCCTCGGTGAGGAAGCGAGTCTACCGGAAGAGCCCGGCGCGGTGGGAGTAGCAGCGAGGCAGGTTAGTCCTCTCGTGTTGCGTGGACGCGGACGCTCTGCCTCGGGTCAGATGAGCGGCGGCAGCAGGAACCAGCTACGCGCCTTGTAGGCCTCGAACTCCGGGTAGCGCGCCAGCGAGCGATCCTTTTTGAGCATGTTGGGGATCCACACCGCCACCAGGAACAGCGCGATCACCAGCAGCGGCAGCCAGTGCATGGCGAGCAGCCCGAAGCCCAGGTAGATGAGCAGCTCGCCCAGGTAGTTGGGGTTGCGGCAGCGGGCCCAAAGGCCGGTGTGCACCAGCTGGTCGGGGCGCAGCTGCAGCGCGATGTTCTTGTGCATGTCGGAGGCGAAGTGCAGAAACACGCCGAAGCCCCACAGGGCGACGCAGGCGGCCACGTACCAGGGCGGGGGCGCCACGCTGCCTGAAGTCACGATCCACGGCGCGATCCAGTAGAGCGACAGCCCAGCCCAAATCATCAGGCCGTACACCACAGAGCTGCGCTCCTCCCAGCTCTTGTCGGGAAAGGTGCGGCTCTTGCAGACCCACAGCAGGCCGTAAGTGCCATGCAGGGCGAGATAGATCCACGCGGCGAGGTGATCCCAAGAGGAGTGCCAGGCCATCATGCCAAGGACGGCGGGGCCGGTGATGACTTTGTGGGTGTCGATGAAGTGGCGTTGTCGCATCTGGCCTACTTCAGCGCGATTCCCGGAATGTAGTTGATCTCGCCGGTGTCGCGCTCCTCGAGCAGGTAAGTGAACACGGGTCCGGACCTGGAGATCTTGGCGTCGACGTACAAGTCATCCACCTGGCCGCGGCTCGCCAGGCGGCTCGGGAACTGAACGCTCGCCGTCTGGTTCGGCTCCACCATCACGGTCTTTGAGAACACCCGGTCGCCGTTGCCGACCCCAGCACCATCACGACTGCCAGCAGAAGCGCCCGCGCCGCGGTCGCGCTCCGTTTGCGGCCGGCGCGGAAGGTTCGTTCACCGTTCACCATGGAACCCGGTGCGTTCACTGTTCACCTCACGTGCTCTCGTCGGTCATCGGCGACGCTGCGATGGCTCGGCAAGGATAGCCGATCCTGCCGCGCCACCTCAGATGCCAGGTAGAGATCCTGGACAAGGCCGCGGGTCTTTGTTTGGATGCCGCATCGTGACGATGGCTAGAGCGACCAGCGCAACCGACGGCGGGTGCCGACCGTGATCCGAACCGGCGAGCAGTACATCGAGTCGATTCGCGACGATCGCGAGGTGTGGATCGACGGCGAGCGGGTCGACGACGTCGCCACGCATCCGGCGTTCAAGCCGATTGTCGACGTGCGCGCGCGCATCTATGACATGGCGCATGACGAGCAGTACCGCCAGGTGATGAGCTACGTCGACGACGACACGAACGAGACCAACGCCATCGCGCTCAAGCTACCGAAGGAGGAGCAAGACTGGCGCGACAAGCGCCGCGCGGTCGACACGGTGATGCTGGAGATCGGTGGCGTGGTAACTCGGGTCGGCGACGAGACCATCGGCGAGATGTGGTTGTTGTTCGACGGCAGCGATGTGCTCGCCGAGATCGATTCGCAGTTCGCCAGCAACATCGAGCGGCACATCCAGCACGCGCTGCGTGGCGATGCGTTCCATGTGTCGGCCAACACCGATCCGAAGGGCGACCGCTCGAAGGCGCCGCAGGACCAGGATCCGGACATGCTGCTGCACGTGGTGCGCGAGACCGATGCCGGCATCGTCGTGCGGGGCGCCAAGTACGAGACCGCGTCGGCGTACTCGAACCAGGCTTTCGCCAAGCCGACGATCGCCAACTGGGGCGATGCGGAGCTGTCCGACTACGCCGTTGGCTTCATCGTGCCGATGAACGCTCAGGGCCTCAAGCACCTGTGCCGGTCGAGCTTTGCCGAGCGCGGCTCAGCAGTCGACTACCCGATCGCCAGTTGCTTCGACGAGGTCGACACGTTGATGATCTTCGACGACGTGCTGATCCCGTGGGAGGACGTGCTCTTCCACCGTCACACGCGCGCCGCGGTCTTCATTCGCGCCACGCTGCATCGCTATAGCGCCTTCCCCTTCGTACAGCGGATTCTGACGATCGCCGACCTGTTGATCGGCACGGCGCTGTTCAATGTTCGACAGACCGGCACCGACAAACAGCAGGCGGTGCGCGAGAAGCTCGCCACGATGGCCTGCTATCGAGAAGGGATCAACGCCCACCTGACGGCATCGATCGCGCTCGGTGAGCGCAGCCCAGCCGGTCTGATGATGCCCAATCAGTCGCTGCTCTACACCGGCCGTGTGCTGGCCTGTAGCCAGCTCCCCGCCATGGTGCACCTCGCCCGTGAGCTATGCGGCGGCCAGATTTGCGTCACCCCCGACAGTCGATCGTTCGCCGCAGCCGAGATCGGACCGTGGCTGAAGAAGTACTACAGCGTCAACGAGAACTGGGTTGCGGAGGATCGCCGCAAGCTGCTTGCCTACGCGCGCGATCTGATCAACTCCGACCACGCCGGACATCGGGTGACCTTCGAGCTGTTCGCCCAATCGCCGCCGTTCGCACACCTGGCTGCCGTCTACAACAACTTCGACTTCTCTGGCCCGCTAGATCTAGTCAAGAAGGCGGCCGGGTTGTCTGATCAAGTGTCGTAGCCCACATGAGCCATCTGAGGTTGCGCAAGTTCAACACTCGCGACACCTATCCCGACCAGGATCTCGACAACGACCTGTGCCAGGTTGTCGTCGCCGGCAACATCGTGTTCCTGCGCGGGCAGGTGGGCACCGATCTGGATGGCAACACCGTGGGAATCGGTGATTGTGCCGCTCAGGCCGATCAAGCGATGCGCAACGTCGCTCAGCTGCTTCAGGAAGCTGGCAGTGAGCTGGCCGATGTTTGCAAGATCACCGTCTACCTCACCGATCGGGACTACCGAGGGCCGGTGTATCGCACGATCGGTCGCTGGTTGAAGGGCGTCTTTCCGGTGTCCACGGGGCTCATCGTCGACGGTCTCGCGTCGACCGATTGGCTCGTCGCGATCGACGTCATTGCGGTGATTTCGGAGACCCAGATCGCCGACGGCGCAGACGGATGACGATGTCGATCGCGGCTCGTTGCTCGCGCACTGGAATGGTCGGGGTGACGGTGTCGTCGTCGAGCATCTGTGTGGCGGCTCGCTGCGCCTTCGTGCGCGCTGGTGCCGGCGCCGCCCTGAGCCAGAACATCACCGATCCGAGCCTCGGTGAGCGCGCTCTCGATCTGCTGGAGCAGGGGAGGGATGCCGAACAAGCGCTCGGCGCCGTGGTGGACTCCGCTGAGCACGCCGCCTGGCGGCAGCTGGCCGTTGTCGACACGGCCGGCAGGGTGGCGCACTTCAACGGCGAACGTACGTTGGGGCTACACGCGGCGGCGGAGGGGAGGAACTGCGTCGCGATTGGCAACCTGCTGGCCGACGATCGAGTCCCCGCGGCGATGGTCCGGGGCTTCGAGTCGGCCAACGGTCATCTCGCAGCGCGGCTGCTGGCTGCCATAGAGGCGGGTCTGGCAGCAGGTGGCGAAGAGGGCCCGGTGCGCTCCGCCGGGCTGCTGGTGGCCCACCAGGTATCGTGGCCAATCGTTGATCTGCGCGTCGACTGGGACACCGACCCGGTACCGCAGCTGGGAGTTCTGTGGCGTGAGTACGAGCCGCAACTGGAATCCTATGTTACCCGTGCCCTGGACCCGAGCGAGGCACCGTCGTACGGCGTGCCGGGCGATCCCTGACCGATGCTGATGCGCCCGCTGGGTCACCTCAACGTGCTGTCGCCGCCGTTGATTCTCACCCTCGAGCAGATCGACACGATCTTCAGGGTCCTGCGTTCATGCGGCCTGGCCGTAGACAAGAGGTAGCAATGAGCATGCTTCGAGCACACTCGTCCGTTGCGCTGGCAGTCTTGCTTTTCACCGTTGCCTGCGCCGATGCGCCGGATCCGGCTGACCTGGTGCTCCGCAACGGGGCCGTCTACGCGGTCGTTGCCGCCCAACCGTGGGCCGAGGCGGTGGCGATCGGTAACGGTCGGATCGTTGCCGTCGGCTCGGACCAGGAGATCGACTCCTTGATCGGTCCGGATACCACAGTCGTCGATCTCGAGGGCAAGATGCTGCTGCCTGGTTTCGGCGATTCGCACGTACATCCGGTTGATAACCGCGGCTGCAATGTGCGCGACATCGTCACCCTCGATGCCGTCCTGGCCGCCATCAGCGACTGTGCCTCGCAGGGAGGGCAGGACGAGTGGATTCGCGGCGGCGGTTGGGCGCTCTTTCTTTTCGATCAGGCCAACCCGCACAAGTCGGTCCTCGACGAGATCGCCCCGGGGCGCCCGATCATCCTCACATCGCAGCACGGCCACTCCGCCTGGGCGAGCTCGCGCGCCCTCGAGCTGGCCGGGGTCACGAAAGACACGCCGGATCCGGAGAACGGCCGCATCGAGCGTGATCCGGCCACCGGAGCGCCTACGGGCACGCTGCACGAGTCGGCCAGCCGGCTGGTCTACGAGCACATTCCGGACCCGAGTGACGAAGAGCGTACCGAGGCTCTGAAGCGCGGGCTACAGCTGGCCAACAGCCTCGGCATCACCTCGTTTCAGGATGCGGGCGGGGGTCGGGAGTCGCTGCAAGCCTATGCGGCGTTGGAATCACGCGGCGAGCTGACGGTCAGGGCGATCACCGGACTGCGCATCAACGCCGCAGATGGACTCGACAATGTGGCTCGTGTGGTCGGCTTGCGCGAGGAGTTCGGCGGGGAGCGCTTCAGGCCGACGAGCGTGAAGATCGGTGGTGATGGCTTGATCTACAACCACACCGCGGCCCTGCTCGAGCCGTACGCCGATCGTCCAGACTTTCGCTGGCATCCCAACATCGCGCCGCAGGAGCTCAACCCGCTGGTCGCGGCACTCGATGCGGAGGGGTTTCAGGTACACATTCACGCGGTCGGCGATGCGACGGTGCGCTACGCGCTGGATGCCTTCGAGCATGCACGCGAGGTAAACGGCTCACGCGACGCGAGGCACCACATCGCCCACATCGACCTGGCGCACCCCGACGACTTCTCGAGGTTCGCGGAGCTGGGCGCGATCGCCAACTTCCAACCGATCTGGTCGCAGCGCGACGAGATGGTGATCGACCTCATCGAGCCACGCATCGGGCCGGAGCGCACGCGATGGGTGTATCCGGTCGGCGCGATCGTCAAGGCCGGGGGCCGAATCGCCTTCGGTAGCGATTGGGGGGTGTCGTCGATGAATCCCCTCGAGGGCGTGCAGGTGGCGGTTACGCGCCGGGGCCTGAACGCCGGGCCCGGTGAGCCCTTCAACGAGGAGGAGCTGGTCGATCTGGAAACCGCCATCGCTGCCTACACGATCGATGTCGCCTATCTGAACTTCTGGGAGCAAGAGATCGGCACCATAGAAGCCGGCAAGTACGCCGATCTCGTGGTCCTCGATCGCAACCTGTTCGATATTCCCGCGGAGGGGATCCACCAGGCGCGCGTCCTGCTGACCCTTCTGGAAGGGGGGGCCGTGTACGAGCATGAATCCTGGCGCTGGTAGACGCGACCACAGGGATACGACCCGTTTCCGAGGCCGGTTCACCGGACACGAAGGAGGTGCCGCAGTGAAGCATATGCCCGCACCAGCCCTGGCGATCGGATGGGCCCCAGTGTGCGCGTTCGTCTTGTTCCTCCCCCATATCGCGAGCGCCCAGCAGACAGAGCCTGTTTCGCGCCTCGAGTCCGCCGACTGTGTCACCGGGGAGCTGGTCGACGCCAACGCCGACTGCTACCTGTTCTTCGGCCAGGAGGATCGCGACGATCCCAACGGCACGATCGTCGAGCTGCCGGTGGCGGTGATCGCGCCCGACCGCGAAGGCGATGTCCCGAGCCCCGATCCAAAACCTGACCCTCTCTTCTTCTTCCCGGGCGGGCCGGGGCTGTCCCCGATGGACAACTTCGACTGGATACGCGGCGATACCGGGAATCGCCCGCTGGTGCTGATCGATCACCGCGGCTTCAGGTATGCGAAGCCGACGCTTGTTTGCCCCGGCAGAACCATCTCGCCGTATCAGAACGAGCTGTCGCCGGTCATGGTCGCGTCCACCGACACCATGGAGCGGCTGCGCCTCCACGCCGAGACGGTGCAGCGGTGTTACGAGAAGCTCGTCGACGAGGGCATCGACGTGGCGAAGTACAACGAGTACGACATCGCGCGCGACGTCGACGAGATCCGCCAGCTGCTGGGCTACGGCAAGGTCAACATCTACGGCTACTCCACCGGCGCCGGGAGCGTGCTGGCGTACCTGCGCTACTACCCCGACAGCGTGCGCGCGTTTGTGCTCGGGGCGCCCTGGTTCGGCGAGTATCGCAACCGCGCCGCGATCGATGAGTTCTACACCATCAAGCAGATGTACACCGACATCCTGGGCCTCTGCGTTGCCGAGGATCCGCCCTGCCGCGAGCTGCTTCCGGCCTGGTATTACGCGATCGACCGCGCCCGCCGGGCGCTCGATGCCCGGCCCTACATCAAGACCGTGCAGACCGAGGATGGCGGGACAGTGACCCTGACCTTCGACGGCGTTGCCCTGATCGCCAAGATCTATCGCCGCTTCTCGGATATCTATATGAAGCTGCCCAACGTGCTGGCGCGAGTACAGAGGCACGACTATTCGGCGCTCGACGATTTCTTTGGCACCGATCGCTGGCGCCAGGTGTCTGCCGACGATGTCGACGATCGGCAGCCCTACGGCTACTACCTGGCCCACATCTGCGGTGACATGGGGGTGAACCGGCCGACCGAGGAAGACGTCGTCGCCATGCTCGAGCGCGAGCCGGCCCTGGTGGCGTTCGAGGACAACAAGATCTGCGCCTGGTGGGGGGTGGACGGTGCCGTGCCGCCGGAGCACAACGATCGCTTCTACTCCGACGCTCCAGGGCTGTCGCTGCACGGCCAGGTCGACTCATGCTGCACCACCCGCTGGGGCCACTACTTGGCGCGGACGATGCCCAACCTGCAGATCGTCGAGTTTCAGGCACTGGGTCACGGCTTGCCGGGGGAGTGCCGGCCGCAGGTGATCTCGAGCTTCCTGAACGACCCGCATACCGAGGTCGATGATAGCTGCACCGACGACGTGCCGCTGGGTCCCTGGGTCTACCAGTAGGCTGCGGCCGCCCGGGCACCAACGTTCAGCGTTCACCCTCGCCAACGTTCAGCGTTCACCCCGAGGGCGCGGTCGGCGCCGCGCACAGGCGCGTTCGGCGTTCACCGCAGCAGTGCCCCGAGCACGTCCGGCACGTTGGTGAACATGCCGTCGACGCCGATTCCGATCAGTCGGCGCATCTCCTCGGGATCGTCGACCGTATAGGGGTGCACCACCAGGCCGCGCTTATGCGCGTCGTCGAGCAGCGCCTGGTCCACGTCGCTGTGGTGCGGCCCGAGCCCGTTGGCATAAGCGGCGACCTCGCTCAGCTGCGAGCGGATGCTGGCGCTGGTCTCGCGCCAAGGGGCGAGTTGCACTCGGGGTAGCGAGGGCTCTAGGTCGCGTAGCTTGAGCAAGCTGTCGGGGCTGAACGATTGCAAGATTACCGTATCGTCGTTGGGCGACGCTGGCACCAGGTCGAAGGCGCGCAGCAGCCTCAGTAGCTCCTCCTCCATGCCGGGTGCGGCCTCGGGGTTCTTGGTCTCGATGTAGAAGCGGGCGCGGCCCGCATAGCGCTCGAAAATCGACTCGAGCGTCGGGATACGCTGCTCGACGAACTCGGGGCGGGCCCGATCGGGGTGCTCCTCGTTGAACCATGCTCCGGCATTGCAGCGCTCGAGCTGCGCATGGCCTTTCTCGATGACCGCACCGGTGCAGTCGCTCGCCGGGCCGCGTGCGGTGCGGTCGAGGGTGTCGTCGTGCATTACCACGAGCACTCCGTCGGCGGTCATCTGCAAGTCCTGCTCGAGGTAATCGGCGTTCATCTCCAGCGCTAGATCCCACGAGGCGAAGGTGTGCTCCGGGGCGTAGGCGGAAGCGCCGCGATGGGCAATGTTGATGACCGGTCGGCTCGTCATGACGCTCGTCGTTGTGCCGTTGGCATCGTTGCGGCTCGTTGCGTCGGGGGGTGTGCAGCTGATAGCGACGGTCGCCGCGATCAGGGGCAGGGCCAGCCTAATCGATTGGTGCCGATGGCTCGGCCGCGGCGCGGCAAATGGCGTCTTCATCGACACCTCAGAACCGGCTCACGTCGCGGCCGAACGCCAGCGTGGTGAGCCAGTCGAACACCACCAACACCTTGTTGCGCACGCTTACCAGGCGAGTCCAGTACACCGAGCGCCAGAGAACCCAGCTTGCGAAGCCGCGGCCCTTCACGTTCGGCAGATCGGCGAGCGCCCGATGCTCGCCGACGTAGGCCAGCATGCCGAGGTGGCGGAATCGGAACCGTTTCTCCGGGCGCCCCGCGGCCATGCGGTTGAGGTTGCCGGCGAGATACTTGCCCTGTTGCTGGGCCACCTGAGCGGTGGGGGGCAGCGGGTCGCCGTCGATCGCGGCGCAATCGCCGAGCGCCCAGACGTTGTCTTGGCCCGGAACACGGAGCGTGGCTCCCACCAGCAACCGCCCGTTGGGCGACTTCGCCCAGTCGAGGCCGTCGATCAACGGTGCCGGCGCGTTGCCGGCCGACCACACGGCGAGTCCGTAGGCCAACCGCTCGCCGTTGTTCAGGGTCACGGCGTCGGCGTCGATCGCGGTCACCGGTGTGTTGGTTCGAACATCGATGTCCTGGCGTCGGAAGCGGCGTGCCGCGAAGCTGGACAAGCTGCGATCGAACGCGCCGAGAATCGATCCCGAAGATTCCAGCAGCGTGATGCTAACGTGATCCACCGTGCTGCGGAACCAGCGGTGCAGGTCGGCGTCGATGAAGTCGTGCAGCTCGGCAGCAAACTCCACGCCGGTCGGGCCGCCGCCGATAACTACGAAGTGCAACAGTTGCGCCCGCGCCTGCGCGTCGATGCCGGGCCGGCTGGCGCGTTCGAGTTGCTCGATGATGCGCTGCCGGATGGCGCGCGCGTCGGGCAGGTCGCGCAAGAACAAACAGTGCTCATGGACTCCCGGCACACCGAACGTGTTGTTGCTCGCACCCACAGCGACGACGAGATGGTCGTAGCCCAGGTCGAAGCGATACCCGTCGCTCATGGCCTCGCACTGGATGTGCCGCGCCTCGGGTTCGATGGCCTCGCAGGCCGCCTGATAATAGGTGAGCTCCCGCACCGAGCGAATCGGCTCGATGATGCTGCGGAACTCCACCGTGCCCACGGTCGTGCTGGGCAGCAGCGGCGTGAACAGGAAGTAGTTGCGCGGGCTGACCACGGTGACGTCGAAGTGTTTGCGATCGAGCCGTCGCACCACCTGCATGGCCCCGAAGCCGGTGCCCAGGACCACGACGCAAGGCTTGTTCGCTGCGCTCAGCGGGCTCAGGTCAGCACGTAGTAGATGACGTAGAGCCACGAGAACAGACCATGGATGACCGCCCAGAGCACCGAGTGGTGCTGCGTGAACGAAATGGCAATCGCCAGGGCAGAGCCGAAGCTAACGCCGTGCTTGGCGGCGTCGGATCCTTTCATGTTCCTCCTCCTGTTGCCGTTAACCCTCGACCTGTTGCCGTTAACCCTCGACCGTCAGCGCGTACATCAGGATGGAGCCGGCGACGGCGGCGTTGAGCGAGTCTATGCTGCCGGTCATGGGAATCGCGATGCGCCGGTCGGCGGCCGTCCGGATCTCTTCGCGCGCACCGCGTGCCTCCCTGCCGATGACCAATATCCAGCCGCGTCGCGGGGGCTCCGCCGCTTCACCGTTGCGCTCTGCCACCAGCAGGTCGAGGTGACGCGCCGAGCGCCAGGCGTCGAGCTCGGGCCAGCTGGCGCGCAGCATCGTCACCCGAACGATGCTGCCGGCCGAGGCTCGCACCACCTTCGGATTCCAGGGGTCGACCGTGCCGTCGAGTGCCACCACCACGCTCACCCCGAAGGCGGCAGCGGAGCGCACCAAGGCCCCGAGGTTGCCGGGGTCGCCGATCGCATCGGCGACCAGCACCCTGGTGGCTTTGATGGCCTCGAGGCTCGCCGAAGGCTGCTCGCAGCCCAGCAACACCCCTTGGGGCGACTCGGTGTCGGCCAGCTCGGCAACGTCGGCATCGGTGGCGTCGATGATTTGCACGCGGGCGCCCTCGAGCCGTTCGATCAGCTTCACTCCGGCCGGCTGGGCGTGCAGGCGTGGCGACACCACCGCGAAGCGCACCCTGGCGCCGGCGTCGAGCACCTCGGACGCGCAGCGCACGCCCTCGGCGAGGAACATCTGCTCACGCTCGCGCGTCTTGCGGCGGCGTAGACGTCCGATCAGCAGCCGTCGGCTACGGCTCAGTTCCATAGTTTCCTTGTATTACTTTGAAATACAAAGTACTCTTAGTTCTTCCAACGGATATAGATCGATACCGGCGTTACTCTCATCGCTCGCGCCGGACGTTGTCACGGAGGTTTCTCATGAGCAAGCTGGATCCACGCTGGGTTCGTGCCGGCGCGGTCTACGTCGGGGTAGTGGTTGTGGTGGTGATGGTGGCCTGGGTCGGCCTGTTCCCGGGAACCGGCGAGCGCTTCCCCGGCGATCCGCCACTCGGACACCCGTACCGCGTCTCTATGGCGGCGGTCGTGCTATCGCTCGCGGTTGGACTCGGTGGTCTGTGCGCGTGGATAGGCTCCTCGGCGCACAGCTGGATGATGGGCTTGGCCGCCCTAATGCTGGGCGGCATCGTCACCGGCGCGTTCCTCGGCTTGGCGCCGTGGATTCTGTATCCCCACGACCAGTACCCGGTCGCGTTCATGTGGTTGGTGGCCGGGGCGCCGACGGGATTTCTCAGCTGGCTGGCCGGGAGCGTTCTACTCGGCCTGCCTTGCGATTCCGTAACCGATCTCGCCTAGTGTCCTGACTCACGACAGGGTCGGTGACGAACGGCCGACTCTTGGCATTGCCTCGGTAACTCAGCCGAAGCCCCTTCAGGAGCGGAGCACGCCCACCGGGCTGACACTGGTCGCTCGACGCGCAGGGATCCACGCCGCCAGCAAAGCGATCGCAAGGCCGCCGACGCCGACGCCGATGAACACTGCGGGATCGGTAGCAGAGACGCCGTACAGCAGCGAGCTCATCAGTCGCGTGGCGGCGAAGGCGGCGGCGAGCCCGATGGCGGCTCCGAGAGCCGCAAACATCAGTCCCTGGGCCAGCACCATGCGCTGGATCTCTTTCTCGCGGGCGCCCAGGGCCATGCGAATGCCGATCTCTCGGCGGCGCTGCCCAACGGAGTACGACAGCACGCCGTAGGTGCCGATGGCCGCCAGCAGCCCGGCCATGGAGCCAAAAGCGACGAGCAGCACCATTGTGAACCGAGTATCGGCCATGCCGACGCCGATGGCGCGTTCCAGAGTGCGCACGTTGAAGGCGACGAGCAGTGGGTCGATCTCGGCTATCTGGGTACGGATCGCGGTCATCAGGCCCGGTACATCGGCGGAGGTGCGCACCAGCTGGAACATGCTCCAGCGACGCTCGGCGAACTGTGTGTGGCTGAAGTACACCTTGGGGGTGGGCGATGACGAGCGCTGTCGTAGCAGCGTGTCGCCGACGATGCCGATGATCTCGCCGTCGTGACCGCCGGATCTGATCGTCTCGCCAATCGGGTTCGCTCCAGGTCCCTAGCCGTCCGCAACCGCCGCCTCGTTGAGATACACCGCCCACGGTGCGTCCAGCGTATCGTCCGGACCGAAGCGACGTCCCGCCAGCAGTGGGATTCCCACCAGGTCGAGATAGTCGCCCGAGATGACGCGGATGTTGGCGAGGTGGTAGTCCCAGCCCGAGTCGCTGTTCGGGTCGGCCACCCCGTACCCCCAAATGTTGTAGGTGCCAGTGACTGGCAGCCATTGAACCGCGCCGACCGCATCGACGCCGGGGATGCTAGCGACACGCCGTCGCAGCTCCTGGTAGAAGCCCTCACGTTCTTGCGCCGTGTCGTATCGGGCCTGCGGCAGCCGTAGCTCGAACGTCGTAACGCCGCTCGGATGCACGCCGGTCTCACGAGTCTGCAGCAGCCAAAAGCTGCGCATCATCAGGCCCGCCCCGATCAGGAGCACGAGCGCCAACGCGACCTCGCTCACCACCAACGCGGACCGCATGCGGTTGGTGCCCCGGCTGCCGCTGTTGCCGCGGTCGTCCTCGCGCAACGCCGTCTCGAGGTCTTTCCCGGCGCTGCGAAAGGCGGGGACCAGGCCGAAGACGGCGGTTGTCAACAGTGAAGTGGTGAGCGCGAACGCCAGCACTCGCATGTCGAACGACATGTCGTTGATGAGCGTGAGGGACTGCGGCGCGAGGCGCAGCAAAGCGCGCGTCATCATCGCCGCCAACGCAACGCCCAGCACGCCACCGATGAGCGCCAATACGAGGCTCTCGGTAAGCAGCTGCCGAACCAGGCGCAGTCGCCCCGACCCGAGGGCGGCGCGGATGGCGAGCTCCTTGCGCCGCGTCATGCCGCGGCCGATCAGCAGGTTGGCGACGTTGACGCAGCCGATCAGCAAGACCAGCGCGGTGGAGCCGAGCAGCACCCAGAGCATCGTGTTGGCGTTGCCCACCGAGTCCTCTTGCAGCGGTTGGATCCATGCATAGCGTCCGTCGTTCGACTCCGGATACTGGCGCGCCAGCTCTTCGTCGAAGGCGGTGAGCTGCTGTTGCGCCTCGGCCAGCGTCACTCCGGGAGCGAGTCGACCAACGACCGTCATGTAGTGGTTGTCGCGCACGTTGAAGCCGCCGGGCGTCATGTCGTGTGGCACCCACACGTCGACGTCGTCGCCCACCAGATCGACGAAGGTAGCGGGCATGACGCCGACGATCTCCCAAGCCTCACCATCGAGCGTGACCGTGCGGCCGACGATCTCAGGATCACGTTCGAAGAGGTTCCGCCACAGTCGTGCCGACAGGATCACCACTCGGGAGTTGCCGTCCTTCTCGGAGCGCTCGAACACCCGCCCGGTCATCGGACGCAAGCTGTAGACGTCGAAATAGTCCGATGTCAAGTAAAGTGCAGAGATTCGTTGCGGTGCGCCCTCGCCGGTGAGATCAAAGCCCATGGGGCCGTAGTTCCCCATCCCCGCCAGCGACTGGAACGTGCTCAGCTGATCCCGGTAATCGGCGTAGTCGAGGGGCGACACAACGTCGAAGTTTGTCGGGGCGCTCTCGAAGCCACCGCTGCGCGAGTAGTACTGATACACCCGCACCAGTCGGTCGGGCTCCGGGTAATCGAGCGGGCTCAGCAGCACTCCGTTAACTACCGAGAAGATGGCGGTGTTGGCGCCGATCGCCAGCGTCAGCGTGGCGATTACTACGAAGGCGAACAGCGGCTCGGCCAGCAGGCCGCGCACCGCAAACCGAATATCCGCTACCAGGTTGCCGATCACGTTGTGCTCACGACGGGGATCTCTCGGTAGACCGCCGCCCAGGCCGGCGGCCGGAAGCTTGCAGGCGAAGGCGATCGTCTGACGCCAGTACCACAACCAGGCTCGCAGCCTGCCGTGGGTATGTCGCAGGTGCTGGAATTCTTCTTGCAGATCGCCGAGCACGTCGCGTCTCGACGGTGGCGGCAGCAGTCAGGTGACGAGCGCCGTCGCCAGGTCCGGCGTCTTCCCGTCGCGTGCACGCCGGCTCACAGTTCTTCTTCCAGGCCCTGCCACATCGACAACAGCGCGTCGCGCGAGCCGCGCAGGCGTTCCATGGCGTCGGGCTCTAGCGCGAAGAAGCGCTTCGCTCGGCCGCCACGCTCAGCGGTCGGCTCGCCGAGCCGCGACGTTACCAGCCCCTTTGTCTCCAGCCGTTTGAGCGCCACGTAGACGGCCGCGTGGCTAGCCCGACGCCCGGTTCGGTCGCCGATCTCGGCGATGATCGGCACTACGTAGGCGTCGTCGCCAAGCCGCGCCACCGCCAGCATCACCAGCTGCTCGAAGTCGCCGAGCGAGTCGCGTCCCATCTGATTATCCTAGCAAAGTAAGGATCGATTTCCTTGCAATGCTAGAGATACAAAACCGTGAATGCAAGTCGGAGCGTGTCGCGGGATCGGCGATTGCATGGACGCTATTCGGCGGGCGAGAGTGTTCTTCGATACGATCGGCCGCATGATGCAAACGGCCGACCCAGCGAAGCTCGAGCGCCTCCCCCCGAGGCTGGTGCCGGGCCTGTACCTGGCGGGCGCCCACATCGCGCTGATCACCGCGTTCTCGATGCTCGCCTGGCGGCCGGGCATCCTGGCGGGCTTTTTCTATCACCCCCAGGCGATGACGCTGGTTCATCTGGTCACGCTGGGTTGGATCACCGGCTCGATTCTGGGATGGATCTACATGGTCGGGCCGATTGCGCTGCGCACACCGATCGCCGCTCGGCGCACAGACATCGTGGCGTGCGCTCTTTTCCTGACCGGTGTGGCTGGGTTGGTGAGCCACTTCTGGCTGAATCGCTACAACGGCATGCTGTGGTCGGCGGGCATGTTGCTGCTCAGCATCGCTTTTGTCGCTTGGCGTGTGCTGCGCGCCGTGCTGCCGGGGACGATGCCGCGGCCGATCAAGCTCCACATCGTATTGGCGTTTGTGAACATGCTGGTGGCTGGAATCTGGGGAGCGCTCACCGGCCTCGAGAAGCTCCAAGTCGATGCGGTGCCGGGCCATATTCTCGCAAACGTGTTCGCGCACGCCCATCTCGCGGCGCTCGGCTTTGCAACGATGATGGTGATCGGGCTCGCCTATCGGCTTCTGCCGATGATGTTGCCCTCGGCAGTGCCGCCGGAGCGGGGCCTCTACGCCAGTGCCTGCCTGTTGGAGATCGGTGTGCTGGGGTTGTTCGCCGGCCTGATAACCGCGAGCCGATGGACCGGTGCGTTCGCTGTGCTGAGTATTCTGGGGATCGTCGCGTTCGCCTCCAGGGTGGCGTGGATGATCCGATCTCCGCGCCCTGCCCCCAAGGCGCTGGTCAAACCCGACTATGGGGTGCTGCATGCGATGCAGGCGATCGGCTACCTGGCGCTCAGCGCGACGCTCGGCATGGCGCTGTTGTACATGCAGCCATCGGAGACCGAGCTGCGGCTGATGCCGGTTTATGGCTTGCTGGGTCTCGTAGGCTTCCTGTCGCAGATTGTCATCGGCGTGGCAACGCGAATCCTGCCGCTGGTCACCTGGCTCCAGCAGTTCGTGCGGTACGGACAGAAACCAGACATTCCCTCGCAGTACGCCATGATGGGGCGGCGCGTTCAGGCCGCCAGCTTCACCCTATGGACGCTCGGCGTCCCGGTGCTCGCCGTGGGCCTCATAACAGGGAACGAGATGGCCATCTCTGTCGGGGCCGCGGCGTTGGCGGCGGCCACGCTGCTGGTTGGCATGAACGTTGCGCGGGTACTACGGTACGCCTTCTGACCGCCACTAGTAGCTCCAACTCCTCAGGAGCTGCTGAAACGCCAGCATTGCCATGAGCGACAACGTGAGCGACACGGCCACCACCTGGGCGGATGCTTGCTCTAGCGCGTCAGGCACTAGCTCGGTGAACACCAGCCACAGCATTGCTCCGGCAGCGAAGCCGAGCCCGACCGGCAAGAATGGGCGAAAGGTCAGCACGAACAAGAAGGCGGGAACGGCCATGAGCGGCTGAGGGAGGCTCGAGAACACACTCCAGCCGGCAGCGCTCCACGGTTTGACGCCGCGCGGTACGAGCACGAGGCTGATGGCGAGCCCTTCGGGGATGTTGTGAACGGCGATTGCCGCAGAGATGAACACGCCGAGTGCGTCGCTGCCGCCGTAGGCGACGCCGACGCTTACGCCCTCGGCAACGGAATGAAGCGTCATCGCGCCGACTACAATCAACGCTTTGGTGGCGTCGGCACCGCGCACTTGTCCGATCTGCAGGTCGCGACCGCCCCCGCTCAGAAGCCGACGGCTCGCCGCCATGAACACCAGTCCGGCGAGAACGCCGACGAACACGCGCATCGTGCTCAGTGGCATGCCCTCGTTGATGAGGCTATGGCTCGCCGCCACCATGAGACCGGCCGCTGCGGCGTTGGAGGCACCCAGCCAACGGCGCGCCAGCCCGGCGACGAAGAAGAACGGAATAGCCCCGAGGCCCGTTGCCAGCGCCGTGAGGAAGGCGGCGAGGAATACCGTCCACGCGTTGATCTGCAGCATGGTCTCGTCGATTGCTGGCTTGCGGCCGTGGCAACTCTCGCGGTCCGCGAGGATCGTAGGCGCTGCGGGATGGCCGCGACTCCGCCGCCGTGGACATCGGTGAGGTCGTTGAAGGCGTGGTGATTTCTTGAAACTACATAGCGACGGGCTCGCCGGCAGCGTCCACCATGGGTAGCCCGGCGGCCGCCCACGCGCCCATGCCGCCGGTCACGTTGCGAACGTGACGGAAGCCGTTGCGCAATAAGACGCTGCAGGCAGTGCTTGATCGAGTCCCAACGGCGCAGAGCACCGACACGCGACTGTCGATGCTCAGCTCGAGCTCGTCGATCCGGTCGGCGAGGAACTTGAAGTTCATGTAGTGGGCACCGTCGACGTGTCCGGCGTCCCACTCCGAGGTCTCGCGCACGTCGAGCACCTGCATCCCGCCGCCGTTGGACAGCGCCGAGGCAAGCTCGTGGACGCTCATCTGCGGCAACGTCTCCTGCGGGCGCCCGGCGCGCAGCCAGCTTCTCATGCCACCGGCCAGATGCCCCTCGACCCGAGAATCCAGCCCCAGGAAAGCCATCGCGTGGAGGGCGCGGTCCGCCGCCTCGGCGTCGTCGGTGACCAGCAGGATCGGCACGTCGGGTGGGATCACCCAGCCGACCCGCTGTTCGAACTCGGAGCTGCTCTGCAAGATGCTCATCGCGCCCGGAACGTGCCCGCCGCCGAAAGCGGCCGCCGATCGGGTGTCAATCACGAGCCGGCTGTCCTCGGTTAGCTCGGCAAACTCGTCGGCGCCCAGGGGGCGGGCCCGGGGCGGGTCCATCGTCAGCGGCCTTCTGCCCTGGTTGATCGCGACGATGTTCTCGATGTTGGCGGGGCGCGGCGGCTGGTCGGTGTTCATGTACGCGACAAACGCGTCGCGATTCTCGAACTGCAGGGCCGCGTTGTTGCGCTTCTCATACCCGACCGTGGTGACAACCTTGCCACTCGTTACGCGTCCTCACGTCGAGCCCGCTACATGCCCCGGATAAACCTCGACGAAATCGGGGAGGTCACGGAACCGAGGTAGCGCCTCATCGAAGAGCGTTCGTGCCCCGTCCTCGCCATCCTGTGCGAGGTCCGGCCGCGATAGGTCGCCGACCAGCACGAAATCTGCCGTCAGCAGGCACCACGGGTCGGCGCCACGGTCGTGATCGAAGACCAGCAAGTTGATTTGCTCTGGTCGATGCCCGGGAGCATGAAAAATCTCCAGGGTCACCTCGCCCAGGGTAAGCCGGTCACCGGGTGCGACCCGCGTAGCCTCGTAGGTGATCTCGGCGAGCTCCGGCAGCACCAGCTCGCCGCTGCACGCGGCAGCCAGACGTCGCGCTCCGGACACGTGGTCCGCGTGGCTGTGTGAGTCGATGACGTAGCGGATGCGTGACGACTTGGACGCCGCCATGTGCAGATAGGGGTCGACGTCCCACAGGGGATCGAAGACGGCACACTCGCCGCTGGCCGTCGAGCCGACCATGTAGGTGACACAGCCCGTCTCTCGCCTCAGGATCGACTCGAACCACACAACGCTCCTCCGATATCGGGTCCAAAACTAGGCGAATAGTACAGCCCCTTGCCTCGGAGCCTACCAAGTCGCCTCCGATACCGAGGTTTTCCAGGCTCATGCCGAGCCTTCCGATACACGCCGGATGACTTCACCACGGCGAACAACTACGGTGGCCACATGACGGGTTTCATAGCGCGTTCAGCTTCTGAGCCCCTGCCAGGCGCAGGGCGACTGGTTGCGGGCCTGACGGTGGTTCTCGCCGTCGGCTGCCAAGCGGACACGGACCCTCGGCGCGACGCGTCTTCCGTCCCGTCGTCAGAAACGGGCACCGTCGAGGGAGTTGTCCGGCTAGCCGGCGCCACGATCCCTGAGCCGACGCGAGTACGAAACACCACCGATCCCGAGCTGTGTGGCGAGGCCCAAAGCCTGGAGGATCTCCTCGTATCAGCCGTCGACGGTGGTATTCGCAACGTGATCGCGGCGCTGCTCGACGTGCCCCCAGACTAGATCCCTGCTCACCCCGCGGAGCGGCTGGTGCTCGACAACCGGGGCTGCCGCTTCGTTCCGCACGCCGCGGTTCTTACCGTAGGCAGCACGATCGCCGCTACCAACAGTGACGCGGTACTCCACACCGAGCATTTTTACGGTGCCCACAGCGTCAACATGGCGTTGCCGTTGATGGGAATGAGCATCGATACCGTGGTCGCGGAGGAGGGGATGATCATCGTCAAGTGCGACGTACACGGATGGATGCAGGCGTTCATCAGGGTCGACGCGCACCCGTTTCACGCCGTTACGGATGCGGCCGGCGTCTTCCGTATTCCTGAAGTTCCGCCGGGCACCTACCAGCTAGAGCTCTGGCACGAGAAGCTGGGCCAGCAAACAGTCTGGGTCGAAGTAGAAGCAGGGAGCACCGAGATCGTCGAGGCGCGGTTTTCGCAGGAGAGCCGCTGAACTCTCAAGCGCGACAGGAGGCACATCGATGTTGAGGCTGAGCTCGTACATGACCATGGTGGCCGCCTTGATGGTGGGCGCTCCGGCGCATCTGGCGACGCAGGAATCGACGCCGCGTCAGCAGCCGGGCGCGGAGATCACCCTCTATGCGCCGGAACAGCACGATCTCTACGACGGACGCTTCGTCCTGTCGGCGGGGCGTGTCCACCAGGTCGGGCAGCTCGACGAAGCGCCGGGGTGGGATCACATGGGGAATGACGCGGCGAGCGTTCGCGCGGTGGACGGCACCGTCGAGATCGACGTAGACGAGATCAACAACAACGGGCGCTTCTCGGCTCGCCTCGACCTACCGGAGGGTGAGTTGGTCGTGAACATGGACCGCTTTCACGAGTTCAATCCGTGCCAGGACGGCGGCGTCGCGGCGTACCTGTACGAACACGGCGACTCCGGGTGTGGCGATACGAACTGGCCGAAGACCTTTATCTATGTGGCCGGCTGGGGTTACGGCCATGCGACGCTCAACGGCGAGCGTATCTACGACGAGTATCAAGTGCACTTCATGGTCACCCAGGGGATGCGCGATCGACAGACCTTGGAGGTCAACTATCCGCTGCTCAACAAGCGCTCATCGGCAGGCGCGGTGAATCCGGCCGTGCAGCAGCTCGACTTCTTCATCCGCAGCCCCGAGGTAGATGCCCGCAACAACCCGACTCGCGAGGTGTTCGACTACTTCTTCGCCATGGAGGTCACCTGGAAGTAGGCCGACACGCGGTCGGCGAGTGAGTCGCCGAGTGCACCAAAGCGTCCGAACACCCGCTAACCAGACGCCAGGGTAGGCGTGGAATTCGCGGGCTGGTTGGTTCAGCGACCGACGCGCCCATAGAATCCGCCTATGGCGGTTTTCGAACCACTCTTCGCGGCGCTGAACGCGGCCAACGTGCGTTACGTCGTGGTAGGCGGGCTCGCCGTGGTGCTGCACGGCCATGCGCGGTTGACGGTCGATGTCGACCTTATCGTCGACCTCGACCCCTTCGAGGCGGCCAAGGCCATCGAAGTCCTCGCCGCATCGGGACTGCAGCCGAGGCTGCCAGTCGATGCAAGTGACTTTGCCAACGCGACGGTTCGTGACGCGTGGGTCCGTGAGCGGGGAATGAAGGTGTTCTCGATGCTCGATCCCAACAACCCGATGCGCGTGGTCGACCTGTTTGCGGAGCATCCGATCCCGTTCGATGAGCTATGGGAGGGCTCCGTCGAGTTTGACCTGCGTGACACGATCGTACGAGTCGTATCGATTCCTCACCTGATCCGCTTGAAGCGCTTGGCTGGTCGACCACAGGATCAGGCCGACATCGCGCAGCTCGAGGCTATCCTCCGCGCCCGCCGAGCGAGCGACGATGGTTGACCGTCCAGACTGCATGGAATCATGGGACGCGAGCTGGGAAGGCACGCAACGCCAGCATCTGGAAGCCACAATCACGGCTACGCCGGAGCAGCGTTTGGCCTGGCTCGAGGAGGCGCTACAGCTGGCCTACTTGTCGGGTGCGCTTGACGAGCCGCGGGCGAAGCCCAAGTAGTCGATTGCCACACCCGCCATCGCCCGTACTCCTACGATGAGCGCGTCGTCGTTGACGTAGAAGTTGGGCGAGTGATTCGGGGCCGCGTCATACGGGCCGACGCCCTCCTTGTTCACGCCGAGCACGAAATAGAAGCCGGGGACGCGCTCCTGAAAATAGGAGAAGTCCTCGGCGCCCATGATGAAGTCGAGTTGCTTGACCCGGCCGGCCGCGGCGCGCTCCAGGGTAGGCAGCATGCGCTCGGTGAGCTCCGGGTCGTTGTAGGTGACCGGGACGCCGGGGCGCAACTCCACCTCCGCTGTAGCGCCCGAGCTCTCGGCCACCGCTACGGCGGTGGTGCGGATGCGCTCGAGAAATTCCTCGCGCATGTTGGGATCGAAGGTGCGGATGGTTCCGGTCATCTCGACGAAGTCGGGGATGATGTTGCCACGCACGCCACCGTGGATGCTGCCGATCGACACCACGGCGGGGGCCTTGGTGATGTCGAGCTGGCGGCTGGGAATTGTCTGTAGCGCCGTGATCACCTGAGCCGCGGCGATCACCGGGTCGACACCGCGCCACGGCGACGAGCCATGCGTTTGCCGGCCGATGACCTTTATATAGAGTGCGTCGGAGGCGGCCAGGGCGCCGCCGGATCGATAGCCTAGCGAGCCGCTCGCCTCGGGCCATACGTGCAGGCCGAAGATCGCCTCGGGGGCGCCGGGGCCGTCGAGCACGCCTTCTTCGAGCATGAGCGCTGCTCCGCCCTTCTCGCCGCGCGGCGCGCCTTCCTCAGCAGGCTGAAAGAAAAACTTCACCGTTCCCGGGATCGACTCGCGCACCTCGGCGAGCGCCGCGGCAGCGCCCATGAGGATGGCCACGTGGGCATCGTGACCGCAGGCGTGCATGATCGGCACCTCGGCGCCGTTGTACTCGCCCGTGGCCTGTGAGGCGAAAGGCAGCCCGGTCATCTCCTTCACCGGCAGGCCGTCCATATCGGCGCGTAGTGCCACCACGGGGCCGGGACGCCCGCCGACCAGCGTGCCGACGACGCCGGTGTGGGCGATGCCGGTATCCACCGAGTCGAGCCCGATCGCGCGCAGGTGCTCGGCTACCTTGGCGGCGGTGCGGTGCTCGCGGTTCGAGAGCTCGGGGTGCTGGTGGATATCGTGGCGCCACTCGATCACCGACGGCATGAGCGACTCGATGATGGCGTCGAGCTCTGCGCCGTCCTGGGATTCGGCGTCGGCGACCCTAGCGGCGACGACGACGATGGACACGAGCATAAAGACGATGAGAACACGAGTAGATGGGCGCAATGGAATCTCCGTAGCTGGGGCTCAGAAGCGCAGCAGATGAGTCAACTTTACGATGATCGTCCGGTCGATCAGGTCGGCGTCGTGCGCCAATCGGCTCTCGTTGTACACCACGAACAGGTCGGCCCCCGGCGTATGGATGAAGTTGAGCCGGACGTTGGACAGCACCTGATCGGTCTGATTGTCGTACTGGACGAGGGCGGCAAGGAACAGGCGGGTGCTGAAGTCGTAGGAGATCCGTGATCGCAGCAGATCGGTGACGAAATCACCCTGCGGTAGCTCGACGTCGTTGCGGTTCCAGGCGGCGGTGATCGCCAGGCGGGGGCCGAGACGAGCACCGCCCGTGAGGGTCAGGTTCTTGCGTGTGCCTCCGAAGAAGCCGCCCCACGTGTAGGTGATGCTGCCGTCGACGGTGCGGCTCGGATCGCCGACGATCTCGAAGCTGTACTCGTTGAAGCGATATTCGCCCGGCGGAATGACCACCCCGCTGACGATCTCGAAGGGCATGTCGAGGCGCTCGAAGACGCGATTGTGGGTGGGCCCGATGATGTCACCGCGGCGCAGGAACACGTCCCAGTCGAAGTGCCAACGGCGCGACAACAGTTGGCCGGTCCGATCGGTTACGAGGTCCAACGTAGCGTGGGGGTTCATGTTGCGGATCCACTCGGCTTGCGGGTAGGGGGTCCACATCGCCTCCCCGTGATAAGCGCGCAGGCCGGTGCGGTTGACGAAGCCGAGCTCCGGATTGAAGTCCTCGCCAATCTCCAGCGCCGATCCCTTGACGAGCCACCCGGGCGTGGCGTGCTCGAACCGAACCTCTCCGGCCCAGGAGGCATCGTCCAGCTCTGGAGTAGCGGTCTGCATCCACCATCCATCGACCGTCGTCTGCGGCGTGATAGCCCAGCGCCCGTCGACGCCGTAGGTGCGGTTGTGGTCACCACCGCCCGCCTCCCGGTTGGTGAACAGCATGCCGAAGCTCGAGCGACTGCCGAGATCACGTCTGAGTCGCACGACGCTGTGGTTGGCCGACGCCACCCCGGCGATGCTGGTTGTTTGTAGCGACAAGACCCCACCCGACCACGGCCCGATCTTGCCGGTCAGGCGGCCACCGCCGATGATCGGCACTTCGCGATTGTCGGGCGACACCCCGATGCGCCGCGAGTGGAAGCCGATCACCCGCGGCGTGCTGCCGAGCTGAAATCCAACACCGCCACCACCGCCGCCGCCGCCCGTTCTGCCGAAGTTGAACAATCCGGCGTTTTCCAGGAAGAACTCGCGTTTCTCAGGGAAGAACAGCGGGAAGCGCGTTAGGTTGATCTGCACGTCATCGGCCTCCACCTGGGCGAAGTCGGTGCTCAGCGTGCCGTCGAACGTCAGGTTCGGGGTGATCCCCCACTTGACGTCGACGCCGGCATCGCCCGACGCGTTGGTAACGTGACCGCCGCCGGCCCCTAGGTTGGGGTTACGTAGGACGGTCGACGCGTCGCCAAGGGCAAAGGGCTTTACCTGCAGGTTGCGCGGCGAAGCCAGCTGCTCCATTCCCACCAGCATCCCCGAGTGCGACAGCCGGGTGGCGTTGTACTGCCGGGGCACTGGGGCCCAGTACGCTTCTTCGCCGTTGCGAGGGATACCGCGTCGGAAGTTGATTCCCCACGCGGTGGTGTTTTCCGGATCGAAGCGTAGCGACCAGAACGGGATGGCGATCTCCACCGACCAGCCCTCGGGGGTGATGCGGCCGGCAGCCTCCCATACCGCGTCCCAGCTGGCCTCGAACTGCTCGACGTTACCTCCGAAGCTCGATCGACCTCCTTCACCGACGATTTGCGCGTCGAACTTGGCTCCCAGCGCGTTGGTCTCGAAGTAGTAGCCGTTGCGGTGGTCGTGATACGTGTCGAGCGTCAGCACGAAGTGATCGTTGGAGCGCGAGCGCTCATCGCGGCGCAGCACGTTGGCGACGATCCGCTCGGGCGCACTGTCGTACATCATGGCGGCGACGTAGAGCTTCGACTCGTCGTACAGCACCCGTACCTCGGTGCGCTCAGTGACCGGCTCCCCCTCGTTGGGTGTGGACTGGGTGAACTGCGTGAGCAGGGTCGCCTGTTGCCAGGCCGGGTCGTCGAGCCGCCCGTCGATTCGGGGCGGCAGCGTCGTCGACTGCGCGGCTACCTGGTAGTTGGCGTCGGCCGCGGTAACCGACTGATCGGCTGATTGGGCCGACGTTGCCGGAGCCGGCGCGGCGCAAAGAACCACCAGGGCGGCTCGAAGGATCGCCACTGCGGGCGCCGTCGCGTACCGGTTCCTCGATTGTTGCTGACCTCGGACTACGTACCGTCGCACAACTCACCGAGGAGCCGGACGATCTTCAATCCCCGCCGTCCAGCAGCTTGTCCATCTCGTCGGTGAGGCCGGTGATCTGCCAGCGAATCAGCGCCATGGGCATTTGCCCGGCGGCGAAGAGCTCGTCCATGAAGTCGCGCATGTCGAAGTCGTCGCCGAGCTGCAGGGCGCGATCGGCAACCAGCGTCTGGAACTGCATCACCCCGGTGTTGTAGGCCATCTCGTATCCCGGTCCGCGCACGGCGTCCTTCTTGTGATCCCAGGTGTTGTAGTTGGCCGCTGCGTTCCACCAGTCGCTCTCGTCCAGCGTGGTCGATCCGTACACGCTCATCTCGGCGTCGTAGCGGTTCCAGCCCTCGTAGTCGAGCTCGCCGGCCCAGAACCTCAGCGATCCCATGGCGCGGGCGCCACGGTTGGCGGTGGCCAGGTGGATGAGCTCCCGCACCCGCGGTTGGTCGTCGAGGATACCGGCGTGCATGAACGCCTGCCCCAGGCTGTCGGCAACGCCCTCCCGGCGTGGGTGGGTCATCTCGTGCAGGCGGCGGGCGGCGCGGATCGGCGACAGACCGGTTTCCGGTCGCAGCGCATCGAGCTGATGGCCGAGGTGCTCGTGAATGATTCCGGCCAGGAAGTTGCGCGGACGGGCCGACGGCGAGGCCGGCGGTCTCGGCGGATAAGCTGCGTAAGCGGCCGCGAGATCCTCGGCTGAAATAGTCATGAACGAGCCACCGAGCAGGAAGCGCCGTAACTGATCCTCGGCCACGTGGTGGCGTTGGACGTACTCGGCTGCCGTCTGGGCGGGCTGGAGCCGCGGCAGGCCCTGGTTCCGGTATTGCTCGAGCTTCAGCGTGGTCACACCGCGCTCGTACTCGCGGCGTCCGAGCGTCCAGGCCTCCTCCCAGGTATGGGGAACCAGCCAGACGTTCTTCAGCCACCAGTTGAAGTTGTCGACGCCGAACCCCACCGAGCCCTGCATGCGCTCGAGGTTGTCCTCCACCCAGGTCCGATAGTCTTGCACCGCCGCCCAGGCGGCCTCGGTCTCGGCCACCAGATCGGGGTGGTGCTCTTGCATCTGGGCCACCATGGGCTCCAGCAGCGACCCCTCCTCGGCGATCGCTCGCAGCACGATCAGCCCCAGATCACGCTTGGCTTCGGCGACGATGATGTTGGCTTTGCCCTGCGCCAAGACCTGCGGCAGTGCGCGCAACCTCACGCGATAGGCTTCGACCTCCTCGTCGCTGAGCGGGAATTCTGGCGTTCCCGTGAACCCGAGCTCTCCCCAGCCGGGGCCTTCGGGCACCGCCGGCCGGTCCGAGAAGGCGAAGTACGGGGTGCTGGTTCCGGTGGACGAGCCCCAGTAGTGGAACGGGCTGGTCACCCACGGCTTCATCACCCGATGGGTGAACTCCACCCCGTTCATTTCGGCCCGGACCAGGTGATAGTCGACCTGCTCGGAGATCGACCAGTCGGTCACATCGAACGCCGCCAGACGCTGTTGCTGCGCGCGCAACTCCTCGTAGATGCGAGCCATCGTTGCCGGCGAATAGTCGGGAACGCCGTCGACGAGACCCGGTTCATTGAGCTGGCGAAACTCCTCGAACAGGGTTACCAGGTCGTCGTAGCTGCCGCTACCTGGGGCTCCGGCGGCGGCAGCCGTCCCGACCTGTTCGGCCTCCTGCGGAGCACCGCAGGTGATGAGGAGTGGCACGAGGACAACTACGGCGGCTAAGCCGGAATGTGGGCGCATGGCGGCGGGTCTCCCTGTGGGGGTGGGGACGCCGCTAACTATACGCCCTCAAGATGACAATCTCACCGCCAGGGTTGAGAAGCTTTCGGTTTAGCGTCGGCGGCTATCCGTCGGCCGGCGATCATGAATCCAACGATGAGTCAGAATCCTCCCCAAACAAGCCCAGAGAGCGGACCATTGGGCCACACTACCCGCCCCGGAGACGAAACTGATGTCGGAGACGATGGCGACCAAGACGGTCGAACAAACGATCGAGATCGAGGCCTCACCGGACGAAGTCTGGCAGGCGATCAGCACCGCGGAGGAGGGCGGGCGCCTACAGCCTCGGTGTCTGGTTGTCGCTCTACGGCGTCGCGGAGCCCCGAGCCGCTGAGCTCGAGTCGAGCCTGAAAGTGAAGCTCGACGCTTTGTTCGAGCCCGTTGAGATCGGACGGGCGTAGGTATCAGGCGCGGAACGCGTAGAGCGCCACCGCCACGGCAGTGGCGAGGTTGAGGCTCGACACGCCTGGGGTCATCGGGATCGCGATGCGATGCTCGGCGCGCTGCAGCATGTGTTGGCTCAGGCCATGACGCTCAGGCCCGAAGGCGAGGATCGGCCGTGCCGGTGGTCGAAAGCTCGAGATCGGCTCACCTTCCGGATCGAGGGCGACCACCGGTCTCGAGGTCTCGGGTAGCTCATCGACGCGCGCTGAGGGTAGGGCGAACTGCAAGCCCGCCGCGGCGCGCACCGCCTCCGGGCTCCACGGGTCGTGCTGTCCGGTGGTCAACAGGCCGCTAGCGCCGGCGGCGGCGCCGACGCGCACAGCGGCGCCGAGATTGCCCAGGTGCGCCGGCTGCTCGAGAAACACCAGAGGCGCGTCGGCGGCGCTGTTGGCAAGCGTGACCGGGTCCACGGCGCGGCGACGGGCGATCGCGACAAGGCCGGTGGGATGCGGCAGCGGCGCGAGCATATCGAACTCGGCTTCCGGTAGCTCGTCCGCCTCGGCGAGCTGCGCACGAACATCCGGGGCCAGCTGCTGAGCCAGCGCATTGATCTCGCCACCACTCTTTGCGGCCATCTCGATGATCAAGGCCTCGAAGCGGATGGCGTGCTTGACGGCATGGAATCCCTCCAGCACCACCAACTCGGGGTCTCGGCGCGCCGCCCGATAGCGTTCCATACGCGTTGTCCGGGGCGTCTTTTGATCCGGTTGAGGCTTGCTCACCGGTGCCTCATGAGGCGCCGCCGGTGCCTCTTCGCGCCATCCACAACAGCACGGCCGAGACGAAGTACAGCAGGTTAGCCAGTCCGATGCCGGCGAAGATGCTCGACGTTCCGAGCATGTAGATCCCGACGGGCACGAACGACACAACGAAGGCGATCAGCAGCACGATCGGACTCGCGGCAACCGATCCGCCGATCGCGATGATCGCGACCGTGATCATCGTCAGCGCCACCAGAAAACCGCCGGTGTTGCCGGTGGTGATGATGCGCGAAGCGAACATCATCCAGAGGGCGATAGCCACTGTGCCGGAGGCCAGACCCGTAGCGCGGCCGACCCGATGAGCAACCTCGCTTGCGGACATTCCCAGACGATATCCTCCGTCGCCGGAGGCCACTAGCAGGCCGCGGTGAAAGTGTGGTGGGTCTAGCGACAGGGACTTGCGAAGTGGTGGGCCTGGTTGCAGCTGAGCTCAGTGAGCCCGCGGCGGGTACTCGAGCAGCCCGGTGTGCGCGATCAACTTCCAGTCACTGCCGACCTTGCTGTAGATCTTCCCGGCGCGCCCGAGCCAGTGGAAGTCGTTGCCGTCGGCGTGGCGCCAAAGTGTGTCGACATCGACCACCGCGAGCGCGCCGTCGGCCTCGCTCGAAACCACGATGCGCAGGGTCTCGCGCCGGTTGTGCACCAACTCGTGAGTGTCGAACAGTGCCTGCCATCCTCGCCTCCAGCGCACCTCGTCGTAGCGACCCCACTCGAGTACCCAATCCATCGGGTCGTGCGCCTGAGCATGCGGCGGCCAGGGCCACACCATGTCGGGGTGCAGGATCGACATCAGCAGCTCGACGTCCTGCGTGTCCCAGGCGCGGGTCTCTCGATCCACGAGCTCGCCGATCGCGGCGACGGCTTTCTTTTGCTCGCTGCTGTCGTCTTCCACCATCACAGCTCCCGTCGAACTCTTCTGCCTTGACGACCGCCCTTCATATCACTCGGTTCGCAACACGGTCATCGCGTCCAGGCGCATGGCCCGCCGGGCGGGCAGATAGCTGGCGGTCAGGCTCACGGTGAGCAGCACGCTCGATATGGCGATGAACGTCATCGGGTCGGTGGGCGCGACGCCGAACAGGAACGCGGCGAGCAGCCTGGTCAGCGCCAGCGAGCCGGTCAGACCGAGCGCCAGCCCCACCAGACTCAGACGAGCTCCCTGCGTCAGGATGAGCTTGGCGATGTGGCCGCGATCCGATCCGAGCGCCACGCGGATTCCGATCTCGTGCGTCCGCTCGCCGACGGAGTGCGATACCACGCCATACAGTCCGAGCATCGCCAGCATGCCGGCGACGCTCGCGAACAGGCCGACCAGAGCCAGCGCGTACCGGTTCGGTGCCAGCCTGGCGTCTACGTAGGCAGCCATCGTTTGTACTTCGGCCATCGGGATCTCCGCGTCCATGTTACGCAGCAACTCACGAATCGGATCGACCAGCGCGAGCGGCCGGACCTGACTCCTGACCACGAAATCGACCTCCCAGTCGACGCACGACCAGTTGCGCGAGTCGAAGTAAATCGTCTCCATGGGTGCCTCGCGCAGGCTCCGGTAGCGCACATCGCCCGCCACGCCGATGACCTCGAACTCGGTCAGGCCGCGTCCCCAGGGGTCGGCCTGCACGAGCCGCCCGACGGGATTCTGCCCCGGCCATGAGCGCTCCGCTAGCGCCCTGCTGACGATGGCGACCTCCGCAGCATCGGCCAACTCGAAGCTGCGCCCGGAACGGATGGGAATGCCCACGGTGGCGAAGAAGTCGGGCGTTGCGAGCCGGTACTGAGACGGAGCCCGATCCTCCTCGGTGACGTCGCCGGCGACGTACTGCCCGCTCCAAATGTCGGTGAGCGGCAGGGGCCAGATCACCCCGGCCGAGGTGACTCCCGGGAGCGACTTGATGTGTTCCTCGAGCTGGCGATGGAAGCGACCGGGCCCGTCTGGCCATTCGTATCGCGCGCCAGGCAGCGAGATCGAGAACGTGAGCAGCTGTGTGGTCTGGAATCCGGGGTCGACGCTCCGGAGCCTCATCAAGCTCGCGGTCAACAGTCCCGCGCCGATAAGCAGGACTACGGAGAGCGCGATCTGCACGACCACCAGCGCGTCGCGTAGGCTCCCGGCGCGAGGCGTGCTGCGGTTACCGGTAAGTCGGGTCACGAGCCCCGTCCTGCCGATCATGGTGGCCGGTGCCAACCCGAACACCAGCGTGCATACGAGCGTTGCAGCGAGCGCGAAGCCGAGCACGCGCGGATCCACCGCGACGGCATCCAGGCGCGGCAGCCCGTCCGGACGCAAGCTCGCCAGCAAGTCGGTTGTCGCCACGGCGAGCGTGGTTCCGATCGCGCCTCCGACGAGGGTGAGCACGAGCGCTTCCGACAGCAGCAGTCGTACGATGCGGCCGCGCGGCGAGCCCAGCGCCAGTCGAAGCAACATCTCGCGTTGTCGTCCCTGGGCGCGCACCAGCATCAGGCCGACTATGTTGGCGCAAGCGATCAGCAACACGAACCCGACGGCCCCCATCAGCAGCAGCAACGTCGGGCGAACGTCGCCGACGACGGTCTCGAGCAGCGGCGCCACCGTCATGTCGAAGCCGGCCTCTCGGTATTCGGAGTGCTCCTTACGCACCTGGGCGGCGATAGCGCCCATCTCGTCGCGTGCCTGCTCGATGGTGGCGTCGTCGTGCAGCCTGCCGAACACCTTCAACAAGCTGAAGCTCAGCCCGGTGGCGTCCCACACGTCACCGTTGGCCCAGACGTTGTCGGGGAGCTTCCAGATATCGATTCGGCGCGGCGAGCTCCAGACGCGCAGGCGGAAGTCGGCCGGCAGCACTCCGATGATCGTGTAGGGGACCCCGTCGAGCGCGACGACCTTGCCGATCGCATCCGGCTCGCCCGCGAAAGTCGTCTGCCAGAGCCGGTGGCTCAGGACGGCGAGGCCGGGCGGGTCGTTCGCGGCGAACAGCCGCCCGTGGACAGGGCTCACGCCGAGCATCGAGAAGGTGTTGTCGGACACCCAGCCCACCTGCGCCTGCACCGGCGTCGGCACGCCCGAGAGGTTCTGCTGGATGTTGCGCACCGCCGCCACCTCGACGAGTGTGTCGCTGCTCGCCTGAATGCGGCGGAAGATGCCTCCGGAGTGGTTGCTGTCGTAGACTCCGTCGGAGGGGTAGTCGGCCCCGATGTGCACCAGTCGGTCGGGCTCGTAGTACTCGAACGGGCGCAGCAACACGGCGTTGACGACGCTGAAGATCGACGTGTTCATGCCGATGCCGAGGGCCAGCGTGAGCACGATGACCAGCGAGGTGACCGGGGTGCCCAAGAGCGCTCGGACCGCATGGCGCAGGTCCTGTAGAACGGAGGCCATCATTTCGACTCCACCGCCGGCGGCGGTACGGGGATACTTGGGGCGTTGGCGGCGATACCGCGCGCGGACGCGGTGCGCCGATCGCAGGAGATCGATCGTGGTCTCGCACCAGAGCGCAGCACCGTGCCCGTCGCGTCGGGCAGCGTTGGCGCTCGACGGCCACATCGTGGCGGATCTCGTCGCCGTGCAGGCGCCGGAACTTGGCGGGGAACAGGCGCAGGAGTACGCCCAGATACCAGTCGCTCAAGCGCGCGATCCCGACTCGGGGAGGAGGTTGTTGGAGCGAGCGAACCGCACAATCTCGTCGAGACGCTCGAGCTCTGCCGCAAGCTCCGCCTGGCCGCCGGGAGTGAGCCGGTAAACTTTGCGCCGGCGCTCGGCAGGCTCGCCAACCACCTCGATCCAGCCGGCCTCGAGCATCCGATGAAGCGCCTCGTACAGCGTTCCCGGGCCGAGCCTCAGGGCGCCGTTGGTGACCGTCTCGACGTCCTGGCGGACGGCGTAGCCGTGGCGATCACCGCGTGCCAGAGTCAGCAGAATGTGCAGTGTTGCCGGCGTGAGCGGGGTGTGGGATTCGTCGGAGGGTTGCACGAGCGTTCTCTCTATAGATCGTCCACCGATATATCGGTGACCGATTATACGGTTTGCCCCATTCGTGGCGCAAGTGATCTCGGCTACGCCGGCGGATCCGTGCCGCCGGCCATCCTCGCCGAGGTGCGGGGCAAGTTGGCGGCGCTGATCGGATTGTGAGTTTCCGTGGCTGAGTCAGCCGCGGTCGGCGATCCGTAGGAAGTTGGCCATCAGTCGATCGGCGAGGTGGAAGCGGGCAGCTTGCGTGTCGGCGCACCGCTGGACAATGACATCAGCACTACCGCCGAATTCCTGCAGCTCATCGTCGTAGGCCTCGACCCACGCCGCCGCCTCAGCGGCGGAGGTCTCCAGGTGGAACTGCACGCCAACCTGGCGCCCACGGCGGAACGACTGCTGGCCGCCATCGAGACCCCGCACGACCACGACTCCGTCGGGCGGCGGATCGAAGGTATCGCCATGCCAGTGAAACACGGGGAATCGCGACGGGAGCCCCGCAAGCAGCGGGTCCGCAGCGGTGTCCTCGACAACCTCCACCTCGTAGACCCCGAGCTCGCGGTAGCCTTGAGGACGCGCGCTGCCGCCCAGAAGGCTGGCGAGTATCTGCCCGCCGCAGCACACGCCGAGGCAGGCGACGTCCTGGTTGATGGCTTCGCGCAGGAAGGCGAGCTCGGTGCGCAGGAACTCGTGATCATCGGCATCGTAGGCGCTGATCGGTGTGCCGCCGACGAGAATCGCGTCCCAGGTGTCGTCGGCGGGAATCTCCGCGCCGGAATAAGGATGCACCAGCCGACTCTCGACGCCATTGGTGTCGAGGTACTCCGCGTATCGACCGAACGTCTCAAGCTCGCAATTCTGCAGCAGCAGCACGCGCACCGAGCCCCCTAGCCTGTGAGCGGCCCGTCGGTGACCATCAGCCGCTCGCCATCTGCTCGACGACCATGTCGCCGAGCTCGTCGGTCGGTATGGCGCCGGCGCTCAGCGACACGATGCGTTCAGTGTTCACCAGCACCGCGATTGCCGCCTCGATCGCCTTGGTTCTCGAACACCGGGTGCTGCACATAGACGTCCTCCGTGTTTTCGCGCACGATCACCATGTCGATGTCATCGGGCCCCGTCTCCCGCGATGACGGCGACACGATGCGCTTGAGCCAAGAGCTTCTCCCGTTGACGATGAGTCGAGCAGCGTAATCTTGCCGCGGCGAGGCGCCTGGCCCGCCTCCTACCGCGGCACTAGCCGGCCATTCCGTACCCAGATGTCGCCGTCGACGGTGACCGTGGCGTCGACGAAGAAGTTCCAGCGTACGAACCCACCGCCGACGTTGCCGCCGAGCTCCGAGTTGTCGCCCAGCGACAAGCGGACCACCCCCGCGCCATACCCGTAGTCGGGGATCCAGGGGGCGTCTTCGGGGATGGCCAGCAGCGGGTTGAAGCCAAGCGCGAACTCGCGGAACGACCTTGCCGAAATACCGCCTCGTTGCAGCACGGCCTCGGCGGCCTCGAGCCCGCTATCTGCAGAGGCCGACACCACCACACCGTCGTGGAAGGTCAGCACCAGCCCCTCGGCAATGGTGCTGTTCCACATCGATGGCGGGAAGGCGACGGTGCCCTGCACGGTGTCCTCGAGCGGCGCGACGCGGATTGCGCCAGCCGGGAGCTCGATCTCGCGGTCGATGAGGTTGCGCGCCTGTGCCGCGCGGACGGCAGAGGCGTCGCCGTCCTGGCGCGTTACTGGCCGATCGCCGATGCGGAACCGTAGATTGGTGCCTGCCGGGGTGGTGACCGTGATCTCGGCGTTGCGTATTGCCGCTTCGAAGCTGCGCTGCACGGCAGAGAGTGCCGCGTAATCGGTATCGCGCAACACCCGCGCGTAAAGAGCGTCGACTTCGGCATCGACCTCGCGCAGGTTGCCAGATAGGGCGTAGGCGCCCGGCCAGTGGAAGTGGATCGTGCGTCCGCGCCCCTGCCACAGCACATCTTGCATGGCGGCATAGACGAGGTCGGCCGGGGTGGTGTCGGGTAGCATTATCGCCAGATCGACGTCTGTGAGTCTCTCGATCAGCCGCGCTCGCGGCAGGCGCACCAGGCTGCGGGTGAACTCGGTGGGGTCTCCGACCGATGCGCGGCCTGAGGCGAGGATTGCGCCGAGATCGGTGCCCCCGGCCGAACGGATGCCGCTGCGCAGGCGGGGAACCAACGCATCGAAACGACCCGGCCGTGCGACCAGCAGCACTCGCTCGCCCTCTTGCAGGTCCGTGCGCCTGAGGATCTGCTCGGCGATGGCCGCGACATCGGGTTGCGGTGGCGGTGTGGCCGCGCCCGCCTCGCCCACGGTTGCCGCGGCCCAACTCGTCGAAGTGCCCAGCGCCACCATGCACGCGACAGCGCGGATCGGCCGCGCCGTCGGCAGCTGGCTGTTCCGTGTCGTCGATCGACGGGGTCTGATGTTTTGCACGGCAAGTCGACTGTTACGATCGCCCGACCGTCAAACGTGCAGATAGAGGGCGATCGACGATGGAATTGGGAGCGTTTTCCGTCAGCTTGACGGTAAAGGACCTGCAAGCATCGCGTGAATTCTACGAGAAGCTCGGGTTCGAGACTACCGGCGGCGACGAGTCAGAGAGCTGGTTGATTCTCAAGAATGGCACCTGTCTGATCGGGCTGTTCCAGGGGATGTTCGAGAGAAACATCCTGACGTTCAATCCAGGGCTCGGCCACGCTGCCGAGCAACTCGAGGAGTTCACCGACGTGCGCGAGATCCAGGCCAAGCTCAAGGAGCAGGGCTTGGAGATCGAAGAGGAGACCGACGCGGACGGCGAAGGGGCGGGCCACATCAGACTGTTGGATCCCGACGGCAATCCCGTGCTGATCGACCAGTTCTTCTAGTCCGGCTCCCTGGCACCGCGGCCTGCTGGCAGGCCACACTTCCACCGTGGCCTGCTAGGGCAGCTGACGCCACAGCCCGTCGAGATCGCGGCTCCGGGCACGCTTGGTGGGCCGGTCGGCCGGCACGCCGACCCAGATGAACGCCACAATCTCTGCGCCATCCGGATCGATCTCCAGGATGCGATAGGTATCGGATTGCTGGATCACCTTGCTGGTGCTCCACTTCGACCCCACGCCCTCGGAGTGCAGCGATAGCATGAAGTTCTGGATGGAGCAGGCGATGGCGGCGTAATCCTCGCGCGCGATCACCGGGTCCGACTCGAGCGCCTGCGACACCACCATCAGATGCGCCGGGTCAAGGAACTTGGCGCGGATCACCTGGCGCAGCCGCTCGCTATCGCCCAGCTTGGCGACCTTGAGCCGCAGGGCAATCTTGCTCAGCTGCTCGCGCGTCTGCGCTCCGACGCTCACGAACCGCCATGGCTCGGTCATGCGGTGGTTGGGAGCAGCGAGCGCGGCTTCGAGGGCGCGCTCGACGGAGCCCTCGGGAACCGATCCCGGTTTGTACTTGTGAACCGTGGTGCGCGTCTTGAGCGCTTGTTGAACCTGGTTCAATGGGCGGTTTCTTTCAGCCTCGCGGCGAACTGCTTGCGCAGCTTGGCGAGCTTTGGGCCGATCACCACCTGGCAGTACCGCATACCGGTGTTCCGCGCGTAGTAGTCGTGGTGGTAGGTCTCGGCGGCGTAGAACGTGTCGAGGGGT
Source organism: Acidobacteriota bacterium (assembly GCA_965205505.1). Lineage (GTDB taxonomy): Bacteria > Acidobacteriota > UBA890 > UBA890 > WLXD01 > DASCOT01. Next base: position 241,263 of record CBDBHB010000009.1, read on the forward strand.
GCCACCTCGGTAACGATTGGCTGCGGGAAGACGCGCTCGGCTTCGAGTCGAGCGATGATCTCCGTCGCCAGCTCACCTTGCTCCGGGGTCTCGTAATAGATCGCCGACCGATACTGGGTGCCGACGTCGGCCCCCTGCCGGTTGAGGGTCGTCGGATCGTGGAGGCCGAAGAAGACCTCGAGGATCTCGCCGTAGGAGATGATCTCGGGGTCGAACTCGACGCGGATGACCTCGGCGTGGTTCGTGGATCCGGCGCAGACCTCCTCGTAGGTCGGGTCCTCAGTGTGGCCGCCAGCGTACCCCGACGTAACTGCCTCGACGCCCGAAAGCTCGCTGTACACGGCCTCCAGGCACCAGAAGCAACCACCACCCAACGTCGTCGTTTCATTCATGCTGTCAGGGTATCCGGTCCAGTGGCCGCAGTCTGCCTGTGGGCGAGTTCCTTTTCCCGCGGTGTGCAAGTTTGGTGCGTTGGTGCGTCTCAGGGTTGGTTCAGGACACTTCGACCCCCTCACCCGCACAACAGGAGACACACCATGGCTCCCTTAGCTGGCACGTCACTGCGCCGGAAACAGTCAACCTGCCGCGTTTGGCGCCCGGCGCTCGTCGTGCTTCCGGCGCTCCTCGGAGCCGCCGTCGCCTCGCCAGCGACGATCCAGTCGGGCGGGCCCGGCGACGTTTCGATGCTGTTCGCGGCTCGAGTAGCAACGCCGATCCGCCTGGTAGTCGATCCGATGGTCGAGCGCGTGCGCAGCGAGGTCACCATCCGTATCGACGCGCGCACTCGTCTTGCCAGCTTCGAGGTGCTCGAAGAGTTCCGCAACAACGCCGGTCGCGTTCTCGAGGGCGATTACCTGTACGCGATTCCGCGCGGTGCGGTGTTTCACAATCTGTCCCTGTTCGCTGGCGAGAACGAGATGCGGGGCGAGATGCTGCAGGCCGAGCAGGCGCGGGCGATCTACGAGGAGATCGTACGAAAGCGTCGCGATCCGGCGCTCGTCGAGCTCGCCGGCCGCGATCTGATCCGCGCCCGCGTGTTTCCGATCGAGCCGGGCGATACGCGCCGCATCATCCTGCGCTATGCGCAGGTGCTGCCGCTGCTCGGCGACGCGCTGCGCATGCAGTTCCCGCGTACGGCCAGCGTGATGGATCTGCGCGGCGACGGCCCCCAGGGATTTCCGGAGCCTCGGGCGGATATCCGACGCGCAACGCCAACCGCCCCGGCTCTGGCATCGGCGGTGCACGTGCGCATAGAGCACGCCTCGATGTTGGGCACCCCGTATTCGCCGACCGATGCGATCGATGTTGTTCGTCGCGACGGCAGCCTGGTCGAGGTGCGCCTGCTCGAAAATGAGCGTCGTCCCGGTCGTGCCGCCTTCGAGCTGCTGCTGCCGCGGCTCGGCTCCACCATCGGCGCCAGCCTGCTGGCGCATGCTCCGGATCCCGGCAGCGAGGACGGCTATTTCCTGCTGCTGCTCAATCCGCCGGCGGCAGACACCACGGAGACCATCGCTCGCGACGTGTCGCTCGTGCTCGACGTGTCGGGATCGATGGCGGGCCACAAGATCGAACAGGCGCGCTCGGCTCTCGAGCAGCTGCTACGCGGCCTGCGCCTGCACGACCGCTTCCGCTTGATCACCTTCTCCAGTGCGGTGCGCTCGTACGAGCCGACTTACGTGTCGGCCAGTCCCGAGAATATCGCGCTCGCCATCGAGTACCTGCGCCGCGTACCGGCGGATGGCAGCACCAACATCGATGGTGCGCTGCGCGCGGCGCTGGAGCCACAAGTGGCCGAGGGCCGGTTGTCGATGGTGCTGTTTCTCACCGACGGCCTGCCGACAGTGGGCGAGACCGACCCGGTGCGGATCAGCGCCGCGGCGGAGCAGCTACGAGACGGCGAGAGAGTGTTTGCGTTCGGTGTGGGCGACGATGTGAACACCTACCTGCTTGATCGTCTGGTGGAAGCCGGCCGAGGCACCGTCGACTATGTGCGCGCGGGCGAGAACGTCGAGAGCGCGGTTGCCGCGCTCGGCCGGCGAATCGGTGCCCCGGTATTGTCGGATCTGCGTATTGTCTCGGCACCGGCTACCATCGAAGACCTTCACCCGACTCCGCTGCCCGACTTGTTCCACGGTCAGGAGCTCGTGGTTACCGGCCGCTATCGCGGTGGCGGTGTCGGTAGCTTGGTGCTCGAGGGCGAGCGTGCCGGCAGGCGCGAGCGGTTCGCGTTCGACGTCGACTTTCCACATCGGCAGCGCGACAACGAGTACGTGGCGCGGCTCTGGGCGTCGCGGAAGGTCGGCGCGCTGACCGCACAGTTGCGCCTGCACGGCCCGGATCGTGAGCTGATCGAGGAGATCCGTACGCTGGGTCTGCGATACGGCGTGCTCACCGAGTACACTTCCTATCTGGTGCAGGAGCCCCATTTGGCCGATGATCGCGAGGAAGCACAGCGTCGCGCCCGGCGTTTGGCTCGGCCCCCAGCCGAGCAGACCGGCGAGACGGCCCTGCGCCAGGCGCTGGTCAGCAGCCGATTGCGCGCTGCGGCGTCGGTGAGCGAGGCCGATGAAGTCATGGCGGCCGCACCGCTGGTGGGCGGTCGGGCGAGCAAAGCGTCGAGCTGGCGGCGGGCCGGGAGGCGGCTGTTCGTCGAAACCTCCGATGGATTGCGCGACGTGCGCGCCGACTCCGGGTTGCCGGCGATCAGCGTAGCGTCGTACAGCCACGATTGGTTCGAGTTGCAGCGACAGTTTCCCGGTCTGAAGCACGCCTTGGCGTTGGGTGAGAGCGTTATCATCGCGGGTGAGGGGTTGGTGCTTCGCATCGAGTCGGGCGGTGCCCCACTGGGTGTGGCCGACTGGTCGTTGCTGCGCCGCGCCTTTGCAGCCGAAGCTCGATAGCCGGAGTTGGGGTGCCGGGAGCCCGCCAGTCGGGCCCCTGGCGACCCAGGAGCAACGCGTGGATCTGGAACAGGTCTACAAGGAGCAGTACGGCCCCCTGGTCGGGTTCATCAACCGCAGGCTGGGGGACCTTGCGCGCTCCGAGGAACTGGCTCAGGAGGCCTTTGTGCGCGCCATCCGCAATCGACCCAACAACCCGCGAAGTTGGCTCTACACCGTGGCGGCCAACCTGGTGCGCGACGAGGGGCGGCGCATCGCGGTGCGGCGACACCACCTGCGCCTGGTGGTGTCATCGGTGACCGACGAGGCGGCCGCCGACGAGGAACTGGTGCGGCGACAGCGACAGGAACGGATTCAAGCTGCGCTCGCCGAGCTTTCTGAGCACGACCGGCATGCACTGATGCTCAAGGAAGAGGGTTTCTCGTACGACGAGATTGCAGAGCGGCTTGGTCTGTCAGCGGGGTCGATGGGCACGACGCTCGCACGAGCGCGTAAACGACTGTCAGAGGCGTGGGATCGTCAACAACAACAACGAGGAGCGAGCGATGCCGCACGTTGACGAGGGAGGGATGCATGCCTACCTGGACGGCGAGTGCACGGCGGCCGAGCGCATCGCGTTGGAGGACCACCTGCGTGGGTGCGAATCGTGTCGCTCGTTGATTGAGGACGCCGCCGCAACCAGGTCGCTAGCCGCGCAGCTGGTGGGCGAGCTGGCGCCCGAGGTGGATGCACCCGGGTGGCATGAGATGCTCGATCGGGCCGGGCAAAGCGCCTTGCAGGCACCGCGATCACCGCGCACCTGGCGGCGTGATCTCGCCTGGGCGGCAACGCTAGTGATGGCCTTCGGGCTCGGTTGGCAGGCCAACCGAGAGTTCGCGCCCGGGGCGTCGAATCGGCCAGGGGAGATTCGCCTGGCCGAACCGGCGCAGAAGCAGGGCGCGGAGCTCACCGAAGGCACCTTGGCGCCGCCCACCAGCGCAGTCGGGCCGGCGCCCGACGACCGCTTCGAACGGTCGTCGCGGGTGAACGAACCCGCGCCGTCGCTAGCCGCCGTGGCTGACGAGGCGGCCGACGACATCGCCGCCGCGCAGCCAGCCCGCCGCGCAGAGCGGGCCGCAGCGCCCGAGCCGCTGTCAGCAGCGGCTCGATCCGTAGTTGGTGCCGAGGAAGGTCTGCGCGCCGCCGCTCGCCCAGACGAGTCTGTCTCGGGCGAGGTGCGTGGCGGTGCCCTGGTAGCGGAGCTCCAGGAACGGAGACTCGCGCTGGCAGACCGCGAGGAAGATCGACTCGCGGCGGGGCGCCTGCCGGCACCACCACAAGCGATCGCCTCCGCGGGTATCGCTCGGCCCCCGTCGGAGGCCGAAGCGGCCGTTGCCGTTCGCGATTTTCGTGCGAGCGACGAACTGGCCTCGAGGAACGAGCTGACCGCGAGCAGCGAGCTGGCCGCAATTGACGCGCTGGCCGCCGAGGACTGGCTCGGCGCCCCACCTTTGCAGCTGGTCGGCACCGGCACGGTGGACGTGTCAGTGGGTCCCGGGGGCGGGCTCCCCGACGCGGCTCGTGGTCGCCCGGTGTTGCGGTATCGCTATGTGCTCGAAGGCGGTGCTCAGGTCACGCTGTTGCAGCAGTACGTAGGATCGATGGCCGACGAGGCGGCAGATCTCGATGTCGTGGATGCGTCTGAGGAATTCCGTCAGCTCGAGGCTCCGCGACGCCAGGGCTGGCGCGCCAGCTCTAGCCTGGAAGACGCCGTGTTCAGTGTTCACCCGGATGGCGACTACATGCTGCGCTGGCAGGATCGGCTCGGCTACCTGGTGTGGCTGCGCGGCGATACCGACGAGGCCAGTCTGCGTCGACTGGCTGCCGCAGTGCGCTAGCGCGCTGGCGACGACCATCGGCGGCGGCATGGGCCTGTTGCTGATTCTCGTCGTGATGCTGCGGGGCGGAGATCCCGCCGCGCTGCTTACCTTGCTGACCGGTGAGACGGGCGCCGCCACGACGCCGGCATCGCCGCCGACCGGCGGCGACGACGAAGTGGGTGACTTCGTTGCCCATGTGCGCGGCGATACCGAGGTCGCCTGGGGCGTTTGTTCGCCCGCTCCGGAGAGCGCTACCCGGCGCCGACCCTGGTGCTCTACAACGATTCAGTGCAGTCGGCCTGCGGCTTCAGCAGCGCCGCTACGGGTCCCTTCTACTTGTCCCGGTGATCAGAAGGTGTACCTCGACCTGTCGTTTCTGCGCGAGCTGCAGCGCCTCGGTGCGCCCGGCGATTTCGCCTTCGCCTACGTCATCGCTCACGAGGTCTGCTAGGACGTCTAGCGTCGATAGTTGGCGCCCACGATCCCGGCAAGCAGCCACAAGAGCCCGTAGAACGCGTCGTGAAGGAACCCGCCTCCGAGCGAGCCGACGAACGTCGGCACGGCGAACGCCAGACCCCACAGCCAACGTGGCGCGCTCAGCCTCACCGACAAGAACTGCGCCATCCCTAGGGCGACGACCGCGATGACGACTGCGATCGCGAGCTCGACCAGCACTCCGATCAGGTGCGCGATGCCGAGGAGCGAGTGGGCTAACGCGCCGAACAGCAACAGCACCACTACCCCGAGTACGGTAACGAGCGCCCCCTGCGAGCGCTGTGGTGCGGTCATGTGGCTCCATCGCGTCGGTGTTTCAGGTTGTCAGCAGTGTACCCCTCGCCGCGCTGGCTCTGAACCCGCTTGGTTCGCGGTATCTAGTGCAAGTGTCTCTAACTTGGCCTTACCACGATTGACCTTCTGGATGATGTCCTCGGCGCAGGCCGTCCATACGAAGGGCTTGGGGTTGTCGTTGGTGTGCTGGACGTAGTGTCAGGCCGCCTTCCATCTGGCCCCAACTCGCCGTAACCAGACCCACCACACTTTCACCACGGCCTGCTAGAGTCATGACCTCTTCCGCTTCATCTGTCCTCCTGCTTGGAGGACGACGGTACACCGATTTCCTAAACATCAACCTGGCACCGTTTTCGGGGTTTGGGTCAATCGGGTCCGGCGCTATAACTCTGCAACCATGACAAGACTCGGGATCTGCCTGGTCGTCGTATCGTTAGCGCTCGTGTCGCCATCGGGTAACGTCACTGGACAGCACGCTGGCCGCCACCGCCTGATCGGAACCGGTGAGCTGATCGCCCCGGACGGTCGGGGACGATGGCAGGGGTTCACGTCGGAGCTGTCGCCCGAACAGCGTGCGGTGCTCAGCTCCGACATCACCGCGGCCGAGTACGCGAGGGTCCACGCTGCGCTCGACGCGTACGAGCGCACCTACGGGTTGCCGCCGGCAACCAAAACTGACATCTCGACCCGCTACCCCTTTTACCCGCAGGCCGGGGTGCACGAAGGCGACCTGTTCTTTTCTGGCTTCGTCGACCTGGACCCGACTCAAGGAGATGCCGCCATCTTGGATTGGAATTGCACCGACTACACCTATGATGGGCACCAGGGACACGACTCTGACGTGCGGAGCTTCGCGTTCCAGGACATCGGGGTGCCGATCTACGCCGCGCTGGACGGACGCGTGGTCGCTGCTCAGGACGGTAATCCCGACCGCTCGACGACGCTGACGTACAAGCCCGCCAACTACGTCATCATCAGCCACGGAGGCGGTCAGCTGTCGCTGTACTGGCACATGCGCAAAGGCAGCGTCGCGGTCAAGATGGGCGATGACGTCGTGGCCGGGCAGAGCATCGGCATGACGGCCTCGAGCGGCTACAGTACCGGACCGCACCTGCACTTCGAGACCTGGGTGAAGCGGTTTGTCATCGAGCCGTTCGCAGGCCGCTGCAACCCGGGCGCCAGCGGCTTCGTCAAGCAGCTCAAGTTCAAGCGCAACACCTACCTGTTCGACGCCGGGATCACCCACGAAGAGCTCCGTACGCTAACCGATGACGAGCTGCCGCCCGAGCAACTGCCCTCGTCGGGCCAGTTTCAGACCGACGATGAGTGCCTCTACATCTGGTTCCTGCTGCAGAACCTACCGGCTAACAGCATCCAGCGGGTGGTGTTCCGGCGGCCCAACAACTCCGTCGCGTTCGACACTGGCGCGCGTAAGCTCGGCAACATCGAGTTTTCCCACCAAAGCTGGTGGAGGCAGCGCTGGATCGTCAACGGCATGCGCGTCTTCACCGGCACCTGGAAACTCGAGCTGCACGTCAACGGCAAGAAGCTCGCCACGATGCCCTATGAGGTCATGACCAAGCGGGATCCCGAACTGAACCGGGCGCCGGTGGCGCTCAAGAGGGTCAGGTTTCGCAACAAGCCGAAGGCCCGCAGAGTGCCGTTGTGCGAGATCAAGTACCCGCTGGTGACCGACGACCCCGACTACGACGTCGTCTCGTACCAGTACGTATGGAAAGTAGACGGCAGGGTCGTACGCGACGTCACCATCGCAGCGCACTCCGACGCCCTCGCCACCGACCTGTTCACCAAGGGCGACCGCCTAGAGTGCACCGTGACGCCGACGGTCGGCGATCTGCAGGCGGCCAGCAAGTCGGTCCGCTCCAAGGTGAGGTAGGCGAATGCGCGAAGGGTAACGCGTCCTGAAGCGAAATCCTCTGGGAGCAACCCGCGGCCAGAAAGAAGGCGGGAGGAACCGTCGACGAAAGAAGATTACCTCGGAGAATCGCACCAGGCCTCAGCCCTGTTGACACCGGACCAGCGCCGAAATGTTAGATGGATGTTAGATCGTTGAACGTTCAGCTTGGAACGTGAGCGTCGAGATCCGGCCTTTTGTCGGTTGGATCTCCTTTGTACAGAGCATCTTACGGGTAGTACCCAAGGAGGGACTTGAACCCCCACGGGCTTGCGCCCACTAGGTCCTGAACCCTGGCGGTCGAATTTTGGCTGCTTCCGCCTCATTGCGTCTCGTCCCCTAACGCTAGCGGTCACAGTCGTTTACGCTGCTGGTGGAAGTGACGTCGATCCATCTCATTCTGGCTGGTTTCTGCTCGTCCTGTTACATCCGTGTTACCTAGGCGCGGCTCAGCGGAGCGCGTCAAGCCCGCTGCCGATGGCGACTCGGAGACTAGGCCTCACGTTGCGGAAGTTCGCCGTGCCTGCCAGCGAGAGGGGTGGAGCGGTGAAACCGAACCCAAGAAAAAACCGACCGATGACGGACATGCAAAGCAACTACGATCTTGAGTACTAAAAGCAGAAAACCGAAACCGACTCTGCGGAGCTGTCCGAGCTAGACTCCGGGGCTGACGGTTGGAAGGAGAAGCACGATCAGACCGTGAAAGCGGTGGAATGAGCTCACCGGCTTCCCCACGAAAAAACTATTCGAGAGGCTACGTCCAGAGTCTCTTCGGAGCGGATCTAGTGGCCGATTTCGGAGCGTACGCTGCCGAGATTTGGCAGAATCTACGCTGCGCACAAGCTCGCTCAGCTTCATGCTGACGCATGGGAATCGCATCCAACTCTGAGCGCGCACGATTCGCGGCCTTGGACATCAGCACTTGCGGTTGCACAGGAACGGCGAAGGTATCTTGCCGGTGGTCGTTCGACCCGGCGGCTTCGCGTGTAGCCTGTTGTCGGCATCGCGCCCTATGGCGAAGCTTTGACGGAGCACCGGCTCAAGGGGGCCCGCGCTTCGTGCGTTCAGTTGGAGTTTAACGGTAACGACGGGCGACGGGGGAACCCGAAGCTCACCGCTCGGCCCCCACGTCTTCGGAGAGGGGTGAATGGCATTCACTGGCCATGCGGTTGACATCACCTACGATGGTGAGCCTTAGGGGCCGAAAATGGATCCTAGGTCCCTCAAGGGAGGCCAAGTGATAAGTCCACCGAAGCGAGTCTCTGATCGTCTACGAGTGACCATTTCACGATTCCAGCGTGTCCTCCGTGCCGCCCGAGATCGCGACGTGAACGAGTCCGACACGGTGTTGATCGTGACGGACATGCTCGCCGACGTGTTCGGCTTCGACAAATACGCGGAAATCACCAGCGAGCTGGCTATCCGGGGCACCTACTGCGACCTCGCCGTCCGGATCGACGATGTAGTCAACTACCTTATCGAGGTCAAGGCGATCGGCCTGGGCCTCAAGCAGTCGCACCTCCGGCAGGCCATCGACTATGGTGCCAACCACGGCGTTCCCTGGGTCGTGCTCACGAACGGGCTTCGGTGGGAGATCCACCGTGTGCTATTCGAGCGCCCAATCGACCATGAGCTTGTGTGTGAAATCGACTTCCTTGAGCTGCGCCCTAGGAACGCTGAAGACCAACAGAAGCTGTTCCTGCTCTGCCGCGAGGGTCTGGCTAAGGCGGCGATCGAGAAATTTCACAAGCACGTGCAGGTAATCAACCGCTTCATGGTGGCGGCGATCGTCCGATCCGAGCCGTCGTTGAAGCTTATCCGCCGAGAGCTCCGCCGCGTGGCACCGGACACCAAGACGACAATCACCGAGCTCGCCGACCTGTTGCCGGAGGTCCTCAAGCGCGACGTGCTAGACGGCGACGAGGCCAAGGCGGCCGCCCGCAAGCTCAAGCGCGCCGCATCGCGCACACTGAGGAAGGCGACTCAATCTACTACAGTTAGTGAGACTGGCGACTAAGCGGCGTTGGCCCAGCATCACTGCACCTCCCCGCCCTCCACTAGCCGGCTACGCGTCTCTCGACAGTCCCGACGCGATCAGACCGGTAGGAACGGCGACAACGCCAATCCCGAGCAGGACGACGATTCCCGTGAGCACCCGTCCTGCCGGTGTTACTGGGGTCACGTCTCCGTATCCGACCGTCGTCAAAGTGATAACGGACCACCACAGCGCGGCCGGGATGGGGCTGAAGGTGTCTGGTTGCACGTCGCGTTCGGCGTAGTACAGAGCGACAGCTGAGACGTAGAGCAGCATGCCAGTACCGACCGCGGCGGCAGCGAGTTCGTGGCGCACTGCGAAGACACCTCGTTTCAATCGGTTGAGCGCTGTTGCCCTCGACGTGAGCTTCAGCAGGCGCAGCAGCTTCAGCACCCCTGCGTCGAGCACCACGGCAAGAAGATCTGCCACGCCAGCTACGCTCACTACGTAGCGCCACTTCCTACTGCTCATCACGATGCGCAGCGCGTACTCGATCACGAACCAAACCCGCAACACAGCAGCCGTCATGCGTAATAGCGGTGCCGATTCTCCGACTGGCATCGTGCTCACCGTGAACTCGATCACAGATGCGGAGACGGCGAAAATCACAACTCGTTCGAACCAGATAATCCAACCACTCACCGCTCCACCCTCTCGTCCTCCGTGGCCGGGTCCTCGTGCACGCAGGTCGCGGCCGGCGCCAGGTTCGAGTGGCCCACGCTACCCGCAGTGGCCAAGCCCGCTCACCTTAGTTAGCGCAGCCACGACCAGGCCAACCCAGCCCAGAAATAGAATCCCAAGAAAACCGAGGCAACCCTCACTGAAGGTCACCTCATGCTTGCGCTTCTCTCGCAACTCGTCGAGCTTCAGCACGCAGCCGCTCATTCTCGTCCAGCAGGTCCATGACTTGGCGGCCGTCAAGCTGAACGTCCTCGGTCTCGTAGCCACGACTCCGCGCGGCTTTTTCCCGTCGAATGCGGATCGCCTCGGACTTGAGGCGGCGCTTTACTTCCGGGTCGCGTGATTGCACGTGGACCTCGACGCCAAAGCGGCGAAGGTAGCTAGATCCTCATGAACGCAGGGCTGAACAAGAATAACAACATCGTGAAGTTCTTGTGCCTTCTCGAGGAGCTGGAATTGTCTCGTGACTTGATCAAGTCTGGCTTCGGACATCTTCAAGAAATCGATATGGTGAACGACTTTTATCATTTACCGCATCAGCTCATGGCGAGCGGACTAGAGCGGTTTATGAAATGCTACATAGTTATGGTCTATGATGGACAAAACGGTTCATACCCAGAAAGCGATTACGTACGCCAATTGACCCACATCGGATTGGATCGAGCGGGCTTTGTCCATACTCGTACATTACACGCGATCGGAGAAAAACTCTTGGTGCAACTCTTTGCTACAACGCTCATCTTCGGGGTCAGCTCAATAAACCTATCGGTGACCCCTCCGCCGCAGATTTCGCCACCCCAATCGGTTAACACTCAGTCTCGGACGGAAGGCGAGTCGTTACGCGAATGCTCGCTGTGGCTTGAGTCGATGTCAAGAAAAACAAGCGCCGGACAGACTATCGTGACAGCGTCGGCCGCCACGTCCGCGCCCTCGGAAGTGGTCACGGTGCCAATTACTCCCGCTGACGAAGTCAGCCTCACTGGCATTAGTAAGGTGGTCTGTGTGCGGCCGGAGACAGTGACGGACGTCGAGTCGGCTGATGATCCCCCGGAACAAACCGCAAGCAACAGCAATCAGTCGATTAGCTTCACTGGTTTGCTGGATACGTATTTGACGTACAACACCAACGATCCAAACAACGGCCAGAACACACTCTATTACACTAACCCGAGTTCGCGTGGTTTCGGTCTCAATCAGGTCAAGCTCGAAATCGACGCATCAAGTGGCGGCCCTATCGGTTTTCGTTCCGACATCTGGTTCGGTTCGGGTGCCCGTCTATTTCGCGATGGTCTAGAGCCAGGACCATTGGAGGATGTAATCAACTTGCAACAGGCTTATGGCTATTACAAGTTCGGCAACGGTGCCGAGCTTGCCGTTGGTTTGTTCGGCACGATCGCTGGTCTCGAGGTCCCAGAATCGCACTTGAATTGGAACTACACTCGCGGCATTCTGTGGGCTTGGAACGAGCCCTTCTCGCACGTCGGTGCGAAAGTCAGAGTGCCCCTGAGCGACGCTTTTTCGGCCACTTTCATGCTCGTGAACGGCTTCGATAACGCATTCGATCAAAACTCTGGCAAGTCCTACGGCGTGCAGGGCTCGTTTGCGCCGAGCGACCGGTTTAGTACAACCCTCACCTGGATCCATGGTCCCGAGAACGATCTGACCAACGACGGTTGGCTCAAGAACTTGAGCTGGAACGCTTACGGCCGTCTCCACGATCGGTTCGAGGGAGCGGTGAACCTTGACTATGTCCAAGCCGACGATCCGGCTGGTGTGAGCTCCACATCTTGGGGAATGGGCGGATATACCCGCGTTCATCTTTCAGATCAGGTCCGCATTGCGAATCGCTTCGAGTTCCTTAACGATCAGGAAGCTCGTTCGACGGGTATCGAGCAGACCCTGAAGGAATACACGTTTACGTTTGAAGTGCAGCCGGTAAAGGATAATCCGCGCTTCCTAACGCGATTTGAATATCGCCGTGACTGGTCGGATGTTGCCTTCTTCGGATGCACTGGCTGCGGCGCATCCGGTCTGAAGACCAACCAAAACACCTTCACGATCGGCATGATGTGGAGATTTGGGAAGGTCTGATCAATAAGCTCGGCAGCGATGACGCAACCTGGTTCGGAAGCATCGGTGGGAGCATTGTTATGGGGGATGTCCCACCGTCCGTTGAACTAAGGCGACGGTGCAGGTCGGGGAGACGATTCTCATGCACTCTGGCGTTGTTTCTCGAGGGTGATCCCAAGGTCACGTCCCGTCAAGTGGTGTACGAAGGTCACTGAGTCGATCCGTACTCATGCACTGATGGCGAGCAGATCCTCCTGTTCGGTTTCGATAGGGACGGGAAAGATGGACTCGGCAACGACCTCGAGGCTCATGTAGCGACGGGAGACGGCCCATTCGTCGTTCTGCTCGGCGAGCACGGCGCCGACCAGGGGGATCAGCGCCGATCGATTCGGGAAGCTCCCGACCACATCGGGTGCGTGGACGGACTTCCTTGTTGAGCCTTTCGAGCGGGTTGTTAGACCAGATCTGGCGCCACACGGGCTTGGGGAAGGCACTGGACGCCAAGAGCTATTCGCGGGCATTGCCGAGCAGCTCGGCCGCCTGTGGGAACCGTGTCTCGAGATGCTCGAGGACCTAGTCGAACTGAGCGTGGGTGCTCTCGGCATCTGGCTGCGCGAAGATCGAGCGCACTAGCGTGGCCACGGCCTGTTGCGCGGCCTTGGGCACCTTGGCCAGCAGGTTCACCATGAAGTGCGTCCTGCGCCGTTGCCAGCCTGGATCCAGGCAACGCTGCTCCGATCGCCCCCTTGAGCCCTTCGTGGGCGTCTGAGATCGCCAACTCCACGCCGCTCAGGCCCCGGCTCACCAGCGAGCGCAGGAACGCCAGCCATCCAGCGCCGTCCTCGGAGGTGATCACGTCCACGCCGAGCACCTCTCGGTACCCGGCGCCGTTGACCCCGATCGCCATCACCGCGGTGACATTGACCACTCGGCCACCCTCGCGGCTCTTGATCTGCATCGCGTCCAGCCACACGAACGGGTACGGGCCCGTGTCCAGAGTGCGGTTCCGGAAAGCGTCGACGCTCTCGTCCAGGCTCTTGGCCATCTCCGATACCCGCGACTTGGAGATTCCATCCAGACCCATCGTCTTGACCAGCTTGTCGACCAGAGGTGGACCCCGAAATTCGGACAGCTTGCTAAGGTGGAATCCAGACCAAGGAGAAGGAGTCTGGAATGCCACGGAAGAGACGAAGTTATCCTGCTGAGCTGAAGGCGAAGGTCGCTTTGGAGGCGCTTCGGGAGGAAGCGACGATGGCGGAGCTGGCAGCCCGCTACGATGTGCATCCGAACCTGATCGCCAACTGGAAGAAGAAGGCTCGGCAGAAGGTACTGGCCGGCTTCTCGGGCAAGCAAGAGCGGGATGAGGTCTCTCGGGAGGCGGAGATCAAGGAGCTGCGGGCGAAGATCGGAGAGCTCGTCATCGAGCGGGATTTTTTATCCAAGGTCTTCGGTCGTTGAGCCGCGGCCGGAGAGTAGCGATGGTTGATCGCGACCACGCACGGGTCAGCATCGCGCGACAGTGCTGCTTGGTGTCGATCGCGCGCTCGTCGTTCTACTACGAGGGCAAGGGCGAGAGCCCGTTGAACCTGCGCCTGATGCGGTTGATCGACGAGCAGTTTTTGGAGACGCCGTTCTACGGCTCCCGTCAGATGAAACGCTGGCTACGTCGTCAGGGCTACACGGTCTCTCGCAAGCGGGTGCGCCGCCTGATGCGGCTGCTGCGGTTGCAAGCTATCTTCCAGCGGCCCAGGACGTCTCAGCCGCACCCGGAGCACAGGATCTATCCCTACCTGCTGGGCGATCTGCAGATCACGCGACCGAACCACGTTTGGTGTGCGGATGTGACCTACATCCCGCTGCAGCGAGGTTTTCTGTACCTGGTTGCGGTGATGGACTGGGCGAGCCGCAAGGTGCTGTCCTGGCGCCTGTCCAACACGCTCGATGCGAGCTTCTGCGTCGAGGCCTTGCAAGAGGCTCTCGAGCGCTACGGTGCGCCCGAGATCTTCAACACTGATCAGGGTAGCCAATTCACCAGCGTCGACTTCACCGACGCGCTCAAGGAGGCCGGCATTCGGATCTCCATGGACGGCACGGGCCGCTGGATGGACAACGTCTTCATCGAGCGGCTGTGGCGATCACTGAAATACGAGCAAGTCTATCTGTCAGAGTACGCGACTGGCTCCGAGGCTCGGGCCGGGATCGGCTGCTGGATGGACTTCTACAACGAGCGCCGACCGCACTCGTCGCTCGACGACCGGACGCCCGAGGAGGCGTACACTGACGACGGGGCTGAAAGGAGCCTGGGGCTACGCCCCGTCTCCTGTCAGCCCAAGGCAGCCTGAATCATGAACCCGGATTCCACCTTAGCTGTGACCCAAACCTGTCCAAAGGATGGGGTCCACCTCTGTCACCGCCGAGCGCGACGTGCAACCAGACGCCTTCGGCTCCATCCCGGCCGCGCTGTGGTGGTCCGTCGTCACTCTGACGACGGTCGGATACGGAGACGTGATCCCGGTAACACCGGTGGGACGGGTGTTCACGGGGGTAATCGTGCTGCTAGGAATTGGCGTTGTCGCCGTTCCTACCGGTCTGATTGCGTCGGGGCTGGCAGCAACGAAATAGGAAGAAATACGATGGCAAGTCTACCCAAGCGTGTAGAGGCTCGAATCACCAAGGGCCTGAAGCGTTTTCAGCCCGTGCTCTTGTCGGCTCAATCCCGAGACGTAAACGAGTCCGACACGTCTCTCATCGTAGCCGACATGCTCCAGGACATCTGGGGCTACGACAAATGGTGATGCCCGGCCAGCCTGAAGGCGCTAAGGAGGGCGTGGAGCGGCTGGCCAGCGGAGCGGGAGGGCTAGTGCGACCTGTCACGATCCTTGAGCCGATCTATTTGCTCGCAATCCTCGTAAACATCGTACCGCTGTATGTCGTTTATTTCCGCTGAGAAGGGCAGAATACGCCGAAACGTCAGGGTGGTTCAAAAGCGCTCGAAACGGATTTGAAGTTCGCGGAAGGAGCACTCGGATAACCCGGAAGCCACCGCCTGTTGCACAGCTGCCCTGAGGCGGGCATCGAGGGTTAGTATCGAGCTACTCACACTCGTCCTTGAGGACGATCCGTCCGTAGCCGTAGGCGGACAACTTGACGTACATGCCGCCGAGCATGACCTGCGCCGCGATCTGGCCCCGCTCGGCGGCCAACTGATACCAGCGCATGGCTTCGGCAGCGTGCTGGGCGGACGCCCCGCCCAGCTTCGTTCCTGCCGCCGGGAACGGCTCGCCATTGCGATGATCGATGCAGCGGGCTGACACGGTTGGCGGGTGGTCTAGACGACAGAATTCGCGACCGTTTTGTTAACTATTTGTTAACTTTCGCCGTCGAAACGGCGGAAATGGACCGAGACGAAATGCCCCGTCCCCATCGGTATCTTCTTATTTTGAAAGAGGTTAAACCGAAGTACCCAAGGAGGGACTTGAACCCTCACGGGCTTGCACCCACTAGGTCCTGAACCTGAGTTCATGCTCTGCGGCGGCTTGACAAACCTGGAAAGCAGCACGATAGGCTGCTAGTGAACTCCACCCGAAGCTGCCGATCTCCCCGGAGTCCACCCGTGCCGAAGAGCCTACCAACAGTCACGCCACGGATCGTGTTGCCAGCCCTCGGGGTGTTGATCGGTGTCCTCGGACCCGCCTTCCTGCTCTCCGATCCAGGGACGATCGCCGGCCTCCGTGAAACGTTTCTGACCCGGCAGCCGGAACCCATCGTGGCAACGTTGCGGTCGAGTGCAAGCGCCGGCTGTGGCAAGGCACCGCCGACGCAACCCGGCGCCACAGAGACGCTGACGTTGACCTACGATGGCCTCGAACGCACGTACAACGTGCATCTGCCGCCGAGCTACAAGCCTAGCAAGCGCCACAGCCTCGTGCTGGCCTTTCACGGCTACAGCAGCAGCGCCAGGGTTGCAGAGCACGGAACCGGTATGAGCCTGCATGCCGATGCCAAGGGGTACATCGCCGTGTACCCGGAATCGACGCGCTTCCGTGTCGGTGGATCTCGGCGGATTTCGTCGTGGAACGACGGCGCATGCGCCAGTTCCCCGGGTCCCGAGGGACCGACCTGTACCGCTGACTCGTTCCAATATCCGTTTCCCGATGAATGCGGTCCGGCTCGATGTAACTGGTGCAATTGTGTCGACGATGTCGGTTTCGTCGCTGCCATGCTCGACGAAATCGAGAATGCCTACTGCATCAATACGCGTCGGATCTACGCGACCGGCTTGAGCAACGGCGGCATGTTCGTACAACGGATGGCATGCGACCTAGCGGACCGCTTCGCTGCCGTATCCCCGTCGCACGGACAGCTACACGTCGGGTTCAACTGTGCGCCGTCCGAGCCCATGTCGATGATGAGCGTGTGGGGCAAGCGCGACCGGATCGTACCCGGCGCTGGTGAGGTCAGCTCCGACGGTTATCTGTACACGCCGGTGGCCGAGGTGACGGAGATCTTCGCCGGTCCTGAGTCACAGAGATGCGATGTGACCGACACAGCCTACAGAAGCCCGGCCGATGGCGTTCGGGGGTGGGCCTGTACACAGCGCGCCAACTGCGCCCGCAGGCGTCAGGTGGTGGCGTGTTCCTGGAACGGTGGCCATCGCTGGCCGGTATACGACGACGGTGTGTACTTCGGGCTCGATACCGTCTGGCGTTTCTTCAAGAAGAACCGCAAACCGCCGGAAAAGCTCCCCGCCGCTCGCCGGTAGCATCTCCACTCGAGCATCTGTTGCCAGTTGTACTGCCCAACGCGGTGCCGCTGTTTCGAAGGTCGAGTGTCCGGGCACTCGCTGCGGGTCGGCTCGGCACAGTCACTCGCCGCCGCTGGTGCTGGCCTGGTCGAAATGCAGGCTGGCCGGGTGGCTCTCGCCGACCATGCCGGCTCGCTACGCACGCGGCGAGCTTGCCGCTCGAGGTGCAGTGGCTAGGCTGCGCTACGGAGCCTAGTAGACGGGCTCTCGACAGGTACTTTGGCCTACGCCGCCGGATGCCGTGCGGTCATCGTCAAGTGACGTCGGAAGCTCGCTGAGCTGAGCCAGAGGTGGACCCCGAAATTCGGACAGCTTGCTAAGGTGGAATCCAGACCAAGGAGAAGGAGTCTGGAATGCCACGGAAGAGACGAAGTTATCCTGCTGAGCTGAAGGCGAAGGTCGCTTTGGAGGCGCTTCGGGAGGAAGCGACGATGGCGGAGCTGGCAGCCCGCTACGATGTGCATCCGAACCTGATCGCCAACTGGAAGAAGAAGGCTCGGCAGAAGGTACTGGCCGGCTTCTCGGGCAAGCAAGAGCGGGATGAGGTCTCTCGGGAGGCGGAGATCAAGGAGCTGCGGGCGAAGATCGGAGAGCTCGTCATCGAGCGGGATTTTTTATCCAAGGTCTTCGGTCGTTGAGCCGCGGCCGGAGAGTAGCGATGGTTGATCGCGACCACGCACGGGTCAGCATCGCGCGACAGTGCTGCTTGGTGTCGATCGCGCGCTCGTCGTTCTACTACGAGGGCAAGGGCGAGAGCCCGTTGAACCTGCGCCTGATGCGGTTGATCGACGAGCAGTTTTTGGAGACGCCGTTCTACGGCTCCCGTCAGATGAAACGCTGGCTACGTCGTCAGGGCTACACGGTCTCTCGCAAGCGGGTGCGCCGCCTGATGCGGCTGCTGCGGTTGCAAGCTATCTTCCAGCGGCCCAGGACGTCTCAGCCGCACCCGGAGCACAGGATCTATCCCTACCTGCTGGGCGATCTGCAGATCACGCGACCGAACCACGTTTGGTGTGCGGATGTGACCTACATCCCGCTGCAGCGAGGTTTTCTGTACCTGGTTGCGGTGATGGACTGGGCGAGCCGCAAGGTGCTGTCCTGGCGCCTGTCCAACACGCTCGATGCGAGCTTCTGCGTCGAGGCCTTGCAAGAGGCTCTCGAGCGCTACGGTGCGCCCGAGATCTTCAACACTGATCAGGGTAGCCAATTCACCAGCGTCGACTTCACCGACGCGCTCAAGGAGGCCGACATTCGGATCTCCATGGACGGCACGGGCCGCTGGATGGACAACGTCTTCATCGAGCGGCTATGGCGATCACTGAAATACGAGCAAGTCTATCTGTCAGAGTACGCGACTGGCTCCGAGGCTCGGGCCGGGATCGGCTGCTGGATGGACTTCTACAACGAGCGCCGACCGCACTCGTCGCTCGACGACCGGACGCCCGAGGAGGCGTACACTGACGACGGGGCTGAAAGGAGCCTGGGGCTACGCCCCGTCTCCTGTCAGCCCAAGGCAGCCTGAATCATGAACCCGGATTCCACCTTAGCTGTGACCCAAACCTGTCCAAAGGATGGGGTCCACCTCTGACTGCCGCTTTTGAGCCAGGTTGCCGACCCCAACGACTAAGGCAGCTCACTGTGCAGACAGGAACTCCTGGACCGTACGCGACGCCTGTTCCTGCCTGCCCTCTCTGCCAACGTGGGGTGAGACGATGGAAGTTGGATAATTACTGACCCACGGGGCGGCTCGGAGTGGCACAGATGTTGGAGTTGGAGAATAACGGAACAGGTAAGCAGGTCGTTGGATCTGCGGCGGAGGGACGCGTAGGCGACCGGAGACGCAGATCCAACGATCGCGCCTCGAAGATACCGGATCCGGAACTGGTGGAACGCCCGCGTCGGCGCAAGTTCAGCGCCGAGTACAAGCTTCGCGTTGTGGGCGAAGCGGATCGATGCACCAAGGCCGGCGAGGTCGGCTCGCTGTTGCGCCGCGAAGGGCTGTACTCGTCGCATCTGTCGGAGTGGCGCAAGCAACGTGACGCCGGGGCGCTGGTGGCGCTCACCAAGAAGCGAGGTCGACCGGCGACGGATCCCCGAGACGCGAAGATCGCCAACCTGCGCGGCCGCCTCGAGCGCACCGAGGCGGAACTCGAGAAAGCACGGCGGGTGATCCAAGTGCAGGGAAACGTCTCCGCGCTTCTGGGGGATCTGCTCGATCCCAGGGGCGCGAACGGGAGTACCAAGAAATGATCGAGCAGACCGTCCAGGAGCTCACGCCCATCATCGGGACGCGCCCAGCATGCCGGTCTCTGGGAGTGTCGCCAGCAACGATGTATCGACGACGTCGGCCACCCGTGCCAACAGTGAGCCGTCCTGGAGCGAAGCCTGCCAGGGCACTCTCGGACACGGAGCGCGAGCAGGTGCTGGCCGAGCTGCACAGCGAGCGGTTCCAGGACTGCGCGCCAGCCCAGGTATGGGCGACGCTGTTGGACGAGGGCCGCTACCTGGCCTCGGAGCGCACGATCTACAGAATCCTCGCCGCCGAGGGCGAGGGACGGGAGCGACGCAACCAGCTCGTTCATCCACCTTACTACAAGCCCGAGTTGCTGGCTGAACAACCCAACGACTTGTGGAGCTGGGACATCTCGAAACTGCTGGGGCCCAGCAAGTGGACCTACTTGTACCTGTACGTAGTGCTGGACGTGTTCAGCCGCTACGTAGTCGGGTGGAGCGTGCAACACCGCGAGAGCGGTCCTCTCGCCAAGCAGCTCATCGGCCAGGCCATCGAGTAACAGCGGATCACGCCTGGCCAACTCACCCTGCATGCTGACCGCGGCAGCTCGATGAGGTCCAAGCCCGTTGCCTTCCTGCTCGCTGATCTGGGCGTCACCAAGACGCACTCAAGGCCGTATACGTCATCGGATAATCCGTACTCGGAGGCTCACTTCAGGACGCTCAAGTACCGGCCGGAGTTCCCGGCGCGGTTCGACTCCATCCAGCAGGCTCGCAGCTTCTGCCGCGCCTTCTTCCATTGGTATAACCACTGCCACCGTCACTCCGGCATCGGCCTGGTGACTCCAGCGACCATGCACCACGGCCTCGCCCAGGCGGTCCAGCACAAGCGCGCCGAAGTTCTTCTGGCGGCCTTCCGCGCGCGGCCCGAGCGCTTCGTCAGCAGCGTGCCTCAACCACCGCCGGTGCCCACCGTGGCCTGGATCAACAAACCCGCCAGCATGGAGAATGCTCACTAATTTACGAAACCCACCGTCTCATCCGCGTTGACAGGCACCGCTGTCGGGCGGGTAGCCGTGCCTGCGCAGGATCCGCTTAACCAGTATGCGGAGGTTGCGCGCGTACGTTCTCCCGCAGCGTCCAGTCGATCGTGACGTCGCCGCGCACGGTCTGCACCAGCTTGCGGACAATACTGCGCAGAATCTCGTCAGTCACCTCGCTGTGTTGAGCCAACTATGACCTCGAACCTTCTCGCAATCCTGCGATCGGAACGACCCCGATGCTCGCGGCGGCTCTTGCGGTCGAGTGAGGGGCAACAGCGCAACGGATTTTCGCAGATTGCGCTTCCATTAACCGAGCCCTCAGGCGAAGGACTGGGGCCCCACCCTTTGCTTTCGGCTCTCCTGTCGGTTTCTCTAGCTGCTGCTGTCTCGCTGCTGTGTCTTCTGCTTAGGCCTTTTCATTAGTCTTCCGTTTCCTACCGCGGTCTCGGCGGCAGTAGCGCTAGGCCGCGCTGGCGCGACCCTTCTATCCTAATTCGGCCGAAGCCCCCAATGCCTCTGGAAAGCTCCCTGTGGCTACCTGTAACGCGATCCGAAACACGGTAGGGGGGAATTTCTGTCGAATACAGATCGGTCCTTTAGGATCGATCCTGCAGACAGCAAGAGTTCGCACATTCCGTACAATGTTCGCCACGATTGCGCCGAGCGAGAGCGAACGGTACCTTTCCCCCGGGGCCGGGGAACAGCCGGAGGGACGCGAAGAGCCCGCGCGCGTGGGAACAATGCCCGGCCATCCTACCGGTCACTCTATAAGGACGCCCCCAGAGCGGTACAGCTTTCCAAGAAACTCTGCGCACCGGGCGACTAATGAGGTGCCGCGGCAGAATTCGGGTAGTCTATCATCGCAGCTGTCGACCAACCCCACGCACACGGGACCGAGCTTGGCACCCACATACCCGCAAAGACCCTTCTCCCGGAAACCGTGGCCGCTGCTGGCGTGCCTGCCCCTGCTTTTGTGGGGATCGGGGCCGCGTCCAGATAGTGCCGCCGTCGAGGGTAGCGACGGCATCGAAGTGCTCTATGTCGCCAACCGGATGGAGGGGACGATCTCCGTCATCCAGGTGCCGAGCTTCGAGGTGATCGGCAAGTTCGACGCGCTGCCCGACATTCCGGCCGACCAGCGACCAGAGGGCGGGCTGGTTTACGACCTGGTGGCGTCGAGCATGGGCGAGGTGTTGTACGTGGCTCGCGACGAGGTCCGCGACGTCGCGGCGTTCAGCACGGCGACCGAGGAGCTGCTGTGGCGTCTGCCGGTGGGTGGCATTGCCGATCACATGGCTTTGTCGCACGAAGGGCGCTACCTGTTCGTCTCGGTGATCAGCGAGAGCCACGCAGTCGTGATCGACACCGTCGAGCGCGCAGTCGTCGGCAAGATCCATACCGGCATCGGCCCGCACGGCATGCACATGTCACCTGACGGCAATCGTGTGTATAACGGTTGCATACTGTGTGATCAGATCACGATCGCCGATGCCAGTACGTTCGAGGTCATCCGGACGATTCAGTTCGATGAAGGCGTGCTCCCGTTCGCCGTCACGGCTGATGAAGAAACGATGTTCATTCAACTCACCAAGCTACACGGGTTCGTCGTACTCGACTTGGAAACCGATCACGTCGCCAAGACCATCCATCTACCGGTGCCCGACGGTGTAGAGCACATGAAGACCTGGCCTCACACCGCTCACCATGGTCTAGCGCTGACGCCCGATGAGACGCGGCTTTGCCTAGCTAGTACGGTGGGACACTACGTTGGGATCGTCTCGGTGCAAGGGCTGGATCTTCTGGCCACGATTCCTATCGGTCGCGAGCCCTACTGGGTGACCGCGAGCCTCGACAGCGGGTACTGCTACGCCAGCGCGCGTTACGACGACAACGTCTCGATCATCTCGCTCGCTGAAGAACGAGAGGTCGCCCGTCTCGAGCTCGGTGACTACCCGTTCGGCATGTTGACGGTACGTATTCCCGAAAGGCAGGTCGGTCGCTAGTCTCCTGAGTTATAAATTCGTTTAATAATAAAGGCATGGTTCATCTTCCTGTTACCGACACTGCAGGAGACCTTATGCCCAGAGGCCGCCCTATCGCGCCGGTCGATCTCAACGACCAGGATCGCGACATTCTCCAGCGCTGGGTTCGCAGACCCAAGAGCGCGCAAGCGCTCGCTTTGAGGGCCCGGATCATCCTCACCGTGGCCGAGGGCTCCTCCAACACCACGGCTGCCGAGCAACTCGGCATCACCATCCAGACGGTCGGCAAGTGGCGCAAGCGGTTTCAAGACCAAGGTGTGGACGGGTTGCTGGACGCGCCGCGTCCTGGGGTCCAGCGCACCATCACCGACCAGGACGTCGAACGAGTCCTGACCCTGACCCTGGAGAGCCAGCCGCAGGCCGCCACCCACTGGTCCACTCGTTCCATGGCCCAGCGGTGCGGTCTGAGCGAGAGTGCCGTCAGCCGGATCTGGAGAGCTTTTGCACTGCAGCCACATCGGTCCGAGACCTTCAAGCTGTCTAACGACCCGTTGTTCATCGACAAGGTCCGTGACATCGTCGGACTGTACCTGAGTCCTCCCGAAAGGGCCGTGGTCCTGTGTGTCGACGAGAAGTCTCAGATCCAGGCGCTGGACCGCAGCCAGCCGCTGGACCGCAGCCAGCCGCTGTTGCCCATGCGTCCCGGCCAGATCGAGCGCCGCACCCATGACTACGTCCGGCACGGCACCACGTCCCTATTCGCCGCCCTGGATGCAAAGACAGGAGAGATCCTTGCCCAGTGCCATCGTCGGCATCGTGCCGTGGAGTTCAGGAAGTTCCTCCGGTGCATCGACCAGGCCGTGCCCGAGGATCTGGACGTGCACTTGATCTTGGACAATTACGCCACCCACAAGAGCCCGATGATCCATCAATGGTTGGTGAAGCGCCCACGTTTCCATCTGCACTTCACTCCCACCTATTCCTCCTGGCGCAACATGATCGAACGCTGGTTCGCCGCTCTGACCGAGAAGCAACTCCGGCGCCGTGTGCATCGCTCTACCCGCGATCTTGAACTTGCCATCGAACGCTTTGTCGACTCCACCAATGCTCAGTCCCAGCCGTTCATCTGGACCAAGACTGCCGACCAGATCCTAGATTCCATCGCCCGATTTTGTATGCGAACTTCTGACTCAGGACACTAGCAGACCCCGTCACTTTCCACGACGGCCTGCTAGGACAGATAACGTTTTCCGAGGCATCCTATTCGAAGCCCAGATCAGGGTTGAGGCGTCCGCCGCCGCTCATCTGCTGGCCGGCGAGGTACCCGTCGCCGCACTGAAGTCCGAGTAGGAAACGACCCCCGGTCGGCTACCGCTTCGTCAAGCTCCTCAGCCACTGACCGACTATGTGTGTGGGCCGCGCCGTCACCCCGCCCCCCGGTCGACCGCCCTCGCGCTCGGCGCCATGGCACGGGTCGTCTGGTGCGAGGGCGGGGAGCCGTACCTGTTCTCAGCCAACATCTGGAGCATGCGCAACTCGCAGCACCTGGCCGATCCGTACACAGTGCCGCACATGCTCCACGGGGTGGCGTTCCACACGCTGCTGTGGATGATCGTCGGCAACAAGCTGTCGAGCGCCTGGCGCTTCGTCATGGCGTTGGGAATCGAGACCGTCTGGGAGGTTTTCGAGAACACGCCGCGAGCAACTGCATCCTGGCCTGACCCGACAACGACACGGACACGCCGGAGGCGCGCTTCCGTATGGAGAACGAGCCCTGGATCTTCGGCATGCTGCGGCACCAGCTCAACGACGCCTTCTGGCAGCGCATGTCGCTGCGCCCCAACTACGAGCATCCCGCGCATGCTCGAGCACATGTCGGTGCCACAGCGCGCCATCATCGGTCGGCCCAGGCCGCGGTTCAACATCCGCCCGGAGGTGCTGCGCGGGTGGGACCACCGGCTCACGGGCAACGACACCGGAATGGAGGAGCCGGTGCTGGCGATGTACGTAAACGAGTTGTACAAGCCGAGCCTGGAGATCGAGAGCATCCCGGGACATTGGCGCGCCACCGAGTGGCCGCCCAAGGGCATCGAGGAGGTCGCTCTGTATCCGCAGCCCCAGGGCGTGCTGTCCCGGCGTCGGACCTCAGACCATGTGTCTGAGCTCGATTACAAGGCGACCGTGGGTTTGACCAACCGCTACCGGTGCCCGCATAACTCGGCCGAGTTGCCGATCGATCAGCTAGCGGACGACGCCTGCTCGATAGCGTACCACACCGAGCCGCTGAATGAGAGTGTGGAGAGGTGCCCGAGGGCGGTGCTGCACGTGTCGGCGAGCGCGCCGTTGGCCAACTGGATCGTGCGGTTATGCGACGTGGCGCCCGACGGCACCTCGACGCTGGTGTCCAAAGGCATTCTCAACGGTGCGCATCGCGACTCCAACATCGAGCCGTCGCCGCTGGTGCCGGACGAGGTGTACGAGCTGGAGTTCAACCTCAAGTCGATGTCGTGGGTGTTTCCACCGGGGCACCGGATCCGGGTGGCCGTATGCAACGCCGACTTCCCGAACCTTTGGCCGACGCCCTAGGATGAGCACCAAGCTGTTCGTCGATGCGGCGTGGCCGTTCGAGAGTGGTGTTGCCGGTGGTGCCGGCGGGCACACCCGAGCTGCCGTACGAGCCGCCCGAGGTGGCGCCGCGGCCGTCTGGCGGAAGCTCAGAAGGCGGACCGAAGGATCGCTGGGAGATCACGCGCGACGAGATGGCGCAGACGGTGACGGTGTTCCGCGAGACGGATTAGTCCGGCATGGTGGAGCGGCGCTGGTGCACGGTCAACGATCGGGAACCGGCTCGCGCGACGATCCGGTGTGAGGGGAGCGCCACGGCGAACGCTGAGCGCCGCGAGATCGTGTGCAGATCCCTGGATGACCATCGAGAGCGACGAGAAGACGGTCGAGATCAACGCGCGGCTGGAGCTGCGCGTCAGCGGCGAACTGCAATACGAAAAAGACTGCGCCGAGGTCATTCCGCGAGATCTCGCCTAGACGCGACAACGATCACGGCAGGTCCCGGTGTGGCGGACAGGCACGGGCCAGGATGACGCGCCCGCCGGCCACCGCGTCGTCGTGGCGCATGGGCGAGGAGATGCTGGGCTCGGTGAAGGTGAACACGGGCGCCACGATCCTGTTCGAGTTCAATGACGAGATGTGGGAGCTGGTGGAGGAGGTCGACCCGCTGGAGGACAAGCTTCTGCGCTCCGGCCGAAGCACCGACGCCGGCTCGTACACCGACAACGGCGAGATGGTGTACCTCACCGAATACGGTACCCCGATGTCCAAGCGGCTCACCTGTCCGGCCATCGGTGAGCGCGATCGGCAGCGGTTGCCCCGCATCCTGCCCGACCTCGCCCGGGTCCGCGAGACCGTCGATCCGTGCCTGGCGCACACGGCGGCGGAGTTCGACGACGAGAACGTCCCCGAGTACTTGCTGCGCGAGGTGGGCGAGGACTTCCTGGAGAACTACGTGGAGCCGGAGAGTACCGCGCCAGCTGGAGCTTGGAGCCGGAGGAGATCTCGAAGGCGTATTTCCTGTCGATTTCCCGATCATGATGGGCTCCTGCGCGTTCCTCATGCCGGTGGCGAGCGTGAGCTTCGTGCGCAAGAACAGCTACGCGCTGCGCCCGTCGCTGGGCTTAGTTGCTCGGTGGCGTCCCGGCGGTGCTGGTCGCCGCCTTCGTGGTCGGCTCGCTACCGCTCACCGCCATCCGCTGGCTGGTGGTCGTGGTGGTGATCTACGTGGCGGTCTCGATGCTCGTCTCGGCGCGTGCCGAGATCTAGGAGGTCAGCAGCCGTGGCACGCTGAAGCCCCGCGCTCGGGCATGACAGGCAACACCAGATAGGACGGCGTCGGCCTGGAATGGTGGACGATTATGTGAGCGACTTGCCAGGTGTCGCTCTCGTAGTTGCTCCCCCCGTGTTCAGGTTCCTGGCGAAGCGTGGGAAGTTGGAGCTTGAGACCTCCAGGCGAATGCGGTGCCCGGGCCTGAAGTAATTGGCCGTGGCACCGAGGCTCAGCCGTAGCTCGTAGACCTCGTCCGGTTGCAAAGGGACCTGCCGGTCGAACCCTCTCGGAAGCGCGCCTGTACGATCCCTTCCTGGATGTTGAATAGGTCGCGGCGTCCTCGACGGGGCACAGCAACCAGTCACAGAGGACTGTGTCTTCCCGGGTGCGCCACGGTAAACTCCTGATGGTCAGTCCCCGCGCTCGACCTGATCTTTGTAGAATACGCCCCTCCACTCTGAGGACCAACTGAGGAACTCGCGCCGATGAAGATCGCTTACGTTTTCGCCACATCAGGCCACACAGCCAGCTACAAGCTCGGGCAGATGATCCTTCCGCAGCTGGAGCAGGATGCCCACGGCGTCGATGTCGTGGGGATGATGTTCTTCGACGACAACACGTATCTGCTGCGGCAGGGCGATCCAATGGGAGAGCGTCTCTCGCGGGTCGCGCGGGAGAATGGGATTCTGCTTATGATGTGCGACACCTGCGCTGTCGAGCGCGGACTGGCTGCAGGCGAGACTTGGCCCGGCACGTGCGAGCCTCTGGGAACGGTCGAGGGAGTCCGTGTCGGTTGCTTTCCCGACCTGTACGAATGCCTGGCCGGCAACCCTCCTGACCAGGTGATCACGCTGTAACCGGTCGCGGAATGCCCTTCGAGGGCCAGCCCGGGACCATCGCGGGCGCTTCCTCTATCGGAGCCGGCCTCCGCACTCGCGGGACGCTCCCTAGAAAGCGCTGCGGCTGCCCGGTCCACGGCGCGCTCGCGAAGACACCGAAAGCCCTCGCCTCGTGCTTGCTGCGCAACTCGAACGGATCCGTGACGCTACGGTAGGCCTCGACCGCGCCCGTCCCGAACTCGATGTGCTTCCAGGCTCAGGCGTCGTCGTCGGTGAAGCCCGGAGTCCCGAAAGTCTCCTGGGTGAGCAGGGCCACAAGGCCCATGCCGCCCCACCGCTGGACGGCTTGACCGTTGCGCAAGGCCGTGTAATCGACCTGGTGCAAATCCTGGCCACTGCCGGAGCAGGAGGGCCGGAGGGGCGAGTCGAGCATTAGCCTCCTGGTTCGTAGTTTGCACCGAGGAACGTCACCAGTCGCGCCGCCCACACCCGGAACACGAGAGAGTCGCGTGCCGCCCGGCCACGTAGTTCGTGACCTCTAGGGTGTAGTAGCTTGCCCCTGTCGAGTTGTTCGTGGGAATCCGGATATCGAAAGTAGCTTGGCCTCTGTCGGGGACTGGACCGTAGCTATCAGCATCCTCAGCAAGCAGCACGCCTGCTGCGCTGTAGACTTTCGCCCGAACTTTCGAAAGAGGGTTAATCGTCCTTCTCGACGTATTCTGCACCGTCCCACCGATGAAGTCGAGCACGAAGCTCGACACCCTGGTGATGTCGAACACCTTGACCTCGGTGCCATCGGTGCTGGGGGCGGTGCTCGGGGTGGAGCGGCAGGAGACGCAGTACAGGATGGCTGCGGTGACACTTACGCGGATCGCCGACCGCCTAATCAGCAGTTGCCGGGCTGACCTGACCCCGCGGTTAGTACCACGTCTTATCTCAGTAACACGGTGCCGACAAGGGGTTGTTGAAGCCGGCGGAGCGTAGCGGAGCCGGGTTCAACAACAGCGCCTTAGGGGCCGGTGGTCAATAGCCCAGCGAGCTGTGCGGTCGAACTCGGTTGTACTGCTGCCGCCACCTCTCGATCAGAACCCGTGCCTGCTTGAGCGTGTAGAAGATCTCCCGGTCCAGCAGTTCGTCGCGGAGCTTGCCGTTGAAGCTCTCCACGTAACCGTTGTCCCACGGCGAGCCCGGCTCGATCAACAGCGTGCCCACGCCGAGTCGGCCCAGCCAGTCGCGAACGGCCGCGGCAGTGAACTCAGGTCCGTTATCCGACCTGATGTGATCGGGTATTGCCCGGTGCACGAACAGCCACCCGAGCCGCTCGAGCACTTGCTCGGAGTTGAGCTTGCGCGCCACGTCGATCGCCAGGCTCTCGCGGGTGTACTCGTCCACGATCGTCAACATCCTCATGGACCGGCCATCGTGCGTCCGGTCATGGATGAAGTCATACGCCCACACGTGGTTCTTGCGCTCCGGTCGCAGCCGGATACACGAGCCATCGTTGAACCAGAGCCGGGCTCGTTTGGGCTGCCTCTTCGGCACTTTCAGGCCTTCGCTACGCCAGATCCGCTGCACTCGTTTGTGGTTCACGAGCCAGCCCTCCATGCGCATCAACGCCGTCACCCTCCGGTACCCATAACGTCCATACTCCCGAGCTAACTCCACGATCCTGTCCCTCACCAGTTGCTCGTCGTCCGCCGGCCTCGGCACGTATCGCGGTGTCGTCCTGGGCTGCCTGAGCACCCGGCAGGATCGTCTTTCGGTTACGCCCAGCTGCCGTCGTACGTGAGCTACCGCCTCGCGCCGACGTGCTGGGCTCAGAAGTTTCCCTCCGCGACCTCCTTGAGGATCGCCAGGTCGAGCTCCTTGTCCGCCACCAGCTTCTTGAGCCGGGAGTTGTCCTTCTCGAGCTGTTTGAGCTTCCGCGCCTGGTTCAGCTTCAGCCCGCCGTACTCGCGCCGCCACCGGTAGTAGGTGTGCTCGGTTATCGCTAGCTTGCGACAGGCATCCTTGACCGTCGCGCCTCGCGCCAGCTCCACTTAACCCTCCCGGAGCTTGCGCACGATCTGCTCGGCGCTGTGCCTCTTGACCGGCATTCTGACCTCCCTTTCTGGTTGACCCAAACCCCGAAAACGGTGCCAGGTTGATGTTTAGGAAATCGGTGTACCGTCGTCCTCCAAGCAGGAGGACAGATGAAGCGGAAGAGGTACACGGACGAGCAGATCGCCTACGCGCTGCGGCAGGCTGAGGCGGGCACGCCGATCAAGGAGGTGTGTCGCAAGCTGGGCGTCAGCGAGCAGACGTTCTACACGTGGCGCCGCAAGTTCGCCGGGATGGGCGTGGCCGAACTTCGGGAGCTACGACAACTCCGCCATGAGAACCGGAAGTTGAAGCAGCTGGTGGCAGATCTGAGCTTGGACAAGCACATGCTCCAGGAGGTGCTGTCAAAAAAGGTGTGAAGCCGGCGCGCAAGCGCGAGGTGGTGCGGTACCTGCAGGACGGGTTCCGTGTCAGTGAGCGTCGAGCGTGTCGGCTGATCGAGTTGTCGCGCACCAGCCATCGGTATCAGAGCACAAGGACGGACGACCCCGTGCTGCGGCGTCGTCTTGGCGAGCTCGCCGCGGCGCGTCCGCGGTTCGGGTATCGGAGGTTGTGCGTGTTGCTACGCCGCGAGGGATGGGTAGTGAACCAGAAGCGCGTGTATCGGATCTATCGAATAGTCCCTCAAGCTAGTCTCTTAGAAAACGCTGATCTTCACTGGGTCCGATCCCGAAGAACTCGCCAGGCCTCGTTCACGCCCTAGCCCACTGCACGCTGGACGGCCTACGCTCGACGTGCCGAGGACGCCGAGCGCGACCGCGTGAATATTGTACGGCCTTCCATCCGCAGCAAGGCCGTGACCCTCCGGTATCCGTATCGGCCGTATTGCTGCGCCAACTGGATGATCCTGTCGGTAAGGACGTGCTCGTCGGTTAGCGGTTTCGGCACATACCGCTGCGTCGTGTGCGGCTGCGCATCAGCATCCGGAAGTTTCGGAGAGGAGCGCTAAGCTAGCAGACACATGGCTGGATGCAACGATGGAGATTGCGCGGCCCTGGTATACACGGCTCTCACGTTCTGATTCCCGCCGATCCTGGTTCGCTGAGCCGGTCTATCTCGGCTAACTGCGACGCTGTGCCCCTCGTGGGATCTCACCCGCACGGTTCTCTTGGGCAGCTCGCCTTGAGTTGAGTTCCAGCCGCCGCGCCAGCACCTCATCGCGGACTCCGTCAGGCCAGCGGTAGCGAGAGAGTTTCTTCTTGCGGCCCCACTCTTCCTCGTCGATCTCGTAATCGCTACCGAGGCAACTCCAGTCGACCATCTGCACTTCCTCCGCTAGCATCGCGACGCCATGCTCGCCGAGTTGAAAGCCTCTGTCCGCGAGTAGCGCGAGTTTGTTCAGGCTGCGGCGCTGGCGGAGCGCCCGCTAGGGCACCGCCACGTTGCCCATAGTCGAGGTCGGGGAAGGGGGGAAGGTGAGCATACAAGACGTCTTGGTCAATACCTCAAGCTTCGATACTGACTTGATGATTCGGTTTCCGTCGCCGATGAGCAGGATCAGCCTTGGGCATGACGTGTATGTCGATTTTCTTGAGAGTGATATCTTCGGATGCGTGGTAACCGCGTGTGATCCGCCTGGGTACAAATACGATCTCGTCGGAACTCGGGGGCAGGTATATAGCTTTATTCGTGAGAACCCGCCAGAAAACACGCAATGGGATCCGGACGGGCGGCTTCAGGAAGTTGTGGCATTGTCTCGGCTGATTGTCCCCAGCCCGGTGGGATTGAGGTACGGTGCCAGAGTACATTAGGCCGCCTCGGGGGAAATTGAGA
This sequence comes from Acidobacteriota bacterium, assembly GCA_965205505.1. Classification (GTDB taxonomy): domain Bacteria; phylum Acidobacteriota; class UBA890; order UBA890; family WLXD01; genus DASCOT01. The sequence continues at coordinate 272,123 of CBDBHB010000009.1, forward strand.
GGGTCGTTCCCGCTGATATCCACGGCCTGGGCGACGCAGCGTTCGTAGCCGACCCGAGGAGTCGCACTTGGTTGACGGCTGATGAGTTCGGTGAACTGCGCTGTCTTTTTCGGCTCTTTCGGCAGAGGAAACTACCGCTTCGAGTAACGCGCGCGATGTTCTACCTGGAGTACGCGTTCCGCATATTCGAGATCGATGTTCGCTGGGTGCTCGTCGTCACCGGACTGGAGGCGCTGGTGCACACAGATCAACATGCCTCAGGCAGGCAGTTCGTACAGCGGACCGCCGCCCTAGCCTCGGAAGCAGGGGTAACAATCTACGACGAGAATGTCGCCCGTAGCTGCTGGGACCAGAGATGCGAGGGTGTTCATGGTGGTCCGTTTCTTAGCGCGGACGCAACACTTTCGCCAGAGAACAGTGTCCTCGCCGACTACAAGAGTATGGAGTCCGTTCTTCGATTGAGCGTGCGGCGGGCAATCGAGGACTCTGAGCTACACGCAATCTTCAGTGACTATGAGGCTATTCGAAGGCGGTGGCCGGTCAAAGGCTGTTGAGCGCCGCACCTGCATCACCGCTCGCATCGCCCTACCGATGCGGCGCTCGCCAGATCACGTCGCCGTCCTCGTCGTAGAGAACCACCGCGGCCCGATAGCGCGTTTCGGCCCCCGTTGATGGTGTTACTAGCTCGACCGCACCGAGCTCAGCCCTCGTCTGCCCGTTCTCGTCGTAGTATCGGATGCCGTCGTGGGTAATGCTGACCCGCAGGTCCGAACGGTAGATCTCCGTGAGCACCGCGCGTAATTCTTCACCGGTCATGGTTTCCAAGTTCTCGACTAGCTGCTGCGGCAGCGGTTTCACGTGTTCGTCGTAGTAGGTGATCCCTCCTGCATTCATGCTGGCTCGCTCGGCGCCGCCCTCGTCGATCACCGCGAACGCCCGAGCCTGAATCACCTGCGGGATCTCTTGCGGCATCGCACCGAGCAGCGTGACCGCCAGCAGCGCGCCGACCACAGCGCCGGCCGAGAGCTTCAGCCTCCGAACGTCGCGCTCGAGCTTCTCTACCCTGGCATCATGCATGCCTCGATCCGACACGTGGTTGCGGGCATTGCGCCCCAGAGACAGGAACCTCAATCAATCTGGTCCTGGAGGCGGGGAAGCGACTGAACCGTGACAATTGATTTGTCGGACGGCTTCCCTTACTTGCTACTCTGGGTGGCACTGGGAATGGCGATGTTCCAGGGTGGTCGTTGGGGGTGGCCGATCTTCGCAGGTCTTTCCCTCGTCGCCGCGATCGTCGCTGGCATTGTCGAATGGGCAGGGCTAGTGGTGATCGCCCTGTTCACGGGGGGGTGCCTCGCGGCCGTGCGACCGACGCTTCCCACCGCCGTGCGCACATTGGCATGGAACGTAGTTGTGATCTGTGCCATCGCTCTAGCCGCCCATCAAGTGCCGTGGATCCATAACGTTCTCCTCTTCGATGCCGTGGCTGTATCACCCTCGGCAGAGCATTACACGCTGTACTGGAACTACGACAAAGCATTGGTTGGCGTGTTGCTCTACTCGGTGTGTGTGCAGCCGCAGCGAAGGACGGAATGGAATAGCGCGATCGTTGCCACCGCGGCGACCGCTGTCCTCACCCTTGTCTTGGTCGGCGTGTCTGCCCTGGCGATGGAGTTCGTAGCTTGGGACCCGAAATGGCCAGCTATCCTAGCCATGTGGGTGCCGGCCAATCTGTTAGTGACATGCCTCGCCGAGGAGACGTTTTTCCGCGGGCTCTTGCAGCGCCATCTAGCGGAAGCTTTGTTCAATAGGGTTCCGTACGCAGGTCTCGTGGCACTGCTCGTCGCCGCGGCCGCATTTGGCGCGGCACACATCGCTGGCGGCGTTGCGTATGCCACGCTAGCCACACTCGCCGGCATAGGCTACGGCGCCGCCTACCACCTCACCCAGCGTGTCGAAGCGAGCATCTTGGTCCACTTCACCCTTAACTCGGTGCACTTGATGTTGTTTAGCTACCCGTTCGTTGCATTGGGCTGAAGGCCGGGCCGCTCAGGCGTCGGCGCGCCAGGCAAAGCGCGTGTAGTCGACCTCCGCGGTGTTGAACCAATGGTCGGAGATCTCCTTGTCCTGTTTCCACTGCTCGTAGATCTTCCGGTACCCGGCGTCGGCCGCCGCCTGCTGCTCGAACAGGTCGAACGATGCCTCGCGCGCCGCGCTCCAGCGCCTGGTAAATCTCGCCGCCAGCGAGCACCTGCACCGCCACGCCCAGGCGGCAACATCCACGGCGGTCATCCAGTTCTGTCCGGCCAAAGCGGGCGGGGCGGGTCATGGCTTGCATAGGGAGCCCCTCGCTTTAAGGTTCCGGGCGAGGGGCTTTTCTTATGGCCTTACGGCAAAAGGAAAGCAAGGGAGACGCGCCGACGCGGCTCTCCTTATCGACGCGGCTCCCCGATGCTCCACCTTGACGGTCCGGTGCCCTTGAAACCGTCAAGAGGAGCGAACCTCACGGAATGGACGCGACGATCAGGATGATAACCAGATCGTTTCGCAGGGCCGGGTCGTCGACCTGGTAAAGCTTCTGGCCGCTGCGTCGGCACGGGAGCTTTCGATTGCGGCGCCATCGCGGAACCAGAAGCAGCTTTCGTACTAGCTGGCGCTCCACGCTGGGGCGCTAACCTTACGTGGCAGCCAGAAAGCTCACCGCTTGGCCGCACTCTCTAGTAGATCCCGAAGCTCACCCGCCGTCTTGATGACGCGATCCGTGCGGTAGAGGTCTGGATGCTTTTGGTCGGCGGCATAGCGTGTCGGCTCGTGGGTCGTGGCGTTTACCACCCACGACTTACGCGGTGAGCGGTCGCCTAGCGCACGTCCCACATTCACCGGATGCATTCCGATGACTTCACCGACCGCCCCATACGTTGCGCGGACGCGCTTCCGGATTAGGCACTCCAGAATTCGATCCAACAGGAGTTGCGCCGTTAACTTGAGTGCACACCTGTACGCGGGCGCACCGCCTATCCGACCGGAGCCCGAAGAATTAGGGATATGGGTCAGCACGGATTGAGTCGCTGTGAAGCGTCGCTGAGAACACGGCCATCAACAGACCGGTGCGCTCTTCGCGTGTCGACTCGCGCAGGCCAAGTACGCCGCCAGTTCGGAGTCGTCCCTGCCCCGCGCCCGGCGCTCGAACAGGGCCCGGGCGCTGTTGGACCGGCCCAGCCGTTGGCCGAGGCCTGCGACATGCGGTGGTCCGCGACATCCCTTTACGGAAATCGTAACAGGGCGTAGGATCGGAGTACATGATACGAGGCTTCAAGGACCGGAGAACGCGGCGTTTCTTCGAGGGGCGGCGCGTCGCGGCGTTCCATAGCTTCTCGGATCAGGCGGTGCGCCGACTGACCCTGCTGGACAGCGCGGAAACGCTCGGCGACCTGGCCGCGCTGCCGAGCAACCGGCTGGAGGCCCTGCGAGGCGACCGCGCCGGGGAGCACAGCATCCGGATCAACGCGCAGTGGCGTATCTGCTTCCGTTGGACCGACGACGGGCCGTGCGAGGTCGAGATAGTGGATTATCATTGAGAGGCATGTGACATGAATGTGAGGAACGGCATGAGATCGGTGCACCCGGGCGAAATCCTGCGCGAGGAACTCGACGAACTCGGGCTGTCGGCCAACGCGCTGTCCAAGGCGCTCGGCGTGCCGGTCAACCGGGTGACGATGATCCTGAACGGCCAGCGGGGCGTGAGCGCAGACACGGCGCTCCGGTTGGCCCGGTATTTCGGGACGACGCCGCAGCTTTGGTTGAATCTTCAGAAGACCTGGGAGCTTCGGCGAGCGGAGATCGAGGCGGGTCGGGAGATCACCAAGCAGGTCACGCCCCGGCATGCGGTGGTGTAGCGGAGGCGTGACGAATCCCCGTCCCCGCGCCGCTGGCGCTCACGGGGGCGAGACGATGGCTCCGCCACGCCGGATCAGCATGGACGCCGATGGCTGTCGCTGGATGCGGGTGCGGTGTTGGGGCAACTCACGAGTTACGACCGGATCTTCCGGTCCCGGGCGGCGAAACGAGACTCCGGAGGCGCGGTTTGCGAGTCCGGCAGGCCAGCCAAGCACTATCGATCGGCAGTCACTGCCTCGCCCGGATCTCGCTCAAGCGTGGCCAGCCAAGCCTTGGTTCCAGGCTATGCGCCACTTGCCGATGATCTCGATTGTCGCTCCCCTGATGTCGGGTGACCCTGGCGGAGAGGCAAGGGTAACTCCGCGTGGCGGCTCTCGGGTGATCTACGGCGGCTGGCTGTGCTCGGCCATGAAGTAGCGCAGGGAACGAGGGTCGGGTACTGGACGGCACTGCAGCGCACCGTTCAATATCGGCCCGGTCCAGGCTTCCCGCTGCCGAGAAATGGACACCGAATCGCACGCCGCGCTTCGGTCGCTCACGCTTCAACCGCCCGAGCTGCTCCCGCATCTCGGTAAGCCAGTGAGGCGTCGGTCAAGTTCGCTTCGGCCCCAAGGCACGCGACTACCGCGCCCCCGTGATCGTATTTCCCTGTTCCGGCGCACGGATTTCCCTGTTCGGCCGCAGAAATTCCCTGTTCGATGCCAGCAAATTCCCTGTTCCGGAGCGTAGGGAATTCGGACCCTAAGCCCCATTATATCAGTGGCTTAGGAGCCCTCGATCCGGCCGATTTGGGGCCAAATCGATAAAAGTCCCTGTTTTTCCCCGTTTAACAGGGAAATCGGGCAGAGACAGGTTCGCTCCAGACTGCGTGCACCGCCTACCACTTGAGCCATTGAGATTACTGCGGGAGTTATCAAGACCGCCGCCTATATCCCTTTTATTCTCAGGACTTTAGCGTCACTCGATGCTGCCCCTGAAGCCAACAGAGACACCACGGTGCGCTCCGGCGCCAGCTTGCGGCGCCGATGTCTCTCGAGCCCCTTGCGGTGGTACGGGTTTTTGGCCGTTGACGGTGCCCATTCAAAGACTAAGCGGTCGGAAACCCTAGACGCTGCCGCTGCGCGGTCCATTCCAGAGGCAGTCGCGTGTCGCGCATGAGCTTGTTGGCGGTTAACTCCAGCGGCGGGCGGCCTTCGAGGATGGCCGCGACGATGTCCGGCGCCAGGAAGCTCAACCGCAGCAGTCGGGTGGCGTAGGAGGCCACCACACCCTCGGCCTCGGCGATCCTTTGGATCGTGAGATCGGGGTTGCGGTCCAGTCGATCACGGATCCCGAAGGCGCGCACGAGCAGCCGCATCAGGCTCGGGTCCGGCCGGGGCTCGTCCCCGGCGCCGGGGACGATCAGCCTCACCGCCATGCCGGCGCGCTGGAGCACGGCGGGGATCTCCACGGTGATGGTGTCGTGGGTGAGGGTTGATGGCAGCACCGGCCCGCCATCGGGCTCCGAGCACACCGCCTCGGTGACCCGGTCCGCGGCGATCTGGATCTGGATGCTGCCGGACCGGATGATGACGCGCCGCAGGAGGCTCTTGAGATACGCCCTGGCTTGATCCTGTTTCAGGCTCGGCCACCGTTCGGCGAGCTTCTTGGCGCTGGCGATCAAAGCTGCTAGGGCTGCTGCATCGGGGCGGTCGCCTTGCACCACAGCGCTCACCGCTGCCGGATCACCGAGCCATTCCCGCAGACGGGCCACGACGAGACCCTCCAGATCCGCCGCTGGGATGCGCCACCCCTTGCGGTCGGCTTGCTTGCCCTCGATGATCAGGTGGCGGGAGACGTAATAGCGGTAGCGCCGGTTCTTCTTAACCGCATGGGTGGGCGTGAGGCCTTCGCCCTGCTCGTCCACCAGCAGGCCCGTAAGCAGGCTGGGCCGCCGGGAGCCCCGGCGGCGGGTGCCCCGGGTGTTGTCGGTCAGGGTCGCCTGCACCGCATCCCACAGCTCCCGATCGATGATGGCTTCATGTTCGCCGGGATAGGCCTTGTCCTTGTGGACGATCTGTCCCCGGTAGATGCGGTTGCGCAGCAGGTAGTAGAGCGCCCCCCGGTTGATGGGCTTGCCACCGGTGACACGGCCGTGGCGCAGCACCCGGCGCTTGCTAGTGACGCCCTCGGCCCCGAGCCGCTCACGTAGCTCCCGCACCGATCGGAGCTGACGGTACAGGCGGAAGATATAGCGGACGGTCCCGGCCTCTGGCTCGTTGACAATCAGCTTCCGGTCCTGGACGTCGTAGCCCAGGGGCGGGTTGCCTCCCATCCACAGACCTCTTTTCTTGGAGGCGGCGATCTTGTCGCGAATGCGCTCACCGGTGACCTCGCGCTCGAACTGCGCGAACGACAGCAGCACGTTGAGCGTCAGCCGGCCCATCGAGCTGGTGGTGTTGAACTGCTGGGTTACCGACACGAACGACACCTCGTACCGGTCCAACACCTCCACGATGCGGGCGAAGTCCGATAACGCCCGGGTCAGCCGGTCCACCTTGTACACCACGATGACGTCGATCCGCCCGTCTTGAATATCGGCCAGCAGACGCTGCAACCCTGGCCGATTCATCGTGGCGCCGGATACACCGCCATCGTCATAGTGATTGGGTAGAGCCATCCAGCCTTCGTGCTTCTGGCTCGCGATATAGGCCTCACAAGCTTCACGCTGCGCCTGCAGGGAGTTGAAGGCTTGATCCAGCCCATGCTCGTGGGACTTGCGGGTGTAGATACCGCAGCGCACGCGCCAGTTGCCGTTGCGGCAGGCAGGAGCAGTCGCCTCGTTCAAGGCGAGCCCTTGGCGCGCGGCGCTCCCTGAACGCCGAAGAAGCGGGGGCCGGACCAATGGGCGCCGATGATACGCCGGGCGATACTGCTCAAGGAGCGATACAGCTTACCCCGAGTCCGATCCCCGCCGTCCAGGCTTCGCGGCGGTAGCCTAGCCGCCAGAGCCGCCGACACCCGAGGGCGAGCGGCAGGCCGCAGGGCGCGACCACGATCAGGGATTGCGCCGCCATTAGCATCATCATCAGCCACATCTCTGGCTCCGCCCACGGCCCGTTCCCAGGCGCGAAGCGCACCCACGCGGTCGCGACCACTCCTGCTGGCAGCCACAGCAGCGCCAGTGGCCAGAAGCCCTGCTGCCCGATGAGTCTCCGCTTTCCCATGCCTCAGCTAACTCCAACCCTCAATCGCTTGGAGGCCCGTGTCCGCCTACTTCTAGCTCTTCGAAGGTCAGATTCAGGATCCGATACTCCGACCAGTTTCGGTAGTCGAAGTGCCACCATTCGTATGCGTAGATGGTGAATCCCTGCTTCTCCATCGCTCTTGTGAGGCGATTCCTGTTGTCCCGCTCCTGGGCGGTCAAACCCTGGTAATCGGGGTAAGATCGCTCAGTGAATTCGTCGTACCCGCTCCCCATCGCAGCTGGCCGGCCCGATTCCAGATGATAAAGGGTCAGATCGACGGCTGCCCCACGGTTGTGCCGTGAGCCGGAAGCTGGATCGGCCACGAACTGCCGAAGATTCTCGGGGGTTCCCTCCCAGAACATCCAGGTGACGTACCAGGGACGGTAGGCGTCGAAGATCATCAAGCCAAAGCCCTGCTGCTGCAAATCCTTATGCGCTGCGATCAGGGCTTCGGCCACCGGCCGCTGGAGATAGGCTTTGGCCTGCCGGTAAAAGGGTGTGCCCATAAAGTTGTTGCTTCCTGCGTAGCGGATATCGAATCGCAGCTCTGAATCCAGCAGCGAAAGATCGACCAGATCGGGTCGCAGTCGCTGTCCCTCTTCCACGGGTGGAGTAGCCGCGAGCGCTTCGACTTCCAGCTGCTCAGCCGGTCTCTGGGGCTGAATCCGGAAAGGGAGTACGTCGCCAGGCTGGCCGCAACCAAGAATGACAAGGAGCAGCACGAGGGTTGCGGTGACCCGAAAGCGAATCGAGCAGAGTTGGGACATTTTCTCTCAGCGAGCAAAGGACATGATCCAGCTTGCGAAATACTACAGGCTGCGACGGCCCGAACGGCCGGTGGCCACGTTGTTGCGCGTGCGCTCCGTGCACGCAGTCGTTGAGACACCGACAGGGCACCGCCCGCACCCTCCCACTAGGTTCAGGACCTAGTGAGCTTCGGCCCGTGGAGGTTCAAGTCCCTCCTTGGGTACTACTCGTAAGTTACTCTGTACAAGGGAGATCCGATCGACAAAAGGCCAGATGTCGGCGCTCACGTTCCGAACTGAACGTTCAGCGATCTAACATCCATCTAACATTTCGGCGCTGGTCCGGTGTCAACAGGGCTGAGCCTGGTGCGATTCTCCGAGGTAATCTTCTTCCGTCGACGGTTCCCGCCTTCTTTCTGGCCGGGTTGCTCCCGAGGATTTCGCTTCAGGACGCGTTACCCTTCGCGCATTCGCCTACCTCACCTTGGAGCGGACCGACTTGCTGGCCGCCTGTATAGCGCCGTCCGTCGGCGTCACGGTGCACTCTAGGCGGTCGCCCTTGGTGAACAGGTCGGTGGCGAGGGCGTCGGAGTGCGCTGCGATGGTGACGTCGCGTACAACCCTGCCGTCTACTTTCCACACGTACCGGTACGAGACGACGTCGTAGTCGGGGTCGTCGGTCACCAGCGGGTACTTGAGCTCGCACAATGGCACTCTGTGGGCCTTCGGCTTGTTGCGAAACCTGACCCTCTTGAGCGCCACCGGCGCCCGGTTCAGGTCAGCATCTCGCTTGGTCATGACCTCGTAGGGCATCGTGGCGAGCTTCTTGCCGTTGACGTGCAGCTCGAGTTTCCAGGTGCCGGTGAAGACGCGCATGCCGTTGACGATCCAGCGCTGCCTCCACCAGCTGTAGTGGAGAGAATCGATGTTGCCGAGCTCACGCGCGCCAGTGTCCAACGCGACGGAGTTATTGGGCCGCCGGAACACCACCCGCTGGATGCTGTTGGCCGGTAGGTTCTGCAGCAGGAACCAGATGTAGAGCCATTCATCGTCGGTCTGAAACTGGCCCGACGAGGGCAGTTGCTCGGGCGGCAGCTTGTCCTCGGGTAGCGTACGGAGCTCTTGGTGGGTGATCCCGGCGTCGAACAGGTAGGTGTTGCGCTTGAACTTGAGCTGCTTCACGAAGCCGCTGGCGCCCGGGTTGCAGCGGCCTGCGAACGGCTCGGTAGTAACCCGATTCACCCAGGTCTCGAAATGCAGGTGCGGTCCGGTACTGTAGCCGCTCGAGGCCGTCATGCCGATGCTCTGCCCGGCCACGACGTCATCGCCCATCTTGACCGCGACGCTGCCTTTGCGCATGTGCCAGTACAGCGACAGCTGACCGCCTCCGTGGCTGATGATGACGTAGTTGGCGGGCTTGTACGTCAGCGTCGTCGAGCGGTCGGGATTACCGTCCTGAGCAGCGACCACGCGTCCGTCCAGCGCGGCGTAGATCGGCACCCCGATGTCCTGGAACGCGAAGCTCCGCACGTCAGAGTCGTGTCCCTGGTGCCCATCATAGGTGTAGTCGGTGCAATTCCAATCCAAGATGGCGGCATCTCCTTGAGTCGGGTCCAGGTCGACGAAGCCAGAAAAGAACAGGTCGCCTTCGTGCACCCCGGCCTGCGGGTAAAAGGGGTAGCGGGTCGAGATGTCAGTTTTGGTTGCCGGCGGCAACCCGTAGGTGCGCTCGTACGCGTCGAGCGCAGCGTGGACCCTCGCGTACTCGGCCACGGTGATGTCGGAGCCAAGCGTGGCACGCTGTTCGGGCGACAGCTCCGACGTGTAACCCTGCCATCGTCCCCGACCGTCCGGCACGATCAACTCGCCGGATCCGATCAGGCGGTGTCTGGCGGCGTGCTGCCCAGCGGCGTTGCCCGATGGCGACACGAGCGCTAGCGATACGACGACCAGGTAAATCCCGAGTCTTGTCATGGTTGCGGAGCTATAGTGCCGGACCCGACACCACGCTACATCGCTGTGGTGCTCGGCCCGTTCGTTTGCTAAGCGGATGGAGTTCCTGCGCTCGAGTGGCAAAGACCCGGCTACCGTGATGGCGGAGACGACGGCAGCATTCGAGCAGAGCTGGAGCAATCTTGACGAACGTTTGAACCTAGTGCCTGGCAAGAGCCTACTGAGTGCCCTACGTGGGGTGCTTCAGGATCGCCATCGGGTCACGATTACCAATCTCCGTATTCAGCGAGAGTTTCGACGCGACGAAGTCCCAGACAACTTGCGCAAACTGTTGATATCCCTTGATGGCTTCGCTAAGCAAGAGCCGTAGCCCCAGGTTGCTGCTGGTGCAGCCGTCGCCGAAGTCGAAGCTCGTCGGAACGACATCTACCAACGATATGTGCGCACCGACGCTGATCGGGCCCACTACGTGACGGTGAGTCGGGTGTTCATCGTGGCGTTTCTCGTGATCGCCTATGTCCTCAGCGCCTACTCTTTCGAGTACCTGGTGGTGCTCGTAACCCTGTCGGGCTGCCGTCTTTCATTGCCTGTTGCCGGCCGACGAATGGGTCCTCTTGCGCACCAGCCTTCTTCAGATCATCGATCTCGAGCAGGCAACCCAAGCCCGGGCGATTCACCGCTCCGTAGCGGTGCCAGCCTCCGAACGCGCAATGCTGGCCCTGATCAAGGGGCCTGCGATGGGCGCCGCGCGACCGCACCAGCCAGTGAACGGCCTACGGGTGACTCCGGGAACCGATTTGCCGAACCAGGACCTGGCCCAGCACTCTGCAGGCCCGCCTCTCGGACACCCCCAGCGACTGCTGCGCGTGTTGCACCGCCCGGCTCCGCCGCGCCGGGCTCAGAAGTTTCCCGACGTCACCTCTTTAAGGATGGCGTTGTCGAGCATCGTCTCCGCCAGGAGTTTCTTGAGCCGCCCGTTCTCGCGCTCCAGCTCCTTGAGCCGCCGCGCCTGATCCACTCTCAGGCCGCCGTACTCCTTACGCCATCGGTACTACGTGTTCTCGCTGATGCCCAGCTTCCGGCACGCCTCCGGCGTCTTGGCTCCTTGCGCCAGCTCGATCTCTGCCTCCCTGAGCTTGGCGATGATCTGCTCTACCGTGTACCGCTTCCGGGCCATTTCTCCCCCTTCCCGAGCCATCCTGAGAGTCTCAAATCCTAACTCTCAAACTGGCCCGACTATTGGGGGTCAGGTCAGCCGATGTAGTAGTCGAGGAAGATCCGCCGGCCACCGCCCGGTCTTCCTACGCTACTTGGCCGGTGCTGCAGGATCTTCTGAGTGCTCATGCCCCTGCCCAAGCCTCCGACAACACCTCCGCCTGCTCCAGGACCGTCTGCGTTGCCTTCTCCTGCTTGTCCGGCGGGTATCCGTGCTTCCGTAGGATCCGCTTCACGTAAACGCGGAGCTGTGCGCGGACGTTCTCACGGATTGTCCAGTCAATCGTGACGTTTCTCCGCACGGTCTCGACCAGCTCTCGTGCGATCGTCTTCAGGGTCTCGTGACCGAGGACCTGCACGGGGCGCTGTCGTTGGTCTCGAGGGCGTCGTAGAACGCCACTTCGTCCTCCGAGAGCCCCAGTTCCTCGCCGCGAGCACCCGCCGCCCGCATGTCCTTGGCGAGCTGGATCAGCTCCTCGATCACCTGCGCTGCCTCGATCGCGCGATTCTGATACTTCCGGACCGCCGCGACCGACGTCGCGGCCGTCCCGAGCATCAAGGCCGCAGGATTCGCTTCTAACGGCCGCCGCCGGAGATCTCGCTGCGGCCCTTGCGGGTTGATCCAGGCCGGCGCCCGCGAGAAGCAGGGAAGCCGGGGGCGGGCCTTGTTATCTGGCTTCGCTGTGCCGAGTCTGCGCCTCATGGTGCAGCATGACTGCTAAGACCTTTTTCGATCGCTCCCAGGCAGCCACTGCCATTGGCAAAGTGGAACGAGGATCGGGAGCCATCTGCCTGAGCAGTGAACTCCGGTCCGTTATCCGACCGGATGTGCTCTGGTATGCCCCGGTGCACGAACAACCACCCGAGCCGCTCCAGCACGCTCTCGGAGTTGAGCTTCCGTGCCACGGGCTCGGCCGGTAGCGGTATTCCGGATCACCAGATCGATCTGGAACGTCGGAAAAGTCGAACCACGGAAAGTGACCCGGTTCCGGTATCCTTTGTCCGAACTCGAACCCGGGGGGCTTCGAACTCGGGCAGCAAGGCAGCGAGCGCGGCGAGGCGCTCATGCATCGTCGCTTTGCTGCCAGGCCCGTCGCGGGGTTCGATCGTCGGCCAGGTATCAGGTTGTTTCACTTGCGTTCTCCGTGCAGCGCCGATCGCCCGCTCCGTTCACCCGCGGCCGGCGGCGCTTCGACGGCGACCGCGAGTCCGTCCGTTTATGCCGCGCCTAACAGAACACAATCACACACCGAAACAGGGGGCGGTCGACGTCGCGCTTCCGGGGCCAGAGGAACCGAACGGCCCGGTACGCAGCCATTCACATCGTTGCCATCGCGTTGGCGACCTGGCGGACGTGGGCCTCGCGAAGTTCGAGCCATGCTCGATTGTGAAGCCCGCCCCCTGGAACATCCCGCGAGCATTCATCTGAAGCTCAGAGACGAGCTGCTGAACGCAGAGATCTCTACACGCTCGCCGAGGCAAAGGCCTTGGTGCAAGGCTGGCGACGTGAGTATAACCGTGAGGGGCAGGGTCGTCGGTTGTTGCGCGCCGCATCGTGGTCCCGCTGTGCGGAGTGTGGTGCAGATGGCCTCGGGCGCTGCGCCGCTAGCGGGGTGCTGTGGCGCGTCGGTGCGGCAGTAGGTTGCGGCGGCGATCGACGGCGACTCCGATCAGCGAGCGCAGGGAGATAATCGCTGCGCCAGCGGGACTTTCCGCGGTAGCGGGGGCAGGATTTGAACCTGCGACCTTTCGGTGGAGATTACGGCAGGGCCGCCACCGTAGCGTAGATCTCCGCGTAGTCCGGCGCAACGCCGAGGCTCTCCGCGACCCAGTGATAACGGACCACACCATCCTTGTCGACGATGGTCACGGCGCGGTTGGCGGCGACGTATCCCGGCAAGCCGCCCAACGCCGGGAACGCCACGCCATAGGCATGCACGACGTCCCGGTTGTAGTCGCTGAGGAAAGTGTAGTCGACGCCATGCGCGGCCTTCCACGCGTCGAGCGCGAAGGGCGGGTCGACCGTGATGCCGATGATCTCGGCATTCATAGCGCTGAACTGATCGATGCGGTCGCGAAGCGCGCACATCTCCGTCGTGCACACGCTGGTGAAGGCGCCGGGGAAAAAGGCGAGCACAACGTTTCTACCACGGTATTCGCTGAGGCTGCGCTGTTGCTCCAGGGTCTCATGTAGCGTGAAATCGGGAGCGGGCTGCCCTACGGTAATGGCCATTGACCAAACTCCTGATCGGGATTGCCGGTGAATAGCCTAATGGTCTCGGCATACACATCGGCTCCGAGCGCAAGGCTCTGACGAAGACGAGGAACTCGCCGACAACCGACCGAGATATTACTGCACCGCAAGGCTGGACGCGTGATGCGGCGCGCACGTGGCGTTTACGACGAAGGGCGGATGTCGATGGCTCTGGCCGGTGCATCGTGTCGGGAGATCGGTAAGCGCCTCGATGTGCACCACTCGACGGTGGCCCGCGACATCAAGGCTCGGCTCGCCGAGATGTCCAAGTGGTGTCCGTCGACCGCGACCTACCGCGAGCTTCACCGGCAGCGCATCGAGAAGCTCCTGACCACCTGGTGGCTGCGGGCACTCGAGGACAACCAAGCTCTCGAGGCCGTGATCCGTCTACTGTCCCGCGAGGCCAAACTCCTTGGGCTCGATGAGCCCAATCGGCTCGAGCACAGCGGCGAGGTCGAGGTACGGCCCGACCTGTCGGTGCTGTCGGATGCGGACCTGGAGGCCCTGCGAGCGTACGCTCGGGATGTGGCGACGCCCTGATGGGCGGGTCGGCGGCGTCTGCAGTTCGGCTGTCAACTCTGGGTCGCCGAGCGGTCGATCACCCGGACTGGAGGCCACATCGTCTCCCGATGACGCGCCTCGCGGTATGGATTTCCTGTACGATCCGAATCGCCTGAACGTTGCCACCAGCCGCGCCCGCTGCGCGTGTGTCCTCGTTGTGAGCCCGCGGCTCCTTAGCCCCGAATGCAAGAGCCCGGCGCAGATGAAGCTCGCGAACGCCCTGTGCCGCTACAATGAGCTTGCGCGTCAGATCACCACACCGGCCTCGAGAATGGCCTAGAACAGTGCAACCTTGACGAGCGTCGACACGAACCCCTTCGGCAAGCGCGATGTGCACAGGCGGTAGCGAACAGGAGGCATCTCGTTCTTGCTGACAGAGAACACTGCGGGCACACGTCGAAACTTCGCGGACTCTAGGCGAGGATCTGCATGACCAGTCCGTGCCCATCGAACTCAGTTGAGGACGGCAGCTTGATGGCCGTTCCGTCGTCGATACGGCGCGCTGTCCAAAGTGCTGCGAGCGCGTCGAGGATGTCGTCGTCGTTGGCAGCTGCCCGCGGAATCTCGGCACGAATGCCATGAACCACGGCGCCAAAGGTATTCTCCACGAGCTCATGGCGCTCAATGAAGCCGAAGCCGGACGCCTTCGGATGAGCCATAGGTATGCGACCATTCCAGAAGTAGAAGCTGACTTCGGGGTGTGCTTCTCGAACCATCCCCGCCAACCTCGGTGACCTCCGCAGTACGGCGTTCACCTCACGAATCCTGGATAGAATCGCGAACGCCTGTTTCGAGAGACGCTTCCCACAAGCGGCCTCGTTGGCTTCGCACGCAGCCTCGTAGGTATCAGCGTTGAGGGCAGCATAGACGGGCGGCGAAAACACACTGCTTCGTCTCGGCCCTAGAAGACTTCGGGCCTCTCGGTCACAGGCGCGTGGCCGGTCTGTCGATAGGGCGATCGGGATATCGATCGCCGTTACTTCTGCCAGCGTGTCGCCAAAGAGCGCATCGGCACTACCGAAAACGTCCACGGAGATATCGTCCGTGTTCGAATCCTGCGACACGCAGAGCCAACCTGCTCGACAGCCGTCTACACCACGGATGAGCGCCACCTGTTCCTAATTTTAAGCTGCTATGAACTCGACGCAGCAACGGCAGTTCCCACCCGACGCCAAGACTCTACGTTCCTCAAATTGAGCCGCATCCCGCTGATATCGTCCAGAAAACTCGTTACATCGTCCGTGCGAAAGATCAAACCCGCGCCATCACCTGGCCAAACCTCGGTATCCTCCTTGTTGTCGAGCTTCAGATCGCGTCCGCCTACCCTAACGCGCATGTCCTTGACCTTGTCTTTTTCACCGAGCAGCGGGGTCGTTTCGATAGATCCGAGAAGCTCAAGCCCTCTGCCCTCTCCTGCAAGCGTTACAGACTGAAGGACGAACTCAACACGCGCTACGAGATTTCCTTGTCGATTCAGACCTTCGAAAATCCATCCCGGCGTTGGACGAATGCTTGCCGTTTCCGCTTTGTCGATCCGATCGGACATGTTTGGGTGACTGGAGAAGGCGTTTTGCTTGCCGACTTCGCCTCCCCGGACTTGTGCACTGTAGTTTATCTTGCTCAGAATCTGAGCCATCGGACTGGGTCCCTGAGCAACCTCATGTGATTGTAGGTAGACCGTCGCTAGGGAATCCGACTCCATCTCAAAGGCTCGCGAATAACCTGACAGCACGATCTCGGAGGCGATGCTCGATACCGCTGCTGTCAACGTAGCAAATGTCTGCGCGTCGCCGAGGTCGTCGCTCGTGGCCGCGCCGACCACCACAGCTGCTACTGCTCCCCAGAAGGCGGCTTTCTGCGCGGACTTGAGCTTTCGGTATCCGTGTCGCATCTCGACATGGCCGATCTCATGGGCTAGCACAGCTTCGAGCTCCGCGTCGTCCTCCACCACGTCCAATAACCCTGTGGTGATAAACACGGGCCCACCTGGGCACGCGAACGCATTTGCATCGTCAGATCGGACAAGCTCGAAGGAGTAGCTGTAACCTTTCTTTAGAAGTGGCCAACTCGCGAGCGCACGGTTGCCGAGGGTCGTGATCCGTTCCTGCTGCAATTGATCGACGACAACCGGATAGTAGAAACGGACTTGGGCGGAGCATTCAGCACCAAGGGCACGCTCGGTGAGGTAGTTGGAGACCCTGGGTGTCTCGTAGAAACACACGCCGCATCGGCGATGACCGGCGGCTAGTGCCTCATCCAGATCTATGTACTCTGACCGGTCCTCAGCTGGCGGCAGATGGTTGGATCCGGCGAAGTGCGCTACATCTGTCTTGCGGTTGGCCACAACGGATTTGTAAAGATCAGGCTCGGCAGGATCCGAAAAAGCGTGCCAGAGAATCTGTCTAACTGCTTCGTCCTGGTCTCCGACTTCGCGAAGATCTGCTTCGATCTTCCCCTTGCCCAGCGTCTGATGCAAATATTCAACCGTGAGTCTGTTTCTCGATCTCTCCAACTTGGAGATACGGACGCGCACGTTTTTCGGAACGGGAAACAACCGCGTATCAGCGTGCTCGTAGACCCCATAGCCATCAGACGTTTCCACGTAGACAACGCGGCTTGTGTTGAAGGTCTGCCGTAACACGACTTCTGCCCCTTGCTGGACTTGAGCGTGGGCGGGCTCATTCCACGTTCCAGAACCTCCAATAGCAACGAGCAATGCCACGGCGATCACGCGGTTCTTCATGTCTAGTCTCCGAGCTATAGACGAGGGGGCAAAAAGAGCTATAGACGAGGGGGCAAAAATCTGGCCACCAACCTGTCCCTGGAGCGGCAAGTGTAGCAACGGAAGCCGTGGGGCGTGATCTGTCGTGCGACTCGCGCAGAGGCCTAGGAGCGGGCGGCATGCGTCGGTTAACGAGCCGGATTGTTGCGAGAGGTCCTCCACGTCGGCACGGGTGCACAGAGTGCATGGCAATGGACCACACCCTGAGTCGCAGGGGATCGCCGATCGGAGCGAGCCGCTATAGGCCTTCCCAGGTGCACTGGCACTGGGCGGGCAGGCAACCTGCGTGATCGCCCCAGGGCAGGGTCGCCTCGATGAGGCGTATCAGTCGCGTAGCACGAAGAGATTTGCTCGGTGCCATGCGAGCCGCTCCCTGTGCTTCTGTGTCAATGGAATAGGCTGCGTCCAGCGCAGCTCGGTTCGCGCCCGCTCAGTCAATACAGGTGAGTACTCCGGCCGCCCGTCGTCGTCGAAGGTCACCAATCCCTTGTCAAAGGCCGCGTCCCAAAGCGCTGAGAGAAGTAGGCCATTGCGAACGTCCAGCCGTTCGGCATCGTCGGGGCAGTCCTTCCACGGGATGATGTGCGAGGCACGCAGCAGTTCTGGGTCCGTGATTCCGGTCAGCGGACATCGACCCTGCCAGTAGGTCATCAGCCGGTCGCGAAAGATGTCCTGGCCGATTCGCTGGACGACGAGGCGCTCCGCCTCGGTGGTTTTCGGAAGGTTGTTTGTCTTGGCGCGAAATGCCTCGAGCGGGCCGTCGGGCAACGCCACGCCAAGGGCATAGACCTTGGGCATCACGGCGTACAGTTCCTTTAGCGTGGCGAAGACATAGCGGGCAAGACCGGGACCGGGCATGGTGGCTCGTGGATGCTCCAGTTCCTCGACCACGCCGGCGTGGTCCAGGGCGAGGAACCAGGGACCCGAAGATCCGGCGGCACCGAGCCTGATCGTGCCTTTCGCGGTGGTGGAGCCGTAACGCGCCCAGCCCTCTTGCTGCCCCAGGGGGCGGCGATAGCCGTTCTGCCAGGCGACCTTCTCGCACTCCTCGGCGACGACGAAGCTCTGGGGTGTCTCGATCACAGACCGAGTTGCGTGAATTGCCCACTCGTCTCCATCCGGTCCCAGGCGGCAAGGACGAGACGGCGGGTGCGGTATTCGCCGTGGTGCCGCATTTCCTTTTCCTTGAGCACGCGAGTGAGCGACCGAAGCGCGGCGTGCGATTCGGTGTCCACGTTTCCGCAGCGGGAGGCCTGAACCGGACCCCCGAGCGCGCCGCGAATCTCGGCTGCGAGGACGATGCAGATCATCCCGTGTCATTGATGATGTCGATGCGACGGGTGTGAATCGATCACACCCCATTCTGCGGCTCAGGAGAAATCGAGTTTTCCGCATGTCGGTCGCCGGGGCGACGCGCTCGATTTCCTCGTCGTCCGATAGTTTCAGCGTGGCCGCGTACTGCAGCCCGCAGGGATTGGGCCAGACGAGTCGTGTTAGCGCAACAACCCGTTAGATTCGCTTGTCGGAGTCCCAGCTTCCGCCTGGCTCCGCCGCCTCGGCGATGTAGCTGCACAACTCCCAGTAGTCTCGCGTCCGCCCAAGGGTGTAGCCGTAGCCAGGTGGCTCACAGGCATCAAATACCAGTTCGGCTCGATCTTCTCCGAGCTCACAGACCGCCACCCCGTTCGGCAGCTTTATGCGTGACGTCGGAACTGGAGGTAGCGAAACGTCGATAGGCATCGGGCTTCCCGTAACCATGAGGACATCCAGCCTTCGGATCATCGTCTTCGGCCACCTTGTCCATAGTCACTCAGTCTGCCCCGAGGCTCGGTCAACGAGATGCTGTCTCGCTTTCTGTGAAAAAGGCGACGGTGACGGTCGTTGCCCCACTCTCGATGCCGCGACCCATACCCGCTACCGTTCGCAGGCCTAGCCATCGTTGTCCCGATCCATGCTCCGCTGGTACGCGCAATGGCTGCGCGGCACGCCATTGGGCTGCCGTGCTCCACTTCGTGGTCGCGATGTGCCTGAGCCTGGCCGCGAAACGGGGTCGGCCGGTTCCAATACCGGCCAGAAAACAGAGACTGCATCGTGCAGGAATTTTCGGGGACACCGCAGAGGTGTGCGGGCAGACAACGCCCCGGGCGGTCACGGCCGCTCCGGGTCGACTTTCCCCGTTTCCGCCGGAATGGACGCCGGGTCAATCCGCACGAGGTGTTCATCGCCGACGTGATAGACCGTGGCCCAAGGCGCCTCCTCGAAGAACGCTGCGAGTGATCGGCGGCTGGCGGCTGGTGCGGATCGGTGGATGGCGACCAGGTCGACGCCCAGCTCCGCGAGCACGGCCACGCCCCGACTCTCCGGCAGGGCATTTAGCGCTTCCATCGTTTGTCTGAATCCGTGCGGTGAGGCTCCGCTGAATCCGTTCACCACGCGCGCCCAGTGGTGCGTGGAATCGAGCATGTAGACAGCTTCGGGCGTGGCGTAGGCGCGCAGGAAATAGTGAACCGGAAGGTGCACGACGACCGGCGCGCGTGTTTCATCGCGCCAGAGTTGCGGAATCGCGACGTCCAGACGGCTGATCTCGTACGGCCGCGGCTCGAAGGGCAGCCGGATTGGATACACTTCCGCCAGGAACACCAGACAGGCCAGTGAGATCATGATCCACGCGGAGCGGGCGCTCCGGCATCTTGCTGCGAGGGTCGCTGCCCCGGCCCCGGACAGAATCATGATGCCGAAATAGAGCAGAAGCGAGAAACGCTGCGTCGCGCGCAGGCCCTTGAGAAAGTCCAGTCCGGGCACTTCGGAAAGGTGGAACAAGGGCAGCCGCACTTGTTGTGAGGAGACGAATCCCTGCGCCAGTACAAAGCCGACGACGACCAGGCAGATCCCGGTCGCAATCCACCGTGTGTCAACGGTCCTCGGTGGCGCGTCCCCGTCTGGCGTCAGGTGCCACGGACGCCGGATCAGGAGTCCGGCCAGGGCAAGCGCGAGCGCCGTGTAGCCGACATATAGCGTCTGCTCGCCCCAGATCCAGGGGCCGGCCTGTCGCATCTGGCCGAGGAGCGTCGCCAACGGCGGTTCGAGGTAACTCGATACGGACACCCGTTCACCGGAAACGAGCGCGGCGGCGTAACGACTGCCGAGTGTCGTTTCCTCGAGGCTCCGGCGGTAGGGAATCGCCGTGGGGAGTATGACCGCGGCGCACAATGCAGCGGCCGCGGCGGCGCTCGCCGCGTGTCTGAGCGTCAGTCGTTGCCGGCCGATCTGCAGGACCGACAGCACCAGGACCAGGATCGTCGTGATCACCGCGTGGTACCAGCTCACGAGCGCCTGAGCGACGAAGCAGGCGGACAATGCTAGCGTCCGCGCACCCGTCGGGGACCGCAGGAAACGGATAAGGGTGGCGGCGACGAACGGCATCCATTGGAAGGAGAGCACATGCAGGTGCCCGATATGGTGGATCCTGAAGAACAGGAATGCCCAGAAGATGCCTGCCCAGAAGCCCGCCTGATGAGACCCGGTCACCTCCCGCATGAACCAGTAGCCGCCGACGCAGGAGAGATAGTAGGCGAGGAAGATGAGCAGGTTGTAGCCGAACCACGGGCTGTCGGACAGAATCGAGAGAGGCGCGTTGATGACAGCGAGCGACAGCATGTGGTCGGTCAAGGCGACCACGTTGGGGTGCGGGTGGAACGTGTTTCCGTTGAACAGATTCAGTGGGTCGGTATAGAGGGCACGCGACACCCACTGCAACTGCCAGTTCATCAACGCGGGGTCGCCCTCGAGGATGGCGTGGCTGTCGAGGTCGGTGAGCAGGAAGACCCTGGAGCAGAAGAGCGCCGACAACCCGAGGAACACAGCGTTGACAGCCAGCAGACCGCTTCCCGCCAGCGAGGCGGCGATCCCGTCGGCGCGATGACTGTGCGGCGAGCCGACCGCGGGCGCCGACGGGGCGATCACAGCGAATCGTTCATGATAACGCGTTGAATGGTTAGTAGCTTATCGGTAGAGATTCTAGCAAGAATAGCAACCCGGTGTCCCATTAATCGGCCGACGCCTCAGACCGCTCGAGGCATCCGGCCAACGCGACCGGTTCGTGTCTCGGTGGTTCAACCTCGCGACAATCCATCCCCGACTTCTTACGAGGCGCTGAGAAAGGACGCGGCGCTCGCCCGCGATGTGACCACCACGCTGCTCGAGGAACACTTCCCGGAGACCAACCGTGAAGCGCCGTGCCAGCACGTTGGGCGCCGCTGACCGGCCAGGTGTGGGCCGTGTTGTCACCCGGAACCGACGGGGTTGGCGAGCTCGAAGTCCTTCCTGGCGCATCAGCCGAGCTACCCGCTTGCGAGAGCAGCGGATCCCTCGTTGCCGAAGTTGCTTGTGGATGCGCGGACTTCCGTAACGGTCGCGGCTCTCTCGGAATGCAGCTCTGATCTGCACACGTAGACGGCGATCTTCTCGCGCTCTCGGGCTCGGCCCCCTTCCTCGCCACTCGTAGTAACCGCCGTGAGACACCTCGAGCATCTTGCACAACCGCCGCACCGGGAACTTGCCGGACAGTTGCTTGATGATCGGGTACTTCATCGCGGGCGTTCCGAGAAGATCGCCAACGCTTTTTTTAGAATGTCGCGCTCCTGCCGTACTCGCCGCAGGTGCCGCCGTAGCTGTTGCCCGTCCAGGTCCTGGTCGGGCATCTTCCCCGCGCCCGGAAACGCCGTGACCCCCTGCTCCTGGAGCTGTTTGCGCCACTTGGTCAACATGCCGCGGCCAACACCCAGATCCCGGGCCACCTCAGACACCGGATGGCCCAGCTGCGTCACCATCCTCACTGCCTCAATCTTGAACTCGCGACTGTACCGCCGTCGTGACCCCATGCTTCACCTCCGAGCCCATTATCGGGCTTCCAAAGGTGTCCGGGAAATCGGGGGAGGCCCAGTGCGCCAGCAAGGGATCCTTGGGGACACCCGCGCCATTGGCGTAGCTAAGTCCGAGGTCGTACTGCGCACGGGCGTGGCCCTTCTTGGCGGCTAGTCGGTACAAACGCACCGCCTCGGCCTCGTCCTGGAGGACGCCCTCACCATTGGCGTACATAACCCCGAGTGTGTACTGCGTAGGAGCCTGGCCCCGCTCGGCGGCCAGTCGGTACCAGCGCACCACTTCGGCTTCATCTTGGGCGACGCCTTCGCCTCTGGCGTACATGCGCCCGAGGTCGAGCCGCGCACGCGCAAGGCCCTTGTCCGCAGCTAGGCGAAACAGGCGCACCGCCTCAGCCTCATCCTTGAGGACGCCTTCACCTTTAGCGTAGGGAATTATACCGTTGACAAACCCTGAGCGGGCTTTGCTAGCTCCCCTTCTTCTTTTTCGCCCGCTTCTCCGCTGCCAGAACCTTGCTTCCCGGAACCCGCATGAAAGCACCCAGCGCCTGTTCCGGCGATAGCGGATGCATGCTCAACCTGCCTCCTGACGCTGCGCGGTCGAACTTCTTGTCCTGACGCTTCTGCTTCTTGGGCGTGCGCTGTCTAGACGATTTCACGGGTCCACCTCCTGCCAGTGCGCGAGTTTCCTGCTCGGGGATGGTAGGGTCAGCGCCGCACACGCACGACCTGTCGTCCGCGAGAGCGGGAATACCGCGGGAACCGCGATCGGTTGTGGTGTGCAAGGCCCGGCACCTATTGCCGGACTTTCCACCAGGAGGCCCCCCTGATGGGACGCCGAATGATCTGCGCAGCCACTCTCGTTCTGACGCTCGCTACACCGGTTGTTAGCGCTCAAGAGGATGTGCGCGCGCTGAAAGGGACGATGGACTGGGGCAATCCTGACCGCATCGAGTCTCGACCCGATGGCCTGACTATCCTGACCTACAATCTCAGCGACGAGGCAGTCGGTCAGTTCCGTGGAAAAAAGAGTGTCTTTGCCTACATCACCTACGCGTCGATCAGCCGGCCTAGTCTTAGCAACGGGTTCGGTGTATTCGACCTCACGCCGCTTGAATTCGCTCGCTACTACTACTCGCTGGCAGTGGCAAACTTTGGCACCAGGACCGCCCGCGGAACCTTTACCTTGAAACTCTCCGGGCCTACCCGGTGGACGCGAACCTTCCCGAACACGACCGTATCGGGACGGACCTTCACGGTCCTGTACTACCAGGGAGAACCGCTGAACCGAACCGGGAACTACCTGCTGAAGGGCACGTTCAAAGGCGCAGGATCTACAAAGTCGCGATTTTGCGCTGGTTGTTAAACAACGGATAAAGTAACCAATGCCAAGCACAGGTCAGAAATGCACACCAATCGGGGATCTATCAGAGCGACTGTGCATGCTGCTCGCAGATTGCCATCGTTTCTCCTTGGGTGCGCTGAGCAGCCCGCCTTGACTCAGAGCACGACACCAACTGCACGACCGGCAACAATATTGAGTCTGAAAATCGGCGTGAAGGCACAGGCGGGTTGCCTAAGTGCGCCGAGTGTAAGCGGATTCAGGGACTGTAGTAGCAAAGACAATTTCCCAGTAGGGTCCCGTCGGCTCACCGTCGATCATGCCCCAAATACGGCGCAGATCAGACACGGGCAAGTCGTACGCACTAGTTCGATGGCAAAGTTCGGAAAGGCGCTGGGCACAACCGGGATGCCGTGGACAGCGTCTGGGTGGGCGACCTGACATACCTGTGGAGGCAGGAAGGATGGCTATACCTGGCCGTGCTGATGGATCTGTGCTCGCGACGGATCATCGGCTGGGCGGTGAGCGAGACGATGACGGACGATTTGACGCTGGCGGTCCTGGATCAGGCCTTGGAGCAACGCCGTCCCGGTTCCGGAGTGCTCCATCACAGCGACCGCGGCAGCCAGTACAGCAGCGACGATTACCTAGACAAGCTGCGTGACCGTGGCTTCACCATCAGCATGAGCAGGAAAGGAGACTGCTGGGATAACGCGCCGATGGAGAGTTTCTTCTGTACCCTGAAGTTCGAACTCGGTGGCTGCTTCAGTTCCCGGGCGGCGGCCCGAGCCGAGTTGTTCCACTACATCGAAGTGTTCTACAACCGGGCTCGCATGCACACCTCGATCGGAGACCAGAGTCCGGCTCAGTTCGAGGCGGCAATGCGGCGGCCAGGTCAGAGCGGCCAATCAGCTGTGGAAGCTGACGCGCCCGTGGAAATCGACTCCCGATTTCCACCGTCGCTTGGACAACGCTCCGCGTTGCCAACAGCTCCCACAGCCGCTAATACGACTACGACAATGGATCTTAACTAAGTGTCCGGGAAAGCGGGGCAAGGTCAATCTCGCGTGCCCCGGTCGGGTCTGTGCGGATCGCGCTCGAAGCCAAGGCGGCGATGGCGAAACTCCAGTCGTCGATCCCTAGGCTCTACGACGAGCTCAACTCAAGTCACTTGACGATTCACGGTGCATCGGACAACGTGATCGCGATCGGGTACTCGCTCGTCAACGCGGCGCTTCGTTTTCTGAGCCCGCCACTCAACCGATACTCGCTCGCAACGTACCCGCGTCGGTATCGGGACATGAAGCCCGGCGAAGCAGGTCTCGTGGTCGACAAGATCCGGGACATGCCACGGCGGAACCGGCCCGGCATGGAGGGCTTTGACGCGCTTGGGATTACTGTCATCAGATTTGAGAATACCGGCGCGCCAGTCACGCTGGTGCGAGCCGCTCCCGCTCCACCTGCCAATGATCTGTTCCACTACGAGAGTATGATTCGCAGGGCCTCTAGCCTGTACCAGTCAAGATTCGTCCAATAGACGTCGGCGGAGGGCCGCTAGCCACCACGGTTTCATCACAGCTGCGACTCTCTGAGATGAGGCCGATCGCGTTACGCCTGCTGAGATGGACGTGATTCGCGGGCCAGCAACATCAGTGAGCTGTGTGTAACCCTGATCGTCGACTCGAGGACACGCCGCCAGGAGACACCGGATGAGGCTTGAGCGTTTGGCAAGCCGACCCAATCTCAGGCTGGCGTGGCGTCGGATCACAACCGGGGGCAACCACCAGTACAAGCGACTCTATCGCAGTCTCTACTACGCGTATGAGGCTGCGCTCGAAGCCAACATTCGCGATTTGCGGACGCGGATCCTGGGCGGCACCTTCTCGCCTCGTCATCCTGAACGCATCTTTGTTCCGAAGCCGTCCGGGCTCCACCGTCCTCTCGGCCTGTTGGGCATCGAAGACCAGATTGTCCTTCAAGCGTTCGCGAATCTCGCGGCGAAGAAGTTGCAGCGTCGCCGAGTACCGCTCCAGTTCGAGGTCGTCTTCAGTAACATCCTGCAGAACCAGGACAGTATTTTCTTCTTTCGTCGTTGGCAGGATACCTACGCAGCGTTCCAACGGAGGATTCGCCAGCACTATGAAGACGGCCTGCGATGGGTCGGGGATTTCGACCTTGCCGCGTTTTACGACACCATCTCCCACGAACTACTGCTGCGGACCATCTACCCGCAGACGCAAAACGAAGACCTGAGGTGGATGGCGGACTGCCTGCAAACGTGGAGCTCGGTTCGAGCATCCTCTAGACACGGCCACGGCCTGCCCCAAGGGCCTATCGCGTCTGACCTTCTGGCCGAGTGCTTCCTCCTGCCAATCGATGTGGCGCTCAGGGAGCAGCGAGGGTACACGCGGTACGTGGACGACTTTCGACTGTTCGGTGACACAGAACATGAGGTTCGAGCGGACCTGATCGAACTTGAGCGCCATTCGCGTGAACGGGGGTTGATACCGCAGACCGGCAAGTTCGCCATCAAGCGGTCGCGGACCTTGCAGGACGCGATGGGAATGCTGCCCAGCATCGCGGACCCACAACATGTGGCGGGTACTGAGCCAATCGACAAAGCCCTCGCCAGGTCGTTATTCCGCACCGCGATCAGTGGCAGACCGTACAAGGTTACCGACAAGACTCGCCTGCGCTATGTCCTCTACCGCGCCGAACCGGACAACGACCTCCTGAGGCGGGTATTGACTCTGGTTCCGCGTCACCCGGAACACGCCGACGTGTTCTTTTCGTACCTGGGCCTGACCTGACCCCACGGTTAGTACCACGTCTTATCTCAGTAACTCGGTGCTGACAAGGGGTTGTTGAGGCCGGCGAAGCGGAGCGTAGCCGGCTTCAACAACAGCGCCTCCGGGGCCGGTGGTCGGTAGCCCAACGAGCTGTGCGGTCGCATGCGGTTGTACTGCTGCCTCCATCTCTCGATCAGAACCTTTGCCTCCTTGAGCGTGTAGAAGATCTCGCCGTTGAGCAGCTCGTCTCGGAGCTTGCCGTTGAAGCTCTCCACGTAGCCGTTCTCCCACGGCGAGCCCGGCTCGATGAACAGCGTGCCCACACCGAGCCTACCGAGCCAGTCGCGAACCGCCTCGGCGGTGAACTCCGGTCCGTTATCGGACCGGATGTGCTCAGGTATGCCCCGGTGCACGAACAACCACCCGAGCCGCTCGAGCACGTCCTCACAGTTGAGCTTCCGTGCCACGTCGATCGCCAGGCTTTCTCGTGTGTACTCATCGACGATCGTCAGCAGCCTCATAGCCCGACCCTCGTGCGTCCGGTGATGAACGAAGTCATACGCCCAGACGTGATCTTTGCGCTGTGGTCGCAGCCGGATGCACGAGCCATCGCTGAGCCACAGCCGGGCTCGTTTGGGCTGCTTTGTCGGTACTTTCAGCCCCTCACGCCTCCAGATACGCTGCACTCGT
Organism: Acidobacteriota bacterium; assembly: GCA_965205505.1. GTDB lineage: Bacteria > Acidobacteriota > UBA890 > UBA890 > WLXD01 > DASCOT01. Next base: position 298,459 of record CBDBHB010000009.1, read on the forward strand.
TTGTGGTTCACCCACCAGCCCTCCATACGCAACAACGCCGTCACTCGCCGATACCCGTAGCGCCCGTATTGTCGGGCTAGATCCACGATCCGCTCCGTCAACATCTGCTCATCGCCCGGTTCTCTTGGCATGTACCTGTGTGTCGTGCGTGGTTGTTTCAGTACCCGGCACGCCCGCCTCTCGGAGACGCCCAGCCGCCCCTGTACATGCGCCACCGCCTCGCGCCGTCGAGCTGGGCTCAGAAGTTTCCCTCCGCGACTTCCTTCAGGATCGACAGGTCGAGCTCTTTCTCCGCCACCAGTTTCTTGAGCCGGGCGTTTTCTTTCTCCAGCTGCTTGAGCCTTCTGGCCTGGTTGACCTTCAGCCCCCCGTACTCCCGCCGCCACCGATAGTAGGTGTGCTCGGTGATCGCTAGCTTGCGGCAGGCATCCTTGACCGTCCCGCCTTGCGCCAGCTCCACTTCAGCCTCCCGGAGCTTGCGTACGATCTGCTCGGCGCTGTGCCTCTTCGTCGGCATTCTGACCTCCCCTTTTCGACCCAGATCGTGAGATTACCTCTGGATCCGTTTTGGGGGGTCAGGTCATCCCCACGCCGAGCCTACCGAGCCAGTCGCGAACCGCCTGGGCAGTGAACTCCGGTCCGTTATCCGACCGGATGTGCTCAGGTATGCCTCGGTGCACGAACAACCACCCGAGCCGCTCTAGCACGTCCTCACAGTTGAGCTTCCGCGCCACGTCGATCGCCAGGCTTTCTCGCGTGTACTCATCGACGATCGTCAGCAGCCTCATAGCTCGACCGTCGTGCCTCCGGTGGTGGACGAAGTCATACGCCCAGACGTGATCTTTGCGCTGTGATCGCAGGCGGATGCACGAGCCATCGTTGAGCCATAGCCGGGCTCGTTTGGGCTGCTTTCTCGGTACCTTCAGCCCTTCGCGCCGCCAGATACGCTGCACTCGTTTGTGGTTCACATACCAGCCCTCCATGCGCAGCAACGCTGTTACCCTCCGATACCCGTAGCGCCCGTACTGCCGGGCTAGATCCACGATCCGCTCCGTCAGCATCTGCTCCTGTTGCGGCCCTCTTGGCACGCACCTCTGCCTCGTGCGTGGTTGTTTCAGTACCCGACATGCCCGCCTCTCCGATACGCTCAGCTGCCCCCGCACGTGCGCCACCGCCTCGCGCCGGCGCGCCGGGCTCAGAAGTTTCCCGACGACACCTCTTTGAGGATGGCGTTGTCGAGCATCGTCTCCGCCAGCAGCTTCTTGAGCCGCCCGTTCTCGCGCTCCAGCTCCTTGAGTCGCCGTGCCTGATCCACCCTCAGCCCGCCGTATTCCTTACGCCACCGGTAGTACGTGTTCTCGCTGATGCCCAGCTTCCGGCACGCCTGTGGCCTCTTGGCTCCTTGCGCCAGCTCGATCTCTGCCTCCCTGAGCTTGGCGATGATCTGCTCTACCGTGTATCGCTTCCGGGCCATTTGTCCCCCTTCCCGAGCCTTCCTGAGTGCCTCAATTCCTAACTCTCAATCTGGCCCGATTATTGGGGGGCAGGTCAAACTCGATGATGCACCCGCGCGCGGGATCGGGAGCCGGAGCGCCAGCTCGAGGATCTGGTGCAAAGCTCCGGCAGCGGCGCTCGAGGGGCGGTCAGCGGATCGGCCACGGTGGTGGAGCCAGGCCTCGCGCGCCCGGACCTGCTCGAGCGTGAGGCGATCGCCAGCGTGCTTGCGCTCGTGGCAGTCCCGGCAGATCGGCTGGATGTTGTTGCGGTCCCAGAAGCGCTCCGGAGACAGGTGCACAGGCTCGATGTGGTCGATGTGCTCGGCGGCCGACTGTGAAGCCCGCTTCGCCGCAGGCCTTGGACTGGACATGTGCCGGCAAACGAGCGTCACTGTGGGTGCCTTCGGCGTACCCCTCCGTTACGCATAGGACATCGCAATCGGGCTCAGCCAAGGCGGCACTGACACGGTCGCCACGCGGAGTCCGCAGTTTCGCCCATTCGGTATTCCAGGTGCCTATGCGGGGCATGGTTTGACTGTACCCTGCCCGCACCTCCAACCGTGCGCACAAGTTTCTCGCGGCGTGCGGGGCGCGTGTAGGGCACGCAACGGCTCTAACGCGGGACCTCGTTGTCGTACCCGGTCAACTCCCAGCGCACCATCGATACCGGGATCACACCGACAGCGGCAAACTCGTCCATGAACCGCTTCAGAGTGAATCTATCTCCGAGTTGGATGGCGCGTTCGGCGAGGAGCCTCCCGATCTCGATCTTGCCCATGACGTAGCTGGTGCCGTATCCGGGCTGCGTGAGGTAGAAATGCTCCTCGCCCTGGATGGTGTCGCCGTCGGCCGGCAGCCACCCGCGCGGCATCCACTCCGAGGCAAACTCGGTCGCCTCCTGCAACGTCCACTCCTGCCCATGCTGCATCAGACCACCGATCGCGCACGCTGCACGATGTGGGGCCCGCGCCCGAGTTCATCGTCGGCCGGCTCAAGTCCTGGTTCGAAGCGGGGGTGCCCAATGACTCCATCTGCCTAGCTACACGGACTAACTCGCAGCTCAAGGCTCGCTATAAGGCCATCCTGGCCGCCGCGGAGATCTCCGCCGTCTACGTCGAGCGTACCCCCGCCTCCGAAAGAGGTCCCGGCGTTCGCCTTGCCAACATGCACCGAATGAAGGGCCTGGAGTTCTCTCGCGTTCTGCTCGCCGGCGTTCAGGACGGGACGATGCCACTCTCGAGCGAACATACGGAGGCCGCTGACGTAGCCGGCCGCGAACACTGGGAGCTAAAAGAGTGGTGCCTGTTCTATGTGGCGCAGAGCCGGGCGAGGGACGGGCTGACGATAACGGGGTTCGGGGCCCCAAGTGAACTCGTCGAGCCACCGTCGTGATTAGGGAGGCTGGAGCTAGATCCGATCGCCGAGCGGCTGGGATGACGGGCTCAGGTTGATCTAGAGCGTCGGGGCAAGCTCGCGAAGGTGTTCCTCGCCAAGCCGCTCGAGCAGATAGGCCATTAGGTCGTCCTGGCGCGGTTGTCGGAACAGCATGTGATGGACCGCCAGTGATCGTTTGAGTGCAATTAACTCACCTATGCGGAGCTGGACATAAAGCCCTCTCGAGACAGTCGAGCTGGCAGTACTCTTCGACAATCCCCTGCTCGCCCTGTTAGCGAGCTCCGTGATGGCGCAGTGATCCGGGAGGCTGATTGCGCTCACGCTCTTCCTGCTGATGCGTCCCTGGAGTGTCTCGTGGGGCGGGGGTCCGCCGCAAAACGGATGCGAAACTCGTACTATCTGCGCGTTCTCCCGATGGTAACGCGCTAGGAGACGAGGAGCGGCGATGGCCCGCCTGAAGAACGCCGACGTGCAGCCCGTGTACGACGCTGCAGACAAGTTCGTCGAGGTAGCCCTACGCGCTGCCGAATCGCTCTTCACTCCCGGGTCCTCTATTTGGACGTCCGAGAACCTAGACGACCTTCACTCTCGATTTGTTGAGAACCCGGATGAATCGTCCGACTCCTTCGACGCCAAGCTCGAGCGCCAGCTCGGGGGGGCACCCGATGCAACGACTCAGCTTGCTGCGGAGCTGATCTATGTGCATCTCCTCATTGCCCGCTCGATGAGCGGCGTTAAAAAGAGGGCACTGCTCAGTAAGGTGATTTCTTGGATGGCATCGCCCGTCGAGATCCCGGACGAGCTCGACGCTGTTCTGAATACGGGCATCGCCAGCACGGGCATGGCGTTCCTGACGTACCGGCCTTTCCAGCTTTGGATGCTGATCGACTTCATGCGTCGATGGAAAGAGATGCCCGCAGACGAGCGGGAGGACCGCCTCACCGACCCATGGAAGTTCAAGGAGACAGTCGCAGCGTCTGCGCAGAAGGCCTCGTCGCCTCAGGAGGAGGCCTTGATGCACCTCGTGTTCCCGGACACGTTCGAGCCGCTCATCCTGCGCAGCGCCAAGAAGCGCATCGCGGAGCACTTCGCGGAGCATGTGCACACTCCAACGCCGGACGTAGACCGGCAGCTCCTTGAGATCCGCGAGGCGCTTACCCAGGAGTACGGTGCGGGATTCATGTTTTATGACCCGCCGATTGCCGTGCAGTGGCAAAAGGACTCCAGCCATTGGGGTCAGTTTGTGCACTGGGCACAGCGTTTCTACGACGTCGAGGCTCTCGAGAAGGAAGAGCGTGCCTACAAGTTCGATTGTGCGAAGCGACTTCGCGACGCGATCGGTGCAGTGCGTGAAGATCGGGACGACTGGCCCAAGACGATGCGCTGGGCGTTCGGCGGCAAGAACAACATCACCAACCACCACAGTCACGGGCCATTCCTCGACTGGTGCTCGGACGAGACGGAGACGGCGCTTGCCGCGTTGCTGTCGCTGTTCGCCGAGGAGCGGCCGCTGTCGGAGCGTATCCGAGCGTTCAGTCGGGCCTTTCCGCGTGAGGTGCTCTCGGGCCGCGGTGTCCGGTTGAACCTCATCTCTTTCATGCTGATGGGATTCGACCCGGTCGAGTATCCGCCCTACCAGTACACTCCGTACAACAAGGTGATCGGCCTCGTCGGATTCCAGCGCCCAGGGCCCGCTAATGCCGAGGAGGTTGTGTACACCTGGGCTCTGCAATTCCTCGACGAGTTCATCGATCAGGCCGCCAGCCGCGGATTGGAACTTCGCGATCGACTCGATGCCCAGTCGATGGTCTGGGTATTGATGACCAAGTACCGGCTCAAAGAGCTCGATCCGGCGGCGCAAGCGGCATATCTGGAGTTTCTCGGCGAGGAAGCGCCCACCTCCCCGACTGAGCCGCTCGTTGTTAAGGAGGAGCCTGATACCGACGGCGCGGAGGTTGAGACGCTGGCCGACGTCGCCGCCGAGCTCCTCATCGCCCCAACCTACCTCCGGGATATGGTGCGACTGCTCGAGGCCAAGCGGCAGATCATTTTCCACGGCCCGCCCGGCACCGGGAAGACATTCGTTGCCCTCCGGCTTGCCGAGTATCTCGCCGGCTCTTCGGACGCCGCCGACCTTGTTCAGTTCCATCCCTCCTATGCCTACGAGGACTTTGTCGAGGGCTACCGACCTCACCGCTACGAGACTGGACTAGGCTTTCGGCTGCAGGACGGTCCGCTCAAGAGGCTCGCGAAGAAGGCCGGCTCCGCGCCTGACGTGCGACACGTGCTTGTGATCGACGAGATCAACCGCGGCAACATCGCCAAGGTCTTCGGAGAACTCTATTTCCTGCTGGAGTACCGCAAGCACGAAATCCAGTTGCAGTATTCCCAGGAGCCGTTCGCGATGCCGGCGAACCTGCTCGTGATCGGCACGATGAACACAGCCGACCGGTCGATCGCTCTAGTGGACCTGGCGCTCCGGCGCCGATTCCACTTCTATCCGTTCTTCCCACACCAACCGCCGGTGGAGGGTCTTCTATCCCGCTGGCTGGAGCGAAATAGGCCGAAGATGGCGTGGGTCGCCCCGGTGCTCGATCGGCTCAACAAACTGCTGGACGACCGCGACGTGGCAGTCGGACCCAGCCACTTCATGCGCAAGGATCTCGATGACGACTGGGTTCGTCTGATCTGGGAGCACTCGATCCTCCCCTACGTAGCCGAGCAGTTGCACGGGGAGCGGGAACGCCTGGCCGATTTTGCCCTCGACGTGCTTCGCGGCAACGAGTCAGTTTCGGCGGGAGAAGTAGAAGCTGCCGATACCGCGGGGAGTGAGGAGGCCGATGGCGAGCACGCTGAGGCTGACTGAATATCAGCGTTCTCCGGCAGTTCGCCTCGAGCCGGAGCTACGCGACGCCCTGGCCGGCGCGATTCCGGGCATCACCGTGACGCCCGTCGCCGGAGAGCGGGATGCCTATGACCTGACTCCGTCCTCCTGGATTGGCGTGGTCGCGCTGCCGGGACTGATCGTCGAGGTCCAGCCGAAGATCCCTGTGGATCGTCTGTTGTTTCTCCTCTCGTACTCGTTGCACAAGCGCGGCTGGCAAATCCAGGACGCGGCGCTCGACCCGAGCAAGGGGCTTCTCGAGGCGTTCGTGCCGATCTTCTGCGAGGTGGTCCGGCGGGGAATTCACCCAGACCTTCTTCAGGGCTACCGAACCGAGGAAGACGCTCTGCAGACGGTGCGCGGCCGCATCCGGTTCGATGACCAGATCCGCGACCGGTTCGGCATCTTCCCGCCGATCGAAGTGCGTTACGACGAGTTCACGGTGGATACCAACATGAACCGCCTTATCAAAGCTGCAGTGCATCGTCTGGGGCGTCTGACGGTGCGATCCGCGCAAGCGCGGTCGGAGCTCAGGCGGCTCGCTGCGCGTTTCCGGCCGGTGACGCTGGCGCCGTTCGAGGCAAGGAAGTTGCCGGAATTTTCCTACGATCGGCTCACGGACCGTTACCGGCCCGCTTTGGAATTGGCCTCGTTGGTGCTTCGGGCGACCTCGGTAGAGTTGCGGGCCGGAGCTCTCGAGGCACCGTCGCTGCTTGTAGACATGAACCAAGTGTTCGAGGACTTCGTGGTTACGGCCCTACGTGAGGAGCTCCGCCTCGGCGAGCCAGGGTTTCCCCAGAACTGCCATGGCCATCGGATGAGACTCGACACCGGGGGACGCGTGAAGCTCGAGCCGGATCTGTCGTGGTGGGAGGCCGGTCGGTGCGTCTTCGTCGGAGATGCCAAGTACAAACGCCTCGAGACAAAGGGCTTCAAGAACGGTGATTTGTACCAGATGCTCGCCTATTGTACGGCGGCCGATCTGCCCGGCGGCCTGCTTGTCTACGCCGCCGGCGAAGGCGATGTCGGGAACTACGAGATCGTCTATGCAGACAAGACTATCGAGGTCGTGCATCTGAACTTGGATGGCACACCTGAGACCGTGCTCAGAGAGATCGCTGCGCTTGCGGAGCGGGTGCGACGGTGGCGACAAAGTTCGATTCGATCCGCCGCCTAGTTGGGTAACAAAGGAAGACCCGAAATGACCGAAGAGAGCGGTGTCGGTTCGTTCGTGCCGGTAGCGGACCACCACAGCAGATACAGGTCTGAGCCGCCGAGCCGGCTACGGCATGGTCTCCACTTCAACGCGATCCCCGGTCCTGATCGGGCCGGCGACGTCGACCAGGGGCGCACGCGGCTGGGGGAAGAAAGAGCGCCGCCGACCACGCCCCGCAGGTTGAAGGCATGCTTGGGAAACATGGCCGCCTGCACCAGGTTCGCCGCCCCGCTCGGTGCAGGCGGGCTGGGGCAGGTGTACCGAGCACGCGATACCACGCTGGATCGTCATCCTGGACTCAGGCGGCCTTCCCTACGAAACGGAATGAGATCCCGGCGCAAGCACGTCGGCTGTGACTAGTCGGCATCGTTCTTGCCTTGGTTAATGACGCTCATCGCGGTTGCCATCATCGACGCTGCATCCGCGACGCTGGCCGGCAGGATCATTGTGTTGTTGGTCTTGGCCAGCTCTCCGAACTTCTCGATGTAATCCTGCGCGACCTTCAGCTGAACCGCCGCCGGGCCGCCGGGGGCACCAATTGCTTCGGCGACGCGAGTAATCCCGTCCGCGGTCGCGGCGGCCACGGCGAGGATCGCCTGGGCCTTCCCCTCTGCCTCGTTGATCTGCTTCTGCTTGGCGGCTTCCGAAGCCTTGATGACCTGCTGCTTGGCCCCGTCGGCCTCGTTAATTGCGGCATCGCGCTCTCCTTCCGAAGTGAGGATAACGGCACGCTTTTCGCGTTCAGCGCGCATCTGTTTCTCCATCGCGGCGAGAACGTCCTGCGGAGGCGTGATGTTCTTGATCTCGTAGCGCAGCACCTTGATCCCCCAGGGATCGGAGGCTTTGTCAACCTCGTCAACAACTTGAACGTTGATTGAGGTGCGCTCTTCAAAGGTGCGGTCCAGATCGATCTTGCCGATTTCACTACGCAGCGTCGTCTGGGCAAGTTGGCTAATCGCGAACATGTAGTTGCCTACACCGTAGGAGGCGCGTTTCGGGTCCATAACCTTGAGGTACAGGACTCCATCGACGCCGACTTGGACGTTGTCGCGAGTGATACAGATCTGTTCCGGAATGTCGACCGCCGTTTCCTTTAGACCGTGCCGGTAGCGAATCACGTCGAGAAACGGCAGGAGTATGTGAAATCCAGGGTCGAGTGTCTTGTGGAACCGCCCCAACCGTTCGACGACATAGGCATTCTGCTGTGGGACCACCGTCGCAGTCTTGGCAATAACGACAGCAACCAGAGCTGCGATCACGGCAAAAACGAAGACGGTCATGCTCATGTCTGGCTCCTCCGAATGTAGAGTTTCAACCCGTCGACCTGCTCAACTACGCCCTTGTCACCTTGAGCAAGAACCTCTGTTCCTACATTCTCCGCACCCCAGGAGGTTTCGCGAAGCTCAGCCCTGCCATCGGCTCCGGGAGCGATGTCCTCCGCGACGACCACCGGCACGCCCACCAGCGAGTCAACCTGTCCAGCATCGTCTCCAGTCGTTTCCAGTCTTCGGAGAATCGGCCCGCGCAGGGTAAGAAGGGACACCACAGAGAGTACCGAGCACATGGCCCACTGAAACCAAACGGGTCCGCCGATACCGAGCGATACTAGTACCCCAACGACGACAGCGGCGGCACCAAAGAAGAGCAGGATGATGCCCCCCGGAACGATGACCTCGAAGGCGAGCAGCCCCAGCCCGACGAGTATCCAGATCCACCAATCCATGCCAGATCTCCTTCGGTCGGCAAGTCGGATTCCACATACATCTACTGGGAGGGTACTCCCCATGAACTCCAATCCGGACCACTAGCACAGAAGCTCGCAGCGACTAGCTCTCGTCGAACCCCCACTGCTCGTCAGAGAGCGTGAGCATCGCGGCTCCGTTAGTCGTCACCGACCTGATGCTATCGCGAATCTCCTACGACTTCAGCACCCGGCTGTTCCTTGCCGCCCTCATCCAATACGACAATCAGACGGATCAAGTACTGTCCAACATCCGGCTCAACTTCATCCACACGCCGGGCGCCGTCCGCGAGCGCTCCCTTGGCAACGAAGAGCTCATCCTCGCTCGCTCGCGTGTCACGGATCTTGTGCAGCTCCCGGAAGGTACGCTCCACCAGCAAGCGCCCGGCCTCGGGTCGCCCGGAGGAGCGGAACGTGTAGCTCCCGGGGACCTCGCACGCCGGGTTCCAGGAACGAGCTGTTGTCGTTGGTGATAACGCTCAGCGCCGTCGGCGTTGGCCGCGGCCGTATCGTCAGCCGACGGACTACGGCCGAACGGATGGTCGCGGAACAAGCGGCTGTCGAACGAGGCGATCGCCCCGGCGATCGAGCTCCCCCAGTCGATTCCCTCGGTCTGAGACCTGCGCCCCATTGCCGCGGCCGATGCGACGCCGAACGCGGGCGCCTGCAGGACGGCCGCGAACAGGTCGAGCGCCCGCCATGCATCTTCGGCGGGCACATCGAGGCTCACCCCGGTCTCCTCGCGTCCCACGCTCACCGTGTACGCGGCTGCCATCTCGTCGAGCGCCGCACGGAAGTCTGCCACGGACATTGGATGCCGGACCGCGCCGCAGCGCCGCAGCCACGGCTGTGGAGCGCCATCGCCGCCGCGATGAGGAAGCGCCGGTTGATCATGGCCCGTCCTCCGAGGCAGGTCGCCGCGGCGTTCGTGAGCGCGCCACGCCCACCGAGCGGTTATCGGGCACGAAGTAGAGCTGCGCGACTTGGGCGATGTGGATGTTCTTACTCCACCCAATGTGGGCTTTAGTTTTCGCGACGCTGCCGGGCGCTCAACAGAACTGTTGCTCCCTAATTCCGACATACTAGTGCGCGTCGCGGCTATGTGTGATTTGGAAACGCTCGACTCATTGAGAAAAAGAGCGCCCGGGTGACCCTGCGTTACTGGCCGAATTGCAGCCGTGCCACTGCACCTCGAGCAGCAAGCTCACCGCAGGCTCTTGGTATCAGCCAGGATCGACTTCCAGGCCAAGAAGTCCGCCACGGCCTCCAACAAGCTCTCCAGCTCCCTTTCATCCGCTGCCAGGAACACCAGCGTGTTGCGATGCAACCGGGGCGAAGTGCCCCGGTTCGGCATGATGTCTGCCGTACTCTCCAAAGCAGCCGATTCCTGCTGCCGATGTCTATGGCTCACATCGGGTGGAACAATGACGAGCCTGCACCCCGTTCGGCAATCGGATCCAACTCCAGCCTCCCCGGTTCACGACCGTGGCTCCGCTAATCGGCTGGGAGACCCGAACCCCGTGACCGCCAGCCCGTCCCTCGCCCGCCTCTGCGCCACATAGAACAGGCACCTCTCTTTTAGCTCCCAGTCTTCGCGGCCGGCTACGTCAGCGGCCTCCGTATGTTCGCTCGAGAGTGGCATCAACCCGTCCTGAACGCCGGCCAGCAGAACGCGAGAGAACTCCATGCCCTTCATGCGGTGCATGGTGGCGAGGCGAACGCCCGGGCCTCTTTCGGAAGTCGGCGTACGCTCGACGTAGACGGTGTGAATGTCTGCGGCGGACAGGATGGTTTCGTACCGATCCTTGAGCTGCGAGTTAGTCCGTGTAGCCAGGCAGATGGAGTCATTGGGCACCCCCTCTTTGAACCAGGACTTGAGCCGGCCAACGATGAACTCGGCCTCCTCGGTCTCGCGCTCGAAGTGACGAAACTGCGGCTCCGGGCCGTAGCGCATAGAGAAGTCGTACTTGAGAGTGTCGGTGCCGAGATCGAGGTCGTCGACTTCATGGCCTTCTAGGACTCGTTCGGCGGAGCGGCGGATTTCGGCGGTCGTGCGGTAGTTGAGCTGGAGGCGGCGGATGCGGCGGCCGACTTCAATGCCGCAGTGACTGAGGCTGGTGGGGAAACCGTAGATTCGCTGATGGGCGTCGCCGACCAGGAAGAGGCTGTTGTGGCTGTCCGGAGCGATGGCAGCGAGGAGCTTGAGAGCGTTAGGGGCGTCCGTCTTGGACCTCGTCTGCAAGGACGGCGCGGTAGGGCAACCTTGTTGAATATCTCGACATCATTCGCGAGGCCACGCATCGCTGCCTCTGATGCCCCATCTTCCGGTCGCTAGCACAGGGAGCCGACCTTCACCGGCGCGCCCGTGCCGTACCCTTCACCCATCCTGCTCCTCCAGGTGCCCAGGGTACTGCCTGGTCCCATAGTGCATCCAGGGCTTCTGTGTCGCCGGCAGCGCGGGCGCGTACCAGCGCCGACAGGAGCGCACCATCCATCCGGAACACGTCTGTGCGCCGGTACCAGGTCGGTGGCGCTCCAGCCGCGGTGAGCTCCACTGCCTGATCGGTCACGGACAGCACACGCAGCGCTGCGGCGCGCCCATCCGCCATGCGGCACACAACCAGCTGGCCTCTCTTCATGCAGCACGATAAGAGCTTACGCTAGGAAGTTCCGGATGGAACTTTAACCTACTGATGGAGAACAAGGTGATGGCTATCAACAAGGCCGTTCGTGACGGACTCCAAGCAGAACAAGCAGACGTTGCGGATGAGGTGGCTCAACTTGAGGCACGGCTGCAGTGGCTCAAGACACGACAGGACGCCCTTCGCTTAATCCTGGACCAAGAAACCGCACCGGACGCCGGACTGCGCCAACTCGGTGTTCGTGATGCGGCCCGAGCGGTACTCAAGGAGGCTGGGGCGCTGAAGCCTGCGCAGGTCACGCAGATTCTGCGCGATCGTGGCTATCAGTTCAAAGGAAAGATGAAGCCTGGAGCGCGTGTCGGGCAGGAGCTTTGGGCAATGGCCAAGTCGGGCACGTTGAGCAAGAACTCCGCTGGAGAGTACTTCTTGCCCGGTGAGGAACAAGACGAACCGGACACGGCTGCGCCACCACCGCCCAGCTCCGATGAGGATGCCTTAGCCGTTGTCCGGAACGAATCAGCCGGCGCAACAGGTGCGGACAGCGTCACCGAGGCAGAAGGGTCAGGAGCATCGAGTTGACGGTCTTGAGGTGGTGCCGGTGAGTTCCACTCCATTCGAGCCGTCACTGCCGGGTGATGGACCTTAGCCCCTTCGGCGGCGCTCAGGGTCCGGTGGCGTTTGTCTTTCACGACGGCGGCACGACGCCGCTCGATCATTCCTTTCACTTCCTCGACGCCGATGGTGGTTCCGAAGTTACCCCGGAACTGTGCGCCGCCGAGACCGGTGGCCGCGTCCACGCATCTGCTCGAAGTCCGCGACGAGAAGCTGACCTGACCCCACGGTTAGTACCACGTCTTATCTCAGTAACTCGGTGCTGACAAGGGGTTGTTGAGGCCGGCGAAGCGGAGCGTAGCCGGCTTCAACAACAGCGCCTCCGGGGCCGGTGGTCGGTAGCCCAACGAGCTGTGCGGTCGCATGCGGTTGTACTGCTGCCTCCATCTCTCGATCAGAACCTTTGCCTCCTTGAGCGTGTAGAAGATCTCGCCGTTGAGCAGCTCGTCTCGGAGCTTGCCGTTGAAGCTCTCCACGTAGCCGTTCTCCCACGGCGAGCCCGGCTCGATGAACAGCGTGCCCACACCGAGCCTACCGAGCCAGTCGCGAACCGCCTCGGCGGTGAACTCCGGTCCGTTATCGGACCGGATGTGCTCAGGTATGCCCCGGTGCACGAACAACCACCCGAGCCGCTCGAGCACGTCCTCACAGTTGAGCTTCCGTGCCACGTCGATCGCCAGGCTTTCTCGTGTGTACTCATCGACGATCGTCAGCAGCCTCATAGCCCGACCCTCGTGCGTCCGGTGATGAACGAAGTCATACGCCCAGACGTGATCTTTGCGCTGTGGTCGCAGCCGGATGCACGAGCCATCGCTGAGCCACAGCCGGGCTCGTTTGGGCTGCTTTGTCGGTACTTTCAGCCCCTCACGCCTCCAGATACGCTGCACTCGTTTGTGGTTCACCCACCAGCCCTCCATACGCAACAACGCCGTCACTCGCCGATACCCGTAGCGCCCGTATTGTCGGGCTAGATCCACGATCCGCTCCGTCAACATCTGCTCATCGCCCGGTTCTCTTGGCATGTACCTGTGTGTCGTGCGTGGTTGTTTCAGTACCCGGCACGCCCGCCTCTCGGAGACGCCCAGCCGCCCCTGTACATGCGCCACCGCCTCGCGCCGTCGAGCTGGGCTCAGAAGTTTCCCTCCGCGACTTCCTTCAGGATCGACAGGTCGAGCTCTTTCTCCGCCACCAGTTTCTTGAGCCGGGCGTTTTCTTTCTCCAGCTGCTTGAGCCTTCTGGCCTGGTTGACCTTCAGCCCCCCGTACTCCCGCCGCCACCGATAGTAGGTGTGCTCGGTGATCGCTAGCTTGCGGCAGGCATCCTTGACCGTCCCGCCTTGCGCCAGCTCCACTTCAGCCTCCCGGAGCTTGCGTACGATCTGCTCGGCGCTGTGCCTCTTCGTCGGCATTCTGACCTCCCCTTTTCGACCCAGATCGTGAGATTACCTCTGGATCCGTTTTGGGGGGTCAGGTCAGAGGAAGGGCGGGTGAGGACGAGCCCGGAGGGGCTGGCGAGGCGGTTCGGGTGCGAGGAGCCCGCTCGAGTAGTGCTGGAGGTTGGAACGCACTCGCCGTGGATGAGTGAGCAGTTGAAGCAACTGGGTCATGAGGTGCTGGTGGCTAACCCGAGGCGGCTGAAGCTGATCTATGGCGAGCACGACAAGACCGACCGGTTGGATGCCGAGCACCTGGCACGAGTGGGCAGAATGGACCCAAAGCTGCTTAAGACGGTGCAGCATCGAGGCAGACAAGCGCGAGCGGATCTAGCCGTGATTCGGAGCCGAGATGCTCTGGTAAAGAGCCCACGCAGTTGGTGAGCCATGTGCGTGGTGCGGTCAAGTCGGCCGGTTGTCGTATTCCCAGGTGCTCGACGCCGGCGTTCGCGCGCACCGCGCCAGAGCACATACCGGAGCGGCTCAAGGGAGCGCTCGAGCCGGTGCTTGAAACGATCGCCATGCTGACGGGCAACATCCAGCAATACGAGCGTCAGATCGTGCAGCTGTGCCAGGGGCGATACCCGGAGACACAGCAGCTCCAGCAAGTGGCCGGGGTCGGAGCTCTGACCGCACTGGCGTATGTGCTGACGCTCGAGGAGCCGGAGCGGTTCAATACCTCCAGAGCCGTGGGCCCGTACCTGGGACTGAGACCGAAGAAACGGCAGTCGGGGGACAAGGACCCTGCGCTACGAATAACCAAGGCGGGCGACAAAATGCTCCGACGCCTGTTGGTGGGCTCGGCGCATTACATCCTGGGCCCCTTCGGGCCCGATACTGAGCTCAGACGCTGGGGGCTCAAGCTGGCCGGACGCGGTGGTCCTCATGGCAACAAAAAGGCAGCAGTTGCTGTCGCCCGTAAGCTCGCCGTTGTGCTGCACCGACTGTGGCTGAGTGGAGACGAGTACGAACCGTTGCGCGCACCTGTAGAGGTTTCAGCAGCATGAACTAACCCGCAACCAGGAGGTCGGTAGGGCGACGCGACCCAACGGTTATCGATCTGACCGCCCGGTCCGGGCGACTGCGAAGGTCACTACGAGCTTCGAGCTCGGCAGCTAGATTGCAGCGCCTCGAATCGGGACGGACCCCAGAATGCACCGGACGACCTGAATCCTCGTCCACCAGAGTGCGAATAGGAGCATGGCGTGCAGATCGATTCTTCGCTGGGCACCACATTGCCCTTGACCGAACTAGGCCTTCTCATAGAAGTGGCCTGTAACAGATGATCGTCGCATATCGCAGATGGGATTTGCGGGTGAGATCAAGGCGCGGCGAGGATGTCGATGCTAGCAGGCCGTGATGGAAGTGTGGTGGGTCTGGCAAGTGGGACTCACGGGCTAGGGCAAGGATCGACGATGAGGCGATGCTGGAGCCATCGTCGAGGAGGAGAGACGCCGCCATCGCCCGTGACTCCCACTTGCCCTACGGGTTACCCATCACACTTCCATCACGACCTGCTGGGGCATCGTCGACGAGGCGCAACGCCGATATCGCCCGCAACTGCCCATCTGTCCGGAGGATGGCGGCGAAATCGGCCCGTCTGCGGCGTTGCTCCTCCTCCAAGATGGGCAAACATCGTCTCGTCGTCGCGCCTGGCATCCGGACCCATTTCGCCACCACGATAAGCAACGATCATCTGTTACCGGTCACTAGAACGTGCGGTCGAACCACTCGTCCTTCAGCACCGTGACGTCGCCGGTGAGCTCCTGCCCGTCGACGAGTAGCCTTACCGTGTACGCGCCGTGCTTGGCGCGGATGTGCTTGAAATCCCGCTCGCGCCATTCCGGCAGCGTGTGCACCCAGACGTTCAACGGTCGGCCGTAGATGCTCACCTCGCTGTCGGCGGCGGCAAAGTGATCCGTGCCGTCGTAGTAATCGAAGTATTCCTCCTCCGAGCGCACTCCGCGGTTCCACTCCTCCCAGTCGCGCTTTTCCTCCTCGGTTCGGGGGATTCGCTCGGTCAGGTACCACTCGACGAAGTTCAATCCTTCCTCGCCGGAACCGCGGTACTCATTGACCAGCGTCGTGCCGCGGTAGATCTGCACCGTGACCGGGCCCGAGGCGGGCTGGCGCAGCGTGTAGTGCACGACGGCTCCCTTCGGCGCGTTCTCGCCCTCGTAGTTTTGATAGATGGAAGCGACCTGAGTCTGGCGGGCAGAGATCCACAACACCTGAGGCGCCACATCGAACAGGTGCACGTCTTCGGCCAGGGTCTGGCGCGTTATCTCCTGCAGTGGCGAGATGTCGGCGATCCAGAAGCTTCGTCCGTAGGTGCCCACAACCAGGTCGTTGTCGCGCGGATGGATCACCAGGTCGTGGATCGGCACGTTCGGCATGTTGTTGCGCAACGAGGACCAGGAGTTGCCGCCATCGAATGAGACATAGATGCCCTTGGCGGTGCCCACGAACAGCAGGTCGGGGTTGCGGTGATCCTCGCGAATCACGTTGACTGGCTCGTCGGCCGGCAAACCGCCGCTGATCGAGCGCCAGGTCTCCCCGAAATCGTCGGTCCGGTAAACGTACGGTCGTAGGTCGCGACGATCCCGGCGACCACCGCTGGCGGTCACGTACGCCCTGCCGGCTGCGTGATTCGATGCCTCCAGGCGGGTGACGTTGTAGTTGTGCCAATCGGGGATCGCGTTGCTGGCACGCTGCCAGCTCGCGCCATCGTCGCGAGTCACCCAGACGTTGCCGTTGTCGGTTCCGGCCCAGATGACGCCTTGCTGCACCGGCGACTCATCGAGTGTGCTGATCGTGCCGTTGACGCGGCGCTCGAACACTGCGCCGCCGTCCTCCGACAGGTCAGGGCTGATCTCCGCCCAGGCCGCGCCGCGGAACGGCGAGCGCAGCAGCACGTTGGCTCCGTGGTAGATCACATCAGGGTTGTGCGGCGAGATCAGGATCGGTGCGATGAAGTTGAAGCGCACTCCCTCGGCACGGTAGCGGATTCGGGTGCGCACGCCGGTGCGCTGGTCGTTGCGCGAGATGCTGCCGTTCTGCGACTCCACATAGAGCCAGCGATTGTCGGACGGGTCGATCTGGGCGTAGGAGCCGTCGGCGCCGCCGACGTGTTCCCAGTCCTCGAAGCGAATCGGCCATCGTCCCCGCTTGGTGCTCGGGCCACGCCAGGTGCCGAAGTCCTGCATGCCGCCGTAGACGTTGTATGGCCGCGCCATGTCCACGCCGACGGCTTCGAGCTGCCCGAGCGGCAGGTTGTCGGGGTGGTACCAGGTGTCGCCGTTGGAATAGGAGATCGCCAGGCCATAGTCGTAGCCCAGAATGATGTGGTCGCTGTTGGTCGGGTTGATCCACATGGCCTGGTTGTCGCCAGCGAAGCGGATCATCTTCTGCCAGGTGCGTCCGCCGTCCGGCGTGCCTTGCACGCCCGTGTTGAGCACGTAGATCCGATCGGCGTCGCTCGGATCAATGCGGATCTGACCAAAGCGGGATGATCCGGTGAGCTCGTACTCATCGGGATCGGGTCCGATTGCGTCCCACGTAGCACCCGCATCGACGCTGCGCCAGGCGGTGTTGCGGTACCGATCGCGGCTGCTCCCATCCCAATCCGGTCGCTGTACGAGGATGCAGGCGACCAGGATGTCCGGGTCGCTCAGATAAATATCGAGGCCGATCCGATCCATGCTTCTCGTCGGTAGCCCGCCCTCGAGCCGCGCCCAGCTGTTGCCGCCGTCGGTGGTCTTGTAGATGCCGCTGCCGCCGCCGTCGTTGCGGTCCCAGGCTGAGGCGTAAAGCACATCTGGATCGCGCGGGTCTATGATCAGATCCGCGGCGCCAACGTGATGGTCTTCGTGGCGCAGCGCCAGCGAGCGCACCCAAGTGGCACCGCCGTCGGTGCTCCGGAAGACGCCCTTCTCCGCGCTATCGGTCACCCAGTTGCCGGCCGCCGCGACGTACAGCGTGTCCGGGTCGTCAGGGTGGACGCGGATACGCGTGATGTAGAGCGAATCGTCGAGCCCTCGATAGCTCCAGGTGGCGCCGCCATCGCCGCTGCGGAAGATCCCTTCTCCCCAGTACGAACCGTTGCCGGTGCCGACGTAGAGCACCTCCGGGTCGGAGTGGGCCACCGCGACGTCGCCGATCGAGTTGATCGGCACATCGTCGAAGATCGGCTTCCAGGTGATGCCGGCGTCGGTGGTCTTCCACAGTCCGCCGGTCGAAGCCGCGGCGTAGAACGTGAACGGCTGTCTTGCCGGATCCGGCGCGCCGATGTCCATGATGCGGCCGCCTTGCTTGGTGCCGCCAATGGAGCGGAAGTGGATGCGGTCAAGGATCGAGCGTGGAACGCTCAGCGTTGCGCCAGAATCCTGCTGACCGAGCTGCGGTACCGCATCGGCGCGCCTCGACAAGAGTGGCACGGCGGCGACAACCAGCGTAGCGATAGCCAGCGCGGATACGAGGCGGCTTTGTCCGAATGCACGGGACATCAGAGGTTGCTCCTGCGGCGAAAGGCACGACTGGACGGGCACCGCGAGCGAGTGTATACAATATTCAAAACACAAAGAAGGGAAGCTAGGCGCGCGGCTCCGGCTGTGGCTCAGCCAATCGTAGACAGGCCACTAACGAGCCACCGCGGGGCGGGAGGCAAGCACACCGCGGCCTTGCTGGATGACGAAGCGCCGGTTGGCGGCGAGGTCGTTCAGTACCTCGCGGCCGCCACCCGGCCAGCGGATCGTCAGGTTGGCCGAGGACGCGGCACCGAGCCCGATATGCAACGTCAGGTCGTTGGTCGACGCGTACGACGCACCGGCCACCACCTCTCGTATGAGGTGCCCGGCGCCGGCGACCTCCGCATTCGTGGACGTTACCTCGACGCGCGCCCCCACCGCGTTGCGGTTGGCCTGGCGGCCGATCAGTCGCAGCTGGATCCAGTTGCCCGCGACCGTGTCGTTGCGCAGATAGTCGGCGGCCTGGTTGCTGTTGGAGACCACGACATCGAGGTCCCCGTCGTTGTCGACGTCGCCGACGACGCTACCGCGAGAAACTTTGACCAGCCCCATGCCACTTCCGGCTTCAGCATGCACTTCGGCAAATAGCCCGCTGCCGTCGTTGATGTACAGGTGGTTGGGCTGCGGGTAGGTGCGCTCGGCGAGCGCCGAGCCGGCGACGCCCTCGCGGAACTCGGCGATGTTGTCGATGATATGCCCGTTGGCGACGAACAGGTCGAGGTCGCCGTCGGCGTCGACATCGAACCAGTTGGTGCCGAAGCCGACGAGCAGCAGGCTGGGTTCGCCGATACCGCTGGCGTAGCTGTGGTCGACAAACGCCGCGTCGCCGAGGTTGCGGTACAGCGTGTTGGTCTCGAGCGTCAGGTTGGTGACGATCAGGTCGAGATCGCCATCGGCGTCGAAGTCGCCGAAGTCGGTCCCCATGCCGGCCTGGGTGCGCCCGTCCTCGCTGTAGCCGACGCCGGCAAGGAAGGAGTCGTCGACGAAGGTGCCGTCGCCCTGGTTGGTGTACAGGAAGTTGCGCGTCGAGTCATTGGCCACGTAGATGTCGGGGTCGCCGTCGTTGTCGTAGTCGCCCCAGACCACCCCCAGCCCCTTGCCGTCGATCCGGTCGTCGATGCCGGCGATGGCGCCGATCTCGACGAACGTTCCGTCGGCGCGGTTCTCGTACAGCCGGTCGGGGACGGCGTTGTAGACGTCGGGGTGACAGTACGCCGAGATCTGTCGACCGGCGTCGCCACAGAACTTGTTGTTGTCCCAGTCGAAGTCGACGTAGTTGGCGACGTACAGATCGAGATCTCCGTCGCCGTCGAAGTCGCCCCATGCAGCCGACGAGCCCCAGAGGTCGTCGCCCGTGCCGGCATCGTCGGCACGGCTGAAGGTGCCGTCGCCGTTGTTGCGCCACAGGTTGTTGGCGCCGAAGTTGGTGATGTAGAGGTCGGGGAAGCCATCGTTGTCGTAGTCCGCGGCGGCGACCCCGGCGCCGTAGCCCTCCTCGATCAACTGGGAGGCCGCCGTCGCGTCGCGGAACGAGCTCCCGGCGTTGCGAAACAGCCGATCGGTCAGCGGCCCGTCGGTGACGAAACCGGGCGTCGCCCCCTGCTGCACGAGATAGGCGTCGACCCGTCCGTCCATGTCGATGTCGACCAGCGCCAGGCCGGAGCCCATGGTCTCGACCATATAGCGCTCGCCGGTGCCGCCGTGACGGTGTTCGAAGGCCAGCCCCGAGGTCGCCGTGGCGTCGGCCAGCAGCACTTGCCGTGCCGGGGCAACGGCCGCCAGCGCGGGTTGAGGCCGGGCGAATCCCGGCTGGGCGAGCGCCAGCGTCAGCAAGATGGCTAGGCGCAGCATGCGCAGGCCGTAAGCGAGTAACTCGGTACAATACACTCAGAACATATTACCGGCCCCGCGGCCGATCCGAACCGTGTTCGCCAAGCCCCGCCGGGCCCGTGAACCAGGAGGCTCGATAATGCAGTGGCAGCTGAGGCAGGCGTGGCCGAAGGCGCGGATATTCGTCCCGGCGCTGACGTTGGCCCTGGTGATGTTGTTGGTGGCTTTCGTCGGGGCGCAGCGCAGCACGCGGCTGCGCGGTGTCGTTGTCGATGCGGCCGGAGAGCCGCTCGAGGGCGTCGCCGTGACTTCGGTTAACGAGAATTTCGCGCCTGGCAGGTTCACCGCCGTGACCGACGATCGCGGTCAGTGGGCGATGATCGGTTTTGGCGACCGCACGGCTCCGTGGAATTTCGCGTTCGAGCTCGAAGGCTATGTCACGGTGCAGGTGAGCCAATGCGTCAAGCCGCTGGCTCGAAGGTGTCGTGCGGGTGCGGCGGCGGTGACCACTTGTACCGATAGCTTCGGGGCGACGGGTGGCGCCTGTAACGCCGACCTCGACGTGACGTTGCAGCAGATGACCGAGAGTGGTGCCACCGACGCTGGCGGCGGTGTGGGGGACGAGTCCATCAATGCCGACAACTACTGGAACGGTGTCGCCGCGTTCGAATCCGACGATTTCGCCGGTGCCGTGGAGAGCTGGCAGGCCTTCGTAGTTGACAACCCCGACAACTTCGCGGTTTGGCTGCGCCTTGCCGAAGCCTATGTTCGAGTGGACAGCATCGCGCCGGCGCAAGCCGCCTACCAGCGGGTGCTGGTGTTGTCGCCCGAACACCAGACCGCATTGTTCATGCTGGCGAGCCTGAGCTCCAACGCCGGAGATCTGGAAACGGCGCTCGACTATTTCGAACGGGTCATCGTCCAAGACCCCGAGAACGCCTCGCTCTACTACAACATCGGAGAGATCTACTTCCAGCAGAGCCGTGCCGCCGAGGCCGTTTCCTTCTACTCGCGGGCACTCGAGGTCGATCCGCAGTACAGCGTCGCCTACAAGCAGCTCGGCTTTGCCCATGTGAACAGCGGTCAGATGGAGCAGGCGATTGCGGCGTTCGAGAGCTACATCGAGATGGTACCCGCAGACGGCGAAGAGGCCGCTATCGTGAACGACATCCTCGCAGCGCTGCGGGAGTCGCAGTAGAGCATGAGTCCGAGTCCTTCGCGCCCGGCAGCCGGAGCCGGGCGGTGCGCCGGTCGGATCGGCCTGGCGATCGCGGTCGTGATGGGGCTGAGCAGCTTCGGCACGATGGTCGGCGCAAATGTCCGGGCCGCCGGTGCGTTGTCTGCACATCAGGTCGATCTGAATGCCTATCCGAAGCTCCGATCGCGCGACCTACCAGAGCGTTTCCGGGTCTGGCTCGAGGAGGAGGTTGTCTGGATCATCACCGAGCCCGAGCGCGATGTGTTCCTCCGTCTCGACTCCGACGAGAAGCGTGATCGGTTCGTCGATGCGTTTTGGGAGCGTCGAGACCCTACCCCGGGGACGCCGCGCAACGAGTACGTTCCGATTCACTACGAGCGGCTGGCGTATGCCACTCGTCAGTTCGGCCGCGTCTCTCCGGGGCCTGGCTGGCGCACCGACATGGGCCGTATCTACGTGTTGCTCGGCGAGCCTCAAACTCGCTCACGACACCACAACGACGCCAACCTATACCCGGTCGAGGTCTGGTTCTATCAGATGGATCCGCGCCTGGGAGTTCCGACCTTTTTCTACGTCATGTTCTTCCGCGAGCAGGGTATGGGCGAGTTCGAGCTCTACAGTCCTGTCGCCGACGGCCCCGAGCGACTCCTCAACCCGACCGGCCGCAATTCGGTACGGCAGCAAGGTGGCCTCGGCCAGCAGGGCTTCGGAATGGGAGGCCTTGTCAGCGGTGGTCCGGGGACCTACAACTTGTTGCGGCTGGTCAACCCCGACCTCGCCGAGGCGGCGTTCAGCCTGATTCCCGGCGAGGCGCGACTCGGGTCGCCGCTCCGATCCGACAGTCTGATCGCCGACATCCTCGAGATTCCCGACCTCATGGTCCCAACGATCGAGTGGGCTTATCCCATCCTCACCGGAGCCACGGAGACCGAGGTGCGGTTCGAGACTCTCGATATCGACGTGCGAGCCATCGGCTGGCTCGATCCCGACGGCCGGCCGTTCGTCAGCTACGTGGCGCGGGCGCCGGGACCAGGGCTCAACCTCGGCGAGCACGAGGGCAATCACTACATGACCCTCTCGGTGGGCACGTACTTGCTCGACGAAGCCCGGCGCGTGCTCGAGGGACCGCCGCCGCGCCTCATTCAGAGCAGCCTGCCCGAGGGTGCGCTCGAGCGCGCCCGCGCCGGGTCGCTGATGTATGTCGACCGGATTCCGGCCATCCATGGATCCTTGCAGGTGGAGCTGGTGCTCGAAAACAACGTCAGCCACGAGTACGGCGAGATCGGCACGCCTGCCATGGTGCCCATCCCCGATCCTGTGTCGGTCACCCTCGGGCAGCCGATCTTGTGCGCCGATGTGCGGCCGCTCGGCGCCGCCTACGATCCGTTCGGAGCTCAACTGCCATTCCAGGTCGGTCAATTGGCGATGACCCCTACGATCGACGGGCCGTTCCCCGTCGGAGGGCAGCTGTACGTGTTTCATCAAGTGTTGCTGCCGGAGGGGCACACCGAGATTGTCAACGTGTCCTACACGGTCCACGACGACGCTGGGCGCATGGTCAGCGTGAAACAGATCTCGATCCGGCCCGATGGAGTGGATCGTTTCGGGGTCGTCAATCAGCTCACCGGCATCACGCTCGACGTCGATCCGGGCGCCTACTCGTTGACGGTGTCGATCGTTGGCCAGGCCGCCGGGGATGGCTTGCCGTTTTTCGTGCGCCGCGAGGTTCAGCGTCCCATCGTGCACGCTGCAGCGACACCTCCGCCTACCGACCCGAGGTCGCTGGTGCGGCGTGCCGCGATCCTGCGGGTGGTCGGCAATACCGAGCAGGCGATCGCTCTGGTTGACGACGCTCTGTTGCGGGAGCCGGACCTGTATGCGGCGTTGCAGCTGCAGATCGAGCTGCTGCGCGACGGCGGCCATCACGAGGCCCTCGAGGAGCTCCTCATCGAGCGTCTCGTTGACGCTCCGCACGATCTGGAGCTGCTGTTGCTGCTGGCCGAGGCCACGGCGCGACAGGGGAAGCACTACGACGCCATTCGCTTCTACGAGCGCGCCGTACTGGAACGTAGCGACAGCGTCGACGTGCTCAACTCGCTGGCCGCCGAGTACCTCGCAGAGAACGAGGCGGGGGAGCCGGCGAATCTGCAGCGCGCCATCGAGATCCTGTCGCGCTCGCTGACGCTTGACGACGGCCAAGTCGGCGTGAGAGCGACGCTCGAACGGGCGCAGGCGGCGCAGCAAGCGAGCCAGT
This sequence comes from Acidobacteriota bacterium, assembly GCA_965205505.1. Classification (GTDB taxonomy): domain Bacteria; phylum Acidobacteriota; class UBA890; order UBA890; family WLXD01; genus DASCOT01. The sequence continues at coordinate 321,685 of CBDBHB010000009.1, forward strand.
AGCGATCGACCGCGTCACCGCCGCAGGCCCGCGGATGCTATTGCTTTGTGTATACGATATTGTGTCGACGATTTTCCAGCACTTAGCGCGACCAGGCAGATGTACCGTTTGGCATCGCCTGTGTCAGGCCGCCTTCCATCTGGCCCCAACTCGCCGTAACCAGACCCACCACACTTTCACCACGGCCTGCTAGAGCCCATGAACCCCGAGCCGATCCACGAGGCGGTCGTTGCCGAGCTTCGCAACGAGGGATTCACCCGTTCCAAAGTGATGGAGTGGGCCGGGGCCATGACTGACGTTTACGGACCCAGGTACGCGAACTCTCCCTCGTATGACGCGGCGGCCGAGTGGGCGCGCCAGACTTTCGAGAGCTTCGGTCTGGCAGCCACCCTCGAAGCGTGGGGCGAGTACGGCTACGGATGGGAAAACGAGTACACCTCCGTTCACCTGACCAAGCCGCGCTATCAGCCGGTAATCGCCTATCCGGTGCCTGGCACGGCGAGCACCAGCGGGACGGTGACCACTGGGGTGGCGTTGCTGGACACCACACAGATCTCCGATGCCTCGGACCTGGAGGCCTATCGCGGCAAGCTTTCCGGTCAGAGCGTCTTCACGCAGCCGGAGCGCCGGTTGGAGATGAGCTTCGAGCCGCAGGCGGTTCGCCTGTCGGACGAGGAGCTGCGGGAGATGGCGCGCCTCGACACCGAGCATCCTGCGGACGAGCCGCGGTGCGGAGATAGCGCGAGCGCGCGTCAGCCAATGTTGCCGCAGTGGATGCAGCAATTCTTCCGTGACGAGGGCGTGGTGGCCCTGATGGCGCCCGGCCAGGCCAACGTCGGACCGATGGACAAGGGGTTGGTTGCCGTTACCGGCGACGGTGCCCTTCCCTTGGGGGAGGAGCCGGGGCTCCCGTCGCTGGTACTGGCGGCAGAGCACTACAACCGCGTCGTGCGGCTAGTTGGCCGCGGCATCGAGCCCGAGATGCAGATCGAGGTGCGCAATGCGTTCCACGACGATGACCCGCTCGACTACAACGTGCTGGCGGAGCTACCGGGCGGCGACCTGGCGTCGGAGGTGGTGATGATCGGGGCGCATTTTGACTCGGAGCCGGCTGGAACTGGTGCCACCGACAACGCCGCCGGCAGCGCCATCGTCATGGAGGCCATGCGCCTTCTCGCGGCGGTCGATGCGAAGCCGCGGCGGACCATCCGCGCAGCGCTCTGGGGCGCCGAGGAGTCGGGGATGCTGGGCTCGCGAGGCTACGTTGCCAAGCATCTAGGCAACCGCGACACCGGGGAGCGGCGACCGGAGCACGCCAACCATTACGTGTACTTCAACGTCGACTGGTACGGTCGCTTTCGCGGTATCTTCCTGCAAGGCAACCACGAGGCCCGGCCGATCTTCGAGGCCTGGATGCGGCCGTTCCACGACGTCGGCATGAAGTGGATCGTTGCCGGCAACACCGGCGGCACCGACCACATGGCGTTTCAAGAGGTCGGGCTGCCCGGCTTCCAGTTCATTCAAGACGATCTCGAGTTCTTCAACGTGTCATTCCACACCAACATGGACGTGTACGACCGGCTCGTTGCGGAAGATCTCGAGCAAGCGTCGGTAATCCTGGCGAGCTTCGCCTATCACGCCGCGACGCGCGAGGGCTCCTTTCCCCACGCAGACGGCCTGAACAACAAACGGCGGTGGCACAAGTAATGGAATATCGAAGCCTCGGACGAACCGGCGCCAAGGTGGCGCCTCTGGCGCTTGGCACCGACAACTTCATGGACCCGACCCCGGAGGAGGATTGCGAGCGCATTCTCCTCACCGCCCTGGCCGCGGGCATCAATCTGGTCGACACGGGCGACGTCTACGCCGACGGTGAGGGCGAGCGGGTTCTGGGTCGCATTCTCAAGCGCAGCGGTCGTCGGCACGAGGTCTTGATCGGCACGAAGTGCGATCACGGTAGGCGTCAGGTGGGCGCAACGCTCGAGGACTACACGGAGCAGATCGGGCCCAACGAGTACGGTCACTCGCGGCTCAACATCATCCGTGCCTGTGAGGCGTCGCTGACGCGGCTCGACACCGACTATATCGACCTGTACCAGATGCACCGCCCGTCTCCCGATATTCCCTTCGAGGAAACGTTGGGGGCGCTTCACGACCTCGTGACGCAGGGCAAGATCCGCTACATCGGCTGCTCTACCCACCCCGCCTGGATGGTCATGGAGTCGATCGGCGTCAGCAAGGCGCGCGGCTGGGCGCGATACGTGTCCGAGCAGCCGCCATACAACCTCCTCGATCGGCGCATCGAGAACGAGCTCATTCCGATGTGTCAGCGCCATGGCGTTGGCCTGATCACCTGGGCACCGATGGCGATGGGTGTATTGGCCGGTCGATACAAGAGTCACGACGACTACCCGGCCGAGTCTCGCGCTGCCCTGCGCGGCGGCTTCTACGCCGATCGCGTAACGCTTCGTGGCGTGGAGGTCGGCATCGAGTTCACCAAGATCGCCGAATCAGAGGGACTCAGCGCTGCCCAGCTGGCGATTCTCTGGTGCAAGGATCAGCCGGGGATTACCGCGCCGCTGATCGGGCCGCGAACGATGCAGCACCTCGAGCCGCTGCTGCCGGTGCTGGAGATGGATCTGAGCGACGCGGCGCGCCAAGCCTGCGATGATCTCGTGCCGCCCGGCAGCGTAGTCGCCGACTTTCACAACACTGCTGACTGGATGAAAACGGTAGTCGGCGTGTAGTCGCCGGCCCGATCAGGGGTCGCGCCGAGCGGCGGAAACGAATCGAAACAGGAAGGCAATCATGATGCGAATCTCCAACGTCATTCACGCTGTCGATACCCACGTGGGCGGTGAACCCGGCCGCGTCATCGTGGGCGGTGTGCTGGATGTTCCCGGCAACACGATGTTCGAGAAGATGGTCTACCTGGAGACCAAGGCCGACCACATTCGCAAGCGCATGCTGCGCGAGCCGCGTGGCTACCCGGCGGCTAACTGCAACTTGATTCTGCCAGCGACCGACCCACGAGCCGCCGCCGGTTACGTGATCATGGAGCAAGTCGAGTACCCCGGCATGTCGGGGACCAACACCATCGCGGTGACGACTGTGCTCATCGAGACCGGCATGGTGCCGTCCACCGAACCGATCACCGAGCTGACGCTGGAATCGCCGGCCGGGCTGATCAAGGTGATCGCCGAGGTCGAGGGCGGCAAGGTGAAGGGGGTGACGTTCGAGAATGTGCCCGGTTTCGCGGTGCATCTCGATGCCGAGGTCGATGTTCCGGAGCTCGGTAAGGTGGTCGTCGACGTTGCCTACGGTGGCATGTTCTACGCCATCGCCGACGCCGATCAGCTGGGGCTGACCCTCGCTCCCGACGAGGCCGGGGAGGTCACCCGCGTAGGCGAGATGATCAAGACCGCCACCCAAGAGCAGCTCGAGGTGCCGGTTCACCCGGTCAACACGGACATCCGCGGGGTGACGATCGCGCAGCTGTCGGCACCGCCGACCGTATCGGGGGCACACCGCAGGAACACGGTGATCGTCTCCACTGGCAAGCTCGATTGGAATCGTCCCGGTACCTGGAAGGGCGTGCTCGACCGCTCACCCTGCGGCACCGGCACGTGCGCAAAGATGGTGGCTATGTGGGCCAAGGGCGAGCTGCCGCTCGATCAGGACTTCGTCCACGAGGGAATCCTCGGCACCACGTTCACCGGGCGTCTGGTGCGCGAGACGACGCTGGGCGAGCTCCCGGCGGTCGTGCCGACGATCCGCGGTACGGCGTGGATTACCGGTACGGCGCAATATGTCGTCGATGACGACGATCCCTTCCCCGACGGCTTCACGGTTGGGGACATCTGGGGTGGGTGAGGATGACTGACGGTGCGGAAAAGCAGGTCACGAGCATGAGCGAAGAACGAGTCATGGTCATTACCGGAGCCTCGAGCGGTCTGGGCGCTGCAAGCGCCGAGTATTTCGCCGCCAAGGGCTACCGGATCGTCATGGGCTACATCGTCGATCACGAGGCAGAGACGGTCCACGAAGCGATCAGCTCGCAGGTGGGTGCTAATCGAGTAATCAAGTGCAAGGCCGACGTTGCCAACCGCGAACAGGTGCGAGCGATGTTCGACGATGCCATCGAGGCCTTCGGGCGAGTCGATATTCTGATCAACTTTGCGGGCATCAACCGCGACGCGCCGTTCACCGAGCTCACCGACGATATGTGGGACTCGGTAGTGGCGGCGCACCTTCGCGGCACGTTCGTCTGCAGCCAGGAGTTCGTCTTCCACAACCCCGATCGACCGGGCTGCATCATCAATCTGGGTGCTGCGTGTGGTCAGGCGGGGCGCAAGAACGGCGCCAACTTCTGCAGCGCAAAGGGCGGGATCTTCGCGCTTACCAAGTGCATGGCGCAGGAGCTTGGCCCGCGGATACGGGTGAACGCGTTGCTGCCCAACGCCGTCAAGACGCGCGAGGTCATGGAGCGGTATGACCTCGAAGACGAGGCCGGCCTGGCCAAGGAGGTCGGTACCATGCCGATGGGGCGTCTGGGCGAAGTGGGCGATGTGACCCACATGCTCGACGCCATCATCGGTGCCGAGTTCTCCACTGGTGCCACTTTCCTGGCCAACGGCGGGCAGTACATGCAGTGAACCCCAAGAGGGGAGGAGTGCGATGAACAGGATCTGCCGACGCGGCCGTATGCTACGGCTCGTCGTACTCGGCGCGCTGCTCGGGGCGCTCGCATCTGTCCCGGGCTGGTCGGAGAGCCAGGCGCAGGATCGTGTGCTCAGTACCGCCAACCACGTGATTCCGCCGTTGCGGGAGCGCGTCCGGATCATGCAGCGCTGGATCGAATGGAAGCTGCAGAACGTGTTGCCGGCGGTGATGCGCGAACAGGGCATCGACCTGTTTATCGTCCGCAACGACGAGGGCGACCGCTTCTTCAACAACGAGGGCCCGGTCTATAGCTCGCTGATTCCGGCGAACGCCGAGGGTCTCGCCTATGGCAGTGAGCACGAGCGTGACGGCTCGCAGCGTACGCCGCGCTATCTCGCCTTCCATGTTACCGAGGCGGGGGTGACCTACATCGAGCCGCGCGACTACGAGGCGATCTCGGCCCTGGTGAATCAGCTCGACCCCCAGACGATCGCTATCGGCGACCACCTGAACGATCCGATGCTCGAGGCACTGGGGCCCTACTCGGAACGTGCGGTGTCCTCGTGGACGCTCGGCGTACGCTGGCTCGAGACCATGGCGCCCGATCAGATCAGCGTCTTCAAGCTCGTCCAGGGGGTCGCCAACGACATCATTGCCGAGGGCTTCTCGAACCGTGTCGTGATTCCCGGCCTGACCACCACCGACGACCTCAACTGGTGGTTCCGCGAGCGCATGGCAGATCTGCATCTGGAGTACGAGAACCACCCCAGCATCGGCATCCAGCGCAAGCCGGCCAACATCGCCAAGTACGACGATCCGCCCGAGTACTTCCGCGGCGGGCGCAGTCGAAACGGCATGACGGTCACCGTGCAGCGGGGCGATATCATCAGCTGCGATAGCGACGTCATGATGTTGGGGCTGGTAACCGATTCGCATCAGCACGCCTATGTGCTCGAGCTGGGCGAGACCGAGGTACCGCCTGAGCTTGTCGAAGCTCTGGCCACGGTGAACCGCATGCAGGATCTGTTTCGAGCTGAATTCGTTGCCGGTCGCACCGGCAAGGAGATCGTCGCCGCGGCCGACCGCATACCGCGCGAGGCCGGCGTGATCGAGAGCGAGCTGGGCTTCCATCCGCCGCCGACCTTCCTGCGTCGGTACCAGCTCGGCGGCTTCATGTTCGTTACCAAGCCCTACGTCGCCGGCATGACTTCCGGGCCGGGCTACTACCCGACGTCGATCGTCACCAACGATCACCGGCTCTACGCCGACACGCTCTACGCTTTCGAGCCCCACACCAGCGTCGCGGTGGAGGGTTGGGGAGAGCACGGAGTCGAGCTTGGCATCGGCCAGATCGCCTGGTTCGACGGCAAGGAGCTGCGCTACCTGGACCGGCCGCAGGAGAGCCAATGGCACATCATCCGATAGCGCGCTGCATCGTTCTTCTTACCGCGTGCTTTTTGTTTCCTTTCGATGCCGAGGCACAGAAAACAGCCGCCGATCTAACCGATGAAGCCAGCAAGCTGGTCAACGAAGGCAGCTACCAACAGGCCATTCGCGAGGCCGAGCGGGCGCTTCAGGTCGACGGGTCCTACGCACGCGCCTACAACGTGCTCGGATTCGCGCACGGCCGACTCGGCGAGCACGAGCCCGCCGCCGCCGCCTTCCTGCGTGCCGTAGAGCTGCGACCGGGCTGGGCCGACGCACACCGCATGGCGGCGCTGGCGGCGGCCAACTCGGGTCAGCTGGACATTGCTTGGGAGCAGGCAATTCGTGCACAGCAATCGGGCCTCGACATGTCGAACGAGATCGATGTGCTGACCGGGATGGGCCCGCCGCCGGACGACCTGGCCGACCTGCTGGTGGCACCGCGTATCTTTCTGGGGCCGCTGGATCTGTCGGCGTTCGAGGGCTTCAACGAGAACCCCTTCGGCCGCGAGATCCGCACTGGAAACTCCAGCTTCGGTGCCGCGACCGGCCAGCCGGCGAGCGAAGGATCGCGCAATCTGACCTCGACGCTGTCTCCCGATCCCACCGACGTGACCGCCTGGGCGACGCAGACCGGCGCACCGATGGTTGCCGAATCCCGCGCCGACCTCGACTTGATGATCTTGGAGTTGGCGCGGGGGCTGTCGGCGAGCATGCAGATCTCGCTGGTGAGCGACCCCGAGCTGGCCAGCTACGTGCTCGTCGTGGAGGTGGAGAACTTGGCTCGTGGCACTACCGACCAGACCGAAGGACAGACGGCGAGCGGCGAGCCGAGGTGGATGCAAGGCAACATCGTCATTCGCACCGGTGACGGCGCTCGGGAGGTGCTCCGTCGGCCGTTGCGGCTAACCAATATCGCCAGGGCGTCGACGCTGCGCAGCGAGCTGGCGGTAATCCTGAGACAGCTGGCAGTCTGGGCGCGCGAGCAGCGCTGACTTGGATCTGCGCCCTTGGCGGCATAGCCACGCCATCACACTTTCACCAAGACCCCGCGCCCTCGGTGTGCATCAGGTTTACTCCCGATGCTCGGGCTGCTGCTCGACCCGCGCCACCCGACTAACGAGTGTCGATTTGCACCCCGCACCGGACACCAAGAGGACAGATGCGATGAACAGAGTTCTTCAGCACCCTGCTAGGCAACTTCTCTTCGGATCGATAGTGCTGTTGGCAACTATCGCGGCGACCGTAGCACCCGCCACCCCGCAGCAGCGCTTGCCCCAGGACGAGGCGCGCTCGCAGTGGGAAGTTTCCTGTGCGATACGCAAGGACAAGTTCCGCTACGTGTTGCCGGATGCGCTGAGGCGTAATGACGTCGACATGTGGATCGTCATCGATCACGGTCGCGGCAGCGAGCCGATGGTGCGTGATTTCGGCCCCGATACGAGCAACGGCAACGGCATCTTCGTCTTCACCGACCGGGGTGACCGGGTGGAGACGGCAGCGCTAGGCGGCGAGACCGAGATGATCGAGAGCTGCGGCGCCTACGACATCGTCGGCTCCAAGCGCGAACTGACCGCCTTCGTGCACGAACGCGACCCGCAGCGGATCGCCCTCAACTTCCTGGATCACGACAACGACATGGAGGGGTTGTTTATCGCCGACGGCCTGTCGCACAGCGACTACCAGTTTCTCGGCGAGGAGCTCGGCGAGCCCTACGCCAGTCGCTTCGTTTCCGCCCGCCATGTGATCGCCGACTTTCGCGGGCCTCGTGTGGCGACGGAGATCGTGGAATTCTCCAAGACCGCCGACCTCACCCGCCGTTACCTGGAGAGGGCTTTGTCCAACGAGGTGATCACGGTGGGCGCGACGTCGCAGCTCGACATCGCCTGGTGGCTGGAGGAACAACGGCAGCAGCTCGGGGTCGAGCGCGGCTGGTTTCCAACCGTGTACCTGCACTTGCCCGACGGCAATGAGATTGCGGCTACCGACAGGGTCGTGCAGCACGGCGACGTCATGCAGATCGATTGGGGAATCGGGCGAAACAACTTCTACACCGACATGAAACGCTTTGCCTACGTGCTGCGCGAGGACGAAACCGAGGTGCCGCCGGGGATCCAAAGGGCCTTCGACATGTCCAAGGTAGTCGGCGACATCGTTCGTCAAAATGTCGGAGTCGACATCGTCGGGCAGGTGCAGCTGGATCGACTCAAGCAGATCATCCGCGACGCCGGCTATGTGTACACCGAGCGCGAGCGCGCCAGCGACGTCGAAGGCATCGAGGTCAACGTGGGCATGCACGCCGCCGGCAACCTGGGCCATGACATGACCGCGTCGATGTTCCAGATCTATCCGTTCCGCAGTCAGTACATCGTGCGTGCCAACAGCATCATCTCGCTCGAGTACATCGTCTTCGTGCCAGCTCCAGAATGGGGCGGTCGCAAGGTACCCGTGAACGTCGAGGAAAACGCGCTGGTCACCGAGCACGGCATCGAATGGATCGTGCCGCCACAGCAGCGCGTCATGGTGATTCGTTAGCTACGCCTGTGGTTCGTGGTTGAGCTGCTCGCCATCAGGCACAGCAGCTCGAACATCAGGCTGCACGCCACCAGCGCCGTATTGCCGGTCGGGTCCAGCTGCGGCGACACCTCGACGACGTCGGCGCCGGCGATCTCGAGCCCTTCCAGACCGCGGATCAGCCCTTGCAGCTCGCGTACGTTCATGCCGCCGGGCTCGAGTCCACCCGTGCCCGGTGCGTAGGCTGGATCCAGCACATCGATGTCCACGGTCACATAGCAAGGCCCCGTGCCGAGGGCTTGCCGACTGCGAGCGATCACCTCGTCCTGGCCGTGCGCGTAGAGCTCGTCGATGTTGATGATGACCACGCCCTGCTGGCGCGCCCAGTCGAGCTCGTCGGCGGCGAACAGGGTGCCACGTATGCCGATCTGCACCGTTCGCCGCGGGTCGACGAGGCCCTCTTCGATGGCCCGCCGAATCGGCGTGCCGTTGGCGTAGCGCTGTCCGAGCATGGTGTCCTGGGTGTCGGAGTGGGCGTCGATCTGCATCAAGGCGACGGGGCCGCCTCGGGCGACGGCCCGGAGGATCGGCAGCGTCACCGTGTGATCGCCGCCGACCGCCAAGGGGAGCGCGCCGTCATCGCCGATGCCCTCGAAGAACTGCTGCACGCTTTTCAGAGTTGCATCCATGTCGAGCGGGTTGACCGGGGCGTCGCCGACGTCGGCAATCCGGCACCGATCGAACGGCGCTATTCCGCTGAGGTAATGGGCCCGCCGGATCAGCCGCGACATCTCGCGAATCTGTGCGGGGCCGTGACGCGCGCCGGCGCGAAACGAAGAGCCGCCGTCGAAGGGCACGCCGCACAGCGCGATGTCGAGCCCTTCGGCGCCGCGCTGCTGGGCGGCGCGCATCAAAGTGGCGACCTCGGACGACCGAGGCGTCTGATTCACGTCCACCTGGCGCAGCTCGTCGTCCGGTCGGGTCATTTCGAGCAGGTCATCTCAATGGGCCTCCGGTCGACGGATCGCGCTCTGGTGAGCCCAGAGGCCCACCGTCGCTGATCGAACACAATATACAATCTTGGCCGGGCACCGGATCGGTGAGCCTGTTGGCCGGCATGATGAGCTGGGTGTTTCTGGAGTGGCTGGCGACCCCCTACCCGGCCGATCTGATTGCCGCGTGCATCGGATTGGTGACCCTGGTTCTGGTGACCATCGCAACGTCGCAGCGGTTCGAGCCGCTGCCGCTGTGTGACGTTGACGGCAGTTTGATTGTCTGCCATCGTTCAGATCCAGTGCATTCCTGAGTTGACCTATTAGTCCCTAAGCATCAGTAGAGTCAGATAGTTACGAGTATTCGTCCATCTTGCGTGTTCCCGGACAATCCGCTACATTCCCGCCTTTAATGGCGGAATGAGAGGGGGATGCATAATATGTCCGATGCGCAGGCAACTGCACCGAAACCCAGCCCTCGGCGCAAGAGCGGCAAGCACCCGGAGCGGGCCCTGTCGGCGGCGTTCGTACGCACGGTAATGAAGCCGGGCCGGTACTGCGATGGACACGGCCTGTACCTGAACGTGATCCCGAGCGGAGCGCGCAGCTGGGTACAGCGGATCGTGATCCAGGGCCGTCGCCGGGAACTGGGTCTCGGAGGCTACCCCTTGGTGTCGCTGTCGGAGGCGCGCGAGGTGGCATTTGCCAACCGCAAGCTGGCCCGTGCCGGCGGTGACCCGCTGACAGACAAGCGCCGGGCCGAGGGCATGCCGACGTTCGCGCAAGCAGCGGCCAAGGTGTATGAGATGCACCGCCCCGGGTGGCGCAACGCCAAGTATGCGGCGCAATGGAAAACGGAGTTGCGCACCTATGCGTACGGGCGCATCGGTGAGATGCCGGTGTCGGAGGTGACGACGGCCGAGGTGTTGGAGGTACTGGGTCCGATCTGGCATGACAAGGCCGAGACCGCACGGCGGGTGCGGGCGCGCATCGGTGCGGTGATGAAGTGGGCCATGGCGCAGGGGTACCGTGGCGACAACCCGGCTGGTGAGGCGATCACCCAGGCGCTGCCACGGCACCGCAAGCGGCGACAGCATATGCGGGCGTTGCCGCATGCCGAGGTGGACGGTGCGATCGAGGCGGTACGGGCTTCGGATGCCTCCGGGGTGGTGAAGCTGGCCCTGGAGTTTCTGGTGTTGACGGCGGCCCGCTCCGGCGAGGTGCGGTTGGCTACCTGGCAGGAGATGGACCTGGAGGCGAGGGAGTGGACTCTTGCACCCGAGCGCATGAAGTCGAACCGGGCGCACCGGGTACCGCTATCGGGCCGGGCAATGGAGATCCTGCGCCAGGCGCGGGGGCTCAGGGATGGCGAGGGGCTGGTGTTTCCGGGAGCACGGGCCGGCAGGCCGCTGGCGGACGCGACCCTTTCCCGGGTGCTGCGGCAGTTGGGCATTGAAGCGGTACCGCACGGGTTTCGCTCATCGTTCCGGGACTGGGCGGCGGAGTGCACCAACGCACCGCGGGCGGTCATGGAGGCGGCGCTGGCGCATGCGGTGCGCGACCCCACCGAGGCGGCCTATGCGCGCTCCGACCTGCTTGAGCGGAGACGGCGGCTCATGGATGACTGGGCCGCCTACGTGACTGCTGAGGGCGGCAAGATTGTGCCGCTGCTGCGTCATGGGTGAAAAAATGCGCCCGGGGCAACCCGCTCGGCGGCGGACGAAGTTCCTCGGTTCTCTACCGCCTCTGCGTGCCGTCTTAGATGAAGCCCAGCACGAGGAGTGTAGCCGACAGCTCCAAAAGCATCTGACACGATACACGGAGCACCAGGAGCGCATTTCCGACGACGATGCGCGTGAGCTCGTGCGTTTGTACTTCGCCCTGGACAGGATGTGGAAGGACCCAGAGATTGCCCACAGCTATAGAATTTCGTGGCTCGCTGGTCTTCGCTTGGATCAAGATGACGCCCCCCGCGACGAGCGGGTTGAACGCGCTGTCGAACAATCACGCACCAGCCTCTTGCATTGGGACGTGCTGGCGTGGACGTTCGGGCGCACCCAAGGCAAACGTCCACTCGGGCAAGCCCTGCACCGTTGGGTGAGCGACGTGATCCATGGCAAGCGTCTGCGTCCAAAAGACGGCAAAGGCACCCCGGGGCCGGCCTCCAAGATGGCCGACCGAGATGCCGTGCTCTGCTGGGCGGTCCATATGCTGAAGGCGTGCGGCATGAGCGCCACGATCAATGAAGCCACGGATGAACAGCAGTCCCCGTCAGCCTGCCACATCGTGGCTGAGCTTCTCGCCGAAAGAGACCACCCCGTGAAGGCATACAACACCATGCGCGGTATCTGGCGGCGTAGGCAGATCCGGGAGATATCGGTCGCGCCATTCCCCGGGCCGTGGGCGTGAGTTTCGGAAACTCGCACCCATGACTTCCTGAGCCACCTCGCACACTCTGAGGACTCCTGAGACCGAAGGAGTCTTCCATGAGTCAGCAAGTCCTTCTCAAGCGTCCTGAAGTCGAGCGGATCACGCGGCTGTCACGCTCGGCGATCTACGCCGCGATGGATGCGGGGGAGTTCCCCCGTCCGGTGCGCATCGGTCGCCGAGCCGTAGCCTGGCGGCTGGCGGACATCGAGGCGTGGTTAGCGAGCCGTCCGACCGCGCTGCCGGGGGGCGATCAGCCTGCCTCTCGCCAGCCGTCAACGTGACGTGGCCAGCGCGGAGCAGATCGTCCGCGCGCTCGAGGGTCGATCCAACGGATATGGCATGGCCCCCTGCCCGGCGCACGAGGCCCGCAACCCGAGCCTGAGCGCGACAGAGCGCGACGGGCAGGTGCTGTTGCACTGTCACGCCGGATGCATGCAGGAGGCGGTCCTGGAGGCCCTAAGGGGCCGGGGTCTGGACATTCGACAGCCCAACGGGCTCAACGGTACCGCCTGTGTCGGCGACCGAGGCGAGGTCGCGTAGTGGAGCGGCTGCGTCAAGTCCGGACACGGCACGAGGAGCGCGCGCTGCCGCACTGCGACGAGGCCGAGCGGGCGATCCTCGGCGCGGTGCTGCTCGACAACCAGGCGTTCAACACCGCCACGCAGATCCTGACTCCGGACGACTTCTTCGGCGAGGCCAACCGGTTGATCTATGAGGCAATGGCCGGATTGTCGGAGCGCTCCGAGTCCATCGACACGGTGACCGTGCGCGTAGAACTGACCCGCCGCGACGCGCTGGAGCGGGCGGGCGGAGCGGCGCACGTCAGTGGCCTGATCGATGGCCTGCCAGCAGCGGCCAACGTCGAGCAATACGCGCGCATCGTGCGCGAAGCGTCTCGCTGCAGGCAGCTTGCAGGACTCGGCCAGGGGCTCGTGGACGATGCCCTCGAGCCGGGAAGCGACCCTGCCGATCTGATCGCCCAACTGCACGAGAACCTCGAGCTGGTCGCTGCAGCCGACGATCCCGCCACGCCACCCGGTGTAACTCTGCAGGAATGGCTGGCGGCCCCCGAACCGCCGCTTGACTGGAGAATCCCCGGTTGGCAACCGCAGGGAAGCCGGGTGATCGTCTCTGCCCAATACAAGGCAGGGAAGACGCGGCTGGTGGCCAATGTCGTGCGATCGCTCGTCGATGGGGCCGACTTCCTCGGCACGCATCCGGTGGCCCCTGTAGCCGGGTCGGTGGCGCTGCTGGACTTCGAGATGGGGCCACGACAGCTTCGCGCGTGGCTCCGCGACCAGCGGATCGAGAACGAAGACCGCTTCCGCGTCTACCCGCTACGTGGTCAGTGCTCGAGCTTCAACATCCTAGAGTCCGGTATCCGGGCGGCGTGGGCCCGGGAGCTCCGCGCATCACAGGTGAGCTATTTGGTGCTTGATTGCCTCCGTCCCGTGCTCGACGCGCTGGGCCTCGACGAGCACCACGATGCCGGTCGGTTTCTCGTCGCCTTCGACACGCTGCTCGTGGAAGCGGGAGTTTCCGACGCACTCCTCGTGCATCACATGGGCCATGCTGGAGAGCGATCGCGCGGGGACTCGAGGCTCCGCGATTGGCCCGATGTCGAATGGCGGCTCGTGAGATCCGGCGACGATCCGGCGGCGCCCCGCTACCTCACGGCCTATGGGCGCGACGTTGATCAGCGCGAGTCAGCGCTGCACTTCGACCCGGACACCGGACGGCTCACGCTCACGGAGGGGTCCCGGCGGGACGAACCGCTGCGGAGATGCCTCGAGGAAGTCCTGGCGTTTCTGAAGTTGCGGGATGCCCCACAGTCGCAGCGACAGGTAGAGGTGGCGCTGCGCGGCGACCATACCCGTAAATCGATCCGGGAGGCGCTCGCACTGGGCAAGCGGCGCGGCCTAATACGGGCCGAACCGGGACCCCGGAATTCCATTCTGTACAGTCTCGTGAACGAGTGCGCCGGAGTGCGCCGCGAGTGCGCCGGCGCAGTGGAGTTGAGTGTGCCGCGACAGCCATACGGCGCATGTCGCTGGCCTATGACACAGTGCTGGTGTGCGGCGAGAAAGCCGGGCCGCCCGCCCGCAGCGAGGGTGGCCCGAGGGGCTTCGGGCTTCATCAGCTGGCACATGAGCAAGCTCGTCGGCGCCCTAGAGCCCATCGACGTCACGGGGGCGATAAATCGACCCCGATACGGTTGCAAAAGACCCTGTTCTTCGTTTCAGTGCACCTGTGTCACCAGCTCCCCTTGGCTCGCTGGTGGCTTTCGGAGTCCGCGTTTTCGTGCTGGTCGCGGAAGCACAGGTGCAAGGAGTATCGGAATGTCCGAACGTATCCTCTCGGCCCTGGTCGTCGTCGTGGCGATCCTGGCAACCATCCCGGCCGTTGCCGAAGCGGTCCCGTACGCGGGCCTCGCCCTCGTTATCCTCGGTTTGGTTGCCGGTGTGATGGACGCGAGTGCTGATGTCAACCAACGGATCGCGGTCTATGTGCTGGCTGTGGCACTGCCCGTCTTCTCCGACAGTCTTGACGCCATCCCAGTCGTCGGAGCATGGGTCAATTCAGTGCTCGACGGTGTTGCGACCGCCCTGCAGGGCATGGCCGTCGCGTACATACTGATGCAGGCCAAGGCTAGGATCATGCCCTCCGCCTGACTTTACTGCCGCAGGGCGGTTGCTCACGGGCGCACCGCCGGAGCTGGACGTGAACCTGGGCGCCCCGCGCTGCCCGCAGCCGACCGCCTGGTGGCGGCGCAACATCGGCTTCTCCCCGATTGCTTGTGGGAGGGGTGCGGCAGCCCCTAACGGAGCGCCCGCCATGCCCGCGGTGAACTGGCCGCGCGGATCTCGAGCAATGACGGGCGACGAGCTCGCCAACGCGATGGCATCGCCCCCAGCTTGGCCGCCCGAAGACAGGGCCGGCCCGACTCTCTGACTGGAGGCCGCAATGCTTGAGCTCGTCGTCGCCGCCTTCGAGTGGATCGCCGGGCCGCAGTAAATACCTCGCCCATGATCACTACGTACACGCTCACGCGCGACGGTGAGCGGGATTTGCGCTTCGACGGCGTCAGGATCGGCGCCGCTGACAGCAAATGGTCCGACGGGACAGAGGGCACGCGCTGGACCGAGCTGGAGCTGTATCAGACCGTACCGGAGCCGTACTACTGCTACGTCCTCTCCGTCGTCGGCCGCACGCAGTGGCAGGGCGAGCGCAACCGCTACCGCGCGTACGTGTGCAACGATGAGGCCGCCGTGATCGCCGCCCTGGAGGACGACAACGACGGCGCATTGGGCTGGCTTGTCAAGGAGCTCCTAAAGGCTGCCGGCATAGAGGCTGTCGAGACAATCTGATCCACCACCACCCACCACCACGGGCCCGGCCTAATGGTCGGGCCCCTGTAGTCGCAGGCAGGGCCCGCGCGCTTCCTGCGCCATCCTGCGAGCTGCTATGCGGTGCCCGGCGGCCCGAGATCCGCCACCACCACCACCACCACCACCTGGCGCCAGGCCAGGCCCGCCCCCCCTGGCCCCGGCGCGCCGAGTAGCTTTGCGGCCGATACATGCGCGAGTGTAAAGTGCGACGCATGCGGGCCCGATATGGTGCATGGAGCGAAGCAGAGCTGGCCGACCACGGCGCGAACCTGGAGCGCCTCGTGTGGCTTGTCGCTTGCGACATCGACGAGTCAGACGACGGCCGCGCCATCATCGAGGCCAGCTGATGCTATTAACCGATGCGTTTGTGTGGGTCGTCATTTTTCTGATTGGCTGGGTTATCTCAGCATCGGGCGAGTAGGCGATCGCGCCGGCGCTCGAGTTCGTCGCGAGCGCAGGGCAAAGAACTCATCTGGTAGACACCACCACCACGGGCCCGTGGTGCGTTGTATGTGACCCGCATCACATACTGCGGCCCGATCATCGGCCGCGAGCTCGGCGTACGGTCCTGGAGCCACCACGGCCCCCGAGCGGGTCCCCTTGGCCGGCTGGCCACCACCACCGGCCGCGCCGGTGCGCGTCACCACGGCCCCGCGCGCCGGTGGAGCGCCACCACGGCCCGCTAACGCGATCGAGGCCCCTAGGCGATCTCAGGCCCGGCCGGTGGCTCGCGTGCGATCCTGGAGCCACCACCGGCCCCGCGGGCCCGCCATGGCCGGCCATACCTCCTAAACCTGGACACGCGGTACATGTGGTACGGAACAGGCTCGCCGGCTGGCCACCACCACCGCCTGGCGTCATGTTGTGAGTGCGCTGGCGCACTCGGCGCACTCGATCCGAGCCACCACCCCCGCCCCCTCGAGGCCACCACCACGCGCCGAGATCTCGAGCCCCTAACACGCATTTATGGGCCCATGCTCGCGTGCGCTCTAGCACCATCCATCCGTGCGCGTAACCCTATGGGGGTCAGTCATTTACGGGGGGCCATCAAAGTTCGCGGCGGGCTACCGCTCTAGACCGTCGTGTGCCATACGACTTGTAAGCAACGAAAAATTTTGGGCATAGTATGTCCACGAGAATGAGACCCCGAAAAACACCGACAGATCCCGAAGTCGTCCGCCGGATGCGATCGAGCGGCCGCTACCAGCAATGGCGTTCCGCAATCCTCCGGAACGAGCCGTTATGCCGTTCCTGCGCCGAGGCGGGATTCACGGTCGCCGCCGAGCACATCGACCACATCGAGGCCGTTCACCTGGCGCCCGAGCGCTTCTGGGACCACGACAACGTCCAGCCGATCTACCGTGAGTGCCACGATCGGAAGACGGCCGGCGAGCAAGGCATGAGCCTCGAAGCGGTGTGCGAGCGTGAAGCGTGGAAGCGCGTCTGGTCGAGCTAGCGGGCAAATGACTCCCGCCGCCGCTCCGAGGGCCCCGAGTCCGCGCCGCATCCATCTACTGACTCGAGAAGCTGACCGTCACCGAGTGTCCACTCGCCGGCCAGCCCTTCAGTGACGGGCCGCTGCACCGACAGACGCTTATGCACGTTGCCACTAGTTGCCCGCTCATCGACACACCGGCCTCCAGCACCGGGCAGTCACGAGTCAAGTGATCCACGACCGTCACCATGGGGAACTAGCGGCCGCTGTGCAGTTGGTCGGTGATGAAGTCCATGCTCCAGCGCTCGTTCGGCGCGCTAGAGCCGGCAGCGACATTCGCCTGTGGCTCGTTCCACTTGCAGCGGCGCTTGACGCGGATCGACAGCTCTTCCTGGTGGATGCGCTCCGCCGGGAGGCCCGCCGCAGGGCAGTACGGATCACGGTGCCCCTCTGAACATACACTCGGCACGCTTGAGCGTTCTCGGCGTTGTGCCAGGTAAGACTGTCACCGAATTCCTCTTCGATCTGCTTTCTCTCCTGGAGCAGCTTCTTCGTACCGGGTCTTGGAATCGGCCCCGACAGTCCCGAGTTCTGCACCTTCCCCGCCGACGCGCATGCGGGCTCGCTCAGGTAGGAGCCGAGAGGCCAGGCCGCGATACACGATGGGCCGCCGCCCACCAGGAACCCCGTGGTCGTCGGCTCGTCACCGGCCGTCGAGGTCGGTGGCGAACGGGGACGCCGCCACCCGCCCGGACCCGACAGCTCAGATCAGCACGGTGCGCCTCAAAAACTCACGCTGGCGCCGACGCGGAAGATCCGCGGTGGCAGCACCGCAATGGGCACACCAAGGTTCCTCGTCGCTCAGCCTTCCAGTACTGGTCTATACAAGTGCGGCGACTGCCGCCAGCAGTTCACGGTTACTGTGGGCACAGTGATGCACCGCTCCAAGATCGGGCTACACAAGTGGGTCTTGGCCTTCCACCTCATGTGCTCATCCAAGAAGGGCATCAGTGCTCTACAGCTACAGCGCAAACCTTGGCCTCGGCTCCTACAAGACGGCCTGGCACATGGCACATCGTATCCGGCTGGCAATGCGCGAGCAGCCTCTGGCAGCAATGCTCACAGGCACGGTAGAGACGGACGAGACCTACGTGGGCGGCAAGAGCCGCCAGGGTCGTCGCGGCCGGGGATCGGAGCGCAAGACACCGGTGCTGGCGATGGTGGAGCGTGGCGGTCGTGCCTGTGTCGCGTCCTGTACAGCGCGTCCGTGCCCGCGAGCTCAAGAGCGCGATTCGGGAAATTGTAGCTTCGAACGCTCGCATCGTGACAGACGACTTCGCTTCTTACCGCGGCATCGGACGGGAGTTTTCAGGCGGGCACGGTGTGGTGCGCCACAGCGTCGGCGAGTACGTCCGTGGCGACGTGCACACCAACACGGTGGAGTCCTATTTCTCGCTCCTGAAACGTGGGGTGCACAGCACGTTCCACCACGTAAGCAAGCAGCACTTGTCGAGGTACTGTGATGAGTTCGACTTCCGGTGGAACCACCGCAAGACCAACGACGGGGAGCGTACCGAAGCAGCCGTGCGCGGATCGGGAGCCAAGCGGCTCACCTACCGAGAGGTTGTTCGCGGGGCCTAGCGCTGAGCAGCCCGAGCCCTACAACAATCATGAGCTGCTAGGACAAGAGTCAACACTGGTGAGTCTAGGTGTTCGTCCTCTAGCGCTCGTAGGCACCTGTACTAGCGATCCCATGTTAATGCTGCGGGTACGAACACAGATAGACCGCTATGGGTCTTCGGGTGCATACGGCTTCGTTATTGAGCGCCCCGACGGCATTGCGGAATACGGTTACGCTGCGGCGTCCTGGTTGGTGGACCTTCTGCAATGGGTTCATCGACCGGATGTTCCAGACCAGCAGGGCCCACCAAATCCTAGGACTGATGCTCGGCTACAGCGCACATGCGATACGCCTCCATGATGAAGCGTGCTCTTGTGCAAACCGATTTCAGGAGCCTTACGTCGATTGAACCAGCGTCCAGTTGACTGCTCGACTGCACTTTCCGCAAGGCGGAAAGGTTTCGCTTTGACTCAGAGCGATCTGCGAGCAGCATGCACAGTCGCTTTGATAGATCCCCGATTGTGTGCATTTCTGACCTGTGCTTGGAATTGGTTACTTTCTCCGTTGTTAACAACCAGCGCAAAATCGCGACTTTGTAGATCCTGCGCCTTTGAACGTGCCCTTCAGCAGGTAGTTCCCGGTTCGGTTCAGCGGTTCTCCCTGGTAGTACAGGACCGTGAAGGTCCGTCCCGATACGGTCGTGTTCGGGAAGGTTCGCGTCCACCGGGTAGGCCCGGAGAGTTTCAAGGTAAAGGTTCCGCGGGCGGTCCTGGTGCCAAAGTTTGCCACTGCCAGCGAGTAGTAGTAGCGAGCGAATTCAAGCGGCGTGAGGTCGAATACACCGAACCCGTTGCTAAGACCAGGCCGGCTGATCGACGCGTAGGTGATGTAGGCAAAGACACTCTTTTTTCCACGGAACTGACCGACTGCCTCGTCGCTGAGATTGTAGGTCAGGATAGTCAGGCCATCGGGTCGAGACTCGATGCGGTCAGGATTGCCCCAGTCCATCGTCCCTTTCAGCGCGCGCACATCCTCTTGAGCGCTAACAACCGGTGTAGCGAGCGTCAGAACGAGAGTGGCTGCGCAGATCATTCGGCGTTCCATCAGGGGGGCCTCCTGGTGGAAAGTCCGGCAATAGGTGCCGCGCCTTGCACACCACAACCGATCGCGGTTCCCGCGGTATTCTCGCTCTCGCGGACGACAGGTCGTGCGTGTGCGGCGCTGACCCTACCATCCCCGAGCAGGAAACTCGCGCACTGGCAGGAGGTGGACCCGTGAAATCGTCTAGACAGCGCACGCCCAAGAAGCAGAAGCGTCAGGACAAGAAGTTCGACCGCGCAGCGTCAGGAGGCAGGTTGAGCATGCATCCGCTATCGCCGGAACAGGCGCTGGGTCCTTTCATGAGGGTTCCGGGAAGCAAGGTTCTGGCAGCGGAGAAGCGGGCGAAAAAGAAGAAGGGGAGCTAGCAAAGCCCGCCCGGGGTTGGTCAGCGGTATAATTCCCTTCCGGAATGCCGACTTCGTGCGGAAGCTTGCCCAGAGCGACAGAGCCAATCCCGGTAGGATGAACACCAGATACGTCGGATCGAAGAAAAACATCGCTCGAATACTCCCCTGTGTGCTCAAGCCTGGACGAAGACTGACCAGCCCCCACGGTTAATAGCACGTCCTGTCTCAGTGGCTCGGTGTTTTGCCCAAGGGTTGGGCATTGAAGCGGTAGAGACTCTCTAGTCGGGCGATCCGTGCTGCTGATCGTCTGATTCCCGGGCCTGGCGATCTCGCCGACCGCGTTGCCGGTTGCGTGCTCGCCGGCCCGTGTACGTAACCCGGTTCACAAACACGCGCCCCCGGCTCGGTTGACTGTCGCGCCGCCCGTCGTCCGCCCTCTCTGACCTGATCCCCCCGCCTGCCTACCCCTGGGGACCCCTGCTGCCATGCGGCCCGTCACTTTGTGATGGCCGCGTGATCGACGTGTGGCGCACACGTTGGGCGAGCCCCCCTCGACGTGGGTTGAGAGCACTCACCCTCACCCTCGAGCAGCTCCGTGAGCGCGAAGCCTGGCGCCGGCGAGCCGCTCAAGCTCATGGCGTTTCAGCGCCGGTTCATCTACGGCGTGACGCCGATGATCGGGTCTCGGAGTACCTTCTCTCGTAGGCGATCGGGGACACGTTGCCGAGCGCAGAGTGGAGCCTGCGAGGGTTGTAGAAGCCCTCGATGAACTCGAATGCCGCCATCCGCGCTTCGGCCTGGCTCTTGAACCGCTTCCGCCACAACAGCTCCGTCTCGAGCGTCGCGAAGAAGCTCTCGGCCAGGGCGTTGTCGTAGCAGTCGCGAGCTGACCCGGTCGAGAGACGCACGCCGAGTTGACGGCAACGTTTGCCGAAGGCGATCGAGGTGTACTGCGTGCCCTGATCGGAGTGGTGGATCACGCTCTCAGGGCGGCGTTGCCAGATCGCCATGTTGAGTGCTTCCAGTACCAGCTCCGTGCGAAGGTGATTGGCCATCGACCAGCCCACCACGCGGCGACTGAAGGCATCCATTACGATCGCCAGGTATAAGAACCCCGACCAGGTCGAGATGTACGTGATGTCGGCAACCCACAGGCGATCGGGTGCACCGACCACGAAGTCACGCTTCACCAGATCGGGCACCGGCTGCGCGTCAAGGCCTCGACGAGTCGTACAAACCCGCCGCCGTCGGCTAACGCCCTGAAGCCCCGCCTGGCTCATCAGGCGAGCTACTCGCTTGCGGCCTACCCGAACACCGTCGGCTGCCAGCTCGGCATGCACTCGCGGCATGCCATAGGTGGCACGGCTGGCCCGGTGGATCGTCTCGATACGAGCCTGTAACTGAGCGTCACGTCTCGCTCGATCGCTGATCGGGCGATCGCGCCACGCGTAGTAGCCGCTGGTGGAGACCTCCAGCACTCGGCACATCGTGGCGATCGGGTAGCAGGCCTGGTGAGCTCTCACGAACCCGAAGACTTCTGGGGCACCGTGCCGGTCTCCCGAGCGAACCAGGCCGCGGCTTTTGCCAGGATCTCCCGCTCAGTCTTCAGCTGGCGGTTGTCCCGGCGTAGCCGTCGTAGTTCTTCTCGCTCCTCGCTCGTTAGCCCATTGGCGCTGAGCCCGTCATCCCGGTCCGCTTGCTTGATCCACATGCGGATCGTCCAGTACGACGGCTCGAACTCCTCGGCCAGCTCCTGCACGCTGCGCCCTGCTCGCGCTAGCTCGACGATCTGCCGGCGAAACTCAGGCGGATACGGTAGTCGTGTTCTTCCCATCGCAGACTCCTTTGGCCCTAGCCATAAGGTGTCCACGAAACCGAGTCAACTCCACAAGAGGCTCCCCGGCAACATCGTGCCCAGCCACTCGCGCAGCGGAGCAGCATAGGTCTCCTCGATCAGCAGGTTGTGCGACACCAGGAAACGGCTGTGTGTGCGCCAGGAGTTCACACCGAATCCGCGCTCTTGACGCATTCTGCTCAGGTACTGGCGATCGAGGATCTCAAACACCAGACCAAAGCGGTCCTCGAGCTCGCCTTTCCATTGCTCAAGCACCGAGGGAGGCGCCGACACCACGATCGTCTTCACCTTCTTGCGCAGCAGCAGCTCGCGCGCGATCAACCCGGCTTCGATGGTCTTTCCAAGCCCGGTGTCGTCGGCGATGAAGAGATTTGCCCGGGGAAGCCGCAGCGCCTTGCGCAGGGGCTCCATCTGGTACGCATCAATCTTGATGCCGGCGCGGAACGGAGCCTGAAACAAGTTCGGATCGGTGGCGGTGATGCAGTTCCAGCGCAGCGTATGGACAAAGGCCGCGAAGTAACGCGGTGGGTCGAAACCCTTGGCCGCTAACTCGCTCCAGCCCTCCTCTTGCAGGATCCGACGATCCAGCTCGTAGTCCCAGAAAACATCAAGCATCTGCCCCTGCGCGTCGTCGTCCGCGCAGGCAAGGCGCACTAATGGCGACTGGCCCGGTGCCGGAGCATCGACGACTTCCTCCACCAACCATCGGCGTGACCGGACTTGAACAAGTTCGCCAACCTCCGGCGTTCCAGAGGGCAGCGAGTACGGCTCACTCATTCGGCTACATACCCCCTAGCGAGACCCCGGTTTTTTTCGCTCTTCTGATGGGTGGAGACCCCGAGTTCCTGTCTGCCGCAGCGTCGCCTGGCTCGTCACTCTCCCATACCGCACACCCTTTCGCTCACGCAGCGCTGCACCTACGCTGCCAGCGCTTCGGCTGGGCTGGCCAACGTCGTCGGGCGGAAGAGGATACCTCGGAGAATCGCATCCGGACTCAGCCCCGTGTTGACCAGTTGGACCAGCGCCGAAATGTTAGATAGATGTTAGATCGCTGAACGTTCAGCTTGGAACGTGAGCGTCGAGATCCGGCCTCTTGCCGACCAGATCTCCCTTGTACAGAACAGTTTACTGGTAGTGCCCAAGGAGGGACTTGAACCTCCACGAGCCGAAGCCCGCTAGGTCCTGAACCTAGTGGGAGGGCGCGGGCGGTGCCCTGTCGGTGTCTCGACGACTGCGTGCACGGAACGCACGCGCAACAACATGGCCACCCGGCCGTTCGGGCCATCGCAGCCTGTAGTATTTCGCCAGCTTAATCACGTCCTTTGCTCGCTGACAGAAAATGTCCGTCCCCGGATTCGTCAGACTAGGAGAACACACAACGCCAGTAACCATGCCATCCTCTGGAGTTACGAGAAATAGGCCTGCCGCGAGCGGAGTCCAGTGGTTGAGCGCTGTCCCGCTAATTGTCGAAGAGCGATCGTGTTGGACCCGGGCTGGGGGCTACCGAATCGATCAGTCCTCGGCCCTCGTAGCTTCAAGATCTCAGAGGCGAGCGGCGCGCCTCAGAAGGGCAAGAAGGGCGCGGCGCCAGCCTGTCGCCGCATGTCTGGCACCAGCACCGCGGTGAGCTCGTCGCGGCTCGTGACGTAACCATCCGTGCCGACTCAATCCGTAGCTCAGCTCGCACACGTCGCAGATCCCATCCTCTAAGGACCAGTGCTGCATGATACGTACCGGGCGAAAGTGCGTGTAGCGGTACGTGTCAGAATCGCCCTTGCGTGTGCTCATGCCTCACCCGTACGCGAAGAGCGGCTGCGTCGTCGCCATTCTTGGAGCACTCGCCGCATCGGGTGCTGTCAATGGATGACCTGGCCAGGCAAGGCTCGGTCGTCACCGAGAAACACCTACTGCGGTTTGTACCGTCTGACGGCAAGAGCGGCTTGACTGCGGTGCCGTGGTCACCTGAGAAGCTGGTCGAAGAACAGCAGGATGCCTGAGGGGTACCGCACCCAAGCGTGACGCCTTATCTCTGAGCGGGCTTGGGAAGACATGCGCCGTTGCTTCTGAAGTCCCATGCCCGGGTGGTCATGATCGACGCGCCATCGGGAGCTGCCAGCGGCGGGGAGTCTATCTGCCCAGCCACCGCTTGATCTTCTTCCCGAGATCCCTGTCCACCATGACGGCGGCAATCGTGATCGAACCGGTTTCGCCCCCCATGTTGACGGCCGGGCCCGCGACGTTGTTGGCTACTACGACGCCTACGGCACCGGCGTCCTGCGCCGCCTGCACCTTGTCGACGAAGAAGCACTCACCACGGTCGACCACAGCGATCTTGCCGTAGACCTCAGCGCCGTTGACCAGCGGCTGGCAGGCGAGTGTCGACGTCGCGGAGCCGTCGTCGGCCAACGCCAGTTCGTTGGTGACGCCGTCCTCGTCGAGCTCCGGGCCAAAGAACGCCCGGCCGACGATATGCGTTCCGGCAAGGTTCGGAGGGTCGGCGATCTGCAGGACGTAGGCACCGCGCAGCAGCGGCCGGGCGCCACGCTGAGTCTTGGCGCCCGTAAACGCCACCTGCCCGTCCCGCACTGCCGACTTGCGTCGTGCCACCCGCGACAGCTCGTCCCACGTCCGGTTGCGCTGGTTGTCGAAGGTCATGGTGGCGAAGATGTCCGGGAGGTTACGGAAGAAGGCGCCCCTATCCAGATCCGTCAATCCTAGGAACCCGAGCCCGTGCGCGATCTCGTGCAACGCCACGGCGACGAACGACACCTGCTGGGGCGGGGTGCTGCCATCGACGCCGTAGTACCAGCTCGTGCCGGGTCCACGGCACGCATCGTCGATCGAGGCGTTGAAGGTGATGCCGATGTCGACGTCATCCTCATCGAGGTTGCTGCGGGCGATGGACTTGGCCATAGGACCCGGATACCAGACGCCCGGCTCGCCGCCGCGGAAATCGGTGAACACGAACCGCGGGCCAGCCTGCGCCAAGATTGCACCCTCCTCCACCGAGCACGTGAGCTCCGCAAACCCGGCCTCCACCCTCACCCGCGACGCGCTGCCCAGCAGCCGTTCCCAGATCCCGAGCATGAACTCCAGCGCTGCGCGTCGGTCGGCTCCCAGCTCCGAGTCGTTGAAACCGCTGTTCTCGTCATCGGTGACGCTCACCTCGGATCGGAACCGGCCGGCGCGCCAGCCCATGTCACGCAGTGCGTCGTCGGTGAGATCAACGTCGGCGAACGGCAGGACCGGCGACAGCGCCGGCTCCATCAGCAGGTCCGGGCTGGCGCGGGTATCGAAGTGCGAATAGCTCGACCCGGGGTCCAACGGCTTGGGCGTGTACAGCAAAACACGGCCGTCGTCGTCGACACCGGTGGGCACATCGGCGTCGAATCGCATGTTCGCGTTGACGGTGGCGCGCAGCGTCCGCGCATCGGTTGCGGAAGCTTCGCTGCCCGGCATGGCAACGTCGCCCGGCGTCGCCACGCGGTCACGCGTCGTCAGGCGCACGGCGGCGGCGTGATGGTCGCCCCGAATGCACTCCAGCCGCACGCCGTCAACGGTGGGCCGCACGATCATGGTGTGGTCTGCGGCGCCGTCCAGGAATATCCCGAACCCACCGCCGGGGAGCTCGAATCGGCGCTGCTGCGAGGCGGCGGGCGCTGCGAGGGTAGTAGTCAGAACAACGCAGCACAGTGTGGTCAGGCGTCGCATGGTGCTATGGCTCCGATGGAGTGCAGGGGTCTCGATAGCTCGTTATCTGCGGCCGCCGATTCCCGAGGTCGGCCTTTGCCAACGCAGATCACGCCTGCAACGATTCTAGCAGCGGCTCCGATGCGGGCGTCGGGGCGCGAGTGCCGACTGTAGTCCGCGCCCGCATAACTGACGACGTACGTCGCCGTGCCCGTTGTGACGATGCGTTCGCGCGGCCTGTAGTCTGATGGTACTGGGGGGGGGTGACCTTTTCTTGCTCGACTCAAACGCTACCACTGTGCGACGACAGAGTGGGACCGGGAAGAGCACTCGATGAGAGACTATGGACGGGAGGATGGCCGCTACTTGAGCAGTGCTGCCCACAGCGCAAGCTCCCAGGCTCGGTGGACTGATCCACGCTTGCCTGTTCTGCTTGGAATGCGTCACGAACGGCCTTGCTGATAGCCATCACTTGTCTCCGTCAGCAGGTTAGGGTTGCACTACAACTTTCTAGCTAGAGCCCTCATCGTGCCGTATGAAGACAGGCCCAGCTGGTTCTGTGCCGCATGGGCGGATGGATGCGCTACAGCGCTGCGTGTACTGTCCGTGACCGACCAGGCAGTGGAGCTCACCGCTGTTGGAGGGCCACCGACCTGGTACCGGCGCACAGACGTGTTCCGGATGGATGGTGCGCTCCTGTCGGCGCTGGTACGCGCCCGCGCTGCCGGCGACACCGCAGCCCTGGATGCACTATGGGACCAGGCAGTTCCCTGGGCACCTGGAGGAGCAGGATGGGTGAAGGGTACGGCTCGGGCGCGCCCGTGAAGGTCGGCTCCCTGTGCTAGCGACCCGAAGATAGGGCAATCAGAGGCAGCGATGCGTGGTGTAGTTGCAGCCCCGGGTGCGATTGTGGCCTCGGCGCTCGGTGTGTTCAGGGCTCCCCAGAGGTCCGGAGAAGTTCGCTTTATTCCCAGACTTAATGGTGGGAATAGTGAGGTGATAGTCCACTAGAAGTTCCTGTAAACTATTGTGAACAAATACTTTAGTTGTATTACTATGGCGGAGTGATTGACAGCCGTCATCGGCTCGGGGTTCTCGGGCCGTATCCTGCCGGTCGGTGATCGATGCCGCACACCCGTAGACTTCTCAAACCCGAACTCGGACGATGACATGAGAACTGTTCTGGCGATCTTGCTGTTGCCGCTCGTTGCATCCAGCCCGGCAGGAGCCGCGGTCGGGCCGGCCTCCGCTCCGGTCCAGGAACCGATCAAGGTGCTGATCATCGATGGCGTGAACAACCATGACTGGGAGAAGACAACGGCGGCGAATCGGGCGACGTTGACGCAGACGGGCCGCTTCGATGTGGACGTGAGCACTTCTCCGCATAAGCGGGCCGCGCTGGCCGAATGGGACGCTTGGCGGCCCGACTTCTCTGCCTACGACGTGGTGGTGAGCAACTTCAACGACGATTGCAAGGAGCGATCGGGCTGCGATTCCCTGTGGTCGGCACAGACCAAGTCCGACCTGGAGAAGTACGTGCGGCAAGGAGGCGGCTTTGTTTCGGTCCACGCGGCCGACAACCATGACGCCGGATGGACCGAGTACAACGAGATGATCGGCGTCGGCGGTTGGGGCGGCCGGCGTGCGGGCGTTTCGGGCTCACTGCTGCGCAGCGTCGACGGCGACTGGGTGGCCACCTCGCCCGACGAGGGCCTGAGCGGCGAGCACGGCGAGATACGATCGTTCCAGGTAGTCCACGACCGCCCCGAGCACCCGATCCTCGCGGGGCTACCAACCACGTGGATGCACGCGCCCGATGAGCTCTACTCGGCGCTCCGCGGCCCGGCGAAGAGCGTCGAGGTGCTCGCTCACGCCTACTCGAGGGTCACCGACGAGGCCGAGCCCATGTTGATGATTATCAGCTACGGCGCCGGGAAGGTCTTTCATCTTCCAATGGGTCATTACAACAACGAGTCCGAGCCCTACGGCGAGTCGGTGCACTGTGTCGGCTTTCAGACAGTTCTGGCCCGCGGCACGGAGTTCGTCGCCACCGGCGCTGTCACTATCGGTGTTCCCAGCTCGTTTCCGGGACCCGAGAAGCCGGTCGTGATCGCACCGGAGCAAGTGGTCTGGTGAGTCGCCGAGTCAGGGTCGCGCCGCGCGTTCCCGTTGCCGCCGTGGTTCTATCGGCTGTGGTCTTGAGCGGATGCGACAGCCTGGTCGATCCACCTGTTGCTGGCTCCGGGGATGCCGCCGACTCCGTCGTTGCGGGCTACGAGACGATGCTCACGGCGGGCCTGGCGAGCGATGCCGCGATGGGTGAGGTACTTCTCGGCGAGCTCAACTGCCTGTCGTGTCACGCTGCCTCCGGTGCGGGCGTTGCGCAGCGCGTCACCACGAAGCCGGCGCCCGACCTAAGCGAAATCGGTGACCGTGCCAGCGCCGACTGGATCGCCGGCTTCCTTGCCGACCCGCCGGCGCTCAAACCTGGCACTACCATGCCGACCGTGCTGTCCTCCTACGCAGCCGAGGAACGCGACAGGCTCGTCGAGCTGATCACCCACTTTCTCGTCGACCAAAGCAGCCAAGCTCGACCGTCCGGATACCGACCGCTCCGCTTTCGCGCCACGGTCGAGCACGGCCGCGCGTTGTTTCACAGCGTCGGGTGTGCAGCTTGCCACGCTCCTGAGGGGGCATCCGGCACGCCGATGACCCGAGATGTGCCGCTCCCGGACCTAGCGGCCAAGAACTCCGTCGCCGGCCTACGGGATTTCCTCCTGAACCCTCGTCGCGTTCGCCATGGGTTGCGCATGCCCTCGCTGTATCTGTCGGACGCGGAAGCGACCGACATCGCGGTGTACCTGCTGCGTGACCAGCGGCCAGAGACGCCGAATCGAGTGCGGGGCTTCGAATTCGAGTACTTCGTCGACGACGGCGACGAGGATGCCGAGGGCTTCTTCACCCGACCTCCACCCGACTTCGAGGTCTGGGAGGTGGTCGGCAGCGGTCGGATGGGCGAGCTGTCTCTCGAGCTGCCGATGCGCACCCGCCGGGGTAACCACGGGTTCCGCTACTCGGCACTGATTCGGATCGACGCACCGGGCGATTACACCTTCGAGCTCACCTCGCACCGCCGCTCGGGATCGGAGCTGTTGGTCGACGGCGACGTAGTGGCCACCAAGCTGCGCGATAACGGGCGTGTGATCTCCAGCACAATTCCGCTCGGCCGTGGCGACCACCCGATCGAGATCACCTACTACATGCGTGGCGACGCCGAGGCACCATTCCTCGATGCGGCAATTGGCGGGCGCGACATCGCGCCGGGCACACCCATCGACACGATGGCGGCCTACGAGGACTTCGTGCTGCAACCGCGCGGCGGCGAACCGCTGATCGTCGACCGGATCAAGGCCGCGCAGGGCGGCCAGGCCTTCGTCGAGGTCGGCTGTGCCTCGTGCCACGCGCTGGCTGCAGCGCCCACCGCTGCCCGCAAGAGATATCCGGCAAGCTCACTGGACAGACTGGACATCGGCTCGTCGTTCGGATCGCCGTGGAGCCACGCCGCCGACGGTGCGCCCCGCTATCGCCTCTCCAACCATCAACGTCGGGCGATCCGATCGGCGCTCTCCAACCTCGGCGCGCTCGCCAGACCACGCGATCCCCAGCAGCAGATCGACCACACGCTCGCGACATACAACTGCTACGCGTGCCATGGGCGCGCCCAGGGACCGGACACGATCGGCGGACCGGACCCGGCGCGTGAGCCGTTCTTCCGGGTCGTGGGTGGGTTGGATCTCGGTGAGGAAGGGAGGCTGCCGCCTCCGCTCACCGCGATCGGCGCACGTGTGAAGCGCGAGGCACTACTGTCGATACTGACCGACGACCGACTGCACGTGCGCCGCGACTTCATGCAGACGCGCATGCCCCGCTTCGGCGGTGAGATGATCGCCGCCCTGCCAGCTGCTTTCGAGGCGGTCGACGCCGCGCCCGGCGAGCTTGACGAGCCGCCGTTTGCACCTCAAACGGTCGCTGACGGCTTGCAGCTCTTGGGCTCGGAGGGGCTGCGCTGTATCACCTGTCACGACGTCGGTGTCCACAAGTCTCCCGGCATCTCGACGATCAACCTGACGACGGTGTACGAGCGCCTGCGGCCCGGCTGGGTGCAGCGCTTCATGAGGGACCCCGCCTCGCTGCGTCCGCGAACACGGATGCCGGCGTTCTGGGATGGGGAGGACGTTATCCACGAGGACATCGCGGGTGGAACCGCGGGCGGCCAGATCGACGCAATCTGGAGCACGCTGTCGCTCGGCTCTTCGATGCCAGCTCCGACAGGCATGGATGTCGACGATGCGATGGTACTTGTTCCCGGTAGCGAGGTCATCGTGTTCAGGACATTCATGAACGAGGTGGGCCCGCGCACCATTACAGCCGGCTTCCCGCAGTCGGTGCATGTGGCGTTCGACGCCAACGTGGTGCGCCTGGCGAAGGCGTGGCGTGGTGGCTTCATTGATGCCAAAGGCACGTGGCAGGGTCGCGCCGGCAAGTTCTTTGATCCGCGCGGCGAGGACATTATTGACATGCCTCCCGGTCCGGCCTTCGCCTACCTGGTCGACGCCGATTCCGCCTGGCCGCAGCCGAGGCGGACCGATCGCGATATCGGTGGGCAGTTCCTCGGCTACCACCTCGACGAGCAGCGCGGACCGACGTTTCGTTATCGGCTGCAAGAAGTGATCATCGAGGAGCAGCCCATTCCGGTAATGAGCCCCGGGGGAGCCAACCTCACCCGGCGCTTTACGTTGCGTGGCAGCAGCGGCGCGCAGCAGCTCTATCTGCTGTTGGCCGAGGGCGAGCAGATCACGCCGGAGGGTGAGAATTCGTGGGTTGTCGACGGCAGCATCACCGTGTCAGTGCGCTCGCGGCAGGTGCTGACGCCGGTCGTCCGTTCCTCCCGAGGAGTGCGACAGGTGCTGATGCCGATCGTCGTAGAAGAAGGCGAACCCGTTTCGGTCGAGGTGCAGATCGCATGGTAGATGGTGTCGGAAGAAACAGCCTCAGAACCTGCGCCGCGATCGCCCTGGTGGTCGGCAGCGGGTGGGCGTTGGCTCAGGATCCGACAGAGGCAGAGATGCGGGCGGAGAGGGAGTCGCGCCGCACCGCGAGCCAGGCAGAGAGCCAGTACTACCGGCTGATCACACTGCCCCTGCCGGTCGATACCGCCATGGAGGTGGGAGGGCTGGCACAGCTCTCGGACGGCCGCATCATGGCGGCGACGCGGCGCGGGGAGGTGTATATCGTCGAAAACGCCTACGGCGAACCACCGCAGCCGATCTTCAAGCAGTACGCGTTCGGGCTGGCGCAGCCGCTCGGGCTTCTCGAGCTCGACGGCTGGATCTACTTCGCGCAGCGTGCCGAGCTGTCGCGCATGCGCGATACCGACGGCGATGACCGTGCCGACGTCTTCGAGACGGTTACCGACGACTGGGCGATCAGTGGTAACTACCACGAGTACGCATTCGGCCCCAGGCTCACGCCTGACGGCAAGCTCTGGGTAACGCTGAACAGACCGTTCGACGTCGAGCCCTACGGGCGGGCGGACTGGCGAGGATGGGCTGTGCGCGTAGACCGAGATACCGGGAAGATGGAGCCGGTGGTTTCCGGCCTGCGCTCTCCGGCCGGGGTCGAGGTCAGCCCATGGGGCGACGTGTTCTACACCGACAATCAGGGCGAGTGGAACAACGCCTCGAAACTGTCGCATCTCGAGGTGGGCGAGTTCCACGGCCACCCGTTCGGCATCGACTCGGCCTACCTCCCCGAGTCGCTCGTCGAGCCGCTTGCCGTGGGGCTGCCGCGTGCGGGGACCTATATGAAGGACCTCGCGGACGAGATTCCGCACTTCAAGATGCCGGCCGTCTGGTTCCCCTATGTAAAGCTCGGGCAAAGTCCGAGCGGCCTGAAGTGGGACACGAGCGGCGGCGCTTTCGGTCCCTTTGATGGCCAGTTGTTCGTCGGCGACCAGCACCACGCCATGGTGATGCGGGTGTTTCTCGAGGAAGTGAACGGGCACTGGCAGGGGGCCGCGTTCCGCTTCCGGCAGGGGCTCCAGAGCGGCGTCATTCGGTTGGCGTTCGGCCGCGATCACTCACTGTTCGTGGGCATGTCCTCGCGCGGCTGGGGTAGCCTGGGCCTCGACGAGTACGGCCTGCAGCGCTTGGTGTGGACCGGGACAACTCCGTTCGAAGTTCACGAGATGCGGGTGCGCCCGGACGGCTTCGAGCTCACCTTCACCCAACCGGTCGACCAGCGGAGCGCGGCCGACCGATCGTCCTATCGAATGGAGAGCTACACCTATCGACTCAGTCCGGAGTACGGCGGCCCCGAGGACGACAAAGAAGAGGTCGCCATCACTGCGGCGCGGGTCGCCCCCGACGGCATGAGCGTGCGCCTGACGATTGACCCGATCCGTGCCGGCTACGTGCACGAGCTGCATCTCGACGGCGTGCGCAATGCCGTGGGAGGCGCTCTGCTGCACAGGCGGGCCTTCTACACGCTCGTCGAGATACCCCCGGAGTGATTTCGTATCTGGACCCGCTGCGGGCCGCGGTGCGCGCGGTTGTCGTGTTGCTGTTTGCTGCGATTGTCGTGGTGGTGTTCGCCCAGGTCGTATCGCGGTTCGTGTTCAACGCGCCGTTCTCGTGGTCCGAAGAGCTGGCGCGCTATCTGCAGGTCTGGCTGATCCTGCTGGGCTCGGCCGCTTGCGTGCGTCGGGGCCTGCACCTGACGGTCGATTATGCGGTGCATTCACTCGGGCCACGGCGCCAGCGGGACCTGCGGCTGCTGGCGCTGGCTGGCGTCATCTTCTTCCTGGGTGTGGTGATCGTCTCCGGGATCGCGCTGATCAGCGCCACGGCGAACCAAACGACGCCGGCGCTCGAGATCCCGATCCGCGTCGTATATTTGGCGCTGCCGATCGGCGCGTTGCTCATGCTGATCGAGGCGTTGGCAGCAGGCTACGAGCTGCTCTCGAGCCCCTCCGCAGGAGAGGGGACGCGATCGTGAGCCGGCGGCTCGGTGCCACATGGTGATCGCGATTCTGCTCATCACCATCGCGATCTTCTTTCTGATCGGCATGCCGATCGCGTTCGCCCTTGGTGCCGGAGCGAGCGTTGCGATCTTGTGGGAAGGAGCTCTGCCCATCTCGATCGTGGCGCAACGGATGTTCTTCGGCTTGGACTCCTGGTTGCTGATGGCCATCCCGCTGTTCATGTTGGCAGGCCAGCTGATGTCGGCCGGCGGCATGTCGTCGAGGTTGGTGGCTTTCACGACCGAGCTATTCGGCTTCATCCGCGGCAGCCTGGGAATCGTCTCGGTGGCCGCGTCGATGGTCTTCGCCGGCGTATCGGGATCGTCGACCGCCGACACCGCGGCGGTGGGGTCGATTCTTCTGCCGCTGATGAGGGAGCGCGGTTACGACATGCGCTTCGCCACCGCATTGCAGGCCGCAGCGGGGTCTATCGGGCCGATCATTCCGCCGAGCCTGCTGATGATCCTCATCGGCTTCACTACCAACACCTCGGTCTCGGCGCTGTTCCTCGGCGGCATCGTGCCGGGGCTGCTGATCGGCCTCGGGCTCATGGTGGTGGCATACGCTCATGCGGTTCGCGGTGGGGAGGCATATCTAGCCACCCGTGAGGGTGTGAATCTGTCGCGTCTGTTGAGCACTGGCGCGGCAGCGGCGCCGGCGCTCGGCATGCCGCTGATCATCCTCGTGGGTATCGTCGGAGGGATCTTCACCACCACCGAGGCGGCGGTCATCGCGGTGGTCTACGGCCTGGTGGTCGGGATGTTCGTGTATCGCGAGATCTCGATCTCGGACCTGCCGGGCGTTCTCACCAAGTCGGCCGAGCTCGCCACGGTGATCATGTTCATCCAGACAACCGCCTTCCTCTTCGCCTGGCTGATCACGGTGCACGAGGTACCGGCGATGTTGGCTCAGACGATGCTACGGTGGGTCAGCGGGCCGGGTACTTTCTTCATGCTCTACATCCCGCTGCTGCTGATGATCGGCGCGGTCATGGAGAGCTTCTCTGCCACCGTGATCATGCTGCCGATCGTTTTCCCCATCGCCGCGAGCTTCGGCGTCGATCCGATCCACTTCGGCGTCGTCACCACCATCGGCTGGGCCATCGGCTATGTGACGCCGCCCTTCGGGGCCACGCTGTTCGTTGCCTGTAGCCTGACCGGCGAGAGCATTCGTGAGACCACGCCATATATCCTCCCGATCGTTGCATCGATGCTCGTAGTGCTGCTGCTGATCACCTTCGTGCCCTCCATCGTGTTGTGGATTCCCGGCCTGCTGTCGTGACTCGTGAGGCAAACCGGATGCGAATGAACTGGGCGCCGCACGCGACGCTCTTGCTTGTTGCCGGCCTGGTATTTGGCGCTTGCGGCGGCGGCGAGCCCGATGTGTTCGTTCTCAAGGTCGCCGCCTCGGCGCCGGCTGACGAGCCCGGACCGCAGACGCTGCAGCTGTTCGTCGACCGGATTAACGAGGCCGCTGGGGGTCGGATCGATGCTCGCCTCTACGCGGGCTCGGTGCTCGGCGAGGATCGGGACGTCACCGAGGGACTGAAGCTCGGCACTGTCGAGATGCTGATGTCGCCGAGCTCGACGCTGGCGACCTTCGTGCCGGAGATGTACGTCTTCGAGCTACCGTTCCTGTTCGACGACAACGAGCACATGTTCGCGGTGCTCGATTCGGAGATCGGCGACAGCCTGCGTCCGGCCCTCGAGCGTGAGGGCTTCCACCTCATGGGCTACTTCAGCTACGGGTTGCGCCACATCATGACCACCGAGCGTGCGGTCGAGACCATCGACGATTTGCGGGGATTGAAGATCCGCACGATGGAGAGCCCTCCGCACCTCGACGCTTTCGCGGCCTTCGGCGCCAGCCCGCTACCGATGGCCTACAACGAGCTCTACACGTCGCTGGAGACGGGTGTCATCGACGGGGCCGAAGCGGCGAACTCGAACTACTACTCGAAGCGGCTCTTTGAAGTGGCGCCCTACTGGGCGTACGTTGGCTGGCTACGACTGGTGGCCCCAGTGCTCATGAGCAAGGCGTTCTATGATCGCCTGCCACCCGATCTGCAGGAGCTCGTCGACACCACGCTCACCGATCTGGTGGACTACGAGCGCCAGCTCTACACGGACATCGACGAGCTGCGCCTGCAGCAGCTCGTCGACGCCGGTGTGACCGTGACCTATCCGGACCGTCAGGCGTTCGTCGCCGCCTCGGCTACCGTTTACGACGCTTGGGCAGAGCGCGTCGGCGGCCGGCAGCGGATCGATGCCATCCTGGACTTCCCGCGCTAAATCATGGCCTCATCGAGGAGCGCTTGCGTCGGCCTCCGACGGGCGTCCGCACGACAGATCGATGCCATACTGACGTGCCGCGCGGATTGACCGCCTCAACAAGGAGCGCTTGTGCCGTACCACGAAGTGAACGAATTCCGCAGCCGCTGGGAGCGGCTCGAGCTGGTCCGCCGGGAGAAGTTCGACATCTCGTTGCCGCGGGCACTGCGCGACAACAACGTCGACATGTGGATCCACGTGATGAAGCTGGGCAACCCCGACGCGTTGGCCAAGGACCTCGGCGCGGGTGCCGATGTGCTGACTCCCCGACCCTCTGGAGGCAGCTGCGGCTACTTCATCTTCACCGACCGCGGTGGTGACCGCATCGAGCGCGCCATCCTCGGCGGCGAGGTGCTGCGCGGCGACGGCGGCTACGACCTCATCGGCGACGAGGGGGACCTACGGGAGTTCGTCGAGGAGCGCGATCCGAAGACCATCGCGGTGAACATGTCGGGTCGAATCGCCGTGGGCGACGGTCTCAGCCACACAGGTTATTTGCGTCTGGTCGAGGCGCTCGGCGATGAATACGCGGCGCGGCTGGTCTCGGCCGAGGACGTGATCGCCGACTTCCGCGATCGGCGGGTGATCAGCGAGATCGTCGAGTACGGCAAGCTCGGCGAGGTGACGCGACGCCTGATCGAGCGAGCGCTGTCGAACGAAGTGATCACCGTCGGCAAGACGACGCTCGAACAGGTGGCGTGGTGGATCAAGGACGAACTGCTGGGTCTGGGGATCGAGCCCATCTTCACCAAGCTGTTCATGCCGCAGGTTCTGTACTCAGCCAGGGCCTCCGCTGAGGACTATGACTCGCCTGACTACCTCTTCCAGCGCGGCGACCTGTTCCAGTTCGACTTCGGCTTCGAGTTCATGAACATGGGCTCGGACATCAAGCGCACCGCGTACGTCTTGCCCGAGGGCGAGATCGCCGTCCCGGCCGGTCTGCAGCACGCCTTCGACGAGGGGCTGCGCGCCCGCCAGGTGTTACGCGACAGCATCAAGGTGGGTCGGACTACGGGCGAGACGCTCGAGGTCATCGGCAAGAACTTCGAGGACGCCGGATTCGTCTGGGTGAATCTGGTGGGCGACCCCGGCTTCAGCGGCGGCTGGGCCAAGGTCTGGGCCGAGGCCCTCGAAGCGCGCGGCTTCTCCGACGACGAGGCCCACAAGACGCAAGTGTCGACCGACTGCCACTGCGTCGGCAACACCGGCGACAGCGAGATCGAGGCGGGCCCGTGCATCAGCGGCTTCCGCTCGGCCGTCCACCACCTGGTGTTGAAGCCGAACCACATCTTCGCTTTCGAGCTGTTCGCCAACACCGCGGTCCCGGAGTGGGACGGCCACCGCGTACGGCTCGGCATCGAGGACAACGCCATTCTGACCGAAGACGGGGTACAGTTCTTCTACCCGCCCAACGAGCGGCTTCTGCTCATTCACTGAGAGAGGCTGGGCCGGCTGGGTTCAACGATCTTCGCTCTCGCTAGTGGGGACGCGACCCCTTCGATCGCATTGCCGTGGCCCAGTCCCGCCTGGGCGGCGCCCCCCTGCTGACGAAAGACCGCCACATTCACGACCACTTCGACGGCGCGGTTTGGGGAGACGGCGAGGACAATGACGCGGCCAGGCAGGCGCGCCCGTCGACAGCCATTCCGCCACTCCTCGGGGCTCAGGGCTAGCGGGATGGATTCTAGCGCGTCATGTTGATGATATTCGCCAGCGCTCGGTCCGCTGCAGCAACGCCGCAGCCGCCACCACGATCAGGAAGGCGCCGGCGTTGATTACCTGCGCCATCGGGGCCCCGAGCGCGCCGGCGACGGCTCCGGTCTCGAGGCTGCCCAGCGGCCCGGTGCCGCGGCTGAGGTTCCAGATGCCGACGGCAGCGCCGCGCTCGTCGTCCGGGACCCGGTCCTGCACCAGCTTCGGCAGCAGGACATCGAGGGCCGCCCAAGCCACGCCGATCCCGAGCATCAGCAGTAGCGACAGCGGGTAGGAGCCGGAGCCGGCGAAGGCGATCAGTGCGATCCCGAAGAGCCCGCACATCCAGAAGATCAGCTTGCCCGGTCGCAGCCGGGTTGATAGTGCGGCGAGCGTCAGCAGGCCGGCTACGCCGCCTATCTGCCGCGCGGCGGTCATGTTGCCCAGCCCGGTCTCGCCGACCTCGAGGATGTCGCGGGCGAACGATGGCAGCAGTGCATCGCTGGAAAAGGCGAAGATCTCTGCCGCGGCACCGATCGCGGCGATCAGCAGCACGGCCGGGTTGCGCCACAGCACGGCGAAGCCCTCGAGGCCGGTGGCAAGGTGGCGGAGTCCACGAGGTTGCGCAGCAACGTCGTCAGACCGAGGCTGGCGGCGCGTCGGTAGCAGGTCGCGGGGGATCAGGGTGAGCACCGTTACCGCGCCGACAAAGGCGATGGACATGCACAGGAACGGGGCCGCCGATCCGTACCACGCTAGCAGCACGCCGGCCGCGACCGCCCCGGCAGCGCCGACGCCGCGATTGCCGAGCTGCTCCAGCGCCATTCCGTTGATGGCTTCAGCGCGACCCACGAGGTCGTAGACGAGGGTGCGTCCGAGGGTGCTCTCGACGGCGTCGAACGCGCCTTCCAGAAAGGCAACCACCAGTAGACCGACGAAGGTCAGGTTGCCAGTGAGCCCAAGCCCGGCCGCGCCCAGAGCCATCACCGCGCCGAAGAGGTTGACCCCTTGCAGCATTCGCCGTCGATCCATGCGGTCGGAGAGCGCCCCGATCGGCACCGCGAAAAGCAAGCGCGGCAGGTTGCGCACCGCGAAGACCGTGCCCACCGCCACAGGTGAGCCGGTGATCTCCAGCGCCAGCCAGCCGAACGCCACCGAGGCGACGCCGTTGGTGAAACCGTTGAAGGTCAGCGCCAGCCACAGCCACCCGAAGCCCGGCCGCTGAAATGACGCCAGCATGGAGCTGCCTAACAGTCGCTCGATGTCGACGCCTCCGTGTTGTCGTGTCGGGTGCCGATTGCGGCGTCGCACCGTACCTCAAACAGGTTCGGGAAATCGACCCATGCCAGGTTTGGGAAATTCGTATACGATATGCAGTCCACAATAGCGCATCGATCGGCGTGAACTCCCGCACGCCACCGAGGGAGGTGGCGAAGTGCGCCAGTCGGCCTTTGTGATCCAGTTGGCCGTTGGGATGTTGGCCGTCGTCGGTCTGCTGCTCGGGGCCGTCCCAGGATTGTTCGCGCAAGACGTTCGCAGTCAGCCGCCGCCCGGCCTGACGTTCGACTTCGGGCGCTGGCCATATCCGCTCAACGACGAGATCGGCGACGAGCTGCACCGGCTTGCTGCTACGTACCCACGGCTGGCGCGCGTCCATCAGATCGGCGAGAGCCGCCGCGGCCGGCCCTTGTGGGTGATCGAGCTGACCAACTTCGACGCCGGGCCGGGCGACAGCAAGCCGGCCATGTGGTTGGACGGCAACATCCACGCTGGCGAGCTGACCGGGCGCCCGTACCTGCAGTACTTCGCGCAGCGGCTGCTGTACAGCTACGGCAAAGACGAGATCAGTACCCGGATGCTCGACACCCGTACCTTCTACGTGATGCCGGTGTTCGACGTCGACGGCGGCGACCTGATCCTGAGTCGGCACCCGTCGTGGCCGGGATACAACCCCGACGAGCAGACCGGCGACGATCTCGACGGTGACGGCTATATCACCCGGATTCGTGTCCCCGACACCAAAGCCGACGACGGCTACCGCTATTACATGGAGTCGCGAGAAGTCGTCGCGCGTAGTCGGCCGGAGTTTCTGCAACGCCGCCGCCGCGACCGGCTCACCGGCGAGCGAGAGGGGGCCGACTTCAATCGCAACTGGTCGGCTGAGTGGAGCGCCGCCGAACCGGGTGCCGGCGCGCGACCGTTCTCGTTGCCCGAAGTAGCGGCGGTGGCCGACTTCATCCTCGGCCACGACAACATTTTCTTCACATACTCGATTCACTCTGGCGGCGGGTCGCGTAGCTACATGGTGCGTCCGCCGATGGACCGCCCCTACGACTGGATGAACGGTGAGGACAACCACTTCTACATGCGAGTGGGTGCGATCTGGGCGCATCTGAGCGGCGGTGGTCTGACCGAGAACAACTACTACAGCTACATGTTCAACACCAGTGAGCTCGATGAGAATGGCGAGCCGCGCGGCTACGGCGAGACCATGGCCGGCTTCATGGATGACTGGGCCTACATGGACGCTGGTCTCCATAGCCTCACGCCGGAGGTAAACGGATCGGGCTGGGACTACAACCAGGATGGCTGGATCCGGCCGCAGGAAGAGGAGCGTTGGCACCGCGAGCAGAAGGGCGGGATGTTCGAGTCAGCCTGGGTCGAGGTGCAGCATCCGGCGCTCGGAACTGTCGAGGTGGGCGGGTCCCGGGGGATGCCCCCGGCGCTCGACGAAACGCTGCAATTCCACTCCGAGGCCCAGTACGACTTGCTGCTGTACATCGCCGGCTTGTCGCCGTTGATCGCCCTCGCCGATTTGTCGACCGAGCCGCTGGGTGACGGCCTGCACCGGGTGACCGCGACGCTGCAGAACATCGGTGGGCTGCCGACCTACGTGACGCGCCGCTCCATCGAGCTCCGCCGCGACCTGCCGGTGCTGGCGACGATCGATGTCGAGGGCGGCGAGGTTGTCGAGGGTGGCTCGGAGAGGAACCTCGGGCACATGAAGGGGTTCGTCGAGGGGGCGTTCGAGGCGGCACCGCCGCTTGTTGACTTCGAGTGGGTGGTGCGAGTGAACGCAGCCGCAAGCATCTCCGTTCGGGTTGGATCGCCGAAATCAGGCTATGCGACCGCCTCGACGGAGATCGGCCAATGAGGCGCCGGGAGGGAGTCCAGATGCGGCGAGGCAACACGGCAAGCCGGGTACGGCTCGGCTCGATGGCCGCGGTGATCGCTGTTTTGCTGGCGGCCGGCCCGGCCGACGCCCAGCGGTTCGAGGAATTCGTCGACTTCGAGCCGACGAAGGAACAGTTCGACTTCGATCGATGGCCGTATCGCCTGCCGGCGGCCGTCAATGCTCGGCTGCGGCAGCTCGCGACC
Source organism: Acidobacteriota bacterium (assembly GCA_965205505.1). Taxonomy (GTDB): domain Bacteria; phylum Acidobacteriota; class UBA890; order UBA890; family WLXD01; genus DASCOT01. The sequence goes on from CBDBHB010000009.1 coordinate 361,627, forward strand.
CAGTATCCGCAGATCGTCCGCGCCCACCACATCGGCGACAGTCGCCAGGGCAGAGAGCTGTTGATGATGGAGATCACCAACTTCGAGACCGGCGACGGCGAGTCGAAGCCGGGCATCTGGATCGAGGCCGGGCTACACCCCAACGAGACGCCCGGACCCGTGTACCTCGAGTACTTCGTCGAACGAGCGTCGGCGATGTACGGCGTCGACCCTGCTGTAACAGAGATCCTCGATACCCGAACCTTCTACGTTCTGACCGACTTGAACCCCGACTCGCGGCAGCTGGCGCTTACCTCGCATCCGGCTTGGCCGGGCTACAACGAACACGAGCAGCCGGGTGCCGATCTCAACAACGACGGCTACATAACCCAGATGCGTTGGAAGGACAGCCCGGACGACGAGGAGTATCAGTATCTTCCCGAAGGCAGGCTGCTGGACGAGGACTGGCACATGGATCCCCTCGGCTACGTCTGGCGGTCCACAGGTGACACCGGATGGGAGGTCAAAGATCGCGAGCGCGACTGGACCGGGCGCCGCGAGCAGCCCGACTACAACCGCAACTTCGGTGCCGAATGGGTATCCGAGGACCCCGGGGCGGGCGAGTTCCAGTTCTCGTTGCCGGAGATTTATGCGGTAGCCAAGGAGATGACCGATCGCAAGAACATCTTCTTCATGCACGACATCCATGCTGGTGGCGTCGGCCGAGAGTGGATGATCCGGCCGCTCAGCAACGGGTCGTACCAGGACATGCACCACGAGGACAACGACGTTTACCGGCGCCTCGAGGTGGCGTGGTCGGTGCTGAGCCCCGGCGATCAGACGTTCAGCGACTACTACACGCCGGCCGGCATCGGCGCCACGATCGGTGGCCTGCCGCCGGACTGGGCATACCTGCACCAGGGGATCTACGGCTTCGGCAGCGAGGTCGGCGGCTCGGGAATTGACTACGACGGTAGCGGCGAAGTAACGCGCCAGGAGCTGGAGCGCTGGCACATCGAGGAGATGGGCGGCCAGTTCGCTGAGCCGTGGACGCCCTACGATCACCACCCGGAGCTGGGGCCGATCGAGATCGGCGGCTACCGAGTGTCGCCCACGGGGCCGTTCCCGCCATCGATCGGCGACATGATGCGCCTCCGCACCGACCGGTCCTTCCGCTATTTCATGTACATCGCGAGCCTGGCGCCCGAGGTTCGCGTCGTCAACGTGATGTCGACTCAGAACGCCGACGGCACGCTCACCGTCGAGGCCGAGATCCGCAACGAGGGTTGGATCTCGACCTACGTCACGCAGCGGGCGCTGGAGATCGGCGGATCATCCAACGTCGCCGGGCCGGGCGCGGCGCTCGGCATCCGGCCTCGCGACTTCCCGGTGGTGGTCGACATCACGGTCGACGGCGGCGAGATTGTCGAGGGCGACGCTTCCCAGAACGTCGGGCACCTGGTGGGGAAGCTCACGTTCATCCGCCAGTGGGCCGACGAAGGAGAGGAGGTGCCGTCGAAGACCGCAACCTGGACCGTTCGCCGTCGCGGGTCTGGTCCGGTGATCGTCGAGGTGCGCGCTGCCGCCCACAAGGCCGGCAGTGACCGGCGCACCCTGGAAATCCGATGAGGCGACCGATGCGACCACTGTTGCTGATACTGCTGATGGCCTCGATGATTGCGCCGAGCGCGTCCGGGCAAGGTTCGCTCGACGCCATCGCTCATGAGCTTACCGACATCGACTACGACTTCGGCCGTTGGCCGTATCCGCTGTATGCGGAGGTTACCGAGCGCCTTCAGGAGCTGGCGGCGCAGCACCCGGAGATCGCCAGCCTGCAGAGCATCGGCAAGACGGCCGAGGGCAGAGATCTCTGGTTGATGGAGATCACCAGCTCCGCGACTGGCCCGGGAGACTCGAAGCCGGGCCTGTGGATCGACGGGAACCTCCATGCGCACGAGGCGAACGGCCGCGTCCGCGCCATGTACATCATCGAGCGGTTGCTGCAGACGTACGGCGTTGATGATGTCGTCACTCGTCTGATCGACAGCCGCGTCTTCTACATCGTGCCGATGTTCGACGCCGATGGCGGCGAGCGCTCGCTGACCCGGCATCCGTCGTGGCCCGGCCACGAGCCGCAGCGGCAGGCTGGCCGCGACCTCGACGGCGACGGCTACATCAGCAGCATGCGGGTGAAGGATCCGGACGGTTGGTGGTACGAGAGTCCACAGGACAGCCGCGTCATGCTACGTCTCCGCGCCCGCGATAATGGGCGCTGGAACTACGTGGCGACCGAGTACGACGAGACCAAGCGCTGGCGTTCGAGCGGGCAGCAAGTTCTCGGCTCGACCGCCGTTGGAGCCGCGTCGCGTTGGCAGCCAACCGGCGAGGCTCCGCCACCGATCGAGCACCCGGTGCCACCGGAGGAGCGCTACTCCATCTACACGGAAGGGGTGGAGCCGCTGTACCCGATCGACGAGATCAACCTCACGGTGAACGGCTTCGAGCGCAACGTCGGCCTCGATCCGCCGCCCTCTGATTTCAATCGCGATTGGGGAGCCGAGTGGCGGCCCGACGAGCCCGGCGGCGGGCCCTTCCCGTTTTCGCTACCCGAGGTGCGTGCCGCGGCGTTTTTCATTACCGGGCACAAGAACATCTTTTTCCAGTACAACATGCACGCCGATCAGACGGCGCGGAACTACACTGCTCGGCCCGGCCTGCACCACCCGTACGATTGGATGGCGCCCGAGGACAATGAGTTCTACACGCGCATCGGGGCCGTGTGGTCGGCGCTGGGCGGCGGCAACATCATCGAGAACAACTACTATAGCCAGGAGATCGCCGCCGGCGCCTACACCGACGTGCAGCACGGCTGCGAGATCGATTGGGCCTATATTAGCCGCGGCATTCACGCCCTGATGCCCGAGGGCATGGCCATCGGTAAGGACTACGACGGTGATCGCTACGTCACCGTGTTCGAGATCTTGCGCTGGAACGATGAGGACAAGGGCGGCGAGCTCTGGAGTCACTGGGAGCGCTACGAGCATCCGACGCTTGGGCAGGTGGAGATCGGCGGGCCGCGCGGCATGCCGCCGGGCCTGGACGAGCGCATGCGTGACCAGGCCGACCTGCACTACCGTTTCCTGCTCTACATCGCCGACCAGGCGCCGGCGCTCCAGATCGCCGGCCTGTCGGCCGAGCGCGTTGCCGAGGGTGAGTATCGGGTGGTAGCGACGCTGCAGAACCAGGGCTACCTGCCGACCTATGTGAGCCGCAAGGCGCTGGAGATCCGGCGTGACAATCCGATTCTGGCCGAGCTCGAGGTCGACGGCGGGGAGGTCGAGGGCGGCGCGTTGCAGAACGCCGGGCATATCCTCGGCAGGCACTCGTACATCTGGCGCTGGGGTGCCGGTGCCGACGAATCGACCAAGAAGATCGAGTGGCGCGTCTACGCTGAAGCAGGCGCTGAGGTGTTGCTGGAGGTTCGCGCTGCTCAGGCGGGACGTGATCGGGCGACGATCACCCTGGGGTCGGCGAATGAGGTCCGAAATGCCGGTCGCCCGTCGTCCAAGGCGCGATCGGGTCCCGAAGGGAGGTAACATGCGCGCGCGAGTTCTTTGGACGACGACCGTCATCGCCGTGGCCGTGGCAGGCTGTCAGGTGGCGCCCTCGCCCCGGCAAGCCACCGACGGACCCCACGCCAGCAGATTGCCGCCGCTGCGTGAGCGCGTCGAGATCGCCGAACGCTGGACCCAGTGGAAGCGGGAAAACGTGCTCCCGATGGTCATGCGTGAGCAGGGCGTCGATCTGTGGATCATTCGCGACAACGAGGCCGACCTCTACTACAACAACGAAGGGCCGGTGTATTCATCGCTGGTACCAGCCGATCTGCGCGGCATGATCTTCGACGGCCAGTACGGCGACTCGAAGCCGGTGTTCCTGCTGTTCTACGACAACGGCGATGAGATCGAGTACGTCGAGCCGCGCAGCTACGACCACATTGGCGAGCTCGTTGCCGAACGTGATCCCGACACTATCGCGATCAGCTTGTTCGACAACGAGCCGATGCTCACAGCGCTGGGAAGCTATGCCTCGCGCACGGTCGACTCGTGGACGCTCGGCGTACGCTGGTACGAGACCGTCAGCGCCGAGATGATCGAGCGCTTCCGCGACGTCGTGGGGCTGGCGAACGAGATCATCGCCGAGGCGTTATCGAGCGCCACCGTCACTCCGAACGTGACCACGACGGACGATCTCAACTGGTGGTTCCGCCAACGGATGCTCGACCTGGGGATCGAGCACGAGAACCACCCGAGCATCTCGATCCAGCGCAGTCTGGCGGACATCGAGAAGTACGACGACCCGATGGAGCATGTCGTTGGCGCCCGCACCCGCAACGATATCGACGTGGTGATCCGACGCGGTGATGTGCTACGAGTCGACACCGACGTGTTCATGTTTGGCTTGGTTACCGATACGCACCAATACGCCTACGTACTGCGCGAGGGCGAGACCGAAGTTCCTGTCGAGCTGGTGGATGCCCTCGACTCGGCGAATGCAATTCAGGATCAGTTCGCCGCCGAGTTCAAGGTCGGGCGAACCGGCAAGGAGATCGTCGCGGCATCCAACGCCTTGACGTTCCCCGACAACCTGGCCGGTCCGCCAACCAACGACTTTCATCCACCGCCGAAATACATGCTTCGCTTCCACCGTGACGGTTGGATGCTGTCGACCAAGACCGCGGTGGTAGGCATGACGTCGGGCCCGGGCTACGCGTCGACGTCGATCGTTACCAACGACCACACGCTGCACCACAACACCCTCTATGCCTTCGAGCCGCATATCGATGTCACCATCAAAGGCTGGGGCGAGCAAGGTCTGGAGCTCGGCCACGGTCAGATAGTGGCCTTTACCGAGAACGGCTTCGAGTTCCTGAATCGAGCTCCCGATTGGCACGTAATTCGCTGACGCCGATGCCGAAGCCGCTGTCTGGTTTGATTGTTGCAGGCATCGGGAGCTCACCTGTCGTTTGGATCATGGTCGCGGCGCTGCTCGGCGGCGCGATGCAGGCGTGTGGTCGGCCAGGGGGTGAGGTGGAGGAAGTTGCGGCCGGTGTGCTGGTACCGGAGATCAACGGCGAGTGGTGGCGGATCGCCGGCAATCCGGATCTGGGCGAGTTCACCAGCCCGGAGCAGGAGCCCACCGCCTTCGGCGTTTGGCAGGCGGCCGACGGAACTTGGCAGCTGTGGGGTTGCATCCGCAAGACCAATGTCGGCGGCAATACTCGGCTCTTCTTTCGCTGGGAAGGTGCTCGCATTACCGACATCGACTGGCAGCCTGTGGGCATCGCCATGATGGCCGACTCGAGCGTCGGCGAGACTCCCGGCGGCCTGCAGTCGCCGCACGCAACGCGGATCGGCGACGAATGGATTCTTGCCTACGGAGACTGGGAGCATATTTGCTTCGCGCGCAGCCCTGATGGCAAGGGGTTCACCCGCCAGATCGGCGACGACGGCATCGCCGGGGCGTTCGATGAGGGGCTGGGCAACAGCACGCGTGATCCGATGATCACGCAATTCGATGGCACCTACTATGTCTACTACACGGCCAACCCGGGCGGAGTGGGATCGGTCTATGCACGCACCTCACCCGACCTGATGACCTGGAGCGAGTCGATCATCGTCTCGGCAGGTGGTAGCGCCGGTAGCGATTGGTTCGACGGCGAGGTGCCCGCCGTGCTGTGGATCGATGAAGCACAGGCGTACTACCTGTTCCGAACGCACTCGAGCCCGGCAGTCGGGGGGCGCATGCTGACCTCTGTTTACCGATCCACCGATCCGCTCGACTTCGGTGTTGGTGATGACCGCTACCTGGTGACGACGCTGGACAGCGAGGCCACCTGGGTGGTCCGCGAGGCCGACAGCTACTATGTCGCCGCGGTGATGCCAGATCTGAGCGGCTATCGCGTCGCGCGGCTCGAGTGGGTGCGCCGCTAGCAGGTCGTGGTGAAAGTGTGGTGGGTCTGGCGACAGGGTCTTGCGAAGTGGAGGCGAGGAGAGAGGAGGAGGCGATGGTTACCCCATCGTTGACGAGGAACGACGCAGCAAACGCGCGCAACCCCCTGTCGCCCGAAGGGTTACGGCGATTTGGGGCCATTTGCGGCGTTGGCCTTCCTCGACGATGGCTAGGGTATCGCCAGTGTCAGGCCGCCTTGCATCTGGCCCCAACTCGCCGTAACCAGACCCACCACACTTTCACCACGGCCTGCTAGCAGGCATGGCCCGCACGATCAGGAACATCCGCTGGCGCGTCGCCGGGGTGGTGACGCTCGACACGGCCAACAACTACATGGACCGGATGACCCTGTCGGTGGTGATCATCCAGGTGCAGGTGGCGCTGTCGATCAGCGAGTCGCAGTATGCCACCCTCAATAGCCTGTTCCTGTTCGCCTACGCCATCATGTACGCCGTAGGCGGGCGGCTGGTCGACCGCCTCGGTACCTACGCTGGCTTCCTGCTGATCAACGTGTTCTGGGCGCTGGCGGTGATCGCCCACGGCTTCTCCAACGGCTTCGTTGGCCTCGCCGTGTCGCGGTTCCTGCTCGGGGTCGGCGAGGGTGGGGGATTTCCTGCCTCGAGCAAGGCGGTGTCCGAGTGGTTCCCGGCGCGCGAGCGCTCCACTGCCTTCGGGCTGTTCAACACCGGGTCGAGCATCGGCTCGGTGATCGCAGTGCCGCTGTTCAGCTTCATCATGATCGCCCTGGGCTGGCGCTGGGTGTTCTTTGTCGCTGGCGGGCTGGGGCTGCTCTGGTGTCTGTACTGGGCCTTCTTCTACCGGCTCCCGCACGAGCACCCACGCATCACCCCCGAGGAGCTGGAGCTCATCAGCGTGGCGCACCGTGAGGAGGCCGGGGGCGCCGCCGAAGAAGGCCCGCGCTGGCTGACGCTGTTCGCACACCGCGAGCTGCGCTGTCTGCTGGTGATCAAGTTCCTCACCGATCCGGTCTGGTACTTCTACATCTTCTGGATTCCGAAGTACCTGTTCGATGTACGCGGCTTCAACATCGCCGAGGTCGGCTACTTCGCCTGGATTCCGTATGCGGCGGCCGGTTGCGGCAGCTTGTTTGGTGGCTGGCTGTCGAGCCGGTTGCTGGGGCGAGGACAGAGCCTCGATCGCGCCCGCAAGATCACCCTCGGGCTCGGCGCCGCGCTCATGCCGGCTGCGGCGTTAGTAGTTTCGGTGCCGGCGGGCATCGCCATCCTGTTCATCAGCCTGGCGTTCATGGGGCATCAGATCTGGAACGTCGTCGTGCAGACGCTGCCGGCCGACCTCTACCCGAAGAGCCAGGTAGGCTCGGTGGCAGGCCTGATCGGCTCCGCCGGCGCTTTCGGCGGCATGGCCTTCGCCGCCCTGGTGGGCTGGATTCTGGCCTCGTCAGGCAGCTACGCGCCGATATTCGCCATCGTCAGCCTGCTGCACCCGGTGTCGTTCGGGCTCATCCTCTGGGCCATCCCGAGGATCCGGCGGCTGGGCGTCTGAGCGACGAGGCGTCGACGACGAAGGCGGAGGCGAACCTTGCTGGTCATTCTGTCCATCTCCTTACAATAGTAAGGATGATCTCCTTTGGACGGCCACCACGGCCTGCTAGCGTCCGGTGTATCGAACCCCGACGCGGAGCGATCGCGAGGCACCCGGGAACCCGATGAGCGTCTCGTAGCTGGCGTTGGCGAGGTTGTCGGCTCGCGCGACGACGGCGACCTGCGGCGCGAGCTTCCATGAGCCGCTCATCCCCAGCAGTGTGCGACCATCGACACGGTCTCGACCGGGGACGGGAAGCTGGCGGTCGAAGCTGCCGGCAACCTGCTGGACGTCGAGCGCCAGCAGCACTCGATCGTGTGCTCTCCAGGTAGCGCGAAGGCTCGACAGCCACTCGGGTCGCTGCAACAACGGCTCCGGGGAGCTCAGGTCTTCGACTTCCTGATATGTAGCGGTGACGGCGACGTTGAAGCGATCGTCGGCTCGCCATCCTAGGCTCATCTCCGCGCCGCGCGTCTCCACAGCATCGCGATTGATGTTCTGGAAGGTCTCAAAATCGAAGTCGACGAGATCGCTGAAGCGGTTGTAGAAGGCCGTCACCCCGAGGCTCACGCCGGCTTCGCGCCACTCGTGCTGCAGGCCGAGATCGGCGCCCCACGAGGTCTCGGGCCGGAGATCTGGGTTGCCGCCGAGCGCCCGCGGGCTGGCGAGCGCGAAGAAGCTGGGCAGCTTGAAGGCGCGCCCGACCGAGGCGCGAATCCGTGTGTCGTTACCGGTTCGGTAGGCGATACCGAACCGTGGGCTGAACTGCGCGTCGCTGCTGTCCGAGAAGTCCAACCGAGTGCCAACCTCGACAACGACGTCGGCGAGCTCCAACACGAGTTCGGCGAAAGGGCCGCCGACGGTCCGGGTGACGTTGTAATCACCGGCTATGTCGCCGCCCAGAAAGGGCGGCAGCGCCAGCACGCTGGCGACGTCGCCGCTCTCCCGCGTTACATCGAACCCAGCGCTGACGAAGCCGACATCGGAGGTCCGGAAGACAGCCGAGGCGCCGAGGCGGGCGCGGGTGAAGCGGGCGTGTTCGACCGCAGCCGGCACCAGCGGCGGCACGGCGGGGCTGATTCGGTCGAGCGTGTGGCGGTAAACGGAGGCGTTGAAGCGGAACTGCCGTCGATCGGTCGGACTCACGGTCAGATCGGCGCCCAGGCTGAGCTCGTCGTTGCGCGACGTGCGCAGCTCGCCAGACCCGAAGATCGGCCCGCCGGAGGCGACAGGGTAGTCATCGGCGTCCCAGCTAGCGACGCGACCGGCGAGCTGAAGATCGGTTGTCGCCGTGGGCCGCAAGCCGAGCCGCGCCTGGGCGTCGAACTGCTCGAAACGGTCGTCGCCGATGCGTCCCTGCTCGCGCTCGAATTGCAGCGCGACGGAATAGTCATGGCTCTGCTTCGAGTTGCTGATCCGCGTCGAGGCGCGAACCAACGATGCCGAACCGCCCTCGATCGCGGCACTGATCGACGGCCCCTCGCCGCCTGGCGCCGCTGCGCCGGACGTTGTGCCGCCCACCGGCGCGCCCGCGCCCGCCGGCCCGGCCCGGGTGATGATGTTGATTGCACCTGCCAACCCGGTGGAGCCGAAGTGCGCCGACAGCGGTCCGGAAACCACTTCGATGCGCTCGATCGTCTCTGTCGGCAAGCTGTTGAGGTTGAACGCTCCACCCTGCTGGTCGTTGGTGTCGTTGAGCGGGATGCCGTCGAGCAGCACGAGCGTGAAGTTGGGGTCGCCGCCACGTATCTGCGCTGCCGTCGAGCCGCCGCGCGAGCCGTCGGTGAGCAGCTGCACGCCGGGCACGAATCGCAGCAGCTCGGCGGCAGAGCGAGCCGCCAGCGCTTCAATGGTTGCGCGCTCGATCACGAACACCGCCGCGGTGGTCGAGGAGATCGGGCGATCGGTGACCGTGGCGGTGGAGTAGATGCGCCGCAGCTCAGGCGTCTGGGAGCTGGCCTCGTCGTTCTGTCGAGGTTGCTCGTCGGCTGGCTGCGCGCCGGCGTCCGCTGTTTGTTCAGGTCTCTCGGCTGTTCGCGCACCGGCATCCTCGACCCCGAGCAGCATGCCGAGCGCTGCGCTGAGCGCCAGCAGTCCGACGGCGGGCGCTCTAGCTGCCAACACAGCCGTTCATCAGATCGCCCAACGAGTCGGGCACGAACCGCTCGATCAGCGCGTAAAGCGTCGGGTCGCGCTGGCGCAGCTGCTCGCGCGTGCCGGAGCGCGGCCCGCTGTCGCCGATCTGCACATCGACCCAGGGTCCTGGCAGCGACTCGTCGAGATCGAACCAGGCGTTGACGTTGTGGGTCAGGTACTCGTCGTCGCCGAATGCATCGGCCGGGGTGACGTTCTCTGGCTCGCCCACAGGCGCCGCGAACTCTCCCCGTGCCACCGCCGCCCGGTAGGCGACAAAGATCTCGTCCTCCACCCCCGGGTCGGTGGCCGCCCAACCGAGGTTTTGCATCGCATGAACGAACTCGTGCAGCAGGAAGTTGGCACGATACTCGTTGTTCCCCGGATAGCAGATGCCACGCTCCGACACCAAGCTGGCGGGGTCGCCGGGCATCTGTCCGAGCCCCCACTCACCGTCGGCACCGGCGTCGAACTCCGGCAAATCAGAGGCGGTCTCGGAGATCGCCATGATCGAGATGCGCGGCGCCTGCTGCAACATCGCCTGGTGCACATCGGGCCGCTTGCTCAGCAGGTGCAGGATATTCCGTCGCGCCGCCACCAGCGCCGCGTCGGGAACCGCGTCGGAGCTGACGATCTCCACTCCCTCGGCGTCGAGATACTTGCGATAGAAGGGGGGAACGCCTTCAGGCGGCTCGGTCACCGTCTCGCCGTCAATCGATGCACCCGCGACGGGTGGCATTGCGGCCGCGTCCCTGCCCAGTGCGTCGTTGCCCGTCGCGTCGCTGCCCGGTGAGCCGGCGGCCCCCGCCGAGTCACCGCCCTCCGGGGTGCCGCACCCGACGACCCATACAGCTGCCCACAAGATCAGGAACAAGCTTGAACGCCACTGCCGGTTGCCCATCAGCGCACGATCAAGATGCGTGGGTTGGGCGGATACAGCCACTCGACGCCATTCTCCGTGACGATGGCATTGTCCTCGAAGTTGATCGCCAGCCGGGTACCGTTCGGGATCGCCGTGTGGACGACGAACTCGAGCGAGAAAATATTGTTCGGCTGGATCACCACATGCGCTCGATCCGGTCGGAACGGCGCGAACGACGGTCCTACTGCGACCTCGCTGTTGCCCGTGTTGCCCACCGTGTGGCAGTCGATCGAGATGCCGGAACGTGGATCGTTCTCCAGTGCTGCGATGATAGCGCGATCCTCCTGGCCAACATCGGTAAACGGCGTATAGACGTAGTCGAGGTCTTCGAAAACCTGCGCCAGGTGGGCGAGCGTCTCGCTGGCAGTGCGGCCGACCTTGATGTTGTCCTTGATCACCTGGCGGGCGAAGTGGCCACGATCCCAAGCGTGCTGGATGAAGTCGGGCACCTCGGTCTCGCCCTCCGGCATGATGTAGGCGTGGCGCTTGAAGTCGGTGCCGAAGTTCAGGTATCGGACGCCCATGTCGTAGGAGAGGAAATCACCGCGCCGGATGACGTCGCTGCGACCGCCCCCAGCGTCGGCAGCGGCCGAGTACAGGATTCCGGGGGAGCTGATGCCGAACGACGAGCGCAGCCCCATCTCCAGCAGGCGCTCCTGCACCCACCAGGCGACGTCCTCGCGGGTGGTGACACCCGGCGTGATCACCTCGTTGCTCAGTGCCCTCTCGTTCAGGCGGCGGGTGATCTCGCCGGCGGTCGAGAAGGCGGCGATCTCACGTTCGACCCGACGTACCCGGAAGTCGGTAATCAGCTGGTCGGACGACACCAGGCGCTCGGCGTAGGGTCCGAGCTCCTCGGTGATGCGCTCGTAGTCGGTGTGTGACAGGCCGTCGGCAACCCCCAGCCAAGAGGACATGTTGATGGCGATGCGCTGCGGGTCGCGCTCATCGACCATCTGTCGCAGGTCGCCCGGCGAACCGAAGATATCGTAGGTCTCCCGCATGCCGGGCCCTCTGCCGAAGCCGCCGAGCACGGCGCGCTCGATGCGATCACCGCCGCGATCGCTGAACACAAACGTGCCGAACTCGGCGCCCAGATCGAGCTCCAGCGGGTCGGGGTTGCCCAGGCGAATCACATGGATCCACATGTCGACGTTGTTGTCGCGCATGGCGCCGGGCAGGATCAGGTCAAACTTGTCTTGCCGGATCAGGTGCAACGTCTCGAAGCGTGCGCGGGCGTCGAGCATGCGCACGTCGTCCTGAGCGGCCCCGGCCGACAGCGCTGCCGGCAGGGTTGATGCCAAGAGCAACGGGATGAGTGCCAGCCGCATCGTTCGTCGCATCGCCGGACCGCGCCTCCTTCAGTGGTTCAGGTGGGAGTTGGATACAATATACGAACTGCATTCGTGTTCCGGAGTAACCGGGCGCCCGTGGGGCGTGGGCTCGAGCCGACACGACTCGAGGTCGCACACATGGGAGGCGCTTGTTCGCATCATCTGCTCGAGTCGCATTTGCCTGAGCCGCATTTGTCCCGGCCAGCGGTGTAGTCGCAAGGCGCTAGCCGCATCGCCGCGCCAGGTGTTGCTGAGCCTCGCGTCGTTTATCGCCGCGGCGCGCTTCGCTGTGGTCAACCTCGTCGCGGCCCGGTTTGCCGCGGCCAACGTCGTCGCTGGCCTCCTTGTCGCGGGTTTCCTCGTCCTGCCGCTCGCCTGCGCACCGGCCGGCGAGCGCACCCACCTGGTGCTGCTCACCGAGGGCATTCCGCCGACGCTCGATCCGGTGGCGGCGCTCGACAGCCGCGTCGATAACCCGATCATCAACCTCTACAGCGCGCTGGTGCAGTACACACCGGGCACCACCGAGCTACATCCTGCCCTGGCCGAGTCGTACAAGGTGTCGGAGGACGGCCGCCGCTACGTGTTCACGCTGCGCGACGACGCCCGTTTTCACGACGGCACACCCGTCCTTGCCGAGGATGTCGAATACACCATCGAGCGCATGCTGGCGCTGAAGATCGGAGTCTGGGCCTACCTGACGCCGGTGATAGGTGCCGAGGTGATCGATCCAAGGCGCGTCGCCGTCGACCTGCAGGCGCCGTTCCCCGGCTTCTTGGGCGCTATGACCCGCCTTTATATCGCCAACGGCGATTTGATACGCGCCAACGAGTTCGAGGGCGACTTCGGCCAGCGCTGGCTGCAGACCCACGACGCCGGCGCCGGGCCCTACCGGTTGGTGTCGTTCCAGCCGGAGCAGCAGTTCACCGTCGAGCGTTTTCCCGAGTACCACGGTGGCTGGGGCGAGCGGCACATCGAGAGCGCCGTGTTCCGCGTTATCCGCGAGGAGGTAGCGCGGCGCATCGCGCTGGTCAATGGCGATGCCGACTGGATCTACCTGTCGAGCGCCGACACCCTCGAGGCGCTCGCCGATGAGCCCGGCATCGTGGTGAATCGCGATCCGACGCTCAATCAGGCCTACATCGCCTTCAACACCCAGAGCGAGCACCTGGCCGATGCGCGCGTGCGCCGGGCGCTGGCGCTCAGCTATGACTACCAGGGACATTTCGAGCACCTCATGCGCGGCAATGCCGAATGGCCGTACGGAGTGCTGCCGGCTCGCGGTGAGTGCGCCAGCCCCGAGTCACCACGCCCGCGCACCGACCTCGAAGCGGCGAGGCGCCTGATCGCCGAGGCCGGCATCGAGCCGGGCCGGATCGAGCTCACCATGGCATTCGAGGGCACTACCGGTGAGACGCCGATCTTCGAGATCCTGCGCTCCGGGGCTGCGAAGCTCGGCATCCGCGTGAACGCGGTCGACATCGAGTGGGACGCCAAGGTCGCCAACTACTCCCGGCTGGAGACCTCCACCGACATCGGCACGATCTGGCTATTCGCTCCGGGCCCCGAGGCGCATCACTTTCTCTACTCGCTGGCGCATTCCGGGCAGGCCGGCAACGGCGGCAACAACTTCGCCTGGTATCAGAATCCCGAGATGGACGCGCTGCTCGATGCGGCTGCCGAGGAGCTCGACGCGGAACGTCGATGCGCCCTCTATCGGCAGGTCGAGACGCTGTGGCTCGCCGACATGCCTTTCGCCGTCAGCGTCACGATGGTCGGAATGTCGGCCCAGCGCGACGACCTGTATGGCTACTCCGTCAGCCTCGGACACCCGTTGACCCAGAACCTCTACCCGATGTGGCAGGCCAGATGAGGTCCCGCCGATGACACGCTGTCGTGAAGCGATGCCGATGAGACGCCGCCGATGAGACGGTACGTGGCCCGGCGCGTGCTACAGATGGTTCCGGTGCTCATCGGCGTTAGCCTAGTGGCCTTCTTCCTCACCAACCTGCTGCCCGGCGACCCGGCGCGTGCGGCGGCGGGTCGGCTCGCCACCCCGGAGCAGCTCGATGGGGTGCGTGAGCGCCTCGGTCTGGATCGGCCGCTGCCGGTGCAGTACGCGCTCTACATGGGGCGTTTGCTGCACGGCGATCTCGGTACGTCGCTTACCTCCAAGCAGGACGTCGGGCGCGAGCTGCTGATCTTCTTTCCGGCGACGCTTGAGCTGTTGCTGGCGACGATGGTGATCACGATCGGGGTCGGAATCCCGCTCGGTGTGCGGGCGGCGACCGCACGAGGAAGCTGGCTCGATCGCGGCTTCCTGGGCTTCTCCTACGTCGGTGTCGGCATGCCGGTGTTCTTTCTTGCCTTGTTGCTGCAGCTTGTCTTTGCGGGTTGGCTGCGGGTGCTACCGATCGCCGGCCGCCTGGGGCTCGAGACGGTGTCGCCGCCGACTGTCACCGGGATGTACACGATCGACGCGATTCTCGCCGGTCAGTGGAGCACTTTCCTCGATGCGATCCGCCACCTGGTGCTGCCGGCGGTAACGCTGGCGATTGCCGGAGTCTCGGAAGTGGGACGGATCACGCGCAGCTCGATGCTCGCGGCGCTGAGCCAGGACTACGTGCGAACGGCGCGCGCCAAGGGCCTGTCAGAGCGCACCGTGTGGCTGCGGCACGCGCTGCCGAACGCCGTGTTGCCAACGACCACGGTGATCGGCTTACAGGTGGCGTTCTTGCTCGGCGGCACCGTGCTGATCGAGAACCTGTTCTCCTGGGGTGGGCTCGGAACGTACGCCTGGACCGGGATCTTCCGCCTCGATATTCCGGTGATCATGGGGATAACGCTCATCTCCACCACCGTTTACTTGTTCGTGAACCTCGGGGTCGATCTGGTGTACGCCAAGCTCGATCCACGGATCGACTATGAGTAGCGGGTCGATAATGTGGCGGATGATGCCGCCCGCAGCAACGCGGTTGCGAGCGATGCTGCCGCGCGATCGGCGCCTCATCGTTGGAGGCGCGATCGTGGCGCTGTTCCTGACGATGGCAGCGGTTCCGGGCCTGTTCACCGGCCAGGATCCGGCTGGATTGGAGCTCGAGCGGCGGCTGGCGCCCCCATCTGCGCAGCACTGGCTGGGCACCGACGGGGTCGGCATCGACGTCTACTCGCGCATCGTCTACGGCGCCCGCACCACACTGGCCACCGTGCTGGTGGTGCTTGCGATCGCCATCCTCGTGGGCGTGAGCGTGGGCTCGGTGGCTGGGTATATCGGCGGCTGGCTGGATGGCCTGTTGATGCGTACCACCGACGTGTTTCTCGCCTTCCCGCCGCTGATCCTGGCGCTGGCCACTAACGCCGTTCTCGGTAGAGGGCTGCGCCAGACGATGTTCGCGGTGGCATTTCTCTGGTGGCCTGCCTACGCGCGTCTCGTGCGTGGGCAGATTCTCTCGGTGCGCAAGCAGGAGTTCGTCGAATCGGCGCGCGTCATCGGCGCCAGCCGGTTCCGCATTGTCACCCGTCACGTGCTTCCCAACGTCATCGACCCGGTCATCGTACGCGCTTCCCTCGACGCCGGGTTCGTGGCGTTGACCGCGGCGTCGCTGAGCTATCTCGGGCTGGGCGCGCAACCGCCCACACCGGAGTGGGGACGCATGGTAGCCGAGGGTCAGAAGTTCCTACTCGACCAGTGGTGGATGGCGAGCTTCCCCGGGCTGGCGCTTTTCGCGTTGGTAATCGGATTCAACCTCATCGGCGAGGGCCTCGGCGACCGACTTCAGAGCGGGGCTGGGGCTGGGACTGGGGCACCGGCTAGGGGATTCAGCGGCGCCTCGACCGGCGCCACAAAGGAGACATGATGGAGGTCATTCGCATCTGCGCCATTATCCCGGTCCGTAACGGCTTGCAGGCCTGGGGCGAAGTGCATCGTGAGCTGATGGCACCGCTGACGCACCCGGGCGTCGAGTTCGAGCTGCGGGACCTGCCGGATGCCCCGATCGAATCGATCGGCTGCACCTACGACGCCGAGTTGCTGGCCATGCTGCACATCAACGCGGCGCGGCTGGCGCAGGATGAGGGCTTCCACGCCGTCGCCATGGGCTGTCTGGACGAGCCCGGGGTGCAGGGTGCCAAGGAGGCCCTCGACATCCCGGTGATCGGCGAGTCCGAGGCAGCGATGCACTTCGCTTCGATGGTCGGCCGGCGGTTCTCATTCCTGATGCCGGGCGAGATCGACGGCAACCAGTGCGGCGCCTACGGGTCGCGCTGCATCGAGGACCTGGCGCGTATGTACGGCTTCGCCGACAAGCTCGCCTCGGTGCGCTCGGTGTTGGGTGGCTCCCTCGACTTCGCCGGCCGCGACGCGGGCCTACCCGAGAGCATGATCGAGCAGGGGAGGCTGGCGATGCAGGAAGACGGCGCCGACGCGGTGATTGGCTACGGCAGCCTCGATGTCATCGGCCGGCTGCAGCGCGAGCTGCCGATCCCGGTCATTGATCCGATTCAGGCCTCGGCGATGATGGCGGAGAGTCTGGTGCGCCTGCGTATCGCGCAAAGCAAGCGCGCCTTCCCGACGCCGGACAGCCTGAGCGGCGAGAGCTAGCGCGAATACCGAGCCACACGCGACAACTGACACCGACCATACTGAAAGAATCACGATGCGCCCGCGCGCGGGCCTATCAGCAGGGGAGTGAGACCGATGAAGTCGAGAGAGTTCTGGGACGAGTTTGCCGAGGTCACCATCAAACGGCTGGTCGAGCCCGGTGCCGGCGATCCGCTGTTGGTGCTCGCCGACACCCGCAGCGAGCTCAACCTGGCGCACGCGCTGATGGCGGCCGGGGTACGCGCCGGCGCCGATACCCAGCTGATCGTCAAGCAGCTCGCCAAGCCCGACGAGGCTGCCTATCCGGGTCCGATTCTCTGTGAGGCTTTCAAGGCCGCGAAGTACATCGTGTCGATCATCGATGACGGCATCGATGCCTCGCAGGCGATGCTCGACGCCAAGGCCGGCGGCACCAGCATCCTCTACACGGAGGTCAGCAGCGTCGAGGACTACGTCGTCCGTGCCCTCTTGCACGTCGACATCGACAAGATGATCCGCATCGGCACCCGCGTCTGCGAGCTCTGGGAGGCCACCGACATCTGCCGCGTGACCTCGCCGCAGGGCACCGATGTGAGCTTCCAGCTCAAGCCGCGCAAGGCCGATCTCGGCACCGGCAAGCTCGAGCGCCCCGGCATGGACGACTTCTTTCCGGGCATGCAGACCAACATCGCGCCGGTCGAGGAGAGCATAAACGGGGTCATCGTCGTCGATGCTTCCGACAGCGTTCAGGGCGTCGTGCACACCCCGTACAGCATGACCATGGAGAACGGCGTGATCGCCAAGGTCGAGGGCGGCTCCGAGGCCGACAACATGCGCGAGTGGCTGGCAGGCTGCAACGATCCGACCATCTACAAGCTCTGCCACTTCAGCCTCGGCCTCAATCCCCAGGCGGGCATCTCCGGACGCATGATCGAGGACGAGCGCAAGCTGGCGGCGGTCGACTTCGGCTTCGGTTACCAGAACCCCGACTTCGGTGGCACCGTTGGCCTGAGCGATTTCCACATGGACATCATGATGGCCACGCCGACCGTCATTCTCGACGGCAAGGAGATGAGTGGCGGCGGTGCCTTCAACCCCGAGATGGGCTTCGAGGACTAGTGCTCCTGATATCATAAGTACGGTGACGTTTGTGGCGCGCGCGAGCGGGGCGAATTGTAGGAGCGGCGACGAGGGCGATGCTGGGTGTATCGTCGAGGCGCCGCGACGCCCAAGGTGGCCGGTCCCGCGGCCACCCGGAGGGCAGGAGCAAACGTCACCGTACTTATGATCAGGAGCACTAGCTAGTGGCGCAATCGTTGCTCGAGGTGCGCGAGCTGCGCGTAACGTTTGATACGGGCGCCGGCGTGGTACGCGCGGTCGACGGGATCTCGTTCAGTGTCGATGCCGGGGAGACCCTCGGCATCGTCGGCGAGTCCGGTTCGGGCAAGAGCGTCGCCGCAATGTCGCTCGTCGGCCTGGTGCCGGCACCGCCGGCGTGGGTGCAGGCGGAGCGGGTATCGCTGGGAGGCGTCGACCTGCTGGGGCTCGGCGCCGCGGGGCTCTCGAGCGTGCGCGGCAAGCGCGTCGGCTTCATATTCCAGGATCCGTTGTCGGCCCTCAACCCGTTGCTGACGATAGGGCGTCAGGTCGGCGAGGTCATCGAGCGTCACCTGGGCGGGGGTGGCGCGGAGACCCGACGCCAGGTGGTGCAATGGTTGGGGCGCGTCGGGATCCCGCAGCCGGAAGAGCTGGCCGGCGCCTACCCGCACCAACTGTCGGGCGGCATGCGGCAGCGAGTGATGATCGCGATGGCGCTGGCTGGCGAACCTGAGCTGCTGATTGCCGACGAGCCGACAACCGCTCTCGACGTGACCGTTCAGGCTCAGATCGTCGATCTCATGCGGGAGCTGCGCGACGATCTCGGCATGGCGTTGATCTGGATCAGCCACGATCTGGCGGTGGTTGCGGGCCTCGCCGACCGGGTGGCGGTGATGCGGGCCGGGAAGATCGTCGAAACCGCCCCGGTTGACGATCTGTACGCCGCCCCGGAGCACCCGTACACCTGCGAGCTCATGGCACTGGCGCGGCGCGACGCCGTGGGCGCGGATGGAATCGTTGGCGGCGTCCCCGGCGCCGGGGGTCTCGGCAGCGGCGTCGGGTCGGAGCCACCCGCGTGAGCGCCCGATCATGAATGCCGCCGCGCCGCTGCTCGACATCTCCGACCTGCGGGTTCATTTTCCACGCCGGGCCGGTACCACCTGGCGGCAAGACCGCAGCGTGGTGCGTGCCGTCGACGGCGTTTCGCTGACGGTAGCTCGCGGCGAGACCTTGGCGCTGGTGGGCGAGAGCGGTTGCGGCAAGACCACGCTGGGGCGTGCCATCCTGCGACTCGTGCCGGCGACCTCGGGGAGCGTGCGCTTCGATGGTCAGGAACTAGGCAGCCTCAACAGAGCGCAGCTGACGAAGCTGCGCCCGCGCATGCAGTTGGTGTTCCAGGATGCCGGCGCGGCGCTCAACCCGCGATGGAGAATCGAGCGCCTGGTCGCCGAGCCGTTGGAGATCCACCGTCAGCTCGCCGGCGCCATGCTGCGCCGAAAGGTCGACGCGCTGCTCGAGACCGTCGGGCTCGACCCCGCGCTCGGTGTACGGCTGCCGCGCGAGCTCTCCGGCGGCCAACGACAGCGCGTCGGCATCGCGCGGGCGCTGGCGCTCGAACCCGAGGTGCTGGTGTGCGACGAGCCCACATCGGCGCTCGACTTGTCGATCCAGGCGCAGATCGTCGCTCTGTTGAAGGATCTGCAGCAGCGGCTCGGACTGTCCTACCTGCTGATCACCCACGATCTCGGCGTTGTACGGCAGATCAGCGACCGTGTTGCCGTGATGTACCTCGGCAAGGTGGTCGAATGTGCGCCGCGCGATGAGTTGTTCAACAGCCCGCGTCATCCTTACACGCAGGCGCTGCTAGCCGCCGTTCCGATCGCCGATCCGGCGCGGGCACGGCAGGCGCGGGCAGCGGCCGTTGGCGGTGAAATGCCGAGCCCGTCTGACCCTCCGGCGGGCTGCAACTTCTGTACGCGATGCTCGGTCAAGAGCCAAGCCATGCTCGAGCGTGGCGTGGACTGCGACACGCTCGAGCCGCAGCTAATCGAACCGACCGCGGGCCACTCCGTGGCCTGCCACCTGCACACCTGAGCCGGACCGCTTGCCCGGCCGAGTCACAGAGGCACCGAATGATCGAAGTTCGCAGCTCCTATCGGGTCAAGATGCCCGACGCCGAGGGCCCTGTCGAAGAGCTGGCGCAACAGTGCCGCGAAACCGTGTGGCCGATTCTGGGCTGGGATGGCCGTGTTCAGCAGATGCTGCATGGCCACGCGCAACAAAGCCTGTTCGTTTGGTCGTTCCAGTGGCCGAGCCTCGCTGCATGGGAAGCGGCGATGGTGGCGGCGGAGCAATGCGACGAATACTGCGCCTGGCGAGCCGAGATCGCCCCGCGCTTGCTCTACGGCGGCGCTCAAGAGGTGTTCACCGTGCTCGATCCGTCACCGCCGGCCGACAACACGCCGCGCAAGATCGAGGTGCGGAGCTCATACATCGCGCGAATCGACCGACTCGATCGGGCGCGCCAGCACATGGCCCGCGCCCAGGACATCGCCGGCTGGTCGGGTCAGAACCAGCAGCTGCTCTGCGGCAACGATGCCCCGGGGAAGTTCGTCTGGTCGTCGACCTGGGACAGCCTGGCAGTGTGGGAACAGGCGATGGGCGCTGGCGACGACGAGCTCGAGGGCTGGTTCGGTGGCTGGGTGGCGCTGGTCGACTTCGGCGGCACGCGCGAGGTGTTTCGTAATCTCTGAGCCGTAGGAAATCGAACCCCCGACCTGCGGATGTCACATCCGATGCTCCAGCGGCCGTCGAGGGTCCAGCGTAGCTGTGAAGAAAGGAGCGGTCGCCCCGGTTCACGAGGGGGTCCTGGGAGGACGGTGGCCCTTCATAGTCCTCTTCATCTTTGATGGATGTCGTTGCCCTTGCCACAGGTGAGACACTCGTACTCCGGTGACTCTCCTTCGAACACGACGCGCCCCGCTAGTTGAAGAGCTTGCCAACTAGATGAGATGAGAAGGCCAACCTCCTGAACGCAGTAGCCTGACGGCTCTGCAAACGTTTCTTCAAACGTAACGGGCTCGAAGCCCAAGGAGGTTGGCCGATGAGGAGTGTAACGATTGGACTGGACGTAAGCGACCGGTACAGCCGTATGTGCGTGCTCGACAGTAAGGGCAGGGTGATGGAGGAAGGGCGGGTGAGGACGAGCCCGGAGGGGCTGGCGAGGCGGTTCGGGTGCGAGGAGCCCGCTCGAGTAGTGCTGGAGGTTGGAACGCACTCGCCGTGGATGAGTGAGCAGTTGAAGCAACTGGGTCATGAGGTGCTGGTGGCTAACCCGAGGCGGCTGAAGCTGATCTATGGCGAGCACGGACCGACCGGTTGGATGCCGAGCACCTGGCACGAGTGGGCAGAATGGACCCAAAGCTGCTTAAGACGGTGCAGCATCGAGGCAGACAAGCGCGAGCGGATCTAGCCGTGATTCGGAGCCGAGATGCTCTGGTAAAGAGCCGCACGCAGTTGGTGAGCCATGTGCGTGGTGCGGTCAAGTCGGCCGGTTGTCGTATTCCCAGGTGCTCGACGCCGGCGTTCGCGCGCACCGCGCCAGAGCACATACCGGAGCGGCTCAAGGGAGCGCTCGAGCCGGTGCTTGAAACGATCGCCATGCTGACGGGCAACATCCAGCAATACGAGCGTCAGATCGTGCAGCTGTGCCAGGGGCGATACCCGGAGACACAGCAGCTCCAGCAAGTGGCCGGGGGCGGAGCTCTGACCGCACTGGCGTATGTGCTGACGCTCGAGGAGCCGGAACGGTTCAATACCTCCAGAGCCGTGGGCCCGTACCTGGGACTGAGACCGAAGAAACGGCAGTCGGGGGACAAGGACCCTGCGCTACGAATAACCAAGGCGGGCGACAAAATGCTCCGACGCCTGTTGGTGGGCTCGGCGCATTACATCCTGGGCCCCTTCGGGCCCGATACTGAGCTCAGACGCTGGGGGCTCAAGCTGGCCGGACGCGGTGGTCCTCATGGCAACAAAAAGGCAGCAGTTGCTGTCGCCCGTAAGCTCGCCGTTGTGCTGCACCGACTGTGGCTGAGTGGAGACGAGTACGAACCGTTGCGCGCACCTGTAGAGGTTTCAGCAGCATGAACTAACCCGCAACCAGGAGGTCGGTAGGGCGACGCGACCCAACGGTTATCGATCTGACCGCCCGGTCCGGGCGACTGCGAAGGTCACTACGAGCTTCGAGCTCGGCAGCTAGATTGCAGCGCCTCGAATCGGGACGGACCCCAGAATGCACCGGACGACCTGAATCCTCGTCCACCAGAGTGCGAATAGGAGCATGGCGTGCAGATCGATTCTTCGCTGGGCACCACATTGCCCTTGACCGAACTAGGCCTTCTCTTAGAAGTGGCCTGAGTCAGAAATCCGTTGCATATTGTGGCGAGCGCGACCGAGGCGGATCCCAGGAGGCGCGACGACGGCGATGCAATAAGCATCGTCGAGGAGTGCCGACGCCGGAGGCGTCCGGTCCCGCCGCCACCCGGAAGGCTGGGCCGATATGGGGGCAATCTCGGCGTTGCGATTCGTCGACGAGGGGCGTGGCATCGCCATCCTCATCGCGCCTTGAGCTTGCCCCCATCTCGGCCCAGCAATATGCAACGGATTTCTGACTCAGGACACTAAGAGGAGGTTCGAAATGAAACGATTGTCGGTCCTGCTGGTTTCTACGTTGTTCGCCGCCACGACGGCCTTCGCTCAGGAAGGGCCCGATCCGAATCGCCCAGGTGCGAATGAGGTGATTGAGTACGACGTTCCGGACGAGGTCGATATCGACTACGAGGTACTGGACAACATCGACACTGCGTCGTCGGAGTTCGGCGTCGTGCCGTTGCCAGCCAACGTTGGCAAGACCCTGACGGGCCTGTTCAGTAAATACACGAAACACGTCGCTCCCAACGGCAAGCCGATCCATATCCTCGGCCAGTCGCGGGTGAGCGATCTACAGATGGCCCGGGCTCGGGAAATCCTCCGATACCACCTCACGAATGCGCCTAGTACCAGGTATGGACGTGAAAAGACTGCGATCGCCAACCGCATGGGAGACGTGCGCGCGACGCTCATCTACACAGACACGCAAGCCAGGGCGTTTGCGATGTACGACATCATCGGGGAGTCGGAACTCGCTCTCCAGGACCTGTATGCCACGGAATCTCCCGTGGAGGGCGACTACGTTTACCTCCACAACGAGGCCGAGCCGGGAGGGTTCTTCACGCGTGACGCCTCCTACGAGGAGATCATGCATCTGGTGCACGCGAAAGGCATCGAGGGGGCGCTTCCCGGGTACCACGCAGCGATCGAGAAAGCTGAGCAGCGCGCTGTAGATGCCGGGATATACAAGTACGGGTCGCCCGCGCCCCACGAGTACATTATCAGCGGCTTCGATATCTATTTCGGCTTGTGGGACCACGATCCCCAGGGCGACGGTACCTCCTACGGTGATGAGTACCCGTACCACACACGCGCTGAGATGATGGCCGGCGACCGGCCGTTGTTCGACCTGGTCAAGGAGTTCTGGCCCGAATACCTAACCTATAACGCCTACATCGATCCCTCGTTCGAAGGGACGTTCATGATGGTTCACGACGATGCCGTCGAATACACGCACAAGTCGCGGTTTCTCGTGGAGATCACCCTGACGGGAAACAAGGACACGAACGTCTTGGGCAACGACCAGAGCAACATCTTGACGGGCAACGAAGGCGACAATGCGTTCATCGGTGGTGCCGGAGACGACGTGATCGCGGGTGGGGCTGGAACCGATCGAGCAACCTTCGCCGGGGTAGCATCCGAGTACCGAGTCGAGTCGATGGGATCGACTACAACAGTGACCGACACCGTGGACCGCCGTGACGGGGCGGACGAGTTAACAGGGGTCGAGATCCTCGTTTTTCGGGACGGGGAAGTTCGGGTCGAGTAGATGCTTCGCGCGGCGACGCACCCGACATAACCAACGGGCATGTGGATCATGTATTCGAGGGCGAAGGGCGACAGAAGCGGCTCGCCTATCCCATCGCTCCGGTTGGCGCATCAGTGCCCTACAACCACCCCGCGTTTTCCGTGTCGAATGACGGAACGTGGTTTGTCGTCGGCAGCCGCACGGGGAGCCGGGCCGATCTGATGCTGGTGGAAGGCCTGCGCTGAAGGGTGTTGGACGAACTCACTAATCATCGCCGCGGGGAAGATCCGCCGGCTCTATTGCGATTGTTGGCCCAGCAGCCGCTGGTATTGCTGCAACGCGTCGGCCTCTAGGCCCGTATGTCCAAGCCGACCATAGGCCGTGGCCAGGTTCAGGAAGTGGGCTGGATTGTCGGGGTCCAGCTCGATCGCGGCTTGGTACGCGGGCACCGCCGCGGCTGTTTCTGAGAGTGCCAACAGGACGTTGCCGATGGCCGCGTGCGTCGGTGCGTACAACGGGTTGATGTTGCGGATAGCCTCCAGCGCCTCGAGTGCCGCGTCGTGGCTTCCGGTGCGATGCAGGAGGATGCCGCGCAGGTACAGCGCCTCGAAGTGGTCCGGGCGGAGTGCCAGGGTCCGATCAGTGGCAGCAAGTGCGGCGGACAGATCACCGGAGCGCAGCTCGACCTGCGCCACCATGATCAGAACATCGGGGTCATCGGACACCTCCACGGCCAGTTGCCGGGCGGCCTGGCGAACCGCATCGAGGTCGCTCGTGGCCAGTGCAGCGGCGGTGTCCTTCAGCTGCTCGATGCGCCGCGCCCGCTCTTCCAGATCGACACGGGCTCGCGACAACTCCTGGAACCGGGCCTGGTAAACGCCTGCTGTCTCGCGGTCGCCCAGCCGCGCGTGAACGAGCGCCAGCCGGTAGTGAGCGTCGGCTTGACCGGGGTCCAGCGCGAGGCTCCGGTCGAGTGCCTCGAGAGCTGCATCCAGATTGCCCAATGTGCCGTGGACACGACCGATCAGATAAAGCGCCATGGCGTTGTCGGGGTCGGCCTTCACGGCCCGCTCGAGGTGTCGTATGGCGCGCTCATGCTTCTCGGGCAGGTCTGCCAGCGCCATGCCCAAGCCGAAGTGGGCCTGCCCAAGGTCCGGATCGAGCTCGAGGACGCGCTCGAGAGTGGCCACCGCCCCATCGATGTCGCCATCCAGGTATTGCTCGCCGCCGAGCTGGGTCATTGCCACTACGTCGGTCGGCCGCAGCCCGACGTAGCCGTGCAGGTGCCGAATCGCATCGCCGTGAAACGCCAGTTGCACTGCGGCTCCCGCTGCCTTGCGGTATCCGGCCGGTAGCGCCGGTGCTGCCTCGCTCGCCCTCTCGTAGTAAGCCAGCGCCTCCTCCAGGTTGCCGGCATCCGATTGCATGTCGCCCAAGGCGACCAGCGCGCCAGCGTTGGTCGGCTGCAGGCGCAGCGCACGGAGGTACTCGCGTGCGGCAGCACCGGGATCCCCGGATCGGCGGAACGCATGACCGTGCCAAAGTGCTATTTGGGTCGACTCGGGTTGCTCGGCTGCAAGCGCCGCAAGCAGGGTGAGGACCTCCTCGACCCGTCCCGACAGCACGGCGCTGCGCGCCACGCGCAGTTGCGGGTCGGGCTCAGCTTGCTGTTCTGTCTGCGGTGCTATCGCGAACGCCGCGGTCGCCGACATCAGCCCCGCCACGAGCACCTCTCTCAGGATCGTGGCATGAGTCCAGGGCGTCACGACGCCAACTCCTCCTCCGTGGGACATCTCAAGAGACCATCATGCGTCAGCTGGCACGCCAGGAGAAGGTCAGAGCGGCCACCCGATCCGTTGCAAAACCGGGCGTCCAACATAGAAAACTGCGATCTAGTTACACGCTTCCGAAGAGAGGCGGTCGGAAACGACCGTCACGCTCACAGGAAACCTGATATGCGCGTCGTCGAGAGGATGACCACAAGAGCCGGTACGGCTGGGCTTTGCACCAGCAGTGCCGCAATCGGTGCGGTCTGTCTGGTGGTGCTGCTTCCACTGACGGCTCATGCGCAGGTCGCCAGAACCGGCCTGGTTACCGGCCAGGTCACCGATCCCGACGGCCTGGCCCTGCCGGGTGCCACCGTCATGCTCAGCTCCCCCAGCCAGATCGGTGGCGACCAGACCGCCACATCCGGCGCCAATGGTGAGTTCAGGTTCCCGGCGTTGGAGCCTGGTCTCTACTCGGTCGCCGTCTCGATGGACGGCTTCAACTCCGAGCAACAGACCGATGTTCGCGTACGCTCAGGCTTGGCATCGAACGTCGGCTTTTCGCTGACTCTCGGTGTCACCGACACGGTCACGGTGCGCGGCGCCGCACCGCAGGTCGACATCCGGTCATCGGCGTCCGCCGAGACGCACATGGACGCAGAGTTCTTCCAGGCGTTGCCTACGAATCGGAGCCTCGAGAACTTGATCAACCTCGTCCCGGGCGCCGTCGGTCGCGCCGTGAGCGGCGGCACCCAAAACGGCACGCAGTGGAACGTAGACGGGACCAACCAGAACGATCCTGAAGGAGGAGAGGGCGATATCAGCGTCGACTTCGACAATATCGCCGAGGTGAGCTTTTCCGGTGTCGGCGGGGAGGCCCAGATCGGTGGGTACAGCGGGATCGTGGTGAGCGCGATTACCAAGTCGGGCTCGAACAACGTTCACGGTGCGGCCAACTTCTTCTACCGCGGCGATGGCTTCAATTCGCAGAACTCCGACAACCCGGAGTTCAGGCGCGAGGTCAACAACAACCGCAGCTGGCACGTCGACATCGGCGGACCGCTCGCTCGCGACAAGCTATGGGGCTACGGTTCCTTCCGACGAAACGTTTTCAACGAGCGGGCGGAGCTCGCCGGCGACCTGGCGGGCTTCTCCAGGGACAACGAGGCCTTCGGGAAGCTCACCTGGCAGCTGAGCCCGAGCGACAAGCTCCAGAGCAGCCTTGTCTGGCAGAAAGACGACAGCCAGGACGCCTCGGACCGGTTCGTCGCACCAGAAGCAACCTTCGGCCCGTTCGAGAAAAGGCTCACCTTCAATCTCGATTATCTGCACGTCTTTTCGCCGAACACCTACCTCGATGCCAAGGTCGGCCTGAGGGATAGCCAGGGCGGCGACTTCAAGAATAGCGGGGGCCTCCCGGCCGCCCACTTCGATATCGCCACGGAACGGCTCACCGGAAGCCCGGGCTGGTTCTTCGACAAGACCAGGAACCGCTATCAGGGCAACGTTGCGTTGACCCACTTTGCAGATGATTTTCTGGGCGGCTCACACGATTTCAAGGCTGGGATCTCGGGCGACGTAGCGTACCCCTTTACGACCCAGGGTCTCAGCGGGTCGCCGCCCGCCTACTACGTCGACTACGACGGACAGCCGCTGTACCGGTATGACTTTCAGAGCACCGCCATCGACCCAAAGGGCACCACGGTGGCCTTCTTCGTTCAGGACTCATGGACCCTCAACAACGGTCGGCTGACGATGAATCCCGGCTTGCGGCTCAGTCATTGGTTCGGCAAGAACAAGGGGTTCGTCGGCCCGTGCTGTGGCGAGCCGGGATTCGACGTCACCGGAAGTGACTACGCTCCGGCGTGGGGCGTCTCGCCGCGGCTCGGGCTTGTCTACGATCTTCTCGGCGACGGCACGACCGCGGTGAAAGCGCACTACGGCAGGTACTACGAGCAGCTCATCGCCGGAATGTACGGTGCCTTCAGCTCCTTCCCAGGCATCCAGTTCCGCTTCTCCTTCTGGGATCCCGAAGCCAACGACTGGGTGGTCGCCTTCGAGGAACGCTCGGAGGGGGGCACACCGATCGACCCCAATGTGAAGATGCCGAACTTCACCGAGTTCAGCGTGGGTATAGAACGACAGCTCACCCAGGATTTCTCTGTCGAGGTCACGGGCATCGTCAGAGAGACCAACAGCTTCATGGACCAGGTGCGGCTGAATGGCGTGTGGGTTCCGGTGGAGGTCTTCGACGCGGCCGGCAACTCCTTCACCGTCTACGACATCCTCAACGCTGACGATGGCGTGTTCATCCAAACGAACCCCACGACGCTTCCCGATCTCCTGCCCCCCACCGAATGCGATCCCTTCGCGCAGAGCCGAAAATACTGGGCGATCGAGGTCTCCATGGAGAAGAGATTCTCCAACCGGTGGCAGCTGTTGGGCTCGTATGTGTACAGCCAAGCAAGGGGCACGGACGAC
The DNA here is from genome assembly GCA_965205505.1 of Acidobacteriota bacterium. Classification (GTDB taxonomy): domain Bacteria; phylum Acidobacteriota; class UBA890; order UBA890; family WLXD01; genus DASCOT01. Next base: position 389,450 of record CBDBHB010000009.1, read on the forward strand.
ACCGATTTCTCGGAAGGGGAAGGTCGCGGCTCGTCGCTCGGCTTCTCCTCGTTGTGGACCGACCCGAACACGCGCTTCGGCGGCTACGGCCCCATGTCCCACGATGTCCCGCATCAGATCAAGTTGTCGGGCTCGGTGGTCTTGCCATACGAGATCCTCTTTGGCGCCTTCTACAACGGCCTCTCCGGACGTGCCTACACCAAGACGGTGAGCTTCCGCGGCGATTTCGAAAGCGACAACCGCACGAGAGCGACGTGGGCAAGTGGGACGAAGGTCCGACAGAGCTCATCATGCTCAAGCCAGAGAGAGACCTCTGGAAGGGGCTCGGCAGCGACCGCGAGCGGCAGCGGTTCATCGGCTGGTTCTGGGCGCGCCGCGATGACGACCTTCGCGACACCGAGCAACCGGTCAAGCGCGGCTTCTACACACGAGTTGCCGAGGCCAACTCGCGATTCCACGAGATACCTCGCGGGTGGCGGACCGATCGAGGTCGCGTTTGGGTGGTGCTCGGACGGCCCGATAGCGTCGACACGGATTTTTCGGACACGCAGGCTGTCTGGAACTACTTCGTGCCTGGCTTGGAATCGGTCTTGGCGTTCAACAGCGACGCCGGAGACTTGCGGGTACGGTTCTCGCGAAGGCCGCCACGGTCGTATCGAATCGCCGGCGGGTTCGGCCCCGGAGCCTGGCCGGACTACGTTCTGCGCTTAATGCAGCTGATGAGCGAGGCCATGGTTGCCAATCCCGACCTGGAATTCGACGGCGCGGCCCCGGTGCCTTGATCGCGACTCAGGCGAGCCTGCCCCGACGGATCGCATGGATGGCTACGTCTGGCCTGCTTGTCATGGGAGCGGGCGTTGCCACGGCGTCAGCAGGCCGTGGTGAGAGAGTGGTGGGTCTGGTAGCCGGAAGCCCCCACACGCAGCAGATTGCGCTCGATCCGTACCCGAAGCTGGAGGCGCGAGATCTGCCAACGCGCCACCGCGACTGGCTGGAGACGGAGGTCCGCTGGATCATCACCGGCGACGAGCGCGATCTGTTCCTTCGATTAGACACCGACGCCAAGCGTGACCGGTTCATGGATGCGTTCTGGCTGCGCCGCGACCCGACCCCCGGGACCCCGCGCAACGAGTACTTCACGGCTCACTACGAGCGGCTCGCCTACGTCGACCACGAGTTCGGCCGCTATTCGCCGGGCCCCGGATGGCGCACCGCCATGGGCAGGATCTACGTGCTGCTCGGCGAGCCCGAGGCCCGCCACCGGCATCACAACGAGAGAGCCGTCCATCCCGTGGAGGTCTGGTTCTACCAGATGGACCCGAAGGTGGGTGTTCCGGTTTTCTTCTACGTGGTCTTCTTTCGCGAGCGGGGGGTGGGTGAGTTCGAGCTCTACAGCCCGCTCATCGACGGACCCAGCGCGTTGCTCAACGCGTCGGGGCTGGAGGCCGTAAGACGAGCCGGGCGACGAGGAGGCCAAGGGTTCGGCTTCGACGCGCTGCCAGGCGGCGGGACGGCAGCCTACGACATGCTGCAGTCGATTAGCCCGGATCTTGCCGACGCCGCTTTCAGCCTGATTCCGGGCGAGGCACGGCTGGGCTCGCCGTTGCGGTCGGACACCCTGATGGCGCAGATCTTCGAGATTCCGGACCGTGTGGTGCCGACGATCGAGTGGGCCTACCCGATTCTGACCGGCGCGGCCGACTCGCTGGTGCGATTCGACGCCCTGCAGGTGGAGGTGCGTGCGATCGGCTGGCTCGACCCCGCCGGGTTGCCGTTCGTCAGCTTCGTGGCGCGCGCGCCGGAGGCGTTCAACCTCGGTGAACACGAGGGGCGCCGCTACCTGAGGTTCACGGTGGCGACGTACTTGATGGATAGCACCGGGACCGTGGTGGAGGGCGCACCTTCGCGGCTCATCGAAAGCAGCCTCGACGCGGAGCAGCAGGGCCGGGTGCGCCGGGGGGAGCTTCTGTACATCGATCGGTTGCCGGCCATCGCCGGTCGTCTGGAGCTGGACGTGGTTCTGGAGAACAACCTGACGCGCAAGTTCGGAAAAGCAAGCGCGACCGTGGAGGTTCCCGGGCCGCACCCGACGGAGCTTGCGCTCGGCCAACCGGTTCTCTGCTTCGATGCCGCGCCCCTGGGCGAGGGCTACGACCGCTTCGGGACGCATCTTCCGTTTCAGGTCGGCGACGTCGCGCTGGCTCCGACGGTCGATGGCCCGTTTCCCGTCGGCGGGCAGTTGCTGGTGTTTCAGCAGGTGCTGATTCCCGCCTCCCGTGAGGAGCCGTTCAGCGTGGCGTATGCGCTCGCCGATGAGTCGGGAGTGATCGTCGCTGGTCGGCAGTTGACCGTAGAGCCCGAGCTGGCCAACCAGTTCGGCGTGTTGAACCAGATCACGAGCTTGCAGCTCGACGTCGATCCTGGCGCCTACACGCTGCGGGTACAGCTCAGCGAAGGCGGCCGGGGGCGGAGCCTTCCGGTGATTGTGCGCCAGTCGGCGGAACGCCCAATCGCTCACGCTGCAGCCACGCCGCCGTCGACTGATCCGAGGGCGCTGACTCGCCGCGCCGCCCTGCTGCGTACGGTAGGCTGGGTCGACGAAGCCATCGCGTTTCTTGATGACGTGCTGTCGCGGGCCCCGGAGCTCGAGGTAGCGCTCGGTCTGCAGATCGAGCTGCTACGTGACGCCGGGCACTACGAGCGCCTCGAGGAGCTCGTGACACCCCGCCTCATCGAACGCCCCCAAGATGTCGCGCTCTTGCTCCTGCTGGCCGAGGCGAACGCGCGACAGGGTAAGCACTACGATGCTATTCGTTACTACGAGCGCGCCCGGCTTGGAGGCAGCGACGACGTGGAGGTGCTCAATGCCCTGGCCACCGAGTACCTGGCGAGTGTCGAGCCCGATGGCGACAACCTGGATAGGGCAGTCGACCTGCTGCGTCGGTCGCTCGAGCTCGATGTGTCGCAGGCGGGAGTGCGAGCGATGCTCGAACGGATCACCAAGGCCGCCACAGAACGTCGCTGAGGGAGGTGTATATGGCCGAAGGGACGATACCGATCGTTGGAGCCAAGAACACGACCAAGTCGGTGTTGCTGGCGATCTTCCTCGGGGTAGCGTCGGCTGCCTGCTCACAGCCGGCTTCCCAATCGCTACCGACGCCCGCTCCACCGCCCGGATCCGACTACGAGGGTGCTGCTTTCGAGTTCCAGCCGATCTCCGACAATGTCTACCTGGCCGTTGAAACGGGGAATCTGGGAGCGTGGTGCAACGCTGTTGTCATCGTCAACGACAGCGATGTTCTGCTGGTGGAATCGCATGTTTCACCAGCTGCCGCCTGGGCTCTGCTACGGGAGCTGAAAGAGATCACCGACAAACCGGTTCGCTATGTCGTCAACACCCACTTCCACTTCGACCATCTGCATGGCAACCAGATCTACGGTGACGACGTAGAGATCATCGGCCATGAGTTCACCCGCCAGATGGTGCTCGCGGGAGATTCGAATCGGGGACGTACCTACGACTACTTCGCCGGTTTCATGCCGGGACGGATCGAGGAGCTCGAGGCCGAGCTCGCAGCCGCAGAGGAGCCCGATCGGACCGGGGAGCTTCGGCATAAGCTGGAGGTCCTGCGCAATATGCGACTGGCGATGGATTCGGTCGTTCCGACACCGCCGAACCTGACGTTGACGGATCGGATGACGCTGCATCGTGGGGGGCGCGAGATCCAGCTACTGTTCCTCGGGCGCGGCCACACCGGGGGCGACGTGGTCGTCTACCTTCCCGCCGAGAGGGTTCTCATTACCGGCGATCTGCTTACCGCAGGGCTTCCCTGGATGGGTGACGGGTTCCCATGGGAGTGGGCCGACACGTTGGAGCGGTTCAAGGCGCTGGACTTCGACGTCATGCTGCCGGCACATGGGCGCGCCATTCGCGACCTCGAGCGAATCGACCAGTGGCAGGCGTACCTTCGCGACTTCTGGACGATCACGGCTGCAATGCACGAGCAAGGCATGCCCGCACAAGAGGCGGCACAGCGGGTCGATCTGCGGTCCCACGCCGGAGACTATCCGCGGCTCGCCGAGATCGGTGCCGAGCTGCTCGAGGTCGAGCGCGTCTACGAACTACTCGATGGCGTCGAGTAGTGGCTGCAACGACCGAACGCTCAGTGCACCGCCGGCTCAGGGCTCGAGCCCGAAGGTGAAGATGTCGTTGCCGGCGGCGATGGTCACGTACTGATCGCCGTCGGCAAGATACGTGATCGGCGCGGCCTGCACCCGTCCACCGATGTTCATGTGCCAGAGGTCTTCACCGGTGTGTGCGTCAAGCGCGAAGAAGTACCCGTCGACCGTGCCACCGAACACCAGATCGCCCGCCGTCGACAGCAGCCCCGTCCGGCCCCGCGGCTGCACGCGGTGCTCCCACTTCCTTTCGCCGGTCTGCGGCACGATGGCCCGCACGGCGGCGACGTAGTTGTCGATTGGCATCGTTCTCTGCCAGCTGCCGCCCTCATAGAGCTCGCCGGGCACGTACTCGTCGTCACGAACGAAGAACAGCTCCTCGGCGTCATGGGTCATGACGTAGAGAAGCCCCGTCTTGGGGCTGTAGGTGGTCGACCACCAGTTGGCGGCGTCCTCCACCGGTGGGGCAACCAACGTGCCCTCCGCACTGGGCATGATGCCGGGCCGGAAGATCGGTCGACCGTCGTCGTCGATGCGCTCCGCCCAGGTCTGCTTGGCGAAGGGCGTCGCCAGCAAGAACTCGCCGGTCTCGCGGTCGAGCACATAGAAAAACGCGTTGCGGTTCGCCCAGACCATGAGCTTGCGCGGCTGCCCATCGAAGACGGCGTCGACCAGAACAGGGATCTGAGCGGCGTCCCAGTCCCAGACATCATGCGGGGTGAACTGGAAGTACCACCTGAGCTCGCCGCTGTCGGCGTCGAGCGCCAGGACGCAGTCGGAGTACAGGTTGTCGCCCTCCCGGTCCTCGCCGTTGAAATCGGGGCCGGGATTACCCGTCCCCCAGTAGACGAGATTGAGCTCCGGGTCGAACGAGCCGGTTACCCAGGTTGCAGAGCCTCCGGTCTTCCAGGAGTCGCCCTCCCAGGTCTCGTTGCCGGGCTCGCCGGGTGCGGGAATCGTGTAGAAGCGCCAGACTCGGCTCCCGGTCTCGGCGTCATAGGCGTCGATGAAGCCGCGAATGCCGTAGTCGCCGCCGGCGATGCCCGTCACCACCATGTTCTTGACGACGAGCGGCGCTGCCGTCTTGCTGTAGCCGGCCTGGTGATCGATCACCTCGATGTTCCAGATTACGTTGCCGGTCTTGGCGTCCAGCGCGACGAGGTGCGCATCGAGGGTGCTCACGAACAGCCGATCGCCCAGGATCGCCACGCCGCGGTTGTTTCGCCCACAGCAGTAGGGGACGCCGCTCGGGACCTCGTGCTCGTATCGCCAGAACTGTCGTCCCGTCTTGGCATCCAGGGCGATCACGGTGCTCGGTGACTCGGTCACATACATGACGCCGTCGACGACGAGCGGCGTCGTTTCTGCCCGGTCGAGAGTCCGCAATTGGTGGACCCATTTCAGGCGGAGCCTGGCGGCGTTCTGCGCCTGAATCTGGTCCAGTCGGCTGTAGCGCTGTCCGTTGTACTGCCCCGAGTACATGAGCCAGTTGCCGGGCTCCTGGTCGGCGTTGACCAGTCGGTCGTAGCCCACCGGGCTGAAGGCGGGCACGGCCGTGGTGGGTGCGGACGATTGCCCCTCGGCGGGCCCGTCGCCGGCAAGCAGCAGGACTGCGATAGCTACCGCGGCGAGAAGCGTGCGCCGTCTCATGGTTGTCTCTCCGTTCTTCGCAACGAGTACAGGTAGGCCACGAGATCGTCCACTTCCCCCGGAGTCAGCTCTCCCTCGTAGCTCGGCATGGGGGAGGTCTCGATGCGCTCGCTCTCGCGCAGGTCTCGCTTCGCGAACGACCAGAGGTTCTCGTCTCCATCCATGATGCGCACGGAGTACGTATCCTCGTTCATGCGTATCCCTTCGACCCGCGTACCGTCCTCGTGCGCGACTCGCATCGACCACCAGCGGGGTTGCACCTCCTCCTGCGGCTGAAGCAGGTCGGCTCTTAGCGCCCCCGGCGCACGGCGCTCGCCGACCCGGGTGAGATCGGGCCCCAGCCGGCCTCCGGTGCCCTCGACCATATGGCAGCTGTCGCAGTCGCCCTTGCCGCGGTAAAGCGCTGCGCCCGCGGACGGATCGCCCGGCAGCGACGCGTCATCCGGCGCTTGGTTCAGCGCCCCGAGGTAGGCCACGAGCTGCCAGACGGCCTTATCCGATCGGGTTCGGTGAAGCGGTGGCATCTCGGTGCCGGGGATTCCTTCCGCGACTACCTCGAACAGCCCTGCGTCGCCGCGCGCCAGGATCCTCCCGGTCGTCAGATCGGGCCCCCGACCGCCCCTCGCGTCGCGTGCGTGGCAACGGCCGCAATGCACACGGAACAAGTTCTCGCCAGCAGCAACATCTTCCAACTCGGTAAACGGATTGATGGTCTCCTGGGCCGCGACGTTCGTGGCCCAGCCCACTACCAGCAGACCGGCGACTGGCGCCACGCGCCAGCGGCGGTGTGTTCTGCGAAGCATGCCCATCCTTTCTGCCGAGATGTTCCAGGTGACACCGCATTGTCTACCGATGACTCCGGCTTGATAAGAGGGTCGATCTCCAATCCGCTGGAATCCGCGCAAGGGGCGTGCTTAGTTTGTCTTTCAGGGTAACCGGGTCAGCATCGGCTCTGCGGAGCGCAGCACGCGGGAGGAAGCTCGATGAGGAAAGCGCTGATCGTCGGCGTTGCATCGCTAGCCTTGATCGGTAGCTGGAACACGCTCCCAGCTTCGGGCTCGTCGCCGCAAGAACAGGTGCCCACCTGGACCGACGACATCGGCCCCCTGATGGCCGCCAACTGCATGGGTTGCCACCGGCCAGGCGAGGTAGCCCCCATGTCGTTGTTGTCTTACGACGACGTTGTCCCCTGGGCCCGTTCGATCCGCATGGTGGTCGGCGAGCGCATCATGCCCCCATGGCATGCCGATCCGCGCTGGGGCCATTTCGCCAACGACCGCCGGCTCACCGATGACGAGATCGGCACCATGTTGGCCTGGATCGAGGCCGGGTCTCCGCGTGGGACCGGCACGTTCGCCGCACCGACCTTCCCGGAGGGCTGGGCCCTCGCCGCCTCGGCGGGGCCGCCCGACTATGTCTTCGAGATGGAGGAGGAGTGGCAAATGCCGGCTGCCGGGCCGGACATCTACCAGCACGTCTACATCCCCACCACGCACACCGAGGACATCTGGTTGCGCGGGTTGGAGGCCAGGGGCAACTCACGGATTGTCCACCACATCGACATCATGGCCGAGCATCCGGACGACAGTCGGGCATTGCTGGGGATCAACCTTCCCGGGAAGCCGCCGGATTTCTTCCCGGAGGGCAGCGCCGTGCTGTTCCCGGCCGGAGCGCAGCTGCGTCTGACGATGCACTACCACCCCAACGGCGAGGAGCAGACGAACCGCACCCGCGTCGGCGTCTGGCTGGCGCGATCCCCGATCGAGTACCAGGTCATCGGCAGCCTCGTTACCGACCAGACGTTCGAAATCCCGCCGTATGAGCCGAACTACGAGCACGTCGCGGAAAAGGTGTTCGACGAGGATGTCGATCTGCTGGTCCTCAACCCGCACATGCACTATCGGGGCAAGGACTTCATGTTCCAGGCGATCCATCCCGACGGTCGGGAAGAGACCCTGCTGTACGTGCCGCACTACAACATCTACTGGCAGATGGTCTACAAGCTGGCGCAGCCGCTTCACCTGGCCAAGGGATCGAAGCTCCGGACGGTCGGACACTTCGACAACTCCGAGAACAACCCCTGGAACCCGAACCCCAGCGTGAGGGTCATCTACGGCATGGACTCGCGCGACGAGATGTTCGAGGGATGGCTCCACTATCGCCGCAAGTTGGACAAGCCGGTCATTCCTTCCTACGGCGAGCTCACCACCGACGGCGGCGCGAGCTAGTGTCCCGGAGCCTCTGTTCCCGGACGCTCGGTGCATGCTCGAAGATGAGGATCTCTAGGGCACTTGCCCTCGGGCTGAGCGTCGGGATCTTGGTTTCCGGGTGTAGCCGGGAGGCCGAGCCGGATCCCGTCGGTCTCTGGAACCTGAAATTCGGCGCGAGCCAGGCGTCGACCGGAAGGATTCCCACCTCGCTGCTCCGGGTGGAGGAGGTCGACGGTGAGATCGAAGCTCAGCTCACCTCGATCCGCGACCGCTTTCTCCCCGTCGACGACCTCCGCGTCGAGGGCGCAACGATGAGCTTCGCCTATGGTGCCTACGAGTACGACCTCGAAATCGACGGCGATCTCATGACCGGAACCGTCGTCAGCCCGCGCGGCACCGAGCCGGTCAGCGGCCGTCGACAGGTCGAGACCATGATGTACAACCGCCCGGAGGAGTTCCGGACTTCCCGGGGCGGGGTCATCGGCCACCGAGTCGAGCTGGCGCCTCCCGACGACGAGCCCGACCCGACCGCGTGGGTGCTCAGCCGGGTCCAGGCTCCGAGGGACCTGGCGTTCATTGTCTTTCTGAGGAACCACACGACTGCTGTCGCCTTCGTCAACGCCGAGGATTTCGAGGAGGAGCTCAGAGCCCACGCCGGCCAAAGGGTCGAGATCACCGCCGTCTGGGTGGGGGAAGAGCTCCGCCTGGAGACCATCGAGGCAGCTGAAACGGAGACTGAAGGCTGATGAGGAAGGCGCTGATCGTCGGCGTTGCATGCATCGTCCTGATCGGCAGCTGGGGCACGCTCGTAGCTTCGGGCTCGCCACCGCAAGAACGAGCGCCCACCTGGACAGACGACATCGCGCCCCTGATGGCGGTCAACTGCATGGGCTGCCACCGGCCGGGAGAGGTGTCTCCCATGTCGCTGTTGACCTACGAGGACGTTGTACCGTGGGCCCGGTCGATCCGCATGGTGGTCAGCGAGCGGATCATGCCTCCGTGGCATGCGGATCCACGTTACGGCGATTTTGCCAACGACCGCCGGTTGACCGAAGAGGAGATCGGCACGCTCGTCGAGTGGGTCGCGGCGGGGGCTCCCCGCGGCAGCGGCGCGTTCACCCCACCGACGTTCCCGACCGGCTGGGCCCTCGACGCCGAGCTCGGGCCGCCCGACTACATCTTCGAGTTGGAAGAGGAGTTTCTCGTGCCGGCGGCCGGGCCGGACATCATCCACCACGTCATGACCTCCACGACACACGAAGAGGACATCTGGATCCGAGCAATCGAGGCGCGGGGCAATTCCAGGGTGGTGCATCACATCAACGTCGACGCCTATTGGCCCGACGGCACCTGGGACGGGCTGGCGCTCGCGGTTCCCGGCAGGCAGCCGGATCTGTTCCCGGATGGGAGCGCGCATCGGCTGCCGGTCGGATCACAGTTCCGCGTCGAGATGCACTATCACCCGAACGGCGAGGAACAGGTCGACCGCACCAAGGTCGGCGTCTGGCTGGCCCGAACAGCAATCGAGTACGAGATCCGCGGCAGTCTGGTCACCGATCAGAGCTTCGAGATACCGCCGTACGAGCCGAACTACGAGAGCGTCGCGGAGAGGGAGTTCGACGAGGAGGTCGAGCTGCTGCTCATGACCCCGCACATGCACTATCGCGGCAAGGACATGAGGTTCCAGGCGATCCATCCCGACGGTCGGGAGGAGACCCTGCTGTTCGTGCCGCAATACAACATGTACTGGCAGATCGCCTACGTGCTGGCGAAACCGACTCGGCTCGCCAAGGGGTCGAAGCTCCGGGTTACCTCGCACTTCGATAACTCGGAGAACAACCCCTGGAACCCGAACCCCAGCGTGAGGGTCATCTGGGGCATGGATTCACGCGACGAGATGATGGAGGGATGGATCCACTATAGACGCAAGCTGGCAGAGCCGGTCATTCCCTCCTACGACGCCGAGATCACTGGCGGCAGTGGCGCCAGGTAGGGGTCGTCTTCGATGCCGCTCGGAGACTCTCGCGCGTTCGCCGTCGCGACCGGCCTTACACTCGGCCTCGGAATCGCCGGGTGTGTCCAGGCAGCCGAGCCGGATCCCGTCGGGCTCTGGAACCTGAAATTCGGAGAGCAGAGTCAGCGCGCGACCGGCAGGATTCGCACCGTGCTGCTGCGATTGGAGGAGGTTGGCGGTGAGATCGACGGACACCTCACCTCGGTTCGCGACACCTTTCTCCCCATCGACGGCCTGCGCGTCGACGGCGCTGCGATCAGCTTCGGCTTCGGCGCCTACGACTACGACCTCGAGCTCGACGGCGATCGGGTCAGCGGAACCGTCGTCAGCCCACTCGGCACCCAGCAGGTCAGCGGCTTCCGGCAGGGCGAAACCCTGATGTACAACCGCCCGGAAGAGTTCCGGACATCACGTCAAGGGGTGATCGGCCATCGGGTCGAGCGCGTGCCTCCCGAGGGCGAGCCCGACCCGGCCGCGTGGGTTCTCGGCCGAGTGCAGGCTCCCGAAGACCTGGCACTGATCGTCGCGTTGAGGAATCACAAGGCCGTGATCGGCTTTGTCAATGCCGGGGATTTCGAGGAGGAGCTCAGGGCCCACGCTGGCCAGCAGGTCGAGATCACCGCCGTCTGGGTGGGGGAAGAACTCCGTCTCGAGCACATCGAGCCGGCTCACGAGGAGCACTGATACCGGACATGTCGACGAAGCTCGGGGAGTTCATCAGGGCGCTCTTGACTGGCACAGGTCTGTCGCGCCGCGAGCTGCTGAAGCGAGCCGGAATCGTTGGCGCGACGGCCACCCTGCCGGTGCCGACTCTTGCTCCAGCGCCGGCGGCTGCAACCGCACAGGATGCCTTTGAGACGCTCACCGCGGCGGAATCCGGAGTGCTCGAGGCGATCGTCGCGCGGTTGATTCCGACCGACGATAGCGGGCCGGGCGCCCTGGAGGCGGGCGCTGCGCGCTACATCGACCGCGCTCTGTCCGGCGCCCTCGCGTCGTACCGCGAGGCATACGCGGCGGGCCTCGCCGCGGTGGACGGGTACGCGCAAGCCTCCAGGGGCGCGCCCTTCGCCGGGCTCTGGGAAGCGGATCAGGACGACCTCTTGAGCGACATGGAGCAGGGCGTTGCGAGCGGGTTCGACTCGAGCTCGGCGGAGTTCTTCGGGCTGCTTCGGACGCATACGATCGAAGGCACTTTCTGCGACCCGCACTACGGCGGTAACCGGGATTTCGTCGGTTGGGACCTGCTCGGCTATCCCGGCGTCCGAGTGGTGGTTACCGAGTCGCAGCAGCGCATGGACGCCGCGGCTACGCCGAGCCGCCGGTCGGCGTACGACTATCCGGGGTTCTCGAAGCCAGGTGTGGACCGTGGCCGTTGAGCTGAAGAAGACCGACGTGGTCGTCATCGGCCTCGGAGCGGTCGGCGGTGTGGCGGCCTTGCCGCTGGCCCAGGCGGGGCTGGAAGTGATCGGGCTCGAGGCGGGAGACTGGCTCGGCCCCTCGGACTTCGCCCCCGACGAGCTGCAGCACCGGCGCGGCTGGCCACGCTCGGTGCAGAAGGCCAACCGGGAGGTTCCGATCCAACGCCGGAGCGCCTCGGCGCCCGACTCGCCCCGCTACTCCGTCCACCCGATGATGAACGCGGTCGGCGGCACCTCTCTGCACTACTGGGCGCAGAGCTGGCGTCTCCACCCCTGGGACTTCAAGGTGGTGAGCGAGACCACCCGACGCTACGGTGCCTCGCGCATCCCGGCGGGCTCGACGGTGGAGGACTGGCCGTTCGGCTTGGAGGAGCTCGAGCCCTATTACGATCTCGTGGAATATGAGATCGGGGTCTCGGGCAAGGCCGGCAACATCGACGGCGAGATCGATCCCGGTGGGAACATCTTCGAGGGTTCGCGGCGCCGCGAGTATCCGATGCCGCCGCTACGAGGCACCGGATTCACCGAGCTTATGTCGGGCGCCGCGCGAGGTCTCGGGTGGCACCCGTTCGCCGGCCCGGCGGCGATCAACTCACGCCAGTACCAGAGCCGGTCGGCCTGTGTCTACCACGGCTTCTGTAGCCGCGGCGGCTGCCACGTCAGTGCCAAGAACTCGACCGCCGTAACGACGATCCCCAGGGCAATAGACACGGGGAGCTTGCAGGTGGTGCCGCGGGCTCACGTCCTGCGAATCGCCGATGCCGAGGACGGACGGGTGCGCGGTGTCTACTACCTCAAAGACGGTGAGACGTACTTTCAGCCGGCGTCGGTCGTGCTGCTCGCCAGCTTTACCTACGAGAATGTCCGCCTTCTGCTGCTGTCGACCTCGACGACCTATCCGAACGGCCTGTCCAACAACCACGGTCAACTCGGCAAGCACTATCTCAGCCACAACATGTTCAGCGGCGTCGTTGCCCTCTTTCCGCACGACCTCAACACCTGGTATGGACTGCCGGCGCAGGGCGTGGCGATCGACGACTGGGCCGACGACAACTTCGACCACGACGGGCTCGATTTCATCGGCGGCGGCAACCTGTGGGTCCATACGGAGAGAAAGCCGATCAGCGCCGCGAACATGAACACGTTCGGGCGCGCCCCACGGTGGGGCTCGGCCTGGAAGTCGTTCGTCATGCAGAACGCCGATCGCTCGAACCGGTGCTTCATTCAGACGACGACGCTGCCGTACGAGAGCAACTACCTCGACCTCCATCCGACCGTGAAGGATCCCCTCGGCGATCCGGTGTGCCGCATCACGGCCGATTTCAAGGACAACGAAAGAAAGCTTGCCGTCTTCCTCCAAGACAAGATGGCGGAGTGGTACATGGAGGCGGGCGCGGCGGAGATCGTCAAGCGCCCGATCGACACGATGGGGCCGACGGATCACGCCTACGGGGGCACACGCATGGGCGACAATCCCGACACCAACGTCGTCGATCGCTGGGGCTTCTCACACGAGGCCCCGAATCTCGGCGTTCTCGGAGCCTCCGTGATGGGCACCAGTGGTTCGCGCAACCCGACGCTCACCGCCCAGGCGCTCGCCTGGCGCACCGCCGAGCACCTGGTGGAGAACTGGGCCTCCATTGCCTACTAGCAGGCCGGAGATGCTCCCCTTCCTTAACGACTACCTGGGTCCGGTGCGTTAGTAGGGGGACCTTGAAGACGATGATGCGCCAGCGTTCCGCCATACCTATGAGCGTCGCCATGGCGGCGATGCTCATGTTGATGGGTCCCACCGTCACCTCGGAGGCGTTCGCCCAGGGCGCGATCACCGCCGGCGAGATCAAGGGCACCTTCCAGGATGATGCCGAGGATGCTCACCTGTGGTCGGGGCCCGATGGCAAGCCGTTGCCGTTTCGAACCTACGAGGAGGCGACGGAGTTTCTGCGTACCGCCGAGGTCGTGTCGTCAGAGGACTTCGGCATCGGCATTACGGGGATCAAACGTCTGGTGCTCGAGCGCGACGGCGTGTGCGTGCGCGGCGCCTTTCACGATGTCGACAAGGTGACGGCGGACTCCCGAGTGAACCGGCGCATGTTTCGCCGCTACTACGACAGCTACAAAAGCCAGTGTGCCGCCTACGAGATAGCGCGCCTGTTCGAGCTCGACAACGTGCCGCCTACGGCCTGCCGCAACGTCAACGGCGTTGACGGAAGCGTGCAGCTGTGGATGGAGGGAACGCAAAGCGAGCGAGACCAACGAGAGACGGCGTCGGGCCCGCCAGTGACGAACGACTGGATACTCCAGATCCAGGCCATGCGACTGTTCGACAGCCTGATCTTCAACGACGACCGGAACAGCGGCAACTACCTGGTCGACGTAGATTGGGAGCTCTGGATGATCGATCATTCACGCGCCTTCCAGGTGCGCACAGAGCTCCGCTATGGCGATGAGATCGTGTGGTGCACGGAGCGCATGTGGCAGCTGCTTCACCAGGTAACCGATGACCAGATTCGCGCCGCGGTCGACATGTTGTTGGTCCCACGGCAGCTGAATGCGCTGCTCGAGCGGCGCACGATACTCGTCGAGCACATCCAGAAGATGATCGACGAGCACGGCGAAGGTGCCGTACTCCGTTAGCGATCCGCCACACTTCCACCACGGCCTGCTAGACTTCGAGCTCGTCGACGGCTTCGGTTGCCTACCCGGACGTGAGCCTGCGGATCTCGTCGTCGAGGCCGGTCATCTCCCAGCGGATCAGTGACCAGGGAATCGATCCGGTGTCGAGCACGCCATCGAGGAACTCGCTGAGCTTGAACTCGTCGCCTAGCTGGTTGGCGCGGTCGCGGAACAGCTTCATGAACTGCACCTTGCCGACCACCATCAACATGTGGTGTCCGACGCCGCGCAACGTGGTGTCGAGCTCGAACCACAGGTGGTGGCTGCCATCGAGCAGCTCTCCATGGGGCGCGTTGCCGACGCAGAATTCCATCGCATCGGCAAGCGTCCAGTCGCCGCTGTGCATGTAGATGTCCGAGAGTGCCCGCACGGTGCGGAACGCCGACTGCTCGTAGGCGATCTCACGGCCGTGCGGGTTTCGTCCGTCCAGGTAGCCGGCGTGCATCAGCAGCTCTTCGAGCGCGAAGGCGAAGCCCTCACCGCGCGCCGTGCCGATCTTGAAGGGGCGGCGGCCGCCGCGAATCGGACGGTCGTCGTTTCTCGAGCGTAGGCCGTCGAAATGGTGTCCGACCATCTCGTGTGTCTCCTCCATCAACGGCTCACGGTGTGAGAAGTTGAAGAAGTAGTCGTGCTTCTCGGGCCAGGGGTTGTCGAACCCGTGCCACGAGCCGAAGTACTCATCGGGCGTCAGGTAGTCGTTCACCGTGAAGATCTCCTGGTCGCGCAGGAAGTCCATCAGGTGGTCGATTGCCGCCGAGACGCTGGCCTTGTACTCGGCCTGCGATTGCACCGGCTCGATGGCCGGGGCGTCGCGGTTGCGGTTTTCCTCGAGCCGCTGGTAGGTGATGACGCGGTTGTCCTCGAGCTCGACGATGGTGCGCACCTCTTCCCAGGTGTAGGGGAACAGGTAGACGTTCTTGAGCAACCAGTTGTAGTTGTCCTTGCCTACCCCGGCGCGGGCCGTCATGCGGTGCTTGTTGGCCTCGATCCACCCGATGTAGCCATCGATGGCGGCGAGCGCCGCCTCGAGGTCGGCTATGAGCTCCGGGTGATGCTCCGCCAGGCGCGTTCGCAGCGACTCGTAGCCGGCCCGGGTGTCGCCCAGCGACAGCACCGCCAGCGTGCCCAGGTCGCCGGCGACGACCGATAAGTCGTGGAGGTTCACCCGTGCCTGCTCGAGAATGCCGCCGACAGATCGGAGCCGGTCTCGCATCGTGGCGCGCTGCTCCTCGGTGAGCGCCCCGTCCCCCCGCAGACGTGTGCGTGGCAGCGCGTCGTTGTAGAAGCCCGGATCGAGCAACCACGGCACCAGCACTCGGTGACGGAACTCGAGTCCGTTCATCTCCGCGCGCACCAGCTGATAGTCGACCTGCTGGGAGATTGGCCAGTCACCGGGATCAATTGCGGCGAGGCGATGTTGATACTGCTTCAGCTCCTCGAACTGAACCGCCATGGCGGTCGCCGAGTAGTCGGGCACGCCCTCGATCCTCTCGGCGGCGAGGAACTTCCGGAAATCCCCGAACAACGCCAGCAGATCCGCGTAGCTGGCCGGGCCAGCATCGCTCGCCAGGTCCGGCAAGCTCACGGTGTCGTCGGCAAAGGCGAGGAGCTCGATATTGAGGAGCAGGTCGGATCCGTCGCGATCGATACGCTGGTCGATGACCCTGACCGTGACGCCGTCACGCGCCACGTCATACTCGTCAGCGTTGCCCTCGTAGACGGCAGTGTCGGTGCCGCGGCCGCCGTCGAGCAAGTCGGCGCCGGCGTTGCCGCGCAGCGTGTTGTCGCCGCTGTTGCCGGTGAGCTGGTTGTCCCAAGCGTTGCCGATCAGGCCGGCGTTGTTGTTGCCGGTTAGCGTGGCGTTCTTGAGATGCTGCGACTTGCCGGTGTAGCGTAGCGAGCCGTCGCGCTGCATCGAGAACGTGCCCTCGAATTCTGCTGGTAGCTCGGGTGTGTAGGTGAGGAACGGCGGGAAGAACTCCTGCAGGATCGCCAGCCCCTCGGGATCCGACAGTCGCATCCCGTGGCGGCCTCTGGCGCCGTATCCTCCGAAATGGGAGGTGCCGGCGGGGATCCTGTCCGGGTCTATCGGCCGCCCCTCATAGACGGTCGGAGGCACCGTCCAGAGATCCAGGTAGTTGTCGTAGATCGCTGCGAAGTACTCGTTGGGCTCATTCTCGAGGTCATCCTGGTTGCCGCGCCACAAGCCTCGGTCCATGGCGGCGTGAGTGATACGCCGCAGCTCCTCCTGCATCTCGGGCAGCGCCGGCTTGATGCCGTAGTCGTGCACCATGTGCAGCACCTCCTCGTAGGAGGCGTCGCGGGTGCGGTGCGCCATGTAGTCCTCGTGACCCTCGACCGGCGCCTCGTTGGCGCGCAGGTCCTGCATGCCGAGCTCGACATCCCGCAGCGGCCCGCGGAAGGCGGCGCGCATGTCCGGCTCGGTTCTGAATAGGGTCAGCGTTGCCCGGTTATCGGCCATGGCATTGGCGACGATGCGCTTGTCGGCGCCGTACTTGGTTCCCGGAACGTCGCGCAGTATGTGCTCGAGCACATTGCGCGCCTTGACGATGCGGGCGTCGCTCCAGCCGTCCTGGGCGAGGATGTGGATCGGCTTGCCGTTGGGCGCCACCACCTTGGTGTATTTCGCGAAGACCTCGCGAATGACCGGCGAGACGGTTTGCGGCAGCACCACGACGCCGTTGGCCGATGTGGAGGTGTCGATATCCGGCAGCGGCTCGGTCGCTTGCGGGGCACCGACAGCGACGGCGCCGGCCAGCATGGTGAGGACGACGAGAACGGTGGCGACCAAGGGCATGCTGATTGCTCCGGGGGGTTGGCAGGCCATGGTGGAAGTTTGGTGCGTCACACTTCCTTCCACCATGGCCTGCTAGCGATTTAGTGAACGCTTGCTGATGACCTGCGTGTCGGATCTGGGGATCTTCTCGTCACGTGTGGCGGCGTGATAGGCGAAGCTGGCCAGAATCGCGGCGTTGCCCATCAGGTCGGCGACGACGATACGATCGTAGACGTCCATGTTGGAGTGCCAAGTCTTGGTGAAGTACTCGAGGTCGTCCTGAAGGAACTTGAATCCTGGCAACCCTGCCTCGTTGAACGAGACGCTGTCGGTGCCGCCAGTCGGTACGGGCAGCAGGTGCGCGAAGCCGAGATCGTGGAACGGCTCCATCCACGCCCGGAAGATGGGCGCCACCAGGCTGTTGCCCTCGATGAACAGGCCACGGAAGCGCCCGTACCAGTCGGTGTTGAAGTACACCGAGAAGTTCTCATAGTCGGGCAGACGCTCGCTGGCCTCGATATCGATGAAATGGTTGCGCACGTAGCCGCGTGAGCCCAGCAGGCCGGCTTCCTCAGATCCCCAGAGGATGCCGCGGATGGTGCGCCGGGGCTGCGCGTCGATTGCCCGAAGAATGCGCATCGCCTCCATGACCACGGCGCTGCCGGCGCCGTTGTCGGTGGCGCCGGTGCCGGCCGACTCGGCGTCGAAGTGGCCGCCGACAATGACCACCTCGTGGGCCAGATCGCTGCCGGCAATTTCCGACACGACGTTGTAGTCCTGCAGGTCTTGCTCGTCGTAGCGAACGCGGACCTCCAGCTCGAGCTCGACATCCCTACCCATGTCGAGCACGCGGATCACCCGGTTGTAGTGCTCCGCGGCGACGATCAGATGTGGCATCGGCTTCGGATCGCCCGGCATGATGGGCTCACCACCCACGACGCGGACCGTGCCCTTGTCGAAGGCGCCCTGATCGGTACCGAGACCCGGCGAAACGAGCGCCACGGCGCCGGCCCGATCGAGGAGCTCCGCGATGGCGGTCGCCTCCAACGGTGCGGCCATCGCGCCGTCGACCAGCTTGTCGTACTCGGCCTCTGCCAGCTGCACGAGCTCCGGCTCCGGCAGGATGCGAAAGCTCGCCCAGTCGTCGAGCTGCTCCCGAGTGAAGCGGATCCCGTCGGGCGTGAAGCTCGGCTGCAGCTCTCGTGAGGGGGCGATGAACACGATCTTGCCGTCTACCAGCGCGCCGTACGGCTCGAGATCGGCCGCCGAGCGAATCTCCTCGGCGTTCACGTGGATCGCGGTGCTCCGAATCTGGCCGTCTGTGCCGCGGGTCCATGGAACGGGGTAGGCGATGAGTGTCTGGTATTGCGGCTCCATCATGTGAAACGATGTGTACTCGTTTTGCCAGCCCACCCCGACGGTGCCGAATGGCTCGACCACGGCATCGACGCCGAACTCCCGGAACTTCTCGCGCGCCCAGTGCGTTGCTTCGTTATAGGCAGGGGAGTTGGAAAAGCGCGGTCCGTAGACGTCGGCAATGGTGCTGACGAGCTCCGCGACTCGCGAGCGGTTGAACGCCTCGTCCTTGATCCGTTGGATGATGTCGTAGTTCACCGGTTCCTGGGCCAGCATGCCGCCGCCGGCGGCGACGGGCCACGACAGCAACGCCAGCAAGGTGATGGCGCGGTAGCTCATTGGGGGGCTCCCGGTTCAGTCGTGGACGGCAGTTCAGTTGTGGACGGTCTGCGAGAAGAACAGCGTTTCCGTGACCCGGATGTCATGGGCGGGCCGCTCCGGGGTGACGCTCTCCAGCGTTTCCAGTGTCTCGGGGTCCTCGAACACGAGCGTCCACGCACCCGGATGGGGATTGAAGACACACTCGGGAAACAGAACATGGTGGTGCCAGTGTTGCCCCCGGTCAGAGAGACTACGGGCGCGCTCCATCATCTCCGCCACCATGGGCGAGTCGGGCTGCAGATCGGCCTGGGCGGCCCCATCGGCGCCTCTTTCGAGCGGATCGTCGCCGTGCACCATCGTCGCCAGTGCGCGCCCGACGTCCATCATGGGTTCGTCAGAGTAGGTTACGTAGACAACGTCGCGATCCGATGCCTCCACGACCATGGCAGGTTGGGTGCGCGGGTTGAGCTCGCAATCGGCTGATAGCACGTGGTTGTGCCAGCGCTCGCCGTCGGCGTGCAGCTCGCGGCCGATCTCGAGCAGCCGCTCGGCGCTCACGTCTGTCATCTCGACCTGTTGCCGCTGCGTCATCCGGTCTCGCTTACCGGGCTCCGCGGCGCTGCGTCACCGCGCTAGTGGGTCTCCAGGTCCCGGTTTCCGGGATCCTAGCCATGGATGTATACAGTATACAATCCGCAGATGACCTTGAGTCGGCATCCGCGGTCAGGCTCCGCCGATTCCACACAGCCTCTTGTCAGCATGCGTTGAATGGGTTACGACGGGCATGAACTTCAGCGACCCTAGGGGTCCGTGGATGGGAGGCCTTGGTATGTTGGGTATTCAGAGCTCGATTCGGACGAGCCTGTGCGTGAGCCTTGTCCTGGCGGGTAGCGTGGTAGCTGGCGCTCAGGATGCCGGGCCGGCGGCGTCGGGCGAATGGCACTACTACGGCGGGGACAAGGGGTTCACCAGGTACTCGCCTCTTGATCAGATCAATCTCGACAACGTCGGCGATCTCGAGATTCTCTGGCGTCGCCCCAAGGTAACCGCCCAGCTGAAACAGGCGTTCCCCGATCTCAACGTCAACGACAACCTGCGGTCGACGCCGATCATGGTCGGTGGGGTGCTCTACGCCCCCAACGGCGTTGGGCTGGTGGAGGCCTTCGACGCCGGAACCGGCAAGACGGTCTGGGAACAGGAGCCGTTCGACAGCACCCCGGAGGGCATGAGCGGTTCGAGCTCCCGCGGCCTCGACTACTGGGAGAGTGGCACCGACCGGCGGGTGTTCGTGGCGAGGCGCCGGTATCTCTATGCCCTCAACGCCAGAACCGGCGCCTACTACCCCGACTTCGGCGAAAACGGGCGCGTCGACCTTCACCGCGACTTGCCGTGGGCAGAATACAGCTGGTCGATCGCCGCCCCGGTCGTCGTCGGCGATGTTGTGGTCGTCGCCGGGAACGGTGGTGGCGGTGGCGACTTCGGAAACAAGAAAGAAGCTGCTCCGGAGGACGTACGGGGTTACGACGTGCGTACGGGCGAGCTCGTGTGGACGTTCCACGTGAGGCCGCGGCCGGGTGAGTTCGGCGACGACACCTGGGGCGACTCGTGGTGGTACGGGGGCGCCATGGGTGCCTGGGGCGGGCTCAGCGCCGACGAAGAGCTCGGCTACGTGTATGTGCCGCTGACCGCTCCCAGCAACAGTCTCTACGGCGGCCACCGGCCCGGGGACAACCTGTACGCTGACAGCCTTGTGGCCATCGACGCCAAGACTGGCAAGCGCGTTTGGCATTTCCAGATGGTTCATCACGATCTGTGGGACTACGACAACATCGGCGCCCCTGTTCTCGGTAACATCACGGTCGATGGCAAGCAGATCAAGGCGGTGATGCAGCCCAACAAGACCGGGTTTGTCTACGTCTTTGATCGGGAGACGGGCGAGCCGGTGTGGCCGATCGAAGAGCGGCCTGTGCCGCAGTCGACGGTTCCGGGCGAGCAGACCTCGCCGACGCAGCCGTTTCCGACCAAGCCGCCACCGTTCGACCGTCAGGGCTTGACCGAGGACGACCTGATCGACTTCACGCCCGAGCTCAGGGCCGAGGCACTCAGGATCATGAATCAGTACGTCACCGGTCCGATCTTCACGCCGCCGTCGTTGGCGGACGAGGCGGCGAACGGAACGATCGTGGTACCGGGAACCTGGGGTGCGGCGAACTGGCACACGCCGGCGTTCGATCCGGAGACCGGCGTTTTCTATGCCGCATCGCACACGCTCCCGTACATCAACGACATGGTCGCAGCCACCGGCGACGCGACGATGGATTACGTGATCAAGTCGCCGCCGCCCGGGGCAGGCCGCGGCTGGCGACAGAGCCATCAGGAACTGGCCACGCCATTCGGGCTCCCGCTCACCAAGCCCCCGTACGGGCGGCTCACGGCGATCGACATGAACCAGGGGGAGCACGTGTGGCAGGTCGCGGTTGGCGATGGGCCACGCGATCATCCCTTGCTGCGAGATCTCGACCTGCCGCCGCTCGGCATCGCCAATCGCGCCGCCCCGCTCGTCACCAAGACGATGCTGTTCATCGGCGAGGGGAATGATGCCATGCTAGGTGTTGCCCGCGGCGCCTGGGGAACGATGTTTCGGGCGCTGAACAAGGCCACCGGCGAGACGATCTGGGAGATGCAGCTGCCGGCGGGCGCGACAAGCGCGCCAATGACCTATCTGGACGACGGCAAACAGTACGTCGTCGTGGCTGTCGGTGGTCGCGATTACCCGGCCGAATGGGTCGCCCTCGGCCTGCCGTGAGCCGTTCGGTCGCCGCAGGAGCCGTGCGCCGAACCCCGTTGCCGGCGGCCCTCTGTTTCGCGCTGCTGGCCATTCTCATCGGTGATGGGCCGGCCGACGCACAGCAGGCTCTCGACGTGCGCGTGCTCGACGCGCGGGCGCGCCAAGAGAACCTCGACCTCATTCGGCAGGAGAAGTTCGATCTCGTCTTGCCGGGAGCGATGCGCGACAACGGTATCGATATGTGGATCCACTGGATCCGCATGGGCAACCCCGATCCGCTCGAGCAGGACCTGGGTGCCGAGTTCGGAGTGTTCATCTTCACCGACCGCGGCGGCGAGCGCATCGAGCGAGCCGTGCTGCAGCCGTTTCACCTGTCGGATCGGACAGCCTACGACATCGTCGGCGATCTGGAGGACCTGCGCGACCATGTGCACGAGCGCGACCCGCAGCGCATAGGCATCAACAGCTCGGCCTGGCTCGGGGTGGCCGACGGCATGTCGCGCAACGACTACCAGGAGCTGGTCGAGGCCATTGGTCCGGTCTATGCCGAGAGGTTGGTATCGGCCGAGCAGCTGATCACCGACTTCCGCGTGCGCCGCGTGCGGCGCGAGCTCGCGGCGTTTTCCACGGCGGGGGAGATGACTCGGCGGACGCTGGAGCGCGTACTCTCCAACGAAGTGATCACACCGGGGCTGACGACGCGCGCCGACGCCGCCTGGTGGGTGCAGGATCGGCTACTGGAAATGGGAGTTGGCTCCTCCTTCGGAGTCAGCATGCCGCGCATCTCGCGTTCCGCCAGCGCCGATTCGGAGACCTCACGGCGGCCCGACTACGTGATCGGCCGTGGGGACTTCCTGACCTACGACATGGGAATCCGGTATCTGAACTTCGGCACCGACTTCAAGCGCCACGCCTACGTGCTGCGCGAGGGTGAGTCCGCACCGCCGGCCGATCTGCAACATGCCTGGGACGAGGGCCATCGAGCACGCCAGATCATCCGTGCCAACATCAAGGTGGGTCGCACGGCCGGCGATACGTTGGCGATCCTGGCGCACGCCTTGGAGGCGGAGAGCTACGTCTACACGCCTTTCGTCAACGACGGGCGCGATCGTGACATCGTGGCAGCACTTGGCGACGATCGGCGCACCGGCATCTCGATCGACTGTCACATGGTCGGCAACACCGGCAACAGCCAAGCCGCTGTCGGCCCGGCGATCGCCCCGTTCCGGCAGAGCAAGGCGCATCTGGTCATCCAGCCGACGCACCTGTTCTCGCTGGAGTTCGTGGTCCACTCGCTGATGGACGACGGCACCAGGTTGGCTATCAACTTCGAGGACAACGCGATTGTCACCGATAACGGCGTCGAGTGGCTTTACCCGCCCAACTCGCGCCTCCTGCTGATTCGCTGAACGGAGACGTGGAGACAACGATGGGAAGAAAACAAGGCGCGCTGTTCGTCATGCTCGCAGCGGCCGTTGTCGCGCTGACGGTTCTGCCGGGCGCGGCGACGGTTGGGCAGCAACCTGTCCTCACCGATGAGTTCGAGCGTTTCCTGGTGACCCGGGACACACGGATCGGCGAGGTGCTAGGCAGCGCCGACCTAATCTTTCCGACCGACAAGAAGATCACCTGGAGCCTGGTGGCCCCGATCCCCGGAGGCGATCGGCGCAACTACCTGCGCGAGGGTCAGCTCGACGCCACCGAGATCGTTGGCATCGACTCGGACACCGGCGAGATCAGCCTCGAGGCACACCCTGGCGCCTATGACGCGCACTACTACGCCGAGGTACGAGCCGACAACGAAGACGGCTTCATGGAGGCGGTGCTCATCATCATCGCCCTCGAGGAGACGCCCAAGCAGGAGAACGCCCTCGATATCTTCACGCAGCGCGTCGAGACGCCTGGCGTGACCTTCTGGGCCACAGCGCGGGTCGACCCGGCGAAGGTCGACTACGCCGCCAAGATCGCCAACACGCTGCTCTTGAAGGACCGTAGCGGCTCCGGCCGCATCACCGAGGCGGTCAAGCAGCGGCAGGCGATCATGACGCTTTTCTATACGTTCGAGGAGCGCAATACCTCGATCGGTTTCTACATGCACCGCCGGGCGCTCCGTCTACGCACCCAAGACCTGGAAGACGAGGAGATCATCCCCGACTACCTGCGGTTGGGAGGCCCCGAAGGGCTCCGCCGCGATGCCTCGGTTGAGGAGATCACCCACCTGATCCACCGCGGCGGCATCATGGTGGCCTACCCCGAGGTGCAGGAGCGAATCGAGCGCGCTACCGCGGTCGCCATCGAGCGCGGCTTCTACAGGCCGCAGCCCGGATTGCCGGCCGATTCCTTCGCTGACGAATATCTGGCGTTCGGCGTCGATATCTTCTACGGTGCCCACCGCCGTCGTAGCTTCGAGGGCGTGGCGCTGACACCCGAGAACTTGCCCACCCTTGATCCGGAACTCTACGAGATTCTGTCGTTCCTGTTCCCGTCGCGCGAGGAGTTCTTCCGCGAGATGGGTTGGGAAGACGACATCTAGCTCGCCACCGCGATCGCGCACCGCACCATGGAGGCCAACCCGTGAAGATATCGAGAGTCATGACGCTCCTCGCCCTGTCGACGTTGCTCATCTCACCAGGCCGTGCTGCGCCACAGTCTGCGGACGGGCCGATCACGGTGCTCACGAACGCCAACGTGATCGACGCCACGGGTAGCCCGGTGCAGCCGGGTATGACGGTGGTGATCACCGGCAACACGATTACCTCGATCAGCGGTGGGGCCTACCAGCCGACCGGTGAAGAGGAAAGCATCATCGACCTCGATGGTGCCTATGTCGTTCCGGGCTTCTGGAACATGCACACCCACCTGACCGCCTTACTGCCCCACAACCATGCGCTCGACGGCGCCAGCAGCGGCTCAAAGGTCATTCGTGCCGGTGTCAACGCCATGGAAGGCCTGCGCCACGGTTTCACGGCGCTGCGCTCCGTCGGTGAAGAGGACTACATCGACGTGACCTGGCAGCGGGCCTTCGATCAGGGGTATTTCGTGGGCCCGCGCATTTTCCCCAGCGGCCAGGCGGTCTCGCCCACGGCTGGTCACCGCGGCTCGACCGTCGATGGTGCCGACGGCGTCGCCGCCATCCGTAAGGCGGTGCGCAGCCGCATCCAGAACGGCGTCAGCACGATCAAAATCCACAACGTCGAGATGCTCCCCGACGAGCTCGCGGCGGTGGTCGAGACCGCCCATAGCCTCGGCGTTCACGTCACCGCGCACACGCGTGAGCCGGCCGCTCAAGCAGCCGTCGAGGCGGGGGTCGATTGCCTGGAGCACGGCTACGGGCTCACCGACCACACCATCGAGCTGATGGCGCGCCGCGGCACCTTCTACGATCCTACGATCATCTGCAATCTGAGCGACCAGTACATCAAGGAGCGCGAAGCGCGGCTGGCGTCGCTGGGCTACTCCGACGACGAGCAGGCAGTGCGGCTGCGCACGGCGATCGCCTACGCCGACGAGCGCTCGCCGGAACACGCGCTGTACCAGCGGCAGGCGCTGGTGAAGGCAGCCGAAGCCGGCGTCAAGCTACTCATCGGCTCCGACTCGATGCCCATCGGCGAGATCGGCTGGCTGGAGATGGAGCAGTTCGTGATCTCGGGCGTCAGCGAGATGGACACGCTGATCGCGGCGACGCGCAACGGCGCCGACATGATGGGTCTCCTCGACGTGCTCGGCACGGTGGAGGAGGGCAAGCTCGCCGACCTCGTGGTCCTGGCCGACAACCCGCTCGAGAACATCTCAAACATCCGCACCGTGCAGATGGTGTTCAAGGACGGCATCTCGGTCGAGATGGAGCCTCCGCCGGGTATTCTGCGCTTCTACGACTACTTCGATTCCACCGGTCTGCTGCAGGGGTTCCTCGGCAAGTCCGAGAGTGCTGCCGGCTTCAACAGAAAAGGTAACCCGTACGCTCAGCAGTAGCGCCGGGAGCACGCTGACTCAGTGCGGGTGAGAAGATAGCTGTCCAGGATCAGCAGACCTCACCGGAGGCCCGGGAGTCCGCCATGAATGAGCCACGAGTCGTTGCCACGAAGCGAGAGGACTCGGTGGTCATCCGGTTTGCCGGCGACTCCGGCGATGGCATGCAGCTCACCGGCACGCAGTTCACCACGACGTCGGCGCTGCTCGGCAACGACTTCGCGACGTTCCCTGATTTTCCGGCGGAGATTCGCGCCCCGGCAGACACCATGCCCGGGGTCAGCGCCTACCAGCTGCACTTCTCCTCGACGGACGTTTACACCGCGGGTGATTCTCCCGATGTCCTGGTGGCAATGAACGCGGCGGCTCTGAAAGTGAGCCTGCCGATGCTGCCGGCGGGCCGCACCATCATCGTCAACACCGACGGATTTGGTGACGCCAGTCTGAGGAAGGCGGGCTACGCGATCGACCCACTGGAGGACGGCACGCTCGACGGCTACCGGGTCGTTCCGGTGCCGCTCACCACGCTCACGATCAAGGTGCTGGAGAGCTCGCCGCTGTCGGTGCGTGAACGGCGCCGCTGCAAGAACTTCTACGCCCTCGGAATCATGTACTGGCTCTACTCGCGCCCGCTGGGGACGACCGAAGAGTGGATCCAGAAGCGCTTCAAAAACAAGCCGGACATCGTCGAAGCCAACCTCACAGCGCTTCACGCCGGCTACGCGTACGCCCAGGCAAGCGAGCTGTTTCAGGTTCGCTACGAAGTTCCTCCGACCCCTCAGGACCCTGGTCTGTACCGCAACATCTCTGGCAACAAAGCGCTGGCGCTCGGGCTCTACTCGGCGGCGTCGCGCGCCGGTCTGCAGCTGTTCTTCGGTTCCTATCCCATCACCCCGGCGTCGGACATCCTGTCTGAGCTGGCGCGGCTGAAGTCGCAGGGAGTGGTGACGTTTCAGGCTGAGGACGAGATCGCCGCCGTGTGTTCCGCCATCGGTGCCTCCTTCGGCGGCTCCATCGGCGTCACCGCTACCAGCGGCCCCGGTCTGGCCCTGAAGGCTGAGGCCATCGGTCTGGCGGTGACCACGGAGCTGCCGCTTGTTATCGTCAACGTGCAGCGTGGCGGACCGAGCACCGGCCTTCCCACCAAGACCGAGCAGTCAGATCTGTTGCAGGCGATGTGGGGGAGGAACGGCGAGTCCCCGATGGCTGTGATCGCCGCCTCTACCCCCGGAGATTGCTTCGCTACTGCCATCGAGGCTGTTCGTATTGCGCTCCAATACATGATGCCGGTGCTGTTGCTCTCAGACGGCTATATCGCTAATGGCGCAGAGCCCTGGCTGGTGCCCAACGCCAGCGATCTGCCTGAAATCTCCGTGCAGTTTCGAACCGACCCCGAGGGCTTCGAACCGTTTCTCAGGGATCCGGAGACTCTGGCGCGGCCGTGGGTGAAGCCCGGCACTCCAGGACTCGAGCACCGCATCGGCGGCCTCGCGCACCAGGAAGGCTCCGGCAACGTTTCCTACGACCCGGCGAACCACGAGCAGATGACCGTTCTGCGCGAGGAGAAGATCGCTCGGATAGCGAACGACATTCCCCCGGCGAAGCCCTTCGGCGACGACAGCGGCGATCTCCTGCTGGTCGGCTGGGGAGGCACCTACGGTTCCCTGCATGCGGCAACGCTGGCGGCGCGGGCGAAGGGGCTCAGCGTCTCGCACGTCCATCTTCGCCACATCAACCCGTTCCCCTCGAACCTCGCGGAGGTGCTGGGCTCCTTCGATCGGGTACTGGTTGTGGAGCTCAACCGGGGCCAGCTCGACACCCTGTTGCGCGCTCGCTACCTGTTAGACACCCTGAAGCTCAACAAAGTCCGGGGACAGCCCTTCTCGGTGGCGGAGATCGTCGCCGCTGTGGAGACGGCCCTCGAAGGCGAGAAACGATGAGTCTGGCATCGACTGCACCCCCCACGTACTCGAAAAAGGACTTCGCCTCCGACCAGACTGTCCGCTGGTGTCCGGGTTGCGGCGACTACGCCATCCTGAGCACGGTGCAGAAGGTCTTCGCCACCCTGGGGATCCCCCGCGAGAAGTTTGTCATCATTTCCGGAATCGGTTGCTCCAGTCGCTTCCCCTATTACATGAACACCTACGGGTTCCACACCATCCATGGACGCGCCCCGGCGCTTGCCACGGGACTGAAGGTGGCGCGCCCCGATCTCTCGGTCTGGGTGGTGACCGGCGACGGCGACGCGCTCTCCATCGGCGGCAACCACATCCTGCATTCGATGCGTCGCAACGTGGACATCAAGGTGTTGCTCTTCAACAACAGAATCTATGGGCTCACCAAGGGCCAATACTCCCCCACATCGGAGGTGGGTAAGAAGACCAAGACGTCGCCCTACGGGTCTATCGACCGGCCGCTTCAACCTCTTTCCATCGCCCTGGCGGCGGAGGCGACCTTCGTTGCCAGGACCGCCGATGTTTACGGCCAGCATCTGGCGACAGTGCTGCAGCGAACCGCCGCGCACCGGGGATCTGCTTTCGTGGAGATCTTGCAGAACTGCAACATCTTTAACGACGGAGCCTTCGAGGGTGTGACGGACCGGCAGACGCGCGAGGACCAGAAGGTGGACCTGGTGCACGGAGAGCCGATGGTGTTCGGCAAGAACCGAGATCGGGGCGTTCGGTTGCAAGGGCTGATGCCCGAGGTGGTGCAGGTTGGCAACGGCGGGGTGCCGGAGGAGGAGCTCCTGCACCACGACGAGGCGGCGGCGGATCCCACCCTCGCCTACCTCCTCAGCCAACTCGAGCCACCTGACTTCCCGATGCCGATGGGTGTCTTCCGAGCGCTGCAGGAAGAGACCTACGACGATGCCATCCACCGCCAGATCCGTGATGCCCGCGGAGCGGGGCCCGAGAGCGATCTCGACGCCTTGCTCCAGGAGGGGGATACCTGGCGAATCAACACGGAGACCGCAGACGAGACAGTCTGACGCGCCAAGGAGCAGAGGCCATGAGCACTGGCTACGACGAAGACCTGGACATGTACGAGGAGGCCAGAGGCCCGCGAAAACGACAGCTCGACAACCGGGTTCTGCTGCGCCCGATAAGCGATCTCAACTACCCGAAGAATCCCGCCGCCGTAGCCCCCGACACGACGGTCGAGGAGGCTCTGGACGTGATGGTCGCCAAGAAGATCGGCGGCCTGTTGGTAGTGGAGGACGGCAAGGTCGTCGGCATCTTCGCCGAGCGTGATGCGCTCATGAAGCGGCTCTACGATACCAAGGGGCTTGATCGGCCCGTGCGCGACTACATGACCGCCGACCCGGATTGCCTGACGATCTACGACGGAATAGCGGTCGCCTTGAACCGGATGGTCGAGGGCGGTTACCGGCACGTCCCGCTGGTGAACGCTGAACACGAGCCGGTGGGAATCCTGGTCATGCGCGATGTCGTGCGATACGTGGTGTCGTTCTTCCCGGCCGAGGTCCTCAACCTGCCGCCGCATAGCGAGCACGACCCGCCGGACCGGTCCATCGACGGCGGGTAGTGTGGTTCGCGCGGGGCCGGGGAGGGCCACGAACGCGACGCCGCTGCGTTACTCCATCGCCAGCTCGACGAACTCGTCCCAGACCTTCAGCAGCTTGGTGGTGTCGTTCTCGGCGTGACTTGGCGTGATCAGGCACATGTTGAAGTAGGGCATGATCAGCACGCCGTGGTTCCAGAAGTAGGCGTGGGAGAGCTCGAAGAGGCCACCGAATCCGACCTGGACTAGCCCGGCGATCGGGTCGCTGACCGGTTCGGGTATGAAATGGTAGCAGATCCGGTTGCCTATCGTCTCGATCCTGAACGGCGCGTTGTGGCGCTGCAGGCTGTCTTCCATACCGGTCTTGATGGCGCCCGCCGCCGCGTCGATCCTGGCGAAGGTCTCGTCGGTGAATATCTGCTCCAGCGTCACCCGCAGCGCCAGGGTGGACATGGCGTTGCCGCATAGTGCCGTGCCCAGGAAGCCGAAGCCGGCGCCGGCAAAAAAACCGACCTCCGTGTGATCGCGCTCTACTTTCTTGGCGATCTCCTCGGTCATGCCGAAGACCGCACCCGGGATGCCGCTCGAGATCGACTTGCCGCAGGTCCAGAAGTCGCCTGAGATCCCCATGTGCCCGGCCATTCCCCTCGGGCCCTGACTGATGGTGTGGGTCTCGTCGTAGCAGAGCAGCGTTCCGTACTTCTCGCACAGCCCCTTGAGCCCTTCGTGCCAGCCGGGCCTCGGCCACGCCCAACCGAAGTTGGACATCACCGGTTCCACCATTACGCAGGCGACGGTGCGGTCTTGCAGGATCTCGTCGACGCTTTCGAGGTCGTTCCAGTTGAAGACCTTCGTCCCCTGATCGACGTCGCCGTGGTAAATGCCGAGGTCGTGGAAGCGCGAGATCTTGCCCGGCGCCGGCATGAACTTCTGAGTCTCGTCGATGGTGCCGTGGTAGGTGAAGTTGGGGATGGCGATGTTCGGTCTGCCGGTATGGTGGCGAGCAATGGCGAGCACGAAGCGGTTGGCGTCGGATGCCGACAGAGCGTGCATCCAGTGGCTGAGGCCGAAGCGGTCCGCGAGGAGCTGGGTCGCCGCGATGGAGTCTTCGTTGCACATCATCGTCGACAGGCCGTCCCTGGTGAGGCGATCGGCCACCGCAGCGTAGACTGGGTTGTCGGGGACGCGTCCGAACATGTCCGGGGAGTCGCCGAAGTTGACGTCCAGGTACTCGTTGACGTCGACGTCCCAGAGCTTGTTGCCGTACGAGCGCTCGGCGTAGAGAAGATGCGGCGTTTCCCAGTCTTTTTGGCAGGTGGCGAAAACGCCCCAGGGCATCGACTTCCTGCCCTCGTCTTGCATCTCCTTCGACTTCGGGGTCCTGCTCATCCACTCCGACATCTGCTCTTCGGCCAGGGCTAGCAGCGTCTCCCGCGGCTTCACGCCGGGGAGAATCGGAAAGACGGTGGAAAGATCCGTGGGGTCGGCGTAGGGCGCCCAGTTCCGGGCTTGCTCCAACGGGAATGGTCGCGTCGACGCCATCCGGCTTTTCTTCACCATAGGGGGGCAGTCCAGTTGACCTTCGGGGACGAGATTTGCGAGCCTAGCTTCAAAGGTACCGTGGAAACGGTGCGCGTATCACTGGTGCTGGCAGCACTCCAATGCAGCGAATCGAAGACATCTGATCCAGGCGAGTTGCCCAGGAGAACCCCATGAAACCACCGAACTGGGCCATGGTCGTGGCTCTGGCGGGTCTCGAAATCGTGCAATTTGCAGCACACGATGCGGGTGCGGTCAGCGAGGCGATTGCTCCGGGGCAGCGAGAACAGTTCGTTGATCAACGCGATGGACAGCGATATCGGATGGTCGAAATCGGCGACGCGACCTGGCTCGCCGGCAACCTGAACTACGAAACGCCGGAATCCTATTGTTACGGTGATCAGCCGGCCAACTGCGACCGTCACGGGCGCCTGTACAGATGGGAGGCAGCGCTGTCCGCTTGCCCGCCCGGGTGGCATCTGTCGACCGAGCAGGCTGGCAGTCGATGGAGCTCGCGTTGGGGCTGCCAGTCTCCGAGCTCGAGAGCGAGGGTAACCGTGGATCGGCAGAGGGAGCCCGGCTCAAACCAGGTGGTGATACCGGTTTCGATGTACAGCTCGGCGGCTGGCGCCGGTCCGAGGATGGCGTGTACGAGGCGATCGGCAGGGCGGCAGCTTACTGGACCGCCACGGAGTCCGGCCCCGGTCGAGCTTGGCATAGGGACGTCGATACCGGTGACGACCAGATCTGGCGAAGCCCCGTCATCAAACCGTACGGCCTGAGCGTTCGCTGCGTGATGAATCGCGATCAGTGAGCCGTCGAATCTCGTCGTCGTTGCCGGTGAGCTCCCAGCGAGTCAACGCGATGGGGATGATACCGCCGCTCATAAACTCGTCGAGCAGCTCGCGCAGGTCGAACGCCTCGCCGAGCTGTTGCGAGTGGTCGGCGATCAGCTGCAGCAGCATTTGCTTGCCGACCACGTAGCTGGTCGAGTGCGCCGGCGCGCGTAGGGCCTCTTCGATATCCCACCAAACGGCGTCGCTGTCGGGCGCCGCCCAAGGGTAGGGGAGCTTGTCGACGAACGCCTGGATGCCCTCGTCCATGGTGTATTCGTTGGCGTGCATCATCAGGTCCGACAGTGCCCGAGCGGTGCGGAAGGCCATCCAGATATACGTGATCTGCTTGGCGCGCGGCCGCGAGACGAGCGATCCGAGCTGCAGCATGATCTCCTCGCTGCCGAACGCCAGCGCCTCGGAGCGCGCCTCGTGCATGTCGAACAGGCGGATGGTGCCGCGGATCGGTCGGGTGTCGCCGTCTTGGTACCAGATGGTGCGGTCGCGCACGTAGTAGTGGCCGAAGAAAGTGTGGGTGATCTGGGTCATCGGCTCACGATCGCAACACTGCTCGAAGAAGCCGCGATAGCCCGGTCGAAGGTAGGCGCTCTTCCCCCAGGTGCGAGGGAAGCGGTGTTCCGGTAGGGGCTCGAGATCCTCGGGCACGGTGATGATCTTTCGATCGCGGAGAAACTCGAGTAGCTCCTGCGCCGCAGCGCCCTGGCGCTCCAGATTCTGCGCCTCGCTCGACGTCATCTCGAACGGCGGCAGGTCGCGGTTGCGGTGTTCCTCGAGCCGCAGGAAGGCAACGGCGCGGTGGTACTCGCTCTGAATCATGGTGAGCAGCTCGTCCCAGCCGTAGGGGATGAGCAGCACGTTTCTCAGCCACCAGTCGTAGTTGTCCTTGCCGACTCCTGCAGGTGCAGTCATCAGCGGGATCTGCTGGTTGAGCCAGTCGCGGAACTCGTCGATGGCGACCAGCGCGCGCTCGGCGTCGACGACAGCCTCCGGATGATGCGCAGCTAGCTGCTCAGCGATTCCCTCGACGAAGCTACGCTCCTTTTCCTTCAAGCGGACTGCCACGCGGGCCAGATCGGCCGACGCCTCGGTGAGGTTGCCGCGCGCCTGCTCGAAGATCGTCGGGATTGCCCGGAGCTTCACCCGTAGCGTCGCCAGCTCGCCCTCCGACAGCGGCAGGCGTGGCCAGTCCAGCGGCAGGGCGAGTGGCCAGTCCGACAGCATGCGCGAATGGTGCACCAGCAACCTCGGGTAGATGCCGTCGATAATGTTGTAGAAGCCCGGATCGCGGGCCCACGGGCGCAACACCCGATGGTCGAAGTCGACACCGTTCATCTCCGCGCAGACGACCTGATAGTCGACCTGCTCCGAGATGCTCCAAGCGCTGATATCCAGCCTCGTGAGCCGCTCCTGAAGCCGCAGCAACTCGGTGTGCTTCCGCCCCATGGCGGTGTGTGTGTAGTCGGGTACGCCTCCGACCACGTCTGGCGCGAGCGATGCGCGGAAGTCGTCGAACAGCGCTACTAGATCCCGGTGCTCGTGTCCGCTCATTCGGTCAGCTCAGGATCCAGAAGAACAGGGCGATCATGGCGGCGACCCCCACCCAGCTCAGCAGGAAGCCGACCACCGTGGATCGATTGGGCGTCGGGATCTCGAAGTCGGGATGATCGATCAGCACCTGGCGTGGTGCCGGCGCGGTACCCGCCGGGAGGCACAGCGGCTCGACCTCGGCCTCACCAACCTGCACGGGGGTGCGCAGCGTGCTGTACACGCGGTCGAGCGTCTCCTTGTCGGGCGCCTTCGTCGTTAGGCTCACCACCACCATCAGCGAGACGCTCACCGCGAGGTAGAAGATCATCTGCCACGGCAACGACAGCTCGCCCTGCCACACCATGAAGTCGGGTAGCGAGGCGGCGTAGCGAGCGTTGAAGTCCCAGCCGATGATGTCGATGCGGGCGGTGAAGGCCCAGGCGAGAAACCCGCCCAGCGTCGAGGCCCAGGTGGCCGCCACCGTCGCCCGTCGCCATACGAAGCTGACCCATATGGCGATCCCCATCATGGCTCCCACCTTCCAGAACATCTCCAGACCTTCCACGACGCTCTCCAGCTCGAAGGCGATGGTGATGCCGGCGAGCACCACCACACCCGAGCTGATGCGTCCGATGAGGATGTAGTGCCGCTGATCGCGGTCCGGGCGGATGAGCGGCCGATAGATGTTCTCGGTGAACAGCGCCGCGGCCGAGACCATGAGCGCATCGCATGAGCTCATCACCGCCGCCAGCATCGAGGCGATGAACAGCCCCACCAGGCCCGGTGCGATGGTCGGCAGGAGGTCGCGGGCAAGCAGCCCGTACAGCTGGTCGGGGTCGACGGCGGTGCCGGCGTAGATACCGATGCCGCACATAGCCGTCAGCACCCAGGCGATGGTGCAGAAACGCTTCAGGAACATACCGCTTACCAGGCCGACCCGCGCCTCCTCGTCGGTGGTACCGGCACCACAGAGCGCCATCGAATAGGGCGTTGCGACCCATCCGATAAGCGCGTTGAGCGATATGACGATGACGTAGAGCGTGGTGATCTCGCCGGGGGCGACCACCTGGAACACGGTCGGATCGGTGACGGTCGCGCGTAGCCCATCCAGACCACCGACCGCCCGCAGGGCGAACGGCAGCAGCAAGAACGAAAGGACGACGGTCAGCACCCCTTGGAGGGCGTCGGTCATGATGGCTGCGTTCAGCCCGCCGACGATTCCATAGACCATGAACAGCACCGTCATGCCGATGATCGCCAGCTCGGCGCTGATCGTGCCTCCTGATACAGCCGTCACCATGGCGCCGGCCGCCTTGAGCGTGACCCCGATGTTGACGGACAGCTGCGCGATGCCGAGCACTGCGAAGAGAATCGCCACGCTCTGGTCGTAGCGCGCGTGCAGGTAGTCGGCGATGGTCACCGCCCGCATGCGCCGAAACAGCGGTGCCAGCAACCAGTAGAAGGGCGTCGAGAACAGCCACAACCACTGATACCAGATGCCGGAGGCGCCAGAGGTGTAGGTCTTCGACGCCACGCTCACCGCCTGGTCGGTGTTCGTGCCTGTGCCGAAAGTGAACAGGGTCATCATCAGCTTGCCGAACTTGCGATCGCTGATGAAGAAATCGGACGCGCTGTTGACCTTCTTCGCCGCCGATGCGCCCAGCACGGTGATAGCGATCAAGTAGACGGCGATGACGAGCCAATCGACGAACATGGGTGGTGGATACTACCTGGCGAGGTGCGCGGGCGGAGGGATCGGCTTGCCGAGAGTCTCGACGCCGATTTCGTATACTGTATGCAGTCTGGAAAAACGCTTCAATGGCGGGTGTTTTTCGGCGGAGGAAGGAGTGGAATACCGGGTATTGGGCCGCACAGGCGTGAAGATCTCGCCGCTCATCATGGGGTCCGACAACTTCGGTGATGCGACCCCCGCCGAGGAGGCAGCCCGGATCATCAACCGGGCGCTCGACGCCGGCATCAACATGATCGACACCGGCGACGTCTACGCCGAGGGCATGAGCGAGACGATCATCGGCAAGACCCTCAAGGAACGCGGCATGCGCGACCAAGTGGTGCTTGGCACCAAGGTCGACCACGGTCGGCGTCGGGTCGGCGTTTCGCTCAACGAGTTCGTGCCCGGCGTGGGTCCGAACGAGTCGGGGCACTCGCGGCTCAACATCATTCGTGCCTGCGAGACCTCGCTGCGACGGCTGCAGACCGACCGTATCGACCTGTACCAGCTGCACCGGCCCACCTTCGACATCCCGCTCGATGAGACCCTGCGCGCTATGGACGACCTGGTGACCCAGGGGAAGGTGCGCTACATCGGTTGCTCCACCCAGCCGGCCTGGCTGGTCATGGAGGGGCTGATGGTGTCGGCGCTCAAGGGCTTCGTCGGCTACGTTTCTGAGCAGCCGCCCTACAACCTGCTCGACCGCCGCATCGAGAACGAGCTGGTTCCGCTGTGCCAGCGTCACAGGCTCGGCATCATCTGCTGGGGTGCGATGGGGATGGGCGTGCTCGCTGGTCGGTACGACAGCGCTAGCGAGTATCCGGACGATTCGCGCGCCGCCACGCGCGGCGGCTTCTATGCCGATCGGGTCACAACGCGCGGCATCCAGGTGGCTCGCGAGTTCGGCAAGATCGCCGCCGAAGCGGGTGTCTCGGGGGCGCAGTTGGCCATGCTGTGGTGCAAGGATCAGCCTGGAATCACCGCGCCGATGATCGGCGCTCGTACGCTCGAACACCTCGAGCACCTGCTGCCGGTGCTCGAGATGGAGCTCGACAACGACACCCGCGTCGCCTGCGATGCGCTAGTGCCGCCGGGCTCGGCTGTGGCTAACTTCCACAACACCGCCTACTGGATGAAAACGACGATACCCGACACCGTTTGAGTGGCCGGATCGCTAACCAGGAATGAGATTGCGATGAGCTTTCGTTGGGCACAGTTGGGCGACGTCGCCGTACGCAAGATGGGGCAGGTCAAGCCGGGCGAGAAGGTGCTCGTGTTGTCGGACACCTGGACGGATCAGGATGTTGCCAACGCCTTCTTCAACGCTGCCATCAATGCCGGCGCACAGGCGACGCTGCTGGTGATCCCGCGCATGGCGCCGACCGACGCCAGCGAGCTCGATGACGTGACCATCGCTGCTATTGCCGCCGCGGACGTTGTGCTGGGTGTGTGCGAGACGATGGTCGCTAACAAGGAATCCACCGAGCGAGCGCTCGCCGGCGGTACGCGCATGTCCTCGACCAACGTCAACGGCATGGAAGACTTCGTCATCGAGGGCCTCCTCGACGTCGACTACGACTTGATGATCGAGATCGCCAACAAGATCGGCGACCTCTGGCAGAAGACGGAGCTGTGTCGGGTAACCTCGCAGTACGGCACCGACATCACCTACGACATGCGCGAGCGCCCCATCGACGTGGGGCACGGCATGGCCCTCGAGCCGGGTGCGTCCGACTTCTTCCCGGGCGTCTCGGTGGCCAACGCGCCGATCGAGAAGACGATTCAGGGCACCATCGTGGTCGACGGCAACATCCCGCCGGGGCGTCTGGTGAAGGAGCCGGTGACACTCCGTATCGAGGACGGCGTCATCGTGGCGATCGAGGGCGGCGGCGACGCCGCGGCGTTGCGCGCCTACTTCGCCGCCAGCGGCGATCCCATCGCCACCCACCTGTGTCACTTCACGCTGGGGCTGAATCCGCGCGCACGCACCTCCGGCAGCGTTCACCAAGACGAGCATGTTCTCGGCGCCATCACCTACGGCTTCGGCTCGCAATCGGGCATTTTCGCGGGGTGCGTGCCGCCGTGCAACGTCCACTGTGACGTCGTGCTCACCACTGGAAAGATCGAGTGCGACGGCGTGGTGATGCTCGACGCCAACGAGCTCAACGCCGACCTCGGTCTCGGCGGGCTTTCCTGAGCGTGGCCCGCCACACTTTCACCACGGCCTGCTAGGGGATGTGGCGCGCCGAGCTCTTCCGTTCCTTCCGGCATCCGGGCTTCGGCCTGGTGTGGTCGTCGATCTGCCTGAACGGCTATTCGGCCCATATCAGCACGGTGGCGCTCGGCTGGCTGGCGTTGGAGTTTACCGGCTCGGCGGTGGGGGTCGGCGCGGCGCTGGCGACGCGAATCCTGCCGCGCTTGTTTCTGTCGGTGCCGTTCGGCAGCCTGTCGGACCGCATGGACCGGCGCGTCATGCTGCAGGTCACCAACTGGAGCGGGGCGGGCATGGCGCTTGTTGCGGCGCTCGCCAGTACGCAGGGGTGGTTCGGCTTTGGTGGCGTGATGCTGGTGGCCACACTGGTCGGGGTATTCGATGTCGCCGAGACCACGCTCTCCAAGTCGTACGTCTACGACGTGGTTGGCCCCGAGGACGCCGTCAACGGGCTGGCGCTGGAGCAGCTGGCAAACAAGCTCTTCGGCGTGGTCGGCGGCATCTCCACCGGCTTCGCCTTGTCGTTGTGGGGTGGCGTCGGTGCGTTCGTAATGATGGCGGTGGCGTACCTCGGTAGCGCCATCCTGCTCACCATCATCCCGCTGGTCGCCCCGGGTACTGCCGCGAATCGCGAGTACCCGAGCGCCGCGACCGACGCGGAAGCAGGCGAGTCCCTGGGCGTGTGGGCCTCGATGTTCCAGATCATGCGCAGCCCGGCGGTGCTCGTATTCGCGGTGATCGCCATGGCCGCCGAGATCTTCGCCTACTCACACGAGGCGCTGGCGCCGTCCTTTGCTCGCGACATCCTGATGGCCGGCGAGCAGGGCCTCGGCAACCTCGTGGCGGTGCGCAACGGCGGTGGCGTGATCGGGCTGCTATTGCTCGGATCGGTGGCGCGCCGGGTGCGGGCCGACCGACTGTTGCCGGTGGTGTGCGTATTCTTCGGCGTCGCGCTGCTGGTCTTCTCCATGTCGACGTCGTACCCGCTGTCGTTGGTGCTGATGGGCTTGGTTGGTATCGCCTGGGCGAGCCTCGACGCGCTGCTGCCTACCGCCCTGCAGCAGAACGTCGACGACCGCGATCGTGGCGCGGTGATAGGAGTCTGGAACCTGAGCCGCGGCGTCGGGCCTCTCGCTCAGCTCGAGATCGGCGCCCTGGTCACCACCATCGGCGTGGCCGCGACGCAGGCGGTGAACGGGGCGTTGTTCGCCATCATCGTGATCCTCGTTACGGTGTACTTTCGGCGGCGCCAATCCGGCTCGGCACCTGGGGCGGACACGACGACCTCATGAGCCCCATCGGCGTCTCCATCATCCTGTTCGTCGGCGCTACCATGTGGGTCGGCGTTCGCACCTGGGCGAAGATCAAGGGCCAGGCGACGAATTACTACGTCGCCGGCAACGCCATGGGCGTGTCGGTGATCGGCATCACCCTCTGCGCCCAGGCGTTCGACGCCAACGGCTCCATGGGCAACGCCTCCCTTGCCCATGGCGGCGGCTTCTGGGCCGGGGCGGCGATCCCCATCGGGCTCGCCCTATGCCTGTTCTTCACCGGTGCGGTGTTTGCCGAGCCCATCCACCGCATGCGCCTGTTGACGCTGGTCGACTTCTATCGGCGTCGATACAACCAGAGCGCCGAGACGCTGGCGGCGCTCAACATGCTGGTCGGCAACATCGTGCTGGTCGCCGGCAACTTGGCCGGGCTCGGCCTGCTGCTGGATCTCGTTTTCGGCGTCGGCTACCTACCCATGCTCGTGGTGATCGGGCTCTGCATCCTCACCTACGCGGTGACCGGCGGTCTCTACGCCACTATCACCACTAGCGTGCTGCAAGTGGGGATGTTCATTCTCAGCACGGTCATCGGCTTCGCGTGGCTGACCGGCACCTTCGGCTGGAGCACGCTGATGGCGAATGTCCCTGCCAGCTTTACCGACATGTCCGGCCTGATGAGCCGCCAGCAGGGATCGCTGGTCACCTGGGCATCGCTGGTGTCCTTGGCCCTCGGCGATGTCGTGGCGATCGACTTCATCCAGCGAATCATCGCCGCCGACTCCCCACGGACCGCCAAGCGCGGCTGCTACGTCGGCGGGGTGATCACCCTCACCGTCGGCCTCATGGTCACCTTCATCGGTCTCGCCGCCTTCCACTTCGGCACCCCGGAGAGCCGTTTCCTGCTGGTGGAGCTGGCGCTCAACGAGATGCCGATGATCATCGGTGGCCTGATCCTGCTGGGCGTCATCGCTGCCAGCATGTCGACTGCCGCCGGCGTCGTGCTCGATCTCGCCAACGTGCTCACCCGCAACCTGATCCAGGGACACTCCTCGCGCGCCTGGGATGATGCGGAGTTGCTGCGCGTCTCGCGCTGGATCGCCCTGCCCACTATGGCAGCGTCGGTGCTGTTCGCCTACCTGCGTCCCGACCCAGGCGTGCTGCTGATCCTCGCCTTCGACATCGTGCTCGCCAGCTGCTTCGTGCCGCTGGTCCTCGGTCTCTTCTGGCACAGGTCGAACACTCCGGCGGCGCTCGCCGCGATCGTCGGCGGAGCAGCGGCGCGTCTGACCTTGCACTTCGTAGTGCCCGAAGCATGGGCCGGCATGGAGACACTCATCGCGCCGCTCATCAGCCTGGCGCTGTTCGTGATCGTCGCCACCGCGACACAGGGGTCATCACCGCCGAAGCATGATGCGCTCAACTACGTGCCGTCCGAGGAAGAGCTCGTAAGCGGACGGTAGATGGGATGCAGATGCTGATCCCAATTCGGGATCACGCTATGCTTGGCCCTGGATGAGGATCATTTCCCGTCGGACGCTTCGCGAGTTTCTGGACCCGGCACCGGGACGCTGAGCAGCCGCTCAGGGCACCGGGCAGGACCGGGCTGATCTCCAGCGCATTCTCGGGGTCGGCCGAGGCAGGATCTCTGAGATCCTCAACCGAAAGAGAGGTTTGTCGGTTGCCATGATTCGGAAGCTGGTCGTTTCGTTGCGCATCCCGGCCGGCGTGCTCATCCAGCCGACGCAAGCGGGGCCTCTACCGAGAGGTCCGTAGCCGCGCGGGGTAGCGCGACCCGGCCACCTCATTCCTCCAGGCCCGCAACACTTTCACCACGGCCTGCTAGCCGGCTCAAGACGCAAGATCGGTGTCGGCGGCGTCTTGCCGTCGACGGGCAGGCCATCGATGGCCAGGTAGATATACCCGTCTGGTCCCTGGCGGACGTCGCGGATACGATCCATTCCGTGCAGCAGCGTCTCCTCGAGAACGACTCGTTGCCCGTCCATGGTGAGGCGGGCGAGCTGCTCACCTTGCAGGCCGCCGACGAAGAGGTTGCCGCGCCAGGCGGGGAAGCGGTCGCCATCGTAGATCAGCAGTCCGGAGGCGGCGATAGACGGCACCCAGAAATGGACGGGCTGCTCCATGCCCTCCTGGTGAGTTCCCGCGTGGATCGCCAACCCGCTCGTATAGTTCACCCCGAAGCCGATCACCGGCCAGCCGTAGTTCCGCCCCGGGAGAATCAGGTTGAGCTCGTCGCCTCCCTGTGGCCCGTGTTCGTTGAGCCAGATGTCTCCGGTTTGTTGATGCACTGCCAGGCCCTGGGCGTTGCGGTGTCCGTAGCTGAATATCTCCGGACGGGCGTCGTCGCGGCCGACGAACGGGTTGTCGCTCGGAACACGGCCATCGTCGTGGAGTCGCACCGTGGTGCCCTGGTGGTTGGAGAGATCCTGGGCCGGGTGCGCCGCCAGGTCGCCCCGGGGTTGCGTCTGGCGGTCTCCAACGGTGATGAAGAGAAAGCCGTCGCCGTCGAAGGCCAGCCGCGAGCCATAGGAGCCGCTCCCTTCGGTTACCGCTTCGAAGATCTCTTCTACGGCCGTGAGGCGGTGATCCTCGAAGCGCCCACGCACCACCGCCGTGGTTGCCTGTGAGCGGTCGGCGTTCGGCTTCGAGAAGCTCAGGTAGATGAGCCGGTTGGAGGCGAAGTCCGGATGCAGAGTCACTTCCAGCAACCCACCCTCGGTGGCCAGGCGCCCGCCGCGTGGCTCGACCAGGACCTCGGGAACTCCCGGCACCGGATCGGCTAGCAGCCTGCCGTCGCGAACAACGCGGAGCCGTCCCGGTTGCTCGGTGACCAGCATGTCGCCGTCGGGAAGGAAGGCCATCGACCACGGATGCTCCAGTCCTTCCACCACCGTCACCACCCGGTAGTCGTGGTGGGCGGATCGGAGCAGGGGACGCTGACCGGCGGACGGGCTCGCGGCGAACGCCAGGAACCCGGCCACAGCCAGCGCCATGCGGGCACGAACCATCTCGATCTCCGGTGACTTCACTCGGGAGAGCTCGGAAGCGCCAGGGCGACGAGCTGCCCGCGGACTTCCTGATCCCCGATCGCGACAACAATGTACTGTCTGCCGTCGGCCATGTAGGTCATCGGTGCGCCAGACGTCCCCGCCGCCAGCTCGACCTCCCAGACGACATCGCCGGTCTGCTTGTCCCAGGCGCGGAAGAACTTACCGCCGGCTAGCGGGAGGATCGACAACGCCGCGTCGGAGCCCTCGCCGAGAAAGAGCAGCGTCTTGGTGAGCAGCGGGGCCGGGCGACCACGCTGGCCGAGCCACGGCAGATCGAGATGCTTGATGGCGGGATGATCTGTTGGCCCCGGACCGTTGGCTTTCATCCAAAGCTGATCGCCGGTGTTCATGTCGATCGCCGTGATGCGGCCGTAGGGTGGCTTCAGGAGAGGGAGCCCGCGGGGCATCGGGGCCTCGCGCGGGGCGCCGCGAACATACCGGAAGTCCGAGCTGTCCAGCTCCGGAGCGACGAGCACGGTGACGCTAGGTGAGGTCACCGAAGGCACGTACATCACCCCAGTCTCGGGATCGACCGCGGCACCACCCCAATTCGCACCACCGACCCACCCCGGCATCAGAATCGTTCCCTGCGTACCTCCGGGGCCGTCATCCCTGACGCTGGGTGGCGTGTACATGGGACCGTATACAAAGCCCGAGAGGATCTGCTCGGCTTCGGCGCGCAGCTCGGGCGTGAAGTCGATGAGATCGTCGACGGTGATGCCCTGGAGGTCGAACGGCACCGGCCAGGTCGGGAAGGGCTGCGTCTGCGCGGCGACCTCGCCGGGGACGGTCGATGCCGCGACGTTACGATCCTCGATCGGCCAGATCGGCTCGCCCGTCTGACGATCAAAGGCGAAAACGAAGGCCTGCTTGGTGACCTGAGCAAGAGCCTCTATCGGCCGCCCATCCACCACGATGTCGAGTATGTTGGGAGCCGCAGGGAGGTCGTAATCCCAGAGTCCGTGCCGCACCGTCTGGTAGTGCCAGAGTCGTTCGCCCGTATCCGCATCCACCGCGACGATGCTCTCGCCATAGAGGTTGTCACCGAGACGGTGGCCGCCATACCAGTCGTTGGTTGTCGTCTTGAGGGGAAGGTAGACGTGTCCCAGCTCCTCATCGGCACTCATCAGCGTCCAGACATTGCCGTTTCCAGAATAGGCCCATGAAGAGCCCTCCCAGGTCTCGTTGCCACGCTCACCCAGTTGCGGGATGGGGTTGTGTCTCCAGCGCAGCTCACCCGTGCGCACGTCGAACGCTCGCACATAACCGGGCGGAGCCGTCTTCCAGTTCCGATCCGGAGTCATCGCGGTGGAGCCGACGATTACCAGGTCACGGACTACCAGCGGTGCCGAAGTCCAACTGTAGGTGGTGACGCGCGGGTCAGGGTCCCGCGCCAGGTCGATCGTCCCGGCCGCGCCGAACTGCAGATCTGGAAGTCCGGTCGCCGCATCCAGGGACACAAGGTACTGGCCGGAGCCGAGGTAAACACGTTCCCGGGACCCGTCGCTCCAGAAGGCAACCCCGCGATTGGCGCGTCCCGAGGGATCCGCGCGCAGGCCGGCCCTATAGGGGTCGTAGCGCCAGAGCTCACGCCCGGTGGCCGGATCGAGTGCTACTGCTTGCCCCATGTTGGTTGCAACGTAGAGCCGACCACCGATCTTGATAGGGGTGACTTGGTAGTTAGGGTTGACCTCGGTGCTGGGATAACGTGCCAGCAAGTCGTAGTCGGCCGACTCCCAAGCCCACACGACTTCCAGGTCGTCGATGGTTGCAGCCGATATCTGCTCGAGCGGTGAGTATTTGGTCGCGCCGAGGTCGCGCGCGTAGTGTGGCCAGTCAGCTGCGTCGATGGCTGGTGCACGCTCTTGTGGGGGTGCGGCACTACCGCAGGCCACCAGCAAGCCGCACAACACCATGATGCCGACTAGCGGCATCCGGCGGTGTCGCGGCCATCGACAGGCGCGCTGTGTACCGTCTGCAGAGCCCCTCTGAGCGCGCATTCCTAGCGCAACCTCGCGTTTCAGCTTCGTGTCCTGAGCCTGGATGTTCCAGCAAGAGCCTCATGCGCTGCTGTCGGTCGTGAGCTTGCCGGAGAGGGCATCGGATGCCCACTATGAGCGCGCGCGCCGAGCGTCATTCCTCTTCCTTGTAGGGCACGTTCATCGCTAGCGGCCCGGCCCACTCGTTGGGGACCTCGAGGCTGAGCGCCCAGTGGATGCCGTTGATGATCAGGCGCTGCAGGCCCTCCTGCTGGAGGTCGACCGGATGCCCGAGCGTTGTCGTGAACACGCGGCCGCCGGCGTCGGTGCGGCGGGTCCACGCGACCGGAGTATCCACCGGGTCACCGGCCTCGGGGTCGAAGGTGTCGCCCAGCGGGAAGCCCGTCATGAGGATCTGAGAGCCGGCAACCGGGTAGTCCGGGAGCAGCGTGTACAGCCATGAGGGCACGTGGAATTCCGGGGGGACGCCGGTCAAGATCGGATGATCGGCCGCTGCCCCCAGGGGCCGCACGTCGGTGCCGTTCTCATGGCCGTAGTCCCACACGTAGGGGGCGCCGACGTAGCGTGGCCCGAAGTCATTGAACGACTCGAGCTCGTGGCCCTCCGGGTAGAGGAAGGCATGCGTGGAGGTGCGCAGGCTGACCAACGGGTTGCCGTGGTCGAGATAGCCGACGATGCGCTCGGCCTGGTCGCGCGGCAAGGTGCGGTTACGCATGAACAGCACCATCAAGTCCGCCTGCTCGAGGAGCTCGAGGCCAGGAATGTTGTCGGCGTGCTCGTCGGGGAACGCGCTCAGGACGGTGGTGCGCATGCTGTAGCTGGCCTCGAGCGCGGCGGCGAGGATCGGCATGGTGAGCTCTGAGCTGTACTCGTCGTCGCCGGTTACGAAGACCACGTGGGGCTGGTCTGACTGATCGGACTGATTGCCGGACCGTTCAGTGACCCCAGGCCCGACGAAGGGCTCGACGATCATCCGTCCGCGGATCTCGGGCCTTCCGGGGCCACATAGAACGGGGCTGCGGAGCTCGAAGGTCCCGGCCTCGTCGGCAGTGAACGTGGCCGATTGCGGTCGTTCCACGAGGGCAGGCTTAGTGGTACCTCCGTAGGCTTCTATCTCTAGCGTGTAGCCGATCCCGTTGCCGTTGTCGGCGGCCACGAGATCGATTCGCACGCGGTCGTTCTGCCGCACGCGAATCATCTCGGGGGTGAGCGCATCGCCGCTGGCGG
Source organism: Acidobacteriota bacterium (assembly GCA_965205505.1). Taxonomy (GTDB): domain Bacteria; phylum Acidobacteriota; class UBA890; order UBA890; family WLXD01; genus DASCOT01. Next base: position 433,780 of record CBDBHB010000009.1, read on the forward strand.
TGATGGTGAGCCGCACCAGCCCCTCGTCGTCAGCGGCGGTATCGCGCCCAGGTTCGTGCCGACTCTCGGGTCGACCTTCCGGCCCATATTCCGGCGGATGTTCCGACCCGGCGACCGCCAGGGTCTGCACGTAGGCTGCCAGATCCCAGATCTGGTCGGGCGAGAATGCCTCGGTGAAGCCCGGCATCGAGTTGCCGTTGTTACCGATGGCGATCATCAGAGCGTTGTCGCGCCGGGACACGCCGCGCTTGAATTGATTCGTGTCACGGAAATCGCGCGGCAGGATGGCGTTGCCGAAGGCGTCCATCAGCGTCGCTGCGTTGGGGCCATCACCAGCTCCGTTTACGCCGTGGCAGAGCGGACATTGGGCATCGACGTAGAGCCTCTCACCGCGGCGCACGCTCTCTGCGAGAGGCGCGGAAGGCTCCGGGCCGAGGTCGATGGGCTCACCGGATCCCCAGTCGTCGAAAGCCGGGGTAAGGGTCTTAACGAAATGGGTGACAGCCCAGCGCTCGTCGACCGAGAGCACCCGCCTCCACGGGGGCATCGAGGTGCCGCTCAGCCCCATCGACACGGTGCGAAACATGTCGTCGTCGATCGGCATGTCGCCGCCCGGGGTGGTCTTGAACCGGAAGACGCCCGCGGTCAGGTCGCGCGCCGGCGGCGACAGCAGCGACGCGCAGGGCCCGTCGGCATGCCCCGCTGCGCCGTGGCAGGAGGCGCAGTGGTCGGCATATACGGAAGCGCCCAGGGCGAGCAGATCGGTGGTGGCAACCGGCGCCGCCGGGACCTCGAATGTGCTCCAGGATTCTGCCGCGGGCGTCCCCGTGGCGTCGGGCTCGGCCCGTTCCGGGGCGCAGCCCACCGGGACCAACAGCCACGCGATCAGTGCAGCGCCAACAAGGAGGCGTTTCATTGGCGGCAGTATAGGCGCTCGTGTACGCTCCCCGCACCGCTGGCCGGATCCCCGTTGCGGTCGGCCCAGCGTGGGCCTGAGCCGCGCAAGAAGACCCGCGGCCCGCCATGCTTGAGGCACGCCCCGACGACGCTGGTGAGCAATTGACGAGACACAAGGATTCGCGCCTACGCTCTTTCTTGCCCCTCCTGCTCGGGATAGCGGTCATTGCCTGCGACTCGGAGAGGTCCGCCGGCCCGGTAATCGAGCCGGGTGCGCCGAGACCCGGCCACGGGCGCAAGGTGGAAGGAGTGCATCCGGGATTGGAGATCGCGGCGATCCGTCCGCCCGGCATGAACCTCGGGGTGGGCGGTCTGGGGGTGCTCCCGGACGGACGCCTGGTGGTCGCCACTTTCGATGCGCAGAAAGTGCTGCCGATGGATCCGGCGACGGAGGTCAACGGCGAGCTCTGGTTGGTCGACAACGTCGCTGCCGCCGACCTCTCCGGGGTGACGTCGGTCCAGATCGCCGACGATCTGCAGGAGCCACTCGGCGTTGCCGTCGTCGGTGCGGATATCTATGTATCGCACCGCGATGAGGTGACGCGGTTCGCGGTCGACGATGCCACCGAGGTCTGGAGCCGAACGACGGTCGCGGGCGGCTGGGAGTCCCGCGACTGGCACTCGTTCTCGTTCGGCCTCATCCACGAGCCGGGGCAAGCCGACCATCCCGGCTACCTGTACATGTCGCGTTCCACCGGTCTGGGCCGTTTCAGCAACCCTCCCGATCACGGTGCGGTGTGGAAGATCGACCTCGGCCGACCCCTGGGTGACAACGTCGAGGCCCTGGTTGGTGGCCTGCGGACGCCCAATGGCGTCGGCTTCGGTCCCGAGGGCGATGTCTTCGTCACCGACAACCAGGGCGAGTGGACACCTGCCAACGAGCTCAACCACGTCCAGAAAGGCCACTTCTACGGCTACGAGCACGACACCGAGAAGCCAGGAGACTACCCGACTCCGTTTCAGGACCCGTCCGACCGGCTGAGCCCCGGGCAGGAAGCCACGCTACCCGCCATCCAGCTGCCGCAAGACGAGATCGCCAACTCACCCACCCAGCCCATCCTGATCCCCGAGGGCCAGCCCTACGCCGGACAGATGCTCATGGGCGATATGCGCTACGGGGGCATCCAGCGGCTGCAGCTGGAGAAGGTCAACGGGGTGTGGCAGGGGGCAGCGTTCCGCTACTCGATGGGGCTGGAGGCCGGGGTGAACCGACTCGCCTGGGGGCCGGATGGTTCCCTCTACGCCGGCGGCATCGGCGGCGATCACGCCGGCACCTGGGCGTGGGTGAACGACGACGGCGACCGGACGTTCGGCGGCCTGCAGCGTTTGCGACCGACCGGCGTGGTTGCGTTCGAGATGCAGACGATTCGCGCCACGCCCGCTGGCTTCGAGATTCAGTTCACCCAGCCGGTTCCGTGGGCCTACCTCGCCCAACCGGGCAACTACCACCTCAGGCAATGGGCCTACCGCAGGACGCCCGCGTACGGCGGCGTCAAGCTGGGGCAGAAGGAGCTGACGGTGACCGCGGCGAGTGCGTCGGAAGATCGGATGTCGGTTCGGCTCACCGTGCCGGACCTCGAAACCGGCCGGGTCGTTTACATCATGACCGATCCCGTGAACGACGACGGGGCGTACATGTGGTCTACGGAAGGCTGGTACACGCTGCATGAGATCCCGGCTAGCTCGGGGTCCGGCGCGCAGCATTGAATGATGATTAGGCTCCGCTGGTTCGGAACCCTTGTGATGCTGACCGTCGCGCTGGGGTGCGGGCCGGGTTCCCGCGATGACCCCGAGCTGACGGAGCGTCCCGAGCCGGTGGGCGTGGCGCCCGATCTGAGCCGGGCCGGCGCGATCGTCGGTCGCGCCCTGTTCGGCGGCGATATCGACCCAGCAGTCATTCTCGATATGGGCGCCGACCCCTATTGCGCCCGGTTGCAGCGCTCGGAGCAGCACGCCGCGCCGCGCATCCGGGTCAACAGCGACCGGACGTTGCGCGACGTGCTCGTGTACGTGAGCGCGGGGCTCGAGGGGCTCGCGTTCCCGGACCCAACCCCCGAGGAAGCGCTGTTCGGATACAACGTTCCGGGGGTTCTCGACCAGGCCGATTGCACCTTCCGACCGCCGATCGTCGCCTTGCGGACCAGGCAGTCGCTGACCATCCGCAACAGCGACGACACGCTACACAACGTCAGCGCCCGACCTGCCAGCGGTGAGGCCCTGGAGCTGAGCCAGCCGATGCCGGGGCTCGAGCATCAGCACGTCTTCGATCACGCTGAGATCGGGATTCCGGTTCGTTGCAGCGTGCACCCATGGATGGAGGCCACCATTCACGTCTTCGACCACCCTTACTTCTCGGTCACCGACGAGGACTTCGGGATCGACCTCGGCCCCCTGCCGCCGGGCCGCTACACGGTGTCGGCACGGCACGAGATCCTCGGCACCTTGACGCAGGAGGTCACCGTGGGGTCGAACGAAACAGCGGAGATCGCCTTTGTCTTCGAACGGTAACCGTGCGTTCGTGGCGGCCAACTCGGTTGGCGCGCGTCGACGCGGCTGTTAGTCGCTCATGCCAGCCAGGCGTAGACCGCTGCGGTAGCGCTCCGCGGCAGCGAGCTCGGCAGTGAGAAGTACCTCGATGTTCCGAGACGTGAGTCGCGGGCAGTCTCTACTGCGACCGGCTCGGTTGATCACCGTGCCAATAGAGCGGCCCGAGCGGCCGCTCCCTGGGCCATTGCTCGTCGAGCGTGTCAGCATCGTACAGCCGACCGCCCTTGATCACGTAGCGCAGTGATGTGGTGTTGCGCAGATCGTCGAGCGGATCGGCGTTGAGCACGAGCATGTCGGCGAGCTTGCCGGCGGTGATCGAGCCGAGATCGTTGCCGAAGCCGATGCCTTCGGCACCATGCAGTGTGGCGGCGCGAAGAACGTCGAGCGCCGGCATGCCACCGGCGCCGAGGTTCCACATCTCCCAGTGGAACGAGATGCCCTGCATCTCGCCGTGGCTTCCGGCGGTGACCTTGCCCCCGGCCACGACGATCGTGGCCACGTCCTTGGAGTGCTCCAGCCAGTAGAACTCCTCGTCGTGAAACCATTCGACCCGCCGGGTACGGTCGTCGAGTATCTCGTGTGGCGTGAATCGTCGCACCTTGGGGTCGTCGTGCACGTCGGTACGAGTCCACCAGTAGTAGATCGAACGCGGCCCGGTGCCCACCACCAATGTGGGGTCATAGTAGATACCCGACTGCACCAGCAGTTGCACCACGTCGGGCGCCAGGGGGAAGTGGGGCAGCACGTGCTCGAGCGAGTATCCGTCGATGACCTGGGTGATCATCGTCTTCATGTCGACGCCCTCGGTGGTTGGTGTAAGGTGGAACTCGCGCGCCGCGATGGCCATCCACTGACGTACCGTGCGGTCGCCCGTCAGGTATTGCTTGATCGTGTGGTGACCGTAGTAATCGCGATAGCGTCGCATCAGGTCACGCGCATCCTGCAGCGAGCCGATGTGGACGTCGGGGTACATCGCTCGACCGGTGGAGAAGGTGCGCGGCCCCACCATCGCGCCGATCTCGACCAGATCGCTGTAGGTCATCACGTCGATGGCGTCTGCCGCATTGCGTGTGGTGGTGACGCCGTGGGCCAGGTAGTTGAGGTAGTCCCAGGCTGTGTTCCGGTGCATGCCGCGGGCGGCGCGCAGGTGCGCGTGCAGGTCGACGAACCCTGGAAGCAGCGTTGCGCCGCTGATGTCGATCTCGCGGGCACCGTCGGGGGTGGCCACCTCGACGGAGCGTGCGACCTGGGTGATCCGCTCATCGACGATCACTACGGCACCGTCGTCGATGACGCTGTCGCCGGCGCGCGCCGGATCCATTGTCAAGATCCGGGCGCCGCGCAGCACCAAGGTGCCCTCGGCGCGATCACGCGGCAGCTCGATCTCGATGCGACGCTCGCTCGGTGCCGAGTCTGTGGCCTCCACCTGGCGCCCGAAGACGGCGTTGCCGAGCGACCACGTCTCGACGTCGCCTCGCGGGCTCCACGCGAAGAAGTCGACGCCGAGCTCATCGAGCCGCCTGACGCCGGAGCCCGGCGGCGGCTCTGCCACCGACAGTGTTGCAGGGGTGTCGCCGGCCGGAATCGGCACATACAACAGCCGCATGTCCGCGAGTACCAGCGCGGCGTCGCCAACGGGTCCCATGACGATCGCGTCGACTGCTCGGGGTCCGCCCGGACCGAGAGGCTCGCGCCAGCCGGTGATCGCGAGATGTGTCCGCCTGTCGGATCCGTCGAGCGCCAACGAGAAGAGCCCCTCGGCGGGGTCATATGCATAGAAGCGGTCGTCGCGGTCGGCGAAGTGCGCTCGCCCGCCGCGGGCGGCCGCCACCAGGGTCCGCGGCCCCCCCGCGGCGGGTATCCGCACCCATTCGAGATTGTCGCCGCGCTGCTGCCAGGGACCGCGCGTGACGAGGATCTCACGGTCTCCGGGCACCCACACGGGCTCGGTGTAGTAGCCGGCTTGCCGGCTGATGCGGCGAAGATCGCTGCCGTCAGCCGCCACGCGGTACAGATGACCGCCCTCGAGGTCGGACCAGGTGACGAAAGCCAACGCCGAGCCGTCGTGGCTCCAGGCCGGCATCGCCTGCAGCGGGTCGGTCGGCACCCCGTCCATCGGCGCGACGGCCGAGACCTCCCCGCTGCCGATGTCCTGCACCCACAGCCTGTGCACCGCAGCGAATGCCAGCTTCGAGCCGTCGGGTGACAGTGTCGGCCAGCGAATGGATCGCACCACCAGCGGTTCGCGCGAGATCGGTGTCTCAAAGTGGATCAACGGTCCGATCGGCAGCGAGATATCGGCGGTGAAGTCGATCGCTGATTGCTTGCCATTCGCCAGGTCGATGCGGTGCGGCTTGCCGTTGATCGCCGCGATGATGGCCGAGCTATCGGGGAGGAACGCGAAGCCGGGCATGTGATCCGACGAGGTGCCCATCCAGTTGTTTTCCTGCAAGTCGTGCTGCACCGGAAAGGCAAGCCAGCGCTCGGTCTCCGCCCGTAGATCGCGCATTCGGTAGCCCGTCTGGCTGTCCTGGCGGGACGCATAGACCATCCAGCGGCCGTCCGGTGAGATCGCCGGCCGCACCGCACCGCCGGCGGGCGCGGTGATTGGGACAACAGCACCGGTGGCCGGGTCGAAGCGATCGATACGGTGGCCGTAGGGGTCGTTGCTTCGTGGTGGACGGTGCGACAAGTACAGCGCTCCGTCGGGGCCGAACACCGCCCCCATGCCGTAGATCGGCTGACCATCAACCAGCAACTGCGTTCCCGGACCTTCCGTCGACGGATAGCTCCATACGGTGTGCATCACGTCGATCCAGGTGAAGCGATCGGTGCGCGAGGCGACGATGGTGGTACCGTCCGGGCTCCATTCTGGTGAGGCGTACGTCGCATCGCGACCGGCGGTCAAGGCGCGCAGGCCGGATGCTGCCGATTCCGGCGTGTCGTCGTCGATCATCCGGCCGACTTCCAACGTCCACAGGTTCTCGGATCCGCTGCGATCACTGGTAAAAACAATCCGACGGCTGTCGGGCGAGAAGCCTGGCTGGGTGTCGAGGGCCATGCCGGAGGTGATGCGCTGTGCGCGGCCACCCGAGATCGGCATCAGGTACAGGTCGCCGAGGGCTGCGAAGACGATTGTGTCGCCGTCAGGGGAGACATCCAGCGACATCCAGGTGACGGCGTTGGTGGTCAGCTCGACGGTGCGGGTGGGCTCCAGCGGCAGTCGCGCACCGAAGCCATGCTGCGGGGGCGCTGCCGCCCGGCCCTCCAGGGCTCCAATACCAAGCGACAACATCACCAACGCGCCGAGCACGGCGATCCAGTGGCAGTGCTTCACGGCTTGTTTCCGATCCGGGCTCACGTGAGATCGATCACGTGATCGGCGAACTCCAGGCGCTCGATGCTCAGCAATACATCATTGCCGTCGCGGTCGATGCGCCCGTCGATCACGCGCACAGCACCGCCGCTACGGATCACCTCGTAGTCGGCGGCGTTCCCGACGAAGGTCGCAGTGTTCGAGCCATCGCCACCGTCGATCAGGTCGTCGCCGCCGTTGCCGCGCAGGGAGTTGTCGCCGGCATTGCCGGTGAGCGCGTTACCCTAGCCGTTGCCGACGAGATTGGCGTCGTTATCGCCGGTCAGGGTGACGTCGCGTAGGTGTTGCGACTTGGTGGTGTAGCGCAGGCTCGGGTCCATGGTGAGCGAGAAGGTGCCGTCGAAGCCCCCCGGCAGGCGTGGGTTGTAGGTCAGGAACGGCGGAAAGAACTCCTGCACGATCGCCAAGCCCTTCGGGTCCGTCGCGCGCATGCCCTCGCGGCCGCGGGCGCCGTAGCGTCCGAAGTGCGTGTGTCCGGCGGGGATGCTGTTGTCCTCGATCGGCCGGCCCTCATACACCGTTGGCAATACAGTCCACAGATCGAGGTAGTTGTCGTTGATCACGCCGAGGTACTCGTTGGGGTGGTTCTCAACCTCGTCGTCGGGCCAGCCGCGCCAGATTCCGCGCGCCGTGGCCTCGGCGTCGATCTCGCGCAGGGCGTCCTGCATCTGCGGCAGGGCGGGCTTGATGCCGTAGTCGTGTACCAGGTGGATGATCTCCTCGAACGAGGCATCTCGCGTGCGGTGCGCCATGTAGTCCTCGTCGCCCTCGACCGGACACTCGTTGGCGCGCAGGTCCTGCATGCTGAGATCGGCGCTGCGCAGGTCGGTGTTCGCGAAGGCGGCGCGCAGCTCGGGCTCGGTGTTGAACAGCACCATGGTGGCCTTGCGATCCGACATCGAGTTGGCCACGACGCTCTTGTCGGCGCCGTAACGGGAGCCCGGCACGTCGGTGAGCACGTGCTGCATCACGTTGCGCGCCTTGAGAATGCGGTCATCGCTCCAGCCGTCCTGCGCCAGGAAGTGGATCGGCTTGCCGTTGGGCGCGATGAGCTTGGTGTACTTGACGAAGACCTCACGGAAGACGGCCGGGACATCGGCAGGCAGCTCGACGATGCCGTTCGGCGAGCCCGAAGTGTCGATGTCCGGAAGCGTGAGGGCGGACTGGGGGCTGACCGGCGCTGGTGCGCACGCCAGAACCACGACCATCAGCAACAGCCTCGGCAGGAATCTCATCGCCTCTCTCCTGTCAGTGAATCAGCAGAATGCGCTCGTTCGGCGGGTACAGGTACTCGACGCCGCGGTTGGTGACGACGTGGTTGCCCTCGATGTTGAGCGACACCGGGAAGCCAGGGCGCTCGGGCAGGTTGGTGTGCACCATGTACTCGAACGAGAAGATGTGGTTTTCCTGGATCATCAGGTGGTCGCGATCCGACCGGAACGGTGCTACCGAGGGGCCGACGGTCACCAGGCTGCCACCGTTGTTGCCCTGGCTGTGGAGGTCGATGGAGAAGCCCGACTGGTCGGTGTCTGCCAGCATCCGCTGGACCAGCTTGTAGTCTTCCGTGCCGATGTCGATGAACGGGGTATAGATGTACTCCACTTCCTCGAGCGCCTGGACGATGGCGGCGAGCGTTTGACCCGCCGTCCTGCCGATGCGGATATTGGCCCGGATGAGCTCCCGAGCGTGGATCGCCTGGTCGAAGGCGTGCTGAATGCTGTCGGGAACGCCGGTCTCGCCCTCCTGCAGCAGATAGGCGTTGCGCTTGTAGTCGGTGACGAAGTAGTCGAGGTAGCGCACCCCGATGTCGTAGGTGAGGAAGTCGCCGCGCTGGATAACGTAGTCGTTGTGGTGGATCCACCAGCGCACATCCGGCGGATCGATGGGCTCGGACTTGGCCGAGTAGAGAATCCTCGGGATGCTCACCCCGGTTGAGGTGCCGTGGTTGAGGCCGCGGCGGAACATCTCCTCGCGCACCCACCAGCCGATCTCGCCCAGGGTGGTTTGCCCCGGCGTGATGACCTCGCGTGAGAGCGCGCGCTCGAGGATCTCTCGATGTGCCTCGAGCGCGTTGGCGAACGCGACGAGCTCGCGCTGTACACGCCGCCTGCGGAAGTCGGTGATCACGTTCTCGGCCGAGACGATGCGCGAGGAGTACTCCGGACCGAGGATGCGCTCGAGCTTCACATAGTCGGAGTGGGAGATCCCATCGGCGATGGCCAGCCAATCCGACGTGTTGACGGCGATCCTCTGCGGGTCGCGCTCTGCCACGAACTGGCGCAGCTCGTCGTAGACGCCGGGATCCTGATTGCCGTAGTGGTAACCCTCGACGGCGCGAGCGAGCTCGTTGGAGCCAAAGATGTCGAACAGCTCCGGGTGCCCGCCGCCGCCGAGAACGGCGCGCTCGATGCGGCTGCCGCCGCGGTCGGTGAAGATCAGATAGCCGGAGGCGGACCCGAAGTGCACCGACATAGGGTCGGGGTTGCCGGAGCGCACGACGTGGATCCACATGTCGACGTTGTTGTCGCGCATGGCTCCGGGCAGGATGAGGTCGAGCTTTTCGCGCCGGATCAGGTGCAGGATCTCCGCGCGTGACTTAGCGGTCTGGTTGGCGATCTGCGCTTGCGAGAAGGTCGGCAGCGAGATGGCGAGTAGGACCAGGATTGTGCGTAGCTTCATGGCGTGGGCTCGCTTGTTCCAGGGTGGGCCGGAGGGGCGATTGGACGACGTTACCAGGGTCTTGGCGCGACACGCGGCAGCTTCTCGTCGCGCATGGCGGCGTGGTACACGAAGGTAGCCAGGATCACGGTGTTGGCCATCAGGTGCTCTTCCACCAGTCGGTCGTAGACGTCCATGTTGGAGTGCGTGTGGGCATCGCCGTCGAGGTCGTCCTGAACGAAGTAGTAGCCCGGCAGGCCGACCTCTTCGTAGGCCTCGTGCTGCATGCCGGTGGTGAACAGGTGGGACATGCCGAGGCCGCCCAGTGGTTTCATCCACTGGCTGAAGATCGATCGGATGACCTCATTGCCCATGATCGAGACGCCGCGGATTCTGCCGCTACCGTGATCGACGTTGAAGTAGGCCGAGAGATTGTCGTAGTCGGCTTTGTACTGGCGTGTCTTGACGTCGGCGAAGTTGGCGGCGACGTGGGCGCGGTTTCCGAAGACACCCATCTCGTGGCCGCCCCAGAGGCCGACGCGCACGGTGCGTTGCGGCTGGATCCCCAGTTCCTGGAAGATGCGCATGACCTCCATCGACACCACGACCCCGGCGGCGTCGTCGGTCGCGCCTGTGCCCGCCGGATTCGCTTGCAGGTGGCCGCCCAGCAGCACAAGCTCGTCGGCCAGATCCGTGCCTGGAATCTCGGCGACAACGTTGTAGTCGAGGGTGTCCTCGTCGGTGAAGCGCACGCGGAGATCCAGCTCGATCTCGACGGCGATGCCCTTTTCGAGGATGCGGAGGATGCGGTTGTAGTGCTCGGCGGCCATGAATAGCTCCGTGTGCGGGGGCGGCGCATCGGGCTCCCATGGCCGTGTTTCGAGCGTGTAGCCAGTGTTGGAGACGGTCACGGTGCCGTAATCGCCTCGGCCGTCGGTACGGACGATGGCAAGGGCGCCCTCGCTGACAACGAAGTCGATGATCTGCCGCCGGCCGAGCCGGCCTGAATCGCGTCTCCGGTTGCGCCGCTCGGGTGTCGGGCCGATCGGGATGCGTGCCATCTCGTCGAGCTGCGCGTCGGTGAAGATGGTCGAGCGGGGCGTGAACTGCGTCGGGAGCTGTTGCGCCGGATGCGTAAGCACGATGGCGTTGTGCAGCTTTCCACGGTAGCGCTCTAGGTCGGCTTCCGACTCGATCGAGCCGAAGTCCAGGTAGACGGCAGTGCCGACTACTCGGCCATCGGTGCCGGCCGACCAGGTTGCCGGATAGGCGATGATCGGCATGTATTGCGGCGTCATCATGTGCACCGAGATGTACTCGTTCACGTAGCCGCTACCAAACTCGTACGGTTCCAAGGCGGCGTTCGGCAGGCCGTACTGGATGAGGCGGTCGCGCGCCCACTCGGCCGCTGAGATGTACGACGGCGATTTGGCATTGCGTGGCCCGAACACATCCGTGAGCCAGCTGGCATTCTCCATGAGATCGGAGTGCTCGAAGGCCTCCTGCATTATCGCGTCGACGACGTCCCAGTGGACGGGTTCCTGGGTCGACATGGCCGGAAGTGCGGCGACCCCCAGGAGCACGACGCCGAGGCTGGCTCGAACCACCGTGCTCATGGACCCTCCGGCGCAGGATCGGCTCATCGCCACGTCGGCGCTGCACCGGGGCCGACCGGGGTCGCTGCCCTCGTAGCCAGGTCGATCAGATAGAGTGCCGGCCCATCGTCCGTGCTCACCGTGAGCAGGATCTGCTGGCCGTCGGGAGACCACTCCGGGTACGCGTCGCCGAACATCAGGCCGTCGGTGAGCTGTTGCTTGTCGTCGCCGCTGGCCTGCATGACCCAGAGGTGCTTTTGCTCCTCTCCTCCCGAGGCCCAGGCAATCCGCGTGCCGTCGGGCGAGAACGAGGGCCACTCGTCGAGCCCCGAGTTATCGGTCAGGCGCACGGTGGCGCCGGTCTCCAGGTCGTGACGGTAGATCTCCGGGTTGCCGTCGCGCCCCGACTCGAAGGTGATCGCGTCGCCCGCGGGAGACCAGCGCGCGTAGGCATCGGCGTCGCTGCCCGTTTCGATTCGCGTTCGGTCGTTCGATGCGAGGTCTTGGCCGAACAACCCGCGGCCGCCCTTTTCCAGCGCGATGGTGAGCAGTATGGTCGAGCCGTCGGGCGAGAAGTGCACCGGGTTAGCCATGCCAGCGATGAGTTCCGTGACCATCCCCGACTCGGCATCAAGGGCCATGAGAGCGACGCCGGCGACCGACTCGCCGAGAAACATCAGGCGCTCACCGCCCGGTACCCAGGCTGCGTATCCAGCGTAGCCCATCGGCTCGGTGAGCTGCTCGGCGGCTCCGCTCTCCAGATCGAGGCCGAACAAGGTGCTACCGTTGGCGACCTCACGAGACACGACGATCCGAAAGTCGCGTGCCAAGGCCCTATCGCCACTGGACGCGTCGGCGCCCGGCATCGGCGGATCCGCGAGCGTGACGGCCTCTCGAGCGTCGCCACAGGCGACCGCGGCGGTGCTGAGCAAGGCCACCGCGGCGCGACCGAGCATCAATCCTGTGCCTCTTCTGCCCTTGTGGGCCCGATGGCGCGCAACGTCTCCAGGCTCGGGGAGACCATTACACGGCCGGCGGTGCGCTCATACATGGCGTATAGCTCGGGCATCTTGGCCTGCAGATCGACGGCATCGGTGATCGTCCACTCGTCGCCGCCCTGCGGGCCATAGTCCGCCTGCAGGTTCCAGGCGGTGGAGAGCACCCAGTAGGCGAACTCCTGTATGGCGACCCGGAACCGCACTTCATCCTCGTCGATGTCGTCGTAGGAGCCGATGTCGTAGTAGCCGGCCGCCACGGCGCGATCCATCGCCTGGGCGAGCTCGGAGTCAGGGGAGATGCCCCATTCTGCCGGGAAGGCGAAGTGCAGCCCGACGTCGCTGACGTAGTGGAGGATGTGCTCGACGACCTCCATGACCTGTCCGTCGTCGACCTCCATGATGATGTCGCATACGCTGTTCTGGCTGCGCACTGGGTCGAAGTGGCGGTCGAACTGCTCGTCTCGCTCCGGCTGTCCCACGAAGAACGGGATGACCGCCCTGTGCTCGTACATGCTGCGCATCACACGCTGTTGGGCCGCCAGATCGAGGCCCTCGTCGGCTGGAAAGCTCTCGGTGACGGCATCCGCCACCAGCTGCATGAACGGATCGGAGACGCTCGCATCGCCGATGAGCGTGAGCCCGTAAACGGTGAGCTCCTTGGTGAACGGCGGGTAGGTATCGCTGGTGGTGATGTCGGTGCGGGTGTACAGGTCGTCTGGCACCGCTCCCAGTGGCGCGACGAGGATACAGCCGCCGAGAAGTCCGCTGGCGTCGGCGTTCTCCGGGGTGTCTTCTGCGGCCGGCGCCGGATCATCGGTTGGCGCTCCTCCGCAGGCAGCGAGAAACGTGAGCAGGACAGGTATGGTTAACGTCCGCATGGAATCCTCCTAACGGTGAAGAGATCGCAGAGGGCAGGGGTCGGTGAGCCAAGCATCGGTAGGGCGAAAGGAGATCGAGGAGGCCCATGCGCGCATCGCGCCGTACATCCACCGCACGCCGGTGATGACGAGCTCGACGCTGGATCGGCGTTTCGGGGCCAGCTGTTTCTTCAAGTGCGAGAACTTCCAGAAGACCGGTGCGTTCAAGATTCGCGGCGCCTTCAACGCCGTCTTGTCGCTGACCGACGAGGAGGCGGCGCGCGGCATCGTTACCAGCTCCTCGGGCAACCACGCCGCGGCGGTGTCGCTGGCGGCGCGAACGCGCGGCATGCAGGCGCACATCGCCATGCCGAAGGTGGCGGTACGTTCCAAGGTGGCCGCCGTGCGGCGATACGGCGGCAACATTGTCTGGGTGGAAGGGAAGGGCGACATTCCCACCGCCGAGGAGTTCGACGCCACCGCCGCTGAAATCCAGGATTGTCTCGGCGCCAGCTCCGTGCACCCGTACGACGACCTGCGGACTATCGCCGGGCAGGGCACCTGTGCCGTCGAGCTGCTCGCGGACGTGCCCGATCTCGACCTCGTGCTCGCCCCCGTCGGTGGCGGAGGCCTTCTCGGCGGCACGTGTATCGCGGCGGTGACGCGCGATCCGGCCGTCGCGGTTATCGGCTGTGAGCCGGAGTGCGCCGATGATGCTTTGCAGTCGTTGCGCCTGGGGACGATTGTGCCGCAGACCGATCCACGCACTCGTGCCGACGGGTTGCGCACCTCCCTCGGTGAGCGCAACTTCGCGATCATCGCTGAGCACGTTACAGACATCGTCACCGTTTCGGAGGCCGGTATTCTCGCCGCCATGCGCCTGGTGTGGGAGACCATGAAGATCATCATCGAGCCGAGCGCTGCGGTACCGGTCGCGGTGCTTCTGGAGCGCCGTATCGAACCGGGGAGACGTCGAGTCGGATTGATCCTGAGCGGTGGCAACATCGATCTCGAGTCGTTGCCGCCCTGGTCGGAGATCGACATGGCGGCGTTCGAGGGTGCTGGGCCCGAGGCGACTCCCTGACGAACCCGTCAAGATTCAGCGCTCCTCGTAGATCTCGGGCGCATAGTCCATCGGCGACCATTCTTCGGTGGGGAAGTAACGGCTGATGATTTCGTAGAGGTACTGTCAAGTTAACTCGAAATTGGCGAGAAACGCGTGATGTATGAACTCAGGTCCGTTGTCCCGTGGGCGTTTCACGTCCGGCCAAGAGGCCTCAGCTCCCCATAATCGACTTAACTTGACTGTACCCCCGGCGGGACTCCCTCGTGGATGATCGGTATACGATGGGGCTATCCGCTGAGCGTAGCCGAAAGGTGTTCCCTATGCAGCGACGGCGGTACACGAAACCGGCCGCAAGAGTCATTGCTCTGCTCTTGGCCGGGCATCTCCTCTTGTTCTACCCTCTGCCACTCGAAGTTCTCGGTATCGTCCTTCTGGTTTTCGGCGCTATCTGCGTGTTAGCGGATTGGCGGAATGCTCTCTAACACGCGCAACGTCCTGTTCTACGAGGGCCCGACGACGCAGAACTTCTCGCCGACGGTCTTCGTGGACATCGACGACGTCCTGGGCCGAAAGGTCGACGCCGTGAATGCGCACGCCACTCAGGTGGACAAGACCAACATCCAGGACCTGACTATCATCGACCTAGCGCGCGCCGCATCCCACTTTCGCGGCATCCAGGCGCGGGTCAAGAACGCCGAAGGCTTCATGCCTCTGCGGCTGTTCATCAACGTCGACCGGGAGCAATAGGGATGCTGGGTGCCGGGGAAGGGGGATGGTCCTGAGCGCGACGGTGCAGGCCGGCAGTGGGTAGCTTCTGGTCTGGTATGAGGGTCGTCCGGTCCGCCGGGCTGATCGTCATGGTGACCGGGCTGCTCCTGCCCGTTCTGCGGCGGCCGTTCTTTGCCACCGGCAACCGCTGGCTCTACGTGCTGTTTCTGAGCTTCTCCATCGCCGCGCTCTTGAGCCCCGGGGTTCGCTGGCTGGCGCACAGGACGGGGGCGCTCGACCTGCCGGACGGCCGCAGGAAGATCCACGATACCCCCACCGCGTTGCTGGGGGGGATCGCCGTCTACGCCGGGGTGATGGGGGCGATCGTCGCCAACGGCGTGTGGCCGCCGGGATTGGCGCCGATCCTGTCCATCGCCACGTTCCTGTTTCTCTTCAGCCTCGCCGACGACCTGCGCCCCCTCGGATCGTGGCTCAAGCTCACCGTCTTCATGCTCGCGGCCGGCGCCGCCGTCGCCTCCGGGGCGCAGGCGACTGTGTTTCCGCCAAACCAAGTCGGCATCGCCCTCAACCTGCTCGTCAGCTTCATCTGGATCCTCGGCATCTTCAACGCCCTCAACTTCCTCGACGGGATGGACGGCCTCGGCCCCGGTCTGGCGGCGATCATCGCCCTGTTCACGGGCATAGTCGCCTACGAGACCGGCCAGGAGGTGCTGGGGTGGGTATCGGCCGCCGTGGTCGGGAGCTGCGTCGGTTTCCTCCCCTTCAACTTCCGCCCGCGGGCGAGGGCGACGATCTTCCTGGGGGACGCCGGCAGCAACTTCCTGGGCTTCACGCTTGCCAGCATCGCCCTGCTGGGCTACTGGGCGGACGCCAGGCCGCTCGTGGCCATCAGCAGCCCGCTGCTCATCTTCGGGATCCTGATCTTCGACATGGTCCACATCACCGTGACGCGCATAGCGAGCGGCGAGGTCCGAACGTTCTACGAGTGGATCCGTTACACCCGGGGCGGGACCACTTCCACCATCGGCTGCAGGTGGTGCTGGGAAGCAGGGCCCTGACGGTCTCTTTCATCCTTTTGCTGAACGTATGTCTGGGGCTTTCGGCGCTGGCGCTACGGCGAACCGACGTGAACGGCGCGCTGGTGCTCCTGCTTCAGGCGCTGGTCGTCCTCGCCCTCGTCACCGTGCTGGAGCGCCGCGGGCGGCGCCTCGCCTCCGGCTGAGGGCACCGCCGCACTCCCTATGATCGAGGCGCACGGCCTGTCCAAGCGGTTTCCCGGCACCGGCTGGCGTTGGCCGACCCGGCACCGCGGCGTCCGGGGAGTCGATCTTAACAACGGCGGCGACGATCGCTAGCTCAGCTTGAGCAGCCGCCAAACGGGAACTGTCGCGCGTGCTGACACGTCAAGGACAAGAGCGTTGCACTGAGAAGAACAGATTACAGCTTTAAAAGTCACTATTTTCTTTTAGCTCATATCTCTGCACTATGGTACCATCTAAACGTTACTGGAGATTGAGGTCAGACTCGCGAGCGTCGTCTACCTGCTTGGCTTGGCCGCCAGACCGGGGTGGCTGATCCGCTGAGGTAGGGCCTTCAATCGATCGAGTGAGATCAGCTGGAGAAGCTTAGGATGCCCGCCTCGAACCTGCCTCGGCTCAAGCAAACCTTCACCGGAATGGACAAGATCGACCGCCTCGGGTGGGCGGAAGGGATGAGCTTCACGGTGTACGGCCTCCGGGTCGGGGTCCGGGCGAGCGCTCCGGGAACCATGGATCGGCTTCGCGCTCTGCTGCCGCCCGGCTGGAAGCCCGCTGGCTCGCCCGAGGTCGAGCGCCTCTACTCCCTCATCGTCGGTGGCGAGGGGCCGCGCCCCAATGTCCGCCGCTTCAACTTGCTATACGTGGACGCAACGCGAATGGCTCGTTCGATGGATCTCGATGCGGTGCTCTCCAACCTCGCATCCGACCTGCAGCTCTATATCGCGGAGCGGGCGCGCCGCAGGCTGTTCGTGCATGCGGGCGTAGTCGGCTGGCACGGCCAGGCGATCGTCATCCCGGGCCAGAGCATGAGTGGCAAGACATCCCTGGTGGCGGCGTTGGTCCGGGCCGGGGCGACCTACTACTCCGACGAGTATGCGGTCCTCGACGCGCGCGGTCGTGTGCATCCCTACCCGACGCCGCTGTCCATACGAGAACGGCCAGATGCACGGGCCAAGAAGTGCCCGCCCGAGGCGTTGGGCGGTCGCCCCGGAGTCGGACCGCTCCCGGTCGGCTCGGTGGCGGTCACGAAGTACAGGCAGGGGGCGCGTTGGCGACCCCGACAGCTCCCCCCGGGGCGGGCGCTGCTGGAGCTCCTGGCCCACACCGTGCCGGTTCGGCGGCGACCGAGGGCCGCGATCACCAGGCTGCGAAAAGCGGTATCCGACACGCTGGTTCTCAAGGGCGTGCGCGGCGAGGCCGAGGAGATGGCCGAGGCTTTGTTGAGCCGACTACAGGAGCGCGTGATCGCGGTGCCGGCGGAGGATCGCTGCCTGCGAGGTGTGGCTTCAACCGGCCAGCGCGAAGCTGCGAGGGCATGAGGAGATCATCATGAGCGACGCAGCAAACGGACCGACGCCGAGGGCGAGGCAGGAGCGGCTGGTCGTAGAAGAACTGCCGGACGAGACCTTGGTGTACGACCTGAGCCGTCATAAGACGCATTGTCTGAATCGGACCTCGGCCCTGGTCTGGCGGCACTGCGATGGGCACACGACCCTCGCCGAGATGGCTGCGCTGCTGGAGAAAGGAGGTTGGCATCCCGGCAGACGAGGCCGTCGTGTGGATGGCGCTGGACCGCCTGGGGCGGGCGCGCCTGTTGCAACAGCCGGTGAGCTTGCCGGCCGGCGTGGCACGGTACTCGCGGCGAGAGGCGATGCGGACGTTGGGGCTGGGTGCGGGGCTGTCGCTGCTCGTGCCGGTGGTGGAGACGATCGTCGCACCGCACGCCGCGGCGCAGGGATCGTGCATCGACGCGGAGGCGTGCAAAGCTCTCAGTCCTCCCTGCGGCGGAGCACCAGTCTGCTTCAATGCGGGGGACTGCTGCCTACAAAAGAATCCTGTGCAGTGTGACAAGGACACTTGTCCCTAGGTGTGACCGGTGTGGAATCCGAGAAGTGAGATCGCACCGGCGCCGTACCTGCACTCCGGCCACCGCGTGGGACCACACGGCAAGCTGGTAGCATCGATTCTTGCTGGCGCCTGGCGCCGGTCTCCGCCGCCGCTGTCCCTGTCGTCAGCCGACCTGGCCGAGATCACGCCGCTGCTGCTGAGGACCGGAGCAGCGAGCTTAGGCTGGTGGCGGGTGCGCGATTCCGATCTGCGGACCTGCTCCCCCGCCCTCGAGCTTCGCCAGGCGTACCGCCTCCATACGCTCCAGGCTGGGCTGCACGAGCGCCGCATCGTGCGCGCCATCGCGCTCCTGAGTTCGGCCGGCGTGGAGCCGCTGCTGGCCAAGGGCTGGGCGGCAGCGCGACTCTACCCGGAGCGTGGCCTGCGCCCGTACGGCGACATCGACCTGTGGGTTCGAGCTCGGCAGCATGCGGCTGCCGTGGCCATCCTGAGCAGCCCGGCTGGCGAGCGCCTCCGGGTGGACTTGCACCGGGAAATCCGTCTTGTCGAGTGCCTGGACCGTAGCTGGGACGAGCTCTACGACCGCTCCCGGCTGCTGCCCCTCGGTGAGGCGCAGGTGCGCATACCGGGGCCCGAGGACCACCTCCGCCTCCTGTGCCTGCACATGTTCCGCCATGGCGCCTGGCGCCCTCTCTGGCTGTGCGACATTGGGGCGGCGCTGGAGGGCCTGCCAGCAGACTTCGACTGGGATCTTTGCCTCAGGGGGAATCCACGGCGCTCGGATTGGGTCGCCTGTGCCATCGGTCTGGCGCACCAGCTTCTCGACGCCCGTGTCGACGGCACCTCCGTGGCCGGGAGAACCCGACACCTGCCCCGATGGCTGCTTGCCGCCGTGCTGCGCCAATGGGGGGCAGCGGAACACTACATGAACAGCCCGTCGATGGCCTTCTGTCTCGGGCATCCCGCCCGGGCACTCAAGGCGCTGCGCCTGCGTTGGCCGAATCCGATTCAGGCTACGGTCGCCCTGGGAGGGCCGTTCAATGACCTGCCCAGGTTCCCGTTTCAGCTTGCCGAATGTCTCTCCCGCCCCGCACAGTTCATGGCGCAACTGTCGAGGCCTCCGCAGCGAAATGACACCGGGCCCATGGTCATGCGCAAGGCGTGATCCGGTGAGCTGTTAGCGCCGATGCAGAACTGATCCATTGGTGACGATCGAAAACTGACTGTGAGACTCAGGCCTAGCCGCGAAGGGTCCGCCCCGGCTTGGGTCCGCCGTCTCCTGCGGCTCTCGTGGGAGGGAGCCCAGGGGGTCTGAGGCGTGGCGGCGCGGTGCTTTGCCTCAGAAAGCCCAGCGCACTCCGACGCCAGAGCGAAAGATCATGGCGCCACGGGGAACGTGGAGGCGGGTCTGAGCAACGAGCTGCAGTTGGCGACCGAGCGCGAACCGCCAGTCGAGACCGAGGGTCGGCGCCAACATGGTGGCGTCCAGGTCTCCGAAGTGCGAGTGCTTCTGCGAGTGCCATAGGGTCGCGCCGGCCAGCAGCGCCGGCCCGGTTCGCCCGCCCGACCGGAGCTGAAAACTGACCAGCCCGGTCAGGATGTAGTCCCGGTGGCCGACCTGCGCCGCCGACAAGAAGCGTGCCCTCGCTGCCTCGATCTCCAGGCTGAGCCGCTCAGTCAAGAAGGTACCGAGGCTTCCGCTAACACCGAAGGTCTGGCCGCTCAGACCGTCCTCGGAGCGCTCGACGTACGCGAACAGGTCGGCGCCGAGGTAGTGGCGAGGCGACGACGCCTCGGGCTTGGGTTCCTGCGCGGTGGCCGCGCTCGGCATGCCGAGGCTCAGGAACGACACAAACACCGCCGCTTTCAGCACGCGCCGAGGATCCGGCTGAGCCACCGGGATCTTCATGCCACCCCTCGTTGACGGTCGATCTCCGCGCTCGGCCAGAACCCTCGAGCAGCGAAGCCGGCTGGCGGATGATGCTCGTGGCGGGGCCGCCGGGTCCCGAACTCGCGAAGCACTTTTAGTTAGTATTACATATCATATAATAATGTTTCGTATTATATGTCTTATAAACACATCTCACAAAAAAATTACTGGTGGCCGTTACGACGCACGCCGTAGCCGCCGCAGAGGTGACCGCGATGATGGCGGCAGCACCAAGCCGCTCAGGGACGTTCTCGCTGGATTCAACTTGCTTGTGCGCTTCAGCTTGTCTATCGACTTCAATGGGGACCTCCGTGTTCGATCGGAGCCGGTGCGGCCGAGTGTGCTGTACTCCATGAGCGTCCTGGGTTGCAGGGTGACCCAACAGTGTGTGGGCGGGCTCTACCCGCTACTGCATGAACTGGCCGCCGTTGACGTGGAAGCTGGCGCCGGTGGTGAAGCGTGCGCCGAGAATCGCATCGATCATTGCCGTGATGTCATTCATCGCGCCGAGCCGGCCCATGGGAATCCGCTGGAGCATGCGCTCGACTCCGGCGTCGGTCTCCAGGTCGTAGCGCGCCACGACGTCGGGTGTCGGGACCGAGCCGGGTTGCAGACAGTTCACCCGGATCCGCGGTGCCAGCTCGAGGGCCATACATTTGGTCAGTGCCAGAATGCCGCCCTTGGCACTGCAGAAGTTGGCGCCGTTCGGGCGGCCCTCGACACCGCACGGCGCGACGAAGTTGAGGATCACCCCGTCGCGGTCCGGATTGTGGAACACGAACTCCTGCGAGCAGATGAAGTGGCCTCGCAGGTGCACAGCGACGACGCTGTCGAACTGTTCGTCGGTGAGCTCCATGAAGGGCGCGTCGCGGTTGAATCCGGCACCGTTGATCAACACATCGACACGACCGAAGCGGTCGATCACCGCGTCGAACATGGACCGCACCTGATCACGTTGGGCGACATCGGCGCGGTACTTGAGCAGACGGGCCGGGCCGGCAGCCTCGATGTCGCGCTCGACGCGCAGCGCCTTGTCCTCGGTGAGGTAGTTCAGACAAACGCCGAATCCGCGGGCCGCCAGGTGCTTGACGATGCCGGCTCCGAGCCCACTGGCGCCTCCGGTCACCACCGCCACGCGTTCCTCAGCAGTCTCAGAAGTCGTCATGTCGCTCCGGCGCGCTGACGCTGACGGAACCACTCGACGGTCGCTCGTATTGCCTGCCGTAGCGGCGTCGGGTGGGCGCCGAAGGCACGGTCGAACTTCGTGTGGTCGACGATGAAGGGCCGGTCCAACAAGTGTGCCTCGTAACCCCGACTACGCCGCAGACTGTCGTCGGCCACCCGGATAGCGGGGCCGTTGCCCGCCTCCTCGTAGACGATCTCGAAGAACCGCCGCGGCGTTACGGGTGCGTCGTTGGGCAAGTTCCAGACTTGTCCGAGTGCCTTGGGTTGGTTGCCGAGCGTTACCAGGCCCGCGGCGACATCGTCGATAAACGAGTAGCTGTGCAGAGCGTCCGCAGCACCGAGGATCTCTGCCTCCTCGCCGCGAAGCGCCGGCACGAACAAACGATCGCCGGTGGTGGAGTTGAGCACCTCGGGGCCAAAGAAGTCGGAGGCGCAGCCGATGGTCACCGCCACTTCGTTCGCCGCGTGGGCGTCGAGCAGGCGCCGCGCCACGCCGACGCGAGCCAACCCTTTCTCGTCGCTGGCGTTCCAGGGATGGTCCTCGGTCAACGGGCCGTCGACGGGACCGTATATATAGTGGTTGTCGCCGTAGACAATGCGCGCGCCGGCAGCGGCAGCGGCGGCGATCGTGCCCTCGGTGATCGCCGGCAGGTGCTCGGTCTCGTTGGTCCAGCGCAACGGTTGCGGGTTGTCTGGGTCGGACCAGTCCATGTATGGGGCGCTGGCGCACTGGAATATCACGCTTGCCCCGGCGCACGCCTCTCGCGCGGCGTCGACATCCTTGATATCGGCGGCGACCAGCTCGACGCTCTCTGGCACCTGGCCGCGACCACTACGGTTGATGCCGCGGACGAGGCGGCCAGCTTCGATGAGGCGCCGCGCAACCGCCGCCCCCATCGGTCCGGTGACCCCGATCACGACGTACAGAGGTACGCTCACCAGAGCTTCTGGATCTCGTCGTCGAGCCCGGTCATTTCCCAGCGGATGAGCGAGAACGGGATGCCGCCGGCGGCGAGAAACTCGTCGACGAAGTCGCGCAGCACGAAGTCAGGCCCGAGCTGACGCACGCGGTCGCCGAACAGCTTGATGAACTGACTCTTGCCAATCACCATCCCCGAGTGCCAGCCCGGGAAGCGCAGGTTCGTCGCCATCTCGTACCAGACGTGGTAGCCGTCGGGTAGCAGCCAGCCGTTGGGTGCGCAGGCGTAGCAGTAGTCGATAGCCTCTTGGAGGGTGAAGTCGTTGGCGTGCATGTTCTGGTCGGCGATGGCGCGACAGGAGCGGAAAGCCGTCTGCATGTAGACGATCTCGCGTCCTCGGGGCGACCGCTCATCGAGGTATCCAGAATGCATCAGCAGCTCCTCGAGGCCGAAGGCCCAGCCTTCGAGGCGGATCATGTCCATGGCGAACAGCCGCTCGGCACCGCGGATAACGCGCTCGTCGCGCTGCTGTTGCTGGTTATCGAAGTAGTGGCCGATGAACTCGTGCACCTGCTCGGGCAGCGGCTCGCGGTCGCCCGTCTGATCGAAGAAGTCGGTCTCCGGTCGCGGCCAGATCGCCGCAGGCTGCAGCGGCCCTCGCGAGAGATAGCCGCTGGCGTCGAGGTAGTCGGGAATGGTAGCGATCTCTGATTCGCTCAAGAACCGCATGGCGAACTCGAGCGCGGCTCGTTTTCGGCGAGCGTGCTCCTCGGCAGTCTGCACCGGCTCGAGCTCGGGCAGATGGCGATTACGATTGCGCTCCAGCTCGAGGTAGGTGAGCACACGCTCGTCCTCGCGAGTGACGATCTCGCGAAAGTCGTCCCAGGTGTACGGCACGAGCTGGACGTTGCGCAGCCACCAGTCGTAGTTGTCCTTGCCGATGCCGGCCCGGCCGTTCATGCGTGCGCGGTTGTTCTCTAGCCACTCGCCGTAGGCGACCACAGCGCCGCGTGCTGCGTCGGCGGGCTCGACCAGCTCCGGGTGGTGACCGCCGGCGGTATCACGAATGCGCTCGAAGAACGCCACTTCTTCATGCAGGTAATGCAGCGCCAGCGTCACCAGGTCGGCCGGAACGTTGCGTAGGTTGTCGCGCGCCGCGGACAGGAGTGTCGGAACTGCTTCCAACGCCTGCAGCACTGCCGGCAGCTCGGCTGGCGGCATCGGCAGATCGTTGATCCGCACGCCCCTCCGCGATGGTCCCGATCCGCCCATCGTCTGCAGATAGAACCCGGGGTCACGAGACCATGGCCGCAGCACCCGGTGATAGAAGTCGAGGCCGTTCATCTCGCCGCGGACAAGCAGGTAGTCGACCTTCTGGTCGACCGGCCAGGCGTCGACGGCCAGCGCGTCGAACGTGCGTCGGAGCCGGCCGAGCGCCTGATACTGCCGGCGCATGGTATCGCCGCCGAAATCAGGGACCCCGTTGGTGACCGGCGGACGCTCGAGGGCGCGGAAGTCGCCGAAGATCTCCAGCAGCTCGGAATAGTTCGACGCCTGAGTCTGTGCGGTGGCGCTTCGCGGGCCAGCGGCTCCCGCCGCGCTGCAGGCGATTATCAGGGTCGCGGCGAGGAGCTTGCTCGTTGTCATGACGCTCGCCTCAGCGGGTCTCGGATAGACCTGTTCAAGAGTTGCATACAGTATACGATGATGCCGAAACGCCTCACCAAGGCGCGGAGGAGCTCATTCGTGGCAGGTATCCGGCGGCCTGATGTACTGCGGACGGCGGTCGGCCGTGGGCCTTATCGGTGGCGCCGGACTGTACCGATGACGGTCGCTCTGTTAGCCGTTTCGTCGATCGTGCTCGCTGCTGTAGCCGCGACGAGCGCGGCGGCCGCGAGCCCGCAGGAGCAGCGTACACAGCTGGAGCTCCTGCAGCGGATCCAGACCGAATCGACGGGCAACTCGCGACTCATGGATACCGCGAGCTGGCTGGCGGATGTGTTCGGGCCGCGGCTCGCCAACTCGCCTTCGTACGACGCCGCTACCGAATGGGCGCGTGATCGCCTCGTGGCCTTCGGGGTGGAGGCATCCGTTGAGCCCTACGGCGAATTCGGTGTGACCTGGCGCAACGAGTACACCTCGGTGCACATGCTGCAGCCGCGCTACATGTCGGTAATCGCTTACCCCAATACCTGGTCGTCGGGAATCGGGGGGCGCAGGCGTGCCCGTGCCGTCCACCTAGACTATGAGTCGCTGCGCTCGACTGCCGATCTCGAGCCCTACCGCGGCCGGCTCGACGGCACCGTGGTGCTAGTGGCGCCGGTACAACCCATCGAGCTGCAGTTCGAGGCTCCTGCCGAGCGGCTCAGCACCGCGGCAGTCGCCGCCCTCGTTGCGCCGCGTCTGGAGGGTCCGGAACAGCAGGGAGAAGAGCGCGCCGAGCCGGTTTCCTGGGACTCCTTCGTCGAGTTCGCCTTCGATCAAGGTGCCGTGGCGCTGGCCGCCCCAGATGGGCGTGAGAGTTACGGCAACGTGCTGGTCAACGAGGTGCCTGGTCGCGCCTGGCTTTCCGAGGCCGAAATTCACCCGCCCTTCCTGATATTGGCAGCGGAGCACTACAACCGCATGGTGCGCATCCTCGACAAGGGCGTCGAGGTCGAGCTCGAGCTCGACGTGCGTATTGCCGTCGACGAGCTCTCGCGTCAGGACACCAATGTGATCGCCGAGATTCCGGGTAGCGATCTGGCCGACCAGGTGGTGATGCTCGGGGCGCACCTGGATGCGAACTCGGCCGGACAAGGTGCGATCGACAACGCCGGCAGCGCCGCGACGGTCATGGAGGTCATGCGGGTGCTCCGTGCCATCGGGCTGCAGCCGCGACGGACCATTCGCATGGCTCTGTGGGGCGGCGAGGAGTATGGGCTCGTGGGCTCGCGGCGCTATGTCGAGCAGGCCTTCGGCGGCGTTGCAGGGCTACCAGCAACCGCGGCCCACGAGCGCTTCGCGATCTACTTCAACAAGGATGGTGGCTCAGGTCGCGTCCGTGGCGTATATCTACAGGAGAATGCCGCGCTGGCACCGCTGGCGGCCGCTTGGCTCGAGCCGCTGGCGTCGTTCGGGGTCGCCCACATAAGCAACCGCGCTAACTTCAACTCCGATCAGGCCTCATTCGATCGGGCTGGCCTGCCGTCGATAATGTTCATCCAGGACCCTCTCGAGCGGCGCGGGTACCACACCAACATGGACACCTTCGATCATCTCCATGAGCCCGACCTGATCCAGTCGGCGATCGTCATTGCCAGCCTGGTGGCACAGGCGGCGATGAGCGACAAGGCGGTGCCGCGATCGCTACCGATGACGGCCCGGGGACATCGAGAATGAGGGCGCGGCGCCGTTCGCGGGCTTTCGCCGCGCTGGCCGTCGTTGCGCTGACGGCCACAACGGCCGGCTGCGCCGACCGTGATGCCTCGCTGATTCTCAAGGTGGCGCACAACGGTAGCCCCGAGCACCCGTATCAGGCAGGTTTCGAGCACTTCAAGGAGATCGTCGAGCGTGACACCGACGGCGCCGTCCAGGTGCAGATCTTCGAGAATGGTCAGCTTGGCACCGAGGAGGAGGCCAGCCTCATGGTCAAGCTGGGGGCGCTGGCGTCGTCGGCTGCCAGCGCTGGCGCCGGGCTCGGTCCGTTCGTGTCGGAGGCCGAGGCGTTCAACTTGCCGTTCATTTTTCGTGACCTGGATCACTTCTACCGTGTGCTCGACGGCTCACCCGGCGAGCGTGTCGCCCGGGCCACGGAGGAAAAGCTCGATGCGATGGTGCTCGGCTGGTGGTTCTCGGGCGTGCGCAACATGTGGAACGCCACGCGTCCGGTGCTGACCCCGGAGGATCTGCGCGGCCTGAAGATCCGCGTCATGGGAACGCCGGTGCTGGTAGAGGCTTTTGACGCTCTCGGCGCCCAGGCGACGCCGATGTCCTTCGGCGAGCTCTATTCGGCGCTCGAGCAGGGTGTCGTGGATGGCGCTGAGACCGATCACGTAGACCTTCTGTACGAGCGCTTCTACGAGGTCACGCGCTATGTCTCCAATACGGCGCACATGTATCTCGCCGCCGGCATGATCTTCAGTCGCAAGGTCTACGATCGCCTGCCCCCAGATGTACAACAGGTGGTGCTGCGCGCCGGCCGTGAAGCCTCTATCGCCCAACGCCGGGCCATGGAGACTGCTACCCGGGAGGCACTCGCCGACCTCGAGCGAACTGGAGACCTGGAGTTCTTCGAAGTTGATCGCAGCCTGTTTCAGGCTCGCGTGCGCGACGTCTATCGCAACGCCGCTGACAAGGTCGGCGGCACCGAGGTCATCGATGAGATCGTCGGCTACTGATCTTCGCGGCAAGCCGCTCGAGCTGGTGCTGTGCGTGCTGCTGATCGCCATGGTTGGCGTGACGTTCTCCCAGGTGCTCTTCCGCTATGTGTTTCAGCTGTCGCTGGCATGGTCCGAGGAGCTGGCGCGCTTCCTGCTCTTGTGGGTCGGCTCGCTCAGCGCTGCCTACGCCTTCAAGACACGCTCACACTTCGCGCTCACTTTCGCCGTTCAGCGCGTCCCCCCCGGCCCCCGGAAACAGCTGGCGCGGCTGGTCACCGCGCTGGTCGCGGTGCTGCTTGCCGTGTTCGCTTGGCAGGCGTTTTGGTTCACGCTCGAGGTGCGGACGATGGTTGCTCCAGCCACCGGAGTGTCGATGTCCATCCCCTATTCGTCGGCCTTCGTCGGCAGCCTGCTCATGCTCTACTACATCCTGCGACAGGCCTGGCGCGGTGATGACGACGAGCCCGCCGAGCACACACTCACCACGGCGTCCTAGCAGATGGGCCTGGTCGTCGCACTCGTCTTCGTGATCGCGCTCTTGGTGTCGGTGCCCGTCGGGCTGGCGCTGGCGATGGCCGGAATGGCCGGGCTGCTCTACAGCTCGCCAGAGTTCCTGATCGTCATGCCGCAGAAGTATCTCGCCGGTCTGGACTCATTCCCGTTGCTGGCGATACCGCTTTTCGTGCTTGCCGGATCGTTGTTGTCGAAGGGTGGGATGGCACGGCGCATCGTCGACATGGCGCTCGTATTCGTCGGCCGCATTCCCGGCGGGCTGGGGCTGGTGGTGATCCTCTCGGCGATGGTGTTCTCGGGGATCTCCGGATCGCCCAGCGCCAACACCGCCGCGGTCGGGTCGGTGGCGTTGCCGGCGATGAAGCGCAAGCGCTACCCGGTCGAGTTCGCCACCGCCATCTTCGCTGCGGCAGGGGGGGTCTCGACGCTGGTGCCGCCGGCGATCGATCTGATCATCATCGGTGTGGTCGCCGGGATCTCGATCGGTGCGCTGTTCGCCGCCGGGGTCCTACCGGCTGTGGTGCTGGGGATCGCCATCATGACGCTTACATATATCAATGCGCTTCGCCTCGAGCTGCCGATCGAGCCCAAGATGCCTTGGCGCGACAAGCTGAAGGTGATTGGCGACGGGCTGCTGCCGCTAATGATGATCGTCATCATTCTCGGCGGCATATACGGCGGCGTGTTCACGCCGACCGAGGCTTCGGCGGTGGCCGTGGTCTACGGCTTCGTGGTGTCGTTCTTCGTGTACCGCGAGCTAAAGCTGGCCGACCTGCCGGACGTACTGTTGGGCACCGCATCCTTGACGGGCGTCGTAATGCTCGTGCTCGCTTCGGCCTCGGTCTTTTCGTTCGTGCTCACGTTCGAGCGCATTCCCCACCAGCTCGCAGAATGGATCACCAGCACGGCGCCGAACTGGCTGGTGTTCATGCTCTTCGTGCACGTCGTGTTCATCGTGCTCGGGATGGTGATGGATGCGCTGCCGCCGATCATCATTCTGATGCCGATCCTGGTACCCGTCGCCGTGTTGCTCGGGATGGACCCGATACACTTTTCGATCCTGGTGGCCGCCAACGTCGGCATCGGCATGGTTTCGCCCCCGGTCGGGATCTGCCTGTTTGTGGCCTGCGGCATTGCCGGCACGTCCATCGAGGCGGTGACGCCGCGGCTGGTGCCCTACTTGCTCGTGTTGCTGGCCGGCCTGCTGCTGTTGACGCTATTTCCCGCCATCACCTTGTTCGTCCCGCGGCTGCTGGGTTATGCGTAGTCAGATGCGGCTCCTCGGCGTGCTCGCTGCTGTTGTCCTGGTTGGCTGCGGTAGTGCGGCGGACGAGGCGTCGAGTGGCGAAGTGCCGCCGCCGGCCG
Organism: Acidobacteriota bacterium; assembly: GCA_965205505.1. Classification (GTDB taxonomy): domain Bacteria; phylum Acidobacteriota; class UBA890; order UBA890; family WLXD01; genus DASCOT01. The sequence goes on from CBDBHB010000009.1 coordinate 461,944, forward strand.
GCGTGTCCGGCGAGCCGTCCGGCCCGGACCTCTCATTGCACGAGGTGCGCGATGACGCGCTGCGCGCCTTCTTCGCCGAGCAGATCACTGTCTTTGGCGTGCCCATCGTGGGGACGGAAGACCTTGCGGACGACAAGATCCGGCACGCCGCGCACGTCATGGCGCAGTACCTCGACAACGACGAGGACGGTTCGGTCGATGACCCGGCGGTGCTCGATGCGATGCTGGAGCGCGACGCGCTGTTAGTGATGTTCGCCGACTTCGACGACCTCGAGGAGTCGGGTCTGTTCGAAGCCGATGGGATTCGTGATCGCTACGAGATGCAGGATCTCGAGGGCCACGAGACCATCACGCCGACCGATCGTGCGGAAGGAGACGTCGGCGACCGCTTCGACGCCGCGATCGAGGAGGTCTGGCATCTGGTCAGCTTCGCTGGATACGCGGTCGCCTATCCCGATGCCTTCGGCCCGGATCCCGGCTCTCGCCTGGCCAACGCCATGGACCTGGCGCGCGGCGGGCAGTTCATGGAGATTCAGGATCCGTATCCAAGCGGTGCCTGGTATACCTACGACGACGAGACCTGCGACTACGGTTGCATGGCGATCGAGTATGTCTATTGGGCGCTGTCGACGCAGCTGGGAGCGCAGGCGGATGCGGACCGCTGCGCCCGGATCTCGCACGAGTGGCGCCCCTGCACCGCCGAGCAGCTCACCGAGATCGACCCGGCGGTAGCGGCTCTACTCACCGATCCGCAATACTCCATTCCGACCCGCCTGCCCGACGGAAGCTACGGCGAATAGTCGAGAATCTCGAAGATCAGTCGGGATCGGTCGGCGGAGACAGAAAGTCCGCTAGCAGGCCTCTATAAGCAGGCCGGTCAAGTGATACAGCACTCCCCTGAGTGCGTGAAGGTTCATTTGACCGGTGGCATCCGGTCCTCGCGGCACATCGGTGCGGACAATCATCCGATCATCGCGCGGGCGCTGGAGCTGTGGCTGAACAGGTTCCCCGATCTGAGCGACTACCTCGGCGGAGACAGAAAAGCAGGCTATAAGCAGGCCGGTCAAGTGATACAGCACTCCCCTGAGTGCGTGAAGGTTCATTTGACCGGTGGCATCCGGTCCTCGCGGCACATCGGTGCGGACAATCATCCGATCATCGCGCGGGCGCTGGAGCTGTGGCTGAACAGGTTCCCCGATCTGAGCGACTACCTGCTGACGCTGGAGATGGACCGCTGGAACCACGAAACGGTCAGTTGGTTCCAACCGGGCGTCTCGCCGCAGACCTACATCAGCCAGATGATCGGAGGCATGGCTGACTTGCACGTCCTACCGGCGATCGCCAGGGTGCAGGACGTATTCGAGATCCTGACGAACGGCCCCGGGACGACGCACACGCGCGGTGAGGACGCGCTGGGCTTCGAGGTCCTGGCGCAGCTCCGGACGAACGGCCTAGCCGATATCCACACGCCGAGCGCCCACTTCTACGCCGACAAGGGCTGGAAGAAGCTCGACCGCCGGATGGCCGAAGTAGAGCGCCGCTTTCGCGAAATGGGATGGGATCGCGCCTTCGCGTCCGAGACCGGCTGTCACGGGCACTACGTCCAGGGCCTCGATGGCTTCAGGTGGCCGTGGCAGTCGACGCCACCGCCGAGCGATCAGGTGCAGGTCGATCGCACCGGTTATCTCAAAGCCCGGCTAGACCTGTCGACCTTCTGGACCGAGAGCTACTGGTTCCAGATCACCGAGGACACGCCGGCGTGGTTCGGCATCTTTGCTAGCGATTGGCGGCTCAAGCCAGTATCGGAGTTCTGGGCATGAACGACCGAATTGTCGTGCCATCAAACGCTGGTAGCACAGATAGCGAAATCAACAAGGGGAGGGCAGTAGCATGAGTTTCGACCGCGCAAGAAAGCTCAGCTCACACCGGATCAACTCGACGTCGGCGAGGCAATCGACAGGATCTACGAGATCGGCAGGGAGAACCTTGCCGATGGCTTCCAGTTCGAGGACATCGCCAGGGTACCGGAGCTAGCCGGAGCGCTCACGGGCGTCATGGCGGCTATACGGCGCCAGGCCGGGGGTGTCGCCATCGGCAACCTGCTGGTCGGCGCCGGCGCCGGATTCTTCAACGACAACGTTGAGGAGCTCTGAGATCGGCGAGCCTCATTATCCCGCCTTTCTCCGCTTTCCCGCGGGGACGCGCCGTAGCCGCCGAAGCCTCGCTGGCTACCTAGTCCAGGATGTTATTCGTCGCCGTTCTAGGCCCGCTCGGTCGCTCGGCCCCATTGCCAGTTTCCGTGCCCTCGCCGTCCCTCGAGGCGGCCTCCTCCGGCGCTGCTTGATCTTCGTTCTCCAACGGAATCGGACCCCCGCTATCCAGGGGCTCGAAGTCAGCGGAGTCAGAACTCCCATCGGCACGTTGTCCTGTGCCCATCCAGGCGTAGACAGCGCCCAGGATTGCGCCGTAGACCAGATGACCCATGAGGCTGGGCATCATGTTTCCGGCGGCCTCTAGGTTCCAGTTGACACCCATGCCCATTCCCATGAACAAGGGCATGAGCGTGAGCGGGCCCAACAACCACCAGATCACGCCGTAGCCGAGTCCATACCCCAAGCCGTTTCCCATCCCGCTCACCATCGAGCCCAAGACGATGCCAAACGCGGCTCCGATGATGGCACTGTTGACCATGTGGAGGAGAAAGCCTGCGAAAGCCGATGGAGACCCCACCATGCTGCCGATCATCGGTAGCATCCCCATCATTCCCATCATGGCTCCGAACACCACGCCTCCGGCCAGGCCGCCGTAGATGCCCTTCTTGATGCTGTCTGCGTTCATCCGAAGCACCTCCCTTGGATGGTTGATTAACAGCCGGCGGATCCCGTCGCCCGTGAGAGTCGTCCAAAGACCCCACGAACAAGCGAAGCTCCCCAGCGCGGGACTCTCGCCGGTAGGGGCCTCCCTCTGACGGTCCCATTGCTGCCCGCTAGCGGCGGTTGGTACCGCTACGCTCGTCCCGCGCCGAGAGGCCACCAATAATTTTAGACCCCTAGCGCCCCGACCGGATAGTGCCTAGCGAACTTCGACGTCGTCGCGATGTTTCTGGGGCTGTGGCGGGTGACCCGATTGTCGTCTCCGGCAGGCGTTTGTTGGGGAGTTGCGTAGTGCCGCAATCGTGCGGCTGCGATGATCGGCAGGTAGGGCAAGACAGATTCGTCGAGTATTCCCTCGTATATAAACGGCAATACGCCCCAAGTCGACAGGAGATCGAGAGAGGACAGGACCACCCACAGACCCGACGCCACTGCCATTGTGGCGTAGATGTTTCTCCAACGAATGCTCCCGCAGTTTCTGCTGAGGTACGCGAAAGTTCCAGCGGCCACGCCATCGAGAGAGACGTACATGAGTAGATTCGGCACGTAGGATTCAGCACCGCGGACGACCGTTATCTGAATGAGAAAAACGTAGGCTACTGATCCCAGTACGAAGACAAGGCTTGCGGTGGACGTAGTCCAATACCGTGTGTTCCCGCGGCTCCATCCGGGCTTTAGGTAAGGGTTCGCTGAAACAGCCAAGAGAACCGCTACGTAATACAGCAAAGCCAGAAGTCCCTCGCGGATCTGGAGCTGGATTGCCTCAGCATCGGGCGCGGGGAGATACAAGATCTCGATTACTAGGAAGGCCGCGACCCCACAGGCGATCAATAACCAAAACCTTCGTTCCTCTGGGTGCTTGATCTGTCTCACTCCGTACAGAAGTGCCCAGACTGCGAGGGCGGCAAAAATGAAATCGAGGTAGTCACCGAGGCTGGCCAGCTGCCAGCTCGACAGCAAGGAGATCCCGCACACCAGAACGAGGCCGGTGTAGAGCAGGCCCGTCGTTCTGATTATTGGGTCGGCCTTGAGAAAGGCCCACACGTCACGCATTCGAGCTCTCGGTTCGAGGTGGCCGAGTAATAGAAAGCACGATAGCCGACGACCGCGCAACGCCTCGGTAGAGCCTGGCGACCTTCGACTTTTCGCCGCGATGTTCCTGGGGCTGAGGCGCGCTGTTGGCGGTTCCTCTACCTCCGCCTCCGCGCCGCCGCTGTATCCTCAATCGCCCGCCGCCCCTCAGCCGGCGTCACATCAGCCCCGCGCAGATGCGCGTCCATCAGATCAGCGATCCAGCGCCGCAGCAGTTCCCGCCGGATGGTCTTCGCCTTGGTCTTCGTCGGCGCCAGGATCTCTGCGATAGCACCTAGCGAAGCGCGATCTGGCGGGAGATACCGACCGCACCGGTAGCCGCTCATGGTGCCCTGCGTGATGCCGAGATCGGTGGCGATTGTGCGCATGGAGGAGGGGTGCTCATCAATGAGCTCGCCGAGGTAGGAGCCGAACTGCAGGAGGGGGTAGGCGAGGGGGCGGGCGAAGGTGCTGCTGCGGCCTCTCACTAGAGCCTACGGGCCGGCCTGTTCGCCGACGTTGTCAGCAATCCGTTCGACTGCCTTGACGAGGCGCGCGGCTAGCCCCATTAGGTAGATGAATAGGGCGATCCAGATCAGCCCGAACAGCAAAGGGAACAGTCCCATCGCAGCCATCGGCATGTCCATCATGTTGCTACCCCCGTCGGCGGTGCACCGCAAAGGCTGCTCAGCCTAGCGGAATAGATCGGCTCTCACCACGTGAGTGCGCGCTGTCGGGCGATTTGCGAGGGGAGGCCGCGACCGCTCTTCCGAAGGGTGTCGGAGCCGACTGGTAGAATCCGGTGAGGCGTTCCGAGCATGCAAGACGACGGGAGGCAAGTTGGCGAAGAACAATGAGAACATCGAGGAAGGTGGCGTCGAAAGCCGGCAGGAACTTGCGCGATCCGAAGAACACGAAGGCACAGCGGAGCGTCGACCGAAGAGTACAAAGGCACAGCGGAGGGTCGCGGCGTCAGCGCTGACACAGACGCACGACCGCAAGAAGAGTCGTTCGTGTTCGGGGGGCGCTCTTGCTTTTGGTCCGCTTCGTCGTCGGTCACGTAGCTATTCGTGCTCCCGGGCAGAGGACTCGGTAGGTGGTCGGGGTCATGGGCTTTTGCCGGCTTTGGGTCGCAGGCCGGCCAGGCGCTTAGCTGTCAGTTTCAAGTACTTGGACCCACTACTGCACTCCGGGAGAGATCATTTCGCGGTAGCAGACACCGCGCTCGATGGGTTGGAAACGCCGGCGTTGCTCAGTGCGCGCACGCGAAAAGTATAGGTCTCGCCGGCCTCGAGGTCCTCGACCAGGTACTTCTTGACGTTCTTGCCAGTCTCCGTAACGGCCTCGAAGTCCCCGTCGCCGGCGGCCATCTCCACCCGATAGCCGGTCTCGCTCTTGGCGGTGTCCTTCCAGCGAAGCAGCACGCGTTGGTTCGAGCGCGTCTTGGCCCGCAGCTTGCTCGGCGGCGCCGCACCGGGATCCGCGCTGCCCGAGTAGCAACCGAGGATGTAGGGGAAGTCCTCGGTGGCGTGATAGTGGTAGTCGCTCTGGGGTCCCTCATGCCCGTTGCATTGATCGAGGTACTTGTCTTGCTTGCGCGCGACGTACTTGTGGTTGTCCCAGGCGAACGTCGATGGGTTGCCGGTCCGCTTCCAGGCGCTCTTATACTCGATGACCTTCGAGCAGTCCGCGTCGCTGCATCCGAACGGACCGTAGATCGGGAACCCGTCGTTCGCATAACCGATCACCGGGGAAGCATCAGTACGCCCGATAATACCCTCGGTCGGGCACGCGGCCAGCATGGCGTGGTAGTGATAGGCGCCGTCCTCTGCAGTGTGTCCCAGGCAATCGTCGAGAAGGTCGTTGAACACCGGATCGCCGAACGGATCAGGCTGAGGCCCCTCGTTGGGGCCAAAGATCGGGATGCCGTTGACCGCGAAGGCGACGGTGTCCAGCAGCGGAATCTCGGTCGTCTCGCCCGCCAGCGCCGGATACAGCGGCACTTTGAACGTGTGGTCCTGTGCCCGCAGGTCGTTGGGCGTAGTCTGCACGAACTCGTAGTTCGGGATGCCGTTGCTCCTCACGGTGAGGTACTTCGAGTTGCACGAGACCTGCACCGAGGGGTCCGGGTAAGCAGCGTTCGCGGGATCGGCGCTGACCTCCGGGAAGTTGCTGGTCGGGCAATCGCCAGCGGCTGGCGCGGCGGCGCCTCCCACAGCCGGCTTTGGCGGCGATGCCGGCGCAGAAACGGCCCCCGCGGGGCCCCGTCACCCATCCGTGGATCAAGATCCCGAGCGTGGCGGCGATCCCTGAAACGCTGCGAAGCGCGGTCATCCGGGCTGCTCCTTTGCGCGGAGATTCTAGTGCCTAATCCAACCGCTTGGATCGTTCGATTTCTCAAACCTGCCCACTACCGGGCCATCGCCTACCTCGGTAGTTGGTCGGGGTCATGGTCGCTCAGTCTCGGCCATACAGATCGCCGGTCGCGGGTTCCGGAAGGGGCGGTGCTCCGCGCGGCTGCACAGCCTAGCGGAATAGATGGGCTCCCACCACGGGAGAGCAGCCGGGCGATTTGCGAGGGGGAACATGTCGATCCCGCCCGACGACCGAGCCAGACGACTTCGTGAGGAGCTAGGCTCACGCTAGGACCTTCGATCGTCGCTGGGGCCGTCCGCCGCGGGCCTATGTGTGGGCGCGCAGCCGCTGTGACAAGCGCGGGGAGCGCTTCTTCACCTGAGATACGAGGAAGACACCCTCAGAGCCATAAACTTTGAGCGCGGCAGCGTAGGCTTCCGCATGGGTCGGATAGAAGGCTACAGGCTGCTCGTCGTGGAAGACCACGAACTCGCCAGCGTGCTCGTCGAGCAGATCATCAATCTGCGAGTCAAAGGCTCGTTGCTCAGCACGAACGCGGTTCAAACGGGCGCGGGGCACTGGCACTCCGTCGGGCTGCTGGGGGGCTGACGACATCGTAGCAGTAAGGGCGCCGGTTCCACTCCTCGACCCCCTCGGGTCCGCCGCGCAACAGCTCTAACGCTTCGTCACGCGTCATCATGGCGTCAGTAGCTCCGCAGCTTCACGCGAGTCGTTCCTGCTCCAACGGAACAATTTCCTTCCCACCACTAGCAAAGCGCGCAGCCGGGCGATTTGCGAAGGGAGGGAGGTGTTGCGGCGGCCTCTCATTGGTCCGCCTTGCGTCGCAGGCCGGCCAGGCGCTTAGCCAGCCTGTCTGGAACCAGCCCAGGGGCCTTTGCTTGTCGTTCGTACCGCTCGAGGATCGCGAGCTCGTCGGCCGGCTGCTTCTTCTGCCGGTAGATAATCGCTAGCTGCTCGTAGTACCACGGATCAACCCCCCAGCCTCCGCCCTCGGCCTCGGCCTCGGAGGCGTCCACCAGGCGCAGGAGAAGCTCCTTCGTGCCATCGAGGTCGCCCACCCGCTTGAGGCGACGGACCTCCACCACGTAGGCCGAGTAGTGCCGTCCGTCGACGAAGCCCAGCTTGCTCATGCTCGGCGGCCTCTCACGGGACGACTCGGTAGGTGGTGGGGGTCATCGCCGGTTGCCGGACAGAAGGTGCATCGCTAGGGTGCTGCGCCGGGGGCTCATTACGGTTCCGTTTCGTATGGAAGGCCGCCTGAGTTCACGATAACGATCATCGCCGTGGGGCATTCCAGTCGCACTCCAGGAGCGATCCCCATCTCGTCCTGGTCGCGCACCATGGAGAACGGATCCCCCTCGAACGTGCGCGTGCAGGAGAGGAGGTCTCCTTCGACGCGGACGCTGAGCATCCCGTCGCCGGTTTCGCCACCTGCCTCGACCACGCGGAATACGGTCGTCTCGTTCGATTGGCTGCCTTCGTCGTCCGGCGGCTCGATGCTTACCACGTAGATGAATGTGCCAAGTATCACCAGAACCAAGACAATCCACTTGAATGCCGGTTGCTGATGGATCGGTACTGACGCGGGACCTATGGCACGGAGCTCAGCTGGAGCAGCGTTTGCAGCTGGCTGCCTTGCGATAGGTTCTAGTGCCTTTCGGATTGAGTTGGCCTTCTTCTTGATTCTGCCCTTGGCTGCAGCAAGCTTAGCCTCTGCTGACGCGTCGACGTTCTTCCTCTTCTTGGCCATTCCACTCTCGGTGGTTCCGGTAGGTGGTCGGGTCATGGGACGGGACGCGCCGCAGCCGTGAAGGGGCACCGGATCAAGCGTGGCTACATGCGCGAGGCCCCCCAGCGCGGGACTCTCGCCGCTAGGGGTCTCCCTCTTGACAGGTTGTCCTAACGCTGCCCGCTAGCGGTGGTCGGGGTCGCTGCCAGGCCGCGCCGAGAGGTAAAACCATCGTAGTATCCACGCAACCCCCTCGGTAGTGCCTAGCGAACTTCGACTTCGTCGGCAGCTTGATTAGGGTTGCTCAACAAGGCAGGCGTCCTTAACATCGCTTCCTGTCACGCGCCAATCTAGGAGTGAGTGACGATGAGCCACCAGAGTGACTTGAATTCCGAAGGGCGCCTTCGTGTTCTCTACGAGGTGCGGACCACGGAACTTACGGAGGTGCGCAAGCGTGAGCTTTTTGTACGCTTGCGGGCCCTTGGTCTTACGAAACAAGAGATCGAGGAGTTCACCCCCGAGTTGCTCCCCGGCCACGCCGCGCAATACGCATAAACTCGGCGTCAGTCATACCAAGTAGCGGCGCGCACCACGTCACTATCTTGAGCATTTCGGTAAGCTGCCGGCCCACGTTCAGAAATCGCACAAGCTGCTTCGCGTCCTCTCCCTTAGCGAGCAACGCTCGAACGATATCCTCGCGGTCTGTCGAGTACACGAATGTGCTGCGAGGCGTGGAGCAGCTCTTGGTCATGACGTATCGAGATTAGGTCCGATCCTGTGCGGCGCCCTCTCGCGCCACCGAGCGATCGCTCCTTACAAACAGCGAAACAATTCTCTTCCCACCTAGCAAAGCGCGCTGCCGGGCGATTTGCGAGGGGGGGGCGCTCACTGGCCCTCGAACCCGAGCTCCCTGGCCCCCGCGATTGCCTGCTCAGCTCCCTCACGCCGGCCGAGCCTCTGCAGGACTGCGCCCAGGTTCCAATACGCGCGCCCGTAGTTGGGGTTCGACCGGATTGCCTCGCGCATCGATCGCTCCGCCTCAACGAACCTCTCGGTATTCGCGTAAAGCACCCGTAGGTTGAGGTGTGCATCCGCATAATCTGGGTCCAGCTCGATGGACCGGTCGTAAGAGACCTCGGCACCGGCGTAGTCACCCTGTTGGTAAAGGACGCGCGCCCGGTTGTAGTGGGGTAGGGGCCGATCATCGTCGAGCCGGATGCCCTCGTCAAAGGCTGCTAGAGCATCGTCAAACCGATCCAGCCTACGCAGCACGAGTCCCAGGTTGTTGTGGGCTGCGGCCAGGCTAGGGTCGAGTCCTGTGGCTTCGCGTAGCTGTTCTTCAGCCTCGGCGTGCTCGCCCCGCTGCTCGAGTAGGTTCCCCAGGTTGTAACGTGGGATTGCGAGAGTGGGTGCCGTCAGGACCAAACCGCGATAAGTGGCTTCGGCTTCGTCGAGCCGCCCCTGGCTCAACAATACGTTCGCGAGTCCGTTCCGTGCGGCGTGGTCTTCTGCGTCTATTTGAATGGCGCGGCGATACGCGCTTGTAGCCTCCTCGTCTCGAGCCTGATCAGCCAGTACATCACCAAGGCCAACGAGAGCTCTGGCGTAGGTCGGATCAAGCCGGAGCGCCTCTCTCAGCGCGGTCTCCGCGTTCTCTAGCCGCGCTTGTTGGGCCAGTGCTACGCCCATGCCAGTATGTGCGATTGCGCTAGTCCCATCCAACTCGACCGCCCTATGAGGAAAGGCGGACGCTGTGGGTCCCGTCGTATGTTTGCAGCTCGAAATCCGGGGCCAGCTCGCCGACGACTGGGTGATTGTTTCGGCGTTCCTCCAGAAGCGCGTGGCCGTCGGCCTGGTCGGCTACCGTCTTGCCGGCGAATCGATCCATACTCTGAGCTCCTTCCGTTGATTCATTTCGATTTCCCGATCAACCAGCGCGCTCGAGGATCGTCACCGTGCCGTCCTCCTCGACCCGGAGCTCGTCGCCAGGTGTGACGGCGACGAGAAAGTCGGGGCCGAGTCGATCCACGCAGACCACCCGGCGCTCAAGCCAGATGTCTGCCAGGATCGCGGACCTCGTCGGGATAGGCCTGCCGCAGCCGCTCGAGCTGGTCGTCGGTCAGGCCGACCAGGCTGTCGTTCAGCAGCGTTGCCGGATCGGCCGTGAAGGGCAGCTTCGTGCGGAGGCCGGCCGCCGCCAGCTCTTCGAGGAACGTCAGGCGAGCCCCGAGTCCGGGCGCTGACTCCGGAATGACGAGATGGCCCGGACCCTCGATCTCGACCAGCCGATCTGCTTCCATCGTCTCGCCGAAGCGCACAACGGTGAGTAGCAGCTTACGATGCAGCTCATCGTGCTCACCGCCCAGAGTGCGGCGCTCATCGTCGGTAAGACGAAGGCTCATGAGGTCCCGCTATTTTGACATCTAGTCGACACTCCATTACACACGGAATCTGGCTCGATTCCCATGTGCCCCGGAGGACGATCTAATGGTTGGTAGAAATCTGGCGGTGGCGGCCGCTGTCTCGTTGCTCGTCTTGATGGTTCCGACTCCCGTGCACGGCCAGGAAGAGGAGTCTGTCCAGGTCATACGCGTCGGATTGCTCGTGGATCCCGAGGCCGGCACTGCGACGCCGAACCAGGTGATCCTTATCCAGGGCGATCGCATCGAGGCGGTGGTCTCTCCTGGCAGCGTCGACATACCGGCGGACGCCGATGTCATCGACCTGTCAGAGCTGACCGTGCTCGGTGGGCTGGTCGACACCCACAACCACCTGGCGCTGACCTACAAGCAGGACCCCGAGAGCAACTACTACTACCTGACCTATGTCATGGACTCGACGCCGCTGCGGGCCATTCAGGCGTTCTCCAACGGCATGCAGATGCTGTCGTCGGGTTTCACCGTCGTGCGCGATATGGGCAACAACGGCAACTACGCCGATACCGCGTTGCGCCAGGCGATCGAGCAAGGGTGGGTTCCCGGGCCGACGATCATCAACTCGGGCATCATCATCGGCGGCATGGGCGGGCAGTTCTGGCCGACCCCGGAGATGGGGATCGAGCACAACATCGTTTACCCCGAGTACCTCGACGCCGACACCAACGACGAGATCATCAAGGCAGTGCGCCAGAACGTGCTCTATGGCGCCACGGTCATCAAGATCTGCGTCGACTGTAAGCCGTATGGCTACACCGTCGGCGAGATGCAGCTGTTCATAAGCGAGGCGGCCAAGGCCGGGATGAAGGTCGAGGGCCACGTGCAGACGCGCGATGGCGCCCGGCGCGCCATCGAGGCGGGGCTATTCTCGCTCGCACACTCCGACGTTATCGACGACGAGCTTCACAAGGCGATGGCGGCGAAGGGCATCTTCCGCGCCGGCACCGAGACCCCGGCGATGCCCTACAACGGCACCTCGGAAGAGGAGTACGAGCGCACCGCCGCCGGTCTACGCAACGCCTTCGATAACGGCGTGCCGGTGACCTTCTCCACCGACGCCGACTACTACATTCCCGGCATGACGCGCGGCGAGCTGGTTATCGACTTCATCGAAACCTGGAAGAAGGCGGGGATCCCGGCGCCCGACATCCTCAAGGCGATGACCACGGCCGGCTACCGCTGTGCCGAGGTGTACGACGAGCGAGGCCCGATCAAGCCAGGCAATTACGCCGACCTGATTGCCGTGGTCGGCAACCCGTTACGCAACATCGACACCCTGCGCGATGTGCGCTTCGTGATGCGCGACGGCAAGGTGTTCAAGCGCGATGGCGTGATGATGCCCGAGGAGTTCTTTCACGCCGGGCCGGTGAACGGCTGGCGGATTCGGTAGTTCGTTACCTGCTCTCTGGCACCGCCTCCATCAACAGCGCGAAGGCGTTCCTCAGCCCTTCGGCCCCCGGACGACCGCCCTTGTAGTGCCCCAGGCGAACCACTACCAGATGGTGTGACGGGATGATCGTCGTCGACTGCCCGCCGGCGCCCTGCATGGAGTAAGCCTCGGCCGGGATGCCGTTGTTGCCGCCCTCGCTCTCGATCCAGAAGAAGCCGCCATAGATAGGCCGTCCGTCTGCCACCCAACCTGGTGCGGGTGTGCTGACGAACTCAACGAACCCCTCCGGCAGGATGCGCTCACCGGTCCACATGCCGTCTTGAAGGTAGAGGTTGCCGAGCCGAGCCCAGTCGCGTCCGGTACCGAACTCGTATCCCTGCAGCAAGAAGTTCCCGTAGGGATCGGTCTCCATCACCATGTGGCGGATGCCGATCCTGTCGAATAGTTCGCGCTGCGGGAACGAGTGGTACTCGTCGCCACGCGCCTCGACGCCGAGCCGAATGAGGTAGTTGGTCAGCACCGGGTCGGAGTTGCGATAGCGCCCCACGGTGTTCGGCGCGTACTGCTGTGGTCGTGTGGCCGCGTACTCGAACGAGTTGACCGTACCGGTATAGACGTACAGGTGGTCGGGATAACCCAGCGACTCGTCGTAGCCGGGGTCGGACTCGTTGCGGAAGCGCAGCCCGCTCGACATGCGCATGATGTCGGATATGCGGATCTCGGCGCGCGGGTCGTCGTCGCCCTGCCACTCAGGAATTGGCGCCGGTTGGTGTAGCTCGTAGACACCCTGCTTGATGAGAATACCCATCAGGGTCGCGGTGAGGCTCTTGCCCATCGACCAGCCCTCGAGCGGTGTGCTCATGGTGATGCCGTCACGATAGCGCTCACCGATGATGCGTCCCTTGTAGGTCACTACAAAGGCCGCCGTCATCCCTTCCGCCGGCTCGAACGCGGCGTTCACCGCCTGTTGCACCTTGTCGGCATCGATCTCGGAGGGCAGCGGCTCATCCGACAGCACGTCTCCCATCGGCCACGGCTGCGTCGACGGATCGGGGAGCGTGCTCGGTATTTCGACGGGAGTGAAGTACACGTCGTCCGCGCCGATTGGTAGCGTCACGCAACCCTGATCGCCCAGGTACCTCGCCGTTCGCACGGTGCCGTCGGGCAGCGTCAGGTGGACTTCCTCGTTCTCCATGTCGACGACGCGTTCGGTTACTTCGGCGCGTTCCGCATAGTGGCTGCTGAAGTAGCCAATGTTCTCGGCTGCGAAGTCGGCGTCGAGCCCCGTGATGAAGACGGCGGAGCAGAGGATCTTGGCGAACCCCGCCGTGTGATGCGACAGCGCATCGCCTGGAGGCCCGATGTACTCGCCGTCTAGCTCGAGTGATGCGGCGCGTGCAATGCGCTCCTCGGTATTGGCTGGAGGGGCCGCGGGCATGTCCCCCGCGTCGTCAGCGATCGTGCCCTGACAGGCCGCAAGCGACAGCAAAAGGAGAAGATATACAGGCCGGAGCGTCGTCGTCGGGGCTGTTCGGGAATTCATGCGGAAGCCTCCTCGGGGCAGGGCTGCGTGGCGAAGCGAGGATAGAACGTCAGATCGCGTCGCGGGGCCCCTTATACTCCTGAATCGTGTTTCCTCCGTCGACGACAATCGATTGACCGGTCACGTAGCTCGCCCCCTCGGAGGCGAGGAACGCCACCACCTCAGCCACTTCTTCAGGGCGCCCCGGTCGGCCTATCGCCGAGTAGTTGCCGGCTTCGAGCTCGGCCACCGATGACGACCCGGTCGCGATCCATCCCGGCGCCACGCCGTTGACGGTGAGTCCCCGTGTAGCGACCTCGAGCGCCAGGCTCCGCATCAGCCCATCCATCCCCGCTTTTGAGGCGCTGTAGGCAGGCGATCCGATAGCGCTCACGAGCGGGCCGGTGACCGACGAGATGTTGATCACCCGTCCGTACTCCTGCGACAGCATCACCGGGATGGCTGCCTTGGTGGCGTTGAAGGCGGTCTTCAGGTTGATGGCGATGGCGCGGTCCCAATCCGATTCGCTCAGATCGACGAATGGTCGGTCGGGGTAGGGTGCTCCGATGGAGTTGAGCCCCGCGTTGTTTACCAGGATATCGAGCCTGCCGAATCGGCAAACGACCTCGCCAACGAGTCGACCAGCCTGCTCAGAATCGGTGAGGTCCGCGACGAAGGCTCCGACTTCGGGCAGACTCTCGGCTTGCAGCTCAGCCGCTCGCGCGGCGATCCGATTCTCGGTCGTCGAGGTGATGGCAACCTGCGCTCCCTGTCGGCGGAGGATCCGAGCGCAGGCGAAGCCGATACCGAGCTCGCTCCCAGCGCCGGTGATCAGCGCAACGCGCTTGGATAACGGATTCCTCACGATTCCCTCGATGCGGAATCTAGCCCGGGAAGGCGCGCCCATTCCATGTCACCGGAAAGCAGCTCGGCGATCTCTGCGTGTCCTGCCCGAAGTGCCCGTGCGAGCGGCTGCGCCCACGGCTGCTCGCTGGGCAGGGTCAGGTCGGCGCCATTTTCGAGTAGTAGCCTTGCCATATCTGTCTTGCCACAGCGCGCCGCGGTGCCCAGCGGCGTCCCGCTGTGCATGAGCTCGATCGCATCGATGGGTGCGCCTCGCTGCATCTCGGCGCGGGCAATCTCGGTGCTCCCGAATCGGGCGCAGTAGTGCAGTAGGTTGGCGCCACGCCAGTCGCCGCGAGCAATGTCGAATCCGTGCTCGATGAGTCGGTCGAGGGCCGGTTGCGTCGCCACCATCGCCGGTGCACCGGGCCTGAAGATCCAAGCGTCGAGCGACGCCGGCACGTCGGGCGAACGTTCGATCAGCAAGTCCAGGAGATGGAGGTCGTCCTTCTCGAGCACGTCGGTCCACAGGGTCTCTTCATCGTCAAAGCGACGATTGCTCCGCACCGCCTCACGGAGCTCATCGGCAGACATCTGCCAGCTCGCCGGCTCCGCGCCATGCTCGTGCAGCAGCGCCTGCATCTCCGCGCACTGTTCGGGATGTCTGCTGGCGACGATGTACAGACAGTTTCCCGATGAGTCGACCGCAGCATTCGGGTCGGCGCACGCATCGAGCAGCATGCGTGCCTGATCCAGGTTGTTCTGCGCCGCAGCCTCGTAGAGGGCACGACCGCGCGGAGCTTCGCTCTCCGGCTTGTTGGGATCGGCGTCAAACGCGAGCAGAAGCTCCGTCGTCTCCGGCTGCGCACCGAGCGATGCGTAGTACAGAGGGCTGTAGCGCGCGCTGTCGAGGGTGCGCGCCGCGTCCGGGTGCTCGGCCAAGGTGCGGCGTATCGCTTTGTCATCGCCGGCCTGGACCGCGAGTCCGAAGGGTCGCGCGGCGCCGGCATCGAACAGGGCGGTGATCATTTCCTGTGGCGTGCGGCGACGCTCCGCCGGCACATCTCGCCACCAGCGAAAATCGTAGTCACCGTGGAGCGCCAGCAGTACGGCCGATTTCCCGTCGGCGCGCTTCGCATCTAGATCGGCGCCTCGCGCCGCCAGCTCGCCGATCAGGCTCGGCTGGTGCGCCAGCGCCGCCCAGTGGACCGCGGTATTCCCTGATCCGTCGCTGGCGGCGAGCAGGTCGGGGTGGTCGGCGAGTATTTGCAAGACCCGATCCGCATCGTAAGCACGGATCGCCCCGGCGAGACTGGCGAACGCCGCCGAATACCCGAACCGATGCGACATCTCGGCGCGCAGTAGATCTGTTATCTCGGTCAGATCTCGGAGCTCGGCGATCGCCAGCAGCTCACCCCATTCGCCGCCACCATAACAACTCGTGGTGGGGTTGCCCTGCTCCAGCAAGGCGCGAACGACCCCGATGTGTCCCTCGCGCACCGCGAAGTGCATCGGCATCTGGTACCAGTACTGGACGTTCGCCAAGTTGGAGTCGTCGTCGAGCAGCGACCTGACCAGCGCATCGTCGCCATCGACGCAGGCGCAGATCAGCCGCCAGGCGGCATTGCCGTCGACGATGGCCAACCCCATGCCGATGTAGCGCTCGCTGCGCATCGCCAGCGGTTGCGACATCATTGCGGAGCGCTTCATGCTTCCGATTCAGTGCGCCGCACCGTCTCCCTCGACCTCTCGCCGTCCAGGGTGCACGAGGCGACAACGATGAGGGCGAGCGAACCCCATGTTCTTCTCATATCCCGACAACCTCGCTGCGGCGCTCGAGCAGCACGACGTCGCGCCACTGTTGTCTCAGCTCTCCCAACCGATACCTCGTGCCTACCCGTCGAAATCCACACGCCTCGTGTAGGCGTAGGCTGGCGTCGTTCTCCGGAAAGACGCCGGCCTGCAATGTCCATACGCCGGCTCGCTCGGAGGCTTCGATGAGGGCATGAAGCAACCTCGATCCGATGCTGTGCCCCGGCGCCGCTGCGGACACATAGACGCTCACCTCAGCAACGCCGCGGTACACCGGCCGCTCGGACACACGGCTCAGCGCGGCCCAACCGATCACGCGATGGTCGGTGCGTGCCACCAGCCGGCAGGCTTGCAGATGAGCTCGGTCCCAGTCGGGCTCGGACGGAACATCCGTCTCGAACGTCGCGTCGCCCGTGGCGATGCCTTCGCCGTATATCTCGCGCACAGCCCCCCAATCAGCCGGCGACATCACCTCGATCGATAACGCCGCCGGCTCGCCCCGTGAGACACGCGTCTCGCTCATCACCTGACCACCCCGACGGGCACCAACGCTCCCTCTGCTTTCACGCCGACCCGTTCTGACGCTCCCTCAGATACAGGTATCCGGGCAGCGCGCAGGAGAGGCCAATCAGCAGGTTTACGAGGATGTAGGGAATCGGATTCGGGCCTTTCCCTCGTTGCTGCTGCTTGAACATGAAAACCCAGAACACCGCGGAAGTGATGAGCAGATCGGCGGAGAATCCACCGGCGGCGCCGTTCGCAAAAAGAGCGGCGATGAAGTTCGGAAGGGCGACACCCTGGGTCGAGAAAAACTGGAAGAAAGAAGTAAAAGGGGATCACCGCTCCGGCGATCGCGAAGGCCAGGTACAAGGTTCTCACTTCAAACTCCTTGGCGTTCTGTCGTCTGGTTGCTCATCGGCCGCGCACGCCACTCCGGCGATCAGCAGGGCGGGCGCCAGACCGACCCTGAGGCACCGCATGCGGTCAGAACGTCGCACAGACATGGGTCTCCTCCCACAAGACGGATCGGTGGTTGAAGCGCTGCTTGATCTCCGCGATGACTACATCCACCGCCTCGACGAACGAATCGCGCTCGGCTAATGGGTGCAGGATCACGATCATGCGGCCAGCGCTGGTGCCGCTGCCGCCGGCGCCCCGCTGCCACCAGCCCCGTGTTTCGAGCACCGTCGCGCCGCCGGGGAAGCGGCGGGTGAGTACCTCGTTCACAAGCTGGTCCCAGCGCGCATCTGCGGCTACGTCGGTGTTGCGGCCACTCATGTACAGCGCCGCCCGGAGGTAGGGCTCGAGCGGTGCGGGGCATGTGAAGGGTGGTGTGTCGGCCGGTAGGCTTCGCGGTGGTGTGCTGGCGCAGGCGGCGAGTAGGGGGGCGATCGTCATGAGCGCCGCCAGGCGCATTCGTCTGGACGCCGTCGCTCGACGCTCGCAGCCGCGCATCATTGTGGTGCTTCGTGGCGTCGGCGCTGTCGGGGGCTCAGGCGCGCCATCGAGTCTCGCCTCCCACCACGGTCCGCACCACGGCGATCTCCTTAATGCCGTCCGGGTCGACGTCGTGCGGGTCGGCGCCGAGCACTACGAAATCGGCCAGCTTGCCGGTGCTGATCGAACCCTTGAGGCTCTCCTCGAACGAGGCGTAAGCACCGTGCATTGTGCAGATCTTCAGCGCCTGGTCGACGCTGATGCGCTGACTCGGTCCCCAGACACGGCCGTCGTAGTCCTTGCGCGTCACCATGCTCTGGATCGCCATGAGCGGCTCGAACGGGCCGGGGGTCCAGTCGGACGCCGGCGCCACCGGAATGTCGTACTCCAGGAACGAGCGGTGGGCGAACATCCACTCCATCTTCTCTTGCCCATACTCGACCCACTTGTGGCCGTGGAAGTGGGCGTAGGTGTAGAAGGGGGCGGGGATGACGCCGCCGTCCTTGATGCGCTGCAGTAGATCGGGGTTCACCAGCGAGCAGTGCTCGATGCGATGCCGTGTATCGTCACGCGGCCATAGCTCCTGCACGCGCTCGTACGCTTGAAGGACCATGTCGATGGTCACATCGCCGTTGGCGTGAATGGCCAGCTGCCAGCCGGCGCGGTGGGCGTCCTCCACGGCCTCGTGGATCTCCTCCTGCGACATGTACAGGATGCCGTAGTCGTCGGCCCGTCCCATGTACGGCGTGCTCATGCGCATGGTGCGCTCCGACGCTGAGCCGTCGGCGACGTACTTCACCGGTCCGAGGCGTAGCCACTCGTCGCCCAGGCCGCTGCGAATGCCTGATGCTCGGAAGCTCGGGTAGGCGTTGGCGTTGGCAAACAGGTTGGCGCGGAAACCGAGCTCTCCGGCCGCTCGGGCGTCCTGGAAAGCAATGAATGCGGCCGACCCGACGCCGGCGGCGTGCACCGACGTCAACCCGGTGGCGTTCATCAGCTCGGAGATGAGCCTCACCGCCGCCTGCCGCTGCTCGCGGCTCGACGGATCGGGAAGCAAAGCCTGGAATGGGTCGAGGGCGGGCCCGGCAAGCCTGCCGGTGAGCTCACCATTGTCCCGATAGATCGTGCCGCCGCGCGGATCCGGCGTGTCGCCGGTTATCCCGGCGGCGTCGAACGCAGCGCTGTTGACCACCGCGGTGTGGCCGCCTCGGTGGCCGACGAACACCGGATGGTCAGGCACCTTCTCGTCGAGGTCACGGCGATCCAGCGGGCGCCCTTCGCTGAGCTTGGTGTCGTCGTACATGAAGCCGACGACCCACTCGCCCGGCTCGGTCTCTCGGGCTCGTGCTGAGAGCGCATCCTGAATGCGCTGAATGCTCCCGAGGTTGGTATCGACGCTGATCAGTGCCGCCAGACCACCCCAGAGCGGGTGTGAGTGGGCGTCGATGAAACCCGGCGTGACGCACATGCCAGAGGCGTCGATCACTTCGGTGCGCGGCCCGATCAGGTTGGAGACCTCGTCGGTGCTGCCGACCGCGACAAACCTGTCCCGGTGAACAGCGAACGCCTCGGCGAGCGGCTGCCGCGTATCGCCGGTGAGCACGCGACCGTTTGTGACCACGAGATCCGGCCTCATGCGCGACCCCGTGCCCGGTGCCGCGCCCTGACCTGTACTTGTGCCGCTCGCTCCGCTGGTACGGGCGCTGGCGCCGCGGCCCGTTCCGATTGTGGCCGCGGCCGCTGCTGCGGCGGCAGCACCGAGGCCGAGGAACGCACCGCGAGTCATATCCGTCATTGAAGCTCCTCACTCGGATTGGGCAAATAACGTATCGGCACCCTGCTAGGCTTGCACAGCTGGGCTGCCCCAGCCTCTCCGCTACCAGGAGGGCGCGTCAACCGAGGCGCGGCAGCGGATTCCTGACTCAGGACACTAATGCCCGACATCATCTTCACCATGCAGGACCTCAAGAAGCGGGTCCCGCCGAATCGCGAGATTCTCAAGGGAATCTGGCTGTCGTTCTACTGGGGCGCCAAGATCGGCGTGCTCGGCCACAACGGCGCCGGCAAGTCGACGCTGCTGCGCATCATGGCCGGGATCGAAACCGACTTCGACGGCGAGGCGTTTCCCGACAAGAAGGCGAAAGTGGGGCTCCTGCCACAGGAGCCGAAGCTCGACCCCTCCAAGACCGTCCTCGAGAACGTGATGGAGGGGATGGCCGACGTCAAGGGTTTGCTCGATCGGTTCAACGAGGTAAGCGACAAGTTCGCCGACCCCGACCTCGATCCCGGCGAGATGACCCGGCTGCTCGATGAGCAGGGCAAGCTGCAGGACAAGATCGAGGCGGCCAACGGCTGGGACCTCGAATCGACCCTCGAGATCGCCATGGATGCGCTCCGCTGCCCACCCGGTGACGCCGACGTCACCACGCTGTCGGGAGGCGAGATCCGCCGCGTCGCTCTCTGCCGGCTTCTGTTGCAGAAGCCCGATCTGCTGCTGCTCGACGAGCCCACCAATCACCTCGATGCCGAGTCGGTTGCCTGGCTCGAGCGTCACCTCAAGGACTACCCGGGATCGGTGGTGGCCATCACCCACGACCGCTACTTCCTCGACAACGTCGCCGGTTGGATTCTCGAGCTCGACCGTGGCGCCGGCATCCCCTGGGAAGGCAACTACTCCTCCTGGCTGGAACAGAAGCAGCTACGGCTGGCGCAGGAACAGCGCAAGGGCCAGGCGCACGAGCGCACCCTGCGGCGCGAGCTGGAGTGGGTGCGCATGGCGCCGCGAGCGCGGCAGGCCAAGGGCAAGGCGCGGCTGAGCGCCTACGAGAAGCTCCGCCAGGAGGGCAACGAGCGTATTCCCGAGACGGTGGAGATCTTCATCCCGCCTGGCCCAAGGCTCGGCGACGTGGTGATCGAGGCCGATCGCCTATCCAAAGGCTTCGGCGACCGGCTGCTCATCGACGACCTGTCGTTTCAGCTGCCGCCGGCCGGCATCGTCGGCGTGGTCGGCCCCAACGGCGCCGGCAAGACGACGCTCTTCCGCATGATCACCGGCACCGAAGAGCCCGACTCCGGGACCCTACGCCTGGGCGAGACGGCAGTGTTCGGTTACGTCGATCAGTCGCGCGATGTGCTACAGCCTGATCAGAACGTGTGGGAGGCTATCTCAGAGGGCCGAGATCACGTCACCTTGGGCAAGCGAGAGGTAGCTTCCCGCGCCTACGTGGCCAGCTTCAACTTCAAGGGCGGCGATCAGCAAAAGAAGGTGTCGATGCTCTCGGGCGGCGAGCGCAACAGAGTGCACTTGGCCCGGGTGCTCAAATCGGCCGCCAACGTGCTGCTGCTCGATGAGCCCACCAACGATCTCGACGTCGATACCCTGCGCGCGCTGGAGGAAGCCCTGCTAGATTTCGCCGGCTGCGCGGTGATCATCAGCCACGACCGCTGGTTCCTCGACCGCGTCGCCACCCACATCCTGGCCTTCGAGGGCGACAGTCACGTGGAGTGGTTCGCCGGCAACTACCAGGACTACGAGGCCGACTACAAGCGCCGCAAGGGTCGCGAGGCCGATCAGCCACACCGCATCAAGTACCGCAAGCTGACTAAGCACTGAGCGGACTCAAAATCCGGTGGGCTTACGCTCGTGAGGGTTCGAGTCCCTCCCTCGGTACTTCTATGTTGTTTTATTTATTGAGGTTACGGGTCGCCTCCATACCCGTCTCCACAATGTCTCCAAAACGAGGGCCACTTTCGGGCCCTTCGAGCAGCCGTATTGTCGCCTCGACCGCTGCCGGAGACAGGTGCATGTAGCGCTGTGTTGTGCCCAGGTGGGCATGCCCGGCGAGCTCCTGGATGGCATGCACAGGCCCACCCCTCATCGACAGATGCGAGCAGAACGTGTGCCTGAGGATATGCACCCCCTCGTGCTCGAGGTTGGCGCGAGGATTTTCGCGACGGTCGAGGCTGAGGCTGGTCGGCTTCGGACCTTCCACTGCGCGAAGTGCGGCTCACTCGGCTTCCGGCTTGGGGGGTACGGGCGCGGCACCCGAAACTACTGCTCAAAGCCCTGCAACCGTTCGCACATCCCCGCGATCGATGCCGAGGCGAGCCCCGAGCGCTTCGCAGATACTGCGCTGACCCGAGATTGCCAACGAGCATCGAACCGGCTGCGCACCGCTATCGAGTCATTGGCGGCGATATAGGGCGACCGGATTCGTAACTCGACCGCCCGATCGCAAGCGGCTAGTAACAATCTCGAACGCGGGACTCCGACACCCCCCGGTACCCCTGCCCTCGGACGCCCGGCCATCCGTTGCGGGCTCTCGGCGCCGACGGCTCCGATCCGCTGGATGGGGCGAGAGCGGGTGCTATCGTGCTACCGAGCCGACCAGGCGCGTGGGTCACCAGGGAGCTTTCGTCGCTTCCCAGCAGTCAGCAGGTGCGCCGCCCCACAACCAATCCTGCAGGTCCGTGACGTGGGGCCGACAGCGAAAACAGGGCCGTTTCAGGGGCGCAAACGGTCTGAGACGCTCTCCATAATCGTCGGCCCGTAGACGAACCCTTTAGTCATGGGTACTTACGTCGCGATCTCTAGTTTCCACATCGGTAGTTATCATTAGAACCCCAGATCCGCACGGGCCCGGCGATCGTACCTGGTCAGCCCTACTGCGACCGAGCTTGCGATTGCTACGTGACCTCCGTGGACGCACGCGGTTGCCGATTATCGCTCGACCTCCGCATGGCCATCCGGCCGCGAGCGGGCCTCGTCGGGTTCGATCACTAGGCGAGCACCGATCGCATCCATCAGCTTCAGCAGCGTTTCGATGGTCGTTACGCAGCGCCCGGTTACATATCCGTGGATCGAGCCCATCGACCGGGTGAAGTTCCAGGCGTCGAGAAGGTCTGAGTATGAACGGCGGCCCTTTGCATCTAAAAAGACGCGGGACAGATCGACCGGCTGTCGGATCTCGTAACGGAGCCCTATCTGAGGTTTCTCCTGGGGCAGATTCGCAGGATCGCGCAGCATCTTGATACTCCTCGCGTCCCTGCGGGGCTTGGGATTTCTGGCAATGCGGCCGCCAGATGAACGGGCCAAGTATCTCGCGGCGGCGAGGCGGAATGAAGCGGCGGAGGTCGGCCGCCTACCTGCGTGGATGCAAGGCGAACGGCCGAATCCGGGGTTTGGCCGAATCCGAAGACTCTGCGGCGTTGGAATGCCCAGGGTTGCTTCGCGGGTCTGCTCCTCGACCTGTGCAGCCCGTCGTGGGCAATATCCTTCCACTATTGACCTGACCCCACGGTTAGTACCACGTCTTATCTCAGTAACTCGGTGCTTGACCCCACCCCGAAATCAGTACCAGTCAGAGGTTTAGGATTCGGTGTTCCGAAGCCTCCGGTTGCCAGCCCCTGGCGAACTCCGTAGGAGTTCGATCGTTCAGTGAGCTGTGTGGTCTGTGGGTATTGTAATCAAGCCTCCAAGCCTCCAGTTTTCGGCGCGCGTCATCGATCGAGAAGAACAGGTTGGCGTTGAGGCATTCGTCGCGAAGCCGTCCGTTGAAACTCTCGATGAACGCATTCTCCACGGGCTTTCCCGGCCGAATGAACTCCAACTGCACGCCTCTTCGGTACGCCCAGGAGTCCATCGCCTGGGAGTAGAATTCTGAGCCATTATCGACGGTGATGACCCGTGGCAACGGCCCGGCAAACGACAGCCGCTCGAGTGCTCCAGCCACCGCCTTGCCGGTCATCGACACGCCCGGCTCAAGTAACGGACATTCACGGCTAAACTGATCGACCACCGTCAGCACCCGAAACGGCCGGCCACTCTCGAGCCGATCGGTCACGAAGTCCATGCTCCAGCGCTCGTTGGGCCGCTCTGCGGGCGGCAGCACAAGCCGTATGTGACTCGCCCGCTTGCGCCGTCGCTTTTTGGTCCGTACCTCCAGCCCCTCCTCTCGATAGATCCGATACACGCGCTTCTGGTTCACTACCCATCCCTCGCGGCGTAGCAACACGCACAACCTCCGATACCCGAACCGCGGACGCGCCGCGGCGAGCTCGCCAAGACGACGCCGCAGCACGGGGTCGTCCGTCCTTGTGCTCTGATACCGATGGCTGGTGCGCGACAACTCGATCAGCCGACACGCTCGACGCTCACTGACACGGAACCCGTCCTGCAGGTACCGCACCACCTCGCGCTTGCGCGCCGGCTTCACACCTTTTTTGACAGCACCTCCTGGAGCATGTGCTTGTCCAAGCTCAGATCTGCCACCAGCTGCTTCAACTTCCGGTTCTCATGGCGGAGTTGTCGTAGCTCCCGAAGTTCGGCCACGCCCATCCCGGCGAACTTGCGGCGCCACGTGTAGAACGTCTGCTCGCTGACGCCCAGCTTGCGACACACCTCCTTGATCGGCGTGCCCGCCTCAGCCTGCCGCAGCGCGTAGGCGATCTGCTCGTCCGTGTACCTCTTCCGCTTCATCTGTCCTCCTGCTTGGAGGACGACGGTACACCGATTTCCTAAACATCAACCTGGCACCGTTTTCGGGGTTTGGGTCACTGGTCCGCCCTTCTCAAGAGCCGAGTACGCGGAACGATTGCGTCGCGTTCGAGAACGCATGGCGCACGACAACATCGACATGCTGTTGGTCACCATGCCCGAGGGCATGTGCTACCTGCACGGTCTGCAGGTGAACTGGTATCAGCAGAACGATGGCAGGTCGAGGATGCTGAACGTGACCGCCGTGCATGTCGATCACGACAAGCTGATCCTCTTCGACAGCCATGCCGAGATCATGGCAACGACGTCCGTCGCCGAGGACATCCGCCCACCAGGCGGCGGCGCCCAGCGCTACGAATCTGTGGCCAAGGAGCTGAAGGCGGAAGGCTGGCTCGAGGGCACCGTCGGGCTCGAGTACTGGAGCTATCGTCCCAACCCGGGAAACTGCAAGCGCCTGGAGGCGGTGTACGAGGCCCACGGTTGCACCCTGGTCGACGGCTCCGACGTCTTGTCCGATGTGCGGGTGCAGAAATCGCCGGCGGAGATCGCCGTAATGGAGGAGGCCGGACGTATCTGTGACCTCGGACTGCAAGCAATCACCGACAACCTGCGCCCCGGGGTCACCGAATTGCAGCTCTACGGGGCGATGATGCAGGCGATGGCAGATGCCGGTGGCGAGACCGCCGGCCTGTTGCAGGGGGTGAAGGCAGGCGGTTGCAAGTTTCTCCACGGCATCTCATCGACACGAGTGATCAAGCAGGGCGATCACGTCGTCGCCGATATCTGCGGGGTCAAACACCGATACCACACCAACACCTGCCGTGGCTGGTATGTCGGGGATCCGCCGGCAGCGCTGGTGGACATCTACAAGAAGAACGGCCACGCGTCGCAGGTGCTCCTGGATACCGCCAAGGCGGGCACTCCGGTCGCAGAGCTCACCAGGGCTCTACGTCGTTACTACAAGGAAGTCGGGGTGTGGGAGATGAAACAGAAGGGCGTGTTGCCCGGTTGGACCGGCGGCTACGAGCTCGGCCTCAGCTTTCCACCCAGTTGGGTCGGTTGGCATGGCTTCGCGGTCACCGACACGGACGTTCAGTCCACGTCTAGCCGCAGGCCCTACACCGCGTTCCAGGAGCGCCAGATCAGCAACTACGAGAGCTTTGCGACCGGCAGCACGGCGCTAATCGACACCTTTGTCTTCGAGGCCGACAGTGCGCGAGCGCTGACGGACGTTCCGGCGGAGTTGATCGTCGTCGGCTGATCCATTACCCGCCGGGATGTGTATCATCGGGTCAGTGCGTCAGAGGGCGAGCCGCGGAGCTGGCCTCACCCTTGCCAGACGCCCGTTCGCGCGTACAATCTGCGCGCGAGCCGCTGTCGCGACCGACGCCAGCCGGTATCGCTACCAACGCGACTCATTGCGAACGATCGGAGGTGGATCATGTGGGTTCCCGAAGCGCTCCGTTCTTTGCCCATCGTCCTGACGGCCCTGGCCGTGGGGGCATGCGGGGGCGACGCCCAGCCGGAAGCTGGCACCGACTCGACTCCCTCTGTCGATCCTGCCGAGGTCACCGACCCAGTGCTGGGCGGCAACCTACCGAACCCAACTTCGGAGGTGATCAAGGGCTGGGGACCCCTGCCCGATGGGCGGTCGTGGGGGTCTACCGCGGGGGTGGATATCGATCCTATCGACGGGCACGTCTGGGCCTACGATCGGTGCGGCGCGTACGCCCTGGCCGGAGGCTGCGACGTCTCCGACGTCGACCCCATCCTCAAGTTCGATCGCCATACGGGTGAGGTCCTGGCCAGCTTCGGTGCGGGACTGTTCGTGCTGCCTCACGGGATTCACGTGGATCGGGAGGGCAACGTCTGGGTTACGGATTCGATGGGGAACGAGGCCGGGACCAAGGGACATCAGGTGATCAAGTTCAGCCCCGAGGGCGAGGTCCTCCTGACCCTGGGTCGGCCGGGCGTGAAGGGCAGCGAGCCCGACCTGCTGAGCGAGCCATGCGACGTGATCACCGCCCCGAACGGAGACATTTTCGTTTCGGATGGGCACAGCGGCCAGAACGCCAACCCTCCCGAGGGGACGACGGGCCGCATCATCAAGTTCAACGAGGACGGCGAGTACATCACCGAGTGGGGACGCATGGGCTCGGGTGCGGGTGAGTTCCGTACCCCGCACGCGCTTGCCTTCGATTCGCAAGGCCGGCTCTTCGTCGCGGACCGCGGCAACCACCGCATCCAGATCTACGATCAGGACGGCAACTACATCGATTCGTACGATCAGTTCGGTCGCGTCAGCGGCCTGTTCATCGACGACGACGACACTCTGTACGCCATCGACTCCGAGTCCAGCCCGAACAGCCACGCCGACTGGTCCACCGGTATCCGGATCGGGCACGCCTCTCGTGACGAGGTGACGGCGTTCGTGCCTCCCCACGAGTCCGAGGACCCACAGGGCGAGGCTGGCGAGGGCGTGGCCCTGGACGCGGACGGCAACATCTACGCAGCCGAAGGGCCCAATTCGCGTGATGCGGCCGAGGGGGGCCTGACGAAGTACATCCGGCGCTAACGGCCACGGGCCGACCTGTAGTTACAGAGATCCGATCGCGCCTCGTTGGGCCGCAAGGGGGCGATAGCCCCTCCCGTGGATACCGGCGTGCCCCGCATGCCACCCCGGATCATGTTCGTCACGATCGATGCACGATGACCATCTTGAGCTCGGTCATCTCCTGCACCGCGTAGCGGGGCCCCTCCTTGCCCAACCCGCTGTCCTTGAGTCCGCCGTATGGCATGTGGTCGGCGCGGAACTGGGTGCCGCCGTTGATGTTGAGGTTCCCCGAGTCGACCTCGAGCGCGAATCGAAGGGCGTTGTCGAGGTTCTCGGTGAAGATCGCTGCCGACAAGCCGAAGCGGGTGTCGTTGGCGAGCGTGATCGCCTCGTCGATATCGGCGGCGGGAGTGACGCCCACCGCGGGGCCGAACAGCTCCTCTCGCGAGAAGCGCATGTCCGGCGTGATGTCGGCCAGGATCGCCGGCTGAACGACGCCGCCATCTCTGCCGCCGCCGGTGACGATGCGGGCTCCCGCGCCGACCGCCTCGCCGATCCAGCTTTCGACCCGCACCGCATCGCCCTCGCGCACCATCGGTCCGACGTTGACGGTGTCGTGCATCGGGTCGCCGGTGGCCAGCGCCTCCACTTTCGGCGTCAAGGCGTCGAGATAGTCGCCATAGACCGACTGGTCGACGATGACGCGCTGGGTCGAGATGCACACCTGGCCGGCGTTGGAAAACCCGCTCATCACCGTGGCGGCAGCCACTTTGTCGAGGTCAGCGTCGGGCAGCACGATGAGCGGCGAGTTGGAGCCCAGCTCCATCGTCACTTTCTTCAGTCCAGCCGTGCACATGATGTGCTCGCCTACCTCCTGGCTACCGGTGAAGGTCACCTTGCGCACGGCCGGGTGCGACACTAGCGCGTCGCCGATAGTGCCGCCGGAGCCGGTGAGGCACTGGATCGCCTCGGGCGGCAGACCGGCCTCGAGCAGTACCTCGGTCAGCTTCAGGGCCGACAGCGGCGTGTCGCTGGCCGGCTTGATCACTACGGCGTTGCCGGCCGCCAGCGCCGGGCCGACCTTGTGGGCCACCAGGTTGAGCGGGAAGTTGAACGGTGAGATCGCCACCACCACGCCCACCGGTACCCGGATCGTGAAGCCGAACTTCATCTCGTTGCCGGGGGCCGCGTCGAGCGGAATGGTCTCGCCGCCGAGGCGTTTGGCCTCCTCGGCAGACAATGTCAGGGTCTGGACGCAGCGATCGGTTTCGAGCAGTCCCTCAGGGAGGATCTTGCCCTCCTCGCGCGTGATCGTCTCGCCGAAGTCCTGGCGGCGTGCTCGCACCAGCTCCGCAGCCCGCATCAGAATCTCGTAGCGCGCGTAGGCGCTCAGCTGGCGCATGGCGCGCGCGCCGCGCTCGGCGCTTTCCATCGCCTTGTGGACGTCGCCGAGCGTGGCCGCGGGAACCGTGTCGAACGCCTCGCCGCTGTACGGGTTGACGACATCCATCGAGGCGTCGCCGCTGATCCATTCGCCGCTGACGTGCATCTTCATGGTCGGTCCTCTCGCTCGCTCGGTTTTAGTCGCAGATCGCGGCTCAGTGCCGTCTGACCGCGCGCCCCGGGCGCGCGTCGGGAACCAGCTCCCCGCCGTCGACAACGAGCGTCCCGTTCACCATGACGTAGGCGACACCATTGGATGGGATGGTGGGGTCGGTGTAGGTCGCACGATCGATCACCGTGGCGGCATCGAAGACGGTGATGTCGGCATCGGCGCCGGCCCGCAGGCGTCCCTTGTCGGCCATCGTCGGCACGTAGCTCTCAAGCCTCTGGGCGGGCTCGATGGTCATCTTGCGCAGCGCCTCCATCAACGTAAGCACCTCCTCCTCGCGAACGTACTTGCCGAGAACCCGGGAATAGGTTCCGGAGGTACGAGGGTGCCCTATTCCGGCGACGATGTAGCCGTCGCTGGCGATCATGGTGAGAGGGTTTCCGATGGCGATACGGGTCATCTCCGGAGTGCGACTGTGGATGATGACCTCGCCGCCCTCTTGTCTGAAGCGCTCGAAGCTGTCACGCGCCAGACGCTCACCGGTCCGCACCCACTGATAGGTCGCGAACTCGTCGTCATCCCACGATTCCCAGTCGTCGAAGAGGGCAGACTCGATCTCGGTCATGCCCGCCTCGTAGGGGTACATCTCGGTGGTGACGTCCTGTCCGGTGGCGCGGGCCTCCTCGATCATGGCGAGGAACTCGGCGATGGAGGCGCCACCAATGGAGTTCGCATGCACCACGTGGAGCGCGGCTCCGGTTCGAGAAGCGCCCTCGATCGCCGCTCGCAGACCGTCGAGTCCGGCACCGACATGGATATGTGAGGAGGCACCGGGCGCGGCGGCGACCCGGAGCATGGCTTCGAACTCGGCCACGCTGGCTGCTGGCGTATACGCCATACCGAAGCCGACCGCGGCCGCTCCCTCCAGCAAGCCCTGCTCGATGCGGCTTGCCATCTCGGCGATCTGCTCGTCGGTGGCTCGCTCCTGGCCTCCCGGTCCGCTGGGCAGGAAATTCCCTTGGTCGCCCATCACCGCCATGCGCACCCGTATGTGCCCAATGCTCACGCCGTAGTTGACGATCTGACCTCCCTCACGCTCGGCGTACCAGCCGGGAACGTCCTCGGTGCCCACCTCGAGCTCCAGCGCGGTGGTCACACCGTCGCGCACCATTAGACTAAAGGCTTCTTCGGACTGCCCGTGGACCTGCAGGTCGATGAATCCGGGGGCAACAACGAGCCCAGAGACATTGATGAGCCGCTCTGCGTCGAGGTCGCGTTCGCTGATCGTCTCGATACGGCCGCCCCGAATGCCGACGTTCCGTACCGCGTCCAGACCCGACTCCGGGTCCATTACTCGACCACCCAGCAACACAAGGTCGTAGCGTTCGGCGGGGGCGTCGGAGGGGGCGCAGCCGAACGCAGCGAGCACCAGCAGCCCCGCCACGCAACCGGCAGCCGACCGAGTCATCGTCGTCCTCCTCAGCCGCCGATCGGCGTGCAGAGCTCGAGAAGAATCCCCGACGGGGAGCGAACGTACGAGACCACCTGACCCCAGGGCTTTGTTTCGGGTGCCTTGAGCTCGGTGGCGCCGTTGTCCAGAGCTGCCCGGTGCGCCGCGTCGACGTCGTCGGTGACCAGCGCGATCTCGAGGCCCAGCGGCTTGTCGGAATCGGAGGCGCTGACGTACCCGTCCGGCAGGTTGGCTTGCCCCATCCCGTGCGAGGCAAAGGCCAACACGGTAGAGCCGGTGTCCATTTCGCCATAATCACCGGACTCATGGAGAAAACGGCGAGTCAGGCCGAAGGCGCCCTCGTAGAACCGCAGGGCCGCTTCCACGTTGTCAACGTAGGCGATGGCGTATCCGAACTTGATCATGTTTAGTCATTTAGGTCGAACGCCAGCAACACGTTGCCTGGCGCGCCGCCGAGAATCGCGTACCCGGAGCCCACGTACAGCATTCCATCGACGATCGACGGGCCGGCGCCGCCAAAGCCACCCCCGAAGCCCTCGATCCCGTTGATGGTCTCGTAGTCATGCAGCGTCTTGAACTCCCAGAGGATGCTGCCGTCTTCGGACGAGAACGAGCGCATGATGCCGTCGCGCGAGCCCGTGAAGACGGCGCCCTCGATAGCGCTCGCCGCGGCCCAGTTACCCGAGTGGCACGTTTCGGTCGACTCCGGATCCTCACAGTCGGTGCGCTGAGGAATCGGCGTGTGCCAGACGCGGGAGCCGTCTTCGACGCGGAGCGCGGCGATGCTGCCGCTGCCGTCCGCGAAGGGCAACGGCTTGAAGTAGTACTTGCCGTTGAAGGCTCCGCCGAACCCGGCGTTCGAGGCGGCCATCGTGTCGCCCGCCTGTGCAACCCACAAGATGGCACCGTCGTTGTCGGGATCGAGTGCGGTGACCCGACCGCTCTCCTGCCCCTGGATCAGGATCCGTCGGCCGTCGGCGAGCGTGTGCAGCACGGGTGACCCTGACGGATCGTCGTCGGGACCGTTGACGAAGCCAGGGCAATTGACGCGTATCTCTTCTGCCGTCATCCCGCAGCCACCACCGTGCCGGTCGTAGACGACCCGCAGCAGCTGTGTCCACCAAAGCCGCTCGCCGGTGTCCATATCGAAAGCGAAGACGGCGTTGCAGGCGCCGTCGTCGTAACGGTTCTCGTCCTCGAAGAACTCGGTGATGTAACAGTTGCCCGCGGTCGCATAGAGCTTGCGGTTTTCGAGGTCGAGGGTCGGGGCGTTCCACACCGCCGCTCCGGCCGGCCCCCAGAGCTGCGTGCCGGCGGCGTTCGTGCCAAGCGGCTTCGCAGGTTCGGGGAACGTGTAGGTCGCCCAGATTTTCTCGCCCGTGTTTACGTCAACGGCGACGACGCTGCCCTGGAACTTGCAGCATCCGTACTCGAGCGCCATGCCGGGCATCTCCTCCCAGGAGGCCACTCCGACATACAGATGGCCGCCAGGCGACGGATCGAGTGTCGGCGGACCGGTCATCTTCGAGGCGGGATGGTCGTCGGGCCGCATCGTCCACAGCTTCTCGCCGGTCTCGGCGTCGACCGCGCTGACGTAGCCCATGTAATCGCCGAACATTGCCGCGTAGCGCACGCCCGGCACCTCGGTCACCTCGCCGATGCTGATCGCGGTGCGCACCTGACCCGGTGCCTCGAACGACCAGTGCACACAGCCCGTCTTGGCATCGAGCGCATAGACGAAATTGTTGTCGCTACCGATGAACAGTGCTCCGTCAACGACGGTCGGCTGCGCCCATGCAGCCGACGCGGCGCCAGGGAACGCGAATGCCCATTTGAGCTTCAAGTTCGAGGCCTGGGCGCCGGTGAAGCCGGCGGCGGCCTGCGGCTGGAACCGGTACGACCGCGTCGGGTCCGGAGCCCAACCGTTCCACGCTGGCTTCGAAAAGGGATCGTCCAGACGCAGCGGGCTGGCGCACGGGTTGCTCATGGCGTCGGCCGTCCGATCGGCGATGCCGCCTAACGGCTTGCCGCTCGCCAGCTCTGCCATCGCGCGTAGCTGCTCCTCGTTGAATTCCGGCACGAACTCTGCCATCGGCCCGGTGGTGAGCGCCTGCAGGATGCGCTCTGGATCCATGCGTCGCAGCGCCTCGCGGCTCGGGGCGCGCATTTCGGGGTCGTTGCTTTCGTGACAGTTGATACAAAACCACTCGAAATACGGGACCATGCCGGCCATGGATGCGTCGCCTGGCCGTCGGAATTCCTCCTGCGGCTGCAGTGTGACGGTCGAACGGACCGTTGGCAGCGCGTCAGCGGCTGAAGGGACCGTGTACAGCGCCAGTGCGGTGAAAAAGATGAACGCAACGACGGCGCTCAATGACATCAAGGTGCGACTGAACATCACTGTTCCTCCGTCGGACAGCTCCAGGTACCGTCGGGGCGGATCTTAGGGATGGTTCCGCAGTGAGACAAGAGGGGCGACAAGTTTGCGGCTGGGCGGTCAGGCGAGCCTGCTCAGAACGTTTTCCTGCCTCCTACTCACTCCAAGCCGAACGCCAACAGGACGTTTCCCGGCGCGCCGCCGAGGATCGCGTAGCCGGAGCCCACATACAGCATGCCGTCGACGATCGACGGGGCGGCACCGCCGAAGCCGCCGCCGAAGCCCGCGACGCCGTTGATGGTGTCGAAGTCGCGCCTGCTGTTGAACTCCCACTGAACGCTGCCGTCCTCGGTCGAGAAGGAGCGCAGCACCCCGTCGCGTGAGCCGGTGAAGACGGCGCCAGGGATGGCGCTCGCCGCCGCCCAGTTGCCGGAGTGACACGTCTTGGTCGAGTCCGGATCCTCACAGTCGGTACGCTGCGGGACCGGCGTGTGCCAGACACGAGATCCGTCAGCTGCCCGGAGCGCCGCGATGCTGCCGCTGCCGTCCTCGAAGGGAAGCGGCTTGAAGTAGTACTCGCCGTCGAACGCGCCGCCGAAGCCGCCGTTCGCTGCCCCCAGTTCATCGCCGGCTTGCGCTACCCAGAGGATGGCGCCGTCGTTGTCGGGATCGAGGGCGGTGACCCGCCCGCTCTCCTGACCCTGGATCAGGATGCGGCGGCCATCCGCGAGCGTGTGCAGTATGGGCGATCCCGAGGGGTCATCGTCGCGACCGTCGACATAGCCGGGGCAGTTGATGCGCTGCTGCTCGGGAGTCATTCCACAGCCGCCCCCATGCGGATCATGGGCTAGGAGCTGTGTCCACCAGAGGCGCTCACCGCTGTCCATATCGAACGCGAAGACGGCGTCGCAGGCACCATCGTCGAAGCCGAAGCGCTCCTCGAAAAACTCGGTGATGTAGCAGTTTCCGGCGGTCGCATAGAGCTTGCGGTTGTCGAGATCGAGCGTCGGCGCGTTCCACACCGCCGCCCCTGCGGGCCCCCAGAGTTGTGTGCCGGCGGCGTTCTTGCGAAGCGGTTTCGGACGCTCGTGGAACGTGTAGGTCGCCCACACTTTCTCGCCCGTATTAACGTCGACCGCGACGACGCTGCCCTGGAACTTGCAGCACCCGTATTCGATCGCCATCCCGGGAATCTCCTCCCAGGACGCTACACCGACATACAGATGACCGCCCGGCGACGGGTCGAGCGTCGGCGGCCCGGTCATCTTGGCGGCCGGATGGTCGTCCGGACGCATCGTCCACAGCTTCTCGCCGGTCTCAGCGTTGACCGCCGTGACGTAGCCCATGTAGTCGCCGAACATCGCCGCGTAACGCACACCCGGCACCTCGGTCACCTCGCCGATGCTCACCGCGGTACGCACCTGCCCGGGTGCCTCGAACGACCAGTGCACGCATCCGGTCTTTGCATCGAGCGCGTAGACGAAGTTGTTGTCGCTGCCGAGAAACAGCGCGCCGCCGACGACGGTGGGTTGCGCCCAGGCAGCCGAAGCGGCACCGGGGATGGCGAACGCCCACTTGAGCTTCAGGTCGGAGACCTCGGCGCCGGTGAGGCCGGCGGCCTCCTGTGGCTGGAAGCGGTAGGACCTCGTCGGGTCAGGTGTCCAGCCGTTCCACCCTGGCTGGGCAAAGGGGTCGTCGAACCGCAACGGACTGGCGCAAGGGTTGCTCATTGCGGCGGCGGTGCGCTCGGCGACGCCGCCGAATGGCTTACCGCTCACCAGCTCCGCCATCGCCCGTAGCCTCTCGTCGTCGAAGTTCGGCACAAATTCGGCCATCGGCCCGGCGGTGAGCGCTTGAAGAACGCGCTCCGGGTCCATCAACCTGAGCGTCTCGCGGCTCGGTGCGCGATTGTCCGGATCCGTGCTCTCGTGGCAGGTGGCGCAGGCAAGCTCGAAGAACACCACCATGCCAGCCGTGGAGGCGTCGGGCAGTGGCCGTTGCCGCTGCGCCGATGCGATCGAAGGCGAGGCGTACAGCTCCAGCGCCAAGACAGCGCCAGGCATCATCACGGCACTTGTCGACAGCAGAACTCGTCTGAACATTGCTGAATCTCCCTTTGAACGGCCTGGCCCCAAAACTGGCCTGTTAGTGGCCTGTTACAGGCCACTAGACTAGCCTGGCCAGAACGCCTAGCAGCCTCGCCACGTCGGCCCGATTGTTGAACAGCGCCACCGCTGCGCGTAGTAGCCGGCCGTCTTCCTGGAACGTGACCGGGACGTGGTCCGCCCTGAGTGCTTTGAGCAATTTCTCAGGATCCAGCCCGTGGTAGAAGCTGACGATCGGCGAGGTATTGTCCGGCGGCGTAAATAGATCGAGGCCGAGCTCGGCGACTCCCGCGCGCAGCTCGCCAGCTAGCGCAACGGTGTGTCGTTCGATGCGATCGAGCCCCACGTCCTCGAGCACGGTCAGCGCTGCGTCCATGGCGGCCATGGCGCCATACGACACGTTGGCGTATTCGAACTTCTCGGCTGTCGTCTTGAGAAGAAAGTGATGATCCAGAAGGTTCTCGGCGACCTGACCGTGGCCGTAGCGGTCGGGTGTCATCCATTCGAGATGCTCCCGGCGAACGTACAGGGGCGCACAGCCGAAATCGGCGAACAGCCACTTGTAACCGTTGCCACAGGCGAAATCGGCGCCCTCGTCATGGAGATTGGTCGTGAAGGTACCGAAGGCGTGAATCGCGTCGGCGTAGAGGTAGGCGCCATTGGCGTGGGCAAGCTCACCGAGCGACGGCAGGTGGTGGCGAAATCCGTTGCGGTTCGAGACCCAGGCGACGCTGATCAATCGCGTGCGGCCGTCGACACGGGCCTCGAAGTCCTCGATGCGCGCCCGTCCGCCATGCGAAGGCACGATGCGCAACTCGACTCCGGAGCGCTTCTGGAGCTCGCGATAGAGGACGAAGCTGGTGGTGAAATGAAGCTCATCGAGCACGACGTTGTCGCCCGCTTTCCAGTCAATGGCGCCGACCACGATGTTTTCGCCGTCGCTAGTGGCGTAGAGAAACGCGATCTCGTCCTCGTCGGCGCCGAAGAGCGCGGCGAACTTGGCACGGGCGCGCTCTTTTGCCGCGCGGCGGCTCGCCGGGTTCCGGTAGAGCATCTTCTCGTCCGCGTATGCCACCAGCGTGTTGCGAACGGTTCGCGACAGCGGGCCGAGCGACGCGGTATTGAGATAGGCCAGCTCGTCGGTGACCGGGAACTCGGAACGCACCCCGAGCGGATCGTCCTCGGACGGCGACGCGAGCCCGCGTGTCGTCGGCAGCGCCGCGAGCCCGGTGATCGCGGTCGTTCTCAGGAAGTTGCGACGGCTCAGAGCATTCACGAGGATCTCTCCCGACTGGGTACCTGGCTCGAGTTTCTATCTACTAGATGAGATGAGAAGGCCAACCTCCTGAACGCAGTAGCCTGACGGCTCTGCAAACGTTTCTTCAAACGTAACGGGCTCGAAGCCCAAGGAGGTTGGCCGATGAGGAGTGTAACGATTGGACTGGACGTAAGCGACCGGTACAGCCGTATGTGCGTGCTCGACAGTAAGGGCAGGGTGATGGAGGAAGGGCGGGTGAGGACGAGCCCGGAGGGGCTGGCGAGGCGGTTCGGGTGCGAGGAGCCCGCTCGAGTAGTGCTGGAGGTTGGAACGCACTCGCCGTGGATGAGTGAGCAGTTGAAGCAACTGGGTCATGAGGTGCTGGTGGCTAACCCGAGGCGGCTGAAGCTGATCTATGGCGAGCACGGACCGACCGGTTGGATGCCGAGCACCTGGCACGAGTGGGCAGAATGGACCCAAAGCTGCTTAAGACGGTGCAGCATCGAGGCAGACAAGCGCGAGCGGATCTAGCCGTGATTCGGAGCCGAGATGCTCTGGTAAAGAGCCGCACGCAGTTGGTGAGCCATGTGCGTGGTGCGGTCAAGTCGGCCGGTTGTCGTATTCCCAGGTGCTCGACGCCGGCGTTCGCGCGCACCGCGCCAGAGCACATACCGGAGCGGCTCAAGGGAGCGCTCGAGCCGGTGCTTGAAACGATCGCCATGCTGACGGGCAACATCCAGCAATACGAGCGTCAGATCGTGCAGCTGTGCCAGGGGCGATACCCGGAGACACAGCAGCTCCAGCAAGTGGCCGGGGTCGGAGCTCTGACCGCACTGGCGTATGTGCTGACGCTCGAGGAGCCGGAACGGTTCAATACCTCCAGAGCCGTGGGCCCGTACCTGGGACTGAGACCGAAGAAACGGCAGTCGGGGGACAAGGACCCTGCGCTACGAATAACCAAGGCGGGCGACAAAATGCTCCGACGCCTGTTGGTGGGCTCGGCGCATTACATCCTGGGCCCCTTCGGGCCCGATACTGAGCTCAGACGCTGGGGGCTCAAGCTGGCCGGACGCGGTGGTCCTCATGGCAACAAAAAGGCAGCAGTTGCTGTCGCCCGTAAGCTCGCCGTTGTGCTGCACCGACTGTGGCTGAGTGGAGACGAGTACGAACCGTTGCGCGCACCTGTAGAGGTTTCAGCAGCATGAACTAACCCGCAACCAGGAGGTCGGTAGGGCGACGCGACCCAACGGTTATCGATCTGACCGCCCGGTCCGGGCGACTGCGAAGGTCACTACGAGCTTCGAGCTCGGCAGCTAGATTGCAGCGCCTCGAATCGGGACGGACCCCAGAATGCACCGGACGACCTGAATCCTCGTCCACCAGAGTGCGAATAGGAGCATGGCGTGCAGATCGATTCTTCGCTGGGCACCACATTGCCCTTGACCGAACTAGGCCTTCTCATAGAAGTGGCCTGTAACAGAGGTTCGTTGCATATTGCTGGGACGAGATGGGGGCAAGCTCAAGGCGCGATGAGGATGGCGATGCGGTGCCCATCGTCGACGAATCGCAACGCTGAGATTGCCCCCATCTCGTCCCAGCCCTCCGGGTGGCCGCGGGACTGGCCACCTCCGGCGTCGGCTCTCCTCTGCGATACGCTCAGCATCGCCGTCGTCGGGCCTCCTTGGATTCGACTCAGTCGCGCGCGCCACAATATGCAACGAACCTCTGTTACAGGACACTAGCGGCCGAGTCGATCAGGGGTAACGGTCGCGCGCTCTAACGAGCCGGCTGCTGTTTGATGATCCACTCGACCAGTTTCGCCACGGCCTTCGAAGTTGCGGCGTCCAGAGCATCGAGGTCGTTCATGTCGTCGACACGGATGCGCTCGTCCGTGTCGGCGTCGCGCTGCGTGCTCCGTACCCTGAGGCGGAGATCCATTTCTCGGCGGGGCTCGTCCGCGAGCTCACGCAGCTCGATCCAGGCGGTGAAGTCGACCAAGGCCGGGTACCGCGCCAGCGCGATCGTGGGTTGTCGCTCCAGGTGGCGCGCTATGCGACGGTGCACACTTCGCAGCGCCAGCTGCGCCGCGAGGTCGGGGACCATCGGCTTGAGAAACTCGATCACCGGCCCCTCATTCAGGGTAACGAGTCCCGCGGGTGGGTCCGACACGCGGCGTAGCCGGTCGATGATCTCCTCGGCGGGCACCCCTGCGCGCCGCGCCCGGATGGCGTGATTCTAGGCGGCCGGGTAGTCCAACAGCCGGTACGCGACTTGGGCGATGCGCGCGTGCAGCTCACCGGAGCCTGGGGTCAGATCAAGCGCCTGCTCGTAGGCCTGGCGGGCCCCTGGCCACACGCCGGCGTCCTCGAGCACCCGGCCGCGACCCAGGTGCGCGGAGCTCAGCTGCGGATCGATGGCGGCGGCCGCCCGGAACATCGACAGGGCGGCCGTGGGGTCATCCGCGAGCAGGCGCGACGCCTGCCGTAACGCAGACCGCGCGCCAGCATAATCCACCGAGGTGCGGAAGACGCCAGGCTGCACCAACGGATCGGCATCGGCAACCTTGACCACTACGCTATGCCCACCTTGCTGTACCGGCGTGGGACCGCGGTAGGCGAGCACGTAGTAGCCGCGCACCAGCGCCAGCACTTTGTCGTAGCCGTCGCGTATGTCACGTTGCATGATCAACTGCCCGCCGGAGACGCGCGCCAGCTCTCCGAGCTGTTGCTGTAGCTGCTCGATGTAGGAGCGCTCACGCTGGTAGCTGGCGAAATCCCATGAAAAGCTGGGCGCCAAGCGGCGGCCGGCCGCCAAGCCGACGGCGACCGCGAAGATCGGTGTCTCGGCCTGATGTGTCGCCAGCAGAACGTCGGCGTATTGTGCGTTGCCGCCGGTGTCTTCGCCGTCGGAGAGCAGCACCATCGCGGCACGTCGGCCAAGGGCCTCGGTCGCCGACAGGGGCTCGGTGCAGCTGGCGTGGCCGGCGGCCCCATCGAGGCGCTCTTCATCTTCGGGCCGCCGCCTCCGCAGACCGCGGTAGGCGGCCTGAATGGCATCGTAGAGGCGTGTCTCCGAGCCGTAGGGAATGGCGTCGACGATACGTCTCAGCAATGCATCCCGAGGCGATCCCCATCGGCCGGGCCCTACCGCCGAATGGAACGGCATGAGCAGGACACAGTCGTCGGGCGCCAGCGCGTCGAGAAGCGAGTGAATCGCCTCACGAGGTCTCGGGTCCGGCCACTCCTGTTCGATGCTCGCGCTGAAGTCCAGTACCAGCGCCAGGTCCAAGGGTGCGTTACTGGGTGCGAGCACCAACTGAATTTCCTGTTCGATCCCTTCTTCGAAAAGCCTGAAGTCGTCGACCCCGAGACCAGTGACGGGCTCGCCGTCGTCATCGAGTACTGCCACCTTGATGCGCGTCAGGTAGACAGCGGTGCGGTAGCTGTGCTGGTCCTGCGCGTCGAGCCGACCGCAGACCATCGCCACCAATGCCAGCAGGGCGAGCGTACGAACCATCGAACCTAGCAGGCCGTCCTACTCCTGTTTCCCCTGTACCCCAGGCGGCAAGGGGAGTCGCCGGCAAGTTGCCGAGCATAGTAGCGAGCTGCGCAAAGGTACCGTCGAACCTGCTTGTCTTCCACAGGCGGCCGTTGGTTTCCCGACCCGGAAGGTGCCCGATCGCGGCGCACGATCAGGACGTCTGTCGCCCTGTGTTCGCCAAACGCTGACTTCGACTCCGGTTTCCGGCGTAGCGATATCAATCTTAAATGTAGTTTAAATGTCTTTTAATGTGTTTTAAGGAGTTATAACAGGTAGATGAAGGTGGCCGATGATCGGCAAGCGGCCTGGAGGAGCGTGTTTCGCGTGCGGCACACGGTCGAGCACCGCGCCCTCGGGCGGGGCTGTGCCTGCTCGGCCATCCCTGTCCGACAACTGCGGACGACGCTGGTGTTGGTCGTTGCGGCTGTGGCGTGGTCTTGGCTACTTTCTTGAAAGGCACCAGGAGCCAGTAGTGCGTGACCGGCAACGGCGCCGTTGGCCGGCTTCTCGAAACGAAACGTGCCCACGCTGCACGCCAACCGCCGAGACTACGGCGAGTTCTTGCAGGAAATGCTGGCGTTCCACACCACGGAGTAC
This sequence comes from Acidobacteriota bacterium, assembly GCA_965205505.1. Taxonomy (GTDB): domain Bacteria; phylum Acidobacteriota; class UBA890; order UBA890; family WLXD01; genus DASCOT01. Next base: position 501,382 of record CBDBHB010000009.1, read on the forward strand.
ATGGCACTTGCCTTCGGCGGAGGCGGGCTGACCCGGGTGCCGGTGGTCAGCGTTGGCTCGTGGAATGAGGAATGGGAAGGGCATGCAGTGATGCCGTCCCGCTTCAATTTCACACTTTCGCCGCGCACGCAGCAGGGATTCGACTACGTGCTGGCGATCAAGCAGGCCTTCGGCTGGAACCACTACGCCGAGAAGAGCGTGCAACTGTCGTACTAGCAGGTTGGCGCTCGGCCAACCTCGCGCTTCGATCCTGTGCCGCATCTCGCTTGCGTATCCTTACGGCGCGACGAAGCGGCAGAGTAGGCTTGGCGCGGCTGGGGCTATCTGACGGCCATGTGACCGGCACAGCGTCGGCCGCCGATCCGCTCCGAGGAGACAGTGGTGAGTGTGCAACTGGGCCTGTTGATCGGCTACTCGGCGGCGTTGATCGTCATCGGCGCATGGGTTGGCCGGCGCGTCGGCAGCGCCCGACAGTTCTTCGTTGCCGGACGGCAGCTCGGGCCATTTCTGCTGTTCGCGACCATCCTGGCGGCCAACATCGGCGCCGGTACCACAATGGGTGCTGCCAGCCTCGGATACCGTGACGGCGTCAGCGCCTGGTGGTGGGTCGGCTCGGCCGGCCTGGGCACGCTGCTGATGGCCTACTCGATCGGCCCCATAATTTGGCGACATGCGCGCAAGCACGACCTGCGGACCGTGGGTGACTATCTGGAGTGGCGATACGGATCCGATGTGCGCGGTGTCACAGCGGTCCTTCTTTGGGTCGCCAGCCTGACGGCGTTGTCGGCTCAGTTGGTGGCGGTGGCGTTCGTGCTCAACGTCGTCGCCGGCGTTCCAACCGCCGTTGGCTGTGTGCTCGGTGGCGTGGTGGTGACGACGTACTTTACCGCCGGCGGCCTGTTGACCTCGGCGTGGGTAAACATGGTGCAGCTCGTAGTCTTGCTGACCGGCTTTGCGCTAGCGCTGCCGATTGCGATGACCGCGGCCGGTGGGTGGCAGTCGATCGTCGCGGCTGCACCGGTCGGCAACACGGACTTCTTCAGCTGGTCGCAGGGGGGAGCATCCGGCTGGCACTACATGACGTTGTTGATACCGCCATTCATGGTCTCGCCGGGGCTGTTGCAGAAGGTCTACGGAGCGCGCAGCGAGCGAACCGTTCGAATCGGCGTAGGAGCGAGCGCCTTGGGATTGCTGCTGTTCGCAGCTGTTCCGCCGCTGTTCGGGATGCTGGCGCGCGTTTACGACCCGGCGCTGACCGGCAATGCGATCAACATGGCTCTGCCCGTGGTGTTGACGGTGGGGCTGCCGCTGGCGATCGGCACCGTAGGGTTGGCGGCCGTCTTTTCCGCCGAGGTGAGCTCGGCGGACGCCGTGCTCTTCATGCTGTCCACCTCGTTGTCCGAGGATCTCTATCACAGGTTCCTGGCGCCGGATGCTGGGGAGCACCAGGTGTTGAAGATGGCGCGTCTCGGCGCCATCGCAGGCGGAGTGCTCGCCACGATGTTGGCCATCGCGCTGGGTTCGGTGATCGAATCCATCACCATTTTCTACTCGCTGTTGTCCATGAGCCTATTTGTTCCGATCGTTGGCGGGGTGTATTGGGCGCGGGCGGGCAGCCGTGATGCGATTGCGGCCATCGTCGTGGGAGTGGGAGTCTTCGTCGTTGCCCGATACGTCGCTGACATTCCCACCACCGGTTTGTGGAATCCTAACTTCGTCGGGCTGCTAGCATCCGCCGTGGCGTTCGCGGCCTCGGTATGGCTAACCACCGACCGCCGGTCGGGGGCACCACCTGAGGAGAGGAAACTAGATGTTTGATCGGAGGCACTTCGTGGGCTTGTTCGCGGGCACGGCTTTCGCCAGCACTCGGTTGCCCGGAGCGCTCTGGGAGGCGGTGCAAGACGAGCCGGAATCGCCGATCACCGTCGGCATGATCGAGGGCGCGGAGCAGATCGCGGGTCTGGAGATGACGCCGGACGAGCGCGAGATGATGCGTTCAGGTCTGGGTCGCTATCTCGAGTCGTACCGCGCCCTGCGTAGCATCGAGATTCCCAATGCGGTGCCGCCGGCCCTCGGCTTCGAGCCCGACATGCCTGGTGTGGGTGCAACACTGCCCGAGGGGCCGGATCGCGTGCGTCCGACACGCTGGCAGAGGGTAGGGCGGCCTGCCGATAGCGACGAGCTGGCGTTCATGCCGGTCACCCGGCTGGCCCGCTTGCTGCGCAGCCGAAAGGTCAGCTCAACCGAGCTGACGGACATCTATCTGCAGCGTTTGCAGCGCTACGACCCGGCGCTGCTCTTCACAGTCAGCCTCACCGCCGAGCGCGCCCAGCGCCAGGCCCGAGTCGCCGATCGTGAGATCGCAGCGGGCAACTACCGCGGGCCGCTACACGGTATTCCCTGGGGCGCCAAGGATCTGTTGGCGGTGAAGGGGTATCCGACCACCTGGGGAGCGGCTCCGTACCGCGAGCAGGTGATCTCCGAGGACGCCACCGTCGTGCGCCGCCTCGACGAGGCCGGTGCCGTGCTGGTTGCCAAGCTGACCTTGGGGGCGCTGGCGATGGGTGACTACTGGTTCGGCGGCCGCACCCGCAACCCATGGAATTCAGAGGAGGGGTCCAGCGGGTCGTCGGCCGGCCCCGGTTCAGCTACGGCCGCCGGCTGTGTGGGGTTCGGAATCGGTACCGAGACGCGCGGCAGCATCGTATCGCCAAGCACGCGCAATGGCGTGTCGGGCTTCCGACCCACGTTCGGTCGCGTCAGCCGCGCCGGCGCCATGGCGCTGTCGTGGAGCATGGACAAGATCGGCCCGATGTGCCGTAGCGTCGAGGACTGTGCCCTGGTCTTCGCAGCGATCCACGGGGCGGATGGTATTGACCCGAGCGCCCGCGACGTGCCGTTCTCGTGGGACGCGTACCGTGACGTGCAAGGCCTTCGGATCGGGTATCTGGAGGCGGCCTTCGAGGAGGACGACGACTACGCGAATCGCGCCTTCGATCTGGAGACGTTGCGGGTTCTTCGAGAGGATCTCGGAGTGTACATGGAGCCGGTGCAGATGCCCGACTTGCCGGTCGAGGCGATCGGCTTCGTGCTCATGGCCGAGGCTGCCGCGGCGTTCGATGACCTCACACGCAGCGGTCGGGACGACGAGCTTACGCGGCAAACGCGCGGCTCGTGGCCGAACTCGTTTCGCACCGCCCGGCTGATTCCGGCCGTTGAGTACATTCAGGCGAACCGCGCCCGGACGCTATACATGCGGCAGTTCGCCGAGGCGCTCCGGGGCTTCGATGTCGTGGTCGCTCCGTCGTTCCGCAACGGTGTGGTCGGAGCCACGAACCTGACCGGGCATCCGTGCGTAGTGGTGCCGAACGGCTTCGAGGACGACGGCACGCCGGTCAGTATCTCGTTCATCGGCAATCTGTACCGCGATTCCGAAGCGCTGACGGTGGCGCACGCTTACCAGCAGGCGACCGATTTCCACCGGCGGCATCCGATTCTCGAAAGCTTGCCGGTCATCCTCACCACCCCGCCGACGTCCCGCAAGAGTTCATGAGTCCACAGGATCGAGAGAGTCAGATCCGCACGATCTGTCTGATCATCCTGACGGCGTTTGCCATCGGGGTAGTGCTCTATTGGTTGCGCCCGGTACTCGTGCCGGTCGTTCTAGCGGTGTTCGTGACCGTCGCGATGATGCCGTTGATCGACGTGCAAACGAGATCATTGCGGGTGCCGTTGCCGCTGGCGGTGGCCAGCTCGGTAGTGTTTACCGTGCTGCTGCTCATGCTGGTGGGAATCATCGTGTCGGTGTCCGTAACGCGGCTCGTCGGCAACGTCGGCCTCTACCAGCAACAGATCGGACTACTGATCTCCAGCGCCCTGGATCGAATGCCGCTCGAGCAACTCGGGATCGATGAGTCGTACCTGCTCAGACAGATGCCCAGCCAGGTAGGCGCGGCGCTGCTCGGCACCGGCAACGCCTTGATCGACATTCTCTCCAATGGGTTCCTGGTCGTCGTCTTCGTGATCTTTCTGTTGATCGGGCGCAGCGGCCAGGCGCCCACGAGCGCGGTGTTGGCGGAGGTCGAAGAGCGCGTCAAACTCTACGTCGGCGTCAAGTTCTTGATCTCGCTGGCGACGGCGTTCTCGGTCGGCACGGTGCTGCAGTTGCTCGGCATCCCGTTCGCCCTGATGTTTGGGCTGCTGGTCTTCTTATTGAATTTTATTCCCAGCGTCGGCTCGGTGATCGCGACGTTGCTGCCTCTGCCGGTCGTCCTGGTGCAGCCGGAGATCTCGAGCACGGCGGCGGTGCTCGCGATCGCTCTTCCCGCGGCCATCCAGATCATCATGGGCAACTTCATCGAGCCCAGGATTTACGGCGAATCACTGGACCTTCACCCCGTCGTAACGCTGATGTCGTTGGTCCTTTGGGGAACGCTCTGGGGGATCGTCGGAATGTTCCTCGCCGCGCCGATGGCGGCAGTGATCAAGATCTTCCTGGCACGTCTCGAGCACACGGCGCCGATCGCCGAGGCGATGGGCGGGCGGCTCGGCGCTCTCTTCGGTGACGAAACGACATAGCGGTTTCGGGCATTGCTGCAGCTGCCGAGCCCAACAGGAGAGGTGTGAATGCTTCAGCTGTATGACAACGCGGTCTCTGGCAACGCCTACAAGGTACGCCTGATGCTCGCCCATCTCGAACTGCCGTACGAGCGCATTCCGATCAGCGTTACGGATCGCAGCAATCGCGAGGAGCTCTTCGCCGGCAAGAATCCTGCGCTACGTATTCCCGTCCTGCGGCTCGAAGACGGCCGCTTCCTGGGCGAGTCCAACGCCATCATCTGGTATCTCGCCGAACGCACCCCCTACTTGCCTGATGGTCGCTACGAGCGCGCGCAGGTCCTGCAATGGATGTTCTACGAGCAGTATGACCACGAGCCCGCTGTCGCAGTAGCGCGTTTCCTCTTGCACTATGGCGACGACCCGGAGCGCCACGCCGACCTCATAGCCCAGAAGCAAGAGCTCGGACGAAAGGCGCTACGCACAATGGATCGCCGCCTGGCCGAGTCCGAGTTCGTCGCTGGCGCTACCTACTCCATTGCCGACGTCGCCCTTTACGCCTACACGCACGTCGCCGATGAGGCGGGCATCGACCTGCACGAGCACCCCAACGTCGAGTCGTGGATTGCTCGGGTCGCCGCGCAGCCAGGACATGTGACGATCGACGCCTGACGGCGGGGACGTCCGGTCGGCTATGGCCTCAGCTCTTCAATGCGTCGACCGAATCGACTCGGGTAGCGCGTAGCGCCGGAGAAAGGCAAGCTGCGGTCGCCACGGCGAGCAGCGTGAGTGCTACGGATAGAACCGTCACCGGATCGCCCGGAGCAACGCCGTAGAGCAAGCCGGCGAGCAGCCTCGACACGGCGAGACTGGCCGCGGTACCAAAAACGACGCCGAGTACCGTCATCCGGAGGCCGCCGCCGATTACCAGCGTCAGCACGTCTTGGCGATCGGCACCGAGGGCCATGCGCACGCCCATCTCCTGGGTGCGCCGCGATACCGTGTACGTCAACACGGCGTAGATTCCGGCGGTCCCGAGAATCAGCGCCAGGCCAGCGAAGATCGCCAACAGTTGCATGGCGAAGCGCGATTGCCACATCAAGTTGCCGAGTCGCTGCTGCAGCGTTTCCACGCTATAGACGTTCATGCGCGTGCCGAGCGACCAGATTGCCTGCTCTGCTGGCCGCAACATGCTCTCTGGAGCTTCGCGAGTGCGCGCCACCAGGTTCATGATCGGTAGCGGTAAATGCGCCGCGGACACGTACACCATGGGGAACGGTGCGGGGTCGGTGCCGGCACCTCGGACGTTGGCCACCAGACCGACGATCTCCCATTCCATGTCAGGAAAGCGTCGCAGCGTCGCGGCGGTTCCGGTCAACTCGGGGACGATGCGTTGTCCAATTGGGTCACGGTCGCCGAAATAGCGCCGCGCGAACTCCGCGTTGACCACCAGTACCGGTGCCGCCTCGACGGTGTCATATTGGTCGATCGTGCGGCCGCTCAGCAGCGCGATCCCCATGGTCTCGAAGTAGCCGCGCATCACGATACGCGCCACGACGTTGGGGTTGCGCGCCGCGTCGGGCGCATCGCCGGGCCCATGGAACCGGATCGGGGCATTGGCGAACTCGGGCGGCACGAAGCTCACAGCGCTGGCAGACTCGATGCCCGGTAACTCCTCCAAGGCCGCTGCAGCCTGCTCGAAATGCGATGTCCAGGCTTCCGGATCGGGTCCGATGCGCAGCGAGTTGCGAAGCGTGATGAGCCGGTTGGCGTCGTAACCGAGCTCCACATTCTGCAGGTTGCGGAAGCTCTGAAGAAGCAAGCTCGCTCCCACCAGAAGCACCACCGAGACCGCTGTTTCGGTGATCACCAAGAGACCGCGCAGTCGTCCTGCGCGCCCGCCGGTGGTGCTGCCCCGACTCCCATCTTGGAGTGCCGAGGACAAAGTTTGGCGCCCGGCGACGCGCGCCGGGGCCAGCGCCGCGACGATTCCTGTCAGAACGCACAGCACGGCAGCGAACCCGAGCACGGTGCTGTTGACTCCTACGTGCTCGAGGAACGGCACGGCGGCGAGCCCGCCGATGGTCGTCGACCCGCCCGCGCCGGTGCCGGGAATTAGCCGCAGGAGGACTGGCAGCGCCGCGAACGCGACGAGCACGCCCACGCCACCGCCCAACGTGGCGAGCACCAACCCCTCGCTGACCATCTGTCGCAGCAGCCGTCCGCGGCCGGCTCCCAGGGCGCTTCGCAGCGCCACCTCGCGTGATCGCTCGATTGCGTGCGCCAGGCCGAGGTTGGCGACATTGGCGCATGCGATGAGCAGAACCAGCCCAACAGCCAGCAGCAAGAATCCGAAGGTCTGCCGGTAGGCGCCGACCGTATTGTCTCGAACCGGCGTGACCTTGACGCTCCAGCCGCTGTTGGACTCCGGCAATTCGGCCTCGGCGTCGGCAGCGATCGCCGACATCTCTTGCTGCGCCTGAGCTACCGTCACGCCGGGCTTGAGGCGCGCAAAGACTGCATTGTTGCGGGTCGCGCGGTCCTGCTCGCGGCCGGCGAAAACGGTAGGCATCCACAGATCTGGTTGAACCGGTAGCTGATGCGTCGAGTAGAAGTCGGGGCGCAGGATACCGATCACGACGAAGGGCTCGTCATCGAGCACAACCGTCTTGCCGATGAGGGCCGGGTCGCCGCCCAGGGACCGTTGCCAGATCCGGTGGCTGACGACGACAACCCCTGTACCGGTCGCGTCGCCCGCCTCGAACGTGCGCCCGAGGTACGGCTCGACCCCCAGCACGTCGAAGTAGTTTTCCGTAACCACGTGCGTCAACGGCACGAGCGGCTCGTCGAATTGCGTGAATGCCACGCTGTTGTTCGACAGGGCGGCCATGCCGGTGAACGACGAGGCGCGCGCCGTCCATGCCAAGAACTCGGCCGGGGGTGCTCCGGCAAAGGTCGTCAGTCCACGCCGGCTGCCGTCGCCCCACAGCAGCATGAGGCGGTCGGGCTCCGCGTACGGTAGGGGATGGAACAGCACCCCGTGGACGATGCTGAAGATGGCGGTGTTGGCACCGATACCAAGCGCCAGGGCGAAGACTGCTCCAGCGACGTATGCGGGCCGACGCACCAGGGCCCGCACCGCGTAGCGCAGATCCTGGGCACTCCCCTCCACGAAGCTCGCCAAGGGTCGGCGGATGCCGCGGCGCAGTCCCAGGCGGATGGCGTCCTCGGCGGCGTTGAGCAGGCGTCGGGCGCGGAACACGCGGCCATGGCCCTCGGCGCGGGCCTGCGCCAGCTCCCCCTCCCACTCTGCATACCAATCCTGACGACGCGCAGCTGGCACGACTCGGCGGAGGATTTGCAGCGAGTACAATCCGGCGATCCGCCTAGACATGCTGTCGCTCGCCCGCCGAGGCGAGATGCTGGGCTGGGAAACGGTCCCGAGCCTGGGCGATAAGCGGCGTGGCGCGCCTCGTGAGCTCGTAGTACTTGCGAGCCGGTCGGTTGCTCGAGCGTGTTACGCGCACCGGTTCCCAGCGCGATCGAAGCATACCGGCCTCCTCGAGTCGTCGCAGCAGCGGATAAACGGTCCCGCTGCGTACGCCCACCACCTCGATGATCTCGAAACCGTATCGATAGCCGGCGTCGAGCGCTTGCAACACCATGGCGGTGGCGTATGTCATACGCATCGCCTGCTCTCCGGTGAGTGCTTCGGCTGTCATCGTTCGGTGTCTGGCGTCGCCTCGGCGTCGGGCAGCCGCGCGACAAACCCCCATCCGAAGCGTAGGTCGTCGCTTACTGCCAGCACGAGCTCATTGGTGCCAACGCGCAGTGGTAGGAAGACGGTATCGTTGCCCAGGGCCACATGTCCAAGATAACCAGGATAGCGGCTTTGCCAGCTGTTAATGCCGGAGTACAGCGGCCTGCCGTTGAGAAACACCGTGACCTCGTCGCTATAGCCAATGTCCATCCGCGCCAGGTACTCGCGCTCGGCCTCAATCGAGGTGCGAGCGAGGGCGGTCCATCGCCCGCGGCCCGGGCGTCCAAGCAGTCGGTTGAGGTTTACCAGGCCCGACTCCTCGGTCTCTGCTGATTGCCAGCCGGTGCCCGGCGGTATCGTCGCGACCGTCCCGTCGGCCGTCTGGAACGTGTCTGAGACCTGCCACTGCCTAATCAGGCCGGTGGACTCGACCGGTTCCTCAGCGGCTGGCGTGTCGAGAGCCGGGGCAGGAGTAACACGGATACGCGATAGCACCGCCGCCCAGGTATCGGGCTCGTTGTTCACCCGTGCCCAGAAACCGACCGCCCCTTGCGGTGACAAGCCACGCAAGCGCGATACCTGCAGCGCAGGCTCGACGCCGTCGTTGACGAACAGCTCCATGCGCATGCCGTTAACCTCAATGCGGATGTGTGTCCATTCCTTGCGTGGCAGCTCGGCGCCGGTCTGAAACTCCGGGCACAGCTGCCATGTCGACCCGTTGATTCGCGGAGCGTACTGGACAGCATCGAACTCGCCACTCTTGAAGGGTCGCAGGTAGACGTTCTCTTGGTTCTGAAAGGCCGTGCGACGAAACATCACGGCGGCGAAATGGCCGGCATCGGTGGGCGCTACGTCGAACTCGATGGTGCCAGAGGTGAAATCGGTGTCAGCAAGGACAACATGGGTGTTGTTGCGCAACCACAACCCCTCCCTGCCGAGAAACGGTGCAACCCGCGCGTCCTGTGGCCGGTCGAATCGGGGGTTGTTGATGATCAGCTTCCAGCGGCCGTCTGATCCCTCTACGTCGAGGGTCTCGACAGCAGGCTGGGCTTGGCCAAGGGGCGGCGGCGCACTGTTCAGGCCAGCGAGGAGACACCCGACCGCGGCGAGTCTCGTCACCGACCGTCGGCCGGATGTGTTTCGCATTGTCGTCGATCCTCGGGGAGCGAGGATGTGTCGGCTGCCGCGGCCCCCGAACTCGCCAGGTGCGCAGCTTATCTATCTAAGTCTAAATCGACATAGATAGATTTGCATGTCACCCGTCGCGTGAGATTCTGACTACTCGGGGGTGCGGCTTTCGGCGAGGAGCGCGTCGACCTTGTATGAACAGGTCGTCGCCGCGGACATCCAACGCCCGCCCGCGACCGTGTCGGTCGAGCAGCAGATTGGTCGGCAACCGGTCGATGCCGAACTCCAGCGCGATGGTGCCGTCCAAGGCGTGCGCGTCGAGGTTGATCAGAGCCCGCACGAGTTGGGCCCGATTAACGCTCCGTTGAGCAGCGCTGGTCGCTGCCGCGACCGTCAAACCAACCATGGCGATAACCAGACCGGTGACCAGACGGGCGCTGTCGGGGCGGGCGTTGCGCATTAGCAGTCGATCCGCGCTTCGAGACGGATGATAGGAGGGAAACGTGGCCCGCATACGTAGCTCGCATCACGAAGGGGCCGCGATCCAGGTCACCCTGGCATTGATCGGTGATGTTCCGACTCGAAGGCTGCAACACCAACAGTCGGCCGTTCGAGAGCAGTGGCCTGGAAGCCGAGACATCCGCGGTCAGGAACGGCCGTGAGGCCTCGATGTCGGGAGGCCTGCCGCGGACGCAGTCTACGTCAGGTGACGTCCTTCAACGTGAGGCCGTTCTTCTTCAGGTAGCGCAGCAAGCCGTCGCGGTCGATGCTCTTGAGCGCCGTGGTCGACAGCTTGAGGCGTACCGACCTTCCGAGCTCGGGTATCCACACTTTCTTGCGCGCCAGGTTCGGGCGGAACCACCGCTTGGTGCGGTTGTTCGCATGCGAGACATTGTTGCCCGAGCGGGGCCCCTTACCAGTTATCGCACACCTTCTGGCCATGATTTTGATCTCTGAAATCATTCGGATGTTGCCGTGATCATCCGGGCGCTCACAGACAAGGAGCGTCACCGGAACGGCGAGAAACGCAAGGATAGCACAGCGACCCGCGTTCAGTGCGGGCCGTTGCGTGCCACACTTCCACCACGGCCTGCTAGGTAACCCCGTCCCCTGGCTGCTCAAGGATGGACCCGATGCTCCGTCTTGGAACCCGCATGCTGCTGCCCCTCCCGTTCACTGTGCTGATGCTGGTCATGCTGGCGCCGGGCGCACCCTCCGCCGCGCCGGAGCAATCGCACTCGCAGTGGGTGCGAGAGCACTATTCCAAGACCGAGCTCATGGTTCCCATGCGTGACGGGATCCGCTTATACACCGTTGTCTATGCTCCGCGAGACAGGTCACAGGAAGTCCCTATCCTGCTTCTGAGGACGCCGTACTCTGCCGGACCGTACGGGCCCGACAGCTACCGCGCCTTGCTGGGCCCCTCGGCGCAGTTCGACCGTGCCGGCTACGTGTTCGTGTTCCAAGACGTGCGCGGCAAGTTCCGTTCCGAGGGGGAGTTCGAGGTGATCCGGCCGCTTGCGTCACGCCCGCTCGGTCGCCTGGACACCGACGAGAGCACCGATAACTACGACACCATCGAGTGGCTGCTGCGCAACCTCGGCGGGCACAATGGGCGCGTTGGCCAGTGGGGCATCTCTTACCCGGGCTGGCAGACTGTCTTGGGTCTGGTGGAGCATCACCCGGCACTGCGTGCCGCCTCTCCCCAAGCATCGCCGGCCGACATGTTCATCGGCGACGATTGGCACCATAACGGTGCCTTCCGCATCATGTATGCCTTCTCGTGGCTGGCCGGCAACGCACGTCGTCGTGACGGGCCTACCGACCAGCGTCCCGAAGCCTTCGACTACGGCACTCCGTGGGGGTACGAGTTCTTCTTGCGAGCCGGATCGGCGGCCAATATCGACGAGATGTTCTTCGGAGGCGATGTCCCAGCGTGGCGTGACTTCATGCGACATCCTGACTACGACGAGTATTGGCAACGTCAGAACGTCTTGGCCGACCTGCGCAATATCGACCTGCCGGTGCTGAACGTTGCCGGCTGGTTCGACACCGAAGACTTCTACGGTCCGATGGCCACCTATCGCGCCATAGAGATGGCCAATCCGGGGATCGAAAACACCCTCGTTGTGGGGCCTTGGCTACACGGTGGCTGGCGCAGCATGGATGGCGACCATCTCGGCTGTGTCGACTTTGGTTCCAAGACATCCCACACCTTCCAGCAGGAGATACAGCTGCCCTTCTTCGAGCATCATCTGCGCGGCGTTGGCGAGTGGGGCGCCACCGAGGCGGTGGTGTTTGTCACCGGGGCCAACGAATGGCGACGGCATCATCGTTGGCCGCCGGCCGGAATCGAGCCGCGGGCGCTGTATCTGCATGCCGGAGGGCGATTGGAGTTCCGCCCACCCGATGTTGAGGACGGAGCCGACCGCTACGTCAGCGATCCTGACAGACCGGTGCCATTCTCGACCGAGCTGCGCACCACACTAGGCCATCTATGGAAGGTCGAGGACCAGCGGTTCGCTTCCACCCGGCCCGATGTGCTGGTGTACGAATCGGACGTACTGGATGAGGATCTCACCATTGCCGGGCCCATTCTCGCCAGCATGTTCGTTTCGACCACGGGCACCGATTCCGACTGGGTCGTGAAGCTCATCGATGTGTACCCGGGCGACGCGCCAGACAGCAACACCTGCGATGTGCGCATGGGCGGTTACCAGATGCATCTCGCCGGCGAGGTCATGCGAGGTCGATATCGCAACGGTCTCACGAAGCCGGAAGCGATGGTGCCGGGTGAGATCACACCGATCACGATCGACCTGCGCGATCGATACCATACATTCAAGGCCGGGCATCGGTTCATGGTTCAGGTGCAGAGCTCATGGTTCCCGGCCTACGATCGGAATCCGCAGAGCTTCGTCGATATCTACCACGTCCGAGCGGAGGACTATCAGGTTGCCACGCAGGCGGTCTTTCGCTCGGCCGAGCACCCGTCGCACCTGGTTCTCGGCGTTCTCGACGCCCGATAACGGAGCAAAGCGCCGACGCCCCGTCGGGAGCCCTGACTCAGGACACTAGTGAATCGAATGCGGAAAGTGGTGCAGGCTAGAATCCAACCATGACCGAGCTGGTTCTGGAACGTAGCGCGCTGGTGCGGCGCGGGCTGCTGCTGAGCTGGGCGACGCTGGCGTACAACGGCATTGAGGCCGGGTTGGCGCTGGCGGCCGCCGCCATTGCAGGGTCGGTTGCCCTGGTGGGCTTCGGAGCCGACAGCACCATCGAGGTCTCGGCGGCCGCCGTAGCCCTCTGGCGTTTGCACGCCGATGGCGACCCCGATCGCCGCGCGCACGCCGAGAGAGTCTCATTACGGCTAATCGGTGGGAGCTTTTTGGTGCTGGCCGTCTATGTGACCGTCGAGGCGCTGCGTATGTTGTGGCTTCGCCATGCGCCGGAGCAGAGCTTGCTAGGTATCGCTGTGGCCGCCGGCTCGGTACTGGTGATGCCGCTGCTGGCGCGTGCCAAGCGCAAGGTAGCGTTGGCGATGTCCAGTAGCGCACTGCACCTCGAGGCGAACCAGACGATGCTGTGTACGTACCTGTCGGCCATTCTCCTCGGCGGGCTGCTGTTGAACGCGCTGTTCGGCTGGTGGTGGGCAGATCCAGTGGCCGCCCTCGTGATGGCGCCAATCATCGTACGCGAGGGATGGCACGCCTTCCGCTGCCACTCGTGCCCGTGCTGTCCTCGCTAGGGGGCTCGCGCACGATCGACGTATGGTCGTTCTCCCTCGACGGAGCCCTGGCGGCGCCCGATACGCTCGACCGCGTCGAGCACGCTCGTCTGCGGCGAATGCGCTCACCGTCGAAGCGACTCGAGTTCCTCGTCGGGCGGTCAATGTTGCGGCGCATTCTCGGCGAGGTTCTCGACATCAATCCAGGCGAAGTGCAGCTTGCCTACGGGGCGCCCGGCAAGCCGCTATTGCCCGGCGATGAGCTGACGTTCAATCTCTCGCACTCCGGACACCGCGCCCTGGTGGCCGTAGCGGCGGGTGGACGAGTGGGTGTGGACATCGAACAGCGGCAAGTGCGGCGACCGTTCCAACAGCTGTCGCGGCGCTTCTTCTCGGAGGCGGAGGATCGCTGGCTGCGCGCGCTGCCGGCGCCCGCCCGTGCCGAGGGCTTCTATCGGGCCTGGACGTTGAAAGAGTCGTACCTGAAGGCGATCGGTACGGGGCTGGCCTTCTCGTCTCGCGGCTTCACCTTGGACCTGATGTGCGCACCGCCACGTCTGATTGCGACGGAGTACCCGGGCGACGAGCCCGCCCGGTGGCGCTTTGCCACCCCCGAGCTGTGCGGCAGCTACGCCGCCGCGCTGTGCTGGGACGGCGAGGGGCGCCGGGTCTGTCCGCACGATATTTCGGAGTTGTCCCGGCGCGGCGGCGTATGAGGTTTGCCACCCGCTACACTTGCAAGACAAGCTGCTGGGGACACCTCGGATGGCGCAAGGAGGGGACATGAAGTGGCTCAAACCGCTGCTGTTGCTTGCCGCGCTCGGCCATATAGCGGTCGGGCTTTACTTTCTCTATGCGGTCGATGCGGTTGCGCGCCTGGTGGGGTTTGACCTGCTCAACACCGGTTCCCGCGGCGAGCTCCGCTCGATGGAAGGCGGCCTCGTAGTGGCGATCGGCGCAATGATACTGAGGGGCGCTTTCGGAGGGAGGTTCGGGCGGCAGTGGCTCTATGCCGCAGGGATTATCTATACGGGGTTGCTCGCTGGCCGCGTCGTCAGCCTCGGTATGGATGGGTTGGCCGCCCACACTGTGTTCGCCGGGCTATTCGAGGCGGCGCTGGTGGTGTTGTTCTTCTGGTCCGGAGCCGAGGTCGGTCGATCTGCAACCATCGCCGGAGATGCCCCCGAACTGGGGGGCTCCAGCGAGTCGGTTGAGACGCCGGCGACGCCCAGGTCGCTCGTACCACCGCTGCAGGCGGAGACCCTACCGGAGTCGCCGCCGATAGCGAAAGACGATGTGGCGCCGGACGTTGACGGGCAGGACGCATCGGACCGCCCGCCGGGGTCAGCTGGGAGCGGCGAGTAGTTCCGTCACGAACGTCAGAATCTGCCGCGGGTGCTCGGCGCGGTAGTGGGGTTCGGCGGACCAGTGCGAGTCGTCTGACCAAGGCCCATAGACGGCACTGATGCCGATCACCTCGACCGGAACCTTCTGGCTGGCGTAGTGGAGGTTGGTGTTGTGAACGCACTCGATATCCGATTCGTGATCACCGACGTAGATGATGCGGCCGGGCCGAGTTCCGGTCAGCCGGTCGACGCACGCCACCAGCGCGTCCGGCTTAGGTTTTTGTCGCCCGGCATCGACGGTTTCGAACCCCATTACTTCGTCGAAGTGTGCTCTCAGCTGCAGTCGTTCGAGAAAGCGGATGATGTTTTGAGTTGCGTTGAGCGACACGATGCCGTGCGGTAGGTGCGCCAGCCCTTCCAGGACCTCGAGAATGCCGTCGTAGGAGGTCGTAGCAGTCTCGTCGGCGAGTTGCTCATCCAGCCAACTCGCCTCGGCCAGCCGGATCTGATCGTCCGTCATTTCAAGTTCCTGTCGATAGAAGTCCTTCCAATGCCGGTGCCGATGGAGGGCGCGCTCGTAGCGCTGCAGTGAGCGCAGCGCATCAAAGACGTCGGGCGGCTCTCCCTTGATGCGCTCGACCAGCGCCCGCGTGACGTTGAAGTTCTTCTGGCGCGTGTCGACCAGCGTGCCGTCGAAATCCCAGATGACTGCCTGCACCTCGCGCATGCGGTGAGCCTAGCAGGCCGTGGTGGAAGTGTGGCGGGCCTGGTTACGGCAATACGGTCTGCCGATCGCCCGGCGCGCTTGACGGGAGATTGGCGTGTGTATTAAACGATGTTTAATAAATCAGGAGACCGAAGCGATCCCAATGGGCAAGAAGGGCTATCTAGGGGAGTTTGAGCACATCGTCTTGTTGGCGCTAGTGCGTCTCCACGGTGAGGCCGCTGGCCGAGCCATCTACGAGGAGATCGACCGGCTGGCCAGCACTTCGGTGGCCATCACGGCGGTTTATGTGACCCTCTCGCGGCTCGAAAAGAAGAGCTATGTCTCCGCGAAGCTCTCCGCGCCCACCCCCGTGCGCGGCGGGCGAGCCACCAAGAACTTTCGGATCGAGGCCGCCGGCCTGGCGGCGCTGCGGCGCTCACGCCAACAGCTCGAACGGTTCTGGGATGGGGTCGAGATCGGCTCCGAGGCCGAAGGTCGATGATGCCGCCGGTGTGGGCTGGCTGCCTGAGGGTCTTATTGCCGCCGAGACTGCGCTTTGCGGTGATGCGGGATACCGGCACGACGTTCGAGAACCTCGAGGCGCGCCTCGGGCGTCGAGCAGCGCTGCGATGGCTACGCAGCCAGGTGCGTGGCGCGGTCGGGCCCTCCCTGCGATATCGGCTCGAATCGGGCGCTGCATCGATGCGGCATATCGGGTGCGCCGTAACGAGTCTCGGCGCGGATGTTCGCCAGGCGGTGCGCGGTGCAGTGCATCAGCCAGGCTTCGGCGTTGCAGTCGTGCTCACCCTCGGTCTGGGAATTGGGGGCACCGTTGCAATCTTCAGTGTTGTCGACGCGGTGTTGTTGCGCCCGCTGCCGTATCTGGACGCCGAACGGCTTGTTCGGGTCTGGGAGTCGAACGCCACGCTCGGATTTCTCGAAGATGGCCCGTCGCCGGCCAATTTCCTCGACTGGGAAGCGCGCAACGAGGTGTTCGACGGCATTGCGGCGTGGTGGCCGGAGACCGCGATATACAAGTCCGCCAACCGCGCCGAACAGGTAGAGGTAGCTCATGTTTCTGGCGATTTCTTTCGCCTTCTAGGCACCGAGCCGCTAGTCGGTCGCCTGCTCTCGCCCGACGATGCGGTCGGCTCGTGGTACGACAACAGCGGCAATCATTACGGCGCTGAGCCGGTGATCGCGGTGAGCCACCAGTTCTGGAGCTCCCGCCTCGGGGCTGACCCGCAGACCGTCGGACGAGTCATCGAGGTGAATCGGGTGCTGTGGCGGATCATCGGCGTGATGCCGGCGAGCTTCGCCCTACCCAGGGCGGATATCGACCTGTGGAACTCTTGGGATCTCGGGGCGCGCGCCGAATCGACGGACGGCCAGCCTTCACGTGACTCGCGGTTTCTTGGTGTGGTCGCGCGGCTTCGTGAGGGGTTGGACATGTCGGCAGCCCAACTAAGGCTGGACGGTCTTGCTGCCGCGCTCGCCACCGAATATCCGGCCACCAACGCTGGTTGGGGTATCCGCGTTACGCCGCTCATCGGTCAACTGATCGACCCGGCGCGGCGGCCGCTCGGGGTGCTGTCGGGCGCTGTCGGACTTCTTTTGTTGACGGCCTGCGCGAACGTTGCGGGATTGCTGTTGGCGCGGTCCACGGCGCGCCGCGGCGAGATCAGCGTGCGGCGCGCACTCGGCGCCACGCGGGCGCGATTGGTACGCCTGCCGGTTACCGAGAGCGTGTCGCTGGCGCTTGTTGGTGGTTTAGTCGGTATCGGCGTGGCGATCATCGGCGTCGATGCGCTCATGGCGCTCCAGCCCGGAAACCTTCCCCTCGCTGCAGAGATCGGCATCGATCGCCGGGCGCTCGCCTTCGGGTTGGTGCTGTCGCTGGTGGCCGGGGTATTGGCGGGCGGGGTGCCGGCGTGGATAGCGTCGAGCGCTGCCGGCGTCGATCGAAGCACCCGGCGGAGCTCCGACGGCGTGCGCCGGACACGGCTGCGCGCCTCCCTGGTGGTGGCAGAGATCGCCGTAACGCTGGTGCTCCTCGTCGGCGCGCTGTTGCTCGCCCGGAGCTTCGCTCGTCTGATGGCGGTGGATCCCGGCTTCGATCTCGACAACGTGATCGTCATACGTGTGCCGCTGGAGAGCGGTGTGGCCTCGTCTTCGGGAAACGGCCGCGTGGCGTTCTTCGAGCAGCTCACGCAACGCCTCGGCGAGATGCCCGGCGCCGAGGCGGTCGGTGCCACGACGGCACTGCCGATGAGCTCGGTCGGAGCGGACTTCGATCGTCCGTTCTGGCGCTTCGGCGAGCCCGATCCCGGGGCGGCGGCAGCTGAGGCTTGGATTCGCATGACCACGCCCGGATACTTCCGCGCCCTGGGCCGGCCCCTGATGGCGGGGCGCGACTTCGCGGTCGACGATCGCTTTGATTTCAGCGACTCCGATTGGCGGCAGGCCGAGCGTGTCATTATCGTCAGCGCTGGCCTGGCCGCGTCGAGTTGGCCAAACGAGGATCCGCTCGGCAAGCGGCTCGAGATGAGCTATCCAGGCGGCGTCTATGCATACCGGGTCGTCGGTGTAGTAGGTGACGTTCGCCACCACGACTTGCGCCAGGGGCCACAGCCCGAGATTTTCCTTCCCTACGCCCAGAACTCCTATCCAGCGCTCAACGTGGTGTTGCGCACCCGCCCGGGTGAGGCGCCCAGTGTCGCCGGGATCGAGGCGCTGGTGACGGAGATCAATCCGGATCAACCTGTGCACAGCGTGGTGGCGATGCGCGACTTGGTCGCTGCCACGCTGGCACGGCAACGCTTTGCCGCCACGCTGCTGATCGTCTTCGCTGGCATCGCGCTGCTGTTGACGACCGTCGGGACCTACGGGCTCGTCGCCTGGTCGGTGAGCCGTCGCGTGCGTGAGCTGGGTATCCGATCGGCGCTCGGCGCACGCTCCTCGGAGGTGCGCGCGATGGTCGTCCGCGAGGGCCTGGGTCTTGGCGTGATGGGTGTGCTTGTGGGTCTCGGTACCTCGCTGTTGCTCATCCGGTCGCTAGACGGATTGCTGTACGAAGTGCGCAGTGACGACGCTGCGGCGCGCTTCATAGTGGGTGCGGGACTGCTTGTGGTCACCGCCGTCGCGAGCTACTTGCCGGCGCGGCGTGCCTCGGCGGTGGAACCGATCGAGGCCCTGCGGTCGGAGTAGCATCCCGGCCGGCGTTCGACTCTCCCCTGAAACCAGCATACTGGGTGGTGTCGGCGGCGTAGCGGAACGAAACGCGGATGCCCGCCGACACGCTTGGCACGGCGTGTGCTTTACATTCTGTGTGTTTGCCCGAGTATTGCCGGATCTCTCAGGCCTCCGGTGTCGAGTATATCGTCCGCGTTGCGGCGGCACGGGTGATCCCGGGAAGCCATGATTGAATCGCTCGCACATTGGATCGAGGGTTCGGGGGCCCTCGTGTACGCGCTCGCACCGCTGTTTACCTTGCTCGTGGCAATCTTGCCGATTCCGGCCGAGATCCCCGCCCTGCTGAACGGCATGGTATTCGGCCCGCTTTGGGGCACGCTCATCACCTGGTTCTTCGCTCTTGCGGGGGCACAGATCAGCTTTGAGCTAGCCCGTCGCTTCGGACGCCCCCTGGGCGACCGGCTCGTGCCGGCAGGCGTTCTGCACCGTGCCGATCGCGCCGTGCAGTCGGCTGGCTGGCCAATGCTGTTGACCCTGCGCCTCCTCCCTACAGTTGCTTTCACCGCGGTCAACTGGGCCGCCGGGCTGACGATGGTTCCCCGGTCGACGTTCGTGTGGACCACCGCGCTAGGCATTCTCCCCGGCGCGATTGTCTTCACTCTTACTGGGACGGGGCTCGGCGCGCTACTTCGCGGCGGCTCCGCAGAGCCCATGGGCGTCTGGCTGTGGATCGCCGCCGCCATGCTGACGGTGGTACTGACGGCGTGGCTCTGGCGCCGCAGGGGGCGTTCGGATGCGGACACGTCGTCCCGCTAGTGGAACAGTCGCGACCAAGTGCTCTTCTGTGTCGCGCGGCAGACTACTCGCCGCGTAATGACACCGCCGGGTCGATTGAGGCCGCGCGTCGCGCCGGGAGCGCCGAGGCCACAACAGCGGCGACCAAGAGACAGGACACGACGGCGAGGTAGGTTTTGGGCTCCGTCGGACTCACGCCGAACAGTAGTGCCGCGATCCAGCGCGACGCGACGACGGCGAGCAACAGGCCAATCACCAGCCCGCCCCCGACCATCCAGCTGCTCTGGCCTACCACCATGCGCACCACATCGCTGCTGCTTGCCCCGAGCGCCATCCGCACGCCGACTTCGTGCTGTCGCTGCGACACTAGGTAGCTGAGGACCCCGTACACTCCGAGAGCTGCCAGAAACAGCGCAATGAGCGAGAAGATCCCCAGGATCATCGACGCGAAGCGCTCACGCGCCACCGAGTTCGCCAGCGTCGACGTCATCGTGTCGATGTTGTAGACGGCGAGCTCTCTGTCGAGCGACCAGATACGCGAGCGCACCGACGCAACTGCATCGAGCGGGTCGCCGTTGGTGCGCACCATCAGAGTGACCACTCCGACCGCCGGTGCTTGTAGCAGGTTCACATACATCGCCGGAGGCGCGTCGCGATCCAGTCCCAGCGTTCTTTCGTTCTCGATCACGCCGAGGACGCGGCGTGGTATCCCGGCCCACGGCAGCTCGAGCTGGTGCTCGAGTGGCTCGAGTCCGTCGAAGTAGCGCTCTCGGGCGGCGCGGTTGATGACCACCACGGGCTCGCTTTGCGCGTCGTCGGTCGCATCCATCAGTCGACCGTGGAGAAGCGTTGCACCGACCGTGTCGAAGTAGGTCGGGGTCACGAGGCGTAGGGTGATCTCGCCTTGCCCTACGTCGTAGGGGATGCCGACGATCCCGAAGCTGTTGGTGAAGCCAGCCTGGAGTGGGTGATTCGAGGCCAGCGCGGCCGCACGCACGCCCGGCAGAGCCTGTACGCGCGCCAACAGAGCATCGTAGAAGTTGAGTCGTTCGGGCCAGCTGGGCCAATTCCGGAAGTCGCGCGGATAGCGGGAGTCGGGAAGCTGGAGATCGGCTCGGAGCACGTTTGCGGCACGAAACCCAGGGTCGACTCCTTGGAGGTTCCACAACGTTCCGACGAGCAACGCGGCAGCGACCAGCAACACCACCGCCAGAGCGGTCTGCCCCGCTACCAGGCAGCGACGCATGAACAGCTTCAACACGGCCGCCGCTTCGGCCTGTGAACGCCCCGCCTTGAGGGCGTTCTGTATGTCTACCCGGCGCGCTTGGAGGGTGGGTAGCAGCCCGCAACCGACGCCGATGAGCGCACTCGTCGCGGCTGCAAACAGCAACACTCGGGAGTCGATGCCGACTACTGCCTGGCCGAGCAACTGCGGCGGTGCCAACGCCAGGAGCGCGCCCAAGCCGACGGTCGATAGCATTCCGCCGGCCAACAGCGCCAAGCCCGTCAGCAGCAACCCCTCTGCCAGGAAGCGGCGTGCCAGACGCGCATCGCTGGCCCCGAGCGCCACGTAGACGGCGGTCTCCTGTGCTCGTGCTGCGCCCCGTGCCAGCAACAGGTTGGCGACGTTGGCGCAAGCGATCGCTAGCACGGTTGTCACAGCCGCAAACAGCAGCCACAACGTCGTCTCGGCACCGCCACGCCGATAGTCGGTCAGGGGCTCTACGAAGACGCCACGATTGGCGTTCTCCCGGTAGCTGGCCTCCAGATCTGCCGCAATCGACGCGAGCTCCTCAGAAGCGTTGGCGAACGACGATGCGGCGGCAAGTCGCCCGAGCACTCTCACGTCGTGTCGGGCGCGCGCCGAGTTGGTTGAGTCGGCGCTGCAACGGTATCCACAGGTCGTAGTCGAGGTCGGGAAAGTCGAAACCGGGTGGAAGGACGCCGATGACCGTATGACTTCGATCGTTGAGCTCGATTAACGTGCCGATCACCTCCGGCGCCGCGGCGAACGCGTCCTGCCAAAAGGCGTGGGTGAAGAGCGCAACCGGCTCCCCGCCCGGGACGTCCTCGGCCGCCGTGATCGCTCGCCCGAGAGCAGGGGCTACACCGAGCACCCTCAAGAGATCTGCGCTCGCCGTTACTACCCTGAGCCGCCGTGGCTCGCCGCCGGCTCGCGTCAGGTTGAGGCTGCCAGTGGCGTACATCGCCATGCCGTCGAAGGCCTGGCTACGCTCGCGGAAGTCGAAGAAATCCAGTACCGACGCCGGCTCGCGGACAGTTCCGGTGGCGCGGTCGTTCTCCCAGATCATTGCTAATCGGGCAGCGTCCTCGTAGGGAAGCGGGCGCAGCAGAACACCGTTGACGACACTGAAGATAGCGGTTGTCGTACCGATTCCGAGCGCCAGCGTGAGCACAATCACGGCGCTCAGGCCAGGCTGCCTGCTCAAGGATCGGCCTGCCATACGTACGTCATGCCAGAGATTGTCGATCACCATGCTCCATTCCTCGCGCTCGATTCGTTGCAGGCCCATCCGATGGCAGTCTTCACGCACCTGCGTCCGATCGCCGAACCTTTTCATCACCTCGTGCCGCGCCTTTTCTCCGGTCAGCCCGCGTCGTATGAGCTCCGCTACGCGCCCGTCGATGTGGAAGTCGAGCTCGTCGTCGATATCAGACCGAAGCACTTGACGTGGGAACAGACGGCGCCAGACATCGCGCCAATCACGCATGCCTCAGACGCTCCATTCCGGAGCAACGTCGAGCACGGCCGCGACCGCGTTGGCGTGGCGTAGCCAGCGGCGCGTATCGCGGCGCAGCCGCTCGTGACCCGTTTTGGTGAGCTCATAGAGCTTGGCTCGTCTTTGCGTATCCGACATTCCCCACGAGCTGATCAACAAACCGTCGCGTTCCAACCGGTGCAGCGCCGGGTAAAGGGCCCCCTCCTCTATGCGCAGGGCATTGCCGGCAAGTTCTTCGATGCGACGGCTGACCCCCAGTCCGTGCGACGGGCCGTGGGTCAGCGCCTGAAGGATGAGTAGGCTCAGGGAGCCGTAAAGCGTTCCCGCGTCGACGTTGCCCATGGTCTCCTCCTGCGAACTCCGGCTGCCGCCAGCGTCCTTTTACCTAATCTGTTTAGGAGATAGAAAAATAGCATACCTAAGCTGCTGAGGACAGATGCTGGCGCGAGCGATCCCGCGCGTACCCTGCTGCGGCGCGTCGCCCACACGACCAGCGACGTAGACTGATGAGATGATCGGCGAATCAGTGTTGATTCCAGAACTGGAGGGCGTCGACGGGCTGGTGTTCGACTTGGAGGGGACCCTGTACGTGGGGGACCGTCCGGTCGCCGGCGCTGCCGCATCGATTGCCACGCTTCGCGCCCGCGGCATGCCGCTGCGCTTCCTTACCAACACCACCACGTGCGCCCACGATGCGCTGACCGTCAAGCTCGAGGGCATGGGATTCGAGGTATCGGGCGACGAGGTGTTCTGTGCTCCCACCGTCGCCGGCCGTTTCCTGCTAGAGAACGACGCAAGCGCCTGGCTACTCGTGTCGCCGGCCGCGCTGCCGGACTTCGATGGCGTGCGCACCGACCCCGACAATCCCGACTACGTGGTGGTGGGCGATCTGGGCGATGATTGGACGTTTGCGCTGCTGAACCGCGCCTTCGTCCTGGTGCGTGAGCGTGGCGCAGGTCTCATCGGATTGGTACGAAGCCGATACTGGCTGTCGGCAGATGGCGCGCGACTCGACGTGGGGCCCTTCGTCGTAGCGCTGGAGTACGCCACGGGGCGGGCCGCCACGATCTTCGGCAAGCCGGAGCGCGCCATCTTCGAGACCGTGCTTCGCACGATGGGGCTACAGGCAGGATCGGTTGCCATGGTCGGCGACGATCCGATCACCGACGTCGCCGCCGCGGCGGCAGTCGGGATGCGGACCGTGCTCGTACGTACCGGCAAGTATCGGGAAGGGGCCGAGGACCCGAGTGAGTCGGCTGGTGAGGCCATTGGTAGTGCCGACGTAGTGGTCGACTCGGTGGCCGGCCTGCTAGCGTCAGCTCGTCTGCGGCGCCTTCAGAGCAGCCTTGCGGTTCCGGTAAAGCTGCTGGTCCACGACCGCAGCCATCGCCTCGGCGTCGAGCCCGTGCTCGAGGAATTCGTCGATCGCGCGAACGAATGTGGCTGGATCCTCGAGCGCGTCCTTGTAGTGCACCTCGATCATCTGGAAGTTGGGGCGATCGCGCACCAGGAACTGGACCTGCACCAGATGTCGTAGGAAGAACTGTTTCGTTTGCAGATCGTCGAGCGGATTGTCCTCGGCGCGCCGCTCGAGCATCTTGTTCTGCGATGCGACGACCTCGTCGAGGTCGCGACGCATGAAGATCACCTTGTAGAAGTGCTCCGCCGGCAAGTCCTTGAGCAAGTGCGAGATGACCTTCAAGACCTTGCCGCGCGCCTCACCGACCCACGATTTATCGGTCTCGCTCTCGAGGTCCTTGACCCGCTCGTGCTCGTAGTAGCCCTTGGGATTGTCGACATCGGCGGCGCGCTCGTTGTCCGTGAGGATGGGCAGTCCGGCGGCATCGAGCATGCGCATCATCATCGAGGTGCCAGAACGCGGTAGCCCGGACACGATGATGACCTCGTTGCCGTACTTGCGACGGCGGAGAGCTCTCTTGATCGACGTCAGCAAGCGAATCTCTCAACACACAGGAGTGAATAATCGGGTCATTGTAGCAAGGCGACCACTCCGGTCCTTGCGGCGCCCTCGCCCATCTTCGTGGTCGCGGCGAGCGTCAGGGACCGTGTCGTTACGTGTACACTGCGGCCCATGAAATGGGCCTCGTTCTTGTCGGAGGAAGCCTGTCTCGACGTCGCCGTGCAGCAAGCGTCTGGCGAGATCGATCGGGCTCTGGGGGGGCGCCAGCCCAACTTACTATTGCTGTTCGCCTCCGAACATCACGCCGATGACTATCCGGAGGTGCCTCAGGAAGTCCGGCGATATTTCCCGTCCGCACGCCTGTTGGGTTGTTCCGGCGGCGGAGTAGTGGGCGGTGGGCGCGAGATCGAGCACTCTCCCGCATTGTCGATGACCGCCGCCGTCCTTCCGGATGTGCGCATAGAGCCTTTTCACCTGGACTCTGACGAGAGCGACCAGTTGATCGAGGAGCCCCTGCGGTGGCATCGGTGTCTCGACGTTGACGTGTCTCGGCCGGCGCACTTCGTGCTGCTGGCCGACCCCTTCAGCTGTGATGTGCGCGGGCTACTGGCATCGCTCGACTCGGTGTATCCGGAGAGTCGCAAGGTGGGTGGGCTTGCCAGCGGCGCGAGCCGTCCCGGCGACAACGCACTGTTCATCGATGACGGCGTGCGGACCGAGGGAGTTGCCGGCCTGTTGCTCAACGGCGACATCGCTATGGACACGATAGTTGCGCAGGGCTGCCGACCGATCGGTCCGCTGCTGTTCATCACCAGCGCCGTACGTAATCGGATTCTCGAGCTTGATGGAAGACGTCCGACAGAGCTGCTCGGTGAGCTCTACGACGAGCTGCCGGTAGCAGACCGGAAGCTCTTTCGCCACTCATTGTTCATCGGCGTAGTGATGACGGAGGGGCGCGACGTCTATTCCCGCGGTGATTTCCTGGTGCGCAATCTCGTGGGGGTGGAGCCCGAGACTGGCGTCATTACAGTGGGCGAGCTCGTGAAGCCGGGGCAGGTGGTGCAGTTTCACCTGCGTGATGCCGACACATCGGCAGAGGATCTCGATGCTTTGCTGCGTGAATACAAGACCAGCAATGGTGCGACGCCCGACGGAGCGCTGCTGTTCTCTTGCCTGGGTCGCGGCGAGACACTCTATGGGGAGCCTGATCACGACAGCCGCATGATCAATACTCGTTTGGGTGAGATGCCTATCGGTGGTTTCTTCTGCAGTGGCGAGATCGGCCCGGTTGACCGCCGCACGTTCGTACATGGTTACACCAGCTCGATCGCTCTGTTCCGGCAGCAGGAGCGCTGAGACGTGGGCCCGTCGGCGATCGGGACGCTGGTGGCGGCGTTGTGCTGCGGCGCCAGCGCGATACAGGCGACGCTGTCCATCGAGTACATCGCTCACGCCAGCTTCTTGATCGAGTCACCGGGCGGCGCCCGCGTCCTGGTGGATCCGTTCGCCAGCCGTGTGTGGATCGGCTACGATTTTCCTGAGGGTCTGCATCCCGACGCGGTCGTGATCACCCATCCGCACTATGACCACGACGCCGGGCGGTTCCGTGGATCGCCGTTCCCGTGGCCTGAGGCGCGCGTCTTCGACGCGCCCGGCGAGTTCTTGGTCGACGACGTCCGTCTGATCGGGCTGCGCGGAAAGCACGCTGATCCGTACGGCGAGGAGTTCGGCCAGCGCAACACGATCTGGGTGATCGAGACGGCCGGGCTCCGAATCGCACACATCGGCGACAACGGCCCACTGACGCGCGACAACGTTCGCGATCTCGGCGCCATCGACATTCTCATGTTGCCGATCGATGCCCAGTACCACATCCTGGCGCGCGAGGAGGCCGCCGCGATCGTCACGGAGGTGCAACCACGGCATCTGGTACCGATGCACTATCGGCTGCCGGAGCTGGAGCCGGATCCCGACTCGCCCGATGACCTCGGCACCATCGAGCCCTGGCTGCAGAGCCGCGCCGGAGTTGTGCGGCTCGGTTCTCACCGGTGGCAGGTGGGGCTCGATACGCTGCTCCCTGCCGGCAGCACAATCGTCTTCGAGCCTTCGCCGCTGATGGCACGGCCATCGCGCTAGCTAGCAGGCCATACTTCCACCACGGCCTGCTAGTGTCCTGTAACAGAGGTTCGTTGCATATCGCTCCTGCCCTCCGGGTGGCCGCGGGACCGGCCACCTTGGGCGTCGCGGCGCCTCGACCTTGGGCGTCGCGGCGCCGATACACCCAGCATCGCCCTCGCCGCCGCTCCTACAATTCGCCCCGGTCGCGCGCGCCACAAACGTCACCGTACTTATGATCAGGAGCACTAGGGATCGGAGTCGAACGGCGCTCCCAGTGCTGTCGCGAACGCGCGGATGCGCGCCGCGTTCGCTCCCAGATCGCTTCGGCCCACGCGCGACGTCGAGCGTACGTCAACGACCGATCCCGACGAGGCCGGACGGACGCGCACGACGAAATCGTCCACGAAAGCGAAAACACCCGATACCGCATAAGCCTCGATGCGGCCGTCGGCACGGTTGCTGAAGGCAATGGTTAGGCCGATCTCCTCCACTGCCCGGATGGCCGCCGCGTGAGCGGCACCGGGGTCGAGGTCGAGCTCGATGGGTCGCAAATCGGGATAAGCGCGTCGTTGCTCGACGATGACCTCGGCGCCGCCGTGCGGATAGGTCAAATCGCGGCTGGCGTTATCGTCGTGGTCGAGGGCGACACGGTAAGCGGGCGCGTCGTCGGGTGACGTGGTGATGTCGTGAATCGGCGGCGCGTTCATCTGCAGAATGGTGGCCAGCAGCGCAATGATCAGCGCCGTGCCGCCGAAGAGTCCGCGTTGGCCTGCCGCCGGCGAGCGCGAATCCCTCCGTGCTCTTCGCCAGGCGAGCAGGCCGAGGGCGATGCTGAGCAGCCCCCTAGGGCCCAAGTGAGCACGAAGACTCCGACCCCGCTCAACGGCCTGGCGGCGCCGACATGGATCGCGGCAATTGCGCCCGCCATGATACCGACGGTAACGATGGGGGAGTATGCTGCACTCTGCGTCAACATTCTTTGCTCCTGCAGCGTCGGCAGACGCGCCGAGAATGCGTTTCAGAGTCTTGATCGGCTCGCTATCGAGCTCCTCGAGTCCGACCTCGACGAGACGTCCGCCGGCATTGCCGGCCCGCTGTCGACGTACGCAGAGTACAAGAGCCTCTGCCGCCGCGCCCCTGCCAGCTCGTTCGACTCCAGGTAGACTCTTGTGATGGCTGAAGACTGCGAAGAGCTCGTGGCGATCATTGCGGCGAGGGAGGACGAGCTCGTGCCGCTGCGCGAGCGTGTACTAGTTTCCGAGGAAATCAAGGACGGGCCCCGCTACTACGTACGAGGCACGTTGCGCGGCGTGCAGGTCGTACTCGCGGTGACCGGCGATGGCAAGCGTAACGCCGATCTCGGAATCCGACGGTTGATCCAGGTGTGCGCGCCGACGCGCGTCCTGGCGGTCGGGATGGGAGGTGCGCTATCGGCGGACCTTGCGGTTGGCGACCTGGTGGTTTCCAGCGAGGTGATGGAGGGAGAACGCACGCTGGCCTGTCCGGATCTGCAGTGGCTGGAGGAGGCGTCGCTTCATCTGGACTATGACCTCGGGCGGCTGGTTACCGTCGACGAGATACTGGCGACGCCATCCAGCAAGTCGGAGTGGTACGGAAGGACATGGCGCGATCAGCCCGCTGCCGCTGATATGGAGTCAGCCTGCTTCGCCAGGGTGGCCGTGGCCTACAAGCTTCCATACTTGATCGCGCGGGCTATCAGCGACGCCGCCAACGAGGTGCTGCCAGACTACCTTGAGGACTGCCGTGCGCAGGACGGCAGCATCGACAAGCGGCAGGTGTTTTGGAAGACAGTCTGGCGACCACGCTCGTGGGGCAGCATCGTACGCTTGCGCTCGCGCATGCGGCGGTGCGCTAGCACACTGGCCGATTTCGCCGAAGGGCTCGTTGCCGCATTGGCGTAGGTAGCTACGTTCCCACCGTTCACGGTGCGCGTCGCCAGTATGCGGCATTGACATGCCCCGAGGTGTCAAGGACACTCGGAACCCTACGCCCTCAGTGCGCTGCGCTGGTCTTGAACGCCGCGCGCCCGCCTCTCGTGCGTCGCTATTGCCGGCGCCGATGCCGCGTTGCGAGTACGCATGAGCAGTACCGATTCACCGGCCGCCAAGCCACCGGCGGCGCGCGACCGCAAGGCCGAGCACATCCAACTGGCGCTCGAAGAGCGAATGCAACACGGCAGTCGCGGCTTCGATGCCTGGCAGCTCGAGCATTGCGCGCTTCCCGAGCTCGACCTGGCCGAGGTCGACCTCAGCACCGAATTCCTCGGCAAGCAGCTGATGGCGCCGCTGCTTATCTCCTGCATGACCGGTGGCACCGCTGACGCGGCCGGGATCAACCGCAACCTGGCAGTCGGGGCCGAGCGTGCGGGTGTTGCGGTTGGCGTGGGGTCGCAGCGCAAGGCGCTGGAGGATCCTACGCTCCAAGCTACCTTCCAGGTTCGCGAGCACGCCCCCACGGTACCCCTGTTGGCCAATCTGGGTGCGGTGCAACTGAACTGCGGGTACGGCGTCGCCGAGTGTCGGGCGGCCGTTCGTATGATCGATGCGGACGCTCTCGTGTTGCACCTGAACCCTCTGCAGGAGGCAATTCAGCCCGAGGGCGATGTCAACTTCGCCAACCTGTTGCCCAAGATCGAAGCGATTGTTCATCAACTCGAGGTGCCGGTCATCGTCAAGGAGATCGGCATGGGCATATCGCTGTCGGTGGCCGAGCGGCTCGCCGAAGCCGGCGTCCGTATCATCGACACGGCGGGACATGGGGGCACCAACTGGGCCCGTATCGAAGCACAGCGTGCCGACGATCTCGAGCTCGGCGCGATGTTCGCCGACTGGGGAATTCCAACGCCCGACAGCATCCGCGCCGTCGCCAGCGTGCCGGGAGTCACCGTTATTGGCAGCGGCGGGGTCCGTACTGGAATCGACGTGGCCAAGGCGGTAGCGCTCGGCGCTGACATGGTCGGCCTGGCGTATCCGTTCCTCAAAGCGGCCCTGGAGTCGGCCGATGCGGTGGTGGCGCGGATCGACCGTACTCTGACCGAGCTCAGGGTGTCGATGTTCTGCGCCGGCATCCGTACAATGGCCGATCTGCGTGCGGCGAATCTGACCGACCGAGCGCCCCGCCGATGAACGACACGGCCGAGCCGGTCGACCAGGACGCCCTCGTCGACGAGATTGCAGCCGGTACCCGGCGCTTTCATCAGCTGCCGCCCGAGCTCAGCGCTGCTGATGCAGCAGCCATTCGACGGCAGGCCCTCGAGCGCCTCGCCGGAGCAACTCTGACACACACCGGCAAGTACTCGTTCGACGCGACGCGCGCCGCCGGCAGCCATTGCGAGAATCTGATCGGTGTGACACAGGTGCCGGTCGGCATAGCAGGGCCACTGCTCGTGCGGGGTGATTACGTCGACGGTGAGGTCTATGTCCCTCTGGCCACGACGGAGGGAGCGCTCGTCGCCAGCATAAACCGAGGCTGTGCGGCCATCCGGGCCGCTGGCGGGGCCACCGTGTATGTGGAGGACGTCGGCATGACCCGGGCGCCGGTGTTTCGCTCCAGCGGGCTGGCGCAGACACGTGAATTCCTCCGGTGGGTTACCGACAACGAGGATGAGATCCGCTCCGTGGCAGAGGGCACGAGCCGTTTCCTGCAGCTCGTGGATATCCGCCCCTATGCTTTCGGTACCACGATCTTCCTGCGCTTCAGGTTCCGCTCAGGCGACGCGATGGGAATGAACATGGCAACCATCGCCTGCGATCAGCTAGTACGCGAGCTGATCGAGCCAGCGACCGGCGTGCGTTGCGTCGCTCTTTCCGGAAACTACTGTACCGACAAGAAGCCCGCAGCGATCAACTTTCAGGAAGGCCGCGGCAAGCGCATACATGCGCAGGTCAGACTCGACGCCGATGTGCTGGCGCGCCTGAAGACGAGCTCGGCCGAGCTGCTCGAGGTGCAGTACCGCAAGAACCTGCTGGGCTCGATCGCTGCCGGTTCGATAGGTTTCAACGCCCACGTCGCCAATGTCCTCGCGGCAGTGTTTCTCGCCACTGGGCAGGATCCGGCACACGTAGTGGAAGGGTCGATGGGAATCACCTCCATCGAGCCTGGCGACGAGGGTGGCGTGGTGGCATCGATGTACCTGCCTGCTGTCCCGCTGGCGGCGATCGGCGGTGGTACTGCGCTCGATACGCAACGCGAGGCGCTCGCTTTGCTCGGCGTCGCGCCGGAGCCGGACCGGCCTGGCGTCGCGGTGTTGCGATTGGCCGAGATCCTCGGCGCCGCCGTTCTCGCAGGCGAGCTGTCGCTGCTGGCCGCCCTTACCTCTCAGGACCTCGCCGGCGCCCACAAGCGGCTGGGGCGCGCCCAGGCCGGCTAGGCGGTCACACCGATGGATGCAGCGCGGTCGCTCGAACGGCGCTTGCTAGCACGCGTTTCAGTGCCTGGAAAGCTCATCCTCATGGGTGAACATGCCGTCGTCTACGGTCGACCGGCGCTGGTGGCCGCCACCAGCCTGCGCCTACGGATCGACCTGTACCGCAGCCACCGGGCCGGCGTGGAAGTGGAGCTGCCGGAGCTCCAGTACCAAGACCATGTCTCGTGGCAGGAGATCCTGCGTTATGCGAGCCGAATGCGGCAACGGTGGGAACGCTACGATGCGAGCCCGACGCCCGAGGTGTTCGCTAGCCTTCAGGACGACCGCGCCGACCGGCTGGTGCTGCTCGCACTGGGCGAGGCCATCACGGCGCTGGGTGAGGATCCGGGCGCGAAGGGCCATCCGCTGAGCGCGCTGCGGCTTCGGGTGGACTCGGCGGTGCCGATGCAGGCCGGCTTCGGGAGCTCCGCCGCCATCGCTGTGGCGGTGGTGACGGCGGTTTGTGCGCTCTTCGGCCGGGCGGAGAGGTGGTCGCTGATCGGGCCGATCGCGGGCGAGGTGGAGCGCCGGCAGCATGGCGCGCCGTCTGGTGTAGACGTCGCGACCGTGTTTCACGGCGGCATGTTGCGCGCCCGCCGCGCCGGCGAAGAGCTATCGATCGAGCCGCTGGCGGCGCGCCCTGACACCCTGCGGCGGCTGCGCCTCTTCGATACGGGTCGCTCGGCCGAGCCGACCGGCACGGTGGTCGCGGCAGTACGAGCACAGCATGACCTTCACCCAGGCAGCTTCGAGGAGTCGTTGGACGCCGCCGAAACCGCAACCCTGGCCTTCCAGGCTGCGGTTACCGCCTCGGCCGACCGGATCGACTTAGTGCCACCGATCCGCGATGCTCAGCGCTACCTGGAGTCTCTCGGGGTGGTGCCCGAGCCAGTATGCGACGCTGTCCGCGCTATCGAAGCGCTGGGTGGCGCTGCCAAAATCTCTGGTTCGGGTTCGCTCGCAGGTCCAGGGGCCGGGTCCTTGTTGGTACTGCTGCCGGATGGCATCGAGAATCTCCCCGAGCCGCTGGCGAGGTTTCCGGAGCACGAAGTGTCGCTGGGCGCCGAGGGTGTGTGGGTAGAGGTGGTGTCATGAGTCGCAGCGCCACCGTCGAAGCACCTTCCAATATTGCGTTTGTGAAGTACTGGGGTGCCGCTGACCTGGAGAAGGCCATCCCACTCAACGCCTCGATCTCGATGTCGTTGCGGGCGTGCGTTACAAGGACGAGCGTCGAGACGCTCGCGGCCGGCGCCGACGACGAGATCTGGATATGTGTCGAGGGTCAATGGCGTCGCGCCGAAGGGGCGTTCGAGCATCGCGCCGCAGCGCATCTGGAGGGTATGCGGCGCTGGGCCAAAGTCGACGTGGGTTTTAGGGTTGCCACGGAGAACAGCTTTCCCGCCGCCGCCGGTATTGCCTCGTCGGCTTCCGGCTTTGCGGCACTTACCATGGCAGTGCTGGCGGCGCTCGAGCGAGAGCCGGCGGGCGATGAGCTATCGAATCTGGCGCGGTTGTCTGGCTCGGGCTCCGCATCGCGGTCGGTTTTCGGCGGCTACGTGCAGTGGCCGCACGGCGACGAGGCGGACCCGTGGCGCGCCGCGCCGCTGGCGACAGCCTCGCATTGGGACCTGCGCGACGTAATCGCCATTGTGCAGACCGGTCCCAAGGCAGTGTCGTCTCTCGAGGGGCACGCCGGTGCCACCACCAGCCCCCATTTCGCGCGCCGGCAGGAGCTGATCCCGTCGCGACTTCAACGGGTGCGCGACGCCATCGCGGCGCGCGACCTGGACCGACTCGGTCCGGTCGTCGAAGAAGACGCAATTGAGCTCCACCTGGTAGCGATGTCCTCGCAGCCCCCGATCTTCTACTGGCGGCCGGCGACGCTTCGCGTGCTGGACCATGTTCGCGTTCTGCGCAACGGCGGCACGTCGGCGTGGGCAACGATGGACGCCGGGGCGAACGTGCATGTGATTTGCTCTGCCGATGACGAGGAGGACGTCGCCGCCGGGCTGGAGGCG
This sequence comes from Acidobacteriota bacterium, assembly GCA_965205505.1. Classification (GTDB taxonomy): domain Bacteria; phylum Acidobacteriota; class UBA890; order UBA890; family WLXD01; genus DASCOT01. Next base: position 533,817 of record CBDBHB010000009.1, read on the forward strand.
CTGGATGGTGTCCAAGCCGTGATCCGCGACGGCGTGGGCTCGGGCCCGCGGGCCCTGCCGGTATCGTTGTTCGACGCTCTCGATCGAGCGCGACCGTGAACGATCTGGTGGTGATCAAGCTGGGCGGCAGCTTGATCACCCACAAGCGCCGCCATCGAACGGTAAGGCGGGCTGAGCTTTCGCGACTCGCCGGCGAGATCGCGGCGCTGACCCGCGGCTCTCGATTCCCGGTGCTGCTAGGGCACGGCAGCGGGTCCTTCGGGCACGTCGCGGCAGCGCAGTCGGGCGTCCATGAGGGGATGGCCGGGCGTGGCGCGCGGGTCGGTGTTTCGCAGACGCAGGCTGCCGCTTCCGAGCTGCACGCGATTGTCATGAGCGCTCTGCGTGAGGCCGGCGTGGCTGCCTACTCGGTGGCTCCGTCGAGCGCCATTGTTGCCCGAGGCCCCGGTCTTCGGCCGAGCGTGCACCTGGAGCCAGTGCGGCGAGCGCTCGACAGTGGACTGCTACCCGTTATGTATGGCGACATCGTCATGGACCGGCAACGTGGCTGTTCGATCTGCTCCACCGAAACGGCACTGCTTGCATTCGCTCGCTCGCTAGGCTCGTCGAATCGGTGTGTCTCCGATGCCATCTGGCTCGGAGACACCGACGGCATTCTTGATGGAGATGGGGTGAGCGTTGCTCGCGTCCGCTTGCGAGATGCCAGGCGCGTCCGTCGCCTGGTGAGCGGCGCGGCCGCGACCGATGTGACCGGCGGCATGCGCCATCGCCTCGAGGCTGCGTTGGCGCTAGCCCGCATCGGCGTGCGGTCCTATCTGCTCGATGGCCGTCGGCCGGGCATCCTGCGACGTGCGCTGCGAGGCGCCACGGTGCCGGGGACGATCGTCGAGCCCTGAGCAGCGGCGGCTTTCGTCGCCTGGGCCGCGCCGCCGCCAAGGTGGATAATGGTCCTCGGCCAGCCAAAGCCAGGCGCACGCATGGACCGCATCGAAGACCTTCTCGAGAAGACCAGCCGCACGTTCGCGCTATCGATCCCGTTGCTGCCGGAGCCGACCCGCCGCGAGCTCGGGATCGCCTACCTGCTATTCCGCATTGCGGACACCTTCGAGGATGCGTCCGAATGGGGCCGACAGCGGCGGATCGATGCCCTCGAGGAGTTCATGAGCCTGGTTCGACATCCAGACGAGCAGCGAGCCGCGAAGCTCGGACGCAGCTGGGCCACTTCCGTACCGATTGATCATCCCGGCTATCTCGAGCTACTCCGCGAATCGGCAACCGTGATCCGGGAGTACCAGCGTCTGCAGCCTGGCGCACGGGGGATCATCCGCAAGCACACGTTGCGGACCGCTGCCGGCATGGCCGGATTCGTCAATCGCTCTGTCGATGGTGTGCTCAAGCTCGAGTCTCTAGCTGACCTACGCGAGTATTGTTACGTGGTTGCCGGTATTGTCGGTGAGCTCAGCACCGACTTGTTCCTTCTCGAGCGCCCGCAGCTGGCGTCGTCGATCGAGTTCTTGCAACAGCGCGCTGCGCGGTTTGGTGAGGCGCTGCAGCTGGTCAACATCCTCAAGGATGCTGCCGACGACCGGCGTGAGGGGCGGTGTTACCTGCCCGCGGCGCTGAAGCGCAGGGAGATCTTCCGGTTGGCCCATGAAGATCTCCGAGTAGCGGCGCACTACACCAACGCACTGCAGGCGGCGAGCGCGCCGCGCGGCATCATCGCGTTCTGCGCCCTGCCGACACGGCTTGCCGTCGTTGCCCTCGACGTCGTCGAGCGATGCGGGCCCGGCGCAAAGATCTCCCGCGAAGAGGTTGCCGAGATCGTCCAGGCCATGAACCTAGATCTCGAGGCCGGTGCTCCAGCGGTGCCGATTCCAGCAACCGCGAAACCGACGTGACCAAGCCGGCGGCTGGCGCGGTTGCGAGATCATTTTCCGGCGCCTTCGGGGTTAGCTCTCGTGGCGCGGTCGATCCAGGCGTCGGCGTCCGGATGGCCGCGTTGCTGCCATTCCCGGGCTCGATCGATGGTCCGCCGATAAGCGTCGCGGCTTGCCGCGTCGTCTTCGACTTCGGCGTAGGCCTCGGCTAGCGCGAGGAGGTTTGGCGGGTACTCGGGGTAGAGCTCGACGGCCCGTTGCGCCTGCTCCAGGCCCTCGTCCGCGTTGCCGGGACCGGTGGGCCAACCGGGCGCTTGCACCAGCATCTGCGATAGCACGCGTCGGGGTCCGGCGTAGTCGAGGCGTTCGTGCCCGGCGATGGCAGCGCGGAGCTCGCGTTCCATTATGCGTAGCCCGTCCGAAGCCGTGGCGCGACGCTGGTTGGCTTGTACGCCGATGGCGATCGCCAGCCAGTAATGACAGTCCGGGTTTGTTGGCTCCCGTCTTCGACACCACTGGGCTGTTTGCACTGCCTCGGTGGCCTTGTCCCTGCGTGCCTGCGGATCGTCCAGATGCTCCCCAAGCCAGGTCTGTGCCCTCACGGCACCGATGACTGCCAGCGCGCTGGACGGACGGGCGATGGCAGATCGGATCCAAAGAGCCTCGGCCTGGCGCACCGCGTCGACATTGGGGCGTCGCCCGAATTCTCCCTCGGCGTCGGCCGCCAGACGGGCAGCCTCCTGCGCGTCGACGCGTTCCGGATCGACGTGGCCGAGCGCCGAACTCGTGTCAAGCGGCTGGAGTGCAGCGGCACACGCGGACGAAGTAAGGGCTGCGGCAGCTAGCAAGGCGGCGCCACGACGAAGCCTCATTGAGCCGCCGAGTATGCCGCCCGGGCAAGGCCCAGCGCCTCAGCGTCCAGGGCTTCGAAGCGCTGTAGCTGCATGGTTTCGAGCACGTCAGCGAAGCTCGCCGACTCGTGGACACCGAGTAGCCCCTTGACCAGCTGCTGGCGCACCGGCTCGGGGACGCGGTCGCCCAGGGCGACGACGAGCCAGGCCAAGAGAGGCGGCGACGTTGCCACCACCTCGAGCGACTCCGCGCCCGGAAACGAAGCCAACGCGGCGGTCTGGGGGCCATCGAGAAGTACGGCAACTTCCTCGCCGGCGGCCACTCGGCGTATGCCGGCAAGCACCCGCCGCGTGAACTTGACCGAAAGCGAATCCGGGAGCGCTCCCCAATCCGCCAGCGCCGGCCCGCGTACGAAACTGGGTGCGTATGCCGGAAGCCCTAATAGCTCCCAGCCAGCGAGCGACTCGGGCCCGGTGATCACCCCGGCGGAAGCCACCAGGCTCCAACGCTCGGTAGCGCTCCCGGACGCCTGCACCGCCTGCGCCACCGCGGTGAGCGCCAGCTCCTGCTCGTACTTCAGATACAAGGGCAGTGGCACCAGCGCCAACGACGTGGCGTTGTCGCGTAGACGACTCACCCCGGCTTCCTCGCTCGGATGGTATTCGGCCGTCAAGGTCCCTGCCGGCCACCCGGAGGCGTCCGAGACCATCGCCGCGAAATCGTTCATCGTCGGCTGCGCCTGCTCGGTGTTGCTCGGATACCCTGGCGCGCAGGCCACCAGCCGCAGAGTGTCCAGGCCGGCGAATGCGCCACCCCGACTCCCGCCGCCGGCCGGCGGTACAGTTGCCGTCGTTGCAAACAGCGCCACCGCGAAGAGAAGCTTGTTCATCGTCGGCGCGGATCCGTTCACCTGTGGCGAAGGTTGTCAGTAGTCTTCGAAAGAATACCCGCGACCCTTCAGCGGCGCGCGATCCCGCTCACGATCAGCAGGTTCGGCAGCACGATCAAGGCGGCGATCGTGCAAGCGCCGACCCCCAGCAACAGCAGGGCCCCGAGGCTCGCCATGCCACGATGTGTAGCGAACACGAGGCTCCCGAATCCCACCATGGTCGTAAGCGAAGCGATGAGGATCGCCCGCCCGGTATGCGAAACGACCGTCATGATGCCGGCGCTGCCCTCCAGTCGCAGTCGGTGGATGATGTGGACTCCGGCATCGATGCCAACACCCAGGACGATCGGTACCGCCACCAGGTTGGCGAAATTGAACGACAGGCCGAGTGCCCACATGAGTCCGAGCATCCATACCGTCCCGAAGAAGACGGGTACGAGTGCCAGGGCCGTGTGTTGCGTGTTACGCAGATCCAGTAGCAACACCAGGAACACGAGCAACGCGGCGCTCGCGAATGCTAGCCCGAACCCCGAGGTGATCAAGGCAGAATGGCTCTCGAAAAGCACCGGAAAGCCGATGGCATTGCTGGCGACGCGGCGCGACGCGACGTTGAACTGTCCCAGGAAGCCGGTGTCATAGATGTCGCCCGCCGGGAACAGATAGCCGACGTATCGACCGTCCTCGGTCATGAACCGATCGACGATCTCGGAAGGCAAGGATGCGCGGGTCGGGAGCGGCACGCTGGCGGCGTCGCGCAGCTGCTGTAGGGCGCTGAACGCCACGACGCGCAGCGCCTCCTGCGCTTCGGCCCACTCGGCGAGCCTCTCCGGGCTCGCCGCCATCGCTAGCTCGATGGCTCCTGCGGTCGCCTGACGGGCCTTCTCCAGGGCTCCGGACACCCCTCCCAGCCCGGCAACGAATGCGTCGTCGGCGGCGGTGGCGAGGGCAGACTCGAGTCGCAACAGCGAGTCACTCAGTCGGCGCCCGTCGAACGCGGCCACGGTCAGCTCGATGACTTCCAGAGTCCTACGGGCGCGCGCCGCGGCGGCCTCCGACGCGAGCGGTTGATCGGGCAGGAATGTGAGTATCGATTCGAACCGACGGATGCTGGCCTCGTCCTCGGCGCGCGAGCGTAGCGCGCGGAGCTGCTCCAGATCCTCGGCGACGACGAGGTTGAAGTCGTGGCTGAGCGCCGACTCGTCGTTGATGATCTCCAGATAATGGATTGACTCGGAACCTGCCGGGAGAAGCTCTAGCAGGCTCGGCTCCAGCTCCACGCGGCTCGCTGCGAGCCCGGCGATCGCGGTCAGGCCGATCGCCAGCGCGACGACGAGGCCCGGTGACGCGCAGACCCAACGGGCCGCCCGATCGTCCCAGATCTGGTCAACGGCGGCACGCGCTGCCGCGTTGTCGTGTTCGGGGGCACCGCGCAACAGCAGCAGTGCCGGTAGCACTAGCAGGGCGGCAAGCAGGCACAGCAGCACGCCGACGCTGGTAACCAGGCCCAGCTGGGAAAAACCACGAAAATCCATGAGCAGCAGACAGGCGAACGCGGCCGAGGTGGTGAACGCAGACGCGACGACCGCGGCACTCGTCGTTCGAAGCGTGGCGCGCACGGCCTCCCGGCGACCCTTGTTCTGCCGTTCGAGCTCGTACTGCGATAGGGGGTGCACTGCGTAGTCGATACCCATGCCGACGAGAATGGGGATCAGTGCCGTGGTGATGATGTTGAGCGACCCGATCTCCAGCTGCACCGCGCCAATCGACCAGGTGACTCCGGCCGCCAGGGTCGCCAGGCCGAGCAGAGCGTGGCGTCGCCGGCGGAACACCAGCAACGAGATTCCGAGCACGCCGACGATGGCGATCAACGAGGTGCGGCGGGTGTCCCGTCCTATGGCATTCATCTCTTCCACGGCCATCGCGGCCGGGCCGGTGAGTCCATAGCGAACGCCTGCACGCTCCGACAACACGGCCGCGACGGCCACCCGGACGCTATCCACCAGCGCCCGCTGAGCTTCCAGGCTGTCATCGAAATACGCAGGGCTGACCAGTACGAACACGACACGCTCATCGCTGGTCGACAGGTAGCCATCGCCGGTCAACGATCCGCGCCGCCCGCTGTCTATCAGCATTAGCGGCACCTGCTTCAGCCGATCGACAAACCCATGAGGATCGGTGAGGAAGTCGCGCTCGGCGTCGACGAGGTCGAGCAGCCAGGCGGCCGCTACGGCGGCATCGTCGGACGGCAAGACACTGCCTGATTCGAGCGAATCCTCGATGTCAGTGGCGCTGCGCAGGTTCAGATCGGCCCAGCTCGTCAGGATCAGCTTGCCGTCGACGGCAAGTAGCCGCTGCACCATCTCGAACGCTTGTTCGACCATGTCCGCCGGTGCCAGGGCAAGCGCATGATCGGCAAGCCAATCGAAGTCGACGCGGTAGAACACGCTACGTACCTGCGGGTCCGCTTGCAGGTGCTCGGCGATCTCGCGTGCTGTGGTTTCCAGGTCCTCGACCGATACGCCGCTTGCGCTTGCTTCCAGCGCGATAATGAGCGGCTCGGCGCTGGCGAACTGTGAGCGCAGCGAGTTCCATCGCGCCTGGCTCACGTCATCTTCCGGCACCAGCTCTTGTCGGGAGGTCAGAAGCTCGATTCCCGTCCCCAGCCAAATGGAGATCGCGCCCAGCGCTAGAGCGACGGTAAGCACGGCGCGTGGATGGTCCAGAACCAGCGACTCGGCGCGCCTGAGCACAAGGCGTATCATGCGCGGCAGTCTACCGAATGCGGCTGGCGGCGACTGGCGAGCGAAGAGCGCGCAACCGGCACTATGCCGTGTCCACGAGCACCTGTAGCATCGCTCACCTGGCCAGCCCCGCCGCTCTTGCGAGAATGCCGTGAAGTCACTGATCCTGACCCAGTCCGATATTCACTCCGTGGTGAAGATGAGCGCCGTAGTGCCCGCGATCGAGGCAGCGTTCGAAGCGCACGGGCGCGGCGAAACGCAAATGCCGGTCAAGGTCTACCTCGATCTACCTGAGTACCACGGCGACTTCCGGGCCATGCCCGCCTACCTGGACGGATCGGCGGGGGTGAAGTGGGTCAACTCGCACCCGCGGAACCCGGAGGACCACGGGTTGCCATCGGTTCTCGGCATGTACATTCTCAGCGACCCGTCCACTGCTGTGCCGTTGGCGGTCATGGATGCAACGCTGCTGACCGCGCTGCGCACCGGCGCGGCTGCGGCTGTCGCCGCCAAGCACCTGGCGCGGCCGGATGCCCGCACCGTCGGCTTCGTCGGCTGTGGCGTGCAGGCGCGTGCGCTGCTCGACGCACTACGCGTTGTTTTCGGCAATCTACAGATCGTGGCTGCCGATCAACACCCCGACGCGGCTGCTACTTTTGCCGCTGAGATTGGCGGAACTGTCGGCGACGTGGCGGATGCGTCAGGCTGCGACATCGTCTGCACCGCAACCCCTTCGCGCACACCGATCGTGCGTCACGAGTGGGTTAAGCCGGGCACACACATCAATGCCGTGGGTGCCGATGCGCACGGCAAACAGGAGCTCGAGTCGAGCCTGATGACGGCCGCCAAGGTGGTCATTGACGACTGGCAGCAGGCCTGTGAGAGCGGCGAGGTGAACGTGCCCTTGCACGAAGGCTCGCTTGCTCGAGACGACATTCACGCCGCCCTGGGGGAGATTGTTGCGGGGTTGGCGCCGGGCCGCGAGACGGATGACGAGATTACGGTATTCGATTCCACCGGGCTCGCCGTGCAAGACGTCGCGTTGGCACGCCTGGTATACGAACAAGCCCGCGCCGCCGAGGTCGGTCTGGAGGTCGATTTTCTCGGCTAACAGGCCGTGGTGAAAGTGTGGTGGGGGCCGGCCGTACAGGTGGACCCGGCGCGTACCCATACGAGTGAAGGAGCGATGGCCATGAAAACGCGCGGATTTCAACCGACCAGCCGGTGGTTTGCCCTGTTGCTGCTCGTCGCCACGGCATGCGGGCCGACGACCGTCGCTGCTCCGGCAGCGATGCAGTACGCGCAGCTGCATCACTCCGAGTACGGAGCCGCCATCGAGGCTGCGCGCGCTGTTGTTCAGGAGCGCCTGCTCGAGTACCCCGGACTGTCGATCGCCGTTGGAATCGACGACCGGATCGTCTGGGCAGAGGGATTCGGCTGGGCCGATATCGAGCAGCGTGTTCCGGTGCGACCCACGTCTCGGTTTCGCGTCGGCAGCGTCGCCAAGCCGATGACCGCGTCGCTTCTCGGCCTGCTCTACGAGGAAGGCAAGATCGATCTCGACGCGCCGGTGCAGACGTACGTGCGGACGTTTCCAGAGAAGAGCCACCCGATCTCTACGCGCCTGCTCGCCGAGCACCTGGCCGGCATTCGCGACTACGAAGGCGACGAGTTCCTCAGTGCCGTTCGCTACGACACCGTGTCGGATGGGCTGGAAATCTTCGCTGCCGACCCGTTGCGGTTCGAGCCGAGCACCGAGTACTTGTACTCGAGCTACGGATGGAACCTGATCAGCGCCATCATCGAGGGTGAGAGCGGCGAGGAGTTTCTATCGCAAATGCAGAGCCGCGTATTCGAGCCGCTCGGCATGCTCGACACAACTTCGGATCAGAATGCCTTGATTGTCCGCGAGCGGGTACGACCTTATGAGCGCGGGGATGACGGACTCCTGTACAACGCCCCTCATGTCGACAACAGCTACAAGTGGGCCGGCGGGGGCTTTCTCTCTACTGCACAGGACCTCGTGCGCTTCGGTATGGCGCACATGAAGCCCGGCTTCTTGCAGATGGCGACCCTGCAGGAGTGGCAGACGTCGCAGCGAACGAACGATGGCGTGGAGACCGGCTACGGAATGGGTTGGAGCGTTGGCACGGACGCGTCGGGCCGCCGAAGCGTCGGTCACGGCGGCGGCTCGGTGGGTGGAACCACCGGGCTCATGCTGCTGCCGGATGACTGCTTGGTGATTGCCATCACCAGCAACATGAGCGGCGCGCCAGGTTTTCCCACTCAGGAAATCGTCGATCTGTTCCTGCAGTAGCCGCCGCGATCATGGCTGATCCCGAGGTCGGCTACGTCGTTCCGGCAGAAAATGCTGGAAAAACAGCAAATGCTCTTGATCGTCTCCGCGAAAATGCTAGATTTGCAGCAGTTTCAGCGCGCCATCGAGCGCGCACCCGCCCGATTCCCCTCGTGGCTTTCAGCGTGGCCGGCCGATCTCACGACCATTTGACGCGGCGCGAGCGTCAGATCATGGACGTCGTCTTTCGAACGGGGAGCGCCACGGCCGCGGAGATCCACGCGGAGATGCCGGATCCGCCGAGCTACTCTGCCGTGCGCGCCGCCCTTCGGGTGCTCGAGCAGAAGGGGCACCTGCGCCACGAACGTCGCAGTCATCACTACGTGTTCTGGCCAACCGTCTCGCGGCGCTCGGCGCAGCAGGATGCGGCACGCCGGCTGCTGACGACGTTCTTCGAGGGTTCCGCGAGCGGTGCGGTGGCGGCGCTGCTCGAGTGTGCCGACGATCTCCCTGACGAGGAGATCGAGGAACTGCGAAAGATGATCGCCGTGGCGCGGCGCGAGGGTCGCTGAGATGTTCCTGCTGGCCGATCTGACCGTCAAGGCAACGGTGGTGCTGGCTACCACTGCTGGTATCGTCTGGGCGATGCGTCGCAGCTCGTCCGGAGCCCGAGCTTTGGTCTGGAGCTGCGGGATCGTGGCGGTACTGGCGCTGCCGGTGGTGTCGGCGCTGGTTCCAGCCTGGCAGATTCCGCTGCTCCCGGCGTCGGCGATCGCGAGCCCGTCAGCCGGCCCACTGGCGGCAGTGCCGCCCGGGGAGGCATCGCGCTTGCAGAAGCCTCCCGAGCTGTTGAGGGCGACGCTACATGGTGCCGGCGAAGCGCTTCGGCCCGATACCCCATCGGAGCCCGCACGGCGCGCCGCACTGATTGGCCTGCGTGCTACCGGCGTGGACGGAGCACCGCCAACCGAGGGTGAGCAGGCACATCGCGGAGAGCTCCTTCTGGTGGCGTGGGCCACCGGCGCCGTACTGCTGCTTGGGCAGCTGCTTGCTGGGCTCGCTCGAGTCGCCTGGATCGATCGCCGGGCTTGCCCGGTGACCAACGGGCCACTCCACTCGCGTCTGCGCAGTGCGGCGCGGCGCCTCGGCATCCGGCAGCGCGTGATCTTGCTCGAGAGCGACGCGATCGCGGTACCGGTGACCTGGCAGCTATTCCATCCGCGTGTGCTCGTGCCGCGTGGAATGCAGAGCTGGTCCGCGGACTGTCAGACCGCTGTGCTGTTGCACGAGCTCGCGCACGTGCGTCGCCGCGACTACGGCACGCAGCTGGCCGCGCATCTTGCCGTCACGCTCTACTGGTTCAACCCCTTGGTCTGGCTGGCGCGCCGCGGCCTGTACAGCGAGCGCGAGCACGCCTGCGACGACGCCGTGCTACACGCCGGTGTCAGACCGTCGACGTACGCCGCCCATCTTGTCGAGGTGGCGCGGTCGGTGCGACAGGACCCGCAGCCGAGCGTCGCCATCGCGCTGATGCGCTCCAGCCGCTTACACCAACGTGTACAAGCAATTCTCGACCCCGCCACCGGCAGAACCTCCCCGAACCGGAGAACCATCGTGTCCTTTGCATCTGTGGCCCTTGCCTTGGTCATCCCGCTCGCTGCGCTACAGCCCATGCCACTCGAGGCCGGGGCATCGCCGCGAGCAGAAACGCCCACGATGGCCCCGGTCCCGGCGACCCCGGTGCAGCAGCCGGATCCCACGCTCGAGCAGCTGATCAAGATGCGAATCCACGGCATCAGTCCGGGTTTCATCGAGGAGATGAGCGACGTGTTCGGGCCCGGATTGGACATCGAGCAGCTCGTGAAGCTGCGTATTCATGGTGTCTCGGGAGAGTTTGCGCGCGACATGCGGAGTGCCTTCGGCGCCGACATGCAGATGCAAGACTTGATCACCGCGCGCATTCACGGCGTTTCGGCGGAGTTCGCCGGAGGCATGTCGACGCTGCTTGGAGAAGCGCTCGATTTCGAGCAGCTCAAGACAATGCGCATTCACGGAGTAAGTGCCGAGCTCGTCGACGAGATGAACGACGTGTTCGGCACCCAGCTCGATGTCGACGACCTCGTCAAGCTGCGTATTCACGGCGTATCGGGCTCCTACGCGCGCGCTATGCGCAGCGCGTTCGGGGAGGACCTTCAGCTCGAACACCTCGTTGCAGCTCGCATTCACGGGATTTCCCCCGAATACGCCGCGGCCATGTCGTCGTCGCTCGCCGAGGACCTGTCGTTCGACACGCTCAAGCGCCTGCGGATTCATGGTGTCAGCACCGAGCTGCTCCAGGAGCTACGCGACGCCGGTTACGACAACCTCACGGCCAAGGACCTCATCGATATCAGAACTCACGGCATGGAGCGCATCCTCCTCAAGCGCAACGGAGACCAGCAATGATGGCGCAGCGCATGCTGCTGGGTGTTGGGGTCGTCGCCCTCACGACGGCCCTGGTCGTGCCCGGAGTCGCCCGGGCGCAGGAGATCAGCGGTATCTGGGAGTCTCGTTCCTGGGGCGGCGATGGCGATGCTGACCGGGCTCCGCGGGTGCATTTGAACCTCAAGCTCGATCGCCAGCGGGACCACGGCAGCTGGCAGATGGGCTTCGGTATCGAGGTCGCCGAGCTCAGCGGTGTTTCGCTGTCACAGCTTCGTGGCTCGGCGAGCGACGTCAGCTTCCGTCTGGTGCGCGAGGCGGGCGCAGTCTCGTTCGAGGGCGATATCCGCGACGGTCGCGGCACCGGCTTCTTCAGCTTCATCGCCGATGCGGCATACGTGCGCCGCATGGCGGAGCTCGGATATGCGGGTCTGTCCGACGAGCGGCTGTTTCTCTTCGTCACCCAGGACGTCACCACCGAGTACGTCGTGGCGCTGCGCGCCCTCGGCTACGCCGATTTGCCGGAGGAGGATCTGGTGAAGTTCGCTATTCACGGCGTGTCCGCGGACTTCATCCGCGGCATGAACAGCCTCGGCTACACCGGCATTCCGGTCGAACAGCTGGTGACGCTGCGTATCCACGGCGTCGGCCCGGACTACGTGCGCCGCGTGCGCGAGGCACTCGGAGTGCGCTGATAGTCGTTGGACGACTTTGAGTGGAGCTCGGCGGGGCAGACACGCACACCCCCCTTGTGCAACGAGCGGCGTCTGTAGTTGATGGGTGTTCGTGCTGGCGCGTCTTGGGCGTCGATAGTCGAGCGCCAGTGGTGGCGAGGTTGCCGGCGGGGGGTGTGCGTGTCTGCCCCGCCGCCGAGCTATCGAGGTGGTCAGACGGCAGCGTGCGCAACCGTTGCTCGGGTGAGGCGTTGACCCAGTCGATCGTGACGGCCTAGGTGGAGACGTAGCATCGAGGTCGCGGGGCTCGTTGAAATCCCGACCGCTGCGCGGTCGACTCGTTGTCGCTGACGACGGCGACGCCAGAAACTCGATGGTCGCATAGGGCGGTGGCGGTGTGGTACCCGCCGTAGACAGCCTCACCAAACCCCACGCCCGTCAACCTGCACCCAACACGTGCGAGCAGCAAACGCTCATCGAGCACCAAGCGGTGACGCTGTCCGAGGCGGGTGCCACACCGCCAGCGGCGTTAGCGGGTCGATCAGGAAGCCCGGCGGAGTTTGATGTCTCCGTTCATCGTGGATAACGAGATCGAGCGCCCTCCGGAGCCGATCGTGCCGCTCGCCTTGTTGCGGATCCAGCCTGACTTCTCCAACGGCCAGTCAGACTCGACACTGCCGTTCATGGTCGAGGCGCTCACGTCGGCGTTCGCACCGACCGGCAGCACCACCTCGATGGCCCCGTTCATCGACTTCAGCTCGAGATCTCCCGACCAGTCGGTCGAACCGATGCGTGCCCACACCTCGCCGTTCATCGTCGAGGCGCGCGCCCAGCCCGTCGTCCATACCTCGATGGCACCGTTCATCGTCAGCAACTCGACGTCACTGCGCAGGTTGTCGGCGCCGATGTGGCCATTCATCGTCTCGCCGACGAACCGTACTCCGGCCGGGACGCGCACGGTGAAGGTCACCTTGGTCTTGTTCTTGTTGCTGCTCATGTGCCCCGAGTCGGGCTCGCAGTCGTTACTCGACCACAGTCGCCCTGGATAGATCGAGCAGATGGTCATGCCATCGTCGTGCTCGACGACCTCGAAGGTAACCTCGTCTCGGTCATCGGCGGGCCCCTCCTTAACGGCCTTTACCTCGACGCGGTCGCCGTCGCTGTATTCGGCTATCAACGGGCCGTTGGCGTTCTTGATCTGCAGCGTCTTGCCTTGGGCGACACTGCCCGACCAGCTGAATTCGTCGTCGTTCTGGACGGCGGCCGGGCCCATGCCGGTCAACAGAACGGCGGCAAAGCCGGTCGCCAAGGCGAGTCGAAGGCGAGTGCTCATCACGGGGCGCTGCTCCTTACGAGGGGATTGCTGATCGTAGGACGTGGGGCCTCCACGGGTGGTCGGAGACTCTTGCTCTGCCCTTCTCTACGGTTGGACGCCACCCGAAGTTGCGCGGTTGCCACATCAACGCGATAACGAGTGCGACGCCCACGACCAATTCGGGCTCTCGGGGTTCCGTCCTATGTCGCTCGAGCGCGGATCTGATCGACGAAGAGATGGGCTTTCGACGTCGAGAACCTGCATTCGACTTTTCCCGACGCGTCGTCGTCGAACGCCGCTGCTTCAAACGCCACGAGTAGCCTGGCGTTGCCCTCGAGCTCGCAGCGGAGCTTCTCCAGCACTTCGGCTTTCAGTGGGATGTTGACGATCGGCTTGGAGAACGTGAACGCCGCGAAACGCTCTTGCGTGACCACCAGGGAGCCGACGAACCAGCTAGCCCGATAGAGGGAGCGTTTGCCGGGTGCACGAAAGTTCCGATAGGTAACCCAGCCGCTGACGCCCTCCTCCATCAACACCAGCCCCTCCTCACGCAGCACCGGCAGCAGGGCCGCCGGCACGCTGCCGATTCCGAACAGCCGGTGGAGGAAGCTCTTCGCCACTGCTCTGATCGCCTCGAGCGGTCAGGCTGGCAGGCCGGCCGCGGTTGATCTATTGAATCTCACTCAAGAAGCCTCTGACCGCTTCGTGAAACGCACTGGGCTGCTCGATGAACTGGAAGTGCCCGGCTTCCGGGATCAGCGTGAGCCGTGATCCCGGCATGCTGTCGTGCAGTGCCTTTCCACCGAGCTCCACCGCCGGCTCGTCGGCCCCGTAAAGGATCAGCGTCGGTACCGACACCTCTGCGAGGCGCTCATGGAGGTCGAAGCTCGTCAGGTCCACCATCATTGCACCGAACTGCTCGCTGCGCAGCGAGTAGTCGTCGGGAACGTATAGGTCGAGCTCGGCGAGTCGTTCCGGATCGTGGAACTGCGGCCTGAACGACAGGCGTGCCCGGCGACAGCTTCATGATCGGTGCTTCCTTCAAGGCCAAGAAGGTCGGCAGCGCCAGCGGCCTGCTAGCGGTCCTGAGAGGCGAAAGAGCTCGGCCGATAAGGTACCTCCGGTCATACGTCATTCCGCGCAGGAAGTAGTGGCGACCACCGGCGAAAGCTACTGCGACACGACCACGGCAGGTACGTCCGCGCTCTCTACCATGGCGTTGAACGCGTCCAGGTCGGTGTCGACGATCTCCTGCAGCTGGCTCATTAATGACGCCAGCTGAGGCTTGAGGTCCTCGAAGCGCTCGTGAGCGCCATCGGTGGGACGGTTGTCACCACCGCCGAAGCCACCGAGCGCGTAGCCGTAGACGTTGATGATCTGATTGTCGAGCATCGGCGGGAAGTTGAGCGGATCCTGGCTCGACCTGCTCTTGACCTGCGTGATCTGCTCTTCGATTGCCGTCAGCTTCTCGGCCATCGCTTTCTGGGCGGCGGTGATCTCCTCGTTGTCGATACCGGCCCGATCCATCTGGGCGACGACCTCTGCGCCCTGCTTCTTGATGTCGCGAAGCCTGCGTAGCCCGTCGTACATCTCGCCGATGGCGTCGCCGACGTCGCCGAGAAACTCGTGCTGCAGGCGCAGATCCTCGGCGGTCACACCCGGCTTCGGGTTGATGCCGACGACGATCTGTTGCTCTTGGCTCCAGTCGCCGCGCGACAGTTGAACGGTGTAGGTACCGGGCAAAACCGGCCGTCCGGGTGCGATGCCCCACAGGGTCACGTCGTCGGGCACATCCGGCGCCTCCTCGCGCAGGCGCCAGGTGAACGTGTTCAGCCCGGGCTCCGCGGTGAGCGTGGCGGGGCCACTGCCGAGCGGGGCGAAGAACCCACCCGCGCCCGACTGCTGTGCGTCATCCTCGCCCGGACTGCCCGTGACCTCCTCCAGGATCTCGCCGTCGGCGTCGAGAATGGTGAGGGTGACCTCGCCATCCGTCTCTTCGCTTTCCGTCTCTTCGGCGAGGTAGTAACGGATGCGGGTGGGACCGAAGTTGCCCACCCGGTAGGCTTTGCGCGGCGCGAACAGGTAGCTGCCCGATACCGCCATCGCCTCGTCGGCCTGACGCAGCATGGTCATATCGTCGAGGACCCAGAACCCACGACCCTGCGTCGATACCACCAGATCGCCGCGATGAACTCGCAGGTCGGTGACCGGCGTCACCGGCAGGTTGAGCTACAGCTCTTGCCAGTGGGAGCCGTCGTCGAACGACGCGTACATGCCGTACTCGGTACCGGCGAAGAGCAGGCCTTGCTGTTCGGGGTCCTCGCGTACGGCGCGCACGAAGTTGGTGGCCGGTATGCCGTTGTCGCCCGCGGTCAGCAGGCGCCAGCTGTCGCCGTAGTCGCTGGTCTGGAAGATGTACGGACGGAAGTCGCCCTCGCGGTAGCGGTAGACGGCGACGTGGGCCCGCCCCGGATCGTGGGCGGACAGATCGATGACGTTCACCGTGCCGCCGGGCGGCATGTCGTCGGGAGTGATGTCGGTCCAGCTGCCACCGTTGTTGCGCGACAGGTGGATCTTGCCGTCGTCGGAGCCCGCCCACAGAAGCCCTGCAGTGTGGGGCGATTCCTCGAACGCGAAGATGGTGTTGTAAACCTCGACGCCGGTCGAGTCGTGGCTGATCGGGCCGCCGGCGTAGTCCTGAGTCTCGGGGTTGTCGGTGGTCAGGTCGGGGCTGATCACCTCCCAGCTCTGGCCGCCGTCGCCGGTGCGGTGAACTACCTGGGAGGTGTGGTAGACGACGTCGGGGTCGTGCGGCGAGATACGGATGGGTGCGTTCCATTGGAAGCGATACTCGAGGTCACGCGGCGCCTGGCCCAGCTGCAGCTGTGGGTAGGCGAGGACCTGACGCGAGGAACCGGCATCGCGATCGAGGCGTGAGATCGCCCCACCGTAGCAACCCGCGTAGACCACCGAGTTGTCGCGTGGGTCGATGGCGATATGGCCAGACTCACAGCCGCCGACCGCAAACCAGTCCGGGAATACGCGGTTGCGACCAGTGAAGCTCGGTATCGAGATCGTGCTGTTGTCCTGCTGCGGGCCGTAGATGCGGTACGGCCAGTCGTCGTCGACGAAGACGCGGTAGATCTCCGCGGTAGGCTGGTTCATCTGTGACGACCACGACTCGCCGCCGTTGAACGATACGTTGGCGCCGCCGTCGTTGGCGTTGATCATGATCTGCGGCGAGCCCGGGTTGATCCAGAGGTCGTGGTTGTCGCCGTGCGGCACGTCGATCTGCTGGTCGAATCCAACCCCCCCGTCGATCGATCGGTATAGGCCGGTGTTGAGAGCGTAGACGGTGTTCTCGTCCTTGGGATCGGCGTAGATGTGAGTGTAGTACCAGGGCCGCTGGCGGAGGTTGGCGGCGCTGTTGATGCGGCTCCAGCTGTCGCCGGCGTCGTCGGAGCGATACACGCCGCCACGCTCTCCCTCAGCCTCGATCAGTGCCCAGAGCCGGTCGGAGTTGGCAGCCGAAACGGTCACGTCGATCTTGCCGACCAGCCCGGTGGGGAGTCCGCCGTCGAGCTGGGTCCAGGTATCGCCACCATCGGTGCTCTTCCAGATGCCGCCGTTGTCGTTGCCCGAGATCAGCGTCCAGGGCTTGCGCTCTACGCGCCAGGCGGCCGCATACAGGATGCGCGGGTTGTTGACGTCCATGGCGACCTGGTTGAAGCCGGTGGCGTCGTCGATGTAGAGGACCTTGTCCCAGGTGTCGCCGCCGTCGATCGACCGCCACGCGCGAAGCCGGACGAACGGTACTCGAGGCCCTCGAACAACAGCGGGTCGACGGTAACGTTGGTCGCGTCCTCTTGCAGATCACGGCGGCTGCCCTGGGCGAGTGCGGCTGCGGTCGGCTGCGTGATGACCGCCACGAGCAAGAGGATCGCGAACGAGACACCGGTGATGTGCCGATCAGGCTGCATGGGGTTCTCCTGCGATGATGACGGCCGGGTCCGGCTGGGAGAGCTGGCGCAGCGGCGGGGGCGCGGCCGCTCGTCGCCGACGCGCGGGCGCCAGGCGCTGGCCGCGCCAAGTGAACCGAGAAAGGCTGATGTGGTCAAGCCCGCGGCGCTGAGCACACTTGCGGCGCGTCGGTGGTTGAAGACCGCACCACTTTGGCAGGACCTGGCGCCGAGGCTCAGGCGCTCCTGCGGCCGTACCCTCCGAAGACCGCGATCAGCACGATCGACAGGAGCAACCACGAGTGCAGATTGGCCATGCCGACCTGCATGGCGCCCAGTCGGGGCATCCCGGTTGCTGAGCCGGAAGCCGTCAGCGAGGCGGCCAGAATTGTGGGAATGAACCACGGGAGCAGAAACGGATAAGTGCACACGGTGGTATCGAGCAGGTTGGCCCGGCATATCGGCCCGACGCCGAGTTGCTCGCCGGTCTGACGTGCGAATCTTCCCACCGCGAGAATCGCCACGACGGAATGTGTGGTGAGCATGACGGCGCCGGATACTGCTGCGAAGATCCAGGCCTCTGCGCCGCGCTCCGAACGCACCGATCGGCTCGTCGTACGCACCAGGCGATCGAGCAGACCGCTGGCTTCGATGCCGGCCACCAGTCCCATCAACAGCAGCGTGAAGATCGAGATGCCGAGGGCACGCTCGATGCCCTCTACCACCAGCCCACCCGCCGCGAAGGCTCCAGGCTCGATTCGAAGCACGTCGCTTAGCTGGATCAACCCTCCGATCCAGCCCACCGCGAACGTTGCGGCGATCCCCGCCAGCAAGCCCTCCACCAGATGGTGCCGCCGTAGCAGCATGACGAACACGAGAGCCGGAGCGACGAGCAACACCAGCGGTGCGGTACTGCCGGTGGTCTCCGACGCAATCGGCAGGCTGTCGCCGCCGCCGAGTACCGGGTAGCCGAGCAGCGCGATTCCGGCGGCGGGAAGGGCGTAGCGCAAGCGTGACCGCACCACCTCGCCGATCGGTGCTCCCTGTGTGGTGGCCGAGGCGATGGTCGTATCGGAGACGGGAGAGATGTTGTCGCCGAAGGTCGCACCGCCGATGATCGCGCCGGCGAGGATCACCGGGTCAGCGCCGAGCGCTGCTCCTGCCGGGTAGAGCACCGGAAGGCACAAGATCAGCGTCCCCAGGCTCGTGCCCGTCGAGGCGGAGAACAGGCAGCAGACGAGAAACGCTGCCGCCGCGTAGCCGCCGCCGTGCAGGCCACTGGCCTGCGCTGCCCCAGCGAGCGCGCCTACCAAGCCGCCCCCGGTAAGCAGTGCACCGAGGATTCCGGCGAGCATCCACGCCATCAGCATGAGCATGACGATCGGTTGGCTCATCCCGCGGAGCAACGTGTTGCAATACCGATCGCGGTCGCGCGCCAGCAGCAAAGCCACCAGGATGGAGGCAATCAGCACTGGCCACAGGCCGCGCTCATCCGGTGCTCCCGAGAGCCCCAGCCAGGTGACACCGGTGATGAACACGACGAACGGCGCCAGCGCTCCGGCACTGCCGCCGAAGAACCCGAGTGGAGGCGGTTCTTGCATCTGCGCTCCCGGCAGCGTAACCAGAGCCTTCAGAGTTCCCGTGGCCTGCCAGAGACCAACCTTACAGTGGGAGAGGTCAGCATGAACGAACACGACGACGAGTTCACCCTGTACGACTTGCGTGTCGAGGTGGTCGCAGGCGATCGGGCGATGGTCTGTGCTCATCGGGAAGGCGACTACTTCGAGCTGCGCGGGGAGAGCCTGTCGTTTCCCGCGGGTCAGACGTTCCCGATCTATCCGTTG
The DNA here is from genome assembly GCA_965205505.1 of Acidobacteriota bacterium. Classification (GTDB taxonomy): domain Bacteria; phylum Acidobacteriota; class UBA890; order UBA890; family WLXD01; genus DASCOT01. The sequence continues at coordinate 552,685 of CBDBHB010000009.1, forward strand.
GCCGCTTTGTTGCCGTTGCTTCCAGCCAAGCAACGCGAGACGCACCCACACGACTGGATGACCACCGACATGGAGGTCGCCTGTCCGGATCCTCTTTGCGGCGGCCGCTTCCGAATCACTCGCCAGGGTTGCACCACCTTCCGTCATCGGGACGTCACTGCCGTGCCGCTGTCCAACGAGTGATGCCGGCGTGAGGAAGCCACAAATCGAGATCGCCCCCGGGTATGCGGTGCCGCCAATCATTATCGGGCTCTGGCAGCGTTCGGCCGGACATGCTCGGAGCGGCGTCGAGGATCGATCCCGGGTGCTTGCTGATCTCGAGCGGTTCGTCGAGGCGGGACTGTGCACGTTCGATTGCGCCGACATCTACACCGGCGTGGAAGAGTTGCTGGGCGACCTTCGCAGAAGGTTGTCGAGCCGTGCCGCGCCGATCCGCGTGCATACGAAGTTCGTGCCCGACCGCGATGCCCTCGCAACGATCAATCGCGGCTACGTGGAGCGCGTCATCGATCGCTCACTGCGCCGCCTCGGAGTCGAGTGCCTCGACATGGTGCAGTTCTACTGGTGGGACGACGACATTCCAGGGTGCCTCGAGACGGCCGGTTGGCTGTGCGATTCTCAGCGCGCCGGAAAGATCGGCCTGATCGCGGCCACCAACCTGGATGTTGCCCACTTGAGCGAGCTCGCCTCAGCCGGCATCCACCTGGTGTGCAACCAGGTGCAGTACTCGGTGCTCGACCGCCGTCCAGAACACGCGATGGCCGACTACTGTGCTACGAACGGTGGGCATCTGCTTTGCTATGGCACCGTCGCAGGTGGGTTTCTGTCGAACCGCTGGCTGGGCATTCCAGATCCGGGCGCCCCGTGGACCAATCGGTCGCTCGAGAAGTACCGACTCATCATCGACGAGTTCGGCGGCTGGGAAGCTTTGCAGAAGCTGTTGCGGGTGCTTGCCGATATCGGCAAGCGTCACGAGGCAACGGTCGCCAACGTCGCGACGCGATGGGTTCTAGGGCGCCCAGAGGTCGCGGCAGCGATCGTCGGCGCGCGCAACGCCGACTACCTGGGCGAAATAGCGCGGACCCTCGAGCTCACGCTCGACGCCGAGGATTGCTCGCGAATCGAGGACGTACTGGTTCGGCACCGGGGTCCCGCCGGCGATGTGTTCTCGCTCGAGCGCGACTTCGAGGGCCCGCACGCGGCCATCATGCGCACCAATCTGAGCCACGAATCGGGTTGAACCCCGGCGCGAAGCGGCTACGATACGGTGGCTCGGGCGTGGAGGCTCGGGAATGTATCCACACGGCTCGCCCCGGTTGCCTCACTTGAGGGCAAGTATATGAACGGCGACATCAGAGTGGTCACCTTCGACGCTCGCGGCACCCTCTTGAAGGTGCGATTCTCAGTAGGCGAGACCTACGCCGCTGTGGCCAGGCGGCACGGCGCTGACCTGTCGACAATTGCGATCGAGACGGCGTTCTTCGCGGTGTTTCCCGGCATGCCGCCGCTAGCGTTCCCGCCCATGCACGATGAGCAGCTGCGCGAGCGTGAGCATCAGTGGTGGCGGACTTTGGTAGAGCGCGTCGTCGAATCCGCCGATCAGCGGGTCGACGACTTCGACGAGTTCTTCGCCGAGCTGTATTCGCTATACCGCGGCGCCGAGGGGTGGAAGCCATATCGCGAGGCAGCGTCGGTGCTGTGCTTGCTGCGCTCGGCAGGCTACAAGCTGGGCGTTGTCTCCAACTTCGACTCGCGCATCGAGGAAGTGCTGGTAGCTCTCAACATGAGCATCTGGTTCGACTCGGTGGTCTTCTCCTCGCGCGCCGGTGTCGCCAAGCCGGGTGCCGGGATCTTCCAGAGGGCACTGGCCGAGCTCGATGTCGAGGCGGAGCAAGCGTTGCACGTCGGCGACAGCCTCCGTAAGGACTGGGAAGGCGCCCGCAGCATCGGAATGAAGGCCATCCTGCTCGACCGCACCGATCGTTACGCTGTCAACGCGCCCTCGGATTGCGATGTGGTCCCCAGCCTCGAGGCAGTGCTCGAACGCCTTGGCGTGGCTGGTTTTTCCGAGTTGGCGCGCGCCCACGCCAGCTAGTGCTCCTGATCATAAGTACGGTGACGTTTGCAGGAGCGATATGCGGGCGATCTCAGCCCCCGACGTCGTCCGATACGAGCGCGATCTGGTCACCCCCCGGGCTTACTGCCAGCCGCGTGATCGAGGTTATCCCCGCCGCCGATAGGTCCGCCGCTGGCATCCAGGCGTCGTCCTGGAAGGGGTCGCGTATGAACACCCGCGAGTCTGTAGCCATCAGCATGCGGCCGTCCGGAGTCCACGCCAGGTCCTGGCTCCCGGGCAGAGCGTCGACGAGCTCGAACACCGCTCCGTTGGTCGGGTTCACCAGCCGGATCGCCCAGTGGTCGCCTTCGCGCTGCAGGAAGCTGAAGAAGTCGGGGTCGTGGCGTGCCTGTAGGGAGCGGCCGATGTCCTGCGCCACCGTCGTGGTTGTATCCGTGTGGAGGTTGGCCAGCTCTAACGTCGGCGGCTCGCCGAGGACGAACAGAATCAACGAGCCGTACCGGTTCCAAGCGTGGTAGCCGACCGGGGCAACGTCGGGGAGCAGCAGTCGCGGCGAGGTGCCGTCGCGACGGAATGTCCACAGTCGTTGAGTCCCGTCCGACTCGACTCGCACAACCGACATGTCTTCGTTGGCCGGCCATACGACGCTGGGCGAGTATTCCGACTCGGGGGTAGCGGTGACTTGTGTGTGCTGTCCCGACAACAGATCCACCCGGAAGATGTCGGTCTGCTCGCCGCGCTGCGACGTGTACAGCAGGCCGCCGCCCTCGGGCTCGAAGTGGGGTTGGTTGTCGTAGCCCGGGCGGTTGGTGAGGTTGCGTGGTGCACCCAAGGTCGGCGGGTTCGAGGCAAGATCCAGCTCGACGAGGAAGATGTCGGTGCCCGGCGCTGCCTGCCTGGCGCCCGCGGGGGCCGCTAACGCGGCCCCCGCCAGCAGAATGATCAGCCCCGAGACAACAGTTCGCATAGCTTTCCCGGCAAGCGGTCCCCCGGTGCTAGGTCGCGCCGTCGCCACCGAGGCACGGCGGCGACTCGACGCGTGCGGCTTCGGTTTCGGCGAACTCCTCGGGAGTCAACGTCTGGATCCCGAGCGCGTGGATGCCATCCTGCCGCTCGGCGTCAAGCAGCTGGTAGATTCGTTGGTGACGTCGCACCCGCGTCTCGCCGCTGAAGGCGGCCGACACTACGAAGACGCGAAAGTGGGTCTCCGATCCGGGCGCCACGTTGTGCATGCCGCTCTCGTTCACGACCTCGAGACGCTCGGGGTGGAGCGCGTCCTGTAGCTTGCTTTCAATTCGACTCTGCAATTGCATCAGGAGCACCTGCTTCACAGGGAGTGGCTATTGTAGAGGCTCGGAGGTGGCGAATGGGACGATCGATGCTGCGACTGGCACTCCCGATTTTGTTTGTCGCGGTCGGTGCGGGCTTGTCGGGAGCCTCGTCGTCGGTGATCCAGGGACGCGTCGAGGGAGTGTGGGAGGCGCAAACTTACCTGCTTGCCGACGGCACCCTGCATCCGGTTCGCGGCCGCATCTTCTTCCAAGGTAGGCACTGGCAGGTGTTGTTCTTCGTCGTTGATGCGTCGTCGAGTCGCCCGCACCGGGGTTCCGCGGAGGGAGGCACCTACACGCTTGCAGGCGATCAACTCACGTTTCGTCCCGAGCTCAACCTGTCGGTTGGTGACGCGATCCCGGGCCTGCCAGAGGCGCCGCTACGGATGATCGCACGACATCCGGAACAGGCGGTTCCCGAGACGGCTCGCGTGACGGTCGAAGGAGACGCCCTGACGCTCCTGTTCCCGAGCGGTAACCGCCTCCACTTCGAGCGTGCGACGATGCCGTCGGGTCAACGATGAAAGTTCTCGTCGGCTCGACGAACCCGGTCAAGCGTGCCTCGGTGGAGGAGGCGTTCGGACTCTTCTTCGATACCCCTCACGTGCGGGGCGTCGCGGTTCCCTCGGGGGTGCCCGACCAGCCGGTCAACGACGAGACGTTGATCGGCGCACGCAATCGGGCTACGGCGCTGCGCGCGCTTCGCGCAGCCCGTGGGGTCGACTACTTCGTTGGTATCGAGGGTGGAATCGTCGAGCAAGCCGAGCGGGTGTTCGCGTTCGGCGGCATGTGCGTGGTCGATCGACAGGGTCGCGAGGCTTTGGGCAGCTCGCCTCACTTCGAGCTGCCGCCTGACGTCGCCCGCGAAGTGCTGGCGGGACGCGAGCTGGGCATGGTGATGGACGAAATGACCGGCCAGCAAAACAGCAAGCACAAGGGCGGAGCGATCGGACACTTCACGCGTGGCGTGATGGACCGTCGCGCACTGTACGTAGCCGGCCTCGTGGTCACGCTGGTGCCATTCTTGAATCATGCCTTGTACTTCAACGACAGCTCGGTGCAATCGGTGTGCGGAACGTGAGCGCCGTGCCGGCCCCGAGTGTCGGTGGCATCGTGGAGACGTCGCTCTACGTGTCGGACCTCGATCGCGCCGAGCGCTTCTATCGACGCCTGTTCGGCTTCGAGCGGCTTGTCGGGGACGATCGTATTCGAGCGCTGGCCGTCTGCGAGCGGCAGGTACTGCTGCTGTTTCGTCGCGGTGGCTCTCTGGAGGCCATTGAAACGCCTGAGGGCACGATCCCGTCTCATGACGGCGTCGGGCAGCTACACGTGGCGTTTGCCTCTCGAGCCGACGAGCTCGACGATTGGGCGCGCCGCCTGGCGGCCGAGGGCATCGAGGTCGAGAGTCGGATGTGCTGGCCGGCCGGGGGAGAGAGCGTGTTCTTCCGCGACCCCGATGGCCATCTGGTTGAGCTGGTCACTCCGGGTGTGTGGGCGGTGTACTGAGGTAACGCATCGATGCTTGGCGAACGGAGCTTGGGCTGGCTGGCGATTGCGGTGTGCTCGATCGCCGCCTGTGGCCCCGCAGATGGGGACCCTGAGCCGCTCGTTCCGGGCGCTGTGCATCGCTTCGAGACGGTTGGCGAAGAGCGCTGGCATTGGGTGGAGTCGGGTTCTGGTCCGGCGCTCGTCGTCCTGCACGGCTTCCCCGAGAGCTGGTACGCCTGGAGCGAGCTTGTCGAGACGATGGCCTCTGATTTCCGGGTGTTGGCTATCGATCTCAAGGGCGCGGGGCTCTCTAGCACCAGCGACGGCGACTACAGCGTTGCGGCGATGGCCAATGAGTTGGCCGCGCTGCTCGAGCAGATAGGTGTCGATCGGTTCTACCTCGCAGGCCACGACTGGGGCGGGCTGGTCGGGGCGCGGCTGGCGGGCGAGCATCCGCAGCGAGTCATCGCCTACGCGCACGTCAGCGCGCCGGTCGAACGCTACGACCTGAGCCGCATGCCCGATCTGCGCGACTTGCACAACGATCCCGAATCGGCGACCGCCCTGATGTTGAACGCCGAGCTGTTCGTAAAGCGGATGCTCGGTCTCACCGTGGCGGGCGGAGTCGAGGCACTCTCAGCACAGCGCGTACAGCACCATATCGACTCCTTCGGTCGGGGCGACGTCCGCGCCGCAATGGCGCGCTATTTCCGTGACCTGGACCTTGACGAGGGTTGGCGCCTCGGCCGTCGCGCGCGAGCCGACTGGTCGCGCATGAGCTTCCCGGTCCTTGTGCTGGCCGGCGGCCGCGATCTGATGGTGCCGCTGGAGGAATACCTCGGTGTGCGCGAACGCGCGCCCGGCCTCGAACGTGTGGCGGTGATCGACGGGGCAGGGCACTATCCGCACGAGGAACGGCCCCTCGAGGTCATCGATATCCTGCAGGAGTTCTTCGAGCGAACATGAGCGAGTTTTCCGTCGTCCGCGCGGCTGTCGTGCAGGCTGCTCCGGTGCTGTTCGAGCGTGATGCCACTATCGACAAGCTTGCCGATCTGGTTGCCGACGCCAGCTCAGAGGGAGCGCGTCTCGTGGTGCTGCCAGAGGCGTTCATCCCCGCCTACCCACGCGGTCTCTCGTTTGGCGCTGTCGTCGGCAGCCGTAGCGAGGAAGGACGCGACCTGTGGGCTCGCTACTGGGCGAACTCCGTCGACCTGGATGGGCCGGAGGGCCAGCGAGTCGCCGATATCGCCGCCCAAAACAGCGTCTATCTGGCAGTCGGAATGATCGAGAAGGACTCCGAGTTCGGTGCCGGAACGCTTTATTGCACGGTGGCTTACTTCGGCCCCGATGGCACACTGCTCGCCAAGCATCGGAAGCTGAAACCGACCGGGTCAGAGCGCCTGATCTGGGGCGAGGGCGACGGCAGCACGCTGAGCACAGTGCACACTGAGTGGGCAACTCTTGGCGGTCTCATCTGCTGGGAGAACTACATGCCGCTCGCCCGGGCGACGATGTACGCCAAAGGTGTCGAGATCTACATTGCGCCGACCGCCGACTGCCGAGATACGTGGCAGGCGACGATGCGACACATCGCCGTAGAAGGTCGCTGCTTCGTGCTTGGCTGCAATCAGTTCGTTACGCGCGCCATGTATCCGGACGACCTGCGCGCCAGCGCTGAGATTCAAGACCTTCCGGAAGAGGTGTGCCGCGGCGGCAGCGTCGTGTACTCGCCACAGGGAGAGCTTCTTGCCGGACCGCTATACGGTGCTGAGGGAACGCTGGTCGTCGAGCTGGACATGCGCGAGACAACCCGCGGCAAGTACGCTTTCGACTCGGTGGGACACTACGGTCGCCACGACGTGTTTCGTTTGAGCGTCGACGAGCGGCCACAGCGCCCGTTGCACGGGGGCGATCCCGAAAACCGTGCCCAGGGCGATTCATGAGCGAGCTAGCAATTAGCTACGACGACGTGGTGGCCGCCGCCTGGCGCCTGCGCGGTGTCGCGCATCGGACGCCCGTGTTGAGCTCGCGCAGTTTCAACGAGCGCTGCGGCGGCACCGTGTTCTTCAAGTGCGAGAGCTTCCAGCGCACCGGGGCATTCAAGTTTCGTGGGGCGTACAACGCGCTGTCGAAGTTATCTCCAGATGAGGCGGCCCGCGGGGTGGTGGCCTACTCGAGTGGCAACCACGCGCAGGCGATGGCGCTTGCCGGCAAGCTCCTCGAAATCCCGGTTACGATCGTCATGCCCGACGACGCAGCGCAGGTGAAGGTCGACGCGACGCGCGGCTACGGGGCAGAGATCGTCACGTACGACCCGCACACCGAGCAACGCGAGGAGCTCGGGGCGGCGATCCGCGACGAGCGTGGCTTGGTGCTGGTGCCGCCCTTCGATCACCCCGACATCGTCGCGGGGCAGGGGACAGCCGCGCTCGAGCTGCTTCGAGAGACGGGAGAGCTCGACATGCTCCTGACACCGTGTGGCGGTGCTGGCCTGCTGTCGGGGTGTGCTATCGCCGCTACCGCGATGGCGCCCGGCTGCCGGGTGATCGGGGTTGAGCCCGAGGCCGGGGACGACGCCAATCGCTCGTTTCGTAGCGGCAAGCTCGAGCGCGTCGAGTATCCTGACACCATCGCTGACGGTGCCCGAACGCTGTCGCTCGGGCAGATCACCTTCGCGATCGTTTGCTCCAAGGTAGCCGACATGGCGACAGTATCGGACGAAGCGTTGCTGCGAACGATGCGGTTCTTGTTCGAGCGTCTCAAGATCGTCGTCGAGCCCACTGGCGCGCTTGCGGCGGCGGCCGTCCTGGAGCACGTCGTCGATGTGCATGACCTTCGCGTCGGGGTCGTGCTCAGTGGCGGCAACGTCGATCCGACAAGAATCGGCGCATGGTTCAGCGACTGAACCCCGAAGGCACAACCGGCCGCCCCTTCGCGTACCTCGTCGTGGCGAGCTAACGGTCTGGTGCAATGGCGCATGGTGGCCCTGTACACTCTGTTTGCCAATTGCTGGGTGTGCGTAGGGGGGGGGTTGCATGTGAGTCAAGCACAGGATGATCGCCGGACTCATGATCGGCGGCCAATGGCGCTGCCGATTGTTCTCGACGTCGAGATACACGGCTACGATGGCGCCGAAAACCCCTTTCGCGCCACCGGCGAGACCGTCAACGTAGGCTGCGGCGGGCTCATGGCGCATCTCGATCAAGGAGTGTCGCCGGGGGTACGCTGCTTGACACATTTTCCGCGCGGGGCTGGCAAGATCGGCCGCACGATGATCTACGGTACGGTGAGTCGGTCGGAGCTCAGCGGCTCGGGTCACGAGGTCGCCGTCGTGTTCGACACAGCGCTACGGCAGGTGGAGATGCCAGCAACAGCGAAGCCCTGATTGCTCCGGACGACCGGCGTGCTTGCTGGTCGCGCCGCCGGTTCTCGGTGGCGTCAGTTTGTCGCCGGAGCCTGCATGAAGTTCCCGTTCCACACCACCAAGTCGCATTCGAACGGGTCGCCGTTCCATCCAGCCGGCGCAGCCGGCCCCGACACACCGTCGGATCCCAGCGACGACAGCGTGTAGGAGTCGGTGGTGTGCTCGTAGCTCCAGGCGAAGCCCCAGCGGTCGAGCGGAAGCACTACGGCCAGGTAGTACGGCTGCAGGTCGGCGAAGGTGAGGTGTCGGCATGGTCGCCCTTGTCGACTGCGTGCGCGCCGTTGGCGCCGGCGATGGTGCGCAGATCGGCCAGCGTGCCTCGCTGGCGGGCGCGATCGTGGGCGGTAATGAACTGCGCTACGCCTATCATTGATAGGACCATCACCATTGCCATGATGACGAGCAACTCGATGAGCGAGAATCAGTCCGTACCGGTCGCTTTTAGTCGCGCTTCCTGTGACGGCGTTCCGTGGCGCGCCTTCAGCGTCTCCGAAAGCTTGTTCAGGTCGTCGACGACCTCTACGAACTCGTCCTCGGCGCGCAGCTGCGAATGCATGTCGTAGTCGCCTTCGGTGAGCCTGCGGATGTGTCGGCTGATGGGCACCAGCGGTCCGACAAAAATGTGCAGAACGACAACCGTAAACACGGCCGTGGCGATGCCGAGGATCGGTAGTATCCAAACGACGCGCAACAGCTCGGCGCGGATGGTGACGTCGATCACCTGAGCGAGCGCTGCAGCGCTGGCGCCCGCTTCGCTGAGGATGCGTTCAAGGACACGGCGAACAGTTAGGTAGGAGACTAGCTGAGCGACTCCGGCGCCGATCGAGGCGAGGAAGAAGAACATCAGCGCGTAGCGGAGCTGCAGGCGCGGTCGGAACAGGTAGTTGCGCAGTCGTCGTCTGCTGTCTCTGGCCATCGAGCCCTCGTAGGTATCAGTACCGACAAGTACTGACCGTTTGATGGTTGAATCAGAAGACGAAAATCATCTGGAGTCATTTTTACCTATGTTTACGTATTAGAAATGTACCGTGATCAGGTGAGGCCGGCCCAGGACTAGGTTGCGCCGGCGCCGACTCACTCCTCGGCGACGTCCTTGGCGGCGGGACTCTACCCGTGACCGGCCTCGCGCTTGACGACGCGCTCGAGCGGCTGCAGGGTCGCTTGTGGTCGAAACGCCTCCCGTGCCGCCAAGTCGTAGCGATCTCCAGGGGCGAGGAAGTAAAAGTCGCCACCGCTGTCGATGCGGCGCTGCGAATCGTAGATTGCCACGTAGCTGCGACCGATCACCTCGAACCGGTTGCCGCGCACGACGATGGCGGTGTGCTCGTCGATCCCGATGCCGAGCAGGTCCGGCCGTGCTGCGACGATCTCGAGTAGGTCGAACTGGCGGTTGCGTTGCAGCAGATGCTGATCGATCGCAACTCCGGTGACGAACGCGAAGCCCTCCTCATGATCGCCCATCATGATGGTGTTCCCGTTTGTATCGCCGCGCGCTAGATACTCGCCCTGGATCGTTGCTCCGGCCGACGAGCCGCCGATCACGCCGCCCCGACCAAGCAAGGCGCGTAGCTCGGCCTCGACCCGTGTCCCCAGGTACGCATCGGCGAGCCGCCATTGCCGGCCACCGGTGAACCATACGCCCCGTGCCCGTCGGATGGGTGCCGCGAAGCCATCGCGGTTGGCGATGTCGGGATCGTAAGTGTGCAGCAGCGTAAGCCGCGACGCCCCGGCCTCGCGAAAGGCGGCCATGCCGTCCCAGCTGAGGTCATAGTCGGGGGCGCCCCCGGCGGTGGGGATTACCACGATCGGGGCGTCGTTGCCGCCCGCGAGCTGCATGAAACGCTCCAGGATCTGTGGGTCGCGCATGCCGCCGCCGACGATGACCAGTGCGCCGCGCTCGGGGCCTCGCTGGGCGGTTGCCGGCGCGGCCAGCAGCAGCAAAGCTGCCGACGTGGCGGCAATGAGCGCGACGGTACGTATCTGGCGTGTGGCTCGCAACATGGGCTGCTCCTTCCTCGATGGAGGGGTGAGCCCGCAATGCTAACGCGCCGTCGCGGCGGTGGTCCGATGTAGATTCGCCGGTGCCCCGCCCACGGTGTCGTCGACTTCGAGAGCCGTGTGCGAACCGCTTGGTGCTAGTGTCCTGAGTCAGGACACTAAATGTGTGTGGCGGCCGTGGGGCCGGATCGCCTACGGCCGGCGAAGAAGCCCACCACTCCTGGCACCAGCGCCAGCCCGATGATGGCCAGTCCACTTATCAGATAGGTCGAGTTGCCGCTCGTGACCAACGGAATCCCGAGCGCCACCGCGTCGATCACATAGTGGGCAACAATGCATGTCACCAGGCCATAGTGCAGGAACGCGATCCCGAAGAGGACGCCCGCGATAGTCAACTCGATGCCGCGGATGTATACCGGAAACACCGGGTATGTCGAGTGGCCGAAGGCCCAGATTGCAGCAGGGACGATCAACGCCACGGTGGTCGACCCCGATAGCTTCTTAAACAGTGAGATCCCGAACAGGCGGTAGATGGTTTCCTCGGAGATCGCGGCAACGAGAGAGATGGTCAGCGGTGTGAGAAACGGGAACAGGTTGTTGAAGATCTCCGAGTAGGGGCCCTCGGCGGGTAGCCAAGCGCCCATGTAGCGTTGTGCAAACCAGTAGAAGCCGGTGAGGAAGCCGAGCAGCGCGGCCGCCAGCGCATAGCCGCGTAGCGCCGCCGCGCTGAATTCTCTACTAAAGAGTTTTCCGCGGGCCGTGGCGGCGAGCCCACGGACGCTGTCGGGGAAGTGGTCGCGTGCCATCGACTCACCTGCCGCAGCGCAGAACACGATTGGCACGAAATAGATTAGTAGACCGAGCACAAGTAACCCGATCGCACCGACGCCAACGTAGACAGGGAACGAGATTTGTGTTTGGTACGCGAATGCAAACATTGGCCAGGTGGTGGCCATGGCTGCCCAGAACGCGACCGTCACCACGCCGGCAAACACGACGGAAAGGCGCCAATCGATGGCATCCGTACGGAAGCGACGAATTGCGATGAAACCGGCCGCGACGGCCATCGCAATCATGAGCCCGATGGCACCAAGCGCCAGGAACTGACCGACGCTCAGTGTTCTTTGCAGTTCCCGCGAAAACTGTTCCGGAACGCGAACCGTACGCACATAGCCCCCGATCTCATCTCCGAGTACCCGAATAGATACACGCGAGTAGCCAGTGCCAACGTCGGAGCCGTCTTCCTTCCATACGATGTCGGTACCGCTGACCTTCCATACAAAGAGATGGTCAGTGCGATTGTCTTTCCTGTCGGCAGAGGAGGACACCGCCTCGAGTTGCGATAGATTCCACTCGTGCTCTCCGAGGAAGGCCTCAGCAATGCTGCGTGCCGTGCTCTCGTCGAGATCGGCCCCGGGAGCCGCTTCCTCGACGATGTGGCGAAAGCCCACGAGCTCACCATCAACTCCGACTTCCGCGAGCCATTCCTCGGTCTCGAGTGGCTTGAACCAGCGCACATTCCACAACCAGATCGGGACTTCCTCCCTGGCCCAGCGTCCGGCTTCGTCGTCACCCACGGTGCGCTGAAGGAAGATCAGCGCCTCGCTCTCGCCCGAGAAGATCGCCGCGTGTCGGAAATCGCTTAGCTCGGCGCCCAGTCCCTCGACAAACTCGGTGGCCTTGGCTACAGCTTCTTCGCGAGTGACCTGCATCTCTACCAGCGCCAGCGGGAACGCCGACTGATAGAGCGAGACGACCACCGCCAAACCGACCACGCCGAGGACGGTCAGCACGAGATCGGAGCGGCTGAGCTTCAGCATCGTTTACTCCGGCGGAAAACAAGAACGCTCGCTACGGATTTTGGCTACCGACAGAGAATAGCCTGGCCCCCCCGTCGGGCCGAAGCCCTTAGCGGGGTCAGGCCACTAGCCGCCACCGGGGGCGCGGGTCATTTGGAACGCCGGCGCTATCAACGCCGCCACCACGTAGACGGCCCCGATCACCGCTACGGTCACCAGCAGGTTACGTCGATCGATGGGCTCGCTGCTCTCCCAGCGGAACAGACGACTATTGGCCCAGATGCCGACGCCCATGGTCGCAAAAAGCACGGCGATGGGGCCCGCCAGCTCGGGCAATCCATATCCTCTGACCATCACGCCGTGGAGCGACTCGACAAGGTAGCTCGAGGGGATGAGCCGCGATGCTGTTTGCGCCCACTCTGGAAGCATGAAGGCGGGCAATGCGGCACCCGATCCGAACACCAGGGGAAAGAACAGCAGGTTGGTGATGGCGGGAGCGCTGCGCATGTCCTGCGCCACGCTGCCGACAAATAGCCCCAGCGGCACGAACGCCGCCGCGCCGATCAACAGCACCAACACGGTGAGCAACAGCGAGCCGTCGACTTGATAGCGGAACACCAGCCAACCCACGGTCGCCTGCGTGGCGATGGCCAACGACATGGTGACAACGGCCCGAATGCCGTTCGCTAACACGATCGTCGTAGGCGATACCGGTGTGGCGCGATAGCGTCGTAGGATGCCGGACTCGCGTTCCTTCACCATCAAGTACGAGACGCCGAAAAACGCTCCTGACATGATGGTGATGGTGAACAAACCCGGCATCATCAGCACCTTGTCTCCGACGCTGCGGAAGAAGATGAAGCCGTAGAGGAAGAGCCAGATGAGCGGGAACAGGAGGTTCCAGAACAGCGAGGTCGGTGAGCGGAAAGCCTGCAGCAGCCCGGCGTGCGTAAGCGGGCCCAATCCGCGCAAGTAGCTCACGGCAAGACCTCCTCCGCGCGCTCTTCTTTGATGTCGCCTCCCATCAGCTCCAGATAGACGTCCTCAAGCGTTGGGCGCTTGAGCCGGAGGTCGATCAATCGCAGGCGCTGCGATCTCAGCATGTCGCCCAGGGCCAGAATCGTGGCGGTAGGATCGCCGGTCGAGAACTTGTGATGAACGCCCTGCTGCCCGAGTGCCTCCACGCCGGCGGCCAACATCGGTGCAGGATCCATGGTGCCGTCCACCTGGATCCAGATAGTAGAGGATTCCTTCGACTTGCCGACCAGATCAAAGGGTGTGCCGTCGGCCACGATCTCGCCCTGTCGCAGCATGATGACGCGATCGCACAGGTGCTCGGCCTCCTCGATGTAATGCGTGGTCAGCAGGGTGGTACGCCCCTGGTCACGCAGCTCTCGAACAATCTGGTGCAGGTCTCGGCGCGCTTTCGGATCGAGACCTGTCGTGGGCTCGTCGAGCATCACCAGCTCGGGGTCATGGATGAGCGCGATGCCGACCACCAGCCGTTGCTTCTGGCCGCCCGACAGGGTGTCGGCCTTCTGGCCGGCCAGCCCCTCGAGGTCAACTCGCTCGAGGATGGCATCCGCAGATTGCGCCGACTCGTAGAACGACGCGAACAGCCGGAGCACCTCGCGCACCGTGAGCTCCGTCGGCAGCGCCGTAGTTTGCAGCTGTACCCCGAGTCGCTCCTTCAGCTTGCGGCTCTGTGTCGCGGGATCGAGTCCGAGCACCGAGACGCTGCCCGACGTCGGCTGCCGGAGCCCCTCGAAGATCTCCACGAGCGTCGTCTTGCCGGCGCCATTGGGACCCAAGATCCCCACCACCCCGCCGCTGTCGATGTCGAGATCAATGCCACGGAGCGCTGCCGTCGAGCCGTACTCTTTCCGCAGCCCTGCTGCCTGGATCACCATGCGTGGGTCAGCGTGTCGCCGTGCTCGATGTCGACCGTGGTGCCACCAACACCGGAAAACCGGCGTCTCTGAGCGCCAGATAAATACCGCCGATTCCGAGAATGATCGCCACCATCCGGATCAAGAAACCGACGTAGGGGATCGCCGCGACGAGGACGAGCAGCAGCAAGCCCACGGCGAGCGAAAGGTACTCTGACGAGCCCTCTCGGCCCAGGCGGCTCAGCAACCAGTCGCCGACGAACTGCGCCGCTACCAATCGCGCGATGAACGCGCCGAGCCCGAATAGCAGTAGCCCGACGACGCCCAAGGGCAGGGTTACGATGAGGGCGATAGCGACAAGACACGCGCCCGGGAAGACCACCGCCACTACGAAGCCGAAACCGAGCCCCGGCGCCGGGTTGTTGCGCAAGCTCGTTGCCGGCGCACGCGCCGCGGGGCCGCCCAACAGCAGAAATACGGCGCCGACGATCAGGTTGCTCAGATACGTCCAGGCCGTCCAGGCGATGCCCCAGAAGCTGAAGCGCGCCACCTCGTCGGCCTCTGCGTCATCGGAGTCTACCTCGCGGTTCCAGCTCAGCGCGCCGCCGATCTGCGCCGTGTCGGCGATCTCGGCCTCCTCGTTCGACTCGTAGGTGACGTCGCCGTGGACGATGGCGGATTCCGCCAGCGCCAGCTTGCCGACCTCCATGTCGATGGCGTACGCAGTGCCGCCGATGTTGGCACTGCCGGCGCTGCCGAGAATTGCTCCGTGCACCATTCCGTCCAAGTTGATCGAGCCGCAGAAACAAATCACGTTGCCATGGATGATCGCGCCCTCGAGGATCGAGACGCCGCCAGTGCCCACGTAAAGATCGCCGTCGATTTCTCCCGACACCATGACGCCTCCTGCCCACGCGAAGACGTCGCCCTCGACGTGTCCGGAGACGGTGCCCGTTTGTGCACCGAAGAAGGCGTTGTGCCCGACACGTCCGGCCAAGGTGACACTTTGGCCCCACAGAAAGATGTCGCCGCCGACGTCGCGGACGCGCTCGCTCAGCACGCTGGCGAACCGCGGTCGTTCCGGGGGCTCGACGGCCGCTGCCGCAGGTGCTTGCGCTACGGAGGTCGCGGCCGGCGGCTCCGTGGGGTCCTGTGCCGGCAACGGAGCGGTTGTCGCGGCGGCACCCTCCTCGATCCCGGCCGCCATCGGTGCCAGCCACAGAAACATGCCGACGCATACGAGGCACACGGTGGTCGAAGCGGCGGCGGGGATCCTCAGCCGAGTGGCGATTCTCATGCGTAGTTTCCGACGTTCTGCAGGCAACGTAGCAGGGCAGTCTGCAGTATCGCAGCCTCGTGGGGACACGCCCACGGAATGAAGCGGAATGGCCGGGTGGCCGTGCCACTGGTCGATAGCATCGTTCGAGTGGCCACCCCGGTGGCGGCTGCCGCGGTTGTAGCTACCATCCGAGCAGCTCGCGCAGCTGGCGCGCGCGGCGCCGCGACACGTGAACCTGGATGCCGACCGCCGGCCGCAACACGGCGGTATAGGTGGCCGAGAACATGGGCGCCAGGTGATCGACCCACTCCAGGTTGACGATTGCGGCGCGAGAGACGCGAACGAAGGGCGGCGAGGGCAGCCGCTCCTCGGCCTCGTGGAGCGCCTGCTTGAGGCGGTAGCGTCCCTGTGGCGTGTCGACCCAGGTGATGGTGTCCTCAACGCTCACACAAGCGATGTCCTCGAGCTGGAGGTTGACGATCTTGCCGGCTCGATGACCTGCCAGATGGCCACTCACGCGGCGGGTGTCTTCTGGCGTCGGGGTTGGCGTTGCCGCCTGATCTAGCGGCGGGCGCCGCTGCCACAGCCCCTGTCGCACGCGCCTCAATGCTCGCGACAACTGCTCGCGATCGATCGGCTTGACAAGATAGTCGGTACCTTCGAGGGCGAAGGCGTCGACGGCGTGTTCCTCGTAGGCCGTCGTAAAGACGGCCAGCGGTCGCACCCTCTCGGGAAGATGCTCGTGCAGCGCGCGCAAGGTCTCTAGACCGTCCTTGTCGGGCATGCGGACGTCGAGAAAGACTACGTCGGGACGTTTCTCGAGCACCACCTTGATCGCTTCGGTGCCGCTTGCGGCCACCCCGACGAGCTCGACGTCGCTGTGCTCCGCAAGCAGGCGTTTCAGGCGGCGGCGAGCGAGCGGCTCATCGTCGACAGTTACGACGCGGATGTTCATGACGGTATCCTCATCTCGATTCGTGTGCCGGGGTTGAGCTCGGCGGCAACCAGCGTGGCAGCGCCGCGATAACGCAGCGCGAGGCGTTGCAGGACGTTGGCCAGGCCGCCGCCGGCGCCACCCGTTCCCCGGCTCAGCTCGACGGCCGCTAGCGACGAGTCGTCGGCGCTGATCGCCAGACGGCGTTGCAGCTCAGCTGGCAGTCCAGGTCCGTCGTCCTCGACGCGCACAACCAGTGTCTCGGTGGTGCACTCCACCTTGATGCGCACGGTACCTCCCTCGGCGCGCGTTGCCACCGCGTGTTGCACCGCGTTCTCCACCAGCGGTTGCAGCACCAATCCCGGAATGCTGCGCTGCAGAGCCGCCGGGTCGACGTCCTGCTCGAATCGCAGGCGCTCTCCGAGGCGCGCTTTCTCGACTCGAATGTAGTGGCCAACCGGCTCGAGCTCCCGAAACAGCGGCACGGTGCCCTCGGCGGACGAGCGCAGCGTATAGCGCAACAGATGCGCCAAGTCGCCGACCAGCTGCTCGGCAACGGCGGGTTCATCGTGGGTCAGCTCGGCGAGCGCATTGAAGGCGTTGAACAGGAAATGCGGGTTGATCTGCGCCTGCAGCGCTTTGAGGCGCGCGTGCAGCGCCGCCTCTCGCATCGCTGCCTCGCGCGAGCGGGCGGCCTCGATCTCTCGTCGCATGCGCGCGTGAGAGTAAATCACGCCGGCCAGTCCCAGGCCGAGGACCACGGCCAGAGCCGGCAAGGTAACGGCTTCCCGCCAGCGAAGCAGCCAATATGAGGGCGGTTCGCGTACCAGCGTCGCCCAGCTGGTAACGATGGTCCCGAGCAAGATCAGCGCCTTGTCTAGGGGGTTGCGAAGGTAGGCGGGAAAGCTCGCGTAGCTCGGCTCGACGAGACGACGAAAGACGATCCCGCTGAGCCCACCGCAAAGCAGGGCCCATCTCGGCTCCCAGGCGCCGTGGAGATACCAGAGCAGCAGCAACGACACCATCGCTCCGCCGAGAGCAGCGGCGAGGTCCGAGACCACACCGCGGATGCCGCGTCGGTGCGCCGGTCGCTCCGGCGCGGCTGTCTCGGTACTCAAGTGGTGAGCTCGAGCGGTCGTACGACGAGCAGCGTTAGGTCGTCGGCCTGCTCCGCATCGGGTCCGGTGTGGCCATGGAGCGCGTCGAGCACCGCAGCGCTGATGTCGGCTGCGGTACCATGGCGGTGGGCTCGTGTCACCTGCTCCAGGCGCCCCTCGCCGAACTCCTCGGCGCGGCCGTCGACAGCCTCGGTGACGCCGTCGGTATATATCAACAGGATCTCATCGAGCTCCATGGTGCGCTCTTGTAGCTCGTACTCGCTGTTGGCGAACAGCCCCAGCGGTAGCCCACCGCCGAACAACCGGTGCGCCGCGGCTGGGCCGATGATCAGCGGGGGGTTGTGGCCGGCGTTCACGTAGCGCAAGGTTCCACCCGGTGTCAGATGCCCGACGAAGAAGGTCGCGTGCCGTTCGGGTGCCGTGCGCTCGACCAGGAATCGGTTCACGAGGCGGCAGATTTCGGCGAGGTCGTCATGCACCGAGTGGGCGGCAAGAAACGCGGATTGTAGCGATGACATGAGCAACGCGGCAGGCACACCCTTGCCGGACACGTCACCCACGGCGAAACAGATGCCGTGATCGCCGCGGTCGAGAACCTCGTAGTAGTCGCCACCCACCTGCCGCGAGGCGATGTTGACCGCATGCGTCTCTACCCACGACCGGGTCGGCACTCGTCCGCGCAGCAAGCTTTGCTGAATTCGACTGGCGATCTGAAGGTCGTCCTCCAGCTGCTGCTTGGCCTCGATCTCCCGCTCCAGGCGCCGGTAGGTATAGATCAACGACGCCACCCCGAGGCCTACGCTCACACCCAATACCGGCAGGGTGATCGCCTCGCGCCAGCGCAGCAGCCAGTACGATGCCGGCTCGCGAGCGAGCGTGGCCCAGGTGGCAAACACCGTCCCCAGCGTGATTACCCCGGCGCTCAGCAGACGTCGCACGTAGGGGGGAACGTCGAGTAGCTGGGGCGCACGAACCGTCGCGTCGCCACGCCGCCCAGGCCGTCGCAGACAAGCGCCCAGATCCAACCCGGATGTCGCTCGCCGTGCAGATAGAGCAGGAGGACGTATGCTAGCAGCGTGCCGATGGTGGCCGCCAGCAGGTCGGCAGCGAGACGCCGCCCGATGGCCGGGTCGGAGGCTGATTCGCCGATTGACGCCGATACGGTCGTCATCTGGCGGCGATCCGTGGATCCCGCGGTGCGGTTCAATTCGCCCGCGTCAAGTACTCGCCGGTGCTCGTATCGACCCGAACACGGTCGCCCTGGTTGATGAACGGAGGAACCTGGATCACCAGACCAGTCTCTAACGTCGCCGGTTTCGTCTGCGCCGCGGCGGTGGCGCCCTTGATGGCCGGATCCGTCTGCGTGACCTCCATCTCGACGGTACCCGGCAGCTCGACCCCGAGGGCCTCTGTACCCACGAAGGTGACTTTGACCTCGGTGTTCGCCAGCAAGTAGGGCAGCTCCTCCTGGAGCTTGTCAGCGGTCATGCCGGACTGCTCGTAGGTCTCAAGGTCCTGGTCCATGAAAGTGTAGAGATCGCCGTCCAAGAAAAGGTATTGCATGGTGCGCCGGTCAACGTGTGCCGTTTCCAACGTCTCGGCCGAGCGGAAGCGTTTGTCGATCAGCGTCCCAGTGCGCATGTTGCGCAGCTTCGTCTGCATCACCGCTTGACCTTTCCCCGGTGTGACGTGGGTGAACCCCTGGACACGTAGCAGCTCACCGTCGACTTCCAGGACCATGCCTCGCTTGATCTTTGTAGCCGAAATGCCCAAACGATGGCTCTCCTGGTGAGGTGACTGGCCGTCTGGTGCCCACTGTAGGCTCGACGCCCTCCGCGGCCGCCCGGGTTCCCCAGAGCGTACCGTGCGTCCGAGGGGATTTCGACCGCCGCTGCGGTGCCGCGACTTCAGCCGAACAGGTGGCGCAAGAAGAAACCGATGTTGGCGGGGCGCTCCGCCAATCGCCGCATGAACCACGGATACCAGCTCGGGCCATAGCTCACGTAGACGCGCACCGAGTAGCCGTCGTCAACGAGCTGGCGCTGTAGCTGACGCCCGATGCCATACAGCATCTGGAATTCCCAGCCGTCGAGCTTCAGCCGGTCGATGAGCTCGCGGGCATGGGCCACGAGCGCGCCGTCGTGCGAGGCGACCGCCACGCATACGCCGTTGCCCCGTGCGTCATCCTGCGCCAGTCGATCGAGGATACGAGCGTAGTTGTGGTCGACGTCGCGCTTGGAGGCAAACGCCACATGTTCGGGCTCGTTGTAGGCACCCTTGACGATTCGCAGCGGAGTTCCGGTTCGTACCAACGCCTCGACGTCGTCCTCGGTGCGCAGCAAGTAGCTTTGCAGGACGAGTCCGAAGTTGTTGAAGCGACGTCGCAGGATCTGATAGATGGACAGCGTAGCCTCGACGTACTCAGATGCTTCCATGTCGATACGCACGAAGTTGCCGTGCTCGGCTGCCTTCGACAGCACGCGCTCGAGATTGGCGGTCGCCAGCTCAGTTTCCAGGTCGAGGCCCAGGAGCGTGAGCTTGACGGAGATATTGCAATCTAGCCGCTCGCCAGCAACCCGCTCCAGGATCTCGATGTACGCATCGGTCGCAGCGGTTGCTTCCTTGGGGCCGGCCACAGTCTCTCCGAGCGGGTTCAGCGTTGCCATCATGCCGTTGTTGTTGAGTTGCCGAGCTGCCGCGAGCGCCTCTTCGAGAGTCTCGCCAGGGACGAAGCGGGCGACAACGCGATGGGTGACCGACCATCCGGTTAGCAGCCGTTTCCAGGTCGGGGAGTCAGCCATCCCGAGCAGCAGCAGGCGAATGGGGTTCATGCGCTGATCATACCTCTGTGATGGCGACCGCCTGATCGATGCTGACAGTGCCGGGGGCATGGTTAAATGGTGCACTGTTCAACCCGGTGGCCTGGCTCGAGCTGCCCATCCCCGGATATCTCGGTGCAGAAATCCCGTCTTGGCCGCGCCGCGCTCATTCTCCTGATGGTGTGCTCGTCGTGCGCCCAGGAGGAGATCGTTCCCGAGCCGTACCGACCGAGTAGCGCCTGGGATGCGTACCGGCACGGCCTTTCCGAGGCGGGCCTGGCGTCGACGGCCCTGGCGCGCGAGTGGGTCGCGATCGCCGCGAGCGTCGCCAAAGACCCGGTTCGACTGCAGCTGCCGTACCGCGAGCGAGGGGCATTCGATGCTCGTGCCGCGCATGCCTCCGGCTATCACTTCGCGGCGCTTCGTGGCCAGCGTATCGAGGTAGTGGTCGGTCTCGAGGCGGATAAGCCGGTTCGTGTCTTCCTCGATTTGTTTCGCATTGAGGAAGACGCCGAGCCGTTGCACGTGGCCAGCGCTCCGGCGACCGAAACTCGCCTGGCGTTCGAGCCACGGCGCGACGCCGACTACCTGGTCAGATTACAGCCTGAGCTACTGCGGGGCGGCGAGTTTGAGCTCGAGATGCGCCTGGTCGCTTCGCTCGAGTTCCCGGTACAGGAACACGACGTCACCGATATACAGAGCGCGTTCGGTGCACCGCGCGACGCCGGTCGCCGCAGCCATCACGGGGTCGACATCTTTGCCCCACGTGGCACTCCGGCGCTGGCGACCTCGCGTGCGTATGTGCGGCGAGTCAGCGAGCAGCGCCTTGGCGGCAACGTCGTATGGCTGCACGACCGCGAGCGAGACCTGAGCCTCTACTACGCCCATCTCGATTCGCAGGCGGTCGTGGAGGGCAGCTGGGTAGGGCCGGGCGACGTGGTCGGCTATGTCGGCAACAGTGGCAACGCGCGCACGACGCCACCACACCTGCACTTCGCCATCTACTCCCGCGGACCGATCGATCCGATGAACTTCCTGCGTCAGCCGGGCAGCGACCCCACGGCGGTGAGCGCCGACGCCAGCAGGCTCGGCAGCTGGGGAGTCACCAACGCCGACGAGACATTGCTTCACGAGCGCCCCAGCCGCCGGTCCGACACCTTGCGCCGGCTCGACGCGGGCACGCCGCTACGCATTTGGGCTGCGACCGGAAGCTACTATCGAGTCGCCCTGGCTGATGGGACCCCGGGTTTCCTGCGTGACGCGCTGATCGGCCAGAGCCCGCCTACGACCGCCACACAGTAACGGCTAGCCGAGCTCGAATAGCCGACCGAGCAGTATCTGGAGTGGGAAGCGACCCAGCGCGCCCACCGCTGCCGCCGACTCGTCGAAGCGTTCCGCGCTGTCGGCCTCGAAGCCGGCACCCCACAGCAATACCGGCAGCGGATCGGCGGCATGTTGGCCGCTCTCGGACAACGTTGCATGGTCCGAGGCCACACCTACCCGCAGTGGCTTGTCGGCGTAGGCGTCGAGAAGTACGCCGAGCTCCCGGTCGAGTCTCTCGAGAAACTGCACCTTGAGGTCGGGTCGACGGTCATGGGCGGCGATGTCTGCACCCTTGACGTGCAGGATAGTCAGGTCGCCTTGCTCGAGGGCGCTCATCGCTGCCGCGATTTTTGCGGACAGGTCGGTATCGAGATTGGCGGTCATCTGCGGCTCGTAGACGGTCTCCGCACCCAGCCATCGCGCCAGGCCGATCACCGTCCGATCCCCGCTGATGCACGAGACGTGCAGCGGTATCCCAGCCTCTTCGAGGGACACCAGCCGGTGCAGTCGTCCGGCGCCGCGGCTCAGCAGCGCGTTTGCGGGGGGTTCTCCCCGTCGTCGCCGACTCTCGTTGATCGGGTGAATCTCCAGTACCGCACGTGCTTCGGCCTCGAACGCCGAGAGTAGGCGCGCGGTATGAGCGGCGGCCTCGTTGGCGCTGTCAATGGGCTCCACGGTCAGCGGCGATCCGGTCGGTGCTCCGTCGCCGGGGTCGCTGCCGGTGATTGCGGGCGACAGGTTGGGTCCGTGGGCGACGATCGCCAACCGGTGCTCGGTCGCCGCCTTGACGCGCAGCTGCACGCCGCGGGTGACGCTCTCGGGCATTCGAATCGCGTCCAGGGCGTCAGCCAACGCCGCCGCGCCGTCGCGTATCCGCCCCGCTCGTCGATCGACCACGTTGCCGTCGTCGTCGACTGTCGACAGGTTGGCGCGTAAGGCGATGTCCCCGGGCAACATCTCCAGGCCGGCACCGAGTGCCTCGACGGGACCGCGCTTCAGTGCACGCGGCGATTGCCCGAACAGGGCCAGGGTTCCGGCCGCGGTGTCCGGTACCACGCCCGGCGCTACCGGATCCGCCAGGCCGAGCGTTCCCTCCCGGGCAAGCCGGTCGAGGTTCGGCGTGTTGGCCGCCTGCAGCGGCGTACGACCCCCGAGGGCACGCACGGCGCGGTCAGCAACGCCATCGATGATCAGCAGCAGCGTTGCGGTGTCGCTGTGCGCATCAACCCAGTCGGCATGCGCCAAGGCCGGCACCTGTCGTTCGAGCTCGGCGGTTACCAATTGCACCGCGTGGACCTCGGGGTCGCCATCACGGGATGTGTCGAGAAATGGAATGTCGTGTGCCTCGGCCATTTGCATCAAGTGATCATTGATGGCGCGAATGTCGTCGAACGCGTCGAGGTACCGCTCGGCGCGGCGTGAACCCGCCGGCGCGCGGGTGAGGATACGAGTGCGGAGCGACTCCTCGTCGGGGGTCCCGAGCATGATGGCGACCTGGTACGCCTCGCCGGCGAGGTCCGCGAACGGCACGATGCCCGGCAACAGGTGTACGCCCTCCACGATGATGCTGACGTTCTCCTGGATGGTGCGCTCGATGACCGCGCGCGTGCCAACACAGACTCGTCTTGCCTGTTCCTGGTAGCTCTCGAGCAGCGTGTCGGGGTTGTCGGCGAAGGAGTGGTCAGCGGTCACGTTTGCCTCGTGGGTAAGCTCGAAGCTCGAGTGGTGCAGCGCCGGCAAGATCTCGGGCGTGAACACCATACGCATCACCTGTCGGATCGTGTCAGTGGAGGAGACGCGGTAGATGCGAAGAAGCCGGGCAAGCTGCAGCGCCAGGCTCGATTTGCCAGTGCCGCTGGCCCCGCCAATGTAGACGATCACCGGTCGAGGGAGCCGGTTGATGCGTCGGATCATTCGGTAGCGCAGCTTGGCCTTGACGCCGGCATGTTGCTCGAGCAGCACATCGACCCGGCGGGCGACCTCGGTGCTCGGCAAGCTGGACACGGACTCCTTGCGCAGCTGGGATTCGACTTGGGCGGCGAGGCGATAGGCGCGCTCGGCCGTCACACCGCTTGCGTAGATCGTCTCGGCCAGGAGCCCCTTGGAAAAGGGATGGGTCTGCCCCTTGGTGATGACCTCCATGCGCGGCTCGGCCTCGTCCGGTTCCGCCAGTTCGGAAATCACCTCAGGCCCCAACCGCTCCGCCAACGCGGATGCGATCAACACGCGCAGCTTGTCCTTCCCGACCTCCTCCCGGTCCATGAGCGCGTCGCGGACATCACGCGCGGTCGCGTAGGCCTCATCGAACTCGACGCCCCGGCGCACCAGGTCGTGGGTCACCATGCCGCGCAGGAAACGTGTGCGCGCGCCGGATGCCGAGACCACATGCAGCGATCCGGTTTGTTTCGCTGGCGACTCTTTGTCGGGCGGCTTGGCCATGGGCGCGAGTGGCAGGGGCTCGAGGATCAACGGTGGCGACCCTGACAGAGTCGGTCTCTCTGTGGTCGCGAGTCGCGAACATGCGCTCATTGAGCCTATGTTCGATCACTCCACTGAGCAAACACGAGAACGCGCCCCTCAGATCGTTGGCGAGGCTCCGCTGCGCCCGATCGACCGGAACGCCATCGCAGCTACAATCAGACTCCCGAGGACCGCGGTGCCGGCAAGGCCTATGGCGTGTCCTAGATTCGTGTTGGCGGCGTCGATCCAGCTTTGGGTGTCGAGGTCCATTCCCGCCCCTCCGGTCCAGCCGAGGATCATGAAGGTGGTGAATATCAGGCCGAGGCAGGTGAAGAAGCCCGGCAGGAAACGAGCCCATGGGAACTCGATCGGCGGCGGCATTTCGGCTTCCTCGCGTACCCTCTCCATCACTCGAGCGGTAAACTCGTCGGTAGGGTGCACTACCGGTTCGTTCGTGAGGATGCGGTCCAAGTCGTCCATGTTCATGCCTCCTCGGTTGCCAGCGATGGCCGGCACGTCATGCCAGCGAGCTTGTGTTGCAACAGCTTGCGGCCGCGAAACAGCCTCGCCTTCACCGTCCCCTCGCGCAGACGGGAAGTGCGTGCTGTCTCGGCCAGATCCATCTCATGAAAGTAGTAGAGGACGATCACGTCGCGATACTTCGGGGGCAATGTCGCTACGGCGCGCCGCACTGCGTCGGCGCGCAGGTCACTGTCCAACTCGATGTTGCGATCCCCAGCGATCAACGAGTCTAGCCCGTCGAGCGCCACGGCCGGCGGCAACCGCCGACGCATCGCGCTGCGGTACAGATTGAGGGCTACCGAGAACATCCAGGTCGAGAACCGTCCTTCTTGCCGCCATTGTGGCAGGCCCCCGAAGACCTGGAGAAACGCCTCCTGTGCCAACTCCTCTGCCTCTGCCTGATCCCGGCAGAAGCGGTACGCCATGTTGACGAGCGGCCCCTGCGAGCGCGTGACGATACCCTCGAAAGCGTCGGTGTCGCCGGCTAGTACCCGTCGCACGGTGCTGGCGTCGTCGTCATCGTTCTGCGCTGCTCGCCACGTGTCTATCCCAGTGGACCGCCCTCGCGCTCGCCAGACCCACGGTGGTGACCTCTCCCCGCCGGATACCGGACCGGCCTACTCGTCACCAGGCCGGGGGAAGGCACCAACTGGCGGCGCCGGCAGCGCCAGCTTCGGTGCGAACAGCAGCGCGTACGTCAGCATCGCCAGTCCGATGAACAGCGGAATGCTGCCGACCATCCACACGTCTGCGTCGTCGATGAATCGCAGCCCGAAGATCAGCCCCACCCCGACGCCCGAGAGGATAAAGCCTGTCGCCACCATGCCCTGCCGGCGTCGATGTTGTTCGGCCTCGTACTCGTACCGCATCAGATCCTGAACCTGCTGGGCATTCATTTCGCCAGCGTCGACAAGCTTCTTGCGAAACTCGTAGCGATAGTACGCCTCGCGCTCCTTGCGGCGCTGCTCGGCCCAACCAACGACCGCCAGGAAGCTGAACAGGGAGATCGCCCCGACGATCGGGATCATGAAGATCAGAGCCTGCGGGAACCAATCCATCGTTCATTTCTCCTGTGCGGCGCCGCCAAATGGCGCGTCGGAAACTCTCGTCAATCTCATATTGTTTGACGACACTGCTGCTGCGACTGGTTGCATTATCTGACTCGTCCGTTCACCCTCGCGTCGCGGCGCCAACGGTATGCAGGTGGCGGTGGCCCCACGCCCGACGGCGCACGGGCCAATCTCGAGGTGGATGATGAGCGCGGAGCCCAACGACGCTGAACGTGGCCTGGTTCGTGCGATGGGCCGCTGGGACCTCACCGCGATGGGCATCAACCAGGTCATCGGCAGCGGCATCTTCGTGCTTCCGGCGTCGGTAGCGATGCTCGTGGGCGTGCCCTCGAGCCCGTGGCCGTTTGTGCTTGCCGGCGTTGCCAACACGCTGATCGTGCTGTGCTTCGCAGAGGTATCGACGCGATTTCGCAATGCCGGCGGACCCTACTTGTATGCGCGCGAGGCGTTCGGGTCGTTCGCCGGTTTCGAGGTTGCGTGGATGCTCTGGCTCACGCGGCTGGCCTCGCTGGCGGCGCTTGCCAACGCGCTGGCACTCTATCTGGCCTACTTTCTCCCTGGCGCCTCGAGCGGCGGCGGCCGGGTCGCGGTGGTCACGGTGACCATCGGCGGGCTGGCGCTGATCAATTTTCTCGGAGTGCGCTACGGCTCATGGGCCGTGAATCTCTTCACGGTGAGCAAGCTAGTACCGCTGGTGGGCTTCGTGCTCGTCGGCGCGTTCTTCGTCGATCCCAGCCGGTTCTCCGGTTTTTCGATGTCGATCACTCCGGGCACAGGCGAAGCTGTCTTGCTGCTTATGTTCGCCTTTGGAGGCTACGAGCTTTCGACGTTGCCGGCCGGCGAAGCGCGAGCACCGAGACGCGATGTGCCGTTCGCATTGCTCACCACGATTGCGGTCGTTTGCGCCATCTTCCTGGCCGTGCAAGTGGTTACCGTGGGAACGCTGGCCGACGTCGCTTCATCGGAGACACCGCTGGCAGACGCTGCTGCCAATTTCCTGGGGCCAGCCGCCGGGGTGCTGCTGGCGATCGGCGGGGTGATCTCGATCGCCGGATCGAACGCCGGTACGATGTTGGCGGGGCCGCGGGTAATGTATGCGATGGCCGACCGCGGCCAGCTGCCGCGGTTCCTGGCCCATATTCACGCGCGGTATCGGACGCCCGATGCCTCCATATGGCTCTATGCCGGGGTTGCCTGGGCACTGGCCGTGTCTGGGTCGTTCGAGCAGATGGCCAAGGTCAGCGCCGTGGCGCGCCTGATCTATTACGTGGCCACCTGCGCCTCGGTACCGGTTCTGCGCCGCCAGGGCGGCGACGTCGGAGGTTTTCGTCTTCCGGGTGGTGCGCTGGTGCCGGTGCTGGCGGTGTTGACGTCGATCGCCATCATCCTCGGGGCGGATCGCATCTCGCTCGCGGCGGGGGCTGTCGCGTTGGGCGTCGGCGCGCTGCTGTATGCGGCATACGGTCGCACCGGGGCGGCAGGCGAGTAGCGCGAGTACAAACCGCCTTCACCTGCTAGAGATCAAACCGTCGTTGGTGTCGTAGCACCGCGCCGGGTCGGCCCGGAAGGCGCGTTCCGTCGCGGACGACCAGCGTCCCGTTGACCAGCACCGCATGAATACCTGCCGGTTTGTGGTCTGGCTCCATCCAGGTGCGGCGCTCGCCGATCTGTCCGGGCTCGAACAACACGATGTCCGCGGCGTAGCCCGGCGCCAACCGACCACGATCGGCCAGTCGCAGGCGCTCAGCAGGCAGCGAAGTTGCCTTTCTGATGCCCTCCGACAGATCGAACCAACCTTCATCACGCGAGTAGTGTCCGAGCATTCGAGGGATCGCGCCATAGCCACCGGGGTGCGCCACACCCTCGCCCTTGAGGATCACGTCCACTCCCACGGCATGATGCGGGTGGACCAGAAGCTGACGCAGAACATCGTCGTCGTCGGGGGTGCCGCTGATTCCATGGTAGCGGGCCATCACATCGCCGCCGGAGGCGACGGTGATCTCGGCGGCGCATTCAAACGGCGTCGACCGCCGGCGTCGGGCGATGTCGCTCAAGCTGCGTCCGAGCCAGCCGCTATGGGAGTCGGACGAGGCCTGCAAGAGCACGATGTTGTCCCAGCCTGTGGCGCCCACGAGGTTGTGCGCCCAGCCGTCGTCCCAGGGCGGCCAACTAGGCACACGCGTGTTGATGTCGTCGGCGACCCGGCGGCGGTACGCACCGCTGCTCAGTCTCTCGCATAGCTTCGGAACACCTTCGGCCAGCGTCCAGGGAGGATAGATCGCCATCAGCGTGGTGTTGACGGCGTGGTAGGGGATCACATCAGATGCCACGTCGATGCCGTTTCGTCGCGCCGCATCTTCGAGCCGTATGGTCTCGCGGGTCAGATGCCAGTGGCCTGGTCCGAACGCTTCATGGTGAGAGTGCTGCAGTCGCACTCCGGTGCGTCGACCGATCTCTAGAAGCTCGCGCTCGGCATTGATTGCGAGTTCGCTGGAGCCGCGTACATGACAGGCGAACAGTCCGTCGACGGCGGCCACCGGCGCACACAACGCCACGATCTCGTCGGTGTCTGCCCACATGCCGGGTGGGTAGATGAGGCCGGCGCTGAGACCGAAGGCGCCCGCATCGAGAGCTTCCTGAACCAGGGCTGACATGGCCGCGAGCTCGTTGTCGCGGGCCACCCCCGGCTCGTTGCCCTTCACCGCACAGCGGATGGCGCCGTGGGCCGCCAGCGCGGCGATGTTCAGCGGTGGGCCAACCGTCTCGAGGCGATGTAAGTATTCGGCAAAGCTCTCCCAGGCGAGCTCGGTTCCGCGTGGAACGATGAGCGCCATGAACGCCGTTAGGGCGTCGCGGTGGGCCGCGGGTGCCGGCGCAACGCCGAGCCCGCAGTTGCCGATCACCTGAGTCGTAATTCCCTGCTGGAGGAACGGACCGAGTAGGTCCGGCGCTTCCGGGTGAGTCAGCGCTGCATCGGAATGACCGTGGATGTCGATAAAGCCTGGGCACACCGCCAGGCCATCGGCGTCGAGCGCCGCCGCCGCCGGCGCGCTACCTGGTGGGTGGAGCGCAGCGATGCGTCCTGATTCGATGACTATGTCGCCACGGCGCGGCGGACCACCCGACCCGTCGTAGATGACCGCATTGCGGATCGCTCGAACGTCGGTCGACGTCATCGTCTACTCCAGGGTGCTTGCAGGCTCCGCATGGGCGCGCTTCTCCGACTCCGGGCACAGCTCACCTGCCCATGGTATAAGCGTAGACAGTTCGACCTTGTGTCGGGAAGCGGGTGCGAATCCCGCGCTGCCGCGCAACTGTGATCGGGGACGAAAGCCGCCCGAGGAGCGGCCGCGTCGTGCGGTCGGCTCCGGAACGCCACTGGTAGCACCGGGAAGGTGGCGGTGAGTAGGACGATCCGAGAGCCAGGAAACCGAACCGGCCACCGGCCGGCCCTCGCGGGAAGGGATACCACGATGGCGGAGGCACGTCTGTCTAGACGGACCGCGGACCTTACCGCGAGTCGACCCGGTGTATCGCTGCGTGCCGACGGCCTCGTGTTCGGCTTCGATCGCCCCTTGCTGTGCGGCGTCGATCTCCGGGTCTCGGGCGGCGAGTGCGTCGCCCTGCTCGGCGCCAACGGTGCCGGAAAGACCACCTTGCTGCGACTTCTGGGAGGACTGATCGAGCCACAAGCCGGACAGGTCGAGGTCGACGGCATCGCGTCCCCGCTCCTGTCGCACGAGCAACGGGCCCAGCGCATCGGCTACTTGCCGCAGCGTATCCCGGTGGCGACCGGATTCGCTGTATACGAGATGGTGCTGATGGGGATGTACGCCCTGCTACCGGCGCGCGGCTGGGAGAGCCAGCGCGAGTGGTTGGCAGTAGGACGCGCGCTGCATCGGGTGGGGGCCCGACGCCTGATACGGCGTCCGTTCGACGAGCTTAGCGGCGGCGAGCAGCGCCGCGTGCTGCTTGCCCGTGCCTTGGTGGCACGACCGGCGCTGTTGCTGCTCGACGAGCCGCTCGCTGCCCTCGATCCGGGATTCGTCCTCGAGTTGACCGCGACGCTCGCCACCCTGAAGTCGTCGGGCGTGGGCATGGTGATCTCCACTCATCGGCTCTCGCTGGTGCGTCAGCTCGCCGACCGCGTGGTCGTGCTCCGTCGCGGCGAGGTTTTGGCGGCGGGGACCCCGAGTGCGACGCTGAGCCCCGTTCTGCTCGACGAAGCGTATGGTACCGACGCGTTTTCCCGTGCGGATGCCGGATGAGGCATCGTACATTGTTACCGCGGCGTCGACGCTCGATGCTATTGGCGGGCAGCGGGGCGGCGTTGGCGATCGCCTTGTTGCTCGCCCCGACGGTGGGTTCCACGTCGGTGAGCCTGCAGCGCGTGTGGGCCGATCCGTTCAGCTGGGCCGACAACCCCGATGCGGCGGTGTTCTTCGTGGCACGACTGCCACGAGTACTACTGGCGTGCATGGTTGGAGGAACGCTGGCTCTCGCCGGAGCAACGTTCCAGTCGCTACTACGCAACCCGCTTGCCAGCCCCTACACACTCGGTGTCACTGCCGGTGCGACGCTGGCCGCATTCTTGGCCATTCGCTTCTCTCCAGTGCCCGCGTTCGCGGAGTTTTCAGTGCCGCTGATGGCGTTGGCGGGCGCCCTGGTAACCACCGGGCTGCTGCTGTTGCTGACGTCGCGGCGCGGCGATCTGCCTCCAACCGTACTGTTGCTCGCCGGTGTGACGCTCAATTTCACGATCAGCGCCGGGGTCCTTTTATTGCAGTACTTCTCGGATCACGCCGAGACGGCGCGCATGATCCGGTACCTGATGGGAGATCTGGACGCTGCCACGTACCGCATGCTGCTGCTGCTGGCGGTGGTGAGCCTGCCGGGTTGGTTGGCGCTGCTACGCGCCGGTCGCACGCTGAACCTACTGAGCCTCGGTCCCGACGAGGCGCGTGCGCAGGGAGTCAACGCCTCGGCGGCGACGCGCAGCGGCTTGCTGTGGGCATCGTGGGTCACCGGCCTGGCGGTGGCAGTGGCGGGGCCGGTGGGTTTCGTCGGGATCCTCGTGCCGCACGCCGTACGGCTGCTCGGAGGGTACGACTATCGCATCGTGTTGCCGGCCTCGATGCTCGGCGGCGCTGCGTTCCTGATCGCGTGTGACACTGCCGCCCGCCTACTCCTGGCGCCGGTGGAGCTGCCCGTGGGCATCCTCACTGCGTCCCTCGGTGGGCCCTTCTTTCTGATGCTGCTGCTGAGCCGGAGGATCCGCTATGCGTAGGGGCAGTGCCTTCCGGTGGTTGGGGCTGCTCGGTGTCATCCCGCCGCTGTTCGCAGCGTCTTTGGAGTTGCAGGGGCCAGCTCAGCGGATTGTCTCTTTGGTGCCGGGGGCCACCGAGGTACTGTTCGCGATCGGCGCCGGCGAGCGCGTCGCCGGCGTGAGCAGCTTCGACCACTGGCCTGCCGAGGTCGAGCGGCTTCCCCGCGTAGGGGGCCTGATCGACCCGGATCTGGAGGCGATTCTGACGCTGCGCCCCGATCTGGCGATCATCGATCCGTCGCAGGGCTCGCTGCGGCGTCAGCTGGCAGGGAGCGGCATCGCTACGTACGAATACGCCACCGCCGATGTGGCTGATCTGTTGCGCAACATGCGGGCGATTGGAGACTTGCTCGGCCTCTCAAACCGAGCAGCGCAGTCTGCAGACAGGCTGCGCGCCGACCTCGACGCTGTTCGCGCCCGCTACGCTTCCGACGATCCGCCGAGCGTCCTGATGGTCTTCGGCCGGCGCGATGGTAGCTTCGCCGAGCTGTGGGTAAACGGCGGCATCGGTTTTCTCGAGGAGCTCACCGCCATCGCCGGCGGGCGCAACGTCTTCGGCGATGTGGAGCGTCCAGGGTTCAAGGCAGGGCTCGAGGCGGTCATCGCGCGTGTTCCCGACGTCGTCGTGGAGCTTCGCACCGACGGACAGGATGCCGTGCCGACGGCGATGCTCGAGATGGAGTGGCGAACCTTGCCGGGGTTCGCGAACGTCCGGGTGGTGACGCTCGCCGCAGGCTGGATGCTGGTACCGGGTCCGCGCGTTGCCGAAGCCGCACAGGTGCTGGGCGAGCGGTTGCACCGGCGTTGACGGACGTCAGCCACCCGGCGCGAGCGGCGACTCGTCTACCGCGCCGCCGCAATGCGCTGACGAGCCCTGCGTTCCGCCAGACGGGTCGTTGACTCACCGCTGGCAAGCGATTCCTGCAACAGCTCGCGCGTCGTGTCCGCGAGCCCCTCGAGCAACGCTTCCTGGTCGCTACGTCCGTGGAAATCGCAGACCCCCAAGATCACCGCCCCCGACGAGGAAACGACGTCTGGCACGAACAGGATCTCGCGCTCCTTGAACACCGCCTCCACCGCTGGCGCCGCGAGGATGTTGTTGGCGGCACCGCACACTGCCCAGGCGCGCAGCTCTCCTGCCGCCGCGCTTGTCAGCAGGCCGCCGTCGGCGCAGGGAGCGAGAAGATCGATGTCGGCTCGCAAGAGCTCAGCCGCCGGTACGACGGTTCCTCCCACGGCCTCGGCGGTTTTCTTTGCGGCGTGCTCGTCGAGGTCGGCGATCACCAGCCGCGCTCCGGCAGCAGCGAATACCCGCGCCACCGCGTCGCCGATGCTGCCGCACCCCTGAACGCCGATGCGCAGTCCCGTCAGACCGGGGCGTCCGGCGATCTCCACGCAGGCGCTTGCGCAGCCCACGACTCCTCGGGCAACCATGACCGCCATATCCGTCTCGTCGGTGCGTACCCAGCGGCTCCGCGAGGCCATGATCTCTAGGTCGGCGCGCGATGTACCGAGGTCGCCGGCGGTCATGAACCTGCCGCCCATGTCCTCAACCCGCTGGCCCAGTATCGAGAAAGCCGCTGCTCGATCGAGCTCGGGGCGGTCCATCACCACCATCTTGGCGCCGCCGGCGTCGACCCCCGCGAGGGCGCATTTCAGGGTCATGGCGCGCGCCAGGCGTCGGGCATCGCCGGCCGCGTCCGCTGCCGATTCGTAGCTCCAGGTTCGTGTGCCGCCGGCGGCCGGGCCGAGCGTCGTGTCGTCGATCACCAGAAAAGCGCGCAGCCCCGAGCTCGCGTCGGTAAAGATCGTCAGCTGTTGCGCTCCGGTGTCTTCGAGTTGTGACAGCAGCGATTCTATTTCTGCGCTCATGGCCGATGCCCCCGGCGACCCCAAGACCCGAGCCTGCCCCACCCACATCGCTCCGCTGTATGCTACCGTGCGCCGTCGTTCGAGAGAGATTCCGATGTTCGCCGTGGACAGGAGGACGTGCCATGAAGATGCGCGCCGCGCTGCTGCAAGAGTTCGGTAAGCCGCTGGAGATCCACGACGTCGACCTCGCCCCGCCAAAGGCTGGCGAGGCGCTGGTCAAGGTGCACGCCTGCGGCGTCTGCCACACCGACATGTACACCTGGAGCGGTGCCGACCCGAGCGGGTTTGTACCCACGGTGCTCGGTCACGAGGGCGCCGGGGTGGTCGAAGAAGTCGGTGAGGGGGTCACGTCGCTGAAGCGCGGCGATCACGTTGTGTGCCTGTTTTCGCCCGAGTGCGGTGAGTGCAGTCACTGCACCAGCGGCAAGACCAACATCTGCATGGCCATCCGCGACACGCAGGGGCAGGGTTACCTGCCCGATGGAACGCCGCGTCTTTCTGTCGACGGCACGCCGATCCGGCATTTCATGGGCACGAGCACGTTCGCCGAGTACACGGTCATGCCCGAGATCGCCCTGGCGAAGGTCAATCCCGATGCGGCGCTCGACAAGATTTGCACGCTCGCCTGCGGTGCAACCACAGGTCTTGCGGCGGCGCTGTACAAGGCGGAGGTGGAGCCGGGATCGACCTGCGCCGTCTTCGGCTGTGGCCTCGTCGGGCTAGGCGCCGTCGCGGGCTGCCAGCTGGCCGACGCTGGGCGCATCATTGCCGTGGACATGTCCGAGGACCGGTTGGCATCGGCGCGCCACTATGGCGCCACCGATACGATGGTCGGCGGTCCCGAGACCGTCGACAAGATCGTCGAGATAACCGGGGGCATGGGCGCTGACTACACCTTCGAGGCCACCGGAAACGTCGGCGTGATGGCGCAGGCAGTCGAGGCGGCACGCATGGGTTGGGGTCTGTGCACGGTGCTGGGAGTGGCCGGCAAGGGCGAGACTCTGGATATCATTCCGCGGTTCCTCATCACTGGCCGTCGGGTGCAGGGCGGCAGCTTCGGAGGCGCCAAAGGGCGCACCCACGTGCCGAAGTTCGTCGACATGTACATGGAGGGAAAGCTCGACCTCGACGGCCTGGTGTCGCACCACCTGACGCTCGACGAGGTCATGAAGGGCTTCGACCTCATGGAGGAGCAGGACGGGATCCGCTCGGTCATCACGTTCTGAGCGCGGCGCCCAGACTGCGGACGCCGCCAGCGCAAGCAACCCGGTAGAGGAGAGAAATGATCATCCAGCGCAGCATGAGCGACGGCTACCTCTCGAACAGCTTCGTCGTTGCGGACAAGCCTGGTGGGCACGGGGTTCTCATTGACTCTGGTGGTCCGGTGGAACCGATTCTCGCGGCCATCGAAGACAACGACGTGACCATCACCCACCTACTGCTTACCCACCACCACGTCGATCACGTGATCAACAACTCGGTGTACGTCGACCGCTTCGGCGTCGACATCTGGGGTCATCCGACGGAGCGTGAGTTCTGCGCTGACATCCAACACGATCTCAACGATGGCGACGAGATCGTCTCCGGTGACCTGCGAATACGCGCCCTGCTGACGCCCGGACATACGGTCGGCATGTTGGCACTAGTGGTCAACGACGAACTCGTCTTCACTGGTGACACCCTGTTCGAAGGAACGATCGGTGGCACGCTGGCTCCGGGTCACGCGACCTACGCCGACATCAAGCACTCCATCATGGAGGTGCTGATGAAGCTGCCGCCGGAGACTCGCGTATGTCCCGGGCATACCAACGACACCACGATCGGTGCGGAGTGGGAGAACAACGCGTTCATTCGCATCTGGCGTGGCCTGGACCCGGAGGGCTCGACCCCCTGCACCGCGTTCGACAAGCCGGCCACGCTGGTGTTGCGCGCCCTCGACTACGACGGCGGCACGAAGTGTTGGGTGCGCTTCGACGAAGGCGACCACGACGAGATCGTTCCCGGCTCGAAGGTGGTCGGCGACTGACGAACTACCTCCCATGACCACCACGGCGGAGGTCAAGCAGCTCGTCGCCGAATATCCGGCCGACGCGCAGCGTGTCGTGTTCTTGTCGTCGCAGTTGTTTGCCAGCGACGAAGGCCTGGACGAGGTCGCCCGCGAGATGGTGGCTCTCGCCAATCGGGCCGGCGGACGGATCGTCGTCGGCGTGGATCGCGCGGGAGTATTCGAGACCACGCTAGCGGTCGATTTCACCACCATGACCACCGCGGTGACGGAGGTCGGCCGAGTCCGCGTCGTGCCATCGATCGCCGCCAACGTGGAGCTTCTTGTCGGAGGGGAGGGTGACCTGCTGGTCGTGAAGGTGCCGCGCCGGCCGGGCAACCCGCATGCCTGCGCCCGGGTCGGGGCGCGTGGCAACGTCGGTAGCCGGGCGTACTACGTTCGTCAGGGTAATCGCACGCGTCGGGTCACCGATGCGCAGCTTGCCTGGATGTATCGTGTGGTCACCGACCCGGCGATTCGCGAGACCATGCAGCTGACGGTGCAGACGCGGCCCATGGTCCTGGAGATCAACCGGGCGATCCCGCAGCCTCGGGCCACCGATTTGTTCGCGCGTCTGCTACGAGGTTTGGACGAAGCCTCGGCACAGGTGCTGAGCTCCGACGCAGATGTGCGGTTGGGCGCGCTCGTCGAACTGGCGCCGTGGGCGTTCTTGGCCGAGATCGACACCATGCTCGGCGAACCTGAGGTCGACCTCGAGGTCGAGGAGTTTTCGATCGACGATCTGCCGGTGCCCGGGCATTCCTCGAGGTTCATCGATGCTCCGGGAGGACTACGTGGAGTGCTCGGTGGTAGGACCGGCGGCAGGTTGTCACGCCTCCTACGCCGCCCCAAGTCCGCGACCCTCCTGCTACCTGCCGGCGCGGACGTACTAGTCGACCGCCTGGCTCGGCAGGGAAAAACGCGTGTGATGATCAACCATAGTTCGTTCACCATCACGTTCTCCGCCCTGCCTGGTGGTGCCGGCGCGGGGCTCGGCTGGCCCGAGTTCGAGGGGGCGCGCTCCAGCCAGACCGTCTGGTCCCGCCTGCGCCTGGTGTTCAACTGCTCGCTGCCGTTTCCCGACCAGGACACAGGTGCGGACCGTGCTGCGGAGCAATTCCTGGAAGCGCTGGTGGAGCGTTTGCGAACGCGCTGGGACGGTACCCGTTGGCTGCAGTCGATCTCGCCCGCTTTCCTGTCCGACTTCGCCGGCGAAGTGGGCTGATCTCGTGGTCGGTCAGTGGGCGGCCGACCGTTAACGGAGGAGTCGACTCAGAACCGGTTCCAAAACGGCCCAGACATTGTCCGCGACGATGCGGTGTCCCTCGGCGTTCGGGTGGATCCCGTCGGTGCGATTGTATTCAGGCTGACCGCCCACACCGTCGAGCAGAAACGGGATGAGCTCTGTAGCGTTGGCGGCCGCGAGTGCCGGGAACATCTGGCGAAACTCGTTGCCATAGCGTTGGCCCAAGTTGGTGGGGACCATCATGCCAGCGACGACGATCTCGATGTTCGGGTGGGCTTGGCGAGCCTTGTCGATAATTGCCTGGAGATTGGCTCGGGTGCTCTCGACCGGGGTGCCGCGCAGCCCGTCGTTGGCGCCGAGCTCGAGCACGAGCACACGGACAGGGCTACGCAGCAGCCAATCAACAGCTCGCAAGCCGCCGGCGCTGGTCTCGCCGGGTACTCCAGCGCTGACCACGCGGAATGGCCAGCCACGTTCGTCGACACGTTCTTGGATCAGCGCCGGAAACGCCTCCTGCGGACTAAGCCCCATTCCCGCCGTCAGGCTGTCGCCGAGGAACAGGACGGTGTTCTCCTGCAACGCCGTGCCGTCGTAGGCCCACAGCAGGATCGCCAGTGCAGCGGCGAGACCAACGAAACGCTTGGGCGACACGGCGCGACTCTCCAGCGGTGCAGGTACTGACGCTGTCCATTGTAGATACTAGGCCACTATCGCCCTCCTCGCCGCGCCTTGATCTCACCCGCAAATCCCATCTGCGATATGCAACGATCATCTGTTACAAGCCACTAGAGATCCGCTCTCGCCGCCCCGGTACTGGTCATGCCCGCAGCCCCGATACTGGAAGCTCGTCGCCTTACCAAGACTTTCACCGCATCCCACGGCAAGCTCACCGTGCTGCGCGACGTCGACTTCGCCATCGCTGCCGGGTCGACGTGTGCCGTAGTCGGGCCGTCGGGAAGCGGCAAGACGACGTTGCTGGGGCTATGCGCCGGACTCGATCGTCCGACCTCCGGGGAGGTGTTGGTTGACGGTGAGCCGTTGAGCGGGTTCGACGAGGACGAGTTGTCGGCCCTGCGCAACCGCAAGGTCGGTTTTGTGTTCCAGAACTTCCAGCTGTTGGACACCCTGAC
The DNA here is from genome assembly GCA_965205505.1 of Acidobacteriota bacterium. Taxonomy (GTDB): domain Bacteria; phylum Acidobacteriota; class UBA890; order UBA890; family WLXD01; genus DASCOT01. Next base: position 589,834 of record CBDBHB010000009.1, read on the forward strand.
AGCGCTCGAAAACGTCATGGTGCCGCTGGAGTTGCGCGGCGACGCCAATGCCGCGTCGCGTGCCAGAGAGCTTCTGGACCAGGTCGGGCTCGATGACCGGCTCGATCACTACCCCGTCCAGCTTTCAGGCGGTGAGCAGCAGTGCGTGTCGCTGGCGCGCGCCTTCATGAACGAGCCGTCGCTGCTGTTCGCCGACGAGCCCACCGGGAACCTCGACGGCGAGACCGGCAATCGCGTGCAGGATCTGCTCTTCGACTTGAACGCCGCGCGCGGCACCGCGCTGATCGTAGTGACCCACGACGAGGAGCTGGCGCGACGTACCGAGCGCATCATTCGATTGCGCAACGGGGCGGTCGTTGCCGATGAAAAGACCGCGACTGCCGGAGCATCGGTAGCGTGACACGACGCACGCGATGGATCGCACGCCTGGCATGGCGCGATGCGCGGGCGACACCTCAGCGGTTGTTGCTGTTCGTGCTGACGATCGTCACCGGTGTCGCCTCCCTGGTGGCCGTGCGGTCGTTTGCCGACAACCTCGCCAGCTCCGTCGACGACGAGGCCAAGGTGCTACTCGGGGCTGATTTGGAGCTGTACGGCCGCGACCCATTCGGGCTCGAGGCGGAAGCGCTCGTAGCCAGAATTGGTGGCGATCAGGCGCGCCAGGTAGCACTCGCATCAATGGCTTACTTTCCAGGAAGCGGTGCCTCTCGGCTGGTTCGGGTCCGCGCTGTCGATAGTGGCTATCCTTTCTATGGCGCGCTCGAGACGGAGCCGGCGGCGGCGGCACGCGACTTCCGCTCCGATCAGTCTGCGTTGGTCGATCACACACTCATGCTGCAGTTCGGCGTTGAAGTTGGCGATCCGATCCGCATCGGCGAGGTGACGTTCCGCGTGGCGGGGCGGCTCCTGCGGATCCCTGGTGAGGTGCCGACTGCCTCGCTGGTGGGCCCGCGGGTCTTCATCCCGCGACGATTTCTCGAAGAGACGCAACTCGTTCGCGGCGGTAGCCGCGCCACTTACAGCACCTTCTTCCGGCTCGATCGGACTACCGGCCAGGTCGCCGCCCTGGTCGGCGAGATCGGGCCGGAGCTTCGCGAGTTGCGGCTCGAGGTGGAGTCGGTACAGTACCGACGCGAGGCCATCGGCGAGGCGCTGGACAATCTCTACTCCTTTCTTTACCTGGCCGGCTTCGCGGCGTTGCTGCTCGGGGGCATCGGAGTGGCCAGCGCAATCCATCTGCACGTCAAGAGCAAGGTGCGTGCGGTCGCCGTGCTGCGCTGTTTGGGGGCTCCTTCGGGCGGACCGTTGGCGGTGTTCGTGTTGCAGGCGGCGGGCTGGGGCTCGTCGGCGCCTTCGGCGGCACCGCTGCCGGGGTCGGTCTGCAGGCGCTGCTGCCGCGTGTGCTGGCGTCGCTTCTTCCGGTGCCGGTGCAATTTCGGCTGCACGTCGCGGCGCTCGCCGAGGGTCTCGTTGTCGGCGTTGTCGTGGCAATGTTGTTTGCGGCACTGCCGCTGCTCACCCTGCGGCGCGTGAGCCCGTTACTGGCGCTGAGGTTGTTTGCAGTCGATGGTCCGAAGCCGGCTCGCGATCCAGCGCAATGGATCGGCGCGGCTGCCGTTGCCGCAGGTGTCTGCGCGGTGGCCGTGTCGCAAACTGGCAGCTGGCGCATCGGGTTGGCTATCAGCAGGTCGTTGGCCGGCGTGCTCATGGCGCTGGCCCTCGTGGCGGCTCTCCTCAAGCTCGCAGCGCGACGCGTCCTACCGGTCTCGTGGCCTTATCCGTGGCGGCAGGGCGTAGCCAACATGTATCGCCCCAACAACCAGACCGTTGTGGTGATGCTGACGTTGGGGTTCGGAGTCTTCCTTGTCGCTACGCTCCACCTCACCCAGGTTGCGCTGTTGGAGTCGGTGGCGAGGCTCGACATGGGCGCAAATCCCAATTTGGTGCTGTTCGACATCCAGCCCGATCAGATTGATGGTGTACGCAGCATTCTCGCCGACGAGGGACTCGAGGTGATTCAGGAAACGCCGGTGGTCCCGATGCGCCTGGCGTCGGTCAAAGGGCGCCCGGTCGCCGAGATCGACGAGTCAGAGATCAGGGCCTGGGTCTTGCGGCGCGAGTACAACTCGACCTACCGGTCAGAGATCACAACAACGGAAGAGATCGTCGCCGGTGAGTGGGTCGCGAGCGCGCCGCCGGAGCTGGGGATTGACGGCGGCCCAGTGCCGGTTTCGTTGGAAGAAGGAATTGCGGAGCGACTGAAGATCGAGGTTGGCGACCTCCTCGAGTTCGACGTTCAGGGGGTTGCAGTGATGGCGCGGGTAACTAGCCTGCGCATGGTGGATTGGGAACAGGTGAGGCCGAACTTCCTCGTGGTGTTTCCGACCGGCGTGCTGGAGCCGGCGCCGCAGCAGATCGTCGTGGTTTCACGGGCCTCGGGGCCGGAACAATCTGCGGCTGTCCAGCGTCGCATCGTGGAGCAGTACACGAACGTGGCGTTGATGGACCTCGGATTGATCCTGGCGACGATCGACGCGGTGCTAGCGCAGGTGAGCCTGGCGTTGCGCTTCATGGCGGGCCTCAGCGTCCTCAGCGGGCTGGTCGTACTCGTCGTGGCGGTGCTTTCGAGCCGCTACCAGCGACTGAGGGAGAGTGTGCTGTTGCGCACGCTGGGTGCGTCACGATCGCAGATCTTGCGGATCCTCACCGTTGAGTACGTCACCCTGGGGCTGCTGGCCGCGCTGACCGGTCTAGTCCTGGCCCTGGGAGGAACGTGGGCGCTGTCGCGCTGGCTGTTCGAGGTGCCGTTCGAGCCCATTGTCCTGCCATTGCTCGTTCTTCTGGTCGTCGTGGTGTCTCTTACGCTGGGCGTCGGTCTGCTGGGCAGCCGAGGTGCCACGCGGCGGCCTCCGCTCGAGGTCCTGCGTGCGGAGCTCTGAGGGCGGGGTTTACGCCTGCCGCCGGAGGGCGCCACGCGTGGGTCAATCCGTCGTTTCTCGACATCCGCCCGCCACCGCAACTCGACGCCTACTCGAGCGTGTAGCCCGGATCGCTATACAACGGTTCGGGAAGCTCGTCGTAGACGTGGATGTCCCAGTCCTCGCCCCTGCCGCGGCCGGTCGAGAGCAGGATGCTGCCAAAGCTCGTCCAGCTCTCCCACGGCAGCGTGAAGCCTGGCTCGGTCTGATCACGACTGGCGAAGTAGCTCCATTGTTCTACCAACCCCGAGTCTCGGGCGACGTAGACCAGATATCTGTTGTCTGGCGTCACGCCGACGCTCTCGAAGGTCATCTCGAGAACATCCGCCTCGCGGTCGTCGGCCATTATGTCTTCGCCAACATGACGAAGGTTCACGCCGGGATCCAGCAGCTTGTAGGGCATGAACATCCAGTAGGAGTCGTTTACCCAGGACCGCCAACCACGCTCGAGACCCTCCTGCTGCGGGGTACCGATGAGCTCCTCTCCGCCCGTCCAGACACGGCCGCTGCGGCTATTGAGGTTCATCAGGATGAGCATTTCGGGTCCGCGGTCGCTGGCCGGGATCTCGATGCGAATATCGCCCGTGTGCTTGTCCCAGTAGTGTTGGCGGCCGCCGAAGAACTTCCAGGCAACGTGCCGCGTACTATTCCAGGCGTCCCGACCACCCATGGCATCCATGACGGCTTCGGCGATTGCCCGAGCCTCTGGGTCGATCTGCATGGGAACGGCACCGCCATCGTCAGCCGCAACCGGTGTGGCGATGAGCAGCAGCAGCGCTGCAGTACTGACAAAGCGCTTCGTCATGGCGAGCCTCCGGGGTTCAGCTCTGATTGAGGGGGGGTCCTTATTCGCCTAGCCTTAATTGGTCGAATTCTCCTTCGAGGGCTTCCCTGACGAGAGGGAGCATCTCTTCCGCGATTAGGGTATGTCCGACCCAGTTCGGATGGCACCCGTCGTTGGTGACATAGTACTGGGGTTGTCGTCGCAGCACGTTGCGACCGTAGATCGAGCGGTAGTGATCGACTTTCTCAGGGTGAAGCGTACCGTTGATCAATGCATTGCGACGTTCCTTGAACAACGGACCGACGTTGAGGATCGGGCTCTTGGTCCACTTCGATACCATGTTGATGGTGGCGACGTAGACATCGAATCTGGTGCACACCGAAATGAGGACGGTCTTCACCCCTGCCGCTTGGGCGGTCAGCACGGTATCGATCAGGTTCCGTCGGTAGTCGTCGACCGGTACAGCCCGTACCGTTTGCGGTTCCCCGATCGGCTCATCAGGATCCACTGCCAGCGGGTTTCTGAGGGTGACGACAAGCCGTCGCAACAGACGATAGGTGCGGAGGTTGAGCATCTCGAACCGCAGGGCGCCCATCCACGTATCGTCGACAGCGAGCAGCTCGTCCGTGGCAACGGGGACCACGCGAGGATCGTTGGAACCATAGCTGATGACCAGCAGGTCGGGTTCGAGCGGCAGCGCATAATGCCGCACCATACCCAGGCCGTGACGGCTATTCTGGCCGGGGATCCCCAGGTTGATGATCTCGTACCGACCCGGTAGCTGCTCGTTGAGCTTAGCCTCCAGGATGTGCTGGAAGGTTTGCTCCGGCTCGACACCCCAACCGAAGGTGCTGGAGTCGCCGATCGTCACGATGCGAGTCACCTCGGGGCTCTTCTCCCCGATCTGGTCGCCCCGGAACCCGTAGCTGTTCGAGTGCAGACGAAAGGTGACGTTCTTCTTGACCTCGATCTCGTTGAATGGATTCACCACCCGCGTGTCGACGTTTGGCTTCATGCGGTACTGGATCCAGCGCGCCTCCTCGAAGTGATACATCCCCGCGAGGACCTCTGCCGCCACCGGCTTGCTGGCGTCGGCGAGCACTGCGGCCTGTTGCTCCATCACCCAGGCCTCGTCCGCCAACAACCAAACGGGAACGGCAATCTGGGCGTTCTCGTTGCGCGCCAGGTCGGTCTCGATGTCGAATGCCCAGATCGTCAACTCGGCGATGACGACGAACAACAGCGGTGACGCAACCAGCAGCAGCAGGCGCTCACACCAGACAGGGCCTCGACGATCGGTCGACAAAGTTCGGTGTTCCGGGTCGCAAGGTGTTGATACTCGTAGCCAGCGTCCGTGCGCAGGAATCAGAGCTCAACACGGGAGCTGGACAGGGGTTCGAGTTTGCCACATGCTCGCGGCCGTCGCCGTTCGGCGTGGCGCTTGCGCGCCAGACGCTTCGGCTACACTGAGGCGTCCCAGTCGCCGGCGATCCCCTCCGGGCTTCTCGAGCGAGTGACATCCTCCGCCATGTCCCAGCGCGAACCGACATTGTTCCAGATGTCGGCGCCACTCGTTGTTTCGTTCGTCATGCGAGCGGCGTTCACCTTCGTCGACACGATCTACGCTGCCACCATAGGTGACTCGGCGGTCGCCGCGATCGGCCTGACGGTCCCGTTCGAGTTCCTCATGATCGCCATCTGGGTGGGCATGTCCACGGGACTCACGGCGGCGCTATCGAAAAGCATGGCAGCCGGCGAGGGAGAAAAGATAGAGCAGTACTTGAGTGCCGCCTGGCGGATGGCATTGATCGTGTCGCCGGTGTTCGTTGCCCTGGGTGCGTTCATCTGGTTCGTGGCGCCGCAATACGGCCTCTCGGACGAGGTCTTCGGGAGCTTTCGCATCTACGCCGCCGTGATGCTGGGAGGGTCGGCGTTCACTGCCTTCTGGTCAGTCGTGCCCGACTCCGTCGTCAAGGCGCACCAGGACACGCGCTCCACGATGTGGGCGGGAATCGCCTCCAACGTCATCAACTTGTTGCTGAACACGATCTTCCTGTTCGTATTCCACTGGGGGATTTTCGGCATCGCGTTTTCCACCGTGCTGGGCCGTGTCGGTGGCCTGGTCTATGCGCTCAACAAGGCGAAGCAGCACGAGGATCGCCGTCGCGCTGCCGGTACCCACACCGTGCCCGGGAACGACCCGACGCCGTATTGGAGACAGCTGTCGCTGGCGCTCCCGGCCGGGCTCACCTTCGTTCTCACCGCGGTGGAGATGGCGATCATCAACGGCATGCTGGCGGGCCTCGGAACCGCCACTGCGGCGATTGCGGCGTACTCGATCTATCACCGCGTGCTGTCGTTCGCCATGAACCCGCTGATCGCGATGTCGGTGGCGATGTTGCCTTTCGCTAGCCGGCTGGTGGGCAAGCAGGATTGGGACGGTCTACGCCAGGGAATCCGACAGTCGCTGCTTGCAACGGCGGCCTACTCAGTCGTCGTAGTCGGGCCGCTGATGGTGCTCCTCGGCCCCTGGCTTGCGAGCGCGCTGGCGGAGTCCGCCGAGACCGTCGACTACGCGCGTTTCGCCCTGTTTCTGGTGCCCGCCGCGTGTCTCCTGAGCACCCCGTTTTTCCTTATGCGCCCTGTCTTCGAGGCCATGGGGCGCGGTCAACCCGGATTGATCATGGCCGTGGTGCGAACCGGTATCCTCACGGTGCCGCTGGCGATACTCGGCATCCGGGTGGCGTCGTGGCTCGGTTACCCACAAATCTACGGTATGTTGATCGGACTCCTCGTGGTCGCGCTGCTCTCGTCGATGGCTTTCGTCCTCTGGTTGCGCAGGGCTCTCCGCGATTTCATCGATAGCCATCTGCTCTTGGAGCCAGCGCCGGCGCAACCGGGCGCCTCGGTGCTCCTTCCGGACACGGGCCTACAGCCCGAACCGCCCGAGTAGCAACGCCGTTCGCCGCAAGCCACCATCGGAGCACTCTCCGACGCAAGCAGTCAGACAACCTCGTGCCAATCCGGGAGCAAGCCCGCGTGACCGATCTTCGCAACAAGGAATTTCCGCGTTCCTTCGTGCCGGACGACATCGACCTCGGCGACTGGGAGGCAGTGCAGCCGTGGGTCGAAAAGCTGCTCGAGCGGCAACTGACGTCGGCCGCCGACCTGGAGCAGTGGTTGTTGGATCTTTCCGAGCTGCAGTCGTGTGTCTCCGAGGAGAGGGCTCGCCGCTATATCGCCATGACCTGCGATACAGAGGACGAGGACGCGGAGGCTCGCTACCTGGAGCTGATCGAGCACTTCATGCCGGCGGCCAAACCGTGGTTTCACAAGCTCAACGAGTACTACGTCGCCAGCCCACACCGCGTCGACCTCGACGAGAGCCGCTATGCGGTTCTGGATCGAGGCACGGCCATGGATATCGAGCTATATCGCGAGCAAAACATCGAGCTGCAGACCCAGGCGAGCGTCCTCAGCCAACGCTACCAGAAGGTCAGCGGTGTCATGACAGTGGAGTTTCGCGGCGAGGAGCGCACCTTGCCGCAGATGGGGAAGTTTCTCGAGGAGACCGATCGCAACCTGCGCCAGGAGGCATGGGAGGCCATCTGGGATCGTCGCCTGCAGGATCGCGACGCCTTTGACGAGATCTTCGATGAGCTGGTCGAGCTACGGCATCAGACGGCGCTCAATGCCGACTGCTCCGACTATCGGGACTACACGTTCAAGTCGTACCACCGCTTCGACTACACGCCGGAGTCCTGCGAGCGATTCCACGAGGCGGTCGAAAGAAACGTCATGCCGCTCGTGCGGACTCTGGCTGATCAACGTCGCTCAGCGCTCGGCCTCGATCACTTGCGACCATGGGATTTCGGGGTCGATCCTCTCGGCCGGCCGCCGTTACGCCCGTTCGAAGACAGCACCGAGCTCGGGCAGGGCGCGCGCCGTATCTTCGCTCGCATCGATCCCGAGCTCGAGGCCCAGTTCGTCAGCATGCTCGAGGGCGGCGAGCTCGACCTGGAATCGCGTAAGGGCAAAGCGCCGGGAGGCTATCAGTCGTCGCTGGAGGAAGTCCGACGCCCGTTTATCTTCATGAACGCGGCGGGGTTGCATCGCGACGTCGAGACGTTGCTCCATGAGTCGGGCCACGCCTTCCACGCCCTTGCCGCTCGCGACGAGCCGCTAGTGGAGTATCGCCACGCCCCGATCGAGTTCGCCGAGGTAGCCTCGATGACCATGGAGCTGTTCGGCGATGACCACCTCGACGAGTTCTATAGTGCCGACGATGCGGCGCGCGCCAAGCGCAAGCACCTCGAAGGCATCATCGAGCTGCTTCCCTGGATCGCTCGTGTCGACGCCTTCCAGCACTGGATCTACACGAACCCGCAGCACACACGCGAGGACCGTACGGCAGCTTGGCTACAGCTGGGCGAGCGCTTCGAAGTACCGATCGAGTGGGCCGGGCACGATGACCAACGTCAAGCCGGGTGGCAGCGGCAACTCCACATCTTCTGCTACCCGTTCTACTACATCGAATACGGCATCGCCCAGCTTGGCGCCTTGCAGATCTGGAACACGTTCAAGCGCGATTCGGCTCGCGGACTGTCCGACTATCGAGCGGCGCTGGCTCTTGGTGGCTCGCTTCCGCTACCGAAGTTGTTCGAGGCTGCCGGTGCGAAGCTCGCGTTCGATGAGAGCACCATCGCGCCGCTGATGGACCGAGTTGGTAGGGAGCTGGCGACGTTACCTGCCTAGCAGGCCGTGGTGAAAGTGTGGTGGGTCTGGCGACAGGGTCTTGCGAGGCGGAGGCAAGGAGAGAGGAGGAGGCGATGGTTACCCCATCGTTGACGAGGAACGACGCAGCACGTAACCAGACCCACCACACTTTCACCACGGCCTGCTAGTACTGGCTCAACGTTCGCGCAGGAACTCCCGTATCATCGCCAGCACTGTACCCACCGCGCCGATGTTGTAGCCCTCCGGAATCACCAAGTCGGCATATGCCCTGGAAGGCTCGACAAACTCCACGTGCATGGGCTGCACCGTCGTGAGGTACTGATCGAAGACCGACTCCACCGTGCGTCCGCGGTCGCGGATGTCGCGCTCGACGCGCCGCATGAGCCGCACGTCGGCGTCGGTGTCGACGAAGATCTTCAGGTCCATCATCTGGCGCAACTGTGGCTCCGCCAGCACCAGCACTCCCTCGACCAGGATCACCGATCGCGGCTCGACCCGCTCAGTCTCGACGCGTCGCGTGTGGGTCGTAAACTCATACAACGGCTTGTCTATGGCAGCACGATGCACCAGTGCGCTCAGGTGCTCGACCAGCAACTCGGTCTCGAGTGAGTCGGGATGATCGTAGTTCTGCTGGCTGCGCTCCGCCGCCGGCAGGTGTCCGAGGTCGCGGTAGTAGGAGTCGTGCAGGATCAGCGCGCAGTGATCCTTGCCGATTTCCTCGGCCATGGCGTCGGCGATCGTTGTCTTGCCGGAGCCGGAGCCGCCCGCGATGCCGATGATCAGCGCTCTTCCGTCGGCCGAGGACCAGCGCGGCTTGCGTTCAAGATCGAGGAGCGTCACTGCGGGGCGGCCTTTCGCTGACGGAACGTGTAGTGCCGGAATCTCGCTTGGCTTTTCGGCTCGGGAGCCCGACAGTAGACGCCAGGAGCGAGAATACAACCGCCCGGGCGAAGGGACCGACCTCGGGTTGGATCTGCTGCCGTAGCGGGATGTATCGCGCGAGCAGGCCGTGGTGAAAGTGTGGTGGGTCTGGCGACAGGGTGTTGCGAAGTGGAGGCAAGGAGAGAGGAGGAGGCGATGGTTACGCCATCGTTGACGAGGAACGACGCAGCATACGCGCGCAACCCCCTGTCGACCAAAGGGTTACGGTGATTTGGGGCCATCTGCAGCGTTGGCCTTCCTCGACGATGGCTAGGGCATCGCCAGTGTCAGGCCGCCTTCCATCTGGCCCCAACTCGCCGTAACCAGACCCACCACACTTTCACCACGGCCTGCTAGAGGCTCGAGTGGGTGCAGACGCCCTACGGAATCCGAGCCCTCGAACGTGCGCAGCTCGATCAATCTGTTTCTTCAGAGGTCATGCCGGTTGCCCTGTGTCCGACGCATTCGCGAACTGGGAGCTGCGGGTAACGCGGAAACTCTGGTGCTGTTTTCGCCTTGGCACACAGCAGGAACTCGGAGCCGCGATCGTTGCGCAAGCGTCGCGAGTGAACGCAATCCGTGCACAATCCTAGCTCCGGTCGCGAGACCATCATGACCCCCTGATCCTCCGCCCTGCGATCGGCTCCACCGTGCAGCTGTAAGATCCAGATCCAGGCAGCAGCATTGACAGGCCGCCCAAGAACTGGCGCTAGCCGCGAGCATATGTAAGGTTAGGCTCCCATCTCGGCCCCGTGCAGGACGGTAGTCTGCGTCCAGGCACCGGCCGTTAGCGTCAACACCGCGCGCACTCGGGGCACCGAACCGTGTCGACCGAACGTGGAATCCCAGTCTGGCTCCGGCGCTTGCCGTTGCTGGTCGGCGCGCCGTTGCTGTTCCTCGCTGTCACCGAGTTGGCGATCTGGGCGATTGGCCTCGAGACTGACTTGGTGCGCATCGAGAATGCCCCGATTCCTGTTCCCGTATGGCTGCTGGCAGATGAGGCCTGGGTGATGGAGCGCCAGGCCGATGCACTCGCCGGCGGCAGAACTCTCTTGACGGCGCAGAACTTCGCCGCGATGTACCCGTTCGAGGAGGCGCGCTGGATTGAGTACCGCATGAAGCCGAACATCGATACGCGGGTGGTGAATCCGTGGAACAAGTTCGAGGTGGAGAAGAAGATCACCTTTCGCCTGTACTCCAACAGCGACGGGTTCCGGGGCAAGGAGATTCCGCCCAAGCAGGCCAGCGTCACCCGTAATCGTGACGATCGGTGACTCCAGCACATTCGGTTGGGGTGTCGAGCCTGAGCATATGTTCCAGCATATTTTGGAGGCGAAGCTCAACGAGCAGCTACCGGGTCGGTACGAGATCATCAACCTGGGGATCTCGGGGCAGACCAGCCGCCACGGCCTGGGCTCGTTGCGGCACTTCGCGCTGCCACTCGAACCCGACTTGCTGGTGATCAGCTATGGCGCCAACGACCCCCACCTGGTACCTGTTCCCACGGGCGAGCTGCTTGACGCTGACGATACATGGGCCGGCGCCCTACGGTTCGAGATGCTCAAATTCCGCACCTATCGCCTGTTGCGACGCCTGGTTTTCACGCTCTGGAACCCGCTGGCGGTGGATCCGAAGCAAATGCCAGCGCCGCCGCCTCGGGTACGCGCCGTTTCGGTCGACGACTATCGGCAGAACATGATCGAGATCGTGCAGACCGCCCAACAGGCGGGAGTGCGGACCCTCCTCTTGTCCGTGTGCACGCGCAACGAGCTATACGTTTCCAACATCAACGGCGTTGCGAGGTGGACCAACACCCCGATCGTCAACGCCCGCGCGTTGTTCAGGGAACGATCCGATGCCTTGGCGGACGGCACTCTTCATCCTGAGAAGGTCGATCATTACCGCTCGATATATGGTCAGCAGGCGCTGCGGTCGCAACCGGTGCTGTATGTCACCAGTGACGGGTGCCATCCGCACTGGGTCGGACATTCCCTGATCGCGGAAGAGATGTTTCCTTTGGTCAAGAGAGCCCTCGCAACTCGGCCCCAACCCGAGCGGAATTCTGGAAGCTCGCCGTAACGAAGTGCCAGCCGACCTCAGGTCATGCACCCGCCGAAGGTTAATCTGTACCCGGACGCACTCCGCTCAAACCCTGAAGCAACAGAGCTTTTTAGCTCAGTCGGTTGGGGAGAAACTCTGCAAACGACGGAGTCTTGCGCTCCGGGACGAGATTCGAACAGTGGTTCGTCCCTATAATGGATTGTAGGGTGAGTGCTCCTGACCCTGCGGAGGCGGGCGGACGACAACCATGAGAACGCACATATGGCGAGCGATTTTGGCGGCACTGGTGCTGGCGCTGCTGGTCCCGACGGCTGCTGAAGCGCAAAAGAAAAAGAAGAAGAAGAAAAGCACCGACACGACCGCACAGAAGACAGTCTCTGTCGAGGTGTTGCCGCTGTTCGATCGCGGCGCATACTCTGCGGTCGTCGATGCGGTGGACATGGCAGCCGGTCCGGAGGTCCTCGTCAGCCCTGACGCGGTGTTCGTCGCGGGCATGAGCCAGGAGGCGATGAGCGCCTCGGGCAAGGCAAGCAGGGCATACGCAGGACTCGACAAGCTCGCCAGCAACGACCCCTGGCATCACCTGGGCGGATCCGCGGCGGCGTTGGTCGCCGGGAATCTCGATCAAGCGTTGAACGCCGCGGTACGTGGCGTCGAGCTAGCCAACGGTGACAAGCTGGCGCACAAGTACGCGCATTTCCAGCACGGCCGGGTATTGATGGCGCGCGAGGATTTCGTCGCATCGAGCGACGCCTTCATCCGCACTCTACAGATAGACGGTAGTTTCGCCTATGCGCACTATTGGGCCGGATTCAGCTACAACAAGACCGGCAACCTGGTGTCGATGACCAATCATTTCGAGCGCTTCCTGGAGCTGGCACCGGAGGCTCCGGAGCGCCAACAGGTCATGGCGATCCTGGCGGCGATGCGCTGACGACGCCGATCAGAAGATGTGGCCGATGCCGAAATGGAAGCGCCCGCCGGGGGCGTCGGGCAAGTGCGACAGATCGCTGAGGCGCACGCCGTAGTCGAATCGCAGCGTCAGGTATGGGGTTACCAACCGTAGCCCCAGCCCGGTCGAGAGCTTCAGCCGTCCCAGGCGTAGGTCAGACGCCGTAGCGAAGGCGCTGCCTGCGTCCAGGAAGCCCACGCCGCGAATCCAGTGCCAGATCGGAAACCGCACCTCCTGATTGAGCACCAACACGGCGTTGCCGCCGGGGACGAAGCTGCCGAAGAACTCTGTTCCGCCAACGGCGTCATCCGGGTAGCCGCGGAGAGAGGTCGAGCCACCGGCTACGAAGCGCTCGCTGCGTGGTAGTTGCGTCGATGTGGGATCGAGGCTGGCGCCGCTGCCGAAGCGAATCGCGCTGGCGAAAGTCAGTCGGCCCAGGCTGAAGAACGCATATTGCTGCAAGTGCAGCTTGCGAAACAGTAGCTCCGACTCGAGCGCGGCCGGCGCCCACTCGAGGGTGGCGCTCTGGAACAGCCCGCGGCTGGGCTCGAGCCGATCGTCGCGGGTATCGTGGATGATCGTCGGCACCAGGCGGGCGGAGGTTACGGGCTCGAGTTGAAAGTCCTGGCCGATCAACGTCGAGCGAGCACGCTTGAAGTTGTAGCTGTAGCCGACCGTCAGCGACGACGACAGGCGGAGACGCTGCTCCAGGGTGAACCGGGTGTCGTCGACGCGGGTGGTGAAGAAGCCCTCGGTCTCGCTGCGGGAGAGCTCGCCGATCAGCGATGTGCGTACCGGTGCTCCAAAGAAGCCGCGGAAACCGAGCACACCGCGTACCAGTCTGTCCTTGCCGCGATAGCGGGCTGTCGCGCTGAGCTCGGCGGGCAGGCCGAGCAGGGCGCTGTGGCTCAGTGTGGCGGCAATGCCCGGCCGTGTCTGGCGCTGATCCTCCAGGGTTTCGTCGCTGAACAGCTGAACTCCGTAGCGTAACCGCAGGCGCGGCTGTTCCTCGACCTCTACAAGCAGGAATACCGGTTGGCGCCCGTTCCTGGAAGGGCCATTCGACTGGACTTCCAACTTGATGCGCTCGAACACGCCCGTGGCATAGAGGCGTTGCCTCGCCGCCTGAACATCGCGCAAGACAAGAGGCGCGCCGCGTTGGGCCCTGACCGCGCCGCTGACCACCGAGCGTCGCACACGCTCGAGGCCATCGATACGCACGTCCGTGAGGATCTGCTGCGGCGCTTCGTCGATATGCATTACCACATCGACGCGGGAAGTCTCCGCGTTAGCCTCGATGGTCGCTCTTACGGTGGTGCCGTTGTGGCCCCGTTGAAGGTAGGCCTCGAGCACGGCGTCGACGGCCATGGCCAGCTCGCCGCGGTCGTAGGCGCCGTCGAGCCGCGTTGCCAATACTTCGCGCAACGTCGCCTCGCCGACTGCGGCATTGCCAGTGAAGCTCACTTGGCCGAGCCGATAGCGATTCCCTTCCTCGATCTCGATGCGCATGCGCGCATCGTCGCCGTCGATCTCGGGCCCGGAGGCCTGTACGATGGCGTCAACCCAACCTCGCTCGACGTAGAGGGCGCGCACGGCAGACGCGAGCTCGTCCCCTTGTGTCCAATCGGTTGCCGCGAGCTCTTGCTCGCGCAAGCGGCGGCGAATGGCCTCCGTGTCCAGGAAGGCGTTGCCGACTATCGAAGATTCACGTCGACGGTACCGCTCGCCCGGGTCGAAGCGCAGCAGGATCTCCTTGCGGGCTCCGTCCCCGATCAACTCGACAGCCACCGCGGGTCGCACGTGACCGCGCTTGGCGAGGTAAGCACGCACGATCTGCCGCATGTCTTCGAGAAGGAACTCGGTCAGGACGCTGTCTCCCCACGTCTCGAGCAACTCCTGACGCACGCCGTTCGGGAGGTCGCCCTCCACCGTGAGCACGGTTTCAGGGCCGCGATCGATGGCGTACGTCAGGTCGATGCCGGTGATCTCGCTCCGGTCCGTGCCGGCTGGCGGCGAGCGGCGGGCGCTGATGTCGGCTTCCAGATACCCCCGCTGGTGATATAGCCGCAACAAGCGGTCACGGTCTTCCTGCCAGCGGAGGAAGTCGAAGCGATCGCCCAAGCCGACTCGTAACTCCCGCCGTAGGACGTCCTCCGTGTACCCTGAGCTTCCCTCGAATTGCACCGAGCGTACTCGCGGAGCCGGGCGGCGGGCGCTCGCGCCACGTGCGTCACCGCCCAGGACCAGCCGATGCTGGAGCTCGACCGAGCGCGTGCCGTCGTCGAATGTGCCGCCGCGCAGCGCCAGACCGAAGGGAAGGCGCACGGTTCCGATCCAGCTACGCTCGTCGGCGTTGGTGAGGTTCTGCGAGAACACCAGGTCGAACGTATTCTTGATTCTCCTGGTAAGCGTGAGACGCGCGGCCAGGTCGGTGTCGCGTGGAAACAATTCGCTCTGGGCTGCCGCGGGTACGCCGCCGCGCTCGAACCGCACCGACTCGAAGCCCAGCTGGCGAACCGCGCCCGCCAGATACTGGCCGGTGAGCAAATCGAACGCTTGCTCCGCCAGTACCTCGCGGCCGGCGTCGCCTGCGGCCGCCAAAGTGCGGCCGGTGGCCATGAGCGACAGCACGTCTCCGGAGTCCAGACCGGACTCGGCGCTGGCCTCGACAGTGGGGTTGAAGGCGCTGCCGGTCAGCACAACGCTGATCTGCTCGCCACCGATCTCGGCACGTGCGGCGATGTTGAGCGTCGGCGCGACGCGGTTCGTCTCGGCGAACTCGATGACCCCCAGATCGACACTGTAGGCGTTGCCGGCGAGGCGTACGATGCCGCCCTCGCGCACCGTCAGTCGGCCAACCACACCAGGGCGTGCGAACGTGCCGACGATCTGGAGGTCTGCTGCCAGGCCGAGCTCTGCGTAGGGGGTGTCGATACGGAGGTCGTCAACGGTGTTGACGCGTATGTCGTAGCTCAGATCGTCAAGCGGCGTGGGAACGGCGGACGCGCGCACCTGGGTCGCGGCCGAGGCCCCTAGCAGGTCGGCCGCAAGCGAGGCGTCGGTGCGATAGCCACCCGCGAGCAGGCGAATTTCTCCGAAGGCCCGGAGGCCGCCCTGCGGCGGCGCGCTGATGGTCACGTCCACATCGCCGAGCGCCCGACCGCCGCCGCCCTCGACCACGATCGAGCGCGCAGTGATTCCGGCGAGCCCGGTGGGGCTCATGGGGTCGGCCAGGTCGAAGTCGAGAAACAGTGTCGCCGTGCCACCGTTGACGATGCCGCGTAGCCCGTCGGTGTGGATCTCCGTGTTGGTGATCGTCAGCGTACCGTTGACGTCGCTCACCACAATCTGCGGATCAGCGCTGATGAAGCCGACGTCGGTGAGCTCGATACGTCCGTCGAAGCTGGGCCGCGTCGCCGTGCCGGTGATTTCGAGTGTGGCGTGTGCGCCCCCTTCGACTACCCCGGCCTCGATCATCGGCGCGATCCAGTCGAGCTGCAAATGTGACTCGAGCTGCAAATCGAGCTGCTGTCGATCACCGAGCTCGATTGCGCCCGCTACGACCAAGCTGACGTCGTCCTTACCCGGCTGCGTCCATATCCAGTCGACGATACGCACTGCTCCGTCTTCCAGGCGCACTCGTGTCGGTCGGAGCTGGGACACCGTGACGCCGTTGCTGCTGAGTCTCAAAGAGTCCAGTTGAAGATCTGCACGGGCGTCGGCGAGCTCCAATGTAGGCATAGCCACCTGCAGCGACAACGTGGCCTCGCCGTCAAACTCGGCGGTCAGCTCAGGACCGAGGAGCGGCGCTAACTCGGCCGCGAGTACCGGGCCGAGCCGAGCCCGCAATACTGCCGGCTCGGCTGTTGGCCGTTCGGTGTCTCCCAAGATCAGGGCCAGCGGGACCTCGGCATCGGCCTCCAGCTCGGCACCCCGCCAGCGCCCCCGCAGCTCTCCCACATGCAAACCGCGCCCGTCGACCGAGGCTTGCAGCTGCAAGCTTTCCAGCGTCGCTGTGTCGTTGAGCTCTACCTCGCCGTCGATGATTCGAACTGACCCCGCAGGCTGCGGCTCCAACAGCGTGCCGCCGACGTGCAGGTCGGCGTCAAGATCTCCGGACAACACGACCCGTCGCGTGTCGGGCGCACCGGTGGCGAGCGCTAGCCCCATCGTGGCCAGG
This sequence comes from Acidobacteriota bacterium, assembly GCA_965205505.1. Taxonomy (GTDB): domain Bacteria; phylum Acidobacteriota; class UBA890; order UBA890; family WLXD01; genus DASCOT01. The sequence continues at coordinate 606,447 of CBDBHB010000009.1, forward strand.
TCAGAGAGCCGCGAAAGGTCTCCGCGCAGGCGGCCATGGAGGCCCGGCAGGGACGGGTCGCTGCCCAGCGCGCCGGCAACCGACAGGTCGAGGTCGCCGACGCGTAGTACAAGGTCCTCGACGCTCACCTCGGTCGGACTCCAGGTCACCCGTCCGGGAATCACGCTGCGAACCGGGAATCGTGGTAGGTCCACATGCAACGACCAAAGGTCGACCACCACAGTCGATGTTGCAAGATCGACGCCGACAGCGACTTCGGCGCGGGCCGATTCTATGTAGGCTAGCTCCGGTCGGTCGCCGAGGTTGCCGGGCGCCGTCAGATCGAGCTCCCCCAGAAGGTCGATGTGCTCGCCGCCCGGGTTGATTACACCGCGGACTCTCAGCTGGTTGCTGCCGGCGCTGGCGGTCAGCTCGTCGATGCGAATGCCGTGCGTGGTGGGCGACAAGCGAGCCTGCGCATCGATGGATATGCCGTCGGCGACACGAATGGCGTGCGCGTCAACAGTGCCCTCGATTCCCGGCAGAGGTAGCGGCCCCGCGAGCGTCAGATCCCAATCGAGCGATCCGCTGACGCCACCGCTGGCGGCCAGCCGCTCGCCGAGTCGCACAGCGTCGAGGGCGGCTTCGAGATCAGTCACGCTCCCACGTACCCGTCCTGCGACGTGACCACCGGCGTTCAGCTCCAGGTCGGCTTTCATGGTGCCGCCAGGGAACTGCAACGACGCATCATGCAGGGCGATCGAATCGCCGCTTGTCACGATGTCGGCCGCCGCCGTCAACCAACCCGTCGCGCCGAAACGAAGCTGCTCAACATCTGCGTGTCCGGAGATCCGCGGTTCGAGCACGCTTCCCGTGATAGCGAGGTCCGCCGTTGCTTGCCCGTCTGCCCTGGCAAGCACGCCCAGGAGATCAGGTGCAACGTCGATGAGACGGCGCGCCACCGAGCCCACGTTGTCGACGGTGAGGTGCGCTGTGCCGTCGAGGGTGCGGCCTTCGACGGCACCCGTCAGCTCGGCCCCGATCCGCAGCCCCGCGGCTACGTCAGCGTCGACGCTGGTGCGCCACACACCAGCGGACAGGTCGGCCTCCAGGCGCCCATCGACTGCTACCGCGCCGGCATCCGGCGAGCTTCCGTCAAAGCTCATCAGCACGGACGCCGTGATGTCGGCGATCGCCGGCGCCGGCCCGGGCCACTCGGCGTGCACCTCGCCGCTCAGCCGTGTGGCGGGAACAATCCAGCCGGAGCTCAGCGCTGCGGCGAGCAGCGGTGCGGGGTCGACGTTCTCCCACCTCATTAGCAAGCGGCTCACCGCGCCCGCCGCGAGACCGATGTGCAGGTCACCGGTCAGGTCGCCGCCGCCGAGCTCGGCGCGCAGCGCGTCGATGCGGATCGCCTGTTGATCGGCCTGGATGTGGCCGTGGAGTCGTCGCAACGACACACCCCTCGACAACGCCGTTTCGATATCCAGCGTCATATCTACAGTCGGCGTCATCGCCGGACCGCTTAGCCGCCCCGCCACCGACAGCGCGCCGCCTGCCACGTCGAGCCCGCCAAGCTCGGCCAGTGTGCCCAGCAGGGCCTGCGTCCGGACGTCGAGCGTCAGCTCGCGGTCGGCAAGCAACCGTTCGACGGTGCCGTCGATCTCCAGCTGGGCTGCGGTGCTGTCGAAGCGCAGCTGGTCGATGCCGAGGTTGCGCCCATCCCAGCTAAGCGGGCCTCCGGAGAGTTCGATCTCCGCCTGGCGATGGCCGACGCGCAGACTTGCCGTACCCGGCATCTCGAGCCGTGGCTCTATCGCATCTCCGAGATCGAGCCGGATGTCGCCGGCGTCGAATTCATAGCCCACCGCCGCATCGCGCCACTCGATCTGGAGCTCGGAGATACGCAATCGCTCGACCGGCACTGTCGCGTCGACACGCATTCCGCCACCCTCGAAGTTGCTGGAACCGTCTGCGGCCACGAAGACGGTGAGGCGTGGCTTTCTCAGCTCGACGTGTTGAAAGGCCAATCCCCGCCAGGCGGAGCTCCACGGCAGGTCGAGGGTGAGCTCGTCGACATCGAAATACGAACGCTCTTGGCCCGGAGTACGCAGTTGCAGCCCGTGCAATCGAAACCACAGCGTCGGCAGCCGGTAGTCGAGCCGATCAACATGCACGCTCCCTTCGGGGACGATCCGTGCCAGCACGGCGGCGAGTACGCGTGCCCGCGCCCACGGCGTGTGCAGGGCGGCGATTCCGGCGACCGCCGCTAGAGCTGCCAGAGCACAGAAGACCAACAACCGGCGGCGCCGACTCGACATGCGTATCATTCTGCCAAATCCTCGTTTGCGGAGTCTGACCATGGAAACGGCCTGGATCGACACCATCAGCGACGAAAGCGCCTCTCCGGAGCTCGCCAAGCTGTACGATCGTGCGCTCGACCCTGTCTCCGGCGAGCTCGACAACGTTCTCCGGGTGCACTCGCTGCACGCCGCTGGACTCAGCGCCCACCTCGAGCTCTATACCGCGGTGATGCGCGGTACACCGGGGTTGCGCACCGTCGAGCGCGAGATGATCGCGCTCCTGGTGTCGCAATTGAACGGCTGCGGCTACTGAATCACCCATCACCGGCGTGGTTTACGCCGGCTGCTGCGTGACGACGAGCTCGCTGGTCGCATCGAGTCGAACTACCAGAATGCGGATCTCGGCGGCCGTCGCCTGGCTATGCTGCGCTTTACGGAGAAGCTCACGCTGCGCCCCTCAGAGATGCAACGCGCCGACGTGCTCACCTTGCGTGCGGCCGGCTTCGGCGACCCGGACATTCTGGGCATCGTCGAGGTAGTCTCCTACTATGCCTACGTGAACCGCATCGCTGACGGTCTGGGAGTTGCACTTGAAGGCTGATCCCCCTCTGCTGACGATGGTGCCGGAATGGCGCCACGAAGATGATTCGGTGATCGCCGAGACCCGGATCTTCACGCTGCGGCGCCGACTGGGCGTGTCGCCAAGCCGGCCGCAGCAGCCTGGCGAATTCTTCTATATCGACTCCGCTGACTGGGTGAACGTGATCGCCTTGACGGCGGCGAACGAAGTGGTAGCGATCGAGCAGTTCCGGCATGGCAACGGCGAGGTCACGCTGGAGATTCCCGGCGGCATGGTCGACCCCGGTGAGGAGCCGCTGGTGGCGGGGGTGCGCGAGCTGGCCGAGGAAACCGGCTACGTTGGCCATGAGGCGCGCCTGATAGGTAAGGCGACCCCGAACCCGGCGATCTTCAACAATCACTGCCATACGGTGCTGGTGCGCGACGCGGTCGTAGCACATAAGCCGACCCCCGAGCTACACGAGGAGATCGGCATCCGGTTGCTGCCGTTGGCGCAGATTCCCGAGCTGATCACCGCCGGCGTAATCCATCACGCGATGGTGGTCGTCGCGTTCCACTTCCTCGCCCTCCAGGGGACCAAGTGACGCCGCTGGGCCGGCACTCGAAGAGCGTGGCTTTCAGTGTCGTGACGATCAGCGCCATGGTTCTGGCGTGCCAGCCACCCCCTGGCGACCTGCGCATTGCTTGGGCGCCGGTGGAGTCGTTCAACCGCGAGTTGCCGGACCGAATTCGTGTGTATGCTGGCGCCGATCCCAGCATCCCGTTACGCGCTTGGTACGTAAGGGTGCAGCGACACAGCGGCGGCCAGCTCGCCCGGGTATCGATCTCCACCGACGACGACGGCGTGGAGACGATTTCGGAGTTCGCGGCCCGGACATCGGCGCGTGTGGCCATTAATGCGGGATTCTTCCGCACCGACACCGAGCTACCGCAACACATCGGCCTCTTGCTGATCGATCAAGTGCTCCTACAGTCGCCGCTGACGTCGGTCATCTACGACGAGCAGCGCTACTACGTGGCACGTGCGGCGCTCGGTTTGATGCTTGACGGTTCGGCTGACGTTGCCTGGGTCACCGGACATGAAGGCTTGCTTTACGAACAATCGGAGCCACCGCAGAATGTGCCGAACGCGCCGGCGGCGGAACCGCAGGCTGATTCCTTGGTCGAGTGGCCGGTGCGCGACGCGGTAGCCGGGGGGCCGGTCCTGGTTGACGCTGGTGAAGTGCGAGTCACGAGTCATCAAGAAGTTTTCTTTGGCACCGCTAGCGATGAGGCGCATCCGCGGTCAGCGGCGGGCGTAACCGCCGCGGGAGAGTTGATCGTCATGGTGGTCGATGGTCGCCAACGGGAGAGCCGTGGGGTAGATCTGCGGGAACTGGCCGAGCTGATGCGCGACGTCGGCTGCGTCGAGGCGCTCAATCTCGACGGCGGTGGCTCGTCGACGCTGGTCGTTGACGGCGCACTGGTAAACCGGCCGCTAGGGAGTGAGTCGCAGCGCGAGGTCATGTCGGCGCTGATGGTCATGGAACCTTAAGGCCTGCCGGGCTGCTGAAGATGGAGGGGATCAGACAATGTCGAGGGGTTTTTGGTCGGTGGCGGTGTCGGGGTGGCTCGTGGTCGTTGCGGGGTGCTCCGCCCCTGAGCCGATCGAGGTTACTGAAGCCGATTTCGGGGCTGTGGCGCGTGGCATCCACGAGCGCGTCATAACAATCGATACTCACGACGACATCCCCGCGAACTTTGCCACCGCCGAGGTCGATCCGGGCGTTCGTGGCGATCGGCAGGTCGACCTGCCCAAGATGCGCGAGGGCGGGCTCGATGTGGCGTTCTTCGTCGTCTTCGTGGGTCAAGGCAACAACGACGCCGCCGGATACACCGGCGCCTACGAACAGGCGATGACGAAGTTCGAAGCGATCCACCGGCTGACCGAGCAGATGCACCCGGACTTGATCGAGTTGGCGACCAGCGCCGCTGATGTGGAGCGCATCGTCGGCGAGGGCAAGCTGGTGGCGGCAATCGGTATCGAGAACGGCTGGCCGGTAGGCGAGGACCTGACGAACGTCGCCAAGTTCCACGAGCTGGGTGGAGGCTATTTTGGATTGGTACACAACGGGCACAACCAGATCGCCGACTCCACCAATCCGCGCGACGGCGAGCCCGCCGAGCTGCACGGTGGTGTGAGCGATTATGGCGCCGAGGTGATCGCCGAGGTCAACCGCGTGGGCATGATGATCGACGTGTCGCACGCCTCCAAGGCAGCCATGCTCGAGGCCCTAGAGCTGTCTCAGGCGCCAGTGATCGGGTCGCACTCGGGATGCAGCGCCCTGTGCGACGTGAGCCGCAACATGGATGACGAGCAGCTGCTGGCACTGAGGGAGAACGGCGGGGTGATTCAGATGGTTGCGCTGGGCGACTTCGTGAAGGTCACGTCGGAGCGTGAGGCGGCGATCAACGAGCTGGCGCGCGAGATCGCCGGCATGGACAGCATGCGGGCGGTATCCCGTAGCCGTTTCTCCGCCCCCAAGGAGGAGCGTGCCGCGATCGAGGAGCAGCTGGCCGAGATTCAGGCGAGAGTGGCGGCGGAGGTCGATCCCGTGCATCCAGCGGCGGGCGTGGCCGATTTCGTCGACCACATCGACCACGCGGTGAATTTGATCGGCCTAGAGCATGTCGGTATCAGCTCCGACTTCGACGGCGGCGGCGGCGTGGTCGGCTGGAACGATGCCAGCGAGACCTTGAACGTGACGCTGGAACTTGTCCAACGTGGTTATAGCGAGGACGAGATCCGCGCTCTCTGGGGCGGCAACCTGCTGCGCGTTTGGCGGGAGGTAGAGGAGGTGGCGTGGAGCATGCAGGCGTCAGGAGCCAGCTGAGGCAAGACCCGTGCAGTCGCGTCGGCCCGTTTCGCCCGATTTGCACGACTGCTGGTGGCGGCGGACACTGGTGCGGTTGGACTCAACGTCGAGCTGCCGAATGGTGGCGGCTCCATGCTCCTGAACAGGTCGAGTCGCAGGTAGCTTGACGGCCCCGCGTCTCCGGTAACCGAGGACGAGACATGCGTGGCTTTGTGTTCATGGCCCATTCGGGCGTTCGCTATCTGGTGCTGTTGGCAGCGATCGTTGCCATCGCCTATTTGCTGATGGCCGTAATGCAGCGCCGGCCATTCGGCAAGGCATCACGCACGCTCAGCGCGATCTACACTGGCCTGCTTGATTTGCAGACACTGCTCGGCCTGATCAACATGATGGTGGTGCCGATCTACCCGCAGCTACTCGGCCACATCTTCGTCATGTTCGGGGCGGTCTTCGCGGCCCACGGCTTCGTGATGACCAATAAGCGCAAGCCGGAAGCCGAGCAGACCAACCTCGCCCCGCTACTTGGTGTGGTGGTATCGGTTGGTCTTATCATCCTGGGCATCATGGCGATTGGTCGGCCGATCTTCGGCTCGTCCTGATGGAGGCGTTCGACCAGCTGCGCGAGCTGCTCGGACAGGTCGTCGACCTCAACGCTGCTCAGGCATTGCTCTCCTGGGATCAAGAGACCTACATGCCGCCCGGTGGCCTGAACGCTCGTGCGCAGCAGCTGGCCACCCTCGGGAAGCTGGCACACGAACGCTTCGTCTCCGACGAGGTCGGCCGATTGCTCGAGGAGCTAGAGCCTCTGGCCGCGGAGCTTGACGCCGATTCCGACCAGGCTCGGATGATCAGCGTCGTCCGTCGCGATTTCGACAAGGCTACCCGGCTTCCGGCGACGCTGGTCGCCGAGCTGGCGCGAAGCAGGGCAATGTCGCAACAGGCCTGGAAGGGTGCCCGCGAGGACTCGGATTTCGCACGACTCCGACCACATCTGGAGCACGTGGTAGACCTCCTGCGCCGCAAGGCCGAGGCGCTGGGCTACGAGGATGTCCCCTACGATGCGCTGCTCGACGAATACGAGCCCGAGATGCGTACCGCGCGCCTGCGGGTCGTCTTCGCGGCCCTCCGCAAGGAGCTCGTGCCGATCGTTCAGGCGATCGCCGAGAGCCCGGTTGCCGATGACAGCTTTCTTCATCAGGAGTTCGACGAGCAGCTGCAGTGGGAATTCGGCCTGCGTGTAGCACGCGATTTCGGTTTCGACCTCGAGCGCGGACGCCAGGACAGATCGGCACATCCCTTCTCGACGAGCTTCTCAATCAACGACGTTCGCATAACCACGCGTGTGCAGTTGAACTTCCTGCCATCGTGCCTGTTCGGAACCCTGCACGAGGCCGGACACGCGATGTACGAACAGGGCGTCGACGCGACGCTCGAGCGCACCCTGCTCGCCAGCGGTACTTCGCTCGGCGTGCACGAATCGCAGTCGCGGCTGTGGGAGAATCTCGTTGGGCGCTCGCGACCGTTCTGGTCGTTCTACTACGAGCTGTTGCAACGAGCGTTCCCTGCTCAGCTCGGCGGCGTCTCCGTCGACCAGTTCTACCGCGGTATCAACAAGGTGGAGCCTTCGCTGATTCGGGTGGAGGCAGATGAGGTGACCTACAACCTTCACATCATGCTGCGCTTCGAGCTCGAGACGGCACTGTTGGCGGGTGATCTGACGGTACGCGATCTGCCGGAGGCGTGGAACGAGAAGAGCCGCGAGTACCTTGGTCTGGCGCCTGCCGACGACGCCAGCGGCGTGCTCCAAGACATCCACTGGTCAGCGGGTCTGATCGGTTACTTCCCGACCTATGCCCTTGGCAATCTGATCTCCGCGCAGCTGTTCGAGCGCGCCACGCTGGAGATCACGGACCTGGAGGATCAGATCGCCTCGGGCAACTTTGCTGAGCTCCTCGGCTGGTTGCGCGAGCACATCCATCGACCCGGTCGAAAGTTCACCGCCAGCGAGCTCCTGCGGCGCATTACCGACTCGGACATCGACGCTGGCGCTTGGCTCGGGTACGTGCGCGCCAAGTTTGGCCGCCTGTACGATCTCTAGCAGGGTGCTGAAGAACTCTGGTGGGTCTGGCGCGTGGGTCTTGCTGGCGAGATCAAGAAAGAGCGGTGGCGCCACGCTCTCACGGCGTGGGCTCGAGCCTGCCACCCTACACCCGACCGCATGGCTCCGATAAGGTTCGAGCCTGAATCCCTATCACCAATAAGCACCGTCGTACCCGGAGGTCTGCCATGCATCGACGCGCACTCACGCTGTTGACGCTCATCCTCAGCCTGGGGGTGACCCTGGATCCTGCCTCGAGTCTGGCTCAGGAGGCGGCGTCCGCAGCAACGGAGCCCGGCCGTCTGGCTGCCGAAGACACCCTGCGGATCAGCAACGTCGGCAACCCGCGCATCTCGCCGGACGGCGAGTGGGTGCTTTACACGGTGGCGAGCCGCGATATGGATGACGACGAGCTGTCGCGCCACACGCACTTGTATCGCGTACGTGTTGACGGCACCGGGGGGAGGCAACTCACCCGGGGAGACAGCTCCGCCAGCTCGCCACAGTGGTTTCCGTCGGGCGACAAGTTCGCCTTCCTTCGCGAGGTCGACGAGGAAAGTCAGGTATTTGCCATGCACACCGATGGCGGGGAGGCCTGGCAGGTGACGGATTCCGAGGAAGGGGCTGGCAGCTACGGGCTCTCTCCGGACGGCAGCAAGATCTGGTTCGTGGCGCGTGACCCCGAGACCGCTGAGCAGAAGCGGCGCGCCAAACAGCACGACGATGCCGTCGTCGTCGATGCCGAGTTCCGCTTCAGTCACCTCTGGTTGCACGATATGGAGGCGGGCGAGTCGACGCGGCTGACGGACGGCGACTTTACCGTCAGCGACCCACGCTGGTCGCCTGATTCCAGCCGTATCGCCTTTGTTACGCGACCGACGACCAAGGTGAACGACGGCTGGAACAGCGACATCCGCGTGGCCGACGTTGCTTCGGGCGAGTCGCGGGTGTTGTTCCAGAACCCAGGGCCCGATACCTCTCCGCGCTGGTCGCCGGACGGCGACAAGATCGCGTTCACCGCCAACACCCACTCCGGAACAACCGTCTGGCACAGCAAGCTCTACCTGCTGCCGGCGGATGGCGGTGGCGAACCCAAGATCTTGCTCGAGGACTTCGACCTGAACGCCGGCGCGCCGATCTGGGCTCCCAACGGCGCCGATATCTATTGGGCCACCGGTGAGCGCACCGACGTGGCGCTCTACTCGGTGCAGCTAGCTACCGACGAAGTTCTGCGGCACGGTGTGCCCTCGGGCGCCAACTTCCAGTTCCAGCTGTCGCACGACGGCGGTCGCTGGGTATGGGTGCACTCCAACCCGGCGCATCCGTCCGAGCTCTACACCGCGCCGTCGAACGATCTTTCGCAGCTCACTCGTCTCACCACCCACAATGCCTGGTTGGCGGAGTCGTTCGAGCTCGCCGCCGCCCGCCCCATCACCTGGACCAACTCCGACGGTCAGGAGATCGAGGGCGTGGTGCACTTTCCGATCGGGTATCGGGAGGGGACGGCGTACCCGCTTATCGTCCACCCGCACGGTGGTCCCAGCGGCGCGGTGATGACGTCGTTCAACTCCACCAACCAGATGCTCGCCGCCAACGGCTTCCTGGTGTTGCAGCCCAACTTCCGCGGCAGCTCCAACTACGGTCAGGAGTTCCTCAACGCCAACCGTGACAACTGGGGCACACGCGACTACGACGACATCATGACCGGGGTCGACGACCTCATCGCGCGCGGCTGGGCCGATGCCGATCGGATGGTCGCGTACGGTTGGAGCTACGGTGGCTACATGACCTTTTGGATGTCCACCCAGACCGATCGCTTCAAGCTGATCTCACCGGGTGCCGGGCTCACCAACTTGTACTCGATGTACAGCACGACCGACATTCCGGGATACATGGGGTGGTTCTTCGGCACGCCGTGGGACGACGAGGACGCGTACCGACGCCACTCGCCCATTCGCCACGTGAAGAACGTCACCGCCAAGATGCTGATCATGCACGGCGCGAACGATGCCCGCGTGCCACCGGAGCAGGCGGTGGAGTTCTACCAGGCGCTGCGCGACCTGGGTAAGGACGTCACGTACATTTCCTATCCGCGCCAGGGACACGGCATCGGTGAGCCGCGACTGCAAGTGGACCGCCTGCGTCGTTATGTGTGCGCGTTCACCGATGCTGTAGGGATGGACGCTACCACCGAGGATTGCGACGGCGGCGTGCCGGCGGTGCCTGCCGAGCCTGCCGAAGAGAGCGAGGACACGGCAGCGGGCAGCAGCGCCGACGATGACAACGATGCGCTGGGAGACGGTACTTTCCGTGTCGTCGAGGCGCACGAATAGCTGATCCGATGGTCGGCGCCCACGACGGCGGTGTACCCGAGCGCGCTGTGGACGCCGCCATGCTCCACGAGCGGCTGGGACCCGTGTCTTCTGGCCCCCCGAAAAATCCGTACCGAACTGGCTTTCAGTGACTTTTATAATGGGACACTATCCAGAAGTGGGTGGTGTCATAATATCGTTTTCTTTCATCTGTTCTGATGTTGAAGTTTAGTCACCATGGTGAAATAATCCAAATCAACTTCAGAAGCATAGCCCGGCGGAAGCTCCGGTAGACACCTGTTTGGCCCGAAACAACTCAGGCCGGACGGTCGGCGCACCCGCCGGGCGTTCCTGTGTCTTAACGTGAATCGATTCGCGTCATATGATCTTTCTGTCTGCCGGAGATCATCATGAGCACCGACAAAGAGTTCGCGTCCACGCTGGTGGAGCAGTACCACCAGCTCACCAGTCGCGCCGACGAAATCAAAGTCGAGCGGTCGAACCTACACGAGCAGCAGGAAGCGCTCTCCACCGAGCTAACCAAGGTCGAGAACCTGCTACTCGGGATCTGGGACCTACTCGATGAGATCGGCGACTCCAGCAAGCTCCTCGGAGCGGATCTTCCGTTCAAAATCCCCGAAGAGGACGTGTCGGCCGACGAAGCGATTCTGACGCACCTTGCCAAGCGCTCGGAGCCTCGCGCCGTGCAGAAGGTCGCCATACTCATCTCCGCGAAGGGACTCCTCGGGCTGGGCGAGTACACGGATTCCGGTATTCGGTCAGCCATCGCCCGCGCTTGCAAGCGTGGCGATCTAGAACGTGTGGGGCGGGGCAGGGTCCGATTATCAGAAGAGGCGGTTGAGAAGTACGAGCCCAAGTCAAGTGGCGGTGGTGCTGGTGTTGTCATTCATGGAGGCGCCCTCGTGAATGACGACGACATTCCGTTCTAGAAAAAGAGCCCGCCGCTGCGGTAACAGCGACGGGCTCCAACTACTCATGATGGCACCGTAGACAAACTGGCAAAGTCGCCCGGCTAGCAAACTGGGAGATCCGGGTCCGAATCCCGGCGGTGCCTCACTTGTTTCACTCCCGCTAGCAAACAGGAGGTAGCTCATGAGCTACACGCGGATTCTACCGCGTGGCCCGCCAGCCGCGTAACCCTGAAACGCGCAAGGGGCCGGGGTTGCGTCTCGCGATTGCGCCCCGGCCACCTAAAAGTCGCCCGGCCCGCTGCCGTTAAGGTTGCGGCGACCGAGTGGGCGCTTGACGACCTGCTCGTGTGGGAAGCGCCTTACTGAGTAGCGTGGCCAGACCTAGCAGCACTGCCGCGCAGCGCGACTATACGAGCTGTAGATTTCGACCTGTGGCGGCCGAGGGCGATTTATCCAATTGGCTAGACGCCGCAGTAGTCTGCGCAGCCAGGCATGATCAGCGAGCAAACGGATCAGCACGCTGTTATCGTAGATGATCTTCAAAATCGCGTCGAAATACGAGGAGACAACCCTCTCCACCCGTTCATCTCCCAGAGACCTGATCTGGTGTCGTAGCTCAGCGAGCCTCTTCTGCTCCGCAGGGTCTTTTCCGGAGCGCCGCCCCTCTTCGATTACGGCTACGAAGTTCCGAAAGTTCAGGTGATCTACGTTTCTTACTAGCTTGTTGGTGGTCCCATAGAACGTCGTAAAGATCATGTTGTCTTCTGACAGGCGCTTTTCTGCGACCAGTTGCACCAGCTCATCACGTACCGCATACAACCCATATGCTCTTATCTCTCGATCAACGCGGCGTAAGCGCCACCGCGCAACCACGAGTGACGCCGCTAGGACGAAAGCGACCACCGTCAAAACTGCGATGTCAGCCAGACTCATCGTCATCTCCCTCGCTAAGGGGAAGGTCGCTCTGGTACCTAGAGTCGCTCGACAGCCTCTCTCTTAGTATGACGTCCTGGAGCTTGTTCCGGTTCTCCACGAGGCGCGTGATTTCCGCGTTTTTGTCTTCCAATCGCCGCTCATACATTCGATGAAACTGGTAGACGTACAACGCCAACAGGAGAAAGAGCAGTGCTGCGAAAGGCTCGTATTGGGTCCAAACATCCTCGATGATTCGGCGCAACAAGTCTGCCCAGCCGGATGAAACTTGCTGCATCGAGAGTCCGAGACTTGGTGACTGGAGACGGTCGATAGCGCGCCGCTTGCCGGCCTACCATCGGTCACGGTCAGCATCGGAGTGGGCGATTCTCCTCGGAAATGGATCACGCGAACTGTTGCATCGATTTTCGCAGCCCGCAAGGTGCGGAGTGTCTGTAGTTTGAACAGAAGAGGCACGAAATTGTCTCCTTCCGTATCTGAGCCGAGAAAAATCCATGCCGGTCTACGTTTCAGTGACTTTCATAATGGGACACTACCCAGAAGTGACTTGACATTAACGTTTGATTTGTCGTACAATCTTCTGATTGATGCTGTAAACGCTCCGTCCGGGCAGCCGCCGGGCGGTTTTTTTTGTCCCACGGACGGACGTCGCCGGCACGCGCGTAACCCGGATCTGATCGTCGTTCTCTTCCAGGGACCAGACTCGTGACGCGATGGACTTCTGTGGATCCTTCTCGGGTGTTGCCATTGCTATGGCGCTGAGCACGCCCCCGAGCGGCCGCTTCAGCCGCGGATCATCACGAATCCGTCGCCGTGAAGGGGGGCGCGGACTCTAGCATGCTCGGTCTCGCCGCCTGCCAGCCCGGCTGGTAGACGAGCATTGCCGCGGATGCCGGCTAGCTGAGTGAGAGCACACGTTCGACCTCTGCCGCGACCTCGGTGGCGAGCTCGGCGCACTCGGCCAGCGCGTTCCCGATGTCGCTCCGCATCTCGGCGCCGAATTCAGCGTCGTCGATGTGCCGCAGGTTGATGCGCACGTTGTAGGCCGCCGCCTGCGCCCCTGCGTGTGCCAGCAGCGCACCGGTGCCGGCGTCGCTGATCATCTCGGGGTCGGCCATCGCGGCGATCTCACGGCAAACGCGAAGCGCATCGCGACACTGCTGCACGGTGGCCAGCGGTACGCGGGTGGCAGCCTTGTAGCCCTCCTGCATGGATTCGGCGCGCTCTGCCTGCTGGGCTTCGGTGTCGCGCGGCATACGCATGGCGTCGAGCACCTTGTCGAAGGCGCTGGTGTCGGCGTCGACGCCACGCAGCAGGGCGTCCTTGACGGCCTGGCCGCGCTCGGCGATCGAGCAGAGCTCGTCGTACCGGTCGCTAAACTCTCCCTTGCCGACGCTGAGGTTGGCCACCATGGCGGCGAGGGCGCCGCCCAGCGCGCCTGCCAGTGCAGCGACCGAGCCGCCGCCCGGCGCCGGCGTGTCGCGCGATACCTCGTCGACGAAGTCAAAGGTGGTGCGGTTCACGAGCGGGCCGTCGATCAGCGGCATCGCCAACACCTTTTCGCCGGCCTCGAACGGCGCCACGTCGCGCAGCCCCATCGATTGAATCGCCGTCTCCATCAGGTCGGGCACCGGCGCGCCGGTCGATTTGCGCATGCGGCGCACGTAGAACAGCGCCGCCTCGCGCATGACCTCGTAGGGCACCACGCCGACGATCTCGGAGCCGGTGATCACGATGCCCCGCTCACCGGCCACTTCACGCGTTGCCTCGAACACCTCGTGCAGCGGCGCCTCCTTGGTGTTGGTGAGGTTCATGCTCACCTGGGCGCGCTTGAACTCCTCGATCACCCAGCCGATGCCCTTGACGTGGGTGAACAGTCCGTCCGTGTAGACCGGACCGGTCGGGTTGTCGGGATCGATGCCCAGGTCGTCGTAGCGCTGGCGCAGATCGCCACCGTGCTCCTTGCAATAGTGGGCCGCGAGCTCATCGAACGACTTGCCGACGAAGTCGCAAGGGCCGCACGGGTAGGTGCCATCTTCGGGAAACTTCACCACCGTGCCCTTGTAGTAGAAGGGCTCGATGTTGCCGGTGCGCTTCCAACGTCCGCGCTCACGCACCGCGTAGGCAATCTCATTGGCATAGCGCCGGTCGGTGGTGTTCAGATCGACGTTGTAGGCGACGAGGAACTCGCGCGCTCCGACCGCGGTGGCGCCGGCACCGGCGTTGAGCTCGGAGGGACCGAAGTCGGGCGCCCACTCCGGGTCGGCCAGCTTGTCTTCGAGTCCCTCGTACTCTCCCGCTCGCACCCGCGACAGGTTGCGCCGCTGCGGACGGCTGGCGGCGTTCTCGTACAAGTACACGGGGATTCCCAGCTCGGTACCGATGCGCTCGCCCACCTGCCGCGCGATCTCGGCGCAATCCTCCATGGTGACACCGGAAACCGGCACGAACGGCAACACGTCGGTGGCGCCGAAGCGCGGATGGGCGCCGGAGTGCTGGCGCATGTCGATCAGCTCGGCGGCGCGCCGCACCGACTGGAACGCGGCCTCGGCAACGGCTTCCGGCTCGCCGACGAAGGTCACCACCGTGCGGTTGGTATCGGCGCCGGGGTCGACGTCGATCAGCCGCACGCCGGAAACGCTCTGGATGGCGGAGGTGATCTCCTGGATAACGCTCTCGTCCCGACCCTCCGAGAAGTTGGGGACACACTCGACGATGCGATCCATTTGAAGCCTCGTATTCACTGGGCTGGTTGGCGTTTCGGTCGGCCCATGATGCCCATGGAAACTCGAGGGCACAAACACCGCGTCCGACTAAATGGTGCCGGCTACGATATCAACCGGGTGCTAGCCCCCGGGAGGGTGGGGGAGTGAGAATTCCAGGCTCGGCCCGGCCAAACGGCGCGACGCTGGCATCGAGCCCGACAGGGCTTCACCGATAAGCGGCATCAGCTCGGGTGCCGCGAAGAAGATGAAACCCTCGTGGCCGACCTGCTCCACGACGATGTGGGCGCTATTCGGAAACCCTTGCATCACCTCTTCGGCGTTGGTGATCGGCGTTCGACCGTCGAGATCGCCACTGACGAACAGCACGGGTATCGGCGATTCGATCGGCGCGCGGAACGCTTCACCGAGATCTTCAACACCCCATGCCGCACAGACATCGGGATAGGGGAAGTCCGCGAGCGTTCCCAGCAGCGATGACTCCGATTCCTGCTGAATGCGTCGAGCGCGCTCTGCGGAAACCCCGGATGCACAGTCCATCGCCCAGCGCATGCATCTGGCCCCACGACACCGTAACCAGACCCGCCAGAGTCCTTCAGCACCCTGCTAGGGCGCGGTTGGAGCGTACCGTTGCTCGTACCGTCCCACGGTGACCTCACGATCTGGCAGCGTATCCCGGATTGCCTCGGTCTCGAGGGTGCGTTGCAGCCAGGCACGCAGGTCGGGCCGCTCGTCGACCAGCTCCGCCAGACTGGTAAGCTAGCGTAACCAGTCCATGCGCGCCCAGTGCGGTGCGCAATGAAACGCGAGCAACGTGTGGACGCGCCCCTCGTCGGCGTCGACTGTGATCGCCAGCTGATCGAGCTCGCGCCCGATACGATCACGACGCTCGGGGTCGACCATTCCACCCGCCCGCATCGAATCGTAGAAGGTCTCGACGACGATCTCGTCCCATTGCTTCATCGCCAGTCGTTGGCGGGCGCGAAGCCGCGCGTCGGATGCAAGGGCGCCCGTCCACCCACGCGTCTCGGCCAGGTACTCGTTGATCACCTGCGACTCGTACAGCGTGAAGTCGTCGTCGACCAGCATGGGCACGCGGCCGGTCGGGCTCAGAGCAAGGAACTCGGGGTCGCGATTATGCAGATCGATCTCGTGCAGCTCGAAGGGGATGTCGAGGTGGGCCAGCAGCGCCCGGATACGCTGTGCGAACGGGCACACCTGAGCGCTGTAGTGCTTCAACGCGCGGCGACTCCGAGTGCGCTGCCCTGAGGCCGCCGGGCCGGCATCCTACTGCCCTCCCAGCCAGGCCCGGTCGGCGCCAGTCGGAGCGCGTTCTTCGAGGTACTCGGCCACGACTTGCACGAACTCCGAGTTGGTCAGGTCGTCGCCGGAGCCCGAGGGGCTGTAGCCGATCCAACAATGCGGCTTACGCCACCCGTACTCGAACGACGCCTCGGCCGGCGGGTTGTCGACCCGATCGAGGAAGTCTTGCAGCAGGAACACCGCTTCCTCGAGGTAGTAGGTGTCCATGTCGCCGGTTGCCACATGCAGCTTGCCGCGCAGCGACGGGCCGATGCTCGGCCATTGCTCGCGAAGGTAGCGGTGTAGGTCGAAGTTCTCGCGCCAATACTCGGCAACCTCGCGGTCGATCACGCCGCTGACCGGGTCCCAGATTGGAGCCGGGTAGCCGTCGTCGCCGACGGGGCCGAAGACTGCTTCCCAGATCGCCCACTGGCCACCCGAGCGGCTGTTGGGTCCGCGCGCCTGCTCCATGGTGTTTTCCATGCGCACGGTCGACCTGATGTTGCCGTCCGGCCGGCGCGCGTTGGGTCGCTCTATTCGATGCCATTCGTTGCCCGTGGTATAGGCGTTGTCGTCTTCGTAGATGCCGACGATCTGGTAATAGTTGAAGTCGACCGGATCGGGGCACCAGCCCCAGGTTCCGCCGAAGACCTCAGGGTAGAAGATCTGCGCCGCAAGAGCCTCCCAGCCTCCCGTGGAGCCCCCGGCGGTGACCCGTGCCCAGGTCTCTGGAATCATCCGGAACTGACGCTCGAGGTACGGCATCAGCTCCTCGGTTATCGCTGTGCCGTAGGGGCCGACGTTGGCGGAGTCGACGGAGTACGAGGTGTCGTAGTACGGGTTGGCGTCGCGCAGTGTGACGGCGAACATGCGCGGGGTATCGTCGGAATCCCATAGCTCGGTGAAGCCCGCCGCCCGAGCGCGCGGAGCCTCGTCGCCATAGCCGAGCGGTGCGGCGCGCCCCGGAAAGTGACCTTGCAAGTAAAGGGTCGGGTAGCGGGTTCCCGAGCTCGCGTCATAGCCGTACGGCAGCAGCACGTTGGCGCCGATGTACATATCGCGGCCCCAGAACTTGCTCAGCACCTCGCTACGCATCTTGACGAACTTCACGCGATCGCTGTCGCGCGGGTTGCCCTGCTGCAGCACCTCGCCGTCGCGCAATGGCTCGATCGGCGGAATGACCTGGTCGATCACCAGTTCGATGCTGCCGCCCGCCGCCGCGTCGATCCGTACACGGGTCGGTGTGCCGTAGGCGTTGCCGGGGGCGCGAAACGCCTGCTGTCCGGCTCCGGAATTCAGATGCATCTCAACAACGTGTCCGTCGTGGCGTTCGAGTCGCGTGTACACGCTCAGGAACGGCTGAACGACGTATTCTCCAGGCGGGATGGCGTCGAAGCTCGCCAGCGGATAGCCGATAACGCCACCCTCGGACATCGTGCCCGATAGGCGCGCTCCACTGGTATCGAGCGTCACCGCGTCGTTGTCGCCGAAGCCCCGCACGTCCATGCCCCAGAGCGGCACCCCGGTGACCCCTATCTGCAGGCGTGGCTCGGTGCTGGCGTCGCGCGAGAGGATCAAGAACACGCGCCCGGTGACCGGTACCGCCAAGCCGAGGGCGGCGATCCCTGTTGCCGCGTCGGTGGACAGCCGAATCTGAACGCGCAGCGCCGCGTTGGCCGGCACAGACATCGACAGGCCGGTCAGTGCCAGGACTACGGCCACCGACACCATTGCTACAATCCAGGTCGATCGTCGCATGGGGGGATCTTACAGTGGTCGACGGGATCGTTCCGGAACCCCGCCACTGATTCATGACCGCCAACTGACCACGGTGTAACGGGAGAGTGATCGGCAGATGGGTAGCTACGCAGAAGTGTTCTTCGATATCACCATCGACGGCGAGCCCGCCGGGCGCGTGGTCATGGAGCTGAGCGACGAGACTCCCAAGACCTCGGAGAACTTCCGTGCCCTGTGCACCGGCGAGAAGGGATTCGGATACGAAGGATCGGGCTTTCACCGCATCATCCCCAACTTCATGTGCCAGGCTGGCGACTTCACCAACCACAACGGTACCGGCGGCAAGTCGATATACGGCGACCGGTTCGACGACGAGAACTTCACGCTCGCGCACACTGGCCCGGGTATCCTTTCGATGGCCAACGCCGGTCCCAACACCAATGGCTCGCAATTCTTCATTTGCACCGGGGACACGGCATGGCTGGATGGCAAACACTGCGTCTTCGGGCGGGTGACCGAGGGAATGGACGTGGTCCGCGCCTGTGAGGCGGTCGGCAGTGGATCGGGGAGTGTGTCGGTGCCGGTGGTCATTGAGGCCTGTGGAGAGGTAGAGGCCTGCGGAGAGGTCTCGTAAACCCGGCCTGAAAAATGTACGAGCGCATCGTCTGTATGACGGAGGAGACCACCGAGTCTCTGTATCTCATGCAGGAGGACTGGCGCATCGTGGGCATCTCCGGATTCACCGTACGACCGCCACGCGCCCGCCAGGAGAAGCCCAAGGTCTCGGCTTTCACCAGCGCCAAGATCGACAAGATTCTCGAGCTCGCACCCGACCTGGTGCTCGGCTTCTCCGACCTCCAAGCCGATATCGCCGCCAGCCTGATCAGGGCTGGGGTCGAGGTGCATGTGTTCAACCACCGCAGCGTTGCCGGCATCCTGCGTATGGTGCGCGCCCTGGGCGGCTTGATCGGCTGTGCCGACAAGGGCGAGGAGCTAGCGGCGGAGCTGCAGTCGGGGGTCGACGAGATTCGCTGTCGGGCCGCCAGGCTACCGGCCCGGCCGCGTGTGTACTTCGAGGAGTGGGACGATCCCATGATCTCGGGAATTCGCTGGGTGTCTGAGCTCATCGGCATCGCCGGGGGCGACGAATGCTTCCCCGAACTGAGCCGCGAGTCGCTCGCCACCAACCGTATCGTTGCTGACATGTCGGAGGTCGTGGCGCGCGCCCCCGACGTGATCCTGGGCTCTTGGTGCGGCAAGAAGTTCCGCCCCGAACGGGTCGCCGCCCGCGACGGTTGGGACGCCCTGCCGGCGGTGCGCGACGGGCACGTGTACGAGATCAAGTCGGCGGTGATCCTGCAACCGGGGCCAGCGGCGCTGACCGACGGCGTGCACCAGATACACGAGATCATCGCGAATTGGGCGGAGTCGCGCTGATGTGCCGTCGTCGCCGCTCCGCGGACTCTCCCCGTCCCGCTCGCTACAAAGTTCAAGCCTTCGGAGACAGGACGCTAGTAGGACACTAGTTGGCGCGACCGCCCGCATCTCGGTACCCTCTGGCGCGGCGCGCCGTGTGCATCCGCGGCGCGCGCCGCCCGAATCCAAGTCGACCCATGCGACGCACCCGTGCCGTCGCTCCCCGGAGCTGCCGATGAACCGTCGCCCTTGGCCGGCCCGCAGGCTGGTGCCGATCGTCGCCCTGTCCCTCGCCGCCGTCATCGTTGCCGCCAGCGCCCAGGCGGCGTGGCCTCAGCGGTCGATCGTGTCGCCGGAGGAGTACTTCGGCTTTCAGATGGGCGCCGATCGAAAGCTAGCGCGTTGGGACAAGCTGGTGACGTACTACGAGCAGTTAGCTAGTGCCAGCCCGCGGATGCTGGCGATGAATGTCGGCCCGTCGACGCTGGGCAACCCGTTCCTGATCCTCTTCATCTCGGCGCCGGAGAACCTCGAGCGCGACAGGTTCATGGAGTTGCAACGGTTCAACGCCACGCTCAGCGACCCTCGCGATGCAACCGAGGCGGCGATTGAGCAGGCGATCGCCGATGGCAAGGCGGTGGTCGTGCAGTCGATGGGGCTGCATTCGACGGAGGTGGGTGCGAGCCAGATGGCCGCCGAGCTCACCTATGACCTCGTTACGCGAAACGACGACGAGGTCATGCGCATCCTCGACAACACCATCTCGATCATCATTCCTTGCTTCAATCCTGACGGCGAGATCATGGTGACCGATTGGTACAATCAGACTCTCGGCACCGAGTACGAGGGTGTCTCACCGCCCGGCCTCTACCACCACTACATCGGTCACGACAACAATCGCGACGCCTTTCAGACCAACACCGTCGAGTCGGTATACGGAGCCCAGCTGCTGTTTCGTGACTGGATTCCGCAGGCGTACATCGATCACCACCAGATGGGATCGTACGGGGCGCGTATCTACGTGCCTCCCTACGCCGAGCCTATCCGCCCGGCCGCGGACCCGCTGGTGTGGCGCGAGATGAGCTGGTACGGCGGTCACATCGCCTACAAGGAGGAGGAGGCCGGTGTGGCGGGCGTGGTCAACGCCGCCGTGTATTCCGGCTGGGGACACTTCGGGTTCCACTGGATCACGCCGTTCCACAACATTGCCGGGATGCTCACCGAATCGGCGAGCGCGCGGCTGGCAACGCCGCTGTTCTTGCATCCCGAACAGCTCAACGGCGGCACCCGTGGGCTGCCTGAGTACGAGGCGCAGACGACCTTCCCGAACCCGTGGACTGGCGGATGGTGGCGGGTGCGCGACATTGTCGTGCAGCAGAAGATCTCCGCCCTGGCGGCGCTCGATCTGGCGGCGCGCAATCGCGAGACGGTGCTCCGCAGCGCCTATCTGAAAGCGAGTCGTCAGACCAAGCGCGGCGCCGAGGGCAAGCCGGCAGCGTTCGTGATCCCGGCCGCCCAGCACGATCCGCTCACCGCGGTCAAGATGATCAACAAGTTGCGGGTGCAAGGGATCGAAGTTCATCGCTCTGATCGCCAATTCACCCACGAAGGCCGAGCCTACGACGCCGGTAGCTACGTCGTCTCGATGGCGCAACCCAAGCGCGGCGTGATCCGTTGGCTCCTCGGTCGCACCTTCTATCCCGACAACACGTACACGCGAACGCGTGACGGCGACCCCATCCGCCCCTACGACATGTCGACCGACAACATGTCGGAGTTCATGGGCGTGCGCGTAGATGCCATCGATACGCCAGTGGAGTCGGATCTATCGGTTGTCACATCCGACGTCGAGCTTGGCGGCACTGCGGTGCGGGGCCGCCGTGGCTACGTGATCGATGGCCGGCTGAACGACGCGTTCAAGGCGTTGAACCTGTTGTTGGATAACGGAATCGCTGTGCGTCGCGCCGTCGAGGACATGGCCGGCGGAGTGCACGCCGGCGACTTCGTCGTATCAGCGGATGCTGCCGAAGACACCGTGAGCGAGATTGCGCAGCGTACCGGCGTGGAGTTCGCCGCCCTGGAAGTGGACACGACCAGCAGTAGTTATGCGCTCGAGCGCCAGCGCATCGGCATGTACCAGCGCTATTACGGTGGCAACATGGACGAGGGCTGGACGCGACTGCTGCTCGAGATGTTCGGGTTCCCGTACACCACTCTCATGGACTCCGACGTTACTGGCGGCACCCTGCGCGACAACTACGACGTCATCATCTTGCCGGCTGACTCTACGAGCGTCATGACCGGCGATGACGAGGACGAGGACGAGGGCGGCTTCCGTGGACGACGCGATGAGTGGCCAGTCGAGTATCGGAGCGGCTTCGGGCAGGAGGGCGTCGACGCCCTCGAGGCGTTCGTTCAGGCCGGCGGCACGCTGCTCACCTTCGCGCAGGCGGGTGAGTTGGCGATCGAGGAATTCGATCTCCCCATCCGCAATGTGGTTGCCGAGCTGCCCTCGCGGCAGTTCTGGTCGCCCGGCTCGACGCTGCGCGTCGAAGTCGACCGCACCAACGCCCTCGCCTATGGCATGCCGGCGGCGGCGTTGGCAACTTTCCTGCAAGGCAACCACGTCTATCGTGTGGTGCCGAGCAATCGGAACCATCATGTCGAGCGTATCGTGACCTTCGTCGACCGCGACATCCTGCAGAGCGGCTGGCTGCTGGGCGAGGAGGTCATCGCCAACAAGGCGGCCATGGTGTCGGTGGGTCATGGAGAAGGCAGGGTCGTGCTGATCGGCTTTCGGGCGCAGCACCGCGCCCAGACACACGGTACGTTCAAGCTCGTGTTCAACGCGCTGATCAGCGCCCCGTCAGATTGAACAGCAGCGGAGAAGCCGAACAAGCGCGCCGGGCCCGGCGCCTGTGACGGTTTCCGTATCGCGGAGAAGAACAGATGAACGGAAGAAACTTGATGGTCGTGATGACCGTCGCCGCCAGCGTGCTCATGGGGTCGGCGACCCACGTCGCTATCGCGCAGGTGGGTGTCCAACGATACGTCCGATATAGCTACCAAGGCTCCACGGCCTACGGCGTCGTCCGCGATGAGGTTGTCCAGCAGCTCGATGGGCCGCCCTACGAATCCCCCATGGCCACGGGCGTCGAGGTTCCTCTCGCCGACGTTACGCTGCTGGCGCCGGCCGAGCCATCCAAGGTCATCGCGGTGGGGCTGAACTATTTGAGCCACCTCGGGAGCCAGCCGCCCTCCGAGTACCCTGGGCTGTTCGCCAAGCTACCGACCTCGATCGTCGGCCCCGATGCGGCAATCGAGATACCCGCAGATGCCCACAACGTGCATTACGAGGGCGAGCTCGTGATCGTCATCGGCCAGAAGGCCCGCGACGTGTCGCCCGAAGACGCTCGCGACTTCATCTTCGGAGTTACGGCGGGAAACGATATCAGCGAGCGTGATTGGCAGGGCGATGACCTGCAGTGGTTTCGCGCCAAGGCATCGGACACGTTCGGGCCCATCGGACCAGCGATTGTTACCGGGCTCGACTATAACGATCTGCGCGTTCAGACTCGGGTCAACGGCGAGTTACGTCAGTCCGAAAGCTCCTCCGACCTGCTGTTCGGGGTCGACGAGATCGTCAGCTACGTTAGTCGCTACGTGACTTTGTTGCCTGGCGACCTGATCTTCACCGGGACGCCGGGGAGCACGCAGGCGATGCAGCCCGGGGACGTTGTGGAGATCGAAGTTACCGGCGTCGGCGTGCTGCGCAACACCGTAGTCCGCAAGGGCAGCTGAGAGAGAGGTCGCTCTGAGATACGTCCGCTACAGTCACGACGATGCGATCGCGTACGGGCTTCTGCACGGAGATGTCATCGAGGAGCTCGCCGGCTCACCGTTCGATTCACCGGAGCCTACCGGTCGGACCGTGGACGCGCGGGAGGCCCGTCTGTTGGCCCCGTGTGAGCCGTCGAAGGTGCTGGCGGTGGGACTCAATTACCGCAGCCACCTGGACGGCCGCCCGTTGCCGGATCCGCCGGGCATCTTCATCAAGCTGCCGACATCAATCGTCGGACCCGGAGACCCGATCGTGCTCCCGGCCGACGCCGACAACGTGCACTACGAAGGCGAGTTGGTGATCGTCATGGGACGCCGCGCTCATGAGGTCTCCGCCGCGGCGGCGGGCGACTATGTCTTCGGCGTTACGGTCGGCAATGACGTGAGCGAGCGCGATTGGCAGCGCGACGATCTGCAGTGGTTCCGCGCCAAGGGCTGCGACACCTTCGGTCCAATCGGACCGGTCATCGCTACCGACCTCGACTACGACAACCTGCATCTCCAGACGCGCGTTAACGGCGAGGTGCGCCAAGAGCAGAACACCAACGATCTCGTCTGCGGAGTCAACGACATCGTCAGTTACATCAGCAGCTACGCGACGCTGTTGCCGGGAGACGTCATCTTCACCGGAACGCCGGGAAGCACGCAGGCGATGCAGAATGGCGATGTAGTGGAGGTCGAGATCGATGGCATCGGCGTGTTGAGAAACACTGTCTTGCGGCTCTGATGTCGCTGGCTCGGATGGATAGTGTCTTGGCTGGTGTGCGCCAGGAGGCCGCCTGATGTCCCGCCCGCAAGCGAATCGAAGGGGAGCGATGCTACTCGGCGCGCTGCCGTTGCTGCTGATCCTGGCCGGATCGGCTTGGCCAGCGCAGTCAGGCGAGCAAGCATCGGTGGTGTACGTGCTACGTCACGCCGAGCGTGCCGATACCGCGCAGCCCGAGCGCGATCCGCATCTCAGCGCTGCCGGTCATGCCCGTGCCGAACAGCTGGCCGAGCTCCTGGTCGCGGAGCACATCGCCACCATCTTCAGCTCTGACTATCATCGCACCCGCGAAACGGCTCGACCGCTGGCGAGCCGCCTCGGCTTGTCGGTGCAGACCTACGATCCGAGCGCCTTGGCCGAGCTTGCTGCCGAGCTCAGCGAGCTGCCGGGGCGACATGTGGTCGTCGGCCACAGCAACACGACACCGCAGCTCGTTGAGCTGCTGGGCGGCGATCCAGGCGAGCCGATCGACGATGCGGTGGAGTTTGATCGTCTCTACATCGTGGTCCGGGACGCCGATCGAGTCACCACAGTGCACCTGCGCTATGGAGCACCGTCACGCTGAGCTCGAGTTCACCACGGCCTGCTAGGCGCCGGCCGCCGCATCGTCCCGGGGGAGGCTCAAACGCACCAGCCGCGCGCGGCCTTTTCGCACCTCGAGTACCTCCGCGGTGGCGTCGTCGAACTCGTCAATGTCCCCTGCGTCGACGACTCGAAGCAGCTTCTCGCGCAGCAACCCGGCCAGCGTATCGGCGACGCGTGAGTGCAGCTCCAGGCCGGTCCATCGATTTACCACCTGCAGGAGCGCACCCCCCTGCACCAGGAACCGGCCGGCGCCGTCGGGCACGACGTCCGGCTCCTCCTGATCGAACTCGTCCTGCACCGGGCCGACGATCTGCTCGAGCACGTTCTCCAGCGTTACGAGGCCCGAGACGGTGCCGAACTCATCGAGCACGAAGGCCATGTGCTGACGCGTCGCCTGGAACACGCGTAGCAGTCGTGCAATGCGCAGCGTGTCGGGCACGAACCGCGGTGGCCGCATCAGCGACTCCACGCGGGTCTTGCTGTCGGCCGAGATCCCGGGTAGGTCGCGCGTATGGAGCACCCCCACCAGCTCGTCCAGCGACCCCCGGCACACCGGATAGCGACCGTGCTTGGTGGCGCGCACCTTGCGGATGATCTCGCCGATCGAATCGTCTACGTCGACATAGGCGATCTCGCGCCGCGGCACCATGACCTGCCGGCAGGTGATCTCGTCGAACTCGAACACCGCGTCGATCAGCCGATGCTCCGCCTTGGTGAGCTCACCGTGGGCGTGAGCGTGGCTGAGCAGCCGGCGGATCTCCTCCTCGCTGTGCAGCTCATCGTGCTCGGCGCCACCCTCCACGCCGAGTCGCTTGAGCAGGGACGACGTAATCGAATCGAGCACCACCAGTAGCGGATAGGCGAGAATATAGAAAGCTCTCAGTGGCAGCGCACACCACAGCGCCATTTGCTCGGGGCGCCGGATCGCGAAGATCTTCGGGGCCTGTTCGCCGATTACCAGGTGCAGCGCGGTGATCACGCTGAACGCGATCGTGAACGAGGTCGTGTGGAGAACCGCCGACGAGGTGATCCCGACGGCGTGCAGCCATGGCTCCAGGAGCCGCGCGATCGCCGGCTCACCCACCCAACCGAGCCCAAGCGATGCCATCGTGATGCCCAGCTGACACGCCGACAACGACCGGTCCATGCGGGAGAACAGCCACTGGGTGGTCGTTGATAGCAAGCTATCACGGCCGGCAATCTCGCTCAGCCGACTGGGCCGCATCTTCACGAGCGCGAACTCGGCCGCCACGAAGAAGCCGTTCAGGACTACTAGAATCGCTGTCAGAAAGACGAGAAAGAGATCCACGCGGCCCACCTTCGGCGCGTATCCATCGCTGCGCGATCGCAACGGCGGCCACCCATCGAGAGCTTACAAGATCGCACGCCGAAGTGGTCCTCGACGACCACCCCACCCAGCCAGGGTCGCAAAGCGCTACGATCTGCGGTCGGGCTCGGCGAATTCGAAACGTTGATCGACAGGAGATGAACTTCCGTGATCACCTCGCGTACGAGATTTCTGATCATCGCAACGCTCGCCATGACGACCCATCAGGTGGCAGCTGCTGCGCCGCAGCCAGCCGCGCCCGGTCGCTTGCGGCTCACCGAATCGGCGATTGAGGCGCTACTGACGCGCATGGTGTTCAATCAGGAGGGGCGCTGGAACTTGAAGGAGCCGAGCGACTGCGGCTATGCCATCGTGCAGAATCACTCCGTCGAGTTGGCGGGCGGGCTGATCGGAATCCGCGCCAAGCTGTACTGGAGCGAGGCAAAACGGATCTTCGGTGAGTGCCGCGGCCCGAGCACCAACTTCGAGGTCCTTGCCACCGCCACCCCGGTCGCCGGCGGTCCCACGCTTGGCTTGCGCGACATCCAGGTGAGCGCGCCGGATGGCGACGTGGTTGCCGTTGCCGCGCTGACGCTGCTCAGGAGCAGGATCCCGAGCTCCTACGACGTCGACGTGTCGCTGATGTTGAGCGAGGCGCTGGCGAGCTCGGAGATGACCGATTTGCTGGCGATCGCCGACTTTCAGGCGACCGACGCGCGGGTTGGCGACGGGACGCTTGATCTCGGCCTGGGATTCACGCTGACGAGCCGCTACTGAGCCGGCCAGCCCGGAGGCGCTCAGAATCCTTCGAGCCAATCCTCGGGGATACCGTATTCACGTGCCCGCGCCATGATGTCGGCGCGTGAAACTCCCACTTCCGATAGGCTGCTCAGAAGCTCGTCGAGCATCTTTCGAGCCCCGTCCGGCGATGAAACCGGCTGCTGGAACGCGGCGATCAAACGCGGCAACATGGGTAACAGCTGCTCGAGGCCCGCAATCTCCGTTCCTGCGTTGCTGAGCAGTCCGACCATGGAGCCGGGGTCCGAGCCGAGGAGCTCAGAGAGCGCGCCGAGCGATTCCGGTGCGATCAGGCCGGCAGCGCCCTTCGGCAGGGTCGACTGCGGCTCTGGGGCTTCATGCTCCGCGAGCGTCTCCTCGCGAGCAGGCGGAACGCGGACTCTGATCGCCCGCGGGGACCCTCGCGAGCTGCGCCGGGCCGAGGCGGTCGTCGACCACGACTCGCTCGACCACAGAGAGCGGGATCGAATGCTCCCCGCCGTACTGAGTGAACACGACGTGCTGGCCGTCGACGTGGGCGCGCGCGGTACGAATCACTCGTCCGTTCTTCAGATAGACGCTGTCGGCGGAGGCGTTCGAGGCGCCGGCCAACGCGCCCATCAGGAACACGACGAGCAGCGGGGACGGTCTGAGCATAGTCATGCGGTGATGCTCTCCGTGGGGGCGCGTGAGTGCAAGGTGGGGCGCGCCGTTGACCGCGATTGGCGGTATACGTCCGAAGATTCAGGGGGTGGCTCCGTCGAGCTCGTCGCCGTAGCGGCTTGTCCTCCAGAACGATTACCGGGACCATGGCGTCATGTCCGAGCATCGGGTTCACCTCGTGCAGTTGAATATCGCCCGCATGCGAGCGCCCCTCGACGATCCGCTCATGAAAGAGTTTGTCGATCGGCTCGAGCCGCTCAACGCGATCGCCGACGAGGCGCCCGGTTTCGTCTGGCGCCTGCAGGGCGAGGAGGGCAACGCCATCGCGATCCGCGCTTTCGAGGACGACCGATTGCTCATCAACATGTCCGTATGGACGTCGATCGAGTCACTGCGCGACTACGTCTATCGCGGTGTCCACACCGAGCCGCTCAAGCGGCGTCAGGAATGGTTCGAGACCATGGATGGACCCACCAGCGTGCTGTGGTGGGTGCCCGCGGGGCATGTTCCGACCGCCGCGGAGGCGCGCGAGACGCTCGATCGCCTGCGTCGCAACGGCCCGACAGCGACGGCGTTCACCTTCAAGGACTCGTTCGCGCCGCCCGAGACGACACTGACGGCGCACCCGATTGGCCTGGTTGGGTGTCAGTGAGCTAAGGTCTGCCTGTTTTCATCAGCTCTCAACCCCAGGGTCGATCATGCGTCGCAACTCTCTGCTGATTGCGTTGTGCCTGCTGGCGCCGCCCTCGCTGCTGGCCCAGGAGCCCACGGCGTCGCCGGATGTGCACGCCGACCTTGCACGAGGACGCACGCTCTACGTCACCTACTGCGCCCGCTGCCACGGGATGACCGGCGGTGGGGGAGAGGGCCCGAGCCTGGCCCGGCGCGAGCTGCCCCGGGCGCCGGATGACGAGGCGCTGATCGCCCTCATAAGAGACGGGATCCCGGGCACGGCGATGTCGCCCACCTGGTGGCTGGGCGATCGTGAATACGAGCCCCTGACGGGGTACGTGCGGTCGCTGGCCCCGGCCACGGCGGCGGTCGACGATAGCGTGCGTGGCGATGCCGTGCGTGGTCAGCAGTTGTTCGAAGGCAGCGGCGGGTGTGCGAGCTGCCACACCGTCGGCGGCTTCGGTACGAACCATGGTCCTGATCTCACCACCGTCGGTTCTCGCCGTGGCACCGCATTCATCCGCGAGGCCATCCTCGACCCCGAGGCGGCGCTACCGCGCGGCCTCACCGAGGTCGGTCTCAACTTCATCGACTACCTCGTGGTTCGGGTGGTCGACCGTGACGGTCGCGAGCTGGTGGGGACGCGGCTGAACGAGGACTCCTACACCATTCAGGTTCGCGATCTGCTCGGGCAGCTGCACTCGTTCTACAAGCCACGCCTTCAGACGCTCGAGAAGCAGTTCGATCAAAGCCTCATGCAGAGCTATCGCGAACAGTTCTCCGATGCGGAGATCGACGACCTTGTTGCTTACCTGACCACGCTGGGAGGTGCGGGATGAGCCTGCAGTGCGTGTCTCGAGGCGGTTCGGCGGCTCACGTCAGACGAGCAGCCCTGATTGTCGCCGCCGCGCAGCTGCTGACGGTCGGTTCGCTGTCAGCCCAGCAGGTGCCCTACGAGCGACTCAAGCGTGCCGCAGAGGAGCCGCACAACTGGCTCACCTATTCGGGAACCTACAACTCCGAGCGCTTCTCTCTGTTGAACGAGATCACGCCGGCCAACGTGACCGGCTTGGGCGTCGTTTGGGTCTATCAGACCAGCCCCGGGTTGGTGGAAACGACTCCGCTAGTGGTGGACGGCGTCATGTACCTGACCGAGCCACCGAGCACGGTCACGGCGCTCGACGTGCGCACCGGTCGGCGTATCTGGCGCTGGAGGGCGTCTGTCCCGGCGGAGGTCAAGCACATCGGCTTTCCGGCGGTGAATCGCGGCGTGGGGATCCTCGACGAGACCGTGTACGTGGGCACGCTCGATGGTCGAACGGTGGCCCTCGACGCGGCCTCCGGGGTTGAGCGCTGGAGCGCCCAGGTTGCCGACAACGACCTCGGTTTCTCGGTCACGGCGGCGCCGCTGGCGATCGACGGCAAGGTGATCATCGGCGTGAGCGGCGCCGAGGCCGGCATCCGTGGCTTCATCGACGCCTACTCCACCGAGGACGGCTCGTTGCTGTGGCGCACCCATACAGTGCCGGCGGTCGGAGAAGCAGGGAGTGAGACTTGGGGTGGCGACAGCTGGATGACCGGTGGTGGCTCCACCTGGCTGACAGGCTCCTACGATCCCGACCTGAACCTGCTGTACTGGGGGATCGGCAACCCTGCACCCGACTGGAACGGCGACGACCGGCCCGGCGACAACCTCTACACCTGCTCGTTGCTGGCGCTCGACGCCGACACCGGCGAGATTCGCTGGCACTTCCAGTTCACCCCACACGACACGCACGACTGGGACGCCAACGAGATCCCGGTGCTCGTCGATCTGGAGTGGGACGGGGAAATGCGGAAGGTGGTGACGATGGCCAACCGCAACGCCTTCTACTACGTGCTCGACCGAGAGACCGGGGAGTTTCTCCACGGCAGCGAGTACTCCAAGCAGACCTGGGCCGAGGGGCTCGACGATGCCGGCCGTCCGATCGTCATTCCCAATACCGAGCCGACCGAGGAAGGGACTCTCGTATGGCCCAGCCTGCAGGGCGCGACCAACTGGTTCAGCCCCAGCTACAGTCCGCTTACCGAGCTCTTCTACGTGGCCGTGCGGCATATGGGCGCCGTCTACTACAAGGGCGAGGCCGAGTACGAGCCCGGCATGCCGTTCATGGGCGGCGGCGAGCAGGCGCTCAGCGGCGACGATGCTGGCGGCTTCGTCAAAGCGCTCGACGTGCGTACCGGGGAGCTGCGCTGGGAGTTTCCGTTGTTGACGCCTCCCTGGGCGGGCGTCATGGCGACCGCCGGCGGGCTGGTGTTTGGCGGATCCGAAGAGGGCAACTTCTTTGCTCTCGATGCCAGCACCGGCAAGACGCTATGGGATTTCCAGGCCGGGGCGGCGGTGCGGTCCAACCCGATGGCCTTCGAGGTCGACGGCAAGCAGCGAATTGCGATGTCGGCGGGTGACGCTGTCTTCGTGTTCGGACTTCGTGACTGATCTCGCCGACTACTACGGCGCCGGTTACGCGGAGTTCGCCTCCGATCTCTACACCGCCATTCGCGCCGAGGCGTTCGACGATGACATTGGCCAGCACAGCTGGCTCACCGCGGCGGAGCAGGACCTGTTCATCGCGTGGCTCGAGGTCGACGCGAGCTCGCGGCTGCTCGACGTCGCCTGCGGGTCGGGCGGACCGACCCTGCGAATCGCCCACCGAAGCGGTTGCCGTGTGCATGGAATCGACATCGAAGGCGCTGCTGTGCGGGCGGCGAATCGACAGTCGGAGGACGCCGGCCTGGCCGAGCGCGTCCGCTTCGATACCCAAGATGCGGGTGAGCAGCTGCCGTTCGCGAACGAGGCGTTCGATGCGCTGATCTGTATCGACGCGGTCACGCACCTGCCCGATCGGAGCCGTGTGTTCTGCGATTGGGCGCGTGTCCTGCGCCCTGGCGGGCGCCTTGTCTTCACCGACGCCGTCACCGTCAGCGGTGTGCTCAGCGCGGAGGAAATACGGGTGCGAGCATCCATTGGCAGCGTGTTCTTCGCACCTCCGGGGCTCGACGGCGACCTGCTCGACGCGGCCGGGTTCGAGGTCGATCGTGTCGAGGACCGCACGGAGAACGTGGCGAGCACAGCGGCACGGCGACACACGGCGCGCGCCGCGCACGAGGCGGACCTGCGACAGATCGAGGGCGGCGCGACGTTCGAAAGCCAGCAGGAGTTCCTGGCCATGGCGGCAAAGCTGGCTGCCGAGCGACGGCTGTCGCGTTTCGCGTTTCGCTGCCTGCTTCGACGGACCGACGCCTGATCGCTGGCTCGCCCAGCGTTATTGTTAGCGATGCGCGAGACTACTGGAAAAACTGCAAGCCGTGCCACACCGATGCCAGGATGGCGATGGCGTTCAGCCCCAAGCACACGAACGCGGCGACGAAGTGGCCGGCGTGCTCGTCGCTTCTCGGATCGAGGAGCCGCGCCGCCAGATAGCCGCCGCCGAAGCCGCCCAGATGCGCCCAGTTGTCGATGAACGGCACGATCAGCCCGATCACCACGAAGATGCCCACCCAGCGCCACACTTGCTGCCCGATGCTGCTGGGACCGCCGAGCCGGCTGTAGACGACGAGCGCTCCGAACAGGCCGAACAGCGGCGCCGACGCACCGATGGTAAAGCCGGCGCCGGCGAGCGGGCCGAGGAAGGGGAACAGGCCCATGATCGAGGTGGCTGCGAAGCCGGCGGCGGCCGACGCGGTGTAGATGATCACCAGTCGGCCGACGCCGTAGAACTCGCTGACCGCCGGCATGAGCTGGCGTAGCCACATCATGTTCATGACGATGTGTAGCAACCCGCCATGCAGCCACGCTGCGCTCAGCACGGTCCACCAACGGCCGTAGCCGAAGACCGGCAAGGCACCGCTGGCCCCGAACAGGAAAAGCGGCCGCTGGCCGGGCGACAACATCGACAGCAAGCCGCCGCGGCCGATCGCCGACGGATCGCCCAGCAGCGTGATGACGAACAGAGCGGCGCAAACGAAGAGCACGATCTCGGTGAAGCCGAGGCCGTGACCGAGCTTGTTGAGTAGCGGAGCGAACCCCCACAGGCCGGGGTTGAAGCGGCCGCAGCGGAAGCAGCGATCGTCGCGCACCCCGACCAGGCTGCCGCAGCTGGGGCAGACGACGGAACCGCTAGTCGGTCGGTTGAACAATCGTGGGTGTCCTAGTTGGGCGCTATCGATCGCTCCATGAGCAGGCGGCGCTTGCGGGGAAGAGTGAATCGAGCATCGAGCCGACGGGCGGTAGGTCGGCGCTCATCAGCGAGGGGTCGAGCCACGAAGGTGCGGGCTGTCCGATCGGCGCGCCAGGTGGGGCGGTTTGCTGACGAGACTGCGAGTAGGCTGCGGCCGGGCGGGTCAGAAACCGTTCGACGTCGCGCTCCAGCAGCGCGAAGTGTGCCTGGCTGGGTCCGATCATCTCGTCGGCTTGCCCAATCCGGGCGGCAATGCGCAAGCTCATCGTGGCCAACTGGGAGGTGGCGATCGCCCGCACCTGAGGCATGGGCGCGTTGGCGGCCAACGACATCACCTGTTCGACGACGGCGCGCTGAACGGCGCGAACAATCTCCTGCTCATAGCCGTCGTCGGTCTCCATGGTGAACACCGTCTGGAAGGTGTGGGCGAGCACCTCGACGAGGCCCGGCAGCGAGCTGTCGAGCGCGTGCTGCTGCACCATTCGCGCAGCGCGGGCCGGGTTGAAGATGTTCGCGGCCACGTGCTGAGCTGCCACCACCGCTGGTGTGATGGCGTCGAACGTCATCCCGGTGTAGCGCGGAAACAGCTCGCGGTGGCGGCCGTAGCCCGATGGCCTGGGTGGTAGCTGTGCCAGGACCGAGCGCGGCACGGCCAACTCAGCGGGTTGCAGCGTCGCCAGCAGGGCTTCGAGTGCCGCCATCTGCTCGATGCCGGGCACGGCCCCGGTGGCGTTGCCGTGGCCGTCACCGCGTAGTGCGTAGTGGTAGTTCGAGCCGCCGATGGCGGAGGCCGTCGCCTCTATCTGATAGCGATGATGCAGGTACAGCGGCACCAGCGCCTCTTCGATGGTCGCCAGCGGCGCTCCGAGCGTGATGGCGTTGTCGCCCAAGCGATCGAGCGCGTGCCGGCGAACCGCCATCATGCGGTTGAGCTCGGCGGCCGGATCATCGCCGTTGGCCCACTGGTGTACGCGCGGCTGCGCCGACATGTCCTGGTTGGTCATGTAGATGACGTCGCGCTCCCAGGCCTCGTCGAGGATGGCGCGGAGCTCCTCTGCCTCGTCGGCCCCAGGCGGGAAGTCCTGGTAGGCGTACGTCACCGCAACCTTGTCCCATTCGCCTATCTTGTCGTCGTAGACGGCCGAGTAGTCGAGCTCGCCGTCGTCGGTGAGCTCGATCAGCGGATGCGGGTAGTCCATCACCGAGATGCGGCCCAGGCTGCTGGCGTAGTAGTTGTGGCCGAAGCCAAGCGTGTGGCCGACCTCGTGCGCCGACAGCTGCCGTAGTCGGGCAAGCGCCCACTCAGCCAACTCGGGAGGGGTCTCGGTGCCGTTCTCGTAGGGCGACAGCAGCCCCTCGGCGATCAGGTAGTCCTGGCGCACACGCAGCGACCCGAGCGTTACCCGACCCTTGATGATCTCGCCGGTGCGCGGATCGCTGACCGATCCACCGTAGCTCCAGCCGCGCGTAGAGCGATGCACCCACTGGATGATGTTGTAGCGCACGTCCATGTTGTCGGCGCCCTCGGGCAGCATCTCCACTTGGAAGCCATTGCGATAGCCGGCCGCCTCGTACGCCTGGTTCCACCAGCGTGCTCCATCCAGCAGCGCCGAGCGGATGGGCTCGGGGGTGCCCCGGTCCAGGTAGTAGACGATGGGCTCGACGGCGTCCGAGACCGCGGCGCTGGGGTCGACCTTCTCCAGCCGGTGACGGTTGACGAACCGTTTGGTCAACGATGTGCCGAGCGGCACCGCGTAGTCCTCGTAGGTGAGGCCGAAGGCGCCGGATCGCGGGTCGAAGGCGCGGGGTTCGTAGCCGCCGTCGGGTAGCTCCACGAACTGGTGATGAGTGCGGACGGTCACCGCCTCGGTGCTCGGGGTTACCGCCGATAGCGAGCCCCGCCCGAAACCACCGCCAGGCCCAGGCTGCGTCCCGAACCCGCCGAAGCCGCTACTTCCACCGCCCTGAGTGGTAAATGTGAGGGTGGCGTTCATGATGATGTTCTTCGGGAAGGCCTTGGTGTGTTCCCTCGAGATGGCGCTGCGCGAGCTGTCGAGCCGATACTGGGCCGGTTGCAGGTTGACCGCGACACCGTGAGTGTCGCGCAACAGAAACTCGGTCATATTGACCAACGCGCGGTCGTCGGTCTCGGCGGCGACCGTGAAGCCCCAAAGCACCGACTGCGCGAACGCTTCCTCGACCGCCACGCGCTCATCGGCGTTGTCGCTGTCGGCGCGGTATCTCAGGTTGGGCTGCAGCATCAGGATCTTGGGGCCAACACGCTCGAACCTGACGAGATTACTGCCGCCGCCCTGTCCTCGATCGAGTCCGATGTCGTTGGAACCCAGCCCCGCCGCCAGGCCGCGGACGTACAGGACGTCCTCGTCGAACCTGGCGATCTCCATGTAGAGCGTGCCCGCGGCGACATCCCAATAGAGTGGGAAGAGGCCGTCGAGCTTCTCCATCGCGGCGACCTTCTCCTCGATCGAGGGCGGTGATTCAGAAGCAGCCGCGGTGAGATCGTCGGGCTCCTGGGCCAGGGTGGGCGTCGGAGCGCTCATGAGCACGGCAAGCAGGCAAGCGATGCGTCGGGCGCCCAGCCATCGACGTTCGATCAAGGTGAACCTCCGGAGGAATGGGTCCCGCGGGCACCTGGCTCCGGCCGGCCGGGTCGGGCAAGGGCGCTCGGGAAGGATGTCAGTTAGCGGAAGTCGCCAGTGTGCCAAGAGTGGCGCCAATCACCAAGTCGGGGCCGAGGTTGCCATGGAGAGCGCCCCGACGATGCCGACAGACCGGTGTTGTCCAGCGGAACCCGTCGCCCGGCCCTTCTGGGGTCCCCGACACCGATCCCGTCTGCCATCGTTGATCGGGACCAGAACACGTTGATTCACGCCGCCGCAGGTTTCTCCAGCGGTGGTGGTTATCCGGGTTTGATGGTGCTCGCCGGGCTAGATCCGGCAAGCTTCGATCGGTCGCTGCGCTCCGTCTGACGTAGTGCTGAAGCAGCCAGTCGCGCTGCGGCGAGCACCACCAGTTCTCAACGGCCGGTCAGCCCGACGGGGCGCGCATCCGTGCCACTTCCGCCTCGGCAGCGATGTATCCGAAGGCGGCCCAGCTGGTGCCCTCGAGAATGCGCTCGAAGATCTCGAGGGCGCGCGTCTCGTTGCCGTTGTAGAGGTACCAGTTGCCCACGCCGTATCCCTGCGTGGCGATGTTCAAGGCGACATCCGGATCATCGACCGCCCGCAGGTCGAGTAGGTCATCGGGGTCCACCTCGCCCTTGTACATGAGCAGGCGCTGGTGGTACGCGTCGTTTTCCACCACCTCCAGGTCGGCCGTGATCGGGGCGAGTAAGTCGATGGCCTCAGCGTCGCGTCCGAGCCGCCGCAAGCTCATGTACATCCAGTCGCTGGTGGCTACGAGCAGATCGGGGTTGTCGGAGACCTGCATGCAGCTCCGGTATGCCTCCAGCGCCGCCTCGAAGTCGCCGCGCAAGTAATGGGCGAGTGCGAGGTGGTACCAGATGTTGAACTTGTCGGTCGACAGCGGCGTGTTGAGACGGTTGGGGATGCCGTCCGGCTCGATGGCGTCGTCGAAGCCGGATGCGAGCCGTGCGGCCACCTCGAGGTCAGCCATGGCGTCGTCGAATCGCCGTAGCGAGATGAATCGGTGGCCTCGGTGGCGGCGCAAACGGTACGAGTCGGGATACATCTGCAGCCCGTCGCCATAGATCGCCACCGCATCGCCGAAGCGACCGGCGTAGGCGACGCGCCTGCCGAGCCAGATGAGCGTGTCTTCATCGGGGTCGGCCTCGTGTGCAGCTCGCGCACTCTCGATGTTGGCATTGAGCTCCGCAAGACGCTCGGCCGTCGGCCGGGCAGCGTACAGGGGCTTGCCGAGCAACGATGTGGCTTCGGGCGCGGCGGTCGTTGTGGCGCCCGCGACAGGGTCTCCGGCGCGCCCACCGTCGTCGGTTGGTGAGCCGCCGCAAGCAGCAAGGAACAGAGCGAGCAAGCAGGTGAACGATCGCATCGTCGGTTCCTCGTGCTCAGAGGGGCGGATTGGTCCGGGAGCCGGCAGGGTGTCGCAGCGCCGCGGGCGGATAGCTCCTTGTCTTACACAATGACCCTAATGGTCGGGACGCAGCGAAACCAGCGTTGCGCCCCAGCTCGATGCGTCGCCGGCGAGGCGATAGGAGGCAACATCGTCGCGGCGTTCCAAGGCGGCGTGGACGATGCGTCGCAGCGTGCCGGTGCCCTTGCCGTGAATAATGCGGATCTCGGTGATGCAGTGTTCGCGGCAGGCGTCGAGGTAGTCGTCAACCAGCTCCTTGGCGTCGCGTGGGTGGAATGTGTGCAGGTCGAGAACGCCGTCGATCGGTAGCTCGATGGCGTCATCGTCGTTCAACTCGACCCCCGGGGTCAGGGAGGCGCGGCCGCGCCTTCTTCGTACAACGTCAGCTTGTCGAGCTCATCGGCAGCGGTATGCGCGCCGATCATAACCGGTCTCTTGGCCGTCGCGCCGGCGATGATCTCGCCGACCGTGTGGCGCGGGCGCGGGATCGCATCGCTGCCGTCGGCGCGATCGCGATCCGCCATCACGACGAGTCTCGTTGACGATCGATACCTGCGGTACGCTAACGGCTACTTGTGCAGATGCTGATGCCGAAGGATCCACGGTTGGCCTCGCCCGGCGGCAGGTTTTGGGCCATTTGAACGCGCCCTGCACACCGGGTCGGGTCGAGACCGACAGAAAGGGACGCCGAAATGCATTCGAACGAACTGGAGACGGTGACCGTCGACCTCGCGTACGGAAGTCAGAGCATGGTCGAGTCGCTGCGCCGCGTTGCGGTCCGCATACCCGGCGAGGCGTTCGCTCATGCCGACCCGTTGACCTGGCACTACAGCTCAGCGCCCGACCTCGGTGAGGCGCGTGCCGAGCACGCGGCTCTGGTGGAGATTCTGCGCGACCACGGCGCCGAGGTGATCGAACACGCGCGACCCGCTGATGGCCTGGCCGACGCTATCTTCGTACACGATCCGCTGTTGGTGACCGACCACGGAACGGTCGTTCTGCGTATGGGGAAGGAATTGCGGCGTGGCGAGGAGGAACCGCTGGCGGCTACGCTCGAGGACGCCGGCGTGCCGATCCTCGGCCGCTTGTCGGGCAGCGCCACGGCAGAAGGCGGCGATCTTGTTTGGCTCGATCACGACACGTTGGCAGTAGGCCAGGGGTTCCGCACCAACGCAGAGGGCCTCGCCCAGCTCGAATCTATCCTCGCACCGATCGGCGTGGCATGCGTGCCGGTGCCGCTGCCGTTCCACGATGGCGCCGCCGCATGTCTGCACCTGATGTCGATCATCAGCATGCTCGACGACGATCTCGCGGTGGTCTATGAGCCGTTGCTTCCGGTTCCGTTCTGGCGCCTCCTCCAGGATCGAGGCATCGAGCTCGTGCCCGTGCCGGACGAGGAGTTCCCCACCCAGGGGCCCAACGTATTGGCGCTTGCCCCGCGGCGTTGCGTGATGGTCGAGGACAACACGCAGACGCGGGCGCGTCTCGAGGCGACCGGATGTGAGGTGCTTACGTATCGTGGGCGTGAGCTGTCGCTCAAGGCAGAGGGTGGCGCCACCTGCCTGACTCGGCCGGTATTGCGCTCTGCCTCGTGAGCTCGGTGCTCACGTCGCTGGAGCAGCGGGCGCTCGAGGCGCTCGATCTGGATGGCATGGTCGAACTGCTCGATCGTCTCGTGCGGGTCCGTAGCATCGGCGGCAAGGAGTTGCCGGCGCAGCAGCTCGCCGCCGACTTCATGGCAGCGTCCGGGCTGGACGTCGACACCTGGTCGATCGATCTCGACGCACTGCGCCGTCATCCCTACTTCTGCGAGGAGATTCAGCGCGATTGTGCCCTCGGTGTGGTCGGGCGGCTGGGATCCGGCGACGGGCCGACGTTGCTGTTCAATGGCCATGTCGATGTCGTCGGCGCCGGCGATGAGTCCGACTGGAGCTCGCCGCCCTGGCAAGCGACCCTGCGCGACGGCGCGGTGTACG
This sequence comes from Acidobacteriota bacterium, assembly GCA_965205505.1. Classification (GTDB taxonomy): domain Bacteria; phylum Acidobacteriota; class UBA890; order UBA890; family WLXD01; genus DASCOT01. The sequence continues at coordinate 644,513 of CBDBHB010000009.1, forward strand.
GTCGCGGGGCAGTAGACATGAAGGGCGGTGTATGCGCCGCAATGTGCGCTGCCAAGGCTCTGGTGGACGCGGGCGTGCGCCTGCGGGGACGCCTATTGGTAGCACCCGTCGTGGGTGAGGAGGACGGCGGTACCGGAACGCTGGCTGCGATCGAGCGCGGTCACGTCGCCGATGCCGCGGTCATCATGGAGCCCACCCGCATGCGGATCGCGACGACGCACGCCGGTGCGTTGAATTTCCGAATTCGTCTCAAGGGGCTCTCGGCGCACGCCTGCATGCGTGCGGAGGGTGTCAGCGCCGTGGACAAGCTGCCGCCGTTGTTAGCCGCGCTCGCCGCGTTGGAGCAGCGCCGCACCGATCGCTACGACAATCCACTGTTCGCCGCGTACGGCATCCCGTTTCCGCTTTCCGTTGGTCGTGTGCAAGCCGGCGACTGGCCATCGTCTGTCCCGGACTGGCTGGAGATCGAGGGGCGGTACGGTGTTGCCCCGGGCGAAAGCCTGGAGTCGGCGCGAGCGGAGTTTGAAGACACCCTCGCGTCGCTCGGCGAGCAAGATCCGTGGCTTGCCGAGCACCCACCCGCCCTGGAATGGTGGGGAGGGCAGTTCGAGCCCGCCGAGGTCGACCCGCAGGCGCCCATCGTCGATGCGGTCGCCGACGCCTATCGGGCCGTCAGCCAGCGCGACGCGGTGCTCGAAGGTATGACCTACGGCGCCGACATGCGGCTACTGGTCAACGTTGCCGGCATTCCCACGGTGATGTTCGGAGCGGGCGATGTTCGCCAGGCGCACCGGCCCGACGAGTTCGTGCCGTTGGACGAGTTGAAGGACCTAGCGCAGACGCTGTGCCTCACCGCGATGCGCTTCTGCGGCGTCGAGCGGTGACCGGTCCGGCTAGCTGTTGAGGAGACGCACCATGGTCAGCGCGTCCTCCCGCGGATTCGGGTAGTAGCCGCGTCGCACGCCGGCGCTGTGGAACCCGAGACGCTCGTAGAGGCGCTGGGCAGCGGTGTTCGACATCCGCACATCAAGACGACAGCTGTTGGCGCCGCGCTTCTCGGCCCAGCGGAGCGCTGTCTCGATGAGACGCTGGCCGAACCCGAGGCGCCGATGGTCGGAGGCCACGGCGACGTTGGCGATCAGCGCGTCCCGGCGATCGGGACAGGCGATCAGGTAACCGGCAACACCGCCGGCGTGTGCGACCAGACAGAGCAGCTCAGGTGCCGTCAATGCCAGCTCGAATGCCGAGCGCGGCCACGGGGCGGCGAAGCTGTCGTTCTCGATGACGAGAATGGTGTCGATGTCGGCGTCGCACATGCGTCGCAGCTCGACGGCTTGCCCTGTGGTAGTGGGCGCGGTGCCGGCCCCTCCACCGACCAGCGCGGGCATCAGCTCGCCGTATACTTGATGATCATCAGCGTGAGGTCGTCGTGCTGCGGGGCGCCGGTGCTGAAAGCTGAGACGGCGTCGAACACGGCCTTACCCATGGCGGCCGCGTTCTCGTGGCGCTCCGCCACCACCACTGAAGCGAGCGCCTCCTCTCCGTACTCTTCCTCAGCCGGGTTGTTGGCCTCGGTAATGCCGTCCGAGAACACCACCACCACATCATCGTCGTTGAGCTGTATGGTCTGCACCTCGTAGTCACGGTCGGCGAATAGCCCCAAGGACAGGCCGCCGCCCATCAGACGCTCGGGTTCTGCGTCGCCGCGTACCAGCAAGGCGGGGTTGTGCCCGGCGTTGACGAACTGCAGCTGCCCATCGGGTCGCAGCAGCCCCACGAAGAATGTCGCATAGCGCTCGGGTGAAGTGCGCTCGACCAGGAAGTTGTTCACATGGCTGCAGACGAACGCCAGGTCTTCCGAGGTCTGGGTGGCCGCCAAGAAGGCCGCTTGCAGCGTGGCCATCAACATGGCGGCCGGGATGCCCTTGCCCGAAACGTCACCGACGGCGAACCCGAGCGTGCCCCATTGCGTTTCGAAGAACTCGTAGTAGTCGCCGCCGACGCCGCGCGAGGGAACGTTGAGAGCGTGAACGTCGTACCAATCTGACTCCGGGAAGTCCGACAGGAGCAAGCTTTGCTGGATGCGGGCGGCGACGAGCAGCTCGTCCTCCATGCGCCGCTTCTCGAGCGCTTCTTCGTAGAGGCGGGCGTTGTCGATGGCGATCGCCGCATGGCTGGCGAACGACTCGAGCATCGACAGATCCTGATCGCCGAAGTTGCGTGTCGGCGTCCGTCGATCGACGTAGAGCACCCCGAGGATTCGCGGCGACGAATTACCGCCATCGCTGCTCTGCAGATCCCCCAGGTCGGAATCCTCCACGCGGGAGAAGTGCGAGAGTCGCAGCGGTACGCACATGACGGTCCGCAGATGCAGCCCGACGATGCTCTGCTGGGCGCTGAAGTGCTCGTCCTCGGTGACGTCGGTGAGGATTTGCGCCTTGCCATTGCCGAAGACGGCCCTCACGACGCTCTGGCTGTATTGGGTCGCCAGGGCGTCGCTGGTGAGGTTGCGCTGGGCAGCGATCTCGAGCGCCTCGGCCTCGCTTCCCATCAGCATCATGCAGCGCTCGCCCTCGGTGAGGGCGATCACTGCGTCCATGACCTTCTCGAGCACGTCGTTCAGGCGCAACGACGAGTTCAACGCTTTGCTTATCTCCAGTAGCGCCTCCAGGTTTCGGGTGCTGTTCCGTTGCTCCCTGGCCACGCTGCCGCCGTCCATCGTCGTCGCCTTACCGGTGCTGGCGATCATCATCGTGAACTCGCCTCCCGAGCGGAAGGTGAGCAAGTGGTTTGTGGCACCACCCAGGCGAATCCGATCGTTCGGCCCGAGCACATGACGCTGGATGCGCTTTTGGTTCACGAACGTGCCGTGAGTGCTGCCGAGATCTTCGATGACGAAGTCGGCGGCGTCGCACAGAATGCGGGCGTGATCGCGCGATACAGTCGGATCGAGCACCTGTATCTCATTGGTGCTCCGGCGACCCAGAGTGAGCGGCAGGTTCTCTAGCGCCACCCTGGTCATATCGCCGTCCGGATCACGGAACGTCAGGTACGGCTGGGCCGACAAGTCCTCGGACATCGTTGCTCGTGTGGTTTGCCGGAGCGGGGCGAGCCAGCGGCACCGACGAGCGCGTCTCGGTCGCCGACCCGAGAAGGGGACGAGGCCGTACGATCAACTGGTCAGACCGCGAGAGGCATTCTACTTCGCGTCTGCTGGTGGCGTCACGATGGGCGCCGCCGACGGCGCGGTTGTGCCCATCTCGATCCAGTGACATTGTCAGACAAAGTACTCGTCGGAACGAATTCGAGGCACCGCGGATGGAATCCTTACAGGCTCGGGCAGAGCAGCACCTGCAAGTGATTCGTGCGGCCATGGAGCGCGCCGCTTCGTTCACTGCGTTACCGGGCTGGGGCGGCGTGATCATGGGAGCGGTTGGCCTGATAGGGGCGCTGGCCGCCGCGCGGATGACAGATCCGCGGCAGTGGGTGTTGGTTTGGCTCTTTGCAGCGGGCGTTGCCGTCCCTGTCGGGGCGTTCACCATGTGGCGTAAGGCGAGCAGGGCCGGGGTCGACCTTTATTCGGGCACCGCGCGTATGTTCGTTGGCTGCTTGGCAACGCCCATCGCGGCCGGCGCCATCCTTACGGCGGCGTTGATCGAGCGGCAGGCATATGCGGCGCTGCCAGCCGTGTGGCTGACCTTGTACGGCACCGCAGCGGTCGTCGGCGGCGTATTCTCGGTACGCCTCGTGCCGATGATGGGGGTGGCGTTCATGGTGCTGGGTGGACTCGCCGCCTTCGCGCCGCTGGCGGTTGGCAACGCGCTCATGGGTGTCGGCTTCGGCTTGCTCCATGGGGTGGTCGGGCTGGTCATCGTTCGCCGCTTTGGCGGCTGACGCAAGAGAGGCGATATGAAGGTGAAACGACAGCGTGACCGTTCTAGCGGAGCCCGGTCTCCGGTGTTGCCCAGGCTAATCGAGGGTGGCGTCGATGCCGCCGCGCCCCTCGACCGGATGATTCATCAGCCCGTGCGCCTGGCGATCGTCAGCTCGTTGGCGGTGAACGATGCGCTGAGCTTCAACGAGCTCAAGCAGCAGCTCGAGTTGAGCGACGGCAACTTGAGCGTGCACGCGCGCAAGCTCGAGGACGCCGGGTACGTCGCTTGCGACAAGAAGTTCGTGGGGCGTATGCCACGTACGCAGTACCGACTGACCGGCTCAGGGCGCAAAGCGCTCGAGCGCTATCTGGAGCACATGGAGGCGCTTATCGCGGCCGTGCGGCAGTCGTAGCAGGCCCCGCCACACTGTCACCACGGCCCGCTAGCAGGCCCGCCACACTTCCATCACGGCCTGCCCGACGCAAGGAGTCGCCGGCGCTGCGTGGCATAGTTGAAAGCACCATGGCCGGCAATTCGATGCATTCCAATCTGTTGTCGCTGCGCCTCCTGCTGCTGGCGCTGGCAGCGGCTGCTCCCGTTGGCCTGCTGTCGCTCGGCTGGGCGGCTGGCGGCCCCACGCAGCAGGAGGACTATCGCGACCCGACGCAATTCCCCGCCTACTTCGAGGCGGGGCCACACGTGGAGGGTTATCGGTTCACCGAGCTGCCGCTCGATCGCGACTCGCCCTTTTACCCGTCGTCGGCCACCACGCGGTCCGAGGGCTTCTACTCGCAAGAACAGCTCATGGATGTCGAGCGCTGCGGTGACGTTGGGTGTCACCCCGACATCTACGACATGTGGTTCGAGTCGGCACACCACCTTGCCTCGATGAGCGACCCTTGGTACCAGCGTACGGTGAAGTTCTTTCAGGAGCGGGCGGGGGTGCGCGCCTCACAGTGGTGTGGCGGTTGTCACGACCCGGCGCTGATGATGACCGGCAAGATGCAGGGAGAGGCGCCCATCGACTTCGAGGGTGCCGGCGCCAACATCGGCATCTCGTGTCAGTTCTGTCACAGCGTCGACCGGGTGCACTCGGCCCGGGCCAACGGCTCCTACCGGCTGGCGCCGGCCGCCGCGTTGCCCTATTCGGGTACCACCGATCCAGAGCTCCGGCAGCGCGGCAACGACGAGCTGCTTGCCGACCCCGAGTTGATCAGCCGTCACAAGGCACGTCGCCGCAGCCCGTTTCATTCGTTGTCGCTGTTCTGTGGTACATGCCACAAGCAGAGCCTGATCACGCCAGTCAACAACTACAAGTGGCTGCGCGGCTTCGACGAGTACGACGGTTGGCAGGCGAGCGGCATCTCGGGCGGCTCAGCGCGGTCGTTCTACTACCCGGAAAAACCCCTGCAATGCCAGGACTGTCACATGCCCGAGGTGCCGTCGAACGATGCCGGTAACGATGACGGCATGGTCAACTCGCATCGCTTTCTGGGCGCCAACACTGCATTGCCGGCGGTGCTCGGCTACGAGGCGCAACTGCGAGCTACAGTGCAGTTCTTACAAGACGATCAAGTCACCGTCGATATCTTCGCTCTGCGACTGGGGCTACCGGGGGCGGCAGCACAGCTCATCGCCCCGGCCAACACCGCCCCCGTCAGCGTGGCGCCCGGCGAGTTGGTCGGTGTGGAGATCGTCGTACGAACGCGCGGCGTCGGGCATCAGTTCACGGGTGGCACGACCGACAGCAACATGAGCTGGCTCGAGGTGAGTCTCGTTGACGATCAGGGCCGGCCGGTGCTGATGTCGGGAGGGATGAACGAAGAACGCGAGGTCGATCCGAGCTCCCACTTCTATCGTGGTCTCTTCCTCGACGAGGCCGGCCAGGAGCTCGACAAGCGCAATGGCTGGGATCGTCGGACGCCGGTCTATGTGCGCGCCATCCCACCGGGCGCCGCCGACACGGTGCACTATCGGTTCAGAGTTCCCGATGAGGCTCGCGGCGCGCTGCGGCTACGAGCCCGGCTGAACTACCGGAAGCACAAGCAGGCCTACAACCGTTGGGCTTTGGGGGCAGTTCCAGCCAACGCGCAACCGACCGAGGCGGTCAGTCGCCCGGAAGTTGACACTCGCCGGTGGGAGTACGACGACACCAAGGTTGCCGATTTGCCGACGGTAATTCTCAGCGAGGCCGATCTGGAGCTGGCCGTCCGTGCCGTGTCCACCAACGACACTCCTGGCTCACCGATCCCGCAGCGCGACGATTGGATGCGCTTCAACGACTACGCCATCGGCTTGTTGCGCCAGGGCGACTCCCGCGCTGCGATCGAAGCGTTCCGAGTGGTGCAGCGGGTGTATCCGGAGTACGCGGACGGGTTCGTGAACGAGGCCAGGGCGCATCTGAGCGAGGGTAACCTGGCCGAGGTCGAGGCAGTTCTCGAGCGGGCCACGGCGCTCGAGCCCGGCTATTTCAAAGTCGCATACTTCCAGGCACAGGCGGCGCGTGGCTTCGGGGAGTACGAGCGCGCCGCCGAGCTTCTCGAGCGGGTTGCGGAGGAATTTCCCTACGACCGAGTCGTGAGGCTCGATCTCGGCAACGTCTACTACTTGCTGGGAAAGTACGACGACGCCATTCGAGACCTCCTGTTCGTGCTCGATCAAATCGACCCGGAGGAGCTCGGCGCGCACTACAACCTGATGCTCAGCTACCGCGCGCTTGGCGACGACGCCAAGGCCCGGGTACACGAGTCACGCTATCTACGCTATCGCGAGGACGAGGACATCCGTCAGCTCACTGGGCAGCACAAGCGCGAGCACCCACACGATAACAACGAGGCACAGCCCATTCACTTCCACGAGCTGTCGGAGGTGTCGGGCTGGTTCAGCGCGCCGGAACGTGACCCGTGGACCGATTGGCTCGAGGGTGGTACCCGCGCCCGGCCGGCGCGCGAGTTCCCAGGGCCGACACCACCGTGGCGGCGTACCGACCGCGCCACCGGCGAACAACCGTGAGCCATTTCTGGGCACTGCTGGTCGTTGCGATCGCCGTCGCGCTTACCCCAGCCGTGCCACGAGCCGAAGAGTCGACGCGCTTCATCGATCATACGGCTGCTGCCGGGCTCGATTTTCGACACGTCAGCGGCGCGTTCGGTAACAAGTGGATGCCCGAGAGCCTGGGAGCAGGCGTAGCACTGTTCGACGCCGACGGCGACGGCTGGACGGACATCCTGTTCGTTCAGGGAACGACATGGCCGGGACACGAGACGGCGGTGCCTGTGGAGTTGCGCGGATCTACGATGCAGCTGTACCGCAATCGCGGCGACCGCACGTTCGAGAACATCACCCCCGGCTCAGGGCTCGAGGTCCCGCTCTACGGATTCGGCGCAGCCCCTGCCGACTACGACGGCGACGGCGACACCGACCTGCTGATTACCGCTTACGGTGCGAACCGCATGTTTCAGAACACCGGTGACGGTTCGTTCGTGGACGTGACCGAGGTGTCTGGCATGGGACATCCGGGCTGGAGCACTTCGGCGGCCTGGCTCGACTACGACCTCGACGGAGATCTCGACGTCTACGTAGCGAACTATGTGAAGTGGACGCCAGGAAACGATATTTGGTGCTCGCTGGACGGCATCAACAAGTCCTACTGCACGCCTGAATCGTATGAGGGTGAGCCCTCGGTCCTGTATCGCAACGAGGGCGACGGCACCTTCACCGACGTCAGCGTCGAAGCCCGGGTGTTCGTACCGGGCGGTAAGTCGCTGGGCGTCACGGTGGCCGATTTCAACGCCGACGGACGACCAGATTTCGCGGTTGCCAACGATACCGAGCCCAACTTCCTGTTCGAGAACGCCGGCGACGGCACCTTCACCGAGGTGGGCTTGCTGTCGGGCATGGCGTTCGATGCCACCGGCCGGGCGCGGGCCGGCATGGGGATCGACACCGCCGACCTGACCAACACGGGTCGTTTGGCGCTCGCCATCGGCAACTTCAGCAAGGAGATGATCGGACTGTTCGAACAGGGCCCGAGCGGTCTTTTCGTCGACATCGCGGGACGCGCCGGGGTGGGACGGTCGAGCTTTCCGTTTCTTACATTCGCGCTCTTTTTCTTCGACCATGATCTAGATGGCTGGCTCGACCTCTTCACCGTCAACGGCCATCTGGAATCCCGTATTGCCGAGGTCGAGGCCAGTATCGCCTACGAGCAACGCCCCCTGCTGTACCTCAACCGCGGCGATGGAACGCTACAGGAAGTAGGGGAGCGCGCCGGCGAGGCCATGACCCGCGGCATCGTCGGGCGTGGAGCGGCCTACGCAGATCTTGACCACGACGGTGACCTCGACATCGTGATGACGAGCAACGACGGGCCCGCCTACCTGCTGCTCAGTACCACTCGTGATCACCAGGATCCGCCGCACGTCGTGCGCATCACGCTCCGTGACGCGGCTCCCAATACGGCCGCGATCGGTGCCGCGGTAACGGTGCGCGCCGGCGAATGGCAACAAGTGCAGCTGGTGCGCTCGGGCTCGTCATACGCCTCGCATAGCGAGCGCACGCTGACCTTCGGTCTGGGCGCTGGTGAGGTGATCGACACGGTAGAGATCATCTGGCCCGACGGCGAGCGGCAGGAGCTCGAGGGCGCTGTCCTGGCCGAGGCGGTGGACCATGAGCTGTTGATCCGGCGCGATGGCGTCGAGGCGCGACTGCGTCTCGAGCCCACGGCAGTCGCGCCGGCGTGGCGCGCTCCGTAGCCGTAGCTCGGATTGCGAGGGCCGCTCACCAGGCGGCTCGGCCCCTGGTGGATAGCCAGCGCCCGCTCGACGGTTCGTGTCTTGCCCGTCTCGGGACGCCGACGTACGCTGAAAGCTGGTTTCCTGACCTAAAACAGCCTCGAGCCACCTTCGAGTCAGGCCACCACGCACCCTCCCCCTCGACTCCCCACTAAGCGCAGCAATGGAAACCCCGGATCTCGAGCCCGCCAGGAGAGCCACGTCCAGCGACGTGAACCCGTCTGGGCCCACGTCACACAAGGTGCCCTCGGCCATCGTCGGCCTCATATTGGTCCTCGGTGTGGCCATCGGTGCGTTGTCGGTAATTGCCGCTGTAGGTTTCGGTTTGCTCGATGGCAGATCCATGGGCTTCGGATCCGCCGAGATGCCCCTGACGGACCAGGGGGGACCAGGCGACGACCCTGGGGGCGAGCCACCGCTCGGTCCGATGGCCGCGCCGGTCGAGGTCGTGCCCGCGGTCGAAATCGTGGCGGCAGAAAGAGTCGAGCTGCTCGGTACGGCCGCGCCGGTGCGCGAGTCGTTGGTGGCCAGCGAGGTCGACGGCCTGCTTTCGGAGCTGCGCGTTCACGAGGGTGACGCGGTCCGCCGTGGTCAGACACTTGTGCGGCTAAGGACCGCGGCTCTCGAGCAGCAGCTCGCTGCGGCGCGCGCAGCGCGCGCCGAGACTGACGCGCGGCTGGCTCGGGCCAGTGCCGATTTCGATCGCCTTGCCAGCCTGCTGGAGCGCGCTGCGATCTCGCAGCGCGAGTACGATCAAGCGGTTTCGGACCGAGATGCGTTCGTCCAGGGTGTGGCGCGCCTCGACGCTGAGGTGGCTCGATTCGAAGACGATCTCGAGCGTGCCGCCGTGCGGGCGCCGTTCTCGGGACGGGTCTCGGCAGTGCATGTCGAGATCGGTGAGTGGGTCGCGCAGGGGGACGAGATCGTCTCGCTGGTCGACCTGTCGGAGGTCGAGGTGGCGGTACAGATCGCCGAGCGCTACATCTCGGCGATACAGGTGGGATTCCCGGTCGACGTGAGGCTGGACGCATTGCCCGGGCGGGACTATGCCGGGACAGTGAAGGCGATCGTCCCGCAGGCGGTGCCAGAAGCGCGTACCTTCCCCGTTCTGATACGCGTGCAGAATTCGGACTTGGGGATCAAGGGCGGCATGGCGGCTCGCGTGTCGGCGCAGCTCGGCAGCCCCGAGCCGGCAATGCTCGTGAGCAAGGATGCGATCGTGCGCCGCGGCAACCAGGTGCTTGTCTTCCGCGTCATGGCCATGGGCCCGCCGTCTGAGCCGAGTGGCGTCGGCACGCGTGGCGTGATCGAGCAAGTGTCGGTTGACATTGGCCCGGCGCGGGGACACTGGCAGGTGGTCTATGGAGCCGTTGCGGAAGGCGATCTCGTGATCGTGCGCGGCAACGAGCGCGTCTTCCCCGGTCAGCCGGTACAGGTATCCGCCGTGCGCGACCTGGCCGTACCGATGGCCGATCTAAGCAAGCCGATCGCCATCGATCCTCGACAAGAAGCGGGCTCATGAAGCTCGTCGACGCGTCGATCAAGTCTCCCGTTAGCGTGACGGTCGTCGTACTCCTAGTGGTGCTGTTCGGCATGTTGGCGCTGCTCCGCATTCCGGTTCAGCTGATCCCCGACGTCGAGGTGCCGCGGGCGGTGGTGACCACCGTGTGGCCGGGCGCGTCGCCGGAGGAGATCGAGACCGAGATCGTTCAGAAGCAGGAGGAGCAGCTCAAGTCGCTGGAAGGGTTGGTGAAGATGACCAGCCAGAGCAGCCAATCCACCGGAACGGTGACGCTGCAGTTCCAGATCGGCGTCGAGCCGGACGCGGTGCTCCTGAAGGTGAGCAACCGCCTGCAGCAGGTGCCGCAATATCCGGCCACGGCGCTCAAGCCGGTGATCACCAGCAAGTCTCCCTTCGAGCAGAACGTCATCGCCTGGATCGTCCTACAGGCGTTGCCGGACGCGGACGTGGACATCGAGCTGCAGCGCGACTTCGCTATCGAGGTGGTGCAGCGCACCCTCGAGCGTGTTCCCGGGGTCGCCGTCGCCCAGATCTGGGCCGGCCGCGATCGTGAGCTCCAAGTCACCGTCGACCCGCAGAAGCTGGCGTTGCGTGGATTGTCCCTGTCGCAGGTGGCCGCAGCGCTCGACGCGGAGAATCGCGACATATCCGCCGGCGACTTCGACGAGGGAAAGCGGACCTACATCGTCCGAACGGTTGGTGAGTACACTGCGCCGGAGCAGATCGAGGAGGTGGTGCTGGCGTGGCGCGACGGCGGCCCCGTCTACACGCGCGATGTCGCCACGGTCGAGCTCGGCTACGCCAAGGCGACGTCGGTCATGCGGCAGCGTGGCCTGCCCACGATCGGTGTTGCCGTGCAGCAGCAGTCGGGCTCAAACACGCTGGTGGTGATCGAGGGGGTAGAACGCGCGGTGGCGGAGCTGAACGCCGGAAGCGTCGGCGAGCGCGGCATGCGCTTGGTGATCGCGTTTTCGCAGGGCGATTACATCGACGGCGCTATCACGCTGGTGCAGCGCAACATCTTCATCGGTGGCTTGCTGGCGCTGATCGTGTTGCTGTTGTTCCTGCGTAGCTTTTCGAGCGCCATGGTGGTGGGGCTGGCGATCCCGGTCAGCGTGGTGGCGACCTTCCTGGTGATGAGCCTGCTAGGTCGCAACATTAACGTGGTCAGCCTGGCAGGGATGGCGTTTGCCGTCGGCATGATCGTCGATGCCTCCATCGTCGTGCTGGAGAACATCTATCGCCACCAGCAGATGGGGAAGCCTCGTGCGCAGGCAGCCTACGACGGCACGGTTGAAGTGTGGGGAGCGGTATTCGCTTCGGTGATGACCACGGTCGCTGTCTTCCTGCCGGTGCTTTTTGTCCAGGAGGAGGCCGGGCAGCTATTCCGTGACATCGCGGTGGCGGTATGTGCCGCGGTGCTGATCTCACTGGTCGTGTCGGTAACGCTGATTCCAAGTCTCTCGGCCCGCATTCTCGGCAGGGTGGCAGCCGGTGGGGTCGCGCCCCCAGCGCAGCCCGGCCGGCGTGGCAAGCTCGGCTGGGGCGGGCGACTGAACCGGCGCATCGCCGACTTCACGTACTGGCTTTCGGGGTCAGCGGTGTTGCGTGTCGTTGCCGTGCTGGTGCTGGCGGGGGGCGCCGTGATCATGGCCTGGTCACTGATGCCCGAGACCGAATACCTGCCTACCGGCAACCAGAATTTCGCCTTCGGGCTGCTCCTTCCGCCGCCCGGCTACAACATCGACGAGTACTTGTCGATGTCGGAGACGTTGGGTGAGGTGTTGCGCCCCTACCGCGACGCCCTGCCGGACTCGCCCGAGGCGGCGCAGCTGGACGCACCACCGATCGAGAACGACTTTTTCGCCTCGACCGGGTTCGGGGCGTTCATGGGTGTGATCGGCTACCAGAGATACGCCCAGCGCACCGGTGAGCTCGTTCCGGTGCTGCAGCAGGCCCTCGGCCGGCTTCCCGGGACCTTCGGCATCGTGCAGCAGCCATCGATCTTCCAGCGCGGGCCGGACGCTGGCCGCGCCATCGACATAGATCTAACCGGCCCGGATCTGAACGTGCTCCTCGCGCTGGGCGGTCGGGTGTTCGGGTCTGTCATGGCGACCCTGCCAGGCGCCCAGGCGCAGCCGATTCCGGGGTTGGATCTGGGCAATCCGGAGGTCCGTGTGATTCCGGATCGCGAGCGCGCCGCCGAGCTCGGGATGACGGCGTCGGAGCTCGGCTTTGCGCTCAACGCCCTCGTGGACGGGGTGAAGGTCAGCGAGTATCAGTTCGAGGGCAGGGCGATCGATCTCGTGCTCAGGGGTGCCACGCCGTACGCGACTCGCTCACAGGATATCGAGGCTCTCAACATCGCCACACCGGCGGGGCGGGTGGTGAGCGTCGGCGATATCGGCCGTGTCGTCGAGACCAACGGCCCCTCGCAGATCATTCGTATCGAGCGCCAGCGCGCGGTGACCATTCGCGTGCTGCCAGCCCGCGAGATGCCGCTCGAAACGGCGATGGCGACGATCCAGGACAGCATCCTGGAACCGATGCGCGCCGACGGCTCGCTGTCGCTTCCCTATGAGGCGACGCTGGCCGGATCGGCCGACAAGCTCACCACGACACGGCAGTCTTTGCAGGGAAACATGTTGTTGGCGTTGGTGGTGACCTACCTGCTGATGGCGGCGTTGTTCGAGTCGTTCCTTTACCCGTTCGTCATCCTGTTCTCGGTGCCGTTCGCGGCACTTGGCGGTTTCGTCGGGCTCGCTCTGGTGAATGGATTCATCGCGTACCAGGCACTCGACGTGATCGCCATGCTCGGTTTCGTGATACTCGTCGGCGTCGTCGTCAACAACGCCATCTTGATAGTTCACCAGACGCTCAACTACATGCGCGATCGCGGGCTGGGGCACCGCGAGGCGCTGCGCGACGCCGTCTCCGACCGCGTCCGGCCGATCTTCATGAGCACGCTTACCTCGGTCATGGGCATGGCGCCGCTGGTGCTTGTGACCGGGCCCGGCAGCGAGATCTACCGCGGCCTGGGCAGCGTCGTGGTGGGTGGGTTGGCGGTCTCGACGATCTTCACCTTGTTTCTCGTACCGGCCGTGTTCTCGATCGTAATGGACGTGCGCGCCGCGGTGCTGCGGGTGGTGCGAGGTAGCGACGAAGCGCGCGCCCGGGCCTGAGTCCGCAGCCGTCTTGATCCATCCCGGCGATCGTCGCTGATTGCGGATGGCCGCTTGTCACAGGATGACGGGCCGTCGTTTGGAGCCTTGTCTCGCCGCCAGCGCCAATTAGCCGATGAGTCAGAATCGCGCCGAGGTTGTCGATCGCCCGACGCGCCGCAGCCGGCGTGACATCAGCACCCCGCAGGTGCGCATCCAGCAGATCCGCGATCCAGCGTCGCAGCAGCTGCCGGCGGATGGTCTTCGCCTTGGTCTTCGTCGGTGCCAGGATCTCTGCAATAGCACCTAGCGAAGCGCGATCCGGCCGGAGATACTGACCGTACCGGCAGCCGCTCATGGCGCCCTGCGTGATGCCGAGCCCGGTAGCGATTGTGCGCATGGAGGCGGGGTGCTCGTCGATGAGCTCGCCGAGGTAGGAGCCGAACTGGCGGAGCGGGTAGGCGAGGGGGCGGGCGAAGGAGCTGCGGCGACCTCATCATCGGGCGGCCTTTCGTTCAGCGGCCGGATGACGCGACATCACTCATTCGGTCGCGTGACGATGTCGGCTTTCGTGCTTCCAATGATCTCCAACAGTTCACCTTGTTCTTTCGCCGGCACGTTGAATCCGTCGAGGACCATGATGAAATCCTCGACCATCTGATCCCATTCTGTCCCGCTGATGTTCATGTCTGCGTGGGACTCCTTCATGGGCCGACCGGTGTATTCCTGAGGCCCCCCCGTCACCTGGCATACCAATGCCGTGACCTTGGCCTTGAGTTCGTCTGGGTTGGCCCGATCGCGGGCCTCCTTGATCGCGGGATTCGCATTGAGAACGTCATCGCTGCTGAGCACGTCGATGAACTCATCGACGACAGCCGCGATCGCATCTTCACCGCCGAGCCGCTCATAAAGGGATGTCTCCGGCGCAGTGGTGGCGTCGGGCGAAGGCGTCTCCTCAGCGGCGGGAGCCGCCTGTTGGGCCGGGGAGCAGCTGGCAACGGCGGTCGCTACAACAAGCAGGGCGAGTAGCCTCAGGCGAGATTTCACGGGACCCTCCTTTTCGTGAACTGGGATTTCCCAGATAGCCACTGTCGAGTCGTAGTCGTTGTCCTCGCCTTCGGCAGAGCCGGGACCAGAGGGCTACTCCGAAGGTGGGTCGGCGGTGCTCAGCAAAGGCTGCTCAGCCTAGCGGAATAGATCGGCTCTCACCACGGGAGAGCGCGCAGCCGGGCGACCTGCGAGGGCCTTTCGTGACCCACTCAATCCCTCCCTTCGGGATCAGCGCTTTCGCCAGATAGTCGCTGTTTTCTCAACCCACGAAATACTGTGATCGGGCCCTAGCTGTTCAATCCCGCGCGCTGCCTCGCGGGCCCCACCGTCTTGCGCGACAAGACGGGCGAGCTCGCTAGCCCGTTCCTGGCCTAACGCGTCAAACACTCGGACAACGAAGAGACGGCCCGTCAACCGATCCCGCGCCTCGTACCAGTAGGCCGGCGCAGGCTCGCAGATCCCGCCGGCGATGTACGTCCACGGCTCTTCGATTGCTGCGTCTAGGGCCTGATCGCCGTAGCAGGTGATTTCGATGAAGCTCAACCAATCGCCGATCCGGCTGTCTTGCGGTGCTGAGCGAGACGCGATCGATACGAGTTCGCTTATTTGCAGGTAGTGCACGACCGGGTTGGCGAACTCGGTTCCGTCCTCCAGTAAGAAACGGTCATTCAATACGCGCCCAAGCTGCAGTCCACGGTTGCGCAGGCACAAGAGAACTGCGTAGTCGCCGGGACCAAGCTCTACGCCGTCCGGCATCTTTGTCTCCCGTTGCCCACGCCTCACGCACGCGGAACAGTTTTCTTCCTACCACTACAGAAGCGCGCAGCCGGGCGATTTGCGAGGGGAGGGCGTCGCGACCGCTGCGTGCGTCACCGCTGCTTGCTCTCGGAACAGCAGGGGCTAGCGGTTCTTCAGCGTGCCGTAGAAGGGGAACCGGCTGCCGCGTCGGGACATCGGAAACCGTCCGGGCCGCTCCCATGATGAGGGCGCGGGAAGGACTGGATCGACACGTGGAGGAGCGTCGACGCTTCTCAGAACCGTTAGCTCGTTCCTTCCGCTGAGTCCTCTCGGTCGATTCTCCGGAGGCCGTGCCAGCGACGGAACCTGTTCACAGGCCGCGCCACCGTGTGCATCGCGCGTCGTAGCGGCCACAACCCGGTCACTTTGACTAGCGCAGGTTCCTCGTCTCCAGTGTTCCAGCGGTAGCGGTGTGTAATGCGTCGCCGTATCCAGGCCGGGCGTGGATGGCCGAGGCGAATCTCCAGGTATCGGGTGTGGAAGCCGTGCGCCCAAGGGCCCGGCAGGCGCTCTGAGAACATGCATGCGCTCCCGTAATCGAAGAGGCTGCAATTGCCGGTGATTACTAGCGGCGTTGGACTCTCTGGATCCGTAACGGCTAGCGACAGACTGTCGGGACCGCTCGACCTCTGCGTGTCTCCGGCGATGCCGACAGAAAGCGGGTCTGGCTCGTGGGTCGACGCGCCTGGCTGAACACTGGCACGGATCTCGACGTCAACGCTCGGAGGCCCATGTGTGATGAGCGTGGTCCAACAAACGAACCTGCTCGCGGTGCACTCGCAGAACGTGACACAGGGGTGACTCACGCGGAGCCGCGGCCAATCGCGTGTCCATCGTTTCAACCCCGCGGCGACTAAACCGACCAAGTGACCTGACCCCCCAAAACGGATCCAGAGGTAATCTCACGATCTGGGTCGAAAAGGGGAGGTCAGAATGCCGACGAAGAGGCACAGCGCCGAGCAGATCGTACGCAAGCTCCGGGAGGCTGAAGTGGAGCAGGCGCAAGGCGGGACGGTCAAGGATGCCTGCCGCAAGCTAGCGATCACCGAGCACACCTACTATCGGTGGCGGCGGGAGTACGGGGGGCTGAAGGTCAACCAGGCCAGAAGGCTCAAGCAGCTGGAGAAAGAAAACGCCCGGCTCAAGAAACTGGTGGCGGAGAAAGAGCTCGACCTGTCGATCCTGAAGGAAGTCGCGGAGGGAAACTTCTGAGCCCAGCTCGACGGCGCGAGGCGGTGGCGCATGTACGGGGGCGGCTGGGCGTCTCCGAGAGGCGGGCGTGCCGGGTACTGAAACAACCACGCACGACACACAGGTACATGCCAAGAGAACCGGGCGATGAGCAGATGTTGACGGAGCGGATCGTGGATCTAGCCCGACAATACGGGCGCTACGGGTATCGGCGAGTGACGGCGTTGTTGCGTATGGAGGGCTGGTGGGTGAACCACAAACGAGTGCAGCGTATCTGGAGGCGTGAGGGGCTGAAAGTACCGACAAAGCAGCCCAAACGAGCCCGGCTGTGGCTCAGCGATGGCTCGTGCATCCGGCTGCGACCACAGCGCAAAGATCACGTCTGGGCGTATGACTTCGTTCATCACCGGACGCACGAGGGTCGGGCTATGAGGCTGCTGACGATCGTCGATGAGTACACACGAGAAAGCCTGGCGATCGACGTGGCACGGAAGCTCAACTGTGAGGACGTGCTCGAGCGGCTCGGGTGGTTGTTCGTGCACCGGGGCATACCTGAGCACATCCGGTCCGATAACGGACCGGAGTTCACCGCCGAGGCGGTTCGCGACTGGCTCGGTAGGCTCGGTGTGGGCACGCTGTTCATCGAGCCGGGCTCGCCGTGGGAGAACGGCTACGTGGAGAGCTTCAACGGCAAGCTCCGAGACGAGCTGCTCAACGGCGAGATCTTCTACACGCTCAAGGAGGCAAAGGTTCTGATCGAGAGATGGAGGCAGCAGTACAACCGCATGCGACCGCACAGCTCGTTGGGCTACCGACCACCGGCCCCGGAGGCGCTGTTGTTGAAGCCGGCTACGCTCCGCTTCGCCGGCCTCAACAACCCCTTGTCAGCACCGAGTTACTGAGATAAGACGTGGTACTAACCGTGGGGTCAGGTCAAACTCACGGGGCCCCCGCAGTGCGGGCACGCGGCCGCTTTGTCGGAGATCTGGGCTTCGCATTCAGAACACGCAATCAGTGCCATCGCCTACCTCGGTAGGTGGTCGGGGTCATGGTCGATCAGCCTCCGCCATACAGATCGCCGGTCGCGGGTTCCGGAAGTGGCGGTGCTCCGCAAAGGCTGCTCAGCCTAGCGGAATAGATCGGCTCTCACCACGGGAGAGTGTGCTAGATGAATCGAACGACGAGGAGGAGTGCCTCAGAAGACGCCTGTGCTCCGGTCGCAACTGCCCGAAGGGGACGATTCAGCAGCGGTGGCCATCACATCAGAGGTGTCTTGATTAACTTCGCGAGGGGTATTGCGACGGGGCGCCGGTGGGAGCGCACTTCTTCGCCCCGATGGGTCAAGAGGCGCGGCTCCTGCGGCTCGCCGGCCAACTCGAGATCGCCGCGCCGTGGGCAGAGCGTCGGCCGCCGTGCATGTCACCGTCAGCTGAGCCAGCGTCTCGAAAAGGGCAGTGAGCCGCCCCCAACAGGGCGGGAAAATGCCGCGTCGATGCCGTGAGTGCGTAGCTGCGGAGTGTATCCTCGGTCGATGCGATTGACTCGGCTGTATACGCGCAACGGCGACGGCGGCACGACTCGGCTTGCCACCGGGATCGATGTTCGCAAGGACTGTCCGCGGGTGGTGGCATACGGCGAAGTGGATGAGCTGAACTCCCACATCGGAAGCGCGCTCGCCGTCGGCGTCGTGCCGCGATTGGGCGTTGAGTTGCAGCGACTGCAGAATGAGCTGCTCGATCTGGGAGGCGATCTGGCCACGCCCCTCGACGCCGAGATCGACTTTGTCGTGCCGCGCATCCAGGCGACGCAGGTGGCGCGGCTGGAGGCGTCGATCGACGAGCTCAACGAGGTAACCGGGGCCCTGGAGAATTTTGTCTTGCCGGGGGGCGCGCCAGGCTCAGCCGCCCTTCACGTTGCTCGCACTGTCTGCCGACGAGCCGAGCGAGCGGTGATAACGCTTGCCGCCGAAGCGGACGTCGGCGAGGTGGTGATTCCGTACTTGAATCGGCTGTCCGACCTGCTCTTCGCTATGGCGCGCTATGAGAATCACGAGCGCGGCGTGGCGGAGCCGCTCTGGAAGCCCGCCGGCGACTGATCTGTAGCGCCGGCAAGCTCCTGGGCCTAGCATGCGGCGTTCTCGCCGTGAGGCGGAAACACCATCCGCAGTCGGCAATGATGTGGGGGTGGACAGGAATCGAGCGACATGTACGATGGGCGCACCTCAGGCGGCTCCCAGCGGGGTGAGAATGTTCTATAGACCTCGACTAGCGCACCGTGCGTACGCCTCGGTACGCGGCTACTTCTGGATTCCCTGCCCGATCTGCAAGCGCGGCTTCGGCGAGCACGAGTGGCTTCCCGGCAACGAGCTGTGGCTCACCGAGCGTGATTCCGTGGCTGTTTGCCCGGATTGCGGCCCAGAGGCGATCGAGACAAATCGTGAGCGCGGCTTCCCACCGACCGATCGGCCAATCGACGGCGGAGTGTCATCGATCTACTGAGGCGTTGCTCCGCACGGATTAGTCGACGGCGGCTCCGTCGAGCAATCGATCGATGAGGATTCGGAGCTCCTCGTGCTTGGTCGGTACGGCGCCGATCCAACGCCTGCGGACTTGCCACTCCGAATCGATCAGCAGCGTCGTTGGGAGTCCCCATAACGGGCCGAACCGCTCTTCGAACTCGGCCGTGCCCATGACCACCGTGTAGTCAACGCGGAAGCGGTCGCTGCTTACGAACTGATCCACGGTGGGAGCGCTGCCGGACTGCACGGCAACGCCTATCACCTCGACGGCGCGGTCACGGTACTCGTCGTAGAGCTTGTTGTAGCGTGGTATCTCGGTCAGGCAGGGTCCGCACCAGGTGGCCCAGACGTCGAGAACGACCACTCGGCCCCGGAGACTCGACGAGCGTATCGGGGTTCCGTCCAAGCGCTCGAGCACAAACGGTGCAGCGGGTGACGGCTCGTTCAACGCCGCCACCCCGGCCGCGGCGACGGCCGGATCTCCACCATACCCGGTGATCGTCAGCGACCACGCCACGAGGGCGACGGTTCCGGCGACGGCTACCGAGGAAACGAGGTTCGGTCGAGGCATGGGCACCAGCGGCGAGAAGAACGGCATCCAAAGGCTGTTTTGCCGCTCTCCGCCTCCCGGTTTCCGTCGACCGTGGAGATTTTCTATTGCCTATCGCCAGTAGCGATATCCGTAGCGCCGGAAACCGTAGTTCCGGTACCCGTACGATCGATAACCGTAGGAACGGTACCCGTATCGCCGTGGCGCATAACCGTAGGAGTACCGTCCCCCATACAGGCGTGCACCGTATCCGTATGAGCGACCATACCCATACCCGCTGTAGAGCGGACGCCCGTAGTAGGCCACAGGCGGCAGCCCTCCGCGGGCGCGGATCGAATAGGGAATTGGCTGCCGGGGTCGCATGCGGCGCTCGGCGTAGGCACCGGTCTCGATCGCGAACCCGGCCACCATCAGCAGCGCTGCCAGGATGATACTGAGCCTCTTCATACACGCCTCCTTGGCTGGGGACGCGCACATCATACCCGGACAGCAGCGGACAGGAGCGGACAACGAGGGCCAACACCAGACTGGCACGCTGGCCACGCGCACGCCTCGGCGCGGATAGAATTCGTGTATGGTCCATCGCCTGGCGACGCGCGCCCCGAGTACAGGGCTGCACGAGATCACCGCCGATGTGGCAGCCGCGGTACGCGCCGCAGGCATCTCCGAGGGAATCTGTACTCTGTTCGTGCGCCACACCTCGGCGAGCCTGACGATCCAGGAGAACGCCGATCCTTCAGCCCGCCGCGATCTGCAGGCATGGCTCGAGCGGCTCGTTCCCGAGGGCGATCCACTCTACACGCACACGGCTGAGGGCGCGGACGATATGCCAGCGCACGTCAAGGCGGCGCTGACGGCCACCTCGCTGTCGATTCCCGTGCTCGATGGACGCCTCGGCCTCGGTACGTGGCAAGGAATCTATCTGTGGGAGCATCGACGACCGCCGCGGGAGCGCGAGATCCTGATCCACCTCGGCTAGCCACTCGCCGCTGCGGCCGCCTCCACGGCGCGCATAACGCGTTGCCTGATCTCTTCGCTCATCGTGGGGCTGCGCTCGGCTGCGGCGTTAGGGTACGGACGTCAGAGAGGGAAGATAGGCTACAACGACCCCAGGGAGCTCGACGCAGACCGCCGCGCTTGCTCCGGCAACTGCCGGTGCACGGTATCTACCGAGTGAGGAACGCATGACCGAGCGGGAAGAGTTCGTGCCGCTGCCGGCGTATGAGGAGTACCCGGCGGAGCAGATGCGCCGGCGAGCGCGCGCTTTCTTCGAGAACCTCTCACGCCGCCGGACGGTGCGGGAGTTCGATTCGCGTCCGCTGCCGCCCGACGTGATCGACGATTGCATCCGTGCCGCCGGCACCGCGCCGAGCGGCGCCAACATGCAGCCCTGGCATTTCGTCGTGGTGACCGATCCAAAGATCAAGCGCCAGGTGCGCGAGGCTGCCGAGGAGGAGGAGCGCGAGTTTTACACCCAGCGGGCTCCGCAGGAGTGGTTAGATGCGCTGGCACCCCTGGGCACCAACGAGCACAAGCCCTTCCTCGAGGAAGCTCCGGCGCTTATTGCGGTGTTTGTGGAGCGCTGGGGCCTGCTACCGGATGGGCGCAAGGTAAAGCACTACTACGCCCTCGAGTCGGTCGGCTTGGCCACCGGCATGCTGATCGCGGCAGTGCACGAGGCCGGCTTGGCGTCACTCACGCACACTCCGAGCCCCATGAGGTTCTTGAAAGAGATCCTCGGGCGGCCCGACAACGAGAGCGCGTTCCTGATCTTGGTAGTGGGGTATCCAGCCAACGACTGCCGCGTCCCCGACATTGGCCGCAAGCAGCTCGACGAGTTGCGCACCACGATCTAACCTCTCAGGCTGCCGCCTCCTTTGCCTCGACGGCGGCGGAGTAGTCGCCACTGCGTGCCAGCCCGTTACAGTGCGCGCGATGGGTGAAGGCGCGTTGCGAAGCCTCCGTGTTCTCGGCTTTTCCGGCCCAGGCCTTCAGGGCCGACGCCTGCAACGCACGTCCGAACGAAAAGCTGAGCTCCCACGGGTGCGACCCACGGCGGTTCATGGTGTTGAGGAAGTCGGTGGCATGCACCTCCGACAAGCCGCCAGATAGGAACACGATGCCTGGGACCGCACCCGGCACGGTGCGCCGGAGCGTGCGAATAGTTGCCTCGGCGACGGCCTCCCGATTGGCCTGTACCGGGCACTGATCGCCCGACACGACCATGTTGGGCTTCAGCAACGTACCCTCGAGCTGGACGCGCTGAAGGTGGAGCTGGTGGTAGACCTCGGCGAGCGTCGCCTCGGTCACCGTGGCGCAGCGCTCGATGGTGTGATCGCCGCTCATCAGCACCTCCGGCTCGACGATCGGCACCATGTTGGCCTCCTGAGTCAACGCCGCGAAGCGCGCCAGCCCGTGCGCGTTGGCCTCGATGCACGTGCGGCTCGGGATGCCATCGCCGATGGTGATGACGGCGCGCCACTTGGTGAAGCGTGCTCCCAGCTCGTAGTACTCGGAAAGCCGCTCGCGGAGGCCGTCAAGGCCCTCGGCCACCTTCTCGCCGGGACATCCCACAAGATCCTTGGCGCCCTTGTCGACCTTGATACCGGGCACCATGCCCTGGTCCGTCAGCACCTTGGGGAACGGCACGCCGTCGTCGCTGTGCTGGCGTAGCGTTTCGTCGAAGAGAATCACCCCGCCGATGTATGGCGCGGCGCCGGCCGAGGTGAACAGTAGCTGCCGATAGGATCGCCGGTTGTCCTCGTTCGACTCGACGCCGATCGAATCGAAGCGCTTCTTGATCGTTGGCGTGCTCTCGTCGGCGGCGAGGACCCCCTTCTGCGGCGCGACGATTTGCTGCGCGATATCTGCCAAGCTCATTCGAATGCCTCTTCGGGCTCCGTAGGCCGGAGTGGAAAGGGTAAAGGAAGCTCGATTGGTGGAATCTTGCGTGCCCTTGCCGGGGGTGTCAAACGACATCGGGCAGCACCCGAGATCGGGGAGGGAACTGTCGCTCGGCGGCGCGATGGCGCTTAGACTAGCCCTCACCCGGCCGAGCGGCGGACCCACCCCGAAACAGCGCAGGAGACGGTCGATGACCGAGCCCAGCTCCCCGAGCCCATCTCAGGATCCGTCGGCAGCTCCTGCGCCCGAAGCCAAGAAGAAGGGGATCAGTCCGCTGATGTGGGTGCTGATCATTCTCGGCAGCATCTTCGCGCTCACCATGGGTGCTTGCGTGGCCTGCGGCCTGGTTGTGACGCAGATGGGACGAGAGTTGGCTCGCGACTTCGAGACGAATCCCGCCAAGGCGATGGCCGAGCTGATGGTGCGGGCCAACCCCGACATCGAGCTCGTCGAAAGCGATGACGATGCCGGCACCATGACGGTGCGCGACAGGGAGACCGGCGAGGAATTCAATCTGAACTTCGAAGATATCGCCGAGGGTCGCTTCACGATCAGCAGCGATGACGGCGATCTGTCGTTCGATACCGATGCCGGCGGCGGCGGTATTACCGTGACCGGAGTCGACGGAGCCGTCTCACGCGTCGGCGCTCTCGGCGACGAGGATCTTCCCGAATGGATGCTGCTGTATCCGAGCGCCGCGATCGCGCCGGGCGGTTTTCGCGGTGCCACGGCCGAGGGCGTCGCCGGTGCATTCCAGATGAGCACCGACGACGCCTGCTCGCAGGTAAACGGCTACTTCGCGGAGGTGCTCCCGGAGGCCGGATTCCGCATCGTCTCGTCCGCCTCGTCGATTGGTTCCGCCGCGGCCACCAGTGCGATGGTCATGCTGCAAGCAGCCATGGACGACCCGGAGCGCTCCGTCACGATCACCATGATTGACGCTGATACCGGTGGGTGCACCATCAGCGTCCAGTACGGCGCAGCACCGTAGGACCAATCTCCGGGGCGGGTCCGCGGCGGCTAGTGTCCTGACTCAGGACACTCGTGCTCCTGATCATAAGTACGGTGACGTTTGCAGGAGCGAGATGCGGGCGAGATCAAGGAAGGGTGAGGAAGGCGATGCCTTAGCCATCCTCGAGGAGCCCTGACGCCGAGATCGCCCGCATATCGCTCCTGCCCTCCGGGTGGCCGCGGGACCGGCCACCTTGGGCGTCGCGGCGCCTCGACGATACACCCAGCATCGCCCTCGTCGCCGCTCCTACAATTCGCCCCGGTCGCGCGCGCCACAAACGTTACCGTACTTATGATCAGGAGCACTAGCGGCAGACAGCGCCCGCTGGGCGGCTCCGAAGAGCGCGGCGCGTGGCTCCAGGATGACGCCAACGGGTACCTTGCGAACCAGCGGTTCGAAGCGGCCTTTACCTGCCAAGGCGTCGAGGAACATCGGCCGGCGCAGTGCCGGGAGGATTCGTGGCGGGATGCCTCCGCCGAGATAGATGCCGCCGGTCGCTACAACTTGCAACGCCAGATTTCCCGCCGCCGCCGCCAACATTGCCACGAAGGTGTCTAGAGCCAGAGCGCACACTTCACAGGCCTCCGATAGCCCGGACTGCAAGATCACCGGGGTGGCGTCGTCGACCGTTGCAAGGGCCGCCGCGACGTCTTGGTTCGCCAACCCTCGACCAGACACCGACAGGAACTCGTACAGCAACGGCATGCTGCCGCCCGAGCAGGCGCGCTCCAGGCTCACGTGCCCGAATCGCTGACGCAGGAATAGCAGATACTCGGTCTGCACCTCGCCGTTGGGGGCGAAGTCGGTGTGGCCGGCCTCCGAGGCCACCGCGATGGCTCCGGCGGCGGTGCGAACCAGAATTGCCTCGCCGATTCCGGTACCCGGGGCTACGACTCCGATCACGCCGTTCGAGGACGCCGGCACGTCGTGCAACATCTCGATCTCGCCGTCGTTCAGGTATGGCACGAACGTCGCGGTGGCTTCGAGATCGTTCATTAGCTCCAGCGGTCCGTCGACCGCCGCCACCAGCGGTTTGTGCTCGATGTCCCACGGTAGGGTGGAGCCCGGGATACGGTCACCGACCACCGGCCCGGCAACTGCCAGCATGCCGCCATCGACGTGCTGCCCATCGAGGAAGTCACCCACCAGGGCTTCGGCGCTGGCGTAACTCGATGTCGTCAAGCTGGCGGCGCGCGCCGGAGCACGTGGTCCCCCCTCCGGGGTGAATAGCCCCAGTAGGCTCTTGGTGCCGCCGATGTCGCCAGCAAGATAGATCGCCATGTCGGGGCGGATCCTAGCAGGCCGCGGTGGGAGTCTGCCGGGCCGTAGCCAGGCCCGCCACGCTTCCACCACGATAGGCAACGATCATCTGTTACAGGCCACTAGGCGTCGGGCGAGCAACTGGTCGCCGATCCTGGGAGCGGTATCCTTGCTCGCGCAACCACTCCCCCTAGTTCGCCTTCGTCCGGCTTGCAGTGCACCGCCATGAATGGACGCCCCGAGTACGACGCTATCATCATCGGCAGCGGCTTCGGCGGAGCCTGCACTGCCGACGTGCTGGTTCGGGCCGGCAAGCGCGTGCTGATGCTCGAGCGCGGCGACTGGGTCCCCCGGGGGCCCCACAACTGGGAGCCCGACGGCTCGCTCGACCTGACGCCTTACTACTCGAAGGAAACTCCGTACGAAGTGGCGCCGGGGAGCGACTCCACCGTGTCGCTGCTGGACCG
Organism: Acidobacteriota bacterium; assembly: GCA_965205505.1. GTDB lineage: Bacteria > Acidobacteriota > UBA890 > UBA890 > WLXD01 > DASCOT01. The sequence continues at coordinate 669,614 of CBDBHB010000009.1, forward strand.
GCTAGTAACCGGGCGCACCAAGGCCAAGGAGGTGGGGGGCTACTATTGCGTCGGCGGTCCATCGGTGTTCTACGGGGCGGTCTCACTTCGCCTGCGGACCGAGGACTTCGAGCCCGCCGCCGAGGTCTGCGGTGACTCGGGAGCTGAGTGGCCCTACGGCTACGAGGAGATCGAGCCCTACTACGCCGCTGCCGAGCGTCTCCTGGGTGTAGCCGGGGTTGCCGGCGAAGATCCCACCGAGCCGCCACGTTCGAGTCCGTATCCCGCCGTGCCGGATGAGCTCTCCGACACCTCGAGGATGATCGCCGCCGCCGCCGAGCGCCTCGGCCTGCGGCCGTTTCGATTGCCCCTGGCGATCAACTACGAGGCCACCGATGCACGCGCCGGCTGCGTTGCCTGTACGACGTGCGACTCTTTCGCCTGCGCCATCGGTGCCAAGAACGACATTGCCACGCGGGTGCTGCCACCGTTGCTCGACGCCGGATTGGAGCTGCGCCCCGCAACCGTCGTCAAGCGGCTGGTGCGCCAGGGTTCGCGAATCAACGGCGTCGAGTGCGTCGATCGCGCCAGCGGCGAGGCGCTAGTGTTTCACGCCGAGCAGATCGTTCTTGCTGCCGGAGCGCTGGCATCGCCCTTGCTATTGCTGGCCTCTGGGCTGGAGCAGGTGAATCCCGGCGGCAACGTCGTGGGGAGGTACCTGACACGACACTCCAACGCCATCGAGTTCGGCCTCTTCCGCAGCCACGTAAATCCGCGCCAGCAGTTCCACAAACAGCTCGGTTTCCACGACTTCTATTTCGGGCACACGCTGGTGAGCGATCCACCCGGCAAGCTCGGCGGCATCCAGCAACTGCAGTCGCCGCCCGTTGGCCTAGTCAGGGCGCACTTGCCTTCTGTGGTCGGTGGGATCGTGGGTGCACTGTTGATTCCACGTTCGACCGGCCTGCTGGTGATGGCCGAGGACGAGCCGCGCTCCGATAACCGAGTGACCATCAAGCGCTCGCCACCGGACCGCTTCGGCCTACCCCGGGCGGTGATTCAGCACGCCTATACCGAGCGCGACTTGGCGGCGCGCGATGCTCTGCTCGGGCAGTCTCGGCGCATTCTGCGCGAGGCCGGAGCCATATGGACCCATTCGCACTACATCCACACATTCTCCCATGCTGCCGGCACCGTCCGTATGGGGAACGATCCAGCGACTTCGGCCCTCGACGCGCACTGTCGCTTTCGTGGCATCGACAATCTGCGTGTCGTCGATGCGAGCTTCATCCCCGCCGCCGGCGGCTTGAACCCCAGCTTGACCATCGCCGCGAACGCACTCAGAGTAGGCGAGCACCTTCTCGGCGACCTCTGATTCGCGAGCTCCAGTGCCCTCTCCCGACACCCTCAAGCTGGCCTTTCTCGGCTGCGGCGGAGTAGCCCGCAAGCACAGTGCCACCCTCAAGCGGATCGGCGGCGTGGAGCGCTACTACGCCAGCCGCAGCGCCGGACGCGGCGCTGAGCTGTGCAGAAGCACCGGAGGCGCGGGTGCATACGACAGCTATGCCACCGCTCTCGACGACGAGGCCATCGACGTGGTGCTGGTGGCCACCCCGCCGAGCTCCCATCTGCAGTTGGCGATGGCGGCGCTGGAGGCTGGCAAGCACGTCATCGTCGAGAAGCCGCCGTTCCTTCGCAGCACCGACTTCTACTCCGTCAACAGCGCGGCGCAGCTTGCCAACCGGCAGGTATTCGTGGCGGAGAACTACTTCTACAAGCCGTTGCTCGCTTGTCTGCGCGATGTCATTGCGGAGGGTGACATCGGCGAGCCTCTGTTCGTCTTGCTCAATGCCCTCAAGACCCAGGCGGTCGATGGCTGGCGCGACGATCCGGCGCTGGCGGGCGGTGGAGCGTTGTTCGAGGGCGGCATCCACTGGGTCAATTTTGCCGCCAACCTGGGGCCGCCTCTGCGCGCCGTGCGCGGCACCCGCCCGGGCAAGCATGCAGGCCTCGAACGGAGCATGATGCTGACGCTCGACTACGACGGGCCGGCCGGCGCCTTGCTGTACTCGTGGGAGGTCCCAGCGCTGTTCAAAGGCCTGCGAATCTCGCGCATCTGGGGCCGCGAGGGCAGCATAACGTTCGAGTCCAACGGGCTGTTCGTGATCGTGCGCGGGCGGCGTCGGCGAGTGCTGTTCCCGGGAATTCGCGATATCTCCGGCTACCGCGCCATGTTCGAGGACTTCCTCACCGCTATTCGTAGCGGCACTGACCCGGCATTCGATCTCGAAGCTGCCCGCCGTGATCTCGAGTTCGTCGAACAGGCCTACGAAACGGTGGTGTAGCAGCTCCAGGACAGCTCCGGAGGCCTGCGTGGTGGTACATTTCCCCATCGAGATGTGTTCATCAGGTTCCATCAGCAGGGTGGAGCCAGGTGAACGAAACTTAGGAACGAGGCAGAGTCGAGGCCGCGCTCATGGCTAAAGCTGACAGCTACATCCCGACGGCTAGAGAACAGGCTTTTCTCGATACTGTCGAGAGTCCCCGCTACGATCGCCAATCGGTCAACGGTCTCAGCCCGTTCCTGGGCGAGCGGGTACCTGATGACATGCGGGACTTCTACTCGCCGGACGAGCTTGCCATTCTCGGTGAGCTCAAGGGCACGGAGCGCGATGTCGAGGCGCGGATGCCCGTGAAAATGACGCGCCACTACTTTACGTTGGCACAACAAAGCCCCCCTTTGCGCCGCTTGGTGAAGGCAAGCCCAGACGAGACGCGGAGCCTGGCTGGCTCGGAGGATCCCGGGTTTCAGATGGATTTCAGCCCTGTTGAGGGCCTAATTCACAAGTACGAGATGGGTCTGCTGTACGTCACGTCGACGTGCTCGGCACATTGTCGGTTTTGCTACCGCGAGGAGTTGATCAGCCGCAAAGAAATCGAGCGGCAGGACGGAACTGTCGCGAGTAAGGGGCTTGCTCAGATCGGTGAGGTCACCGACTACGTCCTCTCGTACAACAGGCTCGTCGAAGAGAACGGTGGGCGGCATCCAGAGTCCGGCCGTGAGCGGCTGCGCGAGATCTTGTTGTCGGGCGGCGATCCGATGGTGTTGCCAAACGGAAAGATCGCGGCATGGTTGGCGGCACTCGCCGAGGCTGGCATTGAGGCTATCCGGATAGGTACGAAGGAATTGGCGTTCTTCCCGGATCGCTTCGACGAGACGTTTTTCTCCATGCTCGACGCTTTCCACGACACGTATCCCGATGTCGGTCTTCGCGTGATGGTGCATTTCAATCACCCCGATGAGTTCCTCGTCAAGGACGACGACGGGCGCTACGCAGAGAACCCGAACGGGTCACTCAAGTGGATTGACTCGGCAAAGCGTGCCCTGGAGGGCCTCACGTCGCGGGGATGGGTGACCGTTGAGAATCAGTCTCCAATTATCAAAGGCATCAACGATGACCCCGATGCGTTGCGCATCATGCAGCGAGCCCTGAAGCGTGTGGGCGCCGAGAATCACTACTTCTTTTGCGGCCGCGACATCGTCGCCTACGAGGCGTTCAACGTGCCGATTGAAACCGCCTGGCAAACCTTGAATGAGTCGCAGAAGGGACTGTCCGGTGTTGAGACGCGTGCCCGACTCTCGATCACGCACTACAAGGGCAAGACCGAGGTAGCCGCGGTCACGAACGGACCGATCCCGGGCGTCCCTGGTACAGAGAACGGAGTGGTGATCTTCAAGATCCTGCGGAGCGCCGCCAGCGCACCGGAACGCGGAAAAGTGTGCATCGTCGGGCGGAACCCTGACGCGATTTGGTTCGACGGCTACGCCGACCGCGTCATCTATGACGAGGCGGGGCTCTTCGACTACGCGCGGATACAGGCCCTCGGGACGGCTGTGCCTTCCTCAGTTGCCGCGGGTGCCGGTTCCTAGCAGGCCGTGGTGGAAGTGTGGCGGGCCTGGCGACAGGGTCTTGCGAGGAGGAGGCAAGGAGAGAGGAGGAGGCGATAGCTACCCCATCGTTGACGACGAACGACGCAGCATACGCGCGCAACCCCCTATCGCCCGGAGGGTTACGGCGATTTGGGGTCATCTGCGGCGTTGGCCCTCCTGGACGATGGCTGGAGCATCGCCCAGGAGGGCCGCCTTCCATCTGACCCCAACTCGCCGTAACCAGGCCCGCCACACTTCCACCACGGCCTGCTAAACGAAGTACACGCGCGCCGGTTTCCACCGGCCTACGCCACACGCCACAGGACTCGGGGCGGCTAGGATCCAGGCCATGAACGACCTCTACGCTGTGCTCATCGGGCTCGCCTCCGGCGTCCATACCTCCACCTGGGGGATGTACAAGGACGCCCCGCACGAGGGCTTCACCTGGCCCAAGTACCTGCGCAGCACGCTGATCGGCGTGCTGGCGGCCCTGGTGCTCAACCGAGTGCTCCAGCTCGACCTTACGATAGCTTCCAACATCGCCGTGTTCTTCGGCGCCACCTACGTCGGCGAGCGTGCCTTGCTGGAGTTCTGGAAGACCTTCCTGCGCGTCGAGGACCAATCGAAGTATTTCATTCCCATGCAGTTCGCCGTTCTCGGTAAGGTCGTCGAGAACCGTGCGGTGCAGCTGGCGGTGGCGGTGGCGTACGCTGCAACCTGCATCTTCATCGGCTACTCGATCTGGTGGTTTCAGCAGACCGATCCGCAGCTGAGCCCGTTGCTCGTGGTCGCCACCATCGGCGCCGCCGGCGGCTGGATCTCGGCCTTGGGCGGTGCCTGGAAAGACGCCCCCAAGGAGGGCTTCGAGACCCTCAAGTTTTTCCGCAGCCCGCAGCTCGCCGCCGCATGGGCCTGGCTGCTGGCGCACTTCACCGGCAACTACCTGCTCATCGCCTCCTGCGCCCTCGGCTACACCATCGCCACCACCGAGACCTACAAGACGTTCTTCTTTCCCAGCAAGCCGCGCGGCAAGTTCGCCGGCATGCCGATCTCGCATCCGGATTGGCTACAGCGGCGGTATTACTTCGTGCCGCTGTACGTCGCCGTGTGGATCGGCGTCATCGTGGTGTTTGTGCTCGGATTCATGGGGCCACACCGGGGCCTGCTCGCGTAGGGTCGGCGGCAACGTTACGGGCCATGGCCATCTGTTTGTCACGTCGAGTCGGTCTCAGAATTCGTACGCCAGCCGCGTGTAGTAGAAGCCGCCGTTGAAGCCGAACGGCGCGGTGCGCCGCGGGTACACGAAGATGCCTCCGAACGAGATCTCGTCGCGGTTCTCGTCCGGGAACGTGTGGAAGATGTTGTTGGCGCCGACCGAGACGCTGAGCCCTGAGCGTAGCGGGTGGGTGAGCTCCAGGTCGACGATCCACTTGCCGGAGAAGATCTGATCGATCGCCGGGTTGCCGGCGCTCTCCACCGTCTTCAAGGAGCCGAAGCGGTTGGCTCGCAGCACGGCGGTGATCAGCGGGTGCGTATAGCGCGCCGACATCTGGTAATGGCTGCGCGGCTGGGCGCTCTCGATGCGCTCGCGCTCGATGCGGTTGAACAGCGTCGCTCCGAGTCCGGCCAGGGCGGCGGGTGTGCGCACGTCGCCGACGACTCGGGTGCGGTTCCAGTTCGCCGCACCGGTCAGATGCAGGCTTCCCTCGCGGCCGATCTGGTCGAACCACGCCACCACGAGATCGGCGCCGACTGTCTCGGTGTCGATGGCGTTGCTGAAGAACTGTGCCGCGTTTACCCCGAACGGTTCCAGGATGGAGCGAATTGCCCCGTCGGCGAACGGCTCCGACTGGAACTGCCCTGAAACGACGATGCGATCCTCGATACCGATGAAGAAGACGTCGCCGGTGATCGACCAATTCGATGCCGGCCGGGCGACGAACCCGACGCTCAGGTTGCGGGCCGTCTCCTCTCGCAGCGAGGGCACGCCGAAGGCGTTGGTGACCTCGCTTCCGTTGGCGAACGTGCCCACCTCGAAGGGCGTCAGATCGCCGGTGGCGTTGCTGAAGACGAACTGTGTGCTGGTATTGTTGAAGTAGGCTTGGTGCAGCGACGGAGCACGAAAGCCGCTGCTGACGGAGCCGCGCAGCGCGAAGGCGTCCGACAATTCCCAGCGGGCCGCCACCTTGCCGCTCAAGTAGGAGCCGAAGTCGCTGTAGTTCTCGAACCGTACTGCCGTGGCCAGTAGCAGCTCGTCAGTCAGCAGCGTCTCCAGATCGACGTACAGGCCGACGTTGGTACGTGATTCGTTGACCTCGTTGCTGGGTCGGAAGCCCGGAAAAACCTGGATTCCGGGCGCGGCACGGCTGGAGAATTGGTTCGGGAAGCTACCGTCGACCCACGACGCCGTCTCGCCCGCCTCGATCTGGTAACTGTCGCGCCGTACCTCGGCGCCCACGGCGAGCTGTACGGGATGCCGCATGCCCCAGTCGACGTCGGTGAAGGCGTCGACGTTGAAGGTCGCCTGGCGGAAGTTGAGCGTCCCCGCTCGCGCCGCGGTTGGACTGGACGGTCCCAGCGACACGTTGTTGGAGTTGTTGATGATGAACTCGAAGGAGTTAGATCCGCTCGTAAGGCTGGTGTCGACGCTCCAGCCGCCGACCAGGGCGCGGTAACCGACCGCTGCCGACAGGTCGTCGACCTCGGTGTTGATGCGCGGCAGAAATCCGTCGGGATGGATCTCCGGACGCGTGCGAGCAGTCGAGGGCCCGACGATAGAAGCCCGCCGACTCGCCCTTGCGGCCTGAGTACCCACCGAAGAAGTAGAAAGTACCGGTCTCGCCGACGCCGGTCTCGGCATTGGCCCACAGCGTCAGGTTCTCGGAATCCGCGTCGCCGTAGCGATGGTTGAGGCGATCGAAGTCCGCCTCGCGCGGATCCACCGCGCCGCCCTCGAGCGACAGGTACTGCGACCGCTGGTCGAGCCCCGCGCGATTGGTATCGCCGCGGTCTCGATAGTCGGCTGTGAGGTTCAGAAAGCCACGGCTTCCAAGTTGGATGCCGTGATTCACCGAAGCTTGAACCAGCTCGCCGTCACTGCGGTACATCTGCCCGAGGTTGAGCTTCACCTGCGTGCCCGAGGGACGCTCCTTCAGAACGATGTTCATGACGCCGGCGATGGCGTCGGAGCCGTACTGTGCCGCCGCGCCGTCGCGCAGAATCTCGACGCGCTCGATGGCGGCCGCCGGAATGGTGTTGAGGTCGACGCCGGCGGAGCCACGCCCTACCGAGCCGTTCACGTGCACCAGCGCGCTGGTGTGGCGTCGCTTACCGTTCACTAGCACCAGCGTCTGATCAGGCCCCAGCCCGCGCAGCGTCGACGGTCGCACGATGTCGGTGCCGTCGCTGATCGTCGAGGTGGAGAAATTGAACGACGGCGCCAAGAACTGAATCATGCGACTGGTTTCGGACTGTCCGGTGCGCTCGAGCTCGGCTGCGTCGAGCACATCCACGGGTACCGGTGTTTCCAGCAAGGTGCGCTCGCCACGCGAGCCGATGACCACGATCTCCTCTCCCACCGTCGGCCGCAGGGGAAACATCACCACATCGACGCGGAGGCTTTCCCCCGCACCGAGCACAACACGCCTTTCCACCGGCAAGAAGTTCTCCCGCGTGGCACGAAGGGTGTATATGCCGGGGGCTGCCGACTGGCGGAAGCGACCGTCGGTAGCCGTTTGGACCGACGCCCCGGTCTCGACGATCTCGATCGTTGCAGCCTCGAGCGGCGCTTGCGTGAAGCCGTTCAGAACGCGCCCGTGAACCTCCGCCTGCTGCGCGGCGATTGCCTGGGTCAGGGGGCACAGCAGGACGACACCGATGAGCGCGAAGGTTGCTGGCAGCGGACGTCGAAGCATTGCGTGTCTGACTCCTCTATGGGGAAAGTAGACCGTTCCGCTGAACGATCTGACCGAGTCTCGTTGGCGAAGCTTAGCAGGGCACCGAATCGCAGTTCGGCAGCGGCCCCGACCCGCGGTCGAAGTCGTGTGGTGCCGTTCCGAGGGAGACAGGTGGAGGCGTGCGCCGTATCATGCGCTGGACTGCGGCATTCGCTGCGAGGCGCACTAGTGGTGATCGATGTGTAAGCTCATCCTGCCCGTTCTTGTTGCCCTGCTCGGTCTCGTGCCGGTCGCCGGTCGCGGCGTAGCAGCCCAAGAAACGTCGGCCAGCGACGCGGCGGCCGAATCCCGCTTCCTCACCCGTATTCGGAGGCTCACCTACGATGGGGTGCGCGCCGGCGAGGGCTACTACTCATACGACGGCACCAAGATGGTGCTGCAAAGTGAGCGTGTGGCCGACAATCCGTTCTACCAGATCTATCAGCTGGATCTGACCACCGGGGAGACGCAGCGCATCTCGTCCGGCGTGGGCAAGACGACCTGCGCGTTCATCCATCCGGTGACCGGTGAGGTGGAGTACGCCTCGACGCACCTCGACCTCGACTCCAGGCGCTACCAGCAAGAAGAGCTCGATATGCGCGCCTCCGGGCAGGAGCGCCGCTATGCCTGGGACTACGACCCGGCGATGGACATCTTCGTGACCGATCCGGCTACCGGGGAGACACGTCAACTCACCGACGCTCGGGGCTACGATGCCGAGGGCAGTTACTCGCCCGACGGCGAGTGGATTATCTTCTCGTCGAACCGCAACGCCTATTCGCGCCAGCTGACCAGCGAAGAAGAGAATCTGCTGAAGGTCGATCCGGCCTACTTCGCCGACCTGTGGATCATGCGCGCCGACGGCTCTGCGCAGCGCCAGCTGACCGACGTGCCGGGTTACGACGGCGGTCCGTTCTTTTTTCACGACGGCTCGCGCATTATCTGGCGACGCTTCCATCCGTCGGGTCTGCTGGCCGACGTCTACTCCGCCAATCCCGACGGCAGCGACGAGCGGCGGCTCACCGATTTCGGCGCTATGAGCTGGGCACCGTACGTGTATCCCTCGCGGCAGTACGTGTTCTTCGCTTCGAACAAGCTCGGTTTCGACAATTTCGAGGTGTTCATGGTCGATATCGCCGGTGAGAAGGAGCCCGTTCGGGTGACCTATTCGGACCGCTTCGACGGTTTGCCGGTGCCGGCGCCGGATGGCTCGACGCTGTCATGGACCTCGCAGCGTCACGGCGAGAAGGGCTCCCAGATCTTCGTCGCACAGTGGAGCCACGAGGCTGCGCTGGCTGCGGCGCCGGCCCGGGTGCGCAATTCTGAGGAAAGCGACCAGTGAGGGTTAGCCCCCAATTGCTCGCTCACGCAGCGTTGGTCGTCGTCTTGTCGCTCAGCGGTGCCACGCGGGTGCACGGACAGCAGACCGTGAGCGCCTTGCACGGCGCCGACGCCATTCGCAGACACGTCGAGTTCCTCGCATCTGAGGCCCTGGAGGGCCGGCTAACCGGTGCGGAAGGGGCCGCCCGAGCCGCCGACTACCTGATCCAGCAGCTACAGGAGCTCGGGGCCAAGCCGCTGCCCGGGGCGGCCGCCTATCGCTTACCGTTCGAGTTCACTGCCGGGATCACCGACGCAGGCAGCAGGCTGCGCGTTGCGCAACGGCAGTTCTCCGCTGACGACGGCATGGTTCAGGCGCTCGCGTTCTCGGAGAACGCCACCGTTAGCGGCGAGTTGGTGTTCGCTGGCTACGGCCTTTCGATTCCCGAGAGCCAGAGCTACCCCTATGACAGTTACTTCGGGCTCGACGTTGCCGACAAGATCGTCGTCGTGCTGCGTTACATTCCCGAGGACGTCGACCCGGAAACGCGGGTGATTCTGTCGCGGTACTCGGGCATGCGTTACAAGGCGCTACAGGCGCGTGAGCGTGGCGCCAAGGGGCTGCTCGTGGTTACCGGGCCGCGCTCTCCGAACGCCGGCGGGCTGGTGAGGATGACCTTCGACACCGCTGCAGCCAGCTCCGGCATCGTCGCCGCGAGCGTCGATGGTGGCGTGACCGAAGCGATCTTCGCGGCCGTCGATCGGAGCCTCGAGGAAGTTCAGGCAGAGCTCGATACTGGTAACCCCCACATCGGCGGCTTCGAGCTCGGCGTGGCTGTCGAGCTCAGCGTCAGCGTTCATCGCCAGCGCGGCGAGGGCAACAACGTGATCGGTTACCTGCCCGCATCCGGCTCGACGGACGGTGTAGATCGCCCCTGGGTCGTGCTTGGCGCTCACTACGACCATTTGGGCCGCGGCACGGGCGGCAACTCGCTGGCCCGCAAAGATGAGGCGGGCCAGGTACACAACGGTGCCGACGACAATGCCTCCGGAGTGGCCGCCGTGCTCGCCGCTGGCGCCCGGCTGGCAGGCATGCCACACGCGCGCAATGTGGCGCTGGCCTTTTGGTCCGGCGAGGAGCTCGGCACCATCGGCTCGCTCGACTTCACGCGTGGCGGCGAGTTGTCGATGCAACAGGTCGCGGCCAACCTCAACTTCGACATGGTGGGTCGCTCACGCGACAACCAGCTCGTGTTGCAGGCGGTTGGTAGTAGCGCCGTGTGGCCGGGTCTCATCGAGCGTAGCAATGTGGTGGTGGGCTTCGACATCAAGATAGACGACAACCCCTACCTGCCGACGGATTCCAGTTCTTTCAACCAGGCTCGCGTGCCGACGCTGGCATTCTTCACCAACGTGCACACCGATTACCACCGTCCCAGTGACGACGTCGAGTTGCTCAACATCGAGGATCTCGCTCGAGTAGCTCACCTCGGTGCGCTGGTGGCCCACAAGGTCAGCAATTTGGATGCAGCACCGCAGTTCGTTGCTGTTCAACGGACCGGCAACGAGCAACAAGGAAGCCGCGACACCGTGAGAGCGTTCACCGGCACGATCCCCGACTACGCCTCGGATATCGAGGGCTTGCTCCTCGGCGGGGTAATCGAGGGCGGCCCAGCAGAGGAGGCAGGGCTGCGTGCCGGCGTTGTGATCATCGAGTTCGGTGGCCAGACGATCGCCAATATCTACGACTACACCTACGCTCTCGACGCGGTGAAGATTGGCGACCCGCTCGAGATCGTCTTCATGCGCGATGGCGAGCGCCACGAGACCACGATGACGCCGCGGGCGCGCAGCTGATTGATCGATACCAGCTACCTCGTCGATCGACTCAGCGCCTACGTTGCTACGCCGTCGATCAATCCGGCCTTCGACTCGAACGGCAGCGAAGCTCTGCTTGCCGCGATCGTCGCCGCTGATCTGGAAGACCTCGGCATCGCCCCGCAGATGATCGAGCCCGAGCCCGGCCGCACCTCGGTCGTCGGCCTGCTGCCGGGCTCCGGCGACGGTGCATCTCTGATGCTCTACGCTCATCTCGACACCGTTGGGGTCGAGGGAATGGAGGCGCCGTTCGAGCCGGTAGTCCGCGACGGGCGACTATACGGTCGTGGCGCCTACGACATGAAGGCGGGACTTGCCGCGTGCATGACCGCTGCCAAGGCACTGCGCGATATGGACGGCCAGCTGGCGGGTGACGTTCTGGTGGTGGCCGTGGCCGACGAGGAGGAGGCTAGCGTTGGCATGCAGGCGGTGCTCGAGCAGTTCCGTGCCGATGCCGCTATCGTCACCGAGCCCACCGAGCTGCAGCTGTGCCTGGCGCACAAGGGCTTCGCCTGGGTCGAGGTCGAGGTCCCTGGCGCCGCTGCTCATGGCAGCCTCTTCGAGCGCGGTGTCGACGCCAACCTGCGCATGGGTCAGCTACTGGTACGGCTGGCCGGGCTCGAACAGGAGATCCGCGAGCGACCACCCCACCCGGTGCTGGGGCCGGGATCAATGCACGTGGCGCGCCTCGAGGGTGGCACCGGTTGGAGCACCTATGCAGCGCGCTCGGTGGCGCAGATCGAGCGCCGACTGCTGCCGGGCGAGGATGGCCGGCTGGCAGTGCACGACATTGAGGAGCTCCTCGGGCGCCTCGAGGCGCCTGCTGCTGATATGACGGGGAGGGCACGCTTGGTGCTCGAACGCCCGGCGTTCGAAGCTCACGCCGATTCCAGGATCGTTTCGGTTGTTTCGAAGGCAGCGCAGGGCGCCCTGGGCGGCCCACCGAACCGGCTCGGCTTTCCCTACTGGATGGATGCGGCCTTTCTCGCTGCTGCCGGCATCGACACGGCGGTGTTCGGCCACGCCGGCAGCGGTGCACACGCCATCGTCGAGTGGGTCGACCTGGACTCGGTAGAGAAGTTGAGTGCCACGCTGGCCCACGCGGCTCTCGATTATTGCGGCGCTTCCTTGCTGTAGTTCACCACCGTATCGATGATGCCGAGCTCGACGCGCCGGTTGCGGGCACGTGCCGCCTCGCTGACGCCCTCGGCAAGAGGTTGTGTCTTGCCGAAGCCCTTCATGGCGAGGATCTCGCGATCGAGGCCAGCTGCCGCCAGGTAATCGAAGACCGCTTGAGCGCGCTGTTCCGATAACGTCTGGTTGTAGGCGAGTGTGCCGATATCGTCGGTGTGGCCAAAAACCTGAATGCGGTAGCCCGTAGAGGTCATCAACACGCCGACGATGCGGCTGAGTAGCTCGCGGTCGGCCGGCTTGAGATCGGCCTTGTCGAACTCGAAGTTGATGGTCTCCTCGCCGAGGTTCATGACCAGGCCCAGTGCGGTGCGCTGGGTGTCGGCGATCTGACCGAGCACATCTTGCAAACGCGACATCTCTGCATCGCGCTGAGCGAGAATACGGTCGGCCTCGGCGCGTGCTTCCCGTGCGGCACCCTCGGCCAGGTAGGCGCGCTGCTGGGCGAAATCCGCCTCGCTTTCGGCTGCGAGCTGGGCTTCTTCGGCGAAGGGCGTGCCTGAGCTTCATCGTCAGCGCGCTCCTTGGCCTCTCCTACGAGCACGCCGGCAGCAGCAGCGGCTGCCTCAGCTTCCCGAGCCTGCCGCGTCGCCTGGGCAGCCCGCTCGCGGGCCTCCCCAACATCGTCGCCGAGGGCGGCCATCCGACTCTCCACCTCCCGCATGCGCAGGAAGACAAACATCACGAGGCCCGCCAACAGGACGACGAGCAGACCGATCGTCCATAGACGCAGAGCCTTCGGCTCCTTTTGGCTGTATTGCTCGTCGTACGTCTCGTCCGTCACGCGCCCACCTCCCGTCGAGCTGCGTCGCGTCGCCTTCCTGACACCATGAATATACCGCCCACGGTCGTCACCAAGCACGGCGCGGTCACGAGTTGGCAGTCGCCAGCGGCCGAGAGCAGCCCGGGCGGCGGGACGAGGCGGCGTAACGTACCAGGCTGGTACCATGAGAAATCTGTCTCCCCGCACGGAGCTCTCATGGTTCGACGAACGGTCGTGCTCTCTCCACCCAACACGTTCTTCGGCCGCGTGGCCTGGGCGCTGGCTACCGTCGTGGTCGTGGCGCTCGGGTTCTTCCTGCTCACTGCCGGTTTCGTTGTGGCGCTGGGGCTCGCAGCGGCAGCAGTGTTGCGCATCTGGTGGCGCGGGCGTCGCATGCGGCAGTACTCCGAGACCGGCTCAGGAGATCTGCTCGAGGTCGAGTACACCGTCGAGCACGACAACCCGGTGGTGTTACCGCGAGGCTCGGGCAGGCGCTGAGCGCCCTCGCCGATTGATCGAACCGCGGAGGTGATCTCGATGCGGCGCGTTATCACAGGAGCTCGCTGGCTCGGCATCATTGGCTTGCTGATCTGCGCGTTGCCCACCGCGGCGTAGGAGGGCGCGCTGCCGGCTGTGGCACAGGTCGAGGACGCGGAGCCCGTCGCGGTGCGCGGCCCGGTCGACCCGGCGCATCTGGAAGCCTTCTTCGATGGCCTCATGGCGGCGCAGCTCAAGGACCACCACATCGCCGGTGCCACCGTCGCCGTGGTGCGCGATGGTGCGGTGCTGCTGGCCAAAGGCTATGGGTTCGCCGACGTCGAAAACCGTCGCCGGGTGAGCCCCGACACGACGTTGTTTCGCATCGGCTCGATCTCCAAGACGTTCGTGTGGACGGCGATCATGCAGCTGGTGCAGCAGGGTCGGATCGATCTCGACACCGATGTCAACGAATACCTCACCGATCTCGAGGTGCCGGCCACCTGCGACGAACCGGTGCGCCTGCGGCACCTGATGACCCACACCCCCGGATTCGAGGATCAGGTGATCGGGTTGTTCGCTCGCGACGAGACCAGCCTGGCGCCCCTCGAGGTGATCCTCCAACGCGAGCTGCCCGACCGGGTTCGCCCGGCCGGTGACGTGTCCTCGTACTCCAATCACGGCACCGGTATCGCCGCGCTCATCGTCGAGGAGGTTTCGGGGCTGGCGTGGAACGACTACGTCGAGCGGCACATCATCGAACCTCTCGGGATGATCCACACGACGTTCCGGCAGCCGTTTCCGGCAGCGCTCGATGCCGTGATGTCGATGGGTTACAGCTGGAACGGGACCGGCTTCGAGGAGGAGGACTTCGAGTTCGTCCCGCTCGCACCGGTGGGCGCGGCTGGCGCCACTGCCGCCGACATGGCGCGCTTCATGATTGCCCATCTGCAGCTCGGGGTTCTCGATGATGTGCGCATTCTCGACGAGTCGACGGCGCTGCGGATGCAGGGAGAGCTGTTCAGACACGCCGATCGCATGCACCCGATGGCCCATGGCTTCTACGAGATGGGCACGAACGGCGAGCGCGCCCTCGGACACGGGGGTGACACGCTCTGGTTCCACTCGGACATGGCGCTGCTTCCGGCACACGGGGTCGGTCTCTTCGTGTCGTTCAACAGTGCTGGAGGCGGTGGCGTGACCAGCGACGTGTACCACGCGTTCATGAACGAGTACTTCCCGATCGACGATGCGTCCGAGTTGACCGCGCCTGCCGACTTCGCCGTACGTGGGCAACGCTTTGCCGGTCGCTACCGCACCAACCGTTATTCGCACAGCACGCTCGCCAAGCTGACGGCCCTCGGGGCAGCGAAGGTGAGCGTTACCGAGGACGGCGAAGCGTTGGTCACGAGCGCCACCGGCGCGACGCGTTGGGTCGAGGTGGCGCCGCTGACGTTCCGTGAGGAGCACGGTCAGCGTCTCATTGCCTTCCGCCAGGATGACGACGGCGAGATCACCCACCTGTTCCTCGGATGGGTGCCGGTGGTGGCGCTCGAGCGCATCGGCCTGACTGGCAACCCCATGCTGCACGCGGTGATCGCGGTGAGCTCGCTGGTGCTCTTCATGGGCGCTGCCTTGCTCTGGCCCGCCGCCGCAGCGCTGCGTAGGAAGCACGGATACAGGCTGCCACCCCATCGCCGCATGCCCCTGCTGACGAAAAGCGCGGGCTGGCTCGGCAGCGTGCTGTTTCTCACGTTTGCCGCCATGCTCGCGATGTTGACGAGCGATCCGATCCAGATCGTCTTTGGCGCCGCCCCGTTGCTTCCGGTGGCGTTGACCCTGCCTCTACTGGCGACCCCGGTGGTGGCCGCGGCGATTTACCTCTGTGCCAAGTCGTGGCGCCGGCGAAGAGGCAGCTTCACGGCACGCCTGGCGTACACGTTGCTGGCCATCGCCTTCGCCGCCACACTGTGGCAGCTCTGGTACTGGAACCTGCTCGGCTACAGGTACTGACTCGCAGGCCACTTCTAAGAGAAGGCCTAGTTCGGTCAAGGGCAATGTGGTGCCCAGCGAAGAATCGATCTGCACGGCATGCTCGTATTCGCACTCTGGTGGACGAGGATTCAGGTCGTCCGGTGCATTCTGGGGTCCGTCCCGATTCGAGGCGCTGCAATCTAGCTGCCGAGCTCGAAGCTCGTAGTGACCTTCGCAGTCGCCCGGACCGGGCGGTCAGATCGATAACCGTTGGGTCGCGTCGCCCTACCGACCTCCTGGTTGCGGGTTAGTTCATGCTGCTGAAACCTCTACAGGTGCGCGCAACGGTTCGTACTCGTCTCCACTCAGCCACAGTCGGTGCAGCACAACGGCGAGCTTACGGGCGACAGCAACTGCTGCCTTTTTGTTGCCATGAGGACCACCGCGTCCGGCCAGCTTGAGCCCCCAGCGTCTGAGCTCAGTATCGGGCCCGAAGGGGCCCAGGATGTAATGCGCCGAGCCCACCAACAGGCGTCGGAGCATTTTGTCGCCCGCCTTGGTTATTCGTAGCGCAGGGTCCTTGTCCCCCGACTGCCGTTTCTTCGGTCTCAGTCCCAGGTACGGGCCCACGGCTCTGGAGGTATTGAACCGCTCCGGCTCCTCGAGCGTCAGCACATACGCCAGTGCGGTCAGAGCTCCGACCCCGGCCACTTGCTGGAGCTGCTGTGTCTCCGGGTATCGCCCCTGGCACAGCTGCACGATCTGACGCTCGTATTGCTGGATGTTGCCCGTCAGCATGGCGATCGTTTCAAGCACCGGCTCGAGCGCTCCCTTGAGCCGCTCCGGTATGTGCTCTGGCGCGGTGCGCGCGAACGCCGGCGTCGAGCACCTGGGAATACGACAACCGGCCGACTTGACCGCACCACGCACATGGCTCACCAACTGCGTGCAGCTCTTTACCAGAGCATCTCGGCTCCGAATCACGGCTAGATCCGCTCGCGCTTGTCTGCCTCGATGCTGCACCGTCTTAAGCAGCTTTGGGTCCATTCTGCCCACTCGTGCCAGGTGCTCGGCATCCAACCGGTCGGTCTTGTCGTGCTCGCCATAGATCAGCTTCAGCCGCCTCGGGTTAGCCACCAGCACCTCATGACCCAGTTGCTTCAACTGCTCACTCATCCACGGCGAGCGCGTTCCAACCTCCAGCACTACTCGAGCGGGCTCCTCGCACCCGAACCGCCTCGCCAGCCCCTCCGGGCTCGTCCTCACCCGCCCTTCCTCCATCACCCTGCCCTTACTGTCGAGCACGCACATACGGCTGTACCGGTCGCTTACGTCCAGTCCAATCGTTACACTTGTCATCGGCCAACCTCCTTGGGCTTCGAGCCCGTTACGTTTGAAGAAACGTTTGCAGAGCCGTCAGGCTACTGCGTTCAGGAGGTTGGCCTTCTCATCTCATCTAGCGTGTGCCCTCGATAAGCACCGTATCGATCAGCGCACCTTCGAGGACTGCCTCGACCGTGTCCATGCCCTCGATCACCTCGGCGAAGATCGTGTAGTCGAAGTCGAGGCGCACGTTGTCGATCAGGTTGACGAAGATCTGCGCGTCGCCGGTATCGCGGCCGCGCGTGGAGATGCCGACCGTGCCGCGCAGGTGCGAGCGGTCGGTGATCTCGTCGCGCGTGTAGGGGCCGTCGCCGGCGAACTCGTTGGCGCCTGGGCTCCCCCCCCTGGATCACGAAGTTGGGCACCACACGGTGAAACGTCAGCCCGTCGAAGTAACCCTGGCGGGCCAGCCGCACGAAGCGCGCTGTGTTGGAGGGTGCGTCGAACGGGTACAGACGCAGCGCGAACTCGCCCCCGCCCCGCATACGTACCACGGCGCGGATCTCCTCGATCTCCCCGATCTCCTCGGCACTTGGGAAAGGGGAGGGCGGCAGCGGCTGCGGGTCGGGCGCAGGCCGCCTTCCGGTCCAGTGCTCGAGAACATCGGCGGCCGCCGCGGCGATGATGGGATCGAAGTCTCGCAGGTAGGCGCCGACTGCCTCGGCCTTGTCTGCAGAGCCCAGGCTGCCGATGGCCTCCAGCAGTGCACGGCGTGGAGCGCGCGAGGTCTCACGCTCGAGTGCGGTCACCCGCTCGAGCGCTGCCAGCAGCTGCTCGACCGGCTGCGCGCCGCCGGTCAGTGCAGCGGCGGCAGCCATCAGTAGCTGCCCGTCATTGCTGGCGAGTACGTTGAGGTAGAGCTCGTCGCCGGCGTGCCCCGCAGCCGCGCTCAGCCCTGGAATAGCGATTGCCGCGACGTTCGGATGCTTGTCGGCAGCCAGCAGGCGGAGCAGGTCGACCCAACCGGACGCTGTGGCAGCATGGGCGGCGTACATTCGCATCTGCCACGTCGGGTGATGGCTGGCGGATTCGGCGCGCCGGCGGGCGAGCGCCGCGTCCAAGGTTGCCAGCGCCACGAGCGCGTGAGCGGGCTCATGCCAGTTGGCCTCGTTTACCGCCTCGATGTTGCTGGCGATCCGGTCCAGGGTCGCGATTGTGCCGTCACAGCCGGCGAGCGCATCAATCGTCAGCAGTCGAACGGCGGCGACCGCGTCACGGAGTCCGGCGAGCAGTCGCGAACAGGCGCCTAGTATAGCGTATCGTAAATAGCTTTACATTAGATGAAGACCATTGTATTGTGCTTCGCATGGCCACAAAAGCAGAACCGATAGCGCTCGCGGACAAGGATCGAGACGTTCTGGAAGCCTGGCTCCGAGCCCCCAGCACACCACAGTCAGTAGCGACTCGTGCCGGGATCATCCTGCTGGCGGCAGATGGCGAGTCCAATAGCGGGATTGCTGATCAGCTCGGCATCAGCCGGCCGACTGTGATCATGTGGAGAAGGCGGTTCGAGAAAGCAGGTCCCGTGGCGCTGGGGCAGACCAGGCCGGGACGTGGACGACCCCGGTCCATCTCCCGGGACAAGATCAAACAGATCGTCGAAGCAACGTTGCACACCAAGCCACCCAACGCCACTCATTGGTCGTGCCGAACGATGGCCAAGGCGCAAGGGGTCAGTGCCGCCACGGTCCAGCGGATCTGGGACGCTCACGGACTCAAGCCTCACTTGGTCAAGACGTTCAAGCTCTCCAAGGATCCCCACTTCGTGGACAAGCTCACCGACGTGGTCGGCCTGTACATGAATCCGCCAGATCGGGCTGTAGTGCTGTGCGTGGATGAGAAGTCTCAGATTCAGGCTTTGGACCGCACGCAGCCGTCGTTGCCGCTCAAGAAGGGCCGTGCCGGAACCATGACCCACGACTACAAGCGCCACGGTACGACGAGCCTTTTCGCCGCCCTGAACATGCTGGACGGAACCGTCATCGGTCAGTGTCTGCCGCGTCATCGGCATCAAGAGTTCTTGAAGTTCCTACGCAAGCTCGACCGCGAGTTCCCCCAGGAACTAGATCTGCATCTGATCGTTGACAACTACGGCACCCACACGCACCCCAATGTGAAGAAGTGGTTGTCTCGGCATCGTCGCTTTTACCTGCACTTCATTCCAACAAGCTCCTCGTGGCTGAACCTGGTGGAGCGCTGGTTCGCTGAGCTGACAACAAAAAGCGTCCGACGAGCTGCGTTTCCTTCCGTCCAAGCACTCATCCAAAACATCGAGAACTTCATTGCCAACTACAACGACGATCCCAAGCCCTATGTTTGGAGTGCTTCCGCCCAGCAGATCATCGACAAAGTTAATCGCTGTAAAGCCATTTTAGAGACGCTACACTAGCTCAGGCACTCTACGGCTGAGGGTCTGCAGCAGCTCGTAGCGGACGCGTCCCTCGGAGTCCTGCAACGCGCGGGCGACGAGCAACGACCCGTAGTCTCGCGTCGACCCGATGACGCCGGCTGCCAGACGGCGGACGCCGACATGGGGGTCGCGTTGCAGCGCGAACAGCAACTCGTCGGTGAGCTCGGCACGCGAGTTGACCATCGCCGAAACCGCGAGGAATCGCACCTGCGCACGCGAAGGGTCGTTGGCGTCGTCCCGTCCGAGGGCCGCCAGCTCGGCCAACAGATCGAGGCCCTCGGATGGTGCGGTCAGATCGGGGCGCCGCCGAAACAGTGCCTCCATGCCTCGTGTTACGCCGAGCAGTTGTGCGACACGTTCCCCCGCCTCCGGTCGCACCGCGTCGGAGGTTGCGAGCAACGTAAGCTCTTCTTCCGCGGAGTCGAGCAGCGCTGCCTCGGCTTGGCGCGCCGCTTCGTCGTCGGCATAGGTCAGCCGGCCTATCGATGTGGCCGCTGCGCCTGCGACAGACGCATCCGGGTCGGTCGTCATCGAGACCCGCAGCGGTTCAAACCCTGCGCCTCCCGGGCCACGGCTCAATGCCTGGGCCACGGCGGTAGCCGCGGCAGCGCGCACCGAGGCGTCGTCATCTTCCAGCAGCGGCAGAATGTCGGGTAGCAGGTCGGCGCGCTCGAGACGGCCGAGGGAGCGGGCGGCGGCGCGGCGCAGCGAACTCTCCTCCGCCCTTGCCGCATCGCGGAGGGTGACGATATCGGCCTCGATCGAGCCGCGCCGGTCCTCCGCCTACATCAGCTGGTTGAGCGGGCGAGTACAGCGGATCCTGATGACAGAGAGCGCCCTCAGCCGCGAGTGTCAGCACCAACAGTAGCCGCATGCGCATGCTGGCGATTATGTGGGCCAGCGATTTGCCTGACCACCCGGTCCGCCGGCGCTCCCCCGATGACTACCCGAGTGCCGCAGCGATCTCTCGCACCGCCGCGCCGGGACTGTCGGCGCCGAACACCGCGCTGACGACGGCGACGCCCGCTGCGCCAGCCTGCAGGCAGTCGGCGACCTGGGAAGCGCCGACCCCGCCGAGCGCGAGCATAGGAAGGTCAACTGCTTCGACCAGCTCGCGCAAGGCTTCGAGCCCGCGTCCGCATCCGGGCTTGGAGCCCGGATCGAATACCGGTGCGAATACGCCGAACTCTGCGCCGGCCACCGCTGCATGTCGTGCTGCTTCGGCCGAATGCACCGAAGCGGCGCGGCGAAATCCCACCGGCACCGGCTGCGGTCGAGTCGGAATGGCGCTCTCAGCCCAGTGGATTCCTCGTGCCCGAGCGCTGGCGGCGTCGATGCCGCCGCCGTTGACCAACACGGGCACTACACAGTTGGAGAGTCGATCCAGGGCGGCCTCGAGGGCCGCTTCACGCGTAGCTTCGCTGAGTTGCTTGGCGCGCAGCTGTAGGGCAGCCGGGAATCGATCGGGCAACGCCCCGATGGCCACGTCGATGAGATTCAGCCAGCGCTCGGTGCCGCCGCAGTACTCGTGGTCGGCGATCAGGTAGAGGCGCGGAGGTTTGCGCCCGCCTACCGCCACGGGGTGCCTTTGGCCGGCGTCGATGCTTCGGCATGGTGCTTTCGCGGCATCCGACGGGCGCGAAACGCGTCTCGGCCAGCGGCTGCGGCGGCGCGCATCGCTTGCGCCATCATCACTGGATCGCCGGCGCGGGCGACGGCGGAGTTCAGCAGCACACCGTCGCAGCCGAGCTCGAGAACGATCGTTACGTCCGAGGCGGTGCCTAGGCCGGCATCGACGATTATCGGCACGCTGGCACGTTCCTTGATCAAGCTCAGGTTGTGCGGGTTGCGCACCCCCAGGCCGGAGCCGATCGGCGCCGCCAACGGCATGACCGCCGCGCACCCGATGTCCTCCAGGCGGCGCGCCAGCACCGGATCGTCGTTCGTGTAGGGCAGCACCACGAAGCCGTCCCGCACCAGCTCTTCGGCCGCCTGCAACAACCCCGCGGCGTCCGGGAGCAGGGTCTGGTCATCGGCGATGACCTCGAGCTTCACGACCTCGGTGCCGATGGCTTCCCGACCAAGTTGGGCGGTCAGCACGGCGTCCTCGGCAGTGTAACAACCGGCCGTGTTCGGCAAGATATGAACGCCTGCGTTGTGCAGCAGCTCATACAACGATTCGCCCTTCGCCCCAGGACTGACCCGGCGCAGCGCCACCGTGACCATCTCGGTGCCCGAGGCGGCAACGCAGTCGAGCATCACCTGTGTGCTCGGGTACATCGCCGATCCGAGCAGCACGCGCGAGTGAAGCTCCAGCTCGCCGATTTGCAGCGTGTCGTCGCTCACCTCAGCCTCCGTGGAAAGGGGCGACAATCTCGATGTCGTCGCCTTCCTGCACCTGCACGGCCCTCCATTCCTTCCGAGGGATCATGGCGCGGTTGAGCGCCACTGCGACGGCCTTGGCATCGGCGGCGACCTCGTTTACCAGCGCGCCGATGCTCATTCCTGGGCTCAACTCACGCTCGGCTCCGTTAACTCTGGCGCGCAATCGTATCCTCCACGGCTCCCGAAGGCGCGAAACGCCCAGGCTCCAGGCCCTTCAACAGCTCGGGGTCGTCGCCGTCCATCAGATCGGCCAGCAGGGCGGCGGTTGCCGGGGCCAGCAGAATGCCGTTGCGGTAGTGGCCGGTAGCCACGTACATGCCGTCGTGCTCGGTTGCGCCGATTGCCGGCAGGTGGTCGCGCAGCGCTGGGCGAAAACCCACGCACACCTCGTCCAACTCGAGCTCGTAGATTCCCGGCAGAGCGCGCCAGGCATTGTAGAGCAGATCCATTATAGGACCCGCCGTCGGGCGGGCATCGAATCCCTGTTCCTCGCTGCTGGCGCCGATCACCAGCTCGCCGGAGGCGCGCGGCAAGATGTACACGTCGGGGGTGCGGATGACTCGATCTAGCAGTCGCTCGCCTCGCAGTCGTAGCACCTGACCCTTCACCGGACGCAGCGGCAGCTTTGCGCAGGCCTCGGCGGCGTCGTGCGTCCAGGCGCCGGCGGCGACGATCACGCGATCGGCAACGATCTCCATCCGGTCGCCGGGAACCTCGACCGCAGCTTTCCAGCGCCCGTCCAGCTCCAGGTCGAGCACCTTCGCCGGCCAAACGAGCGTGCCGCCGCGAGCCTCGATCGCTGCCGCTACGGCGCGCGCCAGGGCGCGTGGATCGACCTGCAGGTCTTCATCGGCGGCAAATCCCCCTACGACGCTCGGGCTCAACCTTGGCTCGCGACGCCTGATTTCTTCGGCGTCGAGCTGTTCGCAATGCAATCCCAGTCGCCGGTGCTCGGCGGCGCTGTGGCGCAGTTGTTCGAGATGATCCTGATCCAGTGCCACGAGCAGCGTCCCGGTGGTGTCGTAGCCGCACTGCAGGCCCGAATCCGACTCCACAGCGGCGACGAATTCGGCGTAGCGTTTCAGGCTGTCGACGGCGAGTCGAACCATTGCCAACTGCGTCGGTTCGGCCTCGGCGGCACCCGCAAGCATGCCCGCGGCAACGTGGGTGGCCCCTGCACCGAGGCGGGCGTGCTCAACGACGGCCACGCTGCGCCCGCGGCGGATGTTCTCGTAGGCGCTGGCGAGCCCGATGATGCCGCCGCCGATCACCAGAACGTCGACAGTCTGACCGGATTTCATCGCTACCTTCGCATTGCAACCAGACCGGTCAACGCTCCACCTCCGGTTGCCAGCGAAAGATACCACTAGCCCACTATTGGGGCGGCTGAAGCCTCGCCTGTGTTTGCTGCAGCTGGCCGTCGCGGATGAAGCGCACAGCGACCACCTCACCCGCCTGTCGCAGCTCCAGGGCCTGCAGAACGTCGCCCCAGCTGAAAATTTGGTCGTCGTCGATCGCCGTAATGATGTCACCCAACACGATGCGGCCGTTGCGCGCCCGGCTGGTGCCCCGCAGCCCTGCCACATCGGCGGCGCCGCCCTCTGCGATGCTGCGCACTACCACGCCGTCGACGCCGAGTCGTCGTCGCGTGTCAATCGCCAAGGGCTCGATGCCGAGGCTGGGCCGCTGCAGCTGCCCGAAACCGATGAGATCGGCGACCACCCAGCGAACCGTATCGGCGGGAATGGCGAACCCGACGCCAGCGTAGGCGCCCGAGGGGCTGACGATCGAGGTGTTCACGCCGATGAGCCGTCCCGCGCTGTCGAGCAGCGGTCCACCGGAGTTGCCCGGGTTGATCGCCGCGTCGGTTTGAATGACGTTGCGGATCTCGGCTCCGGGCACCTGCGAGTTGATCTCCCGACCGAGGGCGCTGATCACACCGGTGGTGAGGGTGGAATCGAGGCCGAACGGATTGCCGATCGCGTATACGCTTTGGCCTACCAGGAGGTCGTCTGAGGTGCCCAGCGTGATGGGTTGCAGTTGCCCGGCAGACGCGTCGATGTGCAATACGGCGAGGTCTTTTTCCTCGGCGTAGCCCACCAGCTGCGCGTCCCACTGGGACTGATCGCTCAGGGTCACGCGCGCCGCGGCGGCTCCTCGGATCACGTGCCAGTTGGTAACGATGTGGCCGCGTTGATCCCACACCAACCCCGATCCTGTTCCCGACTCGATGCGTGTGATATCGAGTGTCCAGAGGTTGCGCCGATCGGCGAGCGACGTGATGTAGACGACCGACGGCGAGGAGCTCTCGAAAAGATCGATAGTCGACCGCTCTGATGAGGCCAGATCGCCGCGCGGCGTCACTCTCTGAGCGCTCTCCGTCGGCTGCGCCACCGGTCGGACCGCTGGCTGGGACTCCGGTTGGGCGGTGTCTGCCGTCCAGCCGAGGCCGAGAAAGAACCCCGCCCCGAGCATCAGTCCAAGCAGTAAAGGATAGAGGAAGAGCTGCCGTGGTCCGGCCATGTGATCTCCCATCAATGATCTCTCCAGCTCACGTCGTCCATCTCGGTTAGCGTAGACGCGTGTCTCTACAGGAGACTACTCCACTAGTTAACCAGACCGGGAAGCGAGCTTCCCGTACCGGGGGCCGGCTTGGAAACGATCTCCATTCCTGCGGCGCGCCGGCTGGCGGTGATGCGAGCCGGATTGCTGCGACCTGAGCGCACCGGTTTGCCCACTCGTGCAGCGGGCCGAGGTCGCCGAGCCCGCGCCGCGGCCGGGTCGATCATCCGGCGCTTCGGCTACCTACAACTCGACACCGTCTGTGTGACCGGAGCGCGCAGTCATTCGCTGGTGCTCATGTCGCGCCTGGACGGTGCCTCGCCGATGCTGGGGGAGTCGCTGCTGGCGCCGGGAGAGCCGCTGTTCGAGTACTGGGGTCACGAGGCCAGCTGGATCCCGATCGAGCTTTATCGGGTTTTCGCCTTTCGTCGCCGCCACTACAACGTCCACCCCTGGTGGGGTGATCTACTCGTCGAGCATCCGCGCGTCGCCGACGCCATCCTCGACCAACTCCGCGATCTGGGCCCGCAGCGCGGCGGCGACTTCGAGCAGGTTTCCAGCCGTGGCGGCTGGTGGCAGCTCAGCGTTGCCAAGAAGGTGCTCTCGGCGTTGTGGTCACGCGGCGACGTGGCGGTCAGCCGCCGGGTGAACTTCCAGCGCGAGTACGACCTCGCCGAGCGTGCGATTCCGGAAGCAGCGCGCGCCGACCCGGCGCCGCTCGGGGAGTCGATCGAGACGCTGCTGCTGCGCGCTTTGGCTGGCCATGGATGGGCCACCACCGGTACGCTGGCGGCAACCTGGCGATTGCAGAAGCTGCGCGCGGAAATCGCCTCCGCCCTGGAGCGTCTGTGCGAGCGCGGCGAGGTAATAGCGTGTCACCTCGAGGGACCGGGCACACGTAAGGCGGGCTGGATCCGGCCGGTCGACCTGGAAGTTGCCGAGGCGCTGCAATCGAGTCGGCCGCGCCGCGACCGTGGCCTGTTGCTGTCGCCTTTCGATCCGCTGTTGTGGGACCGCTCGCGCACCGAGCTGCTGTTCGGTTTCCGGCAGCTTCTCGAGATTTTCAAGCCGGCGCCGCAGCGCGAGTTCGGCTACTACTGCTTGCCGGTACTTGCCGGCGACCGCTTGATCGGCCGCGTCGATCTCAAGGCCGACCGCCGCGCCGGTCGGCTCAACGTGTTGTCGGAGCACTACGAGCTTGACCCCGTCGTCGCCCGCGACCGGAAAGCCGCGGCAGAGGCGTTGAAACGACTTGCGAAAGCGCTCCAGCTAGAGGTGTGGCGTGGCTAACAGGCCGTCGCGGAGCGACGTCGAGTATCCGAGCAACCCTAATCCGTTGCATATTGCTGGGTCACCACCGCCTGCTAGGGCTCGATCTTGTCGACTCGACGCTGATGCCGGTCACCGCCGAACTTGGTCTCCAAGAAGACCTTCAGAATCGTGTCCGCCATCTGCCGGCCGAGCATGCGTCCCCCGAGACACAGCACGTTGGCGTCATTGTGTTGGCGCGCCATCTCGGCAGTATGGGGGTTGTCGCACATCACCGCGCGGACGAAGCCGATGCGATTGGCGACCATGCACATGGCGATGCCCGCACCGTCGATGAGCACGGCGCGATCGGCCTTGCCATGCGCTACGGCCCGAGCCGCCGGGCGCCCCACATCAGGGTAGTCGGCCGGCTTGGTGTCGTGGACCCCATAGTCCTCGACGACATGCCCGTCCGCCTGCAGGCGGAGCTTGATGTGCTCCTTGAGCTCATACCCGGCGTGGTCGGCGGCGACGGCGATGCGCATGATCTTCCCGAGGGCCACTGTTCAAAACGAGGCTGCTAGTGTCCTGAGTCAGGAATCCGATGCATATTGCATCGGCGTCGTCGCGCCTTCTGGGATCCGCTTCGGTCGCGCTCGCCACAATAGGCAACAGATTCCTGACTCAGGACGCTAGAGTAGCGTCGCACCGATCAGCAGTCGATGCGCGATCGCTCACTGCGATCGGCACGGCGACGGGTCTCGGGAGGCAGGCGCGCACGCTGATGACGACGCTCGACGGAAATCATAGGCGGCGCGGACGAAGCACGCTGGCAGCCGCTGTCGGCTTGCCATCTTTGTGGCGTTGCTGATGGGCTCAGGTTGTGCCCCCTCGCCAACCGGCGCACCGGCGGAGTCCGGACAAACGTCCACCGATGACGCAGGCGAGCGTGTTGGCCACCAGCCACTGCAAGCCGACCCAGCCGAGGGCCAGCCCAACGGCACCGCCGAGAACCGCCATCAGCAGACTCTCGGATAGCAACTGACGCACGATGTGTGCACGCCCGGCACCCAGCGCCGCCCGTACTGCCATCTCGCGTCGTCGGCTGGCCGAACGCGAAAGCAGCAAGTTGGCCACGTTGGCGCACACCAGGAGCAATACGAACGACACCGTTCCCATGAGCACGAACGCGGTGGGCTTGAGCGTTCGCACGTTGGCGTCGGTCCAGGTCATGGTTTCCAGGCGCCAACCGAGATACTCGTCGTGCTGGCCGGCGTACTCGAGCTCGGTACGGCGTGCCACCGCCTCGAGCTCGGCGTTGGCCTGCGCCAGGGTCACGCCGTCGCCGAGTCGAGCGATGAGGTTCATCACTCGGCGGGTGCGCGAGAAATCCTCGGGCTGCGCCCACATCGGTGTCCACAGGTCGATGCCGTAGACCGTGGCGGCGCTCGGGAACACGCCGATGAGCGTGTGGTCCACGCCGTTGATCTGGATCGTCTGTCCGATCATGTCGGGGTCGCCGGCGAAGCGCGCCTCGAACACCCGGTTGCTGACCAGCGCCAAGGGCGCCATCTCGCGAATCTCGCGCGGTGAGAAGAAGCGTCCATGCTTGGGGCTCATGCCGAGCACGGTCAGCGGATCGCCCCACCAGAAAGCCGTGCGCAGGTTCTGGGGAATGTCACCGCCGGTGATCTGACGGTTGCCTACGTCGAAGGCGCCGATGCCGAGCCCCAATCTGATCAGCACTACTGCAGTGAACCCAGGCTGATGCAGCAACGTGCGAATGGCGAATCTGAAATCGCGCAGGAACATGTCAGGAGTCCATGACCTCAGTGGGGAGGTACGAAGATCGGCGAGGGGGTCAGGCGTCGGCGACCGACCGAACCGCGTCCGCACCGCAGTCGACATGAAGTCGACAATCGCCACGAGTGCGTAGCGAGACGCAGCTATCCGGCCACGCTGACGCTCCCGGCGAAAGCGCTCGCGGAATAGGTAGGCGATGTCGGCGCCGTACTCTCGACGCAGGTGCGGGGCCAGGGCCAGTAGCGCGAGGCGTTGAAACGGGGGCAGGGGAGCACCCCGGTGGGCCCCAGATGACGTGTGTCGCAGCATCAGACCTTGGCCGAGTCGACCAGGCCGTCAACCCGCAGGTCATTGACCAGATCCGCAAGTCGCTGTGCCTCGGCGCGCAACACCGAGCGTCCGTGGTCGGTCAGTCGGAAGTACCGCCGCCGGCTGTCCGCATCATCGGGCGCATCAACCGGCGCGATCCAGCCACGGCGTTGCAGCGTCTGGATGGCTTCGTAGAGCGACGCTGGCCCGATCGAAACGCGGCCGCGGCCCCGCTCCTCCAGCTCTTGCAGCAGGCGGTAGCCATGCTGCGGCCCTGATTCCAGGGCCCATAGAATCAGCAGCACCCGAGGTGTCAGCGGCAGCGATTCGGTGCTCATTCGACGACTCCTCCGGCGACGGCCTCGATCGCCGCCGCGTCCGGTTTCCGGATATTCTGGAAAACAGACTAGTTGGTCGAGTACCCGGTAGTCAAGCGAGGTGGCGCGCGGGGGCCCTATTGCTGCAGTCGGCGAGCTCGCGCGCGTGCCAGCGGCCAGACGATGGGACCGTCGTCGTGCAGCAATCGTCCGTCACGATCGGCAGCCGCGCGCTCGAACGCATCGCGCGCAAGCGCGGTGTAGTCGGGCCCAAGCTCCGACAGTGCCAGTCCGAGCCAGTAACTGGACATGCTGGCGCCGACCCCGGGGCGCTCGGGTACCTGGAGCGGTCGCACCAGGCGTACGACCTGTTCCCATTGGCCGGCGCGGAGCAGGATCGATGCCTCGTTCAAGGCAAGAACCCACGCGGGTACGGAGCCGCCACCGGCGGTGCGCAGTTGCCGCACGGCGATCAATACGCTGGCGAAGGGCGAGCTTGTCGAGTCCGGGTCGATGATCTGCGGCGATGCTCCCACGAGAACCGCGATGCTGTTGCTGGCCAGTCCGAGCTCCAACTGCGCACCGATGGTCAGCTCATCCAGCGCCCCATGCAGATCTGCCGCCGTCGCCACAGGGGAGCCGTTGACCGCCACCACGATGTCACCGGGACTGAGTCCAGCGGCAGCTGTCGGCCCGTGTGGGCTAACGGTCAGCACTACCGGGCCGGGGGCGCCCATGCTGTCGATGAAATCGGCGCCAAGCCACGGCCGCTGGAATGTGCTGCCACCACCGAGTAGCTCGGAGTTGATACGCGTGCCGATGACCACCGGATCGTCCAGCGCGACCCGTATGTGATCGCCGAACGAGGGGCCAGGACCGCCTGCAAAGGTCCCGATCTCAGCATGGGTGGCGACGAGGTCATCGGACAGAATCGCAAAAACATACAGTGACGCCGGCGCCTGGCTGTCGAGATGCTGCTGCGCTTCGGGAAACCGCCACTGCACACCGCGGGGACCCTCGCCGCGCGCCTGAGATCGGAGCGCATCGATCTGCAGGCCGGCCTCCGCCAGCGCATCCGCGTCGCGCTGCGGCAGTGCCAGCCGATGCCAGCGACCGGAGCCTAGCACCAGCTCGAGCGCAGCCGCTACGGTCGCTCGGCCCACCTCGTCGTTGCCGACCACACCAAGAAAGTACACCGAGGGGTGGAGCTCGATGCTGACCTCGTGACGACCGTGGTCGGCGACGTCGACGTCCGTGCTGAACGACCCCAGGCTACCGCCGTCGACCGCGATCGTGTGTGCGCCAGGCGCTAGCTCGAGCTCGAGAACGCCCGCTGTCGCTTGAGAATCGACGACGCTATCGTCGATTCGCAGCTCGACGCCGTCGGGGAGCCGGTGGAGAACCACGGTACCCGCCATGCGTGGCAACGTCACCGGATCGAGCAGATAGTCGACCAGGTCGCCGACGGTGATCTCGCCGCTGTACGGTCGATAGCCGTCGCGCGTAATCTCGATGCTGTGCTCCCCGACGTTCATCCCGTCGAAGGTGAGCTCGGCTTCGCCGGATGCCGACGGGTTGTCGGGATCTGCCATCGTGTCGCCCACGGCGCGTCCGTCGACGGTCACGCTGGCCCCGGATACGTTGGTTCGCACCGTGATGATGGCGCTGGAGCGCTCCAGCACCACGTCGACCGTCAGCATCTCGCCAGCGACGACCTCGATCTCGCGCTGATGGGGCGTGTGCCCCAGCAGCTCGACGCTCAGGGCATGGGGACCCTCGGCCAGGGCGATTGGTTCGAGCGTGGTCTCCACCTCCCGACCATCGACGTAGACGCGCGTTGCCTCGGGATAGAGCGTCAGCGCGAGCTCGCCGACGATCTCCGCTCGCAGCGCGTCGAACAGCTCGATGAGCTTGGGCGACACCGTCGTTGGATCGAGCCGTGTTCGAGGTGCTACCCGGAGTAACTGGCGGAGGTTTGCGTCCGCTTCCGCCTCCTGGCCCAGGTTGAATCTCGCCTGGGCGCGATACGACAGGCTGCGCGCCATCATCGGCAGCACGTCGACATCCTCGGCAACGGCGTCGATGCGTGTAATGACCTCGCTGAACACATCGATCGAATCAGGCTGGTCGGCCGAGTTGAACAGCGCTTCGCCGCGAGCCAGCAGCACCCTGATCTCCTCGAGCGGATCCGTAGTAGCGTCCTGGGCCTGTGACGCACCCATTCCGGCGGGTTCGATGGCCTCGGCCGGCACCGAGGAAACGGCGAGCGCGGTAATGCCGAGGAGCACTAGCAGGCCGGTGCCATGCGGGCGCACGCTCTGGCCACCGACCCGGCCGCTCACCGGCCCTTCGCCGAGTCTCATTCGAGGATCACGACCACGGAGCTACCGCGATCGGCAACGTAGATCCGGCCACTGCCATCAACCGCCAGGTCTCTGGGATCGTCCAGTCGACGGCCCCCAGGAAGCCCCGGGCCCAGCCGCGCCAGCCGCGCTCCCTCGCTCGAGAACACGTCGATGCGCTTGTCGTCGCGGTCGAGCACGTAGAAGTTGTCCAACTCGTCGACCGCCAATGCCGCCGGGCGGCGCCACTCTGACACAGTCACCAGCGTCTCGACTCCTCCGCTCCCATCCAGGGCGAGCACCGATTTGTTGCGTCTGTCCAGAAGCAGGAAGCGCCCCTGGTTGTCGACGTCGATATCGACGATCTTGAAGCGCTGGCTCCCAAGCGGTGTGGACATATAGGCGCCGTTGACGTCGAATCGCGACAGCTTGTCGCCATCGTCGTAGGCTACGAGGATGCTGCCGAGCGGACCATGCGCCGCTGCGACGATCTGGTCGACCTCCTCCGGGCGGTTTCCCTCGCGGGTAGTGAAGGTCTGGCGCTGGTGAGTGAATGGCGACAGGATCGCCCGTCGCACGACGACGTACGCCACGCTGGCCGGACCGAACCAGGGCTTCGTGGCACCGACAAGCGGTCTTTGCCGAGCTGTCACCGCGCCATCGGAGCGCAGCCGCGCCCCGAACGGTACGCCCTCGTCGACAATGAGCAACTCGCCATCGCTCGAGGCTCCTACGCCGATCGGCTCATCGAGCCGTCCATCCGCGCTCGCCAGAGTGCGTGATTGCCGCCAGGCCGCTTCCGTCGCACCGAGTCGATGACGATGGATGAGCGACAGCAGTGTGCGCGACGCAAGCACCTCGGTCGCGCTCAGCTGTAGCAGCGCACCGGCGGCCTCCCACTCGCCGCTGCGGAGCAGCGCCGTTCCGAGCCCCGCATACCCGGGCCAACCACGCGCCACTTACGCCTGGCTCCATGGCGGCGGCGAACTCGCCCTCTGCCATTTCGGTTTCCAGCAGCCGGAGGCTGATATCGCCGCTCAATACCATCGCGGCGGTGCGCGCCTCGAGTCGCGGGAATGTCGCGGCGTCGAACAGTATCGGAAGGCGCGAGAGCGTCTCACGCACCCTGCGAAGATCGTCCGTTGACCGGGACGCATCGATGTCGTAGCGGGCCACGATCACGGTGGCGGCGGCAGCATTGGCCGTCCGCGGATGCGCGTTGACGATGCGATCGGCAGTGCCGCGCGCCGCGTCCTGGTTGCCCGGCGACAGGTGACTGTTGGCGATCAGCAGGAGTGCATCGTCGACCAGCTCCGAAGCCGAGAACTGGTCCACGAGGACCGTTGCCTCACGAATCGCACCCTCGGGATCTCCAGCCTCGTAGAGCATCTGTGCCCGACCGAACAATCGTTGCGCGGCGACGTCGGCCTGCGTGGGCGCGTGCACGCGGTTTGCGGACACCGTGGCGGCCAACGGCGACACCGTCAGCGCCAGCAGGAGGAACGTCCGGACCGCCATTCTCACTGCTGAGGAGCCGTGGCGAAGACGCTCTGACCGTCGCGTACGATGCGCTCATTGACGGTGAGCGATGCGCCGGTGGCCGGCCATTCGAACAGGAACTCGTGATCGCCGGCGACCATGCGGGCCTGGAGTGGGGTGACGTCGACGAACTGCCCGTCGATGCTGACCCGGCAGTTGCCCGGAATAGCGGCAATTCGAACGCTGGCCACGATCGGAACACTCAGGCGGCGGTTGCCGCCACTGGTCACGTTCACCGTGGATCGTTGCGACAGGAACACCTCGGGGGCCGACACGGTTACCGCCCACTAGCCTGGTGGGAGGCTCATCTGCAGGCCGACAGCGGCGTTGAACCGTCGCGTCTGCCCGCCGCCAAGCGGACGCGCTGTGGCCGACACTGCATAGTCGGCGTCGACGCTCACGAGCCCGGGTTCCACGTCAGGCTGCATCGGGAAATGCAGCGTCGCCGACTGACGCTGCGAAGTGCTCAGGTCGTCGAGCGCGAACGCCCAACTGGCAGACGTGTAGCCGTCGAGCGCCAGCTGCATCGCGTAGCGCCTGTCGGGGACCACCTCGAGCTCGTATGGCGTCGTCCCGACCTCGACGCCATCGAGGGTTATCGCGGCTCCGGGTGGCTGACTGGTCACGGTGAACGGCTCACCAACTACGGGTGGTGGCTCAGGCGTTGCCGGCTCCGCAGCCACAGCATCCTGGTCGGCGTTGGCGACGGCCTCGACCTCGCCGTCACCCGATGTGTCGTCGGTTCTGGCGGGCGCCGCGACGGCCGAGTCGCTGTCGGTTCCGGCTCCCTCCGGCGACTCCACGGGCACCGTAGCCGGTGTCTCGGGGTCCGGTTGATCGACCGCAGCTGGACTCGAGGCCACCGCGTCGACAGGGTCGGCTCCGGTGTTCTCGGTGGGCTCGCTGCTCCCGAGGAGGCGCCATCCGATAATGGCCAGCACCGCCGCTGCCGCGATGCCGAGCGCGATCATCGGCATGCCGGACGACTTTGATGTTCAAGATCGTCAGCGACCAGCCCGAGACGCCCAGCACGGTGAACCCGAAGCTGCCCCCGGCGCTCGACGCCGTGCTGTTGCGCGCTCTCAACAAGGACCCGGAGCAACGCTTCAGCGGCTGCGTGCAGTTCGCCGACGCGCTGCGCGCGGCGTGGGGAATGGACACCGATGCCACGGTGCTGACGACATCACCACCCGCCGCACCACCTGGGAAGACTGATCGCCTACCAGCTGCTCGCCGGTAAGAGGCCCTTCGATGGCGAGTCCCCGACGACGGCGCTTCTCGCCGCCAATGCCTCCCGGATCGTGGACGAACCCCCCGGAGTCAGACGCTGTTACCGGTTTCGCGCCGAGCTGATCGAGTTTCTTGATCGTGTGCAGGGCCACGTTGCCCGACCCGGAAACGACGCAGCTCTTTCCCTCTACACCGCCGCCTCGGCGCGCCAGCATCTCCTGCATGAAGTACGCACAGCCGTAGCCTGTGGCCTCGACCCGTCCGAGGCTACCGCCGAAGGAGAGCCCCTTGCCGGTGAGGATCGCGCCCCCCTTGCTGCCACCCATTGGAAGCGTGGTGAGGCTGTTCTTGAAGGTCTGCTCGAATCCCAGAAACTTCAGCACCGAGAGCGTGACCATGGGGTGGAAGCGCATGCCGCCTTTGTAGGGTCCGATCGAGTTGTTGAACTGCACCCGCCAGGCGCGATTGGCCCGCACGTTGCCGTTATCGTCCTCCCACGGAACGCGGCAGATCACCACCCGGTCGGGTTCCGTCATGCGCTCGAGTATCTGAGCTTCTTTGTACTCGGGGTGGTCCAGAATGAACGGGATCAGGCTCTCCGCCACCTCCTGTACAGCCTGGTGAAACTCCGGTTCCCCGGGGTTCCGCTTTATGAGGCCGGCCATGAACCGATCGAAGTCCTGTGCTGCCGATCCTTCGAGCGCCATCGGAGTCCCTCCTCGGGAGCAAGCTCGTCGCGCGCGACACCGCTCGCCAGGTCGCATTTTCCTGCAACCTATCTGACCAGCGGTGAATACACGAGAGGGAACGTTGCGACAGTCGATTGATCGGCATAGACTCCGGACCCATCCTGAACCTCCTTCATTGGTCGCGGATGTCTAGGTGAGCCATGCGCGGCGAACCCACACCCCAACAACAAAGCGAGACCAGACCCGATGCCTCCGAATGAGAAAGTAAAGGCGGCAGTCGAGCGACTGTTTGCCAGGAAGCCCGACGCCACGACCACTGATTTCCGCAGGGTCGCAGAACGCGCCGACGAATCGATTCGCACGCAGTCGCCGCGTAGCTTCAACGCTACATACGTGGTGCCCATCAAGCGCCGCGCCGGCGGCAAGAAGCGCAAGAAGGTCAGTGCCGGAAAGCGCCAGGTGCGGCGGGCTCGGAAGAAGCGCGTCATGCGACGGCGCGCTCCGAGCACTTCGATCAGTCATTCCACTCGTGCCGGTGTCCGCGCGCTGATCCTCCAACGCGATCAGGAGGTTATCGTCGCATTGAGCAGTGGCGGCGATCCGCGGCAGGCATACGATCTCGGCAGTGGGGTCGACGCCTATATCGATGCCCTGGCGAAAGCGTTGCGCATGTAGCGGCCAAGAGGTCGACCCCATTCCGACGAGAGAGCCTGGGTGGCAGAGAACGTTGCAATAGTCACAGCCGCCGGTCGCGGCATGGGTGCTGCGATCGCGCGGCGGCTGAGCACATTGGGGTACGAGCTTGCCCTGATGTCACCCTCCGGGGCCTCCGTCGATCTCGCCGAGGAACTGGGCGGGTTCGGTATGCCCGGTTCGGTCACCGAGGTCGACGACCTCACCGCGCTGGTCGAAGGGACGCTGAAGAGATACGGGCGCATCGACGCGGTCGTCAACCACACGGGGCACCCTCCCAAAGGGCCGCTGCTGTCGATACCCGACGAAGACTGGCACGCCGGCCTCGACCTCGTGCTGCTCAACGTGGTTCGTATGGCCCGCCTGGTGACTCCGACCATGGTCGCTCAGGGGAGCGGGTCGATCGTTAACATCTCTACGTTTGCTGTCTTCGAGCCGTCGAACGTGTTTCCGGTGTCTGCCGCGCTGCGGGCCGCCTTGGCCGGTTTCACCAAACTCTATGCGGATGAGTACGCCGCAGTGGGGCTACGTATGAACAACGTGCTCCCCGGCTACATCGACAGTCTCCCGGAGACCGAGGAGCGCCGCGCCGCCATCCCCCTTGGCCGCTACGGCACCGTGGACGAGATCGCGGCGACGGTCGCGTTCTTGCTGTCTGCAGACGCCAGCTACATCACGGGACAGAACCTGCGGGCCGACCGGAGGGCTGACCCGCTCCGTGTAGTGCAGCCACTACGGCGTTCCGGATCTCCGGCAGCAAGAAGGAGAACGCCGTAGGAAGAGCTGCCCTGGCAATGTCGCTAATGTTGGTTGTGACACTCCCCTCAGCCATTCAGTCGCCAGCTTCGGGGAAGGACGGACATCTACGCGCTGGGATGCGTCGCCTACTGGTTGGTAACTGGACAGATGGTCTTTCAACGTAGCAACCCGATGGCAATGGTCGTCGATCACGTCAGGACCCTCCAGCAACGCCATCGACACGCTGTGAGTTCGAGCTGCCGGCGGAGCTCGACAAGCTCATCCTCAAGTGTCTCGAAAAAGCGCCCGACGATCGGTATGCCAGTGCGTCCGAGCTGTTTGCCTGCTAGTCCGACGGTCGGATACTCAGCCCTGTACGGTCGGGTAGATCGAGCAGGACCCCCCACCCACCGAATCCCTCGGTGACCGCGAACCAGAGCTCGTTGTCGCCTGACTGCAGCGGCAGATAAACCGCGTCGTGCAGGCCGATGGTACCGAGGAATCGATAATCTCGGCTGCGCCACCGGTGGTCGGCCGAAAGCAGCAGCCGACCGTTCAAGTACACGTGCACCCGATCGCTGAACCCGAAACGCGCTGGGATGGTGCGCGCCTCGTCGGCGTTGATGGTCACTGCCGCAATGACGGTGTCGCGTTCCTCGTCGATCCCCGAGAGGCGGGCCAGGTTGGCGATGCCGCGCACGCCGGCGTGAAGCTGATGCCAGCTGCCGACGATGTCGTTGTGGCTGAGCTCGGTGCGCCACTCGAGCTTCGAGGCGGCGAACGGGGCCGACACGCTCCATGTCTCGATGACCGTCTCCGCCACCGGCGCAGCTTCCGCGCCACCACCGACCAAGCGTGGCGAGTCCATCTCGCGAACAGTGACGTTGGCGAAGCGTGCCGGCGCCCCGGAGGCGGTGATCGCGAAGTGCCCGGCGCGCACCTCGCGGATCAGCTGTGGAATCACGAACACCGGCTCGTCGCTGTCGAGGTAGACCTCGGCGCGGCTGCCCGCCACCACCACTTTCATGTGCATCCAGCGATCGAACACCATCTCCATGGGCGCGTTGAAGCGCGGCCCGGCGTAGATTTGCCATCCGGAGATCCCGTTGAACACCGGCGTGTACTGCGACGCGTCGGGGTTCCCCGACTGGTGCGAGCGAATATAGAAATGCTCGGAGTTGCCCTCGTCGTCGCCACGAAAAGAGATGCCGGCAAACCCCTGGGCTTTAGAAACCGCGATGTCGAGCTGGATGACGCCGTTCTTGAAGTCGCTGCCCGCGAGCACAGCGCTGCCGCGATCCAATAGCAACGCATCGCGTCCACGGAACGATTCGACACGGTGGTCGACGGCGTCGACCTCCCAGAGATTCAGATCGAACGGTTCGTTGGGGGAGCCGGCGCTCGCCGCGATCGGCGTGATCAGCAGGGTTACGGCGGCCAGCAAAGCGGTGGCCTTGGATGTCGACATGCGTTCCTCCGAAGTTGTCACGGTGCAACGGTGCGCCGATCGTCGATGGAAGGTAGGGATGGCGCGGATGGAAGTCAGGACTGGCGCGCCTGTCAGAGAATCAGCCGGGGAAGGACGCTGTCTTGAACGATTCGGACACCGGGGTGACCGTTGGCTCGAGCGCTGCGGGCGACGGATCGCGCCGCCGCTCGGCGTGGAGGCGGCCGGGAGGTAGGCCGCTGAGGCTGCGCACTTCGCGCGTCAGATGCGATTGGTCGGCGAAGCCGTGCAGCGCCGCCAGGTCGCTCCACAGGGGTCGATCGGTAGCATCGGCGTCGCGCAACACGCCGCGAAAGCGTTCGAGACGAGCGTAGGCGCGTGGCGCCAGCCCGGTTGATTCTGCCACTACACGGCGGAAGTGCCGGGGCGTGATTCCCAACCCCTCGGCCACCTGTTGCAACCGATCCGGTCGCCGTGATCGCCGCACTTGTTGCAGGCCACGGTGCGCCAGGAGGCTGGCTCCGTCGGGCATGTGACGGCGAGCCTGTTCGCCGACGAAGTCGAACAAGCAAGCGAGGCTTTCTTCCGGCGATCGCGTTGAGCGCAACAACTCCAGCAATGTCCGGCCACGGTCGGGCTGCACCACCGCGTAGTCGTCGAGCGCGTCGGTATGCTCGCGCGGGTCGACACCGAGGATTGCCCGCGACCATTCGGGGTGCACCCGTACCGCCTCCATGCGGCGCGCGGGAGCCGGCAGGTAGGCGCGTGACTGGCGCACCGGGCCGATGAGCAGTATCTCGGGATCTTCCGCGCTGCCCTGCTCGCTACGTCGGCAAGCGAAGCAAAGGCTCACGGCTGGTTCCGGGGCGACGAGGTATCCGGGATACGCGTCGACCTGCTGTGACGGTGCACGATGCACCCACGCCACGTCGATAACGCGCGCCAGGCCCGCCGGCGGTGCCAGCTCCCGGTAGGCGCCGATCTGATGCACGGTTCCGCAGATGTTGCTCAAGGTCTCTGCGCGTCAGCGTCGGGGAGCGCGACCTGGTTAGTACAGTATGCCCTAACCGGCGATTGCTCCCTTCACAGAGCTCGGCCAGCGCCCGACGCGACCCGACGTCGCCGGCTCCGGCGGCCGCGATGAGGGTCCATCGGGTCGTCTGGAAGCGAGCGTCCGCCTCCTTGTTGCGGTTACTCACGGTGCCGGTCGGCTGCCTATCTGTATTGGCTTCCCACGCACCGACTGTATGCAGCGGTCGGCCGTGACCGCAACGGACCGGGCTTGTTTGAATGCCGATCCAGCGCCACAATCCGGCCGGAACTGAGAATCTTCGGTGGCTTCCACATAGAGGTATGTTTTGCTCTCGACCCGCATCCGCACATCGCCTTTGCTGCTCCTGTTTGTTGTTGCCGTGCCTGCGTGCGCTGGAGGCGGCGCCGACGAGCCGAGCTCGGTGCGGCTGGTCGATGTTTTCGAGCGGGCAGTGGTCACCGGCACCCCGATGATTCCGCCCCCCGAGCCGGTAGTGTGGGATTTCGGTGCCGGCAGCGTACCGGGAGGCGGTGAGGCGGGTGTGCTGCTGGGCGCTCGCGCCATGCAGCAGATCGAAGGCTTGGCACTTCGCGACGGCGCACTCGTGGGGCGCACAACCGGCGAGCTGGGCTTCATTCACATCCCGGTGCCGAGCGACGCGCGGCTCGAAGGAGCGTTCCACGCCGCCGAGATCCGCCTTCGCGTGTCCGCAGGCACCACCTCCGGCTTCGACTTCGTCTTCGCCCCCGAGATCGACGACGATGAGGTGCTGCACGCCGCGGAGCAGAACCGCACGCTAGCGGTGATGGCCGATACGACTCCTGGCGACGAGGTCGAGACCCTGACCCTCAGCCGCGGCATGGCCAACTTCATGGGCACGGTGTCGATGGGGGCGATCCACCACCTCGCAGTGCGGCCGAGCGACGTGGCCGACGCCGAGTTCGCCATCGAGTCGATCCGGCTGATCTCACGTCGCGAGCACCTGAGCATCATCCCCTCCGGTATCTCCTGGCGGGGACTCGGGGAGATCTACCGCGAGACCATCGTGTCGCGGGCACCCGAGACCATCCGGATCAACGTCGACGTTCCTACCCGACCGTGGCTGGAGCTAAACCTCGGCACCATCGAGGACGGTCCGGTAACCTTCGTCGTCTCGGCCGGCGACGACACCCTGCTGCGACGCACGGTCAGCACGCCAGACCGATGGGAGAGCGTGCCGGTCGATCTGCAGCCCTACGCGGGACAAAGTGTCGAGCTGACGCTCGGCACCGTCGCCAATGCCGACGGAGCGATTGCCTACTGGGGCACGCCCGTGGTTCGGCAACGCGGCGATCGGGCCCGGGTGGCGGCTGCGAGCGCGGCCCGCAGCGAGCTGATCGGCGACGCCGACCCACCGCGCGGTGTGATCCTGATCCTCGCCGACACGTTGCGCCGCGACCGGCTTCCCTGGTACGGCGGGTCCCGCGACAACGCGCCCAACCTGGCGGCACTGGCGGACACCGGTACGGTCTTCACCAGCACCGTCTCCCAGGGCGCCTGGACCAAGGTCTCGGTGCCATCGATCTTGACGTCTCTATACCCCAGCACGCACGGCATTACCGACATCATCCACCGGCTGCCGGCCTCGGTGACGACGCTCGAGGAGGTCTATCAGGCGGCCGGTTACGCGACGTTCCACACCTCGTCCGTACCGTTCACCGGCCAGCTCACCAACCTTCATCAGGGAGTGGAGGTGCTCCACGAGTCGTCGTCGGTCGGAGATCTAGGCCACTCGACAGCGAAGACGGCGCGCACCTATACCGACCGCCTGCTCGACTGGATCGACCTGCACCACGAGTCGCCCTTCTTCGTGTTCCTGCACGTATTCGATCCGCATAGCCCGTTCGAGCCGTATGCGCCGTACGACACGCTTTACACCGACGACGGTGAGGGCGAGGCGCAGCGGGAGCGGATGGAGACGGTTCAGGAACACATCACCGACGACCACATGCGCGACGACGCCATGCCCACCACCGCCCAGCTGGCGGCGGCGGGAGTCGACCGCGACGCCTTCGTCGACACTGAGCTCGACTGGTACGACGCCTCGATCAAGGCGATGGACGTGGAGGTCGGCCGGCTATTGCAGCGGCTGGAGGGTCTCGGGGTGGCCGACGACACCGTGATCGTCTTCATGAGTGATCACGGCGAGGCGTTCCTGGAGCACGACAAGCACTTCCACGGCTGGGATGCCTATGGCGAGATGCTCAACGTGCCGCTGATGTTCTCGTGGCCCGGCCGCATCCCGGCGGCGCGCGACGACACCGTGGTCGAAACGATCAGCGTCTATCCGACGCTGCTCGAGTTCAGCCGCCTGGCAGTGCCCGAGCAGGCACAGGGGCAGAGCCTGTTGCCGCTCATGGCCCGTCCCGAGGCACCGACGGGGCTCGGCTGGGTACCTCGTCCGGCGTTCGCCGAACGCGCCTCGATCGACAGCGACGAGCCCCTAGACGACGAGGTCGAGCAGTTGGTGATCGTGGCCGACGGCTGGAAGCTGGTGCACAACACGACGCGCCCCGACGGCAAGGCCGAGTTCGAGCTGTTCGACTACGTCAACGACCCGTTCGACCAGATCGACGTCGGTGCAGACAATCCGGAGATCGTCGCGCAGCTGTCGGAAGAGCTGGCAACGTGGCACGAGGGCGTGGTGGCAAACCGAATCGAACCCGACAGCGGCGAAGGGCTGACAGAAGCCGAGCGCGCCCGGCTGCGGGCCCTCGGGTACATTCAGTAGCGCCCACGCGCTAGCCTGATACCCCCACGCGCCGTGCACACGGCCGAATGAATGCAGCATTATGTACACGTCGATCCCTTTCCTCCGCAACGAGAGCATCATGACCGACGTCACCACCGAAGAAACTCAGACCACTCTGCGCTCGGGTTCTGGCCACGACATCACGCCGCTGAGCGCCGAGCGCATCGCCGAGCTCGCTGAGAAACTCACCGACGAGGAGCGCCGGGTGCTGCTGCACGCCGGCACCGAGGCCCCCTTCTGCGGTGGGCTGCTCGACAACAAGGAGACCGGCGTCTATGAGTGTCGGCTCTGTGGCCTGCCGTTGTATCGCTCGACCACCAAGTTCGACTCCGGCACTGGGTGGCCGAGCTTCAACGACCCCATCGACCCCGACCATGTCACCGAACACGCCGACCATAGCGGCGGCGGGATTCGCACCGAAATCCGTTGCGCCCGCTGCTCGGGTCATCTGGGGCATGTGTTCGACGACGGTCCGCCGCCCACGGGCAGGCGGCACTGCTTGAACTCGGAGTCGATGGAGTTCGTGCCAGACGACGCCTAGCAGGCTAGCAAGCCGTGGATCGTTGCCCGTCCCGAGACACGGACTACATGACCGACACCACCAGTACTGCTACTCCTGCTATACGACACTCCTCCCTGGGGTCCCCAGTTCTGGGGGGTCGGGGGGTGGTCGCCGGTCTCAGTCTGACCACACGATTCGAAGGTTCAAGTATCCCCGTCGAGCTTCACGGGGCCTGGAATGAACAGCCGCAAGACGTCTGTTGTCGGTCGAGAGCCCCTTGTCGGCTATAAGCAAGCTCGCCGTGAAGAGTGCACCGACGAATGGGGGGGGTCCGCCTGAGGCCTGGCCTGGAGACCATGGCCTCGGAACCGCGCCCAGATTTGCGAGCGCTTGGTTCCGGGCGGAGCGGAGCCGAGTCCCACAACGTCGCTTCGGGTGCAGGCGGCCGATAGCCCAACGAGCTATGCGACCGTACCTGGTTGTACTGGCGGCGTGCGGCAGCCGGCGCCCTGTCTGAGGCGCGGTCTTGAGCGCTATTTGCTTCCTGGAGCCTGGGTGAACGCTCCGTCTTCGAGGATGAGGTCAGGGGTATGCGGCTCGTTGATCCAAGGAACGGGAGGCTTCGGGCCCTTCTTTTTGTCGGAGCCTTCCGACGTCAACTCATACGACGCTTTCTCTTCCTTCTTCTTTTTCTTTTTCTTTTTCTTGAGCTTGTACTTCCAGGCGTTACCCCAGCCGTCGGTGTCGGGGATCTCCTGCATGTACCCTCGGGTTACAAGGTCAGACAGTGCTGACGCATAGCTACGGGTGTCGAGTTTCACCATTTCGTTGGCCTGGGCGATGCCGCGCATATCGGCCATCGTGCTGCGCTGGCGTGCGCTGTCGAGAGCGTTCTGCAATCGAGGCACGGCCATGGCGGCGATCACGCCAATGATCGCCACTACAACCAGCAGGTCGATGAGCGAGAATCCGTCCGTACCGGCCTTTTGCGGAGCTTGCTGTGACACGCTTCCGTGGCGGGCCTTCAGGGTCTGCGAGAGCTCGTTCAGGCCGCCGGCGACCTCCACGAGCTCGTCCCCGGCGCGCAGTTGCAAACGCGCTCCGTAGTCACCCTCGGTGAGCTTGCGGATGTGCCGGTTGATGGGCACCAGCGGTCCGATGAAGCGGTGGAGAAAGACCGCCGAAAACACCAGCGCAACGATGCCGAAGATCGGTAGTAACCAGACCATTCGCAACAGCTCGGCGCGGAGGGCAAAGCCGATAATCGGATCGAGCGTCGCAGGGCGGGTGCCCGCTTCGTTGAGGATAAGTCCAATGAGACGGCGGGTGGACAGGTAGGAGAGTAGCTGAATGAGTCCGGTCCCGATCGAGATGAGGAAGAAAATCGCCAGCGCGTAACGGAATTGCAGTCGTGGGCGAAGCAGGTAGTTGCGCAGTCGTCGTCTATTATCTCTGCCCATCGTACCCTCCTAGGTACCAGTACCAATAAGTGTTGACCACTTGGTAGCCCAATCAGAAGACAAAACTTACCCCCGGCTGTTTTTGTCTGTTCCTGGCCGTCAGACATGCGCTGGCCACGGTCGAAGATACGGAGGGTTACAGAAGCCTATTCAGTTGTGGATATAGGTTGAGTAGCCCAACGGTCACTATTTCCAACACCACGCGGAGTACGTGGCGTGGCTCGCGAGAGCAGGGTAGGGCGGTCAAGCCAGCGCACCATACTCGCAGGCCAAACGCGCCCGGATACAAGCCAAGCTGGCGAGCGATACGGACGGAAGCCAATGAGGCCGCCTGAGGGCTGGTCTGGAGACCATGGCTGCGGTTCGAACCGCGCCCAGATTCGGGAGCGCTTCGTCCGGGGCAGAAGTCGGCGGAGCGGAGCCGAGTGCCTACGTGGCCGGGGAGTTAACGTGGCGTTCAGACAGACCGCTTCCGTTGGATCTCGCACGCTCCAGCGATAGGCTTCATGCGCTCGCCCACCTCTCTGCGGAAACGCCATGGAACCCGGTAGGAAACTAGGCCCCTACGAGATCACCGAACAGCTCGGTGCTGGCGGCATGGGAGAGGTGTACCGAGCCATGGACACTAAGCTAAAGCGAGAGGTGGCGCTGAAGCTCCTGCCTGAAGATCTGACAGATGACAGCAAGCACGTTGCAAGGCTACTGAATGTAGCCTAGCGCGCGCAGCTGCCGCTCCAGCTCGGGCGACAGCTCCACCGCGTCGCCGGCGCGGTCGCGGCGGATCTCGCGCATCTGTCGCTGCAGCCGTCGCGCCGTTCGCGTCAGCTGTGCGTTATCGGGATCCCTGAGCGCGTCGAGCTCGCCCGGGTCGGTGCTGAGGTCGTAGATCGCCGGCGAGCGGGCGGTGCGGTTGACCACCATCTTGTAGGGCCACTCCACGATCGCCTCGAGCTCGATGCCGTAGTAGTTGCTGCGAGCGTAGATCGGCCGTGCCGGTGGCGCTCCGCCGGCCAAGTAGGGCACCAGGGATCCGCCCGAGACCTGCGGCACCTCCAGTTGTGCCAGATCGAGCAACGTCGGGACGATATCCACGGTCGACACCGGCTCCTGGTGGCGTGCGGCTGGCACTCCAGGGCCCCAGAGAACCAGCGGCACACGCATCACCTCGTCGTGAAGGGACATACCGTGACCCTTGCGGACGTGCTCGCCTGGGAACGCCTCGCCGTGGTCGGCGGTGAGTGCCACCCAGGTGGTGTCGTGCAAGTTGCGCTCGCGCAGTGACTCGAACAGCCGTCCGATCTGCGCGTCGACCCAGAGGATCTCCTCGTCGTAAGCCGCCTTGATGAACTCCACGTCCGCTGCCTGTTCCGCTGCCTCGCGACTCTCGATGGTGGCGAGGGTGTCGCCGTAGCGATCGGCGAAGGCGTCGGTGAACACCCCGCGCGCTGGCTCAGGAGCGTTGAACTGATGGTGTACGTCGAACAGGTGCAGCAGGAGGAAGAATGGCCGCGACGTGTCGCGTCCGTCGAGCCACTCCAGGCTGGCGTCGAGACTCTCGTCGGCGCGGCGCAGCTCGATCGCCGTCGCTTGTTTCAGGTCGTAATGGTCGAACCCCGTGGCCATGCCGAATATTGGATCGAGGAAGGAGACGTTCACCACAGCGCCGGTCTCGTATCCCGCTCCCGATAGGTACTGGGGCAGGGTGATGACCCCTTCGCGCAGCCGCCGATGAGCTGATGTGCCGGCCCCGTGGGCGTTTGGGTACAGCCCGGTGAGAATGCTGGCCATCCCCGGCAGCGTCCACGATGAGGCCGAGTAGGCGTGCTCGAATACGCTGCCGCTCGTCGACAGCTCGTCGATGCGCGGTGTCGTTTCCCGCTCGTACCCGTACAGGCTCATGTGGTCGGCGCGCAGGGTGTCGATGACCACGAGCACGATGCCGCCGGGTGGTTCTGCAGCGCAGCCGACGGTTGCCAGCAGCAGGCAGCACAGCAGGCTCAGGGCGTGTCGCATTCCGGACTCGATCGCATCGGAGGCGCGCTCGTCGCAGGCGGATCCCCGCGCCAGGAACCATGAGTGTACCGCCCGCCCCGCATGGCGCTGGCAACAGCGGTGCCGGTCAGCGCGGCGGTGTTGCCACCATCGACGACGCGTCGGCGCCCGCCAGCGGTAGGGGCGCCACGCCGGCGTTGTCGAATCGCGCTCGAGTGAACGGGTCGCTGGCGCTGCGCGAGGAGGCCGCGTAGTAGCCTACGTACCCCTCGGCGAAGGTGTCGTCGTTCAGCGTTCCGAGCTCCACGTCGTTCACCGCCACGGTAATCGCGTCGCCGACCGCCCGCACCGACAACCGGTTCGTGTCGTGGCGACGAATCGCCTCGTGGTCAGTCCATTGCTGCGGCCCGCCGCGCAGCTCACGCCAGGCGCCATTCTCGAGCGCCCAAACGCTCCATTGCCCCAAACCATTCACCGCGAAAACGTAATAGTTGCGCTCGTCGACGCGTCGAAAC
Source organism: Acidobacteriota bacterium (assembly GCA_965205505.1). Taxonomy (GTDB): domain Bacteria; phylum Acidobacteriota; class UBA890; order UBA890; family WLXD01; genus DASCOT01. The sequence continues at coordinate 714,450 of CBDBHB010000009.1, forward strand.
ATCAGCCCATAACCGCTCTCTGGCTGGCCGTCGGCGAGAGTAGCGTCGCTGGAGAACTGCACATCGGTATAGTGGCCGCCCGCATGCGCCGTGGCGGAAACCGCCTGGCTGGTCGTGCGCAGCTCGATCTCGTAGGTACCGTCGACCAGGGCCCGAGAGACCGGGCCAGTGCTCAGATCCCACTCGTGGTGGTTGTCGTCGAACGAGTCCGTCCAGGGCGGCATGGGGACCATCGAGGGGATCTCGGGTTCGGCGTCGGCCGCCATCGACGGCACGGCCTCCGACACCCCCGCCTCGGCCGCGTCCCCTGCCGCGCCCCTGGCGCCTCGGCCGGCCAGATCTCCGAGCGCCCACCATCCGGCAGCCACCGCCAACGCCAACGCCGCCAGGCCGCCGATCAGCTGCCGACTAGGCCCGGCGCCGACGGCAGCGATACGCGCCTCACCCGTCGCCCCGGCTATCTCCACCCGGGGCATCGAGGGCTTGGTGACCGCGCTGCTCAGCGGCGCGCCAATCGGCGCCCCCTTCAGCGCCGCCACCATCTCGTCCACCGACTTGAAGCGATCGTCCGGGCTCTTGGCAAGCGCCCGCTCGATCGTCTCCACGATGTGCGGCGCCAACCCCGGCACCTTGGGTCCCAGCGGCGGCGGCGACTCCTGCAGGTGCTTGTGAATCACCCCTGCCAGCGTTTCCGACCGAAACGGTAACTCTCCGGCGAGCAGTTGGTAGGCTATGATGCCGAGCGAGTAGATGTCGGCCCGGTGGTCGCCGCGCTCGCCCATTGCCTGCTCGGGCGACATGTACGAGGGCGTGCCGGCCGACGTTCCCTCCACAGTCATGCGCGTCTGATCGAGCACCGTGGCCAGGCCGAAGTCGGTGAGCACGGTGCGCCCGTCGTCGGTGAGCATCACGTTGGAGGGTTTTACGTCGCGGTGCACAATGCCAGCGCGATGCGCATGCGCCAGCGCCGCCCCGACGGAGACGATGATCTGCAACGCCTCGTCGACGGTGACGGGCGGCCGCCCGCCTGCACCGAGCGCCCTGGCGCGTTCTTCCAGGCTCTCTCCCTTCAGAAACTCCATGGCGATGTAGCAGATGCCGTCGTCTACGTCGAAGTCGTAGATCTGCACAATGCCGGGATGACGCAGCGAGGCGATCGCCTGTGCCTCATGGAGGAAGCGCTTGCGCAGCGCATCGTCTTCGGAAAGGTGCGCGTGCAGCAGCTTGACCGCTACCTCGCGTTCCAAGTGCACGTGGCAGGCGCGGAAGACGCGCGCCATGCCACCGCTGCCGAGCTTGGCGTCGATGCGGTACTTACCGAGTGTTTGGCCGATCATGCAGGGGATCCTAGCAGCCACAGTTTCACTACGGCTGGCGCGGAGGGGAGTCGTGGAGTACCCGCGAAGGGACTCTTGCGCTGTCACTCTTGAGTTTGCTGGCGCCGTGGCGGAGGTTTCACCGCGGCTCGCGGTTGTAGAATTCCGCTTCCGGGCTCCGCCGCCCGGTCGGCCCCCCACCGGTCACTCCGCCGCCCCGAGGCGCAATGAGCCCCCAGATCGAACGGACGCTGTCACGATGAGTACTGCGCCCAGGACGCCGCACGGATCAGCGTCGCCGCCGAGCCCCGGCCAATGAGCGCCCGGCGCCCCCCCCCTACCAAATTCCGTTCAACCGTACGGCGCTGGCGGGCGCCGAGCTCCACAACATTGCCGCCGTCATCGAGGCGGGGCAGATCGTCGGCAACGGCGACTACGGTCGGCGATGCGAGCAGCTGCTCGAGCGCCTGCTCGGCGGCGGTTCCCGCGTGATGCTCACCACCTCGTGCACTCACGCGCTGGAGATGAGCGCGCTGCTGCTCAACGTGCAGCCGGGCGACGAGGTCATCATGCCGTCGTTCACCTTCGTCTCCACCGCCAACGCCTTTGCGTTGCGCGGCGCCGTGCCGCGTTTCGTTGACATTCGCCCCGACACTCTCAACCTGGACGAGGCGAAGCTCGAGCCACTCGTTGGCCGGCGTACTCGTGCCATCGTTGCCGTGCACTACGGCGGTGTCGCTTGTGAGATGGACTCCATCGAGCAGATCGCCTTCCGCCACAGCCTCGATGTGATCGAAGACAATGCCCATGGCCTGCTGGGCGCCTTCAACGGCCAGCAGCTCGGCACCTTCGGGCGCCTGGCCACCCTGAGCTTTCACGCCACCAAGAACTTCACCTGCGGCGAGGGCGGGGCGCTCATCGTGAACGACCCCGACCTGGTCGATCGTGCCGAGATTATCCGCGAGAAGGGCACCGACCGGGCGAGTTTCTTCCGCGGCGAGATCGACAAGTACACCTGGGTCGATTTGGGCTCGAGCTACCCACCATCGGAGATCCTGGCGGCGTTCCTGCTGGCGCAGCTAGAGGCGCACGAGCGCATCCAATCAACCCGCCGCGCCATATGGCAGCGCTACGACTCCGCCCTGCGCGACTGGGCCACCGCCAACGACGTGCGCTTGCCCAGCGTGCCCGACAGCTGCGACCACGCCTACCACCTGTACTGGATCGTCATGCCCGAGCCGGAGCAACGCGCCCGCCTAATCGAGCACCTTGGCGCGCTGGGCATCTTCGCCGTATTCCATTACCTTCCGCTCAACCTCTCGCCCATGGGCCGGCGCCTGGGCGGCAGGGAAGGGGACTGTCCGGTAGCCGAGTCGGTGGCCGACCGCCTGTTGCGGTTACCCTTCTATAACGACCTGTCGGAGTCCGATCAGCAGGCCGTAGTCGAGTCGATTCTGGAGTTCGAGCTGTGAGCCCCAATCATGAGCCAATCAGCGTAGGCGGTACATCGTGAAGATCGAGCTGCTGCCCTGGGACTCGGAGTTCTTCGGCTTCCGCATCGGCCGCGTGCACTCGCGTCAATTCAAGCCCGACGAGCTGCCCCAGCAGGCACGCGAGCAGGGCTACCGCTGCCTGTACCTCACCTGCGGCATCTCCGACGGCGGCGCCCTCAAGGAGGCGGCCAGGGCCGGTTTCGCCCCCATCGATGTGCGCGTCACCCTCAAGGCGCGCCTCGATCTGTCCATCCCGGAGCCCGAGGAGCACGCCGCGATCGACATCAGCCCGTACCGCCCCGAGGACATGCCCCACCTGATTGCCATCGCGCACGACCTCAGCGCCTACAGCCGTTTCAACCTCGACACCGGCTTCGAAGACGACGCCGCCCTGCGCCTCTATGCCCGCCGCATCCAGGACTCCTGCGCCGGCCGCGCCGAGATCACCCTGGTGGCCCGTCGCGACGGCATTCCGGTGGGGCTTGCCACCTGCACGGCTGCCGGCGCCACCTCGGGAGCACTAGAGATGGTGGGCGTGCGCGATAGCGCCGCGGGTACCGGCATCGGCTCTGCCCTGGTGAAGGCGGCGCTCCATCACCACCAGCAGGCCGGCCGGCCGAACGTGGTGGTCACGGTGCAGGGGCGCAACCCGAGAGCGCTGAACTTCTACCAGCGCAACCGGTTCCAGATTCGCGAGATGGAGCTCGTGTTCCACTGCTGGATCGAGCGCTAGCGCAGCACCGAGACTGGCTCTCTTCCGAACCCGTGCGGAGTGGAGAGCACCCTGAGGGCAACCTTAGCGGGGCACTGTCAACTTAAGCGCCCGTGCGCGGTCCCTGAGCAGTCTTGCGCCGGGCGAGGCAGCTTCCTCAGGGGCTAGTGGCCTCTTGCCAAGCCGTCATGGATCGGGCGCGCAGCAGCCGGTAGTTGGCTGCTCGCAAGCGGTGCCGTCCAAGTCGGAAGAGGTTGAGGATCACTCCGTGTACGACCAAGAAACGTTGAGCCTGCGCCGCTGACTTGAACCGCCTCATCTGCCGTTCACGCTGTCGTGTTGGTTGATGCGACACCTCGGCTCGGTTGTTTGTGTAGCGGGCGGTGACATGCTCCACCGAGGGCATCACGGCACGGTGCGCGGCCCCGTAGCTTCCGAGCTTGTCAGTGATCAACCATCGAGGTTCGCTCCCCTGCCCCTTCAAGAGCTTCCGGAAAAAGCGCTTTGCAGCGCGGGCATTGCGGCGCCGCTGGACCAAGATGTCGATCACATCGCCGTCCTGGTCCACGGCTCGCCAAAGATAGTGGCGCCTGCCGCGGATGCTCACGAAAACCTCGTCCAGGAACCACGCGTCACCCAGACGACCCTGTCGCCGACGTAACTTCCCGGCGTAGTCCGGGCCGAATTTCCCACACCACCGCCGAATCGTCTCGTAGGTGACCTCGACCCCGCGCTCGGCCAGGAGATCCTCGACGTCTCGGAAGCTCAGGCAGAACCGATGGTAGAGCCAGACGGCGTGGCTGATGATCTCGATTGGGAAACGGTGTCTGCGATAGCGACTCGCGGCGTTGATCATCGCCAGACTCTGTCAGCATGATCGTTAAGTTGACAATGCCACTCGGCGACGTTCAGCAACGACGGCACCAAGATCATCTTTACCGACGAGTGGGGCGGAGGATCTCGCCCGCGTTGCCGGGCGATCGACCCGCCGACATGGGGAGCGAACGCGATCTTCGACATCGTCGATCGCGAGATGCGGTTCAGGGGGTACTACAAGCTGCCGGCGCCGCAGACCGAGCAGGAGAACTGCGTCGCCCACAACGGCTCGCTCATCCCTGTGCCGGGCCGCGACATCATGGTCTAGGGCTGGTACCAGGGCGGTATCTCGGTGTTCGACTTCACCGACTCGGCGAACCCCGTCGAGATCGCGTTCTTCGACCGCGGTCCCGTCGACGCGGAGGATCTCATCTCCGGCGGCTACTGGTCGGCCTACTGGTACAACGGCTACATCTACGGCGCCGAGATCGCCCGTGGGCTCGACGTTTTCCGGCTTACCTCGAGCGAGCACCTCACGCAGAATGAGATCGACGCCGCCAGCCTGGCTGTGGCCGAGGAGACCAACGTGCAGCACCAGCAGCGGTTCGTATGGCCGCCGAGCTCGGTGTTGGCGCGTGCCTACCTCGACCAGCTCAACCGAAGCAACGGCATCGAGGCGCAGCGCGTCGGAGCCGTCAACGAGGCCCTCGGCCGCGCCGACCAGCTTCGCTCAGCCGGCGGCGGCGGAACGGCGGTCGTCGCAGAGCTCGAAGCTCTGGCGATCGAATTGGAGGGCGACGCCGAAGAGGCCATTTACCACGATGTACGGCACCTGCAATCGCTGGCCGACACGCTGAGAGGCATTGCGACAACGCTGCGTTGAGCTGCAACCTCTTGTAAGCTCGATACCCTTGGCCAGAGTCGGCACTCGGTTGCCCGTTGCCCAACCATGCAGCGAGCCCATCGAGGATCACCATGAACTTCAAGCGCAACGAAGACGGCTTTTCGCTGATCGAGTTGCTCATCGTTGTCGCGATCATCGGCATTATCGCGACGATCGCGGTTCCGCAGCTGCTCGACGCCATCGATCGCGCCCGCCAGCGCCGCACGATGGCCGACATGCGCAACATCGCCACGGCCAATGGCACCTACCGAGTTGACCAGGGTGCGTATGCTTCGGCGCTAAGCGACTTGCAGCCCACGTACATGCAGGTTGTTCCGATCAACGATGCTTGGGGAGCCGCTTTCCAGTACAGCGCGTCCAGCGGCTCGTACAACCTCGAGTCGTACGGCTCCGACAACGCCGACGGTCCGGCCGCGCCGACCCCGTGGATCAACGATCCCTACGACATCGACTTGGAGCTGACCAACGGTCAGTTCACGCAGGCCCCAACCGCTCAGTAGTCGACCGGCATGGACCTAGTCTAGCAGGCCGTGGTGAAAGTGTGGTGGGTCTGGCGAGTGGGACCAAATGGTCACTCATTTGTCGTAAGGAGATACAAACATGAGGCAATTGTTCTTGGTAGTGATGTTGGGTATCGCGGTGACGGCGCTCGGGGTTGATGCCCAGACACCCCAACCCCCTCCAGGCATGGTCCTAATTCCCGCCGGATCGTTCATGATGGGCGACGCCGACGGCCAGGACATGGAGACACCGGTTCATGAAGTGGAACTGGATGCGTTCTATATGGATACCCATGAGGTCACTTTAGAAGAGTTTGGAGACTTCGTGGATGCGACAAGCTATGTCACCGATGCCGAGAAAAACGACGGTTCGATTATTTGGAACGGAGAGAGCTGGGAGAAAACAGAAGGTATTAACTGGAGGTTCGACGCGGCGGGCAATGTGCACAAGGCAGAAGAAAAGAATCAACCGGTGACGCACCTGAGCTGGAATGACGCCAATGCCTACGCTCAGTGGGCCGGAAAACGCTTGCCCACCGAGGCCGAATGGGAATATGCCGCCCGAGGCGGGGAACAAGGCTACAAGTTCGCCTGGGGCAACGAGCCCTTGGGAGAGGACGTTGTTGCCAATGTCTCTGATGAAAATTTCGTAAAGGTCGTAACTACCTGGCCTTATACCGAAGGGTATGACGACGGATACACTTTCGGCGCTCCGGTGGGTTCGTTCGTGCCCAACTCGTTCGGACTGTACGATATGTCTGGCAATGCGTGGGAATGGTGTGCCGACTACTTTGATGCTGAATACTACAGCCGGAGCTCGAAGAAGAATCCTAGAAACGATGATTCTAATGAACGTAGGGTGATGCGCGGCAACTCCTGGGACGGAAGGCCAGGAATGATGCGCGCCTCGAGGCGCACCAGCGACCTCCAGTCGAACAGTTATGCAGACACAGGCTTCCGATGTGCGAAGGATATCGAGTAGGGCATAGCGCTAGCTGAGATCGGAGTGTGCCCGGTGGGTGGGTTCGCAGCGCCTCGCACAGCGGGATCAAGGTTCATGAAGAACCGAGGTCCCGAATCGACCACAGGTGGTGCTGTGTGCGGAGCAGCAGCCGATCGCCGACCATTGCCGGGGTGGATTGCGAGAAATCGTCGAGTGGATTGATGCCGAGTAGCTCGTACTCGTCGCCGGTGCCGATAACGTACGTGTCGCCCTCTTCGCTCAGGCAGAAGATCTTTCCATTGTAGGCCCAGGGCGACGAGGTGAAGTTTCTGGCGCCCGGGGCGATCCGCGAGCGGTAGACGACCTCGCCCGTGCCGGCGTCGTACTTGACGATGATTCCGTTGTGCTGCAGCACGTACAGCTTGCCCTCGTACAACACCGGCGTGCTCAGGTAGGTGCCGCCCCGCCAGTCGTACCAGGCCACATGCACGCTACTCGTTGCTCCCTCCGGCATGGTGATGTCGCCAGCGGCGCCGACCCGCACGGCGGCGATGGGGCGAGATTCGCTGCTCGGGGGGCCGGAAACCAGGTAGAGCATGCCATCGTGGGCGAACGGGGTCGGAATCGGCATGGTGGCCATCTTCCCCATCCGCCACAGCTCGTCGCCTTGCAGGTCGTAGCTGATCGCGGCTGTCGGCCCGATCGTGACCAGCTCAGTGCGCAGTTCGTTTTCCCAGACCAAGGGCGACGACCAACCGGACTGGTGGTTATCGCCGAGCCCGACACGCGGTGTGCGCCAGATTTCCCGGCCGTCGTGCTTGTCGAAGGCGGCGACGAAGCTCGCCTCGTTGTTGTCGTTGAGGATGTAGATTTTGTCGCCGTATAGCGCCGGCGAGGCGCCGCCACCGAGCTCGAGGAAAACCGGGTACGCCATCAGCGGCGTAGCCCATAGCTGGTTGCCATCGAAGTCGTAAGCGTACAGTCCTTGATGCGCGAAGTAGGCGTAAACGGCGTTGCCATCGGTTACCGGGGTCTCGGAGGCGAAGCTATTCTTGAGATGGCGACCGACGGCCGGGTTGCCCTCGTAGATTGTGCGCTCCCACCGCAGGTCGCCGCTCTCGAGATCAAGGCAATACAGCATCAGCCTGATCGAGATCTGGTCGCGAAACTCCGTGTCACGCGCGTCGGCGATCTGCTCGGCCTCTGACAATGACAGCCCCTGGTCGCGCAACTCGGCGATGTAACTATTGCCGAAATCCACCCCCAGCCGCGGCTGCTTCATCGGCTGCTCGCTGGTGGCCGCCGTGAGGAACACGCGATCCCCCCACACGATCGGCGAAGACCAGCCCGTGCCCGGGATCTCGGCGCTCCACTCCACGTTCTCGGTTCTCGACCACGAATCCGGCAGACCGGGGTTGTCGGCCACCGGAATGCCGGCCGGCCCGCGGAAGTGGGGCCAGTTTTGATCGTCGCCCCGGTGGCTCCCGCCGCAGGCGATCACCATCAGGGGAAGGGTCATCGCCCACAATACGGAGGAACTTCTGTTGCAGGACACTACTGAATGAGCAAAAGCTCTTGTTGCGGCGGAGACAAATACTCGACTCCACTCGCGGTCGCGACCGCCTGCTCATGGTCCCAAAACAACAAGTATTGATCCTCGCCTTGGTCAGCAGGCGACGGCATATAGAAAAAGTACTCTAGAACGAAGTGGTGATTGGGTGAGAGCGGTACGTCGAAAGTCCAATCCGGGCCATAGGAACCCATCCTGGGGCCTAGGTAGATATCGAACTTCCGCTCACGCGCTCCCTTTCCCTTCCCGTGGAGGTCGAGCGTAAGCTGAGTTTTGTCGGGGTCGAAGCCCGCCGAATAAACGGGGAAATCGTTCTTGGGCTGAACCATATGCAGTTGCGAATCTCTGACAATAATGCCTGCGTCTTCAAACTTGCGCTCGTAGCTTTTCATTATTTCCCGGGGGGTAAGGCCGGCCCTGATGGTTTCCGTCAGGATCTTGTCGATCGTCAGATATTCTGCCCATAGCTTCTTGATGTCGGCAGGCGGTTCGGTCTCTCCTTCACGGAGCACATAGGCGTACAATCCCTGGCTCGGTGCTGCAAGGATGTCGCCTCCCTGGACCACACTGTTTTCCCAGCCTTCGCTCCTTCCCCTTTGCGATAGTCCGGTGCGCATTCGGCGAAAGACAGTTACCCCCGCCTCGCTACTCTTGGTCACGCCCGGCACGATTTCAGCAAAAGTCTTCTTTACGCGTTCGAGCTCGTCCGCACGCAGTTTTTTGAGTAGCTCGACTTCGCTCGGCACCGGACTGACGCCGTAGTCCATGATCAGATACTCAGACGAAACCAGCCTGTCGGCATATGCCTCACCGAGCTCTTCAGTCAGCAGCAGGTAATCAATGTGCGAAATACCGTCGTCTGTTCTGGTGGAGGTTGCCCACGTGCCCAGATTGTCCCGATAATTTACGGCGATGCGCCCGGGGTCACGTGCTTCGACGAATTCTCTGAGGCCCTTGAATCGGTAGTCATATTCCGTCATCGGGCTCGACACCGGTTCGCCCACAAAAACCGGGTCGCCGATTATGTCGTAGACTCCGAGCTCTTCAATCGGATCTGCGTAGTCGGAGCGGATCCTCTCGCGCTGTGAAGCTCCCCAGCGACGCCCGACAATCGCCCGCTCGATCCTTCCATCGCCACGGTCGGTGAAAATGAAAACACCGGACGTGCTGCCCAAATCTTCCGCGCCGAAGGGATCGTGGTTCGCCTCTCTCATCACATGGATCCACATGTCGATGTTACGGGCCCGCATGATCTGCGGCAGCGTGAGATCAAACTTGTCCCGACGAATCTGGTTGTTCTCTTCGACGTACTGTGCGGGTCTGGCGCGCTCTTCCTGAGCTGCCGCCGCGGTGTGAGGCTGGGCGACAAGGCCGACCAAGAGGAAGAGCGACGAAAGAGCCGAATAAGTCGTCCGGAAAGCCGACGAAGTGTTCCGTGTGTGTTTCATATTTGCCTCCTAGCCGGAAAATGCGCGCCAATCATGCTACTATCCGTTCAAGGTCATGTTTGACAGGGTGGAACCGTCGGCGGCGAGACGCTAGCGAGAAAGCTCGGCCACCTCTGTCACAAAGCGCTCCACCTCGTCCTCAATGTTGTAGTAGTGGACCGAGGCGCGCACCATCGACTGTAGGTTGCGGGCCTCCATGTCGATCCGGCTCGAGGAGCGTTCGGTCACGCTGACGTTCACGCCTCGCGCGCTCAGCGCATTCTTCAGGTCCGATGGCTCTCGGCCGTCGACCGTGAAGGTCACGATGCCGCACTTTTCACGCCCGATGTCACGAACCTCGACGCCGGGTGTCTCCGACAGGGCGCAGCGAAGCGTCGTAGCCAAGTGAACCACGCGTTTCCGAATGGGGTCGATGCCCCATTGCAGCGCATAGTCGACGGCGGTGCCGAGCGCGATGTGCCCGGCCACGTAGGACTCCCAATTCTCGAAGCGCCGCGCGGTGGGATGGATCTCGAACTCGTTCCGTGCGGTCCAGGAAGCGGCCCGCAGGTCGACGAAGGGCGGGTCCAATTGTTCGATCATCTCCTTTCGGACGTAGAGAAACCCGGTGCCGCGCGGCCCTCGCAGGTACTTTCGCCCCGTGGCCGAGAGCATGTCGCAGCCGAGCGCGTCGACATTGAGCGGCCACTGTCCCGCGGACTGACACGCGTCGAGCAGGAAGGGGACGCCGGCCTCGCGCGTGAGCTTGCCCACCTCTTCCGCCGGATTCACCAAGCCGCCGTTCGTTGGTACGTGTGTGATCCCCACCAATGCGACCCTTCCACGCTGGAGCTCGATTCGGAGTGCGTCCAGCGAGATCTGACCATCGTCGTCGCTGGGCACGACCTCGACCACCGCCCCCGTCTCTCTGGCAACATGCAGGTATGCGAGGTAGTTGCTGACGTACGCCGCTTCACCGGTGAGGATGCGATCGCCCGACTTGAAAGGCATCGCGTAGAAAGCCATGTCCCAGGCACGCGTAGCGTTCTCGACAAGGGCGATCTCGTCTGTCTCACAACCTAGGAGCTCCGCGATCGCCTCGTAGGTTCGGAGACGTTGCTGCGCGGCCGCGTCCGCCGCCTCATACCCGCCCATCTCCGCCTCCGCGCGCAAGTGCCCGTATAGAGCGTCGAGAACCGGCGTCGGGGGGAGTGAGGAGCCGGCGTTGTTGAAATGCAGTACGCGCTCGGCACCCGGTGTCTCTCGGCGAGCCCGAACCACGTCGATCTCTGACCGGAGTGGAGTCAACGACTTTGCAGCGCGGGTCGCAGGGTGAGGATGAGGGTTGGGTCGAGCGGGTAGCGGCCAAAGCGGGCGCCGTAGAGGGCCAGCCCGCCCGGTAGCGCGGCGTCGACTTCGAGCCGGATGGTGAAGGTCCCGTCGGTCGCGGCCTGCGCGAGGGCCGGTCGCGGAATCGGCACTTGGATCCGCTCGCCATACGACCCTGCCTCCCGCAGCCGCCGGTCTCGCAGCTGGGCGTGCCAGGAGAGGATTCCGCGATGATCGGCGGGATCGTCGGGCAGTTCGTAGCGCCCGGCCACCGCCAGGTTCACGTGCACAGTCACGGCGCTCGGGAAGCGGGTTTCATCCGTCATCGGGTAGGAGTTCGGGTTGCGGCTGGGGTCTTGCATACCCCCGCCCCGCATGTAGTCATCCCCCAGTTGCTCGTCGTCGTCGTCGCGGTCTTTGCCGAAAAGTTGTTTGGCCGAGGCTTCGAACAGGAAGGCAGCCGCGTCGACCTCGTCCAACGACAGGTCGTCCGGCCAGGGAATCCGGTATTCAAAAAAGCCCGCTCCGGCACCGTTCACCTTCAGCCCATCGAGTACCTGCCACTGTTTGAGCGACCAGTCGGCCTTCACGAAATCGCCCGGCTCTAGGCGGAGCACGCGGGCCCGGTTGCCGTTCGCGAGCCGCATTTCATCTGGCCGCGTCCCTTCGACGACGAAGGTCGTGAAGTTGCGGTGCTGCACCTTGCCCGTCGCATCTTCGAGCGTGAGCGCCAGCACGGCCACGGCACCCGCGTCAGGCATCGGCACGGCGAGCGGCTCCAGCGCCCGGCTCATCCAGGGCTGGTAGGGGATCGGTAGAGTGGTTGTGTAGAAGGTCTGCTGCTGGCCCAGCGCATCCCATCCGTAGAGCCGGGCGCGCAGCGTCAGCGTGTCGCCGTAGGCAGTGCTGCCGGTCATGAAGGAGGCCCAGAGCGGCACCTCGACCGTCGTGCCCGCGGCGACGGCGCGGCTGAGGTCGCCGCCGGGGGCGATGTAGAGCCGGGCGTGCAGATCGGCCAGCGTCATGCCTTCGACAAGGGCAGAAAGGCCGGTTTCTTTCTCCGAGCGGTCGTAGCGCCAGTAGCCGTTCCATTCGTTGACCACGTCGTGGTGCTCGGTATAGAGCCAGCCGGCAATCTGCGGATGCCGCCGGAAGGCGTTGACGGCGCGGTGATAATCCCAACTCCAATCGACATCGCCCGTGCTGCCTTCGTAGCCCCAGACGTTGCCGAATTCGCTGTTGATGTTGGGCTGACGGGCTTGCTCATAGCCTGCCTCGAAGTTCCAGGTCGAGCCGGGAAACGTGTTCTGGGTGATCTCGTCGAGGTACTTGTCCCACTCCCAGCCGGGCCGGTAGGAATGCCACGAGTTGAGGTCGGTCTCGGTGTGGCCGATTCCGCAGCAGGGCGAGTTGTCCTCCACCAGCCGCGTCGGGTCGAGGCGTCTGGCCAGATCGACCATCGAGACGACCCATTCCTGCGTCTCCGGCAAGTACTGACGCTGTGGCTGTTCGCCCGTATAGAGCCCCCAGGTCTCGTTGAAGGGCACCCAGGAGAAGATGGCGGGATGGTTGTAATCGCGCCGGATCATCCGGCGGAGCGCATATTCGACTTCGCCCGGCATCGCATCATCCGGCTCGCCCCAGCTGTTGGGCACGTCGGCCATGATGAGCAGGCCCAGCCGGTCGGCCCAGTAGAGCTTGCGCGGAATCCCGATCTTGACGTGGATGCGCTGGCCGTTCAGCCCAATCTGGCGCGACCGCAGGATCTCGTCGCGCATGAAGTCATCACTCGGAAAGGTATAGAAGCCCTGCGGGTGATACGCCTGATCGAGCGCCAACTGCAGATAGAGCGGCTCGCCATTGAGCGCCACATAGGGTATGTCGGTCCCCGGCAAATCGACCACCGAGACCTCGCGCATCCCGAAGTACGTCTGCACCTGGTCCGCGGCCAAGTTCGCCCCCTCGAGCCGGGCTTCGACTTCGTAAAGAAACGGATCGTCGAGCGACCACAGCCGCGCCTCGGGGACGGGCACCTCGAATGTCACCGACTCGGACCCAGCAGGCACCGGGTAGCTGACCGGTGCAACCCCGCCCGTTCGAAACGTCAACCGCAGCGCCAAATCGGCGGGTGCGGGCTCGAGCAGATACGCGGTCACGGTCGCCTTGTCGGCTGCGAGGTCGGGGGTGAAGTGCACGGCGTCGAGCGGGGCGTCGCCGCGCACTTCCAGGTAGGGCGTCTGCCAGATACCGCGCGCCGGGCCGTAGCCTTGTTTGCCCTCCAACTTGAACGGATGCGGCGTGTCGTCGACGCGAAGCACAAGACGTTGGATCGCGCCGGGACGCATGTGTGAGGTCAGCTCGAAGGCGAACGGGGTGTAGCCGCCGCGATGGTTGCCCAACTCATACCCGTCGAGCCAGGCGGTCGTGCGCCAGTCGCTCGCCCCGACGACGAGGAAGACCCGCCGCCCGTCCCACGCCACCGGGACTTCGACATCGCGGGCGTACCAGCCGATGTCAGCCTCATCGGCCACTCCGGACAGTGGCGCTCCCCAGGAGAACGGCACCAGGATCTCTTGCTCGAACGACGCCGAGCTCCACTCCCACCCCCTCTGCATGCCGTCATCCTGCGGATCAAAGCGAAACGACCACGGCCCGTTGAGGTTGCGCCATTGCGGGCGTTCGAAGTCGGGGCGCGGGTGTTCCGGTAGCGGGATGTCTTGCGCGGCTGCCGCGAGAGGCACGACGAGCACTAGCAGCACGAGGACGGCCCGCCGCAAACGGTTTTCGAAGCTCGTCATGATGTGGAATCCGGGGCCGAGTTCCTGCCAAGTCCGCCGATCTCATCTTACTGGGCGCCGGTGTCGTGGGTGCGAGGCAGTCGAGCAGCGGTACTCTCCGCCAGAGGCCTCCCGTCTGCCTCCGTTGGATCTCGCACGCGCTGGCGATAGGCTTCAGGCGCTCATCCAAACCGTCTTGTTAGAGCACCGCCCCCAGTCGAGCGAAATGACCATGCGCCGATTCATCCGTCTATCATCCTTGTGGCTCTGTGCCATTTCGCTGTTCGCTTCCTCCGAAGAGGGCGTGGCGCAAGGCCTCGGAGATCATCAGTACACCAGCGCCGATGTCGAAGCGGGCTCCCGGCTTTACGCGGCGGAGTGCGCGTTGTGCCATGCACCGACCGGCGACGGTGTGGACGGCGTAAATCTCAGACTCGGACAGTTCCGCCAGCCGCTGTCGGATTTCGCTCTCCGCCAGTTGATCACAACAGGGCTGGCCGAGGCGCGCATGCCTGGTTTCGATTTTGACCCAACCGAGCTCGACGCTATTGTGGCGTTCATCCGAGCGGGGTTCGATCCTGAGGGCACGGCGGTCAAGGTCGGTGAGGCGAGACGCGGGCGGGTGCTCTTCGAATCGGAAGACGGTTGCGCTTCGTGCCATCGCGTCAACGGACGGGGCCCCCGGACCGCGCCGGATCTCAGCGACATTGGCTCCGTTCGCACGCCCGCCGCACTGCAGCGGACCCTGCTCGATCCGGCCGCCGCGCTCTTGCCGATCAATCGGCCCGTGCGAGCTGCGACACGCGCTGGCGAGACCATCAGCGGTAGGCGGTTGAACGAGGACACGTACACGGTGCAACTGATCGATTCGGAGGGGCGACTGCGTTCGCTCCTGAAAGCCGATCTGGTCGAATTCGAGGTGAGTCGATCACCCACTATGGAGCCGACGACGCTCTCCAGCGACGAGGTCGCTGATGTTATCGGCTACCTGCTCTCGCTGAGAGGCCTCCAATGAACATCGTCCAACGCACGATGCTCTTGGGGCTCATCGTCGGAGGTCTCGTGGCGCCCCATCAACTACTGGCGCAGGTATCCTACGAGCGGATCCTGAGCGCAGCTGACGAGCCGGACAATTGGCTCACCTACAACGGCACATACGCGAGTCAGCGCTACAGTCGTCTCGACCAGATCACGGCGTCGAACGTGGACGACTTGGAGCTGAAGTGGATGCTCCAGAATCAGGCATTCGGGGCCTGGCAGTCGAACCCGATCGTCGTCGACGGAATCATGTACGTCACCGAGCGACCCAACGACGTCATGGCCGTCGATGCCGTCACCGGCCGGGTCTTCTGGATGTACCGGTACACGAACGCCCCGAACGCTACCGTTTGCTGCGGCGCCAACAACCGCGGCGTGGCCGTGCTCGACGACAAGGTGTTCATGGGCACCTTGGACGCGCATCTCATCGCCCTCGATGCGATCAATGGTGAGCCGCTGTGGAAGGTCAAAGTCGGGGACGTGAATCTCGCCTACTCGATCACCATGGCGCCCCTCGTCGTGAAGGACAAGGTGATCGTCGGCGTCGGGGGTGGTGAGTTCGGGATACGGGGCTACATCGCGGCGTACGACGCCGACACCGGCGAGGAGGCATGGCGCTTCTACACGATTCCCGGTCCCGGCGAGCCTGGCCACGAGACTTGGGAGGGTGACGACTGGGAGCACGGTGGTGCGTCCGTGTGGATCACGGGCTCGTACGACCCCGAGCTCAACCTGACGTACTGGGGTGTGGGCAACCCGGGTCCCGATTGGAACGCCGACCAGCGTCCGGGCGACAATCTCTACTCGGACACGGTCGTGGCCCTCGACGCCGACACCGGTGAGCTGAAGTGGCACTTCCAGTTCACCCCGAACGACGGTTACGACTACGACTCGGTTCAGGTCCCCGTGCTGGCCGACATGGACTGGAACGGGGTGCCTCGGAACTTGATGTTGTGGGCGAACCGCAACGGCTACTTCTACGTGCTCGATCGCGTCACCGGCGAGTTCCTGTTGGGGGAGCCGTTCGTCAAGGTGAACTGGTCGAGCGGTCTGGACGACAACGGAAGGCCGATGCCGACGCCTCAGCCGGAGGGCTCTCCCACATGGCCGGGCAACCAGGGTGGCACCAACTGGTATCCGCCCTCCTACAGCCCGCGGACGGGGCTGTTCTACTTTGCCGCCTGGGAGGACTACGCGACGATCTATCGGAAGGAAGTTTCCGAGTATGAGCCGGGCCGTCCCTACCTCGGCGGTGGCTTCAGGGTGCTCGCACCGGCGCCTGGCGCGCCGACGATCGGCATCGGACGATCCTCCCCGATCAACAACTGGACCGACGAGGTCGGACACGGTGCGGTGATCGCCATGGACCCACTGACCGGCGAGCCGCGGTGGAAGCTCGATCAATTCGACGTCAGCGACAGTGGCATGCTGACCACGGCGACGGACTTGCTGTTCACCGGCGGCCGTGAGGGTTACTTCTACGCGATCGATGCGCAGAGTGGGGAGCCACTGTGGAAAGCGAGCCTCGGTGGGCAGATCGTAATGGCACCGGTCACGTTCATGGTCAATGGACAGCAGTATGTCTCGGTGATCTCCGGGCACACCCTGGTGACGTTCGGTCTGCCCGACTAGCAGAGTGCTGAAGAACTCTGGTGGGTCTGGTTACGCCAGACCCACCACACTTTCAACTGATGAATCCGGTGGCGATGAAATTTACGTCGCTCCGTTTTCAGGCGAAGGCCGGCGAGTTCGGATCTCGGGCGACGGTGGGCACTCGCCGTTCTGGGGACCCGACGGACGCGAGCTCTTCTTCTGGAGTCAGAGCGCCCGCAGTTTGATGACCGTACCGATCTCGTTCGAGCCCGAGTTTCGGGCGGGGACGGTGCCACCCCTATTCGGCGGCGACTACCTCGTGATAAGCAGTACCGGTCGGATCCAACGAGACTTCGATATCGCGCCGGATGGTCAGGCGTTCGTGATGGTCCGGCAGGGCGAGCAGGAGGCCCCGGACATCGTCATCGTCCTCAACTGGTTCGACGAGCTGAAGCGGCTCGTGCCGACAGACCCTTAGTGTCCCCAGCCGAGTCTGGCGACGCCGGCTATGCGCCTGGATCCAACGAGATCTCCAGATACCTGAAAACACGAAGTCAACAAGGAGCTCATGTCCATGCTGCGTCGATACGTCCTTGTTGGCGCGCTCTTGGCGGTGGGTTTCGCCATGCTGGCGCCGGTCACTCTACATGCGCAGGCTGACCCGGATCCGGCCCGTTTTGCCGACGAGATCAGCGCCTTCGAGCAATGGGATCTTAAGAACGCTGTACCTCGACAGCCTGTCTTGTTCGTGGGTAGTTCGACTATCCGCTACTGGCCTACGGCCGAGTCTTTTCCGGATGTCTCCGTCGTCAATCGCGGGTTCGGCGGGGCTCACATCTCCGACGTGCACCATTTCGTCGAGCGCATCGTGTTGAAGTATGCGCCGATCGCCGTCGTTTTCTACGCTGGCGACAACGATGTCGCAGCTCAGAAGAGTCCAGAGCAGGTGTTCGAGGACTACCGCGCGTTCGTCCGCCTGGTGCATGAAGCGTTGCCGGTGACGCCGATCCTCTTCTTGCCCATCAAGCCCAGCCTGAGCCGCTGGGCTCTGTGGCCTCGAATGAAGCAGGCCAACAACCTGATTCGCGACTACTCGGATGAGCATTCGCTACTGTTCTACGTTGACACCGCCACGCCAATGCTCGGTCACGACGGCAACCCTCGCCCGGCGCTGTTTGTCGAAGACGGTCTTCACCTGAGCGAGACGGGCTACGAATTGTGGACACGTATCGTGGCGCCCTACCTAAGCGTATTGTCCCGGCCCGTCACTAAGGGCTCTCTCGGATTCTGGGGCCACTTCCGTGACATCGGCCTGCGTTTCGCTGCTCAATTGTCCGCTTCGCCAAGACTACCGAAGACCCACTCAAGACCCTATGCAGGAGAGTCGCCGTGAAAGTAGATCGCTACACCAAGATCGTGCTGACCATCATCGCTGCCGGACTGTGGACGTTGATCCTCATGGCCGTCGTATCTCCTCGCCCTGCCGTTGCCAGCATCGGTCTTGCGGGCGGCGGAGGGGAACAACTCAGCATCAGCGGTCTCGGCGGTTCTGATTATCCACTCCACATCGACCTCACTTGTCATGGCTGCTGATTGTTGAAGCTCGACCCGGGTCACTCGCGGCGATTATCTCGGCCTTCGCTCGCAGCATCGGGCACAGTCCGATCGAGTGCCGCACTGCCAGTGAGTCCGATTGTGATATCCACCATGGCGTGCACCACGATCACCACCCAGAGGGACTCGGTAAGCAGATAGGCGACGCAGAAGACGGCGCCGGCCACCGTCGCCTGAACCGCCCCTTTCCAGCCGAGGTAGAAATGCGCCGCTCCGAATACGATGGCCGCAACCGCCACCGCAGCTGACCCCGGAAGCCACACCATCAAGTACCACAGTGTTCGCTCCGTGTCGACAATTGACCGAACGTTCGTTACAGTAAGTCCGAGGTCTCGAATGCCAAGAACCAAACTGAGTCGTGACGAAGTCGTCGAACGGATCGCGGAAGAGTTCCGCGGCCACGGGTACGCGGCGACCAGCCTGAGCCGAATCGCCGAAGCTACCGGACTCGGGCGGGCTAGCCTCTACCACCATTTCCCTGGTGGAAAGGACGAGATGGTCCGAGAGGTGTTCCGGAAAGTCGGCGAGGAAGTGGGCGAGATCCTGGCTCAATTGGAGGAGCCGGGGGATCCGCGTGAGCGAATCACCGGCTCGATGAAGGCTGTCGAGCGGTTCTACGCGGGCGGTACCAAGAACTGCCTGCTCGGGTCGATGGTGCTGAGTGGTGGATCCGAGCGCTTCGCAAACGAGCTGGCGGGCGCTTTTACCGCGTGGATCGATGCGCTAAGCGCGGTGATCGAAGACGCGAACGTCCCTCGTCGGATTGCGCGGCGCCGGGCAGAGGATGCGGTCATGAGACTGCAGGGAGCGCTCGTGGTTGCGCGGGGTCTGAACGACACCGAACCGTTCCGTCGGATGATGGCGGAGCTCCCAGATGAGCTGCTCGAGGAGAACTCGTCATGATCACCATTTTTCTTGTGCGGATAGAAAACCGAACGTTCAGTATAAAGCCTCGAAGGAGCACATGAACATGGCACGCCCGGCCAGCGACATCGCATTCACCTCTTCAGTGAAGGCGGCACAGCAGCAACGCGGATCCAGAGCTGGATACGCCCGCATGGAGCAGAAGGGTGGATGGAGCGGCGAGATTACACCTGAGCTCGCTGACTTCATTAGCCAGCGCGACTCCCTCTATCTCGGAACGGCCAGCGCTGACGGCCAACCGTACATCCAACATCGCGGTGGTCCGACGGGGTTCATCAAGGTCCTCGACAACAAGACGCTGGCGCTGGCCGATTTCTCCGGGAACCGCCAGTACATATCGGTCGGGAACCTCGATGAGAACAATCGCGCTTTCATCTTCTTGATGGACTACCCGAATCGGCGACGTATCAAGATCTGGGGATACGCGGAGTTCGTCGAAGATACACCGTCACTCCTCGAGCGCCTGGTCGACCCAGCCTATGGAGCAAGCGTCGAGCGCGCGCTCGTGTTTCACGTCGAGGCGTGGGACGCGAACTGCCCCCAGCACATCGCCCCCGAGGTTCACCGAGGAGGAGATCTCAGCTCGGCGAACCTCCGAGCCGCGGCCTGCTAGCAGGCACCCGGTAGAGAACACGACCATCACGCTCTTCGCGGTCGCCTTACGGCCGGCCTTCCGCTCCCCGGCTCGCCCGTAACGCGTCCTTCTTCGTAGACGACCTCGCCTCGGCGGATGGTGAGCACGGGCCAGCCGGTGACCGCCCATCCCTCGAAGGGCGTGTAATCCGAGCGCGAGGGGTCGTCGCTAGCAGTCGCGAACCGTTCGAGCTCCGGGTTGAAGATCACCACGTCGGCGATTGAGCCCTCACGAACGGTGCCACGCTCGGGGTAAAGTCCGAACGTCCTGGCCGCTGCAGTCGAGGTGACCTCGACGAACCGCTCTTCGGAGATTCGTCCCCAGCGAACACCCTCGGAGAAGAGCACGGGGCGCATGAAACGGAGGTCGCTGACTCCCGGCCGAAGCCGCCCTACATCGAGCTCCCGGTCCAGCTTCTGCTCCCGTGTCCAAGGCGCGTGGTCGGTGGCTAGAAAGTCGATGCGCCCGTCCGCGAGGCCCCGCCACATGGCATCGACGTCAGCCGCCGACCGCAGCGGCGGCTGGCCGATGTAGAGGGGGCCGTCCTCTCCCCGGAGCCACTCCTCGGTGAAGTAGAGGTAGAGGGGTCTCGTCTCGATGCTGAGCGGCAAGCGCACACCGTACGGGCTACGCGCCGCCGCCAGCGCCCGAGACAACGAAAGATGCACCAAGTGCATCGGCGCCCTCGTGAGCTCGCACAATGCAACGGCCTCCTGGGTGGCCGCCACTTCCGCGATCTCGGGTCGGCTCTCGGCGTAGTGGCGGAGCGAGGTTCGACCCTCCAGGCGGAGCCGCCGAAGCGCAGCGTCCAGCATCGCACCGTCCTCGCAGTGCATGAGCGTGACGACCCCGGCTTTTCGCGCCGCCTCGAGCACATCGATCAAGGCGCTCCTGTGCTGCCCGAAATCCGACTGCGTCATGAAGATCTTGTGGCTCGGCTGCCCCCGCGCCGCAAGCTCGGGCATCATCGCCGAAAACTCAGCGCTTGGCGGCCAGGTGAAGGCATGGAAAAACACGTCACCGATGGCGCTCACGCTGACCTCGGCAAGACACCGGTCCATCGCCTCCACCGCAGTTTCGCCGTCACGCGGATATGCGAACGTCCCCACCGTCGTGATGCCGCCCGCCAGCGCCGCGGAGGTGCCGGTGGTGAGATCGTCAACGAAAGCCCCTTGCATGTGTGTGTGCGGGTCGATGCCGCCGGGGATGACCAGGTGGCCGGTTGCGTCGATGACGCGCGCCTCAGTGCCGGCAGCGAGATCCGGCGCGACCTCGGCGATCATATCTCCCAGGATGCGCACATCGGCCGTCTGGCTGCCGTCGGCGTTGATGATCCGCCCACCGCGAATCAGGATTTCGGGCGCCTGCTGTAGCGCCTCGGGTTGCGCTGGGCCCGAAGTTCCACCTTGCCGTACGGGTGAGCCGTGTATTGCTTCTCGGCGGTTCATATCGGCGTACGTATCAACGCAGCAGCGCCATGCTCCCCGGCACCGGCTCCGATCGCGCCACGTCCATCAGCGGCTGCCTTACGGTAAGCTCAGCGCGACCCATTCGGCCGGGTAGTCGCGGCCGCCAATGGCCACGACGACGTACTGTTTGCCGTCGTGCAGGTAGGTCATCGGCGCGCTCGTCGTACCTGCCGGCAGCTCTATCTCCCAGATCGTCTCGCCGGTGGCCTTGTTCAACGCGCGGAACATGGTTCCCCAGTGACCGCGGGCGACGCCTGGCATGGCGTCACTCCCCTCGCCGATGAACAGCATTGTCTTGGTGACGAGCGGGGCCGCCCGGTTGGCGATGCCGAGCGGCGGCAGGTCGAGATCTTGCAACATGGGGTGATTGCGTGGGCCATCACCAACCGCGACCTGCCACACGTGCTCCCCCTGGTTCATGTCGATCGCCGTGAGCCGCCCGTAGGGTGGCTTGGTGAGCGGGAGTCCGAATGGCGTGGCCAGTTCCTGATGGCTCTGTCGCCAGCCGCGGCCTGCCCCCGCTGGTGCCCTCTTGATCACGTAATCCATCGTCGCGTCGCCGGTGGCCTCGACCATGTCGTTGATGTACGGAAGCGTGTGCGACGCGGCGTAGAAAACGCCGGTCTCCGGATCGAACGCCGGCGTGTGCCAGTTCGCCGCACCCCAGGTTCCCGGTACCACGATCGTTCCGTTCGCCGCCTCGTCCGCCAACGACGGCGGCGTGAAGATCGGACCGGTGACGTACTGATTCATGATCCTGAGTGCCTCGGCCCTGAGCTCGGGCGTGAAGTCGATCAGGTCGTCCTCGGTCAAGCCCTGACGGTCGAACGGTGGCGGCTTGGTCGGAAACGGCTGCGTCGGCGAGGTCTGCTCGCCCGGAACCGTCGACTGCGGCACAGGCCGCTCTTCGATCGGCCACACCGGCTCGCCCGTCTCCCGATCAAAGACGTAGACAAACCCGGTCTTGTTGGGCTGCATCACCGCCTTGATCTGCTTGCCATCGACCGTGATGTTACCGAGAACAGGGGCGCCGATGTTGTCGTAGTCCCACAGATCGTGATGAACCATCTGGAAATGCCAAACGCGCTTGCCAGTCTTGGCGTCGATGGCCACAAGGCTGTCAGCGTACAGGTTGTCCCCGGGCCGGTGGCCGCCGTAGAGACTGTTGCTGGGAGCGGTCAGCGGCACATACACGTAGCCGAGCTCTTCGTCGGCGCTGAGCCCGCCCCAGGCACCCATGGCGCCCCCGTACCACCACGAGTCGCCCCAGGTGTCGTCGCCGAACTCACCCGGCCGCGGCCTCACGTGGAACGTCCACACGAGCTCGCCCGTACGCACGTCGTAACCCCGTACGTCCTCCGGAGCAGCTTCTTTCTTGTTTCCGAAGTCGCCACCGCCACCACCGTTCCCGGCGACGACCACAACATCGCCGACGACGACCGGGGCGGCGATCGACCAGCTGTATTCTGCCCACGGCAAGTCGCGGTGAAGGTCGACGCGCCCGTTTTCGCCGAAGTCGGGGTAGTAGGCGCCGGTTCTGGCGTTGAGGGCATAGAGATACCGGCGCCTCGCCACGAACACCCGCCGGTCGGTGCCACTCTCCCAGTAGTCGAGGCCGCGGGAGCTCGAACCGCTCATGCCCTCCGGGGTGCTGTCGAACGGCTCCTGTTCCCAGACCGTCTTGCCG
This sequence comes from Acidobacteriota bacterium, assembly GCA_965205505.1. Lineage (GTDB taxonomy): Bacteria > Acidobacteriota > UBA890 > UBA890 > WLXD01 > DASCOT01. The sequence continues at coordinate 737,196 of CBDBHB010000009.1, forward strand.
GTTCCGGCGTCGAAGGCCTCCACCAGCCCAACGCCGTTGGGGGCGTAGAGCACCCCACCGACCATGATCGGCGTCGACCGCAGGTTGTCGTTGACGTTGAGATCGGGGAACGCCTGTTTCAGCTGGGCGGTTACCTTGGGGCGACGCCAGAGAATCTCGAGATCGCCGACGTTGTCGAGATTGATCTGATCGAGAGGCGAGTACCTCGTGAACCCCTTGTCACCGCCGTAGTAGTGCCACTCGCCCACCGGCTCCGGCACGCTCTCCTGCGCCCGAGCTAACAGGCCAGTCGCCATGACAAGGCCCACACACAGAGCCGTCCTGATCGATTGTTGGATCCCCAGCATCGCGACACCTCCTGGTTACTGATTCCCTAGGTCGTTGAACGTCTGCCCCCCGGGCGCCCGAGCAATGCTAGACGTCTTCCGCACAACACTCCATTCGCGCGACATCGCCCAGCGAACCATCAGGGAGGTGCCGCAGGCAAAACAGTTGCCATTGCTTGAAGAACTCTGGCCCATCAGCGTTGTGCAACACCGTGCTAGAAGGTTGCGATTGGATTCAGTGGCGATCCCGTTCCGCCGGGAACACGCAGGGGCGCCGCCGTCAGCAGAAACTCCCAACGGTTCTGCCGTGCTGCTTCCGCCGCGACGTCTTCGAGATCGAGGTTGTCGAAGATCGGCATGCCCAGTGCCACGAGTGCCAGGACGTGGACCGGATGGGTCTCGCCTTCGACACCGGATGGGAACACGTCGGCGGCCGAGTCGCTTCCGAGCATCGCGACGCCGCGCTCCTTGAGCCACTTGATCGTCGAGGCATGGAGTCCTGCCTCTTGCTCCGCGACGGCCCATGGGCCGTTCTCGTCTCGCAGAGCCCACCGCCCGGTGCGAATCAGTAGCACGTCTCCCTCGCCCACAGTGACCTGCGCTTGCCGCTCCCAGGCCTCCAGATCTTCGATGTAGATCGGGGTACCGCTGGCGAGGTAGGAAACGTTCTTGAGCCGCGGGATATCCATGAGAATGCCGCGCGCAAAGATGCCGTCGCGAGCTGCCGTCACCGCCAGCTGCCCGCATCCGGCCTCGGTCACGCTGCTGCGGGCATAGCCGTTGTACGTCGTCCCATCGTGAAAGCGATGGCAGAGCGCGTCCATGTGGCTGTGAGCATATCCGTGGAAGACCACACCGATGTTGTCGACGGCCCAGGGTCCCTCAGTGGCGCCATGCAGCAGCATCTCGTGGCGATAGGGATTGCCGTTATCGGGACTGCTCTCGGTGAGCGTGTTATGCGCCATCGATACCGAGATGCCCTTTGTTACCAAGGCCGCGGCTGCTTTTTGCTTCTCCGGCGTGATGAGATTCAGGGTGCCGAGCTGGTCGTTGTCTCCCCAGCGTCCCCAGTTGGAGAGCTCCGTCATCCAACGGTTCATAGGTAGCGCGATCCACCGGTGTCGGTCCCTGTGCCGAAAGCGGCGTTGCCAAGAGCAGAACCAACCCAGCCGTCCAAATCTTCATCGTCTTCACGAGACCTCCCGACGGATTCGATGCTGTGCGTCGCAGACTCTTTGCGACCGACTCCTGATCATGAGTACGGTGACGTTTGCAGTACACGCCGGCCCCAGCGTGGATGGTCGAGGGCGTGCCGTTCTTGAAGAAGGAGCACGGCGCCTGGAGGCGGGGACAAGGCGGCTAGTGGCGCATGAGCCGCGGCGTATCAATGCCGGCGCGGGCCGGTGAGCTGGTCGTAGGCTTCTTGAACCTCTTTGAACTTCTCGCCGGTTAGCTCCACCAGCTCCGGGCCGAGGTGTGTGACGCGGTCTGGATGGTACTTGCTGGCAAGATTGAGGTAGGCGGCACGGACCTCATCGTCGTTAGCGCTCGCGTCCAACGCGAGGATCTTCAATGCCTTGCTGCGCTCGCTTCGTTGCCTCGGGCGTGTAATCCGATGGCCGGCGCCCTGTTTGCCTGGGGGCGAGAAAGGACCATCGCCGGCGCGCCGCGAGCCGAGCCCGAAGATTCGGTCGAGGATCCGGAAGAACATCCAGACGAAGACGAGCGAGATGATTGCTCGTAAGAACATCGGTCAACAATATCCTTGCTTGAAACTAGTGTCCTGTAACAGAGGTTCGTTGCATATTGCTGGGTCCCGTTCGCGTCAGTAGCAAGAGGCGATGGTCATCGGCTCAACGGTTGATCTCGTACGCGTGCCCGGTCAGTTGCCAGCGCACCATCGACACCGGGATCACCCCCACCGCGGCGAACTCGTCCATGAAGCTGCGTAGCGAGAATTCGTCGCCGCGCTGGATGGCGCGCTCTGCCAGGAGCCGCTCGATCTCGATCTTGCCGATCAAGTAGCTGGTCCCGTAGCCGGGTTGCGTGAGGTAGAAATGCTCCTCGCCCTGGATCGTGTCGCCGTCGGCCGGCAGCCAGCCACGCGGCACCCACTCAGAGGCGAAGTCGCAGGCCTCCTGATGGGTCCATTCCTGCCCGTGCTGCATCAGGCCGCCGAGGGCCCGGGCGGCGCGTTGGGCCAGCAAGATCCAGATCAGCTCGCGGGCACGAGGCTTATCGTCGAAGGCGCCGGCGTGCATCATCATTTCCTCGACGCCCGTGGCCATTCCCTCCGAACGTCCGTCGTAGATGTTGAACAGCGCCGGAACGCGGCGAATCGGGCTCTCGTGCGGCTCCTCTCGCATCCTCGCCAGGTCGAACCAGTGGTAGCCGTGCGTGCGCATGACCTCGCCGTCTCGATATTCCACCTCAGAGAAGAAGCCGCGCAGACCATCCGGCCTTGTTGGCGGCGCGAATCTGCCGATCCGCTCGCGCAGCGCGCCATCCATGTAGTCACGGATGGTCAGGATCTCCTCCTCTTGAAGGAAATCCATGTATTCGGTGACCGCCGCGTTGAGCGCGGCGTCGTAATCCTCGGCGTTCTGCATACGAGTCAGCTGTGGCAGGTGGCGATTGCGGTTCTCCACCAGCCGCAGACTGGCGTGGGCGCGCCACAGCTCGCGCCGCATCAGCGTCACTTCTTCTTCCCACGTATACGGAACGAGGTGCACGTTGTTCAGGTACCAGGTGTAGTGGTCTTTGCCGACACCCGATATTCCGGTCTTCGACGGAAGCTCCTGCTCGAGCCACTGAGCGAACCGATCGGTCGCGGCAATCGCGCCTTGCACGGCCGTGTCGAGCGCCGCGCTGGTGCCAGCCACGTGTTGTCCGAAGATCGCCAGATTACGACTCTGGCCGCGCACCGAGCGGATGCCCAGTCGCCACAGATCGTGCCCCGTACCCACGAGGTTGCGGCGCGCCTGTTCCAACAGGGACGGGATCACGCGGATCCGCTCGGTGAGCTCAGCGGCGGCGGGCGCCGAAAGCGGATACTCGTAGGTCCAGGTGTCGATCCAGCCGTGGATAACCGGCCCCTCGTGCGCCGGCACGTCGGACTCCTCCGGGAAGAGCATCACGTAAAACGCCGGGTTGTTGGCCCACGGTCGGCGCACCCGGTGGTCGAAGTCGAGGCCGTTCATCTCCGCCTTGACCAGTCGCCAATCGATCTGTTGCTCGACCGGCCAGCCGGCGGGCTCGATGGCGTCGAGGCGCTCGTGGTACGCGCGCAGCTCGCTCTGCTGCTCGGCCATGGCTGCTGCCGTGTAGTCGGGAACCCCGTCGTCGAGCCGCGGCGCCGCGAACTGTCTCCAGTCTTCAAAGAGCGTCAGCAGGGCTCCGTAGTCGTCCTGGGCGCCGGCCGCGGCCGGCATGGCTGCACCGGCTGCTGGCATGGCTGCACCGAACACGAGCGTTCCGATGAGGACGGCGGGCGCGAAAGCCGCACGCGCAGAACGGAGCTCAGCTCTCACGGTTGCCTCCAGGATCATGTCTCGGATCGGTCGCAGCGGAGCTGTGTGTCTCATCGAGAAGATTCCGGCCATAGCTCTTTGATCTCGTCGTCATGCCCGGTCATCTCCCAGCGGATCAGCGACACGGGGATCACGCCTGCGGTATAGAACTCGTCCATGAACTGTTTCACGGTGAAGTCGTCGCCCAACTGCTGTGCTCGGTCGCGGAACAGCTTCATGAAGTGGACCTTACCGACCACCATTTGCGCATGCCAGCCGACATGCACCAGGGTAGTCTGCATCTCACCCCACAGGTGAGGGCTGTCATCGAGCAGTTCCCCGTGCGGCGCATTCGCCACGGCAAACTCCATCGCCTCCGTCAGGCTCCAATCCCGACTGTGCATATACACGTCTGCGAGCGCCCTGACCGTGCGAAACGCCGCCTGCTCGTAGGCGACTTCTCGTGCTCTGCGCGGCCGCTCGTCGAGATAGCCTGCGTGCATGAGTAGCTCCTCGAAAGCGAACGCCAGTCCCTCCAGACGGGCGACCGCCATGTCATAGGGCCCTTCGTGCTCCCTGGCGCCCCGAATGGGCCGGTCGTCGTGTTGGGCTCTGAGCAGGTCGAAGTGGTGCCCCACCATCTCGTGGGTCTCTTCCATGAGCGATTCGCGGTGCGAAAAATTGAAGAAGTAGTCGTGCGTTTCGGGCCACGGGCGGCGGGTCGCGCGCAATCGACCCTGCCGATAGTCGTCCACCACGATGTAGTCCTGAACCGTGAAGATCTCGTCGTCGCGGATGAAGCTCATGACACGCTCGAGGGAGCTCAGGACGCTGCGACGACGCTCCTCCTGCGATGTTACGGGCGTAAGCGGCGGAAGATTGCGATTGCGGTTTTCCTCGAGCTTCTGGAACGTGATGACGCGATTGTCCTCAAGCTCCACGATCGTCCGAATCTCATCCCAGGTATAGGGAAACAGATAGACGTTCTTCATCATCCAGTTGTAGTTTTCGACTCCGACCCCGGCTGAAGCGGTCATCTCGCTCCGGTTTCCCTCGAGCCAGTCGAGGTAGCCGTCGATTGCAGCCTCAGCTGCCTGGGCATCGGGTAGAAGATCGGGATGGTATTCGCCGAGCTGGGCGACGAATTCCGCCAACCGATCATCGCCTTGCTCGAGCTCATGAATCGCGAGGATTGCGAGGTCACCGGGTATTCGGGATAGGTCGCCGCCACCGAGATTCCCTTTTGCCTGCTCGTAGTATTCAGGGATTGCCCGCAGCCTCGATTGAAACTCGGCAATGCGCTCACCCTCGATAGGCAGGCCGGGGAGCCTACCCAGGCCGCCCCTGCCGCCGGCGTAGAAAGCGGGATCACGCACCCATGGACGCAGAACCCGAAGCTCGAACTCGAGCCCGTTCATCTCGGCACGGACCAGGTGGTAGTCGACCTGATCGGCGACCGACCAGCTGCCTATGTCGATCGCCGCCAGGCGACGCTGAAAATCCTGTAGGTTGGCAAACCGGGTCTCCATGGCCGAAGCGTAGCCGGATAGATCGCCGCGGTAATCGTCCTGCGAGAAGGCGCGAAACTCCTCGAAAAGGCCTGAGAGATCTGCGTAACCAGCACCGTCTTGGCCGGAGACGTCGGAGCCGAGTGCGGCGAGGAGGAAGGACAGAAGAACAACTCCGGGAACCGATGCGAGTCTCATGATCGCTCCAGTGGCTGTCAATGACCGGCCCGAGAGCCGCTGCGGGTTGTGTGGAGACCGTGTCTTTCTGTTGACATCTTCGTTTGCAATAGGAACGCTTCCGCTTTGACACAACGAAGGAGGTTGCCGATGAAGAAGCTCGTTCCCGCTTGGCTCGCCGCAACGATCACGGCGTTTGCCCTGTCTCTCGTCTGGCACTTGCTGTTGATGGCAGATTTCTACGCCGACCATGCTCAGGCCGTGGCCAGGGCAGAGCCCGACTTCAGATTCATCATCTTGGGCTACGTCGTCCTCGGCCTTCTCATGGCGATCGCCTATCCAATTGGCTACAAGGGCGGCTCTCCGATCGCCGAGGGGTTTCGCTTCGGCGCCCTCTTCGGCCTCATTTGGATCCTGCCCTGGTCCTTGATCATCGTCGGGATCTGGAACGTGTCGTTTGCGGGAGTCGCAGTCGATGCTCTCTGGCACGTAGTCGAAGAAGGAATCGCCGGAATCGCCGTAGCATACGCGTATGGGAAGTCGTAATCCTGAGACCGGCTGCGTGACCATGGGCGCGGGTGGCCAATAGCCTAGCGAGCGGACGTGAGCCCGGAACACCTCGGTCTGCGACCGGGCGATCGTAGACTTGGCCCGGGCGACAGTCGCCAGCGGTGCACCGTTATCTGCAAGCTAGCCAAAGGAGGAGCCATGCGTCGCCCAGTTGCCGGTGGCAGAGCGGTGGTTCGAAGCGTCGCGATACCGGCTCTAATCCTTCTTGCGTCGCTGTCATTCGGCGCCGACAGCGACTGGGACGTGACCGATACTGGGCAGCCCTATATCGACGCTGAGTTTACCGTTACGGAGGGCACATGGATGAGCGTCGATGTCCATCCCGACGGCGGGAGGATTCTGTTCGACCTACTGGGCGATATCTACAGCATCCCCGAGACAGGCGGTGAGGCGATGTTGTTGCATGGTGGGTCCGCCATGCAGATCATGCCGAGCTTCAGCCCGGACGGCGGCAAGATCCTTTACCTGAGCGATGCAAGCGGTAGCGACAATATTTGGGTGTCCAATGCAGACGGCTCCGCGGCGCGCCAGATCACCAACGAGACCACCGACGTGCTCGCCGGACCTGCCTGGGATCCCGGCGGCGAATATGTTGCTGCAGCGAAACGATATGGGGCATTTCCGAAGGTACGGGCATCGGAAATACGACTGTTTCATCTCGATGGCGGCAGCGGGCGGCTACTTGTCGAGACCCCGGCGAACCAGAGAGACGTGCACGAAGCAGAGTTCTCGAATGATGGGCGTTTCTTCTACTACACCGAGCGGGTTGGAAGCCCGAGTATTTTCGTTGATGCGAATCACGCGGGCTTCGCGATAAAGCGTAGAAATCTAGCCAGCGGGGCGACGGAAGAGATTCTGCGTGGCCTTGGTGGAGCAACGACCCCGCAGGTGTCGCCGGACGGCAAGCGAGTGGCGTTCATTCGGCGCGTCAAAGCGAAGACCGTGCTGTTCGAGCTCGATACAGAGACCCGGCAGCAGCGACCGATTTACGATGATCTCGACCGCGACGCCCGCGCCGACTTCATGCAGCAGAGTGCGTACTATCCGCAATTCGACTGGTTTCCCGACGGCCGTCATGTAGCGATCTGGGGCAAGGGCAAGCTTCTGAAGATCAACATGGATACGGCGGCAGCCGAGGAGATTCCGTTCCGCGTTACCGCCCGCCACCGTATTACCAAGACGGCTCGCTTCGAGATCGATCTGGCGCCAGAGCAGACGATCGTGCGGGCGGTTCGTCACCTGGCGCCGGCGCCAGATGGAAGCGCCGTCGTCTTCAATGCCCTGGGGCACCTGTGGCAACAGACGCTGCCTGAAGGAAAGCCGAGTCGGCTGACCGATACCACCGCGTTCGAGGCGGAACCGGTCTATTCGCCGGATGGCGGCTCGATTGCTTACGTCGAGTGGGACGACGAGCGCGGCAGCTCGCTGAACGTGATTGCCTCTGGCGGCGGGAGCCCCAGGACCGTCGAAAGCAGCAGCGGCGTGATCCGGCAGCCGGCATTTTCGCCACACGGGGAGCGACTCGTCTATCGAGTCGAGGCTGCCACCAAGCATATGGGCGGCTACCGCGCCAAACCCGGGATCTATTGGGTCTCCATTGCCGACGGCGAGAGCCATTTCGTTGCCGAACGGGGATTCACGCCGACCTTCTCGCCGGACGGCCAGCGCATCTTCTATTCCTATATCAGCTCTGACGGCGCCGGCGGCTTCTACTCCACGGCGACTCGTGTGGGCAAGTTGGAGAGCAGCAACCTGGACGGTTTCGATGTGCGCGAACATGCCTTCGGCACAGACGTTCTGGAGCTGACGTTGAGCCCAGATCTGGCCTGGCTCGCCTTCAGCTACCACAAGCAGTACTACGTGCTTCCGTACCGGGAAACGGGCGTTCCTCTGGAGGTCAGGTTCCACAGCAACGCCATGCCGGTAGCAGCGCTGACCGAGTACGGTGGCTACGACCTCGTCTGGAGCGCCGACTCACAGACCGTTCAATGGACGCTGGGATCGTCCTTGTATCGTGCTTCGGTCGCCGAGCAGTTCGCAGCGCCTGAAGCACCGGCCGCGTCAATCGACCTGGTCGTACCGACCGATGTGCCGGAAGGTGTGCTGGCCCTCACCAACGCCCGCCTCATAACGATTAACGGCGACGAGGTTATCGAGGACGGCACCGTTGTCGTCGAGGGGAATCGCCTACGGGCGATCGGCGACAGTGATGAGATCGCGATCCCCGACGGGGCGACAGTCATCGATGCGAGCGGCAAGACAATCATGCCTGGCCTGGTCGACATGCACGGTCATATCGATTGCTGCTATGCGCCCGCCGATCTCATGCCGCAGAAGCAACCGCGCCGCTATGCTGCGCTCGCCTACGGTGTAACGACCAACTTCGATCCCTATTCGACCGACATGCCTGCCTACGCCATTCACGAAATGAACTTGGCGGGCATCACCGTCGGGCCGCGAGCGGTCAACGTGGGAAGCGTCGTATACGGGCGCTCACAGAAACCCGACTTCGTGTACGCACCCATCAACGACTTTGCCGACGCTCAGGCAGTCATGGTTCGCAAGAATGCTCTTGGGGGCGGGATCGTCAAAAGCTACAAGCAGCCGATGCGCAGCCAGCGCCAGCAGCTTGTCAAAGCCGGCCGCGACGCCGGGATCATGGTCGACGTCGAAGGCGAAAGCCACTTCTACAACAACGTGTCGATGGTGTTGGACGGTCATGTTGCTGTGGAGCACAACTTTCCGGTCGCCAACTACTACGACGATCTGGTCCAGCTGTTCGCGCATAGCGAGGTCGCTCACACGCCAACGCTGGTCGTCGCGTTCGGCGAGCTGTTTGGCGAGAACTTCATCTATCAGACCAAGCGCGCGTGGGATGACCCCAAGGCAAGGACGTACGTCCAGAGAGTAACCGCGGGTTACAGCCCCATAGCCACTCCCGCCGGGGCCCCGCCTCATGTCCGGGGAATGACCACCATTCACGTGGCGGACGAGCTCTGGGACATCGGTTTCAGGGCAGTGTCCCGCTCGATGAAGAAGCTCGACGATGCCGGCGTGCTGATCAACGCGGGCTCACATGGGCAGACCGCTGGACTGGCGCTGCACTGGGAAATGTGGCTGCTGGCGCAGGGCGGCATGTCCAATCACCGTGTGCTGCGCGCCGCGACGCTCAACGGGGCGATGACAATCGGTCTGGACAAGCAGATAGGCAGTCTCGAGGAAGGGAAGCTCGCTGACTTGATCGTGCTTGACGAAAACCCGCTGGAAGACATCGAGCACACCAACACGGTTGTGTATTCGATGGTCAATGGCCGCCTTTACAACTCGCTCAGCATGAACGAGATCGGCAACTACGATCGACCCCGCAGCAAGTTCTACTGGGAGCTCGAGGACAACAACGGTATCGACTGGAATGAAGCCTGGGCGCAATAGTGAACGGAGGAGGGATCGGAGAGATGGGTGTCATCGGAACGGTGGACAGCCTCTGGCGCTATCCAGTGAAGAGCATGCGAGGCGAGGAGCTGCACGAGGCGTTCATAGGGTTTTCCGGGGTGTACGGTGATCGTCTGTTCGCCTTTCGCAGCTCCGCTGGCGTCCCGGGCTTTCCCTACCTGACGGGTCGAGAGCTCGGAGAGATGCTCCGCTATCGTCCACGTTTCCGGCACCCGGACAAGGCAGTGTGCCCGCCGAATCTGGCCGAAGCCGAGAGCATCGCGCCCGGCCTGAGCCCCGTCTTCTCCAGCCCGGCGGAACTCATGGTCGATGTCGAGGCTCCCTCGGGAGACCTGTTCGCCATTGACCAGCCCGAGCTATTGGACATGCTCGGCAACGACACACGTGCGCTGACGTTGCTTCGATCGGAGCGGGCGATGACGGACTGTCGTCCGGTATCGCTCTTCGGTCTGCAGACCGTAGGCCAGCTCGGCGAGGAGATCGGCTCACCCGTCGACAAGCGATGCTTTCGAGCCAATATCTACGTCGATTTCCAAGGTGCCCAGGGATTCTCTGAAGACGCGCTTGTCGGACAGTCGCTGCAAATTGGATCCAAGGCCGTGATCTCGATTCTGGAGCGCGATCCGCGCTGCAAGATGATCAGTCTGGATCCCGACACCGGCGAGTCGAATCCGGAGATCCTACGAAAGGTCGCCCTCTCGCACGATGGCAAGGCCGGAGTCTATGGGGCGGTGCTCGTTGAAGGCATGATCCAAAAGGGCGATGTAGTTGTGACCTGATCGCTTTCCCACCGAAACATGAGCGTGCGGAGGGCGCCGGAGTCCGATTCCGTTGACTTGGCAGGGGGGGCACGGCAGTATCCGCGCCCGAGACTCAGCCCCGAGTCGGGGCGTTCACCAGGAGCTGCCCCGTGAGAAAGACACGAGTCGCTGTTGCGCTTACCGTTGCGTTGGCCATCGCCATTCCGGCAGTCGCCTAGCTGTGCACGATCGATGCGGTGTCGGCTGCCACGCTCCTACTGCCCTACTTCGAGGTCAACCTCAAGAAACTCGACAGCACCCAGCAGAAGGAATCGACGCTCTTCTCGATCAACAACGCGAGTGCGGCGCCGACGATTGCCCACGTCGTGCTCTGGACCGACATGTCGATCCCGGCGCTCGCCTTCGACGTGTTCCTCACCGGATACGATGTGCAGACCATTTACATGGACGACCTGTTCCGCGGCGACATTCCCGGATTCATGTCTGACGGCTGCGTAGGACAGCCGGACACGACCACGCTTACCGACGGCGAGCTGCTCGACCTGCGCGACTCGCACATAGGAAACCAGGTGGGCGGCCTCTGCCTCAGCCAGCGGCACACCGACCAGATCGCCCGCGGCTATGTGACGATCGACAGTGTCAACAACTGCTCGACGCTCTTCCCCGGCGACAGCGGCTACTTCGGCAGCGGTGGCGTGGCCACCGACGACAACGTGTTCTGGGGCGAGTACACGGTGTTCAACACCAAGCGGAAGTACGCCGAGACCGAGCAACTCGTCTCCGTCGAGGCGGCGGCGCCATTCGGCACCTCCACCACCGATACCACCTTCGGCCCCGGCTCCTACACTTTCTACGGCCGCTACGTCGACTGGGACGGCAGCGATAACCGCGAGCCGCTGGTCTCCCCGTGGGGGGCGCGGTACTGGAACCAGGGCAGGAGCAATACCGCGAGTCAGGTAGTCGTGTGGCGCGACTCCGGCTTCGAGCAGCAGCCGTTCGAGTGCAACTTCAGCCCGGGCGACTTCTGGTATCCGCTGAGCCAGGAAAAGATCCTGATGTACGACGAGGAAGAGCTCGTCGCGGAAGTCTTCGGTGTTCCGGTGCCGTTCCCTGCCGAGACGCAGCAGGTCAGGGTGGGGAGCAACTTGCTGCCGACCCCCTACTCGGTTGGCTGGTTGTACCTGGACCTGGGGGTCGGCGGCCAGCCCCTGCAGTCCCACGTCACGGTGCGTCACGCCTTCGTCCACAAGAAGGCGCGGTCCCGTGTGGCCGGCATCGGGGGGCCGCTGTTAAGCGACAATGGCGACGGGATAGTCTTCCAAGGCTGTCCCGCGGCGCCCGACTTCTCGGTGTCGGAAACCCGGTGACCATGACCGGAGGGTCCCGACGCGTACCGAAAGGTAGATCGACGGATTGAGCCGTTGTCTGCCCGCGTCGCGGCGGCTGCTTTTGGGTCTTCTCGCGATGCTGCTGATCGCTTCGAGTGGCACCGGTCAGGGAACCGAAGATCTCGAGTTGGAGTTGATCGGTGCCGGGCTGCCGGATCGTGGACAGTGGCGCAACGGGTTCGACGTTGCCGACATGAACGGCGATGACGCTCTGGATATCGTTCATGGCCCGCCGCGCGCCGGCGACGGGCGACCGGTCATCTACCTCGGTGACGGCGCTGGCAGCTTCAAGCGCTGGGAAGCGGCCGCATTCCCGAACCTACCGTACGACTATGGCGACGCCGCGGCCGCCGATTTTGACGGCGACGGCTCCATGGACCTGGCGCTGGCCGTTCATCTCCGTGGGATCGTGGCGCTGCTCGGCGATGGAGCCGGGAACTTCCGCAGCTGGCGGGACGGGCTCGCACTGGCGGTTCCCGGTGACGGGTCGAGCGCGCGCCCGTTCTCGTCCCGAGCCATTCACGCCGCCGACTGGAACGGCGACGGCCGTCCGGATCTGGTCGCCCTGGGCGAGGGCCCCGGCCGCGGCGACTTCACCACGCCTGGCACCGGCGCCGATTCCTCATACGGGATCCGCGTCTGGCTGAACCCCAGCACGCCCTCCAGCAGCTGGCAGTTGGTGACCCCGCCCGATCCGGAAAAGTCGGTGTTCGGCGACTCTCTTGCGGTTGCCGACCTCAACGGCGACGGTCGGCTCGACCTGGTGACCGCGTCGCAGATCTACTCGCGTCGCGACATCGTGAACTTCGGCCGCCAGGATGACGGTTGGACCGTCATCGATGTGACCGCTCTGCCCCGGCGGGCGTATGTGTCGCCCGTCGCCGCGACCGATCGTGACGGCGATGGCAGAAGCGAGCTTGCCGTCGCCTCCTTGCGGCTACGGGCCGGGGATTGGGTGAGTCGTATCGACGTGCTGGCATGGCAGTCGGGCAGAGGGTTTTCCAGTCATCTGGTGGCGGAGTTGGTGGACCGGGGTGGCTTCGCGGGCCTCGCCTGGGGCGACCTGAACGGAGACGGCGCCAGCGACCTGGTGGCCGCGCACGCTTCCGGCGCCGTTTGGATCTTCGTCGGCGACGATGCCGGCGGGCTAACCTGGGCGCGCGCCCCCATGCTGGGATCGGCTGGTGAGGTCTGTAAGGGCTATCACGTGAGGCTCGCAGATCTCGATGGCGACGGCCGCGACGAGATCATCGCCGCCTTCGCCGGTGAGCCGCCGCCTCCAGCCGCTGCACTGACCGGCTCGTCAACGACGGCCGGGTGCGTCTCGGGCGGCAGCATCCGTGCGTGGAGATTGCGGCTCGAGCAGTAGCCCCGCCAAAGGCGGCTACCGGTCATGGCTCGTCCGAATCCGCCCGGCGCAGCGCCCGCGCCGACCGACTATTCTCACAATCTCGTCGATACTCCGAGCCAAGGAAATTCCCATGCGAGCCAAGTTCGCACCGCTCCCGTGCGTCACCGCACTTTCCACGTTGCTCCTAATCATCTCTGTCGCCAGCGATGCCCCAGCGCAGCAGCTCTCGGAGCAGTTTCTGGAGCGGGTCCATTACCGGGAGATCGGCCCGACGCGCCAGGGGGGGCGCATCGTCGACCTGGCAGTTCCCGACCGCACCAAGCAGCCGTATACCTTCTACGTCGCGGCGGCGAACGGCGGTCTATGGAAGACCACCAACAACGGGCAAACTTTCGCGCCCATCTTCGACGATCAGAACGTCATCGCCATGGGCGCCGTTGCGGTTGCTCCTTCGGAGCCGGATGTTGTCTGGGTCGGCACCGGCGAGGCCAACAACAGCATCACGGATCCGTATGCCTCGTACTGGGGCGACGGTGTCTACAAGTCGACGGACGGCGGTGCGAGCTGGGCGAACATGGGTCTGGGCGACACGCACCAGATCGGCCGCATCGTCGTTCATCCGCAAGATGCGGACGTCGTCTACGTGGCGGCGCTTGGCCACCTGTACTCCGACAATGCCGAGCGGGGCGTGTTCAAGACCGACGACGGAGGCGTTACCTGGGCCCAGGTATTGAAAATCACCGAGGGTGATCGGCACATCAGCGTGGTCGACCTGGTGATGAGCCCGCAGGATCCGGAAGTGCTCTACGCCGCCGCGTATGACCGCGCCGCCACCCCGTGGATGTTCCGTCAGGGCGGCCCGGCGGGTGGCATCTACAAGACCACCGACGGGGGTGCGACCTGGACGAAGCTGGACGGCCTGCCGCCGGGCGATATCGGCCGGATCGGGCTGACGATCTCGCCGCGGAACCCCGAGATTCTCTACGCCAGCGTCCTGCTGCCGGGTGATTCGCAGGAGCCGGAGCGCCGGTACGAAAACTGGGTCTACCGCACCGACGATGCCGGTGAAACGTGGCTACGGACGCACTCCGAGCCGCTCGTGGGTGGCTCCTATTTCGGCCAGATCCGCATCGATCCGAACGACCCGGAGCACGTCTACGTGCTTGCCTTCGGCAATCAGCATTCCGTTGACGGGGGTCGAACCTGGAGCCTCGCCTTCCGCTGGGGCGGCGACAACCATGCGCTGTGGATCGATCCGAGCGATTCTCGGCACATGCTGCTCGGATACGACTACGGCATGGCGATCACCTACGACTCCGGCGACAACTGGTACCACCCCGACGAGCTGCCCCTGGCACAGTTCTACGGCATCTGTACCGACATGGCGTATCCGTACAACGTTTACGGAGGAACACAGGACTTCGGGACGTGGAAGGGTCCGAGCACCAAGAAGGGTCGCTTCCCGATCCGTTTCGAGGATTGGGAGCACATGCTCGGGGGGGACGGGTACTTCTGTCAGGTCGACCCGACGAACAACCGATGGCTGTACGCGGAGTCGCAGAACGGCTCGCTGTCGAAGGTCGACATGCGGACGGGAAGGCGCAAGGGCATTCGGTATCGAGGTTCCGATCTGCGCTTCAACTTCGATGCGCCGCTGCTCATCTCGCCGCACAACAGCGATGTCATCTATCACGGTGCCAACGTGCTGCTGCGCTCCGCCTTCCAGGGCGAGAACTGGGAGGCCATCAGCCCGGATTTGACCACCAACGACCCGCAGCGCCGCGATGTCGGACCGCTCGCCTACAGCACCCTCACCACGTTGGATGAGTCGCCGGTGCAACAGGGAGTGATCTGGGTCGGCACCGACGACGGCAACGTGCAGCTCACCCGCGACGGGGGCGAGAGCTGGGAGTTGCTCAACGACAGCATCGTGGGCAACCCCGGGTACTGGGTTTCGAGCGTGGAGGCGTCCCACCACGACGCCGGCACGGCCTTCGTCGCCTACTTTGGCAGGCGGCGCGACGATTTCCGGCCGTTCGTGTTCAAGACGACCGACTTCGGCGCTACCTGGACGGAGATCGTCGACGGCCTGCCCAACGATGAGCCGATCAACGTGGTGGTCGAGGACCACAAGAATCCGAACCTGCTGTTCGCCGGCAGCGAGAAGGCTGTCTACGTGAGCATCGATGGCGGCGCTCACTGGGCGCGAATGCAGAGCAACATGCCCAGCGTCGGCGTCCACGACCTGGTGATTCACCCACGCGAGAACGATCTCGTCGTCGGCACCCACGGACGTGGCTTCTTCATCGCCGACATCTCGCCGTTGCAGGAGCTCGACCCCGAGTTGATGGCGAGTGACGCGCATCTGTTCGACATAGAGCCCGAGGTTCAGTGGGTCATGCCGTCGCAGCGGGCCGTCAGCGCCCAGAACTTCGCCGGCGAGAACGAGCCGTATGGGGTGGTCATCAACTACTATCTCCGCGAGGCTGTCGCAGGCGGTGGGAGCGTTCGAATCTACGAAGGCATCCGGCTGATCAATGAGCTCAGCGTCACTGCAGACGCCGGGTTGAACCGCGCCATCTGGCCAATGACGTGGCGGCAGCCACGGTCGCCTGAAGCGATCGCCCGGTGGGATCGGCGTCAGGAGTTTGGCGCCCGGGATCCGCAGTTCTTCGACTACTACGACACGGTGGATTTCTACGGCGACCCGAATGAAGAGGTCACCGCCGACGGCATGTCGATGCGCACCAGGGTGGACGATGCGGGCCCAACCGAGCGTGATTACAGGTATTTTCGCGTCCAGCCAGGCACCTACCGGATTGTTCTCGAAGTCGTCGGAGAACAGCTGCAGGGACAGGCCGAGATCCTCGTGGACCACTGGTTCGAGCGCCGCTGAACGCGAGTCGTTCTGGTTGGGAGGAATGGCGAGGGCACCGGCAAGAGAAACGACCAACGACAGCGCCGCCAGGCGAATGAGCATTCGGTTTCTCCTTGGTGTTCGCGATCGACCCGAGCCCGACATCGGCCAGAGATCTGAGAATGTCGTCAGTCTGCTTCGCCGGTTTGCAGTCGCCAGAGCGCTGCATACAGCCCGTCGTGGCCGACCAACTCCTCGTGCGTTCCACTCTCGACGATGCGGCCGTGATCCAGTACATGAATGGCGTCGGCGTGGCGGACGGTCGATAGTCGGTGCGCCACGATGAGCGTTGTGCGGCCGCGGGCGGCATGGACCAGCGATCGCTGGATGGCGGCCTCGGTCTCGTTGTCCACCGCCGAGGTAGCTTCGTCGAGTACCAGGATCGCCGGGTCGCGGTAGAAGGCGCGCGCTAGGGCGATGCGCTGCCGTTGGCCGCCCGACAGCTGGGTGCCGCGCTCGCCCACCAGGCTCAGGTAACCGTGCGGCAGCGTCTGGATGAAGTCGTGTACCTCGGCGGCGCGGGCGGCGACCTCGACCGCGTCCATGTCGGGGGTGAGCTCGCCATACGCGATGTTCTCGGCGACGGTGCCGTCGGTGAGGAAGGGATCCTGCGCGACATAACCGATCGCCTCGCGCAGCGACCCGGGGTCGTAGTGGGTTATGTCCGTGCCGTCGAGCAGAATGCTGCCGCGCGTCGCGTCGAGAAAGCGCATCAGCAGCTTCAGCACCGTGCTCTTGCCGCCCCCGGTGGCGCCGACGAGGGCTACGGTGGCACCGGCGGGAACTTGGAAATCGACCCCGCTGATGGCTGGTTTGCCGTCGTATGCGAAGTGCAGGTCTTCGAAGCGGAGCTTTGCGGTGGCACCAGCGGGTACCGGCGCATCGGGCCGTGCCGGAGCCGGCGTGTCCAGTAGGTTCATGATGCGGGTTACCGAGGCCATGGCGCGGTTGTACAGGTCGGTCAGCTCGGCCATGGCGGTGAGAGGCCAGAGCAGACGCTGTGTCAGGTAGACGAGAGCGGAGTAGCTGCCGACGCCGATGGTGCTGCGTAGCGCCAGGATGCCGCCGTAAAGCAGGGTGGCGATGAAGCCCAACAGCACCGCCATGCGAATCACCGGGTTGATGGCGGCGGCGAACCGAATCGCGTCGGCGTTGCGGGCGCGGTAGGCGTCGGAGGCGGAACGCAGGTGCTCGGCCTCGAACTCCTCGGCCGTATACGCCTGGATGGTGGCCATGCCAAACAGGTTGTTGTTGAGACGCGCCGAGAGCGCACCTGCCGCATCGCGTGCGGCCGCATAGCGTGGTGCCAGGCGTCGTTGAAACCAAAAGGCACCGAAGATGATCAAGGGAATCGGCAGGAGGGCCAGCATCGCCAGGTCGGCGGTGATCGCGAAGAACACCGCGCCCACCAGAATCGACGAGAAGAACACCTGGATCAGGTTGTTGGCGCCAGTATTGAGAAAGCGCTCGACCTGGTTGACGTCCTCGTTGAGCAACGCCATCAGACGGCCGCTGCGCTCTTGCTCGATGAATGCCGGAGGCAACTGCTGAAGGTGTGAGTAGGCGGCCTGGCGCAGCTCGTGCTGAAGATCCTGTGCCAGCCCCCGCCACTTGAGCGCGTACAAATACTCGAAGAACGATTCCAGGGCCCACACCACCACCGTCAGCGCCACCAGCACCCACAGCTGCTGGACAGGGTCGGCGATACCCCGCCGTGCCAGGAACGAGTCGCGCTGGTTCACCACCACGTCCACAGCGACGCCGATCAACAGCTCCGGCAACACATCGAAGAACTTGTTGAGCAGTGAGTACGCAGTGGCGAGGTAGGCGTCGCGTCGAAAAGGTCGGGCAAAGCCGAAGAGCCGGCGAAGTGGGCTGAGTTCGGGCGCGTGGGGTGCGGTCATGCAGGGAGGGCTCGCGATCGAAGAACTGGCGGCATCGCGCCAGGTTGCTGCTTCTGCCTGGCTAGCGGGGCAGCTCCTGGCGATAGAGATTACCCGTCGCGTCGGTACGCGAGTAGACGATCTCGAATGGCGTCGGCGAGGCCGACGGAACGGCGAAGAACTGACCGCTCAGCAGGCGCCGGGCCCCGGCGCTCTCGAACGACTCGCCGGTCGGGTACTCGGGCAAGCCGGCGGGTATCTCCAGCCCCTGGGCGTTCTCCAGCGCCCAGGTGGTGGCGATCATGCCGGCGTTGGTGAACAGGAACCAGCGATTTCCTGGCGTCCAGTAGAAGTCCCAGCCGCGCGCCAGGAACCTGGGCTCCGCCTCGCCTGCCGGGGTGGCCTCGGCGAGCTTGGCGAGACCGAAGTCGAGGACCTTGGTCTGGCCGTCCTTGGAGATCAGCAAATTGTCTGGTTTCAGGTCGCGGTGCACGATGCCGGCGGCGTGGGCGGCGGTCAGTGCTCCGGCGACCTGTTGACTGATCTCGATGACCTCTTGTAGTGGCAGACGCCCGGCGTCCAGACGCTCCCGCAGCGTCTGACTGTCGAGATACTCCTGCACCATGAAGTGGAGGGTCTGCCCGTCGTCCGTCGCTATTGCTCCGACGTCGTGAACCACCGCGATGTGCGGATGGTTCAACGCGGCCGCCGCCTGTGCTTCCTGTTTGAAGCGCGCCAGGCGGTCGTGATCGTCGGCCAGCTCCGCTGGCAGCACCTTGATCGCCACCTTGCGGCCCAGGCGAGTGTCCTCTCCCAGGTACACCTCACCCATGCCGCCAGCACCGAGCTGCTCGAGAATCGCGTAGGGGCCTAGTCGAGTTCCGGGTTCCATAGAGGGGCAGACTACGCTTCGGCAGCGTCGGGCTTCAACTCGGACGTCGGCTGCTCTGGCTGAGCTGCCTGCATGCGGGCAGGCCCACGAACGTGAACGATGCCGCCGACGCGTTTACCATGCAGCGGAGTCATCGCCCAATCGATAGCCCGCTAACCTCACGACAACGGTGGCGCCGCGCTGCCGCAACAGGACCCCGACCATGAAACCGTCCCGCCTGTTCCCCCGCGTGGCAGCCCTGCTGCTCACCCTCGCGCTGGCGCCCGTGGCGTGCGCTTCCCAGCAAGCGGCCGATCCCGAGGTCCTGGCCTGGCAGGGGCGCGCCGCCGAGATCACCATCATCCGCGACGACTGGGGCATTGCCCACGTCTACGGCGCCACCGATGCCGACGCGGTCTTCGGAATGATCTACGCCCAGGCCGAGGACGACTTCAACCGCATCGAGGTGAACTATCTCAACTCGATGGGCCGGCTGGCCGAGGCCGAGGGCGAGGCGGAGATCTACCGCGATCTGCGCATGAAGCTGTTCATCGTTCCCGAGGAGATGGAGGCCCAATACGAAGCGAGCCCGGACTGGCTCCGGGCACTCATGGATGCGTGGGCCGACGGGCTCAATTACTTCCTGCACACGCATCCACAGGTGCAGCCTCGGGTGATCCTGCGCTTCGAGCCGTGGATGGCGCTGACCTTCAGCGAGGGCAGCATCGGCGGCGACATCGAGCGAGTCTCGCTGGGCGATCTCGAGGGCATGTACGGGTCCCCACCCGAAGCCGGCATGGATGGTGCCCCCTCGGCAGATCTCCTCGCATCGTTGCAGCGCGCCGCCAGCGACGATGAGCTCTACGCTGAGCTATTCGCCGAGCCCGCCGGCTCCAACGGCTTTGCTATCGCCCCCGCCAACACCGTCAACGGCAACGCTCTGCTGCTCATCAACCCTCATACGTCGTTCTATTTCCGCTCCGAGCTACACATGGTGAGCGACGAGGGATTGAATGCCTACGGTGCCGTCACCTGGGGGCAGTTCTTCGTCTACCAGGGCTTCAACGAGAGCGCCGGTTGGATGCATACATCCACCACCGCCGACAACATCGACGAGTACGGCTACGAGGTGAGCGTCCGCGACGATGGCGTTTACTACGCGTACGGCGACGAGGAACGGCGCATGCGCGAAGCGGTCATCGCGGTTCCCTACAAGGACTCCGACGGCATGGCCGAGCGGCAGTTCACCGTCTACTACAGCCACCATGGGCCGATCGTCCGGACGCTGGACGGACGCTGGGTCGCGGTGAAGCTGATGAACGAGCCGATGAGCGCGTTGACCCAGTCGTATACGCGCACCAAGGCGGCCAACTACGCACAGTACAGACAGATCATGGAGCTGCACACCAACTCCTCGAACAACACGGTCTTCGCCGACGGCGAGGGCAACATCGCCTACTTCCACTCCAACTTCGTGCCGATCCGCGACACGCGCTTCGACTGGAGCGAGCCGGTCGATGGAAGTGATCCAGCCACCGAGTGGCAGGGCTTGACCCCGGTCGACGAGTCGCCGAACGCTCTCAACCCGCCTGGAGGCTGGATACAGAACACCAACAACTGGCCCTATTCGGTGAGCGGCGACAGCAGCCCTAGGCAGCACGACTACCCCTCCTACATGGACACGCGCGGCGAGAACGCCCGCGGCATGCACGCCCTGCGCGTGCTCGACGGCAAGACCGATTTCACGCTCACCAGCCTCATCGAGGCTGCCTACGACAGCTACCTCACCGCCTTCGAGCCGTTGATTCCGGCGCTGCTGAGCGCCTACGACCAGACACCCGCCGCCGAGCCGCTCAGGGCCAAGCTGGCCGAGCAGATCGAGATTCTGCGCGGTTGGGATCTGCGCTTCGGCGTCGACTCGGTTGCCACCTCCCTGGCCATCTTCTGGGGCGACGAAGCCATGCGCGATGCGGCGCCCTCGGCTCGCGCTGCGGGCATGTCGGTGTCTGACTACGTCGCCACCCGAGCACCCGCCCGGCAGCTCCTCGAAGCGCTGGCCGCGGCGTCGGATCGCCTCACCGAGGACTTCGGCTCCTGGCAGACTCCATGGGGCGAGATCAATCGCTTCCAGCGCATCACCGGCGACATCGTCCAGCCGCACGACGACAACGCTCCCAGTATCCCGGTTGCCTTCGCCTCATCACGCTGGGGGTCGCTGGCCTCCTTCGGCGCCGGTCGCTTCAACACCAAGCGGCTCTACGGCACTGGCGGTAACAGCTTCGTCGCCGTCGTCGAGTTCGGTGACCGCTTGCAGGCGCGCGCCGTCACCGCAGGCGGCGAGAGCGGCGACCCGGCGTCACCGCACTTCGATGACCAGGCAACCCGGTATGCCACCGGGGATCTGCGGCCGGTGTACTTCTACCGGGAGGACGTCGAGGCGAGTCGGGAGCGCGAGTACCACCCGGGGGAGTAAGGGATGCGTGGCGCCAGGCCCGCTACCTGTGTGTGGGATAGTCCAGTCTCGACCATGAGTTGCTGGAACCACAGCGCCGCTCGGAGCCCCCCGTACGAGGCGTTTGCTCGGACGGACACCGCCGACTAGATTACGTTTGCGATCATGAGCTTGTTGTCGGAGTCTCCCTTGGCCCGCGTGCCTCTACCTCCTTTCGTCGGCCCGCCCGCTCACGGCACCGATGTCTGCTGACCCCTCGCCCGACAGAGTCAGCTGGCGCGGCCCGCTGCAGCCGCTTGCTTTGCTGGCGCTGCTCTACGGCTTCTTCGTTGGCCTCGACCTCATGGGGCTGGCGTTCAAGCTGTTCGGGCGGGGCTTCGCGGAGATGCTCATCGAGCAGACCGCCAACCCGCTGGTCGGTCTGTTCGTAGGCGTCCTGGCCACCAGCCTGGTGCAAAGCTCGTCGACGACGACGTCGATGACCGTCGGCCTGGTGGCTGCTGGCGCCCTCAC
Source organism: Acidobacteriota bacterium (assembly GCA_965205505.1). Lineage (GTDB taxonomy): Bacteria > Acidobacteriota > UBA890 > UBA890 > WLXD01 > DASCOT01. The sequence continues at coordinate 758,875 of CBDBHB010000009.1, forward strand.
CGTCGAAGGCGCTATCCCCATCGTCATGGGAGCCAACATCGGCACGTCGATCACCAACACGCTGGTCTCGCTGGCCCACGTGACGCGGCGTGAGGAGTTCGAGCGCGCCTTCGCCGGGGCTACCGTGCACGACTTCTTCAACCTACTTGCCGTGGCGATCCTGCTACCTGTGGAAATGGCGACCGGCTACCTGGCCCGGGTGGCCACCATTCTCGAGTATGGCCTCGAGGGCACGGCTGGAATCAAGTTATTCGATCCGCTGCGAGCGGTCGTCCGTCCGGTTGCCGAGAGTGTGGTCAGTCTGGCGGGCGATTCGGGGATCATCGCCCTGATCATCGGCATAGCGCTGCTCATGGCCTGTTTGAAGTTTCTCGTCGATCTCTTGAAGGTGCTCATGTCGGCGCGCGCCGAGCGCGTCCTGCATGCAACTCTGCTGCGCTCGACCGTCGCCGCCGTTGCCGCCGGTACGGTGATGACCGTGATGGTGCAGAGCAGCTCGATCACCACCTCGGTGATGATCCCGCTGGTCGGTGCGGGTATCGTGACGCTGGAGCAGATGTTCCCGCTTACCATCGGCGCCAACCTCGGTACGACGATCACCGCAATGCTGGCGGCGCTGGCCACCGGTAACCCGGCTGCGGTGACGGTGGCGTTCGCGCATGTGATGTTCAACGTGACGGCGATTCTGTTGGTTTTCTTGCCGCCACCCATGCGGCGAATACCGCTCAGACTGGCGCGCTGGATGGGGCGCGTGGGGAGTCGCAATCGGCTGTTGGCAGCCGCCTACATCATCGTGGTTTTCTTCCTGATACCGCTCTCGCTGCTGTTGATCAGCGGCACCCTGTAGCTGGAGAGCTGAGATGTTCAAGCGTCTGTTCGGAGCGCGAGCCCAATCAACGCTGATCGACGAAGGCTTCGAGACGATCTCGGGGATGCTCACTCACGCCGCCGAGATGTATGACATCGCTATCGAGATGCTCCTCGACAACCGGCCCGCGGACGTCGATCTTGATGCGCTCGACGACCGTATCGATGACGGGGAGCGCCAGGTACGTCGGACGGTGCTGCAGCATCTCGCCGTCGATCCACGGCACGACCTCGTAGCGAGCCTGATACTGGTGTCGATCGTGCAGGACGCCGAGCGGATCGGCGACTTCGCGCGAGGTCTCGGCGATCTCGTCGAGCTCAAGGAGGGGCGTCTCGAGGGTGAGTTCGCCGATGACCTGCGCCAGATCGCCGAGCGGATCCGACCGAGCTTCGAAGTGTGTGCTGCCGCGTTTGGTGACGATGACGCCAAGGGCGCCAGCCAGCTGATCGAGCGCCACGTCGAGACCAAGGTCGTCGTTCGAGAGTACATGTCTCGGCTGGCAGCCAGCGATCTGTCGGCCGACCCGGCAGTGGTCTACTCGAGCGCCGTGCGTATCCTCGCACGGGTGAGCGCCCACCTCAGCAATATCGCCTCCTCGGTTGTGCAGCCGTACGACCGAATACGACACGGCGACGAGGAGGTCTGACGCCAGCGGTGAAGGGGCACCTTTACTTGTGAGAGTAGACGACGAACCCCAGGGAAAATCGCTCGCTAATCCAGACCGAAGGCCAGCAGCACGTTTCCGGGGGCGTTGCCGAGAATCGCGTAGCCGGAGCCGACGTAGAGCATGCCGTCGACGATCGACGGTCCCGCCCCGCCGATGCCGCCGCCGAAGCCGGCCACGCCGTTCACGGTTTCGAACTCACGCGCGGTATTGAACTCCCACTGGATGGTGCCGTCCTCGGTGGAGTACGAGCGCAGCACCCCGTTGCGCGAGCCGGTCAGCACAGCGCCGGCGATGGCGGTGGCCGCAGCCCAGTTGCCCGAGTGGCAGGTCATCTCCTCCTCCGGGTCGGGGCAGTCGCTCGGCTTGGGTAGCTTGGTGTTCCAGACCCGCGATCCGTCCTCTACGCGCAGAGCGGCAATGCTGCCGGTACCGTCTGACTGAGGCACTGGCTTGAAGTAGTACTCCCCGTCGAAGGCGCCGCCGAAGCCCGCGTCGGTAGGTGCCATCTCATCTCCCGCCTGAGCTACCCACAGAACAGCCCCGCGGTTGTCCGGATCGAGCGCGGTTACACGGCCGCTCTCCTGACCTTGAATGAGGATTCGACTGCCGTCGGCCAGCCTGTGCAGCACCGGCGATCCGGAGGGGTCGTCGTCGGGGGTATTGACGAAGCCAGGGCAGTTCAGGCGCCGCTCATCAGCAGTGCTTCCGCAGCCACCGTCGTGTCGATCGTTCGGCACCAGCTGAGTCCACCAAAGGCGCGCTCCGGTATCCAGGTTGAACGCCATCACCGACACGCAGGTACCGTCGTCGAATCCGATGGGGTCGTCGAAGAACTCCGAGATGTAGCAAGTTCCCGTCGTCGAGTAGAGCTTGCGATGCTCCAGGTCCAGTGTCGGCGCGTTCCACACTGCGGCGCCGGATGGACCGTACAACTGTGTGCCGGCCGAGTTTCTGCGTAGCGGCCGTGGACGCTCCGACATCGTGTACGTCTTCCAGACTCGGCGCCCGGTGCTCAAGTCGAGCGCGGTGATGCTGCCCTGGAAGGTGCAGCACTCGTAGCTGATCTGTCGCGCCGGAATCTGTGCCCACGACGAAACGCCGACGTACAGGTACCCGCCGGGCGAGGGATCGAGCACCGGCGGCCCGGTGATCTTCGCCGCCGGATGGTCGTCGGGGCGCATCGACCAGAGCTCCTCGCCGGTCTCGGCGTTGATTGCAGTGACGTAGCCCATGTAGTCACCGAACGCGGCGGCGTAGCGAACGCCGGGCAGGCCGTCCACCGCGCCGATGCTCACCGCCGTGCGCACCTGACCGGGTGCCTCGTACGACCAGTGCACGCAGCCGCTCTTGGCGTCGAGCGCATACACGAAGTTGTTGTCGCTGCCGATGAACAACGTCCCGCCGACGATCGTTGGCTGTGCCCACGATGCCGAGGCAGCACCCGGTAGGGCAAAGGCCCATTTCAGCTTCAACTGTGGTACCTGCGAACCGGTGAGACCGGCGGCGGCGTTCTCTTGAAAGCGGTGTGAACGGGTCGGATCCGGAGTCCAGCCGTTCCACTGTGGCCCTTCGAAGGGGTCGTTCAACGACAGCGGATTGGCGCAGGGATTGCTCATCGCGGTCGCGGCGCGATCGGCGGTTCCGCCGAACGGATTGCCGGTGACCAGCTCGGCCAGCGCTCCCAGCTGCTCCTCCCTGAGCCCGCGCACGAACTCGACCATCGGGCCCGTGGTAACTGCTGCGAGTACCCGCTCGGTCGCCAGCTGCCGCAGGGTGTCGCGGCTTGGGGCACGGTTGTTCGGGCTTCTGTTGTCGTGGCAGCTGGCGCACCGCATCTCGTAGTCGAGCACCATGCTGGCCGGCGTTGCGGGCCCCGCTGGGCTCCATCCCTGCGGCGCGGGTTCGCCCGATGCTTCGAGAGGCTGCACGAGCCAGAGGACCGCGAGAATCGTGAGCGCTACCAGGGCGCTTGGCAGGAACGCGAGTCGTCTCATCGACACTTACTCCAGGTGGAGGGGTTGCTCATTCTCGGCACCTCAGGCAGGGTCGTCAACCGACGCGGCCAAGTGCCAGCGCGCCAACATCGTTTCTTCGAACCCGGACGCCAACATGCCAGGCTTACTTCCTCACGTGGATCCAGACGGTCTCCTGGAGTACTCGGTGGTCTTCACCGACCGCTCGCTCAACCACATGTCGCGGACGTTCCAGGGGGTGATGAACGATATCTCCACGACCCTGAAGGTGGCCTACGGTGCCGACGCGGTGGTCGTAGTCCCCGGGGGAGGCACCTTCGGAATGGAGGCGGTGGCACGGCAGTTCGCCACCGGTAAGCGGTGCCTCGTGATCCGAAACGGCTGGTTCAGCTTTCGCTGGTCGCAGATCTTCGAAATGGGCGGTATTCCGTCCGCCTGCACGGTGTTGAAGGCGCGAGCCCTCGATGGCGGTGCGCAGCCGGCGTTCGCGCCCGCACCGATCGAGGAGGTCGTCGCGACGATCGCGGAGGAACAGCCCGACTTGGTCTTCGCTCCGCATGTCGAGACCTCGTCGGGAATGATCCTGCCCGACGACTACATCGGCGCAGTGACCGAGGCAGTGCACTCGGCGGGAGGCATGTTGGTCCTCGATTGCATCGCCTCGGGCGCCATATGGGTCGACATGAAGACGGTGGGCGTCGACGTGCTGATCAGCGCGCCGCAGAAAGGCTGGAGCGGCTCTCCCTGCGCCGGCCTGGTGATGATGAGCGAGCTGGCGCAAGAGCGTATCGGAGCCACTACCAGCAGCAGCTTCGCTGCCGACTTGCGCAAGTGGCTCGAGATCATGCAGGCCTACGAGGGTGGCGGCCACGCTTACCACGCCACCTTGCCGACCGATTCATTGACGCGTTTTCGCGACGCCATGCGGGAGACCGAGGCGTACGGGTTCGCCAGGGTGCGGACGGAGCAACAGGAGCTCGGCGACAAGGTGCGCGCGCTGCTCGTCGGCAAGGGCTTCAAGAGCGTGGCGGTTGCAGGGTTCCAGGCACCCGGGGTGGTCGTGAGCTACACGGACGATGCCGATATCCAGAACGGCAAGAAGTTCGCTGGTGTAGGCCTGCAGATCGCCGCCGGCGTTCCCCTCCGCTGCGACGAGCCGGAGCCCTTCAGCACGTTTCGCCTCGGGCTGTTCGGTCTGGACAAGTTGCACAACGTCGATCGCTCGGTCGAGGCGCTCGAGCGCGCATTGAGCCAGATTCTCTAGCGAATCGGACACCCGGGCTCGTGATCACCGTCCTCGGAATCGTCGCCCCTGTCTTCGGCCTCATCCTGCTGGGCTTCGCCGCTTCCAGGCTGCGGATGCTCGATGCGGCGGCCGTAATCGGTCTGGTGGTGTTCGTCTTCCACTTCGCCATACCGGCGATGCTGTTTCGCAACCTGGCGAGGGCGGAGCTGCCGGCCGATATCGAGTGGAGCTTCCTGCTATCGTACTATGGAGGCACGTTCGTGGTCTATGCACTCGGCATGGGTGTGGGTCGGTATTCCTTCCGCCGACCCCTCGCGATCCAGGCGACCTGCGGCATGGCGGCGGGGTTCTCCAACACCGTGTTGCTGGGGATTCCCCTGTTGCTGACGGTCTTCGGATCGGAAGCGGCGCTCGCCATCTTCATGCTGGTGTTGCTGCATTCGCCCACGCTCATGACGCTGACGATGGTCCTCATCCGGCTAGGGCGCGGCCGCGAGGTTTCGGTGGGCGCGCAGCTGCGCGGCGTCCTCGCCGAGGTGATTCGTAACCCGATCATTCTGGCCCTGGTGGCGGGCTTGACCGCGAACCTGGCTGAGCTCGTTCTACCGGGGCCAGTGGAGACAGTCGTGCGGATGCTGGCTGCAGCGGCGGTGCCGTGTGCCCTGTTCGCCATGGGTGCCTCGCTGGCCGCGTACCGGCTGGCGGGCGATGTTCTCTCGACCTTCCCATTGGTGGCGCTGAAGCTAGTGGTACATCCGCTACTGGTCTGGGTGCTGGCGGTACCGGTTCTCGGGCTGGAAGGGGTGTGGGTACCGGTCGCGGTGCTCATGGCCACGATGCCGACCGGTATCAACGTCTACCTGGTGGCGACACGCTACGAAGCCGGCACAACCGTGGCCGCCCGAACCGTCTTTCTGAGTACGGTGATCTCTGTGCTGACAATCTCGGCCGCGCTGTACGTGCTTGGAAGCTGACCCTACTGACTCACGGCGAGGCCGACCTGGCGTACCATCGCCCTCGCAACGTAGGCTGCGCCTATTGGCCGCGCCCGTGGGCCTCTCACCGCGTCGGCGGCGCGGCGCACCTGAAGACCGAACCGTGACAAGGGCAGGAGTGGGTAATGAGCAAGCAAATCGCATTCGCCGGGCTGGCATGTCTCTTCATCGTCGCTTTCGCGGCGCCGGCGCAGGCTCAGATCGGCTACGGCTCGGCCGTGGCCGTCGGCGACGGCGAGGTCTTTGTGGGCGAGTCCGGAAACCAAGTGACCTCCGGGTTCGTGTACGTCTATCGACCCGGTAGCGGCGGCTGGGGCGAGACGTCCCGCATCGCCGCACCGGACGCCGCCGAAGCCGACGGATTCGGTCGTGCGATCGCCACCAGCGGGACCATCCTGATGGTCGGGGCGAGCGCCGCCGACCACGGCGTCGTGCACGTGTACCAACGTCTCGACAGCGGCTGGATGGTGACCGGGAGGATTACCCCCGCCGAGGAGCTGGCGGGCTTTGGCAGCGTGCTGGCGATGAGCGGAGATCTCGTCATCGTGGGCTCCCCGGCCGCCACTGACGAGGCAGGAGCCGCCTTCATATATGCCCGCCAAGGCGACTCCTGGGTACGGCAGGCAAAGCTCACGGGCGATCCGCCGGCAATGCTCGGCGGATCGGCGGAAACCGCGGCTTCGGAGCCGGGCGATCGAGCTGATCCTACGATGCCCGAGCGCTACGGTGCCGCTGTGGCGATCGACGGCGACTGGGCTCTGGTCGGCGCGCCGAGCGCGGCCAGCCGCTTCGCCGGCCTCACCGGCATCGGGGGCGGCGCGCTACCCGGCAGCGTCTATGCCTACCATCGCCAGGGCGATGCCTGGGAGCAGGTGGCGAGGATCACGCCGGAAACCGCCACGCCGGGCTCGGCCTTCGGCATCGCCTTGGCGCTGCGCGACGGCGAAGCGCTCATCGGCGCTCCGCGTGCCAACAGCGGTTCTGGTGGCGTCCACGTTTACACCTACGACGCCGAAGCCGAGCAATGGACGCCGGGCACGACTCTGCTGCCGTTCGACGCCACGCAAGGCATCGCGTTCGGCAGCACCGTCGCCCTTTGTGATCGCGAAGTCTACGTGGGCGCACCGGGCGTCGACGACCGTCGCGGCGTCGTTTATCACGTTACCCGTGATGCCGATGGCAACTGGACCGATGTGACGAAGTACGGAACGAACGGCCTGGGGCGGGGCGCCAGCTTCGCCAGCGCCTTGGCGGCTCGAGGCGACACGCTGGTCGTGGGGATCCCCGGCGACGACTACGGAGCCGGGACCGCCATGATCCTGTCGCGCGCCCTCGGCGGCTGGGACCGCTCACGGGTTCTCAGCGACATCCGCGGTCTCGATCCCATCACCGGAGTCGCGGTGCCGTGTCGCAACGGCAAGGCAGATCGTTTCCCCTGCCAGGAGGTCGACCTGCTCTCGTTCCTGCCGGTCGGTGCGCTCGGCGGCGGTCGTGGCGTGCGAACAAACGATATCTGGGGCTGGACGGATACGGAGACCGGTCGTGAGTACGCGCTCGTGGGGCTCACCGATCGGGCCTCCTTCGTCGACGTGACCGACCCGGTCAACCCGACCTTCGTCGGCAGCCTGTTGAGGACCGACGGTTCGCCGGGGAGCTCCTGGCGCGACATCAAGGTCTCCGGCAACCACGCATTCATCGTGTCCGATGCGGCCGCCGAGCACGGCGTGCAGATCCTCGACTTGACCCGCCTGAGGGAGTTCGATGGTACGCCGATCACGTTCACGGAAGATGCTCACTACGATCGCATCCACAGCGCCCACAACATCGTCATGAACGAGGAAACAGCGGTCGCGTTCGTGGTCGGCGCCAGCGGCGGAGGAGACACCTGCGGCGGCGGGCTCCACATGATCAACGTCGAGGACCCGCGCGATCCGGTCTTCGAGGGCTGCTTCGCCGATACCGCGACCGGCCGAGCCAACAGCGGCTACTCCCACGACGCCCAGTGCGTGACCTACGCTGGTCCGGACAGGCGCTTCGAGGGCCACGAGATCTGCTTCGGATACAACGGCACGGCGGTGAGCATCGCCGACGTCAGCGACAAGCGGAACCCGGTGGCCGTCGCCGTCGCGACCTACCCGAACTACGCCTACTCACATCAGGGATGGCTGACCGAGGACCACCGCTACGTCTACATGAACGACGAGCTGGACGAGGTCTCTGGGCTTACCGAGGGTACCCGCACGATGATCTTCGACGTTCAGGAGCTCGATGACCCGATCTTGGTCGGCGAGTACGTCTCCGACAACAAGGCGATCGACCACAATCTCTTCGTGCGTGGCGGGCGGATGTACCAGTCGAACTACGACTCGGGGCTGCGCGTTTTTGACATCAGCGATCCCGAGAACCCGCAGCCGGTCGGTTACCTCGACACCGTGCCGTGGGGTGAGGACGGCAGCGGGATGAGCGGCTCGTGGGGCAACTACCCGTTCTTCGAGAGCGGCGCGGTGGCAGTCACCAGCGGCCGCCAGGGGCTGTTCCTCGTGCGAGTGCGTGGAGAGGAGGGACAGAAATGAGCCGCGGCCTGCTAGGGAGCGAGCTCCGGCTCGCGAGGGAGTACCCGGATTGCGCCGTGGCGTCGCCGGGCGATGAACGCCGTGAGCCTCAGTAGCAGCGAGCCGATCAACAACGATGTGATCGACAGATAGAGCCACCGCTCGGCCATCAACCCACGTCGCACCGTCGACAGCGAATACAGCCAGTTCGTCCTGAAGAACACCCACCAGAGCCCGTACATCCCGAGCGTGTGGAGCAGGCGCCAGGCGCCGGGGGTCATCCGTTTGCTGAACCGGTCGAATGACGTCAGCGCCAGTGCGACAACGACAGCGAGACCGCCGTACGATTCGACCCGATCCAGCACCGACAGTCCGCTCCAGGCGACGCCACGATTGAAGCTAGCCAGCCATACGATCGCCAACATGTTCAGCGCGAAGCCGTAGGCAAAGGCGAGGCCGAGGTGCTTGCGGTTGTCCAGCAACCAATTTGCGGTGCCACCGGGCCACAGCGTGCCGACGGCCGCGGCAACGAAAGCCAGCAGAAAGGGCACCACGGAGGCGCGAATGGTCCAGCGGACCAGCAGACGCGCCGTTTCCTCGTCCTCTGCCCCGGCCACGAGGCCCCACACGGCGACCGCCGTCATTGCGGCCGCAGTAGCCCAGAACAGCGTCCACCGTCGCATGGCGTGATTCCTCGGGAGCGTGGATCGTAGCCTGCCAGCTGTGGCATCGTGGCGCCACCGTGAGCCTTGAATTTCTTCGCGTTCGTCCCCCGGGTGACGACGGCAGTGGGATGAGGTGCATACGTTGGACGAGAAACTGAGAGAACCGGCGGCGATCGCCACCGAGCGCTCCTATTGGTGGAGCGTGCATTGTTTGCTTGATGCCGACGAAGGACAACCCGAACCAGATCACCTCGATGACGGCGATGGTGCTGATGTTCGAGCAGGTCGCGTTGATCGCCGACACGCTACGCAACACAGGTCCGTGAGGCCAGCCTAGCGGGCGCCAGCGGGTAGGTTCTCGGTTAGGTAGCGCGTCAACAACCCATACAGATGCCGCGTCGTTCCCCCGCCCTCGGAGATACCGTGGGTTCGGTTCGGGTAGGCCATCATGGTGAAGTGCTTGCCGGCGGATACGAGGCGGTTGATCAACGCCTCTGTGCCCTGGTAGTGCACGTTGTCGTCGCCCGTCCCGTGCACGATCAGCAAGTTGCCCACGAGCCCATGGGCGTGGGTAATCGGTGAGCCCTTGCGGTAGCCCTCCGGGTTGCCCTGCGGCGTCCCCATGTAGCGCTCCTGATAGATGGTGTCGTAGTAGCGCTGGTCGGGCACCGGTGCTACCGACATCCCGATGCTGTAAATCTCGGGATGGCGAAACATCGCGTTTAGCGTCATGGAGCCGCCGCCACTCCAGCCCCAGATGCCGATGCGGTCGGGGTCAACGTAGTCGCGGGTAGCGATAATCTGCCGCACCGCGTCGGCTTGGTCCTGCGAGGCCAGCGTGCCGATCTCGCCGTAGACGATCTTGCGCCAGTCGCGACCGCGTGGCGCCGGTGTGCCGCGGTTGTCGACGCTTACGACCAGGTAGCCGAGCTGGGCGACGTAGCGATGCCAGAGCATCCGAGATCCACCCCACCGGTCGAGCACCGTCTGGTCCCACGGCTCGCCGTAGACGAAGAAGAGCACCGGGTACCTGCGGGCGGGGTCGAAGTCGGGCGGGTACAGCACCCAGGCGTCGAGGTCGAGATCAGGCTTGGTCTGGACTCGGAAGAACTCCACCGGCGGCAGGTCGAGAGCCTCGATTCGCTGACGTGCGACAGCGTTGTCGACCAACACACGCACCGAGGCGTGCTCCGGCAATGAGACCAGCTCGACCTGCGGCGGTGTGGAGAAGCTGGACCAAGTGTGGAATGCCCAACGGCCTCCTGGCGCGACGTCGTAGGTATGGTCGCCGCCGGTGTCTACTGGTGTCAGGGCCTCTGCGGTTGGCTGCGGACCCACGGGCGCCAAGGGCGTGCGGTAAAGGAAACGTTGGGACGGATCGGGGGTGGCCAGGTAGTAGAGCCAGCCGCCAGCCTCATCGACCCGTACTACTCCTAGAATGTCGGAACCTGTCGGAGTGAGCGCCACCACCGAGCGTCCATCGCGTGAGATCCGGTAGACACGTCGCCAGCCGTCGCGCTCGCTCACCCAGGTGAACGCGTTGCCGCCGTCGAGCCAGCGTAGGTCGTCGCGGACGTCGACCCACGCCTCGTCGGTCTCGACCAGCACCTCGAGAGCCTTGCCGGTACGGGTGTCGGCCAGATAGACCGTGTTCTCGTTCTGACGGCGATTCAGGTACTGAACCACGAGCTGCGTCGAGTTCGTCGCCCATTCCATCCGCGCGATGTAGTTGTTGCGCGGCGAGCCGGGCAGCGCTACCCATACGGCGTCGCCGCCGCCTGCGGGAATGATCGCGAGGCGCGCCGCCGCGTTTACCTCTCCGGCTTTGGGGTATGGAATCTCGGTGAGCACCGGGTACAGCTGCGCGGTGTTGTTCGCTAGCGTGAACTTGCGCACTAGCGACTGGTCGAGCTGCCAGAAGGCGATGTGGGTGCCGTCGGGACTCCAGCGAAACCCGTCGCGCAGACCTAGCTCTTCCTCGTAAACCCAGTCGAATGTCCCGTTGATGATGGTGTCCGACCCGTCGTGCGTCAGCTGTGTAACCACGTCGTTGCGTAGGTCGTGCATGAACAGGTTGTTGTCCGTGACGTAGGCGATGCGGCTGGAGTCGGGCGAGAACTTGGCAAACATCTGCCGCGCGTTTCGCATCGTGCTGCCGACCTTACGCAGGTCGCCCGAATCGAGATCCAGCACCCAATAGTCGCCGCGCGTGTTTCGGCGCCAGACGCGCTGCGAGTTGGTGAAGATGCTCAGCAGACGGCCGTCGGGTGACCAGTCGTAGTCGTCGATCGACAAGGCCTGTTCGCGATTGAACTCGGGAACAAGGCGCTCGGCGCCCACCAACACCTGCCGGTCGCCGCTAGCGGCGTCGTAACGCACGATGTCCTCGGCGCCGGGCAGGCGTGCGGATGGTTCGACGGTCGTGTAACTGTCGCCGTCCAGCCAGCGCGCCGGGCCGAAGGTGTCGACCGGGTAGACGTCGCTCGAGAAGATGGAATCGAGCGTCAGATCCTGCTGGACGGAGGCTGTTTGGCCTATAGCGGGGCTCGCCGTTGCGGCAAGCGACAAAACGAGAGCACCAACCGCGAGCCAACATTGACGACAGGGGACCATGCGTGTGTCCTCAGGAGATGCGCGGTGCCTGCGGTACCGAAGCACGCCAGGTGCCGGGCGCGGATGGTCCAACGCGTTGGATACCAACCCGAGCATAGCCGATGCCGGTGCACCGAGCACGAGTATGGTTGTAGGGTGTCGTCCACCGGGTTCAACGCCCGTGAGGTACGCTCTGGCGCTGCCCGGTTCGCACTTCGGCCACTCCAAACGCAAGGCTCCGAGTAGATTCACAGAATGCTGATCCAACGCACCCTCGTTGTCGCCGCGGTCGGTTGCACGCTTCTAGCGGGCCTGACAACGATTCCCTCTGCCGCGCAGGAAGCTGCGGGCTGGCGTCAATGGGGCGGCCTGGGCCGCGACTTCATCACCGACGTCACTGGCCTTGCCGACAGATGGCCGGCGGAGGGCCCGCCGGTTCTCTGGAGCCGCCCGCTCGGTACCGGCCACTCGGCGATCCTCGTCGACGACGGACGCCTGTTCACACAGTACCGCGTCGGTAACGGCCGGGATCGCGGTGGGCCGTGGGATGAGGAAGAGATCGTCATCGCCCTCGCGGCCTCCGACGGCGCCACTCTGTGGGAATACACCTACCCGTCCCGGCACGAGAACTTCGACTACGGCGCCGGCCCACACGCTACGCCGCTGCTGGTCGGCGATCGGCTCTTCGCCGCCGGCACCAACAAGCAGCTGTTCGCCTTCGACAAGCGGTCCGGCGAAGTGCTGTGGTCACATGACCTGATCGCCGATTTCGGTGCGCCAACCAACCTGATTCGAGCGATCGTCAAGACGGGCTTTGGCAGCAGCCCCATCGCGTACAAGGACATGGTGATTGTTCCAGTCGGCGGCCCCGGGCAGTCGTTGATGGCGTTCCGTCAGCGCGATGGCGAGGTGGCATGGCGCGGCGGCGATTTCTTGTTTTCGCCCTCGCCTCCGATCCTCATCGACCTCGATGGGCAGACGCAGCTCGTCTACCTGGCCGGCGCCAGCGTCGTGGGCCTCGATCCGGACGACGGCCAGGTGCTGTGGGCAGTGCCGCACGACCCCGGCAACGACCTCAACATGACGGCGCCACAGTGGGGCGACGACAACATCCTGTTCCTTTCCTCCGGGTACAGGGCGGGAAGCCGCGCCATTCGGCTGACGCTCGACGGCCAGACCAGCAGGACCGAGGAGCTGTGGTTCACGTCCCGAATTCCGTTCATGTTCCTGAACACGATCCGGCGCGGCAGCTTCGTCTATGGAACCAGCGGGACCTTCGGGCCCGCATTCATGACCGCGCTCGACGTGCGAACCGGCGAGCCCGCCTGGCAGCAGCGCGGCTTCAAGCGCGCCAGCCTGCTGTACGCCGACGATAAGTTCATCGTCATGGACGAGGACGGCGACCTGGCGCTCACTCGCATGACGCCCGAAGGGATGACCGTGCTGGCGCGGGCGCCGCTCTTCGACACCACCTCGTGGACCGTACCGACCCTGGTCGGCACCACGCTCTATGCGCGCGATCGCGAGAAGATCGTGGCGCTCGATCTTGGCGCAGCGGAGCCGCCGGCGGCTCGGGCGGTCGGTAGCGACGGGACATCGGCTTCCGGCGAGACGCAGTCGGGCGGGCCCAGCAGGACGCCGAGGCCAACCGCGCACACTCACCCGAACCTCTCCGGCATCTGGCAGCTCGACCGCGATGCCAGCCAGATAGGTACCACGGCCGCTCTCGCCGGCCTCGGCGACGGCGGCGCTCCGCTGACGCTATTCGTTACTCAGGCGGCGAACGGTACCCTCCTGCTGTCGAGCGAGGACAACCCCACGCAGGCGCGTGCCTATGCCATTGGTGGCGAGAGCCCGGTGCCGATCCTGGCCGACGACGGCGAGCCGAACACCATGACGATCGCGTCGCGATGGGACGACGGCCGGCTGGTGAACGAAGGCAGGCACCAGCGCGGCGTCACGGTGATCGACGTGCGCGAGGTGATGTCGCTGAGCGCCGACGGGCAGACGCTGATCATCGAGGTGGAGATCGACGGATCTCCCTTGCAGGGAACGTCGCGACTGCTTTATCGACGGAGTTGACGATGTCGACCGCCCACACGCTGGGCGCGATGATCGCGAAATCAGAGCCGTTCCGGCTCGGTCGGCCTATTCCGCCGGCACGGTCTGGAAATGCAGGTGGACGATCTTCCATCCGTCGTCCTGCATCATCATGCTGGTCGACATCTGGATGTTCGACTGGGAGACCGAGCCATCCGCGCTGCGGTAGTCGGCCGTCAACATGTAGGACACTACCGCCGCGTCCCCCGACGGCGAGAGCTGCACTAACGCGTTCGAGACTCTCGCCGACGCCACGCCACCGCCGCTGGCGACGTACTCGGTCCACGATGAGTGATACGCGTCCCAGCTGCCGCGGCCGCCCGGACCCCACCACGTCAGCTCCTTGGCGTAGTGGCCCAGGTACCCGTCCACGTCGTTGGCTCGGTACGCATCGGTCATCGACTCGACGTGCGCCAGCGCCGACTGCTCGAGATCACTCATTTCCTGCGCCGTGGCCAGCGGCGTCGTGACGCCGGCGCCAACAAGCACAGCGACCGCGATCAGCGTCAAAATCCGTTGCCTTCTCCAAGAGCTCAACATGAACTGTTCCTCCGCTGTGTTCGCTTCGGTCAAGATCTCGGCCGCACACTACTCCTGAGATCGAGAATCCGCAAAGGGCGAGGGCCGAATAGCCGTTACCGGTCAGGCGAGGCTCAATCGGGCCGGATCTCGGTTTGGCCGGGCGACAGGACCGCGACGCCGGCGGCCCTGGCGGCGCGCGCCAACGCTAGGCCGGCTTTGATGCGGCGCGCGACATCGTCGCCATCGTCAACAACCGCTGGCCGCACGGTTATGCTGGCGCGTCGAACGATCTCTACGATCCCGAATGGGGCTACGACGAAGCGCCGTGGGTGGTGGGTCGCAAGCGCTTCGGCCGCATCGCCATCGCCAACTCGGATGCGGCCGCGACCTGCCTCACCCAGGCGGCCTGGGACCAGGCGCACCGGGCCGTGCAGGAGTTGCTGACCGATGTGATTCGGCCGGAGTTTCAATATCCGTGGGCGGAGAGGACCTAACAGGGTGCTTCAGCACCCTGTTAAGCCAGCCGCCAGATTTCCTACTGCTGCCTGAGGGAGACCACGGGATCGACCTCGGCCGCTCGCCGTGCCGGCAACAGGTTGGCCATCACCGTGACCACCAGGAAGAGAGCCAGCACTCCGGCCAGCACCGTCAGATCCACGGGTGCGACCTCGAACAGTAGGCTCGACAGCAGGCCGCCGGTCGCCATTGATCCCACGCCACCGATGACCAGCCCGGCCAGCGCCGGCGCCATGCCGGAGCGCAGCGCCGAAAGGACGACGTCGCTGCGGGTAGCACCTAGGGCGAGGCGCACGCCGAACTCGTGGGTGCGCTGGCTGACGATGTAGGTCATTACGCCGAACACGCCGATAGCTCCCAGCGCCAGCGCTAGCAGCGCGAACACGGAGAACAGCAGCGTCGTGGAGCGGGGGGTGGCCATCGAGCGGTCGAGCGGTCGAGCACCTGCTGCATCGTCGTTTCACCAGAGACTACAGCGTTCGGGTCGACCGACCAGATCGCCTCGCGCACGGCGGCAGCGACGTCGACCTCGCCGGCGAAGCGCACCGCGACGTGCATGGTGCTGAGCCACGATTCCTGGTCGTACGGAACGTACGCCTCGGGACCTGTCTCGGCGGACAAAGCGGTCTGGTGGAAGTCGCCGCCGACCCCGATCACGGTGAACCATGGGTCACCAGTTGACCAACTGACCTGCTCGCCGACGGCGCTTCCGTCCGGCCACAGCCGGCGTGCCAGCGCCCCGTTGATCAGCCCCGCCGGGGCGCCGCCCAAGCGATCCTCCGGACCGAGATCTCTGCCTTCCAGCAACGGAATCTGGAACGTGTCGACATAGCCCAGTGTCACCGCTCGGTAGCTGATGAACTCGCGCTCGATGCCCGACGGCACCGGCAGGCCGTCTGGCGAGATGGCCACCCCCATCACGCCTTGGCTCAACGGCAACACGTTGACCAACCCCACCGAGACAACGCCCGGCAGGGCAGTGACGCGCTCCTCGACCTGTCGGTAGTACAGTCGGCGCTGTTCTTCGTCCGGGTAGGCTCCTGCCGGCGGGGCGATGTGCATGGTGGTTACGCTGCCGACGTTGAATCCGGGGTCGACCTGCTGAAGCAACCACAGGCTCTTGACCAGCAATCCGGCGGCGACGACCAGGATTACCGAGATTGCCACCTCGGCGGCCACGAGCCCGTTGTTGAGGCGGAATCGATGCCGTCCCGCCGTGATCCCACGGCCACGCTCTCGTAGGGCCGGCCGGTCAGCGCGGGTCACCCGGAATGCCGGTACCAGCCCGAACACCAGACCGGCGACGAGCGATATCCCCAGGGCGAACGTCAGCACCGTGGCGTCGATGCTGACCTCGTCGGTGCGCGGTATGTTGGCAGGTAGCAGACCCAGCAAGAACGACATGCTGCCCTGTGCGGCCGCCAGCCCGACCAGGCCGCCGGTCACACCGAGCACGGCGTTTTCCGTCAGCAATTGACGAATGATGCGCCACCTGCTGGCGCCGATGGCGGCGCGAACAGCAACCTCTTGCTGGCGCACGCCGGATCGCGCCAGCAGCAGGTTGGCGACGTTGGTGCAGGCGACCAGCAACACCGCCCCCACCGCTGCGAGCAGAATCCAAAGGGTCCCGCGCACGCCGCCGACTCGAGACTCGTGGTAGGTGACCACTTGGGCGATCTCCGGCGCGTCGCGGTTGAACACCGGCGTCTCGCCCGCCGCCAGGCGAGCCGTGACGCCCTGGAGCTCTGCCTGGGCGTTGGTCACCCCGACATCCGACCGCAGGCGGCCGAGCAGCCAGAAGCGGTGCATGTCGTCGTAGTCGTGGGTGCCGGGCTCGACGATCATCGGAACGAAGATCTCCGAGTGCCAGGGGAACGGCTCGTACGCCGGCGGCATCACCCCGACGACCGTCCGCGAGAGCGCGCCTTCGCCCTCGACTGCGAGCGAGCGGCCGATCACGTCGGGGTCGGCGCCGAACCGGCGCACCCAGTAGCCGTTGTTGAGGATGGCTACAGGCGAGGCACCGGGCTCGGAGTCGTTGGGCTGGAAGGTGCGACCCAGAGCCGGCGGCACACCCAGAACATCGAAGTGGCCGGCCCCGACGACGCTGCCGCCGAGCTGCTCCGGCGCCCCATCGCCGATCGTCGTGAAGGTGCCCGGCGAGCCCGCCGCGATTGCCTCGTAGGAGGCGGTCTCCTGCTGCAGCGCGATCACCTGGCGGGCGGAGAAGAAGTGCGACGGCCACAAACGCGCGATGCGCGCAGAGTCAGGGAACGGAAGCGGTCGAAGCACCACCGCGTTGACCACACTGAAGATCGCCACGTTGGCCCCGACCCCGAGCGCCACGGTCAGCACGGCTACCAGCACGAAGCCCGGCGCCATCAGGAAGCCGCGCACGGCGTAGCGGATGTCCTGGAGAAACGACGCGAGCAGTTCGCGAAGAGACTGGCGGCGGTCCTCTCCGAGTCGGCGCCGCTCGGGGCCGATGCTTGCGAGCAGGTCCTTGGCCAGCTGCCACCACACCCGCATGGGATAGGTGCCGGGGTGATCGCGCTGCTCTTTGTGCCAGCGGTGCCGAAAGACCTGCAACATTTCCGCCCCGTAGCGCTGCCGGAACTGCGCCGGGTAGAGACGGAGGGCCAGCCGATAGACGCGGTAGGTCGCACGGTAGGTCCATCCAGATTCGCTCGGCGCATGCTGGCGCGGCGTCGATAGCGGATCGGGTAAGGTGCTCATCGGCCGCGCCCCTCGAGAACGTCCTTTTCGCGCGCCACCCGCACCACCTGGGCCCAGCGCTGCGACTCGGCCTCGACGGCATGCCGTCCCGAGGACGTGATGCGGTAGTAACGTCGCCGCGGGTCGTCGAGCTCCGGCGCCGGGCGCTCGGCAGTCTCCTCGATCAGGCCAACCCCGACCATCTTCTTGATCGATCCGTAGAGGATCCCCGGCCCCAGCTTCAACTCGCCGTCGGAGCGACTCTCCACCTCCTCGACGATGCCCAGCCCGTGTCGGTCGGCGTCGGCCAGGGCCAGGAGGATGTGGAAGGAGGCGGTGGTGAGCTTCTTGTCGGTCACGGTCAGATTCTCCTGGCGTCGAAAATATCAAGTTCTGATATATATCAGAAGTCGATAGTTCTGGCTAGGTCGATCCGCGGAGCGCAATTTGAGCGAGGCACTGAGGCCGAGTCGCCGGTGGGCAGGGAACCTGAAGCCGGCGGAAGTGCCGCGTGCCTACTGCAGATAACCCAGGGCCTTGAGCTGACGGAGCTCTTCCTGAGTCAGTTGCACGGGGCCGGCAACGTAGCCTGCTTTCTCCCACAGATCTTCGCGGATGGCGGTCAGGCGGTTCCACATCTGTCGGCCCTTTAGCGGTCGCTCTGATGCCACGTCGACCAACTCGCCCGGATCTTTCTGAAGGTCGATGAGATGACCGTTGGCGAAGATCTTGAAGCGGTCGATGATCAGGGTCGCGTCGTCCCAGTTCGGATTCTCGGAGAACACCTCCCGAGACTCCTGTTCTGAACCTGTCCAGATCGGCTCGAGGCTGCTGCCCTGCCACACCTCCGGGATCTCTAGGCCGGCCAGGCTCAGCAGGGTCGGGGCAATTATCGATGTTGCGGACCCGCTGATTGAACTCGCGGCCGACGGGCACGCCGGGCCCGGCGATGATCAACGGCGTGCGGATTACCTCGTCGTAGAGAGTCCCGTGACGTGCCATGTAGCCACGCTCGCCAAACTCCTCGCCATGATCCGACAGGACGACCACGAGGGTGTTGTCGCTGAGCCCGAGCCTGTCGAGCGAATCCAGGAACCGCCCGATGACATCGTCGAGATGAGCCAACTCGGCGTCATACAAGGCCACCACGTAGTCCCGATCGTCGTCGGTCAGCTCCTCCGCAGGATACCCTCTCGCGGCCATCTCCCGCATCAAGTTCTCCGTGATGTCGAGGTCGCGCAGTGGCCCGTCGTAGTACGGCGAGACAAAGCGCCGCTTGTATTTCTCCAGCGGCTTGTACCCGAGGTGTACCTGATAGGTGTGCATGAATAGGAAGAACGGCTGGGCCTGTCTGCCGACCCACTCCTGCATCTCCTTGAGCGTCGACTCGAGGTCCCGATCGACGGGACCGGTCTCCCATTCCCCGTCGCGCCAGGTGTACTCGTCGAATCCCCTGCGGAAGCTGAGACCCAAGAACTGGGAGAACGCGACGGTGGCGTAGCCGTTGTCCTGCAGTACCTCCGCCAGCAAGGGGATTTTCGGGTCCAGGACCTGGCCCTGCTCGATGACCTGATGAACCGAGGCGTACATCGACGTGAGGATCGAGGTCTGGGATGGTCCGGTCCAACCAGCCTGTGCGTAGTTCCGCAGGAAGAGGCTGCCACGCTCCGCTAAAGCATCTATGTACGGCGTGGTATCGAGCTTGTATCCGTAGGAGCCGAGGTGATCGGCGCGCAGCGTGTCAAGATCCAGAATCACGATGTTCGGCCGCTGGGGCGGCGCGGAGCAGCCGATGGCCACCGAGCCCATGAGGTACAGGGCGAGCAGACCGGTGAGGCGTCGGAAGCCGCGCTCGCCGCTCAATCCGGACGAGCTCGGTGGCGGTTGCTGAGGAGCGGGCGCATCGATCAGCCGTATCAGCAATGGGAACCCTCCAACGACAGGGGTCCAAGCGAGAGCACCGATAATTCTACGACACACGAAACACCGATATGTGTTGTTGCCGACGGCTGAGTACGCTCGGACCGGAGGTGGAGGTGTCCTCGGCCGGCAGGGCACAGCCGACTGCGAGCGCGGCACAAGCCATCACCAGCAGATGTGAGCTCTTCAAGGGTCCCTCGGTTGATCTCGATGCCGATAGTGCTTACGCGTTGCCAGGCGAGCGGGATAGCACGAAATCCGCGTAAGCGCGGGCTGAGCTGCTGTACCACTGGAACGCTCCTTCGCGCACGGTGCGCCACGAGTCGTAGATCTTGCGGTATCCGGCATCTGCTGCGGCATTTTCCTCGAACAGCTCGAACGAGCGATCGAAGGCCGCGTTGAGCACGTCGTCTGAGAACGGTCGAAGCTGTACGCCGGTGGCCAGCAAGCGTTGAAGCGCCGGCGGGGTGAGTGCCTCATAGCTGGCCGTCATGTGCGCCGCTACGTCGGCGGTGGCGCTCTCGAACATTGCCTGGTACTCCAGCGACAGCCCGTTCCAGCGGTCACGGTTGACGTAGAACGACAGCATTGGTCCGGGTTCCCACCAGCACGGGTGGTAGTAGTTCTTGGCGATCTCGTGGAAGCCGAGTTGCTCGTCGTCGTAGGGCCCGGCCCATTCGGTGGCGTCGATAGCGCCGCGCTCCAGCGCCGGGTACACGTCGCCGCCGGCGATCACCTGCACGATCACCCCCATGCGACGCATCACCTCGCCGCCGAGCCCGGGGATCCTCATCTTCAGCCCCTGCAGATCGTCCAGGCTGTTGACTTCACGCTTGAACCAGCCGCCCATCTGGGAGCCCGTCGACCCGGCCGGGAAGGTGATCGCGTTGAAATCGGCCAACACCTCGCGCATGAGCTCCAGCCCGCCGCCCCGATACAGCCAACCAAGCTGCTGCGACGCCATGAGACCGAACGGCATGCCGATCTCGAATGCGAACGCCGGGTTCTTGCCGGTGTAGTAGTAGCTCGCTGTGTGGCCGACCTCGATGGTGCGCTGCTGCACCGCGTCGAGTACTTGTAGTCCGGGAACGATCTCTCCGGCAGGATAGGGCCGCAGCTGAAACAGGCCGCCCGACAGTTGGTCCAGCCGCTCGGCCAGCCGCTCGTTGATGCCGTAAAGCAGGTCCAGTCCACGTGGAAAGCTCGACGTCAGTCGCCAGTGCACCCGCTCGCGGGTGTGGACCGCTGGGGCCGCTTGCTCCGAGCGACAGGCGGCCCCGGCTGTGGCGCTGGCCGCCGTGGCGACGATCGCCTGCCTGACGAAAGTCCTGCGGTCGAGGGGCGCCGTGGCGTTGGATCGACGACCCGAGCGAGATGTTGCTGTCGAGCTCACGCCGCTATGCGGCGCACGGCACCCTTTCTCGTCGTTGACCATGGCGCGCCAGTTTCTCACGCCTTACCCGCAGGCCGCACTTGGCCCTCGGGGGACCCTCGGCCGAGCTTCCGGGCGGTCGATGCCGATGCTGCGAGTCGAGGGCCGGGATCGAGGGCGGCCTGCTGTTTGATTCGTCCGACGGGCAGGGCTTCAACAGCATGTTCGCCTGGCGAGGCCCTTACATCACCGATGCCGTCGACCCCGACCCTTGGGGCAACCGCTACATGGCGAACGTGTTTGCTCTTCACGTACCGCAGGGCTGGGACGCCGACGGGTTCACCAGCGCTGTCGTGTGCTACTCGGCCGGCCCGGACGAGGAGGTCGACACCAGCTTCAGCCAGCCCGGCGGCTGGAGCACTGGCGATGACGACGTGACGGCGTTGCTCAACGCTGCCGGGAGCCGATAGGTGAGCAGGCGGCGGGCGAGTATCGGTCGGGTGATCATGCCGTGCCTGCTGGCGGTGAGTATGGTCGGTACGGTCGCCGATTCGGCCGGCGGTATGGAGGAGTATCGGGCGATCGATGGAAGTGGCAACAGCTACCTGAAGCCTGATCGTGGCGCGGCGGGAACGTACCTGATGCGGCTCGCGGGCCATGCGTATGCCGATCTGATGTCGGAGCCATCGGGTCCCGACCGACCCAGCGCGCGCGAGATCTCCAACGAGGTAGCGCAACAGACGAAGCTCGCCTTGAACCACGCTCGCGGCACCGACTACATGTGGTTGTGGGGGCAGTTCCTCGACCACGACATCGATCTGTCGCCCGAAATGGGCCCCAAAGAGCCATTTCCTATCAAGGTCCCGGTAGGCGACCCGCATTTTGACCCCGCCAGAACCGGCACGCAGGTGATCGGTTTGAATCGCAGCATCTACGACACCGGCACAGGCCAAACACGCAACAACCCGCGTCGGCAGACGAACATGATCACGGCGTGGATCGATGCCTCCAACGTCTATGGCTCCAGTCGCTCCCGCGCTGATGCCCTTCGCCGCCACAATGGGGATGGCCTGCTGAAGACGAGTGCGGGCGATCTATTGCCGTTCAACACCGCCGGCCTCGATAACGCCGGTGGGCCCGGCCCGGCACTCTTCCTGGCGGGGGACGTGCGCGCCAACGAGCAGGTGGGGTTGACGGCACTGCCGCGGTGGTGCTGCCCGGTAAGTTGCTGGCATCCGACCTCGCCGTGCGCACCGAAGGGCGGCCGCTTCGCAGCGGCGTGTCCTCGGGGCGAAGGTAGCTGGGCCCACGGTATGGCCATCCCGGCGGAGTACTACCTGGATGAGAAGCACTACTTGAACGCCGGACCTGAAGTCGGGACGACCCGCAGCGCAAGCCCCAGCAGGGACGCTCCGACGGCGGTCGGCGCTTGCTTGACTACGACAGGTCGGATCTACGGTGTCGACTTCAGGAACACGCCCTCCTGAAGATCTCGGTACGCTTGGGCGAGCTCGGCACGGGTGTTCATGACGATCGGGCCGCGCCAGGCGACCGGCTCCTGCAGTGGCTTGCCGGACACGAGCAGGAAACGGAGCCCCTCCTCACCCGATTGCACAACGATCTCGTCACCGCGGTCGAAAAGCACCAATGAACGGTTGTCGGCGTGGACCACCGGCGTTCCGGTAGCTTCACCCTCGAGCATCGCCTCGCCGTTGTCCACGGCCACCCATTCGGTCGGAGCCGCCAGCGGATCCGACGCATTGAGAAACTGTCCGTCTCCGGCGAACACGTAGGCGAACGCGTGGCGCTGCGTTTCGACCGGAATTCGCTTCTTGGTGTTCGGTGGGATCGATACGTCGATATAGTGCGGATCAGTGGCGATTCCGTCTACCGGACCTGTTGCTCCCCAAACGTTGCCGCAGATCACGCGCACCTTGGTGCTGTCGTCGTCGACCACCTCGGGGATATCAGCGGACTTGATGTCCTGATAGCGGGGTGGCGTCATTTTGAGCGCGCGCGGCAGGTTCGCCCAAAGTTGGAACCCATGCATGCGCCCGTCGGCGTCGCCCTTGGGCATCTCCTGGTGGATGATGCCGCTGCCCGCTGTCATCCATTGGACGTCGCCCGGCGCAATCGCGCCCGAGTTGCCGAGGCTGTCGCCGTGATCCACGGTGCCCGCCAGCACGTAGGTGATCGTCTCGATGCCGCGGTGTGGGTGCCACGGGAATCCCGCAAGGTACTCTTCGGGCACATCGTTGCGGAAATCGTCGAGCAGCAGAAACGGGTCGAAGTCGTCGGTCTTGCCAAAGCCGAAGGCGCGTCGCAAGTGTACGCCGGCGCCCTCGATGTGCGGAGCGGCGCTGACGAGGTTTTTCACGGGCCGTATCGACATGTAGCTTCGTTCCTGGTCTATTGAACGGACCCGGACAGCATAACGTTAGCTACGTACGTCGCGCCCCTCCATCGGTTGGCTGACGCGGGTGAGCACGACAATGACCAGGAAACCTCAATGCGCGTCCTGCTGATCTCGACCTACGAGCTTGGTCGACAGCCGTTCGGTCTGGCGTCGCCGGCGGCGTGGATTCGCGCCACTGGTGCCGATGTGGAGTGCCTCGATCTGGCCTTGCAGGACCTCGACGAGGACGCCGTGCGCCGCTCCGACGCGGTGGGCTTCTATCTTCCAATGCATACCGCCACGCGGATCGCGCTGGCGGCGCTTCCCAAGCTACGCGATTGGAACCCCATCGCGAGGCTGTTCGCCTGGGGGCTGTACGCACCCGTTTGCGCGGCGGAGCTGCGTAGCCGCGGAGTCAGCTTTCTCGTAGGCGGCGAGTTCGAGCTCGATCTTCTCGACTTCTTGCAGAACCGTCATGGCGACGATTGCAGCGATGGTGTCAGGATTTCCCACGAGCGCTTGGACTTTCGGGTGCCAGACCGGACCGGGCTACCGCCCCTGCGGGAGTATGCTCACCTCTGCATGCCCGATGGCACCGAACGGATCGTCGGGGCCACCGAGGCATCACGGGGCTGTAAGCACCTGTGCCGTCACTGTCCCGTGGTTCCCGTCTACGGCGGCAAGTTCCGCATCGTGCAGCCCGACGTCGTGCTCGCCGATGTAGCGCAGCAGGTCGAGGTCGGCGCCCAGCACATCACCTTCGGGGATCCCGACTTTCTCAACGGCCCCAAGCATGCGATGCGCGTCGTGGAGACGCTGCACGAACGGTTCCCAGATGTGACCTACGACGTCACCGTCAAGATCGAGCACATCCTCGACAACCGGGAATGCCTGCCGACGTTGCGCGACACCGGCTGCGTTCTGGTGACGAGTGCGGTCGAGTCGATCGACGACGCCACCCTGTGGATCCTCGACAAAGGCCATACGCGCGACGATTTCGTGCGCGCGGTTGAGCTATGTAGGAACGTGGCACTGCATCTGCAGCCGACGTTCGTGCCGTTCAATCCCTGGACCAGCCTCGAGGGCTATGCCTCGCTGTTGGAGAGTCTGGTCGAGCTTGGTCTCGTGGGTCAGGTAACTCCTATCCAGCTGGCGATCCGTTTGCTGATTCCGCGCCGATCGAGGCTCATGGAGCTGCCGGAAGTTGCGTCGGATGTGGGCCCCTACGACGAGGCGATACTGGGTTACCCGTGGGCGCACGCCGATCCTCGCGTAGATGCCCTGCAACTTCAGATTGAGCGGTTGGTCGCGCAGGCTGCGGCCGCCGGTCAGGAGCGCGGCAGCACGTTCGCGCAGGTATGGGAAGCTACGCGTGCGGCCGATCGCACCACGCGCCTTCCGGAGCTCCCGGACGTCCCGGCTCGAGCCACGATCCCTTATCTCACCGAGCCGTGGTACTGCTGAGCGGAGCCCACCGCGGAGCAGTTAGCTCCGTACTAGTGGCACCCAGCTGCCGCAGCTCCGCGCTACTGCTGCAGTTCCGCGGCCACCCGCTCCACCTGACGCAGCGCCCGCAACAGGTTCAGCCCGACGATCTTGCTGACGTCCTCGTCGCTATGTCCGCGGCGCAACAGCTCGGCGACCAGGTACGGATAGCGCGTCACGTCCTCGAGCCCTACGACCATCGACGGTGTGCCGCTGTCATAGAAATCCGAGCCGAAGCCGACGTGGTCGATGCCGGCGACCTCGATGATGTGCTCGATGTGGTCGGCCACATCCGAGAGGGTTCCGCGCGGGGCCGGGTTGGCCTCTGCCCATAGCTCGAGCCGGCGGGCGATCTCGGCGGCGTCGTCGAGCTCGGCGCGCAGGCGCTCGAGCATGTCGTGGCTGCGAACGGCCCACAGTGGCTCGACGCCCGTCAGCATGCTGATCATCGTTTCGCGCATCGTGTCGGCGCCGTAGGTGCGGTCCCACTCCGCCCGCGTCGGCGCCACGTAGCCGGCGATGAAGTTCACCATCACCACGCCGCCGTTCTCTGCCACCAGCTGCAGGATGTCGTCGGGCACGTTACGCCGGTGCGGGTTCACACCGCGAGCGCTGGAGTGCGAGTACAGCACCGGCGCGCGGCTCACCCGAAGCGCGTCGCGCATGGTGTCGTCGCTGACGTGCGACAGGTCGACGAACATGCCCAGTCGGTTCATCTCGCGCACCACACGCTCTCCGAACTCGGTGAGTCCGCCGTGCAGCGGCATGTCGGTTGCCGAGTCGGCCCAGTCGGTGCTGCGAAAGTGCGTCAACGTCATGTATCGGGCGCCGAGCTCGTAGAACAAGCGCAGCGCCGCAAGCTGGTTGTTGATCATGTGGCCACCCTCGATGCCGATCATCGAGCCGATGCGACCGGCGGCGAAGATGCGCTCGACGTCGTCGGCGGTATCGGCGAGCTCCAAGTCGTAGTAGGCGGCGACGAACTGCCGTACCACATCGATCGCGGTGAGCGCCGTCTCCAGCTCGGTGTCGGTCCACATGGTGGCCGACTCGGAGAACGCAGCCCAGAATTGACCGCCGACCATGCCCTCGCGTAGCCGCGGGATATCAGCCGCCAGCATCGCCTGGCGCTGGTTCAGATCCACGCGCGACGGTTCCGAATCGTGCTGTAGGGTGATCGTGTAGGCGAGGTCGTTGTGCCCATCGATCAACGGTACCCGTGCGAGAATCTCGCGGGCGCGCGTCAGGTACTCGTCTTCTTGTACCTGGGGGCCCGGCGCGGCGGCCAGAGCACCCGCCGTCAGCAGGAGCGCCGCGGTGATGGTGAGCACGCAGGGTGAGCAAATCGGCTCGAAACGGCGCCTGTTCCTCATCGTCACCAAGCCTCCTGATCGCAGTCGCGGTTGGAACTATGTGGCGTCGAGAGAGTATCGTCTCAGCGGTCAACTATCTGTATTGCCAATTGTTCACAGTGGAGGTTTCAACATGTCGCGTCGAGTCGCCGCTCTGTTCGTCATCACTTTCTTCATCGCGGTGACGTCGGCAGCTGCCATCGCACAGCAGTGGACCCCGGACAAGCCGGGCAGCGACAACATCGAGGTGGTGTCGCACCTGCCGCTCGGTCCGGCGCTCAGCACTGCCGACATCGAGATCGAGCAGGAGCTATCGCGACCCTACGCCTACGTGGCGCGCGAGATTTTCGGCGAGTTCGGTGAAAAAGGCTTGGACGTGATCGATCTCACCGATCCGGCCAATCCCAAGCGCATTCACGAATGGCGCATCGAGGACCAAGACCTACACGCCGGCGCCGGCGGCAAGGACGTCAAGTACTTCATGTGGGAGGGCCGCTACTACGTCGTGCTTTCCGTCCAGTTCGCTCAGGGCGGACCGAACCCCGACCTCGGCGCGATCATCTTCGACGTGACCGACCTGCCGGAGAAGATCGTCGAGGTGGCGCGCATCCGCGAGCCGGAGCTCGTCGGCGGATTCCATAATATCTTCATCTATGCGCACAGCAACGGTCGCCCGCTGCTGTTCACCACGCTGCGCGGGCCCGGCGCCGGGGTCTATGACCTGGTGCATGTGCTCAACGGAGCCATGGACGATGCGCGTGTCGCCAACGTACCCGTCGGAACCGGCGCGGATGGCGATCGCGGCTACCGCGGCTACCACGACTTCTACGTTGGCTGGCACGAGGACACCCAGACCGATCGTTTTTACGGCGGCGGCACCGACGGGTATTACATCTACGACGTCACCAACCTCGAGGCCCCCGAGCTCCTGATATCGCTCACCGGCATTTCCGGGGTGCAATACGGCCACACGTTCACACCCACACCGGACGGTCGCTACGTGATCGCCGAGACCGAGTACCAATACGCGCCGCTGCGGATCTTCGACCTGCAGCCGGCGCTCGATGGCGAGGTACAGAACATCCGTAGTCCGATCGGCGCGTGGACAGCCGACTGGCGCCACCTGGTACACAACCATGAGGTGCGTTGGCCCTACGTGTTCGTCTCGGGCTATTTGGATGGGCTGCAGGTGTTCAGCATGATGGACCCGGCAAACCCGGTGACGGTCGCCTATTACGACACCTATCTGGGATCGCCGAACCCCGGCGGTGGCACCGGCGCGATGTTCAACGGCGCCTGGGGCGTCGACGTGCGCAACGAGGACGGCCTCATCGTAATCAGCGACATGACGACGGGTTTCTGGGCCTTCAGGATGGATGGCTTCAGCGGTTGGAATGGCGCCGACTGGGGCATGCCCGAGACCTCGAGCGCACAGGTGTGGACACGGTAGCGTACGGCTGTCGCAATCGAGACTCTGCCAGAGCGGCGACAAGCATGACCCTTCGCGTCGGGCGACTCTCCACGCTGGTCGTCGGCCTCGTGGGCGGCGCTGCTGTTCTCGGCGCCATCCCGGTCAGCAGCCCGACCTCTACGTTCGAGCGGCTGTACTCCGATGACAGCCCGTTCAACCAGAAGATCGCAGTGGGCGCGCCCATCGACTCGAAGTCGGCGCACATGATTGGCAGCCTGGTGCGAGCGGGCCGTAAGCAGGGGTTTCTGATCGCGCTCAAGCGCTGGACGATTCCGATCTACTACGCCAGCGCCGACACTCCCCGCTACCGCGTGCGGATGACCGCCAAGTGGGCGCCGGCGAGCTGGTTCGAGGGTGTGCCCATTCCCGACGGCGCGGCGCCAGACCCGGCGGCCGACGGGCACATGGTCATCATCGACCGCGACACCGGGTGTGAATACGACTTCTGGCGGGCCAAGAAGCGCAAGAGCGGCAAGTGGCGGGCGAGCTGGGGAAATAGCTTGCGAACCGACGGCGACGGCATCTTCCCGCGCGGGCTTTCGGCGCGCGGCTCCGGGTTCGCGCTCCCCGCCAGGATGATCTTCCCCGACGAGCTTGTCGACGGCCGCATCGATCACGCGCTGCAATTCAGCTACGACTACCCGAAGCGCGGCGGTCCGGTGGAGCCGGCTACCGAGAGCGATGGGCATTCGAGGCGATCGGACGCGATTCCCGAAGGTGCGCGCCTACGACTAGATCCGACGCTCGAGCTCGACTCACTCGGCCTCACTCGCTACGAGCGCATCATCGCCGAGGCGCTGCAACAGTACGGCATGATCCTCGCCGACAATGGCGGCGGCGTGGAGCTACAGGCCGTGCACCCGATGAGCTACGACGACGATGTCTATGCAGGCGTCCTGCCGGATCGGCGGTACGTGTACTTGAACAACATTCCCCTCGATCGATTCGAAGTGCTGCAGCTGCCGCCGGAGACCGACCTCGAGAACGCCATCGTGCCCTCGGGCTGCGGCACGCTGACGCGCCGGCGGTAGCGTCGCAAGCGCGTCCAAATACGGAGAGCCGATGCAGGTTCCATTGCTGGTCAACGACTTTCTGTCGCGCCCGGCGCTGCTGTATCCCGAAAAGACAGCGGTAGTCGACGGTGAGCGGCGCTTCTCGTATCGCGATCTTCAGGTGCGCGCCAACCGGCTGTCCAACGCGCTCGTCGGGCTCGACGTTGGCAAGGGAGATCGGGTGTGCATGCTCAGCCCCAACTCGCACTTCTTTCTGGAGAGTTTCTACGGCACCAGTCAGATCGGTGCGGTGCTGGTGCCGCTGAACTATCGCCTCATGGCTGCCGATCACGAGTACATCCTCAACCACGCGGGTGTGACGGTAGTGCTCGTCGACCATGAGTATGTCGAGCTGGTCGACGAGATTCGACCGCGACTGCCGACCGTCCAGCACTGGATCGTGGCGCAAGACGAGGGCGACGCGCCGGAGGGGTGGGTTGCTTGGGAAGCGCTGATCGCCGCCGCCAGAGACGCATCGCCGACGGTGCCCGAGCTCGGCGAGAGCGACCTGGTGTCGATCAACTACACGTCCGGCACCACGGCTCGCCCGAAGGGCGTGATGTTGACGCACCGCAGCCTGTACCTGAACGCCTACAGCATGATCGCTCACCTGGGTATCGGCCACGACGACGTCGAGCTTTGGACGCTGCCCATGTTTCATTGCAATGGTTGGGGCGCCGTCTATGCGCTCACCGGAATGGGTGGCACCCACGTGGTGCTGCGCGCCATCGATGCCGAGCGGATCTTCAGCCTGATCGCCGGGGAAGGGGTGACCTTCGCCTGCATGGCGCCGGCGGTGCTGAACGCGATCCTGGAGTACCCCGACGCCGCCCGGCACGAGATCAGCACCAAGCCGCGCTTCGTGGTTGCGGGAGCCCCGCCTCCGGCGGCGTTCATCGAGCGCCTCGAGCAGGAGCTCGGCTGGGAGTTCATGCAGATCTACGGGCTCACCGAGACATCGCCGTACCTGACCGGCAACTTCGTGAGTCATGGTACCGCCCAGGACGACTATGATCGCCGCTCGCGTGTCGGTGTGCCGGGGCTCGGGGTGGACATCGTGCTGCTCGACGACGACGGCAAAAAGGTACCGCGCGACAACGCCACCGTCGGTGAGATCTGCGCCCGCTCCAATGTAGTCTTCGAAGGTTACTGGAAGCAGCCAGAGGAGACCGAGAAGGCGATCCGCGACGGCTACTTCCATACCGGCGACCTGGCGATCTGGGACGAGGTCGGCAACGTGAGCATTGTCGACCGCAAGAAAGACGTGATCATTTCAGGCGGCGAGAACATCAGCTCCGCCGAGGTCGAGGACGCCCTCTATCAGCACCCCGCTGTGCTGGAGTGCGCCGTCATCGGCGTACCGCACGAGAAGTGGGGTGAGACGCCGATGGCGCTCGTCGTCCTGCGTGAGGGCGAGATCGCCGACGAAGACGCCCTGCTCGAGTTTTGCCGTCAACATCTAGCGCACTTCAAGTGCCCTAGCTCGGTGCGCCTCATCGATGCGCTGCCGCGGACCGCGACCGGAAAGCTCCAGAAGTTCCGTTTACGCGAGGAGTTCTGGGAAGGCCAGGAACGCCGAGTGAACTGAGGCCTGGCCCCGCCATGAGCCACCGAGTGCACTGCCGCGCGACATGACCCGGCGTGCGGATCTCGTCCATGATATGCCAGTTATCATAAGAAATGTCATGAAATCTATTTCGTGACATTCTTGATATATCATGGGGATATGAGCGACTCGGTTACGAAGATCGGAAAGGGTGGCCGCGTGGTCATCCCTTCAAGACATCGGAAGGCGCTGGGAATCGAAGAGGGGCAACAGGTCATCGTGAGCCTCGATCGTGACGGAATCTGGATCAGAACTCCCGAGCAAGCAGTGGCACACGCTCAAAGTCTGGTGCGTGAGCATGTTGGCAAGGGCAAGAGCCTTGTCGACGAGTTGCTCCGTGAGCGCCGCCGCGAGGCGCTTGGTGACGATGCGTCAGACGTCCCGCGTCCGCGGTCGGATAACTCGCGTCGGCGATGAGCTCGCCGGTCTTGGACGCCTCGGCGGTGCTTGCGTTGCTCAACGACGAACCCGGTGCTCACGAGGTGGCGAACACGCTTCCGGGGGCCCTGCTGTCGACGGTGAATCTCGCCGAGGTCGCTGGCAAGCTCGTCGACCACGGGATGGCGGACAACGCGCTACGAGCGGCGCTAGGTGGGCTGGGGCTCCGTATCGTGAAGTTCGACGAGGAGCTGGCGTACCGGGCGGGCTCACTCCGGCGTTCGACGCGCCGTGCGGGCCTGGCCCTCGGCGATCGGGCCTGTCTATCGGTTGGCCAGGAGCTGGAGTGCACCGTCCTGACCGCAGATCGGCGTTGGTCCGAGCTGGATCTCGGGATCGATATCCGGGTTATTCGCTAGCCGCTTTTCCCGTCGGTGCCGCCGACGCTGCTGGGCGTCAATTATCGATCTTCGGGGTTATCTGACCGCGCCGCGTTATCGAGCTCGATGAGGCGCTCCTCGATGCCGACATCCTTGGAGACCGGCTCGCCGAGGATGCGGTGCTCCATCGACTCCAAAGCGCGGGCTGCCAGTCGGTCGCGCACCCGCTCGATGTGGGCGGTGCTCTGGTGCGCCGAGAACAGCCGCTTCTCCAGGTTGGCAAGAGCGATCTCAGCGTTCCAGCGTTGGCTTGGCCACCGGAGCAACAGGTCTCGACCTGCGGCCGCGAGCACGACGGTCATCCCGACGAAGATCCACAAGACTGCAGCCAGCGCGATGTCGACTGCTCCGCCGTCGAAGGGCGCCCGGGTGGCCGACCACACGATGCGGAATCCACTGAGTGCCGCATAGAGCAGCGCCGCGATCGCGATGATCGCCCAGGCGACGAAGGTGCTCATCAGCACGCAGGCAGTCTTCGGGCCAGCCTCCGCAAGGTAGTGCTCGACCAAACGTCTGAGAGCCATCATGGTCGGGCTACTTTTATCCCCTCGATGGGCCAGAACAAGCCCTGGCGGCGCGATGGCCTGTGGAATGAAAGCTCCGCCTCGGTTGGCTAAGAACGCGAGTCCCCGCCGACCGACGAAGGACGAGGTACCGAACGGAGGCCGACGTGATGGCGCAGTCTGCATCAACCACTCGAGCTCGAATCACTCTCGCACTGGGCGCGCTGGGGCTCATGCTCGCCTTTACTGCCTCATCGTTGGCACAGCGACCTCCGGGCGGAGGGTTGCACTTCGGTCCGGTGACCGACGCTCAGTATCGCGACGGTGGCCAGTTCAACGCCGATGCGGTCGAGCTCGG
The DNA here is from genome assembly GCA_965205505.1 of Acidobacteriota bacterium. Taxonomy (GTDB): domain Bacteria; phylum Acidobacteriota; class UBA890; order UBA890; family WLXD01; genus DASCOT01. The sequence goes on from CBDBHB010000009.1 coordinate 790,618, forward strand.
TCGACTGCTGTTTTTCGACCAGATTCTCAGCGGCAACGGCAATATCTCGTGCGCTACCTGCCACAACCCTGCCACCACGGCCTGCTAAGGCTGCTCCACGGCGGGGCGTCTCGTGAACCGACTGCGCGCGGTTTTGCGGGGCGCCCCGTTGCTTGCTCCCCGAATCGCGGGTACATTCGCGAGCCGATTGCTAACTCGCTACGCGGAGGGCTCCGGAATGTCGACGATGGGGGCGCGAGCGGCATCGGTCACGATGCTGGCGAGCGCGTTACTGACTGCTGGAGCACAAGGCCAGTCCGGGTCTCGGGAGGGCGCCACCATCGTTGCCCGCGAGGGCGAACGTTACTGGGAGCATGTGGTCGAGCGCAGCCTCTACCAGCGCCTGACGCTCGGGTTGCCGATCGAATCGCTCGACTATCCGACCGCGGCCGCCGCTGAGCGCTCGGCCGCCTTCGCCCGTTCGTTGCTACAGCGGCTCGATGCGGTGGATGTCGCGGCGCTATCGCACGCGGATGTTCTCAACCTCGAGACGCTGCGCTGGTTAGCTCAAAGTCTCGCCGACTCGGCGCCGTTCTATTGGTTTGGATTCGAGGTCACGCCCTACTCCTCGCCCCTGCCTGAGCTGCGACAGGCGCTGCTGTCCCGGCCGCTGGCGACACGGGAGGGCCGGGATCGATATCTGAGGCTGCTCGACGAGGCCGTGGAGTTCATCGACTCGTTGCATGCACGGCTCCGCGGGCAGGCGAATCGGGGGATTCGCGTACCGTTGCCCGAGCTCGACACGGTGGTTCCGTTCGTCTCGGCGATGATCTCTGAGGGGTCGAGCAGCCCGTTCGGTGTTCACCGGGATCGGCTCGCTACCGTAGATGACGCCGAGTCCGACGCGTTCCTCGCCGCGGTGGACGTCGGTATCGTCGAAGCGAATCGGGCGCTCCGTGAGATCGTCGAGCTGGTGGATGGAGCCGAGTACCGCAACGCGGCGCCGGTGGGGGTTGGGGCCTGGCAGTTTCCTGGCGGCGAAGATTGGTACCGGCACTCGGTGCGCCAGCGTACGACGCTCGACATAACGCCCGAGGAGGTTCACGAGATCGGCGTCGAAGAGGTCGCGCGCATCGACTCGACAATGGCCACGCTACGCGACGATCTGGGCTATGAGAGCACCAAAGCCGACTTTCTCAGCTTTCTCAGGCCCGATCCGCGCTTCTTCCCCGAGACACCACAGCAGATCCATGACGTGTTGATGGGCTACGCCAATGAGATGGAGGACCAGCTGGACTCGATGTTCCTGCGTCGTCCCGAGGCGCCGTATGGGGTCAAGCGCCTCGAGCCGGAGCGTGGGCCCGGCATGACCTTCGGAACCTACGAGGTACCTACTCCCGCCGAGCCGACCGGCTACTACCGATACAACGGCTCCCAGCTCGACGAGCGCTCGATGCTCTTCTTCCAGGCGCTCACCTACCATGAGCTCGTGCCCGGCCACCATTTCCAGATGAGCTTGCAGGCGGAGAACGCCGGACTGCCCGACTTCCGTCGCTTCTCGTCGTTCGACGCGTTCACCGAGGGATGGGGTGACTACGCCTCGTCGCTAGGGATCGAGGCCGGGCTCTACGATGACCCCTACGATGCCTACGGTCGCCATTCGATGGACATGTTCATCTCCGTGCGACTCGTGGTCGACACCAACGGAATGAACCTACTCCGCTGGCCGCGCGCGCGTGCCACCCGGTACATGCTCGACAACGTGATCGAATCGGAGACACAGATCGCCAGCGAGACACTGCGTTACGCGGTCGACATGCCCGGCCAGGCGCTGGCCTACAAGGTGGGATCCCAGCTTTTCTGGGATCTGCGCCGCCGCGCCGAGCAAGCGCTGGGCGACCGCTTCGATCTGGCGCGTTTCCACGACGCGATCCTGAGTCAGGGCTCCATGCCGTTGCAGGTGCTCGAGCAGCATGTCGCCTGGTTCATCGAGCAGGAGCAGGGCGAGGGCGGCGCGATTGAATAGGACCCTTTGCAGAGCCGCTATGGGGTGTTGCCAGAGCCGGGCGCGCCGGCGAAGCTAACCGAAAACGAGCCGCGAGGAAGCAGATGACCGCTACCCATGCCATACGAATCCACGAGTACGGCGGACCGGAGGTGCTTACCTGGGAGGAGGTCGAGCTTCCCGAGGTCGGTCCTGGCGAGGCGCTTGTTCGGCATACGGCGATCGGGCTGAACTATATCGATACCTATCATCGATCGGGCCTCTATCCGGTTGCTGAGCTACCGGCCGTGCTTGGGGTCGAGGCGGCGGGCATCGTCGAGGCGGTCGGCGAGGGCGTAGAGCACATCGCAGTGGGTGATCGGGTAGCGGAGGGAACCGCGTCGGGCGCCTACAGCGAGCGCCGCGTGTTGGCGGCCGAGCACCTCGTCAAGCTGCCGGCCGATGTCGATGACGAGCAGGCGGCAGCGATCATGCTCAAGGGCTTGACCGCTCGCATGTTGTTGCGCCAGACGTACTGTGTCGAGCCTGGCGACACGGTGCTGGTTCACGCTGCCGCCGGTGGCGTTGGCACCATTCTCTGTCCCTGGGCCAAGGCGCTCGGGGCCACCGTCATCGGCACCGCCGGCACCGATGAGAAAGCGGCAATGGCGGCGGCGAACGGCTGTGACCACACCATCGTCTACACGCGTGAGAGCTTCGCCGAGCGCGTTGCCGACATCACCGAAGGGAACGGCGTCCAGGTGGTCTACGACGGTGTCGGCAAGGTGACCTTCGACGAGTCGCTCGAATGCCTGGCACACAACGGACTAATGGCGAGCTTCGGAAACGCGTCGGGGGCTGTCGAGCCGTTCAGCATCCTGCGGCTGCTTCCCAAGGGTCTCTACCTGGCGCGCCCGTCGATGTCCAGCGAGATCATTCCGGGCGAGGGGCTACGTCCTGCCGCCACCGAGCTATTCACTGCGGTTGCCGACGGCATAGTCACCCCCACCATCGGGGTGCGATTCCCGCTGGCGGAGGTCGCCGCCGCCCACCGGTCGCTGGAGTCACGCGGCACGACCGGCTCGACTGTCCTGCTGCCGCATCTCTGAGCGAGCGCGCCGCTGCAGGGTGGAGATGGGCTGGCCCCTCTCGCCACCACCGTGTAGATGGGGCCAACGATGTCGGCCACTGTCTTGGTGACGGTTGCGCATCATAAGTATGATGAAATATACATACTAACTATTCTTATTCCGTGTGCGACCAACTGAGGCTCCCATGCGAAAGAAGCGCATCACGGTAACCGTCGACCCGGATATCGCCGACTACCTGGACTCGGTGCCCAACAAGAGCCGGGTCGTTTCCGAGGCGGTGCGAAGCTACAGCACTGCAGAGCTCGAGCTCCAGCTCCAAGACGCGTATCGCAGAGACCACGAGGACGCCTCCCGGCTCGCCGCGGAATGGGAGCCGGCTGACGCCGCGGTCGAGGAATGAAGCGTGTGCTCGAGCGCGGCGACGTCGTGCTCGTCAGACTCGATCCCGCCGAAGGTAGGGAGATCCGGAAGACGCGTCCCGCCGTGTTGGTGTCGAACGGCGCCGCGTGTCGTTTCGACGCGGTGCTCCAGGTGGTCCCGGTGACGGCACTTCGCGATCGGCCCCTCCGGCCTTACGAGGCGCAGCTCGGTTCATCTCAGTGCGGGCTCGCGAAACTTTCTCGTGCGGTCGCCAATCAGCTTCGAACTGTTACCCGGCAGCGCGTCATCGATCGCCTGGGTAGGCTGACGCCGACGGAGCTCAGAGCAGTGGATCAAGCTGTCTCCATCCAGCTCGGCCTCTGGCGCGCGCCCTGAGGAGGCTACTTCGGTAGATACCGCTTGGGGAACTTCGCTACTACCGTGTAGATCGGGTCGACGATGTTGGCCACCGAGCTCTCGCCGAGCTCTCCGACGAGATGGTACGCGTCCCAGCGGTCGAAGCCGTAGTCGGCTTCGAGCCACTCGATGAGCTCGACGTGGGCGAGCCGAAACGCATCGATCAGCGGCCGGGCGCTGCCGGCGACCATGATGTACTCGTCGTCCTCGAGCCGAGGCCAGTCGATACCGGTGTCCTTGATCAGGTCGATGCGCAGCACCACGTCCATCGCCGTCTCCAGCCCGGTGCCGTTGACCTCGCCCTCGCCTTGGCGGGCGTGACCGTCGCCGAAGTAGAAGTACGCGCCTTCGTGGAACACCGGTAGGTATACGGTGGTTCCCGGGGACACCTCCTGGGCGTCGAGGTTACCGCCGAAGTCGCCCGGCCAGAGGCCGGCGAATGCCTCCTCGCCACGCGGGGCCACTGCAACCCGGCCGAGCATCGGCTTGAGGTCGATGGTGATGCCGCCGCTCTCGCTGTTGGGCAGGTCAACGGTGCCGGTCATCGCCTCGCGATCGAGCCGCCACTCATAGCGCCGAAACGGAATCGGGTCGTTGAGCAGCCGCAGCCGGGAGTCGCTAGCGAGGCCGCCGAAGCCAGGACTTATCTGCGCCCCCGCAGTGTCCATGTTGGGCATGACCTCGATGATCTCGACGACCAGCGTGTCCCCCGGCTCCGCTCCCTCGACGTAGAACGGGCCCACCTCGCCAGGGAAAGCCCCGCCGCCCGGCTCGTAGTAGGGGCCGTTGTTGGTGCGCGAGTGCAGCTCGGTGTTCGGCTGTATGAGCAGCACCGGCTCACGCACCGCGAACGTCGGGTAACCGACGGTGGGCTCGAAGTGGACGACTTCTTGCCCCAACGCCGTAGCCGGCAACACGATTAGCAGGGCCAATAGGGTGAGCGAGACAGCGTTACGCATGGCGTTCTCCGAACGATGACTTGAGGTAGGGCTGCGGCAACGTACGTGGCGCCGAGCGAACAGTCAACAGATCAGCTGCGCTGAGGTCCGATTGCGGCTCCGGAGCTCAGCATCGCCTCGATCTCGGCCTTGTCGTAGCCAGCCTCGCTCAGCACCTGCCGGGTGTGTTGTCCGAACTGCGGCGCCGGGCCGCGAACCGACGCGGGGGACTCACTCAGCTTGATCGGAGGCCCGATAGTCGGCACACGACCGGCAGTGGGGTGGTCGACATTCGTGAGCATGCCGCGTGCAAGGCTCTGCGGGTGATGCAGCGCCTCTCCCACCGAAAGCACCGGCCCTGCGGGTATGCCTGCGGCGCCCAGGGCAGCGAGCCAATCGGCGGCGCCCTGCTGCTCGAGTCGCTTCTGCACGAGATCCACGAGCACCTGGCGATGCTCGAGCCGACCGGCATTGTCGGCGAAGCGCTCGTCGTCGAGTAGCTCCGGCATTCCGAGAACCCCCGGGAGTCGCTCCCAATTCGTTTGGGTGGGTGTGCCCAGGGTGATCCAACCGTCGGCGGTGCGGAAGGCCTCGTAGGGTGCCGAAAGCGGATGCGCACTGCCCATCGGACCAGGGGACTTGCCGGTGGCGAGCGCAATGGCCGCCTGCCAGAGGGTGGTCAGGAGGCCGGCTTCAAACAGCGACGTCTCGACCTGCTGGCCGCGGCCGGTCTGGTTGCGCCGGTGTAGCGCCGAGACCACGCCAAGGGCTGCGAGGATGCCAGCGCTGATGTCAGTGAGCGGCACGCCGACCTTCACCGGCGGACGCCCCTCGCCCTCACCGGTGATGCTCATGATGCCCGAGTACCCCTGTGCGACGAGATCCAGGCCACCTTCTTCGGCCATCGGTCCGCTACTGCCGTAGCCGGTGATACTGCAGTAGATGAGCTCCGGAAAGTCGGCCTCGAGCGACGCGTAGTCGAGGCCGAGGCGTGCCAGGCTCCCGGGACGATAGTTCTCGATCAGGACGTCGGCGTCGCCCAGCAGCCGCAGCAATACGTCGCGTCCGTCGGCACTCTTGATGTCGAGCGCGATGCCCCGCTTGTTGCGGTTGAGCATCAGGAACGCTGCCGCTTCGCCGCCCTGCTCAGGCGGTACGAACTTGCGCGTCGGGTCGCCAGTTGGACGCTCGACCTTCACCACGTCGGCCCCCAGGTCGGCAAGCATCAAGCCGCACACCGGGCCCCCATGACGTGTGCCAGCTCGATCACGCGGACGCCGTCGAGGGGGCCGCTCATCGACCTTCGAACTTCGGCGTGCGCTTGTCGAGGAACGCTTGAAAGCCGGTACGGTAGTCCTCGGATCCGAAGCATGCGTAGCCTTCGGCGATCTCCACGTCGGTCAGCGGTGCCGGATCCTCGAGCCGGCGAATGAACTTCTTGTGCCAGCGATTGACCAGCGGTGCGCGGGTGACGATGAGTTCGGTCAGGGTGGCCACCTCGCTGTCGAGCTGGTCGTCGGGGACGACACGGCCCACGAGGCCGAGCGCCAGGGCCCGATCGGCGCCGAACACCTCCCCCGACAAGAGGATCTCCGATGCGGCGGCGGGGCCAACCGTGCGTTGAAGCAGCGCCAGCTCCCCGTAGGACATGGTCAGGCCGAGCTGGTTCACTGGCACCCCGAAGCGGCTCGATTGTGCGCACACCCGCAGGTCGCAGGCCAGGGCCACCTCGAGCCCGCCGCCGACGCATACGCCGTGAATCTGGGCGACGGTCGGATGTCGGCAGGTCATGGCCGCCTCAATGCCGGCGAGCTCGATTTTGCCGTAGGCCGTGGCCCGTTCGATATCGGAGCGCTGCTCGGCGAACTCCGCCACATCGGCCCCGGCGCAGAAGGCTCGATCGCCGGCTCCGCGCACCACGATGCAGCGCACTTCGTCGTTCGCATCAAGAGCTTTGAACGCCTCGCCCAGCAGGCGCCACGACTCCTTGTCGAGCGCGTTGAGTCGCTCCGGACGGTTCAGCGTCACCGTCGCCAGCGGCGTCGTTGCGTCGACCAGGATCTTGTCAGTCATGCGGGCCACCGGTTGCGCGTCAGGCTGCTCCGAAGAGCAGTCGCACCAGACTGAGCGGTATGGCGGGAACGTACGTGACCAGAAGCAGCGTTACCAGCAAAGCGCCGACGAACGCGACGTTCACTTTGCTGACCTCCCAGATGTCGGCCTTGGCCACCGAGCACGCGGTGACCAGAACCGACGCCACGGGTGGTGTTTGCTGCCCGATCCCCAGATTGAGCGTCACCACTAGCCCGAAGTGGACCGGGTCGATTCCGACGGCGTGCACCAGGGGCATGACGATCGGTACGACCAGAATGATCGCCGCCGCCGAGTGCAGGAACAGCCCGATGACCAGCAGCAGCAAGTTGAGCAGCAACAGCACCATCCAGGGGCTGTCGGTAAGCCCGGTGATCCCGGCGGCGAGCTGCTGCGGCACCTGCGCCTGGGTCAGGAAGGTACCGAGCAGTGCCGATGTACCGACCAGCAACATGACGACGGCAGTCTGCACGCCACCCTCGAGCATGGCGCTGCGCAGGTGCATCCAGTCGAGCTCGCGATAGACGAGCCCGCCAATGAGGATCGCTGCTACCACCGCCAGCCCGGCGCCCTCGGTAGCGGTGACGAAGCCGCCGAATATGCCGCCGAGGATGATCGCCGGTAGCGACAGTGCCCACATCGCGTCACGGAAAGTCTGCCGCAGGCGTCGTAGCTCGAATGCCTCCTCGACCGGGAAGTCGTGGCGGATCGCCATGCCGTAGGCAATGCCCATCATCAACAACCCGCCGATCAAGCCCGGGATCACCCCGGCGACGAACAGCTCGATTACCGAGGTGCCCGACATCACGGCATACAAGATCATCGGGATCGACGGCGGAATGATCACCGCCAACGTCGCCGAGGACGAGGTCACCGCCGCGGCGAACTCACGCGAGTAGCCCTTGCGCTGCATGGCCGGGATGAGGATCGAGCCCAGCGCCGCCACGTCGGCCACTGCCGATCCGGAAATCTCGGCGAAGAACAGCGAGGCGCCGATCGTCACCATCGCCAGGCCACCTCGAACGAAGCCTAGCAATGCCGAGGCGAACGCAACCAGGCGTCGGGAGATGCCCGAGGCGTTCATGATCGCCCCTGCCAGAATGAAGAGTGGAATGGCAATGAGCGGGAACTTGGTGGTGCCGTCGAACAGCACCAGCGCGACGTTGGGCAGTATCGCCACCCCAGAAGTCGCCAGCATGGCGGCCACTGCCACCACCCCCAGCGCCACGGCGATCGGCACATTCAGGAGCACCAGCCCCACCAGCCCGACGAGCATCCAAAGCAGCGTCACGGTGCGCCTGCGGCGGACGGGCCAGATGGTGCCTCGGGTCGCGCCGAGGTGCCGAGCGACCAGGCTTCGGCGGCCGCCGACAGCTCTGCCATCACGAACAGCAGCGCGCCGATCGGTATCACCGACTGACTCAGTGCCACCGGTACCCACGGCAGCCCAACCAGGTAGGTGCCGGCCAGCGCGCGCACCACCTGGGCGCCCGAAACGGCCACCAGTAAGAAGAAGCCGATCACGATGATCTCGCGCAACGCCCAGGCGATTTTCTGTCGGAACGGCGCCAGCCCTTGGATGAGTGTCGGGAAGCCGATGTGGCGCCCGTTCACCGCTGCCAGTGCGGCACCGTAGTAGGTCAGCCAGGCGAGGAGGATGGATGCCAGCTCGTCGTACCAGGCCAACGCCATGCCCGCCTTGCGGAAGCCCACCCCGAGCAGCACGACGATCGCGAGGCTGCCGATGAGCCCGAGCACGATGCTCTCGAGCAGCCGCTGCAGGGCGCCACGCCAGCGCCCCAGATCAGTCGGCACCGAGTTCCAAGACCGCGCCCAGGAGCTCGTCGCCGCCCTCGACCTCGGCGGCGAACTCCGCGTAGATTGAACGGCTGGCGCTGCTGAAGGCCTGGCGATCGACGTCGTTGACCTGTAGCCCGTCGCCGCGGAGCTTGTCCAACAACTCGGCATCGAGGCGGGCGGCGGTCTCGTGCACGAAGAGCTGCATGTCACGCGCGATCCGTGCCACGTCCTCGCGAACGCCGGTGGGAAGAGCGCCCCAGCGCCCGGAGCCGGTGGTGACGTAGGCGGGAGTGTAGACGTGACCGGTCAACGACAGATACGTCTGTACCTCCTGGAACTGCTGGCTGTCGATCTGCGTGAGCGGGTTTTCTTGCCCGTCCATCACCCCGGTCTGCAACGCCACGAAGACCTCTGCCATCGGCATCGGGCTGGGGTTGGCGCCAAAGGCCTGAAACATCTTCACCCGCCACAGGCCCCGCGGTGTGCGCAGCTTGATGCCGCGCAGATCGTCGGGTGTGTACACCGGGCGCACGTTGCTGGTGACGTGGCGAAATCCGTTCTCCCACACCGCCAGGATCTCGAAACCGTGTCGCTGCGCCTGCGGGGCCAGCCGATCCCAGAACACCGCTGCTTCGATCTGACGCATGTGCTGGCGATCGCGCACCAGGTAGGGCAACTCGAACAGACCGAAGACGGCCACATTCGATGACATCACCGTCGACGGGAGCGCCATGTCGAGCGTTCCGAGTCTGAGTTTCTGCAGCATCACCTCGTCACCGCCGAGCTGGCTGGAGCCGAACACCTGGAGGCGGAGGCGATCGCCCATCTCGGCCTCGGCGCGTCGGGCGAGCTCATTGGCGGTGAGAGCGTATAGCGAACCCGGGGCGCCGACGTGGCCGAAGCTCAGAACCAGGGGGCCGGCCGGCGCGCCGCCGGAACAGGCAATTGCCCCAGCCGTGGCTACGAGCACAGCCAGGGTCGCCAGACGTCTCGCTGCCGGACGCGGCGTCGCCGCGGCACCGAAGCGAGATCCACAGGCGCGGGCGCGCATCAGCCAGTGCCCGCGGCACCGGTCGGTGCCAGTGACTCGAGCGCCGCGGTTACTCCGCCGGAGCGACACGGCACGCCCGCCAGGCGCAGCCCCATCTCCACTCCGCTGAGGGCACCGGCAAGGGCCAACTCGTTGATCTCCCCCAGGTGGCCGATGCGGAAAACCTTGCCTTGGAGCGGTCCGAGGCCGGTGCCGAGCGACATGTCGAAGTTGTCGAGGATCACCTGGCGCACCTCGTTGGCGTCGACCCCTTCTGGCGTCATGACTGCGGTAAGCGAGCTGCTGGCGTTCGCCGGATCGGCGCAGTACGTCTCCAGCCCCCACGCCTGCACCGCCGCCCGGGTTGCCGATGCCAGGCGATCGTGTCGCGCGAAAACCGCCGCCTCGCCCTCTTCACGCAACATAGCGAGCGCCTCTGACAACCCGAAGAGCAGGTTGGTGGCCGGCGTGTAGGGAAAGAAGCCCCGGGCGTTCTGGGTGCGCAGTGCGGCCCAGTCCCAGTACGCACGCGGCAGGCGGGCATTGTCGTTGGCGGCGAGCGCCTTGGCGCTGACCGAGTTGAACGACATGCCTGGTGGGAGCATGAGCCCTTTCTGGGATCCGGTTACCACCACGTCGACGCCCCACTCGTCTTGCGGCAGTGGCATCGACGCCAGCGACGACACCGCATCCACTAGCAACAGCGCGCTGTGCCCGGCGGCGTCGATTGCGGCCCGGATGGCAGCCAGGTCCGACCGCACACCGGTGGATGTCTCGCTGTGGACGACGGCGATCGCCGCGTAGGAACTGTCGGCCTCGGCTCGGAGCCGCTCCTCAACCGAGGACGGATCAACGGGCTGGCGCCAGTTACCCGGCACCATGTCGACGTCGAGCCCGAGGCGCTCGGCGATGCCACACCAGCCACGGGCGAAGAAGCCGTGATCGAACATCAGCACGCGGTCACCCGGCGACAGAGTGTTGGCGAGCGCCGCCTCCCAGGCGCCGCTGCCCGATGCGGGGAAGATCATCACCTCGCCGTTGGGGTTGTGGAAGAGCTCCTTCAGACCGTCGAGGATTTCGCCGGTGAGGCGCGCGAACTCGGAGCCGCGATGGTCGATCGTGGGGCGGGCCACGGCTCGCAGCACCCGCTCGGGCACGTTCGTGGGTCCGGGGATCTGAAGAAAATGTCGTCCGCCGGCAAAGCTCACCCGAGATCCTCTGGTTGCGCCCGACTTATCGTGGGAGCGTCGTTTCCTGAAGTGCGCCGCGATCGGCGGCACAATGGTACCGCTCCGGTCCGCGTGACACGGACGCGGGCGGCCCGGAAGCACGGCCTGCTAGACTCCCGAGCGCGACGACACTACGGAAGATGAGCGCGACCATCCGACCTCGAGCACCCTACGACGACGCCAGTCGTCGACGAGCCGCCGGCACGCGGGCGTCGCGCATTGGCGACTCTGCGCTGGCGGCGCGGCTGCGTAGCGAGCTGCAGGGCGAGGTGCGCTTCGGCGCGCTCGATCGTGGGCTCTACTCCACCGACGCTTCGATCTACCAGATCGAGCCGGTCGGCGTGGTGGTGCCCAAGAGCGCCGACGACGTGACTGCGACGCTGTCGATCGCCCGCGACGAAGGTGTACCGGTATTGCCGCGCGGCGCAGGCACATCACAGGGAGGACAGGCGATTGGCGAAGCGATCATCATCGATACCAGCAAGTATCTGTGCGCCGTCCGGCGACTCGACACCGATGGCCGGCGGGTGGTGGTTGAACCCGGTGTCGTGCTCGATGAGCTGAACCGGGCGCTACGTCCGTCCGGTCTGTTCTTCCCGGTGGATGTTGCTACCTCGAGCCGGGCGACCCTCGGCGGCATGGCGGGCAACAACAGCGCCGGCGCACGGTCGATCCGCTACGGGCTGATGGTCGACAACGTGCGCGCCATCGAAGCCACTCTCGCCGATGGCGCGCCTGCCTGGTTTGGCCCCTCGGGCTCGAGTCCGGCGAGCGATCGCGGCGCCGGCGTTCCGCCCGCCGCCCGCCGCACCGACCCGCGCCACACCGCGCCGGTCGAGCTGACTCGCGCCATTGCGGCCGTCCACCAGAGCCACGCCGCCTCCATCGAGCGCGTTGCGCCGCGCGTGCTGCGCCACGTGGCGGGCTACAACCTGACGCGCATCGATGACCAGGCCTCGAACATGGCGCCGTTGCTCATCGGATCCGAGGGCACCCTGGCCTTCTTCACCCGGCTGGAGCTCGAGCTACAACCGATTCCGGCCCACAAGGTTCTGGGCGTATGTCATTTCGCGACATTTCGTTCCGCAATGCAGGCGGTGCAGCACCTCGTCGAGCTGGGGCCTGCGGCTGTGGAGCTGCTCGATCACAAGCTCATCGAGCTGGCGCGTGCACGCCCGGCCTTCCGCGGCCCGCTGTCGCGCTTCGTGCACGGGGAGCCCGGAGCGTTGCTGCTCGTCGAGCTCTCCGGCGACGACCTCGACGAGCTGCGGCGCAGCCTCGATCGGCTCGACGACCTCATGGGACAGCTTGGCCACCCCGACGCTGTGCACCGGGCGATCGAGCCCGCCGCGCAGGCCGAGATCTGGAGCGTGCGCAAGGCGGGCCTGAACATCGCGATGTCGATGAAGGGCGACGCCAAGCCGGTGTCGTTCGTCGAGGATTGCGCCGTGCCTCTGGAGCACCTCGATGACTACACTGCCGAGCTCGGCGAGATCTTCGAGCGTCACGGTGTCGAGGGCACCTGGTACGCGCATGCCTCGGTGGGCTGCCTGCACGTGCGGCCGACGTTGAACCTCAAGGAGGCCGCCGGGGTGGCGAAAATGCGCAGCATCGCCGAGGCCACCCATGCGCTGGTGCGCAAGTTCGGTGGCTCGCACTCCGGCGAGCACGGCGACGGGCTGGTGCGTAGCGAGTTCCTCGGCTCGATGCTCGGGCAGGAGGCGGTGGATGCCTTCGAACAGGTGAAGTCTGCCTTCGACCCCACTGGACTGTTCAATCCTGGCAAGATCGTGCATCCGCCACGCATGGACGATCGGCGTCTGTTCCGTTACCGGCCGGAGTACACCACCGTCTCGCCGGCGACGGCGATGCAATGGCCCGACGCCGGCGGCCTGCCCGGCGCTGTCGAGATGTGCAACAACAACGGCGCCTGTCGTCAGCTGGTGGGGTCGATGTGCCCTTCGTATCAGGCGACGCTCGACGAAACCCACACCACGCGTGGACGCGCCAATGCGCTCCGCCTCGCGCTCAGCGGGCAGCTGGGCGTGCCGGGGCTCGACTCGCGATCTCTCTACGAGGCGCTCGATCTGTGCGTTGGCTGCAAGGCATGTCGCCGCGAGTGCCCCACCGGGGTCGACATGGCGCGCATGAAGATCGAGTTCCTGAGCACTTACCGCGCTCGTCACGGCGTGCCGGGGCGCGAGCGTCTGTTCGCCTACCTACCGCGCTACGCACCGATCGCATCCCGACTCGGTGCGGTCTGCCGTACGGCCGACTGGCGACCGGCCCGCTGGCTGATGGAGAAGCTCATCGGAGTCTCTGCCCAGCGGCGGTTGCCAGTGTTCAAGCGCGAGCCGCTGTGCTCGGGTGGCCGCACGACCAGTACGTCGACGCGACGCGCCGCCCTGTTCGTCGATACGTTCAGCAGACACTTCGAGCCTGAGAATGCACGTGCGGCGGTGCGCGTGCTGCGCGCCGCCGGCTACGACGTGGAGCTGATCGAGCCGCCGCCCGGTGAGCGGCCGCTGTGCTGTGGGCGTACGTTCCTGAGCGCCGGCCTCACCGACGAGGCGCGCGTCGAGGGTGAACGGCTGCTTGCGGCCACCATGCCGTTGGTTCGCGACGGGGTGCCGGTGGTAGGCATCGAGCCGTCCTGTTTGCTGACCCTTCGCGACGAGCTTCCGGCTCTGGTTCCCGGCGCCGAGAGCGAGTCGCTGAGCGCCTCCGCCGTGCTCTTCGAGGAGCTGCTGATGGCCGGAATTGCTGCCGGCGATGTCGCGTTACAGCTCCGAACGCAGCCTGTGCGGCGCGCCCTGGTGCACGGCCATTGCCATCGCAAGGCGTTTGGCGCCCTGCAGCCGATGATCGAGGCGCTGCGTCTGGTACCCGATTTGCGCGTCGATCCGATCGTCGCCGGTTGTTGCGGCATGGCGGGCTCGTTCGGCTACGAGGCCGAGCACGTCGACGTGTCGCTACGCATGGCGGAGCTGGCGTTGTTGCCCCAGATTCGGCAGGCTGAGCCCGACACCTGGATCGTCGCCGACGGCACCAGCTGCCGCCGACAGATACTCGACGGCACGGGCCGCGAGGCTATCCACCCAGCGGTGGCGTTGGAGCGCGCCCTGCCCATCAACCAAGCCTGAGGAGGGTTCCATGAGACTGACGATCGCCGTGCTTGCGCTGGCGTTGAGTGCCTGCGCGCCTGCCCCCGCCCCCCAGCAGAATGAACCCGAGGGCCCAGCACCGTGGGACTGGACCGAGGAGTACATACGCGAGGGAGTCAACCGGGTGCGTGCCGGCCGCGACTTGACTCCGAGCGAGTGGCCCGGTGGTGCGCGCGTTGCCGTGCTGCTGTCGTTCGACGTCGACAACGAGACGGTCGAGGGCCTGCGCGACGGTACATTCAGCGTCGGCCCCCTGTCGCAGGGTGAGTACGGGTCGCGGGTGGCCCTGCCGCGCGTCGTCACGCTGATGGATCGCGAGGAGATTCCGGCAACGTTCTTCTTCCCCGCCTGGAGCCTGAAGCTGGCGCCCGAGCAGGCCGAGCTGATCCAAGCCTCCGGCCGCCACGAGATCGGCGTGCACGGCTGGATACACGAGCGCAACACACAGCTCGACGCCGCCACCGAGCGCCGTCTGCTCGAGCAAGCCATCGACGCGATCACCGAGATCACCGGCAAGCGCCCGGTCGGTTACCGGGCTCCGTCGTGGAACTTGAGCCCGGCAACACTCGATATCGTGCGCGATCTGGGCCTGCTGTACGAGAGCTCGCTGATGGCCGACGATCGGCCCTACGAGCTCATGGCCAACGGCGAACCCACCGGCATGGTCGAGCTGCCGGTGGAGTGGATACTCGACGACGCGCCGCTGTTCGATCCGCTCGGTGGTGGCTACAGCCCGCCGCGCGAGGTCATGCAGGTGTGGATCGACGAGTTCGACGTCGCCTGGGAGGAGGGCACCATGCTGCTGCTCACCATGCACCCGCACATCACCGCCCACCGGTCGCGAATCGTCGCCCTCAAGGGCCTGATCGAACACATCAAGGCGCGCGGCGGCGCCTGGTTCGGTACCCACGAGGCAGCGGCGCGGTATGTCAGACAGCAGGCAGGAATGGACAGCTAGTCGGACGGCCAGCTGGCAGCCCTGGGGTCTACAGTCCGAGTACCGAAAAGCTGTTGGCCCGGGCGGCGAGGCCCTGTCGCGCATCATGGGTCGCGAACACCAGGGCTACGTCGCGCTGCTCTCGAAACAGCAGCGCGCTCCACAGGTGAAGCGCGTCGAGCGTCCCCAGCGAGGTCGCCATTGGTTGGCCGGCGCGACGAAGCACCGATGGCGTGATGCGAATCCAACCCAGCGACTGCTCGATCCAGCCGAGTTGTTCATGCGCTTGGGCGACGCCCTCGTCGTCGAGTGCCCCCTGGAGCCGCAACCGATCGATTACCCGACGTGACTCCACGCCGAGGAGCTCGCTAGAGTAGGCGGTCTCCCACTCCTCGAAGTCGTTGATCGCACGAGGTTGACCGAGAACGACGCGGAGAATGACGCTCGTATCGACGTAGACGTTCACCGTCGATCGCGATCTTCCCGGAGCATCTCGATCGGATCGACCGCCGTCAGCAAGCGCACCGGCTTGCAGTCCGCGATCTTGGCCGGCCTCCGTTTCGGATCGTCGACGTCGAGATCGGTTGCTCTTGAATCCAGCGGAACCAGGCGAGCGATCGGGGTGCGTCGATCGCATACCACTATCGTCTCGCCGCGGCGAACGGCGGCCAGGTAGGCGCTGAGTTTGGCCTTGAGCTCCGAGGTGTTTACCATCGTCATGACTAGATGATGACTATATTAAGTCTACTCATGCAAGCCCTCGCCGACGGGTCAGGCTCCGAGCAAGCTATATGCGACGGCCGCCAGCACCCCGCCTGCCACCGGGCCGACTACCGGAATCCAGGCGTAGCCCCAGTCGCTGTCGCGCTTGCCGGGGATAGGCAGTAGCGCGTGCATGATGCGCGGCGCCAGGTCGCGGGCCGGGTTGATGGCGTAGCCGGTGGTGCCGCCGAGCGAAAGCCCTATCGCCAGCACCACCAGGCCGACGGGGAGGGCATCGAGGGCGCCGAGTCCCACGTCCGCGCTGGTCATGTAGAGCACCGCAAACACCAGCGCGAACGTGCCGATCACCTCCGAGATGAAGTTCGACAGAGGATTGCGAATCTCCGGCCCGGTGCAGAAGACCGCGAGCTTCAGATCGGCGCTCTCGGTGACTGCAAAATGGTCACGGTACTGGAGCCACACGAGCGCGGCGCCGATGGCCGCACCGATCATCTGCGCTGCAACATAGCCGGGTACGTCTGCCCAGGCGAAGTTGCCGGCTGCGGCCATCCCGAGCGTCACCGCCGGGTTGATGTGCGCGCCGCTGAATCGCCCGACCACAAACACGGCCACGAATACCGCCATGCCCCAGCCCATGCTGATGACCATCCAGCCAGACTCGGCGCCCTTGGTGCGTTTCAGGATGACGTTGGCTACTACGCCGTCGCCCAGTAGCAGCAGCAGCGCGGTTCCGACGATCTCGGCGGGTAGTGGGCTCATGCGGCTCATCTCGGGTTGGGCGGCGAGGCGCGGATGTGTCGGGAGTGTATTGGAAGTGCTGGCGGCGCAAGGAGAAGGCGAGGCGACCGTCGCCGAGCCTGGGCGCAGCGCCAGGCAACAGCGTCCGGGAGCGCCTCATCGGGGCCTGGTAGACTCTGGCCCCGAAATTCCAGGCACGAGGGAGTGGAGTGATGAAGATCGAACAGTTCGAGATGGAGCGCATGCAGTCGCTCTACGAGCACGCGGTGGATCACAACCTCGCCGAGAGCGGCGTGTCGCCCTTGAGCGTGAACGACCTACTGTCGCCTGAGACGCTGGCGGAGCTCGCCTCGACCCCGCTGTGCTATCCGGAGGGTATGGGATCGGAGCTGCTACGCGAGCGCATCGGGCTGTTCTACGACAACGCCACCGCTGACAACATCGTGGTCACCAACGGCGGCTCCGAGGCCAACTACATTACCCTTCAGGCGCTGCTTGAACCGGGGGACCGCGTCGCCTGTATGATCCCCAACTACCTGCAGACCTGGGGTTTGGCGCGTGCCTATTCGGAGCGCACAGACGCCTTTCACATGGTCGAATCCAGGGACGGCGACGGCGCCCGTTGGGCCCTCGACCTCGACAGCCTGGCCGCGGCGGTCTCGCCTGCCACCGGGATGATCACCGTCACCAACCCCAACAACCCAACCGGGGCGCTGCTCAACGAGGCCGAGCTCGAAGCGCTCGTCGAGGCGGCGCGGCGAGCCGACGCCTGGCTGGTGTTCGACGAGATCTATCGCGGTACCGAGCTGGAGGGTGACACAGGGCCGAGCATCTGGGACCGGTACGACAAGGCGATCGTCACCTCGGGGTTGTCAAAGGCGTTCGCGATGCCGGGGCTGCGTATCGGCTGGACGGTGGCCCCGGAAGACGCGACCCAGCAGCTGATGCGCTACCGCGACTACACTACCCTCACCCTGAACTTGCTCGCCGATCGCCTGGCGCGGATCGCCATGGAGCCCACCAAGCGCGATGAGATTCTCGACCGCAGCAAGTCAATCGTACGGTCGCAGCTTCCACGTCTGGTGGAGTGGGTGGATCGCCACGAGGAGCTGAGCATGATCCCACCGGCGGCGGCGGCCATCGGGATGATCGCCTACGATCTGCCGATCGAATCCGGGGAGCTCTGCGAGAAGCTCCGAACCGAGCGCTCGGTGCTCATCACCCCGGGGTCGCATTTCGGGGTCGGCGACTATATCCGCGTTGGTTACGGCTACGACATCGACAAGGCGTGCCAGGGGCTGGCGCTGATCAGCGAGGCGATGGCGCAGCTGCGGCCGGTGACCGCGACTCCATGAAAATCGCCGGCAAGGTCGTCGTCGTTACCGGTGGGGCGAGCGGCATCGGGCGCGCGCTGTGCCGGCGCTTCGCCGCCGAGGGAGCGCGCGGCGTTGTTGTCGCCGACCGTTCCGCCGATGGTGCCGTCGAGGTGGCGGCGGAGATCGGTGGTCTGGCAGTGGAGGCGGACGTAGCTGTCGAGAAGCAGGTGCAGCGCGTCGTCGCCGAAGCTCGCGAGCGCTACGGCGAGATCGACTTGTTCTGCTGCAACGCCGGCGTGTTCAGCGAAGGCGGAGTGGAGGTCAGCAACGAAGAGTGGAAGCGCGTCTGGGACGTTAACTTCATGTCGATCGTCTACGCCGCGCGGGCGCTCTTACCGTCGATGCTCGAGCGCGGCAACGGAGCGTTCTTGATTACAGCTTCGGCTGCCGGGCTGCTCACCCAGGTTGGCTCGGCGCCCTACTCGGTGACCAAGCACGCCGCTCTGTCGCTGGCGGAGTGGCTGTCGATGACCCATGCCGACGACGGTATCGAGGTATTCTGCCTGTGCCCGCAGGGGGTAAACACGGCCATGATGAACGAGTTCGAGGCCGACTCCGCGATCGGCGGTTATCTGAGGAGCGTGGCCCTGGAGCCCGATGATGTGGCTGGCGCCGTGATCGACGCCATGGCCGCCGGACAGTTCCTGGTGTTGCCACACCCCGAGGTCGCCGATTTCTTTCAACGCAAGGCAGCCGACTACGACCGTTGGCTTGGCGGCATGCGTCGCTTCCAGGCCAGCGTAGGGTCGAACGCCTGACCCCGAGACCCGAAGCCTGGAAATACTCGAACCAAACAAGCTCGAAGCGTCACACGCGAGCGAACGGAGCGAACGTGAAGCTGACACGCGTCCTTGCAGGAACCTTGCTACTGGCCCTGGTCGCCATGCCCGTCTGGGCGCAGGGGCTACCGATGTCTTCGCCGGAAGATGTGGGGCTGTCGAGCGAGCGGCTCGAGCGCATCGGTCCGTTCCTTCAGCGGCATATCGACTCGGAGCTGATCTCCGGATCCGTGGTGATGGTTGCCCGTAACGGACGGGTCGCCTACCACGAGGCGTTCGGTGAGCTCGACATGGATGCCGACACGCCCATGGCGAAGGACTCGATCTTCCGCATCTACTCGATGACCAAGCCCATTACCTCGTTGGCGGTGATGATGCTCTGGGAGGAGGGCCTGTTCCTGCTCAACGATCCGGTGTCGAAGTACATTCCCGAGCTCGGTGGGCTGCAGGTGGGTACGGATGGAGTCGGCGCCGATGGTCGGCCCGAGTTCGCCACCATGCGCTCGAGCCGCGACATGACCATTCGCGATCTACTGCGCCACACCTCCGGCTTGACCTACGGGATCTTTGGCGCCTCCACCGTCGACAAGATGTACAACGAGCAGGAGCTGCTCAATTCGGGGTCGTTGGCCGAGTTCGTCAACACGCTGAGCAAGTTGCCGCTGCGCTACGACCCGGGCACTACGTGGAACTACAGCGTGTCCACCGATGTGCTGGGTCGTTTCGTCGAGGTGATCTCGGGCATGCCGTTTGATCAGTTCCTCGAAGAGCGCATTTTCCTGCCCTTGGAGATGAACGACACCGCGTTTTGGGTGCCGGAGAGCAAGGCCCACCGGCTGACGACGCTTTATACGCCGAACGGTGTCGACGACCTCACGCTGAAGGAAATGGAGACTGACGCTGTTGCACGCGACTATCGCGAGCCTCCTCCGGCGCCCTCGGGGGGCGGGGGGCTGCTGTCGACCGCGACCGACTACGTGCGCTTTTGCCAGATGCTGCTCAACGGCGGCGAGCTCGGTGGCGTCAGGCTGCTAGGTACGCATACCGTAGAGATGATGACGCGAGATCATCTCGGCGACATCGAGATGGGCCTGGGCGCGGAAGGCCACGGCTTCGGTCTCGGCTTCATGATCAACGCCGACCTGGGCACGATGGGTGCAACTGCACACGAGGGTACGTTCTCGTGGGGCGGCTACGCCCACACGCGCTTCTGGGTCGACCCGGTAGACGATCTGATCGGCATCTTCATGATCCAGATCCTACCGTCTTCGGCGGTGGACTACGGCGACAAGTTCAAGAGCCTCGTGTACCAATCGATTCTGGAGTAGCGCAGCGGCGGCCCGCGACGCGATGGCCCGCGACGCGATGGCCGGCGTTGCGCCCACCTCGACGTAGCGGATCTACGTCTGCGTCGGCGCGCCTTGGCCCCCGCGCCGCGTACTCGGCCGGCTGTGGTCTAGCCAGCAGATTTCTTGCGCGGTACGAACGGGGTCGGAATGACCGTCGCCTGAGCCTCGCCGAACGGGCCTCGGACGGTGAAGGTCGAGCCCTCATCGGCAAGCGCGACAGGGATGTTGGCGAAGCCGATGTTCTTGTCGAGCCGCGGCGAGTGGATGCAGCGGGTGATGCGGCCGATCTGCTCGTCGCCGTCGACGATCGGCAGCCATTCCTCGTTGAGGCGAGGCAGTGGGTCACAGTCGATCTCTACCCCCACCAGCCGGCGCTTCACCCCCTTCGCCGCGATGCGCTTCAGAGCTTCCTTGCCGATGAAGTCGGCCTCCTGCTCC
Source organism: Acidobacteriota bacterium (assembly GCA_965205505.1). Taxonomy (GTDB): domain Bacteria; phylum Acidobacteriota; class UBA890; order UBA890; family WLXD01; genus DASCOT01. Next base: position 811,041 of record CBDBHB010000009.1, read on the forward strand.
AGGTCGACGAGACGCTCGTAGCCCAACGTGAACGGGTTGTCGTCGAGCGTGATGTCGGAGCGGTAGTCGAGGTTGCCGGCCTCGATGCTGCGGATCGCCGAGGGACAGATGGCGGCGATGTCCCACTCGGCGCCGGCCGCCATGATCATCTCCCACAGCTCGTCGCCGCGATCACTGCTGTGCGGCAGAATCTCGAACCCGAACTCGCCGCTCCAGCCTGTACGCGTGAGCACCAACGGGATGCCTTCGAGCTCGGTCTCGCGCAGGCGGTAGAAGCCCAGCTCCTCGACCCAGTCTCCGAACAGCCTTCGTGCCACATGGATCGAGCTCGGGCCCTGCAGCTGCATCGGCCACACGTCTGGCTCGCGCACGGTCACGTCCATGCCTGAGCTGACGGCAGCGCCCATTGCCCACAGCAATGTGTCGCCGTCACCGGGCGAGAACCAAAAGCGATCCTCCGCCAATCGATACAGCACCGCATCGTTGACGATGCCGCCGGCCTCGTTGGTGAGCAGCACGTACTTGCACTGCCCGACTGCGCAGCTCGCCAGGTTGCGCGGCGTCAGGTACTGGGTGAAGCGCGCCGCCTCAGGGCCGCTGATCTCGACCTGACGCTGGCAGCCGACGTCCCAGAGGGTCACCGTCTTGAGCAGCTTCCAGTACTCATCGACGCTGTCGGTGTACCAGATGGGCAGTAAGGTGTGGTTGTAGATCGAGAAGCCCTTGGCTCCCCAGCGCCGGGTGGCATCGAAGTACGGTGACTTCCGGACCCGTGGTCCGATGGCAATCTGTGCGGCAAAGCCATCGTCGGTCATGGTGCTCTCCTTCAGCAGGCAGTGGTGGAAGTGTGATAGGTAACTGCCTGCTAGACAGCGCTACTCGAGCGCCCCGGGCGGTCCCGGATCGGTAATCATGAAGCTGGCGTAGCACTGGGCAACCAGGCTGCCATCGTCGGCGCGCAGGGCGCGTCCCTCCAGCTGTGCCAGCTTGCCCCTCAACTTGGTCAGTCGCCCCTCGAGCAACACGTCGGTACCGGTTGGCAGTGGCTGCCGATAGCGCATCTCGCAACGTGCCGTGTGGCCGCGCGCACCGCGCAGGAACAGCCAGTTCGCCATGACGTCGTCGAGTGCGCTGTAGAGAATGCCACCGTGCGTCTGGCCGTCGAATCCGCAGTGGTTGTCGCCAGGGGTGAACTCGCCGCGGCAGACTTCGTCGTCGAGACGAAAACGGATCCCGAGCCCGATCGGATTGTCGGGGCCGCAAACGAAGCAGCGTGGCGCGTCGGCTCTGGACACTACCCTTTGGCCGGCGGCGCGTACATCGTCAGCTGCTCGTAGAGCATGGCGGGTTTATCCGCGCCTTCGACGCGGATCTCCACCTCGTGGATCAGCACGGTTCCCTTGGGCTTGGCAACGACGTCGGTAAGGCGCTGCCGTAGGCGCACGCGACTGCCGACGGGAACGGGATCGATGAACCGCAGCCGATTGGCCCCGTAGTTGATCGTCATCTCCGCACCGGTGAGCTCCAGCTCGGATCCGTCGCGCAGCGAGGCGGTCAGGCTGAGCATCAGGAACCCATGGGCGATCGTCGTGCCGAACGGCCCTGCCTCAGCGCGCGCGATGTCTTCGTGGATCCACTGGTGATCGTCGGTGACGTCGGCGAAGGTGTTGATGCGTTCCTGGGTGATCTCCAGCGCCGGGCCATAGTTGCCGAACTCATCGCTGATGAGTTCGCGGAGCCCGTCGATATCGTCGAAACGGACTTGAGTCATCGAGGTACTCGGTTTCTGAGCTGGTGGCCTGCGTGGCGGCCAGCCATAATGCCATCCCTTCCATACAGGTTCCATCTGCGGGTGTTGACGATGAACGAGAATGACCGAGCGGCAAGCGGGCGTTGGCGAGCCCATCATGAGGGTCGAAACCTGCTGACTAGCGCCGCACCGTGGTCGAGACCGTGGCTGTCGGTAGCGGCCGTGGCGCTGGCGTTGGCGCTGCCGGTGGCCTGCGGCCCGGCTTCACCGGCGGCAGCCGAGGGCGAAGGGTCGGTCGCCACCAGTGTGTCCATCGCCACGCCCCCGCGGGTCGAGGCCGACGGCGAGACCCTCGAGGGCGACTACTTCGGCTCCGACGCAAGCCAGGCGGTGTTCAAGGGAATTCCGTATGCGCTGCCGCCGATCGGCGAGCTTCGATGGCGACCGCCGCAACTGCGCGAGCCGCGCGAGGGGCTGCAGTCGGCCACTACCTTTCCGCCCGCCTGCCCGCAGACCGACGGCAACCTGAGCTGGTATCGGTCGCAGGCCACCGCGCTAGGCCAGGATCCGAGCGTCGTCTTCGGTATGCCGCCGGTCAGCGAGGACTGTCTCTATGTCAACGTCTGGACCACGAACTGGCAGGGCGATACGCCACAGCCGGTGATGGTGTGGATATACGGTGGTGGCAACACCGTCGGGTGGTCCACGGAGCCGCCGTATCTCGGCCACCGCCTGGCGCGCCGCGGGGTGGTGGTGGTGTCGCTGAACTACCGCGTCAACAACTTCGGCTTCATGGCGCACCCGGAGCTCACCGCGGAGTCGGAGAACGATGCTTCGGGTAACTACGGTCTGCTCGACCAGATCGCCGCCTTGGAGTGGGTGCAGCGCAACATCGCTCAGTTCGGTGGCGACCCTGATCGAGTCACCGTCTTCGGCGAATCGGCCGGCGGAGCCAACGTGGCTTTCTTGCTGGCGTCGCCGCTTTCCGAAGGGTTGTTCCACCGGGCCATCTCCCAGAGCGGCGGCTATCCCGTGCGCTCGTTCTATGACCTCGAGCAGGCCGAGGAGAGAGGGCGGCAGCTCGGCAAAGTGCTGGGCGGTGCGGCGGCGAGCGAGGACCCGGCCGCATCGCTGGCGGCCATGCGAGCCGCCAGCATTGAGGAGATCCTCGAAGCCAGGCTGCCTCGAGGTAGCGGCGGGGGCGGACCGAATGTCGACGGCTGGGTCGTGCCGCGCTCGCTGGCGGAGACGTTCGCGTCCGGCGAGCAGCACGCCATCCCGCTGCTGATCGGCTTCAATGCCAATGAGGGTGCCATGGGGGCGCAGCGCGAGCTCGATGCGCAGCGGGTTGAGCAAACCATCCGCGACACCTACGGCTCGCTTGCTGATCGGGCCATGGAGATCTATCCGGTGGACGGCGACGAGGAGCTCGCCGACGTTCTCGATCGGTACAGCACCAACACGACGTTCGGCTGCAGCTCCAAGTACGTCACCGCGGCGACCCCGCAGACCGGCGCCAACGCCTGGCTGTATTTCTTCACCCGCGTGCAGCCGGCCGGAAAGCTCGGCGCCTACCACGGGGCCGAGATTCCCTACGTGTTCAATACCCCGGATTCGTGGATGCCATGGGATACCACCGACGCGGCGCTGGCCGATGCGGTCGGTGGGTACTGGACACAGTTCGCTGCCACCGGTGATCCGAACCGTGATGGGCTTCCGCAGTGGCCGGCCTGGGAAGAATCGACCGACGCCTACATGGAGCTCGGCGATCGGGTCAGGGCCGGTGAGGAATTGCGTCAGGACGCCTGCGCGCTCTACAACGAGGCGCTGGCGATGTGGGCACAGGAGTAATGGTCCGGGTTTCCAACACGGGCCACCAATCCACGGCGTGGCGCGAGCTACTGCCCGTACTCGGAGCTAGCGCCTCTCGAATACGATGCCCCGCTCTGAGCCCGAGCTCAGGCCGAAACCGGTGACGTTGCCGGCACGGTTGCGGTTGAACTCCAGGCTCGCCGGCTGCGGCCCCGACAGTCCCTGATCGCGGAACCTGATCTCGAAGCGGTCATCGGCCACCGGCGTGACCTGCAGCGGCGGCTCCTGCTCGATGCGCACCACCAGGCCACCGTCGGCCACCGCGAAACGGTAGGTGGCGTCGAGCTCGGGCGCGAAGAAGGTACCGGCGTACTCCGCGAGCCGGTCGGATGTCAGAGCCGGTGGCGCGGAGGTCTCGGCGACAGCTTGCCGGCCGCTCGAGCGGTCGTCGTCGACCTCTTCGGGCCCCAACCGGTCAGCCAGGTAGTGGTCGGCGACACGCTGCGCGAAGCGCCCGGGGGTGGCGTCGTCGTCGTTGCACGAGACGGCGATCGACAGGCCGGGCTCGACGAAGCGCACGAGCTGCGTGCGGAATCCCCAGGAGCTACCGCTGTGCCCCACCGTGCTCAGGCCTCGGTAATCAGCGAGCACGAGTCCCTGCGCGTAGCCTAGCGGATCGCCGTTGTTGAGGTGCCCCTCGGTGAGCATCAGTGGATGAATGGCGGGCTTGTCGTCGCCGTGCAGGTAGTCGTCCCAGCGCAGCAGGTCCTCCATCGTTGCGTAGAGCTGCCCGTCGCCGGCGACGTCGAAGTTGTAGTTGTGCACGATGCGCAGGCGGCCCTGATCATCGCGCGCATAGCCGGTGGCGCGGCGCGGGACGATCCTCTCGAGGTTCTCGTACATGAAGCTGCCTTCCATCCCCAGCGGATCGAAGATGCGCTCCTGCGCCATCTCGCCCAGCGACTGGCCACCGGCGCGTTCGATCACCTGCGATAGCAGCATGAAGGCGGTATTGCTGTACCGGTAGCGCTCGCCGGGTTGGAAGATCAGGGCGCGCTGTCGCGACATCATTGCCCGGATCTGCGCGTGCGAGATGGGGTAGTAGTCACCGCGCCCGGCGAGCGGGAACAGGTTCAGATAGTTACGCAGGCCGCTGGTGTGGTGCAGCATGTGCCGCAGGGTGATCGGCCAGTCGTACTCGGGGATCTCGGAGAGCCACGTCTGGATCGTGTCGTCGAGCGACAGCTTGCCTTCCAGCGCCAGCATGCTGAGGGCGGCGGCGGTGAACTGCTTGGTCACCGAACCGACGTCGAACACCGTCTGCGGCGTGATGGGGATGTCGTAGTCGAGGTTGGCGTAACCGTAGCCGCGCGAGTAGATCAGGTCGCCATTTTGCGCCACCGCGATCGCGCAGCCTGCCGATCCCGGCTGCTCCCAGGAAGCGAAGACAGCATCGATCGCGGCATTGTCGGCGCCGGTCTCGACACCGGCATGCGGGTCATCCGGGGTGGCGCAGGCGCCGGTGAGGGCAAGGCACACGACGAGAGCTGCCAAGCGAGGGGAGGGAATCATGGTCTCTCCGTGAGCGCCTGGTAGGCGAGGATGCGGATCTCGGCGCGGAGCGGGTAACGATCCGATGGCGATATCTGGGTCAGCAGCAACCCGACGAGCTCCTCGGTTCGGTCTACCCAGAAATAGGTACTGCGAGCGCCGCCCCAGGAGAACGAGCCGGCGGAGCCCATCAACGACGATTGCGCTACGTCGGTGATCACCGCACCGGTGAGCCCGTACCCCACACCGCGTGGGCTCGATTGCAGCGAGGTGGCCATCGCCGCCATCGGCTCCGGGCCGAGCGACGGGTCGAGGTGGTTCATCATCATCAGGTCGACGGTCTTGCGGCCGAGAATGCGCACTCCGTCGAGCTCGCCGCTGTTGGCGAGCATCTGAGCGAAACGAAGGTAGTCGGCAGCGGTCGACACCGAGCCACTGCCGCCGTAGGGCACGCGGTCCGGATCATGAATCCCCGGTCGGCTCGGCGCCCGCTCCATGCCGCGTTCCGGGGTAGCCCGGTAGCTGGCGGCCAGGCGGTCGGCGTTTTGCTCAGGAACATAGAAGGCGGTGTCGGTCATTCCGAGCGGTTCGAAGACGCGCTCGGCGAGGAACTCGTCGAATGGTTGTCCCGACAGCACCTCCACTAGCCGCCCGAGAACGTCCTGCGAGATGCTGTACACCCACTTGCTGCCGGGCTGGCGCGCCAGCGGTATCGACGCGACACGCTCGACGAAATTCGCCAGCGACGGCGCCGCAAACAGCTGTGCCTCACTGTACAGCTCTCCGACCGGAGTCTCGTCACCGCCGTAGATCAGGCCCGAGGTGTGGGTCAGCAGATCCTTGACCGTCATTGTACGGGCCGGCTCGGTTTGCGGGTTTGCGGCGGTGCCGCCGATCCATACCTCGGTGTCGGCAAACTCCGGCAGGTACTGAGATACTGGATCGGTGAGCAGATAATGCCCCTCCTCGTAGAGGATCATCATCGCCACGCCGGTCATCGGCTTGGTCATCGACGCCATCCGAAAGATGGTGTCCTCGCGCAGCGCCTTGCCCTGCTCGACGTCCATCATGCCGACCTGGTCGAAGTGGACCAGTTTGCCGCGACGGGCGACGGCGGTGATCACTCCCGGCAGCGTGCCGGCGTCGACGTAGCGCTGCATGGCCGGCCGGATGCGGGCCAGGCGCTCGCTCGACATACCCACCTCTTCGGGAGCGGCGCGCGGCAAGCCCTGCGCTGAAGCGGTGAGCGTTGCACCTGCCACCAATAGCGTCGTCGTTGTCGCGATGACGGAGATCTGTTTGTTCATCCGGTTCCTCCAGCAAACACGGCAGTCTAATCGCCGTGCAATGCTGTCTAGATGAGATGAGAAGGCCAACCTCCTGAACGCAGTAGCCTGACGGCTCTGCAAACGTTTCTTCAAACGTAACGGGCTCGAAGCCCAAGGAGGTTGGCCGATGACAAGTGTAACGATTGGACTGGACGTAAGCGACCGGTACAGCCGTATGTGCGTGCTCGACAGTAAGGGCAGGGTGATGGAGGAAGGGCGGGTGAGGACGAGCCCGGAGGGGCTGGCGAGGCGGTTCGGGTGCGAGGAGCCCGCTCGAGTAGTGCTGGAGGTTGGAACGCACTCGCCGTGGATGAGTGAGCAGTTGAAGCAACTGGGTCATGAGGTGCTGGTGGCTAACCCGAGGCGGCTGAAGCTGATCTATGGCGAGCACGACAAGACCGACCGGTTGGATGCCGAGCACCTGGCACGAGTGGGCAGAATGGACCCAAAGCTGCTTAAGACGGTGCAGCATCGAGGCAGACAAGCGCGAGCGGATCTAGCCGTGATTCGGAGCCGAGATGCTCTGGTAAAGAGCCCACGCAGTTGGTGAGCCATGTGCGTGGTGCGGTCAAGTCGGCCGGTTGTCGTATTCCCAGGTGCTCGACGCCGGCGTTCGCGCGCACCGCGCCAGAGCACATACCGGAGCGGCTCAAGGGAGCGCTCGAGCCGGTGCTTGAAACGATCGCCATGCTGACGGGCAACATCCAGCAATACGAGCGTCAGATCGCGCAGCTGTGCCAGGGGCGATACCCGGAGACACAGCAGCTCCAGCAAGTGGCCGGGGTCGGAGCTCTGACCGCACTGGCGTATGTGCTGACGCTTGAGGAGCCGGAACGGTTCAATACCTCCAGAGCCGTGGGCCCGTACCTGGGACTGAGACCGAAGAAACGGCAGTCGGGGGACAAGGACCCTGCGCTACGAATAACCAAGGCGGGCGACAAAATGCTCCGACGCCTGTTGGTGGGCTCGGCGCATTACATCCTGGGCCCCTTCGGGCCCGATACTGAGCTCAGACGCTGGGGGCTCAAGCTGGCCGGACGCGGTGGTCCTCATGGCAACAAAAAGGCAGCAGTTGCTGTCGCCCGTAAGCTCGCCGTTGTGCTGCACCGACTGTGGCTGAGTGGAGACGAGTACGAACCGTTGCGCGCACCTGTAGAGGTTTCAGCAGCATGAACTAACCCGCAACCAGGAGGTCGGTAGGGCGACGCGACCCAACGGTTATCGATCTGACCGCCCGGTCCGGGCGACTGCGAAGGTCACTACGAGCTTCGAGCTCGGCAGCTAGATTGCAGCGCCTCGAATCGGGACGGACCCCAGAATGCACCGGACGACCTGAATCCTCGTCCACCAGAGTGCGAATAGGAGCATGGCGTGCAGATCGATTCTTCGCTGGGCACCACATTGCCCTTGACCGAACTACGCCTTCTCATAGAAGTGGCCTCTGAGAAGTTCCATCGGGTCGCTGCGTAGGGCTCGCCAGGCGGGGACCGCACAGGCAAGAACCGCCATTCCGACCAGCACCAGCAACGCCAACAGGTAGGTGAGCGCGTCGAGCGGACCGACGCCGAAGAGAGCGCCGCGCGCCAGATTCGACCCGAGCGTTGCAATCGAAATTCCGACGATCAGGCCCAAGCCGAGTCGCTTCGCCCATGGCGACAGGGCACCGCGCAGCAGGTCGTGCCGACCCGCACCGAGTGCTCTGCGGATGCCGAACTCGCCCATCCTACGGCCCACCGAGATAGAGACCACGGCGTAGGTACCGACTGCCGCCAGCAGGTAGGCGACGACCGCGAAGGCGGTCATCAGCTGGGTGGCGAAACGCGGCCGCGCGATTCGCAGATCGAGCATTCGCCGCATCGTACGGGAATCTACCGGCAAGCCAACGAAATGTCGCCGGATCTCGTCGCGTGCGCTGGCGACATAGTCGATAGGCGAGCCACTGACTCGCAGGATAGTGCTGGTCCACGCGTTGGTTCCGTATCCCGCGCTGACGCCCTGCGCGGGTGTCGAAGTCGCCGAACGCCGTGGCGTACATCCGTCAGCAAGGAGGCGAATCGCATGGGCCTCGACCAAGGGTACAGTGGGACCGAGCTCCCGACCTCAATACGCCCGGGCGCATCGCTTGAACTCTATAGCAGTGCTCGGCACCATAGCCCATCTGGGCACACGCCCCGCCCGTTGGTGGCGTGTCTTCCCGCCCCTGGTGAGGAGTTGATCATGCGTCGTTCCGTGTCCCGAATCACCCTCGTGGTCGTGGCGATTGCAGCCGTCGCCTGCGCGCCGTCAATCGACCCACCAAGCGCCGTCAACGGCGTTCGCGAGATCGATCTCGACGTACTACGCGACAAGGTGCGCGGTGGTTGGGCTGGCCAGATGATCGGCGTCAGCTACGGGGCACCGACGGAGTTCCGCTACCTGGAGAGGCTCATTCCCGAGGCCGACCTGCCGGAGTGGATCCCGGAGATGGTGCGCGGTGCGCTCGATCAGGACGACCTATACGTGGAGATGACCTTCGCGCAGGTGCTCGACGAGGTCGGCCTCGACGCCACCGCCGACGACTTCGGCGCCATGTTCCGCAAGGCCGACTACCGGCTGTGGCACGCCAACGACATCGACTTCCAGATCGAAGCCGACTTCGTCGGCCTGATGACCCCCGGAATGCCGAACGCGGGAATCGACCTGTGCTGGCGCGCCGGCCAGGTGATGAACTACGGCGACGGCATCTACGGCGGCATGTTCGTTACCGGTATGTACTCCGCGGCGTTCTTCGAGACGGACGCGCGCGCCGTCGTCGAGGCCGGCCTGGCGACGTTGCCGGCCGGAAGCCCCTACGCCATGGTGATCTCCGACGTGTTGGCCTGGTCTCGGGAGCATCCCGGCGACTGGGAAGCCGTCTGGCAGCTGATCGAGGACAAGTGGAACGATCGCGAGCCCTGCCCGGCGGGCGCCATGCGCGCGTTCAATATCGACGCCAAGCTCAACGGCGCCTACATCGCGCTCGGGCTGCTGTACGGTGAAGGCGACCTCGATCGCACCCTCGATGTCTCCACCCGCGCCGGCCAGGACTCTGACTGCAACCCGTCGAACGCACTCGGGGTTCTCGGCGTCATGCTCGGGTACGATGCGCTGCCGACGCGCTGGACCAGTGGCATCCCCGCCATCGCCGATGAGAAGTTCTCGTACACCGAGTTTTCCTTCAACGGCATCATCGACAGCACCATTGAGCGCGCCATCGCCATGGCCGAGCGTCACGGCGGTGGCGTGGAGGAGGGCGTATTACGGGTGCCGATGCAAGAGGCTGAGGCCGCCGAGCTCGTCGTCTGGGACGACTACGGGAGCCCGGTTGAACGCGTCAACACCGACGACGCGCGGTTCAGCTTCAACGAGGCGTGGCAGCGCGATGTACGTCAGTCCTGGCGTGCTGGCGACCGCCCGTTTCGTGTGTCGGCCGAGCAGGGAGCCGAGATGACGGTGACCTTCGAGGGCACCGGCGCCATCCTCGTCGGCCCCTGGCTGCCGGACGGCGGCATGGCCGACGTATATCTCGACGACGAGCCGGTGCGCACCATCGACGTGTATTCCGACGAGGTTGACGCCAAGGGGTCCGAGACCGTCTGGCACGCCTTCGGGCTCGAGGACGCCGGCCACACGGTGCGGCTCGTAGTGCGCGGCGAGCCTTACGGCGAGTCCGCCGGAGCCCAAGTGGTGATCGAGGACCTCGTGATCTTCCGATGAAGCACCGCACCGTTCTGTCGACGACATGCCTGCTGGCGCTGCTGACCGTCTCGTCGACTAGCCGGTTGCGACGGACCATCCACGAGCATTCGATGATCGACACGGCAGACGTGAGTCCGGAGACTGAGGCATGAGGTTTGGTCGTTGGATGCGAAATCGTCCTCGCGCGCTCGAGTGGTCGTATCGGCTGATGCTGGCGCTCATGAAGCCGGCTCGCGGCCTGGCCTCGGGCGGCGAGCTGCGCTGGCTCGATCGGCTGCTGCGCCCGGTGGAGCGCCTGAGCAAGGGGCTGGTGTTCGACTGCCGCATGTGCGGTCAGTGCGTGCTGCACTCCACCGGCATGACCTGCCCGATGAGCTGCCCGAAGAACTTGCGCAACGGCCCCTGCGGCGGCGTGCGGCTCAACGGTAACTGCGAGGTACTGCCCGACGAGCCCTGCGTATGGGTCGAGGCCTGGGAGCGCTCGAAGAAGATGAGCCACTACGGCCCCGCCATCCACGAGCTGCGCCCACCTCTGGACTGGGCCCGGCAGGGGAGCGCTGCTTGGGTCAACGAGATGAAGGGGATGGGCGAGCCCGAGCCTGAGGGCTGGTCGACCGGAGCAGATCAATGAGTACCGGACAATGAGCCCCTCGAGGTTCGAAGAACGCCTTCGGTCTGGCAAGTTCTGCGTCACCGCCGAGCTGAGCCCGCGTGACAGCGCCGATCCCGAGGTCATCCTGGCGCCGGCCCGCACGCTCGCCGCGGTCGTCGACGCCATCAACGTGCCCGATTCCACCGGCGCCAATGTGCACATGTCGCCGCTGGCCTGCTCGATCATGCTGCACCATGCCGGTATGGAGCCGATCATGCAGCTGGGCTGCCGCGATCGGAACCGCATCGGCCTGCAGGGTGACCTGCTTGGAGCGGCGGCCAGCGGCATCCGTAACGTCTTCCTGATCACCGGTGATGACACCAGCGTCGGCAATCAGCCGGACGCCAAGCGCGTGTTCGACCTCGACTCGGCGCAGCTGCTGCACACCGCCGAGATGATGTGCGACCAGGGGCAGTTCCTGAACGCTACTCGGCTCGATCCGCCACCGAGCTTCTTCATCGGCGCCGCCGCCAACCCGTTCGTTCCTCCCTACGACTGGCGCCCGCACCGCCTCGGCAAGAAGGTCGAGGCCGGCGCGCGCTTCATTCAGACGCAGTTCTGCTTCGACGTTCCGCGCTTCGTGAGCTTCATGGAGCGAGTGCGCGATCTCGGTCTGCACGAGCGCGCCTTCATTCTGATCGGGGTGGGGCCATTGCCCTCGGCGCGAGTGGCGGACGTCATCCGCACCCGGGTTCCCGGCGTGGTGATCCCGGATGCCATCGTCGACCGCATGGCCGGTGTGCCCGGAGCGGTTCAGGGAGAGGAGGGCATTAGGATCTGTCTGGAGATCATCGAACAGGTCCGACAGATCGAGGGGATTGCCGGGGTTCACCTGATGGCACACCGGCGCGAAGATCTGGTTGCCGAGGTTGTGCGTAGAGCCGGCTTGCACGATGAGCCGGTGCAGGACGCCGGCTGACAACAAGAACGAGGAGCGTATGGCCGCGAAGATCGTCGTCGTCGGAAGCTTCAACACCGATCTGACCGCCTATGTGCAGCGCATGCCGCGGCCGGGTGAGACGGTTGCGGGCGATCGTTTCGTCACCGGTCCGGGCGGCAAGGGGTCGAACCAGGCCGTTGCGGCGGCGCGGCTGGGGGCCGAGGTCACCTTCGTGGGGCGGATCGGCGACGACGTGTTCGCCCCGGTGGGGCTCGATCTGTGGCGCGCCGAGGGCATCAACACCGACCATGTGGTGCAGGATCCGGATGTCGCCACCGGCGTGGCGCCGATCGTGGTTGACTCAACCGGCGAGAACAGCATCTGCGTGATCTTGGGGGCGAACCTACGGATCAGCCTGGACGATATCGATGCGGTGGCGGAGGCTATTGCCAGCGCCGATGTCCTGCTGACGCAGCTGGAAACCAATCACGACGCCGTTGTCCGCGCGCTGCAGCTGGCGCGCAGCAGCGGCGTGCGGACGATCCTCAACCCGGCTCCGGCGAGCGTGTTGCCACCCGGGATGCTGGCACTCGCTGACTACCTAACCCCCAACGAGACCGAGCTGGAGGTCATCAGCGGTCTCCAAGGAGGCTCCCTCGACGACGCCATCGCTGCCGTTCGGATCGACGACCAGCAGGTGGTGGTGGTGACACTCGGCTCCAAGGGAGCGCGCTTCGTGCAGCGCGCCGATGAGGGGTTCGTCGGCGGGTTCGAGGTCGACGTGGTCGATACCACCGGCGCCGGCGATGCCTTCAACGCCGGGCTGGCCGTTGCCCTGGCCGAGGGCAACGCGCTGCCGGACTCGATTCGCTTCGCCAACGCCGCGGCGGCGCTCAGCGTCACCAAGCCGGGGACCGCAGCGTCGATGCCGAGGCGCCGAGAGGTAGAGTCGTTGCTGGAGACTGCGTAGCGGCGGCCATGGCCGACTCGCGGAACATCCTCGTCGTGTGCTATGGCAACCTCTGTCGCAGCCCCATGGCGGAGGGGCTGTTGCGCGATCGGTTGCCCCTCGAGTACGAGGTTCGTTCGGCCGGCACGCACGCTTACGGTGGCGACCCGCCTATGGGCACCGCGCGCGAGGTCATGCAGCGCGAAGCGGGCATCAGCGCTCGCGTAGGCTCGACGTGGAGATCATCGAGTGGGCCGGCCACATTTTCACGATGTCGGCGCAGCAGGCTCAGCTCGTTGCGGCGCTCGATACTCGCGCCAGCGATCGGACGCGTCTGTTCGGGGCGTTCGCCCCGGACACGAGCTGCAGTGGAATGAGCGCTGATCCGGGTGGTGGCGCAGCGAGCTTGCTCGAAGTAACTGATCCGATGGGCGGTAGCTACGGCGAGTACCTCACGTGCATGCGGCGGTTGGAAGAGGCGACGGAGCGTTGTGTGGCGTGGCTGGTGGCGGGCGCCGATCCAGCAGCCGGACCGCCCTTGGCCCGCTCGAGAGCGGGCGAGTAGATGTCGGTCGGCTGGCGCTTCCTCTTCCTGCGTGAGTCAGAGATCGCCAGCATTCCCGACCGCTTCACCGCCAGCGGCTACTTCCGCGGATCGCTGCAGCCTTCCGTGGATTGGCCGCGCCCGGAGGCCTCCGCTTCGTTCTGGACCGACTCGCCTTGCCGAGGCTGCACGCCCACCGACTAGCGCCCGGATCCCGTGTACCAACAGCCGTGGGCGTCGTCGGAGCAGGTGCCAGAGCAGCCGCACAGTGTCGTCGCGGCTGTAGCGCGCCAGCGAGCCGCGTGCCGTAGCGTCGAGCTCTTCCAGCAGCACCCGGTAGTCGGTCTCGTCGAAGCAACTGAGCACCGTGCGAATGAGGCGATGCAATCCGAGCTCGACACGTAACCCGGGCAACGCACGCCGGCTGCCTCCGAGGATCGCGTCGGCCACGCCCTGCGCCCCCCACAGGCCGTTGACCACGCCGCCGACGGTCGTCACCTTCGCCTGTCCAGCCGCATCGCCAACCAGGTAGACGTAACCGGGGCCGAATCGGCGCCGCGGTGGGATCCAGCGCCGGTACTCCGGGATCCGCGCCCCCTGATATCCCAATACCTCGAGCTCCTGGCGGCCGGCGAAGCGGTCGAGCGCGGCGCGGGAGTTGATCCTCTCGGTACCAATGATCCCCAACGCTCCGAGGCTCTCTGACTCCGGTATCAGCCAGTAGAAATACGGCGTGTCGGCAGGTACGAAGCAGACGCGCGCCGTTTGCGGCGACAGCTCACGGGGCCATCGCACGATCGCCTGCACCAGCGGTACCAGCGGCTGCCGGGGCCACCCGGCTTCGCGCGCGACCGTGCTGACCGCGCCATCGGCACCGATCACCGAGCCCACGCAGACATTGACTTCGCCGTTGTTGCGGAACCTCAGATCCAACCCGCGATCGGTGGCCACAATGCGCTCGAGCCGATGACCGAAGACAATTTGGGCCCCGGCATCGGAGGCGGCACGGGCCAGCTCCCGCACCAGAACAGCGCGCTCGATGATCAGGTCCGGGCGGTCGATGGGGACCTCGAGCACCTGACCACCGGCGTGCAGCTCGAAGCGGTCGACCTCGTTGCGCACCGCGGGCTCGACTCGGTCACCGAGCAGGTCGCGGATCGCTCCGGTGACGATCAAGCAGCGCGGTACCGGATCGAACCGGGGACTGGACTCGTACACGCGCACGTCGCGCCCGCCGCGTGCGAGCAACCAGGCGGCGTGCAGGCCTGCAACCGAGGCACCGATGACACCAATCGAGTCAGACACGTTCGATCGCAGCGGCAAAGACGGGTACGACGGGACAAAAGCGTGGGCCCGAGCCAGAGCCGGGCCATTATATCCAGCGGCCCGTGTCCACGCCCCCGCGGAGGCGGCGCCGGCGGCCGCAGATGGAGGCAGGATCTCAGCCGCGCCAGTCGCCCTGGGCCACCGGGCCCGGGTTGTCGTTCCGGAACGAGCTGAACACCAGCCCCCGTACCGGGTCGCGGCGCACCAGATCGGCCTCCCCGTGCGATGAGCGATCGTCCCACTGCCGGGCGACGAACAGCTCGACCGCCGCGTCGGCGAGCTGCGGCCGGTAGTCGCGTTCCAGTTGCTCGTGCAACCCTGCCATGCCGGAGCCGTCGAGGTAGCTCTGCAGGTATCCCGTACCCCGGTGCATAGGCCACAGGTCGTGCCACATCGACGGGCAGCGCGACGAGCTCTGGTTGATGATCAGCTGATCGATGAGGCCTTCGGACACCCATGTGCGCCACTGTAGCGTCGCGTTGCCGAGCGGCGGCCCGATGACATCGCCGCGAGGTGCGCCCACAGCCAGCCGCAGCCCGCGGTGGGTGAGCGCTTCGCGCAGCTGGCGCAACAGCATGGTGAAGTAGTCGCCGCACAGATCGCGCCAGGCCTGCAGGCCCGGATCCGTGCTCAACGTTTCGCGGTCGGTAGGGATAACCGGGAGGCTCTCGAGCGGGTGCCCACACCGGGCACTGTAGTCGCGCCGTATGGGCTCGTTGAAGCCATACTGATCGCCAAACGCCGCCGACCGCGATTGCGAGCGCAGGCACACGAACATGCGGTCGAAGTCGCCGTGTCCGAGCAATTCCACGAAGCGTTCCACCAGATGCTCGCGCACCTCGGGATAGGCCAGGCACAGCACCCCGAGCTGCGGGTTGCCGTCGCGGTCGATGACGAGCAGGTGCGGACGGTCGCGTGCGAAGCTCGTTTGCCAGGCGACGTGCTGGCAATGCATCGCATTGTGGTAGCTGCGCTGGCGCTCGGCGGCCGTGGCCAGCGGCCAGCCGTCGTCGAAGACCGACGCATACAGGTAGGCATGTAGCCCGGCCGCGTGCGCCAACCGCGGAGCCGTTTCCAGATCATCCCAGTCGACCCCGTGAGCAGCTCGGAGGGTCGGATGCTGGTAGCCGGGGGCGGCGAAGAACTCCGACGCAAGATGGGTTCGCAGCAGTCGCCAGTGGATCGTGCCAGCGCCGAGTTGGTCGCGCCAGGCATCGAGCCGGCGCGCCAGGGCATCGGGCGTCAGCAGGCCCCCGTCGCCCTCGCCGAAGCTCAGATGGTCAGGCCAGGAGACGCTGGCGATGTTGCCCCCGACACTTCCACTCAATCCTCACCGGCCCTCGAGACCCACGCTGTGCAGAACCGTCTTGAGGATGATGACGATGTCCAGCGGGATGGACTGATGCTTGATGTAGTACAGGTCGTACTGCAGCTTGCGCAGGGCGTCGGCCACGGAGGAGCCGTAGCCGCAGTTCACCAGCGCCCAGCCCGCCATTCCCGGCTTGACCGCGTGCCGAACTGCGTAGAAGGGAATGTCGGCCGCCAGCTGCTCGAGGAACTCCGGCCGTTCGGGGCGCGGCCCGACGGCGCTCATCTCGCCGCGCAAGATGTTGACGAACTGCGGGAACTCGTCCACGTGCGTGGCGCGCAGGGCCTTGCCCACCCTGGTGACCCGCGGGTCGCCGGCCCGCGACCAAACCGCGTCGCCCTCCTCGGCATCGCGCCGCATCGAGCGAAACGTGAAGACCCGGAACACGCGGCCTCCCTTGCCGATTCGGGCCTGCGTGTAGAAGATCGGGCCGGGCGACTCGAGCTGGATCGCCAGCGCGATAAGCGGCACGAACGGCGCCAGCAGCAGTACACCGAAGCTGGCCATGAGAATGTCGAACCCACGCTTGAGCATCGGTTGCAGGGTGCCCGTGCCAGGGTGTTCGAGCGGCATCGCTAGATGCCAGTCGCCGCCAACGTGCTCCACCGGAACCCGGCCGGTCAAGCGCTCGTACAGACTGCTCATCGGCACGATCTCCACGCCAAGCTCCAGGCAGTCCGTAAGGATCCGGAACAGCTCGGGATCTAGCTCATCGGTAACCGCCAAGACCAGAGTCCGAATCCCGTGTCGCCGGACCAACGACTTGAGATCGTTCCGTGTACCGAGCACGCGAGAGGCCTGCGCATCGATCGGGGCCACGTGCGCCCCGCCGAGCCCGGTGACCGGGGTCGGCACCCGTCGGCCCAGCATCTCCGGATCGTCGTCGACGAAGCCCACGATGCGATGGGTCCCGTCGTCGCTCTCGAGCAGTACCTGGGCGATTGTCTGCCCTGCCCACCCAGCACCGACGATCAACGCCGGGCGCCGGAAGACAGCCCGACCGAGCGTCAGAACGTACAAGCCGCGCGCTGCCAACAGCAGGCCGAGGGTGGTGCCGAACAGGATCAGCCAGTAGCGGCGCGACGGGGGCAGCGTCGGGGTCAGATACGGAATTGCCACGTACAGCAGCAGCACCACCACGACGCTCTTGAGCGCTGCGGCGGCCGACCGCAGATACCGTCTGGCGATCTGCAACCGGTACGCATCGAAGGCCTGTGCAACGATCAGCCAGAGCGCCGTCGGAACCAGGAACCACAGCGGTCGTAACCACAACAGGGCGCCGAACGGTGCACTAGCCGAAAGCCCGAGTCCTGCTATGTCGCGCGTTTGCAGGTATAGAAGCAACGCTGTGTTCAGCGCGATCAGATCCACCGCCACCAGGAGCAGCCGCCGCTCGGTACGATGCAGGCCGAATTTTGACACGCGCGGTGCAGGCGCGGGATGTGTGGATCCGGTCCGGTCGTGGGTCACATCGTCAGCAATGCGCTCGGTAGGCATCGCTCAGAGGTCGCTGGAGTCAGGCGGCTCGTTGGCCGGGGCGGAAGATGCCGTCGGGGTGTCCTCGGGTCGGAACCGCTGCGCCCCCTTGCGGGTGCCGGCGCGGCGCTTCCCTGCCAGTAGCAAGGCCGAAGACAAGCCTAATCGCGCCCCCAGCATCAGGAGCACGAACCAGGAATACAGGTGGAACACACGACTCGTATTGTAACGCCGGAAAATCAGCCACAGGGAACGGTGGAAGTAGTAGATCGACCGCACGACACGGATGTTGGTGCCGCCCTGCCCGCCGTGATGGACAATCCGTGCCTGCGGGTCGTACACTAGCTCCCAGCCGGCGTTGCCGACGCGATAGCACAGATCGAGATCCTCGCCGTACTGGTGCAGGCTCTCGTCCAGGCCACCGTGCTGCTCGAGAACAGTGCGCCGGAACATCATGCAGCATCCCGACAGGGCACGAACCGGCTGGACCTCATTGTGGTCGGTGTATCGCATCAAGTACTCGGCTACCGTGCGATGGTGTGGAAACATCCGGTCGAGGCGCAGCGAATAAGTCAGGCCTGTCAGCGGCGTGAGACGACCGCGCCGACATTGAGGCTGGAAGCTGCCGTCGGTATTGAGCACCATCGTCCCGACGGCTCCGGCCTCCGGGTGCGCATCCAGATAGCCGACCAGCTCATCGAGAGCACCCGGCAGGACATTCGTGTCGCTGTTGAGAAACAGCATGTGCTCACCGGCCGATTGCTCCCAGGCAACGTTGTTGGCGCCGGCGAATCCGAGGTTGACGGCGTTGCGAATGACGCGGGCGGAGGGGAAGATTTCCGCCACCGCGGACCCGTATGGGTGCGAAGAGGCATCGTCGACGATTATCACCTCGTACTCGCACCCTGGGGGGTTGGCGGCGATCGACTCGAGGCACTCGAGCAGGGGCTCGAGCGCGTTGTAGTAGGTCAGACAGATCGACAGCTTCATCGCTCAGAGCACCGCCTGGTGCGGGTCCGGCTCATCCGCCCCGGGTCGAAGTCGACCGATGTCGCGCTCCGCCGGATAGATGAAATCATCGCCCTCGAGGATCCCGGCACAGATGACGTCGAGGCCCAGGTGGTGCCCTGGTCGCAGCTCCTCGAGGTCGTCGATCTTCAGATCGAAGGCAAGCGAGCGATTCGATCCCTGATGCACGAACTGCAACGGGATCATGCGGCGAAAGAAGTAGTGAAATGCATACTTGCGCGCCCTGCTGATTTGCTCCGCCGGCATCCGCTCCCCCAACGGCAACCGCTCGAGGATTCGCCGATACTGTTCCGGCGAGCCGGCATCGAGACTGAATCCCTTGCCCCGAATCCAGGCCTCGCCGGCTACCACCGTGGGGATGCCAGTGGCGGTGAGCTCGATTCCCATCTTGGTGGCGTAGATAAGCGCCGCGTCGCAGTTCGCGAGCACGACGTAGCTACTGATCGTGCTGGCAGCCGGTATCACCACCACGTTGGCTGGCAGACCTCATGTGGACGCCATGCTCGAGGAGCTCGAGCGCAGCTATGCCGCCATGGACGCAGATGGCTTCTTGGCGCTGTTCACTGAGGACGTCGTGCAGCACGACGTCAACCGGCGAGTGCTGATCGAGGGTATCGACGCCTGGCGGGAGCAAACGGAGACCATCAACTCGGCACATCGCGCCATGACCCGGATACACCATGGGCGCGTGCTCACCGGCCAATGGCTCATCGTTGAGATCGAATGGACCGGAACCGTGATCGGAGCGGCGGTCGGGGCGAAAGAGGACCGTGACTACAACTATCAAGGGATGCGGCTGCTGGAGCTCGCCGATGGCCGAATCCGGCGTCAGCTCATCTACAGCGACTATGTGACCCTGGCCGAACAGCTCGGGCTCGGTGGCCAACCGCGGTGATGAGACGGGTCTGGCTGCTCCTGTTCGCGACGATCCGCGGGTGAGAGTTGATCTCAGGGTAGCAAGGGGTTGGTTACCTTCAGCTCCGGGAACCTGCCGAAGTCGCGGTCTGCGCTCCAGAGCTCGCTGACCCAATTGCTATCCACCGCGATCAAGCGCCGCGGCCCTCGTAGGCCAGCTCCATCAAGGGCGGCGCGAAGGCCTTCGTCGATGAGTGCGCGGAGCGTAGTTCTCTCGTCGGCAGCTACTTTCTTGGCGCGTTTCAGGAGATCAGGAGCACTAGTCGGGATGAGACGGACCCGGGTCGCGACGAAGTCGGCCGGAGTCGCCATCGGACCGGCAGGGGGGTATCCTGTGATCGCCCATCTGACCGGCCGTGATCGCGGCCCCCAACCCGTGTATCTGACGAGGTTCGTCGATGGGCTCGCCCGACGGTCTCTACGTAATCGGCCTGGACCAGCTGGACCGCACGGATGTCGACCGGGTGGGCGGCAAGAGCGCGTCGCTCGGCGAGATGGTGCGCCTGCTGTCAGGGTCGCCCGTTGGCGTTCCACCGGGGTTCGCGGTGACAACGGCGGCGTTCACACGCATCCTCGACGCGGCGCCCGGCACCCGCCGGCAGATCGTGAGCGAGCTAATGGCGATCGACTACGACAACTTCGAGAGCCTGTTCCGCGGCGCCAGCCACTGCCGCGACTTGGTGATTAACCTCGACATCCCCGGCGACGTCGCCGAGGCGGTCACCGAGGCCTACGCGGCACTCGAAGAGACGGCCGACATGAAGAACGTCGACGTGGCGGTGTGTTCGAGCGCGGTGTCGGAAGACTCAGCCGAAGCCTCGTTCGCCGGTCAATACGAGTCGTTCTTGGGCGTGCGCGGGCGCAGCAATGTGCTCAGCGCCTGCCGTGACTGTTTCACCTCGTTCTTCACCAGCCGCGGCGTCGATTACCGGCATCGCTGTGGCTTGCCCGACGATACCTTCGACTTCGCGGTGACGGTGCAGCGCATGGCGCGCAGCGACCAGGCGTGCTCTGGGGTGATGTTCACCATGGACCCCGACAGCGGCGCTCGCGACTTCCTCCTGCTGACCGCTAGTTGGGGGCTCGGCGAGCCCATCGTCCAGGGTCAGGTGAGCCCGGACGAAGTCTTGATCTTCAAACCCACGCTGCTCAAGGGCCCGCCGCTGGACCCGGTGATCTCGCACGAACGCGGTGCCAAAGAGGTCAAGATGGTTTATGCCTGGGGCGGTACGGCCACCACAGAGATCATCGAGACTACGCCGGAGGAGCGCGACGTGTTCAGCATCGAGCGATCAGACGTGCTCGAGTTTGCCACGGCCGCTTGCCGACTCGAGGAGGCCTACGGAGTCCCGCTCGACATCGAGTGGGCCAGGGACGGCGTGGTCGATCGCCTGTTCTTGGTGCAGGCGCGCCCCATAACCGTGCACCGCGAGCAAGTGCAGACGACCCTCGAGCGCTACCGGATCGGCGACAACGGACCTCCGCTGGTCATCGGTCAGGCGGTGGGCAACAAAGTGGCGGCGGGGGCGACGCGCGTAATCCATGACATCCATGGGATCGATGCCTTCCACGAGGGCGAGGTGTTGGTGACCGAGCGCACCGATCCGGACTGGGAGCCGGTGATGAAGCTGGCCGCGGCCATCGTTACGGATACCGGCGGACGCACCTCGCACGCGGCGATCGTGGCGCGCGAGATCGGTGTGCCATGCGTGGTTGGCGCCGCCGATGCCACCACCGTGCTCGCTGAGCACGAAGAGATCACCGTGAGCTGCATCGAAGAGCAGGGTTTCGTCTATTCGGGGCTGCGGAGCTTCGAGCACGAGGTGATCGATCTCGCCGCGATCCCGCAGACACGCACCGACGTGATGGTGATTGTTGGCAACCCGTCGCGCGCCATTCAGCAGGCGCGGCTTCCGACTCGAGGCGTGGGCCTGGCGCGACTGGAGTTCATCATCGCCAGCCAGATCGGCATCCATCCACGAGCGCTGCTGGAGCCCGAGCAGCTGAGCGACGAGGAGCGCGTGGCCATCGGCGAGCGCACCAGGGCCTACGAGTCGGGCCGCGAGTACTTTATCGATCGGCTCGCCGACGGTGTGGCGATGATCGGTGCCGCCTTCCACCCTCACGACGTCATCGTGCGGCTGTCGGATTTCAAGTCCAATGAGTACCGAGGTTTGCTCGGCGGCCGTCACTTCGAGCCGCATGGGGAGAACCCGATGCTCGGATGGCGTGGTGCCTGCCGCTACATCAGCCCCGAGTATCGCGAAGCGTTTCGCCTGGAGTGTGAGGCGCTCAAGCGCGCCCGCGAGCAGATGGGCCTGCCCGACATCAAGGTGATGGTGCCCTTCGCCCGCACCGTGCCCGAACTCGAGGCAACGATCGAGCTGCTGGCCGAATTCGGCCTCCGTCGCGGCGATGCCGGCCTGGAGATCTACATGATGGTCGAGGTGCCCTCCAACGTGATCCTGTTGCGCGATTTCGCCCAGCACGTCGACGGGCTGAGCATCGGCAGCAACGACCTGACGCAGTTGGCACTCGGGCTGGATCGCGACGCCGGCGGTGCTGTGGCCCAGATCGGCGACGAGCGCGACCCGGCGGTTCAGGCGATGTTGCGCATGGCGCTTCGCACGGTTCGCGAGTTGCGCGAGGAAGGCCAGCAGATCCGCATCGGTATCTGCGGGCAGGCACCGTCGGACTTTCCCGAAATCACCCGTCTCTTGGTAGCGGAGGGCATCGACAGCATCTCGGTGACTCCCGATGCGGTGGTGCAGACGATTCTCACGGTTGCCGAGGTCGAGGACGCGGATTACTCCTAGTGCTCCTGATCATAAGTACGGTGACGTTTGTGGCGCGCGCGAGCGGGGCGAATTGTAGGAGCGGCGACGAGGGCGATGCTGGGTGTATCGTCGAGGCGCCGCGACGCCCAAGGTGGCCGGTCCCGCGGCCACCCGGAGGGCAGGAGCGATATGCGGGCGATCTCGGCGTCAGGGCTCGTCGAGGATGGCTAAGGCATCGCCTTCCTCACCCTTCCTTGATCTCGCCCGCATCTCGCTCCTGCAAACGTCACCGTACTTATGATCAGGAGCACTAGTCCGAGCACACTTCCACCACGGCCCGCTAGGGGAGGGATGGCCTGGGAGGGCCTGAGTTCACGTGCCGCTGAAGCTGATTCGCGCCCCCTCCACCCGCACCCTGTGGGATACCTGTGTCGATCGCTTTCTCGACGAGGTGGGGGATAACCCCGGTCCCTCGGGCTTCGCGGCGCACCTCTGGGTAACGCACCGCAATCAGCGGGACCTGCTGCTGGAGCGCGCCGCGGCACGTGGCGTGAACGGGTGGCTGGGGCCGCCGATCACAGACTTCCGTGATCTGCATCGGCGCTTCGATATCCGCGGCAAGCCCGTCGGGCTGCTGACGCGCCGGCGATTGATCAGCCGCGTGGCCAGGCGGATCGGTCGGCAGGTTGGGCTGACCGACCCGAGCCACACCGACGGGGTGGTTCGCGGCCACATGCTCGATGCGCTGTTCGGTGAGTTGTTGCCAGAGGGCGTCGACCCAGTGCGGTTGGAGGGTGCTTTGGCGAGCGTCGGCGACGACGCCTTCGCGCGTCGGCGCAACGAGTGGATCGTCAGCGCCTACTCCACCTACCTGGCAGAGCTAAGCGAGCGTGAGTTGTTCGACATGCGCTCCAGCTGGGCGGCGATTGCTGCTCGTGTCGACGAGGGCGCCCTGGTGGAGGCGCTGGGCGGTGCAACACGTCTTTATCTGTACGGGCTCTACATGACGCGATCGCGTCGGCGCCTTCTAACGTCGCTGGCGGTGCAAGGTGATGTGGATGTTCAGCTCTTCGTGCTCGGGGAGCCGGAGGCCGAGGAGCTGTGCGAGCTGAGCGACGATCTCGAGGACATCCCCGGCGCCGCGTCACCTCCTGCTTGTGTCCAACCGGCTCCCGACACGCAGCGCGAGCTCGCCTGGATCGCCCGCGAAGTGAAGAGCTTGCTGGTGCGCGGCGACGTTCGCCCGCACCAGATCGCGGTCGTCGCACGCAGCGGACACGAAGACACCGGTCGAGCCTACAACGCGCTACGAAGCGCCGGTGTTCCGTGTACGGCGGTGATCCGGTCGCGCCTGACGGAGATCGGCGCGCTCAAGGCGCTGCTGTTGGCGTTCCGGGGCGCCGCCTCGGGATGGAGCTACCGTGCCCTGCGCGCCGTTCTTGACAACGCCTACTACGAGATCGATATCGACCTGCGCCCGATCGACCACATCGCCACGCAGCGCCGCGTCGCCGGCCTCGATGCCTGGCAACGGCGGCTCAGCGAGCTCGCCGAGAACGTGCCGCACGCTAAGCGATCCACCTGGGGTACGGGGTTGGCGCGGCAGCGCTTGCGACAGGACGTGGTGCGGTTCGCGTCGCTGCGTGTCGTGCTCGAGGAGCTCAGCACGCCGCGCAGCGAGGGGGCATGGATCGAGCTGACGCTGACCTTGTTGCGCCACGGACTGTTCGAGCTGCGTCGCCGCGTATGTGAGCCGGTGGCTGGACGCTGGGACGTGGTTCGCCTGGACCAGCGGGGCCTGGTGCAGACCGAGAATCTACTGCGCGAATGGGCGACGCTCGATCACCCTGATACTCCGCTCGGCGCCGACGAATGGTACGAGCTACTGCAAAGACTGCTAGAGGCGAACGAGCTCAGCATCACCACCCCGATGCACAAGGGCGTGCAGGTGCTCGAGGCGCACGATGCAGCGCTCACGCCGTTCCGTCAGGTGTTCGTGATGCATGCCAACGACGGCGCCTTCCCACAGCGTGCCTCTGCTGGCGGCGTGCTGTCGAACGAGGAACGCCTGCAGTTGCGCGAGCAGCAGGGGCTGCCGCTGGCGCATCGCGAGCTTGCGTTGCGGCGCGAGCGGGCGTTATGGCGTGCCGTCACCGGAGCAGGAGACGTGCGGATCACCTATCGAAGCGCCGACCCGACGGGTACGCCGTTGATGCCGTCGCTGATGGTGCCGCCACACGATCCCGGGTCTGGGCTGCCGCGTACACGCGACCTCTGGGACGACCCGGCTACCGCGGCGCAAGCGAATCGGCTCGCGGCGCACCGCTTGTTCGATGGTCGCACCGAAGGTTCGATCGCGCCGGCCTCGGAGGAGCTCGTCCGCCATGCGGTTCTCGTTGCGGTGGCGGAGTCGCATCGCGACACTGGCCATGAGGCGCTGCATTCAGCGCACCCGGCGTATCGGCCCAACGCGTGGAATGGCGAGTTGCGCGATCCGCGTGTGCTGGACTGGCTGGCGTCGCGTTTCAACGAGCAGACCATGTGGTCGGCCAGCGCGCTGGAGACCTACGCGAGGAACCCATTCATGTTTCTCGTCAAGAGGATCCTTCGTCTCGACGAGGTCGTTGAGGCCGAAGAGGAGACCACGCCGCTGGTGTTCGGCGCCGTGGCGCACGATCTGCTCGAACGCTTCTACAGCCTGTTGAAGGACGATGTGCCGCCTAGCTTCGACCGCCGCGCGGAAGCTGCGTTCACCGAGGCGGCTGCCGAAGTCATTGTCGATCGTGAGATCAGCGATGAATGGACCGGCGCGCCGCTTCTCTGGCGCCAGGAGTGCGAGGCGATCCTTGTTCGCGTTCGCGAGTATCTCGCCTGGGAGCTTGGCCACTTGGCAGAGAAAGGCGAGCGGCCGTTCCTCATCGAGTACAACTTCGGTGACGACGGCGGGGTGCTCATAGAAGGTATGGATGTGGAGGACCGGCCGGCCTGGCTGCGGCTGCGCGGGCGCATCGATCGCGTCGACCTTACCGGGGCCGGTCCGCCGGGTCCGGAGGGCCCCGCCACGTCGAACGTCCTGGACTACAAGAGCGGCAAGACTCCCAGCGCCAACGACTTCGTCGACGGCACCGCGCTCCAGGCGCCCCTCTACATGCAGGCGCTCGAGAACGCCGGTCATCACGTCGGCATCGGATTCTACCGGTCGCTCAAGAAGGGCGGCGGCAAGTACACGCAGTACGCTGGCAAGATCCGCCGCAACGAAGCCAAGTACGACGTGGCGCTGCAGTTTGCGCTTAGCATCCCGGGCCGTATCCGCGCCGGAATGTTCGAGCCGGTGCGTTCGCTGCGGGCAGGCCGTTGGCCGGCATACGAGCCCGATCGCGGCATCGCGCGAAGCGCGGCGCAGCTTCCCGAGGGAAGCCGCTTCGATGCCTGAGCTGCGCTGGACTCCGCAGCAGGCGCGCGCCATCACCGCCGCCGGAAGCACGTTGTTGGAAGCCAACGCTGGCACCGGTAAGACCGCCACCGTGATCGGCAAGATCCAGTGGCTGCTGGGACTCGCCCTGCCACCGGATCGGGAGGGCAAGATGCTGCCGCCGTGCGCGCAGCCCTGCGACCTACATGAGATTGCCGCCATCACGTTCACCGAGAAAGCAGCCTACGATCTCAAGCGCAAGCTGCGCGAGGTGATCGAGGAGTCGGAGCGCGCCGACGAGCTACGCTGGCAGATCGACCGCGCCTCCATCGGCACCATTCACTCGTTTTGTGCCGAGCTGTTGCGCGACCATGCGCTGCGCCTCGGCATCGATCCGACATTCGGCGTGCTGGATTCGCGCCAGTCATGGGCCGCCCAGGACGACATCATCCGCGGGGTGATCTACGAAGCGTTAGAGGCCGAGGATCCCGGAACTGGCGATCTGTTGCGCATCCACAAGTTGAGCGGCTGGCAGCACACGAACGGAGCCATCGACCACGTGCGCAAGCTGATGAGCGACCTTCGCTGGCATGGCGACCGTTACACGGCGTGGAAAAGTGATGGCCGCCTCGATCGTCAAGCGCTACGCGCCCTCGCAGGCGTCTGGGACGACGCCACCGACGAGGCGGTGCTTGCCCACTGCGATTCCCTACTGCGCTTGGCGAGCAGCGCCCTGACACGCTGGGAGGCACACCTGGTAGGCGAGAATGTGCGCGACTTCGATTCGCTCATTCTCGATGCTCGTACGCTGCTCACCGGCGACGATGGTGGGGCGGCGCTCGAGAGCATCCGGCGTCGATATCGGATCCTTGTCATCGACGAGCTCCAGGACACCGATTTCGCACAACGCGACATCGCGTTCGCCATTGCCGGGCTGGACCGAGGGCATGCTTTGCCGCGGCCGCAGCTGTTTCTTGTGGGCGACCCGAAGCAGAGCATTTACCGGTTTCGCGGCGCTGATATCTCGGTGTGGAACGGGGTGCGGGAGGCGATTCGTACCGAGGGAGAGGTGATGCAACTGTCGGAGAACTTCCGCTGTGCGCCGCCCATCATCGGCCTGGTGAACGACGTGTCGGCCGCCGCCATGGCCGACGTCGGGCTTGCTCTTCAGGTCGAGAGTCCGGGGAGCGTGATCGCCTACAGCGAGCTGGTCGCAGCTCGCGCGGAGACGCCCACGGCTCGGCTCGAGTGGTTGGTGGCGGACAAGACCGGTGGCCGCGGCAAGAACGATCCGCAAGCCGAGGCAGCGCAGGTGGCCGCCCGCATCGAGGAGATGGTTGGGGTCGAGACCGTGTTGGAGGGAGGCTCGGAGGCGGAGCGCCCCATTGCCTATCGCGACATCGCCGTGCTGTATCGGAGCCGCGCAACGCTGCGTTACTTCGAGGCGGCGCTGGGACGCCGGCGGATTCCCTACACCATTGCCGGGGCGCCGCACCTCGGCGACCGGCAAGAGATTCTCGACCTCCTGAACGCTCTGCGCTTGATCCGCAACCCGCACGACGATCTGCGGGCATTCGGGTTCCTGCGCTCGCCGTTCGTATGCCTGCGCGATGAGGTTGTAGCTCACATTCGGCTCGAGGCGCGCGGGCCCGATTTGCTCCGCCAGTGTGAGCAATACCTGCGCCAAGGGGAGTGGTACGAGGCCCCTGAGCACGACCAGATCAGCAGCCTCGAGCGCCGAGCGCTGGAGCGTGGTCTCCAGGCGTTGCGCCAGGCCCGCGCGCTGGTGCATCGCGCGCCGCTGGACGAGGTGCTGTCGCGCTTGCTCGACGACACTGGCTACCGTCTGCACCTGCACATGCGTCGGCGTCGCGAAGAGCAGCTGGCCAACATCCAGAGCTTTATCCAGTTCACCGAGGCGTACCGAGATCTCGACATCGGGACGTTCCTCGAGGTCTGGGACCGCTGGGACGAGCAGGACAATGGCCTGCCGCAGGCGCCGCTCTACAGCAACGAGGATGACGTCGTGACGCTGACGACCATCCACCGCGCCAAGGGGCTGGAATGGCCGGTGGTCTTCCTGGTGGGCATCGGCCGGAAGCTGGGCCACGATCCTTGGGGAAGGTTCTGGAGCGACCGCGAGCTCGGCCCGCTGCTCAACCCTCCCAGGTCCGATCGCGGCGCGCGCGCGCAGCGAATACACGATCGCGAGCGACTCGAGGATCGGGCCGAGGAGGCGCGACTGCTCTACGTGGCCATCACCCGCGCGCGCGATCGACTGTTGGTGGTTGGGGCACACGAGGACAACAGCTATGCCGCCTGGCTGCGGCACGGTATTGACCGCAATCCGGTGTTCGTCCGCGAGGAGCCTGCCTCCGAGCCGCCGCTCGACCCAGCTTCGTTGGTCAGCCTCGGTTGGCTCGACGGCATGCGCGTTGAAGAGCCCGATCACCTGGTAGCGCCGATCGCCGAGCCTCCGCCTCGCTTCGTGCAGTCGGCCACTGAGCTCATGATGCGCGAACGGGACGAAGACGAGTGGGAGCGCCGCTATCGACATGGTGTACAGGCGTCGAGCGAGTTCGTGATGCAGCCGGCCGACGGAGAGCCGGCGCTAAAGCCAACTGTGCGCGGCACTTTGATCCACGGGGTGCTCGAGCGCATCCAGCAGGAAGACGAGCTGGCCGCCATTCTCGAAGAAACCATCGGCGGGCTCGACGATCCCGAGCTCGAACGGTTCATGAGCTCCCACTCGCGCTACCGGGCGGCGCTCGAAGACGAGATCCGCAGAATCGTACGTTCCGACGCCTGGAAGTGGTACGTCGAGGGCGAGAACTACCGGGAGCTGAGCTTCTTGCACCTACGCGCGGCACGCGACTGGCGAGTCGGGGCCTTCGATCTGTATCGCCCCGGCGACCCCGACACCTGGGTGGTCGACTTCAAGACCCACGAGATCGGTGCCGACGAGGTGGCCGCGGTCGCTGCGGGTTATCGGATTCAGGCGCAGGTCTATCGACAGGCGGCGCAGGTTGCCGGGCCGGCGCGGGTCCGGTTGCACTTCACCGAGCCCGGCAAGCTCATCGACGATCTCGGCGTCGAGTCGTCCCGCGACGGGAAGGAGCAGGGAACGCTCTTCTAACTCCCGCCACGGTTCCACCACGGCCTGCTAGCTAGCGGCGCCTACCAGAGTGTGGTGACGCGGTACTCGCCAAACTCCGCGTCGCCGGTGATGCAAACGAGCCCCTCGGTCTGCGACTGCGCGATCAGCATCCGATCGAACGGGTCGGGGTGATGCGGTGGCAGGTCGGCGGCGCGCTGCGCGTGTCGCGCTTCCATCGGCAGCTCCAGGAAGTCATTCTCGGCGATCTCCGCCTCCAGGTCGGCGTCGTCGACCCTGAGTCGTCCGAGTCGTCGTTTGATCGCCAGCTCCCAGATGGTGGCGGCGCTGACAAACACCACCGAGTGGGGCTCGGCGATCGCTTGGCGTGCCGCGGGCGGCAGCGAGCGATGGTCCATCAACCACCACAGGTAGGCACGACTGTCGAGCAACAACCTCAAGGATCAATCCGCGCGAAACGGTTTCTCGATGTCGTCCGGGAGCGGATCGTCGAAATCCAGCCCGATGTGAATCTTGTCCTGAAGCCGGCCCGGTCTACGTGGCGGCCCCCCGATCGGTACGAGGCGGGCAATCGGCTCGCCGTTCTTTGCGATGATGATGTCCTCGCCCGCCACTACCCGTTCGAGAACACGCGAAAGGTGGGTCTTGGCCTCGTGAATGTTGACGATCCGCATCGCTGGTCTCCCGCGTCTGCGTCGCGTCGGGGGCGGGGTCCAACGCGTAGAGCCCGGGTCACCCTGGCTGCAGAGTGCCCCGGACTCTCGA
Source organism: Acidobacteriota bacterium (assembly GCA_965205505.1). GTDB lineage: Bacteria > Acidobacteriota > UBA890 > UBA890 > WLXD01 > DASCOT01. The sequence continues at coordinate 840,408 of CBDBHB010000009.1, forward strand.
AAGGGGCATGAATCGTTGGTTAGCTTAGCTAAGTCGACTTAGTCAATCAAGACCAACGCCCCGATTTGTCGAGGGGGGCCCCATTCCGTTCGCAGCGCATCGTCAGAACGTTCTAGGATCTGCGCTCGGAGCACCCGTAGAATCCGTCCCATGGACGGATCGATGCCAGACACCAAGCTCGCGACCCAGCCGGTGGGACTCCCCGGCTGGGCGCGGCGTCTGAAGGACTCCCGTCAGCGGCGTCGGTCCGAGCGACGGGCGGCGCGCCGGTGGGAACGTTCTGGTTCCGAGCGTCAGATCTCGCCAGCCGCTGGTACGGAAGCTTCTAGCAGAGTTATTCAGCACCCTGCTAGCCTCTGGCGCGAGCTTCTGACCGAGGTGCCAGAGGACGTGCATGTTGCCGGCGTCGTTGCCCGCGGCCTGCTCGTCCTGTTGCTCGCCAAGACTACGTGGTGGATGATCGGCAACTTCGAGATGGCCGCCATCGGGGCCATCAGTCCGAATGCAGATCCTCCGACGCTCGTTTTTCGAGTTCTGTCGGGCGCTAACCTGATCTTCCACGAGGCGGGTCACGCGCTGTTCAGCGCCTGCGGCCGTTTCCTGCAGGTGCTCGGTGGCTCGTTGATGGAGATCTCGTTGCCGTGGATATGCGGCATGGCGCTGCTGTTCTCGCGCCGCGACACCTTCGGGGCCGCGGTAACGGCTTGGTGGGGCGGCGAGGCGCTCGTCGGGTTGGGTCCCTATATCTACGACGCGAGCGAGCAAGTGCAGCCGTTGCTCGGTGGTGTCATCGGGCAGGATCGCCCCGGCTATCACGACTGGAACAACCTGCTGTCGTGGACCGGGTTGCTGCGCTATGACCATGCCATCGCCGGGCTGGCGACGACAATCGGCTACGGGGTCATGTTGCTGGGACTTGCCTGGAGCTGCTGGCTGCTGCAGCGGCAGTTTCTGGCCAGCCGGGTGCCGTCAGTGGACGGTCTTGGAGCTCTCGACTGACGCGCCGTTCAGGAAGATGCGGCGCACCCGCGAGGTCATCAGCTCGCCCTCGGGCAAGCGCAACACCAGCTTGAAGCCCGGCATCACGAAGGCGCGTCGTAGCGCCGTTCCGGTTCCCGACAGGGTCGTTCCGAGTAGCCGCGCGGCAACGTGCTCGTTGATGAAGTTGCCACTGCCGCTGGCCTCGACCTCGCCGAGTTCCGGATCTACGAACGCCAGCGTGTAAACGCTGTGCGCCGTCTGTACCACCAGCTCGTCACCGGCGCGCAGCACGCGCGTGTCGAGGCCGTCGCGGTCATCGACCACGTCGAGCCCGTGCTCGGTTCCGAGCGAAGTGTGGATGCCAGTGTCCATAAGCCCCAGCTTAACCCGTGGCGCCGGTCCAGTGCTAAAGTCGGCCCTCACCGCCCCCGTGTTGTGAGACGGTCAGCCGCCGTATTCTGAACCGAACGGGCTGAAGATGAAACACCTTACCGTGGTCGTCCTCGTGCTAGCCGCCGTCGGTAGCGGCGCTCCGATGGCGCGCGCCGACACGTTGATCGGTGGACAAACGGCCGGCGGCGCACATTACCTAATCACCGTTCCGGACAACTGGAACGGCAAGCTGGTGATCTGGAATCACGCCTTCACCTTGGAAGCGCCAGCGGCGTTCCCAGATCTCGGGCCGCTGGTCCAGGTACAGACCGGGCAGGGATACGCGATCGCCGCCTCGAGCTACCGGTTGACCGGCTGGGCGGTATTCAAGACCGTGAAGGATCTGCGGGCCATGGTCGATGTGTTCCGCGCCAACTTCGGCGAGCCTAGCGAGATCATCGTCTACGGTGCCTCCCTCGGTGGCGTCGTCACCGCGCAGGCGATCGAGAAGGGGATCGGCGGCAACGTCGTGGCGGCCGGAATCTTGTGCGGGGCCGTCGCCGGTAGCCGTAATTGGGACGGTGCGCTCGACCTCCGACTCCTGTACGACAACATCTGCGGGGGCGTCGATGGTGCCGCGATTCCCGGCGGTGCCGAGGGTCTCCCGAGCGTCACTACGCTGACGGAGATGGATGTCGAGGACCGACTCAACGCCTGTACTGGGCTGGACAAGAAGCCTTCGAAGCGCACCGCTGCCCAGAAGGCACGGCTGCGGGCGCTCCTCGACGCTGCTCAGTTGCCCACGGAGTTTATTTGGATCGGCCTGCGGTTATCGACCTTCGGGCTGGCCGATCTGACCCACGACCGCCAGAAAATGAAGGGCAAGGTGGGAGTCGGCAACGCCGCTGTGGACTACGACGACGCCGCCATCAACGCCTCGATCGAGCGCGTCGACCCCAAGGGCGGCGCCGTACGCCGGCTCGCCAGGAACTACACCCCGACAGGTCGCGTCGACGATACCAAAGTCCTGGTGCTGCACACTGACCTCGACGGCCAGGTAATCGTCGAGAATGCCGGTGAGTACGCCAAGGTCGTGCCCGCTGCGAGCCTGACCACACTGATCGTCGTCGAGGAGGAGCCCAGCCACTGTGGCTTCACGGCGGCCGAGGGTCTCGCATCGTGGGAGGCGCTACGCAACTGGGTGGATCTGGGAATCAAGCCGACCCCGACATCGGTGCAGTCGGAGTGCGAGGTGATCGTTAGCCTCGGTCTCGCCGAAGGTCCGTGTCGGATCGATCCAGACTTCGTGATCCCCGACATGGACGGGCGCATCCGGCCGCGTTGAGCTTTCGAACCGGCGGGTCGGGCGCGGCACGGTCGGCTGATCCCGGAACGGCTGATCGGAGCGCGGCTGTCAGCCCGTCACTCAGCGTGGTGGCGCTAGGCGACGCAGCTCCTCGAAGCAGTTCACCACCACCTGCGCCAGCTCGACGTTGGGGGCATCCTCGGCGTCGCTGTCGGGAAACATCAGGAAGCGGCCGTCGGCGGTGACGTCGTAGTCGGTAAAGCCGCCGCCCGAGAGCGCCAACGCCGCCGGCAAGCAACTTGATGGCCACCTCGCGCTTGAGCGTCTCGTCGAGGGCGCGGAACACCTGTCCCATGCCGCCCTCGCCGAGCTTGGCGATGATGCGGTAGTGGTTCAGCTTGGAATCGATCCGCATGTGACCTTGTAGGCTCGCGCCGCGTAAGTTCCGTTCGTGTGCGCTGGCTGCATGCTACTCGCTGAAGATTCTGCCGAACAGCGCCCGCACCGGCTCGTGCCGCTTCACCACGATCACCGAGCACTTCGACCGGCGTGCCACCTCTTCGGGCATCGTCCCGAACAGTACCCTGGTGGTGAAGCTCTGGTGGGTCGCGCCCACGAAGATGGCGCCGTAGTTGGTGGACTCCGCGATAATCGCTCGGCTGGGCGAGCGGTGTCGAAGCACCTTGGTAGTCACTTCCTGCCCCTGATCCAGTCGCGCCTTGGCGTCCTCGAGGCGGGCGGTCTCTTGCTCCACGCGCGCCTCGGACTCGTCCGGAGACACCACCGCGCAGAGCGTCATCGAGGCGCCCTTAGAAGACGCGACCAACGCTGCGTAGTCCTCGGCGCGGGTCGCATGAATGCCGCCGTCGGTGGCCACCAGGATGGCCTCCTTCGGTCGCCGATCGGGTCCCAAGCGCACCATAATGATGTCGGTGGTGGCATGGTTGACGACATGATCTGTTATCTCGCCGAGGATGCGGCGTGCGGTCGACGTGCGGCCCTTCCAGCCGAGCACGATGAGCTTGGCGTTGCCCTGGTGCGCCGCCTCGAGGATTGCTCGTCCGGCATTGCGGCCGACCCTGACCTGCGAGCTCACCGGGATATCGAACGCCAGCGCCCGCTTGCGGCTAGCAGCCAGGATCTTCTCCTCGTGCTGCACGTACGCCTCGGCCAGGCGGGGTTGTAGCTGGTCGGGCACCAGCACCACTCGTAGTAGTACGATCTCGCCTTGTCGCGGTGCGGCAATCGCTCCGGCAAGGTCCACTAGGGCGTTCGCGGTGCCAGGGTTGGCGATTGGAACCAGCACCCGGAATGCCGACTCTTCCGGAGCCGACCGTTCTGCGAGCAAGCGCGACGGCGTTTCCTCCGGGGCCTCGGTGACGAACTCGGTGCCCTTCCAAATCAGGAACCCGACGATTCCCGCCAACAGGGCCGCCCCGGCGAGCGCCACCGGGACGATGTGCCCCTGCAGCGGAATCTGCACCAGCAGATAGATGTTGGCGGCGATCCCGAGTGCTGGCAGCAGTGGCACGAGCGGAACCCGAAAAGGGCGCTCCAGGTCGGGGAACTGGCGTCGGTGGCGGATCAGCGCCACGTTGACCAGGGTGAGCGCGATCAACAGCACACAGTCGGCGAAATGCGCCAGGCTCTCGAGCGGCAGCGCCAACGCGAAGCCACCGATCGCCGCCCCCACCAGCACCAGGGCCACAATCGGCGTGCCGGTGCGGGCGTTGATTGAGCCGATGCGGTGCGGCAGGTGGCGGCGGCGGCTCATTGACATGGCCACCCGGGAGCCGGCAATGATCGACGCGTTGGAGGCGGAGATCATCGAAAAAAGTGCGCCGAGTACGATCACCATGCCGCCTACCGGACCGAGAAACGCGCGTGCCGCGACGCCCATGGCCGATTCCGTGTACTCGGTCAGGTTCGCGGTCACGATGACCAGGACTACGGCCGAGTACAGCACCGTGACGAAGATCATCGAGATGAAGATCGCGCGCGGCACGGTCTTGGTCGGATTGCGAACTTCGCCGGCTGATGCCGCAATGGCCGAGAAGCCGAAGAACGTGATGAACACCAGCGCGGCGGTGCTGGTGATCGCTCCCGGGTCGGTGCTGAACCGATCGCCGATCGTCTGCGTTTCGATCTGTGGCAGGCCTCCGGAGACGAACCACAGCAGCAGGATGATCTTGGCGGCGGTCACCACCACCTGGAACGTACCGCTCTCCTTGGTGCCCTTCAGGTTCAGCAACGTGAGGGCGGCGAGGAAGATCAGCCCGGCGAGCCTTTCGTAGGGCAGGTGCCAGATGAACTCGTTGAAATAGGTCGACAGGCTGGCGATGTAGAAGCCGCACGATGAGGTGTAACCGAGCAGCAGGCACCAGCCGACGAAATATGCTGTCGGCGGCGAGAACGTCTTGCGAGCGTAGAGGTAGCCTTCGCCCGACTGCGGGTAGATGGAGGCCAACTCGCAGTAGCTCAGCGCCGTCAGGCTGGCCACCAGGGCGGCCAGCAGAAACGACGCTATGGCGGCAGATCCGACGTAGCTGATCGCCAGGCCGGAGAGCGTGAAGATGCCCGCCGCGATCATCGTACCGGTGCCGATCGCCAGCGCGCTGATCAGCCCTAGATCGCGGCTCAGCTCGGCGTGAACTTGCCCATCGAGATGCGTGTCAGCTTCATCCACGGCGGCAAATCCTACAACTTCAGGGTATGAGGCACGGCCTGCTAGCTCGCGTCCGCGCTCGCTTCGACCGGCTGCGTGTAGATCGTCTGCGTGGGGAAGGCAAACTCGAGGCCTTCAGCGTTGAACCGCTCCAGGATGGCGAGGTTCATCCGGGTCTGTGTCTCCGTCACATCGGCGCCGGCAAGGATGTAGTACTGAAACAGGATGTTCATGGCGAAGTCGCCGAAGGCGTTGAATGCGATCACTGGCTCACGGGCTTGCAGATCGGCGTTCTCGGCGGCGATCTCGCGCAGGATATCCATGGCGCGCTGCATCGCTTCCGGCCTGGTGTCGTAGGTGAGGCCGAGGTCGAGCTTGACGCGGCGCGACGGCTCTCGGCTGACGTTCTCCACTGGCGAGTTGGCGATCGTGGAGTTGGGGATCGTTACCTCGCGGCCGGCGAACGTCTGGATGCGCGTGCTGCGTAACCCGATCTCACGCACCGTGCCTTCGAAGCCACCCGCCTTGATCCAGTCGTTTGTACCGAAGGGCCGGTCGGTGAAGATCGTGAAGCCGCCGAAGACGTTCTTGACCGTGTCCTGCGCTGCCATCGCCAGCGCGAGGCCGCCGATGCCGAGGCCAGCGATCAACGCCGCCACGTCGTAGCCGGCGTTGTTGAGCGCCACGATGATGCCCAGCGACCAGATAATTGCTCTGCCGCCTTTGCGCACGATCGGCAGGAGCTGATCGTCGAGGTCGCTGTCGGTATCCTGCACCAGAGGTTCGAGTGCCATGCGGATGAGGGTGTCGTAGATCCTCGCCGCCATCGCTGCGACCGACAGCATCATGACGATCTGGACGATGTTCCACGCGGGCCCGAGCATGGCCTCGGGCAGCGTCAGGGTGCGGATTGCCACCCAGAGCCCCACGGCGGTTATCAGCACGACGACAGGCTTGTCGAGGATGTCGACGAGCGCGTCGTCGAGCTCGGTGGCCGTGCGACGCGTTAGTCGCCGGACAACGTTGCCGAAGATCCAGTACACGACCTTGCCCACGACAAACGTCCCCACCATGATGGTAAGCGCCATCGTCCACTGGTTGACGGTGTTGCCGTAGTAGGTCTGCGAGAGGAGGTCCTGCATGGCTGTGCTCCGGGGGTCAGGCGCGGATACGGCGGCGAGCCCACGCCGAGTTGTTCAAAGTGGTTTCAGCGCGACTCTAACCCGGAGCCTGCGGGGTCGTTGGTGTCTCGGCCGATGCGCTTTCAGGAAAGCGGACGGAGGAGGAACTGCTCCATGACGAAGCTCTCCAGCGGCGTGCCGGAAGGAGCGTAGCGCGCCACGTTTCGGAACTTCGGCCGGCCACCGCGCAACACTTGCGCTAACCAGCTGGGGCGTATTGCGGCGCGGTGTACCAGGTCGCCCGCCACATCCGCGTCCTTGGTGGCGTAGAGCTGGAACCAGGCCCGCGGGCCTGGCAGCTCGCCGATCTCTTCCATCTCCACAGTCGAAAGTGTGCTCAGGCAATACGGAATGCCGGCCCGCGCCGCTGCCGCCGCCAGAATCAGCTCGGCGCCGGGCCACATGAGCCCGCTGAGCCCGACCGGCGCGATACGGAATGGCAGCTCGTAGCGCTGTCCGAACAACTCCGTAGACAGCTCCAACGAGGTCACGTCGACCATGAACCGCGGTGTCAAGGTCACGGCGTCCAAGCGAGCGCGGTTGCGCGCGAGACACACCTCGCGCCCGGTGGCCCCCTGTAAGTAATCGAACGCGAAGCGCGGAATTCGCCGTTCGGCCGTGCGCGCCAGGTCCTCGATCGAGGGGTGACGCCGCATCAGGGGGCTGGGCGAGTAGTCCATCAGGCCACCGCTACTCACCCCGCTTGACGACCGTACCGGCGAGCATGACGAACGAGACGTGTTCCGTCGCGCGAATGTCCTCCAGGGGGTTCCCCGGTACCGCGATCAGGTCGGCCAGTCGCCCGACTTGGATTGCACCGCGGTCGCTCACCCCGAGCACCGCGGCTGCTTCGATGGTGGCCGACTGTAACGCTGCCATCGGCTCCATGCCACGCTCCACCAACACCGCGAACTCGCCGGCGTTGTCGCCGTGCGGGTATACGCCAGCATCGGTTCCGAAGCCGATCTTCACTCCGGCGGCGATCGCCTGGGCGAGGCTCTCGCGTGCCAGCGGCAAGATGCGCTCGGCCTTGGAGCGCAGCAGTGGTGGCAACGCGTCTAGATCGATGGCATCGATGAGGTAGGTGGTCGGTACGAGGTACGTACCCCGCGCCTTCATCAGCTCGATGGTCTCCGTATCGAGGATCGAGCCGTGCTCGATCGACGCCACGCCGGCCTGCACTGCGGCGCGGATTCCCTCGGTGCCGTGGGCGTGAGCTGCCACCTTGATATCGTGCCGCGCCGCCTCCTGCACCATCGCCTGCAGCTCTGCCAGGCTGTACTGCTGCGCGCCGACCGATTCCTCGAACGACAGTACGCCGGCGGTGGCGCACGTCTTGATGACCTTGGCGCCATGCTTGATCTGGTAGCGGACCGCCTTGACGACCTCGTCGGGACCATCGGCGATACCGTCCTTCCATGTGGTCTCGAGCACTCCCGGGGCGAAGCCGGTGACGTCGCAATGCCCGCCGGTGATGCCGATGGGATTACGCGACGGAAACACGTGCGGTCCCGTCACCATGCCGGTCTCGACGGCGCGGGCGAGCGCCACGGTCACTTCGCCGCCGAAGTCGCGCACGGTGGTGAAGCCGGCGAGAACCGTCTTGCGTGCATTGGACGTGGCGCGGAAGGCCGCATCGACATCGGTTTCTCTTACCGCACGATTGAACGAGTCCGCGTCGATGTCGCCGCCTAGATGGGTGTGTAAGTCGATGAAGCCTGGCAGGAGCGTGACATCGCCGAGATCGATCACCTGCGCATCGGGAGGCAGCTGGCCGACCGCACTGATGCGGCCGTTGACGATGGCGACAATGCCCGGTTCCACCATGCGTCCCTGTACGACGTCGAGCATGCGGGCGGCGCGCAGCACGACGGTTGTGTTGTCCTGTGCCAGGCCGACGCTGGGATGGACCAGCAGCGGCAATGTGATCAGCAGTACGAGGCGGCTCAAGAAACGCATCAGATCTCCTAGGAGACGGCAGGGCATGGATGTTTGACCCGGAAGCATACTCCCGTGCGACGCGGTCGAGGCTCCCTGCGGTGTTGCCATGGCCCGAGGCCTCAGACTACCGTTGGCTCCGCCTTCGCCAGGCGCTCTGTCCTCCACCCCGCGGAACGAAACTCGGTAGGAACGATGATGAAACGACTCCGTATGTCCGGTCTGTGCTCAATCCTGGCGGGCATCGCGGTCATCCTTCCCGCCAGCGCCCAGGAAGCGCTCGATGACCACGCCCGGGTGCAGGCGATCGCCGAGGCCGCGCTCGAGGCAATCAGCAACGAGGACATGATCGCCTTCACGGATCTCATGGTCGACGACGCGATCACGGTCAGCATCGCCGAGCGCGACGGCGAGGTTCGCTACTCGGTGCGGAGCCGGGCCGAGTCGCGGGCCAGGAACCCGCAGGCCGACATTCTCGAGCGCGGCTTCGACCCGGAAATCTCGATCTCGGGGCCCGTCGCCATGGTCTGGCTGCCCTATGACCTGTACGTCGACGGGGAGTGGTCCCATTGCGGTGTGGACACGTTTACCCTCGTACATACCGAGGCCGGCTGGCGCATCGCTTCGATGGCTTGGAGCGTCGAACAACCACCGGCCTGCCAGCCGCATCCGGACGGCCCACCCGGAAACTAGGAGGGAGCGCGTGTCGCGTGTAAAGAGGTTACTCGGAGCAGTCGTCGTCGCCGTGCTCACAATGCCCGGTAGCGCGGTGGTCCAGGCACAGGACGAGACGTCGAGAGGGGAGTGGCGGTCGTCCGGAGGCGACAGCGCCTACACGCGGTATTCGCCGCTCGATCAGATCACCCGCGACAACGTGAAGGATCTGCGGATCGTCTGGCGTCGCCCGGGTCTCGACCCCGAGTTCGCAGAGAAGTACCCGAGGCTACGAACCGGCAATTATCTGCGCGCCACGCCGACGATGCTCGACGGGGTGCTGTACACACCCAACGCCGCCGGCCTGGTCGAGGCTGTCGACGCGGCCACCGGCGAGACCATCTGGCGCCAGGAGCCACCGCCGGAGATGGCGCAGGAGCGAAACTCGCAGAGCACACGGGGCGTGGATTACTGGGAGGGCGATTCGCAACGTCGGCTGTTCTCGAATCGGAACGGCTACCTGTATTCGCTTGATCTGCGCACCGGCGAGCCGTTTGCCGGGTTCGGTGACAACGGTCGGGTAAGCCTCACGCCGACCGAGGCGCGCAACTTCCGCTGGACCTCCGGCCCGATCGTGGTGGGTGATGTCGTCGTTATCGCCGGCAACGTCGATGGCGCCGGCGACGGCGGCATGCGGTGGAAAGACAGCATGCCGGAGGACGTGCGCGGCTTCGATGTTCTCACCGGCCGGCTGTTGTGGACCTTTCACGTGGTGCCGCGCGAGGGCGAGTACGGTGCTGAGACCTGGGGCGACGACTCCCGAGCGCACTCGGGTGATCTGGGCTCCTGGTGTTGCCTGTCCGCCGACGAGGAGCTCGGCTATGTGTACGTTCCGCTGACTGCTCCGACAGCGGCGTACTACGGCGGACACCGGCCTGGCGACAACCTCTTCTCCAATGCTCTCGTGGCGCTCGATGCCAAGACCGGCAAGCGCGTCTGGCATTTCCAGATGGTGCATCACGACCTGTGGGAGTACGACACCGTCGGACCGGCGACCTTGGGAGATCTCACGGTCGACGGAAGGCGGATCAAGGCGGTCATGCAGCCCAGCAAGACCGGCTACTTGTACGTCTTCGATCGTGCCACGGGCACACCGGTGTGGCCTATCGAGGAGCGCCCTGTGCCGCCCTCGACCGTGCCGGGAGAGCAAGCGTCGCCGACGCAACCTATCCCCACCAAGCCACCGCCGTTCGCGCGTATCGGCCTGACCGAGGACGACTTCATCGATTTCACGCCGGAGTTACGGGCGCGGGCACAGGAGCTTGCCGCTCAGTTCGTTATTGGTCCCATCTTCACGCCGCCCTCGCTGGTCAGCGACGAGCCGGGTGGCACCCAGGGCACCCTCATGGTGCCGGGGTCGTGGGGCTCCGGGAACTGGAACACCGGTGCGTTCGATCCGGAGACCGGCTTCTACTACGCCGTCTCGCACGCGATTCCACGCGTCTACCGCATCGCCGAGGCCGACGACGAAGACACCGAGATGGATTACTGGAGTCCCAATCGCGAAGCCCCGTACATCGACGGCTTGCCCCTTATCAAGCCTCCCTGGGGACGCGTCGTGGCGCTGGATCTCAACCGCGGCGAACACGTGTGGACGATCGCCAACGGCGATGGTCCTCGGGACCACCCACTCCTCGAAGGCCTCGACCTGCCACCGCTGGGGATTGCCAGTCGACCGACGCCGCTGGTGACCAAGACCCTGCTGTTCATCGGTGACGGCAGCGACGTATTCGGCGGCATCCCGGAGCTGATGCATGGTCGCAAGTTCCGTGCCCTCGACAAGGCTACCGGCGAGGTGCTTTGGGAAACCGAGCTGCCGGCGGCGCAGACGGGTGGTCCGATGACCTATCTGGTCGGAGGCAAGCAGTTCATCGTAGTGGCCATCGGGGAGCGGGATTGGCCCTCGGAGTGGGTGGCGCTGGCGCTGCCATGACCCTCCATAGACTCCATGATCAGGAGCACTAGCCGCCGCGCCGAGCCGTGTGGCTACTGCACCGCCGGGATCACGTGGTCGATGATTACCGACTGCGCCGAGTACGACTGCTCGTAGATGTTCCATGAGTTAACCACCGCCACGAGGTCGAGCTCGGGGACGATGATCAGCGACTGGCCCCCGTACCCCGATCCGCCGTACTGCTTCGGGGCGTCGCCGCTGCCGTCGTTCATGATCCACCACTGAAAGCCGTAGCCGCGTTTGCTGTCGGGGTTCTCGGGGGTAGCGAACGACACCCACGGACGTGCCGATCTCTCTACCCAGCCTTCCGGGAGAAGGCGGACGCCGTCCCAGACCCCGTCCCGCATGAACAGATAGCCGATCTTCGCGAGATCTTCCGGCTTGAGGTACAGGCCGCCCTCGGTGTCTTGGAGGCCGTCGGGAATCGCCTTCCAGTAGTAATCGGTGATGCCCAGCGGGCCGAAGAGGTATTGCTCGGCGTACTCCCCGACGTTGAGGCCGGTGGTGGCTTCGAGAATCGCCGCCATGATCATCGAGTTGCCGCTGTTGTAGACGAACGTCTCTCCCGGCACCGCCGCCATCGGCTTGTCGAGCACGAACTGCACCCAGTCTTCCGAGGCTTCGAGCTGCGCCGCGTCGTTGCCCATATCTGTATAGGGCAGCGTGAACTCGTCCCACTCGAAGCCCGGTCGCATAGTGAGCACATGTTCGAGCGTGATCGTCGCCTTCACCCCGTCGGGGTCGTCGATCTCCCGATCCGAGAGGTAGGAAAGCGCCGCAACGTCGGTGCCTTCGATCTCGCCCCGGTAGATGGCGATGCCGATCAGCGCCGAGGTCACGCTCTTGGTGATCGACTGGATGGTGTGTACGTCGGATCCTTCACGAAACGGGTGGTAGTCGGGATTGTAATAGTTGTACTGGTGCGGCTCCTGCTCGTAGCCGGAGTTGATCTCCACGTAGTCGTGCTCATAGCGGAAATCGGCGATGACCCGCCCGTGGCGCGTCACCACCAACGCATCGACATTGCCGTAGGCTCCGGCGGCCAGTTGGGCGTCGAGCGCGGTCAGCGCGGCGCCGTCGACGCCTTCGTCCTCGGGAGCCGAACGACTCCAGCCGTTGGTTGGCCAAGAAGTGGCTTCCGGCATCTCCACGTCGTTCGCATCGCCGCCGGCGCATGCGACCATCGCCGTGCAGGCGAGGGCGGCGAGCAGCCGCGCGAGGGCTGGCTGGCGTTCGATACGGTGTCGGCCGGAGAAGGTGTGTGATGGGGTGAGGCGCTCTCGCATGGGTGATCTCGCTGGTCTGTTGGCAGGAAGGCGTGCACCTTAGCATTCGGCCGGAGGGTTACGACGATTCGGGGCCATCTGCTGCGTTGGCCTTCCTCGACGATGGCTAGAGCATCGCCAGCGTCAGGCCGCCTTCCAACTGGCCCCAACTCGCCGTAACCAGGCCCGCCACACTTCCACCACGGCCTGCTAGTATCCAGCCGTCGACGATGGATACGCGGGAGGAGAGCATGACGCACGACCGAGATGACGACGAGAGGCGGTTTACTCGAGGCGAGTTTCTCGGGATAGGAGCTGGCTGGGCGGCGGGAATCGGTGCCGCGTCGGCGGGCCTGGCCGCCGCCAGCTCGAGCGCTGCTGCTGCTAGCCTGAGTACCTCGCCCCACCACGTCGCGGTCGCTCGCTCGAAGCGGCGCGCCAGTGCGCCTGTGGACATGATTGTGCGCAACGCCCGCGTCCACACCGTCGACGACGCCATGCCAGCCGCCGAGGCCTTCGCAGTGTCGGGCGACCGCTTCGTGGCGGTTGGCAGCAACGCCGATGTCGACAACCTCGGTGGACCCGGGGTCGAGGTGATCGACGCCGTCGGCATGACCGTGGTGCCCGGCTTCATCGATGCGCACTCGCATCCCGGCAGCGGTGGGCTGCGCGAGCTCAAGAGCGTGAACGTCGATTTGCGGAGCATCCGCGCCATCCAGGACGCCTTGCGCCAACGCTCCGAACAGACGCCGGCGGGCGAGTGGGTGATCGGCTTCAAGTACGACGACACCAAAGTGAGCGACGGGCGCCAGCTGCATCGCCGCGATATCGATGAGGCGGTGCCCGATCATCCGGTGCGCATTACCCACAGAGGTGGCCATACCTCCTGGTACAACTCGAAGGCGCTGGATCTTGCCGGGATCACCGCTGCGACGCCCGATCCGGAGCACGGGCGGTTCTTCCGGGAGGGCGGCGAGCTCACCGGCCGGGTAGCCGAGCGCGCCAACGCGGTATTCAGTGGTCTGATCACCAACGATGCGACGCGCCAAGACAGGCAAGCCGGCGTGGCGTTGATCACCCGGTTGATGGCGCGGTCGGGCCTGACATCGGTTCACGACGCGGGCTCGGGTGCCGCCGGCGCTACCGCCTACCGCGACGCATACCGGGCCGGCGAGCTGCGCTGTCGCGTCTACATGCTCATGCGAGGCGGAATCTACGAGGATGTCAAGGCGGCCGGGTTGTACTCCGGGTTCGGCGACGAGTGGTTCCGCCTGGGGGCGGTGAAATTCGGTGCCGACGGCTCGGCGTCGGAGCGCACCATGGCCATGAGCACGCCGTATGTGGGCCGCCCCGACGACTACGGCATCTTGACGATGACGCAGGAAGATATCCACGAGGCGGTGGAGGATTGCCACCGCCACGACTTCCAGGTCGGGATCCACGCCAATGGCGACATCGCCATCGACATGGTGCTCAATGCATACGAGCGCGTGCAGAGGCTGTGGCCGCGCCCGGATCCCCGCCATCGCCTCGAGCACTGCTCGCTGGTGAATCCCGAGTTGCTCGGTCGGATCAAGGCCACCGGCTCGATTCCGACGCCCTTCTATACGTACGTGCATTACCACGGCAACAAGTGGGTGGAGTACGGCGCGGAGAAGATGCGGTGGATGTTCGCGCACCGCTCGTTCCTCGACTACGACATCCCGGTGGCAGGAGCGTCGGACTACGTGCCGGGTCCGTACGAGCCGCTGATGGCGATTCAGTCGTTGGTTACGCGCAAGGACTTCGACGGGCGCATCTGGGGCCCGAATCAGCGCGTCAGCGTCGAGGAGGCATTGCGCATCTGTACCATCAACGGTGCCCACGCCTCGTTCGAGGAGACCCTCAAGGGCTCGATCACCGCCGGCAAGCTAGCCGATTTCGTGATGCTGGGGGAGGATCCCCACGACGCCGATCCCGATTCGATCAAGGAGATCGAGGTGGCGCGAACTGTCGCCGGCGGCCGGACGACGCATGAGGCGTGAGCCTCCACAACCCTGTCGGCCGCCCCGCTACACTCCCACCACGGCCTGCTAGGACGGCGGAATAGGATCTTCGGTGTGCGTCTCCGCGTCGTCTTCGTGCGTCAGCTCGATATCGATGCCGTACCAGAGCCACTCGGGGGTTAGCTTCAGCCCTGCCGGCGATGCCGCCACGTCGAGCACGTGACCGCCCAGCTCGAGCGTCTCGCTGACGCTCAAGGGCATGGTGATCGGGCGCAGCACGCTGTCGGGCAGACCGAAGCGGAAGCCCGTGTGCAGGATCTCCCGCAGCTTGGTCTCCATGCTGTCGGCGTTGAGCGCCAGGCCGCAGCGGAACATCTTGTCCTGTGCCGCGAGGATCTCGCGCACGTGCGCCCACGATTCCTCGGTGGGCTCCGGTTGTACGTCGAGTCGCTGGGGGAAGCTGGGGTCGAGCACGAGGCTGCCGTCGACGGGTGTGATCTGGAAGTGTCCGTTGAGATCGTAGTTGCGCGTGCGGATCGTGGCCGAGAATGACTCATCCACCTGGAAGTCCCGGCACACGACGCTGATGACGGTGGCGGCGTCCCATTCGAACTTGATGCGCGCCGTACCCGTGCCGTTTACCACCTGCGCCGGCAGGCGCAGCGCGAAACGGTCATAGCTGTCTACGGTGATCGTCGGCTCGCCGGCGCGCAGCGTGGCCCGGATGTCGTTGATGCTGACGTGCAGCGTCCAGCGCCCGGCGCGGACACGGATCGGTCCGATCCGCGTCCTCACCTCATTGTCTTCCTGGGCCACGGTGCCGGGGCTGAGGTGCAACTGCACGTCGTCGAGATATTGGGATGAGGCTACCGTCAACAGCTCCTGCAGCATGCCGATCCGCAGCCGCACAACCACGTCGGCGGCCTCGAGCGCCTCGCCCACCAGCATGATCTCCGGATCGAGCCGAGCGTCAACTACCGATCGCAAGGCGGCTACCTGTTGCTGCAGGGTTGCGAGGGCCTCGTCGGGCTCGGACCTTGCGCCGCTCGAGCTGCAGCCACCGGCCAGGACGGTAATCGCGAGGCCGGCAACGAGATGCGGGCGCGATTGATGACAGACCCGCATCAGGGAGTGCCTGGGGCGGCTGGGGCATCGTCGTCGGCTATCGACGGTGGCGCGGCATCCACATCGACGTCGATGACTATCCACAACCGCTCGTCCGCGGCCAGCACGCTGCCGACCCGTGCGGCGAGCGGCACGCGGACCGCAGGAATGGTGACGTCGGCGTCGTCGACCGCTGGCAGGTGGATGTCGTGCTCCAGAAGTATCGGCACCGGTAGGTTGCCGAACAGCTGGTTGAACTCGTTTGCCTTGCGCGTTGCGAGCTCGGAGGCGAGCCGTGCGGCCGGGGCAGACCAGCCGCCGACGCTCACCTCCTGCGCCTTGACAGTGAGGATCTCAACTCGGGCGAGTAGCACGCCCAGGTCCTGATCGAGCCCGACGATCTGGAGCAGCCCGAACACCGTTGCATCGACGAAAACGTCCGGACGATCGGCGAGCGATACGCGACCGTTGAACTGCACCAGCGCCAGGCCGGTGCGAAAATCGACCTCGGCGGCGCGAAGCTGTACGTGGAAACGCTCGGCGATCGTTTCCTCGACCGGTAGCGCTGCCGTAAGCAACTCGGCGAGAGTGCGCTCGTGCACCACGACAATCATGTCGGCCTCGCCGAGCACACGGCCGAAATCCAGGCTCTGATAACTCGACAGGCTGGCGAGCTCGCGCTCCAGCACGATGCGCTCAGCGTCGGGTCCAGGATCTGATTGGCAGGCGGCTGTCAGTAACGAGGCGGCCAGTGGCAACAGGCAAGCGAGAGCACGCGTCTGCCATCGACTAACGTTTCCCGTTTCCACGCCCACCGTCACACTTCCTGCCGGCGAAACCTTCTGCGCTCGATCTGTCCGAGGACCCGTTTACTGGATGTACCCGAGGGCCCGAAGCTTCTCCAGCTCCTCGGCAGACATGCTGTCCGTCGATCCTTCCTCGACGCGCGCCGCCAGCGCCGACTCGAGCCACATGTCGAGCTCCCCGGCGAGCAACTCGACGACGTCGGGGTGGTCGCTGGCAACGTCGTTCTGGTCGAGCGGGTCGTCATCGTAGTCGAACAGCTCGTACTCCAGGCGGTCGACGGGACGCTCGGTATTGCGAATCAGCTTCCAGCCGTCGGCGACGATCACGTAGCTGGCGGCCTCGTCCTCGAACAATTGCTCGCTGCGGATCAGCGCACGCTCGGCGAAAGCAGGTCGCGGGACCCAGCCGAGAGAGGTCGGAGCGTCTGGGCGTGCCATCAGCGGCACCAGGCTCTGACCTTGCGCCTGTTGCGGTGTCGGAACGCGCGCCAGGTCGAGCAGCGTCGGGTAGACGTCGATCGACTGCACCACCGTGTCGATGCGGCGCGTCGGGATCACGCCCGGCCAGGAGAAGAACAAAGGTACGTTGAGCATCTCGCCGTAGGCGGTGACGCCGTGCCAGTGATGGCCGTGCTCGAGGAACTCCTCTCCGTGATCGCTCATGAACACGATCAGTGTGTCGTCGCGCCGCCCCAGCGCGTCGAGCTTCTCGAGCAACCGTCCCACCTCCACGTCCATTGCCTTGATCGAGGCGTCGTACCAGTCCATCTCGGCATCGAGGAAAATGTCGGCGTCGATGCCGGCCTCCGCCAGGGTCTCGACGCTCGGAAGCCTCTGGCTCTTCATGAGCCCAGGTTCCATGATCTCCACCGCTGCCGCCAGGTTTTCGCGATGCTGCTCGGCCTCGGCGTCGTCCATGTAGGCGCCGTCATACGGCCCGTAGGGCTCGAACGGGCTATGAGGGTCGAAGACATGCAGGAATGCGAAGAACGGGGTGTCGCGGTGCGTTTCCAGCCACCGCAGCAGCCGATCCACGAATGTGCGCGCGGTCTTGGAGTCGCTGTGATCGAGGTCGCCGATCGAAGCGGCCTCATGCAACACCTCGACGCCCTGATGGAGGTTGGTCATGCGTCCGGTGAAGGGCACCGAGGAGGTATGGAAGGTAGCGTAGCCGGCCTGCTGAAAGACCTCGGCGAGCGTCGTCACCGACGACGGCAGGCGGTCCGGCGTATCGACGATCCCGTGGCTGCTCGGGTACAGGGACGTCAAGATCGACGAGACCGAGACCTTGGTCCAGGTTGCCTGTGAGACGTCCTTGGTGAACACGGCGCCCTCCTCGGCCAGCGCCGCCAGGTTGGGAGCGTTGTCGCGCCTGCCACCGTGCCACGGAAGGTGATCGCGCCGCAGCGTGTCAGCGACGATCAACAGCACCCCGCGGGGCGCTCGCGTATCGCTGGCGAGCTCGGTGCGCGCCTCCGAGGCGCGCGCCGTGCGGGTGATGTCGTCACGCTGCCGGATCACCGGGGTTCCCCAGTAGGCGATCGTACGGTCGTCGTCGGCGCTGGCCTGTAGGGCGAAGGTGACAGACTTGCCAGCGAGATCGCTCAAGTCGATGGCGATTGGTTCCCAACGGTCAGCCGTGGTCACCGTGTGCACGAGCAGCGCCGATTCCTGGGCTCCGGCGGTGACATTGACTCGGAACGTCACCGGGGTGGGTTCAATCGTACCCAGGTGGAGCTCGAGCCAGGGTCGGGACGGCAGGTTCACAGCGAAGGAGACGCGCTCCGGGGTTCGCGTTACCAGGGTCTCGCGGAAGACGTTGCCTTGCCCCTGCCAACCGAGCCCGGACTCGATCGACCGCAGGTGCTCGCGCCGCGAGACGACGCGAACCGACTCGATGGCAAACTCGGCGCCGTCCACATCAGTGGGACGAAGCACGAGGTGACGTATGCCCTCCAGGCGCAATGTCGAGTTGAACGAGCTGCGCGTCGACAGCGCGAAACTCTGCAGCTCATCGCCGGGAATCACTGGCGTGCTCGCCTGTGCGCTTGCAACGCTGGCGGCTGCCCCCAGCGTCTGCTCCTCGTTGAGTGTCTCGTCGGAGGAAAAGCTGGCGCCGGCACGAGTTCCCGCCGAAACACGCATGCGTACCTGGATCTCATGAAGCTCGTCGCCGAGTGTCACGTCATCGGGGATGGCGACGACGAGCAGTCCGACATCGTCGGTGATTCGCCCGACGAGAAGGCCGTCACGCGCCTGCAGACTTCCGATCGCGCCGATGCCCCGCCAGCCTAGAGCTGTGCCGGCGGTCGAGTCTCCAGGCGAAATGCCCGCGGCGAAGTCCCAGACCACCGGTTCGATCGGCTCGAGCGGCGGCGTCCCTTCGACGGTCGCGTCTGCCATGCGATCGACCAGTCGGATGCTGACGGGCTCCGACGACGAGTCGGCGCCGCAGCTGCTGATCACCACGTCCGCGAGAGCTAGCGTGAAGTATTTCGGGCTGGGCCGACAGCGGGCCGTCGTCATCTGAGCTCTCCGTCCGGCATCGGTCGCGGGCGAATAACGCCGATGTTGGCCTCGATCTCGATTACCGTGCCGAAAGGTGCCGACATCTTGGCCAGCCTCTGCAGGATTTCCTGTGCCACCTCAGGCTCGGCCAGCCGGGGTACGCCGCTCTCGGTCAGGCGACGGCCATGGCCGAGATCGACCGGGTACAGGCGCAGCTCGGCGAGCTGTCCGCCCTCGTAACGACTCACCGGCACGACGGTTTGGTACACGAGTTCGTCGCTGAAGCCTGACTTGGGCCCGGCCATCATCAGGAACAGCTCTGCGTCGGTGACGTCGTGCCCCGCGCCGAAAGTCGTGTCGAGATCGTCGGCGTAGCGCTCGTAATAGTCATTGCCGAAGGGGCCCTGCATGTCGCTCCAGAAGAAGTCGCCCAACCCGTAGAAAATCGGTCGACCCTTGTAGATCTCGATTGGGCGCAAGCGGTGGGTGCCGGTGCCCACGAAGGCGTCGGCCCCGGCGTCGATCGCGGCGCGCGCAAACGTCGGCAGGAAATCGGCCAGCTTGTCGTGGCCGAGCCCGGTCTGGTGCACGTGGATCGATACGACCAGGAAGTCCGACAACTGCTTACCCTGCCGCACGCTGTGGAGGTTTTCATGCAGGTCGACCTCGTCTATCTCGTACCGGTAGCCCGGTTCGTCGCCCAGACGGAAGCTCGTGCTGAAGAGATTCAGCTCCTCCGGGAGTCGCGGCTCGCCGCTGCCCGACGGTTCACCGGCCAACCCTTCGTGGTCGTCTGGATCGGAGTCGCTGTCCGGGCGCGCGGTGCCGACATTGTTGAGTCGCTGTTGCTCGTTGATGGAACTGCGCAGGCGCACCAGCGCCCGCATCATCGGCTCGGTGACGACCGTGTGGCGGGTCGTCTTCAGAACATTGAGCCCCGGCCGACCTGGAGCGGCGCCGCGCGGCGGGGCCGCTTCCGAGAACTCTGCAAAAGTGGACGCTACCGACACCAGGCTCACGCGCCCCTTCGGTGTTTCGAGGAAGCGAGGCGCTCGCGCTTCGGCGCGATGCTCGCCCGAGCCAGCGTGCACCAGCCCGGCTCGGTCTAGCCATTCGCTGGTCTCGCGCATGCCGGCGCGCCCCCAGTCGAGCGCGTGGTTGTTGGCACGCGAGAACATATCGAAACCGAGATCCTTGAGGTCCTGAGCGGTCTGCGGGGTGGCGATGCACCAACAGCCGCCGTCTTCGGCCTCGGGGTAACCCACAAACCTTCGTATATCGATGAGGCTGGTTTCGAAGTTGCCGAGGCTCACGTCGGCCTCGTCGATGATTTTCATCACCGCTGCGAAGGCCGGGTCGGTGGCGAGCATCTGCGAGTGTGGTCGGGCGATGATGCAATCGCCGACCGCCGCGAAGGTGAATCCATCGTCGATGCTGGTAGCGATCTCGGCGCCGAGCGGCCGCTGCGGGTCGAGCAGCTCTTGATCGGCATCGTTGTCCTGGGCCGTTGCGGCGCTGGCGCCGGGGTTCCAGATGAACGCCAGTGCGAAGGCGACGCACTGGACTCGGGACTTCATCGCCAGGTCTCAGAGTGACCGGCGAAAAGCACGTCAACATGTGGTGCCACGCGTGTCATCATGGCCTACCGCTTCCCTCCAGGCTGAGCGAGGTGCGCACCGTGTTTACCGACCCAGCCCTCCGGGTGGCCGCGGGGCTGGCCGCCTCCGGCGTCGGCTCTCCTCTGCGATACGCTCAGCATCGCTGTCGTCGAGCCTCCTTGGACGCGACTCAATCGCGCGCGCCACAATATGCAACGAACCTCTGTTACAGGACACTAGTCGCATGAGTGAGCGGAGGCCAGCTCAGAACTGATTGCCATCGTCGTCGTACCATGAAGTCGAGCTCTCCCGCGTCGCGCGGTAGTCACCGAGGCTTGAGATGAATGCGTTCGTTGCGACCTATGGAGCCCTTGCAGCCATTCCGGTGGCTGCGATGGTCGCGGCAACATGCCTGCTGGTCCTGGTGCTGGGCTTTCGCGGCGCGCGCCTGCCAATCTGGACGTTCGTCGGTGCGGCGGTGCTTTGGGGACTCGGCGCGCCTATCTGGGCCTGGGTGTTGTTCGCCGCGTCGGCGCTGGTGTTCAACGTCGGCCCGCTGCGTCGGCCGCTGGCGACGGCGCCGGTCATGGCCATCATTCGTAGGCAGCAGCTGCTGCCGCGCATCTCCGACACCGAGCGAGTGGCCATCGAGGCGGGCACGGTGTGGGTCGATCGCGAGCTGTTTTCCGGCAAGCCCGATCTCGGCCGCTTGCTCGGCGAGCCCTATCCGGGACTGACCGCCGAGGAGCAGGCGTTTCTCGACGGGCCCGTCGAGGAGATCTGCCGGCTCACCGATGACTACGAGGTCTCCCGGCAGCGCGTCCTTCCGAGCAAGGTCTGGGAGCTATACGCGAAACACCGTTTCTTCGGCATGATCATACCGAAGGAATACGGCGGTCTGGGGTTCTCCGCCTCAGCCAACAGCGCGGTGGTCGGGAAGCTCTCCTCGCGATCGACGCAGCTACAGGTGAACGTCGGCGTAACGAACTCGCTCGGGCCGGCGGAGTTGCTAATCCGCTACGGCACCGATGAGCAGAAGGACTACTACCTTCCACGCTTGGCGCGCGCCGAAGAGATTCCGTGCTTCGCGCTCACCGAGCCCGGCGCGGGCTCCGATGCCGGCTCCATGACGTCCCATGGGACGGTGTTTCGCGACGCTGACGGTGAGTTGCGGCTGCGATTGACCTGGAACAAGCGCTACATCACCCTGGCCCCCGTTTCGACCCTGCTCGGCCTGGCCTTTCAGCTGCGCGATCCTGAAAACCTGTTGGGCAAGGGAACGGCCCCGGGCATCACTTGTGCGCTGATCCCCACCGACACCCCAGGCGTCGACGTTAGCCAGCGGCACGATCCGCTCGGCCCGCCTTTCCACAACGGGCCGACCGTAGGCACGGACGTGGTGGTCGGCATCGACGCCATCATCGGTGGCGTGGACGGAGCCGGCAGAGGTTGGCAGATGCTCATGGAGTGCCTGGCGGCCGGTCGTGGTATCTCGCTACCGGGGTCGGCGGCCGGGGGTGCCAAGACCGTGGCCCGAGTGGCCGGCGCCTACGCCTCGGTGCGCCACCAGTTCGGCATGTCGATCGGCAAATTCGAAGGCATCCAGGAACCGCTGGCGCGGATCGGGGGTATTGTCTATGTGCTGGAGGCGGCCCGCCGCTATACCAACGGGGCGCTGGACGCACATGCCCAACCGGCCGTGATTACCGCGATTGCCAAGTACAACTTCACCGAGCTGGCGCGCCAGGCGGTGACCGACGGTATGGACATTCTCGGCGGTGCCGCGATCATGCAAGGACCGCGCAACCTTATCGCCAGCGGTTGGGCAGGCGTTCCGGTCAGCATCACGGTAGAGGGTGCCAACATCCTCACCCGTACGTTGATCGTGTTCGGCCAGGGCGCCATCCGCTCCCATCCGTTTGCCTACCGCGAGATCAAGGCGGTGGCGGCGAACGATCGGAGAGACTTCGACGCGGCGTTCTGGGGCCACGTCGGCATGGTGGTGCGGAGCCTATGCCGCGCCATCGTGCTGGGGGTGACGCGCGGGCGCCTGGCCAGCTCACCTGTCGGGGGACCGGCGGCTCGCTACTACCGGAAGTTGGCGTGGACGTCGGCGACCTTTGCCTTGCTCGCCGATCTGGCGATGGTCACGCTGGGCGGCCAACTCAAGCGCAAGGGCGCGCTGACCGGCCGCTTCGCCGATGTCTTCTCCTGGATGTACCTCGGGAGCGCCGTGCTGAGGCGCTTCGAAGCGGAGGGGCGTCGCCGCGAAGACCTGCCGCTGCTGCACTGGTCGATGATGGACGCCTTCGCACGGATTCAGGACGCGCTAGAGGGAATCCTTCAGAACCTCGACGTGCCGCTCCTGGGCATGCTCCTACGAGGCCCGGTTGCGGCATTCGCACGCTGGAATCGCATCGGCCGACGCCCCGACGATCGCCTCGCCGGCGAGGTAGCCCGTATCCTACAGACGCCTGGCGCACAGCGCGATGCTCTGACTTCGGGCATCTACATGCCCGACGATGCCAGCCAAGGTCTGGGCCGCCTCGAGCACGCCTTCGAGCTCAGCTTCCAGGCGGAGGGTGTAACGCGGAAGATCAAGTCGGCCGTTCGAAAGCGCCAGTTGCCGAAGTCCGACCCCGCAACGCTGGTAGGCGATGCGGTGAAGGCGGGTTTGATCACGGCGCAGGAGGCGGAGCTCGTCGCGGCCGCCGAAGCGGCACGCGACGACGCCATTCAGGTCGACTCGCTTACCAGGGACGAGTACATGGCGATCGCCGCCGGCGATGCGGTGCCTGGGACCGTGGGCGTCAGCTAGCAGGCCCACCACACTTTCACCACGGCCTGCTAGCGAACGATGGCCTGATAGACGAGCGTCTGGAACTTTGGTTGCAGGTCACTGTTGCCCGCGGGAATCAGCTGGGTCATGAGCACTGCAACCAGATCCTCGGCCGGGTCGACCCAGTAGGTGGTGTGGTAGGCGCCTCCCCAGCTGAATACGCCGTCGGAACCGTGCTGCCCGGTCGCGCCGAGGTCGAGGGTCACCTGGAATCCGAGGCCGAACCCCGCCCCTGCTCCCCACGCGAAGCGATCGGCGACATGGTTGACGGTCATCAGTTCGACTGTCTTCGGGCTCAGGAGACGCTCTCCGTCGAGCGCGCCACCGGCGAGCAGCATCTGCAGAAAGCGCGCGTAGTCGCTGGCGGTCGATAGTAGCCCGGCGCCACCGGAGAAACTCTTGCGCGGCCCGTCCACATAGGCGCCCTGGGCGAGCATGGTGCCGACATCAGGCGACCTTTCGATGCCGCCATCGGCGGTGGCCGCGTAGACGGTCGCCAGCCGGTCGCGTTTTTCCACCGGCAGGTAGAAGTGCGTGTCAGGCATGCCGAGTGGGTCCAGAATCCGCCCCTGAAAGAACGAGTCGAGATCGGTGCCCGAGACCTGTTCGATCAGCGCTCCGAGAATGTCGCTCGAATAGCCATAGATCCACTCGTCGCCGGGGTGAGCGTTGAAAGGCAGCGTGGCGAGCCGATCGACGGTGACGCCGATAGGCTCGTCCTTGTCGGCGAAATACCAGCCGTAGATCTCGGCGTCCTGGTATGCGGAGCTCGCGGGACCGTCGCCGTACGAGAGGCCGGTGGAGTGTGTGAGCAGGTCGCGCACCGTGATGGGTCGCTCCGACGGCACCACGTCGTAGCCGCCGTTGTCGCCGGGTACGGCGACCGTGGTGTCGGCGAACGCCGGTAGGTACTTGCCGACCGGGTCGGAGAGCAGTATGCGCCCTTCCTCGACCAGCATCATCGCCGCCACGCTGGTCACCGCCTTGGATTGCGAGGCGATCCGGAAGATCGTGTCGAGTCGCATTGGTGCACCTGCCTCGACGTCACGCTGCCCGAACGCCTCGTGATACACGACCTTGCCGCCGCGCGTAAGCAGCGCCACGATTCCCGCTACCCGCCCCTCGTCCACGTAGCCTTGCAGGACATCGCTCAAGCGATCCAGGCGTGCGCTTGAAACGCCCACCGCCTCCGGTACAGCCATCGGAGTTTGTTGTGCGAGCGCCGTGCTCGAGAGCGCCAGAGCGACCAGCAGGGCGGCGAGAGCGAGGCGGCAACGGGCTAGGAAGGGCCGAATCATCGGGATCTCCTTTGTCTCGACGGAGTCTCGGTAAGCTGCTGCCGCCGCAGCATACCGTACCGCCCTCGGGATAGCCTGGCGCGAATCAAGAACGTTGGCCGTGCTAGTTTTCCCTATGGGATGCCGAGGTTAGTCGGAGGGGATTCTGAATGAACGATTGGCGAGCACTTTCACTTCTGGTCTGCTTTGTCGGAGCGGGCTGCCAGCAGGCGGCGGATTCCTCATCGACGCCCTCCCCAACCGGCTCTGACGCCGCGCTCGACACGGCGCAGCAGCGCGGCAGCTATGCGCAGGGCTGGGGCGTCGGCAGACGAGGAAGCTCGATGCCGCTCGATAACGAGGCCTTCATCGCCGGTATGCGCGATGGCCTCTCCGGGGTCGAGAGCCGTCTCACCGACGCCGAGATGCAGCAGGCGATGGTGGAGTTCAACGCGTTTGTCGCCGATGCAAAGACGGCCGGGGCAGCCGGCAACCGCGCCGCCGGGGCGGATTTCTTGGAGCAGAACGCCCAGCGTGAGGGCGTGCGTGTTACCGAAAGCGGTCTGCAGTACGAGGTCGTATTCGAGGGCGACGGGGCGCAGCCGAAGGAGACCGATGTGGTCAAGGTGCTCTATCGGGGCACGCGCATCGACGGCGAAGTGTTCGACGAGACCGATCCAGCCAGCCCGGCGCAGTTCTCCGTGAACCAGGTGATCGCCGGGTGGACCGAGGGGCTGCAGCTGATGTCGCTGGGCGCCAAGTACAAGCTCTATATCCCAGCCGACCTGGCGTACGGCGACAACCCACGCCCAGGTGTGATTCAACCGGGTGACACACTGGTCTTCGACGTCGAGATCGTCGAGTTGCTGCAGCGCTGACAGCGGCATAGCTAGCAGATCTCGCTGGCGCCCTACTCAGCTGGCCACAGCCTCCGCGATGCAGGCCAGAAACGTCTCTCCGAGGTCTGCGAGCTTCTTCTCACCGACGCCGTGCACCTGCAGGAACTGCTCCGGGCTGGCCGGCTTCTTGCGTGCCATGTCGCGTAGGCTGGCGTCGCTGAAGATCACATACGGAGGGACGTTGCGCTGGCGTGCCAAGCGGGTGCGCAGGGCGCGTAGATCTTCGAACAGCTCGCGGTCGACGCCCTCCCAGGACTCCGCCTCACCACGCGTTGTGCGTACCCGGCGCGTCTTGACGGGCACCAGCTGAACCTTCTGTTCGCTGCGTAGCACCCGCATCGAGGTCTCGTTGAGCTGCAGCACCGGGTACTCGCTGTCGCTGCGATCGAGCACGCGTTGGTCGAGGAGCTGGAAAGTCAGGTTCATGAGCTCCGCCCGCGTGCGACCGTCGATCAGGCCATAGGTGCTCAGCGCATCGTGACCCAGCGAGCGAATCCGCTCGGTATCGGCGCCGCGAAGCACATCGGCGACGTGGCCGATGCCATACGACTGGCCGACACGGGCAACGCACGACAGCACCATCTGAGCCTCCTTGGTACCGTCGACGAGGCCCTCGGTCTCGCCGAGGCACACGTCACAGGCGCCGCAGCCGTCGTCGGCCGGCGGTTCGTAGCGCTGCCCGAAGTACTCGGTGAGCGATCGATGTCGACACGTTCCGGGAGCACAGAACCGCCGCATTTCGTCGAGCAGGCCGAGCGCGGCCTGCAGCCCTTCGCGCGGGCGGCCGTCGTCGGCATCGCTGCGCTCCAGAACCGTTCGCCAGCGCAGCGCATCGGCCGGGGAATGCAGCAACACGCATTCCGCCACCAGCCCGTCGCGACCAGCGCGACCGGTCTCTTGCTGGTAGTGCTCGACCGACTTCGGCATCGCGGCGTGGATGACGCAGCGTACGTCGCTGCGATCGATCCCCATGCCGAAGGCAACGGTGGCCACGATGATGTCGATCTCTTCGGTGGCGAACGCGTCTTGCGTTCGGCTGCGCTCGCTCGCCTCGAGGCCAGCGTGATAGTAGGCGGCTCGATGGCCCTGTGCCTGGAGGCTCTCGGCCAGCCGCTCGGTGTCCTTGCGGCTGATGCAGTAGACGATTATCGCCTCGTGGGGATGAGGCCGGAGGATCTCGAGGACCTGGGCGCGCAGCTCGAGGCGCGGTACCACCCGGTAGATCAGGTTGGGACGGTCGAAGCTGCCCACCAGAATCGTCGGCGACTGCAGTCCAAGCTGGTCGACGATATCGGCACGCACGCGCTCCGTGGCGGTGGCGGTGTAGGCATGTAGGCTGGCGCCGGGGATACGTTCTTTGAGTACCGCCAGCTGGCGGTACTCCGGACGGAAGTCGTGACCCCAGTGGCTGATGCAGTGGGCCTCGTCGACCGCGAAGGTTCTGATCCGCAGCCGCTCGACCGTTTCAAGGAACCACGCGCTGACCAGGCGCTCCGGCGACACGAACACCAGCCGACAATCGCCGGACGCGATGAAACGTTGCGCCTCGGCGCGCTCGGCCGGATCCTGGGCGCTGTGCAGGCTGGCGGCCGGATAGCCGTTGGCGCGCAGCCCATCGACCTGGTCCTTCATCAGGGAGATCAGCGGCGAGACCACGATGTCGGTGCGGCCGGCCAGCAACGGCGGCACCTGGTAGCACAGTGACTTGCCGCCGCCGGTAGGCAAGACGACCAGCGAATCGCGTCGATCGAGCTCGGCGCGGATCGCATCCTGCTGCAATGGCCGCAGGGAATCGAAGCCCCAGTAGCGCCGCACCACCTCGGCCATGTCATCCGTGCCGCTACCGATATCGAAGGGAAGCACGGTCATCGGAGACGGTCATCCATCCAGAGAGCCCACCACACATGCCGCCGCCCCCCGGCGGCAGCAACTAACCATAGCCCGTCGAGCCGGCCAGCGTGGCAGCGTTCGCGTATGTCGCGGTGGCGAACTTGCTGACACGGTCGATCAGCTCGTCTACGACGACACCGACGAAGAGGTGGTTAGCGACTTCGAGCCCGACGACTATCCGGCCCCTGCGGCGGGATCCTGGAGGTGCGGCTGCCGGGATGCTCGGCCGAAACCTGCGTCTTCGGGGTCCAGGTATTCGAGCGTTGAGGCGCGTCCTTCCGCGGTCACTAGACGTCGACGGAAACGTCGACATATTGTCAAAAGTGAACACTGCGCAACACAAAGTGTCAGGATAACGCCGATTCTAGGGAGGATCGACCACGAAGTCGGTCGGCACTGATCTTGCATCGACAGTTTGACGGGTTCCCTGCAAACTTTTCTGCCGGGAGGAAGACCATGTCAAAGGGCCGAGTTGCCACCGTGCTCGGTGTCGCCCTCGCGGTCGGCACACTTGCGTTCGCCGCGGGCTGTGCCAGCCACTACGGACGTTACGGAGTGTCCTACGGGCACTCGGCACCGGGTTGGCACTACGGATCGTCGTTCAACGTTGGCGGGCTGGGATTCCAGGTGCTGTACAGCACCCACGGACCGCGGCGCGGCTACTTTTTCCGCTCCGCGCGGTTCGGGTCCTCGCGCTACTGCGGTCGATACTGCTACCGAGATCGCGGCCACTATTACCATCACTCGGGCTGCCGACACTTCGGCCGCTACGTGTCGGGCTACGGCTACAACGTCGGGTCGTTGCTGCGCCACTACGGGCCACAGTACTGAAATCGCGTCAGCCGCAGGCCGTCGGGTCGGCATGTCGTTGGAGCAGTATCCGGCGTGTGAGCAGTGACCGCGGTTGTCGCGAACAGTGATGTCTTTCCCCTCGTAGCGATCGAGGGCGTCGGGTCTTCGATCGTCGGCCTTGTCGTCGGTGAAGCCGATGCGCTTGTGGGTGCCGTCGCAGTACGGCTTGCGCTTCGACGCACCGCAGCGACAGAGCGACATCGCCCCTTTGGAGGGCACCGATTCGCCGCGTGAGTTGCGGAAGTCAGGCACGCCGCTGACCTTGATCGGTCCGTCTTTGATCAGCTTGATGAGCGGGCGCTCGCTAGTCGTGTCGCTCATGTATGTGCGCCAGTGGCGAGCAACGGTAGCACGATGTCGATGTGCTCCGCGGGAGGCGGTCCTTGCGCCAGCCGGTAAGCTGATATCGGGCCGGCTCCACCCGAAGGCCTCCGATTCAGCGTCGCAGTCGGGCGATTCGACCGTCGCTGCCCGCCGCCCAGACGGCGGCGCCATCGGAGCTTGCCGCCACAACGTGAAAACCTGTCTCGCCGAGCCCGATCCAGCTCTGGCCACCGTCCGGCGAGACGTCTGAGCCGCTGGCGCCAACGGCGATGAGCGCCGGTGGGATGGTTCCCGAGACGGCCGCGACGCACGAGCGGTAGCCGCCCGGCGGCACGCCCGTCGGAGCCGTCCAGGTGGAGCCGGTGATCTCCGTCGGTCGGCCGGGCGGAATTGACGGCGTTGCCAGAGGGTAGCTACATTGCGTCCCACACGATACCCGAGACGACCCAGTGGCCTGAGGCGGATGAGCTCGAACCAGGCAATGCGGCACGAGGCCTTCTTCTCCGGCGATAGTCCGTACGAAGTGCTGGTGCGCGGCAACGTGCTCCTGCACCGACAGGCAGAACAAGAGCTCGCCCGGCACCTGCACGCAGTACTCGAATCGCGACCGACAGAAGCCACGATCCGGGTGCTCGACCTAGCTTCTGGTGGCGTTCCGTCCACCATGGCGACGGCGATGGAGCTGTTCCCAGAGCGGTTTTTCCGCTACACGGGCGTCGACATCAACAAGGGGCAAGTGGAGAAAGCGAGGCGGTTTCCGTTCGCCGACAACGTCGAGGCGGAAGTACTCGAGGGTAGCGCCTGGGACCTGCTGCCGTTGTCCTCCCGCGCCCCCTTCGACCTCATCTTCGTGGGGTTGAACTGGCATCACGGTACGCCAGAAGAGCTGTGGTTCATGGCGCGCCACGCTCATACCCTGCTCGCCGAAGACGGACGGTTGGTCAACCACGACTGCTACCGGCCCGACGATGCACCGCACGTCGCCCGGCCGGAGACCGTCGACGAGGACGGAAGGTGCTGTGCTCTCGCGCTGGTGGAGCCCGCCTCGCTGGCCGCGGCGGGCGTGCCGCGGCTGAATGTCGAGGCGCTGCCGGCCGGAACGTCGACCGAGTGGCGCTCAGACCTGATCGCCCGTCTCGAGCGCGGCTACCTCGATAGCGGCGGCAACGCGAGCGGCGCGCGCATCCTGACCGCGCACTCTTCGAGGCGTGACTTCCCGGTCTCGGTGGCCGATGCTCGTCGCATCCTGGAGGCGGCGGGCTTCGAGGTCGTCGCACATCGGTACGCCCTGGTCGATGGCCCGCTGGCCAAGTACCTGGCCATGCTGACAGCCTCGCCCAAGCGCGCTGACTGACCGAGGCCCGGCGTCGGTGAGGTAGCAGGCCATTCTACGGTGTCGGTCGGGCACGGTGTTCGATCGTCACGATACCGTCGGGAACCTCGACGATCGCCGGCATCGAGGTGCGTCTCCTCCCCTCCACTTTGAGAGCCGCACTGAAGTAACGCCTCGAGGTATCGGCACATGACGGCGTAGCCGAGCCGGATGCGATCGATGTCGCGATCCACGTAGTTTGACCGGGTCTCGAGCATGAACCGGATAATGGTCGAAGCGAAATCTACCCGACGATGAGCGCGGCCCGCATGAAGATCTGGGAGGTGACGGCACTAGAATAGTGAGGTGCTCGTCGCTCCAGCGATACCGTTTAGCAGTGCCGGCTTCCATCAGAGCACCAACACACCATGATCATCCTGCATCAATTCCCGCCCGCCTACGGGTCGCACTTCAGTGTCAGCCCCTTCGCCGCCAAGGTCGAGGCCTACATGCGGCTGGCCGGCATCGACTACGAGACTGCGCCCGGCGATCCGTTCAAGGCGCCCCTCGGCAAGATCCCCTACATCGGCATCGACGGTGAGCTGGTCGGTGATTCCGGCCTGATTGTCGAGCGTCTGAAGCAGATCTACGGTGATCCCCTCGACGCGGGTTTGACCCGGACAGAGCAAGGGCTCGGTCATCTGGTTCGCCGGACGTTGGAGGAACATCTCTACTGGGCGCTCTTGCACTCACGTTTCGGGGATGAACGTTGCTGGCCGCAGCAGCGCGGTGCGGTGGCCGCCGCTTTGCCGCCGGCGCTACGCCCGATCCTGCCGACGATCGTGCGCCGAGGCATCAGGAAGGCGCTGAAGGCGCATGGGCTCGGCCGCCACGACCAGGCGCAGATCTACCGAGCGGGCATACAAGACCTCGAGAGCTGTCTGGAGGTATTGGGAGCCAAGCCGTATCTGTTCGGCGACGAGCCCACGAGCTACGACTGCTCATTGTTCCCCATGGCGAATGCGGTCATGACTACGCCGACGAGCAATGCCTTAACGACCGGCGCGAAGGGAATGCCGGCACTCGTGGCGTACGTCGACCGCATGGCGGAGCGACTGGGGGCGCGCTGACCCGGAGCTTCCAGCCTGAACTATGGTTGCGGGGGCTCGGGATGTTAGGTTCGAAGGCAACCAAGCCCCTGAGCGTTCGGAGCCGGATCATGCGAAGCGCACTCGCCCGTGGTCTGCTGGGGCTCGGCGTCTTGATGTCGGCGGCAACGGCGATTGCCCAGCCGCAACACCAGGACCCAAGGCGACCGCAGCAGAGCGGAGCAGTTTTTGAAGTCGAGGCGATGGCGGCGGGTGTGCCGATCGAGCTCGACGCCTACGCGGAGTATCGTCGGGGCGGCACCTTCATCATCGACGGTCAACGGGTGCGGGTCATCGCTGCCACAGTGATCGGCGGCGAAGTGCAGAACCCGAGCGAGATTGAGCTCGGCTTCGAGGCCAAGGTACAGGGACGTCGGCTCGAGACCGGGGTGATCGTCGCCGAGCGGATCGAGGCCAGGGAAAACGGCACGCAGTTGCTCGAGACGCAGGTGCGATCGGCCGGTCACGAGCTCGAGCGAGAGTGGTTGCAGGCGGGCCGTATGTACGACGGCGAGCGCACCATCGGGCAGATCGTTTCCTACGACGATCGTGTTCTTCGCGTGGAAAAGATCCTCGCCAAGCTCAAGCCCTCGTATTTGGTGCCCGGCGACGTGCGTGTGCATGTGGTCGAAACGCGCTTGTGGAATGCGTCGGCGATGGCCAACGGGTCGATCTGGATCTACACCGGGCTGATGGACGCCATCTCCGACGACGAGCTGGCGGTTATTGTCGGCCACGAGCTCGCCCACTACACCCACGAACATTCACGGCGCAGCGCCAAGTCGGGAATGTGGAAGCAGACCTTGGCCAACCTGGGCGCGGGCTTGCTGGGCGGTGCGCTTGCCGGCGGCACTGGCTCTAATGTGGCCAACGTGGCGGCGCTGATCGGTACTCAGGCCTGGACCAACGGGTACAGTCGCGAGCTCGAGGATCAGGCCGACCGGGTCGGTTTGCGCTACGCGTACGAGGCCGGCTACGACGTCTATGCTGGGCCGATGCTCTGGGATCGCTTCCGCGAGCGCTTTGGCGAAGCCGACCCCGTTACCAACTTCATCCTCGGCACACACTCGCGTCCCACCGATCGCATCCTCAATATTCAGCGTGAGCTGCAGATCAACTACCGGGATGCCCGCTAGCGCAGGCAGAAACTCCACCGCTGCGGCGGCTCACAGCGTGCCGCGGCGCTCGTCGAGCGTGGGGCGGTCGTCGTCGTTCGCCAGCTCCCAGCTGAGGCTGTGCACCAAGCGCACGATGCGCTCCATCTTGGGGTAGTTGATCCGATCGGGCGTGTCGGTTTCGCGGTGGTAGTCGGGGTGCAGGCCGGTATGGAAGAACAGCGCGGGAACGCCGCTCTGCAGAAACGGCCACTGGTCGCTGCGACGCAACAGGTTCGAGGGGTTGTTGTCGTAGGCGAGCTCGAGATCCAGCCCGATGGAGGCGTTGGCTTCGATGACGCCGCTGCGCAGCCCGCCGCTGTACGTGTACGCCATGATGTGGACGCTGTTGGCGTTGTCCTCGGCGGTCTGTGGCTCGAGGCCGCGGAACCGGCCGCTGTCGTCGTCGGGCACCTCCTCGTTGCGGCCGATCATGTCCATGTTCAGGGCCGCGGCGGTGCGATCGAGCGGGAACAGCGGATTCTCGGTGTACGCCCAGGCACCCAACAGCCCGACCTCTTCCGAGTTCCACGCCGCAAACAGCACTGATCGTCGCGGCCGCTGTCCGGCCGCGGCGGCGAGCGCGTACGCTTCGGCGATCTCCAACACCCCGACGGTGCCAGAGCCGTCGTCGTCGGCGCCGTTGTAGATACGGTCGCCGTCGGCGCCGTCGTGGTCGTAATGGGCGCAGACGATGACCACCTCGTCGGCGAGCTCCGGGTCGGCACCGCGCATCAGCGCCACGACGTTACGATCTTGTACGCGGCGGCGCTCGATCGTCATCGTCATGTTGATGCGAGCATCCGGTATCTCGACGGTGACCGCCCCGGCTCCCGACTCTGCCTCGCGAGAAAGCTCGCCGAGGCTACGTCCGCCGCCTGCAACCAGCCGCTCCGCCAGCGCTGCGGAGATGCGTGCCGCCGGGATGGTGACGCGATCGGTCCAGCTGGCGAGCAGGTAGCGCGTCCGGGTCGGGGGTACCCAGAGCCCGTCGTGAGCGCTCTGCAAGCTGGCCACTGGCTCGTGGTTGTGCACGTCGCCGACGAACAGGATTCCCACCGCGCCGCGTTCCTGGGCAGTGAGAGCCTTGCGCAGATCGCGCGACACTTCGGATCGCACCAGGCCGTCGAACGGGCTCTCGGCCTCGAGCTCGCCGGGCTCGTGATCGAACACGAGCACCACCTTGCCGGTGGCGTCCGCCTCAGCATAGTCATCGTACTCGAGCGACTCGGAGGCGATGCCGAAACCGGCGAGCAGCAGCTCGCCGCTACCGGAAGCGCTGGCGCTGAAGTTCATCGGGGTGACATCGACACCCATGCGCGCGACCGAGGCGCGGCCGTCGATCGTCGTGCTGAGACGATTGCTGGTGCCCAGGGTCGTGGTGATGAGCTCGAAGGGTTGATAGTAGGAGCCATCGGGCGCCGCCGGCTCGAGGCCCAGACGCTGGAAGCGCGCTTCGATGAACTCCGCTGCCAGCGCATTCTCCGGACTCTCGGGCCCGCGGCCGCGCATGCCGTCGCCGGCGAGAAACTCGAGGTCGGCGCGCAGGTCTTCCTGGCGAATCGTCTCGTTGCCCGGGATCGACGAACCATTCGGACTAGGCGCACAAGCGACCAGTGAAACGGACACCAGAAACGCCGACAGAGCGGAAGCAGTGTGTTCGGTCACGTTCGCCGTCCTCCCGATCAGAGGGGAAGCTCGATTGCCCGGCGATGATGCAGTGAAACGACTGGCGATACCAGGGTGCTGCGGCTCAAGCTAGCTGTATCCGTGATATTCGCGCCGCTCGGGTGCTTCGTCAGGCTCGGGTGGGCTCCAACGTCCGGACTCGAAATCGAGCCAGCGCATCAACAGCGCCTCGCCGTAGGCCGGGCCAAGCTCGTCCATCAGGTCCCGCTCGCGCAGCTGCTCGACCAGAACTTCGACGTAGGTGTTGCGCCCCACGGTGATCAGCGCTGCGAGCCCGTCGTAGGCGGTTCGCAGGTCGTCGGCCGGAAAGCTCACCGTGTTGTCGACGTAGTCGATGCCCGGGACACCCTCGAGGATCTCCAGACTAGCGGGAGGTACGGCCCGCAGGGTGGCGCGGATCGGTGCGCTGACGCGCATCACGCCGGCGGTGGCGAGGTTCTCGACGGCGCGCTGGGCCGCAGCTGTCATCTCGGCATGAACTTCCTCGACGGGTCGTAGCTGCACCGACGAGGCGCTGGTGGCGGTCTTGACGGTCACGAACTCGATCCACGGCATGGTCTGGAGATCCGCCGCCAACCGATCGTCGCCCGATCCGAAGATCACCGGCACACCGAACCGACCCCACGACAGCGCCACCAGCTCGGTCTCGGTGATTGGGGCTCCGTTGATGATGATGTCCATACCCAGCGTGAAGGTGTGTGAGGCGAAGCCACCGCTGCCGGTCTTGGCGTGCATGCCGACGACGGCAACGGCGTCGTAGCTGGAGGTCTCGGGAACGTCGAAGTAGGTGTCGAATGGCGCGTCGCGCAGCATCTGCGAAGCGCGCGGATCGAGCAGGTCGGCACGGATGTCGGGATCCGGATTGCCGGAGCCGTGTCCATCGACGACGTGGACCTCGGTAGCTCCGCCGGCGAACAGTCCCTCGATCACCGCGTTCACGTCGGCGGCCAGCATCTCCTGACCGTGCGGATACTGTGGGTCGCCGAAGTCGAAGCTATGCCAGTCGTCCTGGCCCGCCAGGCCTTCCATGTCGTGGTGCACCAGGATGCGGATGCCGTCCGAGGTGTCCACCGCCGCGCTCTCGATCGTCCACGGCGCCGCGTCGTCGGCGGGCGATGCGCTCGGCGTCGCCGTCTGCTCGCCGCTAGGAGCGCCAGCGCAGCCAACAGCGGCCACGATCGTGGTGCAGACCAGCGCCGCTCGCACAACCGCCCGGTGATGAAGCCGGGTGAGGCCATCGGGACTCGACATCGCGGTTACTCCTTCGTGTGCGCCTCGAGCGACGCGCGGAAGCTCGTGCCCAACGTGCTCAGCCGTTCTTCGAGTCGTTCGGTGCAGTCGCAGTCGCTGCATGCCCAAGGCTCGGTGCCGTTCTTGTCACGGCACTGCTCGGCGTTGTGCGCGTCCTTGATCCGCTCGAGCTCGAAGTA
Source organism: Acidobacteriota bacterium (assembly GCA_965205505.1). Lineage (GTDB taxonomy): Bacteria > Acidobacteriota > UBA890 > UBA890 > WLXD01 > DASCOT01. Next base: position 875,599 of record CBDBHB010000009.1, read on the forward strand.
TTCCTCCCAGTACGGAATCTCCTCTTCGAGCGGCGTCGGACAATAGCAAACCTCGACCCAGCGCACGCTGCCGTCGTGTAGCTGGCGAGCGTCGGCCATGTTGCGCAGGTACTCGTCGCCGGCGACCGAGCCCCGCCCGAGGCTACGATCGGCGATCGCCGTGCGCAACGCCCGCGCGCGGCCTTCCTTCAGGCGGGCTCGAACCAGATATCGCATCAATCCGATTCTGGCACGCGCAGTTCGCCAGGCATACCGCCGAGCCGGCTACACGGCGGCTCGAGCTGGTATCGTCGTCCGACGAAATAGATTTACCTGGAAACAGCCGATGCGCTTCGAGAACGGCCGGACCTCTGGAGAGCAAGTGAATAGGCAACAAGTTACGCCACACGGAAGAGCCTTCATCCTGCTCTGTGCCGCAGTGAGCCTGGCTGCCGTGATGACTGGGCTGGCCGGACCCGACGGCCGGTTCACCAGCGTTGCTCACGCCACACCGAGCGCTTCGCAGCAGACGTCGATCGAAGGCACGCCGCAGTGGAGCCCCGAAGACAGGGGCAGCGATAATCTCGAGGTGGTGGCGCACCTCCCGTTGGGGGGTCGCCTCACCGTCGCCGACATCGATATCGAGCAGGAGATCGATCGTCCGTATGCCTACGTGGGTCGCGTGGCGATCTTCGATGGTGAGCGTGGCACCGACATCATCGATCTCAGCGACCCGGCCAATGCCTCGGTCTTGTACCGCTGGCGCATCGAGGACCAGGATCTGCACGTTGGACCGGGCGGCATGGACGTAAAGCACTTCAAGTGGAACGACCGCTACTACGTGGTGCAGTCGCTGCAGTTCGGGCAGGGTGGCCCGAACGCCGACCTGGGTGCGGTGGTGCTCGATGTGACCGATTTGCCAGACGCGTCATCGGTGCGTGAGGCGGGACCTATCCGTGCTCCCGACCAGCCGGGAGGCTTCCACAACATCTTTGTGTACAAGCACACCAACGGACGCGTGTTGCTGTTCGCGACGGTGCGCGGACCGTACGCGCACGTCTACGACCTCGGCTACTTGGTCGACGGCGTGGGCGGGGAAGATGATCAGGACGCGCTCGTCGCTCAGGTCCCGGTGGGCTCCGAGAGCGACAGCCCGATGCGTGGCTACCACGACCTCTACGTCGGGTATCACCCCGACACCCAACAGGATCGCTTCTACGGTGGCGGTACGGGTGGCTACTACATCTACGACGTCACCGATCTGGAGAACCCACAACTGCAGATCTCGCTCGTCGGCATCGAGGGCGTGGAGTGGGGGCACACGTTCACGCCCTCGCCGAACGGCCGTTACGTGGTGGGCGAGACCGAATATCGCTACGCGCCGCTTCGTATCTTCGATCTCAAGCCGGCGCTCGACGGCGAGACCAGTGTGATCCGCCAGCCGATCTCCGCCTGGACCGCCGATTGGCGCCACCTGGTCCACAATCACGAGGTGCGTTGGCCCTACGTATTCGTCTCCGGCTACGTCGACGGCCTGCAGATATTTACTCTGGCCGACCCGCAAAACCCGGCCACCGTTGCCTGGTACGACACCTATCTGGGTCCGCTCAATACCGACTTCAACCCGGTATTCAACGGCGCCTTCGGCGTTGACGTGCGCAACGAAGACGGCCTCATCGTGGTGTCGGACTCGACCAGCGGATTCTGGGCCTTCCGCATGGAGGGGTTCCACGGCTGGAACGGGGCGGAGTGGGGGATGCCCGACGTTTCCAGCGCGCAGAAATGGGACGTGGGGCCGGGCGGCGAATAGTAGGGCTGCGCTCGAGTCGCGAAACGCCGCCGGTCCGCTAGTTACGCGGGTCCGAGCAGCAGGAAAGGTGTTACCTCCTTCTGGCGGCCCTTCACCTGCATCTTGGGTAACGGCTCGCAGCGGAAGAGCTTCTTCACGCGCTCATGCGTGCTCTCCCCGATAGCGATTTGCCCGGCGCTGGCGATCGTACTCTCGAGCCGGCTGGCGACGTTCACCGTGTCGCCCACAACGGTGTAGTCACGTCGCTTCTGGGAGCCGATGTCGCCGACGATTGCGGGTCCGGTGTTCACCCCGATGCGCATGCTGACGCGCCGGTCCTCCGGTAGCTCGGAGTTGATGGCGTCGAGGGCTTCGGACATTTCCCACGCCGCCGCTACAGCACGCTCGGCGTGGTCAGGTTGGTCGAACGGCGCTCCGAAGAACGCCATCATGCCGTCGCCCATGAACTTGTCCAACGTGCCCTCATGAGTGAACACAACTCGGGTGAGCTGTTCGAAGATGGAGTTCAGGAGCCGCGCGGTGTCGGCGGGCGCCATCGACTCGGATAGTGCTGTGAAGTCGCAGAGGTCGGTGAACAGAACGCTGATGTCACGTTCCTCGGCCAACATCTCGCTGTACTCACCGAGCGACTTCAACCGCTCGATTACCGAGGGCGAGCTGTAGCGCTCGAGTCGGGAGCGAATCTCTAGCTGGTGGGCGATCTCCTCGCGATAGCGCGTTTGCCGGATGCCGATGGCGCCGAGCATTCCAAGGACCGTTACCAGACGAAGGTCGCGCTCGCCGAAACGCGAAGCGTTATCGCGGGTGTCCAAATAGATCAATCCCTGGACCTGACCGTCATGCTCCATCGGCACGCATACGGCCGAGCGAATATCCATCCGCGCGATCGTGTCGCTGGCGGTGAAGCGGTCGTCGGCGTCCACCTCGCGGATCAGGAAGGCCTTGTGCTCCTGCACCGCCCCGGTGGCGATCTTGCGGCTGATGCGCAGCTCGTCGTCCCCCTCGAGGCCGCGCACGACGACAGGACGCAGCTCCGCGCCTTCCTCCTCGCATAGGGTGATGGCGCCGCGCTGGGCGGGTACGTTGTCGAACGCCAGTTGCATGATTTCTTCCAGAACTTTCTCTACGCTCACGACACCGAGCAGCGCCTCGGCGGCGCTGCTAAACAGCTCCAACACGTGGTGGGCACTCAGCGTCGATCTCGAGCTGACGCTGAGTCCTCCTGGCGAAGCCGCTGGCTCGGCGGCGGTCTTGTTGGCCGCATCGGCAGCACCGACCGCGTCCCGTGCGCCCATCTGGAGTAGCTGCAACACGTCGGCCGAGGCGATGAACGTGCCTACTGACTCGTCCGGGTCGCGCTCGTCGAAGACGATTCCGCCGCCGGCGTCTTCTTCGATGCTGACGGTGAGCTCGTAGGTGTGAACGGTCACGATGTCTCCGTCGGACAGCAGTCCCGGCTGGCGAAGTTCCTCGCCGTTGACGGCCGTGCCGTTGGTGCTGCCCAGGTCTTTGATCGTCCGCTTGCCACCGTCGTGCTTCAGGCGCGCGTGATGCCGCGAAACCTCCGAGTCCTCGATCACGAGGCGACACTCCGCAGCGCGCCCGATCTCGGCGCCGCTCGGCGGCACCGTCACTTCGAAGGTATCGCCATCGATGGCGTAACGAAGCGTCAGTTTGGTCTTGGCATCCTCAGTCACGCACCACACTCCCGAGAACGTACGTGTCGCCCTCGCGCGCCATCGACGTGTTGGGGAGGCGCTGTCTGGCCAGGCCTTCGATCGCGGCGAGCTCGTCATCGTTGTGGGCCGAATCGTGATGGAACAGCAGCAGCCTTCCGACACGCGCGGCGCTCGCCAGCTCGACGCCCGCTTCCCATGTGCTATGACCCCAGCCGACGCGGGTGGTGTATTTCGCCGGCGTGTACTGGGCATCGTAGATCAGCAGATCGGCCCCGGTTGCCGCGTCGCGGATCGCCTCGTCGACAATGGTGTCACCGTGCTCGTGATCAGATGCGTACAGCATCGACTGGCTTCCATCGTCGATCCGGAAGCCGCTCGCTCCCTGCGGGTGAGTCAGGGCCACCGGGGTTACGCGGGCGTCGCCGATCTCCATACCTTCCGCTGGCAGGCTCACGAACCGTCGCTGCGCGGCGGTCTGGTCCAGGCGGATAGGGAAGAAGGGCGCCTGCATCTGGCCGTCCAGGGCGGCCTCGATGCGGTCTCTGCTGGCGGCGGCGTAGAACACGATCTCGCTGCGCTCGTCGAACAGCGGTGCGAAGTACGGAATCCCCTGAATATGATCCCAGTGGAAGTGGGAGAGCAGCACATGCACGGTTGCCCCGCCGCTACTGAATTCGTCGTCGAGCGCCTCGCCAAGCCGGCGCATCCCCGTGCCGCCGTCGATCACCAGCACGTCGTTACTTGAAGTGCGCAGCTCCAAACACGGCGTGTTGCCCCCATGCCCGAGGTGGTCCGTCTGCGGTGTGGGCACGGAGCCACGAACTCCCCAGAAGCGAATCTGTGGCAGAGCGCCTGTGGTCGTTCCTTCAGTTGACGCGAGCATGACGCCCTCAGCGCTCATCGCCGGCACGCAGTGTTACAGGCCACTAGTGCCAGGCTGTTGACTGCCTCGTTGACTGCGCCATTCTACTTGTCCGGACGCTTGTCGTCGGGGCTGGTCGATCAACGGCCGCGGCTCAGCGTCGGAGCCCGAAGAACAGCTGGGTCTCGCAGGGCACCGACAACGTCTCGAACCGTTCGAACCCGGCCTCGGCAGCCAGCCTCTGCGCGCCCTCCGTTCCGATCAGCGTTCCCAGGCCGGGCCCGCCGGCTGCCAGCGATATGGTCAAACAGTGGAATGGGCTCAGGGCGGCTCGCATGCGGGACAGCGTGTCGCGATTTTCGAGCGGGTTCACCGACCCGGTGGGCTCCGACCACACCAGTAGCCCGTCGTCGCTGAGGTGCTCTCGGATCGTTCGCAGTGCCCCGACCGGGTCGGCCATGTCGTGAATGCAGTCGATGGCGAGAGCCAGCTCGAAACGCAGGTCGGGCTCGATACGTTGCAGCGGCAGGGCCACGAACTCGGCGTTGACGACCCCACCCTCAACAGCCAGGGCGCGGGCGAACTCGATGCTGGGCGGGTGGGGATCGACGCCGAGCACGCTGGAGCGCGGATACGCGCGGGCTATGGCAATGGTGGAGCGCCCCAGCCCGCACCCCACGTCGAGCACCCTGATGCCCTCTTCCAGGAGGGCGTTGACACCGGCAATGGCCGTCAGCCATTCGTCGGTGAGTAGGTGATCGAACCAGGCGCGGTGCATCCGATCGATGGCCGCCGGTACCTCTGGGTGCAGCTCGTCGTAGGCGATGCCTCCGCCGTTTCGAAACACTTCCATCAGCTGTTCGGTGCGTAGCAGCGACGGCAGCGTGAAATGGAAGGTGCCGGCACCGAACACGGCAGAGCCCTCGTCCACGAGTACGGCGTGCTGCTCCTCGGTCATCGCGTACTTCTCGGCTGCGTCGTCGTACTCGATGTAGCCGAATGCCGCCAACGCCTTGAGCCACTCACGCACGTAGCGTTCGTTCAGGTCGGTGGCTGCTGCCAGTGCGAAGCTGTCGGCCGGGCCGAATTGCGCGACGGCGGCGAACAGTCCGAGGCGGTCACCGATGTAAGCAAGGCCGGACACGAACGCGCCGCCGGTGTCGCGTCGAATCTGTTTGAGAAGCTGCTGTACGGTTTCGTCGTTCATGCTCCTGACGGCGCTCAGCCGAATAACTGGATACCGAATACGCGGGCCGCGATCAAGATTCCGCTGAGTCCAGTGAACACTACCAGCGACGCGCCACTGAACCAGATCGCGAACCGTGACGGGTAATACTGCCTGGCGTGCTTCGGAATGATGGTCAGGCAGTAGTAGAGATTGAGGAAGAAGATCACCGGCGCGACGAAGAAGGCGAGTGCGGAGGCTACCAGCACCAGGAACACCGGACGCGGCAGACCAATGATGATCGCTACTGCCGAGACCAGCGAGAAGAACATCGTGGCGCGGTAGATGTTGTACTCGGAAGACCACGCGGTGCGGTGCTCCTCGGTGAGCTCGGCGCCGGCGGTCCCCTGCAGTCGGGCGGTGCTATGGAACATGTTGCGGCAGCAGGCGCCGACGACGCGGGGCCAGCCATCGAAGTAGTTGAAGACGGTCGAGAACGTGGCCGCAAAAGCACCGACCAGAAACACGACCATCATCCAGGGGCCTACGCTATTGGTAAAGATACCGGCGATCTCGCCCATCACCGCGCGCCCCTCGACCGGGCTGGGATAGAGCCATACCGCCGCCAGCAGCAGGAAGATGCACGCCATGCCGAACGACACCACGTGCCCGAGACGGAAGTCCCAGAGGCTGATGCGGAACCAGTCTCGACAGTACTCCTGCGCCGCCTCGGGTAGCCGATCAGGGTCCACTGTGAGGTCTTCTTTCCTCGATGAAAACGGATCGAACGCCTTGGCCAGTCCGCGTCGCTCCAACTCAGGCCGGATCCGGCTCATGCCGGCGCGCTTGGCCTTGCCCCACTCGGAAGCCTGCAGCGAAACGTCCAGTCCGGTCGGTAACAGTCCGAGGAACGCTGCAATGAGCAGCCACGACCCGACCGGAGTTTCTACGATCCAGAAGTGCTGCAGCGCAGCAAGCGGTGCCGGCCTTACCAGGTACACGGCAATCGTCGTTAGGCACAATGCGATAGCGGCAGCCTTGGCGGTGTTCTCGACCGCACGATAGCTGCCGGCCAACAGTATGGTTACCGAAAAGACACCCAACACGACTGCGTATGCTCCAAGCGGTAGCGGCAATCCGAACGACACCGTGAACACCGAGTAGAGCACCGCGGATGCGGCGATCAGCCGCCCAGCCTGCCCAATTGCACATTGCACCAGCGTGGTCACCAGCACGTACCAGAGCGGCCATTTCTTCCAGGCCGTGCCGTATGCTTCGAGGAGGCTCTTACCGGTCGCGCTGGTGAAGCGGAAGGCCATCTCGAAGCCGTAGTACTTGAAGATGTAAGCGACCGGGATGCACCACAGCAGGGCGTACTGGAAACGACCGCCGGCGGTGGGAGCGGTGATCAGGTGGCTGGTGCCGATGCCAGTCATCATCAGGATGATGCCGGGGCCGAAGTAGCCCATCAGGCCGCGCAGCGTCAGGTTGGGGGGGCGGAGCCCCTCGAGGTCGAGGTTCTCGGTCGAAGGGCTCATGGCCATCAAACTTCTCCTGGCTCGCTTGGTGGGCGATTTCTTGCAGCAGCCGCTCCGATGCTGAGCTAACGTATCGACTGATGCAAGGGTCGCGAATCCTCGCCGCTTGCAAACCGGGACGACGCGCCAACTATGACCGATTCGCGCATTCCTAGGCGCGTTCTCCTTGGGCCTGGTCCGAGCCATGTCGATGACGTGGCATCGAGATCGGCGGCGGGCGGGGTTTACCCGTGCACGTACGTCAGCGAGGCTGGTTGCAACACCCCTAGCGCACCGGCCTCGGAAGCCGCCGCCACCAACTCCGGGTTGGAGTATGGGTACATGGGACCGCAGATCAGCGGCACCTCGACGCCGGCGTGCCGCGTGAGATCAGTGGCCAGCGAAGCCAGGGTGCTCAAGTGCTCCTCCGATCCAGCCGCCAGGTCGCGGTTAGCCTAGCGACTTCTTCGCCTGCGCCATCGCGGATCACAGCGGCCGGATGATAGTCCATCGGCCCCGCGACCTCCGGTGGGTTACAGCTACACTCCGCGCAGAGCGTTCCTCGTGCTTTCTTGACGTATTCGATCTGCAGCGCCACGGCAATGCCGCGGATTTCCGGGGCCAGGCCGGTCAGCATGGCCAGCCCGCTGCACAGCTCCCCGAGGTTTGCCAACGCCACAGCATGCACTGAATCGAGGTGATTGCGAACGCGTCGACGGTCGCGCAGGGTCACGCGACAGTATCCCGGCCGCAAATCGACGATCTGCGCGCCGATACTGCCCGTATAGGGCGCCATCCGTCCGACTAGCCAGGAGAACATCCGCTTGCCGCCGGGTAGCCGGCTCAGGCGGCCCCAGTTGGCCATCAACGTGGTTTCCGGAGCGGGGCGAGAGCGCCTCATGGGCTGCCTCCTGACTCGATCTCGAGGTAACTGATCGCGCCGCTTGGGGCGGCGCCGCAGCGGGTCACGGGTCGCTAGCTCAGATCCGCGATGACAGGGGCGTGATCGGAAGCAATGAGCCCCTCCTTCTTCTTGCGATAGTCGCGATCGATCCAAACGTCTTCAATGCGTTCGCATAGCGCCGGCGTGCCGAGCAGAAAATCGATGCGGAGTCCCATGCCTCGGTGAAACGCGCCGCCCCGGTAGTCCCACCAGGAGAACTTCTGCTCATCGGGGTACCGTAGGCGGAAAAGATCTTCCAAGCCTCCGTCGAGCAGACGCTTGAAGGCCCGACGTTCCTCGTCGGTATGAAAGATGGCGCCACGCATGGCGCTCTCGTTCCAGCTGTCGATTCCCTCAGGGCAGATGTTGAAGTCGCCGCAGAGAACGGTCTGTTTCCCCGCCGGGCTCGACGTAGCCATGTGATCGATCAACGAGTCGAACCAGGCGAGCTTCCTCGGGAAGTCCTCGTGATCGACGGTCTTGCCGTTGGGCACGTAGATGGTGGTGAAGTCCAGGTTGCCGATCCGGGCAGTCAGCAGTCGCGCCCCGCGCTCCTCCTGACCTGGCAGACCGACCTGCAGAAGCTCGGCTGGCTCGCGACTCAAGATCGCCACGCCGTTCCACGCCTTCTGGCCGTGGGCGACGGCATGATAGCCCTCCGCCTGAAATGCCAGATGCGGAAACTTGTCGTCGGCTGTCTTGAGCTCTTGCAAGCCCACCACGTCGGGCTGGCGCGCGCGTAACCAATGCGATACGAAATCGATTCGGGCGCCGAGACCGTTGATGTTCCAGGTTGCGATGCGCATCAGGCGATCAGGGTCGGTGGATCGGTCCGGGAACAGAGCACGTTAACCGGCCGGCAATCGACCCGCCAGCCGAACTTTCCATTCGCCGGACTGGCCAGTGAGGGGCGCAGGAGCGTATGCTCGATTGAGCATCTCCGCAAAGGGGCGAAAGCGTTCGATCTTCGGCGCCTGTGGCGCACGGTCGAAATGGCCGGGGATCTGGTTCGGGAGGCGCGAACCGGAGGCGTATAGCGTCGTGTTTCGCGCACTGTTCAACTTCGTCAAGTCGCCTGTCCACACCTTTCCCGCTCTCGCCGCCGCCATCGGGTGCCTGGTCTCGGGCTACAGCACGTTCAACGGCATCTCCGAGATCTTCCCCGATTTCCGCTACTCGGTTCTTGCGGCGCTCGGCTTGGCGGCCATTATCCAGCTGGGGATGCTGACCTCGGCGCTCCGACTACGCGAGCGTAGCCGCTATCAGCCGATGCTCGTGGCCGTCATCGTCTTCACCGTGGTGATGTCCAGCTTTACTTCGTATGTCTTCTACTACCGTGGCTTCTCCGAGGAGACCATCGCCAAGGAGCGTCGCGTCGAGCGCTACGAGTCGCTCCGCGCGTATCTCGTGGACGCATGCACGCAGACCTCCGGCACGCTGGGCACGCTAAAGGAGGCGTCCGCCGAGCTGCGCCGTCGCATCGAGATCGAGCAGGCCAGCGGCGGCGGTCTGCGCAATATCTCCAGTCCCTACCTGCAGCAGCTCATCGCCGAGTCCGACCTGCTCGTTGACCTGCAGCGCGTCCAGAGTGGCACCGGCGAGCGCTATCGGTTCTTGACCAGTGTGTTGCCGCGCATCGAGCAGATGGAGATGGAGGTCGGTGGATCGCTGCAAGCCATCGACGCGGAGATTGCCACGCTGACCGACGGCACCGAGATCGACCATGGGGCGCTGAGGGCCTCCTACTCGCGCGCCTCGGCGGTGATTCCCGCGGATCGCATCCGCGAGGTTCGAGGCGAGTTCACGGCACGCTCGGTCGACCCGGCGATTCTCGACACGCGCCCGCTCGAGCAAGAGGAGTACTGGCAACGGGCGATGGGCGACATGGTCGCCGGCAGCCCCGCCGCAGTCGTGTTTGCCTTCATCGCGCTGTTCATCGACACCATGATCGTCTTCTTCGCGTTCATTGCAGGCGAGTCGCGAGCGCGGCCGGCGATGCCACATGTGTCGCTGGCCCACTGGATGAAGATGGCCTACGAGCAGCGCGTCGAGGAGGGCGTGCGTCGCTGGCTGGGGGCGCTCGATGGTGTGCGAATCCAGCGTGGCAACGCATACTTGCATCGCCTGGACGCGCGCCGTCTCGACGATGCCCGCGACGGCCAGTGCGCGCGCTTTCTGCGCCAGGACGGTTATCTACGCCAGGTAGTGCTGGAAGACGGCCAGACCCACTGGTGTCTTACCGACGCTGCCTACGCTGCGTTGGTCGAAATGACCATGCGAGCGGCCGCCGAGATGCTGCCGGTCGCGGAGCCCGAGGCGGCAACGTTATAGCGACGAATGACAGAAGCGGCCACCTCCCCTGGAATTGACCAGGGAGGTGGCCGCCTTCTCGAACCTGTCGCTGCTGGCGTGAGCTCAGCAGGAGATGCAGTTGTGGTGGTTCTCCGAGCCGAGCGATTCAGCCAAGGCCATGGTCGCCGGATATGGACGCACGCGTTGCATAGGCCCGTTCGCCATGTCCGCGATTGTTTGCCCCCGGCGACTCAGCAGCAGCGGATCGGCGCCCTTCATGTAGAGGTAGACGACCATCTCGTTGTCGCCTCGCCCGGCCGCGTGATGCAGGGGTGAGTAGCCTTTGTCGTCCCTTGTGTTGACGTCGGCGCCGAGCTCTTCCACCAGGTACCGCACCGCCGGCATCCATCCGTCCGGCATGTGGCGGTGATGGTTTGCGGCGAACCCGGTGCCTTCGGCGTAGCCGGCGCCCGAAGCGATGTGGAGCGGGTAGATGGCTGGCCCGCCGATCTTCACCGGTGGCAAGCGGGAGTGATCGATCTCCTTCGTCCGACCGCGGCGATAGCGACGGCGAGGGATCTTGCGGGTCGGGACGTTCGGATCGGCGCCGTGCGCGACCAGCAGACGCATGACCTCGACATCGAGCGCCTGGGCGGCGCGCCAGAAAGGCGTCGCGCCGGTGGTGTCCGACTGCTGATCGAAGTTATACGCCTGGTACCAGAGTTTCTTGTTGAGCCGCACGTTCGGGTCGGCCCCGGCCTCGAGCAGCGCGGCGATCAGCTCCGCATGGGTAGTTTCCTGGTTCTTGTACGCGGTCTGTTGGGGATAGCTGGTCTTGGCCGGGTACTGCGCGTTAATCGCCGCGTAGACCGCGGTGCCGTTGGCCTCGCTCGCCAGGTTGGGGTCGGCACCGTATTCCAGCAGCATCATCGCCAGGTCGTACTGTCCGTTGATGGCGGCGATCAGCAGCGGGCTGGTGTCATCACCCGTGACCGGATTGACGTCGACGTCGTGGTCGAGGAGCGCGAGCGCCACACCGGCATGTCCGTCGCGAGCTGCGAAGTGGAGCGCGGTGAGGCCACCCTGCGCGAAAACGAGACCCGGGAAGGACCGCCGTTGCTGCATGAGCATCAGCTCTTCCTCTGTCAGGCCCCCGTCGTCGTCCTCGTCCGTAGGCTCCCCTTCGCTCGCCTCGGGCGTCGCGGCTGGCTCGGCCTCCGCGTCAACCTCGGCGGCAGGAGCAGGCTGCTCTGAGGGCTCCTCGCCGGGTTCTCCGCTCTCGTTCGTTTCCTCGCCCTCCGTCTCCGCCTCGCCAGCCTCATCTTCGGCCGGCTCCGCGTCGCCCTCAGCCTCCGCCGCCCGTGCAGCAGCCTCTTCCTCGACCTTGCGCAAAGCCGCGCGGCTGGCGCGGCGCAGCTGCTCCTCGTCGCGCAGCTCGTTTCCGGCAGCAACGATGTCGACGACCTTGGTAGCGATCGCCGCGTCGGCGCCGCGCTCCAGCAACGCGTTGACCACGCTGAGACGGTTGTTGGCGACTGCGAACATCAGCGGTGTCTGTCCCCATGCGGACTCGAGCGTGTCTATGTCAGCACCGTGGTCGAGCAGCATCGCGACGACCTCGACGTTGCCCGTCGCCGCCGCGAAGTGAAGCGGGTTGGCCCCGCCAGCTGTCGTGGCCGCTTCGATATCGCTTCCCGCCTCCAGCAGCACGCGTACGACTTGCCGGTTGCCAGCTTTGCTGGCGAGGTGCAGCGGCCGGTAGGCGCCCATTCGCGTCCCGGCTTCGAGGTTTGCACCGGCGTAAATGAGCATCTCGGCGAGCTCGGCGGCGTCGTTCTCGGCTGCCCAGTGCAGCGCCGTCATACCGTCGGCCTGTGCAGCGTTGACGTCGGCAGCCTGGCGGAGCAACGCGCGGACCGCGTCCACATCGCCAGCCATCGCTGCGTCGGCCACGGGTGACTCGGCAGGCGTTGCGACCACGAGAGCAGGCAGGAAGATCGCGAGCGCCAGAGTCAACCAGAGCCGCCGACTCGCGTCAGGACGCCGTTTACGTGTTGCCGACATCGATTCAGTCCTCCGCCTTCGGTTTTCGTTATCAGACCGGGTACGCGAATTCCCCGGTGCTGTCGCCGAAGCTCTGTAGGTCGTCGTGACCCAGCTGGTGCAGCATGCTCAACATCACGTTTGCCATGGGGGTACCGGGCTCGGCTCGTACGTGGAGGTTGCCGTGCGGTTGGGTATTAGCGCCGCCGAGCACGATCAGCGGGCAGCGTCTGTGGTTGTGTAGGTTCGGGTCACCCATGGGCGAGCCGTAGACGACCATGGTGCTGTCGAGTAGCGGGCTGTCGCCATCGAGGGTGTTGCTCAGCCTATCGAGAAGGTAAGGGAGCATACCGACGTGGTAACGGTTGATCTTGGCGAACTTCTCGACGTTCGCTGCGACATCGCCGTGGTGCGAGGTCCGGTGGAACGGTTCGTGGACGCCACTCTCCGGGAACACCCTGGCCGAAGCGTCGCGACCCAGCTTGAGCGAGAAGACACGCGTCAGGTCGGCGGCGAAGGCCATCGCCTGAAGATCGAACATGAGCTCGACGTGCTCGGTGAACGAATCCGGTACGCCCGCAGGGGCGGCCGGTAGCTCACGCAGCTCGCCGCTGCTGTTGCGTTCTTCCGTGATCTGGATGCGCCGCTCGATCTCACGGATGTTGGTTAGGTAACGGTCCAGACGCCGCCGGTCGCCGGCGCCGAACGCCTGCTGGATGTGCGACACTTCTTCAGCGATCCAGTCGAGGATGCTGCGTTTGCTGGCGCGGCGCGCGGCACGCTGCTCGGGAGTTCCACCGGCACCGAAGAGCCGGTCGAAGATGGCCCGTGGATCGCGGATCATCGGCAGCGGCTCCGTCGGCGAGCCCCAGCTGATCGTGTCGGAGTAGATGCAGGCGTACCCATAGTCGCAACCGCCGGCCTGATCGACGTTCTCGATGCACAGCTGCATCGACGGGATCGGGTTGTCCTGCCCAAATCGCTGCGCGTGGACCTGATCCATCGAAACGCCGGCCATGACGTCCGATCCTTCGGTCTGCTTCGGATGCGCCTGGGTCAGGAAGACCGCGCTCGAGCGGTAGTGGTCGCCGCCGATCTCTTTGGTCTCGTAGGCCTCGGCCTGCTGGCAGTCGGTGTCGCTGACGATCGTCAGATACTTGCGCCAAGGCTCGAGCGGGGTCAACGACGTCGGGGTCAGATCGAAGTCGTGTCCGATCGCCGCCGGCGCCCACAGGTTCTTGGTGGCGCCGAAGGCATTGCTTCCGGCGGCGCCGTGTACGATCTCGATGCAAACCAGGCGCTTCGGACCGTCTACGGTGTTTACGGCGGCCTTCGCGAATGCCGTTCCCGCCGGCACCATCGCGTCCATCAGTGGGAGCGCTACCGTGGCTCCCAGGCCGCGCAAGACAGTCCGGCGATGCATGGCTTTTTGCGTTATGTACATGGGCTGTTTCCTCGCCCGGATGGCCGGAGTCGCGCCGAGCCGAAGGCTCAGCGGTTTTCGTCGCGTTCCGCGGCTACTTCGGGTAGTTGAATCTCGTTGTTGGTGCGAAAGGCTTGGCTCGTCGCCACTCCAACGATGAAGGACGACATTTTGTAGTCGTTGCTTGATGCCGCGCGAACGATTGCGCGGATCTCTGGCATATCAGGGTACTCGACCCGGCGGCCAATCCCATACGCCATAAGGTTCTCGGTGAAGGTCGTGATGAGCGCTGGCGAGTATTTCAGCAGCGCGTCGCGCAGATCCGCCGGGCTCGTGAGGGCGGTGCCGTCGTACAAGCTGCCCGACGTGTCGACGGGGTTACCGGCGTCCTTGGTGCGCCAGGCGCCGGTCACGTCGAAGTTCTCCAATGCCAGGCCGATCGGGTCGATTGCTCGATGACAGCTGGCACACGCCGGGTTGGCCCGATGCCGCTCCAAACGCTCACGGACCGTCAGCTCGCGGCCGTCGGCGATTGCCTCTGTGGCATCCAGCTCAGGCACGTCGGGCGGCGGCGGTGGCGGCGGGCTGCCGAGCAGCACGGACATCACCCACTTGCCACGCAGCACCGGCGATGTGCGCTCGGCATGCGATGTGAGCGTCAAGATGCTGCTATGTCCCAGCAGGCCGCGGCGCTCCGGATTCGCCACGGCGACGCGGCGGAAGTGTTCTCCGCTCACGTCGGGAATCCCGTAGTGGCGGGCCAGGCGGTCGTTGACGAAGGTGTAGTCGGCGCGCAGCAAATCGAGCACGCTGCGGTCGTCCTCGACCAAGCTGTTGAAGAACAGCTCTGTCTCGCGACGCATGGCCGCCGCCAGCTCCTCGTGGAAGTCGGGGAACATCAGAGCATCCGGGTGTACTTTGTCGAGGTCCTGGAGCCGCAGCCACTGGGCTGCGAACCGCGTTCCCAGCGCCGCCGCTCGCGGATCTGACAGCATCCTACGAACCTGCTCTTCCAGCACCGCGTCATCGGAGAGCCGGTGCTCTCGCGCCAGCGTCATTAGCTCCCCGTCCGGCGCCGCGCCCCACAGGAAGAACGACAGACGCGAGGCCAGAGCCACATCGCCGATACTGGTGAGCTGGCTGCTCGCCTGGCCAGTGGCCGGTGCTTCAAAGCGCAGCACGAAGTGGGGGCTCGACAGCAGTGCCTCGAGCGCCGAACGGATGCCGGCCTCGAATCCACCGTTGTCGGCTCCCTTGCGGAAGAACGACATCAACCCGACGAGGTCGCGCTCGGTGGTGGGACGCCGGTAGGCCTGCGTCGCCAGCCGCGTGATGATCGCCTCGGCACACGGGACTTCCTCGTCAGACGAGATCGGGCGGCAGCTGAAGATCCGTTGACGGCTCGGCGTTGCCGAGACTCCGGTGGCATTGTAAGGGCCGATGATCGCGGCGCCCTGGAGGTGGACGAGGCTCGTGATGCCGTGAACCGAGCCGATCGAGCGATCCGACAAGCTCCACTCGTGTGGCGACAGCAAATCGACCGCGGGCCCTTCTGACCGCTGGATGAACACTATCGAGATTCGTTGCGCTCCGGCACGGATGAATATCCGCGGGGTGGAAATGCTCTGGTTGTCGGGGTCCATGAATCGGTCGACATCGAGCAGCGCGGCGCGCTCCCCGTTGACCGATACCTCGATCTGCTCCTGGTGGAGGAGAGCCTTGCCGAACAGCAGCCCCTCGGGTGAGTCGAAGAGCGTCAGGGTGACCTGGTATTCGCCGTCGGCAGGGAAGTTGTGAATCACCGACAGCCCGCCGCGCGTGCCGTACGGGGCACCCTCGACCCGCTCGCGCTGTGACGTGTAGCGCGACATCGTGTACTTGGTCTCGGCCACGGAAGCGTTCGGGTCGCCCACCGCCAGACGGCTGATCTCGGCAGCCGCTGCCAGATAGCCTTCCATCACCGTCGCCGAGAGGCCTTGAACGTCGGCGATGTTGTCGAAGCCGGCGCTCAGCGGATCGGGTGGCAAGTAGGCGCTGGCGTCGATATCGAGCTCGAGCAGATCGCGCACGGAACGCTCGTACTCGACGTGGTTGAGTCTCTGGAACGTGCGCCCGCCGGGGTTCGGGTTGGCCGCGGCGGCTGCGTCGACGCGAGAGGCGAGGGCCGCAACCAGCGCGGTGAGCGTTCCTTCGTCGGGACGCCTCGCCGGAAGCGCGGGCATCATCCCCGCTTCCAGCTTGCGGATCATCTTCTCGGCGACCTCGGCGTTCTCGTGAGCCGTGGCGACGTCGAAGCTCTCGAGGCTCAGCCCGCCGCGCGACATGCTGTCGTTGTGGCAGCGTAGGCAGTAGCGGCCGATGACCTCGTTCTGCTCCTGGTACGGCGAGGCGACGGTCGCTGCGTCGCCGGGCATCGAGAGGCTGTCATGCGTCGAGTCGTGCTGCGCCAGACCGGTCCTAGCCGTCACGCCGAGGCCGAGCATGCCGATGGCGGCGAGAGAGAGCATGGACCGCTTCATTCGACTATCTCCATTGCGCATCAGGGCTCGTGCACACCAGTGTCGGCGCGGAGTTCGCCAGCCCCCGCGGAGCCCTACGCGTGCAGTATATGGCTGCCGTCGACGGCTTGCCCAGGCTCCACGAGTGGATTCCTTCGATCGCGTATATCGACCGTCCAGGGCGGCCTGCTAGGGTCGATCCGTTGACTCGGCCGCTGCGATGGCGGCTTGAAGCGCCTTCACCGTCTTGTCGACCCGGAACTGCATGAGCTTGTTTCCTATTTCGAGAGTAGCCTCTAGGTCGGCGATGCTTTGACCGTTTATGCTCGCCTTCTCGGCCTTTACACGCTGCTCGTAGCGCACCGTTCCGGGGTCGACCGTCATCTGCATCGCGGTGAGCCAGAAGAAGTCGTGGTAGCCCTCGTTTTCTTCCACGATACCGAGCTCGGTGTTCATGTACTCGATCACGTCATCCGCTGCGTAGAACTCGGGGATGAAGTGGGCAATCGTCGCGCCCCAGCGCTCGTTGAGCTGCTCGGCCACGTTCCGCATGCCGGATTGGTTTCCGCCGCTGGCACCGAGGAACGCGACGTGCTCGAAGCCGTGCGCCTTCAGGCTGGAGGCGGCGTCGTCGAGCATCATCTCGAACGTCTCCTGCCGAACGCTTATCGTGCCCGGATATCGCATGTGGCCGGTGGGCGGGTCGATGCTGCCCTCAGGGACCAGCTTGATGATCGGCGCGCACAGCGCGTCGCCTAGCGCCCGGGCGATTCGCTCGCAGAGGCCCAGCAGCTCATAGTTGTGCTTGCCGGTCGCCACATACGGCCCGTTTTGCTCTATGCCCCCGGTGGTCAGAATGGCGGTCTTCTTGCCCGCCGCCATGGCGTCGCGCACCTCGATCCAGGTGAGCTCCTCGATCCACACGGAATCGAGTGCGTCGATGGGTCGTTGCATGGCGAGCTCGCGCTGAATACGCGCCTCGCGGTCGGCGTCCTGGCCGCCCGCGATCCCGATGCCCGCCAGCACGATCAGCAGGGTCGCCAGGCTCAGCAGCTTGTGTCTTGTCATCGATAAACCTCCTTGTTGAGCCGCTCTCTCTGCGCGTTTGCACGCGGTGACCTGTGCACTGCGTTGGGGACGGCTATCTGCGCGTCACACGGAACACCATGTCGCGGTGTACGTTGCCCTGTGCGCGGCCGATGCGAAAGCGCGCCCAGCCATCCTCCTGCACGGTCATCTCCATTTCCCGCCAGTCACCCATGTCGCCTCGCACCGTCAGGTTGCGGCCGCGCAGGCGTTCCCCGGCGGCATCGATCCGTTGGGCAAGCATCATCGAAGGCGAGCCCAGGAACGTCGGCTCGCCGTCGGCGGTTCTGCCGACCGCCAGAGCGCACACCAGCCCGGCGAGGACGAGCTGCTCGCCAGGCTCTCCGCGAACCGCGAAGTAGCGTCGCTCGTGGAACAGGTGCTCGGTGAAGCTGTACGTGCCGGGCTCGATCTCGTCGGCGCTGCCGACGTCGGCGCCGCCGCGCACACGTGCGATGGGCGACGGAAAGTTCGAGCTCGTTGCACCGGCGAGGATGAAGTCGGTGGTCGCTCGCACCGCTGTGCCGACGCCGCGGAACAGCTGCTCGGCGCTCGGGGCATCGAAGTAGTCGCCGCCGCCGGCGCTGGCGAGCTTCGATAGCGCGTCGGCCGCCTGCGCGTCGACACCCAGGCCGACGGCATGGATCCTTATCGGATTCCCGCCGGCACGGAGCTCGGCGGCGACCGCCACAGGGTCGCCGCCACAGGATTCGATGCCGTCGGTGATCAGCAGCAACACGCCGCCGCCGCCCGCACTCAGGTCGTTCGCTGCAGCTCGTAGGCTGAGCGCCAGGGGAGTCTGGCCGCGCGGTTGTAGCGACGCTGAGCGCGCCAGGATCTGCTGGGCACTGCCGGGCTGTGGCGCGATGAGCAGCTCGGTATCCTGACATCCGGCCTCCCTCTCGTCGTATGCGACGCGGTGACCGTAGGCGCGAAGGCCGACCGGCACCGAAGGAGGCACATCGGTAAGAGCTCCGGCCATTGCTTCTCTGGCGAGCTCGATCTTGACGCGACCGTCGACCTGTCCCCACATGCTGTTGCTGACATCGAGAATCACTTGCAGCTGGGCGCCGGCGGCACCGCCAACGGTCGCGACCGCCGGCAGGTCTAGGTCTGTTGGCAGCGCCTCGACCGTCGCGGTCTCGAAGCTGGTCTCGTCGAAGGCACGCGTGTAGGTTCCGCCCGTAACCAGCGCGATCCCGGCGAGCTGATGCGAGACGCGCTCACCGAGACTAATGGTGTGGATGCGGATGCCGTTGGCCTCGGCGCGTGCCACCCCCACCGGGTCCGCGCCGCAGGTCTCTTCACCGTCACCGATAATCAGCATCTCTTTGCGCCGTGCGTCCACCGCACGCAGATCTTCGAGTCCCTGGCGCATGCTGAGCACGAGCGGTGTGGCGCCGTCCCAGCGTATCGACTCCATTGACCGGCGCCAGATCGGTGGCTCGAACGAAGCAAAAGGAACCGCAAGCCGGGACGCGCCGCATTCATCGCTGCCCGGTCCTTCGCCCAGAAGACGCAGCGCTACCGCCGTGCCTTCGGGGAGCCCGGCAAGCGTACGCAGCAACCGTCGTTGTGCAAGATCCCGCTTGACCCCTCCCTCGACCTGTTCCTTCATGCTCCCGGAGACGTCGAGCACGACAACCATGGCTGCGTCGTACGACTGCGCGGCGGTTACCTGGGTTGTTGATGCCAGGCCGGCAGCGAGTAGCGCGACGGCGGCAGGTCCGCGTCGGGCCGGGTGCCGGTGAGCTGAAGCGGTCATGCGTTGCTCCACGGGCGGGCAGGGATCACAGTGCAGGATTATAGGTCCGCGGCCGGTTGTGCCGGCCTTGCCGGTGGACGAACACGCCGCTAAGGTTCGCTACGCCATGTCCCACAGATGCACAGGAGCCCGATCGATGAAACTCCGTCACGCTGCTCTCACCGTCGCGACTACCTTTGTCCTCGCCGTCGGCCCGGTCATACCGGACCTGTTTGCCCAGCAGGATTTCGACGCTGTGGAGATCGACACCATCGAGGTAGTCGACGGCGTCTACATGCTGATGGGCGCTGGAGGCAACATCGGCCTGAGCGTCGGGGACGACGGCGCGTTCGTCGTCGACGACCAGTTCGCGCCGCTTACCGACAAGATCCGCGCGGCCATTGCGGCGGTGACCGACGCGGAGGTCAAGTTTGTCGTCAACACCCACTGGCACGGTGACCATACCGGCGGCAACGAGGCCTTCGGATCCGCCGGCGCCGTGATCGTAGCGCACGACAACGTCCGCAAGCGGATGAATCCGGAGCAGTTCGGGGAGGTCATGGGAAGCACCGAGCAGGCCCCGCCGGCGGCCTTGCCGGTAGTGACTTTCAGCGACGAGGTTACGTTCTACTGGAACGACGAAAAGATCCAGGTCGAGCACGTCAGGCACGCGCATACTGACGGCGATGCCCTGATCTGGTTTACCGGCGCCAACGTAGTGCACATGGGCGACAACTTCTTCAACGGCGTCTACCCGTACATCGACGTCGACTCGGGCGGCAACGTCGACGGGATGCTCGCCAGCGCCCGGCACGTCTTGGCGCGAATCGACTCCGACACCAAGATCATCCCCGGCCATGGGGCGCTCGCCGGCCCCGAGGACCTACGCCGGTTTCGCGACGTGCTGACCTTGGCGCGTGATCGCGTCGGCGCGATGATCAACGACGGGATGAGCCTCGAGGAGGTCATCGCGGCGCTGCCGATGTCCGACCACGACGAGACATGGGGCGGGGGTTTCATGTCGGCGGATCGCTTCCTGACCGTCGTATACCGCAGCATCGCCGGCGAGTAGGCGCAGCAGCGGTCCGCGGCGCGATGGCCGGCGTTGCGCCTCCTTGAAGTAGGCAGATCTACGCCCGCGTCGTCGCGCCTTGGCCCCCGCGCCGCGTCCTCGCTGTTGCGCCCGCTCGCGGTCGGCGACACTAGTAGCCGATCGCGGTGCCGTCCTTTCGGGGATCGGTGCCGCCGTGCAGCATGCCGGTGATTGGGTTGATCATGATCGCCTGGTAGCCGCCCATCGCGCCGCCGCCGGCGCGCCGGATCACGTGCCCCATGGCCTCGAGCTGGGCGATGACTTCGTCGGGAATGCCGCTCTCTACCAGCACCGTGCCGCCGGTCGGCGCTTCGCCGGCTCGGGGCGTCTCTCCCATGTGGCGCCAGCGTGCCGCATCACCGGCCTCCTGCACGCTCAAGCCGAAGTCGATGAGGTTGGCCAGCACCTGTGTATGGCCCTGCGGCTGCATGTTGCCGCCCATGACGCCGAACGTCAGCCACGGCACGCCGTCCTTGGTCACCATGCCCGGCATGTTGGTGTGCAGCGAGCGCTTGTGAGGTTCCAGCACGTTCAGGTGGCCCTGCTCGAGGCTGAAGCCGATGCCGCGGTTCTGCATTGCGAAGCCGAGGTCTCCGGGCACCACCCTGGAACCGAACGAGTCGAAGATGCTCTGGATCAGCGATACGGCGTTGCGGTCCTTGTCGACCACCGACAGATAAACGGTGTCGCCGTGCTCGAGCGGGTCGCCTGGTGTCACGGTGAGCGCCGCGCGCGCCGCGTCGACCATGGCGCGTCGGCTGACCCCGTAGGGCTTGGAGATGAGCTCCGCCACCGGCAGCGCGTTGAACTCGGGGTCGGCGACGTAATGAGTGCGGTCGGCGAAGGCGAGCTTCTTGGCCTCGATCATTCGATGTAGCGTGGCGGCGCTGTTGTGCCCCAGGCTCGCGAGGTCGTAGCCCTCGAGGATGTTGAGCATCATCAGCGCGGTGATGCCGTGACTGTTGGGCGGTAGCTCCCAGACCTCGTGGCCGTGGTAGCTGGTACTCACGGGCTCGACCCAGGTCGACGTGTGCTCTTCGAAGTCGCGCTTGGAGAAGTAGCCATTGTTGGCTTCGCTGAAGGCAACGATGCGATCGGCTATGGCGCCTCGATAGAAGACGTCGCGGCCTTCGTTGCCGATCGCCTCGTACACGCGAGCGAGGTTCTGATTGCGGAAGACGTCGCCCTTCTTTGGGGCGTGCCCGCCGGGGAGGTAGGTCTTGGCGGAATCCGGCCACTCGGCCAGCGCTGCCTCCTCCTCCTGCCATTGGCCGGCGATGATCTCGCTGACCGGGAACCCGTCGCGTGCGTATGCGATCGCCGGTGCCAGCACCTGCACGAGCGTCATCGTTCCGTGTTGTTCGAGCAGCTCCGCCCAGGCGTCGACCGCGCCGGGCACCGTCCAGGGCACCAGGCCTCTGCCTGGGATCCGATCGAGATTACGCTTGCGTAGCGCTTCCAGACTCAGCGCGTAGGGGGACCTACCGGTGCCGTTGAGGGCGTAGAGCTTCTGCTGTTCGGCGTTCCAGACGATGGCGAACAGATCGCCACCGATGCCGTTCATGTGCGGCTCGACCAGCCCTAGCATGGCGTTGACCGCTACCGCCGCGTCGATGGCGTTGCCGCCCGCCTTGAGGATATCGATGCCAACTTGTGCGGCCAGCGGTTGGCTGGCGGCAACCATGCCATGGGGCGCGATCACCTCCGAGCGGCTGCCTTTGGGCGTGTGAGCCGGCCGATCGTACCCGGATCCTTGGGTGCTCGATTGATCCTGAGCGCCCGCCGTCTCGGAGCCGGCCAGCTCAGGAAACTCACCGCTTGTGATATTCACCGCCACCATCGTGATCGCGAGCAACGCTGCACCAACATGCACGGGACTCCTCCTTGGACGCTGTCGATGGCAGCGAAGTTACCAGAACGAAGGGCCGAGTATCAGCGGTGAGAGAAGTCTCGCGCGGTCGCGATGTGATCCTTTCTTGACAAACTGCGACAGATGCCGCACTTTAAGTGCGACAAGTGTCGCGGTTCTTGAACGAGGGAATCAGGCGATGGCGAGGAAGCTCCCGCACTTATCGAGATTCGAGCTTCAGTGCCTTCGGTTGCTGTGGCAGAGGGGAGAAGCATCCGCTGGTGTGGTCCACGCACAACTCCAAGATCCGCCCTCATACTCGACTGTCCGGAAGATCTTCGAGCGTCTGGAGACCAAGGGCGCCATCGAGCGCGTCGGCAAGTCCGGCCGCTCGGTGGTGTATCGGCCCTCGGTCAGCGGGCCGGCAATGATCCGCAAGGAGATCGCGCGGTTGCTCGATTCGTTGTTCGACGGCTCCGCGGCTCCGTTGCTGAGCCACCTGGCACAGATGCGGGCGCTGGACCTCGACGATCTGCGTGAGATCGAGAGACAGCTAGCCGGCGAGGACGCCCTTGACCGGGAGTCGGAATCATGAACTTCCTGCAAATCGACCACCGGGCGTTCTGGGGTGCGTTCGCCATCCACATGTGGCAAAGCGCGCTCGTCGTTGCAGTACTTCTGTTGCTCGACCGCCTGCTGCGCGGCGCACCAGCCCGTCTTCGCGGCTACCTCTGGTGGATCGGGCTGCTGAAGCTGATGCTACCCGTATCGCTGCTGGCGTCCTGGGCAGCCGAATTGCTCACATCCCTCAGTGCCCCCACGGCGAGCGTTACGGTGACGACTGCCGTGCGTGGTCTGCGAGCCGTGTTCGAGCCTCAGCTATGGACTGTTCCGGCGCCGCGCTTCGCTGGCGATGATGTTGTCTATCAGCTCCTCACCGTGGCCTGGCTGTTTGGTGCGTTGGCGGTTGCGGTGGCGCTGTGGCGTCGCAGGTCGACGCTGGTGCGGCAGCTTTCCAATCAGGCGACTGCGCCGCTCTCCGTGCAGCTCGGTCGTGTCGCCAGCCATTATGGGGTAGATCCGGCCCGCATCGAGGTAGTGGATGAGCCAATCATTCCGAGCCTCGTCGGTTTGTGGCGACCGCGAATTCTGCTACCACGCTCATTGTGTGAGGCGCTCACCGCCAGCTAGTTGGGCGCGGTGGTGGCGCACGAAGATGCTCACCGACGGCTCGGTCATCCGCTCCAGCGGATCGTCGCATTGCCGGTACTAGTGACTTTCTACTTCTTTCCGGTTGCCTGGTTAGTGCTTGCCAGGCTCCATCGCGCCGCCGAGCTTGCTTGCGACGAAGCCGTCCTGCGCGCCGGTGTCGACGCGCGCACCTACTCGCAAGCTCTGGCGCGTACGCTCCGTCTTGGATTCGTCCAGGGCGCTGGTGATCTTGCGCTCTTGGTACCAAGCAAATCCGTCTTCGCCGCGCGACTGCGCCACATTCACGAGATCGGGAGGCCCGTCGTCATGACAAGACACCGCCTCGCACTGACTCTGGCGGTCATCACGTTCACCGTCTCGGTGGTGGCCGGCGCGTTCGGGACCCCGCAGGGGGCGGGCTCGGGCGAGCCGAGTCTCCCGCAGGCGCGCCGACTCGCCGCGCAGGCTGGCCTGGAGGCAGATTTTCCGCATCTGCTCGAGCTTCGAGGCGGTGGGCGTCAGGCGAACGTCGAATTCGAGAACAGGCTGCTGCGCGATGTGCTCGAGCAGCTTGCCGGGCTGGGCGGCTTCGAGCTGGACACGTCGCAGCTTGGTGGTAGCCGGCGGGTGACGTTGGTAGCTCGCAACAGCACGGTAGTGGCCACGCTGGCGTCTCTGGCCCGATCCGCGGACCTGTGGTTCACGGTCGAGGATCGGCGGCGGTTGGTGGTGCACGAGGTGGTCTCCATCGCGGATCGCCAGAGGCCCACACGCACTCACTACGTGGCCCCGCGCTACCCGGAGCAGGCGCGCGACGACCGCATCCAGGGGGAAGTGGTTCTGGAGAGCGTCATCGGGCTCGACGGTCGGATGGAGCGCATCGTGGTGACCGGAAGCGCGCATCCGCTCCTCGACGTTACTGCGAGAGAATCCGTCGAACAATGGCGCTACGCGCCGGTCATCGTCGGCGGTCAACCGGTGAAGACGCGCCTCATGGTGACGGTCCAGTTTTTTCTGCAATCGCTGCAGTAGCGGCCTGTCCGCCCGCCCGGCCAGATGGCGGCAAGTTACCAGAAAGACACATCGTGCATCATGCGGCGGAAGAAAACGCGCGTGTCCTGGCCGATGGCTACTGCGTAGGCAAGATAGCTGCGTCCCTTCCGCTGCCGGGTTGGTGAGGGTCGACTTTCAGCTGCAGTAGTCGAACCCGCCGGCGCTATCCGACGGCGCGCAGCAGAGGATCGCTGACGCCGATCACATAGGCCGCCAGCAGGCCGAGCAGGCCGAGCACCGTCAGGTAGTAGAGGGTCGGGAGGATCGTCTTGCGCAGCGTCGAGCCCTCCTGGCCGAGCAGCCCGACGGTGGCCGACGCGGCGACGACGTTGTGGATGGCGACCATGTTGCCGGCCGCGGCGCCGACCGCCTGGAGGGCGATGATCAGCGCGCTCGACAGCGCCAGACGCTCGGCAACGCCGTACTGAAACGCCGAGAACATCAGGTTGCTGACCGTGTTGGAGCCGGCGATGAAAGCTCCAAGGGCACCGATCACGCCGGCGAAGGCGGGCCAGCTGGCCCCGACGTTCGTGGCCACCCATTCGGCCAGGGCGATGGGCATGCTCAGGTAGCCGCCGCTGTTGGCGCCGGAGTTGATGTATACGCGCACCATAGGAACGGTGAAAACGAGGACGAACCCGGCGCTGAGCAGGACGCCGGCGGATCGTGTTGCCGCTCGCAGCATCTCCGCTCCCCGCATGCGGTGTAAGAAGAATGCGAAGCCGGCTGCGGCCATGAGCACTGTGCCGGGCAGATACAAAGGCGTCGTCGCCGCGGTGATATCGGTGCCCAGAATTCCTTCCCAGTCGAAACGGGCGCGGCGGAGCCAGGCACCGAGCGGGAGCCAGGGCAGGCGCGTGAGCACCAGCATTGCGCCGACTGCTGCGTAGGGGAGCCAGGCGCGGAGCACGCTGATCGTCGGGTCGGTGGTGAGGACGTCGCGCGGGGCGCCGGTGGTGGTGGTGTTTCGGGGTGCGCCGTCGGTCTCATCCTCGAGAGGGCTTCCAGCGGTGATCTCCATGCCGCTGACCCAATCCTGCGGCCAGTTCTTGGGCGGCGGAAAATCCCAATGATCCGCCGGGACGAGCCACCCGCGTCGAATCACGGCAACGACGATAGCCAGTCCCACCGGCGCGCCGAGTAGCGAGGGGAACTCAGGCCCGAGCAGCGTTGCTGCCGCCACGTAAGGAACGGTGAACGCCAGACCGGCGAACAATGAAAGTGGCAACACCGAAAGGCCCTCGGTCCACGAGCGTCGGGCACCGAAGAACCGTGTCATCACCATCACCATGAGGGTCGGCATGAGGGTGCCCGCAATGGCATGCAGGTAGGCCGAGCGCGTCGCAACAAGGTTTACGTACTGTGCGAGCTCGATTCCCGACGCGGCCAGTTGGGCGTCGAAGGCCGAGCTACCTACACCGCCCGCGACGCCGACCAGTATCGGCGTCCCCGCAGCCCCGAAGGTGACCGCGGTGCTCTGTATCATCATTCCGATCACCACGGCAGCCGCAGCGGGAAACCCCATTGCGACGAGCAGCGGTGCCGCGACCGCTGCCGGCGTTCCGAATCCGGCGGCGCCTTCGATGAAGGAGCCGAAGAGCCAGGCAATGACGATCACCTGAACGCGTCGATCACCACTGAGCGCACCGAAGGACCGACGAATCGCCGCCACGCCCCCGGATTCTTCGAGCGTATTGAGCAGGAGGATGGCGCCGAAGATGATCCACAGCAGGTCGAATGTGAGGAACAAGCCCTGGATCGTCGAGGCGATGACCCGGACCGGCGCGACGCCCCAGGCGCCCACGGCGATCACGACGGCGGCGAGATAAACGGCCGGCATCGCTCGCCGTGCCGGCACGCGAAAGCCGACAAGTAGGACACCGGCTAGCAGTATCGGCATGACGGCTAGTGCCGCCTGCAATCCAAGGGTCATCGCAGGACACTAGCCTGGGGCGCAGCATACGTACAGTTGACGTCGGCCATGGATTGCGTTGCCCCGCGGCGATAACCGGTGTCTCGACGTGGGCGGCGGGGCGGGAGCGGTGCGCTGGGATCAGGCAGCTGCCGCCCTCGCAGCCTCGTCGCCGGTCACAATGACGCTGCCGGCCGGCCCGAGCTTCTCGACGTCGCGGAACAGCGTGCGGCGTTCGTAGATATCGCCTATATAGAGAAACTCCTGGGCACCCAAAGGATCCAGATCGGTGGGAGCTAGCGCAGCGAGAAGCAGCGACGATCCGCTCAGCGCTACGGTTCCGTTTCCGAGCTCGCGCACGTAGCAGCGACCGGTCCCCAGAATATCGGTGAATGCCGTGACACGGCAGTCGCGCACATTGAGATCGACGATCGCGAAGGTACCGTCGAGCTCCGCAGCCAACGCTATGTGGCCGATCTCGCGCATCCGATCGAGCAGACCGGTCAGGTCGGTCGCGCTGCCGCGGTGAAACCAAGTGCCCGAGGCCAGTAGGCATCCGGCCCCGTTTGGCTCGAGGACGATCTCGCCGCCGCTGCCGTCTTGGCGCGCGAACGTAGCTGCTAGCATCCCGTCGCCTCGGAATACCTGGCGCGGCTCGGATCCGAGTAGGTCCCGGGCGCTGCACAGACCGAGGTCGAACGCCTCGGAGGCGGCATGCTGGCGGCTCGCTGGCGCGCTAACGACGAGGAAACAGCTCATATCGCGCGTTGGGAATAGAGGGGGGTCGACGGCTCACATCGAAGCTACGGGGCGGAGAGCCTGGCAAGCAAACCGAATCGTCCGGCTCCGGGCGGGTTGCGCAGGTGTGGCGCGGCCGACTAGGCGCCTGTTCAAGCGGTTAGACTCAGGGCGCGCGGATCTCAGTGCATGCGCGTCCGTGCAGCCTCAACAGCTTCTGGAGGACCCTGTGTTTCGCCTCTGTGCCCTCGTGCTGGTCGCGGCGTCGGCGATCGGCGGCCTCGATCGAGAGGCGGCCACGGTCGACGAGCGCCCCAATATCCTGGTCATCTACGCCGACGATCTCGGCTACGGCGATCTCGGAGCGTACGGTCACCATACCCTGCAGACCCCCAGCTTGGATCGACTGGCGCTCGAGGGAATGCGCTTCACTTCGTACTACGCGCCCTCGCCGCTGTGCTCGCCGTCGCGCGCAGCGCTGCTTACCGGGCGAACTCCGTATCGCACTGGAATCGAGAGCTGGATTCCACCGGGCACCGACATCCAGCTGGGGGCTGGGGAAGTCACCATTGCGACGCTGCTGCGAGCCATCGGCTACCAAACGGCGATGGCCGGCAAGTGGCACCTGAACGGCGGTCCCGAGGTTGTCGAGCACACTCAGCCGGACGATCATGGCTTCGACCATTGGTTGGCGCTGCACGGCTGGCCGGTGCCGCACAACCGCAACCCGCGCAACTTCTTCCGCAACGGCGAAGCGCTCGGCGAGCTCGAGGGATTCACCGCCGATATCGTCATCGACGAGGCCATTGATTGGTTGCAGAGGCGCGATCCACAGCGCTCGTTCTTCTTGTACGTGCCGATGATCGAGCCGCACTCGACCATCGCCAACCCACCCGAGTACAACGCCCTTTATGGCGAGTACACCGACGGTGTGCCAGAGCCGCTGGAGAACGGCCTACCCGCACCGCCCAGCAACTTGGCGGCGCGCGGGCCGGGCGAGTACTACGCCAATATCACCTATATGGATCACCAGATCGGACGACTGCTGGACCGTATCGACGAGCTCGGGCTGCGCGAGCGCACGTTCGTGTTCTTTGCCTCGGACAACGGGCCGGTGACGACCGACTGGCGTCGGTGGTGGGAGGTCAATCTTTACGGCAGCACCGGTGGCCTTCGCGGTCGCAAGCACGAGCTGTTGGAAGGCGGCATTCGGGTTCCCGCCATCGTTCGCTGGCCGGGCACCGTGGCCGCTGGCTCGCTCGCCGATGCTCCGGTGAGCGGCTACGATCTGCTGCCAACTCTGGCTACCGTGGTCGGCTTCGATGTGCCAGACGATCGACCGATCGACGGCGAGGACATCTCGGCAGTACTGCGCGGCGAGACGTGGGAGCGGCGGCGACCCTTGTACTGGGAGTTCGATAACGAACAGGGTTTCGCCTACGCCTTGCGCGACGGCAACTGGAAACTGCTGGTCGACCGGGGCCTGGAGAGCCCGAGACTCTACAACCTCGCGACGGATCGTTTCGAGCTGTTCGACCTGGCCACCCAGCGACCCCAGGTTGTCGCCAGCCTGGTGACCAAGTTGCAGGAGATCAGTGAGAGCGTCACGGCCGATCCGTTGCGCCCCCGATGACCGATCTCGCTCTGGTACGTCGCAGAGCGGCCGCCATTGAGCGTTCCGTGACATCTCAGGAGCCCATCAACATGCCTCGTTGGAAAGTACTTGCCGCGTTACTTATTGCTGCGATGTTGTCGACAGTAGCCGCGGTTCCGGCGTTCTCGGGCCGGCAGCCCGAACGGTATCGGCAGCTGGCCACCGACATCCTCCGTGAGATGGTCGAGTTCCGCTCGGCCACGGGGTCCCCGGATGAGACCGCGGCGCTGCTCGCGGCGGCCATGGGCCGGCTCGTTGCGGCCGGTTTCGACGTCGACGACATGACGTTGGTAAGCAGCCCCGGCGACATTCCGAACCTGGTGGTGCGCTATACCGGCACCGGCGCACGCCGTCCGGTGATGCTCATGGCTCACGTCGACGTCGTCGATGCCGAGCCCGAGGCTTGGCGGCTCCATCCGTTCGCCTTCCTGGAGGAGGACGGCTACTACTACGGGCGAGGAACGAGCGACAACAAGGCCGGTGCGACGACCCTGGTGACCAACTTCATCCGGCTGCGCGAAGAGGGCTATGCGCCCGATCGCGACCTGATCATGGTCCTGACCGGCGATGAGGAGACCACCGGCGATGGTATCAACCACCTGGTCAACGACCGGCGGGACCTCGTGGATGCCGAGCTCGCACTGAACACCGATTCCGGTGGCGGCACGTACGACCCCAACGGCGAGCCACAGATGTTCAAGGTGCAGACGAGCGAGAAGCTATACCAGAGCTATGAGCTCGAAACCTCGAACCCGGGCGGACACAGTTCGTTGCCACGTCCCGACAACGCCATCTACCGACTGGCCAAGGCACTGGGCCGCATCGAGAGCCACGACTTCCCGATCGAGCTCAACGACGGCACCCGCCTCTTCTTCCAGCGCTCTGCAGCGTTCGAGCATGGGTCGACTTCCGATCTGATGCGTGCCGTTGCCGGCGAGTCGCCCGACGAGGACGCGGCGCGCCGGTTGGCGGCGGTCAGCCCTCTGTTCAACGCTACGCTGCGTACGACGTGTGTGGCCACGATGCTGAGCGGCGGGCACGCCGAGAATGCCTTGCCGCGCGCCGCCAAGGCCACGGTGAACTGCCGCATCCTCCCGGGACACACGCCGGAGGACACCGAGGCGGTGCTACGGGGGGTCATCGCCGACGAGGGTGTTTCGATTCGGCCGACGGGGGTAGCAACGCCGAGTGAGCCGTCTCCCTGGGATGCGCAGCTGATGGAGCCGATCGAAGAGCTCGTGCAGCAGATGTGGCCCGGAACACCGGTGATTCCGAACATGGGGACCGGTGCCACCGACGGGCTGTACGTTCGCAACGCAGGTATTCGTGTATACGCGATCGGGGCGATCTTCGCTGACCCGGGGGACGTTCGCGCCCATGGCCTCGACGAGCGCGTCGGTGTGAAGGAGTTCCACGACGCCGTCGAGTTCTGGTACCGGATGCTGAAGACGGTCAGTAGCTGAGCTGCTGGGCGGCGGATCCCGTCACGCCGCACAGGTCGGCACGCTTCCAACACGTTTTCCATTCTGGCCTCGTCATGTTGTCAAACGGACCGCCTGCGGCCGCCGCTTCCGGCACCAAGCTGGCTCAATCGCGATTGAGCACCGACGCCGGATCGACGCGCGCTGCTCGCCGGGCCGGTACGAGCGCGGCGGCGCAGCCCGCAACGAACAGGGCGACCACGACCAGAATGAACGTTGCGGGGTCGGTCGGTCGCACATCGAATAGCAGACCCTCGAGCAGGCGAGTTACTGCCAGCGCAGCGGCCAGACCGAGCCCGACGCCGACGACGACCAGGCCGAGACTGCCGCCTACGACCATGCGGCTGATATCGCGGGCGCCGGCCCCGAGCGCCAGCCGTACACCCATCTCACGCTGACGCAGGCTGACACCGTAGGAGACCACGCCGTACAGGCCGACGACGGCGAGCGTCAGGGCGACCAGTGCGAAGGCCGACATCAGGGTGGCCACGAACCGCTCGGCCGCCAGCGAGCCGCCCACCACTGCCTCCATAGTGCCGACATTCGAAGCGGCGAGCAGACTGTCCAAGGCGATGATCTCGCGTCTGACTGCGGGTGCCATCGAGGTCGGATCACCGGTAGTGCGGATGATCATCGTCATGAATCCCGTTGGAACCTGCGCATACGGAAAGTAGGTGGCGTTGCGCGCACTCTGGGCGACGCCGAAGTGCTTGGTGTTGCGTGCGACACCGACGATCGTGCGGTAGGTGGGGTCGTCACCGCTGCCGAAGTAGATACGCTTGCCGACTGGATCCGTGTCGTAGAAATAGCGGTTGGCGAGGGTCTCGTTGACGACGACGACGCGCGCTGCTTGCGCATCGTCGGACTCGTTGAAGAACCGGCCGGCGGCGAGACGCAGCCCCATAGCGTCAAGGTAGCGTGGCGTGACACGGCTGATCCATGAAACCCGTGACTCGCCGGATTCGGCGGGTGCCATTCCCTCGACGTTGAAGTCCGCGTCGCCGTTGCGGCCACCCAGCGGCAGCGAGCTGACCGCCCCGACGCTCTCCACTCCGGGTAGCGCTCGCACACGGCGCTCCAGCTCCTGGTAGAAGGTCGCCTGGTCGGTGGCGTTCGCGTATCGGGAGTCGGGTAGATTGAGGCTTACGGTGAGCAGCCGTTCGGTCTCGAAGCCGAGATCTACGGCGTTGAGCTGCTGGAACGTGCGCAGTAGCAGACCGGCACCAACCAGCATTACCAGCGCCAGCGCCACCTGCACGACCACTAGCGCCGATCGCAGCGGCCGGCCGCGCGCCGCGCCATCGCCGCTGCGACCGCCCTCCTTGAGTGCTGCCTGCACGTCGGTCCTCGAGGCGCGTAGCGCCGGCAACAAGCCGAACAGTAGCGCCGCGCCAAGGCTGGCCACGGCAGTGAAGGCCAGCACCCGAGCATCCAGCGTCACGTGCTCGATGCGCGGCGTACCTGGCGGCGCCATCGTGACCAGCAGCCGAGTGCCCAAGACCCCCAGACCGGCGCCCAGCAGTCCGCCGATGGTCGCCAGTAGAGCGCTCTCCCCCAGCAGCTGACGTACGATGCGATGCCGGCTGGCGCCGAGCGCCGTTCGCACGCCGATCTCGCCGCTGCGCGACGACGCCTGGGCGAGGAGCAGGTTGGCCACGTTGACGCACGCCATCAGCAGCACGAACCCGACCGCACCGAGCAACACCCAAAGCGCCGTCGAGGCCGAGCTGACCAGGTCGTCATGCAGTGGGTAAATCAAGAACCCCTGGTTGGTGTTGGTCTCCGGGAACTCGGCTTCCAGCCGTGCGCCGAGCGCGCTCGCGGCCGCCTGGGCAGTGGTTACGTCCACGCCCGTCGCGTAGCCGACCGAGGGCGAGATACGAAGCGCTGCCGCGACCACCGAAATGCTGCGAGATGTCCTCACGCTGCGGCACCCAGACATCCGCCCGAGGGACGAACGGCGGCTTCAGATCGGCAGGCATGACTCCGACGATCGTGTAGGGCTCGCCGTCGAGTTGGATCGTCGTTCCGATGGCGTCGTCGGATGATTGGTAGGCACGCTCCCACAGTGCGTGGCTGAGAACAACGACGCGTTCCGCGCCTGGCTTGTCTTCCTCGGGCAGGACGCCACGGCCGACAACGGGTGAAACGCGCAGGACTCGTGAGAGCAGTCCTTGGCTCATCTGCACACCGAGGATCTGCTCTGGCTCGTCACCGTGTCCGGTGAGCGTAGGCCCCCAGAAGCTCCAGGTTCCGACCTCCTCGAATACCTCCGAGAGCTGGCGTAGGTCGTGGAAATCAGGGAAGGACAGCCATTCGCGCTGGCGTCCGTTGATCTTCGTATAGTCGGCCCAGACGGCAACCAGCTGGTGAGGTTCGGGAAAAGGCAAAGGGCGCAGCAGCACCCCGTCCACGACACTGAAGATCGCCGTGTTGGCGCCGATTCCGAGCGCCAGCGTCAGCACGATAACAATCGAGAAACCGGGGGAGCGGACCAGAGAACGAGCAGCGAAGCGCAGGTCTTTGAGTAGTAACACGAACATCTGGGCACCGTCCGGGGAGTCGAAGTAGGTTCGATGATGGAGGCGGGCCGCGCTGCTACGCTGGTCCCGGGTCACACGCCACAGGTCGCGCAGGGTCGATATCCAGAAGCGTGGCAAGGCCAATGACCGGCCCGAATGTCGGGCGGCACGATGACCATCGCGGAAGATCGAGAGCATCTCGGCTGCCGCCTCATGCCGGAGCTCAGCCGGGGTCAGTCGCAGCAGCGCCGCGTAGGCGCGCTCTGCACGGGTGACGTGCTGCCTCACCGCGTCTCCGGTACCGGGACCACCAGATCAACGTTAGCCCGTCGGACCAGCTCGGCCAGGCGCCGAGCCTCCGCGGTGGCCACTTCGTTGCCGGCGGGGGTCAGCCGATAGTACTGGCGACGCGCGTCTTCTCCTTCGTCGACCGTGCTGGTGTGCTCGATCAAACCGCGCGCCGCCCAGGAGTCGGGGCTCGATGCGGGCGTTGTTGCCGAAGTGGCTGCCGTGGTGGCGGACGCGGGCACCCGGTTGGCCACCCACAGTTGGCGCAGCGCTGCCGCCGGCAACGAGGGGGGCTGGCAAGTGGCGCGCACGCTGATGCTCCTCAACGCGCTGACCGGATCGGTGGCGACGCCCGGCGGTACCTACCCGAACGCCTGGAACAAGTTCGTACCCCGGCCCATCCACGCACCGAGTCATCCCAAGACATGGAACGAGCTCAACTGGCCGCGGCAGTACCCGCTGTCGATGTACGAGCTGTCGTTCCTGTTGCCGCACTTGATGCGCGAGCAGAACGGACATCTCGACGTCTACTTCACCCGCGTATATAACCCGGTGTGGACTAATCCCGACGGCTTTTCGTGGATCGAGATGCTGAGCGACGAGGCCAAAGTGGGGCTCTACGTAGCGCTCACGCCGACCTGGAACGAAACCGCTTACTTCGCCGACTACGTGCTGCCGATGGGCCACGGATCGGAGCGTCACGACATTCACTCCTATGAGACCCACGACGCCCAGTGGCTGGGCTTTCGCCAGCCGGTGACGCGTGCTGCCCGCGAGCGTCTGGGTGAAGTCGTCACCGATACCCGGCAGGTCAACCCCGGCGAGGTATGGGAGGAGAACGAGTTCTGGATCGATCTGACTTGGCGCATCGACCCCGACGGCGATCTCGGCATCCGCTGGTTCGCGGAGTCGAAAGCGCGGCCGGGCGAGAAGCTGACCGTCGACGAGTACTACGGACGGCCACATCTTCGACAACTCGGTTCCGGGCCTGCCGGAGGCGGCCAAGGCCGAGGACCTCACGCCGTTGCAGTACATGCGGCGTTACGGTGCCTTCGAGCTGTCCGACCATGTCGGCCCGCTCTACGAGGAAGAGGTTGCCGGCGATCAGCTGGTCGATATCGGCGAGGATCTCTTCGGTCGCGTCTACACCGCGGCCCCCGCCCCGGCGCCCGACAACCTCGTGCCCACCGGCGTCCCGGACCCTGATGAGGAAGGTCGCCGCCCCGCCGGCGTGCGCGTCGACGGCGTCGTCCGGCGCGGCTTCCCGACGCCGAGCGGGCGACTCGAGTTCTATTCATCGACGCTGGCGCAGTGGGGCTGGCCGCAGTTCGCGCTGCCCACCTACATCCGCAGCCATGTGCATCCCGACAACCTTGCCGACGGGCAGGTGCCCTTGATCTCGACGTTCAGGCTGCCGGTGCAGATTCACACGCGCTCGGCCAACGCCAAGTGGCTCGACGAGATCCCGGCCGCAATGCCCTTGGCCTTGTCAAACACGCTCTTCCAGGTATCCCCCTCTCCGCGAGCGGCCGTCGTGCACCGCTCTCCGCCCAGCAAGTACCACGGGTTGAGGAACTCGTCGCACGCGCTTTCCCGGTCGTCGCTGTCTCCGATTAGATCCATCCCCGAGGCGAAGCTAGCGCCCCGCTCGCTGCTCAGATAAAAGCCACTGCTCGCCTGTGCCCAGGCCGGGCCAACACTAACGCCGATAAACGCGACCAGCAGTACGCAGGTCCGTAGGATCAGTGCTCTGAAAGACCGTTTGTGCATCGCTTACTTCCCTACTAGAGGGGATACCGTAGGGTTGCTTTATTGGAGTTCCCCATGGTCATGCCTTCATCCATCTAACTGGAAGCCCCAGTCATAGTTGACGCGCGCGTAGTAGTAAGCTCCGTTAAAGCCGAACGGCGAAAACTGGCCGTAGTAGTTACCTGTCCCGGCTGCAGCCAGTGGATTGACCTCCGGGTGCGTGTTCAGGAGGTTCTGGGCCCCTGTAGAGAAAGTGAGATGGTCGTTAATCGGTACGTCGAACACGACATCGAGGAGCGCCTTGCCCGCGTACAACTCGTACAGGTAAGACATATCGGGGTTGCCGAGCGTTGCGGACGCCCAGGCTCTGGCGTCCTCCCGGTCCCAGTATTTGCCGAAGAAGTTCATGCGTGCCATCAGGCTCCACCCGGGGGCCGTGTGGTCAACGGCGATGTTCCATCGCATCTGGGGCAACCCGCGTTCGATTGCGCTGCGACGGTCGTCGTCGATGGTGTCGGACGTGAAGGACGTGATCTTGGTCGAGGTGTAGTTGAAAACGACGCTAAAGAGAGTTTCGCCGCCCAGCCCTGTCGTGGCGTAGGTCGACACGACATCGACACCTTCCGTCTTGGTCGCGAAGTCGTTCACGAAGAAGCGGAACTTCTGCAGGTTGGCCGCCTCGGCGAACCCGCCCGCAATCAACGACATGGTCTCATCCGCCGTGAGCGAGAAGTTCTTCGTGATGGTGAGACGATCCGAGACGTTGATCCGGAAGTAGTCGGCGGTAAACGTGAAGGGGCCGGTGTCGACGACCGCGCCGCCCGAATAGTTGATTGACGTTTCAGGCTGGAGTGGTTTCCCTCCCCGCAGCGCCGCAGCCGGGGAGATCGATGGAATCGTGCCGTTATTGACAAGATCCATGAGTGCGAAGTCGTACTCGGTCGTCACGTTGAACGCATTCTGCTGCCCCGGGGTGGGCGCACGGAACCCGCTACTGATCGCCGAGCGCAAGGCGACAGTATCGCTAAATTCGTACCGTCCGGCGAGTTTGCTGTTCATCGTGGTACCGAAACCTTGGAAATCTTCGATCCGGACGGCGGCGCCCAGGGTCCACTCATTGGCTGCGTCGCTCACCTCGACATCGCCGTAGACCGCGACGTTGGAACGGTTCCAGGTGCCGGAGTTCTCGGGCCGGGTGCCGTTGTAGCCGTTGGACCCGGAGCTGAATCCCTGCGATGCATAGGGGCCGATGGCCCATGAGGCGGGGTCGCCGGCACCGAGATGGTACTGCTCCTGGCGCCACTCGGCGCCGCCCGCCACGTTGACCGTATCGCTTGCGACATAGGATAGGTCGAGGTTCACGCTGAGATCGGTCTGCCGCAACAAGTTCGGCCTGAACTGAGTCGGGCTTTCTGGGCCGAGGGAGGCGTTCACGGTGTCATAGATGAACGTATCGACCTCGTTCCGGCCCCAGCTCACGCTCGCGTCCCAGGTAAGACCGTTGGCCATGAATCCGCGTATACCGGTAACCACCGACGCGTCGAACAGGTCACCGCCGAACTGTGGCGTGAACCCTCCTGGAAGGCCACCGGGCGAGCCCGAGAAGGGTTGATGGAACGTGAAACAGTTCGGGTCATTGACAACCTGGCCGAAGGCGGCCGGGTCGGGAGCATTGTCGGTGATGCCTACCATCGGACAGTTGGCCGAACCCTGGCCGTTAGCGGCTAGCACGTCGCCGACGAGCAACGTGTCGCCGCCGTCGATGCTGAAAACCGAGCCGCGGGTATTCGGGTTTCGGTAGTAGAAGCCGCCGGTCACCTTCTTGCTCGCGTAGTTGCTGTGGGCATACCACTGCAGCCTGTTGGCGAACAGGTAGCCGAAATTGCCGAAGACCTTCAGGTCGTCCTCGATCTTCGGTACGCCCCAGACCTGGGCAGGGTCTCGAACGTCCAGGTTGCCGGCTGCCCGGAGCGCCGCAGCATCGTCACGCTGGATGGCGCGGTTGGTCGGGCCCACGTTGCCGTATTCCACGCTCAGGTTTGCGAACCCAGTTGCACCCAGCGGCAACCCAACGTTGCCGGCGACGGTGTATGCACCGCCATGGCCGCCGATGCCGTTACAGGACGTGCCGGGAATCCCGCAGGTGCCTTGGTCGCCTGTGTTGACGTCGAAGAACCGTCCGGTGCGTAACTGTATGCTGCCGCCGGAGCGGGCCTCCTTGAGCTGGAAGTTCATAACGCCGGCGATCGCATCCGATCCGTACTGCGCCGAGGCGCCGTCGCGAAGCACCTCGACCTGCCGCAGCGCGATGGAGGGGATGACCGAGATATCCGGACCTTGTGAACCGTCCGAGAGCCCGTTGCCGAGCCAGGTGATGACCGCGGCGCGGTGGCGACGCTTACCGTTCACCAGGACGAGCGTGTGGTCGGGCGCCAGGCCGCGCAGGTTGGCCGGTCGGACGATCGAGGCCGCATCGCTGATCGGCTGCGTGTTGACGTTGAAGGAAGGCACAGAGGTTCGCAATTGGTTGGTGATATCGCCGTCACCTTGGCTAGCGAGCTCATCGGCGGTGATGACGTCGACGGGCACGGCGGACTCGGTCGCCGATCGTGGCTGGGCACGACTGCCGACAACGACCACTTCCTCGTGGAGTTGCACGGACATCTCGATATCGACAGTTACTGTCGCCCCGGCGGTGAGATCCACATCCTCGCGCACGACTGTGCCGAAGCTGGGCAGGCTGAACGTCGCGTCGTACACACCAGGCGGCAGGGCGATGGTGAACTTGCCGTCGTTGTCGGTGAACGTGGACCGCCGGACCTCACCGCCAGGCATTGCGCTGCGCACCTGCACGTTGACACCAGGCAGCCTGTGCTGCGCGATGGTAACCGTGCCAGAAATCACCGCGTCTTGCTGGGCGGCGGAGACAACAGGCACAAATAGGAGGGCGGTGAAAACCAGCCCACCAACGACGGATTGATAGGATCTCATATCTACCTCAGACGTATCCGGGAATGTTGCGGCAAAACGGATCATCGTAGCCTTTACGCAGCAGTGGATAATACCATCCTAAAGGGTACGTATCCGTCCCTGGTTCGGTGACTCCTGGGGTCGGTGGGAGCTGGGTCGTAGTCAACGGGCTTCTTTGCGCGACCAGATTCAAACTCAGCCACTACCGTCCGATCCCTCTTAGGTATACACGTATATAATTCCCTAAAGAGTAGGCGCGATCAAGAATACCCTCGAGGAAGTAACGGACCCCAGACTCCGAATCGACGATCCCATCAACGTGAAGAAGTCCAAGAAAGTGAAGAGACACAGGACGCCGAAAGTCCAAATAGTAGGCTTCATCGAGTAGCCTGATCTCGGGCAAGGAGAGTCGCTGTAATGGTCGGTCGGACCATTGCGCACTACGAGATTACGGCTAGGATCGCCCAAGGCGGTATGGGCGTCGTATACAGAGCCGTCGATCACAAGCTCGACCGCGCCGTAGCGATCAAGGTGATGCGCGAGGACGTGACCTCCGCGCTCAACTCCGCCAGATTCCTCCGCGAGTCGCGGATCGTCGCCCGCCTCCAGCATCCCAACATCCTGCCGGTCTACGATTCCGGTGAGGAAGAAGGGCTCCTGTTCTACGTGATGCCGCTCGTCGAGGGGGAGACTCTCGCGCAACGGTTGGCCCACGAGCGGCGCCTGCCGATCGATAAGGCCCTGCAGATCACGCGTGACATTGTCGAGGCGCTTGCTTATGCGCACGCGCGGGAAATCGTGCATCGCGATGTCAAACTGTCCAATGTGCTCCTCTCTAGTGGGCGTGCCATGCTCGCTGATTCCGGCGTAGCTGTCGCGCTGGGATCACGGCAGGACGACAAGCTAACCGGTACGGGCTTTGTGCTGGGAACTTCTTCGTATATGAGCCCCGAGCAGGCAAGCGGAAGCCTCGAGATCGGCGGGCGCAGCGATCTCTACAGCGTTGGTTGCGTACTTTTTGAGATGCTGACCGGAGCACCTCCGTTCACAGGAGAGACTCCTGCGGCGATTCTCAAGGGTCACCTGTTGGACGCGCCGACTATGCTGCGGACCGTCCGACCGCAAGTACCCGTTGCCGTCGAAGTAGCGGTCGATCGGGTCCTTTCGAAGAAAGCCGCAGATCGGTTTCCCAACGCCCGACGGTTCTTGGATGCCCTTGCAGGCGAAAGTGAAGGGATGCCCGAGGTGCAAACGGATGCGGTGACGATAGGTGCCGGCGACCCCGTCGCCGTTGCTCGCCCGACAGCGGCGTCTCTCACATTTCGGCAGGCCATGGCGGGGGGCCTGACCCTCGGGCTGGTCGTTGCTGTCGCGCTTTGGATGTTCCTTCCACTGGGACAGCCGGCCGTGAGCGAAACACCGTTGCCGATTGTCGCCGTTCTTCCATTCGAGAATCTCACCGGAGACGCGTCGCTCGATCACGTGGGAATCGGAACTGCCCATGCGCTGGTGTCGGCGCTCTCGACACTGTCCGGCGTTACCGCGATTTCTCGCGCCGCGACCCTTCAGTACGGCGCCGACAGCACGAACGTAACCGAGTTGGCGCGAGGCCTTGGCGCAACCTTCGTCGTTCAGGGGGTGGTGCAGGCGGTGGCGGCGCGGATACAGGTCACGGCGAGTGTGGTTCGCTCGGACGAATCGGTCATCTGGGGACAATCCTACGAAGGCGGTCTTGAGGATTTGTTCGATATGCAGCGCAGGCTTTTTAGAGGCGTTAGCCAGGCTCTCCAGGTGAGTCTCCGGCCGGAGGACCTTGAACGGTTCAATCAGCCGCCTACGCGCAACAGAAATGCCTACGCCGAGTACTCGCAGGGTCGGGCCTTTCTGGAGCGCACGGACGTTGCCGGTAAACTCCAGCGAGGAGCTCGCCTTTTCGAGAGTGCGATCAGGCGCGACCCGAGCTTTGCGTTGGCTCACGCGGGTCTTGCGGAGTCTTTTTGGGAAACGTATCGAGATACCTTGGATCAACAGTGGGTCGAACGTGCCATGGATTCGGCGGAAGAGGCTCGACGCCTCGAGCCAACGCGCCCGGAAGTCCGCCAGACACTCGCCGTGATCTACGAAGGGATGGGACGTTACGAAGAGGCGCTGCTGGAATTGGACGGTGCGCTCGAGCTGCAGCTGGTAGCGGCAGACTGAAAAGGGACCCCGTGGCGGGTTGAAAAGGGACCCCCTGAGAAGCGCTGGACTGGCCCCCCCTGGTGGGGTAGCGAGACGGAAGCAATAGAGCGTTTCGGATACCCGATCCAGGAGGACCCGAGGAGGTGATCAGAGTGTCTCAGTGGGCCGAGATTCGGCACATGCACGTCGTGGATGGGATCGCCAAGAAGGAGATAGCCCGACGGCTGGAGGTAAACATCAAGACCGTGCGTCGGGCGCTGGACAAAGACGAGGCGCCGCTGCTGCGGGCAACGCCCCGGCGTGGGCGGCGGCTGGATCCGTGGCGGGAGCAGATCGAGGGCTGGTTGAAAGCCGATACGCCCGTTCGTTCCGACAGGGAGCCAAGGTGCTGGAGCCGCTACACGTGCTGCCGTTGCTGGAGCGCAAGCACCGGGCGGTGGGCGAGGCGACGGCGCTGCAGGGCTGGGAGCTGCCCGAGGCGTTCGGCGAGCTCAGAAGACAGCTCCACCAGTGCACCCGCAAACCGGACCGGGAATGGGTGAAGGTGCTGCGGCTGTTGGAGGAGCACGAGCAGCCCGAGGTGGAAGCCGCGGTCCAGGAGGCGCTACGGAGCGGATCGCCCCGCTACGAGACCGTGCGCTTGTTGCTACGTCGAGCACAGCGGGCGGGGATGCCCCAGGTACGCCCGGTGCCGGTACGCGCTGAGCTGGCGGCGATGAGGGTCCCAGAGCCGGTGCTGGAGGCGTACGACGTGCTCTGGAGGACAAGCTGATGGCGGTGGCCAAGATCCAGGAGCCACCGCATCTGCTGGAGGATCTGCGGACCCTGTACCTGACGAGCATGGCCTCACAGTGGCGAACGGTGGCGGAGCAGGCACGCAGCCACCGGCAACCCTATGCGGAGTTCTTGGCCGATCTGGCGAGGCTCGAGGTAACGGGTCGGCGAGAGCGACGCATCCAGCGGCGCGTGAAGGAGGCGCGCTTCCCGATGCTCAAGACGCTGGATGCCTTCCAGTTCGAGGCGCAGCCGACGCTGGATCGGGACGAGGTGCTGGAGTTGTTCCGCTGCGAGTGGGTCCGAGAGGCGGCCAATGTGGTGTTCGTCGGCTCCGTCGGTACCGGCAAGACCCACCTGGCGATCGCGCTCGGGATGGCCTGCTGCCAGCAGGACTACCGGGTGAAGTTCACCACCGCTGCCGAGCTCACCAACATACTCGTGGAGGCCAAGCAGGACGGCCGGCTGTCCAGAAAGCTCGAGCAGATGGCGCGCTACGACGTGGTCATCCTCGATGAGCTCGGCTACGTGCCGTTCGACAAGCAAGGAGCCGATCTACTGTTCCGCTTCATCACCCGGGTGTACGAGCGCCGCTCCGTGGTGGTGACCACGAACCTGCCGTTCGCCAAGTGGTCCGAGGTGTTCTTGGATGCCACGGCGGCCGCTGCGGTGATCGACCGGATCGTGCACCACGCTACCGTGCTCAAGACCGAAGGCAACAGCTACCGACTCAGGGCCGCTAAGGACAGAGGCCGACGTCGAAAGGGAGGACCATAACGCTGCAGGACCCCGCGGCCGTGGAAACCGCCTCTACGACTACATAGGGGGTCCCTTTTTAACCCGCCGCAAAGGTCCCTTTACGACTTGCCATTACCAGTAGGACACCCAAAGGCGCAACGGTTTCGCTCCGGGCGCTCTTTTTTACCCATGAGACAGCACCGGCACGATGGTCTGGATCGGGGCGGGCAACCTGGAGTGCGGCCCGGGCCCACTGATCGATGGGGACAGCAGCATCAGGCCCAGGATGACGGCCGGAATCAGCGTCAGTGCACGGCCCGAAAGGTTGATCCTGGGCGAGCGGAGATCGCCCATCCGCACGTTGCCGAGCTCACCTCTGTCCATATCATCTCTCCGTAGGCACGGGGGCGGTGGGGTAGACACGTCTTCAGGGTAGCGTGCGTGGCCGTGTGCCAACCCACTTCAGCTGGCAGGGAACCGACCCGGTACTGCTCCCTAGACAGGGCGCAGCATCGGCACCACCTTGCCGCCCTCAGCACTCAGGTAGGCGGCCCAGTCTTCCATCAGCTTCCGGCGCCGCTCCAGCAGGTCCGAGCGCGCATAGGCCGCCTCGGTGGGGTCGCGCACCGCATGCGCCAGCGCCGCCTCCATGACCGCCCGCGGTGCGTTGGTGCACTCCGCCGCCCAGTCCCGGAACGATGAGCGAAACCCGTGCGGTACCGCTTCAATGCCCAACTGCCGCAGCACCCGGGAAAGGGTCGCGTCCGCCAGCGGCCTGCCGGCCCGTGCACCGGGAAACACCAGCCCCTCGCCATCCCTGAGCCCCCGCGCCTGGCGCAGGATCTCCATTGCCCGGCCCGATAGCGGTACCCGGTGCGCCCGGTTCGACTTCATGCGCTCGGGTGCAAGAGTCCACTCCCTCGCCTCCAGGTCCATCTCCTGCCAGGTAGCCAACCGCACCTCGCCGGAGCGGGCCGCCGTCAACACCAGAAACTCCAGGGCCAGCTTCACCACCCCGGAGGCATCCGAAGCCCGTACCGCCTCGATCGCACCGTCCACCTCGGCATGCGGCAACGCCCGCATATGCTGTCGCCGCTTGCGGTGCCGTGGCAGCGCCTGGGTGATCGCCTCACCAGCCGGGTTGTCGCCACGGTACCCCTGCGCCATGGCCCACTTCATCACCGCACCGATGCGCGCCCGCACCCGCCGTGCGGTCTCGGCCTTGTCATGCCAGATCGGACCCAGTACCTCCAACACCTCGGCCGTCGTCACCTCCGACACCGGCATCTCACCGATGCGCCCGTACGCATAGGTGCGCAACTCCGTTTTCCATTGCGCCGCATACTTGGCGTTGCGCCACCCGGGGCGGTGCATCTCATACACCTTGGCCGCTGCTTGCGCGAACGTCGGCATGCCCTCGGCCCGGCGCTTGTCTGTCAGCGGGTCACCGCCGGCACGGGCCAGCTTGCGGTTGGCAAATGCCACCTCGCGCGCCTCCGACAGCGACACCAAGGGGTAGCCTCCGAGACCCAGTTCCCGGCGACGGCCCTGGATCACGATCCGCTGTACCCAGCTGCGCGCTCCGCTCGGGATCACGTTCAGGTACAGGCCGTGTCCATCGCAGTACCGGCCCGGCTTCATTACCGTGCGTACAAACGCCGGCGACAGGGCCCGCTCCGGGTGCTTGCCGCTCTTGCGCCGAGGGCTGGGTTTCGGTGTAGTTGCTTGCGCATCGGCCATATTCTGCCTCCCCCTCTCATTCCACCATTAGAGGCTGGAACGTAGCGGATTTCACGGGAACACGCAAGATGGACGAATACTCGTAACTGTCTGACTATACTGATGCTTATGGACTAATAGGTCAACTCAGGAATGCACCGGATCTGGACGATGGCAGAGATTTCGAGCGCCAGCGTCAGCAAGATAACAATCGAGAAACCGGGGGAGCGGACCAGAGAACGAGCAGCGAAGCGCAGGTCTTTGAGTAGTAACACGAACATCTGGGCACCGTCCGGGGAGTCGAAGTAGGTTCGATGATGGAGGCGGGCCGCGCTGCTACGCTGGTCCCGGGTCACACGCCACAGGTCGCGCAGGGTCGATATCCAGAAGCGTGGCAAGGCCAATGACCGGCCCGAATGTCGGGCGGCACGATGACCATCGCGGAAGATCGAGAGCATCTCGGCTGCCGCCTCATGCCGGAGCTCAGCCGGGGTCAGTCGCAGCAGCGCCGCGTAGACGCGCTCTGCACCGGTGACGTGCTTTCTCACCGCGTCTCCGGTACCGGGACCACCAGATCAACGTTAGCCCGTCGGACCAGCTCGGCCAGGCGCCGAGCCTCCGCGGTGGCTACTTCGTTGCCGGCCGGGGTCAGCCGATAGTACTGGCGACGCGCGTCTTCTCCTTCGTCGACCGCGCTGGTGTGCTCGATCAAACCCCGCGCGCGTAGCTCCTTGAGCGTTCGGTAGAGAGTGCCAGGACGGAGGATCGCCTGCTGCCCGACGTGCTCGTTGGCCCGCAGCATGATTCCGTAGCCGTGCAGCGGCGCCTCGCGAAGTACCACTAGGATGCTGAACACCACGGGCCGAAGCGGCAGGTGGGCTTCGGGGTCGATGATCGTTCGCGACATGGCGTACTAGATGAGATGAGAAGGCCAACCTCCTGACGCAGTAGTCTGACGGCTCTGCAAACGTTTCTTCAAACGTAACGGGCTCGAAGCCCAAGGAGGTTGGCCGATGAGGAGTGTAACGATTGGACTGGACGTAAGCGACCGGTACAGCCGTATGTGCGTGCTCGACAGTAAGGGCAGGGTGATGGAGGAAGGGCGGGTGAGGACGAGCCCGGAGGGGCTGGCGAGG
The DNA here is from genome assembly GCA_965205505.1 of Acidobacteriota bacterium. Taxonomy (GTDB): domain Bacteria; phylum Acidobacteriota; class UBA890; order UBA890; family WLXD01; genus DASCOT01. The sequence continues at coordinate 919,688 of CBDBHB010000009.1, forward strand.
CGGTTCGGGTGCGAGGAGCCCGCTCGAGTTAGTGCTGGAGGTTGGAACGCACTCGCCGTGGATGAGTGAGCAGTTGAAGCAACTGGGTCATGAGGTGCTGGTGGCTAACCCGAGGCGGCTGAAGCTGATCTATGGCGAGCACGACAAGACCGACCGGTTGGATGCCGAGCACCTGGCACGAGTGGGCAGAATGGACCCAAAGCTGCTTAAGACGGTGCAGCATCGAGGCAGACAAGCGCGAGCGGATCTAGCCGTGATTCGGAGCCGAGATGCTCTGGTAAAGAGCCGCACGCAGTTGGTGAGCCATGTGCGTGGTGCGGTCAAGTCGGCCGGTTGTCGTATTCCCAGGTGCTCGACGCCGGCGTTCGCGCGCACCGCGCCAGAGCACATACCGGAGCGGCTCAAGGGAGCGCTCGAGCCGGTGCTTGAAACGATCGCCATGCTGACGGGCAACATCCAGCAATACGAGCGTCAGATCGTGCAGCTGTGCCAGGGGCGATACCCGGAGACACAGCAGCTCCAGCAAGTGGCCGGGGGCGGAGCTCTGACCGCACTGGCGTATGTGCTGACGCTCGAGGAGCCGGAACGGTTCAATACCTCCAGAGCCGTGGGCCCGTACCTGGGACTGAGACCGAAGAAACGGCAGTCGGGGGACAAGGACCCTGCGCTACGAATAACCAAGGCGGGCGACAAAATGCTCCGACGCCTGTTGGTGGGCTCGGCGCATTACATCCTGGGCCCCTTCGGGCCCGATACTGAGCTCAGACGCTGGGGGCTCAAGCTGGCCGGACGCGGTGGTCCTCATGGCAACAAAAAGGCAGCAGTTGCTGTCGCCCGTAAGCTCGCCGTTGTGCTGCACCGACTGTGGCTGAGTGGAGACGAGTACGAACCGTTGCGCGCACCTGTAGAGGTTTCAGCAGCATGAACTAACCCGCAACCAGGAGGTCGGTAGGGCGACGCGACCCAACGGTTATCGATCTGACCGCCCGGTCCGGGCGACTGCGAAGGTCACTACGAGCTTCGAGCTCGGCAGCTAGATTGCAGCGCCTCGATCGGGACGGACCCCAGAATGCACCGGACGACCTAGAACCCTCGTCCACCAGAGTGCGAATAGGAGCATGGCGTGCAGATCGCTAATCGAAGGGCACCATGTTGCCCTTGACCGAGCTAGGCCTTCTCATAGAAGTGGCCTGTAACAGATCATCGTTGCATATCGTGGTGGCGAAATGGGTCCGGATGCCAGGCGCGACGACGAGACGATGTTTGCCCATCTTGGAGGAGGAGCAACGCCGCAGACGGGCTGATTTCGCCGCCAGTTGCGGGCGATATCGGCGTTGCGCCTCGTCGACGATGCCCACTGCATCGCCTTCCTCGCCGCGCCTTGATCTCACCCGCAAATCCCATCTGCGATATGCAACGATCATCTGTTACAGGCCACTAGTTATGCTCGAGGGGAAAAGCCTTTGCTTACGAATATATCCATTATCGAATGGATAAGCAAAGCGCTCTTGATCCCGGTGCGGAGGGCTCGGTCGCCGTGTGGGCGCGCCCGGAGCTGCTCGCGCGAGATCGACGGGTGACCGGTAGACTACTGGCGCTCGTGTCGTCCGTACCCAGACTTCGAGGTAACCATATGCGCTGGCTCTGCTCCGTGTGGATGTTGTCCTTGTTGGCGATCCTGGTCGCTTGCGGCGGGGCCGAGCCTGCCGCCGAGGACGCAGTCCCTAGCGTCGAGCCACCGGCGTCGGCCGAGCCACCGTCGGTCGAGCCACCGGCGGCGCCGCCGTCTCCCGAGTCGGAGCCGGAGCCGACACCAACCGTCTTGCCGCCCCTGCTGAACCCGGCGCACCCCGACGCTAACGCCACGGCCCCGACGGAGTATCGGGTCGTCCTCGACACCACCAAGGGCGACATCGTGCTGCAGATCTATCGCGATTGGGCGCCGCGCGGGGCGGACCGTTTCTACAACCTCGTGCGCGCCGGATTCTTCACCGACGTGCGGTTCTTCCGGGTCGTCGACGGGTTTGTAGCGCAGTTCGGAATGAACGGCGATCCTGAGGTGAACGCCGCCTGGGACGCGGCCGAGATGCCGGACGATCCGAGCATCGGCGAGACCAATTCGCGCGGCCGCATAACTTTCGCGCACGCCGGGCCGAACACCCGCACCACACAGCTCTTCCTCAGCATCGGCAACAACGCGTTTCTCGACCGACAGGGCTTCCCGCCGTTTGGCGAGATCGTCGAGGGCCTCGGTGTGCTGGACAGCCTCCATCAGGGGTACGGCGATTTCCCCCCGTCAGGTAGTGGACCCGACCCGGGGCGGATTGGTGTGCAGGGCAACCGGTACCTGGAACGCGAGTTCCCGATGCTCGACTATGTGCGTCGCGCGCGCCTGCTCGAGTAGCGGGGCCTGTCGGGTGTGCGCCCACCGGTCGGCCAGTCGACAGCACACTAGTGGCCAGATCCCGGACGGCGGCCGATCAAAGTGACGTTCGAGATCGGCATCCTGCTGTTTCTTCTCGTCGGGGCCATGGTGGTCTTCTCGATGGAGTGGCTGCCGATCGATGTGGTTGCCATCAGCCTGGTCGTGGCGCTGGTGCTACTGGGTATCCTCACACCGGCCGAGGCGTTCGCCGGCTTTGCCAGCGACGTGATCTTGGTGCTGTGCGCGATCTTTATCCTGTCGGGCACCCTGGTGCGCACCGGGGTGATGGAGGCGGTCGGCCGCTGGCTACACCGCTTGGCGGGCAACAGCGAGCGCCGCGTGGTGGCGGCGGTGATGACGCTCTCGGCTGCCATGTCGAGCTTTCTCAGCAACACGAACTCGACGGCCGTGTTGACGCCGGCGGTCATCGAGTTCTCGCGCCATAGTCAGCTCAGCCCGAGCCGGTTTCTCATTCCGCTGGCCTACGCGTCGATGCTCGGTGGGGCGTCGACGCTCATCGGCACGTCTGCCAACCTTGCCGCCAGTGGCTTCATGGAGCGCGCCGGTCTCGAGCCACTGGGCCTGTTCGAGCTCCTGCCGGTGGGGGCGGCGATGAGTCTTGTCGGGATCGCCTACACCGTTCTATTTGGCTACCGCCTGTTGCCAAAGACGGCGAAGCCATCGTTGAGCGAGGAGTATGACCTCGGGCGCTACCTGTCCGAGGTGGTGCTCGATGCCGACTGCGAGCTCCTCGGCCGCGACTTGATAGCGCTCGATCTCGCGGATCGTGGGGTGTACGTGTTGGCGGTGCGACGAGCCGGGACGCGGATACTGCCACGTCGTGCCGGCGTCTTGCGTGTCGGCGATGTCATGGTGATCGAGGCAGACCGCCAGGCTTTGCTCGATCTCGAGGCGATGCCGGGGCTGGACTTCCAGCGCCCGATGCCGCTGGTCGACGAAGATCTGGAAGGTGACGCAGTGGAGCTGGTGGAGGCGATCATCATGCCAGGATCGTTGTTTTTAGGGCGAACGTTGCGCGATATCGGTCTACGTAGTCGCTATGGCGCCTCGGTTCTGGCGATCCATCGTCGCGGCGTGCCGTACGCGATCGGACTGCGCGACTTACGTCTCGCGGTCGGCGACATCATGCTGGTGCGCGGTGGCGCGGAACAGCTGGGTCTGCTCGAGGCCACCGGCGACCTGCGGTTGATCGGCGAGGTGGCGCACGAGCCTGCTGCGCGACGCAAAGGGCTCATTGTGCTCGGGGCACTCCTGGCTGCGGTGCTGGCGGGGAGCACCGGGATCATGCCGCTCTCGATCAGCTTTCTACTTGCCGTGTTGGTAATCGTGTTGTCTCGGTGCGTGGCGGTCGACGAGATGTATGCGATGATCGACTGGCGGGTCATCGTGCTCATCGGGGGCATGACCTCGTTCGGGGTGGCGCTTCAGAAGACCGGCACAGCCGACTGGTTGGCGAGGTTGCTCGCCGACGCGGTCCTACCCTTCGGCACCTACGCAGTGATGGCCGCCTTCATCGCCCTGACGATGGTGCTCACGCAGCCGCTGTCGAATGCCGCCGCGGCCCTCGTAGTGCTGCCGGTAGCGCTGTCGGTGGCGGCGCGCATCGGCGTCGACCCTCGCGCCTTGGCGATTCTCGTGACCCTCGCGGCGTCGCTATCGTTCATTGCCCCATTCGAGCCGGCGTGCCTGCTGGTGTACTCGCCGGGCAGGTATCGCTTTCGCGATTTCATCGTGGCTGGCGTACCGCTGAGCCTCCTCGCCGTGGGCGTGCTGTTGCTTCTCGTTCCGGTCTTCTGGCCGCTCGGCTGAGCTGACCGCCGAGCGAAGTTCGCATTTGCCGAAGAAACCCTCGACTTTCGCCGCCGATGCGGCATCGCATCAGAGGACGGGCGCATTCCCGACGAACGGCCCGACATCGGAGAGTCGAAGTGAGAGGCAAGCACCTGGGCGAGCTCGAGGAGTTGGTGCTGCTGGCCGTGCTCGGACTAGGCCGGCAGGCATACGGCGTCGGGGTACAACAGCAAATCGAGCAGCGCACCGGCCGCAACGTGACGATTGGTGCGGTCTACTCGGCGCTCGATCGCCTGGAGCGCAAGGGGTACCTGCGCTCACGCGTCGGGTCTCCTGGCACGGACCGCGGTGGCCGTCGTAAGCGGTTGTTCGCCATCCGACAAGCGGGCCGACGGTCGCTAGAGCAGGTGCGCGCCGACCGCGCGGCGATGTGGCAGGTCGTCGAGCCGCACGATGCGTGACCCGCAGCCGTCGCCACCGGCAACGGCCGCTTGGTTGCTGCGCCGGCTGTGCCGCCCACGCTATCGGGATTTGGTTGAAGGCGACGTCCTGGAGCTCTTCGAGCTCCGGTTGCACAGCCATGGCCGATGGCGGGCGGCTGTGAGGTACTGGATCGACGTGTTGAGCCTGGCGCGAAGCCCGTACGGACGTGGCCGCCCAGACGATCGAAACGCTCCGGACCGGGGGCGGCTAACGGAGTGGATCATGAATCTGCTGCAGGACCTGCGACAGGCTGTGCGCGCGCTGGCGAAGGCGCCGGCGTTCAGCGGTGTAGTGGTGATAACCCTGGGACTGGCGGTCGGCGCCAATAGCGCGATCTTCAGCGTTGTCGACGCGGTGTTGTTGCGGCCGCTGCCCTTCGACCAGCCCGAGACCATCGTCGTGATCAACGAGCGCGGCGGCGGTGAGCTCGAGGGACGGACGCGCTCCGGTGCGTCACAGAACCTTTTCCTCGAGTGGCGTTCCGACAGCCGCGCCTTCGAGCAGATGGCGATGTACTCACAGCAAGAGGCTACCATCACTAGCCTCGAGGAGCCGGTTCGGATGAACGGGCTCGCGGCGTCGCCGGCGCTGTTCACATTGCTGCGCGTCGACGCCGTGATCGGTCGGACGTTTACCCCCGACGAGGAGGAGCCTGGGCAGGACGATGTCATCGTCCTCGGGCACAGCGCCTGGCAGCGGTACTTCGGTGACGATCCGGGCGTGGTCGGCACCCAGCTCCGCCTCGATGATCGCAGTCGGACTGTGGTAGGCATCACCCCGCCGGGGGTCCAGTTTCCGGACGCCTCCATCGAGTATTACGTGCCCATGCTGGCGTCGCTCCCCGACTCGGTCGGGGGTGTCGAGGAAGCGGCGCGATCGGGAGCCTCGGTGCGCCGAGAGCGTAACGTCCGCCAGGGCGGTCCAGGTGGTCCGGGTAGTCCAGGTGCGTCGCCAGGTGGCTCCGGGCCAGCTGGAGGTGACGGACAAGACGGCGATGACGGTGGGGAGAGTGAGGACCGGCTCGAGCTCTGGGGTCGGGTGGTGGCACGGCTGAACCCCGGGGTCACGCTCCAGATGGCCAGCGAGGAGGGAACGGCGCTGGTCCGTGGGCTGCGTCAAGAAGATGTCGCTACCCTCGGTGATCGCGGGGCGGAAGTGATCTCGATGCAGGAGGAGGTGGTCGGTTCGGTGCGCCGGTCGTTGCTGACTCTGATGGGTGCCGTCGGGTTCGTCTTGCTCATCGCCTGTGCCAACGTCGCGAACTTGGTGATGGCGCGTTCGGCGGAACGGCGCAAGGAGATCGCGGTGCGGTCGGCCTTGGGCGCCGACAAGTGGAAGCTGTCGCGTTACCTGTTCCTCGAGAGCCTGTTGCTGGCGCTCGCCGGCGGGGTGGTGGGTTTGGGGCTGGCCTTCGGCGGCCTACGGATGCTGGCCGCCTTGGGCCCCGACTTCATCCCGCGGCTCGAGGGGGTGAGTATCGATGGGCGCGTGCTCGGATTCACGCTGGTCGTGGCAGCGGTCACCGCGGTGCTGTTTAGCTTGATGCCGGCACGCGGCGCCTCACGGCTCGATCTCACACGTGCCTTGAAGGAGGAGTTCAGCACGACCGGGCTAGGCCGCGACACGCTGCGCAAGCTGCTGGTGACGGCCGAGGTCGCGTTGTCGGTGGTCTTGCTGGTCGGCGCCGGCCTGCTGCTGGCGAGCTTCGTACGGCTGGCCAGCGTTGACCCGGGCTACGACCCCAACAACCTCCTGCATCTTCACATCAGCCTGCCGGCCAACGCCTACGCTGACGCTGCGTCACACCTGAACTACTACGATGATCTGGTGCTGCGCCTGGAGAACGTGCCGGGTGTATCGTCGGCGACGGTCGCTAATCAGCCGCCCCATTTGCCGGCGAACATTCGCGTGGCGATGTCGACGCAGCGTGACGAAGGCCCTTCATCGCCTGAGCAGCGCCCGACGCCAGTAGGCGTGCGGATGGTCGAGAACGCGTACTTCGAGACACTGCGTGCCGTTCCCGCGGCGGGTCGGCTCATCAACCGCGATGATCGCCCGGAGACGCTGGCGGTAGCCGTGCTGAGCCGCTCCGGAGTGCAGGCGATGTTCGGCGATCGCGACCCGGTGGGGGAGAAGATGCCTTTCATCGGCGGACAGGAGCTCGAGATCGTTGGCGTCGTGGGCGACGTCCGCACCGCCGGCGTCGATCCGACACCGCAGGCCGACATTTTTCTGCCGTATCGCCAGGCGCCCGAGCGCATGGTGCCGACGCTGTTCAGCACGGCGCACGTGCTGATCCGTACCGGACCAGCCTCTTTAAGCGTTCTCCCGGCGGTGCGCACCGCACTACGGCAGTCAGAGAGCGGACTGCTCGTGCTCAGTGCCGCCACCATCCGCGACCGGCTTTCCGATTCGGTTGCCGAGCCGCGCTTCTATGCGAGCCTCGTCGGTGCCTTCGCGCTGCTGGCGTTGTCGCTGGCTGCCATCGGGATCTACGGCATGCTGTCGTACTCGGTACAGCAGGGTGTGCGCGACACGGCGATCCGACGAGCTCTCGGCGCACCGGTGAGCGGTATCTTGCGTCGGGTCCTCGGTCAGGGAATGGGTCTGGCGGGCGCCGGCCTGGTGCTCGGTATTGCGGCTGCGCTGGCCTTGACGCGCCTGTTGGAGTCGATGCTGTACGAGGTCGAGCCCACGGATCCGTCATCGCTGACCGTCGTGGCGCTAGTTTTTCTGGCCGTGGCGCTATTGGCTGTGTGGATCCCGGCTCGCCGGGCCACACGCATCGACCCAATGGACGTGCTGCGCTACGAGTAACCGCAGCAGCACGCTTGTTACACCACGATAGGCAACGATCATCTGCTACAGGACATTAGTGCTGCGCCCCACAAATAGTGGTACGCCTGCTCTGCCCGTAGGGTAGCGGCGGGAGGGGACGATCCCTTTGTCGCGGCTCCTGAACGATGTACCAACATCGCCTCCGTCGCCGCTCCGCGGGCTCGTCCCGTCGCGCTCGCTACAGGCGTACCACTATTTGTGGGGCGTAGCACTACTAGAACCCGATCGTGATGCCGGCGGTTACCATCTGCAGGTCCTGGAGAAAATCGACCCGGAAGCGCTCGTATTCGGCGCGCAGCGAGAACGTGCCCAATCGTAGCGCCGCGCCTGCACCGTATGCGAAGTCGGTACCCTTCGTCTCCGCGATGTCACCCGCGACGCCGGTCTCATGCTTCCATCGGAACCAGCCGCCGCGGCCGAAGATCTCAAAAGGCCCGGCCGGGAGGATCAGCAGCATCGACCCCTGAAAACCGGTCGTGCGCGCCGTCAGGTCTGCTCCCGGGAAGATGGCAGTGAGCTCGTTTAGCGAGCGGTAGTCGATCTCGAAGGCCAAGTATCGCGATCGATAGCCGGCGCCGGCCTTCCAGGCGATCGTCGTATCGTCGATCACGTTGATCTCGTCGATGTCGAGCCGAACTAGTGCAGCGCCGACCGAGCCGGCGATGTACAGACCTTCTGCAGCAAGCCCTCCTTGCGCCAACGCCGGGCTAGCGTAGCCCAGCAGAACGACGAGTACACTGATTCCCCACAGCCGTTTCATCGATACACCCACGATTCGCGGGGTGTGAACGTAGCCGGCGCGCAACTTGGCAGGTGTTGCGACCGGCGCGGCGTGGCCCCCACACCACATCCGTTCCAATAGCGTACTTTAGGCGCGGCCGCCGGACATGCCGGTAGCCGCGCCCGCACCCGTCAGCTTGCCGCCCGGCGGAACTTGAGCAGCATACGATCCATCGAAGAACGGCTGTCCCAATACGCCTGGGCAAAGTCGTCGCCGGGGTTGGCGAGTAGCTCGGAACGATCCACGAGCTCAAATCCGCGCGCCTCGATCTCGGCGATGATCAGCGCCTCCGACACGCGGTGTGTATTACTGTCGATACCCTTGCCGGGCATACGTGAGTCGATCACGCCGAGCACGCCGCCGGGCTTCAGTGCTCGCAGCAGCTCGGTAAAGATGGGGTCGGGCTGCATTCCGTACTGTTCGGCGATCTCGGGGATGAGCATGTCGTGGACGTTGCGGACGACGACACAGATATCAAGGCTCGCGTCGGGTACGTCAGCGAGGTTCTCGTGTATCTCGACGTTGTCGAGTCCGGCGGCGGCAAAACGCTCGGCGAGCCGCTTGGCGCCGTCAGCGTTGGTGCCGACGCTATGAACGCGCCCGCTGGTGCCGACCATGTGGGCCAGAACGTGGCTGTTGTAACCGCCGCCGGGAATCAGGTCTGCCACCATGCTCCCGGGTGCCACCCCGAGCCAAGCGAAGACCTCGAGAGGCTTACTGCCGGCGTCGCGTGCTCGGTCTTCGTCGGGCCGCGACGGGTCGCCCAGGGGGTCGTGCTGAATCGCCGACACGGGTGCCACGATGATGGCCAGCGCCAGCCCTATCAACAAATAGGTGCTTCTTGCAGCAATGTTGCGAAGCGGGTAGAGCATCGATCGGTAACTCCAGGGGATGCGGGCGATCGGCACGCCGGCGCGACGCGCGACCGCGATGATGTTCTCTCTCTCGCTCGGCGCGCACAAGGGCGCGCCGAATGGCTACTGGCGCAGCGACTGTAACGACTACGTTCGATCGCCGTGCCAGACGCATGGCAGCGCCGTCCTGGAGCTTGCCAGGGCTGCGCTACAGCTCACGCCTCCAGAATCGGAAGTCGCGCCGCTGCGCCACCCCTCTCCGCCGCCGCACGATCTGTGGGTATCGATATCAGTGTCGACCGGTTCCTCGATCGGGCGGATCGAAAAAAAACCCGACAGTGTCAGCGTAGCGATACTCCACGCGCGCGCGGTTGTGCAGGTACACCGGGCCAACGGGTGTAGCAATGGCACCTCCCCCGATACTGGTCATGCCGCTTGAGGCATGCCAACCCCCTGTTTACGACCCCGGCGCGATCCTAGACCCCTCGCGCACGTACTGAAAGCCTCTTGGCAAGAACTATCCGCATTCTTTTCGGGACAAGAACCCCGCCCAGCGTTGTTCCGGAGGTCCGCTCAGGCGTCGGCGAGGAGCTCCCGCTTCCACGCGACGGATGCTAGCTGATAGTAATCGCTCGAAAACTGCGTCCACGATCCGAGCGCCCCAGGGACCGGGTATTCGGATTCCTCGCTGGCTGATCATCGGGCGCGTCGAGCCGGTTCACAGGTGCTCGCCGCGGGCCGAGTATGATACGGCACGCACCGCTGCCACGAGCCATGGATAGCGATCGGCCCGCTTCTCAGGACACCGAAGGCAGAACAATGAAGGTCCCCGTGGAGCCGGCTATCGTGCCCCAGCAGCCACCGCCGGCAACGGACGGAAATTCGGCGCTGGCGATCGGCTGCGCCATCTTCGCTGTGGCCATCTTCGCTATCCAGGATGCGATCATCAAGCTGCTGGTGGCCGACTATCCGATCATGCAGATCCTCGGCCTACGCAGCCTGGTGATGCTGATTCCGGCCGCGATCCTGCTGCGCGCCGAAGGTGGGCTGCGATGTCTCCGCACCCATCGGGCACGAGAGCAAGCGCTCCGTTGCTTCTTGACCCTCTTGACCTGGATTACCTTCTACTTCGCCATCGCCAGTCTGCCACTGGGCGAGTTGGCGGCGATCGTCTTCTCGGCGCCGTTGATGATCACGGCGCTGTCAGGACCGCTGCTCGGGGAGCACGTCGGCGCGCATCGTTGGACAGCCCTGCTGATCGGTTTTCTGGGCGTGCTGCTGATCGTACGGCCGACCGGCGATGCTGCCGTCGACTGGGCGGGGGTTGCGGCGCTCGCCTCGAGCTTTTTCTACGCGCTTGCGATGATCCAGACGCGCCGGTTGACGCGTACGGATTCCGCCGCCGGGATGCTGGTGTATAGCGCCGTCTTCATGACGCTGGTGTCGATCGTCACCTGGCCTTTCCAATGGGTCACTCCCGGAAGATTCGACTTCCTCCTGCTGGTGACACTCGGCCTGCTCGGCGGCTTCTCCCACTACGCGATGATCCAGGCGTATCGTCTGGCACCGGTTTACGTGGTGGCGCCATTCGACTACACACACCTGGTGTGGGCGATGGCACTTGGCTACCTTATCTGGGCCGAAGTCCCGAGCGTCGGGATGCTGGTCGGCGCGACGGTGATCGTCTGCAGCGGCCTCTACGTGCTGGCGCGCGAGGCTCGCCTCAAGCGTCGCCGCGTACGGCTGAAGGCGGCGGGCTGAGGGCGAGTGGGCTCGACGCCGACGCCTACCTTCGGGAGATGGCAGAATCCGCCGCCGTGAGCATTACGGCGAAGATAGGTATCGTGACGGTCTCGGATCGAGCAAGCCGCGGCGAGTACGAGGATCGCGGCGGGCCGGCCATCCGCAGGTATCTAAGCGAGCTCCTTACCTCGGAATGGGAGCCGGTAGCGCGCGTGATTCCCGATGAGCGGATGGAGATCGAGAACACGCTGCGCGATCTCTGCGACAACGAGGGGTGCTGCCTGGTGGTTACCACCGGTGGAACCGGGCCTGCGGCGCGCGACATCACCCCCGAGGCCACCGAGGCGGTGAGCGTCAAGCTCATGCCGGGCTTCGGCGAGCTCATGCGCACGGTGTCGCTGCGCGTTGTTCCTACGGCGATCCTGTCGCGCCAGACCGCCGGCATCCGGGGAAGCAGCTTGATCCTGAACCTCCCCGGGCAGCCGAAGGCGATCGCCGAATGCCTAGATGCGGTGTTTCCGGCGATTCCGTACTGTGTTGATCTGATCGGTGGCCCGTACCTGACGACGGACGAGGCCAGGCTCGTTGCCTTCCGGCCCAAAAGTAAGTGAGTCATGCCGCCCGGCGTTGGGGCGCTGAGAACTAGGAGTACCTGATGCAGCTGATACGCCCGTTCCGTGGCTTGCGATCGACGCCCGAGAGCGCCGGCCGCGTCGCCGCTCCGCCGTACGATGTGCTCGACAGCGAGGAGGCGCGACGCCTGGTTGGCGACAACGCCGATTCCTTCCTGCACGTGTCCAAGCCCGAGATCGACTTCCCGCCGGGCACCGATCCACACGCGCCCGAGGTCCACGCCCGCGGCCGGGCGAACCTCGATCGGCTGGTCGACGAGGGTTTGCTCCGGCGCGATGGAGCCCCTTGTCTGTACGTTTACCGGATCGTCATGGGCGAACACACCCAGACCGGGGTGGTGGCCGCCGCCAGCATTGCCGCTTACCTCGATGGCCGCATCCGGTTGCACGAGCACACCAAGGACGACAAGGTCGACGATCGTGCCCGCAACGCGGATGCCCTCGACGCACACACCGGCACGCTGTTTCTGACGCATCGCGCCGACTCGGAGGTCGATCGGCTGGTAGCCGACTGCCGGACGCAACCGCCGACCATCGATGTAACCGGCGAGGACGGCGTGCAGCATACCCTCTGGGTGGTTTCCGAGCCCGGGGCATTGGCGGCGGCGTTCAACGCCATGCCGGCGGTGTACATGGCCGACGGTCACCACCGCTCGGCGGCGGCGGCCAAGCTGCACGAATGGCGCCAGGAGAGGCGTGCGGCGGGAGAAGAGGTCGGTGGCGCCGATTGGTTTCTGGCGGTGATGTTTCCCGACGACCAGGTGCAGATCCTGCCGTACAATCGTGTCGTGTCGACGCTCGGCGGGCGCACCGCCGACGAGCTGATCGAAGCCCTCGGCGACGCGTTCACCGTGGAGCCTAGCGACGTTGCCGTGCAGCCGCCGCGCCCGGGAGTGTTCGGCCTTTATCTGGCGGCGCACTGGTACCGGCTCGAAATCGATCCCGCTCGGGTTCCCGAAGATCCGCTCGGTCGGCTCGACATCAACCTGCTTGGCGCCAATTGTCTTGGGCCGCTGCTCGGCATCGAGGATCAACGCATCGACGACCGCATCGACTTTGTCGGCGGCATTCGCGGCCTCGAAGAGCTCGAGCGACATGTGGACAGCGGCGTGATGAAGGCCGCGTTCTCCCTCTACCCCACTCAGCTGGCCGACGTCCTGGCAGTCGCCGACGCCGGCGAGGTGATGCCGCCGAAGTCGACCTGGTTCGAGCCCAAGCTGCGCGACGGCTTGGTGGTGTTGCCGCTCTAGCACCCTGATAGGTCCCGAGCGTGTTGGCGCGTTACTCGATCGACTCCACTGTGCCTACTGCCGACGTGGCTGCCTTGCACCGAGCCCTTCGGTGCGCCGGCTGGCAGGAGACCGCAGGAGACGATTGGGACTTCTATTGGGCTGGCGGGCCGCCCGACGCTGACTTCTACCGTTCGCTGCCAAAGTGGTTGGGGAGCTCGAACAACAACACGTTTTCCAGGCTCGGTAGGGCGCCCGCGGTCTGTGGGTTGCGCACCCGACGTGAGCTCGCTTGATCGCGCCGTCGTTGCGCCAGTACGCTGCCGTCGAGATGAGTATGGAACCAGTGGAGGAGGACGACCATCGGGTGACCGAGCTGTTGCTCGGCTGGAGCGAGGGGGACGACGAGTCGCGCGAGCGCCTGATGGACATTGTCTATCAGGCGCTGCGACGCATCGCCGGCGCCCAGCTGCGTGGTGAGCGTAGCGGGCACACGCTGCAGGCTACGGCACTGGTCAACGAGGCCTACCTGCGCCTCGTTGATCAGAATCGTGTTCAGTGGAAGAATCGCGCCCATTTCTTCGGCATTGCCGCGCGGCTCATGCGGCGAATCCTGGTGGATCATGCGCGCCGTCAGCGAGCCGAGAAGCGCGGCGGCGGCGCGACGGTCCTGGTAATCAACGAGGACGTCGTTGCTGGACCCGAGCGCGACTTCGACCTCGTGGCTCTGGACGACGCTCTCGAAAAACTACAATCGTTCGATGCTCGGGCCGCTCACCTCGTTGAGTTGCGTTTTTTCGGCGGCCTTACCATCGAGGAGACCAGCGAGGTGATGGAGCTCTCGCCGGCGACCATCAAGCGCGAGTGGAGCACTGCCCGTGCTTGGCTGCATCACGAGATCGTATCCGGGGAAGCCGAGTGAACCCAGAGCGTTGGCGACGCGTGAAGGAGCTCTTCCAACAGACCCTCGAGATGCCTGCCGGCGAGCCTGCCGCGTTCATCGAGGCCGCCTCCGCCGCCGACGAGCGATTGCGACAGGAGGTTCACACGCTGCTGTCGTCACACGATGCAGCGACCGACTTCCTGAACAATCCACCGGAGGCGGCTGCGGCCGCGGTCACCGAGTTGCATGATCGCGCCTCGCGCGTCGGAGACCGCATCGGCCCCTACAAGGTGCTCCGCCGTATCGGGCGAGGCGGTACCGGTAGCGTCTACCTCGCAGTGCGCGACGACGACGAGTTCCAACGGCGCGTCGCCATCAAGCTCGTGCGGCGCGGCATGGCGACTACCGACATCCTGCGGCGCTTCCGCAGCGAGCGTCAGATCCTCGCTAGCATCGACCACCCCTACATCGCGCGCCTGCTCGACGGTGGCTCGACCGACGACGGTGTTCCCTACTTCGTCATGGAGTACATCGAGGGCGAGCCGATCAACGTCTACTGCGACCGCAACCAGCTGTCGATCGAGGATCGCCTGACGCTTTTTTGCCAGGTGTGCTCGGCCGTCCAGGTTGCGCACCAGAACTTGGTGGTGCATCGGGACATCAAGCCGGGGAATATCCTGGTATCGGCAGAAGGGGTTCCCAAGCTGCTCGACTTCGGGATTGCCAAGCTGCTCAACCCAGAGCTATCGGCCGCTGTCGATGACCCGACGATGCTCGAGCTACGTGTGATGACGCCAGAGTACGCTAGTCCCGAGCAGATACGCGGCGGTGCCATCACCACCGCCAGCGACGTGTACTCCCTCGGCATCTTGCTATACGAGCTGCTTAGTGGTCGACGACCGTATCAACTAGACAACCTGCCGATGCCGGACATGGAGTTGGTGGTTTGCACCACCCAACCCTCGCGTCCGAGTGACGCTGTATTGCAGGCGGATGTGGCGCTGCGGCTAGAGGGATCTGTGCCACGGATCAATGCTGCGGCCGTGGCAGAGGCGCGTGGCGAGGCGCCGGAGCGGCTGCGGCGGGCGCTTGTCGGTGATCTCGACAACATCGTGCTCATGGCCCTGCGCAAGGAGCCCAACCGACGTTACTCCTCGGTCGAACACTTCGCTGACGACATTCTGCGTCATCTGAAGGGGCTGCCGGTGACGGCCCGAACCGACACGCTCCGCTATCGTGTCGGAAAGTTCGTCGGGCGCCATCGCCTGGCAGTCGCAATGGGAATCACGACGGTCTTGTTCGGACTGGCGCTGGCGACGACGATCGTGGTGCAGGCCGGTCAGGTGGCTGTTGAGCGGGACCGTGCCCAACGGGCGGCGGAGCGCGCCACGGCGGTGAGCGATTTTCTACAAGAGATCATGGCGTCAGCCGACCCGATCGAAGGAATGGGTCGCGACGTGACGGTGATCGAATCCGTCGAGGCGGCGGTTCCAAGGATCGGCAGCACGTTCGCCGATCAGCCCGACCTTCAAGCGGCGGTGCGCCACACGATCGGCACGACGTTCTTTCGACTAGGGCGGCTCGAAGAGGCCGAAGAGCAGCTGCGATTGGCATTGGCGATCCGGAGGGAGGTAAACGGCCCGGCGAGTCTCGACATCGCCGCCACGCTCAACAGCTTGGGTGAGGTGCTCTACGACCGCGGTGATCCTTGAAGGCCCCGAGCAACTGTTCCGTGAGGCGCTGGAGATGCGTGAGGCGCTACTTGGCCGGGAGCATGCCGACGTCGCCTGGGTACTAGACAACGTTGCCAACACCGCTCACGATCGCGGCGACCTCGACCGGGCCGAGAGCATGTACCGCGAGGTCCTGCAGATTCGACGTCTGGTGTTGAGCCCGGAACACGAGGACATTGCATCCAGCCTCAACAACCTGGCGTCGATTCATCACGACCGTGACGAGCTCGACGACGCCGAGCGCCTCTACCGCGAGTCGCTGTCGCTGTCGAGGGCGGCCCTCGGTAGCGAGCACCCCGACGTTGCGATCTCGCTGACCAACCTGGCGGTGCTGCTGCTCGACCACGAGCGATCGGTGGAGGCTGAGCCCCTGCTGCGCGAGGCGCTCGCCGTGAACCGCAAGCTGCTGGGCGACGCCCACCCCGGGGTGGTCAACTCGATCGAGAACCTCGCCGGCCTACTTGACGAACGCGGTGTGATCGATGAAGCGCAGGAGTTATTCCTCGAATCCTTAGCGAATGGCGCGACAGATCTGGGGCGATCACCTCAACGTGGTGGACACGCTCGCCAGCCTCGGCTATCTGGAGCTGAGGAACGACCAGCCGGCAACCGCCGAGCCGTACTTCGTCGAGGCCTTGCAGCTGGCACGACGCGTCGTTGACGCGGACAGCCCTCTTCTGATCTGGCTCAACGCCGGCTACGGATCCTGCCTGTTGAAGCTTGGGCGTTACGAACAGTCGGAGCGCGCTTTGCTCGAAGTACTTGCGATGGAGCAGGCGCGGACGGAGCCCGACGTTGCTCAGCTGGCTGAGGTCGCCGCCGAGTTGGTGGCGCTGTACGAGGTCTGGGGACGGGCCGACGATGCCGACGCCCACCGTAGTCTGGCGCAGGGTGCGACGCTTGACACCGTAGACGCGGGCCGCTCGTAGTTCGCGCAGTCGGCCTGAACGAGCAACACCATGCACCGGCCTATCGACCCTTCCAGTCGGGTCGGCGTTTTTCCACGAACGCCCGCACACCTTCACCGGCGTCTTCGGAGGTGACGGCGGCGACCACCGCGGGGAGGCGCTGGGTGGCGGCCTCGCTGATGCTCAGGTGAGCCGTTTGCCGCACCGTCTGTTTGATCGCCCGAGTCGCCAGCGGCGCGCAGGCGAGGATGTCGGCGACCCAGCGATCCACTGCTTCGTCAAGCTGCGCTCGGGCGACGACCTCGTTGACCAGGCCGAGGCGCTCGGCCTCGACAGCATCGATGCGGCGTCCGGTGAGCAGGAGGCCCATGGCGGCTTTCTCGTGGATCTTGCGACTCAGCAGCGTCATTCCGCCGTCCAGGGGCAGCCGTCCAACACGCGGCTCGGGGAACCCGAACTGGGCGTCGTCGCACGCCACGGCGACATCACATCCGAGCAGCATCTCCAGCCCGCCGCCGAGCGCGTAGCCGTTCACCCGAGCCACAACGGGAGTGATCAGCCGGCCGTTCATCGCCAGGCCGGCAAAGCCACCGGGGCGAGCGCTCGACAAGTACTCCAGCCCCGTGACCTCGTCGCCCTCAGCGGCGCTCTTGAGGTCGGCGCCGACGCAGAACGCACGATCACCGGCTCCGGTCACGACGATGACCCGGACGTCTCGATTGTTCTCGAGCTCGTCCCACAGGGCCCGCAACTCTCGCTCGGTCGCCTGGTCGATGGCGTTGAGCACCTCGGGACGATCGATGGTCACGCGCGCCACGTGGTCTGCTACCTGCAGCTGAACGCTCACGCTACGACACCGCGCGAGCGCAACGCAGCAATAGCCTCGGCATCGTAGCCGAGCTCATCGAGGATCGCGTCCGAGTGCTCGCCGAGTCGCGGTGGTGCTTCGGCACATCGTGTGCGCGTCCCGCCCATGACGATGGGGGTGGCCACGGTGCGCAGACTCGACCCGCTCGGATGCGTCAGTGCCAGCACCATGTCATTGATAGCCGTTTGCTCGTCGGCCAGAGCCTCACCCAGCGATCGAACCGGAGCGCAAAGCAGATCCTGTGTCTCCAACGCCTCGATCCAATAGGTGGTGCCATGTTGCGAGAATCTTTCGCGGAAGATCGTTTGTAGCTCGCTGCGGTTCTTGACCATCTGGCTCATCGAGTCGAAGCGTGAATCTTGGGACAAATCTTCGATGCCAAGTGCCGCCGAGATGTCTCGTAGCGGGTGACGCTTGAAAGCGCCGACCATCACCAGTGCCCCGTCGGTGGTCGGGAACACGCCGGACAGTGGCATGGCGCCCCAGTTCAGATCGTGCTCGCGCATCAGCCACATCGACGCCTCCTGCATCTGCATGGCCAGCATCGCGTCGTAGAGCGAAACTTCGACCTCCTGACCCTTCCCGCTTTGCTGCCGTTCCAGCAGCGCCAGAAGAATCGCCTGCACCAAATGCATGCCGGCAGCGTAGTCAGCCAGAGTGGTTGGGTACACGCTGAGCGGCTCATCAGGGTTCGACTTCCTGGCCATGACGCCGGAGACCGCCTGCGCGAGGATGTCCTGCCCGCCTTTGTGGGCGTTGGGACCGCTGCGCCCGAAGCCTGTGCCGACGGCGTAGATGATGCGGGGATTGATCTCCGCCAGACGCTTGTAGCTCAGGCCCATGCGCTCCATCACGCCGGCGCGAAAGTTGTTGGCGACGATGTCGGCGTGGCGCAACAGCTCGATCAGGATCTCGCGACCCTCGGCGGATTTCAGATCGAGTGCCAGGCTGCGCTTGTTGCGGTTGAGGCTCCCAAACACCGGGTTGTCGGGTCCATCGGGGTCGTCGGGTAGCGCCCACCGCATGAGGTCGCCGCTGCCCGGTCGCTCGATCTTGATCACGTCGGCGCCGTAGTCGCCCAGAACCTGCGTTCCACAAGGGCCGAGCATCACCTGGGTCATGTCGACCACCCGGATGCCGCTCAAGGGAAGCGTGCTGCTCAACTCGATGCCCCCGCCGACACTCCAGCGCGAAGGGTGGCGCTCGCGGCCGGCCTGTCGCCCGGATCGGCCCCTTGTTCCCGAAGGCGGCGCTGCAGCGCCTTCACGTCGATTTTGCGAACCGCCGCCCCGGATTCGACCGCCATGGCCGCGGCCATGCCGGCAGCCTCTCCCATCGCCATGCACGGTGGGATCTCGCGCGACGTCTTCTGTGCCTCGGGCGTTGCCGAGTAGTGCCGCCCGGCAACCAGAAGCTGATCGACACCGCGGGGCAGCAGCGCCCGGTACGGCGTGTAGTAGTCACGCCCGCGCGCGATGCTGTCGGCGAAGTGGACGCGGTTGGCAACGTCGTCGTGGGTCACGACGTACTCGCCCCGGAGCATACGCGTCTGGCGTACTCCGGTCTGCGGCGCCACGTCGACGAGCTGGCAGCGCTCGAAGCCCGGTAGATGGCCCCTTGCGTACTCGATCACGGCGTCGATACGCCGGCGCCCCTCGAGGACGGCAGCGGTCAGTCCGTCCACCTTGACGCCATCGTATCCGGTGAGGTGTGGACAATTGCACCAAACGACGCCGGGCAGGGGCGTCTTCAGCCACCAGCGCGCCCACGAGCCGCCGAGTATCTTGCGCGCCGCACGGTCGAGACGCGTGAACTCCTCATGTGCCTCGAACTCGAACCTCTCTGCTGCAGCCGTATCGACGTCGCCGAGCCTGAATACGGTGGTTAACATGTATGTGCCGCCGACGAAGTCGGCACCGGCGCGCACGGCCACATCGAGATCACCGGTAGCGTCAATCACCACATCGCCGAGGATCGCCTGTCTGCCCTCCTTGGTGTCGCAGATCACGCCCTGCGCCCGTCCGTCGCTCACCACCGGCGCCGAAAACCATGAATGTAGGCGCAGACGCACACCGGTTTCGGCGACGAGATCTTCTGAGGCCCGTTTCCACGCCTCGGGATCGAATGCCACCGCGTATGTAATGGGTTGCGGACGATCGCGCGAGTAGTAGTCGTACACTCCCCAGCGCGACCACTTGCGCCACATCTCGCGGCTCGGTTGACGGTCCTCTGGAGGCGGATATACCGCCAGGCCCATACGGTCCATGCGGTCGATGACTTCTTGGCAGATGCCACGGACCACCACCTCGGCGCCGTCGCACATGTCGTCGAGCACCAACACCTGGCCCCCGGAAGCGAGGCCGCCAAGATGCGAGTAGCGCTCGAGAAGGGTCACGCGCGCGCCGTTTCTTGCTGCGGCGACCGCTGCGGCCAGGCCGGCCGGTCCGCCGCCAACGACGACCACGTCGCAGCGGTCAACAACCGGTGTGCGCCGCGCAGGCTCTTCGATGAATTCGGAGGTCATGGCGCCGCGTCCCAGGTGACGATGCGTCGCTCGAGCCAGCTGATGAGGGCGAAGAACGCAACGGAGAAAGCCGAGGCGAGCACCACCGAAGCGTACAGCAGCGGAGTGTCGAAGTTGTATGTCGCTTGGATGATGAGTGCGCCCAACCCCGCGGTGCTGCCGATCCATTCGCCGACGATGGCGCCGATTACCGCTGTCGACGTGGCGATGCGCAGAGAAGCGAACAGGAAGGGCAGCGAGTTGGGTAGCCGCAACTTGAAGAACACTTCCCGGTCGCTGGCCGCCAGGACGCGCATTAGCTCCACCGAGCGTGGGTTCACGGATGACAGTCCACGCACCATGTTCACCAGTGTCGGGAAGAAGCAAATGAGCGCCGCGATGGCGATCTTGGGCTTCATGTCGTTGCCCAGCAATAGCACCAAGATCGGCGCGATCGCGACGATCGGGATCGTGTTGATCACCACGGCTATCGGAAAGAATGCGTCCTGCAGGGACCGCCTTTGGACGAAGGTGATGGCCAGTAACACCGAGGCGAGGTTGCCCAGCAGGAATCCGGCCACGCTCTCGACGGCCGTGGGTATCAGGTTGGCGAGCAAAGTGCCGGCATCGCGCCACAATGTTTCTGCGACCGCCAACGGCGAGGGCACCAGGTAGCTCGGTATTTCGAGCCACCAAACCGCGGCCGCCCAGGCGACGAGTAGCGCGGTGGCGCTGAGCAATGGCAGCCATCGTGTCGCCCTCATCCGCATTGCTCCAGCAAGGCTCTCAGCATTGCCGCCTGGCGCACGAAGGGTTCGCTCTCCCGCGCCGCAAGCCGACGGGGCTCGGGCAGATCGATGGTCGCGATGTCGAGAACCCGCCCCGGCCTGGCGGCGAGCACAAGCACTCGACGTCCCAGGAACAACGCCTCCGAGATGCTGTGGGTCACGAACACGATCGTGGTACCGGTCTTCTGCCAGATCTGCACCAGCTCTTGGTTGAGGCGATCGCGGGTGATCTCGTCGAGAGCACCGAATGGCTCATCCATCAGCAGGAGCCGGGGACCGGTGACCAGGGCTCGCGCGATGGCTACGCGCTGGCGCATGCCGCCCGAAAGCTCGTGCGGTAGCGCCGACTCCCGATCGGCGAGGCCCACAAGCGTGAGCAGCTGCGACGGTGTCATGGCGTTAGCCGGCACGGCACGGCGAGCTCCGACTTGCAGCGGCAGCTCGACGTTCGCCCGGGCACTTCGCCATGGCAGTAGCGCATGCTCCTGGAACACGAAGCCGATCTCCTTGCGCTCCCGAGCCGCCCTTGGCGGCTGCCCAAGCAGTCGAGCGTTGCCCGACGTGGGGGCGACGAGATCGGCTATCACCCGCAACAGCGTTGACTTGCCACAACCCGAGGGTCCGATCACCGTCAGAAAGTCGCCGGAGTCGATGGTCAGTGACACGTCCTGAAGGGCAACGACAGTTCCGCGGTCGCTGGTGAATTCGACGCTCACGTCCTCGAGCTCGACGATCGCCTGGCGTCGCCGCGTCGCGAACAGCCCGCTGTCAGCGTTCATCTTGCTGCTCTCCTTGCCGCGATCGGTCGCCTCACGCCGGTGCGCCGAGGTGTGGACGTGCATCGCGAGTGGCGTCGAGGATGGCGCCAGATACCAGATCGCCCAGCCGCGGAGCCCGGTTGGAGAACTGCCCGAGCTGCGCGTAGGTCTCCAGCTGCTTACTCCAGGTTTCGTCCGACATGCTGCCCCAGCCAAACTCGGCGGTGCGCTCGTTGAACACATAGGGTATCTGGAGCCGGGTGGCACGAATCTCGTCTTCGAGTCGCAGGATCGGATACTCGTCGGTGAGCAACTCGGCGGCGCGTTCCGGGTTGCCGTGGACGAAGGCCCAGCCGCGGCCGGTGGCCCGCAGGAACGCCGCGAGGATGTCGGCGTCCGCCTCGAGTGTCCGGTGGGTAGCGTAGTAGGGCATTGCGTACAACCGGATTCCAGCGTCCCAGAGTCGCATGGAGAGCTGGCGCCCATCGAGCGGTCGTAGCGATGCAGCGTTTGTCGCCCAGCCGGTGATCACGTCGACCTGTCCAGTGGCCAGGGGTATAAGCGAGGAACCGACGACCTGCACTTCGAGCCGCGACGGGTCGATCTGATGTCGCGCCAGGAGCGCGTCGAGCAATACTCGGCCGGTCGGCTGAATACCTATCCGCTTGCCGACCAGATCGCCCGGCTCGTACACCGGGTTCTCGGGCAGCGAGAAGTAGGTGTACGGGTGCTCCTGCATTGCCACCGCGAAGCAACGAATCGGGATGCCCTGCGAGACCGCAAGCATGATCGACGGACTAGAAGTTGTCTCGCCAACCAGGTAGCGCCCCGAGGCGACGATTGCCACGCCGTCGATGTTCGCTCCCCCGGGACGAATACGGAAAGCAATGCCCTCCTCGTCGAAGAACCCCAAGAGCGCCGCCGCCACCTCGCCGAGTTGATTGGCTCCGACCAGCCACCCGAGCTGCATCTCGACGATTCGGCGCCCGTCCGTCGTCGTTCCTGACGTTCCTACGCACGCCCCGAGCCCCAATCCGCCCGCGGCTGTGGCGCACCCATGTAAAAAAGCGCGCCTTGTCCGAGTGCTGGTCATGGCGGCGAATCTATCGCCGTCGCTGGGTGGAGGACAACCAGCTGTCGAGGGGCGGTGGCGCCGGCATCGGTACGCACCTCGGCCAGGGTGGAGCTCCTGAGCTCGATCTGCTTGGTAGTCAACGCGTCATCGTTTGTGTTGTTCGAGCGCCGTGCTGGCGAGCCTGGCTACGGTGCGTACCGATGCCGGCGCCACCGCCGCGAACGTTCGAGGGATCTCCGGCGCGCGACCGGCATTCTCCGTCGTCGGGGAGCTCGGAGCGCGTGTTTCCTGGGGCGCTGACGGAGCAGCTTGACGCCCCTCCTCGGTGTCGTCGAATGGCTCAGAGCCGCGCGCGCCTATCGGTGCCGGAGGGAGCAGAGGCATGCCTCTGCTGCCATCGCCCTCCGAGGTCAGACGGTCGCCGTCTTCTCCTGCGCTGCTTCCTGGAGCCGCGACCGAAGGGCGTCTAGCTGCTCCGTCAACGCCGCCGGGAGCCGGTCGGCGAACTGCTCGTAGTGCTGCTCGATCAGCGGGATCTCCTGCTGCCAGCCGTCGATGTCGACGCGCAGCAGTTCCTCGAGATCGTTCGGGGCGAGGTCCATCCCGCTCACGTCCAAGGCGTCGACCGTCGGCAATCGGCCGATGGGTGAGTCGATGGCTTCGCTGACTCCGGCGCAGCGCTCGAATACCCATCCGAGGACGCGCGAGTTATCGCCGAAACCCGGCCAAATGAAGCGGCGATCGGCATCACGGCGAAACCAGTTTACATAGAAGATCTTCGGTAGCTTGGCCGGGTCAGTCTTCGCCCCGAGACGCAGCCAATGGGCGAAATAATCGCCCATGTGGTAGCCGCAGAAGGGCAACATGGCCATCGGGTCGCGACGTACTTCGCCAACTTGCCCGGCGGCGGCGGCGGTCTTCGCCGACGACATGATCGAGCCAAGAAACGTGCCGTGTTCCCAGTCGAAGGCCTCGGTGACCAATGGGATGACGGTTTCGCGGCGACCACCGAACAGGAAGGCGCTGATCGGCACCCCCGCCGGGTCCTCCCATTCCGGCGCGATCACCGGGCACTGGTGGGCAGGGGCAGTGAACCGGGCGTTCGGATGTGCCGCCGGCCGATCCGAGTCGGGTGTCCAGGGTCGTCGCAGCCAGTCGACGAGCTCGGCGGGCGCTTCTGGCGTCATGCCCTCCCACCACGCGTCGCCGTCCGGGGTGAGGGCGCAGTTCGTGAAGATCGAGTTGCCTGCCATCGACAGCATGGCGTTGGGGTTCGATTGGTCGCTGGTACCCGGCGCGACGCCGAAGAACCCGGCCTCGGGGTTGATCGCGTAAAGTCGCCCGTCTTCGCCGAATTTCATCCAGGCGATGTCGTCACCGATTGTCTCTACCTTCCAGCCCGGCAGCGTCGGGTTCATCATCGCCAGGTTGGTCTTGCCGCAGGCGCTGGGAAACGCGGCGGTGATGTATTTCACGTCGCCGGCGGGCGAGGTGAGCTTCAGGATCAGCATGTGCTCGGCGAGCCAGCCGTTGTCGCGCGCCTGTACCGAGGCGATGCGCAGCGCATGGCACTTCTTGCCGAGCAGCGCGTTGCCACCATAGCCGGAGCCGTACGACATGATCTCGCGGCTCTCGGGAAAGTGGGCGATGTACTTGTTGTCGGCGTCGCAAGGCCAGGGCAGGTCCGGCTGCCGGTCGCTGGTGAGTGGGTAGCCGACCGAGTGCAGCCCGCGCACGAAGCTGTCGTCGTTGCCGAGCACCTCGAGCACGGGGGTTCCCACCCGAGCCATGATGTGCAAGTTGCAAACCACGTACGGCGAGTCGCTGATCTCGATGCCGATCTTGGAGATGGGGCTGCCGATCGGCCCCATCGAATAGGGGATCACGTACATCGCGCGTCCGCGCATGCAACCTTCGTAGAGGGCGCGCAGCGTAACGCGCATGCCGTCCGGATCGGTCCAGTTGTTGGTCGGGCCGGCATCTGTTTCCGACTCCGAACATATGAACGTTCGATCCTCTACGCGCGCCACATCGGCGGGATCCGATCGGCACAGGAAACTGTTCGGGCGTTTCTCCGGATCGAGTCGGATGTATGTACCCGAATCGACCATGAGCTGACTGAGGCGGTCGTATTCCTCGGGCGAGCCATCACACCAGACAACGGTGTCCGGTTGGCACAGCTGTTGGACCTCGTCGACCCAGGCGTTGAGCTTGTCGTTGGTGGCCACGGAATCCTCGAATGCAGTGTGGAACACGGCAGGTCCCCGGCTAGATGTCGGATCAGCATCCGGAAGATACGGTGAATTTAAGCAGACAGGAACGGTGCGCGTCGCCCTCGGTGTGCGTATCGATTTCTGTGCGAGAGCGCGATGGGCTCGTCGCTGCTGGCGCATTGGGCCAGAATGTATCCGGGGCCCTGCACGCGGTCTACTCCTATGGTCCGACGGCTGCAAGAGTCGGGACGGCCGCGAGGCCTCCGACCCGTAGCGGTCGTGACGCAAGCGCATCGTCTGGATGGCAGACTGCGTGCTCAAGCCGGAGCCCACGGAGCTACTTGATGACCGAGTTGACACAACTCGAACCGCCGCGACCGCCCAAGTGGGCGAAGGTCATCGATCACGATGTCTGTATCGGGTGCCACGCTTGCTCGACGGCGTGCAAGTCGGAGAACGCGGTTCCCCTGTCAGTGAACCGCACCTACGTGAAGTATGTCGACGTGGGCGTGTTCCCGGACGCTCACCGAGCATTCCAGGTGACGCGCTGCAATCAGTGCGACAACCCTCCCTGCGCCACCGCTTGCCCGACGTCGGCGATGTACCAGAGGCCGGACGGCATCGTCGATTTCGACAAGTCGATCTGTATCGGTTGCAAGGCGTGCATCGCTGCCTGTCCTTACGACGCCATCTTCATCAACCCGGAAGACCACGCGGCGGAGAAATGCAACTTCTGCGCTCACCGCCTCGATATCGGCCTGGAGCCGGCGTGTGTCGTCGTGTGTCCCACCGAGGCGATCCTGGTGGGCGACATGCACGATCCGGCGTCGCGTGTCGCGCAGATCGTGCATCGCGAGCCGGTATCGGTACGGCGTCCAGAGAAGGAGACGGCGCCGAAGCTGTTCTATACCGGTGCCACGCAGGTCACGCTAGATCCGCTGGCGGCCCGGCGCCCCGAGGGGGGCTTGTTTATGTGGAGCGAGCAGACTTCTGACGGGCAGCACGTTGTCTCCGGTCACCCGGATCGCCCCAACAGCGCCGCCGCCGCCATGCTGTCGTACGACATCCCGCACAAGGTTCCGTGGGACTGGCGGGTGAGCGCCTATACGTGGACCAAGGGGATCGCGGCGGGGAGCTATCTGGTAGCTGGGTTAGCGGTCCTGCTGGGCTTCCTCGAGCCTACTCACATGCTGTGGCAGTGGGTCGCGCCGCTGGCTGCGTTGATCTTTCTGGCGATTACCGGCGGTTTGCTGATCGGCGATCTCGAACACCCCAGGCGCTTCTACTACATCTTCACGAGGCCACAATGGAAAAGCTGGCTGGTCAAGGGCGCCGTCATCATCACAGCCTACTCTGCGGTGCTCGCCGGGCATCTGATCTGCAGCCTGTTCGGCGCTTATCAGATCCAGCTGGGCTTGCTGCTTCCGGGCTTGCCCCTGGCTGTGATGACCGCGGTGTACACCGCCTACCTGTTCGCCCAGGCGAAGGCCCGCGACCTATGGCAGAGCCCGCTATTGCCGCCGCACATGGTGGTGCAGGCGTTGCTCGCCGGAGCCTCTGCGCTGCTTGTTTCGGCAGCGTTCGTCGCGATCCCTGACGTCGGGCAATCGATGCTCGTGGCGGTCTTGTCGTTGGCGTGCGGCGCGCATCTCGCCATGGTTTGGGGCGAGGTGACGCTTACCCATCCGACCGCCCACGCCGGCCTGGCGATCAAGGAAATGACGCGAGGCCGCTACGTCTGGTTCTTCCGTGTCGGCCTGGTGCTGACGTTTGCGGGCTTGCTGGCCCCGTGGTCGATGATTCCCTCGGCGCTGGCCGCGCTCGCCGGCCTGCTGTTGCACGAGCACGCTTACGTTCAGGCAGGCCAATCGGTGCCGCTTGCGTGAGGACAGGATGACCGACCTGGAGAAGCTGAACGAACGGGTAAGCGCTGCGCGTCGGGAGGTCGAGGCGCGTGGCGAGACGTTCTATCCGGGTCCGAGCCGCATCCATCTGGCCAGCTTTCCACCCAAGGAGCGCTGGGACGACTGGGTGGAGCTGGAGTCACGCGCCTGGCCCCGTCGTGAGGAACGTCGCTACATGCTGGTACCCACAACCTGCTTCAACTGCGAATCGGCGTGCGGTCTTCTCGCCTACATCGATCGAGACACCATGCAGGTACGCAAGTTCGAGGGCAATCCGGAGCACCCGGGGTCGCGGGGCCGGAACTGCGCCAAGGGCCCGGCGACGCTCAACCAGATCACCGATCCCGACCGCATCCTCTACCCACTCAAACGCGTCGGCGCCCGCGGCGAGGGCAAATGGAAGCAAGTGTCGTGGAACGAGGCCCTCGACGATATCGCCGGCCGCCTACGCAGCACAATCTCGGAGAACCGCCACAACGAGATCATGTATCACGTCGGCAGACCGGGTGAGGATGGTTTTACCGAGCGGGTGATCGCGTCGTGGGGGGTCGACGGCCACAACTCCCACACCAACGTGTGCTCGGCGGGCGCACGTACCGGCTACGCGCTGTGGTGTGGAATAGATCGCCCCAGCCCGGATCATGCCAACGCCGACGTGATCTTGCTGGTGTCGGCGCATCTCGAGACCGGCCACTACTTCAACCCGCACGCCCAGCGCATCACCGAGGCGCGGCGCCGCGGCGCCAAGCTCATCGTCTTCGATACCCGGATGTCGAACACTGCCACCCACGCCGATTATTGGCTGGCGAGTTACCCGGGATCCGAGGCGGCGGTGTTGCTGGCGATCGCCAACCATCTGATCCAGAACGAGCTCTACGATCGCGAGTTCATGCGTCGCTGGTGGAACTGGGAGGAGTACATGGTGAAGGAGCGTCCGGATGAGGACGCTACCTTCGAGTCCTTCGAGACGGCGCTCAAGGGACTCTATGCTGAGTTCACTTTCGAGCTCGCCGCCCAGGAGTCGGGGCTCGATGCGGGCGTTGTTGCCGAAGTGGCTGCCGTGGTGGCGGACGCGGGCACCCGGTTGGCCACCCACAGTTGGCGCAGCGCTGCCGCCGGCAACGAGGGGGGCTGGCAAGTGGCGCGCACGCTGATGCTCCTCAACGCGCTGACCGGATCGGTGGCGACGCCCGGCGGTACCTACCCGAACGCCTGGAACAAGTTCGTACCCCGGCCCATCCACGCACCGAGTCATCCCAAGACATGGAACGAGCTCAACTGGCCGCGGCAGTACCCGCTGTCGATGTACGAGCTGTCGTTCCTGTTGCCGCACCTGATGCGCGAGCAGAACGGACATCTCGACGTCTACTTCACCCGCGTATATAACCCGGTGTGGACTAATCCCGACGGCTTTTCGTGGATCGAGATGCTGAGCGACGAGGCCAAAGTGGGGCTCTACGTAGCGCTCACGCCGACCTGGAACGAAACCGCTTACTTCGCCGACTACGTGCTGCCGATGGGCCACGGATCGGAGCGTCACGACATTCACTCCTATGAGACCCACGACGCCCAGTGGCTGGGCTTTCGCCAGCCGGTGACGCGTGCTGCCCGCGAGCGTCTGGGTGAAGTCGTCACCGATACCCGGCAGGTCAACCCCGGCGAGGTATGGGAGGAGAACGAGTTTTGGATCGATCTGACTTGGCGCATCGACCCCGACGGCGATCTCGGCATCCGCTGGTTCGCGGAGTCGAAAGCGCGGCCGGGCGAGAAGCTGACCGTCGACGAGTACTACGGCCACATCTTCGACAACTCGGTTCCGGGCCTGCCGGAGGCGGCCAAGGCCGAGGACCTCACGCCGTTGCAGTACATGCGGCGTTACGGTGCCTTCGAGCTGTCCGACCATGTCGGCCCGCTCTACGAGGAAGAGGTTGCCGGCGATCAGCTGGTCGATATCGGCGAGGATCTCTTCGGTCGCGTCTACACCGCGGCCCCCGCCCCGGCGCCCGACAACCTCGTGCCCACCGGCGTCCCGGACCCTGATGAGGAAGGTCGCCGCCCCGCCGGCGTGCGCGTCGACGGCGTCGTCCGGCGCGGCTTCCCGACGCCGAGCGGGCGACTCGAGTTCTATTCATCGACGCTGGCGCAGTGGGGCTGGCCGCAGTTCGCGCTGCCCACCTACATCCGCAGCCATGTGCATCCCGACAACCTTGCCGACGGGCAGGTGCCCTTGATCTCGACGTTCAGGCTGCCGGTGCAGATTCACACGCGCTCGGCCAACGCCAAGTGGCTCGACGAGATCGCCCACACGAACCCCCTGTGGATCCACACATCACACGCCGCTGGTCTGGGGCTCCGAACCGGGGACCTGGTGCGTGTCGAGACCGAGATCGGCTACTTCGTCGTCAAGGCCTGGGTTACCGAGGGGATCCGCCCCGGCGTCGTTGCCTGTAGCCACCATATGGGCCGTTGGAAGCTCCACGACGAAGGGCAGCGGCAGTTGATGGCCACCGTTGCCCTCGACCGTGAGGGCAGCAGGTGGGGTATGAAACGTCGCCGCGCTGGGGGGCCGTACGAGTCCGACGATCCGGACACCCGGCGCATCTGGTGGACCGATGTCGGCGTGCACCAGAACCTCACGTTTCCGGTTCACCCAGACCCGGTGTCGGGTATGCACTGCTGGCATCAGGCGGTGCGTGTCCTGCCAGCGCAGCCGGGCGACACCTACGGCGACATCGCTGTCGATACCGAGCGCTCGCGGCGCGTCCACGAGGAGTGGCTGAAGAAGACCCGGCCGGCGGACGTGCATTCGCCGGACGGTACTCGGCGCCCGTTCTGGTTGGTGCGCCCGCTCAAGCCCTCACGCGACGTCTACGTGCTACCCGGCCGCGAGCCGGAGGTTATGCCGTCGTAGCGCCAGGCGTCGGGCGTGTTGGGCACTGGCCGCGAGCTGTCAGGTGATCGAGCTGATTCGCGCGTTGGCGGTGCTGGCGGAGCCGCCATCCGAGGCGACGCCGCAGTTGGCCGAGCTCCTCGATCTGCCGTCTGTTCCCGAGCCGTGGCAGTACACCGATCTGTTCCTCGGCCAGATGTACCCCTACGCTTCGGTGTATCTCGGGCCCGAGGGCATGCTGGGCGGGGAGGCACGCGACCGCGTCGCCGGGCTTTGGCGCGCCCTGGGCGAGGAGCCGCCGTCTGAGCCCGACCATCTGAGCGTCCTGCTCGGCCTGTACGCTCGCCTGATGGAGCTGGAGTCGGCAGCGACAGAGCGTCAGGCGCCGGCCTGGCAGCGCGCTCGCGCGGCGCTCCTCTGGGAGCATCTCCTGAGCTGGCAGGGAACCTGGCTCAGCAAGCTGGAGTTGGTCGCTCCGCCCGCCTATGCTGCGTGGGGACGCGTCTTGGCTCGCACACTTCAGCACGAGGCGTCGGGGCTGACGCTGCCCGACGAGCTCCCCGTTCACTTGGCGCAGGCTCCACCACTTCCCGAGCCGCAGCAAGAAGGCGGCGAGGCATTTCTCGAGGGTCTGCTGACGCCAGTGCGGTGCGGCTTCATCCTGACGCGCACCGACCTGGAGAACGCCGCTGCCGAGCTGCAGCTAGGGCTACGCGCCGGCGAGCGTCGTTACGCACTGCGCGCGCTGATCGGACAGGATCGCGCCGCCACCCTCGGCTGGCTTGCCGAGTACGCGCGCCAGGCGGCCGGGCAAAGCCCCGACAACCCTACCGCTACCAGCCCGATCGACGCGTTCTGGCGACAGAGAGCGCTCGCGTCGGCGGCGCGCCTGGGGCACGCGGCGGCCTCCGCGTGATCGCGTTGTAAGATGGTTGTGTGGGTGCCGGACGGCAGTTCCGGCGGGCTGCCGTGACCCTTCGACTATTCGAGCCCGTGGAGCCGCTGCCAGGCCCCCTCGAATTCGTTGCCAGGTCGCCAGCGTGGCATCTCGTCGCCGTTGGCGACAACGTCCGCGGCACGGAAGACGATGCGCAGATCGCGCTCCAGCCCGGCCAGGTTCCACTCGTCGCGTACCTCGTCGGACACCTGGTGGTAGTGCGCCTCCTCGTAGGCAAGTGGATCGAACGGTAGCGGCTCGATGTAGTCGGACCCGGGATTGAGGAACAGCGCCGGAATGCCCGCCTTGGCGAAGTTGACCTGGTCGGATCGGTAGAAGCTGCCTGCGGACGGGTTCGGATCGCCACGCACCACAACCGTCTGCCCGTCGCCTACCGAAAACTCCGCCGCCGCGGCGCGTAGCGCGTCACCTAGCTCGCTGGCGTCCTCGCCGATGGCCGCGATGTCGGCGGTCACACCGAAGATCTGCGGCATGTCGATGTTGAAGTTGGCCACCATCGAGCTGCGCGGCACGGGCGGCTGGGCGACGAACCAGGCGCTGCCGAGCAGCCCGCTCTCTTCGCCTGCGCAGGCTAAGAATAGCAGCGACCTGCGTGGTGCTTCGTCCATGTTGGCGAACGCATCGGCCAGCGCGACGATCGAGGCTACGCCCAGGGCGTTGTCCCAGGCGCCGTTGAACACCGTGTCGCCATCGAGCTCCGGGTTGGTACCCAGGTGATCGTAGTGGGCGGTGAACACGACGATTTGGTCGCGCAAGTCGGGATCGCTGCCCGGCAAGAAGCCAAGGACGTTCTCGGTGCTCATGCGGCGCACGGTGGTGTCGAGATGCGCGCTGACCCGATAGCCCGTATCGACGGGTTCGAAGTCGCGCTGTTGCGCCATCTCGAAGAGCCCGGCCAGGTCGGTGTCGATCGCACGAGCGATCTCGTCCGATAGTTGCTCGTCGAGCCAGCCCAATAGATCGACCTGGTAGCCGGCACCCGACAAATCAAGCGCGAACTTATCGGTTGACCCCGAGTACTGAACGACGCTGAACGGGTATGAAGCCGAGGGCGTAGTGTGCACCATCAATGCGCCGACGGCGCCAAGGCGCATGGCCTGTTCGAATTTGTACGACCAGCGTCCGTAGTAGGTGCGGGCCTCGCCGCCGAAAAGCTCCTCGCCGTTCTCAACAACCGGCGGGTCATTGTTGAGAAAGAGCAGCACTTTGCCGCTCACGTCAGCGCCCTTGAAATCGTCCCACCCGTACTCGGGCGCCTGTACTCCGTACCCTACGAAGAGCAGCGGCGCCTCGTCGATATCGACCGTGTCACGCTGTGCTGACGACCAGAACGCGACGTTGCCGGTGTCGACGAGCTCGAGCTCGTTGCTCGCTGATGCGATGCGCAGTGAGGCTGTAGCATCATCGCGCCGCATGCCAACCAGCCGTACTTCCTGGCGAAACAGGCCCTCGACTGGCGACAACCCGACGTCGCGGAAACGCTGCTCGATCCAGCTCGTGGCGCGCGCTTCGCCTGCGGTTCCGGTGCCGCGCCCCTGCATATCGTCGTCAGAAAGCGCCCGGACGTCGTCGAGCACCGCGGCGGCGCTGATTCGTTGATCGGGCGCTGGCGCGACTGCCGGAGCGCAGGCGACCGTGATCGCCAGGAACGAGATGCCGATGGTTGCTCGCATGCCACCTGGAACCGGGTCGTACGGGTGGATGGATGCGAACACTATACCCGCGTGGTCAGGCCCGCCACACTTCCACTAGGCGTCGGCTTCGAGCTGCTCGCGACAAAGTTGGATATGCTCGCGCTGCTCTGCTGTGCTCGGTATTCCGGCTGCTCCTTCCCGCCAGGCGGCGCGCGCCTCCGCGTCTCGTCCCAGAGCCTGCAACGCCACACCGCGCCAGTAACGGCCACGTGCCTCGACCGGTCGATGGGGCCGGCCGACGTTGAGATCGCGTGGGTAGGTGAGCGCGGCATCGAAATCCGCCAGGGCCGTCTCCGGGCTGCTCGCCTCGAGGCGTTGAATGCCGCGCTCGATGTGCGCTTGATAGAAGATCTCGCGCGAGCCTGTGTCGCCTTCTCGCTGGGTGAATCGAGTGTCGGAGAGCAGCACGATGGCGTCGTCGAAGCGCTCGACATCGATGTACGCGCGAGCAAGCGTCAGAGTGACGTCGGCTCGGCGACCCGCTGGGGGCACGGATTCGAGGACCGTTGCTGTCGCCGCTGGCTCGCGCTGTTCGATGCGCACGCGAGCCAGGTCGCGATACAACGTCTGGTCCTGAGGGCGGATCGAGACGGCCTCGGCGAGCAAGGCTGCGGCGCCGGTAAGGTCGCCATCGATGCGCCAGCGATACAACGCCAGACTGCGGCGCGCCGTGCTCAGATCGGCTGCCGACTCGACGACCGTGCTCCACTCACGTGCAGCCTCGTCGAGCCGTCCGAGGCCGGCGAGTAGGTTGCCGAGGTACAGCCGCGCTCGTGCGTCGCCCGGGGCTCGGGCCAGCGCGTTGCCGAAGACCGCGAGCGCTTCGGTCCGCGACGGAAAGACGTACTCCGCTGAGGCGGCGGCGGCTTCGCGCAGCCAACGAGCCGCTTGCGCATCATCGCCGACTTGGTCGAGGTAGTAGGACAGATAGTAGAGCGGCAGGGGCCGCCGCTCGGCAGGCGCGATCGTCGCCACGAGCGTCGCTTCCACGATATTGGCTGCGTCACGGTACAGACCGAGGTCCGCGAGGGCGAGGCTTAGCTCGAGGAAAGCGAACTCCGGCTCGCCGACCCATTCACGCGCACGGTGCGCGAAGTCACGCAAGCTCTGATCGGAACCCAGTGCCTGAATCACATGCGGGACGAGCCGTGTGCTGCCGGCGTCGACGCTCCGTCGGGCTAGAGCCAGGGCACTCTGAAAGTCACCCGAAGCGTAGGTCGACAGCAGGATCTGCTCGAAGAGTCGGGTCCAGTCCGCGCCGCCGGCGGACAGCCCGGCGGTGAACGCTTGTGTGGCTCCGGCGTAGTCGCCTCGCCGGGCCCGTATACGGCCTGCGAGGCTGTATCCCAGAGCCGTCGTTCCCGTACGCCGAACAGCCGCGTAGGCAGCAGCGAGAGCCCCGTCGATCTCACCTCGACGGAGCCGCGCCACGCCCAGCTGGTACCAGGTCAGGCCGTCGTCGGGATCACGCTCGATCGCTCTCGTCAACAGATCGACGGCGGCCCCGAAACGACCCGCCTCGATCTCGAGGCCGCCAAGGGCCCGCAATGTGAGCGAGTGCCCCGCGTCAAGTCGCAGGGCATCAGCGTAGCGGGCGCGGGCGCTCGGACCGTCGCCTTGCTTGTCGAGCTCGTACCCCGCGCGATACGCGCCCTCTGCTGTAGGCTTCGGCTTGTCGCGCTCGGCAGGAATTTCGCGCTGCGGCACTCGCAGTGGCGACGAATATTCCAGCAGAGTCTCCCCGTCGGCGTTATCGATCTGGATCTGCAGCCTGGCCTCGCCTGGGCCGGCGTTGCCAAGGCCAGTCTGGACGACGAACGACTCGGTCCGGGCCGGCGACAGATCGAGCTGACGACGCTCGATGCGTCCGCCGCGCAGCTCAACGATGATCTGCGCACCCAGGATCGAACGCGTCGAAGCGACACGCAGCTCGACACCCTCGGGATGATCGAGGCGCTCGATAGCCAGATCACGTGTGGCGAGCTCGAACCCCTGTCCAAGGCCATTGACCGGATACCAGGTTTCCTGCCATGACACTTCTTGCCCGGGCGCCAGCTGCCCGAAGTCGGCCTGAGTGGGCAAGGGCCCGCTCTGCACCTCGATATATGGTCCGTCCTCATCGGTAAGTACCGACTGTGCCACCAGGCCGGCGTCGGCCTGTCCCCAGGTCCACGCTTTCTTGCCCGGCAACGCGTGGTGGTTGGCTACCTGGACGATGCCGAAGTCGCGCTCGACGTCGTAGGCGCCGAAAAAGTCGAATGTGACCTCGTAGCCGAACACCGACGTGGGCTCTGGATAGTTCCGCAGCCACCTGAGGTCGCGCCCCTCGTGCATCGGCCAGCTGAAGAACTCGGTGCCCGAATGGTCGGTGCCGAGGCTCATTGGATAGACGAAGCGCGTGCCTGGGGTATTCGGAAACGCGGTGTTGTTCCAGAAGTAGTATGGATGGAAATTGTCGGTGGGATTGAACAGCCGGATCTGCTCGTCGAGGGCGCGAGTTTCGGGATGCAGAGTCAGCCGCACCTCCCATCCGGTACGGAAGTTCTGCTCGGTATTGCCGATCAGCAACGCCGCGGACCCATCCGGATACTGCATAGGCACCACGTCGACAGGCGAGAAGCTGGTGACGGTGTGACCCTGCGGACCACGGTTCCACTCGATACCGCCCGAGACCCAAGCGCCGCGGAGCGCGATATGGCCCGGCCGAATCACGTGGTTGCGGTAGAACATCTCCTCGCCGGTGACTTTGTCGAGGACCGACTGGATACGGCCGCCGATCTCCGGCAGGCACATGACACGTAGGTACTCGTTCTCGATGAACACAGCGCGATAGGCGTGATTCACGCGATCAGCGCCGAATCGATCCTGGGCTGTGTAGGGATAGATGATCGTGCCCTCGAGCTCGTAGAAGTGGGGGTTCACGTCGTCGGGGCCGAGCGCGTATGTGGGAATCTCGACCTCCGTGATCCACGTTCGAACAGCCGTTGGCCGGCCAGCGGCACGCCCCTGAACAGGCCGCTGCTGACTCATTGCCGGCGCCGCGAGTGCCAGCAAGGCGAACGCGGCGGTCAACTTGCAAGCTGGTCTGATCATTTGAACACCATCGGGCGAAACATCTCCGGAACGTGAAAGCTCTCGCCGGGGACGGGCGACCAGGCTGAGAGCAGCAGATCGCGGTGCGGGTCGTCGGGCCTGTGAGGCCGCTTGATCCGGAAGACGTTGAATCGCCAGCTGTCGCCGGCGAGTGGCGGTAGCCGCATGTCGGTGCCGGGAAGGGTGGCGAAGCCCGCCCACGGGAGTAGCGCGACCGCCGTCCAGCCGCTCGTGTCACTGTCCCACGCATGCACCGCGGTTTGCAGGCCTGGGAAGTCCCAGTCCAGATCGCTCCGCTTGTCGGGATCGCCCCGGAACATGAGCAAGTCGCAGACGACGTTGCCCGGGCTGATCTCCACCTCGGCGTAGTTGCGACCATCTCCGTCCGGGTCGATGAAGATCTCGACCACCTCCTCCTCCCACAGAGGGTCGTCACGCCGTGTGTAGGTGTGCCACGGGGACGGGTCGGTGGCGTCGAACCGTATCCAGAAGCCGTCGGCACTCCATAGGGCGCGAAAGCTCGTGTTGTAGGGTGGCTCGCCCCAGACGATGGTTGCCGCCGGCGACCAGGCAGCTTCGACACCGTCGAGAAGTTGCGGTGGCGTACTCGCAGCCGCCGCGACGTGCAGCCCGGTAGGAAGTTGGCCCAGCGCACCGGCCAGACCGAGTGCACCGGACAGCCCAAGACCTCCGGTGGCTAGCAGAACGAGCTGGCTGGCAGGGAGGGTCATGGGCATGCGGGCAGTTCATCGCCGCCGGTAGGCAACGTTAGGATAACGTGCTCCTGTACTCGTGCGCCTCGAACGAAGAGGCCGTTCGCGACAATACTGTGAGGTTCGACATGCGCTGGCGTTGCTCGATGTCCTGGGCGTTGTGGTTGACTTGTATGACGCTCTCCGCGACCCGACAGACGAGCGGAAAGTTGGGCCGGCGGTACGAGCCGCCCGCGCCTATCGAGCCACTACTCTCCCACTGCATCAACCCCGGCGGATCTGCTCCCACTCCTCCACGGTTCGCGGCCAGTCTTTCTTGAGCAGCTGCGACAACACCCTGTCGGCGTACACCTGGCCATCGGTTTGGCAGGTGGCGCAGTAGTTGGTCTCGCGGCTGCTGTAGAGGATGCGCTGCACCGGATCGCCGCAGCGCGGACAGGGTTCACGGTAGCGTCCGTGAACCGCCATCTCGGGGCGAAAGGCGGTTACCTTTCGTGGGAACTCATCGCCAGTCTGAGTTCGGAGACGTTCGGTCCAGTCGGTCAAGACGGTGACCGTGCTAGCGTGCAGGTTCTCCACTTGTCGGTCGGAAAGGCGCGAGGTCCAGCTCAGCGGCGACAGGCGTGCGTGGTGGAGGATCTCGTCGGAGTAGGCATTTCCGATTCCGGAGAACAGTCGCGGCGAGGTCAGCGCCCGCTTCAGGGTATGGTTCTCGGAGCGAAGCCGGGCTGCGAAGTCGCCGAGGTTGCATTCCAGAATCTCGAGACCCCCGGGGTCGTGCTCGGCAAGCGCCTCGCGTCCGCGCACGACGTGGAGCGATGCACGCTTCTTGGCGCTGGCCTCGGTCAGTACCAGCGTGCCGCTGGAAAAATCGAAGGCCGCCAGACCGACCCTGGCGGGTACGAGCGCGCCGGCGTCTCGCCAGCGGAAGCGGCCGGCGATCATCAAATGGACCACCAGAAACAGATCTTCGCTTAGCGCGATGACGATTCGCTTGCCGATGCGCTCGACGCCGACCACGACCTTGCCGTAGGTTTCCATTACCGGAGGGTCGAATGTGCGCAACAGGAACGGGCTGGCGAGGCGCACGCTAGCAAGCGTCTCGCCAGTGATCCTGCGCTCTAGGCACTCCACATAGACGATCACATCGGGCAACTCGGGCATGGGGCGCAATGTTCGCATGCCGGCGACACAACCGGCCCGGTCGCTACCTATCAACGTCGTGGAGAAACAGGATGACCGGGCGGTCATGAACACTCCCTTGACAGCTGTCGTTCTGACTGGCGGCGGGGCGCGCGGCGCGTACCAGGCAGGGGTGCTCGCCGGCATTGCCGATCGGTCGCGTTGCGACGTCTGCTTTCCGATCATCACTGGGGTGTCGGCGGGAGGAATCAACGCCGCAGCGCTCGCCGCCAGCCGCTCCGGGTTCGATGCCGCCACCGCCGATCTGCGCCAGGCCTGGCTGAAGCTCACTATCGACAACGTGTTCCGCTCCAACTTCCGTACCCTGACCTGGAGCGCCTTGTGCTGGATGGCCAAGATCGGCAGCGGCGGCGCTCTGCCTACCGACCTGCGAGGCCTGTTGGACACGCGCCCCCTACGTGCCTATCTGACTGCAGCGATCGATTTCGACGGCATCGGCGACAACATTGCTGCAGGTCGCTTGCACGCTTTGGCGATGTCGATGACCGAGTACGCAACAGGGCGTACGGTGACCGCAATACAGGCAACGGAGCGGGTCCGCGACTGGCAGCGCGCCAGACGCCTCTCGGAGCGCAGTCGAATTACGGTCGACCACGTGATGGCGTCAGCGGCCTTGCCGGTTATCTTTCCGGCCATTCAGATCGGCGCCAACTACTACGGTGACGGCAGCATCCGCCAGTCGGCGCCCCTGTCGCCAGCTGTCCACCTTGGCGCCGATCGTATCCTGGCGATCTCGGTGCGCTATTCGCTGGCTCCGCTGGAACGCATCCAACCGCAGATCACCGGCTACCCGCCGCCGGCGCAGATCCTGGGGATGATCCTCCACGGCGTGTTCATCGACGCACTGGAGGACGACGTCGAGCGTCTGCAGCGCATCAATCGCACTTTGGAGGCGGTGCCACCAGGAGCCGAGCTCCGGGATCGCCTGCGTCCGATCGAGACGCTGCTGCTACGGCCGTCGCGCGACCTGGCCAAGCTATCGGTCGGTCTGGTCGATGAGATGCCGCGTCCGCTGCGACTGCTGGCGCGCGGCCTCGGAGCGTCGCGAACCACCACACCGGACTTCCTCAGCTATCTGTTGTTCGAGCGTCCCTATATCGAGCGCCTCATGGATCTCGGCTTCGAGGACGCCCAAGCGCAGTGGGACATTATCGAGCCGTTCCTCGCCGGGTAGTGTCCACCACACTTTCACCACGGCCTGCTAGAGCTCGAAACGCTTGAGCCGCTCGACGATGTGGTTGCAGGCGCGGGCCGTCAGCGCCATGTAGGTGAGCGACGGATTCTGGCACGCCGAGCTGGCCATGGCGCCGCCATCGACGACGAACAGATTTTCGACGTCGTGGCACTGGTTGTAGCCATTGAGCACCGACGTCTTCGGGTCGCGGCCCATGCGCGTCGTCCCCATCTCGTGGATGCACAGCCCAGGTGGTGTGCCGACTGCGTTCATCCTGATGTCCTTGGCGCCGGCTGCCTCGAGCATCTCGGCGGCCTGCTCGGCGGCATCACGCTGCATCACGAGCTCGTTCTCGCGCCAGTGCATCTGGATTCGCAGCACGGGAATACCCCAGGCGTCGACCACGTCGGGATCTAGCTCGGCGCGGTTGTCATGGTAGGGAAGGCAC
Source organism: Acidobacteriota bacterium (assembly GCA_965205505.1). Taxonomy (GTDB): domain Bacteria; phylum Acidobacteriota; class UBA890; order UBA890; family WLXD01; genus DASCOT01. Next base: position 958,291 of record CBDBHB010000009.1, read on the forward strand.
TCACCCCACGCTCCGAGGCTCATACACCACGGCCCGGCTCGGCTCATCGATCGCTTGAAGTCAGCGCCGAAGCCCGCCTCACCCGTGCCGCGATTCCAGTCGAGGCGCGACGCGCTGCCCTGGTACCCGTAGCCGCGTAGGAAGTCGGGGTGCTGATCCCAGACGTTGCGGAACCGGGCTACGTAGACGCCGTTGGGTCGATTGCCGACCGTGGTGCGGTCGGCCCAACCGTCGAAAGTTCCGGAGGCGCCGACGCTCATCGTGTGATCCATCAGATATCGGCCGAGCGCGCCGCTCGAGTTGCCGAGCCCGTCCGGGAAGGTCGGGTTGGCGGAGTTGAGCAGAATCCGCGACGACTCCAACGCCGCAGCCCCGAGCACCACCACCCGCCCCTTGAACTCGACTGACTCGCCGCTTTCGCGATCGATGACCAGCACTCCGGACGCCTTGCCGTTGTCGTAGGTGACGTGACGCACGACGCTGTTGGGTCGGAGCGTCATCTTGCCAGTTGCCGCCGCTGCGGGCAGCGTGGCGTTGAGGCTACTGAAGTACGACTTGGTGATACAGCCGCGGTGGCAGGGGCCACAGTAGTGACAGGCGGCACGACCGTTGTGATCTTGGGTGAGCACGGCGCTGCGACCGGGCGTCAGCACCCGCATGCCGCCCCAAGCATCGCCGATGGCAGCGCGCGCGTGTTCCTCGACACAGTTCAGTGGCATCGCCGGCAGGAACTGGCTGTCCGGTAGCTGATCGAGCCCCTCTGCCTGACCGCTGATGCCGGCGAAACGCTCGACGTGGTCGTACCAGGGCACCAGATCCGCATAGCGCAGCGGCCAGTCGATACCGAATCCGTCGCGCGCCGCGGCTCCGAAGTCGACGTCCGACAGTCGGTAGCTCTGCCGCGCCCACATAATCGATTTGCCGCCGACCTGGCGCCCCCGAATCCACAGGAAGGGCTTGCCCTCGGCCTGTACGTAGGGGTTGTCGACGTCGTCGACGAAGAACTTCTCGGCAGATTCGTCGCAGGCGTAGCATTCTTTCTGTACGGCCTGTCGCTCCGACTGCTTGCGACGGTCGCGGAGCCCGCGAAACCGCTTGGCAAACGGCGGCACATGCTCTACGTAATCGCGCTCCGGAACAATCATCGGGCCGGCCTCGAGCACCAGAGTTTCGAGCCCTGCCTCGCTGAGCTCCTTGGCCGCCCAACCCCCGGTGATTCCCGTCCCGACGACGATCGCGTCGTAGACCTTCACCGCGACTCCTCCAGAACACGGCAGGGATCCCACTCGCCGGGAAAGAAGTTGTGTCGCAGCTCCTCGGTCATCCCTACCTCGGAGGTGAAGTATCCGACCAGCGTCCAGCGCTTCAACTGGTAGAAGAAATGTTCCGGTGCCTTACGCTCCGGCCGCGTGTCAGCGTCGTACGGGTCGTAGTCAGCCGCACGGTCGGCGGCCAGCAACTCGGCTACCTCGGCGTCCATCGAGGCAGTGGTCTGCACCTGTTGCGAGTTGCTGCACAGTACGAATGAAGTGCCGAAGCTCGCCTGTGCGCGCTGCTCGAGATCGTCCAGCCCGACGAGGAACGCATCGCGCTCCTCGTCGCTCATCCAGTCCGTCAGGAGCGTGTCGATGAACTCCGTGACCCCCGCATCACTGGCGCCGGGAGTGTCGGTTGCGGGAATGATGATCTCGGCGAGTATCCGCAGCGACTGCGCCTGCGCGGGCGTCAATGTCCCCAACGGCGACGGCGCGGTGGACATGGACTGCCGGACCGTACGACCCATCTCGAGCAGATGGTCGAAGGAGGCGGCGCCGAGCAGCGGCGTCGCTGCCGCGGCGACGAACGCCTGTAGCGCGTCACGACGATTCAAGGTCGCCTCCTTGCGAATTACGGTGAGTTGCACACAATAGGCGCCGCAACAAGTATCACGGACAACCGCGCTCGGTCCATAGAATGCACGCCCGGCGTGACGTGGACCGTGGGCAAACCGGCAGGCAGGAGCAACCGAGATGATGCAACGAACCATTCTTCGCGCTGCGCTGGGACTGGCTTTCGTGGTTAGCGGCTGCGCCGCACCCGCTGACGTCGACAGCGTGCTGCTGGTAAACGCCCGGCTGGTTGACGGCACCGGCGCGGCGGCGCGCGATGCGGCTGTCAGGATCCTCAACGGGCGCATCGCGGAGGTGGGCGATCTCGCGGCGCTGAACGGCGAGGCGGTCGTCGACCTCGAGGGTCTGGTGCTCGCCCCCGGCTTCATCGATACCCACAGCCACCACGAATGGGGGATCTTCGAGCGTCTCGAAGCACGGGCGGCGGTGAGCCAGGGAATCACGACGGTGATTGTCGGCAGCGATGGTGGCTCGCGCTATCCGCTTGCCGATTTCTATGCGGCGCTCGAGGAAACGCCGCCGGCGGTCAACTTCGCTTCGTACTCGGGCCACAACACCGTGCGAGCGCATGTGCTCGGCGACGACTTCCGGCGACCCGCGACCGACGAGGAGATCGCGCAGATGGAAGCGATGGTGCGTGCCGACATGGAGGCAGGCGCGCTTGGTCTCTCCGCAGGCCTCGAATACGACCCGGGGATCTACTCGGATCCCGCCGAGGTAATCGAGCTGGCATCGGTCGCGGCGGAATACGGCGGCCGCTATATCAGCCACATTCGAAGCGAGGATCGTTACTTCGAAGAGGCGATCAACGAGATCATCGAGATCGGCCGGCAGGCTGGTCTTCCGGTGCAGGTGTCGCACATCAAGCTGGCGATCAAGAGCCTGTGGGGAGAGGCTGCCCGGTTTCTCGCCAAGCTCGACGCCGCCCGCGCCGAGGGCATTGACATTACCGCCGACATCTATCCGTATCCGTATTGGCAGTCGACGCTAACGGTGCTGTTCCCAGCGCGTGACTTCGAAGACCTCGTCGAGGCGCGGCGCGTGCTGAACGAGATCGTCCCGGCCGACGGTGTGCTGGTGACCACGTTCGCGCCCGAGCCAGACTACGCCGGCAAGACCTTGACCGAGATCGCCGCGCTGCGTGGCGAAGAGCCTGCCGTCGCCCTGCTGGCCTTGATTCACCAAGCCGAGGAAATGCAGGCGGCGGTCAACGACGTCGACGAAGAGGGCCTGAACATCGAGAGCATGATCGGCACCAGCATGATCGAACCGGATATCGAGGCGCTCATGCGCTGGCCGCACACCAACTTCTGCACCGACGGGGCGCTGGCGGGCGCTCACCCGCGCGGCTTCGGCAGCTACACTCGTGTCCTCGGTCGCTACGTTCGCGAGCGCGGCGTGATGTCGCTCGAGGAGGCGGTACACAAGGCGAGCGGCCTGGCCGCCGATCACATGGGCTTGTCGGATCGTGGGCGGATTGCGCCAGGAATGTGGGCCGATCTCGTGGCTTTCGATCCAGAAACCGTGATCGATCGGGCGACGACGGACGACCCGCAAGCGGCGTCGCTGGGAATCAGTCGCGTGTCGGTGAACGGCGAGCTCGTTCAGTCCGTCGATGGCTCGACGGACGCCCGCCCCGGCAAAGTGCTCAGGCGCGCCAGCAGCATGACCGAATGAGCTGCGGATCTTCACGAGGGCCCGAGATAATTCGAGGTCGCCAGCAGTGCGACGTATGCATCGTCGGCTCCGGGGCCGGGGGCGGCATGACCGCGAAGGTGCTCGCGGAGGCCGGCGCCCGGGTTGTGATGCTCGAGGCCGGGGGGGCGTGGGACGCGGCCTCCGACTCCGCCATGCTCACCTGGCCGTATGAGTCGCCGCGACGCGGTGCCGCGACGCCGGAGCGCCAGTTCGGCGAGTTCAACGCCGGGCTCGGCGGTTGGTCACTCGATGGCGAACCGTACACTGTCGCCGACGGCGAGGCGTTCGACTGGTTCCGGGTTCGCATGCTCGGCGGCCGGACCAACCACTGGGGTCGGATCTCGCTGCGCTTCGGCCCCGACGACTTCAAAGCACGGAGCCTCGACGGCCTCGGCGACGACTGGCCGATCTCCTACGACGACATCGCCCCCTACTACGACAAGGTCGACCGGTTGGTCGGCTTGTTTGGGTCGCTCGAGGGCCTGCATAACGATCCCGACGGAATCTTCCAGCCACCGCCCGAGCCCCGCTGCTGGGAGAAGCTGATCCAGCGGGCCTGTGTCGGGCTGTCGATTCCCTGCATCCCGGCACGGATGTCGATTCTCACGGAGCCACACAACGGCCGTCCCGCCTGCCACTACTGCGGCCAGTGTGGTCGCGGCTGCGGCACTCATTCCAACTTCTCCACACCCGCTGTGCTGTTGCCTCCTGCCCTGGCTACTGGGCGGCTCGAGGTGGTGACCCAGGCTATGGCGCGAGAGGTAACCGTCGACGGACAGGGCCATGCGAACGGCGTCGTCTATATCGACAAGCGCACTGGCCGTGACGAACACGTGCGCGCCCGCGTCGTGGTGCTGGCGGCGAGCGCCTGCGAGTCGGCACGGCTGCTGTTGAACTCCAGGTCCGGCTTGTTTCCCGACGGGGTGGCGAACTCCAGCGGTGTGGTGGGCAAGTACCTGACCGATACCACCGGCACCAGCGTAGTGGGCTTCGTCCCGACGCTGGCCGCGGGGGTACCACACAACGAGGACGGTGCCGGCGGCGCCCATCTGTACATGCCGTGGTGGCTCGATAATCGACAGCTCGACTTCCCGCGCGGCTACCACATCGAGATTGGGGGTGGCCGGGACCTGCCATCGTACGGGGTCATGGGCGGCATTCATCGCTATCCGGGCGGCGGTGGGTACGGGCACGATCTCAAGAACTTGTACCGTGAGTACTACGGCAGCACCGTCAGGTTCGCGGGCCGCGGCGAGATGGTTCCGAACCGCAATTGCTACTGCGAGATCGACCCCGAGGCGGTCGATCGCTGGGGGATTCCGGTGCTGAAGTTCCACTTCGAATGGAGCGATCGCGAGCTTCGGCAAGTGCGGCACATGCAGGAGACCTTCCGCGAGATCATCGATGCCATGGGCGGTACGCCGCTGACGCCGATGCCGGATGAGTCGGAGGGGTACGGCATCGAGCCCGGGGGACGCATCATCCACGAGCTCGGGGTGACGCGCATGGGCGAGTCCCCGAGTAGCTCCGCGCTCAACTCCTTTTGCCAGGCGCACGACGCGCGCAACGTATTCGTCGCCGATGGCGGGCCGTTCGTGTCGCAGCCCGACAAGAACCCCACGTGGACGATCCTGGCGCTGGCCATGCGGACCAGCGAGTACATTGCCGATCAGCTGCGCCAGGGCAACCTTTGATGAGCAAACGTCCTTCCCACCCGTCCCGCCGGCCGGTGCCGTCGGCAGGTCTCGACACGCCGACGGATCTCAGTCGACGCCAGGCGCTCGGTCTGCTCGCCTCGGCTACCGTGGGCTTTGCCTGGTCACCCGCTCAGGCGGTGCTGGCGCACGAGCGCGCCACCGTGGCACTGCAACATGCCGCTGCGGTCGGTAGCTCGTACGCGCCGCGCTTCTTCACGATGCACGAGCTGGCCACGGTTCGACAGCTCGCCGACATGATCATCCCGGCCGATGAGCGCTCGGGAAGCGCTACCGACGCCGGCGTGCCCGAGTTCATGGACTTCATGATGATCGACCAACCGGAGCGTCAGGTGGCTCTGCGCGGCGGGCTGACGTGGATCGATCACCAAGCACAGGAGCGCTTCGGAGAACGCTTCCTCGACTGTAGCTCGACGCAGCGCGAGCAGCTCCTCGACGACATAGCGTGGCCGGAGCGCGCCCCCCGAGAGCTTCGCCACGGGGTCGCGTTCTTCAACGCGTTTCGTGATCTCACGGCGACCGGCTTCTGGACCAGCAAGATGGGCGTCGAAGACCTCCAGTTCAAAGGCAACGAGTACGTCTCACGCTGGAGCGGGTGTCCGCCGGAACAACTTCGCAAGCTCGGGCTGATCGACTAGTGGCCTGTAACAGATGATCGTTGCAGATCGCCCGCAACTGCCCATCTGTCCGGAGGATGGCGGCGAAATCGGCCCGTCTGCGGCGTTGCTCCTCCTCGAAGATGGGCAAACATCGTCTCGTCGTCACGCCTGGCATCCGGACCCGTTTCGCCACCACGATACGCAACGATCATCTGCTACAGGCCACTAGCGGCGTCCTTCAGCGGCGCGGAATGGTTAGGATGGATACGCTTGACACCCGATTCGGGACGCGCCGGCACTGATCCAGTGCCTATCCTGGAGTCTTCTGGCGCCCCGTTCGGGAGGTACTCATGAGACTCCGAGCCGCCGTTGTCACTATTGCGCTGTTGACGCTGATCGCCGCGCCGTCGGCAGCGCAGTCCGCAGACCCCAGCTTGTTGCTCTTCTTCCAGGCCGCCTCGCCGGACAAGGGCACTTCGGAAAATGCGCTCGACGAAATCGGCAAGCACTGGAAGGATGGCTACACGGCGCTTCTGCTCGACTGGCTACGTTTCCTGCCGTCGGGGGAGGCCGGCGACAACACCTCTGGTGGTGCCAACGGCGGGCAGGGTTCCGACGACCCCGAATCCCAAGGTGATGGAGCCGGGAGCTCACCGGCCTCCGACCCCCGCGTGCAGACGCGCGAGCGCATCCTCGACTTCCTCGAGGCGCAGACCGGGCAGGAGTACGGCGACGATCTCGACCAATGGCGCCACTGGATGTGGGCGCAACCCTACAACACCCATGCTCAGATCAGTAGGTTCAAGGCCAACGTCTATGGCAGCTTCGATCAGGCATTCCGCAAGTTCTTCCGAGGTACGTCAGCGGTGCGCATCGACGAGATCGACTGGGGCGGCGTGCGGGTTGGCGGTGGGGGCATTCCGGCGCTCGACCACCCGCCGACGGTTTCCGTAGCCGAAGCCTCCTATCTCGACGACGACAACATCGTGTTCGGGCTATACATCAACGGCCATGCCCGCGCCTATCCCAAGCGCATTCTCGCCTGGCACGAGCTCGCCTGGGACACCATCGGTGACCTGGAGATCACCTTGGTGTACTGCACCCTCTGCGGGGTAGTGATCCCCTACAAGAGTGAGGTGGACGGACAGGTGGTCAAGCTCGACACTTCCGGACTGCTGTTTCGCTCCAACAAGCTCCTGTTCGACGAGCCGTCGTCGACCCTATGGTCGAGCATCACTGGCGAGCCGCTGGTGGGTGACATGGTGGGAAGCGGCGTGCGCCTCAGTCCCCTGCCGGTGGTGACGACAACTTGGCGTGACTGGCGCACCGCGAATCCGCATACGAGCGTCTTGTCATTGGACACTGGCTTCGAGCGTGACTACGGCGAGGGTGTGGCCTACGCGGACTACTTCGCTACCGACGAGCTGATGTTCGAGGTGCCGAATCGAGACTCGAGGCTCAAGAACAAGGACGAAGTGCTGGCTATACGCTTTCCCGGCGGCGACGGAGATCAGGCGCTGGCGATCTCGGTGGCGTTCCTGCAGCGCAACCGTCTATTCAAGATCGACTTTGCCGGGCGCGACCTGGTGGTGGTCACCAGTGAGGATGGCGCCAACCGGCTCTATGCGTCGCCCTCCGCGAAGCTGGTGCGCTTCGTCGATGGCAACCGCATCGAGGACGAACACGGCAACCTGTGGGAAGCTCGCGAGGATCAACTGGTGCCGTTGGCGACCCCCGTGGAAGGGCTGCCGCGCCTGAATGCCTTCCGGGCGTTCTGGTTCGGGTGGTATGCCCAGTATCCAGAAACGGAGCTGATCGTAAGCTAGTGCTCCTGATCATAAGTACGGCTCCTGCCCTCCGGGTGGCCGCGGGACCGGCCACCTTGGGCGTCGCGGCGCCTCGACGATACACCCAGCATCGCCCTCGTCGCCGCTCCTACAATTCGCCCCGGTCGCGCGCGCCACAAACGTCACCGTACTTATGATCAGGAGCACTAGTGTCTATGGTTTGCTAGTCGGCCAGCGGTAGGCGGTGGCGGCGCCAACGCGACATGTGGCCGCGCAGCAGGCGAACATCTACGCCACGGCGCTCGAGTAGCTCGCGCGCTAGCCAGGCGCGCGGCCCCAGCTCACAGTACGCAACGATCTCTGGCGCGTTTCTGAGTGACTCGGCAGTCGACGCCAGAAGCGCCCTCCAGAGCGGCGTACGCCGGGCTCCAGGCAGGTGGCCCCGGCGATATTCCCAACGAGATCGCACGTCGAGAATGACCGGTTCCCCTTGTCCGCCAAGGCGCTCGAGTAACTCCTCTGGGTCGATACCGGCCGGTGAATTGCGCATGACGATACGGTCCCGGCTGACGTGATAACTTCTGCCTCCGACCTTGGCTGGCGCCGAGTAGGAGTGCGGTCGAGGGCCCCACTATATCCGCATCTTCCGCGGCTGGGGTGGCTGGAGAAGCGAGCCGGTGGAGATCCTCGACGACATCCTGGGAGCGCTTGGCGACACACCATTGGTGCGCCTGCGGCGTTTCTGGCCGCACGGTGCCGAGCTCGTCGCCAAGATCGAATCGTTCAACCCGGGATCGAGCGTCAAGGACCGCATCGGGCTGCCGTTGATCGCCGCCGGTGAAGAGTCCGGAGAGCTGCAGCCGGGCGGCACAATCGTGGAGCCGACCTCCGGGAATACCGGCCTGGGCTTGGCCATGGCCGCTATTCTCAAGGGCTACCGGATGGTCTGTACCGCGGCCGACAAGATTCCCAAGGAAAAGGTGGCGCTGCTGCAGGCCTTCGGTGTGGAGGTAATTCTCTGCCCTACCGAGGTCGAGGCGGACGATCCGCGCTCCTACTACAAGGTCGCCGAGCGACTGCGCGACGACGAAGGCGCTTATCTTCCCTACCAGTATTACAACCAAGCGAACCCGCAGGCGCACTACCTCACTACTGGCCCGGAAATCTGGCGTCAGACCGAGGGGCGCATCACCCACTGGGTCACTGGAATGGGGACCGGCGGCACGATCAGCGGCACCGCCAAGTACTTGAAGGAGCAGAACCCCGATGTTCGGGTCGTCGGCGTCGACACGGTGGGCTCGATTTACGCCTACTACAAAGAACATGGAAAGACGCCACCGCAGGAGCAGATCCACCAGTACCTGATCGACGGAATCGGTGAGGACTTCATGCCCGAAACTGTGTGGTGGGACTACATCGACGAGGTGATCACGGTGGATGATCCGGCGGCCTATCGCGCCGTCCTCGAGTTGGCCCGCAGCGAGGCCATCTTCACCGGTTCGTCAGGGGCGGCGGCGGTTGTCGGGGCGCGCCGCGTCGCACGCAGCGCCGCGGATGATGCGCTGGTGGTGACCCTGCTTCCCGACTCCGGTGAGCGTTACCTGTCGAAGCTCAACGAGACGTGGATGCGCGAGCACGGGCTGCTGGACGACTGAGCCGCCTTGCGTTTGACCCGGACTTGCCGTAACCAGGCCGGCGACACTTCTACCACGGCCTGTTAGGAAAGGTGCTCATGCCGAGCGGCTTCAGTGGGAGCCTGGCAGCGACCCTATTCGCCGGAGGCGTGCCTGCGGCGCTGGTCTTCGTTGCGTTGCTCACGCTACGCTGCCGCTATCCGCTGATGCGGGCACTCGGGCTGCCGTCATCCCTGCTCGCCTTTGCGCTCGGCGTCGCCGTTGCCAACGTGTTGGGCCTTGGCGACATGGACCGGGGAGGCGGCGTGCTGGTGGCAACTGTCTGGTTCTTCGTCATCGTGGTGGTGATTCGCGGCGCCACCTACTTCGGCTACGAGGTTCTGCTCAAGCGTCAATGGGACATCGAGGTGCCGCCGCTGTTGCCGCGCGTCACCCGTTTCTTCATCTACGCCGTATCGGGTGTGATGATCGTTTCGGTGGCGTTTCCTAATGACAATCTCGGGCCGTTGCTTGCTACCAGCGCGGTTACATCGTTGGTGTTGGGTCTTGCGCTGCAACCGATCCTGACGAACTTCTTCGCCGGTGTGGTGATCGCGCTCGAACGTCCCTTCCGTATCAACGACTGGATTCAGGTTGGCCCGCATGAGGGGCGGGTAACGCAGATCACCTGGCGGACGACCTCGATCCGTACGCGCCAGAACGATACGGTTATTTTCCCCAACGCCAACATGGCGCGGGAGACCCTCACCAACTACCTGTATCCGCACCCGCTGCACATGTCGAGAATCTATGTCGGGGCGCATTTCTCGACGCCGCCACACAAGGTCAAGGCGACGATGCTCGCAGCCGCCAACCAGGTCGAAGGGGTGTTGGATCGGCCGAGCGCCGAAGTCTACCTATCCAAATTCGACGAAAGCTCGATCACCTACGAGCTACGCGCCTGGGTCGACGACATGGGCCCATTGCGGCGCATCGAAAGCGCGCTACGCACCCAAATTTGGGAGCAGTTCCGGCGCAACGATATCGTCATCCCGTTCCCGATCCGCACGCTCGAGATCGCGCCGCGGGGTAGCGCGACGCGTGAGCCGCGCACGCCGCCGCCAGCCAGACTGGTGGTAAGCGAGGGGCCTGGTCGCGGCGACGCGCTCGAGCTTGCCGACGGCGAGGTCGTGGTCGGCCGCGACCCTGAGTGTGACCTGGTCATATCGGACCCCGCAGCCAGCAAGAGACACTTGAGCATCGTGTGGGAAGATGAGGCGTTCCACGTTCGAGACCTCGATAGCACCCACGGCACCCGGCTCAACGGTGAGCCTGTGGACACCGCCCCGTTGAGTGATTTCGACAAGCTGCAGATCGGCGCAGCAACGCTAGTGATCGAGATCGATGACTGAGCTACCCGAGCAGATTGGTGACTATCGCGTCGAGGCGCGGCTGGACAAAGCCGGGCACAACGGGGTCTACAAAGCGGTCGGCGCGGGTACGCAGGCGTTGGCCATCAAGCTGTATCCCACCGGGGAGTCCGATGTCCTGCGCGCTCGACGCCTGGAGATCCTGGCGGCCACGAGCGAGCTCGATCAAGAGAACGTCGCGCGCGTGCTCGACAGCGGCGAGCACGAGGGCCGCGTGTACGCGGTGATGGAATTCGTTCAGGGGTCATCGCTCCGCAAGGTATTGACGCACCGTCGGCTCGATACGCGCGACGTCATCGAGGTGCTGCGCGGCACCGCCAAAGCACTCGGTCATGCGTACGGCAAAGGCCTGCCTTGCGAGGGCGTCGATTCGGACCGCATCCTCGTCCGTGGTGATGGGCACACTGTGAAGGTCATCGACGTCGGCATGCCGATGGTACCGATGGGCATGGATTCGGGCTCTACGGCGACGCTGCATTCGCTCGGCGCGGTGCGCTACCTGGCGCCCGAGCGTATGGCCCGCCCCGACGATGCCCCGAGCCAAGGCGCGCTGGTGTATTCGTTAGGCGTCGTCGGTTACGAGCTGTTGACGGGAACCCTGCCGGTGGGCGGCTTCCGGATTCCGAGCCAGGTGCGCGGCGAGGTGCCGCCGGAGATCGATCCGCTGATTCTTCGGTGTCTCGCCGAGGACCCGCAGGAGCGCTTCGCCGACCCGCGCGCCCTGGTTGCGGCGCTGGACGATCTCGTATCGCGTGTGCCCGCGCTACAGGCAAGGATCGGCGATGGAGCTGCTGCACGCGTGCAAGCCACCGCGCGGAACCGCAAGGTACTCTTTGCCGGCGGCGTTGTCGCCGCGTTGGCGATCCTGGTGCTGGCGATGCGGGGTTGCTGATCCGGCGACGTTGAGCCTGTGAGAGAGCCCTCGGCTCAGCCCGCGGCGGGATCTCGACGGCCGACGACCACGTCCGCACTCTGCTCGCCGAGATCGGCCTCGCGACGGTTCCACCAGTTGCTCAACCGCTCCGGGAGTTGCTGAGCGTCGTCGACGATCATGTAGCTGCACGGCACCAGGGCGAGGATGACGAAGGTGGCGAAGAGCACGCCGAACGCTAGTGATACGGCCATCGGGATCAGGAACTGAGCTTGCAAGCTCTTCTCCAGGATCATCGGCAACAGCCCTGCGAAGGTCGTGACCGAGGTCAAAAGGATGGGCCTGAACCGCGCTCGTCCGGCCTCGAGCACCGCGCTCCGAACATTCTCGGTGGTCTCGAGTAGCCGATTGACGTAGTCAACCAGGATCAAGCTGTCGTTGACCACCACACCGGCGAGGGCCACGACGCCGAACATCGACAGGATTGTCAGGTCGAGGCCCATGATGATGTGGCCCCACACCGCGCCCACGAGGCCGAACGGGATGGCGGACATGATGATCAGGGGCTGCACGTAGGAGCGCAGCGGGATTGCCAGCAGTCCGAAGATGGCGATGAGCGCCAGCGAGAAGCCGCGTACCAAGCCTCCCGTGGTTTCACGCTGTTGTGCGGCTTGGCCTTCGAACGAGAAACGGACATCGGGGATCGCAGCGGCGATCTGCGGCAGCACCGTATCGGCCAAGTCGGCGTTGATGTTTCCCGGGGTAGCGACGGCGCGGTTTACCGATGCGGTAACGCTCACCGCCCGACTTCGATCCACCCGTTCGATGGTCGAGTAACCACGACCCGGCTCGACCGTCGCCACCTGGGCGAACGGCACCTCCGCGCCACCCGGCGTGCCGATTCGCATCGCCTCGAGATCGCCGATGGAGCGCCGTTGTCGCTCCGGGTACCGCACCATCACTCGCACGTCGTCCCGGCCTCGTTGGATACGCTGGGCCTCCTCGCCGTAGAACGCCTGTCGCACTTGGCGGCCGAGGTCGGACAGGGTCAGACCGAGGACCTCGGCTTGCGGCTTGATGTCGAGCTTTAGCTCGCGCTTGCCTTCCAGGAACGTATCGCTGATCCCGTAAACCCCGTCGTAGCCCTCGAGACGATCCTTGAGCATGTCCGCAGCAGCGGTGAGCGTGTCGAGATCGCGGCCGGTGAACTGAACGTCGATGTCGTCTCCGGCCGAGAACAACGAGGCCGTGACGTTGACTCGCACGGCGTCAGGGATCGTCCCGGTCAGATCACGCCAGCGGTTCGCGACCCACTCGCTGGAGACCGCATTGCGGCTCTCAGCGGGGGTGAGCTCCACGGTCACCTCGGCAAGGTGGGTCGTCGAGCCGCCAATCTCCAAGTCGCCGAACCCTGAGCGCTGGGCTGCTTGCATGGGCTGGGCCCCGATCGCCGCGAACGTATGCACGAAGACGTCGACGCCGAACTCGTCGATGATCTCCTGCCGCAGGCGCTCGGAGCTGTCCTCGATGTGCCGTACGGTCAACGAGGTGACCTCCGCTGGCGTGCCCTGCGGCATCGTCAGCGACACGATGACGAAGTCGGCTTCGATATCAGGCATGAAGATGAACCGCACGAAGCCTGCGTTGACCAGGCCCAGGGTAACGAGCAATGTCGCTACACCGACCGCGACGGTGAGATAGCGCCAGCGCAAGCCGATCTGCAAGGCGGGTTCGTAGACGCTGTCGATGAACCAGTGCAACCCGGCCGTGATCTTGCGCTGGAGCCGGAACCACAGACCGCGCTCGTTAGCCGTGTGGCGCCGTCGATACGACAGGTGCGTCGGCAGGACAAACAGGGATTCCACCAATGAGAACGCCAAGCACGCGATCACGATGAGCGGCGCGGTGGACATGATCTTGCCGATCACGCCGGGCACGCCAAGCAGCGGGGCGAACGCAGCCATGCTGGTGAGAATGGCGAAAACTACTGGCTTCGACACCTCGCGGGCACCCTCGATCGCGGCGCGCAGCGGATCGTCGTGCCGTTCCTGGTGCGTGTAGATGTTCTCGCCCACCACGATGGCGTCGTCGACGACCATGCCGAGTACCAGGATGAAGGCGAATAGCGACATCAGGTTCACCGAGACATCCATCGCCGGCATCAACCAGATCGCACCGAGGAAGCTGACCGGGATGCCCAGGCTCACCCAGAACGCCAACCGCAAGCGCAGGAACAGAGCGAGAGACAGGAACACGAGTGCGAACCCGACGCGTCCGTTTCGAAGCAGCATGTCGAGGCGATCTCGCAGCACCCGCGACTGATCCTGCCAGGTGGTCAGCGTGATTCCCTCCGGCACCCAGAGGCGCGCGCTCTCGACGTAAGACTTTCACGAGCATCGCCGGTTTGCCATCGAAGCGTGAGATCTGGTCGGTGTCGGCGAAGGCGTCCACCACGGTGGCGACATCGCCTAGCTGCAGGTGGGTTCCATCCGGCCGCGTCAGCAGCACCAGCCTGGTGAACTGATCCCCCGTATATGCCTGGCCCATCGTGCGCAGCAGGATCTCGCCGCCGGCGGTCTTGACCGAGCCCCCGGGCAGGTCGATCGAAGAGCGTCGCACCGCGTTGGCGATGAAGTCGAAGGTGATGCCGTGCCGGCGCAGGGAATCTTCGGAGACTTCGATCGTCACCTCGTAGGGGCGCGCGTTGGCAACCTCCACCTGAGTGATCTCGGGCAACGCTGCAATCTCGTCGCGCACGCGTTCGGCCAGGTGCTTGAGCGAGAGCTCGTCGGTGTCGCCGAAGATCGCCACGTCGACCACCTGCCGACGGTTCGTGAGCTCGCGAATAATCGGCTTCTCGGTTTCCTGTGGGAAGGTCTCGATGGCATCGACGCTGGTCTTGATATCGTCGAGAACCTTGCGCGCGTCGGCGTCGATCTCGAGCTCGATCATGACCGTGCCGATGCCCTCGGCGGCCGTGGAGGTCAGCTTCTTGATGCCGTCGACGCCCTGGACCGCCTCCTCGATGCGTACGTTGACTCCCTGTTCGACCTCTTCGGGTGCGGCCCCCAGATACGGCACGGTTACCTGGATGAGGTCGAGGGCGAACTCGGGGAACACCTCCTGCGGGACATTGCTGACGGTCATCAGACCCGCGCCGAGCACGAACGCCATGAGCAGGTTGGCAGCGACGCGATTGCGAGCGAACCAGCCGATCGCGCCGTTCATCGGCCTAGCTGGCCGGCGCCCGTCTGTTCGGTGGCCCGCGAATCGACACGCACCACCATGCCGTCGGTCACCGCATCCAACGCCGACAGCACCACCTGCTCGCCAGCATGCAGCCCGGATCGAACCACGAGAGTGTCACGCGTGGCACGCAGGATCTTGATTTCGCGGAAGCGCAGGCGCTGTTGCTCATCGACGACGAGCACGCGGCCGTCAACACGCACCGCTGCGCGAGGTAGCAGCACGACATCGCTGGCGATCGCACCCTCGATCTCGGCATGCACGTACATGCCCACCGCGAGCGGCGGGCGCTGTGGATCAGCGCCGCGCCCGTACGGATTCCGCACCTGGGCAACGGCATGGACCATGCGGCTCGATGGGTCGATCTCGCCTTCCGTTCGTACCAGGCGCCCCTGCCACTCGTGTGTCTGGCCGGCGAACTCGGCGCGCACCGTCACGCGCGGCCCGGCGCGCTGAGACTCCCCTCGATATACCAGTGGCAGCTCCGCCAGGAAGGCGAGCTCGCCGTCGGGCAACGGTAGCCGGATCTCGGCGAAGTCGATAGCGTAGATCGATCCCACGGCTGTCCCGGCGGCAACGAACTGGCCGACGTCGACTGTCTTTTCGCGCACGCGGCCGGCGTAAGGCGCGCGTAGCTCTGTGCGTTCGAGGTTGCGTTCCGCTTGCCCCAGGTTGGCTTCGGCCGCCGCTAACGCGGCGCGGGCATTCTCCAGCTGCGGCACGTGGGCGGTCAATGCCGACGCGGTGCCGTTGCCCAGCTGTTGCCATTCGCGCACCGCGATCTCGGCCTCTGCCTGCGCTTGCGCCTGGCGCAGCCCGGAGGCTGCAACCTCGGCGCGAGCGCGAATGCGAGCTTGCTCGTAGTCGTGCGCATCGATGCGCAACAGCGGCGCGCCGGCCTCGAAAAAGCCGCCGGATACGAAATCAGGCGATACCCATACCACTTGTCCAGAGACCTCGGGCACAACGCGGCTCTCGGTCCGCGGGCGCACGCGGCCGCCGCCCCGGCGATGGCGAGCACGAGGATCGGCAGTGTGATCTTCAGCACGGTGGCGACCTTGCGGCTCATCGCTAGTGTCCTGTAACAGAGGTTCGTTGCATATTGCTGGGTCGAGATGGGGGCAAGCTCAAGGCGCGATGAGGATGGCGATGCGGTGCCCATCGTCGACGAATCGCAACGCTGAGATTGCCCCCATATCGACCCAGCCCTCCGGGTGGCCGCGGGACTGGCCACCTCCGGCGTCGGCCCTCCTCTGCGATACCCTCAGCATCGCCGTCGTCGAGCCTCCTTGGTTTCGACTCAGTCGCGCGCGCCACAATATGCAACGAACCTCTGTTACAGGACATTAGCTCTCCGAAGGGAACTCGGTCGAGGTGGTTGTGGTCTCGGCATAGCCGCGGTCGACGTGGAATCCACCGCCCAGTGCCAGGTACAGATCAACACGGTTGTCGAGGCGCTGGCGGCGCGCGGCGAGCAACGCGCTCTCGGCGTCGAAGGTGCGGCGTTGCGCCTCGAGCACGGGGACATAGCCTTCCAGACCGTTTCGGTAGCGCTCGTTGGCGAGACGCTCGGCGGCGCCGGATTGCTCCGACGCAACTTCTAGCTGGCCCACCTGGTCGGCTAGCAGCGTCTCCGCTGCGAGCGTGGATTCGACCTCGGCATAGGCGAGCAGCGCTGTACCCACATAGGCGGCGGCAGCCTCGTCGATGCCGGCCTGTGCCACATCGACTCCAGCGCGCAGCCGGCCGCCCTGGAGCAGTGGCGCCACGAGGTTGCCAACCAGGCTCCATACCGAAAAATCACCCTGCACCAATTTACCCAGCTGGTTGGTCGATGTCCCACCGGACGCAGTCAGGCTCAGTCGCGGATACAGCGCAGCGCGTGCTCCGAGGAGCCGCTGGTCAGCTACTACGAGCCGGCGCTCGGCGGCAGCCAGGTCGGGCCTGCGCGCAACCAGATCCGCCGGCAGCCCAGACGGCACCTGGGCAGGCGCGTCGATGAGCGCTGCCGGGAACTCGAACTCGCCGCCGGGATAGATCCCGAGCAGCACTTGGAGCTGGCGGCCGGTAGCGTCCAGTTGCTGGTGCCGAGCCAGCAACGTGGCGCCGGCGCCGGCGGCCTGCGCCATCGCCAGCCGTAGATCAAGCGGCGGGCGAACGCCGCGTTCGAACCGCGCGCGTACCTGTTCGACCGAGCGTGTGAAGCTGAGTACGGTACGCGTTGCGAGATCGACCTGCTGTTGGGCCTCGGCCACCGCGAACCAGGCCTTGGCGGTCTGTGCGGCGATCGAGAGTAGAGCGCCAGCGTAGTCGGCTTCGCTAGCCTGGTAGGTGGCGAGGCCCTCCCGGGCCTGGGCGCCGAGGCGGCCCCAGAGGTCGACCTCCCACGACAGGTCGAGCGACACCCCGTAGTTGGTCGATGTGGTGCTGAGAACGCGGTTGTCGCTGCCGGGAATCGGGAAGCCGACGAAGTTCTGCTTGCGGCGCGTAGCCAGGGCGCTGGCTCCGAGCTGCGGGCGCAGATCAGCGTCGGCGATTCGCGCGGTGGCCTCGGCGCCCGCCATGCGTGCGGCAGCGGCGAGGACATCGGTGTTGTGCTGAAGCGATCGTTCCACCGCCGCCGTCAGGCCGCGTTCGCTAAAGTCCAACCACCAGCTGGCACTGACGTCGATGGGCTCAGCAGGCGCCCGGTCGCCGAACGCCGCGGGCAACGGGAGAGCCGTCGTTGGCTTGGCGGCGTTGGGGGTGGAGACGCAGCCGACGCCAGCGAGGAGGACGACAGCGGCGCTGGCGGCTCGATTCATCGGGAAGGTGCCTTCGCCGCCGCCGCGGCGCCATCGAGCGTTCCGAGGGGCACTTCGGAGTCCGCTGGCGCGCGCATTCCGGCAGCGGCGAACGCGACCAGCGAGTGGAGCACCTCGTCGGTCTGCGGCTCCGCCGTCGAACAGAGGCTGGGGATGTGTTGGCACCAGCAGAAGGTGTGCGCCAGTGAGCCAATGCAGTAGTGCATGCGGCGCGTGATCTCGTAGGAGCTCACCGTGGGCAACACGCGCGCGAGGGCGTCATGGAAGCGCTCGCGAACGGTCTCGAACTGCTGCAGGAAGAGCTCGTGGATCGAGTGGGTGGGGTCGGCATAGACGCGGCTGACTACTCGCATGTAGCGCTCGCCGGCGCCGCCCGACTCGTGGCGCATGTGGAACGGCGGCTCCAACCAGGCCCAAAGGATCTGCTCCAACGACACCGGGCGCTCGCCGCCTTCGGCCTCGAACCCTGAGAGCATCTCTAGTCGGCGGTCGTTCATGGGTCGGAATCGGCGCTCGAACACTGCCGCTAGCAACGAGTCCTTGCTGCCGAAGTGATAGTTGACGGAGGCCAGGTTGGCGTTGGCCAGGGCGGTGACGTCGCGTAGCGATGTCGCGGTAATGCCCTTGTCACCGAACAGTTGCTCCGCTGCGTCAATCAGGCGGTCCTTCGTGGTCGTCGCGTTCGTGGTCATCGCGTCCGTGGGGCATGTCTGCCGCCTGGGCTCTTGTTTGCCGGTGGCGGTACACTGGGAGAGCTCGGTCGATCCAGCTCGAACGTTCGTATGAATCATACGTATGAGCGGAAGGCCGGGCAAGTCGTTCGCCTGCCGAGGCCGGCGGCGGCAGAAAGCAGCGCGGCGGTGCACGGCGCTACAGCGTGGCGACTGTGCGACTCGTCGCTGCGGCGGACGGAGCGACGGCAATCGCCGGCGCGAAATGAAACGTCGGCCGCTGAAGCTGCGTCTAACTTGGCAGGGTCGAGTGAGTTTCGCGGCGAGCGACCAGCCTACCGGCGCTCCGCCGCTTCCACGGAGGATCCGATGCTCGGTAGTTTGGCGCGGCTTTTCGGTCTGGGGCGGTCCGCACGGGAGCCGGAATTTACCGTATCTTGCGGCAAGGGTGACGGCGACGCGGCCGACAGACCGATGATTCGGCTACGAGGGGTCGGTAGGGCGTTCGGCAGCGGCGCTGCGCGCAGCGTCGCCCTGGACGGCGTCGATTTGGAGATCGAGCGCGGTGAGTTTGTCGGCGTTGACGGACCGTCCGGCAGCGGCAAGACGACGCTACTCTCGATTCTCGGCCTCCTGGACACACCAACCGCAGGCAGTTACCTACTGAATGGGCGCGCCGTCGAGGACATGCCCGCCGCCCAGCGTGCACGAACGCGCAACCGCGAGATCGGGTTCATCTTTCAGAGCTTCAATCTGATCGGCGATATGAGCGTGTTCGAGAACGTCGACCTGCCGTTGAGCTACTTGGGCCTGCCCGGCGGTGAGCGGCGGGACCGTGTGCGGGAAGCCCTGCACCGCGTCGGTATGGCGTCGAAGGCCGGTTCCTACCCGAGTCAGCTCTCGGGTGGGCATCAACAACGGGTCGCCGTCGCCCGAGCGGTGGTTGGTGAGCCTCAGATCCTGCTGGCCGACGAGCCCACCGGTAACCTCAACTCGGAGGAGGCCAGCGTGGTGATCGAGATGCTCGCCGAGCTGCACGACGCCGGATCGACTATCTGCCTGGTGACCCACGATCCCAGGTGGCGGGAGGTTACGCGTCGAACCGTTCATCTTTTCGACGGTCGCCTGGTAGAGCCGGCCCAGGGGCGGCCAACGCCGACGTAGCGCTACGATCCCAGCCGCATGCCCCGTGGCGCCTGGATGAGATCACCGTCGCGGAGGATCAGATCCGGCTCGTACACGTCGTTGCCCCAGTCCTGCGGCGGTTTGGGGCCGCGGGCGGCGTCGGAGCCGAGCGATGCGAGCACAAAGTGCTTGCCGTCGGTGTGGTAGACCCATGCCGTCCCCCACGGATCGGTGAGGCTGAGCCCCCTCATGCCTTTCTCGAGCTCAGCGATGGATTCGGCGTACCGCCCGGTGCGCAACAAGTATGCCGTGTTCGCCTTGCCGATCGTCGTCATGTCGGCAACCGTCTTGTTCTGGTTGACGCGGTCGCGCAGCTCACCAGACAGCGGATTCGCCAGGCTGAGGCCATCTTCGCCACCGTAATACATGTTCGCCGACGTGGTCATGCCGGCGCTGATACCGACCGTCATCAGCATGCCGAGCAGCACGCCGTATGAGGTTGCGCCGCGGTGGTCGCTAAGGCAGGGCATGGGATCGTTCTCCTGGCAGCAGGCCAATCCGAGCTTAGCAGCGTGGCAATGGCGGCCAAAGCCAATTGCGGCCACGATGGTGCATCCCGTGACGCCACCCCCCGACGCTGACACGGGACGTCCGGGTAGTCTCGGTGCACGGCCGAATTGCAGTATGGACTCGATGCCGCGTATCGTGCCCGTATGAAGCCGTACTGCAGACGGGTTGGGCTGGTGGCGGCGGCGATCCTCGTGGCGACGACGTTGACGACCTCAACGTCGGTAGCGGGAGTCATCGTCGCGCAGCAGGCGAGCTCCACAGGCTCCGACGACTCCGCAGCGTCAACGACCGGGTTCCGGTGCGCCTTTGCCGAGACCACCATCACCACCTCGGCGGATCTGCACTGCATGGAGCTGTTTCCAACGTTGCGAGCAGGCGAGGCTCGTGGCCTGGTCGAGCTCGGGCGGGTGGGCTCACCGTTTGGCATCGCGGTAACGGTCGAGGGCCGGCAGCGCTATCGTCTTACCCTGCTCATAGAGGGGCTCCCGGATCCCTCCGAGCTCGGAGCCGCGGCCTATGTCGCCTGGGTCACGACGCCATGGCTGGACCCGGTGACTCGACTTGGCGAAGTGCGCAACGGGCTCACCGATCTCGGCGAGGTCGCGCACAACAAGTTCTCGATCTGGATCAGCGCGGAGGCGTCGCCTGACGTCGAGACCCGTGACGGACGGTTGGTCCTACGCGGTAGATCGCCGAGCTCGCGTATGAGCCCCGAGGATTTGATAACTCAGGCCCCGTTGGCCTTGGTAACGGCGGATGGCGCCGCTGGACACGGTGGTGATCATGCCGCCGGGATGCCCCTGAATGCCCCGGTGCCGCCGATGCACCCGGCCGTACCGATGGTTCCGGGTGTGGCCGCGTTGCGCCCGGAGGCCACGCCGTGGCTTCCTCCGGTAGCGGATCCAGAAGCGGTGCCGCTGGCCCGGCCGAGCCAGATCGTCCGGCTGGGTGATGGCGGCACGCTCGATCTCGAGGCTGGCCTTGTCCGCCGGCAGCTGGGCGGTCGCACCTATTTCATGTACGGCTTCAATGGTCAGATACCCGGCCCGCTGATCCATGTTCCGGAGAAGGCGACGATCTTCGTCAACTTCGAGAATCGGACCGCGTTGCCGACCGCCGTTCACTGGCACGGCGTGCGTCTCGACAACCGGTTCGACGGCGTGCCCGGGGTGACCCAAGAAGCCATTCTTCCGGGCGAGAGCTTCCGGTATCAGGTGTACTTCCGCGACGCGGGAATCTACTGGTACCACCCTCACCACCGCGAGGACATCGCGCAGGACCTGGGCCTGTACGGCAACATGCTCGTCGACCCGGCCGGGAGCAACGCCTACGGGCCGGTGAATAGTGAACAGGTGCTCATGCTCGACGACCTGCTGCTCGGCGAGCAGGGCTTCATACCCTATGGCACCGAATCGGCCAACTTCATGCTCATGGGGCGGTTCGGCAACATGCTGCTGGTGAACGGCGAGCCACAGTACGAGCTTGAGGCAATGCGTGGCGAGGTGGTGCGCTTCTTCTTCACCAATGTTGCCAACACGCGTACGTTCAATCTGAGCTTTCGTCCCGAGGGCGGGGCCAGGTCTCTCCCCATGAAGGTGATCGCCACCGATGTGTCGCGATTCGAGCGCGAGGTGTGGGCCGACAACCTGGTCATTGCACCGGCCGAGCGCTATATCGTCGAAGTGCGATTCGCGGAGCCTGGTCGCGTACGCATGGTCAATGTCGTTCAAGGAATCAACCACCGTGCCGGCGCGTTCTTTACGGAATCCAAGGAGCTCGGAATCGTACGGGTTGGCGACGATCCGGTCGGCGTCGACCTCACCAGGAGCCACGCGATGCTGCGCGCCAACGCCGACATCGCAACAGACATCCGGGCCTACCGCGACCACTTCGATCGCCCGCCCGATCACCAGCTGGTCCTGCGGCTGGAGGCCGGGGAGTTACCCCTCGTTGTCGATCAGCTGATGGCTCTCGACCGCGTGTACTTCAACCCGGCGGAGTGGGCCGGGACCATGCCGATGATGAACTGGATCAGCACCGGGGCACAGATCCAGTGGCTGCTGATCGATCCGACTACCGGCAACCGAAACACCGAGATCGACGACTGGAAGTTCCAGGTCGGCGACGTTGTCAAGATCCGCATCACCAACGACCGAGGCTCGTTTCACGCCATGCAGCATCCGATCCACTTCCATGGACAGCGCTTCCTCGTACTGCAGCAGGACGGCGTCCCCAACGACAATCTGGCGTGGAAGGACACCGTGCTGTTGCCGGTGGCCTCGACCACCGATCTACTATTGGAGCTGTCCAACCCGGGGCGGTGGATGGTTCACTGCCACATCGCCGAGCACCTGGAGTCGGGCATGAAGATGATTTTCACGGTCGACGGCGACACGGCGACGGAATCAGCGACGCAGACCCCCAACGACCGCCACTGACGAGTAGGAAGGACACCAGATGAGGAAGCAACTTGCTGTCGCCCTAGCAACGGTCACCCTTGTCGCTGCTGCGCCGACGCAGCAGGAGTTGTCGGAGGACGTCCTCGAGTACGTTGCCATCAACTCTCCGGAAGTGGCGCTGACCCACGTGCGGGTGGTGGACGGCACCGGCGCTCCGGCCATGGAGGATCAAACGATCCTCATCCGTAACGGTCGCATCGCCGCGGTGGGCGCCGCCGACTCCATCGATGTGGGACCTGATGTCGAGGTGGTGAGCCTAAAGGGTCACACGGTGATCCCTGGCCTCGTCGGGCTGCACGATCACAGCTACTACACGACGTCGCGCCGCGCGGTGCAGATGAATTTCACGGGCCCACGTCTGTACTTGGCCGCCGGGGTGACGACGATTCGCACCACTGGCAGCGAGTATCCGTACGCCGAGATCAACCTGAAGAAGGCGATCGAGGCGGGAGAGGTGCCGGGACCGCGGATGTTCGTAACCGGCCCTTACCTCACCGGTGATCAGGGCTCCCTGAACATGGCACGGCTGTCCGACCCCGAGCACGCGCGTCGTGTCGTGAGTTACTGGGCGGAAGAAGGCGTCGATTGGTTCAAGGCCTACACGTGGATCAGCCGCGACGAGCTCGCGGCGGCAATCGACGAGGCCCACGAGCACGGCATCAAGGTGACCGCGCACCTGTGCTCGGTCAGCTTTCGGGAGGCGGTCGAGGCAGGTATCGACAACATCGAGCACGGTCTTCTGACCAACAGCGACTACGACGAGACACGCTCACCCGACGCCTGCTCCAGCAACTTGATGCAGAGTGTTGCCGATCTCGATCTCTCGAGCGAGCAAGTGGAAACTACCTTCAGGGAAATGGTTGCGGCCGGCGTTCCAATGACCACCACACCGGTGGTGTACGAGATGTTCGTCAAGGGTCGCACCGAGCTCGACCCGCGGGCTCGCGAGGCGCTCGCGCCCGGAGCGCTCGAGGAAGTTGTCGCGGCGGCGGCGCGTATCGAGGAGCGCGGTTCGATAGCGCCCGAGCTGTTCTTGAAAGCGCTGCAGTACGACTACAAGTTCGTCGAATCCGGTGGCGTGCTGGCGGCGGGAGTCGATCCGACCGGCTATGGCGCGGCGCTGCCGGGCTTTGGCGACCAGCGCAATTTCGAGCTCCTGCTCGAGACCGATTTCACCCCGGTCGAGGCGATACAGATCATCGGTGCCAACGGTGCCAAGGTGCTCGGCATATACGACGAGGTCGGTTCTGTGGAAGTCGGAAAACAAGCCGACCTGGTGGTGCTCGACGGCAATCCCGTCGCCAACCCGCGCGACATCCGCAACGTGACGCTGGTGTTCAAGGAGGGGATCGGCTACGACGCCGCCAAGCTGATCGAGTCGGTGCGCGGACGCGTTGGCATTCAGTGACCCGCACACGTTCCCGGTTCAGGCCGGGTTGCATCTTGCCAGCGGGACCCGTAGGTTTCGGACAATCGGAGACGAATTTCAGTTAGCGGCAGTAGGCTGGCGATGAAACACGCGAACGAACGCCTCGACAACGAGCGGTTGGACAATCGTATTCTGGCAGTGTTCGTAGCTCTCGCGATCCTGACCCTGCTCGCAGCGGCGCCGAAGGCCAGGCACTTGCGCCTGACCGGTAGCGTCCCCGAGCAGGACGCCGCGCTCGATGCGTCGCCTGCCGAGATCCGTCTCTGGTTCTCGCTGGAACCGGAGCTGGCGATCAGTCGCATCAGCCTGAGCTGTCACGATACGGAGGAGCTCGGTGAGCTGCACGCCGGCGACGAGAACTCGCTCTGTGTCGAAGTCCTGAGCGATCTGGAACCCGGCGAGCACACCGTCGTTTGGCGCACCTCGAGCGGCGACGGCCACCCGATCCGGGGCACGATACCGTTCAGCACGCCGTTGGCTCGCTGAGGCGCTCGGCGCACGTTTCCGAGGGCAGCACCAGTGCACCGGGGTTGCGATCTGCAATACACTGAGCTCAGGATCCCGCTGCTCCAAACCGTGAGGCGCTCGTGAACCATCGCCTGTCTCGAATCGCTGCAGTCGCGCTCGCATGCGTCGTCGTTAGTTTCCGTCGTTGCCCCCGCTCCCGTCGAGGCGCAGAGTAAGGTGCGTGTCGCGGTGATGAACTTCTACAACAACAGCCACATCGGGCTACTGGGGTGACCGTCTGGGATCGGCCGCTGCCGACGAGCTTGCCACCCAGCTGGTGCGGTCGGGCCGTTTCTCGGTGATCGAACGCCGAGAGCTCGAGGCGATACTCGCCGAGCAGGACTTCGGTGCTAGCGGACGCGTCACCGCTTCGTCGGCAGCGCAGATCGGCCAGGTCCTGGGAGCCCAGCTCATGATAACCGGCTCGATCACGCAGTTCTCGGTGGAGAGCAAGCGTGTCGGCATCGGCGGCATTGGCGGGCGCTTTACCGAGGCGGAGAGCGTCGTCGACGTGCGCGTGGTGAACACGGTAACCAGCGAGATCTTGGTGGTGGCTGAGGGCAAGGGAAAGAAGCGCCTCGGTGGCATCCACGTCAACAACGTCAGCTTCGAGCAGGACTTCGACGCGGGTCTGGCCCAGGAAGCGCTGCGCCCGGCGATCGAGGAGGCGGTTGAAGAGATCGTCGGCCAAGCACAGAGCTTCCAGGGACTCAAGCCGGTAATGCCGCCGGCCAGCATCGTCGGCACCCGCGGTGACGATTACTACATTGATCGTGGTGAGAACTTCGGTGTCACAGTTGGCCAGCAGTTTGCCGTCATGAGCGTCGTCGACGAGATCAAGGATGCGCAGGGCAACGTGCTCGACCGGATCACCGACCGCGTTGGCTTGCTCGAGGTCACCCGCGTGCTCGGGCAGTCAGTGGTATGCCGGCTCGTCCAGGGCACTGCCGCTGAGGGCGATTCGCTAACGGCGCAGTAGTCGATCGCGATTGCTCGGTCGGCGGGGGTCAGGAGGCTGCCCGGTGCGCAGTCGGCTCGCTGTTGCGTTGCTTCTGGTGGCGTGCGTAAGCACGTCGTGCGCCAACGTCCGGGTCGCCGAGCCACCAACCGGGGGACCCCGCGCCACTCGATCCTCATTCGCGGCCCGGGAGCCTATCCGCGTCGTCATCATGTGCGCTGTCGAGTCCGAGCTCGAAAAGTTGCTGGCAGCGTCGCGCATCGACGCCACGCGGGAGCTCGCCGGCCGCACGCACCACGTGGGCAACCTCGAGGGACACCCTGTGGTGCTGTTGCTTGTCGGCGTCAGCATGGTCAATGCGGCGGCGGCGACGCAGGCGGTCATCGATCACTTCGAGGTGGGAGCCATCATCTTCTCGGGTATCGCCGGCGGAGCCAACCCTGGCTTGAACGTTGGCGATGTGACCGTTCCGGCACGCTGGGGCCAACATCAGGAGATGGTGTTCGCCCGCGAGACGCCCGATGGTTGGGATACCGGTGGCCGCGCCAACGAGTTCACCAACTTCGGCATGATGTTCCCGCGCGGGCAGCTTCTGCCAGGGGCACGAATCGACTCCCAACGTGGCGAGCGACGTTTCTGGTTCGCGGTTGACGAGCGCATGCTGGCACAGGCCCGCGAGCTTGCCGGAGAGTTTGCGCTGAAGCGCTGTGTCAGTTCCGGCGAGTGCCTAGACGAGACGCCCCGTCTCGTCGTTGGTGGCAACGGCCTGTCGGGGCCGACCTTCCTCGACAACACCGCCTTTCGCGAGTGGATCTGGGACACGTTCGAGGCCGACGCGGTGGATATGGAAACGGCGGCCGTGGCCCAGGTGGCCGCGATCAACAGCACGCGATTTCTGGCTTTTCGCTCGCTGTCAGACTTGGCCGGGGGCGGAGCGGGACGCAACCAAATTCGAACCTTCAGTCGCCTGGCGGCCGATAACTCTGCCACTGTCCTGCTGCGATTCCTACGCCGCTGGCGTGGTGTCGATTAGCCCATCGAGGTGGGTGTGCTGGTGCTCGCTGTTGCAACCTGCCTGGCCTGGGCTGCCTTTGCGATCGATGCCCTGCGTGGAAGCGGCACTATGAGCTTCGTGCGCGACATGCCGTTGCCCGACGCTGAGACGCGGGCCACCCTGCCGCGCGTCAGCGTCATCGTGCCGGCGCGCAACGAGATCGAGATGGTCGAGCCCGCCTTGCGTTCCGTGCTCGATCTCGACTATCCGGATCTGGAGGTCGTTGCTGTCGATGATCGCTCTGACGACGCCACCGGAAGCGTGCTCGACACGCTGGCCGCTTCGGACTCGCGGCTGAAGGTAATCCACGTCGCCGATCTGCCAGTCGGATGGATCGGCAAGAACCACGCGTTGCCGCGCGGCGCGGAGATTGCGTCAGGGGAGCTGCTGTTGTTCACCGATGCCGATGTTCTCTTCGAGCGTACCGTGCTGGTGCGTGCCGTCCGTCATCTCATGACGCACGGCTACGACCATCTGACCATGCCGGCCGATGTACGCGTTGCGAGCGCCGCCCTCGAGTTGTTCGTGGCCGCCTTCGCGCTGTTGTTCAACGGCTACTTCCGACCCTGGCGGGTCAGCGATCCGCGGAGCTCCGCTGCGGTGGGGTTCGGCAGCTTCAACCTCGTCCGGCGAGCTGCCTACGAGCGCGCCGGAACGCACGCGGCGCTGGCGATGGATCCGCTCGATGACGTGCGGTTGGCGATCAACCTCAAAGCAAGTGGCGCGGTGCCTCACTGCGCTGTCGCCGGGCCCTTTCTGCGTGTCGAGTGGTACCCGAGCCTAGCGGCAGCGTTCCGAGGGCTGGAGAAGAACACGCTGGGGGCGGTCAACTACTCGGTGCTGCTGCTCGCCGCCGGCAGCCTGGCGCAGATCGTGATGGTGGTGTGGCCGTTTGTCGCTATCTTGGTGACCACCGGTGTGACGCGGTGGTTGAACGTCACCGCGGTGGCAACGATCATGGCGATCCAGATAGGCATGCTGAGAGAGACCAGCTTGCGGCTCTGGACCGTTCCATTGTTGCCGTTGGGGGTGCTTCTCGCGCAGGCATGTTTCGCCAGAGCCGCGGTGCTGGCGCTGTGGCGCGGCGGCATCTACCGGCTGGAGGATCTGAAGGGCGCGTGAACGACCCGGCTCCCTTCTCTGGCGATCCTCAGCCGGCCTGCTAGCGACCGCGCTTTGGCGCGGTTCACTCGGCACCAGCAGTGTCCGCGTCCGCATCGGGCTTCAAACGTACCGCCCACAGACCGGAGTTGTTGTCGGCGAAGAAGATGTTCCCCTTGTGGGTCATCGCACCCCAGGTACGGCGCGCGTTGGGCTTGAAGCCCTGTGGGTCGTCGGCCAGGAAGTAGCCGATCTCACGTCCTTGGCGATAGAGGTCGCCGAGCAGCTCACCGGAGATGTCGATGACGCGCAGCCCGGCGTTGTAGTAGGCGACGTATAGGGTGTCGCCGTCGACCCAGAAGTTGTGCGTGCCGCCGAACGGCACCTGGTAGCGGGCCACCTCGCGCGGGTTCTCGAGATCGTCGAAGTCGATGAAGTGGATCCAGCCGGCAGCCTGTACCGGTGGCCCCTCGAAGCGATCCAGACCCATCGGGTTGCGCTCACGCGGGAAGGCCTCGTCACCGGCGATGACGTAGAACCTGCCGCTCGAGCTCTTGAAGGGCCAGGCGGCATGGTTCCAGCCGCTCGGATACGCGTACCGCGCCATTTCCACAGGGCTCACGGGAGAGCCCCCCATGCCGCCGCCACCGACGTCGACGAGGACCACTCCGTCGTCCCAGTTCGACGACACGGCAACTCCGTCGATCACCCAGACGTCGTGAATCGACCGGCCTGGTGAGTCGAGCTCGAACCGCCCGACACGATAGGGATTGCGCGGATCCTCGATGTTGAGGACATCGTAACGGCGGCCGCCGGACAGGGCGTAAATGTGATCGTCGTGTATGTAGACGTTGTGCACTCCGCCGGTCATCTGGTCGTCGTAGCGCGCTAGCACCTTGACCCCGTCGCGCGGGGTCGACACGTCGAGGATCACCAGTCCGTTGCGGCGGTCCGAGGCGCCCTCGCGGCTGATCACCGCAATGCTCCCGTCCTCGGATACCTTGACGTCGTTCACGGTGCGGGCATCGACCTTGACCATGTCGATGAGCTGAATGTTGCGTGGGTCGGTGACGTCCCAAACGTAGGCGTGCCCGGCGGCGCCCCAGGTCCCGGTGATGGCATAGTCACCCCCGTCCGGGGCCTCCCAGACCCACAGGTCGGAGGTCTTACGATCGGCGACGCGCCCGTGTCCGACCAGCTCGATATCACGCCGTACGTTGCGCGGGGTCGCCACCACAGTTGTCGATGCCCAGTGCTGGCCGGCCGTCGCCAGGATCGTGTACTCACCCGGGAGGTCGGCGACGAAACGCCCGTCAGCCGTAACCAGCCCGGAGGGCGGCTCCCCGAGACCGTGCTGATCTGTGCGGGCGCGGAACGCATACACCACCGGCATTTCCGGCACCGGGGTACCGTCGCCGCCGAGTGGCGTGGCCTCGAGGTGAACCACCTCGCCGGTGCGTACCTCGCTGGCGCTCGATGTCATCCGCAGCGACGCCGTGGGATCGGCTGAGACGCGCACCTCGATGCTGTCGCGCACCTCCTCGGCACGCGCTGTGACCATCGCGGTGCCGCGGCCGACGAGCCGCATCGACCCGACGTGATCGATCTCGACAACCGAGTTATCGCTGCTCTCGAGCACCGGCGAGATGTCGGCGCGGCTAGCGCCCGACACGTCAACAGCTTCGAACACGGGACGTACGATGGTGCCGGTGTAATAGCGCCCCGGCATGTTGGTGAAGGCGATGGAAGCAAGCGGTGGCACCGGCACGTGTACCGCGACAACGGCACGCAACGCATCGTCGTCGCGGCGCGGGTCCACATCCGGTGAGCTGGGGACGATGGCCACTACCTCCACATCGCCCGGCTTGTACGCCTCGATCGTGCCAGCGGGGTTGACGCCGACGCGGCGCCGCGCTCGCGATACATAAACGATCTGTACATCGTCCAACACGTTGCCGTCGCCGTCGCGCACCATCGCAGTGACCTGAACGGCGCTGCCGACCTCGATCGTGACCTGCTCCGGGTCGACCTCGATACTTGCCGGCGGCGGCGCTGTTTCTTGCGGGTCGGCTTGCATCGACGCGGTCAACGACAGTAGGGCAACGATCAACAATGGGGCAACACGTGCGGTGCGGTTCATCGCTTGATCCGGGTTGGGACGGAAGGGGGCGATCGACGCCCTAGACTCTGCCATGCTCGGCCACCAAAGTCGCGACTTGTCGGGATGTCGGGCGCGCCTGACGGCGGTCGTGTAAAGAACCGTCAAGACCAGGAAAAGAACGTGCGAGGCAGCGTTTTTTGTGTTGTTTGGCCGTCGGCCGATCGCCTACAGTGGATTGGACGCACGCGCGCCGCTCCAGGTCGCCGTCCGCCCCTGTCAGAGGCCGTGAAGACGCTTGACGAACACTCTTAGACCGCGCCGCGATCTCCGCCTCGCCTTGGTGATACTCGCGAGTACGGCACTGACGCTCTTGGTGATGTCTGCCCCGGCCTTGGCTGTGCCCCAGGATGGAGGCAGGCAGCAGCGTGACGAGGCAGCGCAGGAGCTTCTCGAGGCTCTCGAAGCTGCGACCGATCCGATCGCGGTCAAGTCGGCACGTGCGGCAACCCCCGAGGAAGAAGCCGAGATCGGGCAGGGCGGCAAGCGAATGGCGGCCACGGAAGCGCCGGTGGCCCCCCGCATCGACGGCCGGGTCGACGACGACGTGTGGGCGTTGGCCGAGGTGGTGACCGACTTCCTACAACGCGAGCCCGTAGAGGGTGGAGTTCCCACACATCGCACCGAGGTGCGCATCCTGTTCGACGATCGCAACCTCTATCTGGGCTTCGTGATGTACGACGACGAGCCCGACCGCGTCGTCGCCTCCGACCTGCGCCGCGACAGTCGTCTGGAGACCGACGATAGCATCGCGCTGCTGCTCGACACGTTCCACGATCACCGCAACGGTTTTCTGTTCCGTGTCAACGCGCTCGGCACCAAGTACGACGCGACGGTGCAGGGGGAGCGCAACGTTAACTCCCGCTGGGACGAGAAATGGGAGGCTGCCGCCAGAATCACGCCGAATGGCTGGGAGGCGGAGATGCAGATCCCCTTCAAGGCGCTGAGGTTCGACGCCGGTGCGCATGTCTGGGGCATCGATTTCAACCGCGAGATTCGGCGTACCAACGAAGAGGTCAACTGGAGCAACTACCGCCGCGGCTTCAACTTTCGCGACATCTCGCAGGGTGGTCACCTGCTCGGTCTGCGAAGCCTTGCGCTCACGGGTCGCTACCGGCTCAAGCCCTACCTGGCCGGCGGCTACACGGCGCTCAACGCGACCGATTCGCCGCTGACCGACCGTAGCGGCGAGTTCGGCATCGAGGACTTCAAGGTCCAGATTACCCCCAACCTGACGGCAGACCTCACGGTCAATACCGATTTTGCCCAGGTTGAGGACGACGAGGAGCGTGTCAACTTGACGCGCTTTCCACTGTTCTTTCCCGAGCGCCGGGAGTTCTTCCTGGAAGGGTCGGACAAGTTCGATTTCGGTGGCGGCGGAGAGCGCGGCCGCGGAGGCCCCAGCTCGCTGCTCTATCACTCGCGCAATATCGGATTGTTCGATGGAAGCCCGGTCACCATGCGGTACGGCGCCAAGCTGACCGGCAAGATAGGGAACACCAGCATTGGCTTTATCAACGCCCAGACGGGCGACAGCGCCGAGCTCGACTACGTCGGGCGCAACCACACGACGCTGCGTTTGAACCAAGACATCCTCGAGCGCTCCTCGATCGGCCTGATCTTGACCAACGTTCAAGACGATGGGGCACACAATCGCGTTGCTGGATTCGACGCCAGCTTCCGCTTCTTCGATCACATGAGCGTGCGCGGCAACATCGCACAGGCGCGAGACTCCGAAGTCGGGCGCCCGCAATATGTCGGTGCCTTCGACGCCGGCTGGGACAGCGACCTCTGGAGCGCGCAAGCGAGCTACAGCTACGTCGATCCCGACTTCGTCACCGACATGGGCTTCATCCGGCGGCACGACATGATACGGCAGAATTATCGTCTCGGCTGGAAACCTCGACCCGGCTTGTCGTGGATGCGGCAGATGATGTTCTTCGCCGTGGTCGAGCACATCACCGATACCGCCGGCAACCCCGAGACCCGCGAGCACACGTTATGGACGCGCTATCAGCTGGAGTCGGGCGACTCGGCCAGCATCATGGTGCAGCGTTCCTTCGAGCGAATTCGGGAGCCGTTCGAGGTATCGGATCAGGCGGAGATTGGCGTCGGCGACTACACCAACAACGAGTGGAGAGCGTCGTTCGAGTCGTATCGGGCGCGGCGGCTCAGCGGCCGCGTCAACGTCAGCGGCGGCGGGTTCTTCGACGGCACGAGACGTTCGTACGGCGGCAGCATGACGATGCGCTTCAACGAGAAGCTGTCGCTGTCTCCGCGCTATGACCTCAACCGCATCGAGCTACCGGCTGACGCCTTCAACACCCACCTGGCGAGCATGCGAGCGTCGTACAACTTCAACGAGCGGTGGCTGACGGTTCAGTACAACAGCATCGCCGACCGACTGTCGATCTTCGCGCGGCTGAACTTCATCCGCCGGACCGGCGACGACCTGTTTCTGGTCTACAAGTCGACGGTGCGCTACGATCCGGAGTTCTACGGCCAGATGGACCAGGCCGTGATCGCCAAGATGACGCGGTCGTTCGACTTTTAGTCTGCGCCCCACTCCCACCCGCGAGCCCGCTCATTTGTCTCGAAACTCGCTCGCTCTACGCGTTGTTCTGGCTTGTGCCCTGCCCTTGTCGGTGGTGCGTTGTGCCTCGACGCCGGCGCCCGTATTGGCGCCGGCGCCGCGCGGCGACGGCCCCTCACTGGTGGTGCTGATCGCCATCGACCAGGCGCGCTACGACTATCTGGTGCGCTTCCGGTCGTTCTTCACTGGCGGGCTGGCTCACTTGCTCGACAACGGTGCAGTGTTCACCAACGCACATCAGAATCATTCGATGACGGCCACGGCGCCAGGGCATGCGACGCTCTCTACAGGTCTCGAGCCGGCGCGCTCGGGCATCGTCGGCAACAACTGGTACGACCGGCAGCAAAACGTAAGTGTCTACTCGGGCGGGCCGGCGGCACGGCGGTCGCCGGCGCTGCTGGAGGGGACGGCGATCGGCGACTGGATGAAGGCGGCGGATCCGCGCTCGAAAGTGTTCACCGCCAGCATCAAGGACCGCTCGGCGATCATGCTGGGTGGCCAGGGCGCCGACGGTGCTTTCTGGTACGACGGAACCTACGGTTTCTGGACGAGCAGCAGCTACTACGGGAGGGCGCTTCCAGACTGGCTCGTCGACTTCAACCGCGAGGAGCGGCTCGACCGCTTCTACGGTACCGCCTGGGAGCCGCTGACCGACGAGAGCCGCTGGTCCGAGGTCGATGTCGAACATCTCGACACCGGGGCCTTTGCGCGTGGCTTTCCCCACGTGCTCGGCTGGTCGGATCCCACACCGAGCGCAGTCTTCTACGAGCGGATTCCGAACAGCCCATGGGGAGACTGGTACCTGGCGGAGCTGGCGGAAGCCTTGATCGTCAACGAGGACCTCGGCGCCGATGGCAGCGTCGATTTTCTCGGTCTGTCGTTCTCCTCGCTCGACTATGTGGGCCACACGTACGGCCCCAACGCTCCGGAGGTTCTCGACATCTTGGTGCGACTTGATCTCCGTCTTGCCGAGCTACTGGGGTTCATCGACGAGCGCGTTGGTCTTGACCACGTGCTGTTGGCGTTCAGCGCAGATCACGGTGTTCAGGTGATGCCAGAGTACGTTGCGCCGCGAGGGTTGGAGGGCAAGCGCCTCGATGGTGCCGATCTCCTCTGCGTCCAACAAGCAGGCGAGCGGCTACGCGAGAAGCTCGGCGATCACGAGTGGATCGAGTCGGGCTACTACCTCGACGAATCGGTGATCGCCCAGCAACAGCTCGACAAGGCGGACGTCGAAGCGGAGCTCGCCGCAATTCTCGGCGCCTGTTCGGTGGTCGACCGCGTTTGGACCTCGACCGAGCTGATGGTCGAAACTCCGTCCCCCGATCTACAGACGCAACGATATCGAAACAACTACTTCCCGGGTCGGAGCCCCGACCTGGTTGTCCAGTACCACGACTACTTTCTGGACGATCAATCGATGGGAACGACTCACGGAACCGTGTTCGACTACGACTCCCACGTACCGATGATCGTGGCCGGGCCCGGCGTCGTCGCACGCCAGCACGACGAGCGTGCCGCAACCGCGGATCTCGCTCCAACGCTGGCAGCTCTACTCGGCATCGAGCCTCCGGCCGACCTGGACGGACGCGACCTCAGCGCGCAGGTGCGCAGCAAACGCTAGCAGGCCCGCCACGCTTCCTAGCAGGCCGTGGTGAAAGTGTGGTGGGTCTGGCGACAGGGTCTTGCGAAGTGGAGGCAAGGAGAGAGGAGGAGGCGATGGTTACCCTATCGTTGACGAGGAACGACGCAGCAAACGCGCGCAACCCCCTATCGCCCGAAGGGTTACGGCGATTTGGGGCCATTTGCGGCGTTGGCCTTCCTGGACGATGGCTAGGGCATCGCCTGTGTCAGGCCTCCTTACATCTGGCCCCAACTCGCCGTAACCAGATCCACCACACTTTCACCACGGCCTGCTAGGCGGCTACTGGTTGCTCCAGGAGGTGCGAGTTGGCACCGACTGCGTGCAGTTGATGCGCTCCGTCATGCCCGTCGCCAAGGCCGAGCAGGCCATTTCGGCGGCGGTGCGGATGGCTTCTTGGCGCGTTGTGCCCGAGGCCTCGCGGCATTCCGTGCGACCCTTGAAGGTGAAGCAGATTTCGCCCGTGACCAGTGCCAGGCCCATGCTCGAGTACACGATCAACGCCAACAGGCCGACAACGAGCAACCCTACCGCGACAAATACGCCCCTGCGACTCCCCATTGCTCGATGATACAGTCAACCTGCTCCCAGCAACGGCTGGTGTCTTCGGCGCGCCAGGCAGCCGACGCCTCCTACGACGACGGATGACCCTAATGCGCAAGACTCTTGCAGCGCTGCTGCTGCTGTTGACTGCCCTCCCACTCGCCACTGGCGCCAGTCCCACGCAGTCGGACGAACACGAGGTATGGACACGGTTTCGTGGTCCGAACGGATCGGGAGTGGTCGAGACCGGCGCCCTGCCGACGACTTTCGGCCCCGACACCAACGTTATCTGGAAGACCGAGCTGGCAGAGGGACACTCGTCGCCGATCCTATCGGAGCGGCGCATCTTCCTCACGGCGACGGATGATGAGCGTCTGCTGACGATAGCGCTCGATCGCGAGAGCGGCGAAGTGCTTTGGGAGCGCGAGACTCCGCGGCCTCGAGCGGACTTCTTCGACAACCGCAACAACGCGGCCTCGCCGAGCCCGGCTGTGGACGACGCCTCGATCTATGTCTTCTTCCCCGACTTCGGCATGGTGTCGTACACGTTCGAGGGCGAAGAGCGCTGGCGCGTGCCGCTCGGTCCGTTCAACAACATCTACGGCATGGGTGCATCACCGGTCGTCGTCGACGACAAGGTAATTCTGGTCTGCGACCAGAACGTCGGATCGTTCATGGTCGCGGTCCACAAGGACACCGGTGAGATCCTCTGGGAGGTCGAGCGGCCCGAGGCCAAGAGCGGGCACGCCACGCCGGTGGTCTGGGAGTCGCCTGAGGGCGATACGCAGCTGATCTTGCCGGGCTCTTTCCTGCTGGATTCCTACGATCCAGACACCGGCGAGAAGATCTGGTGGGTGCGTGGTCTCTCGTTCGAAATCAAATCTACGCCGGTCATCCTCGACGGTATCGCGTACATCAACGGCTATGGAGCGCCGATCAACCAGCCCGGGAATCAGGTCTTCCTGCCTTCTTTCGCCGAGGTTGTATCGGAGCGCGACGGCGACGGCGACGGCTTCATCAACGTCGATGAGATGCCTCAGAACCGCGCTCGGAACTGGTTCTATCTCGCCGATTTGGACGTTGACGACATGCTCGATGCGGACGAATGGGCCTATCTGCGAGCAGCGCTGGAGAGCCGCAACGGCATGCTGGCGATCCGCCTGGGCGGTCGTGGTGACATGACCGACGAGAACTTGATCTGGGAGTACAACCGCTCCGTCCCGCAACTGCCATCGCCGCTCATCTACAACAACGTTCTGTACATGGTGAACGACGGCGGTATCGTCACGTCGTTTGATCCGCAGACCGGCGAAGTAATCAAGCAGGGACGCCTGAAGGGCGCAGTGGATCAGTACTACGCGTCGCCCGTCGCCGGCGACGGCAAGGTCTTCATGCTGTCGGAGCTCGGCATGCTATCGGTACTCGAGCCGGACGGCGGCCTCGAGCCGATCACCGTGTCGGATCTCGACGACCTCTGCTACGCCACCCCAGCGATCGCCGACGGTCGGATCTACGTGCGCACCCGCGGCACGCTCTACGCGTTCGGGTTGAGCTGAGGCTCCGGTTCGGGCGTGCTCACCCGGTGGCGTGGCGCGCAAGCCGATCCAGCCGGGTGAAGCGCGCGCCAGCTTGTCGCCGATCTCAGCAGCTTGACGACCGTTGCTTCATTTCAGTCGGCCCGAAGGGCTACTACCGGGTCGACGCCCGAGGCACGGATCGCCGGGAGCCAGCTCGCCACTAGAGCGACCATCCCGAGCTCCCTACTCCACCTCTCGGAGTATCGCCCCGGAGGCAAATCCGGCCCCGAAGGCAACGTCGATCTCGAACCCACGACGCGGTACGCCGTTAGCTCGCGCGTCGGGATCGAGGTACCCGAGCGGGATCGACGCAGTGGACGTGTTGCCAAAATGCACGATCCCGTTCGTGTACACTCGCTCGAGTGGCATCCCAAGCTTGCTGGCAACGCTTTCGATAATGCGCAGGTTTGCCTGGTGTGGATAGACGAAGCTCACATCGTCGAGGCTGACCGGGTCGGGATTGTCGCGATTGTACTTCTCGACGACGGTGTGGATGTCGTTGACCATCGTGCGCACCGCCACACCGTAGACTTTGCGGCCGCTCATGTGCAGATAGGGACGGACACCGGTCTGCTTGTTGGAGAACGACTCCGGCGAACCCGGCGCCCACTGTGTTTCGAGTACTGGGTCGGAGTACAGGTAGTCGCCGTAGCGTCCGTCGGCATGAGTGTGAATCGCCAGGATTCCGCCACGATCCACCTGGCGGACAACCACGGCACCGGCCCCGTCGCCCAGCAAGACGCAAGTTCCGCGGTCCGTCCAGTTCGTAATGTGCGACAGGCCGTCCACACCGATCACCAACGAGATCAGCTCATCGCCGTCGCGCACCTTCGAAACCCAGATCTTGTTGTACGCTTCCTCGACCGCGTATATGAAGCCGGCACAGCCGGCAGATATGTCGGCGGCCGATGCGTTGAAGGCGCCGATTGCAGCCTGCACTTGCGTCGCCAGGCTCGGGAAGCGGGCCCAGGTATTGACCCCGACGCGGATGTCGCCGACCTGCTCTGGTGTGATCCCGGCGTCGTCGAGCGCCTGCCGGGCGGCGGCCACCGCCATGTCGAGGATGGTTTCGTCCGCGCCCAGGATGCGGCGCTCACGAATGCCCGTGCGCCGCTGGATCCACTCGTCGGTGGTGTCGATGATCCGTTCGAGGTCGTGGTTGGTAAGGACCGTAGACGGCACGTAGGCGCCGAAGCCCACGTAGCCGATGGAAAGATCCGGCTTCATGTCGGGCCTGCATCCGGGGGCGCACGAGTCACCCTCGGTTGGTTGCCGCGCGGAATGAGAGCATGGCGCGGATGATGGAGGGGTCAGGAAGTAAGAAGTATGGGATGGAGGTTCCTACCCTTTGCGCCCGCCTGTCAAGCAGGACGCCTTGCATCTGGCCCCAACTCGCCGCAACCAGGCCCGCCACCGTTCCACCACGGCCTGCTAGCGCACGCCGGTCTCGAACTCGACGGCAAGCCTCATATCTTCCTCAGACCCCATGTACAGCGGTATGCGCTCGTGCAGCTCGGTGGATTGCACATCGAGGATGCGCTCAGTTCCGGTTGAAGCCATGCCGCCGGCCTGCTCGATGACCATTCCCATGGGGTTGGCCTCGTACATCAGACGCAGCTTCCCGCCGGGAGCCTTGTGCGTAGCCGGGTACATGAAGAGCCCGCCGTAGAGCAGCGTGCGGTGCACGTCGGCCACCATCGAGCCGATGTAGCGTGCCGAGTACGGTCGCCCCGTGGACGCATCGTCCTCCTGGAGATAATCCAGGAATCGACGAGTGCTCTCGAAGAAAACGTTCCGGTAACCCTCGTTGATGCTGTAGATGTTGCCCTTCCTGGGAATCTCGATATTCGGATGCGAGAGCAGAAACTCGCCGATGCCCGGGTCCAGTGTGAAGCCGTAGACCCCGGCGCCGGTGGTGTAAACCAACATGGTGCTCGAGCCGTAGAGGATGTAGCCGGCTGCCACCTGCTCGGATCCCTTGCGCAGTAGATCCACCAGGCTGCCATGTCCGGGCTCGGTAACGCGACGGTAAATCGACCAGATCGAGCCGATCGACACGTTGGCATCGATGTTCGATGAGCCGTCCAACGGATCGAACAGCAGCACGTACTCGCCAGTGGCGAACTTGTCCGGAATGGCGATGGGTTCGTCGGCTTCCTCCGAGCCCATCAGACACAGCATGCCGCCGTGATCGAAGTTCTTGATAAAGCACTCGTTGGCGAACTCATCGAGCTTCTGCACCCTCTCGCCCTGGATGTTCGTTGTCCCTGTCTCGCCGACGATGTCCACCAGGCCCGCCTTGTTGACCTCGCGGGCGATGAGCTTGCCGGTGAGAGCGATGTCGTAAAGCAGTCGCGTCAAGGAGCCGGTGGCGTCGGGATGCTGTTTCTGGCGATCGAGAACGTGGCGCTCGATCGTGACAATTTGGTTGGGCCGCGTGACGATCGGCGTCTTCACTGCTGCGGCCGGGCGGCTGGGCATGAGATTCCTCCGAGTGTCTGCTGACGCAGGACACCTTACGCTGCGGATAAGCGATCAGCCTAATTCTCGCCTGCCGACGGACGAAATCAAGCGCGGCGGCCCGTCTCACGTATTGCAGGACAGTTGGGCATGCCCCTGCAGGAGCGCTGATACCGATGGTAAGCTCGTTCGTCGTTGCCCGTCGCCGCATCGCACAGTGCCGTATCTGTCTGGAGCGAGATACCAGCTTGAGGCTCATTCCGGCAGCGGCGCAAGACGACGTCGACCGCTGCTACCTGGCAGTGGCGACCATCCTCGACGACGCACGGGTCGAGATCGAGGCTGCGGGCCCCCGCTTGGATCGGGATGTAGTGTTCCGCGAGGAGTTTATCGGTGGATGTCTACTGTTGGTCCAGTGCATGTTCTGCGCCATGTACAGAGAGACCTGCCCGCTGGCTCTGCGTCGGGTTGCCGGCTGTTTGTGTGCCCAGGCGCGTGGTCTCAAGGAGTATCTCTGGGCGCGGCTGGAGCGTGTCGCGTAGGGTCGAGCGACCCATCTGGGGAGGCATTCGGTCGATTGAACCGGCATACTGAGCGACATGTTTCGAGCCGGAGAACTCCGCACACCCGGGGCGCATCGCCGATCGCGCGCCGGCGGCCTGGCGTTGGCGATCGGCGCCGGCGCCCTGAGTTGCACGAGCGCGCTGGACAACGGCAATCGGCCGGCGCTGGATGGCGTTGATTCGGCCAGCGCACCTCGCACCCAGACCTACGAAGTGGTGCGTAGCTATCCACACGATCCGGCAGCGTTTACTCAGGGCCTCGTGTTTCACAGTGGCCACCTCTACGAGGGCACCGGGCGCCGCGGCGAATCGTCGCTTCGCAAGGTCGAGCTGGAGACCGGTCGGGTGCTCGAGTCCGTCGACTTGCCACCGATGTTCTTCGGTGAGGGGATCGCCATCCTCGGGCAGCGCGTCTATCAGCTCACATGGCAGTCGGGTATAGGTTTCGTCTACGACCTTGAGAGCTTCACTGTCGTGGCGCAGTTTCAGCAGTTCACCGTGGGCTGGGGGCTGACCCACGACGGCGAACAGCTCATCCTGAGTGACGGGAGCTCGCGGATCTACTTCCTCGATCCCGGAACGATGGCGATGGTTCGGCAGATCGAGGTGCGCGATCAGGGGCGCCCGGTAGACCAGATCAACGAGCTCGAATACATCGACGGCGAAATCTACGCCAACGTTTGGCATAGCGACGACATCCTGCGAATCTCTCCTCGCACCGGCGAGGTGCTCGCACGGATCGACATGTCGGGCATTATCGACGCCGACCTGATTCGCGATCCTGGGGCGGTGCTCAACGGTATCGCGTACGATGCGGCGAGCGGCCGGACGTTCGTCACCGGCAAGCTCTGGCCGCGACTCTTCGAGGTACGGTTCGTCAGCCAGCGCTGACATCCGGGCAGCGCAGGCGGAACCGGTGGCGCTCGCCAGCGTCGGGCGTTCCGCAGCTCAGATCGAGCCCTCGGTCTTGGCGAACGAGGAGTCCTTGTCGCCGCCAAACCGATACCCGCCACTGAAACCGATCTTCTTGTGCTCGATCGCTATCACCTGCGAGCTGTTGAACACCACGGTCGCCTGCTCACCTTCGATCGAGGCGGCCTTGCGTGGTAGCAGCTCGACGAACCTGCCATCGCACAAGAAGCGCGCATCGTCCGCTTCGATGACGGTGTCGTCGCTGAGCTCGATCTCGTAACGCGCCATGGGGCGAGACTTTAACAGGCGGACGCAGGGACGGAGCTAGCGCGGGTTGCCGGGTGCCCTTGGCGAGCGACGAACGACCGCTACGGCGAGCTCGCGCCGTAGCTCGACCGCCGTCCGGATGACCGTCCAGGCCGACCAGAGCGCCAACGCGGCGAGCGATAGAGGGATAATTTGATCCAGCATCTGCAAGTCCTTTAAACCCCGGGTCGTCGGGCCCCCCCGTGCTTCGGCCCGACGACCCGGGTTTCGTAGTCCACTTTTCCGTTCCTTGTCCTGTTAGACGCGCGAGCACCAGGTTCGGTTGCTCTCGCTATCTTACTTATTCGCTCAAACGACCGCAGAAGTTTCAGTTTGTATGACGATGACCTTCGAACGTGCGCAACTATCGGGTCGCGACCTGTCGGCGGCGGGCGTAGCGTAGGCTTCTCGCTGACAACAAGCCTCGAGGGGATTCGATGAGCGCAGACTATCGCCGCATCCGGGAAGCCATCCGATATGTGCGGTTTCATGCCGACGAGCAGCCGCAACTAGACGATGTGGCGGCTCATGTCGAGCTCAGCAAGTTTCACTTTCAGCGCCTGTTTCGGCGCTGGGCGGGCGTTTCGCCGAAGCGCTTCCTGGAGTTCGTGACCGTGCAACACGCCAAGCGGTTGCTGCGAGAGTCGGCCTCGGTGCTCGAAGCGTCTCTCGAGACCGGGCTATCCGGACCGTCCAGGTTGCACGACCTGTTCGTGAGCGCCGAGGCGGTGACCCCCGGTGAGTACAAGTGGCGCGGCGCCGGTTTGGAGCTACGGTTCGGGTTCCATGAATCCGCGTTCGGAGAGTTCTTGATCGCGGTGAGCGATCGGGGTATTGCCGCGCTGGCGTTTACCGTTGCCGGGGGGCACAAGGCCGCCGTCGACGATCTTGCCTCGGACTGGAGCGCGGCGGCGCTGCTGCGGGACGATGCTGGAACGGCAGCGGCAGCACGCCAGGCATTCGCGTTCGATCGGGTCGATCGACCGCTTCGCTTGTTGCTTCGAGGCACCAATTTTCAGATCCAGGTTTGGCGGGCGCTGCTGGCGATTCCCCCAGGAGCGATTGTTTCGTACGGCGACGTGGCGGCGGCGATCGGTCGGCCTGCTGCGCCGCGCGCGGTTGCCAGCGCCATCGCCAACAACAGGATCGCCTGCCTGATCCCCTGCCATCGCGTGCTTCGCGCCAGTGGCGACTTCGGTGACTATCGCTGGGACCCGGCGCGCAAGGTTGCCATGCTCGGTTGGGAGGCGGCACACCTGGAGGTCGCGGTGCATGCCTGACACCGAGCTGGTGGCGGCGTTGCGACGCCTACGCCAGGTCGCGGGGGCAATGAACGAGAAGGTCGCCGATGGCCCGGTTTCCGAATCGTGCACCGTGACCGAGGTGCGCGCCCGGATCGGCGGTCTCTTCGATCTTGCCAAGCCGACCTCACCCGACGAGCTTGTCGAACGGGTCGTCGAGCGGTTGGCGGCCGACACCGTGCACGTCACCCACCCGCGCTACTTCGGGCTCTTTAACCCCGCTGTTCCGCCGATCACGGTAGTCGCGGATGCGTTGGTGGCGATGTTCAATCCACAGCTTGCCGCATGGGAACATTCGCCTGCAGCTCAGGAGATGGAGCGCCTGGTGCTCGGCTCGCTGGGACGGCTCGTCGGCCTGGAGCTTGACGGCGGCATGGCCCACTTCACCAGCGGTGGCGCCGAGGCCAACGGTACCGCGACGCTGGCGGCGCTGGTGGCGGCGTTCCCGGCTCTGCCTGAGACCGGGCTGCGAGCGCTGCCGGCGCAACCAACGCTCTATCTTTCCGGGCAAGGTCACGACACCTTCTTGAAGATCGCCGTCGCCTGTGGACTGGGCCGAAAGGCGGTGCGGCGCGTCCCGGTTGACGATGATTTCCGCATGGACGTGGCGGCGTTGCGCGATCAGCTGCGGCGAGACCGAGCCCGCGGTGAGCAGCCGTTTCTGGTGGTCGCGACCGCCGGCACGACGGCGACGGGGGTGATCGACCCGCTCGAGTCGATTGCCGAGGTGGCAGGCGAAGAGCGCCTCTGGATGCACGCCGATGCCGCTTGGGGCGGTGGCGCGCTCCTATCGGAGCGCCTCCGACCGGCACTAGCCGGCATCGACGCGGCAGATTCGATGACCTGGGACGCTCACAAGTGGCTATCGGTGCCGATGGCCGCCGGCATGTTCTTCAGCCGCCGCCCCGCCGCCGTACGTGCGGCGTTCGACGTCCACGCGACGTATGTACCGCCCAGTCCCGAAGGCGCCGACGATCCCTACATGGTTTCGTGGCAGTGGAGTCGCCGGTTCATCGGCCTCAAGGTGTTCATGGCTTTGGCCGAGGTCGGGCTGCAAGGCTACGCGGAGCGCGTTGAGCATCAGGCAGATATGGGCGATCGCTTGCGTCGACGATTGGGGGAGTCCGGCTGGTTGCTGTGCAACCGTACTCCTCTGCCGCTGGTTTGCTTCAGCCATCCGCAGATCGAATGCGGCCACACCACCGCGCCCGAGGTGGTCGCGCGGGTCATCGCCTCGGGGCGGGCTTGGGCCTCGACGATTCACCTGCCCACCGGCGCGGAGGTCATTCGCGCCTGCGTCTGCAACTATCGCACCAGCCCCGAAGACATCGATGCCACCGCGCGTGCGTTCGACGGCGCGTTATCGATGACGGTCGGGTAGCCAGCGGTGGCAGGTCATGTCCACGCGCCCGTCGCTCCCGAAGCTCACGCCCTCGGCCTCGAGTCGCCGTCGCTGGCGTCCGGGGGATGTTCCCGCGACGCGATCCGTCGAGCACTCTCCACGCACGCTCACTACGCGGTGCCACGGAACGTCGTCCGGACAGTCATGCATGGCCCAGCCGACGGCACGCGGTGTCAGCGGCCGAGTATGGAGCGCAGCTACCTGGCCGTAGTTCATTACCTGTCCGGAGGGAATCTGGCGCACGATGTCCCACACCTCGTGCCAGGCGCTGGTCTCGCCGCTCTTCAGCCCCGCCACTATCGCTCCGCCTTGAGGGCCGGCAGGAGCGGCACGCGCAATGTCCCAATTACCGCCGCCAGACTCGCCAGCATGCCGACCACGAGCACCGCGGCAAGCGTTGGCAACAGGACGCCCCACGGCAGCTCGACTGCAGCAAGGGCAAACCGCGGGGCGATTGCCAGCAACGCCGATGCGCTGCCGATCATCGTGCCGACGGCGAGTAGAAAGGCGTTCTCGGCAAGCACCATGCGCGCCAGGAAGGCGCGCCGAAATCCGAAGGCGCGCAGGGTGGCGAGCTCGCCGCGCCGCTCGATCACGTTGCGTACCAGGACAACTCCGAGCCCGATTGTACCGAGGAGCAGGCCCAGTCCCCCCAGTGCCTGGAAAGTCGACAGGTAGGTGTTCTGCACCACGAGGAAGCCGGCGATTCGCTCGGCCGTCGGCGTGGCGTCGAAGCCGAACCGTTCGAGACGGTCTTCCAGCGAAGCCGCGATCTCGACCTGACGCCCCTCGGGCGCGTCGATGAGGAAATA
Organism: Acidobacteriota bacterium; assembly: GCA_965205505.1. Classification (GTDB taxonomy): domain Bacteria; phylum Acidobacteriota; class UBA890; order UBA890; family WLXD01; genus DASCOT01. Next base: position 1,002,086 of record CBDBHB010000009.1, read on the forward strand.
CGAGAAGCCACTTCGGCCGGGGAAATAGCGCAGCAGGTTGGCTTCCGAAATCAGCAACTCGCTCTGGAAGATGCTCTCCTGAACAGTGCCTACCAGCCGCAGCGTGAGCTCCTCGCCGCGCTCGCCCTCGATGGTCAACTCGCCGTCGACCGGCAATTTGAGAATCCACTGCATTGAGTTGGCGTCGCCGATAGCCGGGATCACTCCCGGACCCAGGTCGACGCGTAGCAACTCCCAGGGGTTGGCGCTCGCCTCCAGCTCGGCGCTCAGCGCAGCGAACCGAAAGCCGCCGCGATCGATAAGCTCGTCCGTTGCCCCGAGCAGCCGCGGTCGGCGCGGCTGAAACAGGTTCAGGCAGCTGGCGTCGTCCCCCGGCACCAGCCGAAGCTGGGTGATCCGCACATCTTGCAGCCGCGCCTCGGCAGTGGCGTCAAAGCCGAGATCGAAGCGTCCGGCGACGTCGTTGAGGTTCTGATGCAGCGGTACGTCGGCCATCGCCATGAGCTCGTAGCCGCCGGCGCCCTCCTCGATAACGTGGGATTCGCGGGCCGGGTCGCGGGTGTTGCCGGCCACTGTGACGATGACGAAGCACGCCGACGCTACGAGTGCCACGCTTAGAATGCTGCGGTTCGGGCTCCACGAGCTGCTTCGAACCGCCATGCCGAGCGCCGCGAAGCCGGAGCTCCTGAGGCGCCCGCGCCCCCGCCGACACCAAGTTGAGAAGGCCGCCAATCCGGCAGTCAGCAGTAGCGCGCCGATTCCGAAAGCGATTCCCGGGTTAGACGTTTGATCGCCCGCCAGCGCGTACCCCAGCAGACCAATTGCAGCGGCGAAACACAACGGGGCCAGCCAACCACGGTGCTGGCGTTCGCCAGCGGTGGCGGCAGGCATCCTGGTCACACCGGCCAGCAATCGGGTTGGCGGCAATCGACGCAAACGCCGCACAGCGATCCATATCGAGCCAACCACAGCGATCGCAGAGATGGCGAACCCGATGACCAGCGTGACCGGCAACACGTGCAGATACAGCAGCGGCGAGCCCACCGCCGCCAGCCAGATCGTCCGCAAACCCCAGAGCATGAGGTTTCCGTAAAGCACCGCGGCGACCAATCCGGCGGCACCGCCTAACGCTACGATCGCCGCTCCCTCAGTCAGGAATTTTCGCTGCACGTGTCTCAGCGGGTAGCCAACCGCCAGCAGCAATCCGATTTCCTTGCCGCGCTGTTCGATGCCGAGGGTGAACAGCAGGCTGACGATCATCAACGCCGACAAGATGAGAAAGAAGCTGAAGGCGAGAAACAGCTGGCCGAAGTCGGTTGCCCCAGCTGCAGCCTCGAGGCCCTGGCTCTTGATGTCGACAAAGCGGAACCCATAGTCCTGCGGCTCGAGCCGCTCGAGCAGGATCGAGCCGAGCTCGAAGCTGAACGTGGCCGGGTCGACGTCCGCGGGGACCGCGACCCGAACCGACGTGGTGGCGCCATATCGCGTGCTCCACAGCCGTTGGCCGGTATCCGCCGCGACGAAGGACTTCGGTGTGCCACGGTAGGCGTCCCAGTACTCCTCGTCGACGTCGCGGATGGTGCTCAAGTCGACCGGGAACGGTGGCTCCCAGTCGGCAATGTTGTCGATGCCCTCGATGCCCGGATACTCGGGCGTCAGATCGGCGTCCACCGCCAGGCCGCGCATCGCAACGGTTCCAGCCACGCGGAAGCGGGTCTCCTCGGTGCGCAACTGCTCATCGAGCCCGACGACGTAGTAGCTCATGCGCAGCTCGTCGCCCGTTGACGCACCGAGCTGGGTCGCAGTCCACTCGTTGATCAGAATCTCGTCCGCTGCCAGCGCCGGCGCCGGCGTTCCGTCGACCAGATGCAGCCGCCCGAACGGCAACGAGTCGTCCAAGACGTCCAGGGCCAACACCATCGAATAGGGTACCTGGCGGTCCGCGACCCGCAGGCTGTTCGACATGTAGACCTGCAGACGCTGGGTCGGTGCTCGGAGGTCGCGCGCGGCGGCCTCGATGGTCTCCACCAGCGCCGCTCGAAGGACGAACTCTTCGCTCTCGATCTCGATGAGCGTAGTGTTCGCGGGGCCCTCGATGGCGCTTAAGCCGAGCCCGATGTCGGCGAGGGTCAGCGAGGTGACCAGCAAGGGCTGAGGGTCGGCAACGCTGGTGCCGCGGCGGTCCAGCAACAGGGAATTGACGCGTCCCGGTTGCTCGACAGCAGCCTGTAGATCGTCGAGCGACAAGAAGGCACTCAGCGGCGACGCCTGGTGCGGGTTGAGGTCGAAGCGGCCGATTCCACGATCCGGCACGACCTCGACCAGACTCGTGCGTATCGTGCCGACTACGTCTTCCGCCTCGCGGCTGCCCAGCAAGGTATCGCGAGGCACCTCGCTGCCGAGCCGGAAGCGCACCAATATTTGGTCGCCCACCACGGCACCGAGCTCGCGCTGCAGCGACGCGTTTATCACGATGGACGGGAACAATTGGCCGCTGCTACGGGCGAAGCTCATCGCGGGTTGGCGGTCGCCAGCCTGGCTTTGGAATACCGGGGAGGTTGTCGGTTCGTCGAACAGCTCGACGAAGGCGTCGTCGATGCCCAGCACATTGATCTGCGACGCGCGTGCGCGGGTGTCGGCATGCACGGCGTTGCCGCGTAGCAGGATGGCGCCCGCAACCCGTTCGAACCCGGCGGCGAAGCCGGGGAGCGCCGCTATCTCATCGACGAGCTCGGCGCGGAAGAAGCGCTCGGCGACCAGCGATGTATCGATGTGGCCCAGTCGGTCGAGGGTGATGTCGCGGAGGCTGGCGCGTACCGAATCCCCCACCAGCAGGGCTCCGGTCAGCACCGCCGCGCACACGGCTACGGCTAGCGTGACGGCAAGGTTGACGCGCCAATGGTGGATCAGACCTCGAAGCATCGACCCTCCCGTAACTCCAGTCGACGCCCGAAGCGTTGTGCCAGATCCGAGTTATGCGTCACCACGACCAGAACGTTGGACTCCTGCTCGTGCAGCTCGAGCAACAGCTCGGCCACGGCGTTGGCGGCTCGATGATCGAGGTTCCCGGTGGGCTCGTCGCACAGCAGCACAGCCGGGCGATTGATCAAGGCTCGGGCAATTGCGACCCGCTGGCGCTCGCCGCCCGACAACTGTGCCGGCCGGTGATCGAGTCGGTGCCCCAACCCGACGCGCTCCAGCAGTTGCCGGGCGCGTGCCGCACCTGCGGCATTGCCGGGAAACGCCAGCGTAGGGACGATCGTGTTCTCGAGCACGCTGTACTGCGGTAGCAGGTGATGATCCTGAAACACGAAGCCGATCGACTCGTTGCGGAAGCGAGCCATATCCGGCTCGCTCAGAGCGAACGGGTTGCGACCGCCGATTTTCACGTCGCCAGCGGTCGGCGGCTCGAGCGTACCTATGATGTGCAGCACGGTGCTTTTGCCTGAGCCGGACGGACCCATGATCGCCGTCGAGTCTCCCGCAGCGACGTTGAACGAGACTCCGTCGAGCACCGGTACGGTGGCGTCACCCATCTCGAATTGCTTGACGATGTTGGTGACCTGCAGGTCCAAGCGACTCCTCCCAATATGCCTGCCGGGTTACTCGACGCTCCCCGCTTCCTGGATCTGGTCGGCGATGAAGGCAGGGATCTCTATGGCCCGCGGACCCGATTCCTCCATGGCACAGCACACAGAGGTCATCGAGCCGGTGCCAACAAGACGCTTGCCGACGTGGATCGAGAACCCGTACGTCATCGCCTTCCTTCCCTTGCGTAGCACGCGGAGGTGGATGTCGACAACGTCGTTGAAACGTGCCGGCGAATTGAACTGTGCTTCGACCGCCACCCGCGGCCATCCGAGCTGCATGCCGTCGTGGTGCATGTGCACGCTCGCGCCGAGCGAGTCGATGAAGGCGTGCTCGGCATTCTCCATGAACACGATCAGCCGAGAGAAGTGCACGATCCCGGCCATGTCGGTATCGGAGAACTCGACTTTCCGCTGAATCCTCAGCTCGTGCATACCCATCGCTCATACTCGCGTAGCGTCGCCGCTGCCATGGCCTCGTCCGAGAACTCACGGTGAACCGCTTGGCGGCCGACCCGGCCGAGCTCACGGCCTCGTTCAGGATCGCGCATCAGCGCCTCGAGCGCATCCACCACCGCGTCATCTGACTCTGGATCCACCAGCACCCCTCCGCCAGTCCACTCGATCAACTCCGGAAAGCCGCCGTGCGCGGGTACGACTACGGGCACGGCACTGGCCATCGCCTCCAGCGCCGGCAGCCCCTTCGATTCCCGGTAAACGGTTGGCAGGCAAAGGACGTCGATCGAGCTGAGGAATTGCATCTTGCCGTCGCGATCGACCTCGCCGACCCAATCGACGCGGTCCGACAGTCCCCAGTTCGTCACCCGGCGTTGCTGCTCGTCGACGTAGGCCGCGTCGCGCTTGCCCACGTAGCCGGCGATACGCAGGCGCACGCGCTCTTGTCCGACCCGTCGGGTCAACTCGTGGAAGGCCGCGACGAGACGATGCACTCCTTTTTCCGGACAGAGCCTGGCGAGGAACCCGATCGTGTACGGCTCGTCCGCAGACCGCGCCCGCGTCTCGTGTCCGAACAGCGTGACCCCGAGGGGCACCACGCGGATCTTCTCGGCCGACGTTGCCAGGTAGCCGCGCACATGGTCGGCGTAGTAGCGGTTCGGTGCTAGGAAGCCGTCGACATCGATGGCGTGGGTGCGTAGCTCCGCCACGAAACGCGTTCTGTAGGGTTCTACGAGCTGATCGATGAAGATGTCCTCTCCTTGCGCGCCGCAAAGCACCGGCACGCGGAGCTCGCGTTTGAGGGTTCGCGCCAGGCCCAACAGCAAGGCGTTGGTGATGTGCACGATCTGCGGTTTGAACTCGTCGCGCAGCCACGCAACGAGGCTTTCGAGCTCGCGCCGCTGACGGCCATCCTCGCCCCGCAGCACCGACAACGCCAGTGCGCCCAGCTCCTCGCCCTGCGTGGCGCTCGAGCCCGCCAGCCGCGAGACGTTCCTGAGCAGAGCCGGCCGATCGAGTAACCAGTGCAGGATGCCGGGACGACGTCGGAAGAGCTTCCAGTGCTGCTCCAGGTAGACGTTGACAGCGCCATAGAAGACGCGGTCTATGCTGACGTCGTCTTCGTCGGTGCGGATCGGCGTGTACATGGGAACTAGCGCCACATCATGTCCGCTCTTCTGCAGGGCGGCTGCCAGTGTGTTGTCGTGCAGGCAGCTACCGCAGTACATCCCCGCCGCGCCAGCCGTGATGTAGGCGATGCGCATGCAGCGTCGCCTAGCGGGCCGTGGTGAAAGTGTGGTGGGTCTGGTTACGCCGTAACCCTTCGGGCAACAGGGGGTTGCGCGCGTATGCTGCGTCGTTCCTCGTCAACGATGGGGTAACCATCGTCTCCTCCTCTCTCCTTGCCTGTACTTCGCAAGTTTCTGTCGCCAGACCCACCACACTTTCACCACGGCCTGCTAGCCGGCTGGCGGGGCGATGAAGCGGTTGACGTGTTCGTCGTCGGGCGGGCTCGTCAGCAGCGACACGACCACCATCGCCACGCTGGACGCCGCCAGGATCACCGCTACAGCCATGACGCCGCTTCCACCGACCGTGTACGTCCGATCACCCCACCCCTGGTAGAAGAAGTAGCTCCACAGAACGACCACCGTTCCAACGCAGGCAGTCGCACCCTGCTTGGTGCTGCGTCGCCAAAACAGCGCGCCGATGGCGATCGGTATCAGCGCGGCGAAACCACTGAACGACCAGGTTGCCAGGTCGAAGATGCTTCGATCGGAGAACAAGAACAGCGTGTAGGTGAACGCCAGGATTCCCGTGACGAACAGCCTTCCCATGAGGATCTGTTGGCGGTCGGTGAGGCGGTCGGCGTGACCGTAGTGGCGGACGATATCCTCGGTGAACATCGTCCCCAGCGACAACACCTGCGAGTCGAGCGACGACATCACGGCCGCGAACACGCCAGCGGCGAGGAGCCCGGCGAGCACCCCGGGTGCGTGCAGCGTGATCATCCGCACGAGGATGGAGTTCGATTGCCCGCCGACGAGGCCGGGGAAGTCGAGCCTGCCGGCGATTCCTAGCAACACCGGCGGGAGCCAGACGGCGGCGATGCACAGCGGATACACTATCACCGTCAGCCGAAAGTTCTCCAGCCGCTTGGCGCTCAGCCAATGCATGAACATGTGTGGGAACATTGCCGGCGAGAGCGGGATCAGCGAGTAGGTGAGCCATCGTACCGGGGAAAAGTTGCCTTCTCGCACCAGCAGCTCCGGCGCCTCTGCCGCGATTCTGCTCATCACCACGCCGACGCCGCCCATGTTGCGAAATACGACGAAGACGGTAGCCGCTCCGAGGATCATGAAGACGATGGTCTGGAAGGTGTTCACCCAGGCGGTGCCGCGCAGGCCCCCGTAGGTCACGTATGTCATGACGACCAGACAGATCACCAGCCCGCCGATCCACTCGGGGACGTCTCCCCCGGTAACCTGGTTGAGCGTGACCCCGCCGGCCATGACGCCGATGAGCAGGTAGGGGATCACCAGGCCAACCAGCACCACGAACAGCAACAGACCGAGATAATCTGACCCCCAACGATCGCGGAAGAACTGCACCTGAGTAACGTAGCCATGGCGCTTGCCGATCGCCCAAGCGCGCGTGCCGATGAAGAAGAAGATCGCCGGGATCACCAGGCCGGAGATTGCCGGCATGAAGCCGAACACCCCGATCCCCGCGTGATAGGCTTCGCCCGACGCGCCCAGCAGAGCGAACGCCGTCATGTTGGTGCCGAACAGCGACATCAACAGAAGGAAGGGCCCGATGCTACGGGTGGCGAGGAAATAATCTTCGCCGGTCTGCTGGAACAGACGGTGGCTGAAGGCTCCGATCGACAACACCGCTGCCATGTAGACAGCGATGATCGCCAGCGTCACCGGTGGTCTCCGGAATCATCGATTTCGAGGTGGTGCGGCCATGCTTGGGTGACGAGCAGGTACATCACCACCGCCGTCGCCCCCATGTACGCGATGTGGTAGAGCAGCCCCATCGGTAACCCGAAGCGTAGGCGCGCGTCGTTCCAGAGCCACCAGTCATTGTGGAGCACATAGAGCAGCGCCAATGAGCCGTAGAGTCTCAGCCGATTGCCACTCATGCGCACCTCGTCGGACCGTTCTTCAATGGGTTGTGGCGTTTGCTGGCTCCGGGCTGCCCTAACGCTCGCTGGTAGTTTCCTGGAGTCTGAAGGGCTCGTACGCCGGCAACGCGCAGAACTTCTCCATCGACTCTAGCAGTCGGCTGAGGTTTTTTCTGTAGACATTGCCGATCAACAGGTTCACCAACTCGTCCTTGACGTCGGGGAACTGTGCCAGAAACTCGGCGAAGCTGAACTCGTCCGAGTAGAAGGCGTAGACGAGCTTGCGCATCGCTTCGACGCCCTCGAGGAACTCGTTGCCGTGCCGCCCGAGCCGCTCCGCCGATAGCTCTGCGTGCTCGAACGCGTCGAGGATCGAGTCGGCGGCGTATTCGGCGCCCTTGAGCGCCAGGAATACCCCTGACGAGTAGATTGGATCGATGAAGCCGAAAGCGTCGCCTACCATCACCCAGCCGTCGCCCGCCACGCGGTGGCTGGCGTATGAGAAGTCTCTGAGGACTCGGACCTCGTGCAGCTGCTCGGCCCCCTCGATCCTCTCCAGCAGCGCCGGGCAACCGGCTGCCTCCTCGTCGTAAACGCGTTGGGGGTCCTTGGCGCGGCCCTTCACGAGCCGATCGATTGGTCCCACCACGCCAGCGCTGACTACTCCGTCCGGCAGCGGGATATACCAGAACCAGGTTCTCGGCTGGCTCGTGTAGAAAATCAGCGTCGCCCCCGCGTCGCGGCCCTCGCCGCGCCAGCCACCGCTATAACGCGTGTAGAAGGAGCAGTTCATCAGGTTGGGATCCACTTGTCTGAGCTTCAGGCGCTTGGCGAGCATGGCCGACTGCCCGGTGGCGTCGACCACCACGCCGGCCTCGAGAAGATGCGTCGACCCGTCGGCGAATCGCGCCTCGACACCGCGAGCGCGTTCGCCGTCGAATAGCACTTCGGTGGTGCGGGCGCGCTCGTGCACTTCCACGCCGTGCTCGCCGGCGTTGTTCAACAGCATTTGGTCGAAGGCACTACGGTCGACTTGCCAGGTCTGCGCACTCGGCCCCGGTTCGGTCTCGGAGAAGTAAAAGGGCAACGAGCCTTGGCCGTTCTCGGAGAAGAACTGCACTGAGTGCTTCTCGGGAAAGCGGCTGCACTTCAATTGCTCGAGCACGCCAAGGCGCTCGAGTGTCCAATAGGTGGCCGGCATGAGCGACTCCCCAATGCGAAAGCGGGGGAACTGCTCGCGCTCGAGAAGTAGCACGCGGAGCCCGCCGTCGGCGGTCAACGTTGCCGTCGCCGACCCAGCCGGGCCCCCGCCCACCACGATGACGTCGTAGGCATCAGCCTTGGGAGACATCAGAACTCGTAGCCGAGGCGCAAGGTGGCGGCCACCGGGCTCGCCGGGGTGATCGATTGTGACCCGAATCCGCGGACGAAGTATGCCGAGTCGGTCAGGTTCTGCACGTTGACGCTGACTCGGTAGCGCGACCAGTCGTAGGCCAGGGTGCCCGAGATGGTGAATGCGTGGTCAATGTTGAAGACGTTGTCCTCGGCGATGAACTGATTGCCGATGTAGCGGCCGCCGAGACTAATGCCCAGCCCATGGCTGAACGTCTTGCTGGCCCATACGTTGATGAGATGCTCCGGCGCGAACGCCGGGCGGTTGCCGGCATGGTCCACGGTTTGCGCAAACGGCACACCAAGTGGGGTGAAGCCGGTAACGCGCTCGGTGAACTCCGTCAGCTCGGCGTCGTTGTAGGCGTATGAAACTACCCCACGGAACCCTTGGCCTGGCTCGGCGGCAAGCTCGAGCTCGAAGCCCGAGGAACGTTGATTGCCGATTTGCTGCGTGAAGCCGTTGTCGTCCGGGATCGCGATGTTGTCGCGCACCAGGCGGTACACCGCGGCGGTCGCTTGCAGGCGCCCGTCGAGCAATCGCAGTTTGAGGCCGAGCTCCACCTGCTCGCTCTCCTCGGGCTCGAGGTCCTCGAATGTACGGGGCGACGGTGGCGCGAACGAGCGCGAGTAGTTTCCGTAGATCGACACCTCGTCGTTCGCGGCCCAGGATGCGCCCAGCATCGGCGACAGCTTGCTGTCGTTGCTCGACCGTCCGGTCAGTTGATCGTCGAAGTCGACGCTGTCGAGGCGGGCGCCGGCGAGAATATACAGTCGCTCGGCGAAGGTGATCTGGTCGATCGCATAGGGGGCGACGACGATGCTGCGCGCGTCGCCCGCACCGATGCTTCCCAAGGGAAACGGCGGCAAGCCGGGCTCGACCGGATCGAACAGATCAACCGAACCGAGCAGGAAGGCATCGAGCGTGAACTCGTCGGTATAGCGGGACGTCTCGATACCGGTCAGCAGGCTGTGGTGCACATTGCCGGTATCGAAATCGAGAATTGCCTCGAACTGGCTGCCCAGTACCCTCTGCTGGTCGTCGAGCTGGATCTGCGAACGGGCCACTATTGTTCGGCCGGTAGGTACGAACGCCGGCGTGAACTCGGGAAACGCGCCGATCAGCAGTGTGCCGTCCGACAGCCAGTCGAGGCCACGGTAGTAGAGCTTGCTGCGGATCCGAACCGTATCGCTGAGCCGGCCCTCGTAGTCGAGTTGGAAGCGGTAGATGTTTTGCTCGGACCGATCGCTGGCGGCGTTGTAGTTGTTCTCCAGCCGCACGGGCGGTATCTCGTTGAACAGTAACGGGATGCCCGCCTCGGGGCTGAAATCAGACCGCGCATACTCAAAGTTGACGTTGAGCGAGTGGTGGTCAGCGATCTCCCAGGTCAAAGCGGGGTTGAATGCCGTCGCGTTGCTATCGCGGTCGTCCCGGTATCCGGAAGAATCACGTACGAGCGCGTTGACGCGGAACGCGACCCGTCCGTCGGCGGTCCCGTGGTTGGCATCGATCGTACCGTCGAACGTCGAGAAGCTGCCACCCGACGTGTTGATGCGAAGCCCGTTGACAGCAAGAGGCTGCTTGCGCACCAGGTTGACGGTACCGGCCAAAGGATTGCTGCCGTATAGAAAGCCGCCCGGCCCCTTGAGAACCTCGACCAACTCGATGTTGTAGAGCTGATAGAAGGTCGCCTCGGGCTCCGGGGCTCCGTCGGTGAGTATCAGGCTGCTGCTGATCGAATCGAAGCCGCGCACCACGAAGAAGTCGTGCACGCCGCCGAACCCGGGTTGCACGTTGATGTTGCTGACGTTGATCAACGCATCACCGAGCACGTTCGCCTGCTGATCGCCGAACAGTGCCGCGGTGACGATGCCGACGTTGTTCGGAGTCACGTGAAGCGGCAGCGAGAGCTTCGAGGCGATCGTGTTGGCGCTCGGTACTAGCGGCAGGCTGCCCTCCACGAAGATGAATTCGGTTGCCTGGAGTGGGAGCTGCTGCGCTGGATCGTCCTGCGGCGGAGACTGGGCGGCAGCGGTCATGGGAACCGCGATGCTCAGCACACATAGTGTTGTCTTCAAGATTCGCACGATCGGATTCCAAGGTTGGGGATCAACGTCGCCGGCGATAGTGCCCTGAGGCAGCCGTTCTCCGAGCGAATTTCGGTTCAAGGAGTCTTCGAATCGGTGATTTCGAGAGCCACGAGCTCCTGTTCGTCACGCAAATAGAGGATTCCATTTGCCAGTGTGGGTGCAGTCCAGGTCCTGCCTCGGAACACCTGCGCCCGTGATACCTGGAGGTATTCCCCGGGACTGAGCTTGACGAGCGTCAGCGAGCCGCGGTCGCCCAGCACGATCAGGTGACCGTCTGCATACAGCAGCGAGCCCTGTCCGTGTCCGCGCGCCCGCCACATTCTCTCACCACGACTCAACTCGATACACTCCAGGATCGAATTGTCGAAGCCGTAGATGTAGTCGTTGACCAGGACGGAGCTGCTGAATTGGTTCTTCATCTCCCGGGTGCGCCATACAGTTTCCACTCCGAGGCTGTCGCCGGTGAGGACGCGTAGCAGAGCCGCGCCGACCCCGTAGCCCGAGGAGACGAAGATCTTGTCGGGCGGTACGAAGATCGGCGTTGCCGCGTTGACGCCATATGTAGTCTCCCATGGCGTGTCCCACAACATTGCGCCGTTATTCGGATCCACGCCCACAATGCGCCGGCCGGTGAAGAATACGGCCTGCTGGCGCCCGCCGATCTGCACCACTAGCGGCGTCGAGTAGCCCGGGGGGTCTCCGGCGGCGCGCCAAACTTCCTCGCCGGTGCGCTTGTCGAACGCCAACAGTGCGGCGCCGTGTCCGCCAGCCTCGACAAGGATGAGATCGCCGAAAACCCGCGGTGAGGTGGAGAACCCCCAATTCGGTCCGGTTGCCCGATACTCCTCACGAAGATCGTGCCGCCATGCCGTGGCTCCGCTCTCAGCCTCCACAGCGGCCAGCTGCCCTCGTCCGCTGATCACATAGACAAGGCCGCCGTCGACGGTCGGAGTGGAGCGCGGGCCATCCCCGGAGCTGTTGCGGTACATCTCGTCGATCCGAAGTCGCCAGCGCTCGACGCCAGTAGCCGTATCGAAGGCTCCCAGGTACGTGCCGCCACGCCCGAACATCGTGAAGGCGTGATCGCCGACGACGGAGACCCCGGAGAAGCCCTTGCCAAGCGGCACTCGCCAGACTTCGCGCGGTCCCGACTCTGGCCAGACTTTCAGTAGACCAGTCTGCGGCGAGATGCCATCGGCGTTCGGACCTCGCAGCTGTGGCCAGTCCTGTGTCGCACTCAGCGTCTGTGCGAGAGGCCCGGTCAAGTGGTTCGCATCGACTCGCCGCAGTGCACCGGTCAATACGATCAGCAGTGCGGCGGCTACGGGCACAATCGCAACCGTGGCGACACCACGAGCCCAGGCCACTACGTATACCGAGCGTCGCGATAGCGCTCGGAGTAGAGCTCAGGCAACAGGGCGTCCGCCTGTAGCAATCCCTGGCGAGTCAGCTCGATACCGTCGTCGGTGATGCGCAGCATCTGGCGCGATTGCAGTCGGCCCCAAGCTGCGGCGAAGTGCTCGACAACGTCGACGTTGAACTTATCCACGAAGTGCTTCCGGGCGAGGGCTCCGGTCTTGAGCTGTAGGATCGTCTCCCGGATCAGGCGGTCTTCGGGGCTCGTGACAAAGGCGCGCTCGAGCGGGAGCTCGTCGTTGCCTACCGCTTCGAGGTACTCGGACCAGCTCGCAGTGTTCTGCACGTGGACTCCGCTCAAATGACCGAACGAGGAAACCCCGGTGCCCAACATGTCTGCGCCGTGCCACAGCGCGTCGCGGTAGACGAAATCGCAGCGCTTGTCGGCGCGCACCATCGTGTAGGCGCTAGATATCTCGAACCCGGCGGTCTCGAGCTGCTGGATGGCGTAGTCGTGCCACTCGCGCTTCAGCGCCCAGTCGGCCAGCGGCACTTCGAGCCTGCCCTCCAGGAACTGCTTCGAGAAGCGCGTGTTGTAGGGCAGCTCCATCTGATACACGGTCACCGAATCCGGGTGTGTATCGATCGCCTGTTGCACGCTGTCGCGCCAGGTTTCCCACGTCTCGCCGACCATGCCGGCGATCAGGTCGATGTTGAGTTGATCGAACGCCAGATCGCGGATCCACGGCAGCACCCGAAAGATCTCCTTGCTCATGTGGGCGCGTCCGTTCAATTGCAGAATCTCGTCGTCAAAGTTTTCCACGCCTAGGCTCAGCCGGGTGATCCCGAGCTCGCGCACGGTCTCGAGCTTGGTCTGGGTGAGGGTGCCCGGCTCGCATTCGAAGGTGACTTCATCGACGTTGTCCCAGGGCAGTGCCGCGCGCAGCCGGGCCACCAGGCCGCGAAGGTGCTTTGCGGCTATGTAGGACGGGGTGCCGCCGCCGAAATACACGAACCGCAACGGGCGCCCGACGATCGCCGGCGCCCTGGCGTAGCGATCGATCTCACGGGCGAGCGCATCGCAGTAGACCTCGACCTCATCGGCGTTCTTGTCGGTATAGACGCGGAAGTAGCAGAACTTGCACCGCTTTCGACAGAACGGGATGTGGAGATAGAGCCCCAGCGGGGGGGCGTCACCGGCCGCCGGAGTATCGAGCACCTGTCGGTACTTCGGCAACTGGTCGGCCGTCCATTGTGAGAACGGCGGATAGTTGGATACGAAGACGCTGCCGACGCCGGTCGTTTCTCGCTGCGTCCGTGACGTTGCGGGCTCGGGGTGAAACTCGGGAGAAGAGTCGGCTTCTGGCAGCGCGTCCTGGCCCATTGATCTCAACCGAAGCAGTAGAGGTCGCCGTCCTCCGTCCCGATTACGAGGCGCCCCGAGGCCAGGCTTGGCGACGCGACGATCGACGACCCAGTTTCAAATTGCCACACAACCGCCCCGGACTGTGCGTCGAGCGCCACCAGGTCACCGGAGCTTCCGCCCACGAATACCCGATCACCGACGATGACCGGTGACGAGTCGACGCGTGCACCGCTCGAGTGGGTCCATAGTGCCGCGCCCGTCGCCGGGTCGATCCCGTGCACCATCTTGTCGCGTCCGCCCACGACCAGTAGCTCATCGGTAACCGCGGCGGAGGAATAGAACGGGAACTTGCGCTTAGGGTGCTCATAGGCCCATCGTCGCTCGCCCGCCAGGGTCACCGCGAGCACCTGGTTCTCGTAGGTGCCGAAATAGGCTACGCCTTCGCGAATGGCTGGGCTCGCCGCGACGTATGCACCGATCTCGATGCTACCGAGCAATACGCCGTCCTTCAGCGCGATGAGTCGCAGCACGCCGTCGCATCCGACCGAGATCACCGTGCCGTCGACGATTGCCGGCGTCCCGTTTATGTAGCCGCCGGTCTCGATGCTCCAGACAAGCTTGCCGTCTGCGGCCGCCACGGCGTAGAGGTGGTTGTCGTAAGACCCGAAGACCAACAGCCCGTCAGCATAATTGGCAGCCGAGACGATGCCACCGCCGGTCTGGTACGACCATTGCTCGCTGCCGCTCTCGACGTCGAGCGCGTAGAACGTACCCGACTCGTCGCCGAAGTAGACCGTGTTGCCGAAGATCGAGGGCGAAGATCTCACCTCGCTGCCAGTCTCGAATCGCCACAGCTCGGCGCCGCTGTCGAGATCCAGCGCATAGAGGCGACCATCGAGTGAGCCGACGAAAACTCGACCATCGGCGATTGCGGCGCTCGACTCGATGCTGTCCTCTGCTGAAAAGACCCACCGGGGCTCCGGTGCCGCCGGCAACTCGATGTTGGCCGTGCCGGTGAGCGCCGCGTTGCCGCGGAACACACGCCACGCGTTGTCGACCCGGCCGTGCGCGACGCCGGTGGCGACGACGACGGTACAGATCGCGCCTATCCCACCCACCATGCGCCGGTGGCGGGCTCGAACCGTGCTCTCAGTACGCCGATTCATAAATGCTCAGCAGCTCGTTGGCGTCCACCGGACGCGGATTGAAGGTGGCGGTCCATTGTTGCGCAGCCTCCGCCGCAAGCTCGCCGAGGCTCGCTTGCGGTACGGCGTGGGCACGCAGCCGTGGAGCCGCCCCGGCACTTCCCAGCATCGCCGCGAGGCGTCCGGGTAGGTCACTGACCTCGAGGACATCGTACTCGGTGGCGGCGTCATCGCACGCCATGTTGTAGCGCACTACGTACGGCAGCATGACGCCGACGGCGATACCGTGGGTGATGCCGAACCGGGCAGTCAACGGATTGGCGCAGGCGTGCGCCGCACCCAGCATGGAACGTTCGATCGCCGCCCCCGCCAGGTGCGCGCCGAGCAACATGTGTCCGCGTGCCTCGAGGTCGTCCGGCGTGGTCACCGCCGCCTCGAAGGCCGCCGATAGCAAGCGCCAAGCCTCACGGCTGTAGAGCCGCGAGATCGGGTTGGCACGCGAGCTGACCAGGCTCTCGACGGCATGCGAGACGGCGTCGATACCGGTGGCGACCCGTACGTCGCGAGGTACCGTCCCGGTGACTCCAGGATCGAGAACGGTAGCTCGGAAACGGGCCCCCGGATCGCCACACGCCATCTTCCGATGGTTGTCGAGCCGCGAGATCAGCGCGTACGATTGCGCTTCGCTGCCGGTTCCCGCGGTGGTCGGCACGCCGATCGACGGCAACATCTCCGTATGCGCCTTTCCGGTTCCCTCGTAGTCCTCCATGCGGCCGCCGTTGGTGTACAGGAAGTTCACGCCCTTCGCCGTATCCATGGAGCTGCCGCCACCGAAGCCGATGAGCAGGTCGACGTCGTGTCGTCGGGCAGCCTCCACGCCTGCCTCGACGCACGCCGTACTCGGGTTCTCCTCGACGCCATCGAAAACGGCGCAAGGGCACCCGAGCTGTATCAGCGCGGCGCCGAGCTCGTCGACGATCCCTGTCGCGCGTACGCCGGGATCGGTAATGATCAGCGGGCGTCGGGCGCCGAGCTCGCTCACGATCGACGGTAGTCGAGCGCGCTCGCCCACACCGAAACAGACATCAACGGCGCCCACCGTGGCGCGCCAGCGCGCTTCGCCGAGCGCCGGTGTAAGCGCCCAGACTCGAGGTTCAATCACACTCATGGTGTCAGTTTGGCGGTTTCCACCACGGCCGTGGTGGAGCGACGGAGATCGGACGGGAGGCGATCGCAACTTCCCACGATAGCACGGTGCCTGGCGGGTCCGTATCGACGCGGCGCCGAGCCGTGGCGCCGCTTACTGGCCGCGCTGGCGCTTGGTCTCCAGCTTGGCGCCACAGGTTGAGAAGGTGGATACGAGATACGGTACCGCCACGGTGAGCCCCATCTTCAGCAGGCGGTTGCCGTCGACATTCCCCGCCAGGATGGCGTCGCCGTGGTTGATAGCGATGAGCACGGTGCCGACCACCGCGGCGAGCTTCATGCTGCGCAAAACGGTGCTCCGCTGCAGTGCGATCTCGAGCCAGTCAGGCATCTCTTCTCCGCCTCGATTGTCACGGTGAAGCGGTGCTGCCGCAAACTGCGCAACGGAACTGCCATACGGAGACCGGCGTTTGCTGGCTTTGTCGTCGTACGGCGGTCAGGCGTGCGCCGCTGGGACGGCGGCGCTATTGTCGTTGCAGTGCTCTCTGTCGGGGAGGCCCGTCGAATGGACCGCGTGCATATCAGGGTTGCTCAGCGGAGCGACCGGGAAGCCGTAATCGAGCTACTGCGTGCCTGCGAGCTGCCGCTCGACGGGCTGGATGACTGTTGGGCCAGCACCTTCGTCGCCTGTACCGGGCAGGCGGTGGCCGGCGCCGCGGCGCTGGAGCATCACGGGCCCGACGCCGTACTGCGATCGGTAGCGGTCGACGCTTCGCATCGAGGCCGTGGCATCGGCGAGGCCCTGGTGCAATGGGCCCTGGAGGCGGCGAGGTCCGACCACGTACGCAGTGTTTATCTGCTTACCGAGACGGCCTCGCGCTTCTTTCCGCGATTCGGGTTTCGCGAGACTCCGCGAGAGCAGGCGCCTGCAGCCATCCTGCAGTCGATCGAGTACAGCTCCCTTTGTCCGACCAGCGCCACATCGATGGTGCGTCGCATCAGCGGCGACGGCTGAGCCGTGGGCTGCCGCTTCGTTACTCTCGACGTCTTCACAGACGCCGCCTTCGGGGGCAATCCGCTCGCTGTGATCCCCGATGCCCAAGGCCTCGACGGGCGGGGGATGCAGTTGATCGCCCGCGAGCTCAATCTCTCGGAAACGGTGTTCGTTTTGCCGCCCGACGATCCCGCCAACACCCGCAAGGTGCGGATCTTCACGCCGGTGACTGAGTTGCCGTTCGCCGGCCATCCGACCGTCGGAACGGGCTTCGCGCTGGCGGCGCTGGGCGAGGTCGACACCCATGAGCCGGAAGTCAGGCTGGTGCTCGAGGAGGGCGTCGGTCCGGTGCCTGTTCGTGTGCGCTGCGCCGATGGTGAGCCGGAGTTCGCGCAGCTCACAGCGGCTCAACGGCCCGACGAGCGACCCGTGTCGACGACGCCCGCCGACGTTGCGGCCGTGCTGAGTCTCGGCGTCGACGATCTACGCGCGGATGAGCTACGCCTCGGCGCGGTTTCATGCGGGCTGCCGTTTCTCTTCGTGCCTTTGCGCGACATAGACGCTGTACGACGGGCGCGCCTGGATCATCAGGCCTGGCGCGGGTCACTAGAACATACTTGGGCGCCGCAAGTGTTTCTGTTTGCCATGGAAGGCGAGCGACCAGGAGCCGACCTGCACGCCCGCATGTTCGGGCCTGGCGTAGGGATCGATGAGGATCCAGCCACCGGATCCGCAGCCACGGCGCTGGCGGCGTATCTGGCGGTTCGATCGGGTGAGCGCGACGCCGAGCTCCGGTGGGTGGTGGAGCAGGGATTCGAGATGGGGCGTGCGAGCCGCATGGACATCGAGGCGGTAGTCGCCGACGGAGAGGTCGTGGCGGCTCGGGTCGGAGGCGCGGCGGTGATGATGAGCGAGGGTACGATCCGTGTCGCCTGACAGGCGGCAACTCTCCGTGCTGCAAGTCGATGCTTTCACAAGCGAGCCGCTGCAGGGCAACCCCTGCGCCGTCGTGCTCGATGCCGACGACCTCGACCCCTCGACCATGCAGGCGATTGCCCTCGAGATGAACCTGTCCGAGACTGCGTTCGTGATGCGATCCGTGGTCGCGGACTTTCGGGCCCGCTACTTCACGCCGGCCGCCGAGATTCCGTTGGCGGGCCATCCCACGCTGGCGACCACCCGGGCACTTATCGACACCGGACGCCTGGCCGTCGATGCGGGCGGGACCCAATTCGACTTGGAATTGAGAGACGGCCCGATCGCAGTCGACGTGCGTGGCAGCGGTGAGCTTGCCGAGATCACCATGACGCAGCGTCAGCCAGTGTTCCTGCGCTCCTACGCCGCCGCCGAGATCCTGCCGCTATTCGGGCTGGACGAGACGGACGAACTTGCGGCAGCGCCATCGCCACAAACGGTGAGCACAGGAACACCGATGCTCATGGTGCCCCTTCGCGATCGTGACGCGTTGGTGCGAGCTCGGCTCGATGTCGCCGCCTTTGCGGCCGCCCTCGAGGGCGGGGATTTCTTCAGTCCGCACCTGTTCTGTCTGGACGGCTTCACCGACGTCGGCACTACCGCGGCGCGCCACTTCGGTTTGCCGCCAGATACCTACGAAGATCCGTTTACCGGGTCTGCAACCGGGGCGATGGCTGCCTACTGCTGGCGCTACGGTCTGATCGGCGAGCCCCGATTCATCGCCCAACAGGGGCATGCGATGGGGCGACCCGGAACGGCCACCGTAGAGGTGATCGGCCCGGCCGAGAACATCGAGGCGGTGCGCGTCGGGGGGTACGCGGTGACCGTAATGACGGGTGTGTTGGCGCTCCCGGCCGATTGATTTTTTCGACGCGAGCAGCACACCAAAAGCCAGTTTTGATCACTGACAGTCTTCGGGCAGCGGCGGCCAGCAACGTGGGCATCGCGCGGCGGGAGGTGCCGGTGTCAGCCGCGACGCACGCAAGTCGTGTCCCCGTCTGTCCCCGCCGCGCGGCTCAGCGGGACGCCACTCCTGACTGCGCCCGTCGGCGGTTGACCTCGACCGCGACGTGTGTGCCCGGCATTTCCGAGGCTGACCGCGGTTGCGTTGTTCGGCGGCGTGGCGGCCGTTGCGGGACACGGTGTGCTTGGATGCCCAGAGCAGCGCGCGCTGCTCGGCGGCAGCGGCGGTCAACCGTGGCCCGGTCGATTTTGGTCCGCCGACCCGAACAGCTAGCCTAGTTTCTCAGACGCCACCACGGTGAGCCTGGCACCGTGTCACAGGGAGCTAACCCATGAGCCGAGAGGCGGCGGGATTCACTCTGGTAGAGGTCAGCGTCATCGTCGTTGCCGTACTGGTGGTGCTGTCGATCGTGCTCGTCAACGTCGGCGACTTCAGTCGTCTGGCGCGGTTCGCGCGTGTGCAGGACGGTGTGACGCGCTTGTGCTCTGCCCTGGCGAGTATGATTCTCGACATTGGCGATCTGGCCTCACACGAGGAGCATGACCCGAGCGCCGTTGCCGACAGCCCGCCGGTGGGCCTGTTGATTGGCGACGGCCACGCGCCCGCCCTCAACAGCCAATTACCTGGCGCGGCCGGCACCCCCTGGCTGCTCGCCGAGGGCGAACCATTTGAACAACGCGCTGACTACACAGGCACCCGTCACCGCTTTACTGTCGACAAGCTTGCCAACCACCTTTTGTACAACACGCCACTAGGTCAGCCGAGTCGCGGCTATCGTACGCCCACGGACGGAATCGCCTCCGACGACCTGTTCGCATGGCGGGGGCCCTACATCAGCGGCCGCGTCGAGGCCGACCCCTGGGGCAATCGCTACATGGCCAACGTGTTCAGCCTGTACGTACCCGCGGCAATCGACGGTAGCGGTTTCAAGAGCGCCGTCGTGTGTTACTCGGCCGGCGCCGACGAAGAAGTAGACACGGCCTTCAACCAGCCCAGCGGCTGGGCGAGCGGCGACGATGACGTGAGCGCCTTCGTTGCCGTCGGCGGCTGACTCTGATGCAGTCTCCCGAGAGACAGTGTCCTGAGAGACAGCGCCCCGAGACGGAGAGGTAGCCGAGGGAGACCCGAGTGTCACGCAGCCCTGCGTGAGGTGCCGGGGGCGGGATTCCCTGGTCCGCCCCGGCACCTTGCTCTCTCGCCGCAAAGTCAGCGGGCCGACCGCCTGCGTCGCCGCAACATCCACCCGGCGGCGACGGTCACAACGGTGATCAACGCAATCCCGGTCGCGATCATAACCAACTCGATGGTACTGAGACGGTCTCCCCAGTAGTCGGCGGTGCCGAACAGCGAGTCGGCGCCAAAGCCGGTGCTGCTGAAATCCACCGCCGCAACGGTTGCGATGCAGTCCAGGTCGAGCGGTGCGGTCGAGTCGCGTACGAACGCGCCATAGAGCGCGGTGGTGCAGGTGCCGCCTGATGAGTTCACGGTGACGTGCCCGGCGTGCGGGAAAACGGCGAACGTCTGGCCCTCTGCGTTGAAATGCGCCCGCAGCCCGTTCAAGCGGGCAACCGGCATCGTTGGATCGAGTCCGCCGTGGAGCATGAGCATGGGGCCGTCATAGCTGGCAAGTCTTCCGGTGTGCTCATCACGAGGATAACGAGGCCACTGCGACCATGTGGCTGCGAGCGACGTGCTCACTGCGGTGGTCATGAAACTCCGTTCGACCACGCGCTCGAAGTCTTGCAGGGGAGGCGACGGGTCCGGCCACATCTCGGATAAGGCGATATGACGTTGCAACACCTGCGCATGGGACGCGGGCTCCTGGCCCGCAGCGCCGCTCTCGAAAAGCCGCGCGAACAACTCGCCGATGGCCAGCAGGTCGCGTAGCTTGCAGCGATCCAGCCGATAGACCATCGCCGGGATGTACCCTCAGATTTCGGGCCCCGCCATGAGCATGTTGCCGAGCAGCAATTTGACGGTGTTGCCGTCGATCTGCAGGTCGCTGCAGTGCCCATCGTCGTACTTCCCGGGAAGGGC
Source organism: Acidobacteriota bacterium (assembly GCA_965205505.1). GTDB lineage: Bacteria > Acidobacteriota > UBA890 > UBA890 > WLXD01 > DASCOT01. The sequence goes on from CBDBHB010000009.1 coordinate 1,022,722, forward strand.
CTCCGCGACCCCGATCGGGTCGGCGCCGAGATGGCGCGTGCACTCGTCGAACCTCGCGCAGCGTGCCATGAGGTTGCGCGCGGTAGTGTCGAGGCCGCTGTCGAACTCCGCGAAGGTCCAATCGGCGGGCACGATGCCATCGAGGATCACTCCATCAGGCTGCTCCGGATACAGCATCAGGTACCGGTTGGCCCAGGTTGTGCCGTAGGAGGCACCGAACACAAAGACGCGATCCTGAACGCCGCGAGTGAGCTCGACGAGTCGGCCGAGGTCATGGGCCGCCTGGGTGATCGTCAATGCCAGAAGGTCATTGCGTTGAGCGCTGATGAACTCGATACACGGCGCCCACTCCGCGGTGGCGATCTCGCGACCCTCTTCACTGTCGAGGTGCTGTTGTTCCGGGCAGGCGAGCAGCGCGCTGCCGCCGACGCCACGGTGATCCAGCGTGTAGACGTCCACGTCGGCGTTCTCGAACAAGCGGCGCACGCGCGCCAGCGCCTCGACGCCTGAGTCGCCGGGGCCGCCATTCAGGAACCAGACCTGGCGACGCCGTAGCTCGGCCGAGCCGCCAGCGTCTTCCCGATCGGGATGGCTCGAGCCGAGTATGCGTTTTACCGCTATGCCGATAGTGCCGCCGTTTATGACGTCGCGATGTAGCGGCATGGTCACTTCGGCACAATCGGCGCTCTGATCCGTGTCCTCCGCATCGATCGCGCAGGGGCGCCACTCGATCGGCTGCGCCTGCTGCGCGGACATCGCCAGGGCGGCGATCGCTGCCAACGTTGCGATCACTGTCGATGCGCGTGTCGCGTGGCGGCGCCCAAATGTTCCATTGCCTGCCTGAGTTGCGTGTCGTCGAGGTAGGGGGCCGGCCCGAGACGTAGCGCGTCGGCGCGGCAGTCGGTGTGAACGCCTAGTTTGCCAAGGCGCAGGCTGAGCTTGGCGGCGTCCGCCGAGCGCAGCGCCAAGAAGCCACCTAGCTGGCTGAGCGGGGTGTGGCGATCGCGCGACACTATGTCGGGGTCGAGATCCAACGCGTCGAAGGCGGCGGCCAGCAGGCCTACCTGGTGCTGGCTGACCTCTCGCAATAGCTCGGGCGCGAGGGCCACACGCTCGAAGAAATCAAACACCTCGGCTGCCCGGTAGTGCGCTGTCGGGTCGTAGGTGGCACCGCCGAACCGCGCAGCACCGTCTGCGTAGGTAACCTTGCCGAGATCCGCCTCGCTGAGCGTGTCGAACTCGGCGAACCAACCGGTGACCACCGGGCGCAACTCACAGCTCGGTGGGAGGCGCAGAAAGCAGTTGCCCTCGCCCAGCTGGCAATACTTGTAGCCGCCACCCACGATGAACGCTGTCTCCAGGCCGAGCCCCCGCACCGAGAAGGGGATTACGTTGAGGGAGTGGTAAACATCGACGAGCAGCTCCGCTCCCCAGCGTTCGCAGGCAGCGCACAGGTGCTCGAGATGCGGAACACGCTTGGCGCTTTGGAACATCACCTGGGAGACGGCCACCAACGCGGTACGGTCGTCGATGGTGGCCGCGAGGCGCTCTGCCAGCGTCTCGATCGGCTCCGTCGCGAGCTTGACCACCTCAATCTGCTCCTCGGCGAGTCGATCGAGTTGTCGCCGCAAGGTGTGAAATTCGCCGTCCGTGGTGATTAGGCGCGGTCGTTCACGGAGAGGCAGTGCCGACAGCAGACGCACCACCAGCTCATGGGTGTTAGGGCCGAGCGCAATGGCGTCGTCGTCGTCGTCGAGAAGCCGCGCCCAGCCTTGACGCACGCGGTGCGCTTTGGCGAAGGCGCGCTCCCATTTTTGGTCGACAAGCTCAGCCGCATCGATCCACGCCTGGCGATGACCGTCGAAACCGCAGTCGGGCCAAGCCTGGTGGGAGTGACCGGTCAATAGCAGACGCTCGGCTACCCGGAAGCGCTTGTAGTAGCCAGTCAGGGCGTTGGGGGTGGCGTATAGCTGTGCGATGTCGAGTCGCGCAGAAAGGGCCGGATCCTCGCTGCGTGCGATCAAGACAGGCGCCACACCTTCATCACTAGGCCACTAGAGCTCGCTGCGAATCGCCCACAAGTCCGGAAACAGCGGCTTGAAAAGCGTGGTTTGGAGGTACTCGGCTCCAGAGCTGCCACCGGTGCCACGCTTGGTGCCTATGGTGCGCTGTACCATCTTCACGTGTCGGTAGCGCCACTCCTGGATGCCTTCGTCCAGGTCGACCAGTCGCTCGCACACCTGAGACAACGTCTGGTCGGTGCGGTAGATCCGGATGAGATGCCCCTGCACCGCCTTGTTCTCCCGAGTCGGCCCCGGCGCTGCGTCCGAGCTTGCTTGGGTCGGTGTCCCCATTCCCTGATTGGCGAGGAAGCCGACGAAGCGGTCCCAGACCGACGGGGATCGCAGTCGTTCGGCCAGGCGTTGGCGCTCCGGCGATCCGTCGGCAAAGCGCTCGAGCGCGGCAGGTTTCTTCATGCCCAACGCGAACTCCAGCTCGCGAAACTGGCACGACTCGAAGCCGCTTGCCGAGGCCAATCGATCCCGAAAGCTCAGGAATTCGAGCGGCGTCATCGTCTCCAGCACGTCGATCTGCGCCACCAGTGTCTTGAGGATCGTCAACACCCGCTTGAGTGTTTGCAGCGCGCCGGCAGTGTCGCCGGCCTCGAATCGAGCGCCCAGCCGATCGAGCTCGTGGAGCATTTGCTTGAACCACAGCTCGTATACCTGGTGGATGACGATGAAGAGCATCTCGTCGTGCTCGGGGCCATCCGACTTCGGTTGCTGCAGAGACAGTAGCTCGTCGAGCTTCAGGTATTCCGCGTAGGTGCGCGAGCGCACGTGATGACTCCGCAGGCTGGAGGTGCCGTTGGCCGGTCGAGCCGTACCATCGGTGCGCCCGACCCATGACCCATATCTCGGCAGCTTAGCTCAACTCCCAGGTCGAGTCAGAATGCGTCGTGACGGCGTCGGAATGTTGCGCCGGCGCTAGCAGGCCGTGGTGAAAGTGTGGTGGGTCTGGCGACAGGGTCTTGCGAAGTGCAGGCAAGGAGAGAGGAGGAGGCGATGGTTACCCCATCGTTGACGAGGAACGACGCAGGATCCGCGCGCAACCCCCTGTCGCCCGAAGGGTTACGGCGATTTGGGGCCATTTGCGACGTTGGCCTTCCTCGACGATGGCTAGGGCATCGCCTGTGTCAGGCCGCCTTGCATCTGGCCCCAACTCGCCGTAACCAGACCCACCACACTTTCACCACGGCCTGCTAGACATGGTTTGCGTCTTACTCAGGTCGCCACGGGCGTGGCCTCGTCTCCCTGCAGTGAGGCAGGCTCCCGCAGCAGCGCGGTTGCTTCGATTTCCACCAAGGCCTGCTCGTCGACCAGACGCGTGACCTCCATCAGCGCCATGGCCGGATAGTGGCGACCCATGCGTGGGTTCCAAAGCTCACCGAGCTCCGGCAAGCTCCTACGATAGCCATCGATGTCGGTAACGAACACAGTCAAGCGGCCGATATCGCTCGGTCTGCCCCCGGCCTCGCGCACCACCGCCAGGGTGTTGTCGAGAGCTCGACCGAACTGCTCTACGAAACCTGCCTCTGGAACGCGACCGCTGCGGTCATGCGCCGTCTGTCCGGCGACGAAGAGCACGCGTCCCCCGGCCGGCCCGAGCATGCCGTTGTTCCAGCCTCGCGGCGCCCCGAGTTGCTCCGGGTTGATCACCTCGTAGCTCATCCCATGAACTCCCCACCATCGATCCCGAGGTCCTGACCGTTTATACCTCGGCCGGCCTCCTGGCAAAGGAGCAAGGTCAGCTGAGCAACCTCGTCGGGCTCGATGAGGCGCAGCTGCGGAGTGGTCTGCAGGATCGATGCCTGCGCTTCATCGCGGCTCATGCCAGTCTTGCTCATGATGTTGTCGATCGCGTTCGTCACCATGTCGGTATCGACGTAACCGGGACAGATCGCGTTCACGGTTACGCCGCGGTTGGCCATTTCGGCCGCGATGCAGCGAGTGAAGCCCAGCATCGCATGCTTCGAGGCCGTGTAGGCCGAAACGTACTTGGCGCCGGTGCGCGACAGAACCGACCCGATATTGACCACTCGCCCCCAGCCGCGTTGTGCCATGGCGGGGGCAAACGCCTTGGTGCACAGGAACGTCCCGGTAACGTTGATGTCGAAGATCCGGCGCCATTCCTTGAGGGTTTGGTGGTGTAGCGGCGCCGAGCTCGCGATGCCGGCGTTGTTTACCAGGATGTCGACCGCGCCGAGCTGGAGGGCGGCAGTCTGCGCCAGCGCCTCGACGCTGTCCGGGTCGGCGACGTCGCAGGTCGTGGAGTCGGCGCGCAGCCCGTGGTCGCGGAGCTCGCTGGCCACCCTCTCGACTTGATCCGCCGACCTCGCTGCCACCAGCACGTGTGCATCTGCACCGGCAAGCGCTGCGCTGATCGCAGCACCGATGCCGCGTCCGCCGCCGGTGATCAAGGCGGTCTTGCCTGCGAGTAAGCCGCTCGTCGTCATGTCGTCCTGCCTGGTGCATGGTTGCTGATGTCGGTCACCTCCGGCAGGGTGCTGCAGAGCTCTGGTGGGTCTGGTTCAGCACCCTGCCAGGACCGCCTCACAGAGGATCGTCCCGAGAACATCCACCGTCTGGCGACCCTCCTCGGCCGTGGCGCTAGCAGGATAGCCGAAGTAGGCGCGCTCGCCGCCCGCCGCCTCGAAAGATCGCTTGCCGTCGATGATCGCCTGTGACAGCGAGGCCGGATTGTCCGGGAGCGTCACGCGTATCTCGTTGCGAACCAGTTCCGGTCGCTCGGCGAGGACTATGGAGCCCTCGTATTGGCCCGCGTGGCAGGCGCCCGTCTTGAACTCAGCGGTGAGTCGCGACGCCCAGGGACGCTGGGTGACGTCGGGGAAAATGGTTGTCAGGTTTGCTTCCGTCGCCAACGTGTCGACCGCCCCGTGGATACTCGCCAGGTGGGCCGGATCGAAATGGGCGTTGGCGAGTGCCACGAACCTGAAGCCATGGCGCGCGAAGCTCCGCGCAACCTCGACTATGGTCGCGACGGCCACTGCCGGAGTCACCGAGACGGTGCCCGGGAACGCTTCAGCGAACGGAGCCGCCGTATAGGTCATCGCTGGCAGCAGGAGCGGCAACCAGCCCGTGGCGGCTAACTTCTCAGCACCCGACCGTGCCATCGCGGAGGCGATGATGACGTCGGTCCCCAGAGGTAAATGGGGGCCGTGAGCCTCGGTCGCGCCGGTTGGCAGGACGATGACGGTGTTGTCTCGCTCGAGGTCGCGCACCTCCTCCCAGGTCATTTCGGCAAGGCGGTGCACCGGCATGCCGCGATTTTAGAGTCGCCGGGACCGTACAATGGAAGTGAATCGTCGAGGCTGCCCGAAGGCGCGTCGATGTCAAGCGGGGCGGGTAAACAGGAGAGTCTGATGCCCAAGGGGCTACGTACCGTGTTGGTGCTCGTTTCGGCGTTGGTTCTGGTCTCGCTCGCGCTGCTGCTGATCAACCAGACCGCGGGCGTCGTCGCGCTGGCGGAGACCTTCCGGCCAGGGCTGGGACAGGGGGTGCTCTGGGGGCTGGTGCTCGTCTACACGGTGCTGGCAGTCACGCCGCTGGTGTTGTTTCTGCGGCTGCGCAAGCCTCTGGTGACGCCCGCGTCGACCGGGGGGCCGGAGTACGAGGCGTACTTGCGGTTGCTCGCGGCGCGACTATCGGCAAGCCCACACGCGACGGGTCGATCGCTCGAAACACTCGACCAGATCGAGGCGGCGCTCGCGGAGATCGGCGAACGTGCCGATGCTCTGGTCAAGGCGCAGGCCGGGCGCGTGTTCCTTGCCACCGCCATATCGCAGAGCGGACGGCTCGACGCCTTCATGGTGCTCGGCATCCAAATGCAAATGGTCTGGCAGTTGGCCCACCTGTACTCGCAGCGCCCGACCGTTCGCGAGCTGCTCCATCTGTATGCCAACGTGGCGGCGACCGCCTTCGTAGCCGGTTCACTCGAGGACGTTGACGTTAGCGAGCAGGTGGCGCCGATCCTGTCTGCGTCGCTGCCCACGATCGCCTCCGAGGTACCCGGACTGCGCGTCGCCGCCGGGTTGGTGGCCAACTCGATCGTCACCGGCAGCGCCAACGCGTTCCTGACCCTGCGCGTGGGAATGGTGGCCAAACGCTACTGCGCGCCGTTGGTGGCGCAAGAGCGTGGAGCCGTTCGCCGCGCAGCGGTGACCCAGGCCACGCGGCTGCTCGGCGAAGTCGTCGCGAGCGGCAGCACCAAGGTGTCCAAGGCAATCTGGGACGCCTCGCGGCGGGGAGTGAGCGCCACCGTCTCGGGCGTTGCCGGATTGGCGAAGGGTGCTGGCGGTACCGTCGCCGACCTTGCCAAGGGGGCGGGTCAAGCTGTCGCCGGTCTCGCCAAGGGGGCTGGCGAGACGGCGTTCTCCGCCGTACGGCGCAAGGAAAAGCAGCGCGAATAGTAGGGTTGCTCCGGGCCACTAGCCCGTCACCGTTCCACAGGTGCCCGCCGTCGGAAGCTCGGCCGACCCTGTTGCGAAAGGCCCTCCGGTGAAGCCGAGGTCGTTGCGCGTACCGTCGAGGTCGGTGCACTCCATGGCGGGGTCGCCGCGATTCAGAGCCTTGCCGGCTCCCGCCAGCTCGAAGTCGCTGTAACTGGCCGCGTCGGCATTGGCCGGCGGGCGCGCCGCGAAGTTCGGGTTGCCATCGATGTTGCGCTCTACCAGCGGGTCGGGCCGTCGACTCTGAAGGTGGCGGATCTTCTTCCAGTCGCGCCCGTCGCGCAGGATCGCCGCCACCGTATTGCGGTGGAATCCGTTGTAGTGGATTGATGCCTGGCCATTGCTGAAGTCACAGATGCCGCGGCCGCGTCGGGTTCCGCCCGCGCGTGCGCCGTTCCATGCCAGCAAGTTGTTGCGGATGACCGGCGCGCCGCCGCGGGAGATCACGCCGTTGCTGTCGCTTCGCACGACGGTGTTGTTGACCACCCAGGGGGAGGCCCCGACGATCTCCACCGCGTGTGGATCGCCGCTCCCGTCGTTGGTGTTGTAGATGATCAGGTTGTTGTAGATGAACGGGGTGGCGTCGCCATCGACATAGATTCCGCTTCCCTGCAACTCCGCGCGGTTCCCCGTGACGACCGTGCGCACCACCGTCGGGCTGGCGTTGTGGATGAAGATACCTCCCCCACGCTTGGCGACGCCGCCGGTTATCAGCACAGAGTCCAGCACACTGCCCGGTCCCTCTCGACTCGAGAAGCGCACCACGGGGCCGCGTTCGACACCCCGGATAACGGTGGCCTCGCCGGCGCCGACGATGCGGATCGCTTTGCCGCGGAAGTTGATGCGCTCGCTGTAGTCGCCGGCCGCCAGCTCGATCACGTCGCCATCGACGGCCGTATCGATCGCCGCTTGAATCGACTCCCCGGGCCCCACCGGGATCGTGTCGCGACGCTGATCGAACCCTGCGACGGTCTGTGGGCGTGCGGTCGCCGCCATGGTCACAAGCGCGACGAATACCACTACACGGCGCAGCGTCGGCCGCATCGATGCCTTCCGTTGATCGGTGGCGTGCTCATCGTACGGTGGGCTGACCTCACGAGCATGCTACCCGATTCTCGATACGCCGGCGGTAGCGGGCGCAGAGGATTGCGGGCCACCCGCAGGGTGCGACGGAACCACGCTGTCGAGAGATGCGCGCTGCGCCTCCAATAGGAGAGAATGTACAGTCCCTGCTTCCCATGGGATATGGAGCGCGAATCACCATGCGCGAGCGCCGATGCCGCACGCCTTGCAGCGTGTTGGCAAGTCTCATGCTGCTGCCATGGCTAGCCGGCTGTTCCGGCGAGCGGGCCGCGGCCGCCGACCCGTCGGTCCCGGAGGCGCTCGCCCCCGCGGAGGACATGGTTCGCGAAGGGACGTTCCGGCAGATGTTGTTGATGACCGGAGAACTGAAAGCGGCGTACGGGGAGCAAGTTCAAGTACCACGGCTGCCCAGCTGGCAGACGACGATCCGGTGGATGGTCGAGGACGGAGCGCTCGTCGCCGAGGGTGATCGGCTGGTCGAGCTCGATACAGCGGAGATCGCCAGCGACCTGGAGAACAAGATCACCGCTCGCCAGACCGCGGCAAATCAGCTCGTTCGTCGTCAAGCCGAGCTCCAGGGGGAGACAGCACAGAAGGAGTTCGATGTCGAACGCAACCGCGTGGCGATGCGCAAGGCCGAGATCGAAGCGCAAGTTCCCGAGGACGTGCAGACGCGCAAGACCCACCAGGAAAAACAGCTCGCCTACGAGCAGGCACTCGTTGCCCATGAGAAGGCGATGGTGGACATGCGGGGGCATCTGGAAGCCGCTGAGGCCGAGCTCGATGTGCTCCGTATCGACACCGCCCAGGCCGAGCGCGAAGTAGCGGAGGCGCGCCGGGCAATCGAGACCATGGTGCTGAGGGCACCGCAGTCGGGAATCGCGGTGGCGCTCGAGAACCGCCGCGAGGATCGTAAGTTCCAGGTCGGCGATGCAGTATGGGTGAGCGCGGCGATCCTCGAGATTCCCGACCTGTCCAGGATGGTTGTCGAAGCTCGGCTGTCCGATGTCGATGATGGCAAGATCACGCCCGGTATGCGCGTCGCGTGCACGCCGGATGCGTACCCGGCGCGAACCATCGGAGGGGTCGTGCGCGCCATCGCCCCGATCGCCACCGCTGGAGGGCGACGGTCGATGCAGCGGTTCTTCACGGTTGAGCTCGACCTCGACGAATCCGACCCGCAGCTCATGCGTCCCGGCATGTCGGTGAAGGTCGAAGTGGAAACCGCGCTCCGCGAGCGTGCCGTGCTCGTTTCTCGGCGTGCGCTCGAGTTCGAGGACAACGGCGTCTATGTGCTCCTGGCTGACGCCGGTCGCCAGCGCGCCCGGCTGGGCCTCCGCTGATGCCGTCGACGGGCGATCATCCTGCACGAGCCGGATGGCGTCGCCGCGGTGCCGCCGTGCGTCTCGTCGCTGGCGTTGCCACGCTCGTCGTCGGTACGGGTTGGTGGCTTTCGGCGACGTTCGCCTCCGGCCCCGATGTCTCTTGGGTGGCGGCGGAGATCGACGATCTGGTGATCGGCGTCGATGTCGAAGGCATCCTGGCATCGCGTGATTCGAGCGAGCTCGGGCCCCCGCTAGTGCAAGGCTTCTACGACTTCACGATCCGCTTCATGGCCCCGGAAGGCTCGGAGATAAAGCAGAGCGCAGCGGTGCTGAAGTTCGACACGTCGGCGCTGGACAGCCGGCTGCTGCAACTGCATACAGAAGCGGAGGAGGCGGGCAAGAACATCGAGAAGCTCGACGGCGATACCCAACAGCAGCTCATGACCCTCGAGCTGCAGCTCGCCGAGGCGGACGCCAATCTCAGCAAGGCGCGCTTGCAGAACGATGTGCCCGATGACCTGCGCTCGGCCAATCAGGCGGAGATCGATCGGCTGGACTTGGAAGTTGCCGAGGTGGAGGTGCGTAGCCTCCAGGGCCGGCTCACAGCAGCCACGACAGCTGCCGCGGCGCAGCGCGAGGCGCTGGTGGCGCAACGCGACCGGGCCGTGCGGCTGGTGGCCGAGACCGCGACCGCGATCGAGAGCCTGACGGTGACCTCGCCCAGGGCCGGCACAGTCATCTATTCGACCAACTGGCGCGGCGAAAAGAAGAAGGTGGGCGATTCGGTGTGGCGCAATGATTCCATTGTCGAGGTTCCCAACCTCGCCCGGATGATGGGGCTGGGAGAGGTCGATGAGGCCGATGCCGGCCGCGTTCACGAGGGACAGTCGGTCACGCTACGGCTCGACGCCCATCCCGACATCCGGTATCACGCGCGAATCGAAACGGTGACGATGACGGTGCAGCGTAAGCGCGCGTCGCGCAATCCGCTGAAGGTGATGCGGCTCGAGCTGGCGCTTGCCGACACCGATACCAAGCGCATGCGGCCGGGGATGCGATTCCGGGGGACCGTGGAGGCCGAGCGTATGATCGATGTGCTGGTGATCCCGGCGCACGCGGTGTTTCCATCCGGCGGCGGGCCGGTCGTCTATCGGCGGTCCTTGCTCGGGTACGAGCGCGTGCGTGTTGAGCTCGGCGCTCGCAACGCCCTCGTCGTGCAGGTGCTCAACGGTCTCTCGGCTGGCGATCACGTCGCCGAGGTCCGGCCGGACGCATGATGCCACGCATCCGCCTGATCGTAGTCGCGACGACCCTGCTGATAGCAGTCGTGGGGGCGGTCGGACTGGCTCGCTCGTGGAGCGGCGCCGATACGCTCGCCACGTACCGGGTGGAGCGCGACCGCTTCCTGCATCGCATCGATGCAGAAGGGATGCTGATCGCCGCGACCGCTACCGTGCTGACGGTGCCTGCTACCACGGCCAAGGAGCCCATGAAGATCGCCTGGCTGGCCCGGGACGGTTCGCATGTCGAAGCCGATCAGGTGGTGATCCGGTTCGATCCCACAGACATGGAGAATGAGCTGCTCAGCGGTCAAGCCGATCGCGACAAGGCGGCCAGTCGAACCCAGCAGACGAGCATCCAACAGAGCACCCAGCTGGATAACCTCGGCCGCGATGCGGCGCTGGCCACGCTGCAGCTCCAGCACGCCCGAGACTTTCAGAGTACCGACGCAGAGATCTATTCGAGCAAGGAGATCCTCGAGTCACAGATCGACGAGGAACTGGCCAGCACGCGCAAGCAACATGCCGAGGACGCGCAGGAGATCCGCGCCGCGATCGGCGAGGTGGAGCTCGACCTGCTCGATCTCGAGCGTCGCCGGGCGGAGCTCACCATCGAGCAGGCAGAGGCCGGGTTGAGTGCGCTGGAGGTCAAGGCCCCACACGAGGGCATCTTCGTTCTGCGCCGCAACCGGATGGGGGAACCGCCGACTGTCGGCCAGGTTGCCTTCGGCAGCCAGCCGATCGCCGAGATCCCGCAGCTCGGGGTGATGAAGGCCCAGATCTTCGTGCTCGAGGCCGCCGCCGGTGGTGTCGAGGTGGGTATCCCGGCCCAGGTCGTGCTGGAGTCCCATCCCGGCGAAATGGTCGAGGCCACCGTGCGGGTAGTCGCGGCGGTCGCCAAGCGACGCAACCGCTGGTCACCGGTGCAGTACTTCGACGTCGAGCTCGAGCTGTCGACCACCGATCCCACGATGATGAAGCCTGGTCAGAGGGTGCGGGCCACGCTGCTACTGCAGGACCTCGACGACGTGCTCGCGGTTCCGCGCGAGGCGGTATTCCAGGACGACGATGGCGGCCCGTTCGTCTACCGGCGTGGCGCGAACGGTTACGAGGTAACGGCCGTACAGCTGGGATCTGCAGCGCTGGGGCGCGTCGTCGTCAACTCGGGAATTGCCGCTGGCGACGTCCTGGCGTTGGAGGATCCGACCCGCGCCAGCCTGGCACGGGAGAGCGAGACACCGTCGGGCGGTCCGGGGCTCGTTGGCGCCGGGACGCGCCCTTGAGCGTCGCGGAGGCGCTGCTGAGCGCGCTCACCAATCTGGCGACACACAAGCTCCGGTCGGCGCTGACCATGCTCGGCATGATCTTCGGGGTCGGTGCCGTGATCGCGATGCTGTCGATCGGCGCCGGAGCCGAGCGTCAGGCGATGGAGATCATCGATCGCATGGGGTTGCGCAATGTGCTCGTACGCGATGTCGATCGCAGCGAGGACGAGCTCAACGAGATCCGGCAGACGTCGTTGGGGGTGTCGCTGCGCGACGCGAGCGCCATCCGCGACGGGATTCCCGGGGTAGATCTGGCAGTTCCCCGAGTCGAGATCGACGCGTACAAGATCATGGCAGTGGAGTCACGCGCCGAGGGCAGCGTAATCGGGGTGTCGTACCGACAGGCCGAGCTGTCCGGGCTGCGTGTCAGCGAGGGGCGGTTCCTCGATCGTCTCGACGAGGAGCTCCATGCGCAGGTGTGCGTTGTCGGTGCGGGAATCCGACGGGATCTGTTCGGTGTTGGCGAGGTGCTCGGCGGCCAGGTCAAGATCAACAACGTCTGGTTCGAGGTGGTAGGTGTGCTGGAGGAGGTCGGCGGTGCCGGATCGTTCGAGGGAGTGGATATCGGTACCAGCGCTTCGGAGATCTATGTCCCCGTCAGCACGGCTATTCGCAAGTTCGACCGCGAGCCGTTGCGAGCTCCGGTCGACGAGATCGTGGTACGGCTCGACGACCAGGCCTCGCCGCAGGCCAGCGCCGTCGCCATCCGGCGGTTGCTCGAGCGGATTCACGGGGGCGAGGACGATTTCGAGCTGGTAATCCCGGAGGCCCTGCTGGATCAGAGCCAGCGCACGCAGCGGCTCTTCAACATCGTCATGGGTTGTATCGCCGGCATCTCACTGCTGGTCGGCGGCATCGGCATCACCAACATCATGTTGGCCACGGTGCTGGAGCGCACGCGTGAGATCGGCATTCGGCGGGCGGTCGGCGCCCGTCGGCAGGAGATTCGCGCCCAGTTCATGATCGAGGCGTTCGCGATCAGCGTCCTCGGCGGGGCTGCCGGCGTCGCGATGGGCATCATCATCGCCAAGGTGGTGGCGGCGTCAGCCGGCTGGGAGACTGTCGTGACGGCGTCGTCGATCGTGTTGTCGACGAGCGTGTCGATGGCGGCAGGACTGGTCTCCGGCATTTACCCGGCCACTCGCGCTGCGCAGCTCGATCCCATCGAGGCGCTGCGCTACGAGTAACGCCCACCGCTTCGGACTAGCGCACCTTCTCGGAGTAGTTCCCATGTTGGCGTAGGCGCGTCACGGCGCCGCTCGTATCGACCTCGAACACCCACTCCTCGCCGGGCTCGCCGTTGTCACGCACACGGTGGAACGTGTTTCCCTCGATGTGCGTGAGCTTGGTCAGGCCACCGAGCGGGTCATCGGTTGGCAAGCTCATGCTGGCGAGGCCGTCCTCCCAGAGCACGATTGCCGACTCTCCCCAGGTGGAGCGGTACAGGCCGACGTAGCGCTCGAGCTCGCTGTTGTCCGGATCGAGGTCAGCCGAGTCAGCGGTGGCCTCGTCGCGCGCCGCGTCGGCTTCTGCGGCTGCCGACAGTGCCGGCCCGACGATCTCGTAGGCGCGGCGCGCGTAAAGACCCGGGTTCACGCCCAGCGCGTTGGCCATGACAGTGACCGCTACGCGGTCGCGCGGCTGCAGCGTGAGGCTACTGCGAAAACCTGGACACGAGCCTCCGTGGCCGACGAACGTCGTGTCGTCACTGCGTGACACCGAGAAGCCGAGTCCCCAGTGAGCGCTCCAGTCCTCGTCGACCCAGTGCACTCGGTGCATCTCGCGCAGGGTGTTGGCAGCCAGTACCTCGGTCTCTCCGCTGGCCAGGAGCCGGAACTGCCATGAGGCGAACTTGGCGAGGTCCTCCACCGTCGAGGCGAAGCCGGCTGCAGGCGAGATGCCGCGCGCCTGGAAGACCGGGACCTGCTCGCGGGACCCCTCTCGGCGCAGTGGACCGTATCCTGTCGCCAGGCGCCCGCCGGCCTCGTCGGCAGGGATCTCCGTAGTCGTCGAGCTCATATCCAGCGGCCCCAGGATGTGCTCTTGGATGTAATCGGCATAGCGCTGTCCCGACACCGCCGCTACCGTCTCGCCCGCCAGGGCCAGGCCGAGGTTGGAGTACTGGAGGTATGTGTCGGCGGGGTAGAGCGTTTGCTGGCGTGAGTCACTTTCGGTGATCTGCTCGCGCGTCGGGAAGAGGAACTCAGGACCGGTCCAGTACGGATGCGCAGACTCTCGCGGTAGCCCCGAGGAGTGCGTCAGGACGCCGCGCAGGGTAGCTCGCCCGGAGTCAGCGTGTGATTCCTCGATGTCGAACCACGGAAGGTGGTCACGGATCTCGTCGTCGAGGCGCAGGTTGCCGGCATCGCGCTGTTGCATGACAGCGATGCTGGTGAACAGCTTGGAGATCGAGCAGATGCTATAGATCGTCTGCGGCGTCGCCGGCTGGCGACGCTCGAGGTCGGCAAAACCGAATCCGCGCGCCCAGACGATGTTCTGGTCGTGAACGATCGCCGCTGACAGACCCGGAATGCGCTTGTAGGCGAGCTCGGCGTCAAGCCAAGTTTCGAGCAGTTGCAGCGCCTTCGCGACGCCCGGGTCGTCGGCCACCCGGTCTGCTGGAGTCCCGGCGGGCGGTGCTGCGTCGGCAACCGCCTGCGCCCAGGCGTTGGCGGGGATGGACAAGCTCAACACCAGTACCCAGAGGGTGATTCGTCGCATGGTCAGGTTCCGAGCTGTGGGACGACAACAGTGTCGCCCACGGCCGCATGCTATCGCTCGCAGGAGCGTGAGTCAGCGGCGCGCGACGACTGCGCAAACGAACAGTGGGATGTCGCGGCCGCGCCACCGTGCGACACTCCGCGGGAGCATTCCACCCGAGGTCCGTGTCATGTACACAGCCACTGTCAGACTGGCGCTCGCGCTGCCACTCCTGCTGGCCGCCGAGTCGCCTCACATCCCTGTCGCGAGGACTCCAGTGCTGCAGCGCGTTGCAATTCATGAGCTCGACCTGGCCCTCGACGACGGTACCCAGCTGCACTACGCCGTGGCGACTCCCGATGACATGGATGCCGCCGAGTCGCTGCCGCTGGTTGTGGGGCTTCACTATGGCTGGCGAGGTGAACAATCCCCGCGGCTCGGGCGCGACTTCCTGCGCCTCCTGGTCGAGCCGGGCGTCGGTGCCACGCGCGCAATCCTCGTGGCCCCGAACTGCCCGGAGGGCTCGTGGAATCACCCGCGTGCCGAAGCCGCGGTGCTTGCTCTGGTGGACGCGGTGGTGCGCGAGTATCCGGTCGATACGGATCGCATTCTGGTGACGGGATTCAGCCTCGGCGGCATGGGCACATGGTTCTTCGCCGCCAACCATGCCGAGGTGTTCGACGCCGCGATCGCCATCGCTTCCGTGCCCGTCATCGACCATGGTGCCAGGTCGCGCACCGACCCGGACGCCTTTCTTGCCGCGCTGGCGGACGGGGTAGCGCCGTGGGTAAGCGGCCTCATGCGCGTTCCATTCTTCGTAATCAATAGTCGTGCCGACGAGCTGATTCCCTTCGCCCAGGCGGAGGCCGCGGCCGCGGCACTGGCCGAGCTCGGCGCACCGGTGCGGTTCCTTCCGTTGGAGGGCATAAGTCACTACGAGTCGGCTGGCTACGTGCCGGCCCTGCGACAGGGGGTCCGCTGGGTGCTACAGCAATGGGGCGACGCCCCCGAGCCGGGCTCCCGTCAATAGTTCGGAGTTGTCGTGGTGATGAATACTCGGCTTTCGCGTCATGCGTTCCTCGGTTTGGCACTGGCGCTCGCTTCGGTCGTGTCGGCCGGCGCGCAGCAACCTCGTGGCCCGATATCGACGGAAGACCGCTTCGCCCGGTATGCCGAGCATGTTCGAATGGCCGAGGCGTCGCCCTTCAAACATCTGCGCTGGCAGTTTCTCGGACCCACCAACATCAGCGGCCGCATGACCGATGTTGCGGTGGTCACCCCGCGAGGACAGAGCTATACGCTCTTCGTCGCCGGTGCCTCGGGCGGTGTCTGGCGTAGCCGCAACGAAGGCGTGTCATGGGAGCCGGTGTTCGAGCGCGGCGTATCCACGTCGATAGGTGACGTCACGATCGCACCGTCCAACCAAGACATCGTCTGGATCGGAACGGGCGAAGCCAATATCTTTCGCAGCTCGATGGCCGGGTCGGGGGTATACAAGTCGACCGACGGAGGCGACACCTGGGAACACATGGGCCTCGGAGCTACTCATACCGTGGCTCGTATCGTCATTCATCCCACCGATCCCGCCACCGTTTACGTAGCCGCCTCTGGCCACGAATGGACCGACAACCCGGAGCGCGGCGTCTACAAGACCACCGACGGCGGCAACACCTGGAACCACGTCCTGTTCGTCAACGATCACACCGGTGCGATCGACGTGGTTGCCGACCCCAGCGCCCCCGACACGTTGTACGCGGCCACCTGGGATCGCCTGCGAAACAAGTGGAACGATCCGCGAAACACCTCCGACACCGATGGATCGGGGGTGTGGAAAACTACCGATGCGGGGGCTAACTGGCGCCGGATTAACGACGGGCTGCCCCCACCCGCCCAGCGCGGCCGCATTGGCATCGACGTTTCCTCCTCGAACACCCACGTGGCTTACGCGTTCGTCGACAACTACGAGGTCGCGCGGATACCCGAGGAGGACGAAACCGATGCCTATGGCCGACCGGCAGCGCCGGTGATCCGTGGCGCCACCGTGTACCGCTCCGACGATCGGGGTGAAAGCTGGCGGCAGACCTCTGAGAACAACGACACCATGCAGGGCCTCGGAGGCACCTATGGCTGGGTGTTTGGCCAGATCCGTGTCGATCCCACCAACGAGGACCGCATCTACGTGATGGGCCTGAGATTGAACGTCTCCGACGACGCCGGCCGTACCTTTCGCCGCCTCGAGGGGATGCACGGCGACCATCACGGCCTGTGGATCGATCCAGACAACCCCGACTACCTCGTGAACGTGAACGACGGCGGCCTGGCGATCTCCTATGACGCGGGTGAGAACTGGCGCACCTTCGAGGACAACCTTCCGCTGGCGCAGTTCTTCAACGTCGGCCACGACATGGATGAGCCATTCCGCGTGTACGGATCGATCCAGGACCACGGCTCGCGACGCGGTGTTGTGGATCTCAGCGGCGGTCGTAGCAATATTTCGGCGGTCCCGTTCGAGAACGCACCTGGAGGCGAGGGATCTACCCACGCCATCGACCCCACCGACCCCGATGTGGTGTACGCGGCGGGTTTCTACGGGAGCATATTTCGCGCCGACCTGGGATCGGGCGATCGCCAGCAGCTGGTGCCGGAGCCGGGGGAGGGGGAGCCGCCCTTGCGTGGACAGTGGGTCGCTCCGTTCATCATCTCACCGCACAACCCGCGGGTGATCTACCACGGCATGAACTTCCTGTATCGCTCGATGAACCAGGGCGAGTCGTGGGAGCGGATCAGCGACGACCTGACGTACAACGAGATCGACAAGATCGGCGACATCCAGTACCAGACGATCTACTCGATATCGGAGTCGCCGCTACAGTTTGGCCTGCTGTACGCCGGCACCGATGACGGGCGTGTGTGGACCACCGATACCGCGTCTGGCTGGGCGGAGATCACGGGCGAGCTGCCGCGCGGCAAGGTCATCGCCGAGATCGTGGCGTCGCAGTACGACCTCGATACCGTTTACATGACGCAAAATGGCAAGCGCGACGACGACTTCGTGCCCTACCTGTGGAAGTCGATCGACCGTGGCTCCACCTGGCAGGACATCGCCAAAGGGATTCCCGGGGGCCCGATCAACGTCATGAAAGAGGACCCCAACGTTGAGGGGGTTCTCTACGTCGGCACTGATACGGGGGCCTACGTCAGCCTCGACGGCGGCGTCGGGTGGCACGCCTTGGCAGCCGGGATCCCCAACACGTTCGTGCAGGACCTGGTCGTACATCCGCGCGATGACATCCTGGTGGCAGCGACGCACGGGCGCGGAATGTGGGCGCTCGACCTGCGCCCGATCCAGCAGCTTTCGCCCGAGGTCCGTGGACGACCGTTGCATGTCTTCGATGTCGAGTCGGTGATCCTACCGGACCGTCGAGCAGGGAGGTCCGATGGCGCGAGCCGACCGCAGGTGGCAGTCCATTATTGGCTCGGCGCTCCGAGCGAGGTCGTGATTACGGTACAGAACGCCGACAGCGAGATCGTGCGCATGCTCGAGGGTACTGGCGACGCGGGCCACAACATGGCGGTATGGGATCTGTCGGTCGACGCCACCGAAGAGAATCGACCGCGGCGCGGCCCACCCCTGGCCGGCCCTGGGCGCTACACGGTTTTGGTCGACGCGGCGGCCGAGTCGGTGGAAGCGACGTTCACCGTCAGAGGCGGTGGTGGCGAGCGTCGGTAAGATACTGACGCTCGCTCTTGTCGGCACCCTGGCGGCAGGATGCAGCCAACCGATTCTCGACGATGGGGCGCGGCTGGAGGTTCTCATCGAGCGCTACATCGGCGCCCGCGACTCGGAGTCGACGGCGTCGAGGGACATTCGCGCTGCCGCCTTCGTCGGCAGGATTGCCGCCAGCCGCGTATTGCTGGCGCAGTTGCGCGGCGTTTCCATCGGCGCGTTGTCGCGCGCCCAGCGTATCGACCGTGCCTACCTGATCGGTGCTCTGGAGGCGGAGATCTTCGACGCCGAGGCGCTGCGGCGCTGGGAAACGGATCCCACGATCTACGTTCCAGCTGGCGCGATCGCCGGTGCGCTCGATGCTGCGCAGGCCGAACCTTCGCCGGGCTCGCTCGAGCGCCTCGTGGTCCTGCTGGACGACATCCCTTCGGCTGTGGAGGCGGCGCGGACCAACCTTGGCAGGCCCCCACGCAGGTTCACTGAGGCGGCGATCTTCGAGGTCGCCGCGACCCTCGCGACGTTGCGAGAGCGCGGCGCGGTGATCGCCGAGACTACCACTGGGACAACTCTCGTCGATTCCGCCGACGTTGCAATCGAGGCTCTGCAGCGGTTCGAGGGCATCCTGCGCAACGATGTGCTGCCACGCTCCGACGGTGATTGGGCCATCGGCAAGGAGCACTACGACTTCCTGTTACAGCATCGCTGGCTGCTCGATGCCGATGCCGACGCGATCCTGGAGAGGGGTCAGCGAGCGTTCGATGAAGCCGAAACGCGAGCTCAGGAGATCGCCGACCGCATCGCTCCCGGTATGCACTGGATCGATGTGTACGAGTCGGTCAAGGATGATCATCCACCCTTCGATGCCATCAAGGGCGCCTATCAATCTCAGATGGACGCGGCGCGCGCGTTCGTTCGTGACCATCAGGTGGTCACGCTGCCAGATGGTGAACACGTCATCACCGTGGACACGCCGCCCGCCATGCGGCGGTCGTCGCCGTTCGGGACGTTTCAAACGGTGCGACCGCTCGACGACGGACTCGAAGGGCGGCTCGTGCTCACGCCAATCGATGCGGAGCTGCCCGCCGACCAGCGCCTCGAGCGATCACGCTCGCACCATCACGCCTGGACGCCGATCATCGCCGTTCACGAGGCTTATCCGGGACATCATGTGCACGCGTTGAAAGCGAGGCAGAACGTCCGGTTGCTGCGGCGCGTGGCCGGCGAGCCCATCACCCTCGAGGGCTGGGGACTCTTCACCGAGAAGCTGATGTTCGAGCTCGGCTTCCTGGCGGGAGACGAAGTCGAGCTCACCATCCTGCGCAACCGGCTGTGGCGTGCGGCGCGCGTTATTCTCGACGTGAGCCTCCACACGCGCCGCATGGGAATCCCACAGGCAGTCGATTTCCTCGTCGATCGTGTTCGCTTCGAGCGCCGTGCAGCGGAGCTCGAGGTGGGCATGTATCCGCGGCGCCCGACCTACGTGCTCGGCTATCTCATCGGCATGCAGGAGATCGAGCGGCTGCGCGACGATTGGGTGGCTGCCAACGGACTGCCGAACCCACCGTCCAAGCTATACGATGCTCTCCTGTCGGCCGGCGGCATCCCGCCGGCGCTCATCCGCGCCGAGCTGCTCGGCGAGGAGATACCGGAGCGTCAATGAACACGTCCTCGGGCGGGATAGGCTGCGCCCACCGGAGGCGTACTCGATGGTGGTGAAGTTGCCGAGCGGTGCGGACCTGGATGGCATGCGTGCCGTTGCCGGCGTCGTGGCGCGCACCATCGACAGCATGCGGCGCGAGCTGCGAGCCGGTATCACAACGCGAGAGCTCGACGCGGTAGGGCGCCGCGAGCTTGCCAACCACGGTGCCCGCTCCGCCCCCGAGCTGGTGTACGGATTCCCCGCCGCCACCTGCATCAGCGTGAACGACCAAGCGGCTCACGGGATTCCTGGCGACCGTGAGGTGCGCGATGCGGATCTGGTCAACATCGACGTTTCCGCCGAGCTCGACGGCTACTATGCCGACGCTGGCGCCTCGTTCCCGGTGGGCGCGGTTACACCGCTGGCGCAGCAACTCTGCGATGCCGCGCAGGAGGCGCTGTGCGAGGCGCTACGCGCAGTGCGCCCCGGCAAGCTCGTCAACGCGGTTGGTCGGGCCGTCGAGAGGGTGGCCGGGGAACGAGGATTTCGAGTGATTCGTAACCTCTGTGGACATGGGGTGGGTCGCAGCATCCACGAGGACCCCCGCACGCTGCTCAACTACTACGAGCCGCGCGACCGCCGGCGTTTCAGCGAGGGCTTGGTGCTCACCGTCGAGCCGTTCCTTTCGATCTCGTCGAATCGCGCCGTCCAGGACGATGATGGGTGGACTCTGCGCACGGGCGACGGCAGCCTGGCGGCACAGTTCGAGCACACGGTGGTGGTGACCCGCACGGGCGCCGAGTTATTGACGGCGTTATGATCGAGCAGGTCGCTGAGCGATCGTAAGGTGCCGCTGATGCAGCCCTACATGAAGACCGACATGCCGTTCTTCGGCGTTGTCACTAGCAGGCCGTGGTGAAAGTGTGGTGGGTCTGGCGACAGGGTCTTGCGAAGTGGAGGCAAGGAGAGAGGAGGAGGCGATGGTAACCCCATCGTTGACGAGGAACGACGCAGCATACGCGCGCAACCCCCTGTTGCCGGAAGGGTTACGGCGATTTGGGGCCATTTGCGGCGTTGACCTTCCTGGACGATGGCTAGGGCATCGCCTGTGTCAGGCCGCCTTACATCTGGCCCCAACTCGCCGTAACCAGACCCACCACACTTTCACCACGGCCTGCTAGCTAAGCTTCGGCAGCGACGGCCCTGGCGTGCAGTGCAAAGAAACCCCCCTGCGGGTCCGTCGCCTGCACAATGTAGTCGCCACCGGGAACCTGCATCGGCCCGTTGACAATCGTGCCCCCGAGCTCGCTGATTTGTGCCGCCGCGGTATCGCAGCTGCCGACTTCAGCGTAGTAGAGCCACGCCGCCACCGGCATTTGCTCAGGCTTTTTCCACATCCCACCTACCTCTCGGCCGTTGACGCTGAAGATGCGATAAGTGCCGTGATCCTCGCCCAGGTCCATATCGTTCGAGATCTCCCAGGCGAACAGCGTGGAGTAGAAGCTCCAGGCGGCATCCAGGTCGATGGTGGCGAGCTCGTTCCAGGCGAACTCGCCGATCGCAGCATCGCGGTTGGCCCGGGGCGCGCTCACCGGTTGGTAGAACCCCACCACGGCGCCCTGCGGATCCATCAGCACGGCAACCTTTCCAATCTCCGGCAGCTCCATCTCGTGCAAGATGTTGGCGCCCAGCTCACGAGCCTGGCTGACTGTGGCGGAGATGTCATCGACGTGGATGTAGCCTAGCCAATGGGTCGGAGCTCCCTGCTCCCGGGCTTCCTCAGGGAGCTGCATGCAGCCGGCTACCGGGTCGTCGCCGAGCATGAACAGGTGGTAGGGCATGTCGCCCGGAAACTTCTGATGAGCCCATCCGACGAGCTGCGTGTAGAAGTCGATCGACCCCGCGGGGTCCGTGGACATGATCTCGCACCAAATGAAGCGTCCCTGATCGGTCAAGGGTACCTCCGTCTCCGTTCGTCTCCGGATGAACGTGGCTGCGTCTCGCGAAGCGAACATTCTCGGCCACGGCGTGTCAGCGTGCTAGCTGTGCTCAGCTCGCCGCCGCCGGTGCCCCGTTCAACGCATCCTCGTCGAGGACGCGGTCGAGGGTCTCCACCAATCGGTCGGCGTCGGGTACCGAGAAGCACAGCGGTGGCTTGATCTTCAGGACATTGTGCAGCGGGCCGTCGGTGCTCATCAGGATGCCGTGATCTCGTAGGCGATTGACTACGTACGAGGCCTCGTCGTCGGCTGGCACTAGCGTCTGTCGGTCGCGAACCAGCTCGATGCCGAGGTACAGGCCGCGGCCGCGGACGTCGCCGATGAGCTGGTGTTTCGGCCGCAGCTCGCGAAGCCCTTCGAGGAGGTGCTCGCCGACGACGCGGGCGTTAGCTTGCAATCCCTCCTCCTCGATCACGTCCAGTACCGCCATCCCGACGGCGGCGGCGACCGGGTTGCCGCCGAAGGTGTTGAAGTACTCCATCCCGTTGGCGAAGGAGTGGGCGATTGCTGGCGTGGTGATCACCGCGGCCAGCGGGTAGCCGTTGCCGATCGGCTTGCCGAGCGTGACAATGTCGGGCGTCGCGCCCATGGCATCGAAGGCCCAGAAGTGGCTCCCGACCCGCCCGAACCCGACCTGCACCTCATCTGCGATGCAGACGCCGCCGTCGGCGCGTACGTGCTCGAATGCCTTCGACAGGTAGCCCTCAGGGGGCACGATCTGGCCGCCGCAGCCGAGCAGCGGCTCGGCGATTAATGCCGCCACGCCGCCGTCCTGTGCGCAGCAGCGCGCGACATCTGCGGCGTAACGAGTGGCTGCATCAGGGTCAGTCGATTTGTACGGGCCGCGATAAGGGTCGGGCATGCAGGCCACGTGTACCCATGGCGGCGGACCCGATCCACCCGGCCCGGCGTGCTTGTAGGGGCTCAGGTCGATCAGTTGCGACGTGTTGCCATGATAGGCGCCGTCGAGCGTCACGACATCGTGCCGGTCCGTGTGAGCGCGCGCCATGCGAAGCGCCAACTCGTTCGCCTCGCTGCCCGAGCAGACGAAGAAGCAGACCTGCAGTGTCTCGGGCAGCATCGCGGTGAGGCGCTCGGCATAGCGCACGATGTTGCCGTGTAGGTAGCGCGTATTGGTGTTGAGGACGGCGTCCTGCCGCTGCGCGGCGGCGACCACCTTGGGGTGTGCGTGACCGACGTGCGGCACGTTGTTGACCGCGTCGAGGAACGGCTGGCCGTCGACGTCGTAGAGGAACTGACGGAAGCCGCGCACGATGGTCAGCGGGCGGCGGTATGCGATGCTCAGCGACGGGCCAAGATGCTCCTTTCGCCGTGCCATGATCCGTTCTAGGACCGGTTGCGGTGTGGTCGACGGAAGCCCCGGCAAGTCGAGAATCAGGTTGGGATCGGGCGACAGGCTCGTGTAGATCTGGCGCTCGGCTGGCGTCGATACGCCAGGGAAGTCGCCCTTGTTGCCAACCGGATCGGCGATCACCTGGAAATGCAGGTGCGGAGCCCAGTCGCCGGTGTCCGGGAAGTTTCCAATCGTGCCGATCTGCGTCCCGAGCTTGACGGTCGACCCGTGATCGAGCTGCGCCACCGATTCCAGCGTGAGATGCCCGTAAAGCGTGTAGAAACGGGGTCCGTCCTCCGGATCGTGCTGCAGGACTATGGTCGGTCCGTAGTTCAACCGGCCAGTATTGATCCTGACGCTCGCCACCGTGCCGGCGAGCGGTGCGTGGACGGGTGTTCCCGGCGGCGCGAAGAGGTCGACTCCTAAATGCACGGTGCGCCGCCGCGGCGCCTCATTGGCCGGTGCGGCGAACAGCTCACCGCCGTACCAGCACCGCGTCTCGTCGTAGCGTCCGACACCCAGCGTGGCTTCGGCGCGGCGCAAGACGGCGGCGAGTCGTTCGTTCAAGGCCGCGGCATCGAACGTGCCCGGCGCGCCGCCGCCCATGTCGACGCTGCCGACACCAAGGTCGAGCACCTCGACTGCGGGCGGCTCGATACCCGGTGCGACAACGGCGGCGAAGCTGCCGCGCTTGGCGGTGAGCCAGCGGCGTAGCTCGGCCCCCGCTAGGCTCGGCTCCCAGCCACAGGCGTGCCGAAGATGGCAAGTCGCCAGGCCTCGGTCGATAGCTCCCAGCCGAGCCAGCGCCTCCCAGGCGTGGCGCTGGCTCACCAGCAGGTAGTCGTTGTCGGGATCGGCGGGGTGCTGTTGTGCGGCATTGCAGACGCTCAGACAGAGGCGCATCAGCACCAGGTCGAACAGCACGTCCACCTCGGCCTCGTGCAGGGGAAATTTCGCGTGATAGGCGCCGACCACATCACCGGCGATCTCCATCGGGTCGTCGCGGTCGAGCATCGCGTAGGCGAGGCCGACCGCGAGCTCGCCGACGGTAGGAGCCCACAGGGTGTCGCCGACATCGATGAGGCCGACCACCCGGCGCCGCGGCCAACCGTCGACGCTCTCGAGCGGACCCACGATCACGTTGTGATCGTTGCCGTCGTTGTGGATCACGCTCGAGCGCAACCGCCGCAACACGGGATCGACACGGTCAGCAAAGTGAGATTGCAGCCGCTCCACCTCCGTCCGCCCTTCACCCGCCGGGATCAGCGGCAACGCTGCCTCGAACGTTTGCTGGGCGCGCAGCATGTTCCATTTCAGGCTGCGGTCGGCCGCCTCATGCTCGAGTCCTTCGAGCGCCGTGCTGACGTGGCCGAGCAGGTCACCCAGCTGACGGGCGAGCTGCCGAGAGCGCGGGCGCACGCCGGCCATCGGTACCCCGTCGACCCAGGTCAGCAGGCAGGCCGTGGAGCGCTCGCCCCCCGCTTCGACAACGGTCAGGTCGCCGCCGTCGACCCCCTGAACCAGCCGCGGGAAAGTGTACTCACAGGGATGGTCGGCCAGGCGCCGCAGGACGGCGTTTTGCAGATCGAGCACTAGGCTGCGCTCGAGGGCGTTGAATAGCTTCAGCACATGGCGATTGCCTGCGGCATCGCGAAGGAGAAAGTTCTGATCGCGCTCGCTGGTCAGCTCCTGGCAGGTCACCTCCAGACCGAAATACCGCCGAGCGAGGTCCGACGCCTGATCGGCGTCGAAGCGGGGGCGGGGCGAGGGCGTCGGCAAGATCGTTCCAGGTCAGGAGACGGCGAGCGCAGAGTGTACCGTCGGCCCCGTCACCGCGGTACACGCACCGTCTCTCGGCTGCGTCCTCGTCATAGCTTTGATGCGCGTGGCTCACGTGGTTCCTCCATGCATCCTGAAGTGACGGAACTGCACGGGGCCATGACCACTCGCTGCCTTCCGACCCTCACGGACTTCAAATCCGTTGGGGGGCGTCGGAAGGCGTCCTTGCTGGGTTCGATTCCCAGACGTTCCCGCCAATTTCGTCCCCCGATGAACGTTGAGGATACTGTTCCTCTGACCCGGCTAGGTTGCCGACCGCGCGAGTGGCCGTGGCGAGTCACTCGCCGTCAAGGCATCCTCGGTATATTCGTGGGAGGCAGCGCATCCCTAACCCCACACGGCTCGCGCCGTCTCGACCACCTCTCGCAGCTTGTCGCGCTGCTGCTGCACGGTGATTCGGTTGCCGATGATGGACGAGGAGAACCCGCACTGAGGGCTGAGGGCGAGCTGCTCGAGCGGGAAAAACCGGGCAGCCTGTTCGATGCGAGCCCGCAGCTCGGCTACGCTGCTGCGGCGTGAGCGCTTGGTCGTCACCAGCCCGAGCACGACCATTTTGTCCTCGGGTATTTCCCCCAGCGCCGCGAAAGACCCGGAGCGCTGGTCGTCGTACTCCAGCAATAGCCGCTGCGCCTTGATTCGCCGGACGATGGGGCCAACCAGACGATCGTAGCCGCCCTCCACGAGCCAGCGGCTAGCCTGGTTGCCTTTGCAGAGGTGCAAGCCGACCGTCACTCCCGGGTGCACGCCGATGACCTCGTTGTCGAGCTCGACGCCCAGCCGCAGCCAGGTATCCAGGCTCCATCCCTGCCCCTCGTAGAAGGCGCGCGTGCGCGGATCCAGGAGCAACGGGTAGTGGGGTGCGTCCAACTGTATGTACGTGGCCCCGCACCGCACCAGCTCGTTGACGTCGTCGCGGAGGATAGACGCCACGTCGGTCAGGAAGGACGTCAGCGACGGGTATGCGTGCCGGGAAAGCTTCCTGGACCAGAAGCTTGCAAACAGGCTCGGGCTCGGCAACGTCGCCTTCGGCGTGCGCGTTGTTCGATCCTTCAGGTAGCTGAACTCGTCGGCCGAAAGCCACCGTCTGCGCACCAGCTTGTCGACCACGCCCAGTCGCTCCGGTCGCCTCTTGCTGACGTCACCGATGCCCTCGTCGCCGTGCCAGTCACCCCACAGGAAGGCATCGAGGTCCCAGGCTCCGAAGCCATCGACAGCCTGGAGCAGACATGACTGGAAGGAAAGCCGCCTCATCTCGCCGTCGGTGACGATCTCCAGGCCCACGTCTTCCTGAAGGGCGATCGCCTCGTCGACCGCGCGGTCCTCGATGGAGGTGAGCTCTTCCTCGTTGATGCGACCGGCGGCCAGATCGCGGCGCGCCCGCAGCAGCCATGTTGGCCGAAGCAAGCTGCCGACGACGTCGGTGTGTGCGGTGATCATCGAGGGTTACGGTATGCGATCCTGGGAGAGATTCCCATCTGGATCCGGCCGACGTCCAAGCAGGTGGATTCTGAGCAGATGAGGCCCAAACGGAAGCAATTCGACCAGCTAGAGCTGCTGATGTCCAATCAGCACGACCCTCTGGAAGCGACTGGTATCAAAGGGAATTTGCGATCCTCGCCCGGCCGGCACCTCTTTGTCCCACCCACAGCGTTCGAGGGATGTTCGGAGAAAGCATGGACGCCTCTCTCTACCGTTTTCTCGCCGACCTGACGGTTCTGATTCACCTCGGCTTCGTAACGATCGTGGTGGCCGGAGGGCTCCTGGTGCTCCGATGGCGCCGTCTCGCCTGGGTGCATGTGCCGTGTGCCGTGTGGGGCGCGCTCATCGAGCTCGGCGGCTGGATCTGTCCTCTCACGCCGCTGGAAAACCGGTGGCGCCGGCAAGCCGGCCTGCACGGATACGA
The DNA here is from genome assembly GCA_965205505.1 of Acidobacteriota bacterium. Classification (GTDB taxonomy): domain Bacteria; phylum Acidobacteriota; class UBA890; order UBA890; family WLXD01; genus DASCOT01. The sequence goes on from CBDBHB010000009.1 coordinate 1,049,426, forward strand.
AGGAAGCTTCGTGGAGCACTACTTGATACCCGTGCTCTACCCCGCCGAGCTGACGCGAGAGCTCCAAATCGGTCTGGGGCTGGTGGTGATCGCGCTTAACGTCGTGATCTACGGCTGGATTTGGCGCCGCGGCCGCCAACCATCAAGCAAACGATACGTGTCGAGCGGGCAAGACTCAGCTTGAGTTGACAGTACCCTGCTAGCAGGCCGTGGTGGAAGTGTGGCGGGCCTGGCGACAGGGTCTTGCGAGGCGGAGGCAAGTCGAGAGGAGGAGGCGATGGCTACCCCATCGTTGACGAGGAACGACGCAGCATAGGCGCGCAACCCCCTATCGCCCGGAGGGTTACGGCGATTTGGGGTCATCTGCGGCGTTGGCCCTCCTGGACGATGGCTGGAGCATCGCCGGCGTCAGGCCGCCTTCCATCTGACCGCAACTCGCCGTAACCAGGCCCGCCACACTTCCACCACGGCCTGCCAGGGGAGTGCGTCGAGGCGGGCTCGATGTTCCCTTGGCTTCGGCGGGCGCCGTAGGATGGGTCTGCGAGCAGGTTCGTGCGGCAAGCAAGAGAAGCCACGATATAGAGCCTTGGAGGGGCAGTGGGATTCGGCGGACGCAACATTCTGGTGACCGGGGCGTCGCGCGGCATCGGGCGCGCGATTGCAGCTCGCTTCGCGGCGCAGGGCGGCTGCGTGGCGGTGCACTATCACGTCAATCGTATGGTCGCCGAGGAGACGGTCGGCGAGCTGGACGGTGGGCCGCACTTCGTCGTGCAGGCCGACGTCTCGGATCCGGATGCGTGTGAACGCCTGGTCTCCGAAACCGCGTCCGAAATGGGCCGGATCGACGTATTGGTGAACAACGCTGGCATATTCGAGCAGCATCGAGTTGCCGAGGTCGATTTCTTCGCCTGGCGCCGTGCCTGGGATCGGGCGCTGGGCACCAATCTACTGGGCCCGGCGAACCTGATGTACTGCGTGGCACGGCACATGATGGAGCGCGGCGGCGGCCGCATGATCAATGTCTCCTCGCGCGGCGCCTTTCGCGGTGAGCCCCAGGCTCCTGCCTACGGGGCCAGCAAGGCGGGGCTCAACGCGCTCAGCCAGTCGCTGGCGCAGGAGCTGGCGCCGCACGGGATCTTCGTGGGCGTGGTGGCGCCGGGGTTTGTGGAGACTGACATGGCGGCGCCTCACCTGGCCGGGGAAGCGGGTGAAGCGATTCGCGCGCAGAGCCCGCTCAACCGTGTCGCCATGCCCGATGAGATCGCGCGAGTGGTGACGTTTCTGGCCAGCGAGGGTATCGGGTATCTCACCGGCTGCATCGTCGACGCCAACGGTGCCTCGTACCTGCGCACGTAGGAGGCGGCGCCGAGATGGTCGGCGCCCACGGTTGGGCTGTTACTGTTCGCCCACCTGCCCCAACAGCGCCGATCGCTCAGTGATTATCCGATCAGCGAAACGGTTGAACGCGTGCTCCGTGGCGGTGTCCTCGCCGCCCCAGATCGGTATCCGGCGTCCTAACGCGGTGAACGTGTCGTACAGGAGGAAGCCGGCCAGCTTGCCCTGTCCCGATCTTCCAGTGGCGAGGATTTGGCCTGGATAGGCTGCGGTACCGACGATCGGCAGCAGCCCGACGGCCAGTGCCATCCAGGGAACCGGAAGCCCACGGAGTCGTGCCTGGGTGGCCCGACAAACCGTGTAGGCCGTGCGGGCGATGCTGCCGCCAAGGAGCAGCCCGAACGGCACCACCCAGAGGGGCAGTATCGCTAGCTGGGCGAGCAGCGGCAGCAGCAGCCAGGTCACCGACTTGGAGGCTGGCTTGAGCGCCAAATGGACGGCGAAGTCGGTCAGGTAGCTAGACTGCTCGTGTCCGGACATCCGGCACAGGAAGGCGGCCTCGCGCCGCCCGAGTTGGCCGCGCTGATGCCAGCGACGCACTCGGCGCAATGCGTAGAGTCGGCCGCTGCGGGCGCGATACGGTTGCGACGCAGCAAACCGCCAGGCGATGCGCAGGCCCCCGAGAGCGTCGATGCGGCGCGCGACGCGCAACCAGCGCCGCGCGCCAGACACCACACACGAGACCAATGATCGTGATCCGCGCCTGATCTCGGACGCATGCCAACGCAGCGGGTGATCTTGATACCAGCGTGCTTGGGCGACGTTCAGTTGGCCTCGCAGCATAGCGCAGTGCAGGCTGCGATCGCGTCGCGGCAACGATTTCCACTCCTGCTGGGCGTCCCGCAGGTGGCAGGCCCATTGCCGCACCCGAGAAACGCCGCCATCGCCCACCGCTGCGTCGATATCGTCGGCGTGAGCCCCGACGTAGCCGAGGAGACGCTCCACATCGACATCGTCGAATAGCGGCCGCCCGAGTTGGAAGCTCCGCGGCAGGTAGTACGTGAACAGCGGCCGCGGGTCGGCGGGAAACAGGGCGGGAACACCGGACTCGAGATCGATCCAGGCCCATTGCGTGTCGGCGGCGCCGCGACTTCCCCGTCGGCGCTCGATCACCAGAAAGTTGTTGGCCGCCACGGGGTTGCCGTGGCCCGCCTGCCATACCAGGCCGTCAAAGCCGCTGGCGTCGAGATGGTGTTGCAGCGGTCGCATGATCTTGTCGCGAAGCTCGACCTGCTCGTGGTCGCGCGATGCGGAGAACGGGTGGTGCAGTGCCGCGGGATACCCCTTTACGTAGCGGGTGTGGAGCTCCCAGGCGCGTGCTGCCTGGTTCCAGAGCACCTGGGTGGCGTCTGCCACCTGCAGGCGCTCGCCGAACCAGTAGGGCACCAGCAGGGCTAGGATATTTCGGCGATAGAGGGCGCATCGGACGGCGGGGCCGGACCATGAGTACGGGTTAGGGGCCCCGAAGGCGATCCGATGCACCAGATCACCGAGGGTGTCGCCGAGGAACACCTTCACCGCCAGCTTGCCCTCCGGGGCATCCTGGCGGTAGACCACGCCGGAGCGGCCGCGTCCGAGCGGTTGCCGCGGTGTGTTCGCGGCTTATCTGCGCCGCGCTGGCTTGATTGAGGCTACTGCGCCCAAGGCCCACCCTCTCGACAGAATTGTAAGGAGAAAGCCGGCGCACTCCGAAGCCCTTTCTGACCCGCGCCTTATCGTCGTAGCTGGATATCGGGTGCGCCCGTGGGGGTCAACGCGAGCTCCGGCGGGGCGAAGTCGTGCTGCACGAGCATGTAGGCGGTGATGTCCCAGTAGTCCTCAGTCGCGAGGCTACCCTCGCCGGCGTACGGCATGAACTTGCGGTTGTACTCGAACAGCCCGGCCGCTGTCCCGTAGCTGCTCAGCACCGCCGGTGAAAGCCGTGAGCCGATCCCCTCTCCGGAGTCGTGGCACTGGAAGCAATACCGCGCGTAGAGATCGTTACCCCGGTCCACATCGGCGTACTGCGTGCGGTCACAGGCGACAAGCGCAACGGCAGCCCAACCCACGAGCCCCGCCAGCACCAGCGCCAGGCGCCCCTGGGTCATGCCACCGAGATGGGGTGCGGCAGCGGCAGGTTGAACAGATAGCCTTTCTCGTTGAACGGGATGTCGTCCGGTTGCGTGTTTCCGGCCACGTCGGTGGCGCGGGTGATCATCGTGTGCGCGCCGCTCGATGCCACCCACTCGATCTCGAACCGGGTCCACGCGTAACGCATGACCGGCTCCAACAGCTGTGCCTCCGACCACGTCGCGCCATCGTCGACGCTCCACAGCACACGCGCGATGGGCGCGTGAGGCGAGTGTGCAAAGCCGCGCAGGGTCATCGCGCCCGGGCTCAACCGTACCGGCCACGGCAGCGCCAGCACACTCTTGATCGACTGCAGGGTCGCGGGCCGACCTAGCGCCTCGCCCTCTGGCGGGTATGCGTCGCCGATCAGCACATAGGAGGTGGTGTTGTTGCGGCTCCAGATCTTCTCGGTGGCCACGACGATGCGGCCGAGCCACTTGATGTTGGTGCTACCGACCCAACCGGGTACCACGGCGCGGAGTGGGTGGCCGTGATCCGGGGGCAGCACCTCACCGTTCATACGGTCTGCCAGTATCGTGTCGGGATCGAGCGCCTTGGCGATGGGAATGGGCCGCCGAAACCCTTCCTCGGGAGATTCACTGTCCAGACCTATCAACTGCGCTTCAACAGCATCGTCGCGTAGCTCGGCGAGCCGCAGTACCTCACCTAGCGGCACACCACCCCATTCCGCCATACCGATGCCGCCACGTCCCCACTGCGTTCCGGTGGCCACCTGCCCCAGCAGCAGCTCGAAGAATGAGCGCTGGTTGCCGCCGCACTCGACGTAGGCGAAGACGCTGCGCCGCGGCAATGTCTGCAGTTGCTCGAGCGTCAGGTCGATCGGTTTGTCGACGCCCGGGCCTTCGATGCGCAGCGCGTAGCGATCGACGTCGACCGCGATGCTCGAGGAGTTGTTGCGTACGAAGAACTGGGAGGCGGGCGTCAGAAAGGAATCGAGTCGGTCGATGCGCGCCTCGAGATTGCGCGCGCCGTGAGGGATGAAATCGGTGGTGTCCTTGAAGAAGACGCTGGCCGGCGCGTCGGAGCTGCGGGACGCCGTCGCGCTGTGTTCCCCCTGCGTGGCGCACGCGGCCAGGAACCCACCCGCCGCGCCGGCAGTCACCAGACTTATGAAGCGCCGCCGGTCGACACCGTAACGGGAACAGGATGCCCGGAACCGCTCCAGTAGGTCCTGCGCCTCATCGCTATGGGCGGGAGGAAGAGGTTGGTGCCGTTGGGGCATCGGAAGCCTCCGGATCAGGGATACGCTGTTGACTCTCGATACGCTTGTCGCCGCGGCGACTTCAGCACGGTGCTGAAAAACTCTGGCGGGTCTGGCGCGTGGGCCGGCAACCCCCAGGCGCCCGAAGGGTTACGGCGTCGTGAGGCCATCTGCAGCGTTGGCCCTCTTGGACGATACAACAAGCATCGCCTGCGTCGCGCCGCCAGGGACGACCGCTCGGCCCGAGGCGACGTCCGGTCACCGTTCGCAGCGACCGTCCGATCGATCCACCCTTGGTTGGCAGCGCTATGGCCGCGATAATCGAGCTGCACGTCAGGCTACGCACCCGGGCGGAGACCCCGGAGCAACGGGTTTTCCGCTCGGGTGCGATCCTCCTCCAAAGGCACCGATGACCGGATCGGCGAGTATGTCGCGCCCCACCGATCGCACCTTGTTGCGCCTGGGAGTTCTCCTCGTTGCGGTGCTCGCCGTCATGGCGGCGCTCGATCTGCTGCGCGGCACCGGCGGCCGCGCCTGGCTCGTAGGCACGTGGCGCGCCGAGGCCACCGACGCCCGATGACCGGCAGCGGCAACACTTCGGAGGCCCTCGTATCACTCACCCGTGATCTGATACGCATTCCCAGCGTGTTGGGTGGTGAAGGACCGGTCGCCGCTCGCGTCGTCGCCGAGATGCGCTTGCTGGACTACGACGAGGTCGAGATCGACGCCTCCGGCAACGCTGTCGGCGTGCTTCAGGGCGCCACTGATGGGCCGACCATTCTCTTCGACGCACACATGGACACGGTCGACGTTCACCCGCGCGGCGCCTGGTCCCATGACCCGTTCGGTGGCGACGAGACCGATGGGCGAATCTACGGCCGTGGCAGCTCCGACATGAAGGGTGCGCTGGCGGCGATGATCCACGGCATCGGCACGCTTGATCGATCGACGCTCGGTGGTCGCGCCGTGGTCTCCGCGTCGGTCGGCGAGGAGCTCATCGAAGGGGCGGCGTTGCGCATCGTGATGCAAAGGCACGGGGCCGATTTCGTCGTCATCGGCGAGGCCTCCGATCTGGATGTCGCGCGCGCAGGGCGCGGGCGCGCCGAATGGGTCGTGGTCACCAAGGGCGTGCCATCTCACGCCTCCACGCCCGATCAGGGCGTCAACGCAGTGCACTCGATGCGCGCCGTGATCGAGCAGATCGAGGCGCTGCCCATGGCGGACGATCCGTTCGTCGGGGACGGCGTCATGTGCCTCACCGACATCATCTCGATCCCGCATCCGGCGCACTCGGTGGTGCCGAGCGGCTGCCGGGCAACCTACGAGCGTCGGCTGTTGCCGGGCGACACCGAGGACCAGCTCACCGCCGAGCTGCGAGCTGCCTGCGTCCGCGCCGGCGACGACGACACCCAGATCAGACTAGCAAATGCCGACTACACCACCTACACGGGGGTTCGCTGGGAGATACCGAAGTGGTTCGCTCCCTGGGAACTCCCCGAAGACCACGAGCTGGTACAGGGAGCCCTGCAAGCCTTGCGCGGAATCGGCCAGTCACCCGGTCTGCGCAGCTACCAGTTCTGCACTAACGCAGCGTACAGCGCCGGCTACGCCGCAGTTCCGACGATCGGCTACGGCCCATCGCGCGAGGATCAGGCGCACGTGATCGACGAATGCATCGAGCTCGCCGATCTCCTGGCAGCGAGCGACGGTTATCAAGCGATCACATCGGAGCTGCTGAAGAGGTAGCCGGTGCAAAACGATCGCAGTGGCGAACGCAGCAGGATAATGTGCGCCCGGGAACATGCTCTTTGCCGTCGAGCGCGAGGCGTTCGGTGACGGCGAGCTCTCCGAGCCTTGTCTCATGGAGAATCACATGCGCTACAGGCTGGCCATCGCGTGGGCCTCTTTCTTGATCGCCGTCCTGTCCGCCGGGCCGAGCGGGGCACACGTCGGGCCGCCGCCGGCAGCCCTCGATACGGCGGTTCCCGAGGCAATGCTGGCCAGGTTACGCTACCACATGGTGGGCCCGTCACGTGGCGGGCGGGTGACCGCCGTGGCCGGCCACCGTGCTCAGCCGGGACTCTTCTACATGGGCGCCAGCGGCGGCGGTGTGTGGAAGACAACGAACTACGGCCAGGACTGGTTCCCGGTTTCCGACGGCTACTTCGCCACCGGCTCGATCGGGGCAATCGCGGTTGCCGAGTCGAACCCCGAGGTCGTCTACGTGTCGACGGGCTCCGACGGCCTGCGCAGCAACGTCATCATAGGCAAGGGGGTGTACAAGTCGATCGACGCAGGCGCCACCTGGACACACATCGGGCTCGCGGAGACCGGCAATACGGGGGCGGTGTTGGTTCACCCCCAAAACCCTGACATCGTCTATGTGGCCGCCATCGGCAATCCCTTCGCGTCCAATCCGGAGCGCGGCGTCTATCGCAGCCGCGATGCGGGCGCGTCTTGGGAGCACGTGCTCTTCGTTTCCGACAAGACCGGTGCGGTGGACCTCGAGTTCGCACCGGGTCGGCCCGACATTATCTACGCCAGCACGTGGGAGACCGAGCGCAAGCCATGGACGATCTTGTCGGGGGGTATGGAGGGGGGGGTCTTCAAGTCGGAGGACGGCGGTGACAGCTGGAGACGCTTGACCGATGGCTTGCCCACCGGGCTGCGCGGCAAGTCCGACCTCGCGGTGTCGGCCGCGGCTCCCGAGCGTGTGTACGTGCTCATCGAGGCACCGGAGTCCGCCGGAGGGGTATACCGCTCCGATGACCGCGGCGAAACCTGGTCGCAGGTGACCGACTACCAGCCGATTCGCAACCGGCCGTTCTACTACTGCAACCTGCACGCCGACCCGACCAACGCGGACCGGCTGTGGGGCATGGCGGAGGGGTTTCATCAGTCCGAGGATGCCGGCAAAACCTGGGAGACACGACGTGTGCCCCACGGCGACAACCACGACCTGTGGGTGAACCCCGACGACCCGGACATCTGGATTCAGAGCAACGACGGCGGCGCCAACATCACGCGTGACGGCGGCGTCACGTGGTCGACGCAGAACAATCAGCCTACCGCCGAGCTATACCAGGTCGATATTTCGGACGAGTTTCCCTATCGGCTATTCGCTGGACAGCAAGACAACAGCACCATCTCGGTTCCCAGCTTGCCGTTGACCAACCGTGCCGCTGGCCAGCAGGCCTACTGGCAGGAACACGGTGGCTGCGAGACGGGACCGGCCGTGCCGAAGCCCGGCGATCCCGATATCGTGTACGCCAACTGCAAGGGCCGCTTCGGGGTGTTCAACCGTCGTACGGGCCAGGAGCAACACTATTACGTCGGCTACTGGAACCTCTACGGCCGCAACCCCGAGGACCTGCCCTACCGTTTCCAGCGCACGGTGCCCGTGCACGTGTCGCCGCACGATCCCGATCGCGTGTATCACGCCTCCCAGTACCTGCACGTGACCGACGACGGTGGCGTCACCTGGACAACGATCTCGCCCGACTTGACCGCCTTCGATCCCGAGACCCAGGTGGTCTCGGGCGCGCCGATTACGCTGGATGTGACCGGCGAAGAACACTTCAGCGTGCTCTACGAGGTTCAGGAGAGCCCGCACGAGAACGGGGTGATCTGGGCGGGCGCCAACGATGGGCCGATCCACATAACCCGCGACGGTGGTGCCAGCTGGGAGAACGTCACACCTCCCGAGCTCGCGCGCTTCGGGCGCGTGCAGACCATCGAGGTGTCGCCGCACGATCCCGCCAAGGCCTATTTGTCGGTGCTGCGCTATCAGCTCGGCGACTTCGCTCCCTACGTGTTCCGCACCCACGACTACGGGGCCAGTTGGACGCGCATCACGACGGGCGACAATGGAATTCCGGCGGACCATCCAGTGCGTGTCGTACGCGAGGACCCGGGTCGTGAGGGGCTGCTGTTTGCCGGCACCGAGTTCGGCATGTTCGTGTCGTTCGACGACGGCGAGCGCTGGCAATCGCTGCAGCTCAACCTGCCGGCAGTGCCGGTGACCGACATCAAGGTGGTCGATGCCGACCTGGTGCTCTCCACCATGGGGCGCAGTTTCTGGATCATGTACGACCTGTCGCCGTTGCGGCAGATCAGCGACGCTGTGGTGGGGTCGCCCTCGCATTTGTTCGAGGCGGGCGACGCGGTACGGTTCCGCGGCGGTGGCGGGTTTGCTGAGCCAGGTCCCGCCGACCCGCAGTATCCGCGGGTCGGCGCCAACATCGATTACTGGCTGGAGCACGAGCTGCAGGGCGAGCTGACGCTCGAGATACTGGATGCTCGCGGCCGAATAATCCGTCAGCTATCGAGCGTCGAGCCCGGGGAGACGTTGGTCGTTCCAGAGCCCGGAATGCGCGAGTCGCGTCTCGAGCGCGCCGGCACGCCGCGGCTCGACACGGGCGCTGGGGCGCATCGTTATACCTGGGATCTGCGCTATCCCGGACCATGGTACGCCGACGGCAACCGGCGACGGCCAGGGCAGGGTGGCCCCATGGTGCCGCCTGGCGAGTACACGGCTCGACTCTCGCACGGAGGCTGGTCTTTGAGCGTCGAGTTTGACGTGGTGATGGATCCGCGCGTCGTTGGCGAGGGTATCTCGGCGGCCGACGTACGTGCCCAGGCCGAGCTGTCGTTGCGGGTACGCGATACCTACGGCGCTGCCAATCTTGCCGTCGCTCGCATCAGCGAGGCGATGGCGAAGGGCGACGACGAACTTGCCGGCGAGCTGCGTGAGGTGTTGAACGCTTTGGTGGATGCACCCCGTCGCTACTCGCCGGTCATGCTGGTCGACCAGCTTCAATACCTCTACGACAACCTCAACCGCGCCGATCAGCGGCCTGGCGGCGACGCCATCGCACGCCACCAGGAGCTGAAAGCGGAGCTCGACGGCCATCTGGAGCAACTGGAGCGGCTGCTCGGCGAAGGCTGAGGTGTGTCTCGTGTCGCGTTGCCGGCCGGTGGTGCGCGATCCGTGCACTGACGAGGACCAACGAGTTGCTGAGGTCGAGCGCGCGGCGCGGTTCTCAGGTGGTTTGGAACGCTCTCGCGCGGTACAGGAAATCGACGATGTTGCCCTCGTGGGGCTGCAACCAATTGAGCTGGACCGTCGGAATGGCGCCGAAGTTCAGCCGGTCGATGTTCGGGGCGTCCAGCAGGCTTCGGCGGAATCCGGCATCGCCGGTGATGGCAGTGGCCACCAGGGTGTCGCCGATGGCCCCGATCATTTGCTCCTGTGGGCACTCGACGACGGTCACGAAGGGGAACATGTACTCCTTGCCCGCCATCGGCTGCCCTGCGGTGTCGCAATGGACCACGGTCGGTAGTAGATAGTCGCAGCGCGCCTGCTCCACTAGCCGGCCGGCGTCGCGATACGACGCGGTGACATCCTCCACGCCCTCGGCGTCGAGATTGGCGTCGATATCCTCCGAGATCGCCTTGGCCTGGCCCGGAACGGTGAACGCCGCCAACTGGGCGTCGTCGTTGTCCGGCGGAAGCGCCTCGACAGCGGCCAGGCGTGCGGCCAGGGCCGCCGCGATCTCACGCGTATGCCGCGACGCCCAGATGCCAGAACAGTTGATGCATGAGCGGCCGGCGTTCACCAGCACCGAATCGACCATGAGGTCGAGGTGCTGCTCCCAGTTGTCGACCATATCGTCACCGAAGAGGATCTTGCTGAACCCAGGACCGTGCACCTGAATGCCGGGGTGGCCACGGTACTGCTCGACAGTCGGCAGGCCGCCGAAGATCAGGCTGCGCTCGGTGTTGTTAAGCACCCCGGCGCCCACGTCGGGCCCCCCCGGGTAGACGGTGATCGCTTGACGCGGCACACCAGCCTCGAAGAACGCCTGCGACATGCGCCAGGGTGTCCAGGGCTCCTGCGGACCGGGCTTCAGCACCAGGCCGATCTGCAGAGGGATGACCGGCAGCCACAAGGTGTGTACACCGGGCGAGTTCGACGGCAGCACCATGCCCAGGGCGTTGGTAGTCGATTGGTAGCTACGCATGACCCCGCCCTCCTCGCCGAAGCCGCGTGCCAGGATGTCGAGATCGAGATGGCGAGTGAGTGACTCGAGGATCTCGTCCATGTGCTCGAGCACGAACCGGAGCTTGTCCATATTCATGCGGCACATGTGCTCGGAGAGCCCGGTGGTGGCGGACTGCTGACGCACGAAGTCGGCGGGCGACTGGGTGCCGTCGCCGAGCGGCAGGTCGGCGGTCATGAACAGCTCGCCAGCCTTCTGCGTCATCGCCAGCAGATCAGATGGCGCCACTTCGCGCAGCACGTTGCGCGCCCGCTGCGCCTTGCGCATGTCGCGCGCAACCATCCCCTGGCTCGCCTGGCTCACCTTGGCGACGGGCTCGCCGGTGGCGAAGTGGACGACCTCCTCGGTCTCGAGGCTCTCGTATGGCTCGCCCCAACGTAGCACCGGAAAGTGGATCATCGGGTTCTTCTCAGCCGGCTCGGGTGATCGGTGGCGTCCGCTTGCGGATCAGTACACGCCCACGGTCGTCGACTTGGCGATGCGCGCAAAGGGCCGCACGCCGCTGACGCCGTCCCAAGGGTAGCTCTCGTAGGGCTGCTGGCGCTCGCCCTCGTCGCGCTCCAGGAAACGCGGCATGAAGAACTCTTTGGTGAGCGTGGTCAACATCACCCGTCCAGTCTCTCCATAGGGCACGAGCCGGGTGGCATCGTCGGGATCCACGACCTGCACCGCGGCGCGCGGCTGCGGTGCGTAGTAGGTGATCCTGTAGCCGTTGTGCGGGCCGCTCGGTGAGCTCGCAGCAAGGCCCATGAGCGTGTTGCCGTAAGTCGGCGTCATGTAGGCACCGTCGAGCAGCTCTTCGTGCGCGAAGCGATTCCACTGCGGGGTGAACTCGGTGCCACCGGAGAAGATGCCGCTGATGCCGGCCTGGCGAATCGTCGTGCCCTTGTCCTCGAGGCGCAGTGCCAGAGCCTCGAGCAGTTTCGGGGTGGTAAACAGGCAGCGGATCTCGTGGCTCGACTCGAGGATCGTGATCGCCTGATCGATAACGTGCTCCTGGTAGGCCTTGAGATGCTCGCTCCAGCCCTTCTTGATCAGCTTGATCACCCAGCGCGGGTCGAGATCAACACAGAAGCAGATGCCGCCGCGATGATGCGCCAGGTGCTCCACCGCCAGCCGCAGGCGCCGGGGGCCGCTGGGGCCGAGCATCAGCCAGTTAGCGCCGGGTGGGAAGTGCTCGTCGGGAAGTGTGTCGGAGAAGAGCTCGTAGTCGGTGCGAAAGTCGTCGATGTTGATGCGGCTCTTCGGCGTGCCCGTCGTGCCACCGGTCTCGAAGGTGAACACCGGGCGATCGGCGTACGCTTTCGGTACCCAGCGCCGCACCGGGCCGCCGCGCAGCCAATCGTCCTGGAAGTGGCCGAACTTCACCAGGTCGTCGAAGCCGCCGATCGTGTCGCGTGGGTCCCAGTCCTGCTGCGCAGCCCACTGCAACCAAAACGGGCAGCCGGTGTCGGGATCGAAATGCCAGGCGATGATCGCGCGCACCTGCTCATCGAGCGCCTCGCGCGCGGCGGCGACGCGGCCTTCTAGATCGGGCTCCAAGGCCGGGGTGCTCAACATCGGATCTCGCTTCGTTGCGTTGGCGGGCGGCAGCAGGCTCATCCTAACCCCGCGCGCCGATCCGTGCTGCTGCTAGCAGTGGCTCAGCGTTGATGTCGAGCCTCGTCTGCTGCGTCATCGATGACGCAGCCCGCACGCTGGTCGAGCAATCGCCATCGTCGAGGAAGGCCAACGCCGCAAATGGCCCCAAATCGCCGTAACCCTGTCGCCAGACCCACCACACTTTCACCACGGCCTGCTGTTCGCAGGCCGCATGCCGGCAGCCTAGCTCAACAGGGGTACCGAGGCAGGGTGCCGAGATTAGCGATCGCTCGAGGCGCGCGGAGGCGCCAAGGCCAGCTGGCTGCCCGGCAGTAGCTCGACGTTGCGCACTGCGCCTTGCGGCGCGGTGGTCAGCGTCGCGACCGCGTCCGGGTGTTGCAACGGGCATGTCGGAAAATAGGCGATCGCTGTACCCTGGCCGCCAACCAGCGGCGTCACCGCAAGCTTGCGGGCGATGGCGATCTCGTCGGGCATGATTCCGGTCGATCGCACCGCGATCGTGGTCGTGCGGCCCGTCGGCATCTCGGTGATGCGCAGCTCGCTCGCATCGGCCGGCGCCCACACTCATCGTCGACCTTGACCTCCACGAAGAAGAGTTCGCCGCGCGCCGCGACGCTTTGGGCAATGGCGTTGAAGAAAACGGCATGAGGTGTCTTCGCGAGGAACGCCGTGCCCGCCTGCCCTTTCCAGCCGCGCGCCTCGAGCTCGAGAAAGCGTCGGACCAGATCGGGATCCTGGAGATCACGGTGCAGTCGGACTTCGAGCTCGCCAAAGGCCTCCAGCTTGCGGCGACTGCGACGGTACGCCCGCCGCGTCTTGGGGGACAGGGTCGCGACCCAGTCGCCATCGTCCAGGGCGTTGGTCAACGTCGGCCGCTGGAACTCATGGCGTACCCACCAGCGACGACCGCGCTCGTCGAGTCGCTGCCTCAGCAGCAGCCACGCTTGTGAGTCGAGCTCCATATGCCCCCAGCAGGCTATCGACAACGCAGACCGATCGAGCCAATCCCAGACTGCCGCAGCGACCCGCCTGGCTTCTGACGATCCATCGGGGCCATTCTTTTCATCAAACGGTCAGTCGGTGGGCTTTTCCACGGCCACGGAATTGAAGAAAGTCTCTATCTCCAGCGGTATTGTCCAGACGATCTGTTCCGTCGATGGCGGCCAGGGTGCGAGCTGGAGCCCTGACGATACGATCATCCTTGGCTCCACTTTCCGTGCCCTCTTTCGCGTGTCGGCCAACGGCGGAGAGCCTGAACCGCTGATTCAAAAACGAGAGATCGCGCACGCTTGGCCGCGTGTTCTGCCTGGCGGCAAGTCAGTGATGTTCACATCCGTTTCGGGTAGAGGCTCGGATGCCTACAGCATCGAGGTGCTGAATCTGGAGACAAAAGAGCGAAAGGTTCTACAGCAGGGCGGTTCTGATGGGCGATACGTGCCTACAGGACATCTGGTGTATTCGGATGACGGAACCCTATTCGCCGCACCTTTTGATCTGCGGGAGATGGAGGTGACAGGTTCCGCTAGCCCCCTCTAGAGGGTGTCAGGAGGTACAGCTTCACCAACACGGGAATGCTGGCGTATCTCCGAGGGGAGATCGTTGAGCCGTATCCGGTGGTGTGGGTGGATCGACAAGGCAACATGACGCCGCTATGGGAGGAGCGTGGCCTCTACGGTGTTCCTCGCTTGTCACCAGATGGCACACGCCTGGCGATGAACGTCTGGCGCGACAACAACATGGATGTGTGGGTCTATGACCTACAGCGGGGTGGGTCCACCCGGCTTACGTTTGATGAAGGACGAGACGACGATCACATCTGGTCACCGGACAGCCAGTATCTGGCATTTTCCTCCACTGCTGGCAACCAGTCGGCGAACATTTATCAAGTCCGTGCTGACGGCTCGGGAGAGGTCGAACGCCTAACCACAGGCGACGGAGAACACGTTCCTATGGCCTGGTCCCCCGACGGCAAGTTCATCGCATACGAGAACTACGGCCCACAGGGCAACGCTGACATTTGGGTCTTGCCCTTGGGGGGAAATCAGGAGCCACAGCTCTTTGCGAACGCTGACGCTTACGAAGGTCATGCCGACTTCTCGCCGAATGGCCGCTGGATCGCATACGTCTCCAGTGAGTCAGGAACTGCCGAAATCTACGTGCGTTCCTATCCTCCTGGACCGGGCAAGTGGCAGGGTTCTGATAACGGCGGCGTTCAACCTAGATGGTCAGCCGATGGTCGCGAGCTTTTTTTCCGCACCAATGACGGAATCATGGTGGTTGCCGTTGAGACGGAGGGTGACTCCTTTGGACGCGGCGTACCTAAGCAACTTTTTGAGGGGAATTTTCTTGGTGGGATGGCCGGAGTTGTCGTCGGCGGAGAAACCTATATGGACTATGACGTCAGCGCCGACGGTCAGCAGTTCGTGATGTTCCCCGACGCCGGCCAGAGCACCCAGACTGGCATGGTGACGCTGGTTATCAACTGGTTCGACGAGCTGAAGCAGCTTGTGCCGACGGACCCGTAGCGTCAGCCGAGTCTCGCGAACCCAGCCGCGTGAACGCTACTCCCAAGCTTTGGTAGCACTCGTTACCGTCTACGAGCGCAAACCATCAAGGCGCTGGATATCGGCACACGTTGAACCGGGGCCCGCATGGGCAGCCTCGGATCTCCGTGTAGCTTCTATCTACTGAACGGTCCCGCAGATGGCATGGGCTCTGATGTCGATGGAGGTACCGGCTACATTGAGCAGCGTGCACTCCCAGGTGTCGTCGTCCAGTGGGCGGGCCCTTCTCCAAACCGCTACGCCCGTCGCGTTGTCCGAGGTGCACCCGCCGCCAAGCAGCTTCTTCCCCACAGTACAGTCTTGAGTTGCTGTGCCTATAGTGCCGTCCGCGACGGTTATTACCCCCGATTCGAGTCTCTCCCAATTGGATACGCCCGGATCACCCTTCGCGCCGTTCGCTCCGGCCGGACCTTGAGCCCCCGTCGGTCCGGCAGCCCCCGTCGGTCCGGCAGGCCCCGTCGCTCCTGTAAGTCCTGTAGGTCCAGTCGCTCCAGTCACTCCAGTAGGTCTATCGGCTCCGTCTGCCCAATCCGCCCCGTCTGCGCCCCGGGATCCCCTCGGGCCAGGCGGGCCAGCATCTCCCAGGACCGCGCCTCCGCTGCCGATGAACACGTACCCTAAGAGGCGATTACCACGGCTGTCGACACCGCACTCGACCGACAGCCGGTGGCCTGCCGGATCCAAGTTGTCGGGTAGGTCCGCGACGATCAGCTCGGGGTCGCGCAACTGGACTGAGTCGATGTCCAGTTTGATGATGGAGAGCTTCGCAACTGGATTGCGGCAGAAATTCTCGCCGTAGATGAACATCTGCGTCTCATCGTCGCTGATGTCCACTCTGCGGATGACCGGCGAACCCGCAGAGCCCGATGCAGCTTCCGCCAACACGGGTAGCTCGAACTGCGCCAGCAGCAGGAGCGAGACTGCCATGGTGAGCAGTGCCAGAAATGTGGTGATGTACCGCTTCATGGCCGGACCTCCCCAGGTTGATAGCGGCACATGCTGAGGCTCCAGCGGACGCACGCACAACTCCATGAGAGCAACACGCGATTGCCGGTTTGAGTGCCGCAAGCGTCGGTATACGACCCACGAGCACAACCTATCTGTCGTGTCTACGGCGCACTAGAGAGAAAGCCGTAAAGAACTGTCAAGCGGCGCGGGCGATAACGGCCAAAGCGACAGCGACCACGTGACGCTGGTCACGGGTTCGACGAGCTGAAGCGGCTCGTGCCGACGGACCCGTAGGGCTACTTCTCCCCAGCAGCCTCCAGGAGCAACGCTAGCTGCTGCTCTGGGATCCGACCAGCGTTAAGTCGGCCAGCGTGCGGATGTTGCATTGGCGTAGGGCTGAGGATGTCTCCAGCCAGATGCCGTCCAAGTGGGCGATCTGGGTGGTCGGGGGTGAGCTTCATGCGGGGAGCCGACTCGTCCACGCTGTCGCCGTACCAAATCTGTACCAAAACTACCCCGCAAATCCCCCCAAATCACAGTAATCCAGACGATCCGGAACCATGCTTGTAGACGCTTTAAGTTGTTGAAATAGTTGAGGATAGGTCAAGCTTCACGGTAGTCCTGTTTCCCCTATACAGTTCTTTACACAACTTTGCCCGCCGTCGACGTTGTTTCTCGGCGCTGTCTGGTCCCATCAATCAAAGGGGATCGAGGAGTGGACGAAAAATCGCTGGATTCGCCGCCGGAAGCCTCTGGACCAGCCGCCCCGAAACCCGGGGCGGTCGCCACTGGTCCGGAGGCTTCCAAGGCGGAGGGTCCGGCGACGATCGCTTCCGGCGGCACGACGAGGAACGGCCCGAGGCCTCGCGGAACCGGTAACTACTCGCCGGTGTGCCCGAAATCGCCCGGTCCACGGTCGGTCTCGGGCAGGTCGTCGACCTCGTCCCAGACGATGCGTGGAACCGGTGTCACCAGCATCTGGGCGATGCGCATGCCGCGCGTCAGGGTTACGGTCTCGGCTCCGTGGTTGATCAGCGGTACCTTGATCTCACCACGATAGTCGGCGTCGATCGTCGCCGGCGTGTTGGGCAGTGAAATGCCGTGCTTGATGGCCAGTCCGGACCGCGGTCGTACCTGCGCCTCGTAGCCCGACGGCAGCGCGATCGCCAAACCGGTCGGCACTAGCTCGATGGCGCCGGGCTGTAGCTCCAACGGCGAAGTTAGCGCGGCGTGCAGGTCGACGGCGGCCGAGTCGTCGGTCTGGTAGCTGGGCAGCGGTAGGTCATGGGTGCCGGCTAGCCGTCGCACCAGCACACGAATCTCCTCGGGACGGCTCAATCTGCGGGTCCGATCGCCCAGAGGTTGTGCTCAGTGCGGAAATACATGCGTCCGTTGCTGATCGCCGGGGTGGCGAAGATGGGCTCGCCGAGGGTGTTGGTGGCAAGCACCTCGAACTCCGGGCCGGCTTTGATCACGAACACCTCCCCGTCGGTCCCCGCCAGCATGAACTTGCCCTCGAAAGCCACCGGCGATGCCCAGAAGCGTTGCGCGACCGGCATGCGGCCGCCCTCGTAGATCACCTCGCCGGTATTGGCGTCGAGGCAGCTGACGATGCCGTTGTCGCTGAGCAAGTAAACGTAGCCGCGATACGACAGATTGGAAGGCACGTAGGCCATCCCCTTGTTGTAGGACCATGCCACGCGCTCAGCGTCCGTTCCGCCCGCTACGTCGTCGAGTCGCACCGCCTTGAGCACCTTGTCCGGGTAGCCCGCGGTGAACAGGGCGAGGTCGTCATGTAGCAGCGGGTAGTGCACCGCGTTGCTTTGCAACCCGGGAATGCGCCAGAGCTCTTCGCCGGTGCGCGGGTCGTAGGAGATTATCCATTCGAAGCCGTTGGTCACCAGCTGCGGTTGATCGCTTCGGTCGATCAGCAATGGCGTTGACCAGTTCGACTGCACCCGTCGCGGCTTCTTCCACGCGACCTCGCCGGTATGTGTGTCGAGCGCCACGATGAACGAGTGGTCGCCTGAGTCCTCGTCGGCGAGCACGATCAGCCGGTTCTCGTACAGCACCGGCGAGGTGGAGACATCGAGCCCGAACTCCACGACCGGGCCGATCTCGGCGTGCCATAGCTCGTTGCCGTCGAAATCGTAGGCAAACACGCCCGGCACGCCGAAGTACGCGTACACGGTCTGGCCGTCGGTCACCGCCGTGGGCGAGGCGTACGATCCCCTGCGGGCACGATCGTCGTAGGGCAGGCCGGTGTGGGCGAGCCGATTCCAGACGAGCTCGCCGCTGTCCGCGTCGATCGCCACCACCCGATACTCGTGCACGAACTGTGAGCCCCAGCTATCGGGATGCCGCCACTCCTCGCCCTCGAAATAGTGAACTAGTGGCTTGCGCCCGGGAACCTCCTCGCCTTGGATTGCCGTGGTCAGGAAGATGCGGTCGCCCCAGACGATCGGCGAAGAGTGGCCGCGCCCCGGGATCGCTGTCTTCCAGCGCACGTGCTCTTCCTGGTTCCAACTCGTGAGTAGGCCGGTCTCTTGCGAGATCCGTCGACCGTCGGCGCCCCCCAGCGCTGGCCAGTTCGAGTCGCTCTCGTCGTTGGCAGCTACCAGCATTGGGAGGCCGAGCAGCAGTGTGACGGCGATCAGCGCCAGGCCCGAGCGCACGCTCCGCATGGTGTTCGACTCCAGTTGGGAGGCGGGGAGCGCTTGCCGCCCCGCTGTCGATAGGGAAGCTACCGGGAAGCCGGCCCTGATTCAAACGGCCGCGTGGACAACGCCCAGAACGAGACCCCGGGAGGAGGCTTCCTGGAACGTCCTCATCAACGCGGTGCGCCTGCCTCGCGTCATCAGGAAACCCTCAGAGAAAACCGGGAAGTTCCTCAAGTGTCTCGCGGCGTGCTGTTCTAGCTTGGCAAACAGTGAGAGCGACCCGACCCTCCTCGACCCGCCGCTCTCACGCAGCGAGTCGGCGAAGTGCTCACGCAGTGGTGGCGGCCGGGGTCGTTGGTTAAATCGGCAGATTGGCCAGTGGACAGGATCCCGGTTCGCTAGTCCTGTCTGATGGGTGACGAGGGCCCAAACCAAGCGGGGCGATTACCGGAGACAGCCCTCATCGACGCCAGCCTGCTGTCGAGCGGGCCGTCCTGGCTGCCCAACGCTGGTCGCCTGGACCGAGCACGAACTGCCAACGTGTCGGTTTGAGTGCGTGAACCCTGTGCCGAGATGGGCCTCGCTACCCATCGGCGCGCCTTTGCTGGCGGCTCCGGTCCCTTTGACTACCAGATCGAAGTCCACGACCGGTATTCTAACTTCTGGATCTGTGCGTCCGGCAGGTAGGGCGGCAGGCAGCTCATGAGCGCCGGCACCGCGGCCAGGTGGATGCCGGGACCGTTGGCTTTTACTGTGTCGCCGGCGATCACGGCACCCGCGATCTCCACTTCGGGCTCGATCTGGGCGTCTTTCTCAGCGTAGAACGCGCCCGCGACGAGAATGCCTGCCTCGTCGAAGACGACGTCCTCGGTTGAGGCTACCCCTATGGCGTCGTCGCAGGGGAAGGTGCGCAGCGGCAGCAGGTCTCCCGCCATCTCGGAGATGTGCTCGCTGATGATCGAGAAGGCGCCAGCGTAGCGTACGCCGGTGATGTAGGCAGGCGGCTGAGGCGTCTTGGTGTCCTGGATGACACCGCGGTTCATGAAGAGTCGGTGAACCAGGATGACGCCCGACCCGAACAGGCGGCCGTCGGCGGACGGCAGGATGGTTCCCGTGCCGGGGTCGACTGGCGAGGGAATCGCGGAATCGAGGTACTCGTTCATCTGGTCGATCATCCACTGGATAATGGCAGCACCGGCCGCACCGACGGTGACGGCTGGAGGAATCCAGATGAAGCCATGCCGGTAGCCTTCGGGAAACGGGTTACTCGAGCCCGGGATCGCCTCCGGTACTTCTTTGAGGAAGGCCACGACGCCGGTGACATCGATGCCGGGGGTTGGTGCTGGAGCGCCGCCGGGGCCCAAATAGGTCTCCTGGCCCCAGCTACCGTCGGCTTGCTCGATGTAGACGTCGAGCCGCGTACCCGGTGCGGCGTAAAGAAAGGCGTTGTCCACGAGCAGGTCGTAGCGCCTCTCGAGCTGCTCGGCGAAGGCTTGATCGGGGGTGAGCATGGCGCTGGCGCGGTTGAGGCTGACGTTTCCCTTGCTGCCACCATGGATATTCCAGAAGCTGATATCGAGCCCCGAAACGCCCGAGCCGTCGTTGCTCCCCCGCAGGTACTCGTAATAGCTGTCGTAGGTGGTGCTGGTGGCCAGATCCGTGAAGGCTTGGTCCTCCATCATCTCCACGAACTCGAAACTCAACATGTCATAGTCTTCGAGGAAATCGGTCCAGTGGTTGCCGGGATTCGTCCCGGCAAAGGCTCCTTGAGCGAGGTAGGCCCCGTCCAGGCTGTCCTTAATGCCGGCGGGGGTGGACGCGTCTGCCTCGCCCACCGTCGCCGCTCCCGAGTTGATCTCCGCGCGGCCACTGCGAACGCGGACCTCGGCATTGAGGGAGATGGGATTGCCGACGAGCGGCGCGACCGCGGCAGCTAGGGTAGCGTTGAGCCCATCGTAGTTGTTCAAGATCTGGCTCGTGCCTTCCAGCGCGATGGCGGTTGATCCGCCTTTGCCGATCACATGCACGGAGCCATGCAGCTTGATGTCGTTCGCCAGGCTACCGACGGGCCCATCGCTCAACATGGCATTGTCCCAGATGCTATGGATACTGTTGCCCAGGACCACTTCGAGCGTGGCCTTCGACGGGTCTGCGGACGTCCCGAACGGGTCGGCAAGGTCCTCCGATGAGCCTTCGACGCGGAGCACGATCTGATCGCGGCGAAAGCTCACGGGGCTTCCATCGCCGGGGTTGGTGTTGTCCGAAAGGTTTCTCAGGCCGACCTTGACCCCCCCCATCGGCAGCAGCTCATCGCTGAGCGCGAAGGGCGCACCCTCGGGTACCTGATACGGCTGCGAGTTAGGTACCACTTGATCAGCGGTACCGTCGCTGTTGGCATCGCGCAGGTCGTAGTAGAACGTATCCGGCACGCCCGTCACCGAGCCAGCGGCGTCGTCCTGTAGCAGGCCGGCAGGCCAGGTTCCCGGGGGCGCCGGAACGAACAGATACTCGTTGGACCAGCCGTTGGGGTCGACGAGGTAATCGTAGGAGAGCCAGGGGATTGCGAGCTCGACGGCAGCGTCAGCGGTCAGGAGTGCCTGAGTGCTCGCCGTGTTGTGGAGGCTCACCGTGTCCTCGATCAGGCTTCTCTGCAGCACTGACATCCCGAACAACGTCAGCCCAAGGGTCAGCAACAGCGCGATCAGCAAGGTGCTACCGCGCTCCTGCGCATCATCGAAGACCGGCATTGTGGTCTTGTCCTCGTGGCTGTCCATCCGTCTATGACTTCCTCATTTCTTTTTCTTTTTCTTTTTCTTTTTCTTCTTATTAATCTCAGAGAGTTCCACGATGCTACTGATCGAGGGGATGCTCTCCAGGCGCGGGGAAATCACCGTCGCTCCGGTATAGGTGACGATCTGGTCGGTGAGCAGGTCGTTGCGCTCGGCCGACACCGTCACGGCCAACCTTATGCTCTTCGGCACACCGCTGACGGGGTCGGTCACATACGTGAAGAGCGGCGTGCCATCGGGGTTGGGCAACACGTTGCGTGCCAGGACCGACACATCCCCCGTGACATTGTCCGTAGAGGTGATGGTTTCGTCGACTGCGTTGTAGGCAAAGGTCACGTCCTCTCCAGGATCGTTGAGGAAGCCGTCGCCGTTCTCGTTCTCGTTGTCATCTCGAGTGTCGTTGTCGTCGTTGGTGTCGAGCACGTCCCAGTTGTCGCCGTCGTCGTTGAAGTCGTGCCGCATGTCCATCCGGATCTGCAGGGTCGTGGCCGTGGCCACCGGGTACTTTGCCACGCCCTCGAAGGCACGGCCCGACGGATCGCTACCCGTCATACGTATCAGGCGCGCAATGTCGTCGACCACCAGGCGGACACCCTGCTGCGAGTAGGCGCGCAGCTCCGAGCGCGTCCCGATTTCCTGAACGTGGTAGCTCACCGTGTAGGCTGCAGCCATGAAGAACAGGAGTACGAGGCTACCGATGAGAACCTCGAGAATCGAAAAGCCCGCTGTCTCGCCGGCTTTCTCGACGTGGTTCTTCGCCCCTGTGTTCATTGGGTTACCGGTTCCGTGAGCAAGCTAGCGGCCTTGAATGACGCCAGCGTCGTCGCGCGGGTGCCGCCGTATGCGGAGCGTCGAGCACTGACTGTTACGGTGATCCGCTTCACGCCGGCATACGGCAGATCGTCCTCGATGATCCACAGTCGCGACATGTCAGGATAACCAACCACCGGATCCTCCTGGGGACTGCCGGTGTTCACGGCCGTCAGGCCAGGATCGTCGTAGGCCAACGCGCGTAGCTCCTCGAGTTTTTGTTGCGCGAGCATGCTAGCGGTGGTCGTGAACTCCGCGTTCTTCGCCACCTTGATGGAGTTGAGCACCATCTCGGAGATGCTCATGAAGGCGATGATGAAGATAGCCGAGGCGACCAGCACCTCGATGAAGATAAAGCCCCGCTGCGCCACCCTGCGCGTTGGCGCCGATGGCGACCGGGAACGACGAAGCGCACGAGCGGACGCAGCCCCGACCCTGGGCCGGTGTCCTCTACCGGCAAAGCAAGCCGGTGACCACCTCGTCTGACGTGCGCTCATGATCTCTATTAACTAGATAAACATTTTAAACATCTTGATTATATTTAAATGGATAGGATTGATGAGTGGCAAGCATTGAATAATATTAAAACTCTTTATAAGATAGTAACGGCTCCAACCGCTCACCGAGGTCCACATCGGAGCGTGGTGTGGGTGCGCGGGCGGTCGCTCCGGCCGCTAAAGCCGGGGGGCGCCGCTCATGGCAGGCAACGGGTTCGAGTGGCCGTACGGGGCCCTCTTTTCAGAGACAGACAGCGTAATCGTTTAGAGCTTTGGAAGTTATTTGCTGTCTAATACTATTTATTAATATCAATTTGGAGGACAGGGCTTCTTCTCGTGATTGTCAAGACGATAGAGCTGATCTCAGGTGCTGCTCCGTGGTCCGAGGTGCGTGCTCGCTTCGACGCCGGGTTCGCCCTGCTCGAGTTGCTGGTTTCCGTGACCCTCGTGATGCTGGTGATCCCGTTCGTCGTCGGCCTGCAGATTGGCGCCATGAAGATGAACACCGGTTCGCTCGAGCTCGACGCAGGAGTCTGGGCGGCGCAAGCGAAAATGGAAGAGCTGTGGTTGGCGCCGTTTGCCTCAGTTGTTGACGGCACGGAAGATATCCAGCTGGGCGACGGCCGCTTGTTGACCATGACCTGGAGCGTGCAGCCGAGCCAGCCGGCCCCTGGCCTCAAGACAGTCACCATCGAAGTGGTCGACAGCTCCAACCCGGATGCCGAGCCCTCGCAGATGGTCCTCGTGAAGGTGCCGGAATGATGCGGCGCCCGGGCGAGCGCGGCGCGTCGATGATCGAGTTGCTGATCGCCACAACGATCATGACGATCGTCTTCATGTCGGTCACGCGTGTGCTAGTGCGAACCCAGGTCGGCTACGAGTACAGCGGCTCCACCATAAACCTTCGGCAGAGTGCCCGTTTGGGTCTGAACCGAATGGTCAACGAGCTCCGGATGGCAGGCTACGGCCTCAGCGGCGTCTCGGACACATTCACCACCGCGAGCGCCGTGGAGGTGTCCTTCGCATCGGATATCGACGATGGAGCGCTGTCGCCGCCTTGCACAATCGAGAGCGGCGACGATGGCGTGGAGCACGTCACCTATCGGATCTCCACCGGCCTGCTGGAACGTCGTGTCGAGTGCTGGAGCGGTGGCTCCTGGGTGCTCGAGCAGTCGTTCCAGCCGATTACCGATCAGGTCGAGAACGCGGAGTCGAATTTCACCTACTTCGACGCCCGTGGGCAACCAGATCGGCGCCTCCGGTGCGCCGATGAGCGCCACCTTGCGAAACCAGATACGCCGCGTGCGGATTACGCTGGCCTTGGTAGATAGTGCGCCTGAGTTGCCAGGCATGCCGGCGTCGCGTTATCGCGCCGCGACAGACGTGGCGATCCGCAACTTCTTCGATGGCGGAGCTGGTGACGGGGGCGGCAAAGGCTCCGGCAAAGGCAAATGAATCGTGTAACGATGACGAGTCGCCGAGCGGTCCGTCGGGCCTTCGACCAGCAGGGCAGCATCCTGCTGACCTTGCTCATCATCATGTGCCTGACGACCCTCGTGCTCTCGAGTCTGACGGTGAGTTCGATCGAATGGACACTGGCCAGCAATCTCGGACGCGAGAGCCAGGCGTTCTCGTTTGCGGACTCAGGTATTCTGCATGCGCTCTCCGAAATCGAGTCGAGCGGCGACGATGTGGCAACGCTGCTGCTAGGCGCAGATGGGACCGCTGGTACCGCCGACGACGGCCGTATCTTCAGCTCGGCGATTGTCGTGGGCGAGGGTGGCTACGACGTCTACGTCGAGGACAACAACGACGACAGCGACCCGAGCACTGATAGCGACGGCATTGTCTACCTGGTCTCGACCGGGACTCACAAGGATGCGGCGCGGCGCGCGGGTCACCCTGAGCTCCAGTGGCGGCGGTGGTAGCGGCTGGGCTCCGCCGTACGGCGTGCTCGCCGGCAAAAAGATGCTGATCGACGTTAACGTCGAGCTGCGTGGTCCCCTTGGATCGGCGTTTTCCAACGACGACGCCACGATCGACAGCGGCCTGATCGACGTCAGTGTTGGCAGTGGCGACAAGCTGGGCCTCAAAGGCAACCCCACCATCGCTGGCGAGGTGCTTGATAATGACGCCGTCGTCGAGTACGAGGGCGCCCACGGTGGGCTCGAGTTGGTCGAGCTCCCCGAGTTCACCACCGACTCCATGCGCGATCTCGCCGACTATCGCCTCGGCGCCGATGGCAAGATTTACGACTCCGCCGGGGCACTGGTGCACGACACCAAAGGCGGCAAAGACAAGTGGGGGCAGTGGGATTTCGACAAGAAGAAATCGCTTTGGAAGCTCAAGGACGGGGTCGCCGGCGTCGACGATGGCACGTTCTATGTAGAAGGCGACGCACGCATCGAGTCGGGCGAGCAGCAGCTCGAGTTGTCGGTGATCGCGGCTGGCTCAGTCGAGTTCATCGGTAACACGAAGATCAGTGCTGCGATCCCGGGGCTGGTGGTGGCCGCTGACGGCGACGTGGCGGCCGATGTGACGGGAAGTTTCACCGGTGGCTTTCTGGTCCGGGAGCAGCTGCGACTCACGGGAGAGCTCACCGTCTACGGTAGCATCGCGGTGCTCGACGAGGCCAAAAGCCACGATCTGATCTCAGACAAGACCGGTGCCCGGATCCAAGGCCAGACGGTCATCTTCCCGACAAGCGATGCCGTGTGGCCAATCGGTGGCGGGGGAGTGCTGCTGGCCAGTGAATGGCACGAGGAGCGCGTCGGAGCGGTTGCCTGGGTGGCGCAGACCAAAGGTAAGGGGAAGGGGGGCAAGAAATGAGTCGGAAGGCGCGGCGAGCGATTGGCGCTCTGTTGCTCGCGATCCTGCCTTCGGCATGCGGGGTCGAGCGCGACCTGCCGGCCGAGCTATATGGCGTCTGGCGCACCGACGAGCCGCGCTACGCCGACCGCTTCATCGAGCTCGCCGCAGGCGAGATCGTCTTCGGCACTGGCGGCGGGGATTCGTCACAGCACGCGATTACGTCAGTGGAGGCGGAGGCCACTCCGGCGGGAACGCGCTACATCATTGAGTATCGAGCCTCCGATGACGACGCCAGCATCTCCTTCTCTTTTCTTGCCGAGCGTCGCGACGGCCTGGCGTTGAGGCTGCACAACCAGCCGCACTTCTCGTGGCGGCGCAGGGCAAGCTGAGGCGCCGAGCCGATGACCTGTCGACTGCGAATGATCGCTCTCGAGCGACCCGGTTCGATCAGTCAGCGGTCGGGGTTCTCGCTCGTCGAGGTGCTGATCGCCATCGCGCTGATCGGGACCCTATCGTCGATCATTGTGCCGGCGTACATGGACTCGCGCGAGGTGGCGCGCGTGGCGAGAGCTGCGTCCGACGTCGCCATAATGAGCCTCGACATTCAGCTCTTCAAGGAGGTCACAGGTCGCTATCCGGATACGCTCACGGAGGCCGGGTTGACCGGCGATCTCGATCCCTGGGGCTTCGCCTACCGGTACCTGCGGATCGAAGGGACGAAGGCCAAAGGAGCGCGTAAGGACCGCTTCCTGGTCCCGCTGAACTCTGACTTCGATCTGTACAGCGTCGGCAAGGACAACGGCACGAAGGCACCTCTGACACCGCCGGTCTCTCACGACGACGTCGTACGTGCCAACAATGGCTTGTATGTCGGTTTGGGCAGCGAATTCTGAGTTGACGCGCATGCAGCTCGACAGCAAGTTTCTCAAGACCCGCCTCGGTCGGCGCATGCTGGCGGTGTTCGTTGCCTGCGCCATGCTGCCGGTGACCGCGCTGGCGACGGTGACGCTATTTACAACGCGGCACACCCTGAAGGAGCAGAGTCTCGCTCGCCTGAAGGAGGCCACCAAGACGCTGGGCATGTCTCTACTCAAGCGCCTGCTGTTCTGTGAGACCGAGCTGCACATCGTCGCCCGGGAAGTAGAAGCCCGGCGTTCCCCGGAGCCGCTGCACGAGGTGCCGCGCCGCTTTAACGGCATCGCGGTAGTGTGGGCTGGACAGGTGATCGACGCCTCTGGCCAGTCGTTCGCGATCGGCGGCCGGGACGACGCGGTTCTCGAGCAGCTCGAGACCGGACGCCCGGCCTTGAGCTTCGTCCAGCAGCCGGGCGTCGGCACGCCAACGCTGGTCATGTGGATCAAGGTTGATGGTACTCCCGACACGATGCTCGCCGGCTGGGTCAATCCGGGGTATGGCTGGGGTGACGGCTTGTTGGCTGGCCTGCCGCCCAACACCGAGCTGCTGCTGTTGACGCCGGGCGGCAGACTGCTGCTCAGCACCCTCGGCGACGACGAAGTCACGGCAGTGGCTGCAGTTGGTACGAGCACGGCGACCGAGAACTTCGAGACGAAGCTCGGCGGCCTCGACTTCGTCGCCAGTCGCTGGCCGGTGCCACTGCGCTACGCGTTCGGCAATCCGGGCGTCGTAGCGGTCGCCATGGAGCAAACCGCCACCGCTTTCGCCGCCGCCGGTGCATTCGGACGCACCTACGCCCTCATCTGCCTGACTGCCGTTTGGGTCGTGCTTCTGCTGAGCATCGCTCAGATTCGACGCAACCTTGCGCCGCTCGACGAGCTCAAGGCCGGCACGGAGCGACTCGCCCAGCGTGACTTCAAGTCGCGCGTCCAAGTGTCGAGCAACGATGAGCTTGGCGACCTGGCGTCGTCGTTCAATAGCATGGCGGCGCGTCTGGACAGCCAGTTTCAGCATCTCGCGACGCTGTCGGAGATCGACACGGCGATTCTCTCATCGTTGCATATCGATTCGGTCCTCGAGACGTCGCTGGATCTGGCGAGCCGCAGCTATCCCGGAGTGCAGATAGGAGTGGGGATCTTGAGCGAAGATGCCACCACGATGTCGATGTACCTGGCCGGGTCGATGCGGCCCGAGCGGGTCGATGTTCCCGACCACGAGGCGGACGAGCTGAGCGGCGAGTCGCCGTGGCGCGAGATCGACTTGAGGTCCCGCGGCACCGGCATCACGCGGCCGCTACAGCGTCTCGGTGTAGAACGCTGCCTGAGCTTTCCGATTCGCCTGAACGGTGTGCTTGCCGGCGTGCTCTTGGTTGGCCTGGGTGAGCGCGCGAGCCTCGACGACGACCTCAACCAGCTGCGTCAGATCGGTGATCAGATCGGGGTGGCGCTAACGCATGCCAAGCTGATCGGCCAGTTCGACGACATGAAGCAGGGCGCCCTCACCGCGCTGGCGCGCGCCGTCGACGCCAAGTCGCAATGGACAACGGGTCATTCGGAGCGCGTAACGAGGCTATCGGTGCGCATCGGGCAGCAGATCGGCATTTCGGACCGGCGTCTGGATATCCTCAATCGAGGTGGCCTGTTACACGACATCGGCAAGATCGGCATCCCCAACGCCATCCTCGACAAACCGGCACGGCTCACCGAGGAGGAGTTCGAGATCATGAAGTCGCACCCGACGATCGGGGCGCGTATTCTCGAACCCATCATCGCCTACGCCGACGTTATTCCGGTGGTGCTGCAGCATCATGAGCGCGTCGACGGAGGAGGTTATCCGCTCGGCATCAGCGGTGGCGATCTCGACCCCGACGCTCGAATCATGGCCGTCGCCGACGTCTTCGATGCCTGCAGCTCGGATCGCCCGTATCGTGAGGGCATGCCGCTCGAGCGCGTCATGGGCATCATCCGGGAGGGTTCGGGGGCCCACTTCGAGCCCCTGCTCGTCGAAGCGCTGGAGAGCGTGGTTGCCGAAGACGCCGAGTTCTTTAGTCAATTACGCGCCGCCTAGCTGCTCGCAGTTTCAGGTCTCCGGCATGGCCGCGTTCTCTAGCAAGCCGATCATCTCGGTGCACCCCCTGCACTGTATGAGCGCTGAGTCATACAGCTGAAGAGCTCGTCGATCAACTCCAGACCGGGGTCGGCGTTCAGCAGCACTCGCACCGTCTCGGTGTGCGCCTCCCCAATAAAGAAGGGCTTTGGATAACAAAGTCAAGCGTAGCCGATCGCCTCACTCAACGGCGTCCGGCCGCGCATGAACGTGCCGCTGCCGCGGGCTATCTGGCGGCCCTGCGCATCGACGAGCATCGCCTCCCCCAGCAGGAGCGATCGTGAGCGGTGCACTGCCTTGCCGGTCGCCACGAGCTCGCCTTCCGAGACCGGTCGCAGCAGATGGATGTTGAACGAGGCGGTGAGCAAGAAACCGTCTTCCACCAGCGAGCTGCAGGCGAAGAAGGCGGCGTCGTCGAGGGCCTTGAAGTACGCCGCGCCGTGCAGCGAGCCGGCGGCGATCATGTACTCGGGCCGCACCGCGAAGCGCACCTCGGCGGTACCTTCGCCGATGCGTATCTTCGGCTCGAAGTGAGCGTTCGCCGGCGCCCCGAGGTACATCCGTTCGAGCTTGCGGAAGTGCTCCTCCGCCGGTGCAGCGCCCGCCGGTTCCCCCGGGAGTTCGCTCAGTTCGCCGGCTCCGACTGGGCACCCTGTTCGATCGCGAACAGGCGATTGCGCGACAGGATGTAGAGCACCCCGTCCTTGGCGTACGGGGTCGTGTAGACGGAGGCGCCCATGTTCATCTCGGCGATCTCCTCCATCTCCTTGCCGGCGCGCAGCACGATCACATCGCCGTCCTCGTCACCGAGGTACACCTTACCGTCGGCGAGGAAGGCCGAGCCCCAGACGGCCGCGAAGGTGTCGTAGGTCCAGTAGTGCTCGCCGGTGTCGGCATCGAGCGCGTACAGGAAGCCCGACAGATCGGAGATGTAGACAACGCCGTCGCCGATGGCGGCGGTCGACATGGTGCGGTGGAAGTCGCGGCCGCCCCGGTGCCAGATGACGGCGGAATCGGTGATGTCACCGCTGCCGCTGGGATCGAAGCACCAGAAGTGACCGGGCGCCTCGCCGTGCTCGGGATCCTGGCCGACTCCGATATAGGCCTTGTCGTCGTGCACTACCACCGTGGAGAGGATGTTGTTGCGCGTGCCACGACCACCGAGACGCCACTCCGCGTCCTTGGGGTTGGCGTCGAACTTCCACAACAGCTCACCGGTCTCGGGAACGAAGGCGCGCACCCAGCCGTCGCCACCGGGGAAGATCACCATCGCCCGGCCCTGCACCACCGCGTAGGTCGGGTTCGTCCAGGTGCCGTGCAAGATGCCCTCGCCGGGATCGGCGTTGTCCCACACCAACTCGCCGGTGTGCTTGTTCAATGCCACGAAGCTGGCACCGAAAGGCGAGGGGATGGCCACGTGGCCCTCGTCGACGCCGTTTCCTGTCGAGGCGAAGACCAGGTCACCCACCACCAGAGGCGAGCTGGTGGCCAAGTTGTGCGGGAAAGCCTCGACCTCACGGATCATGTCGAACGACCAAATGCGGTCTCCGTCGATCGGCGAGGTGTGCTCTTCGGTCGTGTCGGGGCCGTCGTTCTCTCCGTCGCGGTGCCCCTCGGTGTCGATGCACACGACGTGGGCCTGGTTGGAAACGTAGTAAAGGCGGTCGCCCTCGATGTACGGAGTCGAGCAGATGCCCTGTAGCGGCCAGTCGTTGACCCGGCCAACGGGCAGCTTGTCGTGCACCATTTGCCAGAGAAACTCGCCGCTGTCGGCGTCGAACGCCATGATCACGCCCTTGTCGTTGGGCAGATCGGGATTGCGCATTCCCTCGTTATTGGTGCCGATGAACACCTTGTTGCCCACCACCACCGGGCCAGCGTAGCTCTGCGAGCCCACGCCCACCGACCACTTGACGTTCATCCCGGCGCGGGTATCCCACTCCCCGGGAAGCCCGGTCTCGTCGGAGACCATGTTGCGGTCGGGGCCGCCGCCGAACATCCCCACTCCGTCTTCGGCTACGACAGCGAGCGTGGTTGCGGACGGCGTTCTGGCCACGGCGCCACGCACGGCGGCGCCGCTTGCCACGCCCGTCACGATGGTGGCCGCCAGGATCCCACAGTAGAGCTTCCGACGCATCATTCGTTCACCGTTACCTTGTAGTTGTCGAAGTAGAGATCGACGGGGGAGTATCCGTAGATCCCCGGGGCGCCATGCCGAATCGGCATCGGATCTTCTGCCGTGATCGTCCATGCAGCTGGCTCGGGTTCGCCGCGCTGCCAGATCTTGCCACGCACGATGGCGCGATCGACGGTCTGATCGACCCGAAGCTTGGCTGTGTACCAGGTGTCCATATCCCATTCGAACGGGACCTGCTGCGCCATGCGCAGCTCGGAGGCCCATGATCGCACCTGAACCCGCTGGTGGTTGCCCATGAGGTCGAGTGTGTAGCCGCTGTTGACCACGCCAGCGTCCGGCCGTCGACGCCCCGCGCGGGTGCCGAGGATGTCTATTTGTACCGTGACCGCCGACGTGCTTTCAGGACCGGTGTAGATAACCGATCGATTGAGACCGGCTGCGGCCGGTGGCTTGTGCAGCACCGGCTCACCGTCGAACTCCGTCGTGGCGTAGCGTCCGGCGCCGATCCAGTGCCGCGGCTTCTGCCCCGACGCGAAGTCTTCTTTCCACGGAAGTGAGCCTGCGATGCGCACGCGTGCGCGGGCGGTGAGGTTGCCGATCGTGGCGACGATGTGTCCGGCCTGACTCCCGGCCGCGGGGTCGGCGACGAACGCGCCCTCGGGGCTCACCGAGCCCGACAGGCCCTGTAGCGACCATTCTGCCGCGCGGGTGCCGATGTAACGGCCCGCCGCATCGAACACGCGGGCCGCGAACGCTATGCGCTCGCCGCTGCTGGCCACCAGGTCGGCGGGAACCACGATGGCGACGTGGGCGGCCGCCCCGGCGGGTGCCATCTCGGCAGCCGCGGGGCTGGCGCTGGTCGCGGCGCTGAACGGTCGAGTCGGGTCGCCGAGGCAGAAGATCCCATCTTCGGTAGTGAAGTAGATGCGACCGTAGGCGATCGCCGGCGAGCCGTAGATTTCCGCGGCCCGGCTCTCCGCGGGAATGTCGATCCGGTCCGCATCGAGCACCGTCGCTCCGTCGCTGCCTGGCTCCAGGATGACGAAGTTGCCGTTGACCTCGGTGACGAAGATCTTGCCGTCGGCCCATACCGGCGAGCTCTTGCCCACCGTGCCGACGTTATGCGACCAGAGCTCGGCCCCGGTGGCTGTATCCAAGGAGCGCAGGTTGGCGGAGTTGTCGAGCAGGTACAGAACGCCGTCGTGTAGCAGCGGCGATGCGAACCCGACGGTGATCTCGTCGGCGCGCCATTTCTCGTGGGTGTCGGTCACGTTGCCGTGGCCGGTAGCGTCGATGGCCACCACACGGCCTTGCGGGCCGCCATCCAGGTTCTCTTCGCTGTGGCTGACGTAGACCACGTCGTCGGCTACCACCACCGCCGTGTTGATGCCGCGCTTGCTCAGCTGGTATTTCCAGACGAGCTCGCCGGTGCGCGCCTTGAGCGCATAGATCCAGCCGTCGGCAGCACCGCCGATCATCAGCCGTTGCCCGGCGATCTCGGCGACGATCGGCGTCGCCTGGGTGTTCATGTCCTTGGGGTTCTCTTCACTCGGGTTCGCCGTCCACACCACCCGGCCGTCGCGCTTGTCGAAGGCATAGAAACGGTGGCGCGGTGGCCCGAACTCCCCCCAGCTGGTACCGATCAGCCCCAGGATTACCCGGTCTTCGTCGACGATGGGGGTGTGCGTGCGGCCGCCGTACCCGGAGGCGCGCCCGTAGGTCTCGCCGAGCCGGATCTCCCACACCGTTTCGCCGTCTCGGTCGAGGCACGTGAGCAGCCCGTCGACCGTGTGAGCGTAGAGATAGCCGGTCTCGGCATCGGCAGTAACGCCGCCCCAGCCGACGCGCGTGTACGGCACAGTGGTGTTGTAGATCACGTAGTCGCGCTGCCATAGCAGCTCGCCGGATTCAGCACTCCAGCAGGCGACGGTCTCCTGAGTGTCGCCGCGGCGGCCGTTTGCGCATACACGGCCGTCGAATACCACCGGCGTCGAGCGTCCGACGAGATCGCTTCGCCAGATCTGATGGTCGCCGTCTACCGACCAGGTGGAGATCAGGTCGGTGGCCGGCGACACGCCGTTTTGGTGCGGGCCGCGCCAGCTCGTCCACTCGTCGGCGCGTACCGCCGCAGCGGCGTTCGGTTCGGTGGCGGGAGACGGCGAGGCCGAAACAGTCGACAAAGCGGCCAGAAGCGCAACGACGGTCAATCGTGAAGAAACAGTCAGCAGTGAGGAAAGCGTGCCGCGGGGTCGGGACGTTCGCATGGTGCTATCTCGAGGTCGGGTACGGAGAGGCGAGCCGCGCTGCGAAAGCGGAATGTCGGCCACCTGGAATAGGTCGGCGGCGCAGAATCATCTGACATGAGAATCAGATTATCGTACGTTTGCCGCCGCACAGCGTGCAAGGTTCCCAGCGCCGAAGGTAGCGTCCAGCGGTGCGCCGGCAATCGCCGGTTCAAGCGGCGATGGTGCGGCTCACGACCCAGTACAGACCGACCGCGGCGATCGATAGCGAAGCCGGTACCACGATGCGGCGACGGTACCAGGAGCGGTTCCGGAAGCTGCCGACCGCAAGCATGGCACCAGCGATCACCGCCAGCTGGCCCAGCTCGACGCCGACGTTGAATCCGAGCAGGGCGCCGAGGGCCTGATCTGGCGGTAGGCCGATCTCGCCGAGCACACCGGCAAACCCCAGGCCGTGTAGCAGGCCGAAGGCGAACACCAGGACCGGGCGCCAGGCGCGGAGCTGGTCGGTCATGGCGTTCTCGAGGCCAACGTAGGCGATCGACAGCGCGATGAGTGGCTCTACGAACGATGCGGGTAGCTGCACTACACCGGCGGCGGAAAGGCCGAGCGTGGCAGTGTGGGCCACGGTGAACGCCGATACTTGAAGCAGCAAGGGACGCAGCTGTGCGCTCAACAGGAATAACCCCAGCACGAACATAATGTGGTCCAGGCCCGCCGGGATGATGTGTAAGAAGCCCAACCGCGCGTAGCGCAGGCTGGCGGCGATGGAGCTCTCCGAGGCGGTCGATCGGGCCGCCGGGTCGAGCGTGAAGGGTGTGCTCTCGTCGCCACGCGCCAGCGGCTCGCGGGTGGTCGCGCCGCTGCGTTCGTCGACGATCGTCAGCTGGACCGGGGCAAAGGCGCGTGAGGCGCGGAAGCTTACCTGCGTGGCACCGGCTGGCACCGAGCCAGCAAGCCAGGCCCGTATGCCGAGGAACGTCGGCGGTGACGCATTGCGGGTGAGGCCCGCCGCCCGGTCGGGAAACTCGATCCGGAAATCGGCGCGTTCACCATCGAAGAGGATGCGGACGCGTCGCTCCAACAAGCGGCGCAAGCCATCGACGCGCTCGGCGAGCTGTGCGTCCGACAGACCGGCGAGGGCCGCGACGAGCTCAGCGTCGTCGCTGTCGGGGGCGGCGCCGAGCGCCAGCGCGTCGAGGTCGAGCTGCATGCTCGCCTGGAAGGTAGCGTCTGGGCGCAACACCAGCGAAACCTGAGTGAATCCGAAGTTGTGGCCGCTCGCCGACCCGACGCTCAGCGCCGATACGACCGCCAGCGCGGCAATTGTCGTCGAGCGCGACGACCGGCGGTGCAAGGGCGGCTTCTGCTGGCGAGTTCGGTAACTCATAGGGTCTGCCCGGTATCGTATAGGGCGACCACGTTGTTCCCACCACTGATCCTGACTTCAGGGGCGACCATGCGACAGGCTGGCCTGTGCCTCGCACTCGCATTGTCGATGTGTGCCGCAACCGCCCTTGGCAGCGTCGCCCAGGAAGCTGGCGGTGCTGGCGTCGATCTGCTCGACGGCCTGCGCGATGGCTGGGCGGCGCGCTGGATGCACCAGCGAATGGCGTCGAGCAGCACCAGTTTTAGCGTTGTCCTCGACGACACGCGGGCGGTCTTACAGGCCGACAGCGATGCGGCAGCGGCGGCGTTATGGCGCCGAATCGACCTCCGCCATCCGACACGAGCTCGCTTGTCATGGCGCTGGAAGATCGATCGGCCGCTCGATACCCAGCAGGACGAACGAAAGCGTCAGGGCGACGACTACGCAGCTCGCATCATGGTTGCCTTCGCCACCGACATATGGGACCGCGACACGCGCGCCATTGCCTACGTCTGGGCGCGGGATTTACCTGTAGGGACGCGCTTCCCCAATCCGTATCGCCCGCGAGTCGCCACCGTTGTGTTGCGTAGCGGCGCCGACGCCACTGGCCGATGGAGCGCCGAGGAGCGCGACCTGCTTGCTGACTACGAGCGCGCCTTCAGCGAGCCGCCCGACCGTATCGGTGGTGTCGCTTTCATGGTCGACACCGACAATACCGCTACACAGGTGCGCAGCTGGCTGTCCGACCTGCGGCTTGTCGCCCTCCCTGTGCTGCCCGACTGAGCGGTCCTTGCAGGAGGTGTGTTCGTGACTATAATACCTAGAGAGTCTAAGGGTAGGGTTTCTAGGGAAGGCGACGCGCCGTTTGATGGTCACGTCGCCTGCAACGGAGATTCGATGGGCAAGAACGGAATCGAGCTGCTGCGCGGCACGCTTGGCATGCTGGTACTGAGGACGCTCGAAAATGGCCCCCTGCACGGCTATGCCGTTGCCAAGAGCATCCAGTCGACTACCGACGAGACACTGACGGTGGAGGAAGGCTCCCTGTATCCGGCGCTCTACCGTATGGAGAAACGTGGCTGGGTTGTCTCGGATTGGGGGGTTACCGACACCGGGCGGCGCGCCAGGTTCTATAGCCTGACTTCCGAGGGCCGCGAGCAGCTCGCTGCCGAGCTCGCGACCTGGGGTGAATTTACCTCCGCCGTCGGCAAGGTTCTGGAGGCCGGGTAGGGTGAGCTCGCTCTGGACTCGCTGGAACCGAAGAGCCAGTCGTGCTGCAGGCGTCGAGCGCGAGGTGCGCGACGAGATGATGGCGCACCTGGACCTACGCACCCGCGACAACCTCGCGTCCGGCATGTCTCCCGAAGCGGCGCGGCGCGATGCTGAAGCCCGCTTCGGCGACGTCGACGAGCTCGTACGACGCGGCTCCGCCGCCAAGCGGGCCGGCCCCGACGATCCTCTGGGCCGGTTTCCCCGCCCTGCCGGAAGTAGCGTTCCCCATACCGCCCGCGGCCTCATGAGCGACCTTGCAACGGATACTCGTTTCGCCGTCCGCATGTTGCGGAAGAGCCCCGCCTTTACGCTGGTGGCGGTGTTGTCGCTGGCGCTCGGAATCGGTTTTAACGCCGCCGTGTTTGCGGTGATCGATGCGGTGCTGTTCAAGCCGATGGCGGTCGATGATCCGGGCTCGCTGATCCGCTTGGCCAGCGCGGAGGGCGGCTTCGGCGCCATGATGATGTCGTACCCGGACTACCGGGGCGTGCGTGACCAAGCCGCGGCGTTCGAGGGGCTCGCCGCGTACCGAACCGAGATGACCACCTTCAACAACCGCGGCGACGCCGTATTCGTGTTCGGCGAGTCGATCTCGGCCAACTTCTTCGATGTTCTGGGCCTCCGACCGGTAGTGGGGCGCGATTTCACGACCCAGGACGACCGTGCCGATGCGCCGCTGACTGTAATGGTAGGCGAGGCGTTTTGGCGCGGCCGTCTCGGTGCCGATCCCGATGCCATCGGCAGCGAGCTCACGTTCGCGGGACGCCGCTACGTGCTGATTGGCGTTGTTCCCGAGCAATACACCGGCGGTACACCACCGTTGCGGGTGCACTTCTGGGTCCCGTCTCGCGCCGCCGACTTGCTGGTGCCGGCGGTGTCGACCAGCCGCCTCGAGCGCCGCGGCTCACACGATACCTACGTGATCGGGCGCCTGCGGCCCGGAACCACGGTTGAACAGGCCGACGCGGAGGTTCGCGCCATCGGCGCCAACCTGGCGGCGGAGTATCCCGACACCAATGCCGACCGCGGGATCGCCGTGCTGCGAGCTGGCGATGTACGCATCGACCCGGCCGCCGATCAGATGATGCGTTCGGCGGCCGGGGTGTTGATGGTGATCGTCGCCCTGGTGCTGCTGATCGCTTGCGCCAACATCGCCAACATGATGCTGGCGCGGGCCTCGGTGCGGCGACAGGAGATCGCCGTGCGCCTGGCGATCGGAGCCGGCCGCGGGCGCTTGATTCGCCAGATGCTTACCGAGAGCGCGGTGCTGTCGGTGCTCGGCGGGCTGCTCGCCGCCCTGGTGGCGACGATAGCGCTGCGCGGGCTGCTGGCGGTGCAGCCGCCGATCATGGTGCCGATCGACTTGAGCATCGGGATGGCGCCGCGCGTCATCCTGTTCACTGCGCTGGTATCGATCGCTGCTGGCTTGCTGTTTGGGTTGATTCCGGCTTTGCGCACAACACGGGCCGACCTCGGCCAGGCGCTGCGCGCTGATGAGGCCTCGGCCGGCGGCCGCACGCGCGGCAATCGGCTGCGTGGAGCCTTGGTCATGGTGCAGGTGTCGATAACTCTGGTATTGCTTATCGGCGCCGCGCTGCTGATTCGGAGCCTGGCTAACGCCGAGTCGATCGACCCCGGAATTGCCACCGAATCGATCGTCGGCGTCAACATGGGGTTGGTGTTCCAGGGTTACAACGCCGAGGAAGCGCGCGACCTGCACCACCGCGCGATGGAGCGGATCGGGGCCCTCCCCGGGGTAGCAAGCGTCGCTTTCGCCGAACGGATGCCGCTGGAGTCGACTGTGGTGCTCGACCGCGACGTCTACCTCGAGGGCGTGATGCTGAATGCCGGCGAGGAGCCCCCGGCGGTGCCGGCCGCCGCGGTCAGCCCCGAGTTCTTCCGGCTGATGCAAATCCCGATGCTCTCCGGGCGTGCCTTCAGCGCTCAGGACGTCGCTGAGTCGCCTGGCGTGGCGATCGTCAACGAGACCCTGGGCCAGCAGCTCTGGCCCGGCGAGAACCCGATCGGCAAGCGGCTATCGGTGGTCGGAGAAGATGGCCCGTTCGCCGAGGTGATCGGCATCAACGCGCCGCACAAGATCCTGACCCTGCGTGAAGAGCCCACCGCTCACCTGTACCTGCCGTACTCGCAGACAGCCAGCACGATGTTCGGCAATATTCTCGCTCGTACCGACGCCGACCCGGCGGCGACTCTCGCCGGAATTCGGAGGGTGGTTCGCGAGCTCGATCCCAACCTCGCGATCATGGAGGCCAAGACCATCGAGCAGCATCTGGCGCTCAGCCTGTTCCCGGTGCGCTTCGCGGCGGTCGCGTTGACGGTGCTCGGCGGGCTCGGGGCGCTGCTGGCGGCGGTGGGCGTCTACGGCGTTGTGGCGTTCGCGGTCGCCCGACGCACGAGGGAAATCGGCATTCGCATCGCCGTCGGGGCCGATCGCGCCCGCGTTGTGGGCATGGTCTTCCGCCAGGGTATGCGTACCGTCGCCATCGGCGCCGTTATCGGCCTGGCGATCAGCTTGGCGCTGACGCGCGCTCTTGGCGCCCTGCTCTACGGCATCGGTGCGACCGACGCGGTGGCGTTCAGCGGCGCCGCAGTCGCGCTCCTGCTGGCGGCTGGGACCGCCAACCTCCTGCCCGCATGGCGCGCGGCCCGCGTCGATCCGGTTACCGCTCTGCGCCGCGATTGATGCCAGCCCTCGCAGGCCGTGTCGGAAGCGTGGCGGCCTGGTGACAGGGCCTTGCGAGGCGTTTTCATGCCTGCGCCGCCGCCGGCGTGAGCCGCACGTGGTAGTCGGATACGGCCGGCGCGCTCAGGGCGTGCGGCGCTCTCCGATCGCGTAGAGGCCGCTGGCAGTGCGGATGAAGATCTGACCGTCGGAGATCGCTGGCGAGCTCAGCGTGTAGTCGCCGAGGTCGTTCTCGGCCAGGATCTCGAACTCCGGCCCAGATTTGATCACGCTGGTGAGGCCGT
Source organism: Acidobacteriota bacterium (assembly GCA_965205505.1). Classification (GTDB taxonomy): domain Bacteria; phylum Acidobacteriota; class UBA890; order UBA890; family WLXD01; genus DASCOT01. The sequence continues at coordinate 1,087,925 of CBDBHB010000009.1, forward strand.
CCTCGTTGGTGATGTAGATCTTTCCGTCGGCCAGCACCGGCGAGGCGCTGTAGGTGCCGACCGCGAGACGAATCGGACCGTAGATGCGCTCGCCGGTCTTGGCATCGAGGCAGAAAATGACACCGTTGTCTTTGATGCTGTAGAAGTAGCGCCCGTCGGTTACGGGCGTGGGTACGTCGGGTCCGTCGTTGAACGACCATAGGCGGTGCGTCTCGGTGATATCGCCGCGGCCGCCGGCGCGCAGCGCCAGCAGCGGCCGTTCTCGCGTCGGCGCGTAGATAACCCTGTCCATGACGACGGCTGACGCGACGATGCGGTAGGCGCCGTTGTTCTCGGGGTTGAGGCCGTCGGAGCGCCAGAGCTCCTCGCCGGTGCCGGGGTCGTGCCCGGTCACCACGTCGCCGCCGGTGAGCACGATCTCGGTGGTGTCGTCGTATTGCAGCAACGCCGGTGTGCCATAGGAGTCGGGAGACTCACGGATGGCGTCGGTGGGGCGCTCGACACGCCACATGGTCTCGCCGGTGGCTGCGTTGATGCGGAGCAGGTACGGTGTGTCGTCGGTCTTCATGCCGTGCAGCACCTGCACGAAGAGCGCGCTGTCGTACAGCAGCGGCGACGATGCGTAGCCCCAGTTCAACCCGAACCTTCCATAGTCGGCCGGGATGTCGCGACTCCAGCGCTCGTTGCCGTCGAAGTCGAAGGCCTTGAGGATGCCGGTGCCGGTCATCACCCACACGTGTGTGCCGTCGGTGACCGGCGAAGGCGACGACATATTCTGCTTACGTTCGCGGTGATCGTTGTCGCTCAGCACCCGCCCCCAGCGGCTCTTGCCGGTGGCTCGATCGATTGCCCAGAGCGAGATGTTGGTGCCGTCACCGACGTTCAGGAACACCGTGTCGTCCCAGACGATCGGCGTGGCGCCGCTCCAAGCCGGCAGCTCCAGCTTCCAGGTGATGTTGGTGTCGGCGTCCCAGGTCGTGGGCAGCCCGGTCTCGGCGCTTACGCCGTTGAGCGCCGGTCCGCGCCACTGCGGCCAGTTGTCTCCCTGGCTGCTGGAGGCGGAAGCAAGTAGGATGACGAGCGCTGGAATCAGGCTTCTACGCAACGGGGGGTCCTCGGCCGAGGTGGGCAGGTCGGGGCTCAGAGTGTCGGTTCATTGTAGCGGCCTGAGCGGCGGTTGGCGCGGCATTGGGGGTGGAGCATGACGGCGCTCGCGTTGTTGCAGGTTGGGGTGACCGCGATTGCGGCGCGCCAGATCGGTCGGTGGCTGATGGGCTCGCGGTGGGCTTTGGGACCCGCAGGGTTGCAGCTCGCGGCGGAGACCGGCGTTGGCTTGCTGCTGATCTCGTACCTCATCTACGGCGCAGCGATGATCGGCTATGTGCTGCCCGTCGGGGGAGTCTTGTCACCGACCCTACTGTGGGTGCTGCTCGGAGTGCTCGCCATGATCGCGCTGGTTGGCATTCCCGACTTGTTGGGAGCAGTTCGTATAGCCGGCGTGGCGCTGGGCCGCGAGCGCTGGTTGATATTCGGGGCGCTTGGCGCGCTGCTCTATTTCGCCTGGATGCTGATGGGAACGACCCTGCCTCCCACATCGCTTGACGAAATGGTCTATCACCTCGAGATTCCGGCGCAGATCCTGCGCGTCGGCTACTTGCCGGTGTTTACCGACAACGTGTTGGCCTACTACCCGATGGGTCCGCAGATGTTGTTTACCTTCGGTCTGGGTATTGCGGGCGACATGGCGGCACGGATGTTCCACCTGCTCTACCTCGGGCTGGTCATGACCGCACTGTACAGCTACGCACGCACGTTCGTACCGACCCGAAGCGCAGTCCTCGGGACGGCGCTGTTCATGACCGTGCCCACGGTGATGGTGATCGGTCACTGGGCGTACATCGACATGAACTTCACGCTGTACGGTTTGCTGGCTTTGGTTGGCACTATTCGCTACGTGAACGAGCGCCAGGAAAGCGAAGCCGCGGCGCTTCGCTGGGCCGTGTTCGCCGGCGTGATGGCCGGGGCGGCGTGGACGGTCAAGTACACGGCGCTGCAGATCGTGCTGCTGCTCGTGCTGGTAGTGCTCATCGAGCACCTGCGCACGCGTCCTCGAGAGATTCCCTACGGAACGGTCGTAATCGGCGTGATCGCGGTTCTGATGTTCGCTCCCTACCTGGCGCGGACCTGGAGCATCACGGGCTGGCCGCTGTTTCCCTTCCGCTTGGGTCCGTTCGAGCTCACCGACGCGGTGAACTGGAGCGCCCATCAGTCGGAGCTCGCGCTCGTCTGGCAACGCCAGTACGGCGCCGGCTACGACCGGGCTCTCTGGGAGCGCTTGATGGCGATGCTGTGGGTGTTTACCTCCGCCGACGCCAACTACACGGCCTATGACGGGGTGATCGGCAGCGGGTTCCTGCTTGCCCCATTGGCCTTCACGGTGCGCAACCGCCCGCGTGAGATCCGCATGCTTGGGGTGTTTGCCGCGGGGTTTATCTTCTACTGGTCATTGACCACGACGCAGGTGCGTTTCCTGTTGCCGATGTTGCCGATAGCAGCCGTCCTGGTGGCGGTGGCTGCCGCCGATCGATTCAAGCCAATTTGGACAACGCTAATCGGGCTCTTGGTGGCGCTCAACATCTTCGTCGGGCTCGACACGGTGTTTGCGGGTCGCCCGCAGTTGTTCTGGTCGGGGCAGGAAACGCGCCACGAATTCCTGACGCGGAGGTTGATCGCCTATCAGATCTACGTCGAGGCCAATCGTCGACTGGGGCCGGGCGACCGGCTCTATCTGGTGAACATGCGCACCTGGGGGTATCTGTTGGACCTGCCGGGCCGCGGCGAGATGAAGCCGTTTCCCAACGGTTGGCGCTCCGACTACACCTTCGAGCACTACCGCCTCGAGCGCGCCCTCGTGGAGGCCGCCGGTCCGGGCGGCGTCGCCACCTTCTTCCGCGACCAGGGCATCACGCACTTGATGATCGACGAGGAGATAACGCTGTCGTCCGATGCGCTGGCGCCCCGCGAGCTCCGGCTGATGGTGGAGTTCTTGCGCCGTCACGGCACTTTGCTGTACCGCAACCCGCGTGATGCCGGGCAGTCGCTGTGGCGCCTGAACATCGGGGGAGAGCCGCGATCTTGATGAAGCTGGCCTACCAACGATACGTGCTCCCCGGAATCATCTTTCAATCGGTGCTCATCGGCGGGGCGTACGCCACCGGGCGCGAGATCGTCGAGTACGGCGCCAGATTCGGTGCCGCCGGTGTGTGGAGCGTCGTGGCGATTGGCATCGGCTTCTCGCTGATCAGCGCGGTGTGCTACGAGTTCGCTCGTGTGACCGGCGCGTTCGACTATCGCACCTTGGTACGCGAGCTCATTGGTCCCGCCTGGCCGCTCTTTGATGTGCTCTACGTCGCCATGGCGGTAGTAGTGATCGCCGTGGTGAGCGCCGCTACCGGCAGCGTCGCCGAGCGCGTGCTCGGAGCGCCGTACTGGCTGGGTGTGGGGCTGGTGATCGTGCTCGTCGGCTCCATCAACGCTTCTGGCCGCGCCACCATCGAGCGCTTCAAGACGATCGGCTCGGCGCTTCTGTATGTGGGCTATGCGGCCTTCGCCTGGACGGTGCTGAGCCGGTCGGCGTCCACCGTGGGCAACGCGCTCACCAGCGGGGCAGCGTCGCTGCCAGCGGAGGTCCCGCTGAGCACGATCCTGGGCACCGGGATGCTCTACGTCGGCTACAACCTGGCCGGCCTGCCCAGCACTCTGTTCGTCATGGATCGTCATACGTCGCGAAGACAGACCCTCGGAGCCGGACTGATTACCGGCTTGCTGTCGACGGTGCCATTCGTACTCACGTTCTTGGCGGTCATGACGTTCTACCCAGACCCCGAGGTGCTCGACGCCGAGGTCCCCTGGCTGACGATGCTGGAGCGCACCGGGGGCGGCTGGCTGATCGCGTTCTACGCGATCGTCGTGCTCTGGACCCTGGTGGAGACCGGCGTGGGCATGATCCACGCCATGATCGACCGCATCTCGGCGAGCCGCGTCGAGGCTGGCAATGAACCGCTGGGATCAGCGGCGGCGGGGCTGATCAGCGTCGGTTTGTTAGTGGCCGCGGCGCTGTTGTCGCAGCTGGGAATCATCGCTCTGGTGGCCCAGGGCTACACCTTGATGGCCTATGGTTTTCTGGCACTGTTCGCGCTGCCGTTGTTGACGGTCGGGGTGGCCCGTATCTACAGAGCTTGACAGCCGCGTTTCGATTAATCAGTCTATCCGCATGAACGGATTGACCGTCACGATCGAAGAGCCCCGTATATTCGACTTGTTGGCCAACCTCGCCGACACCACCCGCACGCGCCTGTTGCTGGTGCTCGAGGGCCAGGAGTTCACGGTCGGCGAGCTCTGCACCGTGTTGCAGATGCCGCAATCTACGGTAAGCCGGCACTTGAAAGTGCTGGCCGAGGACGGATGGCTGGCGGCCCTGCCAGACGGCACTAGCCGACGGTATCGAATGTTGGCCCGCAGTCTGCATCACGAGGCAGCCGAGTTGTGGGCGCTGGTGCGGGAGCGCTCGGTGCGTCTGCCTGCCGCCCGTCAAGACGCTTCGCGGGTGCGCGCCGTGCTGACCGCTCGGCGCAGCCGCTCGCAGGAGTTCTTTGCCTCCGCCGCCGACGATTGGGATCGTCTGCGGCGCGACATGTTCGGCGAGCGCATCGATTTGCAGGCGCTACTTGGCCTTGCCGATCCGAACTGGGTGGCCGGCGACCTGGGCTGCGGGACGGGACGCATTGCCGAGTCGTTAGCACCGTTCGTCCGCCGTGTGGTGGCGGTCGATAGCTCACGCGAGATGCTCCGGGCGGCTCGCGATCGCCTGCGCGAGCTCGGCAACGTCGACGTGCGGGAGGGTCGGCTGGAGTCCCTGCCGCTGGCCGACGGCGAGCTCGACGTGGCCATCATGTTCCTGGTGCTCCATTACATCGTGCAGCCCGAGGCAGCGCTCGCTGAGGCGGCGCGGACGCTGCGTCCGAACGGGCGACTGTTGATCGCCGACATGACGCCGCACGACCGGCGCGCCTACCAGCACGACATGGGGCACGCCTGGTTGGGATTCTCGCGCCAGCAAATCGCTGGTTGGCTGCGCGACGCCGGATTGAATTCGATCACCCACTACGAGCTACCGCCGGACCCCGACGCGTCGGGACCAGCGATCTTCGTCGCCTCGGCACGCCGGGCGTAGGAGCAATCAGAATGGAAACCGTTACCGAACAGCTGCACCCCTTCGACGCCGCGCGCCAGATCAACCGTGAGCCCTTCAAGGTTGCCGATCTGACGCTGGCCGGGCTCGGCCGCAAGGAGATCACCCTGGCGGAGCACGAGATGCCCGGGTTGATGGAGGTTCGTCGTCGCTACAGCGGCGAGCAGCCGCTGGCTGGCGCCAAGATCATGGGCAGTCTCCACATGACGGTGCAGACCGCCGTGCTGATCGAGACGTTGGTCGATCTCGGGGCCGACCTACGCTGGGTGTCGTGCAATATTTTTTCTACCCAAGATCCGGCAGCGGCAGCGGTCGCGGTGGGGCGTCCCGAGACCGGCGGTACGGTCGACAACCCGCGTGGTGTTCCCGTGTACGCCTGGAAAGGGGAGACCTTGGAGGAGTACTGGTGGTGCACCTCCGAGGCGTTGACTTGGCCCGATGGCTCTGGGCCCGACCTGATTGTCGATGACGGCGGCGATGCCACGCTGGTGATCCACAAGGGATTTGAGTTCGAGGAGGCTGGGGCGATACCGCACTTCGACCCCGACTCTGACCCCGAGGAGTGGGGTGTGATCCTCGGCCTGCTTCGTAGCGATCTGGAGCGCGATCCGCAGCGCTGGCACAAGATCGCAGCGTCGCTGCGCGGTGTCTCCGAAGAAACCACCACGGGCGTCAACCGGCTTCGGCAGATGGAAAAGGCCGGCACGCTGTTGGTGCCGGCGATGAACGTCAACGACTCGGTTACCAAGTCGAAGTTCGACAACATCTACGGTTGCCGCCATTCGGTGCTGGATGGACTCAACCGCGCCACCGACGTCATGATCGGCGGTAAGCTGGCCGTGGTCTGTGGGTTCGGTGAGGTCGGCAAGGGGTGCGCCCAGGCATTGCGTGGCCAGGGAGCGCGCGTGATCGTCACCGAGATCGATCCGATCTGTGCACTGCAGGCGGCGATGGAGGGCTACGAAGTACGAACGCTCGAGAGCGTCGTCGATTCTGCCGACATCTTCGTTACGTCCACCGGCAACTTCGACATCATTACCGCCGACCACATGGCGTCGATGAAGGACAAGGCCATCGTCTGCAACATCGGCCATTTCGACAACGAGATCGACATGGCCGGCCTGGCTCGCCTGCCCGGTATCGAGAAGGTCAACGTCAAGCCGCAGTATGACGAGTGGATCTTCGCCGACGGCCATAGCGTGCTCGTGCTCGCCGAGGGCCGCCTGATGAACCTCGGTTGCGCCACCGGCCACCCGAGCTTCGTGATGTCGGCGTCGTTTACCAACCAGGTGCTGGCGCAGATGGCGTTGTGGAAGAACGACGAGGGTTTCGGCAGACAGGTGTACGTGCTGCCCAAGAAGCTCGATGAGGAAGTCGCCCGGCTACACCTGGAGCACCTGAGCGTCGAGCTCACGCGCCTCACCCAGGAGCAGGCCGACTACTTGGGTGTGGACATCGACGGTCCGTACAAGACCGACGAGTATCGCTACTAGTGGTCTGTAACAGATGATCGTTGCTTATCGTGGCGGCGAAATCGGCCCGTCTGCGGCGTTGCTCCCCGCCCGCCGGAGCCGCGCCCGCCGGTGGGGCACTCAGCAGTGGCCGCCGCCTACCTTTTGAGCGCTCCCGCAGGGACTCAGTCGTCCAGCGGTGGAATGCGCAGCACCTGACCGGGATAGATCCGGTCTGGGTCCTCCAGCAGCGGCCGGTTTGCCTCGAAGATCACCATGTACTTCATGGCATTGCCGTACTGCGTCTTGGCGATGCCCGACAGGGTGTCGCCGCGCTCGACCGTGTAGAACACCGGATCCGGAGCATCGCCTTCGAGGCTCAGCTGGTCGTCGATCTGCGACACGCCGCGGACGTTGCCTACTGCCAGGATGATCTTCTCGCGCTGCTCGACGGAGGAGGCGGTTCCCTGCACGGTTACGACGCCGTCGGCGTATCCGATGCTGAGATCGTCGGGGGCGAGGTTGTGCTTGGTGAGCATCAGGTGCAGCGTCGCCGCCGAGGTGTTTGCCCCTGCCGGCTTGACCTCCGGTACCTCGGTGACCTCGGGCTCGTTGTCGTCCAGGCCGAGCAGCTTCTCACCGGCTTCCTTGACGAAACTGAACAGGCTCATCAGATGCTCCTCGCTGGGCGAGCTCCGCGGTCGGTTGACTCTGGCTGACGGCAGCGGGGCGCACTATAACGCAGTCTAGCAGCCGCGGTGAAAGTGTGGTGGGTCTGGCTACGGCGAGTCTCCTGGCCTCAGAGCGGCCGCCAGACGAATCCTTCGCCGCGACGTAGAAACACGGCGATCGCACGACCGTAGATGTTCTCTTCGGAAATGCGACCGAACATGCGGCCGTCGTGGCTGTTGCCGCGATAGTCTCCCATCACCAACACGTGGCCTGGCTCGATCGTCACCGGGCCGTACGGCCCGCCGCCGCCGTTCGAAAGGTTCAGCTCCGCCTGCCGCTCACCGAAGCCCTCGATCCACGCATCTTCGGTGATCTTCCGGCTCTCACCGTTGACCATCAGCACGCCGCGTCGGATCTCGACATCGTCGCCGGCGACCGCCACCACGCGTTTGATCAGCCGCTTGCCAGTCTCGGGGGAATCGAAGACCACCACCTCGCCCACACGGGGGGTGTTGCCGTCGGTAAGCTGCCAGCCGAGGAACGGCACGCGGAAGCCATACGTAGTCTTGTTGACGAGCACGCGATCACCGGGCATTAGCGTGTATTCCATCGAGCTCGTCGGCACGACGTAATGGTCGGCGAGTGATGAACGACCGGAGAACAGCACCAACGCCAGGGCGGCGATGGCCAGGACTTCCTTGCCGATAGAGCGAATACGACTTCCCATTGTCCTGAGATTCTGCACGCTTGCCCGGGCTAGGTGCTAGCCGGATTCCGCATTCATCCCCCGGGGTCCTCGGCCAACACGCGAGTGGCACCGGATGCGAACCTCATGACTCGTCCTGGCCGGATCTATCTCTGCAGTGAGGATGGGGAGATTCTGGTGCTGCGTGCCGACAGCAGCTTCGAGCACATCGCGACCAACTCGATGGGCGAGCTTCTGATGGCCACGCCGGCGCTATCGGACGGCGTGATGTACGTGCGTGGCGAGCGTAGTCTGTTCGCCATCGCCCGCTGATCCTTCACGGCGAGGCGATGATTCGAGGCATCGCCAAGCCACCGGGGATGTGAACCGAGGAGATTGACATGCGGTTGTCTACCCGAGCGTTCGCGCTTACCTGCGGGGTGTTCTTCGGCGGCACCGTAGCCGTTGTCGGCGCCTTGAACATGCTGTTCCCGAGCTACGGCGCCACCGTGCTGGGTCTGTTCGCGGCCCTCTTCCCCGGGTATGAGGCCAGCGGTGCGCTCACCGACTGGGTGGCCGGCATCGTCCTGGCATTTGTCGACGGCGTCGTCGGTGGTAGCGTTTTCGCGTGGTTCTACAACCGGTTTGCCGACGTCGATTGAGCTGCGCTCCGTCGAGCGTAAGGCCGAGTCGCCCAACGCTGTTACCCTGGTGTGCGTGGCTGTCACAGAGGGCTTGGCCGAGCCACGCTCAGAGCAAGCAGGAGGCCGGATGACCCGCTATAGCTGGATCGACTCCCCCTTGGGCCGCCTGCTGGGCGTAGTCGATGCAGCCGGTCTGCGGATGTTGGATTTCGAGGGGTCGCGGAGCGGCGCGCTCGCAGATGAGTGGATCGAAGACGCCGAGGCGCTGGCGGACACTTGCGGGCAGCTTGACGAGTACTTTGCCGGCCAGCGGCGTACCTTCGATCTGCCGCTGGCGCCGCATGGCACCGCGTTTCGGCAACGAGTTTGGGAGCAGCTGCGGATGATCGACTACGGTAAGACGATCTCCTATGGGGAGCTCGCCCGGCGAGTCGGCGATCCCAACGCCGTCCGGGCGGTAGGGCTGGCCAATGGCGCCAACCCGATCGCGATTATCATTCCTTGCCATCGCGTGATCGGCGCCGACGGCAGCCTGACCGGGTATGGCGGTGGTGTCGAGCGCAAGCGCACGTTGCTCGAGTTGGAAGGCGTGGCGGCACAGCCGAACTTATTCGACTGAGCGCCGTCGCACGCATCGCGTGCGGCCATCAGCGCCGTGCAGACAGCGCCGCGGAACGACCGAGCCGGCTTTTCATTCAGCGATTCCGGCGGCTCGGACGAACATCGGTCGCAGGTCGCCCGGCACGCGGCAAGAGCGGCTCTGCGCGTTGATCCACACATGGTCGGTCCGCCCGGTCGCTAGCAACACGGAGTCGCGACGGACTTCGTAGGCGAATTGCATGCCGCGGCTACCGAGACCCTGGATCCACGAGGTCACTTCGACGGTGTCGCCGTAGCGTGCTGGTCGTCGGTAGCGCACCGACGTGCCGGTCACTGTGAGCCGAAACCCGGTAGGTTCGATGTCGGCGTATGGGTGTCCGGCATCGGCACATAGCCTGGTCCGCGACAGCTCGAACCACACGAGGTAGTTGGCATGATGCACGATCCCCATGCCGTCGGTTTCGGCGTAGCGTACTTCCACCTGAACCGTTGCCCGCTGTGGCTCACTCATCATGCGCCAGCCCCTCCGCCGGCGGGCGCCAAGCGGCGGGCTTGCCTCTCATGTGTCGCCAGGCCGAGACCGTGGCTATCCACGCGTACATGACCGAAGAAACGGGCAACGTCAGCGCGAAGACCGTCGGTGCACCGAGGTAGCCCACCACCGGCAAGAAGTGCACCGTGGCCAACAACCATGCCAACATCGCCGGTGCTCCCAACAGCACGTCGAGTCGTATGGCGGCATAGATAGTCAGGGCGGGGGGAAGGGCGAACATCAGGAGCACGCCCAGCCACAGGACAGGAATGAGGCTGTAGCGGTAGCGCAGTTGCTGGAAGGTAGCGCGCTCCACGGTGCTGCGGACTCGACCCAGCGAGCCATAGCTTCGTAGGGACGCGAAGTCGGGATCCAGTCCCAACCAGCATTTGCCGCCGCTACGCTTGATTCGCTTCGCCAGCGCCAGCTCGTCGATGTGGCCACCGAGAGCTTCCAGGCCGCCGATGTCCTCGAATACTTGGCGGCGAACGAGCATCACGCTCCCCGCGGCGGCAGCGGTTCGCGAGCCCGGATCGGAAGCGCTACGAAACGGAAACATGAAATGGAAGAAGTACAGAAAGGGCGGGATCAACAGCCATTCCCAAAGCATGTCGCAGCGCCGCTTCACGAGCACGGACACGAGGTCGAGATCTTCTGCGGCGGCCTTTGACAGCAACCGTCCGACCGAGTTGGTCGGATGAAACACGTCGGCGTCGGTGAACAGGATCCATTGATGTTCTTTGTCTCCCTCCCAATCGTCCAGAGCGGCCGTCGCCCCGGCATTCAAGGCGTTGAGCTTCCCGCTCCACCCCGGTTCGAGCTCGCTGATGCTGATGATCTGCAGCTTCTGCTCTGCTTCGGTTCCGAGGGTGAGGCGGGTAGCTAGCGACGCCGTGTTGTCGGATGAGCGATCGTCCACCACCACCAGGCGCTGAAACCAGTCGCTCTGTTTCAGCAGGCGCGGGAAGGTGCGTGGCAGCTCCGCGGCCTCGTTGCGTGCCGGAATGACGAGCGCTAGCTCGCCATGGTCGCCCGGCCGGGGCTGTCGCGATGCTGCGTCCAGGTGCAAGCTCCATTGCGACGACCACCAGCGGCGGCGGTCGACCACGATGACAAGCCACAGCAGCAGGCCAGCGGCGGCGGCCACACGTAGGCCTGAATCGAGTAGTTCCGGCGTCACGGTTGCCTCGGCGAACGGCGGTAGTCCGCGGTGATCGGCATTCTGAGGTAGTGTAGCCGGCTTCTCGACCGGGTACTGGCGCACGGTGGAGGCTAGACGATGTCGATGCTGCCGTCGATGCCTACATGTAACCTCTCGGCGGACGCCAGCGTTTCAAAGTCGTCGCTGTCGACCGATACCACCGCGAAGGTCCGCTGGTACATCTCGTCGGCAACGATTGCTGCCAGCGTCAGGAACGTGTCGGCGCCATCAGTGATGATCGCAGCCGGTGCGGTACCTCGGCGTACCGCTTCGAGCAGCACGGCAGCGGTCGTGCTCGATCCACGCGAGGCGGGCAGCGCAAGGATCTTGCCGGCCGCGACGCGGCCTGAAAGGGGGTGCCGCCGATCTATGATCTCGCCGGACGTCTGATCGTAGCCACCCCAGAAGCTCAGCGGCTCGGTGCTGGCAAGCGCCTCGCCCTCGACGTCGCCGGCCACCAGCACCCTCCCCTTGATCACCCCTGCCATAAGGACTCGTCGCGCTCGACGCGGCCAGCGATCGCCGAACGAACACAATCCTGCAGGCTGCCGAAGGTGACGTGTGCGTCAAGCAGGCCCGGCGTGTAGTAGGCGTACTTCGCGGAGTTGGTCATCAGGGTATCGATCTCGGGGGGCAGCATCGGCGTGGTGAGGATGCAGGTGTCCACCGTGATCTTGGCGCCAAACTCGCGCAGCGGCCCCAACAACCCGGCCTGCTCGGCGAGGGCCCGCATCATGCGTCCCGTGGTTACCAGGAAGAGCACGTCGCGATGACACCGCTGGCCGTCGAGGAGGGGCGCCAGGCGGCGGAACTCCTCGAGCGAGAAGTGCGGGCTCCCCAGGACTACGACGTCGACTCGGGTGCCGTCGAACGTGGTGAGCTCGGCGCGCGCCCGGCGTAGGTCGCCAACGTTCAACTCGTGGGTCTCGGCCGGTTCGCGACCTCGAAACGCCGCCTCCAAGGTCGGTGCCTCCGGCGTGTGGCCGACAAGGTGAAACAACGCTACCGCTCCGGCCGACGCACCGCCGGCGCCAAGCGCTTTGAGGTCGTCCTCCGAGGGCGTGGCGGTGAACCCGTCGATAACCGGCACCCGCTCCTGGGCAATCTTCCCCATCAGGTAGCCGAGGACGGCGCAGAACGAATCATCGCGTTGCAACGCCTCGGGGACATCCACCAGTCGCAACAGCAGGTCACCGGCGCGGTTGTCATCCAGATGCAGGCCGCGTGCGGGTACCCGGGCGGTTATCGCCGCGCAGATATCCATCATGTCGGGGTAGCGCTCGGTACGTGCGCCGATGACCGAGTTGGCGAAAGCGATGGCGTTTGATTCTCCCCAGGCGATCTGTTGGCCGTACGTCGGCCGCATGGCCGTTTGATATGGCGCGCACGTCCATGTCGGGGTGCACCCCATGCGCTCGTAAGCCTGCATCTGCCGATAGGCTTTCTCGGCCCATTCTCCCGGCACCGCCCACTCTTGCCAGTTGTCGGCATCCACGCCGCTGACATTCGCCGTCGATGAAACCGCGACGCGCGCGTCCATGTCTGCGAGACGTTCGGCGAACTCCAGCGTTGCTTCGCCCTGATACACGGTGCTGTCGATATGAGCCTGCGAGATGTCGAGCATGCGCTCAGCACCGAAGGCTTCGGCCATACGCACAAGGATCGACATCGCAAATCGGCCCGCGGGGCCGTGCTCACCGGCGAGCAATGAGCGATCCTTGGAGCTCAGATCGAGCGTCATGCGATCCTCCCGGGGAGGATTGTCGGCATCGAGTCAGTCAATCGGCCAGAACCATGACACTTCCACCACGAGCTGCCAGAGGTCAAGAGCGTTGATTGAAGCACGACGACCGGCGTCGCGCCGGCCGCGCGGACGATCCTGGTCGCGCCCCGCTGCGCTCGTCAACCTGCTCATCCTGCCCGCGGCTCTGCTGGTGCAGCGGATTGCGTTCGGGCTGCCCGATCTTGTCGAGAGCGTTTACAGCCGAGGCCTGTATCCGTTGGTTGCTCACGCGCTCGCCTGGACCAACGCCTGGTTTCCTCTCTCGCTGGCCGAGGCAAGCTCGCTGGCGGTGGTGGCCTGGCTGATATGGCGTATTGTTCGCTGGCGCCGCGGGATTGCCGGCAGCACCGAAGCGACCCCGCGACCATGGCCTCGACGGGCGCTGGCTGCGACCGGCCGACTCGCGATGCGCGCCTGGATCGTGGCGGGTTGGGTGTTTCTGGCGTTCCTGTTTCTGTGGGGCTTCAACTACGCGCGGCCACCGCTGGCGACGCGGCTGGGCCTCGAGACCGGCGAGATCGCCGCGCCGGAGGTGCTCGAGCTCGCCCGGCGGGCGATCAGCGCGGCGAACCGTGACCACCGGCTACTCGGAGTCGCCGTGGACGAAGCGAGCCGACTGCCAATGACCTCGAGCGAGCTGAACGTCGCAATCGACACGAGGTATCGGGAGCTCCGTCTGCCTGGCGACGAGCTGGGCAACCTGGCGTCGCGCGCCAAGCCGCTGCTCTCCTCGACGGTCTTCTCTTACCTCGGGATCAGCGGCATCTTCATCCCGTTCACTGGCGAGCCGTCCTTCAATCGGCTCGTGCCCGACGCTTCGCTACCGATCACCGTGGCGCACGAGAAGGCCCACCAGCGGGGCATCACCGACGAGGGCGAAGCCAACCTGGCCGCGGCGATAGCCTGCGCCGGTGCGGACGATCCCTACCTGCGCTACGCAGCCCATCTGTACATGGGCATGGTGCTGGTCGGCTCGGTGGCGCGTTATGCCCCCGACGAGGCGGCGGAGGTCTGGGCGGGGCTCGATAACGGGCCAGCTGCCGACGTCCGCGCCATGCGTGAGTTCTGGGACCACTACCGCAGCCGCGTCACGCCGGTCGCCGCGCGCATCAACGATGCCTACCTGCGCTCCAATCGCGTGCCGGGCGGTGTGCAGAGCTATGGCCGCGTCGTTGGCTTGCTCGTGGGCCTGAGTCGCCGGGGCGAGGTGCTCACACTTCCACCACGGCCCGGTGGGTGAGCAGCTTGTGCACCGCGGTTGCGACCTGATCGACGGTGATGGCGTCGATCTGTTCCCCCGGAGCGACGACGTGTCCATGGGGCGGCGGCGGTATGAAGTGCGGGTTGCCGGTAGAGAAGATGCCCAGCGTCGGAGTGCCTACCGCGACGCTCAGATGCAGCGGGCCGGTATCGTTGCTCACTGTCGCGCTGCACTGCTCGAATGCCGCGGCCAGCGTTGCGAGGTTGCCGTATCCTCCGTCAGCAACACGGTCTGCCAGACTGTGTCGCGCCGCTTCCTCGACCACTTGCCGGGCGATCTCCTGCTCGCCGGGACCGGCGAAGATCAGGAACGAGTGCGGCAGCTCGGCCGCGAGGCGCTGGGCCAGTTGTGCGAACCGGGTCGCCGGCCAGAGCCTGTGGGCCTTGGCGGCGCCCACGAAGAAAGCGATCGACGGAGCCGGCTCGGCGGTCGGTCGGCGCTTTGATGCGGACCTTGCGTGCCAGCGTCGGGAGGCTTCGGCAGAGATCCGATAGAAGCGGGCAGCTCCGGCTCGTTGGCATGTTCCTGGCGCCGGCGCCAGCCCGGCGCGCACGATGGTGTCGATGTGGGCGCCGGTCATGTAGATCGGTGGGTGCGGTGCATCGATCCAGGGCCGGTAGAGGCGGTGGGCGCCGGTCTTGTAACGGCACCCGACGCGGATCGGAGCGCCGGTCAGGGCGCCGATCAAGGCGGTCTCGGTGAACCCTTGAAAATCGACCACCACGTCCCAGTGGCCGAAGAGAGCCGGTCGCAGCACCCCGTTCAGCAGCTGTGCCACGGCGTGCGGCCGGAGTCTCTTCAGTCCGAGGCGATCCAGCGTCAGGAGCTCGTCGAGGACTTCGAGCCCGTCGAACAGGCCGGCGCAGCGCGTATCGGTGAGGAAGGCGAGGTGGGTGCTCGGATAGGTGGCCCTCAGGAGCCTCAGAGCCGGGAAGGTCAGCAGTGTGTCGCCGAGTGCCGAAAATCGGATACCGAGGATGCGGGCATTCGCCGGGATCTCGAGGGGCTCGGGGCGGCCGGTCGCCGGATCTTGGGAAAGCATGGCGGCGCGCACGATAGCACGAGCTCAGGACACTTCCACCACGGCCTGCTAGGGGACCTCGGCTTCTTCGTTTTCCTTCGCCTCGGGAAGTCCGAGCGCCGCGCGCGCGATGCGCTCTTCGAGCTGGAAGGCGGTTGGCCCGGGCGTGTTGGTCAGCACGATCACGCTGAGGTCTTCGTCGGGGTAGCGTGCCGCCATCGTGACGAAACCATTGATTCCGCCGCCGTGGGCGACGCGGCGATGATCGCCGAGCGTGTCCACGCCGAGACCGTAGCCGTAGTCGAGAGCCGCGCCGTCGTTGAGTGTCGCCGGAGTCGACATGAGGTCGTACGAAGCCTCGCTGACCACCTCGCCGTCCTCCAGCGCCCGCTGCCAGCGCAACAGGTCGAGGACGTTCGAACACAGTGCCCCGGCGGCGAATGGGTGGGTCATGTCGATCAGATCGTCGTTGACGAGGTCACCGTCCTCGTTCTCGTAGCCCTCGGCGCGGTGGGGAATCAGCTTCTTCTCGTCGCAGTAGCTCGTGCTGTCGAGCCCCAGCGGATCGAAGATCTCCTGCTGGAGGTAATCCGCATAGGAGGTATCGGTGACGTTCTCGACGATCACACCCAACAGGTAGAACCCCGTGTTGTTGTAGCGCCACTCGTCGCCCGGCGCGAAGTCGAACGGTTGGTCGGCGAGCAGGCCGAACAGGACGTCGTGGGTCACCGCCAGCGGGATCGTGCTGGTCCACTCCTCGCCGAGCCCCGTGTAGCTCTTGATCCCGGAAGTGTGGTTGAGGAGCTGATGTACGGTGACGCGGTTGTCGCCGGTGGGAAAGTCGACGTACTCGGCGATGTCGTTTTCGAGCACAACATCGCCCCGCTCGACCAGCTGCATAATGGCAGCAGCGGTGAACTGCTTGGTGATCGAGCCAATCCGGTAGACGGTCTCTGCAGCTGCCGGAACGTTGTTCTCGAGGTCGGCGCTTCCGTAACCCTTGGCGAATCGCAGCTCATCGCCCTGCGATACCGCTACCGACAGGCCGACGACGGCGCCGCTGTCGAGCGCTTCGTTTGCCCAACCGTCGGCGCTCGACTCCAGCTCGGAGATCGGACGCGGTGACGAGCCCTGGTGCTCGATGTCGATGGAGCAGCCGAGCACCGAGACGGCACACGCGGCCGCGATCCCCAGACGTCGGTGCAACGAGCTCATACTGCCTCCTGGTTCCTGACGCACCTGTCGGTACGGCTCAGATGTACGGGCGAGATTCTATCGACACGGTGGCTGCCCTACCACGGCGCCCCGCCTGCCCGCCGCTGCGGCGCGGTATGGTTGCCTGCCGGTGCCCGGCGGGCGGCGAGAGTCGGTGGAGGGACGATGCGACAAGCGGTGCTGTGCGAGCTTCCCGACGCCCGGGTGATCGCTCGGGCTCCAGGCCGTGTGAACCTGATCGGCGAGCACGCCGACTACAACGGCTTTCCGGTGCTTCCCATGGCCATCGATCGCAGTATATGGGTGGCCACCGCGCCGCGGCGTGCGCCCGCGCTGCGCATCCGCAACGTCGAGGCGGACCGGTTCCCGTGTGAGGAGGTTCCCCTCGAGCAGCTTCCCCGGCGACGCCGCGCCGGCAACTGGGTCGACTACGTCATCGCGGCGGCTCGCCAGCGGCCGCCATCGACCGGGCTCGAGATCGTGGCGGGTGGTGACGTGCCGCCCGAAGCCGGTCTGTCTTCGTCCTCGGCGCTGGTAGTAGCGAGCTTGCTAGCGCTAGCGCCGGTCGGTGATCGCGCCGCGCTCGCCGAGGAGGCGCAGCTCGCCGAGCATTACGTCGGAACACTGTCGGGCGGCATGGATCATGCGATCACGCTGCTGGCCCGACCTGGGCACGCGCTGCGAATCGACTTCAGGCCGGTGCGTGTAGAAGCGGTGCCGATGCCCGAATCTCTCGCAGTGGTGGTGGCCGATTCCGGCGTTGCAGCAGCCAAATCCGGTGCTGCCCGCGAGAGCTACAACGATCGGGTGCGCCAGTGCTTGGCCGCGGCCAGGCTGCTCGGTGTCGACGACGGACTGCTGGCCGATGTGAGTGAGCCGGACCGTCGAGTAGAGGCGATCCAGGACCCGGTGCTGCGCCGTCGCGCCGGTTTCGTGTTCGACGAGGCGAAGCGCGTCGAGGCAGCGGTCGAGGCGCTCCGCGCCGGCGACCTACAGGCGCTCGGTGCGCTGGTCGACGCGTCTCATGCCGGGCTACGCGACGACTACGAGGTCAGCCATCCCGCCGTCGACGGATTGGTCGAGGCGGCTCGCAGCGCCGGAGCATTGGGGGCCCGGGTCGTGGGCGCTGGGTTTGGAGGCTGCATCGTCGCAGTGTGCGAGCGCCGCACCGTCTCCGCCGTGTCCGCAGCGCTCGGACCAAGCGTCTGGCGCTTCGAGGCGGCGGGACTGGCCGAGCGCAACAGCCTCTGAGCCGTCGGCCGGACCCCTTTCGCTGCACCGACCCGATTGGCGCGCAGTCTGGCCAGGCGTAGCACGTCTGGGTCCAAAGAGGGCCCCCACGGGTCACCGGAAGCGGGAGAAATCTAAATGGTTGGAGCAACTGGGCCAATTGGTTGGATTCAGTCACGCCCGGATGTGCCGCGGACCCGCAGAGCGCGTCCGCTTTCGTGCTGTGTTCGCCTCCAGTGCAACGACGACCGATCGGGACGATCGACAGAATCGCCTGGTGGGCTTTGGCTGTGGCGCCCGAATACACATCTTTCGTTAGCACGGTGCCGACGGTACGCGATAAAAGGGGACGACGGGCACGATCCTTGCACGCCTCCGCCATGTGACCTAATCGATTTCACAGGCAATTGGCGGGCAACCGCGAGACGGACGGTCGTGGGTTCCGGCCGCCGTGAGATTTTCCCCAGTCTGGAGAGACACAATGCGACATACCGTAATCGTTTTGATGACGCTAGCCTTGGCGGTCAGCTTCGCCGCGCCGGCGCAAGCGCAGTTCGCGCGTGCCGATCTTTCGGGCACGGTGCTGGATCCGGATGGATCACCGTTACCCGGTGTCACGGTAACCGTTCGTAACGAGGCGACCTCGGCCGAGCGCATCACCGTTACCTCCGCCACCGGCGGCTACAACATCAACGGTCTCATACCCTCCACCTATAACGTTACGTTCACGTTGCAGGGATTCAACACCTCCGAGACCACCGGCGTGGTCTTGCAGGTTGGGCAGGACGGTGAGATCAACGCCACGCTCAAGCTCGGTGGTATCACGGAGACGGTGACGGTCACCGGCGAGAGCCCGCTTGTTGACGTCGCCTCGAAAGAGGTGGGCGGGAACCTGACCGCCGAGGACTTCATATCGCTGCCGACGCAGGGTCGCAGCTTCGTGGTGTTCGCGGGCCTGTTGCCCGGCGTGCAGGTATCGCCGGACAGCCAGTCGACGGCGTCTGACTCGATCCTCGTCAATGGTATGGACGACAACAGCAACTCCTTCAACATCGACGGCGCCAACAACGACGACGATGTGATCGGCGCCACCGCCGGTGCGCAGACGCGCACCGCGATCGAGGCGATCCAGGAGTTCCAGATCCTCACCAGCCAGTTCGACGCCGAGTTCGGTCGCGCCATCGGTGGTGTGCTCAACGCCATCACCAAGAGTGGCGACAATACCGTCCACGGCAGCGCCTTCTACTACTACCAGGACTCGAGCATCAACAAGGCGAACTTCTTCACCAGGCGGTCCAACCTCGAGAAGCCCGACTTCACCTTCAAGTCGATCGGCGGCACGCTCGGCGGACCAATCATCAGAAACAAGCTGTTCTTCTTCGGTAGCTATGAGCGTCAGACCCCGAACGAGGGCATCGCGCGTGAGTTCTCTACGCGGCCGGAGTTCAACTTCACTACCACCGAGGAGAACCTGCTGCGGAACTTCATGGTCAAGCTCGACTACCAGGTGAGCTCGGACCATCGAATCGCGGCGCGCTACCTGCAGGAGTATTCGCCGCAGTTCAACCAGATCATTGGCGGCAATACCTCGCTCGAGGCCGCGCGTGAGGAGTTTGACCGCGACACCAGCTTCGTCGGGTCGATCGACTCGGTGCTGTCGGACCGCGCGGTCAACAACCTGCGTATTTCCGTAACCCGCGAGGACGTGGCATTCGCCAACTCCGGCTTCAACAACAACGGCAAGACCTTCGCGGCGCAGCGCGCCCTCAACGTGTCGTTAGACCACGACAACATCCTGCTGGGGGCCAGCACGGTGGCGTCGGCGCGCATCAACAATTCGCGGCAGTACGACGATACGTACTCGTTGTACGCACCGGATTTCTGGGGCGGTGACCACGACTTCCGATTCGGTGGTCACTTCTCGGACCGTTTGGTGCGCCGTAACAACGCCAGCACGGCCAACGGGCAGTTCGACTTCGACACCGACACGGAGTGGGACCTGAACGACCTCAGCACCTATCCCACCGACTTCACGATACGCGTCGGCGGCGCCCAAGGCGGCGACCTCGACATTCCGCACGAGAAGGCGCTTGGCATCTTCTTCCAGGACGACTACCAGCCGAGCGACAACGTGACCCTGAACCTCGGGGTTCGCATGGATCGGCAGAGCACCGTCGGCGAGGCCAACATCGGGCCGCGCCTGGGCTTCAGCTGGGATCCGGCACGCGATGGCCGCACCGTAGTGCGCGGTGGCTTCGGCCGGTTCTACGACCGCTTCCCGATCGGCAGCTGGGAAGACTTCTTCCTCGATGCGGTCAACCTGAGCAGCGGTTACACGCAGCGGGTTCCGGGCTCCGGCTCCGACCCTCAGCTGTTCTTCGACATCGTGCAGGCCAACGGCTACACCACCCCCAACCAGCTGCGCGATCACCTGGCGGCCGACATCGAGGGCAATCTTGCCGGCGCCTTCAACAGCGCGCCGACGGTCGACAACGGGGACCGCGTGACACCGTATGCCGATACCGTCAGCGTCGGTGTGGAGCGCGAGATCAGCAACGGTGTATCGGTCGGGTTCGACTTCGTCCATACGCGCAACCGTGACATTCAGCTGCGGGCCGACCTGAACCCGTTCTCGAGGTCACAGGGCGGGCGTCCGAATATCAGCATCCTGAACGGCTCTACGGTGGAGCTGGACTCAGTCCGCACCTACGTCAACGGCGGCAAGAGCAACACGAACTCGTTGCAGTTCTCGTTGCAGCGTCGCTTCATGGACTCGGCGATCGGTCGCTTCAGCGCCCGGGTGTCGTACACCTACCTCAACCAGAGTGGCGACGTCGAGGCGAGATCGCTCGAGGTGGCCCGCTTCCAGTTGCGTACCGAGTCGGGCTATAACTTCGATACGGGCACGATCATCGGTGCGCCGGTCAACCTCGGGCTGAGCAACCCCGCCAGCATGGACTTCCCGTCCAACTGGGTTCGCCCCCACAACCTGGTGACCTCGTGGTCGTACCAGGTTCCAGGTACCGGCGGTCGGTACTAACCAGGGGCTGATGTTCTCGGGCATCTTCCGCATCATGAGCGGCGACCGGTTCACGCCGCAGTTGACCTCCCGTATGGACAACAACGAGCGTGAGGTGGCGCCGGCGGGCAGCTATAGCGCGGGCAACACGTCGTCGGACATCGCGCTCGACGCCATCAGCGCCACTGGCAGGGAGAACGGCGGATTCCGGCCGAACTTCACGCGTCTGGATCTGAGCTTCCGCTACCGCGTAGGCTTGGGCTCCCGCTTCACGGGAACGATCCTGTTCGATATCTTCAACGTCACCGACCGCACTAACTACTCCAACCAGGGCAGCTCGTTCGTTACCAGCGGCGGGTTCCTGATTCCGACGGCAGCGCGCTCGCCGCGTGAGTTTCAGCTCGGCCTCAGGTTCGACTGGTAAGCTAGCTGCCACGCGGGCTCGCTCGCGCAAGAAACCGGGAGCCGGCCGGTGGCTTTGGTCACCGGCCGGCTTTCTTGCGGGCGGCGCCGTGCCTCTCAGGCGCGCAACTCGCGCACCCGGTCGGGCTCGTAGGTGGTGATCTCGAAACGGTGGCCCCAGGGGTCGACGAAGTAGATCGACAGCGCGGCGCCGTGGTCAACGGTATGCGCCGCCGTCAGCAGTTCCCCGCCCTGGCGCTCGAGCCCGAGGTCGCCGAGCCGTTCGAGAAAGTCCACGAAACCGGGGCCGTCGACCCGGAACGCCACACGGCGAAACGCCGCACGAACCGACACCGTGACCTCTTCGGCGGTCTCGGATACGCCCCGCGTTCGGGGATTGCCAATGCTTGCTCGAGCCCACCAGCTCGATGATCGTGCGCCACTGGCATGCACGCTTCGAGCAACCTGCCGACCGTCTCACCGTTCTCGCCCTGTCTACACATGTTTGAGCTTCCAATTTCCTTTGCGGAAATAGTAGCCGGCCACCACGGCCAGGGCCGAGAACGACACCGTCATGGCGACGAACACGCCGGTCGGACCCCAGCCGAGCACGTGGGCCGCGAACCAGGCGAACGGCAGCTCGAAGGCCCAAAAGCAGAAGAGGTTGATCCAGGTCGGTGTCCACGGGTCGCCGGCGCCGTTGAAAGCGTTCTCGAGCACCATCCCATAGGCGTAGAACAGGAATCCGCCCGAAACGATGCGTAAGCACAGCACGCCCCAGCGGTGAGGCTCGGGCAGAGTGGTGAACAGGCTGACGATGAACGGCGCGAAGACGATGAACAGCGCCCCGATGACGCCAAGAAAGATGACGTTGTACAGGCCTGCTATCCACACCGATCTCTCCGCCCGATCGGGCTTCCCGGCACCCAGGCTCTGACCAACCATGGTGGCCGCAGCATTGCTCATCCCCCAGCTCGGCAACAGTGCGAAGAGGATCAGACGCATGCCGACAGCATAGCCGGCGAGGACTTCATCACCGAAGCCGGCGAGGATGCGAGTGAGGCCCACCCAGCTCGCCATGCTGATGAACACCTGGAACATGCCGGCTCCCGACAGCCGCACCATCCGCATCATCAACGCTGGCAGCACGGGCAGATGCTCTCGACGGATGTGGAGTCGGCCGCCAGCTCGGCTGAGTAGCCAGAACTGGGCCAGTACTGCCGTGCCACGGCCTATGTTCGTCGCCACGGCGGCGCCGACGACTCCGAGCTCCGGGAACGGGCCGATGCCGAAGATCAACATCGGGTCGAGAAAGATGTTGATGGCGTTGGCCAGCCACAGCACGCGCATCGCCACCGCGGCGTCGCCGGCGCCACGGAAGGCGGCATTGATCAGAAACAGAAGCAGCACCGTGGCGTTGCCACCGAGCATCACGCGGGTGTAGCCGCTGTTGGCGATGACCTCGTCGGAGGCGCCCATGAGGCCGAGCAGCTGCGGTGCCATGGCTGAACCGGCCACAGCGATCAGCGCCGCGATCACCACACCCAGCGCGATCCCTTGCACCGCTGACCGCGCTGCTTCGTCCGGGTCGTGCTCGCCGATACGGCGCGCCACCATGGCGGTCACACCGATCGAAAGGCCCAGGCCGACGGTGAAGACCAGCGTCATCATCGACTCGGTCAGCGCCACCGTGGCGACCGCCGAGGGGCCCAGCTTGGAAACGAAGAAGACGTCGACGACCGCAAACAGCGACTCCATCGCCGTTTCCAGAACCATCGGCACCGCGAGGAGCAGCACGGCACGGCCGACCGCACCTTCGGTGTAGTCTTGTTGCGTGCCGCGAACGGCGTCCTTGAAGTCGTTCCAGAAGGAAGAGGTACTGCTCACGGGAGTCTCCGGCAAGGAGGGGTGGAGAAGTAGGCGCGACAAAGACCGTGGAGAGAGCGCGGGCGATCAGTTCGCCTGCGTTACGGTCGTTGGGTGAGCTCGTTCGCGCGCATTCTCATTGGCGAGACCCCGTGAGATGAAACGGGTCAAGGTGCTCAGACCTTACCGTCGCGGCCCGGGGCTGTCTAGCCGCAACGATGATCTGCTACAGGCCACTAGAGACGACGCCACAGCCGCGTGATGCTCACGGTGGCGCCGGCCGCCAGCAGGGCGAGGAGGAAAGCTCGACCGGTGCGCCCGTAGAGCAGGTAGCCGATCGAGAACAGCGTCATGTAGACGGCCGCAGATCCCAGCAGCATGCAGCTGAGCGCAGTCGGGAATGAAGACGCCGCGGTATCGGCGGTCTCCAGTGGCTCGCCGTCTGCTGCGGCGCGCGTGACAACGGCGGCCCATCCACGCCCGCCGGGCCGGATCTGTCGATAAAACGAGCGCAGCGTCGACTCGTCGGTAGCCGGGGTCAGGAAGGTCACCAGGAGCCATCCGACGGTGGTGATGGAAACGCCCGCCAGCAACTGCTGATGTGCGCTGGGCACCGCACCGAAGACACCGGCATGCGCAAACTGGAACCAGGCGCCGACAGCGAAGGAGATCGTCATCGCGGCGATCTCGCTGGCGGCACTAATCCGCCACCAGAACCATCGCAGGATGAACAGTAGGCCGGTGCCGGCGCCGATCTGGAGCAAGATCTGAAACGCCTGCAGCGCGTTGGACAGCAGCAGCGACACCGCGCAGGCGGCGATCATCAGGGCTGCCGTTGACAATCGCCCCACCAGCACCAGTCGCCGTTCCGACGCTTCCGGCCGCACGAAGCGTCGGTACCAGTCGTTGACGATGTACGAGGCACCCCAGTTGAGGTGCGTCGAGATCGTCGACATGTATGCAGCCACCAGCGAGGCGATGACGAGGCCGAGCAGGCCGGTCGGCAGGAAGGTCAGCATCGCCGGGTACGCGAGGTCGTGCTGGACGACGCCCGGATCGATATCCGGGAAGGCGGTGCGCAGTGAATCGAGGTCAGGAAACACCACGATCGATGCCAGCGCCACGACGATCCAGGGCCACGGACGTAGCGCGTAGTGGGCCACATTGAACAGTAGTGTCGCCCCCTGCGCGTGGGCCTCGTTCCGGGCCGCCAGCATGCGCTGGGCGATGTAGCCGCCGCCGCCCGGCTCAGCACCCGGGTACCAGGTGGCCCACCACTGCACCGCCAACGGTACGACGAAGATTCCCACCACCAGCGAGGAGTCGGAGAAATCGGGTATGAGGCCCAGCTTTGGCGTCACCTCGGGGTGCGCCAGGAGCGCTCTGAGCCCGCCGACCTCGGGTCGCTGGAGCGCGTACCAGGCGGCGGCGATGGATCCGAAAAGCGCCATTCCGAACTGCACGAAGTCGGTGAGAATCACCCCGGTCAGACCGCCAAGCATGGCGTACACGAGGGTCACCGAGCCGGCGATCAGGACCGTGTTGACGGGGCTGAGCCCCAGCATCACGCCGCCGATCTTGATCGCCGCCAGCGTTACCGAGGCCATGATCATGACGTTGAAGAACACGCCGAGGTACATGGCCCTGAAGCCGCGCAGGAAGGCCGCAGCTCGGCCCGAGTAGCGGATCTCGTAGAACCCGATGTCGGTTTCCACTCCGGAGCGTCGCCACAGGCGCGCATACACGAAGGTCGTGAGCATGCCGGTGAGCAGGAACGCCCACCAGACCCAGTTGCCGGCCACCCCATTGGTTCGCACGATGTCGGTGACCAAGTTCGGGGTGTCGGTGGAGAACGTCGTGGCCACCATCGAGACCCCAAGCAGCCACCACGGCATGCTCCGGCCCGACAGAAAGAACTCACCGGAGCTCGAGCCGGCACGACGTGCGACCGCCACGCCGATGAGCATCGAGAGTGCCAGGAAGGCGAGGACGATCGTCAGATCGAGAGGAGCGAGCTGCATGGTCAACCCGGTAGTGACGGGCCTGCGTGGTCGGGTTAGGGCCTTGGTTCGTCCTTCAGCACCTCGAGGTGCTCGAGGTAGCGCGAGCGCGCCGCGATGAAATCTCGATGTTCGAACTTGAGCTCGGAGACAATCTTGCGGACCTCCGCGTCCTCATCTCCGGACACCGAGCCGTCGCTAGCCGACACCGCAAACAGACAGTCGAGTAGCGCCAGCTTCTGACCACGGTCGGCCAGGCGCTCGAACTCGCGAGTCACCAGGAAGTTCTCCGTGCCGCCAAACAGCTCGTTGTGCTGCTTGGCCATCGACGCCACCAGCACCGCCTGATCAGCCGGCAGTCCGGCGCGCTCGGAGATCAACTCCTCCATCGCGCGTGTCTCGTCTTCGCTGATATCCAGATCGGCGTGCGCTACGCGGCCGAGGATGTAGGCGAAGCAGGCCACGTAGCGCGCGTGATCGGGCTCGATCTCGCCAAGCTGCCGCGCGATGCGGCGTATTGTCTCGACGTCAGCCTCATCGGGCTGTGGCCGCTGCGCACGTCCGGTGAGCCACTCGAACAACCCCATCAGTGGACGGTACTCGAGTCGCCACCTTGTAGTACTGCCATGTTCATGAGCGCGATCACCAGGCGACTCCGGTGCTCCAGATTCGGTGCTTCGAGCAAGGCCTGCTTCTCGGAGTTGTCGAAGGGACACACCATGGCCAGTGAGTTCACTAGCTCCTCGTCGCCGCTGTCGTCGATGGCGCGCCAGTTCGCGTTCAGGCCGAAGGTCTCGAAGTAGGTGCGCAGGTTGGCCACCAGGCCCTCGCGGTCGATCTCCGCGGGTCGGGTGGCGCCGATGTCATAGGTGAAGCGCTCCCACTGCGGCTCCACCAGCCGGTAAAGCCGATCCGATGCGATCTCCCGAATTACCTCGAATCGCGAGATCCCCACCAAGCTGACCAAGTAGTGCCCGCCTTCCGCCTCCTTGAGCGAGGCGATCCGTCCGGCGCAGCCCACCGACTGCAGCTCGTGCTCGTCGGGCCGGGAGCTGGCGGGTTGAATCATGCCGATGAGTCGGTCGCCGGCCAGAGCATCTTCGACCATCTGCACGTATCGCGGCTCGAAGATACGTAGCGGCAGGCGACACCCGGGAAGCAGGAGCGCCGACTCGAGAGGAAAGACGGGCAGAACGTCGGGCATACGGTGCGTCCCTTGGCTGTTGCTGTCGTTGCCCATCCCCCTGTTATAGCACTCCGGACGGATGCGGTGCCGTACCTGCTAGCGCAACCGATCGCGCGGCGCAGTCGGTCCGACAGGTCGGCGTAGTCGATGTTGACGTCGCCGCCGTCGATGACCATGCCGAGCGCCCAGCTCGCCTGCTTGCGCACCGCAGCGTCTTCGTCGTCGAGCGCGTCAACGAGTGCGTCCGCGGCAGCCGGATCCTCGATCATTCCAAGCGCCCAGGCAGCTTGCTCGCGCACGCGTGCATCGGCGTCGTCGAGCAGCGTCGGAACGGCGCCGGCTATGCTAAAAAATTAGCATACTGCTAAATTATTAGCATCTCCCGCGATCCTGAGCAAGGGCCGGGCGCGGCCCCTAGTGCTCCTGATCATAAGTACGGTGACGTTTGTGGCGCGCGCGAGCGGGGCGAATTGTAGGAGCGGCGACGAGGGCGATGCTGGGTGTATCGTCGAGGCGCCGCGACGCCCAAGGTGGCCGGTCCCGCGGCCACCCGGAGGGCAGGAGCGAGATGCGGGCGATCTCGGCGTCAGGGCTCGTCGAGGATGGCTAAGGCATCGCCTTCCTCACCCTTCCTTGATCTCGCCCGCATCTCGCTCCTGCAAACGTCACCGTACTTATGATCAGGAGCACTAGTATTCTTGCTAGTGTTCTGTAACAGAGGTTCGTTGCGTATTGCTGGGTCGAGATGGGGGCGAGCGCAAGGCGCGATGCGTATGACGGTCCATCGCAGTAACACAGCCACCGCAGTGCGCTCCGCGATTGCCGCGTTGATAGCGGCGACCGCGCCCGCCGCGATCATGGCCGGGTCTCCGCCGCGGCAGCAAGAACAGGATGTCGATGCATTCATGCAGCAGGTATTGCATCGCCGGGTGACGAACTGGGAGGACCTCTATCGATACACGGTTCGTGATCGCGAGACCTTCGAGGTGAACGGCCCGGCCGCGGTGGCCTTGGGCAGCTACCGTGGCGAGTACACCTGGTACGTTCGTGATGGCTTCATGATCCGCAGTCCGGATCGCATCGACGGGCACGCGGTCAGCGGTGAGGAGCGCGAAAGGTTCGAGCGCGATTGGCTGAAGCGCGCCCGTGACCGCGAACAGAAGCGTTCCGAAAAACGTCAGAAGCGCGCCGCCGAGGCTGCAAAGTCGGGCAACGAGCAGCCGCTCGAGCGTGACTACTTCCTCGGGTTTCCGTTCGAGCCGGGTAACTACTATGTTGCTGGCCGGGAAGAGTTCGAGGGCATGAACCTCGTCAAGATCGAGTACTACCCGAAGAAGCTATTCGAAGACGACGAGGTTGATGAGGGCGAGGAGCCGGACCCCGAGGATCTCGAATGGGCCCACCGTTTCCAAAAGACCTCGGTGGTGACGATATGGGTGCTTGCCGAGGAGCACCAGATCATCAAGATCGCCTACGACAACATCGGCCTCGACTTCATGCCGCTCCGCTGGTTGGTGCAGGTGGGCGACGTCGGCGCCGAGATGGTCATGCACAAGCCCTTCCCGGACGAGGACGTCTGGCTGCCGCGCGAGATCCGCGCGTCGGGTGAGGCAACGTTCGCCAATGGCTCCTACGATGTGCGCTATTCCCTCGAGTACCACGACTACCGCGAGACCGACGTCGACGCCATCGTCCGGTTTCGCATTCCGGGCTTAGAGCAGCAGAATGAGTGACGCTGCCCGTGGCGCCCGAAACGCGTCACGCCGTGATCCCGGGCAGCAGGTCGTGTCGTTGATTGCCGCCTCGGCAGCCGCTCTGAGCGGCGCACTGCCGGTGTCGGCGCAGGAGACTTCGCCCCCGCCGCCATCCGAGCTGGTAGTCGAGGTGCGAGTGCACGGAAACTACTCGCTCTCCGACGAGCAAGTGTTACAGATCGCCGGGGTGGTGGTGCGCGACCGAGTCACTGCGGCCGATCGTGCTGCCATCAAGCAGCGGTTGCTCGACAGCGGCCGCTTCGCGGCCGTCGAGGTGCTTGCTCGCTATCGTTCGCTGACGCCGACCGACCGCGTGTTGCTGATTCTGTCGGTACACCAGAAAACGTCGGCGAGCGACAAGCTGCTCGTCATGCCCGAGCTGCAATACAACGAGAACGAGAAGCTCAGCGTCGGCGGGCGTGTTGCTGCAAAGAACCTGTTTGGCGGCGGAGAGTTGATTTCCATTCCGGTGATCTATGGTGGTGTCGACCAGGTGGCGATCGAGGTGACGCGTGGCTGGGACAGTGGCTTTCGAGTCGGTGGCTCGGTGGGCGCGCGCCGATTCGAGAACCCGCACGCTGGGGTCGACGACGCACGCCTGTACGCCACGGCGTTCGCCGAGCGCCGGTTGACCGACGCGCTGCAACTTCGACTCGATGGTGAGTACGCCGACGTCGACTTCGGACGTGTGAGCGAGACGCTGTGGACGTACGGTGCGAGCCTACGCTTCGACACTCGCCCCAACATGTCGTTCCCGTACGATGCCGTGGTTGCCAGCGCCGGGTGGCAACGCCTCGCCCCTGCCGCCGGCGCCGGCGCCAACCGGTTTCGCTTCGAACTTGCAGCCTACAAGACGTTGGTCGGGCAGGCGGTGCTGGCGGCGCGCGCCGTTCTGCACACCACCGATTCGCCGCTGCCGGCCCATGAGCGGCCGTATGTAGGCGGCATGGTGTCGTTGCGCGGCTATCGGGCCGGCGCGCTTGGCGGCGACAGCGTTGCCTTCGGAGGAGTGGAGGTACGGGTGCCAGTCACGACTTCGTTCAGCATCGCTCGGCTGGGCTTCACGGCGTTTTGGGACATAGGCACCGCGTACTCGTATGGCCTGCCGATATCCCGCGCCCAGTTCGAGAACGGTGTCGGAGCCGGGGTCTTCCTGGTGGCGCCGTTGGTGCGGTTGAACCTCGACGTTGCCAACAACCTCGAGGGCGACACGCGTGTGCACTTTGGCCTCGGGTTCCGCTTCTGAGGCACGGTAGCCGGCCGCCGCTCGCCGCCACGCAGTAGGCTATCCGCTCCGGGCCCTCCGCTCCGGGGCCGTGGGCGTTACCTGCCGAGATGCTGAGCGAGCAACTTCATCCCGCGTCGCGTGCGCTCCGGGACGGCCGCTGTGAAGCAGGCGCGTATGTGGGTCGGATAGGGTCCGAAGCTGGGCCCCGGTGCCACCAGAACGCCGTCGTCCAGGCAATCCTCGAGGAACCCAATGAGGCCGCGCTCGTCGAGACGCTCGGCAACGTCTACCCAGAGGAACTGGCTGCCCTCCGGAGCCGGCACACCGAGGATGCCCGCCATCTCTTCACCCAGTTGCTCGTACAGGGGTTTCGCCGCAGCGATCCACTTGTCGCCGCGGCCGTCGAGCGCCTTCGCCGCGGCGATCTGTGATGCTGTGGGGGTGCTGTAGAAGCTGTGGACGCTCACCTTGCGTAACTGCCGCATGTGTTCCGCCGGCCCCACGACGTAGCCGCAACGGTTGCCTGCCATCCCGTAGGCCTTGGAGAAAGAGTGCACCGAGAAAGTCCGTTCGGGCGCCAGGGTACGCGCATAGCAGTGCTCGCCGCGGTACACGTAGTCCTCGTAAACTTCGTCGGCGAGGATCCAGAGATCATGTCGCTGGGCCCATTCAACGACCGCCGCCACGATTGCCGCCGGAATCACCTTGCCGGTCGGGTTGTTGGGTGTGCTCAGGTAGACCGCCGTACAGCGTTCGGTACGCTTGGCGTCGAGCGCCTCGACTGCGGCGTCGGGTGAGTCGGCAACCCCGATGAACGGCACCGCCACCGGGTGTCCTGAGAACGACTTGACGATCCCTGCAAAGAGCGGCCAGTAGGGGGCGAGCAGTAGCACCTCATCGCCGGGATCGATCGTCGCGCCGATGGTTGCCCCCAGCGCGCCGGTGGCGCCGGCCGCCATGAGCACGTTCTCGGGTGCCGTATCGACGGTGGTGTTGGCTCGATGTCGCTCGACGACGCGCTCGAGCAGCATTGGCAGCCCGTGCGGCGAAGCGTAGCGGTGCATGCCAGGGTGCTCGTCGACCCGCAGGTCCTGCATACGGCACCCGTCAGCCGGTTCCATCCATGTGTCCCCGACATGAAGTGGGTATATCTCGCCTTGCAGGGTCTTGAGACGGGCCGCCAGCTTGGAGAACAGTGAGCCCTCCATGCCGGCTACTGAGCGAGCTACGCCAGGGTACGTAGGCATGGCGGGTACGATAGGACATGTGACGCACCACTTCTATTCAAGCTCGTGGATCGACCGGGCCGCACGAATGCGGCTGAACGAGGAGTGGCTCCGGCAGCGTGCCGCCGACCCGGCATCGGTGTTCTTACCGGTATGGCGGGATCGCAGCCTGGTGACCGCGGGCGACGCGCCAGCCGCCAGACTGCTGCGCGCAACGGAGTTGCCGTCGCAGGTCGCGCCCCAGGAATCTGTCTTCCTGGGCTTGGCCGAGGGCGATCTTGCCTGCTTCGCCGTGTTGCTTCCGGACAGTTCCGATCCCGACGCGTCGTGGCTCGACGGCGGCGCAACCTTCGGCGACCTGCGTCAACTCGGTCCGGTGATGGCGCCGGAGCACGCCGGCTTGCTCGCCTATGCGCGCGCCGTGGCACATTGGCACGCCACGCATCGGTTCTGTGGCTCGTGCGGCGCCCCCACCGACTCGCTGAATGGGGGTTGGCTACGGCGTTGCAGCAGGACCGGCTGCGCTCGCCAGCATTTTCCCCGCACCGATCCGGCGATCATCGTTCGGGTAGTACACGGCGAACGGATACTCCTCGGCCGACAGGCGGCGTGGCCGAAGCGCTGGTACTCGGTGCTCGCCGGCTTCGTCGAGCCCGGCGAGAGCCTCGAGGATGCCGTGCGTCGCGAGGTGCTGGAGGAGACGGGTATCGCTTGTGACGATGTCCGCTACGTGAGCGCGCAGCCCTGGCCGTTCCCGGCATCGCTGATGCTCGGCTTCAGCGCGGTGGCCGAATCCGACACGATCACGCTCGGCGATGAGGAACTCGAGGATGCACGTTGGTTTACTCGCCAGCAAATCGTCGATGCGGTCGAGGCAGGCGAGCTACGCTTGTCGCCCGAGATCTCGATCTCGCGCAGCCTCATCGACGCCTGGATCGACGGTCGATGCTGAGGTATTGGAGCCAAAGGCCTACTTCAGCGGTACTCCGGGTTCGGAAAGTCGAAGCGACATCCGGCCTCCCAGGCTGAGCGGCTGAGCGCTGATTGCCGTGCGCCGGAATACCTCCAGCGTCCTTGAGCATGCGCGCCATATGCAAGAGGTTCCACGCCAAGAAAGTGGTGTTGCGGTTGGTGAACTCGTTCTCGGGGCCACCTGACCCCTCGTCGAGATACGATGGGCCCGGGCCCGCCTCGCCCAGCCAGCAAGCATCGGCCTGCGGCGGAATGACATATCCCAGGTGCTGTAGGCAGTAGAGGATGTCCATCGAGCAGTGTTTGGCGCCGTCGTCGTTGCCGGTGATCAGGCAGCCGCCCACCTTGCCGTAGTAGGCGTACTGACCGTGCTCGTTGAGGTCGCCGGAGCTGGCGTAGAGACGCTCGATGGTGGATGTGCACACGGACGACTTTACGCCCAGCCAGATGGGCGAGGTGATGATGAGGATCTCGGCTGCCTTGACCTTTTCGTACAGCGCGGGCCAATCGTCGGATTCGAATCCTTGCTCGGTCATGTCGGGATACACGCCCGGGGCGAGGTAATGGTCCACTGGCCGGATGGTCTCTACGCTGACGCCGTTCTTCTCCATGATCGTCGCGCAGATGTCGATCAGACCTTGCGTGTGCGACATCTCGGGCGTGCGCTTGAGCGTGCAGTTGAAGATCAGTGCCTTGAGGTCGGAGAAGTCCCACTGACTGGTGGAACACCATTCCTCTTGTTGCGCGTTGAGCATAGAAACTCACTCCCCTATTCGTTGCGGTGACCGTCCATCCAGCCGACGATGTAGGCGATCTTCTGCATGAAGTGGCTGGGACGGCCTCGGATACCATGGCTTTCCCCGGGAACCCGTACCAGCACCGACTCGACGCCGAGCAGCTTCAGCGCCGCGTAGTATTGCTCAGATTCGGACATCGGCGTGCGGTAGTCAGCCTCTCCGGTGAGCACCATTGTTGGCGTTGTTACATTCTTGACCACGGACAGCAAGCTGCGTTGTTCGTAGTGCTCTGGATAGTCCCACGGCAACCCCGGGAACCAATACCTGACTCCGAACACCGAGATATCGGCGCTCAGCACCCAGCTGTACCAGTTGATCACCGGGTACACGGTGACCGCGGCGCGGAACCGTTCGGTGCGTCCGATGAGCCACGAGGTGAGCACGCCTCCACCGCTACCGCCGGTGACGAACAGCTGGTCGGGATCGATGTATCCGCGCTCGATGACTGCGTCGACCCCCGACATCAGGTCGTAAAAGTCATCGCCCGGATACGCATGGTGGATCAGGTTGCCGAACTCCTCTCCGTAGCTCGTGCTGCCACGCGGATTGGTGTACAGCACTACGTACCCCGAAGCGGCCATGAGCTGCTTCTCGACGTCCCACCGCGGTCCATAGGCGGCGAACGGCCCACCGTGGATCTCCAGGATGAGCGGGTACTGCTGGGTTGGATCGAAGCCCGGCGGTTTCAGGATCCAGCCTTGCACCTGGCGCCCATCGTGTGACGATTCGAACCAGATCTCCTCGAGCTCGGCCTGCTGCTTGTGGCCAAGCACATCGGAGTTGACGTCGGTGAGGCGTCGCGCCGGGTCACCGCGGCGGCCGACCGCGATATCGCCCGGCGATTCGGCGCTCGATAGCACGAAGGCAAACGTCCCGTCGTTCGCCAGACTGTAACCGGGGCCGCCGGCGTATGCGCTCCAGCCGCCGCCAGCGTCGCTGACGTGGTCCATCATCTCGCCGTCGAGATCGATGCTCGCTAACCGGCTGCGACCCTCCGAGGTGTAGGTGAAGTAGATCTCGCGCCCGTCGGCGGAGAACTGCGGTGACGCCACGCTCCGACCCAGCTCGCCAGTCAACACACGTGCTGAGCCACCGTCGCCGTCAGCCACGTACAGCTCGGTCAACTGGTAGCCCTGGTATCGGTCGTCGAAGCCCACATAGGCGATCGTGTCGCCGTCCGGGGAGCGGCTGATCGAGTTGTCCGGACCATGTCGCCGCGTCAGGGGGGTGGCTTCGCCCGATGCCACGTCGATCTGGTACACCTCGTAGTCGAGCGGCTCGAGATCGGACTCGGGCCTGAGGTTGGCGGAGATCAGCAGCGAGTTGCCGTCTGCGGACCAGACCACTTCCGAGCCGCCGAAGCCGGGCCCGCCGAACGAGCCCGCGCCGTGGGTGACCTGTCGGGCCGTACCGCCTTCTGCGGGAACGACGAACAGCTTCCAATCACCCCGCGGCAGGTACCCCACCGGATCGAAGCGGTAGAAGAGGCGGTCGATCACGCGCGCCGGCTCGGCCCACTCGGCGCCCGCGGGAGCAGGCACCAGGTCGGCGATCTGCGGGGGTGCTTCCTCCACCAGCGCCGAGAACGCCAGCTGCGTGCCGTCGGATGACCAGGCCAGGCCGCCCGGCGCCTGCTCGTGATGAGTCAGCTCCGACGTCTGGCCGGTGTCCATGTAGCGGACCCAGATCTGCGCCGATCCCTCCTCCGACGACACGTAGGCGAGCCGATCGCCGGAGGGCGACCACCGGGGCGAGGCGTCGCTCTGCTTACCTGTGGTCAGCGGCCGGTGGTGGGTGCCGTCGACATCGACGATCCACACGTTGCTGTAGAAGCGATCTGTCTGGATGTCGGCGAATCCGCGCACGTACACCACGTGCGTGCCATCCGGCGAGATCTGCGGATCGCCGACGGTCTCGAGCTCGAACAGGTCGCGTAGGGTGAGCCGCGCGGCGTCGTCCGAGGCGACGCCCTCGGTGCCCATGGCGAGGCAGAGACTGGCGAGCAGTAGCGCCTTTCGCATGTGTCAGACTTCTGGCTGGTTGCTGGTCAGTGGAGCGAGGCTTGCCGGCCGCGAGTATCGCGGTGGCTCGCTCGCGTAGCAAGGGGCGCCGACGAGCTGGACCGTCTGCGCGAAGCGCTGCGCGAGGTCGAGGAGGCGCAAGAGCGACTCCACAAGAAGGCAAAGGAGGTATTCGAGGCTTCGGCCGCCG
The DNA here is from genome assembly GCA_965205505.1 of Acidobacteriota bacterium. Taxonomy (GTDB): domain Bacteria; phylum Acidobacteriota; class UBA890; order UBA890; family WLXD01; genus DASCOT01. The sequence continues at coordinate 1,122,132 of CBDBHB010000009.1, forward strand.
GCTGATCTGGCGATCGATGTCGCGTCGATCTACCGCTGGCTTGCTCCGGTGCGCGAAGGCGTAGCACGATGCTGCCTTCGCGAGTCCGGGCGATGAGCCTGGGACCGCCGCCGTTCAGTGATCCGCGGATGACGCGGCGATCCAGCGTTCCGTCGAAGCGCACCTCGCTGCGCATCGACAGGTCGTCGCCGCGCAGGTCCAGGTCGGCCGCCAGCTGCTCCGCGGCGCGAATCGTGATATTGCCTTCGCCGCTGCTCAGGCTCGTCTCGCCCAGCTGTTCGATGCCGACGTGAATGCTGCCGTCGTTGGTGCGTGCGTCCATCGGTCCGGCAACTGCGCTCACCACGATGTCACCATCGCTGGTGCGGACCTCGATGCCCTCGGCGGCCAGCCGATCGCCGCTGATGTCTCCATCCGAGGTGTCGATCACGATACCCGCCGCCTGTAACTCGCCGAGGCTCACATCACCATCAGATGTGCCGATCTCGATCTGGCCGCCGATAATCCGGCGCACGCCAATGTCGCCGTCGGAAGTACGGATGACGACGTCGCCTGTGAGACTCTCCGCGCTGATGTCGCCGTCGGACGACCGCAATCGCACATCGCCCCGGAGGCTCTGCACCGCGATGTCGCCGTCTTCGGTACGCACGTCAGCGTCGTACTCTTCGGGCACGGTCACCTCGACCGTGATCGCGAAGCCGCCCCAATCGCGCCAATCCCAGTCGATGCCGTGTTCCCGGTCGGCCCGCAGGCTTACCTCGTCGGCGTTACCGTCGGCGCGGAAGTTCATCGCCTCGAACCTGGCCCGACCGCGCTCCATGTTGCCTGCTCTGAGATACACCGCGAATCCGACGCGATCGGAGCCACCGTTGCGCAGCAACACGTCGGCGTTCGAAACGTCGATCGTCAGGCGGGCACCTGGCCGGGTGTCGAACTCGGCCGACATGACCAGCTGACGCGTTTCTTGCGCGTAGCTCGGCGTCGCGAGCATCAGGGTGGCGGCGCTAACCGCGGCGGCGACTCCCACTCGAAGCGAACCGAACGAACGACTGCGTTGCATGGCTTCCTCCCTCATCTCGAATGCGCGGCGTCTCGTTGCTGATCGCGGCCTCCGGGTAGCTCCGCCCGAGCGCCCTGGCGCCACGCCACCTCAATGGGTTGGACGCCAGGCACCGCCGCCGGGTTGCAAGATCGTCGCCGAAGCCACCGCGAGGGCGTCCGGCCGCCACGCCGGCGAAACGCCGGGTGATATTCTCAGCGGTCATGGTCTCAGCTCGATGTTGCCAGGCAGGCGTCATCAGCCTGCTGCTCGTTGGTGTCCAGGCGTCGCACGCGGCGGGGCTTACCGGAACGGTTGGCTCGCCGCGCCCAGCGTCGCAGGGCGAGAACATCAACGGCATGACCGTTTCCACTTCGCGCGGTAGCGCCGAGTGGGGCAAGGATGCCATCGTCGGCACCATTGCCGAGCTCAAGCAGCTCGGGGTCAACTGGATCTCCATCCACCCGTACGCCCGCATCGGTCGGGATGGCTCGGTGAGCTGGAGGCGCAACGAGGGCGATGCCGCGACGGCCCCGACGTGGCTGCGGCGGCCCATTGAAGAAGCCCATCGGCAGGGCTTGAAGATCTTCATCAAACCGCATCTGGGGTACTGGGGTAATTTCTCGTGGCGGGGCGAGATCGCCTTCCATACCGACGCCGAGTGGCAGCGGTTCTTCGACGAATACCGCCTTTGGGTCGCCGCGATCGCCAGGTTCAGCCACGACGCGGATGCCTTCGCAGTAGGAACCGAGCTCGACAAGACCGTCGGCCACGAGGCCGATTGGCGTGAGGTGATTCGCGCCGTTCGCGCCGAGTACGACGGGCCGCTTACCTATGCGGCCAACTGGACCGACTATGAGCGCATCCCGTTCTGGGACGCACTCGACGCCATCGGCGTGCAAGCGTATTTCCCGGTGCTCGAGGGCGCCGGGGACGACGCCGGCTTGCCGCCGCAGGAGGCGTTCGACGCCGGATGGCGGCGCATCATGAAGCGGATGCGCACCTTCAGCGAACGCTACGGCAAGACCGTGGTGTTCACGGAGCTGGGCTACAATCGCTCGGCGCGGGCCCCCTACGAGCCGTGGGACTACGAGGTCGGCGGGCCCAACGCCGACGAGCTGCAGCGACGTTGCATGCTCGCCGCGCTAGAGGCGCTGCAAGATGAGCCAAGCGTGGTGGGTGCCTTCCTGTGGAAGTGGTTCCCAGGTGATGCCCGACCGCGCGACTTCGAGATGTCGAGCGCGGCGATGCGCCAGGTGATCTCGCGGTACTGGAGCACCGACAGCTAGCGTGGCCGACCTGACCGCCGACAGCACGACGCCCGAGAAGACGCCGAAGCAACCGGAGGCCGTGCTCACTCGTCGCGGCGCGCAGCGCGTGCGCGGCCAGCACCCGTGGATCTACCGCAGCGATGTACTAGAGGTTCACGCCGCGGCTGGCGACCTGGTCCGCGTCAAGGGACCGCGAGGCCGTGAGGTCGGATATGCGCTCTACAGCGATGCTTCGCAGATCGCCCTACGACGGTTCTGTGACCGTGGGCCGCGCCCAGGTCTGCAGCTGTGGCGAGATCGATTGGAGGCCGCGATCGCGTACCGCCAGACGCTCGAGATCGATGCTGACGCCTACCGGTTGGTGCACGCCGAGGCCGACGGACTGCCGGCGCTGATCGTCGATCGGTACGCTGAGTATCTGGTCGTGCAGACGCTCGCCCAGGGGGTGGATCGACGTTGCCACGAGATCACCGAGCTGCTCGTGCAAATGCTCGCTCCAGCCGCCATCCTGGCGCGCAATGACAGGCGAGTGCGCGTGCTCGAGGGGTTGGAGCGGCGCATCGACGTGCTGCACGGTGAGATCCCGAATCGAGTGCGGATCCGGGAAGGCTCCGCTCATCTGGAGGTCGACCTGAGAAGCGGGCAGAAGACGGGTCTCTTCCTGGATCAACGCGAGAATCGCGCTGCCGCACGCAACTATGCGCACGGTCGGCTGCTCGATTGCTTTGCCTACCAAGGAGCGTTCTCGCTGCAGCTGGCTTCGCGGTGCGACGAGGTGATCGCGCTGGATATTTCCGATGACGCGGTGGCAGCGATGCAACACAACGCCGAGATCAACGACGTGACGCTCGATGCACGAGCCGTCAACGCGTTCGACCACTTGCGCGAGCTGAGCGATCGGGGCGAGATATTCGATACGATCGTTCTCGATCCTCCGGCGTTTGCCAAGAACAAAGCGGCGCTGAAGGGCGCGCTAGGGGGCTACAAGGAGATCAACCTGCGCGCCCTGAAGCTGCTGCGGCCAGGTGGTCACCTGGTGACCTCGAGCTGCTCATACCATGTCAGCGAGTCGGCTTTCCTGGCAGTGATCGAGGCGGCAGCCGCCGACGTGCGCGCCGAGCTGGTGCTGGTGGAGCGGCGTGGCCAAAGCCGCGATCACCCGGTTCGCGTCGGCATGCCGGAGAGCCGTTACCTCAAGTGCATGATCCTCAGGAAGCTCGCCTAGCACGCCATACTGCTGACCTGACCCCACGGTCAATACCCACGTCTTATCTCAGTAGCTCGGTGCGGGCGTACGCTGCGGCAGATGACTCACGGCCCCACACAAACCCTGTTAACAGCATTATAAGTATTTTATTTATCGTGGAATAACTAATGATATGTTTTATTATCTTCTCAATAGTTTTGATATGTTATAAGAGTTGTCATCGAGCGTTGATTAACAGAGGGCAGGTATGGACAGCAAGCCAGTCTGTAGCGTTCTAGTGACCGGCGTGGCTGGGTACATTGGCTCGGTGCTCGCTCGCCAGCTGCTGGACGACGGGATCCGAGTGGTGGGCCTCGACCGCCTGCTGTTCGGTGATCACAGCATCTCCGAGCTCGGCGCCGATGATCGATTCGAGTTCGTTCACGGCGATGTGCGCCACGCCAAGTCCTATCGGAGCGCCCTAGACACTGTCGACGCCGTCGTTCATCTTGCCGCGATCGTCGGCGATCCAGCCTGTGCCCAGGACCCCGGGCTGGCACGAGAAACCAACCTCGACGCTTCTCTACAGCTGCTCCAGGCGGCAACCGACATCGGCTCGGTTCGTCGTTTCGTGTTTGCTTCGACGTGCAGCAACTACGGGCGCCATCCGTGGCGAGAGTACTGCTCTGAGACCTCGCCGCTGCGACCCCTGTCGTTGTATGCCGAGGCCAAGGTGGCAGTCGAGCGGGCGATTCTGGCGTCGCGGCCGAGCCCGATGGCGACGAGTTGCCTGCGCTTTGCCACTGCCTACGGCTTGTCGCCGCGCATGCGCTTCGATCTGACGGTGAACGAGTTCGCCCGCGAGGTATTCCTCGGCCGAACCCTGGAGATCTACGGCAAGCAGTTCTGGCGTCCCTACTGCCATACGACTGACCTGGCGCGTGCCTGCAGGTTGGTGCTCGGAGCCGGGCGTGAGCAGATTGATCACGCTGTGTTCAACGTCGGCTCAACGGCGGAGAACTACACCAAGGAGCACATTGCCGGCATGCTGCGCGAGCAACGTGCGGATGCCGACATCCGATACGTCGCGAAGCGAGAGGATCCGCGCGACTACAAGGTCCGCTGCGAGCGAATCCGAGACACGCTCGGGTTCGTTCCCACGTATACGCTGGCGGCCGGAGTCAACGAGATCTTCGGTGCGCTAGAGGACGGACGCTTCTCGGACGTGGCGTAAGACCGGCTCCGCAACACGCGGGCGGCATAGTCATGCAGGCGGTGGTTCTTGCGGGCGGCGCGGGCACGAGATTGCAGCCGCTGACGCAGTCGATCCCGAAACCTCTGCTGCCCGTTGGTCCTAGCACCGTGCTAGAGATCGGACTCAAGAACCTTCGAGCCCATGGGGTGGACGAGGTGTTCATTGCCGCTCGCTATCGCGCCGATTTCGTTCGTGCGTTCCTGGGCGATGGGTCACGGCATGGTCTGAAACTACATGTCAGCGTCGAGGACGAACCGCTGGGAACCTGCGGGCCTGTGTCGCTACTCAGGAGTCATCTGACATCGCCGTTCATTGTCATGAACGGCGATGTTCTGACGACTCTGTCGTTCAGCGATCTCTATCGACATGCCGTGGCATCCGCGGCAGAGCTGACCGTGGTCACTGTCGAAACGTAGGTGACGTTGCCGTACGGCCGCGTTGAGTGCGCCGAGAACCGTGTAACCGGTGTGCAGGAGAAGCCAGTGTTCAAGGTCGAGGTGATGGCCGGTATCTACGTCATGAGGCCGAGCGTGATCGACCTCATTCCCGCCGGTCGCCCGTTCGGCGTCGACGACCTGATCCAGAAGATGTTGGCAGACGGACGCCACATCGAACGTTTCCCTACCGACGCGTACTGGCGGGATGTCGGCCATATCGACAGCTACCACCAGGCCAACGACGAGTACGACAACACCTTCGCCGAGCTCGTGGATTCGTCTCGAGTCGCGTAGGCCGCGAGGAGGCACAATGGCAGTCGATGTGCGGATTCCCCTCACCGACCTTCAGATCGGCGATCGCGAAGTGGATGCGGTAACAGCCGTCCTTCGCTCGGGCTGGCTCACGTCGGGCCGGCAGACGAAGCTCTTTGAGCAGCGCTTCGCCACCATGCTCGGCACGCCGTACGCCCACGCCGTCAGTAGCTGCACGGCGGCGCTGCATCTCGCCTATGAGGCCCTGGAGGTCGGTGAAGGCGACGAGGTGATTTGCCCCGATCTGACATTCGTGGCCACAGCCAACGCGGTTCGCTACACCGGTGCTCGGCCGGTGTTCGCGAGGCCCGCCTCCGACGACGATTTGAACCTGGATCCGGCGCACGTCGAGGCGCTAGTGAGCCCCCGAACCCGTGCTATCTGTGTGGTGCACTATGCGGGGTTCGCCTGTGACATGACAGCGATACTGCAGATCGCTGAGCGATACGGGCTCCGCGTCGTCGAAGATTGCGCGCATGCACCGTTCGCACGCGCGAACCTGACGGATGGTACTCACGCGCTCGGTACGATCGGCGACATCGGTTGCTTCAGCTTCTTCGGCACCAAGAATATCTCGACCGGAGAAGGGGGCATGGTGGTCACGGCGGATGCCGAGTTCAGTGCGCTCGTCGACCGCCTGCGTACGCACGGCATCACTGTTCCGACCTTCGAGCGCCATCGCAAGAAAGTCCTGGGCTATGACGTCGAGGGCCTGGGCTTCAACTACCGTTTCGACGATATCCGCGCCGCCCTCGGCTTGGCGCAGCTCGAACGCGTCCATTCGATCAATGCCAAGCGTCGGCAGCTGGTGGCGAGGTACCGTCGCCTCCTGTCCGAGGTGGCCGGGGTCAAGGTGCCGTTCTCAGAGCGTGATCTGGAGAACTCCGCGTGCCATCTCATGCCGGTGTTAGTCGATGCCGACCCCGTTGCGGTGCGTGCCAGACTCCGGAAGGTCGGAATCCAAACGAGCAAGCACTACGAGCCCGTCAGCAGCCTCGCGCTCTATGGGGCGCGCACTGAAACCTCGACGGTTGCTCTCGCCCGTCGTCTGATGACGCTGCCGCTAGGTCCGCACATGAGCGGCGAAGACGTCGATACTGTCGTTGCCGCCCTGAGGGAGGCGATCCGGAACATCGGCGGACGAGCCAAGAGCGCGGCGTGATGCGCTACGAGCGATCGATCTCGACCATCGTGCCAGTGCACGATGAGGCCGATGTGATCGAGGGCGCGATCGAGGCAATCGAGGCATTTCTGAGCCGCACGTTCATCGATTACGAGATCATCATCGTCGAGAGCGGCAGCACCGACGGGTCGGCGGAGATATGCGATCGAATCGGCACACAGCGCTCGCGCGTTCGGACGCGTCACGAGCCTGCCCGCCGGGGGTTCGGATCGGCTCTGCGGCTCGGCTTCGGCGAAGCAACGAAGGACCTCGTTTGGGCCGTGTCCGCCGATCTGCCGTTCCCTCTCGATGCTATCCACCAGGCGATGCCGCTTCTGGACGATCACGGCTGCGTTCTCAGCTATCGGTGTGAAGATGACCGTGGGCGATTCCGGCAGTTCCAGTCGGTGGTCTACAACGCGCTGGCCAAGGCGATGTTGGGACTACGGGTCCGGCACGTAAACTCGCAGCTCAAGCTTTACCATCGCGACGTCATACAGCGCCTGCCACTCCAGGCAGACGGCTGGCTCATCGACACCGAGGTCGTTTACCGGTTGGAGCGCTCCGGAACATCGTATGCCGAGATCCCTGTTGCGCTGACCGATCGGACTTCAGGTACCTCCACCGTCGGTGTGATCACACCATTCACCATCCTCTGGTATCTGGCGAAGTTCACCGCTACGCGTTGGAGTGATTCGTGATCGAGGCGATCGTCAACGGCGACGATTTCGGCCTCGCGCCGGCGATCAACGACGGGATCCTCCTGGCGCATGACCGCGGATGTCTCACTAGCGCCTCGCTCTGCGTGGTCGGGCCGGCCGCCGTTGATGCGGCTCGGCGGGCGCTGATACGCCCGCGGCTCGCGGTTGGCCTACACCTGACTCTGGTAGAGGAGCGACCGGTGCTGCCGGTCGAGCAGGTGCCTAGCCTGGTCGATGATACTGGCTGTTTTCTCGCCGGCGGACGCAGCTTCGCTTGCGCCTGGCTGGCCGGAAGAATCTCGCCTGACGACGTGCGCCGGGAGCTGCGAGCGCAACTGCAGCGAATGGTCGATCTCGGGCTCCAGCCGACGCACGTGGATGACGTGCTCCCGGGCGTGCTGGAGATCGTCCTCGACGAGATCGGCAGCGCCGGCATCTCGTGCGTCCGCGTGCCGCTGGAGAGAACGCCGCACGGCCGAGCGCCATGGCAGCGGCGTCTCTCGGGATGGGTTCTGTATGCGCTTGCGTGGCGGGCGCACCGGATCGTGCGGCAGCGTGGCTTCTCCGCTCCCGATCAGGTGTCGGGGTTCCGTGGTGCAGGCAACATCGACGCCCGCTCGCTCGCCGAGCGAATCAACGCACTCCAGAACGGCGTCACGGAGATCATCATGGATCCGGCGACCGGTCCCGAGGCGCCGCGTCGCGACCTCGCCGCGTGGGGCTATCGATGGGCCGATGAGCTCGACGCGTGCCTCGACGAACATGTACGCGGTTGCCTCCGTCGGCGGCAAGTCGCCCTGATCAGCTACCGGGACCTGGCAAGTCGAAGCTCGCCCACGTGAGGCAGCCGGTTTCTCAATCGGACCCGCAGGGCAGGGCCGCCGCGCGGACGCGTGTGCTGGTCAGAAGAGCGTAGGCCAGCATGCCGACCGGAATGATCAGCTCCTTGTACTCGGTCGTGTCCCAAAGCCGGACAAAGTTCTGCCCGTTGATGAAGAAGACCAGCTGGGACAACAAGAAGATCCCTAGCACGGTGAGCGTGGATGCGCCGGCGCGCAGGGATCGACTTTGTACTTCGACCCATGCATACTAGACGAGAGTCCACAGGGTGAACCAGAAAGAGAACTGCACGAACGCGACGTTCCAGAAAACGTAGTTAAAAGAGAACGCCGGGGCGATGGCGAGCGCGACCGTTCGCGTAGGCACGAACGCGGTCAATGAGCCTGCCCAGTCGAACAACCGCGTACGCTCATGAACCAGCGGCACAACAATGAAGAAGATGAACGTCCCGAAGTAGTAGGCGATCTCGAACACCGCCGTGGCCATGTTGTGAACGTTGAGCTCATCGCGCTCGCTCAGTGACCTGACAGCATCGGGCGTCTCCAGGTCGAAGACCCTTTGCAGCCAAGAAAGCTCCTCCATGCCGATGACGAAGCAGAGCACTCCCAGGCCCGCGGTGGCAACGAACATCATCTTGTTCACGCGTTGTTGCCTCACCGCGAGGTGCGCGGCCAACGCCGCAAACACCAGCGACGCGGCGAAGACCAGCAAAGCCGACCCCGTCTCCACAACGCCGTCCTCGAGACACAGCCGATAGAACCACTCAGGGTCGGCCAGGAAGATCCCCACTGACGCGAGGGGCACGGTCATCGCAACCAACGGCAGGTACGGCTCGTACCAGCTTGCGTCGGCACGCCTGTGGCCGCTGGCGCCGCGGCTCCGCCACACGACGGCGACGAAGAGGAAGATGGCGGAGATCGCCAGGACAAGGCCCCGCCACAGGAATGGCTCGGTGGCAAGGGGTCGCGTCTCGTCGGCCAGCACACCCAGACCAAAGATCGTGGCATCGGCCCAGATCACTAACGCGAATAGCTCGACTGCGGCCATCGCCAGGAGCGCGCTGCCGTCCCACGGCCGCATCTCGTACCAAGGGCGACCTGCGATCGGAGGCATGACCCGATCTGCCGTTCGATCAGCCATCACGTCGTCGTTCCTCGTTTGCGCCGACCGGCTGCACAGACCGGTTGTTAGTTACCCGTGTCGGTAGTTGGGGTAGCGGCATCGGTGCCAGACCTCGACGACAGCAAGTGGACAGACCAGTCACGATCACGAAATAGTCGTGGAAGACGGGTCTCGGTGGCGCGCCCGTACAACAAGAGATAACGAGCGCCGTACTTTCGGCCCAGGCGCAAATAGTCCGCATCGGGCAGGCTGTGAAAGTTGTGGTCGATCTCGTCGGCCGCGGCGTAGCCAGTCCTGTAGGGCTGTTCGCCGCCATTGAGATCGACGAGGCGCGCGTACCATTCTTCAATGCCAACATCGCTGGATGGGATGTTGCGGAACGACACGATCACCGGCCGCTCACATAAGTAGTTGACCAGGCTGTTCTCCGGCGAGACGAGCAAGAGGCTCCCGACTGGGGTGCGTTCGCGGACCCACTCACACGAGTTGTGAAACGCGGTTGTCGATCCATAGCCGCCGGCAACTCCGCCGCGCGGGAATTCGCGCCGATGTTCGAGCCCGTCGGCGAACCCTTCCCATGCGAAAATGGTCAGGGCGATCACCGCCACAGCCGCTACGAGTGCCCGGGCGCGCGGCTGGACCACGTGGCGGAACGCGGCAGGCACAACAACCAATAGACCGAACAGCGGTATGAGCGTGTCGGCCACTCGGAAGGGCAGATAGTGTGTGAGCGTCGCCCCGAAAGGTGTCGGCGCCAGCAGCAGCGTGGCTTCGAACGGTACGAGCGTAAAAAGGGCGAACCGCGACACGACCCGAAGTTGCTGGCGTGCCGGATACAGCTTCGGGACGCCGACCAAGGGGCGACGCACAGAAACCAAAGCAACAGCGCGCGCGGCTCGTCCCAGGGCCACCGACTGATATCCGTATAGTGCGGGTTGCGAAAATCGTTCCATATGACGCTGACGTCAAAACCGGCGGAAGCCGAGGGCTCCCCGAGCCGCACGAAAACCGCGTAGAAGGCATACGCAGCCCCCATGCACCAGCTCAGGCCCGCGACCACCCGGGCGCGCCAGCTGCCCAACCTCTCAGCCAAGATCGTCAGGCCAAGCGCCACGCTGGCCCAGAATCCCACCAGGATGTGCATAGTGGTGGCGAGCCCGCCGAGCATTCCGGCAGTCGCGATCCGCCGGTCCATCAGCGCGCGAACGGCGAATAGCACCAAGCCGTAGGCGATGACCTTGGACTCGGCGCGCCGGAAGATCCACTCGCGCCCGGGTATCGCCGCTTGATCGAGGAAGATGAAGAGCCCCAACGCTATCCAGATGTAGGGCGCCGGCAGGCGCAGTCGGTGGCCGATGAGCCCCAGTCCCGCGGCAGCCACGAGGTAGCCCAGGAGCCGTGCCCAAAGCGACACGTCCTGCAGCGGCATTGTCTGCACGAGTGGGTACACGAAGACTTGGTAGGGGATCCGCGTTGGCTGGTACTGGCTCAGGTACCAATCACCGGGCAGGAAGCCCGGATCTGCGTACTGCTTGGCGTATACTAGCGTCTGCGACTCGCTGTATGCCATGGGGTACTTTAGGCTGTAGTGGAGCGCCGCCAGAAGGAACAAACCGAGGATGATGATCGTCGGCGAGCGTGCCCAGAGCTTCAACCTTCGCTTGTTCATGCCACGTCATCCTCTGGCTTGGTAAGCGAGACGAGGCGGAATACGCCCCTCGCCTCGAGGACTTCGCACTTCCATGCGGCTAGCAGGCACAGTTCCCGAACGTGCAACAACAGCAGGATGCGACCGCCGGGGTCGAGATGGTCCGGCGCTTGATCGAGGAAGCGGCAGATCAGCCGGCCGCGCGAGCGGCGCACGATGGCGTAGGCGATCGTCCGAACGATCGGGTTCTCCTTCGGTAGCAGCGATTTGAGCAGCTCGACCCAGCCGACGGCGAACGTCGACCGAGCATGGCCGAAAGGCGGGTTGAAAAGGATGAGCGCATAGCTCGACTGCACGCGCTCGAATAGATTCGAAGCAAACACGTTGGGTGCGCAGCCAGCGCGGTCGGCGTTGTAACGTGCCTGCCGGATCGCGGCTGGGCTGACATTGGTGGCGTCACACCGGATACCCGATCGTGTCAACGCGATGGCGATGAACCCCGTACCCGTACCCATGTCCAGTGCGGTAGGCGGCGACAGGCGAATCGCGTGACGAGCCAGCATCCGGGTGTCGAAGTCAACTGGAGAGACCCCGACAGCGTCGCGAACCCGTAGCTCCCCCACCGAGTCGATGGGCAGCTCATCCACCACCAGGTGCGCGAAGGCAGTAGCGTGCCGAAAACTATCCGAGCTGGCGCTCATGCCAGCGCCTCGAACACTGCGATGGCGTTCGGTGAACCCGGCCGCGCCATGAACTCGCTTGCTCCGTGTTGCTTGGCAAAGGCGCGTAGGCTGGCGAGGTCATGCCGGAAGCTGTACGCCCCGATGCCAGGGTTGGTCAGGTGGTTGGCGAGGCGCGCGAGCCATTTGACAGGGTGGTTCGACACGTTCTCGATCGGCTCGCTCACGATCACCGCTCGCCGCGCGGCTCGACGCATTCGGGTGAGAAGCTCCCCCTCGCAGTCGCGGAAGTGATAGAAGCTCGAGCACATGACTACGTAATCGGCCGAAGCGATCGGGTCGCCCGGTAGCCTGACAAACCGAGCGTCGACTCCCCGTCTGCGAAGTCCGCCCAAGAAGTGCGCCGTTGAAGTCCATCCCCACGTAAGTGCAGGCCTTCGCCGCCAGGTACCGCGTGAAGAGCGTTGCGGGCCCGCAACAAAGATCGGTGACGGAGCTGCCTGCAGGAATCCGCGCCGCGACGTCGGCCAGAACACGCCCGGGTGACTCGCCCAGCAAAATCTCCGCCATCCCATACCCGGCGCGAGTCCAGTAGACCGGCGACTTGTCCAGGTACCCCATTCCGAGCCTCCTCCGTACGACCAGCAGCGCGCGCAGATCCTCCAAGAACCCACCGCCGCTTGAGTTCGCGGCGCGCGCCGCACCACCCTCCTCGAGTGCTGGCACCTCGGTGACTCGCAGGTTGCGGGCCGCTGCCTCGGCGATGGCTTCAATCACCAGAAAGCGATCGCTTCCCTTGATGTTCTCCATCAGGCCGCCCGCTTCCCGACGATCTACCAAGATCCAAGCGATCGAATCCGGATCGATCGCAACCCCCACGAGAGCGCGCGTCAGAAGGCGAAACGCTCGGGCGGACTCGTGCCCGGGGAGTCGCCCAACCACCACAGCGCTACCCTGTGACACCCGCCGCTGTGCGATCTCCAGCTCTTCCGGGGCGGGACCTGTTGGCCGGAAGGACAAACCCGACAACCACGCAGCAGCCGACGCAGCTGGGTGTGCCTGCGCGTCGAGATTCAACGGAATACTCATCTTTCACCCACAGCCGTTTTCCGACTAACGGCAGTCGGTGATATCGGGTGCCCTACGGGCCTCCGATTTTCGGCCAGGACTGCTAAGAAACAGCTTCTAAATCACACTAAAACACATTAACACATACTTATACATAGTAACTACTAGATACGATCATGCAAAGTGCGCAAGGCACGTTTTCCGTGCACGGCTCCCGTTCGCCATCCGCGGCTCTCGCTGCTTGCCGCGTCTGCGACCTGTCTCAGCGCGGCACGACGTAGGCGCCGGCGATGCGGCCTTGGAGGCCACCTTCTTTTGACAACGGCAGCAAATGCTCCGACGAACCGCAGGATTGGCGGAACGAGCCACATCCACGGCGGGAGCGAGACCAGGTTCGCCAGGGGCCGGCTGGCCCGAAGAAGAAGCGGCTCGGCTCCGATTCGGCTCGACTTCGCCTGCTCCGGGGGGAAGCTACAAGGATCGGGTCAGGTGCCGATCTCATGTATATCTCGACGCTGAGGAGAAGAAGCTGCGGCGGTTGGATGAGAGTTCCTGCCGCCCAAAACATAGAACGGGCCCACCGTGGCAGCCGCAAGCGAACCGCGATGGCCCTAACCGAAGGAGGCCTAGGAAATGGCCGAAGCAACACACCGACGTCGCCGCCGGCGAGCTCCAGCGCATCGCGATTACGGAGTCTTCCGTGACGGCACAGTGATTCGAATAACCCATCCACGCCAAGTACGGGAGATATTCCGCAGCTTGGTCGCGCTGGCCGAGAAACCTGATTGCGGGGCGACGCTAGATCGCGTTGGCGCGATCATCGCCGAGGTTTGCGTCCCGTTGGACGGACTGGAGGAGTCGGTCGAGGAGATGGTTTTCTCGGTCTGATTCGCGCAAAGGGTCGGCGCGCGCCGGCCTTTTGCCCGGCTTAGAAATCTCACCATAGACGAGACACCGGGAAGCTGAGTCCGCGCTCGGGCTGGTCCAACTGTCTACCGTTAGACAAAAGTTGTGTCCAACGCTGGACATAATACCGGCGTAACGTTCATCAGCGTCGGCATGGGCGGGCCGCGACTTGCCGTCTAGGCCGATGACGCGCTCGGGCTGAACTGGGGAATCCTCCGGTGGGAGGCCATTCGCCACAGGAGTTGACGCTAACGGCGTTCGACTCCGGTGCTCGGCCGATCGGAAAGAGGCGAAGCAAGGCCAACGCTGCCCCGGTGTGCGTGCGTGGCCGGGGACGTTAGCAGGGCGTTGGACCCGCCCCCGTTGGATCTCGCACGCTCCGGCGATAGGCTTCATGCGCTTACCCGCCCTGCTTCGGGAGCGCCATGGACCCCGGCACCACCAAACTAGGCCCCTACGAGATCACCCAGCAGCTCGGTGCTGGCGGCATGGGAGAGGTGTACCGAGCACGCAGCCACCGCCCTCTCCGGTGCGCAGCTTTGCTGCTCGCCGTCCTGCTGGCCCCGAGCTGCTCGGGCCTTGACTCGGGTCCGTCGCCCCTGACCGCCGAGGTTCCCCTACACCTTGAGGAACACCTCGACGTGGCCACCAACGTGGGCTCTGAGGTGCCGGCAGATGCTCCGGCCGTTATGGAGTGGCGCTTCGACAAGCCGCAGGAGGATTGGAAGCCGGTAGTCCCGTGGAACCCCACGATCGATCCGGTCGAGGTCACGCAGCTCGACGACGCGCTTCGAGTCACTCTGACGGACGGGACGAAGAATCCTGGCGGCCGCGCAAGGGGCGGCCTCGTTCTCGAGGTGCCCGATTGGAACTACGAGGATCTGGCGCACCTCATGGTACGTGCTCGCACCTCCGATGATGTCAGGGGCTTCCAGATATTCTTCAATCGACGCGAGGGGACCGGTACGGATACAAGCGGCCCCAATCCATTTCAGCACGGAGGCGATGGGGCGCCTGTTGTAAGCGACGGTACGGTGCAGACCTACCGGGCGCGGCTGGATTACTTGGGGGGCATCCGCCACCGGAAGAACCGATTCGGCAGATCGCCCTGTGGTTGGCGGCCGATGATCTGGCCAGCATCGACATCCTTTCCATCACACTGATCCCGAAGGTGGCTAACTACGCCGACGCGGGCGCGGCCTCGCGCACGGAAATCCGCAACCGGGTCCATCGGCAGGCTCTGTATACGCACACGCCGGGACGCGTGGAGTATCCGGTGAAGATCCCGGAGGGTGGCCGGCTCGACTTCGCCATGGGTGTTTTGCGAGAGGATGTGCCCGTGACTTTTCGGGTTACGGCGATCATCCCTGATGGTACTGAGGGTGGTGAACCGACCGCGCTGTTCGAGGAGCACTATGCGGACAAGGAGGCCTGGGGCCAGCGTTCGGTGGATCTGGCTGACCTTGCTGGCCAGACTGTGACGCTTGGCCTGGAGGCCGACTCCGAGGCCGGCGGGCGGGTTGCTTTGTGGGGAGCGCCGACCTTGACGGGCGGCGGGCAATCGCCCCTTCCCAACGTCATCTTCTACGTCTTCGACGGTGGTGCGGCAGACTACATGAGCGTTTACGGCTACAACCGTCGCACGACCCCGACCCTGGAGCGGCTGGCCTCGGAGGGCGTCGTGTTCGAGCGAGCCTACAGCAATTCCTCCTGGACCATGCCCTCGACGGCCTCCTTCATGACTTCCCTACAAACGAGTGTGACGGGCGGCTCGCTCCGCCCCGGCAGCACCAACCCTGTGCCTGCTGAGGCCGTGACCATGGCCGAGCACATGCACCAGGCCGGCTACCAGACTGCGGTGTTCACGGGCAACCCCAACGCCGGGACTTTGAGCGATCTCCAGCGCGGCGTCGATCTGTTCCGGGAGGACTGGGCAGAATTCTCCTACGGTGAGAATAATCACAAGGAGTCCTCAAAGTACCTCCACGAGGGATTCTGGAGCTGGCGGGAGGACTATCCCAGGCAGCCGTTCTGGGCCCACTTCCAGACCACTGACACGCACGGGGACTTTCCGGCTCCGCCACCCTTCGGCGGGCTCTTTGTCACTGCGGATGAGTGGGAGAGCTGGAATGAGTCGTTTTCGCGCCTGGACGAGTCCGACGGGCCTGGTCCCACCCTGCTCGACCTGGTGGGGCTGCCCCCTGCCGAGATCGCACAAGGGCAATCGCTGGCTCCTCTGATGTTGGGTCGAGAGGGATGGGAGCCGCGCCCGGTGATCCTCGACGAGTTCTATGCCGATACCGCGACCGGCGAACTGTTGGGCGTCATTGAGGTAGTGGACGGCCGCTGGGGCGCTTCGCTGGAGATTAATCCGGGTCCAGAGAAGCGACCGGAGACGCAACGCCCCGTCCCCCTGCTGCTCTACGACCTCTGGAACGATCCGATGGCTTTGTGGAGCGTGCACGAGGAACGGCCCGACCTCGTCCAGAAGTACACCGCCTTCCTTGAGGCGCAGTTCGAGGCGCACCAGTTGCTGGCGAAGCAGTTCACGCCAGGCGAGGACTAGCCACTGACCCCGGAGCAGCTACGGTCCTCTTCGGGCACTTGGCTACATCCAGTGAGTTGAAGAGGATGATCGGGCAAAACGCTCGGCCACTACGAGATTCTCGACTGCCTCGGTGCAGGCCACGATCCAGCGTCGTATCGCGTGCTCGATACACCTCGCCCATGCCGCATGTCGCCATCAAGGTGCTGCCGGAGGACTTCGCCAGCGATGCTGGTCGGCTGGCTCGGTTCGAGCGCGAAGCCAAGCTGCTCGCGTCGCTGAATCATCCCAACATCGCCACGATCTTCGGCTTCGAGGAAACGGACGGTGTGCGCTTCATCGCCATGGAGCTGGTGGAGGGACAAAGCCTCGCTGAGAGGATTGACGCGTCCGGTCGCATCGAAGTCGATGAGGCGCTGGAGACCGCCCGGCGGATCGCACTGGCGCTCGAAGCCGCTCACGAGGCCGGTGTCATCCATCGCGACTTGAAGCCGGCCAACGTGCAGGTGGCACCCGACGGCACCGTGAAGGTGCTCGATTTCGGCATCGCGAAGGTTCACAGGCCGGAGGTGTCATCGGATCTGAGCCAATCGCCCACTGCGATGTTGCCTACGGGAACCGGCGTGATCATGGGGACGGCGCACTACATGAGCCCGGAGCAGGCTCGGGGTCTGCCAGTCGATAAGCGCACTGACATCTGGTCGTTCGGCTGCGTGCTCTACGAGATGTTGACGGGTCGGACTCCCTTCGAGGGAGCAACGGTCATGGATGTGCTGACAGCGATCCTCGAGCGTGAGCCAGATTGGGCGGCAGTGCCGAAAACGACCTCCCCGCTCATCCAGCTTCTGCTGCGTCAGTGCCTGGAGAAAGAACCTGATCGGCGACTCCACGACATCGCCGATGCGCGCATTGGTATCGTCAATACCATCGCGGATCCAGACGGAGGCATCTCTCTGGCGGCTGGCTCTGGTGCGGCTGCAAAGCTCTCCTGGCGGCAAGCAATCCCGACACCAGTGGCTGCCGGTCTCGGCGTGGTGGCCGTGGTTACCATGTTCCTGGCCGTCTGGGGCTCCATGCGCGAGGTATCGCCACCGTCAGCACCAACAATGCGCCTGGACGTGACGTTAGCCAATCAGAATCTCTACCTCGGTCTTGGGTCAACACCCGTCTTGTCGCCGAATGGCTCGCACATCGCCTTCGTCACAGGAAACGCTAGCACTCAAAGCGAGCTGCACGTTCGCCTGCTCGCTCAGGCCGAGAGCACTCCCCTTCGTATCGGCGGTGTCTACGGGCCGTTCTTCTCCCCGGATGGCCAATGGGTGGGCTATTTCGATCTCCAGGAGGGGCTACAGAAAGTCTCTATCAGAGGCGGCGCACCCGAGACGATCCTCTCCGTAGGCGAGACAAATTTCCCGGGTGGGCAGGGCGCGAGCTGGGGGCTGGACGACAGGATCGTCTTTGCCCAGGCCGGTAGCGGCCTCCTTCGCATAGCAGCCAACGGCGGAGAGCTGGAGTCGTTGACGCAACTCGGCGAGGGGGAGTCGCATAGGCGGCCGCAAATGCTACCTGGCGGCAAGGCAATCCTGTTTAGCTCCGTTGCGGCCGACAATTCATCTGTCGTCGAGATTCTCAATTTGGAGACGAGCGCGCGGAAGGTGGTGCAGCGGGGCTTCGGAGGACGCTACATACCTACGGGGCATTTGGTGTATGCCAATCAGCAGACCCTGTTTGCCGCCCCGTTCGATCTGGATGAACTGGAGGTAGTTGGCCCAGCCGTACCCATCGAGCAGGGG
Source organism: Acidobacteriota bacterium (assembly GCA_965205505.1). Classification (GTDB taxonomy): domain Bacteria; phylum Acidobacteriota; class UBA890; order UBA890; family WLXD01; genus DASCOT01. Next base: position 1,140,097 of record CBDBHB010000009.1, read on the forward strand.
GTCGGAGTTCGTCGGCAACGAAGTACAGGGTTCAGCTTCTCGAACAGCGGAACAATGATCTACGCGAGAAATACCGTTTCTCGGTATTCCGTCGTGTGGGTGGACCGAAACGGAGGAACAACGCCACTGTGGGATGACCCCGATCTCTATGATTCCCCTCGATTGTCGCCGGACGGCACACGGCTAGCCGTGAGCAACGAAAACCATGACGTGTGGATCTATGACATCCAGCGCCGCGTGCCGAAGCGCCTGACCTTTGGCCCGCCGGACGCATACTACCCAGCCTGGTCGCCCGATGGGGAATTCGTCGTATTCGAGCAGACCGACGGTTCGCGTTCTCGAATACTCCGAATCCGCGCCGACGGGGCAGGTCAGACCGAGCAACTGTTCGAGAACGACAACAGGACGATCCCGTATTCGTGGTCGGCGGATGGCAGGTTCCTGGCCTACGGCGATTTCCATCCAGAGACTGGCTGGGACATCTCGGTGTTGCCGCTTGAAGGAGATGATCGGGAACCGTTTGTCGTTGTAAACACCGACGGACTCGATGAGTACGCGGCCTTCTCGCCGAACGGTCGCTGGCTCGCGTATGACTCCGACCAAGAAATCTACGTCGAGCCGTACCCGCCTGGAGCAGGTAGGTCGCAGGTTTCCATCAATGGCGGAACCCAGCCCCGTTGGTCAATGGACGGTCGGGAGCTTTTCTATCGCACCGACTTCGGGATCATGGTTGTTGCTGTGAACACGGACGGCGATTCCTTCACCTTCGGCAGAGCGGAGCAGCTCTTTGCCGGAGCGTTCTTGGGCGGGCTAGACGGAATCAGCCGCCAAGGAGCGTACCCAGACTACGACGTGACGGGCGACGGCCAGCGCTTCGTGATGTTCCCCGACGATGGCCAAGGCCAGACCAGTAGCGGCCATGTGACGTTGGTCACCAACTGGTTCGACGAGCTCAAGCGGCTCGTGCCGACGGACCCGTAGCGTCATCAGCGGAGTCTCGCGAGCCGCCCAGCGACGTTCGATTCCGTTCGTCCGTGATGCCAGGACGGACACCAGTCGTATATCTGTTTAGCCGGCTCCAGATCCGCCGCTAAGGGCCGCCGATAGCTTCGCGGGAACTCGGTGGCCGCAACGCACCGCGAACGTTAGAGGGGCGCTGAGAAGGGGATCTGTCGAGAAACCCGCTCCAAGCGCCGGTCAGTTGACTCTCGATGCAACGACCGGTTGACTCTCGACTCGACAGAACGTCGGGCTCGCCGCGAACGTCTACGCGACGAGCTTCCTTCAAACCTCAAACGAGGAGGTCTCGCCAAATGGCATCAACACCACTATCCGTAATCGACGGGGTGATCATCCAGATCACCAGCCGGGCGCAACTCCTGGAGCTCGTCCGAGCTTCGGGCGCCGTGCTGGAGAAGCCTACCTGTGGGTCGAGTCAGGATCGTCTCGGGCGCGTCCTGGGGGAGATCTGCATTCCGGCGGAAGAGGAGCCCAGAGGGACGGTAGTCAGCTTCTGAATCGCGCAAAGGGTCGGCCCGCTCCGGCCTTTTGCACGGCTTAGAAATCTCACCGAGGGCGAGACGCAGAGAGGGTGAGCGTCCGCGATGGCGCGACTCTCGACCGAACGAGATCGTGGTCACCACCTCAAGAAGGAGGCGCGTCTGGTGACGTCCGAGTCGATGCAGAGCTACTGGGGCTCCCGAGGAAGGGAGGTAGCGTCGGCGTCGGATGTCAAAGCAGGAGATTCGATTAGACTCGGAGCAACGGGCCGGACTCGTTTCCGAAACCACTGACGACGGGGTCGCACGGACGCGATCTCGAAGAGCGCATCGGCGAACCTGGCGAGTTCCGTGTTCATACTGCGCAGATCTTCAACTAGTTCGTCATGCTGGGGAAACTGGCGCTGAATGTCTTGCGGCCGTGCGCCCTTGTTCGACTCTTGCCGCAGAGCTTCCTCCCACCACCGGCGGAACTCTGACTGCCACCGGGTCAGTCTCGGCCGAAGCCCGTCATTCAGTACGCTTATCACTAACGACGCTACGCCTCCGGCCCGTTCATAGTGCCGGGGCGGCAGAGCCGAAAGCAGAGTCCGCGAGATCGGAAAGAGCTCGAAGAGCGAATCGAAGACCTCGACCACCAAGTCGGCATCCGGGTCAAATGGGAGGGCGGCCTTCCGGGTCACGAGCTGAACGTAGAGTTTCCAAGCGACTGTCCGGTCGGCGGGAGTAGTGTCATAGGTGACGCTGCCGAGGCCGAACGGGATGCCTACGGACACCGAGGTTGAATGGCCGCGTCGCCGATGGTTCACCCAGTGCAGGAGGCCCATTGCTGCGACTCCGATCCAGAACGCGGGGGAGCCGATGACTCCCCAGAACGACTTGATGAGCCAATCGAGGGCGAGCTGCCCGCTCAATGGTTACCGCGTTGGTTGTACGCCCATTCAATCCACCCCGCGAACTTGTCGGGGTCCCATCCTCCGACGGCGTCTGCCGGGATCCCCGAAGGAACCGCTCCGGATGAGCCTCTGAGCCGGATCCCGAGGATTCCCTTCCCCTGTCGCGCGCTCTCCTGGATCTCCCAACGCACCCACTCACTCTGCGCCGTCCGGTTCCCAATGAGGACGACGGCAACCGAGGCGGGCTTTATGTACTCATCCCGAATAACCCTGGTGACATAGCTAACGTCACTGCTCTTGATGCGCCGGTCGAGCTTGTGGTTGTAGAAGTCGAACCCGTCCAGAATCTGGCGAAGGCCCATGAAGCCCGAGACTTGGGCCGTGTCCTCGTGGTCGAAGCTGATGAAGATTCGTCTCTTGGCCACCTCAACGCTCTCCCTCAATCGGTCTGTTGACGCCCTGGCCTCGGGGCGAGTTTGTTAGAAGGCCAATGTGTCTCGGGTCCCGAAACAACTCAAGGGGAATCCGAACTCGCGGCGGGGTGCCCCCTTTACTAATCCACTACCGGAATCGGCCTACGACACCGGAAACGCCGGGTTGGCGGTCGCGCGGCTAGCTTTGACCCGCCAGTGGGCCACGCCCCCGAACGCCTTCGAGTTCTTGCCAGAAACCGTCGAAGTCCCCCGCAGGTGCGACGCGGTTGTGTGCGAGCTCGACGATTCTCTTCTCCTCGTCCCGAAATGGGACGGGCAGACCTTTGAGCAATTGAACAACCGCTTCTCGGGCCGCAGGTATGGTCTTGCCCCTCAGATTGCTCTCGATCGTCGTCGCCAGCAGTACGATCCAGTACTCGCGCGTCTCTTCGCGCTGGTGATCGAGTACGTGTTGTGCCGTCCGCGCTGACCGCTCCGCGGCCTTTGCCGAGCTACTTGCAGTCCGAGCGGAGTAGCACGAGACGCCGACGGCCAGCAACGCCGCCACAAGCAGACCGAGCGTAAGAAGCTCCGAAGTATGCAACGCAGTTCTCCGGTTGGTTTCGAGCTGCGGCGAATCTGGATGGGCACAGTCTACGGGTAACCGGACGATGAAACCCTGTCGATGAGCCGGCTTCGGCACCGCGAAAACGGCCTCAAGGGACGGTCGCCGCGTGACCCCAGTGTGACCTCGACGCAACGAGCGGAAGCGCGCACCGCACCGAAGGACGCCGTAAATCTCTCATTCTATTCATGTTATTCAAGTCGGGGTGGCCGGATTTGAACCGGCGGCCCCCTGCTCCCAAAGCAGGTGCGCTTCCAAGCTGCGCCACACCCCGTCGTGCAGCGCTCAGGATACAACGCCGCGACCAGATGCTTCGTGCTATGAGCCGGGCTTCGAATCCGGGGTCCAGCCTTGTAGGAACTCGATCATCGCAGCGATGGCCTTGCCGCGATGTGAGCGCTGTGATTTTTCCTCGCGTGTCAGCTCGGCAAAAGCGCGCGTATCACCCGTCGCTCGGAAGATCGGGTCATATCCGAATCCTCCTTCGCCGTGCGGCTGACGTGTGATGCGGCCGGTGCAGACGCCGCGACGCTCGCTTACCAGAGCATCCGGGCGCGCCAGCACGACATGGCATACGAACTGCGCGCCGCGGTGTGTCTCGGCAACGCCGGCAAGGCGTTCGAGCACGGCGAGATTACGTTGCCGCTGCGACAACTCCGGATCGATGTATCGGGCGGAGTAGACTCCCGGCTCGCCGCCCAGGGCGTCGATCTCCAGACCCGAGTCGTCGGCGAGTGTGACCAACCCGGTCAGCCGGGCATAGTACAGCGCCTTGCCTCGGGCGTTTCCGGCGAACGTGTCGCTGCTCTCGGGATACTCGTCAGCTCCCTCCGGCAGTGCGCGGCACCGCCAGGGCCCCGCCGCGAGCAGCGCCGCTATCTCCTCGACCTTGCCGCGGTTGTGTGTGCCGATGAGCAGCTCGATGCCTGCGCTGTTGCCTGGCGGCGCCGCCGCGCCGCTCATCGCGCTAGCTTCGAGGTAGCGGGCTTCGCGCAGGCCACTAGTAGAGCCAATCGCGGTGGGGGAGGATCGGCCCGGCGAGGTCAAAATGGCCGGTGAGCGTGTCCACGCTGCTGCCGTCGACGAGGAACTGCACCGCCCTTATTTGCGGGAACGATGTCGTCAACGTGCCTACGACCCCATAGACGGCGTGGATCTCCGCCAGGCTTCCCTTGCGCATCGAGGTCGGTAGATTGGCGCCGAAGTCGACGTAGGCGATGCCCGCCGTCGATACCCAGACTTCGCGCACTTCGGTTGCGCGGGGCAGCGGTGAGCCCGGCGTGTCGATCAGCTGCTCAATTGCCAGCTGAGCCTTGGCCGCCAGCGTCAGCGGTGCGTCGAGACGCTGGATACGCGGCACCAGGCGGCGATTCGCGGAATCGATCAGGAACAGCTGTAGGGTCACGGATTCGGTTGCTATTGGGGCCGTTTCATCAGGCGGCGGCGTGTCCGGACTGGCGCCCAGGGCTGCGTCGGCGCTGCGCTCGTCGGTGATCGCGGCGCTCGGCGCAGCGGGTCGCCCCAGACGATTCACCACCAGTAGCAGCACGGCGAGGCCGATGGTGATGGCGGCGGCGATAACGCCGACCCGAATTGGGAGGGAGCGAGCGTCAGCGGCCATGGCCGGTTGCGTATGCCGCGCGATTTACGGGCTGGGCGCGGCCGGCGAGCGCGGCGTGCTGCTGGCGGAAGTTGTTGATGCCGCGATACAGGGCTTCGGCGATCTGCTGCCGGAACCCCGGGTCGGCGATCATTGCGGCATCGTCGGGGTTGGACAGGTAACCAAGCTCTACCAGGACGGCGGGCATCGTCGCGCCCTTGAGCACGCGCAGGGGAGCCTGCTTGACGCCCCGGTCGCGTAGTTGCCATACGCCGTTCATCGACTGCTGGATCTCCTCCGCCAGGAGGCTGCTTTCGCGCAAGTGCTGGGTGTGGGCCAGATCCCAAAGGATGAAATCCAGCGCCTGCCCGTCAACGCCGCGGACCGCCTGCGACCCGCCACCGTTCTCGCGTTGCGCCACGCGGCTGGCGATCGTGTCGCTTGCTGCGTCGGAGAGGAAATAGGTCTCTGGGCCGCGCACGTCCCTGATCCGGTAGGCGTTGGCGTGGATGGACACGAATAGGTCAGCCTGCCAGTTGTTGGCCTTTTCGGTGCGCGTATCCAGGTCCAGGTCGACGTCGTCCTCGCGAGTCATGAACACCTGTAGCCCGATGCGTCGATAGATCAGCTCGCGCAGGCGCACGGCGATATCGAGGGTTATGTCCTTCTCCGCGAGGCCGCCGACGCCCGGCGCTCCCGCGGCCCGGCCGCCGTGACCCGGGTCCAGCACGATGGAGCGTAGACCGCCTCCGAGCGACGGAATTTGCTCCGTTGCATCGAGCGGCCCTTCGGCAGCCGGTGTTGGGTTGCCCGATAGCAGCAGCGCAATCGCAACCAGGGCAGCGACAGGCAGATATATCAGGCTGCTTTTCGGCCCCTGTGGGGATGGCTGCACGTCGATTGGCACGGTGAATTTCCAACGGAGGCTCTGCATGATCCATCCAGTAACGGGCTCAGTGCCACTTCGAGAGCCTTCACTCGTGCGGCTGCCTCCCGGCATCGCGACGCGGACCAAAGTTGCCAGTCTCGGTGTCGGATACCACCCCACTTTGGCTCCGAAGACAGTTTCATTCTAGATCATGTCGCGCTCCTCTAGCACCTGGCGCGCGACGCGGAAGCACTCGAGCGCCTGCGGGACACCGCAGTAGATCCCCACCACATGGATGATGGCGCGGATCTCCTCGAAGCTCACGCCGTTGTCGATCGCGCCGCGGCAGTGCAGCTCCCATTCATGCATCTTGCCCAGGGCGCCGATCATCGCCAGGTTCATCATCGAGCGCGTTTTCGCATCGATGGCCTCGTCGCCCCATCCGAAACCCCAGCACCAAGCCGTCATGGCCTCCTGGAAGGGGCGCGTGAGGGAGTCCGCGTTGGCTAGGCTCTGGTCCACATAGTCCCTTCCCAGCGTGGCGCGACGGTTCTCCAGGCCTTTCTCGAACAGCTCTTCATGCATGCAAGTACCTCACCTTCCTGGCGTTACGAAAAAGGGCCGACGTGCCACCACGATATGCAACGATCATCTGTTACAGGCCACTAGCGCATTATGAATGGATCGGCCATCGGCGCGTCCGACGTGTTGATCCAGATGGTCTTCACGCGCGTGTAGTCGCGAATCGCATCGCTGCCTCCCTCGCGACCGAAGCCGGAGTGCTGATTGCCCCCGAATGGGGCGATGGGCGACACGACGCGCCAGGTGTTGATGTAGGCGATACCGCTCGAAAGAGCATGGCCGACGCGCAGGGCGCGACCGATGTCGCGCGTAAACGCACCGCCGGCAAGCGCGAAGCGGCTGCTGTTGGCGATCTCGATCGCCTCGGCCTCGTCGGTGAACTTGCGCACGCTCAGCACCGGGCCGAAGAGTTCCTCTTCGAAGGTCGGCAGGCCGTCGTGCGGGCAAGTGATGATCGTGGGTTGCCAGTAGAAGCCTTTCGGCTGATCCGGCGGACGTCCTCCGCCGGTCAACATCGTGCCGCCGCCGGCAACCGTGTCGGCAACGAGCCGCTCTATACGGTCGCGCTGTCGCGCCGTGCAAAGTGGACCCATCTCGGTGGCGTGGTCGAGAGGATCGCCGATGCGAATCGACTCGGCGGTTGCTATCAGCCGTGCCATCAGCTCGTCGTGGACACTCTCGTGCACCAACAGGCGCGAGCTTGCCACGCATGACTGGCCGGCGGCGCCGAACACGCCTGCCACGACACCGTTCGCAGCGCTGTCCAGATCGGCATCGTCGAAAACGATCAGCGGCGACTTGCCGCCCAGCTCCAACGATAGCGTGGCCAGGTTTTCGGCCGTGTTGCACACTATGTGCCGAGCGGTCTCGGTACCGCCGGTGAACGCCACCCGCGCGACGTCGGGGTGGCTGGTCAACCGCTTACCGCAACGCTCACCGAAGCCGGTGATGATGTTGACCACCCCCGGTGGGAACCCCGCCGCGTCGATCAGCTCTGCGAACTTCAGCAGCGTCGCCGGCCCCTCCTCCGACGCCTTGAGCACAACGGTGTTGCCTGCCGCCAGCGCCGGAGCGAGCTTCGATGCTGTGAGGAGAATCTGCCCATTCCAGGGGATCACGGCGGCCACCACGCCAAGCGGCTCGCGCACCGTCATGGTGATCATCTCGGGCTTGTCGATCGGCAGGACGGCGCCCTCGATCTTGTCCGCCATACCCCCGAAGTAGTGGTAGTAGCTCGCCATATAGGCAGCCTGCCCGGCGGTCTCACGGATGATCTTGCCGGTGTCTCTCGTCTCGATCTCGGCGAACTCGGAGGACCGCTCGATCAGCAAGTCGCCGAGTCGGCGCAGGAGGTGGCCGCGTTCGGTAGCGGTCATCGCAGCCCAGGGTCCGGTGGTGAGGGCGCTGCTGGCTGCAGCGACGGCGCGATCGACGTCCTCCTCACCGGCCTCTGGCGCGGTCGCCCAGACTGTCTCGTGTGCCGGATCGAGGCTCTCGAATCGAGCGCCGTCCGCCGCCTCGCAAAACGCGCCATCGATAAACAGCTTGAATTCCACTGGGGTCATTCCTCCTCAGGCAGGAGATGCAGATCGGAAGCATGCTCGTTCAGGAAGTCGAGCACCAACTCGGCCATCGCATCGGCCCCCTCGACGGGAGCCATGTGCGCGAGGTCGGGCAGGATCACGGCGCGGCCGTTGCCGAGCGCTGCCGCGAGCGCTCTGGCCATGTCGGGCGTCGAGCCGGAGTCGAGAGCGCCCGTAGTCACCAGAGTCGGGCAGCTCATGCGCTGCAGGTCTTCGTTGCCGGGGCGATCGGGCTTGGCGAATATCGCGTAGGCGGCGAGGAAGTCTCCTCGGTTGTTGCTTTGCAGCCGAGCACGCACCTGATCGATCGCTTCAGGCTCCCGCGCCCTGAACCTCGGCGTGAACCAGCGGGCAATCGCGGCGTCGATGATGCTGTCGGGCCCGTCCTCGGTGGCTTGGTCGAGCCTCGATTGCACGGCGGCGATCTGCTCGGGCCGCCGCCGGAAGACGCTGCTGATCAGAATCAAGCGAGTCAGCTTGTCCGGGCGGGTCAGCGCAAACCGTCGGGCCACCAACGCGCCGAGAGAGAATCCGGCGAGCGCGACGCGATCCAGACTCAGATGGTCGAGCAGGTGCTCGAGCTGGTCGGCGAACCCGGTTAGGCTGATACCGAGCGCGCCCGAGCCCGACTCGCCGTGACCCGCCAGATCGTAGCGGACGATCGTGTGTTTGTGGGCGAGCCGGGCCGCCAGCGGCCTCCACATCTCGCGGTCGAGGCCGACGCCATGGATCAAGACCACCACCGAGCCTGAGCCGATTACCTCGTAGGCGGTGTTTGCGGCGTTGCCGGCGATGGAATCTGTCATCGGTCTCCTGGGCGCAGTGGCGATCTACCGTACTTCGGGAGCAGCTCCCACCGCGAGGGGCGGCAACCGGTCTGCGGTAGCAGTAGAGGACGTCTGGCGAAAACGTGTGGCCTGTGTTTGAGTGCCGACGCTGCACCCAGCGGCCACTATTACGAGGCGGAATGACCAATGAGCGTACCGCGTGAGCGACGAATGCCTGTCCTGGTCGCGCTGATAGCACTGACATTGCCGGCGGTCGGTTGTGCCGAGGTCGACAACGGTGCCTCGCCCCAATCTGACGTCACCGCGATCACCGGCGCACGCATCATCGACGGCAACGGTGGCGAGCCAGTGGCGGATGGCGTAGTCGTGATCCGCGGCGAGCGCATCGAAGCGGTCGGGCCGGCGAGCACGACTCCGGTGCCCGACGGCGCCCGGATCATCGATGCAACGGGGCAGACTGCCCTGCCGGGCCTGGCGGACATGCATGTTCACCTGGGACAGGGCGGCTGGGACGGCACGACGGCGGATTTCCTCGGGTTTCAGCGCTATCTCAACGCGCACCTCTATGCCGGCGTCACTACCGTCCTGACGCTGGGCGACTCGGGGCCGCATATCCAACAGATCCACGACGAGATCGAGGCCGGTCGACTGTTGGGCCCCCGGGTGTACTTCGCCGGTCCCATGTTCGACGGACCGGAGCCGTCGTGGCCCGAACTGTCCTATGCGATCTCGTCAGAGTCGCAGATGCAGGGCTATGTACGCAAGCTCAAGGCTGCCGGCGCCCATGTCATCAAGGGCTACGGGGGCCTGACCGACGAGATGCTCGTGCACCTGGTCGAAGCGGCGGAGCTGGAAGGACTCCCGGTCATCGTGGACGCCTGGCGCCGCAACGGCTCTGCGGGGTCCGCGGCCACCGGGATCACCGCTTTCGCACACTTGGGACGCGAGGTTACCGACGAAGCGATCGAGGTAATGCTCCGAGGGGGTGTGGCAACCATCACGACGGCCACCCTGGCCGACTCGCGGTTGCGGTGGCAAGAGCGCGGTGGTGACTTCGCCGAGGCGCCGCTGGTGGGCGCGGTTACCCCGCCGTGGGTGTTCGAGCCGCTCACCGACGTGGTGATCCGGGGGCAGGGGACGTCGTATGGCAGCGGCGGGGCGGAGCAGCGCAGCACGCTGTTGCACAACGCCAAGCGAATGTTCGATGCCGGCATCATGCTGGTGGCAGGCACCGACACACCGGCGCCTGGGTTGTTCTTCGGCGAAGGATTACATCGTGAGTTGGAACTTCTGGTCGAAGCCGGGCTGACCCCTCTGCAGGCGATCTCGACGGCAACGCGCAACGCTGCGGCGCTGATGCAAGCAGATGACTGGGGCACCCTCGAGGCGGGTAAACGCGCCGACGTATTGATCGTCGATGGCGATCCCAGCATCAGCATCGGCGATACGCGGAACATCGCTGTGCTCCTGCAAGGCGGCAGGGTCGTTGATCGCCAGCAGCTCGAGTTCGACTCCGCGACCGATCCCGGCTACAGAGCCGCCGGTAACGTCACCCGGCCGCGGTAGCGCGATCGCTGCCATCATCGACGGAAGCACGTAGATGCGATTTACCCTGGTGATCAACATGGAGCGCATGCACCCAGACGAGGACATGCGCGACGTGGCGCGTCACGTCACCGAGATGGTGCAGATGGCGGATGCCGGTGGCTTCGACATTGTCTGGGCCGCCGAGCACCACGCCATCGAGATGACTATCGCCCCAGGCCCCTTCCAGCTGCTGGCGCACTTGGCCGCGCATACTTCACGTATTCGCCTCGGCACCGCCGTGGTCGTCGCCCCCTACTGGCATCCGATCAAGCTGGCCGGCGAGGCGGCGATGATCGACCTGCTTTCCGGCGGTCGCCTCGAGCTCGGTATCGGCAAGGGCGCCTACCAGCGCGAGTTCGATCGAATGGTCGATGGCATCGATCTGAATCAGGGCGTGCCGATGATGCTCGAGATGATGCCGGCGCTGAAGGCCCTCTGGCGAGGCGACTACGCGCATGACGGGGAGTACTGGTCGTTCCCCGCCACCACGTCGTGCCCCAAGCCGCTGCAAAAGCCCCATCCCCCGCTTTGGGTGGCGGCGCGCCATCCGACGTCGTTCGACTCGGCGGTAGAGCACGGCTGCAGCGTCATGACCTGGGCCCTGACCCGGCCGTTCGCCGAAGTCGAGGCCTACATGGGTCGCTTCGAGGACGCCGTTGCCAACCATCCTGAAGCAGAGCGGCCTCGTTTCATGACCATGCGCCACGCGGCCGTCTATGAGCGACCCGAGGACGCCGATACCTATGTCAACGCGGTCATCCTGCAGGGGGGTCAGTTCGAGAACTTATTCGGGCAGCTAGCGCCGGTGGTAGAGGGATTTCCCGAGGCCGTGTCGTTCGAGAAGCTCAGGAACCGCGCCGAGTACGAGCCCGAGGTGTTGCTCGAGAACCTTATCTTCGGGTCTCCCGACCAGGTGATCGAGAAGCTGAGACCCTACGAAGCGCTCGGTGTCGACTACTTCTGTTACTGCGCCAGCTACGGCTGCCCGATGCCGGAGCAGAAGACGTCGCTACGACTGTTCATCGATGAGGTGATGCCGGCTTTCCAGTAGCTGCCGTGACGCGTGAAGGAGGTGCGCCGCGACACCCGCAGCCGACCACGCAACGTGCGAGAATCCAACAATCAAGGACGGGAGCCGACGATGCCGATCTACGAATACTCCTGCAATGCATGCAGCGACAGCTTCGAGATCCTCGTGTTGACGAACACGACGCTCGAATGCCCCTCCTGCGCAAGTCGAGACCTCGAGCGCTTGATCTCGCAGCCGTCGGTGCACTCCGAAGGCACGCACCGCATGGCCATGCGAGCTGCCAAGAAGCGTGACCGGGCGCTCGCCACGGATCGCGCCATCGAGCAGCGCAAGTACGAAGAGAGTCACGACCGGCACGGTTGAGCCTTGATTCGCGCCATCGCTCCTGTTGCAACGTTGTTGTTCGGTGTGGCGATTCTGCTCGCCGGTCAGGGCCTGCAAAGCGTGCTGATTCCCGTCCGGGCGTCGCTCGAGCACTTCTCGACCGTGTCCATCGGCCTGATGGGCGGGGCGTATTTCCTAGGGTTCACCTTTGGCTGCTTGCGCGGTGGCGACTTGGTGCGCCGCGTGGGCCACGTTCGGGTGTTCGCCGCGATGACCGCTGTCGCTTCCGCCGCGCCGCTGCTGCACGGGCTTTGGGCGGCCGTCTGGATGTGGGCGGTCTTGCGGGTCATTTCCGGCTACTGCTTTGCAGTGCTCTACGTGGTCATCGAGAGCTGGCTCAACGAGCATGCAACCAACGAGACACGGGGCACGGTGTTCTCGGCCTATGTCCTGATCACCCTGACCGTTCTCGCCGTCGGACAGCAGATGCTGCTGCTCTACGATCCGAATCGCATGGCGCTGTTCGCGATCGCCTCGGCCTTGGTCTCGTTGGCCGCCGTACCGGTGGTGCTGTCGAGCTCCGCCACCCCGCAGCAACCCGAGACGATCAAGGTCGACATCCCGCATCTATACCGGCTTTCCCCGGCCGGTGTCACAGGGTCCCTGGCCGCGGGACTCGCCGCCGGCACGTTCTGGTCGCTGGCGCCAGTGTTCACTGCCGCGCAGTCCTCGGACGTGAATCTAGCGGCATGGTTCATGACCGCGAGCGTGCTCGGCGGTGCCGTCGGTCAGTGGCCCCTCGGCCGGTGGTCTGATCGTGTCGATCGACGCCTGGTGCTGGCGGTGATCACGCTCGTGGCGGCCGCCACCGGCGCGGCTATGTGGCTCATGGCGCCGCAGCTATCGATGCTGGGCATCATCGCGCTCGCAGCCGTCTGGGGCGCGGTGTCTTTCCCCATGTACTCGATATCGGCGGCCCATGCCAACGACTATGCCGAGCCCGACGAGTACGTCCCGGTCTCGAGCGGCCTGCTGCTGATGTACGGGATCGGAGCGGTCATCGGGCCGTTCATTGCCTCCGCAATGATGACCTGGCTGGCGCCAGGGGGCCTCTATCTGTTTACCGGGTTTGTCAACGTCATCTTCGGCGTCTATCTGGTGTTTCGTACGCTGCGGCGCGCGCCGCCGTCGGAGCGAGCCCCGTTTACCGATGCCCTGGCGTCGGTGCAGACGGCCTCGAGCGTGTACGAAGAAGAGCTGTGCGACGAGGAGTTGGGCGAAGCGGAGTCATGAGCCGGAATCCGCGCCCACCGCGCGGCGCTCAGCGCTCGTTGCTGCCGAGCTCGAAAGAGCGCCGGGCCATCTCCTCGATCCGATCGGTGCTCTCGGTGATACGGATGAAACGGTCGGCGAGCACGTCATGAAAGATCTGCGTCTGTCCGCTGGTCGGCCAGTAGATCTCGAGGAGATCCACACTCGAGGCTGCTCCCAGACCGACCTCGGCACGCAGCGGGTTGGCGCCGAAGCTGCTGCCGCTGCCTACGTGTCGGTAGATTGAGCGTCGGAGGCCGTCTGACTCGACCTCGAGGCGAATGCGTGCACCGATTGCGGCGCGGTTCGATTGCGTGCCGACGAGCTTGATGGCGATCCAGTGGTTGCCGAAGCCGGGATTCTCGTACAGGGCGTTGAAGTAGGCGTCCTGCGGATAGAAGCCGCCGAGTTGCTCGAAGACATCCTGATCACCATCGTTGTCGATATCGGCGAAGGCGACCGCGTGGCCCTTGGCGAGGTGGCCAAAGCCACCTGCGTAGGTGACGTTTGTGAAGCGCTCTCCGCCGACGCTCCTGTACATCACGTTCGGCAGCAGAGCCTCGTAGCCCGGATAGCCGGTGCCGAGGAAGTAGTCGAGGTAGCCGTCGTTGTCGAGATCGCCGAAGTTGGAGCCCATCGGCAACGTTGCTTGGCCGATACCGTATTGCACTGCCACCTCGCGGAAGCCGCCTTGGCCGTCGCCGAGATAGAGGCGGGGAATCTTGGTGGTACGAGCTTCGTCCATCACGCTTGCCGCCGCCGGGGCGACGCGCGGCCCCCGGTGCTCGTCCGGGACCCCGTAGTTGTTCACCAGCAAGTCGAGCGCGCCGTCGTTATCGACGTCCCAGAACCACGTCGAGAATCCGGACGTCGGTGCTACAACCCCGACTTCGGGCGCCACGTCGGTGAACGTGCCGTCGCGGTTGTTGCGGTAAAGCCGGTTGTCGCCGTCCAGGTTCGATACGTAGAGGTCCGCAAAGCGGTCGCCATCGTAGTCGCCCCACGCGACGCCCTTGGCGCGCCGGAAGTTGCGCACGCCGGCGTTGTCGGCGACGTCGGTGAATGTGCCGTTTCCGTTGTTGCGGAACAGCTGTGATGGGCTTATCTGAGCGACGCTCGACTCGTTGCCCACGAACAGATCGAGGTCGCCGTCGTTGTCATAGTCGGCCCACCCCGCAGTCTGTGTCGGATAGTCAACGGCCGCCAGGCCGGCCTCGAAGGTCACGTCGGTGAAGGTCAGATCGCCGTTGTTGCGCAGCAACGAGTTCGGCATGCGTCCGTCGGCTTCCAGCCAGGCACCGCGCAGCACTAGGACGTCGAGGTCGCCGTCGTTGTCGTAGTCCGCTTGGTTGATATTGAGCCCGCCGAAGATACCTGCGAGGTTTGCAGCTTCGGTGAGCTCGACGAACGCACCGTCGCCCTGGTTGCGGAAGAAACGGAGCTGACCGTTGGAGTCCAGCGTCGAGGACACGACGTCGAGGTAGCCGTCGTTGTCGAAGTCGTCGACGATGGCGCCTCCGGCGTGGTCATAGCTGTCGAGCCGGGCCGCTGCGGCGACATTCTCGAAGCTCGGGAAGCCCTCATTCCCTTCGAATACGGTCGGGCTGAATGCCAATCCCTCGGGAACGCCGCCTGGATAGCGGCCAAGCTGCATGTACGCGATGTTGGCGAGCCACTTGGCGGTGAGATATAGCGCATGTTGCGGCGGGATGTTCCGCAGCAGCCGCACCAGATGGCCCAGCGCCGCGTCGGCCGGCTCGACCTCTCGATGCGCTCCGGATGGCCCGGCCACGAGAACGCAGCCGTTGTCGATACGTAGATCCACACAATTGGCCGTCATCGCCTCGCGTAGATACCCGACTGCTAGCCAGAAGTCGATGTTCGGTCCTACCGAAGCCCGTTCTGGGCCAGACAGGCCCGGGATCGACTCGAGCACCTGCTCGAGACGTTCGATTCCGCCTTGAACACCGATGCGGAGCTCAAACGCACCGAGCCTGCTGAGCCTTGCCGCTCGCTCGAGCGGCGAGGAGCCGGCAGCAGTTGCAGCGAGCTCCCTCCGTAGCCTTTCGACGTCTGCCGCTTCCTGGAAGGCGAGGGGCTTCGAGCGGCCGATTTCCGCCAGCAACGCCACCATCCTGGCGTGGCCAGAGGAGACCGTCTGCTGTTGAGCAGCCAAAGCGTTGACGACCCACCCGCTGCCTTCAACGTGGCTCGCCGCGTTTGGCGGGGGCTGAACGGGCGGTTCGGCGAGCCCAGCAACCATGGGGCTTCCGGCCAACAGCAGCAATAGCGCCAAGCGGAATCGGGACATGGCGCGATTCTAAGCGACAACAAGGCGGCTGTCGGCCTGTCCTGGTTCTGTTCCCAGTCGCTTCCTACCGTCAGCTGAACTCGAACGTCACGGTCGTGCGTCCGCCGGAGATCACGATCTCCCGGGTAAGCGTGCCGAGCGCTTCGTGCCGCGCCTCGATGACGTATGACCCATCCGGGATCTGGTCGATCGTGAAGTTCCCGTCGTCGTCGGTAGTGGCATGGTACGGATGGCCGAACACGCTCAGGAACGCCGTCATCCACGGATGCACGTCGCAACGAATCGGAATTCCGAGCTCCGGGGTGTCGAAGACGCGCCGCGTCTCCAGGCCTTGAATCGGCTGGCCGACGTTGAATTCGGGGCTGGCTGTCGGTCGCACGTGGATGCTGTGCAACGTCGGGTCGCTATTGCGAAACACCACCGTCTGACCCACGGTGGCCCGCAGCACGTGGGGCGTGTAAACGCACCCCTTCTGATCGAACACGACCTCCGTATTGCCGCCGCCGCCGCGGGCATCACGCAGATAGACGACGACGTCGCGAAGTCCGCCCGAATCGCCGACATCTACCGGGCGGAGCATCATTGCTTCGGAGTGTTGCGACGAACAGTACGGCTCGGCCGCCAACGCCGCCGCCGTCGGTTCGGGCGCTACGCCGGTGAATGCTATGTGCCCCGCGACAGAGCCTTGCGCCGGCGGCTCGACCGATCCGATTCCCTTTGCCGGCTTCGACAGCAACGCAGCGCCGACGAACACGAGCACCGCCGCAAACAGTACGAATTTTCGCGAAGCACCCATGCACAAGCCTACGAACGCTGCCGAGAGCGGCCCTACCAGCCGTCGAAAAAACCGCCATCGAACCAATCCCACAGCACGTACATTAGCAACTGCGTGCTTCGTGTGTGCGAGTTGGTCAGCTGTAGGCGAACGCCGACGTTGAGTAGTATGTGCTGGCGCTGATTCAGCGACATCTGCAGCTGCGGCACCAAGCTCCAGTCGACCCTGGCGCCGTCCGTCAATGCGACATCGCCGAGCACTTCGACCATTGGCGACCAGGTCCGTCCGAAATCGGCTTGGCTCCAGCTCCCACCGACCACCGCTCGCCAGAGCGCCTCGTGGGACACCTTTTCGCGATCGGTGGAGAGCTCCACAGCCCCGAAAAGCTGCAGAAACAGATTGTTTGGCAGGATCTGGCCGTAGGCGACGAAGGGCTCGAATCTCGCGACACCGGTGCCGAGACCCTGTTCTGTGCTGCCGGTGGGCAGGATCACCTCGCCGCCGACCGCCGCGATGGATCCGCTTTCGACGCTATGGTGAACTGTGTGCTTCACCGCGACGGCGATATCTCCCACACCGATGTTGCCCCAGCCGGCCTTGCCCGAGAGCTCGCGGGCGCCGAATGGCACGATGACCTCCCACATGCTGCGCGGTCCGAAGCGCTTCTCGTAGGTGATCTCGTTGAGCACGCCGCCGGCGCCGCTCGTGTTGACGCCGAGCGTATAGACGGCCTCGTCCTCCGGAAACGCTTTCTCCGTAACCAGGGCGCGGGGTAGATTGAGCTCCCCACGCGGCCAGCGCTTGTCGGTGCAGAAGGTGCGCAGGTGATCCATGATCAGCTGCAGCTGCTGCATCGAGAAGGCCTCACCGAAGGCGGGCATGCTCGAGCTGAAGCCGCGCGACGGGCCGCCCTGATGGCTCACCGTGATCCAGTCGGCGTCGGGCTCGCGCGCGCCGAAGGAGCAGTCGGTAAAGTCGGGCAGGGGGTCGGTGAAAGCGACCTTCTCCAGATCAACGCCACGACCGTCAGGCGCGTGACAGCTCGCGCAACCGATCTCGTAGAGCCCCCTTGGGGTCGTCGGGTACTGCGGTCCCTGCGCCACGGCAACCTGGGGCAACCCGAAGATCACGACCAGGAGGAATACGGCGCGTACGATCGTCACGCTGGTACGCTCCTGCAAAGGCGCAATCGTACTCCATTCTCTGGCGAGCATGGTGCGAATCGCGTCGGGCTGGCGAGGACCCTTTCGGCCGCTGTTCGGACGTCTGCAGCTGGTCGATGTAGGCGGGCGTTTGCTGCGCCAGTGTAGGGTTCTGACCGACCGTGGCGAGTGCCGGGCGCGTTTGCCCTGAGCGGAGCGAGGGAACGTTGAGCACGAGCGATTTCATTGAGGTTCGCAATCTCAGGATCGCCAAGTCGCTGTACGAGTTGGTTCGATCCGAGATCGCCCCTGGTACGGGGCTGGATCCTGACGAGGTGTGGAACGCTCTCGGTCGGATCGTGGAGGATCTCGGACCGGAGAATCGCCGGTTGCTGGAGGCCCGTGTGCTACACGAGCAACAGCTCGACAGCTGGTATCAGGAACGATTCGGGCAGGCCATCGACGAGAACGAGTACCGGGGTTTCCTCCTGTCAACGGGCTACCTGCTTCCCGAGGGCGAAGATTTCCAGATCACCACCGAGAACGTCGATCCGGAGATCACGTCCATCGCCGGCCCGCAGCTCGTCGTGCCGGTGGACAACGCTCGATATGCCTTGAATGCGGCCAACGCGCGCTGGGGAAGCCTCTACGATGCGCTCTACGGGACCGACGTGATCCCCGAGGACGACGGGGCGACGAAAGGGGCCGCGTACAACGTCGTTAGAGGCTCCCGAGTCGTCGCGTGGGCTGAGCAGTTCCTCGATGACGTAGCTCCGCTTGCTCAGGGCAGCCACTCTGATGCCGTTGGATTTCAGCTCGAAGACGGTGAGGACGGCAAGCGTCTGATCGTTCGGCTCGCCAACGGGCAGCAGACGCGGCTCGCAGAAGAGTCGGAGCTGGTCGGCTACACGGAGGAGGCGGGCACCCTCAGCGCGGTACTGCTCAGCAACAATGGACTGCACATTGAAATCCGCATCGATCGCAGTCATCCGGTCGGGGCAGCGCATCCGGCGGGCGTGAGCGACGTGCAGCTGGAGAGCGCCGTCACGACAATCCAGGACTGCGAGGATTCCGTTTCCGCTGTCGATGCCGCCGACAAGGTGGTCGTCTATCGCAACTGGCTCGGGATCATGAAGGGCTCCCTCGAGGCATCCTTCACGAAAAACCTCGAGCCGGTCGCCCGCCGGCTCAATCCCGATCGAACGTATCGAGCTGCTCGCGGCGGAACGCTTACCCTGCCTGGGCGCAGCCTGTTGTTGGTGCGAAACGTCGGTATCCACATGTACACGGACGCCGTGACCACCGCGGCGCGGGAGGCGATCCCCGAAGGGTTCCTCGACGCGTTGATCACCGCCTTCGCTGCCGTTCACGATGTGAACGGAAACAGCTCAGTGCGCAACAGCCGCAGCGGCAGCATCTACATCGTCAAGCCGAAGCTCCACGGGCCCGAGGAGGTGGCCGCCACGGTCGAGCTGTTCGATCGTGTCGAGCAGACGCTAGGGTTGCCGCGTACGACGATCAAGATCGGGATCATGGACGAGGAGCGGCGCACCACGGTGAATCTCAAGGAGTGCATTCGCGCCGCCAAGGATCGCGTGGTCTTCATCAACACGGGATTCCTGGACCGCACCGGTGACGAGATCCACACCAGCATGCAGGCCGGGCCGATGATCCCCAAGCCGGAGATCAGGAGCAGCCCATGAATGCTGGCCTACGAGGATTGGAACGTCGACGTGGGCATCGAGTGTGGCCTCCCTGGGCGGGGTCAGATCGGCAAGGGCATGTGGGCGATGCCCGACCTGATGAGTGCGATGGTCGAGACCAAGGGCGAGCACCCCGCCTCGGGCGCCAGCACCGCATGGGTACCCTCGCCGACCGCCGCGACGCTGCATGCCCTGCACTACCACCGAGTGAACGTACGGGAGGTACAAGCGGCGACGGCCGCCCGCGCCCGGGCCCATCTGGGCGCCATCCTCACGCCACCGCTTCTCGGTAGCCACCGACTGACCGACGAGGAGATCCAGCAGGAGCTGGACAACAACGCACAGGGCATTCTCGGCTACGTCGTTCGCTGGGTCGGACAGGGGATCGGCTGTTCCAAGGTGCCGGATATTGGTGACGTGGGTCTGATGGAGGATCGCGCCACCCTCCGAATCTCTAGCCAGCACATCGCCAATTGGCTCCACCATGCGGTGGTTACCCAGGACCAGGTGGTCGCCACTCTCGAAAAGATGGCCGCGGTCGTCGACCGCCAGAATGCCGAGGATCCGGCATACACGCCGATGGTCCCGGAGCTCGAAGCCAGCGTGGAGTTCCAGGCGGCGCTGGATTTGGTCCTGAAGGGTCGGGACGAGCCCAACGGCTACACCGAGACCGTGCTCCATTCGCGCCGCCGAGAGTTGAAGGCCCGGAGCGGAGCGCATAGCGCGGCGGGTTCGACGTCATGACTGGTGGACCTCTCTACACCTTCGCTCCGTTCGGTCCGGTGATCGCGACGGATCGCTCGGGTGCTCAGGCGACGTCGATCAGCGGAGCTGTCGAAAGAAGGCGCGGATATCGTCGACAAGCAGCTCGGGCTCTTCGAGCGCGGCGAAGTGGCCGCCGCGCGGCATCTCGGTCCAGCGCGTGATGTTGTAACGGGCTTCGACCCAACTTCGCGGCGACAGCACAACCTCTTCAGGGAACACCGCGTACGCCGTCGGGACCTGCACGGGTCCGTCCACTCCCGGGCTGGCTGAGTGCCGCCCTTCATAATAGAGCCGCATTGAGGAGGTGATCGACTGCGTCACCCAGTAGAGCATGACGTTGGTGATCAGTTCATCCTTGCTGAATCTGCTCTCCACATTGCCGTCGCTGGCGCTCCAGCTGCGGAATTTCTCGACCAGCCAAGCGGCCAATCCGGCCGGTGAGTCGTTGAGGCCATAGCCAAGAGTCTGCGGCTTGGTGCCCTGGATCTGGCCATAGCCCCATTCTTCGCTCAACCAAGCCTGGCGCCGCTCCACCCACTCGATCTCCTGATCGGAGAGGCTTGCGTTGGGGTCTTCGGCGCCGGCGGGTGGTCCTATCCAGATGAAGTTCAGGTGCACGCCGGCAACGTGATCGGGCTCGTTGCGACCTAGCCAAGCGCTGACCGATGAGCCCCAATCTCCCCCCTGAACGCCGTAACGTTCGTAGCCGAGACGTGCCATCAGCCGAGCGACGACCTGGCCCACCCGCCCGCTGTTGAACCCCCTTCCGTTCGGCTTCCCCGAGAAGCCTAGCCGGGTATCGACGGGCAGATCACATGAAACGCATCCTCGGCGCGACCCCCATACGCGACCGGATCGGTCAGCGGTCCGATGATCTTGGCGAACTCGAAGACCGACCCCGGCCAACCGTGGGTGATCACCAGCGGCATCGCATCCGGTTCCTTCGAGCGCTGATGGATGAAGTGAACTCTTTGGTCGTCGATCTGGGCTGTGAACTGGTCGAAGCGGTTGAGCCGGCGCTCCTGCTCACGCCAGTCGTACTCTGTGAGCCAATATTCGATCAGCTCACGCAGGTACCCCAGCTCAGTACCGTAGTCCCACCCCGCTCCATCGATCTGATCTGGAAAGCGGGTGCGCTCGAGGCGCTGTCGGAGGTCGTCGAGAACCTCGTCGTCGACGCTGATCTCGAAAGCCGCAACAGAGAGCACTTGATCTTGACCGATGCCCGCAACGGGCAACGTCGACAGGATAATGATCGACGATACGATGCGTCCCCACATGCGGGCCCCCGCAACCCTCAATCTGGGCGACTGCCCGGTTCCAGACCCTTCTCCGCCGCGGCACGTTCCTGGGCGCGCGCACCGCTCAGCACGTTGAAGAGTGCGTAGTTCGCCTCGTGGCACGCATATTCAGGACTCGTGTAGGTGGTGGCGTCGTGCACCGTGAACTGGTAGTTGATCGTCTGCTCGTCGGCTCGGGTGAAGCGCTATAGACCGGTTCGCCAAGCGCTTTGAACGGCACCTCCCCACTCCACGGCGGTTACCTTCATGCTCTCGGAGCCGCCGGGGTAGACCCACAGCTGCCCCGTTGATCTGCTTCGGGGGGAGATTGCTGGTCTCGACGACGAGCGTGTCGCCCTCCCACCAACCCCACGAGTCACCCATCCATGGGCGCATGTGCCCCGCGAGTGGGGTGCGTTCGCCCAGCCTGATGATCCGCACATCGTGCACCATCTCGGTCATGATCATCACGTGATCGGCGGTCTGCACGATGGTGTAGCTGTTGTTGTAGAAATAATTGGGAAGCATCGGTGGGCTGGCATTGGAGCCGAACGACTTGATGCAGCGTTCGCCGAGCGGCCGGTTCTCCGGGTTGTCGAAATCGCCGAACTCGGCTCGCCGCGCGGCAGCCTCCTCGCGCGTCTCCTGTGCGGCGCGCGTCAGCGGCGGAAACCGGCCGTCTGGGGGGTCCACCACCAATGAGCTTCGGGGCTCGCCGTTGAACACGGCCACCCGATCGCCGGCATCGATGTAGAAGTAGTTGTAGCCTCCCACCCCGCCTGCGGCTCCTGTCGAGCCATCGCCACCTACCGGCGGCGCCTCGCGGTCAGGGTCGCTGGGCTCGGCGAGTGAATGGATCCGGCCCTGCCGACGCCCTTCGATCTCGGCGACCCGCTCTGCACCGAGCACCGGCCCCTGACCCTCGGGGCGCTGAATGGGGGTGATTGTCGCGTTGGTCCAGTTGCCCTGCAGATCCGGATGACCGTCGGGAGTCCGGGGCGTGACCCATGGCTTCGTGTCGCCGGACTGGGTCTGTGCCATGACGGGCAAGGCCAGCCCGACGAGGACCGCCCCACACCAAAGTGCTCTTCCGCACCCTGCCAGGATCCTCATCTCGTCTCCAACGACTGGTTCAGCGACTTGACCAGCGAGATGGCCATGCCGATGCCAATAAACAACACCGGGAACGACCCGATCAATACCCCCAGGCGAATGACCTGAAGACCGCCGACAAGCATCATGAAGATGGGCAGCACGCCGATGACCAGCGCCCAGAATAGGCGGTGCCCGCGTGTCGGGTTCTGGTTCGGCCCGAGCTCGGCGGTGACCGTTGCGGCGAGCGTATACGACGCCGAATCGTACGTTGTGGCCACCGACACGCTGCTGACCACAGCCAGCACGGCGAGCGCCAGGGCACCGTACGGCAGCGACGCGACGATCTGCGCCGTGGCGACATTCATGCCGCTGTCCGCCAGTATCGCGCTCAGCGGGAGCATGTTCTCCAACTCCAGATACAGGGCGTAGTTGCCCATGACGAAGTAGAAGATCCAACAGCCCAGCGTACCGAAGAAGATCATCGATACGATCACCTGCCGTATGGTCCGCCCTCGCGAGATGCGAGTCACGAAGATCCCGATCACCGGGGCGAACGCGATCCACCAGGCCCAGTAGAAGATGGTCCAGGCCTCCACGAAGCCGGTCGACTCGACGGCGTCGGTCCAGGTCAACATGCGGACGAAGTTCTGAGCCATGAAGCCCACGGTGTCGGTAGCCGTCTTGAGGATGAAGAGCGTCGGTCCCACCAGAAGGATGTAGGCGAGGAACAGCAACGCCAGTACGACGTTGAGGTCGCTGAGCCGCTTGATGCCCCGTTCGAGGCCCAGGTAGACGCTGATCCCGAACAGTCCGACGCAGAAGATCACCACGCCGGCCTCGAGGGCGAACGATGACTCGACGCCGAAGAGCTCGGCGGTGACGGCGGCGATCATCGGAGCGATGAGCCCCAGCGAGGTGCCGGCACCGCCCAGAAGGCCCAGCATGGCGGCCAAGTTGACGGCGCGCCCGACGATGCTGCGATGACCCTCGGGTCCGAGCAAGGCGTGCCACGAAGTGCTCGCGCACAGATGCGGAACGCGCTGCACGTAGAACGGATAGGCGATGGCGATGGTCGCCAGGGCGTACAGGCTCCAGGCGGTCACGCCCCAGTGGAACGGGCCGTAGGCGGTGGCCCATTCGATGGCCTCGACGGAGCGGGGCTCAGCTCCGAACGGTGGGGCGTTGTAGTAGGTGATCCACTCCACGCCTCCCCAGACCAGCAGCGAAGCGCCGGTTCCGGCGCAAAACAACATGCCCGCCCATGAGAATGTGGAGAAATCCGGCCGCTCATCGGCTCCGCCCAGCCGCACGTGAGCGAAGCGGCCAGTCGCCAGCCAGATCATGAACAGGATCGTGCCGATGGCGCACCACTGGTAGAGGAACCCGAAGTTGTGCGTGATGCCGTCGTACAAATCGGAAACGAATGCCGCGGCGCGCTCCGGCATGAGGCCCAGCGGAACGCAGGCGGCGGCAATCACGACGATGACCACGGTGAACATCACGCGATCGATTGCCCGGCCTCCGGCCCGTTCGCTGCGCATCACTGGCTGTTCGATTTCCGGGACCTCCATTGATGCCGTAGCCTCGCTGCTAAGGCATCGTCTTCCTCACCCTTCCTTGATCTCGCCCGCATCTCGCTCCTGCAAACGTCACCGTACTTATGATCAGGAGCACTAGTTGTGCATCCTGAACACTCGTACATCAAGTGACGGCGAGGGCCCCCACGCATAAGATGAGGGGCCGCGCCGGGCGAGGGGACCGGTGCAGGTCTAGGCCGAGGAGGCTGGCGAGTGAGCACTGCGCGACAGGTGGTCGGGGGCACCGTCAGCATCGGCGGCCGCAAGCTGTCGGTCTCGACGGCGATTCGCGCCGGGGATTTCGTCTTCCTGGCCGGGCAGATCCCGATCCGCGACGGCGAAGTGGTTACGGATGGCTCGATCGAAGATCAGACGAGGATCGTGCTCGAGCTGATCAAGAGCACGTTGGCGGAGGCCGGATGCGTTCTCGCGGACGTGGTGAAGTCGATGGTCTGGATGCGCGACCGAGCTGACTTCGCTGGGTTCAACGCCGTTTACGGTGAGTATTTCCCGGCAGAGCCGCCGGCCCGATCGGCAGTTGTCTGTGATCTGCTGGTCGATGTTCGGGTGGAGGTCGAGGTCGTCGCCTATCGGCCGATGCGTACGCGGCAGGAACCGGCTGAAGCATGACCGCGGCTAGTCCGGGCGGCATGGCGGTGACAACGCCCACAGCACCCGCGGTCTCGGCCGTCGGGATCGTCGGTACCGGCGTGATCGGCGGCGGCTGGGCGCTGCACTTTCTCGCCCGGGGATTGGACGTAATTGCCTTCGACCCGCATCCGGAAGCTCGTGCGCGTCTCGACCGTCTGACCGAGACTGCCTGGCCGGCGCTCGAGAAGCTCGGTCTCGAGCCGGGCGCCTCGTTGCGGCGACTCAGGTTCGTCGACACCCTCGAGGCCGCGGTCGCAGACGTCGATGTGGTACAGGAGAGCACCCCGGAGATCCTCGAATCGAAGATCGAGGTGTTCCGTCGCATGGACGCTGCCGCTGCGCCCGAGACGCTGCTGCTGTCGAGCACGTCCGGCCTCGCCATGTCCGAGATGCAGGTTGCCTGTGAGCACCCCGAGCGTACCGTTGTCGGCCACCCGTTCAATCCGCCGTACCTGATTCCTCTGGTGGAGGTGGTCGGCGGACGGCTAACCAGCACCGCGGCGGTCGACCGCGCGGCCGACTTCTACTCGGCGGTCGGCAAGCGCGTCGTGAAGCTCCGGAAAGAGCTGCCGGGCTTCATCGCCGCCAGGCTGCAGGAGGCGATGTGGCGGGAGATGCTCCACATGGTCGCCAACGACGAGGCCACGGTGCAGGAGATCGACGAAGCCATCATCGCCGGCCCAGGACTGCGCTGGGCGATCATGGGACCGGGGATGGCGTTCCACGTTGCCGGTGGCGAGGGTGGAATGGCGCACGTGCTCGATCAGTTCGGTCCTGCCCTGAAATGGCCGTGGACGCGGCTCGAAGCACCGGAGCTGACCGACGATCTGCGCCGCCGCATGATCGACGGTTGTAACGAGGAGGCCAACGGTCGTAGCATCGCGGAGCTGATCCGGGAGCGCGACGACAGCCTGATCGAGATCATCAGGGCACTCGATCGGCGCAACTCGGAGGGCACTGATGAGTGAGGCCGTTGCCGTCGTGAGACGAGGCGGCGTGCTGGAGGTCACCCTCGATAGGCCACCGGTCAACGCCATCGATATACCCACCAGCGTTGCTCTCGGCGAGGCGTTCGCGCGACGCGCTGGTTCGAATGTCTCTGCAGGAGCCGGAGGGTGAGGCAACATCATGAGTAGTGGCGTGATCGTCACCTGTGCCGTAACGGGTTCCGGCGACACGGTCGGCAAGAACCCGGCTGTGCCCGTCACGCCGGAGCAGATTGCCGATGCCTGCATGCAGGCGGCGAGCGCCGGCGCCGCCGTGGTGCACGTTCACGTGCGGGATCCCGAGACCGGCAAGGGATGCCGCGATACCGATCTGTTCCGCGAGGTCGTGGAGCTGGTGCGGGGCCGCGACCGCGACGTGATTATCAACTTGACCTCGGGGATGGGTGGCGACTTCGTTCCCGGGGAGGACGACCCGGCGGTGGCCGGGCCCGGGACCGACCTCGTGGGCCCGCTCGAGCGACTCGCCCACATCGAGGAGCTGCGTCCGGAGATCTGTAGCCTCGACTGTGGCAGCATGAACTTCGGCCTCGGCCACGAGGTGTATATCAACACCACGGCCAGCCTCGAGATCATGGCGGGGCGCTGCCAGAAGATCGGCGTCAAACCGGAGCTCGAGGTCTTCGATCTCGGCCAGATCCGCTGCGCCAAGTACCTGCAAGACCAGGGACTGGTGGATGATCCTCCCGTGTTCCAGATCTGTCTCGGCCTGGCCTGGGGCGCCGGCGCAGACGCCGAGTCGATGCTGGCGCTGCGCAACGAGTTACCGGAAGGCGCCAAGTGGTTCGCGTTCGGTGTCGGGCGTCAGCAGATGCCGATGGCTGCCCAGGCGATTCTGCTCGGCGGCCATGTGCGCGTCGGCCTCGAAGACAACCTCTACCTGAGCCGCGGTGTGCTGGCCAGCAACGGCGAGCTGGTCGAAAAAGCGGTGCGGATCATCGAGGAGCTCGGCGGAGAAGTGCTCGGTCCCGACGCGGCGCGCAAGGAGCTCGGACTGGGCCCCGCCTGAGACCGGAGACCGGGCCTACGATGCCCGCGGCGGTGTGAGCGCGCCGCCAGCATCGAGGCCCCGCACCCACTGCAAGAAGCCGTTGGCGTCGATCTCGTGGCCGCCCGAGGCGGCAAGCTGCCGGAACTTGGTCTCGAGCTCGCCCTCAGACAGAGGGTTCTCCGGATCTCCCTTCGGCGAGCTCACGTGTCGATCCCACGAGCCGCCCGCCGTCGATCGCAACCGCAACCGCACCGGCCATTCGCGCGGATACAGAGTCTCGAACTCTGGCTCTGCAACCACCGAGACGTTCGGCAACAACGCTCTCACGGTGGGGTCGGCAATCGAGTCGGGGCTGAAATCCGCCGGGGATACGTGTCCCCACGTCAACGCCGCGGCGATGCAGTACTGCAAGCTGAACTTTGCCGCGTAGGGATCTGCTGGCTCCGGGTTGTCGCACAGATCGACAGCAGCCTGGTAGGTGCCGATCTCAATGACGTCGAGCTGTTGTCCAGAGATCTCGGGACGGAGGTCGAGCGCCGCATCGATGCCGGCGTGCGTGTGGCGGCAGCTGGAGTGCGGCTTGATCGACACACCTTCGATTCGGGGATGGTCGGCCCAGCTGTCGAGGCCTTCGATCACGCGCTCCGGCTCGGCGTCTGGAGCCGTGGCTGCGAAGAAGCCTCGCTCCCCTTCGAGAATCCGTCTCGCGCCAGTAAACCCCCGGCCGCCAAGCTCCGCCGCCACCAGTCCGGCAGCCGCCGCGCGGCCGGCGTGCAGATGCTTGCTCATGGCGCCGTCGGCATTGAATTCCCAGAGGCCACAGGCCTGCGTGCCGGCGTTACCGAACGCCCAGACCATCTGATCTGCGTCCAGACCCAACAGCCACCCGGCCGCGGCTGCCGCGCCGAACACGCCGCATGTTGCGGTGTTGTGAAAGTATCGATAGTGGCGCTTGCCCACCGCCTCGCCGATTCGGATCGCCACCTCGTAGCCGGCGACGACGGCGGCCAGGAATTCGCCACCGCTGGCGTCGGCTATCTCGGCCGCGGCAAGCGCCGCCGGAATCACCACGGCTCCGGGGTGAAGCACCGAGGCGCGGTGAAGGTCGTCCATCTCGACGATGTGCGACAGCCCGCCGTTCACGAAGGCCGCCACCTCCGGGGAGCGCCGGAGCCCCGTTCCCAGAACGCTTGCCGCGGCCTCGGGCCGCTGTCTGGCGTGCTCGACCAGCATGCCGCCAGCTTCGGTCGCAGCGCCCGCCAGCACCGAGCCCAGCCAATCGATCACGTACGTCGGTGCGATGGCGACCGAAGGGGAGGGGAGTCGGCGCTCCCTAGTGGTCACAAGCTGCTGCGCCAGCTGCTCGGTGAGGGAGGCTGCGCTCATCGTCCCTTCGTTCCACGTTTCCGGTGGTCGAGAGTCTGGTAGATTAGCATCGCCGCGCGGACTGGACCGAGGGCGGCCTCTACCCCGACCGATGGCACAACGGCTCAGTTCCGAACAAGAGCAGATCCGCCAAGCGGTTCGCGAGCTCTGCAGCGACTACCCCGATGAGTACTGGCGTCAGGTCGACGCCGAGCTCAGGTACCCGGAGGAGTTCGTCGATGCGCTCACCCAGGGCGGTTGGCTGGCGGCGCTGATTCCCGAGGAGTATGGCGGCTCTGGCCTGGGAGTGCTCGAGGCCAGCATTATCCTCGAGGAGACGAACCGCTCCGGGGGCAACGCTGCTGCCTGTCACGCCCAGATGTACATCATGGGCACGCTGCTGCGCCACGGATCAGAGGCTCAGAAGGCCAAGTGCCTGCCCGACATCGCCAGCGGTACCCTCCGCTTGCAGGCCTTCGGCGTAACCGAGCCGACGACGGGCTCCGACACGACGCAGCTCAAGACCACCGCCGTGCGCCAGGGTGATCGTTATGTGGTGAACGGGCAGAAGGTCTTCATCTCGCGGGTCGAGCACTCGGACCTCATGCTGTTGCTCGTGCGAACCACTCCGGCCACAGAAGTGACCAAGCGCACCGACGGGCTGTCGGTACTGCTCGTCGACCTCAGGGAAGCGATCGGTAAGGGAATCACGGTTCGACCGCTGCGCACGATGATGAACCATCAGACGACCGAGCTGTTCATCGATGACCTGGAAGTGCCGCTGGATGCGCTTGTCGGCGAGGAGGACAGGGGATTTCGCTACATCCTCGACGGCTGGAACGCCGAGCGCATCCTGATCGCCGCGGAGTGCATCGGAGATGCTCGCTGGTTCGTCGAGCGCTCGTGCCAGTACGCCAGCGAGCGCGTCGTGTTCGGCCGCCCCATCGGACAAAACCAGGGGATCCAGTTTCCTCTGGCCCGCGTCTACGCCGATCTCGAGGCCGCCGACCTGATGCGCTATCGCGCCGCCGAGCTGTTCGACTGCGGCGAGTCCTGTGGAGCCGAGGCCAACATGGCGAAGTTGCTGGCCGCCGACGCTTCCGCCGAGGCCGGCCGGGTCGCCCTACAGACGCATGGTGGCTTCGGGTTCGCCGAGGAGTTCGACGTCGAGCGCAAGTATCGGGAGACGCTGCTGTATCAGGTGGCCCCGGTATCGACGAACCTCATCCTCGCGTACATCGGCGAGCACGTTCTCGGGCTGCCGAGGTCGTACTAGTGTCCTGTGACGGAGGTTCGTTGCATATTGCTGGGTCGAGATGGGGACACTAGTGTCCGGCACAAGACCGCTCGAGGGAATCACCGTGGTTGCGGTCGAGCAGGCCGTCGCCGCGCCGTTTGCCAGCCGTCACCTGGCCGACCTCGGAGCGCGGATCATCAAAATCGAGCGACCGGGGCGCGGCGACTTCGCGCGCTCGTATGATACGGCTGTCGACGGGCTCTCCAGTCATTTCGTCTGGCTGAACCGCTCGAAAGAGTCACTGGCGCTCGATCTCAAGAGCGCCGGCTCGCGCCCGGTGTTGGAGCGCTTGCTCGAGAAGGCCGATGTGTTCCTGCACAACCTTGGACCCGGCGCCGCCGAACGGCTCGGGCTCGAGGCGCCGGCGCTGCGCGGTCGCTACCCGCAGATAATCGTGTGCACCATTTCGGGCTACGGCTCGGGCGGCCCCTACGCCGATCGCAAAGCCTACGACCTGTTGGTGCAGGCCGAGAGCGGCCTGATGTCGATCACCGGTTCGGAGCAGACACCGAGCAAGGTAGGGATCCCGGTTGCCGACATCGCCGCAGGCATGTATGCGTACTCCGGCGTGCTCGCCGCGTTGATTGCCCGTGGCCGCACGGGTGAAGGGGCGGCACTCGAGGTCTCGCTGCTCGACGCGCTCGCCGAATGGATGGGGTTCCCGCTCTACTACACGGCCTACTCTGGATCGCCGCCGCGGCGCAGCGGCCCGCGGCACGCGGCGATCGCCCCCTACGGCCCGTTCCGATGCGGCGATGGCAAGGCGGTGTTTCTGGCGGTTCAGAACGAGCGTGAGTGGTCACGCTTCTGCGAGCGCGTGCTGGGCGATACGCAGCTCGCCGCCGACCGGCGATACGCCAGCGGTCCGCAACGGGTCGCCAACGTCGAAGCGCTTACCGAGTTCATCGAGGGCGTGTTCCAGGCGCGTACCGCCCAGGACGTCCAGCATGCTCTCGAGGCCGCCGGCATGGCGCACGCCAGGATGAACAGCGTCGAAGAGTTTCTCGCCCACCCGCAACTCGAGTCGCGGGACCGCTGGCGCGAGGTCGACTCGGCTGCCGGGAAGCTGCGCGCGCTGCTGCCGCCGGTGACGACCAGCGCCTACGAGCCAGCTCTGGGGCCGATCCCGGAGGTGGGTGAGCATTCCGAGTCTATCCTCGAAGAGCTCGGCTTCGATGCTTCGGAGATCACCGAGATGCGAGAAGCGCGGGTAATCTGAATCCCTGGAAACAACCGTCAGGAGTCGACCACATGGCGATCAAGCGAGGCTGGCAGGGAAGGGTCTACGAAGACTTCCAGGTGGGCGACGTCTACCCGCATCCGCTCGGTCGAACGATCACCACCGCCGACAACATTTGGTTCACCATGATGACTCAGAACACCAACCCCATTCATTTCGATCATGAGTACGCCAAGCGCACCGAGTTCGGTCGCCCGCTCGTCAATTCGACGTTCACGCTGGCGCTGGTGACCGGTCAGTCGGTGACCGATATCTCCCAGAACGTCATGGCCAACCTCGGCTGGGACAAAGTGCGGCTGCCGCACCCGGTTTTCGAGGACGACACCATCTACTCGCGCACCGAGGTGCTGGAGACACGCGAGAGTAAGTCGCGATCCAATGTCGGCATCGTGCGTGTGAAGACCACCGGCTTCAACCAAGACAACGTCACCGTGATCGAGTTCGAGCGAACGATCATGGTGTACAAGCGCGGGCACGTGCCGTCCACGCCGCGCGATCTGGCCGAGGGCTAGCCAACCCTCCGAGCGTCGGAGCTCAGCGCTGCCGGATGAACGGAATGTTCGCCTCGAGCACGCGGCGGTTGAGCTTGCCGAGATCCTCCTGAACTAACGTCTCGAGGCTGCCGAGCGCCTCCTCGAGGCCTGCCTCCAGCCGCTCGAGCCAATCGGCCTGAACCTGCGTCGGGGCGGCGGAAGCTCGCCCTACGGCCGACGCCAGCGTGCGTAGCTTCTGATGGATCTTGGGGCCGGCGATGTAAGGTCCGGTCGGCCCGCTGTCGGCGTCTGCACGTGGCTGGCTGGTGATTCCCGACCTGATCTCATCGAGACGTAGGGAGAGATCCTCTGCAGTGCTCGCAAGGTCACCCGCGGCGTCGGCGTCGCCGATCCGATCGCCGAGCGACTGCAGCTGCCCTACGAGGTCGTCGATGCGCTCGATTCCCTTCTGCGATCGGGCGCGCAGGTCGGCCAGCCGCAGCAGCGCATCGCGCTGCGTGCGCAGCTCTTGCAACGATACGTCGACACGCGGGTCCATCCGCACCACGAGCTCGGTAGCCGACTCCGTCCCCGCCGCCTTCAGGACCACCCGGTAGGTCGCCGGGATCACCAGCGGTGCGGTCGGTCCGGACCCCGGGAACGTAGCTGTCGTTGCTTGCTCTTCCTCCGACTGGTGCCGTAGGTTCCAGGCCACGCGGTTGAGCCCCGCCTCGGCGGGTGCCTCGAGGGTGCGGACCACCTCGCCGTCGGCGGCCTGGATCTCGATCTTGATCGCAGGCTCATCGTCCGCGTCAGCGGGCTCCCCGGACGCCCGCTCCTCGGGAGACGCTTCGTCATCTGATTCGGGAACGTTCGCAACGCTTCCGCTTCCCTCCGCATCGAGTCCGGGTTCCGACAGATCCAGCCCCGGGGGCACGAAGTACGAGATCACGGCGCCGTAGGGTGGGTTGGCGCCGACGAAAACCTTGTCGCCTAGGTCGACGCGCAGCTCGCGCGTGTACGGTTGAAAGCGCGTAGCTGTGGGCACGTCGAACAGGTGAACAACGGCCGCATCGGTCCCGCCCGCGGTGCCGCCTTCCGCCGAGGCGGCTGCTCCGCTGCTGCCGTGGAGCACCGCCAGGAGCTGCTGCAGCGGCGTGATGTCGTCGAGAATGAGGATCGAGCGCCCGTGCGTGCCGATGATCAGGTCGTTGTTGCGCGGGTGGATCAGGACGTCTCGCACCGCCACCGGCGGCAGCCCGAGGCGCAGCGAGGTCCAGGCGCGCATCTCCGAGTCGTCGTGCCCCGGGCCCCAGGAGGCGAAGATGCCCAGCTCGGTGCCGACGTACAGCAGGTCGGGGTTGCGCGGATCCTCGCGCACTACGTGCAGGTAGCCTGGGTCGGGGAGGCTCGAGCCAATGTCGGTCCAGCTGTCGCCGAAGTCGGTGGTCATGAACAGATACGGCGCGAAGTCGTCGAGGCGGTGCCGGTCGAAGGCGACGTAGGCGGTGCCCGCGTCGCGCCGTGAGGCCTCGATGCGCGACACCCAAGACTCTGGTGGTACCGGGATGTTGCCTACGACGTTGGTCCACACAGCTCCATCGTCGCGCGTTACTTGCACGTTGCCGTCGTCGGTGCCGACCCAAATCACTCCGGCTCGAACCGGTGATTCGGCGATCGTGTAGATCGTGGTGTGGTATTCGGCGGTCGTGTTGTCGGGGGTGATCGGGCCGCCCGACGGGCGCTGCTTCTCCTCGTCGTTGGTGGTGAGGTCCGGGCTGATCTCCACCCAGGAATCGCCGCCGTCGCTGGTGCGGAACAGCACGTTGCCGCCCAGATAGACGGCTTTCGGGTCGTGAGGCGAGATGTGGATCGGCGAGTTCCAGTTGAACCGGTAGGGGTGCTCGCCAACGGCGCCGCCCGAGAACGGGTAGGGGCGGATGGAGCGGTTCTCGTTGGTGCGCAGGTCGATACGCAGGATGCTCCCGCCCTGGGAGCCGGCGTAGACGATGTTGTGGTCGCTGGGGTCGGGCTGGATGTAGGTGCCGTCGCCGTACTGCACGTGGTACCAGTCGGCCTCGAGGATGCCGGTGCTGGTCATCGTGTTGCTCGGCCCACACCAGGCGTCGTTGTCCTGGAAGCCGGCGCAGATGAAGTAGGGGTCGCGCATGTCGGCGCCGAGCTGGTAGACCTGCTGTAGCGGCAGGTTGTTGACCAACTCCCAGGTCTCACCGCCGTTGTAGGAGTACGCGATACCGCCGTCGTTGCCATCGACCACCATCATCGGATCATCGGGGTTGATCCAGAACGACTGGTGATCGCCGTGATGCGTTGTGCCGATACGCCGCCAGGTACGGCCCCCGTCCGTGGACACGTTCAATCGCCCTCCCACCATGTAGAGGCGATTCTCGTTGGATGGATCGATGCGGAAGTCGCTGTAGTAGAACGGGCGCGAGGCGATCGCGCGGTCGTCGCTGATGTGTCCCCAGGAGCTGCCGCCGTCGCTGCTGCGCCACAGGGCCCCGTCAGTCGACTCGATCATTGCGTACACCACATCGTGATCGGAGACGGCAACGGCCACGCCGATGCGGCCGAGCACGCCGGACGGCAACCCGTTGTCGAGCTTCTCGTCGGTGAGCTCGGTCCAGCTGTCGCCGCCATCGCGACTCATGTACAGGCCGCTGCCCGGGCCGCCCGAGCGGAAGTTCCACGGCTGACGCAGAAAGTCCCACATACCGGCGTAAAGGACGCGGGGGTTGGTGGCGTCCATCGCCAGGTCGGATACGCCGGTGGTTTCGTCGACGTAGAGAACCTTCTCCCAGGTCTCGCCGCCATCGAGGCTGCGGTACACGCCGCGGTCCGGATGGGCTCCCCAGGCGTGCCCCATCGCCCCGACATAAACGTGGTCGGGGTTGTCCGGATGCACGCGGATGCGGGCGATGCGCTCGGTAGCCTCCAGGCCGATGTGGGTCCACGTGTCGCCACCGTCGGTAGAGCGATACACGCCGTCGCCAAACGACGTCGAGTTGCGCGGGTTGTGCTCGCCGGTGCCGAGGTAGACCACATTAGGGTCCGACGGGGCTACAGCAACTGCCCCGAGCGACAAGGTCCCACCGTCGTCGAAGATCGACTCCCAGGTGACGCCGCGATCCTCGGTACGGAACAAGCCGCCGGAAGCGGTCGCCATGTAGAGCATGTTGGGGCGCCCCGGAACCCCGGCCAGATCGACCGTGCGGCCACCCATGAAAGCGGGACCGATCGAGCGCCAGGAGAGGCCGCCCAGCAGGTCTTCGAGGGTGGCGTCGTCGTCCTCTTGTGGAGCGATCGCGTGACCAACCGATGGAACCAGAGCTTGGCCGGTGAGCAGCACCAACAGCAGGGTAATCGAGAGCACACGCATCGAAGCCTCCTTGGCTCAGCTGAGGATCGGCAGGGTACCGTGCGGCGGCCGTCGGAGACAGGAAGTCTCGATGCGCGCTCCGCCGGGCGTTGAGGGACTTCTTGCGCGGCGATCGGCTCGGTGAGCTGGAGCGTCAGGATCGTGACGGCTATGAAAGAGTGCCCGAGGGCGTCGAGGAGCTCGCAGTCTGGGAGGACATTCTCGAGTGGCCCGCAGGCTAGAGCGCGGCGAAATCCGGCTCGTCAGCTTCGCTTCGCCCGACAAGGTCAGGCCGGCGCTGGTTATCACCCGCGACAGTGCCCTGGGATACCTGAACCGGGTAACGGTGGCACCGATCACCTCGTCCATCAGAGGCGTGCCGTCGGAGGTCCGACTCGGCGTGGACGACGGCATGACGCGCGACTGCGTTGTCAACCTGCACCACCTGGCGACGATCTCCCGCCACCGTCTAGGTCGCCGACTCGCGAGCCTTAGCGACGAGCGCATGCGCTCCGTGTGCCGGGCGATCGGCTTCGCGCTGGGCTGCGAGAGCAGGTAGCTCCTCTCCTGGCATGCGTGAAGCCTCCTAAACAGATATTTGACTGGTACCCCGTCAGGTTCCCCACGGTGACCTGCTAGAATCGCCGTCGCTGATTCCCCGTGTTCGCAGCGCAGCGCAGCCGGGCAAACGCTGCCTAACGTCGGCGTAGGTCGACGGATGCTCCCCTTGGGCGCGGACCCGAAACGGAACGGAGGCCATCTGATGGAGATGAAACGTCTCGCTGTCTTGCCAATAGCGCTTCTTATCGCGGGCACTGCCGTTGCGGCGAGCGTTCGAGGCATGGCGCCTGAGACCCTCGAAGCCGGTCGACCCCGGGTGCAGGCTACCCCGCCAATCAACGTCATCTTGACCTGCAACGCGGGCGGCCAGGTAGGAATCCAGGTCAATCCGTTTCGCCGTCACCTAGGCCGTGACGATACCGCCAGATGGCGGCGAGTCGGCGGCTACAATGGCACCTTCGAGATCGAACCGGTGGGCACTTTCCCGTGGACGCTCTCGAACGGCGGGACGAGCGCTGGCGGGAGGTGACGGGAACGCCCCCTAGCGGCGGAGTCGGTGACGGAACCTACTACTACAAGGTGAAGTTCATGTGCGACGGCGACGAGGTCGTGCTCGACCCCCGCATGGACGTCCCCTGATCATCACGTCCGCTCAGCGGGCTCCTGGATCCAGCAAGGCCTCGAATCGCGGGTCGCCCGCGAGGTCGTCGAACACGGGTGCCGCCCGGATCTCAACCACCGTGTAACCGGCGGCCACCGCCGCCTGTAGATGGTGCAGGGCCGTATCGTCGTCTCCCAGGCGGTGATAAACCTTGGCCGCCTAAAGCAGGACGTATCCCTCGCTGGCCTCCAGAGCCAGGGCCTTTTCGATGTGCGCGATCGCGTTGTCGCGTTGCTCGAGCATGGCGTTGTAAAAGGCCAGGTCGATAAGAGCATCGACATCACGAGGATTGATACGCAGCTGTGCCTCGCCCAGCGCGATTGCCCGCCTGTATGTGTCGGCCGCCCTGTCGCGCGCCCCAGGGAGCCAATAATAGGCGTCGGCTAGATTGCCCCAACGCAAGTGGTTCTTGTCGTCGAGCTCCGCAGCGCGCTCGAAGGTGCGCGCGGCGTCGGCATAGCGTCGCTGAAAGAAGTAGAGGGTCGCCAGGTTCGACAGCGACCTCTCGTCATCCGGCCGGATGCTCAGCGCCCGCTCGAACAGCCGTCGCGCCTCGTCCCAGTTCTCCGCGAAGTAGTGGGCGGTCCCGAGGTTGCGGTAGCCACTGTAGCTGGCCGGTGCCAGTCGTACGACCTCCCCCAGGCTGACGATCGCCTCGTCCAGGCGACCACGGCGAAGCAGGAAGATGCCGAGCCACTGATGGCCGGCCCAGTAGTGCGGCCGGGTCATGATCGCGTCCCGGTAGGTCTCCTCTGCCAGCTCCGGTTTGTTGAGCTCCTGATACGCCTTGCCCAGCTCGATGTAGGCCACATCGATCGTCGGATCGAGCGCCAATGCTCGGGAGAGCTCGGCGATGGCGATCTCCGGCTCTCCCGTGCTGTTGTAAAGCTCACCGAGGCAGACATGGGCAAGCGCCGCCTGGTCGTCGAGCTCCTGAGCGCGACGGCACTGTTGGCTGGCGCGGTCGATCCACACCGGCTCGCGCGTGTCGGTGAACCGACGCTGGAAGGCCGTGCCCAGGGCAGCGTGAGCGTCGGCATAGGTCGGATCGAGCCGCAAGGCCTGTTGGAAGAAGTCGGCGGCGGACTCGATGTTGTCAGGATCATCGTAGTCTGCGAGCAACCCCTGCCCGCGCAGGAATAGCGCGTAGGCTGCCGGATTGCTCGTACCCGCACTGAAGGCCTGCCGGTCAATTGGCTCGAGCTCCACTTGGAGCATGCCCAGGACCTGCTGCGCCACTCGTTCCTCGAACTCGATGAGGTCGTCGAGCGTGCCGTCGATGGTGTCGGCACCAAGCTGGCGCTGCGCGCCGACGTCGACCAGGGTCGCCGTGACACGGAGATCCCGATCGCCAACTCGACGCGTCGCATAGTTGATGGCGAGCGACACGCCGAGCTCCTCGCGCGCTTTCCCCAGCGTGTCTATACGCAGCTCGCGCAGCGAGCTGGCGGGGATCACCTGTAACCCGTGGGTGCGGGACAGTCCCGCCAGTTGCGCCGTCAGCGTCACCGTCAGGCCGTCGTTGAGCGCGGCGATCTCAGGGTCTGGCTCGGCCACCGCGACGATGGGCAGGACGGCGATGACCCAGTCCGTGGGATCGAACGCTGCGGCCGCGACCCTCGCGCCGATCCGGCCGGAGCTCGGCGCATCCACCGGCGCGCTCGAGGTATCTGTGGTCGGCCACAGTGTTTGCCAGCCGATCACCAGCGTTGCAGCCAGGGCGAGCGCACCCACCGAGTAGGCTACGGTTCGCTTCTTGTTGAGCCCGCGCCCGGCAACGGCGGTACTCCTCGACCAACCTGAGAGCTCCTCGTCGATCTCGATCCGCGCGTCGGCAATGTCGTGGAGTCGTTCGCCCCGGTCTTTCTGCAAGCATCGCCGCGACAAGGACTCAACAGAACCAGGCGTGCCAGCCGGCAAGTCACTCCAGTTGGGCTCGTGCTCGAGGATCGCGTTGAGCGTGTCGACAGCCGTCTCACGAGCAAACGCCGGTTTGCCGGTCAAAGTCTCGTAGAGCACACACCCAAACGACCAGATATCGGTCCGACTATCGAGCGCCTGTCCTCGCAACTGCTCCGGACTCATATAGGGAGCTGTGCCGAGGAACACGCCATGCGCCGTGAGGTCGGAGGCTTTCGTAGCGGCGTGCGTCAGATCACCCTCTTCCACGTGCTGGAGTGCTTTTGCGAGGCCGAAATCGAGCACCTTGACCGCGCCCTGCCACGTCACCATCACGTTGCCGGGTTTCAAATCGCGATGGATGATTCCTTTCTCGTGAGCAGCCTCTAGCGCCTGGGCGATCTGTCGGTTGATTCGCATGGCATCTTGCAGGGATAGAGGTCCTTCTCGCAGCCGCTCGGCGAGGGTCTCTCCCTCCACTAGCTCGAGGATCAGACACGGACGACCGTCGTGCTCTTCCAGTCCATGGATCGTCGCGATGTTGGGATGGTTGAGTCCGGCCAGAATCTCGGCTTCGCGATCGAACCTCGCCAGGGTCGCGTCGGAAACCACTCCGTCTGGGAGTACCTTGATGGCCACATCGCGCTTGAGCTTGGTGTCCTTGGCTCGATACACTGCGCCCATCCCGCCTGCACCGAGCGGGGAGAGGATCTCGTACTGGCCTAGGCGAGTGCCGGGTTCCATGGCGCTACCGGAGGGGAGTGGGGGCGAGCGTGAAGCCTACCGCCGGCGCGGGCGAGGGTCCACGGGAGGTCCGGTACCCCTTAGGGAGCCAATCCTACTCTGCGGTCAGCGCTCCCACCGGGTCTGCCGAGGCGGCACGCCGCGCCGGGAGCCACGTGGCCGTCGCCGATACCAACAGAGCCAGCCCCAGGGCCGAGCCCACGACCCACGGATCGGTGCCGGCGACCTCGTAGAGGAAGCTCTGAATCCAGCGCGCCAGAGCAAGCGCCAATGCCATGCCTGCAAGCGCGCCTAGGGCCGCCACCTTGAATCCGCCCGCCAGAACCTCGGTCACGATGTCCTTGTCCGACGCCCCCAGGGCGATACGAATGCTGAGCTCCCGTGACCGGCCGCGCACGCCATGCGCAGTAATGCCGTAGATTCCGATCGTTCCCAGGATCAAGGCCGCCGCCGTGAAGGCGGACATGAGTATCAATACGGCGCGCCGATCGCTGACCGAGTCGGCGATCAATCGCTGCATCGTCGTGTAGTCGGAGACGACGCCCGCAGAGTCGACCGCTCGGACCGCATCGCGCACGGTTGCCAGAGCCGCCGCTCGCGGCTCTGCGCGAACCATGTATTCGCGCCCGAAGAAACCGAAGCGCTCGGCGATTGCCCCGACCTGGGTCTCGGGCCGGTAGACCAACAGCGGCGCCTGCTCGGCGAGACCCAGGAAGCGAACATCGGCGGCGATTCCGACAACCGTCGCCCACGGCAACCCTTCCTCTACGGTCGATTCGAACTCGGTTGCCACCTGCCCACCGATCGCGTCGCCGCTCGGGAAGAGCGTGCGTGCGGTGCTGCTCGAGATGACGGCGACCGGCTCTGAGCCCTCGGTATCATCGGGGCCGAAGAAGCGGCCTTCCAAGAGCGGCGTCTCGGCGACGGCGAAGTAATCGGGGCCGACCGACCGACAGCGACACAGGGTGTCGCTGTCGGTCTCCGGGCCTGCCTCGTCGAACCGGCGACAGCCCACTACGCCGCCGTCCTGGTTGTAGGGGGCCTGCGAGATCGTTGACGCCCGTGTAACACCGCGGAGGGCGTCGATTCGCTCGAGCACGAGTCGATGGAAGGTCGACGCCTCGACGTGGGAGGTCGGTCGACCTCTCTCGGCCCCCACGTAGAAGGTGACGAGTCCCTCCGACCTGATACCGGCATCGACACGGCTGAGGTGCCAGAAGCTCTTCACGAGCAGGCCTGCCCCGATGAGCAGCATCACGGCCAGCCCGACTTCCGCAGCGACGATGGCGCGCTGGAAGTAGCTGCGCCCGGTCGTGCCACGCCCGCCCGAAGCGAGGCTCTCTCGTAATCGAATGGTGGCGAGTCGCAGGGCAGGCGCGATGGCGACTAGCCAACCGGTGAGCAGCGCCAGCGCCACGGCGAAGCCTGCGACCCGAGCGTCGATCTCGATCGCGGCCATACGCGGCGTATCGTCAGGCAACAGCGCCAGCACTCCCCGCACGGCTACCGCGGAGCTCATCAGACCGAGGCCTCCCCCGAGCAGTGCCAGGACCGTGCTCTCGGTCAGAAGTTGGCGCACGAGGCGAGATGGCCTCGCACCGAGTGCAAGCCGCACCGAAATCTCGCGCTGTCGCGCGATTCCGCGGGTCAGCAGCAGGTTCACCACGTTGGCCGAAGCGATGAGCAAGATCAGGCCAACCGAGCCAAACAAGAGCAGCAACGCTGGCCTCACCTCGCCGACGACGAACTCGCGCAGTGGTAGGACGGTGAAATCGGCGCCGAAATCGTCCCGCGTCTCATATCTCTCCTTCCACCCCACAACAACAGCTTGCAGCTCGGCTCGCGCCTGCGCGATCGTTGCGCCAGGCTTCAACCGGCCGAG
Organism: Acidobacteriota bacterium; assembly: GCA_965205505.1. Classification (GTDB taxonomy): domain Bacteria; phylum Acidobacteriota; class UBA890; order UBA890; family WLXD01; genus DASCOT01. The sequence goes on from CBDBHB010000009.1 coordinate 1,179,998, forward strand.
TCCCTTCATCTCCGCGGACTGGAATGTGATGTGGTCACGGTCGAACGCTTTCGGCAACACGACATCGGCGTCGGGCCGGAGAAGGTCGTAATCTGCTGCAAGCACCCCGACGACGACGTGTTCTTCACTATCGAGCGTGACCGTCTGCCCGACGATCGACCGGTCGCCGGCGAGCTCGTTCTGCCAAAACGAGTGCGTCACAACGGTGACCTTCTCGTTTCCCAGCTCGTTCGCGTCGGGCGCAAAGGTTCGGCCGAGCTCCATGACGGGTCCGAGCACGTCGAGAAAGCCGGCCGTGACGCGCAGACCGCTGATCGACTTGGTTCCCTCCTCCTCGTCGCGATACCAGGCGTTGCGCGGCGAGTATCCGGCGACAGCAGAGAAGGAGCTCGACTCCGTACCGAGCAGGTCTTTCTGGAACACCTCGAAGTTGGCGTTGGAGAACCAGAAGGTCGGCCAAATGGCCACGATCCGGTCGGGCTCGGGGTAGGGCAACGGTCGCAAGAGGATGCCGTCGACCACACTGAAGATCGTCGTCGTCGCGGCAATGCCGATCGCGATGGTCAGAACGACGGTCGCCGTGAAACCGGGTTGGAGCCTGATCGAGCGGGTCGCGAAGCGGACGTCTTGCAGAAGATCGCTGCCCCACCGGGCGACCGCGGCAAGCGGATTGCGGTGGTTCCATGAGGGATCTCCGTGCCGCGTTCCGCTCAGCGCTCGCAGAGAGGTGCCGGACGCCCACCAGGTGAGTTGCCCACGGATGCTCTCGGCGTCGCCGAACCTCTCGAGGGCGTGCTCGAGCGCGTCCCTGGGGTGCAGGCCACGGGCGAGCTGCGCTCGGGCTTCCGTCTCCAGGTGCAGGACGAAATCCGTCCTCGCCTCAGTGGTGTTTGCGTTGCGGATCTCGAGGCCGTTCAGCAGCTCGTCGACGTGACGCTCGATCCGCCGACGAATCTCGGGTGGCAGCGCTTCGCTCATCGCTCAGCAACCTTGTTCGGGGAACGCTATCGTCAATCCGCGGCCGCGCATCGCTCGTGCAGGCCAGCTCAGTGGGCCCTACCGAGCGCCAGCTTCATGCCGCGGGCAAAAAGATCCCAGTTCTCGAGTAGCTCGTTGAGAGCCACGCGGCCCTCTGTGGTCAGGTGGTAGACCTTCCGACTGCGACCCGCGTCGGGAGTCTGCACCTCGCTGCGCAGCCAGCCCTTGTCGCGGAGGCTGTACAGCAGGGGGTACACCGTGCCGTCGCTGAAGGCGAAGATGCCATCGCTCCGCCGCCGGATCGTCTGGATCAACTCGTACCCGTGCAACGGTTGCTCGGCGAGCACGGCGAGGATCATCGTGGTCGCGCCGCCTCTGACGAACTGCCGTTCCGAGCTTCGGGATCGAGCGCTCATTTGCGCATCCTCCGCTGCGAATTACCTGTTCACGGAAGCGAAATCGCCGGATTTCGATGTGGACACTACCTCGACGAAAATAGTATTGCAACCGATGGTAAACTCCGAAGTGGTTCGCGTGTTGCAAACGTGGGGCAGAAGGGCTGTCGTGTTTTCGCGGGTGCTGAGTTGGTACAGACTGGCTCAGCCATGATCTCGTCAGAACAGCTGTCGATGCGCTTCTCCAACGTCGGCCACAGCTTTTCGCACCTGTTCATGCTGCTGTATCCGACCGCGCTGCTCGGCTTGGAGTCGGAGCTGGGCATGAGCTATGCGGAGCTCGTCGCGCTGCTGACGGCCGGCAACGTCCTTTTCGGCCTCGGCGCCCTGCCGGCTGGCTGGCTCGGCGACCGCTGGGACGCCCTGCGCATGATGGTGCTGTTCTTCGTTGGTCTCGGCGTTGCCTCGATCCTCACCGGGTTGATGGGCAGCGCCATCGGCATCGGGTTCGGCCTTGCCTTGATGGGGCTGTTTGCGTCGATCTACCACCCGGTCGGGATCGCCTGGTTGGTACGCAACGCTCCGAGCCCCGGCCGGGTGTTGGGCGTCAACGGGATCTTCGGCAGCTTGGGAATCGCCTCGGCCAGCGTGATCGCGGGCCTGCTTACCGACCTGATCAGCTGGCGCGCCGCGTTCATTGTTCCGGGGGTAGTTTGCACGGTCACGGGCCTGTTGCTCTGGCGCTACATCCGTGACGGCTCCATCGTGGCGCGAGAGCGCGACGTGCAGGAGCTTGATCGGAGCGCGCCGGGCGAGGGCCGGTCGCGCGTATTCCTGGTGATGACCATCGCTATCCTGTGCGGCGGCATGATGTTCCAGGCACTGTCGGTGATCATGCCCAAGTTGTTTGCCGAGCGGTTGCTGCAGCCCGGCGAATTCAGCGCTCTTGGGGCCGGCGGCCTGGTGTCGCTTGTCTACCTCATCGCCGCCGCCGCCCACCTGATCGGCGGGTATCTGGCAGATCGCCACACGGCGCGTCCGGTCTACGTCGGGATCTACGCGATCGTCACGCCACTGCTGCTGATCGCGGCCGGCATGAGCGGGTACGGCCTGGTAGCGGTTCTGGCCGTCGCCGTCTTTCTGCAAACCGGGGGCATTCCGGTCGAGAACGTCCTACTGGCCCGCTACTCGCCGCCCGACTGGCGTGGCACCGTCTACGGCGTCAAGTTCGTCATCGCCTTCGGCGTTGCGTCGTTGGCGGTGCCCATGGTCGCGGTGCTGCATGGGTTCACTGGCGGTTTTTTCTGGGTGATGGTGACCCTCGGAGGACTGGGCGCGGCGGTGGCTCTGGTTAGCATGTTCTTGCCCACCGAGCGCCGCGTCACCACCGCGCTTTGACGAAGATGCTGGCGCGAGTGCCGTCCACGTCTGCGGTGCCGGCAAAGAGCGGTTGGTCGTCGACGCTGGCGTCGATGCTCGAGCTCTGAATGTGGATACCGATGCTCGCGTTCTTGAAGCTCAGATGTTCCAGCCCGGCGCCGCGAACAAACTGCGACCCGTCCACAGTCCGAAACTTCACGGCAAACCAGCCGAAATCCGCCGTGAAGCGCCACTTCCGGGACAACATTTGGCGCAACTCCACGCCAACGAACGGGAGTGGCGCATCAACGGTCGCCTCTTCGCGCAGCCCGAGCACCGGCGCCTCGATGGAGAACAGGTAGTCTACGCGCCGCACCCCGATTCCGATGCCGAAGGCCGTGCGGTTCGTGACGATCGAATAGTAGCGATACCAAATGCGGAGCTCCTCCTGTTCTGTTGCCAAGGTGACGGCCTGGTCGATTGGGATCTCGATGTCACCGAATTGAATCCCGGTCAACACTTGGCTCGCCGAGCTGCGATCGACCTTGAACCAGCTTGCGCCGATCAGGTGTCGCTTGGCGATTCGCCACTCGGCGCTGAGGCTGGGTATGGTCTTCGACGCGTCGAGATCCAAGTCGCCTTCGAAATTGATCGTCGTGCCGACGCCGAGCTGCTCGGAATCCAGGCGGACAACCGTCTTGAGATTCAGCAGGTAGGAAGCCTCGAGGGCGACGCTTACTTTGTCGAAGAGCCTGAGCTGCTCCTCCTGAGCCCGAGCGGGCACGGCGAAGGCGAGACACAAGCCCGCAGCCAGCGCGATCGGACCGAAGCCCCTCATGTCCCTCGCTCACCCCGTGTACCAGTACCCGCAGACTGATCGTACCTGATCCGGCCCTGCGCGCGCTGGCGGTGGCCGGACTGCTCTTTCTCGTAGGGCTGGGACTGCTCTATCTGATCGAGGTGCTCGGCTGATCGCCAGGTCACGTTGGAAGGGGCGCTACGGATGCCCGGTAGACAGGTTTCGGAGGATTGCCGACACTCGCACCAGAGTGCAAAGCGTGGAGCGGCTACCGATCTACGGTGGCGTGGAGCATGCAGGAGGGAATGGGCCCACCACACTTGCACCACGGTCTGCTAGGTCCGGCTCTCGCCTGTGGCCGATGCCACCTTCCCACTACAATGCGGCGGGCGCTCATCCCCACAAGGAAGCCGTCAACGTGACCGGCAGATCCCTCGCTCCCTACAAGATCATCGCCGCTCTGGCGCTCCTACTGATCACCCTCGGTTGCGCCGCCGAGCCGGGAGTCGAGCTGACCATCCTTCACCTCAACGACCTGCACGCTCGACTCTTGCCGGACTCTGAGGGCAAGGGAGGCTTCGCGCACCTGGCCGCCGTGCTCGAGCGTGAGCGCAGCGCCACGGCCGCGCACCTGACACTGCACGCCGGGGACATGGTGCAGGGGACGCCGGTCTCGACGCTGTTCCAGGGTGTTCCGATCTTCACGATCGCCAATGGGCTCGGGATCGACGTTCACTGCCTCGGGAATCACGAATTCGACTACGGTTGGCAACAGATTTCCGAGTACGTCGAGCGTTCCGCCTTCGCCACCGTGTCGGCCAACGTGACCGACGCCGCCGGCAACACCCTCGTGCCGCCGTACGTCGTACGACGGGTCGGCGCGTTGCGAATCGCCGTGATCGGTGCCATGACCGAGCGGCTCAGCGGTCTTCTACGGTCGAGCAGCCTTGGCCCCTGGCGTGCGGCGCCGTTGGTGACGACGCTCAAGCCCGTGGTGGAAACGGCGGCCGCAGCCGCCGACATGGTGATCGTCCTCGGCCACCTGAGCAGTGGCGAGGCCGAGACCATTCTCGAGGCGCTGCCGCAAGTCGCCGTCGTCGTTCAGGGCCATCCGCATGCCGCCTGGGAGCAGGTGCTGGAAGTCGACGGGCGGATCGCGGTCAACGCTTCCGGCTACGGCCGTGACCTCGGCCGGTTGCGGTTGCGCTACGACCCGGAGACGCGGCGAATCCTTGCCCATGAGTGGGACCTGCTGCCGGTCGTTGCCAGCGAGGTGCCGCCCGACCCGGCGGTCGAACAACTGGTCGCAGACTGGGAGTCGCGTGCTGCCGATGTGGTCGATGTACCGATCGGCCGGGCTGCCCGGACTATCCGGGACGCCGAGTTGATGACGCTCATAACGACCGCCCTGCGCGACGGTACCGGAGCGCAGCTGGCGCACGTAGGTCGCGGCGGTATCCGCGACATCCTGCCTGAGGGCGAGCTGCTCGCCCGGCACGTCTGGAACGTCATGCCGTTCGATAACACCGTCGTGACCACCGAGATCACCGGGCGGCAGCTGATCGAGCTATACGACACGGTGCTACGAAACGAGCCGATCGATGGCTATGAGTCACTCGACCCCTATCAGACCTATCGCCTTGTCACGAACGACTTTATTGCCGAAACGTGGAGCGATCAGGGTATCGATCTGGAGTGGACCGACACCGGGGTGGAGCCGCGCAACATGGTCATCGCTTGGATCGCGGCTCGCGAGTCGGTGCCATAGATCGTTCGCGAGTAGTTGGCAGGATCGCCTGGACGATCGTGCTGGCGCGAATGTCGACCGGCTTGCGTGCGATCGCTTCCGTCGTGGCGCGACTACAGCGAGCGCAGGAAATCCAGCAACGCTTGTCGACTAGCTTTGTCCAATCGCCGATATGCCTTACGGGCGGCGGCGGCTTCCCCCTCATGCCGTTGAATCGCCGCCCCGACCGAGCCGGCAGAGCCGTCGTGCAGCAGAATGCGGCGGAAACGCAATCCCCACAGCGCCGGCGTGCGAATCTCGTTCGGTGCCGCGTCAGCTTGGCCGATGCCGTCGCCCGTTCCGATATCGTGCAGTAGGAGATCGGAGAACAGTGGCACCGGCTGCCGGTCGAACAACCGATTGTCTGACGGGCCGGTGCGCAGCGTCGGCACGTGACAGCTGGAACAGCCGATCGAGCGGAATAGGTCTTCGCCCCTCTGTTCCTTGCCCCTGGTCGCGGCGCGTGATGGCGGAGCGAGAAATTGCATGAACGAGACGAAATTGTCGACGCCGCTCAAGCCGGTGACCGGATCGGCGAAGTCCTCGGGATCCGGTATCGGATCGCAGAGAGTCATCTTCTCCGGCGAGATGCCGAAGGCAAGCTCTAGGGGGAAGATCTCGTTGGTGATGCCCATCTCGTTGCGGTATGCATCGCCGGCGAAGTCCCGCAGGGTGGCGAGCTGCGACTTCCACCCGAATCGCCCCACCCGTAGCTCGCCGGTCACGATGTCTTCCACCACCGCTGCTCGTCCGCTGACGCCGTCGGAGTCGAGGTCGTCCGGATCAGCCCGGGCCGCTATCTCCGAGTCGGGGATCGCCTCCACTAGGCCGGCTCCGAACAGGGGAATCGGAATGCGCCGAGCCACGACTTTGACGTCGGCCGGGGGAACGGGCTGGCAGGCGTGGTCCGGTATGGAAAACACCTGAAACAGCGTGTCGCCCTCGGTGCCGTCTGGGAGCAGCGGTGGCCCGAAGACCCCGGCCGCGTTGCGCACGCCGAAGCGCACCTCGGTGGTGAGCCCACTGCCACCGACTGCCGGGATGCTGTGACACACGCCGCAGCTCGTGCCGTTGTAGGCGGGGCCGAGGCCGTCTTCGGAGGTTTCCACCTCGAGAAAGTCCTCGAGCCCGAGCCGGAAGCGCTCGAACTCGTGCGGCGTGATGCCGGCAATCGGTTGGCCCACGGGCACGGGCGCTGCCTGGCCGCCGGCTCGCCAGGCGCTCGCCGTCAGCAAGACGATCGCCGTCGCCCCCACAACGAGTGCCTTCTTCATTGGGAGCCCCCTTCCGCCGCCGGCTCAGAGGGAGCCGAGGGAGCCGCCCTCACCCGGATGACGCCGCTCATGTAGCTGTGACCGGCGCCGCAAAGGCGTGAGCACTCGAACCGGTAGTCGCCTGGCTCGGTGGGTGCGAACAAAGCGCTTGCGGCGCCGCGATTGCGCTTCGGAATCGTGATGTCGATGTTGCCCGGGCCGACGATGCGGAACCCGTGATCGGTGTCCTCGCTGGTGAGCCGAAACTCCACTGTGGTGCCGGCCTCGATGGTGATCTCGGAAGGTGTGAACAGGAACCGCTCGGCGACGATCTCGATCACACGGTTGGCCTCGGGTCGATCGACCGTGTCCTCGACCGGAGCCGGCTGCACCGTGGCGCACGCCAAGGCGCCACATAGAACCAGGCAACAACCAGTGGCTGCGGGCATCTTCATTAGAACCACCATCCGATTCCCAGGTTGAGCGAGCGCGGTCCGGCAATGACGTCGCTTTTCGAGCGCACGTGCGAGTAGTCGACCTTCAACACCACATCGGGATCCAGCCAGTAGTTGGCGCCGATCACCCAAGCATCGCGGTCAAACCCCGGTAGCGGCACGTCGCCCTCGTCCATACGAAATTGGGTATCGAAGTCTTCGTAGCGTACGAACAGCCCGAGCTCGTGCGGAAAGCTGCGAGGCAACACGCTGTACGCCCCCTCGACATAGAACCCGCGGATCTGACTTCCCACGTTCGGATCGACCCCCGTCAAGCGAAACACCGCATCGTTCAATTCGGCGGCTCCCCCGATGAAGCCGTGGCCGTACTGGGCGCGACCTTCGAAGCGTCCACGCCGATAGCGGGCGTCGGCCGCGATCATCTTGGTGGGCGTTTCGAGGCGCATCAGGGTCACGCTGCTGTCGCCCCGCCAGAAGCTCGTGCCGAGTGTAAGACCACGGATGCCCATGTACTCGAGGCGCCCGGTTACCGCCATCTGACGTACCTGCGCGTTACTGCCGTTTTGTGCCGCCCCGCGAAATCCTTCCTCGCCGCTGAACTCCACCGAATCGAGTGGCGCCATCACGTACATGCGGTAGCGCAGCTTGCCGCCGAGTGTGCCGTGGATGCCGCCACCGACGTCGAACCAGGTGGTCGGAATGATGAACGTGTCGACGAAGGGCCGCTCGACGCCGTAGAACGTCGGCGGCTCGTGCCGCTCGTTGATGATGCCCATGGGTGCGAGCATCATTCCGGCGCGAAAGTTCAGCTCGGGCGTCACCAGGATGTCGACGTACGCCTGCTCCAACTCGAGCTCGCCCTTCTCTTCCAACCCTTCAACGATGCTGTGCTCGATCTCCACCTCACCGAAGAACTGGATGCGGTCGCTGAAGCGGTGCGACAGCAACAATACGAAGCGGTGAAAATCCAGAATTGGTGCGGCGATCGGGTCGCCAATCGGCCTGTTGTAGTGCATCTCCATGTAGCCGGAGATGGGCCCGGTCTCGGAAGTGGTCTGGCTCGATCCACCCTGGGCGGTCGCCGTGCCAGCCCACAGGAGGGGTGCCAGAAGAAAGCCGATCCGCAGGAGGCTCATGAGAGCCTCTCACCAGAGTTCGAGCCTTCCAGATACTCGATATTTTCCAGATTCCTGGCGTCGGTTTTCATCGTGTAGGTCCCACCCCGTCGGATCGGTTCGTGTGAATTCGGTTGCCTAATGCAGAAGTTAGCCTAGACTAAACTAAAGTTAGCCTAGACTAAACCACAAGCTGCTCGTGGCTGTGAGCCCGCGACGGCCTCGACAATCCGTTCCCGGCGGGCCAGATTGTCGACTCCAGTCGACTGGAGTCTGCTGACTTGAGCCTTGGTTTGGGAGACGTCTGGACACGGTAGGTCGATGGGCACGGTAGGGAACATGCCATGAAGAAGCTGTGCGGGATTTGTTGGGTGATCTTGGCTGTTGTGGGCTGCGCGCCGGACCAGCCCGGCGCGTCTTCGGTTGACCGTGTCTTCGTCGACGGCAGGGTTTGGACCGGCGACGAGGAGCGACCGATCGCGCAGGCGTTGGCGGTCGCCGGGGACACGATCGTCGCGGTGGGCACAACGTCGGAGATCCGCGCTCTCGTTTCGTCTGATACGGAGGTTGTCGACCTCGCCGGGCGCCTTGTCGTGCCGGGATTTCAGGACTCTCACATGCACCCCCTGTTTCGAGCGGTTGATGGGCTCGTGCTCGACGGTGCGGAGACGTTGGCCGAGATCCAACGTCGGGTGTCGGAGTACGCCGGCAGCCACCCGGACGCGCCGTGGATCACCGGCATGGGCTGGGCCTATGCAGCCTTCCCGGACAACACTGTCGACAGGAAGTACATCGATGAGATCATGCTCGACCGGCCGGTGTATCTGACCTCACGCGATGGTCACATGGGGTTCGGTAACTCCAGGGCGCTGGCCGATGCCGGGATCACTGCCAATACTCCCGATCCTCCGAACGGACGCATTATCAGGGACGCGAGCGGAGAGCCCACCGGCGAGCTGCAGGAAGCGGCGCAAGGCCTGGTGAGATCTCAGATCCCGCCCCCGACGGCCGAGCAGCTGTACGACGACCTGATCGCCAACATGGCCGCGGCGGCGGCCGTGGGCCTGACTACCGTGCAGGACGCGGGCACGTCGTTGGATCAGGTTCCGCTGTATGAAAGGGCGGCCGCCGAAGGAGCGCTGAAGCTGCGTGTCCGACTCACGCCCCGTATCTCGTTCGATGGCGACGATGCGTCAGGCAACGTCGAGAGCGCCGAGGATTCGACCCCGCCCGTTCCTGCTGAGTACAAGGCGCTGCGTGACCGCCTGGCCGGGCCTCTGGTCGAGCTCAGCTCCGTGAAGGGCATGCTGGATGGAACGATCGACGCGAAGACGGCGGCGATGTTCGAGCCATACGTGGGTGGCGGCGGCTCGGGGCTCCCGTTCTGGGACCAAGATGAGCTCAATAGCATCGTGGCGTCTTACGACCGAGACGGATTTCAGGTCGTGCTGCATGCGATCGGCGACAGAGCGATCAACACGGCGCTGAACGCGTTCGAGTATGCGCGGGACGTCAACGGGACGTCGGGTCGGCGGCATCGAGTCGAACACGCGGAACTGCCCAGGCTGTCCGATCTCGAGCGGTTCAGAGAGCTCGGCGTGGTGGCATCGACTCAGCCGATGTTTGCGCATCCGGATGCCACCGTGCTCGAGAACTTCGCGGTGTTGCTGGGGCCCGAGAGGGCGCAGCATGCAGATTCCTTCTCGTTGTACGACGACAGTGGTGTAGTGCAGGTGTTCGGTAGTGACTGGCCGGTGTTCACGTTCGACGTGCTAAAGGGGATCGAGGTAGCCGTGACGCGGACGACCGACAGCGGCACGCCGGCCGGAGGCTGGTATCCGGACGGTCGTATCTCGGTCGATGCTGCGTTGCGCCACTACACCGTCGATGCCGCATACGGAAGTCTTCAGGACGACGTCAGGGGCACGCTGGCGCCCGGCATGTGGGCCGATTTCGTCGTGCTCTCGCGAGACATCTTCGAGATTTCCCCTACGGAGATTTCTGAGACGAAAGTGGTGCTGACTGTGATGGGCGGCGACGATACGTATCGAAGCGAGGCTTTCTAGTGGCCTGTAACAGATGATCGTTGCATATCGCAGATGGGATTTGCGGGTGAGATCAAGGCGCGGTGAGGAAGGCGATGCATTGGGCATCGTCGACGAGGCGCAACGCCGATATCGCCCGCAACCGCCCATCTGTCCGGAGGATGGCGGCGAAATCGGCCCGTCTGCGGCGTTGCTCCTCCTCGACGATGGGCAAACATCGTCTCGTCGTCGCGCCTGGCATCCGGACCCATTTCGCCACCACGATATGCAACGATCATCTGTTACAGGCCACTTCTATGAGAAGGCCTAGTTCGGTCAAGGGCAATGTGGTGCCCAGCGAAGAATCGATCTGCACGCCATGCTCCTATTCGCACTCTGGTGGACGAGGATTCAGGTCGTCCGGTGCATTCTGGGGTCCGTCCCGATTCGAGGCGCTGCAATCTAGCTGCCGAGCTCGAAGCTCGTAGTGACCTTCGCAGTCGCCCGGACCGGGCGGTCAGATCGATAACCGTTGGGTCGCGTCGCCCTACCGACCTCCTGGTTGCGGGTTAGTTCATGCTGCTGAAACCTCTACAGGTGCGCGCAACGGTTCGTACTCGTCTCCACTCAGCCACAGTCGGTGCAGCACAACGGCGAGCTTACGGGCGACAGCAACTGCTGCCTTTTTGTTGCCATGAGGACCACCGCGTCCGGCCAGCTTGAGCCCCCAGCGTCTGAGCTCAGTATCGGGCCCGAAGGGGCCCAGGATGTAATGCGCCGAGCCCACCAACAGGCGTCGGAGCATTTTGTCGCCCGCCTTGGTTATTCGTAGCGCAGGGTCCTTGTCCCCCGACTGCCGTTTCTTCGGTCTCAGTCCCAGGTACGGGCCCACGGCTCTGGAGGTATTGAACCGCTCCGGCTCCTCGAGCGTCAGCACATACGCCAGTGCGGTCAGAGCTCCGACCCCGGCCACTTGCTGGAGCTGCTGTGTCTCCGGGTATCGCCCCTGGCACAGCTGCACGATCTGACGCTCGTATTGCTGGATGTTGCCCGTCAGCATGGCGATCGTTTCAAGCACCGGCTCGAGCGCTCCCTTGAGCCGCTCCGGTATGTGCTCTGGCGCGGTGCGCGCGAACGCCGGCGTCGAGCACCTGGGAATACGACAACCGGCCGACTTGACCGCACCACGCACATGGCTCACCAACTGCGTGCGGCTCTTTACCAGAGCATCTCGGCTCCGAATCACGGCTAGATCCGCTCGCGCTTGTCTGCCTCGATGCTGCACCGTCTTAAGCAGCTTTGGGTCCATTCTGCCCACTCGTGCCAGGTGCTCGGCATCCAACCGGTCGGTCTTGTCGTGCTCGCCATAGATCAGCTTCAGCCGCCTCGGGTTAGCCACCAGCACCTCATGACCCAGTTGCTTCAACTGCTCACTCATCCACGGCGAGTGCGTTCCAACCTCCAGCACTACTCGAGCGGGCTCCTCGCACCCGAACCGCCTCGCCAGCCCCTCCGGGCTCGTCCTCACCCGCCCTTCCTCCATCACCCTGCCCTTACTGTCGAGCACGCACATACGGCTGTACCGGTCGCTTACGTCCAGTCCAATCGTTACACTCCTCATCGGCCAACCTCCTTGGGCTTCGAGCCCGTTACGTTTGAAGAAACGTTTGCAGAGCCGTCAGGCTACTGCGTTCAGGAGGTTGGCCTTCTCATCTCATCTAGCAGGCCTTGGCGGAAGTGTGGCGGACCTGGTTGCCTGCTAGGTCTGTCGAATTGTTTTGATCATCCTTTGGAGCCACCGATGCCCGGACATCACCGCACGATCGCGCTTGCCATATCAGCGTTGCTGGCGGGCTGCAGTGGCGGCACACAAAACCCGTTTGCGGACAAGCTCACCAACGTCGATCCATCGTGGGCGGTAACTGCCGACGAGGGTTACGAGTGGGCGCTGGTCAAGGACGCCAACCTGCCGGCGATGACCGGTAGCCCGGAATGGAACAACTACGTCGGGTTCCTGGAAGACAAGCTCCTGGAGTACGGCGTCGTCGACATGCACCGCAACAGCTGGATGTACGACCGGTGGTCCACAACGAAGGACAACAGCGGCTGGTCGCTGGTTTCAGATGGGGAGCCGGTGCGAGTAGCTCACTACGCCATGAACTCCGGCAACACCGGCCCCGAGGGGATCACGGCCCAGATGATCTACTACGACCACGACAACCCGCCCGACTCCATCGAGGGCAAGATCGTGGTCTTTCCGACGCGGCCGCACCCGGAGCCGCCCTACGACGACTACTACATCAAGAACTTCACCTTCAACGACTACGAGTGGCGCGCCAACGACGACACGTATTGGGAGCTATTCGAGTTCGTGCCACCGGAGTTTTCCATCACCTTCGATATCTGGTGGCAGCTGCGGCAGAGCTTGTGGCGGATCGCAGTAGAGGGAGGTGCGGCGGGTCACGTCACCGTCTACGACATGGCCTTCGAGCGCACTGAAGGACTGGTGGCCCGGCCGATACCACCCCTGTACCAGTTGCCGGGGCTGCAGCTGAGTCGCGAGGATGGCGCCAAGGTGATCGCGGACGCCAGGGCGGGCAAGACGGCGACGCTGCGGCTGGAGGCCACGGTCGAGGAGTCGGAGGCCTACCAGACGATCGCCTACCTTCCGGGTCGCGACTACGGCACACCTGACGACGAGCAGATCCTGCTGATCAACCACACCGACGGTCCGTCGATTACGCAGGACAACGGTGCGCTGGGTCTGCTGGCGATCGTCAAGTACTTTTCCAATATCCCGCGGGAGCATCGGCCGCGAACGCTCACCGTCTTCCTCGACAACCGCCACTACTATCCAGGACAGGAGCGCGCGGCGCATGAGGTGAGCTGGCTGGAGCGCCATCCCGAGGCCAAGGAGCCTCTGGTGGGCATCATTCAGGCCGAGCACATGGGCGAGAACGACTACCGCGAAGTGGACGGCGTGGTGGAGCCGGTGGGGCTGGCCGAGCAGTCGTATCTCTGGTCGCGCAACAACCCGGTGCTCATCGACGCCGCGATCGCCGCCGCCCAAGAGCATGGCTGGGAGCGCGTGCAGGTGGCGGTACCCGAGCGTCCGGGAATTAACGACGGCCTGCAGCAGGTGTGGTGGGGGGTCGGATCCCGAGCGCAGCGGGGCTGCGCCACGTGCCTCGATCTACCCGGCTACGGCCTCGGCGGGTTTCTTGGTCTGTATTGGACAACCGCGTCGGGTATCGAGCGCTGGAACAAGGGTCTGTTCGAAGACCAGGCACACACGATGACCCAGCTGACTGGCGTATTGATGACCGCTGACCTGGATGAAATCCGGCCTGAGTAGCGTTGGGTCCCCGGTTATTCCGGCAATCGAAGGCCGCTCCCGGAACGCGGATCTACGCGCACTTCAATCCCGACGACACCTCGGGCCTCGTCTATCGCTCCGCGGCAAAACAGTAGAAGAGCCCGTTTCCTCCTGTGCCGACGAGATTCTCTTGGCTGCAGCCCTGCGACGGATGCGCCATGTTCCACGGGCTGCCCGGCGTGGTGAACCTGAACCGGTCGTGGTGGCCCAGCATCGCGCTGCCCTCGCCGCTGCTTGTCCAGTTGCCGCAGGTCCGGTCGTCACCCGGCGGAAAGGCGGTGCCGTCCAATCTCGACCCCGTCAGGATGTCGTGCATGCTCGGAGAGTCGCCCGATGCTCCGGAGTTCACACGCTCGCCCCGCTCGTTGAGCGCATACTCGTAGCGGATGTTGGCATTGTTGTAGTGGAGCTCGTCCGCATCGGAGGCGATCCCGAGCCCCATGGAGTTGGCCCAGGGACCCTCGCCGATCCGGTCCCGGGCGTTGATGGCCTGCTGGCCGCCCACTGCCTGGGTGCTCAGGTACGCCCGCCAGGTGCGGCCGCCGGCACCCACCGCCTCGGCGAGCGATTGACAGTGAGCATCCGCTCCCACCAGGCCCCCGAGATCGCCGCCGCTCCCCGGACCGACGCTGGTAATGAAGAAGCCCATCGGTTCCGTCTCGTGGTCTTGCTGCGCCGTGACCTGGACCGCCATCGCCAGCATCACCAGACCGAACACCGCGAACGTTGCATTTCGCTTGCCGCTCATCCTCTTGCCTCCTGTTAAGCAGATCCGCCTAGCGCGGACTTCCCCGGTCGTCGCGGGGCCATCCACCGGCGTGCAACTCTCCGGGTCTCAGCCCATCGAGGCCGGACCCTCGCATATCGACCATATGCGCGGCAAGGGCATTGCATTGCATGTCTTTCTCCAGCCGGTGCAAGTCGACCATCTGAGCTTCGATGTCCAAGGAGCGCGAAAGACCTCGCCTAGCAGGCCGTGGTGAAAGTGTGGTGGGTCTGGCGACAGGGTCTTGCGAAGTGGAGGCAAGGAGAGAGGAGGAGGCGATGGTTACCCCATCGTTGACGAGGAACGACGCAGCATACGCGCGCAACCCCCTGTCGCCCGAAGGGTTACGGCGAGTTGGGGCAATTTGCGGCGTTGGCCTTCCTCGACGATGGCTAGGGCATCGCCAGTGTCAGGCCGCCTTGCATCTGGCCCCAACTCGCCGTAACCAGACCCACCACACTTTCACCACGGCCTGCTAGGCTGATTACCTCGAGCCACAGGCGGGTTCGCCGCTCGTCGTCGCACGTCGTCCACGGCCCTGGCTGCCTGGTTTCGGAGAGCCGAGACTCGATTGCGCCGTGGCCTGCAACGTCATAAAACCCTCGTATCGTTTTTGTCTGGTCTCGAGGATTAGTTATTCAAGCTGCCGCGTGATGCTGAGAACGTACACGCTCCACGCCCTGAGCTCGGCGCTATTATTGACGGTTGGTTGCGGCGCGCCCGACCCGGTCGTGTTCGACTTTGCCGCCAACTTCGAGTTCGCAACCGTCCGTCCGGAAACACAGCTCATCAACCTCGGGCTGCCGGCGGCGCGCCCCCACTTGTTACATGGGTGGAGCAACGACGAGCTCTGGGCGGGCGAGATTCCTTTCGTGTGGGGCTTCTGGCCCGAGTCGGCTCTCGAGTTCTACACCTACGAGCCACGCGGCACGGTGATCTGGTTCCGGGGCCGCCCATCCGTCCCGATGGAGCGCGCGGAGGTTGCGGTCGATCTGGTGGTCAACGGTCACCATGTCTCCACGTTTTCGCTGCGCTCCGGCTTCCATGACTATCGCGTGCGCGTTCCGCGCCCACGGCTGCGCGTGGGTCGCAACGTGATGCGCCTGCGATACAGGCACGCCGCCAAGGAGTTTCCTTCGTCGGCCGATAATCTCCGACCGAAACTGTCCGTCGCCTGGCAGCAAATCAGCATCGGTCCCGGGTTCTCCTCCGGGTCGGTGCGGGTCGATGACCGATCCCTCGAGATCCCGTTGCTGACGAGGGTCGAGTACTTCGTCGACGTTGCGCCGGGTGCGACACTGCGATGGGATCGAGCCTCGGTCCGAGGTGTGGCGAGCGGCAGCAGGGCACACACCTTGAGCGTCGAAGTCCTCTATGAGGACGGTAGCACGCCGGCTCAGGTCACCGAATTGACCGATTCGGAGCTGGCGTCGCCAGTCGAGGCGACACTGGATGGTCAGGGTGTGGCGCGTGTGTCGTTCCTGGCTTTGCCGACCGAGCGCACACCCGAGCGCGCCTCGGGGCTGCGCATCCACCGACCTGTGTTGACCGCGCCGGTCGCACCCGCACCGCCGAGACCGAGCGGCG
Source organism: Acidobacteriota bacterium (assembly GCA_965205505.1). Lineage (GTDB taxonomy): Bacteria > Acidobacteriota > UBA890 > UBA890 > WLXD01 > DASCOT01. Next base: position 1,195,891 of record CBDBHB010000009.1, read on the forward strand.
CGGAGGCTGAGCTCATTGCCCAGCCGGCCGGGGAAACCGCCTACCCGGTTGTCCCCGGACGCAGCGCTTTGCCGGCAGCGCTGAGAGCTGCGATGCAAGCGAGCTCGGTGGACGGGCGGCCGCCGAACATTGTTGTTTACTTGGTGGATACGCTCCGTGCCGACCATCTCGGCGCCTACGGATATGAGCGCCCGACGAGTCCTTTCTTGGACGCCATGAGCACCGAGGGGGTGATCTTCGACCACCCGATGGCGCAGTCCGGATGGACTCGAACCTCGGTAGCTTCGATTCTCACCGGCCTCGGGCCACGCTCCCACAGCGTGCTCAAGCGCGACGACAGCCTTTCCGCCGAAGCCGTAACGATGCAGAAGTTGCTCGGGCACAACGGCTATCAGACGTACGCCGTGATCACCAACATCAACGTGACGTCCCGGTTCGGCTTTGACGTCGGATTCGATGCCGTGGAGGTCCTCCCGCTGCGGGTTCCCCTAGGCGCCAACCAGGGTGTCCAGGATGCCGAGTTGTCGGACCGGGTGAACGACCACTTCTTCGCATGGCTCGCAAGGCGCCAAACCGACCGGCCCTTCTTCGCTTACCTGCACACCATGGACCCGCACCACCCATATACACCACCCGAGCCATATCGCTCGCGCTTCGTTGCTGATTCTCCGCTCGCTCGCAACTCCGATGGGCTGCTGATTCCCCACCTACGCCAGCAGTTGCCGGGCTCTTCCATAGAAGAGGAAGTGCGTCTCGCAACGGACCTCTACGATGGCGAGATCGCCCACAACGACGCGCAGTTCGGGCTCATGCTCGATCGCTTGCGAGAGCTCGGCATCTACGACTCGACCGTCATCGTGTTCATGTCCGATCACGGTGAAGAGTTCTACGACCACGGGGGATTCGGGCACGGGCGGACGCTCTATTCAGAGATGATCTTCGTCCCGCTGGTGATCAAGTTCCCGGGCGGCTGGGCTGCCGGCACGCGCGTCACCGTCCCCGTTCAGCATGTCGATCTCCTGCCGACGATTCTCGATCTGGTGGGTGAGCCCCCCCTGTCGGAGCACCATGGCGACAGCCTGGTGCCATTGGTTCTGAGCGCCGTCGAGGGCACCGAAGCCCCACGCTTTGCCGAGCGGCGCTTGCTGGCACACCTCGACCTGGACCAATGGCGCGTCGACAGCCTTTTGACGAGCGACCACCACCTCATGGAGTGGTATCGCGGCGTGCCAGAGGTCGGCGGGGCAACCCAGCTGTTTCGGTGGCGTACCGACGCCAGTGAGCTGATGGACTTAATCGGTGAGTCTCCGGCGTCGATCGGCTATCTACGGCTTGTCTTGCAGGGCATGGTTTCCTCCCGAAAGCCGCTGCTCGAGTCGCCGGACGTGGTGATCGACGACGAGCTCGCTCGCTCGCTCCGTGCTCTTGGTTATCTCCAGTAGGATCTGTGCCCCTCACCCGGGTAGCGCTGCCGGCCGCCGCAACCTCCTTGTCCCAGCGACCCCATCGGGGCGGGCTCTCTCAGGCGTATCCGATCCATACGGCCACGACCAATGCGATCGAGCCGACGATCCAGATCTTCACCATGAAGGGCAGGATGAAGCGCAGCCAGCGGTCGTATGGGATTGCCGCCATGGCCAGGGCTCCGACGATCACGGCTTGGGTGGGAACCAGGATATTGCTGAACCCGTCGCCAAACTGGAAGGCCAGCACCGCCACCTGCCGGCTGACGCCCACGAAGTTGGCGAGGCTCTGAACGAAGAACATCCCCACGGCGGAAACGGCGCCTGGAAGCTGCTGCAGGGGAAGGCTGATGCCGTGGACCACTGTGTCCACGATGCCGCCCTCGTTCAGCACCACCTGGATGCCCCGCGCCACGCCGATCAGCAGGGCGGTGCTGGTGAGGCTCGCCGCGCCCGCGCCGAACTCCACCGCTGTGCGGTCGGGGCTCAGGCGGGCGATGATGGCAATGATCACCGTGAGGGCGACGAAGACTGCTTGCATCTCGATCAGATACCAGCCCCGCTGGCTCAGCCCGTAGACAAGGACGATCTGCGAGATGCCAACGGCGGCCAGGACCAGCTTGTGCGTGGTGGTCATCGGAGGATGGTCTGCGCCGGCCTCTCCATCTCCGCCATTGGAGATCGGCACCACCCCTTCGGGCGCCTCAACGTCGGCCACCAGGCTCGCCGCCGGATCCCGCCCCACCTTCTTGGCATATGACCAGACGTGGTGAATGCCAATCGGCAGGAAGACGACCATGAGCACGACGCGGTACCAGAGCCCCGATGCGGGTTGGAGCCCCGCGATGTCCTGCGCGAGAATAACGGTGAAGGGGTTGATGAGGGCAGCGCCGTAGCCGACGCCGTACCCGACCATGATGATCCCCACAGCCGTGATCCTGTCGTATCCGAGGGCGAGAGACAGGGTGATGAGGACGGGTACGAAGGGGAAATACTCTTCGCCGAATCCGATGGTGCTCGACCCAACAGCGAACAGGGCAATTCCGCCGGCCACCAACCAGAAGGGTCGATCCCCCCAGCGCCTCAGAAGGGCTCCCAGAGCGGCATCCACCGCTCCCGTGGCCCGTAGAACGGCGAATGCGCCCCCGATGATGAAGACGAGGAAGATGATCTGGTGTGCTCCGCCGAGACCCTTGGGAATGGCCGTCAGGATGGCCAGCGGCGACAACGCCGGAGCGTCGGGGGTGAACTGGAAGCTGCCGGGCACCACCTGCAGTCGTCCGGCGGCATTCTCCACCCGTTCGAACTCCCCGGCGGGAAGCACGTATGAGAGGGCCTGGGCGAGGATCACCATCGCGATGAGGATGACCAGAGTGTGTGGGACCTTGAGTCTGCTCTTCGTCACGAGCCCTTCACGTATTTCTCGAACCAGGCGAGAAAGCGCTCCAGCAGGTCCTTCTGATAGCTATGCCGCCTGATGCCGTGGTGCGCGTCGGGGTAGACCACTAGCGAGGTCTCGCGGCCCAACTGCTTCATCGCCTGGTACATCTGCTCGGAGTTGATGATCGGGACGTTCCAGTCCTTCTCGCCTCCTATGAAGAGCGTCGGCGTGGTGATGTTCTGGACCCTGTTGAACGGCGAAACTCTCTCCCACACCTCGCGGCTCTCCCAGGGCCGGCCGAGCTCCGTGTCGTACCAGTCCTGGTAGCGGTCGTGGCCGTAGTTGGTGATCCACAGCCCGTTACCGGCCCCGGAAACGGCGCCCGCGAACCGATCCGTTCTGGTGATCACGTCGTTCGTAAGCGTCCCTCCGTAGGACCAGCCGCCGATGCCGAGCCGATCGGGGTCGGCGTAGCCCAGCTCCACGACGTGGTCGGTGGCGGTGATCACGTCCTCGGAGTCGTGGGTGCCCCAGGCGCGAAAGTTCGAGAGCGTGAAGTCGAGCCCCCTGCCTCCCGATCCTCGAACGTTCGGCATCACCACCACGTAGCCGTTGGCGGCGAAGAGCTGTACCCGAAAATTAAAGCCGTAGTCGTACTGCGACTCCTGCCCGCCGTGAAGCCAGAGCAGGGTCGGGTGGCGGAGCGTCGGGTCGAACGAGCGCGGCTTGTAGACGAAGGCCTGGATCTCGGTTCCGTCGACGGCGGGGAAGCGCTCCTCCTCGGCGTCGGCCAGCGCGATCGTCTTCAGCAGCTCGTCGTTGACGTGCGTGAGGCGTCGTAGTCGCGGGGAGGCTGTGGGCTCGGCATCGAGGGCAAACAGCTCGGCCGGCAACCGGGGCTCGCTGACCAGCGCCACGACGGTGCCGTCTGGACCCACGGTGGCCGTCTGCACCGCGCGCCGTCCGGCGATCGGCCGGCTCAAGCTGCCGTCGTCCACGGACACAGCGGCCAGATGGACCTGGCCCCAATCCTCGAGCAGCACGTAGATGTGTTCTCCGTCGGGCGCGAAACGTGGCGCGTACACCTTCCGGTCGAGGGACTCCGTGAGCAACGCGGGCTCGTCGTCACCGACCCGGATCACCGCTAGCTTCGTCTGCAGGTAGGCCAAGGCCATTTCGGGCCGGATCGTGGTGATGTAGGCGAGCCGCTCGCCGTCGGGGTGCCAGACTGGACTGTCGTCAGACCCGGGGTTGGAGGTCACCCGGACCGGACTCTGGTCCTCGTGGGAGGCGTCCGGCTTCACCAGCCAGATGTCGCTGTTGTAGTTGGCGTCGGGCTCGTCGGTGCGGTTGCTGACGAAGGCGATCACGCTCCCGTCCGGAGACCAGGTCGGATCGTAGTCCTCGTAGTCGCCCGAGGTGATCTGCACCCTGGCCTTCGTCTCGATGTCGAAGACATGGAGATGGGCGCGCTGACGATTCAGATAGCCCACATAGTCATCCTTGAACTGCAAACGGTCGATCACCCAGGGTCCGTCCGGGGGCCTCCCCCTGGCTGGGCTCCGGATCGCGGATCAGGAGCACGAGTCGTTTACCATCGGGCGACCACTCGTAGGCCTCGACGCCCTGAACCACACTGGTGAGCTGGACGCGCTCCCCGCCGCTTCGGTCGAGCGTGAACACCTGTTGCCCGCTGTCGCCTTCCGACAGGAACGTCAGGTACTTGCCGTCGGGGCTCCATCTGGGCTGCCGCGAAGAGCTGCCTTTGGCCGTCATGGGCACCGCTTCGCCGCCGGAGGTCGAGACCACCCACAGCCGCGTTTCGGAACGGTCGTTCTCGAGATCTTTGGTCCCGACCGTGTAAGTGACCCAGGCGCCGTCTGGGCTGATGCGCGGGCTGCCCACGTTCTTCAGGGCGAAGTAATCATCGACCCGGAGATTACGGAGGGCGTCGGCGTCCTGCGCCAAGGCTCGCGTTCCCGAGCCCGCGCCGACCAGCAGCAACCCGAGCAAAGTGAGCCCGATGAGCGAACGTCTTCGCATTGGCAATTGACCTCTCTGGCAGACGGGCTGCTTGGTAGTGCGACGAGTCAGGCCAGCACCTGCAGGGCGCTGGAGTTGTCTATCTCTCCATCAGCGGGAAAGCAGCGGCCTGACGTCTTGCTCAATGACCTGGTTCAACCGGTTCCGTTGGATCTCGAAGCGTTCCGAGAGGTCCTCGAGTACCGCGTACATCGATTCCGTCGGTCTGGCATCGGCCGCGCTGACATAACCCAAGAGGCTGCTCATCTTCTGGATCAAGCCCGGGGCGCCCCACATCATCGGGTGGTCCGGGGACCCCATCCATATCGTGAGAACGCCCTCGATCTCCCTCAATTGCCCCAGGATCCCGCTGGCTTTCACCTTCGAATCCTCCCGCAGTTTAGGCCAGCGACGCCGATCTCAGGGCCCAGTTCGAGCTCATGGTTGAGCTCAGCGATCGGCTTTCGCAAGTGGTCGACATCGTGATCAGAATCCGAGAGGTCCGAGCCCTGGACCGTACTGTCGTCGGTGCCCACCCAGAGCTCACCCTCCTGCAGGGGAGACTCTGCGACGGTCCGGATGAGGCTCACGTAGAAAAGCGACGACGCGTTGGAGCTGATGGGCCTTCCGGGGATCGTGCCCATCGCCTCCCGGTGGTTCCGCGTGAGATCGGCACTGATGCGGTCCCAGGACTTGCCTTCGTCAGTGGATCGGAAGACGTACTGCGCCCCCGTGTAGAGAACGCCAGGATCGTGCGGCGACAGAAGCATCGGGAACGAGTAGTAGAACCGGTACTTCACGTCTTCGACGGCTGTACCGAACTCCACCTCGGGCCAGACGCTGATGTGCGGGGCCTGCCCGGTTGCCCGGTCGAAACGGACCGTCCTGGTCCGATCGTTCGCATAGACCACGCTGCCGTCAGGCTTCACCGCCGTGTGCCCGCCCTCGCCGGCCGGAATGGGAAGGTAGTGCTTCCAGCCGATGAACCGATCGTCGGTTCGGCTCGGGATCGCGATGTGGCTGTTGTCGTTCTGAGCTCCGTAGAGCCAGTAGGGCTCCTGGTCGTCTACCGCCAGACTGAGAAGATCTGCGGTGGGCTGGTTCTCCAGGCTCGACCAGGACTCGCCACCGTTCAACGTCACCGAGGCCCCCCCGTCGCCTCCTTCGATTATTCGGCGAGAATCGTTCGGATCGATCCACAACGCATGAGGGTCCCAGTTCTCCAGGCGTACACGTTGGAAGGTGCGGCCCGCGTCCGTGGACTTATGCAAACCGCTGATGGGCTGGATATAGACGACGTCGGGATCCTGGGGGTCGGCGGTGATGTGGTTGTACGAATTGGGGATCTCCATCTTGCCGGGGTCTTGATGCGTCAACTGCCAGGTGGCCGCGCCGTCGTCGGAACGATAGATCCCGCCCTCGCCTCCGTCGGCCTCGACGAACGCATACACCCGGTCAGGGTCAGCCGGGGAGATGGATATTCCGATCTTGCCGACCATCCCCTCTGGCATTCCGGGGTTGTGGGTGATGTCCGTCCAGGTATCCCCACCATCCGTGGTCTTGAAGAGTCCGGTGCCGGGCCCGCCGCTCACCTCGTCTGACAGGTAGGTCACATGGTGGTTCAGGGCGGCGATGATCAGCTGTGGGTTCGAGCAATCGATCGTCAGATCCACACCGCCGGAAAACACGTTCCGATACAGGATTTGTTCCCACGTCTCCCCCCCCCATCCGTGGTGCGGTAGAAGCCGCGTTCCGGGTTGGGGCCGAACATGTCGCCCATTGCCGCCACGTAGACGATGTCGGGATTGGTGGGATGAATACGCAGCCTGGCGATGTGCCGGGTCTCTCGAAGGCCCACGTGGGTCCACGTCTCGCCGCCGTCGGTCGATTTGTAGACCCCGTCTCCGGGCGAGATGAACTGCCGTTGAAGCCCCTCACCAGTTCCCGCGAAGATCACCTGGGGATCCGAGAGCGAAACGTCCAGGGCTCCCACCGCCGGGAACTCGAAGAAGCCGTCCGACACGTTCCGCCAGTTCCTTCCGGCGTCGGTGGTCTTCCACACACCGCCGTGGGCAGCCCCGAAATAGAAGACGAGGGGGTTGTCGGCATCTCCCGCCACCGCCGGGGCACGCCCTCCACGGAAGGGCCCGACGAACCGCCACTCGAGGGCCGAAAGAAAGCCAGGATCTACGCTCGGATCGTCGGCGAGCACGGCTGCGCCCACGACTGCGCCCATGCCCACGGCACTGCAGCCGCCGAGGCCTCCCAACAGCACAAGCAGGGCAACACCCGCGGTGGAGAACATCCTCGAGCCGACTCGGGCAACACGGCGAAGCGCATTCATCGCGTAATCGTGAGCCTGACGTTCCCCAGCGGGTTGTAATCGGCCAGGTCAACATTGGTGACGGCGTTGTAGTGGGTGAATGTCCCCAGCTTGAACGAGGTCCCATCGGTGGGCACGCTGGCGCCGTACACTCCGTCGAAACCGAATCCGCTCTGGTCGGCAAAATCGTGGCAGGGCGGAGGATCATCGTTCACGTCCTGAGCCCCATACCGCACTTGGTTCTCGTCGTTTGTCGCCTGGTTCTGAATGGCCGGGTCGGTGTCGCTGATGGCATCAGGCCTAGCACCGGGGCCCGTAGCCCAGCGGTCGCAGTTGGCGCCTTCTCCATCGGTTCCTGGGTCGGAGATTCCCCATACGCCATCAACGTCGACGATGGCGTCCTGGGCCGCGCCGGCCACCCCAAGCGTCAGAGAGAGCGCCAGAGCCAGCAGCATCATGACTGGCAGTAGTCCTGGTGCCTTCGCTTGGTGTTTCATCTAGGTATAGAAGCTCACTTATGCCCCTCAGATTTCGCGGCACCATAGCACGAGCGAAAGGGAGCCAAGTCAGGGCAGTCGCCGTGCGCGTTTTAGGATGACCGCCAGAGTTCTTCAGCACCCTGCGAGTGTCCTGTAACAGAGGTTCGTTGCATATTGTGGCGAGCGCGACTGAGTCGAATCCAAGGAGGCACGACGACGGCGATGCTGAGGGTATCGCAGAGGAGGGCCGACGCCGGAGGTGGCCGGTCCCGCGGCCACCCGGAGGGCTGGGTCGATATGGGGGCAATCTCAGCGTTGCGATTCGTCGACGATGGCCACCGCATCGCCATCCTCATCACGCCTTGAGCTTGCCCCCATCTCGTCCCAGCAATATGCAACGAACCTCTGTTACAGGACATTAGACGGAGAAGTCATTGAGCGAACTGACCGGGATCAACCTGGCGATGCAAACCCCGATGCATGCCGACGGCAGCATCGACTATGCACGCTGGGAAGAGTTAATCGACCTCTACATCGACGCCGGCGTCCATGGGCTGGTGCTCGGTGCTGGCACCGGGCAGCATCCCTACCTCACCCGACAGGAATGCGATCGGCTTTACGAGCTCGGCGCCGGGCGTATCGAGGCACGCTGTAACCTGATTTGCCAGACCTCGGCGCTGGTGCCCGACGAAGTGATCGAGCGCAGCAAGCACGCTCAGGGACTCGGCGCCGATGCGCTGATGATTCTGCCGCCCTACCTCGAAGGCCCCGAGGACGACGACGGGTTGTTGGCGTTTTACGAGGCCGTCGATGCCGCGATCGAAACCGACGTCATCGGCTACAACATCCCGCAAGCCACCGGCATCGGTGTTTCGGTCGACCTGTTCAAGCGCCTGAACCAGCTCGAGCATTTCAACTACATCAAAGACAGCGCCGGCGACCTGGCCACCCACCAGGAATACCTCGCCACCGGATACAACGTGTTGAACGGGTGCGATCCCAACACCGTTTTCAGCTTCATCGCCGGGGCGCAAGGGTGTATCTGGGGTGGCGCAAACTACATGCCGCACGAGAGCGTGCGCCTGTTCGAGCTGGTAGCCAGCAACGACATCGCCGGCGCCATGGAACTGTGGTCGCGCATGATCCCGTCGCTGCTCTGCATCTGGAGAGGCAACTATGTTCCCAAGGTCAAGGCTGCCTCCCGGCAGCGTGGTTTCGACGGCGGTGCCGTGCGCGCGCCGCTGCAAGAACTATCAGTCGAGGAGGCGCGTGAGCTCGCGGCCTCTCTCGAGCCGCTGGGTTGAGCCGCATGTGAACGGCGGACGCAGACGGGCATTGTCAACTTGACGGAGATCCTGGCAGAGTGCGGCGATGATTACCGCCGCGAGCCGCGATCGCAGACGAGGTCGATGATGCAGAAGGCCGTAGGGATAGGGGTTGCTGCCATGCTGGTCGTGGCGTCCGTGGCCGCGCCTGCCGCTCCGCAGGTCTCGAGCACGGTCGTTGCCGACGTGATCTATCGCAACGGCAAGATCTTCAAGGGCCTCGATGAGGGCTTCGCGGAGGCGGTCGCGGTGCGCGACGGCAGGATCATCGCGGTGGGAGCCGACGAGCTACTGCTGACCCACCGGGGCGAGGCGACACGCCTTGTCGATCTCGATGGCCGCACGATGCTGCCAGGGTTTTTCGACAACCACATCCACCTCGGGCGCGACGGCCCCCGGCTGATGGAGTGGAAGGGCGGCCTGATCGCGGAGGTGCCCGAGTGGATTCGCGATGCGACCGAGATCACCGGCCTGCAGGACGCGTTGCGCGACAAGGCGGCCGAAACGCCGCAGGGAGATTGGATTCTGGGGGCGCTGAGCCGTGAGGTTTGGCCGAACCAGACCCTGCCCACGCGGTGGGACCTGGACGAAGGCGCGTTCGACCACCCGGTGCTGCTCACGCGGGGTCCGCACACCACGATTCTCAATTCCCGCGCCCTCACCCTGGTGGGGATCAGCCGCTCCACGCACTCCGCCGGCGGCGGCGAGGTTGGCAAGGACGCCACCGGTGAGCCCGACGGCCGGCTCTACGACGCCGCGCGGCGCCTGGTCGAGGAGGAGGCGCCTTCGCGTCGGGCCACGGTGATCGATCAGCGACAGGCCATCGAGAACATGCGTCGCAGCTTGCTCCAGCACGCCAGCGGAGGTGTGACGAGCGTCAACATCGCGTCGGTGCGCCCGGACGAGCTGCGCACCATCCAGACACTCTACGAGCGTCATGGCGAGGAGCTTCCGCGGGCCACGGTTCAGCTACGTCTGCGGCCTGGCTACGATGCCTACGACGACCTCGATCTAGCGGTTCGCGAGGCCGTCCAGGAGCTCGAGTCGATCGGCTTCGTCACCGGGTTCGGCGACGATCGACTTCGGCTCGGCGCCATCAAGATGAGCATTGACGGCGGTTTGAGCGCGCCGGCGTTCTGGTCGCTCGAGCCCTACGAGAACCGCCCGGAGTTCCAGGGCGTGGTGCGCATTCCGGCCACCGCCTTCTATCCGGTGGCCCGGCGGGCCCATGAGCTGGGTTGGCAGCTCGGGATCCATGCCATCGGAGACGGTGCCGCCAAGATGGTGGTGGAGCAGCTGGAGCGGATCCTCACCGAGCTGCCGCGCCAGGATCACCGCCATTACCTGCACCACGTATCCGTCAAGCCGCCGCAGGCGACCATCGACGCGATGGCGCGCCTCGGTATCGGCGTTGCCAGCCAGCCAAGCTTCACCGTCGGTCTCGGAGCGTTCGCCACCGAGGCGCTTGATGGCGACCGCGAGGCCACGATGAACCCCACTCGATCGCTGCTCGACGCCGGCGTATGGGTGAGCTGGGGCTCGGACGGCGCGCCCTACGGTCCGCGCGTCAGTCTGTGGGCCGGGATCACGCGGAAGGGTTGGGACGATCGGGTGTACGGCCCGGCAGAGGCCGTTACGCGCTCGGAGGCCGTCCACCTGCATACGTGGGCACCCGCCTACCAGACCTTCTCGGAGGACGTGAAGGGGACCATCGAGGTTGGCAAGCTGGCAGACTTCGTAGTGCTGGGAGAGGACGTGTTCACGATCGACGTGGATCGGATCCGCTACGTCCCGATACTGCGGACGATCGTGGGGGGACGCGAGATTTACGCACGAGAGTGACCGGTAACGAGGGTGTGAGTGTGGAGGGTGGCCCACGATATGCTCGCGCGCGACCAGGCTCCGGTGGCTTGAGCTCGGGGAGGTCAGCAGTCATGCAGGAAAGGCGCGAGCACACGTCCTGGGGTTTTGCTTCCTGCATAGGAAAGTCTGCCGCGATCATCATGTTTGCCTTCGTCGGCTTCGAACTGCAGGCACAGGATGCCGGGGTGCTCCTGGACACCGACGGAGAGGTTCGCGACGAGGCGTTCGACTACATGCGCATGCCCTTGTCGGGCCGCGATTGGGTGTATGCAGATATCGACGGGCATCACATCAAGGAACTGCTCGAAGAGGTCGTGTCTATTTCGCGCCGCAGCCGGGACGACGGCAACAGGTACTGGGGTCGGATCTCTGGTTCAGAGTACGAGGTGATGACGGCGGACTGGCTCGAGGCGAAGTTCCGCGATCTCGGACTGGAGAACATCCATCGCGTGTCGTTCGAGCTGGGACGACAGTGGTGGCCGCGGGATTGGGAGCTGACCGCGACCGGTAGCGGACAGATGCTCACCTTCTCCAGTGTGTACCCGGCGCCGCCACGTACAGTCTGGGGTTCAGGCCGATACACGGACCAAGCGGTGGTCACTCCTTCCGAGATGTCCGACCCGCTCAGCGTCGACGCGGTCTGGGTTGGCCTGGGCACCGCCGCGGACTTTGCCGGCCGTCAAGTAGCTGGCAAAGCCGTCGTGTTCCAGGCGATGCTCGCGCCCGGCCAGATGGGGAACTCCTCGCGTTGGGAAGAGGTGACCCAGCGTGCAGAGGCGGAGGGCGCCGCGCTGGCGATCGGCATCTGGGGATATGCCGAGAACTTGGGTGTGATCCAGGACATGCCAGCGTTGGATACACCTGGTTTCTGGATCGGGTACGAAGACGGCAGGCGACTGCGAGACCTGATCGCGGCCGGGTCGGTGAAGATCTCCGCAAGCCTGGAGCTCGACATGCGCGAGGGGCTAACGAGCCCGAGCCAGTACGCAACGCTGTCCGGCATGACGAACGAGACGATCATCGTCACAGCGCATCAAGACGGGTGGTTCGATGCGGCTCTGGACAACGCATCGGGTCTGGCGGTGATGGTTGCGCTGGCGGAGCACTTCTCCCGGCTGCCTCGAGAACAGCGCCGCCGGAACATGATCTTCATCGGCACTGCCGGTCACCACATCGGCTCGCCTAACTCGCCCTACATGCTCGAACAGGGGATGCTCGACAGGTGCGCGCTGTTGCTCAACGCCGAGCACATCGCGTCCGCGCAGTTCCTGGGTTACGGGACCGAGCTGAGACGAACGGCGGGCATCTCGCCCCGCCGGTGGTGGGTACACGGAAGCGACGCGCTGCTCGACGTGGCGCTCGACGCCTACCGTACCTTCGGAGTGAGCCTCGTCGGGCCGATGCATCCGAGCGCCTCAGGCGAGATCGGATCGATAGACGAGGAGGCGCCCTCGATCCAGCTCATCCGCTCTCCTGAGCACAAGCACACGGATCTGGACATTGCGGCGCTGATCCCCTCAGTCGGACTCGAGGCCGTGGCTCGCGCGTTCGCCAAGATCATCGACGGGGCCAACGAGCTGAGCCTCGCCGAGTTGCTACGCAAGCCCGTGCCGACGACGAACTAACGTGTGATTCTCGTTGGCGTCAGCCCTGCGGCTCTCAGCGGAGATCTGGTCCGTTCACCGCACTAGCGGGTCGGGTCGCAGCTGGAACTTCACGACCTTGCTTGTCGTGCCTTTGCCTCCTTCGAGGTGAAAAGGCGTTCGGGTGCTGTATGTCGCCCACAGGCCCTTGCCCTTCCAGCCGGTGCTCGGATCATCGATGCGGCCATCCAACCACTTGGTGTAGAACCCAAGCGGATAGGGCACGCGCATGACGACCCACTCTCCGTCCTTCAGGGCCAGCAGCGCTTCGGACCCGTTGCCCGTATTAATCGGCACGTTTTCGCCCAATCCCAACGTGTCGAACTGATCCACCCAGGTGTAGTAGCTAGCCTCGGCGCTGCCCGAATCCGTGACGCCTTTGAGTTGCGGTAGCGGCTCTGGATAGAAGGTCCAGCCTTCCGGGCAGTGCTGGCCGGTCGCCGTCGGCCCGTTGAGCGGCCCCGTACACTTGCGGCGGTCGAAGCTGGCGAGGTGTCCGCTGGCAAGGGGCGTCCATACGACACCGTTGCGGTCGATGTCCATTCCGCGCGGTGAGTACCCTTGCACCGTTGCCTCCGGGTTGCCCCACGGCAGCAGGTAGTTTTCCGTCAGAGCCGTCGCCGGCGGGTCTGGCCCCGGGTCGAGCCGAATAATCGAGCCGGGGAAGCCCAACGACGATCCCCAGATCGATCCATCGACGGGGCTCACGGCAACGCCGTAGTAGCCTGCGCTGATCCGCTTGTCCTTGGTGGGATCGATGGGCTCGTCGGGCTCCACATAGGTATCCCGTTTGCCGTTGCCGTTGGTGTCGAGGATGAGCGCAGTCCAACCCTGCGACTTTTCCTCATCGCCGGTCTCGTCGAACATCTTCGTGTTCAGCCAGCCGATGACCTGGCCGCCACCGCTTGTCCACAGGGTGTGGTCAGCATCCTCGGCGAACACCAAATGGTGGGTGCTGAAACAGGTGCTGATGAGCGCGAACTCCTCCAACGTCGAATCGTACATAGCGAGATGGCGGCCCGATCCGGCGACAGGAAACAGCTGCGCCGAAGGATGGTCCGACCCTTCTTGACAAAAAGCAGGATTCTCACGCGGGCGGACTCTCGAGGTAAGCCAGAGCCGTCCCTGCTGATCGAGCATCGGATTGTGCGCGTTGGCGCGACTGGTCCAGATCGCTTCGTTTCCCCAGTAGGGTGACGGCTTTAGTGGTGGTCCCGAGGCGACGGGGGTGTCCGGATCGCGGACCGGCAGTGTCACTTGGGTCGCCGTGTGACGCACTGGATCCAGGACCGGCGTGTAGTCCGCACTGGCCTCGAGCGCCCCGTAAATCGGGCCATTGGCGTTGACGGTGGGGTTCCGCTTGTCGGTGGAAACCTGATCGTGGAGATACGCCTTCGGGTCGGCCCAGTCCCACTGGGTAATGACGACATTGCGCTCCAAACCTTGCGGTCTGGGCGGCGTCTCCGGCAGTTCTCCGGCGGTGATCCGTTCGCTCCAGTCGGCGAACACCTCCAACGTCCGCCGCCGGCCCATCCTGTTGAGGCCGTTGCGCATGCTCCCGCCCGCCTGGCCGGACTCGATGCGCCGCTCCCACGCGGCCACCAGGGAGTCGAACTCGCCCAGCTCTGCGGGGATCTCCCGCGTGGCCTTGTTGCCCATTTGATGACAGGCCATGCAGCCACCCGACTTCACCGCCCTGAGCCACTCGGCCTGGCTTCCCATGTTCGATGAGATGCCATTGCCTTGGGGTCCCGTGCCCGGGAACTCGTCCGTGCCCGGTGCCTGGATCAGTGAAAACCAGTACCCGGCCGGGTAGTATTGCGCTGCCGCGTGTGGATCGGGTGCCGCCACCGCTGTCAGGTTCTGAACAGTGCCCGGCGTGACCGGAACCTTCGACGAATCGACCAGCCCGTAGCCGCGTACCCACACGTCGTAGCTCGCGTTCGGTAGGTCGGGGAGCAGGTAGCGTCCGCTATCGTCCGTGACCACGATCTTGTTGAGCTTGGTGGGCAGGTCGGTTGTTTCCGCGATGACCCAGACACCCGCCTCGGGCCCGAGCGGTCCGCTTACCACCCCGCCGATGTCATCGTCGTCAATGCGCACGGTGTCGCCGGGTTGCTGGCAGGCACTCAATGCGGCCAGCGACGCGGCCGCGAAGACGACGATGCCAACTCCCACGATTCTCAAAGACATGACTCCTCTCGCCGTGCTGTCTGTTCCCTCCTGCGGTCGCTGCGCCTGAAGCCTATCGCTGGAGCGTGCGAGATCCAACGGAGTCTTCAACTTGGTCAGCCCCGACCGCGAGGACGTCCGGAATGCTGCGGTCTGTCCGTGCACGGCGCAGTTGATCTCGTTTCCTTAACTTGACAGTATCCGCTGATGCCATCTGCGAGGCCGAGGATCGGCTTGATTGTTCCTTCGTCGAACACCGTCATGGAGCCCGATCTTCATCGTCGTCTCGGTGCGACCTGTACGATCAGCACATCGCGGATCTACCTGCACGAGGTGACTCGCAAGGCCGAGAGGCGGATGCTCGACGAAGAGCTGCCGCGATCGATAGGGCTCATCAAGACGACGGAACCCGACGTCGTGATCTTCGGCTGTACGTCTGCCGGGTCACTGGACGGGATCGAGCACGATCGAGGAATCGCGCGAAGCATCGAACGAGGCACGGGGTGCAAGGCCCTGACGGTGGTCGAATCGGTGCTCGCGCAGCTGCGCTCGATCGGTGCCCGCAGGGTGGCCGTCTTCACGCCGTACGAAGAGGACCTGACGAGCAGCGTAGCAAGTTGCGTCACCGCGGGCGGCTACGAGCTCGCCAAGGTCGCGGGCATGGGCATTCGCGACAACTGCGACATCGGCAAGGTCATGCCGACGGAGATCGTCGAGTTCGTCGATTCGCAGATGACCGGCGTCGAAGCCGATTGCGTGTTCCTTTCCTGCACGAACTGGCAGGCAATCGATGCCATCGAGTCCGGGCAGGCGCGGTTCGGTGTTCCCGTCATCACCAGCAACCAGGCGACGCTGGAAGCGGCGCGCCGCATGGTCGGCTGAGGCCGCAGTGACCGTCTACTGGATCTTGGCCTCGGCGATTGCGATCGCACTGGTTCCCTTGATCCTCACCTTGGTCCTCGAGAGCCTGGAGGGCAGGCGGCGACCGCGATGAACGCCACGCTGCTGGCCACGTTCATCGCCTATTCCACCTTCGTCCTCGCGGTTGGCCTTTGGGGCTACCGCAAGGGTTCTTTCGCCTCCTACGCGGTCGCCGATCGGACCATGGGGACGGTGATGGCGACGGGCGCGTTCGTAGCGACCTTCCTGTCGGCGGTCACCGTCATCGGCGTCTCCGGATACGCGTCGCGGTACGGATGGGCTGCGGCAGCGTTCACCTGCTACGGCTACGCGACCGGGTGGATCCTCCTGGTCGTCGCCGCGCGGCGCATGCACAGGTCGCGACTCACGACGGTGCCCGAGCTCCTGCGAGTGCGCTACGAGTCGCCGGGGCTGGGAACCCTGGCCGCGCTGGCGATCATCGCGCTCTACTCCATCACCTTGGTCGTGCAGCTGCTCGGCGTGGCGATCACCTTGAACATCCTGATCGGCCTGGCCGTGCCGGCGGCCGTCCTGCTGGTCGGTACGGTGTTCGTGACCTACACGGTTCTGGGCGGCCTGATCTCCGTCGTCAGGACCGATCTCATCCAGGCCGTTCTGCTCGGAGGCGGCGTGGTGACGGGCGCCGCCGCAGTTCTGTGGAAGACGGGCTGGCAGGTGATCACCGCGCCGCCGGAGCCGTTGTCGCACTTCTTCGGAGGCAGCGTGCAGAACGCCGGCGATTTCATCGGTTGGGCGCTGGTGTGGGGACTCGGGATCCCGACGCAGTCCTACTATCTGCATCGCTTCTACGCCAGCCGGGATGCCGGCGTGGCGCGGCGGCAGGTTGCGATCGGCGCGGTCGTGATCATGGTGTTGCTGCTCTCGGTGATCATCTGCGGCGTCGGGGCCGGCATGCTCATTCCGGCCGATCAGCGGGGCGACGGCGCGTTACCGTACCTGTTCAGGAATGTCATCGGAGGCTGGATCAGCATCCCGATACTGCTGGCGATCACGGCCTCGGTACACTCCACCACCGACGGGCTGCTGCACATCGTGGGGCTCTACTTTGCCGTCGACGTCTACGCGCCAGCCGCCGGCCGCTCCGACGATGCGCGCCTGCTGCGCGTCAGCCGCCTGGCAACCCTGCTCTTCGGAGCGGCCGTCACCCTGGTCGCTCTCTATGTTTCGACACGCCCGATACCGCTGATCAGCCTGATCGGCGCTATCGCCTGGGGCGGCATGGCGTCGGCCTTGTTCGCGCCGCTCTTCTTCGGGCTGTTCTGGCGCCGCGCCACGCGGGCTGGTGCGCTGGCGAGCATGGTCGGCGGCATCGCGTTCGCCATCGTCGGCTTCTCGCTGAAGCGCCTGGGCCTCATCGGCTTTCACGAGATCTACCCAGGGGTGATCGCCTCCATGACGTTGATGGTTGCGGTGTCCTGCTGCACCCGTGCGAGCAGCGCGGCGACGATCAGCCGCTTCTTTCCGGACCCTGTCCCGCCTGGGGCCGCGCGATGAACGCTGTCGGGAGCGCCGCTCGGTGCGTGGCGCTCGCGGCCTGCCTGGCGGCAGGGCAGGTCGAGCCAGCGGCGCGCCACCAGCACACGCCGCCACCTCCGAGCGCAGGGCCCGGGGCGGACACCGGCACCCAGGTCGCCGCGGGCAACCGGGCCCCGGCGACCATCCAGGCTGCAGCTCAGGTGCAGCGCGCCGTGGCGGTGCCGATGCGCGACGGTGTCACCCTGGCGGCCGACATCTACCTTCCGGCGGAAGACGGACCGTTCCCGGTGCTACTCAGCCGCACGCCGTACGACAAAAGGCGCGGTGAGCGTGAGGCGACGTTCTACACGCAGCACGGCTATGCGGTCGTCCTGATGGACTCTCGGGGACTATACGCCTCCGAAGGCGAATGGCGTCCCTATGTGGATGAAGCCCGGGACGGCTACGACACCCAGACATGGATCGGCGAGCAACCGTGGTGCAACGGCAAGATCGGCATGTTCGGGACGTCCTATCCGGGGTTCACACAGCTCCTGCCGGCGCCCTATCGAAGCCCCTACGTGAAGGCGCTGGTGCCGGTGGCCGCCCAGTCCGACAACTTCGGGAGCATCTGGTCTACCGATGGCCTCTATCACCTGGCGACGGCCTTGAGTTGGGGCACCCGACAGCGGGCCATCGCGACAGATCAGCGCATGCCCGCGGTGAATTGGATGCGCGTGATGAGCCAGCTGCCGCTGCGCACGGCGATGGATCACATAGGCATCCACTCGCCGTTCGTCGCCGACACGCTGAGCCACGATCGCTACGACGATTTCTGGAGGCAGATGAGCGTCCGGCATCGCTATGCCGAGATGGACGTTCCCGCCCTTCACGTTACCGGCTGGTACGACGATCTGACTGCCGAGACCCTGCGCAACTACGTTGGCATGCGGAAGCTCTCGCGCTCCGAGCATTCGCGACGATGGCAGAGGCTGCTCATCGGGCCGTGGGGCCACGGCGTGCGTACCGATCCGGCGTACGGGGATGTTGACTTCGGGCCGCAGATGGCGATCGACATGCGCGCCCTACACTTGCGCTGGTTCGACCATCACCTCAAGGGCATCGCCAACGGGCTCGCCGAGGAGGCGCCGGTGCGCATCTTCGTGATGGGCGAAAACGTCTGGCGCGACGAGCAGGAGTGGCCGCTGTCGCGGGCGCATTCGATGGAGCTGTTCCTGCACAGCGATGGCGCAGCGAACACGCGTTTCGGGGACGGAGCGCTTACCGTCGAACCGCCTGGCGACGAGCCCCCCGATCAGTATGCCTACGATCCGCGCCACCCGGTTCCCACGTACGGCGGTCACGGTTGCTGCGGGGCGGGCCTCACACCCCTCGGCCCGCTGGATCAGCGCGTCACCCAGCAGCGACAGGACCTGCTGGTCTACACCACGGAACCGCTCGCCGCGGACACCGAAGTCACCGGTGCCGCCGAGGTGCGGCTGTTCTTTTCCACCGACGTCGTGGACACAGACTTGTTTGCGACCCTCTCGGACGTTCGCCCGGACGGGCACGCCATCCAGATCACCGAAGGAGCTATTCGCACGCGGTTCCGCGACTCCCTGGAACATCCGAGCCTTTTGACGCCCGGCGAAACCCACGAGATCAGCATCCGGCTCTGGGAAACCAGCAACGTCTTCAAGCAGGGGCACCGCATCCGCCTGCACATCACCAGCAGCAACTTCCCGCGCTTCAACAGGAACCTCAACTCCGGCAAGCCACTGGCGGAGGAGACCGAGTCCGACATCCGAGTGGCCACGCAGACGATCCGCCACGACCGCGATCACCCTTCGGCGATCATCCTGCCGGTGATCCGCTGATGCATGAGAAACAACAACGTCTCCTACAGTGACGGAGATTGTGGAGACGGGCCGCGAGACTTCCCGTAACTCCAATAGATAGAACAACATAAAAGTGGAGGCGGCGGGAATTGAACCCGCGTCCGAAAACAATCCGCGCGAAGCGTCTACATGCTTGTCCCGCCGAAAAGGTTCACGCTGTATCGACCCGGCGGGCCAGCTGATACGACGCTAGTCCGGGTAGTGTCTCGCCGCCTCGCCCCCGAACGGAACTGGGCGGCCAGCCTGCTGAACGGCGTTCGCTCCGACCCTTGCAGGCCCGGGTCGGGGAACGCTAGCGGGTGTTTAAGCCGCTAGAGCTACCGGTGTGTTGGCAGTTGTGTTGGTTTCCACGTGGGATTAACGAGCATACGTGGAACGCTCGACATGCAGCCTCGGCTTCAGTGCTCCCGTCGAACCCTGACGCCCCCGACTCTGCGGCTGTTCCGGCACTACCCGGATCCGAAGTCGATGCTCCCAGAATAGCATTCCGCGCCCGATCCGGCCTAGCGAAACCTGGCTACTGCTGCTGGGCTTCGATCGGCACCTCGATGCCCAACCGATTGTGGATCTCGATGCGCTCGCGGAACTTCTCCATGTCGATCTTCTCGTTGCCGAAGTCGCGGATGTCCTTGTAGCGAATCGAGATCACATACTCGGTCTGGTCCACGCCCACGCCGTTGCGCCGCGCCAGCATCCAGGGGTTTGGCGGCAGCACCATGATCGACACCTGGTTGTCGGAGTCGAGGCCGCGCAAGAGGGTGCCGAACTGCGCCAGCGCCTCGATGGCCGCGTCGTTTACGGCGTTGGCGATTTGCTGATGGTCGCGCTCGAGGATCTGCTTGAGGGTGCGCTGTTGCTCGATGGCGCCGCGGAAGTATGCGCGGCTGTCGCGCCAATGCGGGCGCGCCCAGGCTCCCTCATCCCGGCGCCGCGCCTGTGCGGTGGCTTCTTGCTCTCGATCGAGCGCGGCTTCCTCCGTCCCTTCGGTACCGGGATCCAGCGAATTGCGAATCTCCTCCAGCACGTCTTCGAACCTGGATAGCTCGTGCAGGGCATCGATGTCGATCGCGGCGTCGTCGCGTTCCATGAGGACGCGCAGATCGCCGACGGAGCGCATGAGCATGTCGGCGCGCATGTCGATAAGGCCGGGGGCGAGGGGGTAGTCATCGAAGTCCAAGCCCGCGCTGCCGCGCAGCATGGCCATCGGAGCCGCCATCCGTGCATCGAAGCTGCGCGGCAGCACCGCCACCTGGGGCGTTTGGATGGAGAACATCACGCCGTAGCCGTCGAGGTAAAACCCGTGGGCGGCAAGCGGCCTGCCCACCTTGACGACAACCGGCTCCAGGGCCATGAGGTTGGCTTCGCCATCGCCGTCAGGGTCGCCGCTGCGCTCCAGATCAATCGTCGTGTTGACCTGCACCGAGACACGCTCTTGCACCAGGTCGGTGAGCAGGCCCTCGAATACCCCGAGCTGCCGCAGGCGCTGCGACTCCTGGCCCTCCAGCGCCGCGCCTTCCGACGCTGCACTTTCCGGCCCAGCATTTTTCGGCACTGCGCTTCTTGGCACTGCCCAGGAGCTGCCGCCGGCGAGCAACAGCGCTGCCACCGCGCCGATCGCCAGCCTCCCGATGTGCCTGGTGGTGATCGCGTTAGTCATCGCGCTGCTCGGGTACCTGTGGCTCGATGTCGCTACCAATCCGGGTAACCAGGAAATCGATGACCTGGTTCGTACGCTCGAGCTCGAGCCCGGTGGAAGAACGCAGCAAGCCGAGCTCGTCGAAGACGACGCTCAGATCGCTAGTGCGCTGGGTATCGAAAGTCTGGTACAGGTCGGTGAGCAGCGAGTCGGTCTGCTGCTGATGTCGCTGCTCGGCGGCAGCGACCATCTGGCGCACCAGGATGCGAAGTTGGAGCTCGCGATTGCCGGGCACCTCGACCAGCATTGGCTCGATGCCGAACTGGCTTGTGCTCATGCGGAACGGCCGCGCCTGGCCGCCTGAAACCCTGCCGCCGGCAACCCGACCTACAGCTGTCTGACCGACGGGCGTCTGGCCGGCTGGATTCTGGCCGACTGGAATCTCGCCGACTGAAGGGTTACCCACCGAGGTTGTGGCGCTCGGTTGCGAGACCGGCGCTGCCGGCGCGGATGCGGCGCTGCGCGACAGGCCGGTGCTGAGCGTCCAGCCGATCTCGGTGCGTGTCAGGGTGGTGCTGGCGAACGCCGCAGCCAGCAGGATACCGAGCACGAAGCTTGCCGCGATTGCCGCGCCCTTTATCCAGCCGAACGTGTTGATGGAGCCAGGGCGCACATCGCCCGGCATGGTTACGAAGGCGATTCGGGCCGGCTGTCCCTCCACCTCATCCCAGGCCGACAGGTCGTCGCGCACGGCACGAAAGGCCGCTTGCATGCGGACCAGATCGGGATGTTCGTCGATGCGTGCCTGCGCTGCTGCGCGGTCTGCGGCATCGAGCTCCCCGTACTCGAGCTCGACCAGCAGCTCCTGTAGGTCTTCGCGGTCGCCGCTCATATCTCCAACCCCTCGGTCTTCAGGTGTCCCAGGCTCTTGGCCAGCGATTCGAAGCCATGGTAGAGCCGGGATTTCACTGTGCTTTCAGGTGTGTCGAGCACTTCCGCAATCTCGCGGAATTTCAGCCCGTGATACTGCTTCAGGATGATTACTTCGCGTTGCGTTTCGGGCAACCCCGCGATCGCCGCGTTCAGCACTCTCGATCGCTGGCGCCCCATTGCCGAGCGATCGGGCGCCTCGGCCGAGTCCTGCACGAGCCGAAGCTGGTGCTGGTTGTCGTCGTCGTCCAGCGCCACCGTCGGTCGCGATTGCTTGCGGCGGAACTGACTGCGGCACTGGTTGAGGGCGATCTGGTACAGCCACGATGAGACCTTCGCCTCGCTGCGAAAACGGCTCAAGTTCGAGTAGGCCCGCAGGAAGGCCTCCTGGCAGATGTCGCGCGCCTCCTCGGGGTCGCCGAGGTAGCGGTAGACGAACTTGTACAGCGGCCCCTCCCAGCGCACAACGAGCTCGTTGAACGCACCTACGTCGCCGCCGACGGATCGGGCTACGAGCTGTTCGTCACTGGGAGCTGTGGGCGCTTCTGCCATTGAAGTTCCAGCGGCCCTTACCATTCTCGTCTCTCCACAGAATGGGACGCCCCGCAGGCCGAAAAAGTCGAACTGGCCAGCCTGTACGTCGGATCGCCGGCCATGGTGCCCGTCTAGTGGAGGGTAGCGGCAGAGACCGCAGAACCGCTGCCAGGTCGCTCGGTAGGGAAAGCTGCTTGCACGAGAAAGTCTATCAAAGGTGCCATCGACGTCCGCCGACCTCGGCGATCGTCCACGGGAGCGGCTCGAGCAGCTCGGTGCGGGCGCATTAAGCGACGTCGAGTTGCTGGCGCTGGTGATCGGCCACGGTCAACGCAACCGCTCTGCGGCGGCGATGGCGCGATCGCTGCTCCGTCATGGCGGGCTACGGGAGCTCGCCCGCGGCGACCCGCAGGAATGGCGCTCCGAGCCCGGCGTGGGGGTGGCGTCGGCGGCGCGCCTGGCAGCCCTCTTCGAGGTGGCGCGTCGGCTCGCCGCTCCAGCGCCCTCGCACGGGCTGGTCATACGGCGCCCGCGCGACTTGGGACGACATCTGATGTCGCGCTACGGCGCCGAGCGGGCCGAATGCTTCGGAGTGGTGCTGCTGGATGGTCGCAACCGCTTCCTGAGCGAGCGTGTGCTTTCACGCGGCGGGTGGAGCGCCAGCGTCGTTCGACCCCGTGAGGTATTCCGGCAGAGCCTGCTGGCGGCTGTACCGGCGCTTGTCTTGTTCCACAATCACCCCTCGGGTGATCCGACGCCGAGCCGGGAGGACGTCGGAATCACCCGGCAGATTCTGCAAGCCGGCGAGTTGCTGGGCATTCGCGTGCTCGATCACCTGGTGGTTGGCGCCGAGGGGTTCGTGAGCTTTAAAGAGCGCGGGCTCCTAGGCTTCCCCTGATGATCTCGCCTTCCATGATGACCGCTTCGGGTCGAACCTCGTGGATCTCGTAGCGATCGATTTCGAACAGGTTGCGATCCAACACGACCAGGTCGGCGAGCTTGCCGACCTCGATGGAGCCGAGCTGGTCGTCCATGCGGAGCTGATAGGCGCCGCTCAAGGTATATCCCTTGATTAGATCCTCCAGGTCCAGGCGTTCGGTCATCGGCAGCCTTATCGGCGCAGCCTCACCTTGTTGATGGTATTGGCGGTTGTGGCCGATCTGCATTCCCAGATAGGGGTTGGCCCGCTCCATGCCGCTGAGCGACACCACGTCGCTGGAGAAGGTCACGACCGCGCCGTCATCCAGTAACGGCTGCACTAGCAACATCCTTTCGAAGCGGGGGCCAAGGGTACCGGCGGTCAACGGCAGTCGGTCTCCCAGGCCGTGCCATTGGGGCGTGTAGTTGGCAATGACACCCAGCTGTTTGAAACGGGGGTAGTCAGCCGTATCGATGATGTCCAGGTGGCAGATGGTGACGCGTGGATAGAGCTCGCCGTCGACCGAACTGCGCGCTGCTTGCACGGCATCCAGCGCGATGCGAACGCCCCGGTCGGCCACGATGTGTAAGTGCAGATCGATCCTGGCTTCGTGAAGCTGCACGATGAAGTCACGCAGTTCCTCGGTGTCGAGCAAGGTTGCGCCCAGATTGCCTGGGTCGTCGCTGAACGGCTCGAGCAGCGCGCCGGTACGAATCTCATTGGTGCCGTCGAAGTGAATCTTGATGGTGTTGAACCGTAGCCGTTCGCTGCCGTAGGTGCGGCGCAGCCGCTGTAGCTCATCGATCGCATCGGGCACCTGATCGGGCAAGTAGATGTGATAGCTGCCCTCGTAGCGAACCGGCAGGCGACCGGCTGCCTCTAGCTCAGCCAGCAGCGAGTACGTGAGATCGTGGTAGTTGTTGTTGCCAGCGTCCAAGAGTGAAGTAACGCCGTGGCCTGACAGGTACTCCAAGAAGGTGTCGATACCCTCCTTGTTGGACTCCCGGTCAACGTCAGTAAGGTGCTGCGCATAGGGCCAGGCGGCCCATTCCTTGATCCAGCCGGTAGGCTCCCCATCGGCATCCCGTACGAAGTATGAGAGACCGGGTACCGGATCGGGTGTGTTGCTGTCGACCCCCATCATCTCAAGCGCCACGGAATTGACCCAAACGCTATGGACGCTTCCTAACATCACCGGTCGATCCGGTACGACGCCATCCAAATCTCTCCTATGTGGGCCCGCAACGCCGTACAGATCCCCGGACCAGCTACCCATCTCGATCCAGGCAAGGTCCGGGTTGGCTTGGGCATACGCCTCCACCGCAGCGACGATCTCCTCCTTGCTCCCGCCCCTGGGCAGCGTCCCTCTGGGACCACCACCCACGGGGACCGCGGTATACCCGGCCGTCTCCCGCCCCATCAGACCTGGGTGTGTATGGGAATCCACTAGACCAGGAATTGTCAGCTTGCCGCCGAGGTCATGGCGAGCGGTATCGGCGCCAACAAAGCCCTGTGCGCCAGCGTTGTCGCCTACGTAAACGAACCTGCCGTCCTTGATCGCGACGGCTTCCGCCCAAACCTGGGCTTCGTCGACGGTAAAGAACTTACCGCCCTGCAGCACCCAATCGGCAGGGCTGGCAGCATCGCCTGGCGACGCGTCCTCCGTTGACGGCTGACAAGCCGATATGCTCAGGCTCGCCAGCAAAAGGATCCACAGCCCGGGCCTGGTTTCCGTCATCGATCCTCCAGCCACTGTCTACCTCCCGGGATTTCCGAGATGACCCTGGTCGAGGCACGTTCCTGGCTTGGTCAGTATCGGGACGCCCGGATACAACCACCGATCGTTTGGCTCCTCAAGGGATTCTCTGCGTAAATAGCTGGCGTTTCAGCTCCGGCCAAGAGGCCTCAGCTGCCTCCAGAAGTAACGCCAGCGAGCTAAACCGGCTCGTGTCGACGGACCCGTAGCGCGCTAGCTGAGCCTCGCGAGCCGTGCAACATACTCCGCGTGGTGTTCACGATTCCCACCGTTGGGGCTACCAAATCACCTCGTTTGCCCCGGTCTCGCTCGCCGGCCAACTGCGCTCGTCGTCATCTGGCTCCAGGTCAGTGAGGGGTGGCGCTGAACAACGATCGCAGTAGCGTTTCGCGGAAATCGGACGACGGTGCCAGGTAACCGCCGAGAACCGCGCGGCGGTGCTTTGGGCTTACGACCGTGAAGTTCACCGGAGTAGAGTCGTCGGCGGCCTCGAGAAAAACGACGTCGACTCGGTCGCCGCGGATCCTGTACCAGGTCGAGTCGCCGGCCAGGATGCCGCGTTCCGCGATAAGGCTCCCACGCGAGCTCCATGTCGGCGAGCATCTCACCACGCTCCTCGTCGGTGATCAGGCCACCGTCCTGCGCGGCCGTCAGATTCTCTGCGGTACCGTCGAGGAATTGTCTTATCGTGAGGTTGCGAAGAAAGCGGGTACGAATGAGAACATCCCGGGCCTCGAGCACTGTCTCGGCGAGTGACGCGGCGAGCTCGTTGGAGTAGCTCTGCGTTGAAACCACCGGCTCGATCCCCGCAGTCGTCGCGGCTCCGAGCACGATCGTCAAGTGGAGAACGTCAATCCGGAAGATGGTTCGTTCGTAGAGCATCTCCATTGTCGAGTGCGGACCGGCGACAAGGTCCGCGACGTCGACGGGCGCGCCAGTCGCCCAGGCGGGGACTGGCGCCTGGGCGGCGGTGGGCGCGCTGACCGCTCCGAGCATCGCTAGCGTCAGGATGACCGTCTGCGAAGCGCTGCACATCCCCGACTCCGATTTTCGGTGGGCGCGGAGGCTATATCGCGTGACCCATGAGTCACAAGCAGGCCGGGGACGAATCCGGTTGCGATCCACGCTCCAAAATCGAATCAGCGTCGGTGCGCGGTCGGCAAAGTCAGGGCAAGACCCCACTTCACGTGGCGATAGCGGATCGGCGCTCGGCGACAACGCTCGCCAGATCGGTTCGACTCGGCAGTACATCTGAGCTTCATATCTACGAGTCATCCATGGGGTCGCAGTCATCCATGAGGTCTGCTGCTGATCCAGTCTGACCTCGCCGCCCTTTTTCAAGCGACTTTCGCAACCGCAGCAGACCGGCTGCCGGCAGCATCGAGCCGCACCCTGAATGGTGACTCCAGGGTGCGTATAGGGTGCAGTTCTCGTCACCACAAGCCACAGAGCCCCTTGCTATAAGGGCTTCTCGCAGGCGGCAACAATATGTTCCACAATCACCCCTCGGGCGATCCGACGCCGAGTCGAGAAGACGTCGGAATCACCCGACAGATTCTGCAAGCCGGCGAGTTGCTGGGCATTCGCGTGCTCGATCACCTGATGGTTGGCGCCGAGGGGTTCGTGAGCTTCAAAGAGCGCGGGCTGCTCTAGTCGCCTCGGCCCGAGCATGCTTCACACGATGAGCGAACAACGGGAACGCCAATGATCTCGATCAAGGACTTCATGGAAATCGAGTTGCGCACCGCCCGCATCGAGACTGCTGAGCGCGTCCCGAAGACGGACAAGTTGATAAAGCTCACGGTGGACCTGGGCGACGAGGTGCGCACCCTAGTGGCGGGGATCGCCGCCGCATACGACGTGGCCGAGCTGCCCGGGAAGAAGATCATCGTCGTGGCCAACCTCGAGCCGGCGACGATCCGTGGCGTGGAGTCGCAGGGCATGGTGCTCGCCGCCGACGTCGACGGCAGCCCGATGCTCGCCACGTTCGATCGCTGGATACCCGCCGGGCAGCGGGTGCGTTGAAGCTCATCGACTCACACGCACATCTCACCGACGAGCGCTTCGACGAGGACCGCAGCGAGTTGCTGGCGCGTGCCGCGGTGGCCGGCGTCGAGGCGGTGGTGGTGATTGGCTACAACCTGGAGTCGAGTCACCAAGTGGTGGAGTTGGTGGCGTCGGGCGCCGCCGACGCCGATTCTCCGGCCCCGGCTCCGGCTCTGGATCCGGCAC
Source organism: Acidobacteriota bacterium (assembly GCA_965205505.1). Taxonomy (GTDB): domain Bacteria; phylum Acidobacteriota; class UBA890; order UBA890; family WLXD01; genus DASCOT01. Next base: position 1,222,864 of record CBDBHB010000009.1, read on the forward strand.
ACGCAGCAACATCGGCACCGGCAGCAGTACCGACACAAGCAGCTGCACCCGCACTGGCAGCAGTACCAGCACCGGCACAAGTACCGGCGCTGTATGGCACGGTCGGCTTCGCACCGCACAACGTTGCCGAGGCGCATGCCAGCGCTCGTACCGAGGTGCAGGCGTTGCTGTCGCGTCCGCGCATTGTTGCGGTCGGCGAGATTGGCCTCGACTATCACTACGACATGCCGCCCGCCGAGCAACGCGACCTGTTCGGCGAACAACTCCGATGGGCCGTCGAAGACCAACTCCCGGTGGTGGTGCACAGTCGCGAGGCCGAGGATGACGTGATGGCGATGATCCTCGACGCCGGCGCCAACCCCGAACGGGCTCCGCTGCGCGGCGTGATCCACTGCTTCACCGAGAGCGAGCACATGGCGGCGGCGGCCGTCGATGCCGGGTTCTACGTGTCGTTCTCGGGCATCCTGACGTTCGGTAGCGCCGAGGACCTCCGACGCAGCGCCGCCACCGTGCCGCTCGAGCGCACGTTGATCGAGACCGACGCTCCCTATCTGGCGCCGGTGCCGCACCGTGGCAAGCGCAACGAACCGGCGTTCGTGGGCGCCGTGGCCGAGTGCCTGGCGACGATTCATCGGGCGGACGCCGAAGAGGTGGCGTCGATTACCGCCGCCAACTGCCGGATGCTGTTCGGTATCTAGCAGGCCGTGGTGGAAGTGCGCCTACGGCGAGTTGGGTCAGATGCAAGGCGGCCCGGGTCAGCCGGCGAGCACAGTCTCTACACCGTGGGCGATCTGCAACAGTCGTGATTCCGCCAGCTTTGGCCCGACGAGCTGGATGCCGATCGGCAGGCCGTCGTCGCCTGATGTGGCCGGGATCGAGATCGCCGGTAGTCCGGCGAGGTTCGCTGTCACCGTGTAGATGTCGCTCAGATACATCGCCAGCGGATCCGCGGTGCGCTCGCCGAGCTCGAACGCGACGGTGGGGCTGGTGGGCCCGATGATGGCGTCGACGCCGGCGAACGCCGCGTCGAAGTCGCGGCACACCAGGGTGCGAACGCGTTGGGCGCGCCCATAGTATTGATCGTGGTAGCCGGCCGACAGAACGAAGGTTCCCAGCAGGATGCGCCGCTTCACCTCGGCGCCGAAGCCCTCGCTGCGGCTGCGTCGCAACAACTCCACGGGGCTCTCGGTTTCCTCGGTGCGATGCCCGTAGCGCACACCGTCGTAGCGAGCCAGGTTGGAGCTCGCCTCAGCGGTGGCGATGACGTAGTAGGTCGCCACCGCGTAGGCGGCATGCGGAAGCTCGATCGTGCTGATCTCGATGCCGCGGTCGGCGAGCGCCTCCAGCGTGCCCTCGAAGCAGCTGGCTACGGCGCTGTCGATGCCCTCGCCCTTCCAGTCGGAGGCCACCCCGAGGCGGATCGGAGCGCCGGATTCAGCGAGCCGCGCAGCATAGTCATCGACGGGCTCGTCGAGGCTGGTGGAGTCGCGTCGATCGTGCCCGGCGATCGCCCGCAACACGTGGGCGCTGTCGGCGACGTTGCCACAAAGCGGGCCGATCTGGTCGAGCGACGAGGCGAAGGCGATGAGCCCGTAGCGCGACACGCGTCCGTAGGTGGGCTTGAGCCCGACGATGCCGCAGAAGGAAGCCGGCTGGCGTACCGAGCCGCCGGTGTCGGAGCCCAGCGCCACCGGCACCATCCCCGCCGCCACCGCTGCCGCCGGGCCGCCGCTGCTACCGCCAGGAACGCGGCCCGGAGCCGCGGGATTGTGGGTGGGGCCGAGCGAGGAGTTCTCGGTCGACGACCCCATGGCGAACTCGTCCATGTTGGCGCGCCCGACCGGAATCGCACCGGCGTCGAGCAGCCGCTGCACGGCCGTCGCCGAGTAGGGCGAGATCCAATCGCGGAGGATTCTGGAGCCCGCCGCGGCGACGTGGCCCTCGAAACACAGGTTGTCCTTGAGCGCCACCGGAACGCCGGCTAGCGGCAGCCGGCTCTTGTGGGAGCTGGCGTCGAGTTGCTGCGCGGCAGTGCGGGCCTCGTCGCCCCATACCTCGAGAAACGCGTGTACCTCGGGATCGCGGTCCTCGATGCGGCGCACCGCCGACGCGACGCGCTCCGCGGCGCTGAATTTGCCGGAGTGGATCCCCTCGACTGTCGCCGCTACCGAGAGGTCGCCGAGAGCGTCGCTCATGTGCGCCTGCTGCCTATCCGGGGATCACACGCGGCACCGCGAAATGCTCGTCGACGATCTCTGGCGCGCCCTCGAAGGTGCGCTCGCGTGGCAACGACGGTTGCGGCTCGTCGGCGCGGCGCACGTCCTCCTCCTCACGCAGGTTGCGGGTACGCTCGACGTCCGTCACGTCGACCTCCCGCAACTGATCCACATAGGCGAGGATACGCTCGATTTGGGGTGCCAGCTCGGCGCACTCGTCTGCCGAAAGCTCGAGTCGGGCGAGCTCGGCGACGCGTTCGATGCGCTCTCGGGCTGACATGGCGGGCAGTCTAGCAGGCCGTGGTGGAAGTGTGGCGGGCCTGGTTACGGCGAGTTGGGGCCAGTTGGAAGGCGGCCTGACGCTGGCGATGCCCTAGCCATCGTCGAGGAAGGCCAACGCCGCAGATGGCCCCCAAATCGTCGTAACCCTTCGGGCGACAGGGGGTTGCGCGCGTATGCTACGTCGTTCGTCGTCAACGATGGGGTAACCATCGCCTCCTCCTCTCTCCTGGCCTCCTCCTCGCAAGACCCTGTCGCCAGGCCCGCCACACTTCCACCACGGCCTGCTAGCTCCGTACGGCCCAGCTGTTCCAGCCGTACATCGACTTGAGGGCATACAGCCAGTCGAAACCGCCGTCGCGCATGTGAAACAGGGCGCGGTTGGTGGCCGCCGGCATGAGCGCGTGTCCCTCGAACTCCTCGTTCCACGACCCGGCGATAACCAGCGGCGCGGGCATCGCCGGTGTGCCGAGTCGCTCGGCGTGCAGGTCGCGCAGGTGCTCGTCGGTGAGCTCTTGCATGGCCGCCAGCAGGGAGGCGTAATCGTCGCGGCTGGCGAGCAGCGAGGGCAGGCGGGCCTTGGCGAAGCCCGCTGCACTGGACGGGATCACCAGGAGTGGTTCGCCGCTGTAGCGATTCTTCACCGATCGGTAGGCCGCCATCGTGCGCTTCTCGTTGGCCACCAGCCGCCGCACATGCGACCCGTTGAGGCGCACCGCGCGACCCTCGCCGAGAGCCCTGATCTGTGCGGTGTCGTAGTGGTGGTAGCGCGACACCGCATCGAAGTAGGCGGCCCGAAACAGCCGGTCATGTCCCGCTTCCGTGTCGCCTGGAAACAGCGCCTCGTCGCCGATTAGCCAAGGTGGGGTGCCAAAGGCCTCGGCGAAGGCGCCGCGGGCGCGTTCGAGGGCTCTGCCCACGTGCGGCAGATTGGCGCGCGTCGGGCCGAAAGTGTGAGATCCGAATACGAACACCACCGGACGCCCGTCGAACCGCAAGAGTCGATCGCTGTCGACCGCCGCCAGCCAGCCGCCCATGTGGCGGAAGTCGCGCACCAGCCTGTCGAACGCCGCCCCTTCCGGGGCGAAGTCGATTCGCTTGGTGGTGCCGAGGCTGATGTTGCTTTCGTACAGTAAACCGAAGCGTCGTCGGTGGTGGTTCGAGGCGCTCAGGTAGGCACGCTCGTAGGCTTGCAAGAGCCGGCGCTCGTCGGTCCACGACAGAAGGTCGGCGCTGATGCCGAACTCTTCCTTGAGCGCATTGAACTCTTCCTCTGTGCGACGATCGCGCGACAGGTAGCTGCCGCCCAGGTAGCGGACGGTGGGCGTCTCACCGCGTCGGCGTCCTGGTCCGTACCAACCGTAGTGCCAACAGGCCACGATGGGCCGCGGCGGCAGGCGAGTGCCGAGCACGGGACGCAGCGCATCGTAGCGTTGCAGCTGGTCGGCGTCGACGCGGCCTCGCGAGAGGAAATCGAGCCGCGGATCCCAGTCGTCGCGGGGGTGCAGCCGACTGCCGCGCAGCGAATTCTGCAGGCCGGAAAGCAGGGCGCGATCGGTCGCTGAGATCACACCGTCGCCATCCAGGTCGAGTGGCCAATTCCATCGCCGAGGCGCGCCGACTCGCTGTGGCAACCGTGGAACGCCGAGCAGCGAAGCAGCTCCGAGCGCTCCCAGTACGAAACGACGGCGATCAGTGGGCTCGGCCGGGCTCACTGATCGAGGCGGCCCGATCGTGGCCGCGACTCGAGGAATCGGGCGCGGTCGAGGTCGTTCGCGGTGTCTTCCGCTTCCATCAACCGTGTTAGCAGCGGCGCGACGTCGCGGAACCAGACCACCGCGATGAGGTTGTAGCCGAGTTGATTCGGGTGGACGTCGTCGGAGTAGAGGTCAGGGTGGAACATGAGCGCCGAGTGCAGATCGACGAGGAGCGCACCCTCGCTGCCCGCCATCGCTGGCAGTAGGGCGTTGACTTCGACGATGCGGGGGTTGAGACCACCGAGGAAGCCGGCGTTGCGCCGCGGGGTCAGAGTGGCGAGCAGCGGCAGACATCCGGCTGCGGTCACCAGTCGCACCATGCCGGTGAGGTTTGCCACGATGGTGGCGGCATCGACGAGAGCCCCGATGTCGTTGGCGCCCATCAGGATCAGCACGTACTGCTTGGGGTCGGTGGTCATCAGTATGGAGAGTCGCGCCAATCCCTCGACCGTCTCCTCACCGCCGACGCCGCTATTGATCACCACGATGTTACGGCCGGTGAAACTCGACAGATAGCTGCCAAGTGGCACGAGGTAGCCGTCGACCGGCGTTATGACCATGTTCTCGTCCACCTCGACGCCTTCCGTGATGCTGTCGCCGAAGCCGCGCCACGTTCCGGGAATCGAGATACCGCCGGGTATGCTGCTACGCGCGCGCACTCGTCGTATCGTTTCGACCTGTGGCACCTGGAGTCGTAGGCGTCCTGCGACGTCGGTCGAGCCCGTCGTCGGCAGCGGCCCGGTCGGCGACTGCTGCCAGGTCGCCAGCACCTTGCCGTCGTCTCCCAAGGCGACGTCGAAGCGGCCGTTGTAGAGATCTGCAAGGTCGACGGCACGGTGGGCGCGCCGTCCGTCGAAGGTGGCGCTCTGCAGTCGCGACCCGCCGTCTGGTCGAGGACGAGACCACAACACTTCCCCGTGCCCGCCCTCGACCACCGCGGGGCTCGTGGCCGGCCCCGGCGACAGTGTTCGCGGGGCGCCGAATGTGCTACCGCGCTCGCTGCTAGCGCGGATCTCATAGCCGACGGGGGTGAAGCGCGACCAGGCGACCAACAATCGGCCCGCGGCCGTACGCGCAATCGAGGGTTGGATGTCCGGGACCTCGTTGTCGCTCAGAGCGATGGGTGTGCTCCAGCGGGCTGCGTCGCTGCGGCGAGAAAGCCACACCTCGGCATCATTCCCGTCGCCTGCGGCCCAGACCACTGCCGGCCGCCCGTGCTTGTCGATGGCGATGGCCGGCGCCATCGGCTCTCCAGGTGCCGACGGCAAGGGCTCGGGATCGGACCATCGACGGCCGTCCCAGTGCGCCGCGTAGAGCGGGTCGCCAGGCCGCGGTGCGGCCGTCTCCCCAGCCACCCAGACCACCCATGCCCCGTTGCTGTGCGCAGTGGCGGCGGGATGGTGGTTCTCGCGTCCGGCGCTCGGCGCTCGCCCTGCTCGCCGCCAGGATCCAGATTCCCAACGTCGGGCCCAGAGGCGGCTGCCGTTGTCGTTGGTTCGAGCCGCCACCAGCAGCAGGCCGCTTCGTGTCGACACCAGCGTCGGGGCTCCGTCGTTGCCGGCGCCGGCCGGGCCAACGGCGTGCGGAACGTCCCCGGCGGGCACCGAGGCCACCACACGCTGGCCGGCTTCTTGGTGCGCCGTCCAGGCCATTGCTGGAAGCGGTTTCACGGCTACGGCCGGGCGCAGTCCCAGCACCGGCGGTGATGCTGCGCTCGGCTGCAGCAGCGGGCCTTCTGCGGCACCGTGGGCCAGTCCGGGGGCGCGCGAGACCAGGAGCCCGCCGACGGCAAGCGTCAGGGCGACAACGAAGCGGAGCCTTTTCACGGTCGGTTACGTGGGCCCGTGTGGGGAGGAAACGCCGACGGGCGGGAAGCCGGCTACCATGAGATGGTGATCGATGGCCGAGCGCGCCTCGACCGACTCTCGATATGCTAACGATCGTCGCTCGTGTGGGCAAGAACCGGGTGGGAAGCGATGCCGCTGCCGATAAGCCATAGCCTGGCTGCCGGTGCCATCTACACGGCGATGGACGCGGACGGCGACCTGCGTGGTTGCCGGCGGCTGCTGATGGCGATCGGGCTGGCGAACGCGCCGGATCTCGACCTCTTGCCGGGCCTGCTCGCCGGCGACCCGAACCGGTTCCATCGCGGCGCTAGCCACTCGCTGATCATCGCAGTCGGGGTGGGGTTGGTCGTCGCCGCCGTCGCCTGGTACGCACGTCGCTGGGAATGGCGACTGCGCGGCAACCTGCCCAGCGGGCTCTATGGAACGGCGTTGATCGTCGCCCTGCTCGTGGGCTCGCATGTGCTGCTTGACGCGCTCACGACGGATCCGAGCCCGCCTGTGGGCGAGCAGATGCTGTGGCCCGTTTCCGACGCCTGGATCCAGTTCTACCCGTTGTTCGAGAGGGCCGACAAGGTGGTTGGCCAGGCGTCGGCAGGCGAATTCTTGCGCAGCCTGGTGTCGATGCACAACGCCCGCGCCATGGTGCTCGAGGTAGTGCTCGTCGGTCCGTTCCTGCTGTGGGCGCGGTGGTGGCGCCGCCGACGAACGATCGATTCGGCGGGTGGCAGGCCGTGGTGAAAGCGTGGTGGGTCTGGCGACAGGGTTTTGCGAAGTGGAGGCAAGGAGAGAGGAGGAGGCGATGGTTACGCCATCGTTGACGAGGAACGACGCAGCGTACGCGCGCAACCCCCTGTCGCCCGAAGGGTTACGGCGATTTGGGGCCACCTGCGGCGTTGGCCTTCCTCGACGATGGCCAGGGCATCGCCAGTGTCAGGCCGCCTTGCATCTGGCCCCAACTCGCCGTAACCAGACCCACCACACTTTCACCACGGCCTGCTAGGGCCGTCCGCTAGCAGGCCACACGTCCACTACGGGCCTGCTAGAAGCCGGCTGCCACCTGCTCAGCTCCATGAGGTCGGCTGCTTGTGGCACCAGGGCGAGCGACTGTTGAACCTGGCCGTCGTATCGCAGCAGCACGATGCGGCCGGCCTGGAGACCCCAAATGTTGCCGGCGATGTGTGCTTGCAGGTACATACGGATGTCCTCGCGGGCGCCGTCGAGGGTCTCGTCGTCGAGCGGCACCTTGGCCGCCTCGAGTTGCTCGCGCAAAGAGGGCCAGCGCAGAAACTCGATGAACTCGTCGATCACAGCGTCGTCGACGCTGAACCCGTCGAGATAGGCGTCGAGATCGGTGGGAAGCGTCGCGGCGTTCTCGGCCACGTAACGGGTGGCGAACTGGAACGTCAGCCGGCGGTTGTAGAGCCACATTGCCAGGCTCGACACACTGGTCGGGTCGATGGAGACGTCTGGAACGATGCCACCGCCGCCGTATACGGGACGGCCGGCGTCGGTGTGGAACAGCGGGCGCTCGAGGGGCTCCTCACCGTCTTCCGACTCGGCCACGGCGCCATCGGTTGACTCCTCGATAGCTTCCCAGTCGGGGTTGAAGTACTCCTCGTCGCTACCGTCGACGTAGGGGCGCTGGATGAGTCGGCCACTCGGCGTGTAGTACCTCGCAATCGTCAGAAAAAGGGCCGAGCCGTCGTTGAAGGGAAACTGGTTTTGTACCAGCGCCTTGCCGAAGGTCACCTGTCCTACTACCAGCGCACGGTCCCAGTCTTGTAGGGCACCGGCGACGATCTCCGAGGCGCTTGCCGACTGGTGGTCGACGAGCACGATCATCGGCGTGGCGGGATGCGTATTGCGATCAGTCGACAGATTCTCGCCGCTGGCATTGGCGGTGCGGCCCTTGGTCACGAGGATCTTCTTGCCGCCCGACAGGAACTTGTCGGTAATGCGGATCGCCTGGCTCATGAGGCCGCCGCGATTGCCACGCAAGTCGAGAATAAAGGCCCGCATGCCGCGTTTCTCGAAGTCGCGCAGGTGCTCCTCGAGCTGAGCGGCGCCCTTCTGCGAGAAGGTGCTGAGCCACACGTAACCCACATCTTGATCGAGCATCGTCGCCGCCAGAATGGACGACACCTCGACCTGGTCGCGCGTGATGTTCACATCCCACTCTTCGTCGAGTGCGGGGCGCCGCACCGTCACCGTGACTCGAGTCCCTTTGGGGCCGCGCAATTGCGCAAAGATCTGCTCGTTGTCGAGTCCTATCGCGTCCTCGCCCTCGATACGAACGATCTGATCGCCGGGGCGCAGGCCAAGCCGTTGCGATGGACCTCCTTCCAGAGAGTCGAGCACCGTGAGCACGCCATCGAAGATGTCGAACTGGATGCCGATGCCGAAGTAATCGCCTCGGTAGCGCTCCTGCAGGGTCCGGTACTCGTCGGCGGTGTAGTAATGCGAGTGGGGGTCGAGGTTTTCGAGCACGCCGCCGACCGCATGCTCGAACATGTCGTCCGCCGCGACCTCCTCGACGTAGTACATCTCGATGATCTCGAACATGCGGCCGAGCACCTCGAGCCGCTTGTAGAAGCCCTGCGCTTTGTTGACCGCCGCCGGTCCGGCCGCGATCGAGACCGCCAGCGCGGCGATGAGCACAGTTACGACGAGGGTCTTGCGCTTGGCTGTCATGATGTACTGCTGGTTGCGACGGCCGGATGGCCCGTCGAGTGCAGGAGCGACGAGGTCGGTAGTTCGTTCACGCACATGCGAATCCACTTAAGATAACGGGTAGCAAGGGACCAAGGCCAAGCGAATCGACATCGCGATCGGTTTCGACGGCCCGACTGAGCATCTCACTCCAGACTAGCAGCGTCGGCCGCGCACTGCATCGACCAGGTCGCGAGGACGCTCGAGGGGACGATAAGGTGACCGACAGCGGGGAAGGGGTTCTGCCGCCTGCCCCTGGCAACGCACCTGGTGAAGCCGGTGCGTCGGGGCGCTCCGGACTTCCATGGGAAACGGGCGACCCCGGTCGCTCAGCCACTGGTGTGTTGGACACCGTCCGCATGGTGCTGCTGTCGCCGACCGAGGCCTTCCAAAGCATGCATCGGAGCGGCGACGTTGGCGGGGCGATCGGCTTCCTGCTCATCGTCGGTACGTTCGGCAGCTTCTTCGGGCTGCTCTGGGGGGCGGCAACCCGCACCATGGTCGGCTCATTCGGCGGGCTCAACCTCGGTGAGATCGCTGCTATCAACACCGTCGGGATTATCCAGTTCATGCTCGCACCCGTGGCAGTGCTCGTATTCGCGGTTATCCTCACGGGGATTTATCACCTGTTGCTGGTGTTGTTCGGCGGTGCTCCGTATCCGCCCGAAACCACGCTCAAGACGGTGTGCTACGCGGCGGGCGCCAACTATATCTGGCTCGCCATACCGTTCTGCGGCACCCTCGTGGCCAGCTTGTGGGGAATCGTCAGCACCGCCATTGGCTTGCGCGAAGCCCAGGGTGTTCCGGTTGGCCGTGCGGCAGCTGCCGTCCTGGTGCCCTACCTGTTCGCTTGCTGCTGTCTGCTGTCGCTCCTCGCGCTCAGCACGCTTGGCGCTCTCGCCGGAGTCGCGGGCGGGTGAGCCGTTCTGGCCTGCGGGCGGTGCGGTTGGGAAAGGTCGAGGTGGCGCTGGTGGCACTGGTCGCGGCGAGCGCGCTGGCCACCGCCCGACTGCACCCGCTATGGGATGGCCTTCTCCAGACACGCTGTCCGCTGCTGGCGCTCTTCGGAGTTCCCTGTGTCACCTGCGGTGGGACGCGCGCGCTGGTCGCGCTCGTAACCGGCGACGCGTTCCAGGCGCTGGCCTGGAACCCACTGGTGGCGCTCGGCGGACTTGCCGCGATCGGCTGGTTGCCGCTGGCCACGCTGATACTCGTCGGGTGGCTCGAGCCGCCGCGCATCCCGACGGTCATACCGGTTGCCGGACGCCGGGCAATCGTTGCCGGGTTCGCGCTAAACTGGGGGTATCTACTGCTCTGGTTCCAGGGATGACATGAGCGTGCAGGAGAGCTCGGCGCGACTCGTTGATGCTGCCGCCGCATCGGACGACCTTCGCGGCGGTGCGCTCGGAAGAATTCGCTCGGCGTTCGATATCCTGCGCTTCCGCGCTGCTGCGGTCGATGAGGCGAGCAACGACGAGGGCGCCTTCCTGGCTGCGGCGACGATTGCGGCGCTCGCCGGCATAGCCGCCGCCGCCGGCTTTGGCTCATCGCTCGCGGGCCACCTCGGTTACAGCGTTGTCTACCTGGCAGGCAGCTTCCTGTTCGCCGGCGTCATCCATCTGGGCGCCGTGGTCGTGCTCAACGCCAAGCGCGATTTTCTGGCGTTCTATCGACCGTTCGGACACACCTACCTGGCGCTTTGGATCATCGGCATTCCGGTGATCCAGGTGTTCTTCGGCTGGGCGGTGTGGCTGTGGCAGCTGGCCTCGGTGGTGTTCATAGCCGAGCGTGTGTATGGCCTCGATCGAGGGCGCGCCGTCGCCTTGATTGCGGTGCCGGCAGTGGCCGGGCTCGTGGTGGCCGTAGTGTTCAACGGCGCGCTGACGCTGATGGCGCTGGTGGCGAGCTGGCTGCTCTGGTGACGGGTGGCGGTACTGCGGCGCCGCTCAGGAAGAATCGCAGCGCATAGTCAACTCAGTCGCGCGCGACACAATATGCAACGAACCTCTGTTGCAGGACGCTAATTCTCCAGTCCGAAGATCCGATTGGCCAGGGCGCGGATGGCGTCGGGGCTCAGGCCCTCGCCCAGATAGTGATCGTCGGTGCGCAACTCGAAGTGCAGGTGGGCTCCCCCGCGGGTGCCGTTGGCGCCGGCTTCCATGCCCGAGTTGCCGACGAATCCAATGACTGTTCGCGCGCCGATCGCGGCACCCGGCTCGATGCCGGGAGCGACGCCCGACAAATGGGCATACCGGGTGACAACGCCTTGCCCATGATCGATCCAGATCTGACGGCCCCGTAGCGAATCGAGCTCGGCCGGGGGGGTGGTTCCGGCGGCGCGTGATGTGGCGATGACCTCGGCGTACTGATCCGGCGTCATCTCCACGTGGTTGATGTCGGCGCGCACTACTGTGCCGGCTTTCGCCGCTACCACGGCGGCGCCATAGCCGGTCGGCACACCGACGAAACCGCCGTACATGTCGAAGCCCTGGTGGATGCCGAAGCGATAGCCGCGGGTCGCGCCGGGCAGCAGTCGATCAGCGTCGGGTAGCTTCGCACCCAGCACCGGCAGCTCGAAGCCCGACAAGCGCCAGTTGTCGTAGCGTCGGCTGAGCTCGCCGACGAACTCGCGCACCCGCATGTCGACCAACTCCACGTTGCCGGGCCCGCTGGCGGCCAGCGCGGCAGCGAACGGCTCGGAACGCAACAACTCTTGCAGGGCTCCTGGCACCTCACCCTGGTCGAGGATCGAATCGCCGCCGTAGTCCCAGGCGGTAATGCCGCCGGAAGGCTGCAGCTGATCCTCGGGGCCGATCGCGGCGTCGTAGGCAACCACGTCGGGGGCGCCGTCGTCGTCGCGGTCCCAGTACCACAAGCGTGCGGTGGCGACGATCTCCTGCAGGCGAAGGTCGGCGGTACCGCTGGCGTCGGTGTCGTACAACGTGGTGACCACGGTGTAGCTAGGGCCCGGCGTCGGAATCAGGTCGAAATAGAACGCCGCGCCTGCAGCTGCCACCAAGAGCAGCGCGATGAAGATGAGCCCAATTCGTTTCATGCGTTTCCCAGGGTGGCATAGCCAGCTGCTCAGGGCAGCGTAACACGGGGTAAGCTTGTGCTTGGGCGGTTCCCCGAGTGCTCGACCATCAACGATAGGGAGGCGACATGCTTGGCAGCCGAGCTGGGCGTGCGGTTTTGATCGCCTTGGCGCTCGCCCTCTGCGTTGACAGTCCGGCCGGCGCCGCCGCCGCACAGGGAATCGACTGGGACGCGCTGGGCGACGAGGCGGTGACGTTGCTACGTCACTACGTGCGGATCCGCACCGTAAACCCACCCGGGGACGAGTATCTGGCGACCGACTTCTTCGCCGCGCTGTTCACGGCCGAAGGAATCCCGCACGAGATCTTCGAGAGCGAGCCGGGACGCAGCAACGTCGTGGCCCGCCTACCGGGCAACGGAACGCTCGGCGGGCACGTGGTGTTGCTCAACCATACCGACGTGGTACCGGCCGACGAGCGTTTCTGGAACGTCGACCCCTTCGGCGGCGACCTGGTAGGCGATCACATCTACGGTCGTGGGGTGGCCGATATGAAGGCCGACGCCATTGTGCAATTCCTCGCCATGGCAGCGCTCCACCGTGCCGGTATCGAGCTCGGACGCGATGTGATCTTCATGGCCACGGCGGCGGAGGAGACTGGTGGCCTCGAAGGGGCGGGCTACATTGTTCGCGAGCGCCCGGACTTGCTCGAAGGCGTCGAGTTCGTGCTCACCGAGGGCGGCAGCGTGCGCGTCGTGGGCGATCGCACGGTTCATCGCATCGAGACAACGCAGAAGACCCCCCTCTGGCTCCGCCTTACGGCGCGCGGACGCGCCGGTCACGGGGCGCGCGCGATTCCCACGTCGGCCGCTAATAGGCTCGTTCGGGCGCTGGATCGCGTCCGCACCTACCGGCCGGCAATCCGGCTGGTGCCTGCCGTCGCCGAGGCCATTCGAGCCGCGGCGGCCGTCGAGGCCGACACCGACCTGGCGGCTGAGATGCGCATCATCGAGCGCACCATCGCCCGACCCCACATGCTCGATGTGTTGGAGGTCCCATTCGGCAACCTGCTCCGCAACACCATCGCGATCACCGTGATCGAGGGAAGCTCGAAGACGAACGTGATATCTGCTGCCGCCGTCGCCGAGCTCGATTGCCGGCTCCTGCCGGGGGAGAGCCCCGAGCTGTTCATCGCGTCGCTGCGCGATGTGATCGACGACGACGAGATCGAGATCGAGACCCTGCTGAGCTTCGAACCCTCGGCCTCGCCCCGCGACACCGCGCTGTGGGGAGCGATCGAGGAGGCGGCTCGCCGTGACGACGCCCGTGCCGCCGTGATCCCGACCGTGCTCGCCGGCTTCACCGACAGCCACTTCTTCCGCGAACGAGACATCGTTGCGTATGGCTGGTCACCGATCCTGCTACGGCTCGGCGATGGCCAGGGCCATGCCGTCGACGAGCGCCTGTCCGTCGAATCGATCCGTCGAGCGCCGCGAATGTTGTTCGACGTATTGACGCTGCTGGCTAGCTTACCTGGGAATTCGGGAGGCTAGGGGGATCGGCGGCGTGTCGTCTCCGCCGCCCTCCTACTCCCCAGGTTCCTCCCCCTCCGCTTCCCCGAACGCCTTGTACGCATAGTCGCGCAGCGCCTCCAGGTCAGCGATAGACAGATTGGCGCGCAGCGTCACGTCGCGTCCGCTGCTGCCGGCGGTGATGCCGCGGTCGAGGATGGCGAAAACGTCGGGGTCGCTGCCCTGGATCATCATTTTGCCGAAGGCAAGCATGCCGTTGAGCGAGTCGCCGAGCAGCTTGGCATCGGAAGATTCCGCGGTGCGGCCGCGCAGGTTGACCTGGATACCGTCGGCCAGTCGCATCGACACGATCATCGCGTTGATGCGATCGATGGGAATCTGCTGCATTGGAGCGCTGTCGTCCGGCGTGAAGTCTTTGAACAACGCGTCGTTCGCCGAGACGAACCAAGTCTCGCTGTCGGGATCGACGTCCTCCAGCAGACCCATGAGTCGTGTGTTCGTGCGCGCCGACGCAGCGCCGTTGGCGACGTCGATGATGGCGCGAATGGTGCGGCTGCCGCCGAACGCCACGGTGTTGTCATCGAGGATCGTCAGGTAGCCTTCGCCGTCGTCATCCTCATCCGGGTCATCCTCACCCGGATCGTCGTTGTCCGCGTCCTCGTCCGGTTGCTCGCCTTCCTCGTCGTTGCGTTGCCAACCGTCGGCAGAGTAGAGCGTGTAACCGCCGTACTCTTCCGTCGACTGTCCGCCTATCGATTCGAGCAGCTTGTCGCGGTCGAAGGTTGCAACCACGACCGCGCCGGCCGCATCGCCCATGTCATCCGAGAACCACTGGCTGGATATGAACGCGATGCGATGCAGGTCAGTGCGGGGATCGATACCGGTCTCGGCGATGAGATCTTCGAACTCACTCGCGTCGCCGACGGCAGCGCCCTCTTGCCGTAAGAAGTCGTAGACGGGGCTGTTGCGCAAAGACGCGAAATTGATCAAGCTGAGGGTGGTGGCGTCGGCCGGCAGCCGCGCGATCAGGTCGCCCTGCGCCGCGGCCGACTCGTCACCAGCAGCCCCATCGGCGGTTGGCACGGCGGTGCCGGAGCACGCCACTGGAGGCAGCAGCAACAGCGCCAGAGCCCAGGCGATGGTGGTCAGGGGAAAGGCCCGATCGCGGACCAGCTTGATGCTCATGCTCGTTCCTCCACGAGATTCCTCGGTATTTTGATAGCTCAGTAATCCTGACGCGCGAACCACCAACATGCCAGTGCCAGGCAGATCAGCGGGAACGGCAAGGAAGTCCACATCGGAGTCAGCGACATGGGCTCGAGACGGGTGGCCTGAGTGGCGCCTTCGGTCAGCTCCAGCGTCTTGGGCAGCACCCAGTACAACGTCTCCGCGATTCCGCTAGCCAGCGACCGCGGCCAGCCGGCGCGGAACGCTGTGGTCCACTCGGAATACGTGTGCAGGGGGTACAGGATCAGACCCATGAACCAGATGCCGATGCCGGCGATGATGCTCACCGGGCTGCTGCCGGTAAGAACCCCCACGAGCACCATACCGGCGTAGCAACACGCAAAGGTGAACAGCACCGTCAGGCCCGCCAGCAGGAACCCGGCGTTGCCAAAGCCGGTCTTCCAGGTGAGCAACGACCAGCTGCCCCCGAACAGGTAGACGACCGCCAACGTGACCACTGCGACGGCGCCCAGCGTGCGGCCGAGCACCAGCGTGGTGCGCGCTACCGGCTGCGACGCCAGCAGATCGACCCAGCCGGTGCGCAGGGTTCGCGGGATGATGTTGCCGGTGACGAATAGCGACAGCACGAGCCCGAAAGTACTCAACAAGCCGACGATTGCCACCTGGATCACGGTCACGGCGTCGGCGATAGAGATCTCGGTACCCCCGATCTGCAGCGGGATGGTGCCGAACAATCTTGCCGAAGCGATCATTCCCTCGACCACGTCGACGGAGATCACCGTCGCCAGCGCGATAAGGAACAACGTGGTGAGCACGAACAGTGCCACCAGCGTCCACTTGTGGCGAGCCTCGCGCACCGTGTAACCGACCAGCGCCCCGAGCTGTTGCAGCGTAAGGCGGTGCCGGCTGGCTGCCGGGGTGCCGAGTGTCGAGATGGCAGCGTCTGTCATGACACGGGCTCGGTAGTGACAGTTGCCGGGGTGGGCTCGTCGGCTGGTGCCGGCGGGTCGGCGTCGCCCGCCTGGTCGGGCCTCGCTCCGCCGGGCAGGCCGGCCTCCGCATCCTCCGACGAGGCGTCGCTGATTGTCTGAACGAACACATCCTCGAGGCTGGCGCGAACGCGCTGAACTTCCTCGATCTCGATGCCGGATTGACGTACCCGATCGAGCGCCGCGTTGAGCTCGCCCCGATCGCTGACGCTCAGTCGCCAAGCGCTGCGTCCGGGCGGCGCTGCGAGGGCTTCGTGCTCATCGCCGGTGGCTGCCAGCGCGGCACGCGCTTCGTCGTCGGAGGCGGCGAGCACCAGACGGTATTCGGGGTTGGGCGCTTGCAGTGAGCTGAGCGGCCCCTCGCGCCGAACCCGACCCTTGACGAGGATGGCCACACGGTCGCACAGGAGCTCGACCTCGCCGAGCATGTGCGAGTTCACGAACAGCGTCTTGCCCCTCTCGAGGTTGCGCCGCAGGATGCCGCGGATCGACACCCTGCCGAGCGGATCGATGCCCTCGGTAGGCTCATCCAGGAACAGAACCTGGGGGTCCGGCAGCAGTGCCTGTGCCAGCGCCAAACGTTGCTGCATTCCCTTGGAGAATCCGCCTACGCGGTGGTCGCGCCAATTCGACATCTCGACTTCCTCGAGAACCACCTCGATACGCCGAGATCGAGCTTGCTTGTCCATTCCGAGCAGGCGCCCGAAGAGCTCCAGAACTTGGGCGGCGGTCAGAAAATCAGGATATGAGCGTCGCTCGGGCATGTAGCCGACGTTGGTGCGCGACTTGGGACTACCGGCGGGCTCACCGAGCAGCATTGCGCTGCCGTCGGTGGGATGCACCAGCCCCAGCAATATCTTGACGAGCGTGGTTTTCCCGGCGCCGTTGGGTCCCAGCAGCCCGAACGCCTCGCCTGCTCCCACGTCGATGCTCACGCTGCGGAGCGCATCGACTCGGGAACCGAAGGGGCCGCCGCCGAATGTCTTTGACAGGCCGAGGGTCTCGATGACGTTCATAAGACTTGAATCATGTTTGGTGAGGGGGGCTACACCAGACTAAGACGGCCTCGCTCAGCGTAGGTTTCACGCCCCAGTCGCGCCGCTGGAACGCCTGACCCTGCCCTCCTGCTAGGCTTGCCTAGATCCATTGAGCTTGCCCCCATCTCGACCCAGCAATATGCAACGAACCTCTGTTACAGGACACTAGCGAGCGACATGACGGACACGAGCGGGCTCGCAGATCACTACAGCAACCCTCGTAATCTCGGTGACCTTGACGAGCCTGACGCCGTGGCCCTCGTGCACAACCCGGTCTGCGGCGACATGTTGCGGTTGGTAGCAACATGTCGCGACGGCGTGATCGTCGAAGCCCGATTCAAAGCCTACGGGTGCGCTGCCGCGATCGCTGCCGGATCTGTCGCATCGGAGTTGATTTCCGGAACAACCATCGACGAAGCCGCGTCTATCAAGGACGAGGATATTCGTTCTGTGCTCGGGCCGCTGCCCCCGATGAAGGTGCATGCCATCGTGCTAGCTCGCGAGGGAATTCAGAACCTGGTCGAGCAGCTGCGACGGGCCAATGATGCCTAGCAGAGTTCTTCAGCACCCTGCTAGGAGCCCGTACTGGCGCTGTGGTGGGCGAGAGCGCTCATGCTACTGAGGCTCGCGGGCCTGACCTACAAGGCGGCGCGGCGCATCGTCGTGACGCTGGTTGGCGTGACAGTGCTGTTGATCGGCATCGTGCTGTTGGTCACGCCGGGTCCGGCGCTGCTGGTAATTCCCATCGGGCTGGCAATCCTCGGCCTGGAGTGGGCCTGGGCCCGGCGTCTGCTACGCGCCGTCAAGGACAAGGGCGGCGAGGCGCTGAAGCATGTCGCCTTGGGAGACTTTCTGCGCGGCCGGTTCGGTCGCCCACCCACTGACGACTAGTCGTTCTGCGCCTCGGCAGCGCCGAAAGCGTGCTCGAGCAGCGAGGTGATATCGCTCACCGTCTCGTTGCCTTTGTCCTGGGCATACCACGCGTACTTACGGTCGTAGAGCACCTTGCGCGGTAGCTCGTTCTCGTTGCCCAGGAACCATTCCTGCAGCACGCCGGGGCGCTCGATCCAGCTGCCGATCTCGTTGTAGTTGCTGTCGAGGGCGATGACGGTCGGTGTGGCGGGGCGGCCATCGGGAGTGGGGCGTTGCCGCATCACATCCGCGCCGACGTGGGAGTTGACGATCCGCATCTCCAGTCCCGCTACCGCTTCGACCAAACGGGCCAGGTAGGGGATCGTGTTAACCGAGTCGCCGCACCAATCCTCGGCGACTACGAGAAGTCTGGCTGAAGCGCCTACGCCGCGCGCCCGAGCGAGTGCCGCCGGCGACGGGACACCTTCCTCGTAGTTGCGAAGCCACGCCTCCCGGCGCTGGTCCGCCACCTCGAGGAACTGATCAAAAGCGATGCCGCGCTGGTAGAGTGCCTCCAGGTCTTCAGGCGACTGCTGCCGCGCCAGCGTTGCGGAGGCCCCGGCAACAGTGATCAGCACCGTCGCGACGAGCCCGCCGACGGCTCGGCTCAGGCGCGTCATCAGTAGCTGGCGAAGACCTGCGTGTTGCCCTCGTGGTCGATCGCCAGCACGTCGTAACGGTCCCTGCGCCCACCTTCCATGCCAGGCGCGCCCATCGGCATCCCGGGCACGGTGATGCCCTTGATCTCGGGCCGTTCGCTGAGCAACCGCGCGACCTCGCGCGCCGGGACGTGACCCTCGACCAGATAGCCGTCGACCATCGACGTATGGCAACCGGCGGTTTCGGGCGTGATCCCCTCACGCTCCTTGATGTTGTTGAGCTCGTCGGTCTTGTGGATCTCGACGGTAAAGCCGTTGGATTCCATGTGCGCCGCCCACTTGCTGCAGCAACCGCACGCCGGGTTCTGGTACATCACCACCTTGGTGCCGTCGACCAGGGGTGTGCGTCCGGCATACAGCCAGCCGCCCGCGAAGGCGACCAGGACTACGGCGATCGCAACGATTCGCTTGGTGCTCATGTCGGGACTCCGGCGTTGTTCGTTATGACTCTGTCTTGACAGTGGTGGGTGCTTCTAGCCTGAAGTCGAAGCGCGCACCGAGTCGATCTTATCGCCTGGAAGGAGGTCAGGGTATGGGCAGGGATCCTCGCTGCGAGGCGCGGCTCACTCGGCCTGGGCCGACTCAACGGCTTGCGGCCTAGCTGCCGGCACGGCGTGCGGGGTGTTGTAGGCCACCATGATTATGCCCGCACCGACCACCACGATGCCGAGCCACAGCCACGGGCTCACGTGTTCGGCCCGCGGCAGGGTCACGAGCGCGGAGATCGTCACCGCGCCACCGAACACGATCGGCATCACCAAATGGGGGAGAGCAGCGCCCCCGGTGAACATGGCGAGAGTCAGATTCAACGCACCCCAGGCCCCGAGCGTGCCGGCGACCAAGCCCCAGAACGCACCGGCGCTGCTGAAAGACAGCTCGTCGCCGTTGACACGCATACCGATAAGGCCACCGACGATGGCCCACACGATGTATGCGAGACCAATCAAGAAGTACGGCTTGAACGGGCTCGACAGCGACGAGCGCGCCTGCGCCAGCGTTGGACCGTACAGTCCCCAGCACATTGCGGTGAGCAGAGCGAAGAGGATCGGATTACGCATTGGGGACCTCGGAGTGCAGGTTGGTAGAGTCTCCCAGCGTACAGCAGAATCCTTGTGGGCCCAGGCTGGGTCGAGCGCGCCGCACGGCCTGCTAACCGTTGGCCCCGGCGTCTCCGTCGTCGAGGGCATCCAGGTGGGCGCTGTCGATGAGCAGCGCCGTGGCCTCGCCGATCAGCGCCGTCGCCATGATGCTCTCGGCGCCAGTGGAGCTGGTGGACTGCTCCATTGGTGAGGGTTTCTCGAAGCCCGACCACCACTCGTCGGCATCGGTCGCGAGCCAGTGGCCAGCGGCCTCGCAATCGAGCAACTGGGCGCGCATCGTGACGGCGTTCTTGGCGCGCATTCCAGTGTCCTTGGAGAGCCCCTTGAGGATCACCTGCTCCAGGTCGCCGGGGATCTCCGGGTTACGCGATCGCGGCGGCTCCGGCTGCTTGGTCTGGTGCAGGCGGATGTACTCGCGAACATCAGTTGCGACGAACAACGGGGTGCCGGTGAGGAGGTAGTAGCCGACGGCCGACAACGAGTACAGGTCGGCGCGCGGCCCCATCATCTCGGGGTACACCGCTTCCGGGGCCATGGTCTCTGGCGTTCCCATGATGATGCCGTCGAGCTCCGGGGCCTGCTGGCGGAGGCTCTTCACCAGGCCGAAGTCGAGGATCTTGACGACGTCGTTCTCGCCCCCCTGCCGGCAGAGCATGATGTTGGCGGGCTTGATATCGCGATGCACCATTCCCTCCGAGTGCGCCTCGGCGAGCGCGCCGCAGGCGGCGGACAGCACGTGGATGACCCGCCCAGCAGGCATCGGACCGGTGCCCTCGACGATCTCGCGCAGGTTGGCGCCGTCGAGCAGCTCCATGGCGTAATAGAACACGCTGTCGGCGGTGTGCCCGTAGTCATAGATGCCCACCGAGTTGGGATGAGTCAGGCGGCTTGTCTGCTTGACCTCGCGCTCGAATCGGCGCAGCGAGCTCTCGCCGGCAATCTCGGGGCGCAGCAGCTTGATCGCGGTGGGGCGGTTCAACAGCGAATGGGTGGCGGAATAGACCTCGCCCATGGCCCCGGCGCCGAGCTTGCCGTGGATCTCATACTGGCCCAGGTGTCCAGCCTCGTAGCTGCGGCGGCGTAGCCCGAGGTTCACACGCGAAGCGACACAGGCCACGCCGATGGCGCCGGCAAGCAATATCTGGTTCTGAATCAGAATGTCGACGTAGTGGCTGCGTGGGTATGCCTGATCGGGGAAAGCGTACGATGCCCCCTGCCACAGCTGGATCGCCAGCACCCCAATGGGGCCGGGATTGACAGCCAGAACGTGCGTGCCGCGGAGCTCGGCACCAGCGTCGCACGCGTCAGTATGAAGAGGGTCAGGAACGGCAGTACCAGCGCGAATCCGGAGAAGGAAAACGTGTGCGAGCTCGCATAGAGCAGCAGACAGGAAGCGACGAGAATCTGCAGCAGCAGCCCGTCCAGCATCGCCAGGCCGCGCTCTGACAGCCGGCGGCTCTGCAGACCGCGCCGAATGACCGACGCTCCGACAACGAGCCAGAACAGCGCCGCGTTCGGCAGCGTGGTGACGAACGCCACCAGCACCGTCATCACGCTGTCATCGCCCCGTTGCCACTTCGCGACTACGAAGGCCGCGGCCAGCACCCCGGTGATGACCGTGACGGCCCCGGCGAGCAGCCGCAGGCGCTGCTGCAGGTAGGTGCGAATTTCCTCGTCGAACCCTGGGGTCGAGAGCTTGCGTGCGCTACTCACGGCGACTCGCGTGCGGGAATCGGATCGTCGGTGTTGGTGCGACCGATCACGATCACACTACTCCTTAGCAGGGTGCTGAAAAACTCTGGCGGGTCTGGCGCGTGGGTCTTGCTGGCGAGATCAAGGAAGAGCGACGATGGCGATGCCAGGGTGCATCGTCGAGAAGCTGTAACGCTGAGATCGCCAGCAACCCCCACGCGCCCGAAGGGTTACGGCGTCGTGGGGCCATCTGCGGCGTTGGCCCTCCTGGACGATACAACGAGCATCGCCTGCCTTGCGCCGCCTTGCATCTGGCCCCACGACGCCGTAACCAGACCCGCCAGAGTTCTTCAGCACCCTGCTAGACGCGCGGCGCGCCGCATGGTCGCACTCAGTCATCGCGCATGACGCCTGGCTGACCGGTGGCCTCGAGCACCCGTTGCCAAACTGCGCCTTCAACGTCGAGCTGCCGCCGCTCGCTGGTTGCCAAGGGCAGCGGCACGTGCGTGTAGCGCCCGCCCCAGGTACCCACGAGCATGTCGGTTCGGCCACTGAGTCCCGCGTGCACGGCATGCTGACCGAGGGTCAGGCAAAGAGCCGAGTCGAAGGCGTTGGCCGGCAGGCTGCGGATCAGATAGCTCGGGTCGATATACTTCGCCGCCGCGACGATGCCGCGCGAGCGGAAGTGCTCCAAGATGCGCTCTCTCAGAAAGCTGCCGATGTCGGCAAGCGCGGGGTTGCCGGAGGCGTCGCGAGCCGGCCCCTTGTGGGCGGTGTGCTCCTGGCCGGCGCCCTCGGCGACAACTATGACCGCGTGGCCTCGGGCTTCTACCCTTCGCTCGAGCAGGCTCAGGAAGCCGCCTTCTCCATCGAGCGAGAAGGGCGACTCGGGTATCAGGCAGAAGTTGACCTGGTTGTGGGCCAAGGTCGCATGGGCGGCGATGAAGCCAGAGCCCCGGCCCATGAGCTTCACCAAGCCGATCCCGTTGCGCACGGCGTGCGCCTCGGTATGGGCTGCGACGATCGATCGCGCCGCTTCGTTGACCGCGGTAGCGAACCCGAAGCTGCGCTCCAGCCACAGGATGTCATTGTCGATGGTCTTCGGAATCCCCACCACTGACCTGACCCCCCAAAACGGATCCAGAGGTAATCTCACGATCTGGGTCGAAAAGGGGAGGTCAGAATGCCGACGAAGAGGCACAGCGCCGAGCAGATCGTACGCAAGCTCCGGGAGGCTGAAGTGGAGCTGGCGCAAGGCGGGACGGTCAAGGATGCCTGCCGCAAGCTAGCGATCACCGAGCACACCTACTATCGGTGGCGGCGGGAGTACGGGGGGCTGAAGGTCAACCAGGCCAGAAGGCTCAAGCAGCTGGAGAAAGAAAACGCCCGGCTCAAGAAACTGGTGGCGGAGAAAGAGCTCGACCTGTCGATCCTGAAGGAAGTCGCGGAGGGAAACTTCTGAGCCCAGCTCGACGGCGCGAGGCGGTGGCGCATGTACAGGGGCGGCTGGGCGTCTCCGAGAGGCGGGCGTGCCGGGTACTGAAACAACCACGCACGACACACAGGTACATGCCAAGAGAACCGGGCGATGAGCAGATGTTGACGGAGCGGATCGTGGATCTAGCCCGACAATACGGGCGCTACGGGTATCGGCGAGTGACGGCGTTGTTGCGTATGGAGGGCTGGTGGGTGAACCACAAACGAGTGCAGCGTATCTGGAGGCGTGAGGGGCTGAAAGTACCGACAAAGCAGCCCAAACGAGCCCGGCTGTGGCTCAGCGATGGCTCGTGCATCCGGCTGCGACCACAGCGCAAAGATCACGTCTGGGCGTATGACTTCGTTCATCACCGGACGCACGAGGGTCGGGCTATGAGGCTGCTGACGATCGTCGATGAGTACACACGAGAAAGCCTGGCGATCGACGTGGCACGGAAGCTCAACTGTGAGGACGTGCTCGAGCGGCTCGGGTGGTTGTTCGTGCACCGGGGCATACCTGAGCACATCCGGTCCGATAACGGACCGGAGTTCACCGCCGAGGCGGTTCGCGACTGGCTCGGTAGGCTCGGTGTGGGCACGCTGTTCATCGAGCCGGGCTCGCCGTGGGAGAACGGCTACGTGGAGAGCTTCAACGGCAAGCTCCGAGACGAGCTGCTCAACGGCGAGATCTTCTACACGCTCAAGGAGGCAAAGGTTCTGATCGAGAGATGGAGGCAGCAGTACAACCGCATGCGACCGCACAGCTCGTTGGGCTACCGACCACCGGCCCCGGAGGCGCTGTTGTTGAAGCCGGCTACGCTCCGCTTCGCCGGCCTCAACAACCCCTTGTCAGCACCGAGTTACTGAGATAAGACGTGGTACTAACCGTGGGGTCAGGTCACCACCGCGATAGGCAGACCGCGTTGTGTGATCGCCGCGGCCAACTCCGAAGCGCCTGCCAGAGTGCCGTCACCGCCGATGGCGAAGAGCACGTCAATCTGGCGTCGCTGCAACTCGTCGGCGGCGTCGAGTCCGCGGTTGGAGCCCAAGATGGTGCCGCCAAGGGCATGGATGTCATGCCATCGGGGCGGTCATCCGCCAGGCCGGAAGATGCGGACAGGCCGGCGTAGCCATAGCGGAACAGAACCCGGCGCACACCGTACACGTGCCACGCGGTGAGCA
Source organism: Acidobacteriota bacterium (assembly GCA_965205505.1). Taxonomy (GTDB): domain Bacteria; phylum Acidobacteriota; class UBA890; order UBA890; family WLXD01; genus DASCOT01. The sequence goes on from CBDBHB010000009.1 coordinate 1,246,473, forward strand.
CGATGGCGCGGATGACATCGTTGATCCCAGGGCACAATCCGCCGCAGGTGACGATGCCAATGCTCGTGTTCGGCGGGTCGAAGAAGAGCCGGGCCCGCGGTCCCGCGGCTTCAAACGCCGGCACTGGGCCCACGACGTCGGCCAGTGTCTGGGTGTCGGATGGGATCAGGACGCCGAGCTCGTCGGCCACCAGCACGACGTCCCGGGACGCCAGCGGTGACCCTCGCCGAGGCGTTCCAAGGCGCCGAATACGGAGTTGATCTGGCGTCGGCAGTATTGGCAACGGAGGTTCGCCTCGCTTGGTCGGCACGCCATGACTGTAGCCGCGGACCGCGCCGGCTGCCAGCAAGCCGTGGTGCTGACGATTGGCGCGGCCCGGGGCGCCGCCAGGCTGGGCAGAGCGCCGTTCGGTGTTCATGCGACGAACGGCCTTGCGATTAGGTGAATGGCTGCTCAATAATTGAATGAACACTCATTCATAACTACGGAAATGAACGCTCATGTCAGAAAGTGTCTCGTCCCCTGCGGCCGGGCCGGGCGCGGACCGCGGATCCCCCGCCAGCACGGATCGAACTCGCCGACGCCGCGAGCGCATTCTCGATGCTGCCACCGAGGAGATCGCGGCGGTCGGCTACCAGCGCGCCACCGTACGGGCGATCGCCCGACGCGCCGGAGTGGCAGACGGGACTATCTACAACTACTTCAGCGACAAGAGCGACCTGTTGCTCGGCCTTCTCGCTCGCCTGACCGAGGCCGAGCGCCGCAAGGTCGACTTGGGTCAGAAGCCGGCGTCGAGTTTTCGCGTCCTGCTGGGCGCCTATCTTCGGCATCGGCTCGATATCCTCTGGCAGCGGCTCGAGCTGCTCCGCGCGACGTGGCCGGAGTTGCTGATAGACCCGGAGCATCGACGCGGCTACTACGAGCAAGTGCTGCGGCCGGCGACCGCCCTGGGCGAGACTCTGCTCGCCGATCTGGCGGCACGCGGTAGCGTACAGACGGCGGACCCAGCGCTCGCTGCTAGAGTGATAACGGCAAGCATCCTCGGGCTCATCTTGCAGCGACTGCTTGGCGACGAAACGGTCGATGAGCGGCGCGACGAGCTCCCAGAGATTCTCACCACGATCTTGCTCGACGGGCTGCGGCCACGCGACGGCGCCCCCTGAGGTCGTGTGCGCGGCGGCCGCCTCGCGGCTACTGCAGCGGCTCGAGATCGCCCAGCAAGGTGGGAATCAGCTCTGAAACGGTCTCTACGTTTGTGGTGGAGCGCTGGACGATGCGGTCCTTCCTTGCTTTGACGGCGCCCATGTTGACCGCGATCGAGCCGTCGATCTCGACACCGTATTCAGCTGCTCGCCGTGCGACACGTGCGGTCCGGGCGCTTGCCACGAGTGCCTTGGTCGGCGTGCATCCCTCGTTCACGCAGGTGCCGCCGAACCGATCGCGCTCGACGATCGCTACCTTCCAGCCTTCGCCGGCCAAACGAGCCGCCAGCGAGGGACCAGCCTGTCCGGTGCCGATGATGAGGGCGTCGTAGCTTTCCGTCATTGGCTTTGTTTCCTCTAGCAGGGTGCTGAAGAACTCTGGTGGGTCTGGCGCGTGGGTCTTGCTGGCGAGATCAAGGAAGAGTGACGATGGCGATGCTGAGCGTATCGCAGAGGAGGGCCGACGCCGGAGGTGGCCAGTGTAGACGGCGTCGCTGACAATTCTTTACGGTAGCTTCCGCGCATCGGTCGTGCGGCCGCCGCCGGCAGCAGCGAAGATGTGTAGGTGTCTTTGGTGACAGGTGGCGGCGGCTCAATGCCTCCGCATCGCCAGGGCATTCTGTTGACAGGCGGAGGTATGGCGTTGAGGCATGTAGCTGTTGGCGTTTTGTTGTGCGCGATCGCGATCGTCAGCCCGGTGGGGTCTGCTGCGCCCCAGAGCCAAAGCCAATGGCCGGTGTGGCGTGGCCCGATGATGTCGGGCGTTTCACCGGACGGTGATCCCCCGTTGGAGTGGAGCGAAGCGAACAACGTTGCCTGGAAGATCGCCATTCCGGGTCGTGGCTCCGGCACCCCCGTGGTGTGGGAGGATCGCGTTTACGTTCTCACTGCCGTGGGCGAGCCCGACACCTCCGTCGCTGCCGACCGGGCGCGCCGCGGAGTACCGAACCCCACCGCGGCGTTGCGTTTCACCGTCATGGCGATCAACCGCGCCGACGGTTCGGTAGCCTGGGAGCGCACGGCGCGCGAGGAGCGCCCGCACGAGGCGCGGCAGGTCAACAACTCCTTCGCGTCGGCCTCCGCAATGACCGACGGCGAGCACGTGTGGGCGTATTTCGGCTCGCGTGGCATCTACTGCTACGACATGAACGGTAACCTCGTCTGGGAGAAGGATCTGGGCGACATGTCCACCCGCCGCGAGTTCGGCGAGGGGAGCTCGCCGGCGCTGCACGGCGATGCGCTGGTGATCACCTGGGACCACGAGGGGCCATCGTACATCGTGGCGCTCGACAAGCGTACCGGTGAGGAGATCTGGCGCACCGCCCGCGACGAGATCACCACCTGGAGCACACCGCTCGTGCTGGAGCATGCCGGACGCACACAGGTGATCACGGCCGGTACGAATCGCGTGCGCAGCTACGATTTCTCCAACGGTGAGCTGATCTGGGACGGCCCGGGCCTGACGCTGAACTCGATTCCCTCGCCGGTATTCGCCGACGGCGTGGTCTACCTGATGGCCGGATTCCGCGGCAGCGCGCTACGGGCCGTGCGCCTCGATTCGGCCGTGGGCGATATTGGCGATACCGACGCGACGGCCTGGCAGGCCGATCGCGACACACCCTACGTTCCCTCACCGTTGCTGTACGAGGATGCGCTGTACGTCCTCAAGAGCAACGATCCGATCCTGACGGTGTACACGGCCAGCACCGGCGAGCGCCGCTATGGCCCACAGCGATTGGCGGGGCTGCGCGAGGTCTATGCCTCGCCCGTGGGGGCGGCCGGCCGCGTGTATCTCGTCGGCCGTGATGGCGGAGGCCTCGTGCTCGAGAACGGGCCGGAGTTCAAGGTGCTGGCGCAGAACAGCCTGGACGACGGGTTCGACGGCTCCCCGGCGATTGTCGGTGGCGAGATGTACCTGCGAGGCGGACGCTATCTTTACCGCATCTCGTCGAACTGATACGTCGGCCTGCTAGCCAAGGTTCGCTGAGTCTGCGATGCTGCTGGGCGGTGCCGCTCCGTGTCTCGACAGTGCGGTGCCGTGTGGCGCACTCTCCGCGCTCGGTCGCATGGGAAAGCTTTGGCCGCCGACAGCAGGGCTGATTTGGATCCACGGGTAAGCCCCGACCGGAAGCCCGGCGCCAACTTCGTCCGCACGATCGTGCGCGATGACCTCGCCGCCGGCAAGTACGACGGCATCGTCACCCGGTTTCCTCCCGAGCCCAACGGGTTCCTTCATATCGGGCACGCCAAGGCGATCTGCGTCGACTTCGGCATTGCGGCGGAGTTTGGCGGGCACTGCAACCTGCGCTTCGACGACACCAACCCGGCCACTGAAGACCCGCGCTACGTCGAGGCGATCAAGGCCGACGTGCGGTGGCTCGGGTTCGACTGGGGCGAGCAGGAGTACTACGCCTCCGACTACTTCGAGCGTCTGTACGAATGGGCGGTCGAGCTGATCCGTAAGGGCAAGGCCTACGTCGACGACCAGACCGAAGAAGAGATCCGTACGTATCGCGGCACGGTGACCGACCCCGGGCGTGAGAGCCCGTATCGCGATCGCTCCGTAGAAGAAAACCTCGATCTGTTCGCGCGCATGCGTGCCGGTGAGTTCCCCGACGGTGCCAAGGTGCTGCGCGCTCGCGTCGACATGGCCCACCCGAACATGAAGCTGCGTGATCCGCTGATGTATCGGATACGTCACGCGCACCACTACCGGAGGGGCGACGAGTGGTGCATCTACCCGTTCTATGACTGGGCGCATGGCCAGTCCGATGCCATCGAGGGGGTCACGCACTCGCTGTGCACGCTCGAGTTCGTGAACAATCGCGAGCTCTATGACTGGTACATCGACAGCCTCGACCTGGGGTCGGCAAGGCCCTACCAGTTCGAGTTCTCGCGTCTCAATGTCGACTACACGATCACCAGCAAGCGCAGGTTGCTGCAGCTGGTCGAAGGCGGCCACGTCGATGGTTGGGACGACCCGCGCATGCCGACGATTGCCGGGTTGCGGCGCCGCGGTGTGACGCCGGCGGCGATTCGCAACTTCTGCGACCTGGTTGGTGTGGCCAAGACCGAGGGCCGCGTCGACATCGCCATGCTCGAGTACGCCATCCGCGATGATCTGAACCTCGAGGCCCCGCGGATGATGTGCGTGCTACGGCCGCTGAAGGTGGTAGTCACCAACTGGCCGGCCGGCAAGGTGGAACAGATCGATGCTCCGCTCTGGCCCCACGACGTGCCGAAGGACGGGTCGCGGCCGGTGCCGTTCGGCGGCGAGCTGTACATCGAGCGCGAGGACTTCATGGAGCAGCCGCCGCCGAAGTTCTTCCGCTTGGCTCCGGGGCGCGAGGTGAGGCTCAGGTACGGTTACGTAATCCGCTGTGACGACGTCGTCAAGGACGATTCTGGCGAAGTCGTGGAGCTACGCTGTAGCTACGACCCCGAGACCAGCGGCGGCTCGACACCAGATGGACGGCGGGTCAAGGGGACGGTTCATTGGGTTTCGGCGGAGCACGCGGTCGCTGTCTCCGTGCGGCTCTATGACCGGCTCTTCGCCGTCGCCGACCCCGGACGAGACGGAGACCTGATCGCTGATCTGAACCCCGACTCGCTCGAGGTGCTCGAGGGAGCCCTGGCAGAGCCCACCGTGGCCCAGACCCTGCCGGGTACCCATGTGCAGTTCGAGCGTCAAGGCTACTTCTTCAGCGACCCGGTCGATTCGGCGCCAGGTGCGCCGATCTTCAACCGCGTTGTTGCCTTGCGTGACTCGTGGACGAAAGCTCTGACGGCGAACGCGCCGACGGGACGCGTCGATGCACCCCGTGGCACAGCGGGTTCCGGTGAGCCAGCCTCAGCGACCGGTACGGACGGCGACCGCGAGGTGCGCAAGCGTCGCAAGCGCACGCCGGCCGAAGCGCGCGCGGCGGCTCGCGATTCCGATGCGGATCTGGCGTCGCGCTATGAGCGCTATCGCGCCGAGCTCGGCCTGAGCGGCGCCGACGCCGATGTGCTCACCGGGAATCCTGCGCTGGCGGATTTCTTCGAGGCTGCGGTCGCTGCGCCGGCCGATGCCGCAGCCACGTCGAAGTGGATCGTCAACGAAGTGCTACCGGCCACCAAAGAGCGTCGCCTCGAAGACCTGCTCTTTGATGGAGGCACGCTCGGTACCTTGGTGGCGATGGTCGAGACAGGCGAGATTACCGCCCGGGTCGGCCGCCGGGTGTTCGAGCTGCTGGTTGACGAGGGCGGCGACCCGCACGCTCTCGTGCGACAGCACGGTCTGGACGCCAGCGTCGACGAAGCGGCGCTCGCCGAGGTCGTCGACCGCGTGGTCACCGACAACCCCGACAAGGCCGGCGAGTATCGAGCCGGGCGTGAAGCGTTGATGGGGTTCTTCATGGGCCGGGTGATGGCTGAGGTGGGCGCCGGTGCCGATGGTGGCGCCGTCCAGCGGCTGCTGCGCGAGCGCCTCTCTGGCTGACCGGTCACACTTCCGCCACGGCCCGCTAGTGTGGCGCACGGAACCTCGGGGCGGCGCGCCGGCGCGAGACAATCTGCGTCGTGCGTCGGGTACGATACGAGCTCCTTGCGATCCCAGGGGTGCCCAGGGACCGCTCGAACAGGAGTGGGTGATGGCAAGCGAGGTGTCCAAGTTCCGCTGGGAAGACATGCCGAAAGAGAAGGTGACCGACTTGATCGACCGTCGGTTGGTCACCTGCGAGCGCATGATGCTGGCGCACGTGTATATCAAGAAGGGTGGCATCGTGCCGATGCACTCCCACGACAACGAGCAGCTCACCTACGTGCTCGATGGTGTCCTGCGCTTCTGGGTCGGTAGCGAGGACGCCGAGCCCATTGATGTGCACGCCGGCGAGGTGCTCACCCTGCCATCGAACGTTCCTCACAAGGCCGAGGCGTTGGAAGACACGCTCGACGTCGACGTGTTCTCACCGCCGCGTCAGGACTGGCTCGACGGCACCGACAGCTATTTCCGCGAGGGCTGACGCATGGATCTCGGCCTTGGGGGCAAGGTGGCCTTGGTTGCCGCGGCGAGCAAGGGACTGGGCCGCGCCGTCGCCGAGGAGCTGGCGGCCGAAGGCTGCAAGCTGGTTATCTGCGCCCGTGGTGAGGAGGCCCTCGAGGCGGCGCGGGCGTCGCTGGCCGCAGTCGGGACCGAGGTGACGGCGGTGCCGGCTGACGTGAGCCGCGCCACGGATGTCGACGCGGTGGTGGCGGCTGCCCACGTGGCTCACGGGCAGGTAGACGTGCTGGTGACCAACTCGGGTGGCCCTCCCGCCGGACCGTTCGAGGCACATTCGCGGCAGGTCTGGAGCGACGCCGTTCTGGGTATGCTCGATAGCGTCCTCAACTTCAGCCGCGCGGTGTTGCCTGGCATGAAGTCACAGGGCTGGGGCCGCATTATCAACATCACTTCCATCGCCGTGAAGCAGCCGGTCGACGGGCTGATCTTGTCGAACTCGATCCGTGCGGCGGTCACCGGATTCGCGCGCACGCTCGCCAACGAGGTTGCAGCCTCGGGCGTGACGGTGAACAACGTCATGCCAGGATTCACCTGGACCGAGCGCGTCGAGGAGTTGGCCAGGCGTCAGGCCGAGACGACGGGCGGTAGCCGAGACGAGATCGTTGCCGCCTGGGAGGAGGCGATACCCATGGGGAGGCTGGCGAAACCGCGCGAGTTCGCTGCGATGGTGGCGTTTCTTGCGTCGGAGCGCGCCAGCTATATCACTGGCGCGTCGATCGCCGTCGACGGCGGCTGGATCCGCAGCCTCATCTAGTGCTCCTGATCATAAGTACGGTGACGTTTGTGGCGCGCGCGAGCGGGGCGAATTGTAGGAGCGGCGACGAGGGCGATGCTGGGTGTATCGTCGAGGCGCCGCGACGCCCAAGGTGGCCGGTCCCGCGGCCACCCAGAGGGGAGGAGCGATATGCGGGCGATCTCGGCGTCAGGGCTCGTCGAGGATGGCTAAGGCATCGCCTTCCTCACCCTTCCTTGATCTCGCCCGCATCTCGCTCCTGCAAACGTCACCGTACTTATGATCAGGAGCACTAGCAGGCCGTGGTGAAAGTGTGGTGGGTCTGGTTACGGCGAGTTGGGGCCAGATGGAAGGCGGCCTGACACAGGCGATGCCCTAGCCATCGTCGAGGAAGGCCAACGCTGCAGATGGCCCCAAATCGCCGTAACCCTTCGGGCGACAGGGGGTTGCGCGCGTATGCTGCGTCGTTCCTCGTCAACGATGCGGTAACCATCGCCTCCTCCTCTCTCCTTGCCTCCACTTCGCAAGACCCTGTCGCCAGACCCACCACACTTTCACCACGGCCTGCTAGTGCTTCTTGCGCAGCGGCCGAGCATCTTGGGCGCGCAAAGCTATGAGGGCGCCCGCCAGTACCAGCATCCGTGCCGCAGTCTCGGGACCGCCGATGCCCGTGGACAGGTGCGTGTAGATGGCGCCCACCATCACAGTCGCGATCATCAGTGCGCCGTAGGCGGCGAGCGAGGGGACCATCACGATCAACGCCCCGGTGGTCTCGATCACGCCGACGACCCGTGCGAAGCCGCCACTGTAGCCCCAGCCCTCGAATCGCTCGATCAACGCCGGCGAGGGGTTGAGCTTGCCGAGTCCGGTTTGGATGAAGAACAGCGCCAGCAGCATCGCCACTGCCCAGGCGGCGACGACACGGACACGGATGCTCGGCATAGGAGTCCTCGATGCGCCGAATGGGCGGCATGCGGGGGGTGGCCAGCATGCCCTCGGATTGATTCGATCCTCCTGTTATTGTCCATCGCGACAGGGTTGTTTCGATAGCGCTCGAACCACGCCAGCATGTGCGCCACCTTGGCGAGCAGCTGGGCGGGGGCGCGCCGCGAAGCCATGCGAGGCCTCCGGGAAGGCCTGGTAACCAGATCGCCAGGCGGGTACAAGTTACTGGCAGACTCCCGATCGCCTGTTATCCATTGCGCCCGCCGGGCGAACGACAAGAGAGTGACATGAGAGTTCTATTGGCGACCGTGTTGACCCTGGCATTCACCCTGGCGCTGTCTACGGTGGCGCCTGCGGCAGCGCTCGGCCAGTCGCCGACTACCGCCGCCGAGGCGATGGCGTACTACGAGAGCGACGTCGACGACTGGCTGGATGGCCCGGTGGAGTACCTGATCCTCGACGAGGAGCGCGATGCGTGGAAGGAGCTACGGACCTCCGACCAGCGCGCCGCCTTCATCACCCGTTTCTGGGAGCGTCGTGACGCCGATCTCCGGCAGCCGGGCAACCCGTTCAAGGACGCATTCTACGAGCGCGTCGCCTACGCCAACCGCAGGTACCGGGACACGCCGTTCCGCGGCTGGAGGTCCGACCGTGGCCGCATCGCTGTGAACGTTAAATCTATGGTGTCAGAATAAACTATTTATTATCAGTAAGTTATGAATTTTCCGAAAAGCATGGTGGTCCTTGTGTCACCAGATAGTCACGGTCGACACGGCGTGTCGGGACACCATCGGAGTCATCGAGAAAGCCCCGTCGGTTTCCAGACAAGGAACGATCACTGACACGAACAGCACCGTGGCTCGAGGGGCGTGCAGTCTGGTAAAGGCTGGATCATGGCACTGCATCGGCACTGCCGCAGGCGATGGCCATCATCACCATCGCCACCCCTCCTTCGCCCCAGTTCAGTGTGGCGTTTGAATCAGCGGAAGTCGCCGCGCGAGCATCTCGGCTCTAAGCGTTCCGCAGGCCGCTAGCAAATCCCTGTCCGGGCCGCCTTCGAGCGTCGGGAGTGACGCCTTGCTGCATCGAACCGCTCGCGGCTCTCACGGATACTCCTGTCAGACAGCGTGTCGGCCCTATTGCCCCCGGTCCGCGGGTATCGGATCCGCAACACCGAAACAATCCTTTATTTTCAATAACTTACGGCCTTTCCCATCCGCCACACTGGTATCCTATGTGGCGGATAGGAATCGCTGTAAGTTGTTGATTTCATTGGGTTGTGGCGGTGTGGCGGATACGACAGCCTCTTCTCGGGGCAAGTAGGTATTCCAAAGTGCCTGTAGCGCCTCGCGCTTGTAACCTTTCGGAGTACTCCCATCGGGTAGACGTACCGTAGCCGGGCGCACCATGAACGGCCTGAGCAGGTTGGCCAGCCCGCGCGTCGACAGCCGCTTGCCGCGCCGCCATTCACTCCAGGGCCGGTGTTGCATGGCGTGCAAGGCCTTCAGGATGCTCGAGGTGGCCATCGCGTTCGGGTCTCCGACGTCGTTGAACACCTGGTGCAGATCCACCAACAGTGTCTCTGCCGCCGCAGTTTCCTGGTCGCCGGCATCGACGTTGACATACTCGCACGCGCACCATGCCAGGCCGTTTACGCCGGCCCATTGTCCGTCAGCAACATCGGCAATCGCCAGTAACGCCTCCCAGGCGTCGCGGGCACGGTCGTGAAGGCTGGCCGGGAACGTGACGTTGTTGCGTTGCGCCAGGATCGCTTTCGCGTTGTCGCCCGTCCACTTGACGATCTGCCGTTGCAGGCGCTTGATGGCGTCGCAGTCACGGTCGCGCCAAAGAGGCAGGCTCTGTCCCGGTGGCTTCCGCTGCATTCGAACTACCAGCGCACGGTCCAGCACCGTGTCCGGGAGGTCGTCGATGCCGGCCATCACCTTCGGACACCAGCTGGAAAACCGCCGCGGCTCGTGATCCTCCCCGACGCACCGGAGCACGTAAGCGCCGCTGCGCCCCTGCGAAGAGTTGATGACGGCGATCAGATCCGGGATGTCTTTCTTAGCGAACGTCCGGTCTGCTTCGTCCAACAGCAGGGTCGGGGCGCTCTTTTCGATCACCCGGAACAGCACTGCAGGGGTCAAGTTACCCGTCGGCAGAGGTCGATGTACGAACTCCGCGATGACTTCCAGCAACAGCGACTTGCCGCACCGCTTGGTGGCGCTCGTGAGGTTCAGGAACGGCGAGACGTCCAGTCGATCATGCAGCCTCGTCATCACCACCCACAGCGCCACGGCCTCGGTCAGCGGCGCCGGCATGTACACATAGCGCGCGATCAGCGCGGCGATCTCGGCAAGCATGGCCGCTCCGTCCACCGGCTCAGGCCAGGGCTCGGGCTCGGGCTCAGGCCATTGCAGTGCGCGGCCTTGAAGAGCGTTGTCACCGCTCTCTGACGCACGGGCTGCCTTGACGTCAGAATCCAATGTCCCGACGCGCACCCCCAAGCGTTTCGCCTTCGCCTTGCGCACGCGGTCGTACTCGTACGGTGGCAGCTCGGCCAGGCGCATCACTGCCTGCTCGAACTCATCATCGCCGCCGGGTGCCCCCGCGTTCGCATCGCGCTCGGGGGCCTCCGCCAGCAGCGCGACAAGATCCATCCCATCGGGTGCTTTGTCCGCCAGATCCCAGCCCTGAGGCAGTCCCTCCGGGACTTGTACGATCCGCACCGAGGCCACACCGGCCTCTCGAGCCAAGCGCGCCACCGTGTCGGCAAAGCCAGCGCCCGGTTCATCGGCGTCCGGCCACACCGTCACCTCGCGGCCCTCGAGCACCGACCAGTCCGTCTTGTGGGGGGATTGCGCCCCATGCATGGGTGTCGTTACCACCATGTCAGGAAACAGCTTGGAGGCCGCCTCAGCCGCCTTTTCGCCCTCGCACACCAGCACCGGTGTATCTGGGGACGCGAGGATGCCGGACAGGTTCAACAGCGGCCGTGGCGCAGGAATCCCTTTCGCCCGCCAGCCGCGCTTGCCGTTGCCGAGATCGCACCAGGTAACAGGCCGGATTTCCTTGTCGAGCGTGCCGTCCGAGCTCTTGGTATCCCACCGGCATACATAGCCCATCAACCGGCCTTCGGCGTCGTGGTAGGGCCAGCACTGGGACGGTGCGCCATGCTCTCGGTGGTGGTAGTGCATCTGCGATGCCTCGCGTGGCACCGGCACGATGGGCACGATGGTGTCGTTGTTGCGGCCGTTGCTCTGGAGTTCGTGGCCGTGCATCTCACCAGCAAGCCCGTTGCCGAGCGTCTTGGCGAGGTCGAGTGTGGCCTCCGATACGCGACACTTCAGCCTGAACGCGTTGAGGCTTATCGGGTCGCCAAACGTCTCGTCGGTGGCAAAATCAGCCCCGATGCCGGTGTCGATGTTGATCTTGAGACTGTCGCCGGGAGCCCCTTGCAGGTTGCCGGCCATGAACTCCCTGCCTGCGACCCGGCCGGCGGGAAACCAGCGCTTCAACAGCTCCGGGTAGGCAGCTAGCGCTTGGGCGTTGATGGTCTCGTAGTCGATGTGGCCCATCGGCCCGCTCTCATGGCTCGTGCAGTCTGATTATCCGGCTCATCGCCCCGCCTGGCTCGTACTCCGGTACGGCTGGCTAAGCTTCCTGGCAACCCACTCATCGAGGCTGTCTCGCGGGTACATGACGTAACGACCGAACTTCAGAAACTCCGGTCCGCCACCAACGCATCGCCACTTGCTCAACGTAGCGACTGCGACCGGGACGTTGTGCACTTCGGCCAGGTACGCGGAGGCTTCCACCGGGTTGAGTCGCCGCTTGTTGAACCGCGACTGAAGGGCGGTGGCGGCGTCCGCAGCGTTGGCCGGAGTCGCGCTGTTGGCTTCGTAGTGCGTGATGTCAGTCATTTCGATCGTCCTCGTTGCCTCAATTCTCAGATTTGGGGGTTGCCGCCGCGCGCAGTGGCGCGTCCGGATCGTAGGAGCCGATCTTCGCTTGCGACGCCACGAGGAGCTCGAGGTATCCGCGCCGTTGCTCCGCTGTCATCGCCTCCAACACTTTCAGCTGGTCGTTGAGCAGCTTTTCGAGCTCCTCCAGGAAGCTCGACTTGCTGATCAGCAGGCTGTCCGGACCCATGGTCAGATCCGCCACGACCAAGGCGAAGTCGATCACCACGGAATCGGAGATCTTGGCTTCGGGGTTGCGGACGAAACCCGGCAACTGGATGTTCCGCATCACCTCTCGGAGGCGTTCAATCAGCTCGGCGCATTGGAGTCGTACCGCAATTCTCTGGGTCTGTGACGTCAACTGTATCCTCCTCGTTACATAGTATGGTAACATTTGTTACATGTCAGAGTATATACTGATGTCGATCATGATACAAAAAAGATCGATCCGTCCAGAAAATAGACCAACAAGCTCACTAGTGTACGTCTCCGGGGTCCTGATGCGGCGCTGCCACCTCCACAAGCTATGCAAACGTGCTGGAGCAGTTGCCCCGCCGTATCCAGCGCTGGTCCACATCGAGGCCTGGTTGGCGAGCCGCCCGACAGCCGTGCCGTACGGCAATCAGCGTTCTTCCTCACCGCCAGCGGCGTGACATGGCGAGCGCGGAGCAGATCGTCCGCGCGCTCGCGGGTCGATGCAGCGGACATGGCGGCATGTGCCGTTGCCCGGCGCACAAGGACCGCAACGTGAGTCTGAGCGCGACAGAGCGCGACGGGCAGGTGCTGTTGCACTGTCACGCCGGATGCATGCAGGAGGCGGTCCTGGAGGCCCTCACGGCCCGGAGTCTGGGCATCCGCCGCCACCCCGAGCTCGGCAGGCCAGCGCACACGTGGCCCTACCACGACGCTGAGGATGACCTTGTGGGCTGGATCCAGGTGCGCCGGGAGCGCGCGTCATGAGCGAGCCACCGATCACGGCCGACCAGATCCCGTGGGGTCAGCAAGTCAACTCGACTCGCGACCGGTCGCTGAAGGCGCGGATCGAGCGATCGATCAAAACCGGCGACGAGCTGGAACCGACCGACCGGCACCTGGCTGCCTTGCTCGAGCTGATCGACCGGGACAAGGATATCGAGCGCGGCGGCGGGCGCGACACGAGGCAGCGGCTCGATACTTTGGCCGAAGCCAGGCCGCACCTGGGGGCGCTCGACAACGTTAGTTATTCGGTGATCCATGGAGAGCTGGCTAAGGCGCTCGGGATCAACCGAACGCAGCTGAAGGACATCAGGGCCACCGAGAGGAGCAGAGTCTCTCGCAACGGCGCCAGCGCAGTTGCCATCAACCTGAGCGACGACATCGACCTGACGGACGACGGCCTCGCTTTGGAGCTCGGCGACAGATGGCCTGACGCTCGGCACGTGGCGGCCTGGAATCAATGGCTGTTCTTCAAAGAATCGCGGTGGGTCGTGGACAAATGCCTTGAGCACATGACGCGCGTCCGGGATTTCCTGCGGGAAAAGGTGGAAGCCCTCCAAGAGTGGGCTGAGAAGAAGGCTGAGAGCCTGGACGGTGAGGCACGCAAGAAGTTCCTGCGCTGGGTCGGAAACAAGCCTGACAAGTTGCGGAGTGCTCAAACCGTCAGGCAGGTGGTGGGTCTCGCGCGGAGCAACGATGCCCAGGCCGCGCAAGTAGCGCAGTGGGATCGCGATCCCTGGCTGCTGGGCACGCCGGGCGGCACCGTCGACCTCCGAACGGGGGAAGTCCGCGATGGGAGCCCGGAGGACTACATAACGAAGGCGACGGCCGTGGTGCCCGCACCCCAGGGAACGCCGACGCCGCCTCGATGGGCCGCCTTCCTGGAGCGCATCATGGGCGGCAACGAGGAACAGGTTGGCTACATGCAGCGGTTCGCTGGCTACGCCCTGACAGGGAGCATCCGGGAGCACGCCTTTGTCTTCGGCCACGGCACCGGCGCGAATGGGAAGGGCGTGTTCACAGGAACGCTCCAGGGTGTGCTCGGCGACTACGCGCTGACCGTGCCCACGGAGATGCTCATGGTCACGCGGGGCGAACATCACCCGACGGAGTTGGCCCGGTTGCGTGGCGTCCGCCTGGCGATCGGGTCGGAGACAGAGGTAGGCAGGACCTGGGCGGAGGCACGCATCAAGTCCTTGACCGGTGGTGATCGGATCGCGGCGCGCTTCATGCGCCAGGACTTCTTCGAGTTTGACCCGGAGTTCAAGCTGTTCGTGGTCGGCAACCACACGCCGTCTTTGCGTGGCGTGGACGAAGCGATCCGCCGCCGTCTGCACCTGTTGCCGTTTACCGTCAACATCCCTGCCGCAGAACAGGACCCGAAGCTGTCGATGAAGCTCAAGGAAGAGTGGCCGGGCATCCTGCGGTGGGCAATCGACGGCTGCCTCCAGTGGCAGCGAAAAGGCCTGAGTCCGCCGCCATCGGTTCTCGAGGCCACCGACCAGTACTTGATGGCCGAGGACGCCGTTGGCCGGTGGCTCGAAGAGTGCACACGCAAGGGTGCGAATGGGTTCAGCTCTTCCCGAGACCTCTTTGACAGCTGGAAGCAGTGGGCCGAGGCCAACGGCGAGTACGTGATCTCCAAGAAGCGCCTCGGGCAAGAACTCACCGCCCGTCGCTACAACTCCCGCCGGCAACCGGGCGGCGGCGCCCGCGGGTACGTCAGTCTAACGCTCCTACAGGGGCTGTCATGATCGCCCTGTACCACATGTACCGCGTGTCCCTATTTTGGACGTATAGAGTTATCCGTGTAGCGCCCACGCGCCCGCTACGTCCTAAAGGGAAAGTCGCGGTACACGTGGTACGGGGTGCTCGGCGGGCGCCCGTCCGGCCTGGAGCGATAGTGCACGGATCTGCAGCTGAGCACGGCGGACCTGGCGAATGCGCTCGGGGTGCCCCTCGACACGGTGTTCGTCGAGTGGAGGCCATCGTGACAGTCGACGAGGTCGGCCCGTGGGTGCCGTGGGTTCTTCCGCAGCGTCGCCCTGAACGGGCGTCCGTTTTCCGCAAGTACCGCTAGTTTGTGGGCGTTCTGTGGGGGGGAGTATCGTCAGAAATGGTGGTCAGATGAGCACTGACGGCGAGCTGCTCGTGACGCGGCGCCAGCTGTGCGCGATCTACGACCGAAGCGACTGGACGATCTTCCGGTGGGCGACCGGTTGTCCTGGCGAGCGGCGCCAGCCTCGGCGCCCGATGCTGTATGACCTGGTTGCTGTGGGCGGCTTGGCGCTGTGAGAGGCGCGCGGCGCTCGTTTGCCGAGAGGGAAACCGGAACCGTCGACGAGCTCGCACCGATGCGTCTGGCGCTAGTGGCGGCGGCGACCCCGAAGGCCCGCGAGTCGGAAGCGCCGGCGAAGCTGACCGAGCAGACGTACCGCCAGCGCGCCGGCGAGCGCCAGGTCCTCGTCCTTCCTTGCCGGCGAGCGCGACCAGGACCTCGCGCACCGCGCGCTCCAACTCGTTGCCGAGGCCGCTCTTACCGCCGCGATCGTACGTCAGCGCCAGGTGGTCGAGGATCGTGGCCGACCAGCTCAGCAGCCGCGTCCGCACCGCGACAATGTGTCCGGCCCATCGAGGCCGTGATCTACTTCGAAGGCCTGCTCGAGGCCACCTTCGAGCCCGCAACTACGCACAGGGTCCGTGAGCAGCGGGGCAACCGGGAGATCACGCGCGAGGCGCTGCTGGTCGGCGTTATCGTGTCCAGGTAGACGGCCCCACGGGGAGCAGGTCAGGTGCACCTAACAACAGGTGCACGGGGTAGGGGTACGGGTATCCGCAAGGAATCCCGTTCCGATCCGAGGACCACTCTAAGGGCTTTTCTTCGCTAAACCGCGTGTTAAAAAGATTCCAAAAAGCCTTATGTTAACTTTTGTAGTGTTTCGTAGCGTATGAACATGCTTCATTTGTGACCCCTGAGTTGTATATACGTGGTCATTGATCTTGAGGAAAGTAATCACAGCGATGTACCACACAATGTCCGCTTGTTAAATACAATGCCTCGAAGCCCACGAAGCAGAATCGGAACGCTCCAGCGAAGTTGGGACGACTATTACGAGCCGCAGGTCGGGATCAGTGCCGATAGCGCTCGTTACGTCAGGCATCGCGCCGCACGCAGCTTTACCGAATGCCTGGCGCGGATGTTCCCACTCGTCGAGTTCCGGGGTCGCAGTCTTCCTGACCCAAACCCCGAAAACGGTGCCAGGTTGATGTTTAGGAAATCGGTGTACCGTCGTCCTCCAAGCAGGAGGACAGATGAAGCGGAAGAGGTACACGGACGAGCAGATCGCCTACGCGCTGCGGCAGGCTGAGGCGGGCACGCCGATCAAGGAGGTGTGTCGCAAGCTGGGCGTCAGCGAGCAGACGTTCTACACGTGGCGCCGCAAGTTCGCCGGGATGGGCGTGGCCGAACTTCGGGAGCTACGACAACTCCGCCATGAGAACCGGAAGTTGAAGCAGCTGGTGGCAGATCTGAGCTTGGACAAGCACATGCTCCAGGAGGTGCTGTCAAAAAAGGTGTGAAGCCGGCGCGCAAGCGCGAGGTGGTGCGGTACCTGCAGGACGGGTTCCGTGTCAGTGAGCGTCGAGCGTGTCGGCTGATCGAGTTGTCGCGCACCAGCCATCGGTATCAGAGCACAAGGACGGACGACCCCGTGCTGCGGCGTCGTCTTGGCGAGCTCGCCGCGGCGCGTCCGCGGTTCGGGTATCGGAGGTTGTGCGTGTTGCTACGCCGCGAGGGATGGGTAGTGAACCAGAAGCGCGTGTATCGGATCTATCGAGAGGAGGGGCTGGAGGTACGGACCAAAAAGCGACGGCGCAAGCGGGCGAGTCACATACGGCTTGTGCTGCCGCCCGCAGAGCGGCCCAACGAGCGCTGGAGCATGGACTTCGTGACCGATCGGCTCGAGAGTGGCCGGCCGTTTCGGGTGCTGACGGTGGTCGATCAGTTTAGCCGTGAATGTCCGTTACTTGAGCCGGGCGTGTCGATGACCGGCAAGGCGGTGGCTGGAGCACTCGAGCGGCTGTCGTTTGCCGGGCCGTTGCCACGGGTCATCACCGTCGATAATGGCTCAGAATTCTACTCCCAGGCGATGGACTCCTGGGCGTACCGAAGAGGCGTGCAGTTGGAGTTCATTCGGCCGGGAAAGCCCGTGGAGAATGCGTTCATCGAGAGTTTCAACGGACGGCTTCGCGACGAATGCCTCAACGCCAACCTGTTCTTCTCGATCGATGACGCGCGCCGAAAACTGGAGGCTTGGAGGCTTGATTACAATACCCACAGACCACACAGCTCACTGAACGATCGAACTCCTACGGAGTTCGCCAGGGGCTGGCAACCGGAGGCTTCGGAACACCGAATCCTAAACCTCTGACTGGTACTGATTTCGGGGTGGGGTCAAGCACCGAGTTACTGAGATTAGACGTGGTACTAACCGTGGGGTCAGGTCATTCCCATCCAGAACGAGGGCGGAGTGTTGCGGGACTTGGAGCACTTGCTGGATCGCATCCTGAATGACCAGGTGATCATTGCGCAGGCACGGCAGGGCGAGCGGCCAAGACAATTGCCATCAAGTTCGCACCCCTGCTTCACGAGGTCGAACCGGCGCGCAGCGAATGGCGAGCGCAAGTGACCTGCTAGTTTTCTCGTGTGCCCGGCTGGAGCTGGTCATCTCGACCTACTTGCCCAGGGCCGCTTCTGACTCCAGTCACTACGATTGCGCCCACAGGGTTGGCTTGAAGGTAGCCACCTGATCGAGCATCCGCTCCTTCTGGCCGGGCGTGAAGCGCTCCGTACAGGCGTCTGGTGAGTAGTCCATGAAGTTGGTGATCGGGTCCACTCCGAGATCGTCCGGGCAGGTGTCGCGGCCGATTACGCAACGGAATGACGGCCTGGCCTCCCGTGGCGTGTCCGCAACCCGATCGCCCTTGCCGGTGCAGCCATCTCGGAACGTGTGGGAAAGGCCCAGATAGTGCCCCACCTCGTGCACGAGTAGATCGCCCTCGTCGTAGGGACTTGCACCGCCGCCCGGGAAAAATGCGTAATGAACCACCGCCCCGTGCAGGTAATGATCCTCCGGCCTGCTCTGCGGCAACCGTGCATAGCCCCCCTGCCTTGCTCTGCAGCTGTACACGTTGAGCGTTGTCGGCGGGTCGATGGCGTGCTTCCGCTTGAAGCGTCTTTCGGCGGGGTAGTTTCCGCACTTGCGGGCGAACTTGTTGTCGTTGTAGCGAATCAGCTGCCGCAGCGAGAACTTGAATCCCTTGCTCTTGAACGCGTCGTTGAGCACGTCGAGCTGCTGTCGCACCTGCTGATCGGTGACATTGAACTGCTTGCCCTTTCTGGCGCGGACGATATGGAAAACAATCGGGATGTTGATCTTGCCCCGGGGCTGAAAGTCACCGCGAAGCCTTCGGTTCGCCTCGACAAGCTGGTCCACTAACATCGCTTCCGCCTCGTAAACCGGGCGCGTTGCACAGAGAACGCCCGCCTGCCTGCCGCCGTTGCCATCGGCAAACTCGATATCCGGTGCAAGTTGGGTGCGATCCCAGGCCTCGATAGCTGCAGGCGGACTCTGTGCCCCCGGCGCGCCCGCCATGGCGAGTAGCGCGAACGCCACGCCGGCGACGATTCGATACGGCACTTTCATGGCAACGTCTTGTCTTGTGACCAGTTCTAAGGGTGGCCCAGGGTTGAATGGTTGATTCGTGTTCGGTCTTGGAGGGAGCTGGTGCCACTACTACCTACTCTGGGATCTCAAAGCCACTATCCGTGAAGAATGGCACGTCGATCTCCCTTAGACCAAACGCTCGATAGATGTACGAAAGAAGCTGGCGAGCCGTGTCATCCGTGATATCGGTCGTTCGCACTCGAACGCGTAGACTCCGGAAGTGTGATCCAGGGTAAGTGCCAAAACGTATCGGGGCGTAGAAGCCCATGGTTCCGGGCTGGCCCGGAATGAGTTGGAGCTGGGTTGCGTTCCGAATAACACAGACCAGCTGCAGACCGGTGAGGCTTCGGGAAGGATCGGGCCCGCCTGTCTGGACCGTCCATCCCACGCGGCGTCCGCCTGGGGACCTCATAGCCTCGCGAAACGCATCTTCATCTACTGCTAAGAGCCCTCGTCGAGGCTGAACGGCCGTCGCACCTAACCAGAAGAACGGAACGGCACCCACGTCATTGGCAACCCGTCGTTCCAGTTCTCTCGCGAGCACCTCGCCGTGATTGATCTCCAGTACGACTGTCTCGAAGCTGTCTGCATCCTGCAGCAGCTGCTCCTCCTCTTCTCGAGCGAGTCGGATCGTTAGCGTCGACAGCCGACCCTCGATCCCCTCAAGAGATCGACCTACAAAATCCCCGCGGAACGCTGAGCGGATTTCGTCCCTCGTCATTTCGCGCTTGCCAGCTTCATGCCGAATCACGAACACCGTAGAGCGCTCAAACGTGACCATGTGAGGAGTATCGGGGCTCTGCGGATATCTGATGGCGACAACATCATGGCCATCGACTCGCCGGGCCCTAACCTCAAGACCCCCTATACGGGGGCTAATGTGGTCGAGACAAAGATCGCTGACGCTGCGGACAAGCGCGTTGGGGTCAGGAATCGCATCTGCTTCAAATGTCTGCGCTCGACCCTGACCGTCGTCCCTGAGCCCGACGAAAAGATAGCCTCCACCCCCGTTCGCTAGTGAAGCTACGTCTCTGAGCAGCTCCATGCGGTCGGTCGACGAGCTGTGGTTCAACCGGGCCTTGTATTCAAGGTGTTGGCGTTCGCATACGTGATCGCGAACCAGGCGAGCGATCTCGTCGTCTTCGATGTTGTCGAGCGACCGAGCCTCGAAGACCAACTTGAGAACTCCGTGGGTTTCAGCGGCGGAGAGCGAACGGACTCGCGCAGAGCGGAGTCGACCTATAGCGTGGACGAGGTGATTCCAGCGTCGTCTGCTCGTTCAAGACGTGTGTCACAATGCTGCGCATGACTCGCCGAGATGAGCCCTGCTTAGAAACAATGCCTAATCCCGGCAAGCCTGACCCGTACCGCGTGGTTTTGGAGCAGCTCAAGCGCCATCCGATCAAGAAATGGGCCTACTCCGAGGCTGGAATCTCGCGGCAATCGTTCTACGCGAAGATGGACAGAGACCCGGACTTGCGCGGTGCGGGTTTAGGCGGGCGATGGCGATAGGGCAGAGGAAGCTAACTCCGCACACGTCACCGGAGAGTATCCTCGCTTGGTCGGATCCCGAGACGTTTTCCCTGCGGCGCGAGCACAAGGTGGGAACGTCAAGCCGCTACACGATCGTCGTCAGCGATCATAGGGATCCCGGGGGCTTACAGGCGACGTGGGGGACAACACTCCACGAGATTGACGCAAGCCCTCTGCCGGGGTCGCTCCACTCGACCGGCGCAGACTTCACGACTGTCGAGCCTGGAACGCTTTCAGCAGCGGTGTCAGAACCGCTTCCATCCGGATCAGGCGCTCGACCATCCAGGCTCGGATTTCCGTGAGGTCGTCATCGGATGATTGGATCGATCCGTGGCGGTAAACGGCGATACGACAGGCTCGTTTACCCTCAAGCTGTTCCCATTCCAGTGGCTCTCCAAGCTCGTCCTCGAGTTGTTCCCGCCGTGCGTGTAGCCAATCGAACAACGCCTGGTTTTCGCCTTCGTCGCCCCGGTCAATATAGAGTTCAACCCGCACTCGGTCGCCGAGGGTGAAGGCAGTCGCGTAGTTGATCCCCGAGAATCCAGACGCGAATGAGGACCAATTCTGGGGCTGGGCGCGACGCGCCCCGGTGAAACGGTGTTGTTCACGAAGCTCATCGATTAGCGGCTGGTAGAACGCTAGATACGCTTCGCCTCTGCGTGTGACGGTACGCTGTGCAGTGCGTTTTCTGCCTCTCTGCCACTCGTTGGGGAATACGACGAGCTTGAAGTTGTATGCAGGCTTGGAGTCGTCGATCTTGAGAACCTCGACAACGACGCCGAAGAAGCTCGTGTTGTCGTCGGTGCGCTCGTTGAGCCACTCGACCCGACGCCGTCGACGCCGCTGGGGCTGACGGCGCGGGTGGCGCCGTCCTGGGGGCGGCCAGGCCACGAGCGGCGCCGAGACGCTGTGGGGCCGGGAGACGATGGCGGGGATGGCGCACGGAAGCGTCCCCTCCGGCAGCCGCTTCGTCGGGACGCCGCGAGTCGGCTTCGCGACCTCGGAGTACGGGCGAGACTACCGGCTGGGCTACAGCCTAGGGATGCTGGGCGGAGCGGGTCTGGACTTCGAGCTGGGCGTCGACGCGCAGCGTCGGGAAACCCCGATTACCAAGGGCGCCGACCACGGCCTGCTCGGGCGAGCCACGGTGCGCTGGTAAACGTGACTCCAAGGGTGAACGCGGCGCCGCGAATGCGAGATCTCCTTGTCAGAATCGCCCACTGCCCGAATGTCCGGCGCTGTCTAAGCGGCACCGATTCAGGCCATCCTTGCTATGGCGTCGTTACCGCGCAGCGGGAGTTTCCTGGCCTGCACCTGCTTCAGTAGCGCGTGCAGGCGCCGGTACCGACGCACTCAGTAGCGGGTGGCGACGAAACGTCGCCACCGCTGGGGCGTTGCCTGAGCGCAGAGGAAGTATCCGGTGTTGTGCGATGCCGTTGTCGCTGAGCTCCGGCACCGGCCTGAGGTGCACAGCTTTCCTACTCAGTAGGCCCTCGCGCCTCGTTGCCAGTCGGCGGCGTAGATGATGTGGTTCGAGACTGATGCCGGGATCGGACGACTGCCGGCGACCGGGATCGCGCGCGGTCCAGTTCAACAGCGTCAGCGCGCGCCTCAAGCGGGCGGTATGGAGCGGAGCAATGCTTCGTTCGTGGCACGGGCTGCAGAGGGCGACGTCAAGGCGGTACGGCTCGGCCAGAGGATCTGGATAGATCCCCAGCAGGAGCCTACAATATCTCCATGACCAGCTTCCGGATTTTAGTGACGGTGCTCGCCGTGATTCACGCGGTGTTCGCAGGACTCACGGCCCTGGTTGGAGCATTCGCGAACGGTGGAGACGTTTGGCAACGGTTGCTGGTGATCCTCCTTCACCCTCTTGGCGCTGCGGGAGTGCTACTGCTCGTGTTGCGGCCCCGCCTCACCACGACGACGATCCTCGCCCTAGTGGCGCTCCTGACGGCGAACGTGATCGCCGACCTAGGCTTTGCGCAACTGATGGCCGCGGGCAGAGTGCTGGGAGATTGGGAGCTTGCGCTGACATTTTCGGTGGTTCCGGCGATCGGGATTGTCTACGCGCTGGCCCTGCTGCGCACGGCTCGCGGAATCGCCGGGTAAAGGCACGGCGCCGGATCGATATAGTCGATGTGGCAGCGGCGACGGCGAGGACGGAGAAACGGGGAAAAGACACTCCCCGCACAAATGGACCCGGCCTAGAGGCGTTGATCAACACGCGGTCCTGGTCGGTGAGCGGCGCAGTTTCGGCAGCGCTCGGTGGCCCTAGCGCGCGAGCTAGATCCGGACCTACCCGGGCAAGGTCAAGAATACCAGCTGCTTCCTGACGGACATGGCACGGCCGCATCGAAGGGCACGAGGTCATCGGTGCCGCCGCGTGGGTGCCGGCATGCATGGCTCAGCCGACATTCGTGCGTTCCAGGCCGAGGTTCTCGAGGAACACGTGCGCACCCATCGGTCGCTTCTAATGGATACAGCCATCTACGAATGCAACATCGGCCACGACACAAACGGCAACCCTCGACTGGGTAAGAGCCGTACGCGAGGACGCATCGACGCACTGGAAGCCGCCGTCCTGGCGGTGGGATTGGGGCGCTGGTGGCGCTTGCCGTCTCCGGACCGCACAGTTGTCCGTAGCCCATACGACTACGTGCTCACCGAGATCTACACCTGACGGCTGGGGCCGAACCTGCTCACGAAGGCGCTGGCGAAAATCGGGCGCCGACGGATCTCATCGTTGGTCCGCGCCCATCTACGGGACAATGGCTACCTGGTGCCGGCGGGCACGACTTGGTCTCCGATCCTGAACTACGTGCACGGTACCGGAGATCCTTGGCTGTTCGATCTCTACAAGGCCGGGCTCCCGTCCACGCCCGATATCGCGGTGAGTCCCTGAAGGAGAGCCGTTGCACCCATACCAGCGGCGCTGACTCATCCGGTATAAGCGGTACAGCCGGTACAGACCATGCCCGGCCGACAGGGCTTGTACCGGATGTACCGGTTGAAAGGATGCCTTCCGCGAAACAGTGCCGAGAAAGCGGGCCCGAACACGGAACCGGCTCAGGCAGATGCCGAGTGAAGTGTTTTGCTTTGAGTGTCGCGGAGCGATTGATCCGACGATCCCATGCGGAAAGCGTCAGCATGCACGTGTGCGGGCGAAGGCTGCATCTTCGGGCTGCTTCCGCTCCGATCCCGGAGCTGCTCGAGGCCATCCGCGTTCACAAGGACGAGATTCTCGAAGCACTCCAGAATGACCGCCGGAGCCTATCGATCGGCTGCCTGAAGCCACCGGAGCCGATGCGGACAGTGTCCCGGCTGCCACGGCGGATTGCAGCCTGACGAAGAGAGCTCACCTTGTGCAGCCTTGCCGTAGAGCTATATTGGGCGGGGTGCGCCCGACTTCATGGTAGCGTCGCTTCGGGTCGTCCCACGCCACTAAACCGGACGAAGGATGGAAGAATGGACGAAGAAACGTGCAGCCTTGAAATTTTGCCGTAGCCTATTCGCGACTAGCAACCTGATCGGAACCGACTTCGACGATGTTCGGGTGATGGAAATCGTGAAGCGAGACTTCCCGCAACAACCCGGCGGAGACAGCGTGCACGTCACGTTCTCCGTTAGCTGGCACGCAATCGGGAAGGCTGGTGAGGACGCGCACGGCGCCTTGGAGGTGCTTCTCCCGAGTGAATGAAACCGCCTGGAACTCTCGTGACCTGACCCGCTGAAACAGATCCAGAAGTAATCACATGATCTGGGTCGAGAAAGGGAGGTCAGAGTGGTGAGTAAGAGGCACAGCGCCGAGCAGATCGTGCGCAAGCTCCGAGAGGCAAGGGGCCGGTGGTCGATAGCCCAGCGAGCTGTGCGGTCGAACTCGGTTGTACTGCTGCCGCCACCTCTCGATCAGAACCCGTGCCTGCTTGAGCGTGTAGAAGATCTCCCGGTCCAGCAGCTCGTCGCGGAGCTTGCCGTTGAAGCTCTCCACGTAACCGTTGTCCTTAAGGCGAGCCCGGCTCCATCAACAGCCTCCCACTAAGGCGCTGTTGTTGAACCCCGCTCCGCTACGCTCCGCCGGCTTCAACAACCCCTTGTCGGCACCGTGTTACTGAGATAAGACGTGGTACTAACCGCGGGGTCAGGTCAGTCGGTTGTCGATCCTGCAACCGCGTAGAGGACACTGTGCTTTACGTGCCTTCGCTCGCAGTCTGAAGGACGGACTGATAGGGAGTACGCAATGAGCGAGACTTGGCGGTTCTCCCCCTCTGGTCTCGTATACGGTCGTGCCTAGATCGCTCCGATTGGATCGGACGCCGGAGGAACTCGGTCGAGAGTTCCTGGCGATGCAGACACGCATCGACCTGTCGCGTCTGTGCCGCCAGGGCCGCTGGCGACGGTTGCCCTGAATCAAGTCGGCCCAATACGTCAATGTCCGCTGTCGGGACCGAAGTCGTCGCTCAGCATGGAGCCACCCCAGTGCGGAGTTTCATCTCGCATCCACCGTCATAGTCCGTTGCGATGCAATGCCTCTGGACTCATGATATTGCAACCTTCGGTTCGGGCATTTGATTCCAGATGCGGTTGTCCAG
This sequence comes from Acidobacteriota bacterium, assembly GCA_965205505.1. GTDB lineage: Bacteria > Acidobacteriota > UBA890 > UBA890 > WLXD01 > DASCOT01. The sequence goes on from CBDBHB010000009.1 coordinate 1,271,182, forward strand.
CATCCGGCCTGTCTTCTTCTTGAATACGCCGCCCCATTGTTTAAAGAAGAACGGCACATTGCTTTGCAGGCAGTTGTCGCGGATGTCCCGTACCCAGTCCGCTTCCATTGGCCGCGCGCCCGGCCCGGATTCGCCGCCGACGATGACCCAATCGATCTCTTGAAGCGGTATTTCCGCCAACGGTCCGAGCAAGGGTTCGAGAGACAAGAACTTCGTATGGGCTCCGGTTGCCTTAAGTTGATCTAATCTTCGCATCCACCGTTCGGACTCGATGCTGGTGCCGAGCCATATGTTCGACGTCCAGCACAGTCTCTCGTCCAGCGCTACGACGCGGCCCGGCCGCTTCGTTAGCACCTGAAAGGTATGCTGCGATGCGCGATTCATGACTTCAAAAACGGCCTCGATGAACCGCGATGATACCGACTCATGGAAAAGATCGGACATGGAATTCACGAATACAAGGCGCGGTCTGCACCATTTCAACGGCTCGTCCAGAGTGGACTCGTGAACGACTACCGAGAATCCCCGCCTATATTTGTCCAACCCCATAGCCCGTAGTCTCTTAGCCATGCGCTCCGCATAGCAGAACTGGCAGCCGTGGCTGATTTTGGTGCAGCCCGTTACCGGGTTCCAGGTAGCCTCGGTCCATTCGATTGCGGAGCGTGTAGACATCGCTACAGACGTTCTAAGATATGCGTGGCAATGTTTGTGGCGACCTGCTTGCCCCTTGGATTGCCGACGCAGAACAGAAATTCAAACAATGGGGACTTCTTGGAGTTCTTTAAGGTTCTGGATTGCGTCAGCAATCTGTCTCCGAACAACCTACCGAGCTTGTCCTTGTAGACTTCGAGAAGCCCACCAACACCGGGATCCCTCTCCTGATCTGTATCCCCAAACAGGGTTGGTTGAGGGCTGTTCCGGTAGAGTTCCCGCCAGCTCTCATCGCGAAAAACCAGTTCCAACCGCTTGACCCATTGGACTGAAATATCGTCCGGTTGCTTCGATCTTGGAAGCATCCGCGCGATCGCCGACACGGGGAATAGAATCCATGTGTCCAGTGCATTGAAGGCCGCTATTGTTTGGATAGTGGACCACTCGACGTCAGTTGCAAAGGGGTCCAAGAAAAGGACGCCACGCCATCGGCACCAATCTTCGTTGAGATTGGACAGAAATTTGTTTGCATCGGAGTTCTCTATTGAGATATTTCTTCCAGGATTAGTAGCACGCACCTCCTCTAGTCGCGCACATCGGCGAGAATCTTCCTCAACGAAGATCAGTCTGTCGAAAGGCTTATCCTTAATGCTGACAGCTCGCTCAACGGAGCCACTCACGAAGTGGCGGATCTCGTTATCGTCCTCATCGCTGGGCACTACGATCCGGCCCGTGCCCGCAAATGCGTCTATGTACAAAAGCTTGAACGGCTGACTCTTCAACGCCGTCGTGTACGCGTCGAGATAACTCTCCAATATGCCAAGCTTCTCGAGTGTCCATGCTCCACCGAACAGCGTGGATGAGTTCTGTTCTAGGTCTCTCATTCTTTCAGGTCCGCAATCTTCAAGCTCTCGATCCCGCGGTTGTCCACGATCTTGACCGCTGCTCGTCCGTGTTCCACCGGCTTCGAAGGCAGGGAGACAGTTGCCGCGATGCAGCTAACGATCGCGATGCCCATCGGATACCGTTGAACGGTACCCTTGATCGCGGCTGCCGGAACGCTGCGGTGCGGTTGGTCGAATTCGTAGCTCAGTTGGGCCGTGAGATTGAGAGGCGTCCATTGTGTGAAGATATCTGACCATGTCTGTGAACGACCGTGTTTCCACTGATTGTAGCGAAGTCGAGGCGCTCACACTCGATCTGGTCGGACCCTGGGCGGGCCATGAACTTGACGCTGAGCAGTTGCCGGGCCGTGAGCGCCCGTCGAACTGGTACGTGGCCGGTTTTCTCATCCCAACGGACACACCAGCCGACCGGCGTGCTGATGCGGACGAGGACGAGGACCTGCATACGGTCCCCGACGCGGCCGGTCTACCTGCCGCGTCGATCACCCGCCGCGTGAGTACTTCGGCAGAGGCGATTTGCCGGTGGCGGATGTCCTCGGCGCCGAGCGCCCGGTAGATCCCTTGCCCGTGGATCCGGCACACGCGGCCGATGCCGGTGATGCCGGGCGGGTTCTCTTCGGCGGCCACGCCTTGGGCGATGAGGGCATGGACCGCGCGGCGCACCTTCTCGATGTGGCAACCCAGAACCTCGTCCACTGCGCCCGGGTGAAGACACCGCCGTGTAGACAGGCCAGGGCGATCCATTCGGCGCGGCGTCCCGTCCAGCCGAAGGCCTCCAGCGCCTTTCTCGCGTCCCTTCAGATGGGCGATCATCGCTGCTGCGTCTCTCTGTGGGGCTGCCCGGGGGCCAGAACATCGGAGGCGAACCGGATAGCCGGTTCAGGAACCGTTACGGTGGCATCCGAACTACATTGAGGAGTCCGCTTTCTGCGGTTTCACAACGGGCAATGAGGCGATGCCCCAGGGTCTCCAGCTGAGTGCCAGGTGTGGACTAGGCTCCGCCGGTCGGCTTCGCCCGGAATCGGTGGACGGCATACGTCGGAATCACTGGACAGCATCGATCGGAATCGGTGGACAGCTTGGCCGGAATACGCACCGGGAGACTGGTGAGGTCACAGCGGCCGTGGCGCATCGCGTGGACAAGCGGACCCTTGGAGAGTCAGTTCGAAAGCAGCGCGGTCCGGGCCGATGTCAGACGATGACCTCAAGGGCATAGCGCCGATCCAGGTACGGGTGCGCAAACTGGTTGCGGTAGCTGCGCAGGCAACCGTAGCAGCTGGAGTCGCAGCCGCAGTTTCCTTGGACTCGCTGCCTCGCGTTGGCGAGTACCTCGTCGAACACAATCCCCTGCTCCATTTGGGCCACCAGCCCGGCGCCGCCGGGCACGTTGTCGTACAGCACGATGGCGGACTCGCCGGGATTGCCTCCGCCAGCGATCGTCGCGTTCAGGTCGGTGTCCGGAACATCCAGGGTCTCCGCCGCGCCGAGCAGCATCGCATACGCGACGGAATAAGCGGCCCACTCGCCGTGCAATCCCGGAAACTGCAGACGCACGACATCGGTCACCAGTTCGTGGCCCAGCGAGAACCGTCCCAGCGTCCCGCTGCATGGAGAGTTCGACGGTGAATTGTGCGTCGCCTTGGGCGAGGTCATGTGCGCACCGCAAGAACGGCCGATAAGGAAACCCTCCCGCTTCCTGCCCTCGCTAAGGATGACAAGGGTCCCGGGTTGAGCCTTTGTAACCTGGACGCCGGAGAGGATCCTCGTTTCGGGTAGGTCATCGTCGTCAAAGCCTCGAAAAAACGGTCGCGTCGTATACAGGCGACGCGCCCGCCCGTGCGGCTCCTTCGGTTGCTTGAAGAGCGGCGTTACGAACCCGAACTCCGGTATCAGGTATTTTCGTGCATTGGGCGGTGCGGTCGGATCGCCCTCGTTCCATTGCTTGAAACTGCGCGTGTCGTTGTATCGATAATGCCGAACGGGCCATTCCTTACCGGAGACCTTCTTCACGCCGCAGGATTCCCACTCCAGTTTCCTGGCCACCACCTTGCCGCCGGGGGCATATTCGGCGATGGCCTGCGACAGATCGTGCTGGAGCGTAACGCCCATACGGTTGCCGTCCCGGGGACGAGTATCGAGTTCGACGACATCCACGGGGAACCCGTACTTCGGGATGACCGCCTTGCGGGACAAGAAATTAAGCGTCTGCTCGCGGGCAATGGTCTTCATGCGGTCTTCCACTCTGTCCGTGCCCTTGCGTCGGTCGAACAGATCCTGCCGGTTACGCTCCATGTCGACATAGTCCGAGCACACTTCAATCTCCACGGCAGCAAGCCGACTGTCGGACCCCGCAACCTGCTCGGTCCATGCGTCCGCTGCGAGTCCGGTGCTCTTGTGCAGGAGATCGGGAACGATCTCGCGCAGTGACGCTGCCAATGTGCTGTTGTTCTCGCAGAACGCCCTCAGGTCCAGCGTTGCGCGTGGGCTATGCCAGTCCCCAACCAAGTCCTGTACACGGTTGAATCGCATGGCGTTGCTGCCGGATCTGAAGAAGGCGGACAGGGCAGTGGCCACCATGTGCCGCAAGACGATCTTCTGGTTCGTCAACCGCAGGCGCGGCGGGTGCACCGCGCCACGGATTAGCCGATGTTCCGGATCTTCGTAGTGATACAGGTCATGGGGATTTCGGCGGCAGTACGTCAGAGCCAGGCCTGGCGTGGCCGCTCGCCCCGCCCGCCCCACGCGTTGCGTGTAGTTGAAGGGTTCCGCGCCCGTGAATGGCCGACAGCGACCGGTAGCGGCGCCTCTCGAACGTGAAGCCCCATCGAGCACTTCGACCACCAGGTCGCGGCCCCGATAAGCGCGGCGAAGCAGCATCCCCGGCTGCGGAGCACGCCATCGCGATTCAGGGATAGGCGCACGTGCAGCCGCCACACAGCGGCCCAGGATCGCCGCGGGTACCGCATACCAAATCTCTGATGCTGGGTGCGGCGGCGGCGGCTCTCAGCGGCTCTAATACGCTTGCGCCCTAGTCTGCGGGCCTTCCGCACGACCCCGGTAGCGCAACTGGGCGACGGCACCGCGGACGGAGATCGGTGATCACGCGGAGCATGGACCTCGAAATCGCGGCGCACGAAGCCGTCGAAGATACCTCAACAACTCCCCCCTGAGGAGATCGGTCCCCCTACCGTGCCGCGCTAGGAAGTCGCCTGTAGCGAGCCGGCGATGGGCTCGGTAGTTGCCGACAGTCGTTCCGTCCCTGTATGTAGAACCGTTGCCTGCTCTCCTGTCATCAGTTCGTGGATGCGCGCCGCCACCCTGTCGGCGGCCGCGATCAGCACGCTATCAAGGTGGTGGATGTAGCGGCTCGTTACCGAACTGGCCGCATGGCCCACAAGGGCGGCGATGGTGTGCTCGGTGAAGCCCAGATCGCCCGCCATGCTGGCGTAGGAGTGACGCAGAGTGTGGAAGGTAACACCCTCTAGTGCAGCGCCTTGGACGATCTTGCGCCAAAGGGGACGCATCCCATCTACCGTGACCGGTCCCTTGCCGCGAGCAGCTGGAAACAGATAGGCAACCGGTTCATCCGGCTCTACAGTGCCTAGCACATCCAACGCCGCCCGCCCGATCGGACGAACCGACGCACCCGTCTTGGAGTCTTCCAGACGCCAGCACCGCCCCTCGAAGTCCACCTCGGACCATTTCAGGTTCGTGACTTCGCCAACACGGCATCCGGTCAGCGCCAGTAACCGCATGACCATGAGGGCTCGACCGTTGCTGCCTTCATCCTCGGCACCCTGCAAGGCCGCGCCGAGAGCCCTGTACTCCTCGGCGTTCAAGCGCCGCGTGCGACGATTGTACGCGGGAGTTTTGACCCCATGCACCGGGTTGAACGGGATCACCCCTTCGGACACCGCAAAGGACAGGATGCTGCCCAGCAGGCCGACGCAACGAGTGGCGGCGCCCATACCCCCCGTGACCACGGCCTTGCCGCGCGCTTTGGCCGTTTTCTCCACCACCGCCGTCTTGCCCGCGGCCACGTCGCGAATGAAGCGGTTCACGTCCGCTTGCCTCAACTCGTGAACCCGCTTGGTTCCCAAGAGCGGCTTGATATGGCGTTGGATCCGGCCCTGATCGTTGTACAGCGTCGATGCCTTCTTGGGCCTGCCCCGCTTGCCAACGATCAGGCCTCCTTCGGCGGCCTGCATGTATTTGTCGCACAACTCACCGACGGTGAGGGTGTTACGGCGTGTGGCACGCTCGGCGGCCGGATCGCCGCCCTTGAGTGCCCCGGCGAACGCCACTACGGCGAGCTTGCGGGCTTCATCGGCCGTGAGCTTGCCGTGTGGCCCGAGCGCCATGCGTCTGCGCACACCGTCACGGTTGCGGTAGTCGGCATAGTAGGTGCGCTTACCTGACGGGAACACGCGCAGGCCGAAACCCGACAGCTCCCCGCACCAGATGAAGTAGGGGCGTTGTCTGGGGACGGCCGCATCGACGATTTTCTTGGTCAGTCTAGCCATCCTGATCCTCGTGTTGAAGTCACCAGATAGTCACCAAAAAAGTGGAAAGGTGGCGACTGTCGGTGAGTTGATCGAAAGATCAGGATAGGTCATATATTCAATACCTACAATTGTTTAGAAGAATAAAGCTACTTTTTGAAGACTTCCGATATTGCCGGAAAATACCCCATCGTCACCGCATCGCGGTGACGCTCGGGTTGCCGGATAGCCAGCGGCCCATCCGCTCTGGCACTGGGCTCGTCTGGACATACCTCACGTTCGGTGCTCACGCCGAGGGCAAGGGCTTCAGTAGCGTTACCGGCCGAGTGGAGATTGCCTTCGTGTCGCGGGGTACCGCGCGCAACAACTACACGATCTCCGGCGCGCAGGGCACCGGGATCTACCCTGCGTACGTGCTCCGTGCGCTCGAATTCAGCCGCCGTGCCGCGGTCGGTGAGGCAGCCAACCGCCCCGTCTCCTAGGGTTGAGCTTGGCGCGCCGATAGGGAACCGTGGCGGTAGTCGCTGACGCTGCTACGCCAGACTGGAGGTTCCCGATGCGCCGTTCCCGAGCCGGTATCTTTCTCATCTTGTTGGCGATGGCCGCCCCCTTGGCGGCCCCTGCAGCATTTGCGGCGCAGGACAAGCCGCGAGCGCGCGACCTGGGGGTGCCTTTCGAAGGACGCCCCGGACCACTCAACGCCATCACGGATGTCGCCGGCGTCGAGGTGGGCTACACGACATTGATCTCTGGCGAGGGCCCTTTGGTGGTCGGCAAGGGACCGGTCAGAACCGGCGTGACGGCCGTATGGCCGCGCGGCAAGGACGATGCGGCGCCGGTGCTCGCCGGTTGGTTCGCGCTCAACGGTGACGGTGAGCTCACCGGCACGACTTGGGTCGAGGACTCGGGGATCATGGAAGGTCCGTTCATGATCACCAACACCCTCAGTGTTGGCATCGTGCACCACGCTGTTGTTCACTGGGGGGTGCGCAAGAGCCTCGACTACCGCGGCGATGGCTATCCTCCTTGGCTGGCCTCGTTGCCCGTAGTCGGGGAAACCTGGGACGGCACGCTGAACGACATTCTCGGCCAGCATGTAACCGAGGAGCACGCGTTGGCGGCGCTGGCCTCGGCCACCGGCGGCAAGGTCGTGGAAGGGAACGTCGGCGGCGGTACGGGAATGATCTGCCACGGGTTCAAGGGCGGCACCGGCACCTCGTCGCGTCGAGTCAGCGCCGCCGGTGCGGAGTACATCGTCGGCGTGCTGGTGCAGTGCAACTACGGCTCGCGCCGGCTGCTGCGCGTTGCCGGGGTGCCGGTCGGGCTCGAGATTCCCGATCTCATGCCTGGTGTAGACGGCGGGGCGCCCGTCGCCGACACCAGTGCCTGGCCTCCCGGGCTCGCCCGTGAGGGACGCCACGGCCCGTCGCGCGATGCCGCCGCGGCGCCCGACGAGTTGGGGTCGATCATCGTGCTCGTCGCCACCGACGCACCGCTGCTTTCCCATCAACTAAAGCGCGTAGCGCGACGCGTCTCGCTCGGACTCGCCCGCAACGGTAGTGTCTCCGGCAACGGATCCGGTGACATCTTCATGGCCATCAGCACCGCAAATCGTGATGCCGCCAACACGCGCTCCGGTACCGCGAGCCTCGAGATGCTGGCGAACGAGGAGACCGGCCGATTCTTTGCCGCCACGGTACAAGCGACCGAAGAGGCGGTGATCAACGCTATGGTGGCGGCCGAGACCATGACGGGCGCCGACAACGTCACCGTCCACGCACTGCCCCACGAGCGTCTGCGTCAAATCCTGCGCCGTTATAACCGGTTGCAGGAGTAGGCGCGTTTCGTGCGGCTACATCCCCGAGCCATCGGTGGCCGATGCTGCTGGCCAGAGCTTGAGCCGATGACGTGTGGGGTGCCACGATGGGCGATCATGCGAACCTGGTTCCCGAAGACGGTCGCGTTGCGGCTGGCGCTTGCTGGCGTGATCGCCATTGCGCCCACCGTGCAGGCTCCTGCGCAGCAGTCTGCGGAGACGCCCGACCAGACCGTACAACCGGGCGAGGTCGCCGATAACATTCAGAGTGAACACAACCCGGAGCAATCGTTCGCCGTTTATCTGCCGAGCGCCTACACACCCGAGCGGTCGTGGCCGGCGCTGTTCCTGATGGATCCACGCGGGCGCGCCCGCGTACCGTTGGAGCTGTTTCGTCCTGCGGCAGAGCGGCTGGGCTACGTGCTCGTAAGCTCGTACAATACCTCATCGGACGTATCGGAGGACGTCAATTCTCCGGCGCTCGAAGCGATGCTCACCGATAGCACGCGCCTGTATGCGCTCGACAACCGGCGGTTCTATCTAGGTGGTTTCTCCGGCACCGCCAGGTCGGCATGGGAGTTCGCAGAGCAGCTCGAGTCGTTCGTCGCCGGGATCGTCGGATTCGGTGGAGGCTTGCCCGGCACGTTCGTGCTTCCCGACGAGGCTCCGTACGGCTACTACGGTGCTGCTGGGACCACGGATTTCAACTATGACGAGATGCGTGCGCTGGATCGCCGCCTCGATAGCGGTGGTATTGCCCATCGGTTCGAGTACTTCGTCGGCGGCCACTCCTGGGGTCCGGAAGAGGTGTGCTCGCGGGCGCTCGAGTGGATGGAGCTACGAGCGATGAAGACCGGGCTCCGCACGCCCGATAGACCGTTGGCGGCAGATCTCTATACAAGACGCGTGCTCGAGGCGCAGGCGTGGGAAAGCCGCGCGCGGGCGGCGTATTCGGGTGGCGGCAGCGCGCCGGGCTCGGTAGCGGGCGATCCAGTCATCGGTCGACGCGCCATCGATATCTACGAGGCTTGGCTGCGCTACTCGGGACTGCTGGCTGACTTCGACGGGGTGATCGGCCGTTCGGCGCTCGATCAAATCGCCGAAAAGGTCCGGGCTTTCGAGGATCTCGACGAGGTGGTTGCGGCGGCCAACCTCGCCGACCGACTCTCGGCGCGGCATCGCGCCTACGTGGAGGAGCTCGCTGCCGTCGTTCAGGAGCTCCGCGCCGGCGACCGACAGCTCAGTGCGCCGGAGCTGATCCAATACCTGGATTTGGAGGAGCTCAAGCGCCAGGCTGGTGTGACCGACGATCCCATGAGGGCGCAGGCGATGCAGCGGCGCCTCGAATCCGTCTTCGTGCTGTTCGCTTTCTACCAACCTCGCGACTACCTGGCACAGGGCGACCCGGGGGCGGCGCTCGAGTTGCTGGGGGTGGCCGACTTCATTCGGCCCGACACCTTCAGCGTGCTGCTGTACCAGGCCCGCGCGCACGCCCAAATCGGGGACGGCGAACAAGCGGTCGAGACGCTACGCCGAGCTCATGCGATCAGCGGGCTCGATGCGAGCGTGCTCGATGATGATCCCGACTTCGACCCGATCCGGGAAGCTCCCGGATTTCAGGAGCTGATGGCACAGATCCGAGCCTCTGTGCAGTTGCCGCGTTAACGTGCGCTTCAGCGACTGTCGGTGACCGGCTCAGCCACCTTGTCGAACACTCGGCGAACCGAAATCGGTTCGTCGAGCCTCGGGCTCTCGATCTCGAGTATCAACACCAGACGATCGGCCTCGGGTAGCACCTCCCAGGTTTCCGTCGACTTGAAGCCGCGGTCGGCGGCGGTGGTGATCTGGAGCTTCCCGTCGGCCCACTCCGACTTGATCTCGGCGCGCGAGCCGTCCGGCAGCTTGCGCTCCACCCAGAGCCCGTCGGCAACGACGTAGCGCAACAAACCAGTCTCGTTGGCCATCATCAAGCCGGGGTCCTTGCTGGTGATCTCGATCTCGTTGCTGGTTGCCCATCCCAGACCGGGCCCGCCGGCGCCTGGGTCGGGCCGTCCACCGCCGCCGCCAGGAGCACCGCCGCCGCCGGGTCGTCCGCCGCCACCACTACCGGGTCGCCCGCCGCCGCCACCACCACCGGGTCGCCCGCCGCCGCCACCCCCGCCGGGTCGTCCGCCGCCGCCCATTCGCATGCCACCGCGGCCGCCGCGCATGGCGTCACGCATGGCCTCGCGGGGGTCCTCGCTCAGCTGCTCGTCGAGCAGCCAGGTGCCAGCCATCAACGAGACGGTGGTTGAGAATTGCGGCTTGGCCTCTTGCTGCAGCACGCCGCCGATCATCACCGTAGCGATCAAGATCCAGGTGCTCATCAGGACTCTTCCTAGGTGCTCTGTGGCAGGGGCCCACTTTCTAGCCAGGGTGCTAAAGGTTAGACGCCTTTGTGGCGCGCAAAGACGACACGTTGCTTGCAGAGGAGCGTATGGGCCCTGCACTGGTGCTCGGTCTTGACGATGGGTCTCGTCTTTCCCTCGACGACCGCGGCTCATTGGCGACGCGACCAGGCGGTAGGATGAACAGGCGGGGCACAGGTTCCGCCGGGCGCTCTCCGTTGGAGGCTTGGCCGCCTCCCAGTCCTGCCCCTCTACCGATAGCTGCGATCGATGATCTCTGTCTCCGGCCTCTCGAAGTCGTTCGGCGCCCAGACGCTGTTTACCGACGTGACGTTTCGACTCAACCCCGGCGAGCGCTATGGGTTGGTCGGCGCTAACGGCTCGGGAAAGACAACGTTGCTGAATCTCCTGATCGGCGTCGAGCAGCCGTCTGAGGGCTCCGTGGCCATCCCGAAGCGGCTCAAGCTGGGGACGCTGCTGCAGGACCAGTTTCTCTACGAGGATGAGGAAATCCTCGGCGTCACGATGATGGGCAATCGCGAGCTGTGGGAGGCGATCGTCGAGAAGGACGAGGTGCTGGCGAACGCCGAGGCGCACTTCGACAGCGACCGGTATGCCGAGCTCGAAGACATCATCGTGCGCCACGACGGCTATTCGGCCGAAGCCCGTGCGGCCGAGGTTCTCGAAGGGCTCGGGCTGCCGACCGCGGGTCATCGCGACGCGCTCTCGACGCTGTCCGGTGGCTTCAAGCTACGGGTGCTGCTGGCGCAGGTCCTGGCCGGCTCGCCCGACATTCTCCTGCTCGACGAGCCCACCAATCATCTCGACATCGTGTCGATCCGTTGGCTGGAGAAGTTCCTGCAGAACTTCGCCGGGCCAGTGGTGGTGATCTCGCACGATCACCGCTTCCTCGACAACGTCAGCACCAGCATTCTCGACGTCGACTATCAAACCGTGACCCTCTACGCGGGTAATTACACCGCCTTCCTGAGCGGCAAGCAGGCAGAGCGCGACCGCAAAGAGAAACAGATCGGCAAGCGCGAGAAGGAGATCGCGCACCACCGAGCTTTCGTCGACCGCTTCCGTGCCAAGGCGAGCAAGGCCCGGCAGGCACAGAGCAGGGTGCGGATGATCGAAAAGAAGGCCGAGAGCCTCGAGACCCTGCCGCCGAGCTCGCGGCGCTACCCGACGTTCCGCTTCTCGCAGGTCCGTCCGAGCGGCCGAGAAACGCTCAAGATCAAGGGCATCGCCAAAGCGTTCGGCGACAACCAGGTCCTGCACGGCGTGGATCTCACCGTTCGACGCGGTGATCGGCTTGCGATCATGGGGCCCAACGGCATCGGCAAGTCGACCCTGCTGAAGATCATCGTCGGGGAGCTCGCCAGCGACTCCGGCGAGGTCGAATGGGGCTACGAGACCTACCCCGGGTATTTCGCCCAGGATCATCGTGAACAGCTCAAGCCCGACGGCCAGACCGCCGAGGCCGCCATCCACGATGCGTGGCCGGGCGAGGCTATCGGCTCGGTGCGTGCTCAGCTCGGCCTGGTGCTGTTCTCGGGCGACGAGGCCAAGAAACGCCTGGGCTCATTGTCGGGTGGGGAAGCGGCGCGACTGGTGTTTTGCCGGCTGGCCGTCCAACAGCCCAACGTGCTCGTCCTCGACGAACCCACGAACCACCTCGACCTGGAGTCGATCGAAGCGCTCGTTGAGGGGCTGCGGAGCTACGACGGCACGCTGATCTTCGTTTCCCATGATCGTTGGTTCGTCGCCCAGTTGGCTTCGCGTATCGTCGAGATCAAGTCGGATAAGATCCTCGACTACCAAGGCAGCTACGACGAGTACGTGCACTACTGCGGCGACGATCATCTCGACGTCGACACCGTCGTTCTCAAGGCGCGCAAGAAGAAGCGCAAGGCCAAGTCGGCGGCTGGTGGGCGCACCGACGGCGAGCGGCCAAGCCCCGAGCTGCAGAAGAAACTGCGGCAGTTGAGGTCGCGTCGCGATCAGATCGCCGCCACGATCGATCAAGCCGAGGCGCGCGTGGACGAGATCGACGAGCTGTTCTGTGATCCCGCCTACTTCGATCGCAGCCGCCCGCTGGTGCGTAAGGTCGAGGCCGAGCAAAAGCAGCTCAGGGCGAAGGTGGAAGAGCTGATGGCGGAGTGGGAGACCACCGAAGCGGAGCTCGAGAGCCACCGCTAGCAGCGTCGCTGCCAAGCCGGTCCGCGAGCTACTTGCCCGGTTTCCGCACCGTATGGAGGTCCATTACGACCTCGCCTTGCGACAGGATGCGCGCCTTCCGATCGATGAAACCGGCGTCGCGCAGGGCCGCCTTCACGTCGTCGGTCCCCACCCCGTGCATCTCTTGCACGTCGTGGTCCTCGGCCACGTAGAAACGGCCTCCGGGAACCAGCACGCGCAGCACTTCGGCAAGACCGTCCCCGATGTTGTCCCAGTGATGCAAGGAGTTGATCGACATGGCGACCGTTGCGGTGCAGTCGTCGAGCTGCAGTGCGGCGGCGCCGCACTCGATGAGCTCGATAAGCTCGCCGTCTGGACACTCTGTGACCTGCTGCCTGGCGATACGCATCATGCCGGGAACAGGATCGCAGCCGATCAACCGACCCTCGGTCACGTGCCGGGCGGCGTGACGAAGCGCACAGGCGGTGCCGCAGCCAATATCCACCACGACATCGTCGGCTCGCCAGTCGATTGCCTCGACGGTCATGCGGTTGCTAGGCCACTCGCCGTATTCTCGTGCGTACCACTCTGCCGTCTCGTCGGACCAGTCGGAGTGGTGGTCGTGTTCCTGTTGATCCGTTGCGTTCATGGCCGTCTCCATTTGAGAAGTTCGACTAACTAATTAGTTGCCAAAAACAAAACGATCCGAGAGGTCATAGCTTGGCTACCTTGGCGAGGGCACGCTCCAGTTCGCGGTATTGCTCGGGCTCCAGCAGCTTTTTCATCCTCGCAGCCGTCCGCGTATAGACGGCATGCGCCTTGCCGAGCGACGTGCGCCCTTCGTCGGTCAGCATGATGTGCTGTGCTCGGGCGTCGTACCGACAGGGGACTCGGCGGACAAGGCCGCGTCGCTCGAGCTTCTGCACCATGGCGCTGGCCGAGGCCTTGCGCACTCGCATCTCCGAGGCGACCTCCGACACGTGGTGACCGTCGGCGAGATCGTCGGGCGAGGCCGAAAGCGGGTTGTCATCGAGCGTATCGACGGCGCGCAGGTACTCGTATTCGTTGTAGGTCAGCCGGTTCTCACCGCCTGAGTGTTCTGTGTTCTGCCAGCTGCGTGCGAGGTGGCGCTGCAGATGCTCCAGAGACTCGCTCAGTTTCATGGGACCGTGTTGTCGGTTAGATAGTTAGGAAGACTAAATAATAATTTAACGCCATCGGAGCGTCAAGAATCTCCAGAAGGGTGCGTCGAGTTGGTCCAACAGTCAGCGCGGCGGCCACCACGTCCAGGCCCGTGGATTGTGCTCGAAACCGACGCGCGGGTAGTAGTCGTTGGCGGCCGGCGCCGAGAGCAGGGTCACGAAGCAGGTGGGCTCGAGGCATCGCTTGGTGATTTCGATCAGCTCGACACCGATGCCACGACGTTGCCATTCGATGTGCACGGCCAAGTCGGCGAGGTAGGCGCAGTAGGTGTAGTCGGTGAGCGTGCGAGCGATCCCGACGAGCTCGCCCTCGTCCCAGGCGGTCACGATGAGGTCGGAGTTGTCGATCATCCCTGCATCACGTGCCGGTCTTCGATCGGCCGCCGCTCGCCCAGCGTCGAGATGCGATAGAGCTCGATCACCTGATCCAATGTAGGTCGCCGTGAGCTCGAGTAGATAATCGGCATATTGGCTGCTAGCGCCCCTTGATTTCCTTGGCGGCCCGCAGGCCTGAGAGATAGACGCCGTGGACGGTGGCGGGGTGTTCGCGACTGGTTGCCTCGCCGGCGAAGAACAGGCGACCCTTGACGGCGCGTCCCAAGCGCCGCCGGTGCACCGATTTGGCGCCGGGCGGCAGGTAAGAGTATGACCCGTAGGCATACGGATCGGTGTTCCAACACGTGATTCAGTACCCCCATCGCGAGCGCCTCAATAGCTTTGCGCTTCTGCCTGGGCAGCGCCGGAGTGAAGGACACGTCGCCGCCGCGGAACTCCTTGCCCTCATCGAGCGTGCGGACGGACATCAGCGCGGCGTCGGCGGCGAACTCGTGCTCCAGCTCCGTGTTGACCAGGAAGGCGAGCTGTCGGTCGTTGAGGAAGTCGAGATCCCCCTGAGCGCCAGCATGGCCTTGCGGAGTGTCAATCGATATCTCCCGATCTGCCGTTTCCAAACGGACGATGCCCGTTGACGGTATCGTACTAGCGTCTGCGGCCGGCCTGCCTGCTAGAACCCTGCCCTGACTCCACCAGAGGAAACCCGCCGTGAGCCTCCGCCGCACCACGACCCGCGTCGCCGCCATGCCGGCGTTGAGCTTTCTGATCATCACCAGTCTGGCGCCCGCCGCGCCGCAGGAGGCCAACTGGCCTCGTTTCCTCGGACCCGCCGGGATTCCGGTCGGCGATCACCCTGACCTGCCGGACACCTGGTCGCGGACCGAGAATGTCGAATGGTCGGCAGAGATACCGGGCATGGGCTGGTCCTCGCCGATCGTCTGGGGCAACAAGGTGTTCCTTACGGCCGCCACCAGCGATCAACCAATGAAGCAGCCGAGCTTCGGCGTCGACTTCTCCAACGACTACATCGCCGAGCTCCTGGATCAGGGCCTGGAGATGGACGAGGTCATGCGCCTTTCCGAGGAACGCGACACGGAGCTCGCCGATGCGATCGTCATCCGCCTGATGCTCTACTGCCTCGACCTCGAGAGCGGCGAGATTCTCTGGGAGCGGGAGGTACACCAGGGCAACCCGCCGGTGGGGCGTCACCGCAAGAACAGCTTCGCCTCGGAGACACCGGTGACCGACGGGGAGGTCGTATACGTCTACTTCGCTCATCGGGGGCTGTACGCGTACGACTTCGACGGCAACCAGCTATGGACGACCCCCCTGAATCCCTATCAGGTCTATTTTGATTTCGGCGGCGGTACCTCGCCAGCGCTGCACGAGGATCGCATCTACATCCTCAACGACAACGAGGAGGCCGGGTTCGTCGCGGCTTTCGACAAGCACACCGGAGAGGAGATCTGGCGCCGCGCGCGCCTCGGGCTCGGGGAGCACCGCAACTCCGGCTGGTCGTCACCGTTCGTGTGGAGCAACTCGTTGCGTACCGAGCTCGTCACTATGGGGCCGGAGACAGCGATTAGCTATGACCTCGAGGGCAACGAGCTCTGGCGCATGAAGAAGATGTCGTTCATGCCGATTCCGACGCCGTTTGCCGCCGGCGATGTTCTGTACCTGACGGCCGGCCCCCCGGGGGCCGGCTCGTGGCCGATCGCGGCGATCACGCCGGGTGCCGCTGGAGACATCACGCTGGACGACGGCGCGACCAGCAGCGAGCACGTGGTCTGGTACGACTGGCGCGCCGGTACCTACCTGAGCACGCCGGTGCTCTACGAGGGACACCTGTATGTGCTGCAGGACAAGGGCATCATTGCCAAGTACGATGCCGATACGGGTGAGCGCATCTACCGGTCGCGCATCGGCCCTGGCGCTAGCGCCTTCACCGCGTCGCCCTGGGCCTACAAAGGCAAGATCTTTTGCCTGAGCGAAGACGGCAACACGTACGTTCTCGGCACCGGCGACGAGTTCGAGTTGATCAGCGTCAACGAGCTCGGTGAGTTTGCCCAGGCCACGCCGGCGTTGGTCGGCGATCGCTTGCTGCTGCGCACCCAGCAACATCTATGGTCGATTCGCGCCTCGACAGGAACGGGCGCGCGCGACTAGCGCTCCTGAGGAGCGCGAGTCATTGCCCATCATAGCGATCTCGTGTGACGATACTCACATGTCCGATTCGTTGACCAAACTGTCGAGCTCTCGCTGGCTCGGTCCCGCCGTGGCGCTGGGCGCCGCCGGGGTGCTGGTGTCGATAGAGGTTCTAGACGAGCCCGGTATGACCGTCGGCGAGGCGATGGTCGAGTCGATCGAGTCGATCCTGCTCGTTTCGATCGCGGCGATGGTTGCCTACCTGTTCGGCCGCGTGAGCCGCCAGGAAGCCGACCGGCAGGCGCTGTTGGCCGATCTGCGGGTGGCTCGTGTCGAGGGGGCTCAATGGCGATCGGAGATGACCGAGCTGCTGCGCGGGCTCGGAGCGGCGATCGACGCGCAATTCGATCGCTGGGACCTCACCGACGCCGAGCGCGAAGTGGCGATGCTCATGCTCAAGGAATTGAGCCATCGGGAAATCGGAGCCGTGCGCGACACGAGCGAGCGCACGGTGCGGCAGCAAGCGCAGGCGATCTATCGAAAGGCGAACCTCAGCGGCCGCACGGCTTTGTCGGCCTTCTTCTTGGAAGACCTGCTGCTGCCAGCGAACGAGCGCTAGCGCGCCGGCGCTCAGTCGGCGCGCCGCCTAGCAGCGGCCGCGGTGGCGATGATCATCATCGTCATCATCGTTCGCCTCGAGCCCCTCGAGCTTGATCTCGGTGATATGGCCAGCTCGTCCTTCGACCTCGACCTCTATCAGCGAGCGGCCGTTGGCGAAGACCAGCTCTGCGACAGGTTGGCCGTCATCGAACTCAAGCTCAGCCTCGACGAGGGTGCCGTTGACGACGGCTTGCCCGCTGGCGATCAGCTGCTCGAGGCTCAGCTCCGCGTGACGTAGCACCCGCATGTACCGGGCAAGCTCGCCGTGATCTTCGTCTTCGGCCTCGTCGGTCGCTCCGACGACTTCACCGCTCGAGGCATCTACCCGCAACTCGCGGAGGGCTCCGTCCCCGACGATTGCGATCTCGAACCAGACGTTGCTGCCGGCCGCACCATGGCAGCCCTCGAGCTCGGCTTCGACCACCTCGCCATCCGCCTGCTGCCGCACTGCCGCGATGGCATCGAGCAAGCTGACCTGCGTCAGCGTCGCGAGGTCCCTACCGTCCGTTTCGACTGCACCGTCGCTGCAGTCGTCTTGCGGCGCGGGGGTGCTAGGCTCGGCAAACGTGCTGGATGCCGGTGAGAAAACCAGGCCGATTGCGGCGGTCAAGGTCGCCGAGGCGGCCGACAGCTTCATATGGCGTTCTCTAGCTGGCATCTCCAACCTCCTGCAGCTCCTGGTCTTTCGGTTTGCTTTCTAGGAGAGACGTGCGTTTCTTGATTACAACGCAGAGCAGGAATAGAGGCGACGCACCGGTGAGCAGGACCGCCCAGCTCAACGGCAGCGCCAGCCCCGGGCCGTGTAGCCACGATCGCCAGAGAACGAGCGAACAGAACAGAGCACCGGTGGCGAGCAGCGCGTTGTACTCACGCCGTAGCACGCGGCGCATCGAAAACGGCGCGCGCGGCGATCGCCATACCGTGGCTGAGGGCAGAAACGCGGGTGTCAGCTTGGCCCAGGCTCGGAAGTTGTCGCCGAAGCGCGCCTCGAGGAAGTCCTCCTCAGCGCACATGATGCGCTCGTGGCAGATCCAGAACCCCAGCACGCAGATGAGCGCGACCCAGACTGAGCGCACGAAGAGCGTCGGTCCGAGCCACATCAGAAGGTTCCCGAGATACAACGGATGCCGCACGAGCGAGTAGGCGCCGGTCGTATTCAGCTCGCCGGCCGCTTGTTTGTGCACGTTCCCGCCCGAGGTGAACGGCGGGGCGTGACCGATCGTATAGATCCGGAGCATCAGGCCCAGCAGGCTTACGGCCAGCGCCAGCCAGTCCCACCAGGCGGCCAACGGCCATATCGGGGCGGGTGGCAACGCGATGGCGGCGAACAGCAGTAGGGCCAGCGGTACGGGCACGTAGCTCCTCCACCGGTAGAGCGTGTCGCCCTGTTGCCGCAGCTCGTCTAGGAGCATTGCCGCCGCCGGGAGCCGGGCGTGCCGACATGCGGCGCCGTTAAGCAGCGTGAGCCGACTGTCGCCGCCACGATTGCCGAGAGCATATTCGAACGCTATGAGCAACGTTGGTCGTGCGCCATCCGACGGACGGCGTACGTCACGATTGTAGGATGGGTAATGTCGCACTAGGCGGTTCGACCGATGATCGGGCAGTCGGTCGGTGCGAGCTTTCCTCTCCATGAGACTCGTCGCGCGCCCATTGGTGGCTGGGACCCTGGCGC
Source organism: Acidobacteriota bacterium (assembly GCA_965205505.1). Classification (GTDB taxonomy): domain Bacteria; phylum Acidobacteriota; class UBA890; order UBA890; family WLXD01; genus DASCOT01. Next base: position 1,289,639 of record CBDBHB010000009.1, read on the forward strand.
TGTGCTCGGTGCTCTGGGCTGCGGGCCCTGCGAGGGCGCAGCAGCAACCAAGCGCCCTGGAGGAGCTGTTTGCTCCGGCAGACCTCATCCGAAGTCTGGGCGAGATAGCTACGGGCAAGGACACCACTGGCCTGGCCATCCTCGCAACTGGTCTGGGGCTGTCGATGGCCAGCCTGGACGAGGCCGACGAGTGGGCATTTCGCGCCATCGGTCCCAGGTCGTTGGGAACCGGTAGTGATGTGCTCTCGGTCGCCGGGTCGAGGTTGGTGCTCTATCCGGCGTTGATCGGGGGGTTCTTCGTGAGCCAAGCTCTCGAGAAGCCCGGCATTGCGGCGACCTCGGCCCGCGCCGTCCGCGCTCTGCTGATCACCGATCTCATCGTCGCACCGACGAAGCTCGTCGTGGCGCGCCAACGACCCGATGGCTCCAACCGCCGGTCCTTTCCTTCAGGCCACGCCGCCGGCTCGTTCGCGGTTGCCGTGGCGATGAGTCACCGGACGGGTGCGGCTGTGAAGATCCCAGTGTTTGCGCTGGCCGCTGCCATCTCGGTGTCACGAATCGACAAGCGACGCCATTTCCTCTCAGACGTGCTGGCCGGGGCGGCGATCGGTTTGGTCGCTGGTCGGGCCGTGAACCGGCGGGCTGGCGTCACCCGAGTGCAGGTCCACCCGGTGATTGGCTCCCACGGAGGCAGCGGTGTTGGGTTCACGCTCCTTTACTGAGACCGTAGGTTGGCGTGATGGCAATGTTGGGGCTGCGGCGACATCGTAGCGACTTGGTCACGATGTTTCCGAAGACCGTCGCGCTCCTGCTGGTCATGCCGGTTGCGGTATCGTCCTGCGGCGTCGCGCCGATCCGTTAGACGAGCCACGTTCTCGTCGGGGCCGACGACATTGCCTCGTGTAACTCACGCGGCGACGAGCGCACCGCGTTGCTGCTCGACGAAGTCGAAGGCACGAACTTCACCGCCGGAGACAACCACCCGCTCTTTTCGTCCGATAGCCACAGCCGTCAGTAACGGGTGCGGGAGTTCTGGGAGCTGCTCTTCGAGGATGGCGCCGACGTCGTCGTCAACGGCCACGACCATCACTACGAGCGCTTCGTGCCCCTGACGCCGGACGGTGAGCCCGACCCGGATCACGGCATTCGACAGTTCATCGCTGGCACCGGCTGCCTTCGAGTTAGCGACCGGAGTACATCTTTCCGAGCACCGGGCGCCCCGGTCGCGCACCCTCGACGGTCTCCCCGTCACGCACCACGAAGGTGCCGTTCACCAGCACGTGCTCGACGCCTTCCGCAAACGACAGGTCTTCTTCGAAGGTCGCAGTGTCGATGATTCGGCTGGGCGCGAACACCGTGATGTCGGCGTCGCTGCCCACCTGAATGCGCCCTTTGCGAGCCATTGCCGGGGCAATTTTCTCGAGGCGTCGCGCCGGCATGAGCGAGACCTTCGACAGGGCCTCGAGCAACGGCATGATCTCCAGCTCGCGCACGTAGTATCCCAGGAAGCGCGAGAACGTTCCGGCGCTACGTGGGTGGGCGCCGGGTGCGTAGGGCATGCCGTCTGAGGCCACCATGACGAACGGCGTGCGCATGGCCAACTCGATCCACGCGGGCTTCATCACGTGGATGATCACTGTGCCGCCCTCGGCGCGGTACTTCTTGAAGGTCTCTTCCGTGAGGCGCTCGCCGGTGTCCTCCCACTGGATATCGTCGTAGCTTATGCCGAGCTTTTCCTGCCAGCCGTCGTCGAAGATGGCCGAGCCGATGCCGGTCGAGGCAGCGGTGTAAGGGTAGGCCTCGGTGCTGATGTCCATGCCTCGTCGCTGGGCGGCGGCGATCATGTCCAGCACCGTCGGCAAGTTGCCCAGGCTCATGCTGTTGACGTGCACGATATGCAACGGCGCACCGGTCATGGCGGCGTTGGCGATGACTTCCTGGAACGCCTCGACCTCCATGCTGCGCACATGCGTATAGATGGGAACATCCCACTCGGCGGCCATCTGGAAGACGCGGAAGATCTCGTCGTGGTCAGCGCCGGGGTAGTACTGGTGCGGTACACCGAGACCCAGACCGCCGGCACCCAGTCCCCGTTCGAATCGGTCGCGCAGTCCGCCGATCGCCTGGCGATCGATGGGGTCGTAGCCGGTGCGTGCGAGCGCGCTCATGATCTCCGCGATCCCGGCGGCGCCCTCGGACTCAGACGCGAACATCTCCTCGAGCCGGGTCGTCTCGGTTGCTCGGTCGGGCATCGCCCAGACGCGACTGAAGTCGTGCGCTACCGAGGCGCCGAAATTGAGGATCGAGTCGCCGCGGCGACGGTTGAAGAAGCTCGCCACATCGCCGACACCGCCTTCGAGCTCGAGCGCAGTCGTAACGCCGTCGTGGGCCTGGTAGATGTTGGCGTCGTTGCTCTGACCATGGGCGTGGAGGTCGATGAACCCCGGTGCCACCACCAATCCGGAAACGTCGACGATCACATCGCCCCGCAGCGCGCCCTCGGAGATCGCGTCGATTCTGTCGCCGCGAATGCCGACATTACGTACCGCATCGAGCCGGGTCTCCGGGTCGAGAACGCGCCCACCGGCCAGCACGATGTCGAAAGTCTCACCGGTCTGTGCGTTGCTGGGCGAGGCGAGAGCAACGATCACGACAATGAGCAGGCCGAGGGGGGATTGCTTCAACGCGTCTGGCATGGGGGTCTCCTCATGAGCACACCGGAGATCGTGCGGCGGTTGCGGATGGGCCATCGGGCCGCACCATAGCAGAAGCTCGCCCGCTACGGTCTGCTAGTCGTGTGCCTGCAGCAAAGCTGTGAGCAGCGCGTCTGCGGATTCGCTGAGGGTCGTGGCACCGCTGTTGTAGTTGCGCAACAGGACGGCGCCATACCCGCTGTCGGGCTCGAATACCAGGTAGGCCGTGTAGCCGGCGACCGACCCCCCGTGGCGACCGAATCGGCAACCAAGTTCGCCAGCTGGGTGCACCTCTGGCGCCCTGTTAGACTCGCGCCGACACTGGACCCATGTTTCAATTACCACCTGCGCTGGGGACTTTGATGACAGCACACGCTCGAACAGCGTTCCTTGCGGCAGTCTGCCTTGTGCTGGCCTCGACCCTGAGTGCCGCTCAGTCCGAGCCGCTGCTTACCGAGGACGAGGTCGAGGGGGTGCTCGGTATGTCGGTACAGATCGATAGCCGCGGCAACAACGGGTTCATCCTGTCGGTTACCTACCCGACCGGGAGGCCCACCGGGATCACCGATCTCGAGGAAACAGCCGTGGCGCTGGCCAAGATCGCGGCCGCGAAACTCTGAGCGGTGGTAGGCTGCGCGCCACCCCGGGCAACCCTCCAGCCGGGTTTCTGAGGCCGATCGAAAACAACCAGCAGGAGGTACCACGTCGTGGGAGGCTCCCGTAGGCGCGACCTTGGTATGGACCGTGAGATCACGCGGCGCGACTTCGTCAACGGCATGGCGGTGCCGGTGGGCGGGGCGCTCGCCTTGCCGAGCCTGGGTCGGGGTAAGGCCGCGCCAGCTGCGCGGCACGCGGCGCCGGCGGTACCGCAGGATCCGGCCGACTACCCGCCAGTGCGACACGGGTTGCGTGGCAGCCACGACGGTTCGTTCGAGGTCGCCCATCAGATGCGCGATCAGCGTGGTTGGGACTTCTCGGGTGCCGTCGATACCGATGAGCGCTACGACCTGGTGGTGGTCGGTGGCGGCATCAGCGGCCTGGCCGCGGCACAGATTTTCGTCAAGAACGTCGGCCGCGAGGCTCGCGTCCTGATCCTCGACAACCACGACGACTGCGGCGGCCACGCCAAGCGCAACGAGTTCCACTACAACGGGCGTATGCTGGCGCTCAATGGCGGGACCTACAACATCGAGTCGTACGGGCGCTACAACCAGCCGTCGCGGCGGTTGCTGACCGACATCGGTATCGATCTTGACCGCTACATGGAAGACAACGCCGATAGCCAGCAGATGTACAGCCGCATGGGGCTCGGATCGGCCTACTTCTTCGATGCTGAGACCTGGGGTGAGGATCGGCTGGTGAAGCGCTCCGGCGGGTACGGTGGGCTCGACGCCGATTTCCTGGCCAAGACGCCGCTGTCGCCCAAAGCCCGGCACGACTACCTGGCACTCTACTCGGGAGACCAACCGGACCACTTCCCGGGCCTGTCGTCCGCCGAGAAGAAGGAGCGGTTGGCGAAGATTTCTTACACCGACTACATGCTCGAGGTGGTGAAGGTCGATCCCGAGGTCATGTGGTTCTTCGCCGGCAGCGGCAACGGCGTGTTTGCGGTCGGCGCCGACGCGCTGCCGGCGCTGTTTGCGTGGAGCATGGGGCAACCGGGGTTTGACGGCCTGGACCTCGAACCGATGCCCGACGGCGTGTTCGCCGACCTACCCGGTGGAATTCACGGACGCCAGCGGCCAAGCGGCGAAGAGGTCCATTTCCCCGACGGCAACGCCACCATCACGCGGCTCCTGGTGCGATGGCTGATCCCTGACGCCGTTCCCGGCAAGACCCAGGAGGACGTCGGGGTTGCACGGGTGGCCTACGATCTGCTGGACCGTGAGGGCCAAACTGCCCGCATCCGGCTCAACAGTACGGTGGTGCATGCACGACACACCAGCTCCTCAGGCAACGACGCGGTCGAGGTCAGCTACGTGCACGACGGCAGGACCTACCACGTTCGCGGGCGCCACTGTGTCATGGCGTGCTGGAACCGTGTGATCCCGTATTTGGTTCCCGAGATGCCAGTGAAGCAGAAGGAGGCACTGGCGTTCGCGGTGAAAGGCCCACTCTTCTACACCAGCGTCGCCGTCCGCAACTGGAACTCTTTCGTGAAACTGGGCGTGAGCTCCGTTAGTACGCCGACCATGCAACACACTTCCGTCGGCCTCGATCAAGCGGTGAGCCTCGGCGACCTCCGACACGCTGAGTCGCCCGAGGAGCCCATCGTTCTTTCGCTCGAGGGCTACCTGAACTACCCGGGGCGGACGCGCAAGGAGCAGCACAAGATGGGCCGCGAGGAGCTCCTCGCTACCTCGTTCGAGACCTGGGAGGAGAGGATCCGCGACCAACTCGGGCGGGTGCTGGGTGGCGGTGGCTTCGATCCGGCCGAGGACATCGTTGCCATCGCCGTCAACCGCTGGCCGCACGGATACGCGTACACCTACAACAGCCTCTACGATCCGATGGAATGGGTGTTTACGACCAGCGACGAGCGTCCCTGTGTGGTTGCACGGCAGCCCTTCGGATCGATTACGATCGCCAACTCCGACGCTGCCGCCAGCCCACACACGGACGCCGCCATACTGGAGGCACACCGGGCCGTGCAGGAGGTGTTGCAGCGCCGGGCCATGCCGGCGATCGGCAGACCGGCCAGCGGGCCGCAGTGAAAGTGAAGGATGCTAGGTTGTGCGATCAGAGGCATGCTCTCGATCGGGTTTTGAGACCGATTGAAACCAATTAGCAGGAGGTGCTGCGTGGGACGTAGACGTGACCTGGGTATGGACCGTCAGATCACTCGGCGCGACTTCGTCAACGGCGTGGCGGTTCCGATTGGCGGGGCGCTCGCCCTCCCGAACCTGGGCCGACGCAAGGCCGCACCAGCTGTCCGGTCCGCGGCGCCGGTGGTACCACAGGATCCCGCCGACTATCCGCCACTGCGACACGGGTTGCGCGGCAGCCATGCCGGCTCGCTCGAAGTCGGCCACCAGATGCGCGATCAGCGCGGCTGGGACTTCTCCGATGCGGTGGACAGCGGCGAGCGCTACGACCTGGTGGTGGTCGGTGGCGGTATCAGCGGCCTGGCCGCGGCCCAGATGTTCGTCAAGAACGTCGGACGCCAGGCCCGCGTGTTGATTCTCGACAACCACGACGACTTCGGCGGCCACGCCAAGCGCAACGAGTTCCACTACAACGGGCGCATGATGGCGCTCAACGGTGGGACGCTCAACATCGAGTCCTACGGACGATACAACCAGCCCGCCCGGCGGCTGCTCGCCGACATCGGCATCGATGTGGAGCGCTTCCGCGCCGACAATGCCGACAGTCGCCAGATGTACCGTCGCATGGGGCTCGGATCTGCCTACTTCTTCGACGCCGAGACCTGGGGTGAGGATCGGCTGGTCACGCGCTCCGGAGGTCCCTACGGCGGGCTCGACGCCGACTTCCTGGCCAAGACGCCGCTGTCGCCCAAGGCCCAGCGCGACTACCTGGCGCTCTACTCGGGAGACCAACCCGACCACTTCCCGGGCCTGTCGTCGACCGAGAAGAAGGAGCGGTTGGCGAAGATGAGCTACACCGACTACATGCTCGAGGTGGTGAAGGTCGATCCCGAGGTCATGTGGTTCTTCGCCGGCAGCGGCAACGGCGTGTTCGCCGTCGGTGCCGACGCGCTGCCGGCACTGTACGCGTGGATCATGGGGCAACCGGGGTTTGACGGCCTGGACCTCGAACCGATGCCGGACGGCGTGCTCGCCGACCTGCCCGGTGGAATTCACGGACGCCAGCGCGAGAGCGAAGAGAGTGCCGTCCACTTCCCGGACGGCAACGCCACCGTCACTCGGCTCATGGTCCGCTGGCTGATTCCCGACGCCGTTCCGGGCGAGACCCAGGAGGATGTCGGCACGGCGCGCGTCGCTTATGACCTGCTGGACCGTGAGGGCCAGACGGCGCGCATTCGGCTCAACAGCACGGTCGTGCGTGCCAGACATATCGGGTCCTCGGGTACCGATGGCGTCGAGGTGAGCTATGTGCACGACGGCAGGACCTACCACGTGCGCGGGCGCCACTGCGTCATGGCGTGCTGGAACCGAGTGATTCCGTACCTCGTTCCCGAGATGCCCGAGAAGCAGAAGGAGGCGCTCGCCTTCGCGTTGAAGGGGCCGCTAGTCTACACCAGCGTCGCCGTCCGGAACTGGACCGCGTTCGAGAAGCTGGGCGTGAGAAGTATCGCCACGCCGACGATGTATCACGACCGCGTCGGTCTGGACGAGGCGGTGAGCCTGGGCGACCTGCGACACGCGGAGTCGCCCGAGGAACCCATCGTGCTGTCGCTCAGCCGCCACCTCAATTACCCCGGTGAACGGCGCAAGCGGCAGCACGTGATGGGTCGTGAGGAGCTCCTGGCGACGCCGTTCGAGACCTGGGAGGAGAAGATCCGCGACCAGCTCGGGCGGGTGCTGGGGGGCGGCGGTTTCGATCCGGCCGAGGACATCGTGGCCATCGCCGTGAACCGCTGGCCGCATGGCTACTCCTACACCTACAACACGCTCTACGACCCAATGGAGTGGGCGTTCACGACCACCGACGAGCGCCCGTGCGTGATCGCGCGCCAGCCGTTCGGCTCGATCACGATCGCCAACTCGGATGCGGCCGCCAGCCCCCACACTGACGCCGCCATCCTGGAGGCGCACCGCGCCGTACAGGAGGTTCTGCAGCGACGCTCGATGCCGTCGATGAGCAAGCTGCCGACCAACTAAAGCGTCATCGTACTCATGATCAGGAGCACTGGCCGGAGGTTTGTTGGGCGACCCGCGCGCTTCGCTGGTAGGCGGGAGACTGTGCTGTGCGCGGCAGCTACGGCTGGTTGCCGCCGGCGGCATCCGGCGAGGTCGCAACGGCGTCTGCCGTCCACTCCAGGCTCGGCTGTCCGCGCACCGTGACGACGATTTTTCCGGCCGCGAGCTCTGCATCGAACGGCCCTGGCTTCCACGCTAGTCGAGGCAGCCCGCATTCGAACAGCACGGTCGCGACGGTGAGCAGGATGCATCCCATTGCGGCGCCTTCGAACACGATGATCGCGGTTGACATGAGTGGAACGATCGGCATACCGCCGGTGACGAGCGGGTAGGCACGAGCGGTCAGCGACACCAACAGATAGGCTGCCACCCCACCGAACACGCCGCCGAGCACGGCAAGCAACGGTACACGAGAGCGCGGACGCTGCCCTGATGGCACGATGCAGTGCTCGTCGAGCGGTACGGAGCTGCGAATCTCGATGTCGTCGGGCCCGATACCGCCCCGGGACAGCAGGCTCAAAGCCTCGCGCACCTGCGAGCCGGTAGCGAACACTGCGTGAGTCACGGTCGCCATGGCCTGCTACGACTCCCCGCCGACGGGTCGAAGCGACGGCTGGTCGCTGGTGAGCAACTCGCCGGCGAGATGCTCACCTTCGCGTACCTCCCAGATCGACACGATCGGGGCGAATTGGAGGAATAAGAAATACAGGAACCCGAAGAGGCCGAACGATCCGAGGAGGATTCCCCATTCCACCCAGGTGGGCCCGTAATAGCCCACCGTGTAATCCAGCCGCGGGACGCTGAGTGACCCGACCACGATCAGATAGCGCTCCAGCCACATGCCGATCAGCACACAGAGTCCGACCAGCGCTGTCCAGACCGGACGCCGCCCCCAGCGGAACGGCAGCACGGCGAGCGGGATAACGGCGTTCAGCACAAGCATCGTCCAGAACGGGGCGGCGAACCGTCCCCACACGCGCTCGTTGAACACCGCGACCTCGGCAGCCTGATCGCCATACCAGATGGTCAGGTGCTCGGCGTAGGTGAAGTAGGTCCACAGCAGCGTCATGGTGACGAACAGCAGGCCGAGGTTGTTGAACACCCGGTCGTCGAGGTATCTCTCCAGGCGCAGGCCGGCGCGTAGAAGGAACATCGCCAACATCAACACGGCGATACCCGAGTAAATGGCGCCGACCACGAAGTAAGGCCCGAAGATCGTGCTGTGCCACATCGGTGTCAGGGTCATCGCGAAGTCCCAGGAGACGATCGTGTGGACCGAGACGGCGACTGGAATGATCACCACCGCCATGACGCCAATGCCACGCTCGAGCGAGTGCCACTGCTGTGGCGTGCCGCGCCAACCGAGGGCCATGATGCGATAGAGGAGTGCTCTGAATGTTCCGGGCTTCTCCGCCAGCACCCGATCACGCAGAATCGCCATGTCGGGGAGCAGGGGCAGCGACAAGTAGAGCAAGCTGCCGAGCAGGTAGGCGTTGATCGCCACCATATCCCACATCAGCGGCGACCTGAAGTTGGGCCACAGCCCTCGGCTATTGGGCAACGGCAGCATGTAGTAAAAGTTCCACACGCGGCCGAGGTGGATCAGGGGAAATAATCCACCGATGCTGAGCGCGAACAACGTGATGGCCTCAGCGCAGCGCGTGATCGGTCGTCGCCATTCTGCTGCAGTCACCCGCAGGATGGCCGAGATCAGCGTGCCAGCATGGCTGATGCCGATCCAGAAAACGAAGTTGGTGATGTAGAAGCCCCAGAACACCGGTCGGTTGATGCCCGCCACGCCGATGTCGTTGCGGACCTGATAGCCCCAGCAATACAGGAACAATCCCACCAGCGCTCCGGTGACCAGGCTGCCCGCGACCAATCCGGGGCGCAGCCCGATGACGGGTCGAAAGATCGCCTCCTCGTGCCGGTGCTGTCGAGGGGTCGGTGCGTTGTCCCGACGCTCAGGCGTTGTCTCCACCCCAATCGCCTCCCTTGAGGTAAATCACCGAAGGCTGCGTGTCGAGATCCTCCAGCAGGTGGTAGGCGCGGTTGCTGCGAGCGCGTCGTGCGACGCGGCTCGACGGATTTTCCAGATCGCCAAAGACGATCGCCTCGGCCGGGCACGACTGTGCACAGGCCGGCTGGATCTCGCCATCGTTCACCTCGCGCTCCTCGTCTTTCGCGTGGTCCTGGGCGTCCTGGATGCGCTGCACGCAGAAGGTGCATTTCTCCATGACGCCGGCCGGTCGGGGGCTCACGTCGGGGTTGAGCTGCCGATCCAACGGCGTTGGCCAGTCGCCGGAGTGGAAATTGAACACGCTCACCGTGTAGGGGCAGTTGTTGGCGCAGTAGCGCGTGCCGATGCAGCGGCTGTAGACCATCGCATTGAGGCCCTCGTCGGTGCGGTACGTAGCGTAGACCGGACAGACGGGCTCGCAGGGCGCCTCGGCGCAATGCTGGCAGAGCACCGGCCGAAAACGCACCTTGATGTCGGGAAACTCGCCCTCGTACTCGCGCTCGATGCGAAGCCAGTGCATGGCGCGCCCGTTGGCGGCCTCCTCGGCACCCACCGATTGGATGTTGTTCTCGGCGGCACAGGCCACGACGCACGCCTCGCAGCCGGTGCACACGTCGGTGTCGATAACCATTCCCCAGCGCGTCATGCGACGTCCTCGGGGCGCGCTCCCTGTGGCCGCCCAGCCGACCGGAATCCTCTCGTTCTGGCCGCGCTCGGCGAGACGAGCGCCGTGACGTATCAGTGTTCCGGGAGCCAGACGCTCGATCCTCACCCGCGTTGCTGCCCATGCCGGCACGGCCCGGCCGGCGACCTCGATCCCGCCGACCAGGTCAAGCGGGTTCGCTCCCCGGCCTCGAGCGTAGCGCCCGTAGTCTCGATGTCCTTGGCCCCTCGGCACGCCGACAAGGCCAGGACGAACAGCCGGGTCGATGACGGCTGCGACCTCGATCGAGCCGGCCGGCGACTCGATCCTGAGCCGGTCGCCGTCACGGATGCCGAGATCGTCGGCGTCGGCGGGCGACAGCTCCGCCCAGCTGTCCCACATGACGGTCGACAACGGGTCCGGGAGCTCCTGCAGCCAGGGTCGGTTCGCTCCGCGACCATCGCCGAGCTTCACCGACTCGAACAGTTGGAGTACGAACGGGAAGCGTGTCTCGTCGCCATTGAACACCGCCTCGCTGGCTTCGGGTGCACCCTCTGTGGGGCCGGGTGGCGTCATCGTCAGCGCTTCGCGGACGAAGACACCACCCCGTGCCAACGCCTCGGAGGCCGTCGAGGGCAGCTCGGGTGGGGCCGTGTCCGCTAACCGCTGCAGCTCCTCGTCGACGCGCGACCGTGCCAGCGACGCGAAGCTCGACCACGGGAGCTCGTTGGCAATCGGCTCACCCAGGGCGGTTGCAGTAGCCAGGATGATATCGCCCACGTGGTGCCCTTCTCCGAGCGGCTCGACAACCGGACCCGCCAAGCCGAGCGCCGGCACCCCGACGGACGTCGTCGGTTCGACGGCGCTGAACTGCTCGAGCTCAGTGTGCAGGGGCAGGAGCAGGTCCGCGTGATGAGCGGTGTCGTCGAGGAAGCTGCTCAGCACGATGATCTTGCCCGCCCCGGAAAGCGCCTCCGCGAACCCCCAGCTGCGAGGCAGCGTGTGTAGAGGATCGTTCGCGGCGATCAGCAGGGTCTCGACGGGTTCGGCCGACTCCCCACGGAGGCGCGGCAGGAGTTGTGTCATCGAGCCGTCGACGGCGTTGGTCGGGGCGATGCCGCTCGCCAGCCTGAACGACGCGGGAGCGAACACGCCGCCGGGTTGTCCGAGATTGTCGAGCAGGAGGTTCAGAGCCAGGGCAGCTACTACATTGAACAGCCCATTGGAATGTGCCGCCGCCGAGCCGCCGGCGATTACCATGCCGCGATCCGCGGCACCGAGCTCCAGACTGATTCGACGAATCCTGTCGGCCGGTAGGTCACAGACGGCGGCGCCCTCATCGAGCGTCGGCGGCTCGATGGCGAACAGGGCGCCATAGCGCGCCCGGGCGGCCTCGTTGATCGACACCTCCGCCAGCAAGACGCCGGCGATGGTGCGTGCCAGCATTCCCTCGGTGCCGGGGCGCGGCGCCAGCCACTCGTCGGCGTTGGCCGCCGTCAACGACATGCGCGGCTCCGCATGCACGAGCTTGCCGCGCCGGCCTGGTCGACCACGGCGCATGCGCGCCAGCATGCGCGTGTAGTGCACGGGGCTACGCCAGCGATCGAGGAAGGGTGCTCCGATCGACAAGGCGTAGTCGGTGCGCCCGAGGTCGAAATAAGGCATGTCGTCGACGCCGAGACTGATTGCTGCGGCCTGTTGCTGCGGCCTGCCGCTCCACCTCGAGCTCCGGAGGCTCCAGGAAGGCCGGGGGTGGTGCACCGACCGCCGCAGCGAAGCGGTGCCAGAGCGCACCCACCAGACCGGATCGTTCCGAGGCGAGAATCGCCAGCCGTTCGCCGGGCGTGGCCGCGATCGTCTCGACGACGTCGGCCAGTGCCTCCTCCCACGAGATTTCCTCGAACTGCCCCTCGCCGCGCGCGCCGCTGCGCCGCTGGGGAAGCAAGATCCGATCGGGATTGTAGAGCTCTTGCAACAGGGACTGGCCCAGCGCGCACAGGCCGCCCTGATTCACCGGGTGTTCGGGGTTGCCTTCGATCTTCTTGGCGTTGCCGTCGACCACACGGACCTGGATGCCGCACCCCGCCGAGCATTGCTGGCACACTCCGAACCGCCAGGTGCTCTCGCCCGCAAGCTGGTCGGGGCGCATCGCCGGCTGTATGAGCACCTGGTCTTCCGGCCGCGAGCAGCCTTCGAGCAGCGACACGCCGGCTGCCAGAGTCGTTGCTTTCAGAAAGTCTCGTCTACGCACTCTGCTCTCCGCGGGGCACAATCACCTCAATGGTGGCAGGTGAGGCAATCGATGCTGGCGCCTTGCTGCTGATGGCAGCTCACGCACCAGCCCATGTCGGCCACGTCGACGGCCTGGCGCGCGACGGTCATCTCACCGACGTTTCCGTGGCAGCTGTCGCACGATACGCTGGCGCGCGCATGGGGCTTGTGCTTGAAGTGCACCATCGCCGCGTCCGGGATCACGTTGACTCGGTTCCACACCAGCGGCTCGCGGTTGCGGAAGCGCTCGATCACCTTCATCACCTCCGGGTGATCGGGGATGATGGCCCGCCGGTGGCACGTGGCGCACCCTGCGAGCGGCGTGAGGCCGGCCTGAGCCTGCGTCTCGGCACCCGGGTGGCAGCTCGTGCAGGCGATCTCGTTGTCGACGTGCGCCTTGTGGCTGAAGGCGACAGCCTGGGAAGGCGGCTGTGGCTCGGGCGTGCACCCGGCTACCCAGAGCAGGCACACGAGCGGCAGCAGATTGACTCAAGATCGGCGCATGACGGCCAGACTATACGCGCTCGGTGCGAGTCAATCTGCTTGGCGGCCAGTACTGCTCCTTGTGGTTTTTCAGCACCCTGCTAGGCGACGGCAGAAGCCGCGCTGGCTCTCGATGCTCGGCGATCCCCCTTCCGCCAGACGGGCCCCTGAGGCTAAGCTGCCTCGATTCGCAGGTTTCCCCGTCGTTCGAGTTGTCCTGATCGAGAGGCTAAGGCGTTGAAGAGCTGGATATCCGGGAGCATCACCTGCGCCGCGCTGGCGGCAATAACGGTTGCGAGCGCTAGCGCGGGCCAGACCAACCTCACCACTAACCCGGCCTTCGATGGCAGCCTCGCTTGGTCACCCGATGGCAGCAGGATCGCGTTCGTGACCAATCGCGATGGTGATCGCGAGATCTACGTGATGAAGGCGGATGGCTCCGACCAGGTCAATCTCACCGCGAACCCCGAGTACGACGAGTGGGATCCGGTCTGGTCCACGGACGGTTCCAGGATCGCCTTCGAGTCCGACCGGCACGGGCGCACGTCGGGCTGGAACTTCATCATGAACGCCGATGGCAGCGACGCAGACGTGCTGTCGAGCAATGGCTACATCAACGGCGATCCGCGGTGGTCTCCCGACGGCAAGTGGATCACCTTCTACACCAGCTCTGGACGGCTCGGGAACGGTGATATCTCCATCATGGATGCCGAGGGCACCGAATACGTCGCCTGGTACGGCAAGTACCTGAACCTGACGGAGAACGGCCTCGGCAACCGGAACCCTGCATGGTCGCCCGACGGATTCCGCATTGCCTTTGCAAGCCAGCGTGATGACAACGGCGAGATCTATGTCATGGACGACGACGGCGCCGAGCAAGTGAACCTCACGAACAGCCCTGCCGACGACGACTTTCCAGCCTGGTCACGGGACGGCTCCAGGATCGTGTTCGTGTCGAGTCACGGCCTCGGTCTCAGCGATATCTGGATCATCGGGGAGGACGGCAGCGATCCGCGCAACCTCAGCAACGACGACTCGACGAACGAGAGCCCGGCCTGGTCGCCCGACGGCACCCGGATCGCCTTCGTGTCTGATCGGGACGGCAACCGCGAGATCTACCTCATGAACGCGGATGGCGGCGATCTCGTGAACCTGACCAACGACCCGGCCAGGGACGACAGCCCGGCCTGGTCGCCGAGTGGCGACAGGATCGCGTTTGTCGCCAGCCGCGACGGCAATCGCGAGATCTATATGATGAGTGTCGAGGGCAACCGGTGAGGTCGGATTGATGGCGAGCAGCATGCGAGCTTCAGGAGGTCGTCGGGGTTGCGCCTGGCTGGCTACCGCCCTCCTGATTGCCCTGCCGACGGGCGCGCTGGCGCAGGAATGGAGTCAGTGGAGGGGGCGCGATCGCGACGGGGTAGTACACGATTTCGTTGCGCCCGAGACATGGCCGGAGGAGCTGCACCGGCGCTGGAAGGTGGAAGTCGGGACCGGGCATTCGACGCCGCTCGTCGTCGATGACCGGATCTACCTGCACACCCGCGACGTGGAAGCGGATGCCGAAGTGGTGCGAGCACTGCAACTGTCGGACGGGCAGGTGATCTGGGAGGACACGTACGCGGCGCCCTACCGCATGCACCCTGCCGGTAGAGCGTTCGGCAAGGGGCCGGTATCGACGCCAGTGGTCGCCGACGGCAGGTTGTTCACCCTCGGCAAGGGTGGCGCGGTGTCGTGCTACGACCTCGCGTCGGGGGAGCGTGTATGGCAGGAGGACTTCGGAGGGCAGTTCGCTGCCAAGTTCCCGCTGTACGGCGCCGGCATGTCGCCGATCCTCGATGGCGGCAGGCTGATCGTCCAGGTCGGCGGACCCGACGACGGGGCGCTCATGGCGCTCGACCCAGCGACTGGCGAGATCATCTGGTCGCTGGAGGGGGACGGCCCGAGCTATGTCTCACCGATCGTGGTCGAGCTCGAAGGACAGCGGCAGGTCGTCACGCAAACCGATGCGCACATCATCAGCGTTGCAGTCGACTCCGGCCGCCTTCTGTGGCGCATACCCTTCCGCACCGAGTTCGACCAAAACGTGGTGACGCCGGCGCTACACGGCGACAAGCTCATTCTCTCCGGCCTGAACCAGCCCCTGTTCGCAATTCGTCTGACTCGAGATGGGGACGCGTGGACAACGCAAGAGCTTTGGAGCAACCTGTCTACATCGCTGTACATGAGCACTACGGTGTCCATCGGAGATCGGCTCTTCGGCATGACCCATCGTCGCAAAGGGCAGTTTTTCGCCATGAGCGCCGAAACCGGCGAGACGATTTGGACCAGCGAGGGTCGCGAGGGGGACAACGCCTCGTTCCTGGTGCTCGACGGTCTGCTGGTGGTCCTTACGGACTCGGCGGAGTTGATCCTGCTGCGCCCCGACGCCGTCGAGTTCGCGCCGCTGCGCCGCTACACCGTTGCCGATAGCCAAACGTGGGCGCACCCGGTCGCCACGCGCGACGGATTCTTGATCAAGGATCTCTCGAGCCTGGCGCTCTGGGGGTTCGAGGGGAGCTGACGCGTGACAGAGGTCGGCCGCGTCGCCGGCGGTGTGCTGCAGCAGGCCGCCGATTGGCTGCGTGAGGGCAAGGTCGTGGCGCTCGCCACCGTGGTGCGGACATGGGGGTCTGCCCCACGCCAGCCCGGCAGCCACATGGCAATCGAGGAGGGCGGACACTTCGTCGGCTCGGTCTCGGGCGGCTGCGTGGAGGGCGCCGTGGTGTCGTCGTCGCGCCAGGTCATGGACACGGGCATCCCGCAACTGCTGGAATTCGGCGTTACCGACGAGGAAGCCTGGGCGGTGGGCCTCGCCTGTGGCGGTCAGGTCGACATCTGGGTCGAGCGCGTCGATTGAAGGCCGCACTGCTGGAACGCATCATCGCCGACCGCGCCGCGAAGCGCGCCGTCGTGCTGGTTACCGACTTGCGATCGGGCGACCAGCGCTTGCTGTATCCGTTCGCTTCTGACGGCGACGTGGCCCCGGGCCCGGAGAGCGGCGTTCCGGTTGACGACCTGCTGCTGGAGGGCGCCCGGGTGTCGGTGCGTGATGATCGCTCCGGGATCGTAGGCCACGGCGATCGCAAGCTGCTGTTGGATGTCTTCAACCCGCCGGTACGCGTCGTCCTCGTCGGTGCGGCGCACATCGCTCAGGCAATGGCGGCGATGGCGGCGATCAATGGCTTCGAGGTAGTGGTGGTCGATCCTCGTCGAGCGTTCGCTACACCGGAGCGGTTTCCAGGGGTCGAGTTGGTGCGGGACTGGCCGCAGAAGGTGTTGCCCGGGCTGCGTATCGATCATCGCACCGCGGTGGTGGCGCTGAGCCACGATCCCAAGATCGATGACCCGGCGCTGCAGCACGCCGTAGGGAGCCCGGCGTTCTACATCGGCGCGCTCGGCAGCAAGCGCAATCACGTCGCACGCATGGAGCGACTCGCCGAGGCCGGGTGTAGCGGCGCCGACCTGGCGCGCGTGCATGGCCCGGTGGGACTCGACATCGGCGCACGGACACCGGCCGAGATCGCCACCGCGATCCTGGCGCAGGTAATCGAGCGGCTGCGCAAGCGACGCGGATCGTGAGCCGTGCCGAGTACAGGGTTGGCGCGGTGCTGCTGGCGGCCGGGGAGTCGAAGCGCTTCGGCGACCGCAACAAGCTACTGACCGAGATCGCCGGCCGGCCGATGGTCAGGCACGTGGCGCGCGTCTTGGCGCAGTCGCTCGCCGATCCGGTTGTCGCGGTCACCGGCCACGATTGCGCCTTGGTGGCGGAGGCGCTCTCGGGATTACCTCTGCAGCTCGTCTACAACGCCGACTACGCGAACGGCATGAGCAGCACGCTTCGTGCCGGTGTGGCGGCGCTGACCACCGGCCACACACCGCCCGTCGACGGTGCGTTGATCTGCCTGGCCGACATGCCGTGGGTGCGACGGGAACATCTGGACGGGCTGATCGGAGCCTTCGATCCTGCAGCAGGGCGTCCGATCTGTGTTCCGGTATACGATCGCAGGCGCGGCAACCCCGTTCTATGGTCTGCTGACTATTTCGGACAGATCGATGAGATCACCGGTGACGTCGGCGCTCGCGGGCTGCTCACACGCCACTCTGCCTGTGTGCACGAGGTAGCGTTCGGGGATTCGGGCGTGGCCTGCGACGTTGACTCGCCGGACCAGATCCAGGGCCCGTTAGTGTCCCTTTAGGAGCACCGGAGATGTTGCGAGACCGAGACACGGACGACCAGGGAAAGCCGTGGCAACGCTGAAGATCAGCGAGTCGTTCAGCCTGCCGGCACCGCCAGAGCGTGTCTGGCCGTTGCTCACAGACCCTGCCGGTATCGCCGATTGTCTCCCCGGGGCAGAGTTGGAATCGGTCGACGGAGACGTCTACCTGGGTACCGTCCGAGTCAAAGTCGGTCCGGTTACGGTGAACTACAACGGCCAGATCCGTTTCACCGAGGTCGACGAGGACAACCTACGACTGCGCATGGTCGGTAACGGTACGGATCGTCGCGGCGGCGGCACCACATCGCTCACCATGCAGACCGTCGTGACGGAGGATAACGGCGGCGCCCTCGTCAGCATCGACGCCGATGTGCAGATTACCGGCAAGCTGGTGCGCTTTGCGCGCGGCATGTTTCAGGCGGTGTCGAAGCAACTGCTTGGTGAATTCGCCGAACGGCTCTCCCGAAAGCTCCAGGGCGAGGCCGCAGTGCCGGAAGGTGAGGGCGAGACGCTGGACGGCGGCAAGCTGCTGCTGCGCACGCTCGCCGACAAGCTCAGACGGTCCGACGACGACTAGGCCTGCTAGCTGTGTGGTCCGGACGCCGCGATAGCGCCATGCCGAGATCGTCGAGCGACGAGATGCTGTGGGCCGCACGCATCTCGTCAACATGCGGCAGCATGGCGCGGATTCCCGCGGCACGTGGCTCGAAGGCCTCGTAGCGCAGCAACGGATTGAGCCACACCAGTTGCCTGCACGAGCGCTTCAGGCGAGCCATCTCGTGTCCGAGTCCCTCGCCGTTGTCGCGGTCGAGCCCGTCGCTGATCAGCAGCACCACCGCTCCCGGGGCTAGCACCCGGCGCGACCAGCGGAAGTTGAAGCGGCGTAAGCAGGGGGCGATGCGCGTACCGCTGTCCCAATCCGGCACCTCGCGCCCGAGGCACGAGAGCGCTGCATCGATGTCGCTGTGCTGCATCGTGCGGGTCACGTTGGTAAGGCGGGTGGCGAACAGAAACGTGTGTACCCGATGAGCGTCACTAGTGAACGCATGGGCGAAGTGCAACAGCATGCGGCTGTAGGTGCTCATCGATCCGGAGATGTCGCATAGCACCACCACCACCGGTGCGCGCCGCCGCGGCGCGCGCCATCGCAAAGGGATGCGGTCGCCGCCCTCGCGCAGGCTGGCACGGATCGTGGCGCGCAGGTCGGGGTGTCGGCCGCGCGCCACGGCGCGCGTCCGGCGCATAGCGAGCTGAGCCCAGGGGGGTCGAAGTCGGGCGATCATTGCTTTTGCCTGGGCAATCTCGTCGGCGCTCATCTGCTCGAAATCCTTGCTACGCAGCATCTCTCGTTGCGACCAACTCATGCGAGCAACGAGCTCGTGTGGCGAAGCTTCGTGCGAGCGTGTCGGCGTGCGCTGCTGCCAGGCCTCGGACAGGCGCCTACCACCCGGGTTCGACGAATCCGGCGAGGGTAATCGCGATTGCGATAGGAGCTCGGCGAGTGCCGGGTTGATCGCGGCGCGTTCCGGGTCTCGCCAGAAGCGGCGAAACGCCAGGTCGAAGAGCTCACGCTGCTCGTTGCGCTGTACCCACACCGCATGCAGGGTCCAGTAGAAATCCTCGCGGCGCGTTATGTCGATGGCTCCGAGCGCACGCAGGGCCGCCAGGCTCCGTCCTGGCCCCACGGGAATTCCCAGGACGCGCAGCAGGCGCCCGAAATGCACCACGTTGACGGCCAGTTGGCCGCTCACGCTCCGGGCTCTACTAGCGTCGCCGCCAACTCCTTCTCGACCTGGCGAAGGATGCTCGCGGCCTCGTCGCCGCGGATGCGCGACAGGTCATCCTCGTATTTCAGCAGCACGCCAAGGGTGTCGTCGACGGTCTGGGGATCGAGCGAGGTCCGGTCGAGTGCTTGGAGGGCACGTGTCCAGTCAATCGACTCGGCCACTCCGGGTCGCTTGAACAGCTCGTGGTCGCGCAACGCCTGCACGAAGCCGACCACCTGCCGAGTCAAAGCCTCTGCTACCTCGGGGGCGCGCGCTCGTAGGATGCGCAGCTCCCGAGCGGCGTCTGGATAATCGATCCAGCAATACAGGCACCGCCGCTTGAGAGCGTCGTGAATCTCGCGCGTGCGGTTGGATGTGATCACCACGACGGGGGGCTGTTCGGCGCGGAACGTGCCGAGCTCGGGCACGGTTACCTGGAAATCCGACAATATCTCGAGCAAGAAGGCCTCGAACGGCTCGTCGGCACGATCGAGCTCGTCGATCAGCAGCACCGGCGGTCCGTTCGGGTGTGGCTCGAGCGCCTCCAGCAGCGGCCGCCGGATCAAGAAGCGCTCGGAGAAGATGCCGGCTTCCAGCGCGGCGCGGTCGTCGTCTCCGGTCGCCTCGGCGAGGCGGATCTCGATCATCTGGCGCGGATAGTTCCACTCGTAAACCGCAGTGGCTACGTCGAGACCCTCGTAGCACTGCAGTCGGATGAGCCGGCGGCCCAGCGCCGTCGACAGCACCTTGGCGATCTCGGTCTTGCCGACCCCGGCCTCGCCCTCGACGAATAGGGGGCGGCCGAGGGCCAGCGACAGGAAAACCCCCGTGGCCAGCGACCGGTCGGCGATGTAGTCGTGCTGCAGTAGCAGCTCGGATGTCGCGTCAACCGACTCCGGGGGCGCGCCTATCCGCAAGCCTCCACCGCCCGCTTGGTCATTACTTTGATCAGGTGGGCTCGGTAGTCGGCGCTGGCGTCGCCGTCGTCCAGGAGGTCAGCACCGTCAATCTCGACGCCATCGACTGCCGCGGTGCTGAAATCGGCGTCCAGAGCGGTCTCCAGAGCCTCGGAACGGTACGCTCCGTAGCCCGCCCCGGTAACCGCGACGCGCGTGCCGCTGCCTGTCCGGGCGACCATTACGCCTACGAGGGCGTATTTCGACGCCGGGTTGGCGAACTTCTCGTACGCTGCCGCCTGCGGAACGCTGAAGCGCACCGCGGTGACGATCTCGTCGTCCGCCAGAGCTGTTTCGAACATCGTGCCGAGGAAGTCGCGAGCCGGTATCTCGCGCCCATCGGTGATCACCGTCGCATCCAGCGCCAGCAACGCCGCCGGGTAGTCGGCGGCCGGATCGGCGTGTGCTACCGAGCCTCCGAGGGTGCCGCGGTTTCGCACCTGCGGGTCACCGATGCCGCCAGCCAGCTCCGCTAGCGCCGGAATTGCTCCACGCACAACCTCCGATGCAGCGACCTCCGCATGCGTGGCCGTGGCTCCGATCAGCAGCTGATCGCCCTGAGCCTCGATGCCGTCGAGCTCGGGTACGTCGCGTAGGCTGATCACGTCGCTCGGCAGGGCCAGGTCGAGCTTCATCACCGGCAACAAGCTCTGACCACCGGCCAGCAGCTTACCTTCGTCGGCGTTTTGGAGCGTCTGTTTGGCTTCGTCGATCGAGCGCGGACGATGGAAGTTGAAGTCTTGCATCGTGTCCTCCTTCAGGCGCTCGCTTGCGCGTTGCGAATGGCGCGCCACACTTTCTCGGGTGTGGCGGGCATATCGATGTGCTCGATTCCCAGGTGGGCGACAGCGTCGACCACGGCGTTGATCACCGCCGGTGGTACGCCGATGGAGCCCACTTCACCGACGCCTTTGACCCCCAGCGGATTGTGGGCACACAGCGTAGTGTTGTGGCCGGTCTTGTAGAGCGGCAGGTCGGCAGCGCGCGGCATCGTGTAGTTCATGTAAGAGCCGGTCACCAGCTGACCGTCGTCGTCGTAACGGCATTCCTCCAGTAGCGCTTGTCCGATCCCCTGCGCCAGGCCGCCGTGGATCTGCCCGTCGACGATCATCGGGTTGATCACCCTGCCCACGTCGTCGACGCAGGATACGTCCACGAGCGCGACCACTCCGGTATCCGGATCGATCTCCACCTCGACCACGTGGGCGCCGGCCGGATAGGTGAAGTTCTTCGGATCGTAGAAGGCCGTTTCGTCCAGACCGGGCTCGAGCTCCTCGGGGTAGTTGTGCGGCACGTATGCCATCAGCGAAACGTCAGCGAGCCCCTTCGACTTGTCGGTGCCGGCGACGGTGAACTGCCCGTTGGCGAACTCCACATCGCCCTCGGAAGCCTCCATGAGGTGAGCGGCGATCTTCTTGCCCTTCGCGATGATCTTGTCGATCGCCATCTGGATCGCGGATCCGCCTACCGCCAGCGAGCGTGACCCGTAGGTGCCCATGCCGAAGGCTACCTGGCCGGTATCGCCATGCACGACCTCGACTTGATCTATAGGCACCCCGAGACCCTCGCAGACGAGCTGCGCGAACACTGTCTCGTGTCCCTGGCCATGGCTGTGGGAACCGGTAAAGACCGTCACGCTGCCGGTGGGGTGCACCCTCACCTGGCCAACCTCGTACAGGCCCGCACGGGCTCCGAGCGCTCCGGCGAGCGCCGACGGCGCCAGCCCGCAGGCCTCCACGAACGTCGACAGACCGATCCCTCGCAGCTTGCCCCGGTCGCGTGCCTCCTGACGCCGTTGCTCGAAGCCGTTGTAGTCGGCCAGCTCGAGTGCCGCTTGCAGGGTGGCGTGGTAGTCGCCGGAGTCGTACTCCAGCGCCACCGGTGTGGCGTACGGGAACTCCGTGATGAAGTTCTTGGTGCGGATCTCCACCGGGCTCATGCCCAGCTTGCGCGCCGCGAGATCGGCCAGACGTTCCACCACGAACGCGGCTTCGGGGCGTCCGGCGCCGCGGTAGGCGTCGACCGGTACGGTGTTGGTGAACGTTCCCTTGACGTTCACATAGATCGCCGGGGTGCGGTAGCAGCCGGCGAACAACGTTCCGTACAGCCAGGTCGGCACCGACGGACCGAAGGTCGACAGGTAGGCGCCGAGGTTGGCGTGCGTGTGCACCCGAATGCCGAGGAACATGCCATCGGCGTCGACCGCCAGCTCGGCCTTGGTGAGGTGATCGCGGCCCTGAGCATCGGAGATGAACGACTCTGAACGCTCGGCGGTCCACTTTACCGGCCGGCCGATCTTCTGGGCGGCGACGGTAACCATGACCTCCTCGGCGTAGTGGAAGATCTTCGAGCCGAAGCCACCGCCCACGTCGGGCGAGATCACCCGCAGCTTGTTCTCCGGAATCTGCAGTACGAAGGCGCCCATGAGCAACCGGATCACGTGCGGGTTCTGGCTGGTGGTATAGAGCGTCCGCTCGTCCTTGTCGGGGTCGTAAACACCGCTCGCCGCTCGCGGCTCGATGGCATTGGCCACCAAGCGGTTGTTGACGACGTCGATGCTGACGATATGCTCGGCGCTCTCGAACGCCGCGTCGGTCGCCGCCGCGTCGCCCAGTTCCCAGTCGAAGCAAATGTTGTCGGGTGCATCGTCCCACACTGCCGCGGCACCGTCGGCAATCGCCTGGTTGAGGTGGGCAGCCGCCGGCAATGGCTCGTAATCGACCTCAACCAGCGCTGCCGCAGCTTTCGCCTGCGCCTTGGTCTCGGCGATCACCATCGCCACCGGATCGCCGACGTGACGCACGCGGTCGGTGGCCAGCACCGGGTGCGGTGGCTCGACCATCGGCGAACCGTCCTTGCTGTGGATCTGCCAACCGCACGGTAGGCCGCCGACGCCCTCCAGGTCGGCGCCGGTAATGATCGCCACCACGCCTGCCGCGCTGGCGGTAGCGCTCGTGTCGATACCGCCGATCGCGGCGTGTGCGTGCGGCGATCGGACGATCACGGCGTGGGTCTGATCCGGAAGATTGATGTCGTCGGTGTAGCGTCCGCGTCCCGTCAGGAAGCGGGCGTCTTCCTTGCGGCGTACCGCTGCGCCTATGCCTTGCTCAACCATCGCGCTCACTCCCGCGCCGCCGTCGCGGCGGCCTGAATCGCCTCGACGATGTTGTGGTAGCCGGTGCAGCGGCAAAGGTTGCCCTCGAGCCACTCGCGCACATCGGCCTCGTCAGGGTCGGGATTACGGCCCACCAGATCGACAGCGCTCATCACCATGCCCGGTGTGCAGAACCCGCACTGCAGCCCGTGGTGCTCGCGGAAGGCCGCCTGCATCGGGTGCAGCTCGCCGTTCGTTTCGAGACCCTCGATGGTGGTGACCTCCTGGCCGTTTGCCTCGAGCGCCAGGCACGTACAGCTCTTGATCGACTGGCCGTCGAGCAGCACGCAGCAGGCGCCACACTGGCTGGTATCGCACCCCACATGGGTTCCGGTGAGACCGAGCGATTCGCGGATGAACTCCACCAGTAACGTCGGCGCCGCGACTTCGCCGCTCACCGACCTACCGTTAACTGTCATCGAAACGGTGGGCATCATGCCTCCGGCATCTCTGTCATCGTGTCGCGGCCGAACCGCCGCACCTGGCTCGCTTGAGGAACGGCAAGTCTGCGCGGCGCCCCACGGAATCGTCAAGGGGCTCCCGTGCCCGGTCTGTTTACCACAAGAGGCGGCCGGTGGTGGCGGGGCTGCGGTTGCGCGGTCGCGATGGTTGCTACGGCGACTCAGCAGGATACGCAGTTATCGTTGTTCTTGGAGCCCAAGCGCTCCAGCAGCGCCACCGTCTCGGAAAACGCCTGGGTACGTTGCTGAGGGCCGTTGGCCATGTCCGCGGTAGTCTGCCCGGCCCGGTTGACGACCGTGACATCGGCTCCGCGCTCCACCAAGAAGAGGATCATCTCGTTGTCCCCTCGGGCTGCAGCGTTGTGCAAAGGCGAAAAGCCCTCGTGATCGCGAGCGTTCACATCGGCGCCGAGCTCGCCGACCAGATACCGCATCGCCGGCATCCAACCGTCGGGCACATGACGGTGCGAGTTGCCGGCGAAGCCGGTGCCGTAGCCGTGCCCCGAGGTTGCATGGATCGGCCAGACCGCGGGTCCGCCAACCGCGACCAGCGCTAGTCCGGAGGGGTCCTCGGTCGGCTCTTCTTCCTCGTCGGGCGCGTTGAACCGCCGCTTCGGCGCCTTGCGCGTCGGA
Source organism: Acidobacteriota bacterium (assembly GCA_965205505.1). GTDB lineage: Bacteria > Acidobacteriota > UBA890 > UBA890 > WLXD01 > DASCOT01. The sequence continues at coordinate 1,313,819 of CBDBHB010000009.1, forward strand.
GTGTCCGGCTCGGCGCCATATTCCACTAGCAGCCGCATCACCTCGACATCGAGAGCGTGAGCGGCGCGCCAGAACGGCGTCGCGCCACGGGTGTCGATCTCCAGGTGGGTGAACGTGTACTCCATGTACCAGAGGTGCTTGGTGAGCCTGACGTTGGGGTCGGCGCCGGCGGCCAGCAGCACGCTCATGAGCTCGAGGTAGGTGGTTTGCTGCTGTAGATACGCCTGCTGCTGCGGGTAGCGTGCCTTGGGAGCCCACTGCGCGTTGATCGCAGTGAACAGCGGCGTTGCGCCGGCGTCGCTGGCGATGTTCGGGTCCGCGCCAAGCTCCAGGAGCGTCATCGCCAGATCGAAGTGCCCGTTGATCGTCGCCATCAGCAACGGCGTCGTGTGGTCGCCGGCGCTCGGCTGGTCGATGTCGGCGCCGGCGTCGATCAACGCCAGCGCGGTGTCGGCATGACCTTCTCGAACAGAGTGCAACAGGGCCGTCAGTCCGCCGTGGGCCCCGACCAGGTTCGGGTACGAAGCGTTGTAGGCGTCCGCCGATGCCGGCTCATCCGGGTCGGCCGGTTGGGCCGCCGTTGCCGCGAGCGTTTCCGAGCCTTGATCGGGTACGGTGCCTTGCGCGGGTGGAGCGCCGAGTGTTCCCAGATCCTGGTCGATCGGGAACTCGAAATCGTCGAGCTTGTCGGGGATGTTCGCGCCGGCTCCAGCGGGTGGGTCGTTGGCGGCGCGCACCGCTGCCTGCACCTGAGCCGGCATCGGCTGCCAGGAGGTACCTTCGGGCTCGTCGCCGCGGAACGACGCCAGGACCTGCTCCCGCACCTTGCCGCCGACCCTCCGCTCGGCCGCCAACGCGGGCAGGTCGGCGACCTGCGTGGTGATGGTCATGTCGGCGCCGGCGGCAATCAGCTTCTTCGTCACGTCGAGCCGGCCGCGGGAGGTGGCGAACATGAGCGGTGTCTGCCCCCAGCGCTCCTCGAGAGCGTCGATTCGAGCGCCGTGTCCGAGCAAGGCGTCGACCGCCGCCACGCTGCCAGAGCTGGCCGCCAAGTGAAGCGGCGTGGCTCCTCCGCTCGTCGTCTTCGCCTGCGGGCTCGCGCCGGCACCGAGCAGCACCTCGACGACTCGAGCGCGGCCACCTCCGGCCGCCATAAGCAGCGGGGTATACCCACCGAGTCGGGTTGCCGCGGCGAGATTGGCGCCGGCGTAGATGAGGATTCGAGCTAGCTCCTCGTTGCCGCTCCTCGCCGCCCAGTGCAAGGCCGTCATGCCGTCGCCCTGTGCTGCATTGACGTCGACACCCCGTTTCAGCAGCATCCGCACCAGGTCAATGTCGCCACCCATGGCGGCGTCGGCGACGGGTGCGTCGAGTGACGCCAATCCGAGCGTCAGCACGGTGCCCAGCAGTGCTGCCGCGGTCGTTAGTGACCGGGTCCTCATTGCTCTCAACCTGTGGCTCCCGTTCAGCCTGTCGACGGGGTTGCGGCTTGCATCGACAAAGACAACTCGCCAGTGCTGTCGCCGAAGCTGTCGAGATCCTCATGCCCGAGCGTGCGCAAGAGGGTCAGCATGGCGTTCGCCATCGGTGTGCCGTCGGTGGCCTCTACGTGCAGGTTTCCGTCCAGCTTGCCGTTGGCGCCTCCGAGGACGATCAGCGGCGCGCGCCGGTGATTGTGAATGTTGCCGTCCGCCATCGGCGATCCGTAGACGATCATCGTCTTGTCGAGCAAGTTGGCGTCGCCTTCCTCGATGCTGGCCAGCTTTTGGAGGAAGTACGGCAACATCCCCACGTGGTACTTGTTGATCCGATAGAAGTCGCGGATCGCCTCCTCTTTGCCACCATGGTGCGATGCGGGGTGGAAGGGCTTGTCGGTGCCGCTCTCCGGGAACACTCGGGCCGAGGAGTCGCGTCCCATCTTGAGCGAGAAGACGCGGGTGGTGTCGGAGGCGAAGGCCAGCGCCTGTAGATCGAACATCAGCTTGACGTGCTCTTCGAACGAGTCGGGCACGCCGGCCGGCGCCTCGGGAAGCTGCCGCTCGGCGCCGCTGGTGTTGCGCACCTCGGTGCGCTCGATACGACGCTCGATCTCGCGGACGTTTTCCAGGTATCGGTCAAGCCGGTGGCGATCGTTCGGTCCCAGGTCGCGCCGCAGCTCGGCCACCCGATCCGAGACCCAGTCGAGGATGCTGCGACTGGCGCGTCGTCGTGAGGCGCGATCCTCGGGCGTGCCGCCGACGCCGAACAGCAGCTCGAACGCCACCCGCGGATCGCGGATCACCGGCAGCGGCTCGGTTGGCGACGCCCAGCTGATCGAGTCGGTGTAAACGCACGTGTAACCGTACGCACATCCACCCGATTGGTTGATGTTCTCGATGCATAGCTGCATCGACGGGATCGGCGTGTCCTGGCCGAACCGTTGAGCGTAGATTTGGTCCAAGGATGGGCCTACGAAAACGTCGGACCCCTCGGTTTGCTTGGGGTGCGATTGGGTGAGGAACACGGCGCTCGAGCGGAAGTGATCGCCGCCGATCTCGTGCGGCTGGAAGGCCTCGGCCATGCGCACGTCGGTGTTGCTGATGATCGTCAGGTATTTGCGCCACGGGTCGAGGGATAGCAGCGCGCTGCGGCTGAGGTCGAAGTCGCGACCTACCGCCGCCGGCGACCAGAAGTTCTGCGTTGCGCCCCATTGGTTGCAGCCGGCAGCACCGTGCACCATCTCGATCGCCACCAGGCGCGTCTTCTCCGATTGGCGCGTCGCCGCTGCCGCCAGGCGGCCTGCCGGCACCATCGCGTCGAGGAACGGTAGCGCCAGCGACGCGCCCGCGCCGCGAAGGAATGTCCGGCGTCGAAGGTGTTTCCCGGTGATGAGCTTCATCTTCCAGTCCTCGGGTGCCGGAGTGCCTGGTGGCGTCAGTTCCTATTCGTCGGACAAGGCGTCGTCGGCGACGGCGCCGGCGCGCTGCATCTGGAAGGCGTCGCTGTTGACCACGCCCAAGATGAACGCCGAAATGCGGAAGCCTTCAGCCTCTGCTTGTCGAGCGATCCGCCGCACTGTTGGCTGATCGTAATACTCGACACGCCTTCCGAGGGCGTAGGCCATCAAATTTGCGGTGAAATTCCGCACCAACAGCACCGGTCGCCTCAGCAGCGCCGCCTGCAGCGAGGCCGGGCTGTCAACCGGCGTGCCGTCGTACATCTCGCCGCGAGTGTCGAGCGGCTCGCCATGCTCACGGATCCGCCAGCGGCCGGTCACGTCGTAGTTGTCAAGCGCTAGCCCGATCGGGTCGATAAATCGGTGGCAGGAGCTACACGACGGGTTCGAGCGATGCTCCTCCATGCGCTCGCGAGTGGTCAGCGTGCGCCCGTTCACCACGCTTTCGGTCTCGTCGAGGTCGGGGATGCCGGGCGGCGGCGGCGGCGGCGGTGTGCCCAGCAACACCTCCATCACCCACTTCCCGCGCAGTACCGGTGAGGTTCGGCCAGCGTGTGATGTAAGCGTCAGAATGCTGCCGTGGCCGAGCAGGCCGCGCCGGGTGTCGTCGGGATAGGGAACCTGGCGGAAGTGTTCGCCGCTGACCCCGTCGATGCCGTAGTGCCGGGCGAGGCGCTCGTTCAGGTACGAGTAGTCCGCCTGGTACATGTCGAGAATACTACGGTCGTTCTGTACCAGGCCCGTGAAGAACAGCTCGGTCTCGCGGCGCATGGCATCGGCGAGCTGCTGATGGAAGTCGGGGTACAGCAACCGGTCCGGATGCACCTTGTCGAGGTCGTCGAGGCGCAACCATTGCGCCGCGAACCGCGTTCCGAGCGCTTCGGCGCGCGGGTCGGCCAGCAGCCTGTTTACCTGCGCCTCGAGCTCGGCCGTTTTCGAAAGCTCATCGTTGGCAGCCAGGTTCAGCAGCTCCTCATCCGGCGGCAGCCCCCAGAGGAAGAACGACAGCCTGGTGGCCAGGTCCTCGTCGCGGAGGCGGTACACGGAGCCCGGCTCGATGCTCGGCGGCGCCTCCTCGAAGCGGAAGATGAAATCGGGGCTGGCGAGGATGGCCTCGAGGGCGGTGCGTACTCCCTGCTCGAATCCGCCCCGCTCGGCGCCCGCTTCATAAAACCGCATCAAGGCGTCGAGATCGTCAGGCGTCAGCGACCGTCGGAACGCCCTGGTGCCGAGCTTCGAGACGATCTCACCGGCGCACGGGCGTTCTTCGTCGCGCATTGTCGGTCGGCAGCTGAATAGCCTTTTCCGGATCGAGTTATCCGATACCCCCGTCACCCTGAAGGGTCCGGCAACCACCAGATCCTTCAGATGCGCTACCGAGGTGACGCCATAGCCGCTGACCCCGATCTGCCGATCGGTCAGCGACCACTCGTGCGGTGACAGTAGGTCCTCCATCGGACCTTCGCTCTGCATGATGAACGCCGCGGTCACTCGCCGGGGCCCGCCGCGGACGAAGATCGGCTCGGTGCGCATGTTGACGCCGTTGGGATCTGCCACGCTCATCCAACGGTCGACATCGAGCAACGCGACGCGCGCCCCGTCGATCGATACCTCGATCTGCTCACCCTTGGTGACGCCGCCGAAGTAACCCCCTGTGGTGGTGTGCTCGAAGGCCATGCGGAACTCGTAGTCGCCGTCCGCAGGGAAGATATGGGTCACGCTGATGCCGCCGCGGGTGCCGAATGGTGCGCCCTCGACGCGGTCCCACTGCGACACGTAGCCGGGGTTTGTGTACGTCGACGAGGTTGCTGTGGTGTTCGGATCGCCCACCGCCAGCCGGCTGATCTCGGCGGCGGCGCTCAGGTAGGAGTTGAGCAGGGTAGGCGACAGCAACTGCACATCGGCGATGTTGTCGAAGTTGGCGCTCTTGGTATCGAGCGGCAGGTAGTCGGCTGCGTCGATCTCCAGCCCCAACAGGTCGCGAACGGATAGCGAATACTCCGCCTGGTTCAGACGCTGGAACGAGCGGCTGCCGGGGTTCGGGTCAGCGGCGCCGGCCGCGTCCAGATGTGACTCCAACGACTCCACCAGCGCGAGGAGCGACTCGCTCGGGGGGCGCCGTGCGTTCGGCGGCGGCATCATCCCGGCGCGTAGCTTGACGATCATCTTCTCGGCGAGCTCGGCGCTGACGTGCGGCGACGCCGCGTCGAAACGCTCCAGCGACATGTCGCCGCGCCGCAGCTCGTCGTTGTGGCAGCGCACACAGTACTGCTGGATCAACGCGTTGTCCGAGGCCGCGGCCCGCGTTTCGGGAGAACCGATGACCGGCAGCGCGGCCACCGCCACACGCCGAGCTTCGACCGGCGTCTGCCGAATACCAATTGCATCGCCGGCATAGCCCAGGAACAAGCCCATTGCCGCCAACGCCCCGGTTAGCTTCTTCATTTGGCTCCGCTCCCGCCCCGCGAGCACCAAGTGCTGAACCGTTGTCGTTGCCGCGGCGCTCGGTCGATCGTCGAGCCCACTATTCCACAATCCTACGGCAGATGCGCCTGATAGGCTCGGGTGCGATCAGAGACTCCTGACAGAGTTCTTCAGAACCCTGCTGAGAGAGGCCGTGCGCGATCTGAGGGAAGCCTTCCGCTCACTGGTGTCGACGCCCATGCCGACGCTGGTGATTGTCGTCACGCTTGCCGTGGCCATCGGTGCGAATACCGCAATCTTCAGTGTCGTCAGCGGGGTGTTGCTGCGGCCCTTGGGCTATGCCGACGAAGATCGACTCGTCGTGGTGTGGGAAGAAAACCAGCAACAGGGGGTCGAGAAGTCGCAGGCCTCCATCGGCGACTACCGCGACTGGAGGCGCCAGTCCGAGTCGTTCGACGGCCAGCTGGCTCTGTACCGGCAGCGCGGCTTCACCATGACCGGCCGCGACAGTCCGGCGCGGATTGGCAGCCTGCAGGTGTCGCCGCGGCTGTTCGACGTGTTGGGGGTGCCGCCGCTCATGGGGCGGACCTTGCTCGATACCGACGAGGTGCCGGGCAACGAGCACCTGGCCGTGATCACGCATGCTTCGTGGAATAGCCGGTTCGGCGCGGCCATCGACATCGTTGGCACGCAGGTCGAGCTCGACAGCGAGTCGTACACCGTTGTCGGGGTGATGCCGCCAGGTTTCTCGTTTCCGCCCGGCGACGGTGGTGTGGAGATCTATTCGCCGCTCACCATCGGCGAGTCGAATCCCATGGACAGGCCGCATCGGATGTACGACGCCGTGGGCCGCCTGGCGCCCGACGTGACGCTCGGGAAAGCACAGCAGGAGCTCGACGCCGTCGCCGCGCGGATCGCGGCAGACTTTCCGCGCTCGAACGAGGGTTGGGGAGTCTCGCTCGTACCGATCCGCGACGAGCTCATCGGCGATATCGGGGCGACGTTGTGGGTACTGCTCGCGGCGGTGTTCGCGGTATTGCTCATTGCCTGCGCCAACGTCGCGAACCTGCTGATCGCCCGGTCGACCGAGGTGTCGCTGGATTTCATGATCCGCGCAGCGCTGGGTGCCGGCCGCTGGGCGTTGATCAGGCGGTCGTTCGCCGATGCTGCGTTGCTGGCCGTGGCCGGTGGTGGTGCGGGCCTGCTGCTGGCGACGTGGGGCGTGGAAATGCTGAGCTCGGTGATCCCGCCTTCGATACCACGTGGCGACGCGATCGGTATCGACGCACCGGTCCTCGGCTTCGTGGTGGCGGCGTCGATGTTCGCAAGCGTCGCCTTCGGGCTGGTCCCGGCGCTGCGCGTGATGACGCCAAACCTTTCGGATGCGCTCAAGGGCGGCGGCGCCAGCGTGATGGCGGCTCGGTCGCGATGGCTCTCGGGCGCGATGGTGGTGGCGGAGGTGTCGCTGGCGATGGCGCTTCTGATCGGTGCGGGCTTGATGGTTCGAAGCTTCAATCGGCTCGGCGAGACCGATCCGGGATTCCGACGCGACGGTGTTGTCGCGTTCACCGTCCAGCTGCCGCCATCGCGCTACGACGCTTCCATGGATCGTCGAGCCTTCTTCGTTGAGCTGACGGACCGCGTCAGGGAGCTACCCGGCGTGATCGAGGTTGGGGCGGTGTCCGATCTGCCGATGAACGAGGTCGGAACCGCCTTCGAGATGCCGTTCACGATTCTCGGCCTCGACGTGGCGTCGCCTACCGAGCGACCGCGCGCCGATTTCCGTGGGGTGATTCCCGACTATGTCTCGGCGATGGGCATTCCGCTGGTCAGCGGGCGCCTGTTCGACCGCCTGGATGGCGAGGAAGGCCGTGAGGTAACGATGATCAACGATGCCCTCCTGGAGCGCTATTTTCCAGAGGGCGACGCCATCGGCAAGACTCTGCAAATGCCGATGGCGGGTGAGCTGGAGATCGTCGGCGTGGTTGGCAGCACCCGGCACGGTGGCTTGCAATCGGAGACCGGTCCGGAGCTCTACGTTCCATACGGCCAGCTTCCGGTCAGCGACATGCACCTGGCAGTACGGTCGGATCTCGAAACCGTCGTGTTGTCCCGCGCAGTGGGCGACGCCATCCTCGCCATCGACCCCGAGCTGGTTCCCACCGAAATCGCGCGGATTGACGATCTGCTATGGGAGTCGGTGGCTCAGCCGCGCTTCAACACCGCGCTGCTGGTCGGCCTTGCCCTCTGCGCCGCCGTGCTTGCGGCGGTGGGCATTTACGGGGTGGTCAACTACACCGTGGCGCAGCGCACCGGCGAGATCGGCGTCCGCATGGCGATAGGTGCTGATGCGCGAGCCACGGCCTGGATGGTCATTCGACAGGCCATGGCCCTGGTAGTGGCGGGGTTGGTGCTCGGCGTTGGCGTGGCCTTGCTCATGTCACGGTTTCTCGCGGGAATGCTCTTCGGGGTAGCGCCGACCGACGTGGGCACCTACGTGTCGGTAACGCTGTTGATCATCGCCGTCGGCTTCGTGGCCTCGCTGGTGCCTGCTCGTCGTGCAACGCGCGTTGATCCCGTGGTGGCGCTGCGCAGCGACTGAATGAAGGGGTGGTCGTCAGGGCAGAGGAGTTCGATGCGAGCGTTGCACCTCCTGGCGCGTGTTGGCCTCGCAAGAGAGAATGAGCACCGCTAGTGAAATGAGCCCCATTAGTGAGATAGCGCGTGGCCGGGGAACGCGGGAGCGATCGTGAGCGAGAAGGAAACCGTGAACAAGGAAGAAGTCGAGACCAAGGGTAAGACCGAGGGCATCAGCCGTCGCGATTTCGCCAAGACATCGGTGACGGCCGGCGTCGCAGCGGTGGCGGCCCCGGGAACGTTGCGTGGCGAGGTTGCCAGCCGGATCATACCCGCCACTGGAAGGGCTCACCCGGCGGCGTGGTCGCACGGTCGCGCAGCGTGACAAGGCAGGCTGATGCGGTTCACCATCACCGTCAACGGCACCCCCGAGACCGTCGATGCCGAGCCAGACGCGCCGCTGCTATGGGTGCTGCGTGATCACATCGGGCTCATGGGCACGAAGTTCGGCTGTGGCCTGGGCGTGTGTCGCGCCTGCACGGTGCACATCGACGGCGAGCGCGCGCTGAGCTGCCAGACGGCGATCAGCGACGCCGCCGGAGGCGAGGTGACCACCATCGAGAGTCTCGCAGTGATGCGCCACGCGCTGCTGGATGCCTGGGTCGAGGAGCAGGTGCCCCAGTGCGGCTATTGCCAGCCGGGGATGATCATGAGTGCCGCCGATCTGCTGGCGCGAAACAAGCAGCCGAGCCGCGCGGAGATCGTCGCGCACATGCAGAACATCTGCCGATGCGGCACCTATCCACGCGTTATCCGTGCCATCCAGCGCGTCGCCGCGGAGTCGGCATGACGTCGCTCGGCGCGGCGAACCGGGGTGGCGAACGACAGCTCACTCGCCGCAACGTGTTGCATACGGCCGCTGGGCTCACCTTCGGCCTGGTGGTCGCAGCTCCCGGCAACCCGTTTCGGATGGCCGCGGCCGCCGCTGCGACGTCGGAGCCGTTCGTTCCCAACGTCTGGGCAAACATCGCACCCGACGGAACCATCACCATCCTCGCCCCCGCCGACGAGATGGGCCAGGGCTCGATGACCGCCTTGCCGATCATCTTCGCCGAGGAGCTCGATGCCGACTGGGACGCGGTTCGCATCGAGTTCACCCCGGCGCAAGACGAACACTACGGCAACCCCGGTTACTACGGCCTGCTGATGACCGAGTCGAGCGCTTCGGTGGCCGGCTACTACGACCTGCTCCGACGTCAGGGCGCTCAGGCGAGGCGTGTCTTGTTGGATAGCGTGGCCTCCCGATGGGGCGTTCCGGTGGAGGAGCTGAACACCGAGCCGAGCGTTGTGGTGCACGCCAGAAGCGGCCGCCGCATCAACTATGGCGAGGTGGCCGCCACGGCTTCGCTGCCTGCCGCCATGCCCGAGATCAGCGACGCTGACCTCAAGGACCCGGCTGTCTTCCGGCTCATCGGTCACGATCTGCCGCGGCGCGATATTCCATCGAAGGTTACCGGGGCGGCGCAGTACAGCATCGATGTGAATCTGCCCGGCATGGTGTACGCGACTGTGGCTCGCGCACCGGTACCGGGTGCCGCGCTGCTGCGCGTCGACGACGAGGCCGCCAGAGCCGTGCCCGGGGTGCTCGACGTGGTGGCGCTGCCCTACGGCGTCGGGGTGGTGAGCGCCACGTACGAAGGCGCCATCGCCGCGGGTACGAAGCTGCAGATCGAATGGAGCTCCGCGGAAGGCGACGACTTCGACTCCGATGCGGAGCTCGAGGTGCACATGGAGATCGCCCGCGACCAGCCTACGCTGGCGGTTGAGGGCACGGGGGTAAGCACTTACGAGCGGGAATACCGCACCGACTTCCTGTACCAGGCGCAGATGGAGCCGTTGAACGCGGTCGCCCAGGTCACGGACAACGGTCGGAGCGTCGAGATCTGGGCCGGCACTCAGGCTCCCACACACCTCGTCCACGCCGCCGCGGGCGCCCTCGGAATTCCGACCGACAAGGTCAAGTTGCATCGCATGTTCATTGGTGGCGGGTTCGGCCGTCGCAGCGACATGGACCATGACTGGGCCATCGACGCGGTGCTGCTGTCTCGTGCTGTCGGCCGGCCGGTGAAGTCGATTTGGACTCGGGAGCACGACGTCCAGTTCGGTCGCTTCAAGCCGATCAGCGCCCACTGCGTGCGTTGTGGGGTTGACGATCAAGGGAGGATCGTCGACTGGGGCCACCGCACTGTCGGAGAGGACGTGATGAGCCGGGCCGATCCTCGCCTGGTCGCCGCGGTGCGAGACGGCACCCCCGAGCAGCACGCGGCGGTCTCCTGGGGTACGGGCGAGGAGTTTACCTACGACTTCGGACGCGCCTCGCGGCGGGTTCGCCGCCCGATCCCCACTCGCGTCTCTTGGATGCGCGGCGTCTCGTCAGCCCAGCAGCAGTTTGCTGCCGAGAGCTTCATCGATGAGGTGGCGGTCGCCGAGGGAGTCGATCCGGTGGAATTCCGCTTGCGGTTCCTGCTATCGGAGCAGGCGCGCAAGGTACTGCGAACCGTGGCCGACATGGCGAGTTGGGAATGGCGCGGCGAGCGAGCGCTGGGCGTTGCCTACACGCCCTCCTTCGGAACGATCATGGCGACGATCGCCGAGGTCACGCTCGACGAGCAACGCGGCGCAATCCGCGTGCCGAACGTCTGGATGGCCGTCGACCTCGGTATCGCGGTGCAGCCGAGAAACGTCGTCGGCCAAATCGAGGGCGCCGTCATCTACGGCGCCAGCAACGCGTTGTACGAGCGCATTACGATGAAGAACGGGCGCGTCGAGCAGTCGAACTTCCACGACTACGCCGTGATGCGAATGACCGACGCTCCCGAGACTCATGTCGAGCTGATCGACAGCGATCGCCCCCCCACGGGCATCGGCGATCGTGCGGTGCTCGGTATCGCCCCGGCCATCGCCAACGCCTTCGCCGCCCTGACGGGTCGTCGCGTGTGCCACATGCCGATGAACCGTCAGCGTGTCCGGGAGGCGCTAGCCTGACGTAGGCTGGAAGGTTAGCCTGGCCCTTTCTGAACCCCTGCTGACGAGGACCTCATGCGCCCGCCTCGAGTTGCCGTTACCTTCGCCGTCGCCGCCATCGCCATCGCTGTTTTCGCTCTCACTGTGACCTCCGCGCCGGCGCAGGTAGGCATCAACCAGAGCCTGCTCAACCCGAACCTGGCCACCGAGCAGGAGCTCGCCGCGGTGCCGCACGTTGGTGTCGACGGCGCCGCGACCATCATCGGCGGAAGACCTTGGGTGAGCGTCGCAGCGCTCGACACGGCGATCGGCGGCGGGCTGAGCGACGAGCAGCGCGATGACGTCTACTCGCGTCTCTGGCTGCCAATCAACCTGAACGACGTGACCGACGCCGAGATTCAGCTGATTCCCGGGGTCGGCCCCCGTATCGCGCACGAGTTCGAAGAGTCCCGGCCGTATGCGGCGCTGCCGCAGTTTCGTCGAGAGATCGGCAAGTATGTCGACGACGACGAGGTCGCACGCCTCGAGCAGTACGTCTTCGTGCCGCTAGACCTGAACTCGGCCTCCGCGGAGCAGCTCGCAACGATTCCGGGAATTGGTCCGCGAATGATCCACGAGTTCGAGGAGTACCGTCCCTACGTGGCGATCGAGCAGTTTCGTCGGGAGATCGGTAAGTACGTCGACGACGACGAGGTGGCGCGCTTCGAGCGCTACGTGGTCGTCGAAGGCCACTAGTGGCCTGTAACAGATGATCGTTGCGTATCGTGGTGGCGAAATGGGTCCGGATGCCAGGCGCGACGACGAGACGATGTTTGCCCATCTTGGAGGAGGAGCAACGCCGCAGACGGGCCGATTTCGCAGCCATCCTGCGGACAGATGGGCAGTTGCGGGCGATATCGGCGTTGCGCCTCGTCGACGATGCCCCGGCAGGTCGTGGTGGAAGTGTGATGGGTCTGGTTACGCCGCCAAGGGCGCAGATCCAAGGCGCCGCGTCGCCGGCGATGCCCGTGCGCATCGTCTAGGAGCGGCAACGCCGGAGACGCGCCGTTGGCGGCGTAACCCGTAGGGCATAGGGCAAGTGGGAGTCACGGGCGATGGCGGCGTCTCTCCTCCTCGACGATGGCTCCAACATCGCCTCGTCGTCGATCCTTGCCCTAGCCCGTGAGTCCCACTTGCCAGACCCACCACACTTCCATCACGGCCTGCTAGCATCGCCTTCCTCGCCGCGCCTTGATCTCACCCGCAAATCCCATCTGCGATAGGCAACGATCATCTGCTACAGGCCACTTCTATGAGAAGGCCTAGTTCGGTCAAGGGCAATGTGGTGCCCAGCGAAGAATCGATCTGCACGCCATGCTCCTATTCGCACTCTGGTGGACGAGGATTCAGGTCGTCCGGTGCATTCTGGGGTCCGTCCCGATTCGAGGCGCTGCAATCTAGCTGCCGAGCTCGAAGCTCGTAGTGACCTTCGCAGTCGCCCGGACCGGGCGGTCAGATCGATAACCGTTGGGTCGCGTCGCCCTACCGACCTCCTGGTTGCGGGTTAGTTCATGCTGCTGAAACCTCTACAGGTGCGCGCAACGGTTCGTACTCGTCTCCACTCAGCCACAGTCGGTGCAGCACAACGGCGAGCTTACGGGCGACAGCAACTGCTGCCTTTTTGTTGCCATGAGGACCACCGCGTCCGGCCAGCTTGAGCCCCCAGCGTCTGAGCTCAGTATCGGGCCCGAAGGGGCCCAGGATGTAATGCGCCGAGCCCACCAACAGGCGTCGGAGCATTTTGTCGCCCGCCTTGGTTATTCGTAGCGCAGGGTCCTTGTCCCCCGACTGCCGTTTCTTCGGTCTCAGTCCCAGGTACGGGCCCACGGCTCTGGAGGTATTGAACCGCTCCGGCTCCTCGAGCGTCAGCACATACGCCAGTGCGGTCAGAGCTCCGACCCCGGCCACTTGCTGGAGCTGCTGTGTCTCCGGGTATCGCCCCTGGCACAGCTGCGCGATCTGACGCTCGTATTGCTGGATGTTGCCCGTCAGCATGGCGATCGTTTCAAGCACCGGCTCGAGCGCTCCCTTGAGCCGCTCCGGTATGTGCTCTGGCGCGGTGCGCGCGAACGCCGGCGTCGAGCACCTGGGAATACGACAACCGGCCGACTTGACCGCACCACGCACATGGCTCACCAACTGCGTGCGGCTCTTTACCAGAGCATCTCGGCTCCGAATCACGGCTAGATCCGCTCGCGCTTGTCTGCCTCGATGCTGCACCGTCTTAAGCAGCTTTGGGTCCATTCTGCCCACTCGTGCCAGGTGCTCGGCATCCAACCGGTCGGTCTTGTCGTGCTCGCCATAGATCAGCTTCAGCCGCCTCGGGTTAGCCACCAGCACCTCATGACCCAGTTGCTTCAACTGCTCACTCATCCACGGCGAGTGCGTTCCAACCTCCAGCACTACTCGAGCGGGCTCCTCGCACCCGAACCGCCTCGCCAGCCCCTCCGGGCTCGTCCTCACCCGCCCTTCCTCCATCACCCTGCCCTTACTGTCGAGCACGCACATACGGCTGTACCGGTCGCTTACGTCCAGTCCAATCGTTACACTCCTCATCGGCCAACCTCCTTGGGCTTCGAGCCCGTTACGTTTGAAGAAACGTTTGCAGAGCCGTCAGGCTACTGCGTTCAGGAGGTTGGCCTTCTCATCTCATCTAGAGCTTGCCCCCATCTCGACCCAGCAATATGCAACGAACCTCTGTTACAGGACACTAGCTCGATGGTCCGACCGGCTCCTGCAGGTGGCGCCGGGATCACGAACGGCGTTGCCACGGCTGGCGGGCTTCGTCGTGGTGTGCTCGCGATCCTCCTGTTCGGCAGCATCGGGGTGCTCATCGAGCTGTTGCTGATAGGGCATACGGAGGACTGGTGGCAGATACTTCCGCTGGCCTTGCTCGGTGGCGTCATCGTCGTCGCCACGGCTGCTTGGTTTGCTTCCAGTGGCGCCGTGCTGTTGACGTTGCGCGTGCTGATGTGGGCTTGCGTGCTGAGCGGCGCGACGGGCCAGTGGCTGCACTATTCAGGCAACGCCGAGTTCGAACGGGAGATGTATCCGAACATTGCCGGGGTGGAGCTGCTGCGGGAGTCGATGAGCGGCGCCACCCCGGTGCTGGCCCCCGGAACGATGACCGTGATCGGTCTGCTGGGCCTGGTGTTCTCCTGGCGGCACCCCTCCTCGAAAGCTGGAGTTGAACCATGAGCATGAGACGTATTGCCCCTGTCGTTCTTGCCCTTGCCGCCACCCTGCCTGCGGTGAGTCTCGCTCAGGGTGGAGGGGCGGTGCTCATTCGGGCCGAGCGCCTGATCGATGGGCTAGGCAACGTCATCGAGCCCGGCCGGATCCTGATCGAGGGAGAGCGGATAGTCTCGGTTGGCCCGGAGCTTACGGCGCCGGCTGGCACGCGGACAATCGATCTCGGGGACGCCACCATCCTTCCGGGCCTGATCGATTTCGCACACGCACCTCACCTCCGAGGTCGGGGTGCACTGGGAGGAGGTGCTGATCACCACGACTCCTGGTGAGTCGGCGTTGTACGGGGCCGCCAACGCGCTAGCGACGCTGCGTGCGGGTTTCACGACGGTTCGCGACATGGGCCCGGAATGGCCGTACACCGACGTCGATCTTCAGAAGGTGATCGACGCCGGTGTGCTCCCGGGACCGCGCATGCAGGTCGCGGGCAATTACGTTTCGGCCACGGGCGGGGCGGGGGATGCGCGTCAGTTCTCCATCTACGTTGACGTGCCGACGGTGCGCAACCTTGCCGACGGCGTCGACGCTGTACGTGCCATGATTCGAACCAACTTCAAGCACGGCGCCAATTTTACCAAGATCCTCGCCACCGGCGCGGTGCTGTCGCGTGGGATTTCCCCAGGTGCTCAGCAGTACTCTGACGAGGAGTTGATCGTCGCAGTGGAGGAGACAACCCGCCGGGAAGGGTTCGTTGCGGCCCACGCCCACGGGGCCGAGGGCATCAAGGCGGCCATCCGTGCCGGGGTGCGCACCAGCGATCACGGCTCGATGCTGGACGACGAGGGCCTGGAGATGCTCGCCGCCAGCGACTCCACCTTCTACGTTCCGACCCTGTACGTCGGCGTGATCATTCCGCGCGACGGACCCAGCCTGGGAATTCCGCAGGACCAGATCCAGCGATCGCTGGAGATGATGAGGTTCCGCAATGCGACCTTCCGTCGCGCCGTGGAGCGCGGGCTGACGATCGGGTTCGGTACCGATGCCGGCGTCTTCGAGCACGGACACAACGCGCGCGAGTTCCAGGAGCGCACCGAGAACGGTGAGAGCGAGCTCGACGCGATCACCTCGGCCACCAGCGTGTCGGCGATGATAATGGGCTGGGAAGACCGAGTGGGCAGTCTCGAGGTCGGCAAGCTTGCCGACGTGATCGCGGTGGCCGGCAACCCGCTCGACAACATCACCGTGATGGAGCGCGTGATGTTCGTGATGAAGGGCGGCGAGGTCTACCGGAACGACGGCGAGTCGCGCTAGCACAGGGCGCGGCGAGTCAGATGGAATCAGGACGCCGCCGCGTGTGTGTGAAAGGGGGCCGTGGAGGGCTCCAGCAGCGTATCTCCGCGGATCATGTCGGCGGCCTTCTCGGCGATCATCAGCACCGGTGCGTAGATGTTGCCGTTGGTGATGGACGGCATGGCTGACGCGTCCACCACGCGAAGGCCGTCCAGGGCGTGCACCCGTAGCTCGGCGTCGGTCACCGCGCCATCGTCCGCACCCATACGACAGGTACAGCACGGATGGTAGGCGCTCTCGCCCTCGCGGGCGACGAAGCTCAGGATGTCCTCGTCCGTCTCGACCTCGACGCCGGGCACCAGCTCCTCACCCCGGAGCGGCTCGAGGGCCGGCTGGTTCATGATGTGGCGCGCGCAGCGTATGGCCTCCACCCACTCGCGCCGATCCTGCTCCGTGGAGACATAGTTGAAACGAATGGAAGGATGCTCGTCCGGATCGGAGGAGCGGATCCGCACCCACCCGCGTGCGTCGGAAAGGGTGGGCCCCACGTGTACCTGGTAGCCGTGGCCCGAGTTAGGGGCCGAACCGTCGTAGCGGATAGCGATGGGAAGGAAGTGGAACTGCACGTTGGGAATGTCTACCTGGTCGTTGCTTCGGATGAAGCCGCCAGCCTCGAACTGGTTGCTGGCGCCGATACCGCGGCGGCCGAAGAGCCACTTGGCGCCGATCCATGGCTGGCGCCACCAGGCCAGCGCCGGGTAGAGGCTTACCGGCTGGGTGCAGGCGTACTGCACGTAGACTTCCAGATGATCTTGGAGAGTCTCGCCCACCCCGGGTAGGTCCTGGATCACCTTGATTCCCAGTCGCTTCAGTCGGTCGGCGGGACCCACGCCGGAGAGCTGCAACAACTGGGGCGAGTTGATGGCGCCGCCGCAGCAGATGATCTCGTTGCCGTATGCGGCATGTTGCTGCCCGCCGTGCCGGTACTCGACACCTACCGCCCGACGTTCGTCGAAGAGGATGCGCGTGGTGAGCGCCCGGCACTTCAGGGTGAGGTTCTTGCGGCGCTTGATCGGGTGGTAGTAGGCGCGAGCGGTACTCCAGCGGCGTCCCCGGTAGGTGGTGCGGTCAAAGCCCGAGAAGCCCTCTTGCTGGAAGCCGTTGACATCCTCAGTCAGCGGGTAACCGGCTTGCTGCGCCGCCGCGAAAAAGGCCTCGACGAGCGGGCCGTCGCATCTCGGCGTGGTAAGAAACAGCGGCCCCGAATCGCCGTGGTAGGTGTCGGCGCCGGACAGCCGGTGCTCCAGGCGGCGGAAGTAGGGCAGGCAGTGCGCAAAGTTCCAGTCTGCCAGCCCCGGTTCGCGCCCCCATCTCTCGTAGTCGAGCGGGTTGCCACGGATCCAGACCATGCCATTGATGGAGCTGGAGCCGCCGAGCACTTTCCCCCGCGGTTGGTATATCCGCCGTCCACCCATGCCGGGCTCCGGACCGGACTCGTACCACCAGTTGTACGTGTGCCCAGCCAGCGGCCACGCCAGGGCAGCCGGCATGTGGATGCGAAAATCCCAGCGATGGTCCATCGGCCCCGCCTCCAGCACCAGCACCCGCGCGGAGGGATCTGCGCTGAGGCGATTGGCCAACACGCATCCGGCCGAGCCACCGCCGACGATGACGATGTCCCAGGTTGTTTCTTTGCTCGGCGTGCGCTCAACCACCGGCCGACTCTATCAAGCTCGGAGCCCGTTGGCGCATTGTTGCCCGTGCGGCGCGCCGCACCGGCTGCGGGGTCAGCCCTGTAGCTTCTCCAGCAATTGCAGCGTCGGTCGCGGGTTCTGCATGACGTACAGGTGGATGGCCGGCACGTCGTGCGCCAGCAGATCCTCGATCTGCTGGCGTGCCCAATCGATTCCGACTTCGGTGACTGCGTCATCGTCGGCCGCTTCTACCGCATCGACGAGCTCGGGCGGCAGGTGGATGAAGAATGACTTCGGCAGTAACGTCAGCTGTCGCTTGGCGGTGAGCACCTTCAGCGCCGGGATGATCGGCGCCTCGATGCCCATCTCACGACACAGCCGCACGTAGTCGTAGTAGCTCTGGTTGTTGAAGAACATCTGGGTGACGACATAATGCGCGCCGGCGTCGAGCTTGCGCTTCAGCCAGCGAACGTCGGCTTCCAGGT
Organism: Acidobacteriota bacterium; assembly: GCA_965205505.1. Taxonomy (GTDB): domain Bacteria; phylum Acidobacteriota; class UBA890; order UBA890; family WLXD01; genus DASCOT01. Next base: position 1,331,476 of record CBDBHB010000009.1, read on the forward strand.
TGGGGGCCTGGATGTGCTTCTCGGGGTATCCGGCCACACCGATCTCGAAGCGGATCGGAGAGCCCTCGCGAGGCGTCGATACGTACTTGCCCTCGCCCAGATCGCGAATCTGCCGCACCAGCTCGAGGGCGTTTTCGTTGCGGGTTCGATTGTCGGTGAGCGGCTTGTCGTAGCCGTGGTCGTCGCCGGCGATCGCCAGCACGGTTTCGATGCCGACGTAGCTCGTGTCGATGAGGAAATCCTCGGTCTCCTGGCGCGTGAAGCCCTTGCAGACGACGTGCGGGACGGTGGGGATGCCGTACTTGTGCTGGATCAGCGAGCTAGCCGCGAGCGTGCCGGGTCGGCGCCGGACGATGTGCCGCTTGAGCCCGTCAGGACCTTCTTCATACGTCACCACACCGGCGTGGCTGGTGACGTCGATGAAGGCGGGACGGTAAGGCAGCAGCGCCTCGACGGTCTCGAGCAACGGTGCGATGGTGCCGCCGCGTAGCGGCGGCAGCAGCTCGAAGCTGAAGAAGGGCGCTTCGGCCGCGGCGATTCGCTCGGTGATTCTCAAGGCGTCGTCTCCAGAGGCGATAACGCTACTGCTTCCGGGCGGTTCGGGTATGCGGTCGCGGATGGACGCAGGTCGGTGCGCGTGCCGGAGATCGGCACCGGCTCCGTCTACCAGGCCGCCGTGCTCGGCGAGCTGGGCTCGGTGGTACCCAAGAGCGTCACCTGCAAGTTCTTCAACGAGGCGAGCAACTGACGGGTCAGGGCGTATCGACGGCCTCGATGCGGATTCTCTCGCCCACCCAGACGCCGCGGACGGCGACGCGCTGCCCGGCGTGGGCCCGGAGCTCCGCCTCGAACTCCTCGGCGTTGGTGAACTCGACGGCGAGCCTGTGGCGGCGGCCGACGATCAGCGCCAGGTCCTGAGGCGAATCGACGCGGCCGATGACCCAACCTGCGGGGTCGGGGTGGTCGTCGGGAGGCTGTAGGTCAGTGCGGTGGCCGATGATGCCGGTGCGCGTGAAGTGGTACTCCTCGGGTTCGTCGCCGACATACAGCAGCGTATCGTACTGACGGAAACCGACGATCTGCCGCTCGCCCAGCGGGCTGACGACGGTTCCTCCGATGTCGTCACCATCTATGTCGAGTGTGTACTCGTAGGCGCCGGACTTGACCGACATCACGCCGTCGTCGTAGTCGAACCTCTGCGCCGGCAGGAAAACACCGCCGATCGATGTGATCTCGGCCTGAAGCTCGCCGTCGACCTCCTGGACCCGCAGCAGCACCGTGCGGATGCCACCCGTAGCCCGGTTCGTCAGATCGCCGGATTTCAGGTTCCACATGCCCGTAGGGTCGACGGAGGCCGAGCCCGAGCAGGCACCGGCTACCAGCGCTGCTGCCCCGAGACCCGCTAAGGCGACACCAGCTCCAGAGCGCCGGCCGAAGATCATCGCGCCCCGGAGTCAGAGCCCGAAGCGCTCTCGACGTTGTCGGGCACGATGGGCTCCTCGAGCTTCACCCGGTAGTCGAACCAGCCCTCCATCATCTCGTCGCGGGAATCGGCGCCCCAGATCACCTGCACGGTGGGATCCGGATTCCAGGGATTGCTCGAAGAGTTGTCGAAGTGGGCGACGACCTCGAGCTTGGTCCCCTTGGGCATCGGGATCGGCTCTGCGAGCTCGTAGGAGATCTGCCAGTACATGTCGTAGTTGGGCACGTGCAGCAGGATCTCCTCGGTGCCGTCGGGGTAGATCGCCCGGTACGTCATGTCCTTGCCCCGGTAGTGCATGTGGGGCTTCATCAGCGTGAGCTCGGCGTCGACATCGAAGATGAACTCGCCGCGGCTCGTGTAGTTCGGCTCGTGCGGAGGGATCTGCAGCGTCGAGTCGGCAACGACCGACGAGTGGATCGTGTGGCTGATGGGGTTGTCGACGAGCCACACCGCGACGCGGGACCGATCCCTCTCGACAGTGTTGCTGGGGTGGTAGTGCAATCCGTGGCGCAGCCGGGACCCGGCGGGGATTAGCTTGCCCGCGCCTTCGGGGAACCGATCCCATTGCTTGCCGGGAACGGCGCTGGCAAGCCGCCCAGACGGATCGTAGGTGCCGTCGGGGCGCATCACGGTGACGACGTTGTGGTGTACGACACGCGCGTTGCCGCGCACCTCGACGGCCTGCACCCAGATGTCCTCTTCGTGGGTGGTCGGGGCCATGATGTCGATGTTGATATCGGCGCCGCCGGCCGGCACTTCGAACTCCTCGTCCATCTCGAACACGTAGTCTGGAGGTCCGAGCAGGCCTCCGAGCAGCCAGCCCTCGGGGAACTCGGGTGGGATGAAGTCACCCTCTCCGCGCGGCGCTCCCCCGTCGACCCACGCCAGGATCGTCTGCCGCTGCGCGTCGCTCAGCCGGCGATCGTTGCCGAAGTGGCCGTAGCGTGGGTCGGCGTGCCATGGGGGCATGATGCCCAACTCCACCATCAAGCGAATCGAGTCGGCCCACGGGCGCGCCTCCTCGTAGGTGAGCAGCGACAGCGGCGCTACTTCGCCCGGCCGATGACAGTTCATGCACTTGACGGCCATGAGAGGTCCGATGTCTTCAGTCCAGGTGGGCGCGCGCTGCTTGGACGAGTCCTCCTCCAACGCGGCAGGTGTTGCCTGTGCCGCGCCGGCGGCCGGCACTCCGTTCCAGCCGCAAATAGCAACGATCGAACCGATTCCGACCAGCAATGCTCGCTTCATGGTGCCTCCTCGGAGCTACCGATACCTGAAGATAGCCGTGAAGCCGCCGAGGTGTCCAATGGCGGGGCGGAACAATTACCTCACCTGCGGCTCGGTAGGGTAGTGTTGCCGGGGTTGCTGCCGGAGTGCGCTGGCTCGCTGCCGTAGGAATCGGAGACGCAGGTGACAAAGACGGTCCTCAGCACGTTGGCGGGAACGCTGGCGCTCGCCGGGGTGACGCTCGCAGCCGACATCGCCGGCTCCGGGACGCCCCAAGCCACGGCCGAGGACGGTGTCTATACGGCCGAGCAGGCCGATCGGGGCCAGCGCACCTACGTACGCGAGTGCGGTACCTGCCACGGGGTAGATTTGCGCGGCGGCGAGGCCTCCATCGGATTGGTGGGCAGGGACTTCATGCACTACTGGGCACAGGAGTCGCTGGGGATCCTGTACGCGATAATTCAGGAGACCATGCCTGAGGATGACCCCGGCCGACTGTCGCCGGGCGAAACGGTCGACCTCATCGCGATGATCCTGCGTGGCAATGGGTTCCCGCCCGGCGAAGAGGAGCTTGAGGCCGACCCTGACCCTCTGTTCGAGATCCCGCTCACAGCTGCCCAAGAGCAGCGATGAGAACGGGTGCGGCCTTCGTGGGAATGGCGTTGCTGCTGGGCTCGGCCATCGCGTCGACCGGCGGAATGCAGTACGGCGCCGGCGGCGGCGAGTGGCACTACTACGGCGGCGACGCGGCCAGCACCCGCTACGCGCCGCTCGACCAGATCGATCGAGACAACGTGGCGGAGCTGCAGATCGCTTGGCGTTGGAAGTCCGACAATTACGGTCCGCGGCCGGAGTTTAATTACCGCACCACGCCGCTGATGGTGAACGGCGTGCTGTATGCGACGGCGGGAACGCGTCGCGCCGTGGTGGCGATCGACGCGGCCACCGGCGAGACGCTGTGGTCGTACCGCATGGACGAAGGGGCGCGCGGCGACACCGCGCCGCGCCCCAACTCGGGCCGTGGGGTAGCGTACTGGTCGGACGGCGCCGAGGAGGCGATCTTCCTCGTTACGCCTGCCTACCACTTGGTGGCGCTGAGCCCGAAGACCGGGCGACCCATGCCGGACTTCGGCATCGATGGAACTGTGGATCTGCGGCGCGGGCTGGACCGCGAGCTCGATGTCGATAAGGCAACCATAGGCTCGAGCTCGCCGGCCGTCGTGGTGGGCGATGTGGTCGTGGTCGGCAGCGCCTTTCCGGCCGGCGGCAATCCGGCGACCAAGGAGATGCCAGCCGGCCACATTCGCGGCTACGACGCGCGAACGGGCGATCGCCTGTGGATCTTCCACACCATTCCCGAGGCCGGCGAGCTCGGCCATGACACCTGGGAGGAGGGCTCCGCCAGCTACACAGGCAACGTCGGCCAGTGGACGACGTTTTCCGCCGATCCCGAGCTCGGCTACGTGTATGTGCCGCTCGAGGCCCCGACCGGCGACTACTACGGCGGCCACCGCCCCGGCGACAACCTCTTCTCCCAGAGCCTGGTGTGCCTCGACGCCAGGACCGGCGAGCGCGTCTGGCACTTCCAGACGGTTCGCCACGGCATCTGGGACTACGATCTGCCGGCCGCCCCGATCCTGCTCGACATCAACGTCGACGGTCGCTCGATCAAGGCGGTCGCCCAGGTCACCAAGCACGCGTTCACCTTCGTCTTCGACCGCGTCACCGGCCAGCCCGTATGGCCGATCGACGACCGCCCCGTCCCGCAGACCGATGTCCCCGGTGAGCGCACCGCGGCAACGCAGCCATTTCCGACCAAGCCGGCGCCGTTCGATCGTCAGGGTGTCACCATCGATGACCTCATCGACTTCACGCCCGAGCTCTTCGAGGAGGCCAAGGTGCTGGCTTCGGGCTTCCGCCTCGGACCCCTGTTCACGCCGCCGTCGCTTATCGAGGAGAACGGGACCAAGGGAACCCTGGCGATGCCGGGAAGTGTGGGCGGGGCCAATTGGCCCAGTGCCGCAGCCGATCCGGAAACCGGCATCTTGTACGTGACCTCGACCACCAAACCGGATGTGTACGGGCTGTGGAGCGATCCCGCGAGCTCCAACATGAGGTACGTGCAGGGTCGGAGCGTGAGGCTGCCGCAGGGCGGCGGGCCACGCGGGTTGCCGCTAGTCAAGCCACCCTGGGGGCGCATCACTGCCATCGATCTGAATACCGGCGAGCATGTATGGACGCGACCGAACGGCGACACTCCCGATTATGTTCGTGAGCACCCGGTGCTCCGTGGGCTCGACATCCCGCCGACCGGCCGCACCGATCGTGGCGCCCCGCTGGTGACCAAGACGCTTCTGTTCGTTGGTGAGGGCTCCGGTCTGTTCGCTGCCTATGGAGGCGGTGGAAACAAGCTCCGCGCCCACGACAAGCTCTCCGGTGAGGTGCTCGCCGAGATCGAGCTGCCGGCCAATCAGAGCGGGGTGCCGATCACCTACATGCACGACGGCAAGCAGTACGTGGTGGTCGCTGTCGGCGCGACCGCGCACGCGGGCGAGCTGGTGGCGTTGGCGCTTGAATAGTCACCGACGAGATCTTCGACGGTTGCGCGCCTGATTCGATTGACTTCTAGGGCGGCACCGATGACCCTCCGAAAGGAACGTGTGGCGGGAGCTTCGAGCACCGGAGGGGTTCCAGCGCTCAGTGCAGCTCTCCAGGAGGACCTTCGTGCGCAGACCGACATCGGTTGCCATCGTCGTGGCTGCCGGCTTGGTCACCGGGGGCGCAGCAGCGTTGTCGGCGACGCCATCGCCGCAGCTGCCGTTCGCTCCTGAAAGCGCCGCCGGGATGACGGTCACGCCGGCCTTCGAAGGGTGGTACGAGAACCCGGACGGCACGTTCAGCCTTTCGTTCGGCTACTACAATCGCAACACCGAAGAAGAGCTCGAGATCCCCCTCGGCCCGAACAACTTCATCGAGCCGGCCCAGTTCGACGGCGGCCAGCCGTCGCACTTTCAGCCGCGCCAGAACTGGGGCGTGTTTGCGGTCAAGGTGCCGGCGGACCACGGTGATACGAAGGTCTACTGGACGCTGAAGATCCGCGGCGAGACATTCTCCATTCCAGGCCATCTCAGACCTGACTGGCAGATTGACGCACTGGCCGGCGAGGCGGGCTCGGGCAACACGCCGCCGGTGCTCAAGTTTGGCGCCGCCGAGGGAGCCGGCCCGGCTGGTGTCATGAGCGCCCCGCTGACGGGGTCGGTGGACGAGCCGACGACGCTCACGGTGTGGGCTCACGACGATGGCCGGCCGGCCCCGAGAATCGCCAGCGCAGGGGTGGATGACGTTCCGATAACTCTCACCTGGTTCAAGCACCAGGGCCCAGGGAACGTGGTTTTCGACCCGCCGACCGCCGAGCTTCCAGTGAGCGGTGCCGAGATGGCTACGGCGGCGACCTTCAGCGCTCCGGGAGAGTACTTGCTCCGGGTACGAGCTAACGACGCATCTGGATACAGACCCGGATCTTCCGCCTTCGCGTCCGCCGGGCATGCGCAATGTTGCTGGACCAATGGTTTCGTGAAAGTAACGGTAGATCCGTAGACTGCAGGAGAAGATCGTGATGAAGACAACCATGTTCGGTCGTCGCGGAATCGCTGTCGGTGTGATGGGGGTGCTGGCGTTCGCCGGGTTGCTGATCCCTCAAGGGCAGGCGGTATCCCAAGAGCGGTCGAGCGCTCAGATGGTTGCCGACGCCGCGGTGATGGTGGAAGAGAGCCCGGACGCGATTACCTTCGCCAAGCACGTGGCGCCGATCCTGCAGCGGAAGTGCCAGGTGTGCCATCAGCCGGATTCCATCGCGCCGATGTCGCTGATGACCTACGACGAGGTGCGAACCTACGCGGCAATGATCAAGGACAGGGTCGAAAGACGGCAGATGCCACCCTGGCATATCAACCGTTCCGTCGGTATCAAGAAGTTCAAGAACGATCGTGGTCTCACCGCCGATGAGATCGAGACGATCGGTGCCTGGGTCGACGCCGGCGCCCCGTTCGGCGCCGCGGCCGACATGCCTCCGCCGGCCGATTTTCCTGATCCGGGTGCCTGGCGGCTGGTTGATGACTTCGGCGAGCCCGATCTCATCATTCCGTCGAAGTCGTACACGCTCGCGGCCGTGACCCAGGACAAGTGGTTTCGCCCCCTGACTCCCACAGGCCTGACCGAAGCGCGCTGGGTCAAGGCGATCGAGATCCGCCCGGTCGGCAAGGACGCGCGCACGATCATTCACCACGTGCTGGCATTCCTCGAGCAAGAGGAGGAGGAGGGCGAGATGAGCGCCGGAGCCGTGGTCACCAGCACCCGGGGTGCCATGGGTGGGCCGGGTCTGTTCATGGAGTGGGCGGTCGGGAAGGCGGGCGAGATCTTCCCCGAGGGGGCCGGCAAGGTGATGCTGCCGGACTCCAAGATCCGCTGGGAGCTGCACATGCACGCCATTGGCAAGCTGGTCGAGGACGTACAGGTCGAGCTCGGTGTTTGGTTCCACGACAAAGGCAACGAGCCCAGGAACCGCACCAGGCTCAACTTTCTCGACGCGCGCGGCCGCACCGGCATCGACATCCCCCCGGGCAAGATCGCGGTCACTCAGCAGCACCATGTCATGCAGTGGCCGGCGCGTCTGGAGAACTTCCAGCCGCACATGCACATGCGCGGCAAGGCGATGCAGATGTCGGCGATCTACCCCAATGGCCGCGAAGAGATCCTCAGCCTGGTCGACAACTTCAATTGGAACTGGCACATCAACTACATCTACGCCGATGAGGTCGCGCCGCTGTTGCCTGCCGGCACCACCATCGTCATTACGGCGTGGCACGACAACACGGCTGACAACCCCAATAACCCGGACCCCGAGCAATGGATCGGGTGGGGCGACCGTACGGTCGACGAGATGGCCCACGCCTGGGTCGATGTGACGTACTTGCAGCAGGAGGAGTACGACGAGATCGTCGACCAGCGACAGGCGGCCGCGGAGGCGATCAATCCCGAGTGATCCTGGCGCGGCGAGGGGCGCGCTATTCCGAAAAGGGGCGCCTCTCAGGCCACTAGTGGCCTGTAACAGATGATCGTTGCATATCGCAGATGGGATTTGCGGGTGAGATCAAGGCGCGGGGAGGAGGGCGATGCAGTGGGCATCGTCGACGAGGCGCAACGCCGATATCGCCCGCAACTGCCCATCTGTCCGGAGGATGGCGGCGAAATCGGCCCGTCTGCGGCGTTGCTCCTCCTCCAAGATGGGCAAACATCGTCTCGTCGTCGCGCCTGGCATCCGGACCCATTTCGCCACCACGATACGCAACGATCATCTGTTAGAGGCCACTAGACGAGTCCTCCACCACAGATCACCAGCTGGCCGCTGATGTAGTTGGATTCCGGCGTGCACAGCAGGTACACGGCGCCGGCCGCCTCCTCGGGGGTGCCGGGGCGCCCCAGCGGGATTAGTTGGGGCGCTGCCTCGAGCAGCTGCCGGTTCGCCCCGGCCTTGATGGTCCGTCCCTCGATCTCGATCTGAGCGTCCTCGTCACCCCAAGGCCTGGTCAGGCGCGTGGAGATCAGCCCGAAGGCGACGGCGTTGACGTTGACCTTGTAACGACCCCATTCCTTGGCCATTGCCCGCGTCAGGCCGAGGATACCCGCCTTCGCTGTCGAGTAATTGGCCTGTCCGGCGCCGCCGCCCGTGCCGGCAATCGAAGAGATGTTGACCACCTTGCGGAGCACTTCCTCACCGGCCGCGGCCTCCGCCTTGGCGGCCGGACGGATGAACTCCGCTGCGGCACGCAGAATGCGGAACGGCGCGGTCAGGTGGACATCCATGATCGCTTGCCACTGCTCGTCGGACATCTTCTGGATAACACCGTCCCAGGTGTAGCCGACGTTGTTGACAATGATGTCGAGCCCGCCGTAAGTATCGATCGCCGCGGCCACGAAGCGGCTGCCGAAATCCACATCGGTGACGTTTCGGACGCATGCGGTTGCTTCACCGCCGGCCTCGCGGATGCGCGCCACAGTCTCTAGAGCGGGCGCTTCATCGAGGTCATTCACCACCACGCGAGCCCCTTCGCTTGCGAGCTTGCAAGCGATCGATTCCCCGATACCGCGACCGCTTCCCGAAACCAACGCAACTTTGCCCGACAAGTTGTTCATGCTCTCTCTTTCTCTTGGTTATGAGGTCGTGGCAGATGTCCTGCAGACCTTAGCGCGGTGGGGCGAGCATCAGCTGCCGCACGTCCACGGCGAATGAGTAGATCAACAGCAGCAGCGCACCGGCGCCCAATACCGTCGCCGGGGCCGCCGGAACGACCGGCGCGAGACAGACCAGCAACGTGATGCCCTGAACCACACAGATCGACTTGCGGCGCCGGCTGGGCGGCAGCTCGCCCCGCAGCGCCGGCCAGATCCAGCCGGCGGCCAAGAAAAGGTAACGGAGGACGCCGATCAGCAGCACCCACCAGCCGACCTTGTTGCTCGTCCAAACGAGTACCGACAACCCCAGCATGAGGAAGGCATCGAGCTCCATGTCGAAGCGACCACCGAAGTCTGTGCAGGTTCCAGTGCGGCGGGCCAGCCATCCGTCGATGCCGTCGAGCGACAAGGCCGCCGCGCCCACCAAGATGATCCACCATTGGGCGCGATTGCCCGATGCCGCCGCCGGGTATAGCGCCAGCGCAGCCAACGGCATCACCAGTGCAGACCGTCCCAGCGTTACGCGATTTGCAACGCCGGCGCCGGGTGCGGGAAGGTCGGCAGGAACTGCCCGTAGCACCAGCGCGCATTCGAGCGCGTAGAGTGTCAGCGCAACCAGCACGTAGTCGAGCGTAAGGCCGAGAAGGGTCCGCAAGCCGACTGCCACCGCGAGCATCGGTAGCAGCCCGAGGGCGAGATCGTTGCGGGCGCGGCGCGCGGGGGTCTTTGACGGTACGGTTGCGCTCACCGGATCCTTGGCGGTAGTCAGAAGCTTCAAACCTGTTTCGAGAGCGCAAGAACGATGTCAGGAACCCACACCGCTCGCCAGTTTTGGATCGAGGCTCCCGGAAAGGGTGGGATCAGACAGGCACTCCTGCCATCCGCGGGCGACGGGCAGATACTCGTACGTACCCGCTACTCGGCGATCAGCCGGGGAACGGAGACTCTCGTGTTCCGCGGTGAAGTTCCACCGTCGCAGTACGAGGCGATGCGAGCCCCCTTCCAGGAAGGCGAATTCCCCGCTCCCATCAAGTACGGCTATATCAGCGTCGGAGAGGTCGTCGAGGGTCGGGAGCCGCTCCTGGGCCGCAACGTCTTTGCCCTATACCCACACCAGGATCTTTACCGGGTTCCCGCGGGCAGTGTGACACCGTTGCCGGACGGCGTTCCCGTCGAGCGCGCCGTGTTGGCGGCGAACATGGAAACGGCGGTCAACGCGATGTGGGATGCACTCCCCGGGGTGGGAGACAGGGTGGTTGTCGTTGGCGCCGGCGTTCTGGGCTTGTTGACGGCCTGGCTGTGCCGGCAGGTGCCGGGCACCGATGTGACGGTGATCGATATCAACCCCGAGCGCGAGACCGTCGCCCGGGAGCTCGGCGTAGCGTTTCTCGGTGAACCGCCCGACGCCGCGGACGCCGATCTCGTTGTCCACGCCAGCGGCCGCCCCGCGGGGCTCCGCAGCGCGCTGGCAGCGGCCGGAGTGGAGGGGAAGATCGTCGACGTGAGCTGGTACGGAAGCCTGGATGTCGCGTTGCCGCTCGGAGAAGCGTTCCACTCGCGCCGGCTGACCATCAAGAGCAGCCAGGTGGGCCGCCTGCCGCCGGAGCGCACCCCGCGTTGGAGCTACCGCCGGCGAATGGAGCTGGCTCTGCGGCTGCTCGCAGACGCGAAGCTCGACGCGCTGATTACTGGAGAGAGCGACTTCGAGGATCTGCCCGAGGTGCTCGAGCAGCTCAGTGCGAATCCAGGGGACGCATTGTGCCACCGTATCCGCTATCCGACATCTTGAATGCGATGACCTTGTTGGGCCTCGCTCTGGTATAGCCGCAACGGATCGAATCCGACGACGGGAGACACGAGCTTGTACAGCCTCAACGTTCGAGACCACTTCATGATCGCGCACAGCTTCAGAGGCGAAGTGTTTGGCGCGGCGCAGGCACTCCACGGGGCGACCTATGTGGTGGATGCGACGTTCCGACGTCGCGAGCTCGATTCGGATGGTCTCGTCGTCGACATCGGTCTCGCTACCCAGCAGCTCCGGGTGATCTTGAGCGAGCTGAACTACACGAACCTGGACGACGCACCTGCGTTCGATGGAGTCAACACCACCACCGAGTTCCTGGCGCGGGAGATCTTCGACCGCCTGGTCACGGCGTTGCGCGAAGGCAAGCTGGGAGAGGCGGCGCGCCGCGTCACACGGCTATGCGTGACGCTCAGCGAATCTCACGTTGCCTGGGCCAGCTATGAGGGCGATGTCTGACTGCTTCGAGCTGCATCTGGTTGTTCCTGGATCCCTGGCCCGACGCACCGGCGGCACGATCTACGACGCCCGGATGACAGGCCGGCTTCGGCAGCTGGGATGGCGGGTCGTTGTCTACAACCTCGCCGGCCGTTTTCCGGACGCCGACGCCGCCGCACGAGAGAGCCTGGGGGGCGCCCTTTCGGAGGCACCGGCCGGTGCTCGTGTGATGATCGATGGGTTGGCCATGGGGGCCCTTCCCGACGTCGTCCGCGCCCATGGGGATCGGCTGCGGATCCTGGCCCTGGTGCATCATCCGCTCGCCGACGAGACTGGCTTGACGGCCAAGGAACAGGAACGGTTCGCGGCGCTGGAGCGAGCCGCGTTGGATGCTTGCGACGGGATCGTGGTGACCAGCGAGTTCACCGCGGCGCGGCTGCGAGCGCTGGGAGTCGCGGCCGAGAAAGTACGGGCGGTGCTTCCCGGCACCGAGCCTGCGCGATTGGCAGCCGGGCCGGGAGGCGAGCAGGCGCCGCGGTTGCTGAGTGTCGGGTCGGTGATCCCCCGCAAGGGATACGACGTTCTGGTGGATGCCCTTGCCCGATTGCGGCACCTGCCCTGGAGCTGCGTGTGCGTGGGCAGCTTGAGTCGCGATCCCGACTACGCGGCGGCGCTGGTCGATCAGGTTGCCGATAGAGGGCTCGACAAGACGATCGAGCTCGTTGGGGAATGCGACGAAGACGCGTTGGACGCCTACTACGACTCCAGCTCGCTGTTCGTGTTGGCCTCGCACTACGAGGGCTTTGGCATGGTCCTGAGAGAGGCGGTGGCGCGCGGGCTGCCGGTGGTCAGCACCACCGGTGGCGCTATCCCGGAAGCCGTTCCTTCGGAAGCGGCGGTGTTGGTCTGCCCGGGCGACGCAAAGGCGCTGGCCGATGCCCTGGAACGTCTGCTGGCTGGCTCCGAAGGCGCCGAGCGCCGCAACGATCTGGCCGTCGGAGCTCGCCGTGCCGCGGCGCGATTGCCGGGCTGGGATCAGGCAGGAGGCGCATTCGCGGAAGCGCTCCTCGAGTTGACCCCGGAAGGGTCGGCCGCCTCACGACACCTGCCGCCGGGCGACCGCGCGGACCGCTTCGCCGCCGACTGGTTGGCGTTGCGCGAACCGGTTGATCATCGGTCGCGAGCCCACGAGCTGGCCGCCCGGCTGCAAGCAACTTGGCAGCAGCGACGATGGTCGCGTATCGTCGACCTGGGGAGCGGTACGGGCTCCAACCTACGGTACTTGTCTCCAAGGCTGGCGTTGCCTCAAGAGTGGACGCTGGTCGATCACGACCCCGGCTTGCTCGCCCGGGCCGTCTGTCCCGATCCCGACGCGCAGGTGACGCGCGTCCGCGGCGACCTTGCCGAGCAAGGCTTGGCGGCCGCCGAGACGGCCCATCTGGTTACCGGCTCGGCGCTGCTAGACCTCGTGTCCGAGCAGTGGCTACGGCGCCTGGTAGACGTTTGTCGGAGTGCGGCAGCGGCGGCCTACTTCCCGTTGAGCTACGACGGCGAGTTCCGCTTCGTGGCAGCGGGCCGGGCCTCCGGCGACGAGCTCGACCCCGACGAGGACTTGGTGCGTGCTGCTGTGAACTCCCATCAGCTTGGCGACAAGGGCCTCGGCCCGGCACTCGGACCCGGCGCCGGCCACACCGCGGCGGAGCTCTTTGGGCGGGCCGGGTATCGCACCTGGTTGCTGCCGAGCTGCTGGCGACTGGGGGTTGGTGACGACGATCTCGCTCGCCGCCTGGTGGATGGATGGCGCCAGGCCGCCAGCGAGGAACGGCCGGCATGTGCCAGCCGCATCGACGGCTGGGCGGTGCGATGTCGGGTGGCGATAGAGCGCGGCGCATTCGAGGTCACCGTGGGCCATACGGACTTGCTGGCACTCCCTGCTGTCGACACCGTCGGGCGGGAATGATCTCGACCGCGCTCGCCCGTGGCAGGCTGCCGCTGGTGCGATTCGGTGTCAGCGTCGGGCTGCTGGTCGTCCTCGCCACGTACCTCGACCTCGAACGGGTCGTCGGGCGCCTGCGCAGCATGGACACGCGATGGGTGGTGCTGGCCCTGGCGATCTCGTTGTTGCAGGTAGCTCTCTCGGCGTGGCGGTGGCGATTCACCGCCGGCCGGCTCGGGCTGCAGTTGCCGTTTGTTGCCGCCCTGCGTGAGTACGCTATCGGCACCTTCTTGAACCAAGTGTTGCCGGGCGGAGTGGCGGGCGATCTCTCTCGTGCGTGGCGACATGGTCGGGCGCTGGCGCCCGGTCTCGACGGTCAGGCGCTCCGCGCCGTCATGCTGGAGCGAGCCTCGGGGCAGATCGTGATGCTGGCAATCGCCGGGTTCTCGGTCGTGTGGCTGCCCCGACCGCTCGGCGCCGGTGCGCGTGCCGTGTTGCTGGGCGTGGCGCTGCTGTCTGCCGCCGTCGCGGCTGGGCTGCTCGTCTGGGCTCGTTGGCAACGCCAGGCTGACGATTCCCTGCTCAGACGCACTTGGGCCGACGCCCGAGCCGGGTTGTTATCGCCGGGTGCGTTACCGGCGCAGTTGCTCAGCTCCACTCTCGTCGTCATGTCGTACATCGCGGTGTATCTCGTTGCTGCGAGGACGGTGGGCGTCGACACCCCGGCGCCCACCCTATTGCCGCTCGTCGCTCCGGTGCTGGCGACCATGCTGATTCCCGCCACGATTGCCGGTTGGGGTGTGCGCGAGACGGGTGCCGCGCTCCTTTGGGCAGCAGCGGGTCTGCCGGTGGCCGACGGCGTCGCGATCTCGGTGGCCTACGGCCTACTGGTGCTCGTTTCGAGCCTGCCTGGAGCGGTGATTCTGATCGGCGCTCCTGAAACGCGAATCAGCTCAGGTCGAGGTCGAAGACCACATCGTCGCCGAGACCGAAACGTCGCGCCTGAGGACGCAACGCCTGATCGAGCGTCTCGATCGGATCCAGCATAAAGCCACGGCACCCCGAGCCCAACAGCACCGGCGCCACGGTCACGTGCAAGCGATCCAAGACACCGGCCTGCAGAAACCGCGAAACGGTGATCCCTCCACCCTCGACGAGCACGCGATTGAGGCCGCGCTCTCGCAGCGACGACAGCACGGAACGCGGGTCGAAGCCTTGCGGGCCGACCACCGGTAGCTTGATGACCGCGCTCGACGACGAGCGCGGCTCGCGGCCGTTGGTGGCCTGACGCAACACGATGGTGGGAGCAGCGCCATCGGTGAATACTCTGCTAGCCGGGTCCAGGCGGTCATTCGGATCGAGGACGACGCGGACCGGGTCCTCACCCTCGGCCTCCCGGACGGTGAGCTGCGGGTCGTCTGAAGCCACCGTGCTCGCTCCGACGATGACCGCATCGACCAGGGCTCGGAGGCGGTGGAGCCGGCAAATGTCGGCCGGGCCGGTAATGAACTGAGAATGTCCGGCGACCGTGGCGATGCGGCCGTCGAGGCTCTGCCCCATCTGCGCGATCACCAGGCGGTGGCGGATTTGAAGCGGCAGGTACAGCTCGAAAATGTCTCGAGCCTCGTCGACCGGTGTAGTGGACGTCTGCCACGCACCGGCGGCGTCGACCTGGAGCCAGACGTCGGCCCTCGTGCCTGGCGAAACGCGCAATGGCGTTTCGGGGTGTACCGGCCCCGGTGAGATCGCCCGAACCAGATCCCAGGCCGTGCGTTCGTCAATCAAGCTGTTCACGGGTCTCGTTGCGCAGTCTGTGGAGCCGGGCCGGTGGAAGGATGTACCAACACCGCGTACAGATCGCCGGAAGAGATTCCGCCGGCGCCGACAGTCAGCCACTCCACCACACCGTCGCCTGTCCGCCAAGCGTCGAAGAGGTATTGTCGTTCCTCGCCGGCGATGGCGTTGAACTCGTAGCGGCCTAGCCTGTCGAGCTGTCGGACGCAGTCAACGGCAACATCGAGGGCGCCGGAGACGAACTCGAACGACAGGCTTGCCACCGGTCGACTGAGACCGGCGAGCACGTCCGCCTCGTGGCCCTCGACATCGATCTTGCAGAAGCGAGGCTCTCCGTAGGTTCGGATCAACACGTCCAGAGTGGTGACGGTGACGGTTGCCGTTTCATCCCAGCGTACCTTGCTGAAGCTTCTGTTGGTCTCGGGCAGGCGAGCCCTCCAGCTACTGGCCAGCGTCGAGACGGCGGGTGTGCGTCGGCTGATTGCCAGCTCACCGGACCCCGCCTTTCGACCGACCGCCTCTGTCCGCACGGTGATTCGATCGCTTGACCTGACCAACCACCGCAGCCACCGGGCGGTGCGCGGCTGCGGCTCGATCGCGATGACTCGGGCGCCGAGGGCTGCGAGAGCCACCGATCGATCGCCCAGGTGCGCACCGACGTCGAAGACGAGGTCGCCCGGCCCGACGAAGGGGCGATAAAGGCGCCTGAGGCCGCGCTGACGCCCCGGACGCCAATACAGGATCAGCGAGCGGAGCAGACCCCACCAGGCCGTCATGGGGTGCTCAAGGCGCGGACGAACCAGTCGCGAAAAGCGTCCATGCGAGGCGGTGACTGGCTCGGATCAGGGATACCACCCTCGACGAAACCCCACTCCAGGAACGGCGCCAGGAGCGCCGGGCTGGCGGTGATCACGTGCACCGGGGAGGCGCGGCTGGCGTCATCCCCGGTGATTATCGGGGCGGGCTGGTGGTCGCCGAGCACCAGGAGCAGCGTGTTGTCGTCGACGTAGCGCTCGGCGTACGCCGTCGCCGCCTGAATGGCGTAGCCGATCGACAACGCATAGTTCTCCCGCACCCGATCATGATCTCGCCACAGGTCGCCCGGGCGCTCCCCGGCACCCTCCCAACGCATGAATACCGCCCCATCTCCGATCGTGTCCCAGTCGTCCAGGACGTTCAGGATCGGCGTCCACGGCGCGTGACTGCTGATCAGCCCAACCTCGGCGAACAGCGGTCGGGGATCATCATCGCGGCGCACTTGCTGCTCCAAGTACGACCAGGTGAACTGATCGGGCATCGTTACCCAGTTGAGGGCAGGCCCCGTGTAGTTGATGTCTTTGTACGCGTGGATGTCGTCGTAGCCAAGACGCTCACCTTCGGGCCACGCCAGTGTTATGGCCGGCATCAACGCTACAGTGCGGTACCCAGCGTGACGAAAGTCGTCGATCAGCGTCTCGCGCCGGCTCGCCAACAGCAGGTCGTATCGCAGTTGGTTCTCGAGCCACAGGCCACTCAGAATCGATCCGCGCCCGAGCCACGATTGGCCTCCTTGGATAGGCGCAACGAGTGCTCCGGTGGCCAGATACAGATTCGCCGCGGCCATGCGGCGGGCCAGCCCGTGGAGTCGGGGCACCACGATATCCGCGTAACGTGGGTCGGTGATTGCCGACATGCCGTAGGACTCGACGAAGCCGAGCACCACGTCGCGCCCCTCGAGACGCTCCAGCAGGCCTGGCAGGCTGGCGTAGCTGTTCTGCGAGGCTGCCATCTCGGCCTCGAAGCGGTCCCGCTCGTTCACCATTCGGGAGAAATGTCGGATCTGTTGCGTCGCCACCCGCACCGCCGGGCGCCCCATCATCTCTGTTACCCAGGGTGCCTGCTCGCCGAGGAACGCGAGCGCCGAGAACAGGATCAAAACGACGCCCGCGGCCCGCACGATCCACGAGCCTTGCGGCGTCTCCATCGGTAGCAACAAGCGCGCCACGAGCCAGGTGAGTAGGCCGGCGGCGAGCAGGGCGACGGGCACCGCGAAGGTCGCGACGACGGGGCCGAGGGTGCCGCGCAGGAGGTTCATGACGGCGCTCAGCAGGCTCAGATCGAGGTAGAGGTTGAGCGGACGTGCGAGACTTTGCCGCGCCACGGTATCGGCGAACACAACGATGCTCAGGACAACCAGAACGAGGGCAGTGAGGGTGGCGAGCGATCGGCTCCAGCGGCAACGTGGCAGCAGCGCCAGCAGCCCCACCGCCAAGCCCGACTCGGCCGCTATCCACATCCCGCCGATGGTGCCGGCCGCCAGCCATTGGGGCGCCAGCAACATGGCGTTGATGAGCATCCATGCGGACACGAGTCGCAGGAGAATGGCCCGGATGCTCGACGTCGAGGCGATCGTGGACATGCAGCTCGGTGGCGGGCTTGCGCGGCCGTTGGCGGTGCTCTTGGCGATGTTGGCGTTCTCGGCTTGTGGGTCGGACCCCACACTATCGACGGGCGGCCGCCACACCAAGCCGGGCGAGGACGAACCCGCGGTGGCAACGGCGCATCAGCGGCGCGCTGCCGAGTCACCTGTGCCACTCCCGCGCCCGGTCACCGCTGCCGCGCTGCAGGAGTATGTCGACGAGCGGGCGCGCCGGTTGGCGCAGCTCCCGTACACGGCAAGCGGGCGCGGTATGCCCGACGCTCTAGCGCAATTGGACGACGCGCAGTATCGCTCGATCGAGTTTCGGCCGGAGGTGGCCCTGTGGCGCGGCGAGACGCTCTTCGAGGTGCAATTCTTCCATCCGGGCTTCCGGTATGAGCCCGTGCGCATTCACGCTGTCAACGACGGGCGCATCAATGAGCTGTTTCTCGACCGGGAGAGTTTTCGCTACCCAGAGATGCTCGCCGGTGTCGCCGAGATGCTCACGCCGGAGCTCGGCTACGCCGGGTTCCGCGTTCACTATCCCCTCGAGAGCCCTGATCGTAGCCAGGAGGCAGCCGTGTTCCTGGGTGCCTCGTACTTTCGCCTGGTCGGAGGCGGACAGGTTCATGGGCTGTCGGGTCGGGGCCTGGCTGTTGATGTGGTGCCGCCGGGGCACGAGGAGTTCCCGGTGTTTCGTGAGTTTTGGCTCCTCCGTCCGGCTCCGGCCGACACCGCGCTGGTCTTCTTCGCCTTGGTCGACAGTCCGTCGGTCACCGGCGCGTACCGCTTCGATCTGCAGCCGGGTGCGAGCACCGTTCTCCGGGTCGACGCCCGATTGCACGCCCGCCGGGACATTGCCAAGCTCGGCGTCGCCCCGCTGACCAGCATGTTCCTTTACGGCCCGAATCGAGCTCGGGAATTCGACGACTACCGTCCGCAAGTGCACGATTCGGATGGCTTGTTGATGCGGACCAGGGCCGACGAGTGGATCCTGCGGCCGCTCAGCAACCGTCGTGAGGTGCGCGTTACCTCGCTGCGCGACCGTGATCCACGTGGCTTCGGCCTGGTTCAGCGCGCCCGGCGGTTCGACGGCTACCTCGACCTCGAGACCAACTATCAGCGCCGTCCCAGCCTATGGGTCGACACCGAGGATGCCGCCTGGGGCAGTGGTGGCGTGGAGCTCGTCGAGATTCCGACGAACTCGGAAACCAACGACAACATCGTTGCCTACTGGGCGCCTGACCAACCGTTTCTCGCCGGGGAGAGCCGGCGATACCGTTATCGGCTCACGACCTTCGATAGACGGTTGGATGCGCAGAGCTTGATGCAAGTTGAGCGCGCTCGATTCGGATGGGATGCTTTGCCTGGCGA
The DNA here is from genome assembly GCA_965205505.1 of Acidobacteriota bacterium. GTDB lineage: Bacteria > Acidobacteriota > UBA890 > UBA890 > WLXD01 > DASCOT01. The sequence goes on from CBDBHB010000009.1 coordinate 1,350,158, forward strand.
GAGCGACCCGCCGCCGCGCAGCCATCGGCGGTTCGTGATCGATTTCGGTGGGCCGGCTATGCCAGCGCTCGAAGACGCGGGGCTCGTCGCAGCCGTATTGGAGACCTCGAGCGGGCAGACGTCGAGCCCGAGCGTGCAACTGCTTCCTGACGGCGCCGGATGGCGCGCGAGCTTCGATTTGATACCTGATGGCGAGCGTCCGGCCGACATGCGGCTCTTCCTCACAGCCGACGGCGCCAAGCTGACTGAAACCTGGACCTATGTCTGGTACCCCGACTCTTTGCAGTAGCTTGTCGTCGGCGAGACCGCGCGGCGGACGTATCCTCAGCGCCGGGCGCATCGGGGCGCGCCGCTGCCTGTTCTTCGGGCTGGTTGGAATCACCACGCTGGCCGCTACCGCCATGATGCTCGGCATCTTCCGCATGGCCGGCCTGACACCTCTGGAGCTCGCGATCCTGCCGCTGTTCGCGCTGACGTTCGCGTGGATATCCGTGGCGTTCTGGAACGCGGTCATCGGTTTCGCGTTGCAGCTGACCGGGCGCGATCCACTGTCGCCTGTGGCGTCGACGTCGAGCGACACTGCGGACAACACGATCACCACGCGAACGGCGGTGGTGATGCCGATCCACAACGAGGAGCCGGCGCGCGTCATGGGTGGTCTGACGGCGACAATTCGCTCGCTGGTGGCAACCGGCGAGGCGGGGCGTTTCGACATCCACGTCTTGAGCGATACGACGGACGCGGTGATCGCTCGTGACGAGCAGGTTGCCTGGGAGGAAGTGCGTGCCCAATGGGCAGGTGCCGTGTCGCTGCACTATCGGCGTCGGCAGGCGAACGTGGGTCGCAAGGCAGGCAATATCGCCGACTTTTGCAAGCGTTCGGGTGCACTCTACGACTTCATGGTAGTGCTCGACGCCGACAGCGTGATGAGCGGGTCGGCGCTGGTGGAGCTGGTGCTGGTGATGCAGTCCAACCCGACAGCCGGGCTCATCCAGACCGTGCCTGTGCCGAGTTCCCAAACGACGCTATTCGGTCGCCTGTTGCAGTTCGCGGCATGTCTCTACAGCCCCATGCTCGCGACAGGCCAAAGCTTCTGGCAGGGCGACGCCGCTAATTACTGGGGGCACAACGCCATCGTCAGGGTGCGCGCCTTCATCGACCATTGCGACCTGCCCGTGCTCCGCGGCAAGCCCCCTTGGGGGGGTGAGATCCTGAGCCACGACTTCGTCGAGGCGGCACTCCTGCGACGCGCGGGATGGCATGTATACGTGTTGCCGCTCGTTGGTGGAAGCTACGAGGAGCTCCCGGGCACCATCCTCGACTACGCCAAACGCGACCGCCGCTGGGCTCAGGGGAGCCTCCAGCACCTGCGGTTGCTGCTGGCGCGCGGCCTGCACCCGATAAGCAGGTTGCACTTCGTGCTGGGCGCGCTGGGCTACGTGTCGTCGGTTCTGTGGCTGTTGTTGTTATGGGCGAGCACCGCCTACGTCTTGCTCGACAGCGCCGACGTGAACCTCGTTGCTGTCGTGTCGTACGCCGCGCTTGCCAGGCTACCGTTGCCTGACGCGCCCCTGCTCCCGTCGCTTCTCGTCGTCACCACGCTGATCCTCTTCGTCCCCAAGCTCCTGGGCCTGACGCTCGGCATCGCGCATCACCGGAGGTCCTTCGGTGGCGCCCGACGGCTCATCCTCAGCGCATTCTTCGAGATGGTCTTCGCGGTTGTTGCCGCGCCGCTGATGATGATCTATCACGCGCGCTCGGTGCTCAGCGTACTGACGGGGCACACCATCCAGTGGAGCGCTCAGCAGCGGCACGGAAGAGACCTCTCGTGGGCGATCGCGACCAGGAAGACCTGCTGGATTACCGTGATTGGCCTCGTCTGGGCCGGCGTCACGCTGTACTACAGCGCGGCGTTCGTTCTCTGGCTGACGCCCATCTTCGCGGGGATGCTCTTGGCGGCGCCTTTGGTGCGCTGCACCAGCAGCCGCGCCCTTGGCGATTGGACACGACGGCACGGGCTCCTGCTGGTGCCGTCGGAGACAGCCGGTCATCGGCACGCGACGTCGACCCGGCGAGCCTCGGAATCGGTGCCCCTTGTGGCCCCGAGCGCCGTCAAAATAGACTTCTGACCACCACGCGAGCCAGGCTTTCCGGGGAGATCGATATGGGCAACAGCGACCGCGACGACGCAGTAGCCGCTACCACAGTCAGCCGACGCGCCTTTGCCAAGACCTCGGTGGCCGCCGGTGCGGCTGCGGTAGCGCTGCCGAAGGCGTTGCGCGGCGACACCCTTACCGGGGTTGCTTCGACGGCCGCCGGCAAGGCGTCAGCGGCGAATCACGCCGCGCTGCCGGCGCCGCGCATCGCGCCGCCGAAGCGTGTGATCAGCTACGGGGGCGTCGGTGGGCACCCGAGCAAGGTTTCGGCCGCGGCCACGCGCCGCAGCTACCCGGATGGCTGGCAACCGGGCACGACCATCGCGGGCGAATACTATTTCGACGAGCAACACTACCTGAAGGATGAGGCGTTTCTCAGAGAGAGTCAGTGGATGTTCGCCGACCACGTCTCGCGGATTCCGACCGCCGGCGACTTCTTCGTCTTCGAATACGGCGGCAACGACAGCGTCATCATCGTGCGCGGCAACGACGGCGACGTGAGGGCGTTCCACAACGTGTGCCGGCATCGCGGATCGCGGCTCTGCCGACACGAGGGCGACGCGGTGCCCGGGGACCCTCGCCTTTCGGTGAAGCAGCTCGGTAGCAGCGGTAGTAGCCCGGTCTTCCGTTGCCCCTACCACGCCTGGACCTACGACACCGAGGGCAGCCTCATCTATGCCTATGGCATGCAGGAGGATTTCGACCCGGCCGACAACGGGCTCATTCCGTGCCACTTGCGTAGCTTCGAGGGCAACATCTTCGTCAATTTGTCTCAGGCGGACGAGCCACCGGACTTCGACGAACAGATTGGTGGCCTGCGCCCGACGCTCAAGTACTACGGCACCGCCGATCTCAAGGTCGCCGTGCGGCAGAAGTACGCGATCTCCGGCAACTGGAAGCTGGCGCTGGAGAACTTTCAGGAGTGTTATCACTGCGGGCCGTCGCACAAGTCGCTGGTGACGACACACAACTACGACATGGAAGGCACGCCCAACCAGCAGGCCCAGCGCGCCGCCAGCGTGCGTGCCTGGGTCAAGCCCGAGGGGCAAAGGAGTCTCGGAGGCGGTTTCGGCGGTGGCATGGGGATGGGGAGTGGAGGTGGATCCGAGACCTACATGGTGTTCGGAAGGCTCAACTCCGGCTACATGACCGGATCGATCGACGGCAAGCCGCTGGCGCCGCTGCTGCCCAATATCGACGACTGGACGTACGGGACAAGGATCGCGGCGACGCGCTTCTTCTCCTACTACGCGCAGTGCTACGACGATCACGTTGCCATCGCGCGGTTCACGCCACGCGGGCCTGCCCTTACCGACTGTGAGCTGATATGGCTCGTGCACCCCGACGCGGTGGAGGGGCGCGACTACGATGGTGACGAGCTGATGGCGCTGTGGCACATCACCATCCAGGAAGACATCTGGGTGGTGGAGAACAACCAGCAGGGCGTGCGGTCGGGCAGCTACAGGTCCGGACGCTACTCAACCGGTGAGACCGGTCCGAGCGCTTTCGCCGAGTGGTACATGGACGAGATCGTCAGGGCAGGGCCTGCGCGCGCTAGCTAAGCTCACCTTGCACAAGCCGACCCTCCTGCCAGGCTAGCGCCGCTGTAGCACCAGCAGCGCCTGATCATCGCCTGCCGGCGCGCTGGCTCGGAATGCCTCGGCGGCAGACAGAGCCGTCGACGCCAGGGCGCTGGGCGCCAGGGCTCCCCACGCCTCGAGCTCGCACGACAGACGCTGGATTCCGTACTCGTCGCCCCCCGGATCAGTGCTCTCGACCAGGCCATCGGTGTAGAGCACGATCGACTCGCCCGCGGCCAGCGTGCGCTCGTGTACGCCGTAGTCGCTGCTTTGGAACAGGCCGGCAGGTAACCCGGTGGCGTCGAGGCGCTCGACTGCGCCGCAACGCGTCAGCAGGGCAGGCAGGTGTCCTGCGTTAGCGAGCTGCAAGCGGCCGTCGGGCCACGCCACACCGGCTACCAGGGTGACATAGCGTGCCGGTCCCGTACGCTCGACAAGCTTGTCGCTGAGGTGCCGAACGGTGTCGGCGATCGGTCGCTTCTCTTCCACCAGGGCCCGGAAGTGAGCACCGAGATGAGCCATCAGGAGTGCGGCTGACACGCCCTTTCCGGCAACGTCACCGAGTAGGAAATAGAGCGAGTCGTCGGGGCGAGCAACCAGGTCGATTACGTCGCCGCCGACGGGTCCGGCTGGCAGATATCGGAAGTGGCTCGTCCAGCCGCCGACGCTGATGTCTTGCGCTGGCAGCAGACCGGCCTGGATGCTCCAGGCGGTCTCCAGGTCGTTTTCCAGCGCCCGGACCTGCTGCTCGGACAGATCACAGAGGCAGTAGCGACCCATCGGGTGGCGGTCGATCTCCTCGGGCATCGACTCGTCGCAGACAACACAAAGGCCGTGCGTGCCGTGATCGACGCGATCCAGCGCGACATCGATCTCGGCGATCAGCCGCTCCAGGTCCGGAGCTGCGCCGACGCGGTTCGTCGCGTGCCGAAGCCGGCGCCGACGCTCGATCAGGGTTTCGTGAGTCGAAGCTTCGATCAAGGTGGCCATAGCTGAGATCTCCCTCACCGATAACTAGTAAAATCATCTTTTGATAGTTACTAATCATATCACAGATAGTAACTTGTCAAATGTAATAATGACGGTTATCTTGGGTGGCGTCATTCCGATAGTTGCGGAGATCACGTGAGCATCGAGCTAGTCGCTGGAAATGTCGGGCTGGACCTCGCCAACAATCACCAGCGCATGCAAGAGTTCTGCCCGGGTCGCCCGTACCTCGGCCTGCTGGAGATCGCTCGGCGTGCGCGAACGCTCTCTGTCGAGGAGGCCGATCGGCTGGTGCGAGCGGCGCGACGACGACCTGCTGAGGCAACTGCGGTGGTTGCGAGAGCCGACGCCCTCGCCGTTGCGACTCAGCGCGTGCTGGAGGCGAGCATCGCCGGCCGCACCACGCCGCGCCAGGCGCTGGCGACGATCAATCGCGAGGTCGCGGAAGCTGATTCACGCGCCTGCATCATAGGCTGCGATGCTGGCTTCGAGCGTTGTTGGAAGATCGGGCGGCCGCTCGATCTAGCGCGGCCCTTGTGGCCACTGGCGCCCGCCGTCGCCGACCTTCTGGTGGCCGACGATCTCCAACGTGTCAGGACGTGTCGGGCATCCGACTGCGACTGGCTGTTCGTGGATGCCAGCAAGAACCACAGTCGCTGCTGGTGCGATATGGCCACATGCGGCAACCGCGCCAAAGCGCAGCGATTTCGGGCGCGCACGGCATAGAGGTTTGGCGTGGCCCCGTCCCGTCGATGAGACGGCGGTTGTCCGGGGATGACCGCGCCCTGATAATCCGGCTGGCGCGCCCTTTTCAGGGTGCTGCGTGACCAACTCTCACTCCAGACTCAGGAGTCTTCCGTGCACCGCAAGAGCCCGCTGACCCCGTTTGCGATCATCCTCGTCGCTGCCACGGCCCTCTGTCTTTCCGTTACCGATGCCAGAGCTCAGGTGACCTGCTTCGGTGATCCGACCTGCATCCAGCCGGAGACTGGCCATCCGGTCGGCATGCCGGGCACGCCCAACATCGAAGTGGTGTCGCATTTGCCACTGCCCGGCATCCGATTCAGCCACGCCGACATCGAGATCGAACAGGAGATGTCGCGGCCCTTCGCCTACATTGCCCAGCGTTTCGGCTATTCGGGCTTCTACGCCATCAGCATCGAGAACCCGGAGAGACCGGAGGTCCTGTATCGCTGGATCATCGACGACCCAGACTTGCATCAGGGCACCGGGTGCGTCGACATCAAGTACGCCAAGGACAACGGCCGCTACTACGTGGTGGTGTCGTGCCAGTTCGGGCAGGGCGGCCCGGATGCCGACCTCGGCGCTGTGGTGTTCGACGTCACCGGGCTGCCGGATGCTGCGACGGTGCGCAAGGTGGCGGAGATTCGACTACCCGAGATGGTCGGCGGGATCCACAACATCTTCACCTACAGGCACTCGAATGGTCGCGCCTTGCTCGCCGCGACCACTCAGTCCGAGGACGTCTTCCTGTACGACTTCGGACAGCTGGGCCGCGGCATCACGGAGCCGGTGTCGAACATTCGGGTCCCGACGCCCAGAGCCGAGCGCAGCCGTCAATGGCACGACATGTTCATGGGCTACCTGCCCGACGCCGAGCAGGATCGCTTCTACGGGGCGGGCACCGGCGGCTTCCACGTCTTCGACGTCACCAACGTCGAGAACCCGCGCCTGCTCACCACGGTCACCGGCATTCCGGGCGTCATGGATGGACACACCTTCACCCCGACGCCGGACGGTCGCTACGCTGTCGGCATGCCCGAGCCGACCTACCAGCACTCTCCGGTGCGGTTCTTCGATCTTCGGCCGCCCGAATCGGACGGCCGCACGCCGAACGTCATCACCGGCTCCGGCATCGGTGCGTGGATCGCCAAGTTCGGCGGCTCCACCCACAACCATGAGGTGCGCTGGCCGTATGTCTTCATTTCAGCGCAGGACGATGGCCTGCAGATCGTCGATATGACCGATCCTACCCACCCCTTCACACTGGGCTACTACCAGACGCGAATAGGGCCTCTGCTCTACGGCGACGGCGAACGACCGTCGCAGGCCACCACCGGCAACATCTACACCGGTGCTTGGGGTGTCGACGTGCGCGATGCCGACGGCCTCATCGTGGTGAGCGACTTCAACTCCGGCTTCTGGGCTTTTCGTCTCCAGGGCTTCTCGGGCTGGAACGGCAACGACTGGGGCATGCCGAATATCTCGAGCGCGCAGATGTGGGACGAGGGTCCAGTCAAGGAGGAGCAGCTCTGGTAGATGTCTCCCTGGCGCCATACCCCCGATAGCCAGCGCCCGTCCCCGCCATCAGGACAAAGGCCATGCACCGTGCCAGCCGCGTTCGTGCACTCGCTGAGGCCGCTATGTTCGTAAGCGCGGTGGTTCCATCAGGCAGAAGCCAGCTGCCAGCCCGCCGCCGAGGTCGTCGCGACCATGTCCTTCATCTGTAGCGCTCGGGAGGACGCCGCGTTTCCCTGCAGGCCGCGCTTGTAGACGCCCTGAAGAATGCTCGCCAGCCGGAAAAACGAGAACGCCAAGCAGAAGTTCCAGTTGTCGATTCTGCTCCGCCCCACGAGCTCGCAGTACCTCGCCACGACCTCGCGCTCACCAGGCACATCGGGGTTTCCGCCGACCGAGCCGCCAGGTGCCTCGCCGTGGTACTTCATGCAGTTGTAGGCGAGGTCGGCCAGCGGGTGCCCAAGCGTCGACAGCTCCCAGTCCAGCACTGCCAGGGCTCTCGGCTCGGTCGGGTGGAACACGATGTTGTAGAGCTGGTAGTCGCCGTGAACGATCGTCGTGGTGTCGTCGTGGGGGGCGTTCTCGGGCAGCCACACCATGAGCCGGTCCATCGACGGGATGGAGTCGGTCTGTGCCGCCAAGTATTGCTTGGTCCAACGACCGATCTGGCGTACGAAGTAGTTGCCCGGCTTGCCGAAGTCGAGCAGTCCCCTGGACTCATAGTCGACGGTGTGTAGGGCGGCGAGCACGCGCATCATCTCGGCGTAAATGGAGGGGCGCTCGGATGCGCTCGCGTCGGGCAGGTTGGGATCGGAGAAGATCCGCCCTTGCACGTACTCCATCACGTAGAACGGCGTGCCGATGATCGATGCGTCGTCGCACAGCAGGTGCACGGCGGGCACCGGGACGTCGCTGTTCGCCAGCGCCTCGTATATGCGGTGCTCACGCTCGACCTGATGCGCGCTGGGTAGCAGCTTGCCGGGCGGTTTCTTGCGCAGCACCCACGACCGCTCCGCCTCGGTCAGCAAGAAGGTGGGGTTGGACTGCCCGCCCGAGAATTGCTGAATCTGTGCCTGGCCAGTGTAGCCGTGCAGTTCCTGGCACAGGTACTCGTGCAGCGCGCGTTCGTCGAAGCGGTGGTTGTCTCGAATCTCGATCAGGCCTTGCGGGCCGCTCATTCGTACTTCTTCAACTCGAGCTTGGCGATCTGAGCCCGGTGGACCTCGTCGGGTCCGTCGGCCAGGCGAAGCGTGCGCTGCTCCGCCCAGGCGAAGGCGAGGAAAGTGTCCTGGCAGACACCCATGCCACCGTGTGCCTGGATGGCGCGATCGATGACGTCGAGCGACATCTGTGGCGCCAATACCTTGATCGCTGCGATCTCCTTCCGAGCCTCCTTGTTGCCGACCGTATCCATCAGATGTGCGGCGTTCAGCACCAGCAGCCGTGCTGCGTCTATCTCGATCCGTGATCTGGCGATGTCCTGTCGAATCGCGCCCATGTCTGCCAGCCGTCGTCCGAAGGCGACGCGCTCGCGCACGCGTCGGCACATGAGCTCGAGGGCGCGTTCCGCTACGCCGACGCAACGCATGCAGTGGTGGATCCGCCCTGGGCCCAGACGGCCTTGGGCGATCTCGAAGCCACGACCCTCGCCCAGTAGCAAGTGCGATGCGGGAACCCGCACGTCCGTAAACTCGATCTCGGCATGCCCGTGCGGCGCGTGGTCATAGCCGAATACGTTGAGCGTTCGGAGGATCTCCACGCCCGGCGTGTCGCGCGGAACGACGATCATCGATTGCTGCTCGTACGGCGACGCCTCGGGATCCGTCTTGCCCATGAAGATGAAGACCTTGCAGCGCGGGTCGCCGGCGCCGGACGTCCACCACTTGCGACCGTTGATCACGTATTCGTCGCCGTCGCGCTCGATGCGCGATTGGATGTTTCTTGCATCCGACGAGGCGACGTCGGGCTCGGTCATGCAGAACGCCGAGCGGATCTCGCCGTTCAACAGGGGCGTCAGCCAACGCTCCTTCAGCTCGTCGCTGGCGTACCGCACCAACACCTCCATGTTGCCAGTGTCGGGCGCGGAGCAGTTCATTGCTTCACCGGCGATGCGGTACTTGCCGGTGAGCTCTGCGATCGGGGCGTACTCGAGATTCGTGAGTCCCGCACCGAGCTCGCTTTCGGGGAGAAACAGGTTCCACAGGGCGGCATCCTTGGCCTTCTGCTTGAGCTCCTCCATGATCGGAACGGGCGCCCATCGATCCCCCTCGTTTACCTGCTGCTCGTACAGCTCCTCGTTGGGGACGATGTTGGCCTCTACGAACTCGAGCACCCGCTCGTAGTGGTGCCTCCCCTTGTCAGAGATCTCGAAGAGCATGCCGAGGCTCCTGTTGCCGGCTACTGACAGAGCTCGAAGAGCCCGGCAGCACCTTGCCCACCGCCTATGCACATTGTCACTACGCCGTAGCGGGCGCCGCGGCGGACCATCTCGTTGGCCAGCGTGCCGACCATGCGCGAGCCGGTCATGCCAAACGGATGGCCTATGGAGATCGCGCCGCCGTTGACGTTGAGCTTGTAGGGATCGATGCCGAGTCGGTCGCGGCAATAGACGACCTGCACGGCGAAGGCCTCATTGAGCTCCCAGAGATCGATGTCGTCGACCGAGAGGTCGTGCCGCTCCAGCAGCTTCGGCACCGCGAACACCGGGCCGATGCCCATCTCGTCGGGCTCGCATCCGGCCACAGCGAAGCCGCGGAACAGCAGCTTCGGCGTGATGCCCAAAGCCTCGGCACGCTGACGCGACATCAGCAACGTTGCGGATGCGCCGTCGGACAGCTGCGACGAGTTGCCGGGGGTGACGGTGCCGTGGCCACTGTCGCGGTCGAAGTACGGCTTCAACGATGCGAGGCCCTCGAGCGTGGAATCGGGGCGATTGCACTCGTCGGCCTCGAGGGAATGCTCTTCCTCGCCCACAGCGTCGCCGGTCTTCTTGTCGATGATGGCACGGGTCACCTGCATCGGTGCCAGCTCTTCGTCTAGCCGGCCCTCCTGCTGTGCCGCCGCGGTGCGCAGTTGGCTGGAGAGCGCGTACTCGTCTTGAACCTCACGGCTGATCTGGTAGCGCTTCGCCACCACCTCGGCGGTGTCGCCCATGACCATGTAGATGCCTGGTTTGTGTTCCTGCACCCACGGGTTCGCGTCGACCTTGGCCGAGAAGGTCTGGGTGATGCTCTCGACGCCACCGCCGATCGCCGCTGCGGCGCCCTCCTGGATGATCTGATGCGCTGCCATGGCCACCGCCTGCAGGCCGGAGCTACAGAATCGATTTACCGTGGTGGCCGCTACCTGGACTGGCAGCCCTGCCCTGATCGACGCCACGCGAGCGATGTTCGAACCCTGCGAGCCCTCCGGACGCGCACAGCCGGCGATGACGTCTTCCACCTCCGCGGCGTCGAGCTCGGGGGCCTTGGCGATCACGTCTTGAATGCAGTGCGCCAGATAGTCGTCGGGTCGCGTCATGTTCAGCGAGCCACGAAACGACTTGGCGAGCGGCGTCCGGGAGCTCGCCACGACAACTGCTTCACGCATCACTTACTCCTTCGGTCGGGAGCCCAGTTGCGCTCCGGCGCCGATCATCCTGTCTGTGTAAGCTCTCCCGAACGTACGGGTCTTAGCACGAATCCTAACGTGGGAGCCATCGCGGAGATGACCGACATGGTGCGAACGGACGTTCACGACGGCGTCGCGGTGATTCGCGTCGACAATCCTCCGGTGAATGCTCTGAGCCGGGGAGTACGGGATGGGCTGCATGAGGCCGTCCTGACAGCCGATGCCGACCAGGCCGCCGACGCGATCTTGATCCTGTGCGAGGGCCGCACGTACTTCGCTGGCGCCGATATCAAGGAGTTCGGCCGGCCAACGGAGGGTGTGCCACTGTCGCAAATGCACGCGGTGATCGAGGGTGCGTCGAAGCCCGTCGTTTCCTCGATCCATGGCACTGCGCTCGGTGGCGGGCTGGAGACGGCGCTCTGTTGCCACTACCGCGTGGCTATCGCGACCGCCCGTTTCGGCTTGCCGGAAGTGAAGTTGGGGATCTTGCCGGGGGCCGGCGGGACGCAGCGGTTGCCGAGAGTCGTTGGCGTGCAGAAGGCTCTCGAGATGATGGTCTCAGGCCGGATGGTGGGCGCTGATTTTGCCCTGCAGAACGGTCTCATCGACGAGATCGTCGATGACGTGTTCGAAGGCGGGCTGGCGTTCGCCAAGCAGGTCGCCGAGGAAGGTCGGCCGCTGCCGAAGGTGCGCGACCTTGAAGACAAGATCGAGGAAGCGAGGAAGGACCCGGAGCTGTTCGAACGGTTCCGTCGATCTATTGCGCGCAAGACGCGCGGGTTCGAAGCGCCCGAGGTGATCATCCAATGCGTCGAAGACGCCGTGTCCCAGCCGTTCGACGAGGGCATACGAGCCGAACGCGAGAGGTTCGACACGTTGCTCAACGTCGAGCAGTCGGCTGCCCAGCGCCACTACTTCTTCGCCGAGCGCCAGGCGGGGAAGGTTCCCGATGTTCCCAGGGACACGCCGAAAATTGCGATCAACAAGATCGGAGTCGTAGGCGCGGGAACCATGGGTGGCGGTATCGCGATGAACTTCCTCAACCGAGGGATACCGGTCACGATTGTCGAGACAGGACAGGATGTCCTCGACCGCGGTCTCGGGGTCGTGAGGAAGAACTACGATCGCACCGCCAAGCGCGGGCGGATCACCTCGGCGCAGGTGGATGAGCGCATGGACCTGCTCACACCCACCCTGTCGCTCGAGGGGCTCGCCGACTGCGACCTCATCATCGAAGCTGTCTTCGAGAACATGGAGCTCAAGAAAGAGGTATTCACGAAGCTCGATGGCATCGCCAAGCGCGGCGCGATCCTGGCAACCAATACCTCAGCGCTGGACGTCGACGAGATCGCCGCGGTGACGCAGCGTCCGGAGATGGTGCTGGGCACCCACTTCTTCAGCCCCGCCAACATCATGCGGTTGCTCGAGGTGGTGCGCGCCGAGCGTACTTCCAAGGAGGTGCTAGCGTCGACGATGGCCCTGGCCAAGCACATCGGCAAGGTTGCGGTCGTGTCGGGCGTGTGTCCCGGTTTCATCGGCAACCGGATGCTGTTTCAGCGAGGCGCCCAGGTGGACCGCATGATCCTCGAGGGCCCCTTGCCTGAGGATGTCGACCGCGTCAACTTCGAGTTCGGCATGCCGATGGGACCGTTTGCGATGGCCGATCTTGCGGGTCTCGATCTTCGCTGGGATGGTGCGCCCGCCGGAGGTCTGACGGTGCGCGACCGACTGTGCGAGATGGGCCGGCGCGGCCAGAAAACCGGGGCTGGCTACTACAACTATGATCCCGAGACGCGTGCCAGCAGTCCCGAGCCCGCCGTGGAGAAGCTCATTGTGGAGGTCTCGGAGACAATGCGGATAACACGCCGCGACTTCAGCGACCAGGAGATCCTGCAGCGCAGCCTCTATCCGATGATCAACGAAGGCGCCAAGATCCTCGCGGAGGGTGTTAGCAGCCGGCCCAGCGACATCGACGTGGTCTGGGTGTGTGGCTATGGATGGCCGGTGTATCGGGGAGGGCCCATGTTCTATGCCGACACCATCGGGTTGTCGACGGTGCTCGACGCCCTGAAGCAGTTCGAGCAGCAAGACGAGGATGACTTCTGGCGACCCTCGCAGCTGCTCGAGCAGCTCGTTGCTGACGGCAAGGGCTTCGCGGACATGGCCTAGCTCCGGGACGATTGGAGAGCTACTGCTCGAATCCGTCGCCCGCGTTTGTTTCCTGCGAATCTGCGATCTTGATCGCTGTGCCTCGTTCGTGGCTTTCGTAGACGGCGAGCAGTGCGCGCAGGGCTTTGATCCCGCTCTCGGCCGAAACCTCGGGCTCCTGGTCGGCCGCGATGCTGCGGGCGAACGACTCCATTTGCATGGCGAACTGGGCTGGCGGCGGACGATCTGCTAGCGGGATCTGGCGAACGCCACCAGCGTCCATCAAGAACAGCTTGTTGGCGTAATGGAAAATACGCAGCGCCCCCTGCGTTCCGTGCACTTGAATGGACCCCGGATGTTTGTGCCACGTCCCCGCCGGCTGGTAGCCGGCGAGGCTCCAGGCGGCCCCACGGCTGAACAGACCGTCGGAGGGCAGGTCGGTGCTGAATGTGAGGTCGTTGTACACCAGACGCCCTACGGCGCCGTTGGCGAAATCCATGTGCATGGTCTCCGTCGTAGGTGTTTCGCCGGAGATGTTGCCGCGCCCCCGCACGGTGCAGATCTCGGTGTCCATTAGCCACGGGAACGTGTCGATCATGTGGATACCGTGGTCGACCAGCCCCATCCCGGAACCCCCCGGGGCCGCCGGCGGGATAGTGATCGAACCCCATGGGCTCGTGCGACGCGGGCCCGCCTCCGCCGATCACGGATTCGGTGAGTAACAGAACCTCTCCGAGGGCACCTGCTCGAATCATCTCCCGAGCCTTCGTCAGTGCGGGAAGGAACCGATAGGAAGCGCCATAGAAGAGCTTCACGCCGCGCTCGCGGCACACCGACACCATGGTATCGGCGTCTTCCAGGGTCACAGCGATCGGCTTCTCGCAGAACACATGCAGGCCGGCGCCGGCGATTGCCTCGGTCACCGCGCGATGGGTGTTCACCGGCGTCAGCACACAGACCATGTCGAGATCCGCCTTCTCCAGCATGGCTCCGTAGTCGGAGAACGGCTGAAAGGCGTGCTTCTCGGAGATCTCTCGCAGGCGTGACGCTTTGATCTCGGCCGCCGCTACGACGTCTATCTCGTCGATCGCCTCGTAGGCTTCCAGATGGGCCTCGGCCACAGCCCCCAGCCCGACGATGCCTAGCCGTAGAGTCATGCGCGCCAGTGTACGCTTTGACGGCCGATGTCAGGCTCCGGTCGCGGAAGTAGCTCAGCAGGGAGGGGAGGGATGAGTCGGACCTGGAAACATGTTGCCCTCGCCCTGGCGATTGCCGCCGCTGGCTGTGATCCGGCCGGACGAGACGACGGGGCGCCTGCTGTTCGATCCGCCAACGAGGACGGCCGACTTGTCGCGGTCGACGAGCTGGTGACGCCGTACGATCTGCACGACGGACCAGGGGGTGTGCTCGGCGTGTACTTGGACGGCGAGCTCGTATACGCGCGTGGTTTCGGGCTCGCGAATCTGGAGTACGGAATCCCCAACACGCCGTCGACGGTGTTTCGGGTGGGCTCGGTCTCCAAGCAGTTCGCCGCCATGGCTATCGCGATTCTGGCCCGACGGGGAGAGCTGCAACTGGACGACGACATACGGAAGTATCTTCCGGAGATCCCGCTTTACCCCGAGGGCGTCGTGACCGTCCGCCACCTCGTGCACCACACCAGCGGGCTGCGAGATTACAACGAGCTGGCGGGCTTCGCTGGGTACCGCTCGGATCAACTCGCCACAACCGCCGCCACGTTCGAGCTACTGGCGCGACAGCGGGGGCTCAATTTTCCTCCCGGCGATCAGTTTCTCTACAGCAACTCGGGCTACTTCCTGATTGCGGTGCTGGTGGAGCGGGTTACCGGCAAGACGATGGCGGAGTTCGCGCGCAGCGAGATCTTCGAGCCGCTTGGCATGCGCAGCTCGCTGTTCAAGGACGACCACGGTGCCGTCGTTCCGGAGCGCGCCTATGGATACGTCCGCGGTCGAGACACCGACGGGTGGCGGCTCTACATGTCGCAGCGCGACTTCGTCGGCGCCGGCGGCGTGTTCACTACCGCGCAGGACATGCTCCAATGGTTCGTTCACCTCGAGCACGGCGACCCCGAGCTCATGGAGCAGATGAGTCAGCGAGGCGTGCTCAATAACGGCGACGAGCTGGATTATGCGTTCGGGTTGACGTTCGACGACGACCGGGGCCTGCGCCGTGTGCACCACTCCGGTGGTTTCGCCGCGTTCACCGCGCATACCGTCCGGTATCCCGAGCAGCGCCTGGCGGTGTTCACGGCGGTCAACGGTGGCAACGCCAACGCCGTTCGCCTGGCCCTCGAGATAGCCGATGTTTATCTACGACCGCTCGTTCCCGAGCTTGCGCCGTTGGCATCGCCAACGAGCAGCAGCACAGCGCAGGCTGAACCTGTGGCAGCCGTGCAGCTGACGACCCGTGATCTCGGCGGTTACGCCGGCACATACGATGGCGGCGAGGTCAATGCCACCTACGAGGTGGTGCGGACGGACGAGGGGCTCGAGCTTACGATCCCCGGCAGGGATCCAGTGCAGCTACAGGCCGTGGGTAGTGGGGTGTTCGCATCGTCGCGTCTGAGGGTTACCTTCGAGCGTTCCCCGGCTGGCCCGGTGACGGGGTTTACCCTGGATGGCAGAAGGGCCAGGGGCTTGGTGTTCGAGCGGGTGGACTGAAGCGTGCGAGTGAATCGATGAAGGAGATGAAGCTCTACGATCACGCAGAACGTATTTACGACGAACTGCGGGCCGACGGCCTCGGTGACGGAGAGCCACTCGAGGTCAACGATCTCACCGCCCACGATCAATACCACTATCACGGGCTCGAGGCGCTCGATGCGGCGATCGAGGATCTGGCGCTAACGTCTGACAGCCGCGTTCTCGACGTTGGCTCGGGCATCGGCGGTCCGGCACGCTACGTGGCTGACCGGGCGGGATGCCTGGTCACGGCTCTCGAGTTGCAGTCCGATCTTCACCGATTGGGTAAGGACCTGACGCGTCGCTGTGGCCTCTCCGATCGAGTGCTGCATCGTGCCGGTGACGTGCTCGATCCCGATATCGACGGCGATCTGTTCGGCGGGGCTTTCGATGTGCTGTTGTCGCTCCTTGTTTTCTTGCACATACCCGAGCGCCGGCGCCTGTTCGGTGTTTGCCGGCAGCTGTTGAAGCCCGGCGGGAGCATCTGGATCGAGGACTTCATCAAGCTCCAGGAGCCCAGCGACCAACAGTGGCGTCACTTGCGGCGGGAGGTCCAGTGCTCCTACCTTCCGTCGCCTGGTGAGTACCGTGCTCACCTGGAGGCGGCGCACTTCACCGATATCGTCGTACAGGACATGTCGGCAGCGTGGGCGGCGTTCACCTCGGAGCGCTCGCGATCGTTCGACGCCGCCCGAGAACGCAACGTCGACGTCCACGGATCGGAGATCGTCGACGGCCTCGGGGAGTACTACCGTGTCGTCGCTGACCTGTTCGCGTCCGGAGCCGTGGGCGGCGTGCGCATCTCGGCTACAGCAGGGGCCTAACAGGGGCGCGTGTGGTCTCGGGATGTCCAGCAACGTACTATTTGCTGATACACACGGGGTCGTGTTCGTCGGCCGCTCGACTGGGTAGCAACGAATGAAACCGACAAGCCGGTATTGGATGTTCGCTGCGACTTGTGGGTTCTTACTCGGTGCGGGGGGTCTCGCTCCTGCGGCGTGGGTTGAGGCGACCGTCTCGCCGCCTGCGACGTATGCTGCTCGGCAGCACCAAGCCTCGAAGGAAGATCCGGGGCGCGGGTTGCAGTATCGTGGTGCGCCGGTCGTCTTGGGCAATGATGCTGCCCGCGTCGGCGAGCTGATTCCCGATCTCGAGCTCAAGACTCTGACGGGCCGGACGACGCGGATCTCTGCTGTGACCGGATCGCGAGGCCTCGTCATCGCCATGCGTGATCCGGGATGCCCGCTTTCGAAGAAGTATGGGCCCCGCCTTGCCAGCATGGAACGGGAGTTCGACGAGCAGGGCTTCGACTTCCTCTTCGTCGATCCGATGCCGTACGGCACTGCCGAAGAGGGTCACCAAGAGATCGAGTGGTATGGCTTCGCCGGCGAGTATGTCGTCGATCCAAAGGGCCGCATCGCGGCAGCGCTGGGCGCGGTTACCTCGACAGAGGTTGCCGCCGACCAGGAGTTTCTGCGGAGTGCGCTCGCAGCGACGGCCGCGGCGACGCTGCCGGCGGTGCGTGCGACGCTGGCGCCCGGATGCTATCTGTCGTTCGATGAAGCTGTCCTCGCCGCGATGTCGGCCGCACCGCCCACCTGGCACAACCGGGTAAGCCGCATCGTGCAGGCGCGCTGTCAGCGCTGTCATCGCGCCGGCGCCGCCGGCCCCTTCCCGCTGGTCGAGTACCGGGACGTCGTGCGACGCAAGGACATGATCGAATGGGTGCTTGCCGACGGCCTCATGCCACCCTGGTTCGCCGAGGGGCATGAGGAGTGGGCCAACGACCCATCGCTCAGCGCCGAAGAGATGGCGACGTTCAAGCGGTGGCTCACTGCTGGCACGCCGGAGGGAGATTCTGCCGACGCACCGATTCCGATCCGCTGGACCGAAGGCTGGACCCTCGGTCAGCCCGACGCGGATCTGCCGATCCCCGAGGGGTTCACGGTGCCGGCCGAAGGCGTGGTCGACTACCAGTACCAGTACATCAAGACGGATTTCGCCGAGGATCGCTGGGTGCAGGCGGTGGAGATCCTCCCCGGTGCTCCCGAGGTGGTGCACCATGTGCTGCTCTTCGTCGAGGAGCCAGAGGTGCGTGAGCGGGCCCTTGAAGGCGACCCCGACGCACAGAACGTGCAGCAGGGTGGAGCGCGCGGCTACTTCGCCAGCAACGTCCCCGGGCAGGACGGCGTCCGGTTTCCCCAGGGGTTCGGCAAGCTGTTGCCGGCTGGCGCGTGGCTCAAGGTGCAGCTGCACCACACGCCAAACGGCCGCGAGTTGGTCGACCGCACCAGGATAGGCCTACACTTCGCCGACGAGCCCGGACACACCGAGGTGCGCACCAACTCGGCGCTGAACATGCGCTTTACGATTCCGCCCGGAGCGGGGCGCCACCAGGTGGTCGCGGACTATACCTTCGACGAACCGTCGAAGCTGCTGTCGCTGCTGCCGCACACGCACGTCCGCGGCGTCGCCTTCCGCTATGAGCTCGTCTCGCCCGGTGGTGACGTCGAGGAGCTACTGTCGATTCCTCGGTACGATTTCAACTGGCAGCTCAACTACGAGCTTCGGTCACCGCGTTCCGTTGCTGCGGGCACGATTCTTCGGGCCACCGCCTGGTACGACAATAGCGCCGACAATCTCGCCAACCCCGACCCGACGGCGGAGATTTCCTGGGGCGAGCAGACGTTCGAGGAGATGATGATCGGCTACGTCAACTGGGTGCCCCTGGGCGCTGCGGCGGAGCCTACGTCGGTTCCGGATGCTCATTGAGCATCGGTGCCAAAACTCGCCGGCTCCTGTACGCTACGTCACGCGGTGGTCGTGCAGCGTGACACGCTCCAGCCGCAGGGTTGCTAGCCTGGGAATGGCTCCAATCCACCACGATTCCTTCGACTGAGGAGTATTTCCCTATGAAGCGAGTAGCTTCGGCCCTAGCGCTAGTCATGATCGTCGCCCCCGTGGCGGTCGCCGCGCCGATGCAGGAGACCATCTCCGGCAGGGTGATCGACACCGCCTGCTACGCTGCCGATGCCCACGGCCCGGAAGAGGTCGGTTGCACCGAGATGTGCCTGGAAATGGGGGTCCCGGCCTCCTTGTTGACGGATGACGGCCAGGTGCTGGTGCTGATGCCCGACAGCGATGAGATGGACGCCTTCAAGTCGCTGAGCAACCACGCGGCGCATCAGGTCAACATCACCGGCACGATGATGGAGCGCGACGGCCTCAAGGCCATGAAGGTCACCAGCGTCGAGCACGTCAGCAAATAGCCCCGCGATCAGACTTGCCGAGACTTACCCCCGCGGGCGATGTCCGCGGGGGTTTTCTCTTTTCCTCTCCATGACCCCTCGAGGGGGGCAGGACATGAACCCCGATCCGCTGTCGGATGGTGTGCGATCGACGGGCGCGTGCCTGGCGGCGGCATTGTTGCTGGCGGCGTCGAGCTGCAGCCCGAGTACCCCGCCGATTCCGCCCTCGGTGGCCAGCGCGGCGATCGATGGCTGGTTGCCCGGTGCCGAGGTTGCCGTCGTCGACTCGACGTCGGCCGATGGGGTGGCGCTGGTGGAGGCGGACGTCAGCGACGAGCAGCTATACTTTCGGTTCCGCTATGCGGACCCGGACTGGGTGCTCGAGGGGATGGTGGTCGAGGACCGGATTCTGGATCACCGCGCCAGTCGGGATGTCTGGCTGGACATCGTGCGCACAGCGCAGAGGGTCACCCTCGCTGAGATCGCCGCCGGTGACCGTCCGCGCTCTCGGCTCGAAGTCGTGGTCACGGATTTGCGCGTGGTATCGGTGGAGCCCGAGCGTATGGAGCTCGAATCGATTAGCGCCCCCGCCTCGGGCGCGGTGGTGGTTCGCGGGCGTCACTTCGACCAATTGCCGGTGAAAGTCGGCGACGGCGTCGCCCTGCAGGTACAGGATCTGGCCCGTGAAGGCGATGGCTGGGTCCCTCAGCGCAGCGAGCTTCCCGGTGAGCTGCTGGTCGAGCTCGATCCGATCGACGTTACCTTCTTACAGCTGCTCAAGCTGCGGCTCGCCGAGCAGGTCATCCCGGTGCCCTACAACATCCCCGACATGGCACACGAGCACTTGCCGTAACGTTGGGAGGATCAGCAGCTCGAGGGCCTGCCAGGGCTCGATGTCATGAAGCCTGAGATACACCGCGCTAAGACAGATGACGAGCGTGAAGCCGTCTATCGACTTCGGTATGAGATTTATGTGGAGGAGATGAATCGCTACGGCTCGATCGCCGACCCCGACAGACGTTTCCTGATCGAGCCCGATGATGCGGTGAGCCGTCTCTACTACGCCCGCGACCAAGAAGGCCATACGGTCGGTACCATGCGTTTGACCTGGGGCGGAGACGGTGAGTTCAGCGACCGCGACGTCGAGCAATATGGCCTGGCGCCGTTTCTGGAGAAGATTCCCCGCCAGCAGATGCTCGTCGGTGAGCGCTTCATGGTGACGCCAGAGCAGCGTGGTACCGACCTCGTATTCCGCATGTTCGAGAGCTACCTCGATCTCGTCAGGGAGAAGCGGATTCAGCTGATGTTCGGCGACTGCGAGCCGCACCTGCTCAATCTCTATATGGGATGGGATTTCGCACGTACTCGAGCACCAACGTCAACAGCCCGGAGACCGGATACCTGATTCCGCTGGTGCTGGTGCCCGAGGACCTGGAGTACATGCGGGCCATCGGATCGCCCCTGGTGTCGATCCTGCCGAATTTCGGCACCGACTCGCGCCTGCCCGCTTGCCTTGCCGATCTGCTGGCTGACCAGGGTACCGTAGCCAGCCATACTCTCACCAACAAGCAGCGCTACTGGTCTGACATCGACCACGCTCTCGAGCTGTCCCAGAACCCGATCCACCTCTTCGATGGCCTCGACGACACCGAACAGGAGCGGTGCCTGTCCAAGAGCAACACCATCGAGTGTCGCCAGGGCGACCATCTGATCAAGGAAGGCAACGTGGCGCAGAACCTGTTTGTTGTGCTCGCCGGTTTGCTGGAAATTCGGGTGGATGGCCAGTTGGTGGCGGTCTGCACCTCGGGAGACGTGGTCGGCGAAATGGCGTTCCTTCTCGAGTGCCCGAGGTCGGCTGATGTCTACTCTACGCTGCCCAGGACGACACCCGCGTGCTATCGCTGAGCGAGAGTGCCCTGCGCGAGCTCATGGCGGAAGATCCGGTCGCCGCGAGCAAGCTGCTGCTGAACCTCTCCAAGCTTCTTTGCTACAAGTTGTTGCGCAGCAAATAGTGTCGCGGCTGCGCAGGCCTTGACTATCGGCGGTTGTTCCGCACTATGAGGGGCGGCAAGGTCGACTTTCGCGGCGTTCGAGACAGAGCTCGCAAAGGGAGAACCCGATGACGAAACGGCTCGGCTTTCTCACGGTGGCCGTAGCATTGAGCAGCGTGGTGGCGTTCGCCCAAGAGCGGGCGATCGAGTTCCCGGACGTCCCCGGCTATCGGACGCTCGCCGTCGACCTGCACACGCACTCGGTGTTCTCCGACGGCCTGGTGTGGCCCTTCATTCGAGTGGACGAATCGGATCGAGACGGGCTCGATCTCCTGGCGGTCACCGAGCATCTGGAGTATCAGCCGCGCTCCGAGGACATCCCGCACCCGGACAGGAATCGCTCGTTCATCGTCGCCAGCGAGTACGTCAAGAGAGCTGACTCCGATCTAATCGTCATCAACGGCGCCGAGGTCACCCGCGACATGCCGCCCGGTCACGTCAACGCGGTGTTCATCACCGACGCCAACGCGCTGCTGGCCGACGATCCGATGGACTCTTTCCGAGCGGCCAACCAACAGGGCGCGTTCGTGTTCTGGAACCACCCTTCCTGGACGTCGCAAGCTCCGGACGGTGTTGCGCTACTTCCCGACATGCATCAACGACTGATTGCGGATGGGCAATTGCATGGTATCGAGGTGGCCAACGAGTACATCTACTCGGCCGAGTCGCTGCAGATCGCGCTCGATTACGACCTGGCGATTCTCGGGGTCTCGGATATCCACGGTCTGATCGACTGGGACTACGCGATTCACGACGGCGCTCATCGCACCGTGACGCTCGTGTTCGCCGAGGAACGCAGCGCCGAGTTGGTGCACAGGGCGCTCCGCGCCAACCGCACCGTCGCCTGGACGGACAACTCGCTGATCGGTCGCGAAGAGGTGTTGATGCCGCTGATCCAGGCTTCGCTGACTGTGTCGAGCGTGGGGTATCGGGCCGACAGCACGCTGGTCGACGTTACGCTGTCGAACGTTTCCGACGCCGCGTTCGAGCTTCGGAGCATCGACGGACACCGGTTTTACAATCACCCGTCGGTTTTCCGAGTGCCGCCGCACGGCCAGGTAGTGCTTGGCCTAACCGGGGAGGACCGATCCAGCTTCGACCTGCAGTTCGAGGTCTTGAACGCGATCATCGCGCCGGAAACTCACCCGTTGCTGAGGCTGGGCATCGAGGTTCCGCCGGAAACCGATCAATAGCGCTTCGACTACGCTACGCGTATGAGCTTCAGATACGCCAGAGAAGAGAGCACGCCATGACACTCAAGGTTGATTGGAACGGGGTGTTCCCCGCCGTTCCCACGCAGTTCCACGACGATTTCTCGCTCAATCTCCCGGCCACCCAGGAACACGTGGAGGCCTTGCTCGACGACGGCATCCACGGCCTCATCATGCTGGGCACGATTGGCGAGAACTGTTCGCTGTCGCTCGACGAGAAGGTCGAAGTGTTGAAGGCGACCAAGGAAGTCGCCGGCGATCGCGTCCCGATCCTCAACGGCGTTGCCGAATACACCACTCAGGGTGCATGCACCACCGCGCAGGCGGCCGAGGCGGCTGGCATGGATGGGCTGATGCTCATGCCCGCCATGGTCTACAACTCCGACCCGCGCGAAACGGTGAACCATTACCGCACCGTGGCAGCTTCGATGAGCTTGCCGATCATGTGCTACAACAATCCGCCCGTGTATCGCGTCGACATCACGCCGGAGATGTTCCAGGAGCTGGCCGACGTCGACAATATCGTCTGCATCAAGGAAGCCTCCGGCGACGTGCGGAGAATCACCGACCTGTTCAACACGCTCGGCGACCGCTACCCGATCTTCTCGGGCCTCGATGATGTCGCGCTGGAGAGCATCATGCTCGGTTGTACCGGGTGGATCTCCGGCTTGGTGGACGCGTTTCCGCGCGAGAATCGCCTGATGTGGGACGCGGCGATGGCCGGGGATTGGGAGCGAGGGCTGGAAATCTACCGGTGGTACATGCCGATGTTGCACTTCGACAGCCATCCGAAGCTGGTGCAGTACATCAAGCTCACCTGCGCCGAGATGGGCTATGGCACGGAGACGGTTCGCGCGCCGCGCCTGCCGCTGATTGGCGAGGAGCGTGAGCGCGTGTTGCAGATCGTACGCGACAGTGCCGCGACTCGACCGAGTGCGGAAGCGGTGAGTCAGGAGCCGGTGGCTACCGCGTAACCAGACCCACCACACTTTCACCGCAGCGTCCTAGTGTAGCGTCTCTAAAATGGCTTTACAGCGATTAACTTTGTCGATGATCTGCTGGGCGGAAGCACTCCAAACATAGGGCTTGGGATCGTCGTTGTAGTTGGCAATGAAGTTCTCGATGTTTTGGATGAGTGCTTGGACGGAAGGAAACGCAGCTCGTCGGACGCTTTTTGTTGTCAGCTCAGCGAACCAGCGCTCCACCAGGTTCAGCCACGAGGAGCTTGTTGGAATGAAGTGCAGGTAAAAGCGACGATGCCGAGACAACCACTTCTTCACATTGGGGTGCGTGTGGGTGCCGTAGTTGTCAACGATCAGATGCAGATCTAGTTCCTGGGGGAACTCGCGGTCGAGCTTGCGTAGGAACTTCAAGAACTCTTGATGCCGATGACGCGGCAGACACTGACCGATGACGGTTCCGTCCAGCATGTTCAGGGCGGCGAAAAGGCTCGTCGTACCGTGGCGCTTGTAGTCGTGGGTCATGGTTCCGGCACGGCCCTTCTTGAGCGGCAACGACGGCTGCGTGCGGTCCAAAGCCTGAATCTGAGACTTCTCATCCACGCACAGCACTACAGCCCGATCTGGCGGATTCATGTACAGGCCGACCACGTCGGTGAGCTTGTCCACGAAGTGGGGATCCTTGGAGAGCTTGAACGTCTTGACCAAGTGAGGCTTGAGTCCGTGAGCGTCCCAGATCCGCTGGACCGTGGCGGCACTGACCCCTTGCGCCTTGGCCATCGTTCGGCACGACCAATGAGTGGCGTTGGGTGGCTTGGTGTGCAACGTTGCTTCGACGATCTGTTTGATCTTGTCCCGGGAGATGGACCGGGGTCGTCCACGTCCCGGCCTGGTCTGCCCCAGCGCCACGGGACCTGCTTTCTCGAACCGCCTTCTCCACATGATCACAGTCGGCCGGCTGATGCCGAGCTGATCAGCAATCCCGCTATTGGACTCGCCATCTGCCGCCAGCAGGATGATCCCGGCACGAGTCGCTACTGACTGTGGTGTGCTGGGGGCTCGGAGCCAGGCTTCCAGAACGTCTCGATCCTTGTCCGCGAGCGCTATCGGTTCTGCTTTTGTGGCCATGCGAAGCACAATACAATGGTCTTCATCTAATGTAAAGCTATTTACGATACGCTATACTAGCGACAGTCTATCCAGCCTCCGCCAGTGCGCGCAGATTGCCGCGCCGCCTCGAGGATGCGTACGTTGCTCAAGCCGTCGGCAAACGTCGCTGCCTCCTCCAGCTCGGTCCTTCCGTTCGCCACCGCGTTGACGACGGCCTCGAGGAAAGGCGCCTCGAGGGCGGCGAATGGCCCGCGCCCTTGAATCCCGTAGTGTTCCGGCGGGTGCCAGGGGACGTCTGTGACGATTGGCGCCAAATCGTCTCCGTGAGGGCCGCCGGTCAAGTGCTGTTCGCGCTCCAGGCAGAGTGTTCCCTCGCTGCCGGCGATCTCCAACAACCAGCGCGCCACGCCGGGCAACGCCAGGCTGGCTGTCAGGCTCACCTGTGCGCCACTCCCCAGTCGCAGCCAAAGCTCGGCGAAGTCATCGGAGGTCACCGGCTGCGTGACCCCCTCGGCATCCTCGCGTTGCTTGACGAACGTCTCGAGACGCGCGCTCACGGCCTCGATCGGACCGAGCATCCACTGCACATTGTCGATCAGGTGCGTTCCCGTAGCGCCTAGCACGCCACCGCCACACGACGTCTGCGACCACCAAGTGTACGGTCGGTGCTGAAATCCAGGCGTGTTCAGCAGCAGGTCGGCGCGTAAGTGCAGCACCTCGCCCACTAACCCGTCCTGGCACAGCGACCGCATCTTGCGGCGGTTGGGGTTCCAGCGTAGCTGATAGTTGATCAGGGCCAGGCGGCCCTCGGCGAGCGCCGCGAGCTCTTCCGCGTCTCGTACATCGAGTGTGAAGGGCTTCTCACACAGCAATGCGGCACCGGTACTCAGTGCTTCGCGCACCATCTCGGCGTGCAGATGCACCGGCGTGGCGATGATCACGAGATCGGGATCGAGCTCTAGCAGCTCACGCCAGTCGGAAGTCGAGCGACCGATCCCCCAGCGCCGTGCACTCGCCGCGGCCTTCTCGGCATCGCGGCCGGCGATCCCGACCACCTCGTTGCCGCCGATATGCTTGAGCGCGGGCAGCTGCACGCCTTCGGCATGCGAGTTACCGAGCAGTGCGATCCGTACCGGCGATGCCATGAGGTCGAACCCCGGGAAGGTAACGAGATGCCGCGAAGCGGCGGGAGATGCATCCTAGCAGGCCGTGGTGAAAGCGTGATGGGTCTCGCAACAGGGTCTTGCGAGGCGAATGCAAGGAGCGCTGTTAGGGTCTGTCGGCGGCACGATCAAACGCGGCCGGCTCGCGATGGCGCCGTGCTGTCGTTCAAGCCCCAGCGGGGTGTTGGCGTGATATACAAGCGGAAAGCGACGCAACGGCAGGAGACGTCAACGCTGGAGGATGACACCATGAACCGACGACATCGGACCGCGGCCACGTGTCTCTTGGCGGCGTTGGCAGCCACTCCGGCGTGCGCCAGGATGGAGCAGGCACCGATCACCGTTCTGTACGTCGACCGCGTTGTAACCGTCGAGAGCACCCTTGCAGACCCGTCCGATCTCTGGGTTACACCCGCAGATCTGACCCGGATCAACGGTTTCGAGCTCAAACCGGAAGGCGCGTGCCTGGACACCCTGTGCATTCCGGTCAATCAGGCCGACGACAGCGACATCGTGGTTACCCGCGATGGTCAGCGGTGGTTCAGCTTCACGGCCTTCGCTCGCAAGCTCGATCAGGCCTACGTTGTCGATCGTACACATCGGACGTGGAGCTTCGGCGAGGTCCCGATTCTGCGGAGCGGCTTGATCGACCACGCTGTGGCGCCGGACTTCGAGCTTCCGGACCGCCAGGGCACCCTCGTACGACTTTCGGACTTCCGTGGGAAGAAGGTGCTCTTGCTTACCTGGGCCTCGTGGTGAGGTTGCTCCCGCGACCTGCCAGGTTGGCAGGAACTTTACGAGGAGCTCGGAAGTCGCAATTTCGAGATCGTCGCCGTGGCCCAGGACACCGGTGGCGAGGTTGCCGCCGGCTCTTTCTATGACGCCGCGAACGCGACCTTCACGACCCTGATCGACACACGGCACACGGTCAGCGCCCTCTACGACATGCTGAACGTTCCGACGGCGGTACTGATCAACGAGCAAGGGGTCATCGTTCGGCAGGACGAGGGGGCGTACACTCGCTTGTACGAGTTTGGCGACCTGTCTTTTGGCACCGACGACTACCTCCCCGCGGTGCGGGACTGGGTGGAAAACGGTAGCGACAGCGTCTACGCGTTGGACACCGGGGAGGTCGCTGCCAGTTTCACGCCCCGAACCTCCGCCCAGGCCCTTGCCGACGCCAACTTCCGCCTTGCTGCGCACCTGCACCTGGTAGGCGACGAGGATCTGGCGAACCGGTACTGGGAGAGAGCGCAGGAGCTCAACCCCGATAGCTGGAACTACCATCGGCAGGATTGGTCGTTCACGCCGGAGCAGGCGGGAAGCAACTGGGTAGCGAAGTTCGAGCAGCTCGCGGACAGGCCGTACTATCGGCCGATGAACTTGCCCGAGTGAAGGCCGCGGAGCTGTTCATCCGGTGTCTCGAGAACGAAGGGGTCGAGACCATCTTCGGGATCCCCGGCGAGGAGAACATCGACGTGATGGACGCGCTCCTCGACAGCACGATCCGTTTCGTCACCACGCGCCATGAGCAGGGCGCGGCTTTCATGGCTGACGTTTGTGGGCGCCTCACCGGAAAACCCGGAGTTTGCTTGGCCACCCTCGGACCCGGCGCCACCAACCTGGTTACCGGAGTGGCCGACGCCAACATGGATCGGGCTCCGCTCGTCGCCATCGCCGGACAGGCAGCGACGACGCGCATGCACAAGGAAAGCCATCAATATCTAGATCTGGTGGCGCTGTTCGACCCGATCTCCAAATACAGCACCCAGCTCCGTGCACCGGAGATCATCCCCGAGGTAGTCCGCAAGGCGTTCAAGCAAGCGGAAGCGGAGAAGCCCGGAGTGAGCTTCATCGATTTTCCGGAGAACATCGCCCAGGCCGATGTGGAAGACAAAGCTCCGTTGAGGGTGCAGCGAGCCACGCCGCCCGTGCCACCGGAGGAGAAGATACGGCAGGCGGCGGAGATTCTGAGGGACGCGCGGTACCCCCTGATCATGGCCGGCAACGGCGTGCTCCGGGCCGGCGCTTCTGCCAACCTGGTGAGGTTTGCGGAGGAGCTCAACATCCCCGTGGCCACCACCTTCATGGCCAAGGGCGCGATCCCGTGTTCGCACCCGCTCTCGCTTGGCGCGGTAGGCCTTCAAGCTCACGACTACGTCGCCTGCGGCTTCGACCGCGCCGACGTCATCCTCTGTGTCGGTTACGACATGGTCGAATACCATCCCTACCTGTGGCACGCCAGCAAGGACCGGCAGATCGTCCACATCGATGCTTCGCCGGCCGAGGTCGATGAGCACTACATCCTTGCGGCCGGGGTGGTTGGGGACATCGGTGCAGCGCTCGACGCCATCGCCGCCGAGGCGCCGGCCCAGGACGGTTATCCGGCAGCCGCGCTACGCCGAACGATCGTCGACGAGCACGCCGAGCACGCCGAGAGCAGGACCTTCCCGGTCAAACCACAGAAGATCCTGTGGGACCTGCGAGAAGTCCTCGATCCGCCCGACATCGTGGTGAGCGATGTGGGTGCTCACAAGATGTGGGTGGCGCGGATGTATCAGGCCGAGCTACCCAACACCTGCATCATCTCCAATGGCTTCGCCTCGATGGGAATCGGTGTGCCGGGAGCCATTGCGGCCCGCTACACCTTCCCCGATCGGCGCGCCGTTACCGTCACCGGCGACGCCGGGTTCCTGATGAACTCGCAGGAGCTCGAGACCGCGATGCGCATCGGTACGCCGATCGTAGTGCTGGTCTGGAACGACAGCGAGTACGGGCTCATCCGTTGGCACCAGCTACGCTACTTTGGTCGCCCGAGCCACATCGGATTCAACAACCCGGACCTGGTCAAGTACGCCGAGAGCTTCGGCGCCAAGGGCTACCGGGTGGAGGCCGCGGACGAGCTCGTTCCTGTTCTCAGACAGGCACTCGCCGACGAAACAGTAGTGGTCGTGGATTGCCCGGTCGATTACTCGGAGAACATGAAGCTTACCGAGAAGCTCGGCGAGCTGGTGTGCCCGATCTGAGGCGATCTAGCCCCAGCGTCTGACCCTGACCCTGGCCATGTCGGCGAGGAGGTGCGGGCAAAGTCGATCAGGTACCAGCGATGTCCAGGGGGGCGCGACTTGTCGACTGCCCGCAGCGGCAACAGGGCTCCAATCTCGCTAGTGTGGTTGTTCACACCATTACTCGGTCGAACGACAGTCGGGCGGTAAGGTTCGTCTCGAGGTCGGCTCGCTGTATCGGGTCATCAAACGGTTGCTTACTAGCGGGCTCATCGACGCGGAAGGGATGGCGTCGGACGATGCCGATCCGCGGCGACGACGCCACTATCGGATCACCGATCTGGGCCGGGCCTGTGTGGCAGCCGAGGCGGATCGCTTGGCCGAGGTGGTCGCGGCTGCAAGGGGCCGGCCGCTGGCCGGCGGCGGGGGTCGCGCATGAAGGGTGAGAGTCGGTCGCTGCCGTTCCGCTGGTGCCGAGCGCGGAGCTCTACCAGGGCCTCGGAGCGATCCGCGGCAGCATCTCGTCGCGCATGGCGGCGTGATACACGAACGTTGCCAGGATCACCGAATTGGCCATGAGGTCTTCGGGAATGAGGCGATCGTAGACGTCCATGTTGGAGTGGTAGCGGCGGTCGTCGCGGCGATCCTGGCGGAAATAGAAGCCCGGCAGTCCGACTTCTTGGTACGCCTCGTGTGCCATTCCGGTGGGGAACAGATGTCTCATCCCGAGGTTGTGCAGCGGCTTGATCCACTCGGTGAAGATCCCCCGGATGGTTTCGCTTCCGAGCACTGAGACGCCCTTGATTCGGGCAGCGCCGTTGTCGACGTTGAAGTATGCCGACAGCTTGTCGTAGTCGGGCTTGTACTCGCGATTCTCCAGATCGGCGAAGTTCTGTCGCACGTGAGACCGGTTGCCGAACAGGCCCATCTCGTGGCCGCCCCACAGTCCGATACGGATCGTCCGGCGAGGCTTGATCCCGAGCGCCTGAAAGATGCGCACCACCTCCATCGAGATGACCACGCCAGCGGCGTCGTCGGTGGCGCCGGTACCGATCGGCTCTGATTGCAGGTGGCCGCCCACCAGCACGAGCTCATCGGCCAAGTCGGTTCCCGGAATCTCGGCGACGACGTTGTAGTCGATCGGGTCATCGCCAGGAAAGTCCACCCTGACCTCGGCCTCCATCTCGACGGCAACGCCCATGTCGAGGATGCGCACCATGCGGTTGTAGTGTTCGGCGGCGAGAATCCACTCGGTAATCGGTGGTGGCGCGTTCATCTCCCACATGCGCCGCGTCATGGCGTAGCCATTCACCGCGCCGTCGACCGTGCCGTAGGCGTGGCTTCCGTCGGTGCGCGCCACTGCCGTAGCACCCGCCTCGAAGACCAGGTCGATACGTTGCTCCAGCGATAGCCCGTCGCCGCGTCGACGACGTTGGCGCGATTCGGCCGGGCCGATCGGGATCCTGGCCATGTCGTCGAGCTCTGCTTGGCTGTAAGGAGTGATCGACGGCCCGTACTGGTCGCTGAGCTCGCGCAAGGGCTCAATCAGAACTACCTTCCCCGCGATCTCTTGTCGGTACGGCTCCAGGTCGGCCGCCGACTCGATCTCGTCGAGGTTCACGTGGATGGCTTGCAGTCGGACCTTGCCGTTGGTGCCCGCCGACCAGGCTGCCGGATAGCCGATGATCGGCATGTACTGCGGCTCGACCATGTGGAACGAGGAGTACTGGTTTTCCCAGCCACGGCCGAACTCGAACGGCTCCAGCCGGGCGTTGGAGAGCCCGTAGTCCTCGAGCCGCTGCCGTGACCACTCGGCCGCCGCCCGGTAGCCGCTCGACTTGGAGTTGCGCGGCCCGAACACATCGGTCAGCCAGCCAGCGTTCTCCATGACCTGGGAATTGTTGAAGGCCTCGTCGAGTATTTCGCCGACGACGTCCCAGCGGACCGGTTCCTGCGGGGTCACGAGGGCGGCGCCGAGCAATGGCAGCGAGCAAGCGATCGCCAGGAGTCGAGCAACTTTCATCTTGAGCCTCCAGATCTGGTAGGTGCCGCCGCGCTGGCAGCGCCGATCGACCGTAGCCGATGCACCCGAGCTGCCGCTACCAGACTATGGTGGAAGCGCGATGATTACTGAGCGGAAACTGCCATGGCGCCGTCCGGAGGGTGGTCCGTGCGTGAGCAGGAATCGCTGTGCCCGGTTCCGCGCAGGCGCGGATTTGGGCACAATCACGCCGCCGGCTCCGCCCACCCGGGCAAAACGGACGACATCACTGCCCCGAGCGGGGGCAAGAGGGAGGCACCTACGTATGTCGATACGAGAAACTCGTCGAAGGTTCCTGCGCAGCCAGTGTCTAGCCACCGCTGGCGGCGCGCTTCTTGCGCTGACATCGGGCGAGGCTGCCGTCGCCGAGGCATCGGAGGCGGCCGCGGTCGGGTTGTCGCAGGGTGTGAGCCCCGAGCAGAGATTGCGGGAGCTCGGCATCGAGTTGCCACCGCCGCCACGTCCGGTCGCGGTCTATGTGCCGGCGGTGCGCACCGGCAACATCTTGTTCACCGCAGGTCATACGCCACGCTATCCCGATGGATCGCCTATGCCGGGAAAGATCGGTGCCGACATGACGGTGGAGCAGGGATATGCGGCCGCGCGAGTCGCCGGGCTCAACCTGCTGAGCACCGTGCGCGACACCTTGGGCAGCCTCGATGAGGTAGTGAGGCTGGTGAAAGTGCTCGGCATGGTCAATTGCACGCCTGACTTCGGCCAGCAGCCGCAGGTAATCAACGGCTTCAGCGAGCTGCTCGTCGAAGTGTTCGGCGAGGAGAGAGGAAAGGGCGGGCGTAGCGCCGTCGGCATGGCGTCGTTGCCGGCGAACATGCCGGTTGAGCTGGAGGCCATCTTCGAGGTGCGCGGCTGACGGCGATCGACTCGCAGGCAGTTGGGCAGACGGTGAAGGCGCTTCGCAAGGACGTGGACCGGATTGGCAACCCGAAGCGCCGGCTGGCAGACTGCGTCGACAAACAGCGAGCCGATCAAACAGCTGATTTCCTCTTCGCCGAGCCATACAGAAAATGCTGAGAAGTGTGTTCGGGCTCGTTGGGCGCCGGGGTTTCGGGAGAGGCAGTGATGAAGTCGTTCAAGCGGATCGCTCTGAGTTTTGTGCTGCTGGCCACCATGGTCGCTTCCGGCGCTCGAGGGCAGTCAGGCTCAGGCAATGTTCTCGACTGGGTGCACTACCGAGAAATCGGCCCGACGCGGCCGGGCGGTCGAGTGGTTGCGTTCGCCGTATCGCAGCAGAATTCGTACGTGTTCTACGTTG
Source organism: Acidobacteriota bacterium (assembly GCA_965205505.1). Lineage (GTDB taxonomy): Bacteria > Acidobacteriota > UBA890 > UBA890 > WLXD01 > DASCOT01. Next base: position 1,381,660 of record CBDBHB010000009.1, read on the forward strand.
GCGCCGGCCCCGGAGGACTGTGGAAGACGGTTAACAACGGGACGACGTTCGATTCGATATTCGACGATGAGCAGACATCGTCGATCGGCGACGTTGTCGTTGCCCCGTCCGACGACAACATCGTTTACGTCGGCACCGGGGAGGGAAACCTCAGAAACAGCGCGTACCACGGGGACGGCGTCTATCGGTCGGACGACGGGGGTGCGACATGGCTGAACGTCGGCCTGCAGGAGTCGGGACAGATCGGCAGGCTGGCCGTTCATCCCACCAATCCCGACATCGTCTATGTGGCGGCACAGGGACGCTACTACGCGGATAGTCCACAGCGCGGCGTGTACATGAGTACGAACGGCGGCCAGACATGGACCAAGTCTCTTGGAGTGGCCGTCGACGGTGTGGCGATCGGTGCAACGGACATCGTCATGGACCCCCGCGACCCCGACGTTCTGTATGCGGCCACGTACCAGCGGATTCGCAGGCCGTGGGGGTTCTCGGGCTCCGGCCCCGGCAGCGGCATTCACAAGACAACCGATGGCGGCGCCACATGGACGAAGCTATCGAATGGTCTTCCCAGCGGATTGATCGGCAAGATCGGTCTCTCGATGTATGCGCGGAATCCGGCGATTCTCTATGCGGTCATCGAGAACGACAATTCCGCCGGCGTTTCCTACGAAGATCGTTGGCGTGAGGTTCAGGCTGGCCAGCCGGCGGCCGTGGAGCCGGTGGGTAATGTCGTCTACCGAACCGATGACGGCGGCGATTCGTGGCGCCAGACCACCGAAGATGCGGTCGGCGAGCGCAACAATTACTACGGTCAGATTGTTGTCGATCCCAACGACGAGAACACCGTCTACGTGATGGCGTCGATGGTCCACAAATCGACCGACGGCGGCCGAAGCTGGTCGCGTGCCTTCGAGTACGGCGGCGACAATCACGTTCTTTGGATCGATGCGGAAAACAGCCAGCATATGTTGTTGGGATACGACTATGGCTTCGCGACGAGCTTCGATTCGGGGGCGAACTGGCTGCATATCGACAACGTGTCGATGGCGCAGATCTACGCCATCGGAGTCGATATGGAGTATCCATACAACGTCTACGCTGGCCTGCAGGATTTCGGCTCCTGGAAGGGCCCGAGCGCCAAGAAGGGCAGGTTTCCGATCCGCTTCGAGGATTGGGAACACGTGCAAGGCGGCGACGGTTTCTACAACCAGGTCGACCCGACGAACGGTCGCTGGCTCTATACCGAATCACAGTTCGGTGGCCTCTCGCGCAACGACCAGAAGACTGGCGTGCGACGCAGGATCCGTTACCGCGACAACCGGGACCTCCGCTTTAACTGGAATGCGCCGCTGCTGATCTCGCCGCACGACCCGGACGTGATCTACCACGGGGCCAACATCCTTCTGAAGTCGCCGTTTCGCGGTGAGCGGTGGGAGGAGGTCAGCCCCGACCTCACCAAGCACGATGCGTCGAAGTTCGGCGGTCGTGAGGTCAGCCAGTACGGCACGTTGACAACGATCGACGAATCACCGGTCGAACAGGGTCTGCTGTGGGCCGGATCGGATGACGGCAACGTGCAGGTAAGCCGTGACGGCGGCGAGAACTGGACGCTCCTCAACGACAGTATTCCCGACAACCCCGAATACTGGGTGTCGAGAGTCATCGCGTCGCACCACGCCCCGGGCACCGCCTACGTGACGTTCACGGGCCGCCACATGGTCGACTACGCACCGTTTGTCTACAAGACGACCGACTACGGGGACACCTGGACATCCATAGCGAGCAACTTGCCTGACGAGAGCATCAACGTGATCCGCGAAGATCACAAGAACCCCAACCTGCTCTTCGTGGGAACCGACCGAACCGTGCACGTGACGCTCGACGGCGGGCGGCACTGGAATGAGCTCAAGAACAACCTCCCGGCAATTCCGGTGCACGATCTGGTCATCCATCCGCGCGAGAACGATCTCGTGGTCGGGACGTTCGGCCGCGGCCTCTATATCGCCGACATCTCACCGCTCCAGGAGCTGACCCAAGAGGTCATCGACAGCGATGTCCATTTGTTCCAGATCGAGACGAAGGTCCAGTGGGTCATGCCACGGCAGACCGCGGTCGCCGATCAGAACTTCGAAGGCGAGAACGAGCCGCAAGGGGTGATGCTCAATTACTATCTCAAGAGCGCCATTCCGAAGGGCGTGACGCTGTCGGTCTACAACGGGGCGATTCTGATCAACGAGCTCGAGGGTCCGGGGAACGCGGGACTCAACAGCGTCATGTGGGGAATGACGCGGCGGGGCGACAAGAAATCGCCGGAGGCGGTGGCCCGCTGGGATGAAGAGATGAGAACCGGCGAGGCGGAGCCTTTCTACGACTACTACGACACCAACGAGTTCTTCGGAGCCCCCGACGAGGAGGTCGGCCGAACCGGACTCTCGCTGAGGACGAGAGTGCAGGGGCGGCCGGGAATGCGTGGACGAGATTACGTGCTACACCGGGTTCAGCCCGGACAATACCGGATACAGCTGCAGGCGGGTGGAGCGGTCCTCACGCAGACGTCGCGCATCCTTCAGGACTTCTGGTACGACAAGACGTTCCAATAGGCCGGCTAGTCCTCCCGACTCGGAATTACCGGGAGGACGAGGTGAGACGGGTATTGCTGGGAATGATGGATCGTATTCTCGGCGACGACCCATTCCGTCTCATCGTAGTTGTTGCCGCCGGTGTTCAGATTGCGCTCGTAGGCCGGGAAGTCACTGCTCGACACCTGTAGTCGAATCCTGTGCCCGGGTGCGAAGTAGTTGCTCGTGGCATCCAGGTCGACCTGAATCTGGTACACGCCGCCTTCTTCCATCCAGACCTTCTTGGTGAATCCCTCGCGGTAGCGGGCGCGCAGAATTCCACCTTGAATGTTGTAGGCCGTGCCATCGGGGTACACGTCCACGAGCTTGGCGGTGAAGTCCGTATCCTTCGCCGAAGACGACACGTAGAACACGGCGGTAATCGGGCCGGTTACCTCGATACCGTGTTCCAGCGGTGGTGTGGTGTAGACGAGGACGTCGTTGCGAATTTCGACGCTCCCTTGATCGATCGCACCGGAGGACGTCCCCCAGGAGGTCCCGCGTGGACCACCCGTGGACGGTACCGGATGGGCGGGGTCATAGACGAAGGTGTCGGCTGGCTCGTCGCCGGGGGCTACGGCGGAAAGCCGCCCTTGCCCGTAGCGGCTGTTCGCATCGCCACCGCTATGCAGGAAGTACTTGGTGTACTCGGTCTCGCTCAGCGGCCATCGGTCGGCCGAACGCCACTCGTTGCTTCCCATCGTGTAGTACTGGACCTTCGGCATGTCCGTGACGCCGGTTTGTTCCCCCTTGAGCCAGTAGTCGAACCACTTGATATAGATCGAGTAGTAGTCGAGCCGCGCGTCGCCGATATCCCGATCGCCGACCACGGTGTGTTCGGTCGCGCGGTCGTAGCTGCAATGGGTCGTTGGGGCGATGATCAGGAACTGATTGTCGGCGGCGGTCTCCGTAACGGCTCGCTCGCGGAAATAGTTGAACTCGTAGATCGTCTCGTCGACGCTGATGTCGTACCAGGAGCTCACGTGTAGAGCCGGGACAGCGATGGTCTCGGTGCCGTCGTAGTAGCCCATCGTGTCGTGCCACCAGGGGTCGCCGAAATCCCGCGTCGCCAGGTCGAGAAAGTCGTTCGGGGGTGCCCCCGCCTTGTTCATGATGTCGACCAGGGGCAACGTCCAGACGAGCTCCTCCCAATCCGGCTCCGGTGCCGCGCTTGCCTCGGGATGGTAGAACTCGCGGATCCTGGCAATCTCCTCGTCCGAGAGCCCCGGGGGTGGCTTGAAGGAATACTTGTTACCGCTGCTGAAGTACCACGGTAGGGTGGCGGCGAAGTCGAGAACTCCGCCCTTGAAGCCCGACCAGTATCGATACCGGCCGTTCGCGGCGCCGATGAACGGCCCGTTTCGGGGGATCATCGTGGTCAGGTTAGGGTGCTTCAGCGGCGCCGTGGCTGCCTGCACCTCGGCCGGATACGAACAGCCGTGCATCCCGACTTTGCCATTGGACCAAGGTTGTTTGGCAATCCAGTCAACGGCGTCGTAGCCATCCTCGGCCTCGCTCCCCGCCGGCGGCGAGTAGATTCCCTCGGATTCGAACTTCCCGCGGCTGTCCTGCACAGCCACCACGAAGCCTCTTGACGCGAACATGTAGGCATCGCCGTCTTTGTCGTCTCTGAATTCGTTCTTGTTGTAGGGAGTCCGGATGAGAACGACGGGCAGCGTCTCGTCGGGAACCTTCGGAAAGTACAGGTCGGTGGCGAGTCGCACCCCGTCCCGCATCGGAACCATGCGGCCTTTTTCCAATCGCACCTCGTTTTGTGGTGCCGGCCTGCTGATGGGTCCCGACGAATCTTGCGACCGCGCTTCGTACTCGGCGGCAACGATGAGGAACGGAAACAGTGCTAGCAGCAGCCACGTCCTACGCACGATGTGCCTCCCTTGGCGGTCAACTTCGCACCGCGACTCGCGGAGAGGTTGGAATCTATCTCTGGTCCGGGTGGAGTGACAACGGGGGTTCCGGAGATTGTTCGAAAGATCACCTAGAATCCGTGCCGACTACGATCCAGCCTGTGACCCAGGAGTTGAACATGCGACGTACATATCGGATCGGAGCATTGGCCCTTGCCCTTGCCGTGATCTCGGCGCTCCTCACCATGGCCGCGGCAGTGCCGGCGCTCCAGGGTGATTGGGAGACCACCGAGGTGGCCGACGGTGTTTATCAGTTCCGTTACGGAGGGCACTACAATCTCTTCGTCGTCACGCAAGATGGCGTGATTGCGTTCGATCCGCTGTCGGTCGAGGCTGCCGAGATCTACGCTCGGGAGATTCAGCGGGTGGCGCCCGGAGCGAAGCTGTTGGCGATCGTCTACAGCCACAGCCACGATGATCACGCAACCGGCGCGATGGTCTTGCAATCTGCTTTCGGCGAGGTGCCGATCATCGCGCACGCCAACGCCGTCGAGCCGATCCGGGCGGCGGCAGACCCTGCTCTGCCGCTCCCGACGATCACGTTTACCGATCGCATGACGCTTCACCACGGTGGGCGGACTCTCGACCTCTACTACTTGGGTAAGAGCCACACAGACAACATGCTCGTGGCGCTCCTTAGGGAGGATAGGATTGCCTTTGCTGTCGACATCGTAACCAACGGCACCACGCCCTACCGGGACCTGTACGCGCACGAGTTTCCCGACTTCTTCGATACCCTGCAGCGTGTGCAGGAGCTGAGCTACGAAACGATGCTGTTCGGACACGATCTGCCGGGCGACCGCCAGTCGATCGATGGCCAGATCGTTTACTATGACGCGCTACGCGACGTGGTGCGGCAAGCGATCGAGGCCGGAAAGTCGGAGGACGAAGCCGCAGCGACCGTGCGGCTACTCCAATACGAGAGTTGGGGCCGTTACGAGGAATACTTTCCATTGAACGTGCGCGGCATGTATCGGTGGCTCGCTTCGCAACCGCCGCGCTGAGCCTCACTGGTGGAAGCGGGCCGCTAGCAGGCCGTGGTGAAAGTGTGGTGGGTCTGACAGGGTCTTGCGAATTGGAGGCAAGGAGAGAGGAGGAGGCGATGGTTACCCCATCGTTGACGAGGAACGACGCAGCAAACGCGCGCAACCCCCTGTCGCCCGAAGGGGTATGGCGATTTGGGGCCATTTGCGGCGTTGGCCTTCCTCGACGATGGCTAGGGCATCGCCAGTGTCAGGCCGCCTTGCATCTGGCCCCAACTCGCCGTAACCAGACCCACCACACTTTCACCACGGCGTGCTAGCTGAAGGAGAAGCCTCATGACATGCACAGTGCCCGTGCGGGCAGCCGTGCTCTCGATTTCTGCGTTGCTCACCGTACCGCTCGCGTACGCGCAGTCGGACGTGATCACGGCGAAGGCGAGCGCGGAAATCCTCCATCTGATGCGCACGGAGAAGCTCGACCTGATCCTTCCCGGGGCCATGCGCGACAACAACGTCGACATGTGGATCCATGTCACCCGCCTGGGTGATCCCGATCCGATGGTCCAGCAGTTCGGCAACGCGTGGGGCTACATCGTGTTCACCGACCGGGGAGGCGACCGGATCGAGCGAGCGCTGTTCGGCGGCGGAGGGAATCGGGATTTCTTCGATATCTTCGGTTCGCGGGAGATCCGCATGGCGATCGCCGGCTATGACTACGGCGATCAAGATTTCTCGGTTTACGACGAGCTGCGTGATTTCGTTGCCGAGCGGGACCCGTCGACGATCGCGGTCAACACATCCGATTGGTTAGCGATCGCCGACGGCATATCTCACTCGCAATACGTCAAGCTCGAAAAAATCTTGGGGCCGGAGTACTCGGCGAGAATCATCTCTGCAGAAAACGTGATCACCGACTTCCGAGTGCGCCGGACGCAGCGGGAGATCGTTGCCTACGCCAACGCCCTGGAGATACACCGGCAAATCCTCGAGCGGGCGCTGTCCAACGAGGTCATAACGCCGGGTGAAACTACCCTGGGCGAGGTGGGTGCGTGGGTACGAGAGCAGTTTCACCAGCGGGGCCTGTTGCGAGGCCCCGATGGCGGCGCGGGTTCGCCCGGTGTTCTGTATTCGGCGACCGCGTCGACGCCCAGGCGGTCCGGTGGCCGCGACTATGTCATCCAGCGCGGTGATTTCCTGAGCTACGACACCGGCGTCAGGTATCTCGACTACTTCTCCACCGACTACAAGCGCAACGCCTACGTCCTTCGAGAAGGAGAGACGGCCGCGCCAGCGAGCATTCAGCACGCTTTCGACCGAGCTGTCGGGGCCCGCGAGATCATCCGCGGTCAGATCAGGGTCGGTAGAACGGCCGGCGCGACGTTGGCCGCCATCGTCGAAGCCCTGGAGGCCGCCGACTACATCTACACACCCTTTATCGACATCGGCGAAGAGGACTACAAACTCGTGCAGGAGGCGCTGATCAACACCGACAGGTCCGGATTTTCCATCGACCTCCACAGTCAGGGCAACAACAGTGGCAGCCTGGTGACGGTGGGGCCTTCGGTGGCGCCATTCCGATCAGACCGAGATCACTTGGTGATTCAGGAGAACCACATGTTTTCTTTCGAGTACATGGTTCACACGAATCTTCCCGAGCGGCCCAGCTATCCCGTTTCGATCAACATCGAGGGCAATCACATCGTGACCAGCCGGGGGGTCGAGTATCTCTATCCCCCCAACGAACGAATCCTGCTAATTCACTGAGACCATGTCGGGCGCCGGTTCCGGAATCGCGGTTTCGCCGAGCCTCGAGCCATCCGTCGCGCAGGATAGCCTTGGTGCCATGCACGGTCGCGCGCGAGCCAACTCCAGTTCCGCCCTGGCGATCTTTCTGCTCGTCGCATCGCTGGGGTGCGTCGCCGAGCGGGGCCCGTCCCGCTCCCGCTTCGTGGCCCTGATCGAGGGGGTTCCCCCGGGTCTCGATCCGATCGGGGCTGAGGATAGCCGCATCAACAACCCGGCGCTCAACCTCTATAACTCGCTCATTCAGTATCGGCCGGGCACCATGGAGCTGGAAATGGAGCTGGCCGAGAGCGCGGTGCTGTCGCCCGACGGGCTTCGCCACACGTTCCGTCTTCGCGAGGGGGTGCGCTTCCACGACGGTTCCACGGTCGGCGCCGCCGACGTTGCCTACACGATCGAGCGGACGGTGGCTCTGGGGATCGGTGTGTACGCGTACATGTCGCTGATAGCCGGCGCGGAGATCATCGACGAGCGCACCGTTGCGATCCTGCTGTCGGCTCCGTACCCGGGTCTCCTGCCGGCGCTCAGCCACCTCTACATTCTCAACGCGAAGCTCGTGCGTGCTCACGAGCAGGACGGCGACTGGGGACAGAGGTGGCTTCAGAACCACGAGGCCGGCAGCGGACCGTACCGATTGGCGTCGTTCGAGGCGCAGCAGAGCTACACGATCGAGCGCTTTTCCGACTATTTCAAGGGCTGGGCAGGCAAGCACATCGACAGCGCCGTGTTCCGCATGATCCAGGCGGAGGGGACACGACGCATGGCACTCGAGAACGGTGATGCCGATTGGATCTACCTTTCGAGCGCTGACAGCTTCGAGGCTCTGCGGGGCGTCGACGGCCTCGTGCTGAATCGAGAGCCGACCCTCAACCAGCTCTATTTCGCCTTCAACACGCAGACCGAGCAGCTGCGCGACCCGCGGGTACGCCGGGCGTTGGCGCTCGCCTACGACTACAGCGGCCACGTTGCGCACCTCAGGCATGGCAACGCGGTGATCGCCCGGGGACCGCTTCCCGATGGCGCCGGTTGCTACGACCCCACCACGCCGCCGGCCCGAACTGACCTCGACGAGGCGCGAGAGCTGATGAGCGCGGCGGGTTATCCCGAGGGCGGCTTCGAGCTCAGCATGGCGTTCGAGGGTACCACCGGAGAGACTGACTTCTTCTTGCTGCTGCAGGCGGGTGCGGCCGATCTCGGCATCACGCTGACGGCGCTCGACATCGAGTTCGATGCCAAGGTTGCCAACTACGCGTCGCTCGAGACCGCCACCGATGTGGGCACGATTTGGATCTACGTGTCTTCACCCGATCCACATCAGTACCTGTTTCGGTTGGCGCACTCGAGCCAGGCCGGCAACGGCGGGCGAAACTTCGCCTTCTACTCCAGCGCGCGGGTGGACCGGCTGCTTGACGACGCGGTCAGCGAGATGGACTCCGCGCTGCGGTGCGACATGTATCGGGAGGCGATGGAGATCCTACGCAACGACATGCCGTTCACCCCGGTGGTGACGATGGTGGCCCTGTCAGCCCAGCGCGACTACGTGCGAGGCTACAACCCGACGAAGGGACACCCGCTGACGCAGAACGTCTATCCGATGTGGCTGGAGGGAGGCTGATGAATCGTCAGATCCGTATTTGCGCCATCATTCCGGTGCGCGACGGGCTGCAATCGTGGGGCGACATCCATCGCGAGCTGCTGGAGCCGCTGGCCAGTCCCGACGTCAAGATCACGCTGGTCGATCTGCCCGAGGCACCAGTCGACGCGATCAGCGACTCCTACACCTCGGAGCTGGTCGCTCTGCAGCACGTTCAAGCGGCGATCGACGCCGAGCGGGCGGGCTACGACGCCGTCGCCATGGGCTGTCTCGGGGAGCCTGGTGTAGTTGCTGCCAAGGAGGCGCTCGATATTCCGGTGATTGGCGAGGCGCAGGCGGCGATGCATTACGCTTCGATGGTGGGGCGCCGATTCTCGTTCTTGATGCCGGGATCGAGCAGCGGCCGCCAGACTGGCAGTCGGGCGCGCCGCTACGAGGAGGTTGCCGCCCGCTATGGATTACAGCGCAAGTTGGCGTCGGTCCGCAGTGTGCTCGCCGGATCATTGGACTTCGCAGCAGGGGGGGCGACCCTCGCCGCCGAGATGCTCGAGCAAGGCCGCCTTGCGGTGACGGAGGACGGCGCCGATTCGGTAATCGGCTATGGTGGGCTGGAGGTCATCGAGCGGCTGCGCGAAGGGCTCGACGTGCCGGTAATCGAGCCGATCCAGGCTTCCGCCATGATGGCCGAAAGCCTCGCACGCCTGCGCCTGTCGCAGAGCAAGCATGCGTTCAGCAAGCCCAAGTTCTTGCAAGCCGAGCCAATCTGATCGATCCGTCCGGTTCACCTGCTACTGACACGAGGGAGCGAGATGGTCCCCACCCTGCATTCGGAAGAATTCGGCGACATCGTTATCAAGAGCCTCGTCCGGCCGGAGCCCGGCGATGCGCTGCTCGTTCTGGCCGACGCCAGCGCCGATCAGGTGCTGGCGAAAGTGCTGCTCGACGCCGGCATCCGCGCCGGCGCTGATGCCCAGCTCATCGTCAAGCCGGTGTCGGCAACGCAGGACGTTGCCACCAAGCCGGGACCGATCCTCTCGGACGCGATTCGCGCCAGCCGGCTCATCCTGTCGATCTGCGACGATGGCATCGACGCTTCCAAGCCGATGCTGGAGGCGCGGGCGAACGGCACGCGGGCGCTGTTCTGTGCCATCGCCGGCGTCGAGGACTATGTCATGCGAGGGCTCCTGAACGTCGACGTCGACGCCATGTTGCGCAACGTCGATCGCGTCGTCGATCTCTGGCATGCTGCCGACCACTGCCGCGTTACCTCACCCGAGGGAACCGATGTGGAGTTCCGTCTCGGCGATCGCAAGTGCAAGGTTGGCGACGGCGCCCTGACCGAAGACGGCGAGATCGATTTCTTCCCCGGCGCCCAGGTCAGCATCGCGGCGCTCGAAGATACGATCAACGGCACTGTCGTCATCGATGCCAGCGACAGCGTCCAGGGCATCGTCCACGAGCCTTACAGCTTCACGCTCGAGAGCGGTGTCGTGACCTCGGTGGACGGTGGCAAGGAGGCCAACACGATGCGCCAGTGGTTGGAGAGCTGCGGCCAGCCGGCGATCTACGAGCTCTGCCACTTCAGCATCGGCCTCAACCCCGAGGCGGGCATCTCCGGCCACATGATCGAGGACGAGCGCAAGCTGGCGGCCGTCGACTTCGGCTTCGGCTACCAGAACCCGACCTTCGGCGGCACCGTCGGGCCCTGCGACTTCCACATGGACATCATGCTCTCGACGCCCACCGTCTACCTCGACGGCAAGGAGATGAGCGGCGGTGGACGCCTCAACCCGGAGCTCAGCTTCGAACAGAAACCCTAGCAGGCCAGGCCCGCCACACTTCCACCACGGCCTGCTAAGGAATTACCGCGCGTCGCCGATGCCGGCGTAGCGAACTCCGGCGAGGGAGGCCATATCGCGGCTCCACGTCGTGAGGTCGTCGGCATCGAGCTGGTTCAGATGCGCGTGGCCGCAGGCGCGGGCCATGACTCCCATCAGCTCCACCGTGGCGGTGAAGTAGGTGCTCAACCGGCGCGCCGACTCGTCGATCACGAGGCGGGCACGGAGATGGTCCTGCTGCGTCGCGATTCCCACCGGGCAGTTGTTGGTGTGGCAAGCGCGCATGCCGAGACAGCCGATCGCCTGAATCGCCGAGTTGGCGAGCGCGATGCCGTCGGCCCCGAGGGCGAGGGCCTTCACGAAGTCGGCCTCGGTGCGGAGCCTCCCGGTGATGATCAGCGTCACGTCGCGCGACTTCCCGAGGTGGCGGCGCGCCCGCGCCAGCGCCGGAATCGTCGGCACCGAGATGTTCTTTTTGAATAGCTCCGGAGCCGCGCCCGTGCCGCCGCCGCGGATGATGTAGTCGGCGCCGGCCTCGAGGGCGAAGTCGATATCGGCCTCGATGTGCTGCGCCGAGATCTTGAAGCCGATGGGGATGCCGCCGCTCGCCTCGCGAACCTGGTCGGAGACCTCGCGGAAATCCTCTGAGGTGGTCAGGTCGGGGAACGTTGCCGGGCTTATCGCCGCCTGCCCCGGCTTGAGGCCGCGCACCTCGGCAATCTGCCCCGACACCTTGTGTCCGGGCAAATGGCCGCCGGTCCCTGTCTTGGCGCCCTGCCCGCCCTTGAAGTGAAATGCCTGGCACCGGGCGGCCTTGTCGAGATCCCAGCCGAAGCGGGCCGAGGCGAGCTCGTAGAAGTACCGCGAGTTGGCCTCCTGCTCCTCGGGTAACATGCCACCCTCACCGGAGCAGATCCCGGTGCCGGCCAGCTCCGCACCGGTCGCCAGGGCAACCTTGGCCTCGGCGCTGATGGCGCCGAAGCTCATGTCGCTCACGAACAGCGGGATGTCGAGCCGCAGGGGCTTGGCCGCGTTCGGCCCGACGACCAGCTCGGTGCCGACCTCGGCTTCGTCGAGCAGCGGCTTGCGGGCGAGCTGCGCGGTGACGATCTGCAGGTCGTCCCACCGCGGCAGCTCGGTGAGCGCCACGCCCATCGCCGAGACCGGACCGTGGTGGCCGACCTTCTCGAGACCGTGCTCGGCGAGGTTCTGAATGTGCCGGTTGTAGGGCTCGAGCGAGGTCCCCGTCGGATCGGCGTAGAGGCCCAGATACGCGTCGCGATTGTACGGTTGCGGGTGCTCTTTCTGCCATGCCTCGACCTCGGCCGCGTCGACCATTACCGCGTCCGCTTCCTCGTCTACCCATGCTGCAAAACGCGGCAGCACCTTGCCGCGCGGCGTCACGCCGGTCTGGCGGTCGTAGCTCCAGCCGTGCACGCCGCACACCAGCCGATCGCCATCGACACGGCCATCGGCAAGCAGCACGCCCCGATGCAGGCAGCGGCCGTAGAAGACCGATACGTCGGTGCCGGCTCGCAAGACGACGAGATCGACGCCCGCCACCAGCGCGTAGGCGGGCTTGCCGTCGTCGAGCTCGGTCCACGCCGCGACGCGGGCTTTTCTCTGCACCGTTGCGCTCAACTGCACCTCAGCGGGCGAAGGTTTACAAAACTTTACGGGCGTGGACTATACCTCGCTGGCTCGACTGCGTTATGAGTGAGACATGGAGATCCGACTGACAAGGCAAGCTCTCTCGAGCCTGCTCGTTGCGGTGATCGTTTTGAGCATTGGCCCGCCGGCGATCGCACAGGGCGGCGTCCGCGAGCGGCTCCAGGGAGTCGAACGTGGCCAGGGCTTTTCCGGCCGCGACATGATGAACCGGAAGTTCGACGCGGTGGTGCCAGGCATCGGCGAGTCGATGCCCGACATCACCGTCTACGACGATGCCGGCACACCGGTCTCCTTGGAGCAGCTGCTGCAGGGTCACTACTCGGTGGTGATTCTCGGCTGCCTCACGTGACCGCCCTTCCTGAGCAAGGTCTCCCGGGTGGAGACCCTACTGCGGGACTACGGTCCTGAAGGCGTCGAGTTCTTCTACGTCTACAAGTCGCTCGCCCACCCCGGGCTCAACGGCTACGTGCAGCCGATAACGCTGGCGGAGCGTCTGATGCACATCGCCGAGGCCAAGCGAGCCCTCGGCACCGAGGTCACTTGGATTGCCGACAACATGGACAACGAGCTCAAGCGAGCCCTGGGGGACGTGCCCAACGCCGAACTGGTGATCGATCCTGAGGGCAAGGTCGTGGCGCGCCGGGCGTGGAGCGATCCCTCGGCGCTGAGTGTTGACCTCGAAAATCTCATCGGACCCGTAGACGATCCGACCTCTGTGGCCGACCTCGACATGCCCGCCCCCGACTACTACGAGCCCACGGTGGCGACCGGTGTCGTGCCGCGGCTCCAGCTCCCGGGGCGCATGCAGCCGCTGGAGATCGAACTGACCGATTCGGTGAACGATCTTCCGGCCTACGCCAAGCTCCGCGTCGAGGCCGGTCCGGGCGTTCTGGAGGAGGGCAGGGGACAGCTCTACCTCGGCTTTGTTCTCGATCCGATCTACCGGGTGCACTGGAACAACCTGGCGCCGCAGCCGGAGTACTCGATCGCGTCGCCCGAGGGCGTGGAGCTCAATCCGGCGGCGGCGACCTTCCCCGAGGTCGAGCAAGAGGCCGATGCCGACCCGCGCGAGTTTCTCGTCGAGATCAATGCCGATCGCCCACCGGGTGAGGGCGAAGAGCCTCTCGAGCTCACCGTTACCTACTATGCCTGCGACAACGACAACACTTGGTGCATCCCGGTAACGCAGAGCTACGAGATCTCGCTGGTGGCCGATCCCGACGGCGGCCGTGCCTTCGGCCGCGGCGCTGGAGGCCGGTTCGGCGGGGGCCGCGGAATGCCGGGCGGACCTGGTGGAATGCCGGGCGGCGGGCAGGGCAGACCTGACCGCAACATGATGCGCGAGCGGATTCGGAGCTGGGATACCAACGCCGATGGCCTGATTGTCCGCGACGAGGTGCCTGAGCCGATGCGCGAGCGCTTCTTCGACCGCGCCGACACGAACGGCGACGGTGTGATCGACGCCGAGGAGCTCGATTCGATGCTCGAGCGCATGCCGCGCGGGCGGCAGCGCTAGCAGGCCGCCACACTTCGACCACGGCTGCGCTTTCGTTCTCACCACCGCCTTGGGATATGGTGCGCCTACCGCTTCGGCAACTTGGAGTCGTGAAAGGCGTCATGCACCGTCGAGTAGCAGTACTGGCCATCGCGGCAGTGCTTTGCGGGGTCGCACCCAACGCTGCCCGGGTGCAAGACGGCGGGGACGGTGCAACCGGAGTCCCGTCGCAGCAGCGGCTGCGCTACGTCAACCCGCTCGTCATGGAGAACGCCGGACGGTTGGCCGATCCCACAGTCATCAGGTTTCGAGCGAAGTACTACTTGTATCTGACCGGCGGAGTCTCGCCCGGCGGAAGCCTCGGGGCGGCCGTTTGGTCGTCCGAAGACCTGGTGAGCTGGAAGCACCACCTGGTATCCATTCCGGAAGGCCGCGGTATCTCGGCGCCCACGGCCTTCGCCTACGAGGGCTACGTATACCTGACCGGCAACGACTCCGGGCTGTTTCGCAGCCGTGATCCGTTGGGCCCCTTCGAGTTCTTCGGCGACTTCGTCGACGAGCACGGCCATCGGCTCGAGGGCGACCTGCACGCCGCTTGCGGCGGCTGCGAGGACGGGGGCGTATTCGACCCGGCGGTCTTTGTCGACGACGACGACCGCGTCTACCTCTACTACGCCGGCGGTGGCACCGACGGCGTGTACGGCGTCGAGCTCGACCGCACCGACCTGCGCAGGTTCGCGGGTCCCTACGAGCACTTCTTCCGCTTCGAGCCCGCGCATGTGTGGGAGCGTTACGGCAGCCGCAACGAGATGAGCGCCGAGAGCTGGATCGAAGGGCCGTGGATGACCAAGCACAACGGAACCTACTACCTGCAGTACGCCGCCCCGGGAACCGACTGGATTACCTACGGCGTGGGCGTATACACGAGCGACAAGCCGCTGGGTCCGTACAGCTACTACGAGGGCAGCCCGATCCTCGTTCATCACGGCGGACTGATCAACGGCTCCGGTCACCACAGCGTCGTCGAGGGCCCCGACGGAAGCCTGTGGGCGATCTATACGCTGCTGTACCGAAACTGGAACCGTATGTTCGAGCGCCGTATCGGCATGGATCCCGTCGGCTTCGACGAGCAGGGCAACATGTTCATCAACGGCCCATCCGAGGTCCCACAGTGGGCGCCGGGAGTCAGGGACAAGCCCTGGGAGGGCAACGATAGCGGCGCGCTGCCCTTGTCGCAGGACAAGAACTACGTTGTCAGCAGCGAGGCCCCGGGCCGCAACGCCCCCTACGCTTTCGACAACAACGCCAGAACCTGGTGGGCGCCTGCCAAAGACGACACCGAACCCTGGATGGAGCTCGACCTGGCGGCAGGCTGGTCACAGGACTACGTCGTCGACTCCGCGCGGATCCTGTTCGCGCTGCCCGAAGGCGATGTGGAGGATGAGTCCAGCCCCAACAACCGCGGCGACGGCTCCAGGATCCGCCACTACAAGATCGAGGTGTCGCTGGACGGCGACACGTACACCATCGTTGTTGACAAGACCGTCAACGACCGCGACAACGCCGTCGAGTTCGACGAGATCACCCCGGTGGAGTGCCGCTACGTCAGGCTGACGATCACCGGCTGGCCAGCAGATCTTCGACCTGGGGTGCTCGAATTCACCGTGTTCGGCAGGTCGTTGCCGCACTAGCAGGCCGTGGCTAGCGACAAGTCCAGATCCCTATATCCCCGCCAATGAAAACGACGGCCCCATCCCGAAGGGTGAGGCCGTCGAGCCCTACAGCCGCTGTGGCTGGGCGATCAGTTGCTGCGACGCCTGTCGGTCGGCCACGCGGCGCCGATATCACCGCCAGGATTCGCGCCCATGCCCATATACGTGAACTTCTGGATCCGCGTGCCCTCGTATGTCTCGGTCGTGTAGATGTTGCCAGACGAGTCCGTGGCGATCGAGTGCACCGCGAAGAAGAGGCCGGGCTGGCGGCCACCGTCGCCGAAGCTGTAGAGAACTTCGAGCGACTCACGGTCGATGACATAGACCTTCATGTTCTGGCCGTCGGCCAGGTACATGAACTGCTGCTCGGGGTCGGGAGAGAAGGCGACGTCCCACGTCGAGCCCTGCGACAGCGTCGCGGGAGCGATGATCGTCTCTTTGACGAACTTGCCTTCGGTCGTGAACACGGAGATCCGGTTCGACGGACGATCGCAGACGTAAACCATCCCGTCGTTGGTTCTGTCGGCGCAGTGCACCGGGGTGCGGAAGTTCTGCGGCGGGGTCTCGCCGGGCTGATAAGGCGGCGGACGCTCGTCGGTCGGCCGGTTTCCGTAGGCGCCCCAGTAGCGCTTCATGGCACCGCTGGTGGCGTCCAAGACCGCGACGCGGTGGTTGCCGTAACCGTCCGCCACGAAGATCTCGTTGTTCTCCTGGTCGAACGAGACCTTCGCGACCATTCCGAAGTTCGTGTCGCTGTTGCTGTCGAGCGGCACACCCGACTCACCGAACTGGGCCAGGAACTGCCCGTCGGTCGTGAACTTCACGATGTGCCGATCGTCGCCACCGTTGCCGCCGATCCAGACGTTGCCCATGTCGTCCACAGCGATGCCGTGGTTCGACGCCGGCCAGGTGTAGTCGCCTGTCTCGGTACCGGGTCCGCCCCATGCGTGGAGCAGATTACCGTCCTGGTCGAAGTGCAGGACGGGGGGAGCGGGTTGGCAGCACGCGGAGACCGGCGGGTCCTGCGCAAGGCCGATCTCGGTGTTGGCAGCGAACTGGTCCGGCGTATTCCGATGGACGAGCCAGATGCCGTCGTCGTTGTCGACGGCCACGCCGATGGTGGCACCCATCAGCCAGTGGTTCGGCAGCGGCTTCGGCCAGAACGGGTCGACCTGGAACAGCGGTACGTCCCCGGGTGCCGCAGCGGCCATGTCGTCCATGGCATCTGCGGCGAGGGCGACGACAGTGATGAGTCCGACCAGAGCCAGACCGTATGTCAGGTTGCGCTTCTGCATCGAAATTCATCTCCCTGGCAGAGAAGGGCAGGCTCAATCTGCCCGAAATCTACACTGTGAGGGCCGATCCGACAATCGTCGAACGGTCACCCGGTGAGGTAGCCCTCTCCGCCCGGGCTGCGGTAGCTTTCCGGCCATGTCCGACCAAGCACGTATCCGCCGCTCGGCCGTGCTCGTCGTCGCGCTGGTTCTGCTTCTCCCGACCTGGTCGGGTGAGGCGCACGAGATCCCCGCCGACGTGACGCTCCAGGCGTTCGTTGCTCCCGAGGGGGGCACGATCCGAGCCCTGGTTCGAGTTCCGCTACTGTCGATGAGGGACTACAACTTCCCCGTCCGGGATCCCGGATACCTGGAGCTACCCGAGGCGGCCGAGCTGAGCCGTGAAGCCGCGGTCCAGTGGATCGGCAACTACGTCGAGATGTTCGAGGAGGGCACCTCGCTGGGTCTGCCGGAGGTGACCGACGTTCGTATTGCCATTCCAGGGGATCGGGCCTTCCAGAGCTACGAGACGGCGATCGCGAACGTGCGGTCGTCCGCTCTTCCCGTCGGTACGGATCTTCCGTTCCAGCAGGCGATGCTCGACGTGCTCATGGAGTGGCCCATCTCCTCGGAGGATTCCGAATTCACCATCGACGCCCGTTGGGCGCACCTGGGGCTGAGGACGCTGACGGTCCTGCGGTTCCTGCCGGCCGGCGGCCCGGAGCGCGCCTTCCAGTACACGGGTAACCTGGGGCTCTTCAGGCTCGACCCGCGGTGGCACCAGGCCGCCTGGCGCTTCATCGTTCTGGGATTCGAGCACATTCTCGACGGCATCGATCACCTGCTGTTTCTGTTCTGCTTGGTCGTGCCGTTCCGCAGATTCTGGGCGCTCGTTCCGATCGCGACCTCCTTCACGATCGCCCACTCGATCACGCTGATCGCGTCGGCGCTCGGTCTCGCTCCCAACGCGCTCTGGTTTCCCCCGCTCATCGAGACGCTGATCGCGCTGTCGATCGTATTCATGGCCTTCGAGAACATCATCGGGGCGAAGCTACAGCGCAGATGGATGCTCGCGTTCGGGTTCGGGCTCATCCACGGTTTCGGATTCTCGTTCGCCCTCTCGGAGTCCCTGCAGTTCGCCGGCGCTCACCTCATCACGTCCCTGCTGTCCTTCCACGTCGGCGTGGAGCTCGGTCAGCTCGTCGTTCTCGCGCTGACCGTGCCGGTGCTCGACTTCCTGTTCCGACGTTGGCTTCCCGAGGTGCTGGGCACGATCGTGCTGTCGGCCTTCCTGGCGCACACGGGCTGGCACTGGATGACTGAGCGGGGAGCGGAGCTCATCCAGTACGACTTCCGCGTCCCCGTGATGGACATTGCGTTCGCCGCAATTCTCCTCCGATGGATCATGTTGGGTCTGATCATCGTCGGTACGGTTTGGATTCTCAGAGGCGCCTTCGGCGTGCTGCCGAACGCGTACGCCGACGACGTGGATGGGTCGAACGACGATCGGGCCAAGGCCGATCCCGACCCCGTCTCACCGGTGTGCGGATGGCGGCGGATCTGAAGCACATCCAGCCGATGCCGAAAGGGAGCTGATTCTCCCGGAACGAGAGGTAGCTCGTTCCCGCAGGGCTCAGTGTGCCTGTTGCGTATCGGACACCATACGCGCCATGCTGTTGCGCGGGTTTCATTCAACACGAAAGGAGCAGGCGATGTACGGCAACAAGAGCAGGTTGGCGCGAGGGCTCGGATTGGTGGCCTGGAGCGTGGCGATGGTGACGGTCGGTGCGATCATCGGCCAGGTGGGCCCGGTGGCCCCCTACGCCGAGGCCGCGGGGCGAGCGATGGCGGTGGTCGAGCTGGACGACGGCAAGCTCGCGGGCGAGGGCCTCGGCGAGTTCGGCCCCTACTCGAAGCTCAGCGACTTCGACGCTCGCGGTCACACCTTCTACCAGAGCGCCGACGGCAACCTCTCCATCGGCGTCTGGGAGGCAACCCCCGGCGTGCTCAACGTGCCGGATCCCTATGTAGTCGACGAGCTGATGTACGTGCTCGAAGGCGAGATCGTCCTCACCGATGTCGACGGCAACGTGAGCACTCATGGTCCCGGCGATGGCGTCGTACTGCCGAAGGGCTGGACGGGCACGTTCGCGGTGCCCGACGGCGTGCGCAAGATCTACGTAACCTACGCGGCCGAATAGAGGAAGCGCCGCCACTGTCATCGGTTGCACACGCCCTTTCTTGTGATGCGTGTAGCGATCGACTGCCGATCGCGGTCTTCCTCCGCACACACCCGGAGATCGTCGGGCTCATAACCCGAAGGTCGTAGGTTCGAATCCTACCCCCGCTACTCGCATAAAGGACTATGAAAAAAGGGGATTCGGCCAGCGCGGCCGGGTCCCTTTCGTCGTCTTTTCGGCCGAAATCCCACGTGTATGCCGCGGTTCGGCTCCTCTCGGAAAAGGAGTCTCCGATGCTGCCATGAGCACGCGCAGACGTTTCCGGAAGACTGCACCCGGTGCGCCCCATGTCTTGATCGGGTGGATCGCGAGCAGCGCCAGGACTTCCTCGTAAGCGTCAGGCTTGCCGGGATTAGGCATAGTGTCACCTCGGCTGATTGTGACACGAGTGACATCGCTTGATCTACGTAGAGATCGCGCGCTAGCGTTGCCCGATCTCCAGCGCCTTGATCGTTTGCCGGTCTCGCAAGTAGAGGACCGTGCCGACGAGGGTCGGCGCCGTCCATGATGTACCGGTCAGCACTTCAGCCTTCGAGATGACCGTCAGGCCCTCCGGTGAAACCTCCGTGAGCGCCAGGTTGCCGTCCTCGTCGAGGATGATCGCCTTGCCGTCGGCGTATAGAAAGTTCGACCGGGAGAAGCCGCGCTCCTGCCACGCCGCGGTGCCCGTCCGGAGGTTGAGTGCCGTAATAAACGCCGGGCCGAAGCCGCCGCTGCTTCCGTAGATGAAGTTACCCACCCGAATCGTGCTACCGAACATGATCTGCATGTCGCGAGTAAACCAAAGCTCGTCGACCTTGGTGCCGCCACCCGCCTTGGACAAACGCATGCCGCGGCTGCCCCCGTCGTATGCCGATGAGACGAACAACACGCTGTCCTGTCCCCAAACCGCCGTCGTGTTGTTCATGTCGCCATAGGTGTCGTGCGGGGTGCTCCAGAGGATCTCACCGCTGTCCGGGTTCAGTCCGTTGATTGTCTGGCCTCCCACGACGACCAGCTGAGTCTCGCCATCAAGCTCGATCAGGATCGGCGAAGATGGCGCGATCAGGAAATCGCCGCTCTTCCAGACCAGCGAGCCGTCGCGCTGATTGAAGGCCATCACCGACTGGCCGTCGCCCCCGGCGGTCACGATTACCATGTTGTCGTACGCGAGAGGGCTGCAGGCGTAGCCGGCCGTCACGCCGACGACCGCCCGGATCAACGTCGGCGGCGCACCGTACTCAGCGACGAGATCGTGCGACCAAAGAACCTCGCCGGTCCGCTTGTCGAGGGCGTGGATCTGCTTGTTCGTGCCGGCAGTGAACAGCCGCTCACCGACGATGAGCGGCGTCGCGTGCGGCCCCGCCCCGCGACTGAAATCCAAGGGCTGAGAGCCGTAGGCGTACTCCCAGATCGTTCCTCCGGTGGCAGCGTCCAGCGCGATGACGAGCTCTTCGCCTGCCCATTGGTTGGGCGGTGCCCCATCGAGGTGCGGCCGGTACATCGTGTAGAGGTGGGCGTCGTCGACGACAATCGTGGAATGGCCCAGGCCAAGCGGTCGGCTCCAGATTTCCCTGGGCCCTGCTTCGGGCCACGAGTCGGCGAGGCTCGTAGCGTCGGAGATGAAGTTCCGGTGCGGTCCGCCCCACTGCCGCCAGGTAGCTTGCTCGGTCGGTGATTGGGCCGCTAGGTTGGCGACTGCTCCGAGAGCGAGAGAAACTGCCGACAGCAGCAAGAATGCGCGGCGCGTTCCTTGCGAACGCGCCCGATGTCGGAGTGCTACCAGCGTTGGTCGTTTCATTAAGATCCGTCGAGATCCGCGTCTGGTTGTCACCGTCTCGCTGTCCGAGCCGCAGGGTCAGGTCACAGCCATGTCCTGGGCAGCTAGTGACGAATCACTCGGCCTCAGTTACTTCCACTCCCAGCATTTGTTGACAGCACTCCCGTCCGGAGCCACGTTGTACTCGCCGGCCAGGCCGATGCTATTCAAGTCGGCATACTTTGGCGACGTGCTGTGAGCGTGGAGCATTGTCAGGAAGTTGGTCGTGCCTCCAGGCGGCGGGGCTTGCCCGGAGCCATGTCCGATGAGGTGTATGACATCTCCATCCTGAGTGGTCATGACTCCATGGCCCGACCCGTACATCGACCCGTCGGGTCTCGTCAGCGTGGTGTAGGTCCAGATAGTGGTCTCGGCCACCCCTCGGATTGTTCCTGTGAGCTGAAGGCATGTTTCGGTATTGGTGCCGGACGCATCTGCAGAAAGGACACGAATGCCAGTCACTTGGCCCGTCTCCTCCAAGATGAGGTCACCTAACGCCATTGTCTCTTCTCCTCTTTCTTGTTCCCCAGCGTAGAATGCGGTGAGGCGAATCCCGCCTTATACACCAATCCCCCTCTCGCTGCCCGTACTGCGCGCGCCCTCATACCTGATCCCGTCGAGCTGCCGCTGCTGCTGACCGAGCACGGAGGTGAGCGACTGGCTCCCTACGTTGGACCCTCGTGTGCCCCAACGATAGGCTTCACGCGGTCACCCACCTCCCCCTCGGGAGCGCCATGGAACCCGGCACCAAACTAGGTCCATACGAAATCACCGAGCAGCTCGGTGCTGGCGGTATGGGGCAGGTGTACCGAGCACGCGACACGACGCTGGATCGTGATGTCGCCATCAAGGTGCTGCCGGAGGACTTCGCCACCTGCGGAACTACAGCGGGTGGTTCCCGCGGGGCGGTGATCCGGTGGGCGGTCCTCGATTTCGGATTGGCAACCGGCTATTCTCATGGCCGCTCGTAAAGGACGGAAGTCCCTGAATGTATCTGTCCCCCCGCGATACCGACGGCCTGCCTATTTTTCTTGGCTTGGCCGTGCTCTTGTTCGGGGTTGCCTGCGCCCCTCAGGACGCGGCCCAAACGCGAGCTTCGGACGCTATGGAGCCAGTCGCGGACCAAGCCGCTCCTCAGGGAGAGCATGCCGTCGTGACCATTCTGACTACGAACGGCGCCGACTTTCTAGGCTCGATGAACCCGCTGCAAGGGGAGTGGAGCTTCGCAGCGTGGGTCGAGATCGGCGGCAGGTCGTTTCTTTTCGATACGGGGTGGTCGCCGGACAACGTTCTCTCCAACGCTGAGGTTCTGGGCATCGATCTATCGGCGGCGGAAGATCTCATCCTGAGCCACAACCACATGACCACACCGGCGGGATCGAGACCCTGAGAACGGTGCTATCGAAGCGAAACCCGAGCGCGCTTTCGCGTATCCACGTAGCGGAAGGCATCTTCGCCTCTCGACCCGGCCCGGACGGGGGCGAGAACAACCCGATGATCGCGTCGCGCCAACGCCTCGAAGCAATGGGTTCGACCTTCATAATCTATGACGGGCCGGCCGAGATCTCGCCCGGCGTCTGGGTCACCGGCCCGGTCCCCAGAGTCCACGAAGAGAAAAACTACGACACGGGCCCCGACGCGGTCGTGGTTCTGGATGGCAAGCTCGTACCCGACGTCTTTCCCGAGAGCCAGTCTCTCGTCGTACTTGCTGCTGGCGGACCGATTTTCATAACGGGGTGCGGACACGCCGGCTTGATCAACACGCTCGATTACGGCCGGGCACAGATCTCCGACCTGCCACCGCAGGCGGCGATCGGCGGCTTCCACGTCTACAACGCGTCCGAAGAGACTTTGCGTTGGACCTCGGAAAAGCTCGCCGAGGCGCGCCTCGGCAACTTCGTCGGTTCGCATTGCACCGGCTTCGAAGCTGTCTTGCGGATTCGGGAGCTGGCCGGGATGGAACGCGAGCACGCCGTCATTGGCGCAATCGGCACCCGGTTCGAGACCAGCTCTGGGATTGTCCCTGGCAACATCAATCGCTGAGTGCTTGCCCTCCTCGACCCGCGACGCAGTGCCGGTCTCTCAACTGTTCCATCGACGACTTTATGGCGCCCGATTCTGGGAGCCGTTTGTGTCGCCAGCGACGCCCCTATTACGACAGCTGTTTGTCTGCACCTTGTCACCAACTGGTTCGACGAGCTGAAGCGGCTCGTACCGACGGACCCGTAGCGTCGCTAGCTCAGTCTCACGAAACGGCATCGTCCGTGGACCCTAGCCTGCCCCAGCGATAGGCTTCAGGCGCTCACCCGCCCCTCTGTGGTAGCGCCATGGAACCCGGCACCCGACTAGGTCAGCACGAGATCACCGAGCAGCTCGGCGCTGGCGGCATGGGAGAGGTGTACCTGGCGCAGGACACGCCAAGGTGGCCATCAAGGTGCTGCGCGCCGAGTTTGCCCCCGATCCCGAGCGCCTCGTTACTCGTGAGTCAGTGCCGACACCGGATCCATCGCGCTCGCTCGGCGCGCCGGCACGTAGCACGCCGCAGCGGTAACAAGCACAAGGGTGACGGCGAGGCCGGCGATGAGGTTCGGATCGAGCGCACTCATTCCATAGAGCAGGGCCTCGAGCACGCGAACGGAGGCCAGGGTGCCCGCGATGCCGAGGACGACTCCGAGGCCGACGGGCGCCAAACCGCCGCGCACGACCAGGGCCCGGATGTTCCCTCTCCTGGCACCCAGCGCAATCCGGATGCCGATCTCGTGCGTGCGTTGGGTGACGGTGTACGCAACCACTCCGTACAGCCCGACCAGAGCGAGCAGGAGCGCGACGGCAGCGAAGATCCCACCGATCAACATGTGGAAGCGAGGACGTGCGAGAGAATCGAGAATCCGACCGTCCAACGTCGACACGTCGAGGGTGTACAGGTCGTCGATCGACAGAATGGCCTCGCGGATTGCGGGCACGAACCCGAGGGGATCGGTCGTCGTCCGCACAATGAGGGATCCCTGGCGCCATGGGATGTACACCCGATATCCCTCGTTCTCCGCGATCCACCGGCCGTCGTCGAGCCTTCGATAGGACACATCCGGCACGACTCCGGCGACGGTCCAGCAGCAGCCGTAGAGCCCTAGTTTCTTGCCGATCGGGTCCTGGCCTGGCCACACGCCCGCGGCAAAGCTCTCGCTCACAACGACCTTCCCGTACGCGTCCACCTCAGTGCAGACCCTGCAGCCCGTCATCGAGCTATAGCGACGCCAGTCGTTGACCCCATCCCATTCGGGGACATCTCCACCTCGAATGATCGGGATGCCCAATGTCTCGAAGTAACCGGGCGAGATGTACACGATCTTGCTCATCGTCATCTCCTCCACCGGCCAGTCCAGCCAGGTGCCCTTTTCATACTCCTGGAACTGGATCGGGCCAGCCCTGTACCCGTCCCCGTGCGAGAGTGGCGGGGTGCCGCGGGCAACCGAGATCACCCCCGGTATGGATCGCACTGCCGCCAGGAGGTCATAGGCCTCGCGCCATTCCCGCTGCCGCACCTCCGCGCCTGCTGTACCCGCGGTTGGCGTGAACTGTTCCCTGCTGCCGTCCCTGACCTCCACGACCAAGATGTTCTCCGAGCGGAACCCGCGGTCGGCCACAAGGAGCTGGAAGAAGCTCTTGCCCAGAACCGTCCCTCCGACCATGAGCATCAAAGTAAGGGCCACCTGAATCACGATCAGCGGCGTCGAGGAGCTTCGACGTCGGCCGCTGGTATTCGCAGACCTCGTTGCCTTGAGTGCTTCGACGAGATCGATGTCGGAGGCCCGGAGCGCTGGCAGCAGACCGAACAGGAGGCTCTCGGTCAGGAGCAGCTGGACTTGTCGGCGCCAGCTTGCCCCGATGGCGAGGCGTACGGCCAGTTCGGCCTTGCGGCGCGAGCCCATCGCCAACAGTAAGTGGGCGAGATTCACGCACGCGATGAGCAGGACGAACCCGACGAGGCCCATGAGCGTGTAGAGGTCGGAGCCGAAATCACGTTCCACCAGCTCGTGGACCGGGGTGACGCCAATACTCCAGCCCTCCAGCGCCTCCGGATAGGCCTCCGCCAGATTCGACGTGATGCGTTGAAGGTCTCTTCGTACCTCTCCGACAGATCGGTCTGGGGCGACTCTCCCCAACACCATGAAGTTCTTGTTGTGGCGCGGTTGCTCAAAGGCCTGGTACCAAAGCGGCATATAGATGTCGATGTCAGATTGCAGCAGATTGCCCCGAAACGACACCGCCGGTAACGTGAATTGCTCCGGAAGCACTCCCACGACGGTAACTGGCGCCGAATTCAGTGAGATCTCGCTGCCGATGATGTCGGGATCCGCACCGTAGCGCCGAGCCCAGATGTCGTGGGTCAGGATGGCGATGGGTGGCGAGCGCCAACGTCGTAACCCCGTTTTTCCTCCGGAGTACCCCCAACTCGTCCCGGGCGGAGCAACGTCGTCCGGTAAGAACCCGCGCCCCATCATCGGCGCAATCCCCACGACCGTGAAGAAGGACGCCGATACGGACGTTGCACGGACCCACTCCGCGGCCCCGGCGCCCCCCCCCCCAACAGCCATGTACCCGTCGTCCCATTCCCACTCGGAGATATACGCCATGCCACTCAACGTGCGGTTCTGCTCCGCGTAGACGTTGTAGTTGAGGGCGTTGATCGGGACATCGCCGTGGGCTTGGTTACCCGCCGCGACGTACTCGGGATTGGTTTCCCAGATCTGTACGAGTCGTTCCGGCTCGGGAAACGGCAGCGGTCGCAGGATGACGGCGTCAAGAACACTGAAAATGGCCGTGTTCGCCCCGATCCCGATCGCGATGGTCACGATGGCGACCGCAGCGTAGCCTGGTTCCTTGCGGAATCGACGAAGCGCGTAGGTGGCGTCTTCGATGATGTTGCCAAGCGCGGATCCTCGGGCGGCAGGCACGCCGGACTTCAGATCGACTCGGGAAATCCGACCCGACGCCACGGCCCACAGGATTCGACGAGTCTGACGCCGGTACCACGCACGTGCCTGGCGCTCAGATGACCGTTTGGCTAGCGCTCGGAATTCCTCGAGCAAGTCGCCCCGGATCATCTCGCCCTTGAGACCACGCGGCAGGAGACCCTCCAGCATGGTCCGCAGGAAACCCTTGGGCAGCTCGGCCGGCGCGCTCATGAGCGCTTGCCGGGGAGCAGGTCCTCGATCCCACTCCACATTCCGAGCAGAACGTCGCGCTGGGCCGCCACCGCCGTCAACCCGACTTCGGTCAGCAGGAATCTACGTCGCCGGCTGCCGCCGCGTTCGTCCGTGCTCGCCGCTGTTTGCCACTCGAGAAGCCCACGCTTCTCCAGTCGCTCGAGCGCTGCGTACAGTGTTCCTCGGCTCATCTCGCGGCTGGCGTGTTCCTCGAGAACTCTCGCGATCTGGGGAGCGTAAGCCTGATCTCGCAGACGCAGTGCCGCCAGCAGCACCAAATGCTCGAACTCGCCGAGGGCAGCTTTTCTTGCCACGGGTGTCCTCCGCCACAGCGTCGCTTTAAGCGACGATAGGAGACCACGCCGTTTCTGTCAAGGGTGCCCATTGTGGGCCAAGGCATCAATACGGCCGTGTTCTATGTGGTTGCGCTTGGTGGTGTGCTCTGCTCGGGCATCTGACGGCGGGGCACCTCGCGTGTGATCTAGACGTGCTTCCCGTTGTTACCTTGCGCCGTCGTGCATAGAGTCGGGCAATGGAACCCGGCACCAAACTAGGTCCCTACGAGATCGCCGAGCAGCTCGGTGCTGGCGGCATGGGCGAGGTGTACCTGGCGCAGGACACGCGCCTGGCAAGGTGCTGCCCGCCGAGTTCGCCTCTGATCCCGAGCGCCTGGCCCGCTTCGAGCAGGAAGCCCGCGCTGCCGCTGCCCTGAACCACCCGCACATCGCCATCGTTCACGATATCGGCACCGAAGACGACACCCACTTCATGGTGCAGGAGTACGGATGACCTTGCCGAACTAGTAAGCGCAGTGAAGGATGATCCTCATCCAACGAAGGCCGACGCCTTCGGCCCCCGCGTGGCCGCCTGGATAGCGAGGATGGTCCAGAAGGCAGCGACAGGAGCCTGGAAGGTGGGGACTTCGGCAGCGTCAAAACTGATAAGCGAAGCGCTGCTCCGCTACTACGATCTGCAGTAGTGAAGGCTGTCCAACCCGCGGCGGGCGTCGCCCCGGCCCACATCTATTGAATATTCCCGCGAGAGAAAGATGAAGATACGGATTCGAACCAAGGCGGCCGGCGTTTTTCTGCTCTCGGGTTCCATGATGCTGTTGCCGGCTTGCACGCAAGTGTCCCCCGACGAACGTCGGGATTCCGGGACCCCGATTCCAGTCTCAGCGTCGCAGTCCGATGACGCCGAACTGGTATTTTCGAGTTTGGACATCGATCAGACGAATCGTGGCACCGTCAACATCAACGGCTACGACCGTCATTTCTCCGTCACGTTTCCCACCTCATATGACAATCAGGTAGCGTATCCGGTCGTTCTATTTTTTCATGGTTGTCGGTGTCGTCCGACAGTCGACGACGAAGCCGTTTTGAGCTATTTGGACTGGTCACCGAGGTTGGAACCGTATAAAGACGATTTCATCGTCGTCAGAATGTCTGCCTTTTCCGAGATGAAACCGGAGGTTCCCCGAGCGCCTGAGGATGGTGGAGCGCGCGGTATGTGGTTCTGGCATGAAGGCTTCGAGGCAAAACGGGACGATTTCGCGTTCCTTCATACGGTGCTCACAGCGTTACAGTCGTCCTCTGATATCAACATCGATCCGGAAAACATCTTTGGGGTCGGTCATTCATCCGGGGCGATCTTCTTGCTCTCGTACGTATTGGGTGGCCCAGTCGATCTGACCGATGCCGGCTTGAATGACACCTATGCGTTCAAAGCCATTTCCACGACGGGAGGCCCAGGGTTTCGACAGGGGATTGTCGATTTCAAGGAAAACACGCCCAGCACATTGCCCTCTGTCTTCCACATCCAGGGAGAGCGGGATGGAGGGGTATGGTTCAACGGGCAAGAGACGGGGAAACGAGGCATCAATTTCTTAGAATTCGCCAATCCTTCCCCACCAACGGTCGTAGACGGATTCCGAGAGACGGTACATGGGCGTACGTACTCTGCCTGGGACGAGAACACCCCCTCGAATCCAAGCACCCTGCAACGATGGGCCGAGCATCTCGATCTCGAGTATTCGGGGTACGAGGATTATTCCCAATATTACCTCTATAATTTCCAGCCGGTATCGACTTCGGAGAACGTGCTCCTCGGGATGAGGATCAAGGATTGCCCGCATGTAGTAGCCGCGGATCAATATCAGGCTGATTTCTTCCGCGTCTTCTCACAGCAAGATGGTGACTTGCAAGCCTTCGACCGCAAGATCTCGCGAGACACCGCTATGAGGTTTTGTGGCCGTCCTTAAACAAACGGGACAGATCTGACTTCCAACACGGGATCTGGGCAAGGCGCGGCAACAAGTTCGCCGACCTTTAACGCGCCGTTAGCCGGACTCGGCGGCCAACTCCTCGACCTCGCGCCAGACTCGTAGCAGATCGCCGTGGACCCTCGACTGCCCCAGCGATAGGCTTCAGGCGCTCACCCACCCCTCTGTGGTAGCGCCATGGAACCCGGCACGCGACTAGGCCCCTACGAGATCATCGAGCAGCTCGGCGCTGGCGGCATGGCCGAGGTATACCGAGCACGCAGCCACCGCCCTCTCCGGTGCGCAGCTTTGCTGCTCGCCGTCCTGCTGGCCCCGAGCTGTGCGGGCCGTGACTCCGCCCGTCGCCGTTGACCGCAGAGGTTCCCCTACACCTTGAGGAACACCTCGACGTGGCCACCGTCGTGGGCTCTGAGGTGCCCGCAGATGCTCCGGCCGTTATGGAATGGCCCTTCGACGAGCCCCAGGAGGATTGGAAGCCGGTAGTCCCATTCAACCCGACGATCGATCCGGTCGAGGTCACGCAGTTCGACGACGCGCTGCGAGTCACGTATACGGACGGTACGAGGAATCCGAACGGCTTGCCGAACGGTGGCCTCGTTCTCGAGGCGCCCGATTGGAACTACGAGGATCTGGGGAACCTCGTGGTGCGTGCTCGCACCTCCGATGATGTCAGGAACTTCTGGCTCTTCTTCAATCGACGCGAGGGGACCGATACAGATACAGACCTCCCCAATCCATTCGAGCATGAAGGCGAGACGGTCCCCGTTGTAAGCGACGGTACGGTCCAGACCTACCGGGCACGGCTCGATTTCTTTCGGAGGGGTCCGCCACCGGAGGGACGGATTCGGCAGATCGCCCTGTGGTTCGCGCCCGACGATCTGGCCAGCATCGACATCCTTTCCATCACGCTGATTCCGAAGGTAGCCACCTATGCGGAGGCGGGCGCGGCCTCGCGCACGGAAATCCGCAACCGGATTCATCGACAGGCTCTGTATACGCACACGCCGGGGCGCGTGGAGTATCGGGTGAAGATCCCGGAGGCCGGCCGGCTCGACTTCGCCATGGGTGTCCTGCGCGAAGACGTGCCCGTGACCTTTCGGGTTACGGCGATCCGTGATGGTGCCGAGGGTGGTGAACCGACCGCGGTGTTCGAGGAGCACTATGCGGACAAGGAGGCCTGGAGCCAACGTTCGGTGGATCTGGCCGACTTTGCGGGCCAGACCGTGACGCTTGGCCTCGAGGCCGAATCCGAGGACGGTGGCCGGGTCGCTTTGTGGGGAGCGCCGACCGTAACGGGCGGCGACCAGTCGGTTCTTCGCAACGTCGTCTTCTACGTCTTCGACGGCGGTGCGGCGGACTACATGAGTGTTTACGGCTACAACCGTCGCACGACCCCGACCCTGGAGCGGCTGGCCGAGGAGGGCGTCGTGTTCGAGCGAGCCTACAGCAATTCTTCCTGGACCGTGCCCTCGACGGCCTCCTTCATGACTTCCCTACATACCAGTGTGACGGGCGGCTCGCACCGTGCCGGCAACGTCAACCCTCTGCCTGCCGAGGCCGTGACGATGGCCGAGCACATGCACCGGGCCGGCTACCAGACCGCGGTGTTCACGGGGAACCCCGGCGCCGGGACTTTGAGCGATCTCCAGCGGGGCGTCGATCTGTTTCGGGAAGACTGGGAGGACTTCTCCTACGGTGGGAATAATCACAAGGAGTCCTCGAAGTACCTCCATGAGGGATTCTGGAGCTGGCGGGAAGACTATCCCAGGCAGCCGTTCTGGGCGCACTTCCAGACTACTGACACGCACGAGGACTTTCCGGCTCCGCCACCCTTTGGCGGGCTCTTTGTCACTGCGGATGAGCGGGAGAGCATGAATGAGTCGTTTGATCGCCTAGGTCGTGGCGGGCACCGTCCCTATTCTCCCGCCTGGGATTCTACGGGGATCAGCCAGACGGCGCTCTACTCTGTGGGGAAGGGCCTGTACGACGAAGCGATGGCCCACAACGACTATCGGCTCGGGCAGCTCATCGACCGGCTGAAGGTTGAAGGGGAGTGGGACAATACGCTGTTGATCATCGGGGGCGATCACAGTATCCGGGCGGCTTACGCTGACATGGGACTCGTGCTCAGCGACCCGCTGCCTCCGCCATGGAGCCAGCCGATACTCCGGCCTAAGATCTCCAGGGTGCCCCTCATGTTCGTATGGCCGAGCCACATCGAGGGGGGACAGCGGATAGCCCCTCCCGTATCGATGATCGACGTGCTCCCCACCCTGCTCGACCTGGTGGGGCTGCCCCCTGCCGAGATCGCACAAGGGCAGTCGCTGGCTCCTCTGATGTTGGGTCGAGAGGGATGGGAGCCGCGACCGGTGATCCTCGACGAGTTCTACGCCGATTCCACGACCGGCGAGCTGGAGGGCGTCATCGAGGTGGTGGACGGTCGCTGGGGCGCTTCGTTGGAGATCAACGACCCGGATGCGCGGCCGCGGTTCGGCCCCCGTCCCGTCCCACTGCTGCTCTACGACCTCTGGAACGATCCGATGGCTCTGTGGAGCCTGCACGAGGAACGGCCGGACCTCGTCCAAAAGTACACAGCCTTCTTGGAGGAGCAGTTCGAGGCCCACGTGGCCCTGTCGCAGTACTTCACGCCAGGCGAGGATTCGCCACTGACCCCGGAGCAGCTACGGTCTCTTCGGGCACTTGGCTACATACGGTGAGTTGAGGAGAATGATCGGTACCTCCCGCGGTCCCTACGAGATCACCGAGCAGCTCGGCGCGGCAGCATGGGCGAGGTTTACCGAGCACGCGACACCGTCGGCGGATTCCTGTCCGACGTGCCGTGGCGCGCAGACCAGCTGGGCATTAGGCTCTGGACCGGTAGAGCTTGGACAGGAGAGAAACCGGTCGGGACTCGA
This sequence comes from Acidobacteriota bacterium, assembly GCA_965205505.1. GTDB lineage: Bacteria > Acidobacteriota > UBA890 > UBA890 > WLXD01 > DASCOT01. Next base: position 1,413,017 of record CBDBHB010000009.1, read on the forward strand.
GAACCGACGTTTCGTGTAGCTACGGCGTCAGAGAGTCGGGAGGAGCTATGTCCAGCAGCGATGATCGTGATCTCGGGATGCACCGGGAGATTACTCGTCGCGACTTCGTCTCCGGTGTCAGCGTTGCGCTGAGCGGCAGCCTCACGTTCCCATGGGCGCAGACGAACGCCTTGGCGAGCCCTGCGGGTCCGGGAGGAGTCTCACAGGCCCTCGCCGACACGTATCCACCCATCCGCACCGGTATGCGCGGCAGCCACGACGGCTCCTACGAGGTTGCCCATCAGCTTGTCGAAGGCGTGCGCTGGGACAACGCGGAGGAGACGGGTGAGCTCTACGATCTGGTCGTGGTTGGCGGTGGCCTCAGTGGCCTCGCGGCGGCGTGGTTCTACCAAGAGGCTGTTTCCGGCGCCCGCATCCTGATTCTCGACAACCACGACGACTTCGGCGGTCATGCCAAGCGCAACGAGTTCCGGCTCGACGGTCGGATGTTCCTGTCAAATGGCGGCACGGTCTTTATCTCCAACCTGAACGAGTACGGTGAAGGAGCCCAGCGCCTGATCCGCGGGATTGGCATCGACGTAAGCCGTTACTCCGAATTCGTCGATAGCGACCTGTACAGCTCGCTCGGCCTGCGCAGGTCGGTTTTCTTCGACCGCGAGACGTTCGGCACCGATCGGCTGCTGGTAGGCGAAGGCAGGCCCTCTTGGCGCGAGTTCCTGGCGCGCGCGCCCCTGTCCGAAACGGCACGTGATGACCTTGTAAGACTCCACGAGCCGAACATCGATTACCTGGCGCACCTCAGCTTGGAGGAGAAGGTCGAGTTTCTTCGTAACACGAGCTACGAAGACTTTCTCTTGAAGGTGTCCCAGGTAGGTCGCGAGGCAATCTCCTTCCTCGAGACCTCCGGCGGTTGGACCATCGGCCTCGATGGCGTCCCCGCCTGGCTCGGCGCCGGCCGCTGGCCTGGGACCACCGGGCTGGGGCTCGGCGACGACGATGATGATGCCGATGATACCGGCGAGGAGCGTGCTTTCTTCCAGTTTCCGGATGGCAACGCGTCGATCGCGCGTCTGATCGTCCGGTCGCTGATCCCAGAGGTCGCTCCCGGCAGCACGATGGAGGACATCGTCGACGCTCAGTTCGACTATGGCAAGCTCGATCGGGAGGGCTCGGCTGTCCGCGTGCGGCTGGAGAGCACAGCGGTGCGGGTAGCTCACCGTGGCGATCGGCGAACCGCCAAGGAGGTCGAGGTCACCTACGTCCGCGACGGCCACGCCCGGCGCGTGCGCGCCGGTCGTTGCGTGCTCGCCTGTTACAACGCCGTGATCCCTTTGATTTGCGAGGAACTGCCGGATATTCAAAAACAGGCGCTATCGAACGCACTCAAGTCGCCACTTGTCTACACCAACGTCCTGATCCGCAACTGGACCGCCTTCGCCAGGCTCGGTGTGAGCAGGGTGCGCTGCCCGGGGAGTTATTTCGAGAACGTGAATGTGCCGCCACCCATCAGCATCGGCAACTACCGACACGCTGGTACGCCCGAGGAGCCCATCGTCGTGCGCATGTGGCGCGTTCCCCTCGTACCGGAGGCCCGCGGGCGGTCCGTGGCTGAGCAGTGGAAGGCAGCCCGCCATGGTCTGTTGGCGACGACGTTCGCGACCTTCGAGCGCAAGATCAGGGACCAGCTCGGCCGGATACTGTCGCCCGGAGGCTTCGACCCGGCGCGCGACATCGCGGCGATAACCGTGAATCGCTGGCCGCACGGCTATGCCAAAGGCCTCGATCCGAAGACGGGTCAGATCGCGTGGAGGCCCGATGAGGTGCCGCCCGAGCGTGCCCCGTGGGTCACCGCCCGGCATCCTCGTGGCCGGATCGCCATCGCCAACTCCGACACCGGCGCACGGGCCATGACCGAGATCGCCATCGATCAGGCTCACCGCGCCGTGAGTGAGCTCTTGTCGGCGAAGACCTAGCAGGCGAGTTCGGCGACTCGCGACGCACGAGGGGTTGAACATAGGCGTCTCCAAAACGTCTCCACGACCGGGGTTCACACCAGTAGACGCCAGTCGACTGGAGTCGACTACTTGAGCCACCGTTAACGGTTACCTGCCAACGAGAAACGGCGAAAGCCGTGCGCCATCAACCACTTAGCAGAATCCGCTAGATCACGGCCTCGTGGCGGAACGCCAGGTGTCCTCGTTGAGCACCTCGTCGATGACGCTCTCCAGGTAGCTCCAGTACTCGTCGATGTAGCTGTGGCCTCTTGGTCCGGTCAGCAGCCACGGGTTCATCAGGGTATGGCGGAGAATGAAGATGTGATCGGCCTCGCGCTCGTCGTCCTCCGGCACGCGCACGAAGGAGACGGGATCGATGCCCAGCTCTTCGAGAATACGGTGGGCCTGCGCGCCCGGCAGGCTCTTCTTCTTGAGCGAGGTGTATGAGCCGATGAATGTCTTGACCTGCAGCGGTTGCTCGGTGTCCACGCGCATACGCCGGAACACCTGGCGCCCGAACCGATTCATGACGGCGAGGCATCGGTTGCCGCTGGGGTTCATGGCCAGGCACGCCAGATTGCTGTCGGGCTCGAAGGGCACCGGCAACACCTTGTGGGTGACGTATACCGATGCAGCGGCGGCGCCCGCCTTGGAGCCCTCGAGGATGTACTGTCCCAGATTGTGGAGCTGGTCGCGCCGCGATGCCTCGCCCTCGCTGCCGCCCGAGTCGAACACATAGGCGGGGGCTTCGCTGACGAAGTCGACAACCTCACGGTTGCGAGCGATGAACGCACCCGCGGCGTAGGGAACGTAGCCCAGCTTGTGGGGATCGACGGTGATCGAGTCGGCTTGCGGGAGCACTTTGAAAGCCCGATAAATGCGCTCCGACGGGAAGTAGCGGAACGACTTCCGCAGCTCCTCGCGGTCAGCGAACGAGCCGTCGGGACGCCGGAACACGGAGGTGAGGTAGCCACCCCAGGCGGCATCGACGTGAACGCCGAAATCCAGTCCCCGTTGCCGCCAGCTGTCGCGCGCGGCAATGACCTCGTGAATCGGATCGAAGGTGCCGAACTCCGTGCTGCCGAGGATGCCCACCACGGCCAGTACCGGCGTGTGGCTCTCGAACGCCTCGTCGAGACAGCGGCGAAGGTCGGGGGCATCCATGCGCATATGGCTCTCGACCTGGATCTTGCAGAGGTTCGAGGTTCCGAGCCCCAAGACCTTCATGGCCTTGTCCCATGAGTAGTGGCCCGACGCGGACACCATCACCTTCGGAGGACTGACGTCCGGATGTTGCAGGAAGAAGCCGGCCGTCCCGAGTGCCTCGAGCCGTTGGCCGCGTACCGAGTGGACGAAGTCATGGAGGTCGCGCCGGTTCATGAGGGTGCGGGCCTGCCGACCAACCGTACGCCGCAACTCGATGGTGGAATCCACCGACAGATTGAGCAGCTCCCAGTCCGAGTAGGCGCTCAGGCTCTTGTGGGCCGGGCCCACTCCGTCTGGATCGAAGCCGCACACTGCCGCGCCAGCCTGCAGCGCGATGCCGTAGAACTTGACCGAGCGCAGGTTCCAGAGCGCCTCGTAGTTGGCCACGGTGCCGCCGCTCGTGAGGTGTCCCCAGGCACACGGCTCGCGGTTCTCATCGACGCGATACCCGATCATCCTCGCCAGCTGCTCGCCGACCTCCAGCTCCATGTCGAGCGTTACCGGAGCTGTTTCCTCCGCCACGTTGTTGGGGTTGTAGAGCGTCGTCACGATGCGTGCCACGAGGCCCGCGATCAGGAGGTCGGAGCTCATATGGCCGACGTAGCGGGGGTGGAAGGACGGCAACGCCTGCTTGAGCTCGGCGCTCAGCGCATACAGCTCTGTGCGGAGTCGAGCCTGGAACTCCACGTAGTCAGGCCGCGTTCGGGCAGACGAGGCGATGCGCTGACCATCCTCCGGATGGAAGTTCCGGCGCCAGTAGACGTGGTCGCGTAGGAACTCCACGATCAGCTCTTCGAGCAGCTCGGCGTTCTCCGCCGCCGGCCCGAGAAAGAACGGGTCCAGGAAATCGAGATCTTCGTTCATGCTCGCAGGGTTTCGCGGCGGCGGTCGGATGCCGACACGACGTGATCAGCGCCAGTCTATGCGGGCCTGGCAATGTGCGCGCCCTTGCCGTCGTCGCGTCTCCAAAACGTCTCCACGACTGGGGTTCACTCCAGTAGACGCCAGTCGACTGGAGTCGACTACTTGAGCCACCGTTAACGGTTACCTGCCAACGAGAAACGGCGAAAGCCGCGCGCCATCAACCACTTAGCAGAATCCGCTGGATCGGGTTCGAGTCCCTCCCTCGGTACTTGAAAACAAAGGACTTACGCGGCGGCGCGGGTGCGAGTTGTTGTCTCATACGGGCTGATTGTCCCTATTCTGTCCCTGTCGCGGGCCTCGGGCCTTCCACGGGGTGCGTGCATAGCGAAGCGCCCTCGCGATAGGTGGCCTCGGGATTCCCGTGGTATCGGGGCGTTCCGGCACGCGAAGCTGGGGACACGACGGCACCCTCCGTGGACCCCTGCGAGCCCCAGCGATAGGCTTCAGGCGCTCACTCCCCCCTCTGGTACCGCCATGGAACCCGGCACTCGACTAGGCCAGTACGAAATCCTCGACCGCCTCGGTGCAGGTGGAATGGGCGAGGTCTACCGCGCACGCGATACGACGCTGGATCGTGACGTCGCGATCAAGGTGCTGCCTGAGGACTTTGCTGACGACGCCAACCGGCTGGCTCGCTTCGAGCGCGAAGCCAAGCTGCTCGCCTCGTTGAACCACCCCAACATCGCCACGATCTTCGGCTTCGAGGAATCGGATGGCGTGCGCTTCATCGCTATGGAGCTGGTCGAGGGTGTGCAACCATCCGGCGAAAGGACGCAGATCTCGACCGATTCCGGGGGTTGGCCACTGTGGTCCAGGGACGGGGCGGCGATCTACTACGTGCTAGTGCCAGCTACGAACTTCAAATCAGCAAAGAGAACCTCAGGATGATTCTTCGTACATTTGCACAATTGAAGGGGACACCGAATTTTGTCGAAGCGGATGGTTTCGTGAGCGCCCGCCTGGCGGTCGCGTCCGACAACCTGGGCTTCACCGTAACCGAGGCCGTCGGCGCGGCAGACATCGACCTCGAGGTCGAGCATAAGAATCACATCGAGGCCGTTTACATTCTCGAGGGAACCGGCACCGTCGAGATCATCGAGACCGGGGAGATTTATAGACTGGAGCCGGGAGTTTTCTATGCTTTCGACAAACATGAGCGTCACCGCTACAAGCTGGATACCGAAGTGCGCGCCATTGCCATTTTCAACCCGCCGCTGGTTGGCGACGAAGTCAACGACGAATCGGGTGGATACGCTCTCCCGGACGATGCCGAAAGCTGAGGTTGTAGTCGCTCTACTTGGAGATTACCCGGGCAACTAACGACAAGGCGGAACACAGCAGCTTAGGTGATGCCATCCGGTGTTATCCCGATACAACTAACTGCCACGCAATTGCACCTGCGCCACGAAATCCACTACCCTCGCCCCCCTTGCTCTCCAGATTGCCTTGCGAGGATCGGCGTCGGCGGCTGGAAGGAATAGGTTTCGAGTAGGAGATTGTGCCGACCCCTGACGACAACCTCCCCGCCAGGATGGTTCGACGAGCTGAAGCGGCTCGTGCCGACGGACCCGTAGCGGCTGGCAGCCTCATCGGCAGACACCCATGGATGACCCACGCCATCGCAGAGGCAGACACTCCTGGACCCTCAGCGATTGGTTGCGGGGCGCGGCTATCTCGGTGCTAGTAGCCGGAACCCTCGCCGTCGGGTTTGAGTTAGGCCGACAGGTCGGCGGTGTAGTAGCTGGCGCCTACTCGCAGGATCGAGTTACAGGCGCAAGGGAGCGGGGTGAAGCGTTCGGCGGCTCAGTGGGTTTCATTGTCGCCGCGGGGTGCTGGCTGACCGTGGGGCTGACGGCGCTTAGACGCAGTTGGCAACCGTCTAGCTGACGGTTGAGACAGACTGGGCAGACACCAGTCATATGTCTGTTTAGGAGCCCGAGAAGGGCCGCCGACAGCCTCGCCGGCACTTCGGGTTGGGCTGCGTGCCCGTGGACGTTAGAGGGGCGCTGAGAGGGAGCGTCCCGGCACCTGCCTTGGACCCTCGCTCGCTCCGGCGATAGGCTTCAGCCGCATATGAGCGCAGGGCCAGTAGTGGAGCCTTGAACCATGTGAGGAGGAAGCAATGGAGGCGCCTTTCGGATCGGTCGACTTGGTCGAGTCGCGCGAATCGTGCGCGTTCTTCGCGGGGTGCGCGCGACTCGCGACGTCCTGGCGTTCGTCGGGGAAAGACGGGCTCAGGCATCGTTGCTGAGCGCAGTCCTGATGGCGTTCCTTGTGGTGACCATCGCAAGCATCGCCGTCGTCCACCTGGAATCGCCGACCGGCAACATCAAGACTGCCTAAGATGCGCTCTGGTGGGCGACGGCCACTACCAGCACCGTCGGCTATGGCGACCTCTACCCGGTGACAATGGAGGGGCGTCTGTTCGTCGCCAACTGGTTCACCACTCCCGACGATGCGCGGCGTGAGGAAGGCATTGAAGCAATCCAGGAGGAGCTCGCGGTGATACGGGCGGAGATCAAACAGATCCATCGCTTGCTCGACGACCGTGGACGCTAGCGCGCAGCCATGGCCGATCAGGCTCCAGCCGTGGACCCTCGCGTGCCCGACGATAGGCTTCAGGCGCTCACCCACCCCCCGCAGGGAGCGTCATGGAACCCGGCACCACGCCGTGCGGGGCGCCGAAGTGCTTGCCGAGAAACTGCAGAAGACTCGACCGCCCTCGGCGGCGCTCATCGAACAAATCATCAGTAAAGAGGGTGGTGTCCTCGGCGCGGAAATTGGACGACCCTCGAAGGAGCCGCCCGATTCCCGCAGCTCAAGCGAGTAACGCTAGTCCCCGGCCTTGACGACCTCTTTCATGTACCAGTTGACGAAGCCGTTGGGGCCGCTCTCGTGGTTGGAGTAGCGACTGGGAGCGTAGGCGCCGGACTCGACGCCCACGTGGTTGTTGTCGGTGATCCAGATGTCTTCCAGGAGCGTGATGTACCACAGCGCCTTCACGTTGTCCGGATCATAGTCGCGACCCTCGACGGCGTCGGGATGCACCAGCCAGATAGTCTCGCAATCGGTGAGCTTCTCCGTCCGCGGCGTAAACCGTGCTACCACAACGTGATCGTCGTAGGCTTGCCAGAAGCCGGTGGTCTGGCCTGACCCGGCTTGGTCAGTCTCGTTGTTCCACCCTGTGATGTTGGGAAGGAGGATTGAGACCGGCTTGCCGTCGACCGACCCGGTGACGAAGCCGGGATTGAGCATCCCCGACGTCGCCGGCCAGGGAACGTCTTCGGTGGTACCGTCGGCGCCGCCTCCCATGCTACCTCCCATGCCGGCCTCGCCCTGCTGGTCGTAGGCGGAGCGAGGCGCGTTCGGCGCCCAGGCGCGCACGCGTGCGTCCTGCTCGGCCCACTGCTCGCGGGTGCCCTCCTCGTCCCAGTGGTGGGTGGTCACCAGATTCGTGTGCGCCGGGCCGCAGTGATAGCACTCCCTGAAGTTCTCGATAAACAGCTTCCAGTTGGCATTGATCGGGACGTACTCGCGTGCCGCGACCTTCAGATCCTCGAGGCTCCACTTCTCGCCGATGTCCCTCACCGAGCTCACAGCCGACTCGAAGTCCGGCGGCGTGTCCGACTTGGACAGGTTGATGAAGACCTGGCCTTCGGCGACCCGCGTGTGGCAGGGAAGCAAACCGTTGTCGGCCGGGTCGAAGTCGTCCTGCATGCCGTAGGCGTAGATCAGGTTGCCTTCGGTGTCGTACGTCCAGGCGTGGTATGGGCAGCGGAACACGGGTGAGCTACCGGACTGTCCGAGTTGCTTGACTGACAGGCGCGGGTCGCCAGGTTTGGCATCGGCGTCATGCCGGCATACCCGCGAGCCGCGGTGGCGGCAGACGTTGTAGAACCCTCGGATCTCGTTGTCCTGACCACGAACGATCAGGATGGACTCGGAGCGACCGAACTCGAACACGTAGTAGTCACCCGGGTTCGCAATACGACTCGCCTGGTCGGTGTACTGCCAGATGTTCTCCGCTAGGAAGGCCTCGTCGGCGTCGAAGTGCTTTGCGTCCAAGTAATACTCGCCGGGAAGGGTCAGGCCGTCTTTCCAGCCGTTCACACTGGCCGTCTGGGGAACCGGGCCCGGGAGGGGAGTCGCCCCACTGCCACCGTAGCCAGCGGGCTCGTCTGGCATCTCGACACGAGCCGCACGACCATAGGTCGTCTTCGTCGCGGCGGTCTTGGTCGGGGTCGAGCCGAGCAACGTGTTAGGCAGGGCGACAGCCGCGGTACCGGCGGCGACCGAGGTCTTTGCGAAAGTCCGGCGGCTCAGCTTGGCATCCGCGCCGTTCGTCTCACCTGCATCTCGCTTGCTCATGCCGCCCTCCATCCGTCGAGTCTGAAGCTGCAGATCCCTCCGCTTGCCACGACGACCGATATCACGACCCCGGTGGTATTACAACCGTAGCGCCGTCAGTCTGACGCCCGACCCGATCGAGCGTGCCCTTGTGCAGATCGAGGCGGATACGACGCTGGCGGAGGCGCGGACGGTCGGATTTGATCTGGCATTGGACCTGGAACTGATCAGCGGCCGCGGGCCATGAACGCGTCGACCTCAGCTGCGCGATAAGGCAAGCCGCTGCTGAGGACCTCGTGACCGTCTTGTGTCACGACGATCATGTCCTCTAGGTAGAAGGCATCGGGGCCCACCGTGACCATGGGCTCGTAGGCGAGCACCGTGCCGGCGCGCAGCACCGGAAGCGCCTCCTCGCCACTCTCGATCCCGACGCCGTGCAGGTGCCATGCGGCGTCCACATCCAGGAGCAGGGCGGCCTGTCGGGCCCCGTCAGAGCTCAGGGACGGCGTCAACTCGCGCACCCGCGCCCGGCTCGCGGCCCGAACCTCAGCGACCGTTACGCCGTCGGCGATGATCTAGAGACCGGCGAGGTACCCCTCGATGAGCAGCTCCACCTCGGCGCTCGATTTCACCCAGCGAAGCTCCCGGATCACCTGCAGTGCCGAGGCGATAGTCGCCTCCGGAAAGGCCTCCTCGAGGGCAGTGCGCCACAGCGCCATGGGCCCCGCTACCGGGCGCAAGCCCGCCGGCGAGCCGGTCGACTCGACCCGGCGGGGCTCGTCCACGTAGAGAGGCACCGAGGCTTCATCGAGACGCTGGCGTAACCACGGCAGAAACCGATCCCAGTGTTCGACACGGGTCAGGGTGAGCTGGCGCGCCGTGTCGCTCCCCGGTGTTACCCCGACCCCTGGAACCGGCCTGCCGAAGGAGATCGGGGCCGGCGGGGCGAACAACAACGACTCCTGTCGTGGAGCATCGAGGGCGAGAATCGCCCCCGGCTGTTCGGCCAACCCGGTGAAGTAGAAGAAAGAGGCGTCCTGCCGGAAGCTCGGCTGATCCTCGGACTTCCCTTCGGACCGCGCGTGCAGTAGCAGGATCCCGTCCGAGAGCCGCTCCATCGCCTGCTGGCGTCGCCCTGCGTATTCCTCGTTGCCGACTTGTACGGTGGCAGTGGCGGTCAGGACGAGCGAGGCGGCGAGCGAAAGGCGGACGAGCACGACGCGAGGATGTCCCAAGTCACGGCGCGCAGCAACCGCTCCAACCGCCCTAGACCTCGAACCGTTCCCACTGCGACCGGACGTCCTCCATCAATTCCTTGAAGCGCTGCTCCTGCCGGAGGTTCTGCAACAGTGGATCGTACTGGGAGAGAAAGGGATAGCAGATGAGCCCTTGTTGCGTGGAAATCTCTAGCCACTCGATCGCCCTGTCCCGTTCATCGATCAAGGCATAGATCGGCTGGCGCGGTTCGAGCGCGAAGCGAAGCGGTTGGCACGGGTGCGCCGCCGCCGGTCGGATACTAGGCGAATCGTTCGGGGCGGTAAGGGGCGAGCGCTTCCGTCCCGTTGTCCGTGAGGACCTCGCGACTGATCAGCTCCCCCATGATTGGCGCCAGCGTCACGCCGCTGTGCATGACGGCGAGATAGACATGTGAGGAACCGGGGATGTATCCGACAATGGGCAAGCCGTCGGATGGCATCGGTCGGAAACCGAGCGTCAGCCGATCGAGCGCAGCGTACCGTGCGTCATGCATGACCTCGCCGATCCGCCCCAAGATGCGCTCACCGTGCTCGTAGCGTACTGCTTGGCTCGGGAACCCACCCGCCTGCCGTAGGATTTCCTCGTGGTCCGGTGTGCTCGGTGGGACGTCGCTGTCGGCTCCCACCAAGCGCCCGTCAGGGAACTGTTTGAAGTGCACCCCGGGCGCGTAGTGTACGGCGCTCGACACCAACTGCATCGGCCTGCTGTGAGCGAGAATTCCTGGGGCGTGATCCAGTGGCGGTCGATACCCGACGAGGGATGTCAGCCTGCCGCTGTCGACACCTGCGGCGATCACCAACCGGTCGAGATGGTAGTCGCCGACGGTTGTCGCGACGCCTATGCGGCGGCCTTCCATCCGTAGGCCGGTCACCTCGCAGGGCATGATGAGCTCGACTCCATGTCCCCGGGCTGCCTTCAGCAGCTTGTTCGTCACCGCCACCGGGTCGATATGCCCGTCGATTCCGCAATGAAGCGCGATCTCGAAGGTGCCGGGGGATAGGTGTGGCGCAATGCTGGAGAAGTCGGATGGCGTCAGAGATCTCACCAGGTAGTCGGGCGATGAGATGGCTGCATGCAGGGCACGCAACTCAGCCGCCGCTTCCTCTGCCGCGGCCGTATCCGGCTCCCACATGAAGACCCCGCCCCAGTTGATTTGCAGCTCATGTTCCGAGTCGAGCGCGGCCCAGGCGCGCAGGCTACGACGCCGCAGCTGGTGATAGTCGACGTTGTCGGTCATCGCGTTGAGCCAGGCGAAGCTCTTGGAGGTGGCCCCCGCTGCCGGCGCTTCGCGCTCGAAGAGCGTGACCTCGGCGCCGGCCTTGGCAAGATGGAGGCAGATCGAGGTGCCGACGATCCCCCCGCCGACGACTCCTATGCGCGGCTGTGCTTGCCGGGCTATCGAAACGCGCGGCAACGCCAATGCCGTTGCGCCGGCCAGATGCTTGAGAAAAGCGCGCCGCTTCATTTCGCCCACTCCTCACTGGTCATGCTACTGCCGATGGAGCAATCGATCCAGCCCGTCCCAACCGTTCGTACCAGGCCGACCTACGGTCATCGTGAGCGTACCGTCAGTACCGTTGCCACCGCATGCGAAGTCGATACGAGCGATGCAGATCATCGGGTTCTGTGTGACTTCCGGCATGGTGCTGTAATGCCAACTACGACGTGACGGGCGACGGTCAGCGGTTCGTGATGTTCCCCGAGACGGGTGCAGGCGAGCAACTTCGTAGCGGTCATGTGACGATGGTCACCAACTGGTTCGACGAGCTGAAGCGGCTCGTGCCGACGGATCCGTAGCGCGCTCAGTCGAATCTGTCAGCACCGCCCGCTCACCGCCGTCTCCAAAACGTCTCCAACCTGAGGTGCTCCCCGGTACGGACCGCAGCTAACCTCTTGACCGGCGCCTTTTCACTTCACTCCGCCTGCAGCGCTTTCACGGGATCGGCACGCGCTGTGCGGCGCGCCGGCAGATAGCAGGCGACCAGGCCGACCAGCAGGAGGACGGCCACGACCGTGCCGTAGGTTGCACTATCGGTAGGGCTCACGCCGTATAGGAGACTCGACACCCAGGGAGCCAGTGCGGTTGCCGCCAGCACGCCGACTGCGATGCTTACGACTCCGGCGCCCGATGCAAGTACCGATCGCACCAGGCGTTGAGGGCTGGCTCCGAGAGCGATACGGACGCCGAACTCGTGCCGCCGCTGATCGACGGCATAGGAAACGACGCCGTACACGCCCACGGCCGCCAGCGTCAGCGCCAGGACGCCGAAGGCGCTCAGCAGTACGAGCATGAACCGCGCCTCGGCGCGAGCGTCGAGGACGTAGTCGCTCAGCGGGCGCATGTCGTTGATCGGTAGGTCCGGATCCAACGCCCAGACCTGCTCGCGCAGCATCGGGCTGAGGCTTTCCGGAGCGAGCTCGCTGCGCACCGTGATGCGCATAGTTCGCGACGCACGCTGGTCCTGCGGGAAGTACATGTGCTCACGCAGGTCCGCTGTGAGGGTGTAGATGCGCGTATGCTCGACCACCCCGACGACGGTCCGGTTGTTGCCCAGCCTCGTGGTCTGCAGTTGCTTGCCGATCGGGTCTTCACCGGGCCAGGCGCGTTCGGCGAGCATCTGCTCGACGATTACCGCCGGCTCCCCATCCGCCCGGTCCCGGCTGTCGAAGACGCGGCCGGCCAGCAACTGGATACCCATGGATTCGAAGTAGCCGGGTACCACGCTTCGCCCGTCGGCACTGAGGTTGAAGTGCGAAGCTGTCTCGTCGTCGTATGCGTAGGGCAGCAGAGGACCGCTGCCGGTTAGCGGCAGTTGTGTCGTGCCGCCGATAGTCTCCACACCACGCAGCGCGCGGATGCGCTCGGTGAGGCTGCGGTAGAAAGCGGTGATGGCCTCGCGGTCCGGATAGTCGGCACGCGGCAGCGCCAGCCCGAAGGTCATTACATGCTCGTGGTCGAATCCCGGACGGATCTGCTGCAACGCTTCAAAGCTGCGGATCATCAACCCGGCGCCGACCAACAGAACCAACGACAGGGCGATCTCGGCTCCAACTAGCGAGGTGCGCAAACGCGACGCGGTGGCGGAGGTCCCGGCACGGGCGCCGTCCTTGAGCGTCGCGGTCAGATCGGTCCGCGAGGCCAGATAGGCCGGGGCGATGCCGAAGATGACCGCGGTGAGCACCGTGGCGGCGGCCGTGAACGCCAGTACCGCGCCGTTGATGGCGATGTCATCGAGGCGCGGCAGGTTGGGTGGCTGTAGGCGCGTGAGCGTCGCCAGCCCGACGTAGGTGATCCCGAGGCCGCCGAGCGCGCCGAGCGTAGCGAGTCCCAGGCTCTCGAGCAATGCCTGGCGAGCGATCACACTGCGCCGGGCGCCGAGCGCGGCGCGCACCGCGAATTCTGGCTGTCTAGCGGTGCCGCGCAGCAGCAAGAGATGGGCGACGTTGGCGCAGGCGATCAGCAGCACGAAGCCGACGGCTCCAAGGAGCGTCAGCAGCGCCGGGCGCGCCTGCTTGACGATGTCGCCGTGGAAGGGCACCAGCCGGATCTGCATGCCCGAGGCGGCGTGCTCCGGGTGAGTGGCACGCAGTGTTGCGGCAACGGCATCCATCTCGCTTTGGGCCTCCTGGAGCGAGACCCCGGGCGCCAGCTTGCCGAGCACGGTGTAGGCGGTCCAGTTGCGCGGCGGCAGGCGTTCGTAGTTGGTCTGCAACGGCACCCAGATCTCGGCGTCCTTGATCAGGAACGCCTCGTTGGGCAGTAGCAGTCGGAAGCTTCTCGGCAGCACGCCAACGACGGCGAAGGCGCGGCCGTCCAGCTGAATCGTGCTGCCCACTACCGCAGGGTCGCCGCCCCAGCGCTGTTGCCAGAGCCGGTGGCTGAGCATGGCCACCTGTGGGCCGCCGAACTGTTCCTCTTCTTCTGTGAACTGGCGGCCGAGCAGCGGCTCGACGCCAAGCATGGAGAAGAAGTTGTGCGTGACCGGCGAGACGTCGACACTACGCGGCGGGCCATCGCCGGTAAGGACGCCTTGGAGGCCCACCTGGCCGCTGCCCGAGGCGGCCGCGAACTCCTCGAGCGTCTTGCTTATCTGCTGGTAGTCGCGGAAATCTGCTGCGTGGACCGCCGGCAGAAACTGGCGCTCCTCCACAAGATCGTTCCAGACGTTTACCAGGCGGTGCGAGTCGGCGTAGGGCAACGGCCGCAGCAAGACCCCATGGACAACGCTGAAGATGAGTGTCGTGGCGCCCATTCCGAGCCCGATGGTCACGGTGGCGGTGAGGGTGAAGCCGGGCGCCGCGGCCAACGAGCGGACGGTCACACGTACTTCCGAAGATAGGTGATCGAGGACGCCGGACAACCACCCGCGCGTGCGGTAGCGATCACGACGCGGCCCCTGGCCGCGCGTGCTGTAGCCGAAGAGTCGTCGCCAGCGGGTGAGTGTGGCGCTAGTGACGACGTCGCGAATGGCGGAGATCCAGGCTTTCACCGTACCGAGACGTTCGGCGCGTGTATTCGGATCGTTGATGGTGGCGCTGAACATCGCCTCCATGTCGGCGCCGTTGCGCTGCCGGAAGTCTCGCGGCAGCACGTGCATCAGACTCCGATAAAGAGCCAAGGTCCGCTTGCCGCTCATGCGGTGTGCTTCTTGGAGGCTGTCGCCTTGGCGCGTGCGAATCGCGCCAGCGCCTCAAGGCGTTCGGCGTCTTCGGCCAGCCGCTCACGCCCGGTGGTTGTAATGCGGAAGTAGCGGCGCCGACCGCTTGCCCCGGGCGGCCGCTCATCGGGACGGGTCAGCTCTTGTATGAGACCGATCTCGACGAGCTGCTCGAGCGTGCCATACAACATTGCCGGCCACAGGCGCAGACCGCCGTCGGTTTGCTGCAACACCTGATCGACAATTCCCGAGCCATGCCGCGGCTCGTCGGACAAGCGCCAGCAGGATGTGAAACCAGCGTGGCTGCAGGGTCTGGTTGCGGCGAGGAGCCATGATGTAGACGATCTCCTGTTATCAATTGGTATTTTATTAATTGATAGTATAGAAGACGGCGAACTCGTCGCGCCGTTCGTGTGCGACGAGTTCATCGTCGTCGCGGTCGGCGGCGTCCACCACGCAGCCGAGTTCGTCGCACTCGCATTGCTGTGAGCGCCGGTGCGTCTACGCAGCCAGCCCGGCCGTGTTGGCTCAGCAGGAGCGCGACGACCAAGAGCACCGTCTCCGCCGGCATGAATCCCTGACGCGGTCGCCGCTACCCTCCACTACAGGGTTTGAGGGTGACCCAGATGAGCTCGATCGGCTCGTCGCCGTTGTTGCCCGAGTCGTGCTGCTCCGACAGTTCGACGGCCTCCATCCAGCCGACAGAACCGTCGGGCGAAGGCCGGGTGCCGACTCTCTCGCTGCCATCGCGACGCCCGGACCACACACCACCCTTGACATGAACGTAGACCTGCTCGCCCGGGTGGGAGTGCACCCCCTCCCACTGCCCCGGCTCGACGACGAACTTCTGCACCACGACGTGATCGTTCTCCAGCAGCAGTTCGCCCGGAATGTTCGGATAAAACGTGCCGGTGTGATGGTTCGCCACTAACGTGCAAGGTTTGAGGGTGATCCAGACCAACTCGATTGGGGTGTCTCCGGTGTTGCCGGAATTGTGTTGCTCCGACAGATCGATGGCATCCATCCATCCGACGGAGCCGGCGGGCGAAGGCTGGGTGCCGATTCTCTCGCGGCCGCCACGACGCCCAGACCACACACCGCCCTTGATGGTCACCCAGAGCTGGTTGCCTGGGTGTGGATGGACCCCCTCCCACTGCCCCGGCTCGACGACGAACTTCTGCACCACGACGCGATCGTTCTCCAGCAGCAGCTCGCCCGGAATATCCGGATAAAAGGTACCGATCTCCTGGCCGGCAAAGAGCAATCCGGGGAGCGCCAGGATGACGGCGGCCAGCATCATACGGATTGGGTTTCGGGTCGCTGCACTCGCGGGTGCTCGGCACGGAACGCGGCATCGGTTGCTGCTCGTGAGGTCCATGGACGGCATCAGCTGACTCCTGGTCGAAGGACACTTGGGTCGCAGATCGGGAAACGACTCTATCAACATAAGGCCGCCAGTGGTCAAGAGCACACCTCGCTAACATGCCGATCTGATCCCACTCCTTCAGGTTCGCTCGGCCCAGGGATATTGGAACTCGGGCCGAATGACGTCGGTGATCAGCTCTTGGACCGCACGGTGCGCCTGGTCGAACGCCGCCTGTGTAAGACACGTCGCGGCCGCGTCGGAGTTCGCGATGCCGATCCGCCCGAACCGCTTACGGCCCAATACCCAGGGAGCCTCGTCGTATCCCCAGTCGGGGTCGAAGAGGTCATTGCCCGCTCCCGCGTACCCGTGGGGCCAGCGGTTGACGAAGATGGCCTCGATGTCCCGGGCGGGATCGAAGCCTCCCTCCCCCAGGGCACGAGCAAGCTGATCCCTGATGCCACGCTCGAAGGTCTCGAACGACATGGCCAGAAGCTCCTCCCGTGCGGCGCGCCACTGGTCCCGTACGGAGAGCCCCGGAGCGTTCGGAGATGCCCAGAGCCTTACGACGACCGGTTCGTCGGGCAACCGGCCGGTCTGGTATTCCCCGAAGCTGTTGCTCCAATCGTCAAGGCTGACATTCTCGAAGTACGCGCTCGGGCAATGGATGCGCGCCACACCGAGCCGCTCGAACGCTCGCCAGCCGCGAACCACGACGTTAGTCGCAACGAAGGGTCTGCGCACCGCCATATGCAGGTGTTCTTTCTGGTCCTCCGGCAGCTCCGGACACAGATACGGGATCACCGAGTTGTAGCAAGCCATCACGCAGGTGCCCCCGCGCACGCGATGCGCTTGGCCGTCCCGCACGTACGTGACCTCCACCGCGCTCGCCTTGGCCCGATCGCCCACGTGGTGAGCGTTTACCACCGTGCTGTTGAGACGGATGCGCACGTCGTTTTCTGCCCGGTCGAGGGTCGAATACCGGACCCGCGTCGGCACCGAGTCGTTCATCGTCTCGCCCGGTAGCGAACCCGGAATCAGCCAGCGCACGAGCAGCCGGGCGACGCCAGCCATTCCGTCGGGGAAGTGCATGTCATCGAACGGATTCTCCAGTCCAGGGAACCCGTCTCTCGGCGGCGGCTCCCCGAGCCCGAGGCCCTGCAGCCCGGGCAAGCTGCTGTACCGGAACGCGGCCCAGCCGCTCATCGTATCGATACCGGCAATGCCATTGGCATCCGGGGCGCGGCGCTTGAAGAAGGGGATCACGTCCGGGTCGACGCCGACGACGTTCAGCAGATAGTCCTGATAGCTCATCTTGCGGAGCCGGGCGATCTTCTCCTGCACCGACAATCCGGGGAAGAAATCCTCCTGCGTCTGGTACAGCTTCGCGATGTCCTTCTGCACCCGGTCCGAGAGCGGCGTCTTCTGAAGCCATTCCGTCCACGCCTCCGGCTCGTCCGATCCGGGCTCTCCTACGACCAGCCGATCCTCACCGAACGTCTCCTCGTCGAACAAGACCGCGCTTCCCAAGCCCCGCTCTCGCGCCCGTAAGCTGCGTCCCACGTTCGCACGCCTGTACACCTCCGCATCCAGACCGATGTCGTGCATCAACTCCAGGCCTTCGTACGTATAGGCTCCGGTGATGTACGCCGTACCGCCGTAGCTGATGACCTGGCGCCCCTCGACCATGGCCTCGTTCCGCTGCGCGTGCCCTCCGAAGTCGTCGTGGTTCTCCAGAATCAGGACCCTCGCCTCAGGCATCGCCTTGCGGAAGTAGTAGGCCGCCCCGAGACCGCTCAACCCGCCGCCCACCACGATCAGGTCGTACTCTTCTCCGGTTTCCTGCGGGTCGTCCCACACCTCGCCGTCCCGCATGCGATGAGCCACCTCGAACGACCCCGGATGGCTGCCCCGCATCCCCGTACGTGTCGGCGGATAGTACGTCTCCTGGCTCACAGATTGATCGACGACTGGAGATGCGGCCGGAGCCAGCCGGGCATCGCGCCCCTGCGCCCCCACATCCCCGGGCGCAAGGGCCGCTCCCGTGATCGCGATGCTCGTTCCGCTCACGAAGTCGCGACGGTTGATTTCCCGGTTCATGCCCAGCTCACGATCGCTCTTCTTCATTTCATGTCTCCTCGAGCGTCAAGGTGTGGGCAGTGAGACAGCGCCGCTGACGCAGTGATCGAAGAATTCCCTTGGGACAACACACAGCTATAGAAGTCTGCCGTGGCCAGGCGATCCTAGTCTACTAGTGCTCCTGATCATAAGTACGGTGACGTTTGTGGCGCGCGCGACCGAGCCGGATCCCAGGAGGCGCGACGACAGCGATGCAATGAGCATCGTCGAGGAGCGCCGACGCCGGAGGCTGCCGGTCCCGCCGCCACCCGGAAGGCTGGGCCGAGATAGGGGCAATCTCGGCGTTGCGATTCGTCGACGATCGGCGAGGATCGCCATTCTCATCGCGCCTTGAGCTTGCCCCTATCTCGGCCCAGCAATATGCAACGGATTCCTGACTCAGGACACTAGATGCCCAGACCGGGTCGATCCGGTGCCACTACGCTCCCGCGGTCCAGCAAGTTGCCGTTCTTCATTCCAAACTCGAAGGCCCGGTCGAATTGCCGCGGCCCGTGAGGTGAACAGGAAACGCTGTCCCCGACCTTGATGACCACCGTGGCCACAATCGGCTCGGCCGGGTAGTCTGTGAGCATCCCGCTCCAATCAAACCGGGTGCACATGGAGATCGGTAGCAAGCTCGGCCACTACGAGATCCTTGCCCCGCTCGGTGAAGGCGGGATGGGGCAAGTGTACCGAGCACGCGACACGACGCTGGACCGTGATGTCGCCATCAAGGTGCTGCCGGAGGACTTCGCCACCGATGCGGGTCGGCTAGCCCAATTCGAGCGCGAAGCCAAGCTGCTCGCCTCGCTGAACCATCCCAACATCGCCATGATCTTCGGCTTCGAGAAATCGGATGGTGTCCGCTTCATCGCCATGGAGCTGGTGGAGGGTCAGAGTCTCGCCGAACGGATCGAAGCCAGTGGTCGCATCGAAGTTGATGAAGCACTGGAGATCGCCCGCCGGATCGCGCTGGCGCTAGAAGCGGCCCACGAGGCTGGCGTCATCCATCGCGATCTCAAACCCGCCAACGTGCAGGTGGCACCCGATGGCACCGTCAAGGTGCTCGACTTCGGGCTGGCCAAAGCCTACGAAGCGGAAGGCAGTGAGCCGTCGTCCGACCTGAGCCACTCACCCACGATAATGGCCGCCACCGGCACCGGCGTGATCATGGGCACGGCTCCCTACATGAGCCCAGAGCAGGCGAGGGGGCAGCCCGTCGATAAACGTGCCGACATATGGGCGTTCGGCTGCGTGCTGTACGAGATGCTGACGGGCGAGAGGACGTTCGATGGTAAGACCGTCAGCGACACGATGGCATCGATCCTCAGGGATGAGCCGAACTGGGATCGGTTCGCCGGCGATGTCCCCTCGAGAATCCGGGATCTGCTCCGTCGATGCTTGGTGAAGCTTCCGTGCGACCGTCTGCGTGACATCGGGGATGCTCGTATCGAGATCATCGACGCCGTCGCTCAGCCCGATGTGACCACCGCTCGATCGTCGGCTCCGGCCAAGCGATGGCCGGTGCCCTCGTGGGGGCTCGCGGCCCTGGTGGTTGTTGGCACGCTTGCCGTCTTGTACGGGCTTCGCTCCGAAGCCCCGTCGCGCCGACCTACGCAGCGAACGCTGGTGGACCTGGGCCAGTTGGGACGAGTCAGAACCGGGATCAGCGCGCATCCTGCGCTCTCGCCCGACGGCACACGACTCGTCTACGCCGCCGAGGTTGATGGCACAACGCGCCTGTACACGCGCTCCTTGGATCGACTCGAGACCGAACCGATCGCCGGTACCGAAGGCGCCTACGCACCGTTCTTCTCGCCCGATGGTGAGTGGGTCGGGTTCTTCAGCTCCGTTGCCGACCGGAGGCTAAGGAAGGTGTCCGTTCGTGGTGGCCAGCCGCAGCCGCTGTGCGACGCCTGCGAAGCCCCCATCGGCGGGGGCGCCTCGTGGGGGGCGGACGATGTCGTGGTCTTCTCTGCCCAGGTCGCGGATCAGTGGCGCCTGTTCCGGGTGTCGCTCGCCGAGAACGGCGACCCCGAGATCCTGACCTCGGTGGACCGCGATCAGGGGGAGCGCGCCCACCTGGCTCTGCAGATCCTGCCCGGTGGTGATTCGGCACTATTGACCATCCGGGGGTCTTTGGGCGTCTCCTGGTCACGCGTCGGTGTCGTCGATCTTGAGACGGGCAACCCGGCCCTTGAACATCCGCGGATACAGCGCACTGTACGTTCCGACGGGACACGTCGTTTTTCTTCGCGCCGGCGAGCTGTGGGCAGCGCCGTTCGACCTCGCACGGCTGCAGGCCGGCCCGGAGGCGCCTGTTCTCGAGGGGATTGAATGGGACAGCTTTTCAGTATCCACGCCGTTTGCCTTCACCGACGACGGATTGCTCGTTTACTTGCGCGGAGGTGACATGAACGCCGGACCCGAGAGGAGCCTCGTCTGGGTGGATCGCGAGGGTCGCGAGGCGCCGCTTCCGTGGCTCAGTCCGGCTCGCTACGGCCGGCCGCAGGTCTCACCGGACGGCTCTGCGATCGTCGTGGCCATCATCGACGGCTCGGGAAACGAGGACCTGTGGATCGTCGATCTGGAACGTGAAGCCATCGATCAATTTACATTCGACCCGGCGCAGGATTGGATGCCGATCTGGACGCATGATGGTGAATGGATCGTGTTCAGCTCAGCCCGCGAGACCGGGGTGCTGAACTTATGGCGAAAGGCTGCCGACTTCACCGGGTCGCCGGAGCGACTGACCAGTGGTCCCGACAATCAGTATGTCCACGGGTGTGCCGCGGACGGTGAAACCGTGTTGTTCTGCGGCGGCAACAACGGCCTGCCGTTCAACCTGGGCCTACTGCCGCCGGGAGGGAGCACGGACGCCGAGTACATCACGCAAACGGAGTTTATGGAGGCGGTGCCGGTCAACTCGCCCAATGGCAGATGGCTCGCGTACCAGTCGGACGAGACCGGGCAGTTCGAGATTTACGTCGCTCGGTACCCCAATGTTCGCGATGGCAAGCAGCGGATCTCCACCGACGGCAACGGTGGCTACGCACCCGTGTGGGCACGTGATGGCACCGAGCTCTTCTATCGCAGCAGAGAATCGCTGATGAGAGTCGGCGTCGTGGCGACCGAACCCACGTTCGTGTGGGACCCTCCCGAGGCCGTGTTCGAGGACACCTACTTCGTGGGTGACTACCGCTACTTCGACGTTTCGCTCGACGGGCGGCGCTTCCTGATGATGAAGGAATCCGGGACACTACCCAGCTCCACCACGCAGCTCGTCTTCGTCAGCAACTGGTTCGAAGAGCTAAAGCGGCTCGTGCCGACGGACCCGTAGCGCGTACAGCCAATCTGGAGCGCGCTTTTTTCAGGGTGGATAGAGCCACCGAATCTCGGCGCATGAGTTCATCGCACGGCCGTGGCAAGTGTGACTCTCAGCGCGTAGCCTCTCGTGCTATGGAACCCGGCATCAAACTAGGCCCCTACGAAATCACCGAGCAGCTCGGTGCTGGCGGCATGGGCGAGGTGTACCTGGCGCAGGACACCCGCCTGGGCCGCAAGGTGGCCATCAAGGTGCTGCCTGCCGAGTTTGCCTCTGACCCCGAGCGCCTCGCCCGCTTCGAGCAGGAGGCCCGTGCTGCTGCCGCCCTGAACCACCCGCACATCGCAGCGGTCTTCGATGTCGGCACCGAAGACGGGACCCACTTCATGGTGCAGGAGTACCTGGAGGGGGACACGCTCCGGGAGCCGCTACAGAAAGGTGTGCTGCCGCTCAAGAAGGCGCTCGGCTTGGCCACCGAGATCGCCGAGGCGCTGGCTGCTGCTCACGCCGCCGGGATCATCCACCGCGATCTAAAGCCGGAGAACATCTTCGTTACCAAGGAGGGGCACGCGAAGGTGTTGGACTTCGGCCTGGCGAAGCTCACCGAGGTAGCGGCGGCAGGCTCACCGGGCGGTGCAACGCAGTCACCCACGATGATGGGCACGGTGGCCGGTCAGGTGATGGGTACTGCCGGCTACATGGCCCCGGAGCAGGTCGAGGGCTCCGACAAGATCGACCATCGAGCCGATCTGTTCGCCTTCGGTTGCGTGCTCTACGAGATGGCGAGCGGAGCACGGGCATTCGCCGGGCGCAGTATCGCCGAGACGCTGGCACACATCCAGCACGATGACCCAGCATCGATTCAGGAGTCCGACCCGTCTCTGCCCGACGAGCTACAACGCATCGTCCGAAAGTGCGTCGCGAAGGAACTGGATCGCCGATACCAGGGTGGCAATGATCTCGTGGTGGATCTGAAGGCGTTGGCGCGTGACGTGGAGTCGGGTAGCGCCGGGATGGTTCCCCAACGTCCGCCGGTCGGGCTGAGGCCTAGCTCGAGCATGAATTCCGACAGTCGGCATTACCGGCCAGCGGGCAGGCACCAGCCGTCGTGGAAACGACACGCGGCATCCCGTGGAAGCTGGCAGCCCCGATAGCCGTGGCCAGCGTCCTTCTTGGGGCTTTCGGAGTCTGGATCACGACCCCGTCAGCGCCAGAGTCCATCGTTCGCCGCTTCTACATCGACTATCCACCAGAAACTACTTTCCAGAGCGAGTCCACCCTGGGCGTTGCGATCTCACCCGATGGCAAGTCGGTGGTATTCAACGCCAACCGGCAGCTTTGGCTCCGAGCGATTGACGATCCGGTTGCCACACCCATCCGTGGCACGGAGGATGCCAGAGTGCCGTTCTTTTCACCCGATGGCCAACAGCTCGGCTTTCGGGGAGTCGATGGGCAAATGAAGAAGGTTTCGAAAACCGGCGGTGCGCCGGTGTCGCTGGGGCCAGCGCCTCAGCTACCTTACGGAGCGAGCTGGGCAGACGACGGCTACATCTACTTCGGGCAGGGTGCCGGAGGGATCTGGCGTGTCTCAGACAACGGCGGTGAACCACAGGTAGTCGTTGAAACGGAAGAGGGCGAGCAAGCCTACGGCCCCCAACTTCTTCCCGGTGGCGAGTGGTTGCTGCTTACGCTGGCGAGCGGCCCCGGTACGTGGGACGAAGCGAGCATCGTTGCCCAGCCGGTGTCTGGCGGTGACCGCAAGGTGCTGGGCATTGTCGGCACCGATGGCCGCTACGTGCCCACCGGCCACATCGTCTATTCGCTCGCAGGCAACCTCTTCGCAGTGCCCTTCGATGCAGACAGCATCGAGGTTACCGGAGGACCGGCGTCGATCGTCGAGGGGGTCCGGCAGGGGAGCCTCACGGGAGCAAGCCAGTACGCGTTTTCGGATCGCGGTGGGTTGGTGTACATGCCGGGTGGTAGCGCTTTCCAACTCGTCTGGGTGGATCGTGACGGCCAAGTCGAACCGCTGCCCTTCGAGCCGCGTGCGTCTGAGGACTTGGACCTCTCGCCGGATGACCAGCGCATCGCGCTCGGAGTCCAGGGAGATGATGGGGAGTGGGACATCTGGATCTACGAGATCGAAAGAGGGGGCAGCCAGGTGCTGCTGACCATGGAGGGCAACAACCAAATGCTCGTTTGGTCGCCGGATGGAGAGTGGTTTTTCTTCTCGTCGGATCGGGGTGGCAACTACGACATCTGGAAGCGCCGGGCTGACCGGAGTCTCGAAGCCGAGCTGCTGTTGGATACAGAGGCTAACCTGTGGCCGACATCGATCTCGGCGAACGGTGCGATGCTGCTGGTTAACAGTGGGATCTTACCGAATCTCGACGTGAGGATACTGCCTCTCGATACAAGTGATACGGAAATGCTCGTCGATACTGCCGGCAATGAGACTTTGCCCAGTTTCTCGCCGGACAGTCGCTTCTTCGCCTTCGCTTCGAATGAGACGGGGCAATTCGAGGTGGTCGTGCGGGAGGTATCGAGCGGTCGGACATTTCCGGTCTCTACCAGTACCCGTGGTGGTTGGTTCCCTCGCTGGTCGCGGGACGGAAGGGAGATTTACTACGCATCCGTCACAAGCCCAGGCATCCTCGTCGCGGAGGTGGCGATGGAGCCGTTTTCCGCATCCGACCCTGTCGAACTCTCGGACATCGTCATGCGTGCCAATAGCAACTTCGATGTCACCGCCGATGGGCAGAAGTTCCTGGTGACGGTGCCCGCTCGTAGTGATGAGACTGGGGCCACGGCACCCGGCACACGACTCAACATTGTCCTCAACTGGTTCGAGGAATTGAACCGGCTCGTGCCGACGGGCGGCTCCTGATGGTCGGCAAGACGCTCGGCCACTACGAGATCCTCGCCCCGCTCGGTGAAGGCGGCATGGGAGAGGTGTATCGGGCACGCGATACCACGCTGGATCGTGATGTCGCTATCAAGGTGCTGCCCGAGGACTTCGCCACCGACTCTGGCCGCCTGGCTCGATTCGAGCGCGAAGCCAAGCTGCTTGCCTCCCTGAATCACCCCAACATCGCCACCATCTTCGGCTTCGAGGAATCCGACGGTGTGCGCTTCATCGCCATGGAACTGGTCGAGGGACAGAGTCTCGCCGAGCGGATCACCGCTTCCGGTCGCATCCCGGTCGATGACACGCTAGAGATCGCCCGCCGGATTGCGCTGGCGCTCGAAGCCGCGCACGAGGCTGGCGTCATCCATCGCGACTTGAAGCCGGCCAACGTGCAGGTAGCAACCGATGGCACCGTCAAGGTGCTCGACTTCGGGCTGGCTAAAGCCTACGAGGCGGAAGGCAGCGAGCCGTCGTCCGATCTCAGCCACTCACCCACGATGATGGCCGCCACGGGCACCGGCGTGATTATGGGCACAGCTCCCTACATGAGCCCGGAGCAGGCGCGTGGTCAGCCAGTCGACAAGCGGAGCGACATCTGGTCGTTCGGCTGTGTTCTGTACCAGATGCTTCACAGGGAAGGCGGTTTTCGGCGGCAAGACCGTGAGCGATGTCATCGCTGCCATCATCGAGCGTGAGCCGGATTGGAGCAGTCTGCCCGACCGTCTGCATCCTAGGCTGAGGGAATTACTCGAGCGTTGCCTGGCGAAAGACCCCCGAAGCCGATGGCACGACGTTGCCGACGTCCGGCTTGATGTCGAAGGAGTCCAGAGAGATCCACACCGCACGGAGCAAAGGGTGCCTCCCTTCGACCGGGGCAAGCAAAGAACCTCGTCGGTGTGGGCGCTGGCTAGCTTCGTGTTGGGCGCGGTTGCGACGGGTGTGGTGATGTGGAGCCTGCCAGGCGCTGTCGATACGGATACTCGTACGGTGCGCTTCTCTTACTCGCTGCCGCTGACTCAGACGTGGACAGTTCGTCACGGCAACCTCTTGGCCGTCTCGCCCGATGGGAGCAGGATCGCATACGTTGTAGATCAGCAGCTCTATCTACGCGGGCTGGATCAGCTGGAGGGCACACCGCTTCCCGGAACCGACGGTGCCGCGAGCCCGTTCTTCTCGCCGGATGGGAACTGGGTGGGGTTTGCGACCGAAGGCAGTCTGAAGAGAGTCTCGGTCGCGGGAGGCGCTCCACTCGATATCTCGGCCGCCTGGAGGGTGACGGGCGCGACCTGGGGAAGGGACGACACCATTATCTTCGGCGGCGGTGCCGGTTCCGGTCTACTGCAGGTTCCGGTGTCAGGAGGAATACCGCAGCCGGTGACTTTTCCAGATCCCGAAAAGGGCGAGGTCCACCATGGCCTTCCCCAGATGTTGCCCGATGGGAAGACGGTGGTGTTTACGGTTGCGACCGGGGAGGGGTCCCGTCTCGCGCTGTTGTCGTTGGAAACGGGCAGCTGGCGGGAGCTCCTGCCTGCCGGCTCGGGGGCTCAGTACTTATCTGCCGGGTACTTGCTGTTTTCTGAAGAAGGCAATCTGCGGCTTGTTCCGTTTGACCTCGACGATGGCGAGGTGACCGACTCCATCGTTCCTGTATTAGATGGCATCGAGTGGGAGAGTATCGCCGGTTTGGAATTAGCATCTTTCGCCGTGTCGCCAGCCGGTAACTTGGCGTACATCCCCGGCGATCTGCGGTTTCCCCTGACAACCCCGGTGTGGGTCGATCGCAACGGGCGCGAAACGAGCATCGACGTCGATCCGGCTCTGTACCTCGGAGCGCATATCTCACCGGACGGACGGCGAGTCGCCTTCACCCGCGTTGCAGCAGACGGACATGGAATCGGCGACGTGTGGGTTCTCGAGCTCGGCGCAAATCGAATGATTCCGGTCGTTCGCGAAGGGGGCTGTCTACAACGCAATCTGGACGCCGGACGGCGCTATGCTCACCTTTACGGTCAACGGCAATCTGTTTGAGACGTTGGTGGACCGTGACGGCGCACCCACGAATCTCCTGAGGCGCGAGAACTACCAGTTATCTCGGTCGTGGTCTCCGAATGGGTAGGACCTGGCGTTTGTCGATTGGTCGCCGGCTGGATTGAGCGTCTGGATCTTGTCCCGTGAGGGCGACCTATCGCCGTTAATGGATTCGAATTCGACCTCGAATTCGACCTCGCCCCGGTTCTCTCCCCAAGGCGGTTGGCTTGCGTATCTTTCTGACGAATCTGGACAGCCAGAAGTCTACGTTCGCCGTCACCCGGGCTCCGACCGAGGCCAGAGAGTGTCGAGCGAAGGAGGGCTGCAGCCGGTTTGGTCAGTCGACGGAAAGGAACTGTTCTACCGCAGTGGAGATCGGATGATGGCTGTGCCGATCACAACGGAGCCCGATCTCTCGGTCGGCGTGGGTCGCGAACTCTGGGAAAGACCCTACTTCGACACCGGGATGCTCGGTGGCAGTTATGACGTTGCTGCTGATGGCCGTTTTCTGATGCTCAGCGTCTCCGACTCTTCCTACTCGCTGGGCACACAGGTCAGTGTGGTCACCAACTGGTTCGACGAGCTAAAGCGGCTCGCGCCGACGGACCCGTAGCGCCCTCAGCCGACGCTCGCCACGTACTCCGCGTGGTCTCGCCCGCTTCGAGCAGGAAGCCCGCGCTGCCGCTGCCCTGAACCACCCACACATCGCAGCCGTTCACGACGTGGGCACCGAAGACGGCACCCACTTCATGGTGCAGGAGTACCTGGAGGGAGACACGCTCCGGGAGCCGCTACCTATCGCACCAACCAGGTCGTCAACGCGAGCGACAGATGCGCAGATTCAAGTCCGTGGCTCACGCGCAGCGGTTTCTGTCCGTGCACGCGGCGGTCCGGAATCTCTTCAACCTGAGCCGACGCCGACTACAATCCGCGAACTACCGGGCGCTTCGGACTCGTGCCTTTGGGACCTGGAGCGAGGTGGTCAGCGCCTGAGGCAAGCTAGCTCTAGGCCGCAGCTCGCCCGGAGCCGAGCCGGGCGCCCTTAACTTGACAGTACCCTCGAGACGGTGGGCGACCGTCTTGATAGGCTGTTTGCGGAATCGGGGCGCTCGGGGCCAATAGCGAGGGGTGCTTCATGCCTACGAATGGGAAGGTCAACGTCGCGGTTATCGGGCTCGGCTTCGGGGCCGAGTTCATCCCCATTTACCAGGCGCACCCGGCGGTGAACATGTACGCGGTCTGTCGTCGCGACGAGGCCGAGCTCAACAAGATCGGCGACGCGTTCGACGTCGAGCGGCGCTTCACGTCCTTTGACGAGCTGCTGGGTGATGCAGCGATCGACTTCGTGCACATCAACTCGCCAATTCAGGACCACGCGCGCATGTCGGTCGAGGCGTTGCGGGCCGGCAAGCACGTCATGTGCACCGTACCCATGGCGACCACCATCGCCGAGTGTGAGCAAATCGTTCGACTGGTCGAGCAGACCGGGCTCAAGTACATGATGGCCGAGACGGTTGTCTACAGCCGCGAGTTCCTGTTCATCAAGCAGATGTACGAGGCCGGTGAGCTCGGCGCCATCCAGTACATGCAGGCGTCGCATCCCCAGGACATGGAGGGCTGGCCGGAGTACTGGGAGCGCATGATCCCGATGCACTACGCCACCCATGTGGTCTCACCCGTTCTCGGTCTGGTCGAAGGCAGCGCCGAGTACGTGTCTTGCTTCGGCTCGGGCGCCATTGGGCCGCGACTTGCCGAGAAGTCCGGCAACCGGTTCGCCGTGGAGTCGTGCCACATCAAGATCAAGGATTTCGATGTTGCTGGTCATATCTGGAGGTGCCTGTTCGATACGGCACGGCAATATCGCGAGTCGTTCGACGTCTACGGTTCCAAGAAGTCGTTCGAGTGGGCCCTGGTCGAGGGGGAGTCGCACGTCCTGCACACCGCCAAGCGCCCCGAGTCCGAGATCGCCGATCACGTCGAGGTTCCCGACTTCGCACACCTGCTGCCGGAAGAGATTCAAGGCTTCACGTCGGCGATCCAAGACGCCGAGCACCTGTCGTTCATCCAGGGTGCCGGTCACGGGGGGTCACACCCGCACCTAGTGCACGAGTTCGTTTCGGCGTTGATCGACGACCGCGACCCTTGGCCCAACGCGGTCATCAGCGCCAATTGGACCTGCGTCGGCATTTGTGCCCACGAGTCGGCCAACGACGGCGGTGCGGTTGTCCGCCTGCCGGGTTTCACCCTGGCTACCTGACGGTGGTGACGGCGTACCGGCATCGCGGCTGGGCAGCGGTCGCAGCGCGTTGAACACATTCGACGAGACAGCGAGAGCGAGCCGTGGTTTACATGATCATCGAGAGCTTCCGCGACGGCGACGCCGCGCCAGTCTATCGGCGTTTGCGTGAGCAGGGACGCGGTTTTCCCGACGGGCTGACCTATGTGGCGAGCTGGGTCAGCGCAGACTTGAAGCGTTGCTTCCAGATCATGGAGTGCGACGACCGTGCTCTGCTCGACGAGTGGATGTCGCGATGGGTCGACCTCGTGGACTTCGAGATCGTGCCGGTGTTGGCGTCCTCGGAGGCCGCCGCCGCGATCGCCCCCGCGTAGGGCCCGAGCCGGGAAGTACCTTCCGCACCGGGGTTGAAATGACGGCTATCATTCGAGCGCATATGGCTCCCGGACGTATCACCCTCACCGAAAAGGATCATTCGATGGGCAAGCGCATCTCCATAACGAGTCTCGCTCTGCTGGTGATTGCAGCATCTTTCGACGGTTCGAGCGCGCGCGCTCAGTCGGATACACAGGACGGCGTGGCAGAGGCTGTCGCCGGGCTGAAGCTTCGGGGCATCGGGCCGGCGCTCATGGGAGGTCGCATCGCCGACATCGCCGTTCACCCGAACGACCGCAGTACCTGGTACGTGGCGGTGGGGTCAGGGGGCCTGTGGAAGACGACCAACGCCGGTATCACTTGGGAGCCGATCTTCGACGATCAGCGGTCCTACTCCATCGGCGTTGTAACCCTCGACCCCGGCAACCCCGAGGTCGTTTGGGTAGGCACCGGCGAGAACGTCAGCGGACGCCACGTCGGCTGGGGGGATGGCGTTTACCGCAGTCGGGACGGCGGCGACTCGTGGCAGCGGATGGGTCTGGAGGCCTCTGAGCACATCGGCAAGATCCTCGTCGACCCGAGGAACAGTGACGTCGTGTTGGTGGCGGCCGAGGGGCCGCTATGGTCCGTAGGAGGTGAGCGCGGCGTCTACAAGACAACCGATGGCGGCGAGACCTGGACCGCGGTGCTCGAAATCGACGAGCACACCGGCGTGACCGACCTCGAGTACGACCCCTCGAACCCCGACGTTGTCTACGCGGCGGCATATCAGCGGCGCCGGCATGTCTGGGCGTTCCTCGGGGGTGGCCCGAGCTCCGGGATCTACAAGTCGACCGACGCCGGCAATAGCTGGAGGCTGCTCACCGAAGGACTTCCTTCAGGAGACGTGGGCAAGATCGGCCTCGCGGTGACCCCGGCCGATCCCGGCCTCCTGTACGCCACCATCGAGGCCGACGATGAGGAACGCGGCTTTTATCGGTCGAGGGACAAGGGCGAGAGCTGGGAGCGTCGCAGCTCGTACATCTCGGGCGGAACCGGCCCCCACTACTACCAGGAGATCGAAGCGTCGCCTCAGGATCCCACGCTGGTGTACCAGATGGACGTATTCGTCCAGGTGACGCGGGATGCCGGGGCCAACTTCGACTATCTCGGCACGGGACGTGAAAAACACAGCGACAACCACGCGCTGTGGATCGATCCCGACGACGGCGGTCACCTGATCGCCGGGACCGATGCCGGCCTCTACGAGACTTTCGACGAGGGATTGACCTGGCGGCACTTTCCAAACCTGCCCGTATCGCAGTTTTACAAGGTCGCATTGAGCAACTCGGAGCCGTTTTACGACATTCTCGGCGGCGCCCAAGACTTGGGCACCTTGCACGGACCGTCGCGAACCCAGAACGCCGAGGGCGTGCGGAATCGCGATTGGTACGTTCCCATGGGAGCCGACGGCTACGGCGTCGCCATCGATCCGGAAGATGCCGGCACCCTCTATTTGATGACTCAAGAGGGCAACCTGTCGCGCACCGACCGTCGAAGCGACGAGTCGCTCGGCATCCGGCCGTTGCCGGGTCCTGGGGAGTTGCCCGAGCGTTGGAACTGGGACTCGCCGATTCTCATCAGCCCTCACAACCCGCAGCGGCTCTACTTCGGTTCGCAACGGCTCTGGAGGAGCGACGACCGCGGCGACTCGTGGGCGGCCGTCAGCGGCGATCTGACGCGCGACAGAGATCGCTACGAGTTGGAGCTGATGGGTCGCGTATGGAGCGTCGACTCGCTCTACGACAACGGCGCGATGTCGAAGTACGCCACCCTGACCGCCGTATCGGAATCCCCCGTCGCCGAAGGCGTGCTGTACGTCGGCAGCGACGACGGTCTGGTTCAGGTGAGTGATGACGGCGGCGGGGGCTGGCGCCTCGCGGGAGCTCTCCCTCAGGTTCCGGAGCTTTCGTTCATCAACGATGTCGAGGCCTCGCAGCACGATGCCGACGTCGTCTTCGCAGTCGCGGACGCGCACAAGACGGGCGATTACAGTCCCTATGTATTCGCCAGCGCCGATCGCGGACGTAGCTGGGAGTCGATCGTCGGCGACTTACCCGCCGAGACGATCGTCTGGGCAATTCAGCAGGATCACGTCGTTCCTGATCTGCTGTTTGTCGCTACCGAGTACGGCATCTACGTCAGCATGAACGGTGGCGACAATTGGACGATGCTAAGCGGCGGCGTTCCGACGATCCCGTTCCGGGATCTCAAGCTGCATCGGCGTGACGATGACCTGGTAGGCGCGAGCTTCGGTAGGGGCGTCTACGTCCTCGACGACTACTCGCCGCTCCGCGAGATCGCGGCGGGTGCATTGGACGGCGACAGCCAGGTGTTTCCGGTGCGCGATGCCTGGTGGTACGTGCCTTCGGTTCCCGGTCAGGCTCGTGGGCGGCCCACCCAGGGCAGCACTGCGTACACGGCCCCGAATCCGCCCTTCGGCGCCACCTTCACCTACTTCCTCACCGATGCGCCGGTCACCGCGCGGGAGTTGCGCAGGGCAACCGAGCGAGAGCGGCGCGAGGTTGGGGAAGACGTTCCGTTCCCGGGCTACGAGACCCTGCGCCTCGAGGCAGCGGAGAGCGATCCGATGGTGCTGTTGGTTGTTCGAGACGCACTGGGGGAAGCAGTGCGGTGGGTAGAAGGGACGGCGAAGCCGGGGATGCACCGGGTGACCTGGGACTTGCGTCGCCCGCCTCCGGATCCGATCGAGCTGAGCACCCCGGGGTTCACCCCGCCGTGGGCAAGGCCGCCGCAGGGCCCGTTGGCACCGCCCGGTCAATACAGCGTGAAATTGCTGGTCATCTCGGCCGACGGCGCGCAGTTGCTGGGGTCGGCGCAACAGTTCGATGTCCGTGCGGTGCCTACCGTGGCGCCGGGCACCGATCTAGCTGTCGTGGCCGAGTTCCAGCACCAGGCGAGTGACCTCATGCGACGGATCGCGGCAGCCGGCGCCGAAATGCGGCGAGCGCGCGAGCGGCTGCGTCACATGCGCGCGGCGCTGGTCGAGACTCCGCGGGCCGACCCGGCGCTGTTCGGCAGGATGGACGAGCTGGTGGCGAGCCTCGACGACCTACAGGTGCGCCTCTCGGGCGACCCGGCTCGTCAGCGGCTCAGCCAGTCGATGTCCCCATCGATTCGCGGACGTGTTGGACAGGTCATCGGCGGGCACTGGCCGACGCGTCAAGCGCCGACGGCGACGCAGCGAAGCAGCCTCGAGCTCGCCAGCGAAGGCTTCGAGATGCTCAGTGGCGAGCTCTCGGAGCTGATCGAAGTCGATCTGGCCCGCCTGGAAGCCGATCTCGCCGCTGCCGGCGCCCCGTGGACTCCTGGACGTCGGCTGTCGACGCAGTAGAGGGTTCGCGGGGCTCAGCGTCGGTCGTTTGTGGTCAACGGGCTCAGATACTGACGCCCGTCGAGGCCCTTCTTGTTCATAGCGATGCCGGTGAGGCATTCCTGCACGATTCGATCGGAGTTGAGCGTAGTCGTGTAGCCGGGATCGATGAGCGGAGCCAGCTCGACGAGATCGAAGCCGACGAGATTGTTCTCGGCGCACAGCCCCGGATGAGCGGAAAGACCTCGCGTGTCGTCAGGCCTCCGGGCTCGGGTGTGCCCGTCCCCGGAGTAAAGGCAGGATCGAGCACGTCGATATCGAATGAGATGTAGAGGAACTCGGGGCCGTCGTTGGCTTCGTCGAGCACGCGCTGCATCACCGGCCCCCAGCCATCACGTTCGATTTCCACCATCGGGTGGTAGCGCATGCGCTGCTCGCGCATCCACTCGAAGCCGGCTTCTCCGGGCCAGTAGCCACGCAGGCCCACCTGGATGTAGTTGCTGCCGAGAATGTGGCCGTCCTCGATGAGGCGACGAATGGGCCTGCCGTGGGCGATCATGTGACCGGAGCGGTTGATTCCGGCGTCGTAGTGCGCATCAAAGTGAATGACGCCGACGTTCTCCTTGCCGTACACGTCGGTGATCCCGGCGACGTTGGGATACTCGAGCGAGTGGTCGCCGCCGATGATGATCGGGATGGCGCCGGTTTCGGCGATCTCGCGCACCATGCGGCGCACCGGCGGCATGCTGCGCTCTGTGCTCATGTTGTCGATCGGCGCGTCGCCGTAGTCCACGGCGACGAGCTCAGCGGTCCACGACACCCCCACGTGCATGTGCGGCAAGCCCCACGCGAGGCTTTGCGAGCGCAGCTCGCGCGGGCCGAACTTGGCGCCGCGCATGCCGCTCCCCATGTCGAGCGGCGCTCCCATGATCGCCACCTCGACGTTGCCTGCGGTCAGGTCCTCCGGAGTCAGAGCAACCGGCAGCCCGAAGAAGCTGTGAATTGCCGGGTACTGAAAGCGTCCTATGTGGAAGGGGCCCGGCTCGCGCGCCGGGTCCTCGGAAGTGTCGCGCAGGTCGCTCCACAGGTCGAGGTTCTCGGCGTCGGGGTCGAGCCGGATGATCGCTAGCTCGGGATCCACTTCGGGCTCGGTCTGTTCCTCGCCGTCCGCGGCTGCACCGTCGGTCGGCGCAGCGCCCGGCTCTGCAGCGGTGCCGGCGGGTTCGGAGGCTTCGGGCTCCGCAGGCGGTTGCGATGTGCAGGCAACCGAGAAAACCAGGAACAACAGAATCGCGCTCGCCCGAGCGACTAGCCTCACGGCCTTGCCTCCGTCTCGAGTTCGAGATCGTATTGCGGACGGGGTGAGTTTCCGGGAGCGGGTAGGGTAGCCGATTGGCGCGCCGTTCGACATGATGGCCTGCTAGCGCTGGTCGTTCGTGGTGAGCGGGCTCAGGAATCCGCGCCCATCCATCCCCTTCTTGTGCATGGCGATGCCGGTGAGACACTCCCGGACGATCCGGTCCGAGTTGAGCCCGGTGATGTAGCCCGGGTCGACTAGCGGGTTGAACTCCACGAGGTCAGGAAACTTCTTCATCGGAACCCTCAGAATTGGCTTCATTCAAGAGTGGTTGCTACCCTGCCATCGGTAGGGCTCGAGCACGACCCGCTCGAGTGTCGCAGGCGAAACTGGAGCCCGGAGAGCAGGGGATGAGCGAGTTGCGGTGGACGGGCGGATCCGGCGGAGGGAACGTACGCAGAGAGCCCCAGGGGAACCGGGTCTGCGTGTTGCCCTTGCTGCTGGGCGCCTGCCTGTACGGCTGCGGCGCACCCTCCGGTAGCGTGCAGGCGCTGCACCAACAGGTCGACGAGCTATTCGTCGAGTGGGATCGTCCTGATTCGCCTGGTGCCGTGGTCGGCGTGTTCCAGGCTGGAGAGGTCGTCTACGCGCAGGGCTACGGCGTGGCGAACCTGGATCATGGGGTCCCGCTGACGCCGAGGTCGGTGTTGCGGATCGGCTCCATCTCCAAGCAGTTCGTGGTGATGGGGATCGCCTTGCTCGCCCAGGAGCAGAGACTGTCGCTCGACGACGACATCCGCACCCATCTTCCGGAGATGCCGACCTACGGCAAGCCGATCACGATTCGCCACTTGCTACACCACACCAGCGGCATCCGCGAGTACCTGGTGCTGGTAGGGTTGATCGGTCAGGCGGAGGGAGGTGTGTACGGCTATACGTCCCGCGACCTCCTCGGGCTCCTGTCTCGGCAGGCAGCGCTCAATTTCGAACCCGGTGAGCGCTTCTCGTACAGCAACTCCGGCTACTTTCTGCTCGCTCAGATCATCGAGTGGGTCTCCGGCATGAAGACAAGCGCGTTCGCCAAGGAGCGCATCTTCGACCCGCTGGGAATGTCCAGCACTCGCTTCTATGACGATCCCAGGGCGATCGTGCCGGACCTGGCGTATGGCTACTCGCGCGGCGACGATGGCGACTATGAGCTAGACATACTGCGCTCCGACGTCATCGGTGACCTCGGGGTTGTCACCGCGGTCGAGGACTTCTTCCGCTGGGACGCGAACTTCTACGACAACAAGCTGGGCGACGGAGGTCCGGGGCTCATCGAGACGATGCAGCGGCGGGGGCGGACCGCCGATGGCGATGAGCTCTCCTATGCCTCGGGCTTGGAGTGGGACTCGTATCCGGGGCTTACCACCGTTGGTCATAGTGGCTCAGCCGTAGGGTATGTGGCGGACTTCGTGCAGTTTCCCGAGGAGCGGTTCTCGGTGGTCGTAATGTCGAACTTCAGTGGGTTTCGACCCGGGCGGCTGGCTCAGAGAATCGCTGATCTCTACCTCGCCGATCGTCTTGGCGAGGAGCCGCCAGGGGACAGCGCGTCCCGGCCGGATTCCGAGGAGCTGCCGCGTGCGACACTCTCGGCGCTGCAGCTGGAGCAGTTCGCGGGTTACTTCTATCGCGAGGAGCTCGATTTCGTCTACTCGCTCGACGTGCACAGCGGCGACCTCGAGCTCGAGGTCAGGGGACAGAAGACTCGGCTCATCCCTGAGTCCGCGGATCGATTCAGGGGAGACCGCATGGTGCTGGAGTTCGAGAGAGACGGCCGGGGTGCGATCTCCAGCCTCTCGGTGCATGCTGGCGGAGTACGTAACATTCGCTTCGAGCGCGTCGAAGGGCGACGGCCGCGAGCAATACGACCGTAGGGGGGTAGTAGGGAGTTCGGATATTTCTCCAGATGCGGGTGGGCGCCGGACGGCTCAGCGGCGTTGACTCGAGGGAGTCGAAGAATGCGGAAAACGACGTCATGTGGGTTGGCCTCGATGGCGATCGGCACCCTGATCACTGGCCACGCTCGGCGCCGAAGGCGGGTCCACGCGGCCGCGGGACTCCTCGGCCGTGCAATGGTTGCCGCCCTGATCGCCGGGATACCAGCGATCGGTATCGCCGCGCAGCAGGTGGGCGTGTTCTACCCCGACATCCCCGGCGAGCTGTTGCTCGAGAACGAGTACGTTGTCGTGCAGAGGTACATCATCGAGCCGGGGCAGTGGGAGGGCATCCACTCCCATGCGGGCAACCAGGTCTACGTGCACATCAAAGGAGGCAACTGGGCCGGCCGCCTCGGTGGCCGCGAGGTTTACAGGCAGACGGAGCCTTCGAAGGATGGCTCCGTCGGATGGCTGGACGCCATCGACCTGTCCGAAGGGCACAATTCCGGCAACGTCGGGGACACAACGATGGAGCTTGTCTATGTGACCCTCAAAGCGTGTCGCCCGTTGACGGCGCCATGACTCGTGCTTAGCCGCGAGCGATTATCTATCGTCGTCCTGTTGCTGCGCCTCTACCTGGGCGTGGCGTTGTTCCTGCCACTCGGCATCGGCAAGCTCGCCGGATTCCCGGGCTCCTCGGCAGGGTTGATGGAGGGGTATCGAGAGACGATTCTCGGTGCGTGGCCCTCGCTACCGTTCCTGTACTTGTTCTCCTACGCGCTGCCGTTTCTCGAGACCCTGGGCGGCCTGGCGCTGGTAGCCGGATGGCGGACGCGGCAGGTCTTTCTGGGGTTGGCGTGCCTGCTGATACTGCTCGGTTTCGGCACCACGCTGGATGGCCGCATCGCGACGACCGCCAACAACCTGATCTTCCTGGCGGGGTGTCTCGTCGGATATGCGCTCGCCGACGACGATCGCTATGGCGTGAGCGGCTGGCGCCGGAATGAACCCTGACGCCGAGGCGGCCTGCTAACCGACGGTGCGCCCTTTCCCAAGGGCCGGCAGATGGATGTCTTTCGCCAAGCCGACCCATGACAGCACCTTGATGGCCCAGTAGGTGGGGTCGAGCTCGAAGCGCCGCAGGCCGTGAGCGGCCGAGCGCGGGAAGGCGTGATGGTTGTTGTGCCAGCCCTCGCCAAAGGCCAGCACCGATACCCACCACAGGTTGCGCGACTGCTCGCGTGTTTTGAAGTTCCTGTAACCCCAGGTGTGGCTGGCGGAGTTGACGAACCAGGTGGCGTGATAGGTGAATACGGTGCGTACGGCGATGCCCCAGATTACCCACGGCAAGCCACCAGCGGCGTAGAGGAGGATGGCGAGAACAGCTTGCGGTACCCAGAAGTATTGCTCGAGGAGCCGCATACCCGGGTCGCGTTGCAGGTCTGGCGCATAGTCGGAGCGGTTGCGGCCGTATGGGTCCCGCACAACACACCAGAGCATGTGCGACCAGTCGAAACCGTGTCTCGGTGAGTGCGGGTCGAGCTCGGTGTCCGACTCCTTGTGATGCAGGCGGTGCGTGCCGACCCAGCGGATGGGGCCACCCTGCCAGTTCAGACACCCGAGAGCGGTGAGAAAGTACTCGAAGGGCTTCGGTGTCTTGAAGCTGCGGTGGGTAAGCAATCGGTGGTAGCAAAGGCAGATGCCCAGTCCACCGGCGACCCACCATAAGAACACGGCGACTGCCAGCGCCCCCCAGGTGAAGTAGAAGGGTGCCGCCAAGCACGCTACGTGCAGAAGGCCGATGGCGATAAACGCCGTCCAATCGACGTCGAGCCAGTGGAAATGCGGCTTGTTCGCGGTCGTTTCGGTAGCATTGACACTCATATCATCAACAGCATAACTACCCGGCAGTCGCTGGTCAAAAACTGTTAATCTTGGAAGGAAGAGGCGTTGCAGCGTCTACGCACGCCCTGGCCCACGCCTGCGGCAGCGTCGTACGAGGAGCGCACCATCCCCAGGGAAAGCTGCGTGAAGAGAGGCTGGATCGGAAGGGCCTTGGCAGGCGGTGTAGTGCTGTTGATCTCCGCCATCGGTGCGTCGTCGTCGGTCAGTGCGCAGCGTCCGACACAGTCCCGCCAGCTCGACGAGATGCGCTCAGCGCTCGACGGCCGCTCGATACCGCGAAGCAGCAGCCTCGGTCCACACGAGTTCTATTTCACACGTGCCGTCTACGGTGGCAGGGGTCGCTCCTGGGGCCGCGGCTCGTGGGCGGTCGACTTTCCCAAGGCTGATCGGCAGTTCGTCTTTGGCCTGCGCCGTCTGACAGGGATCGACGTGTCCGAGAGCGAGAATCCGGTTCTGCTCACCGACCCGGAGCTCTTTCGGTTTCCGTTCCTGTATGCGCTCGAGGTCGGTTACATGAGCATGAGCGAGGAGGAGGTCACGGCGCTGAAGCGTTACCTGCTGGCGGGCGGCTTTCTGTTCATTGACGACTTCTGGGGTACCTGGGAGTGGCGCAACTTCGAGTACGAGATCTCTCGTGTCTTGCCGGAGTACCGCATCGTCGACCTGCCTCTGGAACATCCCGTTTTTCACACCTTCTACGACATCGACCAGATCCTGCAGGTTCCGAGCGTTCGCATCGTGCGCGGCGGTCCGACCTGGGAGCAGGACGGGTACGTGCCGTACGTGCGTGGCATCTTCGATGACGATGGCCGACTCTTGGTGATCATCAACTGGAACACTGACCTGGGCGACGCCTGGGAATGGGTCGATGATCCCTACTACCCGATCAAGTTCTCGAACTTCGCCTATCAGATGGCGGTGAACACGATCCTCTACGCCATGAGCCATTGATGTCACCGGCCGTCGAGTCGCTATTCTCGTTCCTGTTCAAGTACAAGCCTTTCGTGTTCGAGAAAGGCCGGCTGCTGCTGTCGCCATCGTGGCCCGCGGTGCTCGTAGCGGTGGTGCTGATCGTGGCCGCTGTGCCCGCCATACGACGGTACGCGGACGTCGGCGGCAAGGCATCGAGTCGAGATCGCAAGTTGTTGGCTGCACTACGCGTGGCCGTGGTCGGGCTAGCGGTTCTGTGCCTGCTGCGGCCGTCGCTCGTGGTGGCCACTGCGGTGCCCCAGCAGAACTTCATCGGTGTGCTGATTGACGACTCGCGTAGCATGCGGATCGCCGACCTTGCGGGCCGGTCGCGGAGCGCTCAGCTGGCCGAATGGTTGAACGACGAAAGCCCCTTGCTCACGGCGTTGCGGGAGCGTTTCAAGCTACGTCTTTTCTCGTTTGCGGCCGGGTCGGCGCGGGTCGAGGGATTCGGTGAGCTGAGCTTTTCAGGCCATCGGACCAACCTCGCCCGAGCCCTCGACCGTGCCCGGCAGGAGCTCTCGAGTGTGCCGTTGTCAGGGCTGGTGCTGATCACCGACGGCTCCGACAACGCCGAGACGGGTCTCAGTGAGTCGATCAACGCTCTGCGTGACGCCACTATTCCGGTTTTCGCCGTCGGTGTTGGCAGCGAGGAGTTTTCACGCGATATCGAGGTGGTCCGGGTCGAGACCCCACGCGAGGTCCTGCGGGGATCTTCGGTTGGTGCGGATGTGGTTGTCCGCCAACGCGGATTCGATGGCGAGACCGTGCAGCTGTTCGTTGAAGATGACGGGCGCATTCTGTCGACGATAGACGTGGGACTGCCCCGTGCAGGTGAGAGCACCGTCGTGCGGACACGTTTCCTCGCCGAGGAGGCTGGCCCGCGCCTGCTCACGTTCCGCATCGCCGCTGCGGAAGGCGAGATGGTACAGCGCAACAATGAGCTACAAGCTCTGGTGACGGTGAGTGACGAGCAGGCGCGCATCCTCTACTTCGAGGGTGAGCCGCGGCACGAGGTGGCGTTCATTCGGCGTGCCCTGCACGAAGACCAGAACATCGCTCTGGCAGTGCTGGTGCGTTCGGCCGAAAACAAGTTCCAGAGCCTGATCGTCGACCCCGACGAACGCTTTGGTGGCGAGCAGGAGCTCTTCGGCGGCTTTCCGCGCACGCGCGAGCAGTTGTACCGCTACAGCGGCGTTATTCTCGGCAGCGTTGAGGCGGAGTTCTTCACCGCCGATCAGCTTCGCATGCTTTCTGACTTCGTATCGCAGCGCGGTGGCGGCCTGCTGGCGCTCGGAGGCCGGTATTCGTTCGCCAAGGGCGGCTACGCCGGCACCCCGGTAGCCGATGTATTACCGGTGGTCTTGCCGGCCGCCAGCGATCCCGCGCAGTTTGCCGAAGTCAAAATCACGCCTACGCTGTTCGGCCGCTCGCACCCCGCGGTGCAACTCGCAGACACCCTCGAGGAGAGCCAGCAGCGGTGGGAGACGTTGCCGCCGCTGCTGACCCTGAACCCGATCTCACGCACCAAGCCGGGTGCGGCCACTTTGTTGGAGGGAAGCTCCGAATCGTTGAGCGACCCGCAAGTGGTGCTCGCCTACCAGCGCTACGGGGCCGGCAAGTCGATTGCGTTGACCGTAACAGACACCTGGCAGTGGCAGATGCACTACGAGATCCCGCTCGAGGACCAGACGCACGAGATGCTCTGGCAGCAGCTTCTGCGATGGCTCGTCAGCGACGTTCCCGGGCAGGTACGGGCCGACCTGGGGCTCGATCGTTTCGCCGTTGGGGAGACCGTTCAACTCAGCGCCGACGTGTTCGACGATACCTACCTCGCGGTCAACAACGCCCGGGTTGTCGCCACCATCACCGATCCGACGGGTGCCGTCCGTCAGCTTCCGCTGCAATGGGACGTCGAGGTCGACGGCCGGTATCGAGGCACCTTCGCAGCGACTAACGAGGGCTATCACCGCGTAGATGTTGAGGCGTTGCGCAACGGTGAGCTACTGGGCCACGACAGCATCATCGGCGAGGCGGCACAGCTGACCCGCGAGTTCTTCGGCGCCGAGATGAACCGACCACTGCTCGAAAGGGTCGCCGACGAGACTGGTGGACACTTCTACACAGCTGCAACTATTGATGAGTTACCGGGCGATGTTGCCTTCGCCGCCGGCGGGACAACTATCACCGAGGTGTTGGACCTGTGGGACATGCCGATCATCTTTCTGGCGTTCATCGCGCTGATCGGCACCGAGTGGTCGTTGCGGAAGCTGCGGAGGCTGGCTTGAGAGGCGCGGTGTCTGCGGTCGTCGTGATTGCCGCGGGTCTGTGGCCGGCCGCGGCAGCGGCGCAGGAAACCTGGCTGCTTGTTGTCAGCGGGGTTGGTGGGAACGCCAGCTATCGTCAGACGTTCGTAGATCGCTCGATCCAGCTGCTCGATGCCGCGCAGGAGCGCTTCGGCATTCCCGCCAGCCGCATTACCTACCTGGCCGAGCGCACCGAGCTTACCGACGGACGGGCCGCGGCCCGATCTACACGCGAAGAGGTCGATGCCGCGATCACCGACATAGCGGCTCGGTGCGATGCCGGCGACCAGGTGCTGATCGTGCTGATCGGACACGGCAGCACGCAGGGCGAGGGTGGCCGCTTCGCGCTTCCCGGCCCCGACATGGGCCCCGCAGATTTCGCCCCGTTGCTTGGACGCCTGTCACAGCAGCGCGTCGGTTTCGTCAATACTGCGAGTGCCTCGGGCGGGTTCCTGGCGCTGGCGGCCCCTGGACGGGTGGTGGTTGCGGCGACCCGGGCTCGCCAGCGTGAGGAACCGTTATTCGGTCAGTTCTTCGTCGAGGCGTTCAGCGCGGAGGGTGCCGATACCGACAAGGATCAAGGGGTCTCCCTGCTGGAGTCGTTCGTGTACGCGCGAACGGAGGTGGCCCGAGCGTACGATCTCGAGGGAACACTGCGCACCGAGAATGCGCTACTCGACGACGACGGAGACGGGGAGGGAACCGAGACCCCGGAGGCAAACGACAGCGATGGCGTTCTGGCGCGCAGCTTCGTGCTCGGCGGGGTCCACGGATCCGCTCGCCTGGCCGGGGCGGCCGACGATGCGGAGCTGCGCTTGATGCTGGAAAGGAGAGGCGAGCACCAGGCGGCATTCGATCGACTCCGGGCCGCCAAGGCCGAGCTGGCCGAGGACGACTACCTGACGCAGCTCGAGGAACTGCTGGTGAAGATCGCCGAGCTCGACACCGCGATCCGTGCTCGCAATGAGGCAGCCCAGTGAAACGGCTCGTCGGGATGCTCCTTTGCCTTTGCCTTGTCGGCGCCACCAGTGCGCCGCCGGCGCAGGACGATGCGGCGCTGACTGCGTTTCGTAGCGGGCACTACGACGAGGCGATCGCGGTGTGGCAAGCGGCGCTCGACGGCGGCAGCGCCACGGTCGCTCAGGTAAGGAATCTGGTGGAAGCTCTTCGTGCCACCGGACGGTCTGATCGTGCGGCTGCGGCGGCTCGTGCCGTCTCCGAGGACGGTAACGCCGTCGCGATTGCCAACCGCTGGGGCGAGCTCCTCTACGAGCGCGGCCAGATCGAGGCGGCGCGTGCGCGGTTCCAGCTCGCCATCGACGAGCGTGCCCCCGATGCGCTCGTTGCCGAGCTCAACCTTGCCGTTCTCGAGTTCGAGAGTGGTGATCGGGATTCAGCCACAAAGCGTTTCGATCGGTTCGTCGACGTCTACAACTCGAGCGGCACGCTCAACGCCGAGGAGCTAGCGGCCGTGGGCGTCGCCTGCTCCTATCTCGGCCGCGAAAACCCTTCGCTGTTTCACGACGCGGTGCGGGCGTTC
Organism: Acidobacteriota bacterium; assembly: GCA_965205505.1. Taxonomy (GTDB): domain Bacteria; phylum Acidobacteriota; class UBA890; order UBA890; family WLXD01; genus DASCOT01. The sequence goes on from CBDBHB010000009.1 coordinate 1,455,068, forward strand.
GAAGAGGCGATCGCCGCCGACCCTGAGGGTCCCGAGCCACGACTACGCTTGGCGGAGCTTTTCCTGGCGAAGTACGACGGTGCCGAAGCTGGTGTGTTGATCGAGGAGCTCCTCCGCCTCAATCCGAGCCACGCCGGCGCTCACCTTGCCGAGGCACGGCGCCTGCACTTCAACGGCTCGTCGGAGGCGATGGTACGGGTCGATCGGGCGCTCGAGCTCAACCCCGAGCTCATTCCGGCGCGCGTGCTGCGCGCGCGACTCCTGTTGGCAGCTGAGTCGCACACGGTCGCCGAAGCGGAGATTGATCGAGCGCTGAAGTCCAACCCGGACTCCCTCGAGGTGCTTACGCTGAAGGCGGCGCTTCATTTCCTGCGCGGCGAGCAGCGCAGCTTCGACGAAGCTGCCGCCCGCGCCTTGTCGCGAGACCCCAACTACGGCCAGCTGTTTGCGGTCGTCGCCGAGCTTGCCGTTCAGAACCGGTTGTATGCACAGGCAGTGGATCTGGCGCGCCGGGCGACGGAAATCGATCCGAGCTTGTGGGCGGCGCACGGAACCCTGGGTATCAACCTGATGCGCATCGGTCGTATCGACGAAGCGCGGGCCAGGCTCGAGCGGGCGTTCCAGGGCGACCCGTTCAACGTGTGGATAAAGAACACCCTCGATCTTCTCGACACGTTCCCCGACTACCGAATTGTGGAGACCGACCGCTTCCGGCTGATGATTGGTCACGAGCGCGCAGATCTCATGTCGTTGTACATGGGTCCGCTGGCGGAGGAGGCGTACGAGGCGCTGAGCGCCAAGTACAGATACCACTCCGAGGAGCCGGTACGGATCGAGGTCTATGACCGGCACGCCGACTTCTCCGTTCGCACACTGGGGTTGGCGGGCCTCGGTGCCCTCGGGGTGGCCTTCGGTCCGGTGGTTGCGGTTGATGCCCCGGTGACGCCCGGCATGGGTCTGTTCAATTGGGGCTCGACGCTTTGGCACGAGATCGCCCACGTTGTCACGCTGGGAGTGACCGATTCCCGTGTCCCCCGATGGTTGAGCGAGGGACTCTCCGTCTACGAGGAGCGACGCGCCCGTGAGGCCTGGGGTGACGATGCAACGCCGGGGTTCCTGCTGGCGTTGCTGCGCGGCCAGTTGCTGCCAGTGAGCCAAATCAACGAGGGCTTCGCCCGCCCTCGCTACCCGGAGCATCTGGGCCATTCCTATCTGCAGGCATCGCTGGTGTGCGAGCTGATCGAAGAGGACTGGGGGTTCGATGCGATCCTGGCGCTGCTCGATGCCTATCGCGATGGGAGGACGGGCGCCGAGGCAATCCGCGTTGGACTCGGTATCGAACCAGAGGAGTTGGACGCGCGGTTCGACGCGTATCTACGGGCCCGTTATGCGGGTCCCTTGCACGGGCTCGAGGCTGCCGCGAAGCGGCCGCCCGCGCAACCACGCCAACGTGCGGAATCGGAAGATCTCAAAGCCTTAGCCGATGCTGATAGCAGCGACTTCATTGCCCACCTCTCCGTCGGCGCGGCGCTGGCGGACCAAGGGAGCGATGAAGCGATCGAATACCTCGAACGCGCCAAGCGACTCTTTCCCGGTTATGCCGGCCCCGACAGCGCGTACGTGCATCTTGCAAAGATCCATGAGGCTCGGGGCGACGTTGCGGCCGCGGCGGCCGAGCTTCGAACGCTGCTGTCGCTCAACGAATCCCTGCTGCCGGCCTATCTGAAAAGCGCCGAGTTACTCGAGCAGTTGGGACGCACATCCGAGGCGGCCGATTTCTTACAGCGATCAATGTTCATCGATCCGTGGGACATTTCTCGCCACGAGCAGTTGGCCCTGATACGCGAGAATCTGGAACAATGGAGCGACGCGGTGCGCGAGCGCGCGGCGGTCGTCGCGCTCGCACCGGTCGACCGAGCGTCGGCGCTGTATCGCCTGGCATATGCACATGATCGGCACGGTGACGCCCGTGCCGCTCGTCGCGCGGTGATCGCGGCGCTGGAGATCGCGCCCGGCTACCAGGACGCCCAGGAGTTGCTGCTGGCGATACGCGCTCGGGAGGGAACATGAGGCCTGTGCGAGCTCGAAGGCTCATGGGCACGATGGTCGCCACGGCCATCGTCTGCCTGCTCGTATCCGGTGCCATCGCCGCCTCGATCGGCCAATGGGGTCGCCGGGGAAACACCGGGCCCGCGCCGGAGGTTGACTACGAGAACGCCGAGTACGACGGTCGGTTCAGCTTTGTGCGGGTGAAGTTCAACCCATCGCAGTGGCGTCCGGGCCGTTACGAGTGGGGTTTGGATCTGAAGTGGAACCACGATTATCCGCGTGCCGACCGGCGCTTGGCGGAGATCCTCGACTTGGTCTCCGGCATGGCCGCCAATCAGGACAACAGCAACATCGTTGGCCTGGATGAGCCCGAGCTGTTTCGCTATCCCTGGGCGTATATGTGCGAGGTGGGCTTTCTGACGCTTACCGACGCAGAGGCTCAGAACCTGCGCAGCTATCTGCTCAAGGGTGGCTTCGTGGTGGTCGACGACTTCGTCGGTTACCACTGGTACAACTTCGAGGACGAGATGCGGAAGGTGATTCCCGGGGGACGCTTTATCGCGCTCGACGCGAGCCACCCCGTCTTTCACGCCTTCTTCGACATCGACGATCTATTCTTCGGCGGCGGACAGTACCGCGGCTACCAGGGAGGCGGCATCCCCCAGTACTTCGGCCTGTTCGAGGACAACGACCCCGACAAGCGGCTCATGATGATTGTCAACTATGACAACGACATCGGTGAGTACTGGGAGTTTGCCGGAAGCCCTTACGTCGAGATCGACCTGACGAACGACGCTTTCAAGCTGGGCGTTAACTACGTCATGTACTCAATGCTGCACTGAGAACGGGAAAGTTCATGAGCGAACCTGACGAAAGGGTGGAATCCACGGCACCTGTCGACGACGGGGAGACCCACGGCGAGCCGGCATCGGGGGGTGGCGAGCAGGCATCGGGGGGCGACGACTTGACGGACGAGCTCGCGGCGGCAGACGACATTGCCCTGGCCGACCGCCTGCGGGAGACGCGCTTGCAGGTGCTCGGCGAGCTGCGCAAGGTAATCATCGGGCAGGACGCCGTGGTCGAGCAGGTGCTGATGTCGCTGCTGGTGGGCGGCAACAGCATCATTACCGGTGTTCCCGGGCTCGCCAAGACGTTGCTGGTGCAGACAATCGCCCAGGTGCTGGACCTGAAGTTCTCGCGCATCCAGTTCACCCCGGATCTGATGCCCTCCGACATCACCGGCACGGACCTGGTTCAGGAGGACCCCGAGACCGGGCGACGTAAGCTGGTGTTCGCTCCCGGCCCCATCTTCGCCAACATCGTTCTCGCCGACGAGATTAACCGCACGCCTCCCAAGACGCAGGCGGCGCTGCTGGAGGCGATGCAGGAGCACCGCGTCACCGTTCAAGGGACGACCTACCAGCTCGAGGAGCCGTTCTTCGTCTTCGCCACCCAGAACCCGATCGAGCTGGAGGGCACCTACCCGTTGCCTGAGGCGCAGCTCGACCGTTTCATGTTCGACATCATCATCGAGCATCTTCCGCTCGACGAGGAGCTGGAGGTGGTGCGGTCGACTACTTCCGAGCAGAACGTCGAGCTCGAGGCCGTGGTCAGCGGTGCCGAGATCATCGCCTTCCAGCAGCTCGTGCGGCGCGTGCCGGTTGCCGAGTCTGTCATGCGATACGCCGTCGATCTGGTTCGCACCAGTCGTCCCTCGGAGGACGGACCCGAGTTCGTGCGCCAATGGGTCGACTACGGAGCCAGCGTACGAGCCGCCCAGTATCTGATCTTGGGAGGTAAGGCGCGGGCGCTGATGGAGGGCCGCTACGCGGTGGACTTTGACGACATCCGCGCTCTCGCCAAACCGGTGTTGCGCCACCGTCTTCTGACCAACTTCCACGCCGAGTCGGAGCGCGTTGGAGCGGGTGACATCGTCGAGCAGCTACTCGAGGCCGTGGCGGTTCCCGGCTCGAGCATGTAGCCGGCTGATCGAGGCAGGGAGAGATGGTGCTCGATATTCTGCACAGGGGGCGTCGTGGCGAACGACACACGTAGTCACGCTCGGCCGGGTTCGAGCTTCATCGATCCGCTGGTGCTGGGTCGCATCGACAACCTTGCCCTGCTGGCGCGGACGGTCGTCGAGGGTTTCATTGGTGGGCTACACCGCTCGCCCTACCGCGGGCTCTCGGTGGATTTCGCCGAACATCGCCCGTATATGCCAGGCGACGACATCCGCATGATCGACTGGCGTGTTTTTGGTCGCACGGATCGCTTCTACATCAAGCAGTTCGAGGCGGATTCGAACGCCAACTTCACGGTGTTGCTCGACGTGTCGCGCTCTATGGGCTTCGCGCAGTCGGGACTCAGCAAGCTCGACTACGCGCGCTACCTGGCCGCCTGCCTTCTGTACTTCGCCCGCAAGCAGCGAGACCGTGTTGGTTTTCTGAGCTTCAACGACGATGTCGTGGACTACATTCCGCCGGCCGCCAAACACCTGGACCTGATCATGCACACCATCGACGGGCTCCAGCCCGGCGGCGCCAGCGCGCTCGAAAAGCCGCTGTGGAAGCTCGCCGAGACGGCGCGACGGCGCGGCATAATGGTGCTGATCTCGGACCTCTACGAAGACCCGACGACAGTGCTCGAGAGCATTCAGCGCCTGGGCTACAAGGGCAACGACATGCTCGTCTTCCACGTGCTCGACCGCGCTGAGATCGAATTCCCGTTCGAGGAGTCGGCTAATTACGTCGATATGGAGTCCGGTGAGAGCTTGCCAGTTGTCCCGGATCGCCTGCGCGAGCGGTACCGGGAGCTGGTAGCGGAGCATATCGCGGCGCTGCGAAGCAACCTCGGTCAGCGCCGCATCGACTACGCCCTGTTCGATACCAGCCAGCCTCTCGACCACGCGCTGTTCAGCTATCTGTCGATGCGGCATCAGCTCACGCGGACTCGCTGATGGGTCTGTCGTTTCTCGTCCCCGCATTTCTTGCTGGCTTCGCGGCGATTGCGATACCGATCTGGGTTCACCTGCGCAATCGAGCCAAGACCGAAACCATCGACTTCCCTTCGCTCATGTTTCTCGAGCGCGTACCCTATCGCTCGGTGCAGCGCCAGCAGTTGCGCCATCGGCTGCTCTTCGCGGCGCGCTGCGCCGCATTGTTGCTGTTGGCGCTGGCGTTCGCGCGACCCTTCTTGGGCGGTGTGGATATCGCTGGGGCGGTCTCCCGCGGTGATCGCGAGATCGTGATCCTCCTGGATCGCAGCTGGAGCATGGGCTACGAGGATCGCTGGGAGCGCGCCCTCGAGGCCGCTGCGGCCGAAGCTGGGAGCATGGTGGCCGGCGATCGCGCCTCGTTGGTGCTGTTCGACGACACCGCTGAGGTTGCTGTCGAGTCGACCGCCGACCGTGCAGCGCTGATGGGCGCTGTGCAGACGGCTGAGCTGGGGGTGTCGACGACCCGAATCGTTGCAGGCTTGCGGGCGGCGTCGCGCCTGCTGACTGCGAGCTCGCTTCCAAGCCGGGAGGTGGTGCTTATCAGCGATTTTCAGCGTATCGGTTGGGGCGAGGACGACGACGTCGACCTGCCCGAGGGTACCGTGATTCGCCCGGTCAATCTGAGCGACGTCCCGGCGCGTAATATCGGCGTTGCGAGCGTTGGGCTGCAGCGACAACGGTCGACGGCCGACGCTTCCAACGACACCGTTGTGGTGACCGCGAGGCTCACGCGACAAGGCGGCGAGCCGGTCCGGGAACTCACCGCCGAGCTTCGAGTCGACGGAATCGTGCAGCAATCACTAACGGTCGACTTGCCGGCCAATGGGGCGGCAACGGTGACGTTCGATCCGCTCACCGGAGGCGCCCGAGCCGTGCGCGGAACGGTTAGCGTGGAACATGACGATCTGCCGGGCGACGACGAGTTTCACTTCGTCTCATCGCCGACCCAGGCGCTGTCGGTGCTGCTGGTGCAGAACGCGACGGCAAGCGAGTCCGATTCGCTTTATGTTGAGCGTGCCTTGCGTGTCGGCTCGCGGCCGCCGTTTCGTCTCGAGCGCGCCAGCTTGCCCGATCTGCTGTCCGCAGACCTCGATCAGCGCGACCTGGTGATACTGAACGACGTCGGCGCGATCGGGACGGGGACCGCAGCCGCTTTGCACGACTACGTCAGCGCCGGCGGCGGTGTCTTGGTCGGCCTGGCCGAGCTCAGTAGCGCAGCGCCCAGCGGCTGGTTGCCCTTCGGAGCGGGAGGCGAAGCCGATCGCAGCCGCGATCTCGGGGCTACGCTTGCCTACGTCGATTCCGATCATCCCGTGTTCGAGGTGTTCCGCTCCGCCGACAGTGCTGACCTTGCAGCAGCGCGGTTCTACCGCTACCGGCTGCTGGATCCCGTTCCGGATACCGGCGTGCTGGCCCGTTATGACGATGGTTCGCCGGCGCTTGTCGAGGTGGGTGTGGGCGAGGGGCGGGTACTGGTCTGGACGAGCTCATTGGATACGTTCTGGACCGACCTGCCTCTCCAGCCAGTGTTTCTTCCGCTGCTTCACGAGACGGCAAAGTACGCTGCCGGGTACCGTGAAAGCGATCTGTGGTTACCCGCTGGTCGTGGGCTCAGCAGCGCCGAGCTGGCCAGGGCTGCCCGCGGAGGCCGTGCGGCAGAATCGCTCGAGAATGTAGATGTGGTGTCCGAAACCGGCGCTCGAGTTGAGCGTTGGGTTGGTGACCGCGTCCGGCTGAGCCCTGGTTTTCACAGCGTGTCCTGGTCGGGTGGGGAAGGCAGTGTGGCGGTGAATCTGGACCGCGCTGAAGCTGACCTGGCGGCGCTCGACGCGGAAGAGCTCGCCGCCGCAGTCGTCTGGGATGCCGGCGGCGAGGTAGACTCGAATGTGCCGCAGCAGGCGACGGGCGCAGAGATCGAAGGCCGTCAGTCGTTGTGGTGGTACTTGCTGGTCGCGGCGGCGCTCTTGCTGGTCGCCGAGACGATCCTGTCCAATCGCCTGTCGCCGCGTTCTGGCGCGAGGGTGGGCACAGTACACGATTCCCCAGTGTCGTGATTGACACCTGGAAAAGGTGCTGATGAAGCCTAGGGCCGTTCGCAAGCTGGCGACGTTGCAGTCGATCGAGTACCAGCGTCTGCTCGGTATCATGCGGCGCGTCCGTAATCGTTGGCGTTTGCGGCTACTGCTGCGCGGTCTCGCCCTTGCATTGATTGCCGTGCTCGCGACCGTCCTGCTGGCGTCGTGGGGGTTGGATACGGTCCGCTATCGGCCCTGGGCAGTTATCGGCCTGAGTGGCCTCACGTATGCTGTGCTGGCCTACGCTTTCTACCGCTTCCTGGCGCGGCCACTGTGGCGACGGGTTACCGATGAGCAAGTTGCCCTGTATGTCCAGGAGCATACCGGCGCCGATGCGGCGCTCGTGTCGGCGGTCGAGTTCGGGTCGCCAGAGCAACGCACCGACAACAACGAGGTGTCTGCGCAGTTCGTAGAGAAGCTCGTCGAGGAGGCCGTGCTACGCGCACCCGAGTTCGGCTTCGGCACGAGCGTCGAGCGCAGCGAGCTGCGTCGGATGTCCGGTGTGCTCGGCGCCGCCTCCATGGCGGTCGTGGCGGTGGCGCTGCTGAACCCGGCCTTCCTGCTTGATGGTGCCAGACGGCTGTTCACGCCGTTCGCACGCGTTGCCGCCCCGACGCCCTACACGATCGAGGTCACGCCCGGAAACAACGAAGTCGCTCGAGGTGGTGATCAACTCATCGCCGCGTTGCTGTTCGGCTTCGACTCGGATCAGGTGGAAATCTCTTTCAAGGTCGGAGACGGAGACTGGGAAAGGCAGTCGATGGCGGCCGATAGCGTAACCGGAGCGCATCAGTTCATGATGTTCCGACTCTCCGACGACGCCGAATACTTCGTCGAGGCGAGCGGCGTTCGGTCGCCGTTGTACCGGCTCGAGGTCGTCGACGTGCCCTACGTCGAGCGTGTCGATCTGGAGCTGATATTCCCGCAATACAGCGGCCTGTCTCCCCAGGTGATCGAGGATGGTGGTGACATTGCGGCGCTGGCGGGGACCCGGGTGCGACTTCTGGTCACTCCAACCGTCGATGTCCCGGGGGGGAGCTTGCGTATCGAGTGGCTCGCCGCTGACGATGACGACGATCCGCTGGTGGAGACGCTGCCGCTTGAGGCGGGAGACGACGGCCTGCGCGTTGAGCTCGAGGTCTTGCGATCTGGCTACTACCGGGTCGAGCTGAGTGACTTCGACGGTACCCTGCACGAGGCTTCCTCTGAATACTTGATCGAGATGCTCACCGACCAGCCGCCGGCCGTGGCCTTCGATTTACCAGGCAGGGACGTGAGCGTGACGTCGATCGAGGAGGTCTTTACCGAGGTGTCGGCGGAGGACGACTACGGATTGGCCCGAGTCGACATGATCTACTCGATCAACGGTGGCGAAAGACGCACCGTGCCCTTGTTGCAGGGCTCCGGCGCCGACCGGCGTAGCCTCACCGCGGCGCATACCTTCTATCTGGAGGAAGAGGAGCTCGAGCCCGGGGACTTCATCGTCTATTTCGCGCGCGCGCAGGACAATCGTGGTGTGCCCGAGGCGCAGACGAGAAGCACGGACCTGTACTTCTTGGAGGTGCAACCGTTCGACCGTCGTTACCAGCAGGCCGATGCCGGCGGTGGAAGTGGCGGAGGTGGCCAGGGAGGCGGGCTCGGACTGGCCCGGCGCCAGCGCGAGGTGGTTTCGGCAACGTTCAAGATCGCGCGCGACGCTGATAGCATCGCCGACGAAGAGATGATCGATGATCTGGATTTTCTCGCCGGCGTCGAGAACGACCTCCGCGAGCAAGTACAGCAGGCCCAGAGCCAGTTCGGAGGGCTCGGAAGCGACGAGGACTCGCTGCGCGGCATCGACTATCTCGCCGAGGCCTCGAAGGCACTCGACGAAGCGGCCGGCGAGCTGATCGGGCACGACGCCGACGGCGCCCTGCCTCCCGAACAACGCGCCTTGCAGTATCTACAACGCTTCGAGGCGCTGTTCCTCGACATGCAGGTTTCGATGAACCAAGGTGGCGGCGGTGGCGGCGGCGCCGCCGGCGACATGTCCGAGCTCGAGGAGATGTTCGAAAATCAGGCGGACGAGCTCGACAATCAGTACGAGTCGGTGCGCCGCGAGCGCCAGGACGAGACCGACAACGCTGTCGATGAAGCCATGCAGCGGCTGACCGAGCTCGCTCGTCGCCAGCAGCAAGAGATCGAGCGTCAGCGAGCGCAGGGCACGCGAGCGCCCAACCAGGGTGGCGGGCAGGCACAGCAGCGCCAGATTGCAGAGCAGGCGGAGGAACTCGCTCGTGAGCTCGAGCGGCTGGGTCGACGCAATTCCCAGCGCGACCTCCAGGAGGCTGCCAATCGTCTGCGCGAAGCTGCCGACGCCATGCGTCGATCGGCGGCCAGCGGCGGTGACGCCAGTGCCTCCGATAGCGCCCGGGCGCTGAATGACCTGCAGAACGCCCGCCGGCTCCTCGACCGAAATCGCGAGGGCCGTCTTGACCGTGATCTGCGCGACGCGCAGCAGCGAATCGCCGAGATGCGCGAGGATCAGGCGGCAATCGAGAACGGGGTCGAGGCGTTGGGTGGCGCCGGCGGGCGCACGCAAGAGCGCATCGACGATCTGTTCGAGCGCAAAGACCGCTTGACCGACGACATTCGCGGGCTCGAACGCAACCTCGACGACATGGCGCGGGAGTCACGCAGCGAGCAGATGGCCGCCTCCCGTGCTCTCCAGGAAGCGGCCGAGTGGGTACGGGACGAGAAGCTGGCCGACAAGGTGCGGTACTCGAAGGGCGTCGTGCAGGAGCGTGATCCGCGCACGGCACAGGCGTTCGAGCAGGAGATCAGCGATGGCCTGGCGAGCCTAGAGGGACTTGTCGACTCCGCGGCCGAGAACATCGAGCAGTCGCCTGGCGAGCGCCTGGCCGACGCGGTCGAAGACACGCGCGATCTAATACGCCGCCTGGAGTCGTTCGAGGACCGCGTGCGCGACGCTGCGGAGGCGGGCCCGCCGGGCGAACCGAGCGGGCAGGGCGGTGCTGAAGAACCGGGTGCCGGGAACCGGCGCCAGAACTTGCCCGGCGGCTCGACGTCGGGAGTCCCCGGCGTACGGCAGTTCGCTCGAGAGTTCCGCGAGCGGGTAGCCGACGCCGAGGAGTTGCGGGATCGACTCGGCGCGGACGGTCTGCAGACAACCGACCTCGACACTGTCGTGGGCGCGATGCGTGATTTCGAGGAGCAGTTTCAGGGCACGACGCGCGGGCTCGACGAGCTCAGCGGTGATGTGATCGACGGGCTGAAGCTGTTCGAGTTCTGGTTACGGCGGGTAAGCCAGGCGGAAGCCGGCGTGCGACCTCAGCTTGCCGGGTCGGATCGGGTTCCCGAGGAGTACCGCAGCCTGGTCGAGGAGTATTTCCGCGCGCTTGCCCAGGAGGAGCCGTAACCAGGCTCGCCACATCCACCACGGCCTGCTAGGCCGGCCGCGGTTAGACGCGTCCGAAGACTCAAATGCTGAGATCGTCGCTGTCCCAGCCACGCTGCGCGATGAGTTGCCGGTAGGCTTTCAGGTGTTTCAGGGCATCGGGCTTTCTCCCCATGCGCTCGAGGACGCCGGCGAGGTTGAAGTGAGCATCGGCGTGGTCGGGATCGGCGAGCAGAGTTTCCCGGTAGGCGGCGCGTGCCTCCTTGAGACGCCCTAGGTCTTCCAGGGCTACGCCGAAGTTGAACAACGCCGTCAGGTCGGTGGGGCGAATTGCCAACGCGGCACGGTAGTGGCGCTCCGCTGCTTTCACGTCGCCCGACTCGTGTAGCAATCGACCGAGATTGACGTGTGCATCGGCCGACTCAGGGTCGGCCTCGAGGGCCCTCCGGTACGCGGCGCGCGCCTCGCCGGGGCAGGCCGTTTCGAGATCGCAGCCGATTTCGAACCAGTCACGGGCCGGCAAGGCGGGCTCGAGATCGGCGGCTCGTATGGCGGCGTCGCGCGCCAACGGGGCAACCCTCTGAGCGAGCTCGGCGACGTCGAAATCGAGCAACGCCTGCTTGGTCTCGGGGTCCCAGATCTCACGGCCCTCCCGCACCACCACGCGCGCGCCGTCCGCCTGCACTCGCACCCCGGTGAGCGAGTGCCCATCGGGCAGCTGATGCTTGAGATTGGCGAGGGACCTGCGAACGCGAGCGAAAGGAACGCCAGCAGCCAACAGGTCGCGCGCCGTGCGCATGACTATCAAGTCGGTAAACGAGAAGCGGTACTCATGCCGCTCGCCGCGGCGAGGGCTTACCAACCCGGCTCGGGCCAAAGCACGCACCCGGCGTGGCTCGAGGTCGAGCACGCGGGCCACGGCGCTGGTGTCGTAGCCGCTTTGGGTAACTGGGTCGCTGATGACTATCGCTTCTTAGCCCGCTTGGTTGCGGCTTTCGCCTTGGTGGCCTTGCTGCGAGGCGATGTCTTGCGCTTGGCACCCTTGCGCCCGGTAGCTGCGGACCCTGCTTCGCCCGAGTACCCCGCGAGGCTGCTCTTGAGGGCCTCCATCAGATCGATGATCTGCCCCTTGGGCTCCTCTTCCGGAGCCGCCGTGATCTCCTTACCCTCGACCTTTTGGGCAATGATCTTCTCGAGCCGCTCGGTAGCCGTGTCACGGTACTGCTCGGGGCGAAACTCGTCGTTGGAGATCTGGTCGACGATCTGCATGGCCAGCTGGAGCTCACTATCGTCGATCTCTGCGTCGCCGATCTCAATGTCATCGACGGCGCGGATCTCGTTACTGTACCGCAGCTGCTGCATGATCAGCCCCTCTTGGAAGGGCCGGAGCAGCACCAGGTAGTTCTTGCCCCGCGCTGCGTACATCGCCAGTGCGGCGCGGCTCTTTTCCCGCATGACCCGGGCAAGCAATTGATACGGGCGTTCGCCGCCGGTGTTCGAGCCGAGGTAGTAGGCCTTTGCGAAGTGGATCGGGTCGACCTGGTCGAGCGGCACGAACTCCTTGATCTCGATGGCGTGCGTTGCCTTGAAGACGACCTCTTCGAGCTCCTCCTCGGTGAAGGTGACGTACTGGCCCTTGGCAAACTCGTAGCCCTTCACCAGATCTTCGCGCTCTACCAGCTCGTCGTCGGTCGGGTCCCAGAAGCGCATGCGAACCCGCGAGGCCGTCTTCGGGTTGATCCAGTTGAGGCTGATCTTGGCACTGGTGACGGTGCTTGAATACAGTCTTACCGGAATCGACACGAGTCCGAACGAGATTGTCGCTGTAGCCATTGCACGCGCAGCCATACAAGTACTATAGCATTCGACACGCGATGCCACGCAATGACAAGGACGCGCACTCGCGCTTAGCAAAGTATAGGAGCAAGCGGCGTCAGCAGGTGACTCCGGAGCCGTTCCCGACCGGTGAGCAACGCCCCGGGCAGTTCGTTGTTCATCTGCATGCGGCGCGGCGCACGCACTACGACCTCCGCCTTGAGGCAGGTGGCGTCCTGCGCTGCTGGGCTGTTCCGAACGGCCCTTCGCTCGATACCTCCGACAAGCGGCTCGCCGTGCAGACCGAGGACCATCCGGTCGAGTACCTGGACTTCGAGGATGTGATTCCGGAGGGAAACTACGGCGCCGGGGCGATGATCGTGTGGGATCGAGGCCGCTGGGTGCAGCGCGAGGACGACCAAACAGGCGACAACAAGCTCCTGTTCGATCTGTACGGGTACAAGCTCAGGGGGCGTTGGACGCTCGTGCGCACCAAGCGCGATCCGAAGGAATGGCTGCTCATCAAGAAGGCTGACGGTTTTGCGCGCACCGGAGCCGAAGCCAATCTGCCCGAGGAGTCTGTGTACTCGGGGCTCACGGTCGAACAACTCGGCGACGGCGGCGATCCCGCTGCGAGCGTGCGAGTCGAGCTCGAGCGGGCCGGGGTGCCTCTGAGTCGCGTCAACGCGTCGAGTCTGGACCTCATGCTGGCGAAGACGGCCGAGGCTCCTTTTTCGCGCCGCGGATGGCTGTTCGAGCTCAAGTACGACGGCTATCGCCTCGTGGTGGGCGTTGACGATGGCAACGCCTTCCTACGCTATCGAAACGGGGGCGATGTGACCGAGATCTACCCAGATCTGATGGCGGCGCTCGCCTCGCTGCCATATCGGTCACTGGTTCTCGATGGCGAGGTGGTGGTGCTAGCTGACGACGGTCGTCCGAGCTTCAGCCGGTTGGCCAAGCGAGCACGACTATCACGCGCATCGGAAATCCGCACCGCAGCCCTGCAACATCCGGCCACCTACTTTGTCTTCGATCTGCTCGAGCTCGACGGCTACGACCTGCGTGGCCTGCCACTGTCCGAGCGCAAGGAGTTGTTGAGCCGGGTGGTCCCGCAGCGCGGCCCCGTGCGCTACGCCGAGCACATCGAGCGTCAAGGCGCGGAGCTCTTCGAGCAGGTTCGCAAGATGGGGCTCGAGGGGTTGATGGCCAAGCGCGGTGATTCCAAGTACCGAGCTGGCCGCTCGGATCACTGGTTGAAGATCCGCGCCGACCGCAACGCCGACCTGGTGATCGCGGGGTACGCTCACGGCAAGGGGTCGCGCACCACGCTCGGCGCGTTGCTCGTTGCCGTCTACCACGAAGGCGAGCTGGTGTACGTAGGGCGCGTTGGCAGCGGGCTTCGCGAGCGTGAGATCAACGAAATTCTCCCGCAATTGCTCGAGCTGAGTAGCGGGGTGAAGTCGCCACCGGTTGAGCTGCCGGCGTCCGGAACACAGCGTCACGCCAACATCCCCAAGCCCGGAGAGACGGTCTGGGTACGCCCCGAGCTCGTCTGCGAGGTTCGGTTCAAGGAGATCACCCCAGACGGACTGCTGCGCCATCCGGTCTTCTTGCGCATGCGCATCGACAAGCCGCCGACGGAGTGCGACACGGGGCAGGCAGCCCTGGCCCATGCTCAGTTCTTCGGTGCGGGCGAAGACGGTCCCACTCCCGCTACTGCTCCCGCGTTCGAGGCCAGTCGTACGGTCATCACCCGACCTGAGAAAGTGCTCTGGCCGGATGAGGGCTACACGAAAGGCAACCTGATCGACTACTACCGGGCCGTGTCGGAATGGCTGTTGCCTTATCTGGAGGACAGACTGCTGGTGCTCGACCGGTACCCCGACGGCATTGACGGCAAGTCGTTCTTCCAGAAGCACGCACCGCACTTCACACCGGATTGGATCCGCACCGTGACCATCCACTCCGGATCCGGCGAGCGCGACATCGACTACTTCGTTGTCGACGATCCGGAAGGGCTCGTCTACATGGCAAACGCGGCCGCCATTCCGCTGCACATCTGGTCCAGTCGGACATCAACCATCGATAATCCCGACTGGGCCATCCTGGATCTCGATCCGAAAGAGGCCTCGTTCGGCAGCGTCGTCCAGGTGGCTCGAGGGATCAACGAGCTATGTAAGCAAATCGGCCTGAGTGCCTACGCCAAGACGTCCGGCAAGACCGGGATGCACGTGTTGGTTCCATTGGGTCGACAAGTTACGTACGAGCACGGCCGGATGCTGGCCGACCTACTGGCCTTGATCGTTTCGAGGCGGTATCCGGAACTGGCCACCGTGAACCGCTCGTTCCACACCCGTGGAGGACGCGTGTATATCGACGCGGTGCAGAACGGTGCCGGCCGGCTGCTGGTGTCGCCGCTGTGTGTGCGACCGTTCCGCGGCGCGACGGTATCTACACCCCTTCGCTGGCGGGAGGTGAACGACAAGCTCGATATGCACCGTTTCACGATAAAGACGGTACCGGCACGCTTGCGACGCATGAAACAGGAGCCGATGCGGGCGATACTCGGCGAGCAGCCTGATCTGCTAGGAGCACTGCAGTTACTGTCGGAGCTCGAGGATACGGACTGATCGTGGGGGCAGGCCGGCACACTTCCACCACGGCCTGCTAGTGGTGCTCGCCAGGGTCGGGCAGCGCCCCGACGAACTCCGCTGCTGCGTCGAGGGCCTCTTGGAGGTTGCCTGCCAGCGTGCGGCCCGACTTCACACGAGGCTTGAACGAGTGGTCGCCGTCTGCCAGCCAGCGCATCGAGATCGCCGCCGACAGACCGTAGTGTTCTACCTCGCCGGGCGTGCCGAACGGGTCGCGCGTGCCCTGGAGAACGAGAGTTGGCGTGCGTAGGTCGACCAGGTGCGCGGTCCGGAGCTTCTTGGGCCGGCCGGGCGGATGGAATGGGTAACCCAGACACAAGAGCCCTCGGGCGGTGACTTCGTCGGCCACCATGCTGGCAATGCGGCCGCCCATCGACTTGCCTCCGATGACCAGCCTTTGCCCGCCGCCCAGCGCCTCGACTGCCGCACGCCACGTATCGAGGAGCGTCGCCGGGCGATCCAGTCCGCCGCGCTTGCCGGTCTCACGCCTACGTCTCATGTAGGGGAATTCAAATCGGGCGACGTGAAGTCCGCGCTCGACCAGCCCGGCCGCGAAGCCATTCATCCAGGCGGAGTCCATACCGGCACCGGCACCATGAGCCAGGACCACTGTGTGGTTGTCGGGCATGCCGTCGAAGACGAAGTCGTCCACAGTCATCCCGTGCATTGTGGGTCGCGCCGAAACGCGCGTCCAGCGTGGATGCTCGCGGAAACTCAGCGCCCCGGTTGAGCAAAGACCCTAAGACGGTTCGCAGAGCCAGTGACCCCACCCCGAAATCAGTACCAGTCAGAGGTTTAGGATTCGGTGTTCCGAAGCCTCCGGTTGCCAGCCCCTGGCGAACTCCGTAGGAGTTCGATCGTTCAGTGAGCTGTGTGGTCTGTGGGTATTGTAATCAAGCCTCCAACTCCAGTTTTCGGCGCGCGTCATCGATCGAGAAGAACAGGTTGGCGTTGAGGCATTCGTCGCGAAGCCGTCCGTTGAAACTCTCGATGAACGCATTCTCCACGGGCTTTCCCGGCCGAATGAACTCCAACTGCACGCCTCTCCGGTACGCCCAGGAGTCCATCGCCTGGGAGTAGAATTCTGAGCCATTGTCGACGGTGATGACCCGTGGCAACGGCCCGGCAAACGACAGCCGCTCGAGTGCCCAGCCACCGCCTTGCCGGTCATCGACACGCCCGGCTCAAGTAACGGACATTCACGGCTAAACTGATCGACCACCGTCAGCACCCGAAACGGCCGGCCACTCTCGAGCCGATCGGTCACGAACCATGCTCCAGCGCTCGTTGGGCCGCTCTGCGGGCGGCAGCACAAGCCGTATGTGACTCGCCCGCTTGCGCCGTCGCTTTTTGGTCCGTACCTCCAGCCCCTCCTCTCGATAGATCCGATACACGCGCTTCTGGTTCACTACCCATCCCTCGCGGCGTAGCAACACGCACAACCTCCGATACCCGAACCGCGGACGCGCCGCGGCGAGCTCGCCAAGACGACGCCGCAGCACGGGGTCGTCCGTCCTTGTGCTCTGATACCGATGGCTGGTGCGCGACAACTCGATCAGCCGACACGCTCGACGCTCACTGACACGGAACCCGTCCTGCAGGTACCGCACCACCTCGCGCTTGCGCGCCGGCTTCACACCTTTTTTGACAGCACCTCCTGGAGCATGTGCTTGTCCAAGCTCAGATCTGCCACCAGCTGCTTCAACTTCCGGTTCTCATGGCGGAGTCTCGGCCACGGGGCTTCGGTGGTGCTCGCTCATGCTCGGCGCACGCCATTGCCACGGTCGCTTTCGTCAGGTTCGCAGAGCCCGGGTCTTCCGCAAACGTCGGCTGACGTACCGTACGCGAGGATGTGAATGCAGGAGCGCTCCTGACGCTGGCGGCCGGGGCGATCTTCGGGATCGCACAGGGCCTGCTGCTCGTTTTCGTCGGGGCCTCGGTGGGTGCTACTGCGGCGTTCTTTCTGGCGCGCACGGTGGCCCGGAGCGCTATCGAGCAGAAGCTCGAGAACAACTCGCGCTTTGCAGCCATCGATCGGGCCGTCGAGCGCGAAGGCCTGAAGATCGTGACGCTGTTGCGGTTGTCGCCGGTGTTTCCTTTCAACATGCTGAACTATGCGTTGGGTCTCACGCGCGTACGGCCGCGCGACTACATGATCGCGTGTCTCGGGATGCTCCCGGGAACCTTGCTCTACGTCTATACCGGCAAAGTCGTCGGTGATGTGGCGGCGGTGGCGGGCGGTGCCGCGCCCGAGCGTGGTATCGGCTACTGGGTCATCGCCGTTGTTGGGCTCGTTGCCACCGTGCTAGTGACCACGGTCGTCACTCGTACTGCTCGGCAGGCACTCCGGCAAGTAACCGATGCCTGAGTCGCCGTCGACAGAGCCGGGCGGCGCGTCGGACCAGGGCGTTCGCATGGCGCCTTTCGACGAGCACAACGAAGAGCTGGTTGCCAACGTCCATCCGCATGACTGGGTCAACCCGCAGCCTGGTGGCCGCTACAACCTCGTAGCTATCGGGGCGGGCACCGCAGGCTTGGTTTCGGCGGCCGGTGCGGCCGGGCTCGGTGCCCGCGCCGCCGTAATCGAGCGGTATCTCATGGGTGGCGATTGTCTCAACGTCGGGTGCGTTCCCTCCAAAGGCGTGATCAGTGCGGCCCGCGCTTGGCATGCGGCGCGTCGAGCCAGCTCCGAGTTCGGTGGTCCCACCTGCGGCGATGATGCTGACTTCGGTGCTGCGATGGAGCGGATGCGTCGCCTCCGCGCCCGTATCAGCCACAACGACAGCGTTGAGCGCTTTGCTCGCCTCGGCGTGGACGTTTATCTCGGGCAGGCGCGTTTCACGGGTTCCGACACGATCGAGGTCGACGGCAGGCAGTTGCGCTTCCGTCGAGCGGTGATCGCCACCGGCGGCCGTGCAGCCGCCCCCCCGATTCCCGGGATCGCCGAGATCGACTACCTGACGAACGAGACGTTTTTCTCGCTCACCGAGCTTCCCGCCCGCCTCGGGGTGATCGGAGGCGGCCCCATCGGTTGTGAGATGGCGCAATCATGGGCCCGCTTCGGCAGCAGGGTCACGCTGTTTGATATGGCTGA
This sequence comes from Acidobacteriota bacterium, assembly GCA_965205505.1. Lineage (GTDB taxonomy): Bacteria > Acidobacteriota > UBA890 > UBA890 > WLXD01 > DASCOT01. The sequence continues at coordinate 1,473,147 of CBDBHB010000009.1, forward strand.
CTACGTGTTGCCGCGCGAGGATCCGGACGCCGCCGCCGTTGTTCAGGAGAGCCTGGTCAGCGACGGCGTTGAGCTGATTCTGAAGGCGCGCATCAACGCGGTCGCCGCCAGGGGCGACACGAAGCTCGTGCGCTACGAGCTCGACGACAGTGTGGCGCGCGAGATCGAGGTCGACGCATTGCTCGTCGCCGTCGGCAGGAAGCCCAATGTCGAGGAGCTCGGCCTTGACGCTGCCGGCGTGAACTATGGTGCGCGGGGCGTCGAGGTCGATGACTTCCTGCGCACCAGCAATCGTCGCGTCTACGCGTGCGGCGACGTGGCGTCGCGATACCAATTTACCCACACGGCTGACGCACAGGCACGCATCGTTATCCAGAACGCCCTGTTCCACGGACGCGCCAGAGCGAGCAAGTTGGTGGTGCCGTGGTGTACGTACACCAGCCCGGAGATTGCTCACGTGGGGATGTACGAAGCCGATGCCCGCGCCGCCGGCCATGAGGTCACGACGATAACCATTTCTCTTTCGGAGGTTGATCGCGCCGTTCTCGACGGCGAAGACCAAGGGTTCCTGCGCGTCCACCACGAGAAAGGGCGCATTCTCGGAGCCACGATGGTCGCCGAGCACGCCGGCGACATGATCGGTGAGCTGGCGCTGGCGATCACGGCGGGCATCAAGCTTTCGCAGATCTCGGGAACGATCCACCCGTACCCGACGCAGGCCGAGGTCATTCGCAAGGTAGGTGATGCATACCGCCGTACCAGCCTGACACCGCTGACCAAGAGACTGCTGCGGTTCTGGTTCCGCCTTTTCGGCTAGTGGCCTGCAACGATCATCTGCTACAGGGCACTAGTGTCTCGAGCGCGGCTGCTAGGCGGCCACGTAGTCCACGGCGGTGAGCGTCTCCTTGCGCAGTAGCTCCTCGGCCTTCCATGCCTCGACGGGCATCGAGAACAGGAAGCCCTGCGCCAATCTGCATCCCAGGTCGCGGAGCCGATTCGCCTGCTGCAGTGTCTCGACACCCTCGGCGACGACGGTCAGCTCGAGGCTCTCGGCCAGGGTGATGATCGCCTGCACGATCGCCCGATCCTTCTTGTTTTCTTCCAGGGAGCTCACGAAGGCGCGGTCGATCTTGAGCAGATCGACGGGGAAATCGCGCAGATAGCTGAGCGACGAGTAACCGGTTCCGAAGTCGTCAATTGCCAGGCGCACACCTAGCTGCTTGATGTTGTCCAGAAGCGCGATGACGCTGTCTCCCAAGTCGGTCATCACGCTCTCGGTGATCTCCAAGCAAAGCCGCCCTCGGTCGATATCATGACGGGACAGCAGGTGCTCGAGCTTCTCGACGAAGCGCGCCTCACCGAGCTGCTTGTTCGAGACGTTGACGCTCAGCGTGAACGCTCGGTCGCCCACCAGCTTCTCCCACTCCTGGAGCTGGCCACACGCTTGTTCGATCACCCACCAGCCGATCGGGACGATCAGCCCGGTATCTTCGGCCACGGGGATGAAATCGTCCGGCGGCACCAGGCCGATCTCGGGGTGTTGCCAGCGAATCAAGCCCTCACACCCGACCATGAGCCCGTCGGTGAGCGATACGTAGGGTTGGTAGTAGAGGATCAGCTCATCGGCGTCGATCGCTCGGCGGAGGTCGTTCTCGAGCTTGAGCTGCGCAATCGCGTGCTCGTGCATGCGCTGATCAAAGACCTCGAAACCGGCCAAGTCGCGTTGCTTGGCACGATACATGGCGGTATCGGCATCGCGCAGATAGTCCTCAGGCCGGCTCCGACTCGGGTCGCTCATGGCGATACCCATGCACGCGGAGGTGACGATCTCGTGGCCGTCGATCGTCAACGGCTGGCGCAGCGCGCTCTGGATACGTTCGGCGGTACGAGTGGCCTCATTGAGGTTCTTGATGTCGTCCACGATTACCACGAACTCGTCGCCGCCGAAGCGTCCGACCACGTCGTTGCGCCGCAGACATCGCGAGAGCATCTTGGCGATCTCCACCAGAAACCTGTCGCCCGCAAGGTGGCCGAGGCTGTCGTTGACCATCTTGAAGCGATCAAGATCGAGAAATACCAGGGCAAAGCGATAGCGCGGATTGCGCTGCGCACGCTCTATCGAGCGCGACAGGATCTCCATCACCAGGGTTCGATTCGGCAGCCCGGTGAGCGTGTCGTGCAGGGCGTCGTGCCTGAGCTTTCCTTCGGCGCGCTTCCGTTCGGTGATGTCCATCACATAAACGAACACGTCGTCGCCGCTCGTGTTGGAGTAATACCCGAACGAGAACACGCGATCGTCGACGCTAACCTCGATGTCGCGATAGCCGCCCCGCGTACGCGCGCACTCCGCCACGATCTCGGCATGCTTGGCGGGGAGGAATGCCTCGATGGCGTCGATACCGAGTTCGCCCAGGGTCCGCTGGGCGGCCGGGTTGAGGAACTTCACGGCGCCGTCGCTTCCAAAGGTCATGAACGGGTTGGGGTTCTTGATCGGGAACGCGGCGAGTCGCTTGTTTTCACGCTCGGTGCTGCGGCGCTGGCGCTCGATGAGCTTCTCGTTCACCAGCGTGAGAGCGCCCAGCAGCACGAGGCCGAAGAACACACAGGTCTCGCGCGCCGGTCGCGTCGAATCTTCGAGTAGCTCGAGCGACGAGAGTGCAAAGTGGATCAGCGGCAGTGACGTGGTGTAGACGGCCAGTGGTCCGAACAAATAGCGGATCTGCCGCGGATTACGTGCCGGGAGCGACGGCGCCGGCTCCTCTTCGCGGCCGATCCAGGCCCTGCCGATACGCGCCGCGATGGCGGCCAGACCGAACGGTAGGAAGGAGAGGAAGTCGTAGATGGTGCCGTACGGAATGCCGCCGGGAATGTCGAGCCGGCCAGTCACCAGCATGAGCTCTACGACATCACTAACCAGCCACAGCATCAGCGATACGCCGAACAGACGATAGATCGTGGTCCAGCGACGACTGGCCGAGAACGAAGCGATGTAGAAGAACGAGAAGATCAGCATCGTGTCGAGCGCCACGTGCATCGACTTTGGCAGCGCGAAGTTATCGGCGCCGTTGCCGTAGTACGCGGGCAAGATCACGAAGTAGAAGAAGATCAAGCTGGCGAAGCTGATCGTGCCGATGGACTCGAGACGAAAGCGAATGCTGTTGAGGCTCCAGCGGCGCTCGTCGGTGTGGGGGTTCAACGAGATCGCCAGGAACATGAGGATGAACTGCACCAGGAAGACGAAGTCCTCGGCGAACCGCCCGACTGCCCGCCACTCGGCCTCGGGGATCGCCAGTCGCAGCCAGGTCCCACCCGTGGAGCAAACGAACGCCACCGTCATCAGTAACCAGAACTGTCGCTCCTCCGGATGCAGATGACGGATCCCCGACAGGAACGCTACCACCGCCAGGCAGATCAGAATGGGGTCGGCCCAGCCGACCACGAAGCTCACGAGTGTGGAGTACGACACGAAGGGCAGCGTGTAGATGCCTGTAATTCCGGCGAATACGGCTGCCGTGACGAGTACCAGAGGGTCACGGAGCAAGGCCGCTCTGATGTCGGAATCCGTATTGCTGGCGACACTCGAGCCGGTGCCCGACGGGATTTCCGTGTCCGAATGTGGGTTGCGAGCAGGCATGGCTGGTAGTGGGGTCTGTCTCTATTGGTCTGGAACGGCCTCGTAAGAGTATTGGAGCTCTTAACAGATACTCAACCATTTTAAAAGTTATTAATAAGTAATGTTAACTATTAATAACTAGTACTAGACTCTGACGGCCTGTCTTAACGACACTCGATGATGTTGATGTCACGCTCCAGGCGGAGCAAGATCGGTGACATGGTCGAGTCATGTCCCGAACCTGCCGAGCTAGGAACGGCGCCGGAGCGTGCCCACCCGAATTCAGGCAAGCAGATGGAGAAGCTACAGGGACTGGCGGCGAAGCTGGCGGAGCGATTGGAGCTGAAGCGGGCGCTGACGTTCGTCGATCTCGAAACGACCGGCCTCGACGTGTGCATGGATCGGATCGTCGAGGTGGCGTTGGTTCGCGTCGAACCGACGGGATCGGCGAGGCGCTTCGTGACGCTCATCAATCCAACCGTCTCGATTCCCGGTAAGGCCGCCCGGGTGCATGGCATCAGCGACGATGATGTGGCCGATGCTCCGACCTTTGCCGAGGCGGCTGCCACCGTAAGCGGCTGGCTCGCCGAGTCCGATCTCGGGGGCTATAACCTGGCCCGCTTCGACCTGCCGATGCTCCACGCAGAGCTCGAGCGGGCCGGCCACCCTTTCGAATGGGACAAGGCGCGGATCCTCGACGCGTGCGCCATATTCAAAAGGATGGAACGCCGAGATCTTGCCGCTGCGTATCGCTTCTACTGCGCCTCCGAGCTCGAAGGCGCCCACTCCGCCGGCGCCGACGTTCACGCCACCATCGAAGTAGTACTCGGCCAACTGGATCACTATCCGGAGCTGCCTCGTGAGGTTGAGTTGCTGGATGCCCTCTGGCGTCCGCGGGGTGACTAGGCGGTGTTCTCGAAGTAGCCCGACCTGGCCATCGGAAGCGGTGTGGCCCTCGAGCGCAGAAAAACTGTGCCGGTGCATGCCGTCGCCGACTCGAGCCGGTAACCTTGTTGGTGACGAGTCGCTCGTAGATGCGCGGCGAGTCCGACCTTACTTGCCGATCCGATCCGCCTGACGATCGGGCAGGAGCGCGCCATGAACTTCCGATTCATTCGATCTGGCTCACGCTACTCAATCTCCGTTGGGTTCCTGGCCACGGGTGCCTTCGCAATGCTGTCGGCAACGGGCTGTGCCGGAGAGGTGGCGTCGCAGGTGTCGTCGACGGCGCCACCGACGTCTCCGCCGTCGTTGGCTGACACCGATGTCGTGCTTGCGACGATCGACGGAGCGCCGCTCCACCTGGGCGATCTGGACGACTCGGTCAACGATCGCCTGGCGACGCTTGCGTTTGAATACAGCACGCAGCGATTTCAGGTCCTCGAAGCGGGCGTGAAGGACGCCGTGAGACGGCTGCTGCTCGACGCCGAGGCCACCCGTCGCGGGACCACCACCGAAGAGATGTTGCAGGCCGAGGTCAACTCCGGGATTCAGGTTACCGACGAAGAGGTGAACGCCTGGTACACGGCCAACAGCGCTCGCCTCCAGGGCCGGCCACTGGATTCTCTGCGTCCGGCGATCGAGCAGTTCCTCTTCGAGCAGCTACAGGAAGAGGGCATTGAAGCTTTCACCACCGAGCTGGCGGCGGATCGCGACGTCACCGTGATTCTGGAGCCCGTTCGCGCCGATATCGAGACCGAGGGCTACCCGGCCCTCGGCCCCGCCGATGCGCCGGTCACGCTCGTCGAGTTCTCGGATTTCGAGTGCCCATTCTGTGGCCGTTTTACGCCGACTGTGGACCAGGTCAAGGACGTCTACGCTGGCCGTGTTCGCTTGGTGTATCGTCAGTTTCCGCTTCGCGAGATCCACCCGAACGCGCAGAAAGCCGCTGAGGCGTCGCTGTGCGCGGAGGAGCAAGGGAAGTTCTGGGAGCTGCACGATTTGATGTTCGCAGAGCAAGACGCCCTGACCGTCGATGACCTCAAGGGCAAGGCGGAGCGGCTCGACATGGATACTCAGGCCTTCACGGTTTGTCTCGATTCAGACCGCTACGCGGATACAGTCCAGGCCGACCTGCGCGCCGGCCAACGCCTGGGCGTCAGTGGCACCCCGGCCTTGTTCGTCAACGGCCGTCCGATCCCCGGCGGAGCCGTTCCTTTCGAGACGATCGCCAAGGTGATCGACGAGGAACTCGACCGAGCCGGCCACTAGTGGCACCAGCGATCCGGGTCATCGATTCGCACACCGGCGGCGAGCCGACACGTCTGGTACTCGATGGCGTCCCGGACCTCGGATCCGGCTCCGCGGCCGAGAGGCTGGCCTGCTTTCGCGACCATCACGACGACTTCCGCTCGACCGTGGTCAATGAGCCACGCGGCTTCGACGCGATGGTCGGAGCAGTGCTTTGTGAGCCGTCCTCCGTCGACAGTGCCGCCCAGGTGATCTTCTTCAACAACGTCGGTTATCTGAGAATGTGTGTGCACGGCACCATCGGGGTTGCCGTGACCCTGGCGTCGATCGGCCGGTTGGCGCCCGGCGCGCATCGATTCGAGACTCCTGTCGGGATCGTAGGGGTCGACCTTCAGAATGACGGTCAGGTTGCTGTGGAGAACGTAGTCAGCTATCGGGCAGCGAGCGGCGTCGAGGTGGCGGTTGCCGAGATCGGCTCGGTGCGTGGCGATGTTGCGTGGGGCGGCAACTGGTTTTTTCTGGTCGAAGAGCACGGCCAGCGCCTCGAGGCCGACAACGTGGTGGCGCTCACTGACTATTGCTGGGCGATTCGCAAGGCACTGCAAGTCGCCAGCATCGTCGGCGACGATGGCGCCGACGTTGATCACATCGAGCTGTTCGGACCGCCGTCGACCGCCGCCACGGACAGCAAGAACTTCGTGCTCTGTCCGGGCCGCGAGTACGATCGCTCCCCATGCGGCACCGGCATGAGCGCGAAGATGGCGTGTCTGTGGGCCGACGGCAACCTGCTGCCCGGGCAAACCTGGAGGCAAGAGGGCATCCTTGGCAGCTGCTTTGTGGGGAGCATCAGGGAGGTCGAGGGTGGTGTCTTGCCCACAATTGTCGGCACGGCCTGGGTGACGGCCGAGAGCACGTTGCTGGTCGGCGACGATGACCCGTTCGGAGCCGGGATTTGCGCTAGTCCATGAAACCGGCGCGCGACGTCGTTGTGGTCGGCGGGGGTGCCGTCGGCGTCTGCTGCGCCTACTTTCTGTGGCGCGACGGTCATGCGGTAACGCTTGTCGAACGTGGTGACGGTAGCGACGGCGCCTCGCACGGCAACGCCGGCATGCTCGTCCCGAGCCACGTCGTGCCGCTTGCCGCCCCTGGTGTGATCGGCCAAGGGCTGCGTTGGTTGTTCAAGCCCGATAGCCCTCTGTACATCCGACCACGCCTCGATCGCGAGCTGTTCCGGTGGCTTTGGCGTTTTTGGGCCTCGTGCACCGAGGCGCATGTGCGGCGGTCGGTCCCGGTACTGCGCGACCTGATGCTGGCGAGCGTTGACCTGTTCCGCGATCTCGCTCAGCTGGACGGCGTCGAGGTGGAACTACACGAGAACGGCATCCTGATGCCCTACGAAACGGAGGCCGGCAAGCACCACGCTGTCGAGCACGCCGAGACATTGCGATCCGCCGGTCTCGAGGTCGACGTACTCGACGCATGTTCTCTCTTGGAGCTCGAGCCTGCCCTGCGCATGCGAGCGATCGGCGCCGCGTACTTTCGCCAGGACTGCCACGTTGACCCGTCGAGCTTCGTGCGCACCCTGGCCGCTTACCTGCGGGCCCAGGGAGTCGAGATACTCTCGTCGACCGAGGTCGACGGATTCGACCGGCGCGGCGATCGAATCCACGCAGTCCGGGCGCGCGATCAACGATTCGCCACCCGATCGGTGGTTCTCGCGACCGGTGCGTTTACCCAGCGGTTAGCCGCTACGGTGGGCGTGCGCGTTCCGGTACAGCCCGGCAAGGGTTACAGCGTGACGCTCCCACGAGGCAACTGTGGCCTGCGTATCCCGTTGCTTCTGCGCGAGGCCGGGGTGACGGTGACCCCTATGAGCGACCAGCTGCGCTTCACCGGCGCGCTGGAGTTGGTGGGCTTCGATCGTTCGATCAAGTCACGGCGAGTCACCGGCATTCTCAAACAGGTCTCGGCGTATCTACCGGAGACCGACACCGAAGCGATCGCTGCCGCCGGCCCCGATGCGGTCGCCCCGGCTGTGTGGACCGGGTTTCGCCCCTGTAGCCCTGATGGTTTGCCGATTATCGGAACGGCACCGCGGCTCAGCAACCTCACGCTGGCTACCGGTCACGGCCAGCTGGGGCTGGCGTTGGCGCCGATTACTGGAAAGCTCGTAGCACGCCTGGTTTCCGGCGAGCCGACATCGATCTGCCTGGATGCACTGGATCCGGCGCGGTTCTCGTAACCGCAGACGGCCGGACGCGTCGGCGTGACGATGTATACAATGTTCAGAATACAATCCTCAGGAAGGCGCTACTATCGCCCCATTTCGTTCCCGTCGGAGACGCAGTGAGAGTGAACGCGGACGGACGGTGGCGAGCCGGGTGCCGTGTCCCGGCGATGCTCGCGCTACTGGTCTCGGCGACGCTGGTACAGCTTCCAGCGGGGGCCGCAACGGCGCCGCCTCAGGAGCCGGACCCGGACGGCACATCAAAGTCGGGACCGGCGCTGCGCATCTTCCTCGACTGTCAGCGACGTTGCGACTTCGATTATCTGCGACGCGAGGTGGCGTTCGTCGACTACGTGCTCGATCGTCGCGATGCTGATGTGCACGTGCTCGTGACGAACCGACGTACGGGCGCTGGAAACGAGTTCAGCCTCCAGTTCATCGGCATCGACAAGTTCGCTGATGAGGTCGATACCCACGTTTTCACCACCTCGGACACGGATACGGACGACGAGGTGCGAAGGGCGCTCGGTAGCGTACTGGCCCTCGGTCTGGCGCCGTATCTGTTGCGCACCCCGCTGGCCACCCAGATGCGCACCGCGCACGATGCCCCATCGGTGCCGGGAACGGTGGCGGCCACGCCGGACGAGGACCCGTGGAACTTCTGGGTGTTCCGCGTCGACGCCGACGCCTCCCTGCGAGGCGAAGAACGCCAATCGTCGCGCGAGATCGAGGGCGACATCAGTGCGCGCCGGGTGACCGAAGGCTGGAAGATCTTCGTCGGCCTCGACGGCGAGTACGACGAGCGCAACTTCGAGTTCGATGATGGCGAAGAGCTCAAGAGTGTCGGGCGGGAGTTCGGGTTCGGCGGTCAGGTGATCAAGAGTCTCGGGCCGCGTTGGGGCATCGGCGCGGGGATGGCAGGTGCTTCGTCGACGTTCTCCAACCTCGATCTTTCGACTCGGGTATCGGTGGCGCTCGAGCACAATCTCTTCCCCTACGATGAGTCGTCGCAGCGGCTGCTGACCCTCACCTACTTCGCCGGGGTAACGCGCTACGACTATCGCGAGGAGACGATCTTCGGACAGACGGAGCAGACCCTGGCCGACCATGGGCTGCTCGTCGGACTCGAGCTCAATCGCCCATGGGGCGAGGCGGGCTTCACGCTCGAGGCTGCTCACCTGATCAACGATCCGGGAAAACACCGAGCGGAGATGCGGGGTGAGCTCGACTTCCGGGTCAGTCGGGGACTCAGGCTGAGCGTTTCTGGAAGCGCGTCGCTGGTTCGCGACCAGATCTTCCTGCCGGCCACCGGTATCACCGACGAGGAGATTCTTCTGTCTCGCCGCGCCGTCGAAACCGATTTCCGCTATCGCCTCGGTTTCGGTGTGAACTATACCTTCGGCTCGATCTTCAACAACGTTGTCAACCCACGCTTCGCCGGCTCGAGTCGCGGCTTCCATCGGATCCGGCGACGTTAGCAGGGTGCTGAAGAACTCTGGCGTAACCCTTCGGGCGCGTGGGGGTTGCTGGCGACCTGGCTCCGGTGCTCGCCCGCGCCGCTTGGACGCCAGTCTGCCAACTCACGGGCGTATCGTTGCCAGGGCGCTACATGCCGAGCTCCGTCAGGCCGGGATGCTCATCTGGCCGCGCTCCAGGTGCCTCCCAGTGAAACCGTCGATCAGACTCCTGGATCGGCACGTCGTTGATGCTCGCCTCCCGCCGCCTCATGAGACCGGAATCGTCGAACTCCCACTGCTCGTTGCCATAGGCCCGGTACCAGGTGGCTGAGCTGTCGTGCCATTCGTACTGGAAGCGCACGGCAATGCGGCGATCGCCGTATGCCCAGAGCTCCTTGATCAGTCTGTAATCGAGCTCCTTGGCCCACTTGCGCTGCAGAAATGCGCGGATCGCCTCGCGGCCCTGGAAGAACTCGGCGCGGTTACGCCACTGGCTGTCCTCGGTATACGCCAGGGACACGCGGTCGGGATCACGCGTGTTCCAGGCGTTCTCAGCCATGCGCACCTTGCGCACAGCGGCGTCGAAATCGAAGGGTGGTGTGATCGGCGCTGCGGTCATCAGGCTTTCTCCGGCACGGTTTCGTCGACCCGTAGTCAGTCCGACGTTCGAGTCGATGCTCGATCGTATGGCAAAGTTGCGTCACTGTCTGCCGTGCCGGTAATCCACACAATAGGATCCAAGTTTCGCAGTACGCGCGGAGCTGATAGTGTCGTGGCGCCAAAAAAGCCATCCCCGCGGAGCCAGGGCAATATGGGTTCCGGCACAGCAGGAGGCAGCACAGATGGCCACGCTCACACCCGACCCCAGCTTCTATCCTTCGCCCAAGGACGCCGCGAAGGCGGAACCTGAGGGGATTGCATACGTCTCGATGCTGAACTGCAACGACGACGGCAAGCCCGACGCCATCGGCGTTGTCGACGTCGACCCCAACTCGTCGGACTACGGCAAGCTCATCAACCAGGTCGACATGCCGAATGCCGGCGATGAGCTGCACCACTTCGGCTGGAACGCCTGCAGCTCGTGCCTGTGCCCGTACGCGCCGCATCCGCACGTCCAGCGGCGCTACCTGGTGGTGCCGGGGATCCACTCCTCGCGCATCCACATCCTCGATACGCAGCCTGATCCGCGCAGCCCGAAGATCATCAAGGTGATCGAGGGCGATGAGCTGGCCGACAAGACCGGCTACAGCGCGCCCCACACGGTGCATTGTGGCCCCGACGGGATCTACATCAGCGCTCTCGGCAGTGTCGACGGCGAGGGCCCCGGTGGGATCTTCACGATGGATCACGAGACCTTCGAGCTCGGCGGTCAGTGGGAAGTAGACCGCGGCCCTCAGGAGCTTGCTTACGATTTCGGATGGCATCTCGGCCAGGACGCGATTGTAACCAGCGAGTGGGGTACCCCGAACATGGTCACCAGCGGGCTCAACGCCGAGCTGTTGCTGGCCGGCAAGTACGGTCACGGGCTGCACTTCTGGGATCTGAAGACGCGCTCGCATGTGCAGGCGCTGGATCTCGGTGCCGAGCAGCAGATGGTGCTGGAGGTTCGCCCGGCGCACGATCCGGCTCACGCCTATGGCTTCGTTGGCGTGGTGGTGTCGCTGGAGGACCTGTCTGCCTCGATCTTCCTGTGGCGCAAGGGCGAGGGCAACGGAGATGGCCCTTGGAGCATCAAGAAGGTGGTGACGATCCCGGCGCAGCCGGCCGATGCGGATGACCTGCCCGAGCTGCTCAAGGGCTTCGGCGCGGTACCGCCGCTGGTTACTGACATCGACCTGTCGGTGGACGACAAGTTCCTCTATGTCTCGTGCTGGGGCATCGGGGAGTTCCACCAGTACGACGTCACCGACCCCGACAACCCCAAGCTCGTCGGCAACGTCAAGCTCGGTGGCATCATCAACCGCACGCCGCACCCGGCCAAGCCGGATCAGCCGCTCAACGGTGGGCCGCAGATGGTCGAGGTAAGCCGCGATGGTAAGCGCGTCTACTTCACCAACTCGCTCTACTCGCCTTGGGACGAGCAGTTCTACCCGGACGGAGTGCAGGGCTGGATGGTGAAGCTCGATGCCGACCCCAACGGGGGCATGGAGATCGATCCGAAGTTCCTCATCGAGACCGGCGGAATGCGCGTCCACCAGGTAAGGCTGGAAGGAGGCGACGCGTCCTCGGACTCGTATTGCTTTAGCTAGCAGGCCGTGGTGGCCTGGGCGACGCTATTCGCGCTGGGCGCGTTTCACGGCATCAACCCGGGTATGGGTTGGCTGTTCGCCGTAGGTCTGGGAATGCAGGAGCGCCGTCGCGCGACGGTGTGGCGGGCACTTCTGCCGCTTGCCGTTGGCCATGCCTTCGCGGTGGCGGCGGCGCTGATGGTGGCGGTGGCGGTCGGGGCGTTGCTGCCCATCGCAGCGCTGAGACTGATCGTCGCGGCGCTGCTGATCGGCTTCGGTGCGTACAAGCTGACGCGGTCGCGACATCCACGCTACGGCGGCATGCAGATGTCGCGGTGGAATCTGGTGGTGTGGTCGTTCCTCATGGCATCGGCTCACGGCGCCGGGTTGATGGTGGCGCCGTTGCTCTTGGGCACCGGAGGCCGCTCCGCGATGGACATGCCCGTCACCGCGGGCGCTGCCGCCGGACTCATGGCGACGTTCGTACACACGGCGGGCTATCTGCTGGTTACTGGTGTGGTGGCGGTGATCGTCTATGAGTACATCGGCGTTCTGTTTCTGCGCCGTGCTTGGATTAATCTCGACCTGATCTGGGCCGTGGCGCTGGTGCTTACCGGCGTGGCCACCCTGCTGATCTAGCAGGCCGTGGTGGAAGTGTAGCGGGCCTGGCGACAGGGTCTTGCGAGGCGGACGCAAGGAGAAACGAGGAGGCGATGGTTACACCATCGTTGACGACGAACGGCACACCATACGCGCGCAACCCGCTGGCGGCCGTGACGCACGACGGCGCAGCCCGTACAATGCGCAGCGGCCCAAACTCGAGGAGGAAGGCATGACCCTACGAATCAACGACGAGGCGCCGGACTTTACCGCCGAGACCACACAGGGAACGATCAGCTTCCACGAGTGGATCGGTGACAGCTGGGTGGTGATGTTCTCGCACCCGAAGGACTTCACACCCGTCTGCACCACCGAACTGGGTGCTGCCGCTGCCCTGAAAGACGACTTTGCGCAGCGCAACTGCAAGCTCATCGGCATCAGCGTGGACGGCGTCAGCGACCACGAAGCCTGGTCCAAGGACATCGAGTCCTCGCAAGGCCACGCCGTCACCTACCCTCTGATCGGGGATCCGAGGCTAGAGGTGGTGAAGGCATACGACATGCTGCCGGGCGGCGCCGGCGACACGTCGGAGGGCCGCACGCCGGCCGACAACGCTACGGCGCGGTCGGTTTTCGTTATCGGGCCCGACAAGAGGATCAAGGCGACGCTCACCTATCCCATGAGCACGGGTCGGAACTTCGCCGAGATCCTGCGACTCCTCGACTCCTGCCAGCTCACCGCCTATCAGCAGGTGGCGACGCCGGCCAACTGGCAGCAGGGTGATGACGTGATCATCTCGCCCGCGGTATCAGACGAGCAGGCCAGGGAGAAGTACCCCGACGGTTGGCAGCAGCCGCTTCCCTACATCCGGGTGGTGCCGCAGCCGAAGTAGTGGCCTTTGCCCGGCCTTACCGGGCGCGGTAGTGAACCGCGCTCGGAGCTACCGGGTGGCGGATCCCAGGTCTACGAGCTGCGGGTTGTGCTCTTGCGCTTCGAGGAATCGGAGCATGTCCTGCGGCTGGATCGACGTTGTCCTGGCATTGTCTAGCGGATGGAAGTTCCATGCTGCGTCGTCGAGCAGGCTGCGCTCGATGGCGACCTGCACGTTGAGACCGTGATCGTTGATCACGGCGAACGGAGTCACCGCGCCCGGGATCACTCCCAGGTTTTCCATCAACCGCTGCGCGCTGCCGAACGAAAGTCGTGCGCTGCGCAGCAAAGTCGGCAGCTTCTTGAGGTCGACGCTCCGGTCCTCGCGGCACACCACGAGCCACATCTTTTTCTTCTTATCGCGTAGGAAGAGGTTCTTGGTGTGAGCTCCCGCTAGCTTCCCGCGGTTTGCCTTCGCCTCCTCGACGGTAAAAACGGGCTCGTGCTCGATCGTTTGCACGTCGATCCCGAGGTCACTCAGGCGGTCGAGGAGATCCTCGTAGGTAGCCGGCGCGCTGCCGTCGGCGAGGATGTTGGGCGTCTCGGTCACGGCGACCCTCCTTCGACGAGCTCATTCCAGATAGCCCGGTGGACCTTCCACGTGCCCTCGTCGCGGGGCAGCACACGCAGAAGCTTATAGGCACGTTTGTCCTCTACCCCGGTCTGCGGATCGCGCGTGGTTCCGCGCACGATGCCCCATTCGAAGGCGTGATCGCCGACGATCTCGACCTCCTCGAACTCGAAGGCGTACTCGATTACTTCGAGCGAAGATCCGGCGCTACCGGCCGCTTCGAGCTGCGCGACGAGCTCCGGGCCTCGAAGTCGCGGTCCGCCAGGCGCGAGCATCACTCCGTCGTCGGTCCACAGCGCAGCGAGCGCCGCGTAGTCGCGTGCCTTCGCCGCTTTTTCATCGCGCGCGTGGAGTGCCTCTATTGCAGCTCGGTCGTCCCGCTCGTTCACCAGTCCTCCGGAACGTAGTCCAGCGTCATGTTTGGGATCTCGGTCGGTAAACGATACGCGGTTCTTGACCGAGCCGTAGAGCACCGAACCGAACTTCGACCGGGATGCGACGGCGTCGACCCCGGCCTGCTGGACCGCGTCTCGATGGGCTACTACCCTGCCGGGAGCATTGATGGTTGCGTAGGTTGCTGCGCCCCCGAAGTTCCCCATAATTGCAAGACTTCATGCCCACCGCCGCTATGGGGGAGGCGTTCGCGAGTAGCCTTGACTGCTCTGCTAGAAAGTCGGAGGCAACGATGAAACTCGCCGTAACCAGGCCCGCCACACTTCCACCACGGCCTGCTAGAGCCACCCTGTACTCACTCCCGATCGCCGTGGTCGCGACCCTCTTCGCGCTTGCCTGTGCTCCGGCCGGCACGATCCCTGGCGATGCTGTCACCACGATCAACGCAGAGTACCTGGTGACCTCCGAGGAGGCACACGAGTGGGCGCTAGTGAAGGATGCCAGCATTCCTACGCTGACGGGCAGTCCAGGCTGGAACGATTTCATGGCGTTCATGGAAGAAAAGCTGGTCGGTTACGGTGTCGTCGATGTGACGCGCAACAGCTGGACCTTTGATCGCTGGCATACTAGCGACGACCCGACAGACTGGTCGCTGGTCTCCGACGGCAAGCCGGTCAAGGTGGCGTTCTACGGTGCCTACTCCGGATCGACCGGGCCCGAAGGCGTGACCGCGTCGCTCGTCTACTACGACCACGATGACCCGCCGGCATCGATCGAGGGCAAGATCGTTGTCGTTCCGACGAGGCCACAACAGGAGCCGCCGCTACCGGCCAACTACGTCAGGACCGACACCTTCAACGACCACGAGTATCGAACCAACGACGAGAGCTTCCCGCCCTTGTACGAGTTCGTCGACCCGTCGGCGACCTTCACCTTCGACATCTACTATCAGATGCGCCAGGGCCTGTGGCGAATCGGCGCGGAGGGCGGCGCTGCCGGGGCGGTGATCGTCTACGACATGTCGTTCGCGCGCACCGCCGGCATGTACTCCTTTGGCGTACCGACGCTTCATGATGCTCCCACCGTAACGCTCGATCGCGTCGAAGGTGCCAAGGTGATCGCCGACGCCAAGGCTGGCAAGAGCGCGACCCTGCGTCTAGAGGCCACCGTCGAGCCGGCGGAAGCGTACCAGTTGATCTCCTACTTGCCGGGGCGCGACTACGGCACGGATGCCGACGAGCAGATCATGCTGGTCACCCACACCGACGGTCCCTCGATCACTCAGGACAACGGCGCCCTCGGCCTGTTGGCGATCGTCAAGTACTACTCGCATATTCCTCAGGAACAGCGCCGTCGCACGCTGACGGTAATGCTCGACTGCCGCCACTACATGCCCGGCGCCGAGCGCGCGTTCGCGGAGCAGCACTGGTGGGAGAGGTATCCGGAGCGGCGCGACAAGATCGTCGCCATGGTGCAGGCCGAGCATCTCGGGGAGATGGAGTATCGCGAAGAAGGCGAGGAGGTGATTGCCACGGGCCTGGCCGAGCACTCCTTCATCTGGACGCGTAACAACCCGGTGCTGATCGACGAGGCGATCAGGGCGGTCAAGCAATATCCTTGGTCAAAGGTGCAGGTCTCCGCTCCTGAGCGTCCGGGGGTGCACGGCGGACAGCAAGCGTACTGGTGGGGCGTCGGTTCCTTCGCCCAGGGCGACCGCGGCAACGGTCGAGGAGGCTGGGATCTCCCGGCCTACGGGTTCGGCGGCAACCTCGGATCCTTCTGGTCGACGCGTTCGCGCATCGATATCTGGAGTAAGGAGGTCTTCACGGCCCAGGCGTCGGCGTTGACGCAGCTCACCGGCGTGCTGATGAGCCGCGAGCTGGACGAAATCCGCTCGCACGGCCGAAGCGATACGCGGGAGTAGGGGAGGTGGTTGGCGATTCCGGACACGGCGACGCCGCGAGGTCGTGCTATCGGCAGCGGCCGGGCCTCGAGGGAACTGTCCGTGGACATTGACTACAACGATCGCAGTTTCCGGAGCGTCGAGAACTCGCCCGGTGGCGACGTCGACGACGATACAGTCTTCAGGTATCGACAGCAGGGGAACGTCGTATGGGCGACGTACGAAGGCGAATCTCGAGTGGAAGAGGTTCGCGAGTAGCTCGATGGCCCGTGTCTACTCGCCTGCCGTGGTCATTTCCGGCTTGAGGTGCTTGTCGTACCAGGCCAGGTAACGTTGGTGCAGGTCCTTGCGGTAGTACGGCAGGTTGATGCCGTGGTGCATGTTCGGGTAGACGACGAGCAGCGCCTCGCGGCCCATGCTCTTGACTGCCTGATACATCATCTCGGCGTGAATGATGGGGACGTTCCAGTCCTCCTTGCCGCCCACCCACATGGTGGGAGTGGTGATCTTGTCGACGTCGTTGTACGAGGACAGCTTTTCGTAGATCTCGCGCGCGGCGGGCTCCCAGGGGTTTCCGAACTCGAGTCGGTACCAGCGCTGGTAGTGGTCGTGCCCGTAGCTGCTGATCCAGTGTGCTCCGGAGGCACCGGCGATCGCCGCCTTGAAACGTTGCGTCTGGGTGATTACGTAGTTGGTGAGGATGCCACCATAGGACCACCCGCCCACGCCCAGTCGATCGGCATCGGCCCAGCCGAGCTTGATGGCGTGGTCGACTCCGGCGATCACGTCCTGGGTGTCCTTTACACCCCAGGACTGCCAGATGCCCATCTGGAACGCCTTGCCATAGCCCGACGATCCGCGCGGGTTCGTGGTCACCACCAGGTAGCCGTTGGCGGCGAGCAACTGTGCCTCGTAATTCCATCCGTAGGTGTACTGCGACACCGGGCCGCCGTGGATTCGCAGGATGGTCGGATATCGCACGCCCTCCTGGAAGTTCAGTGGCTTGTATATGAAGCCCTCGATCTCGGTTCCGTCGGCGCTCGGGAAGTGCACGTTCTCAACCTCGGCCAGGTCGATCCCGGTCAGCATCTCGTCGTTGTTGCGGGTGAGCTCGCGCAGATCGCCGCTGTCCTCGCGAAGGTAGAGATTACCTGGCTCGCGCGGCTCGCTGATCAGCGCAACGATCGTGCCGTCGTCAGAGATGGTCACCGCGTTGACGCTACGCGGCCCATCGATGACCCGTGTCACTTCGCCGCCCCGGGTGGGGATCATTACCAGGTGACGCTCGCCGCTGTCGTCCACCTGGAAGTAGACGGAGTTTCCGTCGGCGCTGAACATCGGACGGCGGCTACCGCGATCCAAGCCTTCGGTGAGGATCATCGCTTGTCCGCCGGGCTCGATCACCGCCACCTTGGCGACGTCATAGGGAGAGTGATCGACATCGGTCTCGGTGATGTGGGCGATTCGAGCACCGTCCGGGCTCCAAGTGGGAGAGCCGTCCGAGCCGGGGTTCGTGGTGACCTGCGTCAGCCGGGCCCCCATGTCGGTATTGCCGGCGTCGACCAGCCAGATGTTGGTGTCGAAGTTGCCGTCGGCATCGTCGGTGCGATTGCTGACGAAGGCGATCATCTGGCCGTCGGGTGACCACACGGGCTGGGAGTCGTCGTAGTCGCCAGAGGTGATCTGGACAATCTTCTTGCTGCCCAGATCAAACGTGTAGAGGTGGTCTCGACGCCGATCCAGGTAGCCGATGTAGTCACGCTTGAACTGCAGCCGGTCGACCACCCAGGGCTCGGGAATATCCGAGCCGTTCTTGGTCTTGGCTGCCGAATTCTTCTCCGGCGCCGGGTCCTTGATGCGCAGCGCCATCCTTCGACCGTCCGGTGCCCACTCGTAAGCGGAGATGCCTTCCGCGGCTTCAGTGAGCTGCACGGCCTCACCGCCAGTGGTCAGATCGAGCGCCCACACCTGAGTCTTGTCGTCGTCGCGCGCCGACAGGAAAGACAGCTGCGTTCCATCCGGGCTCCATCGCGGGCTCGAAGCGGAGCTTCCTTTTCCCGTCATCGGAATCGGTGCGCCGCCGTCGCGACCGACGACCCAGATCCGCGTTTCCGAGCTGTTGGTGTCGTAGTCCGTGGTACCGACCGTATAGGCGACGCGCATGCCGTCCGGGCTGATCTGAGGTGAGCCCACCCGCTCCAAGAGAAACTGATCGTCGATGGTGAGCACTGGTCGCTGCGGCGCCGAGTCGAATCTGACGGCTGGCGGGGCACCGGTACCGGCTAGCGCCTGCGCTGAGCTCGCTGAGGGGTGTGTGGCGCTCGCTGTAAGGCCGATAACGAGCGTGGCGCAGATCGGTGCAAAGCGAACAGCAGGTCGGGTCTTCATCTCGGGGTTTCCTCTAGTAGTGCCGGCATGCTCGATAGTCACAAGAACCGCCGGCATTCGACCATAGGCAACGGACTTTCTCAACGGATGCGGTGCGTTTGTTCGAGGGCCGCGGGCAGCCGTCGGCACGCTGGATCTGATTCAAGCGCAGCGCTGCTCCGGCGACCCGTCGCTGATTGTGGCGCCTGCTTCGTGTCGGTATGCGCCCGGCTCGAGACTTGGCCACCGCTGTCCGCAGAGAAATTGGCGAGAATGCGTGTTCCGGCAGCGTTCACTGCGTTGATGTGTTGTTGTATATGTTCTGATGAGTTTTAGAGGGCTACACAGGGCCTCGACGCGACGAGGATAACGACGCGAGGATATTCGCTTGACGCATGCTCTCCAGAACGACGCCGGCTCAGCCTACGTCGTCACGCTGCTGGTCATGTCCATCACCCTGGCGCTCGGGATGGCCCTGGTGACCGCCGGCGTCACCGAGCTCGATATCTCTGGCAACTACCGGAATCGGGCTACCGCCTACTACGCGGCGGACTCCGGAATCGAAAAAACGATCGTTGACCTCCGGGCCGACTCGACCTGGATCGATCAGGTTATCGAGGCCGCGACCTGGACACGCGTCGATCCGTTTCCGTCGACGGTCACAATCGACGGCATGACAATGAACCTGCCGACCGACGGCAACGGCGATGTGATTCCGGGGTACGTCGATCTGGGTAGCTCACAGAGCGCTGGCTACGGTGCGTTCGTGCGCCAGGTCTGGATGCCGCCGACGCTCAGCATGTCGGGGGCCAATCCTGTCCTGGCGTTTCGCACGCGGTCGACCGGTAGCGGTGGCACCGGCGACCAGGCGACGCAGATCGTGCGCGCCGACGTGAGGATACACCTGCACGCTTATAGCGTGTGGGACAACGCCGCCTTCGTCGATGCCGGTGCTAACGGCGGCACCATCAACGGCCACGTGGCAATCCGCGGGTCCTTGCATATCATCGGCGACGAGCTGTTTCCGCCGACGATCGAGTTCGGGGGAAGTGCCGACATCCGCAACAATTACGGTGATGCTGTCGCGTGGTTCGGAGCCACCGAAGCAGCCAAGCTGCCGGCGCTGCCAACGGCCGTGGTGAACGGCATAACCGTGGAAACCCTCGATGCCGTGATTCGAACGCAACACGCTGACATCTTGCTGACCGGAAGCGCCCATATCGGCGAGATGAATGACGACGGCAACAGTATCAAGGAGACCATTGATGGTGTGCGCTCCGACGGATCCGTGGGGCCCGCGTCGGGGGTTCATTCAGACTATTGGGGTGCGTACGACGCGGAGCAAGTGGAGTTTCCGACGCTCTCGGATCCCTACACCGACCCGGCGACGGGGACCGCCTGGACCACCCACAAGGACTTCCTCGATTCCAACTCGTTGACCATTACCGAGACCGAGATCTCCGAGAGCATTGCCGCATTCAGCCATTCGGATGGCGACGGCAACTCGATCTCCTGGGACCCCTCCACGTTGACGCTCGACATCTCCGGCATCATCAAAATCGACAGCCCCTCGGTGCGCCTGGGGCAGCCGCACGGGCAACCCGGCCTGCGAGGCGTGAAGTACAACGGTACCGGTACGATCTACGCGACCGACGACATTCACGTCGACGGCTTCATCGTTCCGGTCGGCAACTACATCGCCGACGGCAACCTCGGGCTGATCGCCACCGACGACGTGCTGATCGATGAGGCGACGCAGGTTAGCGTCTTCGCCGCCATCTACGCGCAGGACGAGATCAGCGTTACCAAGCAGACGGCGATCGCCGGCGCCCTCGTGTCCACGACGTTCGATCTCGGCACCAACGTGCCGGGTTTGTTCCACGTCCCCTCGCTGAGCACGAACCTGCCGCCGGGCATGCCCGGCCCCACAAGGGTTGTGTCGATCGAACGGATCGAGGTCGCCAACTGGTTCCAGGAGTTCGGCCAATGAGCACGGCGGAGCGTCGGATGATCTCGTCGTCCCCGGGAGTGTTCAGGGCTTCCGAGGCCGGCGAAGGCGGATTCTCGCTGCTGGAGTTGACGATCTCCATGCTGCTCTTGCTCATGGTCTTGCTGTCCGTCAGCCAGCTGTTCATGGCCAGCGCGGCAATCAACAAGGCAGCGGACGACATCACCCAGGTCACGGCGCTGGCCAGCGAAAAGATCGAACAGCTGCGCCAGGTTCCATACAACAGCATCGTCGCAGGCGGCTCGTTGATTTCCGACGAGAGTGGGTTCTTCGACTCATCGGATGCAGGGGACGACGGCGATGTCGACTACACGCGGCGATGGGCAATCATCGATCAGGGAGGCTACTTCGAACTCGATGTTCGAGTTGTCGCGCGGATTGGGGCGATGGGCACGATCAAGGAGTCCAGCCTGACTGCCATCTCGGCTCCACGATGAGCGGGATCATCGTTCATGCTTGATGATGCGGGTACCGGCTTGTTGGAGCTACTCATCGCTGCCACGATCCTCACGCTGGTCGTGGGCGGAGTGCTGTCGATGCTTACAGGTGGCCAGAACGCCTTCGAGTCTCAACAAGCCGATATGGAAATGAGACAAGAGGCTCGTGTGGCGCTCGACAAGATTGTTCGCGAGCCGCGGGTCGCCGGGTACGACATAGGTACTGTTACCGAGATCTTCAGCTTGGCCACCACGTCCGCGCTGCAGTTCGCTGCCGACATCGACGACGGTGACAGTGACCCGCCTTGCGCGGCAGGGTTCGAGAACGCCGTCGGCGGCGGCGCCGAGCGTCTCGGCTACGCGGTCGTTGGCACACAATTCTTACGCAGCGTCGATTGTTGGGACGGTAGCTCCTGGATGTCGGAGATCACCAGTCAAGTCTTGGTGGAGAGCATCACGAGCGGTCAAACTGTCTTCCGCTATTTCGATGAAACGGGCGCTGAGCTGGTTCCTGGCGTCGGCGGACTCGTCGCCGCTGATCGCAACCGGATTCGCTCGGTGTCCATCCAGCTCGACCTGATCGACGACGCCGTCACACAACTGGTCGGCGATACCCATACCAACTACGAGCTCACCGCACAGGTGAAGGTGCACAACGCCCAGTAGGGCGAGCGAGGAGAGCGCTCATGCCACGATCCACAGCCGGTCGAGACCGCCGGCGCGTTCGCAATTTTCTCATCACGCCGCGCGTGCAGTATCGGTACGGACTGTACTTCTTTGGTGTTGCGGGTATCGCGGCGGCTCTGACGCAGCTCCTGCTGATCTATGCGTTCCAGCGGATCATGGGCCAGGCAATGCTCCATACTTCTATCGATCCTCTAGAGCTGGCAGCCGCCGTCGGACAGCCACTACGCAGCCTGGGGATTTGGATGGCCCTGCTGTTCCCGTTGCTTGCTGTGGTCTGCGGTGCCTTCGCGATCTGGCTGACGCACCGTTTCGTGGGTCCGCAGGTGGCGATTCAGCGGCATATCGAACGCCTCAAGGCGGGCGACTATACGCATACGTGTAGCCTGCGCACTCACGACGAGCTCAAGGGGGTTGCCCGGGCCTTGAATGAGCTGACGGAAGCGCTGCGCCAGGAAGATGGACGCCATGGAATCGCGGCGTAGACCCGTAGCGTGTATGGCACCCTGCTACTCCACGGCGTTGAGCGTTAGCTGGACACCGCTCGCGTCGACGCTCACCTCTGCGTCGAGCTCGACTACCGGGTCGCCAGCGACGTTCCACGCTGTCAGGTCATAGAAGCCGGACGGTATGCTCTCGAGTCGAAACACGCCGTCCTTGTCGGCGACCGCAGCGTACGGGTGCGCGACGACGAGAATGAGCGCCATCATCGCAGGGTGGACGTCGCACCGCACGGTATAGGGGCCCGGTTCGACGAAGACGTAGTCGACGCTCTCATCCATCAGCAAGTTGGTATTCACCACCACCGCGCGGGTCTCGGCGTGTGTTACACGGACGTGATGGTCGACATCCTCGCTGTTGCGGAAGCGAACCGGCTGACCCTGGCGCGCAATCGACAGCGCAGGATCGAACGTGTAGCCGAACTGATCGATATTCGCCACCGCTGTCGGTGGCCGGGCCTGGTGCCCGGATCTCGGTTGTAGCTGCACCAGCGCGGGACCGATGCGTTCCGGCAGGGTTGCTACGAGTACCCCGGCTCCGGTCACGGCTGTTACCAGAGCCTCGCTTTCAGCCGGCTCTGGCGCCTGATCTTCCCGGGCACACGAAGTGAACGCAACGCAGCAGGCAATCAGCAGCCAAGAGGGCTGTAACAGGGAGTACACCGCGCTGGTTGTCATGCCGCCAGTCTATCGGGCGGCCAGTTCGGCTGGGCAACTCACGCTCGCGGCGGGTGCACGATCCAGCAGCGGGCAAGGGTTGATTGGTCCGGCGAAGTCATGCACCTCGAAATGCAGGTGCGGGACCCCACCGCTTGCGTTGCCGGTATTGCCGACGGTGCCGATCTGTTGACCGCTAGTTACGTACTGCCCGGGTCGCACGGCGCGCGAGTCGAGGTGGGTGAAGACGAACTGGATCTTCTCGCTGGCATCCAGGAGCACAACGGTTTGGCCACCCTGGCCACCGCTGCGCGAGGTGATCACTCGCGCGTCGACCGGCGCATGCACGAGTGTGCCGCGCCGTGCCCAGATATCGATGCCGGCATGGCGGCGCTCGCCGCGATCCCGCGGGGCGCCGAAGTGGCTGAGGACGGTATCGTCCCGGATCGCCGCGACCGGCAGGCGCCAGTCTCGCGAATCGGCCCTTTCAATGGCCGCAACAGTTGGCGGGGGCTCGTAGCACTCCGGCATGAATAGAGCCTCAGCGCCCGCCGTAGTCGGGTTTGGCGTCGGAGTCGGAGTGGGAGTCGGAGTCCAGGTCGCAATTGAAGCTGCAGAAGGAATCGGATTTGCAGCCGGCGTTGCGGCCGGGCGACGGTTCGGACGAACTGCCGCGCCATGAGCACAGCCGATCGTCAGCAAGGCAGCGAGTGCCAGACACGAGCGCTTCACGTGACTCTGCGTGCATGGCGAGGCGCGCGTGGCTGGCTCGACCAGCCAGGATCGAGTTTAGGGAGGCGGAACCGGCGAGAGCAACACTTTTCGGTCAGCTGGGGCCAAGTAGGGTCTGAGCGCGGCCGATTCGAACTTCAGCGCCCGTACGGGGTCCACACGAGTAGCGCACTCCCAACATGCCGGCCCCGCGAAGCCCCGACAGGATCATCCGTCTGCGCGGCAGCTCGATCGATCGCGGCATTACGAGCAGCGCCGGCAACGCTGCGATTCGCGCCTACCGAATCAGCCAGGTCATGATCGGTGATCCCGAGGCCTACGAGAAACTCCTGCGCCCGGTCGTTGATAACGGCGACCAGAACGTGGTGATCAACAAGGTGCGCTACGACCGTGTCTTCGTCGTGACGATCCGAGTCACCGGGTTTCTCGCCGAGCAGAGCGGCAAGCAGTCGGTGAGCCACACGTACACGATCGTCTACGACTTTCCGCCGGAGACCTGAGCTGGGCGCGCCCGAGCGCTGCGCTTACTGGGCCTACTGGCCTGTGCGCTGGACAGGGACAAATTATCGGGGCGTGTGGAGGAGACCTTGCGTCCCCGCGGCATGCGCGGCTGCCAGATGCTCGCGTAGCGGATCACGCCCGAAGTCACGATCGAAGTTACGCCACACGGTATGGACGTGGTTGGCGTCGTTCTGGGTGTTGTCGTACTCCACCACGAACGTGGGGCCGTGGATGCGGTAGTAGTGCGGCTCACCGGCCTCCACGCCACCCGCCCAGGCGAATCGCAGCTCGTCGAGGCCGTGGGCGCGGATCTCCGTCAGCTCGCCTTCCGCCAGCGAGGGCTCCAGGCGGGAAGCGTAGAGCTCCAGCAACTCCCACAGGGCCTGCTGCTGGGGCTCGGGCAGCTGGGCATAGCGAATCCCCGCAGCCGTGGGTCGCGCGGCGACCTCGGAGTTGCTTGTCAGGATGTCGTCGGGAGCGGTGGGGGAGAACACCGCCGTTCTCCGTGCTGCCGGATCGAGGTTCTGGAGCAGCAGCCGTGCACGGTCCTCCTCCTGTGCGAACGGACGGAGCCCAGAGTGCAGTCCTTCGCCCACGTAGGCGGGGTTGCCGCCGAAAAACGCCGGCGTCGTGCCCACGACCCGACCATCGAGCAGCGTGAAGTTTACCGACAGGTGATGGCCCTCGAAGCGCCAGCCCCAGCGCCCGAGACTGCCCGGTGCCCCAAAGATCGAGATCAGGTACTGGTCAGGGTCTCGGAAATCGGATTGCTCGGAGCGCTCGTAGAGGACCTCCTCGAGCCGGATGACGTCCCTGGCCTGCTCTAGTCCGCGCTCACCGAGACCCGATGCGACCAGATTCCAGGTGATCTCTCGTTCCTCGTCTGTCATCTCACGCAGCGGAAACCCGCTGCGGGGAACCGGTGTGTAGGCCCAATTGAAGCGCTCCTCGTCCTCGAATCCGGTCAGTGCCCAGTGGCGGCGCTCGCCCTCCGAGGAGTTGAGCAGGGCGCGTGCGGCATCGCGCATTCCGGGTTCGGGGGGAAGCGACTCCTGCGCGGGTGCGGTGCTCGCTGCAAGGGCTATCGTGACGGTGGCGACGACCAAGGCGGCTGTGGCGGATCGACGTTGGGCGCGGCTTGCTGGCGTTGGTGCTCGCATCTAGCGCTTCCTCGGGTCACAAGAAACGGTAGTCGGGGATCATGCAGGCGACATCGTACCGTGGTGTCGGGTGCCGCCTCCACCGCGCCGTGCCAGGGCCGGCCGGATCGTCCGCGTCGGCCGTCACGCTACAGTGCCGAGCGAGCGAGATCAGATCATTCCCAGCGTGGCGCCTGCATCGGGTCGATCCCGGCGACCTCGCGTACCCGGTACATGAGCTCGGGCGTTCCGACATGCTCGCTAAGGATGGTGAGGCGAGTCGCCGCTTTCAGGCGCCCCTACTCCAACCGGAGGGCGTTCACGGGATCCATACGGGCAGCACGAAGCGCCGGGATCAGGCTGGCGATCGCAGTGGTGGCGAGCAGCACTACCGCCACAACGAGCCCCGTCATCGGATCGACTGTCCCCAGGTTTTGCAGCACCGAGTTGAGCACGCGAACCAGCATGAAGATGAACGGGGCGCCGATGGCCACGCCTATGAGGCCCAGCGTGAATCCCTGGCGCGTGATCATGCGGACCACGTCGACCCGCTGTGCGCCAATCGCCACGCGTAGACCGATCTCCTGGCTGCGCTGCGCCACGTTGTAGGCGAGCACGCCATAGGTGCCGATCGCCGCCAGCAGCAGCGCCAGATACCCGAAACCGGTGAGCACGCCGTTGATCACGTCGATGCCGACGAAGTTCCGGTCGACGATCTCCTCGAGGGTGTCCATGCGTCCTACACCGAGCTGCGAATGAACCGCTTGCAACGCCTGCCGTAGCTCGCTGTCGACAGTGTGTGGCTCGCCTGCAGTACGTACCAGCAGGAACACGCTGCCGCCGATGCGTTGCGCCAGCGGCACGAAGATGACGCTGTCGGAGCCCGGCGTTGCCACGTCGGTGGCAATCAGCGACTGGCGGGTGTTGCCGATCACCCCGACGATCTCACGCGTCTCGCCGCGGAACTCGATGCGCTCGCCAAGCGCCTCGCCGTCTGGCCAGAATCGCCCGGCGAGGGTCTCGTTGACCACCGCGATCGCTGCCGCGTCCGAACGGTCGGCGTCGCTGAAGAAGCGGC
This sequence comes from Acidobacteriota bacterium, assembly GCA_965205505.1. Lineage (GTDB taxonomy): Bacteria > Acidobacteriota > UBA890 > UBA890 > WLXD01 > DASCOT01. The sequence goes on from CBDBHB010000009.1 coordinate 1,499,362, forward strand.
CCCGGACGAGCGGGATACCGAGCGTGTCAAGGTATCCGGGCGGCGCCGCCGCCCACATCGCGCGCGGTCGTGCCTGGCCTGGATCGACGGGCCGACCTTCGACCGTGAAGGCGTCGCTGACGGCGAAGACGTTCAGGGGCAGAGCGTTGGCCACCGTGGCCTCGCGCACGCCGGGAGTTGTCATGGCTGCCGCCGTGACCTCACGCAACATGTTGAGCCGCGGCTCGACGCCGTCGACCGGGAGGCTGATCGGCACCGTTAGCAAGTCGGTCTTGTCGAAGCCGGGATCGGCGTCCCGCAGGCCCGTGAAGCCCTGCACCATCATGCTGGCACCGGCGAGCAGGACCATCGACAGCGCAATCTCAGCCACCACCAGGCCACGCGACAGGAATTTCTTGCGCTTGTCGCCGGTGGTGCCGCGGCCGCCCTCTTTCATGGTTCCGGCCAGGTCGACGCGCAGCGTTTGGGCTGCCGGGATCAGGCCGAACAGTAGGCCCGACACCAGCGTGATGCCGAGCGAGAACAGCAACACGTTGGCATCGATCGCGGGCATGTAGGCGCCCGGCACCAGGCCGGTGAAGCGGTTGCCCATCAAGCGCACGCTGCCGACCGCGAGAATGAGGCCGACTCCGCCCGACAGCGTTGCCAGCATGACGCTCTCCACCAGCAGCTGACGCAGGATGTGGAACTTGCCGGCGCCCAGGATCACCCGTAGGGCGACCTCGCGTTGGCGCCGGTGCCCGCGTGCCGACAGCAGGTTCGCGATGTTGACGCAGGCAATCAGCAGCACGAAGAACACCGCACCCTGCACCAGCGCGAACATCTGCCGCCCCGCCTTGTCGGGGATCTCGTGACGGAAGTTGAGCACGTCGATCACGTAGCCCTGGTTCGACTCGGGATGCTCGGCGACCAGGTCGTTCCAGACGCGCTGCATGTCTTCCTTGGCCTGATCCATGTTGATGCCGTCGCGCAGGCGGCCGAGCGCGAAGATCGTGCGCTCGTCGCGCGACAGTGCGTTGGGGTCGAGCGCCAGCGGTAGCCAGATCTGGATGCCGGCGATGAAAAACTCGAAATCCTGGGGTAGCACGCCGACGATAGTGTGTTGCTCGCCGTTGATGATCACCTGGGCACCGACTGGCTCTGTGAGCGCGGGTAGGCGGGTGGCGAGAAGCTCGTCTGTAACCATCGCCACGCGATGCGCGCCGAGTGCCCCCTCCTGCTCGGTGAACGTGCGGCCCTGCCGTGCGGTGGCGCCGAGGATATCGAAGAAGACCGGCGTGACGCGCGCCGATAGGGCCGTGATCGGCCGGTCTCCGAAGCCGATCGTCGCCTGGCCCGGCTGGAAGCCGGCGAGGTCGCCGAAGGCGCGGTTGCGCTCGCTCCAGTCGCGGAAGTTGGCCGGTGAGGCGGTGAGCGTCAGTGGTGCCCCGGCCTCGCGCTCGCCCATCAGGGCAATGCGCTCGGGGGCCGGGTAGGGCAGGGGCCGATACAGAACCCCGTTGACGAGCGAGAAGACGGTGGTGTTGCCGGCCAGCGCCAGCGCCAGTGAGGCCGCGGCGATCACGTTGACCAGCCAGTCGCGGCGCAAGCCGCGCAGGCCAACTCGAATGTCGTGTCCCACCGTAGCCATGGCGTCTCTTTCCGACGGAACCGTGCCACCGGCGGAGGACGCAGAGCGGGTTAGCCTTCTTTCTTGAGCGCTTGCTCCCAGTGCTCGAGAAGCGTCGGCATTTCCTTCTCGAAGAAGGTGTAGAAGGCGCGCATTGCCTCGAGCCGCTCGCGGCGCTCGGCCGGCACGCTCCCCAGCGCTTCCAACCCGCTTTCGGCAACCCTCCGCATGGCGGAGATTTCGGCGAGCCGACCCTTGAGATCTCTGGTCCAGGCTTCCAGGTTCATCTGGTAGTAGGCGCGCCGCTCGCCCGGAACGCCGATTCTCTCCACCAGACCCCCTGCCTGGAGCAACCTCAAGTTGGTGCTCACCGAGGCCTTACTTGCTCCCGTCGCCTCCTGTATGTCTGCCGCCGACTGATGCGGCGGATCGCAAATCAGCAGCCAACCGAACAACCGACCGGCGATGCGTTGATGGCCGGCGCTCGCGAAGATCTCGCCGACCTGTTCGACGAACGCTTGCAGCTTGGCGGTTCCACTTTTTTTAGTCAAGGCTAAATCTATATGCTTTAGTTTATTCAGTCAAGACTGAACAGAATGATCTTTACGGACAGCTCAACGTAGCATTCATGCGGCATGAGCAGCAATGTGGTGCCGGCGGTTCCAGTCAGCGCTTCATCGCCAGCGTCAGCCCATCGCTGAGCGGCAGCATACTCAGGTGGATGCGCTCATCGTCGCGCAGCTTGGCGTTGAGCGCTCGGATGGAAACCACCTCCTCGTCGGTATCGGTCGTGTCGATTACCGAGCCGCTCCACAGGACGTTGTCGATGGCGATCAGGCCGCCCTGGCGTACGAGCACGAGCGCGCGCTCGTAGTAAGCGTCGTACTCCTTCTTGTCGGCGTCGATGAACGCCATGTCGAACGACTCGGCCTGCCCGTCTGCGATGAGCCCATCGAGCGTGTCGACCGCCGGGCCGAGGCGCAGGTCGATCTTGTCGGCGATGCCGGCCTCGCGCCAGTAGCGTCGAGCAACGGCGGTGTACTCCTCGCTGATGTCGCAGGCGATAATGCGCCCCTCTGGCGGGAGGGCCAGCGCCACTGCCAGGGCGCTGTAGCCGGTGAACACACCGATCTCGAGCGTCCGGCGAGCGTCCATCAGGCGCGCCAACAGAGCCATGAACTGACCCTGCTCGGGCGAGATCTGCATTACCGCCAGCGGGTGCGATGCGGTCTCCTCACGAAGCTGCCGGAGCAGGTCGTGCTCGCGCAGCGAGGCTCCGAGAAGGTAGTCGTAGAGCTCGTCGGTCAGGATGATGCTGCGATTCGACACCGTCTCATGTCTCCATGGCAGATCCAGGGGATGTTCAATCGAGTGTCCGGACTATACTCATGGTTCTCAATAGGGCGTCGGATCCTGCGGACGAACATCGGACGTGGGCGGCATGGAGAACACCCTTGGCAGATGCGCTCCGATTCCACCGCGGTAGCTGCTTCTATCTGGCGCTCGCGCTGTGCACGCTGGCGGTAGGCCAGCTGAGTGGTGCCACGCTGCAGGAGCAGGATGACACGAATAGCGGAATGGGGGACGTCGTCGATTCGGAGCAGTATCGGGCCGGCGTCAGCGCCTTCAAAGCTCGCGACTACGAGGCGGCGCTGGCGGAGTGGCGGGAGCTGTTGGCGGCGAGTCCGGTCCCCAACGTCGTGCTGCTGCGGGTAGCCGAGGCCCACCGAGCACTGGGCAACAGCGCCGCCGAGGAGGTGGCGCTCAAGCGCGTCTTGAAGGCCGATCCCGGCGCCACGACCGCCAGCTTCATGCTGGCACAGAACTACATCCGCGCGGATCGCGAAGACGACGCCGAAGGGCTGTTCGAGCAGCTCCTCGCAAACGAGTCCGACAACGCCTTGCTGCATGTGGGCGTCGGCGATACCTACATGAAGGAGCGACGGCACGAATCGGCACTGGCGTCCTATCGCCAAGCGCTAGCGATCGATCCGAACTTGGCTGTGGCGCAAAAGCAGGTCGCCTTCGCGCATGTCCAGGGTCGCGATCTTGCCGGTGCCGTCGCCGCGTTCGAGAGGTTCCTGGAGATGGAACCGACCGACACCGATGATGCGGAGATCGTCCGGCGGCTCCTGGACGCGATCGAGGCGCAGCTAGCGACGCAACAGTGACGCGGCAGGCGACAGTAGATCCGGGCGGCGGGCCGTTCGAGGTGCTGCCCGAGTTCCAGCGTTTCAGCCAGCGTGACGACGTCTTCTGCCGCCGCCTTCAGCCTCTGGCGCCGTTTGGCAGGCACGCCCCTGCATGGTGTGCTGCTGAGGCTCGACACCTGGCTCGGGTTCGGTGCCCGGAAACCGGCCAGCGAATGGTGGCGCACCGGGGGACAGAGAGCATGATGCTCGACGTTGCCATGATTACCGCGGGCGTGTTGGTGCTGTTGCGGAGCGGTGGCCGGAGCTGAGTCGCTCCACCACACTCCCACCACGGCCTGCTAGTGCACTAGCCGAGGCAGCGATCGAGCTCATCGAGAGCGCGCTCGATGTCTTCGGTGGTGTTGTACAGGTGTGGCGAGAAGCGAATAAAATCGTTGCGTCCGGAGACCACCACGCCGCTGGCGTTCAGGCTTGTGGCGATTCTTGCTGGGTCGGCACCAGGAATGCGCATGGAGACGATTGAGGTGCGCTCCTCGCTGGCTCGGGGCGAGAGGATCTCCGCGCCGCGCGTCTCCAGCCCGTCGATCAGCTGCGTGGCCAGGCCGAGGTTGTGAGCCGCGATCCGGTCGATGCCGACGTCGATCAGCGTGTCCATCGCCCGGGCCAGACCGATGGCGTTCCCGTAGCCCATCGTTCCGTACTCGAAGCGCCGCGCTGTTTCGGGCAGCTGCATGCGCACCGGTGCCAGATCCCAGAGTCGCCGGTGGCTACGAAAGCCGACCAGCCCGGGGTCGAACCGCTCGTGCAGATGCGGCGCCAGCACCATCACGGCGGCGCCGAACGGTCCGCATAGCCACTTGTAGCCGGCGGTAATCAGCACGTCGATATCACTCGCGCGAACGTTGATCGGGATGGCGCCGGCCGACTGGGTCGCGTCGACCACCAACAGCGCGTCGTGGGCGTGGGCACCGTCTGCCAGTTGCTTCAGGTCAAATCGCTGGCCGCTACCGAACTCGACGTGTGAGATGCAGACGACGGCGGTGCGCTCGTCGATCTGATCCAGCAGCTGATCGGGATCTACTCGCATGTTGCGGCTCGGTGCCAGCCGGATCTCACATCCGGTGCGGCGAGCCACGCGCACCCACGGATAGAGCGTGCTCGGGAACCCCACGTCGGTGCCCACGATGTTGGTGTTGGCGGCCGGTGCCATCGCCCAGGCGAGGGAGCCCAGGAGCTCGCTGAAGCTGGCCGCCACGGCGATGTCGTCGGTGGTGGCGCCAAACAACTGCGCGGCGGACTTGTGCAAGCCGTCGAAGACCGTTTCCTCGGGATTCTCGCCGAAGTTGACCGTGCCGTTGCGGGCTACATCCCGCTGCCACTCGATGATCGCCTCTTCGGCTGCGCGCGGCATCAACGCCACCGAGGCAGCGTTCAGGTAGGTGCGACCATCGACGCGGCGAAACTGGTCAGTGCCTGACAGATCGTTCATCAGCTCGGAGGAGGTTCGTGGTGAGGAATAAGGCTGAGGCGGTGGGAAGGACGATGCGGCGTTGTCTCATGGCGCTGCGTTCATCAGCTGACCCGATGCAACGCGCTTGCTTGAAGGCTAGTCTGTCGCTTGTCGAGTGGCCAACGTGCCGAGCGTATCCAAATGCCTCAGGAGTTGTGATGACATCGACGTCTTCGTCCAGCCGATGCTACTACCCCGCAGTTGTCATGCCTGCCGCCTTGCTCGCGGCGACGCTCATCGTCGTGGCACCGGCCACCGCCGCGGCGCAGATGGATGCGCCTGCGGCCTTGCAGCCGCTGCATTTCCGCCACATCGGTCCTGTCGGCAACCGTATCGCCGCGGTTGCGGGTGTCGAGGGCGACGCGCACGTCTACTACGTCGGCGCAGCATCGGGCGGCATATGGAAGACCGAGGACGGCGGTCTCAACTGGCGACCGGTGTTCGACGACTACCCGGTGCACGCGATCGGATCGTTGGCGGTCGCCGCGAGCGACCCGCAGATCGTCTGGGCAGGCACCGGCGAGCCGCACATTCGATCCAACGTGTCGATCGGTAACGGCGTGTGGAAGTCGACCGACGGCGGCGACAGCTGGGAGCACATGGGGCTCGAGGCCACGGGTCGGATCTCCGACGTGATCATCCACCCGCGTGATCCGGACGTGGTGTACGTGGCGGCGCTGGGGCACGGGCACAGCCCGCAGCCGGAGCGCGGCATTTTCCGTACTACCGACGGCGGCACCACCTGGGAGCAGGTGTTGTTCGTCGACGAGAACACCGGTGCGTCGGATCTGGAGATGGATCCCAACAATGCGCGTATCCTGTTCGCCGGCATGTGGCAGGTATCGATCAATACCTGGGGCCGCGAGAGCGGTGGCCCCGGCAGCGGCATCTTCGTGACCCGCGATGGTGGTGATACCTGGGAGAAGCTCGAAGGCCACGGGCTGCCGACCCGGCCGGTGGGCAAGGTCGACGTCTGTATGACCGCCGCTGACAGCCGCCGTGTCTACGCCCTGATCGAAACCGGCGATGGGGTTCCGTGGCACGGCGAGGAGACCGACAGCGGCGAGCTCTGGCGCTCCGAGAACGGTGGGCGTGACTGGGAGCTGATCAACCACAGTCGTGACCTGGCAGGACGCAGCGCCTACTACACCGTTTGCCACGTCTCGCCGCAGGATGCCGACGAGGCGTACTTCCTGGCGGCGCCGTTTCTCTACTCGCTCGACGGCGGGCGCACGTACTCGCAGGCCGGATCTGCTGATGCCCTGATGGCGCGTCCAGGCGGCGACAACCACGACATGTGGATCGATCCCGGCAACGCCGATCGCATGATCGTCGGCAACGATCCGGGCGTGGCGATCTCCACCAACCGCGGTCGTAGCTGGATGCGTATCCAGCTGCCGATCGCCCAGATGTATCACGTTACAGTCGACAACAACGTGCCCTACTACGTGTACGGCAACCGCCAGGACGGGCCGTCGTACCGCGGCCCGAGCAACAGTCGCACCGGCGGGTTCGGAGGCGGCTCCATCCCGCGGGGCATGTGGCATAGCGTCGGTGGCGGCGAGAGCGGGTTTGCCACCCCCGATCCGGAGGACCCCGATCTCATCTGGTCGAGCGCCTCCGGGGCCGGGGCTCGGGGCGGCATCGTGGTGCGCTACCGCGATAGCACTCGCCAGTTCCGGCAGGTGGAAGTGTGGCCCGAGAGCACTGGAGGGTGGCCGGCCGAGGGCGTGAAGTATCGCTTCCAATGGACGTTCCCGCTGCTGATATCGCCGCACGACAACGACACCGTGTACGTGACCAGCCAGCACGTTCACCGCACCACCAACGCTGGCCAGAGCTGGGATGTGATCAGCCCGGACCTCAGCACCAACGACGAGTCCAAGCAGGGGATCTCCGGTGGGCTCACGCCCGACAACATCGGGGTGGAGTACTGCTGTGTGATCTACGCGTTCGACGAGTCGTCGGCGCGGCAGGGCGTGCTCTGGGCCGGCACCAACGACGGGCTGGTGCAGGTCAGCCGCGACGGGGGCGCATCGTGGGACAACGTCACCGCCAACATCCCCGGCCTACCGCCCGACGGCGTGGTACGGGCAATCGAGGCGTCGAAGTGGGACGCCGGCAAGGCCTACGTGGCGATCGAGCACCACCAGGTGGGCGATTTCGCTCCCTACGTGTATCGAACCGCCGACTTCGGCGCCAGCTGGGACAAGATCACCGACGGGCTCGCGCCGGGTGTTCTGAGTTACGCGCGCCACATCGAAGAGGACCCGGTACGTCCAGGCCTGCTGTACCTCGGCACCGAGAACGCCCTGTACGTCAGCTTCGACGACGGCGACAGCTGGCAGTCGATGATGACCGATCTGCCGGCCTCGCCGGTGTACGGCATCGTCGTCCAGGAGCACTTCAACGACCTGGTGATCGGCACATACGGGCGCGGCTTCTGGATCATGGACGACCTGTCGGCGTTGCAGCAGCTCACCCCGGCGATGGCCGCTGCCGTACAGGCTGGAGCTGCGGGCGGGCCCGCGGCGCACCTGTTCGAGCCCCGGCGGGCGTACCGGTTCCACAACATCACCTCGCCGGCCAGCAGCGCTGGCGATCCCAGTGCTGGCGAGAATCCGCCGCGCGGGGCGTCGATCAACTACTGGCTCGGTGAGGAGCCGGAAGGACCGGTGACGGTTCGCATCAGCAATGCCGCAGGAGAGACCGTGAGCGAGCTGAGCGGCACCAAGACGGCGGGCATCAACCGTATTTGGTGGGATCTTCGTGGCGAGTCGGCCACACCGTTGCGCCTGCGCACCAGACCCGTCACCGCCGAGTGGTTTGATCTGGGCGCGGATCGCGTGCGTGAGGTGAACAGCCGCCCTGGCCTGCTGCAGCCGCCCGGAACCTACACCGTAACGCTCGAAGCCGCGGGGCAGATGTCCGAGCACACGCTCGAGGTGCTGAAGGATCCGAATTCCGAGGGTACCAACGCCGACGTCGCGTTGCAGACCGAGATGCTGATGCAGCTGCGCGGTGATCTCGAGACTACCGTGGCGATGATCAACCGCATCGAATGGATCCGGCGCCAGCTCTACGATCTGCAGGCGGTGATGGCCGACACACCGGACTCCGAGCGTCTGATCGAGGCGGCCGGCGAGCTCGACGGTACGCTGCTGACGGTAGAGGAGGATCTGTACCAGACGCGGCTCAGCTACACCGGGCAGGATCGGGTGCGCTGGCCAACGCGCCTGTTCGGTCACCTGCAGTATCTGGAGGGTGCGGTTGCTACCGTCGATTTCCCGCCGACCGACCAAGCCCGTGAGGTGCAACAGGTGCTCGAGGAGCGTATGAATGACCTGTCCGAAGAGCTCGCCGGAGTCGTCGACGAGGACGTCGAGGCGTTCAACCGTCTATTGCGTGAGCTCGGCCTCGGCCCGCTGGTCACCGGGGTTGAGTAGACTCATCACGGCGGCGCTTGCGCTGGGGCTGGTGCTGTCGATTACGCCGACGGCGAGCGGCGGCCAGCGAGCTTCGTCACTTTCCTCGGGCGAGCGCGAGCGGTCGACGGCGTGGTCGCGGTTCGGTGGCCCCAACGGCTCCGGCGTTGCCGAGACCTCGGCCCTGCCCATGCGCTTCGACGGCGACAGCCAACTCGTGTGGAAGACGACCTTGCCGCCGGGACACTCGTCGCCGGTGCTGTCAACGGATCGCATCTTCGTGACCGCGTTCGAGCGCGAGCAGCTTTCGACGCTCGCTGTGGATCGCGCCACCGGCGAAATACTGTGGCGACGCCAGGCACCGAGAGCGCGAACCGAGAAGCTCGACGCGCGCAACAACCCGGCGGCCCCCAGCCCGGCGACTGACGGCGAGCGCGTGGTGGTGTTTTTCGCGGAGTACGGCTTGCTGGCCTACGACGTCGACGGTAACGAGCTCTGGACGCTGCCGCTCGGCCCCTTCGACAACCTCTACGGCATGGGCGCGTCGCCGATCATCCACCAAGGCAAGGTCTTGCTGGTCTGCGATCAGCGAACCGACTCGTACCTGCTGGCGGTTGACGCGGCGACCGGTAGAGAGCTTTGGCGCGTCGATCGACCCGAGGCCGCCAGCTCCCATGCCACACCGATTATCTGGACGTCGCCCGAGGGTGAGGCGCAGCTCGTGGTTGTCGGGTCGTTCCTGCTCAGTGGCTACTCGGTGCAGACCGGAGAGCGACGCTGGTGGGTGCGCGGCATGATCCACGAGATGAAGTCGGTGCCGGTCGTCGGCGACGGCGTAGTCTACGTCAACGGCTACGGCTCACCGCTCAACGACCCCGGCAACACCATGGACGTGGGGTCGTTCGAAGAGGCGCTGGCACTCAGCGACGCCAACGCCGACGGTTTGTTGACCGCGGAGGAGCTGCCAGAAGGGAGGGCGAAGCGGCGCTTCAGGGTTAGTGACCTCGATGGCGGCGGCACGCTGGATCAACGCGACTGGGACTACTTCCGCAACTCGATGGCAATGACCAACGGCATGTTCGCCATTCGCCTCGGTGGCAGCGGCGACATGACCGCTGAGAGCTTTCTGTGGATCTATAGCCGGGCGGTGCCGCAGCTACCATCGCCGCTGCTGTACGAGGGGCTGCTCTACATGATCAACGACGGCGGCATCGTGACGATCCTCGACCCTGCCAGCGGCGAGCGCCTCGATCAGGGACGCATTCCGGGCGCGGTCGACAAGTTCTACGCCTCGCCGGTGGCCGGAGACGGCAAGATCTACATGCTCAGCGAGCTCGGCAAGGTGGCGGTGCTGAAGCCGGGCCCCGAGCTCGATGTGCTGGCGGTCAACGACCTCGACGACCTGGCCTATGGCACGCCAGCGATCTCGGACGGACACATCTACGTGCGCACTCGTGAGACCCTCTACGCCTTCGGAAGCTAGCTGGCTCAGTGCCCAGATGATCGCGGCGGTGCTGTTGATCCTGTTCTTGCTGCGCGGAGGCCCGTAGATCTGATGAAGGTCGAGACATTCGAGCTCGAGAGAGTGCAGTCGTTGTGGGAGAACCTCGTCGACATCAACCTGACGGAGAGCGGGGTACACCCGTACACTCTTGAAGAGTTGCTCACACCGGAGGAGATCGACGAGGTCACGCGGGTTCGCCTGGGTTACGGGCAGACCAACGGTTCGATCCCGCTACGGGAGCACATCAGCGGACTCTACGGCGACGCCGATGCCGACAACATTTTGGTGACCACGGGCTCGGCGGAGGCGAACTTTGTGGCCGCCTGGAACCTGCTCGAGACCGGCGACGAGCTCGCGCTGATGGTGCCCAATTACCTGCAGATTCGCGGCATTGGGCGCGCGTTCGGCGTCGACGTGCAGCCGTTCCACTTGCGCGAGGAGCTCGCCTGGGGACCCGATCTCGACGAGCTGCGAGCGGCGATCTCGCCGCGCACCAAGATGATCGCGCTGTGCAACCCGAACAACCCCACCGGCGCGGTGCTCAGCGCCGACGACATGAAGGTGATCGTCGACCTCGCCGCCGACGTCAACGCCTGGGTTTATGTCGACGAGGTCTATCGCGGCGTCGAGCTCGTGGACCGCGATACGCCGACGTTCTGGGGAACCTACGACAAGGTCGTGGTCAACGGCGGGCTTTCGAAGGCCTACGCGCTTCCCGGCCTGCGAATCGGCTGGCTGGTGGGACCGCATCAGATGATCGCCGATTCCTGGGCGCGGCATGACTATACGACCATCGCTTGCGCCGTGATGAGCGATCAGATCGCCCAGATGGCGCTGACCTCGCCGCGTCGTGAGCAGATCTTCGAGCGCAACAGGAGCTTGCTTCGCCACAACCTGGTGATCGTCCAGGACTGGGTCGCCGCGCATGGCAACGCGCTCCACTTCGTCCCGCCGCAGTCGGGTGGCATGGCGTTCATCCGCTACGACTTCGACATCAACTCCACCGAGCTGGCGACCCGCCTCCGCGACGAGGAAGGGCTGCTGGTGGTTGCCGGCGACTGTTTCGGTATAGATCGGCACCTGAGAATCGGCATCGGAGGTGAGTCCGAGCAGCTGATTACCGGGCTCGGTCGCATCGACGACATGATCGGACGTCTCTAGTCTCGGCGCGTTGGCCGACCGGCTGAGCTGACCTCTACCTGTCCGGGCGTACCTTCACCTGACGACGCGCCTCCGCCCTGCTGCGAGCTTCGAGCAGCAGCGGGTCGGAGGTGCTGTCGTAGATGTTACCGACGTAATGCAGGCCCTTTCGCTTACCCTTGCTCTTACGACGGGCGCCGCGGAAATTGTCCTCGGGCACGGACTCCTGAATCATCAGCGAGCCCTTGGCGGACGTCGCTCCGTCGAGGGAGAAGATGGTCATCAGATAGGAGTCGGCGCCGAGGCCGTGCTCACACAGCTCGAAGGCGGTGTCGAATGACTGGCCAGAGCAGGTGGTGAAGATCTGGCCGTCGGTAATACCCTCGATCAGGATGTCGAAATCGGCGTTCTTGGTCCAGGCGACTTGCCAGCGCATGAAGCCGAATCCGATGGGCTGATAGGAATAGACGTCGCCGTCGCGAATCTCCCTACGGACCCCACTTTGGGCTCCGGCCGAGGCCGCGCTGACAACAACAACCAGCACCGAGATCGCCAGCAGTAGCTTTCGCATTTGAGAGCCCTCTAGCAGGCCGTGGTGAAAGTGTGGTGGGTCTGGTAACCCTTCGGGCGACAGGGGGTTGCGCGCGTATGCTGCGTCGTTCCTCGTCAACGATGGGGTAACCATCGCCTCCTCCTCTCTCCTTGCCTGCACTTCGCAAGACCCTGTCGCCAGACCCACCACACTTTCACCACGGCCTGCTAGCCCGCTGGAGGCGCGAAAGCGCGTGTCGACGCTGGGCACGACTCCGGGGAGCGACTGGGTCGGCGGGTCGACAGGGGACTCCTCTCATCGTAGCGCGCCGAGGGTGGTGGTTGCACGGACGCCGCCGGTCTGCGAGCTTCCGACCATGACTACACCCTGGTGGGCACGTGACGGACTCGACGTTCGCGATGGTCGCATGTCGATCGCGGGTCAAGATGTGGAGGCGTTGGCACGTGCCCACGGCACGCCACTGTACGTGTACGACAGCTCCCGCATGGAGGCCAACCTGCGCCGGCTGCAGCGTGCGCTCGACGCCGCCGGCGTGCGTCATCATCTGCTCTACGCGCTCAAGTGCAATCGCCATCCGGACATCGTTGCCGGAATGCACGGCACCGGCGTGGGCGTCGATGTCTGCTCGCCGAACGAGATGGACATGGCGTTGGCGGCCGGCTGGACGGCGGGAGAGATCTCGTACACCGGGACGAACCTCAGCTCGAGCGACCTGGAACGGATTCTTGCCCATCCGTTGGTCTTGAACCTCGACTCGCTGAGCGCCATCCGACACGTCGGCGCGCGGGCCGCTGGCAGGACGATTGGCCTGCGGCTCAACCCGGGAGTGGGAGCCTACTCGACGCGCACGACCACGGCGGGCAGCTGGCCGTCCAAGTTCGGTATCTACCCGGAGCAGCTGGACGAGGCGCTGGCGATCGCGGCCTCCCACCGGCTGCAGGTGGGAGGGCTGCATTTTCACATCGGCTCGGGCTGGCTCCAGGACATGCTCGGCGATTTCCGCCGCGCGGTTCAGGTGGTCAGTGACGTCGCTGCTCGGCTCACGGACCTCGAGTACATCAACGTCGGCGGCGGTATTGGCGTCCCGCTGCTGGCATCCTCGGTTCGCGTCGATCTCGATGCGTACGCAGCCCTGATCGCGGCGAGCTTTGGGCCACTCGGCGTGACCGTAATGTGCGAGCCCGGCGACTTCCTGGCGCGCGATGCCGGCGTGTTCTTGGTAGAAGTGGTGGGGGTGGACGAGCGCCGCGGCACGAAGTTCGTCGGTGTCGACGGGGGATACAACGCCTGTGGCATTCCGCATCTGTATCGCGAGCCCCAGGAGATCGTGCTTTGTCGAGCCGCCGACGCTGCCGCAAGCGAGACCTACACGGTCGCGGGCCACATCAACGAGGCCCGTGACGTGTTCGCCGACGACTCGCCGCTGCCGGAAGTTCAGGAGGGCGACATCCTGGCGCTGCTGAACGTCGGCGGCTACGGGGCCGAGCTCGCTACCATCCATTGTGGCCGCCCGCACGCGGAACGGCTCGTACTCTAACCAAGGCCGGCTAGTCATTGTGCTCGCGCGCCAGTGCAACACCCCTTCGGATTCCTGACTCAGTACACTATCGACGCTCACGTTCGAGATCCGATAGCGAGATAGACCGTGCGAACGAATCATCGACGTAGGACAGCAGCACTGGTGCTCCTTCTGCCGCTCGCAGCAGGGGCTAGCTCCGCCGTGCACGAGCGCAAGGAAGTCGCCGGGATGATGGTGGTTTTCGGTGCCGAGCCTGAGCCAGCGATCACCGGGGAGAGGCAGGAGCTCGTCCCCGGTCCAGCTGCGCCCCTCGCGGGCAACGCGGCAACCGAAGTGATCGAAGCCTTCCACGCCGCGGTAGCCGTCGGCGACGGCGATCAGGCCCTGGCGTACCTGGCACCCGAGGTGGTCATTTTCGAGTCTGGCAACGCCGAGATGTCACGCGATGAATACGCATCTCACCATCTCGGCGGCGACATGCGCTTCGCCGGCGCGACCCAACGCGAGACCATCGACCAGCGCTACGAGATCGTCGGCGACATGGCGTTCGTGCTCACGCAGTCACGCACGACCGGAAGCTTCAGCGGTCGTCAGATCGACTCGACCGGTGTGGAGACCATGGTGCTGCGTCGTGTAGGAGGTCGTTGGCTCATCGTCCACATCCACTGGTCCTAGCGGAGCAACCAGCGGTAGAGCAGATCCCAAGTTCTGGGCACCGTAAGGTTGGCTACTGGACCGAGGTAGACCCTACCTGAAACCACTCCGAGGGTATGCGCAGCTTTCGTGCCTCGGCGCGAAGCGAGCGCTGGAGAGATTGCCAAGCCCGGAGCTCGCGGGAGGAGCCAGATCCCCTCTCGAGCTTGTCGATGCGGTCGCGCAGCCACAACGCCTGTTCCTCCCAGTAAACCCGGGTGGCAGGGTCCGGACGGGACCAGTCGACCATTCCTGGTTGTGTTCTGGGCAGTTTGGGCAGTGTTCTTGGCCGCGCGCGGATCGCAGCCCGATTGCGGCGCCCGATCGTTGGTTGCACCGCATAGGAGCGTGCCCGCGTCGTCGTCGCCACCGTTGAACGCCGCGGCTCCGTTGGCGCCAGGGAGGACTCCGCCACAGGTGGCTCCGTGGTCGCCGTTGCTCGACGCGCCGTCCTCGGGGCTGCCGGCGCAGACTCACCGCGGGAGAGAGTCGGGGCGGCGGCGGACACGCTCGGTTCGACTGCCGAAGGTGCCGACAGTGGAGCGATCGGCTCCGGCTCGACCACCGAGGGCGCGGGCAGCGGCACGCTCAGCTCCGGTTCGACGCCCGCAGGGGCCACCGGCGTTGCGCTGGTGTCGGCGTCAAGACGGACGCGCTCGACGAAATCGGCTGACAACCGAACCACCACGCCGTGCACGACGAACAGCACGGCACCGTTCTCGACCCGTGCTCCCTCGACCTCCAGGGTGCGTCCGTTCTTCAGCCAAATCGTGTCGGCACTCGCCGGCGTTGGCAGCGATACCGAGGGCGATGAGCGCCGGCAGGAATGCACGCATGACGCTACCTTGCATCGACGTCCGCGGTGCGTCCAGAGGGTCGGCTGACTTGACCCCCGAGTTGGCAAACGGGACGAGGAAGCGTCATGGGTTCGATCGCCAGCTACCGCGGGACAGATCGGGTGACCGTCGCCGGCTTGGAGGACATCTCGACGCTGTCCAACCTGGTGGCCGGGCTGCGCGGCCGAGGAGGGTGCCCGGTGTCAGCGACGTGATCAGTGCACAGGTACCCGCTCCGTGAGCTCCTTGGAACCAACTCAGAACGAGGTGGATGCGATCGAGCTCACCTGGTCACCTGGCCCCCGTGGGGCTAGCAGGCCGTGGTGAAAGTGTGGTGGGTCTGGCGACAGGGTCTTGCGAAGTGCAGGCAAGGAGAGAGGAGGAGGCGATGGTTACCGCATCGTTGACGAGGAACGACGCAGCATACGCGCGCAACCCCCTGTCGCCCGAAGGGTTACGGCGATTTGGGGCCATCTGCAGCGTTGCCCTTCCTCGACGATGGCTAGGGCATCGCCTGTGTCAGGCCGCCTTGCATCTGGCCCCAACTCGCCGTAACCAGACCCACTACACTTTCACCATGGCCTGCTAGGTCGCGGTTGACGGACCCTCGCCGACTGCGAAGCTCCGGTGCGCGCTAGCGCGCTTCAAATGCCCACCAGGTTGGGGCGAAGCTTGCGGTAGCCCTGTTCGCTGGCCCACAGATCCAGCGGCAGGGCGACGATCTCGTCGACATCGGCGACGGCGCGCGGATCGGCCACCAGGCTGACGACGTGCAGGTAACGGTTGCAGCTCTCGCAGGCGCGAACCTGAAGCTGTGCGAGGTCGTCGGTTCCGTACCACGCCAGCCGGCCGTCGTCGGCTTGACTACACGCTGGGCAGCGGACACGAGGGAACGTCCATTCCGCCAGGCACAGCGAACAGATAAGGCTCAGGGCGGTGCCGTCGCTGCTGGTGCGCAAGCAGCCGACCTGCGGGGCCTGACCGCACCTCGGACAGGTGTCGACGGAGACGCCGGGGTTGGCGTCGCGGTGCTTGCAACCTGCCGCACCGACGGCTGCCGCCGGGCCCAGCAGCACGCGCGCGAAAAAGCTGCGCGGCGACTCGATATCGTCGCCGCGCCGGTGCGCCTCGAAGGCGAGCTCGCATTCCGCGGCGTCGAAGCGTCGGGCGGCGTGGCGCAATGGAGCGGGCGCGATCTGCGCGATCAGCTCCACCAGATCGGACCGGGATTCCGCCGGCGCCGCTGCCGAGACCCGCGCTTGGAATGCGGCGATGTCGGCGTAGAACTCCAGCGCCTGGCGCGCCGCCGGGTGGGACTCGGCAAGCGCCCGGGCACGGGCCTCGCGGCGCACGCAGAGGGAGCCGAAGTCCGGTTGCTCTGGTGGCGGCGCGGTCAGCGGAATGTCACTCTGTGGCGGCGGCACGCTGCTTTCGATGTCGGCAGCGCGCTCAGCGCCCGGAGATCTTGGCGTACCACTTGGCGTGATGCGAGGCCGCCCAGTCGGCGCTCACCCAGCCGCGAGTCATGGCGCGGAGGGAGCCAGGGATCGCCGCCACCGCCATGTAGATGTGGACGATGATGCCGCCGATGGCGACGATCGCGGCGAGCGGGTGGATCAGCAGGGCAGCGAACGTCAGGCCGCGCGGTGCCGTTCCCGGAAACCACATCACCAGGCCGCTGGTCAGCAACGCAACAGCCGCCAGCGACTGCGCCCAGAACAGCATCTTCTGCCCGCCGTGGAAGCGGCCCGACTCGGGCATTCCGGCAGCGTCGTTCATGGCGTAGCGATGCGACTGCCGCAGCCACCTGCGGTCGTCGGCATCGACGCGCATCTGTCGCGCCCAACTCACGAACATCAGGCCGAGCACCGCGGCGAACAGGAGACCGCCCCATGGGTGCCCCCAGCGCGTCACCTCGCCGCCGCCGAATACCGTCGCCAGCCACAGCAGCTTCGGGCTCCAGAGCGATAGCCCGGTCGCTGTGGCATAGGCGAAGCTGCCAGCAACTAACCAGTGAACGGCCCGCTCGCGGAACGAGAAACGCTCGATGTGGTCGTGCTGGCGCGGCACGCTCACGCCTCGCCACCGTGCTCTTGGCCGAGAGGGCCGACGCGCAAGTAGTGCAGCAGCACCCCCAGCAGGCCGCCGAAGAAGACCAGATTGCCCAGCCACTTCACCGGACCCTTCCACAGCTTCACCGTCCAGTGCACGGTGGGGTTCGCCGGCAGCCCGTAGATCTGCGGCTGCGAGGCGTCCTTGAGCACGTACAGTACGTTGGTGCCACCGACGCCGAGCGGGTTGTAGACGCCGGCGCTCTGGTGACCGGCGCCGCGAAGATCCTCGGCACGGTTCTCGGCTACTTGCAGAAGGTCGTCGCGAGTACCGAAGGTGAGGCAGCTCGTCGGACAAGCCTTGACGCATGCGGGCTCCAGGCCCACCGATGTGCTGGTCGGAGCACAGCGTGCACTTGTAGGACCTTCTGCGTAACCGGCGACAGGCGAGGGATGTCGAACGGGCAGCCGGCGATGCAATAGCCACAGCCGATGCACAGGTTGTGGTCGAAATCGACGATGCCGTTGTCGTGCCGGAAGATCGCCCCCGGGACGGGGCAAACGTCCATGCACCCAGGTTCTACACAGTGCATGCACTGGTACTTGGAGAAGATCCAGTCGAGGCTGTTGTCCTCGTGCTCGATCTCTTTGAACTTGATCAGGTTCCAGAAGTCGTGGCGCACTTCGGGCATCGTTTGATAGGTGCCGTCGAATGTACCGTAGGTGGTTCCCTGGTCGTTCCATTGCTGACAGGCGGCCTCGCAGGCCTTGCAGCCGATGCAAGTGGTGGTGTCGATCAGCTTGGCGACGATCTCGGCCATGAGCTCAGAGCTTCTCCAGATTCACCAGGAACCCTTTGTACTCGGGCGTACCGGAGTTGGGGTCGAGCACCGAGGGCGTCAGGTTGTTCACCAATGGCCCGCGCACCCGGCCGACGAAGCCCCAGTGGATCGGAATCCCCACCTGGTAGACGGGCCGCTCAGCCACCTGCAGGGCGCGCAACCGCTTGGTCACCATTGCCGGGCCCTCGACCCTGCCGCGCGCCGCCGTGACGGCGACGCGATCGCCGCTGGTAATACCCTTCTCGCGCGCTAGCCCCTCGGGCACCTCGACGAAGAACTCCGACTGCAGCTGCGAGTTGGCGGCCACGTGCTTGGTCCAGTAGTGGTAGTGCTCGGTGAGCCTGAAGGTCACCGCCACATAGGGGTACTCGTCGGCGCTGCCCAGCGGGTCGAGCTCGCCATCCATGATGATTGCCATCGGGTTGGCGTTGACTGTCGGGTGCAGCAGATTGTCGACGGGCGATTCCACCGGCTCGTAGTGCTCCGGGAACGGTCCCTCGACGAAGTCCGGCGCGAACAGCTTCGCCACACCTTCGGCGAGCATGATGAACGAGCCGTACTGTTCGGGTGGTGCGGTCGCCGCGTAGTCGGCAACGTCACCGAGATAGCGGCCTTGGTCCCAGCGGATCGGCGCGCGCGTTGCGTCCCACGGCCGCCCGTTGGCGTCGGCCGAGGCGCGGTTATAGAGCACGCGGCGATTGGCGGGCCAACTCCAGGCGTAGTCGGCGAACAGACCCAGCCCGGTCGGATCTTCCTGGCCGTGCCGATCCATCATGTTGCCGTCCTCGTTGAAGGAGCCCGAGTACAGCCAGTTGCCGCAGAGTGTCGATCCGTCGGCGCGCAGCTCGCCGAAGCCGGCCACCTGGCGGGCATCACCTATCGACCGGCCGCTGATTTCTTTGGCCACCTCGGTCAGCGACGGCGACACCGCGTTGCCGTAGTCCCAGGCGATGTTCAGCAGCGGATCCGGCGCCGTGCCGCCCTCCTGCCGGTACAGCTCGCGCAGCTTCAGGAACAGCCGGGCGATGATCTCCTGGTCGTTCATGGCGTCGCCCGGCGGCGGCAGGGCAGCGTCTTTCCATTGCAGCCAGCGCGATGAGTTCACGAAGGTGCCGTCCTTCTCCGCAAAGCAGCCGGCCGGCAGCAGGAAGACCTCGGTGTCGATGTCGGCCGGGTCCAGCGCGCCCGGGTAGTACTCGCCGGCGAGCTCCTGTGCCTTCCAGAACGCCGCCGTCTCGGTCTCGAAGTTCTCGACCACGATCATCCACTCGAGCTTGCCGAGCGCGTCGATCATCTTCGGGGTGTTGGGGCCGTTGGCCACCGGGTTCATACCGAACGTGATCAGCCCTTCCATCTCGCCCTTCGACATGCGGTCGAAGATCTGCCCCCAGCTGTGGTCGGCGTTCTCGTCGAGCTTCGGCAGCCAGTCGTAGCCGAAGTCGTTCGAGGCCTCGGCGTTGGCTCCGTAGTAGGCCTTGAGCAAGCTGGCCATGAAGCGCGGCGTGCTGCCCCAGTAGTTCATCGAGTTCGGACGCAGCGCTCGCGGCGAGTTGGCGGCGTTGTACTCGGCCAGCGACGTCCACTGCGCCCGTGGGACCTTCAGATAGCCCGGCAACATGTTCCAGGCGCCCATATCGGTGGCGCCCTGGATGTTGGAGTGGCCGCGCTGGGCGTTGACCCCACCGCCGGGCATGCCGACGTTGCCAAGCAATAGCTGCAACATCGCGGCACAGTGGATCAGCTGCACCGAATGGCTGTGCTGGGTCCAGCCAAGCGCGTACAGGATCGTGCCGGAGCGGCCCGCACGGCCGGACGAGGTGATCACCTCGGCGGCGCGCTCGAACTCCTCGGCGGTGCAGCCGCTGATCGATGCGACGACGTCGGAGGTGTAGCGCGAGTAGTGGCGCGCCATGAGCTGGAACACACAGCGCGGATGCTGCAGCGTGGGATCGACGCGGGCGTGGCCGCGGGAGTCGAGCTCGTAGCTCCAGGTCGACTTGTCGTAGGCCTTGCGTTCCGCGTCCCAGCCCGAGAAGTGCCCGTCCTCGAAACCGAAGCCGTCCTGGATCAGGAACGCGGCATTGGTGTGCTGTGCGACGTACTCTCGGTGGTAGCGATCGTTGCTCAGCGCGTAGTTGATTAGCCCGCCGAGGAAGGCGATGTCGCTGCCGGCGCGGATGGCGACGTACTCATCGGAGACCGCCGCCGTGCGGTTGAAGCGCGGGTCGATGCATACCAGCTTGGCGTTGCGGTTCTTCTTGGCCTGCATGACGAAGCGGAATCCCACCGGATGGTTCTCGGCCGGGTTGCCCCCCATGACTAAAATCACATCGGCGTTGGCGACGTCCGTCCAGCCGTTGGTCATTGCCCCGCGACCGAACGTGGCGGCCAGACTGGCCACCGTGGGGCCGTGTCATAAACGTGCCTGGTTCTCGTACGGCAGGATCCCGAGGCCGAAGCGCAGCTTGCCGAGCAGGTAGTTGACCTCGTTGGTGTCGGTACAGCCGCCGATCAGCGCCAGGTTGGTGAGGCGGTTTACCGTACGGCCCTGCGCGTCGCGCTCCTCGAACCCGGCGTCACGTGTGTCCTTGATGCGGCGCGCCATGCGATCGAGAGCCTCGTCCCATGAGATGGGCTCGAAATCCGTCCCCCCGGGGGCGCGGTACAGGGGTCGTTCCAGCCTGCGGTCATTGTTGACATAGTCCTTCAGGCTGATGCCCTTCGGGCAAAGCGTGCCGCGGTTGATCGGGCTGTCGGGATCGCCCTCGATGTGTACCACCGTTGGCTTCACGTTGTCGGCACGATCGCCGAGCGTGTGGATGACGACGCTGCAGCCGACGGCGCAATAGGGGCAAATGCTGTGGGTCTGTGTGGTGCGCGCGATCTTGAGCTGGCGGACCGCGGCGTGTGCTGGGCGCAGATCGAAGCCGAACGCGGTGGTCGCGATTGCCGCCGCGCCTGCCTTGAACAGCTGCCGTCTCGATACGTCCACACCCATTCGCTCGCCACCCCGACACGTTGATCCTACGGCGTTTCTTGGAGTATCAACGAAGCCGCTCTGCCGAGACTATACCTGTCCGCGAGCGTATTGTGAGAATGGCGGCGATTGAGTCGCCCTCGCGCCGGGCGCCTGGTCGTCCACCGAGCGTCGTCGATGTCGTCACGATGGATGCCCCGGAGCACGCTACATGTACCCTCAGCGAACGTATCCGGCCGCGCGTATCGGAGGCTTGAACCAAAACCATGAGACGCCCTGCGCCGTCGGCGTTCGTGCTGATAGTCGGGATGTGCGGTGCCGCCGGAGCGTCGCCGAGCGCCGCGTCGCAGCAGCCGTCGGCGGCTGATCGGGCAATCACGTCGCCCATCCGGCGCCAGATCATCGCCCCGACGGCAGCGACCAGCGACGTCAAGGCAACGCGGCGAACGCTTGCCGAGACCCTGGAGTTTTGCCTATCCAACAGCGACAAGCGCGCCCTGTCGGCGCACCACATAACCGACGGGTGGGAGCGTCACTTCAACGCCGATCGGCTGCAGACCACGGCGTCCACCTTCAAGACGTTGGTGCTGATTGGCTACGCGGAGGCGGTGGCCGATGGACGCGTCGCGCCGCACGGCGCGCCGGGGGGACGCGCGATCAACCCCGACAAGCTCATGACGCTGTCCGGCGCGACCACCGTCTCGGTGGCCGACAAATTCCTCCTCGGCGTCGTCGATCCGAACGGCAAGCTCAAGGAGAACGTGGAGAACAACAACGTTGCCTACCAGAGAATCCGTTAGCAGTTGGGATGCCTGCGCTTGACTCACTGAAGATCATAGATAGTCATTGTTTGTCGATGATTAGTCGCTGAATTTCGAGATGGCCGTGTCGCCTGTCGGTGCGCTACGTTACCCACTCAGCCTCGGGCGCCGTTGTCTGCTTTCGGCTTCGCTGGCTGCCGGCCTGGTGGCCAGCTCTTTGTCCGTCCCGGCTGCGTCGCAAGAGGGGACAACGGTGCACGACGCGGTGTTCAGCAGCGCGCAAGTCGAACGCGGCCAGGTCAGCTACGAGACCCACTGCGCCTCCTGTCACGGCGCCGATCTCGGGGGCGACAGCGCCGGCGCTCTTGTCGGAGAGGACTTT
The DNA here is from genome assembly GCA_965205505.1 of Acidobacteriota bacterium. GTDB lineage: Bacteria > Acidobacteriota > UBA890 > UBA890 > WLXD01 > DASCOT01. The sequence continues at coordinate 1,521,317 of CBDBHB010000009.1, forward strand.
CTGCGTAGCTGGACCGGCCTGTCGCTCAGCGGGCTGTTCGAGTTCGTCCAGGCCATGCCTCCAGAAGCCGCGTCGAGCCTCGGCGACCAGACCTATCTGGACATCCTCAGCCACATCCTCCACACCAACGGGTTTCCGACCGGAGCGGAGGACCTGCGTACCGACGTCCTGGCGGCGGTGCTGCTGCAGGGCACCGAAGGCCCTCAGGAAGTACCCGACTACTCGCTGGTGCAGGTGGTCGGTTGTCTGACCCGAGGATCCGACGACGCATGGATCGTGACTCAAGCGAGCGTCCCGATCCGCACCCGGAACCCCGCGGCATCGACCGGCGGCGCGCTGCTGGGCGCGAGTTCGGTGGCCCGCGGCTCGGCGTCCTTCGAGCTGTTGAACGTGTTTCCGCGCCCGGACGATCTGCAAGGACGCCGCGTCGAGGTGAAGGGCTTTCTTATCCGCGGCGATCGGGACGCGCTCAACGTCACGGCATTGTCGAGTTTGTCAGCACCCTGCTAGTGGCCTGTAACAGATGATCGTTGCATTTCGCCGCCATCCTACGGACAGATGGGCAGTTGCGGGCGATATCGGCGTTGCGCCTCGTCGACGATGCCCACCGCATCGACATCCTAGCCGCGCCTTGATCTCACCCGCAAATCCCATCTGCGATATGCAACGATCATCTGTTACAGGCCACTAGTGTCCAGCGCTCGTTTCCCCCTCCGGCTGAGCGACCGGATCGATGCCCTCACGGAGCATGATGTCGAGGATTGCTGCGGCGGTGGGCCGTGAGCTGATGATGTTCATACCCCGGTGGACACCTTCGGCGATCTCGAGTGGCGTCCAGCCCCTCGAGTTCTGCCGATTCCAGACGGCAACGTCAGCTCCCTCGTCGGCGAGCAGCCGGACGACCTCGGGTACCGCCTTGTAGGCGGCGCCGTGCATCGCTGTCTCGCCCTTGAGGTCCACGGCGTTGATGTTGCCTCCTAGCTCGAGTGCCAGCCTGACGGCCTCGATCACCTCGGGCTCTGTGCCCGGATCCTCGCCCGGTGACGAGGTGCCGAGGCCGGCGGCAACCATTAGCGCCGTCGACCCATCGTCGTTGGTCAGCAGCGGATCGGCCCCCAACTCGACGAGGAGGCGCATGTAGTCGGCGTCGGCCGTCCGTGCGGCCAGCAGAAACGGCGTCCCACCCACGAAGTTCAGCGCCGTAATTCCGGCGGGCGGACGCTTGGTTACCCGTGCGTTCACGTCCGCACCGGCCGCCACGAGCTTGCGGACAAGCTCGAGGCTCTCCATGTCACCCGAGCCCTCGGGCGCCGGGTTGTTGCTTCCGGCGATGCCCGCCTTCCGTACCCACGTGACCTGGTGGAGGGCGGTCCAGCCGCGCGGCGCCGCGTTCGGGTCGGCGCCGCGATCCAGGAGCTTGGCAGCGAGCTCGTAGTGCGCGTTGCCGACGGCCAGCAGAAAGGCGTTGACCCCCACGTCGGAGGACGAGTCTCGTTCTAGACCGCCCGCGGTCCGCCGTGCATTCACTGTTAGCGACTCGTCGAGGCTGGACCCGGCATCCAGCAGGGCCTCGACGGCTCCGATGTGCCCTTCGCGGGCTGCGAACAGCAACGCGGTGAACGCCTTCTCGGAGGCGGCGTGGACGTCCGCATCATGCGCGAGTAGCGCCTTGATCACGTCGATGTGGCCCTCTGCGGCGGCCCACATCAGCGCCGTCTGCCCGCGCCAGCTCTCGGTCGCATTGATGCGGGCTCCGTGCGCGAGCAGAAGCTCGACCGCCGGCAAGCTACCGGTGCGGGCAGCTGTCATCAGGACGGTCTCGCCCTCCGCGAGCGTGGCGTTCACGTCGGCGCCCGCGTCTAGCAGCGCCAGGATGATCGACGCGTCGCCGTTGACGGCGGCGAGGGAGATCGGCTGCACGCCGTAACGGTTCGTCGAGGTGGCGGTGGCACCCGCCGCCAGCAGCAACTCGATCACTTCGGCGTCGTTTCGATACGCGGCCCAGTGAAGCGCGGTCGTCCCGTCTGCCTCGGGCTCGTCGACGTCGACGCCCTCTGACAGCAACGACCGAACGGCTGCTGCGTCGGTGCGCTTGACGGCGTCGACCAGAGCCGCATCGGCGGCCGCGGCGCTGCTGCCGGCGGCGACCACAAAGACGACGGTCGCGGCAAGGGAACGGAGCATGCTCAGCTTCAATGCGGTGATCATGTCACACCCGAATATCGAGCCATCACAGGCTCATCGGCGCGAGCACTTCGCCCGCCCGGCCGGTGCTGTCGACGAAGCTGTCCAGGTGCACCCCGACGTGATCCAGCAGCGCCAGGTGCAAGTTTGCCAGCGGCATGGCCTCGTCGTACTTGATATGCCACCCACCCTTGACCTGCCCGGCGCCGCCGCGGGCAACTACGATCGGCAGGTTGGTGTGGTCGTGCACATCCGGGTTGCCCATCCCGCTCCCCAGCAGATAGGTCGTGTGGTCGAGCAGCGTGCCGTCGCCATCCGGGGTCGACCGCAACCTCTCGAGCAGATACCCGAAGAGCGAGACGTGATGTGCGTTGATCTTGGCCAGCTTGGCCAGCTTGACGGGGTCGTTGACGTGATGAGACACGGGATGATGGGGCTCCGGCACGCCGATTTGCGCGTAAGTTCTCGTGCTGCCCTCGCGCGCCAGCTGAAACGTGATAATCCGGGTCATGTCGGCCTGCAGTGCCAGCACCTGCAGATCGAACATCAGCTTGACGTGCTCCTCCCACGACTCGGGCACGCTGGCGGGACGATCGAGGCCCGGAAGCGGCGTCGAGTCGGCATGTTGCTCGGCCCGCTGGATGCGGCGCTCGACCTCGCGCACCGTATCGAGGTACTCGTCGACCTTGGCACGATCTCCACCCCCGAGCTTCGCCTGCAGCCGGATCATGTCGTTCATCACCCAGTCGAGGATGCTGGCGTTTGTCTTCATCTGTGCCTGGCGCTGCTCGAGCGTGCCGCCGTCACCGAACAATCGCTCGAAGACGGCGCGCGGGTCGGATTCCGGCGGCAGCGGCGTCGTTGGTGACGACCACGACAAGCTGTTCATGTAGACGCAGGCGTAGCCGTTGTCGCAGTTGCCAACCTGCGCAATCAGATCGGTGCCCAGCTCGAGCGAGGGAATCGGCGTCGCCCCGCCGATCTGCGCTGCCGCGATCTGGTCGACGGTCGTGCCCAGCTGGTAGTCGCTACCTTCGGTGCGCTTGCCCCCGGTACAGCTCAGGAACGCAGCATTGGACGACGCGTGATTTCCGGTCGTGTAGGCGTTGCGCAGCTCCGTGTTGGTGACCACGGTCAGGTGATCGAGGTAGGGGGTGAGCGAAGCCAAAGACGGTGACAGCTCGGTGATGGCGCCCTCTCCCTTGGGAATCCACGGCAGTGGGTTCATTCCCATCGGGATGAACACATATCCGAGCCGCCGCACGGGGTTCGCCGCGGTTCCGACCTGTGCGGACAGCGCCGGCACCATGGCGTCCAACAGGGGAAGCGCCAGAGTGGCGCCGACACCGCGCAGGAACGTGCGGCGCGGCAAGGCCATTTTGGTGACGATCATTGCGACCTCCGCATCTGAAACGGACGACTCTTTGTGATGGCGAGCACGAGCGACGAGAAACGATAGTCGTTTTGTGCCGCGTTTCGCACGATGGCGCGCACGGCTGGGGCATCGTGGTAGTCGACGCCACGGCCCAGGGCGAACGTAAGCAACTTTTCCGTCATCGTACCGACGAACACCTGCGGCCGGGCCAGGATCGCCGAGCGCAGTCCCGCTACGCCCTCGAAAGTCGCACCGCCGGGGAGGCTCCCCGACACGTCGATCGACGTGCGGTTCTCGCCGAGATCGCGCCATCGTCCAACGGCGTCGAAGTTCTCCATCGCCAGGCCGGCCGGGTCCATCAGCTGGTGACAGGCGGCGCACACCGGATTGGCGCGGTGCTCGACCATGCGTTCGCGCATCGACAAGGCCCTGCGGCCCGGTTCAGTCTCCGGTAACGGCGGCACCGTCGTGGGCGGCGGCGGCGGTGGCATCCCGAGGATGTTGCTGAGGACCCACTTTCCACGCAGCACGGGTGAGGTGCGCGTCGCGTACGAGGTCACCGTCAGGATGCTGCCGTGCCCCAGCAGTCCGGCCCGCTCGCTTTCCTCGGACAGCTGCACCCGTCGAAAATGGTCGCCGTAGATGTGCGGCATTCCGTAGTGTCTGGCGACACGCTCGTTGACATAAGTGTAGTCGGCGGTCAGCAGATCGACGACGTTGCGGTCTTCGCGGACGATGCTGTCGAACAAGAGCTCTGTCTCGCGACGAAATCCCTGGCGCAGGTTGTCGTCGAAGTCGGGAAACAACCGCAAATTAGGCCGGGCGGCATCCAAGTTTCGCAAGTGCAGCCACTGCCCGGCGAAGTTGGTGCTCAGCGACTCGGCCCGCGGGTCCATCAGCATCCGGCGAACCTGAGACTCGAGCACATCCGGTTTCCCGAGCTCGCCGCGCCTGGCGACGGCCAGTAGCTCGTCGTCCGGAATGCTGCTCCAGAGAAAGAAGGACAGGCGCGTTGCCAGCTCCAGATCGCTGAGCAGATACGCCTCGCCCGAGGCGACATGGTCGGCGTCTCGCTCGATACGGAACAGGAACTCGGTGCTCGACAGCAGCGCCCTGAGCGCTGTCTCGATCCCGGCCTCGAAGCTCCCCGTCGCGCGGGCGTTCCGATAGAACGAGAGCAATGCGGCGCTGTCAGCGTCGGTCACGGGGCGCCGATACGCACGTCGGGCCAACTTCGAAATGATCGTGCGCGCGCACGCTTGTTCGTCGTCCGCTGAGGCGCTGGCCGGCTGGCACACGAAGATCCGCTCACGGCTCGGCGTGGCGCCTGAGCCGGCGGCTTCGAACGGACCGGCGACGGCGACCGAGTGCACCCCCGGTTGCGTCCTGGGATGCCGGTCCATGTTGAAGTGAGCGTGGTAGGGCTGTCGCTCGGTTTCGATGAGTGCGGAGTTCTTCTTGATGAACGTCGCCGTAACAAACATGCGGGCCGGCCTCGACCGGCACTCGAGTCACCAGATCCTTGTCGACATCCACGTCGGAGTAGTAGTCGCCGAAGTTATTTCGATTCGGCGTGATCGTGAAGAGCTGGAGCCGCTCGCCGTCCAGGGCGAGCTCCATGACGTGGGGCTCCGTCAAGCCTTCGACGTTCTCGTTGCGGTTGCGCGAAAGTCGGACCCGGAGCTCGTATTCACCCTCGAGGGGAAAGTTGTAGCTGACGGCGGTGCCGCCGCGCGTGCCGAACGGCAGCCCGTCGAAGTGGTCTTCCTGTGTGAGATCGGCGGGGAGGACCACGACATGACTCCCCGGAGCCAGCAAGGCACTGCCGACGGCCGCCCGACTGACCTTCTGTGCGGCCGACAGATACCGATCCATCAGCATCGGCGAGAGACCGACGGCGCCGACGTTGTCGAACCCGTAGCTGGCGTCGTCGCGCGGCAGCAGCGCGGTCACGTCCACATCGAGCGCCAGCAGATCTCGCACCGCGTTCTGATACTCCGTCCGGTTGAGCCGGCGAAATGTGTCGGTACGGCCAGGGTCCGGGTTGCTGGTCGCAACGCGGTCGAGCTCGGTCTCCAGATACGCCAGCAGGTCTTCGTAGCTGGCCTCATCGGGCCGGGCGATCCGGGCCGGTGGCATGGCCCGAGCATTCAGCTTCCTGACGACCTTCTCCCAGACCTCGACGCGCTCGTCGATGCGGTCGAGCTTGACGGTATCGAGGGCAAGTCCGCCCGCCAGGGTTTGCTCGTTGTGACAGCTGGAGCAATAGGTCTCGACGAGTGCCGATTGCACCGAGACGTTCGGCGCGGCTTGCGCTGGGGTCGCCCGCGCACCATTGGGTGGCCAATAGACAACCGACAGCCCAATGGCCGCGCCCACCAGTACTCGTCTCGTGGTACGCACCGTCATATCTGCACCTCCCGGCTTCCCCGGATGACGCGGATTATACGGCAGACACAGCCTTGCAACACAGTGGAGATGGGGCGGCGTCGCGCTGGTCTCGGAGGCGGTTACCGGGATGGGAACAGCGCCCGGTTCAGGATCGACTCGAAGAGCTCTTGCTTGGCGCTACGAGTCTCCGGCGCGGCGTTCGTGGATGCGATCTCATAGAGGTCGACGAACTCCAACTCACCGGATTCGAAAGCAGCCCCGGGAGCGGAGCGGAAGCTTGCGTAGCGTTCGTCGCGCAATCGCAGATAATCCGACTCCTCGAGGATGCTTGCCGCAACCAGCAGGGCACTTGCAAAGGTATCCATACCGGTAATGTGGGCGATGAACAGGTCATCCGCGTCGGTCGAGTTGCGGCGCAGCTTGGCGTCGAAATTGACTCCGCCGGTTCCGAGCCCGCCGGCTTGGAGCAATACGAGCATCGCCTCGGTAGTTTCGTATAGATCCACCGGGAACTGGTCGGTGTCCCAGCCGCTCTGGTAGTCGCCGCGGTTGGCGTCGATGCTGCCGAGAAGACCGGCATCAGCGGCCACCTGGAGCTCGTGCTGGAAGGTATGGCCGGCGAGCGTCGCGTGGTTGACTTCGATGTTGAGCTTGAAGTCATCGAGCAGGTCGAACTCGCGCAAGAAACCGACCGCGGTTGCGGCATCGTAGTCGTACTGGTGCTTCATCGGCTCCTGCGGCTTCGGCTCGATCAGGAAGACGCCGTCGAAGCCGTGGCTACGCGCGTAGTCGCGGGCGGCGTGCAGAAAGCGCGCCAGGTGCTCGCGCTCGCGCTGCATATCGGTGTTGAGCAGGCTCATATAGCCTTCTCGCCCGCCCCAGAACACGTAGTTGCTGCCGCCTAGAGCAATGGTGGCATCGAGCGCGCACTTCACCTGGGCGGCGGCGTGGGCGACGACTGCGAAATCGGGGTTGGTGGCGGCGCCGTTCATATAGCGCGGGTGCGAGAACAGGTTGGCGGTACCCCAAAGCAGCTGCACGCCGGAGGCACGTTGCTTCTCGGCCGCATACTCGACGGCTGCTCGCAGGCGACGCTCGGACTCGCCAACGGAGTCGCCCTCGGCGACCAGGTCGACGTCGTGGAAGCAGTAGAACGGCACCCCGAGCTTGGTGATGAACTCGAACGCTGCATCCATCTTCAACCGCGCCGCGGCGAGCGGATCGGGCTCCGTCGACCAGGGGAACTCACGTGTCGGCGCGCCGAACGGGTCGCCGCCCCCAACGCCGAAGCTGTGCCAGTAGGCAACCGCGAAGCGCAGGTGCTCAGCGAGCGTCTTGCCGGCCACGGTGCGACCGGAGTCATAGGTCTTGAAAGCAAGCGGGTTGCGGGAGTCTGGTCCTTCGAACGCGATCTCCCCGACCTGCGGATAGAACTCGTGGTCTCCGATCGTTACGGGCATTTCGGTTGCTCCTGCACGTCGTGGCCGGCGAGCGCCCCTTCAAGGTGACGGCACCATCGATCATAGGCGGCGGCGTATTCCGAGCGCAGTAGATCGTCGGGCTCCACGAGGGCGCTCGCGATGAGGCCGGTGAATGCATCCGCGGTGGTCTCGTAGACCCCGGCACCGAGGCCGGCGCCGCGCGCCGCTCCCTGCGCTCCATCGGTCTCGTATAGCTCGATCGTTGCGCCGGTTGTGGTTGCCAGCGCCTGCCGGAAGATCGGGCTGGCGAACATGTTGCCCGATCCGGCACGGATTACTCGCGGCTCGATTCCGGTGCCGCGCAGGACGTCCAGCCCGTAGCGGAAGGCGAAGGCGATGCCCTCCTGTGCGGCGCGCAAAAGGTGGGACTTCTGGTGCCGATTGAACCTCAGTCCGTGGATCTGACACCCGAGGTCCCGATTCTCGAGTAGTCGTTCCGCACCGTTTCCGAAGGGGAGAACGGCCACCCCGTCGCTGCCAACAGGCACCTGCCCGGCAGCGGTGTTCATGGCGTGGTAGTCAGTTCCCGAGGAGCACACTTGTCGCCGAAGCCAGGCGTTGAGAATGCCGGCGCCGTTGATGCACAGCAGCACACCGAGCCGCGGTGCGCTGCTTTCGTGGTTCAGGTGGGCGAATGTGTTCACCCGCCAGCGCGCGTCCGGCTGAGCAACGTCGCTGACGCCGTAAACTACCCCCGACGTGCCAGCGGTGGCGGCGATCTCACCCGGCTCGAATACGTCGAGCGACAGCGCGTTGTTGGGCTGGTCGCCGGCGCGATAGCTGACCGGGACTCCAGCCTCCAGCCCGAGCTCGGAGGCGGCAGCTCTTGTCAGGCTGCCTTGGGCACCAAACGTGGGGACTACATCCGGCAGCAGCGAATCGTCGAGCTCGAAATGGCGGAGCAGGGGCGACGAGATCTGGTCGTTGACGAAATCCCACAGGATGCCTTCCGACAGGCCCGACACGGTGGTGGAAATGGCACCGGTCATGCGCATCGCGATCCAGTCGCCCGGTAGCATCATCTTGTAGACGCGGGCGAATATATCTGGCTCGTACGCCTTCACCCAGGCGAGCTTGGAGGCGGTGAAGTTGCCTGGCGAGTTCAGCAGATAACGCTGGCAATAGTCGAATCCGAGCGACTCGAGGGCGTCCTCGCCAAGCGTTACGGCGCGGCTGTCGCACCAAATGATTGCCGGCCGCAGGACCGCGCCTTGCTCGTCGACCAGGACGAGCCCATGCATCTGGTAGGCGATGCCGATGGCACCGACATGGTCGGCCCGTACGGCCGCCCCTTCGAGCACCGCAGCCGTGGCGCGCACCAGGTGGCGCCACCAAAGCTCCGGATGCTGTTCCGCGTACCCGGGCCGCGTCGCGTCGATCGCCATCTCGTCGGCTGGCGATGATGCCGATGCGACACAGGCGCCGGTGTCGGCTTCAAGGAGGGCCGCTTTGACCGACGAGCTTCCGACGTCGTATCCGAGGAGGTACATCGGTCGGCTACGAGACCGCGCCGTAGTCCACGTCGATCTGTCGGCGTGAGGCGGCTGATGACAGCACGGCGTCACACACCACGGCGGCGCGATAACCGTCCACGAAGGTCGCCCCGTGGGGCGTGACATCGCGATCGTTGGCGATGCAGTCGAGCAGGTGAGCGAACTCGTGTACGAACGTGTGCTCCCAACCGATGATGTGTCCGTGAGGCCACCAGTGTTCCCAGAACGGGTGGTGTGCTTCGGTTACCAGTACATCGTGGAAGCCCTGCGTCTCGCGAGGCTCGTCGTCGACCCAGAACACCTGGAGCTCGTTGAGGCGTTCGAGGTTGAAGCAGATGCTGCCAAGCTCGCCGTTGATCTCTACGACCTGGTGATTCTTGCGGCCGGCCGCAAAGCGCGACGATTCGAGCGTTCCCAGAGCTCCGTTGGCGAATTCCACGGTGGCAACGAAGGCATCGTCGACGTCGACCTTGGCGTTGCCGGAGCCATCCGGCAAGGGCCTTTCGTCGATGAACGTGCGCGTCGCGGCGCCGACGCTGGCAATGTCGCCCACCAGGTAGTGCGCCAAGTCGATGATGTGCGCGCCCAGGTCGCCCAGTGCTCCGCTACCGGCGTGCTCCTTGTCGAGTCGCCAGATTCTCGGCGTGCCGTAGTGCGGCAGGATCCACTCCTGAAGGTAGACCGCACGATAGTGGTAGATACGGCCCAGCGCGCCGCTCTCGATCAGCTGGCGAGCCTGGCGTATGGCGGGCACGAAACGGTAGTTGAACGCCACCATGTGTTTGACGCCCGCGTCGCGTACCGCCGCCAGCATTGTCGCAGCCTCTTCCACGTTGCGGGCCAGGGGTTTTTCGCAGATCACGTGCTTGCCGGCAGCGGCGGCGGCGATGCAGGGCTCGGCATGGACGTCGTTGGGTCCACCGTTGTCGAACAATTGCACGCGCTCGTCGTCGATGAGGTCGCGCCAGTCCGTGTAGTGCCTCGCGTAGCCGTAACGTCGCGCTGCTTCGGCGACGGCGCCCGCGTCGCGGCCGCAGATCGCTACCAACTCGGGTATCGCCGGTGGCGGGTAGATCATGTAGGGGAGCGTCTTGAGCGCGTTCGAGTGCGCCTTTCCCATGAAGGAGTAGCCGAGCACACCGACACCTATGCTGGGTACGTCGAGATCGGTCGTTGCCGCCGCCATGTCGGTGAAGGACTGCTCACCCATCCTTGTGCTCCCTACCTAGGGTAAACCGCATCAGTCGTCGGCGAACGCCGCGTCGAACGCCACATCCGAGGGTGCGAAGTCCTGGTCGCGAACCATCTGTAGCGCCTCTTGCGCACCCCATTCCCGATCCATGCCGCTGTCTTCCCACTCGATCGACAAGGGACCGTTGTAGCCGATGCGGTTGAGCGCTCGTACGATTGGATCCCACTCTACGTCGCCACGCCCAGGAGACACGAAATCCCAACCCCGCCGAGGGTCACCGAAGTCCAAGTGTGACGACAGGATGCTGTTGCGTCCGTCCAACTGCAGCCGAGCGTCCTTCACATGGACGTGGAAGATACGGTCGGGAAACTCCTCGATGAAGGTCACCGGCTCGATGAACTGGTGAACCAGATGGCTAGGATCGAAGTTGAACCCGAAGCTGGGGTGGTTGTCGATCGCGTCCAGCGCGCGCCGCGCCGTGATGGTGTCGTAGGCGATCTCGGTCGGGTGCACCTCGAGCGCGTAGCGCACCCCTTGTTCGGCGAATACACCGAGGACGGGCTGCCAACGCTCGGCGAAATCGCTGTATCCAGCGTCGATATCGCCCTGGGTCGTGGGTGGGAAGAAGTAGAGCTTGGACCACACGCTACTGCCGGTGAATCCGTTGACCACGTCGACACCGAACCGTCGCGCCGCCCGTGCTGTGTCGGCGATCTCCGCGGCGGCACGTTGCCGGACCCCCTCGGGCTCACCGTCTCCCCAGATACGGGGCGGCAAGATCCCACGGTGCCGTTCGTCGATCGGATCACACACGCACTGGCCTACCAAGTGGGTGCTGATGGCCGAGCACGACAGTCCGTGGCGCTCGAGTAGCTCCCGCTTGGCGTCGACGTAGGCGTCGTCGCTGAGCGCCTGGTCAACCTCGAAATGATCACCCCAGCAAGCCAGCTCGAGCCCATCGAAGCCCCATTCGGCAGCCTTCGCAGCCAATGTCACCAAAGGCAGGTCAGCCCACTGGCCGGTGAACAGGGTGATCGCTCGTGACATCGAGAATCTCCTTTGTGGTGCCTAGGACGCCTAGTGCCCTGTAACAGAGGTTCGTTGCATATTGCTGGGTCGAGATGGGGGCAAGCTCAAGGCGCGATGAGGATGGCGATGCGGTGTCCATCGTCGACGAATCGCAACGCTGAGATTGCCCCCATATCGACCCAGCCCTCCGGGTGGCCGCGGGACTGGCCACCTCCGGCGTCGGCTCTCCTCTGCGATACGCTCAGCATCGCCGTCGTCGTGCCTCCTTGGATTCAGCTCAGTCGCGCGCGCCACAATATGCAACGAACCTCTGTTACAGGACACTAGCTCCGCGGCAATTTACGCGGGCGGCCGTCGCGAAACAACGTGCACTTTCGCTGATCGCAGGTCGCGGCTATATTCTGCGCTCGGGCTTCCGAAAGGGAATTCGTTCGTAGCGCCTGGCGCGCTCGCCCGCGCCCGCCAGCGCTGCCCCACCGGAGTTGGCGAGCCGCACCCCGATGCATGACGAGCAGGCCTACGAGCGTGAGCCGTACCTCACCGAGCTCCTTGTCGAGGTGATCTCGGTAGGCGACGAGGAGGGTCGTGCGTTCGCAATTCTCGACGACACGATTCTGTATCCGGAGGGCGGCGGCCAGCCAGCGGATCATGGCTCAGTCGGCGACGTGCCGGTAGTCGATGTGCAACGGGTTGACCGCGACATCCGCCACTATGTCGATCGCCCGATAGAGCCGGGGTCGGCGCGACTGACCCTGGACTGGTCGCGCCGATTCGATCACATGCAGCAGCACACTGCACAACACCTGATCACTGCACTGGCCGACGCGCAGCACGGCTGGGAGACGACTTCGTTTCATCTTGGTGAGCAGCGCTGCGACATCGAGCTCAACACACCGTTGCCGGATACGGCCTCCCTGGCTCGTTTGGAAGACGTCGTGATGGGAGTGGTGCGATCGAATCGCCGGGTCAACGCGCGCCGTGTGTCGCCGGCTGAGGTTGGCACGCTCGAGATACGTACCCGCGGGCTGCCATCGGGGCATCAGGGCAGTGTGCGCTTGGTCGAGATCGACGGCATCGATGTGGGCGCTTGCGGTGGCACGCACCTGTCGTCGACCGCCGAGATCGAGGCCGTCAAGCTACTGGGGGTTGAAGCGATGCGGGGAGGATGCCGGCTGCACTGGGTAGCCGGTGGTCGGGTCCGCGCTCGGCTAGGCGGGCACGAAGCTCGCGCCCGCCAGCTGCGCGCCCAGCTCGACGCCGCCGATGAAGATCTCGTCGACGTCGTCGCGGGTCGCCTGGAGCGACTCAAGACGGCGGAGAGGCGCGTGCGCCGTGTGGAGAGTGACCTGGCCCGACAGGTTGCGCATCGGCTCGGCGGCGCCGATACGCCGGTCGTGGAGGCTCACTTCGACGACGCGAATGCCGGGTTCCTGCAGCTCGTCGCGCGCCATCTTGCCGTCGCTGCCGGTGCTCGCATCGCTTTCCTCACCGCCTCCGATGCCGGCGAGCATTTCTTCTTGCTCGCCACCGATGCCGATAGCTCAGTGCAGCTGCGCGGGCCTGGAGCGCAGGTTGCCGAGCTGCTCGACGGCCGAGGTGGGGGCTCCGGAACGCTCTTTCAAGGCAAGGCCGGCAGCCTGAACCGCCGTTGCGAGGCGGTGGCGCTGCTCGAGAAGCTCCGCGACTGAATACTGTCGCCCACGCGCTTATCGACGCTGCCGTTTCGGGATCGCTGGATGGTGGTGTCCTCAGCCAGCGCTCGTCTCCCGGACGACGCCGACGCCGGCGCGAGTCCATTCGCCGTCAACGTGACGCCAAACGCCGGCTGGGTTCGCGTCGCGGAGCAAGCTCGGCAGACGGTGCTGACGAACGTTGTCGTAGCACTCCAGCATCGCGAAACGACTCAGCGAGGTCGGAATCCCGACCGCAGTGAAACCCGGATGACCGGTAGCCGGGTAGGGGCCACCGTGGTTCATCGCCGCCGTGACCGCTACACCGGTAGGCATCTTGTCGTTCAGTAGCCGCCCGACGCGGCGGCGCAAGGGCTTGGCGATGCGCTCGTAGAGGGCGTCGTCGTCACCGCCGGTGTGCGAGTAGACGCTGCCGGTGAGGTTGCCCTCGAGGCGCTCGGCGATGCGCTCCATCTCCGCGGCGTCGGTCGCCACGACGATGAGATTGGAGTTGCCGAATGCCTCGGTTTGCAGGCCTTCTGGATCGGCCAGGAACGCCGCACCGCTAGTACGTAACAAGGTGTTCTGGAAGCGACAACCTTGCCCCTCGATAGCCTCGCCGCCGGTGAGTAGCTCGGCGCCGGCTCTTTGAAGGGTATCGACCGCCGCCACCAGCCCTTGCACGCCTCCAGCACCCAGGAGTGCACCCACGTCCGCGCCTGTGAAGCGGGCGCGAAGGTCGTCGAGAAAGGCCTCGGCATCGTCGCCTGCCTGGACAACAAGCACACCCGGGTTGGTGCAAAACTGGCCCGTACCCAGCAGCGCCGAGCCGACGAACTCCTCGGCAAGGGCCTCGCGGCGCTCGGCCAGCGCGCCCGGCAGCACGAACACCGGGTTGATGCTGGAGAGCTCGAGATAGATCGGCTTGCCGACGCGGTCGGCTGCTTCCTTCAAAACCAAGCCGGCGGCGCGTGAGCCCGTGTAGCCGGTAGCGGCCACCAACGGATGCGCCACGAGATAGGCGCCGTCAGCGTGCGATGTGCGGTAGATCATCTGAACCGTTGCCGGTGGTAGCTCGGTCTCCTGAAGGGCCGGAACCACGGCCTCGGTGAGCAACTGCGTGGTGCGCGGGTGGCTGGAGTGCGCTTTGGAGATCACCGGGTTGCCGGCCGCGATGGCAGCGGCGAAATCGCCGCCGCAGGCTCCGTTGAAGGCGAGCGGGAAGTTGTTCGGTCCGAACACCACCACGGGTCCGCCTAGAGCACCGAACATCGATCGGATGTTGCTGGCGGTATCGATCGTCGGCTGTCGCCAGCTGCCACAGCGAGCAGCAGCCGCCGCCTGTCGCAGCTGATCGGTGGTTCGCGGTAGCTCCACGTCCGCCAAGCGGGGGGACACCGGTAGCGCCGTCTCGAGGCTGGCAGCTACGGTGATCTCGTCCTTGGCGGCGTCGATACGGTGAGCGTAGCCGTCGAGGAACGCGGCGATGCGCTCCGGCTCGGCATCGGCCAGGGTGCGTGCCGCCTCTGCGCCTGCATGTAGCGCCGCGTCGATGTCGGCCCGACTGCTTACCGGGTAGACGTGAGGCAGCGACTCGCCGGTATCCGGGTTGCCGGCCTGGAACGTTCCGGTGGCGTTGGCTGGTCGCCAGTCTCCGTCTATGAGTATCTTCTCCAAGTGCTGCTCCACTGCCATGAGTTTCCATCGGATGGTGCCGGCGTCCCTGCTGCGAAAGGCGCCGGCAGTTTGGAAGGTGGCGAGCCACAGAATCTACAACTCGTGGCTCGCCCGCGTAGCCGTCTCGCGTACCGCATGTCGGTGAGGTGCGGGTACGGCGGGTTCCCCGATTCGCTAGCTTGGGTGGCCTCGGGGGACCAGCTTGCTCGATTCAGCCCGCGTGTTCGCGGATATGATGGCTCGAGTGCCGACTCTCCAGCGGCGCTGCCAAGCTTCCGCTACCTGCCCTGGTAGGCGTTTGCTACGATTCCGGAACCGGTCGCGCTGCCGCGTCGACCGCCGTCGATCCCTGCGTTTCTGATCCCTATGATCGTTCCGAAGGACGCCCCGATCTATGTTGCTGGCCATCGTGGCCTCGTTGGTTCCTGCGTTGTGCGGCATCTCGAAAAGAGGGGTTTTACCAACATATCGCGGAGCGCTTCTGAGGCAGGTAAGGCTGGTGCACAATGACACCTGACCGAACCTCGGTCAGAACGTTGCTCCCCGGTCACTCGTATCGCAGCGCCTTTACTGGATCGACGCCGGCCGCGCGTCGGGCCGGAAGCCAAGTCGCTAGAGCGCCGGTTATCCCGAGCAACAACGCCGTGCCCGCCAGGGTCATCGGGTCGGTCGGTGTTACGCCATACAGTTGTGCGGCGATCGCGGGAGTGACCAGCCAGGACGCGCCGATGCCGATTGCCACGGCGACTCCGACCACAACGAGCACTTCGCCGAGCACCATCCGCGCCACCTGGGCGTTGCCGGCGCCGAGCGCCATGCGGATTCCCACCTCGCGTGTGCGCCGCTGCACCGAGAAGGCAACCACCGCATATAGCCCGAGGCTCGCAAGTGCGAGGCCCAGCAGACCGAATCCCGAGACCAGCGCTGTTCCCAACCGCGAAAGGGCCAACCCGTCGGACAAGTGTTCGTCCAGCGTCTTGAGCTCCAATGCAGTCAGCGCCGGGTTGATGGTCGCCAGCTCTGCACGCATCGCGGGCAACAGCGCGCTGGCATCGCGGGACGATCGTGCCATGAGGTACACGGCGGTGCCGGATTGCTGGCCTAGCGATCGATAGAAAAGCGGCGTCGGTGCTTCGGTGAGGTCGCGGACCTTCACGTCTGCGACAACACCGACGATTTGTTGCCATCCATCAGGTACGCCCTGCCAACGAAAGCGTTCGCCGACCGCATCGCTGCGACCCCAGTAGGCGCGCGCCATGGCCTCGGATATCACCGCCACGGATGAGCTATCCGGCGTGTCTTCGGGCGCAAACGTGCGGCCGTGCAGTAACCGTATCTCGAGTGTTTCGAAGTACCCCGGCCCGGCGCTTGCACGTAGCACCTCGACAGAGTCGGTTCCCGTCGGGGGCGTGTAGCCGTCGATCACCAGTGTGCTGGAGCCGCCGAAGCCACGAACCGGCAGTTGGCCGGCGAGGGCGACGCTCTCGACGCCGGGAAGCGTCTCGTATCGGCGGCGAAGCTCCTCGAACAGCGGCACCGCCTCGGCAGCGTCATAGCCGGCGTGCTTGAAGTCGGTGGCGAGGAACGCGACGTTGTCCGGTATGGCGCCGAACCCGGCATCCACCGACGCGGAGTTGACCAGGCTGCGGGCAAACAGGCCGGCGGCGACCAGGATCACAAAGGAGACTGCCACCTGGGCGACCACCAACAGGTTGCGCAAGGTGAATCGTCCACGATGAAATGACAGCGGCGTGCCCTCGTCGCGCAACGAGCCGACGACGTTGGCGCGCGCCAGCCGCAGCGCCGGCAACAGCCCGAACAGGAAGCCGGTCAACAACGACACCACCAACGTGAAAGCGAGTACGCGCAGGTCGGGGCGCAGGTCCATCGGTGCGGGCATGCCCAGCGGTAGCTGGGCGGCGCTGAAGGCTCGGGTCGCCCAAACTGCCAACAGCAGCCCCAGCGCGCCGCCGGTCAACGACAACACCACGCTCTCCGACAACATGTACAAGATCGCCCACGGGAGGCGCCCACAGCCAGTCGCACCGAAACCTCGCGGCCGCGCGTCGAGGCGCGAACCAGCAACAAGTTGGCGAGGTTGCTGCAGGCGATGACCAGCACTAGCCCGACGATGGTCATCAGGCCCGCCGCCAGCTGCAGGAGGTTGCCGTCGAACGAGGGGTGAAGGCGCACAGCGCCCGCACCGAAGACGGTGATATCCCGCCCGGTGTTCATCTCCGGGAACTCGGCTGCCAACCGCGTCGCCAAGGCATCCATCGCAGCCTGCGCCTGGGGAGCCGTAATACCTTCTGCGAGCCGCGCCTTGACGATGAACCAGTGGTCGGCGCGGCGATCCAGCGTTGTGGCAGCGTATTCTCCCATCGTGTAGCGCATGGTCGACAGCGAAAGCCACAAGTCGCGCCTGAAGCCGGGCATGATGCCGGTGTAGCCTGGAGGGCCGATGCCGACGATGGTGATCGGTGAGCCCACCAGGCGCACCTTTTTCCCCAGGATCTCCGGATCGCTGCCGAATCGCTCGCGCCAGGCGAGATGGCTCACGATCGCCACCGGCTCGCCGCCATCCACGTCCTCCTGCGGCAGAAACGCCCGACCGACGGTGGGGGCCAGGCCGAGCACGTCGAAGTAGTTCGACGTCACGTACTCCACCGCCACGCTCTCCACGCCATCGTCGTTCATGAGCGTGGCGTTGAAGGGCATGATGGCCGCCGCACCAGAGAAGAT
The DNA here is from genome assembly GCA_965205505.1 of Acidobacteriota bacterium. Lineage (GTDB taxonomy): Bacteria > Acidobacteriota > UBA890 > UBA890 > WLXD01 > DASCOT01. The sequence goes on from CBDBHB010000009.1 coordinate 1,538,551, forward strand.
CTCTGCATGCGCCGCGATGTCGCGATATGCCGGGAACGAGCTCGAGGTCGGCTCGCCGTCATCCGAGTCCTGGTACACATCCACCAGCTCGGCCGGCCGAGCGAACGGCTGCGGACGTACCAACACGGCGTCGACGAAGGTGAACATCGCGGCATTGGCGCCGATTCCGAGGCCAATAATGACGACCGCGGTAACGCTGAAGAACGGGTGCCTTGACCAGTCGTCGCGCCGCCTGTCGGAGCTCGCGAAGCGTAGTGTCGATCATTTCGAATCGTTCCCGGGGAGTGGGCTTGTCAGAAAGAGGCGCTGGGTGGTGCAGAGGGCTGCGGTGTTGCCATCGGCGGGTGCGTTCGGCGAACGCGTTACGCACCAAGTCGTCGAAGGCGAACGCCCAGAAGGATGCGCTGGCAAAAGGCTGTGCCCGCCGCCGAGCACGGTTGTGCTGCACGCGGAGCAGATCGAGCATGGCGGCGCCGTACTCGCGTCGGAAGGGGCGTGGGTAAGCGAGCAGCAACACGCGGTAGAGCAGCTCCATCAGACGTTGCCCGATAGCACGTGACGGCGCTTGGCGACATCGACGATACGTGCCAGGCGCGCCGCCTCCGCCTGCAGCACCTCGAGGCCGATGTCGGTCAACCGGTAGTATTTGCGGCGCGGATCGTCGCCGGATTCCGCCGAGCCGACCTGTTCCACCAGCCGCGCCGCGGCCATCTCTTTCAGCGACCGGTACAGCGTGCCGGGGCCGAGCCGGATCTCTCCTCCGGTCTCCCTCTCGATGGCGTCGGCGATGCCCAGCCCATGCAGTTGGCCGGGGCTCAGAGCCAGCAGGATGTGCAGCACCGCCGGCTTGAGCGGCGAGATAGTCGGTAGCTTACCGTAGGTCATACGCTGTCTTGTTGCTCGGTGGTGGGGAGAATGATTTATCCAATATAGATATATCCAATTCGGATAACTTGCAAGCACCGAGCGAAATGGCTGTAGAGATGGTGGTGACCGAGGTCGCGAACAGCCCGCTGGCCGCGACGTGACGCTGCGCCTCGCGCTCCGCGGAATGGACGCCCCACGGCCCTGCTAGCATGGTCGGGCCATGAGCAACGATCGCCGTCACGAGATTCCCGACCTGCTGCAGCAGGCCGGTGGCCTGACCGAGGGAACAGCGCGCCGGATTGCCGAAGAGACCGGCATCCCGGAAGCCGACATCTATGGGGTCGGCAGCTTCTACCACATGCTCGCGAGGCCGGACGCCAAGGTACGCGTCTGCACCGGGCTGTCGTGTCAGATGGCGGGCGCCGACAAGGTGCTCCGAGCTGCCGAGTTAGCCGGGCTGCCCGTTGAGGGCTGCTCGTGCCTCGCCGGCTGTGATGTTCCGCCGGCGGTGCTGCGAGACCGCAGGGTGCTGCCGAGCGTCAGCATCGAGGATATCCACGCGGCCGATGGCGACTGGGAACAGCTCCGCGCCGCCGCCAACGTCCCTGACGAGCACTGGCTCGGATACGTGGGCCCGGAGATCGACGATCCGGACACCCTGGCGTGCAATCTTCTGGGCGCACCGGACTACAGCGGCAGCGCCTTCGCGCTGGCAGCGGAGATGGGTGCCGAAGCGGTGGTTACGGCGATCGAGGAATCCGGCCTGCAGGGCCGTGGCGGCGCCGGCTTTCCAGCCCATATCAAGTGGAAGGGGACTCGTAGTCAGGCGGAGACTACGCGCTACGTGGTGTTGAACGCCGACGAGGGCGAGCCCGGTACGTTCAAGGATCGCGAGGTCATGCAGCGCCGGCCCGACAAGGTGCTCGAGGGGCTGGCGATTGCCGCCAAAGCCATCGAGTCGACCGAGGTCTATTTGTACTTGCGTGGCGAGTTCGAGATCCCGTGGAAGGTCATCGAGGAGGCCATCCAGCGATACAAGGACAGCGGCGTACTCGGCGATGTCAACTTCCACATGCATGCCGGCAACGGCGCCTATATCTGCGGCGAGGAGACAGCGTTGCTGGAGGCGCTCGAGGGTAAGCGCGGCATGCCGCGTTTGAAGCCTCCGTTTCCGGTCGAGTTCGGCTTGTGGGGCAAGCCGACGTTGATGCACAACGTCGAGACCATCGCCTGCGTGCCGTCGATCATCGAGCGCGGCGGCGAGTGGTTCCGCCAATTGGGTCGCGATGAAGCGGGCAGCAAGCTCTATTGCATCAGCGGACACGTCGCCAGGCCGGGCACGTACGAGCTGCCGCTCGGGGTGACGCTCGACGAGCTGGTCGAGGCCGCCGGCGGCTATGTTGGCGAGTTCAAGGCGTTCAGTCCCGGCGGTGCCAGCTCTGGGTTCCTGCCGCCGTCCGAGCGCGGCCGGCCGCTCGCCTTCAAACCCCTCGGCGAAGTGGGCTCAATGCTCGGCTCAGCTGGCGTGGTGGTACTCAACGCCACCGTCGACATGCGCGACGCGGTGCGCTCGCAGCTGGTGTTCTTCGAGGCCGAAAGCTGCGGGCAGTGTGCGCCATGCCGCATCGGCACGCGCTATTTACGTATAGGATTAGACAAGCACATGGACGGCAACGGCGCTTCGGCCGACGCGCTACTTCACGTCGCCGACGCCGCATGGCAGATGAACGAAGGGTCGATCTGTGGGCTGGGCCAGGCCGCCCCATTGCCGCTGACGCTGGCGCTAGAGCATTTCCCAGAGGATTTCGAGGCATGAGCGACGACACGATCAAGCTCAACGGTCGCGAGTACGCGTTCACGCGAGGCGAGACCGTGCTCGACGTCGCCGCCCGTCACGACATCTATATCCCGACGCTGTGCCATGATCCGCGGCTCGACCCGGCCGGCGCCTGTCGTACCTGCCTGGTCGAGATCGACGGCTGGCGCAAGCTTCCCCCCGCCTGTGCAACCGTGGCGACGGCGGGCATGGAAATCACCACCGAGAACCCGCGTATCGACCGTCATCGCAAGACTTTGCTCGGGCTCTACATGACCGACCATCCGGGCACCCGCGAGGAGGCCGAGCCCGGCGCCCGCAACGAGCTGTTCGACATGGCGGTGAAGTACGACGCACCGACCGATTGGGGGTACATGGAACCGGTGCGCACGGCGCGGCCCGATGACCGCAACCCTTACATCAACTTCGATCCGGATTTGTGCATTCTGTGCGCGCGCTGCGTGCGCTACTGCGACGAGATCGAGGGCGTAACGGCGATTACGCTGGCCAACCGTGGCTCCGAGACCACCATCTCGACGGTCGACGAGCTGTCGCTCATGGACACCACCTGTGAGCTCTGCGGCGGCTGCATCGACGTCTGCCCGACCGGGGCGATGGGCGAAAAGATGCCGCTCATCCGCGGTCACAAGCCCGAGCGCGAGCTCACCAAGGTGCGCAGCACCTGCAACTTCTGCGGCGTTGGTTGCCAGCTCGACCTCAACGTCGATCCGGAAGGCCGCGACGGCATGGGCAGTCTGGTCAAGGTCACCAGCCCGCCGGTGGGTACCACGACCAACGATGGCAACCTGTGCGTGAAGGGCCGCTTCGCCTACGACTTCGTGCATCACGAGGACCGTCTGACCACGCCGATGGTGCGTGGCGACGACGGCGAGATGCACGAGGCCAGCTGGGATGAGGCGCTCGAGGCTGCGGCGGCCGGGCTACTCGGGGTCAAGGAGCGGCACGGGTCCGACGGCCTCGGTTTCGTTTCGTCGTCGCGCTGCACCATGGAAGAGAACTTCCTGGTGCAGAAGATGGCGCGAGCGGTGTTCGGGACGAACAACGTGCATCAATGCGCTGCCACGTGACACGCCCCCACCGTGGCCGGTCTGGTCACAACGTTCGGCGCCGGCGCGATGACCAACTCCATCGGCGAGATCCGCGACGCCGACTTCCTGTTCGTCATCGGTAGCAATACCTCCGAAGCGCACCCGATCATCGCCATGGAGATGAAGCAGGCGGTGCGTCGCGGCGCCACCATGGTGGTGGCCGATCCGCGCTCGATCTGGATGGCGTCGATCGCCGAGAAGCACCTGCAGCTGCGCCCCGGCACCGATGTGTGGCTGCTCAACTCGATTGCCAACGTCATCGTTACCGAGGGCCTCGTCGACCAGGAGTTCATCGACTCCAACACCGAGGATTGGGAGTCGGTGCGCGATACCGTGCTGCGCTACCCGCCCGAGGAAGCGGAGAAGGTCACCGGTATACCTGCCGAGGACATCCGCTGGACGGCGCGACGCTACGCCACCACCAAGAAGGCGGGTATCTACTACACGCTCGGCATCACCGAGCACTCGCACGGCACCGACAACGTCTACTGCCTCGCCAACCTCGTGCTGATGACCGGCCACCTGGGCAAGCCGTCGTCCGGCATGAACCCGCTGCGCGGTCAGAACAATGTGCAGGGTGCCAACGACGCCGGCGCGACGCCGATCTACCTGCCGGGCTACCAGCGCGTCGACGACCCCGAGGTGCACGCCAAGTACGAGAAGTCGTGGGGCGTGAAGCTGTCGCCCGACCCCGGTATGAACCTCAACATCATGATGAAAGAGGTGGGCAAGCGTATCAAAGGCATGTTCGTCATGGGCGAGGACATCGTGTTGTCGGAGCCCAATGTCAAGCATCTCGAGGAAGGGCTCAACAACATCGACTTCCTGGTCTACCAGGACATCTTTCTCAACGAGACCGCCCGTTTCGCCGACGTGATCCTACCGGCCGCGGTGTTTGCCGAGAAGGAGGGCACGTTCACCAATTCAGAGCGCCGCGTGCAGCGCGTACGCAAGGCGGTGGAGCCGCCGGGGATGGCGCGCCCCGACTGGGAGATCATCAGAAATCTTGCCAATGCCGCCGGCGCTTCGTGGAACTACGAGAGCGCGGCCGAGGTCTACGACGAGCTCGCCCGCGATACCCACCAGTTCGCCGGCATCAGCCACGCCCGCATCGATGCCGAGGCGCATCGCGGCAAGACGGGTATCCAGTGGCCCTGCCCGGATCCGCAACACCCGGGAACGGAGTTCTTGCACGAGGGTGGCGCGCTGCGCGGCAAGGCACTCTTCGTTGCCGCCGACTACCGCCCGTCGATGGAAGTCGAAGACGAGGACTACGGGCTGCTGCTGTCAACCGGGCGCACGCTGTACCACTACAACTGCGCTACCCAGACACGCCGTGAGACCGGCCTGCACATGAAGCAGTCGGAGCCGTTCGTCGAGATCCACCGGCGCGATGCCCGCAAGCGCGGCATCGAACATGGTGACCTCATCGAAGTGTCGACTCGCCGCGGCGCCGTCCAGGTGCGCGCCATCGTCTCGCGCCAGGTGCGCCCGGGCTGTATCTGGATGCCGCTGCACTTTGCCGAGGCACGCGCCAACCTGCTCACCAACGACGCCGGCGATCCGGTCACCCAGACGGCCGAGTACAAGGTTTGCGCCGCGGAGATCACCAAGGTCGCATCGGCGACCGAGCCCGAGCGCTCCGAGCTGTTCCCCGGCACCTACTACGGCATCCAGGGTCCCGGCTACAACGTCACCGAGTTCAACGGTGGCGCGGTGGAGGTTCCCGCCCCGGTGCTGCACAGCCCCGGCCGCGGCGACGGCTGATCGACCGACGCCGGCCAGCTCCGCGACATGGCCTGTTCTCACGATCCCCGGTAGCCCTTGCCGCCGGGTTCGTTAGCTGTTCCTCGCTCGGCAAGAGCGCAGCGGCGTGCGCACCCGCATGATCCGGGTCGGTCCGTGGCCCTCAGGCAACAACCAGTTCGACGCGGCAGCGGATGCCCGGGATTCTCGCCAGCGCCGAGTCGCAGGTAAGCAGGGTTGCTTCCAGACCTTCCGCCAGAGCGATGTACGTGGCGTCATAGGCGCTGGCATTGTCGCGAAGCTCCCAGATCCGCTCCAGCAGGTGGCGACCATATACAGTACGTTTCTCCTGGACTACCAGCCCTCGTCAAGGGTGCACGTGAGTGGGCGGGAGCGCGGCACGCTAGCGCTCGGGTTGTCGCCCATCCTTCGATAGCTCCAAGCCCAACGTCTTGCCTTTCTCGATCGCAGGGATGCCCTCCGCCAGCCATCTCGGTGCCGGTGCTCCTTTCAGGTAGTGGTCGAAGAACTGCTGCATGCGGATGTTCCAGTCGACCTTGTTGGCGTGCGTCGTGGGCCAATGGGGCTCGCCGTTGTAGTTGATTAGCCAGGCGGGCTTGCCGAGCCGTCGCAGGGCCACGAACATCTCGATGCCCTGCTCCCAGGGCACGGCGCTATCGTGGTCGTTGTGCATCATCATCAAAGGAGTCTCGATCTTGTCGGCCCAGAAGAGCGGCGAATTCTCCAGGTAGCGCATGGGCGCTTCCCAGAGGGTGGCGCCGAGCCGGCTCTGCGTTTTCTCGTACTGGAACATGCGGCTCATGCCGGTGCCCCAGCGGATGCCGCCGTAGGCCGAGGTCATGTTGGCGACCACGGCACCGCCGGCGGCGGCCTTGAAGATGTTGGTCTTGGTGACCATGTAGGCGATCTGGTAGCCGCCCCATGAGTGCCCCTGCACACCGATGTTGTGTTCGTCGACGTAGCCCCGGTCGATCATGTGGAGCACGCCGGAGACGACGTCCTTGAGGGCGCTCTCGCCGGGGTAGCCGACTTGGTAGGTGATGTCGGGGGTGAACACCACATAGCCACGCGAAGCGTAGAACCCCTGACGAATCACCGAGCGATGTGGTGTCGGTGGGTGGTGCTGGTGCAGGTTGTCGGCGTTGCGCTCATAGAAGGTCACCAGCAGCGGGTACTTGTTCGATGGGTTGAAGTCGGCCGGCTTGTGGATCAGCCCCTCGAGTCGCTCGCCGTCGAGCGAGCGCCAGGTGGTGAGCTCGGCGGTGGCCCAGTTGTAGTCGCCCTGCTGTGGGTTGGCGTCGCTGACCTGGCGAGCATCGGTCATGCCGAGATCGCTGATCCACAGGTCGGCGAACTCGTCGACGCTCTCGCGGGTGAACAGTAGGGTGTCGGCCTCGGCCGCCTTGGCGGGTCGGCCGTAACGGTGCGGCGAGTCGACCAGCACGGACGGCTCGCCCACGCCGTCGATCCGGTGGCGCCAGAAGCCGGCGTTCTTCGTTTCCTCGTTGAACGCTGACAGCAGCAGCGGGACGGCAGGATCAAACGTCTCCCGCTCGGGATCTAGCGGCACGATCCTCAGCCGCGTGGCGGACGCACGGCCGGTGCCGTCGGTTATCGGAAGCGGCTCCGCTTCGCCACTCGGATCGAGCGCCCAGACGTCATAGCGGTCGTAGACGAGAGCGCTCCCGTCATCGGTCCAGCCGGCGAAGCCGTGCGGCTGCGGACGGTACGCCCAGTCGTGCCGCTCGTCGTGGAACGGCTCGTCGAGCTCGTGGGTGAGCTCGACGCAGGTTGGCGGCGCGCCTGTCGTAGCCCCGGTCCACGAGCATCCCCGCCAGCCCAATCCGCGGTCGTCCCAGAGCAGCGCGTGATGGCCGTCGGGGGCGAGCTCGAACGCGCCTTGGTGTGCGCCGCTGATCTTGCGTCGCGCTCCGGTGTTCGTTTCGATCACATAGTGGTCGTGGATGCGCGGCGAATCCCAGGAGATCTCCTTGCGGTAGGGGACGCCGGACTCCCCGTGTAGGAACGAGTCGTCGTCGCCCACGGGCTCCGCGTCGGGGACCTCTGGATCGGCGAGCTGCACCACGTGGCCGTCGTCGAGGTGGACGACGGCGAGGTAGGTCCGCTTGGCTTCCTCCTCGGCCTGAAGAAGCTGCATGGGCTGCAGTAGCGGATCCTGCCAGTGCCAGACATCGACGACCACCTTCTCTTCGTCGAGCAGCTCCGCCGCTTCGGGCTCGGCCGGCGGGCTTGGCGCTGTCCCGAAGTAGAGTCGCTCGCCGTCACGCGAGTACTCCGGTCCACGGTGCTCGCTTACCGACCAGCCGGTCGGTAGACCGGCCGTACCGGCGGCGGCTAGCCGACGGGCCTCGCCGCCGCCGTCCCAGCCGTAGACGGCGAACTCGGGCTGGTCGGCCTCACGGTCGTCCCGATCTGTCAAGAACGCGACCTGACTCCCGGCGTCGTCAAGAGCTAGCTGCGTATAACGTCCGGCACCCTGGAGCGCGGTCGCGATGTCGCCGTTGCCGGTTCGCAGCACGAACGCGCCGTCTGCTGCTCCATCGACCGTCGAGGTGAGGTAGGCGAGCAGCGCGCCGTCGTCGGAGGCGGCGTATTCGGCGACGCTCTCGAGCCGGGTCTCGACGCCGCTGTCGAGATCTCGGTACACGAGCGGCGAGCCCGTGGTTTTGTCGCCGTCGTCGGGCTCGCTGCCGGTGCCGGTGCCGGTGTCGTTGTCGGTCTCGTCGTCTGTGGCATCGGGTGCCTCCTCGAGAAGGTACGCTACCCAGCCGCCGGCTTTCTCCGGCAGGGCGAACGACTTAACGCTCTCGACTCGTGAGATCGTCCCGGTCGACAGGTCGATAATGCCGAGCTCCGCCCTCGGCTTATCGTCGCCGTCGAGGCGCGCACGCCGAGCCTCTTCCTTGGCGGGCTGAACCAGCGCCACGACGTGACCACCGGCGGCGGAAAAGCGGGCGTCCGTTGCACGTGGAAGTCGCATCTCGCGGTCGTCCGTCAGGCTGCGCACGACGAGCTCCGGGTCGCCGTTCTGGAGGGTGAGCCGGTACATCACCCAGCGGCCGTCACGCGACAGAGCCTCGTCGGCGATGCCGTGCCAGATCTCGTAGGCGCCGTGATCGAGTGGCCTCGTCGCCTGCGCCAAGGCGTCGGATCGAGTCAACAACAGTGCGAGGCCAATGACGATCACGGCTAGGCGACGATTCATCGAGTATCTCTCCGGCGGTTGTCGGTGGATGGGCGTACCCATGTTGCCGGCGAGCCGGCCTTACAGCAACGTGGTAGAAGTTAGCGGTCGGCGCCATGCGCCTGTGACTTCCGCACCAACTCGCACTGAGCCGGGGCCTGTCTGCGACACCCGGCGGCTCATGAGAGGACACATTTCGATGGGCTCGTTTGTCGACGACATCCTCGCTGCCGTAAAGGCCATCAATCCGGCCGAGCCGGAGTTCCATCAGGCCGTTCACGAAGTGCTGGAGTCGCTCGAGCCGGTGCTCGAGCAACGCCCGGAGTATCGACGCTACAAGATCGTCGAGCGCATGGTGGAGCCCGAGCGGGTGATCATGTTCCGTGTTCCCTGGGTCGACGACAGCGGCACCGTGCAGGTGAATCGAGGATTCCGGATCGAGATGAACAGCGCCATCGGCCCCTACAAGGGCGGCCTGCGCTTTCACCCCTCGGTAACCCTCGGAATCCTGAAGTTCCTCGCCTTCGAACAGGTGTTCAAGAACGCTCTTACGACGCTGCCGATGGGGGGCGGCAAGGGCGGCTCGGACTTCAACCCTAAAGGTAAGAGCGACACCGAGGTGATGCGTTTCTGCCAGAGCTTCATGAGCGAGCTGTGCCGCCATATCGGACCCAACACCGACGTGCCCGCCGGTGATATCGGCGTCGGGGGACGCGAGATTGGGTTCCTTTTCGGTCAGTACAAGCGTCTTCGCAATGAATTCACCGGTGTGCTCACCGGCAAGGGCCTGGGCTGGGGCGGCTCGTTGATCCGCCCGGAGGCCACCGGTTACGGGTCGGTCTATTTCGCCGCGGAGATGGCGGCCACTCGGGGCGAGACGCTCGAGAACAAGGTGTGCCTCGTATCGGGCTCCGGCAACGTGGCGCAGTTCACCGTCGAGAAGATCCTGCAGCTGGGTGGCAAGGTCGTGACGCTCTCCGACTCCAGCGGATCGATTTACGACGAGACGGGGATCGACGGCGAGAAGCTCGAGTTCGTCAAGGAGCTGAAGAACGCGCGTCGGGGCCGCATCAAGGAGTACGCCGAGAAGTACCCCAAGGCGGTGTACTCGGTCGAGAATCCCGACGACGATCACAACCCGCTCTGGGATCACCCAGCCGATTGTGCCTTCCCTAGCTCGACGCAGAACGAGATCAACGGGAAGGATGCCGCAAATCTGCTGGCCGGCGGCGTCTGGCTAGTCTGCGAGGGCGCCAACATGCCGACTACGCTCGACGGGGTAGACGCGTTCATTGACGCCGGCATTCTGTTCGCTCCGGGCAAGGCCGCCAATGCGGGGGGGGTGGCCACGTCGGGGCTCGAGATGTCGCAGAACAGCATGCGACTGTCGTGGAGTCGTGCCGAGGTCGACGGCAAGCTCCATGGCATCATGCGTGAGATCCACCGCGCCTGCCAAACGACATCGGAGCAGTTCGGGGTGCCCGGCAACTACGTGTTGGGAGCCAATATCGCGGGCTTCGTCAAGGTGGCGGACGCGATGATCGACCAGGGGGTCGTGTAGCGGGGACTCCGGATCTCAGGACTATCGATGCGTCAGATTTTCCCTGACCAGGAGCGGCAGCCCGGCGAGGTGCTGGGGAGCTTCCAGGATCTGATGCAGTGGCGCGTCCGCCGCGTGCTGCTGGTCTCGAGCCTCTACGACTCGTTCATGTTCGCCGAGGACCGGCTCGCAGATGCCTTGGTGCTCGGCGAGTTCCTGGGGGTCGAGCTTTCCACCCTGCCTGAGATCCACCGTGTCTCGACCGCATCGGAGGCGCTCGACGAGGTCAAGCGGCGGCCCAACTACGACCTCGTGATCAGCTCACCAAAGGTGGGCCAGATGCACGCTCGGGAGCTGGCCCGCGGTCTGCGCGCGGCGGGCGTCGAGGTGCCGATCATCATGCTTGCCTACCACGAGCGCGAGCTCAAAGACTTCATCCGCGCTCATGGCCTCGCTGATATCGATCGTGCCTTTCTGTTCCAGGGTGACATTCAGTTGTTCCTGGCGATCGTGAAGTGGGCCGAGGACCTGATGAACATCCAGCACGACGTCGACACGATGGGCGTCCAGGTGATCCTCGTAATCGAGGACAACATTCGCTACTACTCGTACTTCCTGCCGGTGATCTACACGGCCGTGCTGCAGAACACCGCCAGCCTAGTGCCGGACGGCATCAACCTGGCTCACAAGCTGCTGCGCGTGAAGGCACGCCCCAAGATCGTGCTTGCCAGCAACTACGAGCGCGCCTGGGATTTTTTTGAAACTTACGAGGCCAACATCCTCGGGGTCATCTCTGACGTCGAGTTCCCCAAGGACGGCGAGCTCTGTCCAGACGCCGGTGTGCAGTTCGCGCGCGAGGTGCTGCGACGCCACAGCGATGTACCGGTGGTGCTCGACTCCGGACGGCGCGAGAACGCGGCGCTTGCTGAGGCGACCGGAACGTCCTTCCTGCACAAGTACTCGCCGACGCTTCTGCAGGAGCTGAGTCGGTTCATGGGACGGAACTTCGGGTTCGGCCCTTTCGTCTTCCGCATGCCCGACGGCACCGAGGTTGCCCGCGCCCGTGACCTCCGACAGCTGGAGCGTGCCCTACACACCGTGCCGGCCGAGAGCATCTGGAATCACGCCGAGCAGAACGACTTCTCCACCTGGCTCAAGGCGCACACGGAGTTCGACATCGCCTACCGGTTCCGGCCGCTGAAGATCTCACAGTTCGACGGGGCGGAGTCCCTGCGCCGCTTCGTGATTGACGCGATCCGCACACATCGCGACGAACGCCGGCGAGCTGCGGTGGCCGATTTTGAGGCTGGCCGTTTCAATCCGGAGCGTAGCTTCGCTCGGATTGGCGGCGGGGCGCTGGGCGGCAAGGCTCGCGGTCTGGCGTTTGCGCGCCGGTTGTTGAAAGACTTCGGTGAGGATCGATTCGAGAACGTGCGTCTCGCCGTACCGCCGAGCGTCATCATCGGGACCGACGTTTTCGACGAGTTCCTCGACGCCAATGACCTTCGCGATTTCGCTCTGCGTGGCGAGGACGACGACGAGATCGAGGCGCGCTTCGAACAGGCGACGTTCCCACTCCGAATCCAGCGCGACCTGCGTTCGTACCTGGAGCTGGTTGACTATCCGTTGGCGGTACGCTCGTCGAGCTTGCTCGAGGACGCCAAGTATCAGCCATTCGCCGGTGTCTACCAGACCCTCATGATCGCCAACGATCACGCCGACGTCGACGTGCGATTGCCGCGCCTGATCCGGGCAGTAAAGCGCGTGTACGCGTCGACGTTCGCGCAGCGCGCCAAGCGCTACGTGAGCGCCACGACATATCGGCTCGAGGGCGAGAAGATGGCCGTGATCGTACAGCGAGTCGTCGGCGCCCTGCATGGGGAACGCTTCTATCCCGAGCTGGCGGGTGTCGCCCTGTCCCAGAACTTCTATCCGGTCGATCCGGTAAAGGCCGAGGACGGTCTCGCCGCGGTCGCGCTCGGGCTTGGCGAGGAGGTCGCCAGCGGCGGTATCTGCCTACGGTTCTCTCCGCGCCACCCAGATCGCCTCCTGCAGATGTCTTCTACCGGAGATGCGCTGCGCAACTCACAGCGTGAGTTCTTTGCCCTGTCTGTCGACAAGACCGGTCGAGCGCTCGAGGCCGAGATCGAGCGCTACGACCTGAGCGTCGCCGAGGAGGACGGAACCCTCGCCGCCGTCGGGTCAACCTACTCACCGGAAAACGACGTCATCTATGACAGCGTGTCGCGCCCCGGCACGCGGCTGGTCACCTTCGCCCCGATCCTCAAGCATGGCCTGTTTCCGTTGGCACCGATCTTGAGCGATCTCCTCGAGCTGGGAGCCTACGGAGCCGGGGGCCCAGTGGAGATCGAGTTTGCCGTCAACCTGTCGACACCGCCCGGCACGCCGAAAGAGTTTGGGTTTCTGCAGTTTCGACCGGTTGTGCCTGCGCTCGATCCCGGCAGTGCCGACATCAGCGGCTACGAGCCCGGCCAGCTTGTCTGTCAGAGCGGCAGCGTTCTGGGATCCGGTCAGTTGGACGACATCCACGACCTCGTCGTCGTTGATTCCGATTCCTTCGAGCGCAGCCAGAGCCGCGTGGTGGCCGCGCAGATCGCTGCCTTCAACGCGCGGCTGTGCGCCGACGAAACGAGCTACGCGCTCTTTGGTGTGGGCCGGTGGGGCTCGGCCGATCCGCTTCTCGGAATCCCCGTGTCGTGGGACCAGATCTCGGGAGCGCGCGTCATTGTCGAGGCCGGATTCCGTGATATGGCGGTGAGCCCATCGCAGGGAACGCATTTTTTCCAGAACCTGGTGGCCAACGATGTCGGCTACTTCACGGTCAATCCGGAGGCCGGCGAGGGTCTCGTCGACTGGGAGTGGCTACGCGGCTGTCCGGCAAAGGACGAGACCCCCTTCGTGCGCCACGTCCGACTCGACTCGCCGGTTACGGTGCTGATGAATGGCACGCGCCATGAAGGCGTGATTCTGAAGCCAGGGGTTGTTCGGTCCACTTGACGGGCGTGCTGGCGCCACCGATGATCGGGTCGATCCAACATACTCGGGGGGGCTCCATGACGATCGCGGATACGCCGCTAAAGGTTTCTGTTACCACCGGCGCGATGCCGGCATCCACCAAGGTTTGGGTTGAAGGGGTCGTGCACGAAGGTCTGCGCGTCCCGCTGCGCGAAATCACTCTGAGCGCGGACGCCCAGGAGACACGGCTTCGCGTTTATGACAGTTCGGGTCCGTATACCGACCCCGAGTCGGAGATCGATATCGAAACAGGCCTGCCGCGCGGCCGCGTGGCGTGGCTGAACCAGCGGGATGACGTCACCGAGTACACCGGACGCGACATCAAGTCTGCCGATAACGGTTTCGTCAGTGGCGACCGGCTCGTGCCCGAGTTCCCCGCCCGGCGCAAGCCGCGACGAGGCGCCGACGGCAGAGCCGTCACGCAGCTCGCCTATGCACGGGCCGGGATCATCACGCCCGAGATGGAGTATGTTGCTATCCGCGAGAACCTCGGAAGGACCCGGCTGGCTGAGGCGTCTGTGCGTGACGGGGTTGACTTCGGCGCTGCGGTTCCGGACACCGTGACGCCGGAGTTCGTACGCGATGAGGTTGCGCGTGGGCGAGCGATTATCCCCGCCAACATCAACCATCCCGAGCTCGAGCCGATGATCATCGGCCGCAACTTCCTGGTGAAAGTCAACGCCAACATAGGCAACTCTGCCGTTACCTCGTCGATGGCCAACGAGGTCGACAAGATGGTGTGGGCGATCCGCTGGGGTGCGGACACGGTCATGGACCTGTCGACCGGCAACAATATCCACAACATCCGGGAGTGGATTGTGCGCAACGCCCTGGTGCCGATCGGCACGGTGCCCATGTATCAGGCGCTCGAGAAGGTCGACAAGGTCGAGGACCTGACCTGGGAGATCTACCGCGACACGCTGGTCGAGCAGTGCGAGCAGGGCGTCGACTACTTCACCATCCATGCGGGAGTTCGTATCCAACACATCCCGTTGACGGTGGATCGGGTTACGGGAATCGTTTCGCGGGGTGGTTCGATCATGGCTCAGTGGTTGTCTAGCGCATCACAGCGAGAGTTTCCTGTACGACCACTTCGAGGACATCTGCGACATTGTCCGCGCCTTTGACGTGAGCTTTTCGCTCGGTGACGGGTTGCGGCCCGGGTGTATAGCCGATGCCAACGACGCCGCGCAATTCGCCGAGCTCGAGACGCTCGGTGAGCTCACCCGAATCGCCTGGGACAAGGATTGTCAGGTGATGATCGAGGGGCCTGGCCATGTACCCATGCACAAGGTGAAGGTCAACATAGACAAACAACTCGAGGTCTGCGGCGAGGCGCCGTTCTACACGCTCGGCCCGCTGGTAACCGACATAGCGCCAGCGTACGACCACATCACGTCGGCGGTCGGGGCGGCGATGATCGGCTGGTTCGGCACCGCCATGCTCTGCTACGTGACCCCGAAGGAGCATCTCGGTTTGCCCGACCGCGACGACGTCAAGGAGGGTGTGATTGCCTACAAGATCGCCGCGCATGCCGCCGACCTCGCGAAAGGGCACCCGGCGGCCCAGGCGCGCGATGATGCCATCTCGCGGGCGCGGTTTACCTTCCGCTGGGAGGATCAGTTCAACCTGTCGCTCGATCCGGATACGGCGCGCGCGTATCACGACGCCACGTTGCCCAAGGACGCACACAAGACGGCGCATTTCTGCTCCATGTGCGGCCCGAAGTTCTGTTCCATGCGAATTACCCAGGACCTGGCAGAGTATGCCCAGCACGGCATGGCGGAGATGTCGCGCAGCTTCCGCGCCGGCGGTGGTGCCATTTACCAGACGGCTGAAGACCTCGAGCAGCTCAAGGAGTCGAACGAGGCGCTGAACGAGCCCATACAGGCTGTGTGAAGAGCGCTCGCCCCAAAACTGGGGATTTGTCGAGGTGGGGGAGCAAGAAAGCCACACCCAATCGGGGATCGTGACGTCTTGGCAGGCAGCTGAATCGTAGCGGGTTCTTGCTCCGCGGCAGTGCGTCCAACTACCATGCCGGTCTGCTGTCGCCGGTTCATGCACCGGTCCTTGCCAGGGTTGCCGCAGGGCACCTGCTGGAGTCGCTGTGGAGCTTCCGGAAACTATCGGCCGGTTCGAGATCGAACGCATCCTGGGCCGCGGTGCGATGGGCGTCGTCTACCTGGCCAAGGATCCGGTCCTGGATCGCGAGGTCGCCGTCAAGGTCATTCAGCTGCACCCCGGCCTCGACGAGAAGGACGTCAGTGAGCTCAGGAGCCGCTTCGAGGTAGAAGCTCGCGCTGCCGCGCGGATGTCGCACCCCAACCTGGTGACGATCTTCGACGCCGGCCTACAGGACGAGAGCCTCTATCTGGCGATGGAGTACGTTCGTGGCGAAGCTCTCGACTCGATCATTGCGTCGGAGCGCATACTCACGTACAAGGAAACCGCCGACATCCTGTTGCAGCTCGGCGGCGGGCTCGATTTCGCCCACGATCACGGCATTGTCCACCGCGATATCAAGCCGGCGAACATTCTCATCAACCGGCGCGGCCAGCCCAAGATCACCGACTTCGGTGTCGCCCGCGAGGCCACTTCCAACCTCACCACCACCGGGACGATCATTGGCACGCCGGCGTACATGTCGCCCGAGCAGATCACCGGGCACAAGGTCTCCGGCGCCTCCGATCAGTTCTCCTTGGCGGTCATGGTTTACGAGATGTTGACCGGCAGAAAACCGTTCTTCGGTGCCGGTGCTACGACGATCATGTACAAGATCGTGCACGAGGACCCCGAGCAGCTGGACGAAGTGTGCAAGACGCTTCCCGCTGGGATCAATGAGGTCGTGATGCGGGCGCTTGCCAAGGAGCCTGCGGATCGTTATGCGAGCTGCTACGAGTTCGCCGAGACGGTGCGCGATGTTCTCGGTGCGGCGCCCGCGGACGAGGCCGTCATGCTCAGCGCGACCGCCAAGCGCAAGGCGATGGACGTCGACAAGAAGACGATGAAGCTGGCGACGCCTGCGGCGGCAGAGGCAGCCACCCAGCTTGCTACTCTGGGCGCTGTGGTCGGCGAGGCGGCGGATCAGCCGGCGGCTGCAGCGTGGCTAGCGAGCGTCACGGACTTCCTATAGACCACGAACGGCAAGATCGCCGCCGGTGGCGGTGCTGCGGTGCTGCTCGTGGTGCTGGCGATTGCCATGTTTGCCGGCGGCGGCAGCGAGTCGACTCCGGCTGCCGCGCCCTCGCCGCCTTCTGCCCCGCCGCCGGTGGCTGCAGAGCCGATTGTCGAGGCAACGACACCCGAGCCACGGGCGGCGAGCGACTCGAGTGCCGTGGATACGGGGGCCGATCCCGAGGCGGATGCTGACGGAGGTGGCGCCGGCGACCCTGCGGATGTCGCAGGTGTGACTGCGGTACTGGACTCCGAAGAATTGACGGCGGACGCTAATGTACCCCTGGAACCGGCTCCTATCGAGGTGGCACCGGCACCGGGAGGCGTGCTTTCCGAGGCAACGCTATTCGCCCTTGCGGAGGCGCGGAGCCAGGCGACACCGAGCGATGTCATCTACCAGTTCGTCACCAGGCCGAACGGCGCCAGTATTCTGCTCAACGGCCGTCGGCTCGACGGCACGACGCCGCTGGCGGTGGCGATCGATCCCTCAGAGCACTATTCCGTCCTGATCGAGCAAGTCGGGCACTATCCGGTGAGCTGGGCCTTCGTGGCAGAAGAGCTCCCCGAGGAACAGCAGGCGAACCGTCGCCTCTACTTCCCGATGCGTTCGGTGCCGGCGGCCCGCGTCGATCCCGAGCCGGCGACACCCGACGAGTCGGAAGAGCAGCGGACTCCGCCTCCAGTCGTGGCCGAGCCGCAGCCCTCCCCGGTCGTGGTTCTGCCGCCGGTGGATCCGGTCCAGGTGCGCGGCAGCATCACGGCTCCCGAGGTGGTGGAGAAATCTGACATCGAGCTGCCAGACTGGGCCGTCGAGATGGGTCTGCCGCGGTACGTGCTCCCGGAACTGGTGATCGACCGTGAGGCACGAGTTCGCGAGGTCGAGGTGGTCCGAGCCGTGCACCCCGAGCTCGAGCGGCTCGCGATCGAGGCGGTGCGGACGTGGCGGTTCAACCCCGCGACTCGCGACGGGGTACCGATCGACGTCTTCTTCAATGTGGCCGTAGCGTTCAATGAGCCGGATGGCGGCGGAGCAGGACGCCCCTGAAGGGTGCGCTACGTCAGCCTCGTCGATTTGGGCTCCAATAGCGCGCGCCTTGTTGTCTTCGAGCTCGATCCCGGCAAGGGGTTTCGCCTACTTGACGAGATCCGTGAGGTCATCCAGCTGGGCGCCGGGATCGCCCGAAACGGTGAGCTGAGCGACGACAGCATCGCGCGGGCGCTTGCGGCGCTGCGCACGTTCTCCGACTTTGCCAAAGCTGCGTCGCTGCCGCGGCCACGCATCATGGCGACATCTGCGGTGCGCAGCGCCGCCAATCGCGACGCTCCCTGTTCCAGTTAGCGTACCAGCGCCGTCTGGTGCTCGTCGTGGCACCCACCTGAAGGCCGGTACCGACCGAAGCGGCGTCATCGTCGGTCGAGAAGACGCGGCGGCAGAAACCACAGAAGCCTGCCGCAGGAGGGCTCGACACACGACCAGCCATCGGGTGCGAGCTTGATACAAGCGACCGCCGCGGTGGGGAAGGCTACCGAGGCGGCGCCCAGCAGCAACGACAAGGTGGCCGATAACCCGGGCTCGTGAGCGACCAGCATGACCGCTTCCAGGCTGTCATCGATCGCGCCGATCACGTCGAAGATCGCGGTTGGAAGCGCTTCGTAGAGCGCCTCCTCGAGGCGCAGGTCCGCGCTCCAAGCGCCTGCCTCGTGGGCGATCTCGGCGGTCATGCGCGCGCGCGTCGCCGTCGAGCAAACGACCAGCTCCGGGGGCCGTCTGGTCTGCGTGATCCAGCGGCCCATCGCCTTCGCGGCTCGTCGCCCCCGAGCATTGATCGGTCGTTCGTGGTCAGATCCGAAAGCCGCTCCCCAGTCGGATTTCGCATGCCGCATCAAGTACAGGGTTCTCATGTGCCGGTTCCTGCGTGCCGGTGTGGTTTTGCTGGCAGCTCCCTATACTAAGGTCTCTCGTGCGACGCTGATTTCGCTGCCCTGCGCGGCGCTCGCTTACCCATCCGTGATCGCGGCGCCCCATGGAATCAAGACTGGCGACCCGATCATGGCGCTCTATCGTGCTTCGCGGGCCGGTGTTCAGCTCGATCTGCAGGTACGCGGCATCTGCTGCCTGCGACCCGGGGTGGAAGGCGTCAGCGAGAACATTCGCGTCAAGTCGATCCTCGGCCGTTTCCTGGAGCATGCCCGCATTTACTATTTCCGCAACGGCGGCGACGAGGAGCTGCTCATCGGCAGCGCAGACCTCATGCCGCGAAACTTCGACAACCGCATCGAAGTGCTGTTGCCGGTCCGCGACGCGGGGCTGCGCGACGGAATCCGGCGATGGATCATGGCAACCCATTTGGCGGACAACGTCAACGCGCGGCGTCTTACTGCGGACGGCGAGTATGTTCCGTCGGACACGGCGGCGGTCGACGGGCTCGACTCGCAGCAGTGGATGATCGAACACCGGGGCACTTGGTCAACCAGCCCACTCTGACACCATGTCCCGCTGCGGGCGTGGCTTGAAGCGCATCCGGTGCTCAGCGATAATCGGCCGGCGGCGAGGCTTCGCATCGGGCCTACCGTCGCCAGTCAGCCCCGCAGCGACGGTATGAGCGAGGGGCCTGTTTCTTGGGCTCAGATGGTGAAGCCTTCACGGACTTCTGAGTCGAGCCTCGGTCGGGGTGACCGGAAGAGACCATGCTTGCCGCACAGGCAACCTTCTACTACATGGCCGGAGCCAGCGTTGCGAGCGCGCTTCTGGCGGTGACCCGGAAGAACCCGGTTCACAGCATGCTCTGGGTGCTGGCGCTTTTCCTGCACGTCGCGGGCATCTTTCTGCTGCTCGGTGCTGAGTTCCTGGCGGTGGTACAGATCATCGTGTACGCGGGCGCCATTCTGATCTTTTACCTTTTCGTGCTGATGCTGCTTGACCTTCCGGGTGAGGAGGCTCGGCCGCGCTTCGGAAGACACTGGCCGTTCGCCGCTGCCGTTGGACTTTCCTTTGGAGCTCTGGCCTGGCTTGCCCAGCTCGAGACCTTCGACCGTGCCGCAGCCTCCGGCGCAACCGTCAGGCGCGTGGCGGCCGAAGCCCTGGCGCCGGGTGGTCTCGAGGAGATCGGCATGGCGCTGTTCGGCCCGTTCGCACTGCCCTTCGAGATCGCTGGGCTGGTGCTCCTGGCCGCCATCGTGGGGGCTGTCGTCCTCGCCCGAAAGAGGGGCCCGTCTTGATTCCGCCCATCGGTACGATCCTGGGATTGAGCGCGATCCTCTTCGGGATCGGTGCGTTCGGTTTTCTCGCCCGGCGCAACATCATCCTGATGTTCGTCTCGGTCGAGGTGATGCTCAATGCCGTAAACCTCAGTCTGGCGGGCTTCAGCCGCCACCTGGATGATCCGCGCGGCCAGGTGCTGGCCCTGTTTGTCATCGCGGTGGCGGCGGCAGAGGCAGGCGTTGGCCTGGGGCTCGTGATCGCGTTGAACCGGAACAAGCCCGGGGCTGGCGTGGCGGATCTGACCGAGCTCAAGTGGTGATCCTGTCGGCATGCCCTTGCTCCCGCTCCTAATCGTCCTCGTCCCGGCCGTCGGCGCACTTCTCATCGCGTGTACCGGCGAGCGGCGCGCCAACCTGCGTGAGCTCTGGTCGGTTGCGGCCGGCGTCGTCATGTTCGTCCTGACGGCGTCCATGGTTCCCGAGGTCCTGGCGGGGGGAACGCCCGGAAGCGTGCTGTTCCACATCCTGCCGGGCGTCGAGCTGGCCTTCCGAGTCGACGCTTTCGGTCTGCTGTTTGCTCTGGGCGCGTCGTTGCTCTGGATCCTCACGTCTTTTTACTCGATCGGCTACATGCGCACCCTCGAGGAGCACGCCCAGACCCGCTATTTCTCCTGCTTCGCCCTGGCGCTGTCGACCACTGTTGCGGTCGCATTCTCGGCCAACCTGTTTACCTTGTTCGTCTTCTACGAAGGATTGACCTTCGTTACCTACCCACTGGTTGCGCACAAGGAGACCGACGAGGCGCGGGCGGGGGCGCGCAAATACCTCATCTACCTTCTCGGCGCCGCGAAGCTTTGCCTGCTGCCCGCGATCATCTTGATCTACAACCTCGCCGGCACTTTGGAGTTCCGCAGCGGCGGCATCGTGGAGGCGGCGCAGGCAGCGCAACAGCCCACGCTGCTGCTGGTGATCTTCGCGCTCTTCTTGTTCGGGTTCGCCAAGAACGCGCTCATGCCGCTGCATAGCTGGTTACCGGCTGCGATGGTAGCGCCGACACCGGTGAGCGCGTTGCTGCATGCCGTGGCGGTGGTCAAGACAGGTGTTTTCTCCACACTCAGGGTGTTTCTCTTTGTCTTCGGTGCGGACGCCATGCGCGAGATCGGCGCGGATCAGCTGGCCCTAGTGGTTGCCTCGGTGACCATCCTGACGGCGTCGCTGCTGGCGCTCGGTCAAGACAACCTCAAGGCCCGGTTGGCGTTCTCCACCGTCAGCCAGCTCTCGTACATCATCCTGGGCGCGGCGTTGCTGAATGCCAGCGGCGTTATGGGCGGGGCCGCCCACATCACCAACCACGCTGTCTCGAAGATCACGCTGTTCATGTGTGCCGGGTCGATCTACGCGTCCACGCACAAAACCGAGATCAGTCAGATGTCCGGCATCGCCCGGCGCCTGCCGTGGACCATGGCGGCGTTTGCGCTGGCCTCCCTGAGCATCGTGGGGATTCCGCTTACCAGCGGCTTCGTCTCCAAGTGGAATATCGCTCTGGGCACCGTGGACGGCGATAGCACCGTGCTCTTGGGCGTGCTCTTGCTGAGCTCGCTGCTGAGCGCCGGGTACCTGGGCCCGGTCGTCTACAAGGCGTATTTCGAGGAGGAATCGCCCGGCGCGGAGGAGGTTCGGGAGGTGCCGTGGATGGTGGCGCCGCTGGTGATCAGCGCCGCGGCAAGCTTACTCCTGGGTATCTTCCCGGGCTTCGTCCTGGAGTTGGCCGGCAGGGTCATGCCGTGAGCTTCTTGCAGAGGCAGCTGGAGGATCCCGTTCGCTTCGCGCGCATCAAGTGGTTGTTCTACATCGGCCTGGCGCTGATCGTGTTGGCCGAGGTCGGTCTGCCGTTGGTGTACGGACACGGCCACCCGCACTTCTCCTTCGAGACCTGGCCCGCGTGGGGGTCTGCGTACGGGTTGATCTCGTGCGTAGCGATCATCGTCATCTCGAAGCTCATCGGAAAGGCCTGGTTGATGCGCCCTGAGGGCTACTATGAGGACTGAGCGGCGATGAGCCTCGAGTGGGTCCACCCCGGCCTTATCCTCATTTTCGGCGCGTGGGCGATACCCGTCCTCAAGGGTCAGCTCAAGCGCGCGGCGATGCTGGCGGTGCCAGCCGCGGCGGTCGTCGCCTGCTGGACGATGGCTCCGGGGACGTACGGTGCGGTGCGCTTCCTCGGGCAGGAGCTGGTGTTCGGCCGTGTCGACAGCCTCAGCCTGGTGTTCTCCTATGTGTTCTCGATCATGGCCTTCGTGGGCATGGTCTACGCGCTTCACGTCGACGACGACTCCCAGCACGTCAGCGCCCTGACGTACGCGGGCGGCGCGCTCGGGGTGACCTTCGCTGGGGACTTCCTGTCGCTCTATGTTTTCTGGGAGCTGATGGCGGTTTCCTCGGTCTTCCTGGTGTGGCTGCGCCGCGAGGAATCAGCCGTGGCGGCCGGGTTCCGCTACCTGTTGGTACACGTCGTCGGCGGCCTTGTCCTGCTGGCGGGGATCGTGCTCCACTGGTCCGCAGCGGGGTCGCTTGCGTTCGGGGACATGGGCGCGTTCTCCGGCGGCGCTGCGTGGACGCTCATCCTCATCGCCTTCCTCATCAACGCCGCGGTCCCGCCCTTCGGGGCGTGGCTTCCTGATGCCTACCCCGAGGCCACGGTCACCGGCGGCGTCTTCATGACCGCCTTCACCACCAAGTCGGCGGTCTATGTGCTGATCCGCGGGTTCGCCGGCACCGAGCTGCTGGTGTGGCTGGGAGCGGCGATGGCGGTGTATGGCGTCGTCTATGCGGTACTGGAGAACGACGCACGCCGGTTGCTCGCGTACCACATCATCAGCCAGGTGGGCTACATGGTCTGTGGCGTCGGTATAGGAACGGCGCTGGCCATCAACGGCGCCACCGCGCACGCATTCGCGCATATTCTCTACAAGGCGTTACTGTTCATGGGCGCGGGCGCGGTGCTGCAGGTGACCGGCCGTCGCAAACTCAGCGAGATGGGTGGTCTCTACAAGACTATGCCGATCACCCTCGGGCTCTACATGATCGGCGCATTCGCGATCTCGGCAGTGCCCTTGTTCAGTGGCTTCGTGAGCAAGTCGATGGTGGTGTCTGCCGCCGGCGAGGCCCATATGCCGTGGATCTTTCTGACGCTGACGCTGGCTTCGGCCGGGACCTTCCTGCACACCGGTCTGAAGCTCCCGTACTACATGTTCTTCGGCAAGGACTCAGGCGTGCGCGCTCAGGAGCCGCCCCGGAACATGCTGGCGGCGATGGGCCTCGCGGCGGTAGCGTGCACCGTGATCGGGCTGTTTCCCGGGCTCCTGTACCAGTACTTGCCTAACCCAGTCGACTACCACCCCTACACGCTGGCGCACGTCACCAATACGCTCGGCATGCTCGGCTTCACCGCGCTGGGCTTCTTCTTACTGCTCAGGCAACTCGACCCGGAGCCCAAGGTCAGCCTCGACACCGACTGGTTCTACCGCCGAGGCACCGTCCGGTTCCTGGCCCTGGTGAACGAGCCGCTGACGCGGCTCGAGTACGGCTTCGTGGGTCAGACCTACGAGTTCGTGATTCAACGGCCGGTGTTGAGCGTGGCGCGTTTCATGCGTAGCTTCGACAGCATCGTCGTCGATTCCGGAATCATCGGCGTCGGGCGCCTGACGCAAATGGTGAGCCGGGTAACGCAGTTCGCGGTGAGCGGACATGCGCAGCAGTACGGGTTGATCATGGCGGCCGGAATCGTCGCTGTGCTCGTCTGGGTGCTGGCGCGATGATGAGCTATCCGGTGCTGTCGGTCACGACGTTCCTGCCGCTACTGGGCGCCGTGGTGATCCTGCTCGTCGGCGGAGCGCGGCGGGCGCGTTGGATTGCGCTGGCCACGACATCAGCGACGCTGGCTGTCTCGGTGCCGCTGTACACGGGCTTCGACAAGGGCTCGGGCGCACTGCAGTTCGTCGAGTCGGCCCATTGGATCCCGGCCTGGAACATCACCTACAGCATGGGTGTGGACGGAATCAGCCTGCCGTTTATTTTCCTCGCAACGCTGCTGAGCGTGCTCTGTGTGAGCGTCTCGTGGACCGCGGTGCAGACCAAGCCGCGCGAGTTCTACGCCGCGCTCATGGTGGCCGAGACGGCGATGATAGGCTTGTTCGCCGCCTCGAACCTGTTCTTGTTCTTTGTTTTCTGGGAGCTCATCGTCGTTCCGATCTTTCTGCTGGTCGGTGTTTGGGGCGGACCGGGGCGCGTCTTTGCCTCGGTCAAGTTCCTTATCTTCACCTTGACCGGAAGCGTCTTGATGCTCGTGGGGATGATCGCGCTGCACCAGGCGGCCGGCACCCTCGATTTCAGGGCGCTCGCCCTTGCCCAACAGCAACTCGATCCGGTAACTCAGGGCTGGCTCTTCGCTGCTTTCCTGGCCGCGTTCGCCGTCAAGGTGCCGATGTTCCCGGTGCACACGTGGCTGCCGAACGCCCACACCGAGGCACCCACGGCAGGTAGCGTGATTCTGGCCGGAATTCTCCTGAAGATGGGCGCCTACGGGTTCTTGCGGGTCTCGCTCCCCATCCTTCCCGAGGGCGTGCAGCTGTTCCTCACCCCCATGCTGGTGCTCTCCGCGGTGGCGATCGTCTACGGCGCCTATGTGACCTTGGTGCAGACAGACGTCAAACGTCTGATCGCCTATTCCAGCGTCAGCCACATGGGCTTCGTCACGCTGGGCATATTCACCCTCGACCAGAGCGGTGTCGAGGGCGCGATCCTGCAGATGATCAACCACGGGATCATCTCCGCGGCGCTCTTCCTGTGCGTCGGGATGATCTACGAGCGCACCCACACGCGCGAGATCAAGGACTACGGTGGCGTCGCCAGGCTGGCGCCGGTCTACAGCACGATGCTGGCGTTCTTCTGCCTGGCGGCCACCGGGTTGCCGGGATTGAACTCCTTCGTCGGCGAGTTCCTCATCGTCAGCGGCGCGTTCAGAACGCAGGTATGGCTCGGTGTCGCCGCTGTCTGGGGCGTTGCCCTGGGAACGGCGTACATGGTCTGGCTGTACTACCGAGTGGTGATGGGGCGGCCGAACCCGGGGCTCGAGGGGCTCAAGCTCGAGCTCAATTCGCGTGAGTTCGTGACCTTGGCGCCGCTGGTCTTGCTCGCCTTGTGCCTGGGTCTCTATCCCGAGCTCGTCCTGTCCTATCTTCGCGTGCCTGTGGCGGAACTCTTGGCCATCGGAGGCCTGCAGTGAGGGCCCCCAACGCCGCCGATCTGGCCTTGCTGGTGCCGGAGATGATTCTCGTCGTCGCCGTGCTGGCGCTCATGCTCGCGGCGCGCCGCATTCGACAGGGGCATGTCGCCTCCATAGGCACCGCAGTCGCCGCGCTGGCCGCAGGGATTGCCGCGAGTCAGGCTTCGTTATCGGGCGTGACCAGCGGCTTCGCCGGCATGTTCGTGCTGGATGGCTACTCACAGTTCTTCAAGTTGCTGATCGCCGCGGCACTGCTGTTAGCCACCCTGCTCTCGGTAGGGCGCCGTCAGGACGACGGCATCCCGCGCGGCGACTACCACGTGCTGCTGCTTCTGGCTGCCACCGGAATGATGATCTCGGTTTCGGCCGCCGACCTCATTCCGCTATACCTCGCCCTCGAGCTGATGACCCTCTGCTCGTACATCCTCGTCGGCATCCGGGTGGAGAGGCCGGCGTCCAATGAGGCGGCGATCAAGTATTTCCTGCTCGGTTCCTTTGCTTCGGCGTTGTTGCTTTTCGGCATCAGCCTCACGTATGGGCTCACCGGCACGACCGCCTATGAGGGCATCGCCTCGGCGCTGTACTCGCGAGGCCTGGTAAGCCAGCCGTTCCTGCTGGTCGCCATCGGACTGGTGGTGGGCGGGCTTGCCTTCAAGATCGCCGCGGTGCCATTCCACGCGTGGGCGCCGGATGCCTACCAGGGCGCCAGCGCACCGGTTGCCGGGTTCCTGGCGGCCGGTTCCAAGGCGGCCGGCCTGGCAGCGCTCGGGCGGGTCCTGATGGTCGCGTTCGGTACGGAGGCCGCCGTGCTCTCGACAATCGTGGTGGCGTTGGCTGGGCTGTCCCTGCTCGTCGGCAGCATCCTGGCGCTGTCGCAGACCGACATGAAACGCCTGCTGGCCTATTCGTCCATCGCCCACGCAGGGTACGCGCTGCTCGGTCTCGTTGCCGGCACGCCCTCGGGCGCCTCCGCCACCATGACGTATGCTTTCTTCTATGTGTTCATGACGCTCGGAGCCTTCGGCGTGGTCATCGCGCTGGGCGAGCGCGGCGAGAAGCTGGACGGCTTTCAAGGGTTGGCTGCGCAACGACCAGCGCTGGCCGCGGTCATGCTGCTGTTCCTGCTGTCGCTCACCGGGTTCCCACCGACGGCGGGATTCGTGGCCAAGTTCGGGGTCATTACGAGCGCGGTGCAGGCAGGCTACGTTGCCCTGGCGATTCTTGCGGTTGGCTGCAGCGTGATCACCGCGTTCGTCTACATGCGGGTGGCGGTGCTCATGTATATGAGCAGTACCGTTGCACCGCCGCCGCCGCGTTTCCCGCTGGCGGTGACGGCGGCGCTGGCGGTAGCGGCGTTGGTCACCCTGGCCGGTGGGATCTTCCCTGCTGGCCTGATGTCCTGGGCGGTGTCGCCATGAACCCGACAACGGTGCGAGATGCCGCGTTCCCGCCCGTGCTAGATTTCAAAGTCCTTCTTCAACTGCCCGCTACCAAGGTCGTCGACTCGTGAACGAGTACATCGGCATTGCCGTCATTTTCGTGCTCGCCGGTGGCCTCGCCGGCGTCATGGTCTGGCTGGGCTCGGTGCTGGGGAAAAAGAACTCCACCGCCGAGAAGCTGGGCCCTTTCGAGTGCGGTCAGGAGCCCTTTTCCTTGCCCATCGGGAAGCTGGCGGTGAAGTTCTATCTAACCGCGATTCTGTTCATTCTGTTCGACGTCGAGCTCGTCTTTCTCTACCCCTGGGCCGTGCTCTACCGCCGGCTAGGGCTCCTCGGTCTGGTGGAGATGGGGGTGTTTCTCGGCATCCTGATCGTCGGCTACGTGTACGCCCGCGACAACGGCGCCCTGGACTGGAAGTGACATGCAGAAAGACCCGTCTTACTTCGGCCAAAGCGAACCGTCGTACTTCACCAGCCGTCTCGATGCGGCGATCGGCTGGGCCCGCAAGTACTCGATCTTTCAGTACCCGTTCGTCACCGCCTGTTGCGGCATGGAGTACATGGCCGCTGCTTGCTCCCACTACGACGTCGACCGATTCGGCGCAGGGCTACCGCGATTCTCCCCCCGTCAGGCCGACGTGCTCTTCGTCGTCGGCACCATCAGCCACAAGATGGCTCCGGTGCTGAAGCGCATCCACGAGCAGATGGCAGATCCCAACTGGGTCGTCGCTTTCGGGGTGTGCACGTGCACCGGCGGCTTCTACGACAACTACGCGACCGTCATGGGCATCGACACGATCATGCCGGTGGATGTCTACATTCCCGGATGTCCACCGCGGCCGGAGATGGTCCTGGACGGGCTGATGAAGCTGCAAGACAAGATCCAAGCGCAGCACACGACCGGCAAGCGCCCCGAGCCGGAACAACGGCCGGACATCTTCTGACCATGGACAACTCCTCGTTGCTCGCATCGGTCACCGACCGATTCCCGGATGCGGTGCTTGCCTCGCACGCGTACCGCGGCGACGCCACGCTGCTGTTGCGTCCGGAGTCACTGCTCGCGGTTGCGCGCTTCCTCAAGGAGGACGCGGCGCTGCGGATGAACTTCCTGGTGGACGTGACCGCGGTCGACTATTCCGCTTTCGGAAAGGCGCCGGCACGCGCGTTCTTCGCATCCTCTGGTGTATCTGTGAGGCCTTCTGCGCAGATACCCGACCCGGACCCATGGCCCGGACCCCAGAGCGAGGGGCGCTTCGCAGTCGTGTACCACTTCTATTCGATGACCCAAAAGCATCGACTCCGGCTGGTGGTACCGGCGCAGGAGGATGAGCCAGAGGTGGACTCGCTGATCTCGCTGTGGCCGGCAGCCAACTGGCTCGAGCGTGAGGTGTGGGACATGTTCGGGATCAGTTTCACCGGACACCCTGACCTCCGGCGGATTCTCATGTACGAGCCCTTCGAAGGCCACCCGTTGCGCAAGGACTATCCCGTCAACAAGCGCCAGCCCCTCATCGGGCCGCAGAACTAGACGGTCTGCTCGCCATGGCCATGCAAAAGAACCCGATAGTGGAGACGAGATCGATCTCCGAGCCGGATGCTGCCGGACTCGAAACGCGCGACATGATGCTCAACATCGGTCCCGCCCATCCGGCCATGCACGGCATTATTCGCATCGTCGCCAAGCTCGAGGGCGAGCAGATCGAAGCCGCCGACGTCGAGATCGGCTATCTCCACCGCGGCTTCGAGAAGATGTCGGAGACGGTCGACTACAACGGCGTCGTGCCCTACACCGATCGACTCAACTACGTATCGCCACTGATCAACAACATGGGCTACTGCATGGCGGTGGAGAAGCTCCTCGGGATCTCGGTGCCCGAGCGTTGTCACTACGTGCGCGTCATCATGTCCGAGATCTCGCGCGTCTCGGACCATCTCACGTGCGTTGGTGCCACCGCCATGGAGCTCGGCGCCTTCACCGTCTTCCTCTACATGATCAAGGCGCGCGAGTATCTCTGGGAGCTCGTGGAGCAGGTCACCGGGGCGCGGCTGACCATCACCTACTGTCGTGTTGGCGGAGTGAAGGCTGACCTTCCAGACGGGTTCGCCGAGGCTTGCGTCGAGGCGTTCAAGGAGACCCGCAAGGTGCTGGAGGAGTCCAACGCGCTCCTCACCCGCAACCGCATCTTCGCAGATCGCATGAACGACACCGGCGCGATCTCGGCGGAAGACGCCATCGCCTATGGGATCACCGGGCCGTTCCTGCGCGCCAGCGGCGCCGAGTACGACGTCCGTAAGGATTGCCCGTACGCCGTCTACGACCAGATCGACTTCGATGTGCCGGTGGGCACTCGCGGCGACAACATGGATCGGTATCTGGTGCGTATGGAGGAGATGGAGCAATCCATGCGCATCGTCGAAAGGGCACTGGAGCAGATACCCGGTGGCCCAGTGCTGGTGAATCCCGAGACCGGGCGTCCAATCCCGGCTGCGGAGATGGTCGACCTCGCCAAGATGGGCGACATCGGCGCGTTCTCGGGCGGATGCGCCGTGACCGGTCCGACCCTCGAGGGTTCGGGTCGTCTCTACCTTCCATCGATCGCCACCGACGAGAAGCGCGCTTTCTTCCCTGCGAAGGAGGACAGCTACGGCAACATCGAGGGGCTCATGCAGCAGTTCAAGCTCGTCATGCACGGCCACGGCGTGCGTCCTCCGGTAGGAGAGGTTTACCACCCGGTGGAGGGTGCCAACGGCGAGCTCGGGTTCTACGTGGTGAGCGATGGCGCCGGCAACGCCTACCGGGTTCGGGTGCGGCCGCCATGCTTTGCCATCATGTCAGCGCTATCGAAGCTGCTCGAAGGCGAAATGATCGCCGATATGGTTCCCACCTTCGGCTCGGTCAACATGATCGGCGGGGAGCTCGATCGGTGAACCTGCCGGATCTCGAGGGTCAGGCACGGGAGATCGTGCAGCTTTACGAGTACCCCAAGGCGGCGATGCTGCCGGTGCTGTGGCTCGTCCAGCAGAACCAGGGCTACGTCAGCCTGGACTCGGAGGCCTGGGTCGGTGGCATCCTCGGCGTGCCGCGATCCCAGGTGCACGAGGCGGTCACGTTCTACAACATGTTTCACACGCAGCCGGTTGGCCGTCGCGAGCTTCGGGTATGCACGAGCCTCCCTTGCCTGCTGCGCGGCGGCGGCGAGCTTCTCGAGCGCATCGAGGAGAAGCTGGGCATCAAGCCAGGCGAGACGACTGCCGACGGGGCGGTCACGCTTACCGAGACCGAGTGCCTGTGCGCCTGCGAGATGGCGCCGATGGCGCAGCTTGATGAGAGATTCGTCGGGCCGCTGGAGGGCTCCACGGTCGACGACATACTCCAGGATGCGCGCACCGCGCCCGGCTCACCGGAAGTAACGCCGGAACCGTCGCCCTACGTCTGTTCCGACGGGCCGATCCTGTCGAAGCGCTTCGGCAACCCCGAGGGAACCTGGTTCGACGACTTCGTGGCCGACGAGGGATATGTCGCAGCCAGGAAGGTACTGAGCTCGATGACGCCGGAGCAGGTGATCGAGGAGGTCTCCAAGCCGAGCCTACGTGGCCTCGGTGGTGCCGGGTTCCCGACTGGCAGGAAGTGGTCGTTTGTCCCGAAGGAGACCGACAAGCCGAAGTACCTGGTGGTCAACGCCGACGAAGGTGAGCCGGGCACCTTCAAAGACCGCTACATCATGGAGCGCGACCCGCACAATCTGCTCGAAGGGATGATCATCGCCGCCTACGCCATCGGCTGCCATAAGGCCTACATTTACATTCGCGGCGAGTACTTCGAGTCAGCCCACCGCATGCGCCGCGCGATTGAAGAGGCCCGCGAGCAGGGCTGGCTCGGCAAGGACATGCAGGGCAGCGGCTTCGACCTCGACGTGGTGGTGCACGCAGGAGCCGGAGCCTACATCTGCGGCGAGGAGACCGCGCTGCTGACCTCGCTCGAGGGCGGCAAGGGTTTCCCCAAGCTCAAGCCACCGTTTCCGGCGATCGAAGGCCTTTTCGCCTGCCCGACGATCGTCAACAACGTCGAGACCCTCGCCTGTGTGCCCTTCATCCTCCGTGAGGGCGCCGATCGCTTTGCCGCCATCGGCACGGAGCGCCAGGGTGGTACGCGGCTGTTCTGCGTAAGCGGCCACGTCGTGCGGCCGGGAGTTTACGAGGCGTCGGTAAGCGTGACGCTTCGCGAGCTCATCGAGAACGAGGAGTATGCCGGCGGCGTTAGCGGCGGCAACAGGCTCAAGGCCGTCATCCCTGGCGGCATCTCGGCAAAGATTCTCACTGCCGAGGAAATCGATGTGGCCATGGACTTCGACTCGCTGATGGCCGCGGGCACGATGGCCGGCTCCGGCGGCGTCATCGTCATGGACCACACCACCTCGATGGTCGATGCGCTCGAGTCCGCTTCGAAGTTCTTCGCCGACGAATCCTGTGGACAGTGCTCGCCGTGCCGTGAGGGCACCGGCTGGGTGCACCGCATCATGCGGCGAATCGTCGCCAACGAAGGCGATATCCAGGACCTCGACAACATGTTGACCATTGCCGGCGAGATGGAGGGGAAGACCATCTGCGTATTCGCCGACGCCGCTGCCTGGCCGGTGCAGTCGTACATCGGCAAGTTCCGGGACGAGTTCGAGGAGTTTGTCCGTAGCGGCCGCAAGGCCGAGAGTGTGGAGGCGGTGAATGCCTAAGCTCACCATCGACGACCGCGAGATCGAGGTCGCCGAGGGAACCATGGTCATCCAGGCCGCGGAGCAGCTCGGGATCTTCGTCCCGCGCTACTGCTATCACCCGGGCCTCTCGATCGCGGGCAACTGTCGTATCTGTCTGGTGGAAGTCGAGAAGAACCCCAAGCTGCAGATCGCGTGCAATCTGCCGGCCACCGAGGGGATGGTCGTGCACACGCAGAACGAGCGGGCGGAGGACGGTCGGCGGTCGGTTCTGGAGTTCTTGCTTGCCAATCACCCGCTCGATTGTCCCGTCTGTGACCAGTCGGGCGAGTGTGACCTGCAGAACTTCTACATGAACTTCGGGCTCTACAGCCCGCTGTTCCGCGAGCACAAGGTCAAGAAGCAGAAGGCAGTAGAGCTCGGCCCGCATGTGATGCTCGATCAGGAACGCTGCATCCTGTGCTCCCGATGTGTGCGTTTCACCGACGAGATCACCGAGACTCACGAGTTCGGCATCTTCAACCGCGGCGACCGCGCGCAGCTGGCCATCTATCCGGGCGCCACGCTCGACAACGACTACTCTGCCAACGTCGTTGATATCTGCCCGGTGGGCGCGCTCACCGAAACCGACTTCCGTTTCAAGGCCCGCGTCTGGTACCTCTCGAGCGCCCCTACGGTGTGCAATGGCTGCAGTCGCGGATGCAACATCGACATGCACTTCGTTCTCGACCGGCCACACTTGAACGACGGCGCCCGCATGGCTCGCGTCAAGCCGCGCTACAACGCCGACGTCAACGAGTGGTGGCTGTGCGACGAAGGCCGCTACGGCCTCGGCTGGTTGGATCACGAGCGCCTCGACCTGGTGCGCGGGCCCGCCGGTGACTCCACCTGGGAGCAGGCTATGGAGACGATCTCGTCACGGCTCGGTGGCGACGGCGCCCGCCTGGGCGTGATCGCCTCCGCGCAACTGACCAATGAGGAGCTCTTCCTGATCCGGGAGGTGTTCCAGGGGGCGCAAATCAGCGCCAACGTTCCTGAGCAGCCTGGCTCTTCGGACGACTTCCTCATCAAGGCCGACAAGAACCCGAACACGCTCGGGGCGACGATGCTCGGCCTCGCTGGCTCCGAAGCGCCAGAAGCCGGGCAGATCCTGGACGAGGCGCTGGCCGGAAACCTGGACGCTATCTGGGTCTTCGGGCACGATCTGGTGGACCTTTTCGGCGAGGAAAAGGCACTTGAGCTGGCCAACAAGGTCGATCTCCTGGTCTTTTCCGGGACGAACGAGAACGCCACGGCGTCGCTCGCCCACTGGACACTGCCGACTGCCGGCTACGTCGAGAAGGATGGGACGTTCGTCAACTGCGAGGGTCGCGTCCAGCGAGTCGGTCGGGTGATGCCGCCCTACGGGCGCTCGCAGGAGGACTGGCGCCTGCTCTTGAAGCTCGCGGAGTTGCTCGGTCGACCGCTCGATTGGGCGAAACCCGAAGAGATCTTCGCGGCGCTTGCCGAGGCCGAAGCGCCCTTCGCCGGGCTGAGCTACGAAGCCATCGGAGTTGAAGGTGCCGCGATCGCGCCCAACAGCCCGCCGCCAGGGCCGCGAGCAGAGACGGCAACACTGTGATCGAAGCGCTCCTCATCAAGCTGACGCTGGCCGGGATCGTGCTCTTCGGCGTGATCAACTTCGCCGGCCTGCACACCTGGGTGGAGCGTAAGCAATCGGCGCTGATCCAGGATCGGATCGGGGCCAACCGCGCCCCCATCTTCGGCTTTCGCGCGCTGGGTCTGTTTCACGGCATCGCCGACGCCATCAAGATGTTCACCAAGGAAGACATCGTTCCGACCGGCGCCAACAAGACGCTCCATACCCTGGCGCCATTCTTCTCGGTATTCTTCGCCCTGGTGGCCTTCGCGGCGATCCCGTTCGGGGACCGGCTGGTATGGGGAGATCTGGTCATCGATCTGCAGGTGGCCAACATCAACGCCGCGTTACTCTACGTGTTTGCCATGCTTTCGATGGGCGTCTATGGCGTCATCCTTGCCGGCTTCGCCTCCCGCAACAACTACGCGATCATGGGGGGTTTGCGCGCCACTGCGCAGATGATCTCCTACGAGATCGCACTGGGCATGGCCATCCTCGGCGTGATCATGGTCTACGGAACCATGAACCTGTCTGAGCTGGTTCGCGCCCAGGGGCAGATGGTCGGTGGCTGGATACCGCTGTGGGGAATCGTCACCCAACCGGTGGCCTTCTTCATCTTCGTGACCGCGGCGCTGGCGGAGACCAAGCGGTTGCCCTTCGATCTTCCCGAAGGTGAGTCGGAGATCATCGGCTACTTCGTCGAATACAGCGGCATGAAGTTCGGGATGTTCTTCCTTACGGACTTCCTTGAGACCATCATGGTCGCTTGCCTTACGACGACGCTGTTTTTCGGTGGCTGGCAGGTACCGTTTCTCACGCCGGAGGGATTCCAGTTCCCCTGGGGCGCGCAGATCCCGTTGACCAACCTCGTCTACGTCCTGCTTGGGGTGGCGAGCTTCACGATCAAGGTGGTGGCCTTTTCCTGGCTGTTCATGCAACTACGCTGGACCTTGCCGCGCTTCCGCTACGATCAGCTCATGGGCCTGGGCTGGAAGGGGCTGTTCCCGGTCGCGGTGGTCAACGTCGTGGTGACGGCCCTGGTGCTGCTGTTCTTTGCAGAGGGGACCTCGTGACTGTAAAAGTCGTCCAAAGACGCGAGCTGACATTCTGGGAGAACCTCTACATCCCGCAGATCATCTCCGGCCTGAGAATCACCTCAAAGCACTTCTTCCGTAACCTCTTTCTGCACATCGCCCACCGGGTAGGGCGTCTCAAGCACATCCGCGCCGCCGCCACGTACCAGTATCCCGAGGAGCTCCGGCCTCTCATGTCGAGGTACCGTAGCCGGCACCGGCTTACCGTGCGCGACGACGGCACGCCGCGGTGCGTGGGGTGCATGCTCTGCGAGACGGTTTGCCCGGCTATGTGCATCACCATTGTGCCCGGAGAGCATCCAGATCCGAACGTGGAAAAGTACCCGGTACGCTTCGACATCGATCTGGGTGTCTGCGTTTATTGCGGGTATTGCGTCGAAGTCTGCCCCGAAGACGCGATCCGAATGGACACCGGAATCCTGGATCTCGCGGCGTACTCCAGGGAGGCGATGCGACTCGACATCCACGAGCTGATGGACCCGGCACTGCGCAAGCCAATCGGCGACTGCAGCCTGGAGTTCCCCCACAAGTGCTCGCTGACCGAGGGCGGCATGAAGGGCAGCTGGGCTGGCGCGGGCGTCGATGTCTCATAGACGACCGTGTTCCGCGCCCTCTGCCGATCGCCTGCCCCGGCAAAGTCCGCACGCGCAGGCTTGATTTCGCTGGCGGGTAACGGCGTCGCCGTCGTCGCCGCCCGCATAGCCGTGTTGATCTTGCTCGGCGATGCTTGCGCGCCCACAACCGAGCCCGGAACGGGCGTGCTGCTGAGCGGGCCCACGATGGGGACGCGCTACAGCGTGCGCGTGGACGATGCCGGCGCGACTGCTGAAGAGGCCGCCATCGGTGCTCTGATCGACGCCACGCTCGAACGGATCGACCGCAAGATGTCGACCTATCGGGCGGATTCCGAGATCTCCGAGCTCAACCGCGCCCCGGCGAACCAACCGATCGCGTTGTCGCCGGAAACCGTCGGCGTGCTATCGGCCGCCATCGACCTGGCGGCCGACTCCGGCGGTGCCTTCGACGTCACCGCCGGTCCGCTTATCAACGCTTGGGGCTTCGGCCCGTCGGGCCGCGTCGACGCGCCACCTTCAGACCGCTTGCTCGCCAGTGCCCTGCGTCATGTGGGCACCGACAAGATCGCCGTGGATGTGGCCGCCGGTACGGCGACCAAGCTCGATGCCGACGCGTACGTGGATCTATCCGGCATCGCCAAAGGCTACGCGGTCGACGCGGTAGTCGCCGCCTTGGCCACGGCAGGCTGGCGGCACACGATGGTCGAGGTTGGCGGTGAGGTGCGGGCGAGCGGGCGCACCGCCTTCGGGCGCAGCTGGCGCATCGCCATCGAACAGCCTGACCTGGGCGCCGGGTCGGATCCGCCCCTCGCGCCGCTCGCCGTGGCGCTGGTCGATGGCGCGCTGGCGACATCGGCCAACTACCGCAACTTCTATTTCCTCGGCGACACCCCGGTAGGACATACGATCGATCCCCGGACCGGTCGCCCGGTGGCACACGATGGGGCTTCCGTTTCGGTGATGGCGGCGGATTGCATGACTGCGGACTCGCTGGCAACCGCGCTCATGGTGTTGGGCCCTGACGAAGGACTCGACTGGGCGACCCAGCGCGATGTTGCTGCCGTGTTCGTGGTTCGCACAGGCGCCGTCTTCGAAAGGCGCGCGACGCCGGCGTTCAAGCGTCAGGCAGGCGTCGCGATACGATAAGGCACGACGAGGTGGGAGCGTGAGGGGCTCAGGCAAGTCGGCCCGCCGCGATGGCGGCCTAGTGTACTCGACGGCGCACGGACAGATGTGCCCGCGCTGCGGCCAGCCGACGATTCGGTGTGCATGCCGGCGATCTGCGGCGCCGCCGAAGGGCGATGGTGTGGTGCGGGTCATGCGGCAAACGAAAGGGCGCCGCGGCAAGGGGGTGACCTTGATCACCGGAGTCCCGCTCGCGGCGTCGGAGCTCGCCAGCCTCTGCAAGGCGCTGAAACGCAAGTGTGGCTCCGGGGGTACCGTCAAGGACGGGACGATCGAGATTCAAGGGGACCATCGAGATTCCCTGGTAGTCGAGCTCGAACGGCGCGGCTGGGTGGTCAAGCGGGCAGGTGGATGTGAAGCGGCCGATGGCCGAGGAGGTCGAGTGAAAGGCATATCTCTGCTGCTTGCCGCGGTTACGGTCGCCAGCTGTGCGCCGGCCCCCGTAACCACGGACACGACGGTGTTCCGCCACGTCAATGTCATCGACGTCGCTGATGGACTGCGGCCGAACATGGTGGTTCGGGTGGCCGCTGGCCGCATCATCGAGGTTGCCGCGGAAACTGACGAGACCTCGGTGGACGGTGCGCGCGTCGTTGACGGCGAGGGCCGCTACCTCATTCCGGGACTCTGGGACGCACATGTTCACTTGACGTTTACCCCGGAGCTCGAGGCGGCGATGTTCCCGCTGTTCCTCGCCAATGGGGTCACCAGTGTCCGTGATACCGGCGGATTGCTCGAAAAAGTGCTGCCGTGGCGCCAGCGGGTGCGGGAGGCCGCGGGTGCGGCGCCGCGCGTGTTCGTTGCCGGCCCCTTGGTGGACGGCGTGCCACGTGTGTACGACGGAGGTACGCCTTCCCGGCCCGAGCTAGCGATTGGCGTGGGCACGGTCGAAGAGGGAGAGCGTGCGGTGGACGAGCTGGTCGCAGTGGGCGTCGACCTGGTGAAGGCGTACGAGATGCTCGATCCCGACGTGTACCGAGCCATCGTGGCATGGGCCAGCCTCCACGGGCTGCCGGTGACCGGACACGTGCCCTTGAGCATGGACGCTGGCGACGCCGCGATTGCTGGCCTCCGCAGCCTGGAGCATCTACGCAATCTCGAGCTGGCGTGTTCTTCGGAGGCGGAGGCGATGCTGTCCGCACGCCGCGAGATGTTGGCGGCAGGGGTGGAAGCGAGTGGCGGCGCGCTTCGCGGCAGCATCCATGCGGCGCAACGGACCCGTGCCGTGGCGACGTACGATGCCGACCGCTGCGCCTGGGTGATCGAGCGCCTGGGGGCCAGCGACACCCGGCAGGTCCCGACGCTGACGATCGTGACACCGCGCGTGACGCGGCTGTTCGCGCGGCCCTCCTGGCGCCAAACCTTCCGTTATCTGCCGGAACCGGTGCGCACCGCGTGGATCCGGAATGCTACCGCCATGGCCGACGAGCAGCCCGACGCGCCGGCGCTAGCACACGCGCAATGGGCCTTCCGGATGGTCGCCCGTTTGCAGGCTGCCGGCATCGGCATCATGGCGGGTACCGACACACCGATTTTCTTTCTTACGCCTGGGTTCAGCCTGCACGAAGAGTTGGTCCTGCTCGTCGAGGCGGGACTGACGCCACTGCAGGCGCTGCAAGCGGCAACGCAGCGTCCGGCGCAGTACTTCGGGCTGGAGGACGAGCTCGGCGCGGTCGCGGTCGGCATGCACGCGGACCTCGTGCTGCTCGAAGCCAACCCCCTCGACGACATTCGCAACACGCAGCGCATCGTGTCGGTGATGGTGGCCGGTCGCCTCTACGACCGCACCGCGCTCGACGGGCTTCTGGCCCAGCTGGAGTCATCGCCGGAGCAGGGCCAGTGACCGAAGCTGCTAGCGGACGCGAGGGTCACGACGCCATCGCGGTGGTTGATTTCGGCGGCCAGTACGCGCATCTGATCGCCACCAAGGTACGTCGTCAGGGCGTGCTGGCGGAGATCCGTCAGCCCGACGACCCGATCGAGGCGTTCGCTCCCTATCGCGGCATCATCATCTCCGGCAGCCCCAGCCTCGCCTCGCAAGGCGAGGACTCGGTCTACACGAAGTCGATCTACGACCTCGACGTGCCGCTCCTCGGGCTCTGCTTCGGACACCAGGAAATCGCCCAGTACTACGGCGGCAAAGTGGCTCACGGCGGACGCCAGTGGGGTCCCGCCCAGCTCCATTTGACCGGCGACCATGCGCTCTTCGCCGGACTCGATTCTGTCGAGCCCGTATGGATGAGCCACTACGATTCGGTAACGTCGGTCGGCCCGGAGTTCACCGAGCTCGGCTACAGCAGCACGGTCGACGGCGCCCCCGGGCACCGTTTCGCGGCCATCGGCTCGGACTCTTTGCGTCGCTACGGATTGCAGTTTCATCCGGAGGTCGACGACACCATCCATGGCGACCGCATGCTCGCCAACTTCGTTCTCGGTATCTGCGGCTGCGCGCCTTCGTGGTCGATGGATGGCTACGTCGAGGAGGAGATTGCCCGCATTCGTGCCCAGGTGGGCGAGCGGGCAGTGTTCCTGCTCGCCTCCGGAGGGGTGGATTCGACCGTTGCCGCGGTGTTGCTGGGGCGGGCGCTGGGCTCGGAGCGGCTGCATTTGTTGCACATCGACAACGGCCTCATGCGCCTCGACGAGAGCCGCCAGGTGCTGCAGATGTTCGCCGACCTCGGAATCGATGAGAACCTCAACTTCGTCGATGCCAGCGCTGTCTTCCTGCGGGCGCTCGAAGGAGTCGTCGAGCCGGAAAACAAGCGTCGCGCCATCGGCGAGACCTTCGTCCAGGTATTCCACTCCGAGGCTGAGCGTCTCGGCGTCGGCGAGCTATTGCTGGGGCAGGGGACGATCTACCCGGACACCATCGAGACCGGAGGCAGCAAGCGCGCCGATACGATCAAGACGCACCACAACCGGGTGCCGATCATCGAGCAGATGATCGCCGAGGGCCGTGTGATCGAGCCGCTCGCGGAGCTGTACAAGACCGAGGTACGTGAGCTCGGGGAACGCCTTGTCGTGCCCCACGCGGCGATCTGGCGGCACCCGTTCCCCGGTCCCGGGCTCGGCGTTCGATTGCTGTGCAGCGATGGCCGCGAAGATGCTCTGGAGCCCGATGTGCAGGCCGACGTGCTGCGCGAGATCGGTGACCGTTTTGGCCTCGATATGCTGGCGTTACCGATACGCTCAGTGGGTGTGAAGGCGGACCTGCGCGCCTACGAGCATCCGGTGATGTTGACCGGCGCTGTGTCGTGGGAGGACTTGATCAAGGCCACCTCGGAGATCACTGCCGAGGTCCGAGGAATCAACCGGTGCATCTGGAATCTCGGCACGGACACCCCCACCGGAGCGCGAGCCCTGGCGGCCACCGTGACGCGAGAGCGCCTGGACACGCTGCGCCGGGCTGACCACCTGGTGATGGAGACACTACGACGTCACGGCCTGTACGACGAAGTGTGGCAGTGCCCGACGGTGCTGGTCCCGCTGTCGCTGGATTATGGCGACGAGCGCCAGGGTGAGCTCGTCGTCGTCCGACCGGTGCACTCCCAGCGCGCCATGACGGCGCGCCCGGTGGAGCTCAGCGCCGCCGTTCTCGACGACCTTCGCCGCGATCTCCTGGCCATCCCAGGCGTATCGGGCCTAGCGCTCGATACCACCTCCAAGCCTCCGGGGACGATTGAATGGGAGTGATCGGAGGGGCGCTGGAGCTGGTTGGGAGGGCGGTTCCGGCCGCCCACGGCCGGTGATGCTCGCCGACACGTCGCAGGCGACCACGGTCATGGCGAGGGCAAACCTTTCGTTCGCCCTTTGACCCGGTTGGAGTGCGGGGCGAGGTAGTGGCGCTTATCGCCCGTCCGTCCGGGAGGGCTGCCATTCTGTATGTTGGATCCCACGACCGATCGAATCGACCGGAATCATGGGAGCACCTCGATGCGCCGAACTCTATCCCGTACTTGTCTTGTCAGCCTTGTAGTAATGGCCTTGGGCAGCCTGGCCACATCGCAGCTGCAGGCCGCTCCGGCACAGAGTGGCCGGATCACGCTCGAGTCGCTGTATAGCCCTGACTCGAGCGAGCGGGTGAGCTACTCGGGCTCGGTGCCTTCGCTCACCTGGGTCGACGACGCGAGCTATGTCGAGCGTGGCGAAAGCGGTGAATGGATGAAGATCGACGCCGCTACCGGGACGTCCTCCGCGGCCGTGGACATGGATGCCCTGGGCGCTTCGCTTGAAGACCTTGCGGGGCTGACCGACGACGACCTGGTCACGCTGACCGAGCGTGCCGCCTCCGGCATCGCACGTGGACGAGTCTCCGTCTTGCTCAACCACGCCAACGATCTGTTCGTGGTGTTTGCCACCGGCGCCGCCAAGAGGTTGACGTTCAACGCCGCGCCGGAGGTGGGCGAGGAGCTGTCACCTGACGGCCGCTTCGTATCGTTTGTCCGCGACTACAACCTCCACCTCATCGAGGTGGACTGCGGCCGCGAGCGGGCGC
This sequence comes from Acidobacteriota bacterium, assembly GCA_965205505.1. Lineage (GTDB taxonomy): Bacteria > Acidobacteriota > UBA890 > UBA890 > WLXD01 > DASCOT01. The sequence continues at coordinate 1,578,683 of CBDBHB010000009.1, forward strand.
TGACTACCGACGGGTCCGACGAGCTGTTCTACGGGCGTCTCGATTGGGTCTATCAGGAGGAAATCTACGGTCGTGGGAACTTCAAGGGGTACTGGTGGAGCCCCGACTCGAGCGCGCTTGCTTTCCTCAAGCTCGATGAGTCGCCGGTAAACGAGTTCACCGTGGTCGACCATATTCCCTCGACGCTCGATACCGAGGTGACCAACTATCCGAAGGCCGGAGATCCGAACCCCAAAGTGTGGCTCGGCGTGGTCAAGGCAGTTGGCGGCGAGGCAACGTGGATCGACGCCAAGAAGTACGAGCCCATTGAGCACCTGATCGTCGGCGTTGGCTGGCATCCGAGCGGCGACCGTGTCGTGTATCAGGTCCAGGATCGTGAGCAGACCTGGCTCGAGCTCAATATGGGCAATCCGGCTACCGGTAACAGTACGACGCTCATCCGCGAGACCACCGAGGCGTTTGTTCAGGAGATGGGCGGACCGAACTGGCTTCCGGACGGCAGCTTCCTTTGGTTCTCCGAGCGCACCGGCTTCAAGCACCTCTATCACTATGCGTTCGAGGGCTTCGATATCCCGGTGATCAGACACCAGGTGACCGAGGGCGAATGGGAGGCGCGGACGCTACACGGTGTCGACGATGACGGTTGGGTGTACTTCTCGGGCACGGAGCACAGCCCCATTTCCAATCACGTGTATCGAGTTCGCGTCGACGGCTCGGGGCTCGAGCGCCTGTCGTCGGTCGAGGGCGACCACGCGGCGAGTTTCAACCCCGGGCTCACTCACTATCTTGACACCTGGAGCGACGTCACCACGCCGCCGCAGATTCGGCTCCACACGGACGACGGCTCCGAGGTGCGCGTCGTTGCCGAGAATCGGGTGACAGCGCTCGAGGATGTCGATCTCGGCACCGTGGAGTTCCTTCAGGTGTCTACGCGCGATGGCTTCCTGATGGAGGCGATGATCATCAAGCCGCCCGATTTCGACCCCGTCAAGCGCTACCCCGTGTTGCAATACAACTACGGCGGCCCGCATGCGCCGGTGGTGCGCGACAGGTGGGGTGGGTCGCGCTACATGTGGCACCAGATGCTTGCGCAGCGCGGCTACATCATCTGGATGTGCGATAACCGCTCGGCCTCCGGCAAGGGCATCAAGCCCACCTGGTATGCCTACCAGCAGATGGGCGTGGTGGAGCTGCGCGATATCGAAGATGGACTCGACTGGCTCAAGCAACAGTCGTGGGTCGACGGCGACCGTCTCGGAATCTGGGGCTGGAGCTACGGGGGCTTCATGGCTTCTTTTGCGCTAACGCACTCGAAGTCGTTCAAGGCGGCCATCGCCGGAGCGCCAGTGACCGACTGGCGCCTGTACGACACCATCTACACCGAGCGCTACATGCGCATGCCGCAGAACAACCCCGAGGGTTACGATTCCACGTCGGTGGTGAAGGCGGCGGGAAACCTGCACGGCAAGCTGCTCATCGTGCACGGGACCATGGACGACAACGTGCATTTCCAGAACTCGGTGCAGTTGGTCTACGAGCTACAGAAGGCGGGTAAGGACTTCGAGTTCATGATGTACCCGCGCTCACGCCACGGCGTGCGGCAACGCGAGCTTGTCTGGCACCTGCAGCGCACGATGACCGACTTCGTGCTGGAGAACCTCTAGTGTCAGGACACTAGCAGCCCTACCGGAGGCCGATACGGTCGTCCGACCACCCCTTGTAGACGACGCGGACGGAACATGGCACGAACCTATTTCAGCTCCAGTACCTTCAAGTTTCTGCGTGACCTGAACCGCAATAACGACCGAGACTGGTTCAAGGCCCGCCAGGATCGTTACGAGCGAACCGTGCGTGAGCCAGCGCTCGATTTCATCGCCGACTTCGAAGCGCCGCTTCATAGGATCAGCCGTCACTTCGTCGCCCTCGCGAAGAAGTCGGGCGGCTCGCTGTTTCGTATCCACCGCGATGTCCGGTTCTCGAAAGACAAGAGCCCCTACAAGCCCTACACCGGGGTGCAGTTTCGTCACGAACAGGGCAAGGATGCTCACTGCCCGGGGTACTACCTTCACCTCCAGCCCAAGAGCGTGTTCGCCGCAGCCGGGATCTGGAGACCCGATGGGCCGACGCTTCTGAAGATCCGCGAGCTCATCGCCGCTGATCCCGCCGGCTGGAAGAAGGCGGTCGGGGGTAAGCCCTTCAAAGATGCCTTCGTGCTGGAGGGCGACTCCTTGAAGCGGCCGCCGAGGGGCTTCGACGCCGACCACCCTTCGATTGAGGATCTGAAGCGCAAGGATTTCATCGCCGTGGCGCGAGTCAGCGAGAAGTACGTAACCGGCAACACCTTCATGAAGGACATCAATGCCTTGTGGCGGAAGGCGACGCCGCTGATGCGGTTTCTCTGCGACGCGATCGACGTACCGTTCTAGTAAGGGAGGCGGCTGCGGCGACTATCGGAGTTCTCCCGGCGGAGCTGCGTAGGTCCGATGGAGACGACGCCTAGCCAGAAGCAGCAAAAGACGGATCGCTCTCGTCACGGGCCTTACGTACGCAACGCCCGCGCCAAGCCGGCTACGCCGGACGCGCTCACAGCTTAGCCTCAGTTCCGCTAGCCAGACATGAGCGAGATGAAGGAATTGCTCAGAACCGCTGCGCGTTCGGTTCGCAGCGTTAGTGGACCGTCGTCGGCTGCGAATGTCAGAGTCCTGAGAGCGCGAGGGAAAACCGTAGCCGCCCTACAGATCCGTGACGCGACCGAGGCAGACAACATACGTGCGCTTGCGGCGCTTCACGTGACGACCTGGAATGACATGCACGGACGGCGGCGGAGCGCGTCGACTGAGAAACTGCGCGAGCGCCAGTGGCCGTGTTCGATAGTCTGGATTGCGGCTGGTTCGGCCTGGTTGTCGTGAGACCGAATGGCGATCTGGTTCACCGAGTAGCGCCGTAGCCTAGAGACGGCGGCCGATGCTTCAGAGCGCGTAGGCGGTTAGATTCGGCCCCGTTGGCGGCGTGGGGACAATCGGGCGTGGTTCATGGTCAAAGCGCCGCGTGGACTAGGATCATGATCGCCACCATGGCGGCGACGAAGCCAGTCTCCGTGGCGATGGCGTAATGGCTCTTTCGTGAGAACAGACCGCCGGCGCCCATGAGCGCCATGATCGTGAGCGCGACGAGGATGATCGTAAGCAGCGCGTCTGCCGCCGCAGTTACGCCGACGATCCACGCCAGCAAGAACGTGGCGACGAATTGAGCAAGCAGCGCTGGTACCGGTTGGCCGCTGCCTGCTTCCTCCGAAATCCCGACGCCTTCCATCCACTTCGCGCCGAACAGTTTGGGAGAGTACCAGAGTCCACCCAGCATGAATGCGAGGACCGTTCCTACCCCGACCGCCAGCCAGTTGACGTTCGCTGTGATCTCAGCCATTGAGCTTCGACTCCTTCCCAGTCTGGGGATATCGGTTGGAAGCGTGCAAGCTTCTTACAGCAGGTCGCTCAATAGGAGGCTCGGCGAGCCGGGTGAACGACCGGATCCACGACTATCGCCGGAGTCTTCGCGAGTACGACGGTGCCGGCTCGAAGGGGTGTGTGTGCCCCCCCGTTCTCTCCATCTTGTCGGCTACCGCCAAGCCCTCGATCTGCGCCGATGCTCTCCTACGGATAGAGCATCCCGCTCCGCCAGCCGCCGTCCTCGGTGCGCTCGAACACCGTGCGATCGTGCAATCGCCCCAGACGCGATTCCCAGAATTCGATTCGCGAAGGATTCAATAGATACCCTCCCCAGAATGCCGGTCGGGGGATCCTCTGCCCGAGCCGTCGCGCCTTTTCGGTGACGTAGGCGATGATCAGCTCTCGGCGACCCTGTATTGGCTCGCTTTGCCGCGATGCCCAGGCGCCGAGCTGGCTCTGGCGCGCCCGAGTGGCGAAGTAGGCGTCGGCTTCCGCGTCCGAGACGCGGGTAACGGTGCCCTCGACGCGGATCTGCTTGGCGAGGGTGGGCCAGTAGAAAACCAGAGCGGCGCGGGGGTTCGCGTCGAGCTCGCTGGCTTTGCGGCTGCCGTAGTTCGTGTAGAAGACAAAGCCGCGCTCGTCGGCGCACTTCAGCAGCACCATTCGCGCCGACGGGTCCCCCTCTGCCGTGGTGGTCGCCAGGGTCATAGCCGTGGCGCGCTGCGGCTCGCCGTTGCGTTCGGCCTGTCGCTGCAACTGCAGGAAGCGAGCGATGGGATCGTGATTGCGCATGGGGGTGATTATCGCCCGGACGGTGGTGCGGTGCGGCGCCGGTTGATCGCAGACATGCCTGGCGCTCCGAGATTTCGGTGTTCACCCGCCGGCAACGCGAGTCCATCGAAGCTCTCAAGTAATTGAAAAAACTTAGCTTAGAGAATTTTTCTCTGCCGCCTCGAGAAAAACCCGCGCTGCGCTTGCCGGAATGAAGCGTCCGTAGTTTGATCACTCGGGTCCGGATGATTGCCCCGGCCAAACGGGAGATTCGGAACCTGTTGAGGTTGCAAAACGACCTTGAGTAGAGAACGGCTCGACGAGCCTGGAAGCGGAACCGCAAGGGGAAGCGAAAGGGCTCGGGGGATAAACGGGAGCTCGAGAGGGAGCCCGGGATGCCCGGGGAGGCGCTGGAAGCCCGCAAGGGTGGAAGGCGACTGCCTGAACGAGATGGACCAGACGTCTGCAAGGACGAGTGGGAAGTCTCGACGGGGCTGGAAGGCGAACCCGCAAGGGGGAGCCAGAGAGCAACGGAGCCAACGGCACGTTCGTCAGAGTGATGCCGATGGCAGGGTCGACGGAAAGGCTCGCAAGAGTCGGGAAGTCGAGCCATAGAGGCGAAGGAAGCTCGAGGAAACGATCGCGACGGAGGGTTCCGGACCCCACGGGAGGCCGTCGCGGTAATCATCCGGGCATTTTTTTGGTACCCGGAATGGCCCGAGGGGATGCGGGGCGAACCTAGCAGCCAGCTGGTGTTCGCCTCGCTGGGGCGCCGTCAGCTCGCCGCTTCGCGGGCTCGGCTTTACCGGCTTGCCTTCCGTTTGCTCACCCGGGCGTCACCCATCGTCGAGTGGCAACGGCTCGACGATCAGGTTGCGCCAAATGCACGCGGGAGCGATCGGTATGCGAACGTTCCAGCGGGCAGTGTCCTCGATCCGAGGAGCCTGTAGGCTCACCTCGTAGAGACCCACCGCCAGGTCGTTGATCTCGAACCAGCCGTCGCTGTCGCTCAGGTAAGTTCGGTGATCGCCTTCGGCCACGTCTAAGCTGATTCGCACCCCGGGGACCGGGCCGCCGGGATCGAGGCGTATGTCGGGGCGCCGCTCGGCGTTGAGTGGCAGTTGCTGACGCTCCCGGTAGACCATGCCATACAGCGACACGACCTTCTCGGCTGTCTCGAGGCCGCGCAAGTAGGCCAGATCTGTCTCGGCGTCTCTGGCTAGCCGGGTGCGCGAACAGATTCCGGTCTCGTATCGGCCGGTAAGAGCCGACTGGTTGGCGTAAACGAGGTAGGTGCGGTTCGTGGCGAACTGGAATCCGCAGTCTCCACCGCCGGCGCCGGTCGCCACGATCACCTCGCGCTTACCCTCGGCGCCTTGCCACCGTTCCTGCACCCGCAAGGTTGCCAGGATCTTGACCTGCACATCGCCGTCCGTTTCCTCGGTAACAGTGTCCAGGCGGGTCACCCGTCCGACAAAGATCGCGGCAGTCTGCCACCACACCTCGCAGGCAGGGCGCTTCGGCGACATACAGGTGCAGCGGGCCGTGGCCACGCCGTTGGTGCCGGGCGTCCCCAGTCCCAGAGTCGCGGGCGCAAGGCCCAGGATGGCTGCCGCCAGCAGCGGCCGCAGTTGCTTCATTGTGGGATCCTCAGGGCGACAGGGGAACGACGATACAAGCATACACAAACCCGGCGCGGCGCGGTCCACATCGGCCAGCGTCAGGCGCGGCCGCGGTCGATCAGCTAACCTTCTTCGACAACGAGTTCGATTTTCGAGCGGCGGCGAATCGGGGTGTTCCCGCGTCCTACGTTCCGAGGACACTTCTATCAGGAGAGGTTTCATGAAGATCCGCAATGTCGTGTTGCAAACGGTTTCCCTGACGATCGCGGTGATGATCGGCGCGGCGCTGCCGCTGAATGCGCAGAACGCCCCGGCGGGGCGCGTGGTCGTTGTCGACGGTGAACGGGTTACCGCCGAAACGCAGGTCGGGCAGGAAGTACGGACGCAGGTGGAGGCTGCCGCCACCAATTGGCAGTCGCAGTCAGACCAGTTGGAGGCCGAGCTGCAGAGCCTGGCGACTAGTCGCCAGCAGCAGGCGTTGACGCTCAGCGCTCAGGCAATGGCCGATCTCAACTCGCAGATCGAAGTGAAGCAGATCTCCATCCAGCGGTTGCAAGACGATGCTCGTCGTCAGCTCGATCGCCTCCAGCTTGAGGGTCAACAGCGCATCAACCAGGTGCTCGTTCCGGTGCTGGAGAGACTCGCAGCGGAGCAGGGCTGGGATCTCGTATTCGATACACGACTCCTGCAGACGGGCAGCCTGCTCCATTACTCCACCTCTCTCGACGTAACCGACGAGTTCATCGCTGGCGTCAACGCCGCTTCGGGGAGCTCTGATTGACGGCCTGCTAGGGCGCCAACAGCTCCCTGAGCCGCTGGATGGGTACGCCGAGGTTCGACCCGCCGAACTCGGGCAACACCGCGGCGTTGAGGGCCACCACGGCTCCGTCGAGCGCCAGTACCGGGCCACCGGCGCCTCCGTGCGTTGTCTCGGCGTCGTAGACGATGGCTCCGGCGGTGATTTGGCCAATGCTGCCCATAGTGGCGAGTGGCGCCACATAGCCACCGCGCGCCAGATGTCCGGCAAGGTCCCAGAAGTCCACCGGGTCCTGGCCTAGGATGCTCGAGACGAACGTGGGATCGGCTCGGGCCAGGAGCGACCGGATCCCGGCCGGGTAGCCCAGCACCAAGACTTCGTCGCCGATCTCCGGTGGAGCCTCCGCGAGTCGGAGACCGGCAACGCGTTCGCCCAGGCCGGTGCTTCGTAGTATCGCCACGTCGGCCTGTGTGTGGCCGGTCTCCACTGCGAGGTCGAACGGCTCATCGACGCCCGGGAGGTAGCCGACGAGCCGTCGCATTTTCGGCGTGAAACCCTGTTCGATGAGATGTTGGGCGGCGGCGTCGAACTCCCAGGGCATCGCGACGTGCCGATTCGTGGCGACGACGTCGAGATCGGCGAGCACGAACCCGGTGCCCGTATAGCGGAACTCGAGCGGTGAGCCCCCGCCATCCGCTGCGACAACCGTCGGAGCGTCGCCGGAGGCCACGCCTGCGGATCGCAATGCGCGCCCGCTACGCGGCTCCACGAACCCGTAGGATCCCTGTATGAAGACAACGGAGGCCGATGCTTCCGAGATCACTCGTCCGCGCGCCGTAGTTCTATTCTCGAGCGCCTCGATCCGGGCCAGGGTATCGTTGATGCGGAAGTCGAGCTGCGCTCGCACGTCGTTGTAGTCGTTGATCGTGAACGCGGCGCGTTCGGACGCCGCGAACAGCTCGACCAGCCCTTCGACGCCCTCTAGTGGGACACTGAGCTCGCGTCCCAGCCGCGCGTCACGTGTCCAAAGCATGCCCAGTCCTGCAACCAGAGCAAAGGCTCCCAGCAAGAACGCCGCTCGAACAGCCGGTCGCACCTGGGTGGCGAGCTCGCGGGCCGGTCCCAAGACCAGGATGCCGATGCGGTCCAGCGTTCCGTGGCCACCGAGCTTGGCGCAGCCGAGGCAATCGTTGAAAGCTTCGCGTACGCTCTTGTACGCGGCGCCCGCCACGCGTGGGCGGAAGCGCAGCAGCATGCGATCGCCGATCTCGATGAGGTCACCGGCGTGCAGCGATCGATTTCCGGCGCGCGTACCGTTCACCCAGGCTTCGGTATCACCGTGGACGTCGAGATACCAACCGTCGTTATCGGCAACCAACGCGGCGATGGGCTGCTCGCCAACCCGCGGCTGCCCGTAGACGAGCTTGAGTCGGCCACCCTCTAGCGGTACGAGATGGGTGGTACCGAAAACGCGTCGAGTACGGCCGCGCTCGGGTCCTGAAAGATGGACGAGCTGTGCGGCGGCAGCCGAAACGCTCTGTATCATCGTCGCCCAGCCTCCTGATAGGCGGCAGCGTAGCACCCAAGTGTGCCTGAACGCGCGGGGTCAGACTGGTTGCCAGACTATCTCTGGTATGCGCAATTTCAGAGCGTCAGGTGAGGTTTCAGCGTCAGCCAGTCGTCGCTCGAATAGATGCTCGGTGCGACCTCGATCAGACGTGGGAGCATCTTGAACACCGATGTCTGGTTCCATTCGCCACCGAGCCGCGTCCGGAAGCCGGCCTCGTGCAACTCTGCGGCGATCTGACCGAAACCCTTGTCGTCGACGATCATCTTGAGCATGTGGATCATCACCTTGATCTCGTCGACGGCGGGTTCGAGCGTCATGCAATCGCTCGCCACTCGCAACCCGTACGGTACGGCCTCGGTAGACGTGTCTTCCTCTTCTCCTTCGACGGTTCGTTCCCACACGACTGCCAGGGCGCGCCAGCCGTCCTTCGCCTTGGATCGCAGTACCTCCTCGGTTAGCGGTCCGTCGATGACCTCATGCTTGCGTTCGATCTTTGCCATGGTTTCCCCCGTGGCTTGTTTGGCGTCTGATACCCCCGCGGCACAGATCACCCCACGGACGTCCTGGAGGGAAGCTGGGGGAAATTATCAGAGCAGCGACGATCAAATGGAAGGTGCCGTCCCGGAAACGAACAGCGGTTAACGGCTAGCTGGTGCTAGCCGTCGTCGCTTTCCAGCGGCCGGTGCTTCTGCCACCAGTCGCGCGCCTGTGGCGGCAGCCAGCGTGCACCGTCGCTGCACTTTGCCAGCTCGTCGGCGAGCAGCTCGGCGCTCTGGGGCCTGGCGGCTAGATCCTTCTGGAGGCACTGCATGATCAACGCTTCGAGGTCGGCCGGTACGGCGATCTCGGTGCGGCGCGACAGTGGCATCGGCGGGGCCTTGACGTGGGCGACGGCCATTGCCAGCGGGCGGGCGATGTCGAACACGGTGTGGCCGCTGAGCAGCCAGTAGCCGACGCAGCCGAGCGCATAGATGTCGGCACGCTCGTCGATGGAGGTGTCGGCAAGCACCTGCTCGGGCGCCATGTACGCCGGCGTGCCGGCGAGGCCTTCCGCGCCCTCGAGACGCAGATCACGTGCCTTCTCGCTGCCGGCTCGCGTCACCAATCCAAAGTCGAGCACCTTCAGCACGTCATAAGTACGTCCGACCTTGCAGATGAACAGGTTCGACGGCTTCACGTCACGATGCACCTGGCCCAGCGCGTGCGCCTCGGAAAGCGAGTCGCATGCCTGGGTCATGAAGTGGATCGCGCGCTCCGGCGATACGGGCCCGTATCGCTCGACCAGAAGCTCGACGTTGAGCCCCTTCAGTAGCTCCATGGCGTAGTAGAACTCGCCGCCGTCCGTGCGGCCGAAGTCGTAGATGCGAACCGTGTGCAACGACTCCAGGCGAGCCGTGGTCTGGGCCTCCTTCTCGAAGCGCTCCAACACCTTCGTGGCCGCGTCACCGCCGAGCGGGCTGATCTTGTCAGGATGGATCACCTTGATGGCCGCGGGGCGGGCCAGGAACCGGTGGCTGGCGCGCCAGATCTCCCCCATGCCGCCGCTGGCGATGCGCTCTTGTAGCTGATACTGACCCAGATCGCGCGCCGCGGTCGCGGCGCTGCGTAGCGAGTAGATGATCTGCGTGCCGGTCGCCCCCCCCCCCCCAGGATCGAGGCGACCAGCGCCAGGCCGAGATCGGTAATCGTCTCGAAGCTCAGAACCGATCGGATCGCGGCCATCGTGCCAGGCTCACGGCTCAACGTCACCGCCAGCATTGCCATCGGGGCCGACGCCATGGGGATCGTCAAGGCGAGCGTCGATCTCCAGGTCTTGGGCAGCAGCATGCCGTGCACGACGATTAAAGCGCCGGTTGCGATGGCCAGGTTGTAGAGCTGCGCTTGCACGAGCAGCTCGTTGCCGGCGAGGGCGCGGTCACGCACCAGCAAATAGGTGTGGGTCACGATTCCGCCCATGGTGAAAAGAAAGACCGAGCCCTCGGCGACCAGAAGCCACAGCGGCGACAGCGAAGCCCGCGACCACAGCAGCGCGGTGACGGCCGCGAGAGCGCCAATAGTCGCCAGTTGCACGCCCCAGTAGAGGTGCCCGGCAATCAGTAGTCCCCGCACTAACCACAGTGTCAGCGCCGCGAGAATCAGCAGGGCGACAGTTCGCAGCCGCTTGCGCAGGAGGCTGGGAGCACGCACCGACGCCGTCCCGTTGCTGGCCTGGACGAGGGTTACCCGCGTTTTCGCCTTGCGTTCATCCAGTCGTGCCGTACTTTCCGTCCCCATGCCCCAAGAGTATCGGCGCGCTACTAACGCGCATAGGGTCGGACAGGCCGTCGACAGCTTGCAGAAGGCCCCATCAGTCGCATCCGGTTTTCCGACACGCTGGCGCAACGTCCGCTACCCTACCTGCTCTTCGCCCGTCAGACGCAGCGAGGGGGGTGGCGATCGTCGTGAGCAGACCCAGCCCAGCCAGCGAAGGGCTGGTTCGCAATCTCGGTGTGGCGGCGGCCGGTGCCTTCGTGGTGACCAACATGGTGGGCACCGGGATCTTCACGTTGCCGGCGATCGTTCGCGTCGCGGCAGGGAGTGCGCCGGCGGCGTTGGCTGTATGGGCTGCAGCGGGTCTACTGGGACTCTGTGGGGCGCTGTGCTACGCGGAGCTGGCGACCCGCATGCCCGGTGCCGGCGGAGAGTATCGCTACCTGGCACGAGTCTTCGGCCCGCTGTGGGGTTTCCTCAGCGGATGGACCTCCTTCATCGTCGGCTTCTCGGCCGCTGTTGCGGCATCGGCGCTCGGAATGACTGCCTACTTGGCGCCGTTGATTCCGGGTTGGGAGGCTGATGTTCCCTTGATCGCCGGCCTGGGCGTCACCCAGGGCGCTGCGGTCGCGGCGATCATCGTGCTCATTTTGACGCTCGTGCACAGTGTAGGCGTCCGTTCAAGCGGCCGCTTCCAGGTGACCCTGGCGTCGGTGGTGGTCGCTGCTATTGTGCTCTTCGGGCTGGTGGGCTTCGCCAGCGGTCGGGGCGAGTGGAGCGGCCTGCGGGCGGCGGGAGTCGCACAGGGCAGTTGGTGGGCAGCGCTATTGCCGGTCAGCTATGCCTACGCGGGATGGAACGCTGCCGCATACATGGCTGGCGAGGTGCGTCGGCCGGGACGAAACCTGCCGCGGGCAATCGTCGGTGGAGCGCTCGTTGTCACGGCCCTGTACCTGGCGGTCAATGCCCTCTTCTTCTACGCCATTCCCGAGGCCGATTGGGAACCGGTGATCGCCGTTGGTCAGCTGGCCGCATCGCGCCTGCTGGGCGACGCCGGCTCGCTCGCGGTCAGCGCGATCATCGCGACGGCGATGTTTGGCTCGGTCAGCGCCATGACCGCGGTCGGACCACGCATTTACTTCGCGATGGCGCGCGATGGCCTGGCCCCGCACTTCCTGGGTCGATTGTCGGCCTCGGGGCGGGTCCCGGTGGTCGCCATCGTGGCGCAAGGTGTGCTGGCGACGTTGCTGGCGCTGACCGGAGCGTTCGAGGCCCTCTTGATCTATATCGGGTCGTCGTTGCTGCTGTTCAACGCGTTGACGATCTCGACGCTGTTGGTGATTCGCCGCCGGGGCGAGGTGGCCCCAGCGGGAGCTTTCGTTACTCCAGGGCACCCTGTGCCGGGGCTCATCTTCATCGCGATGACTATTGCAGCATGGGGACAGGGTCTGATCTCGACGCCTCTTCCTACGACCGCCGCACTGGCCACGCTCTTCGCCGGCGGTCTCGTGTACGCGCTGGCGCGCCGCAAAGGGTGGCTTGCGCAGGCGACCAGCTGATTCCTATTCGAGCAGCTTCGTCTCAGGGTTGTTCAGGCTCCACGTATACCAGAACGTATCGAAGCCACCGAGTCGCGTGATCTCGCCGTCGAACTCCATGCGCCGCGCGTCGAAGCTCTCACCGGCCACGTGGCGCCAAACGCCATCGTCGTTGACGAATCCATCTCCGGAAAAAGCTGCAGTGGAGGCGAACAGCGGCGCGTCAGGCTGGCGAAACAGGAAGAGTGCCCGGCCGCTCGGTAGCGCGAACGCCGCGCCCCCTTTGATGCGATCGTGGGTCACCGCGTAACGCCCCCCATCGGCTTGGAACGCATAAATCGGCGTCTTGGTGTCGAGGCGTGGATCGTCGGCGAGTTGGCCCCCGAATCCGTCCTCACGCGCCCAGTAGTCGGTGTATACGTCGCGTGTGTGTTGCCGCCCTTGAATCGACAGGACGAGGGTGTCGGGGTGCTGTTGTCTCCAGTCCTGCCAGCTGACCCTGGAGCCCGTGGGCAGCTCGACGAGCTTGGTGCCGAGGTAGGCGCCAGCAACGGACTCACTGCGCATGATTGCCCAGTACGAGTCGGTCTGCTTGTCTTGCATGACCAGCGAGCTGTTCATGAGGCCACCGGACGCTTCGAACTGCAGCTCCTCACCACCGTACTCTCGGCTGTACACGACAGCCGTATTCGCCAGCGGTCACCAGACGGCTGCGTAGGCGGTATCACCGATCTTGTCGTTGACGATCTCGTAGCCGCTGAGCAAGTTGATGCTGAACGCGCGCGCCTGCCCTTCGATGACAATCCCCAGCATCCAGGCATCGTCCGGAACATCCGCAGCGCCGGCCTCGACCCATTCCGGCTGATCGATCGACGGGATCTGGCCACGTGGCAGAACCTGCACGAACCCAGGCGGTTGTGGCGCTGCGCATGCAGCCAGCGTCATGACGGGGGCGACCAAGATCCGTGTGAGCTTACGGCGGCAATCGGTGCGCATATCGCTCCTGCCCTCCGGGTGGCCGCGGGACCGGCCACCTTGGGCGTCGCGGCGCCTCGACGATACACCCAGCATCGCCCTCGTCGCCGCTCCTACAATTCGCCCCGGTCGCGCGCGCCACAAACGTCACCGTACTTATGATCAGGAGCACTAGATTCTGCTACCTGCGTTACGGCAGGCCAAGAATTCACGCGGGCGGGGGAGGTCGGGCAGTGTGGCATGCCTTACAAAGGCTTACCCGACAACGGGCGCCTTCAGCGCCCTGTCAGGCTGCGGCGATGTCGCGTGCCGTGATGATGCTCAGCGCGTCGCTCAAGGTGGCGAGACCAGCGGTGCGATCGACACACGAGACGCCGAAGCTCTGCTGTAGCTCGATCATGCCGTGGGTCATGCCGCCATTGCTGTAGAGCAAGACTCGCCCCGCCATGTCGGCATCCTTGTCTCGCACGGCGGTGAGGAATTCGGGCAGGTCGTCGGCACCCACCACCGCGTCGATCACCAGCCCGCGGTAGGCGCGCTGGGTTCCGAGCATGACCTTGGCTTCATCGAGACTGGCCACGACATCGACGTGCAGGCCGGCTCCCAGCAAAACGCGTAGCATCACGTCGCGAACCAGGTCGTTGGCCTCGACCAGCAGGACGCGCTGGCTGCCCGCGGCAGCCGCTTCGCTAACAGTGGCGGTGAGCTCTGTCTGCAAATCCGGGGTCATCGACGAAGCCGGGAGGATCAGGCAGAAACGACTGCCCACGCCCTCTTGGCTCTCGGCCGTGAGCATGCCGCCGTGACGCTGTGCGACCGATCGAGCGGTCGATAATCCGAGCCCTGTGCCGGCTTTCCCCTTGGTGGTGAACAGCGGGTCGAAGATGCGCTCCATGGTCTCCTTGGACATTCCGGTGCCGGTGTCCTCGACGCTGAACACCACTTTGTCGGCGACTTCCGTGAGGCCCAGCGTCATGGTGCCACCCTTCGGCATGGCGTCGACGGCATTGATGATCAGATTCAGCAGTACCTCACGCAGCTCGGGCGGGTTGCCTTCGACGGCGCGAGTTTCCTCAACGTTGAGCTGTAGCGTGAGCCCACGTGTGGCCTCACGCCGCGCCCAGAGTGGGCGAGCATACTTCCAAGCCTCCTCGAGCACCCCGCGGGCGTCGACCGCCACGGTGCCGGTTTCTCGTGCGTTCTCACCGTCTAGATGGGTCCACGCCGCCAGGCGCTCGACGATCGTCAGACCCTCCTTGACGGACAGCTCGATAGTATTGAACCGTGCCATAGATTCGTCATCGAAGGGACCATCGGTACCACCGGTGGATTCGGCATGGCGAGTGGCTTGCTTGCGTAGCGCTTCGGCGGCGAGCAGCACCCTCGACAGGATGTCGTTAAAGCTATGAGACACGCTGATGGCGATCTGCGACACCATCTCCATTTTCTCGGAGCGTTCCATCGCTTCGCGCATCTTCGCCTGCCGGAAGACCGCGCCAATTGCCTCGGCTACGTGTTGCGTCGTTTTGACAAGGCTTGGGCTGAAGGCGCCGCCCGAGCGCGCCACGCGCAGCACCACGTGACCGATCGCCGGATCTTCTAGGTTGACCGGACACAGCAGCAACGCGTTCAACGGCAGATCGGCAACCAATTCACGTACGGACTCGGTAAGCGGATCGGTGCGAAGATCGTCGATGACCATCGTCTTACTGGCCTCGACCGCCTTCACTAGCTCGGGATAGCGCCCGGGCGATAGCTCCAGCTCCCGAATCTTCTCGTCATCGCTCGAGGAGATCACCTGCATGCTGCTATCGCCCAGCTGCACCAACGATGCGCGGACGTTTCCGGGATAGATATTCTGAATGTCTACGAGGACGTGGCGAATCACATCGGTTGCTTCGAAGTCGTCCGAGAATGCGGCGCGGATCTTGCCTACCCAGCCGAGCAGATGACTCTGCAGGAGCGTCTCACGCATTCGTGCGCGGCTCGCCTCGATGAGTCCGCCGTAGCCCACGCCAATGCTGAACAGGAAACCGAGCCGCCCGATCAGGGCCGGCGTTTGTAGCAGCACCATGCCGTGCTCGAGGCCCAGGATCGTGCCGTACCCGGCTACGGCAAGGGTCGTGCCGGCCAGCGCCCACCGTAGGCTACCCGCCATTCCGACGATCGCCAGGATGACGAAGTATGCGAAGAAGAAGTCGCGCGCGAAGCCCGGCCCCGAGACCATCGCTCCCAGCAGAACGCTTATGTCTACCGCCGCGACAACCGGCAGCATCGCCGGATGCTCCCAGGTAGCTGGGCGCAGCCGCGACAGCACGATATTCGACAGAGCCACGGTAGCCAGAAGCCCCGCCCGAAGCGCCACGGTGCCTTCACCGCTTGCCCACACGAGGTACGCGAGGGCGATGAACATCACCCAACGCAACAGCGTGACGATGCGGCGACGGTCCTGGAGAGTGGAATTCATTGTGGTGCGTTCTCCGTATCCAAGAATAGGACAAGTATATGAATGGATATCTCCAGACCGAAGAACAAAAAATAACATTCTAAAAGTAACTAAAAGATGTACATGACCGGTATTGGTCAGTTTTAGTCGGAGCGAGAGCGCTCTACAACTGAACCCCGAGCCCGGGGCCCAGCCCGGGTGTAAGCAGGCCTTGGTGCACGCTGACCGCCGACGCGGTGGGATCGTCGAGCAGGTCGAGGTGGCCATCAAGATCGATCCAGCGGATGGTCTTGGCGGCGAGCGCGAAGTGCAGAGCGGCAGCGATGGCAAGCGCGGCTTCGTCCATACAGCTCAACATGCAGGGGAGGCCAGCCGTTGCTGCTACCTGGTCGATTGCCCGCGCCGCGCTCACGCCGCCGGCCTTCATGAGCTTTACCGTGAAACCGTCAACCACGCCGCCGGCAACCAACTCGACGGCGTCGGCAACACCAAGCAGGCTTTCGTCGGCCAGCACGGGGGGGATGCCCGGCTGCTCCTTTCGCAGGATGCGCAAGCTGGCGGTGAGCTCGGCTAGGCCGCGGCTGTCGTTTGCCGGAGTAGGCTGCTCGAAGGCAACCACGCTGGCGTCGGCGACTCCGCGTGCAAAACGTAGCGCCTCGTCGACGTCGTAGCCTTGGTTGGCGTCGAAGCGCATGTCGATGTCCGGCCCCAGCTCTCGGCGGAGACCGCCGACCCGCGCGATGTCGGCGTCTACATCCGTTCCGCCCTTGACCTTCAGTGCTCGGAATCCCTGCGCAATCTGATCGCGCCCACGCTCCAACGTTGCCTCGAGCGATTCGATGCCGAGCGTTACGGAGGTGATCAGGCTGCCAGGCGCTCCTCCGAGCATGACGCAGAGAGGCACGTTGGAGGCGCGAGCTCGGAGGTCCAGAAGGGCCATGTCCATGGCCGCTGCCGCTGCCGGCGCACCAGTCGCGGCGGGCCCGAGGTCAGGCCCGCGCCCCTGCTCGGGGTCGACGCCTATCGCGTCGGCCGCCAGCGTCTCCAGGGCATCCTTACAGTCCGTGACCGATTCGCCGGTGACTTCCGGCGCCGGCGCGGCGCAGCCGTAGCCGCGTATTCCAGTGTCGGTCTCGAGTCGAACGAAGAGGTTGGTGGCGCTGTCATACGTCTCGTAGGCGATCGTGTAGGGCTCGCGCAGCTTGAAGTCGATTCGCCAAGTCTCCGAGTTGATGACGCGCATGGGGCAGATCATAGTCCGAGACGAGTAGTCTTGGTTCCATGCTGAAGATCAACGAGCGACTGACCATTCCGGCCGACGAGATGCAGTTCGTCGCGTCGCGCGGCGGAGGCCCCGGCGGTCAGCACGTCAACAAGGTGTCGTCTCGGGTCACCTTGCGCTTCGACGTGGCTGGCTCGCCCAGCCTCGAGGATCGAGATCGTGATCGCCTGCTGTCGCTGCTGGCGACGCGAATCTCCAACGTGGGCGTGCTGCAAGTCTCGTCGCACGCGTCACGCTCGCAGGCAAACAACAAGGCCGAAGTGATCGAACGCTTTCGCCAGCTGCTGGCCGACGCATTGCGACCGCCAAAGGAACGCAAGGCGACGCGGCCGAGCCGTGGCGAACGGCGCCGGCGGCTCGAGGGAAAGCGTCACCGAGCCAAGGTGAAGCGCACCCGGGGCAAAGTGCACAACGTCGACGAATAACGTGCGACACTCGCCCCGGCCAGCGCACGTGACCATCGCCACCGTCTCCAGGAGAGCGGCATGCGTCTCAGCCCCAGGTTCTTCTCGCGTCGTCTGACAGCCCGCGAGCGGCTCGTCTACGGAGCTGTGACCCTCTGGTTCCTGGTCGTGTCGGCGGCCCTGGTCTGGCCGCTGTACACACCTTTTGCTCGCCTGCGGCCGTTTGTCCTCGGCGTGCCGTTTGCGCTGGCCTTTCTTGCCGGAGTGCTGGTGGCCTCGTTCGTTGCCGGCGTGGCGTTGTACCGGTGGGAATCACGCCAGGGACTTCTCGACCGGGACGTCTCCGACTGATGCCTGCCTGGATGGTGGTGTTCGGGGTGACCCTGGGATATCTGCTGGCGTCACTCATCGTGGGCCTGCTTTCCGGGCGACGGGCGAGCTCCGGACCCGAAGGGTATATCGCCGGTGATCGGTCGCTCGGCTTCGTGCTGATGTACTTCATCATGGGTGCGTCGATCTTCTCGGCGTTCTCTTTTCTTGGTGGACCGGGTTGGGCGTACTCGCGCGGCGCTGCGGCCTTCTACATCCTGTCGTACGCCACGGTCGGACTGATTCCCTGGTATGCGTACGGGCCGCGCGTCGCCAGGCTCGGACGGCGGTTCGGCTACGTCACTCAGGCGGAGCTCTTCGCGCACCGGTTCGACAGCCGATGGTTGTCGGCCGCGCTGGCGATCATCAGCCTGGTGGCCTTCGTTCCTTACCTGGTGCTGCAAATGCAGGGGGCCGGCTACGTCTTCAACGTCGTCACCGAGGGACGGGTGCCGCATTGGCTGGGTGCAGCGATTGCCTACGGTGTGGTGTTGATCTACGTGCTCGCCAGCGGCGTGATGGGCGTCGGGTGGACCAACACGTTTCAGGGCGTCTTCATGATGGTGCTCGCCTGGGGTCTTGGGCTCTATCTGCCTTATCGGCTCTATGGCGGCGTCGGGCCGATGTTCCAGGAGCTCGCCGCCGCCGTACCGGAGATGCTCGCGCCGCCCGGTCTGGATGGCGCCGGTAACCGCTGGAGTTGGGGTGGATACTCGAGCGCCGTAGCGGTGTCGGCGATTGGCTTCAGCCTGTGGCCGCATTACTTCATGAAGATCTACACGGCGAGCAGCGAGCGCGTACTCAAGAAGACGATCATCTTCTACCCGACCTTCCAGGTGTTCTTGATTCCAATCATCTTCATCGGTTTCTCGGGGATTCTCCGCTACCGTGATGTGGTTCCGGCCGATGCCATCCTGCCTACAATTCTGATGTCGCTGGATCTCCCCGCGTTCGCCGTGGGGCTGTTCTGTGCCGGTGCCCTGGCGGCTTCCATGTCGACGGGCGACGCGCTGCTGCACGCTGCGGGGTCGATCATGGTGCGCGACTTCGTGTGCGTGCTTTCACCGCGATCCCTCACCGAGCGGCAGCAGACACGGTTGATCCGCACGTTCGTGCTCATAATCTCGGCCTTCGCCTACTACTTCGCGGTCGTTTCCGAGCTCTCCCTGGTTGCTCTGTTGCTGCTCGCGTATGGCTTTCTAGTGCAGATCGCGCCGGTCCTCGTGGCAACGTTCTACTGGCCGCGCGCCACACCACAGGGCGTGCTCTCGGGACTGGTGGTCGGCTGTGGCGTGGTCATCCTCTTCTACTACGTGCCGGCCCTCCAGTGGCAGCAGGTCCAGCCTGGGATCTTCGGCCTGGCGGCCAACCTCGTCACCCTGGTGGCCGTGTCGCTGCTGACCGCGCCGATGGACGAGGCACACGTCGAGCAGTTCGTGGTGAGCTAGATGAGATGAGAAGGCCAACCTCCTGAACGCAGTAGCCTGACGGCTCTGCAAACGTTTCTTCAAACGTAACGGGCTCGAAGCCCAAGGAGGTTGGCCGATGAGGAGTGTAACGATTGGACTGGACGTAAGCGACCGGTACAGCCGTATGTGCGTGCTCGACAGTAAGGGCAGGGTGATGGAGGAAGGGCGGGTGAGGACGAGCCCGGAGGGGCTGGCGAGGCGGTTCGGGTGCGAGGAGCCCGCTCGAGTAGTGCTGGAGGTTGGAACGCACTCGCCGTGGATGAGTGAGCAGTTGAAGCAACTGGGTCATGAGGTGCTGGTGGCTAACCCGAGGCGGCTGAAGCTGATCTATGGCGAGCACGGACCGACCGGTTGGATGCCGAGCACCTGGCACGAGTGGGCAGAATGGACCCAAAGCTGCTTAAGACGGTGCAGCATCGAGGCAGACAAGCGCGAGCGGATCTAGCCGTGATTCGGAGCCGAGATGCTCTGGTAAAGAGCCCACGCAGTTGGTGAGCCATGTGCGTGGTGCGGTCAAGTCGGCCGGTTGTCGTATTCCCAGGTGCTCGACGCCGGCGTTCGCGCGCACCGCGCCAGAGCACATACCGGAGCGGCTCAAGGGAGCGCTCGAGCCGGTGCTTGAAACGATCGCCATGCTGACGGGCAACATCCAGCAATACGAGCGTCAGATCGTGCAGCTGTGCCAGGGGCGATACCCGGAGACACAGCAGCTCCAGCAAGTGGCCGGGGTCGGAGCTCTGACCGCACTGGCGTATGTGCTGACGCTCGAGGAGCCGGAACGGTTCAATACCTCCAGAGCCGTGGGCCCGTACCTGGGACTGAGACCGAAGAAACGGCAGTCGGGGGACAAGGACCCTGCGCTACGAATAACCAAGGCGGGCGACAAAATGCTCCGACGCCTGTTGGTGGGCTCGGCGCATTACATCCTGGGCCCCTTCGGGCCCGATACTGAGCTCAGACGCTGGGGGCTCAAGCTGGCCGGACGCGGTGGTCCTCATGGCAACAAAAAGGCAGCAGTTGCTGTCGCCCGTAAGCTCGCCGTTGTGCTGCACCGACTGTGGCTGAGTGGAGACGAGTACGAACCGTTGCGCGCACCTGTAGAGGTTTCAGCAGCATGAACTAACCCGCAACCAGGAGGTCGGTAGGGCGACGCGACCCAACGGTTATCGATCTGACCGCCCGGTCCGGGCGACTGCGAAGGTCACTACGAGCTTCGAGCTCGGCAGCTAGATTGCAGCGCCTCGAATCGGGACGGACCCCAGAATGCACCGGACGACCTGAATCCTCGTCCACCAGAGTGCGAATAGGAGCATGGCGTGCAGATCGATTCTTCGCTGGGCACCACATTGCCCTTGACCGAACTAGGCCTTCTCATAGAAGTGGCCTGTAGCAGATGATCGTTGCCTATCGCAGATGGGATTTGCGGGTGAGATCAAGGCGCGGCGACGAAGTCGATGCTGGGACATCGTCCAGGAGCCGCAACGCCGAGATCGCCCGCAACTGCCCATCTGTCCGGAGGATGGTGGCGAACTGGGCCCGTCTGCGGCGTTGCTCCTCCTCCACGATGGGCAAACATCGTCTCGTCGGAGCGCC
Organism: Acidobacteriota bacterium; assembly: GCA_965205505.1. Taxonomy (GTDB): domain Bacteria; phylum Acidobacteriota; class UBA890; order UBA890; family WLXD01; genus DASCOT01. The sequence goes on from CBDBHB010000009.1 coordinate 1,599,175, forward strand.
TGACATCCGGGCCCATTTCGCCACCACGATAGGCAACGATCATCTGCTACAGGCCACTAGGGTGGGCCGTTCTCGGATGGCGGGTTCGGGCGACGTTCCTTGCTGCGCGTTGCCAGCAGCATCGTCGTCAGGCCCAGCAAAAGCTCATCGGCGAACGGCAGCATGTCGGGCACCAGCAAGTCGAGCACGAACAGCCCCGCGGTGAGCGCAAACAGCCACGGGTAGCGCAGTTGCGAAAAATAGCGCAACAGAATGGCCGGCAGCGCACTCATGACGACGATGCGGCGGGCGTATTCGCGGCAGCTTCTTTCGTCAGCTCCGCTGCTTTCGGCGCCCATCCGAGCGCCAGTGCTTCGTTACCGTCCAGGGCGAGACGCAAGGCATCGATCTCGATGTGTTCGTTCACCGTGTGCGCCAGCAGTTCGTCGCCGGGTCCGAAGCCGATGCACGCCACGCCGGCTTGCGAGAAATGGCCGCCGTCGGTGGCGAAGCGCCATGTTCCGACCGAGTCGACGGGACCCAGCACTCCCTCGAGTGTCTGGCGGGCGGCCCGCACCGCAGGATGATCCTCGCCGAGGACATATGCCGGGTGCTCACCCCCCAGGACCATCTCGACGCCGGTGTGCGCCACCTGTTGGTGTTGAGGGATCGTGACGTCGGCCGTGGTGCCCTCGATCAAGCAGTCGGCGACCAGATGTTCGAGCGTGGTGCGCGCCGACTCGGCAGTTTCATCGGGCAGCAGCCGCCAGTCGCAGGTGAGCCAGATCTCGGCGGGGATCACGTTGCTGCTGATCTGATCTGTACGGATCAACGTTGGTGCCACGGTGCTGCGGCCGAGATCTGGCTGTACGGCCATGTCCAGCGATCCGAGCCCGACGATGAAAGGGGCCAGCACCTCGAGGGGGTTGGCGCCCTCATGCGGCACGCTGGCGTGCGCCGAGCGGCCGGTGATATGAACGATGAGCTCGCAACGGCCGCGATGGCCTCGCCGCAGCGTATTACCGCTCGGCTCGCCGATTACTGCCAACGGTGGCGTCAAGTAGGTGTTCAGGTGGCGTGCGCCGAGGCCTCCGACTTCCTCCTGTACGACCGCAGTCACCCAGACGTCGCCGGCCGGTGTCGTCCCCGACTCCGGCAGCCGCCCGACACCGTATACCTGCGCTGCCAGAGGGCCCTTGATGTCGACCGCGCCGCGCCCCCAGATCTTGTCGTCGTGGATCTCGGCGCCGAAAGGAGAATGCGGCCAGCGCTCTGCCTCTCCGACATCGACGTGATCCAGGTGCGTATTGAACATGACGGCCGGAGCGGCGCTCGATCCGGGCACGCGCCCAACGACGTTGCCGACGTCATCCAGCTCGACGTCGGCGTAGCCGAGGTCTCGCATTTCAGTTGCCACGAGCTCGGCGATAGCACCCTCCTCGCCAGGCAGGCTGGGGGTACGAATCAAACGCTGCGTGAAGTCGACACAGCGCTGCAGGTCCGAGCTCATGGCGAATTTCCAGGCGCCGCGTGCTGCGTCGATGCTCACCGGTCGCGGCTCAGCCGCTCAATCGATCGCAGGGTATCGGTGCCGACCAGCTCGTCGTTGTCGTTTCGATACCAGGAGCGCACCTTCGGAAGACGCATTCCATCGCCCTCGATGATGCGATCCAGGATGATGTACTCGCCGTCGTTGGCGGTTTCGTCGTGGTAGAAGCGGTAACCAACGAGCGCGAACGACCGAGGGTCGATGTAGAAGTACCAGGTATCGGTACCGACCTCGGGGTCGTAGGTCACGCGCACCTGCCACACGACGCCTCCCTGGAACTCGGTTCGTATGGCCTCCGGGTCAACGATCGTCCCCCGGTCACGGAGCTTCATCGGCAACCCGTAGAGGAAGGTGTGGTAGTCGCGTTGTCCGCGCATTTGCTCGCAGCTCAAGCGGTAGCGCTCCGCTTGTTCCGGGCTGAATTCCGACGAGCCGTCGAGCTTGGTCCAACACTCGTCTCCGCTGACCGCGGTCTCGATGAGCAGGCCGTAGCGGTCGCGGGCCATGGTGAATCGCCCGGCGGCGTTGTCGATGACGATCTCGGTCAGGGTCGGCCCGGCGATCGGACGCGTGCCGGCGATCTGCAGCCGGAACGCGTTCCAAGACCACAGACCCTGGGGATCGTGATAGTCGATGCTGTGCTGCAGGATGTCCACCGCTGGCGGCATCTGTGCGTTCGCGGTTCCTGCAAGTCCGGCGACGAGCAGGACAATCGCGGACGATGCGCGGCGGCTCAAGGTCGGTGTTTGCGGGGTGCTCATGATGTTGCCCTCGAGCTGTCGGGAGCGACCGTGACGAGTGACGAACTCCCGTCACCCTATGCTGTTGACGATGGCGCGGCTTCCCGAAAGTTAACAGAGACCAGTAAATACGGTCTGTTTTCGGGGGTCTATACCCACGAAAAGCGACATTTCTGGCCACCAACGCAGCCGCAACGTGCCCACCTGGGGAGTAGGCTCCCGCGCATGAAGCTCACTCCGAGCATCCAGATAGCCCACCTCGACGGCATCTGGATCGAGACCTCCTTCAGCCCTATTCACGCCTTCCTCTGATCGCAACGCGCCGTGAAGCAAGGCCTGCTCGGCGCAGGGCGGCCCGCTGCGGCGGCGGTGTGCGTTCTTGTGGCCGGCGTCAACGCGGACTACCTTGGCAGCATCTGCCAATTATCCGTGAGATGACGATGAACGAGCACGACTTCTTGCGCCGCGCGTTCGAGGAACGCGCCACCGCGATTCTGCGCACCGATGATCAACAGACGGCGGCCCGCGCCATGGAGGCTGTGGTCCGCGGTGGCTTCCGCATTATCGAATTCACCCTTGGCTGTCCGGGGGCCTATGAGCTCATCGAGGACTTCGCGCGCCGCGATGACTTGCTCGTCGGTGTGGGCACGGTGCTCGAGCCTGAGCAGGCTCGCCGCGCCGTCGAGGCGGGCGCCTCGTTCGTGGTGTCGCCGGCAACCGACGAAGCAGTGATCCGCACCGCGCTCGAGCTCGGTGCGGTGGCCATGCCCGGCGCCTATACCGCCACCGAGATGGTTCTGGCGCAACGCGCCGGAGCGCAGCTTCAGAAGCTGTTTCCGGCGCCGGCGAACGGTCCGGAATACGCGCGCATGTTGCTTGGTCCGCTGCCTGGGCTCCGCCTGGTGCCGACGAGCGGCGTAACACCCGACAATGTAGGGGAGTGGTTCGCTGCCGGGGTCTTCGGGGTCGGGTGGGTCGCTAGCCTGTTCGACGCAGACGACCTGCGAGCCGGGCGCTTCGATCGCATCGAAGAACGCGCCAGGCAATGCCTCGCGGCAACCCGCGCGGCGACGCGGCCGCAACGCGATTGGGGTCTGACGACCGCCGCGGCGATGGTCTGATGACGAGCGCTCGATCTATAACGCTCGTCGCCAGCCTGGTGCTGGCGGCCTGCGGAACGGAATCCGTCGAAGATCTGCCGTACGACGCCGACGCGCATCGCGAAGCTGTGGAGTCGTGGCGACAATGGCGCCACGATCAGCTAACGCGTCCCGACGGCTGGTTGTCGCTAGTGGGCCTCTACTGGCTGGAGCCCGGCGACAACTGGCTCGGCTCCGCCGACGACAACAAGCTGGTCTACGATAGCTCCGGGGTTCCGCCGCGACTCGGCGTGTTCCGCGTCGCGGGCGACTCGGTGATGTTCATCGCCGCCGAGGGTGTCTCACCCAGCGTCGACGATGAGCCGGTGGAGTCGGTGTTGGCTCACGACGGTGGTGAGGGCTCCGGGCCGGTGATCGCCTGGGACACGCTGCGCTGGAACGTGATGGTGCGCCAGGGCGAGTTTGCGGTGCGGCTAAAGGACGCAAGCAGCGTTGTGCTGACCAGCTTCGAGTCGATCGACAACTTCCAGCTTGCTGCCGAGTGGCATCGATCGGGCCGTTACGTGGGCTACGAGCCAGCGAAGATCATCAAGGTTCCGAACGTGCTCGGTACCGTTGCCGACGTCGAGTCGCCGGGTGCGGCGGTCTTTGAAATCGACGGTAAGACGTACCGGCTCGACCTCCGGAAAGACTCGGACGACTCGGTAAACTTCTTCACCGCTTTCGGCGACCAGAGCAACAACGAGTCGACCTATGGAGCCGGTCGGTTCCTTTGGATCGATGCGCCCGACGACCAGGGCCGTGTGGTAGTTGACTTCAACCGTTCCTACAACCCGCCCTGTGCGTTCACCGCTTTCGCCACCTGCCCCCTGCCACCGCAACAGTGCCGCGCCGTGATTCAAGGCGTTTCGTGAAGACACCAATCTAGGGAATATTCCCTACCCTCAGCCGTTATTGTGGTGCACGCGAGCTCGACTTGTTACACTATGTTTCGTTCATTTGTGACCTTTGCGTGACCTCAAGAGCATGGAATGCCACCGCTGACGGCTCGTCGGGTATCGGGCGCCAAGGCCACCAGCAAGGCCTACGCGATCCCCGATGGCACGGTACCCGGCCTTGAGCTTCGGGTTTCGAGGCACGGTGCGAAGACCTTTAGCCTCCGATACCGGATTGGCGCATATCAGCGCCGACTGACGCTGGGCTCGGCCAGCTTTCTCACCTTGGCCGACGCCCGGGACATGGCGCGAGAGGCACTCCGGAACCTCAAGAAGCGGGGCATCGATCCGGCAGAGGTGCAACGCGTCGCCCGCAACGCGCTGAGTTTCGCGGGTCTCGCTGAGCTCTACCTCGATCGGCGCGCCTTAGGCCGTACTGCGGGAGCGCGAGATGCGACGGGTGGCCTTGTCGAAGACGTTTGGGCACTCGCAAGCGCCGAAGGTTCCCCGACCATAAGGGGATGGAAAGAGGAGCGGCGCTACCTGGCTAACGAGGCGCTTCCGGCGTGGCGTCATCGGCCGGCCGACTCAATCACGCGCCGCGATGTTCGATCGCTCGTCGAAGGTGTCGCGGATCGAGGGGCCCCCGTCTCAGCAAACCGTCTGCTTGGCCTGCTGCGCCGCGTCTTCGCTTGGGCCGTTGAGCAGGAGTTACTCCCGGCCAACCCGGCCGCTGGGATGAAACCGCCGGGCGGCCGAGAGAAGGCTCGCGATCGCGTTCTCAACGACGACGAGATCCGCCAATTTTGGCAGGCGACCGAGGGCATGGACCTCACGTCGCGCGCGTTCTGGCGACTGCGGCTGATCACCGCCCAGCGCTCCGGCGAGATCGCCACGATGAGTTGGCGCGACATAGACCAGGCGCGGCGCTGGTGGACGATTCCGGCCGAACGCGCCAAGAACGACTTGGCCCACCGCGTCTCCCTCACCGGGATGGCACTCGATCTGCTGCAGCAACTCCGAGAGCAAGGCATAGTGAGCGCGACGCTGGTGCTGCCGGAGGTGCGCAACCGTCGCCGTCTTCGCGCATCGGCGAGAGCTTTCGAGGGGATCCCTGACTTTCGCGGCCACGATCTCCGGCGTACGGCCGCGTCGGGCATGGCGAGCGCGGGGGTTCCCCGCCACCACATCGGGCGCGTTCTCAATCACGCGGAGACGGGAGTCACAGCGACCTACGACCGTCACATCTACGACCCAGAAAAGCGCCGCGCGCTTGAAGCGTGGGAGGCCGAGCTACGCAAGATTCTTGACGGCCGGCCCTTCCGGCAGGCTGGCGGGCAGGGGCGCCGGGGCGGATGAGGCAGCGTAGCCGCCGCCTCGAGCCGGAGCGCGCCACCCGCACGCGCGCCGAGGTCGCCTTCGCGAACGCGGTTATAAAAGTCCTTCCGGCTGAAGCATGCAGGGAGCTAGAACCGATTGCCGAAGAGTTCAACGACAAGACACGTGAAACTCTACGACAGCGGTTCATACCGCGGCTCGAGCGAGCCGGATTCACGGACCTATTTAACCGAGCTGGCGTCACCAAGCAACGCGATATCGAGGCATGGCTCCGCGATGCCGCGCCGCCCGAGATTCGGCAGGTGGTCGCCGAGTTCAACCGTGCCGCAGCGGAGCGGCAAAGGCAGTACGAGGACCGGATCGGCGACTGGCTGCGAAAGCGGCACCTCTACTGCCCAATCATGGAAACCTGGGTGGGCCATTGGATCAACAGTTTCTTGAGGACGGGCCGCCCCCCGGGCTGGAAGGGGCGCGAGCACAGGTGGGTTAGCTTTCCGGTAGTTTCACAAGAGTGGGATCAGGTGCTCGCCGGGTTTGATGCCTTGAAACCGTTAGGCGCCCCTCGGGTTGGCGATGCTGAATTAGACGATGATGCGTTCTTGGCTCCACTATCCTTGAACCCGCTCGGTGAGTCTCCTGACCAAGCGCTGGAGCGGGCTCGTAAACACTACGCGGCCCGGGCAGCCGCGGCCGAGTCGCGTGGCTATGTCCCGGTGCTCGCCCGGCACCGGCTGGACGACCACGCGCGCTGGCTCGCGCGGCATCAGGTCCTTGGGGAATCGGTCGAGGAGATCCTCGCACACGAGCCGAGTGTGTCCGACCGTCGGACGATCGAAAAGGCGCTAGAGAACCTGTGTCGTGATTTGAAACTTCGGAAGCGCCCCGCGAAGCGCGGCCGTCGGCCGGGCGCCAAGAACTCGGCGAGAAGCCGGAGGGTGAGTCGACGGCGCACGGCGAAATAGGGAATTCGTTTCGGCGTTACGAATTCCGCTATATCAATTCGTCCGGGGATGGTCCCCTCCGGTGCATGGATAAGCACCAAGTCACCCGGAAGCCTGATCGGATCATTCCCGAGCCGCAAACGAGAGAACGTCTCGGCGGCATCTCGCGAACGACGCTCTGGCGCATGACTCGAGCGGGCATTTTCCCGCGCCCTATGCGTATCTCGCCCGGCCGCATCGGCTGGCGGGAGTCCACCATCGAGGAGTATCTCGAGGCTCGTGAGCGCGAGGCCGCGAGATTTTCCGTTCCCGGCCCGGACGATGGCTGACGCAGGAAACCCCGGCCACCGGGCAACTAACCGGCACGATTCTGATACTGGATCCGCGCTATGAGCACGCAGGACGGTCCGGCGACTGACGGCGACAACGTCCCGGTCCCGGCAGAGGAGATCCCGTGGGAGCCCCCTGTCCCATCGGCGCGCGACCGGTCGCTAGAGGCGCGGGCCGCGCGCGCTATCGAAGCTGGCGCCGACGAGTTGGAACCGGCGACCCCGCACCTGGCCACCGTGCAGGCGTGGATCAGCGCACAGAAGCTAGCGCGGGCGGAGGCAAAGGCCGAAGGTGAGAACCCCCGCGGCGACTTGAACGAGATCCTCGAGGAGTTGGCGAAGCTCGACGTCGCAGACTACGAGCCACTGCGGTCCGAGCTGAAGCGCCTGTCTGGCTGGCGAACCGCGGTGATCGACAGCGAGCGCGCGAAGCGGCGCCGGCAGCGCCCCACGGAAGGCCTCGCCGAGGGCCTGGGCGCCTCGGCGGTCGTCGCGGACGTTGAGCCGTGGGCTGATCCGGTGGATGGAGCGGACCTGCTGTCTAGCATAGCCCGGTGCTTTGGCCGGTACGTGGTTCTTCCCGAAGGCGCCGCGACAGCCGCGACCCTTTGGGCGGTGTTTTCGCACGCCACCGCCTCTTTCGATATCTTCCCGCTCCTCGCGATTTCGAGCGCGGAAATGCGATGCGGCAAGTCAACGCTGCTCACAGTCCTGGGCCGTCTCGTGCCGCGTGCGATCCCGGCCTCGAACGTGAGCGCCGCCGCGCTTTTTCGCTCCGTCGAGCTGTGGAAACCGACGTTGCTGGTCGACGAGGCGGACAGCTTTCTGACGGACAACGAGGAGCTTCGCGGCGTCTTGAACTCGGGCCACCATCGTGCAAACGCGTACGTCGTGCGCTGCGATGGCGAGGCTAACGAGCCGCGCTGCTTTTGCACATGGGCGCCCAAGGTCGTGGCGTTGATCGGCCGCCTGCCGGCCACGCTGGCAGATCGTTCCGTCAGAATCCGCATGCGGCGGAAGGCGCCTACAGAAGAAGTCGAGCGCGTGCGCCTAGACCGGTTCGATGTCGAAGAGCTGTGTCGCAAGGCGGCGCGCTGGGCCGCCGACAACGCCGCCGAGCTTCGGGCCGCGGACCCCGAGTTGCCGGAGAGCCTTGACGACCGGGCCTCCGACAACTGGCGGCCGCTGGTCGCGATTGCCGACCGCGCTGGCGGGAGGTGGCCGGAGCGTGCCCGCAAGGCGGCCGGGTTGCTTGCGGGCAATGGGGACGACGACAGCGCCTCCGTCGGCGTCATGCTCTTGGCCGATCTCAGGGAGCTGTTCGCGGAGCGCGGGGTCGACCGGCTCCGGTCATCCGAGATCGTTGAAGCGCTCGTCGAGCGGGAGGAACGGCCGTGGCCGGAGTTCCGCCATGGCAAGCCAATAACGGTTCGGCAGGTCGCATGGCTGCTACAGGCATTCGAAATCCGGCCGCAACAGCTCCGCGTCGGCGCCGGCAAGTTCCGGGGCTACCGGAAGAGCGACCTCGTGGAGACATGGAAGCGCTACCTCCCAGAAGGCCCCCCTATTTCATCCGGTACACCGGTACAAGGCCCGCCGGACGGGGCTTTTCCTGTACCGGATCACCCGGACGGATCCGGGACTGTACCGGATCGTGTACCGGATGAGAAGACCCAGAAACGCCTGCCCCGCAAGGGTTGTACCGGTGTACCGGATGGATCCCCCCCTCCCCGGCGCGCAATACACTGCCGGGCGCCACGGAGCTAGACCGCAGCGACGACGACCAGCCACTCGGATGGGTAGAGGTTCTAACGTGAGCGACCGCGCCATCGGTGTAAGCCTGCTGCGAGAGGCCCGCGACGCCGGCCTGATCGTTGCCCTCGATGGCGACACGGTTCGCCTGCGAGCTTCGGCCGAGCCACCCCAGGTGCTCGTTCAATCGCTCCGGCGCCACAAGGACGCGCTTGTGCGGGCACTCCGCAGCGAACACTGCGGCATCGGCGCCGCGCGACCGCCCGAGAGAACCTGCCACTCCTGCGGAGGCGGCCTCCAGCCGGACGACGATGACTTGTCTTTGTGTTCGGCGTGCCGATGGTACGCGGACCGCTTTGCCCCAAGGCGGATGCAATGAAAAGCCGCCTTGCGTCCCGCCAAGGCCGATCTGCCCGTGGTGCGGGGACAACTGCGCCGCGTGTCGCGTCAGCCCCAGAACGCCCTGCGACAAGCCCGCCCGACAGGCCCCCCCGGGGGGCTGTAGGTTCTTCCGGGGCTTTCCGTCAACGGGTGTGTTCGGCGCAGAATAACGTAAGTTTTTTGTACGGCTCTAAGGGGTTATGGGTTGTCTAAAGGTCAAGCACGCACGGCGTGGGTCGGCCGCAACAGCAAAGGACCCTCGGAGGCGTTCGAAGGGCTCGCCGATGGTTGCTCGATCCACGGCCTCTCTGACGGGACGTGGTCGCTGATCGACGGGATTGAATACCTGCTCGACCGGTGCGGACCGAGCGATGTCACGGTCTCGACCTGGACCGCGGCGAACGCGGATATCGAGCGGGCGGAGAGACTCCTGCAGGACGGGCGAATCAAGACGCTCCGGCTACTCGTTGACCGGTCGTTCGAGGGTAGGCAGCCCCGCTACTGTGGCCGCGCGCGGCACCTATTCGGCGATCAAGCGCTCCGGGTGTGGAACTCGCACGCGAAGTTCGCGCTCGTCCTGGGTGGGAAGCTCGACGTGCTGTACACCACGTCGGCGAACCTGAACGCCAACAAGCGCCTCGAGAACTTCACGCTATTCGCCGGTGGCGACCTGCCCGGGGAATACCTCGCGGCGGTGGAAGAGCTGTGGAAACTCCAAAAGCCGGGCGAAGCCTTCGAGGGTGGGTCGTTCCTTGGGCGTGCTCATACCGAAGAGATTCTCGGGGTCGAAAAGCTACTCGGGCGTGCGGAACTGTCGGCCGCTTTAGGCCGGAGCGCGAAGGGGATTGCGAAGCTGGTAGACGCTGGGATGCCGGTGGCGAGGCGCGGTTCGAGTGGCCGGCCGCATGGCTACAGGCTCGAGGATGTCGAGGTGTGGATGGCGTCGCGCGACGAGACGCGCCAGCCGGGCGAGTTTCTCGACGCGGTGCGCGAACGGGCGCTCAAGGAGCGGGCGCAGAGGCATCTTGCCGAGCAAACGCTCGAGGTGCGGGCCGGGGAGCTCGTGGCGGAGGACGAAGTGATAGCGGAGTGGAGCGGGCATGCGGCCGCGGTGCAGACGAAGCTCGTGGCGATCTCCGCCGCGCTGCCGCGGACCGGGGCCACGGGGAGCACGTGCTTCGTAGACGAAGGCCAGTGCGTCGCGTTGCCGACCCCGCGGTGTTTGATCCGATGTCACGCCGCCCAGCCGACGGACAGCACCACCGCTTGCTGGAGCACGGCCTGCGCCGCCCTTTCCTGTTTGTCGGGCGGAGCCATTGAGACCGCACAGGTGATCGCGGAGCTGATCCAGTTGACCCCCGGAGATGCGTGAGGCAAGTGCCCGCGGTGAAGAGCTGAGGCTATCCAAGGATGAGCTGGCCTTCTACGATGCGCTGGAGACCAATGACAGCGCCGTCCATGTGCTCGGTAACGACACCCTGCGCAGTGCTGGAGCAAGCCGAAGTGCTGTCCGCAGAGGTGGGATGCCTGAATCGTTGAACGACCCGCACAGCTTGCCGCCTTATCGACGCATTGAAACAGCGACACTTCGGCGTTGTCGTCAGCAAGACCTGTGGCCGCCTGCTTCGCACGCGGGCGACAGTGGGTGGTTCACCGACGGCCTAGTCGACGCTCATCTGCGTGAGGCCGTGATTACGCTGTCGGAGGCTCGGAAGGCCCTCGAGGACCTGGCGAGAGCGCCCGGAATCCGCAGCGGGGACACGCCTGGCCGTTGATGACAGCGGTAGCCCGGGGCGCCAAGCGACGGAAACGGCGAGAACTTGCACGTCGTGGCGGCCCATCACAAAATCGTGCTAGGGTCCGTCCGAAGCTATTCGAGTATGTGGACCACAGAGGAGTCCTCGCGATTTCGTCCTGGCGAAAGGATCTCCAGCCTGGGCAGCGCGGCGCGTTCGACGACAAGGTCAGACTGCTCAAAGAGCAGGGTGCGGAACTCTCCGTCTCCCATACGATCCTTGCCGGTCCTGTCGAGAAGCACCTTTACAAACTGCGGTTCTCCGCTGGACGCGTGCAGCTGCGCCCGGTGTTATGCAGGGGCCCGATCGTTAACGCCAGCGAGTTCACGTTCTTAGTCGGTGCCAAGGAAAAAGGCGACAAGATGATCCCACGTAACGCGTACAGCAAGGCGCTAGAATGTCGGCAGATCATTCGCGGCGACCCTGACCGGAGACACGAATATGACTGCTGAGATGAACCGCATCCGCGAAGAGTTCCGGGATCCAGAATACCGGCACGGATACATCCAATCGTTCGTCGACTCCGTGGTCGCCAGCCAGGTCCGGATCCTTCGAAAGCACCACGGCCTGTCCCAGGCGGAACTCGCGGAGAAACTCGGCACGAAGCAATCCGCTATCTCGCGGATCGAGGACCCGAACTCTTCGGCGTGTAGCGTGACGACGCTGAAACGGCTCGCAAAGGTGTTCGACGTGGGCCTGTCAGTGCGCTTCGAGAGCTTCGGCGAGATGCTATTCGAGATTGAGGACCGTAGCCCGGACACACTGTGGCAACCTTCCTTCGACAAGGATCCTGCCTTCCAATCCCGACCGGCGTTCGTGACGCACTCAGACCCAGAGCCGTCGCAAGGGAGAGAGTTTTTGAAGCCTTTCTCTAACGCCTTGGCGGAAGACTGGCGTGAGCAAGTTCTCCCTGTTGAGGGCAAGGGCCTCGACCAGCCTCTCGCCACCTCTAAGCAGCCCCTTAGTGACGCACGCGCTTCGCCGGACACGTTCCGAATAGCCAGCGCTACCTCCACTTCTCCGCATGTTAGGGACGGGGCAGCTGCGTGAAAGTGCGCCGCTTGGAAGTCACACAGACCCGTATCTTCAGGTCCGATGTTCTCCCTGTGAGCGCCCTGCTATCGACGAAGCTTGGGAGTCATCTTGTGTCGCAGTTCGGCTTCGGTGACGTACGCCCGAATCTGGTTGAAGGTGAGCTTGACTCGATCATTTACGCTCGCGGGTCGCTTGAGTTGGATGATGAGCGCTCGGTGTTAATTCTCAGCATGGCGGTGGGGCCTCGCCGGATCGTATCGGCCATACACGGACCATCTGCCGACGCAGACGAGTTCTTCGCCCGGATCGTGCACATCCTGGCCGAACTGGGCTACGGTGAGCCGGAGACACTCGTCCCCGTCGTTGCGGCTGAGGAGAGCGTGTGTGTCTGCACGCTCGACATCAACTTCGGCGCGATGTTCTCCCCGGCGCTCCACGAATTCGTCGCCGATACAGTGGCACCGGCAACGGCTAGCCCCTACGCCGACCATCATGAATTGATGCCTCAGCGACTTGGGTTCCGCGTGAGATACAAGGCCGCTGAAGACGTCACGTCATTCGAGGCGAGCCTTGCGGACAAGATCTTCGTTCTCGAACCAAGAACGGGTGCCGGAGACGGCGAGCCGCTGTACTACGCGTCGCTGCCGGGCTCGACGGACGCTTTAATCAGAGTGCTCAATGAGCTCGAGACAAGATTCCCGCCAGCGTAGTCTTCCTTTTGCGGGGTGAGCCGGTGCTCGGCAAAGGGCTTGCGAGACATCAGCCCTCACCTCGACACTACCTCGCCTGGAGGTTGCTTCCGCCCTGGGGCGGGGGAAGCAAGGCCAAGTCGAAGCGATTCGGGTAGGTCACATGGTGAAGAGGACGATGTGTTTGCTGTCAGCACTTGCAGTCGGCTGCGCGAGCACAGCGTCGGTGCCGGAGCTTGGCACGGTGCCCGGGAGCGAAGCGCAGGGGCAGTCATCGTGGCGTGGTTTGGTGGTGGCGCCGGAGCGGCGATATTCACCGTACGAGGCGGGTGCGTACCGGTACTCGCAGTCGGTTGAGGATCGCATCGTCGCACAACTCGGCGGAGTGTACGGCCCGTATGCAGGACGCTGGTTCGCATCCAAGTCGGAGACCGACATCGAGCACATCGTGGCGCGGTCGGAAGCGTACGATAGCCGTCTATGCGCCGCCGACGGGGCGACGAAACGACAGTTCTCCAACGATCTGATCAACCTGACATTCGCTGCGCCGGACGTGAATCGGTATCAGCAACGGGACCATGATGTGTCGATCGGCCGTTGGTACCCGGCCGGGTTCATCCGTTGGTACATGCGTGCCGTGGCCGGTGAAGTCGGGCCGGTGCTCGCCTACTGACCGTGTCGAGCGCGGCGGCACCGAGCCCGCGGTTCGCGTTCATCGACGGGTTGCGTGGCCTGGCTTCGCTGAGCGTTGCGTTGTCGCATCTCGTGTGGCTGCTGCCGTACCCGCTGCCGCTGCTCGAGTACGGTATGCACGGCCTCGAAGCGTTTTTCGTCATCAGCGGCTTCGTGATCGCCCATGCGCTGCGACGAACTCACGTAACCTTCGCCTTCGTCGGCAACTTCCTCTTGCGCCGATCGGTCCGCCTAGACCCCGCCTACTGGATCGCGATCCTGGGGCAGTTGTTCGTGCTGTGGCTGTGGTCAGAGCCTCTGCCGAGCCTCGCGGTCATCGGTTTGAACGCCGCCTACCTTCACGACCTGGCGCAGGTGGCCCATGTCGTTGAGGTGTCGTGGACGCTCTGCCTCGAGTTCCAGTTCTACATCGTCTACGTCATGGTCCTGGGGCTGAGCCAGTTGCTGGCAGCGCGGCTCGCCACCCCCGTCGGCCGAGTACGTATGGCGCTCTTCGGATCGCTGACGGTTCTGTCCGTGCTCTCGGGCATTCCCTGGGGAATCCACCCTTGGCTCGAGGCGATCGGCAACGTTCCGGGGCTGTTTGTTTCACTCTGGTACATGTTCTTCCTGGGCGTAGCAGTGCAGTGGACGCTGACCAATGAGCTGCACCGTGCTTGGTTCGTTGCCTTCCTCGTGGCACTGGGGGCTGTGGCCTGGCTCTGGCGCGACCCTGTGCTCGTTCCACGCGACGAGATCAGCCCGGCAATAGCCCTTGCCACCGCGCTGCTCGTATACGCCGCCGGCTCGCTGGGTCGGCTACCAGCCGCCCTGGGGCAAGGCTGGCTACAGTACTTCGGCAGGATCTCCTACAGCCTCTACTTGGTGCACGTGATGGTGGGCATGAACCTGGTCTACCTAGGCGAGCTCCTGCATGGGTCCGGGCCCGTCGCGATGATCGCTTGGTTCCTGGCCGCCTTTGGCGCCAGCGTTCTCGCGGCTCATCTCCTCTACGTTGCCGTGGAGCGGCCGAGCCTGCGGCTGATCGAGCGCCTGAAAGGACGCCAACTAGCTCAACCTCGACGCTCACCGAGGGTGGGCGCCGTCGTGTGACGGGTCGCCGCCGTCACGGGTTACGTACCCGGGTACTCGGTGAAGAGCACGACGTTGCCCTCCGAGTCGGTCGCGACGAGCTGCGTGTAGCCGGGTTGGTGATCGATCCCCGTGCGGTCATTGATGGCAGGTATGTGCGGGAATACAGACCCCTGCGCGCAAAGGTACTCGTAGAGTCGATCCACCGATCGGACCCAGAAGCTCACGTAGCCATTAGCTTTACCGGGCCGCAACAACTCCTAGGCGTCGACGCGGCCTTGTATGGCGACCGTTGGGCCGAAGCCTTTCACTGCCGCAACTGACCGCCTCAATCACCCTGAATCGCTGCGCGTTCCCCTGGATGGGCCTGTCAAGTTGTGACCTCTGTGTGACCTAATAGCAACGAACGCACGCAGTCTACCGGGACGATATCGACCGTAAATAGCTTATTTCATTTGAGTTATTTTAAGTCTGGGTGAGAGGATTTGAACCTCCTGAATACTGTCACTGCAGCAGAATCGCCTGCCGCTGCGCATCGAAGCCGGCGAGAGAACCTTCAAGTAGCTGGTGTGCGGACCGTTTCGGGGGCGGCGTCTGCGCGGTCGGAATCGAGCGTCTCGGCGATTCTGTAGGGCGTCTGGCCGACCGCCTCGTAGTACGTGCGCATTGCCATCTCTGCTAGCAAGCCCGTACTGACTATCTGGATACCGATGAGCACCAGCCCGAAGGCGACGATAAGCAGGGGACGGTTGGCGATGGGTTCGAACACCACGAAGCGCACGTACGCGAGGTAGGCGAGCAGCGCTGTGCCGGCGAGTGTCAGGCTGCCCCCCAGGGCACCAAAGAACAGGAACGGACGCGTCGCATAGCCGAGCAGGAAACGTACCAGCAGGATGTCGAGCACGACCTTGAACACGCGAAACAGCCCGTATTTCGTGGTTCCGGCGACGCGCGCCCGGTCGCTGACGGGGATCTCGGTGATGCGCGTTCCTTGCCAGCTGGCGATGGCCGGGATGAAGCGGTGCAGCTCGCCGTAGAGCTTGATGTTGCGCAGAATCTCGCGCCGATAGCCTTTCAGCGAGCAGCCGTAGTCGTGCAGCGATACCCCAGTCGTTCGAGAGATGATGCGATTGGCGATCATCGAGGGCAGACGTCGGGTCAGGAACGGCTCCTTACGGTTCAGTCGCCAGCCGCTGACGATATCGAAGCCCTCATCCATCTTGGCCAGCACCATCGGGATGTCGGCCGGGTCGTTCTGCAAATCGCCGTCCATCGTCACCACGACATCACCGCGAGCCGCCTCAAAGCCGGCCGAGAATCCCGCCGTTTGCCCGAAGTTTCTCCGTAGTCGGATGATGCGCCAGCGATCATCGCGTCGATGCACGTCGCGCAGCTTCTCGAACGTGCCGTCGCTGCTGCCGTCGTCGACGATCACTACCTCGTAGGGACGCCCCAGATGCTCCAGCGCGCTCGTAATCTGTTCGTATAGAGGTTCGACATTGTCGACCTCGTTGAACATCGGGACCACTATCGATAGGTCAACGGCGGCGCGCGATCCGGGTCGCGTCTCGGCGGCCAACGCCGGGGAGGAGCCGGAGGTGGCCGGTCCTGATACTCCGGTCACAGTCGCTCTCCGCGACGTAGCTTTTCGAGCGCTTTGTCGAGTCGCCGCTGACGCGTATCTTCGCGCTTGGCGTCGGCGATCCAGCGGGCGTACTCCAGCACCCTTACCTGGCCGCGGGTCCCGTGCGTCTCTTGTACCGAGAAAGGAATCTCTACGAGGCCGCCGCCGCCGCGGCCCTCCGTGATGACGGCGTCGAACTCGTGGGTCACTCGACCTTCCAGATGGCAATGCCGCCGGCCTGTTTGCCGATGTCGATGTTGCCGACGCGCTGCGCCGTGTGCAGATCGTAGGCTTCGACCGACCCCGGTTCGCCGCCGATGCCCTCGATGGTCACGAACGCGTAACGGCCGTCGGGCGAACAAACAACACCGTGTGGGATTGGTCGCAACGTGTCGATCTTGGCCACCTCCTCACCGAGCTCGAGGTCCCAGATGCCGACGGACTTGCTGCTCTTGTATGTGACCACGAGCAACTTGCCGTCTGGCGTGACGTCGAGGTTGTAGGGTCCGGCCGCGGTGCTGAACGTGCGCTCGACCTTCCAGTCCTCGACGTCCACCTCGAGCAGGCGAGCCGACCCGTTGCCGGCGACATATACCTTCCCCTGGGGGGTGACCGGCGACACCCAGGTGGGCTTGATGAGGGGAGGCTTCATCGCCATGCCCTCGTCGTGGCTCATGTCGCTCATGCTGTCTGCGCCCCCGAGGTCCTGTGCGAGACCGTTGCCGGTCTGCTGATAGCGCTCCCAGGACGGGGCGTTCTCCGAAAGCGGAAGGATGCGGCGATTGCGCAGTTGGTAAGCGTCGATCTCGCGCAGCTCATCGTTCATCATCGCGACGCTGTATTGACGACTGCCAGCCGTGTTCATGCGCGAGCCATGCGGCATGACGCCGGTGGGAATCTGCGCCACCTCGGTCATCGACTCGGTCTCGACCACCGAGACTGTGCTGGGCACGTGGTCGCCGTGGAGGTTGAAGTTCACGGCGAACAACAGTCCGGTGCTCGGCGAGATCACCGCCGAAGCAGGGAACAGCCCCAGGGTCACGTCGCCGACGTACTCGTCGGTCTCGGTGTCGTACTTGAACAGGATCCCGAATGGGTTGCCGTGGGCGACGGTGACGTACCAATAGCGGCCGTCGGGCGAGATCGTCATGCCATGGGGGCCTTCGGTCTCCGTAGGCCATATACCTACCGGAATGCTGCGGATGAGTCGAAAACCCTCCGGGCCGAAGGCGATCTTCTCGACGACGTCGTCAGATTCGGCGGCGACGTATAGGTAGTAGGTGTTTTCGGGGGCTGCGGCGCCAGGCACCGGGTTCAGCACCGCGAGCGCGGTCATCAGCAATAGCGTCAGCATCCCTGAACCGACCACCTGGGCTCTTGGGCGAGGTAGGTGCCTCAAGGTTTGCCACGCTGTCGGCCGGGATCGCGTCTGCTTCATCCTGCCTCGCTCATCTGCCACCGGTAGTCGCGTCCTCGTCGTCGCGCGGCTTCAGTCGCACCGCCCAAAGGCCGGAGTTGTAGTCGGAGAAGAAGATGTTTCCCTTGTATGGTTGCGGGGCCCATGTGAACGGCGCGTTGGGCACGTGGCCCTCCGGGTCGAACGGCAAGAAGTAGGCGATCTCGCGCCCCTGCCGGTAGAGATCGCCGAGTAGCTCGCCCGATATGTCGACAACGCGGAGCCCGCCCTGATAGTAGGCCACGTAGAGGATCTCGTTCTCCTCATCGACCCAGAGGTTATGGGTGCCAGCCTCGGGTACCTCGTAACGGGCGACCTCCTCAGGGTTGTCCCAGTCGTCCCACTCGTAGATGTGGACCCAGCCCTGCATCCGCTGAGGCTCGCCTGCATAGCCCGGTGTGCCTCCACGCAGGCCCGCCTCGTCGCCGCCGATCATGTAGAAGCGGCCGGTGGACTCGGAGCGGAACGGGAACGCTGCGTGGTTCCAGCCGCTCGGATAGGGTGTGTTGCCAAGGAACACCGGGTTGTTCGGTGAGCCGCCCTTGCCGCCGCCGCCTACATCGACCGCTACTACACCGTCGATCCAGTTTGACGAGTAGGCGACGCCGTCGGTCACCCAGACGTCATGGATCGAGTGTCCGGGTGTGTCCATTTCGAAGGAGCTCACCCGGTGTGGCTTGGTCGGGTCCTCGATGCTGATGATGTCGTAGCGTTGGCCGGCGCTCAGCGCGTATACGTGGTCGTCGTAGACGAAGACGTTATGCACGCCCCCGGTCAACTGCTCGTCGTAGCGAGACAGCACCTGCGCACCCTGATCGTAAAGGTCCGATACGTCGAGGATGAGCAGGCCGTTGCGGCGGTTCGAGGCTCCCTCTCGGCTGATTACCGCGATGCGGCCGTCCTCCGACACCTTGACGTCGTTGACCGTGCGCGCATCGACCTTGATGGTGTCGATGAGCTGCATGTTGGCGGGCTCGGTAACGTCCCAGAAGTACGCATGTCCATCGGCGTTGTGGGTGCCGGTTATGGCGTAGTCACGTCCGTCCGGCCCCTCCCAGACCCAGAGGTCGGAGGTGGCTCGGTCGCTGACGCGCCCTTGTCCGAGGACCTCGATCTCGCGCCTGATATCGCGCGGCCTGATGGCGACCGTGACCGAGGCGGTGTGCGTGCCGCTGGCCGCGATGATGGTGTACTCGCCCGGCAGATCAGCCACGAAACGGCCGTCC
Organism: Acidobacteriota bacterium; assembly: GCA_965205505.1. Lineage (GTDB taxonomy): Bacteria > Acidobacteriota > UBA890 > UBA890 > WLXD01 > DASCOT01. The sequence goes on from CBDBHB010000009.1 coordinate 1,617,809, forward strand.
TGTGTGACCAGGCCGGAGCCCGGGTCGCCGATGCCGTACTCGACGCTTCGGGACTGGAAGGCGTACTGGACGGGCAACCCGGGGATGACGTTTCCGGCGCTGTCGCGCGGTAGCGCGGTGACGTGAATTACATCGCCTGTGCGCGCATCCAGTGCGCTTGCCTGCAGTTGCAACGATGCGGTGTTGTTCTCGTTCACCCGTGTCGCGAGGTCGGCGCTGACGTTGTCGGCAGCGACCGTAAAGGTCACGCTGCCCGGTGTCTTGAGCGTTACCGTACCCAGCGCGTTGATCTCGGCGATGCTCGGATCGCTGCTCGTGAAACGAAGTGCAACGTCGCTACGCTCGGCTCCGGAGGCGTCGGTGAGGCGCGTTTCCAGGCGTAACCGCGTCTGTGCGTAGAAGTTTTCAGGTGGCTCGACGAACTCCACTGTCGCAAGCGGTGGATTGGGAATCGTCACCCGAATCGTAGTGCGCACCGTGTCGGAGAGGTTTCGACGGCTGAACGCCACGCCCGGCTTCGGTACCAGGGCGACAACATCGAACGTGCCCGGGCGATAGGCCTCGAGCTCCCCGGTGCCACTCACGCCAAGGTTGCGGCGTGCCCTGGAGAAGTAGATGACCGCCGCTTCGAGGACGTTTCCATCCGCGTCCATCACCGTCGCCGAAAGCTGCATCTTCTGCCCCACCTCGAGGGTGAGGGACGATGGCTCCACGGCGATCTCGGTAGCCTCCGCCGGCTCCTGTGCAGGAATGCTCACGGGTAGGGCGGCGAGCGCCAGCAACAGCAAGGCCATGGAGATCGGTCGTTTCATTGTTTACCTCTGAGGGTGCGAGAATCGCCGAGCGAAGCGTTGGCCGCGCAACGACATCGGAACGACAGTGAGAATGGCGCTGTGAAGCGCCCGCATGGAACAACAGTGTAGAAGCTTAAGCTTGCCACCGGCGGGGGACGGGCTCAACGGCCGCCGGCGGTCGCGTTCCCCCACGTCGGCATCCCCGATGACATGTGATAGATAGAGACCTGTCAGTCTCGATCGCATGCATCTTGCCGGAGATCCGATGCCGACCCACATAACGGCGCCCAGCCGCCCGCCGGCGGCAGGCAACTCTCCGAAGGTAATCGAGGAGTACGTTGGCCGCATGAACACCGGCTCGGAGCAGGTGAGTATTGCCCACATGCACAGCCCTGGCGGCTGGCAAGAGCCAGGTCAGGCGCCGGAGTTCGATGAGTACACGCTCGTGCTGGCGGGGACGTTGCACGTCGAGCATGCTGACGGCAGCTTCGACGTCACCGTCGGGCAAGCGGTCCACGCGCGCAAGGGAGAATGGGTACGCTACAGTACGCTCGGTGCTGACGGGGCCGAGTATGTGGCGATTTGCACGCCGGCCTTCTCGCCGCATACCGTGCATCGGGACGACCGAGCCCCAAACCATTCCACATGATTCCAGCAGCGATCAAGCCGACTGTTTCCTTTGCCGACTTCGAGAAGCTGGACGTGCGCGTCGGAACCATCGTGATGGTCGAGGAGGTTGCGGGAGCCGACAAGCTCATGAAGCTCACCGTCGATCTCGGCGACATGACGCGCACGGTGCTGGCCGGGATCAAGGGCGAGCGTGATGATCCGCTGCAGATCGAGGGCAGGCAGGCACTCTTCGTCGTCAACCTGGAGCCGCGGCGCATGATGGGGCAGGTTTCCGAGGGCATGCTGTTCGATCTCGGCTATGCCGACGGCATCACGCCGTGTTTGGCAATCCCGGAACATCCGGTTCCGAATGGAACGAGGGCAGGATGATTCGGCGAGAGTGGTTCAACGGAGGGTTCTGGCGCACCTTGCCGTTGGCGTTGATGGTCTTGATGGCGGGGTTGGCGGCGTCTGCCTGCATGGAAGACGAGATGCTCGATCCCGAGCTCCTGGAGGATCCCAACGAAGCGGTTATCTACTTTCCGGGTCGCGGCGACGTGTGGGAGGAGCGCGAGCCGGCCGAGGCCGGCTTCAGCCCCTTGTTGTTGGAGGAGGCCATCGACTACGCCGTAATGAACGAGACCGACATACCCACCGATCTGCGAGAGTACCTCGAGAGCCGTTCCGAGGGGCGCGATGATCAGGAGATCACCGGTTCGGTGAAGGATCGCGGCTCGATGAACGGCCTCGTGTTGCATCGCGGCTATGTCGTCGCGGAGTGGGGCGACACGAGCCGCGTTGACATGGCGTTCAGCATCACCAAAAGCTTCTTGTCGACGGTCGTCGGGTTGGCCGCCGACCGTGGTCTGATTCCTGATCTGGAGGGCCGGGTCGCGGACACGGTCGACGACGGCGGCTACGACTCGGAGCAGAATGCGCCGATAACCTGGCGGCACTCGCTGCGTCAGACAAGCGAGTGGGAGGGCGTGCTGTGGGACAAGGCCGATACGGCGGACCGACGCGAGGGCGTTGACCGCCAGCTGCAGATACCCGGTACGTTCTGGGAATACAACGACGTACGAGTAAATCGTACGGCGCTGTCGGCAGCGCGGGTTTGGCAACGGTCGCTTCCCGACGTGCTCGATCGCGAGATCATGACGCCGATTGGCAGCAGCCGATCGTGGCGCTGGCACGGCTATCGCAACTCGATCGTCGAGATCGGAGGTGCGGAAGTCGAGTCAGTAAGCGGCGGCGGCCACTGGGGTGGTGGCCTGTGGATCTCCAGTCGTGATCTGGCGCGGTTCGGGCTTCTCTATTTGCGCCGCGGCGTGTGGCGAGAGGAGCAGCTGCTGTCGGAAGAGTGGATCGACGACGCCACCACTCCCGGCGAGCTGAACCTGACATACGGCCACATGTGGTGGCTCAATACCGATGGCGAGCTATGGCCAAGCGCGTCGGAGGAGTCGTTTGGGGCTCGAGGTGGCGGTGCCAACCTGCTGTGGATCGACCCCGCGCTTGATCTCGTGGTGGTCGTCCGATGGATCCAGCCAGGTACGGAGGACGGCTTTCTCGAGAAAGTTATCGCCGCGGCCGGTTGATTTGCCTGAGACGCGCCGGGCGATGGTGGTACTGCGCGATCTGGTAAAGGAATACGGCGAAGCCGATGTCGTGCACCGGATTCTCGACGGCGTCAGCACCAGCATCGGACGCGGTGAGTTCGTCGTGGTATTGGGACGCAGCGGCTCGGGAAAGTCGACCCTGCTGAATCTGATCGCCGGACTGGACCAGCCGACAGGGGGCGAGGTGCATGTCGGCGATGCTCGCATCGATGCGCTTAGCGAGCGCGACCGCACGCTGTTTCGCCGTCGCTGCATCGGTTTCGTGTTCCAGTTCTTCAACCTGCTACCGACGCTGACAGTCCAGGAGAACGTTCTCCTGCCGCTCGAACTATGCGGCACGCTGAACACTCGCACAGGTTTGGCCGCCAACCAGCTGCTCGCCGACATCGGCCTGGCTGACCGCGTGAACAGCTTCCCTGACCGGCTATCCGGCGGCGAACAGCAGCGACTCGCGATAGCTCGGGCGCTGGTGCACGAGCCGGAGCTGCTGCTGGCGGATGAGCCCACAGGCAACCTCGACATTGAAACCGGGGAGGAGGTTCTCAGTCTCCTCGACCGACTCGTGCGGCAGCGGGGCCGCACGCTGATCATGGCGACGCACAGTCACGAGATCGCCGCGACCGCCGATCGCGTGCTGCAGATCCGTGACGGCCAGTTGCAGGAGTCGGTAGCTCGGCGCCAGGGAGAGTCGCTGAGGAGATGACGGCCTCGGCTCGCCTGCTTCGACGCAGCAGCTACCGCTACCTTCAGAAACATCCCTGGCAGCTGGTGCTTTCGGTGCTCGGTGTAGCGCTGGGCGTCGCGGTTGCGGTCTCCGTCGACCTCGCTACGGGGTCGGCGCAACGCGCCTTCGAGCTGTCGACGGAGGCTCTAACCGGAACTACAACGCACCAAGTGGTCGCGGGTAGCGGCGGGCTCGACGAGGCTACCTACCGGCGCATACGCGTTGACCTGGACATCCGGACCGCCGCACCCGTCGTCACGGGCTACGTCGCCCTGGCAAGCGACCCTACTCAGGTACTGCGCTTGCTAGGAGTCGATCCGCTGGCCGAGAGGGCGGTGCGTACCTACCTTGCCGCGAGCCTGGCAGATGCGCAGGCCCCTGACGAGTCCACCTCCTTGCCCCTTGGGGAGCTGATTGGCAGGCCGGGCGCAACGGCAGTTACGGCGCAAACTGCGGAAGCTCTCGGCTTGGCACCTGGTGCGCGGCTCGAGGTGCTCGTGGACGGCCGCAAAGAGCAGCTGTCGGTGGTGGCGGTAATGGGTACCGACCGCACGGTGAATCGTGCTGGTCTACGCGACGTGCTTGTGGTCGACGTTTCCACCGCCCAGGAGGTTCTGGGCATGACAGGTCGGCTGACACACATTGACCTACGGCTCGAGCGCGCTGACGTTGCGGCTGCTCTCGAGCGCATCGAGCCGGTGCTCTCGCCGAGGGCGCAGATCATCGCCGCTGGTGCTCGCACCGAGACCACACTGCAGATGACGCGCGCGTTTCGCACCAACCTGCGCGCCATGAGCCTGCTGGCGATGGTCTGCGGCATGTTCCTCATCTACAACACGATGACGTTCTCCGTGGTGCAGCGGCGGTCGCTCATCGGTACCCTGCGCTCCCTCGGCGTGACGCGTGCCGAGATTTTTCGGCTGGTGATCGGCGAGGCCATGGTTGTCGGCGTGGTGGGCACCCTGGTGGGGTTGACCGCGGGCGTCGGTCTGGGACGTTTCCTCGTGGACCTAGTGACGCGTACGGTCAACGATCTCTACTTCGTGGTGACGGTCCGCGAGCTGGCGGTGTCCCCGGTGAGCATCGCGGTGGGCGCGCTGCTGGGGCTCGGCACGACGGTCGTGGCCGCACTCGTGCCGGCCCATGAGGCAACCCGAACGGCACCTCGTAAGGCGCTGGCGCGCTCGGAGATCGAGATTCGAACGCGCGCGTTGACTCCGAGGCTGGCAGCAGTGGCGACGTTACTGGGGGTGCTGGGGGCGGCCGCCATCGCCTTTCCGTCGGCGAGCCTGGTAGCCGCGTTTGCCGGACTGTTCGCCCTTCTCCTCGGCGCCGCGTTGCTGACCCCACTGGCCACGCGCGCCATGGCTGACCTGTTGCGTCGCCTGGTGCTCCGCCGCCTCGGGCCGGTGGGCACCCTGTCGTCGCGCGGCGTTGCCGCAGGGCTCAGCCGCACGGCGGTCGCGGTGGCGGCGTTGATGATCGCAGTGTCCGTAGTTATCGGCGTCGGGGTGATGGTGGCGAGCTTCCGGCTCACGTTGGTTCGCTGGCTCGACTACACACTGCAGGCGGATCTCTATGTGTCGTCGGCCTCGGCGCGTCGTTCAGCGGCGGATCTGGTGTTGGACGAGTCGGTGCGGACAACGCTCGAAGCGCACTCCGCGATCGTCAGGCTCGGTACCATCCGTATGGTGACGCTGCCGGCGGGGAACGCCGAGATCGCTCTGATCGCCATCGAGGATGGGGTCGACGATGGGTCGGCTTATCGACTGAAGGCGGGCGATTCGGACGCCTGGCAGACGTTCGTCGATGGAGACGTGCTGGTGTCCGAGCCCTACGCTTCTCGTCACGGCACCGAAGTAGGCGACGAGTTGGTCCTGCGCACCGAGCGCGGCGACCGCGCCTTCCGCGTCGCCGGCATCTACTACAGCTATGCCAGCGATCGGGGTGCCGTGTTGATGCATCGCGGTACCTACGATCGGTGGTGGTCCGATCGCGGCATCAGCGGGCTATCGATAACCGCGCAGCCGGGAGCGGCGCTCGACGCCTTGGCGGTAGATGTGCGCAACGCCTTTCCGCAGCAGCGGGTTGTCGTCACGACGAATCGGCTGCTGCGGGAGCGTTCGTTGCGCATATTCGATCGCACGTTCCTGATCACCGGCGTGCTGCGGACACTGGTGATGATTGTTGCGTTCATCGGCGTGTTCAGTGCCCTCATGGCGATCCACCTCGAGAACACCCGGGAGTACGGCGTTCTGCGGGCCACCGGTCTTACACCGGCGCAGCTCTGGGCAATGATAACGTCGCAGACGGGTCTGATCGGCTTCATTGCGGGCGTCCTGGCGGTGCCGCTGGGCCTCGGCCTCGCCTGGGTCATGATCCACGTCATCAACAAGCGCTCGTTCGGCTGGACGCTACAGATGCATGTGCCGGTGGACATTCTGCTGCAGGCGATCGCACTGGCGATGATCGCGGCGCTGCTGGCCGGACTGTATCCAGCAGCTCGGATCGCGCAATTGCCTCCGGTGGCAGCGTTGCGCGAGGAATAACCGTGCGACGCCATCCCACGCGAGCCCTGGCAAGCCTCTTGATCCTGACGATCGGCTGCACTCGAGGCTCAGCACTGGCACCGCCGCGTGCCGGGCTTTCGGTGACGTCGGTGCTCGGTGGCGAGACGCTGGGCTTCGCTCGGGCAGAAAGGCCCAGAGAGTTCGTCTTTCCACAGGATCACGCCGAGCACTCTGACTTCCGCAACGAGTGGTGGTACCTCACCGGGCATCTCACCGACGATGATGGCGACGATTTTGGCTACCAGCTGACCTTCTTCCGCACCGCGCTCACGGCCGCAGCACCGCAACGAGAGTCGGCGTGGGCGGCCCAGAACCTGTACATGGGGCACTTCGCGCTGAGCGACGTGGCAGCCCAGGAGTTTCATTTGGCCGAGCGGTTCGCGCGCGGTGCCCTCGGGCTTGCCGGCACGACCGTCGACCCCTTGTCGGTTTGGCTCGAAGGCTGGCGCATGGAGGCCGTGCCTGCGGAGCCGGGCTCGACACCAGGGGATCTTCCGGAGCTCCGGCTGCTGGCCGCCGAAGACGGCTTTGCTGTGGATCTGCGCCTGCAGCCGCGCAGGCCGGTCGTTGCGCAAGGCGACAGCGGCCTCAGCCGCAAGGGGGCGAGTCCCGGCAACGCCTCGCACTATTACAGCGTCACCCGGTTGCAGACAGCCGGCGTGGTCCGCGTTGGTGGGGTGTTCCACGAGGTCACCGGGTCGAGCTGGTTCGACCGTGAGTGGAGCACCAGCGCCCTCGAGCCCGACCAGGTCGGCTGGGATTGGTTCTCTCTTCAACTGTCAGACGGTCGTGACCTGATGCTGTACCTGATGCGTCGCGCCGACCGCACCAACGATCCGGTGAGCAGCGGCACGGTGATCGAGTCCGACGGCTCCTCGATTCATCTGCGGAAAGCCGACTTCGACGTGCAGGTACTCGATCGGTGGCGAAGTCGTGCGGGTGTGGTGTATCCGTCGCGATGGCGGATTCGGGTGCCGAGCATCGAGCTCGATCTCGAGGTGGAGCCGATGCTTGCCGATCAGGAGTTCGCGGCCACATTTCGCTACTGGGAGGGCATGGTGCACGCCGAGGGCAGAGCAGCCGGCGAAGCCATCAGCGCCCGCGGCTTCGTCGAGTTGACGGGCTACACGGTCAACTGACGCCGGACACGCAGCTCAGCCAGCCTGGAGGATCTCGATGTCGTAGCCGTCGGGATCCTTCACGAAGATATAGCGTCCTGGATCGGGCTGGGAGCGGCGGTGCCACCAGCCTCGTGCCTCCACATCGCAAACCACCACCTCCAGGTCGTCGGCAGTGAACGCCAGATGCCCGAACTGGTTGCCGGGTTCGTAGTCGCGCCCGTCATGGTTGTAGGTGAGCTCGATGTAGTGGTGTTCCTCTGCGTCTGCCAGGAACACCAGCGTGGCGTCGTTGAGCTCGGACCGCCGCACCTCGCGTAGGCCGAGGAAGCCGCTGTAGAACTCGATCGACGCCTCCACGTCCCGGACCCGAATCATGGTGTGCGCGAGTTTCATGCTTCCTCCGCTATAGGGTGGCCACCACGGTCTGCTAGGGCTTCTGGAGGCAGTCTACCGTTTCGTCGTCCTCGTCTATGATGCCGCCATGGCGGAGCGGTGGCGAGTCTTGTGGTGGCTTTCGCTGGCGGAGCTGCTGGCGATGTCGTTATGGATGTCGGCGTCAGCCGTGGTCCCGGCGCTCACCACCGAGTGGGGTCTCGATGCGGGCGAGCGCGCATGGCTGACGGTGAGCGTACAGCTCGGATTCGTGGTCGGTGCTTTGGCCCTGGCGATCACCAACGCTGCCGACCTCGTCGCTGCGCATCGCTTGTTCCAGCTCGGCGCGGTGCTTGGAGCGTCGCTGAATGCGGCCATCCCGCTGATCGAGCAGGGATTGCTAGCCGTGTTGATATTGCGGGGCGCCACCGGCGCCTGCCTCGCCGGCGTATACCCGCCGGCGATGAAGCTCATGGCGAGCTGGTTCGAGCGCGGGCGCGGCCTGGCGATCGGTGCTCTGGTGGGTGCCACAACCATCGGCACCGCCTTGCCTCACCTGTTCGGTGTGTTGCCGCTTGCGACATCACCCGACGGCTTGCCTTCGTGGCGCGTGGTCATGCTCTCGGCGTCGGCGGCGGCGTTGATTTCGGTGGTGGTCATCGGCTGGACGGTACGCCCGGGCCCACACCTGCCGGCGGCCACTCGCTTCAGGTGGCGCCAAGCAGCGCGCAGCCTACGCGACCCGGCGAGCCGCCGCGCCAACTTCGGGTACCTGGGACACATGTGGGAGCTGTATGCGATGTGGGCTTGGGCACCCATCCTGCTGCTCGAGAGCTACCGCGCGGCCGGCTATGGCGAGGCCGCGGCACATATTGCCGGTTTCGCCACCATCGCTGTCGGCGGCGTGGGATCGTTGGTTGCGGGGGCGCTCGCCGACCGTATCGGCCGCACCACCACTACCAGCATCGCGATGGGGGTGTCGGGGGCCTGCGCCCTGCTGGTGGGCTGGCTCGGACCCTGGCCACTGCTGCTGACTGTCGTATGCCTGATATGGGGCCTCACGGTGGTTGCTGACAGCGCCCAGTTCAGCGCCGCGGTCAGCGAGTTGGGTGATCCGGCCTACGTCGGCACGGCGCTCACGATGCAAACCGCTATGGGGTTCCTGCTCACGACGGTCACCGTTCGCCTGGTGCCGTCGATGGTCGACTCGTTCGGGTGGGGCGTGGCGTTCGGAGCTCTGGCGGTCGGTCCGATCTTCGGCATTGCCAACATGGTGGCGCTGCGGAGAATGCCGGAGGCGCGGCGACTCGCCGGCGGGAAGAGATAGCGTCGCGGAGTCGTCACGCCGGTTTAACTATCGATGTGATTTAGAAGGCAAACGCGATCACCGTAGGCCATCTACGGCCAAGATTTGTTATGTTTAGATAAGTTTTTGTTCTTTTTACTTATTCATGATATGAAATAGTGATTAAATAAGCGTAATAACATGAATTTCATAGTTTAAGTGATTAATACTATCTATTGGATTCGTCATGACCGACTCCGATTGCCGCTGCCCAACAGCGCTGCTGGTCGTCGTCGACGCGCCGATGCGCGCGCTCGCGGTGGCGGCCACCACGCCACCGTGTGCGCTACCTGCTGCGCGCCGGCGCCGCCCTCCGAGAGCTTCGCGACAGTCGCACCAGCCTGGCGACGGCGCAACGCCTAGCGTATCGCGACACCCTCACCGGCCTGCCGAACCGACGCCTGTTTGCCGACCGGCTCGAGAGCGCCGTGGAGGATGCCCGGCAAACGCAGCGGCGTGTCGCTTTGCTGCATCTCGATATCGACCATTTCAAGACCATCAAAGAGGGGTTCGGAAACGACTTCGGCAACCAGCTCCTGCAGCAGGCCGCCGAGCGACTCGCCAGCTGTCTGCGCGGCGACGACACGTTGGCGCGAGGCGCAGACAAGGCAGACCCTACACTCTCGCGTCTCGCCGGTGACGAGTTTATGGTGGTGCTCTCGGGGCTCGGAGACGGATCCGACCCTGGGCAGATCGCCGGCCGGTTGCTGGAAACCCTGGCCTGGCCCTTCCGAGTTGACCAGGCCGAGCTGTTGGCCACCGGGAGCATTGGGGTAGCGATCTTTCCCGACGACGGCGAGCGCTGCGACCGGCTGATCGAGCGCGCCGGTACGGCGCTCGCGCATGCCAAGGCGCAGGGTGGCAACTGCCATCTCTTCTACAGCGACCGGATGAACACCGGTGCTGCTTCCAGGCTCGAGCTTGCCAGCCGGCTGCGCAAGGCGCTCGCTGAGCAGGAGTTCGAGCTTACCTACCAACCGATCTGCAATACGGCGTCGGGGCGCGTCGGCAGTGTGGAAGCTCTACTTCGCTGGAACGATCCGACGCACGGCCCGGTACCGCGGTCACGGTTCGTTCAGGTGGCCGAGCAGACGGGGCTCATCCTGCCGCTGGGCGAATTGATGATTGAGCGCGCCTGCAAGCAGTGGCGCGATTGGCTCGACGCCGGGGTCGGGCGCGTCGTGATAGCGATCAACGTGTCGGCCCGGCAGTTCCGGCACGCCGGCTTCGTCGACCGCGTACGGTCGATCGTGGACAAGCATGGCGTCGATCCGTCGTTCCTCCGCTTCGAGATTACCGAGGGAGTGTTCATGCGGGCGACCCCGGGCGCAGTAGCCAACACCCAGGCGCTCCGCACCATGGGAATCGGCCTGTCGGTCGACGATTTCGGCACCGGGTACTCGTCGCTCAGCTACCTGCGACGCTTTCCAGCCGAAGTGTTGAAGATCGATCGGTCGTTCTTGCAGGGTGTGCCCGAGAATCAAGAAAACTGCAGCTTGGTGTCGGCGATCATCGCCATGGCGCACAAGCTCCACCTGGGCGTGGTCGCCGAGGGCATCGAGAACGAGGCTCAACTACGCTTCGTAGGTGCTCTGGACTGTGAGTCAGTGCAGGGCCCTCTGCTTGGAAAGGCGATGCTCGCGGATGAGATCGAGCCGCTGCTGCGGAGCAAGCTGGAGTATTCGAGCGGCTCCTCGGTAGTGCCTTTCCGCCGTCGCGCGGCATCCTAGTATTCCTGACTCAGGCCTACTAGTGTCCTGACTCAGGACACTAGTAGGCCCAGGTATCTGCGCCGCGCCATCTCTGTCCGCCGCGGGGCCGTTCGGCTATGATCCTGACGCCGCGCCCGGCGTCAGGCCCGGTTCGGGCCTCGCAGCACTACGCGCGGGCAACAGCAACAGGGCGTGCAGTGTCTCGAAGATCGCCGCGACCCCGAAGCCGATGAGTCTGAACGGCAGCGTCAGCAGCCACACGAACGGGTAGACGATCAGGGCGAGTAGCGCCACCGGCCAGCAGATCACCAGCAGGATCACCCACAAGAAAAACGTCCACATACCGATCTTCCTCCGCTCCGCCGGCCGCAGAGAGCTTTGCGGCCAGCACCGTTGCCTACCTATGTTAGACGCAGCGCTGGCGGTGGAGTTTCAACAACGCGGAGACCGCCGTGTATCGACGACTCGGAGCTCTTGCTGGTGTCCTTTTCTGCCTCAGCGCGCTGATTCCAGCCGCTGCCAACGGGCAAGAGGCTAGAAGACGGTGGGAACGCATGGCGCAGATTCGGCGCGACAAGTTCGACTACGTGCTGCCGGAGGCAATGCGGGAGAATCGCATCGACATGTGGATCACGGTGGTCAAAGAGGGATTGCCCGATCCGCTCACCGACGATCTGGGGCGCGGCTACGTCGGGAGTACCGGTTACTACATCTTTGCCGATCGGGGTGAGGGCCGAATCGAGCGCGCCGCCCTGGGTATCGAAGGTTACCTTCTGGAGGAGAACGGTGCCTATGACATCGTCGCCGATACCGACCTGCGCGATTTCGTGCAGGCGCGCGATCCGGAGCGCATCGGCGTGAATATGTCGCAGCAGATCGGTGGCGCCGACGGGCTATCGCACAGCAGCTACATCCATCTGGTCGAGACGCTCGGCGAGCCCTACGCGGAAAGGCTGGTGTCGGCCGAGAAGCTGATCTCCGATTTCCGCTCCCGGCGCGTTGCCAGCGAGATCGTCGCCTTTGCGGAGGCCGGCGAGATTTCGCGTGAGATCGCCGAGCGAGCGCTCTCGAACGAGGTCATCACGCCGGGCGTAACGGCGTTGGAGGATGTCGCCTGGTGGATCATGGACGAGCTTCTGGACCGCGGCCTGGAGACCTCGTTCGACTTTCCGTCCGTCTACATCACCGGCCCCGAGGGGATTGTTGCGACCTCTAACGAGCGCATCATCCAGCGTGGCGATCTGCTGATGATCGACTGGGGCGTCGGCTTCCTGAACATGTACACGGACATGAAGCGCATCGCCTATGTGCTTGGCGACGGGGAGGTGGCGGCACCGGCGGGCATCCAGAACGCCTTCGATCGTGCCCGTGAGGTGCGGGAGATCATTCGTCGCACCATCAAGCCCGGCCCGACCGCGGCCGACATGCTCGAACGCCTCCACGACGAGATCACCGCCGGCGGGTTCGAGATGATGAAGGAGTTCAATGTCACCTCGGGGAGCGACCAGACCGAGGTAATCGTCGGCTGCCACTCGGTGGGCAACCTCGGCCATGGCGTCGGACCGTCGATCGCCTGGTTCAACCCGTTGCGGCTGAGCTTCGAGATTCAGCCGACGAACCTTTTTTCCATCGAGCTATTCGCCTACACGGCGGCTCCCGAATGGGGCGGTGCGAAGGTCCGAATCCCGCTGGAGGACGATGCCATCGTCACCGAGCGCGGCGTGGAATGGCTGTACCCGGCCAACGACCGTATTCTGCTGGTGCGCTGACGCCGGGGCGGCAGTCGTACCCCGGACAATCAGCGCCGCCCCACACAGCGGCCTCGCTGGTCCCAACTGCGATAGAAAGCATCGGCGATGGGGCCTGCCCGCCGGGTGTAGACTCCGCCGGTCGCCCGACCCGCCGCAGAGGTACCGATCTTGAGCTTCGTTCGTCTAGTCGACGCGCTCAACGAGAGGATCGGCCGCGCCGTGTCCTGGCTCGTTCTCGCCATGGTGGTGATTGGGGCGTACAACGCGCTGGCGCGATACGCGGGTCGCTGGATCGGCATCAACCTGAGCTCGAACTCGTACCTGGAAATGCAGTGGTACTTGTTCAGCCTGGTTTTCTTGCTCGGTGCTGCCTACGCGCTCAAGCACGACGACCACGTTCGCGTCGACGTGCTGTACACACGTTTGTCGAAACGCGCCAAGCTGTGGGTTGACCTCGTCGGCACGATCGTCCTGATGTTGCCGTTTGCGATCTTCTGTATCTGGGCGAGCATACCCACGGTGCTCAACTCCTGGTCGATTCGCGAGGCCTCACCCGATCCCGGGGGGCTACCGCGCTACCCCATCAAGATGATGATTCTGGTGGCGTTCGGGCTGCTGCTCCTGCAGGGGATGGCGGAAGTGATCCGCAAGGTCACGCTGCTACGCGGCGGGTCGCATTCCGAGCGCGGGGAAGACCAGTGACGGGTGACTCGCTCCCCATCCTGATGTTCGTCGTTCTGTTGCTGATGATCTTCACGGGCTTCCCGGTGGCATTCGCGATCGGCGGTACAGCCGTGATCTTCGCGTTCGTCGGAGTTGCAGCGGGTTACTTCGACTGGCCGCTCCTGCTGGCCATGCCGGAGCGCATCTTCGGCATCATGTCCAACTTCGTGCTGTTGGCCGTGCCGTTCTTCATCTTCATGGGAACGGTGCTGGAGAAATCCGGGCTTGCCGAGGACCTGCTCAAGACCATCGGCAAGCTGTTCGGCCCGCTGCGCGGAGGGCTGGCCCTGGCGGCGGTATTCGTCGGTGCGCTGCTGGCGGCTGCGGTCGGGGTGGTAGGCGCATCAGTAGTGATGATGGGTCTGATATCGCTGCCCGTCATGTTGCACTATCGATACTCACCGGAGCTGTCGGCCGGGGTGATCGCGGCGTCCGGAACGCTCGGCCAGATCATCCCGCCCAGCATCGTGCTCATCGTCCTCGCTGACCAGATGGGAATTTCCGTCGGGTCGCTATTTATCGGCGCTCTGCTGCCTGGCCTGTTGTTGGCGGGAATGTACGCGGCGTATGTTGTCGGCGTCGCCATCTTCAATCCGGCCGCCGTGCCTGCTTTGCCGCCCGAGGACCGCGAGCGGCTGGGCTGGCCGCTGCTGCGCAAAGTGGGCCTGGTATTGTTGCCGCCGTTGGCACTCATTCTGGTGGTTCTGGGAAGCGTGTTCGCAGGCATTGCCACCCCGACAGAGGCCGGCGCCTTGGGCGCGGTGGGGGCAATGACGCTTGCCTGGCTCAACGGGCGCCTGTCAATGACGGCAGTGCGACAAGCGCTCGACCACACCACCCGCCTGACGGCCATGGTGCTGTTCCTGCTCATCGGATCGACGGCGTTTACGCTCGTGTTTCGCGGTGTCTACGGCGATATATGGATCGAGGAGCTGCTGACCAACCTTCCGGGAGGCCCCACGGGGTTTCTCGTCGCCGCCAACCTGACCGTCTTCATCCTCGGTTTCTTTATCGACTTCTTCGAGATCACCTTCATCATCGTGCCGTTGCTGGTACCGGCTGCTGCTCTCCTGGGCTTCGATCTCGTGTGGTTCGCCGTGATGATCGCGGTCAACATGCAGACGTCGTTTCTGACGCCGCCGTTCGGGTTCGCGCTCTTCTATCTGCGCGGTGTTGCTCCGCCAGAGGTGCGGACGACCCAGATCTATCGCGGGGTGGTGCCCTTCATCATCATCCAGCTCATCGGACTGCTGCTGATCATCATCTACCCCGGCATTGTCACCGTGCTGCTGGACTGAAGGCGGGGTGCGCGGCGAGAGGTCGAGGATGCGGGTCAGTTCGCCCGAATGACGAAGAGGCCGCGCTGCAAGTCCGACACGATCACGTTGCCGCTCGGGAAGCCTGCGTAGACCCCCCAGGCACCGTTGAACGTGGCGTTGTCGCTCTCCGGATACGTATCGAAGTAGCCGCGCGCTTTGAGCTTGCGCGGGTTCTCGACATCGATCACCCGCAAGCCGCCTTCGTAGGCGGAGACGTACATACGGTCGCCCTGAATCATCGAGTTGTGGTCGATAACGGAAGTATCCCAAGCGATGGTGTCGGTAAGTACCGGACGCTCCAGGTTGCCGACGCGCACGACGTAGGTGGTCATGCGATCGACTTCCGGATTGCTGCGCTCGTCGAGCTCATCGTTGACGTATAGAAAGCGGCCGTTGGCGCTGAGCGATCCGCTATGACCGTACGTGGCGTTCTCGTACTTCAGATGGGCGAGCGTGGTGGGGTTGGTCTTATCGGTGACGTCGATGATGTGCAGGCCGAGCCCACCCGTGAAGGCGAAGGCGATCTCGCGACCCTTGTTCCTACCCTTCTTGTAGGTGGTGACGTGAACGTCGTGGACGTACGCGACCTCCCAGTTGATGGGCTCCAGTCGCGGGTTCGCCGGGTTGCTGAGGTCAACCGCGAGCAGGCCGCCCCGGGCGATGTTGGAGCCCAAGACGTAGGCGTAACCGCTGTCCTCGTTGACGAAGATGTTGTGGCCGTGCGACAGGCCTGCGTCGGTCACCGTCCGTAGCAGCGAAACGGTGCCGTCCTCGATCCGCGAGAGGTCGATCACCTGAATGCCGTCGCCGCTCTCGTTGATCGAGTAAGCGTAACTCTGGTACACTGCCATATCGCGCCAGGCGGAGTCCGCGCCTCCGATGACGCCCACGGTCCGCGGATTGGTCGGATCTGTAATCTCGACAAAGGCGGTGCCGATCTGCAGGCCAACGATGGCGAACTCGCGTCCGCTGGGCGACGTATAGCCCCAGATATCGCTGGCGTCTGTCGGCACACCGATCATGTCGGTGCTCGACATCCACGACAACCTGACGGTTCTTTGCGAGGGGAACACGGGGTCGACGGATCCCGAGTAGGCGGGCGCCGAGCGGCCGGCGCCGGGGGGCAGCTGCGCGGCATACGGGGTCGCGACCGACGCTGCGCTGAGCAGCAACGCCGCAGCGGCCAGGAAGCGGGCTCTATACATGAACCGAGTCTCGACTTTCCCAGGGGCTACAGCGAGTGTAGCAGGCGCGGGCCGAGGGATTCCTGTGCGCCAGCCGCGCGGGTGCAAGCTCCCCGACAAGACCCGCGAACGTCGAGAACAAGATGAACGCTCCTCAGTCGCCGTACTCGAAGGCGAAGCTAGTGTACTCGGTCTCGACCGTCTTGAACCAGCGATAGGAGCCAGCGCGGAACTGTTTCCATTGCTCGTAGAGCTTCCGATACCCCGCGTCGGCGGCGGCCTGTTCCTCGTACAGATCGAACGAGGTTCGATAGGCGGCTTCCATAATGTCGCGCGAGAAAGTGCGGAGCTCCACACCGGCCGCGATCAATCGCTCGAGTGCCTGTGGATTGAGGCTGTCGTAACGAGCCGTCATTGTCATCGCCGATTCCATCGTGGCGCCGCGGAGTATCTCCTGGTACGTGGTCGGCAGCGTTTCCCAAGCATCGCGGTTCACGTAGAACGAGAGGCTCGGCCCGGTTTCCCACCAGCCGGGCGAGTAGTAGAAGTTCGCGACCTGATGCAGCCCCAACCTCTCGTCATCGTGTGGCCCTACCCACTCGGTGGCATCAATGGCGCCGCGCTCCAGCGCTTGATAAATCTCGCCGCCGGCGATCACCTGCACGGCCACTCCCAACCGACTCATGACCTCGCCGCCCAGCCCCGGAATGCGCATCTTGAGCCCGCCAAGATCGGACAACTGTGAGATCTCGCGACGAAACCAGCCCCCCATTTGTGCTCCGGTAGAGCCTGCCGGGAAGTTGATGATGTTGAAGTCGGCGAACAGCTCACGTGTGAGCTCGAGCCCACCGCCCTCATACAGCCAGGCAAACTGCTGTCTGGTTGTAAGGCCGAAGGGGACCCCGGTGTCGAACGCCAGCGCCGGGTTCTTGCCCGTGTAGTAGTAGCTCGAGGTCTCGCCGAACTGCACCGTGCCCTGCTGCACCGCATCGAGCACTTGCAGTGCCGGAACGATTTCGCCAGCGGGGTATGGACGAATCGTGAAGCGGCCGTCCGACATCTGGCTGACGCGCTCGGCCAGGTAGTCGTTGATTCCGTACAGCGTATCGAGGCTGCGTGGGAAGCTGGATGCGAGACGCCAGCGCACGTTGGGTTGAGTGTGAACGGCCGGCGCGCCGGCGTCGTCGCTGGCGCAGGCGCCGAGTGCCGCGACACCGGCCACCGCGCCTGTCGTCCGGGTAACGAAGCTCCGTCGATCGATGCGGTTCTGCTTGCTCATGTGGACTCGGTCAGGGGGTTGGGTTGCAAAGAGGGAGGCCCAGGTTATCACCCGCCGAAACGATCGGCCCCGTCGCGCCAGGGATCCACGGTGACGTCCAAGAGTGTCAACAGCTCCGCCAGAACCATGGCGGTGGCGCCCCAGACTTCGAGGTCGTCAACCGCGAAGAATGGAACCTCCGACGGCACGCCGCGGCGCTCTGACCGCTTGTGGCTCCAATTGCTCGGCGAAGCCAAGCTGGCCAGCGAGGGCTCGATCACCCGCGCGACCTCGTTGTCCGAGGGCGTAAGCGCCGGCCGCTGCACTGCGTGGCCGACGATTGGATGGAGGATGAATCGGCTCACCGGGATATGTAGTGGGGTGAGCTTGCCGACAACCTCGACATGCTTGCGGCTGATGCCAACCTCCTCCTCGGTTTCCCGTAGGGCCGTCTGAACGCTGGTCTCTTCGGCGTCCATCTGGCCGCCTGGCAGGGAGACCTGACCACCGTGTTCCGCCAGGTCGTGGCGTCGCTGCGTGAGCAGAAGATGGGAGCGTCCGTCGATCGGGTAGATGAGCACCAGCCCCGCCGCGTGTCGGCACCCGTCCGGCAATACGCCCGGCTCCCAACCGGTGCGCGGGCGCGGTGACATCGTCACCTGCGCCGGCGGCCCGGGTAGCTGGCCGTCGAGCCGCTGGCACAGTTGTCTCAGCAACAGGGGGTGATCCGGGAACATGTTTGTGGTCGCCAGCGAGGAACCCCTATGGGAAGCGATCTGTGGGCCACCGAGCAGGCACGGTCGGTAGGCAGCGGCGCTGCCTCCAGATGTGGCTCCTCAACCGGGACCCTCGGACGCGCTGCAGTCGAATCGCCGCGTTGATCGCATGGAACCATCCACCGACCGAGCGCGCAATCCGGCGAGCGTGCCGCGCACGTCCTTGCGTACACGCGGGCCGAATAGAATGGGAAGGTTCCCCTGACGTGCTCCCAAGACGGCGCTGGCGACGCCCATGCCGCGTTTCGCGTTTCGCCATGGGTCCACGCCCGCGACACGATCCCATGCCCGCTCGCCGCCGTAGCTATCAGGCTGTCTTCCTCGCAACGATCGCGCTTGCGTTGGCGCCTGCCATTACCGTGCCTCGGGCGCGGCACGCCGAGCCCAGCAGTGCCCTCGACGTACCCTTTGACTCGCCGTCGGCGGCGCAGCAATACCACACGGCCAAGCGTCTGCCGAGCGGGCCGGCGATCGACCCGCGTGCGGCGTACCGGCAAGCGGCGGCGCATGCTGCCCGGATGCCGCTCTACTCCAGCGCCCGGGGACGGTACCTGAGTGCCGCCGAGGCACGCCGGTCGCGCTTGCGCGGCGGAGCGGTGAAGGGCAGTTGGAGGCCCCTGGGGCCGGGAAACGTCGGCGGCCGGACGCGCACGCTGGTGATCGATCGTGACCGCCCCGAGACGATGTATGCGGGCGGTGTTTCCGGGGGCGTGTGGAAAACGACCGATGGCGGTGCCGAATGGAGTGCGGTGGGCGATGGTCTGGCGAACGTCGCGGTCAACTCCATGGCGATGCATCCCCGCGACTCGCGCCTCCTGTACGTAGGCACGGGTGAGGGGTACTTCCGCGAGGACGTACGCGGCACCGGGTTGCCGCTACGCGGCGGCGGCGTTTTCCGTACCACCGATGCGGGGAAGCACTGGTCGATGCTGGCTTCGACCGGCGGCGAGGACTTCTGGTTCGTCAACGACCTGGTGTTCTCGCCCGCCGACGGCAATACCCTGTACGCGGCTACGCGCTCCGGCGTCTTCCGCACCTCTGACGGCGGCACCAGCTGGGATCAGATCCTTGACCCGCAAGTCAATGGCGGTTGCCTCGATCTCGAGATTCGCACCGATCGGCCCACCGATGTGCTGTTCGCCGCTTGCGGTACGTTCGCTCAAGCGACCATCTATCGGTCGAGCCACGCCGCCGCGCGCCGGCCCGATGGCGCTCTCTTCGAGGTCGTGCTGCGCGACCGCGGCATGGGCCGCACGTCGATCGCGTTGGCCCCGTCGAACCAGGACGTGGTGTACGCGCTGACGGCGAGCAACGATCGCGGCGCCTACGAACAGGCGTTGCATGCAGTGTTCCGTTCCGACAACGGCGGCGACGTGGGCACCTGGAAGGCGCGCGTACGCAACACGGATACGGACACTCAAGCCACCCTGTTGCTGCACAACGCGGTGCTGGCCCGGCTGGAGGCCTGCGGCTTCTCGGACTCGAGCGACTTCCTGCCGATGGGCTGGTACGTGAACACCATCGCCGTCGACCCGGTGAGCCCCGAGATCGTATGGGCGGCCGGGGTGGATTGGTTTCGGTCCAGCGACGGCGGCCAATCGTGGGGGCCAACGTCGTTCTGGTGGGCTGGCGATGCCGCACCCGCGTCCAGCTTCCTACATGCCGATCAGCACCGGATGGTCTTCCACCCGACCTACGACGGGGCCGGTAACCAAACGCTGTTCGTTGCCAACGACGGCGGCGTTTGGCGAACCGACAACGGGCGCGCGCCGGTATCGATCGCAGCCGAGGCGACGTGCGATCCGGCCAACAGCGAGGTTGCCTGGCGATCCCTCAACAACGGCTACGAGGTGACGCATTTCTATCATGGCCTGCCGTTCCCTGGCGGCAAGGCGTTTCTCGGCGGGACGCAGGACAACGGCACGCGCATGCGGCGGCCGCACAGCGGTCTCAACGGCTGGCAGAGTCTCTTTGGGGGCGACGGCGGCTACGTTGCGGTCGACCCTCGAAACACGAGCGTGCTCTATGTCGAGTCGCAGAACGGTAACCTGCAGAAGTCGATCGACGGCGGCGCGACGTTCGACGCGGTTACGCTCGGGCTTCCGGCCGGGAACGGTAACTTCCTGGATCCTGGCGGGGACTTCATCTTCATCACCCCGTTCGTCCTGGATCTCTCGCGACCTGATGTGCTTTGGATCGGCGGCAGGCTCATGTACCGCACCATAGACGGCGCGCGCAGCTGGCAGGTCGGCAGCCGAGCCTTGCGCGGAAGGGCCAGCGCAATCGCGGTGGCGCCATCCGATTCGCGGCGTGTCGCGGTGGCAACGGAGAAGGGCTTCGTCCACGTCACCGATGGCGCGCTTGCGGCTGAAGCCGGCACCATCTGGCCGCGGCGGCGGCCCAGCAAGGCGTGGGCGACCTGGGTGACGTACGACCCGAGCGACCCCGACCTGATGTACGTTACCTACGGTGGCTTCGGAGGGTCGCACGTGTTTCGTAGCATCGACGGCGGCCGCCGATGGAGGAGCATCGATGGCGTCGGAGACGCCGCGCTGCCCGACCTCCCGGTGCACGTAATCGTGGTGGACCCTGACGACCGCGACCGCCTGTTCGTCGGCACCGACCTGGGGGTCTTCGTCACTACCGATGGCGGCGTTGGGTGGGCGCAGGAGAACGCTGGCTTCGGCAATATCGTCACCGAATCGTTGACTCTCCAACGGGAGGGCTCTCGACTGATGCTCTACGCCTTTACCCATGGCCGCGGCGCCTGGAAGGTGAGCGTGAAGCGGGCCCGCTAGGCTCTGACGGCCGTCCTGCCAGTGCGCGCACCGGCAGCAAGGTGGCGCGGAGCCACAGGCCACTAGTACCCACGATGAGCATCGCCGCCGACCAGGCGGAGCGGTGTTCCGTAACTGCGACCGGGGAATGATATTCCAGCCATGCACCGACAGACGGAATTCGACGCTCGCCATGGCACCGACACCGATGGCGAGATCCCGCTCGAGCTCCTGGACCATTCGGTCGAGGTCGCGCGACAGGCAGTCTCGTACGAGGCGACAGAGCCTGCGGCCTTCCGACACATGATGGGCGAGCTGCCGATCCGGCCCGAGGACTACACGTTCGTCGACCTCGGTTCCGGCAAGGGTCGCGTGTTATTGCTGGCTGCGCACCACCCGTTTCGCCGGATCATCGGCGTGGAAGCATCGTTGTCGCTGCATATTATTGCCAGCCGCAACGTGCGCGCCTGGGCGCGCGCCGGCAACGACACCCGCCGCATCGAGCTCGTCCACGCCGACGCGTCGCAGCTGGAGGTTTCAGGCGAGCCCAGTGTGATCTACCTGTTCAACCCATTCCGCGAGCGCGCCCTGGCGCGTGTGATGCTGAACGTCAAGTGGTCGCTGCAACGCTGCCCGCGCGACCTTTGGCTGATCTACTACAACCCGCAGTTCGGCTACATGTTGGAGAACGCACCGTACATGGCGCGGGTGCGCGCCGGGCGAGGCTTCCACCAGGGCGACTACGCCATCTGGCGTTCCCACGGCGAGTACGGCCGGCCGAAATAGCGCAGCGAAGGCGGCGGTCGGAGCGCGGTGGCATGCACCTCGGCCAGGGTGGAGCGGTGGAGGTGGCTGAACGGCGCAGTCAACGCGTCATCCGTTGTAATGGATCACCGCCGTGCCGGCGAGCCTGGCTACGGTGCATGCCACCGCGCTTCGACCTCCGGCGAACGCCGTCAATTCCGGGGCTCCCGCCCTTCCCCGGCCAGCAAAAGAAGCCACGCCCCGAACGCTCTCCCTGGTTGGCCGGAACAGCGCTCCGGAGGGGCCAGCCAACAGTCACTCCACGTGAAAAGGGGAACGGTTGTCGCGTGCGAACTGGCTACCGGAGTCCGGCCAGAACACGAAGGCCTCGACCGAGTAGCGCCCTGCCTCGGCCCTAGAGAAGGTGTACTCGATGCCGAAGCGATTGTTGGCATCGAGGTCGGCCCTGAGCTCGATGTCCTCGGCGCGCCGCTGCGCGGCGGGCCCATCGGCGTTGCCGACGCTGGCACCGAAGCGGGCGTTGCCCGCCGGGTCATGCTTGCGAATCCGGACTAGCACCCTGGAGAAGTCGTCGCGGTCGGCCGCCACGACCTGGCCCGAGAAGTTGATCTTCTTGCCGGGCTTGATCTTGGTCGGAAGGCGCTTGTCGAATCTCACCGCACGCCAGTCGTCAGGCTCGAAATTCGAGTACGCGATCTTCAGCTTACCCTTGGCCTTGGGCCCGCCCTTCGCGTCTACGACGTCGACAAGCTTGGCCTTCCCGCCGCTCGCTTGGAAGAAGGAAGCATAGCCGTCGAACGACGTGATTCCGTCGTCCCTCTTGGCGTAGGTGTGGCGCTGGGCGATCCAGGTCCAGTAGTCGAACTCGGCCTGCGTCAATTGCTCCTCGCGCGAGACGACGATGACTGTCCGCTTCAGCTTCCGTGGGATCTTGGGGCCCTTGCGCTTGCCTTGCACGGCGATGATGTCGTCGATGCTGATCGTGCTGGTGCCACCGGTCACCGTGGTACCCACGTCGGGCGATATAGAGGTATCAGGGTCGAACTGGCCCTGATACGTGAAAACGGGTAGCGGCGGCACCTTGTTTGCCGGGAGCAGGCCCATAGCGTACAGAACCCACGGGTGGAAGATGTACGGTGGCTGGGGGAACCCGATGCTGAAGGCGCCGCGGCCGCCGAAGCGCGCCGAACCGACCACCTCGCGATCGGCCTCGAGGACCGCTCCGACCAGCGTCGGGCCGCCCGTCGCCAGGGGCAGGTGTCCGGCGGGCTGGTGCCCGGCTCGCACCAGCCCGGCGATGGTCTCCCAGTCGAAGAAGTGCCCCCATTGATGCGCCAGCTCGTGGGTCCAGGTCTCGTTTCGTTCCAGGGCTCGATTCGGAAAGAACTCCACAGCCAGTAGCGCCTTGGGGTCTCCATATTGGTCGTTGCGGTCCCGCTGCGATGCTCCGATACCCTGGACCGTCTGATTGGTGGCTCGATGAAATGCGCCGAACTCGGAGGACAGGTGTGGCCGGCGCGGTACGATCGCCAGGATCTGCGTGGTGTCCTTGAAGTTGTCGTAGAACACCTGGGCCAGTTCACGATCCTGGATCGAGAAACCGTCGTCCGTCACCCGATCGTTGCCATAGCCGGGTAGCACGATGTTGACCACATCGCTGCTGTACGACACCTGCGAGCTGAGCTTCTTGACGCTCACCTTCTTCATACTGGTCGGAGCGACGCGTAGGCGGATGTTGAAGCGCGTGATTACCCGGCTCCCGTCACGCTCCCTGATATCGGGCTCGAGCGCGCCGATGAAGAGATCGGGCCGGTCGAAACCTGTCCTCCGGCT
Source organism: Acidobacteriota bacterium (assembly GCA_965205505.1). Taxonomy (GTDB): domain Bacteria; phylum Acidobacteriota; class UBA890; order UBA890; family WLXD01; genus DASCOT01. Next base: position 1,641,061 of record CBDBHB010000009.1, read on the forward strand.
GTTGAAGAACAAGTCCATCTCCTCGGCCGTGAAGGTGCGCTCGAACAGGCTCACCTTGACGCCGTCGATCGTGTCGGTGCCGACGCGCCGCCACTTCTCGTCGGGGTGGTCCTGGTTCGTGTCGGCGATCGACGGGTCGAACGTGATCGCCGGGACATTCCCTACCACGGTCACGTCGCTCAGCGTCACGTCGCCACGATAGTCGTAGTTGAAAACAGGTGGGTCCTGCCGAAAGAACACCGGCGTGCCCTCCGGCACGGCGCGGACCTCGCGGGAGGTCGGCAGGTCGTCTGGAACCGCACCGCACAATAGAAGCTCGTCCTCGAGCACCTCCTCCAGAAACTCCTGGTAGGCGCGCTCGCGATCGAACCGAGCCTGCGGAACAGCGGACCCGAGTGCCGCAGAATTGAGGAAAACGACCACCAGCACGACTGAGAACGGGAGATGACGCAAGCTCATCAGGCCTCCAGGAGGCAGTACCCATCTAAGCGCACCGTGTAGCCTGGACGCGGCCAGTGTCAAGCCGGGTGTCGGCTTCGCTGGATGCGGCCGATATCGTCCCGAAACGTCTACTGCCGGCAAACCCGCAGTGCTGGGATGATAGGCTCTGCGGCCGATCGGGTTGTTCGCGATGGAGGCGGTCGCCGCCGGTGGCCGGGTCGCGTTTGGTTACCCGTGTTCGGGATCACGATCGGAGGTCGGTTTGAGCTCTGAAGCTGCCGGAGCAACGTTTTTCGGGCATCCCCGAGGATTGTCGACACTCTTCTTCACCGAGATGTGGGAACGGTTCAGCTTCTACGGCATGCGGGGGCTGCTGATCCTGTACTTGACCGACAGTGTTCGCGGTGGCTTCGGGCTCGACACGCCGACCGCAGCGGCGATCTACGGGCTGTACGTATTCGGTGTGTATGCGCTGGCGCTACCTGGCGGCTGGATCGCCGACCGGCTGATCGGCCAGCGAGTAGCAGTGTTGTACGGCGGCATCATCATCGCCCTCGGCCACTTTTCGATGGCGATTCCGACCACCTCTACCTTCTATCTCGGGCTCGGTTTGATCGTCGTCGGCACCGGTCTGCTGAAGCCCAACGTGTCGGCGATCGTCGGCGACCTGTATCCCGAAGGCGGAGCTCGGCGCGACGCGGGGTTCTCGGTTTTCTACATGGGGATCAACATCGGCGCGGTTCTGGGACCGACGATCTGCTCTTTCCTGGGCGAGGGCTACAACTGGCACCTGGGGTTCGGCGCTGCCGGCGTCGGTATGACTTTCGGCATCATCCAGTACGTCGTTGGTAGGCAACACCTGTTGGGCTGCGGTGAGCTACCGGAAGCGGCGCGACCGCAGGAGGTGCACGCTGCCTCGGTGCGACAGTTCTTCGCCGGGTTGGGCCTGGTAGTGGCACTGACCGTGGCCATCTTTCTGTTGAGCGCCGGCGGCTTGATAGCGCTGACCTTGGTGGGGTTCGCGCAGGTTACCGGCGTCCTCATCACTGCTGTATCGATTGCCTACTTCGTCGGGATTATCGGGTTCGTGTGTCGCGATACCACCGAGCGCAAGCGAGTCTTCGCAATCTTCCTGCTATTCATCGGCGCGGCGATGTTCTGGTCGGGGTTCGAGCAAGCCGGCTCGTCGCTCAACCTGTTCGCGCGCGACTTCACCAACCGAGTGATCTTCGGTTGGGAGATGCCCGCTTCGATGCTGCAGAACATCAATCCGACGTTCATCATCCTGCTGGCTCCGGTAGTCGGGGCGCTCTGGGTGCGCCTGGGCTCGCGCAACCCGTCGATTCCGATCAAGTTCGGCCTCGGCCTCGTGCTGCTCGGCGTGGGCTTTCTGGTGCTGGCCTGGGGCGCGCAGTTCGTAACCGAGGGTAAAGTAAGCCCGATGTGGTTGGTGGTGACCTACTTCTTTCACACTGTCGGTGAGCTTTGTCTGAGTCCGGTCGGCCTGAGCTCCACGACCAAGCTCTCGCCGCAACGGTTGCAGGGCCAGATGATGGGTATCTGGTTCATGGGCACAGCTTTGGGCAACCTGATCGCCGGCCTCGCCGTCGGCTACATCGACACGCTACCGGTGGCGGAGCTGTTCAGCACCGTAGCGATGATCGTCATCGCCACCGGCGCGCTGTTCTTCATGTTCGCGATCCCGATCCGCAAGCTCACTGTGGGCGTGAGCTAGTGTCCTTACTGCTAGCCCAGTCGCAGGCGCATTAGCGACACGTCGTCGTCGAAGGTGCCGCCAGCGTACTCACGCAGTCGCCCGATGGCGGTATCGAGATCGTCGCCGTCCGCTGTTGTGATGATCTCGGCGAAGCCGTCGTATCCGAGCATGTGCTCGGCGTCTTCATCGCCAGGCGGGAAGATCTCGTAAACGCCATCGTCTTATTGGGCCTTTCTAACCCCATCCGCGAGCAGGTTATGGTCGACGTTCTTCGAGAGCGTCGCCGCCGTCGCGGAGTGATCGTCCACCAGTTCACCAGCGACGCGCCGCCGGATTCTAGTCAAAACGCAGAGCTAGAACGGGGCGCAACTCGTCGATGCTGCCGGGGCGTTGGCTGGGATCCTTCTCCAGCATGGCGGTCACGGCGGACTGTAGTTTGTCCGGCACTTCTTCCAATGGCAGCACCAAGGCAGCTGCGGACTCATTGAGGATCGCGCTAGCCGTGTCCATGAAGGTGGCTCGTTTGAACGGGTGGGCACCTGTCAGCATCTCTTGCAACAGCAACGCCGAAGGAGAAGATGTCGGATCGGGTGTCGACCTTCGATCCCCGTAGCTGTTCCGGTGACATGTAGGCCGGCGTTCCGATGACTGTTCCCGACTGAGTCAGCTTCGTCATCAAGTTCTGGGGCTCGCTTGCGTCGACGCGCTTGGCGATCCCGAAGTCCATGACCTTGACGTGGCCGTGGGCCGTGAGCTGGATATTCGCTGGCTTCAGGTCGCGGTGTACTAGGTCATGCCGGTGCGCTAACTGCAGCGCCTCGGCGATCTCGCCAGCGACCGCGAGCCCGCGTTTCAGCGACAAAGGGCCGTTTGCCAGCTCCGCCTCGAGCGAGGTTCCCTCGATGTACTCCATGGCGATGAAGGGCCAGTCGCCAGCCTCACCAATCTCGTAGATCTTGCAAATGAACGGATGGTCCAGCGCCGCCGCTAACCGTGCTTCGCGGAAGAGCCTTTGCTGTGCGATCGGATCTCGTCGGAGGTCGTCGGGCAGGAGCTTGAGGGCGACCTTCCGCTCCAGGGCAGTGTCGTGCGCCAACAGCACCTGACCCATACCTCCCTCACCGATCTTCTCGAGGACCTCGTACTTGCCAATCGCGCCGCTCGCCATTGGGCGATTGTCTAGGGCCGTCTGTAGTCGTGCGACGATCGGTGTCTCCTCGGTTGGTATGCCGAGGAACGATCGCATTTCATCGAGGAAGGTCTTCCAGCCGGGCTCGTCTTCCAGCAGCAGATGGTTCCTGCTGCGGATAGGTACGAAGCGCGCACCCGGCACCCGCGTGGCGATGTTGCGACCCAGTTTGAAGGGCACCACGGCGTCTTCGTCACAGTGCATCACAAGGGTGGGGACCCGGATTTGCGCCAGGCGGCCGCTGATATCCGCTTGTGCAAAGTTCTCGAGAAAGCGTGCCGCGTTATCGGACGAGGCTGATAGCCGCTGCAGCTCGTCGAACCAATCCATCTGTGCAGCTGTACCGTCAGGAATGAAGCGTTGGGTCCAAATCTGCCGATAGGCGGGGTTGTCCCTACCCCAGCCGTGTCTAGTCAGCGTTACCATCGCGTTCCAAGCCTCGATCTGTTCGGCGGAGGCGCCCGATCTGGCGATCCCCTGAGCGTAGGTTCCGAACACCACGAGGTGCGTCACGCGCTCGGGATAGCGGAAGGCGTACTCGATCGCCAGCTGACCACCCTGGGAGACGCCCAGGATCGAAAATCGATCGAGACCCGCGGCGTCGATAATCGTCTCCAGATCCTGGAAACAGGCTTCGAACGAAACGTCGTCAACGTCCCAGTCCGATAGTCCCAGCCCCCGCTGGTCGTAACGGATCAGCGTGTGGTTGAGCGAGAGCGCCTCTGCCCAATGCCGCCAGATCGGGGTGCTCCACTCGAATTCGAGATGGCTCATCCAGTTGGCGGCCTTGACAAGCGGTGGGCCGCTCCCGCTAGTGGCATACGCGATCCGGACCCCGTCGGGAGTTTTGCAAAAGCGAGTCTGCTGTTGCACGGGGGTCGCTCCTGGCCGGGCTGGTGGCTCGCAGTCTGGGGAACGCTAGCAGTGAGGAGGGGCGATCCACCACCGGATATGCTTGAGAAAATCGGTTCTGGGTGAGTTCGTTCAGTGCCTCGCCAATGTTAGGCACTGGTCGATGCCGGGATCCGGACCGTCGCCGCACCGTCGTAGTGCCTCGGCGGTGCGTTGGCGCGGAGAGCATCTCAGCGATCAAGGCGCGTCCTACATGAAGCTCACCCCCAGACCCAGAGAGTCCACCTGGACGGCATCTGGCTTGTCGGAAAAGCCAATGTGGGCGTTGTTGAGGAACGCGATGCGTGGTCCGATCGCGAACAATGTGCTGATGAGCGCGCGCCCGCTCAGGTTCCTTGACCGAGAAACCGACACTATGGGGTGAGCATGTCTCGAAGAGACGAACGAGAACAAGGGAGCATCAGCCGCAGCATTGCGCGGACCGGGATATCTGAGAGCGGCGACGCTGCGGCCCAGATGTCCGAAAGCGACAAGGGGCAAATCAGCGCCAGTGCCGCTGAGGTGTACGAGGAGTTCTTCGTTCCGGCGCTCTTTGCCGAGTGGCCACCAATTCTTGCGAGCGCAGTCGGGATCAGGCCGTCGCACCGCGTTGTCGACGTTGCCTGCGGCACCGGTGTCCTGGCGCGCGCCGTCGCTGAACTTCTGAGCGATGGATCGGTAGTCGGCGTCGACATCAATGAAGGGATGCTCGATGTAGTGCGACGACGGTCACCGCAGATCGAGTGGCGTTGTGGCCCGGCTGAGGCGCTGCCGCTGGCCGATGAGAGCTTTGACGTCGCTGTCTGCCAGTTCGGCTTGATGTTCTTCGAGGATCAGCGTGCTGCGATCCAAGAGATGGTCCGGGTACTGCGCTCGGGCGGCAGGCTTGCTGTCGCCGTCTGGGATTCGCTCGAGAACGTGCCCGGCTATGCCACGATGGTCGAATTGCTCCAGCGGCTGCTTGGTGACCAGGCCGCCAATGCGTTCCGAGCGCCCTTCCTGCTGGGCGAGGTGGATACTCTCCGCAGCTTGTTCCAAACGGCCGGCATAGCCGATGTCGAGATCAGTACACATGAAGGCACGGCGCGGTTCCCGTCGATCGAGTCCTGGATCCACACCGACGTCAAGGGGTGGACGCTGGCAGACATGATCGACGACGACCAGTACGACCGACTGCTCGCGGAAGCAAAACCGGTTCTCGAACGCTACGTTGTCGCTGATGGCACGATCGCCTTCAAGGCGTCCGGGCACATCGCCAGCGCAACGAAAGCGTGATCGCGCGAGCTTCGACGACCGACTCCATCAATCGAGATCGCCGACGATCAGCCTCAACTCTGCGATACGGCAACATCCGCACGCTGCAGGATCTGACGCTGGTGAACCTGGCCAGGATTCGAGAGTCGCAGCTAGCGTTGCTCCTGGAGGCTGCAGGCACCGCAAGAGTGCAGGCGCGGGAGGTGCAGGCCACTAGTGCTCCTGATCATAAGTACGGTGACGTTTGCAGGAGCGAGATGCGGGCGAGATCAAGGAAGGGTGAGGAAGGCGATGCCTTAGCCATCCTCGACGAGCCCTGACGCCGAGATCGCCCGCATCTCGCTCCTGCCCTCCGGGTGGCCGCGGGACCGGCCACCTTGGGCGTCGCGGTGCCTCGACGATACACCCAGCATCGCCCTCGTCGCCGCTCCTACAATTCGCCCCGGTCGCGCGCGCCACAAACGTCACCGTACTTATGATCAGGAGCACTAGTAGCTCGTCTCGTAGCGAATGGACTACGAGGCCGGTCGGGTCAATGCCCAAAGCGGTAGAAGACCGAGACAGCCGAAGGTTGCAAGCCTCGTCAACGCGATCTTCTGCCAGGTCGTCCCCCGATCCAAGAGCGCCGCGTCGATCGTCTCCGAATAGGGTGACGATACGAGCGCCGTGTACCCGGGAAAGATGTAGGCGAGCGAGACGATTGAGATCGCGATCGATCCGACTAGGGCGGAGAGCAGAAGCGTGCGCCGTGTACTGCGCCAATTTGCCGCGAGCGCTGCAACCAGGAACACGATAGCGAGCGTGTTAGTGATCCGCCAGAACGGTGCCGGATTGTAGACGTACTCGCCCTGGTACATCGCAAGAGAGGCCGGCGGCGCGGACAGAGCGACGGGGGTGATGGACGCCTGGCTGTAGGCATCGGCGCCGACGAGCAGGTAGTGAGTGACAATCGCGCCTATCAGCAGAACGTCTCGGACCCTATCCATGCGGGAATCCCTCTTGTTGCCGCCATCGCCTCGACTTGGGGAAGCCTTCTCCTAGAAGTATTCGGTTGCACTTCCCGTCCGGGCATAGTTCATGAATCTCGCAGCCAATGCAAAGGGCGGCCGTCGGTCTGTCCATGAGCTACCCTCCGGTGCTTGAAGCTCACCCCCAGCACCCAGATAGCCCACCTCGACGGCATCTGGATCACGACCTCCTTGGCCCTGCTGCAATGCAACATACGCACGCTGCAGGACCTTTCGCTGGTGAGCCTGGCAACCACACCGACAGAGATCGACGAGCAGTAGTTGGCGATTCTGCGGAGGCCGGCGAGGTGGCCGGAGTGCAGCATCGGGAGGTGTAGAGATGACTCAAGTGCATGTGGTTCTACCAGAAGACGACGCAACGACGATCTACGGCGCCGGTGATGAGTATCGGTTCCTGATCACAGGCGACCAGTCGAGCGGCCGGTACTTCGCCATGGAGGCGTTTGTACCACCGGGAGCTGGACCACCGCCTCACATCCAGAATCGGGAAGAAGAGGCCTTCTACGTGCTATCCGGCGAGGTGGTTTTCTACGCGAATGGTCAGCGTATCTCCGGAAAAGCAGGGACGTTTCTTCACGTACCGCGCGGAGTACCACACCGTTTCAAGAACGAATCGACTGCCGATTCGAGGCTCTTGATATGGTTCGGACCAGCGGGGATAGAGGCGATGATGGAGCGCATGGCGGCAGACCCAGACAACTATGTTGCGATTGGCGCCGAGCATGGGGTTGAGTTCGTCGACGAGGCTTGACGACCTCGCCCCAAACCCCGTCGAAGATCCCAGAGCAGCAGCTGGCGATTCTGCTGGAGGCTGCTGAGGTGGAGCCGCGGGAGCTGCAGCTCAGGTACTAGTGTCCTGAGTCAGGAATCCGTTGCATATTGCTGCCCCTATATCGTCCCAGCCTTCCGGGTGGCGGCGGGACCGGCCGCCTCCGGCGTCGGCGCTCCTCGACGATGCTCATTGCATCGCTGTCGTCGCGCCTCCTGGGATCCGGCTTGGTCGCGCTCGCCACAATATGCAACGGATCCCTGAATCAGGACACTAGCCGGCCTTGCGTCGGTCCTCTGGCTCCGCGTCCTCGAAGTCGGTCGCGGTCGTTTGCCGGAGTCTCAGCGGCGATCACCCTGAGGCTCCTGGCGTCTGCGCTGCCAGCTTGCGGAAGTAGAGCGCCAGTCCTCTCCACGAATCGCCGGCCCCGCCTTCGTTCAGATACACGTCGACGTCGCCCGCCAGGGTCGCCTCGAGGTCAACTCGCACGCGCCGGCAAAACCGTTCCACGTGCCCCTCGTCGTCATCTGTGTCGCTTTGCAGATCGGCGCGCACGATCGCCGCCCAGTCGGCCAGCCGCCGCTGGTGTTCGTCAATGTGCGGCGCCACCGGGCGGGCGGGACCGAAATGGGTGAGGCACAGGAGAGTAGGATTCCAGGCACGGATCTTGGCAGCGGAGTCCTCCCATCCTGCAAGGTCGACGTCCGCCGGTGGCGTGGCCGGCATGACGTAGGGACGGTTGTCGATACGGATGCCGAGCGTGTCGCCAACATAGGCCGCGCCCGTGCTCGGGTCGAAGTAGCCGACGTGATGCTTGGCATGGCCCGGCGTGTGCTCTACGACGATCTCCCGAGCGCCGATGTGGATGGCTTCGCCACCGTCGAGCGCTTCGACATTGGCCTCTGTAACGCCCACGAACTCGCCCCATAGCTCGTCCATCATGTCTCCGTAGACGCGCTCGGCGCTGGCCAGCAGCCGTGTAGGGTCGGTCATGTGGGGGGCCCCGCGGCGATGCACGTAGACGCGGATCGACGGGTTGCGAGCCACCAGCGTGCCGGTGGCTCCGGCATGGTCGAGGTGGATGTGGGTGAGCAGAATGGCGCTGACATTGTCGATCGACAGACCTCCGAGCCGCAGCCCGTCTTCGAGGGCCGCCAGTGTCGACGTGGGGCCAGGATCCACCAGCGCGACGCCGTCGCCGGTCTCGATGACGTAGCAGCCGAGGTACTCGGGGCTGCCACGAAAGCGCAAGTCGATCAAATGCGTTCCCGGGGCGATCGGCCTCACGAGTCGAGCCAGTAGTCTTTGTAGGTCTCGCGCAAGACCAACTTCTTGAACTTGCCGGTGGAGGTTCGCGGAATGGTGTCGGTGATCTCCATCGCGTCCGGAAGCCACCAGCTGGCGAAGTGCGGGCGCAGGTAGTCGCGCATCTGTTCGAGCGTCATCGTCTGTCCGTCTACCAGCACCACCACGGCCAACGGACGCTCGCTCCACTTCGGGTGTTCCACCGGGATCACCGCCGCCTCGGCGATGCTCGGGTGGCCCATGAGGGCATTCTCGAGCGCGATCGAGCTGATCCACTCGCCGCCCGACTTGATGAGGTCCTTCGATCGGTCCTCGATGCGCACGTAGCCTTGCTCATCGATGCTCACGATATCGCCGGTCCGAAACCAACCGTCATCGGTAAAGCTCTCGCTGCCCTGATCGCTTTCGTAGTAGGCGCTGGCGACCCACGGGCCGCGGACCTCGAGCTCTCCCATGGTTGCCCCGTCCCACGGCACCAGTCCGTCGTCGCCACGAGCGCGCAGGTCAACCAGCGGGGACATGCGTCCCTGCTTGGCGCGCAGCGCCAGGCGCTCATCGCGATCGAGTTCATCGTTGGCGGGCCCGACCCTACAGATCGTTCCCAGGGGAGATGTCTCGGTCATGCCCCAGGCGTGTACCACCTGTAGGTCGTGGCGCTCTTCGAGCGCCTGGATCATGGCAGGCGGAGCGGCGGCGCCGCCCACGATCATCAGATCCAGAGCGCTGAGGTCATAGCGATCGGGCTCGGCGTCGAGATGTTCGAGGATCCCCATCCAGATCGTCGGGACACCGGCAGTGATGGTCACCTGCTCGCTGGCGAAGAGCTCGCACAGGCTCTCCGGATCGAGATGAGGGCCGGGGAACACTTGCTTGGCACCGAGCATCAAGCAGACGTACGGCGTGCCCCACGCGTTGACGTGGAACATCGGAACCACAGGCAGCATCACGCTGCGCTCGTTGATGCCGAACATGTCGGCCAGACCTAGCGCCATGGCATGCAGGATCATCGACCGATGGGAATACACCACCCCCTTCGGCAACCCTGTGGTGCCTGACGTGTAGCACATTGCCGCCGCGTCGTTCTCGTCCAGGTCGACGACGCGATAGTCGTCCGGGTCGGCCTCGGCGATCAGCGCCTCGTAATCGAGCATGCCGTCCGGTAACTCGGGCGCGGCGACCCCTTCGGGCAGCTGTGACATCACCACGATTCGCTCCGCATCGATCCGGTCTATTACCTTCTCGAGCAGTGGTAGCAGGGTGGCGTCGGCGAGAATCAGCCGGTCGTCGGCGTGATTGATGATGTAGGCGAGGTCGTCCGGGTGCAGCCGGAGGTTCAACGTGTGGAGGACAGCGCCCATCGCCGGCACCCCGAGATACGCCTCCAGGTGCTGGTAGTGAGTCCACGCCAGGGTGCCGACACGGTCGCCCTTACCGATCCCCCGCTGGCGGAGTGCCACGGCGAGTCGGCGCGCCCGTTGCGCGAAGTCGCCGATGGTGTAGCGGTGGATCGACTTGTCCGGCCTGCGCGACACGATTTCGCGATGCGAATAAAGGCTCTCGGCACGGTCGAGAAGAATCGGCAGCGTTAGCTGATAGTCCATCATCAGACCGCGCATGGTCGGCTCCCAGACGGGTTAATCGGATGGTGTCGTGGCGCGTCCCGGCCCTGTTGCCCGGCGCGCTGCCGGGGGGGCACGGCGGCCCAAAGCATATACTTCGCTCATGCCGCTGCAGAACTTTCACCCCGCCGTCGCCGCCTGGTTTCAACGCACCTTCGATACGCCTACCGAGCCGCAGGTGCGGGGCTGGCCAGCAATTCAGTCAGGTCGCCATGCCCTCATCGCAGCCCCGGCCGGGTCGGGAAAGACGCTGGCCGCGTTTCTCGCCGCGATCGACGATTTGGTGCGGCAAGGCCTCGATGGAAGTCTCGATGATGCCACTCAGGTGGTCTACGTATCGCCGCTGAAGGCGCTGTCCAACGATGTGCGCAAGAACCTTCGGCTGCCGCTCGAGGGGATCGCCTGCGAGTTGCTGGCGCGCGGTCTGTCGAGCCCGGAGATCCGCACCGCCGTACGTAGCGGCGATACCCCGTCGTCCGAGCGGCAGCGCATGCTCCGGACCCCGCCGCATATCCTCGTGACCACGCCGGAGTCTCTCTACCTGCTACTTACCTCAGACGGCGGTCGGGCGATGCTGTCGACGGTGAGGACGGTCATCGTCGACGAGATCCACGCGGTTGCCGACGACAAGCGCGGATCGCATCTGGCGTTGACGCTCGAGCGGCTCGAAGCCCTGGTGGCGGGTCCACTGCTCCGCGTCGGCCTGTCGGCTACACAGAAGCCGATCGATGAGGTCGCCCGGTTCCTCGTGGGGCAACGGCACCTCGACGCGCAGGGTTGCCCCGACTGCGAGATCATCGACGCCGTCGGTCGACGGGACATGGATCTTGCGGTCGAGATGCCCGGATCGCCTCTCGAGGCGGTCATGGCTGGCGAGGTCTGGGACGAGATTTACGATCGTCTGGCCGCACTTGTCGGAGAGCACCGCACGACCCTCATTTTTGTCAATACCCGCCGCATGGCCGAACGCATCGCCAAGCAGCTGAGCGAGCGGCTTGGCGAGCGGGCGGTAACGTCGCATCATGGCTCGCTGTCGGTAGAGCAACGCCTCGACGCCGAGACACGCCTCAAGGAGGGAAGCCTGTCGGCGCTGGTTGCTACGGCATCGCTGGAGCTCGGCATCGACATCGGTGCGATCGACCTGGTGGTCCAGATGGGCTCGCCACGGTCAATCAACACGTTGCTACAGCGCGTCGGAAGAGCCAGCCACCATGTGGGCGGAATCCCCAAGGGCAGATTGTTTCCGCTGTCGCGGGACGAGCTCATCGAGTGCATCACGGCCATCGATGCGGCAAGGAGGGGCGAGCTCGATCGGCTCGTGGTTCCTCAAAAACCGCTAGACATTCTGGCGCAGCAGATCGTCGCCTGCGCGGCGGCGGAGGAATGGTCCGAGGATGAGCTGTTTGACCTGGTCCGAGCCGCCTACCCGTTTCGTGACCTGTCGCGTGAGGAGTTCGACAGCACCGTCGACATGCTTGCCGAAGGCTTCAGCACGCGGCGTGGACAGCGCGGGCGGTATCTGCACCTCGATGCAGTGAACCACCGTATCCGTGGTCGGCGTGGCGCACGGCTGGCCGCGCTCACCTGCGGCGGGGCGATACCGGACGCCTTCGAGTTCAAGGTCGTTCAGGAGCCACAAGGGATTCAGGTGGGCACGCTCGACGAGGATTTTGCCATCGAGAGCCTCCCGGGAGACATCTTCCAGCTGGGCAACACCTCCTGGCGGATTCTACGCATCGAGACCGGTACGGTTCGTGTAGAGGATGCCAGGGGGCAGCCGCCCAGCCTGCCGTTCTGGTTGGGCGAGGCCCCAGGGCGTACCAAGGAGCTGTCCGAGGCGGTGTCGCGCCTGCGGGCCGAGGTCGACGCCAGACTGGGACCGATTGTACACGCCCCACCTGGCGACGATTCCGTGGCTCTCGAGAACGGCGATCTCGGGCCCACCGACAACCCCGGAAGCGCGCTAGATCCCAGTGCCGTGAGGGCGACGATCGAATGGCTTCGCGACGAGGTTGGAATCGGCGAGGTGGCGGCAGCGGCGGCGACCGAGTACCTGGCCGCATCGCGAGTGGCGTTGGCGTCGATGCCGACGCGCGACAACATCGTCATGGAGCGTTTCTTCGATGAGGCCGGCGACATGCACCTCGTGGTGCACTCTCCGTTCGGCATGCGGGTCAATCGTGCCTGGGGTCTGGCGTTACGCAAGGTGTTCTGCCGCACCTTCAACTTCGAGCTGCAGGCGGCCGCCAGCGACGATGCGTTGATCCTGTCGCTCGGGCCGACGCACAGCTTTCCGCTAGAGGAGGTCTTTCAATACCTGCAGCCGGGGAGCGTGCGCGACAAGCTCGTGCAGGCCTTTCTCGACGCGCCGATGTTCCCGATTCGATGGCGGTGGAATGCGACCCGCTCGTTGGCGGTCAAGCGCTGGGTGGGCGGCAAGCGGCTTGCACCGACGCTGCAACGCATGGATGCGGAGGACCTACTGGCTGTTATCTTCCCGGACTCCCTGGCCTGCCTGGAGAACATCCAGGGCGCACGTGAGATTCCGGACCATCCGCTCATCGACCAGACGATTCGCGATTGCCTGCAGGAGGCCATGGACTTCGACGAGTTCAAGGCTTTGCTCACCGAGATCGCCGACGGCAAGAAAACGCTGATAGCGCGCGACGTACGCGAGCCCTCCCCGCTGGCCTACGAGATCATTGCTGCGAAGCCCTACGCCTTCCTCGACGACGCTCCGCTGGAGGAGCGTCGCACGCTCGCCATTCAGACCCGTCGTCTCGCCGACCCGCAATCCGCTGACGACTTGTCGGCGCTCGATCAGGGGGCGATCGACCGGGTTCGCAACGAGGCCTGGCCCGGCGCGGAAAGCCCGGACGAGCTACACGATGCGCTCTTGCTGCACGGGTTCGTCAGCGAGACGGAAGGCGAGTCGTGGTCGGATTACTTCGCGGCCTTGGTGCGCGACCAGCGGGCCACGACAGCGATACTGGGAGAGCTGGATCGCCCCATGCAGGAGCGTTGCAGGGTATGGATCGCGGCGGAAAGGCTGCCGCAGTACGACGCCCTGCTCGGGCCACCAGGTGACCGGTGGGAGATGGTGCCGGAGATCGTGGCTCCGGTGCGCTCGACTCGCCGGGAGTGGTCGGCCGAGCAAGCGTTGATCGAGATCATCAGGGGGCGCCTGCAGGCGTTGGGCCCGGTGACCGTGCCCCAGATTGTCGACTCGCTGGGTGTCGACACTCGCCGAGTCGACGCGGCGCTCCTGGGTCTCGAGGCCGAGGGATTCGTGTTCCGCAGCCACTTTACCCCCGGCCTCGAGGTTACCGAGTGGTGCGAGCGGCGGCTGCTCTCGCGGATCCACCGCTATACCCTCAATCGTCTCCGCGCCGAGATCGAGCCCGTGCGAGCGCGCGACTTCATGCGCTTCCTGTTCGCCTGGCAGCGCGTCGCGCCCGGCGAGCAGGCCGAGGGGCCCGCGAGCCTCGCCGGGCTCCTGGGGCAACTCGAGGGGTTCGAGGTGCCGGCGGGGGCCTGGGAGTCGGAAATCTTGCCGGCTCGATTGCTGCAATACGATCCGGTGTGGCTCGATACGCTCTGCCTCTCGGGCCGGGTGGCCTGGGGCCGTCTCTCACCGCCTGGTGGGGGGCCGCGGGTCAGCCCGCGGTCGGGGCCGATCCGCAGCACACCCATTGCATTGGTGACGCGCCCCAACCTCGATCTGTGGGAGGCGCTCGCTCCCGGTGCCAACCCGCCGGATCTGGAGCTTTCGTCCGCGGCGCGGCTAACGCATGCTGCTCTGCATCGGGATGGTGCCAGTTTCTTCGGCGACCTCGCTCGTGCGACCCGACTGCTCGACAGCCAACTCGAGGATGCCCTCGGTGAGCTCGCGGCGTGGGGCCTGGTAACGGCGGACTCCTTTACCGGCCTCCGAGCCCTGCTGGTGCCATCGAGTCGTCGGCGACCAGGCAAGGGTGCCAAGCGCCGCGGCCGCACGGCAATCTTCGGAATGGAGAACGCCGGTCGCTGGTCACTGGTGCGGGCCAGCTCCGACGGCCTACTCGAGGGCGATGCCGAGCGGGTTGACGCGCCAGCCAGTGGTGGCCGCGTGCCGGAGAACGGACGCCAACTCGCCTCGAATGTCGTCGAGGCTGCCGCCGAGATCTATTTGCGGCGCTACGGGTTGGTCTTCCGTCGTCTGCTGACGCGGGAGGCTACGGCGCCACCGTGGCGCGATCTCGTGCGTGTCTATCGCTGTATGGAAGCGCGCGGGGAGATTCGCGGCGGTCGTTTCGTGGCCGGCTTTCAGGGAGAACAATTCGCGTTGCCGGAGGCGGTGGGACGCCTGCGAAAAATCCGGCGGCAGAAGGATGAGGCGCTCATCTCGCTGAGTGGTGCCGACCCGCTCAACCTTGTCGGCATCGTCACGCCGGGTAGTCGCGTTGCCGCGCTCACCGACAACCGGGTGCTGTACCGGGCGGGAATCCCGGTTGCCGTTCGATTAAGCTGGCGAGGTGCGGTTCCTCGTCGACGAGGAGCCCGACGTCCGTTGGCAGTTGCAGCGCGCGCTGGTGCGGCGGAGCGTGCCGCCACAGCTGCGGGCCTATCTCGGTCGACCCGCCTGATTCGTCCACGACGGGCACCGTATCGCCGTCCTCATCGCGCTCTGAGCTTGCCCCCATCTCGACCCAGCAATATGCAACGATCATCTGTTGCAGGCCGCTAGAAGTTGGCCTGCAGCAATCGCGCGAGCCGATGGCCCGCCAGCAACGCACGGTGCTCTGCGATAGGCCGGATGGCATCGAGGTAGCCTGACGGAAGCAGGGTGCCGGAATTCCGCGTGCCACCGCGCAGCTGGCCGCTCAAGTACACGTGCTCTACCGCCATTTGTGCGCCCTCGGCGGCCCACGCCTCGAAGTCGGCGCTGCCGACGAGTGCCCCTCCGTCGGTCATCGACGCTGCTGCGCGGCCGCGGATCTCGATGGCGCGGTTGCGAACCTCTCGAAAGCGGTCGGTTCCGATTACGAGTGCATCCCAGAGCTGATGCAAGTTGATCGTGTCCTCGCCCGGTCGCACGCGGATGTAAAAGGAATTGCCGCCTCGATCGCCCTCGGGGTAGCGCTCGGTGGTCAGGGCAACGCTGTGCAAGGGCTGATGGATGTCGCCAACGAGGTGAAAGAGCCAGGTCAACGCCAGGGCGCGATCGGCGGCGCTGGCGCTCGACGCCAGCCGGTCCCTGTTATCGCGCAGCGCGTTGAGCAGGTCTCCGTCGCCGCTTGCCTTGGGCGGAGTCAGCTCGGGTGGCGAGTAGTGGTAGTTGACGTAGTGCCACGTCGGGCGGCTATGGCTCTCGTGCCGTCCAGAGCGGATGTCGTCGGCCCACCGTGCGGCGCGCATGAAGATCGCCTGTCCGCGGTCGTCGTTGTCCAGGTTCCACTCGCGCGGCGGTGCCAGCCGGTCGGTGAAGTGCGGGTGCTGCTCGAGCAGCTCGATCACCGCGCGCAGCGTGGCTGGATCGGACTGTCGGAGCTCCTGGTAGGCGATGGCCGCGGTGACCATGTGGCCCTGGGGGCTCCATGCTGCCGCGTTGGGGGAGCTCCCAAGCACGAGAACCACGCATACCGAAACCAACATCAACGGACGTCGCTGCAATGCACCGCTCCTGTGTGCCACTCGAGATCCGCAATGTAGTCTAGTGGCCTGTTACAGGCCACTAGTCCCCTGTTACAGGCCACCAGCGCCTGACGTGTGGTTGGCGGCCGCACGACTGCGCCAGTACCTGGGACGAGGCGGGTTCCTGATGATGCAACCATGGTCGGAGAACAGAGCCGCGCATCCCGCCACCCGTCCACTAACACGTCGGATGGACAGGTTGCTCGATCCACTGCTCAGGCGTTAGCGGTGACCGACGAGCGGGATCCGATCGAGCGCGCCGAGCGCACCACGATGGCTCAGGACGCGCAACTCGATGCCCAGGAAGTGATCGGGCCCTACCGAATCCTCCAGAAGATCGGCGAGGGCGGCATGGGCGATGTCTACCTGGCCGAGCAGATCGAGCCCGTGCGCCGCCGCGTGGCCCTGAAGACGATCAAGCACGGTATGGACACCAAGCAGGTCGTGGCGCGTTTCGAGTCCGAGCGCCAAGCCTTGGCTATGATGGATCACCCATGCATCGCCAAGGTGTTCGACGCCGGAGCAACCGAGAGCGGGCGGCCGTACTTCGTCATGGAGTGATGACACGCTTGACGATTCTTTCTATCCCTTGACGTGGCTTGAACTTACGGGCTGGTGGTATTGACGCTAGTTGCGCCTGTTTGACGCTGTTTGAACCAAAAATGTCATAGAAAACGTCATCGTCCTGCTCACCCCGGGCGGCGGAGTGCACCAATGCGCCGCCAGCAGTTATGGAAGCAGCGCTGGCTCATGTAGCGTGCGAGCCGACGGACACTCTTCGTTCAACATCACGATTGACGTCTACGGCCACCTGATCCCTAATGCGAAGCATCTACTCGACGAGGTCGAGAGCCTCCGTAGGGGATGCATCTACGGGACCTCGTAGACGTCGGCCGGGCGATGAGCCGGTCAATAGCACTAGCGCCATGCCTCTCCGCTGTGGATCTCACCGCAGCGCCTTCGGCGGCGTTGCAGATCGGTGCAGCGATGCCCAGCGAAACGCGTGGCGAAAGGAAAGGTTTGCAGGCATCGAATCCGATTGGCAAGAACTCGACTACGTACGCTACACAGCGGAGCGTCGGGCTGATCGATAACTGATGGCGGTAGCGGAGGGGCGCACGGGGACCTTCCCGTCGACGCCAGCCGTCACTCGTCAGTAAGGCAACGCCTGCCCGATGTCACCCGCAACGGCGGCCATGTACCACCTGATGAACCCTGCCGGCATCACTTTCCCGAGCTCGTGCGTGGCGTAGCGTCCCGACCGGTAGGCGCCGGAGCAGATCCCGGCGTGGTTGTTCTCGCACAACCAGATGTCCTCAAGGAGCGTAACGAGCCACAACTCCTTCAGCCTCTCCGGGTCGTAATCCACGTCTCGCTTCGCATTCGGGTGCACCAGCCAGAGGCACTCAACATCGGTGAGGTCGATATCACGGGGCGTGAATCGAACCGCGAAGACGTAGTCGTCGTAGCCGAGCCAGTAACTGCTCGACCAACCCGTAGCGGTCTCGCTTTGCGTAACCCTGGTGCGCTTGATGGCGGGAAGCAGCGGTGCCGCCGGCTTGCCGTCCATCGTGCCGCTGACGTAGTCCTGAGCCCACCATTCCCGTTTTCCGGGCACCGTGAGGTCAGAGCCCGGGTGCACGTGGCAAAGGTACTCGTGGGACGGCCCACAGTGGTAGCACTCCAGGAAGTTCTCTAGCGCCAGCTTCCAGTTGGCGTGCATCGGAACGTAGACTCGCTCGCCGACCTTCAATTGCGCGGTGCCGTGTCTTTGACCCACCTTGCGACGGAAGGGCTCGACTGCTGAGACGAAGTCCGGCGGTTCCAGCTCTCGTGACAGGTTCACGAAGATGAAGCCGTCTGCGGTGCGGACGTGGCAGGGGATCAGGCCGTTGTCCGCCGGGTCGAAGTCCTCCTGCATGCCGTAGGCGTACACGAGCTTTCCGTCCAGGTCGTAGGTCCAGGCGTGGTACGGGCACCGGAACACCGGCGTGTTGCCCGTCTGCTCCAGCTGTCGAACCGACAGGCGGGGATCCTCCGGGATGACGTCGCCGTCGTGGCGACATAGCCGGGATCCTCGATGTCGGCAGACGTTGTAATAGGCGCGCACCGCGCCGGCGTCGTCGCGCAGGATGATGACGCTCTCGCTGCGACCGTACTCGAACACGAAGTAGTCGCCCGGCTCGGCGATCCTGCTGTCGTGATCGACCATGAGCCAGAAATGATCGGCCACTAAACGCTCATCGAACAGGTAGCGCCCCTCGTCCGTGTAGTACTCCGCGGGGGTGGTCCAGTTTCTGCGCCAACCTTTGGGGTATTTCTGCTCCCCCGGCGGAGCTTCTGTGCTCGTATCCGGAATCGCCCTGGCGAGCAGTTTGGTCGGGAGTCCGGTGGCGGCCGCGGCGTACGCCGCAACGGCGCTGCGCGCAAGATCACGCCGGCTCGACTTATTGCCTGTGTTGTCTTTCTTGCTCATGCCGTTTCCCTCTATCCGCGCAGAACTCCGGCCGGGGACATCGTGCCACTCGACCGGGTGCAGCGCATCGACTTCGTGTTGCAGTAAGAATAGCTGTAATTAGCATGCACCGGAAATGTGGAGCGAATCTACGCTCTCCCAGAGGGGAGAGGGGGGTCCGTTGCGTTGTTGCATTAGGGGCCCAAGTGGTCCACTGCGTCAGGGGAAACTAACTAGCAATACGCTGCCGCGGTTATCTTGCGGTGTGTTACGTGTTGCTAGGATCACAAGGGGGTAAAACCCTTAAATCCGAGCCTTTTGACGCTGGAGAAGGAGGGCTCGGTTAATCGAAGCGCAATCTGCGGAAATCCGTTGCGCTGTTGCCCCTCACTCGACCGCAGGAGCCGCCGCGGGCATCGGGGTCGTTCCGATCGCAGGATTGCGAGAAGGTGCAAGGTCATAGTTGGCTCTACACAGCGAGGTGACTGACGAGATCCTCCGCGGTGACCGCGAGCTGGTGCAGACCGTGCGCGGCGACATCACCATCGACTGGACGCTGGGGAGAACGTACGCGGGCACCTCCGCATGCTGGTTAAGCGGATCCTGCGCCGTTACAGCTACCCGCCCGACAAGCAGGAAAAGGCGACGCGGACGGTGCTGGAAGTAACTGTCGAGGCGCCTGCCTGCTAGGCCCCGTAGCGCAACCGAGCAACCGCACCGCGCGAGGCGAGCTCACCGTGAGCGTAGCGTGCTGGCATGGTCGGTGAGAGCCACCGACCAGCCTGTTGCATCTCGACCAGGCCAGCACCAGCGCGGCGCATGGCACGATCCGACAGGCGCCCGCGCACCGTGCCACCCCGGTCGATGCGCTGAAACAGGGGCGCATCGGCTTCGTCGGTACCCAGATCTATGGTCAGGAAGACTTCGTCGCCGAGCTGCTCCACGGCGTAAACGGCCACGAAGTTGAGGTGGTTGATCGCCGCCATTGCCCCCGATAGCCGCACGGGATATTTCTCGTCAGAGACGCCCACCAGCGCATCTACGGGTTCCCAGAGCCCGAACTCCCGTACCCCCTACGCAGCTTCGTAGGTGATCGAGAAGACAGTATCCGTCAGCCACCGGCGGAACGACTCGTTGTCACTGAACTGCTTGAACAGCTCCGTGTCGTCTTTCAGCAACGCCGTCATCACCCGCCGGAGCGCCTTGTCGTGCTCAATCCGCGCGTTCTGCTTGTCGGAGTTCTGCTTGGCGTTCTGGTAAGCACTGTCGGCCGCCACGCGGTTCGGGATGTCCTCCGTGATAAGTCGGTGGACGCGGTCGCCATCGGTCCATGGGATGTTCCCGAACTGGTCGTTGAAGGTCTTGAGGATGTTCGAGAGGCGGTCGAGCTCGGGTTCCGGCCTGTGGCCAGCGCCGGTACCCGGGACCGGCTCGATCTCGGCCTCCTCGTCCGCCAGTTGGACCTGTCTCGCTGCCTTCTTCTCGACCCGGTAGCTGTCCATGTCGATGAGCTCAAGAATGCCTTGGGACAGATCCTCTTGCACCGGTGCGGGGAGCTTCGGCACCAGGAAGTTCAGGAAGATAGAGAGCTTCTCCCACTCGGCGTTCGTGTAAGGCAGGATCGAGGCCAGAAAGCCGTATACGCGCCCGAACGCCTTGGCCTTGCCCTTGAAGTCCACCTGCCCGTCCTCGTCCAACTGCTCCTTGTAGACCGCTACGCAGGCGTCGAGGATGGGGTCGAGACGGTCACGGTCAGCCCCTTCCAGGTAGAGCGTCACGAGCTGGTCGATCTGCGCGTCGGCATACACCTGATAACCGTCGAGCGCCGCCTTGAGGTCGTGCAGCTTGTTGGGGTCCGTCTCCTCGCTGAGGATCGTCGTGCGGTAGTAATCGGCAAACGCCTCTTGGATGGCGTCGGCATCGTTCATGAAGTCGAGAACGAACACGTCGTGTTTCTTCGGATGCGCCCTGTTGAGACGCGACAGCGTCTGCACCGCCTTGATCCCGGACAAGATCTTATCCACGTACATCGTGTGCAACAGCGGCTCGTCGTACCCGGTCTGGAACTTGTCGGCACAAATGAGGAACCGATACGGGTCGTGCTGGATCTCGTCGGCGATCCGCCCGGAGGGGAAGCCATTCAGGGACGCTTCACTGACCTGCGCCCCGCCATACTCGTGCTCGCCTGAGAACGCGACGATGGCCTGATACGGACTCTTGCGCTCCACGAGGTACTGCCGGATCGCGTGGTAGTACTGGATTGCGCGCTGGATGCCGCTTGTCACCACCATCGCGCGTGCGTTGCCACCGATCTTGTTGAGCGCCAGCACCTGTTCGTGAAAGTGGTCCACCATGATCTCGGCCTTGAGCTGGATGGCATGCTCATGGCTCTCGACATAGCGGCGCAGCTTCTTCCGGGCGCGCTTGGTGTCGAATTCGGGATCACCCTCGATCTTCTTGATGAGCTTGTAGTAGCTCTCGACCGGCGTGTAGTGCTGCAGCACGTCCAGGATGAAGCCCTCCTGGATCGCCTGCTTCATGGTGTAGCTGTGGAAGGAGCGGTGCTTGCTCTGCCCGCCCGCGCCGTACGCCTCGCCGAAGATCTCCAGCGTCTTGTTCTTGGGCGTGGCAGTGAAGGCAAAGTAGCTCGCGTTCGGCAGGAGCTTCCGCGCCGCCATGATGCGGTTGATCCTGTCCTCGGTGGTCTCCTCCTCCTGCTCGGCGCCCGCCTCCGAGAGCGCCATATGGACCGCCGCTGCGGTCTTGCCGCCCTGGCTCGAATGCGCCTCGTCGATAAGGATGGCGAAGCGCCGGCCCCGCTGCTCGTTGCCGATCTCATCGAGGATGAACGGGAACTTCTGCACCGTCGAGATGATGATCTTCTTGCCGCTCTCGATAAACGCGCGGAGATTTGCCGAGCGTTCGGCATGCCCGACGGTGGCCCCAACTTGGGCGAACTGCTTGATCGTGTCGCGGATCTGCTGGTCGAGGATGCGTCGGTCCGTGACCACGATGATGGAGTCGAACACCTCCGCGTCGTCTTTCCGTAGCCCGATCAACTGGTGCGCAAGCCAGGCGATGGAGTTGGACTTGCCGCTACCGGCCGAATGCTGAATGAGATACTGCTTCCCTGCGCCGTGCTGGCAAGTATCGGCCAAGAGCCGACGCACCACGTCGAGCTGGTGGTAGCGGGGCCAGATCTGCACCCTCCTCTTCTTGCCTGTCTTGTCGTCCTTGGTCTGGACGATCTGGGCGTAGTTCTCCAGGATGTTGGTCAGGCTGTCGCGGGTGAGCAGGCGCTTCCAGAGGTAGTCGGTCTTGAGGCCATCCGGATTCGGCGGGTTGCCGGCACCGTCGTTGTAGCCCTGGTTGAAGGGCAGGAACCACGAGCCCTTGCCCTTGAGGTGCGTGCAGAACCGCACCTCGTTGTCATCCGCGGCGAAGTGCGCCACGCAGCGGCCGAACTCGAACAGCTTCTCGCGCGGGTCGCGGTCACGCTTGTACTGCTGCACGGCATCCTGGACTGTCTGCTTCGTCAGGCTATTCTTCAGCTCGAACGTGGCGACCGGCAGGCCGTTGATGAACAGGCCGAGGTCGAGCGCGAGCTGGGTTTCGTCACGGCTGTAGCGGAGCTGGCGCGTGACCGAGAAGCGGTTCTGGGCGTAGCGTTCAGTGGCGAGAGGGTTATCGGGAGACGGCGTGCCGTAGAACAGTTCGACGTGATGCGGCCCGTCTTTGACCCCCTTGCGGAGCACGTCGATGACGCCGCGCTTGCTGACCTCACCTTGGAGGCGCGCCAGGAACTTCCGGCGCGCTGGCCCGTCGTCTTCCAGGTGCAACCCCTCGAACCCATCCGGTTGCGTTTCGACGAGGAATGCCCGCAGCTGCGCCAGATCGACCGTGTATTCCCGGTCGTACTCGTTGGGGTGGCCGCAGATCCATCCGGCTCCGCATGAAGGAGTGGCAGCTTCGCCATCGCAGGCACTGCCGGTCAAGGCTGTGCAGATCAGCCGTTCGAGTCCGCGTTCGCTCGTGTCGGTTGTCACACCGCGGCCTTCTCGGGGGTGGCAAGCTCGTCGCTGTGTTCTTCCTCGCTGTTGATGAGAACCTCAGCCTCGTCTAGATGCTCGGGCCCCTCGGCCTCATCCGGTAGCCGGGACGCCGCCTCCCGCACGTCGAGCTTGCCGGTGACGACGTCGGCGATTAGGCGAGTGCGATACTGAGTCAGGTGTTGAATCTGACGTTCAACTGCGTCAGAGGCAGCTGCCAATTTGCTGGCCTTGGAGGTTGACCCAAACCCCGAAAACGGTGCCAGGTTGATGTTTAGGAAATCGGTGTACCGTCGTCCTCCAAGCAGGAGGACAGATGAAGCGGAAGAGGTACACGGACGAGCAGATCGCCTACGCGCTGCGGCAGGCTGAGGCGGGCACGCCGATCAAGGAGGTGTGTCGCAAGCTGGGCGTCAGCGAGCAGACGTTGTACACGTGGCGCCGCAAGTTCGCCGGGATGGGCGTGGCCGAACTTCGGGAGCTACGACAACTCCGCCATGAGAACCGGAAGTTGAAGCAGCTGGTGGCAGATCTGAGCTTGGACAAGCACATGCTCCAGGAGGTGCTGTCAAAAAAGGTGTGAAGCCGGCGCGCAAGCGCGAGGTGGTGCGGTACCTGCAGGACGGGTTCCGTGTCAGTGAGCGTCGAGCGTGTCGGCTGATCGAGTTGTCGCGCACCAGCCATCGGTATCAGAGCACAAGGACGGACGACCCCGTGCTGCGGCGTCGTCTTGGCGAGCTCGCCGCGGCGCGTCCGCGGTTCGGGTATCGGAGGTTGTGCGTGTTGCTACGCCGCGAGGGATGGGTAGTGAACCAGAAGCGCGTGTATCGGATCTATCGAGAGGAGGGGCTGGAGGTACGGACCAAAAAGCGACGGCGCAAGCGGGCGAGTCACATACGGCTTGTGCTGCCGCCCGCAGAGCGGCCCAACGAGCGCTGGAGCATGGACTTCGTGACCGATCGGCTCGAGAGTGGCCGGCCGTTTCGGGTGCTGACGGTGGTCGATCAGTTTAGCCGTGAATGTCCGTTACTTGAGCCGGGCGTGTCGATGACCGGCAAGGCGGTGGCTGGAGCACTCGAGCGGCTGTCGTTTGCCGGGCCGTTGCCACGGGTCATCACCGTCGACAATGGCTCAGAATTCTACTCCCAGGCGATGGACTCCTGGGCGTACCGAAGAGGCGTGCAGTTGGAGTTCATTCGGCCGGGAAAGCCCGTGGAGAATGCGTTCATCGAGAGTTTCAACGGACGGCTTCGCGACGAATGCCTCAACGCCAACCTGTTCTTCTCGATCGATGACGCGCGCCGAAAACTGGAGGCTTGGAGGCTTGATTACAATACCCACAGACCACACAGCTCACTGAACGATCGAACTCCTACGGAGTTCGCCAGGGGCTGGCAACCGGAGGCTTCGGAACACCGAATCCTAAACCTCTGACTGGTACTGATTTCGGGGTGGGGTCAAGCACCGAGTTACTGAGATAAGACGTGGTACTAACCGTGGGGTCAGGTCAGCTGTACTCGACGTTGTAGCCGGTGAGCGTGAGGTTGCCTAGGGTGTGCAACCAGGTCTCCTGCAACCGCTGCCACTCCGGGCCGAGTGCCTCACGCCACGTTGCCGAGAGGTTCTGGTTCTGCGGCAGGATGTGCTCGATGGTGTACTCGTGCACCGGCACGCGCTCCTTGCGGCCGTAGTTCTCCAGACGGCGCAGCCAGTAGCTCCGACTCCGGAAGTTGTAGAGGTCGCGCTTGGACAGCTCGCGCTTGAACTCCTCGTCGAGCGGAAAGCGTCGGTAGGACGGCAGAGCGAGGAAGTGCGCCTGGATGCTCTCGATGTAGCGGTCCTTCTGGAGCACACGTCCGAAGGTGGCGAAGGTCTTGTTGAGCGAGTTGGTGAGAATGGCACACACTGCCCGGCGGAACACGTAGGCTTCGACCAGCCGCACGGCCCGGACGAAGTCTTCTTTCCGGAGCCGGCCCTGCGCGTAGTCGTCGTATAGCTCCAGGAGGAATGGAAAGGCCACCTCCACCTTCAGCTCGCGGAGATCCTGGAACGCTGGCGCGAGGTCCTTGTCAGGCTCCTTGCCGAGCGCCATCGCGCAGTAATAATCAGCGTAGGCGTGGATGTCGGCGACGAGGGCATCCACGCCGGCTGCTGCTATCTCGGGCGAGTGTGCGTGGCCCTTGAAGGCTTCGTAGACGGCCTTGATGTTCGGGATCTCGCCGGTCTTGAGCGTCAAGTAGTGACGCATGAAGCGGTCGAAGTGCTTGCCGTAGTGCTCCTGCCCAAAGGCGACCTCCATCGGCCGCCAGTGCTCCTCGTAGAGGCTCGTCTGCTGGGCGGTGTCCAGACCCATCAGGATGAAGTTGCGGATCAGGTCAGCCTGACTCAGCGCGCGGCCAGTCGAGTTCATGCTCTCGAAGATGAGCTGCGGGTTGTCCTGATCGTGGCTGAGGGCGATGTCCACGATCATGAGCTTTGCGAGCCCCTTGCACAGCGGCGCAAAGTCGGCCCCGACCGCCTGCACCCGCTTCTCGAAGAAGTCGAAGTTCGCCATGATGCGGAGCGAGGGCTCGGCCGGCTGCGGTTTCTGCTGCATCAGGGCGAGCAGGCTCTGCTTGTCCGTCTGGGTGAGGAGGAGCTTGAAGCCGCGCTCGCCCTCTTCCAGCGGGTTGAGCAGATAGTAGCTGCGTAGCTTCTTCGCCGAGAAACCGTCCACCGGCTCCCCGTTACCCACGCGCTTCGCCAGGGCTTCGAGAATGAGCATCACGGTCGTCAGGCGCTGCTGACCGTCGATGACGAGCAAAACTGACTGGCTAGAGACCTGATAGAGCCCCTCTTCGATGTAGACAATGGAGCCGACGAAGTGGGCCGCGATGTCCTCGTTGCTGCCCGTCCGTAGGATGTCGTCCCAGAGTTGACGGCACTCGCTCTCCGTCCAGCTATAGGTGCGCTGGTAGATGGGGATGACGAACTGTGGTGACTTCTTGAGGAAGTCGAGGAACTTGACTTCGGTGGCCTTCATCGGGCATTTCCCCCAATGATTTCCTCCAACAGTCCGTCCGTTGCCTGCTCCAGCGCCAGGATGTCGGCGCGAATCTCCTTGAGCGAACGCATCGGCGTCGGCTTGTAGAAGTAACGGGTAAAGCTGATCTCGTAGCCGATCTTCACGCTGCCCGGGACGTACCAGGCGTCGGCCGCGTAAGGGAGTACCTCGCGGCGCAGGAACGTCTCGACGCCGCCCTGCTCCAATAGCGGCACCTGCTCGGTGTCCCGCAGATCGGTGTCCGGCTCGTACTCGACCACGCACTGCTTCTTGCTGATGGTCACCTCGAACAGGCCGACCAGTGGGTTGGGTTCAACGCCTCGCTTGTGGATCTTCTTGATGACGGGCGGTGCACTCTCGTCCCGCTCGGCGGTCTCCTTGAGGGCCTTGATCTCCTTTGCCGCGTAGGCTCGGTCGGGGTCGGTCCCCGTGAGCCGGAGGGGTCGCTCGACCTTCACCTTCCGGTACCCGAAGGCGGCGTTCGGGAAAATCTTGGACTGCTCGGTCTCCTCGAAGGCCAGGAACGCGTCGCAGATGCGGGTGATGTCCTCTTCGGACAGCTCGCAGTTCTTCTTGCCCAGGTTCTTGCGCAGCGGCTTGAACCACTGCGTGGCGTCGATGAGCTGGACCTTCCCCCGTCGATGGGCAGGTTTTCGGTTCGTCAGCACCCAGATGTAGGTGGCGATGCCGGTGTTGTAGAACATGTTCAGCGGCAACGCGACGATCGCCTCCAGCCAGTCCTTCTCGATGATCCAGCGGCGGATGTTGCTCTCTCCCTGCCCGGCGTTGCCCGTGAACAGGGAGCTGCCGTTGTGGACCTCGGCAACGGGAGTCTCACTACTGGTATGCAGCCACACCTGTGCCGCAGTCCAAGAAGTATGTGGGCGTGGACGGCCAATGCCTGGTAGAGCTTCGCAGCGACCGGCAGCAGACGATGGTCCCACCGTCGATTCATCCGGGCGGGGAACAATTGGAGTGGGACGCGTCCGACGCGCCTGCAAAGGTGGATGGCCAAAGTCTATGCGACAGTGTCGCTGCTTTGGCGGCCGCCACTGTGTTGACCCGTAGTTGGCCCCGAGAAGCCGGCAGCAGACAGGAGTTGGCGCTCGCCGTCGCTGGTCTTCTCGGGTACGGCGGTGTGCCGATCGAGCTCGCTCAGCAGATCATCGGCTGTGCAGCACGATTTGCTGGAGACGAGGAGTGGCAGAAGCGACAGGACGCCGTTCAGCCTACCTACGAGAAGCTTGCACTCGATGACCCCGTGACGGGGGGACCAACCGTCGAGACACTGCTGCCGTGTGGCGATGAGATCGTGCCGAGGCTGCGCGGCTGGCTCGGACTACGAGCAGGCGAGTCTGCTGAGTCACGTGTTGACAGCTGGCTCGAGGCCCACGCCAACAAGGACAACGCCGACGTGCAGGAAATTCTCCAGCCTCTATCCGAGCTGCAGCCGTTAGCGTACGAGCAGGTTCGGGAGCAGGTCAGCAAGGTGGCGAGTGTCCGTATCGGTGTGCTTGATGAAGAAGTCAAGAAGCTTCGGGTCACGCCCGCAGCTACCAATGACCTGACCCCACGGTTAGTACCACGTCTTATCTCAGTAACTCGGTGCTTGACCCCACCCCGAAATCAGTACCAGTCAGAGGTTTAGGATTCGGTGTTCCGAAGCCTCCGGTTGCCAGCCCCTGGCGAACTCCGTAGGAGTTCGATCGTTCAGTGAGCTGTGTGGTCTGTGGGTATTGTAATCAAGCCTCCAAGCCTCCAGTTTTCGGCGCGCGTCATCGATCGAGAAGAACAGGTTGGCGTTGAGGCATTCGTCGCGAAGCCGTCCGTTGAAACTCTCGATGAACGCATTCTCCACGGGCTTTCCCGGCCGAATGAACTCCAACTGCACGCCTCTTCGGTACGCCCAGGAGTCCATCGCCTGGGAGTAGAATTCTGAGCCATTGTCGACGGTGATGACCCGTGGCAACGGCCCGGCAAACGACAGCCGCTCGAGTGCTCCAGCCACCGCCTTGCCGGTCATCGACACGCCCGGCTCAAGTAACGGACATTCACGGCTAAACTGATCGACCACCGTCAGCACCCGAAACGGCCGGCCACTCTCGAGCCGATCGGTCACGAAGTCCATGCTCCAGCGCTCGTTGGGCCGCTCTGCGGGCGGCAGCACAAACTCGCCCGCTTGCGCCGTCGCTTCTTGGTCCGTACCTCCAGCCCCTCCTCTCGATAGATCCGATACACGCGCTTCTGGTTCACTACCCATCCCTCGCGGCGTAGCAACACGCACAACCTCCGATACCCGAACCGCGGACGCGCCGCGGCG
This sequence comes from Acidobacteriota bacterium, assembly GCA_965205505.1. Taxonomy (GTDB): domain Bacteria; phylum Acidobacteriota; class UBA890; order UBA890; family WLXD01; genus DASCOT01. The sequence continues at coordinate 1,668,814 of CBDBHB010000009.1, forward strand.
AGCTCGCCAAGACGACGCCGCAGCACGGGGTCGTCCGTCCTTGTGCTCTGATACCGATGGCTGGTGCGCGACAACTCGATCAGCCGACACGCTCGACGCTCACTGACACGGAACCCGTCCTGCAGGTACCGCACCACCTCGCGCTTGCGCGCCGGCTTTACACCTTTTTTGACAGCACCTCCTGGAGCATGTGCTTGTCCAAGCTCAGATCTGCCACCAGCTGCTTCAACTTCCGGTTCTTATGGCGGAGTTGTCGTAGCTCCCGAAGTTCGGCCACGCCCATCCCGGCGAACTTGCGGCGCCACGTGTACAACGTCTGCTCGCTGACGCCCAGCTTGCGACACACCTCCTTGATCGGCGTGCCCGCCTCAGCCTGCCGCAGCGCGTAGGCAATCTGCTCGTCCGTGTACCTCTTGCGCTTCATTCGTCCTCCTGCTTGGAGGACTACGGTACCCCGATTTCCTAAACATCAACCTGGCACCGTTTTCGGGGTTTGGGTCACCAACACCATCGGAACCGCTGTTACCTGGCAACAGATCGAGCCGTGGCCGCATCCCGTTTCGGCAGGTGAGTTGGCGGACGATCTGGTCAAGATATTCGACACCTATCTGGTGATGCCGAAAGGAGCGGCAGAGGCAGTCGCGCTTTGGGTGCTGCATGCTCACGCTCATGATGCATCAGAGGTATCGCCCATTCTCGCGATCACGTCGCCGGAGAAAAGGTCGGGAAAGACCACGTTGCTGGAGCTGATTCAGGAAATTGTCCCCCGCCCCTTTCCGGCGAGCAACGTCAGTACCGCTGCAGTGTTCCGTTCTGTCGAGAAGTGGAGGCCGACCCTGCTGATCGACGAAGCCGATACATTCCTTAATGATCGCGAGGATCTGCGCGGTGTTCTCAACAGCGGTCATCGTCACTCGATGGCGTTCGTCATCCGGACTGTCGGGGAGGATCATGAGCCTAGGAGCTTTGAGACGTGGGCTCCAAAGGCGATCGCGAAGATCGGATCATTACCCGACACTCTGCATGATCGGTCGATCGTGATTCCGATGCGTCGGAAGAGAACGGACGAATCGAAACGACGATTGCGAAGAGACCGCCTTGCCTCAGAGTGCAGCGGGCCCCTTAGACAAGCAGCGACGTGGGCCGAACAACAACAGGAGGATCTGCGGCAGCGCGACCCGATGCTTCCCGAGCAGTTGCATGACCGTGCTCGCGACAACTGGCGCCCGTTGATTGCGATCGCGGACTCCCTGGGCGGTGATTGGCCGCAACGGGCACGCACAGCAGCGCTGGGTTTGTCTGGAATCGTGGCTCCCGAGGAAGAATCGATCAGGGTACAGCTCCTCGAGGCTCTCAGGAGGGTCTTCACGGACTCTGACGCAGACAAGCTCCCGAGCCGGGATATTGTTGAGCAGCTCGTACTCATGGAAGACGGACCGTGGGCTGAATACCGAAGGGGCAAACCGATCACTCCGGCTCAAGTAGCGAGGTTGCTTCGCCCTCATGGGGTTCGTCCCAAGGACATCTGGATTGCGGATGGCCACGGGGGTGGGCGGACACTCAAAGGCTACGAGCTAGCTGCCCTTCAAGATGCCTTCGGCCGGTACCTACCACCCGCCGATGCGCAAGAGCCGCAAGAGTCAGTAGCCGGCGGTGCTTATGGGGATGAGACACACCGCGAGGATGAGTCGTTCATCGCGGGCAACGGACAGGGTGAATTCCCCGACCTGGAGGGGGGTCTTGCGGCTCTCGCGGCTAGAGAGGCCGCCGAGGACAAAACAGAAACCTCTGAACAAGACAAGTGTGAGAGGTTTACAGATCAGCCTCCCATCCCTCCCAAGTCTCCGGACCATCCTTATCCAGGAGGTTTGGCATGAGTACAACCTCCGAATATCTCTCAGTCGATCAGGTGGCCGAAGTGCTGCATCTCAGCCCCGGCACTATCTATCAGTACACATCGAAGCGTCGAATCCCGTTCATCAAGTTCGGTGGAAAGCTCCTTTTTGAGTGGGAAGAGATCAAGGAGTGGCTCCACGAGCACCGGCAGGAGGTTCGAGATGCCTAAGAAGCTTCCGAAGAACATCCGCCGTGTTGGGCGTCGTTTCATGGTCGACAAACAGATCGACGGCACACGCTACCGGGAGACGTTCCGCACACTGCCGGCGGCGGTGGTGTGGCTCAACGACCTGAATCTCCGCGCTCTCACGGGGCACAAGGAACGGACCACGGGTCGAGTTGCGATCCGAGCGTGGATCGAGCGCTCGATGCGATGGACGCGCGCTGAAAAGGCCTCGAGCACGGCCGACAACTACAAAAACGCCCTGAGGAAACTGGAGGAGTTCCTGCGGACAACGGCAACGGAGGTCACCCACCTGGACGAGCTGACACCGGCCGTACTGGAGGAGTTCAAGCTGCACCGGTTGGGCAGCCCGAGCGGTCGAGGCGGAACCCTTAAACCGACGACAGTGAATCTGGATCTCAGGTTGATCGGCACCGCCCTGAAGCGATCCGTTCGGCTGGGTGAGATTGACGACAACCCTATGGCGAACGTCGAGCGCCTTGCCGTGAGGTCAAGACCCCCGAGGTATCTGTCCGAGCGCGAGGTGGCCCTGTTGCTTGATGCGGCGCCGGACAAGGACCGACCGCTGTATGCGCTGCTGTACTACACGGGGTTGCGCATTGGAGAAGCCTTGCACCTGCAGTGGAAGGACATTGCCTGGCCTTCCCGTTGCATCATCGTGCGGGGCAAGAAGGGCTGGGATCCGAAGACCGGCGGCTCGCGAGCCGTTCCACTGCACCCGGATCTGGAGGTCCACTTGCAGGACGTGCCGGTGCTGGGTGAGTGGATATTCGCCCATGCCGACGGCCAAAGGCGAGCCTACGATGGAGTCGACGCTGCCTTCAGACGCCTGACCCGGAAGTTGGGGATCAAGGGGGCGAGCCTGCATACCCTGCGGCATACGTTCGCGAGCCACCTGGTGCAGCAGACCGGGGATATCCGGGCAGTACAGGAGCTACTGGGCCACAGCGACCTGCACCAAACGATGGTCTACGCGCACACCTCAAGCGAGCAACTGCATAAGCAGGTGGCGAAGCTGCCGACGCCGAAAATGTCAAAGAAAATGTCAAAGGACTCGGAGCTGGAATCAGGATCCGTCGAGAAGTCCTTTAACTACAGCGAGTTGGAAAGAGTGGGCGCACCGGGATTCGAGCCTGTGAGTACTTCGTCATGGAGTATGTACAAGGGATTCCGATCACCGAGCACTGCGACCGCAACCGTCTCAGCGTACGACAGCGCCTGGAGTTGTTTCAGCGAGTGTGCGCGGGCGTTCAGCATGCCCAACAGAAAGCGATCATCCACCGGGACATCAAGCCGTCGAACGTGCTCGTGGCGATTCACGACGACGAAGCGGTTCCGAAGATCATCGATTTCGGCGTCGCCAAGGCGACAGCCCAGCGGCTCACTGAAAACACCGTGTTCACCGAGCTCGGACAGCTGATCGGCACGCCAGAGTACATGAGTCCCGAGCAAGCGGAGATGAGCCAGCAGGATGTCGACACCCGGACGGATGTTTACGCGCTCGGCGTGGTGCTGTACGAGTTGCTCGTCGGGGCGCTGCCCTTTGACGCGCGGGAGCTGCGCCAGGCGGGGCTGATCGAGATTCACCGCAGGATCCGCGAAGACGAGCCATCCAAGCCCAGCACGCGGGTAAGTGGTCTCGGGGATGCGTCGATCGCGGCCGCGGCGCGACGACAGACCGACCCTCTGGCGCTAGTGGGCGAGCTGCGTGGTGATCTTGACTGGATCACCATGAAGTCGCTAGAGAAAGACCGCACGCGCAGGTACGGCTCACCGGCGGAGTTGGCGGCAGATCTCAGAAGGTACCTGGCGGACGAACCGGTGGAAGCGACGCCGCCCAGTGCCACCTACCGGATGCGCAAGTTCGTGCGCCGCCACCGCATTGGGGTGACAGCCGCAGCGACCCTGGTCGTTCTGTTGATCGCGTTCGGGGCGTCAATAAGCTTGCAGGCGGCGCGCATCGCCCGCGAGCGCGACCGAGCCAACCGCGAGGCCGAGACGGCGCAGCGGGTGTCTCAGTTCATGAGCGGGCTCTTCCAGGTCTCGAATCCGAGCGAAGCTCAAGGTAATGCGGTCACCGCCAGAGAGATTCTCGATCAGGGCGTTGCCAGCATTCGCGGGGACCTGGACGATCAGCCGCTGATCCAAGCGCAGCTTCTCGACACCATGGGCAACGTGTACTCGAACCTAGGGCTCTACGAGGCGGCGCTGCCGCTTCTCGAGCGTGCGCTGTCGTCGCGCGCCGAGCTGCTCGGGGACGATGATCCGCAGACGCTGACATCGAAGGCGCACTTGGTTGCACTGCACAATGAGCGCGGGCGGTTCGAGACCGCCGAGCAGCTCGGCGAGAAGGTGCTCGCGAGCCGGCAGCGTGTCCTGGGAGAGCAGCACCCGGACACCATCGAGTCGATGCGCGAGTTGGCGCTTGCCTACAACGGTCAAGCTCGGTATGGCGAGGCGGAGGATCTCCTGCGGTCGACGGCGGCGGCAAGCGCGCGGGTTCTGGGCGAAGGTCACCCGGATACGCTTCGTTCGATCCTCAGCCTCGGGGCGCTGTTCCAGAACCAAGGGAGGTTTGACGAGGCCGAGGTGCTCACCCGTGATGCCCTCGAGGTAGCACGGCGCACCGACGGTGGGGACCATCCGATGACCCTCACTCTGGCCCACAACCTCGCCTCGATCTCGATTAGTCAGGGACGCTACGGCGAGGCCGAGACACTGGTGGCCCAGGTGCTCGCCGATCGGCGCCGAGTGCTGGGTGAGGAGCACCGATACACGCTTACCTCTGAGTACGTGCTGGCGCTGTCGCACTTCTACCGCGGCCAGTACGACGACGTCGTGGCGATCCTGGAGCCGAGCGTCGAGAGGGCTCGCCGCTCACTCGGCGAGGATCACCCCGACACGCTGGAGTCGATGAGCCTGCTGGGAGAGGCCTATCGGGAGATCGGACAATACCGCGCCGCCGAGCCTCTGCTCCGTACCGCGTTGGATCTACGTCGCCGCGCGCTAGGCGAGGACCACCTTCGTACCCAGTGGTCTATATACAACCTGGCTTCTTTGTACCGGGACGAGGGGCGCAACGACGAGGCCGAGAGCCTCTACCGGCAGACCCTCGAGATCGAGCTCCGCGTGCTCGGCGAGGACCACCCGGAGACAGCAGACACTGCCTATCAACTGGCCCGCCTCGACGCTCGCCGCGGCAATGTGCTCGCCGCCCTCGAATGGCTCCGACGGGCGCGGCGCTATGGGTTCCCCGTTATCGAGACCTTGATGGACGAGCCGGACTTCGAGTCGCTTCGCGACGATCCGCGGTTCGCGCAGATCGCCACCCAGCTCCGGCAGTAGAGCCTCGAGATCCTCGGGGCGGGACCCAGCTCAGCGCTTGATGTGCTTCCTCAGCGCCTGCGGCCCGACCTCGGCACCGTAGACGTTCCCCATGGAGTCGACGGCGACCCCCTCGGCGGCGCTGGTTCCCAGGTTGTCCTGATCGGGTTCCGGATCGGGGATAAATGCGGTCACGAAGCCGTCGGTGACGCTGCCGATGCGGATGCCGCGCTTCCAACCGGGGTTGGTGCTCGAGTTGGATTCGGAATCGGCGGAATACATCATGTCGTTGGCATCGATATACAGTCCGCTGGGTCCACCGAACTGCGTCCAGGTCGCGAGGTGTGTTCCATCCTGGTCGAAGACCTGGATACGGCGGTTTCTACGGTCGCCGACGAACAGGCGCCCCTGAGAGTCCATCGCCAGGGCATGCGGGTCTCTGAACTCACCCGGGCCATGCCCGGTCTGTCCCCATGCCTTGATGAAGGTTCCGTCGCTCGACAGCTTGACGATCCGGTTGTTGCCATCAGCCCCATGGCCGTCGGCGACGAAGATATCGCCGTTGGGGGCCACCAGCACGTCCGACGGCTGGCGGAAGGTATCCTCGCCGTCGCCGGCGATGCCCTTCTTGCCCAGCGTCATCAGCAGGTCGCCGTCGGCACTGAACTTGTAGACGACATGCCCCAAGCCCTCCGGCGGCTCGCCGAAGCCGACCGCGTCGGTGACCCAGACGTTGCCCTCGGAGTCGACGTGCATGCCGTGCGGCCAGGCGAAGAGACCGTCGCCGCCGAAGCTCTTGAGCACCGCTCCCTCGGGCGAGTACAGGAAGATCGTCGACATGTCCGTGCCGACGCACGTGTTGGCACCTCAGCGCTCGGCCACCCATATGTTCACACCATCGAGGGCAGGGTAGACGGCGCTGGTGGCGCCCCACTGCCTGCCGTCGGGGAGCTGGGCCCAGACGCCCTCGACGGTACGGTAGGGGTTGGGAGAGCTGTTCTGAGCCCCAGCGTTTGCTAGGGCGCCCGAAACCACCAGGATCGCCAGTAATCCGAGACCGATGCGGGGTAGACGGGTCATCGCAGATCCTCCAGGCAAAGGTGGCACCGAACGATGCGCCATCCTAACCGGTCAGGGCTCCGTCGTCGCCTTCGTCGGGATGACCGTGGGATGTTCCTGCCCCAGCCGCGGGTGTGCGCCGAACAGAATCGACAGGAGCCAAGTCCGCGGTGGCAAGGATGGCGGCGAGCGTTGCCCAGCGCGGTACCTCGGCCCCTAGCGACAGACGGTCGGTTGCCGGTGAGAGCGCATCAACGTTGATCGGCGCGCTCCTCGAAAGGGCCCTCGATGAGGATCTGATCGAGCTGCGCTGCGTCGTTGCCCATGTCTTGTTCACCGACTGGTGAGCCGTTGACACGAAGCAGGTAGGCAACGATGTCGGAGTACTGCTGCCGGCTCAGATCGCCGGGATTATCCTCCGGCATGGTCGCGCTGATAAAGTCGAAGAGGGCCCCGATCGGCTGACCTTCCCACCCGCTCATGTATTCGGCGCCGAACTCCGTCATGTCGTGGCAGTAGGTGCAGACGCGCTCGTAGAGAGCCTGGCCCCGGCCAGCTTCGTGGCTCGAGTACACACCGTCGCGCGTAGATCGGTTGCCCGCGCTCGCCGGGATCTGCGGTGCTTCTGCGGCCAGGCCGACCGACACTGGCACTACGGCGAGCGCAGCCAAAGCCGCTACCGCAAGTGTCGCGGCGGGCCAGCAGGGTCGAAGGGCAGCATCAGACATCCGGCTCGATCGCCAGCAACCCCCACGCGCCCAACGGGTTACGGCGTCGTGGAGCCATCTGCAGCGTTGACCCTCCTGGACGATACGACAAGCATCGCCTGCGTCGCGCCGCCTTGCATCTGGCCCCACGACGCCGTAACCAGACCCACCAGAGTTCTTCAGCACCCTGCTAGGCTACGGCCACCTTCTTGAGTTCTAGCACGTGCTCGAAGACCTCTGTGGCGCGTTGCATCTCCTCCATCGTACCCAGGGAGATCCGCGCCCAGGCATCTTGGAACGGCGCGAAAGTTCGCCCCACGATGATCCCGTACTCGGCGCAGCCGCTGCGGAAGTCCGCTGCCGGCACGCCCGTGCGCACGAATAGGAAGTTGGTCTGCGTGTCGGTGCCGTGAATGCCGCGCGACTTGAACCAGTCGACGGTGAAGCGGCGCACCTCGGTGTTGCGTGCTTGCTCAGCAGCGGTGTGCTCCGTGTCCCGCAGGGAAGCCGCCGCCCCGGCTATGGCCGCCACATTGAGACCGCTGCCGTAGTGCCATTCGTTCATGGCGGCCAGCGTGTCGGTGTGCGCGACACCGTAGCCGATGCGCATCCCGGCCATACCGTGCGCCTTGGAGAACGTACGGGCCACCAGGATCCGCTTGTTCCTCACAGCGCGGGCGATCTCCGACCGATACGCCGGATCCATCACGTAGTCGTGATACGCCTCGTCGATGAGGATCACGGCCTCGGACTCGGTCATGACCCGATCGATGAAGGCGCCTATGGCGTCGGCGTCGTGTAGCGTCGCGGTCGGGTTGTTGGGGTTGTCGACAAATATCAGGCCGGCGCCCTTGGCGGCATCGGCCATAGCATCGAGGTCGAGCCGCATGGAAGTGCTCACCGGGACGAACTCGACTGGCGTGCCGATGACCTCGGCGTAGCCCGAGCACTCACCATAGGAGGGAGCGCCGGTGACCAGGTGCCTGGAAGGCGACGTGAAAACGTGCGTCGCCGTGCGCAGTATCTGTGTGGAACCGTTGCCGATGACGATATTGGCCTGCGGCACCCCTTGCGTTGCGCTGATCGCGTCTACCAGGGCGGTCCTACTGAGACCGTAGCGCGCGGTGGGGTGATTGCCGGCCGTGATGCCGGTTTCCATGGCATCCAGGGCCCGGGCACCGGGGCCGAGCGGGTTCTCGTTGTATTGCAGAAATACCGGGCGCTCTTCCTCCGGCAGCGATAGCGACCAGGCTCGCGCCACGGATCGCGGCCCATCGTAGGCCATCATCGCTGCGGCGGCGGAGCCGATACCCACTTTCTTGACGAACGAGCGTCGTGAAACGGACATCCCTGTCTTCTCCCTCGTAGCCGGGCTCATGCCAGCACCTTCGCGAATACCTCGGTGGCCTGCTGCATCTGTTCCATGGTTCCGATCGAGATCCGCGCGTGGGTTCTTTCCATCGGCGGGAAGTCGCGACCGATGCGGATGCCGCGCTCTTGGCAAGCCGCGCGCATCTCCGCAGCCGGGCGGCCGACGTTCACGAAGATGAAGTTCGTATTGGATTCGAAGACCTCGTGACCCGCCTTCCTGAAGAAGTCGATGGTGAACCGCCGTGCCTCGGCGTTGCGCTGTTTCTCGCGACGCATACGTATCGAGTCGTGGAAAGTAGCGTAAGCGGCGGCGACGCCGACGTTGTTGGTGTTGATCGGCAGCCCGTAGCGTCCCAGCTGTGCGATCGTGTCCTTGTGGCCCACGGCGTAGCCGATGCGTAGCCCCGCCAAGCCGTATGCCTTCGAGAAGGTGCGGCTGATGAAGACGTTGGGCGTCCACAGCGCCAGCGACAGCGCCGATCGGTAACCGGGATCGCTGACGTACTCGTGGTACGCCTCGTCGAAATGGATGACGGTCTCCGGCGAGACGTGCTGCACTCGCTCGACAAACTCGGCGATCGCCTTTGCCTGATGTACCGTCGCGGTCGGGTTGTTCGGATTGCACACGAAGACCAAACCGGCGCCCCTGGAAGCCTCCGCCATCGCTCCCAAGTTCAGCTTGCCGTCGCTGTCGACGGGGATGGCTTTCACCTCAGTCCCCAGATACTCGGCGACGCGCGCTGAAGCCACATAGGTAGGAGTCGCGGTAACCAGGTGCCTGGACTTCGAGGTGAATGCCTGTACGGCGTCTTTGAGAAGCTCCTCAGATCCCGCACCGAGCAGCACGTGCTCTGGGCGGGCGTCGTTGGCCGCGGCCAGGGCTGCCTGCAGGTCGCCCATGCTCGGGCTGGTATTGTCGGGATAACGGCTGGCGTCATGGAACGCCTCGCGAACAGCGTCCAGTGCCCGCTCCCCGGGCCCCAGCGGGTTCTCGTTGAACATCAAACGGATCTCACCGCTGGCTGGCGGCGCGACAGCCGCAGCTTCGTCGATGTTGGACCAGGGCTCATCGACCAGCGCTTCGCGGCCGTGGGCCGCGATCAACGCTCCCGGCCGCTCGCTCCCATTTGGTGTGTGAGCCCCGAAGAGCGCGCGACGCGAGAGCGACATGAGTGGGTACCTCCTCCTTCGAGACAAGACGTTGACGCTACGTAGCCTAGGCTACCTCGATTCGTCAAGGAATTGTTCCCGCGCGAAGGAGCGACGGTGTTGTTTGAGCTGCTGTGCTCGGAGGAAGGCGTTGTTGGCGGCGCGACGACGACGAGCGCGGCGCGGCAACTCTCCTGCCAGACGAGCCATGACCGGCGGCGCGTGACGCCTATGCCGCCGCCACCTTCTTGACTTGCAGCACGCGCCCGAAAACCTCGGTGGCGCGCTGCATCTCTGCCATCGTACCGAGCGAGATCCGCGCCCAGTCGTCGTGGAATGGCCTGAAGTCGCGACCCACGAGAATCGCGTGCTTGGCGCACCCGCTGCGAAAGTCCGCTGCCGGCACGCCCGTACGCATGAAGACGAAGTTGGTCTGCGTGTCGGTGCCCTGGATCCCGTGCAACTTGAACCAGTTGACCGTGAAGTGGCGTACCTCGGTGTTGCGTGCGCGCTCCGCCGCGATGTGATCCGTATCCCGCAGCGATCCCGCCGCACCGGCGATCGCCGCCACATTGAGGCTCAAACCATAATGCCACTGCCGCATGGCGGCCAGCGTGTCGGCATGCGCCACGCCGTAGCCGATGCGCATCCCAGCCATGCCATGGGCCTTGGAGAACGTACGCGCCACCAGGACTCGTTTGTTCCTCACCGCGCGTGTCACCTCCGACCGGTACGCCGGATCGGTGACGTAGTCGTGGTAAGCCTCGTCGACGAGGATCACGGCCTCCGACTCGGTCATCACCCGATCGATGAAGGCGCCCATTTCGTCGGCGCTATGCAGCGTCGCCATCGGGTTGTTGGGGTTATCGAGAAACACCATACCGGCGCCCTTAGCGGCGTCGGCCATGGCGTTGAGGTCGAGGCGCAGCGAAGCGTCCACCGGCACGAACTCTACCGGTGTGCCAATCAGCTCCGCGTAACCCGAGCACTCACCATAGGAGGGAGCGCCGGTGACCAGGTGCTTGGAAGGCGACGTGAAAACGTGCGTCGCCGTGCGCAGCACCTGCGTGGAGCCGTTGCCGACGATGATGTTGGCCTGGGGCACGCCCTGCGTGCTTGCGATCGCGTCCACCAGGTCCGCGGTGCTGATGCTGTAGCGTGCGGTCGGGTGGCTGCCCGCTGTGATGCCGGTCTCCACGGCCTCCAGTGCCCGGTCGCCCGGGCCCAGCGGGTTCTCGTTGTACTGCAGGAACAGCGGGCGCTCTTCCTCCGGCAGTGATAGCGACCAGGCCCGCGCCATCGATCGCGGCCCCTCGTATGCCATAATCGCTGCGGCGGCGGAACCGACACCCACCCTCTTGACGAACGAGCGTCGTGAAACGGACATCCCTGTCTTCTCCCTCGTAGACGCGCTCATGCCAGCACCTCCCCAAATACCTCGGTCGCTCGCTGCATTTCTTCCATAGTCCCGATCGAGATCCGGGCGTGGGTCTTCTCCATCGGCGGGAAGTCACGCCCGATACGGATGCCTTGCTTGGCGCACGCAGACCGCAGATCGGCCGCTGGACGGCCGATGTTGACGAAGATGAAGTTCGCGTTGGACTCGAACACTCCGTATCCCGCGTTTTCGAAGAAGTCGACGGTGAACTGCCGCGTCTCGGCGTTGCGCTTTCCCTCACGGTGCATGCGCGCCGTATCCTGGAAAGTTGCGTAGGCAGCGGCGACGCCGACGTTGTTGGTGTTGTCCGGTAGCCCGTAGCGGCTTAGCTGCGCGATCGTGTCTCGGTGCCCCACCGCGTAGCCGATCCGTAGCCCCGCCATACCGTAGACCTTCGAGAAGGTGCGGCTGACGAAGACGTTCGGTGTCCATAACGCCAACGACAGCGCCGATCGGTAGCCGGGATCGGTAACGTACTCGTGGTAGGCCTCGTCGAAGTGAATGACCGCCTCTGGAGATATGTGTTGCAACTGGTCGACGAACTCGGCGATCGCTTCCGCCTGATGCAGCGTGCCGGTCGGGTTGTTGGGATTGCACACGAAGACCAGGCCGGCTCCCTTGGCCGCCTCCGCCATCGCGCCCAGGTTCAGCTTGCCGTCGGCGTCGACGGGAATGGCTCTCACCTCGGCCCCCAAGTACTCCGCGACGCGGCCTGACCTCAGATAGGTGGGGGTCGCGGTAACCAGGTGCTTGGACTTCGAGGTGAACGCCTGTACCGCGTCCTTGAGGATCTCGCCCGACCCCGCACCGAGCAGCACGTGTTCCGGGCGAGCGTCGTTGGCTGCCGCCAGGGCAGCTTGCAGGCTGGTGTTGTCAGGATACCGGCTGGCGTCGTTGAACGCTTCTCGAACGGCGTCCAGGGCTCGCTCGCCAGGACCCAGCGGGTTCTCATTGCTGCTCAAACGGATCTCACCATTAGCCGGCGGTGGCACAACCGCCACATCTTCAGTGTTGGGCCAGAGCTCATCGACCAGCGCTTCACGGCCCCGGGCAGCGATGAGCGCGCCAGACCATCCCTTTCCCGCTGTTGCGTGGACGCCAAAGAGTGCGCGACGTGAGAGCGACATGAGTGGTGCCTCCTCCTTCGGGGCAAGACGTCAACGTTACGTAGCCTAGGCTACCTCGATTCGTCAAGGAATTGTTCCCGCGCGAAGGAGCGACGGTGTTGTTTGAGCTGCTGTGCTCGGAGGAAGGCGTTGTTGGCGGCGCGACGACGACGAGCGCGGTGCGGTAGCTGTCCTGCAAGACGAGCCATGACCGGCGGCGCCACCCTGTAGCATCAGCGGATGATTCCGATACCCGATCTGCTGCACGGCCGCGAGCACGCGTACCCGGACAACGAGCTTCTCGAAGACCTCCTCAAGCTCGCCTTCCTCGGGGCCAACGAGACGGCGCACATCCATGAGCGTATGGGCGAGTCGCCGCTGGAGGCATCGCCGTGGGATCCGAAGCTGTTCGACAAGGACGTGTTCCTCACCGAGTTCGTCGAGGACTCGTCGCACATCGAGATCGGTGGTAGCGACTACCTTGCCCACCCGGAGTTCCTGCACCGCGTCCTGTCCCGTCCACCCGTCGATCTCGAGACGGTGCGTTTTCGCCAGGCGATACTGCGTGAGCTCGAGACCGATGCCGATGTCCGGGATCGTACCGAGCGCCTCTATGTCGAGCTCATCGCGTTGCTCGATTCGATCAAGTCGGCGCACACCGTTCGGACCGTCGACAACACGTTTCACCGGCTTGGCGTGCTGGGGCAGGCTCGCGCCGTGATCGAACTCATGGTGAGCGACTTCGCCTCCAGCTCGTCTGGCCTGTGCCGGATTCACGAAGCAGGTCTCGGCATCAAGGCGACGCGCGACTACAGGATCCTCACGGACTTGCTCGCCTACGAGGAGAACATCGCCTCGGTCAGCGTGTCTTTGCAGCTTGGAGCCGACGGCCGCATCAAGAAGTTGCAGATCGAGGACTTCGAGGAGGCGCGCGACAACCGTTTCTACAAATCGGCGTGGCGCCGCTGGGGCGATCTATTCAGCACCTACTGGCGCGGCTACAACCTCAGCTCTCGCGAGATGGTCAACCGGGTGATCATCGACGTGTACCAGCGCATCGCCCCGTCGCTGGCGCGCGTGTTGATGCTCGTCGGACACCTCGAGTTCTACCTCACGAGCCGGGCGTTCGCGGACACCTGCCGGAAGCAAGGTCTCGATGTGTGCCTGCCGACGGTGGTCGACAACGGCCCGTTGAAACTGCGTAGGGTCTTTAATCCGCTGCTGCTCAGACAGGATGCGCCGCCTATACCGTGCGATGTCAGCGAGGATCGCGACGAGTCGATTACCGTAATTACCGGACCGAACTCGGGCGGCAAGACCAGATTGCTGCAGGGCCTCGGGCTGCTGCAGCTTCATGGCGCAGTCGGGTCTCTACGTGGCCGCCGCGGAGGCACATGTGCCGATGTGCAGCGGCTTGTTCGCTTCCGTGGTTCAGACCGATTCAGCCGACCAGCTCGAAGGACGGCTCGGTCAGGAGCTCGTACGCATCCGCACGCTCTTTCAGTACATTCGACCGCGATCGATGGTCTTGCTCGATGAGCTCTGCTCCGGGACCAACCCGTCGGAAGCTGCCGAGATCGTTCTGATGGTGCTGCAACTGTTGAGCGAGCTGTCGCCGCGGGCGTTCGTTACAACTCATTTTCTCGACCTGGCACGTGAGCTTGATGCCAAGCGCACGCTGCATCATCTCGATTTTCTGCAGGTCGACATAGATGGCGGCGAGTCGACGTACCAATTCGTAGCCAGCGTGGCGGGTACGTCGATGGCGACGGAGACCGCGCGGAGGTTGGGGGTCGACTTCGAGGTCCTGTCGGAGGAGATCCGTGCGCGGCTCGAGCGCGACGGCACTACGACGTGCCGCGTTGCCGACGGGGAGCCAACACAGTAGGCGCGGTTGCCGGATGAGCAACCTTTGGAGGGCGTACGGCCTCTAGGCGGTCGGGCAGCGCACGACGACCGCCGTGATGTTGTCGCTGCCGTCTTCTTCGCAAGCGACGTCCACGATCGAGCGCGCGGTCTGATCGGCACGAATGCAGCCCGTGGTGAACTCGGTAATGCGCTCGGTGTCCATCACCTGGGTCATGCCATCCGTTCCGAGTACCCAAATATCCCCGGGTAAGGATTCGCCTTCGAGCACGTCTACTTCGACGTCCGGCGTGTTTCCGATGCTGCGCGTAAGCACGTTGCGCATCGGGTGGTTGGCGGCATCCTCTGCACTGATCACGCCGAGCCGTACCTGCTCGGCGAGCACCGAATGGTCGTCGGTGATCTGGCAGCCGACGCCATCGCGTACGAGCCATGCGCGGGAGTCTCCGACGTGCGCCACCCGGTAGCTGGTGCCGTTGACGAGCAAGGCCGTCAGCGTCGTCCCCATACCGCTGCACTCGCTGTGTTGGAGCGATTCCTCATAGATCACGGTATTGACCTGTACGAAGGCTCGAGTCAGCTCTGCCGCACCAATCGGCCCGGCTATGTGGTCGGTGACGAAGTCGTGCAGCACCTCAACGGCCAACTGGCTAGCGCGTTCCCCGGCGTTGTGCCCGCCCATCCCATCGGCGACGATGAATAGTCCGAGGTCCCGGTCTACCTTGAGCGAGTCCTCGTTGTGGTCGCGGACCCTTCCGACCACGGTGTGATAGCCCACGTCGACGGGTTCGGTCGGCGGGCCAGCAGGGTCGCTCATGGTGCTCGTAGGTTGCCAGGGTGGCCAGGACCGCTGGATTGTAGCCGATGCGGCTGACCGTTGGCTGCGCAGGCGGTGGGCGGACGACAATGAGCGACGCTCGTCGAGGCCGAGTAAGGCCGCCCGGACGTTTCAAAGTAGCGGGGTGAGCGCACCATCGACTGCTTGCTCGTGCGGCACCCACCCGAGCGCCAGCATCTTGACCTCGATGTCGGCCTTGCGCGGCTTCTCCGCGATCCTGTGGCCGCTCGACACAGCTGTTGGCATACAGGTTTCTGTGGATGCCTCAAGGATATCGCTCGGTTGCGGTGCGGCGACTACCCTTGCACAGGATATTGTCGGCTCGTGCCCGTCTCACCCACCGAGGCAGCAGTTGGCTCGGTAGGCAATCTCAGCGCGACTTAGCGGGGAGGAGCCAGCTTGAGCGCCGGATATTCGGGAACACCGCTGGTGAAGAAGCTCGGGATCAAGGCCGGGATGAAGGTCGCCTTCGTCGCCGCCCCGAGCCACTATCCGGAGCTCCTCGGATCGCTACCGAATGATCTGTGCGTGCTGCAACGCCTGGGGCGGGGGATGGACTTCGTGCACTTCTTTACCGCCAGCTACGCAGAGCTCCAGCGACGCTTCCCGACTCTGAAGCGAGCACTGGCGAGCGACGGCACACTTTGGATCTCTTGGCCGAAGAAGGCGTCGAAGCTACCGAAAGACCTGGTCGAGGCGGACGTCCGCAGCACCGGTCTCGACGGCGGGCTGGTCGATGTGAAGGTCTGCGCAGTCGATGCAGATTGGTCCGGCCTGAAGTTCGTCTATCGGTTGAAGGATCGGCCAGCGGTGGAGCGGCGCTGATGTCCGGACCGGCGGTCCGAATGGCGATCGGCGCGCTGCTGCTGGCAGCGTCCACCGTGCTGCTTGTCAACGCCAGCTCGGGCCTCATTACCCGTGAGTCCACCCGTGCCGGTCATCCGATGCGCTACATGGTCACCGACCCGCTGTATCGGCTGGAGCGCCATCGCCTCAGCCACGCCGGAGAGGCGATAGACCACGAGGAGGAGCTGTCAGCGGCGCGCGTTCCAGGCGTCATTATTGCGCATGGCTTCGCAGCGTCAGAGCGCTTGATGCTCGCTCATGCTCATGTGCTTGCGCTCGCCGGTTACGCCGTCGTGCTGACGGATTTCGTTGGCCACGGACGCAATGCGTTGCCCTTCGATCGCGAGGTGCTCCAGGACGGCATCGATCATGCGTACGAGGTGCTCATCGCCCAACCGGAAGTGGATGCGCAGCGCGTCGCATTGGTGGGGCATTCGATGGGCAGTGCCGCGGTCATGGCCGCCGCCCGCCGGAATCCGGAGCGCTATCGAGCCACGGTAGCCGTATCGCCGGCGCCGGCCGAAGTCACCAGCTCGACGCCGCGTAACTTGCTGCTTCAAGCGGGTACTTGGGAGGCGCGCTCCCTCCGCGGCGCGGAGTTCTTACTGCAGCGCGCCGGCGGCCCTAGCGACGACTTCAGCAGCGGTCGGGCACGCGCCCTGATGCCGATCGCTGGTGCTGAGCACCTCTCGATTCTCTTCCGGCGCAGCAGTCACCAGGGGGTGGTAGAATGGCTCGATCGGGCGCTCGAATTCGCTCCGACGGAACGCATCGAGTACAGCGACCGCCGTATCGTCTGGTGGCTAGCTCACGTGGTGGGCTGGATGTTCATCGTTGCGTCGCTGGCGCGCGTGTGTCCGCGCGACGCGGACCGCGAACAGCGCCTCGTACGCCGGCCCATGCAGTGGGTGGGGCTCGCCGCCGCGCCCGTGCTCGCCAGCCTGCTCGTCGCCGGGCTGGGGCGTTTGATCGACGTCGGCAATCTTGGCGGGGTGATGGTTGGCGGTGGCGTTGCATTCTGGCTCCTGATCGCCGGCACGCTGGCGCTGGTGGTGGGGTTCCGTGTCGGCCCGCCAGCTGGTAGCGACGTCCTGTGGGGCGTCGGCCTGTTCGTCTTTCTCTGGTTTGCCGTTGGGCTGACCTCTGACTACGTCTGGCTCAACTGGCGGATGGTGCCGCCGCGGCTCGTGCGATTTCCCCTCTTCGCGCTGGCGTGCATTCCGTGGTTCACCGCCACCGAGCTCGTGCAAGGTGATCCGCGCAACCGCAGCCGCTGGCCCGCATACCTGGTGCAGATCGCTGCGTTGATCGTCGGGCTGTTGCTGGTTGCCGCCTGGGTGCCGACCATGCGGGTGGTAACCGTGATGTTGCCGGTCCTGCCGCTCTATATTGGCTGCCTCGTTTTCGTCGGCAGTCGCATCAACCGGCCCTGGGGCTATGGCATCGGTGCCGGGATGTTCTTTGGCTGGTTGCTGGCCTCGGCGTTCCCGCTGGTTGCCTAGTGTCCTGCAACAGAGGTTCGTCGTGTGGCGGCGCGGCCTGCTAGCTCCTTGGCGGACCGGCCTCAGGCAGGCTCTGGACTCGGCAGTGTCGGGGCGAGACCGCGGCCGAGGACCTGCTGCAGGTGGCGGACGTACTCGCGAACCTCCGCCACGCTAACCGGAAGTCGACCCTGTTCGAGCCGAGCTCGGATGGGCATGAAGGCGAAGAAAAACACCAGGCTGCCCAGCAAGCTGATGTGCGTCAGGTAGGGGTTGACGGCTGAGAATGTGCCCTCTGCGATGCCCTGATCGATGATGTCCTGGACCAGGCTGAAAATGGCGAGGAGCTTGGGCAGCAGATCCTTCTCAATGTGCAAGCCACCAGACATCACCTCGCGCAGGACCATCGCCGGCAGCGCCGGACGCAGCAATGACAGATCGGCGAATGTCTGGATGAAGGCGCGCAACCGTTCGTCGGCTGGGGCGTCGGACTCGCGAATCGCTGCGAAGCGTCGATGCGCATCGGCGAAGGTCTCGCGCAGGATCTCGTTGTACAGCGCACCCTTGCCGCCAAAGTGGTAGCTGATCATTGCCTTGTTAACGCCGGCAGTCTCGGCGATTTGGTCGACGCGCGCACCCTCGAAACCGCGCTGAGCAAACAGGTCGGTGGCCGCGTTCATCAGCGCTTCGCGCGTCGCATCGGTGTTGCGTGCGCCCTTTCGACGCAGGATCGGATCGTCAGCCATGGGGTGAAGGTACCACCATCGGTTCGGTCGTTGAGCTAACTAAACATTTATTTAATAATTAACCCAGGTGGAATGAAATCGGACGGCTCGCTCCGGGGCCGTCGCTACGAGGACAGTCACAGGCAGAACGATGAGCATGCCGCGAAGCGTGACGGTGTACGAGGTGGGGCCGCGTGACGGCTTCCAGAACGTTGCCCGCTTCATTCCCACTCGTACCAAGGTCGAGTTCATCGACGCCCTATCGGCCACCGGGCTGCCGGCCGTCGAGGCAACGAGCTTCGTGTCTCCGAAGTGGGTACCACAATTGGCTGACGCCGGCGAGGTGATGGCGCGGATCAAGCGGACTCGAGGTGTTCGCTTTCCGGTGTTGGTGCCGAACGCGTTCGGCCTCGAGCGTGCGCTGGCGGCGGGCGTTGAAGAGGTGGCGGTATTCACCGCCGCGTCGGAGACTTTTAATCGCCGCAACATCAACGCATCCATCGCCGAATCCATCGAGCGCTTTCGCCCCATCGCAGAGCGTGTGCGCGAGCATGACGTTCGCTTGCGCGGCTATGTCTCGACGGCTTTCGGCTGCCCCTACCAGGGGGAGGTCGAGGCAGAGGCAGTCGTGCGACTGACCGCCGACCTCTTCCAGCTAGGATGCGCCGAGGTCTCGATCGGCGACACCATTGGCATCGCCGACCCCGGACAGGTTGGGCGTATGGTCGAGCTACTGGGGGCAGAGTTCGATCTGTCGACGATCGCGTTGCACTTGCACGACACCTACGGTCGTGGCCTGGCCAACGTCTTGACCGGGCTCGAGGCCGGAATAGCCGTCTTCGATGCCGCCGCCGGCGGTCTGGGCGGGTGCCCGTTCGCTGCGGGCGCCTCCGGGAACCTCGCCACCGAGGACTTGGTGGCGATGCTGCATCGCCTTGGGATCGATACCGGTGTCGACCTTCAAGCGCTGGTGGAGGCTAGCTCTAGCCTGGCGGAATCCACCGGGTTGGAGCTTCCATCCCGGGCGCTGGCTGCACTGCGTTCGCCGCGCCTACGGGTGCCCGTGCCGGCTTAGCCGTAACCCGCCATGCCCGCCACACTTCCACCACGGCCCGCTAGGAGCACTAGTGCTCCCGGCTCCAGGGTGGCTTCTCCTTGGCCAGGAACGCGGTCATGCCTTGCTTGCCGTCGTCGCTGGCGCGTGCCGCGCTGATCGCCTCGACGGTGAGGTCGGCGGCGGCCTCGACGTCGAGATGGGCGATGGCGGGTACCAGCCGCTTGATCCTCGCCTGTGCTTGCGGGCTACAGGCGAGCAGGTCGTCGATCACTCGATCGATCGCCACGTCGAGCTGCCCCGGCTCGACCACCTCATGAACCAGGCCCATCTCTAGCGCTCGCAGTGCGTTGAAGCGAGCACCCGTGAGGAACAGCGCCTGCGCTTGGCCCGCGGGGACCTTGCGCATCACGTACGCCGAGATCACGCCGGGGACGATGCCCAGGCGGGCCTCGGTGAATCCGAATTGCGCGGCGGTCGATGCGATCGCGATGTCGGCTGTCGCGACGAGGCCTGCTCCGCCGCCGAGCGCCGCCCCCTGTACGCGTGCCACAACTGGCTTCGGGCAGGTGGCGATGACGCGGAACATGTTCTCCATGCGGCGGGCATCGGCGGTGCTTTCGGACTCCGAGTAGTCGGCTATGCGGCGCATCATGTTGAGGTCGGCGCCGGCCGAGAAGTGCTTCCCGGTCGACCGGAGCACCACGACGCGCACAGCGTCGTCGTCGGCGACGGCGACGAAAACTGCCGTAAGCTCGGCGATCAGCACCTCGTCGAAGGCGTCGTGGACCTGCGGTCGGTTGAGCACTACGGACAGCACCGCACCGGCGCGCTCCAGCCGCAGTGTAGTGGGCGATTCGTGGGTCATGACCTCGAGTCCACGGCCTGCTAGGGCCGCTACATTCGGAAGACGCCCATGCGCGGCTCCCGCATGGGCGCGTTGTAGGTGGCCGACAACGCCAGGCCCAGCACGTCACGGGTTTGAGCCGGGTCGATGATGCCGTCGTCCCACAAGCGCGCGGTGGCGTAGTAGGGGCTGCTCTCCTGTTCGTAGGTGTCCAGGATGGGCTGCTTGAACGCCCCTTCCTCAGCGTCCGACCAGTCGATCCCTTGGCGCGTCAGCTGGTCACGCTTGACCTGCGCGAGCACCATGGCGGCCAGCTCGCCGCCCATCACCGAGATCCTGGCGTTGGGCCAAGTGAACAGGAATCGCGGATCATAGGCGCGCCCGCACATGCCATAGTTTCCCGCGCCGAACGATCCGCCCACGATCACGGTCAGCTTTGGCACCGTGGCATTGGCCACCGCGTGCACCATCTTGGCGCCATCCTTGGCGATTCCCCCGGCCTCGTACCGGCCGCCGACCATGAAACCGGTGACGTTCTGCAAGAACACCAAAGGCACGCGGCGCAGGTCACACAACTCGATAAAGTGCGTCGCCTTCAAGGCGCTTTCGGAAAAGAGCACGCCGTTGTTCGCGATGATGCCTACCGGCAACCCGTGTAGTCGTGCGAACCCCGTGATCAGGGTAGTTCCGTACGCTGCCTTGAACTCGTGGAATCGGCTGCCGTCGGTGATTCGCGCGATGATCTCGCGAATGTCGTAAGGCTTGCGCAAGTCCGTTGGCACGACCGCGTAGAGCTCCTCCGGAGGGTAGAGCGGCTCCTCCGACTCCGTCCTCTCGGCGTCGATGTGCTTCACTAGGTTCAGGTTCTCGACGATGTTGCGCGCGATCCTCAACGCGTCCTCATCGTCATCGGCAAGATAGTCTGCGACGCCGCTTTGACGAGCATGGACATCGCCGCCCCCGAGGTCCTCGGCGCTTATCTCCTCGCCGGTCGCGGCCTTCACCAGCGGTGGGCCACCAAGGAAGATCGTGCCCTGTTTGCGGACGATCACGACCTCGTCGCTCATCGCCGGCACGTAGGCGCCACCGGCCGTACAGCTACCCATCACGACAGCGATCTGCGGGATGCGCTCGGCGCTCATTCGCGCCTGGTTGTAGAAGATGCGACCGAAGTGCTCGCGATCCGGGAATATCTCGTCCTGCATTGGCAAGAAGGCGCCTCCGGAGTCGACGAGGTGAATGCAGGGGAGCCGGTTCTCGAGCGCGATTTGCTGGGCGCGCAGGTGCTTCTTCACGGTGAGCGGGAAGTAGGTGCCTCCCTTCACGGTGGCATCGTTGGCGATGATCATCACCTCGTGGCCGCAAACTCGCCCCACGGCGGTGACGATCCCGGCGCTCGGAGCTCGGCCGTCGTACATTCCGTCAGCCGCCAGCGGCGACAGCTCGAGCAGTGGGCTGGAGTCGTCGATGAGCCTGTCGATACGGTCGCGGACGAAGAGCTTCCCCTGGGCGGTCTGTCGCTCGCGGTACTTGCCGCCGCCACCCTCGCGCGCCGCGGCGGCCCGCTCTCTCAGCCCCTCGGCGAGCGCGCGATGGTGGGCCGCGTTGTGGCGCGCTGCGGTGCTTTCGGTTTCCAGGCTGGAGACAATTGTGTCCATTGCCAGCGTTCCGGAGGTGGAGCTGAGACTTCCGGCGCATCGAAGCGGTGTCGAGCGAATCCTACCGCAGTGCTCCGCTAGCTCAAGCGAACGTCGACCTCGCCGATGCCCAGGTCGATGCGGATCCGCGCCTCGCCATGGCCCTTGTCCCACAGCAGCTCACGCGTGAACAGCCCGGCACTCTCGGATCGTCCCTCCGGCGTTACCAGCGACGACTCGCCGATTCCTGTGTCCATGCTCAGGAGACCAACATCCGCCTCGCGCATACGCAACGAAACCTCGCCGATGCTCATGTCGACGACGACGTTGCCCGCTAGAGCCCGTAGCCGAAGCTCGCCGATGCTCATGTCCACCGCGAGTCGAGGGGCGCCGGCAGCCGCACCTTCATGTTGATGTGCATCCCACGGTTGCGCCATTTGCTGAAGCCAGCGAACGACAGCTCCAGGCGGTCGCCGTCGCGGTTGGGTTCGAGCTCCACGTGTTGGGCACTCTCGCGGCACGACCGCGCTCGCCAGCCGTCGCACCCGATGTGCACCTCGACCTCGATGCGGTCGGTGTTCGTTCCCTCGATCTCGAGCTCGCCAATGGGAAAGTCGATGTACAGCTCGTCGAGGTTGGCGGCGCTGAAATTGCGCGCATATTCTCGCGCCTGGCCGGAGGGTGTCGGCGCGGCCGTCGGTGTCGCGACAGCGGCGATCAAGAACAGCGATAGCAGGCTGGCCTGCATGGCAACTCCTGGGTCCTAGCAGACCGTGGTGAAAGAGTGGTGGGTCTGGTTACGGCGAGTTGGAGCCAGATGCAAGGCGGCCTGACACAGGCGATGCCCTAGCCATCGTCGTGGAAGGGCAACGCCGCAGATGGCCCCAACTCGCCGTAACCCTTCGGGCGACAGGGGGTTGCGCGCGTATGCTGCGTCGTTCCTCGTCAACGATGGGGTAACCATCGCCTTCTCCTCTCTCCTTGCCTCCACTTCGCAAGACCCTGTCGCCAGACCCACCACACTTTCACCACGGCCTGCTAGAGCTCGGGCGTGCGTTCCTACTACAGAGTTACGCGCTGAGGCCCGAGGGGTTTCACCGCCGCTGGCGCTTCTGGCGGCTTTGTGACGCGATCTTGTCTGTCAGAAGCTCACCGAGTACGCCATGCTCAGATTGATACCCATCGCATCGAATCCGGAGCCGTGCATGCGGTAGTTGGTATCGGTAAGGTTGCTGAGCGCGAACACCAGGGTCTGCCGATCTGCCAGGGCGTACGTGCCCCGGACTCCGAGCGTCGCCCATCCAGGTGTAGAAGTGAAGAGCGGGCCACCGGCTCGGCTGGCGCCGAGGACGCGGTCGATAACCTGATCGAGTGTCTCACCAGTGGCCAAGAGGACCCCGTCCGCCACAAGTCCAAGCCGCGGCCCCTGGTTGTTGAAGAAGTCGGCAATGTCGTCAGCATCGCGAAACGCACCAATGCGCGAGTCTTCCAGGTCTCCGGGGTTCAGCCGCGTCTGCGGACGTGCCCCCCTCACCACGGCCTCGATCGACAAGCGTCCGGATGACGAGTGCCAACGCGCGACCCCGGTGACGTTGTCGGGTGCGATCCTACGCGCGAAAAAGCCCGTATCGAGCTCAGTCCCGCGCTGCAACGAGGCTTTTAACGTTGTAAGCCAGTGCAGGCCCCACGATTTCTGCGCCAGTAGCTCCAACCCCCATACTCGCAGACGCCCGATGTTGGCCCGAGAGACCACCGGATCCGGATCGGCGCCGACGAAGATCCGCCCTTCGGTGCCCTGCGCGACGATTGCTTCGCCGCCGATCGTTTGTCCGACCACCGGTTCATCGATGATCACGGTCCGGCGGGAGATGGCTTCAGAGAACTCGCTGCTGAAGCCGGTGAGCTCGATGCGAACATCGTTGTCGAACCACCGCAGGCCCGCCTCGTAGCTCCATAGCACCTCGGGCATCAAGGGGTGCCACGAGCTCCCGGTACGCCTCGCGTCGCGGCCAGCCGAGTCACCGACCACGGCACCGAAGTCGACGGCTTCGGTGGGCGAGATCTCGAACCCCCCGCCGGTAAGACCGATCTCACCGAGGTCGAACACGGAAGGCGCGCGGAAGCCGCGCGCCACTCGGCCCCAAGCGCTCAGAGTGTCGCTGGCAGCGTAGTTGGCGCCCAGGTTGAAGGTAAGGTCATCGAACGTGGCCTGCGTGTCGGGCACCAGCGCTTCGCCGCCGATGATGTTGTCGACAGACCGCGCGCGGTAGCGAAATGCCGAGTATCGGGCGCCGCCCGAGAACAGCAGGCGGCCGCCGACAGCGGTCCACTCATCGAGAACGAAGAAGCCAAGCGAGCGGTAGGTGGCGCCGTTCGGGACTCGCGGGCGAACGGCGACGGAGATCCCATTGCTCGTTTGCGCTCTGGCGGCGTCGACGTCCTCATCATAGACCTCGACTCCGCCGCTAAGCAGATGGCTCGCGAACGTCTTGGAGCCGATGACCTCGATGCCGAGCGCGGTGTCCTGGTTGCGCTCGGTGCGCAAGCTGTCGGTCGGACGGCGCTGGTCGCGTCGACCGTCGGTCTGCCGGTTGAGCGATAGCGTCACCTCCAGAAACTCGTTGGTGAAGAATCGCGAGTAGCGTAGGTAGCCGAAAGTGAGCTGTTGAGGATCGAATTCGGCGACCAGACGACCGTCGCCTCCCAGGAGTCGGTCGTAGCGACGTATGTCGTATTGCTCGGATCGCACCAGATAGCCGGAAAGGGTCCCGGTGGAGCTGGCTTGCAGGTTCACCTTGGCGGTGAGGCCGGCAGCCGAGTACCCCGTGTCACGATAGCGGCCACCAAAGACGTCGCGCACCTGCTGGGGAGTGAAGCCGACGAACCGAGTGCTGGAGTGATGCGAATCGATGCCGCCGCCGCCGCGCACGTCGTTGTGCCGACTGGCGTTGGCTGTGACGTAGGCTGCCCAATTGCGACTCGATGCACCCAGCGTTGCGCTAGCGCCCCCCCCGTTCGAGGCTGACTCTCCGAAAACGCGGAGGCTACCCGACCACCGCGTGTGCTCGGGCGTGAATCCGGCCACCGGCTTGCTGATGACATTGACCGCGCCACCCAGCGCGTCACTGCCGTAGTTGACGCCTGCCGGGCCGAGTAGAACTTCCACCGAATCGACTGCGGCGTCGGGAATCCAGGCAAGATACTGGGTGTTTCCGGCGCGATAGGTGGCGTTATTGTAGCGCACGCCGTCGAGCAAGTAGAGAACCGCCTGGGCGCTCTGCCCGCGGAGGATCGGCGAACCCTGCCCCGGCGTGGTCTGCTGCGTCAGGATGCCGGGCTCCTCATCGAGCATCCGTGGCAGGAGGTCGACCGCCCGTGCCTTGAGGCGAGCTTCGTCGAGTGAGCGAACGGTGGCCGGAATCTTGGTTTCTTCCTGCAGCGTTCCTCGTGCTGCGGTGACCGTAACCCGCTCCTCCACACCCGACGGCAGCATGGTCACCTCGACGACGAGCTCCGCCTGCCGCAAGTCGAGCACACGGTACACATCAGTGTAAGAGGTGCTGATGATCCGAAGCTCGTACGAGCCGCGACGAAGCCCGGCGAGTAACGCCGTCCCAGTCGCGTCCGATGGTGCCTCGCGTACGACCTGGCGCGCTGGTCCGAGGACCTGCACGAGCAACCCCTCGATCGGCGCTCCCTCGGTATCAAGGGTGAGCACGCGGATCAGCGACGACGGGGTCTGGGCCTCCTGCGCGAGAGCGAGGAGTGGCGCCGAGACGAGCAACAGCGTCGCCAAGGCCACAGTTCCCAGGGGCACGTTACGGGCTTGAGGCATGGTCTATTTCGAGTCTTTGTCGCGCCGCGGTGGGGGCGCGGAGCATGGATCAAGCACAGAATCACCGTAGCAAACTGAAGTGGACGCTGCGAGGCTGACGGCTCCCCGCTATGCTGGCGCAGCCCGAAAAACTAACCCCGCACTTCCACCACGGCCTGCAAGCCTGTGTCCGAGGAGTCGCAATGGATCGCCAAAAGGTATCGACCGGCACGCCGTGGGAGCCGATCGTCGGGTACTTACGTGCTGTACGCGCTGGCAACAGTGTGTATGTCTCGGGAACCACGGCCACCAATGCTAGCGGAGAGCTTGTGGGCATCGACGACGTCTACGCGCAAGCCGTGCAAACACTACGCAACGTGCAGGCGGCTTTGGAGGCCGCGGGTGCGACGTTGGCAGACGCGGTGCGCACGCGGATGTACGTTACCGACATCGCGTATTGGCAGGAGGTGGGGCGAGCACACGGCGAGTTCTTCGGAGACGTCTTGCCGGCTACGAGCATGGTCGAGATCAGCGGGCTGATTGACCCGCGCATGTTGGTGGAGATCGAAGCCGACGCGATCGTTGCTACTTGAGGAGGTGCATTTGTTCGAGAGACGACGGTTCGTTGTTGCTGGAGCGGTATCGGTGTTGCTGTCGCTGCTTCCCCGGGTGGCACACCCGGCGAGTCCAGTTGCCAAGTCGCAGGGCGCGAAGATCTATATCTCAGCCGATCTCGAAGGAGTGACGGGGGCGGTCAGCGAGCAGCAACTCGGTACGGGAGGCTTCGAGTACGAGCGCTTCCGCCGTTTCATGACTGACGAGGTGCTGGCGGCAATAGACGGCGCCCGCGCCGCCGGTGCGGTCGAAATCCTGGTGAGCGACTCGCACGGCAACGGTCAGAACCTGTTGATCGACGAGTTGCCCGATGACGTCATGATCGTCCGCTCGTGGCCACGCCGGCTGGGCATGATGCACGGGCTCGACAGCACGTTCGATGGTGCGATCTTCATCGGCTATCACGCCGGTACGACCAATTCCGACGGGGTCCGCGCGCACACCATGTCGAGCGCCACGCTCGCCGACGTACGTATCAACGGCCACTCGGCCAACGAGACCGTCTGGAACGCCGCTATTGCGGGTCATCTCGGCGTGCCGATTATCGCTATCTCGGGCGACGACGCCACCATCGCCGAGGCTCGGGCAACGCTTGGGGATGGGTTTGAGCCGGCGGTCGTGAAGTGGGCACACTCGTTCCACTCGGCCACGATCCTCACGCCCTCGGCCGGGCAGGCGGTTATCCGTGCCGCAGTCGAGCGCGCCGTGCGTCGCATCGATGAGATGGAGCCGTATCACGTCGACACGCCGGTCACGGTTACGGTGCGGTTCAAGAACTACCGGCCGAGCCAGCTACTGGCGTTCTTGCCGATGTTCGAACGCGTCGATGCTCACGCGGTACGCTTTGAGGCTTCAGACATGACTGCGGCAGCCCCGATCCTAGGATTCGTTACGGGCTATCGCCCCGACATCACGCCCTGAGTTCTGGGCGAGCCGGAGACGCAGTGTGCGAATTCGCCGAACGACTCCCATTCTCTGTGCGGTAGGACTCGCGGCTTTTCTCGTAGCTGGTGGGGCCCACGGCCAGGACGATACGGCGGCTGAGCTGGCAACCCGTTTGCGCGATCGCATTGATACCGCCGGGCTGCGCGCCCAGGTCAACGCCATCGTCGTACACCCGCGACCTTCGGGCAGTCTCGGCGAGAGCGCCGCCATCGATCACATCGTCGAAACGCTGCACGGCGCGGGAGTTCCGACCGAGGTTCACGCGTTCTGGGCCTACCTCAGCGATCCAGTGTCGGCCTCGGTGAGCGTTGCCTCCGCGAGCTTCGAGCCCGACGCGATCACGACGGCTTACTCGGGTTCGGTACGAGGGTTGGAAGGCGTTGCGGTTGATCTCGGGGGGGTAGACGACCTACCCCGCATCGATCTGACTTCCGGTGAGCTCCTCGAGATCGAGGCTCACGGTGGCATCGATCTGAGCGGAAAGATCGCCCTCGTCGAGGGGTTGCCTATGCCCGAGGCGGCGTGGGTGCTCGAGAAAATGGGTGTTGCCGGGGCCGTGTTCATCAACCCGCGGGAGCGCCTCAACGAGCTCATCACGACTACCGTCTGGGGAACCCCCTCCCGCCGATCCGCACACCGTGTTCCCAGTCTCCCGGTGGCGCAGGTGCGGGCGTCCGATGGTGATCGCCTCAGGGAGCTGACCAGCAGTGGCGCTACCCTGCGTCTCGATGTGAGCACTGAGACCGGGTGGAAGGAGCTACGCCTCGTGGTAGCGCGCATCGACCCGCCCGAGATCGAGGATGCGCCCTACGTTCTGTTGGGCGGCCATATCGATTCCTGGTACTACGGTGCTACCGACGAGGGGGCGTCGAACGCTGCCATGGTGGAGCTTGCACGGGCGTTCTGGGCGGAGCGAGCCAGCTTGCGTCGGGGGCTGGTGGTGGCCTGGTGGCCGGGTCACAGCAACGGCCGGTATGCCGGGTCAACCTGGTTCGCGGACCACTATTTCGAGGAGCTGACCGCACGCGGCATCGCCTATATGAACATCGACGGCGTTGGGCAGATCGATGCGCGGAATTTCTCGGTCAGCGCCAGCATGTCGCTTGCCGGCCTCGGTAGTGAGCTGGTGGGCGAGCTCACTCGGAGCGAGTCGACGGTCACCCTGCCTGGAAGGGATTCCGATCAAGCGTTCAACGGGATCGGCTTGCCACAGTTGCAGTTCGGGCATTCGCGGTCGGCCGAGGATGGGGGCTACTGGTGGTGGCATACCGATGAAGACACCATCGACAAGATCGACCTGGACATTCTGGAGCTCGACACGGAGCTGTACGCTGTGGCGTTGGCGCGACTTCTCGCCGAAGACGTTCCCCCGTTCGACATCGAGGCCGAGACCGCGGCGCTGCTGGAACGGCTCGTCGAGCTCCAGGAGACCGCCGGTATGGATTTC
Organism: Acidobacteriota bacterium; assembly: GCA_965205505.1. Taxonomy (GTDB): domain Bacteria; phylum Acidobacteriota; class UBA890; order UBA890; family WLXD01; genus DASCOT01. Next base: position 1,697,163 of record CBDBHB010000009.1, read on the forward strand.
GATCTCTCGCGGTCCGTCGACGACGCCCGCACCTTGAGCGAGCGAGCCGCTGCGCTGGCGACACGGATCGAGGAGGTCGCTCTGATGCCATGGCGAGCGCGCCGCTGGTTTCAGAGGGTGAACGTCGATCGAGCGCTCGTCCGCATCATGCGCCCGCTGCACCGAGTAATCCACACGCGATCTGGGGCCTTTCACCCCGATCCGGCATTGAGCGTGGGCGTGCTTCCGGGACTGACACCCGTGCGTGAGCTCGGTTTGCTCGAAGTCGACAGCCGCCGCTACGGGTTCCTGCTCGTCGATCTCGTGCGAGAACGGAACCGGCTGCAAGCGGCGTTGCACGAAGCGACTCGCGAGATCGACGTGTTGATCGCGTCGCGTTTGCGCTGAGGCTGCCGCCCGCCGCCCCGGCAATTCCGCATTCCGCGCCGCGGCGTATCAGCAAGTAAGGAGGAGAGAGGTGGACCCCGAAATTCGGACAGCTTGCTAAGGTGGGATCCAGACGAAGGAGAAGGAGTCTGGAATGCCACGGGAGAGACGGAGATATCCTGCTGAGCTGAAGGCGAAGGTGGCGTTGGAGGCGCTTCGGGAGGAAGCGACAATGGCGGAGCTGGCAGCCCGCTACGATGTGCATCCGAACCTGATCGCCAACTCGAAGAAGAAGGCTCGGCAGAAGGTACTGGCTTGCGATCCAGCGATAGCTGACTCGAGCACAGGGTCGCCGCGACACGAGCGCCCCCTGCAGCGGAGAGCATAACGCAGGTGCGCAGCGACAGACGATCGCCTAGAATCAGGGCTGTATCCTCCGTTCCAACGTGCTGGCGACGCTCTCACCACCGCCGGCCGCGCCACTTGCGTGAGTCCGAACGCGCCGCACTATGCCTCGTCCGGCCAGTCGCTCGACCCGGATCTGCACCGCCGCCGCGCTGCTTTTGCTCGTGCAGGCGGCGGACGCGGTGGATCTACCGGCCACCTACGCGCTGGCGGGTAGCCTCAACGGGGGGCTGAGTTGGGCATCGTCGAACTACCGTTGCGACGATTGCAACGTGATCTTGGTCTCGATCGACACTCTCCGGCAGGATCACGTCGGCGCGTACGGCTACCAGCAAGATACGACTCCCAACATTGACTCGTTTGCCGACGACGCCATGCGGTTCGAGCATGCCATCGCCATGGCGCCTTCGACGCTGCCCTCGCACGCCTCGATTTTCACATCGATGATCCCCGAGCATCATCGCGCATTGCGTTCCACCGAACGGCCGTTGCCTGATGACGCCGTGACTATGGCCGAGATCCTCTTCCAGGCCGGGTATCGTACCGGTGGTTTTACCGCTGGCGCTCAGATGCACGAGAAGTACAACGTTGATCAGGGCTTCGACGTCTACGACTCGTTCGAGCAGGAAATGACCCACGCGTCGCGTTTCAGCGACATCGTCGAGAAAGGGAAGCAGTTTCTCGACGAGCATGGCGACGAGCAGTTCTTCCTTTTCCTGCACACCTATGAGGTACACACGCCGTACACGCCGCCGCGTGAGTACCTGCAGATGTTCGATCCCGGCTACGAGGGCGACCTTGGCGATGAGATCACCCTGCAATATCTACGCTCGGTTTTCGAGAACCCCGTGCGTTTGCGCGTCTCGGAGATGGACCGACGCCACATCGTCGCCGCATACGACGGCGAGATTCGCAACATGGACGCTGCGTTCGGCGATCTGGTGTCGTATCTGCGGGAGCGCGGCCTCTACGACAACACGCTGATCGTGTTCACCTCCGACCATGGCGAGGAGTTCGGCGAGCGAGGCCGTCATGGTTGGCACTCGTGGACGCTCTACGACGAGTTGCTCACGGTACCGCTGCTCATCAAGCTACCGGGCTCCCGGTACGGTGGCCAGGTGTTCGGCGAAGTGGCGCGTGGTATCGATCTACTGCCCACGATGGTCGACTTGCTCGACATCGATACGGCTCAGCCTTTCGAGGGCCAAAGCTTGATGGATCGCGTGCTCAATCGGCGCACCGACGTAGTGTTCGCTGTCAGCCAGCGCGATTACGTGGGTGCGCTGCCGACCTCGATCCGAACAGCGCGCTGGAAGCTGTACGACGGCGCCCTGTACGACCTGGCGGTCGATCCGATCGAGCGCCGGGACGTATCGGCCGAGTACCCGCATGTAAGGACGTCGCTGGACGCCAACCTGGCGGTGATTCGAAGCCACACGGCGCTAGACGACGCGGATCCGATCGAGCTGGACGAAGCGCTGCGACGCGAGCTGCGAGATCTCGGCTACATCCAGTAGCCCGCCCCCCGCAAGGCTGGGACCCCCGTGCCGGGATGGGTCAGGTGGCTCAGCTACGCAGCAGCTCGTAGGCGACCCCGTCCAGCTGTTCGCGGTCGCCGAGGTCGTCCTCGACATCGCGGGCCCATTCCCCGAGTATCGCCTTGGGACCAGCATGTAGCACTAGCAGCTCGGCCCCGAAGCCCGACCCGTACGAAAACGCCGCGAGGCGCTGGCCTTCCACCAAGCCGCGTAGCGCGTTGGCAACGGAGATCCACAGGCTGGCCGTGTAGGCGTTGCCGCAGAGTCGGTTCCAAAGCATGGTCGGGTCGACCTTCTGCTCGAACAGCCGCTCGATATCCTCGAGGCTCCATCCGAAATGCTCTCCGATCCGGTGCACTGTCTTACGCACCATCTTCGGAAAGGGCACGTGGAAGCAGATCGCGGCAAGCTCGGCGAACACTTTCTCGGGGTCGCGATCCCGTACCAACGCGCGGAAGCAACGTTCCGCGGCGCGCTTGTAGCAGTCGAGGCTCAACGCCCCATCGACTCGCGGGAACGATTCGCCGACCGGACGGAAGAAGTCGAACTGCGGTTCGCTCCAGGCGTGGGACTCGGGGTCGATGGCAGCGACGGTGGGTTCCTCGATGACCATGGCGGCGGCGCCGGCACCTTGCGTAGGCTCGCCGGGGTCACCCGGCTCGTAAAGCGATACATCGGCGGCGATGACCAGGGCGGCGCGGTCCGCCGCGGCACCAGACATTCGCCACTCGGCGGCTTGCCGAACCGCGAGCGTGCCACCGTAGCAGGCGTGCTTGACCTCGTAGGAGCGCACCGCGCCCTCCAGCTCGAGCCGATCGGCGACGAAGGCGCTCAAGGGACGGCTCATGTCGATCGCGGTCTCGGTGCCAACAGCGAGCAGTCCGATCTTGGAGCGGTCCCCGTCCCAGCGGTCCAGGGCCCGCTCGGCGGCCTTGACTGCCAGATCGACTACCCCGTAGCCCGGCGGGCAAAGCGACATCTGTTCGCAGCCGAGGCCGACCTTGTACTTGTCGGGGTCGACTCCACGCAGCTCGGCGAGACTGTCGAGATCCATAGCCAACGGCGGCAGCGCCAGGCCGATCGAAGCGATGCCGGTATCCGGACGCTCTACTCGCACGAAATCTGCTCCCGATGACGTTTCTAGGAAGGGTCCTCACGTCCCGGGCGGGACACGTTGAAAGCGACACCCCCTAACCCCGATCTGCGGAGTCAGCGAAGTGTAGGAGCGAACGTGTGTCTACGGCAAGCCGCGGGGCAAAGACGGCGATCAGTGAACTCAGCGCAACCGGGGCGTTATGCTAGGGTAAAGTGCCCTTTGAATGGTCCCCTTTTTTGGTCTCATGCCCGACTCCACATCGATTCTCCGCCTGTTGCGCGACTTGGTGCGCCGAGCCCGGACCAACCGCTTGTTACAGGAGCTCGCCGATTCCGTCGGCGGTGCGCTGGCGGCCTGGCTGCTCATGGCGTTGTGGAACGCTACTATGCCCCGCCAGATTGCCCTGGGGTGGCCGTTCTTCGCGATCGTCGCCGTCGCTGCTGTGCTACGGACCGTCATACGCTGCGCGCGCCCGATGCCGCTCTGGGAGGCTGCTTCTCGCGCCGACGAGGTCGCCGACCTGACCGACGAGCTGACTTCAGCGTATTGGTTCGTACGTCACCCCCAGGAGGACGATTGGGTGGGGCGTCATGTCGAGCGCGCCGCGGATACTGCCCGAGAACTGGACGGCGGTACGCTGTTGCCGGTTCGCCGTCCGCAACGCCTCGGCCTGGCGGCCGGCTGTTTCGCTGGCCTGCTCGCCGTGGCGCTCTTGCCTGTACCGCGGGTGTTCGAGAACATCGTTGATCGGCTGAGCGATATCGCGCTGTCCAACGAACCCCTCGACGAGAGCATGGAGGCGCTGTCGGCGTTGGAAGAGGCCGCCGATGCTGCTGCGCGGGCCGATGAGCCACAGGCCCCTATCGCCGACGAACAGTTGCTCATGCCGCAGCCGGGCGACGAAGGGGAGACGTCCGAAAACGCGCTCGAGGAGGACTCGGCGCTGGAGGAGCAGGAGGCGGATCCGGACGGCGCGTTCACCGAGGGGGACGAGGCCGGGGAGGAGGGGGAGGCCGGCGAGGAAGGTGAGCAGACTCAGGTCGAGAATTCCGAAGACATCCCCGCCGATACGGAAGGTGAGCAGGCGCCCGACCCGAACGCCAGTCAGCAGGAGGGTCAGGGCGAATCAACCGAGGAAAGTGGCACCATGTTGCCTGGCGGGGACGAGGTGTTCCTGCAGCAGGGCACGGACGAGGCCGACCAGGCGCAGCTGGGCGAGGAAGAGGTCGGGCATGCGACGCGCGAGGGCGGGGAGGAACAAGATCTAGTGCAGGGCGAGCTGAGCACCTTGGAGGTGGAGCTACAGCGCGAGATCCTGGCGATGTCGGAGGAGGAAGCTGAGGAGGAACCGGAGGAGATGGAGGAGTTGGTTATCAAGGCTGAGGTGTCGCGGCTCGAGTTCCAAACAGTGGAGTCGCCCAGCGAGTATGCCCAGCAGGAGCTCATGCAGACCGAGACCGTGCCGTGGAGTTACCGGGATCTCGTGCGGTCGTACTTCAAGACGCTGCGCGCACGTGACAACCAGCAAGAAGACGAAGGACGATGATCGAAGTCGAAGAGAGCATCGAGAGTTTCCAGGGACGGTTCCAGATCGTTCGCGACGAGATCGGCAAGATCATCGTCGGTACCGACGAAGTAATCGCCGGGATCTTGACCGCCCTCCTGGCCGGCGGTCACGCGCTGCTGGAGGGAATTCCGGGACTCGGCAAGACCAAGCTGGTGCACACGCTCGCCGACGTGTTGCACCTGGATTTCCACCGCATCCAGTTCACCCCCGACTTGATGCCCGCGGATATCGTGGGAACGAACGTCGTGCACGAAACACCGGATGGAGGGCGGCACCTGGAGTTCCAGCCCGGGCCCATCTTCGCCAACATCGTTCTGGCCGACGAGATCAACCGCGCCACTCCGAAGACGCAGTCGGCGCTGCTGGAGGCGATGCAGGAGAACAGCGTCTCGGTGGGCCGCGAGACCTACCAGCTGGAGCAGCCGTTCTTCGTGCTCGCCACCCAGAATCCGCTCGAGATGGAAGGGACGTATCCCTTGCCGGAGGCGCAGCTCGACCGTTTCTTGTTCAAGCTCAAGCTTGACTTCCCGAGCGTCGAGCATCTGCACGAGATCATGGAGCGCACGACGCAGGCCGATGAGCCAACGGTGACGCGGGTGCTCGATGGCGAGCAGATCGTCGAGATGCGCAAGACGGCGCGCTCGGTGCTGATCTCCAAGCCGGTGCAGGACTATGCCATCCGGCTCACCCTGGCCACGCATCCGGGCTCGGAGCACGCGGTGCAGGAGACCGAGAAGTACGTGCGCTACGGCGCCGGGCCACGCGCCATCCAGGCGCTCGTGCTGGCCGGTAAGATTCGCGCGCTGCTGCAAGGTCGAGTGCACGTTGCGGCGGAAGACATCCGTGCCAACCTGATGCCGGCGCTGCGACACCGTGTGTTGCTCAACTTCGAAGGCGAGGCCGACCGCATCGACACCGACACGATCTTGACGGAGATCCTCGAGAGTTTGCCGGGGCCAGGCGAATAGAAATCCCGTGATCGTGCGAACAGGCTGATGGGTGCCGCGAACGCCGAACCGCTGAGCGAGGGCGGCCTAGGGCCGTTCGACGAGGAGTTCCTACGCAAGCTCGAGCTACTTAGCGTGGTCTCCAAGCGGCTGCTTTCGGGGCAGTTCAAGGCAGAGCGGCGTGCCCGCAAGGTGGGTGCCGGCGTGGAGTTCGCCGACTATCGCGGCTACGTGCCCGGTGACGATTTTCGCGCCGTCGATTGGCGTGCCTACATGCGGCTCGGTCGCCTGATCCTGAGATTGTACGAGGAGGAGACCGACCTCCCGATCTACCTGTTCGTCGACGCCAGCCTGTCGATGGGAACCGATGGCGGCAAGAAGCTCGACTATGCGAAGAAGGTGGCTGCGGCCCTGGCGTACGTTGGCCTGTCGAACCTGGATCGCGTCAACCTGGTGGTCTACGCCGAGGGGATTATCGAGGAGCTGCCGGCGCAGCGCAGCAAGGGCCAGATCTTCAGCATCCTGCGGTTCCTGGCGCGCGTGCGAGCCAGCCACGAGACCAACGCCGGTAGGGCGTTCCACCGATTCTTCACTGCCAAGCGCCGTCGCGGCATGACGGTGGCGATCTCCGACTTCTTCGACCCCCACGGCGCCACCAAGGCGTTCGACATCGTTCGTTATCGCCGCCAGGATCTGCTCGCTGTGCACGTCGCCAGCCCGCAGGACATGTCGCCCAGCCTGAATGGCGAGGTCACGCTGATCGATTCGGAGACGCGCCAGCCTCAGGACATTACCGTCACGCCGACCCTGCTGCAGGCCTACGAAGAGGAGTACGATCGATACTGCGACGAGCTGGAGCGCTACTGCACCCTGTACGGCTTCAGCTATGTGCGCACGATCACCGATTTCCCCTTCGAGGAGCTTATCCTGCAGGTAATGCGACAGGGCAGGTTCCTCTCGTGAGGGCGCGATGACGTTTCTGGCGATGGCACAGTGGCAGGCCTGGGTGCTGCTGGCGGCGACCGCGATCGCGATCTTGGTGATCTTCTTTCTGCGGATTCAGCATCGCCGTATTGTGGTCTCGTCATCGTTCCTTTGGGAGCGCGTACTGGAAAGGCGTAAGCGGCGCTCGTGGATGGAGCTGCTGAGGCGGTTGATCTCGTTGCTGATTGCGCTCGCCATCGGTTTGTCGCTGGTCATGGTGTTCTCCGAGGCGGAGCTTGGCGGGGCCGGCCGCACACCGCGAGACATCCGGCTGGTGATCGACATCCGGCCGCACATGGCGGCGCGGATGAGAGATGGGCGCTCGCGCCTGCAGGCGGCGCGCGACCGCGCTGCCGAGTTACTGGGAGGAGGCTCGGGGGCCGACAGCTTCACGGTCTACGACACCGACGGCCGGCTGATCGCGGCGCGAACCCGGGATCGGCGAGCGGTTAGCGCGGTCCTCGTCGACGTGCGAGCGATCGGTGTCCGGTTCCTGCTGCCCGATCCGGAACCGGACACCGAGACCTGGGTGGTCACCGACGGCGTCGGCATGCCGCCCCTGCCGCCGGACTACCGTGTCGCGCCGGTCTACGAGCCCGCCGTGAACGTGGGCGTGACTTCTTTCGAGGTCCGCCCTTGGCCATCGGACCCGTATCGCTCCGAGGCGTTTCTGGAGGTGGGTAACTTCTCCGCCGAGACGCAGGAAACGACCATCGTGCTGCGCGACTCCGGCGGCGTGCAGTTCCGGCGCAGCGTCGCGCTCCAGCCAGATGAGCTGTATCGCAACACTTTCGATCTGAGCCCACTGCAGGGCGGCGTTCTGGAGGCCGAGGTGCGTACCGACGGCGACGCGCTCGACCTCGACGACAGCGCCTACGTGTTCGTCGCTGAACGGGGTGCCCAGCGGATCGCGGTGGTGAGCCAGCGGCCCTCGTCGCTGTCGGAGCTGCTTCTGGAGCTGCCGCACCTCGAGCTGACCGCGATGACGCCGGTCCAGTACGAGGATTGGATGACTGGTCTCAGTACCGGCGGAGTTGGAGGGATGGCACAGGCTGCGGTCCAGCCACCTGCTTTCGATGGATTCATCTTCGAAGGCTACGCGCCTGGCGAGCCGCCACCGACTCCGGCGGTGCTTTTTGCGCCAGACGAAGTCAGCTGGCTACCGCGGCCACGAGGGGCGGCGCGTGATCTCGTCGTTACGACGACCGATTCGGCGTCCACCATCATGCAATTCGTTGACCTACACGACGTCAAGGTCGAGCGCGCCGTCCGCGTCGATCCGGGCAGCGCTACGATGCTCGCGGGGGATGCGAGCGTGCCGTTGATCCTCAGTGGCCGAAGCGAGATCGCACCGTGGATCATGATCACGTTCGCTCTCGCTGACTCCGACTTCGACCAGAGCCTCGGCTTTCCCATCTTCGTTAGCAATTTGTTGCGATGGTTCCGGCCGCATCTCTCAACCCGCACCGCTGAGCTCGGAGACGTGGTGTTGACGGCCGTCGGAGTGACCGTTGTCGATGTCCTGTCAGACGAGCCGGTGGCGGTGCGCCGGTCCGGTGAGCGAAGCTATTTCACCGCCTTGCGCCCGGGGCTCTTCATGGCCACGAGCGCTGAAGGTCGCGTACCGATCTCGGTCGGCGCCGGTGGTCAGGGAACGTCGGCGATCAATCGGAGCGGCCTCGAAGCCGGAAACGAGAATCTCGAGGTGCCGGCAATGGCGCGGCGCCTGTGGCCGACGCTGCTGGCGTTGGTGGCGGCACTGCTGGCGCTCGAAGCGCTGACCTATCACCGGAGGATCACCGTCTAGCAGGCGGCCTGCTAGGGCGGAAGTCAATCGATGCAGATCACCTTCGAACAGACCTGGCCGTTGCTATTGCTTCCCGCGGTAGCCGGCCTGTGGTGGGTGCGGAGGCACACCATCATCGAGTTCCACCCGCGTCAGCTCGACCTGATGTTGCTGCTCCGGGGAGTGGCATTGGCGTTGGTGATCCTGGCCATGAGCCAGCCTGTGTTGCACCGTTCTGGTTCCTGGCTCTCGGTCGTCTACTTGCTCGACGTGTCGCATAGCGTCAAGCCGCTGGCGGTCGACGAAGCCATCACGTGGGTGCAGGAGGCGGTCGAGCGCGGCGAGGCAGATACTTCCGGCTTTTTCGCCTTTGGCGCCAACGCCGTCGAGGCAGAAGGCGCCGCTGGACTCCGTGAGGTCCGCGTTGCAGATGACTCCGTGCTCGGCGCCGTCGACCGATCGGCCACCGACCTGGCAGCCGCGATCGAGCGCGGCCTGGCGGCGATGCCCCCGTACCATGTGGCTCGCTTGGTGCTGTTGACCGACGGCCGCGGCAATCGCGGTGACTTCGATCGTGCCGTGGACCGTCTGCGCCTCGAGGGGGTGCGAACCTACACGCGTACGACGGCAGCGCGCGATCGCGCCGATGCTTGGATCGACAGCGTCGATTCCGACGACACCGTCACCGCCGGCCTGCCGTTTGCGTTGCGCGTGGAGTTGTTCGCGCAGGTGGCGGTGGAGGGATCGCTCGTCGTCGCCCAGGACCTCCGCGTGCTGACCTCTGAAGCCGTGCAGTTGTCGCCGGGTGCGACGATCGTGGAGTTGCGGCCGGTGCTCGAGGACGGGGGCCCCGCGCTTGTCGATGTCGTGCTTCAGGTAGAGGGGGATCCGGAGCCACAGAACAACCTCGTTCAGATCGCACTCTACGCCGTCGAACGCCCCCGGCTGTTGTACGTGGAAGGACGCAGTGGCACCGTCGATTACCTGCGCGACGCGCTTGTGGAGGGTGGCTTCGAGGTCGATGTCGGCCTTCCCTGGAACCTGCCTACTGACGGTCAGCGCTTCGAGCCCTACGCCGCCGTGATCTTGAGCGATGTCGATCCTCGGCTGCTCAGCGTTCCAGCAATGAATGCCATCGAAACCTATGTTTCCGACTTCGGTGGCGGCCTGGTGCTGGCCGGAGGCGAATCCGTGTACGGCGAAGATGGCTATGCGGACACGCCGGTCGAGCGCGCGCTGCCAATCTGGTTCAAAGCCGAGCGTAAGCCCAAGGACCTCGCCCTGGTGATCGCGCTCGACAAGTCGTACAGCATGGTCGGCGACAAGATGGCGTTGGCCAAGGAAGCATCCAAGGCTGCCCTCGATCTACTCGAGGACGACCAGCAATTCGGCTTGCTGGCATTCGACTATCATTTTTATTGGCCGGTGCCGATCCAACTGGCGAACGGCAAGGCGCGCCTGCGCGAGCGCATCTCAGCGATCGAAGCGAGTTCACCGACCAATATCTACCCGGCATTGCAGGACGTGTTCCTGTCGCTGCAGCAGACCGAGGCCGAGGTCAAGCACGTGATCTTGCTATCGGACGGCAAGACCTACGAGGATGACTACGAGGGCCTGGTAACCGAGATGACGGAGCAAGAGATTACCGTCTCGACGGTGGCGGTAGGTGGCAAGGCCGACCGCGAGCTACTCGGCAACATCGCCAGATGGGGTGATGGGCGTAGCTATTTCATCGAGGACCCGAGTCGAGTACCCGAGATCTTCGTCGAAGAGACCCAGAAGGCGCAGGGCATCACGCTCGAGGAGGACGACGAGGTGCGACCCGAGGTGCGCAAGCCGATTGAAGCCCTGGCAGGGCTCGAGATGGACACCGCGCCGGCACTGCTGGGCTACGTACGCACGATGGCGAAGGACAACGCCGAGGTCGTTCTCGACACCGGCGACGATGGCGATCCGATACTGGTGCGCTGGCAATACGGTCTCGGTCGCGCCGTGTTCTTTGCCGCCGACGTCAAGAACCGCTGGTCGGCGCCCTGGCTGGAGTGGGAGGGGTACGGCAAGTTCTGGGTACAGCTGGTGCGCGAAGCGATGCGGCAGGACGCCTTCAAGCTTCCGAGCTTCACTGTCGTCCGCGATCAGACCGGCGCCCGAATACGTCTCGAGCTGGTAGACGATTCCGGCCGTTATCGAAATGCTCTTCGTCCCAGCGTGACCGCCACTGTCGGAGATGACGAGTCAGAGATCGAGCTGGCGCAGGTCGCACCGGGGCGCTACGAGGCGCGCTTGCCATTGTTGCCCGACAGCCAAGCAAGCTTCCGCTGGTCGGATCGTGGGGACGACATCGAGCGTACCCTGGTGCCGGTGGTGAGCGAGGAGCGCCGCTACCGTCCGGCCGACGAGGAAGCGTTACGCATTCTCGCCACCGCGACCGGCGGTGTGCATGACCCGGCACTGGACGAGTTATTCGACGTGGGCGATCAGACCGTTACCCGGCCGTTGCGCTTGTGGCCGGCGTTGGCCGCGCTGGCGCTGCTGCTCTACCTGGCGAACATGCTGCTGCGTCGGGTGCGGGTGTTTCGAGACCACGGCAGCATCATAGGCTCGGCCGCCGCATGACCCCGCGTAGCAGCGGTCAGTAGCGTCGCGCGAGCAGAGCGCGCGCCTACCCTGGCCACTCCGGCAAGGCTTGTTCCCTGTTTATTGTCGCCGGATACGCACGGCTCCCTGAAGGGTCTCGATATTGATGTCCGCGTCGCCGTCGCCAGTGCGGAACGACAGCTCCTGCGAAGGTACCCAGCGGCTGGTCCGGCGCGGTTGTTCGCCGAAGTCGTTGACGATCTCGCCCATCATCGTCTCGACATAGAAGTTCGCCGACACGTCGGCGGGTAGCAACACCTCGATGCTGCCATTCACCGCCTCGAAATCGAGCTCGGCTCCTGCGGAGACGGCGCCCTCGAAGTGAATCTCACCGTTGACGGTCTCGAAACTGCCTGCGATCAGCGACGATGTCTTAGCGACGATCGAGCCGGTCACGCTAGTCAATTCGAGCATCGTCGCGTTGCCGGAGTACTCGATCGTTCCCGTGACGGTCTCGATTTCGACAGATCCGTGAACCTGCTCAACGTGTACGGATGTGGTTACACCGTTGATCTCCAGTGTGGCGCCGTGCGGCGCGCGGATCTCGAGAATCACGTCAACGTCGTGGTGGTTGCGACCACTCCAGCGTCGCCGGCGATCCTCGTCCTCGCCGTCGTCGTCCCATTCGTCCCATTCTGCGTAGATCTCCACCGATTCCGGGCCGCCTTCGATGACGAACTCGTCGACGTCGGCGCCAATGGTTCCGGTGACAAGCAGCTCGTCATTTTCCCACCCGACGACACGGATATCGCCCACGATGATCTCATCGATCTCGATCCATACGTCGGAGTCCACCGGACGCCGGTCTTCGATTTGCCGCTGCGCCAGCGCGGTGCCCGGCAAGGCGAGTCCGATGACGAGAGTGGAGATCAGCAGCAGTGGAGCGCTGTGTTCGGCTACGCGGGCGAAGCTCGTGTGTAGTTTCATCGTGGTCACTCCTCGTTTAGAGACGACTGATCTCCCGTAGGAGGATCACTCGCTTGCGGTACATGTCGGTTAGCTGGATGAGCAGTCCGGCGTTTGCCGGGTCGCGCTCCAGTGCCGTGCGCGCGGTGGTAATCGATTGGTCGATCGAGCGCAGGCTTTCTTCTACGACGCGGATGGTCTCCGGCGACAGTTCCGACCGGTGTTCGTCCAGCGCCCGTAGGAGCTCATCGGTGATCTCTTGATAGCTGCGCTCGGCGGCTCGGAACCCCTCCCAGGCGACGGCAACAAAATCCTCGGATGGCGCAATCGTGCCGGCCGATTCGTCGAACGCCAGCGGCGCGCGCACCAAGTACGCGGTGATGCCCGAAGACACTGCGACCAGCAGCATCGCGGCAGCCGCGATCGAGCCGACGCGACGCCAATTGACGATCGTCCACTCGGGGACCCCGGTGTTGTCTCGACGCGCGCCGAACCGCGGACGGACCACTTTGAGCTTCTCGATACCGGTGGCGATCCCCGGCCACAAGTCGGTGGCGGGTGCGATCTCCCGCCGCAAGTCGGCCGTGCGCGCCTGCAGCTGGCGTACGCGGGTCAGCTCGGCGCGCAGATCGTGCGAGCACTCGAGCAGCTGTTCCAACCGGGTCCGCTTCTCATCCGAGAGCGTTCCGTCGATGAGGTCGTCCAGGCAGCGGATTGCTTCGTCTTCGTTCATTGGTTCAACGCCTCCCGCAGTAGCCTCCGGGCTCGGTGCAGCTGTGCCTTCGAAGTTCCGGAGGCAACACCGGTGAGCTGTGCGATTTCGTCGTGTCTGTAGCCCTCGACGTCGTAGAGCACAAAGATCGTGCGGGCGCCCTCGGGTAGGGCTGCGATGGCCTCTTCCAGGTCGACCGCGGGGCCCCGGTCGGTGCGATCCGAGAGGTCGGCATGGAAGGAAAGATCCTCCTGCTCGACGGTGCGAGCGCGACGGCGCATTTCACTCCGTCTGTGGCTGAGCACCACGTTGGCTGCCAGCCGATGCATCCAAGTGGAGAAACTCGCTTCGCCACGGAACGTGTGGAGCTTCTCCCAGGCGCGGATGAAAGGCTGTTGGGTAAGCTCCTCGGCTTCGGCAGGTCTACCCGTCATGCGAAGGCAGAGAGCGTAGATACGGCCGTTGTTTTCTCGGTACAGCTGCTCGAATGCTGCAGTGTCACCGCTGGCGGCGCGATCGACCAGCGCGTCTGCGGGGCGACCCGTCATCGGGGCCGATCTGTCTGTGATTGCCTGCATGACATGCCCCGAGTACGTGCTCGCGTGGCGTTCACGGTCTTAGACACTCGGGGCGGTCATGGGGTTTGAACGCAGATCGTGCGCTCGCTATGCAAGTTCGGGCGGGATCGTGCGCCAGGCCGTTGCGGACAGCTGTGGCGATTGTAGAGTACGGCTTGCTAGCAGGCCCCAACTCGCCGTAACCAGATCCACCACACTTTCACCATGGTCTGCTAGGCGGCCTGTGCCCGGCGCGCGGGCACGGCGCGGCCGCGCGCCCAGGCTCTTATCTCGGCGATGGCTTCTGCCCGAGTGACCGCCAGCGGGACGGTGGCGCTGATCTCCGCCTGCAGGTGCGCCGTGGTGAGACCGGTTCCCGCGGCAAATGCCGCGTAGAGGGCCGCTACCACCACGCCCTCGATCTCGGCACCGCTGAACCCGTCCGACGCGGCTGCCAAGGCCTCAAGGTCGAAGTTGCCCACGGTTCGCCGGCGCGCGGCGAGGTGGGCGGCGAAGATCGCTGCGCGCTCGTGATCCGAGGGCAGATCGACGAAGAAGATCTCGTCGAAGCGCCCCTTGCGCATGAGCTCGGGAGGCAGCGCGGTCGCCGAGTTGCAGGTAGCGACGACGAAAACGCCGGCCGGCCGATCCTGCAGCCAGCCTAGGAGCCGTGCCAGTACACGTCGCGACAGGCCGGCATCGGATTGGCTGTCGCTTGCCGATAACGATTTCTCGATCTCGTCGATGAGCACCACACATGGCGCCATTTGCTCGACACTCTTGAGGGCAAGCTCGAGCCGGCGCTCGGTCTCGCCGATGAACTTGTCGTAGAGCCTGCCAGTCTGCAGGGTGAGCAGGGGCAGGCCCCATTCGCTGGCGACGGCGCGCGCCGCCATGCTCTTGCCGCACCCCGGTACGCCGAGCAGTAGCAGGCCGCGTGGCGCGTCCAGGCCGAACTCGGCGGCTCCTGGAGCGAACGCGAGCTGTCGCCTTTCTAGCCAGGCGAGCAGGTTGTCCAGGCCCGCGGGCATCGGCGCATCGGCGATCGGCACCACCTCTACTAGCCCGTCGTCCGCCAGACGTTTGGACTTGAGCTTGGTCAACTCGGTGGCCGCGTCCGGGGTCAACGCGCCGTCACGAAGCGCCACTTCGGTCAGCGCGCGCTCGGCTTCGAACAGAGTCAGACCAACAAGCGGAGCGACGAGCTGCTCCAGCTCATCACGGCTGACCTTCAAGACGACGCCGTGCTGCTGTTGAAGGCGTTCCATCACCGAGCTGGCCAGCTGTCTCAGCGCATCCCGGTCCGGCAGGCCGAGGTCGAAGAAAGCGGCGAAGCGGGCTAGCTCGGGGGGCAATCGAATAGACGGCCCAGACAGCACCAGCGCGCGGCGGTCGCGCGAGAACGGCTTCAGAAGGTCGAGAACGCCGCGCAGCACCGCCGGTTGATCGAGCACACGCTCGAGGTCCTTGAAGAAAAAGACGCCGGGCTTCTTCAGGCTGATCGCCGCGGCGAGGGCGCTGGTGGCCTCTTGAGTATCGTAAATCGGCGCTTCCGCATCGTGACGCCGCAGCCCCTCGCGTACCGTCCAAGTGAAGAGGGGCAGCGACATGCCGCCGGCCAGCCGCCGTAGAGCATGCTCGACTCGATCCTCGTCAAATGCCTGGACGGCGACGATCGGGTAGCGTGATTCGATGAGCAGTTGTAGGTCGCGGAGCGCTCGCACGGGTCCTCCGGCCGGCCGGTGAATCTGTCGCCCTTGGGGTACGACTGCTGCCGGGTCGGTCCGAAGCCCTTTTTTCTGGGCGGCCAGCGCTACGTACCGCACAGGACGAGGTCATCGAGTGCGTTGCGCAGCTGCGGGAAGCGAAACTCGTAGCCGGCCTCCTGGAGCGCCTTGGGGAGCACGCGCTTGCTCCCCAACAGCTCCGCCGAGAAGCCCCCGAGCACGAGCTTCAGCGCCAGCGCCGGAGCGGGGACGAAAGAGGGCCGATGGAGCACGGCGCCGAGCGTCTCGGCAAACTGTTTCTGTCGCACCGGGGCGGGTGACGAGGTGTTGAGCGCACCGTGGATCTTGGTATCGAGGCAATGACGGATTATGCCCAGCACGTCGTCCATGTGGATCCACGACCACCACTGACGGCCCGAGCCGAGCGGGCCGTTCATCCCTAGCCTGGCGGGCAGCAGCATCTGCTCCAGCGCGCCGCCGCCGCGGCCGAGTACGATTCCTGTACGTAACCGGGCAACGCGAACTCCGAGGTCCTCGCCCGCTCGGGCGGCCGCTTCCCAGGCAGCACACACGCCGGCGAGGAAGTCATTCCCGGCGGGGTCCACTTCGGTGAGCTCGTCGTCGCCGCGGTCGCCGTAGAAACCGATGGCGCTGGCGCTTATCAGTACCGCTGGCCGCGCCGCCGCCGATCGCATCCCCTCGACGAGGTTCTGTGTGCCCATGATGCGGCTGTCGGAGATTGCCCGGCGCTGCGCTTTACCCCAGCGACCCGCCACCGACTCGCCGGCCAGGTGCACGATCGCGTCAGCTTCCTCGATGGCACCCGATGGCGCCGCGTCGGCGGACGGCTCCCAATCATAGGCACCGTGAAGCATCGGCAGCCGCTGCTTTGCCGTATCGGCGTTGCGCGAAAGCGCCGTCACGGTGTGGCCAGCATTTGCTAGCTCTCGACACAGGGCCGATCCGACAAACCCCGTTGCTCCAGTGACCAGGATCTTCACGCGGTTCTCAAGCTGGTTGGTGGCATTCGGCCGACCCGGGGCGTGGTGTTTGACGGGACGCGCGTCGTTGATAGATGTTAAGCGTATGACGCCCCAGGTAAAGGCCAATGTCAAACGTTTCCGCAGCGCGCTGGTCTCGCTGGGCGGTACAGCGCGAGTGGTCAATAGCGGTTTTGCGCTCGGAGAGGCGATCGACTCCATCGTCCGCGCACAACCGGCTCCGCCGGCGCTTCTATACGAACCGTTCGCGCTCGCCGATGAGGTGGGCCTTTACCTGGCGCTGAGAGCGCGAGGCGTCGACTTGGTACCGGTGCGCGAGGCCGGTGGGCGCACGGCGGAATTGAGCGTCGGTCTGACCGGAGTCGAGCTGGCGATCGCCGAGTCGGGGACGCTGCTGGTCGGCGGCGAGCCCGGCGGTTGGGGGCTTGCTACCGTGGTTCCATGGGTACATATCGCCGTGCTGCGGGCGCGCGACATTGCCCCCGACATCGCCACCGCGTTCGAGCAATTCGAGGCTCGGTTTGCCGCCGGTCAGCGTAACTGGGTCTGGATCAGCGGCCCATCGAGAACCGCCGATATCGTGCAGAAGCTGGTGCTGGGGATTCATGGACCCAATGCGTTGCACGCGTTCATCGTCGGCGACGAGGTCGGCCGAACATGAGCTCACGCGACTTGCAGTCGGAGATCCGCGCGGCGCTGCTCAACCCGTCGCTACAGCAGGCGGTGCCCTCGGGAACACGCGCCGCCGCGAACCGACGTCGCCAGGCGGTCGGCAGCTTCGCGGCCTACGAGTCCAGCCGTGATCGCGCCCGCGCAATCAAAGAAGACGCCATTGAGCGTCTTCCCGAGCTGCTCGAGACGCTGACCGAAGCAGTCGACGCCTCGGGGGGCTTCGTTTATCGAGTAGACGATGCCGAGGCTGCCTGCCGGATCATCGTCGAAATCGCCCGGCGCGAAGGTCTAACCGCGGCGGTGAAGTCGAAGTCGATGACCTCCGAGGAGATCCACCTCAACGCCGCGCTGGAGCGCGCCGGCGTGACGGTGCGCGAGACTGACCTCGGCGAGTACATCTCGCAGCTCGATGGGGATCGTCCATCGCACGCCATCGCACCCATCATTCACAAGAGCATGGAGGACATACGCAACGTGTTCCGGCGCCGGCTCGGCTGTGACGACGTTCCGGAGACCGCCGAGGAGCTCACCCAGATGGCGCGTCAGCAGCTGCGTCGCGACTTCCTCGACGCCGATCTGGGCATCACCGGCGCTAACTTCCTGATTGCCGAGAGCGGCACGGTGATCATCGTCGAGAACGAGGGCAACGTCCGCCTGTGCACGCAGCTGCCACGAGTTCATGTGGCGCTGGCCGGAATCGAGAAGATCCTGCCGACGATGGCGGACCTCGAGCCGTTCATCGAGCTGCTGCCGCGATCCGGAACCGGGCAGCTGCTGACCAGTTACATGTCGGTGATCACCGGGCCTGGCTGGGGCGCCTCGCCGCTCGTCGACGGCAAGCGTAGCTTCCATCTCGTGCTGCTGGACAACGGACGTAGCAGCATGCGCGACGATCCGGTGCTGCGCGAAGCGCTGTACTGCGTGCGATGCGGCGCCTGCATGAACGTGTGCGCTCCGTACCAGACGGTCGGCGGCCACGTGTTTGGTGGTCCGACGTATCAGTCCGGCATTGGCATCGCGTGGGAGGCGGGCGTGAGCGGCCTGGAGACGGCGGCGGAGTTCAACGAGCTCTGCACCACCTGTTCGCGCTGCCAGGATGTCTGCCCGGTGCGCATCGATATTCCCTGGATGACGTCTGTGGTTCGCGGACGCATCCGGGAACAGAAGGCGACTCCAGAAGGGCCTGGCTCAGCGTTGCTCGCCGAGCCACGTCGGCTGTACCGCCTGGCGCGGCGTGTCGGAAGGCTGAGCGGGTTGATGGGGTTGGGTGTGGCGCGCTGGGTGCTAGAGCGGTTCGTTGGTGTTGACCGTCGCCGGCCGCTGCCGGAGTTACCGGATATGACGCTAGCCGATTGGTTCCGTGCGCGTGGCGGCCGGGTAGTCGAGGAGGTAGGCGTCGATCCCGACCATGTCGACGACGAAGCGGAGACGAGTCTGGTCGTCTTTTGGGCCGATTGCCACTCCAACTACGCGGACGTCGAGGCCGCCAAAGCCGCAGTTCGCGTTGTCGAACGACTTGGCTTCCGGGTGCTGCTCGTGACCGGCCCGTGCTGTGGGCGCGCCGCACTCTCGCAGGGTGCGCTCGAGGCTGCCCGCGAGCAGGCTTTCGACCTGTCGCGATTCTTGGCTCCATACGCAGACCGGCAGATTCCGATTGTCGGGCTCGAGCCCTCGTGCCTGACCTGCGTGACGGACGATCACACCAAGCTCTCGCCCGCCAACAACGAGGCGTTTTTGGTGGGTCTGAGCGTGCGCGAGATCATGGTGTTCCTCGAGGAGCATTCGATGCTTCTCGGTGCTGCGCTGGCGACTCAGGCCCCGCGACCGCGCCACACCGTCGTCTTGCATGGACACTGCCAGCAGAAGTCGGCCGGATGGTTGGACTCGAGCCTCGGCGTGCTGGAGCGATTGCCGGGCGTCGAGGTAGTGACGACCACGGCCGATTGCTGCGGTATGGCGGGCTCGTTCGGCTACAAACAGGACGGTTACGAGATCAGCCGTGAGCTGGGCACACGCTTGGTGACCGAGATCTCGGGGTTGAAATCGCTGACTGGCGACCCGGTCGACGAGGTGCTGGCGAGCGGAACATCATGCCGCACGCAGCTGGCGGACTTCGGCGATCGCCGACCGCGACATCCAATCCAGCTGGTGGCCGACGCGCTCGGCGCAACCGTTGACTCGGTCGATGCCAGTAGTGCCGCCACGGGGCACTGACCAGTGCGCAACGTTGCTACCCGCCTGCGCGGGTTGCTCGTCTCACAGTTCTTCGGTGCCCTCAACGACAATGCCTGGCGCGTAATCGTCACATTGCTGGCGATCGACGCGGTTCAAGGAAGTGGTGGCGCGGAGGCAGCTGCGCAGGCCCGAACCACGCTGACGACCGTCGTACTCACCGTGCCGCTGATCGTGTTCTCGTTGCCCGCCGGCCTGATCTCGGACCGCTTTAGCAAGCGCACCGTGATCGTCGTCATGAAAGCGGTTGAGATTGTGCTCATGGCGGCGGCTGCGGGAGTCCTCTTCGTACAGCCGCAGGGCGGTGTGCCGGCGCTGGTGATCCTTGCCTGTATGGGCGCACAGAGCGCTATCTTCAGTCCGGCGAAGTACGGCATTTTGCCTGAGCTGCTGCCTCACTCGCGTCTGTCGTTGGGCAATGGGGTGCTCGAGATGTGGTCGACGTTGGCCATCATCGCCGGCACCGCCAGCGCCGGGGTGCTGCTGGGCGTGGCCCCTGTACCGTGGGTTGCCGGTGCGTTGCTGTGCGTGTTGTCGGTTGCCGGCTTCGTCGCGGCGTTGACCGTTCCCCCGGTGCCGGCAGCGCGCTCATCCGGAGGCTTGATGACCAGCCTCCGCGAAGGTTGGAGCGCCATCCGAGCGGATCGCGTGCTCGGGCTCGCAGCACTCGGCTCTATCTTTTTCTGGCTGGTGGCGAGCGTTTTCTTCCAGGTCATTGTGGTCTACGTGAAGACGCATCTCGGTCTGGCGAACGCGTCCGCCAGTCTGGCGCTCGGCGTGCTCATGGCCGGGATCGCCGCTGGCAGCATCCTGGCCGGCAGGCTCTCGCGCCGCCGCGTGGAATACGGGCTGCTTCCGCTCGGAGCCATGGCGCTCGCTGTCTTCACTCTGTTGTTCGGGCTGTTGGTGCCAGGCTTCACTGGAACGCTCCTGTTGTTGCTGCCAATGGGGATAGCAGGCGGGCTCATCAACGTGCCTCTCAACGCCCTCAAGCAGTGGCGATCCCCGCCCCACCGGCGCGGGTCGGTGTTGGCGCTCACGAACTTGTTCGTCTATGTAGGGATTCTCGCCGGCTCTCTGGGCACCGGACTGCTGGCTGCGGCCGGGTTCTCGAGTCAGGCTATCCTGCTGCTCACTGGTGTGGGCGTCGTCGCCGCTACCGTGTGGGCGCTCTGGTTACTGCCTGATGCCCTCGTCCGGTTGTTGCTGGTGCTGAGCACCAACACCTTCTACCGCCTCGAATTGCTCGGCGCCGACCGCATCCCGGCCAAGGGTGGGGCACTGCTAGTGCCCAACCACGTGTCGTTCGTGGATGCCTTCCTGCTGCTCGCCAGCACCGACCGGCCGATCCGTTTCCTGGCCGACGTCACGTACTACAACCACCCGCTGTTGCATCCGTTCATGCGGTCACTCGGCGCCATCCCGATCGCTGCCTCCGGCGGGCCCAAGCTCATCTTGCAAGCGTTGCGTGCAGCAGGGAGGGCGATCGAGCGGGGCGAGCTCGTATGCATCTTCCCCGAAGGCCAGATCACCCGCATCGGCATGATGCTGCCTTTCCGCCGTGGGTTCGAGCGAATCGTCAAGGGGCACGATGTACCCATTATTCCGTTGTTCCTCGATCGGATCTGGGGGAGCATCTTCAGTCGGTCCGGCGGCCGCTTCTTCACCAAGGTGCCGGCGCGGATTCCGTATCCGGTGACCATCAGCGTAGGGGAGCCGCTACCCGCCGACACGCCGATTCACGAGGTGCGTCGGGCGGTCCGGGAGCTCGGTACCGAGGCTTGGATGACACGTCTCAGCGATGCCGTTCCCTTGCACCATAGCTTCGTGCGCTGTTTCCGCTCCCGCCCCTGGAAGCTCGGCTTCGCGGATGCGACTCGACCGCATGTCAGCCGATTCAAGAGCTTGGTAGGCGCGATCGCGCTGGCGCGAGCGTTGCGCACGCATTGGGAGGGGCAGCGGGCCGTCGGCATTCTGCTGCCCTCTACGGTCGGCGGGGCGCTGGTCAACATTGCGGCTGCTTTGGCCGGCAAGGTTTCCGTCAACCTGAATTTTACCGCCGGGAAACAGGGCATGGAGTCGGCGGCGCGTCAGGCAGGGCTCAGCACTGTGGTCACCAACGGCCTCTTCGTGGCCAAAGCCGAGCTCGAGCTCCCCGCCGGCGTCACGCCGATCTGGATCGAGGAAGTAGCGGCGGAGATCGGCGCCGGCGATCGCATTCTTGCCATGTTGCTGGCGCTGCTGGCCCCGATCCGCCGCCTGGAGCGCGCCTGCGGCGCTGCGCGTGCGGTGCGAGCCGAGGATCCCGTGACCATCATCTTCAGTAGCGGCAGCACCGGTGAGCCCAAGGGCATACCGCTGACGCACTTCAACGTCGACTCCAACCTGCGTGGCTGTCTTCAGATCATGCCCATCTCGTCGAGCGATCGGCTGGTCGGCATGCTGCCGTTCTTTCACTCCTTCGGCTTCATGGCGACACTGTGGATGGTTGCCAACATCGGAGTCCCGGTCATCTACCATCCGAGCCCGCTCGATGCCACGGCGATCGGTGACCTGGTGCGGCGCTACCGGGCGACGATCATGTTCGCTACGCCGACCTTCATCCAGCTTTATACGCGCCGTATCACACCCGGTCAGTTCGGTTCACTGCGCCTCGTCGTGGTCGGCGCCGAGAAGCTCCAATCGGCTACCGGCGATGCTTTCCGCGATCATTTCGGCTTCGACCCGCTCGAAGGATACGGGGTTACGGAGACCTCGCCCGTGATCGCGGTCAACGTGCCCGACTTCCGTGCGGCGGGTTTGTATCAGCCAGGTTGGCGCCGCGGGACGGTCGGCCAGACAATTCCCGGCGTCTCGGTTCGCGTGGTTGACCCCGAGACCGATGAGATCTTGCCGCCAGAGGAGGAGGGGATGATCCTGGTACGTGGTCCCAGCGTCATGAATGGGTATCTCGACCGCCCTGACCTCACGGCAGAGGTGTTGCGCGACGGCTGGTACGTCACCGGCGACATAGGCAAGCTCGACGAGGACGGATTCCTGACGATCACGGATCGCTATTCGCGCTTCTCCAAGATCGGCGGCGAGATGGTGCCCCACGGGGTGGTCGAGGAGGCGCTCGAGCGCTGCTCCGGCGTCGACGACCGCGTCTTCGCCGTGACGGCGCTCGACGATGCGCGCCGGGGAGAGCGCCTCGCCGTGCTGCACACGCTCGAGCCCGAGGACATTTCCGCCGTTCTCGATCGCCTGCGGGCGTCCGATCTGCCGAACCTGTTCCTGCCGCGTAAGGACAACTTCGTGCGCGTCGATGAGATTCCGGTGCTGGGCTCGGGAAAGACCGATCTCAAGGCGGTCAAAGACATCGCGCACAATCAGCTGTCAGCCGACGCGCCCTGACGGCGCCGACCGCTCGCTCGTGATGGACACACGTTCGAGCCCGACGCACGAGCACCCAGGAGAACCCCACGGTGCCGGCCTCGAGCTCCGGTGCGACGCGATCTCTCGAGGATGGTGGCCCCGCGGGATTCTCCTGGGTGCCCGGTTCCCAACTTGCAGGGTTCGTGGATGGTGGCGCCTGCCGCCCGGAGCGTTCACCCCGTTGCCTCCGGGCGGCAGATCGCCGTCCCCCACCTGCCAGACCTGGCTAAGACTCGATCACCGGTACTTCGGCGAGCGGTATCTCCGCCGCTGCCGGATCGACCGGCGCAGCGAGGTCCCACTCGTTGCCAGTGGTCTCGATGACCAGCGGACGCGGCGGTTCGTCATGCCGTTCTCACCGGGACCGCAGGCGCCCGGGTTGACCTGTCGGTCCTCGGCCTCCCCGTAGCTGACCGTGCGCACTCGGTCTCCTCTCAAGCTCCCGCGCTCGACCAGGAAAGTGCGAACGGCGTCGGCTCGCGCCTTGCCGAGTACCAGGTTGTAGGCCACCGGCCCGGCCGAGTCCGTGAATCCCTCGACGGTGATCAGGCTGTCCGGGTAGTGCTCTGTCATGACCGCTGCCAGTCGCTCCAGCACCGGTAGATCGCCCTCGCGAAGCTCGGCGGAGTCGTATAATCGAAATGCACCGGCACGTTGAACGCGAGCGCGTTCTCGAGGCGCTCCACGGAGGCGCTGAAGCCCACCGCCAGGGCGCGCAGGTCGGACTCGAGTTGTTCCGTTCGGGCGAGGGCCTCGGATGCACGCCTGTCGAGATCGGTGACGCGTCCGTCGATTCGGTTCAAATCGCCACCCAGCCCGTCGACGCGGTGGCCGAGCGCCGCATCGCCGGCCGCAGACTCGTCGCGCATGTCCTGCTCGAGGCGCGCCATCTCTGCTTGGAACTCCTGGCGTTTGACGTGGGCGCAGGCCGTCGATGCCAATAGCAGCACGATGCCCGTTAGGGCGATCGCGCCGGTTCGCGTGGTGCAGACCGACATGGCGTTTCTCCTTGCTGTGGACGGTCGAGTCGGGGACCCGTGTGGTGGCCGGGTTGTTCCGGCCGTGCAGTTCCCGGATCGAGTGATTACGACGGCAACTGCCTTTGTTGAAAGCAAGGCCCATGCCACCCGGTGGCGGAGTGTCTGCTGGCGGTGTGGGCTCGGACCGACCCGCCACGACAGGGCTTCCGGATCGAGTACCGCGCCGACGGCTTGGCGGAATCGCTACCCGAACCCACTAGAGGCACTATTTACAGCCGAAGTGTGTAAGATTTACAGGTAAGATGAACTGCTTTCGCGGCCCCGTGTTTGTTCTGCTACCGGGTCTGCTTTGTCCCGTCGGGAGCCGATGTTGCCCACCGCCCTTGTCGTAGAAGATGACGCCGATTCGCTTGACATCCTCATCGAGTTGGTGCGTCACGAAGGGTTTCGCGTCGAGGGCGCAGCAACGCTTGCCGAGGCGCGACTCGCCATCGAGCGCGAGCCCGCCGACCTGCTACTGCTCGACATGCGGCTGCCTGATGGCAAAGGCAGCGACCTCCTGGCCTCGGACGGAGGCGTCGGCGGTGATGTGATCGTGGTGACCGGGCACGCTTCGGCGGAATCTGCCCTTGCCGCCCTACAGTCGGGTGCCGTGGACTATCTGGTGAAGCCGATCGACATTCAACGATTGCGCACGGTCTTGCGACATGTGCACCGCCAGATCGAGCTGCGCCGGGAGGTCGGAACGCTGCGCGGCACCTTGCGCTCGCTGGGACATTTCGGCGAGATGGTCGGTATCTCTGCCTCGATGCAGCGTGTCTACAGCCTGATCGGCAGGGTCGCTCCTACCGATGCGAGCGTTCTCATCACTGGCCAGACTGGAACCGGCAAGGAGCTTGCTGCCCGCACGATCCACGCTTTTAGCCGTCGTCGCAGCGGGCCCTTCCTGGCCCTCAACTGCGGGGCGGTTCCGGCGAACCTGATCGAAAGCGAGTTGTTCGGCCACGAGCGTGGGGCGTTCAGCGGTGCAACCCGCCGCCACATCGGCTACTTCGAACGCGCTCAGAGCGGCACCTTGCTTCTCGACGAGATCACCGAGACTCCGGCCGATCTCCAGGTCAAGCTTCTGCGGGCGTTGGAGTCCGGCACGATCACGCGTGTCGGCGGTGAGTCTGAAGTGCGGCTCGACATCCGCACGCTCGCCGCCACCGACCGTACGCTGTCAAGCGCCGTCCGCGACAACAAGCTGCGCGAGGATCTGTTGTACCGGTTGCGGGTGTTTCAGGTCGACATGCCACCGTTGAGTGAGCGGGACGGCGACATCGAGCTCCTGTCGCGCCACTTCCTGCACGAGCTCGGGGTCAGCGAGGGCGTCCACAAGAACCTTACTGCTGCGGCGGTCCGCCGGCTCGCAGAACATGATTGGCCTGGCAACGTACGTGAGCTCAAGAACGTTCTCTACAGCGCCTTCATGCTGGCGGGGGACGTAATCGAGGTCGACTGTTTGCCAGCGGATCTGCGCCAGGTTGCCGCCGATCCTCCGTCCACGCAGGAGACACTGGGGATCCACGTAGGAATGTCGGTCGCGACGGTCGAGAAGCGGTTGATCCAGGCGACGCTCGCCGCGGTAGGCGAAAACCGCCAGGAAGCCGCCGACTTGCTGGGAGTGAGCGTGAAGACGCTTTACAATCGCCTCCGCGACTACCGTTCTGACGACGGCTGAGCGGTGGTCACTGGCTCGAGCGGCCAGGTGAAAACGAAGGTGGCGCCTGGGCCGGGCGGAGACTGCACCCAGATCCGCCCCCCGTGGCTCTCCACCACCCGCCGGCAGATCGCCAGCCCGATACCGCTGCCGACGCTCCCGCCGGCGCTTGTGAAGAGGCCGAAGATCTGCCCGGCCTGCTCGGCGCTGACGCCAGGCCCGTTGTCGCGCACCCGGAACAGCCAGTGCGAGGACTGCCGCTCGCCAGCGACCGTGATGCGTGGCTCGGCCTCACCTCGGTGCCGGATGGCGTTGCCGATGAGGTTCTGGAACAGCAGCGTCAGGTGGTCCCGATTGCCTTGAATATGCGGCATGGGTCCTACCTCGACCTGAGCCCCGCTGTCGCGGATCGTGGCCTCCAGGTTGGCCAGCGCCGTACGAACGACCTCGCTCGTGTCGACGTTCTCCAGCTCATCGGAGCCGCCCACCTTGGCGTAGCGCAGCAGCCCCTCGAGCATCGCGGCCATTCGCGCTGAGGCGCGGCGTGCCGGTTTGAGGTGACGCTCGGGGAGTCCCTCGAGGTTCTGCTCGGACAGCAACTGCAAGTGCATGTCCACCACGTTGAGCGGCTCACGCAGATCGTGCGAGATGACGTGGGCGAAACGCACCAGGTCGGCGTTGGAGCGTTCCAATGCTCGAGCCCTCTGCTCGAGTGCCTCCTCGGCGCGCAGCCGAGCATCCGCCTCGCGCTCGACCTCCGCGATCATCTCGGCCTGCTTGGTACGGAGTCCCTCGGCCTGCCCTAGACGCACCGCGGACCCCAGCAGCATAGCGAAGGCCAGGCCGCCGATGAGCACAGTGGTGGGCAACGCCGAACGTAGGCTGGCAAGCGTCGGGGGCGTGGGCCAGACGTCGATCGCCAGTTGAACCCCCTGGAATTCCACGTCGCGACGGCGGACCCACTCCGACATCGACCCGTTCGGATCCCCGTCGCGCACGAAGAAGCGATTATCGGCGCTACCGATCGCCAAGGCGTAGTCGTTGCCGAGCCCGGCGGTGGCCGCCTGGGCAAAGGCCGAGGCATCGTAGACGCAGATCATCGCCCCGGCCGCGCCGGTCTCGAGGACTACAGGCACCCGCACCGGTACCACCGGGTCGCCGCTCGGCCCCTCGGTGACCGCCATCATGCGTACCGCCGACAATCGGCTCCCCGGTCGCCACGAGGCCGCGTGCTTGATAACCCAACCCTCGACGAGGGGCGTGCTCTCGGCTCCGTCGGCGTTGATCGACCACAACAGCTCTGCTCGGGGTGAAAGCCACAGAACTCGGTCGACGGCCGGCGTCCGAAGCAGCACGGCACTCTCGACCTGTGCCATCGTCTCGCTCAGACGCGTCAGGCCAATCCAGCGCACGGTTGTGCGATCGAGTCCATCGCGGGTGTCCTCTAGCCGGGTTCTCACGTGGGCCGCCACACTGTCGGCCTCCGCGTCGATGAGCCTGAAGACACGCTCGCGCTCGCCATCAAGCGCCGATTGCCACGCTACAACGGTGAGCGCAGCAAGCCCGGCCACCACCAGGACGGGCAGCCACGGCCAACGTCTCCCGCCGCCACGATATGCAACGATCATCTGTTACAGGCCACTAGTGCCCGCGGCGCATTATCGCCACGCGGATTGCCCAGCCGAGGAGCACCCACGCGCCGAGCATGGCCCAGGCGTGGCGGTGTGCGTAGCTGAGGGTGGGGAAGTGGTTGCTCAGCATGATCAGCAACAGCGGCAGCACCATGAAGGTGTTGTGTCGCGAGCGCTGCTTTGCGCCGAAGCTCCATGAAGGGTCGAGATGCTCGCCGGAGGCCACCGAGATCACCATGCGCCGTTGCGGCGGCAGGATCCGCATCCACACGTTGCCGGTCATCAGGCCACCGAGCATCGCCCCCACATGAAACCAGGCCGCACGGGTGCTAAGCGCCTGCATCAAGGACCAGGTCAGGCCCATCAGCAGTAGCAGCGAGATTGCTGCGGCGAGTGGCTCCCGGCGTCCCAGCGGGGAGCTCCACAGGACATCGTAGATCAACCATCCCGCAACCAGCGAGCCGAGGCTCATGGCGACTAGCGTGGGCGTCCCGATGCTCGAGCCCGGGGCTCGCAACAAGCCCCCGAAGGTGTACATCAGTAGCAGCAGTCCGAAGCCGCTGGCCCAGGTCAGCAATGACTCCCAGCGGGTCCAGTGCAGCGGATCGGGCAGATGCGTGGGTCGCACGATCTTCTCGATCCGATAAAATCCGCCGCTATGGACCATCCACACCGGCTCGTTGTCCGGATCTCCACCAGAGGTTGGGCGAAACTGCGCGTCGAGCCAGGTGAAGAGGAACGTCTGACCGACCCAGAGTATGGCAGTGAGCACGTGCGTCCAGCGCAAGGTCAGGTTCAACGCCTCGTAAAGCGTCGCGTTCATGCGTGCCTCTCCGATCGAAAACCGCCGTCGCCTTCTGACCTTAGCAGTCGTCGACGCCGTTCGGAGCCCGGCGGAGCGTCGGTCGTGTGCCAGGCGAGCGCGGCGCGGAGGCCGCTACGATGAAGCGCATCGAGGGGCTCGCCAAGCTTACCGGTGCCGAGCGCTACGTTGACGATCTGACCATTCCGGGATGCTTGTGGGGCATGACCGTGCGGAGCCCGGCACCGCGCGGACGGGTGCGCGAGGTGCGCTTCGGCGCCGCGGTCGATTGGTCGGAGTTCACCATCGTCGACCATACCGACATCCCGGGCGAGAACGTGATCAAGCTGTTGGAGACCGACCAGCCGGTCCTCGCCGGGAGTGTGGTGCGCCACGTCCACGAGCCGGTGCTGTTGTTGGCGCACGAGTCGCGAGAGATGTGCCGCCGTGGAGTGGCTGCCGTCGAGATCGTAGTCGAACCCGAGGATCCGATCTTCGATTTCAGGATGTCGCCGTCCCGGGATCAGATTCAGCACGGCAGCGACAACGTGCTCAAGCAACTCAGCATCGCAAAGGGCGACGTGGAAGCGGCGCTCGCGGCGGCGACGTACGTCGTGCAGGGCGTGTACGAGACCGGTGCCCAAGAGCATGTGTACCTCGAGACTCAGGGTATGGTCGCCTGGGTCGAGGACAACGGCGCGGTGGCGGTCAAGGGCAGCATGCAGTGCCCCTACTACATCCATGCCGCCCTCACGCATGCGCTCGGACGCGACGATGCTGGGGTCCGCATCATCCATGCCCCGACTGGCGGCGGTTTCGGTGGCAAGGAGGAGTACCCGTCGACAATTGCCGCGCATGCCGCGTTGCTGGCGCTCAAGGCCGGCCGGCCGGTGAAAATAGTTTATGACCGCGGCGAGGACATGGCCGCCACGACGAAGCGCCATCCGGCCCAGGTACGCCACCGCACCGGGCTCGATGCCGAGGGCCGGCTAGTGGCGCAGGACATCGAGGTCGATCTCGACGGCGGCGCCTACGTGACCTTGTCACCCGTGGTCCTGAGCCGCGCCATCATCCACGCTGCCGGTCCGTACTCCTGCGACAACGTCCGCATCGTCGGTCGGGCCATGCTCACGAACACCGTACCCTATGGAGCGTTTCGCGGTTTCGGGGCCCCACAGTCGCAATTCGCCAACGAGCGCCATATGGACGTGGTTGCGACGCGGATCGGGATGGACCCTGCCGAGCTCAGGCGTATCAACCTGCTGCGCGACGGAGAAACCACGTCGACGGGCCAGGTGATCAGCGACGGGGCGGATCGCATCGACGTGCTCGACGCAGCACTGCGCCACGCCGAGTACGCCAAGCGCCAGGAGCAGCACGTCGCGTTCAACGCCGAGCACCCGTACCTGCGCCGCGGCGTTGGGCTCGCGAGCTTCTATCACGGCTGTGGTTTCACCGGTGCCGGCGAGGTGTACCTGAAGTCTCGTGTTGGCTTGGCCACGCGGCCCGACGGCAGTGTGACAGTGCTGGCAGCGTCCACCGAGATGGGGCAGGGCACCGCAACCGTGTTCACACAGATTGCCGCCGAACGGCTCGGCTACGCCGACGGTGACGTGTCGATCGCCGAGCCCGACACCGCAAAGGTGCCCGACAGTGGTCCGACCGTGGCCTCGCGCACCGTAATGGTTGTCGGGCACCTGCTAGAACGCGCCTGCGACGAACTCAGGGTTCGTCTCGGGGTCTTGTCCGACACCGTGGGAGACCAGCTCAAGGCGACGATCCGTCAGTGGTATGCAGACCATCCCGGAGGATCGCTCCGTGTCGAGGCCGAATACCGCAAGCCTGAATGGGTGGAGTGGGACGATGAGGCCTACCGCGGCGACGCCTATGCGGCCTTCTCGTGGGCCACCTACATCGCCGAGGTCGAGGTCGACCTGCGCACCTGCAACACTCGTGTGACCGACTTCGTCGCCGTGCAGGAAGTTGGCCGGGTAATGAACGAGACGCTGGCGCGGGGCCAGGTCCAGGGCGGTGTGGTGCAGGGGATCGGATGGGCGCTGATGGAGGACTGCAAGCTGGAGGGTGGCGCCATGCGCAACAATCAGCTCACCAACTACATCATTCCCACCAGCGTCGACGTGCCGCCGGTGCGTGTCTTCTTCTTGCAGAAGGCCGGTGCACCCGGTCCGGGCGGTGCCAAAGGCATCGGGGAGATGCCCATCGACGGGCCAGCTCCGGCCGTGATCAATGCCGTCGCCGCTGCCCTGGGGCGGCAGCCCACGTCGATCCCGCTCACCCCGGAACGTCTGTTCGACATGCTCGAGGACGCGTCGTGACGCGGCGAGGCATCGGTTCGATGGAGATTGCCTTCAAGCTCAACGGCGAGCAGGTCACCGTGCAGACGGAGCCGACGGCGCGGTTGCTCGATCTGCTGCGCTATTCGCTCGGCCTCACGGGTACCAAGGAAGGCTGCGGTGAAGGCGAGTGTTGCGCTTGCACGGTCTACCTCGATGGCGATCCGGTGAACGCGTGCTTGGTGCCGGTGTTTCAGGTGCGTGGGCGCGAGGTGATCACCATCGAGGCCATCGACGGGCACTCCGTCGAGCCCTTGCTGCAGAGCGGCGCCACCCAGTGCGGCGCCTGCACGCCGGGGGTGGTCATGATGGCCACGTGGGTCGTGACGCGGCCCCACTTGCTGGAGCAGTTTTGTGCTCGTGAGCTAATGGCGGGCAACCTCTGCCGCTGCACCGGCTACGACGGCATCATCGAGGGTCTACAGGCGGCCTTGGATGCCGACGGCGCCGAGGATGGAGCCTGATCGCATGCGTGTGCTGATGCCGGATACGCTAGACGGGGCCTTGCAGATGAGGGCATCGGAACCGGACGCGCTGCCTATCGCCGGGGGTACCGACTTGATGGTCGACTGGCCGGAGCACCTCGATCTGCACGATCGTGTCTTTCTCGACCTGGGCGGCGTCGGGGGGCTGAAGTCGCTCGTCTGGGACGACCGCTCGCTGGGCATCGGCGCATTGACGACCTACTGGGACGTGCTGAGCGATCCGCGCGTCGGCGCCGAGCTTTCCATGTTGCAGGCGGCGGCGCGCACGGTCGGGGCAGTGCAGATCCAAACGCGCGGCACCTGGGCGGGGAATATCGCCAACGGTTCGCCGGCGGCCGATGGGGTGCCGGTGCTGATGGCATACGGCGCCGAGGTCGAGTTGGCCTGCAGGGAGAGCACGCGGCGGATTCCGTTGAGCGGCTTCTACCATGGCTACAAGCAGCTCGAAATGCGACCCGATGAACTCATCACACGGGTGTGGGTGCCGCGCCGCGAGCATCGCTTCGAGGAGTTCATCAAAGTCGGGTCGCGCCGTGCTCAGGCAATCAGCAAGGTGGGTGTCGCGTTGGCGTGTTCGGACGAGGGCTGGCGCGTGGTCGCCAACAGCATGGCAGCGACGGTCTGCCGGTGCCCGCGACTGGAGCGCCTGCTCGACGCCGAGGTCGAGGTGAGCTCGCCGGCCGACCTGCTGGAGGCGATCCGCGGCGATGTGTCGCCGATTGACGACATCCGCTCGACGGCGCGCTATCGCCAAAAGGTGATGAGTCGCGTCGTTTACCATTTCCTTCGCGCCAAGTGCGCGTGGGTCCATTGACCGACCCGGTGCTCGCCCCATGAAGCGTTCCTTCAATGATCACGTGCTCGATGACCTCGGGCAGCGTATTCGACCTCTGACCGATGACCTCGCCGAGCGTTATCCCGGTGAGTCGTCCGACCGGCAGCCGGTACACACTGTTTACGGCGGCGCCCAGCTGTTCCGCGCCGGCACTGCGCGTCGCTTGGGAGACCTGGCGTTGCGTGAGCTCGATACGTATGCGCCTGACGCGGCGACGTTCGGCGATGCGATTGGCCTGGCGGCGGACGACGGGTTGCGCCAGAGAATCTACGAGCGCGTGCGCACCAAGCTCGAGACCGAGCCCGTCGAAGACTTTCGACTCGACTTCGAAGACGGCTACGGAAACCGCCCGGATGTTGAAGAAGACGCTTGCGCCGTCGCCGCAGCCGAGGCGGTTGCCGAAGGTCTGGCCACCGCTGCGCTGCCGCCGTTCATCGGTATTCGCGTCAAGCCCCTGGACGAGGAGATGTACCGCCGCAGCGTGTCGACGCTCGATATCTTCATTACGACGCTGCTCGACCGAACCGGGGGGCTACTTCCCGACGGTTTCGCGGTGACGCTGCCGAAGATAATGGATCCAGAGGAGGTAAAGCTCTTCGTCGACGTGCTCGAGCAACTGGAGCTCGCCGTCGGCCTCGAACCCGGGGCGCTACGGCTGGAGCTCATGATCGAGACGCCCCAGTCGATCATCGCCAGCGATGGGTCATCGATGTTGCCGGCGCTGGTCAAGGCGACGCGTGGGCGCTGTGTGGGGGCACACTTCGGTGTCTATGATTACACCGCTGCGGCGGGAATCAGCGCCCAGTACCAGGTAATGGACCATCCCGCATGTGACTTTGCCCGCCACATGATGAAGGTTGCCTTGGCCGGAACCGGCGTGATGCTCTCTGACGGGGCTACCAACGTGATCCCGGTTCCGGTTCACCGCGCTGGCCCGGATACCGAGCTAACACGAGTGCAGGTGGAAGAGAATCGACGTTCCTTCCACTCCGCTTGGCGCCTGCACTACGAGCACGTGCGCCACTCGCTGCGACACGGCTTTTACCAAGGCTGGGACCTGAATCCTTCGCAGCTGCCGACTCGATATGCGGCGGTATACGCATTCTTTCTCGAGAATGTAGATGCCGCGAGTCGCCGTTTGCGGAATTTCGTATCGGTGGCGGCGCAAGCTACGCTCGTGGGCCAGGTCTTCGACGACGCCGCAACCGGACAAGGCCTGTTGAACTTCTTCCTGCGAGGCCTCGGCTGCGGCGCTTTGAGCGAGCGTGAGGTGCTCGAGACCGGACTCTCACTGGACGAGCTGCGAGGTCGCTCGTTCGCGAAGATCCTGGCGGGCCGCCGCGGCGAAACGCTCGAAGGCGAGCGCTAGTGTGCTGTATCCGATATGGCTTGACGCTTGTAGCGAGCGCGACGGGGCGAGTCCGCGGAGCGGCGACGAGGGCGATGTTGGTACATCGTCGAGGAGCCGCGACGAAGGAATCGCCCGGTCCCGCCGCTACCCTACGGGCAGAGGGACTTGCGGGCGATCTCGGCGTCAGGACCCGTCGACGATACGAAAGCATCGCCTTCCGGGCCCATCCTTGAGCTCCCCCGCAATTCCCTCTGCAAGCGTCAAGCCATATCGGAGATAGCACACTAGCTACCCCGGTAGGTCGAGAAGCCGAACGGGCTCAACAGCAGCGGTACGTGATAGTGTTCGTTCAGTGCCTCGATCGCGAATACGATGTCGACGCGAGGATAGAAGCACGCGGTTCCGTGCGACTCGTAGTACGCGCCGGTGGCGAATCGCAGGCGATAGGTGCCCGGCGCCAATTCCTCACCTTGTTGCTGAAAGCTCCCGGCGCGCCCGTCGCCGTCGGTGATGCTCGTGGCAAGGCGCTCCCACCCGTCCGCTTGGCGTTGATACAAGGCTACGCGCACGTCAGCGGCCGGGCCACCTAGCGCGGTATCGAGAACGTGCGTGCTGACGGTGCTCATAGGCTCAACAGCTTACCCAACCGCAGGCGGGTGATGCGACGCTGCTCCTCGCCGGCGACTCCAATCTCGGTGTCGGGCTCGTTGAGCAGCCGGCTCTCGGCTTGTGCCAGCATCTCGGCGGCGTTCTTGCCGGTGGCGCAGATCAAGAAGGTATAGCCGAAGCGTTCGTAGTAATGGTCGTTGGCGGTCCGCAAGCGTTGACGCACCGACGCGATGGCCGAGTCCACGCCACACTGCTCGCTGCTCGACCAGTCGCGCGTGGATCGGAATTGATCCTGCTGCGAGTCGTTTCCGGCGATACGCGGATGATGGCCGAACGCCTCGAGCCAGTCGTCGGGCCCTAGCGCTGCCCAAACTTCGGCGGCGGCGTCGAGCAGCTCGACGCTGTCGGCGAACGGGCGCCGGGCGACCATGGCGTCGGTCCAGCGGCGTGAGCCGCAGCAGCGGAGAAGCTCGCTTGCAGCGACGTCGGGGGGTAGCCGGTTCAGCCACTCCAAGCGCGACCGCATTATTCGGCGGGGCGCCCGAGCACGCGAAGCCGGGCCACACCGCCATCGGGAAAGATGTTCAGCCGTACGTGGGTACCGGTCACGGCGTCGTCGAGCTCGAAGCGATGACTGCGGTCAGCCTCGAGCTTCGATTCGGGGACCAACGGTCGCCAGTCGCTCGCCATCACCGGGGCGAGCGGGTCACCAGCGGTTGTCAGGTCCGCAATGTCCACGCTGCAGCGGTCCGGGTAGTTGCCGTTGAAGTGGGAGGTCTCGATCACGACCGCCTGCACGGAGCCACGCTGCCCCAGCCTGACGATGCACCAATCGTGTCCCGGACCACGTCGTCGCCGCGTTTCCCAGCCGTCGTGCATGCCGCTCGAGGTGCCCGGGGCAATCAGATTCTGCGGGGCCGAAAAATACTTGTCGCTGCAATCGACGATGTTGCCACCGCCCATCGCCGCGCCGAGATCGACCGGCGCATCGAGGTGCGTGCCCTGGGCGGGAGTGGCAACGCCGTACAGGCGGAGGCGCGCCACCCCGCCATCCGGATAGATGTTTAGGCGGACGTGGGTGAACGTGTCGGACGATGCCAGGGCGAACCGGTTCACCGAGTCGCCGTTCAGCGGCGAGCGCGCCAGGATCTCGTGCCATTCGGCTCCGTCTGGCGGGATCTCGTCCGCACAATGGCAGGCGTCGATCGAGCAGCTCGCCGGGTGGTTGCCGCTGAAGTGGGTCGTCTCCACGCCCACGCCGACGATCCGGCCAGACACTCCGAGCCGTACGATGCACCAGTCGTTGCCAGGCGTGCGCCGACGGCGTGACTCCCAGCCGTCCATCCATTTGCCTCGGTCCGTATATTCGCCGGGCCGGAACACCGGAGCCTCGTCCTTCACCAGATTCTCCTTGCCGGCGAAGAACTCGTCGTTGGTGAGGACGGCGCGGCCGCCGAGCCGGGCCGCCGCCAGATCGGTGAGGCGCGCGAAGTCGCTGCTATCGAAGGTGTCGCTCATCGTGGTGCGTCGATCCACAGGCCGTGCGCGCCGTCGATTTCCCCTCTGTCGTAGATGCAGCGGCCGCGCAGAAATGTGGCGACTACCCTGCCACGCAGTGCCATCCCCGCATAGGGAGTGTCGGGGTGCCGGTGAAACAGCGCGGCGGGGTCGACGCGGAACGATGCGTCCGGGTCGAAGACCACGAAATCGGCATCGAGGCCCGGGGCGATCGAGCCTTTGCGATGCTCGATCCCGGCCAGGCGGGCGGGCTCTGTGCACATCCAGGCACGAACCCGGTCGAGGTCATGACCGCGCTGGCGCGCCTCCGTCCAGATGAGCGCGAGTCCGAGCTGCAGGCTGGCTATGCCGCCCCAGGCGCGGCAGAAGTCACCGCTGTCGAGACACCTCAATTCAGTGGGGCAGGGCGAGTGGTCCGAGGCGATGAAGTCGATAGCGCCGGCGCCCAGCGCCCGCCAGAGTGCCTCGCCGTTGGCTCTCTCACGGATCGGTGGTGCGCACTTGAACTGGGTGCCTCCATCGGGCACGTGCTCCGCTGCCAGCGTCAAGTAGTGGGGGCAGGTCTCGACCGTAATCGGCGTGCCCGAGCGTCGCGCAGCGGCCAGCAGGGGGACACAGCTGGCAGCCGACAGGTGCACCACGTGGGTGTGGCAACGAGAGCTCTCGCTGAGCGCGATCAGGCGCTCTATCGACGTGTGCTCTGCGGCCTCCGGCCTGGAGGCGAGATAGCTGCTGTATGAGCTCGGTGAGTTCTTCAGGCCGCACGAAGCGGCGGCGAGCTCCAGATCGCCGGGGTCTTCCGCGTGCACTAGAAGCGGCTTGCCCCGTGGCACCAGCAATTCGGCGGCGCGCTCCAAGTCTGCATCGGACAGAGCGGGGAAATCGTCGAGGCCGGAAGAGCACAGAAAGCACTTGAGCCCGCGCACCCCGGCATCGAGCAGATCCTCGATGTGATCCCGGTTACCTGGCACGACCCCGCCCCAGAAGCCGTAGTCGACGCTACACTTGTCCGCCGCGGCCTCGATCTTGGCCCGCAGCGCCTCCGCAGTGGTGGTTACGGGCGAGCTGTTGAGCGGCATGTCGATGATGGTGGTCACTCCGCCCGCCGCCGCCGCCATCGAGGCGGTCTCGAAGCCCTCCCAGTGGGTGCGGCCAGGCTCGTTGACGTGCACGTGCGGATCGACAAGGCCCGGGAGCAGCCACAGATTGTCGAGATCGTGCCGTTGGGCCGCCGTAAGGCTGCCGGCATCGGCGATGATCTCGACGCACCCGTTTCGTACCCCGACGTCGGCTGCCTGAACGCCGCCCGGCAATGCGACCCGGGAGCTGGTCAATACGCTGTCCAGCTGCATGCAAGCAGGGTACAGTTCCCGTGATCCGGACGTCCCCGTCTACCATGGCCTGTCAGGAGTTCCACCGATGAAGTTCCGCCTTGCCGTGCTGCCGTTGGCACTTACCACCGCCCTCCTTGGATGCTCGACGCAAGATCAAGACGTCGCCAACGTCGCGAGCGACGACGCGATGGCGGAACCGGAGCACGGTGACGGAGAGGTCGCCGCAGACGACGATCACCACGGCGAAGGCAGAACGAACCGTGATCATTTCTCCAAGCCTGACCAGGTGTATGCCTTCCTGGGCATCGGTGTCGGCGATCGCGTTGTCGATGTCATGTCAGGGGGCGGCTACAACGCCGAGCGACTCGCTCACCTGGTGGGAGAAACGGGCGTCGTCGTGGCCGAAGGCGGCAGCGAGGAGTTCAGATTCCGCTTCGACGAGGGCGGTGATCTGGCGACCGCGGGCAACGTCCGTTTCGTCGAAGACCTCGCCGAGCTGGAGGACGGCAGCCTCGATGCCGTGGTGGCCGTTCGTGCGTACCATCTCTTCCCGGACGTGCCCGCGACCCTCGCCGAGCTGCACCGCGCCCTGGTGCCGGGGGGAGTCGTCGGTGTGGTCGAGGTGCGTCTGAATCAGGCCGAAGGTCACGATATGGCGTCGCATCGTGTCGGCGAGGGAACCGTCATCGCCGACCTCGAAGCGGCGGGGTTCGAGTACGTCGGCGAGTCGGATATCTTGAAGCGCGACGACGATGACTACGCGGTCTTCATTCAGCCGGGCAAAACTCGCTACATGACCGATCGAATGTTGCTGAAGTTCCGCAAGCCCGGAGGCGCCACCGACTAGATGAGATGAGAAGGCCAACCTCCTGAACGCAGTAGCCTGACGGCTCTGCAAACGTTTCTTCAAACGTAACGGGCTCGAAGCCCAAGGAGGTTGGCCGATGAGGAGTGTAACGATTGGACTGGACGTAAGCGACCGGTACAGCCGTATGTGCGTGCTCGACAGTAAGGGCAGGGTGATGGAGGAAGGGCGGGTGAGGACGAGCCCGGAGGGGCTGGCGAGGCGGTTCGGGTGCGAGGAGCCCGCTCGAGTAGTGCTGGAGGTTGGAACGCACTCGCCGTGGATGAGTGAGCAGTTGAAGCAACTGGGTCATGAGGTGCTGGTGGCTAACCCGAGGCGGCTGAAGCTGATCTATGGCGAGCACGGACCGACCGGTTGGATGCCGAGCACCTGGCACGAGTGGGCAGAATGGACCCAAAGCTGCTTAAGACGGTGCAGCATCGAGGCAGACAAGCGCGAGCGGATCTAGCCGTGATTCGGAGCCGAGATGCTCTGGTAAAGAGCTGCACGCAGTTGGTGAGCCATGTGCGTGGTGCGGTCAAGTCGGCCGGTTGTCGTATTCCCAGGTGCTCGACGCCGGCGTTCGCGCGCACCGCGCCAGAGCACATACCGGAGCGGCTCAAGGGAGCGCTCGAGCCGGTGCTTGAAACGATCGCCATGCTGACGGGCAACATCCAGCAATACGAGCGTCAGATCGCGCAGCTGTGCCAGGGGCGATACCCGGAGACACAGCAGCTCCAGCAAGTGGCCGGGGTCGGAGCTCTGACCGCACTGGCGTATGTGCTGACGCTCGAGGAGCCGGAGCGGTTCAATACCTCCAGAGCCGTGGGCCCGTACCTGGGACTGAGACCGAAGAAACGGCAGTCGGGGGACAAGGACCCTGCGCTACGAATAACCAAGGCGGGCGACAAAATGCTCCGACGCCTGTTGGTGGGCTCGGCGCATTACATCCTGGGCCCCTTCGGGCCCGATACTGAGCTCAGACGCTGGGGGCTCAAGCTGGCCGGACGCGGTGGTCCTCATGGCAACAAAAAGGCAGCAGTTGCTGTCGCCCGTAAGCTCGCCGTTGTGCTGCACCGACTGTGGCTGAGTGGAGACGAGTACGAACCGTTGCGCGCACCTGTAGAGGTTTCAGCAGCATGAACTAACCCGCAACCAGGAGGTCGGTAGGGCGACGCGACCCAACGGTTATCGATCTGACCGCCCGGTCCGGGCGACTGCGAAGGTCACTACGAGCTTCGAGCTCGGCAGCTAGATTGCAGCGCCTCGAATCGGGACGGACCCCAGAATGCACCGGACGACCTGAATCCTCGTCCACCAGAGTGCGAATAGGAGCATGGCGTGCAGATCGATTCTTCGCTGGGCACCACATTGCCCTTGACCGAACTAGGCCTTCTCTTAGAAGTGGCCTGTAGCAGATGATCTGTTACAGGCCACTCGCAGGCCGTGGTGAAAGTGTGGCCTGCTATAGCGCCAGTCGCTGCCCGGTTTCGGCGACGCTGAACCCGGGTGGCAGTTCACGGCGAAGCGGGCTGTCCACGTCCCAGAGCGGGTTCGTGTGGTTCAGATGGATAAAGCGAACCTCGGGAAGGTCCTGCAAGCCACGCAGGCGTTCCAGTGTTTGCGACACAGGCGGATGGGGGATATCGGCCTGCACGCGATGTCCGAGCTCGTCGTAGGACCAGAACGCGCCGTCGATGAGCGCCACGTCGCTGGTGCGGAGCAGATTGTCGAACGGTGTGTCCCACCCGTCCCAAACGTCGGCGTCGGGAACGTACATCAACGTTGTTTCGGGCCCGTGTACCAGGTAGCCCAGCGTGTCGGTGTACTCGGCGCGGTGCACGACGTCGAACGGCGTTACCGCCAGCGAAGGCGAAACCTGTACCCGTCGTCCCGCGGTCAGGGGTCGCAGATCGATGAAGGACCCGCTCACCAGCGCGTCCCACGGGGCGTTGGTGCGCAGGAAGGCGCACATACGTTGGCTGCCGTATACCGGCAACTGGCGCGGCGCCGCGCTTTCCTTACCCAGATGCACCAGGCCGGTGTAGTGGCCGATGTGAGCGTGAGTCAGGAAGATCCCGTGGAGCAGCTCTTCTAGGGGCACCGTACCGCTGCGCCCTGGTGGCGTCTCACCGGTTGGCGTCAGCAATGCCCCGACCTGGGCCACGATGTCGGGCGTGGCGTCGAGCAGGAATCTGCGTCCCGCGGCATGGTCGATCAGGCCCACGCAGGCCACCAGCGGCGCGGCGCGCCGCCCGGATCGCACTGCGGCGCAGTTGTCCGAAAAGCAGTTGATCTGCGGCACGCCCGCGTCCTGCGCCGTTCCGAGCACAACTGCCTCCACGACGGCGGCCGGCGTCTGTCGCGGCAGGGCGGCAGGCGTGGTGGGTGGTAATCCGGCCCGAGCTTGCTGAGTCCCGGCGTGCCGGGTCCAGGCGTGCTGAGCCAACGGCGACCACCCGCAGGCAGTGGCCAGGGCAGCGAGCAAATGTCGGCGGTTCACTCGACCCTGTAGTTGGGGGCTTCCTTGGTGATCTGCACGTCGTGCACGTGTGCCTCGCGAAGCCCGGCGGCGGTAATGCGCAGAAACCGAGCTCGTTCGTGCATATCGGCGATCGTCGGGCACCCCGTGTATCCCATGCCGGCACGCAGGCCGCCCATGAGTTGGTGGATCGTGTTGGTAACCGAGCCCTTGTACGGAACACGCCCCTCGATGCCCTCCGGAACAAGCTTGGCTTCTTCCACGTCGGGCTGGAAGTAGCGGTCGCGGCTGCCGGCCTGCATTGCGCCAACGGATCCCATACCGCGGTACGCCTTGAAGGAGCGCCCCTGATACAGCTCGATAGTTCCCGGCGACTCCTCCGTCCCGGCGAGCAGCGAGCCCACCATGACGGCATCGGCGCCGGCGGCGATCGCCTTGGCGATGTCACCGGAGTACTTGATGCCGCCGTCGGCGATGACCGGCACGCCGGTGCCTCGGGCAGCCTTGGCGCATTCGGCAATGGCGGTGACCTGCGGCACACCGGCGCCGGCTACTACCCGTGTGGTACAGATCGCCGAGGGGCCCATGCCCACCTTGACGGCGTCGGCGCCGGCCGCGATGAGGTCGCGAGTAGCATCGGCAGTGGCAATGTTGCCAACCACGCAGACCGCGTCGGGGCGGTCCTTCTTGATGTGCTTGAGCGTCTCGATCACGCTGTCGGTGTGACCGTGCGCGGTGTCGATCACGATGATGTCGACGCCCGCTTCGAGGAGCACAACGGCGCGCGAGATGGCGTCGGCGCCTACGCCGACGCCGGCGCCCACGCGCAGCCGCCCGGAGTCATCCTTGCAGGCGCTCGGATAGTCCTTCTTCTTCTGGATGTCCTTGACGGTGATCAAGCCTCTGAGCAGCCCGGCTTCATCAGTCACCAGCAGCTTCTCGATGCGGTGTCGGTGTAGCACCGCCACCGCTTCATTGAGCGTCGTTCCCGGGCGAACCGTGACCAGGTCGTCCTTGGTCATGAGCTCGTCGATCGGTCGCTGATGATCGGTCTCGAATCGCACGTCGCGGTTGGTCAAGATACCGAGCACGTGTCCCGCTTCGTCGGTCACCGGTACGCCGGAGATCTTGTACTTCGACATCAGGTCGAGCGCGTCGCGAATCGGCGCCGACGGGCCGATGGTGATCGGGTCGACGATCATGCCGCTCTCGGAGCGCTTCACCTTGTCGACTTCGTCGGCCTGCTGATTGACGGTCAGGTTGCGATGGATCACACCAACGCCGCCGTGCTGCGCCATGGCGATCGCCATCGGCGCTTCGGTGACGGTGTC
Organism: Acidobacteriota bacterium; assembly: GCA_965205505.1. Classification (GTDB taxonomy): domain Bacteria; phylum Acidobacteriota; class UBA890; order UBA890; family WLXD01; genus DASCOT01. The sequence goes on from CBDBHB010000009.1 coordinate 1,737,968, forward strand.
CATTGCCGCTGACAACAGCGGAATCCCGAGCTCGATGTCTCGCGTCAGACGTGTGCCTATATCCGCCTCCGAGGGCATGAAGCTGGAGCGGGCGGGGATCAGCTGTACGTCATCGAAGGTAAGCGCGAGAAGGATGTCGTGTTGGTTCATCCGGAGCCTTTGTCTCGGCCGTGATGTTACAGGACACTAATAGCCATGGCACTTCTTGTATTTCTTGCCGCTGCCGCAGGGGCAGGGGTCGTTTCTGCCGACCTTGTCGCTCTGCTTTACGACCGTCGCTACCTCCGGTGCCCGGCCTCGTGTGGCGGCTGCGGCCACACGTTCTGCCTGGGCCGCCGCTTCACGGCGGCGTGCCAGCTGCGCTTCCTGCTCCTCGCGGGTCATCGGCTCCATGCGGTACGCGTACCGCACGACCTCCGCCTGGATACGGTCGTTCATTTCTTGAAACATGTCGAACGACTCGCGCTTGTACTCCACCAGGGGGTTTCGCTGGCCGTAGCCCCGCAGGCCGATGCCCTCCTTGAGCCGGTCGAGCGCGAAGAGGTGGTCCTTCCACTTGGCGTCGAGCACCTGCAAGCAGATCCACTTTTCGAACTCGGGCAGCAAGTCCCCGAGTCGCTCCGCCTTGCCAACGTAGCGGCCCGTGACTAGCTCCTCGAGGTTGGCCTGTACGTCTGCCGGGGTGTCGTGGTCCAGGTCGATCGGCAACTCGTCGGGGTCGACGCCGAAGAAGTCGGCGAGGTGGCTCTGGAGCTCCTTGAGCGGCCAATCGAGCGGGTCTTGATCCGCCTTGCAATGCCCCTCCACCAACCAGTCGAGGATCTCCTGGGCCGATTCACGTACAAACTTGCCGGGTATATCGGGGTCCGACAGGAAGCCGCGGCGTTGCGAGTAAATGGCCTGGCGCTGCTTCTCCATGACGTCGTCGTATTCGAGCAGGTGCTTGCGGATCTCGAAGTTGCGCCCCTCGACCTGCTTCTGCGCGCGCCCGATGGCGCGCGTCACCATACGATCCTCGATGGGTACGCCTTCCTCCATGCCGAGCCGCTTCATGAGCCCCTGCAGCTTGTCCATGCCGAATACGCGCAGCAGGTCGTCCTCCAGCGACAGGAAGAACTGCGACGAGCCCTTGTCGCCCTGCCGGCCGGTGCGGCCGCGCAGCTGATTGTCGATACGGCGTGCCTCGTGACGCTCAGTGCCGAGAACGTGCAGGCCACCGAGATCTGCCACCCCTTCGCCGAGCACGATGTCGGTCCCACGGCCGGCCATGTTGGTGGCGATGGTGGCCGCACGAGCCTGCCCCGCCTGGGCAACGATCTCCGCCTCGCGCTCGTGGTGTTTGGCGTTCAGCACGACATGGTCGATACGCCGCTTCTTGAGCAGCCTCGACAGATGCTCCGAGCTCTCGATCGATGCCGTGCCGACAAGCACCGGGCGGCCCGATTCGTTGAGCGCCTCGATCTCCTCGACCACCGCAGTCCACTTCTCGCCGACGGTGCGGAAGATGACGTCCGAGTACTCGCTGCGGCGCAGGGGTTGATTGGTGGGGACCTCGGCAACTTGGAGCCCGTAGATCTTCCCGAACTCCGGCGCCTCGGTCATCGCCGTGCCGGTCATACCGGCGAGCTTGCTGTACATGCGGAAGTAGTTCTGAAAGGTGACCGTTGCCAGCGTCTGGTTCTCGCGCTCGATCTGCACCCCTTCCTTGGCCTCGACCGCCTGGTGTAAGCCGTCGCTCCAGCGGCGGCCGGCCATCATCCGGCCGGTGAACTCGTCGACGATGATCACCTGGTTGTCCTTTACCAGGTAGTCCTTGTCGCGCTTGTACAGCACATGGGCACGCAGTCCCTGCTGTACGTGGTGTACCAGCGGCATGTTGTTGACGTCGTAGAGGTTGTCGATCTTCAGCAAGCGCTCGACGTGATGTACACCTTCCTCGGTCAACGCCGCGCTGCGCTGCTTTTCGTCGATCTCGTAGTCGGTTTCGGCGCGCAGTCTCGGGATGATGCGATCGATCTTGTAGTACAGCTCGGTGGACTGTTCGGCGGGGCCGGAGATGATCAGCGGCGTACGCGCCTCATCGATGAGGATCGAGTCCACCTCGTCGACGATGGCGTAGTGGTGAGAGGGCTGCACGCGATCTTCGAGGCGGAACTTCATGTTGTCGCGCAGGTAGTCGAAGCCGAACTCGTTGTTGGTGCCGTATGTGATGTCGCTGCGGTATGCCTCCTGGCGCTCGGCGTCGCCCATCTCGTTTTGAATCGTCCCCACCCGGAGCCCGAGAAACTCGTAGATCGGCCCCATCCAGTCGCGGTCGCGTCGCGCCAGATAGTCATTCACGGTGACTACGTGCACGCCCTTGCCCTCGAGGGCGTTCAGATAGGCCGGCAGCGTGGCAACCAGCGTCTTGCCCTCGCCGGTGGTCATCTCGGCGATCATGCCGCGATGCAACACGACGCCGCCGATCAACTGCACGTCGTAGGGGCGCATCTCGGTAGTGCGACGCGAGGCCTCACGTACGGCAGCGAACGCCTCCGCGAGGAGGTCGTCGACCCCTTCACCATCGGCCAGACGGCTCCTGAATAGGTCCGTCTTGGCGCGCAGGTCGCCGTCGGCCAGCGACTCGTACTCTGGCTCGAGCGCGTTGATCGGCTCGACGTAGCGCTCGCGAATCCGCTTCAGCTCGCGCTCGTTGTGAGTGCCGATGAACTTGGTGAGGATACTATTCAGCATCGTGGGCAAGCGGAAGCGGCGCCGAGCGGCTCTCGGAGGCGGGCGGTACCGAGCCGTGCGCCGACGATCATCGTAGCAGGCTCGCGCTGGGTGGTAAAACGAGCTCAGTGGCCGTCCGAGCTCGCCGCCTCCGTCAGCGGTGGGTAGAACTGCACGAAGACGTTGTCGATCGCGCCGTGTTCCGCATGGCACGCGCCGCAGGCCGGGGTACCTACGCGACGGGCGACCCCAGACGTGTCGACGTTGAAGTAGGCCCAACCCCCGAAACGCTCGGTGTCCTTGATGGCGGCGTGGATGCCCTGAAGGTCTCCGGCGAACCAGCCGTCGCCGGCTATCGAGACGCCGGTCGTCGGCTCGCGCATCTCGAGGGCGAAGGTGGTGCCTTCCTTGAACTGCCCCGTCTGTCGGAAGTGGTGGTACGCACCAGGCTCAAGATAAACCTGGGTAAACACGCCAGGGTGATCCTGGCCGTTACGATCACCGCGCCGACGTGTTGCCGAGGTCTCACCATAGGCCAGGCCGGTGGCAGAGCCCACGAAGACCCACTCCCGGTACGCGTTTGGGAACTTCAAGTTCCCATCGACTCCGAAAGCGAGCGTGAAGGGCTCGGCGGCGAGCGCCGTCTGGCCGCTCGACGGCTCCGGGGTTGCTCGTAGCCAAGCGGCTCCGGCGCGCCCCCCCAGTTCCAGGAGGTCGACGCCGGCTCGCTTGAGCGGTCCGTACCCGGCGACGACAGCGACGGCCAGAAGACCGACGATGACGGCGCGCCCCCGATCCGGGGAGCGCTGCCGCGGGACATCCATCAGTCTTGCCGCAGGGCGATGGCTGGGTCGACTGCTACAGCGCGGCGAGCCGGTATCACGATGGCGATCAGTGCGGCGGCGGCGAGCGCCAGTAGCGCGGTCGTGAAGGTGATGGGATCGCTCGGCTGAACCTCGAACAACAGTCCTCTGAGGACGCGACCGAAGGCGATCGCGCCGGCGAGTCCGATCGCCAGCCCGATGACCACCTGCACCATGCCCTGACGAACGACCATCCCCAGAATGCGCTGTCGCTGTGCACCTAGTGCCATCCGTAGGCCCATCTCGCGGGTTCGCTGCGTGATCGAGAACGCCATGACGCCGGCGATACCGGTTACCGTGACGATGAGCGCCAGGACGGCGAAGATGCCCAGTAGGGCGGCGGTCAGCCGCGGCGACGCTACTGCGTCGGCGCGCAGCGCGGCCATCGGATGCAGGTCGCTGATCGGGTTGGCGCCGAGAGCATAGGCGGCGTCCTTGACGCTCTGGCCAGCGCTTGCCGGATCACCCACCGTTCTTAGCATGAGCCACGTCGGCATGCCGGCCTGACCGAAGGGACGGTAGAACTCCGCCGTGACAGGTGTTTCCGGACCATAGATTCGTGTATCGCCCGCCACGCCGACGATCGTGATCCAGGTGTCGCCGTCATCGAAGCTGACGCGTGCACCGATCGGCTCCTCCTCGGACCAGTACAGCCGAGCGAGTGTCTCGTTGATTACCGCTACCGGGGCGGCGTTGGGCTCGTCGCGGCTATCTAGCAAGCGGCCGCTGAGCAGCGGAATCCCGAGGACCTCGAAATACTCATGCGTGACGACGTTGAGGTCCAGCTGGGGTCGTGTCTGGGTCTCCTCAACGGCGCGTCCTTCGATGACGAAATCAGCCAGGTTCGGATTCGTCTGCCGGTACGGCGGCTTCTGCGTCAGCGCCGCGGTTCGCACCAAGGGACTGTCACCGACCGCAACGACCAGCTCTTGCAGGTAGTCGTGCATCTCGGTCATGTCGTTGAACGCCGTGAAGTCCAATGAAACCCGTGCGGTCAGCACGTGCTCGGTGTCGAAACCCGGGTCGATGGCTTGCAGCCGCAGGAGGCTGCGCAGCGTCAGGCCCGCACCGATCAGCAGAATGAACGCCAAGGCGACCTGCGCGACGATCAACGCACGGCGCAGCCGCAACCCACCGGTTGCGGTGGAGCGGGCTCCGTCCTTGATGGCGCCGCCGAGATCGCGCGTGCCGGGAAACGCCGGGAAGGTGCCGAAGGCGATGCCGGTGCCGAGCGAGATCAGCAACGTGAAGGCCAACGCCCAACCGTCGATGGTTACCGTCGCGGCGCGCGGCGTGTAGCGCCCGGCGAACTCGACGAGCATATCGAGTCCGACATAGGCGAACACCAAGCCGACTGCGCCACCGATTATCGCCAGGACCGCGCTCTCGGTGAACAGCTGGCGCATCAGGCGGACGCGGCTGGCGCCGAGTGCCGCGCGCACCGCCACTTCCTGTTCTCGACGCATCACGCGGGCCAAGCTCAGGTTGGCTACGTTGGCGCAGGCGATCAGCAGCACCAGCCCGGCGGTGGCCAGCAACATGAGCAGCACCGGTCGGGCGTTCCGGGTGAGCTCCTGCTTGAGGTCGACGACCCCCGCCGTGAGGTTCATCTCGGCTGGGTAGGCGTCGGGGAAGTCTGCTTCGAAGCGCGAAGCCACGCTGGCGATCTCAGCGCTGGCGTTGCCAACCGTTGCGCCGCCCTGCAGCCGGCCGAAGACGAACAGGTTGCGGAAGGCGTTGCGGTTGCCCGCCATGTTGCGCTCTGCGTTGGCGCGGTACGGGCATGCAGAGGTTGGCATGTAGACGTCGACTGCGTTGGGGAACTGAGGAATCGGCGGTAGCACGCCTACTACGGTGTGCGGACGCGTGTTGACCTCGAACACCTGCCCGACGACGCCAGGATCTGCGCCGTGGGCGTTGCGCCAGTAGTCGTAGCTCAGAACTAGGACCGCCTCGGAGTCGAGGTCGTCCTCACCTTCCACGAACGTCCGTCCCAGCAACGGGGCCACCCCGAGCGTGTCGAAGAAATTGTCGGAAACGACACCGGCCTGGATTCGTTGCGGCTCATCCTTGCCGAGCAGCACGAAGAACATCGTGTGGTACTCGACTAACTCCTCGAAGCTGGTGGCTTGCTCACGGTAGTCGTAGAGCTCCGGGATAGAGGCTTGGACGTTGGCGATCCGTGCGCCGGGCGCGGACTGCTCCAGCAGCACCAGCCGGTTGCCGTGCTCGTAGGGCAGAGGCCGAAGCAGTACCCCGTAGATGATGCTGAAGATAGCCGTATTGGCACCGATGCCGTCCGCCATAGTAATACAACTAAAGTATGTGTTTACAACAGTTTACAGGAACTTCTAGTGGACTATCACCTCACTATTCCCACCATTAAATCTGGGAATAAAGCGAACTTCTCCGGACCTCTGGGGAGCCCTGAACACACCGAGCGCCGAGGCCGCAATCGCACCCGGGGCTGCAACTTCACCACGCATCGCTGCCTCTGATTGCCCTATCTTCGGGTCGCTAGCACAGGGAGCCGACCTTCACGGGCGCGCCCGAGCCGTATCCTTCACCCGTCCTGCTCCTCCAGGTGCCCAGGGCACTGCCTGGTCCCATAGCGCCTCCAGGGCTTCGGTGTCGCCGGCAGCGCGGGCGCGTACGAGCGCTGCCAGGAGTGCCCCATCCATCCGGAACACGTCTGTGCGCCGGTACCAGGTCGGTGGCCCTCCAGCCGCGGTGAGCTCCACTGCCTGATCGGTCACGGACAGCACACGCCGCAATGCGGCGCGCCCACCCGCCATGCGGCACACAACCAGCTGGCCTCTCTTCATGCAGCACGATAAGAGCTTAAGCTAGGAAGTCTCGGGTGAACCCCTAACCTACTGACGAGAGACAAGGTAATGGCTATCAGCAAGGCCGTTCGTGACGGACTCCAAGCAGAACAGGCGAGCGTTGCGGATGAGATGGCTCAGCTTGAGGCACGGCTGCAGTGGCTGACAACACGACAGACCGCCCTCCGCTTAATCCTGGAACAAGAGGCAGCACCTCCGGAACAAAAGGCCCCGCCGGACACCGGATTACGTCGACTCGGTGTTCGTGATGGGGTTCGAGCGGTACTCAAGGAAGCTGGGGCGCTGAAACCTGCCCAGGTTACGCGGAGTCTGCGCGATTGTGGCTATCAGTTCAAAGGAAAGACGAAGCCGGGTGCGCGTGTCGGACAGGAGCTTTGGGCGATGGCCAAGTCGGGCACGCTGAGCAAGAACTCCGCTGGAGAGTACTTCTTGCCCGGTGAGGAACAAGACGAACCGGAGGGCTACGCCACCGCCGCCCAGCTCCGATGAGGATGCCTCAGCCGTTGTCCGGAACGAATCAGCCGGCGCAGGTGCGGACAGCGGTACCGAGGCAGAAGGGTCAGGAGCATCGAGTTGACGGTCTTGAGGTGGTGCTGGTGAGTTCCACTCCATTCGATCCGTCACTGCCGGGTGATGGACCTTAGCCCCTTCGGTGGCGCTCAGGGTCCGGTGGCGTTTGTCTTTCACGACGGCGGCACGACGCCGCTCGATCTTTCCTTTCACTTCCTCGACGCCGATGGCGGTTCCGAAGTTACCCCGGAACTGTGCGCCGCCGAGACCGGTGGCCGCGTCCATGCATCTGCTCGAAGTCCGCGACGAGAAGTCGACCTTAGGTTCAGGACCTAGTGGGGGCAACCCCGTGGAGGTTCAAGTCCTCTCTTGGGCACTTGATGTAACCTATTGACAGGTAACGAGTTGCGGAAGGGAGCCGGCCGGCGCGGCCAGGTTCCTTTCGGCGTTTCAGGGCCAGAAAGTAACGAACAGGTAACGGGAGGCGCGTGTCCCGGCAGCGTAGCTCCGAACTGGAGCATCGCTCCTACTTCCTCCGGGCCGTTAGCTCAGTTGGCAGAGCACCGGCCTTTTAAACCTGCCCCGCCCGGTTTCCGGAACCCTGCAGCGACGGGCGATTCCGCGCTTTCTCCCGTCGACATGGCCACTTACGAGTTTACGTAGGGTTGCGCAGTTTACGCAGCTTTAGCTCCGCGTAAGGGCAAAACAAGGGCGGCACGAGGGGCGCGACGCGGAAGGTGCCTGCTCTCGCCTACCCTGCTAACGCGCTCGCCGAGCCGACTCGGCCCGATCCAACGGACGCTCGCCCCGTAAGATTCCTGCCGTCTAATCAACGCTCGGGTCGGCGTAAGTTCCTGCATAGAAAGAAATTGACGACGGGCGCCCTGGTGCTACAGCCGTGGGGGCTGGTGTCGAACACGCGAACAACGGCGACCCAATGGGCAACAGACGCCAACGGTCACAGCGGTAATGGATTACCGCGGACACTGTACGAGTACGCGTGCCACGAGGGGAACTACTCGCTCGCCAATACCCTGAGTGGCGCGCGCTATGAGGAGACCAGCGAGGAGAACAGATAGCGCCGGTCGCCAGCGCGGGCGACATGGTACGGTGGCATGGCTCGATGCGTGGATGCTGCATTCGACCAAATGAGCTCACACAGACAGGAGAACGGCGATGGGCGACGATCGACACCGCGTGGATCAGACAGGGCTACGAACCCCCGACAACACGCCGACGATGCCGCGAGCAGGCCTGGCACTGGCGGGAGTGCTGGCGACTGTTCTGCTGGTGACGGTGTCTGTGCTGAGCACGACCGCGACCGTCGACGCAGCGTCGCATCCGCCGATCCAGGCGCAACAGTCGGGCGATGCCGCGATGCCCGACACCGATTCGATGAGCGATGAGGAGTTCGTAACGCTGCTGGCGTCAGCAGAGCTGGGCCCCTACGCGCGTGAGGATGCTCTCGCCGATACGTTCTCGCTAGAGCGCGCCGTCAGCTTCCTCGATCGGGTTGCCCTGACATGGGGTGAGAAGTACGGCTGCGTCACCTGCCATACGAACGGTTTGTATCTCACGGCACCGCCCGAGATCTTCGGCGAGCGCCGTGCATTCGAGATCGTACACAGTCAGGCTGCCCGTTTCGTGCGCTCCTGGCGCGCCAACGACGTGCCTGGCAACGATGCGCCCGCCCCAGACGTGCCGGACGTCGTTGGCACGTCTGCGTTTCTGGCCATCAACGAGGCCCAGTCCGGTGAAAAAGAGCTCAGCGACATCACCGTGGAGGCGCTCGACCGCGCCTGGTCGCTACAGGACGAAGGGGGCCACTGGACTGGGTTTGTATCCAACTGGCCGCCGTTCTACGATCGCCAGTGGCCCGTCACGCTGATGGCGATCGCTACCGGCATGGCTCCGGGCGACTACGCCAGCACTGACGCCGCCGTGGAGGGGATGCGCAGGATTCGCGACCACATCGACGCGAACCCGCCCGAGTTCGCCCACAACCGCGGCATGCTGCTGTGGGCCGGCAGCGTCAACGAGGGGCTGGTCAGCGACGCCGATCGCCAACGCTGGATCGACGAGCTTCTCGATCTGCAGCGTGACGACGGTGGCTGGGCCTCGGGAAAGCTCGGCGTATGGCGTATGCGCAAGGGGCTCGACACCGATCCCCCGGTTACTGTCGAAAGTGATGGCTACGGCACCGGCTTCGTCATGTACGTCCTGCGACAGGCCGGCGTGCCGGCGTCGCACGCCGCGATCCAGCGCGGTGTCGGCTGGTTGAAGGCGAACCAGCGGGCCGGAGGGTACTGGTGGACCCAGTCCATACGCAATAGCTTCACAACCTCGAACTTCCTGACGCACGCCGGCACGACGTTCGCGGTCAAGGCGCTCGCGGCCTCTACGATCGAAACGGGAGGCGTCGCCAACACCGAGCGTTGAGCGCCACCCCCGAACGTGCTGATCGTCGGCGTTGACACTCGGCCGTCCGCCGTAGCGAAGACTCGTAACGCCGTGCCGCGCGAGCGCTTATACTTCCTCCGGGCCGTTAGCTCAGTTGGCAGAGCACCGGCCTTTTTAAACCTGCCCCGCCCGATTCCGGGAACCCTGCAGCCATCGGCGTTTACGTGTTTTCCATAGCTGACATGGCCACTTACGAGTTTACGTAGGTTTGCGCAGTTTACGCAGCTTTAGCTCCGCGTAAGGGCAGAACAATGGGCGTTTCGCGAAAGAGGCAGGGCTCGGTCGTAGGTCCCGGACCGTCCGTTGCGGTCGTACCGCCGCAACTCGCCGTCGTCACGACCGCCCGGCAATCGAATACCGCTCTGGCCGGGCGGTCAGTGGTGCCAGCCGTTACTTCGGAACCCCGAGGCGCCGTCTGAGCTACGGCCTCAACCGGGCCATTCCCCCGAGAACGTGGTCCATCAAAACGACGGATCAGTTGCGGTCGCCTCGGGGGTCGCCGATCCCGCCAGTCCGCCGTTCGAGCCCCTCGCGTTACCGTGCAGGGCTCACCAGATTTCAGCCTCTACGAGGATCCTGGGAGGGTCATAGTCATCCGCTCCCGGGTGAGTCTGGAGGATCTCGCGCAGGCGACGGACCGCCAACAAGGCTGCGTGAACCAGATGGTACTCGTTGTCCATGAGGGTAGGGTCATACTCATTCTCATCGAGAGCATGCGCTGGTCTGTTTCGCTCATTCCTGACGTCCTTTAGCGCGCTGATGACGACGCACCGCTCTTCAGTCGCGTGTTCAAAAGCGACCTCCAGAAACTCCCCCAGCAGCCGGATCGTTCCTTTCTCCTTAATGATGACCCCGTCGTCAGTCTCGGTTCTTGTCTGCAGATCCACCTTGCCCCTGAAGAACCTCTTGTTCAGGTTGTCGGACAGCATCTTGTCGGCCGTGAGCGCGAGGTCCTGGTAACTTCGGAGGGTGGGCTTGGTTATCCAGGCGAACTGCGCCGGCGCCCCGCTGGCGAAGTTCTCGCGGAACAGAGGAGGCTCTCTGATCAGTTCACAGATGACATTGATCTGTTGAATCTCCTGGACGACGGCCTCGAAGGGAGATAGGCGGTTCGCAAACTCCCCTTCAACGCTCGTCTTGAAGTAATCCGAGTCCAGGAGCAGCCCCTCCCGGTCGACCTCGTATGATTTCCAGTGCAGCTGATGCTCAACGTTCGCCTCTGCGAGATCTGCGAGAATCGCCGTTACAAACCGCGCGCTCCCCCCGTCGCTGTACGCTGCCCCCCACCGAACGTAGATCTTCCCCGGGTCTGCTAGGCCGCGCTCACGAATATAGTCGCTCCGCCGGACAACGAAGCCGGAAACCCCGGACTCGTCGAACCGATATCGCGGATCATCGCGGTACCGTTCGAGCGCTTGGCGATCGAAGAAGAAATCCTCAACTTGTGACCCACTGTGCCGCAGCGCCTTTGTGTAGGGGCCCAGCTCGTCACCTGCCATGGGATCTCTAGGCTCAAGAAGCAATGCGGTCGGGAACACCCATAGCTCGTCTCGCCCTTCGGGGATGCGAACGAGACCTTCTTCCGCGAGAGCTCTGACTGCGTCAGAAACAGCTTCTGAGGCTCTCGACGAGTGTGAGCGCTCGTCGACCAGTGTTACGAGCTTCCAGAGTGGGATGCCACAATGAGGGTGGCCCTCGAGCCACGAGTAGGCGATCGCATCGGCTACCACTTCCTTGAGGTGGCGGGTCACCTCTCTTCCTCCTTTAGATCAATGGGGATGGCGAGCGCTCGCGCTTGACTCGCCGTGTCTGAGATCCGCATTGGCGAACCCCCTTGGTTGACGGTGGCGCGCCGCGGATCGGCTAAACGCTTCCACGTGCATGGCTGCTACTCTGCCGGGAAGCTCGGGAAGCTCGGGAAGCGACAACCCTACTCTTGGAGCCGGCTAGACAACACCCTTGTTCCCTCTCGCTTACGTGATCTCTGCCCTCGTGCTGCCCTCACGTTGGATCGCTGCGCTGGCCTGGATGTGAGTACCCGAGGCTTCGCAAGGCTCGCAGTCGATCCGCTCACCGCGCTACGGTTGCGCAATGAGCAAGCGTCTTGAAGGTAGTGAACCCCTTCACAGATCTGGTGTACCGGTTGGTGCTACGGCCAACGATTTCTGGCAGTGGTCGTGACCTGACCCCACGGTTAGTACCACGTCTTATCTCAGTAACTCGGTGCTGACAAGGGGTTGTTGAGGCCGGCGAAGCGGAGCGTAGCCGGCTTCAACAACAGCGCCTCCGGGGCCGGTGGTCGGTAGCCCAACGAGCTGTGCGGTCGCATGCGGTTGTACTGCTGCCTCCATCTCTCGATCAGAACCTTTGCCTCCTTGAGCGTGTAGAAGATCTCGCCGTTGAGCAGCTCGTCTCGGAGCTTGCCGTTGAAGCTCTCCACGTAGCCGTTCTCCCACGGCGAGCCCGGCTCGATGAACAGCGTGCCCACACCGAGCCTACCGAGCCAGTCGCGAACCGCCTCGGCGGTGAACTCCGGTCCGTTATCGGACCGGATGTGCTCAGGTATGCCCCGGTGCACGAACAACCACCCGAGCCGCTCGAGCACGTCCTCACAGTTGAGCTTCCGTGCCACGTCGATCGCCAGGCTTTCTCGTGTGTACTCATCGACGATCGTCAGCAGCCTCATAGCCCGACCCTCGTGCGTCCGGTGATGAACGAAGTCATACGCCCAGACGTGATCTTTGCGCTGTGGTCGCAGCCGGATGCACGAGCCATCGCTGAGCCACAGCCGGGCTCGTTTGGGCTGCTTTGTCGGTACTTTCAGCCCCTCACGCCTCCAGATACGCTGCACTCGTTTGTGGTTCACCCACCAGCCCTCCATACGCAACAACGCCGTCACTCGCCGATACCCGTAGCGCCCGTATTGTCGGGCTAGATCCACGATCCGCTCCGTCAACATCTGCTCATCGCCCGGTTCTCTTGGCATGTACCTGTGTGTCGTGCGTGGTTGTTTCAGTACCCGGCACGCCCGCCTCTCGGAGACGCCCAGCCGCCCCCGTACATGCGCCACCGCCTCGCGCCGTCGAGCTGGGCTCAGAAGTTTCCCTCCGCGACTTCCTTCAGGATCGACAGGTCGAGCTCTTTCTCCGCCACCAGTTTCTTGAGCCGGGCGTTTTCTTTCTCCAGCTGCTTGAGCCTTCTGGCCTGGTTGACCTTCAGCCCCCCGTACTCCCGCCGCCACCGATAGTAGGTGTGCTCGGTGATCGCTAGCTTGCGGCAGGCATCCTTGACCGTCCCGCCTTGCGCCAGCTCCACTTCAGCCTCCCGGAGCTTGCGTACGATCTGCTCGGCGCTGTGCCTCTTCGTCGGCATTCTGACCTCCCCTTTTCGACCCAGATCGTGAGATTACCTCTGGATCCGTTTTGGGGGGTCAGGTCACGTACGCGACGGCCATGCCCTGCAGGGCGGTCGCAACACCGCCGAACGCCACCGTCGTCTTCTGACCGCAGCGGCGATAGCGAGCGTTGCCAAGATATGGGGACCCGCTAATTCGCTTCAGCTCGCTATCCTCTAAGTGCCTCATCGGCAACCCTCATCGCGCGCCATCGCTCGCACTTCGTCTGCGTCAGCAGCGCTCACGATCCACTCCGCGGCGGTCAGCGTCTCGAGGTCCCGGCCCCACCATTGCCGGAGATTCTCGAGTGCCTCGTCCTCTGGCCAGCGCTCACCGTCGAAGTCCGCCACCAGGGCCACCGCACCGAGGAACTGCTGCCGCGAGCCGATCATCCCGTACAACTCCGCGAACTCGTAATCCACCCGAAGAGGCCACTGTCGCACGGTTGTCGCAGTGATTCGAGCGGCTGCTGCACCCTCCTGTCGCACGGTTGTCGCAGGATTTGTCGCAGGCTCGGGGACAGCGGAATTCCGCTGCAACACCCGTAGTGCCGCCTCTTTCGCCCTCACGCCCTGCCTCCTTGTGTCGCACGGTTGTCGCACCGCTTTGTCGCACCGGCACGCATTCGTTGTCGCACAGTCGCACCCCCCTATGGGGGTGCAGACTGCGACACGTGCAACGGCGGGACGGAACGCCCTATTTGTCATCGAGGCTTCCCTCGGCGATCGCTGCTCGCCTGTGCCTGTAGATGGTTGCTCGATGGAGACGGAGCTCGGAGGCCACAGCGCCCGGAGACAAACCATCGTTTAGCAACTCAATGACACGCTGCCGTGTCTGACCTTCGACGTCGGCGACGAGCCAGCTCATGAAGCCGTTCTCGTCGGTCGCGAGTTGCGCTTCGAATGAAGCTGCGTCGCCGCCGCTGAGCCCCCTGGCTTTCTCGAACCGAACCTCGAACCGGGCGCCATCCTCAGCCCGGTAGTCGCCCGGGCGCTGAAGCTTGACCACCACATCGAGAACATCCTCCCGGCGAGAGGTACCGCGCTGAGCACCGTTCTTGCCAGCGTGGTGCACGAGGAGGACGGCCACTCCTCGCCGCCTCAACCCCAGTAGAAGATCCTGAGCGGGTCCCCATGCTTCGGCCTCGTTCTCCGGACCGGCTCCGAACAACGTGGAAATATTGTCGAAGACTACGAGCTTGGCGTCCCCAAGGATCGCGTCGATGAGGCGCTCCCCCTCCGGGCTATCGAGCGCAGGCACCGGGATCTCCTGGGCGTCCGCGGCGAGGATTCGGAACGGGATTCTCGCGGTGTCGACGTCCGGAGCCAGCCCGGCGAGGAGATGACTCGTGCGCGTCTGTAAAGTTTCGATAGGCATCTCGCCATCGACGTAAAGCACAGGCGCCGGCTCAGCTGCCTTCCAGCCCATCACCGTTTGCCCGGTCGCAACGCCGAGCGCAATGGAGAGCGCTACCCACGTCTTGCCGGTCCCGCGATTCGCGTACAGCAGGGCCAAGTCCTTCTCATAGAACCAAGGCGACAAGAGGGGCTGGCGAGGGGGTAGACGAAGTTCGAGATAGTCCGCGAGTTCATACACCCGGAACCGTTCCGCGGCACGGCCCGCACCGTTTGCGATCGCCGCGATGGCCTGCTGGGCTCCCAAGAGGACTACCTCAGGATCCGCGCCCGGGTCCATCGCCATGTTGCGGATAGTCTCTGCCTCGGCGATGGCGTCGCGCAGGATCGCTTTGTCCTTGATGCTGCGCGCGTACTGCTCGACGTTGGCCGCCGCCGGGATACCGTCGATGAGGCCGGAGATGTACGCCGCGCCGCCGGCGCGCTCGAGCACGTCGCGTCGGGTCAGCTCCTCGCGCAGCGTCACCGTGTTGATAGTCTCCGAGCGCCTCGAGATCGCGCCCATTGCCTCATAGATCAGCCGATTGGCGTCGCCGAAGAAGTCGTCCGGAGTCAGGATCTGCGTGGCGGTGTTGAACGCCTGGTTGTCGAGCAACACCGCGCCGAGGATCGCCCGCTCGGCCTCGTCGAAGTGCGGCAGCGCGCGCTCCTCGTGCCGTGTCCGGACTTGACGCAGCCGCCCCACTACGCGACCTCGCCTCGGTCGCCGACACAGGCGGTACCGTTGAGCCCGTTGGGCTGTCGAATGTCCAGACCCCGGCCCGCTAGGGCCTCCAGGACCGCCTCCTGCATGCATCCGGCGTGACAGTGCAACAAGCACCTGCCCGTCGCGCTCAGGCTCGGGTTGCGGTCCTTGTGCGCCGGGCGGCGGCACATGCCGCCATGTCCGTTGGATCGGCGCTCGAGCGTGCGGACGATCTGCTCCAGGCTGGCCACGTCACGTTGACGGCTGGCGAGAGGCAGGCTGATCGCCCCCCGGCAGCGCGGTCGGACGGCTCGCTAACCACGCCTTGATGTCCGCCAGCCGCCAGGCTACGGCACGGCGGCCGATACGCACCGGACGGGGAAACTCCCCCGCATCCATCGCAGCATAGATCGCTGACCTGGAAAGTAGCGTGATCCGCTCGACTTCAGGACGCTTGATGAGGACTTGCTGCTCCATGAGGAACCTCCTTGGTTTTGCTGGTTCCTCCCACTGTGCAGGGGTACCTCTGGCCTGTCATGGGTGCGAGTTTCCGAAAACTCGCCCCCTCGGCCAGCGTGGCGCAACCGACTACCGATTACCCCGCCATATGTCGCGCATGGTGCCGTACGTTTTCACAGCGTGGTCTCTTTCGGCGAGCACCTGGGCCACAATGTCGCAGGCGGAGGCACGCTCGGTAATTTCATTGCGCGTCTCAGGCATACCGCACTTCGTAAGCAGGTGGACCGCCCATCGGATTACGTCATTTCGCGCGGCCATCTTGGGGGCCGGCCCTCTGCTGCCCTTGCCGCCTTTCGGTCGCGGACACCGGCCGTGGATTACGTCGCCCACCCAACGGTGCAGGGCTTTCCCGAGTGGACGTTCGCCTTCGGTGCGCACGAACGTCCACGCCAGCGCGTCCCAATCTACGGGGTTAGTACGTGATCCTTCGATAGTGGATTCGATATCCTCGCGCAGGGTCTTGTCTTTGCCCCGAAGAAACAACGCAGCGTACATCCATACGTTGTAGTTGTGGGCGATCGCTGGGTTTCTCCACGACGGGTCCAGGTCGAGCCACAAGCCCACAAGCGCACGCGCATCGTCGTTGGAAATGCGCTCTTTCTTATCAATGAATCGTGCCACGTGCTCGCGGTGTTGACGGTGAAACTCATCGTTCCGGGCTTTGTCTAGGACGGCACGCACAGGCAACACTGGTTGCCTCGCGCGCTCTTCTTCACCCATGAGCAAGCACCGGCACGATGGTCTGGATCGGGGCGGGCAACCTGGAGTGCGGCCCGAGCCCACTGATCAATGCGTACAGCAGCATCAGGCCCAGGATGACGGCCGGGATCAGCCTCAGCACGCGGCCCGAAAGGTTGATCATGGGCGGGCGGAGATCGCCCATCCGCACGTTGCCGAGCTCACCTCTGTCCATATCATCTCTCCGTAGGCACGGGGGCGGTGGGGTAGACACGTCTTCAGGGTAGCGTGCGTGGCCGTGTGCCAACCCACTTCAGCAGGCAGGGAACCGACCCGGTACTGCTCCCTAGACAGGGCGCAGCATCGGCACCACCTTGCCGCCCTCAGCACTCAGGTAAGCGGCCCAGTCTTCCATCAGCTGCCGGCGCCGCTCCAGCAGGTCGGAGCGCGCATAGGCCGCCTCGGTCGGGTCGCGCACCGCATGTGCCAGCGCCGCCTCCATGACCGCCCGCGGTGCGTTGGTGCACTCCGCCGCCCAGTCCCGGAACGATGAGCGAAACCCGTGCGGCACCGCTTCAATGCCCAGCTGCCGCAGCACCCGGGAAAGGGTCGCGTCCGCCAGCGGCCTGCCGGCCCGTGCACCGGGAAACACCAGCCCCTCGCCATCCCTGAGCCCCCGCGCCTGGCGCAGGATCTCCATTGCCCGGCCCGATAGCGGCACCCGGTGGGCCCGGTTCGATTTCATGCGCTCGGGTGCAAGAGTCCACTCCCTCGCCTCCAGGTCCATCTCCTGCCAGGTAGCCAACCGCACCTCGCCGGAGCGGGCCGCCGTCAACACCAGAAACTCCAGGGCCAGCTTCACCACCCCGGAGGCATCCGAAGCCCGTACCGCCTCGATCGCACCGTCCACCTCGGCATGCGGCAACGCCCGCATATGCTGTCGCCGCTTGCGGTGCCGTGGCAGCGCCTGGGTGATCGCCTCACCAGCCGGGTTGTCGCCACGGTACCCCTGCGCCATGGCCCACTTCATCACCGCACCGATGCGCGCCCGCACCCGCCGTGCGGTCTCGGCCTTGTCATGCCAGATCGGACCCAGTACCTCCAACACCTCGGCCGTCGTCACCTCCGACACCGGCATCTCACCGATGCGCCCGTACGCATAGGTGCGCAACTCCGTTTTCCATTGCGCCGCATACTTGGCGTTGCGCCACCCGGGGCGGTGCATCTCATACACCTTGGCCGCTGCTTGCGCGAACGTCGGCATGCCCTCGGCCCGGCGCTTGTCTGTCAGCGGGTCACCGCCGGCACGGGCCAGCTTGCGGTTGGCAAATGCCACCTCGCGCGCCTCCGACAGCGACACCAAGGGGTAGCCTCCGAGACCCAGTTCCCGGCGACGGCCCTGGATCACGATCCGCTGTACCCAGCTGCGCGCTCCGCTCGGGATCACGTTCAGGTACAGGCCGTGTCCATCGCAGTACCGGCCCGGCTTCATTACCGTGCGTACGAACGCCGCCGACAGGGCCCGCTCCGGGTGCTTGCCGCTCTTGCGCCGAGGGCTGGGTTTCGGTGCAGTTGCTTGCGCATCGGCGATATTCTGCATCCCCCTCTTATTCCGCCATTAAAGGCGGGAATGTAGCGGATTGTCCGGGAACACGCAAGATGGACGAATACTCGTAACTGTCTGACTCTACTGATGCTTAGGGACTAATAGGTCAACTTAGGAATGCACCGGATCTGAACGATGGCAGAGATGCCGAGCGCCAATGTGAGCACCGCCGTGGCGGTGAATCCCCAGCTCTTGCCGAGCGTCCTAAGTGCGTAGCGGATGTCTTGTATCAGCATGTCGAAGTGGTTCCCCTTGCGCTCGTCGCGGCACTCTTCCTTGAAGCGCTGCGTGGCGCCGAAGCTCATGCGAGCCTTCCGCTGGGCTTCCTCGTGGCCCAGGCCCTGGTGTCGGTACTTGTCGGTTTCCATCTCGAGGTGGAACGACAGCTCGTCGTCGAGCTCTCGATCGTCCGCCCGTCGCCCGTCGCCGCGCAATCGCTCCAGCAAGTCTCCCCAAGCTCTCTTGCCCATCCGTAGCCTCTAGACCGTTTGCAGGATCGCGCTCACCGCTCGCGAGAGCCGATCCCAGTTGCGTGCTTCATCCGCCAGCTGCTCTTTTCCCATGGTGGTCAGTCGGTAGTACTTGGCGCGTCGGTTGTTCTCCGAGGTGCCCCACTCCGCGCCGATGTAGCCGTGCCGTTGCAGTCGATGGAGGGCCGGATAGAGCGAGCCTTGGTTGACTTGCAGAACGTCCCTGGACATCTGCTGGATACGCTGCGAGACGCCCCAACCATGCTGCGGGGCAAGTTGCAGGGTTTTGAGGATGAGCATGTCCAGGGTGCCCTGGAGCAGGTCGACGTTGGCCTTGGTCATTGGCTCTTCTCGCGTAGTTCGTCTACGGGAAATCGATGGTCATCGTGTCCAGCACCTTGACGCTCATGCGCGCCCGTTCCTCTAGACACTCGACAAGAGTGACCCGGGCTCTTGTCGCGTGTCAAGGGGAGTCGAGGATTTTGCTGCCGGAAGCGGTTATCGGCGCCCTCATCGCCGCCAGCATCGACTCCCACGAGGCAACTGCAATGCGTTCGTGCGCCCATCCTGGACAGTACGGTGGCAGCTACGCTCGATCCCCAGCGCTGCTGCATAGCTTGACAAAGTGGGGCTGTCGCTCATATGGTCTGCTGAGCCGACTAAATAGACTGAGCCGACCAAATAGACGATGAGATAACACAAACCATGCCTACTGCGTTGGGTGAGCTTGAGACCCTCGTGCTGCTGGCCACGCTGCGGCTGGGGGAGGGCGCGTATGGGGTCTCGATCCGCGACGAGATTCGGGATCGGACCGGGCGGGCGCTGAGCCGGGGAGCCATCTATAGCACCATCACGAGGCTCCAACGCCGCGACTGTCTGACCTCCGCGATGGGAGAGCCGACGCCGGTCCGCGGCGGCCGCGCCAAGCGATATTTCTCCGTCACGGATTCCGGGTTAGGCGCGATTCGAGCTTCCACCCGCGCCGTCGATCAGATGCGGGACGGTCTCGATACCGTGCTGACAGGAGGCTGAGTGATGTCGGTCCGCTGGTTGATGCGTGCGCTTGTCCTGGTCGCCTCGCCGGCCATCGACCGCGACATGGTGGTCGGCGACCTCGACGAGGAATGGGAGGAGCGCATCCGGCCCAGCTTGGGCAGAGTCGCTGCCGAGCTCTGGTATGCCCGCGAGAGCCTGTCGCTAGTGTTCGGCTTGTTGCGTGATCGATTGCGGGCGCGCTGGGAGCGCGAGCCGCAGCCGCGCGGTAGCGCCCGGCCCGAAGGCTTACGCCCAGCCTCGATGCGCGCCCGGCACCGATTGAACGGAGCACCCGTACACGAGCGAGGTTGGAGGAACGGATGGGCGACGGATTTCCGCCATACCGTGCAAGGACTCGCCCGGCAGCCAGGGTTCACTATCACCGCGCTGCTGACCCTGGGGCTCGGCGTTGGCGCCACAGTGGTGATGTTTACCCTGGTGCACGCCGCCTATCTGCTGACGCTGCCGTATCCGGACGCCGATCGCTTGGTCAAGGTATTCACCGGCTACGAGAATAGCCTCGAGGGGAGGAACCCGATCTCACCGCTCACCTGGCAGGACGCCGAGAATCGGCGCGATCTCGTCGACGCCACCGAGGTTTGGGAGCGGCGCAGCTATCACCTGCGTGACGACAGCGGCACGGTGCGCCGGGTGGAAGGAGCCCGGGTCTCGGCTGGACTGTTTGGGCTTATGGGAGCGACGCCTGCCGTGGGGCGGCTCTTTCTACAGGCCGAAGCCACACCGGGCGCCGACGGCGCGGTGATTCTCTCTCATGTCATGTGGACCCAGTCGTTCGGGGGCGATTCCGCGGTGCTCGGTACAACCCTGGTGCTCGACGGTGGCGGCTACGAGGTGGTCGGCGTCCTCGAACCGGGATTCGAGTTCATCCGCGGTGCTGAGCTGTGGATACCGTTGGCTCTGGGCTCGGAGTGGTATGAGCCGGGGCGACGCGGTTGGGAGTTCCTGGAGACGGTCGCCCGGCTCGACGAAGGGGTCACACCCGCTATCGCCGCTGCCGGCCTCACCGATCAACTGGTGCAAGAGGCGCCGGATCGAGTTGCCAACGTCGGGCAACGGGTGAACGTCATCCCGTTGCGAGAGCATCTGGTCGGCGATACTGGCGCGGTGCTCCTGGTCTTGTTGGCGGCGGTCACCCTGGTGCTGCTGATCGGCTGCGCGAACGTCATGAACCTGCTGCTGGCGCGCGCCGAGTCCCGCCGTCACGAGTTCGCGCTGCGGCGGGCGCTGGGCTCCGGGGCCCGGCGACTGGGCCGCCTCGTGGTGCTCGAGACATTCTTGCTGACCGCTGCCGCTGGCGCCCTCGGGGTTGTTGGCGCGGTGGCGGTGACCCGGGCCATCGCCGCGTCACCGCCGGCCAACGTCGCCGCCCTCAGGGAGCTTGCCGTAGGCTGGCCGGTGGTGCTGTTTGCCGTGGCCGTGAGTGCGGGCACCGCTCTGTTGTTTGGCATGGCCCCAGTCGCCAGCGCGCTGACCTCAGCGCCGAGCGAGGTGCTGCGGGAAAGTACCGGCCGGGCAGGGGGGAGCGCGTACGGCGCTCGCATCCGTTCCGGGCTGGTGGTGATGGAGGTGGCGCTGGCGGTGGTGCTGGTGTTCGGAGTCGGCGTTACCGCAGAGAGCTTCCGTCGCCTGACCACGATGGTGACCGGCTTCGAGGCCGACGGCAAGCTGGCGGTGAAACTGGAAACCCCGGTCGAGGGTTACGGGGGGGGGGTGGAGCGGGGGGGTGGAGCGCGGCGAGGTGTATCGCCGCATCTTCGATCGCGTGCGTGCTTTGCCCAGCGTTTCACAGGCGGCGTTGACCTACGCATTGCCGCTAACGGGTGTCGTCTGGTCGGCGTCGTTTGATCTCGTCGAGCCCGACCCGTCGGTTGCCGACGCCGCCCTGGGCGGCAACATGCGCCCAGTTTCCCCCGGCTACTTCCGCACCATGGGGATTCGGCTGCTCAGTGGTCGGGTGCTCAATGCCACCGACGAGCCCGGAGCCCCGCCGGTGGTGGTCGTCGACGAGGCCGTCGCCCGCCGAGCCTGGCCCGGTCGGTCGCCGTTGGGTGAACGCATCGAGCTCGAGGTGTTTCTCGGCGACATGCAGGAGGCCACGGTGGTCGGGGTGGTGGGCAACGTGCGCGACCGCGATCTCGCCACGCCGGGTGCAGGCCACGTCTATT
Organism: Acidobacteriota bacterium; assembly: GCA_965205505.1. Taxonomy (GTDB): domain Bacteria; phylum Acidobacteriota; class UBA890; order UBA890; family WLXD01; genus DASCOT01. Next base: position 1,759,347 of record CBDBHB010000009.1, read on the forward strand.
TCTCAGCCTGGCAGAGTCCCCAGCGGGAGATGATCTTGGTCGCGGCCAGCACCGGTGACCTGTTGTCGCTGGCGCCGCAGATCGGTGCGGTCGTCGCCGAGGTGGACGCGCGCATCCCCGTTTACGATGTGCGGCCGCTCTCGTCGTTGGTCGATGCGACGCTCGCATCGCCGCGCTTGGGGTTGTTGCTCATGAGCACTTTCGGTTCCGTGGCGCTGCTGCTCGCCGCGGTCGGGGTCTACGGCGTTGTCTCCTACACAGTGGCGCTCAGGACGCGAGAGATCAGCACGCGCATCGCCCTCGGGGCCACCCCCGGGAAGGTGTTGGCGATGGTGCTGCGCCGGGTCACTCTGCTCTGGCTAGCCGGCGGCGTCGCCGGATCGATCGTTGCCCTCGCCGCTGCATCGATCGCCGAAGGGTTTGCTCTTCGAGATGGATCGCGGCAATCCGATGATTCTTGTCGCCGCCGTCCTTGGCCTGGGGCTCGTAGCCGTGGCGTCGACGATCGCCCCGGCGCGCCGCGCCGCTCGGCTGGACGGCATCGAGGTTCTGCGCCGCGGATAGCTGCACGCTGAGCCTCGCAGAGGTCACGCCAAGTCGTCGGGCCAACCCTGCGGGCCACGGGTGCTCGTCATTCGCCAAACGGCGGGCGAGCCTGGTACCCGGTTTCTTACCGGTCGACCTGACGGAGCCAGCGGGCGGCCAGAGAGCCCTGGCGGATGCCGGTAGCCGCGGTCTTGGTGAACGAAACTCCCTCCAGCGCGTCGCCGGCGAGGAAGAGCGCCGGGAGCGAGCCCAAGGCTCGCTCGACACCCTCTTTGATCGCCAGGTGACCGATCTCGTATTGCGGGATCGCATGGGGCCACTGGAAGACGCGGCTGAAGACGGGTGCAGCATCGATGCCGAGGGTCGAGCGGAGCTCCGATCGCGCCAGTGTCACTAACTCCTCCTCGTGCAACTCGCCGATCGCCGGATCGAGGCGTCCGCCGAACATTGCCCTCACCAAGAAGCCTGTCTCGGGGCTACGACCAGGATAGATATGCGATTCCCAGAGGCAGCCCAGCATGCGAATACCCTCGCCCCTCGCCACCAGCACACCGAAACCGGGCGGCAAACGACTCACCGCGGCCAGGTCGAAGCCAAGGCCGACGACGGCGACTGGAGGCACCGGAACGCCTGCGAGCAGGCGTGAAGCCTCCGGCGCCAGATCGGTGAGCAGCCGGGCGGTGACCTGGATCGGGGTGGCCACGATCACCGCGTCGGCGTCCAGTGCCTCGCCGTGGCGTGTCTGCACTACGTAGCCGCCGCGGCCATCGCGCGACTCGCTCACGCCGGCCGGCTTCCGTTGCAGGCCGCTTACCTGGGTCCCAGTGCGGATTTCGATGCGGGGATCCGCGGCGAGCGCCCGAGGCAGCTGCTGTAGGCCGCGGCGGAAGGAGCTCAGCTTGCGACTGGGCACATCCGTCCTTTCGGACGTCTTGCTCTCCCCATGGCGGCGGAGGCGACGGGCGATGCCACCCCGGATGACCGAGCCGTGCTCGTTCTCGAGGCGGCGCAGCTCCGGAAAGCAGGCGTCGAGCGAGAGTCGGCGGGCGTCACCGGCGAAGATCCCGAGCATGGCCGTGTGCACGACACGCTCGGCGATCTGGCGCCCGAAGCGGCGGCTGCAGAAATCGAACACGCTTTCCTGGCTGGCGCCATCCGCTCTGCGGATGAACGGTTCGCAGAGCGCGCGCAGTACCCCGCTGGGGCTTAGCAAGCCGCTACGCAACGGCTTGAAAAGGTTGGGACCGATCTCGTGCAGACGTCCGCCGCGGTAGATGAAGCGTCGCGCGGCAGCCTCGCGCGCCCTGACCTGTTGCTGACCGATGCCGGCCGCGCGCACCAGCGCGACGACCGCGGGGTCGGTGTCCAGGTAGCCGCCCGGCCCCGCCTCGACGAGCCAATCGTCTTGCTCGAGCGATAGCGTGCGGCCGCCCACGACATCCTGTTTCTCGAGCACGGTGACCGCGAGGCCAGGGGCTTCCCTGGCTGCAGCAAAGGCGGCGGCAAGACCTGAGATGCCTCCGCCGATCACCACCAAGCGCGGTGGCATCACACCGTCCGGCTGGAAACCGGCGCCTCCTGCTGTGCAAACTTCTGGCGCCAGTAGCGGGCAGGCTCAATGAGGGTCTTCGTAGGCGTTGTGAGCATGTCGTTCGACAGTACCTTCTTGCGTTCACCGAGCGGGTACAATATAACCATTGTGGTTACAACCGATTCGGTTAGATAGATAGAGATGAGCAAGAAAAGACGGACCGCGACCAGCGCCAGGCGGCGATCATTGAAGCGTCGTGAGTTCATGATGCTTCTCGTGTTGGCTCAGGGCATGCGCCACGGGTACGCGCTCAAGCAGGAGCTGCAGCGTCGAACTGATGGTGATCTCGATCTGGGGCCCGGCACGCTGTATCGCACGATCCGTACGCTCGAAGAGGCCGAGCTCATCCGCGAATCGTCGGAGCGGCCCGAGGACGACGACCCGCGGCGTCGCTACTACGCGATCACCGCGCTCGGGCGCGATGTTGCTGCCGCCGAGGCGCGCCGCCTCGAGCAGCTGGTTGGCGAGGCGCGCGCCGAGCACCTCATTCCGTGATGGGCTAGCAGGCCGGCTAAAGATGGAGCCGCCAGCAACTCCGACACGCCCACTGCGCGTCTATCGCGCCGTGCTCGTCGTTTATCCCGGCGCATTCCGCCGCCGGTACGCGGCGCAGATGGAGGCTGCCTTCATGGCTGATCTGCACGCCGCTCGCGCCGCCGGACGTTCGGTGCTCGGCTTTTGGCCGGCAATCCACAGAAGGTCCAGCGGTTCGCTCCCGACTGGGCGGCAGCGCTTCGCCGGATGCTCGATTTCAGCGCGGAGACTCTGATCCCAGGACATGGTCCGGTCGTCTCCGGCGCGGCTCTTGTCGCGGGCCGATACGCTCATTGCGGAAGATGACTTGCCTCTCGCCACACACTTGATCGAACTGGCCGTTGCCGCCGACCCCGAGGACAACGACCTGCATGGTTTGCGCGCCGCCATATATGAGAAGCGTGCTGTGGCGGAGTCGTCCCTGATGGCCAAAGGCATCTTCATGACCGCCCAGCGTGAATCCGAAGGCTGCGTCAAGGCTTGACGAGGCTCCCCGCTCCGCCCCCTTTCCACATCACGTATGCGATCATCTCGATCGCAATCAGCGCCGATCCGATCGGTACGATAGGCCCCTCGCGGGCAGGTCCGCCGTCGGCGCCAGCCTGCAGGAACCAAGCAGCGCCAAGCGTGCGGGCTGTTAAGGGGAGGCAACCTATTGGATACGCTATTAGTTTTTGTTCTGCAGTTCGCCCTGAGCGTTCTTGTCTACGCTCTCATAGCGAAGTGGTATGTGACGCCATGGCTCGCGGAGACACCAACCCATCAGGCGCTGATGGTGCTGATCCTTCCCCACGCGTTTCGGCATGTGGGGCTGGCGTTCTTGGTCCCAGGGTTGGTCGCCCAGCCCCTGCCGAGCTCTTTCGCCACCCCAGCTGCCTACGGGGACTTCGTCACCGGCCTGCTCGCACTGCTGTCACTGGTGGCTCTGCGAGGACGTTGGGGCCTGGCGCTCCCGTTGGTTTGGCTCTTCAACACTATCGGCACGGTCGACCTTCTAAACGCACTCCGCCAAGCGGAGGCGGTACCGTACTTGCTGACCACTTGGTACATCCCGACATTTCTGGTCCCACTGCTGCTGGTGACTCACTTCATGATCTTTACCCGCCTGATCAGACGCGGGACGTGAGGGGTCGATGAGAGCGATGTTCAATTTCCTACTGGCCATGCTGAGAATGCGCAAGCCTGCGGTGGCCTGGATCATGCTGCTGATGCTCGTCAACATGGTCATTCCTCTCTTCTACCTGGGGACTCCGGAAGGTAGGACAGTCTTGGGAGCCTTCGTGTTTGGGGCACTCCTTCAAGGGTGGATTTTCTCTGCGAAGGGTTTCGTTCGCCTGCTGGGGATTGGACACATCGTCTGGGTCCCGATGGTGGTCTGGCTGTGGGCACGGCTGGAGGTCGCCCCTGCCAGCGGTTTCTTCAGGTACTGGCTGCTCGCGACCATCGCGTTGGTGAGCCTGTCTCTCCTTATCGACGCCGTCGACATCACGCGCTATCTGAGAGGTGAGCGGGACCCTTATGTCGAGATTCCGGCCTGACACCAAGATATCCCGCTCGGAATGATGCCCTGGACGAGGCGCAATCAAGGTCCCGGGCTCATGGGCCACCGATCTACGGCGCGATCTTGGACGGCGCATACGCCAGGCACAGCCGCACTTCCGCGGCCTGAAGTAGGGTGCCCACGGCGGCCCCGAGGACATGCTGTGACTAACGGGCAATGACTAAGCCACGCCGAGCACCCCTCGCTGGCAACACGCGAATCGTGGCTCAACGACCAAGGAAGCTGCACTATGGCCAACATCACCGCTCTACTCGGCGAAGGCACCCAGGTAGAACTACAGGCTCGTGAATTTACCTGGCGGGGGGATGAGCCCGCCGCCGCTGGTGGCACGGACACCGGACCAACGCCCTACGAGATTCTGCTTGGCAGCCTGGCGGCATGTATTGCCATCACACTCAGGCTCTACGCGAACCACAAAGGGATCGACCTCGTTGGGGTCGACGTCAGGCTCGAGTTCGATCGGGTGCATGCCGACGATTGCGCGGACTGCGACTCGCGGAAGGACGGCTGGATCGACCGCATCCGAAGCCAGGTGACGATTCAAGGCACCTTCGACGATGCGCAGCGAACCCGGCTTGCGCAGGTGGCCGCGCGCTGCCCGGTGCACAAGACCCTGGCTAACGGGGTAGAGATCGTCGATTCGGTAGCGTTCGAGGGCGCGCTGGAGCGAGGGGCAAGTTCTCTTGGTTGAGTTGACAGTGCGTGTCAGAGGGATCAACACAAATAGTCGGACCCAAGGAACAGGAGCGTATCGTGTCCAAAGAGAGTCTGAATGCCGTAGTGACCCAGAGGATCGAGATGTCACCCGAACTGGTTCTGTTCCGGGTGGCTCCGGATGGCTGGGAGTTGCCGTTGTTCGAGGCCGGACAGTTCGCTGTCCTTGGGCTGCCGGGGAAGTCGGCACGCATCATCTGGTCGGATCCGGAAGAGAAGCCGCCTGAACCAGAGCGGCTGATTCGTCGAGCCTATTCGCTTGCTTCTTCATCGGCGTCGAGCGAATACCTGGAGTTCTACATTATGATCGTCCGTTCCGGACGGCTGACTCCCAGGTTGTTTTCGCTGGAGCAAAGAGATCGCGTTTGGCTGGGGCAGAAAATTGCCGGGATGTTCACCCTGGAGGATGTGCCAGAGGACAAAAACATCGTGCTGATCTCCACTGGGACGGGATTGGCACCTTATGTCAGCATGCTGCGTAGCCATCTGGTTTGTGGAAGCCAGCAGCGCTTCGCGGTGCTTCACGGAGCTCGACACTCCTGGGACCTGGGATACCGGGCAGAGCTCAGCACCATGCACCGGCTCTGCGACAACTTTGACTACTTCCCTTTGGTCAGTCGTCCGGATGAAGAGCCGGTGCCGTGGCAGGGCGCGACGGGATACGTCCAGGACCTCTGGACCGGAGGGGTCCTTGAAGAGGCCTGGAACAGCCGGCCGACACGAGCCGACGCTCACGTGTTCCTCTGCGGAAACCCACGAATGTGCGAGCAAATGGTCACACAGTTGAAGACAGAGGGATTTAGGGAGCACACCCGTAAAGAGGCGGGCGAGATTCACGTCGAGCGCTATTGGTAGAAAAACGTTGTTTTGCGCTGCGCAGGAGCCGCGATGTCTCAACCTAACGCCAAATCGGCGAGAAACGCTCGATTCACGAACGTTGAGTCCTTTGTCCTGCGGGCATTTCCCGTCCAGCCAAGAGGCCTTACATGAGTGAGCACTTCCCGTTGATGGTTCCGGGAGCGAGCCCTGATGAGCGTCCGCTCGACGTAGTGGCCCCCTACGACGGCAGCCACCTCGCGACAGCGGACACGGCGGGGAGCGAGGCCGTCACCAGCGCGCTGGCCACAGCGCACGGTCTGTTCCGGAACCGCGCCGCCTGGCTCACCCCGGCACGCCGGATCGAGGTCCTGCGCAAGGCGGCGACGCTCATGCAGCAGCAGGCGGAGCATCTCGCGGTGGAGGCGGCGCGCGAGGGAGGTAAGCCGCTCGTCGATTCCCGCGTCGAGGTGCACCGCGCCGTCGACGGAGTGAACAACTGCGTCGAGGAGCTGCGGAGCAACGCTGGCCGCGAGATGCCGATGCGACTCAACGCCGCGTCGCTGGGCCGCCTGGCGTTCACTCGTCATGAGCCCATCGGAGTTGTGGTCGCCGTGAGCGCGTTCAACCACCCGCTCAACCTCATCGTGCATCAGGTGGGCCCCGCCGTGGCCGCCGGCTGCCCGGTTATCGTCAAGCCGGCCGAGGACACGCCTCTGTCCTGCTTCCGCTTCGTTGCGATCCTGCGCGAGGCGGGTCTGCCCGAGGAGTGGTGCCAGGCGTTGGTGGTGAACGACCTGGATGTTGCGACCCAGCTCGTTACCGATGAACGGGTGGGGTTCTTCAGCTTCATCGGCAGCGCCCGCGTCGGCTGGATGCTGCGCTCCAAGCTCGCCCCGGGCACGAGGTGTGCGCTCGAGCACGGCGGTGCAGCGCCGGTCATCGTCGCCGCCGATGCGGATCTCGACGACGCGCTGCCGCTGCTTGCCAAGGGTGGGCTCTACCACGCCGGGCAGGTTTGCGTGTCGGTGCAACGGGTGTTCGTTCACCGGTCGATCGCACGTGACGTTGTCGATGGGCTGGTCGCGCTGGCGGAGCAACAGCGCGTCGGTGACCCCACGGTTGAGGAAACGGAGGTCGGCCCGTTGATCCGCCACCGCGAGGTCGATCGCATAGAGCGCTGGGTGCAGGCGGCGGTAGACGGCGGTGCCGAGCTGTGCACGGGCGGCCGCCGTCTGACCCGCTCCTGCTATGCGCCGACGATCTTGCTCGAGCCGCCGGCCGATTCCGACGTCAGCACCCAGGAGATCTTCGGTCCCATCATCTGCGTGTACGCGTACGATGAGCTGGGCGAGGCCATCGAGCGCGCCAACTCGCTGCGCTTCGCATTTCAGGCGGCGGTATTCACGCACGACCTGGACACGGCGCTAAACGCATCCGCCCGCCTCGACGCGTCGGCGGTGATGGTGAACGATCACACGGCGTTTCGCGTCGACTGGATGCCCTTCGCCGGCCTGCGCGAGTCGGGCTTGGGTGTGGGAGGCATCCCCCATACCTTTCGCGACATGCAGATCGAGAAGCTGACCGTCATTCGCTCGCCGGAGCTCTAGATGGCCCTGATGGCTTGGCAGGAAGCCACCGCTCCCTGAGAACGCGCTCTCCGGCTGCCGGACTCGTCAAGCGGAAAGCTCGGGCGGTTAGGTTGACAGTGCCCCCCGGGGGGCGCGCCGGGTAACCAAACCGCGATACGTGAACAAGTTACTGGTAGAAGCCGAGAGCCGGAGCCTAGCGACCTCGCTCGGCCACCGTCTACCAGTGATCCCTTCGCCCTACGGCGACCGCAGGAGTTACGACATGAGAGTTCTATCCGCAACCGCGCTGACGCTTGCATTGATCCTTACGCTGCCGACGAGGGCGCCGGCAGCCGACCGCGACGAGTACCCGACCACGGGCGCTGCAGCGATGGCGTACTACGAAAGCGACGCCGATGGCTGGCTGGACGGACCGGTCGAGTACCTGATCCTGGACGAGGAGCGTGACGCGTGGAACGAATTGGTGGCAACGGACCAACGCGCCTCCTTCATTGCCCGCTTCTGGGAGCTTCGTGACAACGATCAGAACCTGTTCAGGGATGCGTTTTACGAGCGTGTTGCTTACGCCAACACCCACTACCGGGACACGCCGTGGCGCGGCTGGAGATCCGACCGCGGGCGCATCGCAGTGACGCTCGGGCTGCCCGATCGCGTGCGGCCCATTGGTTCTGGCACTGGGGTCGTCTGGACCTACTTCACGTTCGGTGCGCACGCTGAGGGCAAGGGTTTCAGCAGCGTCACCGGGAGGGTGGAGATCGCGTTCGTGTCGCGGCTTAGCAGACGCAACAACTACAGGATCTCCGGGCCACAGGGCACCGGGATCTACCCAGCCTACGTGCTGTATGCGCTCGACTGGAGTCGACAGGCTGCGGTCGGGGGGTCAAGCAGGCGGCCCGTCTCTTGAGCTGATCAGAACCTGAAAGTTGAAGAGATGCTCGCGTGGTGGTCGTGCGAAAGGTGTAAAAAGCCGTGTGGCCCAATCGCGGACTGCTCGATCTTGCTGGGCCGAGATAGGGGCAAGCTCAAGGCGCGATGAGAATGGCGATCCTCGCCGATCGTCGACGAATCGCAACGCTGAGATTGCCCCTATCGTCCCAGTCAGGTAAGCACAACGATCTTTCCGCCAGCTGCGTTGTCTTCCATGCAGCGGTGCGCCCCCACGATGTCGTCGAGCTGAAAGACTCGTCCGATCCTAGGCGTCATCCGACCCCCCTCTACGTCGTTCACAACCGTCTGTAGGGGTGTGTCGATGAAGTCCTGGGCGCCGCCCGCATAAGTGGTCAGGCTCACCGTGGACGGAATCGCGCCCATCGGACTGAATTGCTCGAGCTCCCAGGCGTTGCCGACCATGCCGGTCATGCACACGGAGCCGCAACGCGCAGCGCACCGCAGCGAGTCGAGTAGCGTGGTGGTTCCGACGAGCTCCAGCACCTTGTCCACACCGTCGGGGAAGACCCCGTGTACATCGTCGACGATCTCACCGCTGTCGATAAACACGTGATCCGCGCCGTTGGCCTCCAGCATGGCTCGACGATCAGCTTTTCTGGTCGTCGCGGCGACGGTCGCGCCTTGCTGTCTGGCCAGCACCGCGGCGGCCAAGCCCACCGACGTGGTGCCACCGCGAATCAGCAAGCTCTGACCAGCTTGCAGCCGCAAGGCACTGTTAAGCGAGCCCCAGGCGGTCTGGATCATCTCCGGCAATGCACCCAGCGTTTGCCAATCCAAGGTCGTGTCGATTGTTTGTACCTGCACGGCAGGCACGCAGGTGTACTCGGCGTAGCCGCCATCGAACTGCCGACCCATGCCTCCCATCGCGGTGGCCACGGTTTGCCCGGGTTCGAACTCGCCGCCCGGCGCTGTCCTCCACAATTCCCACCGCCTCAATGCCAAGCACACGGGGCAACGTCACCCCCGGTGAGTGACCCTGCCGGGTGAAAAGCTCGGAGCGGTTGAGCCCGAACGCTTTTACTCGGATGAGGACCCACCCGGGCGCTGGCTGAGGAACCGTCAGTTCCTCGACCACCAGCACCTCGGGCGCGCCTGGCTCGCGTAAGACCACTGCTTTCATTGTCTTCGTGGTCATGGTCCCGCCCTCATGCCGGGGCTGTACCGCTCAGTGCGGCGGGGTGGTGGTGGAGAAGCTGTAGCGCACGATCCGCCACTCGCCATCGGCGGCTTTGTGGAACACGAACAGCTCCTGATTGGCTTCGGAGACTTTCTCACCCGTGGCGTTGATCGTGGTCGTGCCGGCGGAGTTGGTTCGTGCAAACGCCCAGTCATCGGCGACCACTTCGATGTCGACGATCTTGAGCTCGACGTCGAGGTCGATAGCCTCGAAGACGGCTTCGTAGGTGGCTTCGATCGCGTCGATGCCAACCGCCGAGGGTTGTGCTGAGGCATGAAGACACCGTCTTCGGCGTAGAGGTTCGCGATGCCGGCAACGTCGCCGGCATTGAGCAGATGCTCGTAGGCTTCCAGCACGGCATGGATGGTCTCTCGCTCCGAAACGGCGTATGCGCTCGACAGCGAGCCGAGAGCCAGGATGGTCGCTGCCATCGTTTGGATCAGTCGGTTTTTCATGATCTCTGTTAACAGGAGCGTTGCAGAAGGGTACTGTCAAGTTGACTCGAATTCGGCGAGAAACGCTTGATCGATGCCCCCAAGTCCCTCGTCAGGCCCGCAGCCACGATAGTTTGCAGAGCAACAAGGGAGGGAGCGATGGAACATCTGGATGTCGACAAGCTGCGGGAGGAGTTCAACGACACCAGCGCGTCAGTCAGGATCGTCGCCGTCTTTTCACCCACATGACCAGTGTGCCAATACGGACAAGGTGTTGTCCGAAGAATCTTCGAGGAATTCAGTGTCGACAATCTGAAGGGTTTTGCTGTATGGCTCCCGATGATGCGGAACGACAGCGTTGAGCGGGCCCGCGTCGAGGCGGCACCCTTCGAAGGCCTGCAGGTGGTCCATGCGTGGGACCCGGAGCGCCAGCTCGGTCGTTTGTTCACAAAGACCCTGAAACTTCGCTCCACGGTGTGGGATTTCTATTTTCTATACGCATCAGGAGCACGGTGGGAGGGAAGCGAGCCTCCCCAACCGGATTTCTGGATGCATCAGCTTCCCTCGGCGTCCGGAGCGGATCGGGACCTTGTCCTGTACCCCACGAGATTCTCGCGGGAGTTGCTCGCGCTACTTGGCAGCGGAGTCGAGCCAAGCCATACGAGCCGTGACGACCTCGGCCTTGACCTCCACTGGGACGGTCTTCTGAATCTGACCAGGGAAAGGGGTGAATACACTCTCCGAGATGTCAGCGATGCCTTCGAGGACTCGAAGACCGAGAGGCGGCAGATATGACCCGGACCTAGCAGAGTTCTTCAGCACTAGTAGCTAGGAGTTAGTGCAGCGGGAGCGTGGAGGGAGGCTCATGTCGAAGGAAGAGTCGTTCGACTTGGTGGTAATCGGTGCAGGCACCGCGGGAAACGGAGTAGCCCGTGCATGCAGCAACGCGGGCTGGAAGGTGGCCAGCGTGGACTCGCTTCCCTACGGCGGCACGTGCGCCCTTCGCGGGTGTGATCCCAAGAAGATGATGGTGGGCGTCACCGAGGCGCTGGATTGGGCGCGTCGAATGACGGGCCGGGGCCTTCGCTCGAGCGAGCTCGATATCGACTGGGCGGAAATGATTGCGTTCAAACGGACGTTTACCGATGTCATGCCCGGACGCGTCGAGGGCGGACTCGAGAAGGCCGGCGTGGTGACCATGCACGGGGCCGCAGAATTCGCGTCGAGCAATGTGGTGCGCGTCGGTGACACGCAGGTTCGAGCGAGGCATTTTCACATTGCGACCGGCGCACGGCCGGCGCCGCTCGATATTTCCGGCGATGACCTCATCACGACGAGTACCCAGTTTCTTGAACTAAAGGAGCTTCCGGCGCGTATCGCTTTCGTGGGCGGCGGCTTCATCTCCTTCGAGTTCGCCCACATTGCGAAGCGGGCGGGCGCCTCCCAGGTCACGATTCTGCACCGCGGGGAACGGGCGCTGAAGGGTTTCGACGCCGACCTTGTAGCCCACCTGGTGGCGCGCACGCGCGAGCTCGGAATGGAGGTTCGCCTGCAGACATGTGTCGACGCGGTTGCGCGCGCGGGTGATGCGCTCCGGGTCGAGGTGACCTCGCGGACTGGCAGTGACATCGTGGATTGCGACGCCGTCGTTCACGTTGCCGGGCGAGTGCCGAACCTCGGCACGCTCAGGCTCGACCTGGCGGAAGTTGAGCACGGACCACGCGGCGTGCGGGTCAGCGAATCCATGCGGAGCGTCTCGAATCCGGCTGTCTTTGCGGCGGGAGATTGTGCCGATACACCGGCACCCAACCTGACCCCGGTTTCGGTGTACGAGGCCCGCATCGCGGCCAAGAACCTTCTTGCCGGAGCAGACGAACACCGGGTGGAGTATCCGCCGATCCCGAGCGTCGTTTTCACCGTGCCTCCGGTCGGGCGGGTCGGATTGCTGGAGGAGGAGGCGCGCGGGCAGGGAATGGAGCTCGATGTGCACTTTCACAAGACCGACCACTGGTATTCGTCGGTGCGCGTGGCCGAGCCTTACAGCGCCTACAAGACATTGGTCGACAAGACTACGGGGCGGATTGTAGGCGCCCACGTCATGGGCCCCGGGGCAGAGGAGCAACTGAATCTGTTCGCGTTGGCGATGAAGGCGGGTCTCACGGCCAACCATATCAAGGCGACCATGTTCGCCTATCCGAGTTACGCGTCCGACCTCGGTTCCATGGCGTAGTACGCGACCGCACGGGCCGAGCAGCTAGCCTTGGGGCCCGCGTTCGCGCAGCCCACGCTTCTGCCATAGGTAATAGACCGTCGGCACGACGACGAGCGTCAGAAGTACAGACGTCAACAAGCCGCCGATCATCGGTGCGGCGATGCGTTTGGTCACGCTCGCACCCGTTCCCATGGTCGGCGCCCACATGATCGGTAGAAGGCCGAGCATGGTGGTGGCCACCGTCATCACCTTCGGGCGCACGCGCTGCACAGCACCTTCGACGACGACTGACAGTAGCTCGTCGGGACCGCACGGCTGGCCGGTGTTACGGAGCAGCGCTTGCCGTCGATTCCACGCTTCGTCCATGTAGACGATCATCAGGACCCCGGTCTCCGCGGCGACCCCGGCGAGAGCGATCATGCCGACCCAGGCGGCGACGCTCAGGTTGTAACCCAGGGCCGAAAGCAGCCAGAAGCCCCCTACGAGCGAGAAGGGCACCGAGGAGAGGACGATCAACGTTCGCGCCAGCGACCGGAAGTGGAAGTAGAGCAGAAAGAAAACCAGCGCCAGGGTCAGCGGGATCATCACCGACAAGCGCTCGCGCACGCGCTCCAAGTACTCGTACTGCCCAGCCCATGTAATGAACGTGCCAGCGGGGATCTCCACGCGTTCCAGAAGATAGGGCCGCGCGCTCTCCACGAACTCGTCGATCGGAACGCCGCGCACGTCTACCGTGACCACGGCCACGAGGGCTCCGTTCTCGCTCTTTATCATCGGCGGCCCGGTGCGCATCTGGATGCGAGCCAGCTGGCCGATAGGCACCTGCGCACCGGTCGGGGTCGGAACCAGGACACGACGCAACGCTGCGATGTCGTTGCGTAGATCGCGGGCGTAGCGGACATTTACTGAGTAGCGTTCGCGGCCTTCGACCGTCGTGGTCACCGTCTTGCCGCCGATGGCGCTCTCGACGATCGACTCCACGTCGGCGATGGTCAGGCCGTAGCGGGCGATCACCTCTCGATCGATGTCGAAGTCGAGGAAGTATCCGCCGGTGACACGGTCGGCGAACGCAGAGGCCACTCCCGGGTAGCTGCCGAGCGTCTCCTCGATGGCGATGGCGGTGCGCTCGATCTCCTGCAGGTCATCGCCGAAAACCTTCACTGCGAGATTGGAACGAATCCCGGTAGTCAGCATCTCGATGCGCGTCTGAATGGGCATCCACCAGATGTTGGGCATTCCCGGGAAGCGCAGGAGTGGATCAAGCTCGTCTTGGATCAATCGATCCCAGGTCATACTCGGTCGCCATTGTTCACGTGGCTTGAGCGTGACGACGGTCTCGTTCATCGACAGTGGCGCCGGATCGGTGGCCGTTTCGGCGCGCCCCATCTTGCCAAACGCGTGCTCCACCTCGGGAACCTGCACCAGGATCCGGTCCATGGTCTGGACGACCTGGCGAGCCTCGGCGATCGACATGCCCGGGACCGCCGTCGGCATGTACAAGATGGTCCCCTCGTTCAAGGGCGGCATGAACTCGGTGCCAAGCGACCGGTATACCGGAACGGTGGCGAGCACCATGAGCAGTGCCAACACCACGATGCTCTTGCGCCAGCGCAACGCTGCGACGACCACGGGCTCGTAGATGGCGATGAGAAACCGGCTGATCGGATGATGGCTTTCCGAGCGCACACGTCCACGTAGCAACGAGACCATCAGGACAGGAGCGAGAGTCACCGATAGCACAGCTGCGAAGAACATCGAGAACGTCTTGGTGTAGGCGAGGGGGCGAAACAGTCGGCCTTCCTGCGCCTCCAGTGCAAACACCGGGAGGAACGAGACGGTGATTACGAGCAACGAGAAGAACAATGAGGGCCCGACCTCCTTGCACGCCGCGACGATCGTCTCGGTGCGCGATGGCCGGCTCTCAGCGGGCAGCTTCTCGGCACGCTCCACGTGCTTGTGACCGTTCTCGATCATGACGATCGCCGCATCCACCATGGCGCCCAGCGCCACGGCGATGCCACCCAGCGACATGATGTTGGCTGTCAGGCCCAGGTAGTACATGGGCACGAAGGCAATGAGCGAGGCGACCGGCAGTATGAGGATGGGAACGAGGGCGCTACGCACGTGCCACAGGAACAACAGCACAACGGCGGCGACGATCAGCCCCTCTTCGAGGAGTGTGCTGCGCAGCAGCTCGACCGCCCGGTTGATCAGGTCGGAGCGATCGTAGGTCACCACCAGCTCGACGCCTTCTGGGAAGCCGGGCCTGACCTCATCGATGCGCTGCTTGACGGCCTCGATGACCTCGCTGGCGTTAGCGCCGTAGCGAGCAATGACGATCCCACCGACGACCTCCCCGCGACCGTCGAGCTCGGCGAGGCCGCGCCTGAGGTCACCTCCGAGGTGCACAGTCGCGATGTCTGACAGCCGTACGGGGGTTCCGTCGGCGTCGATGGCGACGGCGATCGCTTCGAGATCCTCAACCCGCCTTATGTAGCCACGCGCACGAACGAAGTACTCGAAGCCGGAGAACTCGATCACATTCCCGCCGACATCGTTGTTGCTCTCGCGGATCTTCCGGATGACGTCCCCGAGCGGGATTCCGTAGCCCAGCAGCTTGTTGGGATCGATGTCCACCTGATACTGACGGACGAACCCGCCGACGGCCGCTACCTCCGCCACCCCGGGAACGCTCTCCAGCCAGTAACGCAGGTACCAGTCCTGGAACGACCGCAGATCGGCAAGGTCGTTTCTTCCCGTCTCGTCCACCAGCGCGTACTCGAACACCCAACCGATGGCGGTCGCATCGGGTCCGAGTTGGGGAGTCACCCCGTCAGGGAGCCGCCCGGTGACCGCGTTCATGTACTCAAGAACCCGTGAGCGAGCCCAGTACATGTCGGTACCGTCCTCGAAGATCGCGTAGACGAAGGAGTCACCGAACATCGATTGACCGCGCACGGTTCGGACCCGCGGTGCTGACAGCAGCGAGTTGACAACCGGATAGGTGATTTGGTCCTCGACGAGGTCCGGGCTGCGCCCCGGCCAGGACGTGTGAACGATCACCTGGACATCCGAGACGTCGGGGATGGCGTCGAGGGGTGTCTCACGGAGGGCCCACACTCCCCAGCCGCAAGCGAAGCCGACCAGGAGCATCGTCAGCAGGCGGTTGCGGACGCTAGCCTCGATGACGCGCTCGATCATTGCGCACCCTCGGCCTGTGCGATTGGAAGCGGCACGACGCCGCGGATCTTGCTCTCCGCGTCGACGAGGAAGTTGCCGGAAGTCACGACAGACTCGTTCTCGATGATACCGTCGCGAACGGGGACCATCCCGCCGAGCGCCGGACCTGTCGCGATCTCGCGCGCTTGCAGCCGGCCGGCACCGAGGTCTACGAAGACCACTTGCCGCGTGCCGAGATCGATGACCGCCTCGCGCGGGATCGCGAGAACGGGCGCCGTACTCGCGTCCAGGACGACGTCCCCGTACATGCCGGGTCGCAGGGCCATATCCGGGTTGTCGAACGCCAGCCGCACCTGCACCGTGCGGGTCGCCCGGTCCAACGTCGGGTACACGTACTCGACGCGACCGCGCCAGACTCGATCGGCTCCATACGCGAGGTTCAGGGAGGCCCGCATGCCCTCGCGAACGAACGACACCTCGCTCTCGTAGACATCCGCCATTACCCAAACTCGGCTCAGGTCGGCGATTCGATATAGGCGCATGGAGGCGTCCACCCGCATGCCCTCGACCGCGTGCTTCTCGATCACGTAACCGCCGGCCGGGGACAGGATCGCCATCGAGTCGACAACCTTGCCGCCAGTGTCGAGTTGGTGGACCTGCTCGGGTGTGAGGCCGGCCAAGAGCAGCCTTCGGCTTGTCGTCTGCACAAGCGACTCAGCGCGCTGGACGAGCTCGTCCACCGGACTCGCTTTCACCCTCCGGGCGTTTTCCCGAGCCAGCAGGTACTCGCGCTGGGTGCTCACCAGGTCGGGGCTGTAAAGCTCCAGCAGCGGGTCACCCTGGCGGACTAGTTGTCCCGTCTCAGCTACATGGAGCTTCTCGATCCAGCCCGGCACCCGCAGGTTGACGTCGACGATACGATTCTCGTCGTATGTCACGTGACCGACCGTACGAAGCGAATGCCGCAGCGAGTGACGTTGCACCGGCGTCGTGGTCACGCCGATCGCCTGCTGCCAGGAGGTGTCGATCCTGAAGGTCGCCCGGCTAGCGGGCGTGTCACCCGCAGTGGCCGCCGGCGGGCGCATCCCCGGCATCGCGTCCATTCGCATGCCGGGTCGGTCGCCACTCCCGGCGGCCTCCGGCTCCATGCCCGGTTTATAGACCGGAACGAGATCCATGCTGCAGATCGGGCAGGTTCCGGGCTCCAGGTGACGGACGGACGGATGCATCGAGCATGTCCAGTAGTCGATCAAGTCGTCGTGCTCGTGCTCAACGAGACGCCCGGCGCCGAGCCTGTCCGCTAGCCAGGCCTCGATGCCGGGTCCCAACACCGGCACATGAGCAACCAGGCGAATCGCTGCTGCGGGGTAGCGAGCTGCGGCTCCCGCAGCGAGTCCAACGACGATGGTGACGGCGGCGATCGCGATCCACCGCCGCCTTCCATGGCGACTCATCGAAGCACCTCCTCATCCGGCAGCCGGACAACTCCGAGTGCCTCGGCCAGGTCGGCGATGCCGATGCCAAGATCGGCCTCTGCACGAGCCAAGCCGAGTCGGTTCAACAGAAGATCGCGCTCGGCATCGATGACGCTCACGAAAGGAGCTTGGTCGGTTTCATAGGCACTCTGCGCGGCCGTCAAGGTGGGGGCAATAGCGTCGTGCGGTAGAGCTCGCCTATGCGCTCACTGGCGGTCACTCTGTGCCACGCCGCTGCGATGTCCCGGCGCACTTCGTCGAAGCGCGCTTGACGTTCGGCGATCGCTGCCAGCTTCTGCGCGCGCGCTTGCGATACGGCCGCCGAGTAGCTGCGTTTGTTCACCCAAGGGAGCGTGACCGTCGCCAGGAGCGCGTAACGCTCGAAGCGGCCACCCATGCCGTCGTCGGCCGTCCACCACTCCGCCATGACCGTGAAGTCGGGCTTCGCCTCGTGTCGCTCGGACTCGACACGCGCCTGCTCGCGGCCAATCGCGGCGTCGGCGGCCGCCAGCGTGGGGTTACCTGCCGCCGACGCGAGCAAGTCGTCCAGCACGAGTCCGGCGCTGACCTCCTCTAGGTCGTGATCCGGGCGCCCAATCGGCGCGTTGGGCGGCCGATGCAACAGCGCATTGAGAACGGCGCGCGAGCTCTGCAGCTGCGCGTCGACGTTGGCGAGCTGGGCAAATAGTCCCGTCAGCTCCTGCAACACACGAAGAACGTTCGCCTGCGGTACTAATCCGGTGGCGTAGCGCTCCTCGGCGACCGACGACAATTCCCGCACCAGCGTCAGATGCTCGTGGTGAATCTCGCGTCCACGCTCGGCGAAATACAACGCGTGGTACGCACGACGTGCGGCTGCTGCGATACGGACGCCGGCCTCCTCGACCAGATGCTCTCGGCGTTCCGTTTCTCTCTCCGCAACCGCCACGCGGCGGTCAAGCGTGCCGGGGTAGGGTAGGTCCTGGGCGAGCTGAATACGCAGCTGCCCCCCCAGTGCATCCAGCGAGGGAAACGGAACAGCGTAGAAACCCGTTCGCAGCCTCGGGTCCGGAAGTGCATCCACGTGGGTGGCTGCTTGCGCCGCCGCGATCAGACGTTGCCGTGTAGCTTCCAGGGTTGGATTGGCATCGATCGCCGCGGCGATGACCGTATCGAGATCAATCGGTGAGCGGGACAGCGGATCGATGATCGCTTCGTTGGTTTCTCGAAGAAGATTGGATTGGGCGTTGGCGCTTGCTGGCAGCAGCGTAAGTAGCGCCAGACACGTGGCCAGAGTTGCGGTTCTCATGTGGATCCGGGGTTTTGAAGCGGCGGGAGTGTAGAGGCCGACACGCTGAATCGCCTGTCGGCGGGCCCGATGAGGGAGCCCTACCTGAGGCGATCTCTAGTAGCTGCGTCGGCGTTGAGTCGCCGGGTCAGATGTTCGGATCAGAGCCTGAGAACCGTGAGGCGATCCGGAAGTAGCACCAGAGAGAGCCCGGGAGGTTCCCACTCCCACAGCTCTGGCGCTGCTTGTGTGCCGACTAGCGCCCGGGTGGGCAGCGACAACGTGTGGGGTGGCATCGGGGTGCCTACCGGCCCCGGGAACACGCCGCTTTTTCCCGCCGACACGTCGCCAACTCTGGTGGTTGGTGGCCCGAAATCGCAGCATGACGCCCATAGCCCGGGGCATCGCGCGGGCGCCCCGCGATCGGAGGACTCGATCGTCTCGCAGTTATCCAACAGCGATGAAATCAGCGGCGTGGCGCTGATCGCCAGGAGCGCGACAACGAAACAGGCGCGCAGAGTTCGGGTAGGTCGCATCGGTTGGTGGCCGTCCCCTTGAGACAGGCGTCTGAGGCTTCTTCTTGAGCATACACGCGGGGCTCGGAACGGGCACCGCCTCGGCAACCTTCGCCCGGAGCCGAGCGTTGCGTCTTCAACTCGAGAGTGCCGTTCGACTAGCGGCCTGCTAGGGGATCGAGCTAGGGAGCGGGGTCTTGCTCGATGATCGGCTACGCTTACGCCCGCGATGAAGACGCCGTAGACTGGAAGCGACATCCAGGACCAGCACACGACTGGCAAAACGAGCCGCGCCCGGAACCTCGCCCGGATATCTTCTGACATGGACAACGCCTGATTGCTCCCAACTGCGGCGGTCGTGCGCCAGGCCTCGGTCGTTCTGTCCGTCCTCGGATGTCTAGGCGCGGCGGCCTGCCAACAGCCGGCCCTGCTTCGGGTCGCCCTCTATCCATACGTGCCCGATGGCCGAGGGTTGTTTCAGGAGCTCGAAGCTGCCTTTGAGGCCTCTCACCCGGGCGTGAATCTGGAGTTGGTGGAGACCTTCCGTGAGCCGATTTCGGGAGAGCTCACGCCCCTGTCACGGTCGTACTACAGCGGTGGACTACTGTCCGCTGAGGCCGACGTCTACGAGATCGATACCGTGCTCCTCGACGACATGGTTCATGCGGGGAAACTGACGGCGCTCGGCTCCGTCACAGATCGCTTCGTCGAGGGTGCCCTCGCGGCGAGTAGCGTGGATGGCTCGATCTGGGCGATCCCACACTGGGTGTGTGGCAACTTCCTCTACTACGCAGCTGACGATCACGAGATCAGAGAGGCGGCAACCTGGGACGCGCTCCTTGAGGTCCTGGACCACGGAGCAGGGGGGCTGCTCATAGATCTCAGCGCGTCTACTTTGGGCGAGTGGTACATCACGGCGCTCGCTGCCGGTGGAGCCGGGCGGCAGGAGATCCTTCGCGATCTCGCCGCCCCGGCGCTCGACGAGGAGGTAGTGTCGCTTCTTGCTGAAACCCTGGATTCGTGCCCGGCTGGCTCTTGTCGAAGCGACACGTATCACGACCGCGTCGGGTACTACGCGCGGCGGTTCGCCCGAGGACAAGCTCGAGCCTATGTGGGCTATTCCGAGATGGTTCATTTCGCGCTGAGCGAGATCGCCAACGATTGCGGACTCGACGACGCCTGCTTGAGCGCGGAGTCGATCGCGGTTCGCGCACTCCCCCGTGCTCAGGGCGGAACCGCGGCAGTGGGGTGGGTGGACGGGCTCGCCGTGGCCGCCGATCTGCCGCGTGAGCGTGAGCGGCTGGCGCGGGAGTTCATCTCCTTTCTGACCTCGTGGGACGGCTACCACCTCGTCCTGGATGCGGAGTGGCCAGACGCTCCCCGCTACTTGATGCCGGCGGTGCGTTTCTCGAGTGATGAGCTTGCTGCACTAGGCCCGTTGTATCCTGCCTTCTTCGGCGCCTATCAGGACCGATTGTTCCTAACCGGCGACGGGATAGACGAAGTGCTTCGAGCGAAGGCTCAGCTGCTCGATTGTGCTCTTCCATCAGGCCGACTCTGCGACGACCTTGCGCAGGACGTCGACCTGCCGGGCGATCTCCGACGATGAAGAGCCGCCGTGTGATCGGCGGCGTTCCGCCGCATCGCGCGGCGAGCCGACGCCAGACACCACCTCCCCGAGCCCGGGATGGAGAGCCTCGAGTTCGTCGCCGGACAAGCCGTCCAGCGTGCAGCCTCGGTCCTCGCAACGGCGGACCAACCGAGCGGTGATTCCGTGCGCGGTGCGGAACGGCAGGCCGCGGCGGGCGAGCTCGTCGGCCACCTCGGTTGCCAGACTGAAGTCGCCAACCAGATCGGCCTCGAAGCGCTCGCAGTCGATCGACAGAGTTCGCCACACCTCCGTCATCACGAGTACACAGTCGAGCGTTGTCTTGACGGCCGCGAACAGCGCCTCTCGATCTTGCTGCAAGTCGCGGTTGTAGGCGAAGGGCTGAGAACGAGGCAGGGCCAGCAGGGTAGTGCAGTTGCCGAGCACGGATGCTGACTTGCCGCGAACGAGCTCCGCGGCGTCGGGGTTGCGCTTTTGCGGCATGATGCTCGATCCGGTGGAATAGGCATCGCTGAGACGAACGAACGCGAACTCGGCCGAGCTCCAGAGGACGAGTTCCGCGGCCATGCGCGAGAGGTTGCAGCACAGGATCGAACACGCTCCGGCGACCTCCTGAACGTGGTCCCGTGCGGCTACCGAATCCATGGCGTTTTCGGTTGGGGCACGAAAATCGAGGAGCTCGGCGGTGCGATGCCGATCGATAGGGAACGAAGTGCCCGCCATCGCACACGCCCCCAGAGGACACTCGTCGAATCGATGCGATGCATCGCGTACTCTGCCGAGGTCGCGTGACAACGGCCATGCATACGCCAGCAGATGGTGGCCGAAGAGGATCGGTTGCCCTCGTTGTAGGTGGGTGTATCCGGGCAAAACCGTGGAGCCGTCGCTTTCGACCCGGTCCAGGAGCACACGCAGCAGTTCGATCAGCGCACCATCGAGCAGTCGCAGACGCGTCTTGAGCCACAGGCGCAGGTCGGTGGCCACCTGGTCGTTGCGCGATCGAGCCGTATGCAGTTTGCCTGCGACGTCACCAAGGAGCTCGGACAGGCGCGCCTCGACTGCCATGTGCACGTCCTCGAACTGCTCGCCTGGCACCCAGGCCCCCGACGCAAGGTCTTCGCGCAATCGTGCCAGCCCGTCGCACAGCGCCGTAGATTCCTGTTCCGAGATGATGCCGGTTTCGCCGAGCATTTGCGCGTGAGCGAGCGATCCCTGTATGTCCTCGTCGAGCATCTGCAGATCGATCTGCAGCGACGACGCAAAGCGCTGCATGAGCTCGTCGACCCCCGCGTCGAAGCGGCCACGGAGTAGTGACATCATTCGCCCTCTGAGATGCGCCGCGCGCCCAGAGTGCGCAGCCGCAGTGCGCGCAGCCGGATGAAGCCGGTGGCATCGCTCTGGTCGTAAACGTCGTCGGCCTCGAAGGTTACCGTAGCCTTGTCGTAGAGCGTACGGGTAGCCGAGCGCCGCCCAACGATCGTGGCGGCGCCCTTGTACAGCTTCAGACGCCCGTCACCAGTCACGCGTTCCTGCACCGAGTCCATGAACTGTTGCAGGGCCTCGCGCTCGGGGCTGAACCAGAGGCCGTTGTATACCATCTCGGCGTAGCGCGGCACGAGCTCGTCGCGCAGGTGCTGCACCTCACGGTCGAGCGTAATCGACTCGACGGCGCGATGAGCGTGCATGAGCAACGTCATGCCGGGAGTTTCGTAGACGCCACGGCTCTTCATACCCAGAAAGCGGTTTTCAACCATGTCCACGCGGCCGACGCCGTGGCGTCCACCGATCTCGTTGGCGCGCTCCACCAGAGCTACCGGCGGAAGCTCCTCGGCGTTGATGGCGACGGGCACTCCCTCGTGGAACGAGATTTCGACGTATTCAGGCTCGTCCGGTGCGTTCTCGGGGTCGGTAGTCATGCGGAACATGCCGGGTGGCGACGCGGCCCACGGGTCCTCGAGCACGCCACCTTCGTAGGAAATGTGCATGAGGTTGGCGTCCATCGAGTACTCAGGCCGGGGCGCCGCCGATAGATCGATCCCGTGTTCCCGAGCGTAGCTGATTAGGTCGGAGCGTCCTTTGAAGCTCCATTCGCGCCACGGGGCAATGACTTTGATGTCCGGCTTGAGCGCGTATGCCGCCATCTCGAAGCGGATCTGGTCGTTGCCCTTGCCGGTGGCGCCGTGCGCGATGGCCTCGGCGCCGTGCTTCTCGGCTGCGCGCACAAGGCCGCGGGCAATTACCGGCCGCGCCAACGCGGTACCCATGAGGTAGTACCACTCGTAGACCGCGTTGGCGCGCAGCGCGGGGAAGATGCAATCGGTGACGAATTCCTCGCGCAGGTCGTCGATCTCGATCGCGCTCGCGCCTGTGCGCTTGGCGGCCAGGCGCGCATTGCTTACCTCTTCGCTACCCTGGCCGACATCCCCCGTATAGGCGATCACCTCGGCATCATACTTCTCCTGAATCCACCGCAGGATGACCGACGTGTCGAGCCCTCCCGAGTACGCCAGCACGACTTTCATGTCAGGCCTCCAGTATCGATTCGAGTTTACGCGCGAGCCGGCTGCCGCCTCTGGCGGACCGGGTCACGATGAGCAGGGTGTCGTCGCCAGCTACGGTTCCGAGGACCTCGGGCAGGCGGCCGCGATCGCGGGTATCGTCGAGCGCCACACCAACGGCGTGGGCGCCGCCAGGAGGTGTGCGGATGACCACGATGTTGGCGGAGCTAGAGATCTCGTGGACGAATTGTCGGAATCGATCGTGAAGCTCGTCGGCTTGGACCGCGGTTGCGACCAGCCGGTAGATCGTGCTGGCGCCGTCGAGCGATTCCCGTACGGCTCCGATGGCAGAGAGATCGCGCGACACCGTTGCCTGGCTGACGGTGTGGCCGCGGATCCCCAGAAGGCGAAGGAACTCCTCTTGCGAGGAGATCTCCTGGCGCGCGATCAGGCGACGTAAGAGGAGACGGCGGTGGGCAGCGTTGGTGCGAGTCGGCATGGAGAATCATGGTTCTAAGAAAATTCACATATGCGCATATTACTGCAAGATCACGGCAACTGTCTCCGGGAGATCTCGCTCTTGCCAGTTGAAGTACTTGTGGGCGCCTCTTTATCTGCGGTGTCAGTTTCCGCCGTCCGCATAACGTACCTGCTAACACGGTACTGTCGAGTTAACCGGCAGCGTAGCAGGGGCGCTCGAGTCAATGCGGCGAGAGCGCTGGTGCATCACACGACCGTGCGAGAGGGGAGAGAGGCCAGTGAGCGAGTGCCCGATCCTGGACGCCATCGGACGAGGTGGGTCGTTCGGAGGCTGCGCCGCGGCGGAAAGGCAGCGGAACAGCTTGAACGGCAACGCGATCATGTCACGACCGGCAATGTACGCATTGATGGCGCTGACCCTTGTTTGGCCGGGGGAGGCGAGCGCCCAGATCTTCTGGCCTGGGGCGCGAGCGGAGTTCATCTCCGGATTCGGCATCCGCACCGTGGCGAGCTTCCTGCAGGCCAACGACATGCTGAGCGGCAGGACGCAGGTCCCCGACCCTCTAGGGCGTAGGTTCAAAGCACAGACGGTCTCGATGGCCGTGGTCTACGGGTTGCACCGAAAGGTCAGCTTGATCGGCGTATTCCCGTTACTCGACTAAGGAGATGCGAATCGACAGCCCGACCGGCGCAGAGCGTCTTGGCGCCGGCCTGCGCTTCGGCGACGCGACCTTCCTGGTCAAGTGGCGCCTCCTGAAGAGGGATCGCGGCAGAGGAGGAGTCCAGCTGTCGTTTCAGGGTGGTGTCAAGACTCCGACGGGTCGCGACGACGCACCCGATTCATCGAACGGGCAGTTGTTGTCGCCGCCGCTTCAACGTGGGACTGGATCGTGGGACCCGACCGCCGATTTCATCACCAGCTACGTGACCCCTTCCGCCCGCTGGTTTTTCACTGCCAGTGTCGGTGCCTCGCTCAGCACGGAGGGCAACGATTTCAAGCCTGGCGACCGGTTCCGCTACGATGCGATGGTCAAGACACGGATCTCGTCATTGCGCTCCCGCGACCTCTTCTTGCTGCTGGAGCTCAACGGTCGTTGGCAGGGGCGCTGGCGCGCTGGCGACGAGGAAATCGACAGTTCCGGCGGAACCCTCCTGTACCTTTCCCCTGGAGTCCAGTACCTGCCGCGTCCCAACCTCGTCGTCGAGGCCGGCGTGCAGCTCCCCGCTGTTCGCTACCTCAACGGCACGCAGTTGGCGCCGAGTATCAACCTGCTATTCGGGCTGCGCTACATCATCCTTCCGTGAAGGACAGACGTCTCGATTCAAGGAGTGTCGATATGAGCTATCAAACCGAAAGTCGGAGTTTCCTTGCCGTCGGCGTCGTGCTGCTCTGCGCGATGCTCGTCGCCACGCCTGCCGCCGCCCAGGTCATCAAGGCGGAGGTCGGTGTCGACGGCATGACGTGAGGGCTGTGAGCCTACGGGATCAATCGATCCCTACAACGCCTGGAAGGCGTTGCCGACACGAAGGAAGACCTGGAGCGAAGGCTGATCACCGTGACCTTCGTGCCCGACGCGAAGTTCGATCCCTCGGAGCTCGAAGCGAGCGTGACCGCGATCGATTTCACGCCGACTGGCGTGACGGTTTGGCTGCGGGGTACTGCGGACACGAATGATCTGCCGGCGATCGCCACGAACCAGACGGCAGCGTGGCTAGTGAACGAGAGCAGTGGGCAGCGGTTCTTGCTCGTCGCCGCCGATGAGCCAGGCAGGGAGGCACTTGCAGCGTTCAAGGTCGCACCGCCCGGGTCGGTGACGCTCTACGGTCGAGCCACCCGAGCCGACGACAAGGCCCCGGTCAGCGTACAGGTAGAAGGGAGCAGCAGCGACGAATGAGGCCTTCGCGCTCGGCGCGTTTGGTGATTGCTGCCGGGGTCCTGACGGGTTCCGTCGGCACGCTCGGCCAGGCGCTCGTCGGCACGCTCGAGCTCGAGGCCGAGTGGACAGAAGCCGGCCCCGAGGGTAGCTCCCTCGATCACCCCATGGGCATTGCTGTCGGCGCGTCGGGGCGGGTGATGGTCGCCGACGGTGCCTCGCGGATCGTCGTTTACGACGCCGACGGCACGCCGATCGACCAATGGCCGTTGCCCGCGGGAACGCGGCCGGTCGGCGTGGCGGAACGTCCCGACGGGACGATCTTGGTGACCGACTACACCGGCGATCGCCTGCTACTGCTCGACCGCGACGGCGAGCTGCTCGAGGTATGGGGAGGACGAGGAACCGGTGCCGGTCAGTTCCAGGCTCCCAGCGGCGTGGCGGTCACGCCGACGGGTAACGTCGTCGTCGTGGAGTTCATGGGCCAGCGCGTCCAGGAGCTCGACGCCAAGGGCAATTTCATCCGCTTCATCGACGGCGGCGACTCCGCTCGACTCTACGCTCAGAACCGCCCGTCGGTCCCCGGGATGGAGGAGACGAAGATGTCGATGACAGCCACACTGGGCGATCCCCACGACCTGTTCGTCTTCCCCAGCGACGCTGCCGTCGGCCCGGACGACACGCTCTATGTCAGCAACACCCACGCCTACGAGATCCTCGTGTTCGAGCCCGACCGCACCCTTCGCGAGGCCTGGGGACGCAAGGGAGCGGAGGCCGGCGAGTGGGAAGTTCCCGTAGGCCTCGCAACCGACGCGGAGGGCAATCTGTTCGTCGCCGACAGCGCCAACTTTCGAGTCCAGGGCCTCGACCCGGCCGGCCAAGTCTTTCTCGTGTCCCGGGCCGACGAGCGCTGGTACCGCAGCACGCGGCGCATCTACTCGCCCGCCGACATCGATGTCGATTCCGAAGGCCGCCTCTACGTCGCCGATTTCGCCGCCTCCCGGGTGCAGCGTTTCGCCAGAGGTTCCTGACCCAGGTCATCGCCGTCGGCGACGGAATCCTCGGTGCCAGGCGAAGAAAACGAGGCTCTCAGACATCCAATCTGCACCGACAAGGAGGCCATCATGAAACCCTGGACCAAGGTCGTGCTACTGGCTTTCGTGGCGCTGGGTGTCGCCCGCTCCGTGGCCGCCGAAGTTCATGCGGTTGAAGTCACGCTGTTCCTGCCTTGCAACCGGGAGACCGCCCAGGAGGCGATCTCCGCCCTGCGAGATGTCGCCGGGGTCGAGGAGGTTCTCGCAGCCGAGGGTGATCTCCGCGTCCGGGTGATTACCGGGGTCCACTTCGTCGATCACCCGCTCACCCTCGTGCAGGTGCTCTGGGACATGAAGCTCTACCCGAATCGCATCTACATCGAAGCCACTAGCGTGCGACTAGCGGCGTCGACCTCGGATTGGATCCGTTTAGTCGGCTCTGACCAGGTCTTCGCAGTGAAGGATATGGACCGGTTCGATTCTGTCGACGAGCCGGTGCGCTTCCGCGCCGAAGTGCTCGACTGGATCGAAGATCGCCCGGCACGGCCATCTGCGCCCTACACTCTCCGGGTTCTGGAGACAAAGTCGTAGCGGATACCGCTTGACCTGTATGGCGCCCCTGGTCGGTGAGCAGGGCGGCGAGGGCAGCGCCGAAGAAGGCTGATGGCGCCGCAGAGCATAGAATGTGGAACCATGGCGTTGTCGATTGCCCCACAGATCAACTCCCGGACCCACTCCCGATGACCGTCCAAGATCTCGTCGCCCGCTTCCCCGAGATTCCGGCGGACCTACATCGGGAACCGCTGCTGGCGCAATTCGCCGACACCTTCGGCGATCTGCTCGCAGTCGCCATAGATCCGAGCGCCTGCGCCGCCGAGTACGGCGACCCCAACCACTACTACCTGGGCTTGATCGGCCCGCTCAAGATCTACATGTACGGGCTATCGACCAAGGAGACGGCGTTGGAGCATCTGCGCGACATGCTGCAGCGTCGCTCTGCCGACTACGACGGCTTCGCCGCCAGCCTGATCGCCGAGCGCACGGCGAGGTAGGGGAGGCCACTAGGTCTCAGCGGAGTCGGCGACGAATCGCGACGCTGCCCTGTTCTACCAGTACGACGATCACCAGGATCACCAGCGTCAGGGTGGCTACCCGCGTGTATCGGAAGGAGCGGATGTAGAGCTGAATGTAGAAGCCGATGCCGCCCGCACCGACGAGGCCCAGGACCAGCGATTCGCGTAGGTTCAACTCGAAGCGGAACAGTGTGTCGCGAGCCAGATCGGGCGCTACCTGCGTGAGAACACCGTAGCGTACGCGCTGCAGCCAGTTGGCGCCGGCGGAGTCGAGCGCTTCGATGGGGCCCGGCCGGGCGCTCTCGAAGGCGTCGGCGTAGAACTTGGCCAGCATGCCGACGGAGTGCACGGCTACGGCGAGCACGCCGGGTACGGGTCCCAAGCCAAGCGCAGCAACGAACATCAGCGCCAGCAGCAGCAGTGGAATACCGCGCAGCATCGCCAGAACCCAGCGCACCGGCTGGTGGATCCACGCCGGCGTCAGGTTCGCCGCCGCTAACAACGCCGGCGGTATCGACAGAACGATGGCCAAGAACGTCCCGAGCACGGCGATCTGGAGTGTCTCGGCCGTCGATCTCATCGCCACTTCGAGTGCCGATAGATCGGGTGGAGTCATGCGGTCCAAGAACTCGATCAGTGGCGCGAGGCTGCCGCCGAGGCGGCCGAGCTCGAAGCCAGTACCGTGCCACGCCCAAGCGACCACCACCGCCAGAGCAATTATCCCGGTGGAGCGACGGAGCGTCGTGCCCAGACCCTGTTCGGGTGGCGCAGGGGAAGCAGGACTGGCCGGGTGGGCCGCAGACCTCATTGTGTAATCTCCGGCGCCGGCGGTGGCTGTTCAGATCCGTAGATCGAGGCGATGGCCGTGTCGTCCAGAGCCAACGCGGCGCCGTCCCAAACCACGCCGCCCGCTCGCAGCCCAATTACCCGATCCGCGAAGCGCTTTGCCAGCGCTGGCAGGTGCAGGCTCATGACCAACGTCTTGCCGTGTCGCCGGGCGACCCCGACTAGCAACTCGACGATCTCCTCGGCGAGCACCGGATCGAGGCTCGACACCGGTTCGTCCGCGAGCACCAGCTCCGGCCGCTGCACAATGACGCGCGCAACACCGACCCGCTGCTGCTGACCGCCGCTCAAGGTATCGACGCGCTGTGTCGTCTGCGCGAGCAGATCGACCTCGGCAATGGCGTCCATGGCCAGACGTCGGTCGCTTTCGGGAAAGCGGCCAAGCAGCGCACCGAGGCCATGTTGGCGCCCGAGCGAACCCCAGAGGACGTTGTCGAACACGCTGGCGCGTTCGACAACGTTGAAACTCTGGAATACGAAGCCTACGCGCTGCCGTAGTACCCGGTCGCGCCGATCGGCGCCGCCGTCGGGCCCGAAGCGAGCTGGCGCGCCGAGCACCTCGAGCTCACCGCTCTGGGCGCGCACGTAGCCGTTGGCCAGTCGCAGAAGCGTCGTCTTGCCGGCGCCGCTGGGCCCGATGACGCAAACGATCTCCCCGGCGGCGACCTCCAGCGCGCGAACGTCGAGGACCGGCGGCCTGGAACCGTAGCGAACACGCAGATCGCGCAGGCGGAGTACCAAGTCAGACACTAGTTCTGCAGATAGCCGTACTCGCGCGCCAGGGCCTCCACGCCCGCAAACGCGGCATGGTCGACCTCGACGTAGCCGTCGGGGCCGTACACGTACTGCAGCAGGTGCCGGTAATCGTCGTCGTTGAGCTTCAGCATGGCTCGCTTGAACGCCGCCACGACGCTCGGGTCGAGATCGCCCCGCGCGATGACGGCGTGCGAAGGGATGAGCTCCGATTCGGCGATCGAGGTCACCTCCAGTAACTGCTTGGGCGTTAACAGCAGCTCGGCGAACTGGCTGGCGCCGGCAGCGTCAACGTAGCCGTTCGCTACCGCCTGGATGGCCTGCTGGTAGCCGCCGGCGAAGTAGACCGAGCTGAAGAACGTCTGCGGGTCATCGCCGGGCGTCAGGAAGCCAGCTTCTGCGAACAGATCGAGCGGGTACAAATAGCCGGACTCCGAGATCGGATCGGCGAAGGCGATGCTCTGGCCACGCAAGTCGGCGAGATTGGTGATGCCGCTGTCGCGCCGCACGAACAGGCGCGCGCGATACATCGGGCTGCCGCGATAGACCTCGGCGAGCACTACCTGGGCGCCGACGTGATGGTGCGCCAGGACGTAGGGCAGGGCACCCATGAACGAGATGTCGGCGGTGCCGTTGCGCAGCGCCTCAACCGCGGCAGCGTGGTCGAGCGTTACGTAACCGTCCACCTCCATTCCCATTTCCTCGGACAAGTAGCCGCCAATCACCGAGATATCGTCGAGCAGTTTCTCGGGGTTTTCCTGTGGAATGAACGCCAGCGTCAACTTGTCCTGAGATATCGCCGACGCCTGGTCGGCCGGTTGCACCGCGCACAACGCCAGCGCGGTGGCTAGGATCGCCGTGGCATTCCGGAATCGTCGGTACACAGTGTCCTCCTCGCCGCGTCGGTCGAGGTCAACGGAAATCGGGCTCGTAGGCGACTTCGAGTGCCTGGTATTCGGTCCACAGCTGCGCCGCCCGGCGCCAATCGTTGGCGTTGATTGACGCACGAATATCGTCGAGGCGGTCGGCGAGCTCGAAGACCTTGGGTGCATGTGCCAGATTCTCGAGCGCCGAGGCGTCGAGCCTCAAGTCGGCGGCTACGGTGCGCAGCATGAGGTCGGCGTGCTCGGCATCGTGCGCTGGAATGAGGGTAGACAGCGTCGAGGTAAACGTCGACAGCGCACCCCAGAACAACTGGAACAGCGTGTTGTCCTCGTCGAACACCTCGTACGGGTCCGCCCCTTCGCCCATCGTCTCGAGGTAGGTCGTCAAGTCGGACTGTTGGCTGTCGTCGAGGCCGAGGTCGAACTGATCGTCGAACCAATCGACAACCTCGACGAGAGTCGCCACGGCGCCGTCGTGGAAGTACGGCGCGGTGTGCATCACGCCGATCAACGTCGGCGTGTCGAAGAACGTGTCCCGAGCGCCCGGACTCGACCGGTCGCCACTACCGATGTCGTGCCGCCGGCCGTCGAGGAAATTGTTGCTCGGCACGTGACAGGTGCTGCAGGCACGTCCGCCCATGCCGTCGAACGAGCGATTGAACAGTGCCTCACCGCGCCGGGCGGAGTCGGAAGCGGCGTCGTTGAGTCGGCCGTCGGGCTGTAGGTAAGGTGCCGGCAGCCAATCGAACTCGAGCATGTAGGCGACCAGAGCATCGAGCATCATCGGCGAGGGTTCCTCGCCGGCAAACTCGTTGACCACAACGTTTCGGGTGAAGTCACGGAGGCTCGCGAAACGGCCGTCGCGGCCATAGGGCGCCGTGAACCGGAGGCCGCGCAAGCTCGGGATGTCGAGCGCGTCGGCCCGGCGATCGTTGAAGCGCGGATTGAAGTAGTGCCCGTCGACGTCGACGTTTCCGGGGCGCGTGCTGATCCCTGGGATGAAGAACCGTTGGTTGATGTCGCTACGGTTGTGGCAGCGCGAGCACGAGAGGTCGAGGCTGAGCGCCGGCTCACCGAAGATCTGCGGCGAGTCGAAGAGCATGTCTCCGTAGGTCACCAGGAACAGATCCTTCTCGTCGGCGCCGCGCTCCTCGAAGTTCAGCACCAGGCGGGGCAGAGGATCTTGGTCGTTGAGGTCGGTGGCCGGTGGCAACCACGGCGCCACTCCGGCCCTCGACATGCGACCGACCGCCGGAACCGGGTCGAAGTGTGTCATGCTCGGCCCGCCGTCGCCCTCGTAGTTGGCGGTGAGGTAGGCCTCGACGGCCTCGACGGCGCTGGCGAAACGCTCCCTGTCGGCCGCCTGGACGCCGCGGCTCTCGACCCCTGCCGAGCCCACCGTTGTCGTCAGCTCGAGCCACGCGCGGCCCAGGTCTCGAGCACCCTGCGAGTCGGTGGCACGCACGAATCGGTCGAATGCACGATACATCCGGCTGGCCTGATGCACCTCCTCGAGGGCTGCCCCTGGCGTGCCGAGATTTGCCAGCGCGCGCCGCAGATGCAACCGTACGAGTTGCGACACCGCGCGCGTGGCCGAAGCCGACAACGACTCGGCATCGGAGGCCGCAATGGCGTTGCGGATCATTGCCGTGTGGTCGGTCCCGTCGAGCTCTGTGGCCAGCGCGATGGCGTCGTAGACCGAGTCGAGGTGCCAACCGTCTTCACGCACGCCCTCATATTCGGACCGGACGAGTGTCCAATCCACCGGCTGGAGCTTGAGGTAGAACAGGCTGCGCAGATACGCCGCCGGAACCGGGTGCCAGGGTTCCTCGCGGATGATGTGGGATCGGCCCGTCAACGGGAGCAGAAAGAGTGTTCCCAGAACGAGTGTCGCCAGCCGGGCGAGGCGACGGTGTCGACGGGTCGGGGCCAAGGTTGCCACAGGGGTCCCGAAGTTCATCACTTCCTCGCTACCAGCGGATGGCGGTTCCAACGCCGACGAAGAAATCGTCGGCGCGATCATCGAGCCCTGGAGCGTCGTCGCTGCGAAAGTTAGGCAAGGCTAAAGATTGTAGTTTAGCCACACCTAATTCACTTGGCTAGCCCGCTGCTGGCCTTTTCCCACAGTCGCTCGGCTGCCGCTAGGTCCGTTGCGGTGCAGCTTCCACCAGCCCTCGGCCTGTCGGTTGTCCCAGCTCTCCTCTGTCGGGATATCGCGCAGCGCGTCTCCAAACTGGCGCATGCTTTGAAACGGTTCTTTCGGATCCTTGGCGAAC
Organism: Acidobacteriota bacterium; assembly: GCA_965205505.1. Taxonomy (GTDB): domain Bacteria; phylum Acidobacteriota; class UBA890; order UBA890; family WLXD01; genus DASCOT01. Next base: position 1,791,236 of record CBDBHB010000009.1, read on the forward strand.
GTCTGCAGGATGACCTCGTCGAACTGCTGCGGGATCGGTAACTCGGTGCGGGTTGAGGGGGGCTTCGGCTCGGTCTTGACGTGGTCGACCACCATCTCCATGGGCAACCGAGAGTCGAAGACGAGCTGTCCGGTGGCGAGCCAGTAGCCCACCGCGCCCAGGGCATAGATGTCGGCACGGCGGTCGACATCCTTCTTGCCCAGCGCGACCTCGGGGGGCATATAGGCCGGGGTGCCCGAGGCCATCCCCTCTCCGGTGAGTTGGGTGCGCGCGTTTTCGGAGGTATCGACGTCCTTTACCAGCCCGAAATCGAGCACTTTCACGAAGTCGTAGTTAATCCCTTTGCGGGTGGCAAAGATGTTGGCTGGCTTCACGTCGCGGTGGATCAGCCCATGCTCGTGGGCATCGGCGAGGGAGTCGCAGGCCTGGGTGAGTAGATAGACGGTTCGTGCGATCGAAACCGGCCCGTGTTTCTCTACCAACGTGTCGAAATCGAGCCCATCGAGGTACTCCATGCGTAATAGAACGAACCATCGTCGGTGGTGCCGAAGTCGTAGAGCTCGATCGTGTTCGGCGAGGTCAATGTGGCGGTGGCCTGCGCCTCTCGCTCGAAGCGCTTCATCGCCTGGTTGATCGCGGTCGTGCCCGACGAGCCTCCGCCGTTGCGCAGCATCTCGGGCCGGATCACCTTGATGGCCGCCGGGCGCGTCAACAGGTTGTGACGCGCCAGCCATACCTCACCCATGCCCCCTGGCCGAGCTTCTTCTCAAGGTGGTACTGGCTCGCGAAGCCGCGCTCGTAATCTGCCTGCCGCAACGAATCGATGATGTAGGTGCCGTAGACCGCGATCCCCACCGCGGCGGCCATGGCGAGCGCGCCGCTCGAGACTTTCTCGAAGTCGGCCTGCTGCGCCGCGGCCGCTGCCACCTCGGGATGCGCGCGGATCATCCACCAGCCGAAGGCGAACGGCCACGCAGCCATCGGCAGCGTATGCGCCAGCGTCCGCTTCCAACTCGCCGGCATGAACATGGCGTAGGCCACGATGATGAGCGCCATGTGCAGGCAGAGCCGGAACCAGTGGAGCATCGTCATGGCGGCCGCTTCCCCGGCGATGGGCAACCGTGCTCCCTCGAGGACGAGGTTGTAATTCTGGAATGTCATCGCGAGCACGGCGCCGGTGAAAAACCACCACTCGATAAGGCGCAGCGGGCCGAGCGGCGCCTCTTCCCGAATATAGAGGTAGGCGGTGGCCGCCCCGACCGTAAGCCACACAAAAAGCGGCGGCAGCAGCGAAAAGTCCACGGCGAAGAAGACGTGGCGGGCCAGCCCGAAGCCCGACACCACGACGATCAGAGTGCCGAATGCCCGCAGCCGGTTTTGCAGCGCATAGGCCAGCCGGGCTTTGAGCTGACTATCCTTCCTCCCCCCCATGCCGAAATGGCGGCAGAAGTTGTGCTGGCAATCGCTATCGCCGGGGAGGGAGCTGTCGCCCCGCGGGTCGGTACGCATCGATTCGGGCGTAGTTCGCATCACGGCTGACATTGGAGGGTCGTGAGGGTTCGTTTCCGATCATGTTACCCGGAACTCGTAGGGCACCTGTGCCGTCATCGACTCGGCCGAATACATGGTGTAGCTCAACAGCGGGTGGGCTGCCCACCCTCTGGGGCATGTCGATCAGGACGGCGACGCGATCGATATCTACGCTATCCTCCATCCGCCTCGAATCTCCACGACACTCAGGGTCGACCGATGCGCCGTTCGCTGACCGCTCTCTTGTGCGCCGCTTGTTTGCTCAGCGTCTCCGCCCCGGTGGTCCGGCCCCAGGAGACGGCGGAGCGTTTCCAGTGGCCGTCGTTTCGCGGCCCCTCGGCCTCGGGAGTCGCCGACGGTCAGAATCCGCCGACGGCGTGGGATCCGCAGACCGGACACAACGTCTTGTGGAGCACCCCGATCCCGGGGCTCGGGCACTCGAGCCCGATCGTCTGGGGAGACCGGATCTATCTGACAACGGCGGTCAGCGATGATCCCGATTCGATCTTTCGTACGGTACCGACGGTCGCCAGGATCGCAGGTCCGACCGATCGCGCAACACTTGGTATGTCTACGCAATCGATCGACGCGGCGGCGAGGTGGTCTGGGTGCGCCAGGCGAGCAGCGGCAGCCCGAGCGTGCAGCGCCACCCCAAGAATAGCTACGCATCCGCAACCCCGGCGACCGATGGAGAGCACGTCGTGGTCTTGGTGGCTACCGGTGGCTTGTTTTGTTACGACTTCGAAGGCGAGCAGCTGTGGAATGTCGATCTCGGACCTCTGGATTCGGGCGCCTCCTACGACACCGCCTATCAGTGGGGCGCCGCCAGCTCACCGATCATCTGGCAAGACCTGGTGATCGTGCAGGCGGATCAGCAGGAGGGCTCGTTCATCGCCGCCTTCGATATCGGCACCGGTGAAGAGGCCTGGCGGACGCCGCGCGACCTCATCTCATCGTTCTCGACGCCGACGATCCATGTCGGCACGGAGCGCACCGAGCTCGTGACCAACGGCGCCGGCACGATGCACGGATACGACCCGGCGAGCGGCGAGGAACTTTGGAGGATGTCGGGCAGTTCTTTCAACACAACGCCGACGCCGGTCAGCGATCGAGGTCTCATCTACGTGACCAGCGGTTATCGCACGCGGCCGATCTTCGCCATCCGTGTGGGCGCCTCCCGCGACATATCGCTCGCCGACGGCGAGCGATCGAACCCGCACGTCGCCTGGAGCGCACCACGCGATGGGCCCTACATCACCTCGCCGCTCGTCTACCGCGGCTACCTGTACGTGGTCTCGGCCAACGGCGTGTTGACGGTCTTTCAGGCGACCACAGGTGAGCGTGCCTACAAGCGGCGCATCGGCGACACGGGCGGCGCCTACAGCGCCTCGCCCATCGCCGCCGACGGTCGCATCTACCTGACCAGCGAGGACGGCGACATCTTCGTCGTCAGGGCCGGGCCCGAGTATGAGCTGCTGGCAACCAACCGCATGGGCGAGGTCTGCCTGGCGACGCCGGCGATCTCCGAAGGGCAGATGTTCATCCGCACGACGGACCATCTTCTTGCTGTGACAGACGGCATCGCGCCCGAGGTTGCGGTGGCGGAGGGATCCTCGTCGACCCCGTTCCCCGCCGCGTTGGCGGCCGGGCTCACGCTACCCTTTGATTCCTTCGAAGATGGGGATCTGTTGGCGCACACCGGTGTTCGTTGGCAAACGTTCACCAACGGGGTATCCGCGGCAGCGCTGCGGCTCGTCGATGGCGGCGCCGCGGCAACCTCGAGCTCTGCCAGGCTCGACGGCGAGCTGGCGCTCGGTGCGGCGCGCGGGCCGCTCGCCCAGATGTACCTCCCGTTCGATCGTGGGGCGGTGCCGATCAACCTCGAGAACCTCGGCGGCGTTCGCTTTTATGCCCGCGGCAGTAGCTCCTTCGAACTGACTTTCGGCTGCGCTGGCGGCGAGTTCGGCAAGGAGATCCCGGCGGCCGAGGAGTGGCGGCTAGTAGAGCTCGTCGCCAGCGAGTTGACGCTGGTGCCCGAACCGGCGACGCCGGTCGATTGGAGCGGCACCGATTGCCGCGGGCTATACTTCTCCCGCCGAGGCGACGCGAATCTCGGTGAATTCTGGTTCGAGGTCGACGAGATCACGTTCTACGGTGTCGACGCCTGGGAGTTACGGGACGGATCGTCGCCTTGAATGGCGGTTTCGACCGTGATCATCGTGGCACGGGTGGTCAGCAGCAGCCGAGATAGAGCGTGTTCGGCGCATCCGATCGGCCGGCCACAATGTCGGCAACGCCGTCGCCGTTGACGTCACCGATCGCCACCCCGTACATGGCGCCCTGGGCGTTGCCGAAGCGGGTCAATGTGAACCCGTCACCTGATCCGTCGTTGGTCAGGATGGCGCTCGGAGCCCCGGCGTTGCCGACCACGACATCCTCGTCGCCGTCTCCGTCCAGGTCGGCCACAGCCAGCGAGAACACGACGTCGCCGCGGTCACCGATCGCCCTGGATTCCTCGAATGAGGCGTCGCCGCGGTTGATGTACAGTCGCGCCCCGCCCTCGACTTCATCACCCACGACGATGTCGAGGAGGCCGTCGCCGTCGATATCGCCGAGGGCCACCGCGCGGGTCGCGGAGCGCCTCGGGCCGACAGCGTGGCGCTCGTCGAAGCCACCGGCGCCGTCATTGACGAACAGGTAGCTTTGGCCCCCATCACGATGGGGTACGAACAGGTCGACGGACCCGTCACCGGTCAGATCACCGGCCGCTATCGTGGTGGCCGACTCGCCCGACAGCACATCGCAGGCGGGAAAGGCGCCGGTGCCGTCGTTGAAGCAAACGTAGTTGGCGCTGAGATTATCGGGCCCGCCGCGGTTGGCAACGATGATCTCGGGGCGCTCGTCGCCGTTCAAGTCGGCCACCGTGACGTTGCGCGTCGGCCACTCAGGATCGCCGAAGGTCCCGGCCAGGCTGAAATGGCCCTCGCCGTCGTTGAAGTAGACGCGCTTGTCGTCGGGGCGATCGTTGCCGACCACCAGGTCGAGGTCGGCATCGCCGTCGAGGTCGGCGAGGGCCGCCGTGTAGGTCCGATCCGCCGATCCGCCGACCTCGTGGCGCTGCTCGAACCCACCGGCGCCGTCGTTGAGCAAGACGAAGTCGACCAGGGGCCAATGGCGTCCCTTGGCGAGGACGATATCGAGGTCGCCGTCGCCGTCGAGGTCGCCGAGGCTGGCGTTGGCGCTGGTCTCGGCGGTTTCCTCGAGCGCCACGCTTCGCAAGCTCTGACCGTTCGAGGCCAAAACAGCGAGCAGCAATCCGAAGACAGCTGAGTTCATCGCCCGTCCCTCCTGGCGCGTCCGACTTCCGTTCACCGGTTATCTCACGCCGAACTCTGCCAGCAGCTCCGTTGAGTTGACAATGCTCCCGGAACTCTTTGCAATATCACGGGACGATACTGCATTATCATGAAACGATATTGAATTTCATCGAGCTTGAGGCCCGGCCACTTCGCCCTCGAGGAGGACGGGACAGTCATTGCCTCGCTCATGCGCGACTTCCTGGCCCGCCATCTCGAGGCCACCGACTGAAACGAGAACACACCCCCTGCCCACGGTTGCGGCTCTTGCTCAATACTTGAGAGTCTCGCCTGGCAGCGGTGGGGTGTGACGGGGCAGACGGCGCGCTGCGGTACGCTGCTCGAACGCGTAGCCGAGTGCCAACAGACGCGGCTCGCTGAACGCGCGGCCCATGAATGACAGCGTCACCGGTAGCCCGGAAGTCGTGAAGCCCGCGGGGACGGCGAGAGCGGGAAAGCCCGCCAAGCTCGCGATGTTGGTGGGAGTGCTGCTCATAGTCGCGGTGAGCGCACTCCCGCCGACCAGCTGGGGCGGTGGATCGGCGTCGATCCGGGTGGGTCTGGTAGGAGATGTGGGGTAGACGATCGCGTCCAGCTCATCGACCTCGAATAGCCCGGCCACCATATCCCGAATCAGCGGCAAGCCATGGTTGCGTACGGCGAGATAGTCATAGTCGTTCAACGTGCCGGCTTCCGTTTCCCTTTTGAGCAGATGCCAGCGCGACGCGTTGGGAACATACCCCTCCGGTGACGGTGACCTGAGCATGGTCGACCGCCGATACAGCTCTTCCACGGTCTTGGGATACTCCTCGTCCAGGGTTGCGAGATATTCGCCCATTTGCGGTTTGAACTCGGGAAGGCGCACCGTCCAATAAAGTTCCTCCCGGGAACGCAGGAGCCACTCCGGAAACTCCACCTCCACGATGGTCGCACCGGCCGCGCGCATCGCCTCCAGCGAGACTTCGACGACCCAATCCACGTCCCCATCCTGTCCGAGGAACTGACGGGCAACCCCGATGCGAGCGCCGTCGAGAGCGTCGGCGTCGAGGTAGGCCGTGTAGTCACTCTCGACCCTGCCGGCGACCCCGGCGGTCGCTTCGTCGGCGGGGTCGACTCCGGCCAGTATGCCGAGGGAGACCGCCACATCGTAGACGTGGCGAGCCATGGGGCCAGCCATGTCGAAAGACAGGCCGAGCGGAATGATGCCGTCCCGGCTGAGGAGACCGTACGTCGGCCTCAGACCCACGATGCCGTTGGCAGACGCCGGGGCGCGGACGGAGCCACCCGTGTCGGTCCCCAGGCCGAGAGGCGCGTAAACGGCGGCGATGCCGGCTCCCGTGCCAATGGATGACCCCGAAGGTGACCGTTCGACGTCGTGTGGGTTCCGTGTCACTCCCCCGATGGAGCTCAAGGAGTCGCCCGAGGCGAACTCGCTCATGGTCGTCTTCGCCAGGATGACCGCCCCGGCGTCGCGCAGCTTCCGCACGAGAAACGCGTCATCGGGAGGCAGCGATCCGGCCAGCACGAACGACCCGCCAGTGGTCGGCATGTCATGCGTATCGAAGTTGTCCTTCAGGAGGACGGGAATGCCGTGCAGCGGTGACCGCGGTCCACTCGTCGCCCTCTCAGCATCGAGGGCTCGGGCTTCCGCCAACGCGCTCTGATTCAATGCCATCACCGCGTTCAGCTCGGGACCGGCATCGTCGAAAGCCGCGATACGTGCCAAGCTGAGCTCGATGAGCCTCTCGGACGTGAGCTTGCCGGAATCGAAGGCGGCGTTGATGGCCGTCGTGAGCTCGAATGTCCCTTCCCGGGGCTCTTGTGAGGCCTCGGAGACGCCCAACGAGAGCGCCATGGCGATGGGCGGTATCAGGTAACGATGTCGCATGGTGGCCCCTTCGACGGTGAGAGCATGATCGTGTCGCGGCCGGTCAGGGTGCGGCGCCCTATCTGTCCCGGCTCAGGTGTAGCCCAGCGTAGCGGACAGCAGTGCCGCGGCGTCGCGGACGGCGGCGCCTGCACGGCTCCGCGCCTTGCCGTTGAGCCGCCCGGACGGTCCGCCAATCGATATGGCCGCTAACGGACGCCCACCCGCATCGACGATCGCGGCGCCCACCGCAGTGAAGCCCAGCTCGAGTTCGTCGACGGCAGTAGCGTAGCCACGCTTTTTCGCCAGCTTCAGGTGCTCGTCAAGCCGCCGCTTGCTCGTCACCGTCTTGGAGGTCAGCCGCGACAACCGACCCGAGAGCAGCTCGGCGCGCTCGTCAGGCTCCAACGCCGCCAGCAACGCCTTGCCCGTGGAGGTGGCGTGGAGTGGCGCCGACAAGCCCACCTCATGACTCACGCCGACGAGTTGGCGCGCGACTACCTGGTCTACGACCAAGACGCTACCGTTCGACAAGACATGGAGGGTGGCGGTCTCGCCACTGTCGGCCGCGAGGCTCTGTAGATGAGAGTGGGCGAGGGTGCGTAGCTGATCGGAGCGGCCAGCCCGCATTGCGAGTTGGATTATCCCAGGTCCGAGCCGGTAGGCGCCGCCCGGCTCCCGCGTCACCAGATCTTCACTTGCCAGCGCCGCGAGGAGGCGATACGTGGTCGTGCGAGCGAGGCCGACTTCGTTGGTCAGTGTGGCAAGATCCTCGTCGCCATGCTCGCTGAGCGCCTTGAGTAAGCGCACGGCGCGGAGAACTGACTGGGTGCCCGCGGGCGCCGGCCGCGAGCTCAGACGGTTGAGTCCAGCGCGACGATCCGGAGAGGTGCCGTGGCCTTCATGTACAGGCCGCCGCCGGCTAGCCAAGGTGCCCGCTCTTCCAGTCCGCGCCGATTCGCGCCGCGGCGTTCTTGCCGGGGATTCCGGTGATGCCGCCGCCTGGGTGGCAGCCGGGGCCACCCAGGTACAGACCGTGCACTGGGGTACGGTGGTCGTACCAGCCGGCGATGGGCCGCATGTACAGAAGCTGATCCATCGACATCTCGCCATGATACGGATGCCCACCCGGGATACCGAGCTTGCCCTCCAGGTCGGCCGGCGTGGTGACGTCGACATGCTGGACCGAGGAGGCGAAGCCTGGCGCATGGCTATCGATCGCGTCGATCACCGACTTGGCGAGGTCGTCGCGCTTCGATTCCCAGCCCGAGTCGCTGAACACACGCGGAACGTATTGAACCCAAGCGTGCATGACGTGCATTCCTGCCGGCGCCAGGGTCGAATCGGTAAGGCTGGGCACCGTGATGTCCACAATCGGTCGCTCCGGCAGGCGGCCGTATTTCATTGCGTCGAACGACTTCTCCAGATATGCGAGGCTGTCGCCGATCTGCACGCGCCCGGCCCAGGCCGAGTCATCGAGACCGGCTACCTGCGGCAAAGTATCGGCAGCGATGCGCACAGCCGCGACAGTGCCGCGCATGCGTATGTTCTGTGCGGCGGCGACGTGGTCTGGGTCGAGCCATCCGGTGTCGAGCAACCCCGTCAGCGTGGTCCGCGGGTCGATCGCCGACATTATGGCCTGACAGGGGATCTCCTCGCCGTCGTCGAGAACCACTCCGACGGCCCGATCGTCGTCAACTCTAACTCGAGCCACCCGCGCCGCGCTCCGCAACTCGGCGCCGGCCGCTCTCGCCGCCGAGGCGAGCGCGTCGGCGAGCCCGCCGCTGCCGCCCACCGCGAAGGTCGGTGCCCCGAAGAGCGGTCCACCCCAGGCAGGACGATGATAAAGAAGCGTGTAGCCGCCGCCCGGCGACCAAGGGCCGAGCCACGATGCCGCCAGCCCACGCCAAGCCACAGCGGCCCGCAAGCGTTCGTCGTCGAAGCGTTCCTCGACGATGTCGCGAAGCGACATCGTCAGAAGACGCATGGCCTGCGGCATATCGCGCCGGCCGAGACGGCGCATACGCCACCCCAGGGTCAGGAGCTCGAACACGGCGCCGACCCCGGCGGCTTCGATTTCGGGCAATGCGCCACCCATGACTGGCTCCAGGGCACGGGCTATGCGCGACAACAGCCCTTCGAACTCCTGATAGGCGCGCTGATCGGTCTCCGAAAGTTGCGACGATGCTCCGTCGCCGGCCAGCTGGAGGGGCTCTGACGCGCCGAGGATTGTCGTGTGCGCCGCGCCTGAAACCGTGCGCAGGCCGTGCTTCTTCAAATCGAGCTCCGACACCACCGACGGATGCAACATGTCGACCGTGGGGAACAGCATCGGCGCTCGTATCCCAGGGGCGAACTCCACGCTTGCCGCGGTGCCGCCGAATGTCTCCTGCGCCTCCAGAACAACGACCCGACGCCCGGCCCGCGCCAGATAGGCGGCGGCGGCGAGCCCGTTGTGGCCACCGCCGATCACAACCACGTCGTGGAAATCAGTCATGCGCTCAGGCCGTGTCCGCGATAATTCGTTGGGCGGCGAGCTGCCCGGGCGCGCCCATTATCCCGCCACCCGGATGACAGCCCGAGCCGCACATGTAGAAGCGCTTCAGGGGAGTGGTGAAGTCGGCGTATCCCGGCACCGGGCGCAGGAAGAACAGTTGTTCGAGCGTCAGCTCGCCGTGGAAGATGTTCCCCTGGGTGAGGCCCATCTGCTGCTCCATGTCCCAGGGCGATAGCACCTGCCGGTGCAGAATGATGTCCTTGATGTTGGGCGCAAACTCGGCCAGCGTGTCGATGACCGCGTCGCCGAACACTTCGCGGTTGTCCTCCCAGTTGCCTTCGGCGAGCTCGTAGGGAGCGTAGGCACAGAAGATCGACATGACGTGCTTGCCGGTCGGGGCCATCGTCGGATCGATCAGCGACGGGATGACGATATCCATGTACGGGTTACGGGAGTGGCGCCCGTACTTGGCGTCGTCGTAGGCGCGCTCCAGGTGCTCGATATCGGGGCTGATCGAGATCGCCCCCGAGAGATAGGGAATACGTTGGTCAGCGGAAAGATGGCGCAGGCATGTCAGGTCGGGCAAAGCATCGAGCGACAGGTTCACCTTTCCCGAAGAGCCACGAATCTTGTAGCGGTCGATGTCGGTGCGGAAGTCCTCGGGAAGATGCTCCGGCTCGATGAGCTTCTGGAACGTGCGCTTCGGGTCGAGGCTCGACACCAGCACCTTGGCGTGGATCTCCTCGCCGCCCTCCAGCACCACGCCGGTGACACGGCCGTTCTTGACCAACACGCGTTCCACGCCGGCCTCGGTGCGAATCTCGGCGCCGTGTGCGCGCGCCGCCGACGCGATCGATTCCGACACCGCGCCCATGCCGCCGCGAGGCAATCCCCAGGCGCGGAACTCGCCGTCGATCTCGCCCATGTAGTGATGCAGCATGACGTAGGCGGAGCCCGGCGAACGGGGGCCTAGGAAGGTTCCGATAATGCCGCTCGACGCCAGGGTGCCAAGCAGTGCCGGCGTCTCGAACCACTGTTCGACGAAGTCCGCCGAGCTCATCGTCATCAGTTTGGCGAGATCGTAGAGATAATCGGAGCGCTTGCCGAACGTGCGGGCGATCTCCGCCAGCTTCGCCAACGTTGCCGGCGCCAACGACGTGGGGTCGGGCGGCGTCATCGACAACATCGGCCGAACTGCCTTGCCGAGGTGATACATGAGGTTGGCGAAATGCTCATAGGCTTCGGCGTCGCGGGCGGAGTGGCGCATCAACTCCATTCGCGTCTCCGCGGCATCGTGCCAGCGCATCAGGTGATCGCCGTTGCGCATCGGCGTCAGCGTGCCGTCCAGCGGCAGCAGCTCGAAGCCGTACTTGGGTAGCTCCAGGTCAGCGATGATCTGGGGTCGCAGCAAGCTCACTACATACGAGCAGACGGTGTACTTGAACCCCGGGTAAATCTCCTCGGTCACCCCCGCGCCGCCGACGAGATGACGGCGTTCGAGCACCAGCACGCGCCGACCGGCGCGCCCCAGATAGGCAGCACAGGTGAGGCCGTTGTGGCCACCTCCGATGACAATGGCGTCGTAGGACTGACTCATCGTGTCAACAAGCTGCTAGTCGATCCGGAATCATTCCGGGTCAAAGTTCGCGAGGGTGGACGTGGGTTGAAGACATCATCACGGGGCCTCAGGCGCGCATGCGTGCCGGGCGGAAGAAGCCCTTGTCGACCACCGTCGCAGCGACGCGGCAGCGCCGGTACTGCACGGTTATCTCCATCTCGACGCGGCTACCAATCTTCGCAAGATCAGCGTCGAGGGTGGCCAGCGCGATGTACTTCTTCAGCAACTTCGACCATACCTTACTAGTCGCTCTGCCGACCTGTCGGCCCTCGTCCGAGTACACCGGTACCGGCTCACGACACACCGTCATCGGCAGCTCGGGCATGAGGTCGGCCGCCATGAAGGCTTCCTCGAGCGGCTGCCACTCGATCTGGAGGCCGACGACGCAGCACCGTGGCCCAGCCTGCTTGGCTGCCCGCAGCGCCTTGCGTCCGACGAAGTTCCCGCTGTCGAGCTGGACCGCCCATCCGAGCCCGAGCTCGTAGGGTGTCACCAGGTCATCATCGGTGTGTGCGAACTCAGAGCTTACGTAGTCGACGCTGATGAGGATCAACCCGGCTTCGACGCGCGCGATGTCCATCGCCACCAGGCCACAGGGCGTGATCTGCCATGGCGCGCCGACCTCCATGAGGCGATCCCACACTGACACGGCTTCGTCGGCCGGGATCCAGATCTCGTAGCCGAGGTCTCCCGTGAAGCCGGTGCGTGAAACCGCAACGCCGACGCCGGCGATCAATGCGCGGGTACAGCGGAAGAACTGGAGGTTGCCGATCGCGCCATCGGTAGCCGCGTCGAGCACGTCGCGAGAGTGCGGCCCCTGGAGCGACAGCATGGCGACCTCAGCAGAACGATCGGTTACCTCGACCTGATATCCGACCGCATTGCGCTGAATCCACTCCAACGCTGGTTCGGCCGCATAGAGCTCGAAGCGATCTTCCTCGTAGCGAAACACCGTGCCTTCCTGGCGCACCATCCCGCTGGGATCACACCACGGCGTGTAGATCACCTGTCCGACGCTCATTCTGGCCGCGTCGTGGGTCACGATCCGGTCCATCAGCGACGCGGCACCAGCGCCGGTGACCGCATACTTGTAGAGCGGCGACAGATCGATCAACGCTGCCGAGTTACGGATCGACGCGTACTCCGGCTGCACGAAGTCGTTGTACGAGCTGACGCTCAGGTAGCCGGACCACTGCATCCAGTCGTAGCTGTGACAGAGCGGCTCGGTGCGGGGATGAAACGGTGTACCGATAGCCATAATGAGCGCAGGCCTTCCAGTCAGAGGTTCAAATGCTATGCCGCCGGCCTGGGAAGACGGGTTGCCGAGGAGGCGCGTCTCAAGTGTCACCCACGAACAAGTCGCTGTCGAACCCGCGCTCGACCGAGCCACTCAGCCTCGGCACGTGGCAGGATAATCTATCCGTGCGAGCATCGCCGACCAAGGCGTGCAGGAGAGATCCACACCTTGGTCATTGAACTCTGCGTGCTGCGGCTTGACGTTGGCGTCAGCATCGATCAGGCGCGCCGTCTCGCCGGACCCGCATGGCGCTCCTTCCTGTTGGTGTACTCTTCCCGCCGTTTCTCCTAAGATACGGGCGTTGACCACATTGTGAATATTTTGGCTACTATGTGGAACAGTAGCACGAACGGTGGCGCGATTCCGGAGTGAACCGAGTCGCCTAGACAAGACGTGGTACCAACCGGAGGTTAGGTCAGTGTCTGTAGGCAACATCGATGCGGCGCGTTCCGCTGCCGTGGCAGCCAAGGAGCAGCGGCAGCCGATGCTCCTGCTAACGGAACGGGAGGTTCGTGACAGCGTCGATATGGCGCTCGCCATTGATGTTGTCGAGGGAGCGTTCAAGGCGCTGGAGCGCGACGAGGTCACACTGCCGCCGCCGATCGGCCTCGACATAGCTGCGGTCGACGCCGAGATTCATGTGAAAGGGGCGCACGTTCACGGTGCCGATCACTTTGTCTTCAAGATCGCATGCGGCTTCTACCGCAATCCGCAGATCGGGTTGCCCATGGCCAGTGGGCTGGTGCTCGCCTTCGACGCCAACAACGGTCGGCCTGCTGCTCTGCTGTTCGACAATGGCCACCTCAGCGACATACGAACCGGTGCCGCCGGGGCAGTCGCAGCGCGGTATCTGGCGCCGCAGCAGGTTCGCCGCGTCGCCGTAATCGGTGCCGGCATTCAGGCACGCATGCAGCTTCGCGCGCTGGCCCAGGTACGCTCGATTCCCAGCGTGGCCATATGGAACAGGCACCCGGAGCGAGCGCAGCAATGCGCCACCGAGATGACCGACGAGCTCGGCCTCGACATTCAAGTCGTTGACCGGATCGAAGACGCGGTTCAGGGCGCGAATGTGGTGCTTACGGTGACCGTCGCCCACGAGCCCTTGGTGCGCGCCGAGTGGATCGAGCCGGGTACGCACATCACCGCCGTCGGGTCCGATGGGCCGGAAAAGCAGGAGCTCGACGTCGAGCTGCTGCATCGTGCCGATCTCGTGGTCGCGGACCGGTTGTGCCAGTGCCTCGAGCTCGGCGAGATTCACCACGCCGTCGATGCTGGCCGATTGCGGCCTGAAGACTGCATCGAGCTCGGAGCCATTGTGGTGGGCAAGGCCCTGGGGCGTGAAACAGAGGAGCAGATCACGGTTGCGGATCTGACCGGCTTGGGCGTGCAAGACGCGGTTATCGCCAGCGCGACATTGGCCGCCGCTCGTGAGAAGGGCTTCGGGACACCCATCCAGTCCTGACCCCAGGCAAGCAGCCGATCGGTGCACCGTAGCAGCTGCTGCAACACGGCACGGTCAACCTAGTCGCCCGAGCCTTCCGGTTGGTTGGCAATGCTCCAGTAAAGGAGAGATTCAAAGATGGCCGGAGTTGAAGGAAGAGTGGCGTTGGTTACCGGCGCGGGCCGCGGCATCGGCAAGGCCACCACGGAGATTCTCACCGCGCGTGGGGCGCGCGTCATGGCGATCGCACGTTCAGAAGCGGAGCTGGTGGCTCTGGGCGTCGAGTACACCCTCGCTGATTTGGGCACGGTGGAGGGCTGCACGCTTGCCGTTGAAGAGACTACGGCAAGGCTCGGGCCGGTCGACATATTCGTGTGCAACCACGGAATCGGCTCAGCTCACGAGGTGGTGCTCTGGGAGCAGGACCCCGATGTCTGGTACGAATCCATGCGGATCAATCTGGACGGGCCGTTCCATCTGTCCAGATTGTTGCTGCATGGCATGGTGAAACGGGGATACGGGCGCATGGTTTTCACCAGTTCGACTGCAGCCAACCTGGCCGAGCCAGCGGGCAGCGCCTACAACTGTTCCAAGACAGGTTTGCTGGGGCTGATGGGATCGGTTGCACAGGACGGCGGCGCCTTTGGTGTGACCTCGAACGCCGTGCTGCCGGGCTGGGTCCGGACGGAGATGGCCGAGCGCTCAGCCAAGGCGGAAGCACTCGCCCGCGGTGTTTCACCGCAAGACATCTGGAAAGAGCGGGAGGCGATGTATCTGCCGGGCCGTGTGGTGAAGCCTGCGGAGGTGGCCGAGATGATCGCCTTCCTGGCTTCCGAGGAATCCAGCGGGGTCAGCGGCCAGGCGATCACTGTCGCCCTCGGGAACCCTTGGTAGGAAGATCTTTTCCAGGTCCGACGACGGCCGAAAGCCCGCCAGGAGACCACCGGATGAGAACTGTCGGTGTGTGGCGCACCTTCTGCGCCTCGATCGCGTTGATGAGCGCGATGCCGGCTTCGGTGGCTCAGGCGCAATCTCCTCCCATCGTGATCCGGGCAGAGAAGCTGTCCACGGTGGTGAACCCGCGCTTAACGCGGCGTGGGTTTTCCGAAACGGTGCCACCGAGACCGAAGCATTGAGGATGGTGACGCTCTATGCCGCCGAGATGATCGGCGTGGCCGACCTGGTGGGCAGCCTGGAGGTCGGAAAGGATGCCGATTTCATGGTCCTCGAGGGCCACCCCTTCGATTATCGCGCGTTGCCCCAGATGGTCTTCATCGATGGGAGGCTGGTCGTCGATGCGCGCTGACGTGAAGTAATCGTCGAAGGCCCGGGCATCGTGTGACCGACGTAAACAACCGATTCATCCGCATCGAGGAGTTTCAACAAATGAAAAAGTCACTCGTCATTTGTATAGCGCTGTTCCTGTGCGCCGGATCGGCCCTGGTCCAGGAGCCCGTCGATCTCGACATGATCAACAAGATCCGGGACAAGGGCTTTAACCGGTCCCAGGTGATGGAAAAGCTTGCGCGTGCTGGCGGACGAAATCGGGCCGCGGCTGACCGCAAGCCCGGGCATGCGGGCAGCCAGCAAATGGTCGGTTGACCAGTCACCGAGCCCCTCGTCAAAGCGGCCGATTACGACTTGTTGTCAGCCTATTTCAACCTCGACAACGGGTCCGGTAGGATCCGCGGAGTTTACGCTGAGGGTAACGCCGCCGCCCGAGCGATCGTTGAAGACTGGCTCGAGCCGTTTCATGATCTGGGCGCGACCCATGTCACGCTCAATAGAACCACCGGCACCGATCACGAGTCCTTCCAGCAGGTCGGCCTACCGGGCTTTCAGTTCATCCAGGACGCACTGGATTACGATACCCGCCTGCATCACAGCCAGCTCGATCTGTCTGACCATGTTTATGAAGACAACCTCAAGCAGGCGAGCGTCATCATGGCGAGCTTCCTGTATCACGCCGCATGCGTGACGAACGCATGCCCAGGAAGCCTGAGCCGGTGCCGTTCGCGAAGTAGCATCCCCGGATGTGCACCGGACGGCCGCGAATCGGTCGGATTTATCGAGGGAGTCAGGTGGTTGCGGCGGTCAACTTGCCTGCTTGGTGCCGTGCCATGATCCACGAGCCATGGCTCGAATGGCGTACACGATGACCGAGGCGCCGATAAGCCCGGCGATGCTGATGGCTTCTTCGGCCGGCACTTGCAGGAGCAGCCAGCCGACGATGAGGCAGCTCAACAGCGGAATGAGCGGTCCGAATGGCAGTCGGAACTCGCCGGCTTTGGGCAGCCCGTCACGCTGGCGCAAGCGCAGCACGGCAAGGCTTACGCCGAGGTCGATGAGCAGCAGCGACCCGGTGGCGAACACGGCCAGATACCTGAACGTGCCACTCAAGGCGAACGCGCACACGACAATTGCGAAGAAGGCCACGGCCAAATGCGGCGTCTTGTACTTCGGATGTACCTTCGACAGGAACCTCGGTAGGTTGCCATCGAGCGATGTTGCGAAGATCACCCGTGGGGCGCCCAGCATGTCCCCGCTGATGGCGCCGTATATCGAAATGACAACCCCCGCCATCAGCATCGTGCCGCCCCAGCCGCCGAACACTTCGACCGCAACCGCCACCAGCGGCGCTTCAGTTTGGTTTGCAAGCTCCGGCCCGAGCACGCCCTGAGCCACCGTTTGTAACCCAATGTAAAGCACAAGAAGACCGCCGATCCCGATCAATAGCCCCATCGGCACGGTCTTCGATGGGTTCTTGATTTCTCCACTGGCGTTCAGAGCGCATTCCGCCCCGCTGAAGGCAAAAAACAGCATGATCGCGCCGGCTCCGATTTCTCCAACGGAAGGCCATTCGGGGATCACAAGATGCTCCAAGTTGATGGCGAACAGCCCGGCGACCAACAGCAGTAGCAGCGGGACCAACTTGGCCAGCGTGTTGAACACGTACAGTCGCACACCCGCCACGACGCCCCTGATGTTCACGACGGCCATGAAGGTGAACAAGGCGATGATGAACACCGCACGAGCGATGCTGTTGCCAAGAATCGGAAACGCGATGGTCATTACTTCAACCATGGCGACGGTGATTGCTGCATCCGCCAGAGCCGAGTAGCCGAACCAGAACAGTATCGACGCGATGAATCCGGCAAACGGTCCGAACGCCACTTCGACATAGGCGTAGGAGCCGCCACTGCAGGTTATGCGGCTGCCGACTTCCGCGAAACACAGGAAGACCAACCCCACGGCGACCGAACAGACGAGGTAGGCAACAATCGCCGCAGACCCCAGCTCTGCTGCGATGCGGCCCGGCAGGACGAAGATCCCACCGCCGACCACCATGTTCACGACGCTGAGGCCAAGTGCGCCGGCTCCGATGACGCGCAGCAGCCCCTCACCTTGCGCCCTTCCAGGGCCGGCCGCTTTCGGCAATGCGCCGTCTCTTCTCATCGGAGCTCGTACAGGACCCGATCGATCAACCAGAGATGCTCACGCAGCGGGCCTACGCAATGATTCGCTTGAACACTTCCAGGTCGATATTTCGTCCACAGGCCACTGCGACCACCTTCTTGCCCTTGAAGCGCTCTTTGTGCTTGAGGAGACCGCCAACCGCCAGGGCCCCCGAACCTTCGACCACCAATCGATGCTGCTCGAACAGAAGGCGGATGGAGTCTTCGATCTCTGCTTCGGTCAGCAGCATGATCTCATCCACATATCGCTGACACAGATCCAGCGTGATGCTGTCTAGATCCACGCCGCCGGCGCAGGTGTCCGCCAGCGTTCGGAAGGTCTCCATCTCGACCATCTTGTTGGCTCGCATGGACTCATACATCACGGGGGAGTTCTCCGGCGAGACGCCGAAGGCCTCTATTGCGGGGTTGTGGGACTTGAGCCAGCCCGCTGACCCGGTCAGCAATCCCCCACCACCGCAGGCGAAGAGGGCGGCATCCAGGTCAGGAAGCTGTTGGGAGATCTCGTACCCGCAGGTTCCCTGTCCGCCGACCACGATGGGATCGTTGTACGGCGACACGTAGACCTTGCCGTCGTCTTCTGCAACGCGCCGGGACTCCTTCTCCGCGTCCCAAGCTCGTTCGCCGTGGATGACCAGGTCCAGGCCGTGGGACCGCAACAGCTCCAGACGTGATGGCTCGAGATCCTCGCCCACGTAGATGGTGGCGCGGCGTCCTCGGATCCTCATGGCCTCGGCAACGGCCAAGGCGTAGTTGCCTGTCGAGGCCGAGACCACCCCACGGTCCAGTTCCTTTTCCGTTAGCGAGAGGATCTTGTTGATCGCGCCGCGGAACTTGAACGAGGAGGTTCTCTGCATCGAGTCCAGCTTGAGCCAGACATCGCCCTCGATCGCCTTGCTGAGGTACAAGGAGTACTCCAGAGGTGTGGGCGAGAGGTGGTCCTGGCACCTCTCGATGGCCTCCAGGACCAACTGGGGTACATCCAGCTGCTGTTGAACTTCGATAGTCATGATCGTGACCTCGCTCGCGGTTGATCGCCCCGGCGAGCAGCGTTGACGTGAAGAGTGGCGTTGGCTCAGTGGGCGAGATCGTTCTCGGTCAGATTAGCTAGTGAGATGTAGGTGGAGGGTTGAATCCCTGAACCACGAACACATGGTTGGGCGTGTCTCGCGCCCAACTCAAGAAGATAAAGTCTCCACTGACTCGATCGAAGTCCGCACCCCACGCGCGTGGTGCCTGGCTGAGGAACTCGCGCCGGGTTCCGATTACAGGGTCTCCCTCTGAGTTTGCATCATAGACCGCGAGCTGCTCAGCCTCAGGGGCAACGAAATCCGGGCCCACCTGCACGCAATTTGCAAGACGCGTCGTTGACTCGACGGTACCCTCGGAGCAGCTCTTGTCTTCGCGGAGTCGGCCTCGTGGTCAGTCGTCGAGCAAGAGCTCGTGAGCCCGAGCACTGACGCGAACCACGTCCTGCACTGCTCCTTCGTCCATCAAGACGGCTTGCTCCGCGAGGTTCACCGTGGGGCACACATGCTTCGGCACCAGGTGCAAGGGCGTGCCGCGCGCCGGGCGCGCGCCGCTCGTCACGTGGAGCGGCAGGTGCTCTTCACTCGGCGGTTGCGCAACAAGGTGGTGATGCCCAATGACGAAGGCGCAGGGATCACCATCTTCCGCGGCGATCGACTTCACTCCCGCGTCGCAGGTGACGAGCGCCGCGCTCGGGTGGCTGACCACGCGCGTGAACAGGGTGGCTGCGGGCGTGAGGGCGAGCTCGGGATTCGCCTGTTCGCCGTTCAAGTCGTGAAAGACGACCGTGCCCGGCGACATGCGGTGGCGTGTCTCCCCGAGCTCCGCGAAGCGCTCGAAGGCCAGGGCGTGTAGAAACGTCGGCGTGCCGCTGGTGATGATCTCGGGCACCGAATGTCCCGCAGACTCGAGCGCAGAGACAAGCTCGAGCAGTCTGTCGTAGCACTCGAAAGCTGCGCGCCTGCGATCCGCGCTGGCAAGATCGTACAGGTGCCCGTCGTAGAGGTGCACGCCGCGGAAGCGATCGCCTGCAGCCCGCGCGACGGCCAGGATCTCTTCGGCGTCGGCCATCGGTATGCCGGTGCGGTTCATGCCGGGGTTGACGTCGACGAACACGGACAGCTGTGGCGCAATCTCCGCGATGCGGCCCGGCTCCTCGCAAAGTACCGACAGACGCGTCTCGGGGTGTTGTTCGGCGATGCGGCCGAGGCGCACGAGGGCCGGGCCGACGAGCGGATAGGCGAGCAGGCAGTCGCCATCTTCGATGCCCTCTTGCCTGAAAGCGTCCGCCAGGAGCGCCGCCTCGCGGGTGGTCGCGCACTTGAAGTTGCGTACACCCATGCGCGCCACCTCCGCAAAGACCTGGGGGATCTTGGTGGTCTTGACATGTGGGCGCCAGCGATTGGCATCGCCGCCAGCGCAGTCGATCACGCGACGCAGGTTGTCGCGCACCTTGTCGAGGTGTACGACCAGCGCGGGGCTGAGCACGCGCCGAGCGAAGTCGTCCGGCAGGGCGTAATCGGACTCGTGGAGCGTTTCGAAACGGGTGGCAACGCGCTGGACCGCAGGCTCCACACCGCTGCCCATGGCTACTCGACGACCGGATTCGTGAGGATGCCGAGTCCTTCGATCTCGACCTCCATCACATCGCCCGCGCGAAGGTAGACGGGAGGCTTGCGCGCGAAGCCAACGCCGGCGGGCGTGCCGGTGGCGATGACATCGCCGGGCTCTAGCGTTGTGAACGCGGAGAGACTCGAGATGAGCTCAGGCACCTGGAAGATCAGCTGGTCCGTGCTCGAGTTCTGCAGCGTCTCGCCGTTCAAGCGGAACTGGATCTGGAGGGAGTGCGGATCCGCAATCTCGTCGCGCGTAACGATGGTTTCGCCCGTCGGGCAGAACGTATCGTAGGACTTTCCACGCTGCCACTGTCCGTCGGCGAACTGGAAGTCGCGTGCGCTGACGTCATTGATATTCGTGTAGCCCAACACGTAGTTCATGGCGTCAGTCGTCGAAACGCGGGACGCGCGGCGACCGATCACGACACCGAATTCAGCCTCGTAGTCGACCTCGACGCTTCCAGAGGGGATGCGCACGTCGGCACCCGGGCCAACGACGCAGCTCGAGAACTTGGAGAACACGAGCGGGCTTGTGGGGATGTCCATGCCGCTCTCTTCAGCGTGATCCCGGTAGTTCAGGCCGATGCAGATGACTTTGGACGGACGCGGGACCGGCGCGAGCAACTGAACGGAATGGCGCGCGATCAAGGCGCCCTGCGAGCGCAACGCAGCGGCGTTGGAATCGGCGCTGGCGACTAGCGCGATAACGGCAGCGTGAGCTGCGCTCGTTGTGTCGAACCAGTCGAGGTAGCACTCAGGTCGCAGCAGGTCTGCGACTTCGCCCGATGCATCGAGAACTTCGTCGCCAACGAGGGCGCCGAATCGGGGAGTGTCGCCGCTAGCGGAGCGGAGGAAGCTGACGAGTCTCAAGGGAGGTCCGTTCGGAGGAGTAGGGCGTGAAGCGCTCGCGGTGCGTGGACACCGACAACGAGGGTCAGTGCGATGTGCGCGGTTCGGGAGGGGCCTGTGGTCATTAGATCACCAGTTCGGTGCGCAGGCTACGCACGTCCATTTCGAATTCGATGCCGATCACCGGCGGCCGGGTGTGATGCAGTCGAACAGCATGGCGACGTGCCGGGCCGAGTCGCTTCCAGAGAAGCTCGTTCAGTAGCAGGTCGACCGGGTGACAGGTATAGACATCCACCGCGTTGACCGATGCCCATGTGCCACCGAGTCCGGTCAGCCGTTCTTCCATAGCGTCCATGACGTGCGCTGCTTTCTCGAGCATGGCACGGGGATCGACTTGACCCCGGCGGACAATGGCTGCCTCGTCGAGGCTGCCTTCCCGCAACTCTCCGGCGCCGGCGACCACCAGCGTCGCGGGCCGATCGGCCGCAGCCTCGACGGTGTAGGAAAAGGCGTGCAGCGTCACGTTACTCGGAGGGTCCTCGACCGGCGCGACATTGGTGCGGGCGACGGGATTCGCACCGTCAACGTAGAGATCCCAGGACGCGAGCACCTCACAGTATTCCCGGTTGAAGTCGATGAACCCCTGCATTGTGAAGGGTGCGGGTGACCGAAGCTCCATGCCGCAGAGGGCGTGGCGGTCTCTTGCCATTTCCCGCAGCTGCGTTTCGACGCGGTCAAAACCCGTCCGCCAGGGCAAGGGCTCGGCCAGCGTGGCACGCACGATCTCCCACCCGTCGTCCGCGACGACACCGCACGAGTAGGGGGCAATGCCCTTGAGGAATCTGTAGTGCCCTTCGGGTTTGTGTATGAGCATCATGAATTACGAATCGTCACCGGACCACCGCCCAACTTGCCGTAACCAGGCCCGCCACACTTCCACCACGGGAGGGCCGACGCCGGAGGTGGCCAGTCCCGCGGCCACCCAGCAATATGCAACGAACCTCTGTTACAGGAAACTAGAGGCGCTTCTTGGTCTCGGGAACCACTGTCGTGCCTATGGCCCGACACACGAGGACAGGGTCCTTCAGCACATCCGCGGCCGAATCGTTCACATCCGGCCGAATGCCGATGACCTTGTAGGCTTCGAATTCACAACGTCGCGACGTGTTACCGATCTTGATGATGCGGCCCTTGGCCTCGATAAAGTCGCCGCTGTAGACAGGGGCCAGAAACTCCACTTCATCGTAGCTGCGAAACAGGCCCTCATCGCCGTCCTGTTGGATGGCGAGCTCGGTGATCAAATCGCCGAAGAGCTCGAGCACCTTGGCGCCGGCTACCAGGGTTCCACCGTAGTGGGCATCGCGGGCTGACATGCGCACGCGCAACACTGCCTCTTTCGGCATCATTCCTCTCCTTTTTCGTCCTTGGTGACGGCCAGGGCGTCCACAGCCACGGCGCGGCCGCCCGTGATGATGACCGGATTGGCCTCAATTTCGAGCAGCCGATCCGCAAGATCAAATCCGATCCACGAGAAGCGATCCACCGCTCCAGCCAGCGCACGCAGCTCCGACTTCGACAGATTGGCTGAAGCTTGAGCCGACGCCTCGGCAGCGGCGTCCTTGGCCTCGCCCTGGCGGAGCGGAAGCATGCGGAACTTCGAAACACCCGAAACGTTGCCGCCGCCGGGCCGTACAGTTATCGCCGGTCCGTAGACGGGATCCACGGTTACGCCGACCAAGAACTCCGTCCCTGCCGGGAGCTGTTCCTGAACAAGCAGACTGCCGCCGATGCCGAGCTCCCGTGCGCGATCCAGCACTTCTTGGGCGGCCACCTCGACTTCCGCCGGTGACTCGAGCCGCAGCTTTACGAGACCCTCGCGCGCCTTGTGCGACACCTGGGCACAGACGAGCTTCACCACCACACGGCCGCCGATCTGCTCGGCGCGATCCGCCGCCTGCTCGGCAGTATCCGTGACGAGCTCGCGGGGCCGCTCGATGTCGTACGCGGCAAAGATCCGGGCGCTGGCTGTCTCATCGAGCACGCCCTGGGGGATCGAGATGTCGGGCCTATCGACGCTGCGCTTGGAGGTGGGTCGCTGCTGTCGAGAAATGCTGAT
Organism: Acidobacteriota bacterium; assembly: GCA_965205505.1. GTDB lineage: Bacteria > Acidobacteriota > UBA890 > UBA890 > WLXD01 > DASCOT01. Next base: position 1,813,928 of record CBDBHB010000009.1, read on the forward strand.
CAGGCCAGCAATCGCGATGGCCGACGCGGCGTGGCCTTGCAGCACGGTGACACCATGTTCAGCTAGCAGCGTCGCCGTGCGTGGAGGATACGAGAACGGGGTTGCGAGCACGGAGATGACAGGCTTGCCACTCGAACGCTGTACCTCCGCCGCGTGCTTCAGGATCACGTTGAGCAGGGAGCCGTCCGGATCGCGGCGACTGGGCGCGACGTCGATTACGACCATACCCACCGCCGGGTCAGCCGCCAACGCGTCGATCGTGCCGCAGTAGATCGCGCTGTCGAAGACCGCCTGGCCGGTTACGTCGAGCGGATTCCGGGGCTCGGTGAAGTCTGGCAGGATCTCCCGCAGCGCGGCGGTTGTTTCCCGGCTGAATTCACCGAGAGTGACCTCGGCATCGTCGAGTGCATCGGCGAAGAGTGTGCAGTTCCCGCCGGACTGCATGGCGACGGCGACGGTGCCACGAATGCGTGCTGGGGAGCTCTCGAGCAGGAGGGCGGTCTCGAAGAGTGCGATGGGGTCGTGAACCACCACGGCGCCGCGTCGACGCAGGAAGGCGTCGCGCAGTGTCGTATCGTCCAGAAGCTCTCCGGTGTGCGCAATCATCGACCGACGCGCGGCTTCAGCCGCCACGCGTGGGCAGCACACCACAACGTGCTTGCCCGCCTGCGCCATGGCGTCGAGACCTCTCTCCAGACGGGATACGTTGCGGACCGTCTCGACGTAACACGCGACGACGGAGGTGGCCTCGTCGGTTGCGGCCCAGTGGAGCATGTCTCCAATGTCGAGGGTGGCCTCCACGCCGACCCCGGTGACGAGTCGCAGGCCGACACGGCGATCGCCTGCCATGTGCGCGAATGTCCATGCCGTGGTGCCGCTCTGGGAGAACATCGAGATCGACCCGACGCTGCAGCTCGGAGGCATCTCGGCCCCGTAGCTCGCGACACGATCGCGATAGTTGATGAAGCCCTCGACGTTGGGTCCCAGCACGGCGACGTTGCTCGCCTTGGCGACGGCGACGAGCGCCTCCTGGATCTCGGCGCCTTCGCTTCCAGCGTCTCGGAAGCCGCTGGAGACCACCATTGCCGCCGGGATACCGGCCGCGCCACACGCCGCTACGGCGTCGACGGCCGCGCTGGCGGGGATCGCTATAATCGCCAGGTCGACTTCGTGGCGAATCTCCGCGAGGCTCTTGTAGGCATCCCGGTCCCAAACGCTCGGCCGTCTCGGGTTGACCGGAAAAATCTCGCCCCGGAATCCGAAGCTCTGGAGATTGTTGTAGATCTCGAGCGTCCAGGAGCTGGCACGATCGCTCGCGCCGACGATCGCAATCGTCCGGGGATTCAACAGTACATCAAGCTGGGTCGTGTTCACGGGGTGAGTTTCTCTGCGTTGGACTTGGCTGACGCGCTATCGGCGAAACTGCCCGCCGTCGAAGGAGTCGAGCAACGATCGAGAATCGGCTGGCCAGCGGCGCGCAATCCCACATGTGGTGGCGGAACCGCGGTGGCCTCCTAGATCCTGCAAATCGACGCCGAGATTGCTTGGCCTCAGCTGCTAAGAACCGACTTATTTGACAGTACCCTCAGAGCAGTTCGACGACGATTTCAGTTGGTCCACCGGGCGCATTGATCGCCCAACCAGGCCCCTCCAGGTCGTAAGGGCACGAGGAGACGGCACAGATGAGCTCCATGCGGGCCTTGAGCACGACGTAGCCGCCGGGCTTGACCACGGGCGCAACCGGCGTATTGAACATGAATCCGTTCTCCACCGTCGTGTTGGTGAAGAGGTTCACCGCGAGGGGGGTCATGGTGATCTCGTGGCCAACTTCACGCATGGCGATCTCGAGGTTTTCGGCGCAGCTCCTGTGATGACCCTCGACGCCGAACTGCTTGTACCGGATAGCGTCGCAGGGGGCGATGATCAGGTCATGGATGCCATCGGCTCCGTCCTCGACAAAATCGAGCATCGGCTGCCGGAGGCGACTGAGGAAAGTGTCGCCGACTCGTGGGTGCAGCGAGCGTGTCGGCATCCAGGTGTGCGGCGGCGACAACCACTCGCTGATGTCGTCGGCGCGGAAGGCGAAGAGGTCGGCGGACTGCTGCCCCTTGGGGGTGATGATGCGCAGGTGCTGGCCCTCGGTGACGTGAAACGCGCGGCCCTCCCCGGCTGGAACAACCAGTGTTTCCATGTGCTTGAATCTCTCTTTCGCCGTGATGTCCAGACGATCGTCGAGACTAACAACTGCTACCGGTCTCCATGTGGTTGCATCAGTCTGCGTTTGGCGCCGCCGCGAGCCGCTATCTTGACACCGTTTCCCAAGCGACGTCGTCATGGTCGGTGTAGCCACAGCGCTTTCGGTGGGTGGTCCTGGCGCCATCTTCTGGATGTGGGTGATGGCGCTGTTACGCGCCGCCCAACCTGGCGCAGTCTTGTCGCGCGTTTTGATCGAAGACGTTTGAAAGGAAGTGTCCAATGTCTATTCGAATTGCTTCGCTGTTGATCGTTCCTGTGTCTGTTTTGTTCTGTTCCTGTAGCTCTGAAAGAGACGCAGCATCGACCGAAACGGCGACGACCGAAGCACAAGCGCAGGAAGAGGACGACCTGAAGGAATGGAATCATCGGATTCGTCGGGACAAATTCGACATCGTCCTGCCTGAAGTCATGCGGAAGAACGATGTCGACATGTGGATTCACGTGATGAGAGAGGCCATTCCGGATCCCTTCGGTGCGGAAGACTTGGGGAGTACCTCCGGTGTTTTCATCTTCACGGACCGTGGCGGCGACCGGATCGAACGGGCGGTTCTCGGACGTCGCTGGGGAGCTTCGCATGCCGGAGAAACATGGAGGGTGACTTGGGAGACTGAGTCGGTCGAGGAATCGGGAGCCTACGACATACTCCACGATCCGGTTCTGGTGAAGCAGCCGCCGGGAGGGCCGGAGACGGAATATGACTATCGATTCCAGGGCCTCGGAGAATTCGTCCAAGCACGCGATCCCGAACGCATTGCTCTCAATTTCAAGTTCGACCTGGGGCCCTATCCCACCACGACACGAGCACAAGACGGCCTCTCGTATACGGACTACCTGCTATTGGCCGCGGAGCTCGGCGAAAAATACGCCAGCCGGATCGTCTCGTCTGAATTCGTGATGATGGAGTACATAGCCACACCGGTGCCAAGCGAGATCGAGTTGCTCAAGAAGCTGCGCGCGGCCGAGGTTGAGCGTGTAAAGAGCACCTTTGAGGAGATCGTGCCGGGCGTAACAAGGAATCGCGACGTGGGGTTGACCGTTTTTCGCCGTAGAGGCACGGGAGTCTCACAAAGGGGACGGACTCCAGGTCACCAGGATGTTGCGATCCAGGGAGGCGACATCGTTGCCGCCCCGAGCCAGGGAATGTATGCCTATGTGCTGCGTGAAGGAGAGACGGAACCGCCTCCAGAGATCAAGGAAGTCTGGGCAGAGTACCGAAGAATCGATCAGATCCTGGCAGAGAACATCAAGGTGGGCCTTACCCCTCGTGAAATAGTCAAGAACTACACGGCGATACTCGAAGAGGAAGGGATAATTCTCAGGGACGAGCAGTTGCATTTGTTCACCCCAAGGAACGAGTTTTCCGCTTATACCGCAGGCTTTGAGCCTCACAAGACCCACCTCAATATCGACTGTCATGGCATGGGGAAAGGAGCGCGCGCCAGGACCTTCGAGAACTATTTTGGCCCGAGGATTGGCTCTAACGGTCCCGAATGGATGTGGGACATACCGCTCCCACCCAATCACCACTTCGTTCTGGAGTACTTCATCTATATGCCGTGGGCTTCCAGCGAACACGAAGACCAATATTTACTCTGGTGGGATCATGAGCAGGCGATTGCCACCGAAAGTGGAGTCGAATACTTGTCTCCGCCACAAGAGGAGCTCTATCTCATCGAATAGAGGCGAGACGGTCAGGAGATCCTCTTCAACGCCCACCGCCATCGACTCGCTCGACCTCACCAATACTGTTGGTGAGGGACGTGGTTGCGTCTGCCAACTATTAGCTACGAACGCTTCTGGGGCGAGCCTCCAGGCTTTTGTATCCTTTCACGTGACGATTACCACTTGATGCTCGGTCAAGTCGAAGACCCCAAATTTATCGTTCCACACTACGAAGCGGTACGAAAAATGTGGAACATATATTTCTGGGTGACCTTCCAACTGGCCCCAACTCACCGTGACCTGCCCGCCAATAATCGGGCCAGTTTGAGAGTTAGGAATTGAGGCTCTCAGGAAGGCTCGGGAAGGGGGAGAAATGGCCCGGAAGCGATACACGGTAGAGCAGATCATCGCCAAGCTCAGGGAGGCAGAGATCGAGCTGGCGCAAGGAGCCAAGACGCCGGAAGCGTGCCGGAAGCTGGGCATCAGCGAGAACACGTAGTACCGGTGGCGTAAGGAGTACGGCGGGCTGAGGGTGGATCAGGCACGGCGACTCAAGGAGCTGGAGCGCGAGAACGGGCGGCTCAAGAAGCTGCTGGCGGAAACGATGCTCGACAACGCCATCCTCAAAGAGGTGTCGTCGGGAAACTTCTGAGCCCGGCGCGCCGGAGCCGGGCAGTGCGACACGCACAGCAGTCGCAGGGGGTGTCGGAGAGGCGAGCCTGCCGAGTGCTGGGCCAGGTGCGCTCGACGCAGCAATATCGGCCCAAGGCGCCTGGAGACGAAACACCGCTGGTGAAGCGAATGACCGAACTGGCGACGCAGTACGGACGCTACGGGTACCGTCGGATCACGGCTCTGATGGAACGCGAAGGGTGGCGGGTGAACCACAAGAGGATCGAACGGTTATGGCGTCGTGAAGGACTGAAGGTACCGAAAAAGCAGCCCAAGCGCGGACGCTTGTGGCTCAACGATGGATCGTGCGTGCGGCTGAGGCCGGAAAGGAAAGATCACGTGTGGGCCTATGACTTCGTGCACGAACGAACTCACGACGGGCGAGCGGTTCGTCTGCTGACGATCGTGGATGAGTACACCAGGGAGTGCTTGGCCATCGATGTGGCGCGCAGGCTCAACTCCGAGAACGTGTTGGATCGACTCGCTGAGCTGTTCGTGAACCGTGGTGTTTCCGACCACATCCGCTCCGACAACGGACCGGAGTTCACTTCTCGGGTAGTGCGTGGCTGGCTCGAGCGGGTCGGTGTGAAGACGTTGTTCATCGAGCCCGGCTCGCCGTGGGAAAATGGCTATGTGGAGAGCTTCAACGGCAAGCTACGCGACGAGCTGCTGAACGGGGAGATCTTCTACACGCTCAAGGAGGCGCAGAGCTTGGTGCAAGCCTGGCGCCGCAAATACAACCAGGTGCGGCCACACAGCTCGTTGGGCTATCGGCCGCCTGCACCGAAAGCGACGTTGTTGCAGCCGGCTACGCTCCGCTCCGCCGGCTGCAACAACCTCTTGCCAGCACCGATTCTATGAGTTACGAAGTGGCCTCAACACTTGGGGCAGGTCAGATCATGCGAGCCGTCGCGAACGTGCTTGGCGCGGCTATCGAGCGACAGCAAGTCGACGAGCAGGTTCGGGAGAGGCGAACGCTGTTGTCGAATGTGCTGAACAGTGCCGCAGATGCGATCGTCTCGTTCGACGAGGAGTGGCGAGTCATGATCTTCAACGTCGAAGCTCAGAGGATCTTCGGCTACGAGGCCGACGAGATTCTGGGGCGATCTCTCGACCTACTCCTTCCGATCAACCCAAGCACAGCGCCCCGTGAGCTCTCGCGCGCTGAAGGGGACGCAACCGAGCCCGCCCTCGCGATGGGGGTTCTCAACTGCGTGTGTGTGGACGTCGTAAGGACGACAGCACGTTTCCGGTACAGGTCGGGGTTTCGAAAACGGTGGTGAGCGGTCGCCCGATCTTCACGGCGGTGGTGCACGAAGTTGCCGAGCGCGAAGGGCTGGCAAAGCAGCTACCTGTTGCGCAGAAACTCGACGCTGTCAGACAACAGGCCGGGGACATTGCCCATGGTCTCAACAACCTGCTTACCGGCATTGCCGGCTTTGCCGACCTCGCGCAGGAGGCTGTCGGCCCGCAACATCCTGCGTTCGAGGACATCGCGGAGGTCATCAGGTCGGCAGAAAAAGCAGCGGCACTGACCCGAGAGCTAGTCGCGCTCGGCGGCCTGCAAGTGCTGCAGCGGGTGCAGAAGTAGGCGACACATCCGCTTTCTGGCGGGACGCTGAGGGGCGGCGATAAGCTCAAAGCCCAACGGCGCGACGTGAGATGAGCCCATTCATCCGGCGCGGGGTGGGTCACTGTCTAGGCAACCGCGGACGGCGCGTGCCAGGTCTGCCTTCATGAAGGGTTTACGGAGGACCGGAACCTGCATCTTCTCTACGCTGGGATCATCCGTCACGCGGCTCGGGAAGCCCGACATGAGAAGCACCTTCACGTTACGCATCTTTGACTGCGCGATCGAGATGGTTTCGGCGCCGTCAAGAGCGCCAGGCATGATCATGTCGCTCAGGACGAGGTCGATCCGCCCTTGTGAGTCGATCAGCTCGATCGCCTTCTCGGCCAACACTCGGTCGCTGATATCTTGGATGAAACCCACGGGGCGGCCGTATGAGCCGTCTTCCGCCGGGATCGCCACCTCCACTTCGCGCACTTGGAGCATTGGCCCGTTCACCGGAAGGAACCGGTACTCGATGACCGCTTCAGATTCCCGGTTCAGGAGGAGGAAGTCCCAAAAACGATGGTAGCGCTCACGGTCGTCGGGATGGACGAACTCCAGATCGGCTTCTAGCAGGCCGTGGTGAAAGTGTGGTGGGTCTGGTTACGGGGGCATCGCCTGTGTCAGGCCGCCTTGCATCTGGCCCCAAATCGCCGTAACCCTTCGGGCAACAGGGGATTGCGCGCGTATGCTGCGTCGTTCCTCGTCAACGATGGGGTTACCATCGCCTCCTCCTCTCTCCTTGCCTCCACTTCGCAAGACCCTGTCGCCAAACCCACCACACTTTCACCACGGCCTGCTAGAGACGTCACCCGCCGCATGTACTCTTCGACCGAGAGGCCGTGGAGTCTGGCCAGCTCTGGAGAACAGTAGAGCAACTTGTCCTCGACCAGGTCCCATTCCCAGTGACCCAACCTGGCGAGATGCTCGGTCTGTTCCGAGAGGTGCCGAGCTTTCCGGAGGTCGTCCACGGAAACTCGGGTTCGATCGTCTGAGGACATGAAGCTCCGCGCTCGATGAATTCTCACGAAGCGAAAAAGTTCTCGTCCCTGCCAATAACGTCGGCTGCTCCGCAATGGGAGGCTAATCTGCCGGCCGACTCGGGACAAGCGAACTCGGCTCGGCTCGGCTCGGCCTGGACTAGCCCGGAGAGTTTGCCGGCGTCCGTCTCACCGGTGCCGGCGAGAACCCGGCCAATTGGCTTGGGATCGGCGGGGAAGGGAAGGAACAAGCGGGACGCGCCGCGAGTGGGGCAGTGGGCGTCGGGTGTTCAGTTGCCTTCCACGAAGCTTCTCAAGCTATTCAATAAGTTGTCCTCTACGTCGATTTCATCACAGTCAAGTCTTTGTGATCTGATCTTGTCGCCGCGCTCCCCTGGAATCAGGACTTCCTCGACTCCTTCAAGTCTCTTTGCCTGCTTTATTGCCTCAGTCATTTTGGTGGTTTCTTCGATAAAGCGCTGCATTCCAATCATGGCGTCAGGGTTAATCGCTATTACAACGTTCCCATCGTTGTCGCTCTTGTTTAGAAAATCACCACCCACTAGGGCACCGCCTATGATCTGAACCATCAAGGCAAGCCCGGCGCCCTTGAATCCCTTATCAAACGGTCTTATCGCTCCTTTCATTATTTCAGCAGGGTTTGTTGTTTCATTTCCATCCTTGTCATAGCCAAGCCCTTCGGCTACTTGGACTCCTTGTGTTTTTGCCTCCACGAGGCCGAAAAAGGAGATACCTGATGATGACATGTCTAAAACAATCGGTTCGTGTTCAGTAGGAACACCCCAGGCTATTGGATTGGTACAAAACAAAGGCTCATAAGAGCCACTAGGAGGTACCATCGCATAAGGGTAGCTGGACATGGTAATACCAACCAAACCTGCGTCCGCAATCCTGCGTGACCAGTAACCGATGGCGCCAGAGGACCCATCACCCGTATGTGTCCCTACTATTGCTATACCCATGTCCTTAGCTTTGGCTATGACCATGGTTACGGCTAGTTCCATGGCAATGGCCTCCATGGAATAGTTAGCATTGATTATTGCAGTAGCTGGAGTTTCAGTTTCTATAGTTGGGGGTTGTGCCTTGTCATGTCTTGGCATTCCGTCGCCAATCAACTTGACGATGCCTTGATCATTACCTCGCAGTTGGGCATACATAAGCATCTCTAAGATTACGTGGGTATCGGCTTCTGAGTAGCCGTACTTGAGGATTGCCCGTTTGGACAGGTCTCTTAGTTCTTTGATTGAAAGCTTCACAATCGTCTCCTGCTCGTGCTCCTGATCATAAGTACGGTGACGTTTGCAGGAGCGAGATGCGGGCGAGATCAAGGAAGGGTGAGGAAGGCGATGCCTTAGCCATCCTCGAGGAGCCCTGACGCCGAGATCGCCCGCATATCGCTCCTGCCCTCCGGGTGGCCGCGGGACCGGCCACCTTGGGCGTCGCGGCGCCTCGACGATACACCCAGCATCGCCCTCGTCGCCGCTCCTACAATTCGCCGCGGTCGCGCGCGCCACAAACGTCACCGTACTTATGATCAGGAGCACTGTGTTAGCGGTTGCTGTAATCCTCAATTGCTCCTGCGCGCCATGGATCGGCTCCCGCAACCCCTCACCAGCGAGAAGGTCCAGCCTTGGGTGCGCCTCGGAGCCGCTCCAACCGACAGCCAGTAGGCGGGCAGCCAATGACCGCCTGGCTGGGCTACCTTACTTCAACGACGTACTGCACTAGGATGCCTTCGAGGAGTTCGAGCAGGTAGAGCTCGGTTCAGCGACAAGAAGGGGGGGAATTCAGGGATCGCATGGACGGGAGGGTGACCGAGGGAACGATCGCCGAGCAAGCGCGCGTCGAGAAGAGCAAGCTCAAGAAGGTCATGGGGCCCCGCGACCTGGGCTTGGGCTTCCTCACCTGGGTCAACTACGGCTCGGCAACCGAATTCTCGCCGAGCACCGTGACCCCCACCTTCGGTGGACTCTCCGACCTCATCCTGCTCGCGGCGGTTGCCTACGCGTTTGCTGGCCTCGAGGCGGCATCGGTGATGAGCGAAGAGGTGCAGGACCCCAGGCGCAACGTCCCCCGAGCGCTCGCCATCGCCGGTGTGATGGTGCTCGGCGTATATATCCTCATTTCCTGGACGATGATGACGGTGCTCCCGGCAGATCAGATCACGGGTCTGACGGGGCTGACCGACACCGCTCGAGTCGCCGGAACGAGGCTGGTCGGCGCCACGATGGGCGGCGTATTGGGCTCGCTGGTAGCACTCTGCCTCTGCCTCGCGGCGTTCGGAACGGTCAGCGCCTGGATGGCGACCTGCGCGCGGGTACCGTTCGCCGCCGGGCTCGACGGCTACCTACCGGCCGCCTTCGGAACCCTGCACCCGAAGTACGCTACCCCGCACGTGTCGGTGATCACGCTCGGCCTCGCCACGGCGGGGTTGATCATCCTCGGTAGCATGGGAGGCACCGCGCAGCAGATCTATCGCATTTTCGTCAGCCTCGAGATCGTCACCTACTTCATCCCCCCTACATGTACATGTTCGCGGCGCTGCTCGTCATGCAGCGGCACCCGGTAGCGGAAGGTGTCCAGCGCGCGCCGTTCGCGCCCTATGGCGCCTACTTCGCCGGCGGTACGGGCTTTGTGGTAACCGCTGCGTCGCTGATCTTCGCCCTCATCCCGAGCGAGAGCGTCGCTGACCCGACGTTCTTCTACATCACCGTCTTCGGAACGCTGGCGGTGTTGACGATCGTCGGGGTGGGCTTGTACGTCAACGGCAAGTCGCGGCGGCAGCGTCTGGAGGCAGCTGCCCGGATCCAAGGGAGTAGCCGCCACGCGAGGTAACCGGTCCACCGCGACTACCTTCTTCCCGTCGCTAGCGGCGCGCTTGCCTGCCTGACGGCGGCAATGCCAGCGTCGATCGGGGCCCAGGAACCGATGTGGATCTACAACGTCGACGCGTAGGCCGACTCCGGAGGCATTCCGCGTCGTCGAGGGTCGCCTGGCGTTGTTTTCGGATCGGCCCCGGGGCAACACGCTGGCCGCCTTCGATCGCGTCCAGGACAAGAGCGCGATGCGCATTCGCTTCTACGAGATCGGTGAGCGCTCATTCCGTTGGCGCTCCGCGCGCAGCTGGGACGCCGGCGAAACTTGCATCGAGGACTACCAGTACACGGACTGCGAGCGCGCGCAGTCCAGACCGTGAAGCTAGCGCCACCTGACGCACCCGCTACTGTTGCTGATGGCGAGGGTACGTGAACCTCAGATCCGGATAGTCGGGCGGTGTCGGAATGGCGCGTGGGTCCTCGGCGATCTTCTGTAGCAGGTACTCGATGGCGGTGTCGAGCTGGGCATCTTCGCCGTTGAAGGTGGCGTGCGGCAGGTTGATTACCTCGATGTCGGGCACCACGCCCCACTGCTCGATCAGCCACTCGCCCTCGGGGCCGTACACGCCGCTCATCGGGGCTCGGGCCAAGCCGCCGTCGCTGAGACGATTCGACGACGAGAGCCAGATCTCACCGCCCCAGGTGCGGGTACCAATCACCGGGCCCATACCCAGGCGACGGAACCCCTCGGCAAAAGCCTCACCGTCCGAGGCGGTGTTCTCATCGACCAGCACCACCATGTGGCCGCGGAAGGCGTACTGCATGTTCCAGGTCGGCCGACCGACGCGACTCTTCCAGTAAAACCAGGCCGGTCGCATCAGCTTATCGAGGATGACGCTGTCGATGTTGCCGCCGCGGTTGCGGCGCACGTCGACGATCAAGCCCGGCCGATCGTGAACTGGGTAGAACTGTCGATACCAGGCGTTGATGTCGCTGGATCCCATCGCCCGCAGATGGACGTAGCCGATCTGGCCGGCGGCCGCCTCTTCAACCTCCAGCCGCCGCGAGTACTCCCAGTCGGTGTAGCGCAGGTTCAGCTCGTTGGCGGCGGGCACGACGATGACATCGTGGCCCTCCCCGCCAGCTCCGGATCGCACACGCAGCAGCACCTGCTGACCCTGCTGGTTTCGGAGCAACGCGCCGATGTGGCCTACCGACAGCGTGGCGACGCCGTTGACCGCTTCGATGACGTCACCGTCGGCAATGTCCAGGTCGGGATCCGCCAGGGGCGACAGCTCGTCCGGGTAGTCCGGGTCACCCTGGTAGATGTGGTCGATGCGGTATCCCCCAGCGTCGGGGTCGCGGACCAGGCGAGCTCCGAGGCTGGCGACCGCCACGTCGTCGTCGCCCTCGCGAGTGTCACCGCCACGAACGCTGGTGTGCAACGCCGACAGCTCACCGATTACGCGACCGATCAGCTGGTTCAGCTCGGCGCGGGTGGTCACGCGGCCGACGAGCTCGAGGTATTTCTCCAACACCACGTCCCAGGCAAGCCCATGCATGCCCGGGTCGTAGAAATAGACGCGTTCGAGGCGCCACGCGTCGATGAAGATCTGCCGCCAGTCGGCCGCGACGTCGATCGAGAACGTCCACCCGCTGAGGTCCACCTCGTGGTTGGCAAGGCTGCCGTTTGCACTACTCGGCTTGGCATCGATGACGTAGATATCGCTGCTACGCCGCACCATCAGCTTCTTGCCGTCGGCCGACATCTCATAGTCGGCGATCTCCTCGAGAACCTGCTCAGGCTCAGGATCGTCATTGCCGATGGCCATGCCCATCAGATGCCCGCGGGAGCTGCCGGACTCGCGCGCCCGCCAGAACAGGGCGTCTTTGGTCACCGACAGATTCGCGTAGTTGCCGGGCTCGACCGGCACTTCCTTGACGCGCCGCGCGATGCCGTTGAGGTCGACGGGCATGCTGCTGTCGCTCGAGTCTTCGGTCTCGCTATCGCCGTCTGGCGAGGCCGCCGCCGAGTCCCCGGCCGCTTCGAGCGCACGGCTGATCTCGTCATCTGGCGTGAACGGCGAGCGCAGGCCGGCCCGCATGGAGATCTGGTAGATCTTCATCGTGCGGTCGAAGTACGGCTCGGGCGCACGCGGCCCCCACGGGCTGCCGACCGATGTGCGCAGGTTGCGGTCGGACAGAAAGTACAACCAGTCGCCGTCAGGGCCGCAGGCCGGGCTGACGCTGTTGACGCGGTCCGAGGTCAGCGCCGTCCGCGCCTCGGTGGCCACTTCGTACAGCCACAGTTGCGCGTAGGTGTTCATCGCGGCCTGTGCAAAGGCAAGCCAACCGCTGTCTGGTGACCAGGCAACGTCGAGGACCCCTTCGCGGTTCGTCGACACCAGGCGCTGCTCACCGGTACCCACTTCGAGCAGCCACAGTTCGTTGTTGTTGTCGCGATACACGACCCAGGAGCCATCCGGCGACGGCGTGCCCTGGAAGCGCAGCACCGCACCGTCATCGGTTATCGGCGTCTCATCGCCCACGCCGTTGGCCGGGATGGTGGCGAACTCGAGCTCGCCGCTGGCGTCCGTGAGGCCGAGCAGAGTGTCGCCATCGGGCATGAACACGACGTCGCGATAGCGCACGCCTTCGCGGCGCGAGGCGCGAACGAGTCGACCCGAGCCAGCAGGTGCCACGAACACCCGGCCGCGCGAGGTCAGCACGACGCTCTCACCGTCTGGGTGGATGTGCGCCGAGCTCAGGTAGTCCATCGGCTCGGTGACCCACTTTTCACGCAACTGATCAAAGTCGGACGCGAGGCTGATCGGCACCAGCTCATACGAGTCTGCGGCGATGTCATAGGTCCAGATATCGGCGCCGACCTGGTAGGCAATGTGCCCTTCAGAGAGCGTCGCTTCCTTCACGTCCCAGCCACTGTGCTGCGTGTGCTGCTGCAGATCGTCGCCCGACGGGCTCATCGACCAGATGTTCATCGTGCCGTCGCGTGGAGTCACGAAGTACACGCGGTCGTTCCACCACATCGGCGTGTGGCTCTCGCCGTCGTAGTCGTCGGTGAGCGGCTCAGCCTCGGCCGAGCCGGGCGCGTACTTCCAGATCTTGCGCGCCGTTCCGCCCATGTAGCGCTTGGTCACGTTACCGTGGAAGCCCGGGCGAACGAAGAAGAGGGTTGCGCCATCGTCGCCGTAGGTGGCCTCGCTGGCATCAGCCAACTGCACGACGGTGCGTGTGTTGGCGACCAGGTCGAGCTCGACCAGCTGGCGCTTCGGCAACGTTGAGTAGCTAGCGGTCGCGTACACCAGCTCGCCGGACGGCGTCCAACCGACGGGTATCGAGGCGTCAGCCTCATAGGTCTGCCGCTTCGGCAGCCCGCCCGCCAGCGGCATCGTGTACACCTCGGTCACGCCCTCGTAGTTGCCGCCATAGGCGAGCGTGCGGCCGTCCGGGGAGATCGTCGGGTGGCTCTCTTCCTCTGCGTGAGTAGTCAGCCGCTGCGCCAGCCCGCCAGTCGTGCCGACCTTCCATAGGTCACCTTCGGCCGCGAACACCAACGTGTCGCCGTGCAGCGTCGGATAGCGGTAGTACCCTTGCCTGCCCTCTTGCGACCAAGCAGCGGATGAGAACAGCAACACCGCAACAACTGCGACAACGCGACGCATGGTGAGTCTCCTTGATTTGGCGAGCGGGAGGATACTGTCAACGTAACGGAGATCATCGCAGAGTGCGGCCATGATGGGTTCAGTCTGGCCGATTCGATCAACGAGATCGTGGCGATCATCGCCGGCGAGCACGGCAAGACCAAGCCGGACGCGCGCGGAGAGATCCAACGCGGGCTCGAAACCGTGGACTTCGCGTGCGGGATCTCGCAGCTGCTCAAACTCACCCCACCCCTGTCTGGGAGCGCCATGGAACCCGGCCCTCGATTGGGCCACACTACGAGATCGGCTATAATTACCGCCCGGTTACATCTAAATACCGTTCTCTTGGAGGTTAACAATGTCAGAACAAGCTACTTCAACGTATTGTGCCGACGGTGAGAGCCTCACATCACTGGCAGAACAACCCAAACAACTAAAATATTGCGTGAATGGTGAGTGGCTTACATCCAGCACTGAGACTTATATGGACTGCTACAACCCATCCACGGGCGAGATCATTGCTCAGGCTCCACAATGCACAGCAGAAGAAGTGAACTCAGCAGTCGCAGCAGCCAAGGCCGCTTATCCGGGATGGTCTAATACCCCTGTGGTGCGACGTGTTCAGATCTTGTTCAAACTCAAGACACTACTCGAACAACATCTGGATGGGTTGACTGAGATACTCGCCCGAGAAATGGGAAAGGCTTGGGAAGAAGCAAAGGGAGACATCTTAAAAGTAATTGAAGTCGTCGACTTTTCCTGTGGTATGCCGCATCTCATGAAAGGGGAATCCCTGATGGATTGCAGCACGGATTATGATACGACTATGTATCATCATCCAGTTGGTGTTTTTGCTGGAATCGCCCCCTGGAATTTTCCCGCAATGATCCCCCAGGGTTGGATGGCTCCGATTTGTATCGCCGCGGGAAATTGTTTCGTACTGAAAGCCGCTAGCTTTGTTCCTCAAACATCAATGCGAATCACGGAACTATGGTATGAGGCCGGGCTCCCCAAAGGCGTTTTGAACGTAGTAACCACCAGCCGGAATGAAGCGGAACTGCTACTCGAGCATCCTGATATCGCTGGTGTTACTTTTGTGGGCTCAACCAAAGTCGGCCAGCATATTTACTCGACCGCCGCCGCGAATGGCAAACGGGTTCAAGCTCTGACTGAAGCCAAGAACCACGCCCTGGTCTTGGAAGACTGTGTCCTGGAAAGGACAGCCAGGGGAATTGTCAACGCGTTCTGCGGGTGTGCCGGCCAACGGTGCATGGCGCTTCCGGTTGTTTGTGTTGAAGAGAGTATTGCCGACAGGTTGGTTGAATCTCTGGTGCGACTCTCCTCCGAATTAACATTGGGACCGGCCTATGAACGAAGCACTGGCGTTGGACCGGTAGTGAACAAGGGCCATTTGAAATACGTCACTGATTGGATTCAAACGGGTGTTGACGAAGGGGCTACACTCGTTCTTGATGGCCGCAACCCTGACGTGCCGGGTTATGACAGTGGCTTTTATGTTGGACCAACCATCTTTGATCACGTGACCGAAGATATGACGGTTGGGCGGGATGAAGTCTTCGGGCCTGTTATCTGCGTAAAACGCATCCAAGACTTTGAAGAAGGCCTGGCCATTATGAACAACAGTGAGTTTGCCAATGGTTCGTCGATCTATACTCAAAGCGGCTATTACGCCCGTGAGTTTTCCAAACGAACTCATGGTGGCATGGTTGGTGTGAACGTTGGTATTCCAGTCCCTCTGGGAATCTTTGGTTTCACCGGACAGAAGAAATCATTCTTTGGTGATTTACATACCATGGGAAAGGACGGTGTGAGGTTCTTTACCGAACTAAAGTGTGTCACCACTACCTGGTTTACGGAAGACATGGGATCGGACAAGGTCAATACCTGGGACGGAACCATCGATGTTGGGTCGAACGACTGAGCTCCTAATATTTGGCGTTTGTCAGGTAATCTCGTTTCGTTGACGTTTCATACATGCTGCAGCAGCAATACGACCGGCAGGTTTGACGCTGCGCGGTACGTGAGGACGGATCGGTAGAGCCCTCAGCTGCATGGGTATCTCTTTCTACGGTCCTCTCGAGGAGGGAGCTTCCATCGTCACGGACGGCCGCGGCCTGAGTGTTCCGGGTTGCGAAGGAGGCTTGTTCGTCGGCCCGACATTGTTCGATCACGTCAAGCCTCCGATGCGAATCTATCGCGAGGAGATCTTCGGCCCAGTGCTGGCGATTGGGGCCATTTGCGGCGTTGGCCTTCCTCGACGATGGCTAGGGCATCGCCAGTGTCAGGCCGCCTTGCATCTGGCCCCAACTCGCCGTAACCAGACCCACCACACTTTCACCACGGCCTGCTAGCACTTCACCGATGCCATCGAGCTGGTCAACAACAACGAATTCGCAAACGGAACCGCGATCTTCACGAACGATGGCGGCGCTGCCTGGCGCTTTCAGCAAGAGATTCAGGTGGGTATGGTGGGCATCAACGTGCCGATACCCGTACCGATGGCCTATCACTCGTTCGGTGGGTAGAAGAGCTCGCTGTTCGGCGCGTGTTCGATCTACGGTCCAGAAGGTGTGCACTTCTACACGCGACCGAAGGTCGTGACGACCCGCTGGGCCGACTCGTCTCAGCGCGGCGTCGATCTGGGCTTCCCACGCTCGCACTAGATGAGATGAGAAGGCCAACCTCCTGAACGCAGTAGCCTGACGGCTCTGCAAACGTTTCTTCAAACGTAACGGGCTCGAAGCCCAAGGAGGTTGGCCGATGACAAGTGTAACGATTGGACTGGACGTAAGCGACCGGTACAGCCGTATGTGCGTGCTCGACAGTAAGGGCAGGGTGATGGAGGAAGGGCGGGTGAGGACGAGCCCGGAGGGGCTGGCGAGGCGGTTCGGGTGCGAGGAGCCCGCTCGAGTAGTGCTGGAGGTTGGAACGCACTCGCCGTGGATGAGTGAGCAGTTGAAGCAACTGGGTCATGAGGTGCTGGTGGCTAACCCGAGGCGGCTGAAGCTGATCTATGGCGAGCACGACAAGACCGACCGGTTGGATGCCGAGCACCTGGCACGAGTGGGCAGAATGGACCCAAAGCTGCTTAAGACGGTGCAGCATCGAGGCAGACAAGCGCGAGCGGATCTAGCCGTGATTCGGAGCCGAGATGCTCTGGTAAAGAGCCGCACGCAGTTGGTGAGCCATGTGCGTGGTGCGGTCAAGTCGGCCGGTTGTCGTATTCCCAGGTGCTCGACGCCGGCGTTCGCGCGCACCGCGCCAGAGCACATACCGGAGCGGCTCAAGGGAGCGCTCGAGCCGGTGCTTGAAACGATCGCCATGCTGACGGGCAACATCCAGCAATACGAGCGTCAGATCGCGCAGCTGTGCCAGGGGCGATACCCGGAGACACAGCAGCTCCAGCAAGTGGCCGGGGTCGGAGCTCTGACCGCACTGGCGTATGTGCTGACGCTCGAGGAGCCGGAACGGTTCAATACCTCCAGAGCCGTGGGCCCGTACCTGGGACTGAGACCGAAGAAACGGCAGTCGGGGGACAAGGACCCTGCGCTACGAATAACCAAGGCGGGCGACAAAATGCTCCGACGCCTGTTGGTGGGCTCGGCGCATTACATCCTGGGCCCCTTCGGGCCCGATACTGAGCTCAGACGCTGGGGGCTCAAGCTGGCCGGACGCGGTGGTCCTCATGGCAACAAAAAGGCAGCAGTTGCTGTCGCCCGTAAGCTCGCCGTTGTGCTGCACCGACTGTGGCTGAGTGGAGACGAGTACGAACCGTTGCGCGCACCTGTAGAGGTTTCAGCAGCATGAACTAACCCGCAACCAGGAGGTCGGTAGGGCGACGCGACCCAACGGTTATCGATCTGACCGCCCGGTCCGGGCGACTGCGAAGGTCACTACGAGCTTCGAGCTCGGCAGCTAGATTGCAGCGCCTCGAATCGGGACGGACCCCAGAATGCACCGGACGACCTGAATCCTCGTCCACCAGAGTGCGAATAGGAGCATGGCGTGCAGATCGATTCTTCGCTGGGCACCACATTGCCCTTGACCGAACTAGGCCTTCTCATAGAAGTGGCCTGTAACAGATGATCGTTGCATATCGCAGATGGGATTTGCGGGCGCCTTGGATCTGCGCCCTTGGCGACGTAACCAGACCCATCACACTTCCATCACGGCCTGCTGGACATCGTCCAGGAGCCGCAACGCCGATATCGCCCGCAACTGCCCATCTGTCCGGAGGATGGGGGCGAACTGGGCCCGTCTGCGGCGTTGCTCCTCCTCCAAGATGGGCAAACATCGTCTCGTCGGAGCGCCTGACATCCGGGCCCATTTCGCCACCACGATAGGCAACGATCATCTGTTACAGGCCACTAGAGCCGCGAAGCAAGGGGAACGAGCCGATGACTTGCTCGGTACCTGGTGAGCGACGCGAGCGGGGATTAGGGTACAGGGAACGACTGCCAAACAACGTTCGGGAAACCAATCCGGAGGTGAAACCAGATGAACCTCAGAAGCGGTCTGCTGCTTGTGTTCCTCGCTCTATTGGGCCTCGGAATCCCGTCGACCTGGGCCTCTTTGGGTCAGGGCTCGAGAGGCTCCCAGGACCAAAATCCCGAGCTACCCGCGTGGCAATGGCCATGGGAGAGAATCGAAGACGCCGTCGGCCAAGCAACGGCAGGTAAGGATCTCACTCCGGATCCCTGGCCGGGCGGCAACCGTGTTGCCGTGGCGTTGAGCTTTGACTTGGACAACGAGACTTTGTTCCTCAGCAGCGGTCAGACCTCGCCGGCATTGATGGCCGAAGGGGCGTATGGCAGTCGTGCCGGTCTGCCGCGGATTCTGGATGTGCTCGAGCGCTACGAGATTCCAGCCAGCTTCTTTATCCCGGCCGTGATCGCCCGCCTCAACCCTGACGCGATTCGTAACATTGTCGATGCGGGGCACGAGATCGGGCTTCACGGCTGGATCCACGAGGCCAACTCGGAGCTTAGCGAAGCCGAGGATCGCGAGTTGATGGGGCGCGCGATCCGGACGATCGAAGAGCTGACCTCCAAGAAGATCGTCGGCATCCGCACCCCCTCATGGGACTACAGCGCCAACACTCCGAAGCTGATCGAAGAGTACGGCCTGCTCTACGACAGCAGCTTGATGGCTGACGACCGGCCGTATCAGTTGGTCTACAAGGGCAATCCCACTCCGATCGTCGAGCTTCCGGTGACCTGGATCCTCGACGACTGGCCCTACTTCTCGATGAGTGGGGGGGCATCGCTACGTACGTTCATAACTCCGGAGGAGGTACTGGAGATCTGGAAGCTGGAGTTCGACCGCGCCTACGAAGAGGGGACGCTTTTCCTTCTGACCAACCATCCGCACATCATCGGTCGACGTTCGCGTATCGTCGTGCTCGAGGAGCTCGTGCGGTATATGAGATCGTTCTCCGGTGTTTGGTTCGCGACCCACGAGGAGGTCGCCCGGGCCGTACAGATGTCGTGACGTAGCCCCCGTCGTCGGCAACGTGAGCGCCTTGATCTCGTTTTCGAGTCAGCGCCGTCGATCCCGATTTCGATCGCCGCCTAGCAGGCCGTGGTGAAAGTGTGGTGGGTCTGGTTACGGCGAGTTGGGGCCAGATGCAAGGCGGCCTGACACTGGCGATGACCTAGCCATCGTCGAGGAAGGCCAACGCCGCAAATGGCCCCAAATCGCCGTAACCCTTCGGGCGACAGGGGGTTGCGCGCGTATGCTGCGTCGTTCCTCGTCAACGATGGGGTACCCATCGCCTCCTCCTCTCTCCTTGCCTGCACTTCGCAAGTCCCTGTCGCCAGACCCACCACACTTTCACCACGGCCTGCTAGGGACGGTAACGCAGCGCCTCCAGCGCATGCTGCTCCTGCACCCGGGTCGCCCCGTCGAGATCAGCGATCGTTCTCGCCACCCTCAACATGCGATGCCAGGCGCGGGCGCTCAGACGTAGGTCGTCGGCGAATCGCCGGACCTTAGTGAGAAGCGACGGACCCAGTCCGCAGACCATGTCCAGACGGCGTGCCGGCAGCGCCGCGTTGAGCCCGGTTGGGACGGCGTTGAAGTGGCGATTGCGTTGCCGCTGCAGCTGGCGTGCGGCGATCACCCGTTTGCGTACCTCGGCAGTCGGCTCCCCGGAGGCGGCGTGGACGAGCTCGCGCAGACAGGTGCGCTCAACGGCGACGAAGATGTCGATACGGTCGAGCAGGGCACCGGAGACGCGGCGCCGGTAACGGGAGATCTCGAGATCGCCGCAGGTGCAGGCATCGTCTCCCGGGCCTCGGCCACAGGGACACTCGTTCATCGCTGCTACGAGCTGAAAACGTGCCGGGAATCGACAGGTCTCGCTGGCGCGGACGATGAGAGCCTCGCCCTGCTCCAACGGCTGACGCAGCGACTCGAGGGTGTGACGTCGGAACTCGGGCAGCTCGTCGAGAAACAGCACGCCGTGGGTCGCGAGGCTGATCTCGCCCGGACGTAGTGGGGTGCCTCCGCCCATCAGGCCAGCCGGGGTGATGCCGTGGTGGGGGGCTCGAAACGGGCGCGCTTGAAGAAGCCCGCGGCCGTGAAGCCCACCCACTACTGAGTGCACGGCGCTCACCTCGAGCGCTTCATCGAAGTCGAGCGGTGGTAGCAATCCGGGCAGCGCGCGGGCCAGCAGCGTTTTACCGGCGCCCGGCGGGCCGCTCATGAGGAGGTGATGCCCGCCCGCCGCGGCTAGCTCGAGGGCTCGCCTCGCTACTTCTTGCCCTTTCACGTCGGCGAGGTCGATATCAGGTGGCTGCCGATGCGTTGCTGGCGCGGAGCTATTGCTGACCGCGAGCTCGAGCTCGCCGCGGGCCCAGGCTACGGCGTCGTCGAGAGAATCTATCGCCAGTGCCTCGATATCTGGAACGGCGCGAGCCTCGTCGACGTTGGCGGTCGGAACGGAACCCGTCGCAGGTTGGCGGCACGTGCCGCCATGGTGGCCGGGAGAACGCCCGGCACCGGCTGCGTGCGGCCGTCCAGCGACAGCTCTCCCAGGCACAGGGCGCTTACGAAGCGGTCCACTGGCACGGCGTTGTCGGCTACCAGCAGCGCCACGGCGATCGGTAGGTCGAGCGCCGAGCCGCTCTTGCGGGTTCCGGCAGGGGCGAGGTTGATGGTCGTGCGCCGTGGCGGCAACGCCAACCCGCAGTGACTGCACGCAGCGTGGATGCGGTCGAGGCTCTCGCGGACGGCGCTGCCCGGTAGGCCGACGATGGTCTGCCGTGGGAGACCCTTGCCGCGGTGCGCCTCGACAGTGATGAGGGTAGCGTGCACGCCGCTGATCACGGCGGATCGAATACGCGACAGGGCGGCCCGATCGTTGTTCTGCACAGGCCTCCTGGAGGGTGTAGACGGGGTCTTGTCGCGGGCCTCGGTCGGCAAAGTTCCTCGCCAGGAGACGGGCAGCGTAGGCTAGTTTCTCGCCGATCGGAACGATTCCGTGTGTGAGGGGACAATGGAGCCCAGCGTCAAGGTGACCGCTGCCGGGGGCGTGCTCGAGCGCCCGGGCGTGGAGGGCCCCGAGATTGCCCTGGTTCACCGCACGCGCTACGAGCACGTCGACGGATCGTCGGGGGACTGGGTCTTGCCGAAAGGCAAGATCGAGGAGGGTGAGAGCGTCGAGGAGGCCGCGCTGCGTGAGGTGGCCGAGGAAACCGGTACGCGGCTCGAATTGTCGGGCCGTCGTTCACCGTCGAGTACCTGGTAGCAGGCAGGCCGAAGGTGGTCTGCTTCATCCGCATGATCGCCTTGGCCGCCGTCGGCAACATCGATGCCACGGAGGTCGACGCAGTACGTTGGCTGCCGCCGGCTCAGGCCGCCTCACGGCTCACGTACGCCGACGAGCGCCAGCTGGTAGCGCAGATCTACGCCCTCGACGGAGCCGCCGGCTGAGCTGCGATGCGGCGCCCGCTAGGGCGGCTCCCCGTGCTATTGCCCGGTATTGATGGTGTCGCGGATTATCAACCGGTTACCGGGGAACAGCGTCGTGTTCGTGGCGATGCCGTTCCAGGCGCAGAGCTTCGCTACCGTCACGCCGAAGCGTTGCGCGATGCGGCCCAGCGTGTCGCCGCGCCGCACCGTATAGGTAGTGGCGATCGAGCTGCCGTCGGTGTGAAGGGTCAGCTTGTCGCCGGGATAGATGCGGCTCGACGATAGGCCGTTCCAGGCGCGTAGGTCGCGAAGTGACACTCCGTGCAGGCGTGCGATGGAGTCGAGAGTATCGCCGCGGCGCACGGTGTAGGCGAGCTCTTGTGTGCTGGCTGGACTCGAGGAGGCAGCACGATCGCGGGTGGCCGCAGCATCGGCAGGCTTGGCGGCCACGGCCGGCGCATTGCTCGTAGCACCGCCATAGTAGATGTCGAGGGTATCGCCCTGGCTGAGCCGATCGGACCGGAGCCCGTTCCACCGCTTCACGTCGGCCACCCTGGTGTCGTAGGCGCGTGCGATCAGCCACAGGCTCTCGCCCCGGCGAACGGTGTGCACGATCTTGTCGCCGCGCGCCACGCCCGAGCGTTGGACCAGCTCCGGGCGTACGCTGCTCGGCACCGCGACGCTGCCTGCCGCCTGCGCAACCGGAATCAAGAGCTTGGTGCCGGCACGAACGCGCCGCGGGTCGCGGATGCCGTTGTAGTCGGCGACGGCGCGCCAGGACAGACCGTAGTCGTCACCTATTTCCGATAGGGTCTCGCCGCGGCTGACAACATGCTCGACAACGCGCACGCGCTCGTCGACCGGGATGGCAGCGTAGGCAACGCGGAAGTCGCGCGCCCGGCCGGCGGGGACCCTCAAGGTGTACTCGGGAATCCTCGGCGTGGTACGGCGTAGCAGCTGTGGGTTCAGCTTCTGGATAGTCTCGAGCGTCGTGCCGGCGGCCTCGGCGATGACCTGGAGATCGGTCATCGAGTCGATGGTCACCTCGTCGAACACGAACGGTGGCTGCTCCTCGATCATGAAGTCGTAGCGCTCGGGCTCCGATCCGATGAGGATGGCGGCGAGGATCTTGGGAACGAACTCGCGCGTTTCGCGCGGTAGTGCCCGCGTGGCGGCCAGGCTCCAGAAGTCGGTGACGTTGGCACGCCGCAGGGCTCGCCCGACGCGGCCCTTGCCGCCGTTGTATGCGGCGATCGCCAGGTGCCAGTCTTCGAACTCGGCGTAGTAGTCGAGAATGAAGCGCGCGATGGCCGCCGTCGATTTCACCGGATCACGCCGCTCGTCGACGAAGTAGTCGACGCGAAGGCCGTAGAGACGCGCGGTGGGCGCCATCAGCTGCCAGAGCCCCACCGCGCTGGCTCGCGATCGCACCACCGGCTTGAAGAGGCTTTCGATGAGCGGGATCCAGGCCAGCTCGGCGGGCACGCCGGCGTTGGCGAAGGTCTCGTTGATCAATGGTAGGTAACGCTGGGCGCGTTCGAGGCCGCCCTGGATGACCTCACGGCGCTGAGTCGACAGGAACTTCACCGCTTCGATCACGCGCGGGTGGTCCGCTGGCACCGGGATGGTAAAGCGTGGCAGAGCCGGTAGCGTGTCGGCGAGGCGGGCACGGAGCATGTCGATCTCGGCGTTGCTGAGCACCGGGATCTCCTCGCTGGGGAGGTCGGGCGCGCTGGCTTCGACCGGGATCAGGTAGACGTCGAGCTGTTCGGCGTCGACCCGGTTGACCACCCAATTGAAGGCGCTGCGGAATTCCGCCTCGTCGCCCTGCGGAATATCGGCCTCCATGAAAACGCTGATCGCGGCGTCGAAATGTTGCTGCGCGGCGGCTTCATCGCCGCCTCGAAGGGCGTAGATACCGAGACCGTAGTGACGGTCGGCCTCGACGCGGAGCTCTTCCACGGTGGGTTGGGGCGCTTCGATGGCCGTCGGCGGCACCAGCTCTGGCGGCGGTGCGGCGGCCTTGGAGCAACCCGCCGCGATGGCGGCAAGCAGAACGAGTAGGGCAATGGCCGGTTTGCGACCCGCTGAGTCAGCGTCGCTGGAACAGGTCGTGTTCTTCACCAAACTCGTACGCCAGGGGAGTGATGATGGTCTGTGGGCCGATGCGTATGGTCTCGCCGCGGTCGAGCGCACGTCGTACGTCCGCTTCTGCAACGAAGTCGACAGGTGTAGCAACCGTTGCCCTTCCCGCCTCCCGCTCCTGGTCCATCGGTCGGTTTGTCGGAGTCGCCGCGTACGCCCCGCGCGATGACTCTGGCTTCGTCTTGCCCACGGTTGCAGAGTCACCGTGCTGGCATATAGGACAACCGCAGCTGTCCCCATGGGCGGCAGCTTTACCCACGCCCGGGATACTGGTTGCCGGAGCGATTATACCCCTGCCGCGCAGAAACTCACCGACCTGCCCCTCCAGGTCGTCGTGGCGCGCCGCCGCTGCGATCGCCTCGGGTGCAGCCTCCCGCCGTTGCGCAGCGGCTCGCGGTGAGGTGGATGAGGAACTGCGAAACGGTCGT
Organism: Acidobacteriota bacterium; assembly: GCA_965205505.1. Lineage (GTDB taxonomy): Bacteria > Acidobacteriota > UBA890 > UBA890 > WLXD01 > DASCOT01. The sequence continues at coordinate 1,838,117 of CBDBHB010000009.1, forward strand.
TTCCCATACGCCAGGCGTTTGATGTTGATCAGGTGCTGGGGGCCAATGTTGTCGGAAGTGATGTTGTTGCCCCAGGACCCACAGCCCAGCGTCATCGATGGGAACAACCCGGTGGTCAGACCCACGGCGCCGACTGCGGCGACGGTGTTGACAAGTACACGATGCGCCGGTTTGTGCAGACCGAACTCCAGCACCACGGAGTCATCCTGGGAATGGATCACCATCGTGTGTCCCTGGCCGCCGAACTCCAGCAGCTGCCGGCAGCGTTCGCAGCCCTCCTTCCAGTCCTCGACCTCGTAGAACGCCAGCACCGGCGAGAGCTTCTCGTGCGATAACGGATAGTCGCGCCCGACCCCATTCTGCGGGCACATCAGCACCCGCGTTCCGGTTGGCACATCGATGCCCGCAGCTTCGGCGACGGTCGCCGCGGTCTGGCCCACCAGCGCAGTGTTGACGAGCAGCTTGTCGGTGATCAGCACCGACGCCAGCCGCTCGCACTCGTCCGGCGACAGGAAGTGTCCGCCTTCGACCTGCACCGCGGCGACGACGCGGTCGCGAATGCCCCGGTCGCAGATGAGCGCCTGCTCCGACGAGCACAGCGTACCGTTGTCGAATGTGGTGCCGGCAATGATGTCGGCAACTGCCTGCTCGACGTCGGCGCTGCGCTCGACGTAGGCGGGCACGTTGCCAGGCCCGACGCCGTATGCCGGTTTGCCGGCCGAGTACGCCGAACGCACCATCGCCATGCCGCCGGTTGCCAGAATCACGTCGATATTGCGGTCGTGCATGAGCTCGCGCGTGCCTTCCATCGTCACCACCGTCATGCAGCCGATGATGTTTCGGGGAGCCCCGGCGGCAACCGTAGCCTCGTGCATCACGTCGGTGGCAGACTTGACGCACGCCTTGGCATTAGGGTGCGGTGACAGCACCACGCCGCAACGCGCCTTCAAGGCGATGAGAGTCTTGAACATCGCCGTCGACGTGGGGTTCGTGGTGGGGATGATCGCCGCCACCACACCCACCGGCTCGGCGATCTCCCGCACGCTCGCTGCCGAGTCCTCGCGGATCACCCCGACGGTACGCATGCCGCGCATCGCCTCGACGACTTGCTCGAGCACGAAGTTGTTCTTGGCGATCTTGTCGTCGACGTTGCCGTAGCCGGTCTCCTCGACCGCCATCGCCGCCAGGCGGGCGCTCTCGCGCAGGCCTGCCGAGGCCATCGCTTCGACAATCGCGTCGACCTGTTCCTGCGAGGCCTGCTCCAGCTGTGCCTGTGCGGCGGCGGCGGCACGGGTGAGCGCGCGCACCTCGTGAATCGATCGCAGGTCGCGATCCAGGTCCGGCAGACTCATCGACGAGGCCTACGCCCCGACGGTTCGTTCAGGCGCCCCCGCATTGCTCGAGGCCTGACTCCGGGTCGGCTACTTCTTCTTCGGGTCCGGCTGCAGGTCGGTTGCCGGCAGGATCTTCTCGACTTCATCGTGTGGTCGCGGGATGACGTGCACGGCCACCAGCTCGCCGACACGCCGCGCCGCGGCTGCTCCGGCGTCGGTGGCAGCCTTCACCGCTCCCACGTCGCCGCGCACCATCACGGTGACGAATGCGGCGCCGATCTGCTCGCGCCCGATCAGCTGGACGTTCGCCGCCTTCACCATTGCGTCGGCTGCTTCGATCGAGGCAATCAGACCGCGGGTTTCCACCATGCCCAGCGCTTCGTAGGAAATTGACATGCGTCACTCCATGCAGGGGCCGCACCCCGCTGGCCCCGTATATTTCCGGCTTCCTCGAGCCCGTGAACCCACAGCCTGCTCGGGCCGCGAATCCGACCTGCCGGAACGGCCGGAAGGTAGCATGGGAGTGCTGCTAGCGGTAGACTGGGCCGTCACGGCCTAAGGGGACGGGAGGCCGTAACCGCGCGCGATTCGGCTGGCCACCACCGCCCTTGCTTCCCCGCGACCGCGATACTTTTCGGAGGAGTTTCATGCCCACACCGTTGTTCCGTGAGCGCCCGCGGCCAGCACTGACCGTCTTCGCCCTCGCTCTTGTTGCCGCCGTGGCCTCTGCTGCCTGTGCCGCTGACGAGACGCTGCAGGTCGACGTCCAGGTGCAGCTAGACCTACCCGAGAGCGTGGCGCTCGGAGAGCCGTTGGATATCGGGTTCGTATGGACGCCGGCCAGCGAGTTCGGCGCTCCTGCCGACGACTACCGGGTCTTCGTCCACATGATCGATCCGGACGGAAATATTCTTCTGCAAGACGATCACTACCCGCCCCAACCTACCAGCCAGTGGCGTGCAGGCCAGGTCGAGGAGTACAGGCGCTGGTATGACCCGCCGAACTCGATCGAGGCCGAGTACCTGGACTTCGTGGTCGGTCTCTACTCAGCGGACATGCGTACTCGCATCCGCGACACCGACGGTGACTGGGTAGAGGGTGTGCAGGTACATCGCGTGACGGTGCGCGCCGACGACGTTTCGGGGATTCCGCTCTACATGGAAGGCTGGCATCCTCCGGAGCGAGTCGAGGAGCCCGGGCCGCGCGAGCCGCGCGAGTGGCGCTGGAGTCAGCAAACTGCCCGCGCCGTGTTCACCAACCCACACAAGGATGCGGTATTGCATCTGCGCGCACACGGGCCGTTCGACGAGGTCGGCGCGCAGGTAGTGGTGCTCCGCATCGGCGACAACGAGGTGGCCAACGTCGCGGTCAACGGCGCCGATGAGTTTCTCGAGCGCATCGTGATCCTGGCCTCGGCCATGGGTGACAACGAGTGGGTGGAGCTGAACCTCGAGGTGACGCCAGCTCTGGTGCCGCAAGAGCTCGATCCGAGCTCGCAGGACGATCGTGAGCTGGGGCTGCAAGTGTTTTCGATGTACCTGTCGTCCTCCTGAAACGGTGGTGGGGCTGCCGTCTCAATGGGGCAGGAGAACAAGGAGTGGGATGTGAGTGACAAGGACGGGGAACTGAGCAAAGAGGCGAAAGCGCGACGCAAGGCAGCGAAGAACGCCATCGAGCAGATCGAGCGTGCTCACGGCAAGGGCTCGATCATGCGATTGGGCTCCTCTGACCATGTCGATGTACCCGCGATTCCGACCGGTTCCATTACCCTCGATGTCGCCATTGGCGTCGGCGGTGTGCCGCGCGGCCGCATCGTAGAGATCTACGGTCCCGAGTCGTCCGGCAAGACCACGTTGGCGGCGCATATCGTCGCCAACGCCCAGCAAGCGGGCGGGTTGGCGGCGTTCATCGACGCCGAGCACGCCGTCGATCCGGAATACGCCCGTGCGCTCGGGATCGACCTCGAGGAGTTGCTGGTCTCGCAGCCCGACTCTGGTGAGGAAGCGCTGGAGATCTGCGAGACGCTGGTGCGCTCGGGCGCGCTCGACGTCGTGGTGATCGACTCGGTCGCAGCTCTGGTGCCGCGCGCCGAGATCGAAGGGGAGATGGGCGACATGCAGCCCGGCCTGCAGGCACGGCTCATGTCCAAGGCGATGCGCAAGCTCACCGCCGTGGTGTCGAAGTCGATGACCACGTTGATCTTCATCAACCAGGTGCGCGAGAAGATCGGCGTCATGTTCGGCAACCCGGAGACCACCCCCGGCGGCAGGGCGTTGAAGTTCTACGCGTCGGTGCGGATGGACATTCGTCGCATCGGCTCGATCAAGGACGGCGATCAGTTCGTCGGCAACCGCACTCGCGTCAAGGTAGTGAAGAACAAGGTGGCAGCGCCGTTTCGCATGGCCGAGTTCGACATCATCTACGGCGAGGGCATCTCCCGTAACGGCGAGCTGCTGGATCTGGGCGTCAAGGAGGGCATCGTCGAGAAGGCGGGTTCCTGGTATTCATACCAGGGCCAGCGTATCGGTCAGGGGCGCGAGAACAGCAAACGCTTCATGCGCGACAACATCGAGGTGGCAGCGGATATCGAGCGGCGGCTGCGCGAAACCTACGGCATCAGCCCGCTGTCGCGCCAAGTCTCGGACGAGGCCAAGGCAGAGGTCGCGGAGCCGACGCCGGAGCCCACCCCGGAACCCGTCGGCCGCTAGCTACGCGCCCGGCGCGCTGCCGGGTCCGGCGGTCTTCTCGGGATGCTCGAACGTCGAGTCGCCCGTCGAGAACACCTTGCGGAAGCAGAAGATCACCAGGCCGAAGATGAAGACCCAGGCGAGGATCAGGAACGTCCAGCCTGCTGCGGTCATGCCCATCAGCGTGCTCCCGGGTTAGGCCGCGTCAGCGGTCGAGTGGTTGCGCCAGGCGTAGGAAACAGCGACGCAGAAAGCCAGGAAGATGCCGATCATTGTTAGCCGGGCGGCGCGCACGTAGGGTACGAAGTCCGGGTTGACGCCCTCGTAGCGGAGCACCGGCGGCAGGATCTGGAGGATCCAGCTGCCGAGGATCACCAGCAGCATCGCTGGCGTCACGTACTTGATGATGAAACGGAAGATCACCGGCACCTGCAGATCGGCACCGGTGGTGAGTTCCTTCCAGCCCTTGTCGATGCCGAATACCCAGCCAAACAGGATGATCTCGATGGTGGCGAACACCACCAGGCCGAAGGTGCCGGCCCAGAAATCGAACTCGCTCAGAAAGCCCTGCTGGTTGTAGAAGATCACCGGCTGACAGCCCACGAAGACGATCGCGCCGAGCACCACCGCGGCCTTTTGCCGGGTCATGCGGAACTCCTCCTGCAGAAACGCCATGATCGGCTGGCCCATGGCCAGCGACGAAGTAATGCCGGCGAAGAACAGCAGGGCAAACCACATTGCCCCAAAGAACTGCCCCGCCGGAATCTGTTGGAAGAGCGTTGGCATGAGCGCGAACGGCAGGTCGAAGCCGCTGCTGGCGAGCTCCAAAGTCCGGTCGAGCCCGAAGAAAGCCACCGCGGCGGGAATCGCCAGCGTGCCACCAAGCACCACCTCGGCAAACTCGTTGGTCGCCGCCGTTGCCAGGCCGGTCAGGGCGACGTCGTCCTTCTCGCGCAGATAGCTGGCGTAACAGTGAATCGATCCCAGGCCCAGGCTGAGGGTGAAGAACACCTGGCCGGCTGCCGCCAGCCACACGGTGGGGCTGGTAAGCAGCTCCGGCACCGGGTTCCAGGTGAAGCCCATACCAGCGCTGATGCTGTAGTCCGGCAGCGCCGGGTCCGGAGTCCCCAGGGTAAGCACTCGGATGACAAGCACGATGGCGAATATGAACAGCGTCGGCAGGGCGATCCGGGCGACCGCCTCGATGCCCCCCGACACGCCCTTCGAGAGAATCCAGACGTTGGCCAACAGGGTCACCGCGAACAGCACCCAGGCCCAGGTCACCGACGTGAAGTAGGTGATCCCGGCGCCCGACACGGCCGGATCGCTCATGTCGATGGGGATGCCGTGGTAGCTGCGCAGGAAGGCCAGCATGGGCTCGAACTCGGCTGCACCCCAGTACGAGCCGGTGGCGGTGAAGATGGTGTAGCCGAGCGACCACGACTCGATGTAGGTGTAGTAGATCATCACCACGAGCGGCATGAACAGGCCCAGCACCCCCACGTACTTCGCCGCCGGGTGGTCCCAGATCCTGGCCATCATGCCGGGCGTCGAAGAGTGCCCGTAGCGGCCGCCGTAGCGCCCGATCGACCACTCCACCCACATCAGCGGAATGCCCAGCAGCAAGAAGCAGATGAAGTAGGGGACCATGAAGGCGCCGCCGCCGTTCGACGCGGCCTGAACCGGGAAGCGCAGGAAATTGCCCAGCCCGACGGCGTTGCCCGCCATTGCCAGGATCAACCCGACCCTGGTGGCCCAGCGTTCTCTGTCAGTCATGCGCAGGCTCCCGTACTGGGAAAAACCGCCGAGAATTCAGGCCCCGAACGGGGCTTTGTCGGCCTGAGATCGCCGGCTACTATAGCAAATAAACCTGTTTGACTGGTCAGAAGGCACGGGCTATAAGGTCTCGGTCCGTGGGTAAGATTGCGCTGCATCGAGTCCGATGCGCCCGGACCGCAGACCCCCCGCCAAACGTCGTTGGTGGGCTCGTAGCTCAGTCGGTAGAGCGAGGGCCTGAAAAGCCCTGCGTCGGTGGTTCAATTCCGCCCGAGCCCACCTCAATAACCCCGCGCTTTCCTAGCTATTTCGGGGTTTCAGCACTACCCGCAGGCGACACCCGTTTCCACCATACGGGGTCATACGGGACCATATTTGACCCCAAAACTGGCACCAAACTGACACCACACCTGGTGAGGGGTTCGTTTCACCCGGTCTTGGCGTCGAAGTGAAGCGCCTGGTTGCCGTCTGGATCCTTCTTCGTTGTCTCGGCCGCTGGCTCCGGGGACGCTGTCCCGAATGTGGCTCGGGCCCTCCTGACTACCTCGGCATCGGAGAACCTCGTGCCCTCGGTGTGGCTATCCGTCCGACTGGGGGTGGGGCTAATGGGGCGCCGACGCAGTATGTGTGGACGGTCGGTTGCGCTGGTCTCAGTGCGCCAGCAGAAGAACCTCGCGTACCTTGCGCGCCAAGGCCTCCGGTGTGAACGGCTTGCGAAGGAAGTTGGCGCTCTCCAGCCGAGAGCGGCTGGGCCCCTTTTTGTAACCGGACATGAACAGTACCGGGAGATCTGGCCGGTCGGCGCAGATGCGATCGTCGAGCTCGATGCCGCTCATCGTGGGTAAGACGACATCGGTCAGCAGCAAATCGATAGCCTCGCCGTGCTCATTGTGGATTCGAAGTGCCTCCTCGGGACCAGGAGCCCGGAGCACTCGGTAGCCTTCTTGTTGGAGGGTGCGTTCCGCCACGTCGGCTACCGCGTCGTCGTCTTCTACCAAGAGGATGGTCTCGTTTCCGCGAATCGTCCTCCTGGAGTCCGCTGGCTGGGCAGGCAGTGTCGCGGGTTCGTTAGTCGAGGGCAGATAGATCGTCACGGTCGTGCCCAGGTCGAGGACGCTGTCGAGGAAGATGTAGCCACCGGTCTGTTTGACGACTCCGTAGACCATGGCGAGCCCCATCCCCGATCCCTCGCCTTGTGGCTTGGTGGTGAAGAACGGGTCGAAAACATGGAGCAGAGTCTGCGGGGCTATTCCGCTGCCCGTATCGGATACGCTCAGTAGGCAGTAGTCGCCGGCATCCACCACCACTCCTTCCCTGGTGAAGGAGGAGTCGAACGTCTCGGGGCGGGTACCGATGGTCAGGATTCCCCCGTCCGGCATGGCATCGCGGGCATTGACGACGAGGTTGACGATCACCTGTTCCAGCTTACCTCGATCCATCCACACGTTTCCGAGTTCCGGGTTCGGGGCCAGGACGAAATCGAGGTACTCCGGAAGCAGTCGCTGCAGCATCGGCTCGAACTCTTCCACGACGCTGTTCACCTGCAACACTGCCGGCTCCAGCGTCTGCTGGCGGCTGAACGCGAGTAACTGCCGGGTCAGTGTCGCCGCTCTTTCTGATGTCTTGAGGACTTCGGTGATGTCCTCGTAAGCAGGATGCTCCGAGCTCATGCTCTCCTGCGCGAGGCTAGCAAAGCCCGTAATGCCCGTGAGCAGGTTGTTGAAGTCGTGGGCCACCCCGCCCCCGCCGGCTAGAGTGCCGATAGCTTCCATCTTTTGCGATTGACGGGCCCGCTCCTCGAGGATTCGCCGCTCCGACTCCAGTTGCTTCTGGTTCGCAAAGGCTAGAGCTGCAAGGACAAGAACCAAGAACAGCATTAGGAACTCTCGATTTAGCCTCGCGTCCGGACTGAACATCCCTGTCCAGTAGCCGCCGAAATGGAATAGCGGGAGCACCACGAGAAACAGGATCGGCGAACCTCCAAGTCTTGCTGGAGTCTGTCGAGCGACCCGATTGTCGTCTTCGGCAGGCGCTTGTTGGGGACTTGCGTAGTGCCGCAATCGTGCGGCTGCGATGATCGGCAGGTAGGGCACGGCAGATTCGTGGAGGTTTCCCTCGGGTATAAACGGCCATACGCCCCAAGTCGACAGGAGATCGAGAGAGCCCAGGACCACCCACAGACCCGACGCCACTGCCAACGTGGCGTAGAGGTTTCTCCAACGAATGCTTCCGCACGTTCCGCTGAGATACGCGAAAGTTCCAGCGACCAAGCCATCGAGAGCGACGTACATGAGTAGATTCGGCACGTAGGGTTCAGTACTGTGCCCGGCCGTTGTCTGAATGAGAAAAACGTAGGTTACTGATCCCAGTACGAAGACAAGGCTTGCGGCGGATGTAATCCAATACCGTGGGTTGCCGCGGCTCCATCCGGACTTTAGGTGAGGGTTCGCTGCAACCGCCAACAAAATCGCTGCATAATTCAGCAAAGTCAGAGATCCCTCGGCGGTCTCGAGCTTGGGTGCCTCAACATTGGGTGCGAGGACATGCAAGGACTCGACGACCACCCAGGCCGCGAACCCAAAGGCGGCCAATAGCCAAAACCTTCGTTCCTCTGGGTGCTTGATCTGTCTCACTCCGTACAGAAGTGCCCAGACCGCGAGGACGGAAAAAACGAGGTCGGCGTCTTCACTGAGGTTGGCCAGCTGCGGGCTCGACAGCCACGGTATCCAGTACACCAGAACGAGGCCGGTGTAGAGGAGGCCCGTGATTCTGATTATTGGGTCGGCCTTGAGATGGGCCCACACGCCAGGCATTCGAACCCTCGGTTAGCAGCGGTAATAGCGCCAAGTCTGTCCCGCGCCGAGAGGCACCACCACCCCAGTACTCGCGCAACCCGACTGGAGCCAAGGCCGGGAGCGCGACCTGATGACAGGGTAGCGGACGCCCGGCCGTCGGCGGCCGACTGGCAAGAAACTTCCACTCTTTACCCAGCCTGAACCCCCGTTTCCGTTTGGGGCTAGCCGCGGCGTATACTCTTGCGTGGTGGAATCGCGAGTGGCCAGCCGCGATAACAGAATGACTCTGGTGGGCGGCCCCAACCTGGGCTCCTTCGAGGCGGCCAAGCCGCCACTGCTCGAGGCCGTGGAAACTCTGGAGGCGGAGCTCGGCCCCGAACACCTACGAGTTGCGGGTGCTCTGAAGTCGCTTGGCAGCCTCTACACGTACGAGGCAGACTACGAGCGGGCGCAGATGTCGCTCGAACGGGCTCTGACGATCTACCAGGCGTCCGAAGGGGTCGACCGGTTCGATCTGGCGAGCGTGCTTCACATGCAGGGTGAGTTGTTGCTCGACCAGGCCCGTTTCGAGGAGGCGGGTTACAAGCTACGAACTGCCTTGGAGATCTATGAGGAAGTGTCGGCCGAGACCCTTGACCAACCGCTGTTCGGTGAGCTCCCCGGACGACGAGAGCGGCGGCTAGCCTCCGTGTTATCGAGCCTGGGCCACCCAGCTCGCTACGTGTTGCTCTGAGCCGTGTAAGGTACAGCGCGATGCACAACGATTGGGCGCTGCATTGTGTGGGGGGCCGCAAGAAGAAGCGGATGGGAACGGCGCCGCCTAAACACCTGTATCCACGAAGGACACGAGCGTGACCGACAAATTGCCGGATCAGCAGTTCCGGGAACTCGAGCTTTTGTACAGGGACGCGCCGATCGGTCTCTGCGCCCTGGACGTGGATCTCCGGTACCTTCACATCAACAGCTTCTTGGCCGCGATCAACGGGTTCTCCGTGGACGAACATCTGGGACGGACGATCGCCGAGGTAGTTCCCGAAGTTGCGGCGGGCGTCGAAACGCAGCTTCGCCAAGTGATCGGTACGGGGGAACCGATTCTCGAGGGGAGGGTGGATGCCGAGACTCCGGCTAGTCCGGGCATCGTCAAGAAGTATCTACACAGCTACTATCCGAACAAAGGCGCCGACGGCAAGGTCATTGGGGTGAGCTGCGTCGTGCAGGACGTTACCGAGCGCCTGCGGGGCGAACAGGCGCGGCGAGAACGCGAGGAGTATCTTCGCTGGATCGTGGAGACTGTTCCTAGTGGAATCGAAGAGATCGATGTTTCCGGCACCATCATCTTCGCCAATACTGGTCTTCACGAAATGTACGGCTATGCGGCGGGAACTCTGATCGGAAAGTCGATCCTGGATATGGTCGTACCGGACAACGAGCGCGACGAGTTGCGCGAACGTCTGGTGTACTTACAGGCGGAACAGCCTCCTAGCGACACCTATTTCGGAAAGAAGAGAAAACGGCAGGGAGAAGTCATCGACGTCCAGGTCGACTGGACCTACGTGAGGAATGAACAACAGCAGGTGACGGGATTCGTATCGGTCATCACCGACGTCACCGAACGCCAACGGGCTGAGGAAGATCGTCATAGGCTCGAGTCCCGGATCCAAAATGAACTGGAAGAACGTGTTGAAGAACGCACGAGCCAGTTAAGAGCCGCCCATAAACAGCTTCGCCAGTCGCAAAAGTTAGAGGCAATCGGTCGACTGGCCGGCGGGGTTGCCCACGACTTCAACAACATGCTCACGGCCATCATTGGTAACGCCGCGCTTCTGTTGAGCGACGATCTGCACCTCGCCGACATACAGCGCGAAGAGGTCGAGGCGATCAGGGGAGCCGCCGAACGTGCCGGCTCTTTGACCCAGCAGCTCCTGGCCTTCAGCCGTCGGCAGATGCTGATGCCCCAGATACTCGATTTGAACGCCTCCGTGGTCGAGATGGGAAAGATGCTCCGCCGCATGATCGGCGAGGACGTCGAGTTGATCACCGAGCTCGACTCTGCACTGGGCAACGTGAAAGCCGACCCGGGACAGGTCGGGCAGGTGATCATGAACCTCGCCCTCAACGCCCGGGACGCGATGCCCGAAGGCGGTGAGCTCAAGATCGGGACGGCGAGCCTGGATGTGGACGCGGCCGATGCGCGCTTGCAGGACGGCATGATGCCGGGCCGCTACGTGATGCTGGTGGTGAGCGACACGGGTTGCGGCATGGACGTGGAGACCCGGGAGAAGATCTTCGAGCCCTTCTTCACCACCAAGGGCACCGGCGAAGGGACGGGCTTGGGGCTATCGACGGTCTACGGGATCGTGAAACAGAGCGACGGCTTCATCGGCGTTGATAGCGAGCCGGGGCTTGGCACGACGTTCAAGATCTATCTGCCGCGTGTCGATGAGGTCACCGAGCCGCTCGAACCCAGGACGGACCCGGTCGAGTTGCGGCAAGGCACGGAGACCGTCCTGCTGGTGGAGGACGAAGAGATGGTGCGCGCCCTGGTTGGCGACGTCCTCGAGAGGAACGGGTACAGGGTTCTGGAGGCGCCGGGGGGGCCCAAGGCCATCGAGATCGCCGAGCAGCACGAGGGGCATATCAACCTGTTGCTGACTGATGTGGTCATGCCGGGAATGAGCGGTCGTGAGCTGGCGGAGGAGTTGACCAGGCTGAGACCGGAACTGAAGGTGCTGTATATGTCGGGCTACACGGCAGAGGCTCCCAGCGACCGTGGCCTGTCGAATCAGGGGACGCCTTTCCTTCAGAAGCCGTTCACGCCGCCCGCGCTGATGCAAAGGGTGCGCGACTTGCTGGATCTTCCCGGAAACGGGTAGAGGGCAGTGGGCTCCCGAATGGATACCTACTGAGCATGATCGCAGACCATGTGAGCATGGCTGGTAGGCGGATCGCGGTGGTAGGAACGAGCCCCGACAGCTCGGTTCACTCGCTGTCGCGCAGCCGGGGCAGCGCGAAGGCGACTAGGCTGCTGCCCGACGGGGCGCCGTTCTTACCGCCGCCGCAGGCGATGACGATGTACTGGCGGCCGGCGATGCTGTAGACGGACGGCGTCGCGTTGCCGGCGGCTGGCAGCAGCGTTTCCCAGAGCAACTCGCCAGTGAGCGCTTCGTAGGCGCGGAACTTGTTGTCGAAGTTGGTTGCGCCGATAAACAGCAGGCCGCTGGCGGTGACTACCGGACCGCCGTAGTTGTCGCTGCCGGTGTCGGTCAGCCCCTGCTCCACCAGCTCGGGGAACTCGCCGAACGGAATCTTCCAGCGGATCTCGCCGCTGTTCAAATCGATGGCGTTGAGCGTGCCCCACGGCGGTGTGATCGCGGGGTAGCCATCGGGATCCAGAAAAATGGTGTAGCCGTTGCCGCGGTACGGCAGCCAGGTCGGGGCGCCAGTGGCGGCCGGATCGGCACCGTGGTCGATTCCGGTAATGAGGAACTCGACGATGTGGTTCGTGTCGATATCGTCCAATTGGGGGAAGCCCGGCATCGTTCCGGTCCCCTGGCGGATCAGCGCGGTGAGCTCTTGGCGCGAGAAACGCTCACCGATGTTCTCCAGCGACGGCATTGCCGCCGAGCCCGGCCGATTCTCGCCGTGGCAGCTTGCGCAGTTCATGTTGTAGAGGGAGGTGTCGTTGTTCGGGATGAGCTGCATGATCCACGGCATCTCGTTGGAGTTGACGAAGAGCAGGCCGCTGTCCGGGTCGAACGCCGCCCCGCCCCATTCGCCACCGCCGTCGAATCCCGGGAAAACGATCGTGCCTTCGAAGCCCGGCGGCTCGTACATCCCTGACTTGAGGGCTCTGAACCGCTCGAGCACAGCGGCGTGCGCCTCCGGCGTGCGTTGCGTCAGCATGTCCTCGGTAAGCCCCTGGCGGGCGAAGGGCGGGGGCATGACCGGGTGCGGCTGACTGGTCGCCAGCAGCTCGCCGGGAACCGTCGCCGCTGGCACGGGTCGCTCCTCGATCGGGAACAGCGGATCACCGCTGCGGCGGTCGAAGACGTAGACGTAGCCGGTCTTGCTGATCTGCGCCACGGCGTCGATCCGACTGCCGTCGCGCATCACCGTGACCAGACTGGGCGCCGCCGGAAAATCCCAATCCCAAACGTCGTGGCGGACGGCCTGGAAGTGCCACACGCGTTTGCCGGTGCGTGCGTCGAGCGCCAGCACGCTGTTGGCGAACAGGTTGTCGCCGTGTCGGTTGGAGCCGTAGAAGTCGAAAGACGCCGAGCCCGTCGCCGCGAACACCATCCCGGTGGAGGGATCGACGGTTACGCCGGCCCAGGCGTTGGCGCCGCCGGAGATCTCGTACGCTCCTGCCGGCCAGGTATCGTAGCCGAACTCGCCGGGCGCGGGAATGGTGTGGAACATCCAGCGCAGCTCGCCCGTGGTCACGTCAAAAGCGCGGATGTGGCCCGGTGCGGCGGGTAGCGTTTCCGGAACGCTGCTGCCCATGATGAGCAGGTCTTCGAAGACCTGGCCCGGCGTGCTGGCGCTGACGCTCAGCCCCTCTGCCGGCCGCCCGAGGCCCTCACGTAAATCGACCCACCCTTCTTGTCCGAACGTGTCGATTGGCTCGCCGGTTCGCCGGTCAAGCGCCCGAAGATAGCTACGTGCGGCGATGAAAACGCGATCCTCGTGCACCGTCACCCCGCGGTGTCGCGCCCTCCCCTGCGGCGCACCGGTCGCGGCGATCGGATCGAACGTCCACAACAGGGCCCCGGTTGCTGCGTCCAGCGCGATGACCTTCAGCGTCGGCGTAGTGGCATAGAGCGCCCCGTCGACGACGATCGGGTTGCTCTGCATCTCCGAGCCCTCGAAGGCGTCCTGCGAGTCGTAGGTCCACACCACCTCGAGCTGGCCGACGTTGTCCTTGGTGATCTCGGTAAGGGGCGAGTAGCGAATATTGTCGATGCCGCCGTTCACTGGCCAGTCGACGTCGTCCGGAGGCCCGCAGGCTGCGACCAGGAGGCACGATGCGATCAAGCTCCAATAGTGGATCCTCATCGCTCTGCTAGCGGTCGGTCGCGCCGACCGTTCTTGCCCACGTCTTTCCCGGTCTTGCGGGCCTCGATAAGTGCTTGGTGGAGTTGCCCCGGTTTCGTAGCCACCCGTGGTCCAGAAGTCGCCGCGCTGCCTGGATCGACCCATCAGTCAGGTTCCAGCCGGTGACACAGCTCGTAGTGCTGGCTGTGCTGATCGAATCGGGACAGTAGCTCTCGGGCGGCGGATGGCGGAGCGGCTATGGGCGCTGGCGGTTTGCACGAGACTGCTTCCTCCTTGGGGATGTGGCCGGCGCCGGCGAGGGGCAACGCTGATGCCAGCCTTGATCACCTTGCATCTGTGCCCTTGGCGGCGTAACCAGACCCATCGCACTCTCACGACGACCTGCCAGAAGGAACGTCGATGGGCGCTGAGGCTACAGGCAGCGCACGAGCCGCGCCAGCAGGGTCTTGTGTGCCCCAGCGCCGTGCTCTACGCTTTGCCGACCATGTGGAACGGTGAACATCACCATCACCATCACGGCCCCACGGGCCGGGGCGGTGGCGTGCGCTGATCGTGTAACGCCGAACCAACAAGATCTTCCGCCGCGGCCTGTCGAGTTCGACGGGCCGCGGTTTTTTCGTGAGTACAAGATTTCGAGGTATCCGATGATACGCATTGCCATGCCCAACAAGGGGCGCCTGGCTGAGCCGTCTCGCGAGCTCATAAAGGAGGCGGGACTCGCCTTCTCGCACATTAGCGGGCGAGCCTTGCAGGCGAAGCTCGGCGATCAGTTCCTGGCGCTGTTCGTACGTGCCAATGACATCCCGGAGTTCGTCGCCGACGGCGCCGCGGATCTCGGCATTACCGGCCGTGACCTGGTGCACGAGAGCGGGCGGTCGTTGCTCGAGCTGCTCGATCTGGAGTTCGGCCGCTGTCGCCTGGTGGTTGCGGTACGGGACGAAGACGGCGTGCATTCGATCGAGGACATCCCGGATGGAACCCCGGTGGCGACGTCGTTTCCCTCTAGCAGCGAAGCCTTCTTCTCGGCGGCGGGCCGTCGCGTAAAGCTGGTGCCTGTTTCCGGGGCTGCCGAGATCGCACCGCACCTGGGCTTGGCCGACATCATCGTCGATCTGGTTTCCACCGGCTCGACGCTCAAGACCAACGGCCTGCGCGAGATCACCACCGTCATGGAGTCGAGCGCCGTGCTCGTGGGCCGACCGGGGGCCGCCGAGGGAAACGGTAGTGGCGCCGTGGTGCGCGATCTCACCGACGCCCTCGAGTCCGTGGTGCGGGCGAAGGACAAGCGCTACCTGATGGCAAATGTGCCGCGTGCGGCGCTCGACGAGGTGCGGCAGGTGCTGCCCGGGCTCGACGGCCCGACGATCATCGACGTGCTCAATGGCGGAGACCTGGTGGCGGCGCACGCGGTGATCGGTCAGAGCGAGGCCTTCGAGGTTATCGCTCGACTGAGGCAGCTCGGAGCCACCGGCATCCTGCTAACCAAGATCGAGAGACTATCGCCATGACGGTGCGCTCGTCGGCAAGTGAGCGCGGCTCCAAGGCGTCGTTGTTCGGGGTTAGCGGGCCGCTCGCCGGGCTGGACGCCACAGTACGACGGTGTTTGCTGGAGCGAGCGGGGGGCCGTGACGAGGAGATCGTCGACGCTGTGCGCAACATCATCGCTGAAGTGCGGCGCGATGGAGACGAGGCTCTGAGGCGTCTGGCGCGACAATTCGATGGCGTGCAGTTGGAGCAGTTGGAGGTCGTACCTGCTGCCTGGAACCAGGCGCTGGAAGACCTCTCTGCCGACGCACGCGCCGCGCTGGAGCGCGCCTCCGAGGCAATCACAACGGTGCACGAGGCACAGCGCCCACGGCCGAGTGTTGTCGAGCCGCAAGTAGGCGTTCGGGTCGAGCGCCGCCCGGCACCGCTTCGACGCGTCGGTGCTTATGCTCCGGGCGGTCGGGCCGCCTACCCGAGCAGTGTCCTGATGTGCGTGATCCCGGCCCGCGTGGCGGGAGTCGACGAGATCATCGTGTGCTCGCCGCCGCGTTCTGATGGTACGCCGTCATCCGCCGTGCTCGCCGCCAGCCGGATTGCCGGTGCGGATCGGCTGTTCGCCGTCGGCGGCGCTGGAGCGGTCGCCGCGATGGCGCTGGGAACCGAAACCATTGCGCTGGTCGACAAGATCGTCGGACCGGGCAACGCCTGGGTCGAGGAAGCCAAGATGCAACTCGGAGCCGAGGTTGCGATTGACTGTCCGGCCGGCCCTTCCGAACTGCTGGTGATTGCGGACGGCGATGCCGACCCCGGCCTGGTGGCCGCAGAGGTGCTGGCACAAGCGGAGCACGATCCACGCGCGGCTGTGTGTGTGATGACCGACGACCGTGGTCTCGCAGAGGAGATCGACCAGGCCGTGACCGAAATGTCGAGTCGGATGGCGGCCGCGACGCGGGCCACGATCGAGGAGTCAGTGCTGGCGCGCGGCGCGCTGCTACTAGTGGGCTCGATGGAGGAGGCACGCGAATTCGCTGACGCGTACGCGCCCGAGCACTTGCTTGCCGTGGGTCGGCAGGCGGAGGAGGTTGCCGAACGCGTGCGCTATGTGGGTGCGGTGTTCCTCGGGGCGCACAGCTCGGTCACCTTCGGCGATTACGCAAGCGGCTCGAACCACGTGTTGCCGACAGGCGGGCGTGCCCGCGCCTATTCGGGCCTGTCAACCGATGCCTTCATGCGCTGGACGAGCTTCCAACGCATCGACAGTGCGGCCTCTGCGGCTCTCGCCACCACCGTGCGTACCCTGGCCGATCTCGAGGGTTTGCCGGCGCACGCCGCCGCCGCTGCGCGGCAAGGAGCGCCCGCCGCGCCGGCTCGAGGACCAGAGCGTGCCCAGCCTGCGTTCGAACCGGAGGACAAGCTCTGCCGGCCCGGGCACGCGCTCGATACCACCGAGGGCGTTCCTCAGGCTCGCGCCAACATACGACGGTTGCCGCTTTATGCCCCTGGGCGTCGAGACGCGGAGGTGGAGTTGAGCGACAACACCAGCCTGTTCGGGCTGGCACCCGCCGTGCGCGCCGGCCTTGCCGAGGTCGATGACGAGACGCTGTTGCGCTATCCAAGCGTGTACGGCGACGGACTCAAGCGGGCCCTAGCGGAGGAGCTCCGGGTGGGCGAGGAGTGCGTTGCTACCGGCTGCGGATCCGATGATCTACTGGATGCCGCGCTACGTGCCTTCGTCGAGCCCGGCGGCACCCTGGCTCACAGCGAGCCGACCTTCTCGATGATCGCCGCCTTCGCAGACGTCAACGACATTCGCCGCATCCGAGTGCCGACCGGCGCTGATTTACAACCCGACCTCGAGGCGCTCGCGGTGCTGCACGCGCCGGCCACCTATTTGTGCCGCCCGGAGAATCCCGCCGGTGTACTCGCCAACCGCGAGGCGACGCAGCGCCTCGCTTCCCGACTTGCCGGAGTCATGTTGCTCGATGAGGCTTACATCGACTTTGCGCCCGAGCCTTCACTCGCACCTTGGGCAGCGACATCGCGCAATACCGTGGTGCTTCGAACGTTCTCGAAGATCGCCGGGTTGGCGGGGCTGCGCGCCGGCTACGCAGTGGGTCCACCGCAATTGGTGGCCGAGATCGAGCGAGCGCGAGGCCCCTACAAGCTCAACGCGCTGGCTGAGCGGTTGGCCATTCTCACGTTGCGCGCCGACGCCGAATGGCGGCGCGACATCGTGAGCCGCGTCTCGCGGCGCCGCGAGGCCCTGAGCGGCGAGCTCGAGGCACGAGGAATGCGCGTGTGGCCATCGTCTGCCAACTTCGTCCTGGCAGGCGTACCGGAAAGCGTCGACAATGCTGTCGCGCTCGAGACGGCGCTGCGTGTTCGAGGCGTCGGCGTGCGCCCGTTTCCTGCACTTGCCGTTGGCCACTGTGTGCGCATTACCATCGGCCCGTCCGACCTCATGAAGCGGCTTCTAGACGCGATCGATGCCGTTCTCGAGGAGGTCGAGCGGTGAGGGTTGCGCTACTGGACTTCGGCGTCGGTAACCTGCACTCGCTCGGTAAGGCGCTGCAAGCCGGCGGAGCCGACGTGACGGTGTACACGGACGCCGCCGCGGCCTTACGGGAATCGGCGCTGGTGCTGCCGGGCGTCGGAGCCTTCGGCGCCGCCGCCGAGCGGCTCGGGGAGTCAGTTCACAGTATCCGGGAACGGCTGATTGATGGGCACCCTTGCCTGGGCATTTGCCTCGGCATGCAGTTGCTCTACGACAGCAGCGAGGAGGCCGCCGGAGCTGGAATAGGCCTGCTGCCCGGGCGCGTACGCCGTTTGCGGGTGCTGCGTGCGCCGCAGATGGGCTGGAACAGCATTGCGCTCGATGCGGAGTTGGGCGGTGAGTCCGCGGCTCCGGCAACAACGAATGCAGATGACCCACTCCTCGTCGGCGTCGATTCACCTGTTGTGTACTACGCCAACCGGTACGTTGTGCCGCCGCCGACGGGCGGCCAGGTGATTGCCTGGTCGGACTACGCGGGCGACCGGTTTCCCGCAGTGGTGCGTGTCGCCAACACCTGGGGTACGCAGTTTCATCCGGAGAAGAGCGCCGCGGCCGGACTGCGTATGCTCCGCAACTTCATTGCGGCGGTGCGGGGGTTGCGATGATCGTGCACGCGGCGATCGATCTGCTCGACGGTGAGGTCGTGCAGCTGGTGCAGGGCGATCCGGGACGCGAGCGTCTGCGCTTGCCCGACCCTGCTCAGGTGGCGGCGGATTGGATGGCCGCCGGGGCACCGGCGCTGCATGTCGTCGATCTCGATGCCGCGTTGGGGCGAGGAAGTAACGGCGCTGTCCTCGAAGCCCTTCTTGGAGTCGCCCAGGTGCCCATGCAGGTGGGCGGCGGTATCCGCAACGGCGGCGACGTGGAACGTTGGAAACGGGCCGGCGCGGCGCGTGTCGTGGTCGGCACGCGGGCCGTCCGCGATCCAACCTGGCTGGCCGGGCTGGTGGCAAATCATCCGGATTTCGTCGTGCTGGCGGCAGACGTGCGCGCCGGGTCGGTGGTCGTCGACGGGTGGCAATGCGACACGCGGACTGCGCCTGCCAGCCTCCTGAAGGCATGCGACGAGCTCGCCCTGGCGGCGGTGCTGGTTACCGACGTGAGCCGTGAGGGGACTCTGTCCGGAGTCGATACGGCGCTCTTCAGCACCTTGGTCGCGGAGACTCGTCACCCGCTGATTGCCGCCGGCAGCATCACCACCATCGAAGATCTGGCACACCTGCAGGAGGCGGGTGTTGCCGAGGCCGTTGTCGGCACTTCCCTCTACACCGGCGCTATCAGCGTCGAGCAGCTGCGCGGAGCCTACTGGTAATGACGACGATCACACGCAAGACAAATGAGACCGACATCGAGCTGGCGCTGGGTCTGTACGCCAGCTCCGTCGAAGATGATGTGGGGAACGACAAGCGGCCCGGCATACGGACCGGCAGCGACTTCCTGACCCATATGCTCGAAACGTTGTCCCGCTATGCTGGCATTGACTTGGCGGTGACGGCCACCGGCGATCTCGAGCACCATCTGGTTGAGGATGTGGCCATCACGCTCGGCCTGGCCTTTGCTGCAGCGCAGCCCGACACCTGCCGCCGCTACGGAGAGGCGACAGTGCCCATGGATGACGCGTTGGTGCAGGCGGCCGTCGACGTCGGCGGCCGCCACTTTTACGACGGGCCTTTGCCCGACCGTCACTACGAACACTTCATGCGCTCGCTGTCGGACAACGCTCGCTGGACGCTGCACTTACGGGTGCTTCGTGGCAGCGACAGGCACCATGTGGTCGAGGCTGCCTTCAAGGCGCTGGGATTGGCGCTGCGAAGCGCTCTCGTTGATCAGGGTGTGGTGTTCAGCACGAAGGGCGCGGTGGTTGTCGAGGGCGAGACGTGATGCTCCGCAAGCGCGTCATCGTCTGTCTCGATGTGCGGGGCGACCGCGTCGTCAAGGGGACGCGCTTTCGTGAGCTGCGCGAGGTCGGCGATCCGGTGCAGCTGGCAGAGCGCTATCAGCAGCAGGGGGCCGACGAGATCATTTTCCTGGATGTGTCGGCCTCGGTGCAGGAACGCGGCATCGTGTTCGATGTGGTACGGCAAACCGCCGAGCGACTCTTCATCCCGCTGACTGTGGGCGGCGGAATCCGCAGCGTCGACGACGTCGGGCGGCTGTTGCGCAGCGGCGCCGACAAGGTCTCGGTCAACTCCGCCGCGGTTCACGATCCACCGCTGCTGACCGCCGCCGCCGCCAAGTTCGGAGCGCAGTGCATTGTCGCGAGCATCGACGCCAGCGTGGGTTCGCCCAGCGGCGATGTCTCTGAGGCGCAGGAACGCGGCCCGACGAATGGTGACGGCGCCGCCGCTGCGACCGTCTACACTCACGGCGGACGCCGGGCCACCGGGCTCGTTGCAACAGAGTGGGCCGAGCGCTGCGCTGAGCTTGGTGCCGGCGAGATTCTCATAACGAGCATCGATCACGACGGCGTGCGTACAGGCTTCGACGTGGGGCTCACGCGTGCCATCCGACAGGCCGTCGACGTTCCGGTGATCGCCAGCGGCGGTGCTGGTGGGCCGCAACACTTCGTCGACGTGTTCCAGCAAGTCGACGTCGAGGCGGCACTCGCCGCCGGCATATTTCACAGTGGAGCCGTCAGCGTCCACGAGGTAAAGGCCGCGCTGCGGCTCGAGGGGATCGAGGTTCGCTAGCGTCCTGATTCAGGACACCAGGAGAACGCCATGCAGATACGCGCCGTGGAACAGGTCGCCGCGATCGATTTCGACAAGGGAGCAGGCCTGGTTCCCGTGGTCGTACAGGACGCCTGGACCGGGACGTTGCTGATGCTCGCCTATGCGGATCGCGAAGCGGTGGAGCGCACGCTGACCAGCGGCCAGATGCACTTCCACTCCCGATCGCGGCAGGAGCTGTGGCACAAGGGTGCCACCAGCGGCAACGTCCAGGAGCTCGTGAGCCTCCACGCCGATTGTGATGCCGACGCCTTGCTGGCTCGGGTGCGGCCGGCCGGGCCTGCCTGCCACACCGGGGAGCGCGGCTGCTTCGATGGCGCCCCCACGCTGGTCGAGCTCGACGATGTGATCGCCGATCGCGCCCAGTCGCGGACGGCGGATAGCTACACTGCCAGGCTGCTCGCGGACCCGAACGTGGCCGGCAAGAAGCTCGGCGAGGAATCGGTCGAGTTGGCCGTGGCGATCAGCCGGGGCCGCCGCGCGGAGATCGTCGGCGAAGCGGCCGACCTGCTCTACCACGCACTGGTGGCATGCCGCGGGGCCGGCGTCACGCTCGGAGAAGTGCTCGCCGAGCTGGCGCGGCGGCGAGCGTCGAATTGAGCGACGGTTCCGGGCACGGGCCCGCGGCCGAACGGTAGGGGCATGCATGACACACGAGGACGAATACCACGACTCTATGATCGCCATGTTGGAGCTGATCTGGGGTGAGGGCTTCATGGCTCCGGGCGGTACGGGAAACCTGACGAACCTGATCGGCGGTCTGGAGATCCGTGACAAGCGTGTGCTCGATTTCGGATGCGGCATCGGCGGCCCGGCGATGCACATGGTCGAGCGTTACGGCGCTGCGACTCGGCGGAACATTCACCTGCTACGACTGGATGAAGCCACCAGGAGACTACAGCGAGGACATGTTGCGCTGGATCGAGCTCGAAGAACTCACCTACGCGATGCAAACGCCGCAGCATCATGCCGAGCTATTACGTGAGGTCGGGTTCGTCAACGTCGCGATCGATGATGGCTCGGAATGGTACCGGCGCGAGGCGCAGGCCGAGTACGGAAGGGTACGTACCGACCTTTACCCGGAGATGGTTGCGCTAATGGGCGCTGACCAGGCCGACCATTTCGTGGAGGCCTGGCGGGCATTGACGGTGGTATGCGAAAAAGGCGAGATGCTGCAGGTGTACTGTCGGGGAACGAAGCCGACCGACTGCTAGGATCTCCGCATGGCAGTCGACCCGGGGGAGACAGAGCTGGCGGTAGAGGCGGCGCCCAGCGTCGGCGAGAACGAGCCTGATCTCCAAGACAGCAATCGCCTGGACGCAGATTCTCAGGACACTGTCATCGACGGCCGCCAGTATCCACTGCACCCCAAGTCGGTCGTCGTGGCCCAGCTCACTGCCGCGATCTGGGCGACATCGGTTGGCACGATGCTGTTGATTGCCGTGCTCGTGGCTGTCTTGGCGACCGCGCTGAGCGGGGTAGTCAAACTGGTGATCCTGGCCAGTTGGGTGGTGCTCGCGGCACTTGCCGGGGTGCTGTGCTATCGCTGGCCGCGCATCCGCTACGAACACATTAAGTACCGCGTCGACGATAACGGCTTTACCGTTTACCGCGGAGTGCTCTGGCGTTCGGTCACGTCGGTGCCAAAGGCACGCGTGCAGCATACCGACGTGTCGCAGGGACCGCTGCAACGCGGCTATGGCCTTGCCAGCCTGGTCATCCACACGGCTGGTACGCAGGACTCTTCGGTAACTCTTCGGGGTCTGCCGCACGAGGCGGCGATGCATATCCGCGACTACCTGATCGATGGCAGCGATCGAATTGCAGTCTGAGGATCGTTCAGGCGACCTGGATCTCGGCACTCCGCCTGGCAGAGGGGCGACCTGGGTTGATCGGCGGCTTCACCCGCTGTCGTGGCTGTTCGCGACCGCCAACTTTGCCAAGGGCTTCATCGTGCCCGCCATCCTGGTGCTGTTCGCCTCGGGCGGTATGAACTACGAGCTGTGGGCGGCGGTGCTCATCGTGCCGCTGGCGGTCAGAGCGGTCGTCCATTACATCGTCTTCCGCTACGGGTTTGCCGACGACGAGATCGTGGTGCGCGAGGGGGTGTTGACCAAGACGGAGCGCCACATCCCCTATGCCCGCATCCAGAACATCGACCTGGTGCAGAACCCGTTCCATCGTTTGCTTAATGTGGCCCTCGTGCGGGTCGAGACTGCCAGCGGCGGTAGGCTCGAGGCGGTGATCCGGGTGCTGTCGCTGGAAGCCGTGGAAGAGATGCGCCGGCGCGTATTCGGAGCGCGAGACGAAGTTGGTGACGTGGCATATGTGGGGCGCGAGAGTGCCGCAGCACCGTCCGACCAGACCGCCGTGGCGCGCCGCCGTGCGCTGCTCCAGACCCCGGCGCTCGAGCTCGTCAAGCTCGGTGTCATTTCCAACAAAGGCGTGGTGGTCGTCGGGGCTGCTGTCGGGCTGCTCTGGCAGCAGGAAGGCTGGTGGGAGCTCGATTGGACACACGGAGTGGAACGCTGGATCGGATCGTCGCGCGCCTGGTTGGAGACCGCGTCGGACAGTCCGGTGCTAGTCGTAGCTTTCGTCGGCCTGACCATTCTCATGGTCGCGGTCCTCTTGTTGCGCGTGTTCTCGATCGGCTGGTTCTTGTTTCAGCTGCACGGTTTCACGTTGACGCGTCGCGGTGACGATCTGCGCGCCGAGTACGGCCTGTTCAACCGCGTCTCGCGCACCATACCCAGACCGCGAATTCAGATGCTGAAGACGATCGAATCCCCGTTACACCGTTGGTTCAACCGCCAGTCGGTCGAGCTGCGGACTGTCGGCGGTGGCGGCGAGGAGGTGGACCTCGAAGATGGCGGCCCAAAGACCCAGGGTCGCTGGCTGGCTCCGATGATCCCGACCTCGCGAGTGCCGCAGCTGCTGCGCGAGGTGTTACCTCAGGTTGAGCTCGAAGAGGTGCGGTGGGAGCCGATCGCTCGGCGCGCCTGGCGCCGGGTGTTCAAGCGCTGGGTCGCGCTGGTGACGGTCGTGACGGTGGCCGGTGCGGTGTTCTTCGATCCCTGGGCGGTGGCATTAGGCGCGGCGGCCGCGATACTCGCCTATGTGCATTCACGTCTGTGGGTGAAGCACGCCGGTTATTCGCTTACTACCTGGGGGCTGCTGTTCAAGAGCGGTTGGTGGGAACGGACGACGAAGATCGTGCGCTACGGCAAGATCCAGACGGTTGGTAGGGAGGAATCGCCTTTCGACCGGCGCCACCGGATGGCGTCTGTCCTGGTCGACATCGCCGGGGCCGGGATGATCGGCTACACGATTGTCATACCGTATCTGGAGGCTGCGGTGGCGGCCGACGTGAGCCGGCGTCTCTACGAGGAATCGAGCCGCCGCGCCTTTCGACTCTGATCCGCAACCTGTCGCCGGGCCCGCCTGTGTCAGGCTGCCTTGCATCTGGCCCCAACTCGCCGTAACCAGACCCACCACACATTCACCACGGCCTGCTAGGTGATGCCGAGATCCTTGCCGACGGCGATCATTGCTTCGGTAAGCGTATCGACACAGAAGTCGATCTCCTCACGCGTGATGATGAGCGAGGGGGAGAGGACGTTCAGGTGGGCGATGGGACGCACGATGAGTCCGGCCTCCTGGCACTTGCTCGACACCCGCTTGCCGATATTGACGCTGGCAGGAAACGGCGTTTTTGTGGCCTTGTCCTCGACGCTCTCAACACAAGCCATCAGATGATGGCCGCGCACGTCGCCCACCGTCGGCAGCTCGAGGAGCTCTCGCAGACGCTCCTGAAGATAGGGACCGGTCTCGCGCACGCGCTCCAGGATGCGCTCGTCTTCCATGATGCGGATGTTCTCGAGCGCCGCCGCACAGCATACGGGGTGCCCGGAATAGGTAAACCCGTGAGCGAACACGCGGTCGGGGTCCGGACCGTTGATGACCTCGTGAATCTCGTCCGAATACAGCAATGCGCCCAGCGGCAGGTAGCCGGAGGTGATGCCCTTGGCGCAGGTGATCAGGTCAGGCTCGATGCCGAACACGTCTTTGGCCGAGAACCACTGCCCGAGACGACCGAAACCGGTCACGACCTCATCGCTCACGTACAGCACGTCGTGCTCGGTGCACACCTCCCGTGTGCGGCGGTGGTAGTCGGCTGGCGGCACGATCACGCCTCCCGCACCCATGATGGGCTCGGCGAAGAAGGCGGCGACCTTGTCGGGCCCAAGCTGCTGGATCTGGCCCTCGAGCTCGTCGATGAGGTGATCACAGAACTCGCTCTCCGACATGCCGTCGGGGGCGCGGTAGCAGTTGGGTGCCGACACGTGGTGGATCGTTTCGGTTTCGTAGTCGAACTGCGGGATATGGTCGGTCTTCTTGCCACCGATCGACATCGCCATGTACGTCGAACCGTGATAGGAGCCGTCGCGGGAGATGATGTGTCGCTTCTCGGCCTTGCCGCGCGTGCGCTGATAGAACTGGATGAGTCGGTACGCGGTGTCGATCGCCTGCGAGCCGCCGGTGGTGAAGAAGACGTGGTTCAGGTTTCCGGGCGCGATCTCGGCCAGTTTCGCCGCAAGCTCTGCGGCCGGCACGCTGGTCATGTCGGAGAAGGTGTTGGAGTAAGCCAGCCGCTCGACCTGATCTGCGATGGCGGTGGCCATTTCCTTGCGGCCAAGTCCGATGTTGTTGCACCACAGCCCGCCGTTGGCGTCCAGGTAGCGCCGGCTGTCCGTATCGAAGATGTAGCAGCCCTCGCCGCGCGCGATGGCCAGCGAGCCCTCGTCACGAAACGAATCGAAATGGGTCCAGGGATGCAATACGTGGTCGCGATCCTTACGCCAGATGTCTTTGGCGTTGAGCACGTCCTTATCAATCGTCGCCATCGTTCACCTTCTCTTTACGCCGGGAAGCACACAGAGGATCTCGAACAGAATGTTAGCTCCGGTCAGCGCCGTGTTGCCGGAGGCGTCGTAGAGCGGTGACACCTCTACCAGGTCGCCACCGATGATATCCATTCCGCGGCAACCTCGGACGATTTCCAGACCTTGGATGGAGGTCAGCCCGCCGATCTCCGGCGTGCCGGTTCCCGGCGCGTAGGCCGGGTCGAGGCTATCGATATCGAAACTCACGTATACTGGCCCGGCGCCGAGTTGCTCGCGAACCTCGTCCATCAGGGGGCTCAGCGAGCGATGCCAGCACTGCTCCGCTTCGACCACCCGAATGCCCTGTCGGCGCGACCAATCGAAGTCATCGGGCGCGTAGCCGCTGCCGCGCACACCAATCTGCACGGTGCGCCGCGGCTCGATGAGCCCCTCCTCTACGGCGCGCCGAAACGGGGTTCCGTGTGCGATATCTTCACCGAACATCTCGTCGTTGATGTCGGTGTGAGCGTCTACATGCACCACCCCGACCGGACCGTGCTTCTTGCACATGGCGCGCAGGATCGGCAAGACGATGGTGTGGTCGCCGCCGAGCGTCAGGGGGACGCAGTCGTGTGCCAGGATCTCGTCGTACGCTGACGTGATGATGTCGACCGACGCTCGCAGGTTGAAGGTGTTGATGGCCACGTCGCCGATGTCGGCGACGGTCAGCGAATCGAACGGCGCCGCCCCGGTTGCCATTTGATACGGGCGGATCAGCGCCGATTCCATGCGGATATAGCGTGGCCCGTACCGGGTCCCCGGACGATTGGAGGCGCCAATGTCCATCGGCACGCCGACGAAGCAAGCGTCGAGGCCGTCGGCGTCGGGTCGGGTCGGCAACCGCATCATGGTGCCTGGGCCGCCGAAGCGGGGCATCTGGTTGCCCCCGAGGGGCTGGTTGCGCTCGGACATCGAGTCGTCCTTCGAGGTTGAAAGGGCGCCATCAAGATACCAGGCTCGGCCCCCCGACCGATCCTGCGCGGTGCCCTTCACATTCGGCGTCACTTCGCCGAGAATCGCCGGGACGAGATCGGTTACCGACTTGATACGAGGGGGCGCAATGAGCTCGAAGGCACTCGCTCGGTGGGTGCTGGGTCTGACGGCGGTCGTTAGCTTGATGGCGCCGATCGCCGCGGCTTCCGGTACGCCGCAGGATCCCACTGCCGGCATACCCACACCTGAGTCGGTGCTCGGCTTCCGTGTCGGCGACGACTTCAAGCTCGCCACCTACGAGCAGTCGATCGCCTACTTTCGGGCGCTGGCGGTAGCCTCAGACCGCGTCGAGCTGCGGCAGGTCGGGCGCACTTCGGAGGGCCGTCCCACCTATATCGCGTTGATCTCCTCGCCGGAGAACCTGGCCAACGTCGAGCGCTATCGCGAGATCTCGCTGCAGCTGGCCCATCCGGATGACCTCACGGACGACGAAGCCCGTCGGTTGGCCGGTGAAGGCAAGGCGATCGTCGCCATCGACGGCGGCCTGCACGCCAGCGAGACGGCGCATGCTCAACACACCATTCAACTGGCCTACGACATCGTCACCGAGAAAGAGGGCGCCGAGGGGCGGGCCATCCTCGACAACGTGATCTTGTTGCTGTGGCCGTCGATCAATCCCGACGGCCAGACCATGGTTGCCGACTGGTATGCGGAGAACCTCGGTACGCCGTACGAGACAGCTCGCCTGCCGCCAGCAGACGACAATACGAAGCGCCCGTAAGCCGCCGAGCCAGAAGTCGATGACCGACAACATGAGATCAAGGTGATGCGATCAGGCATGCGCTCGACGACTGGGCGGCTCAGTGCGCTCGCCCTGCTCGCGCTGCTGCTGCCCGGCCATCAGGCCACCGTCGTCAAGTTCCCTGACCCGGATATCGGCGAGCAAACGCTGCAAGCACGCCGCGCGGCGCAGCTGGCTGCTGCCGAGAGCATCAGCGTGGCCCACGACTTCCAGTTCGTCGATCGACTTCCGGAGAGCGGCATCACGTTTCGCAACCGCGTCGTCGACGACGCGGCGCGTACCCACAAGGCAGCGCACTACGATCACGGAACCGGGCTAGCGGTAGCCGATGTTGACGGCGACGGGCTGCTCGACCTGTACTTCGTCAACCAGATCGGCACCAACGAGTTGTGGCGCAACCTCGGTGCCGGTCGCTTCGAGAACATCACCAAGCGTGCCGGAGTGGGCCGCGCAGACGTGGTCAGCGTCGGCGCCTCGTTCGCCGACATCGACAACGACGGCGACCCGGATCTGTTCGTCACCAGTGTGCGGGGCGGCAACGCGCTGTTCGAGAACCGCGGCGGACGCTTCCGAGATATCTCCGCCGCCGCCGGCGTGGATTATGTTGGCCATTCCTCTGGCGCGGTCTTCCTGGACTACGACGGCGATGGCCTGCTGGACTTGCTGGTAACCAACGTCGGCACCTACACGAGCGACGAGCGCGCCGACGGCTTCTTCACGGCGCTGGAAGATGCTTTTGAGGGGCATCTGTTTTCCGAGCGCAGCGAGGCCAGCATTCTCTATCGCAACCTCGGCGACAACGCGTTCCGCGAGGTGTCGGCCGCTGCCGGGCTTGTCGACGACTCGTGGAGCGGCGACGCCAGCATCGTCGATTTCGACGCCGACAATGATCCGGACCTGTACATCTTGAACATGCAGGGTAGCGATCATTACTACGAGAACACCGCCGGCGTGTTCGTCGACAGGACCGCCGCCAACTTCGCCCGTACCCCATGGGGAGCCATGGGTATCAAGGCGTTCGATCATGACAATGACGGCGATCTCGACCTGTTCCTGACCGATATGCACTCGGACATGAACGACGAGGTCGGGCCGGAAGGGGAATCGGACAAGCAGCGGTTCCGCTACTTCTATCAGGAGGCGTTCATCCACATGATGGGAAATGCCTTCTATCGCAACGATGGCGCCGGCGGCTTCACCGAGATTTCCGACGCTATCGGGCTCGAGAACTTCTGGCCCTGGGGGACCAGCGTGGACGATATCAACGCCGACGGCTGGGAAGATGTCTTCATCGCCTCGAGCATGAACTATCCGTTCCGCTACCAGATCAACTCGTTGCGCCTCAACCAACGTGGCGGGGGGTTCGCTGCTGCCGAGTTCGTCCTCGGGATCGAGCCGCGCCGGGAGGGCCGAATCAGGACCCCATGGTTCGAAGTCGACTGCGGGGCCGACGATCGACCGGAGACGGAGTTGATTGCCACCCACTGTGCCGGCCAGGAGGGTGCGATCGGCGTGCTCGGAACAGTGGGCACGCGTACGTCGGCGATCGTCGATCTCGACAACGACGGCGACCTCGACATCGTAACCGGCGAGTTCAACAGCGAGCCGCAGTTGCTGTTCAGCGATCTCGCCGAGCGGCACGAGATTCACTGGCTTCAGGTGGCGCTCGAGGGCACGGCGTCCAATCGTGACGGGCTCGGCGCCTGGGTCACGGTGTACACCGCCGACGGACAGCGAACCCGCTACCGGGACGGTAAGTCGGGATACCTGTCGCAAAGCTCGACGGCGCTCTACTTCGGGCTCGGCGAAGCAACCTCGGTCGACCGGGTGGCGGTCACCTGGCAGGGCGGCGCGACGCAGGTTCTCGAGGGTCCGATCGCGTCCAACCAGCTGCTGCGTATCCGGCAGCAGTAGGGCCCGTATGTCAGCACGGCGGGCGTCGGCAAGGTCGACGGCGGGCTGTGGCGGCTACTCCTCGGCGAGAGCCGCCACCGGGTCGATGCGTGTGGCGCGGCGTGCGGGTATGAGGCAGGCAAACAGCGCCACCACGCCCAGAACCCCGCTCACCGTGAAGACGACCGCGGGCTCCATCGCCGAGACGCCGAACAGCTGGCTCTCGATGACTCGACGCAGGGCCAGCGCGCCGCCCATTCCGAGCGCCAATCCTAGGCCCAGGATGGCGGTGCCTTCTCGCAGCACCAGGGCGAAGATTGACCGCGCGTTGCCGCCCAGGGCCGACCGAATGCCAAACTCCTTGGTGCGAAGCTGCACCAGATAGGCGAGGACGCCATAGATACCCACAGCCGCGAGCATCAGAGCCACGCCGCTGAAGCCTGCCGCCAGCAGCATCGGCGTGCGCCGGTTGGTCATCGACGCATCGACGCGCTCCTGCAGTGTCCGGATGTCATAAGCGGCAGGTCGGGGTCGATCGTGGCGATGACGCGACGCACGGTGTCGGTGAGCAACCGTGGGTCGCCGCTGGTGCGGATCGCGATGTCGACTCCGCTTCTGGGGTCCTGCTCGTAGGGGAAGTAATAGGCGCCGGTCTCGCTGAAGCCAAGCTCGAGCCGACCCATCTGCACCGGTTCGATGATCCCTACGATTTCGAAGAACTCCGCGTTCTCGGTGTTCATGATGTCTTCGGCGCTCCCCGGAAGCCACATGCGCTTCCCCAGCGCCTCCCCTGGGCCCCAGAAGCGCGCCGCGAGGTGCTCGTCGATGATGATCGTCTGGAGACCGTCGGCCGTGTCGCGTGAATCAAAGCTACGGCCCTGCGTCACGCGGATACCGAGCGTGGCGAAGTAGTCAGGTGTCACCACGTTCTGTTGCGGAGAGACCGCCGACTCTCCCGGCTCCATGACGTGGCCCTCAGCGAAGATAACGCTGTCGCTGCCGCCGTCGCCGAACGGAATCTGGGTTGTGAAGCCGACGGATTCTACTCCGGGGAGACTGGCGATCGCCGGCAAAGCCTCCACGGCAAAGGCGCGCAGATCGGAGTCTTCCGGATAGCCGGTAGGCGTGAGCGAGACAGCTCCGGTCAGCACGCCCTGCGGATCGAATCCGGTTTCGACATTCAGCAGCTGGCGGAAGCTGGCCATGAGCAGGCCTGCGGCGACCAGCAGCATGAGCGCGAAGGCCACCTGCGCCACCACCATTCCCCGCCGCACGTGACGAAGTCCTCGCGACGCGGTGCCGGAACGGCCCTCCTGCCGGAATACGGCGCTCAGATCTAGCCGCGCCAGTCCGGCGAGCGGGATGAGCGCTACCATTACTCCTACCACGAGTGACAACGTCACCGTGAACAAGACTGCCGTGGCGTCGAGCTCGATCTCGCCGGCGCGCGGCAGCTGATCGATCCCCATGGCGCCGAGCGCTCGGAGGCCAGCCTGTCCGAGCAGTAGTCCGGCGACGCCGCCGGTGATGCTCAGCACGGCGATCTCGGTCAGCAGCTGCCGAACGACGCGACGATACCGGGCGCCGAGCGCCAGGCGCGTGGCCAGCTCTTTGGAGCGGGCCGTCGAGCGTACCAGCACCAGGTTGGCGACGTTCACGCAGCCGATCAGCAGCACGAAACCGACACCACCCCAGAGCATGAAGAGCACACCGCGCACGTCGTGTGTGAGGTCCTCCTGGAGTGCGTAGAGCGGCGTGTGGAAGCCTGCGTCTAGCAGCAATGGCTTGAGCGCCGGCATCTTCTCGAGGTTGGCGGCGTTGAGTGCGTTGACCTGCTGCTGTGCCTGCTCGATTGACGTGCCAGGCCGAAGGCGCGCGAACATCGTCAGGTTGTTGCCGTGGTATCGCTGCCGTCGTTCGGGCGTGAACGCGAGAGCGGTCCACAGGCGCACGCTCGGATCGAGGAACGCGAATCCCCGCGGCATGATGCCGACGATGGTGAACGGCGTGGCGTCGATGCGCATCTCGGATCCGACAACCGACGGATCGCCGGCGTATAGCTGTTCCCACAGTCCGTGGCTGAGCACGACGACGCTGTTTTGCCCGTCTTCTCCCTCGGCTGCGGTGAAGGTTCGCCCGCGCGCCGCTTCGGCGCCCAACACGCCGAAGAACGACGGCGTTGCTTCCTGCGCTGTGATGCGCTGCTGAGTGCCCTCTATCTCGATGCTTCGACCTTGGTACCTGTAGGCCGCGACCGACTCGAATGCGTCCAGCTCGCCGCGATCGTAGAAGTCGGGGACGCTGTTCGAGCCGCGAAGTCGGCTCGTTCCGCTGCCCGCCATGGCGCCGGGATAAGCATTCCACATGGTGACCAGGCGTTCCGGCTCCGGCACGTCGAGCGGCTGCAAGATGACTGAGTTAACGACGCTGAAGATCGTCGTGTTGGCGCCGATGCACAGGGCAAGGGTGAGGCCGGCGGTGGACAGAAACGCCTTGTCCTTCCAGAGTTGTCGAACAGCGAACCTAATGTCCTGCAGTAATGCGTCCAAGGAGGCCTCCATAGCTCATGGTGGCTCATACGGTCGGAACCGCGGTGGGTTTCGCCTGTGTGAGCCAAGGTTCTGGGCGCACGTCAGAAACGGGCGCCAAAGCACACTCACCCCGACGGTCGTAGATGAACTACGACGAACGTAGTAGAATCGCTCCTGTGACGAACGCCAAGGGGAAGTCGGGTGGCCTAGGCGAACTCGAATCTGCGGTCATGCGGGTTGCCTGGGAACGGGGTCAGGCCACCGTGGCCGAAGCGCGCCAAGCGCTGGAGCCGGAGCGATCGCTGGCCTACACGACCGTGATGACGGTGATGTCGCGATTGGCAGACAAGGGTCTGCTGCGGCGTCAAAAGGAGGGCCGCGCCTACGTCTACCGCCCAGCGGTGGCACAGGACGAGGTAGCGGGCAGACTATTGAGGTCCCTGGTCGGCCGTCTCTACGGGGGCTCGCCGGCTCACGCCATCGCCTACCTGATCGAGGCGGAGCCCGCGGTCGATGATCAGGAGCTTGCGAGGCTCGAAGAGTTGATCCGTCGTAAGCGAGGCGGTGGCGATCGATGAGCCCGGCGACCCGCTTCCTGCTCTACAACCTGTTGCCGGCGATGGTAGCCGGGGCCTTCGTCTGGGCGCTGGTGCACGCGGGCGTGCATTTGTTGCGGATTCGGCACGGCAAGCTGCGCTTGTGCCTCTACATGGCGCCGCTGATCAAGTCGACCCTGGTCTTGGTCGGGATGACGATCGTGTTGCGTTGGCCGCGTGACGTGTTCGAGGGTTGGCGCGCCGGCGCCTTGCCGCCGCAGACCGTCGCTCCGATCCTGGTGGTGCTTACCGGGCTGGTGCTGATTGCACGCAGCTTTGCGGTGCGCCGCTC
Organism: Acidobacteriota bacterium; assembly: GCA_965205505.1. Lineage (GTDB taxonomy): Bacteria > Acidobacteriota > UBA890 > UBA890 > WLXD01 > DASCOT01. Next base: position 1,870,522 of record CBDBHB010000009.1, read on the forward strand.
AGAGCGCGTTCTGCTGGCCGGAGCTACCTCGGCGGGTCAGCTCTCGCCGCCGCTGGCCGAGGCGTATGGCCGCGTGCTGCGCGCCTTCAAAGAGCGCGGCGCTCACCGGCTCGGGGATTGTGACTGGGTACCCGAGCTGCCCGCTCCCCGCTTGATGGCGACCGACAGTGACCTGCGCTCGCCCGCGGTCGTGTTCGGAGAGCAGCCGACCATTGTGTTCCCGCGCGGCTTGATCAACCGGCTGCAAGAGACCGAGCTGGATGCGGTGCTCGCACACGAGCTCGCCCATGTCTACCTGCGCGCGCCGTTGAGCTGTTTAACCGCCGAGGCGGCGCGTACCTTGACACTGGTAAACCCGATGGCCGGTTTGATGGCGGCCCAGCTGCATCGGGAAGAGGAAAGCGCCTGCGATGACGTAGCCGTCGCCGCCACCGGAAGCGCCGACCGGTACGCCGCCACATTGCTCGAGTGCTACCGCTACGCCACCGAGTCCGAGTCGACCGGTCTACTGACCGCCCGCCTGCAGCATGTGCCGCAGCTGTTGGGGGTCCGGCCGATGCTGTCGGAGCGCATCGAGCGGCTGGTGAGCGGGCGCGGGCCGGCCGAGAATCTCGGCGCACAGTACATAGCGTTCGCGCTCTTATGGACCGTGCTCTGGGTGCTCGTTTTCTCGGTGTGAGTTTTTTTGTTGAACCTAAATCCTACCATCGTAGTAGAAGGAGGCTGCGAGATGGATCGACGAATGATTGACGAGCGGGAGCCCGGCAGGGGAGAGACCCGTGTTGTCTACACTTGCTGGCCGTGGCCCTACGGGGCGCTGTTTTGCGGCGTGTCGCTGGTGGTGATCGGTGCCGCGCTGGTGCTCAGCACGTACTTTCCCATGCGGCCTGATCTGATCTGGGGCGTGCTGCTCATGCTGTTGGGCGCGTTCGTACTGGTCTGGCACGCTCGCGGTGGCGAGATGTAGCCGCCGGATGCCCTTTTCTGCGCACTGCTTGAGTCTCTTTTCATATAGGTATAAAACTATATCTATATACGGAGATTGGCCCTGGAGCCGGTCACGACATCAGAGCCGGTTTTTCGTGGCCTTGGTCCGAATGGGGAGGGACGCGTGGGAAGCAAGCTAGCCACGGCGAAGCTCGAAGCCGCGATACAGGCTCATGTCCCAATGAAGCCGGCTTGGTTTCAGATACTCGTTGCGATCGCCACCGGCCATTCGCATGGCTATGCGATTCGTCAGGCGGTGGAGAAGCGGACCGAGGGCCGGATTCAGCTGTGGCCGGCGACGCTGTATGGAACGCTGCGACAGCTTAGGGAGGCCGGTCTGGTGGAGGAACAAGAGCTCGCAACAGACGCGCGGCGCAAGCGGAGCTTCGTGCTGACCGAGGTCGGCCGTGCGGTGCTCGACGGCGAGACGCGTCGCCTCGAACGCCTCGTACAGATCGTGCGCACCGAATCGGTGCTGGCGCGATGATGCGCCCCACTGCGCGGGATCCGCTCACCGTCCGATTCGTGGGGCACCTGTTCGCCTTGGCGACCCGTCTACTTCCGACACGTTTTCGCCGGAGTCACGATGCAGAGCTGCGAGAGATGTTCGTGTTGATGGCTCGACAAGCGCATCTGCGCCGCGGGGCCGCGGGTGTGGTGATTGCCGGACTACGCTCAGCGCTCGATGTCGCCATGCGCGCTCCCCGGGAGCACAGGGCGGCGCGCGCCGGCTACCGCGTTGGCAGCTTTTCTGACCTCGGCGCCGGCGCGTTCTCCAACCTGGCGACGGATACCCGGCACGCTCTGAAGGCGCTGCTCAAGAGCCCCGTGTACACGAGCGTGGTCGTGACCACACAGGCGCTGGGGATTGGGGTCAACACGGCGATGTTCGGCATCGTGAACGCGGTCTTGCTGCGACCGCTGTCGTTTTTCGAGCCCGATCGATTGGTCGTGTTCCGTGGCATGCTGGACGGCGCTCCGACCGACAGCGGAACGATCGCCTACCTGAACTTCATCGACGCGCGCCAACGAGCGACTAGCCTGGATTCGTCGGCTGCCTACGACGAGTGGCGCGTCAACATCACCGGAACCGCCGAGCCCCAGCGGCTTGATGGCGCTACGGTGAATGCGGAGTTCTTCGACGTGCTCGGCGTGCGCCCGCAGCTGGGGCGTTTCTTTCTCGCCGAAGAGGACGTCGCCGGCAACGATCGGGTCGTCGTTCTCAGCCACGGTCTGTGGCAGCGCAAATTCGGGGGCAACGCCAGCGCCATCGGCACCGAGGTTCAGCTCAACGGCAATCCGCACGTTGTGGTGGGGGTAGCCCCGGTCGATTTCGAGGATCCCCTGTTGTCTGGCGGCGCTTGGAAGGCGCCGGAGATTTGGCGGCCGCTGGGATTCTTCGGGGCTCTGGCTGAGGATCAGCCATCGCGAGGCTCGAGCTCCTACACCGCGATTGGGAGACTCGCCGTAGGCATCTCCCTGAGTGAAGCGCGCACCGAGCTCCAGGGCATCGCGGCGCAGCTGGAGAGCGCCTACCCTGACAACAACGCCGGGGTGGGAATGACCCTGATATCCCAACAGCGCGGCATGGTGGGCAGCGCGCGACCTTCATTGCTTCTTCTGTTCGCGGCGGTCGGCTTGGTAATGGCGATCGCAGTGGTAAATGTCGCCAGTCTGGTGCTGACGCGGGCGGCGGATCGAGGCCGCGACACGGCCCTGCGTATCGCGCTTGGAGCCAGCCACCGCCGCCTGGGCCAGCTCTTTCTAGCCGAGGGGCTGTTGCTGAGCGGCCTCGGGGGCGGGCTCGGCATCGCGCTGGCGGTCGGGCTTGCGAGGCTGTTCGTCGGGCTTGCAGGCGGTAGCTTACCGCGCGCCGCCTCGGTTCAGATCGATCCCTCGGTGCTCGCGTTCACCGCCGCGGTCACCATACTCACCGGCTTGGCCTGCGGGGTTTCGCCGATGTTGCGGAGCTTCCGACTCGACCTGCAGACGGCGCTGCATGTGGGTGGCAAGGGGGTTGCGCTACGCGGCGGCGATCGCGGCGCCCGGCGCGCCCTGGTGGTGGCCGAGGTGGCATTCGCCCTGGTTCTGCTCGTCGGTGCCGGGCTGCTCATACGAAGCTTTTGGAACCTGACGCACGTGGAGCATGGGATCGAATCGTCGAATCTACTGTTTTTCGACATCTCGCTGCCGGCCGGCGATTATCCGGATGCCGCCGACTCAACGGGGTTCTTCACGAGGCTGACTGCAGAGCTCGAGCGTGAGCCCGGCATAGAGGCCGCTGCGAGCGTCAACATCCTGCCGCTGTCGGGGAATTTCGACGGCGTCGGTCATCGCGCCGCCGACCGGCCGCCGCCGCCGCCGAACCAGTGGCGCAGCCCGCAGGTGCGCACCGTCACGCCCGGCTATTTCGCGGTAATGGGGATCGAGCTGGTGTCGGGGCGACTGCTAAACGAGCGCGACGTGCCCGACAGTGAGCGCGTCGCCGTTGTCAATGAGACGTTCGCCGAGGAGCTCTGGCCGGGCGAGGATCCGCTGGGTCGCGAGCTGCTCAACTACGAAGACAGTCCCATCACCGTCGTAGGGGTCGTCAAAGGCGTCAAGCACCTGCAGCTGGACGAGGCGCCCGAACCGGCGATGTATGTCGCCCACCCTCAGGGAATCATCCCCTGGCATACGCGGCGGGGCACGTTGGTGGCCAAGACCGCGAGCCGGGCGCTGGATCAGGTGGCGGCGGCGCGAGCCGTGGTGCAAGGAATCGACCCGAACCTGCCGGTAGCCGATCTCCGAACGATGGACGGCGTGTTGGACGCCGCCGTTGCCTCACCGCGATTTCGCACCATGCTGCTGACATCGTTCGCCGCTCTGGCGCTCACCCTGGCGGTGATCGGGGTCTATGGGGTCATCGCGTATTCCGTATCTCATCGGCTTCGAGAGGTCGCCATTCGACTGGCGCTCGGCGGCCAGCGCCGGCAGGTACTCAGCCACCTGCTCCGCGACAGTTTGAGTCCGGTCTGGCTCGGGGTTGCCCTGGGCCTCGGCCTCTCGGTTGCGATGGCCCGTCTGCTCGAAGGCATGCTCTTCGGCGTGCCGCCGTTGGATCTGGCGGCCTTCGCCACGGTCGCGGTGTTGTTGACCGGGATCGCCACGACGGCGGCGTGGATACCCGCCCGCCGCGCTCTGCGAGTGGATCCGATGACGACGCTGCGAGACGAGTGAGGTCTATCGGCTCGCACATTGCCACGGCGCCAGCTGACGCTTCTCTAGGCTGATACCAAATAGCCGCGCGCCCGGCGTTCGTATTCGCGCACCTGGTCTTGCGCCCAGCGCTCGTCGCGGTCCAACTCGCGCGACAGAATGGCTGCGACCGTCGGTGCTGCCTCGATGCTGGCACGGGCGTTCAGCAGCAGCATGCGTGTGCGGCGCGCGAGGACGTCGTGAACGGTTCGCGCCATCTCCTCGCGCACTGCCCAGATGACCTCGCAGGCACGGTGCTCGAAGCTCGGATGAAGGAGCGCTGCGCAATTGGGATCCGATGCCGCGAGCTGTTCGATCGCCGTTGCGTCGGAGCCATAGGGCGCCAGCCTCCCGAAGCGCTCGGCGTGTGCATGGTAGCCATGCGCGTTGATCTCACTGGTGACGCATGGCCGGGTTGGAAGGCCTCCAACTACCGCGGCCTGGTCGATGGTGTCCTGGGCCATTTTTCGATAGGTGGTCCATTTGCCCCCAGCGATGGTTACCAGCCCCGAGCGTGAGACGCTGACGGTGTGGTCGCGTGAGATCTCGGCGGTCGATTCGGCGCCGCCCGAGCGCACCAGCGGCCGCAGGCCAGCGAAGACACTGAGCACGTCGCTCGCCTGCGGATCACGCGTCAAGTAGCGGGCGCAATGACGCAACAGGAAATCGACCTCGTCCGGAAACGGCCGCGGCTCCGACTCGATCGATTCGACCGGTGTATCGGTAGTGCCCACCAGCACGCGCCCGTGCCAGGGAATGGCGAACAGCACCCGTCCGTCGTCGGTGTGCGGCACCATGATGGCGCTGTCGCCCGGCAGGAAATTGCGATCGAGCACGATGTGTATGCCCTGACTGGCGCGGATGATCGGGGTTACTGCTGCGTCGTCGAGGCGGCGGATCGAGTCAGAGAAGACCCCGGTGGCGTTGACCACCGAGCGAGCGCGGATCTCACGCCGGCCGGCGCTCTCGAGGTCCTCGACAACCAGCCCATCGATCAAGCTGTCGCGGTGGAGCAGCTCGGTCACGGCGGCGTAGTTGAGCAGCGCGGCGCCCTGCTTGGCGGCCGTCTGCGCCAGGTTGATGGCAAGCCTGGCGTCGTCGAATTGGCCGTCGAAGTACAAGACACCGCCGCGCAGCCCCTCGGTCTCGATCGTCGGGATGCGCTCGATGGTCTGCTCCCTGGACAGGATCCTCGATGTGCCGAACCCGAGCTTGCCCGCCAACAGGTCGTAGACCTTCAAGCCGATGCCGTAGAACGGCGCTTCCCACCAGTCGTAGTTGGGCACCACGAACTGTAAGTCGTGTACCAGGTGAGGGGCGTTGCGACGTAGCAGCCCGCGCTCGTGGAGTGCCTCGGTAACCAGCGCCACGTCGCCACGTTGGAGATAGCGCACGCCGCCGTGAGCGAGCTTGGTACTGCGGCTCGAGGTGCCCGAGGCGAAATCGGCCCGTTCTAGCAGCAGCGTGCGGTAGCCGCGCGCTGCAGCGTCTACAGCGCATCCCAGGCCGGTGGCCCCGCCTCCCACGACGACGATGTCCCAGCGCCCCGGCTCGTCGAGCCGACGCAGCATCGTGTCGCGGTTCACGACCCCTCGCGGACCCAGCCGCGGGACCGCTCTACCGCTTTGCTCCAGCCAGAGCGCATCGCAGCCACTTCTTCATCCGCTAGTTGTGGCTCGAAGCGAGATTCGATGCCCCATCGGCGAGCGAGCTCGTCGGTGTTGTCCCATACACCGGTCGCTAGCCCCGCCAGGTAGGCGGCGCCGAGCGCCGTCGATTCGAGCTGCGTGGGGCGCACTACGCGGGCACCGATGAGGTTTGCCTGGATCTGCAGGAGTAGATCGTTGGCCGCCGCGCCGCCGTCGACACGCAGCGACGGAATCTGTACGCCGGAGTCGGCTACCATCGCCTCGAGCACGTCGGCGACCTGGTGGGCAATGCCCTCGAGGGTGGCTCGAGCCAGGTGGGCCGCACTGGTGCCGCGGGTGATCCCGAGCACGGCGCCGCGCGCATAGGCATCCCAATGCGGCGCCCCGAGGCCGGCAAAAGCCGGGACGCAATACACGCCATCGCTGTCGTCCACCTGCGCCGCCAGCGTCTCTACATCCGCCGCCGAGTCGATGATTCCGAGGCCATCGCGCAGCCATTGCACCGCCGCTCCGCCAATGAACACCGAGCCTTCGAGCGCGTATGTCGTCTGCCCGCCGAGCCGCCATGCGACAGTCGTGAGCAGTCCATTGTCCGACGCTACCGGCTCGGCCCCCGTATTCATGAGCAGGAAGCAGCCGGTACCGTAGGTGTTCTTGGACATGCCGGGTTGCACGCACATCTGACCGAACAGCGCCGCCTGCTGATCGCCGGCAATGCCGGCCACCGGGATGGCGGCACCGAGTAGGTCAGGATCGGTTTCGCCGTACACCTCGCTCGAGTCGCGTACGGTGGGGAGCACCGCGGCGGGCACATCGAGGGCGGCCAGTAGCTCCGGGTGCCAGGTCTGCGTGTGAATATCGAACAGGAGTGTGCGCGAGGCATTGCTGGCGTCGGTGGCGTGAACCCGGCCCCCGGTCAGGTTCCAGAGCAACCAGGAGTCGACCGTGCCGAATGCCAATTCGCCCGACTCGGCAAGTTGGCGCGCCCCGTCAACGTGATCGAGCAGCCATGCCACCTTCGTACCGGAGAAGTACGGGTCGATCTGCAAGCCCGTGCACTCTCGGAACAACGTCGCCGTCGACCCGGATCGAAGCTCATCGCAACGCTCCGCCGTGCGCCGATCCTGCCAGACGATGGCGTTGTGGATCGGCTCACCGGTAGCACGGTCCCACAGCACGGTGGTCTCGCGCTGGTTGGTGATGCCGATCGCGGCGATCTGGTGCGCCGTCAGTCCGGCGGAGGCGAGAGCATCTCGCGCCACGGCGAGCTGGGTTCGCCATATCTCCGACGCGTCATGCTCTACCCAGCCCGGGCGCGGGAAGATCTGTTCGAACTCCTGCTGCGCCTGGCCGAGCGCGAGCCCGTCGGCGTCGAAAACGATCGCACGGCTGCTGGTGGTTCCCTGGTCGAGCGCGAGAACGTTGCCCATTGGTGCCTCCGATCGTGGCCGTTAGCGGCCCGTGGTGAAAGTGTGATGGCCTGGCGTAACCCTTCGGGCAAGTGGGAGTCACGGGCGAATGGCGACGTCGTTCCTGCTCGACGATGGCTCCAGCATCGCCTCGTCGTCGATCCTTGCCCTCGCCCGTAAGTCCCACTTGCCAGACCCACCACACTTTCACCACGGCCTGCTAGGCCCTTCAAGGTAGACGTCAGATACTGCCGGCGAGGATCTCCTCGGACGGATCGAGCCGGTCCCAGAGACTACCGCCAACCCCGGCGATCGCAACAACGACGGCGAGAATCGGCGCGGCGCCGGCGATCCCCAGCACGGGCAACTCCCAGGCGCTGAGCGGGATCTCCCAGAGCCAAATCTGCGTAGCGAGCGTGGCGCCGATCACCAGCACGCCCGGAGCAAGGCCGAAGAACAGCGCGATGGATAGCCCCATGAACACCAGCAGGTTGTGGCCAAACTGGGAAGCCGCTTGCTTCTTCAGGCCGAGCGGGACCCATCCGGGGAATGTTAGCGCTGCGAGGTTCTCGAGGCCGATCGAAAGCAACGCAACCGTCAGGCTCAGCGGCAGCACCCCCAGCACGACCAGAGGGGTGAGCAGCATCGGCGAGACACCGAGCCCTGCCGCCAGATCTGTCTTGGCGGCCGCCTCCCAGAGTCCCGACGACTCGGCGGGCCCGGCGCCATTGGCGAAGTTGATCAGGCCGAGCTCGATGGCTGTATCAACGCTCACCAGCAGCAGGGCGCCGAATCCAACGCGCATGGCTATCAGGATAAACGGCGCGGCGACCTGAGCCAGGAACATGCGTGCTCCGGGCAGTGGCCAGGGCCGGATCATCTCGAGCTTGAGCAGATCGGTGCGCAGGTCGTTGCGCAGCGTACGGGCGGAAAACAAGGGCGGGAAGATCATCAGGGCGGCGCCGCCGATCTGCAGCACGCCGACCCATCGCGCCGGTAAGAACCCGGTCGGAACGGTGACGATCAACAGCGCGATCAAGGCTATACCGGCGGCGAACAGCGTCTTGAACGGAAGCCGCTGCACGAGCATCACGTTCTTCCAAACGATGGCCATCTCGGGCCTGCTGCGCGGTGTCAAAGGGAACGGCCGCCACTGCCGTCGACGCTGCGATCGGCGCCAAAGTCGAGCGCTGGGGTCAGCGTCGCGGCCGCGTTGCCTCGCATGTTCGAGGGCGGCCTCCTCGAAGCGCGCCTGCCCACGCACTACCCATTCGTTGTGCGCCAGCAACAACAGCAACGGAATCGCCCAGGCGGCCAGCAGCTGGATGGGACTCGTTGCCCCGATGCCGGCAAAGACGGGGGCGATGAACAACAGGAACGGGGTCAGCGCCCAGCCGAGAGGTCCGCCCCATGCGTTGTCGGCGTGCACGGAGGCGATCTCGACCAGCACGTTCAGGCCGTCGCGGCTCAGTGCTGTCGGGGTGGCGGGCGCCGCTAGAACCTCCAAGAAAACTGCATTCAGACCAGCGATCACGAGGACCCACCAGACGAGCAGTGTGGCCCACAGCAGGATCCGGCCCCGCCAGGCGGCGCCGCGCGGCATCTCGGCCAGACGTGCTAGCCACAGGCCCCGGCCTTTCGAGTGCAGATCCCAGATGCTCATCAAGATCCAGACCGCTGCGAACGTGGCCAGGGCGGTGCCGATCCCACGCGGCCGTGAAAAAAAGGTCACGATCGCTACCCCGAATAGCACTCCAGGCTGACTGCGTAGAACGCCGTACTGGATCAGGCGGCGGCGCGGCACCGGGGCAGGCAGCAGCAGGTGTAGCTCGGATTCACTGAACTGCAGCGCGTTCCTGCCGAAGGGCACCAGCCACCAAAGGGTGATACCGCCGGCAAGCAGCAACGCGATGCTGAGCTGCAAGGCTCTGCCGAGCGGGCCTGCGAGCGACTCCAACGCTTCGGCCGGCAATCCGAACTGCACATCCCCCGAGAAATCGAGGCCTACAGGCGACCTCCCAAACACGCCCGACAACCAGAACGCCACCCATCCGGCCCCTATGAGGAAGCCGAGCAGGTAACGCGGCTCGCGCAGGCACCGTAGCGCTTGGACGATGCGCCCCCGGGCGGACCTCACGAGCAGGAAGAGCAACGCTCGCGTCAAGACGTGTCATCCAGCCCGGTGGCGCGCAGGAAGATCTCTTCCAGGTCGGCATCGCCCGAGAGATCGGGGACCGCGGCGCGGATCTCGTCGAGGGTGCCGGCGACCGCGCGTCGGCCATTGTTGATGATCAGGATGCGCCCGCAGATCTCTTCCACCAGGTGCAGCATGTGTGACGAGATCAGCACCGCCGCGCCTGCCGCCGCCGTGGCGATGATGGTGCGTTTGGTGCGGCGCATCGCCGCCGGGTCGAGCCCGGTGAGCGGCTCGTCGAGGATCAGTACCTTCGGTGAGTGTAACAACGCGCACGACAGCAGGAGCTTCTGCTTCATGCCGCGCGACAGCTCGCCGGGGAACGCGTGGCGGCGATCCCCCAGCGCGTTTTCGCGCAGCAACTTCTCGGCGCGCGAGGTGCTCTCGGCAACGTCGTACAGACGAGCGAACAGCTCGAGGTGATCGGAGACCGTCAGGTGGTCGAACAAGTGCGGCTCGTCCGGAACGAAGGCCAATCCTCGCCGCGCCTCGACGGGTGCTTCGGTCAGATCGTGGCCAGCAATATGAATGCGGCCGGAGGTTAGCCGGTACAATTCCGGCGAGGCATCTCAACGTGGTGGTCTTGCCAGCGCCGTTGGGACCCACGAGACCGAGTATCTCGCCGCCGGCCACGCTGATCGACAGGCTGTCGACAGCACGGTGTCCAGCGTAGTCTTTTACCAGCTCATCGATTTGAATCAGCGCGTCCACTGGGCCATGGTACCCGCTTGGCAAGCAATGCCTCGGCACTCGGGTCGCGGTCGGTACGAGCCGACCACCGAGCGGTCGGTTGTGGCGGCCAGCCGGCCGGAGACACCGGCTGCGCCGGTGAATCGGCGTATCATCAACTCTGGAATCCGGTCCTGTGGCCCCTGTGTAGGAGATCGATCCCATGCCCCCAATAATGCTGACGCGAACTGCGACCGTCGCCCTGGCTTTCGGCTTCGCGATGCTGCTGGTGCCAGCGTCGGGTGCGAGCCCGGCGCCGCAACCGACGGCTTCGATTGCTGGCCAGGAGACCGGGACGCGTCGCGTCGTCGCGGTGGGCGACATCCACGGCGCCTACGACGAGCTGGTTTCGGTGCTTCAAGTTGCGGGCATCGTCGACGACGATCTGAAGTGGAGCGGCGGCGACACCGTGTTCGTTCAGACGGGCGACTTCATGGACCGCGGTGCCGGCGTGCGCCAGGTGATGGACTTGCTGATGCGGCTACAAGGGGAGGCGCCCGACTCCGGTGGCGAGGTGGTCGTGTTGCTCGGCAACCACGAGGTCATGAACCTGATCGGCGAGTTTCGCGACGCGACCGACGAGCAGATGGCGAGGTTTTCCGGCGGTGAGGACGCGGACGACGTTCTCGATAGTGCATGGGACGAGCTGCAGCGCGTAATCGAGTCAACGTCGACCGGTAGGATGTCGTCCCGGCGGCGTCGCGATCTGCGCAACAGCTGGCAGGAGAACACATCGGCCGAACGTATTGCATATGTCCGCGCCCTCGGACCGGGTGGGTCGTATGGCGCCTGGCTCAGGACCCTGCCCTTGTCTGCCACGATCGACGGCATCGTCTTTATGCACGCCGGTGTGGCGCCCGAGCACTCCGGACGAGGGCTCGAGGTTCTCAACCAGCGGGTTGCCGCCGAGATTGCCGCCCTTGACGCGTACAGGGAGGCACTGCTAGAGGCTCGCCTGGTGACCTCGTTCGGGGAGCTGAGGGATGTCATACGGGCTGCCATGCAACAGACCGGTGGGCTCGAGTGGCTCGACCGCGCGAAAACAGGTCTGCCGGAGCTTTCGGGTGCGAGCGGTGATTCTGAGGACGACAAGAGGGCCTGGTATGAAGCGCTTTTTCGCATTCAGCAGTGGTACGTGCTGGCTGAGCGCGGCCCCTTGTGGTTTCGCGGGTTGGTGGCCTTGTCGGATCCGGATCACGCAGCGGTGCTCGAGGCGGTTCTTGGCGCCCTGGGGGCGCGGGCGATCGTCATCGGGCACACGCCGCAGGCCGATGGCATTGTCTCAAGGTTCGACGGCCGGCTGTTCATGATCGACACTGGCATGCTCGCCTCCGTGTACGAGGGGCGGCCGGCGGCACTCGAGATTGGCGGCGAGGGCGCCGCAGCCCTTTATGCCGACGGCACCCGGGTGGAGCTACAACGTCCCGCCATGCCGATAGCTGTCAGCGGCACCCGCTGATCCTTACGAGGGCTCCGCAGATGGAGGTGAACTGGCGCCGCCTGCTCGGCGCTCGGATGAGCCGCGAGCTCGCCGTGTGTGTGATCTCGGAGGGTGTTGGGACGTTTTTCCTCACCTTCATGGTGGCGGCGGCGATCTGCACCGACTCCTACAGCGGCGGCCAGCTTGGCATTGTGGGGATAGCGCTGGCTCATGGGCTGACGTTGGCGGCCATCGTCAGCTCGCTTGGCCACGTGTCCGGGGCGCACGTCAATCCGGCGGTAACGTTGGGGGCGCTACTCGTGCGAGCTATTGAGCCGTCGCGAGCTCTCGCTTACTTCGGAGCTCAGCTGATGGGAGCGCTCGTTGCCGGCCTGATGCTGGCGGCGACCTTCGGCGCCGACGTGTGGCAGCCTGTGCACCTCGGCGCGCCGGCGTTGGGATTCGGCGTGGCGGTGGGGACGGGCGTGTTCTTGGAGATGATACTGACGCTCGTGTTGGTGTTCGTAGTCCTGCAGATGGCGGCCGACCGGCGTGCTCCACGGCATGTGCACGGCTTGGTTATAGGTGCCACGCTGGGGGCCGCCGTGCTCGTCGGTGGTCCCTTGACGGGGGCTGCCCTCAACCCCGCCCGCGCCTTCGGGCCGGCCCTCGCCGCCGGGTACTGGGCTTCCCACTACGTATACTGGCTGGGGCCGCTGCTCGGCGGTGTGGTCGCGGCGGTGTTGAACGGCTATCTCAGCTCTGGTGAGTCGATGAGCTTGGGTGAGGACGGGGAATGAGAAGGGTGGCCGCGGTGGCAACCATGGCGCTCTCGGGACTGGTGGTGGCCTGCTCGGCGGGCGCTCCAGAGATGACGGTACCGCAGCGACTGGTGCTGATCACCATCGACACGTTGCGCGCTGACCACATGTCGAGCTTCGGCTATCCGATTGCCACGACGCCGTTCCTGGATCGACTGGCAGCGGAAGGGACACTATTCACGCGTGCCTATGCCCATTCCGCGACCACCAAGCCCTCGCATTCGTCGATGTTCACGTCGCTGTATCCAGTGCAGCACCGCGTCCAGAACAACGGTCTGGTTCTCGACGAGGAGTTCGAGACGATGGCAGAGCTACTAGGTGCAGCCGGGTATGCGACGGCGGCGTTCGTGAGCACGGACGCGCCGCTGGGAGGCAACGTCAGACAGGGCTTCGAGGAATGGGATCAGCATCGGGTCGACCGCGAGATGGAGGGCGGGCGCAAGCTGTACCGTGACGCGGGCGACACCGTCGATCGTGCACTGGCTTGGGTCGGCGAGGCGGTCGCTGACGGTCGAGAGAGCTTCTTTCTATGGGTCCATGTGTACGATCCCCACAAGCCGCTGCAGCCGCCGGACGAGGTTCTCGAGGAGGTCGAGGGCATGATCGCCGAGCTCGGCGAGCAGGCGTATCGTGATCTGCTGGTGAGCCGTGGCATTCCGGCCGCCGACGAGGATAGCGGGGCGCGCACCGATGTGGCCGCTTATGACGCCGAGATCATGTATGCAGATCGGCAGCTGGCACGCTTGTTTGCGCACTTCGACGCCGCCGGCCTCAACGACGAGGCAGTTTGGATTGTCACCTCGGATCATGGCCAGGGGCTCGGCGCTCATGATTGGTTCGGGCATTCCAAGCAGATATACAACGCCCAGCTCTGGGTGCCGTTGCTGTTCTGGCGCGCCGACGGCGCGGCAGGGATTCGCGTGCACGAGCGCGTCGTTCAACATGTCGACATGTTACCGACGGTGGCGGCGATCTTCCAGCTGACCCCAAACCAGATCATGCCCATGCAGGGCCGATCTCTTACGCAGTATCTGGGCGGCGGCCGACCACGCGATGCCGGATGGTTTGCCTTCGCCGAGCGTAGCTACTACGAGGATGCCTCGATGCGGCGGCAGCAGCGTGGCAACTATGAGGCCGGCGAGCGCTACGCGATCCAAGACATCGAATACAAGTACCTTCGCTACGAAGAGGGCGCCGACGAGTTCTATGACCTGCGCAGTGACCCGTATGAGCTGGTCAACTTGATCGCCGCCCCGGAACTCGCGGAGCGGCGCGATCAGATGCGCGACGTGCTGGCCTCTTTGTTAGAGAACATGCCGAGCGAGCGCGAGGCGCAGACCGTGTCGCCGGAAGACCTGGCGCGCTTGCGCGACCTCGGGTACTTGCAGTAGTCAGGCCACTAGATGGTTACCCCGAAGCGTCCCTTTAGGGCGAAGGCGAGGGCAATCGTCAAGATGAAGAAAACGATCAGCCAGTCGGTCTCGAAGCCGAGAACACCGACAGCACGCGTCGGGTAGATAACCTCGATCTCGATGATAGCCCCGTCGCGGGGTAGGGAAGGCTCGGCCGGGTACAGCAGCGAATTCAAGAACCCAGGCTTGAGCCTATAGGGCGATCGACGCACGACAGCGTCGGACACCACGATCCGCTTGGTGACGCGTTGGCCGGCGGCTTCGATCTGTACCTCGAAGTTACCTGGGCTGTCGGCCACGATCCGCCAGGCGAGCTGATTTCGCGCCGGTATCCAGACGCGCGGGCTGTCGAGCCGTAGACCGGCGGGCAAGCTCACGGCGGACTCTGGAGCGGTGCTGGTGGCTAGTCCGTCATCGAGGCTCACCTGCAGAACGGTCTGCTCGCCAACCGTGAGGCCCCGATACGCGTAGTGGAATTGCAGCTGGGCAATGACCAAGACGAACGGCACTATCATGAACACCATCGGCACCAGGTTCAGGCCGAGATAGGTCATGTTGTCGCGCAGGATGCCGCCCTGAGCACGCAGGATCGCCACGATGTCGTCGTTGAACAGGCGGATCTCGAACAGGCCGGCGGCGATCTTGCGCTTGACGCGCTCAATCGCCGGCTGGTTGGAGGTGGCGCGGTATCCGAGCAACATCAGCACCGAGCAGCCCAGCGACACTATCGTCAGCCCGACCATCGGGTGTAGCTGCCGAAAGGGCAACAGCATCAGGTCGAATAGGGGGCGCAATAGCCCGTTCACAGCGCCGAGAATGGCGTTCATCGTGATGTGCTCGTTGTCAGGTCAGGAAATGTAGCCGAGACCCTGGAGCTTCTTGCGGATATCCTCTTCGGAGTCGGCCTCCTCCAGGACGGCGAGCTCCTTCTCAAGCGCATAGGTGATGAACTCCTCGACCGAGGAGTATCCGGCTATGTCCGCATACTTCCTGACGCGGTTGAGTAAACCACTGTCCAGTTTGATCTTGCCGCCTCCGAACATCCTTCATCTCCTGTTACCGGACACTAGGGACAGACCGTCAATTCGTCTCAACCGTCACCGGGGTGCTGCCGTCCGGGAAGCCGTCGATGCCGTACTCGGCGAGCAGAGATGCTGCCAGGTTCTGCAGCGACGACGCCGGGCGCGCCAGAGCGCGGCTGGTTAGCAGCACGCCCGGAACCGCCGCCGGGTCCCAGATGTGGTCGCCTGACCAATCGTCGGTGTTGTCGGTAATGAACTCCGCTTCCAGCCCGCCGAGAGCGCCGTTGCCAGAACCACGCACGTGCGGTGCGTAGCCGACGATGATGTCGGGCCCTATCTCCAGATGGCCGCGGTCGTGGAAGTCGCGTTCACGAATGAACACTCGTGTGATGGCCGGTTCACCGGTGGCCGGATCCACGGTGGCCAGCAAGTCACGTTCGAGCTGGAGGAGCAACTCGTCGCGGTCGCCGGGCGCCACCAGGCCCTGTGACTCACGGCCACGAATGTTCAAGTACAGGGCGCTGATGCCGACACTGTACGCCTGAGTGGCGTTCCAGTCGACGCCGCCGAAGAACTCCCGAATAGGTAGTCGCGTGCGGCGCTGCAGCGCCATGTAGCCGTTCTCGTGCAGCCATGTGTTGAGGTTGAACGACCGGCGCCAGCTGCCAAACCCGTGGTCCGACATGATGACCAACAAGGTGTCGTCGGAGATGCGATCCAGCGTGTGGCCGACCAGCGCGTCGAACTCCTCGTACAGGCTCGGAATGATGTCACGATACCGGTCGTGGCTCTCGGCCACGTATGCCGGGTGCTCCGGGTCGCGCGTCAAGCCCCACATGACATGCGAGATTTGGTCGGCGCTACCGAAATACGAGAACAGAAAGCCGCCGTTCCAGTTCTCCAGGAGATGCTTGTACTGTGCCGTCGTCTCGTCGCGGGTGAGCGTGACCTGCGTGAGGAACTCGTCGAGGTCGAAGACGCCCCACTGGAGTGCCTTGGTGTCCTGCGGCATCTCCTGCGTGTAGTAGCGGCCGGTGGCGTTGCCCAGCTCGGTGGCGAACGAGTCTGGGTGCGAGATCGCCGACCCAGGGTTGAGAGGGTCTATCTGAATCGGCGTGACGTAGAGGCCGAAGTCCTGACGCACCGACTTGAGGTAGAAGCGCACCGCGCCCGAGATCGACATTACGTAGGGCACGAGATCGAAGTCGGCACTGACCCAGGGGCTCCACTCGCCCTCCTGCAGGATGAGCTCTTGGTCGTTGATCACGATCTTCACAACGGGGTTGTCGGGATCGATAAATACCTCGAAGTCGGCTCCCACCGCATCGCCCTCTTCCAGTGTAAAGGGGTTGTCGGTGAGGGCGTACAGGGTTCCGCTGAACACGCCATCGATGATGTCGGCGGGGTAGATATGCCCGCCCGACACGTCGGTCTTCATGAATTGGCGGCGATCGGTGGAGAAGAACGTAAACTCGCCGGGCGTGCCGCCGAGGTCCGGCGTCCCCATGCCCGAGAGCTCGCGGGCGCCGGCGCCCACGGGCGGAAAGTTGGCAGGCATCCGTATGAGAGTGCTGTCGATTCCGTTGTCGGTAAGCAATTGCCAGAACGGTGTGCCGTACCGCGCCAGTTGGATGTCACCGCCGCTGAGAGGGAAGGACCAGCCGCCAAGCGTGAGCGACCTGCCCACCGGGGTCTCCTTGGTCATCGCTTGATAAGGCCAACCGAAGGGCAGCGGCGGATCACGCTCGAGGTCACGATGCAGGAAGTCGTAGATCCCATGACCGCCGGAGTCCATGCCGGTGATGAAGTTCGACCAGGCCACCGGACTTTGTGGGGTCAGCGACGTTTCCAGGGGCGCGAAGGTGCCAGAGTCCGCGAGCCGTTTGAAGTTCGGCAAGCGGCCGGCGTCGATAAGCTCCTGCGTCAGGGTGTAGTCGAGCCCGTCGATCCCCAGCACGATGACGTTCGGTCCGTCTGATCTCGGTCCGCCGCCGCAGGCGCTGATCGTCGATACGACCAGCAGCAGACTCCACAGCATGGCGGATCGCATCGTTGGCCGGCCGCCGCGAGGTGCACTCAAGGCCCAGCCGAGTCGGCCTCGGCGCCCTCTTTGAAGAGCGGTCGGCCGTCCATGTAGCTGGGAGTCGGGACACCGAACTGCTGTAGCGCCGTTGGAGCGATGTCGATGAGCGCAGGATCGTCGACGTCGATGACGCGATTGCAGAACAACACTCCCGGAACGAGCCGTGGGTCGACGCAGTGGTCGCCACTCCAGGCCTTCACGTTGTCTTCGAATAGCGGCGCATCGACCACGCCGGTGGCGCAATCCCAGGAAGTACGGTAGCCGCGGTTGTACCCGATGATGAACTCGGGAGCGTTCTCGAGATACGGACCCCGGTAAAGCTGGGCGGTATCGAACGCCTCGACGATGGCCACCTCGTCGTTCTCTTCGTCCCGTAGTCCTTTGAGCTTGGTGCCGATCTCTGCTTTCAGGGAATCGACTTCAGAGCGTTCGACGATGCCCTGCGACTCGCGGCCCTTGATGTTGAAGAACATACCCGACAGCCCGAGACAGTAGGCTTTGGTGCGTGACCAGTCGACCGCACGAAGCCACTCGGTGGTGCCGTCGGCGCCGTCCTTGAGAGCGAGGTAGCCGTTGTCGAGGAGCCACCGATTAAGGTTCAGGCCACGGCGGAACGAGGTAAAGCCGTGGTCTGATAGCACCATCAGCAGGTCATCCTCGGTGACTCTCTCCAACACCTCACCCACGAGCTTGTCGTTGCGCACGTAGAGCTCCTCGATGGTGTCGCGACAGTCGTCTTGGCTGCCGTCGTCGGCCGGATGTCCCTCCTCGATGTAGCGCCAGAACATGTGCTGGATGCGGTCGGTGGCGTCGAACACGCACACCAAGCAGCCGCGGCGCAACCGCTCCATCGCCGCGAAGAACATGTCCTTGCGCTCGTCGTCGATATCGAATGTGAGCTCCTTGAAGTGGCGGTCGTCGATCACCTTCTCGTTCAGTGCCCAGGTATCTTCGGCAAGCCCCAGCGTCGAGTACTTTCCCTGCATCTTCGACAGGTACACGGCATAGTAGTTGGGGTGTGAGATCGGCATCGCGGGTCGCTCCGGATCGAGCGCGATGGGCGTCATGTACATGGAGAAGTCGCCGTTCATCTCGGTCATCATGACGCGCCCGATGCCGCGCACCTTGATGCCGGGCGCCGCAGGGAAGGTCAGCGGCAACCACTCGGAAAGCTCGCCGAGGACCAAGTCGACGCTCTCGGAGCCGAAAGTGACACGCGCGCGGCTCTCGCCGCGGTCGAGCTCGGCGATGATCGGTATCTCCAGCGGAGGGCTGCCCTTGCGAAGGATGTTCTCGGGTCCTAGCAAGGTTCCGGTGACTCGGTCGCCCTCCATGGTTACCGGCACTCGCTGGCCGCCCTCCTTGAACTTGGTGCTTTCGGGCCGGGTGGTGAAGAGCAGGAACGTGCCCTGCGTTCCGAGAAGGTCCGGGACGCACATCGCCGATAGCTGGGCGCCATAGAAACGGTCGGGTGGAAAGGTGATGGGCACCCGAAGCACGGTGCTCCAGATATTGTGTTCGCCGAGAACGCTCCAGAATGGCTTGGACTTGCGCAGAAGTCGGAGCTCCGGTTTTTCGAGCGGAATACGAAAGGGTCCCAGGCTCAGGAATCGATCGACCGAACCGATCTTGGTCGACGACAACACCGGCATGTATGTCCGGCGGTCGCGGTCGAGAAAGTCGTAGATGTTGTGCCGTGCAGGGTGAGCGCCAGTCGAAAACGACGACCAGGCTACCGGAGAGATCGACGGGAACGTCGTCTTCAATGGCTTGTAGCAGCCCATGTCGGCGAGCTTCTTGAAGTTCGGCAACTTGCCTTCGGCCATGAAGCGGTCGGTCAACTGCGGATCCTGTCCGTCGAACCCGACGACGATGAGGCGCCGGATCTTGGGCGCCACCTTCGTACGGCGCGTGATCGCCCGCCATAAGGTGCGGAACGGCCAGATCAGCAGCGAGGCGACGACCGCCAGAATGGTCGAGAACAGCACCAGGAAGCTGCTGATGAACGCGAAGCCGGCTCCGGGACCAACGTAGGCATCGGCCACATGCGGGTAGGCCAGCACCGACAGCACGGCCAGGACGAGGCGCGATACGAACCAGGACCGCGTGCTCACTTGTCGTACTCCCGTTCAATAAGTGCGGCGATCTCGCCGATCCAGAGGTCGCCTTCGATGGGGTAGGGTGTCAAGAGGAAGGCGTCGTCGTACGTGTGCATGCCCACGAGGTCGCTGCGTCCGAATACCGCACTCGCCGCGGGGCACGCCTTGAGGTCGAACCCCGGGAAAGCGAGAGCGACAAGGTCGGGACCGCGTGCAGAGCAAGGTCCCTGTTCGTAAATGTCCGCAGCGTCGAACACCTCGCGGACGACCCGTTGCCCATCATACCGCAGCTGTTTGATCGCGTTGGCGATCTCCGACTTGAGCGCCGGCACATCGCTTTCGGCGACGGTGCCGCGCCCAAACCGTTCGGATCGATTCAGATAGATCCGCCCCGGATCCAACGCGAACGCTCGACTCTTCGGCTCGATCGAGGTCAGGTCCGTCGGTGCCTCCGCACCGAGGGTCAGGTAGCCCAGGTTTTTCAGAGCTGCGTTCAGCTGCACCTCCTGACGAATAGCACAGAAACCGTGATCCGACAGCATCCAGAAACAGGACTCCGGATCGGTCTCTTCGGCCGCGAACCGGTCCCATATCTCGCCCACCAGGGTGTCCACATCGTGGTGGTAGTCGAGGGTTTGCTGGTGGCGCGGATGCTGCGTGTCCGTGAGGGCGTCCCAGAGGTAGTGATAGAGGCGGTCTGTGCCGGTAACCACGACTTGCAGGAAGCGCCAATCGACCTCGTCCCAGAGCCGCATCACCGCTTCGCGCCGTGTTCGAAGCGTTTGCCGCAGGTCGCGCATGAGCCAATCGTGGTCCTGGCGGCTGCGCGCGGTATCGATATCGATGCGGTAGTTCATGCGTCGCAACGGACCCAGCCACCGCAATGGCTTGACCGAGCGAGTGAGATCCACTGCAACGAAGCCCGAGACCATGACTCCGGGAATCGAGCGAGCTGGGTAGGTTGCCGGCTGATTCAGTACAACCGAAGTTACGCCGCGGCGGCCGAGCCGGTCCCACAAGGTCGGAACGCGCACATCGGCAAAGCTCGGGAACGTGAGCCCGTAGCTCTGAGGCTCGATATCAGTGAAGCCGTAGATCCCATGCTCGCCGGGACCCGTACCGGTCATGAAGCTCGACCAGCTCACCGAGGAGATTTCCGGCAATGAGGCGCGCATGGAGCGGAGGTGGGCACCGGCAATGCGCTCCGCCAAGCGCGGCATGACGCCGTCGTCGGCGAGGCGTCGCAGTAGCTGCTCCGGGACTCCGTCGAGCCCGATCAGACAGAGTCGCTTGCTGCGCGACATTGGCGCCCCCTGCGAGCGATCAGAGGTACCCGAGCGACTCTAGCCGTGCGCGGATCGCCTCTTCTTGCTCTGGACTAGTGTGGTGGTCCTCGGCGGGCGGAACGTATCCCATGAGCTCGAGACTTCGCACGATCTTTTCCCGGCTCTCCTCCGGCGTCTCTTTCTCTGTATCGCAGACGATCTCGGGGTTAACCGGTTCCTCGTAGGGATCGGAAACGCCTGTAAAATTGGAGATCTCACCGGCCAGGGCTCGTTTGTATAGCCCCTTGGGATCCCGTCGTGCCAGCTCTTCGATACTGCAGCGTGCGTAGACCTCGACGAAGTTCTCGATCGCTCCGCGCAGCTCATCCCGGATCTCTCGATAGGGAGAAATGGCCGCAGAGACCGCCGCCACTCCGTTGCGGCTGAGCAGATTACAGACGTAGCCGATGCGCCGGATGTTGGTATCGCGGTCTTCCTTCGAGAAGCCGAGTCCTTTGGACAGGTTCGTTCGTACCTCGTCGCCGTCGAGGATCTCGACCCGTAGGCCGCGTTCGAGGAGGACCCCTTCGACTGCCGTGGCCAGCGTCGACTTG
Source organism: Acidobacteriota bacterium (assembly GCA_965205505.1). Taxonomy (GTDB): domain Bacteria; phylum Acidobacteriota; class UBA890; order UBA890; family WLXD01; genus DASCOT01. The sequence goes on from CBDBHB010000009.1 coordinate 1,891,463, forward strand.
CCGGAACCCGAAAGCCCTGTGAACCAGAGCGTGAAGCCCTTCATCTGAGCAAACTCCTTATGATGCCTCGGTAGGTGCCGAATCAGGCCACGGCGCCGGCGGTCGACCCCTGATAGTGACGTCGCAAGATCTCCGCCACCTCGGGCCGGGTGAATTCCTTTGGCAGCTCTTCACCGCGCGCCAACATGTCGCGGATCTTCGTGCCGCTGAGGAACACGTGCTGTTCCTTGTCGTGCGGACACGTTTTCTGCGACGCCATGTTCTCGCAAGCGTGGCAGTAGAACGCGTGGTCGAAGAAGAGCGGCGTAATGCCGATCTCGAGCGCTTCGAATTCCTCGAAGATGGTGTGCGCATCGTAGGTGCCGTAGTAGCCGCCGACGCCGGCGTGGTCGCGGCCGACGATGAAGTGCGTGCAGCCGTAGTTCTTTCTTACGATGGCGTGGAAGATGGCTTCCTTAGGGCCGGCATAGCGCATCGCTGCTGGCAGAATCGACAGAGCGACGCGTGCGTTCGGGTAGTAATTGTGCAGCAGCGCCTGGTAGCACTCGAGCCGTACGTCAGCTGGGATATCGTCCGACTTAGTCTCGCCCATGATCGGGTGAATCAACAGTGCGTCGACCAATTCGAGAGCGCACTTCTGCAGGTATTCGTGGGCGCGGTGGATCGGGTTTCGGGTCTGGAAGGCGGCGACGCTGTTCCAACCCTTGGCCTTGAACAAGACGCGGGTTTCGCGCGGATCGAGCCGCGAGCTTTCGAAGCTGGCGTGATGCGGGCGGTGTAGCAGCGTGATTTTCCCGCCCAGGTAGGAGTTGCCGGTCGATCGCAGATATGCGACTCCGGGGTGCGCGTCATCATTCGTCTGCAGCACCTGGAGGGCCTCGTGAGCTCTATCGGGCTGGTAGACGTCGGTCAACTCGAGCACGCCGTGTAACGTACCGTCGGGCCCCTTGAGCGCTACCGGGTCGCCGATCCCGACGTCGGTTGCGGTCGCAGCATCGACCGCCAGCGTGATCGGTATCGTCCACGGCAGGCCGCCGGGCAAGCGGCCATGGGCGCATACGTGCTCGTAGTCTTCCCGTCCCATGAAACCCTCGAGCGGGCTCAAGGCGCCGGTGGCGATCATCTCCAGATCAGAGGTCTCCCGACGGTTCATGGTGACGGCGGGAAGCTTGTCGACATGGTCGAGCCACTCGGTGCGTTCGGTTGCTGATGCGAAGCGGTCAACGAGGCGCCCGCCGTGAGCTTTGATCATTAGAGGTATCCGAGGTTTTCTAGTTTCTTGCGGATCGCCACCAGCTCGTCCTGGCTGAGATCGGAGGACGATGCCTCCGGTTCCAGGCTCCCGACCAGGTCGCGAAGCACGAAGACGATGAAGTCGGTGGCCGAGCTGAAGCCCGACCCGTCGATCACCCGCTGCAGCCGATTGTAGAGCGGCCGGGGAATCTTGATGCTTACGCGGTCGGGCATGGGCAACGAGGGAATGAACTGCAGTAGGGCACGAATTGGGTCCTGATCGTAACCCAATTAGAATCAGATGCAAGTCCGATCGCGGCACCGGCCGCCGCCGACGCTAGAAGTAGCCGCGCAGTCGTTGCACCAAGTCGTCGTGCCGGGTGCCGTTGCTCCCCAGCAGGCCGCGGCGATTCACGATGTCGTGAGGGTCATAGTCGATCGGGCGGCCGTCGAAGTCGGTGAGGCGGCCACCGGCGGCGTGCAGAATCGCCTCCGGAGCGCAGGCGTCCCAGAGCTTTGTACCGGATGCCGGCTGCAAATAGAGGTCGCAAACCCCGGTACCGATCTTGCCGATCTTCAGGCCGACGCTGCCGGACTGCAGCATGCGCGAGATGCCGAGCTCGTCTTTCATGCGCTCGACGATCTCGGGGAGGTGCGAACGACTACAGATCAACGTCAGCTCGGCGAGCTCGCTGGTCGTTCCGACGCGCATCGTATCGACGCCATCCGGGTGCACGCGTTCCGCCCCCTCGCCGACGATGCCGCGGTAAACAGTCTCCTCCGCGGGCTGGGCGACGACGCCGAGCACTGGCGTGCCTTCTACCACCAGCCCGATCATCACGGCGAACTCCGTAAGATGGCGGGTGAACTCCTTGGTGCCATCCATCGGGTCCACCATCCAAACGCGCCGCTTGCCGACGATCGCCGCGGGGTCAGCAGATTCCTCGGCGAGAATGCCGTCGTTGGGGAAGTGCTCCTGCAGCCGCGCGACAATGTGCTCGTTGGCGGCGCGGTCGGCCTCGGTAGCGGGCTCCCCACCGGCCTTGGCCTCGACCCGATAGTCGCTTCGGTAGTAGCGCATCAGGATCTCGGACGCCTCTCGCGCGATTGTCTCGGCGAGGTCGAGGTCACGAGCAAGGGTCATGTGGCTGCCGGGGCGATGCGAAGCCGATGAAGCGGGACGGCGGAGCCCTGGACACTAGCAGGAAGGCGCCCGTTACGTTCCGCGTCGTCGGTCCGGGACCCTCTGTCAGGCGAAGGGAGACCCCTTTTTTTTGGCCTCGACGCTTACAAGTTGTGCGCTGGCGCTTGACCGCCATCGACGGGCGCTGTATCTACCGCTCATCAGCAAGCAACTTGCCGCACACCCACGGGGAGACACACATGGCCGTTGCACGACAACTGACCGTCGGGTGGCAGAATCGGCCCGGTGAGCTGGCGAACTTCTGCGAGGCGTTGGCCGCCGCGAACGTGAATATCCTGGCGCTGGCTACGGCCGAAGCGGGTGAGTACGGCGCTGTTCGGCTTCTCGTAGACGATGTCCCGCGTGCGCGCGAGGTGTTCCGCGAGAGCGGCGTGGCGCATACGAGCATCGAGGTGCTGGTGGCGACCCTGGGGAGCCACGCAGGCCAGTTGGCGAAGATCGCCCGTCTGCTCTCGGACAACAAGATCAACATCGAGTACTTCTACGCCTCGGTGTCACCGGACGACGGCCTCGCGATTGGTGTCTTCAAAGTGTCGGATGCTGCTGCCGCCGACGCGTTGCTGGAGTCGGTCCGAGACTAGCGGCCTGTAACAGATCACTAGCCAGCGTGACCGACGTATGGAGTTGCTGCACATGAGTACTGTTCCCACCGCGGAACCGTTGCTGGAAACCGAGCTGCCCGATGTTGACCTGATCCACCGTGGCAAGGTGCGCGACGTGTACGGAGTCGGCGATGAGCTACTGCTTGTTGCCACCGCCGGCGAAGGGGACGGTGCTGACTCAGCTGTCGTGTTTCTGGTTCGATCGCCTGCAACACGTGGTTGACAACCACCTGATCAGCGCCGATGTGGACGAGTTTCCGGACGTCCTGCAGCCCTACGCTGACCAACTCGCCGGGCGTAGCATGTACGCGCGCCGTGACCGTATCTCCGCCTTCGACGTGGTGCTGCCCGGAGGCGTGCCGGCGAAGGGGACGGTGCTGACTCAGCTGTCGTGTTTCTGGTTCGATCGCCTGCAACACGTGGTTGACAACCACCTGATCAGCGCCGATGTGGACGAGTTTCCGGACGTCCTGCAGCCCTACGCTGACCAACTCGCCGGGCGTAGCATGTACGCGCGCCGTGCCGAGCGATTCGATGTCGAGTGCGTCGTGCGCGGATACCTCATCGGATCAGGGTGGCGCGACTACCAGCGCACCGGTCAGGTCTGTGGCATCGAATTGCCGCCTGGCCTGCAGCAGGCGGCGCGGCTCCCCGAGCCGATCTTCACGCCCTCCACCAAAGCCGACTCGGGCCACGACGAGAATGTGTCGGTGGCTCAGATGGCAGAGCTGATTGGGCCGGACTGGACCGCGCAGTTGGCTGAAGTGTCGTTGCGCCTGTACTCCGAGGCAGCCGAGTATGCCGAGTCACGCGGCATAATCATTGCCGACACGAAGTTCGAGTTCGGGCTGGTCGGGGACGAGCTGATCCTCATCGACGAGGTGTTTACACCAGACTCGTCGCGCTTCTGGCCGGCGGACGAATACCGGCCGGGAACCAACCCACCGTCCTATGACAAGGAATTTGTGCGCGATTACCTTTCCCATCTGGACTGGGACAAGACGCCCCCTGGCCCGGTGCTCCCCGAGGAGATCGTGCAACGAACGTCGGCCAAGTATCACGAGGCATACGAGGTGCTTACGGGCACAGCGTTGCCGGACTTTTCCTGAGCGCCAGCGAATGAGTCGCAAGCCCACTCTGAAGGTTCGCCTACAGGAACTCGTCGTCGACATGGTGAAGAAGGGAATCCGGCTTCAGGAGGCCCACGAGCAGCTCGAGCGGCAGTTCCTCAGCGAGGTGCTGTCGGTCTGCGAAGGTAACCAGAGTCGCGCCGCCGAGGCGCTCAAGGTGCATCGCAATACACTGCGGCGCAAGCTCCGGCAACACGGCCTGCTCTGATGCCCGCCATCACGGCGCGGTTCGTGACGGTCGGTCAGGAGCTTGACGAACGCCGGTGCGGCCACTACGGTTAGCACTCATCTTAGGAGAGTGCCAGCGGAGTCCACTTCAAAGTGCTAGTCCCGCGCAGACTCCCGCTTCCAGCAGACGAACTGGCGCCCAACTGCGTCTGCAATTATCACCTCACAAGGAGCTTACAGTCCATGGCGAAGAAGAAGACTGTTGGCGTGCGTCCTCTGCACGACCGGGTTTTGCTACGTCGTTTGGACGCCGTCGATGAGGCTCGCGGCGGCATGGGCGGCTTCTAACCTTTGCTCCAGTCCGACGAGCACGGGACACACCGGGCTCGGGGTGTACCAGGTTCGCTCCGGGCTCGATGTGGGTCGGCCAACCGCACCGACCGGCGGAAGGTCTCAGGATGGGCGGCGAGAAAAATTGCCGCCCTGGAACGCGCTTGCTACGATTGGGTAATGGTCAGCGACACTCCGTTGCGGCCGTACCCTCCCTAGATACCGACCTCGCCAGGAGTATGATCCGATGCGGACGACCACCAGCTTGCTAATCGGCGCGGCAATGTTCACGTCGGCTGTTTTCTCCACCCCGCAGTCTACGGGCACCCGCATCGTCTTCATCGATGGAGACTCGGTGCTGACTGGATCAGAGATTGGACGCGTTGCCCGCGAGCGGCTCGAGGTTGAAGCTGCGAGGTGGCAGGAGAATCTCAACGCGCAGGCGACGGAGCTCGAAGCGTTGCAGCGCCAGCGCCAAGATCAAGCGCTGACCCTCAACGAGGCTGCGTTGGCGCGGCTCAACCAGGACATTGAAGAAAAGCAGGTGCTGGCCCAGCGCACCAACGACGATGCCCGTCGTGAGCTCGAGCGCATGGAGCAGCAGATCACGCTCGATGTCAACGAGCAGCTTGGACCACTGGTCGAACAGTTCGCCGCCGACAACGGCTACGACGTGATCTTCGACTCTTCACGGGCCCAGGGCGTGCTCTACTTCGCCAACTCGACGATCGTAACCACCGAGTTCTTGGCGCTGGTCAACTCGAGCGTAGGCGCCGATTCGTCGCAGGACTGACAGATCTCCAACAACCGCGCGTTCGGGGTGCTGCACGGGCCACGGGAGGAGTTGTGGGGCGCGAGCCTCACAGACGGAGTGCGGGATTGACCCGCGAGGCAGGGGAACCGCTGTCGAGATGATCGGCAGAGGAAAGTCGGGACTCCACAGGGCGGCGCGCTGGGTAACCCCCAGCGGGGGAAACCCCGGGAAAGTGCCACAGAGAACAGACCGCCTGCGGCCTTCGGGCTGTCGGTAAGGGTGAAACGGTGGGGTAAGAGCCCACCAGTGTCGGGGGCGACCCCGGCAGCTAGGTAAACCCCGCGTGGAGCAAGGCCAAATAGGGAAGCGATGGGCTGGCCCGGCCCGGCTTCCGGGTAGGCTGCACGAGGCGTCGGGAGACCGGCGTCCCAGATTCATGGTTCCCAGCCTGGCTTCGGCCGGGTGAACAGAATCCCGCTTACTCGCCTCGCGGGTCAGCTCCGTAATCGTCAGGCGTGCCACACTTGCAGCACGGCCTGTTGCAGGCTGTTAGAGGCCACTTCTAAGAGAAGGCCTAGTTCGGTCAAGGGCAATGTGGTGGCCAGCGAAGAATCGATCTGCACGCCATGCTCCTATTCGCACTCTGGTGGACGAGGATTCAGGTCGTCCGGTGCATTCTGGGGTCCGTCCCGATTCGAGGCGCTGCAATCTAGCTGCCGAGCTCGAAGCTCGTAGTGACCTTCGCAGTCGCCCGGACCGGGCGGTCAGATCGATAACCGTTGGGTCGCGTCGCCCTACCGACCTCCTGGTTGCGGGTTAGTTCATGCTGCTGAAACCTCTACAGGTGCGCGCAACGGTTCGTACTCGTCTCCACTCAGCCACAGTCGGTGCAGCACAACGGCGAGCTTACGGGCGACAGCAACTGCTGCCTTTTTGTTGCCATGAGGACCACCGCGTCCGGCCAGCTTGAGCCCCCAGCGTCTGAGCTCAGTATCGGGCCCGAAGGGGCCCAGGATGTAATGCGCCGAGCCCACCAACAGGCGTCGGAGCATTTTGTCGCCCGCCTTGGTTATTCGTAGCGCAGGGTCCTTGTCCCCCGACTGCCGTTTCTTCGGTCTCAGTCCCAGGTACGGGCCCACGGCTCTGGAGGTATTGAACCGTTCCGGCTCCTCGAGCGTCAGCACATACGCCAGTGCGGTCAGAGCTCCGACCCCGGCCACTTGCTGGAGCTGCTGTGTCTCCGGGTATCGCCCCTGGCACAGCTGCACGATCTGACGCTCGTATTGCTGGATGTTGCCCGTCAGCATGGCGATCGTTTCAAGCACCGGCTCGAGCGCTCCCTTGAGCCGCTCCGGTATGTGCTCTGGCGCGGTGCGCGCGAACGCCGGCGTCGAGCACCTGGGAATACGACAACCGGCCGACTTGACCGCACCACGCACATGGCTCACCAACTGCGTGCGGCTCTTTACCAGAGCATCTCGGCTCCGAATCACGGCTAGATCCGCTCGCGCTTGTCTGCCTCGATGCTGCACCGTCTTAAGCAGCTTTGGGTCCATTCTGCCCACTCGTGCCAGGTGCTCGGCATCCAACCGGTCGGTCCGTGCTCGCCATAGATCAGCTTCAGCCGCCTCGGGTTAGCCACCAGCACCTCATGACCCAGTTGCTTCAACTGCTCACTCATCCACGGCGAGTGCGTTCCAACCTCCAGCACTAACTCGAGCGGGCTCCTCGCACCCGAACCGCCTCGCCAGCCCCTCCGGGCTCGTCCTCACCCGCCCTTCCTCCATCACCCTGCCCTTACTGTCGAGCACGCACATACGGCTGTACCGGTCGCTTACGTCCAGTCCAATCGTTACACTCCTCATCGGCCAACCTCCTTGGGCTTCGAGCCCGTTACGTTTGAAGAAACGTTTGCAGAGCCGTCAGGCTACTGCGTTCAGGAGGTTGGCCTTCTCATCTCATCTAGAAGGGGATGTCGTCATCGTTGATGGGGGCGTCGCCACCACCACCGCTACCGACAGCGTCACCGTCAGCGCCGCCGCCCGCCGGGCCGGGGTCACCGTAGTCGCCGCCTCCACCACTAGCGGCGCGGCCGAGCAGCTGGATGTTATCGGCGACGACCTCCGTCGTGTAGCGCGTGTTGCCGTCGCGATCCTCCCACTGGCGTGTCTGCAGACGACCCTCGATGTACAGCTGCTTCCCCTTGTTGGCGTACTGGTTCACGATTTCGGCCGTGCGTGCCCAAGCGACGCACCGGTGCCACTCCGTCTGCTCCTGCTGGTTGCCGTCGCGATCCTTGTACCGGCGGCTCGTGGCAAGCGAGAAGTTGGCCACGGCGGTGCCGCTTGCCGTGTAGCGCAGCTCGGGGTCTCTACCCACGTTTCCCAACAGGATGACCTTGTTAACCATATCGCCCCCTAAAAGTACCCGCTGTTAGGCGCCACGCGATGATGAGAAGGCCATGCGGCGCCGGAATTCCGAGCACGAAAGTGTCGACTCTGGCCGGGCTCCGCGCAAGTCGCAGCCGCGCGGTGTGCGTCGCTGACAAACCAAACTCCCGATCAGCGCTTCTGCAGGATCACAGAAATCCCGGTATGGCCAATCCACCACTCAGTCGCGTTGCCCTGCAACGTGACCCTGACTTGCAGGTCGACGTTGCCTGGCGAGAACTCGTAGGGGACGGTCATGCTGGCCATCACCCACCCGTCGTCGTCGGTGGCGGTCTCGTTGCCGGAGCAGAAGGCATCGTCCGTGTTGTCACTCTGGCCGATCGTACTGCCGTTGACAATGATGTCGATTGAGACCCAGTCCGCCACATCGCCCTCGACGCTGCATTCTGCACTGAATGTGATGACCCCGTGTCCGCTCCTGCCGACATTGAACTGCAGCGTGTCGCCCACGGCGTTGCCGTTGAGATCGGTACCAAGATCGATCAGCGCGTCGGCGTTACCAAGCTGGTTGTCCAGGGAGGTAGCGCCGTAGATGCGAGTCGCTCAGCCCGCCGAGGCGAAGCACAGTACCAGGGTCAGCGACAGGCTGACCACCCCGAGTCTCTTCATTAGGAGACCTCCTGCGCGTCGAGTTTCAGCAAACCGGTCCCAGTCTAGGCAACAGCACAGTAAGCCGGCCCGCCACACCGCGAAACGAGAGTGACCGGACGGTAGTCCGTCACATCGATCGTCGCAAGGAGTTGGCTGGCCGTGTGCCGGCCGTGTCGGGCTCCAGCGGCGAATTGCACCGGGGCCGCGCGGTGAATCTCAGGCCGCCGCCCGCGTCAACGTTTCTGGACGAGGACCGTAAGCGCCAGGTCGCCGATCCACCACCCTGCGGCCCCCCCGGAGGGCGTCACCTGGATCTGCAGGTCGTAGTTGCCGGCAGCGAGCTCCACCGGGGCGGTCATGCTGGCCATCACCCACCCGTCGTTGAACCCGGCAAAGCCATTGCCCGAGCAGAACGTATCCTGATCGCCCCGGCTGGGCCTCAGAGCGTCGCCGTTTACGAGCAACTCGATGCTCACCCATTGTTGCTCGGTGCCGTCGACGGCGCATTCGGCGGTGAAGGTGATGATGACCGCGCCGTCTTCCTTCAGATCGAAGGCGAGGGTGTTACCAATATCGTTGTCACCGATGTCCGCGCCCAAGTCCAGGAGGCTCTGGACGGTCCCCATCTGATTACCGGGGTTCGTGGCGCCGAAGATTCGCACTGCCCATGCGGCCGACGCCATCGTCAGCACTAGGGCCATGGCCAGAGCCAGGGTTGGCAATCGCTTCATAGGCGACGTCATCGTGGCGGCGATCATTGCTCGCAAGTGCCGGGACGCTGGAGACCTAGCACGCGCAGCTGGCCGCAGGCCAGGAACGCTGCGTCGCTGTCTCCGTACGCTTGAATCAGCCGTCGGAACGACTCTGCAGCGGCTCGCTCGCGGCCCTCTTCCTTGAGAATCAGCCCGTCGTTGAGCATGGCGTCGGGTACTAGCTCGCTGTTCGGATGGTCGCGGACCACCGACTGGAACGCCGTGTGAGCCGCCGAGAGCTGACCGCGCTCTCGCTCGCACATGCCGATCCAGTATCGGGCGTTGTCGGCGCGATCCGACGAGACGTAACGGCGCATGTACTCCTCAAACCCCTGCACGCACAGTTCCCAATTCTCTCGTAGGTAGTCGTTGTAGGCGCTATTGTACAGCGTGGTGGCGGCACTTTGCTGGGAAGCGGTTGGCTCCTCGGCAGTGGTCGCGAGGGCTCCACGCGGGGGCGGCATCGCGGTACCCGTGAGCGTCGCCTCGGAAGGGGGGCCGCCGCCGGCTGCGAGCTGCTCGGTGAGGCGTGCGATCCGTGCGTTCATTTCGGCCACCTCGGCTTCGAGGGCGGTGACCTCGCGTTCCACCGAGCGCAGGTCCTCGCCGCGGTCGGCGGATTGCGTGCGGAGCGGCTGCAGCGAATTGTCGAGCTCCTGCCGCACTTGTACCAGCCGAGCGGTGATGTTCTGCTGCGCGGTTTGCAGGTCGGCGACCTGCGCCTCCACGGCGGCCTGACGTGACTCGATGTTCGCGAGGCGCTGCTCGCCCGACGCGCAGGCGGAGGCAAGGGCAAGGAGTGCAACCGAGGAAACCAGCAAGCTCAGTCGTTTCATTTTCACCCTTGCTTCCCGTGCCGCAGCCTCGAACAGAAACGGCGGGCGGGAGCTCGTCGCGCCCGCCCGCCGCTGCCGAACCTGTTACTCGTTCGTCTGGCCTGCCGAGGTGGCCACGAACTCGCCGCGGCGGTTCTGCGACCAGTTCTGCTCACCCTCTCCCATAACCGCGGGGCGCTCTTCACCGTACGAAACGATCTCGACGCGGTTGGCGCCGATGCCGAGCGAGACGATGTAGTCGCGCGTTGCCGCAGCGCGGCGGTCGCCGAGCGCGAGGTTGTACTCGCGCGTACCACGCTCGTCACAGTGGCCTTCGATCAGGACTGCGACGTCGGCATGCTCACGCAGCCAATCAGCGTTCGCCTGGAGCGTGGCCCGCTGGTCGCTGCGAATCTCATCCTTGTCGTAATCGAAGTAGATCGGCTTGAGCAGCCGGCGTCGGTTGATCTCCTCTGCCGACAAGAAGGTCTGCTCGGGAGCATCAGCCTCTTCCCAGTCGCCGGTCTGGGCTGGCTCAGTTGGGGCAGCCGGCGCGGCGGGGGCCGGAGCCTCCGGCATCGGCTCGGGTGTTGGCGCGGGCGGGGCGTTTTTGCTGCATGCGGGCAGTGCAACGACCACGGCCGCGAGCGCGATTAAAGCGAGTCGCTTCGCGGGGCTGGGCATCGTGGTTTCCTCCATGCGATGGCCGCGTTTCGTTAGGGGCGGGCCATTAGGGGCGGGTTCCCCAAGTCGGGGTCAGATTGTTACCTGCGTTCGTCAGCATACGCTGCCGCGAGCCGTCAAAGCCCATGGCCCAGATCTGTGTGCTGGGACCCTGAGCCCACTCGAAGGTCAGCTGTCGCCCATCGGGCGACCAGGCCGGTGCCTCCTTGCGGCCGCGACCGCGCGTTAGCTGATGGACGCGATCGGTCGTGAGATCGTACACGAAAATGTCGAAATTGTTACCACCAGTCGAGGCGGTAAAGGCGATAAGTTCGCCGCGCACCGGTTGCCACGCTGGATCGTCTTTTTGTCCTCCGGGTGCCGAGAGCCGTCGAGTGTTCAAGCCGGTGGCGTCCATCACGTAGAGCTGTTGGCTGCCGCTGCGGTCGGAGACGAACACCAATTGCCGCCCGTTCGGCGACCAACCGGGGGATACGTCGCTCGCCGGATTGCGCGTGATCTGCAGCATTCCCTCGCCGTTGGGCTTGATCACATGGATCTCGGAGTTGCCTCCGCAGCTAGAGGAAAAGGCAATCAGCGTACCGTCGGGGGAGAAAGCCGGGCCGTTGTTCATGCCCCGGCAGGTAACGAGGGGCCGCGGCTGACCGCCGGTGTTGAGAATGATGTGGACCTCGGCATTCGGAAAGCGGTCGCGCATCATGTAGGTCTGAAACGCGATCCGGTCCGACTGTGGCGAGAAGGATGGCGACAGCGAAATCGAGGAGTTGTAGGTGATGCGTCGCTGCCGCTCGCCATCGCAGTCCATCAGGTAGATCTCTTTTTGTGGCGTTCCTGCCGGTGCTTCGCGGTCCGAGACGAACGCGATATAGGAGTTTGCCACCCCCGGCACGCCCGTGTAATTGAGGGCCGTTTCGTCGTTGAACGTGTGCGCGATGCGCCGCACACGATACGCAGCGTCGGGAGCCGAGAGTCCCTCGGTAGATTGCGAGTAGCGCTTGCCGCTGATCTGTCGGCCGGTGTCGACGTCGAAGAGCCGGAAATCGGCCACCACGAGCGAGCCCTGCACGCTTACCGATCCCTGGATCAGTCCGCGGGCGTCGGTGCTTTTCCACGCCTGCCACGGTATCGGCTCGTTGGGGGCAGCGCTCGGATAAACGCGGGGATCGACGAGATCGAACACCATGGAATTCTGCAGATCGTTCAGTAGGACGGCGTGAATGCGCTGAGCATGCTCGGCGGCGCCGCTTGCCGCCAGCAATGTCGGCACGGCGACCTTGATTGCGGGGGCGCCGCGTTGGCGGATCTCCAGCTGTACGTCTTGGTCTTGCGCCGATGCCGCACCGACTACGAGCAAGGACACGATGAGCGGCCACACTGAGTTTCTATTCCGTAACGAAGGCAAGCCCAACTCCGAGTGATTGCCCGTCGTACTCGCGGGGCAGAGGAGGGAATGGAGCAGCGGCCGCGACGGCTCGCATGGCTGCTCGATCGAACGCGGTGTCGCCGGATCCGTCGTCCAATCGTGGCTGCACGACCAGGCGGCCGTTCCTACCGAGTCTGAAAAACACCTCGGCGCGACGCTGCAGCCCGTAGGGGCCGGTGGGCGGCGGTGACCACTGGGCTGCGATCAGGTCGCGAATCCGATAAAGGTAGTCGGCGAAGGGAAACTCCTCGACCGTGTAGCCGCTATCGCCGCTTTGGGTGACGTCGATTCCCGTGCGCCGCGCGTTTTGGCTCTGCGCCGGGGGACGTTGGCCGGCACGCTGTGGCTGTCGACGTGCCTCGTCCTCGCGACGGCGGCGCTCCTCTTCGGCGCGGCGCTGGCGTTCGAGCTCGGCTTGACGCTGCCGCTCCGCCTCTTCGCGGCGGAGCTGTTCCTCAGCCTCGCGCTCGCGCTGCAGCTCGGCCAGGCTGCGGGGAATGGGCTCGGGCTCACTGACCACCGGCTGTGCAGGTTCGGGCTCCGCCTCAGCCTCCTCCTGCGGGGCTTCGGCGGGCGTGGCGGGCTCGGCAGCTGGCGGCGGTAACTGGACGAGCCTCACCGGCGTGAAGCTCATGTCGTAGGCTGGTGCCGGGATGAGCATCGGGCCGAACAGCAGCGTCAGAAACAACGCCAAATGTGTGGCCGCAGAGCTGATGACGGCAGCGCGAAAGCGCTGCTCGATCACCTGCTCGCTCAATATGGTTTTCTGCTCGGCGTAGCTCATGCTGTTAGCTTAGCAAGCGGCCCGGGGTGGCCGCTCGGCCTGCACACTTCCACCTAGCGGCGCGGGACGGGCTCGGTGACCAGGCCGATGTCGGCTCCCAGGCTCCAGAGAACCTCTATGACCGCTACCACGCGCCCGTATTCGCCCGCCCGGTCGCCATACAGCAGAATCGTGCGCCCGGGCGTGATGCGGGGCGACAGGCGGGCTTCCAACTCTTCGAGCGGCACGGCATCGCCATTCACCAGGATCTGGCCCTGATCGGTGACCGAGATGAAGATCTGCTCTTGCGGAAGGCTGTCCATTATCTGGGTTCGTGGCAGCCGGACCTCCGCTCCTTGGATCATCATCGGTGCGGTGATCATGAAGACGATCAACAGCACCAGCGCGACGTCGACCAGCGGCGTAACGTTTATCTCCGAGAGGATGCGGTCATCTTCCTTGAACCAGCTCTGTTTCATCGGCCGCGCTCCGCCTGCCAGGATTTCTGCACCACGTTGAGGAACTCGAGACCGAAATCCTCCATGTCGCCGCTAAGGCCACGAACGCGCGATAGCAGGTGGTTGTAGGCGATCACTGCAGGAATAGCAGCCGCGAGCCCGGCGGCGGTGGTGATCAACGCGGCGCTGATGCCGGGCGCGACGACGGCAAGATTGGCGTTGCCGAACCTGCCGATGCTCTCGAAGGCGTTCATGATGCCCCACACCGTGCCGAACAGGCCGATGAAGGGGGCGGCGGAGCTGGTGGTGGCGAGGAACAACATACCGCGTTCCAGTTGGCGACGCTGTTGATGCGCCGCGCGAGTAAGCGAGCGCTCGAGGGCCTCCATGTTCATGCGCGAGCTTCCGATTGGCTGGCCGGATTGCGCTGTGCCCTCGAGCTGCGACGAGATCTCACCGTACCCGGTGTCAAATACGCCCGCCAGAGGCGTGGTTACCAGCTTCTTGGCGGCAGTGCGCACCTGCGAGAACTTCGAGCTGGCGCGGAACACCTCGAGGAACTTGACAGTTTGCTTCTCTGCCTTTCGATACAGCAGGATGCGATCCACAATCACAGCCCACGAGAGAATCGAGAAGAAACCCAGTACCAGCAGCACTGCGAGGGCGAATGGACCCAGATTGCGAATGATGCCCAGGACGCCTTCGGACATGAAATCGGCCTGCAACAAGAACAAAGATGTCCTCTCAGCGTTCCGAGGTCAGAAGAAGCGTCCGTTTGCCGAGCCCCCCAGCCGCACCGGACGGCATCAAGCTACCACGATGGTCTGTGTGTGTCATCAATGCGTATCAGCCGTCAGACCGGTCGCGGAACCGATCTTGGGTCTTCCGGTATATTTGCCGGGCCATCTCATCCCAGGTTCGACCCATGCTGAGCTATTTGCGGATCCGCGACCTCGCGCTGATCGAGGATGTTGCCATCGAGCCGCCCGCCGGCCTCGTCGCGTTCACCGGTGAGACGGGTGCTGGCAAGTCGATCATTCTGGGCGGGCTGTCGTTGGCCACGGGGAACCGCGCGGCGCTCGATCAGGTGCGCACCGGGGCGGATTCGGCCACTGTAGAAGCGGTGTTCGACATCACCGGTCGGCCTGACATCGCCGAGTTGCTGGAGCATGAGGAGCTGTCACCGGAGTCTGGCGAGATTCTTGTTCGCCGCACCCTAGGCAGCCGTTCCAGTCGCGCCTATGTCAACGATCGGCTGGTCACCGTGGGCCTTGTCCACAAGTTGGGCACGCGCCTTGTGGATATCGCCGGGCAGCACGAGAACCAATCGCTGCTGGCGTCGGCGGCGCAACTCGAGCTGCTCGATCGTTTCGGCGAGCTCTGCGCACAGCGCCTCGCTGTGGCGAGGGCGTGGGATGAGGCGGTGGATCTGCAACACCGGTCACAGGTGCTGGAGACGGACGATCGCGATCGTGCCCAGCGCGCCGATTACTTACGCTACCGCGCACAGGAGATCCGCGCCGCCGATCTCGGCGTCGACGACGAGGTGGCGTTGAACGCGGAGCGCCAGCGGCTGCGACACGCCGAAGACCTCTCGGCGGCGACCGCGGAGGCGTTGGATGTTCTCTACGAGCGCGAAGAATCGGCGGCAGCTCTCATTCGCCGTGCTCAACTCGTCATCGAGAGAATTGTCCGGCTCGATACCGGTGCGCCGGCCAGCGGCGATGACGCCGCCGAGGCAGGTTACGCGATCGAGGAGATTGCCCGTTCGCTGCAGACGTACCTCGACCTGGTGCAGGTGGACCCGGTGCGGCTCGATGCGGTCGAGGAGCGTCTGGCGACCTTTGATGGTCTACGGCGCAAATACGGCGATCGAATCGAGGACATCCTGCAGGTAGCCGACGACGCTGAGCACGAGCTCGCCTCGCTCGACAACCGGGATCAGGAGATCGCTGAGCTGGCCGGCCAGGTAAGGCAAGCAGTACGGGGCTTCGACGAGGCGGCCTCGAACCTGAGCACGCTACGGGCCGAGGCAGCGACGCGACTATCCGAACACATTACTTCGGAGTTGCAGAAGCTTGGCATGGAGGGAGCCCGTTTTCAGGTTCGGTTGAAGCCTGGCAGCGCCAACGCCGAGGGTGGATTGCCGCCAGGAGCCAGCCGGCGCGGTTATGAAACCGTCTCGTTTCGCCTCGCCGCTAACCCTGGGGATGCGCTGGGCCAGCTGGTGCGAGTCGCCTCCGGCGGGGAGCTCTCACGCGTGATGCTGGCGCTGAAGCTGACGGAAACGCGTCAGGCGCCTGCCCAGACGCTGGTATTCGACGAGATCGATGCCGGGGTAGGTGGGGGTCGCGTTGCCGACCGACTGGCGACGAGGCTGGTCGAGCTCGGGGCCAGACATCAAGTCCTGGTGGTCACGCATCTGCCGCAAATTGCTGCCCGGGCGACAACGCACTATCGCGTCCGCAAGGCCGAGCGCGACGGACGCGTGTGTGTGTCGGCGGCAGCGCTCGACGTCGAGCAGCGCATCGAAGAGCTGGTCCGCATGCTAGGTGGCATCGGTGAATCTCGTAGTGTGCGCGAGCATGCCCGTAGCCTGCTGGGCGAGCTCACCTAGAGTGGCCTGTAACAGATGATCGTTGCATATCGCAGATGGGATTTGCGGGTGAGATCAAGGCGCGGCGAGGATGTCGATGCTAGCAGGCCGTGATGGAAGTGTGGTGGGTCTGGCAAGTGGGACTCACGGGCTAGGGCAAGGATCGACGACGAGGCGATGCTGGAGCCATCGTCGAGGAGGAGAGACGCCGCCATCGCCCGTGACTCCCACTTGCCCTACGGGTTACGCCGCCAAGGGCGCGTCTCCGGCGTTGCCGCTCCTAGACGATGCGCACGGGCATCGCCGGCGACGCGGCGCCTTGGATCTGCGCCCTTGGCGGCGTAACCAGACCCATCACACTTCCACCACGGCCTGCTGGGGCATCGTCGACGAGCCGCAACGCCGATATCGCCCACAACTGCCCATCTGTCCGGAGGATGGCGGCGAAATGGGCCCGTCTGCGGCGTTGCTTCTCCTCGGAAGCTGGGCCAACATCGTCTCGTCGTAGCGCCTGGCATCCGGACCCATTCCGCCACCACGATATGCAACGATCATCTGTTACAGGCCACTAGTGCTCCTGATCATAAGTACGGTGACGTTTGTGGCGCGCGCGACCGGGGCGAATTGTAGGAGCGGCGACGAGGGCGATGCTGGGTGTATCGTCGAGGCGCCGCGACGCCCAAGGTGGCCGGTCCCGCGGCCACCCGGAGGGCAGGAGCGATATGCGGGCGAACTCGGCGTCAGGGCTCGTCGAGGATGGCTAAGGCATCGCCTTCCTCACCCTTCCTTGATCTCGCCCGCATCTCGCTCCTGCAAACGTCACCGTACTTATGATCAGGAGCACTAGTAGGCTGCTACCGTTTCCGCTGTCGGGTGTGGTAGCCAGGATGCTCCAGTTGAGGACGGGATGGAAAAACGAATCGGTGTGATCGGGGGCAGCGGCCTCTACGAGATGGACGGGCTGACGGTTCTCGACGAGATGCACCTGGAAACGCCGTTCGGCGATCCTTCCGACGCATTCGTGCTAGGCGAGCTCGACGGCCGGCCCGTCGCGTTCCTATCGCGGCACGGCCGCGGGCACACCTTCAGCCCTTCGAACGTGCCCTACCGGGCGAATGTCTATGGATTTCGGCTGCTCGGCGTGCGCAATCTGTTCTCGGTGAGCGCCGTAGGCAGCCTACGCGAGGCTATCGCGCCGCTGCAGTTCGTGGTGCCCGACCAGTTCGTCGATCGAACCTGCAATCGGGCGACGACTTTCTTCGACGAGGGCATAGTGGCGCACGTCGCGTTTGCCGACCCTGTCTGCGCTCGGCTGGCAGACCTGCTCGCCACGGCAGCGGAAACGATTGACGTGGAGGTGCATCGTGGAGGCACCTACGTCTGCATCGAGGGGCCCCAATTCTCCACTCGCGCCGAGAGCAATCTGTATCGCTCCTGGGGGATGGATGTAGTTGGCATGACCAACCTCACGGAGGCGAAGTTGGCGCGCGAAGCGGGAATCGGCTACGCCACCCTGGCGATGGTGTGCGACTACGACTGCTGGCACGACGAGCACGCAGATGTCACCGCCGAAATGGCCGTCGCCAACCTGGGAAAGAGTGTCGGCAACGCGCAGCGCGTGCTCCGTGCAGCGATTAACAACCTCCCAACAGACGCGCCTTCGTCGTGCGAGGCTGCCATCGCCAACGCGATCATGACATCCCCCGATAGCTTTCCACCGGCGCTGCGGCGCCGTCTGGCGCTGCTTCTCGAGCCCGACGACGGAGCCCAACCTTGAGCATCGTGGTAGTCGGTTCTGTGGCGTTCGACACGGTGATTACGCCGTACGGTCGTGTTGACGATGCCCTGGGTGGGGCTGCTACGTACTTCGCGGTGGCGGCCTCGTACTTCTGCCCAGTACGGGTGGTGGCCGTCGTCGGCAATGACTTCAGCGCCGAGCACGAGGCAGTGCTGTTGGAGCGCAGTGTGGATACGAGCGGCATCGAACGGGCGCCCGGCCGGACGTTCC
This sequence comes from Acidobacteriota bacterium, assembly GCA_965205505.1. GTDB lineage: Bacteria > Acidobacteriota > UBA890 > UBA890 > WLXD01 > DASCOT01. The sequence goes on from CBDBHB010000009.1 coordinate 1,909,424, forward strand.
GCTGGGGTGGCGAGTATTCCTGGAACCTGAACGAGCGGAAGACGCTGTTTACCGAGCTGAACGTCTTCGAGACCTTCGCGCCGGTGCTGCCAGCGGAGTTTCGAGACACCCCCTATGTGTTCCTGGCGAACATTGCGCCGCAGCTGCAGCAGTCCGTCCTGGAGCAGGTGGAGAGGCCGGAGTTGGTGGCGCTCGATACGATGAACTATTGGATCGAGGGCTCACTCGAGGCGCTGAAAACAACCCTGCAACACGTCGACATCCTGGTCATAAACGACGAGGAGGCGCGCGAATTGGCCGGTGCCTACAACCTCGTAGAAGCCGCCAAGTCGATTCGGGCGCTGGGACCGGCCAGCGTGATCATCAAACGCGGGGAGCACGGTGCGACGGCCTTCCTGGAAGGCGATGTCTTCACCGTGCCGGGATTCCCTTTACGCCAGCTTGCCGACCCGACCGGCGCCGGCGATACGTTTGCTGGAGGCTTCATGGGCCACCTTGCGAGTACCGGCGATCACAGCGCGAAAGGGTTGCGTCGGGCAATCGTAGCCGGCAGCGTTCTGGCCTCGTTTTGCGTCGAGAGCTTCAGCCTCGATGGGATTCGGGGGCTCGACAGCGACCAGATCGCCGCTCGGTACGGTGAGTTTCAGGCGCTGACAAGGTTCGACGACATCTGACGAGGCGCACGTGCTCCTGGCAATCGATGTGGGCAACACGAACACTCAGTTCGGGGTATTCGACGGCTCGACCCTACGGGCTGATTGGCGATTGGCAACGCATGGCAACGGCACCGCTGACGAGATGGGGTTACTGTCGCTGTCGCTCCTGGAGCGCGAGGAGATTGCCGCCGAGCATATTTCGGGCATTGTGGTGGCCAGCGTCGTTCCACCATTGACGGGGGCTCTCGCGCGTATGTCGCAGCGGTACTTCGGCGTCGAGCCACTGCTCGTGAGTGCTGACGTCGTTGATGATCTTCCGGTGCTTTACGATCCACCGGGCGATGTGGGGGCAGACCGTATCGTCAACGCGGTTGCGGCGCGCCAAAAGTACGGCGTCCCCGCCGTGGTAGTGGATTTCGGTACCGCCACAACGTTCGACGTGATCAACGACGAGGGCGCCTATCTCGGCGGCGTGATCGCTACCGGTGTGGGGGTATCGGCCGACGCCCTGTTCGCTCGTGCGGCGCGTCTCCCGCGAGTCGACATTGCTCGGCCGCAGCAGGTCATCGGTCGATCTACCGTGGGCAGCGTGAGGTCGGGCCTGTTCTATGGCTACGCCGACCTCGTAGACGGCCTACTAGGCCGCATTAGCCTGGAGCTGGGTACCGAGCCGACGGTTGTCGCCACCGGTGGATGGGCGATGACAATCGGGGAGGCGTGCGAACGCATACAGCATATCGATCTGTTGCTCACCCTCGAGGGCCTGAAGATCATCCACGCCCGTTACGCGAGCACTCGATGAGCCCTCCGAAAGACCTCGTCAAGGCGATTCGACGCGCCGTGAACCGCATCGCCAAAGGTGGACTCGATGGCGACGTGCCCGAACGCGAGGTCGAGGCCGTCATGGCATTCGGTCCGGGGGTGGAAGAGGGGCTCCGCGACGCGGTTGACAGCGGGCCGCCGGAGCGCCTTGCGGCCACGATCCGACTCGTCCGATTGGCGGGTGCCGGCGGGTTGGCAAACGAAATCGCATCGCAGGCTTTGCGTCGTGCAGTACCGCTCGATGCCAAAGGGGAAGCAATCGGCCTACTCCGCGACGTTGGCGTCGAGATACCGCAGCAGGTCGAGGACATGCTGCGGGTGGCGCGTCAGTTCGTTGAAGCTCCCGATGCCAAGGGTTTGGATTCCGTGCTGGCGTTGCCGGAGGCCTGGAAGGAACCTGTGCTGAGTGCCTGGCTGGCTCGCCCATGTTCGGATGCCAGTCTTCTTGAGACTGTCTTGGGACTCGACCCCCGGATAGACGCCATTGTCGTCGAGCGTCTCGGTGCGTCGGGGAACCAAGAGGCCGTACCGGCTCTGCGGCGGCTGGTTGCAGAGGAGGATCGCAAGCTCCGCAAGGTTGCCAAGCGGGCCCTGCATCGCCTACGAGCCGCCGGCGTCGACGTGACCGGGGAAACGCCGGCGCCGGAAAAATTCTCGCTGCGGATCGCGCCGGACATCCAACGCGAGTCGCGCGCCTTCGCCACCGGCATCGATGGGTCGGGTGGGCGCATCCTGTGGGTGATGGCACCCTCTAGCAAGGGCGGTTACCGCTTGCTGGAGGCAGTTGTCGACGATCAGCAGGGGCTGCGCAGGTCCGAGGTGATGCCCGTGGCGCTGAAGGGGTTCAAGGCTCATATCGAGCGCCTGCGAGCCAATCCGGCGCTCCTCATAGCGCAACTCGAGTTGGCACAAGCGGTGGCGATCCTGCGCGCTGGGGAGGCGTTAGCCGCCGACGCCGGAGAAAGTCTTCCACCCGAGTACGAGGCATGGCGCGAAGATACGGCGGCAGAGCTGTTTGTCGTGCCGGCCGGGGTGCCGCGAGGCGGGAGCTTGGCGGTCGAGTCAACCGAGGAGAAGACGAAGGACGGGCCGCCAGACGGTCAGGCCGGTCGGTCGGTCCCGGAACAGCGCGAGCTACTGGCACGGTCGGCGGATCTGCTCGGCGAGCCCTACTTTGCCAACTGGGCCGTTTTGGGCGAGGTAGTCGAAAGCGCTGCTGCCGGGGTTCGTCGTGCCGAAACGAGCACCCTGCTGGTAGACGAAGAGCAGCGTAAGCAACAGGTAGACCGCGAGATCAGCGCCGTCGCCGAGGTCTTCGACAGCGCCACACGGATGCGCTACAGGCAGCGGCTCGAGCAGATGACGGATGTCTTGAGGGCCACAAAGCACGAGCGTGAGGCAGAGCTCGCCCTCGCTGCCGCACAGGGGTTCACGGATGTAGCCGATCTGTACTCTGATCACCCGTTCGCGCGCGCGCTGATTCAGCGCGGCGTGTTGGCGGCCTATCAAGGCGTACGTCAGGAGGAGGACCGTGAGTCGTCCGAAAGCCGCATTGTGCAGCCCTGAGGAGCCGTGCGGCCTCGAGACTCGGCAATCGCGGAGGCTGGATCGCTCACGTCCTGCACTGTCGAGTGTCTTGTTCGCGGCGGTGCTGGCGGTTGCCTGTGGGGAGGATCGCTCGGCGCTGGAGTTGGCCCGAGAAGCGGCCGACGACCGCGACCGAGCGCGCGCCATCGGATTTTACCAAAGGCATCTCGAGCAGTTCGGCGATGATTTCGAAGCGCGGCTGGAGTACACATTGCTGCTCGGGGAGGCCTGGGCGTTCCGCGGGGGTGATTCTGCTCCCATTCTCGAGAGCCTGGAGCGACTGCACGAGGAGCAGCCCGACAACCTGCGGGTGAAAGAGCTGTACGCGATGATGCTAGTGCGCGAGGGTCAGGCCGCAGGGTCGGCGCGCCGCTTCGAGGATGCCGAGCGTTACTACCAACAGGCCCTGGAAGTTCATCCGGATGTCGGCACGCCCTACTACCACCTCGGGGCCATGTACCAGGATCAGGGTCGTAGCCAGGCTGCCTTTCAGGCGTACGTTGCTGCCGCGCTCAAGCGGCCGCCGCTTCCCGATTTGTATCTCCGACTCGGGCGCGAGTACCTCGAGCGGGGCGATCTGGATCGCGCCATCAACACGTTGCTGCTCGTCGATGAGCTACGAGGTACGTCGACGTACCTGCTTCCCGCCGCTCATTGCGCCCTGGCGGAGGCCTATCACCGGCGCGGAGACGACGACAGCGCGCGGGAGTACCTGCTAGTGGGCGGTGAGGAATGCGTCGTCGCGGGGCTCTCCTAGCAGGCCGTGGTGAAAGTGCGGTCCATCACCTACATGAAGACGAGATCGCCAGTCTGCTCGAAGGGTTCGCGTTTTATCATGTCGATCGAATCCCACGGGCAGTACCGCGCGCACAGCACGCAGCCGATACAGGTCTCCTTGTCGATGAGCACGTACTTCTCTGCCGGGTTGTCTTCCGGCTGCACCAGATCGATGCAGTCCACTGGACAGAAAATGATGCAGGCCTCGCACCCCGTGCAGTCGTGGCGACGCACGATGGCGATCGATGCAGAACGTTTCTTTGGGCGTTTCTTGACTGCGGTAGCCATGCGTCGTGTCCGTTCCCCACAGTGACGGTGATCCGCCGCGCCGACGAAACCATCGATTTCTGTCTGGCAAAGGAGAATACAGCCCCAACAGGTCGCACTCAAACGCTCCGTGGGAACGTGTCATAGACCTCCATCTGAGGTCCACCTATAATCGGTTATGGGTGGTCGAACGGTCTAACGGGCAATCTGAACCATGAATCTCGGCGGCGATCGATACCGGAAAATTCACCTCCGCGACGAGAAGGCTCGGCGCTGGGCGAAGATGCGCCGGGAGTCATCTGGCGCACCTTCCGCTCCCGCCGGCACCGGTTCAGAGGTGTTCCGGGAGTACCTCGAAGAAAACAACGCGGAGCGCAACGTCTCGTTGAAGAAGTCGGGGATCTTCGCGATCGTGGCCCACTTCATTGCGTTCCTGATGGTGATACCCGCCGCGATGCCCGAAGTCGTGGAGCTCGAGCGCACCGCGGCGACGGTGGTGAAGCGGTACACGCCGCCGGCGCCGCCCGCCAAGGCAAAGAAAACCAAGAGGAAGAAATCGGCTTCGGTGGTGCCGATTCCCGATCCGACGCCGGACGATCCGGAGCCCATCGAGCCCGAGGCGTCGGATGTTGACAAGGGTGAGTTCGACGACGAGTTCGCCATCGGCGATCCGGTAGGCATTCCGGGCGCCGGCGGGCTGCGCGGACAGGCGTTCCGGGCTGGCGACGGTGGAATTCTATCGCCGCAGGTAGTGCGTCAGGTGGACCCAGAGTACACGCCCGAGGCCACCCGCAAAGGGATTCAAGGGGAGGTCTGGATCGAGGCGGTCGTGGATGTCGACGGCTCGGTTGTCGAGCCTCGCCTGCTCCGCGGACTTCCGGACGAAGAGCTCAATGCCCGCGCTATGGAGGCCATTCAAAGATGGCTCTTCAAGCCGGGGATGAAGGATGGCGTGCCCGTCCCGGTAATCGCCGTTTTCACCGTTACTTACAGGCTGCACTAGCAGGCCGTGTTGAAAGTGTGGTGGGTCTGGCGACAGGGATTTGCGAAGTGGAGGCAAGGAGAGAGGAGGAGGCGATGGCTACCCCATCGTTGACGAGGAACGACGCAGCATACGCGCGCAACCCCCTGTCGCCGTAACCAGACCCACCACACTTTCACCACGGCCTGCTAGTGTCCTGTAGCAGAGGTTCGACCCATACACTCTGCAGGCGTACCACTATTTGTGGGGCGCAGTACTAGCTCGCCGACCCCGATGAGAGTTCTGCGACGGGCTCCTGTGTCTTGCTGCGCGCCCTGATTACCGGCGTCGCTCTGGCGCTAATCGTTCCGCTTGCTGGATCGATTGGCCTGTTGGCCGCATGGATCACCGGCTCGCCACGGCCCCTGTACGCCCTCGCGTTTCCGATTGCGCGCGGGTTGTTCCGCGTCGCCGGGATCCAACTTCGGGTGATTGGGCGAGACCGGTTGGATCCGGAAGCCACATATGTTTTCGTAGCGAATCACGTCAGCAACGTCGACCCGCCGGTAGCCTTCGTGGCGATCGGTCGGAACATCCGTGCGTTTGCCAAGGCGGCGGTCTTCAAGCTACCCGTGTTTGGGGCCGTGCTTCGCGCGGCGGAGTTTCCGCCGGTGCATCGCAAGGACCGCGAACGCAGCATACGGGCAGTTGATTTGGCTGCCGAGGCGTTGCGGAAGGGACACGACTTCCTTGTCTTTGCCGAGGGCACGCGGAGCAAAGACGGTCGCCTGCAGGCCTTCAAGAAAGGACCTTTCGTGATGGCCATCAAGGCACAGGTGCCGGTCGCTCCCGTAGTCCTTCGCGGCACTCGTGGAATCCAGCCGAAGGGGAGCATGACAATCACGCCGGGGATCGCTGAGATCGAGTTTCTTTCCCCGATACCGACCCGAGGTCTAGGCTTCAGCAACCGGAATGATCTCCGAGATCGCGCTCATGATGCCGTCTCACAGGCCCTTGCCGCAGCGCCGGTGGGCGCTATCGGAGCCGGATTGCAATGACCCAGGGGCGCCCGTACTCTGCTCGCACTGAACCTCCAACTGCGTTCGCTAGTCCCTCGAGGGCCTGATGTCCCCTGACCCACCGGTACGTTCACAACCTGTCGCCGTGGCATCGCGCTTCGATCGGGAAGGGATGCGCACCGCCGTGGCGCACTTCCTCGTCGCTGCAGGCCTGCCGGAAGACGCGGCGGGCGAGGCACCAGACAACACCGCCGCAGCGTGGATCAACGATCTGTTGAGCGGCTACGCGACCGATCCGGGTTCGGTGCTCGAGCCCACCTGGCCGGAGCGCAGCGGCGAGATCATCACGGTTACCAGCATTCCATTCGTCTCGGTCTGTGCGCACCACCTTCTGCCATTCTTCGGGCAAGCGCACGTCGCCTACTTGCCCGACGAGCGCCTCACCGGGCTCTCTCGGATCGAGGAGTTGGTTCGCTGTCTGTCGCGCCGGCTGCAGATGCAGGAGCGACTAGGCGAGCAGATTGCCGAGGAGCTGATGACCGGGGTGGCGGCGTCAGGCGCCGCATGCGTGCTCGAGGCCGAGCATCTCTGCGTGTTCGCGCGCGGTCGACGCCAGCGCGGTAGCGTTACGCGTACCGCAGCGTTCGCCGGAAGCCTGGCCACCGATCAGCGGTTGCAAGATCACTGCCTGGCCTGGTTGAGGCCGGCGAGCCCAACGAAGCGGGATCAAGACGGGCCCCCGGCCGCGGCCCGCAACAGGAGTACGGACGGATGAGCGACAAGCAAACGGGAGTAGGGGTAAATGGCGAGCCCGACGACTTCGCCGCCCGGTACGACCGCATGGTGTTGGGCGGTGGTCAGGGCTGGGTCGTCAAGACAATCGTGGCGATTGTGGTCCTGCTGGTGCTGATCGCCGCCGGGCGCACCGCGATCGGGCTCTAGCTACTGTGGACGCCGACGCGTTGCGTCTGAGACCCGATCAGCTGCGCAATACCTGTGATCCTGCCATCTTTCCGTTCGAGACCACCGCCGATGTTGAACCGCTAGACGAGATCATTGGACAGGATCGCGCCGTGCGCGCGATCGAGTTCGGCCTGGACATATCCAGCTCCGGGTTCAACCTGTTCTTGGCCGGGCCGCCGGGGACGGGGCGTAAGACCATCTTGCGGAGGATCCTGTCGCGCTGCTGCGAGGGTCGTTCGACGCCACCCGACGTCGCCTACGTCCACAACTTCGACGATACGGATTCGCCGCGCGTACTAGTGCTTCCGGCCGGTATGGGCGCCCGATTGCGCGACGACCACAACGAGCTGGTCGATGAGCTCAAGGAACGGGTTCCTAAGGCGTTCGAGGGGAAGGCATACGAGGAGCAGCAGCGGGCAACCAGCGAACGGTTCCAGTCGCAGAAGCAGGAGCTACTGGACAAGCTCGAGGGCGAGGCGGCGGAGCTGGGGTTCGAGATCAAGAGCACGCCGATGGGCTTCCGCACCATCCCCGTCCGCGAGAAGAAGCCCCTCACGCAGGAGGAGTATCAGGACATGCCGGAGGACGAGCGCGCGGCGCTCGACTCCCGCATGGAGGGATTGCAGGGGAAGATCCGCGAGGTCATGTCCGAGATCAAGGACGTTGACCAGGCGCTCAAGGAGGAGGTCCGGGACCTCAACCGCCAGGTGGCGACCAACGTGCTGGGCACGCTAATGAGCGATCTACGCCCGCGCTACAAGGATCTCGACCCCGTTATCGAGCACCTCCGCAGGATGGAGCAAGACGTGCTCGAAAACATCGAGCAGTTTCGTCCGAGTGACGAGCCACAGCTGCCGATTCCGGGCCTGCGCATGCCGCGGCAGGAACCCGATCTGGCGCGCTACGAAGTGAATCTCATTGTCGACAACGGAGCCGCGGACGGCGCCCCGGTGATCATCGAGAACAACCCCACCTACGCCAATCTCGTCGGCCGCATTGAGCGCCGGGCACAGTTCGGCGCCCTGATTACAGACTTCACGATGATTCGCGCCGGTTCGCTGGCCAAGGCCAACGGTGGCTACCTCGTGCTCGATATCGAGGATGTGCTACGCAATCCATTCGTTTACGAGGCGCTGAAGCGTGCCCTGGTAAACAAGGAAGTACGGGTAGAAGACGTGGCCGAGCGCTACGGCTTGTTCTCGGCGTCGACGCTTCGGCCCGAGCCGTTGGAGCTCGATGTGAAGGTTTGTCTCATCGGACACCCGCGCTACTACCACTTGTTGTTCGCCTATGACGAGGTGTTCCGCGAAATCTTCAAGGTCAAAGCCGACTTCGACTATCAGGCGGAGCGCAACGATGAAGCGCTGTTGCGGTTCGGGCCATTCATAGCCCAGCTCATAAAGCGCGAGAATCTACCTCAATTTCATCGCAGCGCGGTGGCCGCGGTGGTCGACGAGAGCTCACGCAACGTAGAGGACCAGCACAAGGTGTCGCTGCGCTTCGGCGAGCTCAACGATCTCATCCGCGAGGCTGCTTATTGGGCCCGTCAGGATGACTCAGACCCGGTTATGGATCGACATGTCGAACGCGCCGTGGAGGAGTCGGAGTTCCGTGCATCGCTCAGCAAGGAGCGGGTACAGGAGTTCATCCAGCGCGAGATCATCCTTATCGATACCGACGGCGCGGTGGTGGGACAGATCAACGGTCTGGCCGTGCACATGCTCGGCGACTATCTGTTCGGTCGACCATCGCGGATCACGGTGTCTGTTCATCTTGGTCGCGGAGGCGTCGTCAACATCGAGCGCCGAGTACGCATGTCCCACGCCACCCATGACAAGGGCGTGCTCATCATCACCGGTTTTCTGGGCGATCGCTTTGCCCAGGATCAGCCGCTGACGCTGTCGGCGGCGCTGACGTTCGAACAGTCGTATTCGGAGATCGCTGGTGATTCGGCATCAAGCACCGAGCTCTACGTATTGCTATCGGCGTTGGCCGAGGTGCCCGTCAAGCAGGGAATCGCGGTGACCGGGTCGGTCAACCAGCGTGGGCAGGTACAAGCAATCGGGGGTGTTAACTACAAGATCGAGGGCTTCTTCGATGTCTGCGCAGCACGGGGCCTCACCGGTGACCAGGGCGTGATGATCCCGAGCGCCAACGTGCAACACCTGATGCTGCGCCCAGATGTTGTCGAGGCGGTCGCCGCCGGTACGTTCAATGTCTGGGCGGTCGATCACGTCGATCAGGGAATCAGCATTTTGACCGGGGTGCCGGCAGGGGAGCGCGACGAGGATGGCGACTGGACCCCCGACTCGGTCAACGCTCGTGTGCACGCTCGCCTGCGGAGCTTCGGCAAGCAGCTCATGACGTGGGGCCGGGGCGCTCGGGACTCGACACCGGAAATGGTGCAACCTACGGAAGCCGGCGATGAGATGCCGCCACCACCCAAGCCCCCCGATCGACCGCCCGAGTAGGTACGGTGACTCTACGAGACCAACGCGGGGGTGCCGCGCCGCGCTAGGGTCGCCCTCGTTCTCAGGAGGCGTCGGATTCCGTTGCTGGTTCCGAACTCTCACTATCGTCGTCAGGGGCGTCCCAGTCGAGCGCCATGTCGCCAAGAGAACGCGGCGTCGCCTCGGCCGGCGCGTGAGTCACCTTGTGGAGATGGTCCTTGAGGCGACCGAGCTCACGATACGGTAGAGCTTTCGGAGGCGCACCCGAAGGAGTACGACCGAGCGCTACGTCGAGAGCGCGCCGCGCCTCGTAGATGGCGTCGTCGAGGCCCTTTAGCGCCGCGTGTAACCGTAGCAACACCGGATCGTGATCGACCGTAGCGCCGGCTGCCGCCGCCGCTGCTCCGATCGACGGAGGCTGTCGGAAGTCTTGTACCATGCCATTCTCCATAGCCAATCTTCAAATCCTAGGTCGCTAGGCGGCGCGTACCAAAGCAGAAAGAACCGGCAGAGGAGATGTTGAGGGCGACGGTTTTGGGAAGCGACGATCGTGGCTGATCACAGAATCAACGACGGGAAGGGCGTTCGGTCACAGCGCTTGAGAGCAGAAGTCGAACGCTTGCGCACCGCGAAGGCTGCTGCGTATGACGAGCGCAATCGCCTCGTCGCAGCGCTTGCCAGGCTGTTCCCATCCGGCGTGCAGCGAACAGAGATCGACGACGCGGATCGTCAATGGCACGGCTGCGTCTACATTGATCTGCCCACCGGGCAAGCATCGTGGCATTTCCAAGGGGATCAGGCACGGCACTTTCGTGACCTGCCAACCTACGAATCCACCTGGGACGGACACACGACGGAGGAGAAGTACGAGCGGTTGGCTGGCGCGATGGCGACGATCACCGAGCTCGCCGAGCTGCGCAGGCGCCTCGAGTCGGCGGAAGCGGCGCTTCGTGAGCTGCTTGCAACCGATGATGAACCGCTATCCAGTGCCGAGGCACGCGCCGCGCGTCGGCGCGGCCGCGAGTACCTGGAACGTATCGATGGCTAGGGCATCGCCTGTGTCAGGCCGCCTTGCATCTGGCCCCAACTCGCCGTAACCAGGCCCGCCACACTTTCACCACGGCCTGCTATCAGGCCGAAAGCACCTCAGGGAGCGATGCTACGACCTCGCGAATCTCGTCTCGAACTCGCCGATAGTGCTGCAGCGCTTCGTGCCGAGATGACGCGGCGGCTGCCAACTTCGGCGGATCATCGAAGCGGAGGTGCTGCACGATTGTCGATCGCGGATACCGTGGGCAGTGCTCTTCGGCATGCCCACAGACGATGACGACGGCGTCGAAGTGAACTGCGGCAAGCTCATCGACGTGCTTGGAGCGATTGGAAGAAATATCTATTCCCACCTCGCGCATGACCAGCACCGCGGCCGGGTCCAGATCCAGCGGCTTGATCCCGGCTGAGTACGGTACGAGGTCGGCGGATCTGAGGTGCCGCGCCCAACCCTCTGCCATCTGGCTGCGACACGAGTTGCCAGTACACAGGAACAGCACGGTGAGGCTCATTCGGCGAGAGCGTCGGCCCGCGCAGCCATGATGAAGTCGTTCACGTGCAGCCCGCGGATCTTGTGAGTCCACCACGTGACGCCGACCCTTCCCCATTCGGTGACCAGCCTGGGGTGATGGTTCGCTTCCTCGGCGATCGAACCTATCTGGTTGGTAAATGCCAATGCTTCCGCGAAGTTGCCGAATCGGAACGTGCGGGTAATTCGCTTGATACCATCCGCTTCGATGAGCTCCCACGCCGGTATCTGTCGGTGCAGCTCGCCCGCTTCCGCGTCGGTCACCGTCGGGGCGCCGACCCGACACGCCTCGCATTTCCGTGTTGCCAACTCACACATGGTTTCCTCCCGCCCCCAACCCGCGTTTGACTGAGTCGGAGAGCCTATGGAAATCCCGAAGGATGACTACGAGCGTATTGCTCGACTGATCGATAGCGCAGCCAGTCCGGTCGGCATCGACGCCAAGAAGACCCATGTGCTTATCCTGCACAAGCTCGAGCAGATCGAACGCCGGCTTGCCGTCGTCGAATCACGGCTGGGGCAGGGTGCGCAAGCCGAAGACGAGGTAGTCTAGTTCTCCCGATTGTTGCGGGCCCACCGTTCGAGCAGGTCGACGCGGCGTCGCACGTCTCGCGTCAGGTCGCCGAGCGAGGTGATATCGGCCAGCGTCATCGGCAGGGAGAAGGCGATGTCGTTGGTCTTCGTATCCACCAGCTCGAGCAGACCCTTGAGCTCGTTCCTACCGGCATTGGGGCGCAGGCCGTCCTGACGCGCGAGGTTGATATTCACGTCGCCGACGCGGTTCTGTAGGCCGGCGCCAGCCGCGCCACCGTAGTCGGCGACGTTCACCACAACCATGTAGTCGGCGAGCTGAAGCGCGCGCACGAGACCGAAGTTGGGCGAGTCGCGCAACGCCCGCGCGATCTGTCGCTGCACGATGGCCAGCTCTTTCTGAACGCCCATGAGCGCCGATTCCATTGAACCGTTACTTTCCGTGACGGTCGTATCCATTGGTCCTACCAGGACGCGCGGCGCATTGATCCTCTCTTCGAGATCGTCCGGTGGGTCGGCGACCTCCCTGAGCTGGGCGATCTCCTTGGTCATGTCGCGCCCGGCCTGATGCGCGAGGATCGTCTGCTCCCAGCAGGTCTCGTAGTCGCCGATGCCGAAGGAGGCGATCCCCGCCATGAAGTAAACGTCGGGCACCCCGGGTTGCCGCTCGTCGGCGGCCATGAACGACGCCAGCGCGTCCTTCTCATCACCCTTTTGCCCCTGTGCCATGCCCATTAAATAGTGCGCCGTCCACAGCGCGTCGTCCGCCTCGAGCACCTCTTCGAGCACGCCGAGGGCGTACTCTGGCTCGCCCTGGTCGATGTATTCCTGGGCCCGCTTGAGCTGTTGCTGTTGCTCCTGAGTGGGCTGCTGAGGCAGCGGGCCGGCCGCAGAGTCCGGGATCGAATAGACGGTAGAAACCACCAGCATGGTGGCACCGAGCACGACGATCAGTCTCGAAGTTCGTCTCATGGCTGTTCCGGATCTCCCAGGTGGAAAACGGTACGCCCAACTTTACGATGCGCCTGCCGCGATGGCCACGGGATCTCTCCAGGCAGGTCAATATCTCTTGTTGAGAGGAGGTGAGCCAGCTAGCCGGCCCTTCACGGTCGAAAGCGCGGCACGTCAGCAGTGCCGTTCGGGATACGCTTAGTTCGGTGCGAAGATTATCGACGAAACAGTCGACATCAGGTGCGGGAGCGACCATGAACTCGAAAGTCATCGTGACGTGTGCCGTTACCGGATCCGGCGACACGGTCGACAAGCATCCGGCGATCCCGGTTACTGCGCAACAGATCGGCGATGCGGCGCTGCAGACGGCTGATGCCGGGGCCGCTGTCGTTCATTGCCATGTGCGCGATGTGGAAACCGGCAGGGGCGTGCGTGACGTGGGCCTGTATCGGCAGGTCGTGGAACATATTCGAGCTCAGAATACCGACGTGATCATCAACCTCACTGCCGGCATGGGCGGCGACTTGATGATCGGCGATGGGGAGCGCCCGCGGGATTTCGACGAGGAGCTCACCGACTTGGTCGGGCCGGTTGAACGGCTGCTGCACGTGGCGGAGCTGCGCCCGGAGATCTGCACGCTCGATTGCGGCTCGCTCAACTTCGGTGACACACACTCGGTGGTCATTCAGACGCCTATTCAGCTACGCGAGCAGGCCAAGCTGATCCGCTCGTACGGCGTGAAGCCGGAGTTGGAGATCTTTGACTCCGGCAACCTGTGGTTCGCGAAGCAGCTATGTGCCGAAGGACTAATCGAGGATCCGCCGATGTTCCAGCTGTGTCTGGGCATCCCATGGGGAGCCCCGGTCAACACCCAGACCATGGCCTATATGGTGAGCGAGCTGCCCGTCGGCTGCGCCTGGGCGGGCTTCGGAATCGGTCGCTGGGAGATGCCGATGGTGGCCCAGGCGGTTCTGCTCGGCGGCCACGTACGCGTCGGACTGGAGGACAACCTTTATCTGGAGAGAGGGGTGTATGCCTCGAACGGCTCGCTCACCGAGCGTGCGATCCAGATCGTCGAGCTAATCGGTGCAAAGGTCGCTTCGCCCCACGAGGCGCGAAGTATCCTGGGTCTCGAGCAGCGCGGCGGGTGAGCTTGCCGCTCGGAGGGTCGAAGTGAGCCAGGTCCAGACCGTCGGCATCGCAGGTGCCGGGTTGATCGGAGCGGGATGGGCTGCTCGCGCTCTGGCGCGTGGCCTGGACGTGGTGGCATACGACCCGGCACCGGCAACAGAGGAACGCTTTCGCGCCAGCATCGAGAATGCCTGGCCGTCGATGCTGAAGCTCATGGACTGCGAGCACGTCGAGCGCGGCACCCTCAGCTTCACGCAGGACGTCGAAGACATGGCGGGGCGCGCCGACTGGATACAGGAAGCCGCCCCGGAGCGGGAAGACCTCAAGATCGCGCTGTTCGCGAAGATCGACGCCGTCGCGCGCCCTGATGTCGTTATCGCCTCCTCGTCTTCCGGTTTCTTGCCGACGCGCCTGCAGTCTCGATGCGCTCACGCCGAACGGCTGCTCATTGGCCACCCGTTCAACCCCGTCTATCTCCTACCGCTCGTCGAGATCGTTCCCGGCGAGCAAACGTCGGACGAGGCAATGCGGTGCGCCGCCACTTTCTACGAGTCCATCGGCATGCACGTGTTACGGCTACAGCGCGAAATTGAGGGCTACCTCTGCGACCGACTGCAGGAGGCCCTCTGGCGTGAGGCGCTGCACTTGATCGACAAGGATGTCGCCAGCACGAGCGAGATCGATGACTCGCTGGTCTTTTCCGCCGGGCTACGATACGCGTTCATGGGCCCGTTCCTGACCTACCATCTCGCCGGCGGCGAGGGCGGAATGCGCCATTTCCTCGATCACTTCAATCCGACCGAGGAGCTTCCGTGGACCGAGCTGAGGTTCCCGGAATGGTCCGACGAGATGAGTCGCCGACTTATCGAGGGCTGCGAGGAACAGGCCGCCGGTCGGTCGGTGGCTGAATGGGAGGCCAAGCGGGACGAAGTGCTGGTGGACCTGATGAAGGTGCTCGAGAAGCATGGCATCGGCGCGGGGACGCTGCTGTCGCGCGAGCGTGCAAAGGAGTAAGACAAACTGACATGGTCGTGCCTCGGTTTTACATCGTCGGCAGCGCGCTGAAGCGCCCCGCGAGCCGCAGGACGATCTTCGCCGATGGCGACTCGGACAGCACTTTCCGTGATGGCCTGGACATCGAGCTCAGCCACTGGGTGCCCAACAAGACACCAGTAGCGTACAAGGCCGACACCTCGACGGGCTGTTGTATGAAGTTCGTCGAGCAGCAGGAGGCCGACGACTGGGATCTGGCGATCAACAATCACCTAGACGTTGATGGCGTACTCTCGATCTTCACGCTCGTCAACGCGGCGCTCGCCCGCACCGAGCGGCAGACGATCGTTCAGGCGGCCGAGATGGGCGATTTCTGGGGGTGGGGCGAGAAGCCGGCGCAGGTTCTCTTTCAGGGGCTCACGCTATTGATGGACACCCTGCAAGCTCAGCAGGTCGATGTTCAGGAGATCTACGAGCGGTGCTTCGATCGGGCCTGCGAGTTGATCGGCGACCGCAACGACGACGATGCGGCGATACGCCAGGGGCTGGCAGCTCTCGGGCGCTCACTCGACCTCGTGGAGTCGGGGGACATCGAGCGGCGCGGTCTACACCGGCGGTTTACCCATTTCCACATACCGCGCTCGATCGCTCAGGAAAGCTGGCAGTTGGCGCTCAGCGTTCCAGCTTTTAACGCTCCCCTAGGCGAAACCATTCCGTTGCTGCCACAGGTCCGCAATCGGCATGATCGTGACCGGGTACAGCTGGTGTCGGTCGAGTCGGTGGACGGTTGGCACTACGATCTCTACTACCCCGGATACATGTGGGCCGACACGCCGGAAGCCTGGCGCGCGCCGGGCCTGGAGTTCAGCGGCAGCAAGAATGGCTACTACTATGGCCATCCACCGCTGGACCAAGCCGTGTTCGAGCTCGAGCAGGCGGAAGGCGGCGCTGGCCGCTGGCGCATCGCCGACGAGGTGACTCCGTTTTCCACCCTCGCGGGACGAGGTTTCCCGGTGGTGCTGAGCTTTCTCGACAACGATGACCGCCCGGCTCGCAGCGACCTTCCACCGCGCCGCGTTGCGTCGATCCTGGCGGCTGCGTTCGACCTCTGAGGACACGGAGAGACGACATGAGGACTGCCCCATGCGTCATGCTGGTCGCGTTGCTGAGCCTGGGCGCGGCGGTTCCTGCCGTGCGGGCATCCGAAGCCGCTGATCTCGTTTTCCGCAACGGCGCCGTATACCGCGTCGATGCGGCGCGGAGCTGGGCTTCGGCGGTTGCGGTGGAGGGAAACAGGATCGTCTACGTCGGACACGATGCCGGGGCGGCGCCTTTCTTGGGGCCGGATACACAGGTTATCGATCTCGACGGGCGGATGTTGCTGCCGGGGTTTCAGGACTCACATCTGCATCCCGGCACCGGAATGCGTCTGCAACAGATCGACCTACAGGGGGTTCTCGAGCTCAGCGAAGTGATCGCCAAGATCGAGCGCCATGCGGCGACGCATCCGGAGTATGCCTGGATCCAGGGCGGAGGCTGGGAGGAGGGGGCCTTCGGCCCCGACGGGCTACCGAGCCGCCAGCTGCTCGACAGCGCAGTGCGCGACCGGCCAGCCGCCCTCCGGAGCGCCGGTGGCCAGGCCATCTGGGTCAACTCACGCGCCCTCCAGGCGGTTGGGATCACCGCGGCGACCCACCCGCAGAACGGGCGCATTGCGCGCAACGAGCGCGGTGAGCCCTCCGGGGTACTCTTCGGCAGTGCCCTCGCCACGGTGCTGCGGCAGATTCCCCAGCCCAGTGAGCGCGTCCGGCTCGACGGCTACCGCGCGGCGTTACGCCTGATGAGGCGCAACGGCATCACCTCGATCACGAACGCGTCTTCCTCCGAGCAAAGTGAAGCGGACTTCTCCAAGCTTGCCGAGGCCGGTGAGCTCACGGTGCGCGCCACACATTGCCAGCGGTTCCGCCTGGAGATGGACGACGAGGAGCAGGTCGCCGAGTTCCTCGCACGCCGGGCTCGGCTGCCGTCGGGCTCACCGCGCGCCACCTGCGTCAAGATCTTCCTCGACGGCACGCTCACCAGAGAGACGGCCGCGTTATTGCGCTCGTATGAGGGACGGCCCGGCGATCTGGGCGAGGTGTTTGTCGAGCCCGCGCGCCTCGCACGGTTCTTGACCCGACTCGATCGTGAGGGCTTCCAGGTGTTGATTCACGCGATCGGCGATCGGGGAGTGCGGCGAGCACTGGACGGGTTCGCCGCGGCGCGAACCGCCAACGGTCCCGACGGTCCGCGACACACGATTACGCACATGGCGCTGATCGACCCGGCCGACGTGCCGCGCTTCTACCAACTCGGCGTGACCGCCAACATGACGCCGCACTGGGGAAGGGCCGACGAGTGGAACACGGCTTCCGGGGTTCCATCGCTGGGCATTCAACGCGCGCAACAGATCTATGCCTACAAAGGGCTGTTGGGAAGCGGTGCCCACCTGGTGTGGGGAACCGATTGGGGGGTGTCGCCCATCGTGCCGATGGAAGGGATCGAGGCGGCTGTGACACGCCGGCACATGGGTGGCCGCGATGCTGCTGGCAATCCGGACGAGGCGTGGGGTCCCGACGAGCGATTGACGCTGGGGCAGGCAATTGCCGCGTACACCATCACCGGTGCCTATCTCTGGTCGCAGGAGGACACGCGTGGATCGATTGCCGTCGGCAAGCTCGCCGACCTGGTGGTGCTCGAGCGAAACCTCTTCGAGGTGCCGGAAACGGAGATCCACCAGGTCCGGGTCGACATGACGGTCCTCGACGGGCAGGTGATCTTCGAGCGTGACGAGGCGTCACCGTAGCAGGCCACACCTCCACCACGGCCTGCCAGAGGCCGTGTGCCACGGCTGGTGTCGCGCTTGCTGCAGCGCCAGACTGCCGGCGTGCCCGCGCGCCGCGCCCAGGTCCACGCCCACGATCACGGTGCGCGCTAGAATCGCGCCCCTGAAATGGGCGCCGTCAACGTCGCTCGACGAGGCCGAGCTCCTGACAGGTCGCCGCGTGATAGATCGGCTCCCGCAAGGTCGGCGCTTGTCAGGTCGGCTCTGTTGAGCGCCGCGCGCACCCCCCCGGCGTGATCGGATTCCAGCCAGAGTCGGTGCTCGCGGACGATGCGATCCAGCTCGTCGCGGCCCACCGGTCGTCGGTCGTCATTGATTGTTGAACTCATACACTGCGCCGCCTATCGCTCGACGCTTCATGCATCCAGTGTTGCGGCTCTGAGCCTGTCGCGGGCGCTGTCCGCGGTTGACCCTTGTGGGGATGGCAAGGGCGCCAGCCATCGACCGCCGCCACTCCCACTCTGCTAGTGTCCTGTAACAGAGGTTCGTCCCAGCCCTCCGGGGGCCGCGGGACTGGCCACCTCCGGCGTCGGCTCTCCTCTGCGATGCGCTCAGCATCGCCGTCGTCGAGCCTCCTTGGATTCGACTCAGTCGCGCACGCCACAATATGCAACGAACCTCTGGTACAGGACACTCTAGATTGGGCAGGTTTGGCCTCGCGCGAGCAATTCGCAGTCTCGCGGGGCTCCACGATCGACGATCGACGAGTCTGTGCGTGTAGCCCGGGAAGCGCTGGTGAAACTCGGTCCGACCCTTTATCGAGTGTTGACCCTCGTCACCGTCTCGCTGGCGCTCGCCAGCTCGGCCATGGCTGCCGGGCAGGACCGCCGGGAACAAGAACGGCGTCGACGACAGATTCCGGTGCGCCTAGTTCGCCCCGGCGAGTCTGGAAGCGCGGTGCGTCTGGGCCCGCGGCGCAGCATTCCGGTACGCATGGTTCAACCCGGCGAGACGGGGCGAGTGCGGTTGCCGCCCGCAGCGCCCGTGCCGCTAGCGAATGCTCCGATTGCAAGCCCCGGACCCATTGCCGCAGGCGTGCTCCAGCCTGCTGTCGCTAACGGACCCCTTCCGGTGAGCGCAGATCGTGCGTCGCTAGCGGAGAGCGGAGCAGCGCCGCCCTCGTTGGTCGAAGACCTCGCGGATTTGATGGCGTCAGGCGGGGATACCGGTGCTGTCGCAGGAGTGCCCTTCGATCCGCCTATCGATGGCAAACGCGCCGCGGCGACATGGACGGACACGCCCCCCGTTCTCGATGGCCGGATCGACGACGCAGCGTGGCTGTTGGCCGACGTCGTCAGCGATTTCGTCCAGAAGGAGCCCGTCGCCGGATCGACGCCGACAAAGCGTACCGAAGCGCGCGTCTTGTACGACGAGGACACGCTCTACATTGGCTGGATCAACCACGACGATGAGCCCGACAAGATCGTCGCCACGGAGATGCGGCGCGACAGATACCCTGCGGCGGACGATTGGGCGGTGGTCTACTTGGACACGTTTCACGACCATCGCAACGCCTTCGGCTTCGTAGTCAACGCGCTCGGCACCAAGTTCGACTTCACGCTGCGTGACGAGAGCCAGTTCAACATGAACTGGGACGAGAACTGGGAAGCCGCGGCGAGCATCACCGAACGCGGCTGGGAAGCCGAGCTCGCCATCCCGTTCTCGGCCCTCCGGTATGCCACCGGAAGCAACATCTGGGGCATCGAGTTCGAGCGCGAGGTCATACGCACCAAGGAGCGCATGACCTGGAACAACACGAGCCGCGACTACGACTGGCGCGCCGTCTCGCAATACGGCAATCTCGTCGGGCTGCAGAACCTGGCGCTCACCGATCGGTTCCGCCTCAAGCCCTTCGTGACCGGCGGCTACGACTCCTTCCAGCAGCGTGACGATCCGCTGTCTGATGGCAGGGGCGAAATCGGCATCGAGGTCTTCAAGGTACAGCTGACCCCCAGCCTCACCGCCAACCTGACGGTGAACACCGACTTCGCCGAGGTCGAGGCCGACACCCAGCAGGTGAACCTGACCCGTTTCTCGCTGTTCTTTCCCGAGCAGCGCGAGTTCTTTCTCGAGGCCGCCAACAGCTTCACCTTCGGCACTCTGCCACGGCGCAGCTCGGGCGACAGCGAGGGAGGTGGCTTCCAGCGACAGCCGCCGCTGGCACTGCTGTTCTTCTCACGTCGTATCGGTCTGGGGCCAGAGGGGCAGCCGGCCCCCATTCGCTTCGGGGGCAAGCTGACGGGAAAGCTCGGCAGCGGCAACGTCGGCTTCGTGAACGTGCAGACAGGCGACTCGCAGTTCGGTGTCGGTCAGAACTTCGCGGCCTTTCGCTGGAAACAGGATGTCTTTGAGCGATCGAGCGTCGGCGCGCTGGTCACCAACGTTCAGGGGCCCGATGGCCAATACAATCGCGTTTTCGGGGTCGACGCCGATTTCATATTTTTCGACCACCTGTTTCTGTCGGGGTTCGTGGCCGGTGGCCAGGACAACGACCTCGACGGCACTTCCTGGGTTGGTCAGCTCAGCGCCGGGTGGGATACCGAATCGTGGGGGCTAGGCGGCGATGTCACATACGTGGCCGACGACTTCGACAGCGACCTCGGCTTCGTTCTCCGGCGCGACATCGTGCGCTACAGCTACCAGGGACGCTGGTCGACGCGCCCGAGCTGGCCGCTGTTGCGGCGCGTGTCGCTGAGCCCCTCGTTGGAACGCATCACCGACACCAGCGGGCGACTGGTTTCGCGGCTTGGCAGCCTGAGCACGCGGCTGGATCTGGAGTCTGGTGACATCATCCGTTTTCGCGTCAACCGCAACTACGAGCTGTTGGATGTCGCGTTCCCCATCGACGACGACGTCTCCATCCCGATCGGCGACTACTCCTGGACCGACGGCGAGGTCACTCTGCGCTCCGCGGCCCGCCGGGCGCTGAGCGGCAACCTGACCCTCAGCCTGGGCGAGTTCTACGACGGCACACGCTTCGGGGTTGGCGGCGGGCCGCGGTTCCGATTCAGCGATCGCTTCGCGCTGAACCCCGAGTACAGCTTCAACCGTATCCAACTGCCCGGTGGGAGCTTCGACACCCACCTCGTGCGGCTACGCGCCAACCTGTCGTTCTCGGAGCGAGTGCTGCTTGACTCGCTGCTGCAGCACAGCAGCGTAACCGATCAGCTCTCGGCGTTCGTGCGGTTGCGCTACATCTACCGTACCGGCGACGACTTCTACCTGGTGTACCGCCAGTCGACCGCGTTCAGCGGCTTGTTCGACCGCTTGGACGACGGCTCGCTCACCGCCAAGATGACGTTCACGTTGCAGCGTTAGTGTCCTGTAGCAGAGGTTCGTTGCATATTGCTGGATCGAGATGGGGGCAAGCTCAAGGCGCGATGAGGATGGCGATGCGGCGGCCATCGTCGACGAATCGCAACGCTGAGATTGCCCCCATATCGACCCAGCCCTCCGGGTGGCCGCGGGACTGGCCACCTCCGGCGTCGGCCCTCCTCTGCGATACGCTCAGCATCGCCGTCGTCGAGCCTCCTTGGATTCGACTCAGTCGCGCGCGCCACAATATGCAACGAACCTCTGCTACAGGACACTAGGAGCCCTGGTGGTGGTGTGGCGTGCTAGCCGTGTTCCGGCCCGGCGCGTGCCGCCAGCAGCATCGAGATGGCGGCGTACGTCACCACTACCACCACCAGCCAACGGATGGCGGTGAGTGGCAGCGAGCCGACGATGAAGGCGGCGACCAGGACCGCGGGGATGCCGCCGAACAGCAGGCCTAACGACGGGCGCAGCGCGTAGCTGTTCTTGCGTACGAAGCGCATACCCGCCACCGGCATGAGGAAGGCGCATGAGCCCATCATGATGGGGAAGGCAGCCCGCGGATCCATTCCCATGAGGCTGACCATGATCATGCACGGGGCGTACATGCCGATTCCCAGTGTCATGAGGGCGCCGAGGATCAGGTTGCCGAGGATTGCCGCCACCAGCAACGGGCCGTTCAGAGCCAAGGCCTCGCCACCGGCGGGAAACAACCCGAACTGCGTCATGACCATCAGGCCCGCTGCCACCAGAAGGGCGACTCCCATGCCCAACTGAATGCTGCGCCGTGGTAGCTCAGCGACCACGCCGGCGCCGAGCCAGGCACCGACAACGGCGGCGGTGATTAGTAGCGCTAGCGTCCACACGTCGACCTCGATAATCGCCATGAAGATGGACGCCTGCACGACGATGGCGAGGCCGCCGCCGACGTTGAGCGTGCCGGGAATGATCCGATCGGGGACCATCTTGAAGAACTTGTAGGCGGCGGTCGTCGGCGCGAACGAGCCGATGCCGAGGGTGTCGAAGAAGTTGACAATCGCGCCGATGGTGATCTCCTTGAGGTCGGGCCATTCCCATCGAGCTGCCGGGTGGGAGGCCGGCAAGTCGCGGCGAGCGTTCCGTGCTGCGGCGACCCAGACGGCGAGGAAGGCTGTTGCGACGAGGCCGAGAGCGATGAAGATCGCCAGCTTGGCGGGCGAGATCATCGCCTCACCGCTGGTAGTTGGTCCGGAATCGCCAACCCGCCGCTCGTCAGGCCAGGCTGGCGAGTCGCTGACAGGCTTCCGTCAGCACCTCGTCGTCCTTGGCGAAACAGAAGCGCAAGTATTTTTTGGCGTCAGTTCCCTGGAAGAACGCCTCGCCGGGAACGGCCGCGATCCCGGTGGTATTCAGCAGGTGCATGGCGCGCGCCTTGCCGTCCTCGCCCGGCAGGTGAGAGGCGTCGGCGAGTACGTAGTAGGCGCCGGCGGGAACACACGGAGTGAGCCCTGCGCTGTCGAGCGCGTCGCAGAACAGATCCCGCTTGGCCTCATACTCATCCGCTAGGTCGGCGAAGAAGGTGTCGTCCAGCGTGTTGACGCCGGCGGCGACGCCGTACTGCAGCGGCGCCGGCGCGCATACGTAGACGAGATCGTTCATGTACCCGATGATCTTGGACCATCGCGCCTCGCTGGCCGTATAGCCGATGCGCCAGCCGGTGATGCTGAAGGTCTTCGAGTAACCCGAGATGGTGATCGTCCGATCGCCGATCTGCGGCAGCGATCCGGGGCTGATGTGCTCGGCACCGCCGTAGAGGAAGTATTCGTAGATCTCGTCGGTGACCACCAGGAGGTCGTTGCGCACCGCAAGCTCGGCGATCCACTCGAGCTCCTCGCGTGTGAACACCTTTCCGGACGGGTTGCCGGGCGTGTTGACCAAGATCATCTTCGTGCGCGGCGAGACAGCCGCTTCCAAGGCAGCCGGATCGAAGCTCCAATCCGGAGGCTGGAGCTTGACCGTAACTGGAACCGCCTCAACCGAGCCCAGCGTGTTGACGTGGTAGCCGTAGTAGGGCTCGAAGAGAATGACCTCGTCGCCCGGATCGAGGAACGACAGGCACACGGCATAGAAGGCCCCGGTCGAGCCGGCCGAGACCACCACGTCGGTTTCGGGGTCGACCTCGATGCCGTTGTAGGCCTCTAGCTTTCGCGCCACTGCTTGTCGCAACACCTCGAGACCGTCGTAGCGGGTGTAGGTATTGATTCCCTGCTCGAGCGCTTCGCGGACGCCCTGGACTACCGGCTCGGGGGTCGGCGTGTCGCAGGTACCCTGCGCCAGGTTGATGCCGTCGACGCGCTCGCACTCGATAAACATGGCGCGGATCTCGGCCTGGGTAATAGAGTCCGCGCGTCGGCTCGGCGAAATTCCCGAAGTCACAGCGATCTCACTGCCCAAAGGGCGGATCCGGTATGAGCTCAGGTCCACGGCGCTCGATCGTAAGGTTGGCCCCGGCGGGCACGTTCTTGACCGTCTTCATCGCGTTGCCGAACTGCGTCGGGCCGCAGAATGGATCGGCTAAGTTGCCGGGATTCGGGCAGTTGATCGGACCGACCCGGAGCTCATCGCCATTGGCGCGCGCCGCCGCCGACTCGTCGGCGAAGAAGTTCTGCGCCAGCACCTCACCGTCCCCGAGCACCAGCAGGTCGCCGCCGGCCCAGATCGAATAGGTGGTCATTTCGTCGAACCCCGATTGCCGTTCGCGGCATGTGTGAAGGTGAGCATGGGAAGTGCCGAGCCGAAGCCCGGGAAGAACTCTGCGTGGTGGGCCCTTACCCTGATGATCTCATCCGTGGAGGGCGGTTCGAAGTTGGAGACATGGAACATTCGACGCATCGCCCTTGATGGTGGGGCGGCGCGTCGAGCTTTCTATCACGCCGGCCGCGTCGGCCACCAGAGCCTGTGCGGCGTGCCCGCTGCAACGGAGTTTAACGGGGGTCCCGCCGTCCGGCCTCCAGCACATGCAATCCTCGCGGCATGTGCGAAGGGACGAACTGACGGGCCGACATTTGGCACGGTTGAGGCGCCCCAAGCAGGAGACTACGACCAGCGCGGCAATTGCGCCGTGGGCACGGGCATTGCGCCGTTTCCACGAGAGACGGGGGAGCTTCGAATGACCGACCTCGAGCGTCGGCTAGCCGGGCTCATCGTGGCTCTGTGGTTGCACGACACCACGCTCGGACGATCGTCGTTTCTGGTGTTCGCGGTATCGGGCCTGAAGGTGTTGCTTTATGATCTTGCCGGCGCCGCACCGCTGGTGCGTATCGGTAGCCTGGTGGCGCTGGGCGTGAGCCTGTTCGTTGGCGGCTGGCTCTATCAAGAGCTCAGCACTTCCGCCCCGCGCCAGCAGCAAGACGAGAGCTGATCTTCGCTCAAATGCCCGACGGCGGTGCCATATTCAACAGACACCCGGCTCGCACACGCGGCTGGTGGTTGCTCGCCAGCGCCGGTCTACTCGGCGCGCTGCTGGCCGCGCCAACCGTCGGGGCACAGACCGGGCCCGAGGAAACCAAGCTCACGACGGCGACCTTCACGAGCACCCCGCCGGTGATCGACGGCCGAGTTGACGACGTCGCTTGGGAAGCGGCCGAGGTGATCACCGACTTCGCGCAGAAGGATCCCGTCGCGGGGGCGCCACCGTCGCAGCGCACCGAGGTGCGGATCCTCTACGACCAGGACAACCTCTATTTTGGCTGGACGCTGTTCGACGACAACCCGGAAGCGATCGTGGCGACGTCGCTCGAGCGCGATGCGTTCAAGGTCGACGACGACCACATCACGATGGTGCTCGATACGTTCCACGACCACCGCAACGCCTTCATGTTCGCCGCCAACCCGTTGGGCACGAAGTTCGACTGGGTGATCACCGACGAAAGCCAGGTGAATGGAAACTGGGACGAGGCCTGGGAGATAGCCACCGCGTTCACCGATGAGGGCTGGGAGGCCGAGGTGGTGATTCCGTTCGCCATCCTCAGGTATCCGCCGGGCACACACGTCTGGGGCCTGGAGCTCGACCGCGGCATCGGCCGCCACCGCGAGGAGATCAACTGGAACAACCTTGGCCGCGATTACGATTGGCGCGCCATCTCACAGTCGGGGCACTTGGCGGGATTGGAGAACCTGAAGCTCACCGAGCGGTTTCGTCTCAAGCCGTTCGCCACCGCAGGATACGACTCGCTGAAGCAGCGCGACGATCCGGTGTCTGAGAGGACCGGCGAGTTCGGCCTCGAGGTCTTCAAGATCCAGCTGACCCCCAACCTCACCGCCAACCTTACCGCCAACACTGATTTCGCCCAGGTCGAGGTCGACGACCAGCGCGTCAACCTCACCCGGTTTTCGTTGTTCTTTCCCGAGAAGCGCGAGTTCTTCCTCGAGGCCAATGACAGCTTCACCTTCGGCACCCTGTCGCGCCGTGGCCAGGGTGGAGGCGGCGGCTTCGGCCGGCAGCCGCCGCTGGCGCTGTTGTTCTTCTCACGGCGGATCGGCCTGGGGCCGGACGGCGAGCCTGTCCCCATCCGCTTCGGCGGCAAGCTGACCGGCAAGGTCGGCAGCGGGACCCTCGGCATGCTCAACGTGCAGACCGACGATTCGCAGTTTGGCGCCGGCCAGAACTACACTGCGGTGCGTTGGAAGCAGGACGTGCTGGGTCGCTCCAGCATCGGGGCGCTGTTCACCAACGTGCAAGGCGCCGATGGCGAGTTCAACCGCGTGTTCGGCGCCGATGTCGACTTCACGTTCTTTGACCACCTGTTCGTATCCGGCTTTGTTGCCGGGATGAGCGACAGCGACGTCGAGGGCGCGCCGTGGGCCGGCCAGTTCAGCGTTGGTTGGGATACCGACAAGTGGGGTGCTTCGGGCGACGTAACCTACATCGAAGAGGACTTCGACAGCGACCTCGGCTTCATTCTGCGGCGCGACATCATTCGCCAGAACTATCAAGCGCGATGGTCTTCCCGGCCTGGGTGGGCAGTCCTGAGGCGGACTTCGTTGACGGGATCGCTCGAGCACATCACCGATGTCTCCGGGCGCCTCGTCTCTCGCCGCGCTGCCGCCGACGCGAGCTTGGAGCTCGACTCGGGTGACCGGCTCACGTTCAGCGTGCACCGAAATTTCGAGCGCCTGGACTTCGATTTCCAGATCGACGAAAGCGTGACCATCCCGATAGGTAGTTACTCCTGGACCGACGGCCGGATCACCTTGCGTACGACCAATCGCCGCTGGCTCAGCGGCAACGTGAGTGTTGACCTCGGAGACTTCTACGATGGCACACGGGTCGGGATCGGCGGCGGTCCCTCGATCCGGTTCAGCGAGCGCTTCGGCCTGCAGCCCGAGTACCGCTACAACCGAGTGCGGCTACCCGGTGGCGAGTTCGAGACCCAGCTGGCCCGAGTGCGCGCCAATCTGCACTTCTCGGATCGAGTGCTGATCGACTCGATCGCACAGTACAGCAGCGTGAGCGATCAGCTGTCGCTGTTCGCGCGGCTGCGCTTTATCTACCGCCCCGGCGATGATTTCTATCTTGTCTATCGGCAGACGACCGCTTCCGGGGGTATGTTCGATGGTCTCGACGATCGGTCGCTGACCGCCAAGATGACCTACGCATTCGATTGGTAGCGGTGTCCCTAGAACACGCGCCGCCGAGCTCGTTGCTGTCACTCGCGTAGCCTGTTAGTCGTCTTCGTACTCGTGCTCGCCTTCGATCAGGGCGCCTTCGGCGAAGCGTGCGGGCCGAAAGGCGCTGATGTCGACCGTCGAGGCTGCACCGTCGAGCAGCAGCTCCGACATCACCACGCCGATCGCCGGTGAGATCTTGAAGCCCATCCCGGAGAAGCCTGCGGCGACGTACAACCCGGAAACCTCTGGCACCTCGCCGAGAATCGGGCGAGTGTCGGGGCTCACGTCGTAGATTCCTGTAACCGCGCGCTGGATACCCGCGTCTACGAGCGCCGGGATCCGACCGGTGGCGCTCATCACCAGCTCGGCGAGATCTTCCTCGGGGGGGTTCTCCTGGAAGTCACTCGGGTCGACGTTGCGGTCCCCGTAGAAGTCGCCCACCAAGGTGAGATCGCCGGCGTCAGATCGGAAGTACGTCCTCGTGATGGAGTCGATGCAGGCGCAGCCCTCCGACTTCATGCCGGGCGGGTTCCGCAGGACGGCCACCTGGTGGTATTCGGGTTCGATCGGCAGGTCCAGGCGCAGCGTGCTCAGCAACGGCCTAGTCCACGGACCGATCGCCGACACAATTACCGGGGCTTCGATGGTCCCGTCGTCGGTCTCCACGGCGCGGATGCGGCCACCCTCAACACGGAGCGCCGTGGCGGTTGTGTGCGGTCGGTACTCGACGTCCATTTCCCGCGCGCGTGACAGGAAGTCGCCGGCGACGACGGCGCCGTCACCGTATCCGGAATCGGGCTCGTAGGCGGCCAGCGCAACATCCTCGACGTTCCAGTCGGGCTCGATCTGGGAAAGCTCATCGGGTCCGATGAGCTCGACGTTAGCGCCGAGTCCGCGCTGCATATCGACCTGCGCCCGCAACCGCTCGACCTCCGCCTCGGGCACCAGGCGTACGAAGCCGACGTTGCGGAAGTGTGTCGGGCGCTCGACGATGTCCTCCCAGTTCTTGAAGATCTCCAAGCTGCGCAGCGCCAGCTCGACCTCAGGCGGGAAGCTGTAGTGCATGCGGATGAGGGCCGATGATCGCCCGCTACCTCCGGCTGCCACCACATCTCGGTCGAGCAACACGACCCGCCCGGGAGCGCGGCGGGCGAGCTGGAAAGCGATCGACGTGCCGATCACCCCAGCGCCCAGGATGACGATGTCAGCATTAGTGTTGTTGCTCATGCGTCCCTCCGGCGTAGATCGCCAAGCACCTGCTTGGCGGCGTTGTGGCCTGGTGCCGCGGTAACACCTCCCCCGGGATGTGCGCCAGCGCCGCAGAGGTAGAGACCCTGCACAGGTGTCCGGTAGTGTGCCCATCCCGGCACAGGCCGCATGAAGAACAACTGTTCGAGACTCAAGTCACCGTGGAAGATGTTGCCCTCGGTGAGCCCGTAGGTACGCTCCAGGTCGAGAGGTGTGAGTACCTGTCGTGCTACCACCGCGCCAGGAACGTTGGGCGCGTACTGGCCAATCGTAGTAACCACGCGATCACCGAGCAGGTCGCGATTGTCGTCCCAGGTGCCCTCTTGCAGGTGGTAAGGCACATACTGCACGAAACAGCCGACAATATGCCTCCCGGGCGGCGCTAGCGTGTCGTCGACGACGGAGGCCCACACACAATCGACCCACAGCTGTTCCGGGATCTCGCCCATCTTGGCGATGTCATAACAGCGCTCAGCGAACTCCAGCGATGGTACCAGCGTAAACAGCGATCATTGCTCGGGGCTAGCGTCCTCGGGCATGCCGTTCACGCGCGGCTCCTCTGACAGCACCAGGTTCACCTTGGCGCAGGGGCCGTCCATCTTGATGCCAGCGATCGCCGACCGGAACTCGTCGTCAAGCACCTCGGCATCGACAAGTCCAAGGAACGTGCGCTTGGGGTCGGCGTTCGATACTACGGTTGCAGCAGTGATCTCGCTGCCGTCCTCCAGAACGACTCCGCGAGCGCGCCCGTCGCGTACGTCGATCCGGCTCACCGGGCTGGAGGTGCCGGATCTCCACCCCGAATTGCCGGCAGGCAGTTGCCATGGCCTCGGTAATGGCGCCCATGCCACCGATGACGTGACCGGAGAAGCCCTGCTGGTCGTGCTCGCCGCCTGAGAGCAAATGGAACAGCAGTCCGATGGCGGTGCCGGGTTGGTAGGGGCCGCCGTGCTTGTCGTAAACGTTGTTGGCCAGAAACAACGCCTTGACCTCGTCGGATTCGTGGTTGCGATCCAGGAACTCGCCCAGGCTGCCGGTCAGAAACGACACCAGCCGGCCCATCTCGTCGCCGGTCATGCCGAGGAAACGTCGCCCCACCCGGATGAGCTCTAGCAGGCCAGCGAAGCCGCGTGTGTGGACATCGGGGGGTGGCTCCATGAAGAACGGCTGCAGGTAGCGCGCTAGCCGCTTGAGCTCATCGTCGACGCGCACGAAAGTGCGGGCGTCGCGCTGCGAGAAGCGGGCGAGCTCCGCGACAGTGCGATCACGGTCGTGCCACCATGGCAGCACGGTGCCGTTGGGAAACGCCACCTGCAGCGACGGATCGCACGGCACCATACGGAGTCCGTTCGCGCCCAGGTTCAGGTCACGGATTACCTCCGGACGCAACATGCTGGCGATATACGACGTGGTGGAGGCACGACATCCGGGAGCGATCTCCTCGGTAACGCAGGCGCCGCCGACGATCTCGCGCCGCTCGAGCACCAGCGTGCGCAGGCCCGCTTTGGCGAGATAGGCCGCTGCCACCAGGCCGTTGTGCCCGGCACCGACAACGATGACATCGAAGTCCGTGTTGCTGTGGCTCATGGCTCGCGAAGCTGGTTGCCGAGAACGACGGTTGCGGGGAGCTGTGCTTGCGGGAAACCTGCGTCGGGTCGCCGCGAACAGGCGGTTGGCAGCGCCGAGAACCTTCTAGCCGATTCCCTGCCAGAGGTCCTCGACCCGGAACACCACCTCGCCGTTGGCGCGCACCTTCCACGCGGTGATCGGATTCAGATGGTACGAAGCGTCAGGACGACCCCGCACTTTAACCAATTCCGATCCGGTGGGTTGTACGTAGCCGGTCTCGTCGACGGCGCGGCTGAGGATCTGGGTCTCGGCGCCGTTCCAGCGCCACAAGTGACGGAAGCGCGTGTGCGCCTTAGAAAGCACAGGTGACTGGAGCTCTGCCGGTGTCCACGAGCGGCCGGAGTCGGTGCTGATGTCGACGCGCCGAATCTTGTCGCGGCCGCTCCATGCGAGGCCGCGGATCTCCACCCAGCCTGGTTGCAGACGATTCGGGTAGGCGGGAAAGGTGATGATCGAGCGCGCGTCCATGACGAAGCTGAACATGTGAGCGGTGCCGTCTGTGTATACCTCGGTATATCGGGCGGTTTCCTCACGGGTCATGAACGGGGCATCCGCCACCTCGATACGACGCAGCCATTTGACGCTGGCGTTGCCCTCCCATCCTGGCAGCAGCAAGCGCATCGGGTAGCCCTGCTCGGGGCGCATCGCCTCGCCGTTCTGCGCGTAAGCGATCATGGCGTCGTCCCAGCCCTTGCTCATGGGCACGCTACGGGTCATCACCGCGGCGTCGCTTCCCTCGGCGAGGAACCACGTCGCCTTCGGCTTGACGCCGACCTCGCGGAAGAGGGTCGATAGCAATACCCCGGTCCATTCACTCTGGCTGGTCATGCCACAGATGTCACCGGGGGTATTCTCTTCGCGTCCGTACCAGTAGAGGTTGCCGGCGCACTCGAGAAAGCAGATCCGGGACACCGCCGGGAAGCGCTTGAGCTCATGGAGCGAGAGCTTCAGCGGTCGGTCGACCATCCCGTGAATGAGCAGGTGGTGGCGATCGGGGTCGATCTGCGGAACCCCTCCGTGGTGTCGCTCGAAGTGGAGCCCCGAGGGCGTGATCATCCCGTACAGGTCTTGCAAGGGCGTGCGTGCGCCGCGCTCGCTGGTGAGGATGCGCTCGGGTCGTTCGAACGGGGAGCGGCCGCCGATTGCGCTCGAGGCGGCGCCCGGCACCTTGGTGGGATCCTCCGGGGTTGCCTGTACGTTCTGGGCCGTCGTCTGCACCACCCTGCCGTCTGCGGTGCGCGTCAGCACGACACCGGCGGTGGCAGTGGCCACGGTGATCAGCTTACGGCGGCTGATGAGGTCGGCGCGGTTGATCGTCTCGTTATCGTTCATGGACCCGGAAACGATCGACGGCCGGCATGACCACGCGTGGCAATGACTCGCGGTTCATCTGGATGTCCTCGGGAACGATCTCGTTGAGATGCAGCAGGTAGGCGGTGAGGCCGTAGACCTCATCATCGGTCAGGGCGCCGGGAGTGTCGGGTGGCATGGTGCGGCGTATGTAGTCGAACAACGTGGTCGCATACGGCCAGTAACTGCCGATCGTCTTCGGTTGGGTCGGATCCTCCGCGAACGGGAAGGCGTCGCCGGGCTGACGCCCCACGAGGATGTTGTAGGGGCCCTCGATGCCGGTGGCCCCATGGCAGACGCTGCAGCCAGCGGCGTAGACGGCGGCACCTGACGCGACGGTGCCGCTACCGGGCGGCAACCCGGTGCCGTCCGTCCGTACGTCGATGTCCCAGGCAGCGATCTCCGCGGCACTGGGAGAGTGTCCGAAACCGAAGCGCTCCGGCCATTCCTTCTGGGGGCCGTTTTGTGCTCCGGCTCCGTCCGTTCGCGCCCCGGCTGCCGGCACGCTGTTTGCCGGCGGCTCTGCCGCTTGCGCGTTGGCCGCTGCGGAACCCGCCTGAGTCAGCAGCAGGGCCGCGGCCAGCAGGGCCGCACTCCTCACTGATCCGCGCACCGACACACGCTGGTCGAACGGCGCTGCAGGCTGGCACAGCTGGATTGGTGCACCTTGCGTGCCTGGCTCGGCTCGACGGAAAGAGATCGCTCGGTGCATCGTCACGCGATGATACCGTTCGTGCGCGGGCGATGTCAGGAAAACCGGCCGCCGAGTTCGGCGACCGGCGAAAGGACGGGAGGGCACGATGGCGAGACGCGCGCTGACCGCGCTGGCGGTTCCCTTGTTGGTTTGCGTGGCGTGCGCTCCGTCGCCGCCGGATCTGCCCGCCGCCGGCGCCGCCGAGACTGGCGGTGCGGTAGGTAGTTCGCTGGCCGGATTGGCAGACGGGGTGGTCTCTCGCGTGCATGAGATGGCCGCCGGTGTGTTCCTCTATGAGCAGCTAGCCGGTCCGAACGAGGAGGTAGTAACTACCGTCAGCATGTTCGTGGCGACCTCCGACGGTGTACTGGTGGCCGACGGACAGGGAAGCCCCGAAGACACCCAACGGCTGATCGACGAGATCGCCAAGGTCACCGCCGAGCCGATCACACACGTGGTGATCTGCTCGGACCACGGTGACCACACGCGCGGTAATGTGGCGTTTCCGGCAGACACCGTCTTCTACGCGCATCCGACGTCTGCGGCGACGCTGGAGGCGAGCGCCAACCGGCCGGATCAGCCCGCCGACTCCCCGCCGGTCATCACGCCGACCGCGCTCGTTGATGAGCGGCTGGTCTTGCAGATGGGCGGAAAGGAGATCCAGATCCTGTTTCTGGGCCGTGCCCACACCGGCGGCGACCTGGTGGTTTATCTGCCGGCCGAGAAGATCCTCTTCATGGGCGAGACCTACTTCAACGACATGTTCCCGGCGATGGCTACTGCCTACCCGACGGAGTGGATGGCCATGATCGAGAAGGTCGAGGCGATGGATGTCGACATGTACGTCCCCGGCCATGCGGTGGTCGGCTCCGCGGAGATTCTCGGCAGGCCGCGGCTGACCATCCACCGCGACGCTGTGGGGCAGGTGATCTCCGAGGTCACGCGCCTCCACGCTGCCGGCCTCAGCGCCGACGAGGCGGTGGAACAGGCGGACTTCGGCGATCTGGAGAGCTGGGTCGATCGGTCGCTGCAGGGTGCGCGCGCCGTGCGGCGGGTTTACATGGAGCTCGACGGCGAGCTGCCTGGCTGATGAGGGGGCACGCCGCGGTAGCGGCGCAGCCGGCCCCGTTCTTACAGCTGCTGCGGCCCCAGCCCCCTCCGCGCTTCGAGACGGGTGGCCCGGTTGTCGCAACCTGGCCGGACTTGGCCGCTCCTGGCCACTCTTGTCCGCGCCCGCGTCTTGTGGAGGTGGCTAGGAGTTGGGTACGCTGCCGCCGGCCGCGCTCAACGCACGTGCCGATTGACTTGTTAGATCCGGGAGTACCCATGACCGATCGCCGCGCGCCTTTCAGTTCTGCCCTCGGCTCGATGCTTCGGATAGTCACCTGTCGCTTGGGGATCGCCTGCGGGTTGCTGCTGGGTCTGACGATCCCTGCATCGGGCGTTCTCGCCCAGGAATCGGCCCTGCTCGAGGTCTCCGGCCTCTACCAGCCGGTCGAGATCCTCGTCGACCGGTGGGGTATCAGCCATATCTATGCTGAGACCGAGCACGACCTGTTCTTCACCCAGGGCTGGAACGCGGCACGCGACCGGCTATTTCAACTCGAGCTCTGGCGCCGTCAGGCAACCGGGACCGTGGCCGAGATCCTCGGGCCGCGTGAGATCGAGCGCGATAGGGGAACTCGGCTGTTCAAGTTCCGTCGCAATCTGGAACAAGAGCTGAGCCACTATCACCCCAACGGGGTGGCGATCATCGGTGCCTACGTTGACGGCATCAACGCCTATGTCGAGCGAACTCGGCGTGATCCGAGCCTGTTGCCGATCGAGTTCGAGTTGCTCGGCATCAGCCCCGGGAGGTGGACGTCGGAGATCGTCATCTCGCGGCACCAGGGACTTCTAGGAAACATTGGTGCGGAGCTGCGTACCGGTCGGTTGGTCGCCGAGCTGGGCGCGGCGAAGGTGAAGGACCTCGGTACGTACGGGCCCGGTGATCCGCTGCTGGCGCTCGACCCAGAGATTGATAGGGCGGCGCTCTCTGCCGACATCCTCGGCGTATACAACGCCTTCCGAGGCCGCGTGCGCTTCCGACCTGAGGACATCGTTGCCGAGCATCGCGGCGACGCCGAGTCCTTCGCCCGGCTCGAGCGTGCGGCCGAGGCCTCCAGCACGGCGCTCGCCTACGACCCGGAACTGGACGTCGGCTCCAACAACTGGGTGGTCAGCGGCGCCCGCTCCGAGAGCGGCTATCCGATCATGGCAAACGACCCCCATCGGGTGCAGGCGGCGCCGTCGTTGCGGTACTGGGTACACCTCGTGGGGCCCGGCTGGAACGTCATCGGTGGGGGCGAGCCCAGCCTCCCGGGTGTCTCGATCGGGCACAACGGCCACGGTGCCTGGGGGCTGACGGTGTTCCAGACCGACGCCGAGGATCTCTACGTCTACGAGACCAACCCGGCGAACACCAACGAGTATCGCTACCGTGGGGAGTGGCAGCCGATGACGGTGCTCGTCGAACAGATCCCGGTGAGCGGACAGAATGCACATCGCGCCGAGCTCAAGTACACGCGCCACGGCCCGGTGGTCTTCGAGGATCACAATCGCAACCTCGCATACGCGGTGCGCGCCGGCTGGATGGAGATCGGTGGGTCGCCTTACTTGGGCTCGTTGCGCATGGACCAGGCGACGACCTGGGAGGAGTTCGTCGAGGCGAGCAACTACTCCAACATCCCAGGCGAGAACATGGTCTGGGCGGGACGCGACGGCACCATCGGCTGGCAGGCCGTGGGTATCGCTCCCATACGTCGCAACTGGAGCGGCCTGGTACCGGTCCCCGGCGACGGCCGCTATGAATGGGATGGCTACCTGCCGATCAAGGCCAAGCCCCATGTCGTGAACCCACCCGAGGGCTATTTCGCCACCGCCAACAACGACCTGGTGCCACGTGACTACGAGTACATGGACGCGATCGGCTTCAGCTGGTCGGACCCGTATCGCTGGTTGCGGTTGGTTGAGGTGCTCGGCAGCGGCACACGCTTCTCGATCGCCGACATGATGCGCCTGCAGACCGACGAGCTGTCGATTCCGGCGCGGCAACTGGTGCCGCTGCTCGAGGAGGTCGAGGCTGGCGACGATCGCACCGAGCGCGCCCGGCAGCTTCTGCTCGAGTGGGACTACGTGGTCGATAAGCGGTCGGCCGCCGCCGGGCTGTACGTGGCCTGGGAAGCGCAGTTGCGCCGCAGCGTCAACGCCGCTCTGGTGCCGCCGGCAGCTCGAATGGGCCTGTCGTTGAAGAAGACGATTGACACGATCATGATCCCGCCCGGTACGCTCGGAAGCGACCCCCTACGTGCCCGCGACCAGATCCTACTGGATGCTCTCGAGTCAGCGGTCGAAGTGTTGACTCAGAAGCTCGGGCCCGACCCTGCCGACTGGGTCTACGGCCAGTCCGACTACAAGCACGTCACCCTGCGCCACCCGTTGGGGACAGCGGTGAGCGAGTCGATGCGGGCCCGGCTCGAGGTCGGCCCGCACCCGCGCGGTGGCTACAGCTACACCGTCAACCAGACCAGCGGCGCCGACAACCAGACGTCCGGGGCGTCGTTCCGGATCATCATCGATACCGGCGACTGGGATCGCGGCGTGGGGATGAACACGCCCGGGCAGAGCGGCGATCCCGACTCACCCTTCTACCGCAACCTCTTCGAGGACTGGGCGAACGATCGGTTCCATCCAGTCTTTTATTCCCGGGATAAGATCGAGGCGGCGACGGCGATGCGAATCGAGCTCACGCCGGGAAGCTAGAGGACACTAGCAGTCCGTGGTGGAAGTGTGGCGGGTCTAGCGATACGGTCTTGCGAGGCGTAGGCACCAGGCCACCACTTTTCACCACGGACCGCCACGCGGTTCGGGGTCGCTCTCGCAGCGACCGGTTCAGAAACCAAGGAGCGGGAACCATGAAGCGAGCGCTATTCGGCGTCACGGCAATCGGTTTGATGATCGTGGGCGCGCTGGCGGCGACGGCGGTCGCCGGCGAGGATGTTGTCAGGCCGGCAGAGCTGACCGCGGCGGAGATCGCGGGAGCCATCTTCGATCACCCGGAGATCGTGGTGACTACGCGCAACGATCGCACCACGCACGATTTCATCACGCACCTGAGTAGCGACAAGAACTTCGTCAGCGGCATGTATCGCGCCACCGAGGGGCACTGGACCTACCACGACAAGCCGTACGGCGTCGACGAGTTCATGTACTTCATCGAGGGCAGCGTTACGCTGACCTCGGAGGACGGCACGGTGCAGGTGATCGAGGCCGGCGAAGCGGCGACCATTCCGAAGGAATGGAAGGGCACCTGGGACACAATGGGCTATAGCAAGATCTACGTGATCTACTCGGCCGACGGAGTCGAGTAGGCGTCCAGATAGGCGTCGATCACCGGGTCGACGTAGTCGCCGCTGTCGAAGTCGCCGCGGTTCGAAAGCAGGATCACCGTTAGCCCGATCTCCGGATGTCGTGCGATGTGCGTCCGGAAGCCCACCCAGCTGCCACCGTGCGCGATGCGCTGGTAGCCACGGTAGTCGCCGATCGTGAAGCCGAAGCCGTAGCCGGTGTCCTCTCCGTTGTTGAGTCTCGCGGGCGTGAACGCTTCCTGCAGGGTTGCGCTGCTGACCAGCACCACTGTGTAGAGTGCCTGGTCCCACTTGTAGAGGTCCTCGAGGGTGGAGAACATGCTGCCCGAGCCGACGATGCCGTTGAGTGGGTGCTGGTCGTTCTCCACGTACCCATCACCGTCCGGGTTGTAACCGACGACGCGACGAGCGATGTGCGGACCAGTGTGATCGTGAATCAGGGAGTCGTCCATCTCCAGCCGAGCGAAGACGCGCTCGCGCATGAAATCAGCGAAGCCCATCCCGGACGCCGCTTCCACCACTACCGCCAGCATGTCGTAGCCGGGATTGCTGTACTCGTAGCGCTCACCTGGCGGAAACAGTGGCTCACCCGTCTTCGCCAGCTGCGCTAGCGCGTCCGCGTTGGACGGCATGCCCCGCGAGGTGTCGATGTCGTTGTAATAGCCCGGCAGACCGCCCTGGTGGTGCAGGAGGTGTCGAATCGTGATGCCCTCGCCGTAGCGGGCCAGCTCGGGCAGGTGATGGGCGATGGGATCGTCGTAGTCCAAGTCGCCGCTCTCGGCCAGCAGCATGATCGCCATGGCGGTGAACTGCTTGGAGAAGGAACCGAGTCGGAACGTCGAGTCGGCGCCGATGGGGACCCCGTGTTCGATTTCCGCGTAGCCATAGCCAGCGCTGTGCACTACCTCGCCGTCGCGAATCACCATGACCGCGACGCCAGGCTGAATGCCCTCGGTGTAGTGGGCGAACAGGGCATCGACCTGCGCCGACGGTTCCAACTGCGGGGTCTCGACCGCCGGGGCAGCACCACAGGCGAGCTCCAGGCACGACAGCAGAGCAGCCATCAGCGGGCGGCCGCGCGCCGGCCTGCTAGGCATGCTGTCCTCCGTTGGCGCCCGCGGCGTCGAGGGCGTCGCGGATCATCCGCCGCTGCTGGGCGGGGTCAGACCAGCGCCGCTGGCTCTCGACGGGGAGCATGGGGATGGGGTCGAAATACAGGAAGTAGCCATCCTTGACCGACGGCGCCGTGTAGACGCTGATGCCAGTATCCGGATCGTAGTGTTCG
The DNA here is from genome assembly GCA_965205505.1 of Acidobacteriota bacterium. Classification (GTDB taxonomy): domain Bacteria; phylum Acidobacteriota; class UBA890; order UBA890; family WLXD01; genus DASCOT01. Next base: position 1,946,568 of record CBDBHB010000009.1, read on the forward strand.
TACGAGTGGATGTCGCGCTTGCCACCGCCGCCGGGCGCGTCGACGACCACGGTGGGGGTGTTGAATCCCGCCGTCACGCCACGCACGCGCTTCTCCACGGCGATGCCGGTGGCGACGGTGGTGCGTAGGTCCTCGACGCCCTTCACCAGATCGTGCATGTATACGTAGTATGGGTGCACGTTGATGTAGCTGAGCCGTTTGACCAGCCGCTGCATGGTGGCGACCTTGTCGTTCACCCCGCGCTGCATGACGCTCTGGTTGCGCGACGTCACGCCGCGCTCGAACAGCACGTTCATGGCGTCGTGCGTAATGCCGGTGATCTCGCGCCCAGTGTTGAAGTGCGTGTGCAGCACTACCTCCTTGCCGAGCTGCCTGCCGCGCTCGTGCACGTCGGTAAGCGCATCAACCCACTCGTGGTCGGTGAGTAGCTTCTGCGGCATGACCGCCGGGCCTTTGGTGGCGAACCGCATGCGGCGAATATGATCGATCTCCAACAGCGTCAAGCCGATGGTGCGGATCTGCTCGGCACGCAGGTTGTAGGCATCGCCACCGGAGATGACGATGTCCTCGAGCTCGGGGCGCGAGCGCACGTACTCGAACATGAGATCCCAGCGCTCGGTGTTGACCTTCAGCTGGACCTTCTCGACTTCCTCGGTGTCGATACCCACCGCGTAGCTTCGAGTGCAGAATCGGCAGTACACCGGACATGTATCGAGGGCGAGAAATAGCGCCTTGTCGGGATAGCGGTGCGTCAAGCCGGGCACCGGAGCGTCGGCCTGCTCGTGCAGCGAGTCGAGCTCTAGCTTGGGATGGTCGGGCAATAGCCGCGATCCGACCGGGATGAACTGGATACGTAGCGGGTCCTCGTAGGGGTCCTCCCAGTTGATCAGACTGAGAAGATAGGGGGAGACCCGTACGCTCATGGGCGAGTGCTCGAAGCCGTTGCGCACGTCCTCGATGAATGCGTCGCTCACCAGCCCGCTGAGCGCCGCCAGCAGTTTCTTCGGTGTCGTGATCGAGTTTCTCGCCTGCCACAAGTGGTCGAGGAACTGCGGCTCCGAGACGTCGCCGTATGCCGGAACATCGCGCCAGAACTCGCCCCGAACCAGATCGCGATGCCCGAGCGCCGACGGATCGACCGAGTCCTTGAGATACGGGGCGGCTGCGCCTTCTACTTCGGTGGTTTTCAGCGTGCTCGACGACATGATTCCGATCCTTTGCTTCACCTGGGGCTGATGAGACCAACTAGCGTGCCCCGGCAGGACGCAGGGGCACGGTCACGGCATCAGCGGTAGACGTCGGGCTGGTGAAGGATGTTCCGGTTGAACCACATGTCAGGCCACGAGCGATTGGGTGGAGACGTGAGGCTAGCCGCCGAAGCAACGGCGTCGCGAAACGGACGGAGGCCGGACAAGTATCATCCCATCGCACCGTGAGCACGGGCAACCTCGGGGTGTTTCCCTACGCGGTCAGGCGTTTTGCAGCGACTTGACGACAGGCATACGATGTCCGCCTGAGATCGGCCAGGCGATCCGGCTGATCAGGCGACGACGACTGAGTTATCCACCGAGAGGCGACCGTGATGGCCGAAGAATTCCGCGTTACCTATGCGACGCTCGCAGCCGACCCGAACATGCACGCCGACTACGAGCGCGGCATCGAGGACGCCAAGGCGTGGCTCGGCCAGCGACATCCGTTCTATGTGAATGGGGAGGCTCGCGACGGTGATGGCTGGCACACGGAGGTGTCCCCGATCGACTCGGACATCGTGCTCGGCGAGTTCGCCAGAGCGACCCATCAGGACGTGAGCGATGCCATCGCTGCCGCCAAGGACTACGCGCTGGCCTGGGACGCCCTGGGATACCAGAAGCGCGCCGAGATCCTCGACCGGGCCGCAGGGATCATCGAGGAGCGGCGCTACATGATGTCGGCGCTGATGGCCATGGAGGTGGGGAAGAATCGCCTCGAGGCCGTCGGCGACGTGCAGGAGTCGGCCGACCTCATCCGTTGGAACACACACGCGATGATCCAGGCCAAGGGCTTCAAGGTGCCGATGCAGCCGCTGGGCGAGGCCGGCGACTACTACGACATCATGCGCCCCTACGGCGTCTGGGGGGTCATCAGCCCCTTCAACTTCCCGATGGCGCTGGCGGCAGGCCCGTCGTCGGCGGCGCTGGCAGCCGGGAACACGGTGGTCTTCAAGCCTGCTTCACAGGGCGCGGCAACCGGGCACATGCTCTACGAGGCCTATCGCGAGGCCGGCATGCCACCCGCGGCGTTCCAGTTGTTGTCGGGGTCTGGGGAGGTCGTCGGCGACGGCATCGCCACCAGCCCCGACGTAAAGGGCCTCACGTTTACCGGCTCCTACGAAGTCGGGATGAAGATCTACAGGGAATTCGCCAAGGACTACCCCAAGCCGGCTATCTGCGAGATGGGCGGCAAGAACCCGACGATCGTCACCAGGCACGCCGATATCGAAAAGGCCACCGATGGCGTGTGGCGCAGTGCGTTCGGTCTCCAGGGGCAGAAGTGCTCGGCTAACTCGCGGGTGTACGTGGAGCGCGAGCTGTACGACGAGTTCGTCGCCAAGTTGAGGGAAAAGACCGAGGCCCTGGTGGTCGGCAACCCGCTTGAGCAGGGCGTGTTTGTTGGACCGGTGATCAACCAGGCGGCTGTCGACACTTTCGAGGAAGCCGCCGAGGAAGCCAGACGGACAGGTGAGGTGATCGCCGGCGGAGAGGTGATGACCGACGGCGAATTGGCACGCGGCACCTACGTGCAGCCGACAGTGGTACATGTGCCACGCGACTCCTGGCTGTGGAAGCGCGAGCTGTTCGTGCCGTTCGTGGCGGTGGATGCGGTGGACTCGCTCGACGAGGCGATCGAGCTCGCCAACGACACCGAGTACGGCCTTACGGCGGGTCTGTTCAGCGAGGATCAAGCCGAGATCGACCGCTTCTGTAGCGAGATCGAGGCCGGCGTCATCTACATCAACCGCGCCTCCGGAGCCACCACCGGTGCTTGGCCGGGAGCTCAGCCGTTCGGCGGCTGGAAGGGTTCCGGGACGATGGGTAAGGCCGCCGGCGGTCCCTACTACGTGCTTCAGTACATGCGCGAACAATCCAGGACGGTGATCGGATGAGCAGCACCGAGGTTTCTATCGCAGATCTCGCCGGCGTAGCGGCTCCACTAATCGTCGTCGAGCCGCCTGGTCCCAAGGCTCAGGCGATTGTTGCGCGCGACCAGCGGGTGACCTCACCGTCGCTGCCGCGCGCATATCCGTTTGCCCCGCGGCGCGGGAGCGGCTCGGTACTCGAGGACGTCGACGGCAACCTGTTCCTCGACTTGAATGCCGGCATCGCGGTCAATGCCACGGGACATTCGCACCCCGCCGTGGTCGAGGCGATTCAGCAGCAGGCGTCCGAGTTGCTGCACTACTCGGCGTCGGACTTCTTCCTGCCAATCTACTCCGACGTTTGTCAGCGGCTCGACGAGATCTCGCCGTTCTCAGGGCCGTCGCGCGCTTTTCTCACCAACTCGGGTACCGAGGCCGTGGAGGCGGCCCTGAAGCTGGCACGCTACGTCACCGGCAGGCACAACGTGATTGCGTTCTACGGTGCCTTCCACGGTCGCTCGTACGGCAGCGTCTCGTTGACAGCTTCCAAAGCCAAGTACCACCGGCGTTTCGGACCCCTGCTTCCGGGCGTGTACCACGCTCCGTATGGCGACGGCTATGGATGGGGTTTGGGCCTGGCGGAAAGCACCGGGGGATTGGCGAGCATCGATTACATCGAGAAGGTGCTTTTCAAGCACGTTCTGGCAGCCGACGACGTGGCGGCGATCTTCGTCGAGCCGGTGCAGGGCGAAGGCGGCTACATCTTCCCACCGCAGGAATTCCTGCCCGAGCTGCGGCGGCTGTGCGACGAGCACGGCATCCTGCTGGTGGCCGACGAGGTGCAGTCGGGTATGGGCCGTACCGGTAAGACGTGGGCCATCGAGCACTTCGGCGTCGAGCCCGACATCATCCTGTCGGGCAAGGGCATCGCCAGCGGCATGCCGCTGGGCGCGATGATCGCGCGCGAGGATCTGATGTCCTGGGAGTTCGGTGCGCACGGCTCCACCTACGGGGGATCGCCGACGCCGTGCGCAGCCGCGCTTGCGACCATCGATCTGATCGAGAACGGCCTCAAGCAGAACGCCGCCGACGTCGGGGCCTATCTGATGGACGGGCTGCGCGAGCTGCAGTCGAGGCACGACGTGATTCGCGATCTGCGCGGGCTGGGCCTGATGATCGGCGTCGAGTTGCCGAGCCACGACGTGATGGGTCGGATCGAAAAAGAGGCCTTCAAGCGCGGTTTGCTGATGCTGGGCTGCGGCGACAACGTGATCCGCATCACGCCACCGCTGGTCTTCACTCGACAGCAGGTCGACCGGGGTCTCGAGGTGTTCGAAGAGGTCCTCGACGCGGTCGACGGGTAGGGGCGACAGTGGGCAAGGTCGTTTCCATGCAGGACGCCGTGCGCGATCTCGTGCGCGACAGCGACACGGTGGCGATCGAGGGGTTCACCCACCTCATCTGCTTTGCGGCCGGGCACGAGATCATCCGGCAGCGCAAGCGCGACCTGACGCTGGCGCGCATGACCCCCGATGTGACCTACGACCAGATGATCGCCGCCGGTGTGGCCAGCAAACTGATCTTCTCGTGGTTAGGCAACCCTGGCGTCGGGTCGCTGCACGCTATTCGCCGTCGTGTAGAGAGGGCTGACCCGGCGCCGCTCGAGATCGAGGAGTACAGCCATTTCGGCATGGTGTGCCGCTACGTGGCAGGGGCCTCGCGACTGCCGTTCATGCCGCTGCGCTCGTACGAGGAGTCCGACATCCCGTCGGTCAACGATCAGATCCGCTGGGTCGACAACCCCTTTGGCAGCGGTCGGATCGCCGCCGTGCCGCCGCTGAACGCAGACGTCGCGATCATCCACGCGCAGCGTGCTGACGCTGACGGCAACGCACAAATCTGGGGCCTGCTCGGCTGCCAGAAGGAGGCCGCGTTCGGTGCCGGGCGCGTCATCCTGGTGGTGGAGGAGCTGGTCAGCGAGCAGACGATCCGCCGCGACCCCAACCGCACGATGATCCCGGGGATCAAGGTCGATGCGGTTGTTGTCGAGCCGTTCGGGTGTCACCCCTCCTACGTTCAGGGGTACTACGACCGCGACAATGATTTCTACGTAAAGTGGGACGAGATCGCGCGCGATCCGGACACCCTCGCCACCTGGCTCCAGGAGTGGGTCTACGACCTGTCGTGCCATGCCGACTACGTGGAGAAGTTCGGCGGCGCCTACTGGGATCGCCTACGCCCAACTGGCCCGGCTCTTTCCGGCGAGGTCGACTATGGAGAGTACGCGTGAGCGCCGCGCTGCCTGACGTGGGCTTCTCACGCAAGGAAATGATGATCGTGCAGTCGGCCCGCGCGCTCGAGGGTGAAAAGGTCTGCTTCGTGGGCGTGGGCATGCCGAACATCGCGGTGAATCTCGCCAAGCGCACTGTCTCGCCCAGTATCCAGATGGTCTACGAGGCGGGTGTATTCGGCGCAGCGCCGGCGCGGCTACCGCTGTCGATCGGTGACCCGACGCTGGTCACCGGGGCGACGGCGGCGACGAGCATGTTCGAGCTCTTCGCCTACTACCTGGCGGCTGGCCTTATCGATGTGGGCTTCCTGCAGGGAGCCCAGATCGACCGCTACGGCAACCTCAACAGCACCGTCATTGGCGACTATGAGGAGCCCAAGGTGCGTTTGCCCGGCTCGGGAGGCGCCTGTGAGATCGCCATCAACGCCCGGCGCATCTTCATCATCATGCCGCAGAGTCGGCGTTCGTTCGTGCAGCAGCTGAGCTTCCAGACCTCGCCGGGACACAATCCCGATCCACAGGTCGAGCGCGCCCGTGGCTGGCTCGGGACCGGGCCGCAGGTGGTCATCACGGATCTCGGCGAGTACCACTTCGAGGGGGCCACCGGCGAGATGACGCTTACTTCGCTCCACCCCGGCGTGTCGCTGGACGAGATCCGCCGCAATACCGGCTGGGAAATGAAAGTGGCTGACGATCTGCGCGACACGCCTGCGCCCAGCGCCGAGGAGCTACGGCTGATCCGCGAGGAGCTCGATGCCGACGGGATCTACTCGCGATGAGCCACATTTTCCGGCGGGCGGCCGCGGACATGCCGGCGGCGTGCGCCGCCGAGGGTGTATGGATCACTGACGAGCACGGCAACCGCTATCTCGACGACGCCGGCGGCGCCGTGGTGGTGAATGTCGGCCACGGCGTGCCCGAGATCCGGCGCGCCATGCTGGAGCAGGTCGAACGCGTGTCGTACGTACACGGCACCGAGTTCACCACTGCCGCTCTCGAGGAGCTGGGGGACAAGCTCGCCCCCCTGCTACCCATGGAGGCGCCGTCAATCTACCCGGTTTCGGGCGGGTCAGAGGCTGTCGAGACCGCGTTCAAGATGGCGAGGGCCTTCCACCTGGCAAACGGAGAGGATGGTCGGCACAAGATCATCAGCCGCTGGGGCTCTTACCACGGCAACACCCGGGCGGCCCTCGCCGTCAGCGGTCGCGCGCCGCTGCGCGCCCCGTACCTACCCTGTCTCGATAGCGCGATCCACGTGCCGGCGGTATATGAGTATCGCTGCCCGATGCCGACGCATCCGCGCGCCTGCGGCGCGGCGCACGCAGCGGAGCTCGACCGGGCCATTACGGAAGAGGGCGCCGATACGGTAGCGGGCTTCATCGCCGAGCCGATCGGCGGTGCGACGCTCGGTGCCGTCGTGCCACCGGACGACTACTGGCCGGCGATCGCCCAGGTCTGCCAGCGCCACGGCGTCCTGCTCATCGCCGACGAGGTGATGACCGGTTTCGGTAGAACGGGAGCTTGGTTCGGTGTCGACCACTGGGATGTGCAGCCCGATCTCATCGCCAGCGGCAAGGGCTGCTCGTCGGGCTACTGGCCCCTCGGGCTGACGATCGCCAGCGGGCGCGTGGCGGCCGCACTGGACGAGGGCGGGTTCGTGCACGGCTTCACCTACTCGCACCATGCCGTCGGCGCGGCCGTCGGGGTAGCGGTGATCGATCGTCTGGTGGCAGGCGGCCTTGTAGCGCAGTCGCGCGACAAAGGGGAACGTCTCAAGGCCCTGCTCGTGGAGCAATTGTCGAGCAGCCCGTACGTGGGCGAGGTGCGCGGCCGCGGCCTGCTCGTGGCAGTGGAGCTAGTCGCGGATCGCCACACGCGCGAGCCCTTCCCGCGATCGTCCCGGGTCACCGAGCGCGTGCTCGCGGCGTGCAAGGCAGAGGGCTTGCTGGTCTATCCGGGAACCGGCATGGTCAACGGCACCGACGGCGACGCGATCCTGTTCGGCCCGCCGTTCGTCATCTCCGACAGCGAGTTGGATCAGGTAGTCGAGATCACCGCGCAGGTGCTGGGAGCCCTCGAGACGTTGCCATAGTGGCGTCGACGATCGGCGGGCGCGCCTGACCACTCCTTCGGGTTCACTCCTCCTCTTCGTCCTCTCCCTCGGGCTTCGGCGGGCGCGGGCGATCGAGCCAGAGCCGTACTCCACCGCTCCAGTGGCCAGTGCCATTGCGGTCGACGCTGTGCTCGCCCTCGTACAGGTAGTCGAGGATTGCCTTGTCCCACTGCAGGCCGGCGGTGGCCACGATCTTCATCCAGTCACCGTAGGCGGTCTCGTCGGGGGCCTCGGTGCCGCCGGTCCAGATCGTCACCTTCGGGTTGAAACCACCTCCGAAGGCGCCGCCTTCGCCGGATCGGCCGCCCTTGAGCGGCATCTGCACGTTGACCCCATCGGTCATGTCCTGTCGATAGATGATGGGCTCGTAGTCGCTTCCGTAGCGGTTGTATCGATCGTAGGCGCGCTCGTTCATCGCCCGCACATCCTCGGCGGCGTTGATGTAGCGGGTGACGTAGTCACGGATGCTGAAGGCGGCGTCCTTGTGGCGCGGGAACTTGGGATCGTCCAGGTAGCCGAAGCCGGGAATGAACCAGCCTCGATTGACGCTCCAGTTGCGCTCGGTGATGCGGCCCCGACGTACCAGCCCGGCGTACTCCGAGAACAGCTGCACCACTTCGTGCGACGGGTACCCGTGCGGGTTGAGAAAGATATCCGGGAGCCAGGTTCTCCATAGTGTCGGTCGGACCTTGGACTCCGGGTAGATGGGCATGTCCTCGCGACCCCCGTTCGTCGCATCCTGACCGAGCGCGCCGAGGTAGCCGGCGTGGAGGATGAAATCGGGAGTGATCTCGTACAGGTCGTAGGCTAGCTGGGCCCCATCCGGGTTGGTGAACGGATGAATGATCACGTTCACATCGAGGAGCTTTTTCTTGAACTCCTCGTCGGTCAGCAGCAGCTCGGCGAGCTTCAGCACGTGGCTGGTCGACGAGACCTCGTTGGCATGCTGGCGGGCCGAGTAGACCACCGTCGGCTTGTGCGTCGTGAGCTTGTAGCGCGACCAGTGGCTGGCCTCGATGGGGGGCATCAAGAGCATCGCCCATATGTCCTTGCCGAGGTAGCTGCGGCCTGCGTGGTACATCGTCGCTTCGGGGAACGTCGACATGCGCGCCAGAATCGCGTGCCCCTCGGGCGGCGGGATGGGTGTGTCCCACTGCACCATCTCCTCGCCCGCATAGCTGTAGCCGGCCCCCGGAAGCAATGCCGCGATGGTCGGATAGGCAGCCGGCGTGCCGTTGGCGTCGAGCGTGGCGACCTCCTGCGTGTCGCGATCGATCTCCCACTCCCACCCGGCGGCGAGACGAATCGTTCGTAGGCCATGGAACGCGAGCTCGGTGTCGTAGAGGCTGTGAGCGCGCAGCTCCTCGAGGTTGTCGATCATCGACGTTGCCTGGACAGCGCTCATGACGCGGCGGTCGACCTGGAACTCGTCGGCCTGTTGCAACAGGTCGGCGCGTTGGTCGTCCTCGAAGTCCACCTTGACCCGCATGTCGAGGCTGTCGAGGCCCACCTGCCCGGCGCGCACGGTCGCGGCGAGGGCGCTAGGTCGTTCCACCGTAACCACAGGGATATCGCGACGTAGCTGTCCGTTGGTGCCGTCGGCGTCGGTATAGTCGATTATTACGGCAGGTCGGCTGGTGGCGAATCCAGTCAGGCGGATCTTCGCCCAACCGGCCTCGCCACTACTGTTGGGCCGCATGATCGGGATAACCCGTCCGATGTGGCTGAGCTCCTCACCCCGCGCCATGCGCCCCAGGATGCGGAAGAAGAAGAGGGTGGGGAAGTAGATCTCCTCGTGGAGAGAGTCGAGCGACGAGATATACTCCTTGTCGATCCCGAGCAGATAGTCGGGCTCGCTCAGGCTTACCTCGACGGTGAGCTCACCGAAGTACGGCGCGTCGGCGCTCCGCGGGTTGCCGTCGTGTACCTCCGTGACATGGTCGTAGAGTCCGCTCAGCGTTTTCGACTGATAGTGGTCCCAGAAACTCTCGATGTCGGTGACGATGCGCTCATCGATCAAGGTACTGTCGCCGCTGTACGCGGCGATCCAGCCGGTGGAGACGCGAACTAGCTCGTAGTCGTCGAAACGCTCGTAGTACGGCTGCAGGACATATCTCGGCTCGAACGTCCTTCGTAATAACTCGGCACCGCTCGTTGAGGTCACGACGACCTCGTAGGTGGGAGCGTCGATGGGTGCCATCTGGAAGTCGATGAGCTCCGGGTCCAACGACAGGTCGGCCGACATGACCTCGTCGACCGGCCAGATCTCCTTGAGCCAACGGACCTTGCTGTACATTGCCTGCTGCGGCCAGTCCTCCGGCGGACCGGTCTCGGCGAAGTTCACGCGGATGCCGCCGATTGCCTGATCGGCGCCGCCCGACTGCAGCCGCTGGAGCTCCGGTACGATCACCTCACGTAGCCACGAGAAGCCCTGTTTGACGGCCGACAGCACGGTCACTTCCGTGGCGTTCGCGTCGGCTCCTGCTTCGATCAGCAGATCGCGGGCTTGCTGGGCAATCCGTTGGCGCACCTCGTGCGGCTCGCTGAGCCGCGCTTCCATACGCACCGGCTGACCGCGGCGCACGCCCGGGACAACCTGCGAACGGAATCGGGTCCAGAAAGCTTCGACCTCTGAGGGAATTTCGATCTGCTCCTCGCTGAGCACGGTGGCCTTCTGGACGTCGCGATCGTCCAGGTGCACCGAGAGGTTGGCGATGTTCAGAGGTGCGAGCCGCTGGCGTACGATCGCTTCCAGCCCCGGCTCGATCTTCTCGAGCGAGACCGTGACATCGGCGGAGTCGATCTGCTCGCCCTGCAGCTCCTCGACCATGCGGTCGATCTTGTAGAGTGCGGTGGCTGCCTGGCCTCCCGGGCTGCGTTGCGACAGGAATCGCCACACCGCCAGCTCAACTGCGTCGACCGTCGACCGATCCTGGCCGCGCTCCGACAGGTTGGGGAAGCGCTCCGAAAGCTGCTCCAGCGCCCGCGCCACACCCGCGGCGTCACCGCCGGTAACGACGACCGCACGCTTGTCGCCGAAAGCGCTGGGCACCACCTCGATGAGTCCCTCACCGGCTGCGAGCGCCTCGATGCGTCCCGGCGCCAGCTTGTCACCGTCCACGAGGTCGGCGATCAGCGGATGATCGAGACCGATGATCACCAGCGTCGGCTCGCTCCCGGCCTTATCGATCTGATCCGGGGTGCGACCGAGAGGCAAGGTGACTCCTGCCGACTCCAGACCGAGGCGCGCGGCCAGGTCGATCGTTCCATCCACACCCGGACCGGAGGCGCTCAGCACCGCATCGATGCGGTCGGGAATCACGTTGTTGTCGCTGTCTCCGAGCAAGCCCTCGGCGTCGAACAGCGTCGACAGGTCGAGGTCATCCTTGCCCCCCGACCCCGGACGCGCTGGGGTGGGACGCGACGGAGCCTCCGGCTCAACGCGTGGGATCTCCACAGCGACCGCGGCTCTGTCTAGCGCCGTCAACGCAACGTGCAGGCGCTCAGCACCGGCGTACGACAGCAGCTCGGACGGGTCGTTGTCGTCGCCCTCATCGTCATCTTCCACGGCGCTGGCGAGGCGTCGCGACGGCACCTCCGTCAGGGCGGTTCGCGCCCCTTCGACGTCGGACGCGGACAGACGCACGACCACGTCTACCGAGGAGAAGACGCCGTCGTTGCCGTCCTCGGCGTGGATTGTCGACACGTTGACCGCCTGCACCACGATCCCTTCGTCACCCAGGTATGCCGCGATATCCGCCGTCAGGTCGGCGAGCGTGGTGCCCTTGGCCGTGCCCACGTGCGGCAGGCGACCGGCAAAGGCTGCTGCAGCGGCGCGGGTGCCGGCGTCGTCGGCTCCGGCGATCACCAGCCAGTCCCGCCCTTGGGAGCGGATCCGCGTGACCAGCCCGGCGCCCGGATCCAGCTCGTCGAGGGTCGGGACGCTGAGCCCGAGGCGTTGGGTGCCGCCGCGCCCGACGACGATGCCGACGCTGCCCTCCGGCGCGTCTCGGGGTACCGGAATGTCCATGGCCATGGTCTCGAATCCGAGCCGAGCTGCGATATCGACGGCCGCCGCCAGGTCGGAATCCGAGCGTTCCAGGCCTAGAACGATGCCGGTGTCGACGAAGTCGACGACCTCATCGCCGTTTCGATCCTGGAAGATCAACCCGGTATCGAACAGGCTCTCGAGGCCCGCCGCGGCTGCCGCCTGCTTGGCCGCCAGCCGGTGTCGGGACGCCAACGGCGCCAAGGATCGCGACGAATGCGACGACGAGAGGTCTCCAGAGGCCATTCATGATGCGGGGTCGGATCATCGTTGTCTCCTAGCAGGGTGCTGAAAAACTCTGGTGGGTCTGGTTGTGGCTAGGTTCGTCGTCGTGAATCGCTGCTTCTCGCGAGTTGCTGCCGTCAGCTTGCTGGCGCCGGAACCTCAAGTTGCCCCGAAGCCACCCCCGCCAGGGGTGCGCACGCTGATGATGTCTCCAGCCTGGAGCAAGGTGGTCACCTTGCTCGGAAGCTCGCGCTCGTCGTCGCCACTGATGAGGACGTTGCGCCCCGGGCGCCCCGAGCCGCCTCCCTGCAGGCCGTAGGGCCCTTCGACGCGACGATCGCTGAGAATGGTCAGCTGTGCCGGAACGAGCAACTGAATGTCGCGGCGAATCCCATCGCCGCCGCGCCAGGTGCCGGATCCGCCAGAGCCGCGGCGGATCTCGTAGCGCGTGACGCGGTAGGGGTAGGCGTGCTCGAGAGCTTCTATGGGCGTGTTCAGGCTGTTGGTCATATGTGTGTGAGTGGCGTCGAGGCCATCGGCGTGCGGCCGCGCGCCCATCCCCCCGGCGACGGTCTCGTAGTAGGCGAATTGCGCCCCGGACAGATCGATCCCGCCGAGCGTGGTGTTGTTCATGGTGCCGCTGCTGGCAGCCGGTATGATCTCCGGGATCGCCTGGGCCAGCGCGCCGAGGACCGTGTCGACGATGCGCTGCGAGGTCTCGACGTTGCCCGCGGCCATGGCGGATGGCTCCTGGGCGTTGACCAGGCAGCCGTCCGGAGCCACGACCTCCAGCGGTAACAGCGTCCCGTGGTTCGATGGAATCGGGAACGGAACGATGACGCGAAAGCAATAGAAGACAGCCGCCAGCGCGATGGCGTAGTTGGCGTTGATGCTGCCTTGCGCCTGCGGCGCTGTGCCGGCGAAGTCGACGCGCGCGTTGTCGCCGTGGATGGTGATGGTCACCACGATGGCGAGCGGGCCGTTGCCTTGGCCGTCGTCGTCCATGCAATCCTCGAACCGATAGGTCCCGTCTGGTATCTGACGGATCGCCTCGCGCGTCATGCGCTCGGCATAGGTCATCAGGTGACCCATGTAGGCCTGCACGACGTCGAGACCGTACTTGCCCACCATTGAAAGTAGGCGGCGCAGCCCGGTGCGATTCGAGGCGATTTGTGCGGTGAGGTCCCCCTCGCGCTCACGTGGGGTGCGCACGTTGGAGAGGATCATCGACATCACGTCGCCCACCAGCTCGCCACCACGTACCAGATGGACCGGCGGGATACGGATCCCCTCCTGGTAGATGGAGGTCGCCAGCGGCATGGACCCGGGAGTCATGCCGCCGACGTCGGAGTGGTGCGCGCGGTTGGCGACATAAAACGTCGGCTCGGTGGCGCCTTCGACGAATACCGCCTCGACGAGCGTGATATCGGGCAAATGGGTGCCACCGCGGAAAGGATCGTTGACTACCACTACATCGCCCGGGCCCATGCTCGTGTCCTGGATCGCCGCCGCAACCGAGAGCGGCATCGAGCCCAGGTGAACAGGCATGTGATCGCCCTGGGCAACTACGCGCCCGGCACCGTCGAAGATGGCGCACGAATAGTCGCGGCGCTCCTTGATATTGGGGGAGAAGGACGTTCGGCACAGGGCCACGCCCATCTCTTCCGCTGCCGAGTGGAAGAGGTTGCGGAATACCTCCAGCTGAATGGGGTCGTATTCCGCTTGTGCTTCCGTGGGCTGCGAGCTCATGGGGCGATCTCCATGAGCAAGTTGCGGTGACCGTCGACGCGACAGCGAACACCCGGCGGCACCACCGTCGTCGTGCTGTATTCGACGACCAGCGCCGGGCCGACGAATGTGCTCCCGGGGTGTAGCTGGTCCCGGTCGATGAGCTTTGCGGCGTGCGTCTGCTGGTCGAAGACCATCTCGTGGTCTCCGAGAACAGCCGCGGCGCTGTCGGACTCGGTCAGGGGCTCGCTCTCCATCGTCGGCTTCTGCGTAGGTGCCACGACACGCAGGCGGACGTTGACCACCTCGGTCGGTCGCTCGCGATCACTGTATCCGTAACGTTGCTCGTGATGCTTATGGAACGCGGCCTCGAAGTCAGCCTGCATCGGCACCTCGAGCTCGAACCCCTGGCCGACGTAGCGTAGCTCGACGCTACGCTCGTAGCGCAGGTCGGCCGCATCCAGGCCATCGAGCGCGAAGTCTTCGAGCGCCCTCGCCTCGAGCTTTCTGAACTCTGTCTCCAGAACCTCGCGTTGCAGTCCTGTTGCAGCGACCAGCAGCGTCTGCGAGTAGTCGCGCACGATGTCAGCGAGCAGCATGCCGAGTGCCGAGAGGATTCCCGCGGCGAACGGGACGATCACCCGAGGAATGCCGAGGCCGCGCGCCAGCGCCGCAGCATGCATCGAGCCGGCCCCGCCGAACGACACCAGGCTGAAGTCGCGCGGATCGAACCCGCGCTCCACGGAGATCACACGAATCGCCCCGGCCATGGTCGTATTGGCGACCCGGGTGACGCCCTCGGCAAGCTCGATGGGCTCCATGCCTAGCTCGGCGGCGAGGCTTTCCATGGCCGCCGCGACGGGTTCCTGGGCTAGCTGCTGTCCGCCGCCCAGGAAGTGGTCCGGGGCCAGGCGGCCGAGGAACAGGTTGGCGTCGGTGACCGTTATCTCGGTGCCGCCGTGTCCGTAACAGATCGGCCCAGGTTGGGCGCCGGCGCTGCGAGGACCGACCTTCAGGGCGCCACCCGGGTCGCGGTAGGCGATCGAGCCGCCGCCGGCGCCAACGGTGTGGATGTCGATTACCGGAAGGCGGATCGGCAGGCCGCCGACGCTCGATTCGGCGGTGCGGCCGGGCTCACCCTGGCACAGGCTGACGTCGGTGCTTGTGCCCCCCATGTCGAACGTAATGCTGTTGGGGAAGCCGGCCAACCGCCCGATCTCGGCGCCGCCGACCACGCCTCCCGCGGGTCCCGACAGCACCGTCTGAATCGCCGCTCGCTGCGCTGACTGCAGCGAGATCGAGCCACCGTTCGACTGCATGATCCGGATCGGCGATTCCGGCAGCTGATCGGCCAGCTGTCCGAGGTACCGCTGCATGATCGGGCCGACGTAGGCGTTGGCGACGGTGGTGCTCGTGCGCTCGTACTCGCGGAACTCCGGCACGACCTGGTGCGACGCGGTGATGAACCCCGCGAACCCGTCGGCGAGTGCGCTCAGCACCGCCCGCTCGTGTTCCGGATTGGCGTAGGCATGGAGCAGGCAGATCGCCACGGAATCGTAGTTGCCCCCAGCGATGCGATCCGTGACCGCGGCTACGCTGTCGGGATCGACGGCCTCGACTACGCCGCCCTGTGGGTCGAGGCGCTCGAGCACGCCGAACCGGTCGGCCGCGGCTACTAGCGGCGCCGGCTTGGTCACCCCCAGCTCATAGATCGCCGGGCGCGTCTGCCTGCCGATCTCGAGCACATCCTCGAATCCGGCGGTGGTGACCAAGGCGGCGCGGGCGCCACGTCGCTCGAGCAAGGCGTTCGTCGCCACCGTCGACCCATGAACGATCTCGACGCCATCAACGCCCATGTCTCGAAGCCCGGTGAGGATCGCAGCGGCCGGATTGTCGGGCGTGGAAGGCTCCTTGTGGACGCGGACCTGGCCATCCTTCATGAGGACAAAGTCCGTGAAGGTGCCGCCGGTATCGATGCCGATCACGAGCGTGTTCACGACCTAGTCGCCGCCGGCACCGTAGACAAGCTCTTCGATTGCGCCGTGTATCCGGTTGACGGTCGCGGCGGACGGGGCCTGGCTCACCCGCGACACCAGTAGCGCCGTGACGCCGTTCGCCAGCAGCGCCCACACGCCACCGTGCAGCGTCAGCGGGTGGGGCCATACGACGAGGGTGAGGAACAGCACCACTAGGCCGACCCCGATGCCTGCGAGCACACCGGTCGCGGTGAGTCGAACGCGCGCCGGGAAGGTGACGCCGAGCACTGCCGGCAAGAGCTGCAACGCCCCGGCGCCCGAAAGGGTCACCAGGACCACCAAGTACTCGAACGTGTAGACGCTGAGGATGTAGCCGATTACCAGGAACCCGACAATGAACACCCGGCTCACGGTGACGTAGTGGCCCACATCGGCGTCGGCGCGCACGTACCGCTGATAGATATCGCGCGTAAGAACCGCCGAGTTGGCATGAAGTATCGAGTCGAGCGTCGACATTGCCGCGGCCGTGGCCCCGGCCAGGATCAACCCGGTCAGCCAGGACGGCGCGTAGGAAAACAACAACTCCGGGAAGATCCGGTCTGGGATGGCAATGTCTGGCATCGCCAACGCACCGCCCAGACCGACGAACGCGGTGGGGATGAACAGGGTGAGCAGGAAGATCGGGATCGTGGCGCCTAGCCATTTCAACGTCCGCGCGTCGACCGCGGTGTAGTAACGGATCAGGATGTGCGGCTGAAGGACGACCCCGAACGACAACGCGACCATCATCCCGAACCACATCGGATAGGTGAAGAAGTCGCGTGGACCCGGGATCGTCATCAGGTCGGGTCGCTGTTCTTTGACCGCATCGAGCAGCTGCAGCGGCCCGCCGAACAACTCGTAGGAGAGGTAAATCGCTCCGGCCCAGACCGCGACGTACATCCACACGCCTTGCAAGACATCGGTCCAGTAGACGGCGCGTAGGCCGCCGGCCATGAGGTAGGTCGCGGCCACGACCAGCAACACTGCCGTGGCGACCTCGAACGAGACCCGGTCGCCGGAGGCAGCGCTGATGATGTAGCCGAGCCCTTGGGCTTGAACCTGGATGTACAGAATCGTGAAGACGACCGATACCGCCGCCACCACCACCCGCACGGGCTCGCTCTCGTAGTAGTCCGCCAACATGTCGGCGGGAGTCATGTAGTTGAATTTCTTTCCCAGAGCCCAGATCCGGGGACCCAGCACGTAGGTGATCGCGCCCGTCAGCAGGGTCCATGTACCCGCAACCCAGAACCCGATTCCATGCGTATAGAAGAAGCCGCTGCTGCCCAGAAATGCGAAGGCGCTGTGGTAGGTGGCGACCATCGTGAGGTAGAGCACGAAGAAACCGGCGCGACGGCCGTAGAGCAGGAAGTCCTCGAGATTCACCTCGAGCCGTCGGTTGGCGACCACGCCCAACAGCAACGTGATCACTAGGTAGACGCCGATCATCGATAGCGCCACCACCCACGGTTCCACCGCTCAGTCCCCTCGGCTCACAGTCGTTGACGGGCCGCGTAGATCAGCACTGCCAACTTGACGGCATAGATAACCGACAGATAAGCGAACAAGAACGGGAACCCCAGTACTGTCGGTTCGATTCGATTTGCCAGCGGTAGCAGCGGCCACTCGGCGAATACGAACGCGGCGATGTAGAGCAACACGGCACCGCGACCCTTGGCGGTGCGCGGTAAATAGTGCGAGCGGAACTCGCGGTAGCGGCTTTGATCGCCGGTCGTAAGGCTCACTCGAGGCACCCTTCGCCCATAAATAACCCGTGGTCGATCGTGAACAACGACCGGGCGCTATGAGACGCGCACACGGGAGTCGGCCCGACGCGGGGAAACTGCAGTTCGGCAGTCTATTACCAATCGCGCTGGCGAACACGGTGCAACGGTTCAGACCGCGGTAACTGAGACAACTTGATACAAACAATTACGTTAGATTGACTTGGTAGAACGAACCAAGCACGCTGCGCTACCCGGAAGCGGTCGATTTACCTGGCGCCAAGCTCCAGAAAACGTCGCAGCTCGGCGACCCACGGATTGTCAGGCTCGATGCGCGCGGCGCGTTCGACGAGCGACGAAGCTTCGGGGCTACGTCCCGTGTCAATGTAGGCTTGGGCCAGGGTCAGCAGGCAGACTGCGCGGTAGGGGTAGAGGTTCGCGGCGCGCTCGAGAAGCGCCAGACCCTCTGCAATCGAAGAGCTCAGCCGAGCCCGTCCCAGCACCATGAGGGCTTGGGCGTTGCTCTCGTCTGACACGAGCAGCGCCGTAGCGAGATCGATTGCCGCGTCTGTTTGACCCGACTCCAGACGCGCGGCCGCCAGGTAGGACCGCGCCGTAGCCCACCCGGGGCGTTCGATCAGAGCGCGTTCGAAGTGCGTGGTCGCCGCCGCGATGTCCCCGTTGCCCCAGCTGTCGACACCGGCCCCGACCTCTACCATCGCCCGCGCCTCGGCTTCTTCGGCGGCCTGGGCTCGTGCCTGAATCGCCTGGAATTGCTCCAGGGTCGCTCTTGCCTCCGGTCGCCCGAGCGCCTGCTGTGCCTGACCGATCACGTAGAGCGCATCGGGTACGTCAGCGAGCTCGCGTAGCAGGGCGAGCGCACTTTCGGGCTGGCCGGCGCGCAGATACAAGCGCCCGAGATCGACGGCCAGTGAGGTGTCCGCCGGCGCCAGTCGCGTCGCTTCCACGAGCATCTCGGCGGCGGTCTCGGTCTCACCGAGGGCAGCGAGCGACAACCCCAGCTCGCGCAGCAGCTCGGTGTCCTCGGGAGTTTGATCAAGACCCTTCTGGATGAGCGCACGGGCAGCGGCGGCATCCCCGCCGATCCTCGCGACCCGCCCTAGCAACAGGTATAGATGAGGGCGCGTATAGCCTAGGGCGCGGGCGCGTTCCAGATCTTCGATGGCTGGGGCGACCAGACGCTGCTCGCGCCGGAACACCAGCAACGCGCGGTGGTAATGGAGGCTGGCGACATTGGGCCGGTACTCTAGTGCAGCTGTGAGCACGTAGACTGCGCCGTCGAGGTCGTCGCGGGTCGCCAGCAGCGCCGCCAGGTTCTCGACCGCAGGCACCAGACGGAAATCGAGCGCGATAGCCTGTCGGTACGCGTCAATGGCACCGACGGGATCCTCTGTTCGTTCCAGGACCACACCGAGCTCGAAAAGCACGTCCGCACGTTGTGGGGCCAGCTGCCGTGCGCGGTTCAACACGCGGCGCGCAGAATCCCAATCACCGCGCGCCGCCGCCACGGTCGCTTGCTCCAGCAGCACGTCGACCGTTTGCTGTGGTGCCATTGGATCGAGGTGCCACAGCGCAGCAGGGCAGCGTCCGGCTTCGGCGCGCCAGCTGGCTGGCGAGGGAGCGGCGAGCGATGGTATCAAGGCGACGCCTAGCGCCGCCCACATACCGATTGCACCGAGGCGGAAGCGGCTCACCGCTGGCCTCCCGGGCTCACGAGCCGAGTAGTTGCTCCAGCAACGCCGCCATCTCGGCTGCATCGGCAGCCTCCGGCTCGATCTCCAGATAGCGCTCCAGATGAACGGCTGCAGCCGCGCTATCCGCGTTTCGTACCAGCGCGAAGGCCAGCGCCTTGTGTGCCAACGCGGCTTCGGGATCGAGCTCGGTGGCGCGTGTCAGGTACTCGATCGCCTCGTCCACGCGATCGGCGCGGACGAAGATTGCGCCGACGTTGTAGTACACAGTGGCATCGTCGGGCTGCATCGATACCGCCTTCTCGAAGTACCCGGCCGCGCTGTCCAGATCGCCGACTTGCGACAGCGCAACCCCTAGATCGAGATAGGCCACCGGAACGCCCGGCTCGAGCTCGATGACGCGTTTGTAGCCAGCGATGGCTTCGACCCAGTGCTCGAGCTCATAGTGCGATCTGGCGAGCAGCAGATGGGCCGGCCCGAAGTCTGGCTGGTGGCCCACGAGCGTGGTGAGGATCTCGATGGTTTGAGGCAGATCACCGGCCTCGAAGGCGGCGTAGGCGGCGATGTACTCCGGCGAGGATCCGATGCTGACGGTTGCGATGCGCGCTGGCTCCAGCACTGCGTCGTGGGTGGTTTGACCGCTCCCCAGGCGTCGAAAATCGCGCGCCGGAACGTAACCCTCCTTCTCGAACGTGATCTCGAAGCTACCGATCGGCAGCGCGCGGCGGAAGTAGCGGCCGTCGTCGTTGCTCTCGATCTGGACGGTTGCGCCGGTGTTTACAGGTGAACTCGGCCTTCGTGCTCTCGATCAGCGGCGTCTCAGCGGTGACCGTAATGGTCTCCTCTACCGCGCTCAGCTGCAGCGCGACGTCGAGGATGAGCTCCTCGTCAAGCCGCACCATGATGTCGGGGCGCTCGAGGCTGGCAAAGCCCTGTAACACGAACGTGATGATGTAGGTGCCGCGCGGGATTCCGGCGACGCGATAGCGCCCCGCCCTGTCGGTGATGTTGCTCTGCGTGATGCCGGTGTCCTGGTTGCGTGCCGTCACCAGGACGCCGGGAAGACCGGCGCCATCGGCGTCGCCTACCGTCCCTTGAACGGTACTGGTGTTTCCCTGTGCCATCGCCGACGTCGGGACGGCGACCAGCAACATGACGATGCAGAGCCCAACTGCGCACTTTGTCACGGCAGACGTCTTGTGTTTTGGGGAACATGCAAACAGCTGATAAACCAAGGTCAACATACAGGACGGTTACCGAGCACAAGGTAAAGTAAGGTCAATGAAATGTAATAGCTTGTAACAGTTTGTCGCCTGCTAAGACGCCGCATTCGATCAGTCCACGAACTTGTAGCCGTAGCCGTGGATCGTCAGCATGTAGCTCGGCGCGTGAGGGCGGTTCTCGAGCTTCTTTCTGAGGCGCGCCACGAGGTTATCGACCGCACGGGTCGTCGGGTCGGTACCGTAGTGCCAGACGTCGCGCAGCAGGTCGTCGCGTGATACCGCCTCGCCACGACGCTCGATCAGGTAACGCATCACCTCCAGCTCGAGATGCGTGATGGGGATCTGGCGCTGCCCCTTGTGTGCCGTCATGTGCAGGAAGTCCAGGGTCACGTCTCCGAAGCGGTAGCTCTCGGTACGCGGAGCGGATACCGAAGCGCGACGCACAAGCGCCCGTACTCGGGCGACCAGCTCGTTCACGGTGAACGGCTTGGTGACGTAGTCGTCGGCGCCTAGCCCCAGGGCGAGTACTTTGTCGGACTCCTGGCCGCGAGCTGACAGCACCAGGATGGGTACCTGGATGTTCTTGTCGCGCAGCGCCCTGCAAACCTCGAAGCCGCTGAGCTTCGGGAGCATGATGTCGAGGATCATGGCGTCCGGCTTCAACTCCATCGCCTTGCGCAGGCCGTCTTGGCCGTCCTCGGCGGTAACTACGCTGAACCCTTCGAGGTGAAGGCTGTCGACCAAGCCGAGCAGCATCGGCTTCTCGTCCTCGACGACCAGGATCGTAGGACTCGCGGCGGTCATCGGACTGCATCCGGTGGATCGTTGTCTTGGGTGTGCGCCAGCGGTAGCTCGATACGGAACACGGATCCCCGTGCAGAGCTGCTCTCGACCGAGATCGTGCCGCCGTGAGATCGCACGACGTGCTGAGCGATGGGCAAGCCGAGTCCGGTACCGGTCGGATCTGTCTCGGGGTCACGGCGCACGCGATAGAAGCGCTGAAAGATCCGGGAGCGTTCGCTGGCCGGAATACCGGCGCCGTGATCGTGCACCTTGATTACGGCATTGCCGTCCTCCGCCATCAGCTCGACGCGCAGAAACCGGTGATCCTCGGAATACTTGATGGCGTTGCCGACGATGTTGCCGAACGCGTGCGAGAGAGCCTCCAGATTACCGACGAACGGCACCGGGCTCGCCGGCAGGCGCACCTCGGTTCGAAACCCGGTTTCCTTGAGCTGGGTGGCGAACTCGCCGATCGCTTCCCGTACCGGGTCGCGCAGGTCGATCGTCTCCACGATGTAGCTGCGGCCGCCAGAATCGATGCGCTCGAATTCCAGCATCCCTTCGATGAGCTTGCCGAGCTTGCGCGCTTCCGCGCCGATCACCGTTCCGTAGCCCCGCACTTTCTCCGGCGGCAGGACGCCCTTGTCGATGATGTCGGCAAGAACCTGGATCGACGCCAGCGGCGTCTTCAGGTCGTGCGAGACGCTGGACACGAACTCCTTCTTGAGCTCGGCGACGCCGAGCTCGCGGGCGACGGCGCGCCCCGACAGGACGACGCCGACCGCGGCGACCACGGTCACCAGAAACAGCACCTGACGTTGCTGATTCGTACTGCTTCTTGCCAGCTCCGCCGGATCGGTTCCCGGATAGCCAGTGCGAACGACCCAGACAGGCACGGGCTGGTGGTCGTCGGGGTTGGCTAGCAGGTGGTCGTCGCCGAGCAGCAGCATTGGAAACGCTGCCTGATGGACGTAGCTGCTGACCAACGACGGGCCGGTTCGATAGGTCTCGGTGCCGCTCGCGTCGAAGATCGAGACCTCCAGTGGTTGGTCGGTTGAGAAAAGGGCTTCCGATCCGCGAATCTGGGCCGCCAGGCTGGGCAAGTACTGTGAGGCAAGCTGGTCGACGGGGACGGTAAATCCGACGAAGCGATCGACTCGCGTGCGCGTCGTATCCGAATACACCAGGCGTACGGCGACAAGGTGATCCTGGTCTCTGACTGAAACGAAGCCGCAACCCTCCGGGATCCCCGTCGCCTCTATGTGCTCGACGCGTGCGGCCACTACCATGGCGAGCTCCGGGTCGGTGCGGAACTCCAGGTGGCTCGGTGCAGCGGGTGGTTCGATGGCACCAGGCCCACCGAACGTCGTCGCGACGAGCCGAGGATTCTCCGGCCCATCGAACGGCTCCGCCCGATCGAACAGAACGGTGTAGCGAGTTACTTGACCGAGCGCTTCCGCTCGCGCCGACTCCATACCCACGAAGAACGTGCCCAGCGCCGCGGGATCACGGTGGGCATCCACGAGAGAGCGGATGGTCTCCAGGTCTCCTCGGCGCAAGGCGATGCGTGGAATCGCGTTCAGAACCTCGCTGTACATGGTCGTGAGATCGCGTCGAATTGCCCTTGCCAGCTCGTCGGCGACGCGCACGCCCGTCTGCGTCAGCACCTGTCTCGACGCCTGCTCCAAGCGACCCAGTGATTGAAGCTCGGAGACCAGCAACATCGCCAGCGGGACACCGATGATCACTCCCGGCATCAGGCTCGCGAACAGGATTTTGCGGCGATGTCGACTCCGCACTCGGCCAACGGCCATCGAACGTTACCTCTGCTCGAAACGACTCCAGATGCGGACTGTAGTCATGCGGCCCTGCAGCAAGCAAGGGATAGCCTCTGACATGTGCATCGGAGCGTTCAGGTAGCAGCTGAGTCGGCGTTTGGTGGCGGCCCGATTCGTCCTCTACACTGCCGACCTCACGCTGTCTCGGACGGCGTATCGGGACCCACGCGGTCGGCGTTCCGATCGGCGACGACAGGTACCGAAGAATGGAGCGGTCGATGGCGAGACGGAGAGGCCGGGGCCGAAAGCGGCGTTCCCAGGCCGGTGTGCGTCAGCTTCCGTGGTGCGAGGTGGTCAACCCGTATGCGCCGATGCAGGTGCTCAGCGACGATCAGGTGGAGGCCATCCATCATGCATCGCTGAGGTTGCTCCAGGAAATCGGCGTCCGCGTGCTTCAAGGGGAAGCTCGTAGTCTGCTTTGCGAGGCTGGAGCAGACGTCGACGAGGCGGCCCAGATGGTGCGTTTCGATCCAGTGCTCATCGAAGAGAAAGTGGCGCTGGCCCCGTCGGAGTTCGCCCTCCACGCCCGCAACCCCGACCGGCACGTCAAGATCGGCGGCCGCAACATCGTGTTTACCTCCGTCGGCGGCCCGGCGTTCTGCAACGACCTGGATCGCGGCCGCCGCACGGGTACTTACGAGGAGCAATGCGACTATCTGCGCCTCATCCAGAGCCTCAACATCGTCCACCAGGAGGGCGGCGGCCCGTTCGAGGCGATGGACTTGCACCCCGACACGCGTCACCTCGATCTGTACCTGGCGCAGGCCCGGCTGCTCGACAAGACCTGGCAGCCGCAGGCGCTCGGTCGGGATCGCGCCGAGGACGCCATCGAGATGGCGTGCATCGGTCTCGGCGTCGACCGTGCCGAGCTGGCGCGACGGCCGGCACTGCAGTCCATCATCAACACCAACACGCCGCTGCAGTTCGACATTCCGATGGCCGAGGGCACCATCGCGATGGCGCGGGCTGGGCAGTCGGTCTGCGTCACACCGTTCTCGCTGGCCGGAGCCATGGGGCCGGCAACGCTGGCTGGTACGTTAACGCTTCAGAACGCCGAGGCGCTGATGGGCATCGCCTTCACGCAGATCGTCAATCCGGGCACGCCGTCGGTGTATGGAGCCTTCACGTCGAACGTCGACATGCGCTCGGGCTCTCCGGCCTTCGGCACACCCGAGTACACCAAGGCAGCGCACGCCAGCGGTCAGCTGGCGCGCCGCAACAACCTGCCGTTCCGCTCCAGCAACACCACCGCGTCGCCTACCGTCGACGAGCAGGCAGTTTACGAGAGCTCGATGTCGCTCTGGGGCGCCATTTTGGCGCATACGAATCTGGTGGAGCACGCCGCCGGCTGGATCGAGGGCGGGCTGACCGCCTCGTTCGAGAAGCTGATCATCGACGCCGAGATGTTGCAGATGTTGGCGGAGTACCTGCGCCCGATCGAGGTCAGCGAGGACACGCTGGCGTTCGAAGCGATACAGGAAGTCGGTCCAGGGGGACACTTCTTCGGCTCCCCGCACACCATGGAACGCTACGAGACCGCCTTCTACTCACCGATGCTCTCCGACTGGCGAAACTACGAGACCTGGGAAGAGGCTGGGTCCGTGACTACGCGCGCCCGCGCCAACGGCATCTGGAAGCGCCTGTTGCAGGACTACGAACAGCCGCCGCTGGATGCGGCGATCGACGAGGAGCTCTGCGCCTACGTCAGCAAACGCAAGGAAGAACTAGGCGGGTGCTCGTAGCAGCATATCGAGCAGCCCGGCGGCGCGCCTCGGACCGTTCTGTGTCCGCATCTGTGCGCTCGTGGTCATCAGCCTGGTGCGTATGGACTGGTCGTTCAGCAGTGTCGCCAAGGCTGCCGCGAGCTCGTGATCGGTCCATTCCGATCGATGCATCTTGAGGCCGTGGCCGGTTTCCTGGACGCGAGTTGCGTTGTCGTGACCGTCCCACACGAAGGGGAGAACGAGCGCTGGCTTACCGAAGTACAGGCACTCCGTGAAGCTGTTGTTGCCGCCGTGGTGGATGACTGCGTCGGCCTGCGCGATCACCGATGGCTGCGGGAACCACGATGCGAGGTGCACGTTCGGCGGTGGCAGCGCGTGGCATTCCATGTAGTCGCCGACGTTGACCAGCGCTCTGTACGGTAGCTCGCCGAGCACGCCGATGATGCGTGCCAGCAGCGCGGTGTCGCCGGCGCCGAGGCTGCCGAAGCTCACGTATATCAGCGCTCCGTCGTCGTGGGCCTCGAACACCGGTACCTGGTAGCGATCTTCCTGTCGGACGCAGCCTTCGAGGTATTGGAATCGCGCTGGATCGAGGCGATCGCGTCGGGCGAACCGAACAGCTTCGGGGTACAGCAGCAGGTTCAAGAACGGCGACGTCTCGAAGAACTCGCCGAGCGGATAAGGTTCTTCGCCACACTCCCGTAGGAAGTCGTTGAAGCGCTCATGGATCGGCGAGATGACCTTGTTGAACCGCTCCGTGAAGCGTGCCGCGCAGGCTCGGTCGGTTGCGCCGCAGCCAGAAAGGTGCGGCGGTATGTCCGGATCCGGAATCTCGTTCTCGCTACACGAGATGATTCGCACCCAGGGCGCGGCGAAGCGCTTGATCGCTGGGAAGAGGATGACATTGTCGACACAAACGAGGTCGGGCTGCAGCTCGTCGAGGACCTGCGGCAGCTCCTTTTTCGGCCCAAATTGCCGTGTCGATGATGGCCGTCCAGCAGTCTTTCACATAGTTGTCGATCTGGTCGTATGGTGACTTGCCGAAGTTCGGAATGTGGCCGTTGATGAAATCGGACCAGTAGCGTGCCATCTCCTCCGGCGCCATGGGCTCGGACATGTTGATCGTCCGCTCCTCGAAGCCGTACCCCTCGAAGACGCCGGCGAACCCCGGATCACACAGGAAGACGACACGGTGTCCAAGCTCTCGGCATCGCTGAGCGATGCCTACCGAGTTCAAGGCCGGCCCGTAGGCGGCCTCGGGGAAAAAGGCGATTGTGTTATCGCTCAACTGTGCGCCCTGCGCGGGAGCCGCCTACTTCATCGCGCATGCCTCTAGCTCGTTCTGGCCGGCGATCAACAAGGGCGACCAGGCCGTGGTGCTTTGTTTCGGGTTCCTCTGGCCTTCAACGGGGGCGGGGATTGGAGCATCGACGGTCAGTTGCGGAGGCGCGACAACGAAGGAGAACACGGCTGAGGGGTCGGGCGCGGGCGGACCCGACAAAAACAGAAGGGTGCACAGCGTGCAGTCGAAAGCTGCCAGGACACGTCTGGTCATGAGCTTCTCCGCAGGCTGCAAGCATCGCGGCTCCCACGGAGTGTGCCATAGGTTGCGCATCTTGCAGGGTGCTGAAAAACTCTGGTGGGTCTGGTGGGTGGGTCTTGGTGGCGAGGTCAAGGAAGAGCGACGATGGCGATGCCCGGGCGCATCCTCGAGGAGCTCTGACGCTGAGATCGCCGGCAACCCCCAGGCGCCCGAAGGGTTACGGCGTCGTGGGGCCATCTGCAGCGTTGGCCCTCCTGGACGTTACAACAAGCATCGCCGGCGTCGCGTCGCCTTGCATCTGGCCCCACGACGCCGTAACCAGATCCGCCAGAGTTCTTGAGCACCCTGCTAGATTTGAACAAGTGGAGACACGCTGATGGGCGAGCCCCTGGGCTTCTATATCGACGGGCAGTGGACGACGCCGCGGGGTGACGTAAGTACGGCCCCGGTGATCAACCCGGCCACCGAAGAGACGATCGCCGAAATCTACCTGGGTAATGCGGCGGACATCGATCGCGCCGTCAGCGCCGCCCGCGCCGCCTTCGACGGGTATTCGACGAGCTCTGTGGCAGAGCGCATCGAGCTCGCCGAGCAGATCGTCGCGGTGTTCAAGCGTCGCTACGACGAGATGGTCGACGCCATCATCAGCGAGATGGGTGCGCCTCATGACCTGAGCTACCGGTCGCAAGCGGCGTGCGGCCCAGGGCACTTCGAAGCCACCATTGCCGCGTTGAGGGGCCTCTCGCTGGAAGAAAAATCCGGGCGCAGCGGCAACGTCGTGCTGGAGCCGATAGGTGTATGTGGATTGATCATTCCCTGGAACTGGCCGATCAACCAGCTGGCCTGCAAGGTGGCGCCGGCGCTGCTGGCCGGTTGCACGATGGTGCTCAAGCCCAGCGAGCTGTCACCGCTGTCGGCGCATCTGTTCGCCGAGTTCGTCGACGAAGTCGGCGTGCCGGCCGGCGTGTTCAACATGGTGCACGGGGAGGGTCCGGTAGTGGGGGCCCGGCTTGCCGAACATCCCGATGTCGACCTCGTGTCGCTCACCGGCTCGACGCGCGCCGGGTCCGCCGTCGCCAAGGCCGCAGCCGACAGCGTCAAGCGGGTGCTACAGGAGCTCGGCGGTAAGTCGCCCAACGTGATCTTCGAGGACGCCGACCTCGAGGGGGCGGTGCGCAAGGGTGTTCTGCACTGCTTCGAGAACACCGGGCAATCATGCAACGCCCCGACGCGCATGTTGGTTCACGAGAGCGTCTATGACCAGGCGGTCGAGACCGCAGTGCGGGTAGGCGAGGGCGTGGAAGTGGGTGACCCCACCGAGAGCGGGTCCCACATTGGACCTCTGGTGTCCAAGACACAGTTCGACAAGGTGCAGCGCTTGATCAACATCGGCGTCGACGAGGGCGCGGAGCTAGCCCTGGGTGGCCCGGGCAAGCCGGAAGGCCACGATACTGGGTACTTCGTCAGGCCGACGATCTTCGCGGGCGTTAACAACCGGATGACCATTGCCCGAGAAGAGATCTTCGGCCCGGTGCTGTGCATGATCCGGTTCGCCGACGAGGAGGAGGCGATCCGCATCGCCAACGATACGCCGTACGGTCTTGGCGCCTACGTTCACACGCAGGACTGGGACCGTGCGCGGCGGGTCGCCCGGCGGCTCAAGGCCGGAAGCGTGTACCTCAACGGCAACGCCCAGGACTACGACTCTCCGTTCGGTGGCTACAAGCAGTCGGGTAACGGCCGCGAATGGGGTGGCCACGGGCTCGAGGAGTTTCTCGAGACGAAGGTCATCAACGGCTTCTACGCCGAGAAGGCCAGGTACTAGTCAAACGACCGCGGTAAGCCCGTCTGGTCGTGAGCCGGCTCTGAGGATGGTGCACGAGACGACCTGGCCATGAAGATCGTTGACGCCAAGACCTTTGTGGTCGGCAACCCGGAGCCAGGCTTCGGTGGTCGCTACTTCGTTTTTGTCAAACTGACCACCGATGGGGGTGTCGAGGGGATCGGCGAGGCCTACGGCGTACCCTTCCATCCACACGTTGCGGCAAGCATGATCGAGGACGTCTGCGCCCGCGGTGTCATTGACCACGATCCCTTCAAGATCGAGCTGCTGTGGCGCCGCGTCTACTCTGACGGATACAGCCAACATCCCGATTTGGCCACCATGGGCGTGCTCAGCGGCGTCGAGATGGCCTGCTGGGACATCATCGGCAAGGAGCTCGATAGGCCGGTTTACGAGTTCCTTGGAGGGCAGGTCCACGAGCGGTTGCGCTCGTACACATATCTGTATGCCGAGGAAGGCGACGGCGTCGACGTGTACCTCGATCCCGAGCTGGCGGCCGAGCGCGCCGTCGCGTATGTCGATCGGGGCTTCACCGCCATCAAGTTCGATCCGGCAGGTCCTTACTCCGCCTTCGACCCTCGTCAGCTATCGATCGAGGCGCTCGATCGATCGGAGCGTTACGTGAGGCGCATCCGAGAGGCGGTCGGGACTCGGGCAGACCTGCTGTTCGGTACGCACGGTCAAATGACTGCCGCGAGCGCTATCCGTCTCGCCAAGCGCCTGGAGAAGTACGATCCGCTGTGGCTGGAAGAGCCGACGCCGCCGGAGAACGCCGTGGAGATGGGTGCTGTGGCTCGTGCTACCTGCATTCCTATCGCCGCCGGCGAGCGTCTCACGACGAAACACGATTTCGCCCGCCTGCTGCACGAGCGGGCCGCGGCGATTCTGCAGATCAACCTCGGGCGCTGCGGTGGGATCCTCGAGGCCAAGAAGATTGCCGGCATGGCAGAAGCTCACTACGCACAGATCGCGCCACACCTGTATGGTGGTCCGGTGGTGGGTGCGGCGAACATCCAGATCAGCACCTGCAGCCCCAATTTCCTCCTTCTCGAGGGCATACGTACCTGGGGCGGCTTCCACGCAGAGATACTCAAGTCGCCGATACAGTGGGAGGACGGTTTCGTCATCCCACCAACCGCGCCAGGGCTCGGCGTCGAGCTCGACGAGGTCGTGGCGGAGCAGCACCCGTACGAAGGCGACGAGCTCCACCTCGCCCCAGCCGACGACCCGGTCGTCTAGCAGGGTGCTGAAGAACTCTGGTGGGTCTGGTTATGGCGACGCCGTAACCCGTAGGGCGCGCGGGGGTTGCCGACGATCTCAGCGTCAGAGCTCCTCGACGATGCGCCTTGGCATCGCCATCGTCCCTCTTCCTTGATCTCGCCAGCAAGACCCACGCGCCAGACCCACCAGAGTTCTTCAGCACCCTGCTAGGGCTAGAGCCATGGAATCGAACCCCCCAGGTCAGCCCCCCGGACGCGTCCACGTGGACCGGAGGCTCAAGTACCTGCAGGTGCTGCTGCTGTCGCTGGCCGCATCGTTTATTTATAGCGCCCCGTACCTGCGTCAGTTGTTCAGGTCACCGCTAATGGAGGTGTTTCAGCTCACCGAGGCACAGCTGGGCAACCTGAGCTCGACCTACGCAGTGGCGTCCGTGATCTGCTACCTGCCGGGCGGCTGGCTGGCCGACAAGGTGGCGCCGCGGCGGCTGGTGGTCATCTCGCTGCTGACCGGCGCGGCGACGTTCTTTTGGATCGCCACCATCCCCAGCTACCGGTCGCTGCTGGCGATCTATGCGGCGTGGGGTGTCATCGGCGTGCTGATCCTGTGGTCGGCGATGCTCAAGCAGGTCCGATTGCTCGGCAGCGCCGACGAGCAGGGACGCTTGTTCGGGTTGCTGGAGGGTTCCCGAGGACTGCTCGAGGCAATCATCATGACCATCGCCTCGTTGCTGTTCAGCTGGTTTGCGACCCAGACGCTGGGCATGTCCGCGGTGTTCGGTTTCTACGGTGTCTTGTCGGCCCTGATCGGTCTGTGGATACTCTTCGGCACAGGGTCCGCAGACACACCCGCGGACGAGCCCGCCGGCATCAAGCTGTCGGAGGTGTTGCTGATCGTCCGTGAGCCAACTGTGTGGCTGATGTGCATCATGTTGACGGCGGTCTTTCATCTGTTCTGGGCAGCCATCGAGTTTCCGAGCTTCGGCGAACGTGCCGGGTTCGGGATGACGGTGGCCGCGACCCTCGCGCTCGGAACGATAAGAGTGTGGATGCGTCCGATCGGTGGCGTATTCGGCGGTGTCGTCGGTGATCGGGTCACCAACCCGCGTGCGTTGCTGTGGCTGTTTGCCTGCGGTGCGGCGATCTGCGCGTTCCTGGCGACAATGAACACGGGCCCCGGCGCTGCCTGGATCTTGTGGGCGCTGGTCGTGCCATTCGGTTGCCTCGTCTACGCGGTCCGGGGTTTGATCTGGGCGGTGTTGCAGGACTGTCCCATTCCCACCTACCTCACCGGCACCGCCATCGGCTTCATCTCCATCATGGGCTACTCCTCGGACATCTACATCCCGCAGGTGAGTAGCTATCTGATCAGAACGTACGCCGACCAAGCCGGCTATCAGCTGTTCTTCGCCTACATCGCCGCAGCGTCGCTGATCGGCCTTGGCGCCACCCGGTGGTTGATGCGCCTGCGCGTTCGCCCGGCGCCGGAGTAGCCGGCGCCAAACGTGCGGTCAGTCGGTGTTTCCGTAGCTGCCGACCTCGACCCCGGGCTGCTCCGGCTCGGCATCGACGATCTCCGAGGGAAACCCCGCAGCGCGCAACTCGACGCCGCACGCTTCCTCGAGCCGTTTGACGATCATCGACGACCAGGCCCGGGGGCCGAACCGATGGTGGCCGTCCTTGAAGATGTCGAGGATCAGCGGCGACAGCTCGAGAGGCACATCCCGCCGCTGGGCGAGATCGTCGAACAGCCCCATGTCCTTGAGCACCAGATCCATCGTGAAGCCGATGTTGTAGCTGCCGTTGAGAATCACCTGGCTCTCGGTCTCGTGCACGAAGGAGTTGCCGGATGAGATGCGGATGGCCTCGAACGTCGTGCTCAGGTCTATCTCGGACTGCTTGGCAACCTTGAGGGCTTCACCGAGCGCAACGAGGTGCACCGAGCACAAGTAGTTGGTCACCACCTTGAGGATCGACGCCGATCCCAGAGGTCCGGTGTGGAGGATGCGCCGACCCATAGCGGAGAGCGCTGGCATCGCGGTCTCGAATGCGGCTCTGTCGCCACCGACAAGAATCGAGATATTCCCGGTAGTGGCCCGGTGGCAGCCGCCCGACACGGGGGCGTCGAGGGCGCTGGCCCCGAGCTGGCGCACTCGCGCGCCAAGGCGCTGCACCTCGGTCGCATCGGTGGTGCTCATCTCCATCCAGATCTGCCCAGGCTGCATGCCCGACAGGACGCCGTCGGTCGACTCCATCACGTCGGCGACCGCCTGCGGCGTCGGCAGGCAGGTGATGACGAGGTCTACGGCAGCCGCTAGCTGGCGCGGAGAATCTGCGGGCCCGGCGCCGTTTTCGACGACTTGCTGCGTCGCGTCTTGATTCAGGTCGTGAACCACGAGATCGAATCCGTTGCGCTGCAGGCTCGCAGCGAGCTTGCCCCCCACATTGCCCAGTCCGATGAAACCGACTCTCATATCGCGCTCCGTACCGCTACAGTGTGATCGCCTCGATCGCCGTATTGTTGCAAATAGACTCCGTCGCAGCAGGGAGGCAGACGTGAAGAACTGGAAGTTGATCGGCGTCGCTGCAGCCCTCATGGCCAGCGGCGTGGCGCTCCCGGCAGATGGTGAATCGCAGGAGTGGACGCAGCTCTTCAACGGCAAGGACCTGACTGGGTGGACTCCCAAGATCACTGGCTACGAGCTCGGCGACAACTTCGGCGACACGTTTCGTGTGGAGGACGGCGTCCTGAAGGTGGTTTACGACGCCTACGACACCTTCGCCGGCCGCTTCGGGCATCTGTTCTTTGCCGAGTCGTTTTCGAATTACGTGCTTCGCGTTGAATACCGGTTCGTCGGGGAGCAGGTTCCGGGAGGGCCAGACTGGGCGATCCGCAACAGCGGTATCATGATCCACGGGCAGCCTCCGGAAAGCATGCAGCGCGACACGGACTTCCCGGTGTCGATCGAGGTGCAGCTGCTGGGGGGCGACGGCGCCACGGAGCGCCCCACGGCAAACCTGTGCACGCCTGGCACCCACGTTGTCATGGACGGCGAGCTGGTGACGCAGCACTGCACGAACTCGACCTCCAAGACGTACCACGGCGATCAATGGGTCACGGTCGAGGTCGAGGTGCGGGGCAACGCCTTGGTCAGACATCTGATCGATGGCGAGGCGCTGATCGAATACTCGGAGCCCCAGTTAGATGAGAGCGACCCGGTGGCGCGGCAGCGTGCCGCGGGCAGCGGCATCATGCTGAGCGGTGGATCGATCTCGCTACAGTCGGAGAGCCACCCGGTCGAGTTTCGCAGGGTCGAGTTGTGAAGGCTGAGATAAGACAAGCACATCCGGGGCGACGAGCACGGGCCGGGGCGCGTGTCAGCGAGAGGTATTTGGCAGGAGCCCGCGCGCGATGGCGAGCTCGGCGGCCAGGATCGCGCCTCCGGCGGCGCCCCGTACGGTGTTGTGCGACAGGGCCACGAACTTGAAGTCGAGAACCGGGCAATCTCGTAGGCGCCCCACGGACACTGACATGCCCTTTCCCAGGTCGCGGTGCAGTCGCGGTTGTGGATCGGCGACCCCGGTCAGATAGTGCACCGGGCGAGTCGGTGCTGAAGGGAGCCCGAGCTGCTGGGGCTCGGCGCTGAAGCGATCCCAGGCTTTCAACAGGTCGTCTCGCGTCGCCGCGCTACCTAGCCGGACGGAGACGCACGAGGTGTGTCCGTCGATCACCGCGACGCGATTGCAGGCGGCACTAACGACGATCGGCGCCGGATTGATCGCACCTGCTTCCAGCACCCCGAGGATCTTGCAGCATTCAGTCTCGATCTTGTCTTCCTCTCCGTCGATGTACGGCAGTACGTTGTCGAGCATCTGTAGACTCGATACCCCGGGAAGCCCTGCGCCCGAGACCGCCTGTAGCGTGACCACTGAGAACGCCTCGACGCCGAAGACGTCGAACAGCGGCTTCAGGGCCAGCACAACGCCGATGGTGGAGCAGTTGGGGTTGGTGATGATGGCACCGGAATGTTGCTGCAGAGGGGCCAGGTCGAGGTGCGCCGCATTGACCTCGGGCACGAGCAGCGGCACGTCTGCGTCCATGCGGTGGTTCTTGGCGTTGGACACGACCAGCGACCCGGCCTCGGCAAAGCCGCTCTCGATGTCGCCGGCGACACTCGAGTCCAGCGACGAGAACGCCAGCGGGCAATCTTCGCGAGACGCACACCGTTGCACGATCATTCCGGCGACGCGATCGGGCAGGGGAGTGGATTGAACCCAGTTAGTGGCCTCGTAGTAGCTTTTGCCGGCGGATCGGTCCGAGGCCATGAGCGCACGGATGTCGAACCACGGGTGCTCTGCCAGCAGGCTTACGAAACGCTGGCCGACGCTCCCGGTGGCGCCCAGCACGCAGACCGGGATCTTTTCACTGAGTCCGAGGTCTCGCAGGGTCCTCACGTGGGTACTCCCTCTCGTGCTGGTCGCGGCACGGCCACCGTCGCGCCCGAGTCTCTCACTGCTCTGAGGATATCCACTAGCACGCCGGCGGCGGTCACCGCGGGACCCGCCCCGGGGCCCTGCACCACCAGCGGCGTGTCACTGTAGCGCTCGGTCCAGAAAGCGAAGAGGTTGTCGCGATCTCGGACACCGGCACACGGATGCTCGGAAGAGATCTCCCGCAGACCGACGCTTGCTCCCTGATCATCCAGCCTGGCCAAATAGCACAGGCTGTGGCCGCCTCGCGCGCTTTCTGCTTGGCGCTGCGCGAAGCCTTCGTCGAGGGTCTCCAGCCCGGCCCAGAACTCGTCGAGCGACCCCGCGGTGAGCGATGCATCGGTGACCAGTGGCTCGACTCGAATGTCGCCGGGCTCCAGCGCGCGCCCTGCCACCCGTGCCAGGATCAGCATCTTGCGGGCCACGTCCATGCCGCTCAGATCATCACGCGGATCGGGTTCCGTGTAGCCCGCCTCGTGCGCCTGGCGCACCGCGGCGCTGAACGCCACACCGTGTCTCAATCTGTCCATCAAGTAACTCAGGGTCCCTGAGAAGGTGCCCTCGATCTTCAGCAGACGGTCACCGCTCGCCAACAAATCGGTCAGTGTGCGGATCACCGGTAGGCCGGCGCCAACCGTAGCCTCGTGGTACAAGCCAGCGTTGCCCGCGGGTGCCCCGCGGATGGCCTCCCAGGCATGGAACGTGCTCGCCAGCGGCTTCTTGTTTGCGGTGGCCACGGCGACGCCGGCACGCAGCAGCGGCGCATAGACTTCCCCGATCTCCTCCGACGCGGTGCAGTCCACGAACACCCGACAGCCGTCGAGGCCGCGAGTCCACTCCACCAGCTCGGTCAGGTCCGCGGCGCGCTCGCCCGCTTCCCCGTCGACCAGGCCCGTGCTGCTCATGCTCATGAGGCGGCTGTTGGCGACTCCGACGACCACCAGGCCGGGCTGCATCTTGGCGGCTGCCCGCAGCTGTCGTAGTAGCTCCGACCCCACTCTACCGGTGCCTACGACCACGATGCGTGCCTGTACGGGGTCTTCGAACAAGCACGCGTGGGTCGCCCGGAGTGCACGGCCTTCGTCCGCCCTGTCGACGACCAACGAGATGTTGAGCTCCGAGGAGCCCTGGGCGATCGCGTGAATGTTCACCCCGCCGGCGCCCAGTACACTGCACAGCTTTCCGGCAATTCCAGGGGTGTGGCGCATGCCCTCACCGACCGCCGCCAGCACGGTGAGGTCGTGCTCTACGACGAGCTCGTCGATGAGCCCGGTACTCCGCTCGAAACGGAACTCCCTGTCGATCCGTACGCGTGCCTCGTCGATCGCGTCAGGCGGAACGGCCAGGCAGATGGAGTGCTCGCTGGATGACTGGCTGATCAGGATGACGTTTATCTCCTGACCAGCCAGCGCGCCGAACAGGCGCGCGGCAATTCCGGGCGTACCGACCATGCCGTCGCCCTCCAAACGCATCAGACTGACCCGGCTAATCGACGCGATCCCGGACACCGCCCGCGACCGATTCGGGCGCTCGTTGTCGATGCGTGTGCCGGCGAAGCCAGGATTCATGGTGTTGCGAATTAGCAGGGGGATAGACGCGTTGCGTGCCGGGCGCACGGTCGGCGGATAGACCACTTTGGCGCCGAAGTGCGACAGCTCCATGAGCTCTTCGTAGCTGAGGTGGCCGATCGGGCGGGCCGCGGGAACGAGCCGCGGGTCGGCGCTCAGAACGCCGTCGACGTCGGTCCAGATTTCGATCACTTCTGCGCCGACGGCCGCCCCGGCCAGCGCCGCCGTCAGATCTGACCCGCCGCGTCCGAGCGTGGACGTCTTGCCGTCGGTGGTCGAGGCGATGAAGCCGGTGAGCACAGGTACTCCTTCTACCTCCATGAGATGGGCGCGAAGACGCTCGTAGGTGGCTTCCGTTTCCACCGCTGCGGCGCCGAAGCGTCGATCGGTGACGATTAGCTGCCGAGCATCACAGGGTTCGGCTGCCAACCCTTCGCGTCGCAGCGCTTCGGCAACGACTTCGACCGACAGGCGCTCGCCGACAGAGAGGATCGAGTCGAGCGTCCGTGGGCTGCATTCGCCCACCAGGGTGACGCCTCGCAGACGGTCGCGTAGCCCACCCAGCACGGACTCGAGCCGCCCGGCCAGCACGTCACGGTCCGTTGGATCCCCAAGGGCCTCGAGCGCTTCCATGTGGCGCGACTCGATTTCGTCGCAGGTCGCCTCGAAGTCAGCGCCCGCGGCGGCTTGCTCCGACGCGCCGAGCAGCGCGTCGGTGACGCCACCCATGGCGGATACCACCATGCAGACGTTGTTGCTGATGGTCGCCTGCGCAACGATGCGCGCCGCCGCCGCTATCCGGTCGGCGTTCTGGAGCGACGTCCCGCCGAACTTCAGGATCTTCATGTGAACAACCGGAGCTCGTGATTGCCGTGGTCAGTAGCCGCGTCGGTACTCGCCGTCGAACACCGTCGCCCAAATCGCGTCGCGGTCGGCGCGTTGCTCCCAGTGCTGGCGGACGTGGTCGCTCTCGAGCGGTGTCCAAGTGATGCGGCTAGTGCCCGCATCGTCGACCATCCTCATCCGCCCGTCCTCGAAGCTGCCGTTGATGTACAGCGGCGCTCCGGCGACATCGATCCAGGTCTGGTGCCACTTCCCGCTGGCGTCGTCGTAGAAGTTGTAGCTGGAGCCGCGATGGCCCGTGCCGCCGCGCCAGCTCTCGTGCAGTGCGCAGCCGCCCAGTACTTTGTCGATGCGATTGCTCCCGACTCGCTGGCCCTGCGGGTTGAAGACCTCCCAATCCCCGATCCAGAAATCGAACTGCCGATGCTCGGGCGTCGAACACGGAGGCTGTTGTTGCTGCTGCTGCTGCTGCTGTGGGGCACTGACGGATAATCCGTCGTCGTGCCCGGGCTCGATGTGCCCGGGCGTGCGTGCGGGTGCGGCCGCCACTAGCACGGCGGCGGTGATCAGGACGGTATGTCGAATTCGCATGATGATGCTCTCGGGGATGCGTTGCGCGCGCCTACGACGCCATGCCTTTGTCGGACAGCTCTCGTTCAGCGTCGGCCGATTTCGGCAGGTTCTCCAGGCCCATGCCTCGCAGAACCCCGGGTGTCTTGCTGAACTGGATGTTGGCGTACTCCACGATCTGAATGTGGTTTCCCCAGGGGTCTCGGAACTCCGGTCCCGGAGATGGAAGGATCTCAACGTCGAGGCTTGCCAGGTGCGCGCGAGCGAGCTCCATGTTGTCGACGACGAGGCCGAAGTGCCTTTCCTCGTCGGGCTGTCGTGAGGCGCTCTCTGCGAGGGCGAGGAACTGGTCGCCCATATCCAGAAACGCCATGTGCTCGAACCGGTTGCGGAACTCGAGCTCGAAGATCCGACCATAGAAGTCGAGCGCTTCATCCAAGTTGTCGACCTCCAGCACGACATGGTTGATGCCGACCATCCGTACCTTGTGAGTTGTGTCGCTCATATGCGTTCCCTCGGCCGAGCCAAAGCAAGCAAATGGGATTGTGTCCTAAACGCGGTAGCGGAGTCAGCGCTTCCACACACGCGCCACGGTTGGATTGCTGCCCCCTTTTCTGAGCCTTGGAGCGGTGAAGACTATCATCGCGATCCCTTGTTCCGATCGCAAAGAACATGTGCTAGCTTGCGCCACAGCTACGGGGCTCGGCCGGGCTTGGGGCTCCCCTACGGCCAAGGCGGGCCGAGTGGCGCGCTGCTGCTTCTGCCCCGGCGAAATGAGGAGATTGCGATGAAGTTCACCGACCGTGAGCTCGGGATGGATCGCGCCATCACGCGGCGCGATTTTCTCAATGGCGCCAGCGTCGCGATCGGTGGTGCAGGTGCGATAGGCGCGATGCGCCCGGCCGACGCCCACGCGGCGAGCGACTCGAGCGTCGCGACGTCTCCGAAACGCGGCTTCCAGGATGCCGATGAGCACTATCCGCCGGGTCTG
Source organism: Acidobacteriota bacterium (assembly GCA_965205505.1). Lineage (GTDB taxonomy): Bacteria > Acidobacteriota > UBA890 > UBA890 > WLXD01 > DASCOT01. Next base: position 1,984,175 of record CBDBHB010000009.1, read on the forward strand.
ACCGGAATGCGGGGTAGCCACGAGGGCTCGTTCGAGGTGGCGCACGAGATGCGCTACGGCAAGACCTGGGACAACCCAGAGGATACGGGCGAAATCTACGACCTGATTGTCGTGGGCGGAGGGTTGAGCGGCCTGGCAGCGGCGTATTACTTCAAGAAGGCGCTGCCGGAATCGAAGGTGCTGGTGCTCGACAACCATGACGACTTCGGCGGGCACGCCAAGCGCAACGAGGTCATGGTCAACGGTCACCAGATCATCGGTACCGCGGGTACATCGTACATCACCGGTGCATATACGCCGGAGGGCGAGACGCTGCTCGAGGAGATCGGTATCGATCCCCATCGTTTCCATAAGCTCGGCGGCGAACGAGGCGTACTGGCCGGCGAGTACGGCTTGATGAACGCGGTGTTCTTCGACGAGGAGAACTTCGGCGAGGACCGACTCGTGGTGGGCGTCCCGGGCCGACGGGCCAGCGGTGCGCCACCCCTTTCGTGGGCCGAGTTCCTCGCCAAGACGCCCCTCCCTCGGCAGGGGCAACAGGACATCGTCGACCTGTACGAAAGCCCGCGTGACTACATGCCGGGCGCGAGTGTCGACGAGAAGGTCCGCCGCCTCAAGAAGATGAGTTACAGAGACTTCCTCGTTGACCTCGTCGGGGTGGATGCCAGCGTCGTCAAGTACTTCTGGCATAGCCCGGATTCCAACGGCGTCGCCGGCATCGACACGCAGAGCGCCTGGGGAGCGTTCCGATCGGGATGGGTTCCCGGACTCGACGCGATGGGGCTCGAACGGCCGCCGCGCAACTGGCTCGAGGGACACGACAACCCGTGGGAGGGAATCAAATTTCCGGATGGCAACGCCGGGATCGCGCGGCTGATCGTTCGCTGGCTGATCCCGGACGCGCTACCGGGAACCACGATGGAAGACTCGGTCGCCGCGCACGTCCGCTACGGGGAGCTCGACAAGCCGAGCAATGCGGTGCGCATCCGTCTGAGCAGCACGGTGGTCAACGCCCGACATCGTGGCGAGCGCCGCACCGCCGGCGAGGTGGAGGTGACCTACGTGCAAGACGGCAAGGCGCGCCGCGTCCGCGGTGGCACCTGCGTCATGGCCTGCTACAACGCCATGATCCCGTATTTGTGCCCTGACTTCCCGCAGGAGCAGAAGACGGCGCTGAAGTGGGCGGTTCGTAAGCCTTATGTCTCGACCAACGTCGTGCTACGAGACTGGCGCGCATTTCACGAGCTCGGCATCGCCCGCATTAGCTGTCCGTTGGGCTACCACCAATCAATCTCGCTCAGTGACTGGGCTCCGAGCATCGGTGATTACGAGCGCTCCCAAAACCCCGAGCACCCGATGAACCTTCACCTGTCGTTCGTCCCGATCAAGCCGGGGTTGCCGCCGAAGGACCAGTTCCGGGCCGGACGCGAGGAGCTGCTGGCGACGACGTTCGAAACTGTCGAGCGCAAAACCCGCGATCAGCTCGCTCGTGCCCTCGACGGCAGCGGGTTCGACCCGGTGCGCGACATCGAGGCGATTATTTGCAACCGCTGGCCGCACGGCTACGCGGGCGCAGCGAACGACCTCTACGATCCCGACTGGGGCTACGACGAGGCGCCCTGGGTGATGGGTCGCAAGCGCTTCGGGCGCATCGCGGTGGCCAATTCTGACGCAGCGGCGACCTGTCTCACACAGGCGGCGTTCGACCAGGCGCACCGCGCGGTGCAGGAGCTGGTCACCGACGTCATTCGCCCGGAGTTCCAGTATCCGTGGGCGGAGCGTACCTGACGTTCTTCGGCGAACAGCAGAGCCAGTGCGTTCCCTCGGGTCGTCGCTCAGCCAGTAGCCGCAGACGCTGGCGGTGCCGAAACGGCTGCAACTCCTCGTACTGGTAGCTCGACAACTTCGCCGCGTCGTCGACACAGGGGATGCTGGCTATCCGGTGTGTGGCGGCCAGGCGAGCGGCGAGCAACTCACCAGTACCGGCATGCACGAAGTCGTGTACCTCGATGATCAGGTCGTGGTCGCGCAGGGCCAACACGACGGCCTGGTCAGGAAACAAGAGAATTCACGAGGCATTATACATTGTGCAACGCAGCCGGTCGATCGGAGTCTTGACATCGTCTTGCTGTTTCGCGCGGCAGGGATCACCGTGCACTGGACGATGGGTGGTTACGGAGATACCGTCAGGGCGAGTGCCAACTTGGAGGTGATCTGAAATGGCGGATTACAAGCTGCTCGGCAAGAGCTACACGCCCCCGGATTTGGTGGCCAAGGTTCAAGGGAAGGCGAAGTACGCCGAGGACTTCCGTGCCGAGGGGATGCTGTTCGCTAAGCTACTGGTCAGCCCGATGCCGCACGCGCGCGTGCGTCGTATCGATGCGAGCCGGGCGTTGGCCATGCCCGGCGTGGAAGGCGTGTTGACCGCCGACGATCTTCCAGAAGTGCCGCCGCACCGCGAGCCGGCGCTTACCAACGAGCCACTGTACGAAGGCGCGCCGATCTTGGCTGTTGCGGCAGTCGACGAGACCACTGCTGCCAATGCGATCGAGCTGATCGATGTCGATCTCGAGCCGTTGCCGTTCGTCATCGACCCGCTGGATAGCTTGCGGCCCGATGGTGTCGACGCGCGATCCGAGGGCAACGTCTACGGCGGCCGTGAATTCCACACCATCAAGTGGACGGAGGAGGATTTCGCCGAGGCCGACGAGGATCGCTTGCCGATGGGCGAGCCGTTTTTCGAGTGGACGAACGGTGACCTCGAGGAGGGGTTCGGCATCGCTGACGTCGTGCTGGACGAGACGATCACTCACCAGTCGTTGACTCATCATCCGCTCGAGCCGCGTAGCGCCATGGCGTACTGGCAAAACGGCAAGCTTTACTTGCACGCCTCTACGCAGAGCACCGCCAACAGCGCTCCGGGATCGGCGCGAGCCTGTGGTGTGGAGCCCGAAGACCTGGTGCTGGTCGCCGAGTACTGTGGCGGCGGGTTCGGCAGCAAGATCGGTGGCTCGGTCAACTTGCCGGTGGCGGCGCTGCTCTCCAAACAGACCGGTCGCCCGGTGATGCTCCGCGTGACACGTGCCGAGGAGAACTACTTCGGCATGGCGCGACCGGGTTTCCAGGGTCGCGTCAAGGTGGGGTTCCGCGCCGACGGACGCATGACGGCGCTCGATTTCTACGTTGTCCAGGACAACGGCCCCTATCTGGGCGAGGCGGACTACTGGATTGCCGGCGAGATGGCGTCGCTCACCTACACGCCGCTTTCGATGCGCTTCCGTGCTGTCCCGGTGGTGACCAACACGCCGCCGCGGTCGGCGCAGCGGGCCCCTGGTGGGGTGCAGGCAACGGCGATGTTGGAGCCGGTTGTCGACCGGGCGGCGCGTCAGCTGGGGATCGACCGACTGGAGATTCGTCGAATCAACGCCCCAGACGCAACCAGCACGTACGGCTCGGGGCAGGGGAGCCTGTCGAGCGTCTACGCTCGGGAGGCACTCGAACGCGGCGTTGAGCTATTCGACTGGGAGGCTCAGAAAGCGCTCAGTGGGCAACGTCGTGGTACCAAGGCGACCGGTACCGGTGTGGTGCTCAGTCCGTTCTACGCCGGCAGCAGTGGATGGGATGCGTTGCTGGTGATTCGGCCGGACGGCAAGCTCTACATCCACCAGGGTGTCGGCAACTTGGGCACCCACTCGACGTTCGATACGGCGCGCACGGCGGCCGAGGTGCTGGATCTTCCCTGGGAGCAGTGCGAGGTAGTTTGGGGCAGCACCGCTCGACACTTGCCGAACACCGCGTCGCAGTCGGGCAGCCAGACGACCTGGGCGCACACGCGAGCCAACTACGTGGCCGCGCTACACGCCAAGGCATTGCTGCAGGAGATCGCGGCGCGTGATCTCGGCGGCTCTGCCGCTAACTACGACGTCGGTGGCGGCAGGGTATACGCGCGTGCCAATCGGAGCCGTGGGATGAGCTTCGCGCAAGCGGCCCGTCGTGCCATCGATCTGGGAGGCAAGTACAGCGGCCACGAGCGCGCAGAAGACCTCGACGAGATGACGGTACGGTCGGTCGAAGCGCTCGCCGGCGAGGGGTTGATCGCGGCGACCAAGGACACCCTGCCGCACGACGGCGATACCCTCTCGTTCGTGGCGGGGTTCGCGCGAGTCGAGGTCGACGTTGAGACTGGCCACGTCGATATCGTCGACTATCGGTGCGTCGCCGATTGCGGCACCGTGATACATCCGCGCGGCCTCGGGGCACAACTGTTGGGAGGAGCGATCCAAGGCTTTGGTGTCGCCCGCAGCCACAAGTGGGTATACGACCCGAAATGGGGCGTGCCGTTCACCAAGGGCTTCCATGCAGCAAAGCCGCCGACGATCCTCGACGTACCGCTCGATGTCCAATGGGAGGCCGTGAACCTGCCGGACCCCTCGAATCCTATCGGCGCCAAGGGCATCGGCGAAGCGTCGATGCCGGCGGGCGCCGCGGCGGTCGCCTGTGCGATTCAGGACGCCATCGGCGGTGCAGCATTCAACCGTACGCCCATTACCACCGACATGGTGCTGGCGGCGCTCCAGGAAGAGCGTCAGCCGCACGGCGCGCTGACCCAGCACGTCTAGCTTGGAGGGACGGAGGGCAAGAGCCCGTTGTCCAGCAGATGGTCCGCCGTGTGGCGTGCGCGTAGCTCGTTGCTGAAGTGGTAGCCGTCGACGAAGTACTGCCCATCGTCGGGCATGAGCTCGGCCATATCGAGCAGCGTCGCGGCGGTGCTGTTTGAACCGAGCGATTTCAACACAGTGTTCTGTTGCCCGATGGCGCGCTGATACTCGGGTGTAGCCAAACGGGTCTCATGGACGAAGGATGGCGCGTAGGCGAACGTCGTAAGCACGACGGCCACCTCGTTGGCGGCGGCAACCTCGACCAGGCTAGTGAGGTTGCGTTCGAAATACTCTGCCCCGTTCTGGGTCAGCATCTGACTGGCCGAGGTCGTCTGGAACACGCCGACGGGGTACCGACCGTCGCGCATCTGCACCCAGAAATCGAACGCCCGGGACGTTTCCGGCGGCGCTCCGAACGCCCGGCGGAGCGACGTCTGGGGCTCGGTGAGTCCGAAGCGCAACATCAACATTCGCACCAAGGTGCTGTGTTCCCATATCGAGGGCGAACGGCCGCTCCACGACAGCCCGTTGTGCCCGGAATTGTCGCCGCGGAAAGCCTCCGGCGGCCATACGAGCCTCGGGTGGATATCGTTGAAGCCGTGGTACACGATGATCAGATCTGGCGCCAGATCCAAGGTTCGGGACTGGAAGTTGATCAACGTCTCGAGCGTCCCGTATCCGGGCACGCCTGCATTGATGACCTGCGCGGAGGCGAAGCCACGCTCGTTAAGCTGAGTTTGGAGCGCTCGAGGGTAGGAGTCGTGGAAGTCGTCTACACCGCCGGAGTAGACGGTGGATCCGCCGAGGCAGACAATCCGGAACACGGACTCTGGCTTGTCGCGGCCGATCTCCTCGCCGCGGAAGCCGAGCGAGTTGTGCTGGTTGGGGCCACGTCGGTACCCTTGTGTCGGCACGTAGCCGAGGTAACGGTGGGGTGAGAACTTGGGAACCGATTCCGGCCGATCGAGTGCCTGCGGAATCGAGGCGTACCACGTGACCTGTTCCGGGGTCGCCAAATAACGTAGGAATAGCCGCGCCGAGACCTCCACTAAGATGAAGCCGAGACCGAGTGACAGGCACATGAGAAAGAGCCGTGCCAGCAGGCGTTCGGAGTAGGCTTGGGCGCGCATTGTCGTAGCTCCCGAGTTGAAGCCGTCACGCACGGTTGCTTCCAGCGTGCCAGCAGAAAATGAAACGATCGTTGCCAGACTACGATTTCGTTCGCGTGAAGATCAAAGGTAGGGCCCCAGCTAGACTGCGAGCGACTTCGATCGTCGTGGCGGTACTTGCAGCGGCTAGCCCGGAGGTAGGCGCGTTGGATCAGGCGCCCCCTGAATCTGTACCCTTTCAACTGCTGGAGGCCACCGTCTCGGAGCTGCAGGCTGCGATGGCGGCGGGCTCGACCACGTCGCACGCGCTCGTCGAAGCCTATTTGGCACGCATTGACGCGTACGACCAGGCCGGGCCGAAGCTCAACGCCATCCTCGCCATCAACCCGAGGGCAGTCGAGGAGGCGACGGCGCTCGATGAGGAAAGGGCACGACAGGGCGCCAGAGGGCCCCTGCATGGGATCCCGGTGATCCTCAAGGACAACTACGACACATTCGATATGCCGACTACTGCGGCATCCAAGGCGTTGGAAGGGTCGATGGCGCCTGACGACTCGTTTCAGGCTCGCAGGCTGCGCGAGGCTGGGGCCATCATCCTGGCGAAGGCGAATCTGCACGAGCTGGCTTGGGGTTGGGAGACGTTCAGCTCACTCGGGGGACAGACGCTGAACCCGTATGACTTGAGCCGTAATCCGGGGGGTTCCAGCGGCGGCACGGGCGCTGCGATCACGGCGAACTTCGCGGCCGTGGGCATGGGCACCGATACCTGCGGCTCGATCCGCGTGCCCGCCTCGCACAACAACCTCGTCGGCATCCGCCCGACGCGCGGGCTGTCGAGCGTTGACGGAATCGTTCCCCTGGCGCTCACGCAAGATACCGCCGGGCCGCTGGCACGCAGCGTCGAGGACGTGGCCATCGTGCTCGACGCCACCGTTGGCTTTGACCCGAAGGATCCGGTGACGGCGCTCGGCGTGGGAAATGTTCCCGATACCTACACGCGCTTTCTGGCATCCGATGCGTTGCAGGGATCGCGCATCGGGATCTTCCGGGAGCTGTTCGGTGAGACCGACGCCGATCAGGTGGTCAACGATATCGTGCGCCGGGCGGCGGGCGACATGGCGGCGCAGGGCGCCGAGTTGGTTGCGGTGGGCAGCGCCGCGATCGTCGATATCCTGGTGTTGCCCGACCTGGAGATCCCCGAGTTCCGTGCCCATTTGGAGGGCTACCTGGCTGCCACGCCGGATGCGCCAGTCAAGACGCTGCGCGAGATCGTCGAGTCCGGGCTGGCTCACCCGGGCGTGCTCCGCTATCTCCAGCGGTCACTCGACTCCGACGGCCTCGCCGGCGCGGAGTACAAGGACATGTTGATTCGTCGCGACGAGCTCAGGGTCAGGATCTTGGCGCTGATGGCGGAGCATCAGCTCGAGGCGCTGTTGTATCCGACCGTCAACGAGCCGCCGGCTCCCATCGGTCCGGAGCAGGGCGGAGCGATGCCCAATTGCGACCTCAGCGCCCGGTCCGGGTTGCCGGCGATCACCGTGCCGGCGGGGTTTACGGTGGACGGACTACCGGTCGGCGTGGAGCTGCTGGGGCGCGAGTTCGATGAGCCGACCTTGATTGCGCTGGCCTACGCCTACGAGCAGGCGACGCGCCATCGCCGGCTGCCGGATACGACACCAGCGCTGTCTCAATAGAACCGAACTACTAAGAGGGATCATGAGAGGACAAGCGGCGTTCTTGCTGATGGCGCTCGTGTTGATTGCGACGCCGGCGTTGGCGCAGGAGGAGGAAGACTTCAGCGCCGTCGAGATTCGTACCACGCGGCTGAGTGATTCGATCTACATGCTAGAAGGCAGCGGCGGCAATATCGGTGTGTGTATCGGCGACGACGGCACCTTCATCGTCGACGACCAGTTCGCGCCCCTCACCGACAAGATCACCGCGGCGATCGCGCAGCTGACCGACCAACCGGTGGAGTTCGTGATCAACACCCACTGGCACTACGACCACACCGACGGCAACGAGAACTTCGGTGAGGCGGGCGCGTTGATCGTCTCGCATGAGAACAGTCGCCGCCGTATGGAGACCGACCAGTTCCTCGAGCTGTTCGATCGGCCGCAGCCGGCGTATTCGGCCGCCGGATTGCCGAAGATCACCTTCACCCGCTCGATGAGCTTCTATCTCAACGGGGAGAGCATCGACGTGTTTCACCGTGGCGCGGCCCATACCGACGGTGACGCGGTGATCTACTTCCGCACCACCAACATCGTGCACTCCGGCGACGTATTCGTCCGCTACGGGTTTCCGTATATCGACCAGCCGAACGGCGGCTCGATCGAGGGGATGATCCGTACGGTCGATTACCTCGCCAGCATTACCGACGCGGATACGAAGTTCATTCCTGGCCACGGGCAGCTCTCGACCCGCGATGACCTGCTCGCGTACGGAGCCATGTTGCGCACCATTCGGGATCGCGTTCAGGCGCTGATGAACCAGGGTAGATCGCTCGATCAGGTGATCGCCGCGAACCCCACCGCCGGGTATGAGGAACGTGGCACTGCCCGCGCGGATTTCGTCAAGATCGTCTACGACAGCCTGCGCTCCCGAGAGTAGTGGCGATTCGCCAGGCAACTGTGGCGATGCTCGAACCTGGCGGTTGAGGCAGACGAGGGTGATTGTCGGCTACACGAGCAGGTTCGCCGCGATCGCCATCAACGGCAGCGCGATCGCCGTGCGCAGACAGAAGATGGCGACTAGCTGACCGAGCGACAGGGGGATGCTCGAGCGCAGGATCAGGACCGCGGTCTCGGCAAAGAAGATCAGCTGCGTAACCGATAGTCCGGCGAGCAGGAAGCTGGTGGTTTGGTTGTCGATGGTGCCGGCGATCAACGCCGGCACGAACTGATCTAGCAATCCGACAACGACGCCAGGGGCGGCGGCCGCCGCCTCGGGAATCTGCAGAAGGTTCAGCAACGGGATCAGAGGTAGGGTGACGGTCTGCAGCACCGGTGTGTGTGGTGATACGCAACCAGGGCGACGAACTCGATCGTCATCGCCGCCGGCATCATGGTGAAGAAGATGTCGAAGACTACCTTGAGGCTGCGTTTGAACATCGCTCCGAGCCTCGGAGCGCTCCGGGCTTGCGCAACCGCCTGTTGTACGGCCCAGCTGAGCCGCGAGCTCTCGCTGGTCACTTCCTCGTGTATCTGCCGGCCCACGGGCTCGTAGTAGGTATCGGCAAAACCCGACAGGGGAGGAAGGTGTGGCGTGATCACGGCGCACGCAAGTCCGACCACCAGCATCGACGCGTAGAGCGCGACGAAGTGCTCACCGATGCCGGCGACCTGTGAGGTGAGCACCACGAACGGAATCGACACCACCGAGAAGTTGGTGGCGATGACGGCTGCCTCCCGCCTCGAGTAGAAGCCCGACTCGTACTGCCACCGTCACCAGTATCGCCACGCTCGAGGCGCCGACCCACGACGCCAGCGTGTCGATGGTAGCGCGCCCCGGGAGGTTGAAGATGCGCTTGAACGGGGCGCGCATCAGCGTACCGACGAACTCCAGCAATCCGAACTCGGTCAGGAACGGAAGCAGCAGACAGGCGACGCCGATGATCAGGAAGATAAGACCAGCGATCTCGACATAGGCCGTACCGCCCGTCTGGGCTCCGTGGACCCACGCGGGCCCGAGCGTCAGCATCGTCATCGGGGCGCCGATCCCGGCGATTACCCGCATGACGAGCCAGACGGTGTTCGTCTCGAACACCGAGTCCAGGTAGGGGAATCGCGCCTTGAGTGTCGTAGGGCCATATGTGAACGCCACCGACAGCAGCGCTCCGGTGACGAAGATAGGTGTGGTGAACAATGCCATCCGGTCGCCGATGAGGGCCTGGAGGGTCGATGTGATCACCCCCATCACGATCGTCACGTCGCCGCCGAACCGTATCGGAACGAGAAATAGCGCAACCCCTATTGCCGACGGCACCGCCACACGCAAGTAGTCGCGCACCGTGGCGTGTGCCGGATCGGTCGTCTGCTCCTCCGGTTCGGGATTCCTCATCCGCTCACCGTGGCGGTTGGGTTGCCGATGGCCCGGCCGAGACCTACTGTCAGTGTGGTCATCATGTCTTCAAGGTTTTCCGAGCCCCGGAGCGCCTGAAGCCTATCCGCATCGGGCTTGGCGATCCAACAACGGGGAGCGGCAGCGAGGTCGGCGATGGACATCTCGAACCTACGTATTTCTTCAAATCGCGGCGCCTTCAGGGTGCTGGTTCTCTCGATGCTGATCTGCTTGTTGGTGTCGGTGTTGCCGGCGGAGGCACAGTTCAACTTCGGCCTCACGGTGGCGGCGGTGGAGGGCGAGGTGCTGGTAGGGGAGCCGGGCAATCGCATCGCTCCCGGCTTCGTGTACGTCTACCGCGCCGATGCCGGCGGCTGGCAGGAGGTTCAACGCCTGACGCGCTCAGAGGCGACCAACGGCGATGCCTTCGGCCAGGGACTGGTGGCCGACGGCGATCGGCTACTGATCGGCGCCGCGCCGGATGGCCAGGGGACGATCTATGTCTTCGAGCGCCGCGGCGCTGGTTGGATCCAGGTCGGGCGGTTCGCAAGCCACGATGGCGAACCGCACGACAGCTTCGGGACGGCCATCGCCGTGAGCGGCGACGTGGCCCTTGTCGGTGCCGCCGGCAGCGGCGACGACAGCGGAACGGCGTACCTGTACAGCCGTCAGGGTGATGGCTGGCGGCAGCTGCAGGCGCTCACGCCGGATGACGTCGTCACCGACGTCTCCGACCAGGAGGGCGCGGAGGAAGCCGACGACACTGCAGAGCCGACGGCACGATTCGGCGCTGCGGTGGCGATCGATGGCGACTGGGCGATGGTCGGTGCCCCGACGGAATCGGGGACCGGGACCGTCTATGCCTTCCGCCGCGAGGAGGAAGGCTGGCAATTCTTCGACAAGCTGGCGCCGGCCGACGCGGACGAAGAAGCGGGATTCGGCTCAACGGTGGTGTTGTCCGACGGCGTGGCTCTTGTCGGAGAGGTCGGTGCGGACGGCGGCGGCGCGGTGCACGTCTACGTCTTGGACGACGACGACGGCGGCTGGATCGCCGACAGCGTGCTGCAGCCGTTCGACGGACAATCCGGTGCGGGGTTCGGCACCGCGATCGCAGTCGGCGACGGCGAGTTGTTGGTAGGTGCGCCCGGTGCCGACGACGACGGCCGTATCTATCGGTTCAGCTACGATGACGAGGGGACCTGGACCGGTTCGACCAAGCTGGGCACCTCCTTCTTGGGCTTCCGCGCCGCCTTCGCCTCGGCCCTGGCGGTCAGCGGCGACGTGCTGGTGGCGGGGGTACCGGAAGATGATCTTGGCGCTGGCTCCGCCGTCATCATGGAGCGCTCCCTTGGTGGTTGGGATCGCACCAGGGTGCTCAGCGAGGCGCTGGCTTTCGACCCGGTGGTCGGTGGCGCCGTGGAGTGCGTCGAGGGCATGGCGGGCGTCTTCCCCTGCGACAACTTCGACCTGATCTCGTTTCTGCCCAACCACACGATGGGTGGCAAGCGTGGCACCTGGGCCAACGACGTCTGGGGCTGGATAGACCCTGACACCGGCCACGAATACGCACTAGTGGGGCTTTCGGGGCGCACGTCATTCGTCGACGTGACCGACCCGTACAACCCCGTCTACGTGGGCAACCTGCCGAAGACCGCAGGCTCGCCAGACAGCTACTGGCGCGACATCAAAGTGTACGCCGACCATGCCTTCATCGTGGCGGATGCCGCCGAGGAGCACGGTGTGCAGGTTTTCGACCTGGCGCGGTTGCGCGAGTACGACGGCACCCCGCTCGTGTTCAACGCCGACGTCCTCTACGACCGTATCGACAGCGCCCACAACATCGTCATCAACGAGGAGAGCGCCTTCGCATACGTGGTCGGGGCCAGCGGCGGCGGGGAGACCTGCGGCGGTGGCTTGCACATGATCAACATCGAGGACCCGAAGCAGCCGATCTTCGTCGGTTGCTTCTCCGACGTCAGTACCGGGCGCGCCAGCACCGGGTACTCACACGACGCCCAGTGTGTGATCTACGAAGGGCCTGACGAGCAGTACGCGGGCCGTGAGATCTGCTTCGGTTCCAACGAGACGGCGGTCAGCATCGCCGACGTCACCAACAAGCGGAACCCGGTGGCGGTGTCGCTGGCGACCTACCCGAATGTCGGCTACACGCACCAGGGTTGGCTAACCGATGATCATCGCTTCTTCTACATGAACGACGAGCTCGACGAGGCGTCGGGGACGGTCGACGGCACCCGCACACTGATCTTCGACGTGCAGGAGCTCGACGATCCGATACTGGTGGACGAATACATCCACGACACCGACGCCATCGACCACAACCTCTATATCGTCGGGGATCGGATGTATCAGTCGAATTACAACGCCGGCCTACGGGTGCTCGACATCAGCGATCCCGAACAACCCGAGATGGCGGGTTACTTCGACACCGTCCCGTGGGACGAGAACGAGGCGCAGTACTCCAGCTTCTCTTGGAGCAACTATCCGTTCTTCGACAGCGGTTATGTGCTCATCACCAGCATCCGCGAAGGGCTCTTCATCGTGAAGGAACGCTGATCGTCGCTAGCAGGCTCGTGGCAGCAGACCCATCAGAGTCTCACCACAGTTTGCTAGGCTACGACCAGCAGGTCCGCCGGGGTCATCGAGAGCCGCCGACAACGATCGGTCTCGTGCACGAACGTATCGATCAACGCCGTGCTGCCGGTCGAGTAGCTCTCGTAGTTGAACACCTGGCGCTCCTGGATGATCCAGTCGTTGGTGTCTTCCTCACCAACGCTGAAGCTCCACCATCCTACCCAGTCGGGCGGGAAGCTGATGCCGAGCTCATAGCCGCCGGTATAGCCGCTGATCTCGCCGCGCTGGCGCATCTGCCACGCACCGGTCTCTTGATAGAACTCGCGCATGATCTTGGTGAGCTCCTTCAGCGGCATGCCAGCACGAGCGTGATGGGCCAGCGTTTCCATGGCGCGACCGTTCATCTTGTAGAGGTCGGCCAGCTTCTTGGGCGGGTCGCCGACGAAGAAGCCGCGGGCAGTGTTGGAGTGGTACCGGTTCTTGACGCCACAGATGTCGCAGATCACGTGATCGCCCATCTGCACCACACGCGTGGAAGCGATGCCGTGCAGGAACGTCGCGCCGCCTACCTTGATGGATGACAAGAGCCCCGACATCCCGCCTCCGGCTCGCGTCATCGCCCGTACCATCTCGCCGTAGACCTCGAGCTCGGTGACGCCCGGCTGCAGCGTTTCCATGATCGCCTGCAGACCGATGTCGCAGATCCGCGCCGCCTCCATCATGACGTCGATCTCGGCGGGCGATTTGTGTAGCCGCACTTCGGCCATGATGTCGGAGCCGTCGACGAGCGGACATCCGCGTGCTTCGAACACGGTTTCGAGCTGCTTCATGCGCGCCGGTACCGGTCGGTAGCTCCAATACTGCAAGCCGACGGTGCCCTTCAGCCAACCGGCGGCTTCGAGCTCCATGGCGTGACCTTCATAGGGACGGCCGCCACCGCTCTGCGGACGTCGGATGTCCTCGGCTGCCGACGTGGCCGCCATCAGATCGTCGTGGCTGTCGAAGTGAATCAGCGTGTCGTGGTCCACGTGCACGGCGCTGATCGAGTTCATGCCCCATGCCTTGGGGCCGTTCTGCTGGAACCAGTTGAGCTCGATGCCGTGCAGGTAGCACATGTCCTCGGGCATGGTGACGAACAGCATGTCGATATTGTCCTGCGCCATGCGCTCGCGGACGCGATTGAGTCGCCCCTGGTACTCGGCCTTCGAGAACGGCGGTGGGGGATGCGCGCCGATGGTTGCCCCGGGAGTCGTCCTGTGCGGGGTAAACCCGCCCGCGGCGGCCCTCGCTGAACCGGTAGCGAGCAGACCCGCGGCGGTGGCGGCCGAGGTCGCCATGAAGTTTCGTCGATTCAACTCCGGATTTTTCATCGATCTCCTCCGAGCCGTCGGCCGCGATGGATCCCATCGCGCAGTGAGCGGCGGCGAGCAATCCGCCTGCAATGTGTGTCGGACGTCGCCGCGACACTAACTCCGGAAGGTCGGGTTTTCCACCGAGAGACGGGAGTGAAGCCGAATGATGGTGGATCGCTTTCGAACATCGAGGTCGCGGGCAGCCTAAACTCCTCTCCTGATCCCGGTCGCCAGAGACAAGGAAGTCGTCGAGTGTCAGCGAAATCGAGCTTGAGTGGAAAGACTCTGTTCATTACCGGTGGCAGCCGCGGCATCGGCAAGGCAATCGGAGTGCGCGCGGCGCGCGACGGGGCCAACGTGGTGATTGCTGCCAAGACAGTGGAGCCCCATCCCAAGCTGCCGGGGACAATCCATACGGCCGCCGAGGAAATGGAGTCCGCCGGTGGCGCGTCTCTCGCCTGTCAGGTCGACATCCGCTTCGAGGAACAGGTCGAAGCCGCCGTGGCACTGGCGGTCGAGACTTTCGGCGGAATCGACATCCTGGTCAATAACGCCAGTGCCATCAGTCTGACGGGTACGCTTCAGACCGAGATGAAACGCTACGACCTGATGCACTCCATCAACACGCGCGGCACTTTCGTGTGTTCCAAAGCGTGCATACCGCATCTGAAGAATGCCGAGAATCCGCACATGCTCAACCTCTCGCCGCCGCTGGATATGGAAGCGCGATGGTTCGCGCCGCACCTCGCCTACACGATGGCGAAGTTCGGCATGAGCATGTGCGTGCTCGGGATGGCGGAGGAGCTCAGAGAAGACGGCATCGCCGTCAACGCCCTCTGGCCGCGGACTGTCATCGCCACCGCGGCGGTACAGAATCTTCTGGGTGGCGATGAGGCGATAAAGCGGTGCCGCAAGCCCGAGATCATGGCCGACGCGGCGCATGCCATCCTTACCAAAAGCAGCCGCGATTTCACCGGCAACTTCGTGATCGACGACGAGATCCTCACTGCCGAAGGAGGAACGGATCTCGACTCCTATGCGATGACTCCCGGTGGGGAGTTGCTCCCTGATTTCTTCGTTTGAGAGGATTCATACGATGACACGAGTGGTGCGCGTTCCGTTGAAACAACTTACGCCCGAAAATGTCGAGGGCTTTGGCGAGGTGATTCGCAGCCTCGATGAAGTGGAGCCCGTGGTTCGCGAGGGCGAGATGGTGACGGAGCGCATGGAGATGCTCCGCAAGGGCGACGACCTGTACTTCGCGAATCTCGCGGTGGGTGACGAAGGCGTGGTGGCCACCCTGGTCGAGGGCGCGGCACAGGTCAGCCACGTGAACTTCCACAGCGATGCGACACAGGCGTTCATCGGTGCAGATCGCAAACCTACCGTGTTCCTGCTCGCCAAGCCGACGAACAACCTCCGCCCGGAGGACTTTGTGGCGTTCTATTCCGATGGTTCTCTCGGTATGAGCATGCTCCCCGATGTGTGGCACACATCGCCGCTACCGGTCGAGGGGAGTCAGAGCTACGAGAACACGCAGGGCAAGGGCTACCACCATGCGACCGTCGGGCACGATTTTCTCGACGAGGACGTGGTGTTGGAGGTGCCGCTCCACGCACCGGAGCACCGGTAGGGGGCAAGTCCGTGCAAAGATGCGCGCGTCTCCGCCGCTGTCGTGCCGAGCGCGCCGCAGTGTCGGTGGTGGTCGCCTTCCTAGGGTCGCTTGCCGGCTCGGCGGAGGCGTCGCCGCGGCCTCAGTCTCCACAAGCAGGCGAAACGGTGCTCCACGCGACACGTGTTGCTGAGGCGCCGAGGCTCGACGGCGTCCTCGATGAGCGGATCTGGGACCAGGCGGTGCCCTTCGACCAGTTCCTTCAGCAGGTGCCGAAAACCGGAGCGCCGGCGAGCGAACTAACCGAGGTGCTGATCCTGTATACCGACACCAATCTGTACTTCGGCGTACGCGTCTACCAGCGCGATCCGGACACGATTCGCGCTAACGAGCTGCGCTACGACCAGCCACAGATGCACCGGCAGGACGACACCATCTCCATCATCCTCGACACCTTTCACGACCATCGCAATGGCTACGAGTTCATATTCAACGCCTTGGGAACGCGCGGCGACTGGGCCTGTACGGACGAGGGGCGCCACTGGAACCGGTTCTGGGATCCGGTCTGGGATGTCGCCACGAAGATCACCACACAAGGCTGGACCGCCGAGGTGGAGATCCCATTCAAGAGCATTCGCTACCGCAGTGGTGGCGGGCGCTGGGGGATCAACGTTCGGCGCGCCATCTTGTACCGCAACGAATGGGTGCACGCGACCCAGATATCGCCGGCCTACTCTCATCCGTCGCAGGGCATCGGCGAGCTCTCGTCGGCCGCCGATCTGGATGGGCTGGAAGGGATCGGCGGCGGCCACAACGTGGAGATCAAGCCGTATGCGTCGATCGACTCCAGCGCCCAGGTGGCCGGGCTGGAGCGCACGCAGTCGGGAGTAGAGCCGGGGCTCGATCTCAAGTACGGGTTCACCCCGAGCCTGAACCTCGACCTGACGTACAACACCGACTTTTCCCAGGTCGAGGTGGACGAGCAGCAGATCAACCTGACCCGCTTCGGGTTGTTCTTCCCGGAGAAGCGCACGTTCTTCCAAGAGGGGCAGGGGATCTTCGATTTCGGCGTGCGCAACGGCGACTACCGCGTGCTGCCGTTCTTCAGTCGTAGAATCGGGCTGGAGGATGGTGTGCCAGTGCCGATCGGCGGGGGCGGCCGTCTGACCGGCAAGCTGGGCGGCTACAGCGTCGGTGTGCTGGGATTGCGCACTGCGGCGGAGGGGCAATACGTGCGCAACGACTTCTCGGCAGTGCGCATCAAGCGAGACGTCTTCGGTCGGTCCAGCGTCGGGATGCTCTTCACCGATCGCCGTTCCAGTGGCACCGACACCGCCAACCAGGTGTTCGGACTCGACGCCAACGTGGCGTTTGGGGCGCGTAACAAGGCCGACCTGTTCTGGGTGCGCAGCAGCGACGATCGAGCCGGCGAGAGCTCGTCCGCCTACCGGGCGCATGTGCTGCTGGAGAATGACCTGCTCGGTTTCGAGACCGACTGGATGCGCGTCGGTGACGCCTTCGACCCCGGTGTTGGCTTCGTGCAGCGTCGCGGCATGAACCGCCGCTATATCAAGGCACAGGTGAGCCCACGGCCGGGACGACTCGGCATTCGCAAGATCTACCTGCGTACGGAGCTCGACTACGTCGAGGATCTGCAGGGTATTCTCGAGACGCGGGTCTGGGAGGAGAGCCTGACGATCCAATCGGAGTCCGACGATACGCTGTTGTTCGGGTGGCAGAGCGCTGATGAGGTAGTGCAGCAGCCGTTTCTCGTCGCCGGCGTTTTGCCGGTAGAAAACGGGAGCTACGGGTTCAATCACTGGCAGCTTCGCGTCGCTACCTCACAGAGCCGGAATCTGTTTGCAACCCTGCGCCTGCGCGGCGGCGGCTTCTTCGGCGGTACTCGCACCGATGTGGGCGCCGACGCGTTTCTCAAGGCCAGCCGGCACCTGCTGGTGGACGCTGGCTACTCCAACAGCAGCATCCACCTGTCGACCGGCGATCTCGATGCCACGCTAATGCGCTTGCGCGGCACGTACATTTTCAACCCGCGCATCTGGACGGCAACGCTCGTGCAGTGGAATAGCGTGAGTCGCGAGCTGGGCGTCAACGCGCGTCTCCGCTACACCTACCGACCTGGCAGCGACATCTACGTGGTGTTCAACGAGCGTGCCATCAGCCCCGAGAGCGCCTGGCTGCTTCGCGAGCGTAGCCTGATCGTCAAATGGATCTACTTGCTTCGAATGTAGGCGCCGTGTCGACGCTCGATCGTGCCGCTCAGTCGGATCCGCTCGCGCGGAGCACTTGGATTCGGGCCGGCAGCTCGGAGAAGACCAGCGGATTGGAGCTGTCGGCGTTTGCCATGATGACGAACCCGTACCCCTCCTCCAGGTGCGCCACGAGGTTGCTCCGAAACCCCCAATTGCCTCCGGCATGTCCGAAGTACTGTGGCGCTTCGCCGGCCGGGGCCGGCACGTGTGGAGAGAGCGATCCGACCGTGAACCCCAACGCATAGTGGCCGATGCCGCCCTGGGTCACCATCTTCCGGGTCATCTCTCGGGTGAGGACCTCGTTGGAGCGCCCCTGGAGCGATAGCTGAACTTCAATGAGGAATTTGGCGAGATCGGTCGGTGTCGTCCACAGCCCGGCGGCGTAGAGCTCAGGTGACCCAAACCCCGAAAACGGTGCCAGGTTGATGTTTAGGAAATCGGTGTACCGTCGTAGCGGCTGGCAGAGGCAGCTGACGCCCATACCGATCGGAGAACGGACAGATGAAGCGGAAGAGGTACACGGACGAGCAGATCGCCTACGCGCTGCGGCAGGCTGAGGCGGGCACGCCGATCAAGGAGGTGTGTGTCGCAAGCTGGGCGTCAGCGAGCAGACGTTGCCTCGACGTGGCGCCGCAAGTTCGCCGGGATGGGCGTGGCCGAACTTCGGGAGCTACGACAACTCCGCCATGAGAACCGGAAGTTGAAGCAGCTGGTGGCAGATCTGAGCTTGGCCAACACCATCTTTGAACACGATGCTCACGTTACGGATCATGCTTCCGTCAAAAAAGGTGGTCGCCATCGATCACCACCAGGTCTGCAACCGCGACGGGTTCCGTGTCAGTGAGCGTCGAGCGTGTCGGCTGATCGAGTTGTCGCGCACCAGCCATCGGTATCAGAGCACAAGGACGGACGACCCCGTGCTGCGGCGTCGTCTTGGCGAGCTCGCCGCGGCGCGTCCGCGGTTCGGGTATCGGAGGTTGTGCGTGTTGCTACGCCGCGAGGGATGGGTAGTCGAATACCGAAGCGTCGACGTCAGCGACACCCCGTGGGCCACGATGTGGCGGATGGCTGTAGGTCATCGCTGGCAATGTCCAGGTTGGCAAGCATCGTGCTCATCTCGGGCGGACTTGTTGACCTCTTTGCCGGGTACGAAGTCGCTCATCGTGATGAAAGCGAGGGTCGCGAGCTCGACCGCCTCAGCGTGGGTCACATACGGCTTGTGCTGCCGCCCGCAGAGCGGCCCAACGAGCGCTGGAGCATGGACTTCGTGACCGATCGGCTCGAGAGTGGCCGGCCGTTTCGGGTGCTGACGGTGGTCGATCAGTTTAGCCGTGAATGTCCGTTACTTGAGCCGGCGTGTCGATGACCGGCAAGGCGGTGGCTGGAGCACTCGAGCGGCTGTCGTTTGCCGGGCCGTTGCCACGGGTCATCACCGTCGACAATGGCTCAGAATTCTACTCCCAGGCGATGGACTCCTGGGCGTACCGAAGAGGCGTGCAGTTGGAGTTCATTCGGCCGGGAAAGCATCCGTGGAGAATGCGTTCATCGAGAGTTTCAACGGACGGCTTCGCGACGAATGCCTCAACGCCAACCTGTTCTTCTCGATCGATGACGCGCGCCGAAAACTGGAGGCTTGGACAGGCTTGACAATACCTTCAGACCACACAGCTCACTAGAACGATCGTACCCGGAAACGGAGTCTCGCCAGGGGCTCGGAGGCGTTGCTCGAGCTCGAATCTCCAACTCGACGTGCGCGGCTCCAGGCCACTGTTTTTGGTGGGTTGGCTACGGTCACCAATCGACGATCGACCTCCCATCCCCAGGAGGTTCGATCCAAACCTCTGACTGGTACTGATTTCGGGGTGGGGTCACAGCACCGAGTTACTGAGATAAGACGTGGTACTAACCGTGGGGTCAGGTCAGTAGGTACCGTCGTCGCGCAAGATGCGGTTGTCGATCTCGGGCGGGGTGGTGGCGTCGGCGGCGAAGGTTGCTGCTGGCTGTGCGAACTCCGCACCACCGGGTTCTACAATCAGGCTCGCTGGCACGTCTCCGCGGGCGGCGATCTCGGTGCGGGCTGTCGGCACCCAATCGTAGAACGGGTAGGGTTTGTCGAGCCGTGGGCCGTACTGCTGGATGCGGCGGCGCCAGATGTAGTTGTTCGGATCGACCGCTAGCGCAGCCTCCCAGTAGTGCACGGCGCGCTGGAAGTCACCGGGGTGCGGCGCGGTCGAGTCGTACCGCCGACGAAATGCCACGCCGGTGCGGAACAGCCCGTAGCCATGCTCCGGATTGGCGCTGGCGGCAGTCTTGAACGCGTCGACGATGGCGTCGATCTGGGTGTTGTCACCCCAGCGGTACAGATCGTGGGCCCGCTGACGATGCAGGTCGAGTGGTGCCGTCGACGTCGACGCCGTGTTGTCTGGTGGCTTGAACTGCACATCCACGAACGTACGCCGTAGCTCTTCCGGACGATCCAGCGGCGGATGGATCTGCCGGATGATGCCATGCTCGTCGATCGCGAAGGTCAGGGGAACGACCTGGATCTCGAGCAGGTCGAGAGAGTCGACCAGCACCGGCCAATCCATTTCCTTCCATTGCATGAACAGGCGCGCTCGGTCCGGATGCTGTTCCTGAACGATGCCGAGCATCTGCACGTCGCCGGCCGCCTGCCATGCCTTCGTCGCTTCGTGCCACCCGGGCACGTGCACGCGGCAGCCTGCTCACCATGAGGCGAACACATGCAAGATCAGCTTGTGGCCACGAAAGTCGGCAACACTGCGGCGATTGCCGTCCAGGTCGGGCAGCGCGATGTTCGGGAAGGGGTGACCGATCTGCAAGCCGCCCTCGTCTTGCTGCGCATAACCGCTGGCCGGCAACAGTGCTAAGAGCATCACCAGAATCTCGAGCGTCACGGTGCGCACCGTCATCGAATTGTTCGCTCCAGCGTTGCGCCGCCTGGCAGGGCCTGCGACTGGCGGCCGATCACCTGGTCACGCAGTCTACCGTGGTTGCGCTTGAATACACTAACGGGGTGGCCTGGCTAAGCGCCTGTCGACTTACTCTCCCTGCGGAAGCGCTCGATGACGAGAAGCGGATGGTTCGGTTGGCCTCGGAGACTCGGCGGCATCCTTGCCGCCTTGCTGGTCGCGGCAGCGGCGGCTGAATCGCCGACCGATGCTGGGCAGGGCGTCGATGTCGCCTCGGAGATCTGGCAGGGCGACTTGGTCCACCGCCTGGCCGTCGCGGATCGCCTGGCCGAGTCGGGTTCTTTTGACGAGATCTTCGCCGCGCTCGAGGCCGGCCCACGCTACCGGAGCCAGGTTGCCCTGGGCCGAGTGCAGGGGAGTCACCGCGTTGGCGGCCTCGAGCACCCCTACTTGGTGCTGGTGCCGGATGGTTACGACCCCGAGTCGCGCTACCCGGCACGTGTCTATCTGCACGGCGGTGTTGCGCGACGCGAGCTGCCGACCAACGGTGACTGGTGGCGTGACCCAGACCGCCTGGCGAGCGACTACCACATTGCCGTGTTTCCCGCCGCTTGGGACGAGTCCAAGTGGTGGCAAGAAAGCCAGCGTGCCGCCCTTGCGGGAGTGCTGGAGCGTTTGAAGCTGATCTACAACGTCGACGAGAACCGCGTGCACGTGCTGGGAGTGTCGGACGGCGCCACCGGTGCCTGGTATCTGGCCTTTCGCGACCCGACACCGTGGGCCGGCTTTGTGCCAATGATCGGCCACCCGGCGGTACTAGCCAGCCCACGGGTAGATGTGGACGGCCAGATGCACGTAGTGAACCTCCGCGGCCGTTCATTTCTGGTGTTCAACGGCGAGACGGACGCACTCTACCCGGCGCGCAGCGTCCGTCCTTACATCGAGCTGTTTCGCGATGCGGAGGTGGCGGTGGAGTTCATCGAGATCGCTGGCGAAGGGCACACGGTGAGGTGGTGGCCCGAACATGCCGAGCGTATCGACGCTTTCGTGGCGTCGACGCCGCGCGATCCGTTGCCGAGCCGCGTCAGCTGGGAAACCGACGACGTCGGCAGCTTCAATCGCCTGCATTGGCTGGTAATCGATGAGCTGGGCCCCGCCGCAGGCGACGCCGAATTGCCCGACATCGAGCGCCACTTGCCGGGTGCGACCGGTCTCCTGGTCGGCTTTCCGCGGCATGCGCCGAGCGGTCGCGTCGAAGTGACAGCTGAGGGCAACGAAATCGAGATCCGCTCGCGCGGCGTGCGTCGTCTGCGCCTGCTGCTGTCACCACGCCAGTTCAACTTGTCGCGGCCGCTGCGTGTTTTGGTCAATGGGGTGGAGCGACACCTCGGCGTCGTGACTCCAGACCGCGGCACGCTGTTGCGCTGGGCGGCCCGTGATCTAGACCGTTCGATGCTCTTCGCCGCGGAGCTGGAGATCCGGATTCCCGCTGCCAGCGGTCCGTGGTGACGCTCTCCGCGTGTCCGTTGTCCGGTTCCTGTAGTCTGGCCAGGGTTGACTGCTGATTTCTACGCCATCCTCGTCGCGCCCTGAGCTTGCCCCCATCTCGACCTAGCAACATGCAACGAACCTCTGTTACAGGACACTAGTGCGAAGGCACCTCAGATAGAGAAGCAAGCATGCCGCTGGTCGCCCATTCTCAGCTGCCGAGTTTTGATCGGTTGCGAGCGCGAGGACAGGAGGTTCTCAGCCTCGAGCGGGCGCTGTCCCAAGACATACGGGAGCTTCATGTTGGTCTGTTGAACATGATGCCCGATGCCGCTCTGAGGATCACCGAGCAGCAGTACATGCGGCTCATCGGTAGCTGCAATAAGATTGCGCAGTTCTACGTCTATCCCTTCTCGGTTTCTGGTTTGCCGCGTAGCGCCGAGGCCGAGGCCTACATAGATAGTCACTACGCCAGCTTCGACAAGCTACGCGACGCGGGCCTCGATGCCCTCATTATCTCGGGGGCCAACGTCACCAATCCTTCGATTCAACTGGAGCCGTTCTGGGAACCGTTGAAGGACGTCATAGCTTGGGCCGCGGAGAACGTGACCAGCGTGCTGTGTTCATGCTTGTCTACCCATGCACTGGTCAAACATCTGTACCAGATCGACCGCCATCGGTTGCCGTGCAAACGTTGGGGGGTGTACAGCCATCAAGTGCTGGATAGACATCATCCGCTCATGCAAGACATCAACACCCGCTTTGATGTGCCCCACTCTCGCTGGAACGAGGTGCGGCGCGACGAGCTGGAAGCGGCGGGTCTGAAGACCCTGGTGCAAAGCGAGGTAGCAGGGGTGCACATGGCAGCCAGCCCGGACCAATTTCGCATTGTCTACATGCAGGGGCATCCCGAGTACGATTCCAACAGTCTGCTCAAGGAATACAAGCGTGAGGTACTGCGATTCCTCAACGACGAGATCGACGGTCCGCCTCCATATCCGGAGAACTACTTCAACGCCGCCGCCATCGATATTGCCGAGGCCTATCTGCACGCCGCGAGGCAAGCCAAGAGCACCGGGAACGCCGTTCCCGAGTTTCCGGAGGCGGAGCTTGCGCCCCATTTAGACAACACCTGGAACGACACCGGCAAAGCCATTTTCAACAACTGGCTCGGACTTGTATACCAGTACACCGACCACGACCGTCATCGGCCGTTCGCCTCGGGGGTAGACCCGGAGGACCCGCTCGGCCTTGGGCACCGGTCCCGTTGACTCGCCAATCCAGGCACGATTTCGCTATCGGCGACGATACGGACACCCGATAAGGGAGAGGAAGATTCATATGAAGGACGAAACGCTGGCCATACACGCCGGTTATACAACCGACCCGACAACCAAAGCAGTGGCGGTGCCGATCTATCAAACCGTGGCCTACGAGTTCGACAATGCGCAGCACGGGGCCGATCTCTTCAATCTCGCCGTCCCGGGCAACATCTACACCCGCATCATGAATCCCACGGCAGACGTGCTCGAACAACGCGTTGCGGCACTGGAGGGCGGCGTCGCGGGTTTGGCCTTGAGCTCCGGTCAGGCTGCTGTCAACTATTCGATTCTCAACATTGCCGAAGTCGGTAACAACGTGGTCTCCGTGCCTCTGCTCTACGGCGGTAGCTACACGCTATTTGCCCATATGTTGCCCAAGCAAGGCATCGAGGTGCGCTTTGCGGAAGACGATAACTCCGCCAATCTGGAAAAGCTGATCGACGACAAGACGGTTGCGGTTTTTGCGGAGACCATCGGTAATCCCGCTGGCAATATTGCCGACATCGAAGCGATCTCGATGATGGCGCATGAACACGGTATCCCCGTCATCGTCGACAACACGGTGGCTCCGCCGCCGCTGCTCAAGCCGATCGACT
The DNA here is from genome assembly GCA_965205505.1 of Acidobacteriota bacterium. Taxonomy (GTDB): domain Bacteria; phylum Acidobacteriota; class UBA890; order UBA890; family WLXD01; genus DASCOT01. Next base: position 2,008,166 of record CBDBHB010000009.1, read on the forward strand.
ACGGCGTCGACATTGTGGTGCACTCGCTGACCAAATACATGGGCGGACACGGCAACTCGCTTGGCGGCATGATCGTGGATAGTGGGAACTTTCCGTGGGCCGACAATGCCGACAAGTTCCCGGGCCTCACCCAGCCTGAGCCCTCCTACCACGGTGTGGTCTACACCGATGCGCTAGGCCCGGCTGCGTATATCGGACGGGCGCGAACCGTGCCGCTGCGCAATACTGGCTCGGCCATCAGCCCGCTCAACGCGTTCCTGATCTTGCAGGGCATCGAGACGCTGCCGCTACGTATGGAGCGGCATGTTGACAATGCGCTGGCGGTAGCGAAGTTTCTGCAAGGACACGCCAAGGTGGATTGGGTGCACTATGCGGGATTGCCGGACTCGAAGTATTACGACCTGGCAAAGAAGTACACCAACGGCCGTCCATCCGCCCTGTTGAGCTTCGGGGCCAAGGGGGGATTCGACGCCGGGGTGAAATTCTACGACGCGCTCGAGTTGTTCAAACGGCTGGTGAACATCGGCGATGCCAAATCACTCGCCGCCCACCCGGCGTCTACCACCCACCGGCAGCTGAGCGAAACCGAGCTGACGGCCGCGGGCGTGACCCCGGACATGATCCGGCTGTGCGTGGGGATCGAGCATATCGACGATATTCTCAGCGACCTGGATCAAGCCCTGTCTGTGTCATAGCGTTGTGCCGCGGATGGCGGTCCAGTGACGTCGATCCGTGGCGCACGTTGAGCTCCACTGCTGACTTGGAAGGTGAGACATGAAGACGGGAGGGGTGCGCGCGTCCAACATTGCGGGCCTGGTCGTGCTGGTGGTTGCGACGGTATCGGGGGTGGATCCGGCGGCTGGACAGTGGGCTCAGGCGCCGCCTCGTGAGGTCGTGATCACCGGCGGCTGGCTGTTCGACGGTATCGGCGATGCGCGCGTCCGCAACACCGGGATCGTCATCCGGGACGGCAAGTTCATCGAGGTCGGCGCCGACCTCAACGGCCGCTATTTCCCGGCGGCACGGGTGATCGAGCTCGACGACGGTGCCACCATCTTGCCGGGGATGATCGATCTGCACGCGCACCACAACATGAACATGGTGGGGGTAGGGCGTGCCGAGGAGGTCACCTACAACTCGATCATCTTTTTGGCAAACGGTGTGACCGCCACCTGGTCGGCGGGGGAATTCTTTCCCGAGCGCGTCATCGAGGCGCGCGACCGGATTGATCGTGGCGAAGCGATCGGGGCACGCGTATTCGCGTCCGGGCCGTACTTCGGTGCGTTCCGATGCGAGTACCAAATCCAGACAGCCGAAGATGACTGCCCGGCGTGGCCGAACGACATCACCGAGCCGGAGATCCGTGCCGAAGTGGACTATTGGGCGCAGCGAGGAGTCACGAGCATCAAGATCAAACAGTCGACTCCGGACGAGATGCGCATCCTGATCGACCAGGCGCATCGTCGCGGCATGACGACTACGAGCCATCTCGGCAACTACGCCGGGAGCTACGACGTCGAGCCCGAGGACGCCATTGCCATGGGGCTCGACCGAGTCGAGCACTGGATCACGCGCGGACGAGACTCCGATCCGGCCGAACTGGAACGCCTGATCGATCTGTTCTTGGAAGAGCAGGTCTACTTCGATGCCAACTTGCAGATGTTCGGTGGCAATATGGCCAATCATACGAAGCTGGACATGGTGTGGGTCGACGAGTTCAAGTTCTTCACGCCGTATGCGCAGAAACGGATCAGGGAGCGTCTGGCTTCCACCGTCGCGCCGGAAGGCGACTACGTAGAGTCGGCGAGCTTTCGCCAGCGGATGGCCGAGGTTGGAGCGTTCTTCGAATCGGGTGGCGCCGATCTGATCATCGTCGGCACCGACGAGCCCACTTCAGGGCCCTGGCTCCCAGGCTTCGCCTATCAGCGCGAGTTGATGGTCATGGCCTATGCCGGGCTGCCACCGGCGGCGGTGCTGAAGGCCGCCACGATCAACGGCGCTCGGGCGCTGGGGGTCGTGGATCGCCTCGGCTCGATCGAGCCTGGCAAGCTCGCGGATCTTTATGTCGCCGAGGGCAACCCGCTAGAGGACATCTCGACCGCTCGCAACGTCCGCCTGGTGATCAAGGCAGGGGTGGTGTATGACCCGGCGGCGTTGCTGAGGTCAGCCGAGGGGATGATCGGGCCATCCGGGCCCGACGATCACGATGCCTGGGAACTGAAGATTCGACCGCTCACCAGACAGTAGGTCAGGAGGAGGGTCTGCTAGCCTCGGTCCGGCATCTCCATGCCGCGCGCGCCGCCTTGCCAAGCGCGGACGCACAGGTATTCGAGGGCAATCGCCGCCCCCGCGAGTGACGTGATTTGGGCATGATCGTACGGCGGCGAGACCTCGACGAGGTCCATGCCGACATAGTCGATCTCCGTCAGCTTTCGCAGGATAGACAACGCCTGATGCGTGGTCAGGCCGCCAGGTACAGGAGTGCCGGTGCCGGGCGCGAAGGCCGGATCGAGGCAGTCGATGTCAAAGGTCAGATATGCCTTGCGATCGCCGACCGTGCGCCGGATCTCCGCGGCGATCTGCTCGGCCGAGGAAGCGTGGACCTCGTCGACGTACACGACCCGCATGCCGAATGCTCGCTCGCCTGTGTAGTTGGTGCGGATGCCGATCTGAACCGACCCTTCCGGATCGATGACGCCGTCCTCAATAGCCTGGCCAAACATGGTTCCGTGGTCGATGCGGCCGTGGCCGCCGGGTTCGACGTCTCGGTGCGCATCGAACTGAATCAGCGATAGCGGTCCATATACCTCGGCGTAGGCTCGTAGGATCGGATAGGTGACGTAGTGATCGCCGCCGATCGCCAACGACGATGCACCGCCGGTGATGATTTCGGCGATGTGTGTCTCGATCGCCCCCGGCGCCCCCGTCAGGCTACCGTAGTCGAGTATGCAATCCCCGTAGTCGGTGACCGCCAAGGTATCGAACGGGTCGAACATCCATGGCCATTGGGGCCCCCAGGCGTAGTTCGCCGCCGCTTGCCTCACCCCCTGAGGCCCGAGGCGCGTGCCGGGGCGGTTGCTGGTCGCCTGGTCGAATGGGATGCCGGTGACCGCGATGTCGACCCCGGCCAGGTCACGAGTGTACTTGCGCCGCATGAACGACAGCGCGCCGGCGTACGTCGACTCGATTTCGCTGCCCTTGAGACGTTCGCGCCGAAACGCGGCGTCGCCCGTCACTTGAGTTGCACGAGCTGCTCCGGATCTACCCGTACCACCAGGTAGGTAATGTCCGTCTGCAGCTCGCTGAACCCGTGCGGTACACCGGCCGGGATGATGACCATGTCGCCGGCCGTGACCTGCCGGCTTTCGCCGCCTTGAATCCCGCTGCCGTAGGAGCTCGGGCCGGTCAGCTGCTTGACGACGTCGCCGTCGGGGGGGGAGACGCCGGCTGTCGATCAGCTCGCCACCCGTTATCAGCGTCCCCGAGCCCGCCAGGACCCGGTAGATCTCGGTTTGCTTGTCGTGCTCGATCGCACCGCCGGGCGCCGACGCGGGCCGCTGCACGACGCCGATACCGACGTTGTACCCACCCGCGTCCACCATGCGGAACTGCACATCGCTAACGCGATCTTCTGGAGCCGCGTCGATCACAGCTCGAATTTCGGCATGGGTTACCACCGTGGCGGAAGCGACATCGGCGCCGCTCTGCGGGAGTGTGCCCGCGTTCGCGCTAGCTAGCTGGAGCGCGATGACGATTCCCAGGCCGGCGATCGTGTTGCTCATGAAACCCTCCGTTGGCAGGCACCTACTGGAAGACCCAGGGGCCCAGCGGCACGTCGTTCGTGCAGCTGTCGTCGACAACAGCGTGGGGGTCTTCGAGGAAGGCCGCGATCATCGTCGTGCGGCAGGGCCCCGGGATCCCGTGTCCAAGCGCCTGGAACTCCACGAGCTGCAGGTTGGGCATGGTCCTGGCCACGTAGTGCCCCCAACGGATGCCGCAACACGAGTCGACCTGGCCGTGTAGCGACAATCCCGGAACATCGGAGTGGAAGCGATCGTTGTGTTCGGGCGGAACGGCCCCGTCAACGCCCCACCAGGCGCAGATCTTGATGTCTTCGAAACCAAGCAAGGCCGGCTCGCGCTCGAGCATGGCGCGAACGTCGTCCTTCGAGGGGCGGTTGGTTCCCAGGTCGCCACAGATATGCGCCAGGTAGTAACCGTAGGGAAGAATGCCGGAAGTGTCGTCGCCCGACACCTCGACCCACTGATCCGTTCCGAAGAAGTCGTCGAGGGCCGAGTAGTCATCGCGCTGGATCCTCGAGAGGACGTTCGGCAACCTCGCGTAGATGTTCTCGAAGTCGCGGTAGATCTTGCCCATGAGCGCGACGCCGTCGAAAGACAATGTACGCTGCTCGCCGCTGGCAGTCTCGACGATGCTCGAGAAGGGCTTCTCGTCGAGGGCGCGCCGGGCGCGATCGATAGCGTAGTACCAGGCGGGCAGCAGCTCTCGGCAGTGCGGATCCTCGGCCACACAGAGTCCCAGGATGTCCGTGTACTTCTGCTTCAGGGTGTAGAACTCGTCGATCGCGGCGCGATTGCGGTACTCGCCGAACCACGGCGCGCCGAGGACCATGGAGCGCACGTTTTCCTGGTAGTAGCGCAAGTACGAGATCGCGCCGCCGCCGCCGGTCGACCAGCCGAGGATGTTGATCTTGTCGTACCCGAGCAGGGCACGAATCTCGTCGACGTCGCGGGCCACGTCGTACTCATTGTAGTGAGCAACGTCGATGCCCTCGCTGACCAGCTTCTCGTAGCAGCGCTCAACGGATTCTGCGTGAATGCGCAGCCGCTCCCAGGTGTCGGTGGACGACACGATCGCCGGCGACAGCTGGTTGAACCACGGAGCGAGCTGGCTCCCGGGGCACTCCAGGTGGGGCTTGGCGTTGACGAACCCGCGATGATCAATGAGGACGACGGCGCGATCAGCGCTTACGTCGCGCAACCAGTCGAAACCGCGTAGCGGTGACCCGCCGGGTCCTCCGGGAAAGTAGAACAGAGGGTCATCGGACGGTGCGACCCCGCTGTTTGGCGGGATGATCCCCACGGGTAGCTCGACCACCGTATCGTTGGGGTCGTCGCGATTCTCCTGTCCGTAGAAGCGGTAACAATCCGCGTCGGCGGCCGCTAGCTCCTGGGTGACGCATTCCTCCGGTTCCAACCGTGGGATCTCGGCCGACTCCTGTCCGCTTGCCCAGGCGCCGAGCATGAGGATGAACCCAGCGGCCAATGTCCTTACCGTCGCCATCGTTGAAGCTCGGCGCTCGCTCATCCGAAATCTCCTGATCCGAGGGGCGTGGACGCGCGACCAGTAGAATGGAGCCCGCGCGCGCCGGACGCAACGACCCGACCAGGATGACGTCAAGAAGGGGCCGCTCCGGTGGTCACGGAACTCGAGGTTTCGGGCCCTAGCAGGCCCGCGGCGCGTTGTTTGATAGTCTTCTCATTGTCGCGACGAGCATCCCCGGAATGTAGATTACGCACTACTCACATCGAGGATGGCCTGGCAGTTGAACCGGCGCGCGGCCGGCAGGTAGGTTTGCGGCGATGTGTGAGGTGCCCTTGGGCGCAGGAGATCTTCGGTGAAAGAGCGCGAGCACGCGATCCGGTTTTTCGGCTTCCTCCTGGCGTTGACGGTCAGTGGGCTACCGGTCTCGAGCGCCGTCGCGGTGGCCGGTGCGAGCTGGAGTGCGACGTCGTCCGTGATGTTGGCGCAGGAGGCGCTGCCGGCGCAGACACCGAACTTCCGGTCCGCGGTTACGCGCGTGCGTGTCGACGCGATCGTTTCAAACAAGGACGGCAACTTCATCGACGACTTGAAGGCGGACGACTTCCGCGTATTCGAGGATGGGGTCGAGCAGTCGATCTTGAACGTCCAGTTGGTCAGCCTGGCAAAGGGCCAGGTGACGACCGTGGCCTCGCGCGACGAGGCGGTCGTGGCGTTCGATAGCGACATTGACGGCAGCCCGGGGGACAGCCAACCAGTGGCGCGCGAGGAATCGCCCGGCGCGCCGGCAGAGCCCACGCCCATCCGGCGAAGCCCTGCAAATCTGGGTGCTGTCGTCTATCTGGTCGACCTGCCGAGCCTGGATCGACGGAACAAGCCTCGGCTGACGAAGACATTCGAGGGATTCTTCGAAGGGGAGGGTGACCTGGAGGTACCGCGCAGCGTGTTCATGATCGATCACAGCGGCACCGTTCAGGAGCTGGCCCCATTGACGACCGATCGTGAAGTGCTTCGCAATGCGGCGGCGGCGGTGGCGGCGGCAGGGCTAACGAGCACGTCTATCTTCAGCCGCATGGAACGCGAGTATCAGCCACTAATGCAGCAGGCTATCGACGCGCAGAATGCGGCGTCGGCCGGCGCACGAGGCCTCGACGACTCCATGCCCATTACGGTGCGCGAGATCGTCGAAAATCTAGAGCGAAAGGCCGAGAGAGACGGCGAGGTCGAGCGCATGCGCGGCGAGCGGACGCTCCGGACACTTCTTCAGTTCACCAACGCCTTGTCGGCAATGGAGGGCCGCACCGCTCTGGTGTGGATCTCGTCCGGTGCGATGATCACCGAGGGTGGACCCTACTCGGCTTTCTCGGCAGCGGTGCGTGAGGCGGTCGACGCTCCGATGGGAACATCGACGCTGGCAAGGTCGGCACCCAATACGCACATCCTGGACTTGATGCAGGAAGTGTACGAGACGGCGAACACGGGTAACGTGAGCATCTACACGGTCGATCCGCGACCGATCTCGGAGCTCAACAACCTCGGCACCAGCGCCGCCATCGGCCAGGGCTTGGTCTCCACGGCATTGCGGCGCCACGTCCGGCCGGCCTATCGCGACCTCACCACACCGCTCGTGGAGTTGGCCGCCAAGACCGGCGGCCGGGCGTTCATCGGCTGGGGGGATCTCGACCGGGCGTTCGAGGAGCAATACAACGACTCGACGCAGTTCTACCTGATCTTCTATGAGCCGCCAGCGCCCCACGAGGATGGTGAGTACCACGAGATCGAGGTGCAGGTGAGCTACCCGGATGCCGAGGTGCGAGCGCGGCCAGGCTATCGAGAGCTGCCGGGCTCGGAGCTCGAGACCCTCAAGGTGGCCGCCGCCTTGGCCTTGCCGGGCTCAGTCATGGGACGACCCGTGCCGGCCGCCGCGTTCCACCGTTTTGAGGCCGACGGCTCGGCCAAGATCGTGCTGGTTGCCGGGCTGCCGCGGCCCGCAGAGGCGGTCACGGGTAGCTGGGCACCGGCGTTCGGGGGAATCGATCCCGCCGAGGATATCCTCGAGGAAATGATCGACATGCTCGGCATCCCGTTCTTCCGCGTGCACGCCATCGTGTTGAGCCGCGCCGGCGAGATCAGTGGCGAGACTCACGAGTTGGTTCAGCCACGCGAGGATCTGGCGGAGTACGCACCCGATGCAGCCTTCCGACACTTCCGCTATACGACGGAGTGGTCGGTCGAGCCGGGCACTTATGAAATCCGTCTGTTGGTGGCCGAAGACGGCGGTGACCGACTCGGTACGTCAAGGCTCCAGGTGCAGGTTCCGTCCATTGACGAGTGGACGATAGCGGACCCGATGCTTGTCGTGGTGGACGCCGATGCCGGGCTCAGACCCTTGCTGGACCAGGGCGTACCCGCAGGTATCCAGATCTCCGCGAGTGTTCAGGTGCGCGGTGCCACGAGCCCCTACGTTTCTGCCTCGATCTTCCATCGCGCCACGCGACGCACCATGGCTGAAGTGCCAGCCCAGGCACTGCAGCTCGAGGGCCCCGGAGTACACGGTGGGGTGCTGCCGTTGCCGTATCTCGACCCCGACGAGTACCTGGTCGAGCTGCAGGTAGTGGATACGACCGCCGATGGCCAGACGGTCCGGCTGATGCCGCTACGCGTGGTGGAAGGCGAATAGCCGGGCGAACCGCCGCGTGACTTCGTTGGCAGCGCCGTCAACGCGCGCTGCTCGCTTGGGTTCACTGGATGCCCTGCGCGGCTTCGACATGTTCTGGATCATCGGCGGCGAGGAGATCGTCCACGCGCTCGCCGGGCTCACCGGTTGGTCGCTGGCAGTGTGGGGCTCGACCCAGCTACATCATGTCGAATGGGACGGGTTCGTCTTCTACGACCTGATCTTTCCGCTCTTTCTGTTTGTTGCTGGCGTGGCGATGCCGTTCTCGCTGACCGGGCGTCTGGAGCGCGGCGACGACAAGCGGGCGCTTATCTTCCACGTCGTCCGGCGCGGCCTCCTGTTGGTTGCCCTGGGGATTGTGTAAAATCACGGGCTCTTCCGCGTGAGCGCCGAGCAGATGCGCTACCCCAGTGTGCTGGGGAGGATCGGCTTGGCGTACATGTTCGCTGCCCTCATCGTGTTGAACACTCGCCGGCGCGCGCAGGTCGCTTGGTTCGTGAGCTTGCTTCTCGGCTATTGGGCAGCCATGACGCTGATTCCGGTGCCCGGCCACGGAGCCGGCCAGCTGACGGTGGACGGGAGCCTCGCAGGCTACCTCGATCGACTACTGATTCCCGGCAGGCTGCACCTGGGCGTCCATGATCCGGAGGGCTTGCTGTCGACGATTCCAGCGATCTCGACAGCACTGCTCGGGGCCGGTGCTGTGGGCTTGCTGTCCGGGGGGCCTCTGGGATCTGGTCTTTCCGATCAACAAGAACTTGTGGACGAGCTCTTTCGTGGTGTACGCCGGTGGGTGGAGCTTGCTCCTGCTCGCCGCCTTCTATGCGGTGATCGACGTATGGGGCAAAAAGCGGTGGGCGATGTTCTTCGTCGTGATCGGTATGAACCCCATCCTCATCTACATGGCCGGGTCGATCGTCGACTTCGGCCACTCGACAGACTTCTTTCTGCAAGGCTTGCTGAGACCGTTCAGCGAGCCCGCCGGAGCGACCCTTTGGTGGAGCGGCTTCGTGCTCATCGAATGGGGGTTCCTGTACTTTCTCTACCGAAAGCGGGTATTCCTGCGGATCTGACCGCCGGGCGGGTCGGGGGCGTGAGGGACCGAAAGCTGTTCGGCTGCGGTAGAATCAGGCGGCGCTCAGGCTGCGGCCCGAGCCTCCTGCGGCGGAGGACACCTCCATGAGCTCCATTTTGACGGCGACGCTGGTGCTGGTCATGCTCGCCGCGACGGTCTCTCCGAGTGCCGCGGGAGCGGGTGCGCAAGAGGTCGATGCCGAGCTACAAGATCAGACGATCCGCAGGGCCCAATGGCACATCGATCACGAAGAAGCGGAGTTTGCTCTGCGATTGCTCGACGGCGCCCTGGAGGAGGATGGCGGTCTCTGGACGGCACAGTTTCTCAAGGGCATGGCTCTCGGACAGCTCGGAGATGAGCAAGGTGCGCTAGAGGCGTTTCTGGCCGCCGACGATCTCAATCCCGGGATAGCCGATGTTTACTTCTGGGCCGGTATAGCGTCCTTTGGCCTGGGTGACTACGACACCTGCTGGGAGCAAACCATCCTTGCCCATCAGGCGGGCCGGAACATGAGCCTCGAGATCGAACAGCTGAAAGAGGTTGCCGATCCGCCGGGCGACCTGAGGGAACGGCTCAAGGCGCCGCGCGCATTCGTCGCGGAGATCGATACGTCGGTGCGGGAACATGACACAGGCCTGGACATCGCACTGATGCTCGGTCGGGGAGAGCTGGTGACCGTGCGCCAGCAGCTCGGGCAGGCGCTCCGGAACTCACCCGGATTCGGCCTGGTGCGCGCCCGAGAGCTGGCGGAATACGTCGTCGAGCTCACCGTCAGCGACTACGGCAATGCCGCCTACGCCGACTCGGCCAGCAACCCAGGCGATTTGCCAACGGAGGTGGTCGACGTCGAGATGATGTCGCCTTCCGCCAACCCCAACACGCATATGACTGACACCGAAGAGCCGCTCACGCATGCACTGCAGGGCCATCTCGAGCTGCTGAGGGCAGACACCGGTACAGTCGCGTTTTCGGTTCCGCTGAGCATCGAGGACATCACCTCGATGGGCGACCTTGGCCGGGAGCTACGGCGCTACGTCGGCTACCTGGAGCGCTGGGCGCGAGAGAACGGCTGAGCGGCGCCTTGGACGGCGCCGGAGTGAGCTCCGACCAAGAAGGTCGGGCCACTAGCGCCTACTTCTTGAGCGGAACCGGGTGGACGAAATCCGGCGTGTCGGCGCCGTAGAGGTGCTCGTCGAACCAGGCGAGCGCGTGCTCGTTGATGGCGCGGCGCATGCGAGGTGTCGAGGGGCCATGGCCCATGCCCTGGTAGACGATCATGCGCGCCTCGACGCCCTTGTCCAACAACAACTGACGAAACTGGTAGCCGTTGGCGATGGGGACACGATGGTCGTTCTCGCCGTGCTGGATGAGCACCGGCGTCTTCGCCCGATCGATGTAGGTGACCGGCGAGGTTTTGGCGTAGACGTCGTCGTCAGCCAGCGGCGTCGCTCCGAAGTACTCGGTGGTGAACTGGGTGATATCGGTGTTGTAGTAGTAGGTGCGCCAGTCGCTGATCCCGGCACCCATGATCGCGGCGGTGCAGATGTCCGAATATGTCGACAACATCGCCGAGATATGCCCGCCCTGGCTCCAGCCCAGACACGCTACGCGATCTGGGTCGACAAGGCCCTGCTCGGTCAGCATCTCGACTCCCGCGATGATGTCGCGCGCCGGGCCCACGCCGAGGTTGCGCAGGTTGCTCATCTGGAAGTCTTCGCCGTAGCCGTCGCTACCGCGATAGTTGGTTTGGAGGACGAGCGCGCCTCCTCCCTGGCTCGCCAGCACGGCTGGCGGGTAGAGGCTCCGCGGTAGCCCCACGATCCACGGCCGATCAGTTCCCGTCGGCCCGCCGTGGGTCCTCACGTACAGCGGGTAGCGGCGCCCCTCCTGGAAGTCGTGAGGCTTCGTGAGCACGCCCTCGATCTCCAGTCCGTTGTCCGACTCCCATCGGATGAGCTCTTTGGTGGGCAGCTGCAGCCCGGCGAGCTGCGCGGACATGTCGGTGAGCTGCCGTTCCCCGCCGCCGATCAGGACGACGATCTCCGAGAGACTCGATCTGCCCGCCCTCAAGCAGGCGACCACACTGGCGTCGCTCGAGAACGTGCATCCGCGAGTTGAGTCGATGTCGGACTCGGTGACGGGCTCGGCGCTGCCGGATCCGACGGCCGCACGGTACAGCTGCAAGCTCGTCTGCCAGGCGCCGGAGAACAGAAGAGCGTCGCCGTCCCAGCGCAGTAGGTTCGGACTGCCCGGAAAGTCGAGGTCGAGGATCCGCTCGTTCTGTCCGTTGGCTTCGACGATGGCGATACGGTTGATGTTCGGAAACCCCGGCGCGGTGGTGAAAGCCAGCGCCCGCCCGGATGCGTTCCAGATCGGCGCGGACTTGTCGCCGTGGCTGGTCGTGAGCTTCTCAGGGGCACCGTCGTTGGCGTCGACGACGTAGATCTGCGATTCCAGTACGTCGACGAGGTAGGGCGTGGGCCAAGCGGTAAACGCCAGCTTCGACCCGTCTGGCGACCAGTTGTATCCGATGACCGATAATTCGCGTCCGGTGGTCACTTGCCGGGGGGCGCCGTCGGCCCTCATGTCGTCCCTGAGGGCCATGACCCACAGGTGTTCGTAGGCTCCCTCCTCGCGAAACACTTCGTACTTGCCGTAACGCTCCTCGCGGGCGTCGATGAGCGCTTTGTTCTTGGGTCCAGCGACGAACGCGAGGGCCGCGCCATCCGGCGAAAAGCGTAGGTTGCTCGCGCCCTCCACGTCGGTGTCGAGCACCATGGGCTCGCCCCCGGTGCGACGCATCACGTTGAGCTGGTCGTCGCGCATGAACGCGATCCATGCGCTGTCCGCCGACCACTCGTAGTCGCCAACCGGATCCTCTCCATGGGTGAGCTGTACCGGTTTGCCACCGCTTACCGGCACCAGCCACAGTTGGCGCATGTCCTTGTCGGCTTCGAAGTCGCTCTCGAAGCCGGCGAATGCCACGTGGCTTCCGTCGGGCGAGATCTCGGCCGAGGTGATCATTCGAAGCGCCATGATGTCGTCGATGCTCGGCCGCTGCGGCTCCGAGGCGTAGGCGCCCGTCCATCCACCAAGCACCACGAGGGCGATCCCGCCCGTGACCACGACTGCTCGCATGTTTCCTCCTGACGCCCCGACGTGTGACCGCCGCGGCTGAAGTAAGACGCGGCTACAAAGTCGATGTTTCCGCGGCCCAGGCACCATCCTGGGCAGGCGCGTCGGACGCCGCGCCTGCCAGAAAACCGCAGGGACGACGAGGCTGGAGCCCAAGCGTCCCTTGCTCATGGCTCGGTGATTACCGAACCGCCTTTGATCACCAGCATCACCTCGCGCAGGGTGGAGATGTTGCGCGTGGGGTCGCCAAGCACTGCGACGAGATCCGCGAGCATCCCGGCGCGGATGGAGCCGAGATGTTCGTCGAGCTCGAAGACGGCGGCGTTGCCGGCGGTGGCAGCGCGCAGCGCGGCTCTCGGCGTCATGCCGTAGTCCACCATCAGCTCGAGCTCACGCACGTTGTCGCCGTGCGGATACACCCCGACGTCACCGCCGAAGCAGATGGACACGCCGGCAGCCATGGCGGCGGCGAAGCTGTCGCGCTTGCTCCGCACCCGCTCGGGCTCCGGATCTTGTCCCTTCCGCCAGCCGCCGTACTGCAGGATCGCATCGCCGGCGGCGATCGTCGGGCACAGCGTGACATCGTTGGCAGCCAAGATGGCGAACGTCTCGGCATCGCCGCCGTCGCCGTGCTCGATGGTACGGACACCGGCCAGGGTGGCTCGGCGCATGCCCTCCGCGGTGGCGGCGTGGGCCACCACCCGACGGCCCGAGCTTTCGGCCACCTCGACAACGAGCTGCAGTTCGCGTTGGGTGAAGGTCGGCTGCGCCGTGCCGTCCGGGCCCCATCGATAGTCGGCGTAGACTTTGATCCAGTCGGCTCCGCGGCCGATCTGGTCGCGCACCACCCGGATCAGCTCGTCGTGGCCGTCGGCGATCTCGGCGCCCTTGTGGAAGCGGATCTCGGGGGCGCCACGTGGGTTGTAGCTGCCGGTGGTAACGATCGCTTTGGTCGCCACCAGCATGCGCGGCCCGGGTACCACACCTTTGGCGATCGCTTCCTTGAGCCCGGCATCGGCGTCCCCTGCCAGCAGGGTCTTGCGGGCGTGCACAACCGCACGAGCGGTGCGTTCGGCCAACGATTCACGTAGCACCTGATCGGTGCACGGGGTCTCGTTGTACGGGTGCAGCAGGAGATGCGAGTGGCCCTCGATGAGGCCGGGCAGCAAGGTCGCGTTCGCGAGGCGCACCACTCTGGCATCGGCGGTTGTCACGATCTCTTCGGCGGGACCCGCCTGGACAATCCGCTCGCTTTCCACCAACACCGCCCAGCCCTCGTGGCTCCGCTCGCCGTCGAAGACCCTGTCGGGTACCAACAGCAGCGGGCCCGGCCGCAGTTGGGCAGCTGCCACTGCCGTAGTCATCAGCGTCAGCGCGGCCATGCTGAGCAGCAGCGCCCGGCGCACGGTTGTCGGGCGCGGTTGGACTCGATCCATGGTGCAGGAGAAAAGAGCTGTCATGGCGGCGAGCCCCAGAGTCGTCGTGTGCGAGTCGGTCTTCACAGCATGGTGGGTGGCACCTGAAGCCTATCGTCAGAGCGGGCGACCGGCCACTCGCCTTCCCGGGCACCGATCATATTGGCGCACCCCTCGCGGGTTGTGCCATTCGTGAGCTACTTACATCCTGAGCGAACAACGACGTGAGATCGGGTATCCCCGATACGATTGGGAGACTCACGTCGAGCACAAAGACCCACCAAGTAGCAGCGGCCAATCGACGAGACGGCCGATCAGGCGGTCCTCGGGGTACGCGGAGACGATCCCCTGGCAGAGCACCGCGACGGCGACCAGAGAATCACACCGATCCCGTTTGCCGATCGGCTGAGGGCCTTCGGCAAGCCCTTCTGGGCCGGCATCGTCATGGAGATGGAGGCGATGAGCGTCCTTCAACGAGCCCTGGACAAGACCCCGGCCGAGGTCACGGACATTCTCTGGCTTACGTATTCTCCCTACCAGGTCGGGTTCCTGTTTGGCGCCATCGGCATCGCGTCGGCAGTGGCCTTGGCGGTGTTCACTCGCTACGCCCGGAGATGGCCTGATTTCGATGCTTGAGGGCGACACGGAGGTCGTCCCCGCGCCGCGCCCGCGCTACCTGGCGGGTGAGAAATCGGTCGGGTTCATGAACGTCGACTCCACATCCGTCACGATTGGCCCGTCTGCAACCGACTCTTCGCGCATCGTCTCCCAGTCGGGATCGTCGAAGAATCCTTGCCACGACTCCGCCGCAGCTTCGCGACTGTCATGCGCGAGCATGTAGATCATCGTGTTGTCCGAGCCCGGCGCGTCATCCGGCACCCAATAGCCGACGCTGGTCATGCCTTGCTTGTGAAACAGCTCGAGCTCGCCTCCCCCGAAACGTTCAAGCAACGCTGGCAGCCGGCCCTCGGCCGTGGTGTAGATGCGGAGCTCGTAGATCTGGTTGCTCTGCGCCGCCACCGTGGTCGCCGCGGTGACCGATATGCCGGCAAGGAACGCAAGAGCCGCCACCCCAACCACAAGACCGTATTTGCGAATCATGATGTTCTCCTTGTTTGGTATCAGCCGGTTGCTAGAATCGCGCGCGAATCCTTGCATCAACAAGAGGTCGCTGTCAGAAAGCGCTGAGCCGCTCCACCGTAGTAGCGTCGAGCCGGGTTAGCACGGCGATCAGCAGATCGACCGCCTGATCGAAATCGCTACGCTGGATGATGCCGCTGTGCGCGTGTAGGTAGCGGGTGGGTACGGTCATGTTTACGGACGGTCGCCCGGTGTCGTAACGCTGGATCTCGGCCCCGTCTTCCCCGTACCCGGTCAGCACATCCGCTTGAAGGTCAAGGCCCTCCTCATCGGCAACGCCAAAGAAAAAGTCGCGCAGTTTCTGGTTGGGGATCATCGAGCTGTCGAGCAGGAAAATGCCGGGACCGGCGCCGAGCCGCTCCTGTGCCTGCTCCGGCCGCGATCCAGGGTAGTCGGCGGCGACCCCTGCCTCGATCGAGATGCCAAGGTCTGGATCGGCGATCGGCACCGATGTCTGCGCCCCGCGCAGACCGATCTCTTCTTGCACGGTCGCCACCCAGGAAACCCGGTTGGGCAAGCTGATGCTCCGCTCGGTAACGCGCCGCGCCGCTTCGAGCATCACCGCGAGGCCGACTCGATCATCCCAGGCCTTGGCCGCGTATCGGTCGTTGGGAAGCACCGCGAACGGGCTCCAAGGCGCGATCGGATCTCCTGGTCGGATTCCCATCGCCGCGACCTCGTCGGCCGATCTGGCTCCCACGTCGAGAAAGATCTGCTCGAGAGGCCAGACTTGGCTGCGTTCGCTCTGCGGTGTTACGTGGACCGTCCGCAGGCCGCTTATCGCCAGCACCGGCCCATTGGCGCCGACGATCATCCATCGCTGGTCTGGAAGTGCCTGCCGGAGCCAGCCGCCCAGCGTCTTGAACTTGATGAAGCCGTCGGGGCGCACGTGCTGCACCATCAGGCCGACTTCGTCCAGGTGCGCGGTTACCATGATGCGCGGCCCCTCAGCAGCACCGGGCAGCGTAGCGATGACGGAGCCGAGCCCGTCGTACTCGATCGCCGCGTTCAACTCCCCGAACTCGCGCACGACGATCTCTCGCACTGGACCCTCGAATCCCGACGGACCGGGGGCGTTGGTGAGCTCCTCCATCAAGCGCGCGGTGCGGTCGAGTTGTTGCGCCACACTCGAGGTATCAGCCGAGAGGGCGGAGAGCAGCGCGAAGAGCATGAGCGCGGTCCGGTTCATGGCGTAATCCCGCCACGGCCCGCTAACGCCGATCATGCATGAACCTGTGAACGGCTTCCCGGATCTGGTCGTCTTCCGCGTTCAACTTCGAGATGAGGCTGAGGTGGTCGCGGTCTGGGACCTCAATCACGGCTACCTCGTTGCTCCCCGCGGCGCGCATGGCTTCAGCGAAGCTATCGTTCTGCCGCCTGCGCCATTCGGCGTCGTGATCGGCGTAGATCAACAGCATGGGCCCTTTTCCGGCGGCAATGTGCGGCGTGACTGACGCGTTCGACCAGGCGGCGGGATCCTCGCCCCAAACGTCCTTCGGCCGGTCTCTAGCAGTCTCCTCCACATAGAGAAACGGACTGATTGCAATCGTTCCGCGGATCGCGCTCAACTCCAGATGATGTTGGGCTAGATGGGTGGCGTCGAGCGCCAGGAGGGCGGCGAGGTAAGCACCAGCCGAATGACCAGCAACGTACACGTTGCTCGGATCACCACCGTTGCGATCGATATTCTCCACGACCCAGGCGAACGCAGCGGCGGCGTCTTGGACATGGGAGGGGTGCGTCACTCGGGGGGAAAGTCGGTAGTTGGCCGATACCACTCCAATTCCAGCCGGAACGAATCGGTCGGCGAGCGCCTTCCCCTGGCTCTTGTCCCCGGCGCGGAGGGCTCCACCGTGGTAGAAGACGATGACCGGAGCACGGTCGGCACGATTTGGCATATAGACGTCGAGTAGGTCTCGGTTGTCTTCGTACTCCGCGTCGAGCCGGTAGTCCAAGTCAGTTGTTGCGACAACCTGCGACTCGGCCGGCGCCGGCCCGAGACCGAGAATCGCGGCGATCAGGCCGGCCAACGGTGCAACCCAAAGAGTCATAGTCGTACCTCCGCGGACGATCCAGCTGCGCCATCGAAACGGATGACGGTCAACAACGCCCGCCTCAGCAACGACAGCGCGTCCTGAAGCCTATCGTCAGAGCGTCCTTGGTTCCAAGGAGGGTGGCTCGCCAGGGTCGCGTGAAGATCCTGCGGGGTTGTCGCTTGTCAGGCCGGCTCGAGGCCACACCACTCGGCGATGAACAGTGCGATCGTGCCGGTGACCCGTTTGACGGACGCCAGGCTGACGCGTTTATCGAACGCGTGGATGTTCTCCGAGCGGGGGCCATAGACGAGGCACGGACAATCGTCATAGAGCACGAACACGCGGCCGTCGAGGTAGCCGGGCGTAACGAAGCTTTGCAGCGATGTTCCGAAGGCTCTGATATGGGCATGCGCCAGCGTCTGTTCCGCGTCGGAGCCCTCATCAAGCACATAGCCCTCGGCGAAGAAGCCGTTGAACTCGACCTCAGGTGGGTTGTTTGCCAGAAACGGAGTGTCGCGCGCCGCCGCTCCAATAGCGTCTTCGATCTCGCGCGCCGCATCGCGCGGATCGGTACCAGGGAAGATCGCTATACGGCAATCAAATGTGCACCACGCTGGCACCGACGATGCCCAATCGCCGCCCCGAATCTTGCCGACGTTGAAGTTGATGGGGTGATCGAGATCCGCGAAGTGTTGCTTGCCGATCTTGCGCATGTTCCACGCGATTTCGAGCTTCCTCAATGCCTGGATTAGGTGGAGGGAGGCTTCGATCGCGTTCGTTCCGGTACCGGCCTCGCGGACGTGGGCCGGTCGGCCTCGAACCGACACCTTGAACCAGATCACGCCGACGTTGGCGCGTACCAGCTTCTCGTCCTCCGGCTCCGGGATGATCGCAGCATCGGCCCGGTAGCCGCGAACCAGGGCCGACAGCGCGCCATTACCCGTGCACTCTTCTTCCGTAACCGACTGGACATGGACGGTGGCGGCCGGTTGGTAGCCGAGCGCCCGCAAGGCATCCAGGGCAAAGATGTTGGCCGCCAGCCCCGCTTTCATGTCGGCCCCGCCGCGGCCATAGAGCCAATCGCCGTCGATCCACGGGTCGAACGGCGGCCTCGTCCACATATCAACAGGTCCTGTGGGGACGACATCGACGTGGCCGTTGAGGATCAGCGAGCGACCGGTTTCCTCCCGCGGGCGATGTGTGCCCACCACATTGATCGCGTTGTCGTAGTCGACCTTGACCGGTGAGAAGCCAGGATGCTGCGCGATGTCGGCGACATCGATTGCCCAGCGGTCCATCGTAAGCGCACGCTCCGCCAGCTGCTGGAAGATGAAATCCTGACAGGTGTGCTCGTGGCCGCGCAGCGATGGATGGCGGATCAGGTCCTGAGTAAAGACGGTTTGTGCCTCGAAGCTGGCCTCGACGGCGGCGAGGATATCGGCGGCGAGCTTGTCGTCGATGGTCGGGGGAGCCACTTCGCTCAACTCGGCTCCCAACCCCGTGTGCTCATGCCGCATCCCGCCTCACCGGTAACGTGATGCACCGGATGGCGCCGCCCCAGAAACCGATCGCGTCGCATGGGGCTGGAAGCGGTTCCACGCCATGCTTGTCGAGGATGTCCATGATTCGGCCGAATCGTGGGTTGATCATGTAATGGCTGTCGTCGAGGCTGATGCCGACGGTGGCGTGCGCGTCCATTTCCTCTCGCGTGATCTCCAGCACCTCCCAATCCTCGAGCGGTTCGGGTAACCCCTCCTCGAGGGCTGGTAGATGGGCCATGAGCAGACCCTCGCGCAGCAGGCACACGACGCCGAGCGCATGAAGTATTCTGCCCTTTATCGGCATGGGGTGCACGCTGTAGCCGAAGTCTCCGATGTAGCGGGCGAGCCAGTCGACGCCAGCGCGGTCCGAGCACAGATCACCGACCCCGACAATGACATCATGGTCGTGGATCAGAATATCGCCGCCCTCCAGGAACGGCCCCGGTCCTTCATCCGGCGGTGTCCAAGGGCCCGATGTCGGCATGGCCACGTAGTGGGCCTCGGGATCGGCCTCGATCATCGGCAAGATCAGGTCGCGCAGCGGGAAAACCTCTTTGCGGCGATAGGCGCGTCGGATCGAAACCTCTATGTAGTGCTTCCCGATGACGAACACCGGGTCGGCGACATAGAGTTGGGAATGGCCTCGTTGCAGGTGGTCAAGGTAGAGGACTTCCTCGCGCGCATAGGGGCGCACGCGATGCACCGTTATGCCGAATCGCTCATAGGTCGCGGCGATGCCGTCCATCTGCTCGACGGTGGCTTGCCAACGCTCGGGAAACGCCGCCGTGATCTCGAGCGGCTTGCCGTTATTGTTGATCAGGGCGGCGCGCAGTTCCTCGTTGTAGTGACTGAGGTCTTTGGAGAACGGCGGCAGAGTCAGCCCGTCTGCGATGCCGACCACCACCTCGCGCAGCTTGCCGAACTCGCCGTGCGAGCCGAAACCGGACGCTTGCATCCCGACGTCGATTGCCATGTATTCTCCGAGGCTCGTGCAGTGCCAATGAACGTCATAACGACGGGGGGCGCAAGCGGGCATGCAGCCGAATCTCGACGTATTTCTGCTGTTCTTCAATGCCGTGCTGAGCGTGGCGCTGGTGGCGGGAGTCGTGGTCGCGATCCTGCGCCGGGAGTACCTCCCGGTGATCCGACGCCTGGAGGCTGCCGAGTTGGCGCAGTCCCTCGGGGAGGCAGGGGCCGGGCGCAGCGGAATCGCTGAGGACGACAAGTAGTGGCGACTACTGTCTTCTTCTTGACGCTGACCATTGACATCATTGTTGGCGCGCGCTCGTCGCGAGACGCGTCAAGAGCAGTGACGATTTCCGTCATGGGTGAGCGAGCCTCCACGCTCCTCATCGTGGGCACCCTTGCCGCGACTTATCTCAGCGTCGTTACCCTGAGTGCCTCGGCCAGAACCATCCAGACCATCCTTGCCAGACCCGATGGCTTGGTGGAGCTCCGGCGCGAGTACCGCAGCGTATGCACGATCGCGGCGGTGTTCTTGACGCTCGCCGTGCTGATTTGGGGGTATCTCTTCGTGAACCTGGGACTCTAGCAGGGTGCTAAGAAACTCCGCTAAGGAGCAAGCCGTGGACCCCAGCGACGGTGCGTCGGCGCCGCAGATCGACCGCGTCATGCTCGCGGTCGTGCTGCTGGTCGTCGGCTCCACGTGCATCCCCCTGGGTCTCATGCCGGAGCGGGCGGGTGCCTTCGTCTCCGAGCTCTACGATGGTCTGACGAGCAACTTCGGCTTCCTGTACCAGTGGTTTGCCGTCGGCGTGATCGGCTTCTTGGCGTGGCTGGCGTTCGGACGCTTCGGATCGGTGCGTCTGGGGGCCGAGCACGAGGAACCGGATTTTTCGACGTTCTCCTGGGCTGGCATGTTGTTTTGTGCCGGAACCGGAGCCGCGTTGCTGTCTTGGGGGGCGGTGGAATGGGTTGCCTATTACAACAACCCACCCTTCGGCGCAGAGCCTCGTTCCGCCGAGGCCCTCAGTTGGGCGACTGCCTATGGTCCGTTCCACTGGGGGGTGGTCGCGTGGTGTATCTACGCGTTGCCGACGGTGGCGATCGCCTATCCGTTCTACGTCAATCGGGTACCGCATCTATGCGCCAGCACGGCATGTTGCGGGCTGCTGGGGCCGGACGCGCATCGGAGCCTCTTCGGCCGATTGGTGAACCTCGCCGCCGTACTCGGAATCCTCGGCGGCGCCGGCACCTCGCTGGGCTTCATTGCCCCCTTGATCGCCGCGACCGTTGCCGAGCTCTTCGGCGTCGCCACCTTGTTCGCCCTGGAGGGTCTCGCGATGGCGATCTGCGTGGCGCTGTTCGGTGCCAGCGTGTACCTGGGCCTGGAGGCGGGGATCAAGCGGCTCAGCGATTTGAATGTGACGCTGTTCGGGCTTCTTCTGACGTACATCTTCGTCGTCGGGCCGACATTGTTCATCCTCAAGCTATCGACCGAGACGCTGGGGTTTATGACGGCGAACTTCGTCCGCATGCTCACCTGGACGGATCCGGTCCGGGATGCCGGCTTCGTGGAGTCGTGGACCGTTTTCTACTGGGCTTGGTGGATCGCCTTCGCGCCGGTGGTGGGCACCTTCGTGACTCGTATCTCGCGCGGGCGTACGCTTCGTCAGGTGATTCTGGGGATGACCTGCCTGGGCAGCGCCGGCTGTTGGGTCTTCTTTTTTATTCTGGGCAACTACGCGCTCTTTTTGGAGATTGAGGGCCTCCTGCCGGTGAGCGACATCCTCGCCGAAGCGGGCATGAGCGTGGCGACGGCCAAGATCCTTGCTTCGCTTCCGGCAGGCACCGTGGCGCTGGCGACCATGGCCGTGGTGAGCATCGTGTCTGCCGCCACGAGCTATGACTCAGCGTCCTACACGATCGCTGCGACGGTGACCCAGGAGCTCGATGCGGCCGAGAACCCGGGTCGAGCGCACCGGTTGTTCTGGGCGCTCGTGCTCGGTACGTTGCCGCTGTTCATGCTGTTCGTCGGCGGCCTGCAGATCATACGGCTGGCGGCACTCCTGGCGTCGTTTCCGATCTTGTTCGCCGGCGTGGCGATGGCCGTGTCGCTGACGAAATCGCTCCGCGCCGACGAACGAGCACCGACGCCGCCGCGGTAGGCGCGGCCGGGTCCCGCGAACGTCAGAGCTCCATCGCTCGCGTCATGTCGAAGCCGCCATCGATCTTGATATTCTGCCGCACGATATAATCGTTCAGAGGCGACACCAGGAACAGAATCAGGTTGGCAATGTCGAGCCCATCGGCGCGCCTCCCTCGTGGGATGCTCTCGGAGATCTGCCGTTCGACATCCCCGACGGAGGCTCCTTTTACGCTCGCGTACCATTCCAGCTCGTGCTCGCCGATCTGAGTAGCCACCCAGCCTGGCGTGATCGAGTTCACCAGAATGTGCTCCGGCGCGAATTCCTGGGCAACCGCCTCGGTCATCGACCACAGCGCGGCTTTGCTGGCAATGTAGGCGCCGTAGCCGGCGCCGCCGGTGAACGAAGTCACGACGTTGACGATTCTGCCGCCCCCGACCTTGCGCATCTCGGGTATCGCGGCGCGCATGGTGTAAAAGGGCCCCTTCGCGTTCACTGCGAAGGTCTTGTCCCATGCCGCCTCGGGAATCTCTAGAAACGGCCCGGTCCCCACTGTGGTGGCCGCGCAGTTCACCAGAATATCGAGTCGGCCGAACGTATCGACGGTTGCCCGAACGAGTTTCTCGACGTCGTCGCGGCGCGTAAGGTCACAGCAAACGGCCAGGGCTCGGTCACCGATCGTTTCGACGAGGTCGTCGAGATGGGCCTTGGATCCGAGCGCCGAGTTGGCCTCCGGCGTGCGCTCGCCGAGGTCTTCGGCGTAGAGGTGGCAGATGTCGGTGACGACGACCGCTGCGCCTTCCTGCGCCAGCTTGAGAGCCGACGCCTCGCCCATGCCGCGCGCTCGCCCGCACCCCGTGATCAAGGCAACTTTGTCCTCAAGGATTCCCATATCGGTCTGGCCTCCAAGTCGTACAGCAGTGTGCTGTTGCTATTCTCGGTGCGACTCTGCTGGCAGGTCGCTTCGCCGGGAGACTCGGCTGAGGAAGCTACGGCTCGGTCGGCACGGGCCGTTTCAGTTGGACCTAGCGAACCAGCCGGGATTCTACTCGCATGGATGCGCGAGCAAAACTGGAAGGTTCACCAGGTAGCCTCAACGGTCACTGTTTGGACTCGACCCCGCCTAGTGCTCCTGATCATAAGTGCGGTGACGTTTGTGGCGCGCGCGACCGAGGCGAATTGTAGGAGCGGCGACGAGGGCGATGCTGGGTGTATCGTCGAGGCGCCGCGACGCCCAAGGTGGCCGGTCCCGCGGCCACCCGGAGGGCAGGGGCGGTCTCCCTGTACAGTACGTAGAACGTCGTTCGTGCCGCCTATACGCCCTCGGCCTTGCTGCAACGACGAGGATCGCCGCAGGCAGTCATCGTGCCCGAGCCCGATTCGAAGTGAATTCCTTCGAAGGAACCGTGGTAGAGACTCCAGGGATTGATGACATCGAAGTCGATGCCCCGCTGCTCCACGGCCTCGCGGACATGCGCATCATAGTTCTTCTCGATCGTGATGCCGCGGTCGCCGACCGGTCCCCCGTAGCGCGGACGATTCACCGATTCCTCGATCGGCATCGCGAAGTCCATGATGTTGACGGCGTTCTGGAGCATGCACTGGGAGAGGCTCCGGCTCGGCGACCCGCCGGCGAGAAAAGGTGCCCCGTCCTTGAACACGATCATGCCGCCGGGCCCCACGAGCCCGCGCTCGCCCGGACTGCCACCATAAATTCGCAACGAGCACAGGTTGACGCCATTCACCCACAGACCGGTTTCGAAAGGAGCCTGGTTAGATGAGTGCACCAGGCAGGCGACGTTTCCTTGTTCGTCCGCCACGGTCACGGCGCACGTGTCTTCGGGCAGGGCGCCGAACGACGTGTCTGACGCTAGCTGCCCGGTCTGCAGCTGCTCGAGTCGACGGCGCGCCAGCTCCTCCGGGTCGAGGTCGCTCGTATCCTGCCTGCGGTAATCGCCTTCGACGATCGTCAAGCTGCGGATCATCTGGTACATGGTCTCCGGCGATTCCGTCGGCGGGCCCTGCGCCGGGATATCCAGCAACTCCAGAACGTCCAGGGTCTCGGTGATCACCGGCAGGGAGTAGCCGTTGAAGGTGCGGTAGGCGCGCGGCAGCGCGCGAACCTCGAACCCCCGGTAGGTGCTCGAAGCCACTTCTGCGGTCGTCGCCTCGTAGCGCTCCATATCCTGGCGGGTGACGTTGCGGCCGCCTGCCTGGGAGATTCGGCAGAACTCCTCGGCAAAGTTGCCCCGGTAGAAGTATTCGTTACCTCGTTCGGCGAGCTGCTCGAGCGTATCCGCGGCCTCCACCTGGTAGAGCATCTCGCCCGGTTGAGGAATGGCACTGTTGGGCATGTAGATCCTCAGTCCCGCGTCGGAGCGGCCGATCTTCTCGGACTCCATGAAGATCTCTCCCCAGAGGAACGGATGGGTCTCGAACCCCTCGCGAGCGTAACGGATGGCCGGGGCCATGAGCTCTTTCTTCGACTTCGTACCGAAACGCGAGAGTGATTCCTCGAAGCCGGCCCAGAACCCTGGCACACCGACTCCCCCCCATGTATCGGGAGTGCCGTCTGCTTCCTCGGCTCCAAGCGGTACATTGGCACTGCCGTCGACATACATCGTCTCGCCGCTCGCAGCTTCGTAGTACGTCAACGTCAAGTAGCCAGTAACACCCACCAGGTGCGGCTGGATGACGGTCTGCGTGATGGCGACGCAGAGCGCTGCGTCGCAGGCGTTGCCGCCGGACTTCAGGACATTGACGGCTTCGCGCGTGGCCAGCGGATGAGAGGTGATCGCCATGCCCGTCCTGCTCTGCGCGGGCGTCTTGCGACCGAACTGAGCTTCAGCGATGAGCTCCTTCCGCTTCTGGTCACCGATTTCGTATACGCCCTGCAGGGAGGCCGGATCCCGTCTGACGTTTGATTTCGAGAGACCAAACTCGCCGACTCCCGCTACGGCAGCGCCGGCGAACGCGTTCCTGAGAAAAGCTCTTCGATCGTGCTGCATCAGCTTTATCCCTCCGGGCTGGAGATCCTCACTCCGATAGCGCTGATCGAGGTCGGTTGTCTCAGCGTCCCATCAGCATTTCAGGCGGTACTTCCTCTCAACGACTTGGAGAAAGCCCGCAGCCAATGCTGCACCGACCCCACCGAGCACGAGCGACAAGAACGTCTGAAGCTTGTGGCCGCGGGAGGCGAGATCCAACGGGTGGAACCTGACAGCGCTCCGGCGCGGTTCACGACTACGTGGACACCGACAGTCTATCGTCGCGCGTCCTCGCGTGAGGCGCCGAGTCGGGTCGCAAATTTCGTTTTGCGCCACCCCGAATCACCTACCGCGTTTCGAGCCCGTATACGACATTTGTATCGTGTATCCGCGGTGAGCTCGTCGAGGATCACGCCCTCGACGTTCGCATAGGCTCGCGCGACGGTGCTCCATTTATCGCCGCTCGGCTTGCATTGCACAGGGTGGAGCACCAGTGGCCTGTAACAGATGATCGTTGCGTATCGTGGTGGCGAAATGGGTCCGGATGCCAGGCGCGACGACGAGACGATGTTTGCCCATCGTGGAGGAGGAGCAACGCCGCAGACGGGCCGATTTCGCCGCCATCCTGCGGACAGATGGGCAGTTGCGGGCGATATCGGCGTTGCGCCTCGTCGACGATGCCCACTGCATCGCCTTCCTCGCCGCGCCTTGATCTCACCCGCAAATCCCATCTGCGATATGCAACGATCATCTGTTACAGGCCACTGGTTCTTGCTGCTTTCGCGAGCCCAGCGTTCGAGAAGTTCGACGCGCCGCCGAAGGTCGCGACTGAGATCGCCGATCGATGTGATGTCGGTCAGGGTCATTGGTAGAGAGAACGCTGCCTTGTTGGTCTTCGGGTCCATCAGCTCGAGCAGGCCCGTGAGTGTGTGGCTTCCGGCTCCGCGGCGCAGGCCATCTTGACGCGTATAGTTCGAGTTTACGGCCTCGACACGGCTCTCTCTCGTGTTCGCCTCGTCTGCACGGTTCTCGAACGAGACCCCGGCGGCGCCGCCGTAGTCGGCGACATTCACCACGACGATGTAGTCGGCGATCTGGCGTGTGCGCACCAAGCCGAAGGCGGGCGAGTCGCGTAGTGCCTTGGCAACCTGCTGCTGGACGACCGCCAGCTCGCCTCGCACCTGCATCAACGTTGACTCCATCGAGGCATTCCGGTCGGTGACGGTCGTGTCCATCGGACCGACGAAGACGCGCGGCGCGTTGATACGCTCCGCGAGATCATCCGGCGGGTCTGCTACCTCCCGGAGCTGCACGATCTCCTTGCTCATGTCGCGGCCCGCCTGATGCGCGAGGATCGTCTGCTCCCAGCAGGTCTCGTAGTCCCCGACGCCGAAGGAGGCGATGCCGGCCATGAAGTAGACATCGGGCACCCCGGGCTGGCGCTCGTCCGCGGCCAGGAACGCCTCAAGGGCGTCCTTCTCGTCGCCCATCTGGCCGTGCGCCAGGCCCTTCAAGAAGTGTGCCGTCCACAGCGTATCGTCCGCCTTCAACACATCTTCGAGCAGGTCGAGCGCGTACGCCGGCTCACCCTGATCGATGTACTCTTGGGCCCGCTTGAGTTGCTGCTGTAGCTCTCGTCCGTCCCCGTCCTGGCGTGCCTGTGCGGGCGCAGCGACGACTAGCGCAACCAGCAGGACGCGGAACAAGGGGATATGGCCACGGTTCCGCATCGTCGAGCCCCTTTGTCTGCGGGCAACCCTTCCCGGGGCCCCCAACGGCGACTAGCCAGAGAACCCTCTCACGATGCCTGCCACAACATCAACGGGACAAGGGTGGTCGGTGTTCTCGGGAGCACGCAACGCGATTCGGTAGCCGAAATCACCCTGAGTTGGAATCGGATCATCCAGGAAGAACGGGCTCGGCTCGCGGGACTCGGCTGAAGACGCTACAGATCCAATAGCACGAGCTGCTTCAGCTCGTCGGCTTGGTGAACTTCAGCAGGTAGCGATCGGTGTCGTAGCGGCCGTCATAGGTGCCCTCCTCGAAGCCGGAGGTGCTACGGTCGTCCGCTGGGTTTGCCAGCATGGCGGAGCGCCCCGACAGCTCAAAGCCCCCGGCGGTGAACTCGTCGATTACGGTCTGCTCGTTGAGGCGATGCGTCTCGGGGTCCCATCCCGGCTTGTCGCTGGCTGCCTCGACGATGCCCACGACTCCACCGGGCTTTAGGGCTCGGTGCATCTCGGCCACCGCCTCGGGGCGCGAGGGGCCCGGGACGGTCCCGAGGTCGTGGTAGTTGCGCACCGCGACCATCACGTCGACGCTGCCCGATTTCATATCCGTAAGCTTGTCGATTAGCTCGACGTTGCTCAGACCATGGTCCTGGATACGCTGCTTCAAGCCTTCCCTGGTGGAGTAGTCGGTGTCTAGACCAAAGAAACCCAGGACACTCAACACGTGCCCGTCAGCACCCATCAGGCGTGACATCAAGTGAGTGTTGTAACCCTCGGCAGGCCATAGATCCGCAACCGTCATGCCCGGCTGCATGCCCAGCCACTGGTAGACATCGATCGCTTTGCGGTCACTATCCTCGGTGCGCTCGGCATCGGGGCGCGCAGGGTCATCGAGAACGGACCGATCTAGCTGCGTCACGATCGAATCTTGTGGCAACGCCGAGGCAGTCTCTTCCGAGGCTATTGGCTCGGTTTCCGGGCTACAGGCGATCATCGTTGCCGCCACTCCCACGAGCAGCGAGAACACGTGCGTATCTCCGACTACGCCGCGACGGTTACCCTTGAACAGATTCGCTTGTCTCACCGTTGATCTCCTTTTCACCGGGGAAGGTCACTAACTTCGACTCTGTTGAGTCAAGGGCGATACATCACCATGGCGCCACCACAGGGATGGGTGAGCGCGTGAAGCCTATCGCCGGAGCGTGCGAGATCCAACGGGGCCCCGGAGCAGAATACCTGTGCGCTGACCGTACGGACGATGTCAGGAAATCGTCGGAATACCCGTGGCGACTCGGACCTCAGCCCTGCTTGCCGAGTAGCATGGGCGTCTACGCGTGCCGCCCCCTCGGGCGACTGATGGAGGTCGAATGAAGGGATTCAGCCGCCTGATCACGATCGCGTCGACTTCGCCTCGGATGGCAAGGAGACGAAGCGTGTGGCTCGCGCGATGATGCGAATGGTGGCGGCCATCAACGACGAGTTGTTGCCGCCCAGCCAAGGGGGGAGGGCCGGTGCTCGTGAAATCGGCGTCGAGCTCATCTAGGATCACCGGTCGTGGCTCCCATCAATCTCGACCCAGCATCAGAGGGGCCCTTCATAGGTGTCATAGCTGTCGTATGACACAAAACAGGTCAAGGAGCCGAGCATGACGGCTGCCAAGCAGGTCATCGAGCCGGATATGACTCCCGTCCAAAAGTTAGGTGAGGCGATCGCCGACCGGGTAGAGCGGTGGATGCCGAGCCCGTTCCTCTTCGCGATCCTCCTGACCTACGTCGCCGCGGGCGCCGCATTTATCTCGGAAGGGTCGGCAGTGACCGAGATCGCCCTGTCATGGTACGGAGGCTTCTGGGCCCTACTGCAGTTCGCGATGCAGATGGTGATCATCCTCGTGACGGCCAATGTGGTGGCGTATCACCCACGGGTGAGGGGTGTGATCCTAAGCCTCGTTCGGATTCCCAAGAATGGTCGGCAGGCCGTCGTTCTGGTAGGCGTGGGATCGATGCTGACCGGATGGATCTCCTGGGGTTTGGGGCTCATCTTCGGAGGGATCATGGCCCGCGAGATGGGCAAGCACGCCGCCCGAAAGGGGATGGCTGCGCACTATCCGTTGTTGGCCGTGGCGGGCTACATGGGGATGAGCCTCACGTGGGGATGGGGGCTGTCCAGTTCCGCCGGTCTCCTTCAAGCGACCGAGGGAAACGCGCTGATGCAGATGGGCTTCGTCGATCGCGTGATCCCCTCGACGGAGTGGGTGTTCCACCGCTATCCGCTGATTCTCACAGCGCTGTCGATCATCTTCTGCTCGATCATGCTGTATCTGCTGAGCCCGCCCGATCAGAACTGCAGGCCGATCGGGTATTACGTGGACGACGACGGTGGGGATGCTCAACCGGAGAGGACCCCGGCCGCGCAAAAGGAAACCGCCGGCGCCGCCAAGCCTGCGATAGCCGACAGGATCGACAACAGCAGGATCCTCGGGGGCGTCCTCGCGTTAACCGGTGTCGTGCTGTTTCTGAGGCAGTTCTTCACGCAAGGCCTCGGGGCGCTGGACCTGAATAACTTCAACTTCGGGTTCCTGATGATCGGGCTCTTGCTCTACGCCAGTCCCACCAAGTACCTGCGCGAGTTCTACGACGCCGTTCAGGGGAGCGCGGGAGTCGTCCTGCTCTTCCCGTTCTACGCTGGCATCATCGGAATCATGACCGGGACGGGGCTGGTCGATACGATGACCGCCTCGCTGCTCTCGATCGCCACACCGGAGAACTTCGCGGTGACCGCCTGGATCACCGGTGGGGTCCTCAATATCTTCGTGCCGTCAGCCGGAGGTGAGTGGGCGATCATCGGCGGCCCCATGATGGTGGCCGGTGCCGAGTTGGGTATCCCTCACGGCCAAACGATCGCCGCCTACGCGGTCGGGGACGCACACACGAACCTCCTCAACCCGTTTTGGGCGATCCCGCTGCTGGCCATCACCGGCCTCCGTGCTCGGGACATGTTCGGCTACGCGATCACCATGATGATCTTGCTCGTCCCATTTCTGGCGATCGTGCTCTACGTTCTGCCCTACTGAGATCCGCGCGTAGGAGGCACCATGTGTTACATGGCGGCATTCGTCGACCAGGCGTACTCGTCGTGACGGCTTGGGGCATCCCGGCGGCGGCGCTTGCTCAGACTGGAATCTACGAGCTCGTCTCCAATTGGCCGAATGTTCCCTCCGGAATGTTCTTCGGGTCAGGTGAGGGTTGGCCAGATCGGAACCTCTTCATTCTAAAGAAGTACCGAGGGAGGGACGACTGAACGATAGTTCTTGACCGTGCTCCTCGCATCCTGCGCGAGAGCGACGGCAGCGACACCAACAGAGCAGCACAGCGAGCTCAGAGCAACGAACCGAATCAAACACCAGGAGGACCAGGTGTCAGACAGAGCAAGCGAATGCCCGATGTCGGGCGCAAACACCGCGATTGGGAACTCGCCGACCCAACAATGGTGGCCGAATCAGCTGAACCTGAGGATTCTCCACCAGAACTCTCCGCTGTCCGATCCCGTGGGCCAGGAGTTCAACTACGCGGAGGAGTTCAAGACTCTCGACTTGGATGCCCTGAAGAAGGACATCATATCGGTGATGACGACGTCGCAGGACTGGTGGCCGGCCGACTACGGCCACTATGGGGGGTTCTTCATTCGGATGGCGTGGCACAGCGCAGGCACGTACCGTATCGGCGACGGCCGCGGCGGCGCAGCCTCCGGCACACTCCGCTTTGCGCCCCTCAACAGTTGGCCCGACAACGTGAACCTCGACAAGGCACGCTTGTTGCTCTGGCCGATCAAGCAGAAGTACGGCCGGAAGATCTCGTGGGCAGACCTAATGGTCTTCACCGGGAACTGTGCCCTGGAGTCGATGGGATTCAAGACGCTCGGCTTCGCCGGCGGGCGCGAGGACGTCTGGGAGCCCGAAGAGGACATTTACTGGGGGCCTGAGGACACGTGGCTCGGAGACGAGCGCTACAGCGGCGACAGGGAGCTCGAGAATCCCCTCGGCGCCGTTCAGATGGGCCTGATCTACGTGAATCCGGAGGGGCCGAACGGTAACCCGGATCCGCTCGCTGCAGCCAGGGACATTCGAGAGACGTTCGCTCGCATGGCGATGAACGACGAGGAGACAGTTGCGCTCATTGCCGGCGGACACACGTTCGGCAAAGCTCATGGTGCTGCCGATGCGGACAAGTACGTCGGTCCCGAACCCGAGGGTGCCGGCCTCGAGGAGCAAGGCCTCGGCTGGAAGAACAGCTTTGGCAGCGGCAAAGCCAGCGACACGATTAGCAGCGGGTTGGAGGGCGCATGGACCACCGAGCCGACGAAGTGGGACAACAACTACTTCGATAACCTGTTCGGCTACGAGTGGGAGCAGGTGAAGAGTCCTGCCGGTGCGACGCAGTGGACTCCCACGGATGCGTCTGCAGCGGGCACCGTGCCGGATGCTCACGATCCGTCGAAGAAGCACGCCCCGATGATGTTTACGACGGACCTCGCACTGAAGGTGGATCCGATCTATGCGCCGATCTCGAAGCGCTTCTACGAGAACCCGGAGGAGTTCGCAGACGCCTTCGCCAAGGCGTGGTACAAGCTGACGCACCGCGACATGGGCCCCCACTCGCGGTGTCTCGGCCCGTTGGTTCCTGCGGAGCCGCAGTTGTGGCAAGACCCCGTCCCCGAAGTCGATCACGAATTGATTGGGGAGCAGGACATCGTTGCCCTCAAGGACAAGATCGTCGCGTCAGGACTGTCCATTTCCCAGCTGGTCTCGACCGCCTGGGCGTCGGCGGCAACGTTCCGCGGCACCGACAAGCGCGGTGGGGCGAACGGGGCGCGAATTCGCCTCGCACCGCAGAAGGATTGGGAAGTCAACTCCCCGGCCGAACTGGGAAAGGTGCTGCAGAGCCTGGAGGAGATCCAAACGGACTTCAACAGTTCGCAGTCCGGCGGCAAGCAGGTCTCGCTCGCTGACGTGATCGTTCTGGGCGGGTGTGCAGCCGTCGAGCAAGCTGCGAAGAACGCCGGGCACGACGTACAGGTTCCCTTCTCGCCGGGGCGCACGGACGCGCTGCAGGAGCAAACCGACGTGGACTCCTTTGCCGTGCTCGAACCGACCGCAGACGGGTTCCGCAACTACCCTGCAAACGGACACAAGAGACCGGCGGAAGAGCTGCTGGTGGATCGGGCTCAGATGCTGACGCTGACCGCTCCTGAGTTGACGGTGCTCGTTGGCGGCATGCGCGTCTTGAATGCAAATGTCGGGCAATCCGAACTCGGTGTCTTCACCGATCGACCCGAGACGTTGACCAATGACTTCTTCGTGAACCTGCTCGACATGAACACGGAGTGGCAGGCGTCCTCGGCATACGAAGACGTGTTCGAGGGGCGCGAACGCGCGACGGACGAGCTCAAGTGGACCGGCTCAACCGTTGACCTCGTCTTCGGTTCGAACTCCCAGCTCCGAGCCGTCGCGGAAGTCTACGCGTGTGACGACTCGCAGCAGGCATTCATACGTGACTTCGTGACCGCGTGGGACAAGGTCATGAATCTTGATCGCTTCGACCTTGCCTGATCATTGCGGTCGCCTAGACATGTTCTACACACGTGTGTAGCTTGCCTAGGAGTCCAATGCGGCTGGACGGGGCCTATCATCAGAGTCACGAGATCCAACGGAGAGGGCAGGGGATACCCTAGGGCGCAGCACCCCAGAAGGGAGGAAGTAGCCCCAATCACCCCGAGTTGGAACCGGATTCAGGAAGAACTCAGGAGCCTGGATCGGTTCTCCGCCTGATTCGGAGGCTGCCAGTGGGGGGTGGGCCAGCGCTTGAAGCCTATTGTTAGCGCCGGCACGAACCAACGGTAGGCGTAGCGGAGTGGGCCTCCCCCGATTTCCCGGACACCTTTGGAAGTCCGATAATGGGCTCGGAGGTGAAGCATGGGGTCACGACGGCGGTACAGTCGCGAGTTCAAGATTGAGGCAGTGAGGATGGTGACGCAGCTGGGCCATCCGGTGTCTGAGGTGGCCCGGGATCTGGGTGTTGGCCGCGGCATGTTGACCAAGTGGCGCAAACAGCTCCAGGAGCAGGGGGTCACGGCGTTTCCGGGCGCGGGGAAGATGCCCGACCAGGACCTGGACGGGCAACAGCTACGGCGGGACGTGCGGCGAGTACGGCAGGAGCGCGACATTCTAAAAAAAGCGTTGGCGATCTTCTCGGAACGCCCGCGATGAAGTACCCGATCATCAAGCAACTGTCCGGCAAGTTCCCGGTGCGGCGGTTGTGCAAGATGCTCGAGGTGTCTCACGGCGGTTACTACGAGTGGCGAGGAAGGGGGCCGAGCCCGAGAGCGCGAGAAGATCGCCGTCTACGTGTGCAGATCAGAGCTGCATTCCGAGAGAGCCGCGACCGTTACGGAAGTCCGCGCATCCACAAGCAACTTCGGCAACGAGGGATCCGCTGCTCTCGCAAGCGGGTAGCTCGGCTGATGCGCCAGGAAGGACTTCGAGCTCGCCAACCCCGTCGGTTCCGGGTGACAACACGGCCCACACCTGGCCGGTCAGCGGCGCCCAACGTGCTGGCACGGCGCTTCACGGTGGATGCCGTGGACAGCGTCTGGGTGGGCGACCTGACATACCTGTGGACGCAGGAAGGATGGCTATACCTGGCCGTGCTGATGGATCTGTGCTCGCGACGGATCATCGGCTGGGCGGTGAGCGAGACGATGACGGACGATTTGACGCTGGCGGTCCTGGATCAGGCCTTGGAGCAACGCCGTCCCGGTTCCGGAGTGCTCCATCACAGCGACCGCGACAGCCAGTACAGCAGCGACGATTACCTAGACAAGCTGCGTGACCGTGGCTTCACCATCAGCATGAGCAGGAAAGGAGACTGCTGGGATAACGCGCCGATGGAGAGTTTCTTCTCTACCCTGAAGTTCCAACTCGGTGGCTGCTTCAGTTCCCGGGCGGCGGCCCGAGCCGAGTTGTTCCACTACATCGAAGTGTTCTACAACCGGGCTCGCATGCACACCTGGATCGGAGACCAGAGTCCGGCTCAGTTCGAGGCGGCAATGCGGCGGCCAGGCCAGAGCGGCCAATCAGCTGTGGAAGCTGACGCGCCCGTGGAAATCGACTCCCGATTTCCACCGTCGCTTGGACAACGCTCCGCGTTGCCAACAGCTCCCACAGCCGCTAATACGACTACGACAATGGATCTTAACTAAGTGTCCGGGAAAGCGGGGCAAGGTCAAAGTGGCGACGTGCCCGTTTTCGCGTCAGGAACACCGATGACCTAGTCTTGTGATGTTGTCGTCTCGTTTGCCCGTCCAGCCAAGTTCGAGGGAGGCCACACTGTGAGGAGCCTGATGCCAAAACGCCTGACCGTGTTGCAGGTAGCGCTGATCCTGATCGGCTCGGCCGCAAGCGCTCACGCCCAAACCGAGTCGCGGGATCCGTTGATCGGCACCTGGACACTCAACGCCGAGAAGTCGGTCTTTGGCGGCAACGCGCCTCCGCCGACCAGCCTGACGAGGACGTTCGACTACACCAAAGACGGGCTGATGCTCGTGACGCTCGAGACCGTGAACGCCCGTGGCCGCTCATTTCTGCACTGGTACTTGGGCTTCGACGGCAAGGAGTACCCGGAGTATTCAAGGGAATCCGGGGCGAAGCCGACATACTGGCTCTCGGCTAAGGTGATCGATCCCTACACGAAGGAGGTGATAGATCGCGTTGCGGACCAAGACGAGCCATTCCTGATGATCACCTTTGCCGTCTCGAAAGACGGTGAGACCATGACGATGACGTACAAGGACATGGATGGTACGCCCGGCAACGTTGTCGTGTACGACAAGGTGTTCTAGGTAGCCTCAATGCGGTCCCGCGCCATGGACGGCTGCGATGTGTGGATGGTTCAGGGCTGCGGCAGCGCGAGCCTCCTGCTCGAAACGAGCGAGGCGCTCGGGGTCAGAGGCGAACTCGGCGGGCAGCACCTTGATGGCCACCTTGCGGCCCAGGCGCGTGTCCTGCGCCAGGTACACCTCGCCCATGCCGCCAGCACCGAGCTGCTCGGTGGCGCTACCAGGGAGGGTTAGGTGAGCGCGTGAAGCGTATCGTCAGAGACGGCGAGATCCAACGGAGAGGGCAGGGAAGGCGCAGGTGGGGCGTTGCGAAAAAGAGGTAGTAGCCCCAATGGCGAGGATGTTGAACACCACATGCAGTACGTGGCGCGCCTCGCGAGGGTCGGCTGAGCGTCCTACGGGTCCGTCGGCACGAGCCGGTTTAGCTCCTCGAACCAGTTGGTGACCAGCATCACGTTCCCGACGCCGCTCAGCGATTGGGTGGCGGCTTCCAGCATCACGAAACGCTGCCCGTCCCCCGTCACATCGAAGTCCGAGGCACCGTTGGCGTATCCGTTCAAACCGCCCAGGAAGTCCCCCTCTGACAAAGTAGCCCCAAGGGGATTGACCGGTTGCAATGCCGATTGGCGGTGGTGAGTAGCGGGTGGTTCGAGGCGGGTACTAGGGGCGCTTGACGCGCGTGGCGTCCACCTCGCCTCCGTCGCTCGGTTGCGTTGTACCGCCGCTCGATCGTCGCTACGCTCGGTCGCATGCAGGAACGCACAGGTATCGCCACGCCGATCGGCCGGTCGAAGCCCTTGGACCGAGGCGGGCGTTGCTGCGGCCGTGATCAGGCGCGGGGCAACGAGTTGATCCTGGGACTGCCTTCGGGAACAGTTTCGTTGCACCGCGCGCACGACGAGTGGGCGCGCGCGTTCGAACACGAGGCACAGCGCATCGAGTCGGCGATCGGTCCGTACATCCTCGATGTCCGCCACATCGGGAGTACGGCGATCAAGGGCGTGCCCGCCAAGCCCATTCTCGACCGCCTACGCTACGTGATGGAGGCCCACGTGATGCCGACGCTGGGCGAGGTGCCCGTGGACCGGCTGACGGCGAACCGCATCCGGCGGTGGCATGAAGCCTTGGCCGATAAACCGGCCCACGTGCGGACCTCGAAGCACAGCCGGAAGCGCCAGGTACGCCACGCCAAGACCGCTGATGAGAAGCGCGCCCGCAAGGTCACCGCGAATCGGTCGCTGACGGCGCTGAAGGCGGCGCTACACCGGCGATGGCTCGGCAACCGCCGTGTGGTCGGGCCGTGGTCGGAGGTAGCGCCGTTCCGCGACGTGGACCGAAGCAGGGACCGCTACCTCGACACCGATGAAGCGCAGCGGCTCGTGAACGCGTGTGAGCCGGACTTTCGCGCCCTGGTGCAGGGAGCGGTCTACACGGGGCAGCGATATGGCGAGCTGGCGCGGCTGCGCGTCGCGGACGTGAACCTCGACGCCTGCGCCGTCGCGGTGCGCGAATCGAAGAGTGGAAAGCCGCGCTACGTGTTCCTGAACGACGAGGCGCTGGCGTTCTTCGAGGCGCAGGCTGCCGGCTGCGGTGGAGACGAGACGCTGTTCCGGCGAGCCGACGGCGAGCCCTGGGGCCATGGGCACCAACACAAGCGCATGAAGGCCGCCTGCGAGCGGGCCGGGATCGACCCACCCATCGGGTTCCACGGGTTTCGGCACGGCTACGCCTCGTCCTATCTCATGAACGGTGGCGGTCTGCCGGACCTGGCAAAGCAGTTGGGGCACACGAGCACCCGGATGGTGGAAGAACACTACGGCCATCTCGCCGACGCCTGGCGCGCGGAGCGGGCGCGGCAGTTCGCGCCGACCCTAGGAGTGAAGCCGGGCAAGGTGCGGAGGATGCGAGGGCGCAGGTAAAACGGGGATGTGACCATGCACAGATCGGCCACCGCCGCCGCCCGGCAGCGCAAGGTGCACAAGCTGGCGGACGATCTAGAGCGCGCGCTGCGGGCGCTCGAAGATGCCCACGAGCGCGGCGACGAGCGCGATGTTCTCGCCCGCTTCGAAGCCGTGATCGATGAGCTGGGCGCGGGTCTCGTGTGGGCGGCGATGCTCGCGGACATGCCGTGGCGACTGAGCGCT
The DNA here is from genome assembly GCA_965205505.1 of Acidobacteriota bacterium. Lineage (GTDB taxonomy): Bacteria > Acidobacteriota > UBA890 > UBA890 > WLXD01 > DASCOT01. The sequence goes on from CBDBHB010000009.1 coordinate 2,044,326, forward strand.
GCTCGCCGGGCCGCGCTAGCGATTTACGCACGCGACCAGCACCATGGCGTCGCCTGGATGGCGAAGCTAGACCTCGCACTCACTGCGCTAATCGAAGTGGTGGGCGCGTGGTCGGAACCGTGGCGGGGGCGGATCGGCTCCGGCCCCGGCAGCGGCAAGCCGAGGGACGAAGCAGGCGAGATCACGGAGATCATCCCTGTCGAGCAGCCGATCGAGGACCTGCTGGTATGGCTGCGGCAGGAAGCACTCGCGCGGGCAATTGCCGCCTTGGACACCTACATCCCGCTCGCCGTCACCCGGGCCGTGCGAGAGTCCGACTGGCCCAAGGACCGCAGGCCCACCGTCGAGGATGACGAAATCGGGGCCGTCCGCCAGAACGAGGCCCTGGCCGCCGTCTACGAGGCCACCACGACTGTCCGGCAGCGCGAGGTGCTAGAGGCTATGGAGCGCCACGCCGAAGATGCCGACGACGGCAACGAGATCCGATGCCGCGCCGCCGCCGACCTCGACATGTCCCGCGCCAATCTCCGCAACATCATCAAGCGCATCATCGACGGCCGCGAAAAGAAGTAGGCGGCGCCACGTTACGCCGCATCCTCGAATTCGCATAGGTACGCGTAGGCCGGACGACTACGCAACCCTATTGCGAGTGGAGGTGACGCGGCGATGAAGCAGGTCGACCGAGTTTTCCTGAGCATCAACACAGGGCCAACGCCCCGCGACGCGGTGCCGGTGGTCGCCACCGAGGACCCGGCGATCGTCGATGCTGCGCTCTTGGCCGTCTGCCGGCGGCTCGGACGCGGGCTCGACGACCCGGACCCTGACCCGCCGCCCGGCGAGGAGGTGCGTCGTGGGCGCGTCTGACGGACGTGCCGTCGGCCAGGTTGCTGTTGGGCTCCGCGACGGCGCGAAACTGCTCGGGCTGGGAACGAACGCGCTCTACACGGCGTTGCGCGAGGGTCACGGCCCGAGGACTTTCCGCGTGGGTCGTCGCCACCTTGTGCGTGTCGCAGAGCTTGAGCGCTGGGCTCGCGAGCTGGAGGCACAGGGGTAGCCCACCTGGACGGAACAACTCTTGGAGGGGTCCGACAGTTATCGCACCGAACCAAGTCTGTAGCTTCCGACGGAGGTCGCAATGCCGCGTAACAAGAATAACCCCGACCGGTGGGCCGCCGGCCGGGGCAATTTGTCTCCGCGAACTCGTGATGCATTCGATCTCAACGTATCACAGCCGGTTCTACGCGGAGATGAAAGTGATGCCACAGGTAGCGAGGGAGGTAGCCCAGCGGGTCCGCAAGCTGGTGGAGGAGCACGGGTTCAGACAGCTGATGCTTGCGTTGAACCTGAACGCCATGGGCGACCCCGAGAGTCTGCGCAGGGCAGCCATACTCCTCGCCATGGTGAGAGCCCCAGAGATGAGCAGTTACGCGCAGACTTGGCCCACGCCGAGATGCGAATCCGGGGAGTCTCCTCCGGACCCCCGGACAGACTGGATACAGACCGGAACCAGACCGGAAACCGACCCGACTCCCGAAGGGAAACGGACTGGAGGGTGAATCTCGCTGCTGACGACTTGGGAGGGATTCTCGATCTTCACCGAGGCAACCTCGATGAAGTTGTTCTGGACGCCGTTAAGCGAAACGAACGCGAGCTGGCGCTTGTCGGGTCGGGGGACCCGCTTGCAACTGACAGGCGTTACCAGAGTTCAGCTTGGAGGCTGGCCTCGGAGCTTCGGGGGCACCCGCTCTTTGCCGATCACGAGTCTTACGAAGCCGTGGCGAAGGTCGACGCAGTACTCGCGGGGCACGGCGGCTGGGACGCTGTCTCGCAGCACGACGTGATGGTATGCGGACACGAGGTGTCGCACCTGGAGAGCGACCCGAGGGAGGACTTCATCTCTTGCTGGTCTGAGATCAAGACTCCGTTGTCTCCCGCATATCACCCCGAGATAGCCCTGCCTCCTGCGAACGAGTTCCCCTTATCTTCCGATCGGTGGCAGGCCGACTCCGACGCGTGCTACCGCCTGGCGATTTCGATTTGCTACTGGTTCGCGCAGCTCTTGGGCAACGAGGGCCGGTTCTTCATGTCGTGCCGGATGCTGGCGGGTCTTGTCGGGAAGCCGCACACGACAGCAGCCTCGTATCTTCGCAGGGCTGTTGCAGAGGGGGCGCTTGAATTGCGGCGAAAGGGCGTCCGTGGGAGGACCTCACGCTACAGGTTCAGATTCGCGGTCGTCGCCTTTGCTGACGAGTCCCCTGCCAGCGTCGAACATGACGGTAGCGGTGCAGTACCACAGGACCAGCCCGTACCTGCCACGTCGGTGTCCGTTAGAGGGGTTGCGTAAAACTTTTACGATGGAGTGCGAAGATGACGATCAAGACGAAAATTATGGTGAAGGCGACGCGTGCCCAGGTAGCGGAGGAGAGCGAGGGGAGATGCGCCCTTGCTCACTCCGAGCACGGGCGGTGCGCTAGGAGTGTGAAGTCGGAGGATCACCACATCATCCGGCGGGGCGAGGGGGGTACCGACGAGCTTGAGAACCGCGTCCGGGTCTGCCCTGACCACCACCGGCAAATCCATCAGCAGCAGGCACCCTGACTATATCGTGTCCATTATTCTACCGGTGGGCGGCGGACCAAAGCTAAAGGCGCGATGGGAGCCGAGGGGGTGTTTCTATATGCCGAGGACATCCAAGCCCAGGGTGTCGACCACCTGGAGGCGGTCGTTGCGTCCGTCGGCCGGTCGAAGTTGTCGAAAGTGGTACAGGAGATCGCGTCGTCCGAGTATGACGTCTGGCGTCTGTGGCCTGACGTGAAGAAGGAGTGGACCGAGGAGGCGATCCGGCTTGACAAGGAGTTGACTAAACTTGTCGAGGCGGACCAGTCGCTGATGTGGGCGCTCGCGATGGTCGCGTTTGATCTCCAGAGACGGAACCTCTGGTCGCTGTTTGACTACGATTCTCTTGCCGACTACACGCGCTCCAAGAAGCTGAAGCCGGCCACTCTGATTAGCTACGCGAGGGCCGAGAGGATCTTGCGGGAAGTCGTACCGGAGGACCGACGGGCTGAAGCGCGCAATATCGGCGTCTCGGTCTGGCACCTGAAGGGAAAGGATATCCGACGCCTCGGGATGCCGATCGTGGAGACGATGCTCCAACTCTTGCAGCAAGGAGTCCCGGACACGTCCATCATCGCCATGATCGAGGAGCAGGTTCCGATCGGCGAGACCGCGACCGGCAAGCCACGGTACGAAGTGACGCTGAACCTGAAGTCGGTGCGCTTCGTCATCGGCGTTAACGCACACAACCGCGAGGCGGCTGAGGAGAAGGCGATGAAGCAGTTCCTCGCCTACAAAGCGCTGGAGCGCTACAAGATGATCGATGACCCAGAGGCGGTGTTGAAGGGCTCGGCCGGGGACGACACGTAGGTGGTCGGGGAGGGGTTGTTCGGCACGGCGTCGGTCGCGGGCGAGGGGGCGGCTGACGAGCCGACGCTCGGCGACCTGGGCGCGAAGGTGGACCGCCTGCAGGTTGAGATGAAGGAGGCGATGAAGATCCTCCACCGCATTGACCGGCGTGGGGCGGTGACGAGGCAGAAGAGGATGCAGATGCCCTCGGGCTGGAAGGCGAGGTACGACTACGTGGACGAGTGGAACGCGGCGGCGGCCGCGTCCTTGGCCGATGTGCCGCGCGTCGAAAAGTTGACTCCGGCGCGTGCTCAGCTGCTCAAGAAGCGCGAGGTCGAGGAGGCGTTCGACTGGCCGGCGATCACGGCCGCCGTGCGCCTCCTGTCGCCGGGGTTCCTGTCGTCGTGGTCGGGGTTCGGCTTCGACTGGATCGTCTCTGACACGCAGGAGGGGAAGGTGGAGTCGTACGTGCGACTCATCGAAGGGAGGTACGAGCGTAAGCCTGGGGAGCGCGGACCTGGGCGGATACTTTGAGAAAGAGGAGGAGTGAGATGCTGACGGGGGAGGAGATCAAGGTGGCGCGGACGGCGACCAGCTCGCCGGTACTTGGAAACGCCTTGAAAACCCTGCCAGGCGGGCGTTTCAGCAGATCGTATTCCCCGAGGGGGTGCCGGTGAGAGCAGGCATCTGTTTGAAACCGACTAACTCCCCAATCTTCAGCACGTTACGACCGATCTCGACAGGCGAATCTCATAAGGTAGCCTTTCTGTCAGCGAATTTGAAACCGTTCACCGGGGCATTGATGGATCTCGTCCGAGCCGTCGCGTGATCGGAAGACACATCTCTGCGGCCGAGAGTGTGACCGGAGGGCACAAAGGTGTGCGCCAACTCACTGACCGCAAGGAGACGATGAATCAACAGAGGACGACGAGGTCAGACTGGATCAGCAGCAGACCTCATGGATGACGCCGACCCCATGGATGACTCGTGATATGAAGCTCACATGTACCGCCAAATCGAAGCGATCTGGTGAGCGTTGTCGCCGAGCGCCGATCCGAGGCGGGACGGTTTGCAATATGCACGGCGGCCGTGCGCCCCAAGTTTTGCGGTCGGCGCGGGAGCGCCTGGACGCTCTCCTGGACCCTGCGCTCGACGGGGTTGCATCCGCCCTCGAATCTGACGACCTCCGGGATGTCATTAAGGCTGCCCAGCTGGTGTTGGATCGGTGTGGCTATCGACCGGTGTCCATGCTGGAGGTGGCGTACCTCAACGAGGAGATAGGCATGCGGGTCGTGACGATCATCGAGCGCGTGTGCGAGGGGCTCGATATTCCTATCCACCAGTCCGAGGTCCGAAGGATCGTGGGAGTAGCGATCGCCCGCGAGGCCGAAGCGCACCAGAATCGGAAGATGACACCGATGGCTCCACCAATCAAGCCTCGCCGTCCGGCCCACGGTCCGCAAACGTAGTCACCCCGATCACTGGGTGGGGCCAGGACGACAAGCCAACGGATGATCCAGAGGAGAAGCGCTCGGCCGACGATGACAAACGGGAACGAGAGGACGAAGAGGAGTACCCGACGTGCGTTACAAAGTGTGCTCAGGACCACCATATCGGGCGAGGTGAGCGATGGACCTTGAGCAGCGAGTGGAGCGGCTGGAGCGAGAGAACAGGCGGCTGAAGCTCGTGGCCGCGGCTGTGGTGGCGGCGGTCGTTACCGCACTGACAGCGTTGCTTGCGTGGCAGGCTTTCAGGCCGCCGGGGAGTGCGGCAGAAGGTAGCGGTTCGCGCGTGGTCTTGGTTTGTAGGTGGTGGGGGCCGACGACCATGTCCGATCGTGTTGTTGATTCGTTCGTCATTGACTTCGACAGGTCCGAGGTCTATTCGTCTGAGCAGGACGAGACGTACCCGCTTGCGGAAGTAACCGAGGGTCGACTTCGGTTCACTATCGTCAGGCCCGAGCTTCGAATGCGCGGCGGCATCGAACGAGATGTCGAACTGCGGTACTCGATCAACCGCGTGACCGGTGAGATGGACATCGAGAACCGGGACTTGTTTCTTACGGAGAAGCGTTGTGTTCGCGCCGGGAGTGACTTCACGCTTTAGGCGTATCGCGCACCCAGTAGACACGCCTTCGCTACCTCAGGTCGTAGTAGCGGAGCAGCGCCTGGCTTATCAGTTTTGACGCTGCCGATGTACCCACCTTCCAGGCTCCTGTCGCGGCCTTTTGACCATCCTCGCTATCCAGGCTGCCACCCGAGGACCGAAGGTATCGGGCGTCGCTGGATGAGGATCATCCTTCAGCGCGCTTTCTAGTTCGGCAAGGTCATCCGGTTCGACATCGAGCACCGAGCTGAGATAGCTCGTCAGAGTGCCGAGATCCGCCGGGACAATGTAAGCGGTTACATTTTGGCGGACCTCTGAGCTTCCGACAGCTACTGCGGTGCTGCCCATGATCGTCGTGTTGAAGATCTGCTCCACGCCTGCAGCCCACCGCTCGGTCATGCCATCAGTCGTTCACGAGACCAGGCGCTATGCGAACAACCTAGCGGAGGTGTCGCACCAACCAAGTCGGCAACGCGAGAGACAGATGCGCAGATTCAAGTCCGTGGCTCAGGCACAGCGGTTTCTGTCCGTGCACGGGGCCGTCCGGAATCTCTTCAACTTGAGCCGACACCGACTACGATCCGCGAACTACCGGGTGCTTCGGACTCGCGCCTTTGGAACCTGGAGCGAGGTAGTTACCGCCTAAGGCGACCCGGCTCCAGGCCGCCCGCAGCTTGCCCGAATCCGAGCGTCGCGTCATTAACTTGACAGTACCCTTCGGGCACTTGGCTACATCCAGTGAGTTGAAGAGGATGATCGGCAAGACGCTAGGCCACTACGAGATCCTCGCCCCGCTCGGTGCAGGCGGCATGGGTGCGGTGTACTGACCACGCGATGCGACGCTGGATCGTGATGTAGTTATCGAGGTCGTGGCGGAAGACTTCGCCAGCGCCTCGTTCATGAACAGCCGGATGCTTATTGTTTCAAGTCATCGAGTACGCGCGCTCGCACCGACGCCTCCTGCTGCTTCTGCTCCAGGTGTTCGCGTGCCTCCCGTTCACGCCTTTGTGCTGCTTGTTCTACCTGCTTCGCGTAGCTGTCGTTCGCGAGATTCACGTATTCCTCGAACATACGCAGGTGAGCTTGAGCGCTGCTCTCCTGGGCCGGGAACCACGCCCGGCTTCCAGAGAACTGGCAGTTGTCAGGCTGCATCCCCATCGTGTTGATTCTGTAGCCGCCGCGCATGGTCCTCAGGCAGTCGATCCACTGCCGACTCGGCTCTCGGTTCAGCTCAACTGTCAGCTTTCCTTGCTCATAATCCACAGCACCGGTCACCTGTATCGGCTCGCCGATCAAGGACTTATCGGGGGTGGCCTCGGGGACTACTTGCCGTTTGGCCTCATCGAACTTCTGGCGTGCTACGAAGGCGTTTCGGTGACCGAGCAGCGCCTTCTTGACACCGTCGATCGTTGGGCGCGAGTTTGGGTCCTGGCGGCGCATACATTCGGCAATCTCGTCGAGGTAAGCGAGATCCGGATGAGCTTGCGCGATGCTCCGGGGGGCAGTCCCCTGCAGGATCTCACCGGTCAGCATCTCCGTCAGCATCAGTCCTAGCGCAAGTACGTCGGCGGGCAATCCGACTTCCGCGCCCTTCACCCGCTGTTCAGGAGCCGCGTACTGAAAGTTGGCGAGACGTGTCCCGGGCTTGGTTTCCACGTCGGTCGCCTGCTGATCGGCAGCAAACCGGGCGATGCCGAAATCAGCGACGATTGGCGTCTCCCCCTGACACAGCACGTTCTTCGGCTTCAAGTCTCGGTGAGAGATTCCTTGGAGGTGGGCTGCTTCGACGCTGTCGAGAAGCTTGGAGAACAAGCGCAGGGCCGCGTCGGAAGCAAGCCCCTCCTGCATGGCATCGTCTAACGTGCGCTCGTAGAGCGGCATCACGTAGAAAGGGCATTTCGTCGCGTTGTCCTCGATGAACCCGCTGTCGAGGACCTTCACTATGCCGGGATGCTCGCACTTGGCACAGAACTCAAGTTCGTTCTTGAAGCGCTTGCGTCGCTCCGTCGTGATTCCATCGGGAGCCAGGCACTTGATCGCAACTTCTTGATCGTCGTCAGAGCGTGCCATGTAGACGATACCGGCACCTCCTTCCCCGAGGATTCCCGTGGCCTCGTAGGTTGCGAACGCAGTTTCGAACTTCTTCGGTAATCGACTAATGGCTGGGCCACCCCGTCGCCTACATGAACTTGCGGCGCTTGAAGGTCGCCACGTCGGTGCTGCTCAACTCAAACCACCACTGTGATCGGAGGCTGCGGTAACTACAAGGAGGTGCCTCCCGTGGACCCTCGCCCGCCCTGGCGATAGGCTTCAGGCGCTCACCCACCCTGCCTCCGGAGCGCCATGGAGCCCGGCACCCGATTAGGCCACTACGAGATCACCGAGCAGCTCGGTGCTGGCGGCATGGGCGAGGTGTACCTGGCGCAGGACACACGCCTGGGCCGCAAGGTGGCCATCAAGGTACTGCCCGTCGAGTTCGCCTCTGATCCCGAGCGCCTCGCCCGCTTCGAGCAGGAGGCTCGTGCTGCCGCCGCACTGAACCACCCGTACATCGCAGCCGTTCATGACGTGGGCGTCGAGGACGGCACGCACTTCATGGTGCAGGAGTACCTGGAGGGGGAGACGCTCCGCGAACCGTTAGGCAAGGGTGCGCTACCGCTCAAGAAGGCGCTCGGCTTGGCCACCGAGATCGCCGAGGCACTCGCTGCGGCACACGCCGCCGGGATCATCCACCGGGATCTGAAGCCGGAGAACATCTTCGTCACCAAAGAGGGCCACGCCAAGGTGCTGGACTTCGGCCTGGCGAAGCTTACCGAGGTGGCGGGGGCAGGCTCACCGGGCGGTGCAACGCAGTCACCCACGATGATGGGCACGGTGGCCGGTCAGGTGATGGGTACTGCCGGCTACATGGCCCCGGAGCAGGTAGAGGGCTCCGAGGAGATCGATCATCGGGCCGACCTGTTCGCTTTTGGCTGCGTGCTCTACGAGATGGTGGGCGGTAGGCGGCCCTTTGCCGGCACCAACGTGCACGAGACCCTGGGGCGCATCGTCGACAAGGATCCTGAGCCGCTGGCGGCGATCGACGCGCGCTTGCCCGTCGAAGTGCAGCGGATCGCCAAGAAGTGCCTGGCCAAGGAACCGGGACGGCGTTACCAGGGTGCAGCTGAGCTGGTCATTGACTTGCGGGCACTCGGAGCCGATGTCGAGTCGGGCACGGCCGTGCCGCTGGGCGGCCAGCCGGTTGTCGCTCCTGTCGCCGTGGAAACGACGCGCGGCATCCCGTGGAAGCTGGGCGTCCCTGTGGGTGCCGCGCTCATGCTGGTGGCGGTTGCCACCTGGTGGACAATGCGACCGGAGCCCGGAAGCACCATCCGCCTGCAGCTCGACCCCCTCGTCGACACGATCATGAGTCGGTTCGGCTCCGCAGTCGCGTTATCGCCCGATGGACGGCACGTTGCCTACGTGGAGGGTGATCCGGCGTTAAGGACAGCGCTCCACCTTCGCGCTCTCGACCAGCAGAACTCGACGACGGTCGCGTCGGGGGACCTGGAGACAGGCGCTCCGTACCAGCCCTTCTTCTCGTCCGACGGACAATGGGTCGGGTTCGTCACGGCGACGGAGCTGAAAAAGGCGTCCATCACCGGAGGTACCGCCCAGTCGATCGCTGAGGTGAACCTGAGTCGAGGTGCGGACTGGGGTCCCGAAGATACGATCGTCTACACACCGAGTCCGACGAGCGGTTTGCTTCTGGTGTCGGCTGTCGAAGGCGATCCGCGACCCCTCACCGAGCTTGCCGAAGGCGAGTTCAGCCACCGCTGGCCCCAGTTTTTACCCGGCGGAAAGGCGGTGCTCTTCACGTCGGCCGGGACCAGAAGCTTCGACGGTGCCAACCTCGAGGTCGTGGATCTCGAGACCGGCGATCGCCAGGTCGTGCACCGGGGCGGCACCTACGGCCGATACGTGCCGACGGGCCACCTCGTGTATTCGAACGCCGGAGCGTTGTTCGCGGTGCCCTTCGACCTCGATACCCTCGAGACGACCAGCTCGCCGATACCCGTCGTCGAGAACCTCGCCGCCGGCCGTGATGGCGGGGTCTCGTTCGACTTCTCCGAGACCGGGATGCTCGTCTATCACATGGTCTATCACATGAGGAGTGGTGGCGATTCGGGCGCATCCCAACTTGCCTGGGTGGATCGTAACGGCCAAGTCGAGCTGCTGCCCTTCGACCCGGGTTCGTCTCAGGGCTTGAACTTCTCGCCGGACGGGCAGCGCATCGCGCTCTCGATCCTGGGAGATGGTGGCCAGATGAACATCTGGATCTATGAGGTCGAACGAGGAGGCAGCCAGGTGCTGCTGACCACGGAGGGCAGCAACCTAATGCCCGTTTGGTCGCCCGATGGAGAGTGGGTGTTCTTCGCGTCGAATCGGGGTGGCAATTTCGACATCTGGAAGCGCCGGGCTGACCAGAGTCTCGAAGTCGAACTGGTGTTGGAAGCAGAGGTTGCCGTGTCTCCAACGTCGATCTCGGCGGACGGTGCGCTGCTGTTTGCCAGCGGGTTCGTCAGCACGAACGCCGACGTGGGGATACTGGCTCTTGATACAAAGGAGTGGGAAATGCTCGTCGCTACCGCCGCCGATGAGCGTTGGGCCAGTTTCTCGCCGGACGGTCGCTTCTTTGCCTTCCAGTCGAACGAGACGGGGCAATCCGGGGTGAACGTGCGGGAGGTGTCGAGTGGTCGGACATTTCCGGTCTCTACGAGTACCCGTGGTGGTGCCGTCCCTCGGTGGTCGCGGGATGGAAGGGAGATTTACTACTATGCCGTCGCCGGAGGCCCAGGCATCCTCGTTGCGGAAGTGGAAATGGAGCCGTTTTCCGCATCCGATCCTGTCGAACTTTCCGACATCGTCAAGCAGGGCCTGACTAACTTCGATGTCACTGCCGATGGCCAGAAGTTCTTGGTGATTGTGCCCGCTCGTAGGGGGTGACCCTTCGGATACGGCTCCCGGCGCACGCATCAACTTCATCCTCAACTGGTTCGAGGAGCTGAAACAGCGCGTACCTACGAACGGCTCCTGATGGTCGGCAAGACGCTCGGCCACTACGAGATCCTCGCCCCGCTAGGTGAAGGCGGGATGGGCCAGGTGTATCGAGCACGCGATACGACGCTGGATCGTGATGTCGCTATCAAGGTGCTGCCCGAGGATTTCGCCAGCGACGCGGGTCGGTTGGCGCGCTTCGAGCGCGAAGCAAAGCTGCTCGCTTCGCTGAGCCATCCCAACATCGCCACGATCTTCGGCTTCGAGGAATCGGATGGGGTGCGCTTCATCGCCATGGAGCTGGTGGAAGGCCAGAGCCTCGCCGAGCGCATCCAAGCTTCGGGTCGTATCGAGGTCGATGAGGCTCTGGAGATCGCCCGCCGGATCGCACTGGCGCTCGAAGCGGCTCATGAGGCCGGCGTCATCCACCGTGACCTCAAGCCTGCCAACGTCCAGGTAGCACCCGATGGCACTGTGAAGGTGCTCGACTTCGGGCTGGCCAAAGCCTACGAAGCGGAAGGCAGTGAGCCGTCGTCCGACCTGAGCCACTCACCCACGATGATGGCTGCTACTGGCACCGGCGTGATCATGGGGACTGCTCCCTACATGAGCCCGGAGCAGGCGCGGGGTAAGCTCGTCGATAAGCGAAGCGACATCTGGTCGTTTGGGTGCGTGCTGTACGAGATGCTCGCCGGCAAGCGCGCCTTCGACGGCAGGACCGTCAGCGACACGATGGCATCGATCCTCAAAGAGGAGCCGGATTGGACGGCTCTGCCGGAGACGACCTCCGCGATCATTCAGCTTCTGCTGCGGCAGTGCTTAGAGAAGGACGCTGATCGGCGACTCCACGACATCGCCGATGCGCGTATCGGTATCGTCAACACCATCGCCGATCCAGACGCGGATATCGCTCTGCTGGCTAGCTCTGTTGAGGCTGCGAAGCCGTCGTGGCGGCAAACCATCCCGACACCTGTGGCAGCCGGCCTTGGCCTCGCCATCGCAACAGCGACATTCCTCGCAGCCTGGGCCTCGATGGGCCAAGTATCGCCACCGTCAGTACCAACAATGCGCCTGGACGTGACGTTAACCAATCAGGATCTCTACCTCGGTCTTGGGTCAACACCCGTCTTGTCGCCGGATGGCTCGCACATCGCGTTCGTCACAGGAAACGCTAACGCTCAAAGCCAGCTGCACGTTCGCCTGCTCGCTCAGGCGGAGAGCACTCCCCTTCGTATCGGCGGTGTCTACGGGCCGTTCTTCTCCCCGGATGGCCAATGGGTGGGCTACTTCGATCTCCAGGAGGGGCTACAGAAAGTCTCTATCAGAGGCGGCGCACCCGTGCGGACGCCAAGACCGGTGACGGCTCCGGGCTGATGCTCCAGGTTCCGAGCACGCTCTTTCGCCAGGAGTACGAGCATCTATCACGTTTGCGGGCGACGACCGGCCCCATCGGGGTCGGGATGCTGTTCCTGCCGCCTCGTAGCTCGTGACCAGCGCACGGTCCTCGACATGGCTGGTCAGACCAGCCGCGAGGTTTCCTCGGCTCTCTCGATGAAGCTTCAACAAATGCGGGGCCCGTCTCAGGAAGAGTTCCGCGAGAACCTTGAGAAAGCAGCCGTGACTGAGATCCTGCTAGCAGCCATGAGTCGCGGTACCGTCATGATGATCGACCTGAACTTCCAAGCTTATGAGGAAGCTGGGGTCGTACACGTCAGACCTACGATGGAAACTTGTCCTGGCACGTGCAGCGGTGGACGCAGCGCCATTGTCTACGGCGCCGGCCCAGCTATCCGAGACTATATGAATAGCATCGGCGCGGAAGCGGTGTTCGATGCTTCCCCGGAGCGAATGGCGCCATCGCTCGTCAACCGGGGAATCGACGCGGGAACGCCCGGCGCAGGCGGTCCTGTGGACGTTGTCCGCGTCACGGGCGCGGGCATCGAATGGCTCACGGAACGGCCCGACTGTCCCTAATCCCCTCGCAAATCGCCCGGCTGCGCGCTTTGCTAGTGGTGGGAAGGAAATTGTTCCCTCTGTGTCCTCTTCCCGTGCTCCTCGGATTCGAAAAGAAAGCAAGGAGCCCGGTAAGTCGTCGCTGCGACTAGTCAGAGCCGTCGCCTGTCTCCGGCATCTCGCGCTGGAACCGCCGATAGGTCGTCAGCCGGTTGGACTTGAGGGCCTCGAGCGCCGTGTCGAAGTCGTGCCGCTCGCTGGCGTCGAGGATCGCGTTGTGTTCGGCGATCGAGCGCGCCCAGTCACGCGGGTGGGTGATGAACGTCCACGTCTCCAGTCGTCGCACCGTCGCGCGCATGCTATCGAGCATCGTTTTGAGGTGCACGTTCTGTGACTGCTGCGAGAGGACCTGGTGGAAGCGGTCGTTCAGCTCGATGCCGGCCTCGAAATCGCTGCGACTAGCCGCTTCTGCATAGGCGCGATTGATCGCGCGCAGCTCCTCGATGATCTCGGGCGAGAGTCGCCCAAAGGACTCACGGCCGGCAAGAACCTCGAGGGCAGCGAGAATCGGATACAGCTCGACGAGGTCGGCGATCGATTCCTCCGGGACCCGGAAGCCGCGATGAGCGACCCGCTCCAGGAACCCCTCCGACGCCAGCCGTCCGAGCGCCTCACGCACCGGCGTTCGGCTCACACCCAGCGCGTTGCTGATCTCCGGCTCGCGGACGAACTCTCCGGATGCCATCTTGCCGGCGAGCATGCGGTCGCGTAGCAGCCCATAGACCTGATCGGTGAGAGTCGCGGTTGTGATGCTGGGCCATGTCTTCGTGCCGACAACTTCCATTCCATCCCCTGGCCGGGTGTGTCCGATCGCCTGCCCTGGCCGTGGCCGGAGCGTCGTGAGCAGAGACGCGATGCGTCTCGGATGCACCCGGGGACTCACCTCAGGCCGACCTGGATAATCTCTAGTACCCTGCACGGGAACTCTAGCATCGGCCAGCGCTACTGGCGCTCAAGTCCATAACTCTTGACCGAAACTCTGGGGCCCGGGCAGCGTGAAAGCCATTCGCTCCCAAGTCATCTCAGATTAATCAGGCTTGAGCACTCGCCCCCCTCGCAAATCGCCCGGCTGCGCTCTTTCTAGTAGTAGAAGAAATTTGTTCCGCTTGGCCACGGCTGCGCGCAAGCTCAAACGTGCCGCGGGTCGGGCCCTGCGCGCCAAAGGTAGTGCCCAACATGCTGCTTAGGCGACTTGCCCCTTCAGCCCGTGCCGAGTACGGGGCGCAGTTTCGCACCGACATAGAGTCGTTCGTTTCGCGCGAGGCCGTAGACGGCTCCGTTGTCCCCGGCCGCATTGAGCTGCGGCCGCAGGCAGGCGTCAGCTACCACGGGTTCCTCGACTTCGCGGGGGGCAGTGGTCAGGACAGCGCGACGCTGGCGGTAGGCCACGCAGAGAAACACGCCGACGAGCGGGTCGCGGTCCTCGACGCCGTGCGCGAGGTGCGGCCGCCGTTCAGCCCCCGACCCAGGTGTGCGGCGACTTCGCGGCCCTGTTGAAGCGCTACCGCGTCACGAGGGCAACAGCCGACCGGTTCGCGGGTGACTTCCCGGCCGAGCAGATGCGCGGCCACGGCATCAAGGTGGAGCCGGCCGATAGGGCGAAGTCGGACCTCTACAAGGCATTCCTGCCGATGCTGAACAGCGACCAAGTCGAGCTGCTGGACTTGCCGCGGCTGCGTACCCAACTCGCTTCACTGGAACGGCGTGTGGGGCGGTCTGGGCGCGACAGCATCGACCATCCGGCAAACGGACACGATGATGTAGTCAAACAGCGCGGCCGGCGCGCTCGTGCTTGCTGGAGCACGCGACCGCATGCCGCAAGGACTCTTGTTCGTTGGACCGCCTTCTGAGAGTGAGATCGCAGAACTCGATGCGGAGTTGGTTCACCTCAAGAAGGAATTAGGTCTCGCATGAGCTATCGACAACGCATTCGGGAGCGCCTGGGGCGGCAAGTGTCAGACGAACTGGACGACAAGCCGTCGCCGAACGATGGGCAACACGATCGAGAGGACGAGGCCGCGCGTAAGCGAGCCGAACTTGAGGTACTGCGACGCATCCGTGAGGTCGGCTATTGGTGGCCCGATGGCTCGTGATTCGCATCTTGGGCGGTGGACGCGAACTAGGAGCAGCACCGTTCACGGTTCCTTCGAGGAAGACTGGACGCTCAACGACCAGCCGAAAGGGCCTAGGAGCCGGCGGCCGGTGCGCCGCGACTGAGGGCCCAGAGCTTTCGTACCGTCAGGTAGTCTGACCCGGAAACGCGTAGTGTCGCTCGCGTCGGTACAGTCCCGGCGCAACGAACATCCAAACCTGGTAGATGATCACCGGAGACGCGACAAGGAACCCCGACAGCGCGGCGACCTTCAAATAGAGGATGAACGGCTCGGTAAGCGAAAGGTACGCGGGCCGTTCGTCGCTGGGGAGCAATTCGACAATCGGCCGGGTCAGAAGGCTGTAGATGTCCGCCGCGAACGCCCAGCACACCACCATCCCGATGACGAACGTCACCAAGCTGACGATGAGGCGTCGGCGGAGCTCGGTCAGGTGACCGAGCAACGTCATTTCCGGTAGTGTCTCGCTCCGGCCAGCTCCCGACTGGTCGGCGGCCATCGTCGCGCCTTCAGACTCGCTCACCGCGCGGTTACTCCGACCACTCGCTCAGTCGGTCCACCCGCTCAGTCAGTATCGCGAGATCCCGTCCGCTCGCTGCGGTGCTCATCGAGCGTGATCTCATCTTCAAGCGAGCGTTTCAGGTCGTTCGAGGCTCGTCGGAACTCACTCAGACCCTTGCCAATCGTGCGTCCCAGCTCCGGCAGACGCTTCGGGCCGAACACCACGAGCGCGATCACCAGGATGATGAGCAGCTCAGTGCCCCCGATCGAGCCGAACATAATTTCCTCACGACGATTTTTCGAGACCGGATAGCGACATCATATTGGCCCTTGGGCTGTAGCGACACTCCCATCACGACCGGCGCTCGCGACGCTCGTCGGGGCGTTGGTGCATAGCTCCTGATCTCAGTGCATCATCGTGGCAAGGTCCCCGATCTGGAGTTGCCACCCATGAAGTACCCGAAACGGAGCCAGTACAAGTACGCGAAGTCTCGATATCGGATTCGCAATTGGCCTGAGTACGAGTCGGGCCGGCTACAGCAAGCGCGCCATGGTCGAGAACGCGATCTATCGATACAAGACGATCATCGCCCGAGACATGCGGAGTCGCACGTTGGTGGGCCAACGCGTGGAAGTGCGACTTGCGTGCAGGATCCTCAATACGATGGCTCGTCTCGGGATGCCCGACAGCTACCGAGTGGCGTGAACCCCTCTCGGAGGACGGGGAAGCTCCCCTTAGCTCCGAGCCATACACCAACGCCACTTAGATCCGCGGGAACCAGCCGTGGCGCATCTGCATGAGCTCTCCGACCGCGCGGTGCGCCTCGTCGAAGGCGGTCTGGGTGAGATCGATCCCCGAGGCATCGGTGTTGGCGATCGTGATCCGCCCGAAGGGCTGACTGGCGACCTTCCAGGGCTCCTCGCCGGGAGGCGACTCCGGATCGAACAGCGTGTTGGTCGCCAGGGCGTAGCCGTGCGGCCAGCGGTTCACGGTGATCGCCTCGATGTCGCGCGCCGGGTCGAAGCCCGCCGGCGACAGCACCCGCGCCATCTGGTCGCGGATCCGTCGTTCGAAGTCCTCGAAGGATGTCTCCAGGAGCGCTTGTCGCACCGCTCGCATCTGATCCCGAACCGGTGTGCCCGGGGGGATCGGCTCGCCGCGGCGTAGGCCGCGAACCATCGGCTCCCAGGAGAGCACCCCTCCACCATCCCCCAGCGAGACGACGATCGGGTCGGCGGGCGTGCGCGGTGGATCATAAGTCCCCAGCGTGATCGGTGCGCGAGGGCGGATGGCGCTGTAGAAAGAACCCGGACACGAAACGGTGGAGACGCCGAGCTCCTCGAATGCCCGCCAGTCGCGCACCAGGACGTTGGTGTACATCTGCACGGCGCGTGCGGCGAGGCTCAGCGCTTCCTTCTGCTCGGATGGAAGCTCGGGACACAGGTGCGGGATCATGGTGTGGTAGCAGGCCAGCACACAGCCCTTGCCGCGCACCCGGTAGGCTTTGCCACCGCGGACGTAGGTGATCTCGGTCTCGCGGGAGTCCGAGCTCAAGACCTGCGGTGGATTGCCGACATGCTGCGCGCGGACGGCGGCGCTGTTGAGCCGCAGACGCACGGGCGAGCGCGGCTCGTCGAGCTTCGAGTAGTCGGTTCGCCGGAGCTCGACGCTCGCCATCGATCCCGCTGGTAGGGCCGCCGGTATCAACGAGCGCACGATCATCCGCGCGATGTCGGAGTTGCCTGCCGGGAAATAGACGCCGGTGCCGTGGTCCGGGTGGGCCGGTGACTCCGGCGGAACCTCGAAGCCGAGCCCCTGGAAGCCCGGCAGGCTGCGATAGAGGGCGAACCACGCGCTCGAGGTATCGGCGCCCAAACACCAGACCCCGCCCACCAGCGGCAGCACGTCCGGATGCACTTGGACGACATCCAGCAGGTAGTCGTAGTAGCTGATGCGTTGCAGCCGTTGGATCTTCTCCTCGCGGGACAGCCCCGGCAGGTAGTCTCGCGCGTCGTTCCACAGCCGCAGTAGGTCGGCGCGCACCCGCTCGGTGAGCGGCGTGCGGGCGAGGAACTCCTCGGTGGGTCGGCGGACGCTGCCGGTGACCAGGGCATCCTTGCCGAAGCTCTCCTCGTGGAAGAAGACGGCCGTCTCGAGCCCCATGGACCGGAACATCCCCCGCTGCACGCTGCTGGTCGGATGATCGAGCTCGACACCGATGTCCTCGAGCATCTCCCGCGCCGCCAGCGGATAGCGGTCGGGCTGCACCATGCGGACCGTGCCGCCGGTCGCCAGCAGCACCTCGCCGTCGTGCTCGAACTCGTTGCGCCTGGCGTGGCCGCCAAAGTCGTCGTGATTCTCGAGGATCAGCACGCGGGCGTCAGGGCTCGTCGCCTTGCGGAAGAAGTACGCCGCCGCCAGACCGCTGAGGCCGGCGCCGACGACGATCAGGTCGTAGGTCTCGCCGGTGTCCTCGGCGTCATCCCACGTGACGCCGTCGCGGGCGGCGTGGGCCGCCTCGAACGAGCCGGGGTGCGATCCCCGCATGCCGGTTCGGGCCGGCGGATAGTAGTCGGCCGCCCGCTCGGGAGCATAGGCCTGGCCCATGCCCCCGGCGCGCAGTCTGGCCGGCAACGCCATCGCACCACCGACCGTGACGCTCACGCCGTTGACGAAGTCGCGCCGGGTGATGTTGCGGTTCATCCCGAGGCCGCGGTCACTCATGGCCTTCTCAAGCGTGCGGTGCGATCTCGGTCATGTACCACTTGATAAATCCGGCCGGTCCCCCTTCTCGCCGGGCGTACGGTTGTCCGCCGGCGTGGTTGTAGCGGCTGTTCTGGATGCCGTGCTGGTTGTTCTCGACGATCCATCGATCCTCTCGGTAGGTGACGTCCCAGAGCTCCATCATGCGCTCCACGTCCACCTCTGCATCCTTGGCGTCGCCCTTGACCAGCCAGAAGATCTCGACATCGGTCGACTGTATGTCTCGTGGGGTGAAGCGGGCGACCGCGATGTGGTCGTCGTAGGCGGCGAAGAACGACGTCGAGAAACCGGTCGTTGCGCCGCGCCGCTGATGCGTCCACTTGTCGAGGATGAGCGGCGCCACCGGCTTGCCATCGAGGCTGCCGGTGACGAAGCCGGGTGAGAGATGGCGGGTCACCGTGTAGCTGCTCTGGCTCGCTTGCGGCGACTGCGTCTGCTCGAGCTGATCGCTGCCATGACAGAGGTGGCACGGCTCGCCCTCGCCGGCCTCCGGCTGTTGCTGCTCCGGGTGCTCGTGGCTCGCCACTTCCTCGTGGAGGTTGGCGATTTGCTCGGGGCTCATCACGTGCGCTTGCTGCCACCACTGGACCATCACCAACGACTTGTGCGCCGGCTCGCAGTGATAGCACTCCTCGAAGTTCTCGACCGCCATCTTCCAGTTCGCCTTCGTCGGGTACTGCTTGCGAGCTACTACTTTCAGATTCGCGGTTCCATAGAACTCGCAGACCCCTCGCCACCTGGTCACGAAGTCGTCGAAGCCCGCTGGTTCTTCGTCGGCCAGGTTGACGAAGATGAAGCCTTCGACCATCTGCACGTGGGCCGGGTGCAGGCCGTGCTGGTCTTGTTCGAACCCCTCTGGCATCCCGGTCGGCGCCGAGATCAGCTTGCCGTCGAGATCGTAGGTCCAGGCGTGATACGGGCAACGAAAGACCGCTGTGTTACCGCTCGGTCCTTGTTGGGCTACCGACAGCCGCGAGTCCACCGGCTTGCCGTCGAGCGTCGCCTCGCCCGGCAGGTCCTTGTCGAAACCGTGCAGGCAGAGCCGCGATCCGCGGTGTCGGCAGACGTTGTGGTAGGCCTTCACGGCACCGTCGTTGGCGCGCGTGATGATGAGGCTGCCGCCACGGCCGAACTCGAAGACGAAGTAGTCGCCCGGATTGGGAATGCGGCTCTCATGGTCGGCCATGAACCAGAAATGATCTTGCAGGAAGCGCTCTTCGTTCAGCCAGTGCTTCTCGTCGAGGTAGTACTCGGCCGGAATCGTGGTTCCTTCTTGCCACCCGCCCGGATAGCTGGGGGCCTCGCCGGGTGGCGACATGATGTCCTCCAGCAGCACATCGCGACCGTCAAAATCCTCGCCGCCATACGTCACTTCGGGCGGCATCGTGATCGGACCCCGAGGTGCGGCTGCCGCGGCTTTTGCTGCTTCCGACGTTCCCTTCTCCGCTAACGTTTCACCACGCAGCACCTTGGGAAGCGCCACCGCGGCCGCTCCCGCCGCAACCGAAGTCTTGGCGAAGTCGCGACGGCTGACTTTCTTGCGCTCGGTGTCCTTGTTGTTCTTGCTGTCTCTCTTACTCATGCCACCCTCGTGCGGCTAGCGGACAGGACGTCTAGGCCCCTGTATGCAAGCACAGGTGAAATGCCTTTACCATGGGGTCTGTCAAGTCAACGACATGTTTGTCAGATTCCCGAGGCAACGAACCTCTGTCGCCGCCAGCCCCGCGTCGATCGCTCACTACGTGGCTCGTTTTCGGGGTCCCCTGAGAGGCCGATCTCCCGGAACTTGGCGGCCAGCCACTCGGCGCTCTCCGCATCGGCGGACGTGCCGGTGATCGGGCCCCAGAACTGCGGATGCCCCCGGTCTCGATACCGCCTTGATATCTCGGCCTGCTCCACGACGTGCTGATGGAGACGCCGGCCGTCGATGTCCGCGTACGCCTCGGCGCCGGACGGTAGCGGCCATCGCAGCAACGAATCCTGCAGGTCGTCCAGCGTCGTCGGAGTACTCTCTGATGGCCGGGTACCGGCCTGTCCCGAGCACGCCGCTGCTGACACTATGAAGGCCACGAACGTCGCCGTTACCCGCGAAACGTGCCCATCGCACCCAATTCACGTCGGGTCACTGTTGTGCACACGGAGCCCTCCCGCGATGCGGCGCGACGTGTGGGTGTCCTAATCGTGTGGCTGGATTGTTCAGTTGCTATCGATGCTGACTCAGATCCGCGGGAACCACCCATGGCGCATCTGCACGAGCTCTCCGACCGCGCGGTGCGCCTCGTCGAAGGCGGTCTGGGTGAGATCGATCCCCGAGGCATCGGTGTTGGCGATCGTGATCCGCCCGAAGGGCTGACTGGCGACCTTCCAGGGCTCCTCGCCGGGAGGCGACTCCGGATCGAACAGCGTGTTGGTCGCCAGGGCGTAGCCGTGCGGCCAGCGGTTCACGGTGATCGCCTCGATGTCGCGCGCCGGGTCGAAGCCCGCCGGCGACAGCACCCGCGCCATCTGGTCGCGGATCCGTCGTTCGAAGTCCTCAAAGGATGTCTCCAGGAGCGCTTGTCGCACCGCTCGCATCTGATCCCGAACCGGTGTGCCCGGGGGGATCGGCTCGCCGCGGCGTAGGCCGCGAACCATCGGTTCCCAGGAGAGCACCCCTCCGCCAGCCCCCAGCGAGACGACGATCGGGTCGGCGGGCGTGCGCGGTGGATCATAAGTCCCCAGCGTGATCGGTGCGCGAGGGCGGATGGCGCTGTAGAACGAGCCCGGACACGAAACGCTGGAGACGCCGAGCTCCTCGAGTGCCCGCCAGTCGCGCACCAGGACGTTGGTGGACATATTCACGGCGCGTGCGGCGAGGCTCAGCGCTTCCTTCTGCTCGGATGGAAGCTCGGGACACAGGTGCGGGATCATGGTGTGGTAGCAGGCCAACACACAGCCCTTGCCGCGCACCCGGTAGGCCTTGCCACCGCGGACGTAGGTGATCTCGGTCTCGCGGGAGTCCGAGCTCAAGACCTGCGGTGGATCGCCGACATGCTGCGCGCGGACGGCGGCGCTGTTGAGCCGCAGACGCACGGGCTGGTGCGGCTCGTCAAGCTTCGAGTAGTTGGTTCGCCGGAGCTCGACGCTCGCCATCGATCCCGCTGGTAGGGCCGCCGGGATCAACGAGCGCACGATCATCCGCGCGATGTCGGAGTTGCCGGCCGGGAAGTAGACGTCGGTGGTGTCGTGGTCCGGGTGGGCCGGTGACTCCGGCGGAACCTCGAAGCCGAGCCCCTGGAAGCCCGGCAGGCCGCGATAGAGGGCGAACCACGCGCTCGAGGTATCGGCGCCCAGACACCAGACCCCACCAACCAGCGGCAGCACGTCCGGATGCACTTGGACGACATCCAGCAGGTAGTCGCGGTAGCTGATGCGTTGAAGCCGCTGGATCTTCTCCGCCCTGGACAGCCCCGGCAGATAGTCGCGCCGGTCGTTCCAGAGCCGCAGCAGGTCCCGGCGTATCGGCTCAGTGAGCGGCGTCTTGGCGAGGAACTCCTCCGTGGGTCGCCGGACGCTGCCGTTGACCAGGACGTCCTTCCCGAAGCTCTCCTTGCCAAAGAAAACGGCTGGCTCCAGCCCCAACTCCCTGAACATCCCTCGATGGACGTTGTTGGTAGGATGATCCAGCTCGACACCGATATCCTGGAGCATCTCCCGCGCCGCCAGCGGGTAGCGCTCCGGCGTCACCATGTAAGACGTGCCGCCGGTCGCCAGCAGCACCTCGCCGTCGTGCTCGAACTCGTTGCGCCTGGCGTGGCCGCCAAAGTCGTCGTGATTCTCGAGGATCAGCACGCGGGCGTCAGGGCTCGTCGCCTTGCGGAAGAAGTACGCCGCCGCCAGACCGCTGAGGCCGGCGCCGACGACGATCAGGTCGTAGGTCTCGCCGGTGTCCTCGGCGTCATCCCACGTGACGCCGTCGCGGGCGGCGTGGGCCGCCTCGAACGAACCGGGGTGCGAGCCGCGCATACCGGTACGGGCCGGCGGGTAATAGTCGGTTGCCTTCTCGGGGGCGTGGGCCTGGCTGACGCCTGCGGCGCGAAGCCTGGCCGGCAAGGCCATCGCACCGCCGACAGCGACGCTCACGCCGTTGACGAAGTCGCGCCGGGTGATATTGCGGTCCATTCCGAGTCCACGATCGCGCATACCTATTCCTCGAGTCAGCGCGCCCCTTCGGTTGTGAGCTTCAGAGCACGCCTGCGGTGATGGACCAAGCGAACGGAGGCCGGCTTACGCGTGCGTTGCGATCTCGGTCATGTACCACTTGATGAATCCGGCCGGTCCCCCTTCTCGCGTGGCGTACGGTTGCCCGCCGCCGTAGTTGTAGCGACTGTTCTGGATGCCGTGCTGGTTGTTCTCGACGATCCATAGATCCTCTCGGTAGGTGACGTCCCAGAGCTCCATCATGCGCTCCACGTCCACCTCTGCATCCTTGGCGTCGCCCTTGACCAGCCAGAAGATCTCGACATCGGTCGACTGTATGTCTCGTGGGGTGAAGCGGGCAACCGCGATGTGGTCGTCGTAGGCGGCGAAGAACGACGTCGAGAAACCGGTCGTTGCGCCGCGCCGCTGATGCGTCCACTCGTCGAGGATGAGCGGCGCCACCGGCTTGCCATCGAGGCTGCCGGTGACGAAGCCGGGTGAGAGGTGGCGGTTCATCGTGTAGCTGCTCTGGTTCGCGTTGTCCTGTTGCCGCTCCAAGTGCTCGTGGCTCACCAGTTCCTGCTCGAGGTTGGCGCGTTGCTCGGGGGTCATCACGTGCGCTTGCTGCCACCACTGGACCATCACCAACGACTTGTGCGCCGGCTCGCAGTGATAGCACTCCTGGAAGTTCTCGACCGCCAGCTTCCAGTTCGCCTTCGTCGGGTACTGCTTGCGAGCTACTACTTTCAGATTCGCGGTTCCATAGAACTTGGAGACCCCTCGCCACCTGGTCACGAAGTCGTCGAAGCCCGCTGGTTCTTCGTCGGCCAGGTTGACGAAGATGAAGCCTTCGACCATCTGCACGTGGGCCGGGTGCAGGCCGTGCTGGTCTTGTTCGAACCCCTCCGGCATCCCGGTCGGCAGCGAGATCAGCTTGCCGTCGAGATCGTAGGTCCAGGAGTGATACGGGCAACGAAAGACCGCTGTGTTACCGCTCGGTCCCTGTTGGGCTACCGACAGCCGCGAGTCCACCGGCTTGCCGTCGAGCGTCGCCTCGCCCGGCAGGTCCTTGTCGAAACCGTGCAGGCAGAGCCGCGATCCGCGGTGTCGGCAGACGTTGTGGTAGGCCTTCACGGCACCGTCGTTGGCGCGCGCGATGATGAGGCTGCCGCCACGGCCGAACTCGAAGACGAAGTAGTCGCCCGGACTGGGAATGCGGCTCTCATGGTCGGCCATGAACCAGAAATGATCTTGCAGGAAGCGCTCTTCGTTCAGCCAGTGCTTCTCGTCGAGGTAGTACTCGGCCGGAATCGTGGTTCCTTCTTGCCACCCGCCCGGATAGCTGGGGGCCTCGCCGGGTGGCGACATGATGTCCTCCAGCAGCACATCGCGACCGTCAAAATCCTCGCCGCCATACGTCACTTCGGGCGGCATCGTGATCGGACCCCGAGGTGCGGCTGCCGCGGCTTTTGCTGCTTCCGACGTTCCCTTCTCCGCTAACGTTTCACTACGCAGCGCCTTGGGAAGCGCCACCGCAGCTGCTCCTGCCGCAACCGAAGTCTTGGCGAAGTCACGACGGCTGACCTTCTTTCGCTTGTTCTCCTTTTTGTTCTTGCTCATACCATCCTCCGGCAGCCAAGACGTTCAGATACCTGTATACAAGCATAGATGAAGCGCCATTACCATGGGGTCTGTCAAAAGTCAACGAACCTTCTGGCAGAGGTTTTCGGGGTTTGGGTCAATTTGGGTCAGGCCGTTGACAGAGGTTGCTGTGCGGTGCTAGTAACACCTTCTGAAGGTGCTAGTATCACCTTCTGAAGCATTAGTCAATTCAATGTCGGGCGACGCCGTTGCCCCGGGTGACGAGTTGCCCAGGAGGTGTGGAATGCGCGCCAAGCTTGCCGTCTTGACTGTTGCCATGCTCCTGATACTCCCCGCGCAGGCGATGGCGCAGGGTGAGCGGACGCAGGGGGATATCGCCGGAGTGGTTCGGGACGTGGATGGTGCGGGGCTGCCCGGCGCCACCGTCACCCTCGAGGGAGACAACCTCATCCAGGTATCTGTCTCGAAGGTAAGCGACGTCTCGGGCAACTTCCGGTTTCGTAATCTCAGGCCGGGAATGTACATCGTCACGGTCTCGCTCACCGGGTTCCAAACGATAGCCTACAACGTCCCGGTGAACGTCGGCACGGCGTCAACCGTGATTGCGGAACTGGAGCTGGCGGGGGTCGCAGAGACGGTCACAGTCGTCTCCGAGACGCCGTTGATCGACATAGAGTCGGCATCGCTTACGACGTCATACGGCGCGGATCTGCTGGAAAACGTTCCGGTGGCGCGTGAGTTCGCCAACATGACCGACTTCGCCGCTGGTTTCGCCGACAAGGGAGCCTATGGCGCCGGCGGCAACCACTCCGAGGGCACTAGCGTGCATCGGCAAGGTGCCGCAACCAACGGCTACCGGCTCAACGGCGTTGACATCAACGAGCTGGACTGGGGTCTCACCTTTGTCAACCCGAACGTGGAGACGATCGCCGAGATCCAGATTGTCGGTATCGGCGCCAGCGCCGAGTACAGCCACTTCACTGGCGCGATGGTCAATATTGTGACCAAGGGGGGCACCAACGCGTTTCATGGCTCGGGCTCTTACTACTGGCAGAACGGCTCTCTGAGAACCGACAACTCGCGCGGCATCGTGGATCTCGAGCGCGGAAAGTTCTCCTACGACCGCGAGGTTGCCGCCTCTGTCGGTGGCCCGATTGCGCGCAACAAGCTGCTGTTCTTTGCCGGTGTCTCCCGTCAAGAAAAGCGCGATTCGATTGCCGCCGACTCGTTCTGGGAGAACGGTGGAATCGCCGTCGATGATGCCCAGCAGGGTAACGCTAGGTGGGCACTGCACGGCAAGCTGGATTTCTTGGTCAACGACACCAACACGTTCGGGTTCATGATCAACCAGGATCCGGGCGGCCAGTCGAACATCGACCTGCGACCAGGTTCGCCGCTCGACGTCGCCATGGATACCGAGTACAGCAGCACGACCGCGTTGTTCACCTGGCAATCCCAACTGGGCGACAACACCTTCACCGATCTCCGCCTCGCATACAATAGGGCGGACTTCTTGCGCATCCCGCTCGTGTGCTGCGACATCCCGGATTACTGGTTCAACAATTCGCGGAGGCTCACCCGTGGCTTCGTGGAGGACGAGGACAACGCCTCGAAAAATGTCACGGCAACGGTGACCCAGTACGTCGACGACTTCCTGGGCGCCGCGCATGACGTCAAGGTCGGTATCGACTACAACGACCTTTGGTCCACCTGGATTGCTAAGATTACCGGTAGAGGGGCCATGTATGCCTATGGCTCCGGTAACGTATATGGGCGTATCTCCAACCGTGGCCTCGAGGCCCGAATGCTACGCCACTCGGCCTTTATCCAGGATAACGCTACCGCTAGCGACAACCTCACCCTCAACCTCGGGCTGCGCTTTGACCGGACGACCGGTTACGACATGAAGGGTGGGGTGGTTGGGGCTCAGGTAGACAGGTACGACAACTTGGCGCCACGCCTTGGTGCAACCTTGGATGTGAGCGGTGATGGCCGTGCCGTGTTCCATGGCAGCTGGGGGCGCTACTTCGAGAAGATCTCCATCGGACACGTCTCGAGAGCCACCGGCGGCGCGTTCACGGACCCATACGAACCCAACCAGAGGTTCTTCTTCGCAATACCTGACGGTATGTTCCCTGCCGACTACGACCCCCTCAACCCGACCGACGTGCAAGTGTTAGCGCTGCAAGACGCTGTCTTCCAACTCGCGAACCGGACTTCGTTCAACGCCGATATCTTTCCGATCACCCCCGGCTTGAAGTCGACGCACACGGATGTCTTCAATTTCGGATTCGAGTATGAATTAGTCAGGGACTGGGTCGTGGGTCTCGACTACATCCGCAAAGATGACAAAAACATGTTCATCTACAACGACATCATTGACCATGTGTTTACGCCCTTCGAATACACCAGCCCGGTGGTGCCCGGATTCCTCGATACGCCGACGACGCAGACGCTCTACTCGAAACCCAGCGGCGCTATCGAGAACGTCTTCGATAACAGCGACTACTATGTGCGGTGGCACAACATCGTGACGCTGTCGCTGGACCGACGGCGAACGGGTTCCGGCCTCAACTTCAGCACCTCGCTCACCTACCAGAACAACGAGGGAAGGATAGAGAATGGCGACGGCCAGACCATCTGGGGTAGGGGCTTCGACGAAGAAGACAACCCGAACTTCAACGGCCACCCCTTCTCCGAGTCGGGTCCGTTGCGCTTCAGCAGGACGTGGAGCTGGAAGATACTGGGCAACTACAGGCTGCCCGGAGACATCCTCTTGGGTATGTACTGGAACTTGGCGTCGGGTCGGCCGTGGAACCTCAAGGTCAGGCACGGATCCAGGGGGATTCCCCAATTGCTCAACGCCGCCTACGGCAGCACAAACATCGAGAAGGTTCGCAGCAGGCGGTGGGATTCGCATAAGCAGCTCGATCTGCGGCTCTCGAAGTCCTTTAATTTTGGGAATGGCCGGTTCGAGTTGATGGTCGACGGGTTCAACATGCTCAACGACTTCTCCCCGACCAGCGTCAGAGATCGAATCGACCGAACGTTCAGCCTTGAGCGCGACGCCGAAGGCAACAGACTCTCCAGCGTCGGGCTGCCCCGCGACTCTACACGTCTGCTGCCCGGGCGGCAGTTTCGGCTCGGGGCACGACTTTCCTTCTGATTCGCTGACACGCAACGACAAAGTGGGGTGCGGTGATCCAGGGCCGGGAGCCGGCCCTGCGGATCGACGATGACCTCGAGGGCCATCGCTGACTGAGCCGCACCCTGCTGGTGCTGTCGTTCGATCTGCTGGCGCAGCTCGTCAGTGCTGTCTCTCGATCCGCTGGCGCAGCTCGTCGATGCGCTGTGCATCCCGCGCCCGGCCCAGCGCACGGTAGGCGGCGGCGAGAACCTCGTACGTCTCCGCACGCTCCGGCTGCAGCTCGCGCGCTCGCTCCAGTGCCGTGATCGCACCTTCGTGCTGGCCGAGTGCTGCCCTGCACAGGCCGATGTTGAAGTGGATCAATGCGTCGTCGGGCGCCACCAAGACCGCGGTCTCGAAGAGCTCCAGCGCCTCGGCCGGATGGTCTCGGCGGAAGTAGTAGAGCCCCTGCGCGTTCAGCATGCCGATCTGCATGGCGCGATTCTGCTGGAGCTCGCGCTGGCGCTCGGCCGTGGTCATCCCCTGGAAGCGCTGCATCAGCTGTCGGGCCTGCTCCCGCTGACCGCTGTCGCGAAGAGCCAGCGCCAGGTTGTAGTGGGCCAGTTTCAGCCCGGCGTCGAGCTTGATTGCCTCGCGCCCGTGCGTCACCGCACCCTCCAGGTCCCCGGCCTTGTACAGAACGGAACCGAGCAGCTGGTGCGCCTGCGCGGCGCAGCAGGCCTGCATCCCGAGGACACGTCGGAGCAGCTCCTCGGCGGCCGAGAGCTCCTGGCGATCGATGTACACCTCGGCAAGGCGCACGTATGCAAGCGCTTGGCGCGGGCGCAGCCGAATCATCGCCTCGAGCTGCTCCACCGCGACGTCGAGATCGCCCTCTGCCCACGCCAGCATGCCGAGATCGAAGCGCGCTTCCACGGCGCCGACCATCGTGGCCGCCTCGAAGGCGGCTCGCGCCTCCGACCCCATGCCCATCTGGAGCAGCGTACGACCCCTCAGCAGCTCGAGGTTCGGTTTCCCGCCACCCCCTGCCTGACACTCGTCGACGAGCGCGATCGTCTTGTCATGGAGGGTGAGACGGCGGTAGGCGCGCCCCAGCGCCAGGCAGGTTTCGATACTCTCGGGACGCAGCTCGTGGGCGCGCTCGTACGCCGTCGTCGCCCTGAGAAGCGACTCGAAGTCGCCGTTCTGCAGCGCCGCCGCACCGGCCTGCATCGCCTCGTCGAACTCCTCCGCTGGCGTCTGCGCGGTCTCCGTTTCCTGTCCGGTTACCGGGCGCGCATCCAACCCACCCGGCCAGGCCGACGCCTCCGGAGTCGAGCCGCGGAGGATCGGAGCGGCCAGGAAAGAGCAGACGACGACGTGCAAGCTGATTCGCACACCCGTCGCGCGCATGGTCAGCGCTGTGTCCCGGTTCGCAGCTGCATCCCAAGACGCGCGTGCTGGTTGGAGAGCTCGTTTCTTCCGAGTCGATTGTAGATGTCGGCGAGCAAGAGATGGCCCAGCACCTGGTCCTGCCTGATGATCTCTTGCGGCACCCCACGCGCAGTCGACGACTCGAGTCGCTCAAGCGCCCCCTCGACGAGCGACACGGCCTCGTCGAGGCGCTCGTTCTTCACCAGGTAGATGCGGGCGAGGAAGAGGCGCCCACCGACGAACTGCGGGTCGATCTCGAGGGCCATACGCAGGTACCGCTCCTCCCCGACGAGGTCGCCGCGGTTGCGGTAGATGACGCTGAGTTTGAAGGCGGCATCGACGTTGCTCGGCGCGTTCTCGAGCTCGCGGCGGTAGGCGGCGATCGCCTCGTCCGGCTGTCCCCGGGTCTGGAACAGCAACCCGCGCTGGTAGTGCAGATCGGCGAGGGTATCCTTTAAGCCGCGCGCCAGGTTCAGGTGTTCCTCCGCCAGGCGCGGGCGGCCGGCGGCCAGGTGCACGGCCCCGAGCCCGACGTGCGCGGCGGCCATGATGTTGTTCGCCGGAGCATCCTCGCTGAGGCGCAACGCCTCGTTGAAATAGGTCGCGGCCTCGTCGTATGAGCGCCTGGTCTGCTTGATGCGCCCGAGGCTGATGTACAGCCGGGCATCCGGCTCCAGGACGTCGATGAAGTCCAGCAACACCTTCTCGGCCTCGTTCATCCGGCCGGCCTGCACCTGCGTGCTGGTGAGAAAGAGCACCAGGGCCGCATCTTCGGGCCGCATCGAGAGTGCGGTCTCGAAGGCCTCGATCGCTTCGTCGTAGCGGAGCTGCTCGAAGAGCAGGTTGCCGAGCGACTGGTGCGCGTCGACCACTCCGGCATCCTCGGCGATGACCCCCCGCAGGAGCAGCTCGGCCTCGGCCAGTTCGTTATTGACGGTCAGACCGCGGGCCAGGAGCAGGTCGTTGTAGATCTCGACTTTGTCCTTCGGGTTGGCGCGCTCGACGTCCGGGTCGTCCGCGTCAGCGCTGTAGCCGCCGATGTAGCCTAGTGCGGCGAGCCGCTGGAGAGTCTCCTGGTCGAGCGTGACGGTGTCCGCCGGGTTGGCGTTCTCCTCGAGCCGCGCCACCAGCTCCTCGGCCTCCCGGCGCAGCGCCTCTGCCGTGGCGGCGCGCTGTGATGCGAGGTTCTGCTGTTCCTCGGGGTCCTGCAGAAGATCGTAGAGCTCGGGGTCCGGCGAGATGATGAGCTTGTGGGTGGGCTCGAGGATCGCCTGGAGCTCGCTCCAGCCGAAATGGAGGCGTGGGTAGAAGGTCTCGGCATAGACGCGCTCGTCGGGCCTGCCCTCGACCTCGGCCGCCTCGGTAAACAGTGGAACCAGGCTGCTGCCGTGTACTTCCTCGGGGGTCTCCAGCCCGGTCAACTCCAGCACGGTCGGCATGACGTCGATCAACGAGACCAGCTCGTGGCGCTGGATGCCCTGCGGCTCGTCAAACGGGGTGGCGATGATCAGCGGTACCCGGATGGCGGACTCGTACAGCAGCAACCCGTGCTCGCTCTCCCCGTGCTCACCGAGAGCCTCGCCGTGATCGGCTGCCACCACGACGTAGGTCTCGTCGGATTGGCCGGAGTCGTCCAGCCACGAGATCAGCCTGCCGACCAAGGAGTCGGTCCAGGCGATCTCACCGACGTAGGGCCGGTCGGCGTATCGCGACCTGAAGGGCTCGGGCGGCTCGTACGGGGAGTGCGGATCGTACAGGTGCACCCACATGAAGAACGGGGTCGTGTCGTCCTCGCGGGCCCACGCCAGGGCGGCGTCGATGACCTCCGATCCGGGACGCTGCACGCGGCCCAGAAAGATCGCTCGCTGCTCGGGCACCTCGAACTCGTCGAAGTACCGGTCGAACCCCTGGGCCAGGCCCCAGCGCGAGTCGAGGACAAAGGCTCCGACGAAGCCGCCGGTCCGGTAGCCGGCCTCCCGGAAGCTCTCGGCCAGGGTCTGCAGCTCTTCCGGCGCGACGTGCACGCCGTTGTCGCGCACCCCGTGGTAGGGCGGGTGGGTTCCGGTGAACAGCGACGTGTGCGAGGGCAGCGTCAGCGGCGTCGAGGCGTAGGCGCGCATGAAGGTGACCCCGCGGGCGGCAAGCGCATCGATAACAGGTGTGTCGACCTCGTCGAAGCCGTACACGCCGAGACGATCGGCGCGCGTCGTGTCGAGCGTCACCAGCAGGACGTTGAGCTTGCGGTCGCCGCGGAGCTGCTCGAGGCGCGCCCCCGGGGACGCTCCCGGGCCACAGCCGATCGTCAGCAGGACGATCGCCCACACGGACGCGACAGCGGCGAGCGCTGCCAGCACCCTACTACGTCGCGGCGCACGCCGACCGCGCTCGAAGCTCGGCACCCTACTCGCCTCCTTCGTCATGGAGCGCGGGGATCGACCGCGCGGTGCGAGCCACCATCCGTGGGCCGGCCGCGGCGCGCCCTGCGAGAATCCTCCCAGATATAGTGTCGCCTGAAGCGTATCGCCGGAGCGTGCGAGATCCAACGGAGGCACCGTCAGGAGCCTCCCCAGCGTCAACCGGCCTGGCCCCCAATTCGGGAAGGACCAATCCCGTGCGGGGTGCCGACGCGCGTTAGGGGCCGTCCTGGGGACATGCACCAGCGCTCTACCCCACCGCCTGACGGTCGCGCTCGTCAGCCGTGAGTGGTTACCCCGATACCCGCCCTGGCCAACCCAAGAGCGTGCCGCTACGGACGAGCGAAATCGAAGGACGCTAGGGCTTGTCGAGTCTCGGCTGCCGGCGCTACGGGTCCGTCGGCACGAGCCGCTTCAGCTCGTCGAACCAGTTGGTGACGAGCGTCACCGTGCCGCTGTCGCTCTGGCTGCTCTGGCCGGTGTCGGGGAACATCACGAATCCGCTCCAGTGAAGGCTACCCGGAGGAGACTCGTCGGCTCCTCGAAGGGAGCGCCAGCGGCTCCGTGTCCACCTGGAACCGGGCGGCCGAGCCGGTCACGAACAACGCGGCTAGCGCCGCGTGTCACGAGATCATTACCGTGCGCGCGAACTGGGCGTTGTTCTCCCAGCTGGTCCTCTTCTCGGCCAGGTCCTCCAGCACCGGCTGTACCCTGCCATTCGCATCGATGGCGCGCGACACGACGGTGTGCTCCCCCGCCGTGGCACCTTCCCAACGGTATGCAAAGAGCTTCCAGGAGTACTTCGTATTGCGCGGATCCAGCGTCGCTTGCTCCCAGGGTCCGTCGTCGATCTTCACCTCCACCCGAGCCAGCGGCGTCCCGTCGGTCAAGGCGAACCCGTGCACGGTGTGATGGTCGGCAGCGCGCGTGACCCGGGCGATGGCCGACTTCAGCTGGATGCGGGTGACCGAGGTCTCCATGTACTTGAGGCTGCCTCCCACCTGCTTGGCCGTCAGCGTGACGTAGTGGTTGGCCATGAACTTGCCCATGAATCGGCCTTCCTGCACGTGGATCTGCTTGAGCCATTTGACCTGGGCAACGCCGTACCAGCCCGGGATGATCAGCCGCAGCGGCGCTCCCTGATGGATGCTCAGCGGCTCGCCGTTGAGCTCGTACGCAAGCATGGTGTCGTCGCGCAGGGCGTCTTCTAGCGACATGCTGCGGGCGTATTGCTGATCGACCAGCCAGCTACTACCCCGCTTCTCGATCGTCTCGGTTCCCACATCGGCACCGAAGAAGACCACTTCCTTGCCGGCCGGCTCGACGCCCACCTCGTCGAGCAACGCGCGCAGACTCGTACCGCCCCAGCGGCCGTTGCTGACCAGCCCGTGGAAGCGGCGGCGGCTGTTGCCGGAGCACTCGAACGCGCAGGCCAGCTCCGTGCGCGGGCGTCGACGGATACCCGCCATCGACAGCTTCTGAGGCCGTGACACTTGCCCGCTGATCTCCAGCTCGTGGGTCGCGGCGTCCACTTCAGGATGCCCGTAGTGCTGAACGGTGAAGAACTGGTCGGCCGGCGTAAAGAATTCGTCGATCTCGCGGATATCTACGAACCGAACGATTGGCGTCGGGTTGGTTTCGAACCCGTACGGCATGTCGGTGAACGGAACCGTTTCGTCTTGCGACATCGCGGCCAGCGCCCAATTCGGCACACCGACCACCATCGATCCGGCGACGATCGCACCGGCCTTCGTCGCGTCGCGGCGCGTCATGCGCTCAGACATCATCCTCCTCCTTCGGAAACCCGGCGAATCGGTATCCCGGGCCGGTTCCCAATGGTCTCTCCGTTTTGGTACACGATCTGCCCATTGACGCAGACAGTATCAAACCCGGCCGACGAAAGGTGCGGCTCCTCGACCGTGGAGCGATCGATCACCGTCGCCGGGTCGAACAAGACGAGGTCGGCGTAGTCGCCTTCCTCGATCGGGATAGATCAGGCCACGTTACCCGTGTCACAATCTGTCCGAGGTGTCACGATGCCCAACCCCGGCAAGCGATAGAGCCGGACAGTCCAACAAGTTGACGACGCCGACGAAACCCGACCCATCCCGACAGAAGGAATTGTCAGTCCGCCAAGCGAACGCCATCGATCTGCTGTTGGCAGGAAAACGGACAGCGAGGTCGCGAAAGCCGTCGATGCTGTAGGCCGTACTTGCGGGAGAGCCGCGCCAGTCGCGCCGTCAGCGTCAGGGTCAGGCCTTTGTTCTGCGCGGCGATGGCGGGATCCATCTCCCCTGCGGTCACGATGGGCAGGACAGCGATGACCCAGTCAGTAGGATCGAGGGGGATAGACGCCGTGCGATGTAAGGGATCAGAGCACGGGGCGGCCGGTGTAAGAAACCGGCTGTGCTCGGTAGCAACCATTGCAAAGACCACGGCCAGACCACACCGGTGCGGAGATACGTCAAACTTGACGACATTAAAAAGAACGATGTCGTCAAAGCGATCAAAGCCGGCATGGGGAAGGCTGAAGCTGCGGCCGTCGTCGGGGTGTCACGCCAGACGCTATACGACCATGAGCAGAAACACCCCGAGTTAAGAGAACAGGTTGGGGATGCCCAGCGGGGTGCTGTCGGTGCGGTTGAGAACGCTCTGCACGCCAAAGCGTTGGGTGGCAACGTAACGGCGATGATCTTCTTTTTGAAGAACCGCTCGCCGGACCAGTGGCGCGACATGAAGACGGGCGAGGTCGTGCGTGCGATGGAAGCGCGGCTTCGACCTGCGCTATTCCGCGCGATGGAAACCACTAGTATCTCTCGCCAGCAACTCGAAGCCGTCGCCGACGCCTTAGATGACGCTGTAAACGCGTGACCGGCGTGGAGTCCGTTTACTCGGATTGGCCGATCAAACGGCCGATATCTTCGTCGAGACCGAGACAATCGACCTCGGGAGTCCAGCGGCGCACCGCCACCTCGTTGATGGCTGGTCGCCCATCGACGAGCGCTGGGCCCAGCGCGAGGACGAGACGTTCGTGTGGGCGCGCGGGTCGCAGGCCTCGATTCGGTTCTTTCAGATCGAATCCCAACCGCATCGCCTGCGCATCCGTGCGCGGCCACACGTGGTCGGTGAAACGCCGGTAGTCTCGACCCTTTTCTTGCGGCACAACGGCGTGACGCTGCCCACGTCCGTGGACGTGCTGGCGGGTTGGCAAGACTACGTGGTGCCGTTGCCGACCCGTTTCCTGAGCGTGGGTGCCAACGAGCTCTCCCTGGAGTTCGACCGACCTCCCGACGACGAGCGCTCCACCGGCACCTCGTTACGATTCGCCGTCGACAGCATCCGTTTCTTCGACCCCCACCGTGACCGCCCTGCCACGCCTGGAAACCCCCGGGGGTGGACGGGGTCTGATCCTCCCCTACCTGTCAGGGGCCGACTTCGAGCTCGACTTGAACCGCGGGGCAATGCTGTCCCTGCGCCGCGTCGACCCTTATGGACGACCGCTGCGAGCTCCGGGACGCTACACGTGCGCATCGATGCAGAAGGCCGATCGGAGACCGTCGTGCTTGCGGCGCCGGGAGAGCGAGTCGAGGTACCGATCCAACTGAGCGCCCCCCGGCCGCGTGCGGCTGTCGCTACTATCTCCAGACGCCGGAGTTCCAAGACCTGCAGGGCCACGCCGCGGAGCAGGACGCCGGCCTGCGGCTCGAGAACCCAGTGGTGCATAACCCCGGTTCCTGAACGGTCGGGAGGCCCTAGAGGCGGAATAGCTGGGTCACCTTGAGGATGATCGAGCGGTCGATCAGCGTCGGATCTTCGATCAACCGGCGCTCGTTGTACACGAGAAACAGGTCCGCCCCCGGCGTGTGGATGAAATTCACGCGGACGTTGCTGAGGAACCGATCGGTGATGTTGTCGTACTGGAACAGCCCGGACAGAAACAGGCGGGTGTTGAAGTCATAGCCGATTCGAGCGCGCCAAATGTCGGCGACGAAGTCGCCGCCCGGGAGCTGTACGTCGTTGCGATCCAGCGACACTCGCGCCGCGAAGCGAGCACCGATGCGCGCACCGGCCTCGAGCTTCCAGACATCCCGGGTTCCGTCCCAGAAGTCGCCGAACGTGTAGTTCACCGTTCCCCAAACTGGGCGGCTCTTGTCCGATTGCGCCTCCAGGTGGATCTCGTTGAAGTGGTAGGCGCCCGGCGGTATGACCACACCCGGGACGATCTCGAAGGGCAGGTCGAGCTGCTCGAAGCGCCGGTTGTTCTCGATGCTGAGCTTGTCGCCGCGGCGCAGGAACAGGTCGAAGTCGTAGTGCTCGCGCCGTGTGATCAGCCGGTTGGCACGATCAGTCACATAAGACAGCCCCACGTGTGGGGCCAGGTTGCGTACCCACGGGGATTCCGGGTAGTAGGGCGACCAGGTCGCCGTGGTGCTGTACGAGCGCAGCCCGACGCGGTTGACGAAGCCCAAACCGGGGTTGAAAGCGTCGCCGACGTCCATCGCCGATCCGTTGACGGTGAATCGCGAGTTGGCCCACTCGAACTTCACCGCACCGGCCGAATCGGTGCCGGACTCGACGCCCGGCGTCTCGGTCTTCATCCACCACCCATCGACGGTTGCCCCCGAGCCGATCGCCCAGCGCCCGTCGAAGCCCAGGGAGCGGTTGTAGCTCGTGCCGCTCTCGTGCCGGTTGGTGAACAGCATGCCGATGCTGGAGCGGCTGCCGAGCTCGCGGCGCACTCGCAACACGCCGTGGTTCTCGGATCCCAGCTGCAAGCTATCCACGGCGTCGGTCTGCATGGTCAACGCGCCGATGTTCCAGCCGCCGGCCTTGCCGGTCAGGCGTACCCCGCCGAGGATCGGCACCTCGCCACCCTGAAAGATCCCGATTGTGCGCGAGTGAAACCCGATCACCCTGGCACCGTCGCGGACACCGCTGCTGCCGAACTGGAAGAGGCCGGCGTTCTCGAGGAAGAACTCGCGTTTCTCCGGGAAGAACAGCGGGAATCGCGTCAGGTTGACCTGAACGTCGTCGGCCTCGACCTGCGCGAAGTCGGTGTTGAGCGTCGCGTCGACGGTCAGGTTCGGTGTGGCGATCCACTTGATATCGACGCCCGCATCCGCGGAAGAGTCGGTGAAGTGCGATGAGAACGGGCTCGTTATCGGTCCGTTGGCGATCTGTCCGACATCGCCGAGCGCGAACGGCTTGACCTGGAGGTTCCGCGGCCGGTCAACCGCCTGCATGCCGACCAACATCCCCGACATCGACAGCCGTGTGGCATCGTATTGCCGTGGCACCGGCGCCCAGAAAGCCTGCTCCGAGTTGCGCTTGAGCGTGCGCCGGAAGTTGATGCCCCACGCCCGCATGTTGTCGCGATCGAAGCGCAGCACCCAAAACGGGATGGCGAGCTCGACCGACCAGCCCTCGTCGTCGCGATGTCCAGCCGCCGACCAGACCGCATCCCAGTCTCTGTTGAAGGTGGCGCTGACCCCCCCCCAAAGTGCGGTGCCGCCCTCGCCGATGATCTGCGCATCGAACCGCGCGCCCAACGCGTTGGTCTCAAAGAAGTAGCCGTTGCGATGGTCGTGGTAGGTATCGAGGGTTACCGCGAACGCGTCGTTGTCTCTGTGGTCCTCATCGCGCCGCAGCACCGAGGCGACCACGTCGCGCGGCGACGAGTCCCACAATCGAGCGCCGATGTAGATCGCCTCGTCGTCGTACAGCACACGAACTTCCATGCGCTCGCTCGCATCCGCGCCTTCGTCCGGCTGAGCCTGGACGAAGCGCGCCAGCGGCTCGGCTTCATCCCACGCCGTGTCATCGAGCAGGCCGTCGACGTCCGGCGGTACGGATGCCCGCACCGCGACGACCTGATACAGACGGTCCGCCTCGGTGACCGCGAGGTCGTTCCACTCGTCGCTCCCCGCGGGCGCGACCCGAGAGCTGTTGCCGGCCCCGTCCGTCTGCGCCGGCGGCTTGGACTGAGCCTCCGACGCGGCGGGTACGATCAGCGCGGCGGCCAACCAGGCGATGACGAGGCGCCTGGCGGGCGCGTGCCGAGGGACTGTTTCAGGTGTGCAGAACACGGTGGCCACTGGCGAGATGATCCGAGAGGGTGCCTAACGCTACCGTATCGCGGCATGCTGCACAGCATGTCGCGGCGTCGCGATCAACCCGCCGAACCGCACGGCTTATGGAACTTGAGCAACATGCGGTCGGTCATGAAGCGCGGCTTGCCCGCCTGCATGAACACCGCGTAGTCGCGCTCGGGCGACATGTAGGGCACCGTGCCGACTGCTACTCCCTCGCCGGTGAGGGCGCGTGTCGGCATCTGCGTGGCCTGGTGAGCATCGTCAGGGGCCAGGAGCTTGGCGAGTCCGAAGTCGAGCACCTTGACCCGACCATCGCTGCTGAGCATGACGTTGGCCGGCTTCAGATCGCGATGCGTGATGCCGCGATCGTGCGCTGCCACCAACGCTTCAGCTAGAGCCTCGGCGATCGGAAAGAACTCGGTGAGGGGCACACCTTCGTCGGGAATCGCATCGTCCAGCGAGCGCCCCTCGATCAACTCCATCGTCAACAAGCGACGCTCGTCCACCTGCTCGATGGAGTAAATCGTAACGATGTTCGGATGGTTGATGCCGGCGACAGCTTTGGCCTCTACATCGAAGCGGGCTAGCCGGGCAGGAGCGGTGGCGAAGTTCTCGGGGAGCACCTTGATGGCGACATCGCGATCAAGGTTGGTATCGCGTGCCCGGTACACCTGCCCCATCCCGCCTTCACCGAGCGGGGACAGGATCTCGTAGTGGCCGAGTCGAGTGCCGGGCTCCATGGCGCTCTCACGGCGGGGTGGGCGAGCGCCTGAAGCCTATCGCCGGAGCGTGCGAGATCCAACGGAAGTCGCTCGCCCGCGCCTGTGTTCAGGGTTCCGGCATCGTTTCGTTGGCGTCCTCCAAGAACGCCGTACCGATGTTACGACTAGCGCCCTTTACCGGCGGTAATCGGCGTACAGGCCGACGCCGCTCGGGGAAGGTCTCGCGGCGGATCACGTTGCCCTTGACGCTCACGCGTGCTTGTAGAGGCGCAGCCGCGCACGTCACGCGAGCGTACGCGGTTCGAGATCGGTAGGTTCGCTGACGACACGCATTTGCGCAGTACAGAGCATCAGACCGCGACGCAGAGAACGCCCGACCGCATTGTCGGCACACAGGTGTCTCGCGCCGACGTTGCTGTGCTCGGACCCGGCTTCGCGCGAGCAGCCGACATCGTTCAGAGCAGGTCGTGTACTGACGGTTTGCACGCGGAGATCGATTCACCACCGGTCGTCGGCAACCCACGCAAGGCACGGGCTTCAAGTGATAGTCGTCGTCCGAGCCCCGGCATCGCTTACATACCGGCGTGATCCACAACACGGGCCGTCTCAGAACGCTGACGCCGAGGCGAACGGGCCGTCTCCACACAGGATCCATCGTACTTAGCGCCTCACCGCACGCTCCGCATTCCTTGGCGCTGAGTGCAGCTCGGGCGGCGCGGGCACGAACTTCCTGGATGGAGCCGTGATCGAAGTCGCTCATGGCTTCGGGTCCACGCCCGCAAAGTGACTC
Source organism: Acidobacteriota bacterium (assembly GCA_965205505.1). GTDB lineage: Bacteria > Acidobacteriota > UBA890 > UBA890 > WLXD01 > DASCOT01. The sequence continues at coordinate 2,082,623 of CBDBHB010000009.1, forward strand.
ACGAGCCGTCGGACCACCACCAGCCGACCTCACGGATGCGTCGCAATACTTCGAGCTGGGCGCGTTTGCGCGCGGCCTCGTCATCTCGTTCGTGTTGCCCGTCGTCCGCCGAGCGCTTCTCCTCGGGATCATCCGATAGCGGTCGTTCCGGCCTCGCCCGTCGCCGATCAGTCATGTCAGGTTCAGCTCCTGGTTGAGTCGCGCGATCTCGGCATCCAACTCCGCGATCTCGCCCGAGGACCCGGTGAACAGCAGTTCGAACGGCACGTAGCTCGCCCTGGCGGCGAGCACCTGCACGACGCCGGCCGCCGCGTTCGAGTAGTCGTCGTGCTCCCCTGCTTGGTGGTCGATCTTGCCGCCTCGCCACATGAGGCCGAGCTGCTGCTGCTGCTCTAACTTCGGCGCGTCGAGCAGGACCACCTCGTGAGCGTCCAGGCGCGGTTCGAGCGCTTCGTATAGCTGGTGTGCTGTCCACTTGGAAACGTCGTAGCTGATCTCGTGACCCTCGAAGTCCGCCTTGAACGTGTTGCCCTCGCAGGAGTCCCCCGTGACTCTCGCCACTCGATACTCGCGAAGCACTGGCACGAAGCGCGCGCTGGCGGCGCGCGGGATCGAATGGCGGCGCGGTGCCCTGGTCGACGAGGCGATCCAGCACGATTCGCCCGTCCTCGTCCTCGTGGCCGATTGCCAGGACGGCGTCATCCGACGAGCCGCCCGACATGTCGACGAAGGCACGGTAGACGATCCCCTCCTCGGGCTTGCGGTACCTCGTTCCACGCGCCCACGGCATCCATGACGGGCTCAGGCTGGAACGCCGAACCCATCGGTAGCCCCGGCAGGTTCAGATGCAGCCTGCGGTACTTGTGAGCGGGGAGGCGGCGTTGCTGCTGGGCTAGGTAGTCGGGGTTCGCCCAGCTGTTCTTGCTCGGATTCGCGCGCTCCTCCGGTGTCGCGTCCTCAAGGTCGGGGTCGGTGGAAGATCGAGGCGTAGGACGTGACCCACTGCTGCGCGGCGATCCGGTGTGGATCGGGCTGTATCGCCTCGAAGACATCCCAGTTCCGGTAACTGTGGATCTCGTCGTAGCCGACGAACCGATAGCTCACGCCGTGCATGCCCACAACGTCGCCGGCCAGCAGCACCTCCAGGACGCCATGGCCATCCTTGCGCTCGATGACGTCGCGCTTGATCTCCAGCCAGTCCGCCCAGCGCCGGGCTCGCCGCGATCAGTTTCTTCGCGAGCGCCAGGTCGTTACGCGCCTGGTCTTTATCATTTGCGAGCAGGTAACACTCCGAGTCGTGGCCGGCGGGCGGCTCAGTCACCAGGCAGAACAAGCTCGCCAGCGCCAAGTCTGCCGACTTCCAATTTTTCTTCGCCCGACCCGAGAGGATCAGGTTGTAACGGGGTCGACCATCTTTCTCGAACGTGTCCAGGAACGCGGAGAAGATCCGCGATCGGTAGGGTTCGACGCGCCCCGACATGGGCGAGCCGTCCAGCCACCGCAGGCGGCGCAGGAACGCGGGCCAACGCAGCTTAGCCATCTGCCGCCTCCGGCGCAGCGGCGAGCTCCTCGGTGAGGCTTATCTCCCGCAGCTTGCGCCGGAGCCCCAACATCTTTGCCACCCGGCCGCAGCGATCGACCGTAGAGCCGTGGTCGCTCAGCGCTGCCCTGCCGCGCTTCGTGTCGGTACCCTGCCGGAGTGCGTAGTCCAGTAGCAGCAGCCGCGCCGCCTCCAGGTCCGCCAAGTTATCGATCAGGCCGAGCTGTACCCGACTCAGCTCGGCTTCGCCGCCGAGGTCTTCGGTCACCTCGCGCCGGAAGGCGATCAGGTACGAGCGCAGGTCATCAGGCAAGACACCGACATCTACGTACCGCCGCAGCCCGTGCGTCATGGCCGCAACGTTGCCGCGAACCCATGCCCTACACCGGGGACACTGTCCTTTGCCCAAGGGCGCGCCGATATGGCCACATGCCGAGCACTCGACAGTCCCCGAACTCGGTTCCGTCGTCGGGCCGTGAGTGCCAGACGGACCAGACGCGGCTACACTTTGGCTACGCGGCGCGTCGGCTACAGATGTATCTCGCTTATTCATCGGTACTTGGCCTGTACGATGTTCAACACGATCGGCGCACGCCGTTGACGACAGCCAGCGTTAGGCCGTCGATCACCCGGCGGCCGGGGCGCTGGGGCGACTCCTGGACCGTCTGCTAGATCGTTTGAGCGCAGATCAGCCCGTTGTGGCCGGCGCCGATGACGATCGCGTCATACCGGGTTGGCACGGGATGTGGTCAGCCGCTCGAGGGTTCGACGACCAGCACGCCGTATTCCCGGGCCGCGTCCTTGAGCCAGCGCGCAAGATAGTCGGCGAAGGAGCGCCGCACGATGATATCGAAGGAGGGCGATTCATCCAGCTGCCCCACGATCACCATCGCCTTGGCGAGATGGGTCTGGGCGCAGCGGCCAGCGCCGAAAGCGCGCGGATGAAAATCCACGGGGCTACCCTTGCTCAGCACATCGCGGGCGCGATGACCCCGGACGTTAATGATCGTCTGGCCCCCGCTCACGTCGGTGACGGCGGCGAACGTGCCGACGCAGGCGTCCTCGAGGTCTTGGGCGATGCCGGCTTTCTGCTCCGGCGGTGTCAGGAGCAGCCACTCATCCGGTCCGAGCCAGAGAACCGTCGCCTCGGGGTCTGCCGCCACGCTGTTCGGCTCCAACGGCAGGCCGATCCCGAGCACCTCCCGCACCGCCCCTTGGAAGGCCTCGTCGGTTGGATCCCCCCGCAGGTTGAGATGGCCGAGGAAGGGGCGCTCGCGCAGCTGCACGCCCCCTTCGGTGGGGGTTGCTGCGGAACCTGAGTTCACCGGTGCGCAAGCTCCGACCTGGTCTCGGCCGACCTCGGCGGCGTTGAACTCGTGCAGGGGCGTTTCTCGACGAATCGTCCCGAACATCCCGTCCTCAGGCATGTCGCCGGGCTCCCCGCGGATCGTAAGAGATCACCTCAGACATTGTGTCGGGCCCACTCCCAATCTCCAGGGTCCGCCTCAGACATCCTGTTGGGCTGCCTCCGATCGTTGAAGACCGCTTCACACATTCTGGCGGGCTCCCTGCGGATCGTAAAAGACCGGGCTTGCGATCTCCGCCCCGACGGTTCCGCCATCCAATAGCGGCACGTGGACCCTCTCGCCCATGCGGGCTCGCCCGCCCACGATGAGCGCCAGGGCGATCGAGCGGCCGAGACAGGCGCTGAAATAACTCGACGAAACGTGGCCGATCATCGGGGTCGGAATCGAAGCCGATGCAGTCTCGACGATCTGTCCACCCTCCGGCAACACCTCGGCGGGCTCGTCGGTCAGAAGGCCGACCAGCTGTTTGCGGTCCTCGCGAACGGAATCCGGGCGCGAGAGCGAGCGTCTGCCCAGGAAGTCCTTGTGCGTCGAGACGAACCGCTCCATGCCGAGGTCTATGGGGTTGACGGAACCATCCGTGTCGTGCCCCACGACGATGTAGCCCTTTTCGGCGCGCAGGATGTGCAGGGCCTCGGTGCCGTACGGCGTTATGTCATGCTGTCGTCCGGCTTCCAGGAGCGTGTCCCAGACGGTCCGTGCGTAGTTGGCCGAGACGTTGACCTCGTACGTGAGCTCACCGCTGAAGCTGATGCGACAGACCCGCGCCGGCACGCCCGCCACCGTGCCGTCCCGAACCGCCATGAAGGGAAAGGCCGCGCGCGAAAAATCGATATCATCGCACAGCTTGGCGATCACGCTGCGGCTATGCGGTCCCACGACCGCGATGTTGGCCCAGTGGTCCGTCACCGAGGTCAGATAGACCTTCAGCTCCGGCCATTCCGTCTGCAGCCAACGCTCCAGCCAGGCCACTACCGACGACGCCCCGCCGGTCGTCGTGTGCATCAGGTAATGGTCCTCGGCGAGCCGAGCCGTGACGCCATCGTCCATGACCATGCCGTCCTCGCCCAGCATGAGACCGTAGCGGCAGCGACCGACCGCCAGGTTGCTCCAATCGTTGGTGTACACCCGATTGAAGAGCTCGGCGGCGTCCGCACCCCGAACGTCGATCTTGCCAAGGGTGGACTGATCGACGAGGCACACGCCGTTGCGCGCCGCGAGGCACTCCCGATTCACCGCATCGTGCATCGACTCGCCGGGGCACGGGTAGTACCAGGGTCGCTTCCACTGCCCGACGTCCTCAAACTCGGCGCCGGCCTCGACGTGCCACTGATAGAGCGCCGTTTTGCGTACCGGATCGAACAGGGGCCCCTGATCACGGCCCGCCAGTGCACCGAAGCTGATCGGGGTGTACGCCGGCCGGAACTTGGTGGTGCCAACGGAAGGGATGTCCACCCCCAGGGCTTGGGCCAGGATCCCCATGGCGTTGATGCTGGAGAGCTTGCCCTGATCCGTGCCCATCGCAAGCGTCGTGTATCGCTTGACGAGCTCGACCGAATCGAACCCCTCCCGCACGGCCAACACGATGTCCGCTGCGGAGACGTCCTCCTGCAAGTCGACGAACTGCTTGTGCTCGCGGGCGATCGGAAGGCGCGATGGCACCAGCCACATGGGTATCGGTTGCTCTTCCACTTCGTCGGCGGTGGCGGGGACCTTCGCCTCGGGGCCGCGGGCAAAACCAGCGGCCTCGGCCGCCGCGGCGCCCGCGGCAAAACCCTCCCTCAGGCACCCACGCAGTGTGAAGGTGCCATTACAGGCGCCGGCCGAGCGTTCGGCCTGGACCGACTCGCCCGGCACGAAACAGGCCTTCTCCTCATGCCAGCGCGCCCTGCCGCCCGATTGGGAGTGCAGGTGAACCGTTGGAGTCCAGCCACCGGAAACCGCAACCAGATCGCAGCGTATCTTTCGGGCGTCTCCTTCCACCTCGTCCGCCGTCGCATTCAGGCGCATGATGTCGACGCCCCTGACGCGTTTCTTGCCTTGCACATCGACGATGGCGTGACCACCGATCACCTCGATGCCCCGCCGCCTCGTCCGGGCCGGTAGATCACCATCCGGTTGCAGCCGAACGTCGATGACCGCGGCCACCGGAATGTCGGCGCGGGCGAGATCCAACGCCGTCCGATAGGCGCCGTCGTTGTTGGTGAAGACGACGGCCCGCGAGCCCGGCGCGACGGCATACCGGTTCACGTAGGTCGATGCCGCCGACGCCAGCATGTTTCCTGGCCGGTCGTTGTTGGGGAAGACGAGAGGGCGCTCGATCGCACCCGCGGCGAGGACGACCTGCTTGGCGCGCACCCGCCAGAGCCTTTCACGCGGCCGAGTCGGGTCGCCATCCACGAGGCCGTCGCTCGACCGCTCGAGGATCGCCACGAAGCCCTCGTCGTAGAACCCGAAGGCCGTGCTGCGCGGCAGTAGGCGAACCTCCGCCATCCCGCGCAACCTTCCCATCACCGCCGTCGCCCATTCCATAGCAGGGACGCCATCGATGAGCTGGCGACCGCTCAGCAGGCCGCCACCGAGCTCCGACTGCTCGTCGGCGAGGATGACCCGCGCGCCCGTACTACCGGCTGCCAGCGCTGCGGCGAGGCCGGCGGGGCCGGCGCCCACCACCAGCACCTCACAATGAGCGTTGACCTTGTCGTAGCGATCGGGGTCCGGCTCCTGCGGCGAAAGCCCCAGGCCGGCCGTTCGTCGAATCAGGTGCTCGTACGTCCTCCACATGCGTTTCGGTCGCATGAAGGTCTTGTAGTAGAAGCCGGCCGGCAAGAGGCGGGAGAAGAGGCCGATCACGGCATGGACGTCGTACTCGACGCTCGGCCAGCAGTTCACGCTGGCGGCACGGAGGCCTTCATGGAGTTCGACCTGTGTGGCGAGGTGGTTCGGAAGCGTGCTCGCGCCGCTGCCCAGCTGAACGACCGCGTTCGGCTCCTCGGCACCGCTTCCGACGATGCCGCGGGGACGATGGTATTTGAAGCTGCGACCGACGATGCTGACCCCGTTCGCCAGCAACGCCGAGGCCAACGTGTCGCCTTCATACCCCCCATAGGCTCGACCGTTGAAGGTGAACGAGATGGGCCTCTCGCGATCGATGCGACCGTCCTGGGCCAGCCGACGCGGCTGGGTCACCGATCGCCTCCAGGCGGGCTCTCACCGATCCTGTACACCGATAGGATCTCGTACGTCAGCGTGTCACGCTCGACGTTGAACCAGCGCCTGCATCCCGCCGCATGCAGCCATTGTTCCCGGTGTCGACCCAGTGAGTTGGTGCGCATGAAGAGGTAGTCCGCCCACTCCTCGCCGGAAAGCGCGTCCGGATCCTGGGGGCGCTCGATGTGCGCCTCACCTCCATAGGTGAACTCCGTCTCCTCCCGCGGCCCACACCATGGGCAATCGATGAGCAACACATCAGTGCTCCCGCTCGTAGCTACTAGGTCGCCTCACAAGACCCATGCGCGCCACCCCTCCTATTCCTCGTACAGGCCTCTAGTGGGCCACCGCGGCGGCACCATGCTCATCGATCAGGTAGCCCGTCGCGAAGCGTTCCAGCGAGAACGGCTCGTTGAGGGGATGCGGTCGGTCGTGGGCGATCGTGTGGGCGAAGACCCAGCCGGACCCCGGCGTTGCCTTGAAGCCGCCGGTGCCCCAGCCGCAGTTGATGTACAGGCCCCGCACGGGCGTCGCGCCGATGATGGGGCTGGCGTCCGGGCAGATGTCGACGACGCCACCCCAATGGCGCAACATTCGCATGCGGCTAAAGATGGGGAACAGCTCGACGATCGCCGACATCGTGCTCTCGATGACGGAGAAGCTGCCGCGCAGGCCATAGCCCGTGTAAGGATCGATTCCCGCGCCGATCACCAGCTCACCCTTGTCCGTCTGCGACACGTAGGCGTGGACAGCGTTGGACATCACCACCGTATCAAGCACCGGCTTGACGGGCTCGGAGACCAGCGCCTGCAGCGGGTGCCTTTCGATGGGCAGGCGAAACCCCGCCATCTCCGCGAGAACGCTGGAGTGACCCGCCACGACCATCCCCACCTTCTGCGCCTTAATGAAACCGCGGACGGTATCGACGCCGAGCACCCGGCCGCCCTCGCGCCGGATCCCGGTTACCGCACAACGCTGAATGATGTCGACGCCGCGGCGATCGGCGGCGCGCGCGAAGCCCCAGGCGACCGCATCGTGGCGGGCGGTGCCCCCCCGCCGCTGCAGGGAAGCGCCGAGGATCGGATAGCGAGCCTCGGACGAGGTGTTGATGCACGGCACCATCTTCTTGATCTGCTCGACATCGAGCAGCTCGGCGTCGATGCCATGGAGCCGATTGGCATGCACGCGACGCGAGAGCTCGCGCAGATGCCCCAGGCTATGCGCCAGGTTGAGGACCCCCCTCTGACTGAACATCACGTTGTAGTTCAACTCCTGGCTGAGGCCCTCCCATAGCTTCAACGACATCTCGTACAGATGGGCCGTCTCGTCCCACAGGTAGTTCGAACGGACGATGGTCGTGTTTCGACCGACGCTGCCGCCGCCCAGCCATCCCTTCTCGAGCACGGCGACGTTGGTGATCCGGTGTTCCTTGGCGAGATAGTAGGCGGTGGCCAGGCCGTGGCCCCCCGCCCCCACGATGACGACGTCGTATTCTGCCTTCGGCTCTGGGCTGCGCCAGACGCGTGGCCAATTCTCGTGGTGGCTAATGGCATTCCACGCCAAGCTGAAGAAGGAGTATTTCGTCATGAGGGCCGCTTCCCAGTTGTGCAAACTACAACTTACCCAGGATTGTTGATATGCACTTCAAGTCGCATGCGTTTGAAATGTGGGGGTTTGAGGTGATTAGTAGCCCCAATTGAGCACTGTTTTGAACTCGACAGCGATTGGTGGCTGAGGGTGTCGAAGGCGGGGTGTTCCTGTACCCGTTTTTCGTGTTAGGAACACCGATGACCTAGTCTTGTGATGTTGTCGTCTCGTTTGCCCGTCCAGCCAAGTTCGAGGGAGGCCACACTGTGAGGAGCCTGATGCCAAAACGCCTGACCGTGTTGCAGGTAGCGCTGATCCTGATCGGCTCGGCCGCAAGCGCTCACGCCCAAACCGAGTCGCGGGATCCGTTGATCGGCACCTGGACACTCAACGCCGAGAAGTCGGTCTTTGGCGGCAACGCGCCTCCGCCGACCAGCCTGACGAGGACGTTCGACTACACCAAAGACGGGCTGATGCTCGTGACGCTCGAGACCGTGAACGCCCGTGGCCGCTCATTTCTGCACTGGTACTTGGGCTTCGACGGCAAGGAGTACCCGGAGTATTCAAGGGAATCCGGGGCGAAGCCGACATACTGGCTCTCGGCCAAGGTGATCGATCCCTACACGAAGGAGGTGATAGATCGCGTTGCGGACCAAGACGAGCCATTCCTGATGATCACCTTTGCCGTCTCGAAAGACGGTGAGACCATGACGATGACGTACAAGGACATGGATGGTACGCCCGGCAACGTTGTCGTGTACGACAAGGTGTTCTAGTGAGTGCCGCTTAACTTGAGGCGAGCCGAGTGTCGAGTCCCTTCTGAGGGGAGTGGACTCCGGCTCCGTTGATCTCCGCATCCGGCAGACGCGCGATCGCTTGATCCTAGAAGCCAAACTACCGGACGACGATGACTGGCGAGTCGAGCGCATCCATCGCCTGCTCCTCTAGGTCGATGGTGTTGTAGATGTCGTTGATGATCGGCTGCTCCGCCGCACCATTCACATTGCCCTCGATCAGGACGTTGTCGAAGCAGTACGCAGTATCCTGTCCCAAACTCGCGGCCCCGAGTTGAAACGTGTTCATAAGTGATCCGGGGGAACGTTGGTCGCGGTACAGCCATCTGCTCGCGCTGATTGTCTTGTCGTCGTCGACCGATATGGGCGCGATTCGAGAGTTGACTCTCGAGCGCGACCACATCTCGCCAGTCGGCGCGTAGATGTAGCGGCCCATCGGTAGGTAGGCGAAGAAATCGTTCACCGTCGGTGCTGGCATCGGAAACTCCTCTTTTCGTCATTCTCGAGCCACGTTGGATCGAAGACCGGCAACTTGTCGACGGGAGGCCACGTTCCCGCGCGTTTGTAGACGGCGCCCGTTTCGTGCACGGACCCAGGTGCTACGACGTATCCACCATCGCCTCGGACGTCGATCGCCAGCTGGAGCTCGCCGATCTTCACGCGGGCGTTGTTGCGGATCGGGCGACCGGGATACCGGAAGAATCGGTGCTCGCCGCGAGGCGTCTTCGTCGCCATTGCCGTAGGTGGCAGATTCGCGTCGGCCCAGGCGATCGCGTCCGGTGAGTCGAGGTCGATGGCCTCCGGCACCGGCTGCTACGAGAGTAACGACGCCTACCGGGATATCGATTCCTGCTTCATGGTGATGGAACGCAGCGTCGGGTTTCAGCCGAAACTCTCACCCGTGCCGTTTCGATCGCACATCGCGACCGCACCGCACGGCTTCGAGCAGGGGACGAGGTACAACTACACATCTGCCAATACCAACGTGCTGATGTACCTGGCGGAGGTTGTCACCAGCAAGACCTACCCTGAGCTGAACTGCGGCGTTGGCGTCATATCGCCGCAGACGCCTCACTGACCCCGGTCCGCAAACCTCTTTGATACCGGTCGGTTCCAGGGGGTCGTGCGTATCAGCAGCGCTAGCCGGACGAATCGCCTCCGTTTACTGCTCATCGGCTCAACGCCCGGGGGTTGGCACGCCGGGTCAAATGTGCGCGCGAATCTGATTTGCTGCGGGAGGCCCTGGGCACGAAGGTCATCGACAAGTTGGTCGAAACCAAGATCGACGAGTACGATGGCTACCGGCTCCATGTCTCCAATCGCGAGCTCGAAGAGAGGCCGAAACTCTAGTGTCTTGTAGCCGGGAGGGCCCTCACGATCGACGCGGCATGCCTCTTGGGGCCACAGCACCGCTCTACGACCCGCAATTCGAGCATGATGGGTGTGGCGTCGGCTTTGTAGCCAACATCGCCGCCAACAGGACACACGAGATCGTCGAACACTCGATCGAGGCTGTCCGTCGCGTTGCTCACCGTGGTGCATTCGATGCGGACGCCAAGACCGGTGACGGCTCCGGGCTGATGCTCCAGGTTCCGAGCACGCTCTTTCGCCAGGAGTACGAGCATCTAACGCGTTTGCGGCCTACGACCGGCCCCATCGGTGTCGGGATGCTGTTCCTGCCGCCTCGTAGCGAGGCGGCACACCCGGTCTTCAAGAATCTGGTGGAAGAAGTCTTCTTGAAGCGCGGCATGACCCGCTTCGTATGGCGCCACGTACCGACGGACGACAGTGTCCTGGGTGACAAGGGGCTCGCCACCAAGCCAGCGATCCAACAGCTCCTGGTGGTCTTCCCGGAGAAAACACTGCCGCTCGAGGCAGATCGAGAGCTCTACGCAGCACGCAGGGAGATCGAGTCCCGAGCCGCTCGAACAGTGGACATCGGGCTGTATGTCGTTTCCTTCTCCTGCCGGACGATCGTCTACAAGGGTCTCCTTACGGGGACGTCGCTGGCCGACTTCTTTCCAGATTTGCGCAACCCGGAGTTCAAATCAGCCTTTGGGATGTTCCACCAGCGCTATAGCACCAACACCTTTCCGAACTGGCATCTGGCGCAGCCCTTTCGAATGTTGGCGCACAACGGCGAGCTCAACACCATCCAGGGCAACAAGAACTGGACCCGTGCCCGTGAAGGGCGCATGGCCTCCGACGTATGGGGTGACGATATCGATTACATCCGGCCGGTGATCCCGGATGGGGCGAGTGATTCGGCAAACCTCGACAACGTTCTGGAGCTGTTGACGCTGTCGGGGCGGTCGGCGCCGCATGCAATGGTGATGCTTATCCGGGAAGCGTGGAAGGCTCATTCGGTGTTCAACGAGGACGTGCGTGCGTTCTTCGAGTACCACGCCTGTCTCAACGAGCCGTGGGACGGACCGGCGGCGGTGGTCTTCAGCGATGGCGATGTTGTGGGAGCTATTCTCGACCGGAACGGCCTGCGTCCGGCACGTTACAAGATCACCCGCGACGGCCTCATCGTCTTGGGATCCGAGGTGGGCCTGTTGAACCTGGACGATTCCGAGGTCGTCGAAAAGGGTCGACTGGGATCGGGCAACATGATCGCCGTCGATCTGCTGAACGGACGGCTCATCAAGGGCAAGCAGATCAAGCGCGAGCTGGCGGCCCGCCGTCCTTACCGGAGCTGGGTGGCGGAGAACCTGACACGACTGCCGGAGCAGCCGGTAGAGGTGCACACGACGGGGCGGGATCGAGAGGCAGCCGACACCGTCCAGCAGCAGATCTGCTTTGGCTACAGTGCCGAGGAATTCAGGCTGGTTCTCGAACCCATGGTGCTCGAGGGTAAGGAGCCCGTCGGTTCGATGGGCGATGACACACCGTTGGCGGTGCTGTCAGGCAAGCCCAAGTTGCTGAGCTCCTACTTCGCGCAGCGATTCGCTCAAGTAACCAATCCGCCTATTGACTCCATTCGCGAGCGGGCGGTGATGAATCTCTCGAGCAACCTCGGACGGCGGCGGAACTGGCTCGCCGAGACACCCGAGCACGCTCGCCAGGTGCGGCTACCCAGCCCGATCATCTCGGATGCCGACTTCGACCTCATGCGAAGTCGCTTCACACCGGAGAAGGTCAGGGTGATCTCGCTGCTCTGTGACGTGACCGGAGGTGTGTCAGCGATGCGCGAGCACCTCGATACGGTCTCGTTCGCCGCCCAGGAGGCCGCCAAAGACGGTTGCGAGTTGCTGATCTTGAGCGATCGTGGCGTCAACTCCGACAACGTTCCACTGCCGATCCTGCTTGCCGTTGGAGCCGTCAACAACCACCTTCTGCGAGTCGGTGAGCGACTCCAGTGCGACATCGTCGCCGAATCGGGCGAGCCTCGAGACGTTCATCAGTTCGCGACCCTCATCGGGTATGGGGCGGGAGCCATTCATCCGTACCTTGCCTACCGCTCGATCCTCGAGCACTTTGCCAGCGACGAGACACCTGGACGCCGACCGGCGGAGTTGCTGTCCCGGTATCGTGAAGCGCTCAACAACGGATTGCTCAAGATCCTCTCGAAGATGGGCATCTCGATCCTCTCGAGCTACCGCGGCGCCCAGATTTTCGAGGCCGTGGGTATTAACCGCGGTGTGATCGCCCGTTGTTTTTCCGGCACACCATCCCGTATCAGCGGCGTCGGCCTCAAAGAGATTCTCACCGACGCCTTTGTTCGGCATCGGCATGCCTTTGGCGACAGCGCGCTCAGCGCTCCGCCCGACGCCGGCTTCTACCGGTTCAAGAGGAAGGGTGAGGCGCACGCCTGGATGCCTCCGATGCACCGGGCGATGATCGGCCTTCGCCGGGAGCCCGACTCGGCATCGCACTATCGGAAGTTTGCGCTGGCCGCCAACAACCATGCGCCGATCGCTATTCGAGACCTGCTGCGTTTCAGGCGTACTCAGGAGTTGCTGCCGATCGATGAGGTCGAGCCCGTCGAGTCGCTCCGGAGGCGCTTTACCACTGCTGGCATGTCGCTCGGCGCCCTTTCTCCCGAAGCCCACGAGGCCCTGGCGGTCGCCATGAACCGTATTGGCGGGAGAAGCAATACTGGAGAGGGCGGTGAAGACTCGGAGCGCTTCCATCCGCTGCCCAACGGCGATAGCAAGAACAGCGCCATCAAACAGATCGCTTCGGGGCGCTTCGGTGTTACCGCCGAATACCTGGTGCACGCCACCGAGATCGAGATCAAGATGGCACAGGGATCCAAGCCAGGAGAGGGTGGTCAGCTCCCCGGCCACAAGGTCAATGGCCTAATCGCGCGGCTGCGCCATTCGGCACCAGGGGTGACGTTGATCTCACCGCCCCCACATCACGACATCTACAGCATCGAGGACTTGTCCCAGCTCATCCACGACCTCAAACAGGTCAACCCCGAAGCGAAAATATGCGTGAAGCTGGTGGCCCAGACGGGAGTAGGAACCGTCGCCGCCGGTGTCGCCAAGGCGTTGGCAGATGTCATCCTCATCAGCGGTCACGATGGCGGCACAGGAGCATCGCCGCTCGCCTCGATCAAGCACGCTGGCGGGCCCTGGGAGCTCGGCTTGGCCGAGGCCCAGCAGGTGTTGATGCTCAACAACCTTCGCGAGCGAGTGACGCTGCGAACGGATGGTGGCCTCAAGACCGGTCGCGACATCGTTGTCGCGGCGATGCTCGGCGCCGAGGAATTCAATTTCGGAACCGCAGCCCTTGTTGCTCTCGGTTGCGTCTACGTCCGCCAGTGCCATCTCAACACCTGCCCGGTAGGCATCGCGACCCAGGATCCCGCGTTGCGCAAGAAATTCCACGGCCGGCCGGAGGCGCTCGTCGGTTATCTGACGCAGATCGCCCAGGACGTCCGCGAGATCCTAGCGCAGATCGGCGTTCGCTCCCTCGACGAGATCGTGGGTCGCGCTGACCTTCTCGAGCAGATAGGCGTCGACGGATACCCGGCAACGGCTCTGGTGGATCTATGGCGGTTGACGCCGCCGGCGCCAGACGGCGTGGCTCGGCGGCGGCTGTGGAAGCGCAACCACCGGCTGGAGGCACCGCTAAACGAACGCCTGGTGCGTCACGCTCGCGGCGCCATCGAGGGCGGCACACCGGTGAAGCTGCGATACAAGATCGACAATGCCGACCGTACGGTAGGGGCGACGTTGGCAGGAGAGATTGCCCACCGATACGGTGAGCAAGGGCTGCCTCCAGGGACCATCGAGATCTTGTGCGATGGTAGCGCTGGCCAAAGCTTCGCGGCTTGGTGTGTCAATGGCATGCGTCTGATTCTCCGCGGCGAAGCCAACGACTATGTCTGCAAGGGCATGAGCGGTGGAGAGGTCGTACTCAGACCGCCTCCGGGGGTCGAGCGGCGGTCCGAGGAGGACGTCATCATGGGAAACAGCGTCATGTACGGCGCCACCGGCGGGTATCTGTTCGCCCGCGGAACAGCCGGCGAACGCTTTGCCGTTCGCAACAGCGGCGGGCACGCGGTTGTCGAAGGTGTGGGCGACCACGGGTGCGAGTACATGACCAACGGTGTCGTCGTGGTCCTCGGTCGTACAGGCCGCAATTTTGCTGCCGGGATGACCGGTGGGATGGCTTATGTTCTCGACGAGCATGAGAAATTCGTCGGTCGTTGCAACCCTTCCACCGTTATCCTCGGCCCCGTCGCCAAATCCACAGATCTCGAGCTCTTGCGGGGGCTGATCGAACGCCACACCGAGTTAACCGCCAGCTCGATCGGTGAGCGCATACTCGATTCTTGGGAGGTCTCGAGCTGCCAGTTCTGGCAGGTCGCGCCGGCCAGCGGCGATACCGGAGCTCAAGAGCGGGAACCTGTGCAATCCGAGGCTTCCGTCGCCTAGCGCGGCGTCGGGTAACACTGGGTCACGCCCTTGAGGGCATCGGCAAGTTGACGACGTGTCTGGCAGATCCCGGCGATGAGTGACGGTCGGCAGCGCCACCCTCGACACCGGTTCCCTCCCGAGATCATCAGCCACGCCGTGCGGCTGTATCACCACTGTCCCGTGGCACCTTCCCGGTACCCACCGGGATCTCACAGCCTCTGAGGATAGGCTTCAGCGCTCACCCACCCCTCTGGTAGCCCCATGGAACCTGGTACCAAGCTCGGCCACTACGAGATCACCGAGCAGCTCGGTGCTGGCGGCATGGGCGAGGTGTACCTGGCAACGGGCTGCCGGCGGAAGCCTTCGATGCGGTCCCGGCCATCGAGAGCACCGAGCACATGGCGGATCCGCGTCGAGCGTTCCGCGAGGCGCGACGGGTCCTCAGACCGGAGGGACGGCTGGTGGTCTGTGCCTGGCTCGCGGCCGAAGCGCCGTCGGGATGGGCGCGGCGGCATCTCCTCGAACCCATCCGCCGGGAGGGCCGGCTGGCGTGGCTCCCCACCGGATCGAGCCTGCGGGCAGCGGTGGAGGCGGCCGGCCTCCGGGTCGTGGAGGTCGAGGATCTCACCCGAAAGGTCCGGAGGACCTGGACGATCTGTCTCCGCCGGCTCGCTGGAGCGCTCCTCCGACGTTCCGACTATCGACGCTTCATCCTGGACCGGAGCCGGGAGGAACGGGTCTTCGCTCGGACGATGGTGCGCATCTGGCTGGCGTATCGGGTCGGGGCGATGCGGTACGCGATGCTCACCGCCCGCCGCCCCCGGGAGGATGACCCGGGGCCCCGGGAACGATGTTGACGATGGCGAGGGTGGGTGTCGACGACCGCGGCCGCACCCCGCGAACCGCGAGGGAACCCCTCGGGACCGCAGTCCTGGCGCTGGCGCTCGTCCTCGCCGTGCCGGGGCGCGCGCCGGCGGTCCGGGACCAGGACGAAGGCGCCGCCGCCGCGATTCCCGTAGACGCCACCGGACTGGCCTCGGGTCCGTACGCCTCCCTGGAAATGGTCTACGAGCGAACGATCTTCCGGGTGGACGTCCTGCGCCTGACGCTGCGGTTCGGAGCGCAGACTGCCGCCGAGCTGGAGCACCTTGTTGACGGCCGGCAGTACACCGACGAGCTGGCCGAGTCGGTCGTGCGAGCCGCCGTCGAATCCCAGGACCTGCTGGTTCGGAGCCGCTTCCTCCACGACGTCAGCCTCGAGCAGTTCCTGGACGGGATTCGCGAGAACATGGAACACGCCCGGGACGCCGGTTTCCTGTCGTCGGAGGAGGTTCGGACCCTGCTTCCCGAGATCGAGGCCCAGTACGAGCCGATCCGCGATCGAGGTATCCGGGACGGCGAGACTATGTGGTACCGGATCCGGGGCGACACCCTCCACGTGGCTTTTCAGGCGCTGGACGGGAGCGTCCTCATCGACCGCAGGCAGGAGGGGTCCGAGCATCGTCGTGCCGTGCTGGGTGGCTACCTGGCGCCGGGATCGGACTTCCGCGAGGACCTCAGCCGATCCCTCTTCTAGAAGGCTAGAAGGCATTGTCAACTTAACGGAGATCCTGGCAGAGTGCGGCCATGATCAACGCCGCCAGCCGCTATCGCCGACACCGTTTCCCGATCGAGATCATGAGCCATGCCGTCTGGCTCTACCATCGGTTCTGCTTGAGCTTCCGAGACGTCGAGGATCTCCTGGCCCAGCGCGGGGTCGAGGTCACCTACGAGACGATTCGGCGGTGGTGTGGGAAGTTCGGCCCTGACTACGCCCGGAAGCTACGTCGGCGACAGGGTCGTCTGGGTGACGCATGGTTCCTGGACGAGGTTTTCGTGAGCATCCGCGGCAGGCGCCATTACCTTTGCCGTCCGAGTTAACGTACACACCGTCGTAGCTAGTGCCGCTACCCTCCACTACAGGGTTTGAGGGTGACCCAGATGAGCTCGATCGGCTCGTCGCCGTTGTTGCCCGAGTCGTGCTGCTCCGACAGTTCGACGGCCTCCATCCAGCCGACAGAACCGTCGGGCGAAGGCCGGGTGCCGACTCTCTCGCTGCCATCGCGACGCCCGGACCACACACCACCCTTGACATGAACGTAGACCTGCTCGCCCGGGTGGGAGTGCACCCCCTCCCACTGCCCCGGCTCGACGACGAACTTCTGCACCACGACGTGATCGTTCTCCAGCAGCAGTTCGCCCGGAATGTTCGGATAAAACGTGCCGGTGTGATGGTTCGCCACTAACGTGCAAGGTTTGAGGGTGATCCAGACCAACTCGATTGGGGTGTCTCCGGTGTTGCCGGAATTGTGTTGCTCCGACAGATCGATGGCATCCATCCATCCGACGGAGCCGGCGGGCGAAGGCTGGGTGCCGATTCTCTCGCGGCCGCCACGACGCCCAGACCACACACCGCCCTTGATGGTCACCCAGAGCTGGTTGCCTGGGTGTGGATGGACCCCCTCCCACTGCCCCGGCTCGACGACGAACTTCTGCACCACGACGCGATCGTTCTCCAGCAGCAGCTCGCCCGGAATATCCGGATAAAAGGTACCGATCTCCTGGCCGGCAAAGAGCAATCCGGGGAGCGCCAGGATGACGGCGGCCAGCATCATACGGATTGGGTTTCGGGTCGCTGCACTCGCGGGTGCTCGGCACGGAACGCAGCATCGGTTGCTGCTCGTGAGGTCCATGGACGGCATCAGCTTGACCTGACCCCCCAAAACGGATCCAGAGGTAATCTCACGATCTGGGTCGAAAAGGGGAGGTCAGAATGCCGACGAAGAGGCACAGCGCCGAGCAGATCGTACGCAAGCTCCGGGAGGCTGAAGTGGAGCTGGCGCAAGGCGGGACGGTCAAGGATGCCTGCCGCAAGCTAGCGATCACCGAGCACACCTACTATCGGTGGCGGCGGGAGTACGGGGGGCTGAAGGTCAACCAGGCCAGAAGGCTCAAGCAGCTGGAGAAAGAAAACGCCCGGCTCAAGAAACTGGTGGCGGAGAAAGAGCTCGACCTGTCGATCCTGAAGGAAGTCGCGGAGGGAAACTTCTGAGCCCAGCTCGACGGCGCGAGGCGGTGGCGCATGTACAGGGGCGGCTGGGCGTCTCCGAGAGGCGGGCGTGCCGGGTACTGAAACAACCACGCACGACACACAGGTACATGCCAAGAGAACCGGGCGATGAGCAGATGTTGACGGAGCGGATCGTGGATCTAGCCCGACAATACGGGCGCTACGGGTATCGGCGAGTGACGGCGTTGTTGCGTATGGAGGGCTGGTGGGTGAACCACAAACGAGTGCAGCGTATCTGGAGGCGTGAGGGGCTGAAAGTACCGACAAAGCAGCCCAAACGAGCCCGGCTGTGGCTCAGCGATGGCTCGTGCATCCGGCTGCGACCACAGCGCAAAGATCACGTCTGGGCGTATGACTTCGTCCATCACCGGACGCACGAGGGTCGGGCTATGAGGCTGCTGACGATCGTCGATGAGTACACACGAGAAAGCCTGGCGATCGACGTGGCACGGAAGCTCAACTGTGAGGACGTGCTCGAGCGGCTCGGGTGGTTGTTCGTGCACCGGGGCATACCTGAGCACATCCGGTCCGATAACGGACCGGAGTTCACCGCCGAGGCGGTTCGCGACTGGCTCGGTAGGCTCGGTGTGGGCACGCTGTTCATCGAGCCGGGCTCGCCGTGGGAGAACGGCTACGTGGAGAGCTTCAACGGCAAGCTCCGAGACGAGCTGCTCAACGGCGAGATCTTCTACACGCTCAAGGAGGCAAAGGTTCTGATCGAGAGATGGAGGCAGCAGTACAACCGCATGCGACCGCACAGCTCGTTGGGCTACCGACCACCGGCCCCGGAGGCGCTGTTGTTGAAGCCGGCTACGCTCCGCTTCGCCGGCCTCAACAACCCCTTGTCAGCACCGAGTTACTGAGATTAGACGTGGTACTAACCGTGGGGTCAGGTCAAGCTGACTCCTGGTCGAAGGACACTTGGGTCGCAGATCGGGAAACGACTCTATCAACATAAGGCCGCCAGTGGTCAAGAGCACAGTCCGTCCTAGCGCGGAATGATTACCGCGGTTGGATCGCATCAAGATCCGCCGGCTCCGAAGACTCCGCGTGGTGTTCGAATCGGTGACCGTTGGGGC
Source organism: Acidobacteriota bacterium (assembly GCA_965205505.1). Taxonomy (GTDB): domain Bacteria; phylum Acidobacteriota; class UBA890; order UBA890; family WLXD01; genus DASCOT01. Next base: position 2,101,182 of record CBDBHB010000009.1, read on the forward strand.
TCTACCCTCGTTTCACGGCCGCGCCGTCACGCTGTCAGGCCCCCCCCGTTGGATCTCACGCGTCATAGCGGTAGGCTTCACGCGCTCACCCACCCCTCTACGGGAGCGCCATGCAACCCGGCACCAAAGGCCCCTACGAGATCACCGAGCAGCTCGGCGCTGGCGGCATGGGTGAGGTGTACCTGGCGCAGGACACACGCCTGGGCCGCAAGGTGGCCATCAAGGTGCTTCCCGCCGAGTTCGCCTCTGACGGCGTTGCCGACGTCGAGACCGGTGAGTACTCGTCTCTGTTTCCCGGTTGGTCGCCAGCGTACGTCGAGGGTGGTTTCCTCATGTACGCGCAGGCCGACATGCTGATGATCCGTTCGTACGATCCCGACACGCCGCCCGCCCCCCCCCCCCCGAGGTGGCCCAGCCGGGCGTGTTGAGCATCCAGTGGGGCTCGACGCCGAACGCCCTGTACTCCGTGTCGACGAACGGAACGCTGGCGTTCGTCCCCGGTTCCGGGCCGTCGGCCGGTGTCCGCGGGCGACTTGCGCTCGTCGACGGCGATGGGAACGCGAATCCCCTCACCGAGACGGGTAGCGATCCCATTTATCCACGCTTCACGCCCGATGGCGGCGCCGTAACGGTGGCGTGAGTACAAAGGCACAGCGGAGGGTCGCGGCGTCAGCGCTGACACAGACGCACGACCGCAAGAAGAGTCGCTCGTGTTCGGGGGGCGCTCTTGCTTTTGGTCCGCTTCGTCGTCGGTCACGTGGCTATTCGTGCTCCGGGGCAGGGGACTCGGTAGTTGGTCGGGGTCATGGGCTCTTGCCGGCTTTGGCGCGCAGGCCGGCCAGGCGCTTAGCCAGCCTGTCTGGAACCAGCCCAGGGGCCTTTGCTTGTCGTTCGTACCGCTCGAGTATCGCGAGCTCGTCGGCTGGCTTCTTCTTCTTCCGGTAGATGATCGCAAGTTGCTCGTAGTACCACGGAACCCCCCAGCCTTCGCCCCAGGCGGATGTCTCGGCCTCTGTGGCGTCCACCAGGCGCAGGAGAAGCGCCTCCGCGCCATCGAGGTCGCCTGCGCGCTTGAGGCGAAGAACTTCCTCTGCGTAGGTCGCGTAGTGCCGTCCGTCGACGAAGCCAGGCTTGGCCATCAGCGGCAGCCCCTCACTAGGGGGCTCGGTAGGTGGTCGGGTCATGGGACGGAACGCGCCGCAGCCGTGAAGGGGCGCCGGATCAAGCGCGGCTACATGCGAGACCCCTCAAGCGCGAGACGCTCGTGCCGCTGTTGATCTCGGACCAGGCATCGGAGCGACGTGGCCTGCCCGCCAGCGGTCTCTCCGCCGGCGTCCCGCGCCGAGAGGCAAAACATCATCTAGTCGCAACGGGGTGAGACTCGGACACAGCTACATGCCCGACCCCCTCAGCGCGAGACTCCCGCCGCCAGGGGCTGAGGAAGGACTACTGCTAAGCCCGCAAGCGGCGGTGGGGGTCGGCGGCCTAGCGGGTCCCGCGCCGAGAGGTACCCGATAATTGTAGACCCCTAGCGCCCCGACCGGATAGTGCCTAGCGAATTTCGACTTCGCCGCGATGTTCCTGGCTGAGGCCGGCGCGCTGTTTGCCGTTCCTCTACCCTCGCCGTCGAGCGCCGGCCGTATCCTCGATCGCCCGCCGAGCTTCAGCCGGCGTCACATCAGCACCCCGCAGATGCGCATCCATCAGGTCGGCGATCCAGCGCCGCAGCAGCTCCCGCCGCACGACCTTCGCCTTGGTCTTCGTCGGCGCCAGGACCTCTGCAATAGAACCTAGCGAAGCGCGATCAGGCGGGAGATAGCGACCACACCGGTAGCCGCTCATGGTGCCCTGCGTGATGCCGAGATCGGTGGCGATTGTGCGCATGGAGGCGGGGTGATCGTCGATGAGCTTGCCGAGGTAGGAGCCGAACTGGCGGAGGGGGTAGGCGAGGGGGCGGGCGAAGGTGCTGCGGCCGCCTCTCACTAGAGCCTACGGGCCGGCCTGTCCGCCGACGTTGTCAGCAATCCGTTCGACTGCCTTGACGAGGCGCGCGGCTAGCCCCATTAGGTAGATGAATAGGGCGATCCAGATCAGCCCGAACAACACAGGGAACAGTCCCATCGCAGCCATCATCGGCATGTCCATCATGTTGCTACCGCCGTCGACGATGCACCGCAAAGGCTGCTCAGCCTAGCGGAATAGATCGGCTCTCACCACGTGAGAGCAGCCGGGCGACCTGCGAGAGCCTTTCGTGACCCACTCAATCCTTCCCTTCGGGATCAGCGCTTTCGCCAGATAGTCGCTGTTTTCTCAACCCACGAAATACTGTGATCGGGCCCTAGCTGTTCAATCCCGCGCGCTGCCTCGCGGGCCCCACCGTCTTGCGCGACAAGACGGGCGAGCTCGCTAGCCCGTTCCTGGCCTAACGCGTCAAACACTCGGACAACGAAGAGACGGCCCGTCAACCGATCCCGCGCCTCGTACCAGTAGGCCGGCGCAGGCTCGCAGATCCCGCGGGCGATGTACGTCCACGGCTCTTCGATTGCTGCGTCTAGGGCCTGATCGCCGTAGCAAGTGATTTCGATGAAGCTCGACCAATCGCCGATCCGGCTGTCTTGCGGTGCTGAGCGAGACGCGATCGATACGAGTTCGCTTATTTGCAGGTAGTGCACGACCGGGTTGGCGAACTCGGTTCCGTCCTCCAGTAAGAAACGGTCATTCAATACGCGCCCAAGCTGCAGTCCACGGTTGCGCAGGCACAAGAGAACTGCGTAGTCGCCGGGACCAAGCTCTACGCCGTCCGGCATCTTTGTCTCCCGTTGCCCACGCCTCACGCGCGCGGAACAGTTTTCTTCCTACCACTACAGAAGCTCGCAGCCGGGCGATTTGCGAGGGGGGGGGGTGGTTCGGAGGCGAGGCTTCTTTGTCATGAGCCCTCCTTACCCGTCGATTCCCGCAACTCTTTCAGGAGCCGGCCAACTTGGTCGGCGTGCGGAGATTCGATCTCAATGAAGATCTTGAGGGCCTGCTCATGAAACTCGATGGCCTTGCGGGTCTCGCCGAGGGCGGCGTAGGCGCTCCCGAGGTTGCCGAGGTCATTGCCCCTCGCTCCTCCGGTCGCCGATCTCGCGAGAGATGGCCAGGACTGTTCATGAAACTCGATGGCCTTGCGGGTCTCGCCGAGGGCGGCGTAGGCATTCCCAAGGTTGCCGAGGGCACTGCCTTCGGCTGTCCGGTCACCGATTCGCGAGAGATGGCCAGAGACTGTTCATAAAACTCGATTGCCTTGCGGGTCTCGCCGAGGCCGGCGTAGGCTTCCCGAGGTTGCCGAGGGCATTGCCTTCGCTCCTCCGGTCGCCGATCTCGCGAGAGATGGCCAGAGACTGTTCATGAAACTCGATGGCCTTGCGGGTCTCGCCGAGGGCGACGTAGGCGTTCCCGAGGTTGCCGAGGGCTTTACATTTCTTTACTGTCTACCGCTGTAGTTGCACGAGCAAAGGACGTAGCGTTCCACCGGACCACACCCCGTTACGGCGCGCCCCGGCCCCGATGCGCGCAGGCAGCGTTGTAGAGCAGGTCATGACCGGAGCGTCGGAAGTGACCGTCACGCGCACCGGAGAATCCTATGCTCGAAGGTGCCCGCCAACGGATGGCAGCCCTTCTTCGCGCAGGCGCGGACCATCTCGCGTCAGTGGGTCCGGAGGCAGCCGATGATCAGCTAACGTTTTTCTTCGAAGCCTTGGCGTACGGGTCCAGAGAGCTGATCGGTCAGCTACCGCTGGACGAGAACAACTATCTTCGTGTGTTCGGACCGGCACACACGGATTGTCGCGCTGTCTTCATGTATTCGGTGCTCGACGAGCTTGCCAAGGCCGGAGTAAGCATCCTCCAGTGGCGCGATTGGCTGGGTGAGGAGGACTTCACGCCTGGCAACGACAAACCGTACGCTCGACGCAGTTATCGTCTTGTAGTTACAGCCACCCTGGAGACCCAGGCTCTACGGATTCGACGTCTCACCGAAGCACTGGTCGACTTGCTCGGTTTCAAGACGACGAACCGGCAAGATTACTTCCGCTATTACCTGCTTCTCCGTGACATCGACGGCCGCGTCTCTGCGAGCCGCGACCTCGAGTACTTTTGGTCGGCCCCCAGCGGGAACCTCCGATATGGAATCGAGATGTCTCTTGAGCAGGCGCGAGAGGTCGAGAGCCGACTGGACCTCGACCGTGCCTGGTTTCGCCATGGACAGGCGCCGCTTCAGGGCGTGGAGACGCTGCGCCCCGGTCGGCTGCTCGCCAGTTTGCGGCAACGGTTCATCTACGCTCTCGAACACGCCGATGATGAAGAAGTCATGCAGCTTCGTATGTCCTACGGAAGCGGCTACGGGTCGCAGAGCAGGGAGATCCACTTCCGGCCCGACGCGGGCCGTTGGTGGCGGCAGAATCGGAACGAGGTCCGTTCCCGCGCGGGGATGATCGGGCTGCTCGGAGTGCACCTCCTGCTCCTCGTGCAGAACCTGACCGAGCTTGACGGTGGACCGAGAATCGCGGCTCTTCGTAGCGCCTTCGAGAGCGGCGAGATCACGCCTCCAAGAATCGTCGAGCGTTCGCGTGATCCCGGCATCGAACCGGGTGACCTAGTTGTCACTTCATTCCGTGCGTTGGCTGAGGTCACGAACGTCGTCGAGAGCAGCTTCGGTTTCAAGAGCTGCGCCATCCGATACCTCGCCGACGCGCCGCTGGAGGACGTCGATACAGAGACTCTCCCGGCGACGGACGTTGTTCGGGTGTTCCGCCCGGATCTGAACGCACGCGAGTCGCTGCAGGAACTTTTGGAGCAGGGCCTCCTCGATCAGGCAACTGTCGACGAAATCGCGCAAGCGCCGGAGGACAGGTGGCGATCTTCCCTTCGCAGCTCGTACGCGTACGCCTGGCAGCACGCTGGGCTCCGCGAGTACGTCTTGAGTCAACTGTTACGTGACGAGGACCGAGGCAGTCCCGGCTCAACGTAGCCCCGACGCACAGAGTGATATGGAACAGGGCCAACTGAACTGGATCACCAATTTCATCTGGGGCATCGCCGACGACGTCCTGCGGGATCTCTACGTTCGAGGCAAGTACCGAGACGCAGCACCGCAGTGGCCGCGTCCACAACCGTCGAGATAGGCCTCGAAGTCGGCCTTGAGTTGCTGTTGGCTAGCGCGGGCCTGCTGGCATGCGCCGCCGAGACGGAAACGCCGGCAGAGAGTCGCAGAAGGCCGGCTAGCTACGGCCCTCGCACCGTCGCAGCGGTACCGGCGTATATAGCCCGCGAGGGTCCTACAACGCGAGCGCGGTTGGGGGCAGGGGAGGCCAACTTACTCACCCGTACGCCCAGGTACGGCGTAATACGCTCCCGTAACCTAAGTGGAACCTAAGCGATCGGCCCTTTCCGCAGTCAGTTGTCACCGTCCCGATATTTCTGTAATTCCCTGACAAACAATGGGTTAAGTCAAGGTAGCCCCAACGGGATTTGAACCCGTGTCGCCGGCTTGAAAGGCCGGTGTCCTAACCTGGCTAGACGATGGGGCCACCCTGGAATGCCGCTGCGCGGAAGCCGGGTACTAGTGGACTGTAACGGCTGAACGCTCATTGCAGCGCCGGCCGGCGACGCGATGTCCGGCGTTGCGCCACCTCGACGTAGGTCCTTTGTACGCCTGCGTCGGCGCGCCTTGTCCTGGCGCCGCTGCACTGAACGTTCAGCCGTCACAGTCCACAGATGTGGGCCGTCAGGGGATCGAACCCTGGACACCCGGCTTAAAAGGCCGGTGCTCTGCCAACTGAGCTAACGGCCCGCATGCAAGGTTACAGGCCGTTCCGGGTGGCGGCAACGCGGTTGTCTCGCGTCGCTGAACGCGCCATGCTCTACGCCTACGAAGTGGCCCGGTGTGCCAGGAGCGACGCCTCTTCAATGAAGGGCATTACTGCAGAGCAGGTTCGTGAGCTTCGCGGCGAGGACACCGGCGCGGTCTTCGGCGAGCGTGTTCGGGTGGAGCTTGCCAACCTGCTCGAGGTGTCGCTGAGCAACATTCCAAAGGTGAGCTACACGCAGGTGTCACGCTGGGAGAGTCGCGGTCTCAATCCGAGCACTGGCAAGATCTCGACCTTGGTCTACCTTGCTGCGCTGGGACGTCTACGCCGGTAGGGAACGCCGCCCTCACCGTGGCCTGATAGGTCTGCTAGGGAACTAACCGGTGTATCGGGCTGTTGTGGGCGATGATCATGGCGTCGCGCTCGGGCCCGTTCGAGGCCATGCCGACCGCGCAGCCGGCGATCTGGGCGAGGCGGTCGAGGTAGGCACGCGTCTCCGGAGGCAGGTCCTCGAGTTTCCTCTTGCCGGTTGTTGTTTCGCTCCAGCCAGGTACGTCCTCGTAGACGGCGGTGAGCTTAGTCGACGGCAGGTTGGCAGGCATCTCGTCTACGCGCTCGCCGTCGATCTCGTAGCCGACGCATACTTTGATCGGATCGATGCCGTCGAGCACGTCGAGCTTGGTGACCACCAGCATGTCGCAGCCGTTCACGCGCACGGCGTAGCGGGCGGCAACGCCGTCGAACCAGCCGCATCGGCGCGGTCGCCCCGTGGTGGCACCGAATTCCTTGCCAACGTCGCGCAGGCGTTCGCCGATGGCGTCGTCCAACTGCGTGGGCATGGGCCCCGAGCCAACGCGGGTGGTGTACGCCTTGGTGACGCCGATGACACCGTCGACGCGGCCAGGGCCGACCCCGAGCCCGTTGCACAGGCCGCCGGCGGTGGCGTTCGAGGACGTAACGAACGGGTAGGTACCGTGATCGACATCCAGGTGCGTGCCCTGCGCGCCCTCGAACAACACGCTCTTGCCCTCGTCCATGGCGGCATTGAGCAGCAGCGAGGTGTCGGCGACGTAGGGTCGAAGCCGCTTTCCGTATCCGGCGTACTCCTCGATGATCAGGTCGGCGTCAAACGGGTCGCGGTCATACAGATGGTGCAATAAGTCGTTCACGACGCTCAGGTTGGCGTGCACCTTCGCGGCGAGTTGGGCGCGGTCGAGGCAGTCAATGGCGCGGATGCCGGAACGGGCCATCTTGTCTTGATAGCACGGACCGATGCCGCGGCTTGTCGTGCCGATAGCGTTGTCGCCCCGCCGTTGCTCAGCGCCGAGCTCGATGCCGTGGTGGTACGGCAGAATCAGATGGGCCCGGTCGGACACGAAGAGCCTGCCGCGTGTGGCGACGCCCTCCTGCTCGAGCCCGTCGATCTCTTCGAACAGCGCCTTCGGATCAACCACCACGCCATTACCGATCACGCAGATCTTGTCGGTGCGCAGAATGCCAGATGGGATCAAGTGGAGAACGCGCGTCTTGCCGTCGTGGATAACGGTGTGGCCGGCATTGTTGCCCCCCTGGTAGCGGGCCACGATGTCGAAGCGTGCCGCCAGCCAGTCGACGACCTTACCCTTGCCCTCATCACCCCACTGTGTTCCGACTAGCGCAACGTTGGGCATCTAGCTTCCTGAGTCAGAGGTGCGTCGCGTATTGAAAGGCGCACTCCGCACACAGATCTGGTGCGGAGAGAAGGAGGGATTCGACACGGGGATCGTAGCAAGCGCCCATCGGAGCGACAAGCAGCCGGTATGCTACGGAGCTGCCGCCCGATGGGCAGCGCCGGTGGCGAGGGCAACAACCGATGAATCTCGATTGGAAGCTCATCTGGATCGCCTTGGGCCTCGTGCTGATCATCGAGGGGTTGCCGTATTTTCTGTTCCCGGATCGCGCCGTGGCGATGTTGCGCCAGCTGGAGGATGCCGGCCCCGGGGCATTGCGGCTCTTCGGCTTCCTGGCGATGATGGCAGGCGTCGTTTTCTTGGTTGTCGGACGATGGCTTACCTAATGGCTGGCGGTGGAACGACGGTGTTGGAGCTCGACGGTCGTACATTGCGGCTCGCCGATGTGGAACGGGTGGCGCGATCCGCGGGCGCAGAGGTGCAGTTGGCGTCGTCGGCCCGCGAGGCGATGCTTCGTGCACGGAAACAAGTCGATGCGATCGTAGACTCGGGCGAGCCGGCGTACGGGGTGAACACCGGCTTCGGGCACTTTGCCGAGGTCAGCGTGTCGGCAGACCAAGTGAGGGAGCTGCAGCTGAACCTGGTGCGCTCACATTCGGTTGGTACCGGCGAGGCGCTGCCAGCTGAGACCGTGCGGGCGCTGCTGCTGCTGCGTGCCAATGTCATGGCGCGCGGCGCCTCCGGCGTGCGCCCGGCGGTCGCCGACCAGATGCTCGGGCTCCTGCGTGCCGACGTTCTTCCGGTGGTACCGCGGCAGGGTTCTGTGGGGGCGTCCGGTGACCTGGCGCCGCTGGCACATCTGGCCCTGGTCTTAGTCGGGGAAGGGGAAGCAATGATCGATGGCGCGCGCGTATCCGGCGCTGCAGCCCTCCAGCACGCCGGGCTGGAACCTCTGGAGCTTTTGGCCAAGGAGGGTCTGGCGCTGGTGAATGGCACCCAGGTGATGGCGGCCCTCGGTGTAATCGCCAGCGGCGAGCTGTTGCGGCTGTGCAGCATCGCCAACGTGGCTGGCGCTCTCAGCCTCGAATCGCTGCGGGGCAAGAGTGGACCGTTCGATCCGGTTGTTGCCGAGCTGCGGCGCCATCCCGGTCAGGCGGTCTGTGCCGACGAGCTACGCCACCTCCTTCGTGGCAGCGAGTTGGCCAATGCGGACCCCACACGGGTGCAGGATTGCTACTCACTGCGCTGCATGCCGCAGGTACACGGCGCCGCGCTCGACGCCTGCGAGATCGTCAGGCAGGTACTTCGAATCGAGGTGAACTCGGCCACCGACAACCCACTGGTGCTCGAAGACGGGCGGCTGCTCAGTTGCGGGAATTTCCACGGCCAGCCCGTTGCCCAGGCGCTTGACTGGCTAGCGATGGCGGCGGCCGACCTCGCCTCGATCTGCGAGCGGCGCATCAATCGCCTGCTCAATCCAAAGCTCTCCGGCCTGCCGGCGTTCCTGGTGCGCGACGGTGGCGTGCGGTCCGGGTACCTGCTGGTGCAGACGGCGGCGGCCGCGTTGGTAAACGAGACCCGTACGCTGGCGATGCCGGCGAGCATCGACAACATTCCGACGTCGGCCGATCAGGAAGATCACGTATCGATGGGGGCGTGGAGCGGCTGGAAGGCGGTGCTCGCGGTGACGAATTGCCGCCGGGTGGTGGCCATGGAGCTCCTGTGTGCCGCCGAGGCGGTGAGCTTCCACCAGCCGGTGCTGCCAGCCTCGAGGCTTGGCGATGCTCATGCGTGGGTGCGGGAGCAAGCCCCGGCGCTCGACGTCGACCGGTCGCTGTCGGCCGATATCGAGAGGCTGGCCGCCCTCCTGGCGGAGGGCACACTGCTGCACCGAGTGGGGCTGCTTTGAGTCGCAGCGCGGCGGACGTCAGGCGCACTGGGACGGCTGCGATTGCGCTCCTGGCGGCATTCGCGTGCGGGGCCGAATCGGTTTCGATACAGCGCACGCGCGAGGTAATCGACGACCTTACGGCGCATGAGTTCGGTGCCGCATCGAGTCGCTATCGGATGTACGAGTCGGAGGTACTGTCCATCGAGGCCGCTCCAATCTGGCGCCGAGCGCTGGCGCATTCCGACGCGACGGTTCGCGAGTGGGCAGTGGATGCGCTGTCGCGCATCGGCGCCGCGGAAGACGTGGACCGCATCGCTGACCTGCTCGAGGACACGTCTCGTGGCGTTCGGCAACAAGCGCTGGATGCCTTGATACGAATTGATCCCAGCGTTGCGACTGAGAGCTTCCGCCGCCGCCTGGAAAGCTCGGTGCCCGAGCAGGTCGTGTTGGCGGCCCAGGGTCTGGCGCAGGCTGGCGCGACGGACGCGGCTCTGGCAATTCTGCAACGCGCCGGCGACATCACGTTGCCTCCCAGCACGCGCGGCGCGCTGATGCAGCCCCTAGCGGCCATCGGCGACCCGGTTGTCGTTCCCGCCCTGGTCGATCTGGCTCTCGACGATGCGGCCGACCCACAGCTACGGCGTCTCGCTGCGGAGGCTGCGGTGGCGATCGACACCGCAGATCCGCGTGTCGCCCTGCGCCGGCTGGCCAGCGCCAACGACGACTACGTACGGGCGTTCGGTGAGCACGGTCTCGAGCTGCAATAGGAGGGCGAGCGCCGGTTAGCCTGCGGCGGGCTCCGGCAGAGGGAGCCGCGATCTGATGGCGGTGAGGGCCGCCGCGGCTGCGGCGCGATGATTGTCCAGTAGTGCCCACAGCCAGCTGCCCGCCGCATCTTCACGGATGCCGCAGACATGTAGCTCGGAGCTACCGGCAACTCTCGTCGGTGAATCGATTGTCTCACCGTCGGGGCTTGTCGCGTCAACGCAGACCCCACCCCGGCGGAGGGCGTCGCGCAGCTCCTCGGCCGAAGTGTCGGGCAAGTAGATGCTGGCACCGGTGGCGTGAAAAACCGATACGCGCAGAGCGTTGAGGGCCGGTGCCAGCACGCTGAGGCTGCCGAGCTGCTGCCTGATCGCTTCTGCGGCGCCGACGGGTGGCGTGGCGTCGAGCCAGGCATCGAAGGCCAGGCGTCGTCCGAAACTCTCTTGCGGGCTGTCGCTTAAGCTCAGCATCGCCGCGGCCTGGCTCGCCAGCTCCTGGGTGGCGACGTCCGATAGCTCGGAAGCGGGCAACAGGACCGTCACAATCGCACGGACAAAACGCTTGCCGAGGGCACCGGCCAGCGTGGCCAGCAACAGTGTTCCCGCTTGTGGTACGACCAACAGGCCGCTGGCTTCGGGGCTGCCGTCGGTGTTGATCAAAGTCACATCCGCGGCGGAGTCATGGGCGCGCGTGCAATCGATCACCGTGCCTCCCGCGGCGACGACGATCGGCGCAAATCGCTGGGCGGCGGCGTGGTCGCCGCAGAAACAAACCAGCTGATGCTCGCGCAGCGACTCCTCGCCGGCCTCGAGGACAACGCGCGCCTCATCGCCGTACTTGGTGATGAGGCCGATCTGGTCATCGAGGTCTAGCAGCTCAACGGTCCCGCCGGGGTAGCCAGTCGTCGAAAGCAGGTCCTTGAGATCGCCGCCAAGGACGCTCGACGAACCCACCAGGGCTAACCGTGTCGGTGCAGTCATGTCTCGCTGCGCCGCGCTACCGCCGTGAGCCGTGCGTCGACGTAGTCATTCGATCGGATTCGAAGCTGCGTCAGTGCGTGACCTTGGTGGCCTCAACGGCGCGTGCCAGCACGGCCATGCGGTCCTTGATCAGGAGCTTTCGCTTCTTGACGACGTTTTCTTCGAACCAGTCCTGTTGAGTAAAAGGTCTTCGGTTGGCGATCTGCTCGAGTTGTTGCTCGTATTCGTGGTGCTCTGTATCAAGGCGCCTGAATTCCTCGTTTGAGTCCCTCAGGCGCGCCCGGTTTTCGGTCTCGAGCAGCTCCATACCATCCTCCTCGTCACAGGTTGGAAGGTCGAGTATCGCTATCGTATCACGCAGTCGGGAGGTCTCGATCCTGGCTCAGTCCGTCTCATCTGGATCGTCGCCGTCTGCTTTGGGTGAGGTTGTCGCGCAGCGGAGATGGACCGGGTACTGCATCTACTGGGCGGATGTAGAAGGGCTCTAGTGGCGTCACCTGATCGTCGCCAGCAGCGGCTGCGAGCCGCGCCACCGCGCCGGCGAGAAGTGCGGTAGCAATCGGTCGCGTCGCCGCCATGACATGGTCGTATACGGCGACACCAGGGCCGGCGGATGTTGGCGAACTGTCTCCGAGACGGTCGATGAGCTCGGCCGGGGTCAGCAAGTCGGGACCCCATTCGAACACCATTCCGGCTGCCGGTGTTCGGTCGGCGAAGCTGAGCGCCGCATACAGCTGACCTCGCCGCGCGTCGACGATCGCCAGCACCGGGCCCGGTGCTTCGCGGCTCGCCGTGAAAGCCGCATCCACCAGGGCCTCAAGTGTCGTAATACCGACTGGCGTTGCGCCGCTGCCGCGGGCGAGACCAGCGGCGGTGGCGATGCCGACGCGGATTCCGGTGAAGGTGCCCGGCCCGATGCTCGACGCAATCCGGTCTACGTGCGTCAACGAGACGCCGGCATGGTCAAGGACGGTGTCGATCCCCTCGAGGATCCACGCGTCGGTCTGCGGCCCGAACGGCCCGGTGGTGCTGGCTAGCAGCTTGCGACCGCGTACCAGCGCGACGCTGGCGGGCGGTGTGGCCGCGTCGAGTCCCAGGACGAGGGGCGCAGTCGATGAGGCGGTCACAGAATCCGGACAGTGAAGCGAGCCGTGGCTGTGGGCTCAGGCATGCGTGATAACCTTCCGCTCCCGCTGCGATGCCGGCTCCGGCGCCCCGCCGCTACCGCACAAAGGACCATGGCCGAAGCGTCGTCTCCGATGATGCGGCAGTACCACCGCATCAAGGCGTCCCATCCCGACGCCATCCTCTTCTTCCGGCTCGGAGACTTCTACGAGATGTTCTTCGAGGATGCGGAGCTTGCCAGCGGCGTTCTCGATATTACCTTGACGGCGCGGCATCGTGGCACGCCCAACGAGGCGCCGATGTGTGGCGTACCCCATCACAGCGCCGACGGGTACTTGGCGCGTCTGCTCGAGGCCGGCCACAAGGTAGCCATCGCTGAGCAGGTGGAGGACGCTGCGCAGGCCAAGGGGATGGTGCGGCGTGAGGTCGTACGGGTGTTGACCCCGGGCACGCTGGTCGAAGACGACCTGCTCGACAGTCGTGACAATAACTATGTGATTGCGGTAGGCGAGCGCGGCGAGCAGGTAGGCGTAGCGGTGCTTGACGTTTCCACCGGCGAGTTCATCGTTGCCGAGTTCGACGGCGACAGCCCTCGTACCCGGGCGCGGGAAGAGATTGCTCGCTGGGCGCCGAGCGAGGTCTGCCATCCGGAGTCGGACAGTCCTGCAGACTGGCTGGTTCCGGAGGAGCGCAGCCTACCGTCGGTGCAGGGCGTTCGGACATGGAGCCCACTGGCCGACTGGAACTTCGATGCGCAGCGCGCCCGCGCCGGATTGTGTGAGCACTTCGGGGTCTCGTCGCTGGACGGCTTCGACCTGAGCGGCTGCGACGTCGGCGTGGCGGCCGCCGGTGCGCTGTTGCGCTATGCGTCCGAGGAGAGCCACAAGGCCCCGCTCCGCCACGTTCGATCGATTCGCCGCTATCGCGACCGTGAGGTGCTGCAACTCGACGAGACCACGCGACGCTCGCTCGAGCTCACCGCGTCCTGGCAGCAGGGCGGGCGCGAGGGCTCGCTGCTCGCGGTGCTCGATCGTTCGGCGACGGCGATGGGCGGCCGGAGATTGCGGCAATGGCTGTTGCGACCCCTGCGCGATCCCGGAGCCATCGACGCGCGCCTCGAGGTGGTCGACAGCCTGGTGTCGGCGGTGCGACTTCGCGACGCGGTGCGCGAGGCGCTGCACGCCGTGCACGACATCGAGCGCCTCACGACGCGCATCACCATCGGTTCGGCCAACCCACGCGACCTCTATGCGCTGCGCACTTCACTGGAGGCGCTGCCGGCGGTGGTCGATGGCCTGTGCGAGCTTGCCGACACGCGGCTCGGCAGCCGGTTGTCCGATCGGCTCGATCGCTGTGAAGACGTTGCCGCGATCATCGTCGCTCGCCTAGTGGACGAGCCACCGGTAGGCCTAAATGCCGGAGCAGTGATTCGCGAAGGGTACGACGAGCGGCTGGACGCACTGCGCAAGATGCGTGCCGAGGGTAAGGGGTTTATCGCATCGCTGCAGACCACGGAGCGTGAACGCACCGGCATCACCTCGCTCAAGGTGCGGTTCAACAAGGTGTTCGGCTACTTCATCGAGATCTCCAAATCCAACCTCGCCAAGGTCCCGGAGCACTATCACCGCAAGCAGACGCTGACCAACGCTGAGCGCTTCATCACCCCTGAGCTCAAGGAATTCGAGCAGACCGTGCTGGGGGCCGAGGACAAGATCGCCGCCCTGGAGCAGGAGATCTTCGCCACGCTACGACAAGAGGTTGCTGGCGAAGCGGAACGGCTCCACCGTACCGCCGACGTATTGGCCACCCTCGACGCACTCGCCGGCCTGGCCGACGTTGCGGCACGCGCCGGGTGGGTGCGGCCAGTGGTTGACGATGCGCTCGTGCTCGAGGTGCGCGGAGGGCGCCACCCGGTGGTCGAAGCTTTGCAGCCTGACGTGCGCTTCGTGCCCAATGACGCGTATCTCGACGGCGGCGAGCATCGTATCAAGCTGGTAACCGGGCCCAATATGGGCGGCAAGTCGACGTATCTCCGCCAGGTGGCGTTGATCGTGATCCTGGCGCAGATGGGGAGCTTCGTCCCGGCCGAGGGCGCTCGAGTAGGCGTTGTCGATCGCGTGTTCACACGCGTTGGCGCCAGCGACAACCTGGCGAGGGGCGCTTCGACGTTCTTGGTCGAGATGCAGGAAACAGCCAACATTCTTAACAACGCCACGCCGCGCAGCCTCATCCTGCTCGACGAGGTTGGACGAGGCACCAGCACGTACGATGGCCTGTCGATCGCCTGGGCGATGGTGGAGCACCTGCACGATACTCGCCAGCTCTTCTCGCGCACTCTGTTCGCGACCCACTATCACGAGCTCACAAAGCTGGAAGATCGGCTGAGCGGACTGACGAACCTGCAGGTCGCGGTGCATGAATCCGCCGCCGGGGTCGTGTTCCTGCATCGGGTGGAGCCAGGGGCTGCGGATCGGTCGTATGGAATCCACGTCGGGCGGCTGGCCGGGTTGCCTCTTGCCGTCGTGTTCCGGGCCGAAGAAATATTGGCGGAGCTCGAAGGGCATGAGAAAGGCGTACCGGCCCCTCCGGAGATCGCCGTGGAGACGCCGCAGATGAGCCTCTTCGTACCGGAGCACCCATTGGTTGAGAGATTGCGCCAGCTGCAGCCGGAATCGATGACTCCTCTCGAGGCCCTCGAGCAGCTGACCCTCTGGAAGCAGCAGTTCGGCGCTGACGAGTCCAGGGAGTAGGCTTGTCGGCGGTCGATGCAAACGCGACGGCAGGTGCGCACTGCGAGCGGAGTAGCTGATCTACGATGGATCTGGCGCTGGGGCTTATCTCGGGAACCTCGATGGACGGCATCGACGTGGCCCTCATCGGCGCCGAACGCGACCCTTCAGTGTTGCCGACCCTTGCCGGGTTCCGCAGCCGGCCCTACGAGGAGGATCTGAGCGCCGAGCTGCGTCTGTGCCAACAACACGGTGAGATTGCCCACTTGGCGCGCTTGAACGTCGCGGTCGGGGAGGCATTCGCCGAAGCGGCGCTTGCCTTGCTCGATGAGCTCTCGGTGCGGGCCGATGAGGTGCGGTGCATCGGGTCTCATGGTCAGACTCTGGTGCACCTGCCCGAGGCGGTCGAGCTGGGCGGCCAGGTTGTGCGCGCGTCGCTCCAGATCGGCGATCCTTCCGTGATCGCGGCGCGCACCGGCATCACAACAGTGGCCGATTTTCGCGCCATGGACATGGCGCTAGGCGGTGAGGGGGCGCCGCTGGTGCCGCTGCTCGACTGGCGCCTGTACCGCCATGCAACGCTGGGCCGCGTCCTCTTGAACCTCGGGGGTGTGGCGAACGTCACCGGTCTACCGCCGGGGGCGCCTCTCGGCGCGGTGATCGCGTTCGATACCGGGCCTGGCAACGTGTTGCTCGATGCTGTCGCTCGTCGCCGCCACTTACCTCGTGGGATCGACGTTGATGGACAGTTGGCGTTGTCGGGGCAAGTGGTGCCGCAGCTGTTAGAGGTGCTGCTGGCCGACGACTACTATTCACGTATGCCTCCCAAGTCGGCGGATGCGGAGCAATTTGTGCTGTGCCTGCACGACGAGGGCATTTCGGATCTCGCCACAGCAGACGTGCTCGCTACCGCGGTGCAGCTGACAGTGACCTCGGTGGTGGATGCGGTGGAGCGCTGGATCGCCCCACACCAGCCGATCGACGAGGTGCTCGTGGCCGGCGGGGGAGTCCACAATCGGGCGCTCATGGACGGGTTGCGCGCCCGATTTTCGTGCGTCAAGCCGGTGCCGCCTGAAGACGGGATTCCGCCGGATGCGAAAGAGGCAGCAGCCTTCGCTGTTCTGGCGCTGGAAACCTTGGCCGGACGTCCAGGGAACGTCCCCAGCGCTACCGGCGCGGCCAGAGCGGCGGTGCTGGGTTCGGTGGTCCGCGCGCCAGTCTAGTGTCCTGAGTCAGTACCCTGCGAATCGCAGAATAGCGAGGTCTCGGGGGCCAGGGGGAAAACCGGCTGCATGGTAACATCGACGCTCCCGCAGCCCCTCAGGAGGTCCGCGCATGGCTGCTCTCGAGCCAACTCCCTACTTGTGGCACAACGGCAAGTTGATCCCTTGGGCCGAGGCGACGGTACACGTCGGAGCGCACGCGCTGCACTACGGCTCTTCGGTGTTCGAGGGCATCCGTTGCTACAAGACCGAGCGCGGGCCGGCGGTATTTCGCCTGCCGGAGCATTGCCGGCGTCTGCTCGATTCGGCGCGAATCTATCGGATGGAGCTCGACTACGACGCCGAGCAACTGGCCGCCGCCTGTCTGGAGACCATCCGTGCCAACGAGATGGAGCACTGTTATATCCGGCCGATCGCCTTACGCGGCTACCATTCCCTCGGGGTGAACCCGCTTCCGTGTCCGATCGAGACGTACATCATGGTGTGGGAGTGGGGCGCCTACCTCGGCGAGGAGGCGCTTGAATCCGGCGCCGACCTGAAGGTGTCGTCGTGGAATCGCATGGCGCCAAACACGCTGCCGTTCATGGCCAAGGCCGGCGCCAACTATATGAACTCGCAGCTTGTGAAGATGGAGGCGGTGACGGAGGGTTTCGCCGAGGCGATCGCGTTGACACCCGCAGGCGTCGTATCGGAGGGCAGCGGCGAGAACATATTCCTTGTCCGTGACGAGGTGATCCATACTCCCAGCACGGCTTCGTCGATCCTCCCGGGGATAACCCGCGACTGCGTCATCACACTTGCTCGTGACCTCGGTTTTGAAGTCCGCGAGACGGATATTCCGCGTGAGATGCTCTACATCGCTGACGAGGTGTTCATGAGCGGCACGGCCGCCGAGATCACCCCGGTTCGATCGATCGACCGCATCCAGATTGGCCTCGGCCGACGCGGGGTAGTGACCGAGCAGATCCAACGACGCTTCTTCGAGATCGTGCAGGGACGAACCGACGATTCGTACGGTTGGCTCACGCCGGTCTACCCAGAGGCGAGCGCCGAACGGGCGGCGTCGTTAGCGGGCGAAAGCTCGGTCGCCTGAGGAAACAACATGGACCTCGATACGCTGCTCTGGGACGCGGTTGATCGCGGCGCCTCCGACTTGCACCTGCGCGCCGGTAGCCCGCCGATGCTCCGCGTTGATGGTGAGATCGAGCCGGTTGACGGTGAGGCGTCGCTGACGGCGGCAGACACGAGCGCCCTCGCGAAGGAGATCCTGCAGGATCATCAGATCAATTTCGAGTCGATGTGTGAGATCGATGTCGGCCATGCGGTGCGCGAGCTTGGCCGCTTTCGCGTGAACATATTTACCAACAGCGGTCAGATAGGCATCGTGCTGCGAATCATGCCGCCGGAGCCGCTAGGGCTCGAGGAGCTCAATCTGCCGCCGGTGCTGTCCAAGGTCGCGGAGGCCAATCGCGGCCTCGTGCTGGTGACCGGAGTGACCGGGAGCGGCAAGTCGACGACGTTGGCGGCGATGATCGACCACATCAATTGCAATCGACGCCGCCACATCATCACGATTGAAGATCCGATCGAGTACGTTCATGTTGATCGGGACAGCCTGATCACCCAGCGTCAGCTGGGGCTCGACACCAACTCGTTTGCCGACGCGCTGCGCGCCGCACTGCGGCAAGACCCCGATGTGATCCTCATTGGTGAGATGCGCGATCGGGAAACCATCGACGCAGCGGTGCTCGCTGCCGAGACCGGTCACCTCGTGTTCTCGACGCTGCATACGGTCGATGCCCCGGAAACGCTCAATCGGATCCTGGCAACCTACCCGCCGTACCAGCAGGAGCAGGTGCGTACTCAGCTGGCCGACGTGCTGCGAGCGGTGATCTCCCAACGGCTTTTCAGCCGCATCGACGGTGAAGGACTGGTGCCGGCGGTCGAGGTGCTGATCAATACGAAGTTCGTCTCCGAGTGCATCCGCGACGCCAAGCGCACACAGAGAATCCGTGACGCGATGTCGGAGGGTGGTGATCGGTACGGAATGCAGACGTTCGATCAGTCGATCCTTTCGCTATGCCAGCGCGAGCTCATCTCGGAAGAGGTAGCGGTGGCCGCCGCCACGGTCCCGAATGACCTGAAGCTGCAGCTGCGCGGCATCGTGTCGGGGAGCAACCGCGGACGCGGTATCCAGGGGGCCGATCCGTCGCGGTCCGGGTGAGCCGTCAGCCGAAGCGGACCGCTTTCGCGGATGCGCTGAGGATTATCGGCCTCCGCGACCTGAGCGCGCGCCGCCTGGAGGAGAGATTGCGGGCGCGCACATACACCTCCGACGAGGCCGTTGCTGCGGTGGCTCGTTGCGTCGAGCTCGGCTATGTGAACGACTACAAGTTCGGTGTCGACCGCGCCGGAGCGATCCTCAGACGCAGACCATGTGGACGATTGGCGCTACATGGCGACTTGCAGCGTCAGGGACTGCCCCGGACAATGATCAGCCGGGTCGCCGACGACGCCTATGAGGAGGCCGGCGGCGAGCGTGGGATACTCGCCGAGGCGGTGCGTCGCTGGGTGGAGCAGAAAGGTGAGCCGGTCGATTGGCCGAGTATCCGTCGGTGCTCGAATCACCTGGGACGACGCGGTTTTGCGGGAGGCGATGTTCAGACGGCGCTATCCCGCTGGCTCGATGACCTGAACACTAGTGGCCTGTAACAGATGATCGTCGCATATCGTGGTGGCGAGATGGGTCCGGATACCAGGCGCTACGACGAGACGACCCCATCTTGGAGGAGGAGCAACGCTGCAGACGCACCGTTGGCGGCGCAACCCGTAGGGCAAGTGGGACCCACCACACTTCCATCACGGCCTGCTAGCATCGCCTTCCTCGCCGCGCCTTGATCTCACCCGCAAATCCCATCTGCGATACGCAACGATCATCTGCTAGAGGGCAGCTTCCGTGAGTTTCCGTAGCGACGACGTCCGGCAAAGTTTCATCGAGTACTTCGCCGGGCAAGGCCATACGCGGGTGGCGAGCAGCAGCCTCGTACCTGCCGACGATCCCACGTTGCTGTTCACCAACGCGGGCATGAACCAGTTCAAGGCGACGTTTCTGGGCGAGTCCAGTCGCCCGTACCGTCGCGCTGTGACGTCACAGAAGTGCATGCGCGTGTCGGGAAAGCACAATGACCTCGAGACCGTAGGCCCGTCGCTGTACCACCACACGTTCTTCGAGATGCTGGGCAACTTCTCGTTTGGCGACTACTTCAAGGCCGAGGCCATCGTCATGGCTTGGGAGCTGATGACCGAGCACTTCCAGCTTCCCAAGGAACGCCTGTGGGCGACGGTGTTCGAGGAGGATGACGAGGCCGAAGAGCTCTGGATACAGGAGACCGACATCCAGCCCAAACGCGTCCTGCGACTCGGCAAGGAGGACAACTACTGGTCGATGGGGGATACCGGACCGTGCGGTCCTTGCTCCGAGCTCCACTATGACTACGAGCTCGGCGAGCCGCAGGGTCCCGTAGATCTCGACGCCGATCGATTCGTCGAGCTGTGGAATCTGGTCTTCATGCAGTTCAACACCAACGCCGACGGCAGCACCGAGCCGCTGCCCAATCCCAACATCGACACTGGCGCCGGCCTCGAACGGTTGACCGCGGTTCTGCAGGGAACACGGTCAAACTACGACACTGATCTGTTCCGCCCCATTATCGAGGCCGTCGCCGACCAGACTGGGAGTGCGTACGGCGATGCTGCCGACAGCGACATGGCGCTTCGGGTTATCGGCGACCACAGCCGCGCCTTGGCTTTCTTGCTCGCCGACGGGGTGATGCCGGCCAACGAGGGCCGCGGCTACGTTCTCCGAAGGCTCTTGCGGCGCGCCATGCGGTTCGGCATGAAGCTGGGACTCGACCGACCGTTTCTACACACCACCGCGCTGACCGTGGTAGATCGGATGGGCGCGATCTATTCGGAGTTGGAAGAGCACCACGACCTGATTGGTCGTGTAGTGCAAACGGAGGAAGAGCGGTTTCTACAGACGCTCTCGTCGGGCTCACAGAGGTTCAACGAGCTAGCCGCCGGTCTGAAGGCCGCTGCGGAATCGACCATTCCGGGTGAGGAGGCCTTTCGTCTCTATGACACATTCGGCCTGCCCATCGAGCTGACGCGCGAGTTCGCTACGGCGGAGGGACTGAGCATCGACGAGGAGGGGTTCGCGACGGCGCTCGAGGCACAACGGGCGCGCGCGCGCTCGGCCTGGAAGGGTGCCGATGATGAGCCAGTGCGCGATCTGGTGCGCAGGCTGACCGTCGCCAGTGAGCCGACGGAGTTCCTCGCGTATGTGAGCACCGAGGTCAACGAGGCGCGCGTCGTGGTGTTGATCCGCGATGGAGAGTCCGTCGACGGGCTCGTTGCCGGGGAAGAAGGCGGCGTGTTGGTGGATCGAACGCCCTTCTACGCCGAGTCCGGTGGTCAGGTCGCCGACGTCGGCGAAATGCGCTGGGCGGGCGGATTTGGCCTCGTCACCGACGTACAGCGGCCGGTGACTGGAGCGATCCTGCATTCTGTGAAGGTGCAAGAGGGCGAGCTGCTACTCGGGCAACAGGTGTCGCTTCAGGTTGACGCCAGGCGTCGCCAGAACATCCAGCGTAACCACACCGCCACCCACCTGTTGCACGCGGCGCTGCGTGAGCAGCTCGGCGAGCATGTGCGCCAAGCAGGCTCGCTGGTTGACGAAGGCCGTCTACGCTTCGATTTCGCTCACTTCGAGGCCGTCGAGTCGACACAGCTGGAGCAACTGGAAACTGAGGTCAATGCCGCTATTCGGGGCGACCTGGCGCTCGGCATCGAAGAGACGGATTACGACGATGCCATCGAGCGCGGCGCGCTTGCCTTCTTCGGCGACAAGTATGGCGATCGAGTTCGAGTGGTGAACATACCTGGTGTCTCGACGGAGCTGTGCGGCGGAACGCACGTCGGTCGCACGGGCGAGATAGGCGCGTTCGTCGTCCAGCGCGAGGAGAGCATCGGAGCGGGGATCCGGCGGATCGAGGCGGTGACTGGAGAACCAGCTTTGCGCCTGTTGCAGCACTACCGAGGGCTGGTGCGAGATGCTGCCGGGCGCATGCGAACCCCCGAGGATCAACTCGCCGACGGCGTCGAGAAGCTGGTGCAGCGAACCTACGACGCCGAGCGTGAGGTGGATCGCCTGCGCCTGCGTCTGGCGTCGCAAGAGGCCGGAAGCGATGTGGACGCCGACGTGATCGAGGTCGACGGCGTGCGGGTGCTGCGCCGCGAGGTCGAGGGGCTCGACGCATCGGGATTGCGCAACCTGGTCGACGAGCTCAAGGCGAAGGTGGGATCCGGAGTGGTAGTAGTCGGTCTGAGGAACGATGCCAAGGCGGCGCTAGTGGTAGGCGTTACAGCCGACCTGGTCGCCCGGATCGACGCCAGTGAGGTGATCCGGATGATCGCGCCGATCGTCGGTGGGGGCGGCGGAGGTCACCGCGAGCTAGCGCAGGCAGGTGGTCCCGAAGCAGGAAAAGTCAGTGAAGCACTAAAGAGGGCTCCAGAACTGATTGCTGAGCTGCTACAGTAAGATTTAGATCGCCTGCGATGCGGACCGCATAAGGAACGCTCGCAATGCGATAGAGGGTCTGCGCTACCGCTTGGGGGGCAAGTAGGAGGGCGGTCATGGCCGTTGCTTGGCGACGTGGCGCGTTCAAGGCTGGACTGGTGGGAGCCACGATGCTCGCTCTGGTCTTCGCCGACGCGCGCCCAGCGAGAGCCCAAATCTGGGTAGTGACGGATGCGGACGGATCGCAGCGATTCACGACATCGCCCGAGCCAGGCGCAGTGGTATTCATGCGCACCATTCACGGCGCCCGCACCGGGCGAATGATGACCGTCGGCATTCCGGCACCCCGTTACCGTGACGAAATTGCCAGCGCGTCGGAGCGCACAGGCTTGGCGCCGGCGTTGATCATCGCGGTGATCGCCGCGGAGTCGAACTTCAATCCCAACGCGAGGTCATCGAAAGGTGCACAGGGCCTGATGCAGCTCATGCCGGCAACGGCCGCCTCGCTGGGTGTGCGCAACGTGTGGGATCCTCGCCAGAACATTCGAGCTGGCTCCGACTTTCTTGCCCGCTTGTACGCCAAGTACGACGATCTTTCCCTCGCCCTGGCGGCCTACAACGCCGGAGAGGGGACCGTGGCGCGACACGGCGGTGTGCCCCCGTTTCGAGAGACGCGCAACTATGTACGGCGCGTTCTGAGTTACTACGAGCGTTATCGGGGCGGGGATCCATAGGCCTGCGCACTTCTATTGCGTTGCGCTAGCTAATTCTGACTGACCCTAGCTAACTGCGTGACTTTTCGGCCCCTGTTGCAGTCGGAGCACTTTCCGTCCTATACTCTGACCTGATCGCTGATCAACGGGGCGAAAGTCAGGGAGGGGCTGCGTAAAGGGTGGCATGGTGCGGAGTTTTGCCATGGCCATCAAGCAGACCGTGTTTTCTGCTGTAGCATGTCTGGTGGGAATCGCCCTGGCGGCGAGTCCGACGGCAGGAGAAGTCGCCTCGGCCGGCGTGTTGTTCGAACGCGCCGAGACCCTTTACCGTCAGTTGCGGACTGTCGATCCGGAGTGCGCTGACGACGCCTCTTGGAACCGCCTGCTCACCGCCTTTGGCCGGATCCCGGTGGAATTCCCTGCCAACCCACTGGCCGGCGATGCGCTCTGGCGTATCGGTGACATCCACTCACGGCGAATGGCTGCTGGCGACCTCGATGCAGTGGTGGCGGCGCAAGCAGCATACGAGTCGCTGACCAAGCGGTATCCGAGCAACGTGTACGCGCCTGAAGCGTACCTCCGTCTCGGAGACCTGGCGCGTCCGAGCGAGTCATCGGGCTACTACTTCCGTCTTCTGGAGAGTTTTCCCGGCTCCCCACAGGCAGAGGAGGCCAGCCGTCGCATCATCGGGGGCCGCAGATCTGCTGCGCCCGACACCGTCGTAGCAGACAACTCGACGGTTGAGGTGCCCGCCGCCGAGCCTGTGGCTCGCGACACACCGCCATCTTCTGATAAACAGCCGCCCGTCGAGGAGCTGGAGACGATGCCCACCCCCGTCTCCGGTCCCTCGGCTGGGCGCGTTTCGGTAGAGACCGAGACCGCCGAGGCGCCAATCACCACAACAGTGGCGAGCGTCGCTACCACAGCGGTAGAGGCGGCGGCAGCTGGCGAGGTGTCTCAACCCGCGGCATCGACATTGGCGCCGACGGTTACCGGCCGGGTACTGAGCGTGCGTCACTTCTCGGACGGCAAGCACACGCGCGTAGTCTTCGATCTCGACAATCCGGTGCAGCACCGTATCGGCGAGGCACTGGCGCCACCGCGCGTGTTCATCGACTTGATCGGAGCTGATTTGGCGAAGAGCCTGCCGCGGAGCGTGGCGATCAACGGCTCCGGAGTTCGACAGATCCGTCTGGCGGTCAACCGTCCGGGCGTAGTGCGCGCAGTTCTCGACCTGACCGGTGCCGTCGAGTACAGCTTCTTCACACTGGCCCGGCCGCCGCGACTGGTTCTCGATATACCGAGCGCCGCGATGTCGAAGCGACTCGCCAACGCTCGCCGCCCAGATCCTCCAGAGGGCGGATCGGAGGCTCGGCAGCTTGGTTTCGGTGTGCGCCGTATCGTCATCGATCCGGGGCACGGGGGCACTTCGCCGGGCGCGATCGGTCGGTCCGGATCGACCGAGAAGGAGCTCACGCTCGACATTTCACGCCGCGTCGCGGGCAATCTACGCGACAGCCAGTACGAAGTGTCGCTGACAAGATCCGACGACAGCAACATCGATCTAGAGGACAGGGCGAGCTTCGCCACGAGGAGTGGTGCCGACCTGTTCGTCTCGATCCACGTCAACTCGAGCACGAATCGCAATCTGACCGGGTTTGAGACCTACTACCTCGATTTGGCCACCGATCCGACAGCCGCAGAGACAGCGGCGCGTGAGAACTTGACGGCTCGGGGTGGAGTAGGCGGATTGAACGAGGTGCTGGACGAGATCGTACGCAACGCCAACAAGCGCGAGTCACGTGATTTGGCCACCTCCATTCAGGACAGCCTGGTCATGCAGATGAGCAAGCAGTACGGCGACGTCCGTGACTTGGGCGTCAAGCATGCTCCCTTCGTAGTGCTGGTGGGCGCGGAAATGCCGGCGGTGCTGGTGGAGGTGTCGTTTCTGAGCAACCCGACGGAAGAGACGCGTCTGAACGACGACGCCTACCGCCAGCAAGTTGCCGACGCGATTCACATCGGCATCGAGAACTTCGTCGAGCGTCGCCGCATGGTCAGCGCCGCGGAGTGATCTTGATTCCCCAACCACGGCCTGCTAAACAGGCCGATACGTCGCGCTGAATCCAGCGGCCTCGCCGATCGTCAGCTCGATGAGGGGCAGCCCCGGGAGGCGACGCCCGAGTAGATGCGCTAGCTGCCTGGCCACTTCTTCCGCTGTGGGACTGAGCTGATCGAATGGCGCCACATCGTTGAGGCTTCGTCCGCGATGTCGTCGCGCCCAGTCTGCGATTACCACTCTCGCCTGCTGAGCTGCCGTCTCGGCGGCGCCCGGCGAGGGTTCGAACACCGCCGCCACGCGCCAGTGGTGAACGTGGATCGGCTCGTGCGATCCTCGGTCGTCGATACGAATGCGATGGGCGGCGGGGAAACTGCCGCGAATGCGAATTCGAGTTCGAGCGATCGCCGGGCGCATGACACCCATTTTATTCGGACCGCCGTGCCGGCTAAACTCACAGACCACTTTCGCACCTGTTGAGCCCACGACGATGAGCACCGATTCCAAACCCTCGGAGACAGTCTCGGCGGCCAGTCCCACAGCCGTCAACGTACTGTGGACGCTTCCCAACGCCCTCACGTTGCTGCGCATCTTCCTGGTTCCGTTGTTGGTGGCGTTTCTCCTGACCCGCTACGCCTGGACCGGGCTCACCGTCTTCCTGGCGGCTTCGTTCACCGACTGGCTCGACGGCCATCTGGCGCGCAAGCACAGTCAGGTAACCACGTTGGGGCAGCTTCTCGACCCGGTAGCCGACAAACTGCTCATCTCGGCGGCATTCGTCTCCTTGGTCCAACTCGGCCTGGCACCGGCGTGGA
This sequence comes from Acidobacteriota bacterium, assembly GCA_965205505.1. GTDB lineage: Bacteria > Acidobacteriota > UBA890 > UBA890 > WLXD01 > DASCOT01. The sequence continues at coordinate 2,126,579 of CBDBHB010000009.1, forward strand.
TGGTCGTCGTGATCATTGGCCGAGATCTCGCGGTGACCGGGCTTCGGGCGGTCGCGGCGGCTCGAAACATCATCATCCCGGCCGGCACGGTGGGGAAGTACAAGTTGGGTGCTCAGGTCGTCGCGGTGTCGATCTTGATCCTGCGCGCTCGCTTCGATTGGCTCGAGGTGCCGGGGCAAATCGCCCTGTGGGTAGTGGTGTCGTTAGCAGCGGTGTCCGCCGTGCAGTATTTCCTCGGTTTCTGGAACCGGGTTGGAATAGCGGAGCAATAAAGGCTTTTCGAGGCCGCCGCCCGCTCAGCTGCGTACCAGTGGCTCCCGGAGACCTGGGTCCTGCCCAAGCGCCTTCAGCAGGCGACGGATGAGGGTCTCCGCCATCTCGTCGTAGCCGCCGTCCGGAACCGGCACCTGTCCACCCGCCATCGTTCCGTGGCCGCCGGCCGTACCTAGTCCGGCAACAATGCGTCGGATGAAGCGCCCGGCGTGGGCGAAGGGATCGGTAGTACGGAGCGAGACGACCAGATCGTTTCGGTGTCGTCCGATGCAGCAAGACCACTCCGTGCCTTGGAGACGCAGGAGGAAGTCGGCGATCTCGGCAACAATGTCGGGGGTGGCTACCGCCCGCAGGTCGGTCATCACGACTTTGTCGTGGATGAACGCGCGCTCGATGGCCTGGTGGAAGGCGCTGAAGTACTCGCGCGGCACGGGAGCACGTTGGATACGCGCGACCGAAACCAAGTCGGCCTGCTCGAGCAATCGGAAATAGGCCTCCCGATCGGCGTCTCCCGCCTCGCGACCCAAATCGAGTGTCTCCGACCGGATGGCGTAGAAGAGCGCGGTAGCGAGGTTGGCCGGCAACTCCAGCTCGGCCGCATCGAGGTACTCGAGCATCATCGTTGCCGTGGCGCCGTAGTGTTCACGAACGTCAGCAAAGGCCACCGTTTCGGGAACGAACTTCAGCGGGTGGTGGTCGAAGACGGCGATCAGCGGCCACTCGTCGATCCAGGAGTTGTTGCCGGTACCCGGCTGTGTGTCGACCATGGCGAAGGCGGGCATCTCGCTGAGGTCGAGCGTAGACAACGGCTCTGGGTCGAGGCCGAGCACGTGGACCATCGCACGGTTCTCGGCTCGTCCGATCAGCCCGGAAAACGCCACCCGCGCCGTCGTGTCACAAACGCTCTCGAGGAGGAGGCGGAGGGCAAAGGCGCTGGCAAGCGCATCAGGATCGGGATCGTCGTGCGTCAAGATGACCGCCGACGGGATGGCCTTGAAAGCCCGCCGGAGCTGCTCGAGATTCGCGGTTGATCGTGACGCCCCCGGCGTCACGCTTGTGCTCGGCTCCGCAACCAGCTCACCAGCAGCCTCACGCCGAAGCCGGCGCCGCCACGCGGGACGTAAGGGGTCGCCTTCGTCCGGTACGCCGGCCCAGCGATATCCAGGTGCGCCCACGGCGTGTCGTCGACAAATCTCTCCAGGAACTTGGCTGCGGTAATGGCGCCTGCCCAGCGGGCGCCGCTGTTCTTGATGTCGGCGACCTTGCTGTCGATCATCTTGGCGTAGTGCGGAAACATCGGCATCCGCCACACGGGCTCGCCGACGCGCTCGCCGGCTGCCAGGAGCTCAGCGGCGAGGTCAGGGTCGTTGTCCATCAGCCCGGCGACGTCCTCGCCCAATGCCACGACACAGGCGCCCGTCAACGTGGCGAGATCGACGATACAGCGCGGCTGGAACCGCTCGCACGCGTAGGCAAGGGCATCGGCAAGGATCAACCGGCCCTCCGCATCCGTGTTGATTACCTCGATCGTCGTGCCGCCATAAGCTCGTATGAGGTCACCCGGTCGGTAGCTGTCACCACCCGGCATGTTCTCCGCCATCGGTACGACGCCGACAACGCGGGTGGGAAGATCGAGCTCCGCAACGGCGCGCATGGTTCCCAACGTGGCTGCTGCGCCCGACATATCCGACTTCATCTCGTCCATTGATGTTGCCGGCTTTAGCGAAATACCGCCAGTGTCGAACGTCACGCCCTTTCCGACGATTACGATCGGGTCGGAGTCTGGATCCGCACCGGCATGCTCGATCACGACGACCCGTGGCTCGACGGAAGAGCCACGCGCTACCGCCAACAACGCGGTCATCCCCAGATCGCGCGCCGCAGACTCGTCGATGACGTGGCAATCGAGCCCGGCATCGGCAGCCATCCGTTCGGCTACCGCGGCCAGGGCGGGGGGTCGCTTATCACTAGGTGAGGTGTTGATCAGGTCACGGGCCCAGCAGGTGGCGCGTGCGACGATGGTGGCGACGCCCACCTCGGGCTCCACGCTGTCGGACACTCCGACAATCCGGAGCTCAGCGATCACCGTCTCGTCGTCTGCAGGCTGCTTGAACTCGGTGAAGCGATACTCGCCGAGTAGCACCGCCTCCGCGGTTGCCGCTGCGATGCTCTCTTCGGAGTCCACGTCGAGGCGCACGGCTACGGCCAGGCGGCGCGCCCCGTGTCGGCGTGCGGCGGCGGCTCCACGTGCCACGGCGCGACGCCACGATTCCAGGTTGACATCGGCCGGCTTTCCGAGCCCCACGAGGACGAGCTCACGGGGCCCGCCCCCGGCCCGGAGGGGAACATGGAGACATCGGCCGGCCTTGCCGTTGAAAGCGGGGCCGTTCAACGCCGAGGTAATCAAGCCGCCAACCTGCTCGTCCAGGCCCTCCCAGGGGGCGGGACCGGAAGAGGCGGGGTAGGGCAGGATCAAGGCATCAGTGTCGAGGTCGGCCGCGAGAAGGCCGCCCACACGAACGTCGATTTCGGTCATCGGGTTGGCTCCGGCGCCTGCTAGATGCGTGGTGCAGTGATGCCTGTCTGTGCCTGGTACTTGCCGCGACGGTCAGCATACGAGGTTTCACAAGTCGGGCTTCCCTCGAAAAACAACAACTGCGCAATGCCCTCGTTGGCATAGATCCGCGCGGGCAGGGGGGTGGTATTAGAGATCTCCAGGGTGACATGACCCTCCCACTCCGGCTCCAATGGGGTGACGTTGGTAATGATCCCGCAACGCGCATAGGTCGACTTGCCGACGCAAACTACCAGCACGTCACGCGGGATGCGGAAGTACTCGAGCGACCGCGCGAGGGCGAACGAGTTGGGCGGGATGATGCACTGCGGCCCCTCGTACTCGACCACCATCGAGTTCACGTCGAACGACTTCGGGTCAACCACTGTGCTTCGCACGTTGGTGAAGATCTGGAATTCCTCGGCGATCCGGAGGTCATAGCCGTACGATGACACCCCGTAGGAGATGATGCCGTCCGATACCTGAGTCTCCTCGAATGGCTCGATCATGCGCTGTTCTACAGCCATCTTCCTGATCCAGGTGTCAGGTTTGATGCTCATTCGTTGAACTCCTAGTGTCCTGTACAGAGGTTCGTTGCATATTGTGGCGCGCGCGACCGAGTCGAATCCAAGGAGGCACGACGACGGCGATGCTGAGGGTATCGCAGAGGAGGGCCGACGTCGGAAGTGGCCAGACCCACCACACTTTCACTCCGGCCTGCTAGCCGGCCGCACGACGTTGCTCAGACCGGCCGCGCAAGCGCTCGCTCCATTGGATGGGAATCCGGTATTGGCCCAGCCGTGTATCGCCGCGCCCCGGACCATGAAAGTCAGATCCCCCGGAGGGTAGCAAACCGAGCCTGTCACACAATTCCATCAGGCTGCGCTGGCGTCCCGGGGAATGCCGCGGATGGCGCACCTCAATGCCGTCGAGGCCTAGCTCGCCTAGCTCGCCGAGCAGCGTCGCGCGGACGCGGCTGCTTCCCGGGTGCGCGACCACGGCGACGCCGCCTGCACGGTGAATCGTAGAGATGGCATCCGCCGCGCTCGTCGACTGTTTCGGCACGAATGCTGGCCGCCCGATGCCCAGGTAGCGGTCGAAGCCCTCCTGCGAGGCGGCTACAACCCCGGCTCGTACCAGCGCGGCTGCCATGTGCGGTCGTCCGATCGGGGCGCCCGCCGCGATGTCGGTGACCGCCTCGAGGTCGATCGAAACGCCGAGACTCTGGAGGCGCGCGACCATTACCTCGGCGCGCTCGGCGCGAAAAGACCGTTGGCGCTCGGCGAGCTCGCCGAGCTCTGGAGTTGCCGGTTCGATGAACAAGCCCAGCATGTGAACCTCACGCCCCCTCGCGTGGCAGGAAAGCTCGATGCCGGGGACTACCTCGACGTTCGTGCTGCTGGCGGCGCGCTGCGCCGGCCCCACGCCGTTGAGGGTGTCGTGATCGGTGATAGCAAGCGCGTCGAGCTCGGCTTCGACAGCCGCCGCCACCAACTCCTCGGGTGTCAGAACGCCGTCCGAGCAAGTCGTGTGCGCGTGCAGGTCAGCCGATTGTTCACCAGACATGATTCGTCCACCAGGCGAGTCGGTGGCCCACCCCAGTATGCGCCGCTGGCGAGTGTCCCGGAGCATGGAGCCGCGGTCAAGCCGAGCGCCGGGATTGGGCGGTGCCGGCTATAATTGTTGCCAGGGTCGAGAGGGCGTGACCTTTCTCATCCGCAGACGACGAGCGTTTTGATGCCATCCGTGACCGAGGCCGTTGATCTCGGCCCGAGCCAAGACCAGGACCTGATCGCACAAAGCGTGCGGGAGTTCGCCGAAGCGGAGATTCGCCGCCATGTGCGCGCCTGGGATGAGGCGCAACAATTCCCGGACGAACTGCTGCGCCGCATGGGTGCGCTCGGTCTCATGGGCGTGATGGTGCCCGAGCAGTACGGCGGGGCGGGGATGGGCCCCCGGGAGCTCGCCACCGTGATCGAGGAGCTAGCGCGCGTCGACCCGTCGGTGGCGCTGTCGGTGGCCGCCCACAACGGACTCTGCATTGGGCACCTCATGATCGCCGCCGATGAGCACCAACGGCAACGCTACCTGCCCAGGCTGGCGACCGGTGAATGGATTGGCTGCTGGGGACTCACGGAGCCGCTCGCTGGTTCCGACGCGGCCGGCACGCAGACGCGCGCCGAGTTCGACGACTCGAGCGGCAAGTGGATTCTGAACGGCACCAAGACTTTCAACACCAATGGTGCCCGCGCAGACCTTGCCGTGATTCACGCGGTGACCTCCGCCGGCCACGGAAGCAAGGGAATATCGGCATTCGCTGTCGAGAGCGCTACCGCCGGCTACCACGTCGGTCGCAAGGAGGACAAACTCGGCATGCGCGCCAGCGACACGGTTGAGTTGGTGTTCGAGGAGTGCGCCGTGCCGGTAGAGAATCTGCTCGGCAAGCGAGACAGGGGTTTCATCGATGCGCTCAAGGTGCTCGACCGAGGTCGTATCAGTATCGGCGCACTATCGGTCGGCATAGGACAAGCGGTGCTCGACGCGGCCGTCGACTACGCCCAAGAGCGACGACAGTTCGGACGTACGATTGACAGTTTCGAGGCCGTGCGCCACAAGTTGGCCCGCATGGGTGCCGAAGTCGGAGCGGCGCGCCTCATGGTGACGCGCGCGGCGATGCTGCGCGAGGCCGGCAGGCCGTTCAAGAGCGCTGCTTCGATGGCGAAACTCTACGCCTCCGAGGTTGGCATGCGCGCCGCAGAAGCCGCGGTCCAGATCCATGGCGGATACGGTTACGTGAAGGACTATCCGGTCGAGAAGTACTTCCGCGACGCTAAACTCTGCACCATCGGCGAAGGAACATCGGAGATCCAGCGAATGGTTATCGCGCGACAACTCACCGCGGCAGTTTAAGAGGATGTTCAACGCCATACCGGTGGGACCTCTCGATCACGTTGCAATCGCTGTTCACGACCTCGAGGCGGCGGCAAAGCGCCTCGGGGGGCCATTCGGTGTGGAGCTCTCGCATCGGGAAGAGATCGCTGACGCCGATGTGGAGGTCGGGTTCCTCGAGCTCCCCGGGCAGACGAGCATCGAGCTCGTTTGCCCGACGACCGACGACACACCGCTGGCGAGATTCCTTGGCCAACGCGGCGAGGCGCTACATCACATCTGTTTCCGAGTCGACGATGTGGTTGCTGCGCTGGCTGCCGCCAAGCGAGCCGGGCTCGATCTGATCGACCACAAACCACGTCCCGGAGCGCGCGGCTCGCGTATCGCGTTTCTGCACCCGCGGTCAGTCGGTGGCCTCCTAGTGGAGCTCAAGCAAAAGGCTCAGTAGGGCGGACTGGCGGAACCGGCTATTGGTCCTGGTCTTCGGCTCGCGGCTCAGGTCCGCGCTGGGGCGTGAATAACCGCACCGTGCCGTCGTTTTCGACGACAGCTACTGCACCTGGGCCTACTCCGGGCGGCAGACTGAGGTCGCTTGTGGCGGTCAACAGCACGACGCGCGGAAATCCCGGATCCGCCGGGCTGATGGGGCGCAGCGGGCCGCGCACCAGGGTCCACGGCCCCGGCTGGGGGCTGGCGATAACCCATCGTCCCCAGACCACCAGGTCGGCATAGATGCGTCCCGCAAGCGGTACCCGATGCCTGTGGCTGCCGCCACCGATCGTATAGGCATGCAGCGCTGCATCGAGCCCGGCAACCCATACGAGATCGCCGACAACCGCCGGTGCACCCGCAACACGCACACCGATCTCCTTGCTCCTCCAGCGCCGCTTGCCGTTCTCGGCGTCGAGAGCGACGATCCGGTTATCGCTGGCAACGACGAAGAGCGTCCCCGCGATGGCGGTGGGCCGGGGCCCGCCGGCCTCGACGCTATCGCTGCTCCAGAGTACCTGGCCGTCGCGCACGTTGAGGGCGTGGACGCGCCGGTCCGCCGTGACCACGAATATCCGCTGGTCGGGTGGGCTGGCGGTCAAAAAGCCAACGCCTTCCAGCTCCGTCCGCCAGACCGGCACGATGGTTGGCGTGCCCTCGTCATTGAGCCGTAAAGCGTAGACGCCAGCGGGATCCGCCACATAGATGCGTCGACCGATAGTGGTGGTGTCGAGGGGAGTCGCCGCGATGGCGAGCGCGGTCTTGGTACGGCCGAGTGCATCGAGCCAAAGCCAACGTTCGTCGGTGGCGATGAGGACGCCGTCGCTGATGGCGATCGGCGCCAGCGTGATCTCGGATGCCATGCGCAGCTGCCACAGCATGTTGCCGTTGTCCCGGTCACGAGCCAGCATCTGGGTCCCGTAGGCGATGAACACCGCGCTTGTGCCCAGCGCCGGTACCTGCGATGGTGCGTCCGGTTCGTCGTCGTTGTCGATGTCGAGCTCAGACTCGACTTTCCAGTGTTCGCGCAGCGCCACCGGTTCCACGTCCGCCGGTTCTACGCGCACGGGAATCGGTGCGAGGGGGTCGGTGATGCCCCCTGCGCCGCAGGCAGCTGACAGGATGGCAAGCCCGAGCCCGAGCGAGGCCGGACGCAGCCAGCTCATCGGGACCCCCACTGCAGCTTGGTGCGCAAGATATCGAAGTACGATCGCGGTACCGGCTGCAGCAGGCGCACAGCTAGGGGAGACTTCCGAATGGTTACCGTCTCGCCGGCATACAGCTTGAAACCAGCCTGCCCATCCAGGGTGAGGATGACCTCCTGATTACGCGATTCGTGGCGAATCTTCACTACCGCGTCACCTGGCAGCACGAGCGGGCGGTTAGTCAAAGTGTGCGGGCAAATGGGTGTCAGAACGATCGCATCGACCTCTGGCATGACGATGGGGCCGCCAGCGGCGAGCGAATATGCGGTCGAGCCGGTTGTAGTGCAAACGATCAGACCGTCGGATGCGAACGAGCTCACCAGATCGTCGTTGACCATGGCAGTAAGCTCGACGATCCGCGCCAGGTCGGTCTTGTTGATTACCGCATCGTTGAGCACGTCATGCTTCACTGGCTGGTCGCGTGCCGCGCCCTCGAGCTCAGCGCGAAGCATGCTTCGCTCGCTGCTGATGTAGTGTCCGTCGAGGACGCTCTCGGTCGCCTCGATGAGCTCATCGCGCGGGGTGGCGGTAAGGAACCCGAGACCGCCGTAGTTGACCCCGAGCACGGGGACACCAGCAGCCGCCGCGAACCGCGCAATCGACAGCAACGTACCGTCGCCACCGAGTACCACCAGCAAGTCGACCCCAGCGGCGAGCGCTCGTCGCTCTGTACCACTATCACCAGTCTCCAGCATGCTGGCGGCTTCGATATCGAGCTGTACCTCGATGTTGCGAGCGTCCAGCCGCTCGAGCAGACCTTGGAGGGCGCGAGCCACGCTGGGGTTGCTGCCCTTCGCAACGATCCCGATGCGCCGGAAGCTCGTCGAGACGGCCGCGGCACCGTCAATCATCGGGTATCTCTAGCTGGTCGAGCCAGCGCGTATCTCCGGCAGCGACCGCACCCGGCTCGCGGCCGAGGTGGAGGAAGCACTCCCAGTTCCCACGTGGTCCCCGTAGAGGGCTCGGATAGGCACGATGTACGCGCCAACCAAGCTCCCGAGCTCCGGCGGCCACAGCCTGAACCGTGCGCTGGCGGATGTCCGCGGAACGCACGACTCCGCCACGCTCGACGTCGTTGGGGCCGGCTTCGAACTGTGGCTTTACTAGTACGAGCGCCTGGCATCGAGGGTCACTCAGGTGGGTTGTCGCGGGGAGTATTTTGAGCAAACCTATGAAGGATACGTCGACGGTGAGCACCGTGATTGCCCCCGGGAGCTCGCGTGGCAATGATTCGGCGGTAAGGTGACGTGCATTGGTGCGCTCCAGGACGTGCACGCGCGTATCCTGACGGAGCTTCCATGCGAGTTGACCGTATCCAACGTCGACTGCCACGACCGCTGCGGCGCCGTGCTGCAGGAGGCAATCGGTGAAGCCTCCTGTGGAAGCGCCCACGTCGAGGCACGTTGCCGCGGATATGTCGATGCCGGAGGCCGCGAGGGTCGGCTCCAGCTTGTCGCCGCCACGGCTGACGTAGCGCGGTGCCTTCGCGACCGCGAGGGTTGCCGCGGTTTTGACTGGCGTCCCGGGCTTGTGAACCGCGTGCCCGTCAACTCGAACTTGGCCGGCAAGGACGAGGCGACGCGCCATGCTACGGCTGGCCACGAGACCGCGATCGACGAGCGCCTGATCGAGTCGGACGGGCGCAGCCACTAGCTCGTGCGGTCGACGATCAGTCGGGCCAGGCCGCGTAGCGCGGCGGCCTCGGCTCCGAAGCGTCCCAACGCCGCGATCGCCGTTTCGCGCAAGCACGTCGCTTCGGCACGCGCCGCCTCGACACCGATCAGGGCCGGAAACGTGGGCTGACCGCGCGCCGCGTCGCCGCCTGGTCGCTTGCCCAGCTCATCGATGTCGCCTTCCACATCGAGCAAGTCGTCCACTACCTGAAAGGCGAGGCCGATGGAGTCGCCGTAACGCTCGAGCGCATCACATTCGGCGTCGCTGGCGGCCCCGACCAGGCCGCCACAGACTACCGCGGCGGTGAGCAACGCCCCGGTCTTTGCAGCATGCAGACCGCGCAACGCTGGCAGCGCGATCGGCTCGCCGGTAGCCTCGATGTCTAATGTTTGGCCGCCGCACATGCCGATGCTGCCTGCGGCAGTTGCGACTCGCCGCGTCGCCGCCATCCATCCGTGAGGATTCGTGGCGTCGCTTGCGGCCTTCAGCAGGGTCTCGAACGCCAACGCTTGCAATGCGTCACCGGCGAGAATCGCGACCGCCTCCCCGAAGACCACGTGACACGTTGGTTGACCGCGCCGGAGCTCCTCGTTGTCGAAGGCCGGGAGATCGTCGTGGATGAGCGAATAGGTGTGGATCAGCTCGATGGCGCAGGCTGCCGCCAGTACCTCCGATGGTTCCACATTGCATGCGCGACCGGCCGCGATGGTCAGTAGCGGGCGAAGTCGCTTGCCGCCGCCGAGGGCGGAATGACGCATGGCGCGGTGCAGGCTCTGCGGCTCACGGTTGGCCGCCGGTAGCAGGTGTTCGAGCTCGTCGTCGACGCGCACTCTCTCTTGCGCAACGAACTCCCGGAGGTCGAAATCGGCACCGGCCGTAGTGGGTTCTGGCTCAACCATCACCAGTCTCGGCGGGAGCCCCCAGCGGCGTGGTGAGCGGCTCTCCCTCGAGATCGCGAGTCAGGAGCTCGAGCTTGGCTTCGACCCCGGTAAGTCGATCGCGGCAGGCACGGAACAGTCCCACGGCGCGCTCGTATACCTCGAGTGCCTGTTCGAGCGGGATATCACCCTCCTCTAACTCACGTGCCAGACTCTCGAGTTGTTCGAGAGCGGCGTCGAAGCCGAGGTCATCGGCGGGAGGTTCGGCAGACATGATCAGGACACTAACACCTGCTAGCAGGCCGTGGAGAAAGTGTGGTGGGTCTGGCAACAGGGTCTTGCGAAGTGGAGGCAAGGAGAGAGGACGAGGCGATGGTTGCCCCATCGTTGACGAGGAACGACGCAGCATACGCGCGCAACCCCCTGTCGCCCGAAGGGTTACGGCGATTTGGGGCCATTTGCGGCGTTGGCCTTCCTCGACGATGGCTAGGGCATCGCCAGTGTCAGGCCGCCTTGCATCTGGCCCCAACTCGCCGTAACCAGACCCATCACACTTTCACCACGGCCTGCTAGCTCTTCGTCGAGTGCGCCACTACTTCACAGTCTAGCCACCCACGACGTACGGTCACGGAAACCCGGTCGCCGTTGGCCACACGCTCTGCGTCGCGTACCAATGCCCCCGACGCATCCTGACAAAGGGCGTATCCTCGCCCAAGAACCGCCAGCGGACTCATCGCCTCGGTTCGGGCGGCCGTCGAAGCAAGCCGCTCTCGGGCGCTGTGTAGGCGCCCGCGCATCATCGTCTGTAGTGCTTCTGAAGCGGTATGCAATCGGGCGGCTCGGTGCTCGGCAACGCGTTGAGGCGAATGGCGGCCGGTGCGCGACGCGGCAGCTTCGAGCCGAGCACGTCCAGCTTCGAGCTGGCGTCGGACGGATGCGCCGGTACTCGACCAGGCCGCGTCCAGTCGCTGGTGATAGGCAGTCAGCCTTCGCTCCGGGCGCTCGAGCGCGCGTCTCAGAAAGTTATCCTGTAGCCGCTCGCGGGCCTGTCGGGCACGGCGGTCAACGGCGGATTCTGCCCGCCGGGCCGCACCGCGCAGCCGGCGCACAAGATCGCTACGGGCCGGCGCGACGATCTCGGCCGCGGCGGTGGGAGTCGCGGCGCGACGATCACCGATCAAGTCGGCGATCGTGACGTCGATCTCGTGTCCGACAGCACTGATCACCGGGATTCGCGAGGTGACGATGGCCCGCGCCACCCGTTCATCGTTGAATGCCCCTAGATCTTCGCGCGAACCGCCACCGCGTCCGACGATCATCACGTCGGCTTGGCCGTGCTGATTCAGCAGCTCGATCGCGGCAACGATGTCTCCTGGGGCGCGATCACCCTGCACTGTTGCCGGCACCAGTAGAACGCGCATCCCGACCTGGCGACGCTCCCAAACCCGTGTCATGTCGTGCCAGGCAGCTCCGTCCGGACTGGTTACCACACCGACGCACCTCGGCAGCAAAGGAAGGGTGCGTTTGCGCTGCTCGTCGAACAGTCCCTCGGCCGCGAGCCTGCGCTTGAGTTGCTCGAATGCGAGTTGTTGTGCGCCCCAACCTCGGGGTTCCAGGAGGTTGGCGATCAGCTGGAATCGGCCGGCACGGACGAACAGCGAAAGACGGCCGAAGGCCGTGACCTCGAGGCCCTCTTCGACCTCGAACGCGACGCCGATGTTGTCGCTGCGAAACATCGCTACCGGCAAGACTGCGTGCTCGTCCTTGAGATCGAAGTACCAATGTCCGCTTGCCTGTGCGCGGAAGTTGGAAACCTCGCCCTGCACCCATACGGCGGAGTATGTGGTCTCCAGGCACCACTTGGCGTCTTCGACCAGGTCGCTGACCGACCATACGCGACGATCCGCCGCGCCAGTGAGCGGTAGCGCCCCCTGGTTGGTCACCGCGAGCTTGCCAGCGGTGGATCGATGATTTGATGAATACTGAGTGCGCGACCTGTCGCAGGGTCGGCCTCGACAACAACGCCCGCTACGCAGAGGTTGCCATTGGCCACCTGGAAGCGCACCGGCCGCGCGCTCAACAAACGTTCGATGGCCAGGTCGGGCCGCGTTCCGATGACCGAGTCGTACGGACCTGTCATTCCGACGTCGGTGCAGAACGCCGTGCCACCCGGAAGGATGCGGGCGTCGGCTGTGGGCACGTGCGTGTGGGTTCCCAGTACAGCAGTGACCCGACCATCGCAGTACCAACCCATGGCCAGCTTCTCGGACGTCGCTTCGGCATGCATGTCGAGCAGGACGATGCGGGCACGTCCACCTATTTCGTCCAAAATCCGATCAATCGCCTGGAACGGGCAGTCGAGCGCCGGCATGAAGACTCTGCCCTGGAGGTTGACTACGGCGACCTCGACCCCGCGACGGCTGCGGCCCAGGAACAAGCCACTGCCGGCACTTGGAGCTGGATAATTGTCGGGACGCAGCAGGCGTGTCTCGGAGCGCAAATACCCTTCGATCGCTCCTTGCGCCCAAATGTGATTGCCGCTCGTGATCACGTCAACACCGAGTGCCAGGATCTGGTCGGCCATTGCCGGCGTGATGCCGCGGCCGCCCGCCGAGTTCTCGCCGTTAACGATCGTGAAGTCCACCTGCCACTGGCGCTGCAATGGTCCGAGCCGCTCGGCGAGTACCTGACGCCCAGGCTTTCCCACCACGTCACCGAGGAACAGGAGCTTCAATGGGCGATCTCCACCGCTCGGGTCTCACGGATAACCGTGACTTTGATCTCGCCGGGATACTGCACTTCGCGCTGGATGCGATTCGCGATATCGCGCGAAAGCCAGATCGACTCGATGTCGCTGACCTTGCCGGATTCGACGATGATACGCAGCTCGCGCCCCGCCTGAATGGCGTAGGATTTGGCAACCCCGCGGAACGAATCGGCGATCTGTTCGAGCTTTTGCAAACGCTTCACGTACGTCTCGAGCATGTCGCGTCGCGCACCCGGGCGGGCTGCCGATAACGCGTCTGCGGCTTGTACGATGACCGCCTCTACGGTGGCCGGCTCGACGTCGAAATGGTGTGCCTCCATCGCGTGTACGACCTCCTTGGATTCGCCGTACTTGCGAAGCAACTTGATACCTATCTGCAGATGCGTCCCTTCTATTTCTTGGTCGACAGCTTTGCCGACGTCATGCAATAGCCCGCCGCGGCGTGCAACCGTGTGGTCGGCGCCGAGCTCGGCCGCGATGATGCCCGAAATCGTCGCGACTTCGATCGAATGGCGAAGCACATTCTGACCATACGAGGTACGGAATTTCAGCATGCCGAGGAGGCGAAGTAACTCCGGCGCCATGTCGTGAATGCCGATCTCGGTCGCGGCGCTGGTCCCATCGACGAGGATCTGCTCTTCGATCTCCTCACGCACCCTTTGCACGACCTCCTCGATCCGGGCCGGGTGAATGCGACCGTCCGAAACCAGCCGATCCAACGCGAGTTTCGCAATCTCGCGCCGGAAGGGATCGAAGCTCGAGATCAGCACGGCCTCCGGCGTGTCGTCGACGATCAGGTTGACACCCGTCATCATCTCGAACGCACGAATATTGCGGCCTTCTCGCCCGATTACGCGCCCCTTCATATCATCCGAGGGCAGCGCTACGACGGACACGGTGTTCTCGGCCACGTGGTTGCTGGCGCACCGTTGGATTGCCGTTGCCACGACGCGGTTGGCTTCCCGAGTGGCGTTGGTCTTGGCCTCGTCGATAATGCGAGTTGCTTGCCGTGCCCCTTCTTCCTTTGCCTCGCGTGCCATCGCTCGAACCAACTGCGCTTTGGCGTCCTCGCGGTGGTAGTGCGCAGCTTTCTCGAGTTGTGTCACAGCTTCGTCACGACGCTGCGCGGCCTCTTCGCGCAACAGGTTCACGTCGCGCTCCCTGCCCTGCAGGCGGTCGTCATAGTGTTTGAGCTTGCGCTCACGCTCGTCGATTCGGTTGGCGCGTCGCTCGAGCGACTCTTGCCGCTCGTGTATGCGTGCCTCGGCCTCGGCCATGTGTTGACGGCGCTCGCGCGACTCGGCATCAAGTGCCTGGCGCTCGGCGTGGAGCTGTTCGCGCCCTTCTATGCGCGTTTCCTTCAGCAGCACAGCTGCCTGAAGTTCAGCGTCCTCGATGAGCCGCCCGGCTTTGCCTCGTGCCCTGCCCAGGTCCTCTCGGGCGCCGGGCCGTCCGCGCATGAAGAACCAAACGATGACAACAAGAACCGCGAGGCCTGCGATTGTGCCCGCCCCTGCGATGAACTCCTGCGACATGTCACCCCCTCCGGGCTCCGGAGGCGACAGACGAGTCTATGGGCGATCTAGGGCGTTCGAGGCTTCGGTGCAGCCACGTATCGGGCAGACAGGCGAAAGGTGCGCCGTGCAGGGAGCGGAGGTTCAACCAGCGAGCGACTGTCGCGCTTGCAATCCTCCACAGATGCACTCGTCAGGGCGTTTTACCGTTCGTTGCCTCATTTGTCGAGTGGCCGTCCGAGTTCCTCGTTCACCGGTTCGAGAACCTGGCCTAGTTCCTGCGCCAGGTCTCGCGTTCGTTCATTGACTTCGTTCTGATATTTCTCTAGAGCCGTGTGGGTTCGGTAGTAATCGTCAGCAATGTTAAGCGCCGCCAGCACGGCGACGCCCAGAGCATCCCCGGGCCCCACTCGCTCTTCCATCTGCCGCATCCGGCTGTCGACGTAGCGAGCAAGGACCCGGATCGTGTTCGGATCATGTTCGCCTCTTATGTTATAGCTGCGACCGAGAATATCAACGGTGGTCATTTTGGCGTTCCTCCGGCTCGGCGCTTCCCAAGTATCCGAGTCGTGCCTGAAGGCTGAGAAGCCGAGTCTTGATCGCCTCGCGCTCACGCTCCAGCTGCTGTAGTCGCTCGCTTGGGCCTCCGACATCCACGGCGATGTCGACGTGAGGCTGTGGGGGAGGAGGCCGGCCGGCGGCGTCAACACGTGCCGCAAGCCGTCGTTCGAGCTGGTCGACGCGCGCCTGAAGAGCGGCGCGCTGGTCGCGTAGCGAACGGAGCTCGACAACCGCGACCGTGATGGCCCGTTCGAGCGGCGCATAGGGGTTCTTGCTCATGGAGCGTTCCGAATCAGACGATGGGCACTGGCACCCAACAAAATCAGCGGCGCGCAGCGCCGAGGCAACGTTCAAGATGATCGACCACTCGCTCTTGGGCGGCCTCGATCTCCTCGGCAGTGAGGGTGCGGTCGTTGGCGCGATAGGTCAACCGTAAAGTCGCGGCGAGCCGCCCGTCCGGCACGTCGCCGCCGCTATAGAGGTCGAGTAGACGTAGCTCTGCCAGCGGAATCCCCTGCAGTGCGGTTACTTCTGCCACGATCGTTCCGAACGGCAGATGGTCATCGATCAGAATCGTCAGGTCTCGCTCGCCGGCCGGGTACCGGGGCAGCGGATCGATGGAGAAATCAGTCGCCTCGTGCTCCAGCAATGCGCCGACTTCGAGCTCTGCCGCCCACACGGCGACGTCGGTACCAAGCGCCGCGGGTACTTCGGGGGCAACCTTGCCGGCGATCCCGGCGGCTAGCTCACCGATGCGAATCTCGGCTGCCGAGCCGGGCTGCAGCCCCGGTACATGGGCAGCAGACCACTCGATCCGCGGCCAGCGCATTCGGGCGCGCAGGGTTTCCAGGGTGCCCTTCAACTCTCCGAAACCACTGGAGACCTCCGGGACGGCAAAATGCGCCTCGTGAGCGGCGCCACAGGCTGCAAGTGCCAGCCGGCGGCGCTCGATTGGGGGCCCGCTGTCGCGGCCATGGAACGTTCGGCCGACTTCGAACAGCCTGACCCGGCGTGCCCCACGATTACGATTGCGAGCTATAGCCGCGAGCAGGCCTGGCAGCATGCTAGTGCGCATTACGCCCATAGCCTCTGAGATCGGGTTTACGAGCGCCAACGGTGTCTCTCCGTCCAGGAAAGGAGTCTGTTCAGTGGCACTGGTGAACACGAAGGTCATCGCTTCCCAATAGCCGGAGGCGGCGCAGATGTCCTTGAGGCGCCGCTCGCGCCGGAGCGCTTCGCTCGCGCCGCGGGTGTCACGCCTGCGCAGCAGGGGCAGGGTGCTCGGTAGCTGATCATAGCCGTGGAAGCGCGCGATCTCCTCGATCAAATCCTCCTCGCGCGAAACGTCGATGCGACGCGGCGGCACGACGACCTCGAAATCTCCCGCGGCGTCGCTCACAGCGAACCCGAGTGCGCTCAGGATGGCGGTGACGCGGTCGGCGGAGACCTCCACCCCGAGATAGCCGCGCAGGCGCTCGGCACGAAGCACCAGACGTCGAGCTTCTGGCAACGAGCCGACGGCGTCGATCCCCTCAGAACTGACGGTTCCTCCACCTTGTAGCGCGATCAGATGGCAGGCTCGTTGGACCGCCGCCAAGATGCCTTGCGGCGACATATCCCTTTCGAAACGGTGGCTGGCGTCGGTGTGCAAGCCGAGGCGCTTGGACATCCGACGCACCGTGACCGGGTCGAAGTAGGCGCACTCGAGCAGCACTCGCCGGGTCGACTCCGTTACGCCGGTCTTCGCGCCCCCCATCACTCCTGCGATTCCTACGGGCTGCTCGTGGTCGGCGATCACCAGGTCGTCGGAGGTGAGCTTGCGTTCGACCTCGTCCAGGGTGACAAGGCGTTCGCCATCCCGTGCCCGGCGCACAACGAGCTGGCCGTCGACGAGCTCGTCGAGGTCGTAAGCGTGCATCGGCCGCCCAAGCTCCCACATCACGAAGTTGGTCACGTCGACGACGTTGTTGATGGGACGCAGGCCGATCGATTCAAGCCGCGCGCACATCCAGTCCGGTGACGGGCCTACCTCGACATCGACGATCACGCGGGCGGCGAAGCGCGGGCACCCGGCCGGATCCTCGACCCGCACGCTAGCGAGCGACGTGGTTGGATCCCCCGACTCGCTGACTTCATCTGACGGTTGGCGCAGGTTGGCGTCGAGCGCGATGGCGAGCTCACGAGCGAGGCCGTGGTGGTTGAGCACGTCGGGGCGGTTACTCGGCAAATCGAGGTCGAGGCTCAGATCGTCGCCCTCGGGTCGAGCGTCGTCGACCACGAGCCCGAGCATGGAGAGTGTGGCGCATAGCGCCTGAGTCTCGTCCGGGAGGTCCGTGTAGTCGGCGATCCAGTTGCGAGAGAAGCGCATCGGTCGGCGACTAGGAAGCGAACTGGCGCAGGAAGCGCAGATCGTTTTCGTAGTAGTAGCGGATGTCCTCGACGCCGTAGCGCACCGCCGTGATGCGGTCGATTCCGAACCCGAACGCGAACCCCTGGTAACGGCCAGGCTCATAGCCGACGTTCTCGAACAGAACGGGGTGCACCATTCCGGAGCCCAGTAATTCTACCCAGCCCGATCCCTTGCAGATTCGACATCCCTCGCCGCTGCACGCCGGGCAGGTGGCGTCGAGCTCAGCAGAAGGCTCGGTGAAGGGGAAGTACCCGGGTCGAAATCGCGTCGCCGTCTGAGGTCCGAACAGCGCTTTGGCGAACGTATCGAGCGTGCCTTTCAAGTCTGCCAACGTGATGTCGGTGTCGACCACCAGGCCTTCGAGCTGGACGAACATGGGGGTGTGGGTTGCATCCGGCGTGTCCCGGCGGAAAACGCGCCCCGGAACGATGATCGCGAAAGGAGGTTCGTGAGTCTCCATATAGCGAATCTGGACGGGTGAAGTGTGCGTGCGAAGCAGCAGGTCGTCGTCCAGGTGCAGGGTGTCCTGTGCGTCGCGCGCCGGGTGATCGGGCGGAAAGTTGAGCGCTCCGAAGTTGTACCAATCGGTCTCGATCTCGGGGCCGTCGACCACTTCGTACCCCATGGCGACGAAGATGCTCTCAATCTCCGCGAGCGTACGCGTGATCGGGTGAAGTCCGCCGAGCGCGTCGGGAACGGCCGGCTGTGTGACGTCGATGGCTTCGTCCCTGGCACGCTCGGCGGATGCAGAGATGCGGAGCCGCTGCTCGAGCTCCTCCAGCGCCGTGCCGATCGCCTGTCTGGCGCGGTTGGCTGCCGCGCCAACTTGCCGCTTCGTGTCGGCATCGAGATTCCGCATGCTCTGAAAGACTGCCGTGAGTCGACCGCGCTTGCGACCCAGGTAGCGCGCCTGGATTTCTTCGAGCGTGTCGAGATCTGTTACGCCGGCGCTCTCGCGGTGAAACTCCTCGACGATCGTCTCGACGAGCTCTAGCGGATCACCAGCCGCGCCCGCCACGTTGTCCAGCGGGGCAGCCGCCATATCCAGCTCAGCTAAGGGCGTTCTTAGCGGTGGCGGCGAGCGCCTCGAAGGCGTGCGGATCCTTTACGGCGAGCTCGGCAAGCACCTTGCGGTCCAGGCCGACCCCGGCGACCGCGAGGCCGTTGATGAACTGGCTGTAGGACAGTCCATGCTCACGACTTGCGGCGTTGATTCGCGTGATCCATAGACGGCGATAGTCGCGCTTCTTGCGTTTGCGGCCGTGGAAGGCGTACTGCAGCGCCCGGTCGACTGCCTCGCTCGCCTCGCTGTAGAGGCGACTCCTGGCGCCGAAGTAACCCTTCGCCTGCTTGAGAACGCGGCGGCGCCGCCTCGTATGGACATTGCCGCGCTTGACGCGCATGGTTCCCTCCGTTACTGGCCGGCTAGCCGGGGAGCAGCCGATCCACGCGCTTGTAGTCGGCGCTGGTCAGCGTAGTCGGTTTACCGAGCCGCCGCTTCCGCTTGCGTGACTTCTTGGTCAGGATGTGGGCCTTGTAGGCCTTGCGGCGCACCAGCTTGCCAGTACCGGTGCGCTTGAAGCGCTTGGCTGCGCCACGGTGCGTCTTCATCTTCGGCATATCGTTCCTCGTTGGCCACGGAATACCCGCGGATGTCCTGCGCGCCCAGGCGCCGGTAGGAACCTCAGTCGCGTTTCGGCGTCAGGATCATGATCATCTGCCGTCCCAGCATGCTGGGGCGACTCTCGACCCTGAAGCTTCCCTCGTCGAGGTCCTCTTGGACGCGTTCCAAAATTCGACGACCGAGCTCCGGATGTACCACTTCGCGGCCGCGAAACATGATCGTCGCCTTGATCATGTGACCTTCGCCGAGAAATCGCTTGATGTGGTTAAGCTTGAAGGCGTAGTCGTGCTCGTCGATCTTGGGCCGGAATTTTACTTCTTTGAGCTGTGGCTGATGTGCCTTTTGCTTGCGATCCTTCGCGAGACGGTAGACGTATTTGCCGTAGTCCATAAGCCGGCATACGGGCGGTTGGGCCGTGGGCGCGACTTCCACGAGATCCAGACCCGCCTGTCGAGCCAAATCCATGGCCTCCTCGGTGGGGACGATGCCGGCCTGGTTACCGTCTCCGTCGATCAGACGAACCTGCGGGACGCGAATGTTCTCGTTTATACGATGGCGCTTGTCGCTAATTGCTTGGTTTCCTCGAATGGTTGGCGCGGATCACCCGCTGAACTCGGCCGACGGACACTAAAGGATGCCTCAGTCCGCCTCAACAGGCCACTCCTGAAGGGCACGCACCTCGACGTCGGCTACGGTGCGCTCGATGAACTCTGACGTCGGCATGGTACCGAGGTTGCCTGCGGCGCGGTGACGAACGGCGACCTGGCCGGCCTCGGCTTCGCGGTCGCCGACCACCAACATGAAGGGGGTCTTTTGCATTTGGGCGTCGCGGATCTTGGCGCCCATCTTTTCGGAGCGCCCGTCGACGGACACACGAAGGCCGCGCGATCGTGCTTCGTCAGCGATCTGCCCAGCGTAGTCGCGATGCCGGTCCGCGATGGGAATCACGGTCGCCTGCGTCGGCGCCAGCCAGAGCGGGAAGGCGCCCGCGTAGTGTTCTACCAACATACCGAAGAAGCGCTCGAAGGACCCTAACAGCGCGCGGTGGATCATGATCACGCGGTGTTCGTGGGAGTCGCTACCAACGAACGTGATGTCGAAACGCTCGGGAAGGGTGAAGTCGAACTGCACTGTGGAGCATTGCCATTTGCGGCCGATCGCGTCGGTGACTTGGACGTCGATCTTGGGTCCATAGAAGACCGCCTCGCCCTCCATCCGTGTGTAGTCGAACCCCTCGGCATCGAGCGCCCGGCCGAGGGCCGTCTCGGCACGTTCCCAGTCGGCGTCGGAGCCAGCATACTTGCCAGTATCTCCGGGATCACGAACTGAGAGCTCCACGTTGTACTCGTCGAAACCAAACGTGGCCAAGAGGTCGCGCATGAATTGCAAAGCGCCCAGGATCTCCTCGTCGATCTGCTCGGGTGTACAGAACAGATGCGCGTCGTCCTGGGTGAAGCCACGGACCCGCAGCATCCCGTGTAGGACGCCAGAGCGCTCGTAACGGTAGACGGTGCCGAACTCCGCCAAGCGCACGGGCAGCTCACGGTATGAGCGACCGCGGGTCTGGTACACGAGGATGTGGCCTGGGCAGTTCATCGGTCTGAGGACATATTCTTGATCGTCGATGTCGAGCGAATACATGTTCTCCCGGTAGTAATCCCAATGCCCGGACTTCTCCCATAGCTTCTGGCGCGCGATGTGCGGCGTGTACACGAGGTCATAACCGCGTCGAAGGTGCTCCGCACGCAGATAGTCCTCGATCAAGCTACGGATCAAGGCACCCTTCGGATGCCAGAAGACCATGCCCGGCCCCGCCGATTCGTCGATGTGGTAGAGATCGAGGTCGGTCCCGAGGCGACGATGGTCGCGTCTGCGAATCTCCTCGAGCTGATCGAGGTGCTCCTGAAGGGCCTCGTCGGAGAAGAACGCCGTGGCGTAGATACGCTGCATCATCGGCGCGTCGTCGCGGCCGCGCCAGTGGGCCGCTGCCGAGTGCAGCACCTTGATGGAAGGAATTTGCACCGTGGACGGCAGGTGCGGTCCGGTACAGAAGTCGATGAATTCGCCCTGCTGATAACAGGAGACCGAGTGGCCGCCCTTGTCGCGAATGAGCTCGCACTTCAGCGGCTCGTCCTTGCTCGCGAACAGCTCCAGCGCCTCTTCCTTCGGCATCTCGAGACGCAGCATCGGCTGATCGCCAGCAATGAGCTCCCGCATCCGCGCTTCGATCTTCTCCAGGTCTTCCGGCGTGAACGGTTGTTCGCGCAGGAAATCGTAGTAGAAGCCAGTGGCGGTCGGCGGGCCGATTCCCACCTGAGTATCACCAAACAACTGCTGCACAGACTGCGCCAACACGTGAGACGCCGTGTGTCGCGCCATCTCCAGGGCGGCCGCCGGATTCGACTCGGCGCTGATGAGCTCGAGCTCCCCAGACTCCACCAGGGCCATCTGGAAATCGAGATCGTGCTCCCCGAGGCGCACGCCTACGCCAGTGGCGAGCCAGTCGGGAGCCGCTTCGGCCAGGAACTCGCCGACACGAGCGCCGGCGTCGACGTCGTGTGTCTGGTCGCCGATCTTGATCTGTAGCTGACTCATCGATGTTTTCGCACGAGTCGCTTCACCACGACCGGTGGAAGGATGAATAGGCGCGGCCGGGCTCGAACCGACGACCTCTTCCGCGTCAGGGAAGCGCTCTCCCAACTGAGCTACGCGCCTGCGCTAAGACAACGCGGCTCTCGGCCTGTTACTGGGATGCACGAGAGCCGCAGCAAGGTTGGAACTATAGCAGCGGTACGCGAAAACGGTCAACGTAACGGGTCGGCACGCTGACCGTGCTTGGGCCCGGTAAGGAATGCGACCACGACTGCCATCAGCACGTCGCCCGGCACATGGGTCACATAGCCATGAAACAGTAGATCTCCGGGAGCCATGACCTCACCGGCGGGCTGCAAATAGCGCTGGCTGAAAGCAGCCCACGCGAGACCCGCCGCATAGTACGGCGAGAGGCTGGCGGTGAGCGCCAGAACGCGAGCCGGCCGCTCCACGAGCCGGAGGGCGTAGAAGAACGCAATCACCAGGGCCAGGACCAGAACCGCGTTGAAATAGGGTTTGAGCTGCTGACCAATCCAGGGCTCCTGCCAGGCGTGCGCTGTGACCGCAGTCACCAGGGCCATGACCAGCAGGATCCATCGAACGGATCGGCGGCGCAGATGATCGGTATCAGTGACCAAACGACTTGCTGCCGCGCCTGCCGCCACGCGACCGGCCATGTAGCCCCAGTCGGCGACTTCCCCGACGACCCCCATGAGGCTCAGAGCCATGAGGGCCACGAGCGCCATCCCCTGTGAGCGAAGCGCGCCAGAGCCGCCGAGCACGCAGCCTGCGAGCAAAGCGACGCCGGTGGAGAACGTGTAGGCGCCAACGGTGAGCTCGTAGCCGAGCGGGTAGACGACGATGGTCAGGAGCGCCCAGGCCCAAAGTGGCCAGTCACGCGGGTGCAACGGCTCAGAGGCCGGCAGACTGGCGTCGGGCCTCTGCTGCGTGGCCGTCGATCACGGTGAGGCGCCGGCGCTCCTCATGGTGCTGAGGCAATCCGAAGTAGCCCCTCCGGGAGGCTGCCCGGCGGATGATCTCTCTGGTCAGCGAACGGAACTCAGCCGCCGCCCGGGTGGCCGGCGCATATCGCGTGATCGGCTCGGGCGCGTCGGTCGACTCCGAGATCTGTACACAATCGTTCACCACCGTGTCGAGAACCAGGTCGCCGTAGGCCGATTGCATTGCTTCGAGGACCTGATGGGCGATACGAGTGCGGGCGTCGAAGGCGTTCGCGAAAATGCCGAGCAGGTCGAGACTCGGATTGGCGCCCAGATCGCGCAACTCTCGTACCAACTCCAGCACGCGCTGGACGCCTTGGTAGGCCATGCCGCGAGCCTGTACGGGGCAGAGGATATGCTGCGCCGCCACGAAAGCGTTGAGCAGCACCACCCCGCCGTTGCCGGGTGGGCAATCGATGATGGCGTAGTCGCAGGTCTCGGGGAGACGAGCCAGTAGTACGCGCTCGCCCGCCAAGTTGCGCCGATTGATGTCGTCGAGCCGGGGCGACGCGGCGACGCCCCAAATGCCGGGAATCCGAGTGCGGACCGCGGCTGTACCGATCGTTGCCTGGCCGCGGAGCACGTCGGCGAGGGTCTGGTGCGCTCCGAGCGCAGGCAAATCGAGGCATTCCGTGAGGCTCCCCTGAGAGTCGGCATCGATGACTAGCACGGTATGGCCGAGCTCGGCCAGCACGGCGGCGAGATTGAACGTCGTCGTTGTCTTGCCGACGCCGCCCTTGAGGTTGCTAACAGCGATTGTCCGCATCGATTCCCAGGGTGAACAATGAACGCCGACGGAGCGTAAATGGACCGAACACTGTGGTCAAGAGGCTTCCATTCGGCCGCCGAGAAAGCCAGGGCGGCCCTTGCACCCGCTCAGCGAGAGCTCGGGTCAACTTCGCTGACGAGACTCCTGGGGCCGTCCTATACTTCGGCTGCGGGGGGGTATGGGCGACGTCCTGCCCCGGCATCAGAAGCGCGAGCCGCAGGAGCCGAACCCATGCCTATACGAGCCACCACGATCGTGGCCATCGTCTTCGCCATTGCTGTCCTGACACCCGATGTGAGCGCCCAGGACGGCAACTGGCCGGGCTGGCGAGGGGATGGTAGCGGCGTGTCGAGGGCCACGAACCTGCCGGTCGAATGGGATACCGAGCGGGGCGTTCTTTGGAAGAAGCCTCTGGCCGGCGCGGGACACTCCTCGCCGGTGGTATTCGGTGATCGAGTGCTCGTTACCACTGCCTATGAGCGCACCGACACGGTGTTTACCAAGTCGCTCTTGATCCCCGTCAGCGGACTGCTGGGTCTGGCGCTTCTCGTGTTCATGCTGATGTGGGCCTGGCGCGGCCTCGGGCTCGGTGGTACCGACGTATCGGCAGCACCTTCGTGGGTGCGTCAGGCGGTCAGGCTCGAGATGCTGCCAGTCCTCTTGCTGGGGCTGTACTTCCTGTGGGAGCTCGCCGATTTGCTGCTGTGGAAGAGCGCCGGCTTCAACGTCGAGAGTCCCCACCTCACCTGGATCCTGAGTGGTGAGGTTATCGTCCTCGGGCTGATAGCGTCCGTAGGGACATTGCGGGCGGGGAGTTGGCTACGCTTGGGCGCAGCCGGATTGTTGGCCGCTGCTACCGCCGCGTTCTACGTCAATCAGCCGCGTGGGCTGGCGAATCTGGCGGTTCCCGCAGAGTGGCAGATGAACGTACTGCAGCCCGCTGCTATCGCTGTCGCCTGGTTCCTCGTCTTTTGGATATTCGTGCGCCTCGCCGGGCGACCGCATCGCCGGCCTGCGCCGACCGTCTACGTGACCGCTGGCGGGTTGGCCGTTCTCGCCATGCTCAGCTTCGGCTTCTTCAACTTCGTGGAACCCAGCGTTGGTCTCTGGCGTGCGGTCACAGCACTCGATGCGGACACCGGCGAGGAAATTTGGACGCAGGGGGTGGCCGCGCCCTCTGGGCGCAAATACCCGACGAACTCCTATGCCTCGCCGACGGCGGCAACGGACGGCCGCTACGTGGTCGTCAACTTCGGCCCGACGCTGGTGACCATGGACTTCGACGGCAACATCCTCTGGGAGCGCCGTGAGCCGCTCTTCATGCGGTACTTGCGCCACGGCGCTGCGATATCGCCAGTGATATACGGAGATAACGTGCTGTTCACGTTCCTGCCGGAGACCCGTGAGGCGGGCATGGAGGATGCTACGACCGACACATCATTCGAGTCGTTGTCCTATCTCATCTCGCTGGACCTGGCGACCGGTGAGGAACGCTGGCGGGTCGACGGGATGGCTGGTGGTCGCGACGCCTTCGGAACGCCCCTGCTGGTACCGACATCCAGTGGCATGTCGGTGCTCCTGAGTGTCAACGATCACATGCATGCCTACGATGCCGATTCCGGGGCACATCTCTGGTCGGTGGAAACGCCGCTGCACGTGCCGGTCCCGAGCGTGGTTGCGAACAGTGAGACCGCCTTCATGTCCGGTGGGCTCTACGGCCCGGCGGTGATCGCGGCCGTGGCCTTGACCGATGACGATGGCCGCGAGGTGGAGCGGGCTGCGGCCTCCAAGCGCCGTCCGTTCCGTTGGAAGGTCACCCGTGGTACTCCGGACGTGTCGTCGCCGATCATCTACGGCGACCTCCTTTACTGGGTAACGCAGAACGGCCGGATGTTCTGCGCCGATCCAGCCACCGGCGAGATCCTGTGGAGACAACGGTTGGGGGCGCAATATACGGCCTCGCCGGTAGCGGGAGATGGCAAGCTTTACATCGTCGGCGCCGATGGCTCCGTGGCCGTCCTCGAGGCTGGGCGAGAGTACCGGGAGATCGCCAGGAACCACTTCGATGAGGTCATCTACGCTTCCCCGGCCATCGCCAACGGCCGTATTTACATTCGTGGTCAGCACCATCTGTACGCCGTTCACGGCAACTGAGCATGAACACGAACGGATACGTCCTCTACCACGGCAACAAGAACTACTCCTCGTGGTCGATGCGCGGCTGGCTTGCCGTGCGTCAGTCGGGATGTGAATTCGAGGAGGTAGCGTTTCATCTAGGCGCGGACGGCGTGCGCGACCGCATCGGGGAGCACTCGCCTTCCCGAAAGGTCCCGGCCCTGCGCCACGGTGACCTGATCATCTGGGATTCGCTGGCGATCACCGAGTATCTCGCAGAGCGGTTTCCGGAGGCAGGGATCTGGCCTGCCATCGAGGCCGATCGGGCGCGAGCTCGGTCTGTGGTGGCTGAGATGCACGCTGGGTTCACTGCCCTACGGACGGCGATGCCGTTTAACTGCCGTCGCTCGAGCCCGGGCGTGGGTAGACAGGCCGGCGTCGCCGAAGACATCGCCCGGGTCACGCAGATCTGGCGCCGGTGTCGCGCACAGGCGAACGATGGGGAATACCTATTCGGCGCATACTCCGCGGCAGACATAGCCTACGCGCCTGTCGTAAGTCGCTTTCGTACCTATGCCGTCGAGTTGGATGACGTCTGCGAACAATACGCGCAATCGGTCTGGGAGCATCCCCATATTGTCGAATGGTACGCCGCCGCTGCGCGGGAGGAGTGGATCGAGCCCGAATACGACCTGTGATTTGGTCGACTGAGGATGGAGAGAGCGGCGGCGGATCCACTCACCGCTCACCGCCGCCGAAAACGCATTGCTCGATGTCGCCTTTACGGAACCGAGCCGCGATCCCAGGCGCCGTACTGCTTCTCCAGGAAAGGCACTCCCTTGATTACCCAGTCCGGCGGCGGGGAATCCATCAGGTGGTGATCGAAGAACTCCTGCATTCGGATCGTCAGGTCGCGGCGGTTTGCGAGGTTGCTGAGGCCGTGTCCCTCGCCGGGATACGCGAGAAGGATGATGTTCTTGTCGTTGAACCGCAGACCGTTGTACAGCTGCACCGCCTCCATCACCGCGACGACGCCGTCGGCGGTGCCGTGCATGAGTAACAGCGGCGTGTCCATCGTGCGCACGTGGTTGGTCGCGGATTCTCGCCAGTACAGCTCTCTGTCGTCGTAGGGGTTGGTACCCAGCCGGCCTTGTCCGTAGTAGTCGTAGCGATGAGCGTTCGCGCCGGTGCCGATCATGTTCGTCGGGGTCCATCCCCACATATGGTTGAAATCGGCCAGCAAGTTGGTTGCTGCCGCGCCTGCCGCCACGGCGGCGAACATCGTCGAGTTCCCGGCAATGTAGGCGGAGCCTTGGCCGCTGAAACTGTGACCATGCAAGCCAATGCTCCGGGGATCGGCGTATCCCATCTCGATTACCTTGCGGGTGGCGGCTTCGACGCACTCCAGCATGTCGGCGTGGGTGTTGCCGGTACGGAAGTGGATGTCGGCCTGCATTACCAAGTAGCCTTTGCTCACGGCTTCGATCAGGGGTGAGCCGAATCCCGTGACATATCTTGGGGCGATATGCCGGTGGAGGTTCTGCGAGTTCTTCTCGTAGAAGTTCACCAGCATCGGGCGGCGCTCGCCCGCAGCGTAGTCGTCGGGAATGGCCAGCGTCCCCTGAAGACGCACGCCGTCGTCGTTGGTGTAGTCGAAGAGGATGCGCCGCCCCCAGCGGTATTCCGCCTGCCATGGGTTGGCATCGGTGATGCGCCGCAGGCTGGCGAAGCCGTCATCGCTGGCGTAGATGTCGGGGAATTCCTCGAAGGTCTCGCGGGTTGTCAGGTACATCTCGGCGCCGCGCGCCTTGAGCGGTCGGCCGAAGCGTCGGTCGTCCAATACAAGCTCTTCCAGCTCGCCGTCGGTGAGCCGGTAGAAGCCGGCTTGCTTGGTCCATTGGCCATAGGCCGACAACAGGATCGGCTTGCTGAGGTCGATGGTGGGTTCTCCGGCGGCGGTTTGGATATAACGAAAACGGAGTTCCCGAGAGTCGCCCCGACCACCGGTGAGGCTTGTCGCCGGGCTGCCGTCGAGCGGTTGTAACCAGAGGTCGTAGCGGTGGTTGAGGACCAACGCTAGCCCGTCCTTCGTCCAGCCGGCGACGCCGTAGGGCGGGGTAGTGCCCGGGTAGTCGTACTCGCGGTTGACGAAGCTCACCGGAGCGTCTGCAGTGAGGCTCCGGGTATCGCCGGATTCAAGCTCGTACAGCCACAGCTGCGCGTCTCGCCAGTACAAGAAGTGTCGCCCGTCGGGCGAGAGCCCGAGCGTCAGCTTCTGTCCCTGTAACATCGGCGTGCGCTCGCCGGTTCTGGTGTCGACGCGATAGTAGTCGGCTTGCGGCTCCTGCCAATCCGAGATGTAAGGCTTGTCGTCGACACCCACGCCCCACCTCCCATCACGGCTGAGCGTGATACTGCGCATCGCCTCGTCGGTGAGGCGCACGAAGCGCTCGCCATCGAGCACAAGGGCGGCGCGGTATGTGAAGTTGCGATCGCGGTCCGCCTGCATCATCTGTACCGACTGGATGCGCTCGTCCTGCACATGCCAAACGTCGACGTTGGCCACTCGATCCGGGTCCTCTGGCTTCTCCACTACAGCCTGCTGCTCGTCGAGCCCGAAGAAGACGCGGCTGAGGTCTTCGCTCCAGGCGATCGGCGACCGTTCGCTGATGACGATTCCATCGGGGAACGTATCGTCGAACCTGGGGTCCAGCTCGGTAGTGATCGGTGTGTCGGTGTCGCCCGTTGACGCGCCCAGGCGGCGGACAGTTACGAGAATGTTCAGGCGCTCGGCCTGGCCATCGGGCTTACTGCCCTTGAGAAGGGCGAGCGCACTCCCGTCCGTACTCCAGGCGAGTCTCGAATATGTACGGGCGTCGTTGTCGAGTGACCGTAGCGCCCGACTGTCGAGATCGATCAGATAGGCTCCGTTGCCGGTCTGATCTGCCGCATCGACGGTGTACGCGAGCCAACGGGCGTCGCGATCGGGCGGCAGGTGCTCAGCGTCGCCGGTGAGTTGCTGGTCGAAGGCGAACTCATTGACGCTGCCGATGAGCTGTTCGGTTCCCCTATCCAGGTCTCGGAGAACGAGGTCGGAGCCCTCATGATCCGCGTCACGGTCGGCTCGTGCCTTCTTGACGGCGAGAAAGTCGGCGCCGGCGGCGAACTGGAACGCCGCCGCGTTGGCCCAGGTAAAACGCTCGCCGGACACGAGGTTGAGCAGCTGCACCGTGCGCGGCCGCGGAGCCTCCTCACGGCGGAGCTTCTGCGCCTCGTCGAAGGTCAGGTCGACGAAGTAGGCGACCCACCGAGAGTCATCGGAGAATCGCGCCCCCGAGGCGTCGAGCAACTCGAACTCGGTGTCGTCGAGCAGCGACTCTATGTGGAGCACCACCTCGGGGTTGAAGGCGTTCGGCTTGCTATACCCATACGTTACCCAGGCGCCATCATCCGAGATTGCCGGCTCTGTAATACGTCGCCAACGCTGATAGTCGTCGGTGTGCAGGATCTTCTTGACGGCCGCCGGCTGCGTGTCTTGCGGGGCAGCGATGGCTGAAGAGCCAGCGCCCAGCAGCAACGTTGATGAAGCGAGAACGGCGACGACGGCCACGACCTCAGAGCGCATCTGACTGGCATCCTTTGGAGATGGAGACCTCGAGGGACATCTGCGCAGGTTCAGTTGGCTCGGTCGGCCTGTCAAGGACCCTGCAACAGCCTCACGAGATTTGGTCGAGAGGTCCGGAAGACCCCGAGTCGCCCGCTTGCCGGTCAAAAGTGCAGCGGGTATTCTCTGCGATACGAAGCGCTCGGGGTTCTCCCGAGAGTCGCCTCCCCGAGCCCGCTACCCCCCCCCCGCTCTCTAGCATGTCACTAAAGCTGTTCCGCGAAGTCCTGGCCGGTCGCCAGCGACTACCACGTATGTGGCGCCAGCACTCGCTGCGGGACAGCTATGCGGCGGTCATCATCGGGGGTGGTGCGCATGGGCTTGCGTGCGCCTACCACCTCGCCAAAGACCACGGCATCACTGATGTTGCGGTCGTCGAAAAGACCTACATCGGTTCGGGTGGGAGCGGGCGCAATACCGCCATCGTACGTAGCAACTACCTGACGCCGGACGGGGTGCGTTTCTACGACGCCAGCCTGAAGCTCTACGAAGACCTGGCCCGTGACCTCGACTTCAACGTCATGCTGGGGCAGCGAGGACACTTGACGCTGGCACACAGCGACTCCTCGGTGATCACGATGCGGCGACGCGCCGAGACCAACCGGCTGGTCGGCGTCGATTCGAGGCTGATCTTCCCCGAGGAGATCGCCAAGCTGTGCCCGGATTTGGACCTCAGCGATCGGCCGCGATATCCGATTCTGGCGGCCCTCTACCACCCTCCCGGCGGGATCATTCGCCATGACGCGGTGGTGTGGGGCTACGCCCATCAGGCCGACGCGCGTGGCGTGCATATCCACCAGAACACCGCCGCCACCGGAATAGACATCGAGAACGGCAAGGTCACCGGCGTCCAGACCACACGGGGACGGATCAAGACCGACACCGTGCTCAACGCTACCGCCGGTTGGGGGGCGATCATCTCCGACATGGCAGGCGTGAAGCTCCCCATGTCGACGCGCCCGCTGCAGGCATTCGTCACCGAGCCACTGAAGCCGTTCCTCAACGTGGTGATCGTCTCCGGCAGCCTGCACGCCTACGTCAGCCAGTCGGATCGCGGTGAGCTCGTCTGCGGCGGCAGCGTCGACCCGTACGCCTCGTATTCGATGAACTCGTCGCTCGACTTCCTCGAGACGCTGGCAGGGCACCTGCTGGCGCTGTTCCCGTGCCTACCGAAGGTGCGTGTCCTTCGACAGTGGGCCGGGCTCTGTGACATGACGCCCGACTACAGCCCGATTATGGGCACGACCCCGGTGGAGGGGTTCCACATCGATCTGGGTTGGGGCACCTATGGCTTCAAGGCGTCGCCGATTTGCGGCAAGACCTTGGCCGAGTTGCTTGCTACCGGGCGTACACCCGATCTGATCCGCCCATTCCGGCTGTCTCGATTCTCCGAGCACGATCTCGTCGGAGAGGGCGGTGCCGCCTCGGTTGGACATTGATGCGAGCAGTGAGGCGAGCGCTGATGCACAGGAGCAGGAGGGCGCCGTGCTGCTGCTGACCTGTCCCAATTGCGGCCCGAGGAACGTGAGCGAGTTCCACTTCGGCAACGAGTACAATCCCCGGCCGGCGGATCCGGCCGCCGCCAGCGAAGCCGAGTGGGTCGACTACCTGCATCTGCGCAACAACAAGGTGGGGGTACAGAAGGAGTGGTGGCACCACGGCACCGGCTGCGGCCTGTGGTTCCTTGCCGAGCGACACACCAAGACGGGCGAGGTATTGCGCACCTACCTGTGGCGTCCAGATGGCGACGCGGGTCCGGATTCTGAAACAGGGGCGAAGCCGTGAAGCGTCTGCCTGCCGGTGGCACTTCGATCGACCGATCGTCGAGCCTGGAGTTCACCTTCGACGGCAGGAAGGTGATGGCGCACCATGGCGACACGATCGGCTCGGCGCTGGCGGCGTCGGGCGTGCGGGTGATCAGCCGGTCGTTCAAGTACCACCGGCCTCGGGGTCTGCTTTGTTGCTCGGGCCACTGTCCTAACTGCCTGGTTCAGATAGGCGACGAGCCCAACGCCCGCGCCTGCATGCGGGCGGTGGAAGAGGGCATGCAGGTGCGTTCGCAGAACGCCTGGCCTTCGCTGCGGTTCGACCTCCTGTCGTTGTCGCGGTTCGCGTCGCGCTTCATGACCGCCGGTTTCTACTACAAGACGTTCATCCGGCCGAAGTGGCTGTGGCCCTTCTACGAGCATGTGTTGCGCAACGCTGCCGGCCTCGGCGTGGTCGACCCGAAAACCCCGCGCGGCAGGTACGACAAGCGCTACCTGCACGCCGACATCGTGGTTGCCGGCGGCGGCCCGGCGGGGATCAGCGCGGCGCATGCGGCCGGTAAGAGCGGCGCGCGCGTGCTGCTGATCGACGAGAACGCTGAGCTCGGCGGCCATCTCAGGTTTGCCGGCGCGCGACCGGACTCCGAGACGGCCGCGGTCGATCGACTGCGAAGCGGGCTCGAGGGCATGGACAATGTCGAGGTGCTGACCAATACCTCGGTGCTGGGCTGGTATCGGAACGATTGGCTAGCAGCGAAATCAAGTAACCGCCTCTTCAAGATTCGCCTGGGTTCGCTGGTGGCGGCAACCGGGGCTTTCGAGCGGCCGCTGCAGTTCGAAAACAACGATTTGCCCGGGGTGATGCTGGGCGGCGCCGTTCGACGACTGCTGCACCAGTTCGGTGTGGTCGCCGGCCAGCGGGCGTTGGTCGCCACTGCCAACGACGACGGCTGGCACATCGCCGCCGATCTGCGTGCCGCGGGGGTGGAGGTGGCTGCGATCGTCGACGAGCGCCCTGCCGAGGCGTGCACGAGCCCGCACGGCGAGGCGCTGGCGGCACAAGGAGTGCCGGTCCACTACCAGCACACGGTGGTCAAGGCGGTCGGGGGCAAGGGTGTTACTGCGGCCATCATCGCTCAGACCGCCGGCGGCGATGGCGTGGACAAGGGAACTTACAAGACGGTCGCCTGCGACCTGCTGGTGGTCAGCGTCGGCTGGACGCCGGACACTGACCTCACACATCTTGCCGGCGGCAAGACTCGCTATGACGCCGATCGCGCCGAGATGCTTCCGACCGAGCTGCCGTCTCATATTCACGTCGTCGGCCGCGCTGCCGGGACGCACGAGCTGGCGGCGGAGCTCCTGGAGGGGGCGATTGCGGGCCGGGGGGCGGCTCACCGGCTGGGAATCGGGCTGCAGCCGGACGCCGCGCAGGCGGTTGAGCTGCAGCGGCTCAAGAGCTCCGAGCCGCGGCGCAGCTCGCTGCGCGTGAGCATCCCCGGCGGTAAGCCGAAGAAGCGCTTCGTGTGCCTGTGCGAAGACGTCACGGAGGAGGACATCCTCGCGACCATCGCCGAAGGGTTCGACAGCATGCAACTGCTCAAGCGCTACAGCACCGTGTCGATGGGGCCCTGCCAGGGCAAGATGTGCTCGATGGCCGCCATCCAGATCTGCGCCCGGGCGACGGAGCGTTCGATCCCGGACACCGGCACAACGACTTCGCGACCGCCGGCGACGCCGGTTTCACTCGGCACGCTGGCCGGCCAGGAGATGGAGCCGGTTCAGCTTGGCGCGCTGCACGACTGGCATCTGGCAAACGGCGGCAAGCCGATGGTTGCGGGGGGTTGGATTCGCGCCGAGCACTATGGCGATGCCATCGCCGAGGTCAAAGCGGTGCGGGACGCGGCGGGCCTGATCGACGTCAGCTCGCTCGGGAAGCTTCGCCTGACCGGCCCCGGCGTGCCGGACTTGCTGCAACGCGTCTACATCAACAAGTGGAGAAAGCTGGGTGTCGGCCAAGCGCGCTACGGTGTGATGTGCAACGACGAAGGCATCGTGCTCGACGATGGTGTCTGCGCCCGCGTCGGCGAGCAGGAGTGGTACATGAGCACCACTTCCTCCGGTGCGACCGGTATGTACGACTGGATGCAGTGGTGGATCCAATCGGGCTGGGGGGAAGGTATCCACCTGACCAACGTGACCGAGGCGTTCGCGGCAATGAACCTCGCTGGTCCGCGTACGCGCGAGGTTCTTGCCGACCTTACCGATGTCGACCTGTCCAACGAGGCGTTCCCCTACATGGGGGTTCGCAGCGGCGCGGTGGCAGGAGTGCCGTGCCGGCTGCTGCGCATCGGTTTTACCGGCGAGCTGTCCTACGAGATCCACTGCCTGTCGGGCTACGCCGTACACCTTTGGGAGGCGCTGATCGCCGCAGGTCAACCACACGGCATCAAGCCGTTCGGTGTCGAGGCGCAGCGTGTATTGCGGCTCGAGAAGGGCCATATCATCGTTGGCCACGACACCGACGGGCTCACCGATCCGATCATGGCGAACATGGAATGGGCGGTGAAGCTGGACAAGTCCGATTTCCTCGGGATGCGACACCTGAGTCGGGTCGCAGAGCATGGGCCGCATCAGCGCCTGGTCGGCTTCAAGGTCCCCGCCGGCGGCGCCAAGCCCGAGGAAGGGATGCAAATCGTGGCTGGATCCAACGGCAAGCGGGAGGTAATCGGCTGGGTCACCTCCTGCCGCTTGAGCCCGACCCTCGGAGAGATCATCGGGTTGTGCTGGCTGCCGGCGGAGCTGGGTGATCGCGAAGCTGCCGAGTTCACCATCCACGTCGACGGCCGATCGCAGCCGGCGCGCGTTTGGCACGGCGCTTTCTACGACCCCGAGGGCAAGAGGTTGCGCAGGTGAGCGCCGCGAAGCCGGCTTTACTGACGCCCTTGTACGGAGTGACCAAGGGTCTCGGGGCGCGATTCGTGGAAACCGGCAACGGCTGGCTCATCGCAGATGCCTATGCCGAGCCGGAGTCGGAGCAGGCCGCGGCGCGCGACCGGCTGGCGATCGCGGACATCTCGGCGGATGGCAACTTGAGGATCGAGGGCGCCGATGCGGAAACCACACTGCGCGATGCCTACGGGCTGCCGGCACTCGCGATCGGCGAAAGCGCGCCCGTCGGGAACGGACGCTGTTATCGTTTGCGTGCCGACTTGTTCTCGGTCATCACCGCCCCCGGGGTTGAGGAAACGACCTTCGGCGCGATCGAGTCTGCTGCGCAATCGGCGGGTCATCGGATCACCGTGACGGTGATGACGCACGGGCAGGCCAGTGTCCGTATAATCGGCCCGCGCGTAGCGGAACTCATGAGCAAACTGTGCGGCCTGGACTTCAGCCCCGCGGCGTTTCCTGACGGGGTAGCCAAGCGCACGAGCTTCGCGAAGACGGCACAGCTTGTCGTTCGCCGTGACATTGGTCAGCTTCCCGCCTTCATGGTGGTCGGAGCGCGGTCGGTCGCGGCCTACGTTTGGGAGACGATTCTGGAGGCCGGCGAGGAGTACGGCATCACGCCGATCGGGCAAGATGCGCTGTCAAAGATCATTGCGGACAGTACTGAGAGGGGAACATGACCGATCTAGAAGCCTATGTTCGTGCCGACGGCCGTGACGAACTGGTCAAGGAAGTTCGTAAGCAGATCGAAGCACTCGGGATCGAGTACATCTACTACCAGTTTGTTTCGGTAACTGGCCGCATCGTTGGCAAGGGCGCTCCGGCAGACCACTGGGAAAAGTTTGCGGAAAACGGCTTTCAGCTCGTCTACGGCTCCACCGCCAACCTGTTCACCGATCGGCACGGCAACTACATCGGCTACGGACCGGAATCATCCGAGCTCGTCGGCATCCCCGATGCGGAGACGTTCGTCCAATTGCCCTGGGAAAAGCGTATCGGGCGCGTCTTCTGCACCTGCTTCCGCAACCGCGAAGAGCCGGAGAACCCGGGGGCCTTTCTGACGTCGGACTGTCGCGGCAACCTGCGCCGCACGCAGGAGCAATTCACCGCCGATCATGGACTCGAGATGCGCGCGGGTACCGAGCCGGAGATGATGTGGTTGAAGAAGGGTGCCGACGGTCGGCCGGACGGCGGCGTTACGCGGCCCTTCTGCTACCACATCGATCAGTTCGAAACGCTGCGTCCGGTGGTGCTGCAGGTGGTCGAGTACAGCCGTGCCATGGGTCTCGACATCATCCAGGGCGATCACGAGGACGCTCCCGGACAGCTCGAGCTCAACTTCACCTACGACGACGCGCTCCGAAATTGTGACCGGCTGACCACGTATCGACAGATCTGCGCCGAGGTCGCCAAGCAGCACAACATGATCGCCTGCTTCATGTCGAAGCCGTTCATGGGGGTGTCGGCATCGGGGTGCCACCACAACGTCTCGTTGTGGCGCGGCGGCGAGAACGCCGTCAACAGGCTCGGCCAGGACCCGGTGCCCGGTATCGAGGAGAACTTCACGTACCGGCGGGGCGGTGAGAACGTCTTCCTCCCGGAGGCCGGGCAGCGCATCCCGTCGGAGCTCGGACTTCAATGCCTGGGCGGATTGAAAGAGCATCTGCCGGCGCTAACGGCGATCGGCTGCTCGACGGTGAACTCTTACCGTCGCCTGTGTGAGACCGGGTTCTGGGCACCGATCTTCGCCGACTGGGGCTTCCAGAACCGCACCTGCGGGCTGCGCGTTTCTTCGCCCGACCGCTTCGAGTACCGCGCCGTCGACTCGATGGTGAACCCGTACCTCATGGCGTCGGGGATTCTGGCGGCGTTTGACGACGGCATCCGCACCAAGGCCGACCCTGGCCCGCCCGAGGAACGCAACATCTACGATGCCATCCAGGAGGGCAAGGAGGTGGTCAAGCTGCCCTTGTCGCTCGGTGCTGCCCTGGATACGCTTGCCGCTGACGAGGTCGTGAAGTCAGCGTTGCCCGGCGATATGTACCGGGTCTTCATGCACTACAAGACCGATGAGTGGGAGCGGTTCCTCGCTCAGACCACCGAATGGGACCTCGAAAACTACCTGGACTGCTTGCCGTAGCGTATCGGCGGAGATAGCGAAACGATGTGTGGAATCGCAGGAATCATTCACCGTAACAAGACCGGCAACGTGGGCGCCGAAATGACCGGCATGCTTCAGGCCATGAAGCACCGCGGCCCGGATTCGACCGGCTTCGCCTTTTACGGAGTGCCGACTGAAGGCGAACTGCTGTTGCGTTTCAAGGTGGCCGAGAGCGACGATCTCGCCTCCGGGTTCGAGATTCACGAGGCGATCAAGGAGCGTCGGGCGCAGGTGGACGAGCGCATCGAGTCGATGGGCGGCGAGATCCAGGTGGCCGAGGCATCGACTGAGTACGCCTTCCTCTATCGCCTTCGATTCGATCCCAAGCTCGATAGTCTGGTACGTCTGGCCGACTACATCGAGGACGTCGAGGGTGCCGAGGTTCTCTCGATCGGCAATGCGCTCGAGCTCGTCAAGGACCTGGGCGACGCCACCGAGGTCAGCGATCAATACGAGATGGGCAACTTCGTCGGCACTCACGCCATCGGTCACACACGAATGGCGACGGAATCGGACGTCGACATCCGCTCGGCACATCCCTACTGGGCCTATCCGGTGAGCGACGTCTGCGTGGTGCACAACGGTCAGCTCACCAACTACTGGAGCAAGCGGCGTGAGCTGGAGCGAACCGGCCACCGCTTTCTCTCCGATTGCGACTCGGAGCTGATCGCCGTCTACGTCGCCGAGCTGACCGAACGCGGCAGGTCACTCGAAGAGGCGATGCACCAGTCGGTCGACGAGCTCGACGGGGTGTTCAGCTACCTGGTTGCTACCAGCGACGCGCTGGGGCTGGCCAAGGACACGATGGCCGCCAAGCCCATGGTCTTGTACGAAGGCGACGACTGCATCGTAATGGCATCCGAGGAGGTCGCGATCCGCACCGTTTTTCATGAGGAAATTGATACCTTCGATCCGTACGCTGGTGAGGTACTGGTGTGGAGCACCAACTAGTGGCCTGTAAGCAGATGATCGTTGCGTATCGTGGCCGCCATCCTCCGGACAGATGGGCAGTTGCGGGCGATATCGGCGTTGCGCCTCGTCGACGATGCCCATTGCATCGCCTTCCTCGCCGCGCCTTGATCTCACCCGCAAATCCCATCTGCGATATGCAACGATCATCTGATACAGGACACTAGCGATGGCAAAGCAATCGATAAGTGAACCGATCGACGTGCACGCGGAACCGCTGAAAGGCCGTTCCCACAAGACCTTCTTTCGGGCCGAGGAGGGGGAGAATCTCGTCTATCCGGACAGTATCGAGGTCGACTTCGATCGCTCCGCCGAATTCGATGCCGCCGAGATGGATACCAGTGCGATCAACGTGCGCATCCGCGAGCTCATCGGCGAGGGGCATGGCCACATCATCGTCCGCAACCCTGGGGCCAAGCACTCCCTCGGGGTCGGAATCCTCAACCGGCTGAAGCTGGAGTTCGATGGCTCGCTCGGCTACTTCGGGATCGGCTTGAACGATGGCCCGAACGTACGAATCCGGGGTCGGGTCGGCTGGTCGTGTGGCGAAAACATGATGGCAGGCACCATCGTGGTGGAGAAGAACGCGGGGTCGTCGTTCGGCGCCGCCATCCGTGGAGGTGATCTCGTCTGCCACGGCGATGTCGGAGCGCGAACCGGGATCAATCAGAAGGGCGGAACGATCATCGTCGGTGGACGCACCGGAATGTTGTCCGGGTTCATGATGCAGCGCGGGCGCATGATCGTGCTCGGCGACGCCGGCGATAGCCTCGGCGACTCGATGTACGACGGAACCATTTACGTTGGTGGTGAGATCGCGTCGCTCGGCATCGACGCGGTACCCGGCGAGATGACCGATCACGAGGCGGCCTTCTTGCAGCGCAAGCTCGACCTCTACGGTCTGGAGGCGCCCAACGGAGTGGAGAAGCTGCAGAAGATCGTCGCAGGCAAACAGCTGTGGAACTACGACAACCTCGAACCCACTGAAAAGAAGATCGTGCTGTGACCGACAACGGCAAGCGTAACAAGGACATTCTGGGGCAGAACTTCGTGTTCAAGCCCAGCGTCATCGATGACATCCACATCAAGTCGGATCTGGGCCGTTACCGCATGCGCGGTATGGCGCTGTTCAAGAAGATCCCGACCTGGGACGACCTCACCTTTCTGCCCGGCACGCTCACTCGCTTCGTCATCGAGGGCTACCGCGAGAAGTGCCTCACGGAGACGGTGATCGGCCCCAAAGCGAAGCGTCCGCTGGTGATGGACATCCCGATCTACATCACCGGGATGAGCTTCGGCGCGCTGTCCTACGAGGCGAAGGTGGCGCTGGCGCGCGGTGCCACGATGGCCGGAACGGCTACATGCTCGGGAGAGGGCGGCATGCTGCCCGACGAGCGCCGCTACTCATCGAAGTGGCTCTACCAGTGCATCCAGTCGCGCTACGGATTCAACCCGCACCACTTGCGCCTTGCCGATGCCTGCGAGTTCTTCATCGGACAGGGCTGCAAGGTGGGTCTCGGCGGCCACCTTATGGGGCAGAAGGTCACCGATCAGGTGGCGGAGATGCGCAACCTGCCGGCGGGCATCGACCAGCGCTCGCCAGCACGGCACCCGGATTGGCTGGGACCGGATGACCTGGCGTTGAAGATCGACGAGATCCGCGAGGCCACCAACGGCGAGATCCCTATTCAGTTGAAGCTCGGATCGGCGCGTGTCTATGACGACGTTCGCATGGCCGCCAAGACGGGCCCGGACAGCATCTACCTTGACGGTATGGAAGGCGCCACCGGCGCCGGGCCCCATCTGGCCACCGAGGAGACCGGCGTTCCGGGGATCGCTGCGATCCGGCAGGCACGGCACGCGCTCGACGACGTCGGCAAGACGGGCGAGATATCGCTGGTCTACGCTGGAGGCATCCGCAATGGGGCCGATGTGGCCAAAGCGCTGGCGCTGGGTGCCGACGCCATTGCGATCGGTACGGCGGCGATGGTGGCGCTCAACTGCAACCGCGACATCCCCGAAGCAGACTTCGAGGGAACGATCGGCGTGCCGGCGGGCTACTGCTACCACTGCCACACCGGTTTGTGCCCCGTGGGTGTCGCCACTCAGGATCCCGAGCTGCGCAAGCGCTTGGATCCCGACGAAGCGGCGATTCGCGTGTTCAACTTCCTCCACACGCTGGCCATCGAATGTCAGATGATGGCGCGCGCCTGCGGCAAGACCAACGTCCACTCACTGGAGCCGGAAGACCTGGCGGCGCTGACCTCCGAGGCCTCGGCCATGGCGGAGGTGCCCATTGCGGGCACTCGCTACACCGTCGGCCACCCTGAAATGACCCGATTCTGATCGAACACAGCGAGAGACAACGTGAGCGACGAAGCCCCAAAGAACGGCGAGTCCCAAGCGGAGGACGTCGACTACTACCTCAAATCGAGCGGGCTGGATACCGACCGTGAGCTCGAGATCGGTCAGCACATCGGCTACCGGTACGACGTCAACCTGGTGCCGGACTACTCGCTGATGACCCCGCTGCTCAAGAGGTACATCGAACACATGGGCTGGCCGGACCTCAACTGGATGGAAGATGTTCACATGGGCTACGAGGAAGGTCGTTCGGCCGTCTTCGACCGCAACATCAACGGCTGGGTGGCAGTCCCGGAAGATATGGAGCTGCCCGACTCGCAGCAGGAACGCGACATGGTGGCGCGCGAGCTGCTGCTGAAATTCCAAATGTCACCGCAGCACCCGCTCTACGACCTGGGAGAGCGGCACAAGAAGTTTTGAGGCGTTCTTCTCTCCAGCGGGGTCGCGACGCGGCCCATATCGATCGACGAGGGTCGATCGCGAGGCCGACGTGAGCGAAACCAAGAAGTGGGGCGCCGACGAGTTCTGGGGGCTTTCCTATGACTGGGATCCGCAATGGATCCTCACCGCGGAGCAGCAGGAGCTTCAGGCGTCGCTGATCGATCTCTGCCAGAGCACGATGCGTGAGAACGCCGTGGCGAGCGATCGCGACCTGATCTTTCCGCGCAAGAACTTCGAGGCCCTCGCATCCCTCGGCCTTCTCGGCCTGATAGTGCCGAAGGAGCTTGGCGGGCGCGGCGAGAGCCATACTTGCATGGCCATGGTGGTCGAGACCATCGCCCGGTATGGATGCGCCAGCACGGCGATGTGCTACACGATGCACGTCAGCGCCGTCGCCGCGGCGATGCTCCGGGCACACGGTAACGAGACCATTCAGAGCCTGATGCCGCGTCTCGACGACGAGGTCCTGATCGGCACCCTGTCGTACTCGGATCCCGAGACGGGCTCGCACTTTTGGTACCCGTTCTCCTCCAGCGCGGAGCGTGTCGAGGGCGGCTGGAAGGTCAACAAGAAGTCATCGTGGACTACTTCAGGGGGGTTCGCCGACTGGTACGTCATACAGACCACCAGCCCGGACTTCGACGGCGACTACTCGGACCTGTCGGTTTTCCTGATCATGGCCGACGAGATCAGTGCCGATCCTTCGACCTGGGACGGGCTTGGACTGCGCGGCAACCAGTCGGGGCCGCTGCTGGTGGAGGATAGGACGATTCCCGAGGGTCGCCTTATCGGCCCGACCGGCGACGGCGCGAGCTCTAATGACGAGGCCGTCGATCCCTTCTTTCTGGCGTGCTCATCGTCCTGCTGGAACGGCATATCGATGGGTCTGATCGATATTGCGAAGGGGCATACGACCAAGAAGAAGCACGTCGACGTGGGCATGAGGGTCTGCGATTACCCGACCATTCAGGATTACATTGGCGAGGCCGTGATCGATACCAACACGTCGCGCGCGTTCGTCTACCAGTTGACCGCGGCGATAGACAAGAAGACCAACGACTGCGACTGGTCGATCCACGAGGACGTCGCCGTGCTGCCTCGGTCGACCGTGCTGCACTGGATGTGGCAAGTGAAGTTCACCGCCGCCAAGAACGTCGCCAAGGTTGCCGACAAGATGCTCCACGCTTGTGGCGGAACCGGCTACAAGCCGGGCCTGGGCATCGAGCGTTACCTTCGCGACGGCAAGGCTGGTTGGGTGATGGGCCCGACCAACGAGGTACTGCGGCAGTTTGTCGGCAAGGCGGTGTTGTTGGGGTTCGATTCGCTCGACTACTGGAACCAGTCGGTCAACGAGCGCGTGCTCCACAACGAGATCAAGAAGATGGACGCTGCGGCCAAGAGCGTGCTGGCGCAGAAGCTGCTCGCGGAGGCCGAGGAATCGCAGTGATCCTGTCGCAGCTCGAGGGGCCGCGCTGGGTCGCGGGAGGCCTGCTCCCCGAGGCGCCCGGCAGGGAGCGATATCGAGTCGCAGGCGGTGGTGCCACCGTCGTCGCGCTGGCGGCCGGTGACCGCATCGACATCACCGACGTCGAGGGCGGGCAGCGCTGCGAGCTGGCGGTCTTCTCTCCAACCGGCGGCGAGGACAGCGCCGCTCTCAATGTCGCAGCCGACAGCCAGCTGGGCGTACTGGGAATTGCGCAAGCTGAGCGGCAAGCCGATACGGACGCCGCGGTCGCCGCTTTGCTGGCGCGTGGTATCGATCCACGTGGCGCGCCGGCACTGCAGCTGTTCCGCGGCGATGGGCCTCCGGGAGCGGCGGAGTCGTTCACGGCGGAGCGCGACGTCATCTGCATTGTTGGAGCCCCGGGTGGTCCGATGCGCGTCGATGCGCAGGATCCGCCGACCGACCTGCGGGTGATGGTTCAGCGAGCCCGGGTGACCGAGACCCCAGAGGTACCGCTGCCAACACCACTTGGCGATATGCGTCTCGACATGCGCGTCGAGCGCGCCGCTGCATGCGCCTACGAGGTGAAGGCCGGCGAGTACATCCAGGTTATCGACGTGGCCGGACGGCAATGCTCGGATTTTCTCGCGTTTCGTTCCGGCGCCTTGCAAAACGGGGTGGAGAAAGGTCTCGACGCCACGGCTACTCGAACGCTCATGGGCTCAGCTTATCCGGCACCCGGCCTATACTCGAAATTCTATGATCACGACCTGCAGCCGCTTGTCGAGGTCGTGCGCGATACGGTCGGACGCCACGACACCTTCGGGCTGGCATGCACGGCGAAGTACTACGAGGACATGGGCTACTTTGGCCACGCCAATTGCTCTGACAACTTCAGCGCCGCCTTGGATCCCTACAGCATCGCATCGCGGCGAGGTTGGCCGGCGATCAACTTCTTCTACAATACGCGCATCGACGACAACAACGTCCTGTACCTCGACGAGCCGTGGTCGCGGCCGGGCGACTACGTGTTGCTACGGGCGCTGGACGATCTCGTCTGCTTGACCTCGGCTTGTCCCGACGACATCGATGCTGCCAATGCATGGAATCCAACTGAGGTGCATGTCCGTGTGTATCCGGCCAAGAGCTCTTTTTCGATGGGGATCGCACACCGGATGATTCCTGACGCCGAGCCCAAGCTGACGCGCGAGACCGGGTTCCACCCGCGTACCTCGGCGTTGACTCGGAAGTTCACCGAATATGGCGGCTACTGGCTGCCGACGGAATTCACCGGCTACGGCGCCATCAAGGAATACTACGCCTGCCGCGAGGGCGCGGTGGTGCTGGATCTGTCGGCCCTTCGCAAGTTCGAGGTTCTCGGCCCCGGTGCCGAAGCACTGATGCAGGCCACGCTCACCCGCAATGTGCGCCGCGTAGCCGTCGGTCAGGTGTCATATACGTCGATGTGCAATGAGACCGGCGGGCTGCTGGACGACGGCACGTTGTTCCGCCTCGGCGCCGACAACTTTCGTTGGATCGGCGGCAACGCGACGGACGGCATCTGGCTGCGTGAACAGGCCGAGAAACAGCGGCTCAAAGTGTGGGTCAAGTCGTCGTCGGAACAGCTTCACAACATCGCCGTACAGGGCCCGAGTAGCCGAGATATCCTTCGAGAGGTTGTCTGGACCGCGCCCACCCAGCCGAGCATCGACGAGCTCAAGTGGTTCCGCTTTACCGTCGGCCGCGTAGCGGCGGCAGACGGCACGCCGCTGCTGGTATCCCGAACCGGTTACACGGGCGAGCTCGGCTATGAGGTCTGGTGCCACCCCGACGATGCCGTTGCCGTTTGGGATGCGATCTGGGAGGCGGGCGAGCCGCACGATCTGGCGCCGCTAGGCCTGGATGCTCTCGACATCTTGCGCATCGAGTCGGGGCTGATCTTCCCAGGGTACGAGTACGACGACCAGGTGGATCCGTTCGAAGCAGGCATCGGGTTCACCGTCGACCTCGAGAGCACGGACGACGATTTCGTTGGCCGGGCAGCCCTCGTCGAGCGCAAAGCGCACCCGCAGCGACTGTTGGTCGGCCTGGAGCTCGAAGGCAGCGAGACCGGTGGTCACGGCGACGGCGTGTACGCCGGTCGCAGTCAGGTGGGAGTGATCACCAGCGGCACGCGCTCTCCCATCCTGCGAAAGAACATCGCCCTGTGCCGGTTGGCCAAGGAGCACGCCGACCCTGGCACGGAGCTGGAAGTCGGTAAGCTCGACGGGCATCAGAAGCGCATTGCGGCGACCGTGGTGCAGTTCCCGTTCTATGACCCCGGCAAGAAACGTCCTCGTAGCTAAGGGTTTTCGATGAGTTCTTTACCGGAAGCAAGCAAGTACGTCGTCATCGGTGCGGGTATTCACGGCCTGAGCACCGCCTATCATCTGGCGCTTGAGCTGAAAGCACGGGGGCAGGGAAGTGGGGCCGACATTATCGTCCTCGACAAGGAAGGCGTCGGCGTCGGAGCGTCGGGGATTGCCTGCGGCGTAATCCGCAATAACTATTTTCAGCCGGCAATGCGCGAGCTAATGGCGCACAGCGTCGAGGTATGGGACAGCGACCCGGAAGCGTATAGCTATCATCCGGTTGGCTACATGCAGATCAGCCCGGCCGTGATGGAGGCCGATGTCGCGCAGATCTACGAGCAGCAGAAGGCGATCGGCTACGAATCCGAGCTCATTGTCGGAGCGGCCGAGTCCGAGAAATACATGAAGGGACTGTTCCACGACTGGAGAGCTCGCGGAATCACCTCCGTCTTGCACGAGAAGAAGGGTGGTTACGCCAACAACATGGCGTCGATGCTCGGGCTTGCCGGCAAGGCGGAAGGCGTCGGGGTGACGATCCACTCCGGGGTGAAGGTTGCCGGCTTCCAGCACACCGATGCCGGAATCACCGCCGTGGAGACCGACCAGGGGACGATCCGCACCGATTACGTCGTCGTGGGTGTGGGCCCGTGGGTGAAGCACATCTGGGACATGCTCGAGCTGCCCAAGACCATCACCGTCAACGACAACGGCACGGTGCACGAGAACATCCCAATGTGGCGTTACTGGTGCCTGCAAGAGGGCACGCTCGGCGTCGAGCCTGATCTGCAGCGGACAAACGACGGCGAGTTGCCCCCGGTGGTGCACATCGACACCGACGCGCCGCTCTACTCCGACCTCGATGGCTCGCTGATTACCGACCAGATATGGGGCATCTACTACAAACCGGACTTCAACTTCGGCGGCGTCCAAGGTGGCGCCATGCCCTACAAGGTCGACAAGGATGCCGATGATGTGGCAGTCGATCCATACGGACCCAAGTCGCCCGACTTCATCGTCGGCGAGGATTTCGCCAACATGTGGTGCTCGGCGCTGGCGTTTTGTCAGGAGCGCTTCGTTGGCAAGTCCGGTCTGTTCCGTGGCGAGGAGCCGTCAGGCGGCATCGGCTCGTTCACGGCAGACAGCTTCCCGGTATTCGACGTCTTCCGCGGCAACTGCTACTTC
Source organism: Acidobacteriota bacterium (assembly GCA_965205505.1). Classification (GTDB taxonomy): domain Bacteria; phylum Acidobacteriota; class UBA890; order UBA890; family WLXD01; genus DASCOT01. The sequence continues at coordinate 2,171,185 of CBDBHB010000009.1, forward strand.
GTCGCCGACTCCAACCACGGCTACAAGATGCTCGGTGTCGGCAAGCTCGTGGCGGAGGAGATCGTCGGCAATCGGAGCGCGTTGCTCGAACCGTTTCGCTTCTCCCGCTATGCCGCGGGGAAGTTGCACCCGGTGTCCAACAGCCCGTACCCCTGGAGCTAATGCTACGCCCCACAAATAGTGGTACGCAGCACTGGTCACTAGGCTGATCGGGGCCTGACGACACGCCGAACACCACGACCGTCTGACGCAGGACACCGAGGAGCCATGGAAAACGAGTTCACCGCCCTTACCGTCATCTTCACGGAGTTCTACTACTGGGTTTGTATCGTCCTGATGTTCCTCATCCACGTCGGCTTCTGCCTGTACGAGGTCGGAGTATCGCGAAAGAAGAACATGATGCACACCCTGATGAAGAATGCGATGGTGATCCCGTTGATCACCGTGACGTTCTTCTTCTTCGGATGGTGGATCTACTTCGCGCTGCAGAACGGACCGGGCATTACCGGCGGCTTGATCTCCGCTCCGTTCGCGGTCCCATGGAGCGAGCTCATGGGCACCCACATGGGCGGCCAACCTGACCTGACCCCACGGTTAGTACCACGTCTTATCTCAGTAACTCGGTGCTGACAAGGGGTTGTTGAGGCCGGCGAAGCGGAGCGTAGCCGGCTTCAACAACAGCGCCTCCGGGGCCGGTGGTCGGTAGCCCAACGAGCTGTGCGGTCGCATGCGGTTGTACTGCTGCCTCCATCTCTCGATCAGAACCTTTGCCTCCTTGAGCGTGTAGAAGATCTCGCCGTTGAGCAGCTCGTCTCGGAGCTTGCCGTTGAAGCTCTCCACGTAGCCGTTCTCCCACGGCGAGCCCGGCTCGATGAACAGCGTGCCCACACCGAGCCTACCGAGCCAGTCGCGAACCGCCTCGGCGGTGAACTCCGGTCCGTTATCGGACCGGATGTGCTCAGGTATGCCCCGGTGCACGAACAACCACCCGAGCCGCTCGAGCACGTCCTCACAGTTGAGCTTCCGTGCCACGTCGATCGCCAGGCTTTCTCGTGTGTACTCATCGACGATCGTCAGCAGCCTCATAGCCCGACCCTCGTGCGTCCGGTGATGAACGAAGTCATACGCCCAGACGTGATCTTTGCGCTGTGGTCGCAGCCGGATGCACGAGCCATCGCTGAGCCACAGCCGGGCTCGTTTGGGCTGCTTTGTCGGTACTTTCAGCCCCTCACGCCTCCAGATACGCTGCACTCGTTTGTGGTTCACCCACCAGCCCTCCATACGCAACAACGCCGTCACTCGCCGATACCCGTAGCGCCCGTATTGTCGGGCTAGATCCACGATCCGCTCCGTCAACATCTGCTCATCGCCCGGTTCTCTTGGCATGTACCTGTGTGTCGTGCGTGGTTGTTTCAGTACCCGGCACGCCCGCCTCTCGGAGACGCCCAGCCGCCCCTGTACATGCGCCACCGCCTCGCGCCGTCGAGCTGGGCTCAGAAGTTTCCCTCCGCGACTTCCTTCAGGATCGACAGGTCGAGCTCTTTCTCCGCCACCAGTTTCTTGAGCCGGGCGTTTTCTTTCTCCAGCTGCTTGAGCCTTCTGGCCTGGTTGACCTTCAGCCCCCCGTACTCCCGCCGCCACCGATAGTAGGTGTGCTCGGTGATCGCTAGCTTGCGGCAGGCATCCTTGACCGTCCCGCCTTGCGCCAGCTCCACTTCAGCCTCCCGGAGCTTGCGTACGATCTGCTCGGCGCTGTGCCTCTTCGTCGGCATTCTGACCTCCCCTTTTCGACCCAGATCGTGAGATTACCTCTGGATCCGTTTTGGGGGGTCAGGTCAGGCCTAGTTTGGTGCCGGCGTGAACCAACATCCACGGTCCCTGACACAATCTTGACGAATGCCAGACCCTAATCTGACACGAGAGGCGTAGTCTCTCAGTTTGAGGAGTGGACTCAAAGATCGGCGTGGCTGGCACTAGAAGCGTTATGCCACGTGTCTCCGGAGTTGCCGGCATGGCGTTTCGTCAATGGTTTCGCCCGCCCCGTTACGTACTGACGATTTTCTTGGGCGTCGCCGTCGTGTCCGCAGGGGCTCTGGGATAGCTGACCTGGCTCCTGGTGCAACAGGACAGGGCCCTGGAGGTGCAGCGCCGCCAGGAGCGTCTGGAACAGGCGGCGGACCGCGCGGCGGTCGTCATGCAGGGTGCGCTGGCAGATCTCGAGCTGCAGCTCACTTCGTATTCGGCCCGCCTGCCGGAGTCCATACCCGGCGTCGTAATCGTCACCACCGGTCCAGCCGGCATCGTGGTCCACCCGGACGGAGGTCTGCTGTACTACCCAGAACCAGGGCCAGAACCAGGGCAGGTGCCCAAGTCACCCAGAGCACCATTCGTCGAGGCGGAACAGGCCGAGTTTGCGCGCCGGGATCTCGGGTTGGCGGGGACCCTTTACTCGGCGCTCGCTTCCAGTGGCGACATCTCGGTTCGCGCCGGGGCGCTCGCTGGCCTGGCGCGGGTTCGCCGCAAGGCGCAGCATCCCGAGGCGGCGCTCGCCGCCTATGACGAGCTGGGTGAACTGTCCGGAGCCCGTGCTGCCGGGCTCCCGGCGGGGTTGGTGGCGCGCGCTGGTCGGGCCAGAGTGCTCGAGGAAACCGGCCGTACGTCGGAGCTCCGCAACGAGGCCGCGACGCTGGCTGGAGAGCTCGAGACCGGTCGCTGGCAGCTAACGGAGTCGCAAGCTCGAGCCAGAACCCGCGAGCCCGCGCCACTTCGTGAACATCCGCGGCCTCGGATACCGATTCGATGCATGAATCGTACAGAACCCTGACAGTCACGAGGCATCGAGCTGGACACGCCACTTCTAGGATCGGGGACTAGGAGGTGAGTTGATATGAGAAGCCATGTGATTCCGTTACTTGGGGTGGTGCTTCTAACTGCAGGGTACACCTCGCTTCTGGTTGCCCAGACACCCGACGCGGCCGAGATCATGTTCGAGGCTGCCAAGGCGATGGAGCTGATCGACGGCGACCTCGAGGCTGCCATCGAGCAGTACCAAGCGATCGTGACCAGACACCCGGACCGGCGAGCCATCGTTGCTAAGGCGCTGCTGGGAATGGCCAGTGGCTACGAGAAGCTAGGCCAGGTCCGGGCGCGCGAAGTCTATGAGCGACTGGTGCGCGAATACGCTGATCAAGCCACGGTGCTGGCTTTGGCACAGGAAGGTCTGTCGCGGCTGACTGTCGAGTCGACGCCGCCGTCTCCCGCGCTCCACGCAGAGTTGCTGTGGGCAGAAGCCATCGGGGTCAGCCCCCAGGGCGGCGTCTCGCCGGACGGCAGCTTGGTGACTTACGTCGATTGGTTGGACGATGGCAATCTGGCGATCCGTAACCTCGCGACCGGCGAGAGCCGACGACTCACCCACACGGCGGACAACGGCGACAACTACGCGTTCAACTCACGTATTTCCCCGGATGGCGAGCAGGTCCTCTACGATTGGGCCCGTCCAAGCCCTGTCGGCGAGACCGGTGAGCTGCGTCTCTTGCCGGTGCACGGAGATCAGACGGAACCGCGCACCATCTGGAGTCCCGACGATGGGAGCTTTACCTCCGTTCAGGACTGGTTCCCCAGCGGCGATCGAGTGGCGGCGGTTGTCAGCTCTTCCGGCACCCGTTCCATCGTCACCGTGTCGACGGTCGATGGCCGGGTGCGACAGATCCGCACCATCGAGTGGGGCGGAGAAGAGCCTCTGGTTCGCGTGTCACCCGACGGCTGCTATCTCGCCTACAGCCGGTCGGCGTCGCGCCAGGCTCCCGAGCCGGACATCTTCCTGCTGGCTGTCGACGGTTCATCCGAGATCGTGGTTGTCCAGCACGCCGCGAGCGACGAGCTGGTGGCCTGGAGCCCGGGTGGTACGCATCTGCTGTTCAATAGCGACCGGAGCGGTCAGCCCGGTCTCTGGGCGCAGCGGGTTCAAGACGCGGAGCCTGCGGGCGAGCCGCGGCTGCTCGTCTCGAACGTCGACGTGGGCTCGGGCATGGGTGTTACCCGTGACGGAACACTCCATTATCCGGTCAGGGTCTCGCGTCGCCGCCTGAAGATCGCGGAGCTCGACACCAAGACTGGCAGGCTGCTGCGCCAACCGGTCAACGCGACGGATCAATTCGTCGGCGGCAATAGGGAGGGCGTGTTTTCTCCCGACGGCGAGACGCTCGCGTATGTCTCGGACCGTCGGGGATGGATGGAGCGAGCCATGGTTGTCCAATCGCTGAAGACTGGAGAGGAGCGGGACATCCCTCACGGGTTGCATCTCGGGGTCGGCCCCGTCCGTCTGAGCTGGCGATCGGACAGCGATCACCTCATTGCCCGCGCCCAGGACGATTTGGGTCGTTACGTCCTATTCGATGTCAACGTGGCAACCGGCGAGACGCGGTCGCTGCCTGAGATTCCAGGCGCAGTGCTTAAGGTCTGGACGCCGGACGGGATGCAGATTCTGCATCGCAACTACCTCGAGAACCCCGAATCGATTTACTCCTATAGCGTGACCGACGGCTCGGTCCAGGCCCTCCCCGGCGTCTTCGGTGGGGCTTTCTTCAGCCTGTCCCCGGACGGTCAATGGATCGCAAACGTAGGCGGCCACAGGAGCGAGACGGACGACAACTATGGGAGGACCGAGATACGACTGCATCCCGTAGAGGGCGGAGACGGCGACGTGTTGTTGGCCACGAATGAGAGCGAGCCATTCGGAGGTTGGACCACCTGGACGCCGGACGGCACAGCTCTCTTGGTGCTCAAACAGGACGCGCAGGCCGGTGAGGGCATGTCGAAACTGTGGATCGTTCCCGTTGATGGGTCAGAGCCAGTCGCCACAGAGCTCGTGTATGAGCTTGCCAACGGCGGCTCGGCTCCGATTAAGTTCCACCCCGATGGGACGCGCATCGTCTACGCGGCGGGCGGCTACTTCTCCCAGTTCTGGGCCTTGCACAATCTCGCGCTCGACTCGCCTGACTCGCCCTAGTAGGTGCCGAAGAAGCTCGCTCTCTAGAGAAGTCTCTCCGATGGGGACGCGCATGCTGCGAGCAACGATGCTCGTCTTGCTGCAGACGATGCTGCTGCTAGCGGTCGCTCAGACCGCCTGTGCCACGCGGTCAGCGCCGCGGACAGTCGGAGCGGAGTCCAGTCGGCCGCTCGGGCTGGATCTGTACCGGCCCGAGCCCGATGACAATCCGACCGTGCCCGCGACGGTCGCACTCGGCCGGCGCCTGTTTCATGAGCGACGGCTCGCGCGCGACCGCTCGCTCGCCTGTGTCGACTGCCATCGACCCGCGCTCGCCTTCACCGACGGCCGTGCCAAGGCCGTCGGCGTGTACGGGCGCCGTGGGCCGCGCAGCGTGCCGACGCTCGTGAATCGTGCCTGGGGCGAATCGTTCTTCTGGGACGGCCGCATCGACACTCTCGAAATGCTGGTCCTGGCCCCGATCGTGGCCGAGCTGGAGATGGACCTCACGATCGGCGAAGCCGTCGACCGTCTCCGTGGCACAACCCCGTATCCCACGGCGTTTCGGGAGACCTTTGGTGGCGAAGTGAACGGCGCCGACCTCGCCCGCGCGCTCGCCGCCTACATTCGCACCATCCAAGCCGGCGGATCTCCTTACGATCGATATGTCTGGGGCGACCCGGCCGCGCTCTCCGCGGACGCCCAGGCGGGCCTCCACCTGTTTCGTGGCCGAGCAAACTGCACTGTATGCCATGCCGGCGCCAACCTGACGGACGAACAGTTTCACAACACCGGTGTCTTCTGGGGTCAGCAACCCTACGATGCGGGGCGCGTCGTGGTCACCGGCGTCTCCGAGGACACCGGCAAGTTCAAGACACCTACGCTGCGAGAGATCGAGCACACCGCTCCCTACATGCATGACGGCAGCATCGCGACGCTCGAAGAGGTGGTCGATTTCTACGACCGGGGCGGAAACGCCAATCCGTACCGGGACCGGGAGCTGCGACCCCTGTCTCTCACTGGAGAGGAGAAAGAGGCGCTGCTGAACTTCTTGAGGAGCCTCAGTGGCGAGATTCGCGAGGGCCTGGAGTGACGCGCCGTCGATGAAGCACGGTTTCCACCCCGTGTCCGTTGTCGCCCGGTTCGGAGTTCAGTAAGGACACGGACCAGAACCGACTCGAACGTCCGCGGCCTCGGATACCGATTCGATACACGAATCGTACAGAACCCTGACAGTCACGAGGCATCAAGCTGGACACTCCACTTCTAGGATCGGGACCTTCTGTAGGCGCGCGGCATCCGGCCACACGCCAAACCTGCGGGAGACAAGCATGCGTATTGGCAGACTAATGATAGGCGTGGTGGGACTCGTGGCGTTGACGATGCCGCCAGTAACCGTCGCAAGTGCCCAGGCCCAGGATGCCCCACGGATTCTCAGCGTAAAGGAATCGCCGAACAGCAGGAGCCTACTGATCATGGGTGCTCGGCTGTCGAAGGGGGAAGAGCCAGTTGTGACCCTTGAAGGTGAGCAGCTGGAGGTTGTGCGGGTCACGCGCTCGCTGGTGAGAGTCAGGCTACCGGAAGACATCGAGAGCGGTACCTACCTGCTCACGCTGCAGAGCGGTGCGAATCAACCCACCCCGTTTCATGTAGCCCTTGGGGCGGCTGCGCCCATCGGCACCGTCTACACCGGCTGTTTGGCCAACAACGGCGATCTCCGGAACGTCGCGATCGGCCTGCACCCGTCAAGTATCTGCGATGCGGGTTGGACCCAGATCAGCTGGAACGAACAGGGACCGCCAGGACCACAGGGACCACCAGGAGAAGACGGTGCTGATGGAGAAGACGGTGCCGATGGAGAAGACGGTGCCGATGGAGAAGACGGTGCACCGGGTCCGTCAGGAGTAGACGGTGCCGATGGAACCGACGGTTTGCCGGGAACGGACGGTGCTGATGGAGCAGACGGAGCGACCGGCGAGACCGGACCCCAGGGGCCTCCGGCGTCTACGCCATGGAGTCTCAATGGAAGCAACGTGGTCTATAACGCCGGCAACGTCGGCATCGGGACGACGACTCCAGGAGAAGCGTTAGACGTAGTCGGAGTAGTTAGAGTCATCAACCCGGCAGGTGGATTCGCGTTCGGTATTAATGGTCCTGCCCACGTGAGACGACTTCAAACGTTTCGACTCTGGTCCGAGTATTCGATTCCTAGGTGCAGATAATCACTATGCAAATGTCGGTGTGAGAGGTTTGTCTGTTGGTTCAGATCATGCTCTGAGTGGAAATCTTGGATTCCCAACTTTTGTTCCGCCTCTGTACGGAATGATAGTCGAAGGCAGCGTTGGAATCGGGACGCGCAGCCCAGCCGAAAAGCTGCATGTGATAGGCAACATTCGCGCCACCGGCAGTATCTCGCCCGGCTCATCTAGAGAGTTCAAGGACAACATCGCTCCGCTCACCGAAAGCGAAGCCTTGGACACTTTTGCGGCCCTTGAACCGATCAAGTTCACGTACAAGGCGGACACGTCCGGCGATCTTCAACTGGGCTTCATTGCGGAGGACGTGCCAGAGTTGGTGTCGATCCCCGGCCGGAAGGGCGTTGCGCCAATGGATCTCATTGCGGTGCTGACCAAGGTCGTGCAGACGCAGCAGGAAAGGATCGCCGACCTTGAGGAGCGGTTTCGAGAGCTAGAGGAATCCTCACGTCGTCGGTAGTCGGCGGAGCTGAAGGTCGAACCGTGGCCAACGGCTTCGAGGATATCGACGGCGACGGCGACAGCGACTGGGTCGGGCACTTCCGCACGCGGGACACAGGGATTCTCTGCGGAGCAACCGATGCTCCTGTGACCGGCGAGACACTCGACGCGCAAGCGCTCGAAGGCAGCGACTCGGTCAACATCGTGAAATGCTGACGGGTTGATCTCTCAGCAGTTAGCGCCCCTGGGGTTGTATCCTGGGGGCGTTTCTGTTCGCGGGAATCGGCCTCAAGTCTTGCCCCGCTGCCGTGAACTGGCTTCGGGCGGGTGTAGCGTCAGCGTCGAGACGGTGTTGGCGGCGATCGCTGCTTCGCTCCAGTGCACCGGGTGCAAGACACCGGCCAGGTAGTCGGCCAGTTGGTCGTCGTAGTGGCGGTCGGCTGGGTGCCCCGACTGGCCGGCCGGCAAGACGGCGAGCGATCGGTCGGGATTATCGAGGTCGGCGACCCATCGCATCGATGGTCCGTACGACACGTTCTGGTTACCGTCCGACCAGGAGCCGCCGAAGGCCGCGACGGTGGTAGCCGATCCGGGTAGCGGGATCGGTCCGCGATTGAACCAACGGCCGATTACCGGCACCGATCCGGCGGGGTTGCGCAGCCACAGGTGGTGAAGCTCGGCGTAGTCCCAATCATCCATCTGTGCGCCCCAGCGGGTCGTGGCTTCATGCAAGGCGCGTTCGAGAGCGGCGGCAACAACGTTGCGACGCGTCTCGCGCTCGGGTGTGCCGACATCGTCGAACCACTCGGCCGACAGGTCACCACGCAACGCGCGCAGAAGCTCCTCCCGTCCGCCGATCCGCCGCAGCCGGTGCGCCCGCGCCTCATCGTCGAATGTTGCGATCGTTAGCTCGCGGTCCAGTATGAGAAACAGCGCTCCGGCACCGCTCATCGCCATCGCGCCGTCCCAGGTGGCTAGCATGTCGTACGCGGTCGCGGCGGCGCCCGTGTACTCGTCTCCTAGCAGTTGCACCAGCTCGAGGGCGTACCGCGAGCGGATATCTGCCTGCACCGACTGCATGTCGTCGGCGGTCCATCGATCGCGCCGCTCGAGCAGCTCGCGGATTCGCTCGGCGCGGTGTGGGGTATCGAAGTTGGCGGTAAACGGCGCGGCGCGCGACGGTTCGGTGCCGGCTCGTATGTCGTGGTTCGCGGTGACGATCACATCGGCGCTCGGTCGCAGCATCGTGGGGTTGTCGACTTGTGAGAACAGACCGCTCCAGCCGTAGTCGGCATCCCAGGCGGGGGCCGGCAGCCTCCCATCTCCGGTGCGTCGCACCGGAACCCGACCGATCGCCGTGTACAACAACCCGTTGTCGCGATCGGCGACGACCAGGTTCTGTGCCGGGGCGACGTAGCTATCCAGCTGGCCGATGAGATCGTCGACCGAGTCGGCGCGCGCCAACCGCAGAAAGGCGGCGGGCAGATCCGCCGGCGCGCCTCCGGTCCAGGCCATGCTGCGGGCCGGCAGGCCGCGCTCGGGATCAGATTCGAGCACGACGCCGATATCCGAGTACCGCACTGTCAATGTCACGGGGTCGGCGCCGGCGACCGCGATGCGCTCTTCGGTGGTCTCCAGTGGCACCCAGCCGTCGCCGCGCTGCACGGCCGATCCGTCGGCACTGAGACGCTCGAAGAAGATGTCGTGATCGTCGAGCATGACGTTGGTCAGGCCCCAGGCCAATCGGTGTCCGCGTCCGATGACCACGAACGGAAACCCGGGTAGCGTCATGCCAGCTGCCTCGTAGTCTGGCGCTCGCAGCACGACCTGGTACCAGAAACCCGGCAGGCTCAACGGCAAATGCGGATCGTTGGCCAGCAGCGGAAGCCCGGAGGCGGTGCGCGAGCCCCCCAGCGCCCAGCTATTGCTGCCCGGGCTGCCGAACAGCAAGGCGGCGGAGTCTTGTCGTTCGTCGACAGGCGCACGGATCTCGGACGCTACCGATTGTGGCGGTGTTTCGCGCGCCAGCGCGGCGATCGATTCGGCGACCTGGAGGTGCGGCTCGCCAAGCAGATCGGCGAGGCGCTCGCGACCGTATGCCCGCAGCCACTCGTAACGATCCTCCTCCGGGCGCCCCTGCCAGAACGAGAGCTCGTGCGCCATTTGCAGTTGGAAGAAGAAGCTGTGGATCGGCTCCCAGGGCTGCGGATCAATGCCGAGAAGTCGCAGCTCCGGAGGTAGGTCGGGCCCACGCTCGCCCAACCAGGCGTTGACGCCGCGCGAGTATGCTTCCAGCAGGGCCCGCGTCTCGGCAGATGCGGCCTCGAGCATGGTAGCGGCATGGCGCGGCATGCCAAGGGATCGGAAGTAGCGATCCGAAGGCAGTGCCACCGGACCCACCACTTCGGCGAGCCGCCCGGCTGCGAGCCGACGACCGAGCTCCAGCTGGACGAGTCGGTCGTTCGCATGCAGGTAGCCCACCGCAGTGGCCAAGTCGACGACGCTCGAGGCGGTGACGTGCGGTACGCCCCAATCATCAAAGCGAACCGTTACTGACGACGCGAGTCCCGACAGCGCCGCCTTGCCGGAGCGTCGCGGCATGCCGCCGCGTGAGATCCACCAGAAGGCGCTCATCGCAACGATGAGCAGCAGCGTGACAGCCACCAGCACGCCGAGCGCGATTCGACGAATCATTCCGCGAGCCTCTGACACATGAGCCGGGGGCGCAAGCGCTCGACAGCTTCGGAAACCGCCAGGTCAGTCGGTATAGCGCAGGCTGCTGGCGCAGTGCTCTACCTGCGCGGCAATCGCCTCGTACTCATCGGCTGGAGCTCCCCAGCTGATCACGTACGGGATCCCTGCATGCAGGAAGAGCAAGCGGCGGACCTTGATCGGTCCGGCGACGCTCGGGCGCAAGCTCATGGAGTCGTGCACACGCAGGCCGTTGAGTCGCCAGAAGGTCGGGCGAGCGGAAGCGGCGGCCGGGGCACATAAATGTTCCGCACCCCACAGTAGGTGCGACTTTTGACGAGCCCGGCGGCTCTTACTAGGTACTCGAGTGATCGTTGTTCCCCAGCGACTGGAGGTCAGTGATGTTTGCTGTGAACCTACGCTCCCGCATCGTAGTTGCGGTGGTGGGGCTGTGTGCCGTGGCGGGTCTGATGGCGGTGTCGGTAGGCGCCGTGCAGGCGGGTGCGGTGCAGACGGAAGAAGAAGCGAAGCAGGCTGAAGAGATGGCGCAAGCCAAGGAGGTCTACGCCCGGCACATGCAAAAGGCGGCGCAAGCGGCCAGGCGGGCCGCTGAGGCCGGCCGCCAGCGCCTGGCCAAGCACCTGGTGCAGGCCAGGGGACATTGGACCGAGGCGCGGCGTCGCGGCGCCGAAGCCGTTCGCGAGGCGTTGCAGGACGGCCGCGGCCGGATGCGTGGCGCCCCGCGTATCGCGATCCGTCATCGTGGGCCGGGGGGCGGCGGCGGAATCGCCGAGCGAGTCTTGCGCCTGGCCGAGGATCTCGAGCTCACCGAGCAGCAGGAAAGCGAGATCCGCGACGCACGGCGGCAATATCGTCGAGCGTCGATCGAGCGCGAGGCAGCGATCGACGTCGCCCAGCTTGATCTCGAAGAGCTGATGGTGGATCCACACACCGCGGACCTGGGTGCCGTCGAGCAGCAGATGCAGGCGATTGGCATGTTGCGCGTCGAGAGCCGAGTCGCCGATCTGCGCCTGAATCAACAGGCATGGGGAACGCTCACCGCCGAACAGCGCGACCAGCTCCAGGATGGGCGCCACAACGCCTTCTTCCTACGCGGCGATGGCCCGCGCGGTTGGTCCCTCTCGGGCGATGACTTCATGTTGAACTTCGATGCCGACGACTTCGTGCATGAAGAGTGGCTGAACGACTTCGATTTCGATTTCGACTTCGGGTCGGGCGAGGACACGCCGTTCGGCGGACTCTGGCGCTTGCACGAGTGGCAGGACGACGAGGGCTGGCACGAGCACGAGGGCGAAGACGAGGACGAAGACAAAGACGGCGAGGTGAAGACGAATGCTGGCGCTGCCGGCGCCCTGGGCGTCGGCGTTCGCGCGCTCTTCTGACCCCAACTCGCCTCAACCAGGCCCACAACACTTCCACCACAGCCTGTTACAGGACACTAGGCGACGCTAAACGTCGCAGACGGCCCGGTCCGAAACCTTCCTCCCTCGGTCCGGGCCGTCGCTCGTGCGGCGGTTGCCGACTGCCTGTCAACGCCGCGCCGGCGACGTTAGGGGGCGTCTCGGTGTATACGGGGTCGCATGACGCCGTCGCCGATCTCGCTCCGCCGCCGCTTTTTTCGGCTGGCCATCCCCAACATCCTCTCCAACGTCACTGTCCCCCTGGTGGGTCTGGTCGATATGGCCTTCCTGGGACACCTGTCCAACATCGACTTCCTCGCCGGCGTGGCGCTTGGCGCGGTGATCTTCGACTATGCCTACTGGACCTTCGGGTTCTTGCGCATGGGCACCACCGGAACGACGGCGCAGGCGGTGGGTCGCGACGACCATCGCGAGGTGTGCCACATCCTGTATCGGTCGCTCGCGGTGGCGATTGCGGTGGCCGTCGTGCTGTTGTTGGCGCGCCACCTGATCCGCGACGTCGGCTTTGCGATGCTGTCGGGCTCGTCTGGCGTGGAGCGGGCCGGGACAGACTATTTCAACGCCCGCATCTGGGGCGCCCCGGCGACGCTGAGCAACTACGTGTTGCTGGGGTGGCTGTTGGGACGGGAGCGGGCGCGCGAGGCCCTGCTGATCACCGTCGCGGGCAACCTGGCGAACGTGGCGCTCGACTACCTGTTCATCGTCGAGCTCGGTTGGGCCGCCACGGGGGCCGGTGTGGCGACCGCCGTAAGCCAGTACCTGATGCTGCTGATCGCCTCGGTGTGCGTCTATCGTACGGGTCCGCTGGCGCCCGTCACCGCCGCCGCGGTGTTCGATCGCGAGCGGTTGGCGGCGCTATTCCGGCTCAATCGCGACATCCTGCTGCGCACGCTCGCGCTGCTCACCACGTTCGCGCTGTTCACCAACTTCAGCGCCCTCATCAGCACCACCGTCCTGGCTGCCAACGCCATCCTGATCCGCCTCCATTTGGTGGCCGCTTACTTGATCGACGGCGCCGCGTTTGCCACCGAGAGCCTGGCGGGTATCTACTACGGGCAGCGGGATGTCGATAGGCTGCGGCGGGTCCTGCGGCTCGCCATGATGACTGGCTTGGCATTTGCGGCTCCCGTGCTCGTGGTGATGCTTCTGGCACCCGGAACCGTGTTCGGCATCATGACGTCGCACTCGGCCGTCACCGTGGCTGCCCAACGGTACGCGCCGTGGATGGTGCCAATGCTCACGGTCGGGTCGATCGCCTACATCTACGATGGCTTCTTCATCGGCATTACCGAGGGCAAGGTGCTGCGCAACCAGATGATCGTCAGTGCCCTGGTGTTCTTCTTGCCGGTCGCCTGGTTGGCGGTTCGCCGGGGCGACAACCACCTGCTATGGGTTGCGATCGTGCTCTTCATGATCGGTCGCGTCATTACCATGTGGATCGCAGAGCGCCGCGTGTTCGATCGATTGGAAGGCCAGCGGTGAAGACGACGCGCGACAATTTGCAGGTGGTGCTCGTGGAGCCCGAGATCCATGGCAACACCGGCAACGCCGGGCGCACGTGCCTGGCGGTGGGCGCGCAACTGCATCTCGTCGCACCCCTCGGCTTCGAGCTCGACGACGCCAAGGTGCGGCGTGCGGGGCTAGATTACTGGCCGCGGGTCACGCCGCAAACGTGGAACAGCTGGTCCGACCTGGAGCCGCTCCTGCCGAGCTTGGGTACGGCGTATTTCTTTTCCGCCGAAGCCGAGCGCGAGTACTGGGACGCCGACTACCGTCGACCGGTGACGTTGGTCTTCGGCCGTGAGTCGGTCGGCCTGCCGTCGGCGATACGCAGCCGCTACCAAGATCGTCTCCTGCGATTCCCCATCGCCGACCCGGGCGTACGCTCGCTCAACCTTGCCAACTGCGTGGCGCTGGCGTGCTTCGAGGTGCTTCGTCAGCGCCGGCGCGAGTGAGCGAGGAGCAGCCACGCCATCGAGGAGCTGCTTCCCGCTCGGGGACCTACGCAACGATCATCTGTTACAGGCCACTAGCGCCTGATCCAAGTCGGCGATCAGATCGTCGGCAGCCTCGATCCCCACCGACATGCGGATGAGGCTGTCGGTAACCCCGGCTGCGGCGCGCGCTTGCGGCGGCATGCCGGCGTGGGAGGTGGTCGAAGGGCGAGTGATCAGGGTCTCCACGCCGCCAAGGCTGGGTGCTTCAATCGGTAAGCGCACGCCCTTTACGACCTGTCGGGCAGCCTCCACGCCGCCATTCACCTCGAAGCTGAGCATGCCGCCGAAGTCGTCCAGAAAGCGCCCGGCGCGTTGGTGATCGCGGTTGCTCGCCAGTCCCGGGTAGTTGACCGACGCCACCGCTGCATGCCCTTCGAGAAACACGGCGATGCGTGCTGCATTGTGGTTTTGCTGGCGCACCCGCACGGCGAGTGTCTTCACGCCCCGATGCAACAGGAAGCAAGCGTGAGCGTCCAGCGATCCCCCGAGGTGGTTGGTCGTACGGCGTACGGCCTCGACGAGCTTCGCGCTGCCGATCACCGCACCAGCGGCGAGGTCGGTGTGGCCGTTCAGATACTTGGTGGCCGAGTGCAGCGACAGATCGAACCCCCATTCCGCCGGTCGGAAATTGAGCGGGCTGGCGAAGGTGTTGTCGATCATCGAAACGAGGCCGCGGTCCTTGGCGAACGCCGCGATGGCCTCCAGCTCGCCAACCTGGATCAGCGGGTTGGTGATTGTCTCGGCGTAGATCACCTTGGTCGAGGGGCGTACCAGGTTGCCCCACGAGTCAGGGTCGGTGGGGTCGAAGGTGTCGACGGCGATCCCCCAGCCGGGTAGGTCGTCGAACACGAACGAGTGCGTGCCGCCGTAGAGGCAGTTGTGCACGAGTAGGTGATCCCCCTGGCGCAGAACCGATAGCAGCGCGCTGGTGATCGCCGCCATCCCGCTGCTCGTCGCCAGCGCCGCCTCGGCGTTCTCGAGTGACGCTAGCTTGGCGTGGAGGATGTCGTGGGTCGGGGTGTTGCTCAGGCGAGCGTAGCGGAGGTCGTCATACGAGCCTGTGCCGGTGTACTCGAACGTCGAGGACTGGAAGATGGGCGGCACTACCGCGTCGCCGATGCGGGGCTCGGGCTCGCCGGCATGGATGAGCTTGGTGTCGATGCTGGAGGTGCGGTCGGCCATACGGGTCTCCTGCTTGGCGTCGCTTGGGCACTGGTGGCGCCCACGCCTACTGTGCCCGATGGCTTGCCAGCACGCGAGCCGATCTCCGGGCTGCTAGCAGGCCGTGGTGGAAGTGTGGCGCGCTTGCTCTGACCGGCGCGTCTGGCATACGTGCTATTTTTACAGCACCTTCGGAACCCGCGGCCTTGCTCGTGCGTCCTAAAGACAGCGGGCTCTCGCCGAGAGCACAACTCCCCAAGTTGGTCGCCATGCAAGATGTTCTGCAAGACCTCAAGTTCGCCGCACGCTCCCTCCTGCAGACGCCGGGCTTCGTGGTGGTGGCGGTATTGACGTTGGCGCTTGGCATCTCTGCCATCGTTCAGATCCGGTGCATTCCTGAGTTGACCTATTAGTCCCTAAGCATCAGTAGAGTCAGACAGTTACGAGTATTCGTCCATCTTGCGTGTTCCCGGACAATCCGCTACATTCCCGCCTTTAATGGCGGAATGAGAGGGGGATGCATAATATGTCCGATGCGCAGGCAACTGCACCGAAACCCAGCCCTCGGCGCAAGAGCGGCAAGCACCCGGAGCGGGCCCTGTCGGCGGCGTTCGTACGCACGGTAATGAAGCCGGGCCGGTACTGCGATGGACACGGCCTGTACCTGAACGTGATCCCGAGCGGAGCGCGCAGCTGGGTACAGCGGATCGTGATCCAGGGCCGTCGCCGGGAACTGGGTCTCGGAGGCTACCCCTTGGTGTCGCTGTCGGAGGCGCGCGAGGTGGCATTTGCCAACCGCAAGCTGGCCCGTGCCGGCGGTGACCCGCTGACAGACAAGCGCCGGGCCGAGGGCATGCCGACGTTCGCGCAAGCAGCGGCCAAGGTGTATGAGATGCACCGCCCCGGGTGGCGCAACGCCAAGTATGCGGCGCAATGGAAAACGGAGTTGCGCACCTATGCGTACGGGCGCATCGGTGAGATGCCGGTGTCGGAGGTGACGACGGCCGAGGTGTTGGAGGTACTGGGTCCGATCTGGCATGACAAGGCCGAGACCGCACGGCGGGTGCGGGCGCGCATCGGTGCGGTGATGAAGTGGGCCATGGCGCAGGGGTACCGTGGCGACAACCCGGCTGGTGAGGCGATCACCCAGGCGCTGCCACGGCACCGCAAGCGGCGCCGGGTACCGCTATCGGGCCGGGCAATGGAGATCCTGCGCCAGGCGCGGGGGCTCAGGGATGGCGAGGGGCTGGTGTTTCCCGGCGCACGGGCCGGCAGGCCGCTGGCGGACGCAACGCTTTCCCGGGTGCTGCGGCAGCTGGGTATTGAAGCGGTACCGCACGGGTTTCGCTCATCGTTCCGGGACTGGGCGGCGGAGTGCACCAACGCACCGCGGGCGGTCATGGAGGCGGCGCTGGCGCATGCGGTGCGCGACCCGACCGAGGCGGCCTATGCGCGCTCGGACCTGCTGGAGCGGCGCCGGAAGCTGATGGAAGACTGGGCCGCTTACCTGAGTGCTGAGGGCGGCAAGGTGGTGCCGATGCTGCGCCCTGTCTAGGGAGCAGTACCGGGTCGGTTCCCTGCCTGCTGAAGTGGGTTGGCACACGGCCACGCACGCTACCCTGAAGACGTGTCTACCCCACCGCCCCCGTGCCTACGGAGAGATGATATGGACAGAGGTGAGCTCGGCAACGTGCGGATGGGCGATCTCCGCTCGCCCAGGATCAACCTTTCGGGCCGTGCACTGACGCTGATTCCGGCCGTCATCCTGGGCCTGATGCTGCTGTCCCCATCGATCAGTGGGCCCGGGCCGCACTCCAGGTTGCCCGCCCCGATCCAGACCATCGTGCCGGTGCTGCCTCATGGGTGAAAAAGAGCGCGCGAGGCAACCAGTGTTGCCTGTGCGTGCCGTCCTGGACAAATCCCGGAACGATGAGTTCGCCAAGCTGCACCATAAGCACCGGACACGATTCATTGAGCAGAAAGAGCGCATTTCCAACGACGATGCGCGCGCTCTCGTGGGCTTGTGGCTCGACCTGGACCCGTCGTGGAGAAACCCAGAGATCGCCCACAACTACAACGTATGGATGTACGCTGCGTTGTTTCTTCGGGGCGAAGACAACACCCCGCGCGAGGATATCGAATCCACTACCGAAGGATCACGTACTAACCCCGTACATTGGGACGCACTGGCGTGGACGTTCGCGCGCACCGAAGGCAAACGTCCACTCGGGCAAGCCCTGCACCGTTGGGTGGGCGACGTGATGCATGGCCGGCGTGCGCCTCCGAAAGGCGGCAAAGGCAGCCAGGGGCCGGCCCCCAAGATGGCCGAGCGAAATAACGTGCTCCGATGGGCGATCCACGTCCTGACAGAGTGTGGCATGCATGCGGAGCGCAATGAGGCTACCGACGCGATGGAGCGTCCGTCCGCCTGCGACATCGTGCTCGGGGTGCTCAAGGAGAGAAATCACAGTGTGAGCACGTACGACACCATGCGCGACATATGGCAGGGTAAACGGTAGTCGGCTGCGCCACCCCCGGGCCGTGGGGGCGAGTTTTCGGAAACTCGCACCTCATGACAGGCCAGAGGTACCCCTGCACAGTGGGAGGAACCACCAAAACCAAGGAGGTTCCTCATGGAGCAGCAAGTCCTCATCAAGCGTCCTGAAGTCGAGCGGATCACGCTACTTTCCAGGTCAGCGATCTACGCTGCGATGGATGCGGGGGAGTTTCCCCGTCCGGTGCGCATCGGCCGCCGTGCCGTAGCCTGGCGGATGGCGGACATCGAGGCGTGGTTAGCGAGCCGTCCGACCGCCCTGCCGGGGGGCGATCAACCTGCCCCTCCCCAGCAGTCAACGTGACGTGGCCAGCCTGGAGCAGATCGTCCGCCCGCTCGAGGGTCGATCCAATGGACCTGGCATGGACCCCTGCCCGGCGCACGAGGACCGCAACCCGAGCCTGAGCGCGACAGAGCGCGACGGGCAGGTGCTGGTGCACTGTCACGCCGGATGCACGCAGGAGGCGGTTCTGGAGGCCCTAGGGGGCCGGGGTCTGGACATTCGACAGCCCAACGGACTCAAACGGTACCGTCGCCCGTGTCGGCGACCGAGGCGAGGTCGCGTAGTGGGGCGGCTGCGTCAAGTCCGGACACGGCACGAGGAGCGCGCGCTGCCGCACAACGTCGAGGTGGAGCGCTCGATCCTGGGCGCGGTGTTGCTCGACAACGAGGCGCTGAACGCGGCCGCCCAGGTGCTCACGGCCAACGACTTCTTCGGCGACGCCAATCGGCTGGTTTACGAGGCAATGGGCGCGATCTCGAGGCGCTCCGAGGCCATCGACACAGTGACCCTGCGCGAGGAGCTGACCCGACGCGACGCGCTCGAGCGCGCCGGCGGCGCGGCGTACATCTCCGGCCTCATCGACGGTATCCCAGTGGCGGCCAACGTCGAGCAGTACGCGCGCAGCATCAAGGACAAAGCGATCCTGCGCGATGCCATCGCCGAGGCAGAGACTTTCCGCAACATGGCGATGGACCCGGGCGCGGATCCCGAGGTAGTCCTCGTGGAATCCCAGCAGGCCATCGCGGCAATCGCAAACCGTGCTAGCTGCGCCGCGGATCGTGTCCAGGTATACGGGCTTGCCGAGTATCTCGAACTCCGTCTACCGCCGCGACGGCCCCTCCTGTCGCCTTGGTTCAACGAGAAAGACCTGGCGATGCTGTACGCGAATCGCGGGGACGGCAAGACCTGGGTCGCGCTCAGTATCGCGCTCGGTGTCGCTACGGGGACGTCAGCCTTGGTCTGGGAGGCGCCTGCCGGGGCGCCCGTTCTTTTCGTGGATGGTGAGATGCCCGTGGAGACCCTCCAGTCGCGCACGAGCTCGCTACTCGCCGGGCTAGACCCGGACCTCGACATCTCAGAAATCCCCTTTCGAATCCTCGCCGCGGACGCCCAGGAAATCCCGGTGCCTGCGCTCGATAGCCCGGAGGGGGAGCGCCTCATCGACGCGATCCTTGGGGACGCCAAGCTCGTGGTCCTCGACAACATTTCCACGCTGTTCGGTGCCGGTCCGGAGAACGAGGCCGAAGCATGGGGACCCGCTCAGGACCTTCTACTGGGGTTGAGGCGGCGAGGAGTCGCTGTCCTCCTCGTGCACCACGCCGGCAAGAGCGGTGCTCAGCGCGGTACCTCTCGCCGGGAGGACGTCCTCGACACGGTGATAAAGCTGAAGCGCCCGGGCGAGTACCGGGCTGAGGATGGCGCCCGGTTCGAGGTTCGCTTCGAGAAAGCTCGGGGACTCATTGGTGCTGACGTGGCCCCATTCGAAGCGCAACTCGCGACTGACGAGAACGGCTGCGCGACCTGGATCGTAGCCAACGTCGAGGGCCGGACCCATCGGCAGGTCATCGATCTCCTGAACACCGGCATGACTCCGAGCGCTGTGGCATCCCAGCTGCGTATCCATCGATCGACCGTGTACCGGCACCGGAACGCAGCAATCGCCGAGGGGAAGCTTCGATGAGGAATAGGGCATTCCGTCGCGCCGTTGCACGTGTCGCAGTCGGCACCCCCTTAGGGGGGTGCGACTGTGCGACAGACGGTGCGTGTCGATGCGACAAGCGATGCGACAACCCTGCGACAAGGGAAACAGCGGCGTGAGGGCGAAAGAGGCGGCACTGCGGGTGTTGCAGCGGAATTCCGCTGTCCCCGAGCCTGCGACAAATCCTGCGACAGGAGGGTGCAGCAGCCTGACCTGCCCGCCAATAATCGGGCCAGTTTGAGAGTTAGGAATTGAGGCTCTCAGGAAGGCTCGGGAAGGGGGAGAAATGGCCCGGAAGCGATACACGGTAGAGCAGATCATCGCCAAGCTCAGGGAGGCAGAGATCGAGCTGGCGCAAGGAGCCAAGACGCCGGAAGCGTGCCGGAAGCTGGGCATCAGCGAGAACACGTAGTACCGGTGGCGTAAGGAGTACGGCGGGCTGAGGGTGGATCAGGCACGGCGACTCAAGGAGCTGGAGCGCGAGAACGGGCGGCTCAAGAAGCTGCTGGCGGAAACGATGCTCGACAACGCCATCCTCAAAGAGGTGTCGTCGGGAAACTTCTGAGCCCGGCGCGCCGGAGCCGGGCAGTGCGACACGCACAGCAGTCGCAGGGGGTGTCGGAGAGGCGAGCCTGCCGAGTGCTGGGCCAGGTGCGCTCGACGCAGCAATATCGGCCCAAGGCGCCTGGAGACGAAACACCGCTGGTGAAGCGAATGACCGAACTGGCGACGCAGTACGGACGCTACGGGTACCGTCGGATCACGGCTCTGATGGAATGCGAAGGGTGGCGGGTGAACCACAAGAGGATCGAACGGTTATGGCGTCGTGAAGGACTGAAGGTACCGAAAAAGCAGCCCAAGCGCGGACGCTTGTGGCTCAACGATGGATCGTGCGTGCGGCTGAGGCCGGAAAGGAAAGATCACGTGTGGGCCTATGACTTCGTGCACGAACGAACTCACGACGGGCGAGCGGTTCGTCTGCTGACGATCGTGGATGAGTACACCAGGGAGTGCTTGGCCATCGATGTGGCGCGCAGGCTCAACTCCGAGAACGTGTTGGATCGACTCGCTGAGCTGTTCGTGAACCGTGGTGTTTCCGACCACATCCGCTCCGACAACGGACCGGAGTTCACTTCTCGGGTAGTGCGTGGCTGGCTCGAGCGGGTCGGTGTGAAGACGTTGTTCATCGAGCCCGGCTCGCCGTGGGAAAACGGCTATGTGGAGAGCTTCAACGGCAAGCTACGCGACGAGCTGCTGAACGGGGAGATCTTCTACACGCTCAAGGAGGCGCAGAGCTTGGTGCAAGCCTGGCGCCGCAAATACAACCAGGTGCGGCCACACAGCTCGTTGGGCTATCGGCCGCCTGCACCGAAAGCGACGTTGTTAAAGCCGGCTACGCTCCGCTCCGCCGGCTGCAACAACCTCTTGCCAGCACCGATTCTATGAGTTACGAAGTGGCCTCAACACTTGGGGCAGGTCACCTTCCGCTGGCCCCGGAACGATAGGTGACCGTCGGACTCCCCTGCTGAAACGCAATCGGACAGAGACGACCTTGGAGGTACGGGTAGGGTACGGTCAAACCATGCCCCGCATAGGCACCTGGAACACCAACTGGGCGAAACCGGGTACTGCGCGCGGCAACCGCGTCAGTACCGCCTTGGCCTAGCCCGATTGCGATGTCCTATGCGCAACGGAGGGGTACGTTGGCGTTTGCATTCCCTGGCGCGACGCCCACGTTCGCACCGGCCGCAAAGACCGCGATCCTTGGCAGGATCACAAGAGTTGGTTGGCAGCATTCGAGACCTTGCCCTATCGGCGGGCTGCGGAGAGGATCGTCGTCTTGGGCGACTTCAATCAACGGATACCACGAAGGTGGCAGCCCAAACGGGTGTACGAGGCACCGTTGCGCGCATTTGATGGACTCACGTTTGCAACGACCGGTGAGTTGTCAGGGGCGCCAAGCCGGTCGATTGATCACATCGCTCATACGTGTGATTTAGCGCTGGTCGGCAACATCGAGCTCTGGCCCAAGTGACCTGCCCCCTTTTCTGGTCCACTGGAAGTGAGAGTCTCGGACCGAACATAGGGGTGTTATCGGTTCGCCAACGGCGGGGCAACGGAAGCAGCCGGAGGCTGCTGGAGTTGCGCTGCCGCGGCGAACTCGTGTGGAGTCAGGTCGCCCAGTGAGCTGTGCAGCCTGACGTAGTTGTAGTCTCGACGCCAGTACTCGACCTTGCACCGGGCGTCCTCGAGATCCGTGAACCAGTGCTGGTTGAGGCACTCGTCTCGGAACGAGCCATTGAAGCTCTCGATGAAGGCGTTGTCCACGGGCTTGCCAGGCCGGATGAAGCGTTGGTAGCGGCAGACTGAAAAGGGACCCCGTGGCGGGTTGAAAAGGGACCCCCTGAGAAGCGCTGGACTGGCCCCCCCTGGTGGGGTAGCGAGACGGAAGCAATAGAGCGTTTCGGATACCCGATCCAGGAGGACCCGAGGAGGTGATCAGAGTGTCTCAGTGGGCCGAGATTCGGCACATGCACGTCGTGGATGGGATCGCCAAGAAGGAGATAGCCCGACGGCTGGAGGTAAACATCAAGACCGTGCGTCGGGCGCTGGACAAAGACGAGGCGCCGCTGCTGCGGGCAACGCCCCGGCGTGGGCGGCGGCTGGATCCGTGGCGGGAGCAGATCGAGGGCTGGTTGAAAGCCGATACGCCCGTTCGTTCCGACAGGGAGCCAAGGTGCTGGAGCCGCTACACGTGCTGCCGTTGCTGGAGCGCAAGCACCGGGCGGTGGGCGAGGCGACGGCGCTGCAGGGCTGGGAGCTGCCCGAGGCGTTCGGCGAGCTCAGAAGACAGCTCCACCAGTGCACCCGCAAACCGGACCGGGAATGGGTGAAGGTGCTGCGGCTGTTGGAGGAGCACGAGCAGCCCGAGGTGGAAGCCGCGGTCCAGGAGGCGCTACGGAGCGGATCGCCCCGCTACGAGACCGTGCGCTTGTTGCTACGTCGAGCACAGCGGGCGGGGATGCCCCAGGTACGCCCGGTGCCGGTACGCGCTGAGCTGGCGGCGATGAGGGTCCCAGAGCCGGTGCTGGAGGCGTACGACGTGCTCTGGAGGACAAGCTGATGGCGGTGGCCAAGATCCAGGAGCCACCGCATCTGCTGGAGGATCTGCGGACCCTGTACCTGACGAGCATGGCCTCACAGTGGCGAACGGTGGCGGAGCAGGCACGCAGCCACCGGCAACCCTATGCGGAGTTCTTGGCCGATCTGGCGAGGCTCGAGGTAACGGGTCGGCGAGAGCGACGCATCCAGCGGCGCGTGAAGGAGGCGCGCTTCCCGATGCTCAAGACGCTGGATGCCTTCCAGTTCGAGGCGCAGCCGACGCTGGATCGGGACGAGGTGCTGGAGTTGTTCCGCTGCGAGTGGGTCCGAGAGGCGGCCAATGTGGTGTTCGTCGGCTCCGTCGGTACCGGCAAGACCCACCTGGCGATCGCGCTCGGGATGGCCTGCTGCCAGCAGGACTACCGGGTGAAGTTCACCACCGCTGCCGAGCTCACCAACATACTCGTGGAGGCCAAGCAGGACGGCCGGCTGTCCAGAAAGCTCGAGCAGATGGCGCGCTACGACGTGGTCATCCTCGATGAGCTCGGCTACGTGCCGTTCGACAAGCAAGGAGCCGATCTACTGTTCCGCTTCATCACCCGGGTGTACGAGCGCCGCTCCGTGGTGGTGACCACGAACCTGCCGTTCGCCAAGTGGTCCGAGGTGTTCTTGGATGCCACGGCGGCCGCTGCGGTGATCGACCGGATCGTGCACCACGCTACCGTGCTCAAGACCGAAGGCAACAGCTACCGACTCAGGGCCGCTAAGGACAGAGGCCGACGTCGAAAGGGAGGACCATAACGCTGCAGGACCCCGCGGCCGTGGAAACTGCCGTGTCCGTGGAAACCGCAAGGCGGTTCCCACCGCCTCTTGGACAACGCTTCACGTTGCCCACAGTTCCACCGCCTCTACGACTACATAGGGGGTCCCTTTTTAACCCGCCGCAAAGGTCCCTTTACGACTTGCCATTACCAAGCGTAGCTCTACGCCCATCTCGTAGGCCCACGCGTCCAACGCCCGGCTCGTGAACTCGGGACCGTTGTCGATCAGGATCTCCTTGGGTTTACCGCGTTGCTCGACGACCCGGCCCAACACCCGCGCGACGCGGGCGCCCGTCAACGACGTGTCGACCTCGATCGCCAGGCACTCGCGACTGTACTCATCCAGCACGTTGAGCGTTCGGAACGACCTGCCGGTGGCCAGCGAGTCGCTCATGAAGTCCATCGACCACCGGTCGGTGGCTGCCTGTGGCGTGATCATCGGCACCCGCTGCATCGATGCCACGCGCTTACGCTTGCGGCGCCGCACAGCCCCCTTCTCGTTGATACAGCCGGTACAAGCGCTTGTGGTTCACCTGCCAGCCTTCGCGGCGCAGCATCACGTGCAGTCGGCGATAGCCGAACCGTGGCCTCTCGGCCGCCAGCTCACGCATCCGCTCGAGCAACGGTCCGGCTTGTTGCCGTCGAGCTCGATACCGGCACGTCGATCGGTTCACACCCACGATCCGGCACGCCCGGCGCTCGCTCAGCCCCAAGCGCTGCTGCAGCCATGCCGCTGCTTGCCGCCGCATCGCGGGCGCCACCATTTTCGCGACACAACTTCCTTGCGCGCCTGGTTGTCCAGCGTCAGATCCGCCACGGCATTCTTGAGCCGCCGGTTTGTCACGCTCCAGCTCCTTGAGCCGGCGCGCCTCACTGATATCCAGCCCCCCGTACTTCGCCTTCCACCGATAGTAAGTGCCCTCGCTGAAGCCATGCTCCCGGCACACGTCCTTGACCGCCTCGCAGGCCTCCACCTGGCGCAGGATCTTGATGATCTGCTCTTCGCTGTACCGCCTCTTCCTCATGTAGCCCTCCCGGCCCTAATCTAGCTGACCTGCCCCTGGAAACTGGACGCATCGAAGCGAGAAAATCTCCGTAATCGAAAGAGGAGGAGAAACTCGTGAAGAGGTCCCGATTCAGCGACGCGCAGATCGTCACGGCGATCAAGCAGGTGGAGCTCGGCGTACCGATTCCGGAGTTGTGCCGCAAGTACGGGGTCAGCCAGCAGACGTTTTATCGGTGGCGCAGCAAGTACGGGGGGTTAGCGCCGAGCGAGCTGCGACGGCTCAAAGAGCTGGAGCGGGAGAACGGTCAACTCAAGAAGCTGGTAGCCGATCTGAGATTGGACAAGCAGATCCTCCAGGATGTGCTGGCAAGAAAAGTCTGAGGCCCGCGCGCAAGCGCCAGCTGGTGCGTCGAACCCGACAGCGGTACCAGATCGGGACACGCCGCGCGTGCGGGCTGATGCAACTTCAGCGCAGCAGTTTCTACTATCGGCACCGAAAAGATCCGCAGGAGGCACTGCGACTCAGAATCCGCGACCTGGCGGCGGCCCGGCCGCGTTACGGATATCGACGATTGCATGTGCTGTTGTGCCGGGAGGGCTGGAAGATCAACGCCAAGCGAGTGCTGCGGCTCTACCAGCAGGAGAGACTGCAGTTACGAACGCGACCCCGTCGGCGAAAGGTCGCGGCGCGGCCGCGGGCTCATCTGCCGGCCCCGTCGGCACCCAACGAGCGGTGGAGTCTGGACTTCGTCAGCGATGCTCTGGCCAACGGCCGGAGGTTCCGCGTGCTCACGGTGATCGACATCCACAGCCGCGAATGCCTAGCGCTGGAGGCGGACGTGTCGCTGCCCTCCAGGCGAGTCACGGACGTGCTCGAGAAGGTCGTGGCGCAACGAGGTGCGCCGATCGCCTTGACGCTCGACAACGGCACGGAGTTCACTTCCAACCACTTCACCAAGGCCCTCGAGTACCGCCTGTACACCGAAGGCTCGGCCGCATACCAGATGGCTTCTCGCGCCCCCGTCCGCAGCCTGCTGCTGTGAGGTGGTGCAAACTCCACGGGGGTGACCCAAACCCCGAAAACGGTGCCAGGTTGATGTTTAGGAAATCGGTGTACCGTCGTCCTCCAAGCAGGAGGACAGATGAAGCGGAAGAGGTACACGGACGAGCAGATCGCCTACGCGCTGCGGCAGGCTGAGGCGGGCACGCCGATCAAGGAGGTGTGTCGCAAGCTGGGCGTCAGCGAGCAGACGTTGTACACGTGGCGCCGCAAGTTCGCCGGGATGGGCGTGGCCGAACTTCGGGAGCTACGACAACTCCGCCATGAGAACCGGAAGTTGAAGCAGCTGGTGGCAGATCTGAGCTTGGACAAGCACATGCTCCAGGAGGTGCTGTCAAAAAAGGTGTGAAGCCGGCGCGCAAGCGCGAGGTGGTGCGGTACCTGCAGGACGGGTTCCGTGTCAGTGAGCGTCGAGCGTGTCGGCTGATCGAGTTGTCGCGCACCAGCCATCGGTATCAGAGCACAAGGACGGACGACCCCGTGCTGCGGCGTCGTCTTGGCGAGCTCGCCGCGGCGCGTCCGCGGTTCGGGTATCGGAGGTTGTGCGTGTTGCTACGCCGCGAGGGATGGGTAGTGAACCAGAAGCGCGTGTATCGGATCTATCGAGAGGAGGGGCTGGAGGTACGGACCAAAAAGCGACGGCGCAAGCGGGCGAGTCACATACGGCTTGTGCTGCCGCCCGCAGAGCGGCCCAACGAGCGCTGGAGCATGGACTTCGTGACCGATCGGCTCGAGAGTGGCCGGCCGTTTCGGGTGCTGACGGTGGTCGATCAGTTTAGCCGTGAATGTCCGTTACTTGAGCCGGGCGTGTCGATGACCGGCAAGGCGGTGGCTGGAGCACTCGAGCGGCTGTCGTTTGCCGGGCCGTTGCCACGGGTCATCACCGTCGACAATGGCTCAGAATTCTACTCCCAGGCGATGGACTCCTGGGCGTACCGAAGAGGCGTGCAGTTGGAGTTCATTCGGCCGGGAAAGCCCGTGGAGAATGCGTTCATCGAGAGTTTCAACGGACGGCTTCGCGACGAATGCCTCAACGCCAACCTGTTCTTCTCGATCGATGACGCGCGCCGAAAACTGGAGGCTTGGAGGCTTGATTACAATACCCACAGACCACACAGCTCACTGAACGATCGAACTCCTACGGAGTTCGCCAGGGGCTGGCAACCGGAGGCTTCGGAACACCGAATCCTAAACCTCTGACTGGTACTGATTTCGGGGTGGGGTCAATAGCCCGGAGAACTCACACTCGCACTGGCTCAGTTTTCGGGGAGCACGTCAATCTCATCGTGCCGTATGAAGACAGGCCAGCTGGCTCTGTGCCGCATGGCGGGTGGGCGCGCCGCATTGCTGCGTGTGCTGTCCGTGACCGACCAGGCAGTGGAGCTCACCGCTGCTGGAGGGCCACAGGCCTGGTACCGGCGCACAGACGTGTTCCGAATGGATAGTGCGCTCCTGTCGGCGTTGGTACGCGCCCGCGCTGCCGGCGACACCGCAGCCCTGGAGGCGCTATGGGACCAGGCAGTGCCCTGGGCACCTGGAGGAGCAGGACGGTTGAAGGGTACGGCTCGGGCGCGCCCGTGAAGGTCGGCTCCCTGTGCTAGCGACCCGAAGATGGGGCAATCAGAGGCAGCAGCGATGCGTGGTGTAGTTGCAGCCCCGGGTGCGATTGCGGCCCCGGCGCTCGGTGTGTTCAGGGCTCCCCAGAGGTCCGGAGAAGTTCGCTTTATTCCCCGATTTAATGGTGGGAATAGTGAGGTGATAGTCTACTAGTGTCCTGAGTCAGAAGTTCGCATACAAAATCGGGCGATGGAATCTAGGATCTGGTCGGCAGTCTTGGTCCAGATGAACGGCTGGGACTGAGCATTGGTGGAGTCGACAAAGCGTTCGATGGCAAGTTCAAGATCGCGGGTAGAGCGATGCACACGGCGCCGGAGTTGCTTCTCGGTCAGAGCGGCGAACCAGCGTTCGATCATGTTGCGCCAGGAGGAATAGGTGGGAGTGAAGTGCAGATGGAAACGTGGGCGCTTCACCAACCATTGATGGATCATCGGGCTCTTGTGGGTGGCGTAATTGTCCAAGATCAAGTGCACGTCCAGATCCTCGGGCACGGCCTGGTCGATGCACCGGAGGAACTTCCTGAACTCCACGGCACGATGCCGACGATGGCACTGGGCAAGGATCTCTCCTGTCTTTGCATCCAGGGCGGCGAATAGGGACGTGGTGCCGTGCCGGACGTAGTCATGGGTGCGGCGCTCGATCTGGCCGGGACGCATGGGCAACAGCGGCTGGCTGCGGTCCAGCGGCTGGCTGCGGTCCAGCGCCTGGATCTGAGACTTCTCGTCGACACACAGGACCACGGCCCTTTCGGGAGGACTCAGGTACAGTCCGACGATGTCACGGACCTTGTCGATGAACAACGGGTCGTTAGACAGCTTGAAGGTCTCGGACCGATGTGGCTGCAGTGCAAAAGCTCTCCAGATCCGGCTGACGGCACTCTCGCTCAGACCGCACCGCTGGGCCATGGAACGAGTGGACCAGTGGGTGGCGGCCTGCGGCTGGCTCTCCAGGGTCAGGGTCAGGACTCGTTCGACGTCCTGGTCGGTGATGGTGCGCTGGACCCCAGGACGCGGCGCGTCCAGCAACCCGTCCACACCTTGGTCTTGAAACCGCTTGCGCCACTTGCCGACCGTCTGGATGGTGATGCCGAGTTGCTCGGCAGCCGTGGTGTTGGAGGAGCCCTCGGCCACGGTGAGGATGATCCGGGCCCTCAAAGCGAGCGCTTGCGCGCTCTTGGGTCTGCGAACCCAGCGCTGGAGAATGTCGCGATCCTGGTCGTTGAGATCGACCGGCGCGATAGGGCGGCCTCTGGGCATGAGGTCTCCTGCAGTGTCGGTAACAGGAAGATGAACCATGCCTTTATTATTAAATGAATTTATAACTCAGGACACTAGAAGTTCCTGTAACATATTGTTATAAAATACTTTAGTTACATTACTATGGCGGATGCGGACATGCTGGCACGCTACGCCCGTGGCGAACTCGCCGTTCGCGATGCGATGGCGACCCTGCGCTACGGCCGCCGCTAGGGGCCTCGCGCTCGGCGCGCGACGTCCAGCTCCAGCGGTACGCCGGTGAGCAACCGCCCTGCGGAAGAATAAGGTTAGGCGGAGGGCATGATTCTGACCTTGACCTCCATCAGTACGTACGCGACGGCCATACCCTGCAGGGCGGTCGCAACCCCGTCAAGCACTGAATTGACCCATGCACCGACGACTGGGATGACGTCCAGACTGTCGGAGAAGATGGGCAGTGCCACGGCCACCACTTAGACCCCAATCCGTTGGGTGACATCAGCACTCGTGTCCATCACACCGGCAACCAAGCCGAGGATGACGAGGGCGAGGCCCGCGTACAGGACCGCTTCGGCAACGGCCGGGATGATTGCCAGGATCGCCACGACTACGACCAGGGCCGAGAGGATACGTTCGGACATTCCGATGCTCCTTGCACCCGTGCTTCCGCGACCAACGCGAAAACGCGGACTCCGAAAGCCACCAGCGAGCCACGGGGAGCTGGCGACACAGGTGCACTGAAACGAAGCACAGGGTCTATTGCAACCGTATCGGGGTCGATAGTCGTCCCCCGTGACTGTCGATGGGCTATCGGGCGCCGACGAGCTTGTTCTTGTGCCAGCTGATGAAGCCCCTCGGGGCACCCTCGCTGCAGGCGTACCGCCCAGCCTTCTCGCCGCACACCAGCACTGCGTCATAGACTATCGACATCCGCCGCGGGGCTATCGCCGCGCTGCGACCGTGCTCGAGCAGATCCTGGTCGTGGGTAACCCTCATCGGCTTCTGCCCGACTAGCCGGCCTTGCGTGACGGTTAGGGCGGCGAGCGCATCGGCCAGTGTGTGCTGCATCTGCACTGCCACGGCCGGTCGTGACAGCCCCACCGGAACGCCAGACAGGGGGTCCCCAAGGGCAATCAGAATTGTACATAACCCTGTATATGTGGCCAGCTATATGATCTATAACTTACTGAATATAAATTTGTTATCTGATTCTATTAGTGGAGGCCGCGACCACGCGGACCTGGAACTGGATCGACGCGGTATCGTCGTCGTCGGTGACGGTATAGATGTAGCCGGTCATCGGCAGAACGGCGGTCGGCGTGCCGGTGACGGTCCGCGCGCTGGCATCGAACGTGAGTCCGGCGGGGAGCTCCGGCGAGAGGCCGTAGGACAGCGGCGGGTTTCCCTCGCTCGCAGCCGGCAGCGACAGGTGGACGGAGGTGCCGACCGTCCAGACGGCGAGCTGACCTACGACCGGGTAACGGACCACCTCACGGAGCTAGAAGCCGAGCAGCACGACCAGCGCCGCAGCCGGACCGTGGAGCTGCGCCGCTTGGAGCACGCCACACGGAGCGAGCTGGAGACGATCAGCGAAGCTCGCGGGCGCCTCGATACGAGCGGGGAGCCGTGGTGACGCCATGAGCGAGGATAGCCTCCGCTCACGGCGGCCCTGTGTCAAGGCGCTACGCGCCTCCCTCCTCCGCTTCGCTCCGGCCCTTCGAGGGTGACACGAGCCTTCCGCTAGGCCCACGCCGCGGGCCGACAGGTCCTGCACGCCGGTGTTCTGGATCTAGGGGCTCAGTAGCGGGCTGCGTTCACCGCACGCTCACCCTCGCGACGCCCTGCGCACTCACCACCACGTGGTCATTGTCATGCGTGATGTGCGTCACGTCGGGGAACGCCTTTTGCACGCGCTGGCGGAAGGTGTCGATCGCCGCGCGAAGCGCGTCTTCTGAATACAGCCGAAAGGTCGAATAATGATAGTGGGTGGCTTGTTCGACGAGGCGTGCCAACGAGATGGTGACCCGCCACACAACCGTCTGCGCGCGCACCGTCCTGAAGGCACCGGTGGCGTCCAGGGCGGCTCGCATCTCGTTGACTGTATGGAGTCTCGTTTCCCGCGTGGCGAACTCGGGAAAGTGGCGGCCCCAGATCGTGCGGCGGTTCTGCGCCGGGGTGCGCGTGTAGACGACGAGCTGGCCGGCGGGGGTGAGCACCCGCGCCGCCTCGCCAGCAAACCGGGCGAGGTCGAAGTGGTGCACGGCATTGAAGCAGGTCATCACGTCACAGCTGGCGGCCCGGAACGGGAGCGTTTCGACGGCCCCGACCAGATGCCCCGCGTGTCCGGCGCGGCGGCGCGCTTGCCGGAGCATGGGCAGACTCCGATCCAGGCCGATGGCCACGACCTCCCGGGCGTGCGATGCGCCGACGCCCTGCATGACCGCGTCCAGGTAACGCCCCGAGCCCGTGGCGATGTCCATGAGCCGCACGGGTCTTCCCGGGTCCGCGGCGCGAGCCACGACGTCGCTGATGAGGCGCACGGCACCGACATCCAGCTCGCGCAGTGTCCGATACCGTGCCGACACCTTGGCGAAGTGGTCGCTCAACCGCGCCGTGCGCCCGCGCTCCTCCCCGTCGTGCGTCCCAGAAGCGATCTCGACAGTCAATCCCGGCGTGTCTCCCGTGGTCATCCGTATACTGTGGAGCGCCGGACCCCGCAGCGACGGCGATGCAGGTGACGCGACGACAAGAAGCCTTGCAAGTCTGCCACGATTCCCGCCATCTGTGAACCGCCTGTATTGAAACCGTGCGATGCACGCGGCGACGGGGAGCAGCGCAAAACAATACCGCGGAGACGACACCGGCGCTCGGTCCAGCGCGCTCCGGTTCAATGGGCGAGGACCTTCTCGCCTTGCTCGCGCAACTGGCCCTGCGGCCCGACGTTCCGGTAGAGCGTCACGGGGTTGATCCCGAGTTCTCGGCAGAGCGCGGACACGCCGGAGAATGGTGGGGAAAGTGAGGGGGAGAGCGGCGAGTCTCTCTATTTTACTAATGTTTCCTAAAAAACGGTTGCCGGTATGCAACCGCCACAGAAAAACAGCCCGGATAGCCTCCACCGTCCAGGCGCGTCCACGGCTCACGCCGTCCTCCGCTCCGGCCCCTCCGGGTAACCCGCCTGGCCCGCTGCCGCTCAAGCAGCCACACCCAGCCATCCCATAAGGTTCAGGTCAGGCTTCGGTGGAGGCCGCGTCTACCACTTCACCAAGGCCCTCGAGTACCGCCTGTACACCGAAGGCTCGGCCGCATACCAGATGGCTTCTCGCGCCCCCGTCCGCAGCCTGCTGCTGTGAGGTGGTGCAAACTCCACGGGGGTGACCTGCCCCCCAATAATCGGGCCAGTTTGAGAGTTAGGAATTGAGGCTCTCAGGAAGGCTCGGGAAGGGGGAGAAATGGCCCGGAAGCGATACACGGTAGAGCAGATCATCGCCAAGCTCAGGGAGGCAGAGATCGAGCTGGCGCAAGGAGCCAAGACGCCACAGGCGTGCCGGAAGCTGGGCATCAGCGAGAACACGTACTACCGGTGGCGTAAGGAGTACGGCGGGCTGAGGGTGGATCAGGCACGGCGACTCAAGGAGCTGGAGCGCGAGAACGGGCGGCTCAAGAAGCTGCTGGCGGAGACGATGCTCGACAACGCCATCCTCAAAGAGGTGTCGTCGGGAAACTTCTGAGCCCGGCGCGCCGGAGCCGGGCAGTGCGACACGCACAGCAGTCGCAGGGGGTGTCGGAGAGGCGAGCCTGCCGAGTGCTGGGCCAGGTGCGCTCGACGCAGCAATATCGGCCCAAGGCGCCTGGAGACGAGACACCGCTGGTGAAGCGAATGACCGAACTGGCGACGCAGTACGGACGCTACGGGTACCGTCGGATCACGGCTCTGATGGAACGCGAAGGGTGGCGAGTGAACCACAAGAGGATCGAACGGTTATGGCGTCGTGAAGGACTGAAGGTACCGAAAAAGCAGCCCAAGCGCGGACGCTTGTGGCTCAACGATGGATCGTGCGTGCGGCTGAGGCCGGAAAGGAAAGATCACGTGTGGGCCTATGACTTCGTGCACGAACGAACTCACGACGGGCGAGCGGTTCGTCTGCTGACGATCGTGGATGAGTACACCAGGGAGTGCTTGGCCATCGATGTGGCGCGCAGGCTCAACTCCGAGAACGTGTTGGATCGACTCGCTGAGCTGTTCGTGAACCGTGGTGTTTCCGACCACATCCGCTCCGACAACGGACCGGAGTTCACTTCTCGGGTAGTGCGTGGCTGGCTCGAGCGGGTCGGTGTGAAGACGTTGTTCATCGAGCCCGGCTCGCCGTGGGAAAACGGCTATGTGGAGAGCTTCAACGGCAAGCTACGCGACGAGCTGCTGAACGGGGAGATCTTCTACACGCTCAAGGAGGCGCAGAGCTTGGTGCAAGCCTGGCGCCGCAAATACAACCAGGTGCGGCCACACAGCTCGTTGGGCTATCGGCCGCCTGCACCGAAAGCGACGTTGTTAAAGCCGGCTACGCTCCGCTCCGCCGGCTGCAACAACCTCTTGCCAGCACCGATTCTATGAGTTACGAAGTGGCCTCAACACTTGGGGCAGGTCACGACCGTGCCGCGGACGCCTCATCGGCGATCTTCGTGCGACCCTTCTCAGTGATCGACCACCGGTCCTTCTTCTGAATGCGCTCGGCCTTCACCAGGTCATCGACCCGGAGCCGAGCAAGGGCCGAACGGGTATCGTCATGAGTGAGAGTCACGCGTTCGTTGCCGCCGACCTCAATCTGATTGAGTTTGCCGACAGATTCCCCGCGTTCGTCCTCTGACCCCCTGAGGTTCAGTAATACAACGTTGTCTATCACCGTTTGACGAATCGGCTGCGTCTCGGGCGAAAATTGAAGCCTGTATCCGAAGACTGCAAGCCGCCCTCGACCAGCGTCGGTATCAGACATGAGTCTCGATCATGTTGAGCGCGATTACGCCTTGTCCGCCCGATGGTGAGCCTCCTGGGTTCATCAGCTCTGCTGGTTTGTGGATGACGTGTCCACGGCAAACGGTGCGGAACCGCGGTAGGTTGTCGGTATGGAGAGCCGGTTTTTCGAGAGTCCGATCCGACCCCCGAGGGTTGTCCATAATCCTCTCATTCTATTCATTTTGCACATGTCGGGGTGAGAGGATTGGAACCTCCGGACCCCTGCTCCCAAAGCAGGTTCACTTCCAAGCTGCGCCACACCCAGCGATGCGCGCTCAGGATACAACGTCGGTCGGCGGGCCCACGACGTCGCTGCTAATAAAGCCAATCGCGCTGCGGCGCGATGGGGCTGGCGAGGTCGACGTGGCCGGTGAGCGTGTCGATGCCGTTGCCGTCGTCTAGAAACTGAACTGTGTGGATCTGTCGAAACGACGACATCAGCGTGCCGACGCCGCCGTACACGGCATAAAGCTCGGCCAAGCTGCCTTTCGACATCGCCAACGGCAACTCGGCCCCGAAGTCGACGTAGGCTACACTCGGGTTCGACACCCAAACCTCGCGTACGGTCGTTCCGGGTGGCAGCGGCGAGTTCACCGTGGCGACCAGCCGCTCGATGACCATCTGTGTCTTGGCCGCGAGCGTCATTGGCGCCTCGGTCCGCTGCTTGATGAAACCGCGCGCAACCGGTAGCGCCGCGTTGCACCAGAATGCTGGTCGTCGTAGGGGTATATGTTGATGTGACGCTCGTCGAATCGGCGCACCAGTAAGTGTTCCAGAGCGAGGTGCTCAGATTGTCGTCCATCGAGTTGACTTGGACGGCCTCTCGGGGCGCTTTCGCTCGGATGCGCTCGGAGAATCTCATCCGGCCTCAGCACTGTAGACAGCGGACCAGCGCCGAAATGTTAGATGGATGTTAGATCGCTGAACGTTCAGCTTGGAACGTGAGTGTCGAGATCCGGCCTTTTGTCGGTTGGATCTCCCTTGTACAGAGCAGCTTACAAGTAGTGCCCAAGGAGGGACTTGAACCCCCACGGGCCGAAGCCCGCTAGGTCCTGAACCTAAGGCCGGCTTCTCGTCGCGGACTTCGAGCAGATGCGTGGACGCGGCCACCGGTCTCGGCGGCGCACAGTTCCGGGGTAACTTCGGAACCGCCATCGGCGTCGAGGAAGTGAAAGGAAAGATCGAGCGGCGTCGTGCCGCCGTCGTGAAAGACAAACGCCACCGGACCCTGAGCGCCGCCGAAGGGGCTAAGGTCCATCACCCGGCAGTGACGGCTCGAATGGAGTGGAACTCACCGGCACCACCTCAAGACCGTCAACTCGATGCTCCTGACCCTTCTGCCTCGGTACCGCTGTCCGCACCTGTTGCGCCGGCTGATTCGTTCCGGACAACGGCTGAGGCATCCTCATCGGAGCTGGGCGGCGGTGGCGCAGCCGTGTTCGGTTCGTCTTGTTCCTCACCGGGCAAGAAGTACTCTCCAGCGGAGTTCTTGCTCAACGTGCCCGACTTGGCCATTGCCCAAAGCTCCTGCCCGACACGCGCACCCGGCTTCGTCTTTCCTTTGAACTGATAGCCACGATCGCGCAGACTCCGCGTGACCTGCGCAGGCTTCAGCGCCCCAGCCTCCTTGAGTACCGCTCGGGCTGCATCACGAACACCGAGTTGGCGCAGTCCGGCGTCCGGTGCGGTTTCTTGGTCCAGGATTAAGCGAAGGGCGTCCTGTCGTGTCTTGAGCCACTGCAGCCGTGCCTCAAGTTGAGCCATCTCATCCGCAACGTCTGCTTGTTCTGCTTGGAGTCCGTAACGAACTGCCTTGCTGATAGCCATTACCTTGTCTCTCGTCAGTAGGTTAGGGTTTCATTTGGGATTTCCTAGCTTAAGCTCTTATCGTGCTGCATGAAGAGAGGCCAGCTGGTTCTGTGCCGCATGGCGGATGGGCGCGCCACATTGCTGCGTGTGCTGTCCGTGACCGATCAAACAGTGGAACTCACCACTGCTGCAGGGCCGCCCGCCTGGTACCGGCGCACAGAGGTGTTCCGGATGGATGGGGCACTCCTGGCGGCGCTGGTACGCGCCCGCGCTGCCGGCGACACCGAAGCCCTGGAGGCGCTATGGGACCAGGCAGTGCCCTGGGCACCTGGAGGAGCAGGACGGGTGAAGGGTACGGCACGGGCGCGCCGGTGAAGGTCGGCTCCCTGTGCTAGCGACCCGAAGATAGGGCAATCAGAGGCAGCGATGCGTGGTGTAGTTGCAGCCCCGGGTGCGATTGTGGCCTCGGCGCTCGGTGTGTTCAGGGCTCCCCAGAGGTCCGGAGAAGTTCGCTTCATTCCCAGATTTAATGGTGGGAATAGTGAGGTGATAGCCTACTAGAAGTTCCTGTAATGTATTGTGAACAAATACTTTAGTTGCATTACTATGGCGTCGAGCTTCTGATCCTCGACAAGGATCTTGCGCAGGGCCTTGTGCGCCTTGCTCGATCCAAAGAGCACGCCGTCGGGCACGATCACGGCAGCGCGGCCGCCTGTCTGTAGCAGGCGCAGGAAGAGCACGAGGAAGAGTAGCTCGGTCTTCTTGGTCTTGACGATCTGCTGCAGGTCCTTCGCCGTGGACTCGTAGTCGAGGCTGCCGGCGAAGGGGGGATTGGCGAGGATCAGAGAG
This sequence comes from Acidobacteriota bacterium, assembly GCA_965205505.1. Lineage (GTDB taxonomy): Bacteria > Acidobacteriota > UBA890 > UBA890 > WLXD01 > DASCOT01. The sequence continues at coordinate 2,207,205 of CBDBHB010000009.1, forward strand.
TACTTCTCTGCATCGTCCTCGTCAGACTCCGCGAGCGAGTCCCGGTAGCGGATGTCCGGGTTCTCCACGCCATGCAGCAGCATGTTCATGCTGCCGATGCGCAGCATGGTGTTGTCGAAGTCGTAGCCGTGGAACGTGCCCTCGTTGAAGCGGCGACGGGCGGCGGTGTCCTTGTAGATCGTGTCGCTGTGGTGCTCGACGAGGTACTTGGAGGTAGCGATGAGGAAGCCCGCCGTGCCGCACGCCGGATCGCAGATCACGTCCTTCGGCGCGGGCGCGGTCATGTCCACCATCAGCCTGATGATGTGGCGCGGGGTGCGGAACTGCCGTTCTGCCCGGCGGTGGCGATCTTGCCGAGCATGTACTCGTACAGGTCGCCCTTGGTGTCGCTGTCGGCCATGCCAATGCCGTCGAGCTGGTCGACCACGTTGGCAAGCACCCGGGCCGTGGGCATCATGAAGAGGGCGTCCTTCATATGGTGGGTGTAGGTGCTGCCGCCCTCACCGTCGGTCCCTCCCCGTTGCCCGAGGGTCTTGATGAAGGGAAACACGCCGTCACGGACTGCCTCGAACATCTGCTCCGGGGCGGCCTCCTTGAAGCGCGACCAGCGGATCTTGTCGTGGCCGGCGGCGAAGATCGGCCTTTCGATGGGCTCGCCGATGCGGGCGGCCTTGGCTTCCTTGAGCGTCTGCAGCTCGTCGAGGCGCTTGATGAAGAGCAGGTAGGTGAGCTGCTCGATGACCGAGAGAGGGTTGGAGATGCCCCCGGACCACATCGTGTCCCAGATGCGGTCGATCTTGGATTTGAGTTCGCCGGTGATCATCGCTCCCTCTCACGGTCTGGAGTCGCGTCGTTGCGTTCGACGGCCTCCCCCCGACACAATAGCCCGAAGATGTACTCCTTGAACTCGGAGGCATCTATCTCGCCGCGGAGGGTGGCCCGCAGCGGGCCCACCAGGCTCAGCGCTATGCTGCCGCGCAGCGTGTCGGCCATGCGCCCCAGGTCCGCTTCGTACCCGATCGTGGCAGCCTGATCGGCCGGCTTCGCATCCTGATCGGATTGCCGTTTCTTGGGTCTTCCTCACGCCATGCCTGCATGCGTCCGCCGTGGCGGATGGCCTGGATCGCGCCGTCGATCATCCGTTCCAGACGTCCCTCCTGCCACCGTGGCGGCCGGAGAACGGCGACTATTGCGCCAGGTATCGCGCCATTTAAGACATGGCGCAAAGAACGCGGCCACCGTGCCGCGGCGGGTGATCCTCGCCTTGTCGCATTGGCCAGCGCCGGCTGATCGATAGATTGGCATCTCCTTGATGCCCGAGCGCCGAGCGGGGGCAATCTCGACGTTCGCGACCGTTTTGTTAACTATTTGTTAACTTTCGCCGTCGAAACGGCGAAAGGGGACCGAGACTAAATGCCCTGGTCCCTCGATATCTTCTTGTTTTATAAGAGGTTAAACCGAAGTTCCCAAGGAGAAACTTGAACCCCCACGGGCTTGTGCCCACTAGTCCTGAACCTAAGGCCGACTTCTCGTCGCGGACTTCGAGCAGATGCATGGACGCGGCCACCGGTCTCGGCGGCGCACAGTTCCAGGGTAACTTCGGAACCGCCATCGGCGTCGAGGAAGTGAAAGGAAAGATCGAGCGGCGTCGTGCCGCCGTCGTGAAAGACAAACGCCATCGGACCCTGAGCGCCGCCGAAGGGGCTAAGGTCCATCATCCGGCAGTGGGCCTCCCCCGATTTCCCGGACACCTTTGGAAGCCCGATAATGGGCTCGGAGGTGAAGCATGGGGTCACGACGGCGGTACAGTCGCGAGTTCAAGATTGAGGCAGTGAGGATGGTGACGCAGCTGGGCCATCCGGTGTCTGAGGTGGCCCGGGATCTGGGTGTTGGCCGCGGCATGTTGACCAAGTGGCGCAAACAGCTCCAGGAGCAGGGGGTCACGGCGTTTCCGGGCGCGGGGAAGATGCCCGACCAGGACCTGGACGGGCAACAGCTACGGCGGGACGTGCGGCGAGTACGGCAGGTGCGCGACATTCTAAAAAAAGCGTTGGCGATCTTCTCGGAACGCCCGCGATGAAGTACCCGATCATCAAGCAACTGTCCGGCAAGTTCCCGGTGCGGCGGTTGTGCAAGATGCTCGAGGTGTCTCACGGCGGTTACTACGAGTGGCGAGGAAGGGGGCCGAGCCCGAGAGCGCGAGAAGATCGCCGTCTACGTGTGCAGATCAGAGCTGCATTCCGAGAGAGCCGCGACCGTTACGGAAGTCCGCGCATCCACAAGCAACTTCGGCAACGAGGGATCCGCTGCTCTCGCAAGCGGGTAGCTCGGCTGATGCGCCAGGAAGGACTTCGAGCTCGCCAACCCCGTCGGTTCCGGGTGACAACACGGCCCACACCTGGCCGGTCAGCGGCGCCCAACGTGCTGGCACGGCGCTTCACGGTGGATGCCGTGGACAGCGTCTGGGTGGGCGACCTGACATACCTGTGGACGCAGGAAGGATGGCTATACCTGGCCGTGGTGATGGATCTGTGCTCGCGACGGATCATCGGCTGGGCGGTGAGCGAGACGATGACGGACGATTTGACGCTGGCGGTCCTGGATCAGGCCTTGGAGCAACGCCGTCCCGGTTCCGGAGTGCTCCATCACAGCGACCGCGGCAGCCAGTACAGCAGCGACGATTACCTAGACAAGCTGCGTGACCGTGGCTTCACCATCAGCATGAGCAGGAAAGGAGACTGCTGGGATAACGCGCCGATGGAGAGTTTCTTCTCTACCCTGAAGTTCCAACTCGGTGGCTGCTTCAGTTCCCGGGCGGCGGCCCGAGCCGAGTTGTTCCATTACATCGAAGTGTTCTACAACCGGGCTCGCATGCACACCTCGATCGGAGACCAGAGTCCGGCTCAGTTCGAGGCGGCAATGCGGCGGCCATGCCAGAGCGGCCAATCAGCTGTGGAAGCTGACGCGCCCGTGGAAATCGACTCCCGATTTCCACCGTCGCTTGGACAACGCTCCGCGTTGCCAACAGCTCCCACAGCCGCTAATACGACTACGACAATGGATCTTAACTAAGTGTCCGGGAAAGCGGGGCAAGGTCACCAACCACGGTGTCCCCTGGGTCGTGCTTACGAACGGGCTTCGGTGGGAGATCCACCGTGTGCTATTCGAGCGCCCAATCGACCATGAGCTTGTGTGTGAAATCGACTTCCTTGAGCTGCGCCCTAGGAACGCTGAAGACCAACAGAAGCTGTTCCTGCTCTGCCGCGAGGGTCTGGCTAAGGCGGCGATCGAGAAATTTCACAAGCACGTGCAGGTAATCAACCGCTTCATGGTGGCGGCGATCGTCCGATCCGAGCCGTCGTTGAAGCTTATCCGCCGAGAGCTCCGCCGCGTGGCACCGGACACCAAGACGACAATCACCGAGCTCGCCGACCTGTTGCCGGAGGTCCTCAAGCGCGACGTGCTAGACGGCGACGAGGCCAAGGCGGCCGCCCGCAAGCTCAAGCGCGCCGCATCGCGCACACTGAGGAAGGCGACTCAATCTACTACAGTTAGTGAGACTGGCGACTAAGCGGCGTTGGCCCAGCATCACTGCACCTCCCCGCCCTCCACTAGCCGGCTACGCGTCTCTCGACAGTCCCGACGCGATCAGACCGGTAGGAACGGCGACAACGCCAATCCCGAGCAGGACGACGATTCCCGTGAGCACCCGTCCTGCCGGTGTTACTGGGGTCACGTCTCCGTATCCGACCGTCGTCAAAGTGATAACGGACCACCACAGCGCGGCCGGGATGGGGCTGAAGGTGTCTGGTTGCACGTCGCGTTCGGCGTAGTACAGAGCGACAGCTGAGACGTAGAGCAGCATGCCAGTACCGACCGCGGCGGCAGCGAGTTCGTGGCGCACTGCGAAGACACCTCGTTTCAATCGGTTGAGCGCTGTTGCCCTCGACGTGAGCTTCAGCAGGCGCAGCAGCTTCAGCACCCCTGCGTCGAGCACCACGGCAAGAAGATCTGCCACGCCAGCTACGCTCACTACGTAGCGCCACTTCCTACTGCTCATCACGATGCGCAGCGCGTACTCGATCACGAACCAAACCCGCAACACAGCAGCCGTCATGCGTAATAGCGGTGCCGATTCTCCGACTGGCATCGTGCTCACCGTGAACTCGATCACAGATGCGGAGACGGCGAAAATCACAACTCGTTCGAACCAGATAATCCAACCACTCACCGCTCCACCCTCTCGTCCTCCGTGGCCGGGTCCTCGTGCACGCAGGTCGCGGTCGTCGCCCGTCATGGCGTCAAGAATCTTGGAAGCCGATCTCTTCTCGCATTGTCGTGCGAGAGGCAGCCGCCCTGCCCACTCGTTGAATCGCCAATGCAAAAGCAGCCGTTCGCAGGTCGACATTCTTTTTCTGTGCAAGACTCCTGACCGCCCGGTAGGCTCGCCGCATGACCTTCTCAAGTTCCTTAACCACTCGGTCGTATTCCCAGCTGAATCGCTGGACGTTCTGAGCCCATTCGAAGTAACTGACGGTAACGCCACCGCCGTTGGCGAGGATGTCCGGCACTACCGTGACGCCACGTTCCAAAAGAATCTCGTGGGCCTGGGGAGTAGTGGGGCCATTGGCTCCCTCGATCACGATCCTGGCCTGAACGTCCTTGGCGTTGTCCGCTGTGATCATGTTCTCGAGAGCCGCAGGGATCAGGATCTCCGCCGGCCAGGTGATGATCTCGGTGCCGTCGAAGGCATCGCCACGCGGAAAGCCGTGAACGGTCCCATGCTCCTTGACCCAATCCGCCAGAGCCGACACGTCGAGCCCATCGACATTGTGGACGGCTCCAGCATGGTCGGCTACTGCCACGATCCTCCCCCCTTTTTCGGCAATGAGCCGGGCTGCGTTACTGCCCACGTTTCCAAATCCCTGTAGCGCGATGGTTCGACCTGCTAGTGGCAGGTCGTGATCGCCGAGTGCCTCCTCCAGGACGTACAACACGCCACGTCCGGTAGCTTCCTCCCGGCCTGCCGATCCGAACAGATGAACCGGCTTCCCCGTGACCACCCCAGGTGAGAAACCCTCGTATTTCGAATACTCGTCCATGATCCACGCCATCACTTCAGCATTTGTGTTGACGTCAGGCGCGGGGACATCCAAGTTCGGGCCAATTACCTCCTTGATCTGACCCACGAAGGCACGAGTGACGCGATCAAGTTCGGACTTCGAAAGCTGCGCCGGGTCGCAGTCGATACCCCCCTTAGCACCCCCGAATGGCACATTGGCGATGGCGGTCTTCCAGGTCATCAGATTGGCCAGAGCCGCCGCATGGTTCTCGTCCAGCGCGGGGTGGTACCGCAAGCCCCCCTTATAGGGCCCGCGAGTGTTGCTGTGTTGCACCCGAAACCCGAGGAAGTGGAGTAGTTGGCCGCCGTCACTTTCGATTACGATCTCTACCTTGACCACCCGGCGTGGAGTAATCAGGATCTTGCGGACCCTTTCGGAGAGGCCGAGCAAATCGGCCGCCTTGTTGAAGTAGTGGTGACTCTCTTCAAGCATGGGCTCTCCTGAAGTTCACGGACCTGTGTCGTCGTCGCGAAAGAGCCATCCATCATAACCCCCGAGCTCAAGCCCACCGGCCCCTAAGGCGCTGTTGTTGAACCCGGCTCCGCTACGCTCCGCCGGCTTCAACAACAGCGCCTCCGGGGCCGGTGGTCGGTAGCCCAACGAGCTGTGCGGTCGCATGCGGTTGTACTGCTGCCTCCATCTCTCGATCAGAACCTTTGCCTCCTTGAGCGTGTAGAAGATCTCGCCGTTGAGCAGCTCGTCTCGGAGCTTGCCGTTGAAGCTCTCCACGTAGCCGTTCTCCCACGGCGAGCCCGGCTCGATGAACAGCGTGCCCACACCGAGCCTACCGAGCCAGTCGCGAACCGCCTCGGCGGTGAACTCCGGTCCGTTATCGGACCGGATGTGCTCAGGTATGCCCCGGTGCACGAACAACCACCCGAGCCGCTCGAGCACGTCCTCACAGTTGAGCTTCCGTGCCACGTCGATCGCCAGGCTTTCTCGTGTGTACTCATCGACGATCGTCAGCAGCCTCATAGCCCGACCCTCGTGCGTCCGGTGATGAACGAAGTCATACGCCCAGACGTGATCTTTGCGCTGTGGTCGCAGCCGGATGCACGAGCCATCGCTGAGCCACAGCCGGGCTCGTTTGGGCTGCTTTGTCGGTACTTTCAGCCCCTCACGCCTCCAGATACGCTGCACTCGTTTGTGGTTCACCCACCAGCCCTCCATACGCAACAACGCCGTCACTCGCCGATACCCGTAGCGCCCGTATTGTCGGGCTAGATCCACGATCCGCTCCGTCAACATCTGCTCATCGCCCGGTTCTCTTGGCATGTACCTGTGTGTCGTGCGTGGTTGTTTCAGTACCCGGCACGCCCGCCTCTCGGAGACGCCCAGCCGCCCCTGTACATGCGCCACCGCCTCGCGCCGTCGAGCTGGGCTCAGAAGTTTCCCTCCGCGACTTCCTTCAGGATCGACAGGTCGAGCTCTTTCTCCGCCACCAGTTTCTTGAGCCGGGCGTTTTCTTTCTCCAGCTGCTTGAGCCTTCTGGCCTGGTTGACCTTCAGCCCCCCGTACTCCCGCCGCCACCGATAGTAGGTGTGCTCGGTGATCGCTAGCTTGCGGCAGGCATCCTTGACCGTCCCGCCTTGCGCCTGCTCCACTTCAGCCTCCCGGAGCTTGCGTACGATCTGCTCGGCGCTGTGCCTCTTCGTCGGCATTCTGACCTCCCCTTTTCGACCCAGATCGTGAGATTACCTCTGGATCCGTTTTGGGGGGTCAGGTCAGGCACCGTGTTACTGAGATAAGACGTGGTACTAACCGCGGGGTCAGGTCAGCCTCTCTCGCGGCGGCGCCGCTCTTGTTACCTCAGTGTTACCTAACGAGCCATTTGGCCTCCGAACAAACGGGCAGGGGGATTCGGCTTCGTTCGCCGAATCCCCCTTCATATCAACGGCTTGCACCAAAATGCCCAAGGAGGGACTTGCCCCCCACGAGCTTGCACCCACTAGGTCCTGAAAACAATCCAGCAGTTTACCGCCCTGTGGCGTCCCTTACCGCTCCTTAGCCCAACATACGTGTTGTCAACCACTTATTATGTGACCGTCGTTCATGCTCTTGGTGTCGCTCATTGACGCTCGTTGACGGTACGTTTGTTAACCGGCTGTTAACTCGCACCGCCCTCAACAACGGTGAAGCGTCGGCGCTTGGCGGCGCGGATCGTCTCGTCAAGACGGCTCATCGCCCGTTCGCGCTGAGAGATCATCACGTGGCCGTAGAGGTCGCCGGTGATCTGCACGCTGCTGTGGCCGAGTTGCTCGCTCGTGTACTTGAGGCCTTCGCCCTGGCGTAGCAGCAGGCTGGCGAAGGTGTGACGCAGGCTGTGCAGTGTGATGCCCTCACGCAGGCCAGCGCGCTCGCGCAGAGGCCTGAAGACGCGTCGGTACCAGGAGTTGGGATCGTGCGGTTTACCGGTGGAAGTGCGAAAGACGAAGTCGCTGTGCATCGGCGGGTTCGCCTTCCGGTGTCGTCTCAGCGCGTCGATTACTGAGGCGGGAGCGTCGACGGTTCGTTCCGAGCTCGAGGTCTTCGTCTCCGTGACCCTTCCGTTGTAGACCGAGCGTCGTACGTGGACCCGAGCACCGTGGTCCTGATGAGCCTCAACGTCATGCCACTTCAAGCCGAACGCCTCGCCTCGACGAAGCCCGAGAAACAACATGACATGGATGAGGGCGTTCGCTTCGCAATCCTCTGAGGTGGCCGCGAGCAACACCGCCATGTCGTCTTCTTCGAGGAACTCGGCTTCCCTCTTTCGCACTTTGAGCCTCTGTTGTCCGACAAGGGGATCGCCGGCAAGGTAGGCGCGGGCAGGGTGCCGAGCCCACTTGAAGATCTGCCGCGCGAGCGTTAAGACGTTGTTGAAGCTCTTCCGCGCCATATCGCCCGCATCGACCTTCTCGGCAAGACCAGCTCGCCACTCCGCCATGACCGTCGGCGTAAGTCGATCGCTTCGGTACCGGCCCAGGCCTCCGGCGTACTCAACGTCGTCAACCTCTGGGGCGAGGTGGACCCTGACAAGGCAGGTTGCCGTCGCCGCCGTGCTGGCTCGGACTTCACCCAGCTTGACGCGCGTATCGAGGTCCTCGACCCACGCAGCGAAGACATCCTTCATGAGCTCTGGCTGCACTTTTTGAAAGGTCCCGTCCTTGACCTTCTTCTGAGCCTCCACGAGGAATGCGTCGGCGTCCTTTCGGCGTTTGAAGCACTTGCCGTGCTGTTTGCCAGCCTGGTCTCGCCAGTACGCATACCAGCGCGGTCCGGAAATCGTCAGTCGCTTGTGGATGCTCGCCATCTACCTTTCCCCTCCCTCTGTCGGGTCCTTCGGCGGTGCGATCACTTCTCTTGGGTTTCCTCGATCCCGGCCTTCCTTAGCCAGCGACGTATGGTTTCGACATCCGAGCCGATATCGGCAGCGATGGCCTTCACGGACTCTCCGGCTGCCGCCCGGCGTCTCGCCTTCTCCTGCCGATCCCGGTATGCCTTCATGCGACATGTCGTGGAGCAATGCTTGGCCTCGGGCCGTTTTGCCCGCGGCGACCGCTCGAACCACCGGTGGCAAACCACGCACCGCGCATAGTCCTTGTTACCGTCCACGGCTTGTCCGAACTGAAGCCACATCGCGCCGAGAAGGTTGTCAGGGATCAGACATAGCTCTAGAGCGCCCCTGGGAGGGGCGTACAGGAGCCGTGGCGACGCGTGTTCGTCGAGTCGTTTGTTGATGGCGTCGTGTGCCAATGATCAGCCTTCCGGAGCCACTGTTTGACGTTGCGGCTGTGGCCGAGATCTTCGGGGTGAGGCCGCGATGGGTGTACGAGCACTTGGACGAGCTGCCGCATGTGCGTGTCGGGCGCTATGTCCGCTTCGAGACGGCTGCCATCCGCGAGTACCTCGACCGGCAGCCCCGGGAACCGGAAAGTAACCCCTTTGGCCAATGATGCCCCACTCGTTGCCGACAAGAGCGGCATTGCCGACTCCATTGTGCAGTTCGTTACCGGGCGTCTGCTGCCGCCGGGTAGCAAGCCGCCGAGGCACGCGTGGACGGAGGAGCTGGATGGGGTCAGGCGTGGGGGCCCGGGGCTAGTGCCCAAGCAGGACGCTATCGACTGGCCCGAGGACGAGGTGGATCACCTCGACCGGTACCTCTACAGCAAGCGAATCCGGGCAGCAGGGATGGCCCGCGCTCAAACGCCGTCCCGGGAACGACTTTGACCTGAGCTAGGCAACATGGGAAATCCTGGCACCGCCGCAGCGATCGACAACCCCGCGGCGGGTTTGTCTCCGCGCTGGCCATCGCGGCTGCCGACGCGCTACCGGCGCCTACGCAACCTAGAGCACCAGCACCCGAAGCTCACCGGCGGCCTGTGCGACGTGCTGCCGCGGGCGGTGCTGGCGCGGCTGCCGAGCTTTCCGCACCCGTGGCCGGAGGATCTCGCCGCGGAGCTGACGCCAGAGCTGGTAGCCGAAGCGCTACTCCAGCTGGTGCCGCACGTCGGCGACGACACCTCCTCGGGCTCGAGGTTCTTTCAGACGATCCGCGACAGCCGCGGCCAATGGAACAAGGAAGTGTCCTGGCACCGTGGGCTGGTGATCCTGCCGCCGCTCGGCGCGGCTCACTGGTTGAACCAGCTGGTGCTCGGCTCCCCGTTGCAAGATGCGCGTGGGCGTGTTCGTCACCTGGTGATCGACTACGACGGGCCACAGCACCTCTGCGACCCTGAGACACGACACGAAGCGCTGCGCGAGATCCGCGCCGCTGGCGTGCCCGTCTGGTTCGCCACGCGGCCGAGTTGCAACCGCGAGCACTCGATGCACGTGTACGTGCTGCTGAATCGGCCGATGCCGGCGAAGGAGGCGGCCGAGCATGTGCGTCGTCTGTTGCGCACCAAGCCGGGCGCGCCGCCAGGGCAGTGGTGCGAGATCCTGGTGCGTGCTTGTCGTCTGCCGGCCGGCCTCGACGCCGCCCGGCTCCACCCCGCCACGGGTGCCGAGCTTAAGGAATCGCCGGGTGAGCAGCTGCGCGCGATTCTGCAGCTGCGCGGCACCTGTGACCGGTTCCGGGTGTGCGGGCCTCGAATTCGTATCTCGGGGATCGGGCAGAACACTCGTGTAGGCCTCGCCGCAGGTCCGGGTTCGGATACGTGCCCCAATCGGTCAACGTTGCCGCTCGAGGCGATCGCAGCCGCAGCCGAGGCACGAACCGAGCGCTACGAGTCCGCGGAAGCCGCGGGCGGTGAGCGGCCGCGCTTCGGATCCGTCGGGCCACTACCGTGGGACGAGCCGTGCGAGATCGCACAGCTGTTGCGCTCCGGATCGGTGTACCCTGGCTACCGCAATGGAACCGCCCGCGCCATCGGGCACTTCGCGCACGCTGCGGGCCTCGACCTGGATGCGACGCTCACCGCCTTCGACGCGATCACGTTCCAGGGCGCCACGTGCACCGAGCTGCGCGGCTGGCGAGCCGACTGTACGAGATCCTACGCACGCGGTGCCGAGCTGCTGCGCAACCCCGCCGCGACCGAGGCCTCGATGCCGATGCCTGACAAGCTCCGGGAGATCGCCGCAGCCGAGCTCGAGCAGCTGCCCGACGACGTGCGCTCCCGCCTCGAGGCCGACGTGGCCGAGATCCCACACCGGGCATTGCGGCGCGCGTTCCTGCGCCTCGTCGGTTATACGCTTGCCCGGTGCCGGCAAGGGCGGCCCGATGTGCCGGCCTCGACGTTGCGCACTTTGGTCGGTACGCTGCGCTGGTGCAAACCAGCGATCGAACGCGCCGTGCTCCTCGGCTGGCTCCGGATCGAACGCGAGGCCGATCGCCTCAAGCACCGCTGCCGGCGCTTTGCACCAGGTCCTCAAGCTAACGCTCCGGCTCCCGATCCCGTGCCCGGGTGCATCATCGAGTTCCCCATGCAGCACAGGAGGTTTTTGGGTACACCTAAAGACCCGAAGGGGCACGGACTGAGGATTACTACCCCAGAGGATGTGACCCTGGCGAGAATGCGACCCTGGCAAGGGGACGAGGGGATCGGGGGCCGCTGGGCGCCGCCCGAGCGGCGAGGGCGACGACGACGGGTATTACGAGAACCGCTGCCGCCACCGCCTACAGTCGCTGGCGAGTCCACTGTTGCCGAGCTCGGGAAGCTCGCCGCTGGCCCATGTCACCGGCCGCGAGCGACTGCCTGCGCCCGTAGGAGAGCTCGGATGAGCATGCGGGTGCGAATGCGCCGCGCCGTGTCTCGCGCTTCACTTCGGGTGGCCGTTCGATCCAGACACACCAGCGGCGCCAGCGGCCGCAATGGCGGTTCCGGTTCGGCCTGCGCCGCCCGCTGGCTCGCGCGGCGACACCTCAAGGTCCCGGTGGAATCTGAGCACACGGTGCGCGCGGAGACGACCCCGGCGACTACTTCGTCTACCCGTTCGGTTGTGCCGAGAGCGTCATCATCGTGCGCAACCCGGCAGGTGAGATCAAAGCGTGCCCACAGCGTCTGCCGCCACCGCGGCTTGCGCCCTTGTCGTCACGATGCCGACGCGATCCCCGACGATCAGCGCCGCGCATCTGTACCGATCCGTCACCCCGTCGAACTCCAAGATCGGCTAGCACGCGCCGACGGCGCGGGAAACCGACACTGACATGTCGATCATGCCAACCTTCGCCGCACCCCGTACTCGAGAAGGGACACCTTGTTGCCGGTGTGTGGCTGCAGGGGCGCTGTGCTACCAGCATCGCCACCGGCAAAAGACGCAAAAGACGCAGCTTAAAAAGAGCCAGAAGCGCCGGGCGAGAGCTGCCAGGAAGACGACGAAGTTCACCGCGCGCCGGAGAGCTCGTTACCTGGAACTGCTGGCGAGCGGTGCGCTGCGCGGTGCAGCCGCGAAGGCCGTTGGCGTTGGCCGCAGCACCCCGCTGCGGGCAATGCGCGACGAGCCCGACTTTGCTGCCGCGGTCGAAGAAGCCGAGATGCAGGCAGACTCGGAGGTTCAGCGAGCACTGTTCCTAGCGGCCACGGAAGACCGGAATGTCACCGCGATGCAGGTGTGGCTGTACAACCGCGTACCGGGCGCGTGGGTGAATTCGCAGCGACGCGAAGTACACCACAAGATCTCGGACTCTGAACGTGTGCGTTTTGCGCAGGCGGCGGCCACGGCGGGGCTCAATGAGTCTCAGATCGAGACGCTTGCGCGGGCTCTTGAAGGTGCCGACGAGGACACGGAGCAGTGACGATGACCACGGCTCCCGCGCACACGGCACGGCTGCTGCGCGAGATCGGGGCCGCGCGCGGCGACGGCACGCTGGGCCAGTTCGTGCGCCGCGCCTGGCGCATCGTGGAACCGCACACGGACTACGTTCATAGCTGGCACATCGAGGCGTTGTGCGAGGTGCTGGAATCCGTGAGCGCTGGCGACATCCCGCGCCTGATCGTCAACGTGCCGCCGGGCACCATGAAATTGCTGCTGGTGTCAGTGTTCTGGCCGGCGTGAGAGTGGGCCGAGAGGCCGGGCCTGCGCTACCTCGCCGCGTCCTACGGCTCGGACCTGTCGCGGCGTGACAACTTGCGGCTGCGCGGGGTGATCGCGTCGCCGTGGTATCGGGACTACTGCGGCCTCCGGCTCGTCGAGGATCAGAACACGAAGACGCGCATGAACACCACAGCCGGCGGCTGGCGCATCGCCACGTCGGTAGGCGGTGTGGGAACCGGCGAGCACCCTGACCGGATCATCATCGACGACCCGATCACAGCCGCTAACGCGCGATCCTTAACCGAGCGGCAGGCGGTACTGGACTGGTTCACGCAAACAGTGAGTACGCGCGGCGTCGCACGCGACAGCCGCACCGTGGTCGTAATGCAACGGTTCCACGAGCAGGATTTGGCCGGGCACCTGCTGAATATGGGGAGCTGGCGGCATGTGTGCTTTCCCATGCGGTTCGAGCCTGAACGTTCCGATCCTTACGACGTGCGCACCGAGGCCGGCGAGCTGTTGTGGCCGGCGCTGTTTCCCGAGGCGGCCGTGCGTCAACTCGAACGCGATCTCGGGCCGTATGGAACCGCCGGGCAGTTGCAACAGCGGCCAGCGCCGCAAGGTGGCGGGCTGTTCAAGCGCGATTGGTTCGAGATCGTTGACGCGGCGCCGATTGATGCGCGGCGCTGTCGTGCATGGGACACCGCGAGCACCGAGGCCGGCGGTGACTACACCGCCGAAGTTCGCATGGCGAAGACGGCCACCGGGCTGTACTTCATCGAGCACGTCTACCGTGCCCAGAAGTCAGCGCATGGCGTGGACGTGGCGATTCGCTCGCTCGCCAGCAGTGACGGCACCGCGTGCCTGATCCGCGAAGAGCAAGAGCCCGGCTCCAGCGGCAAGGCTGTGATCGAGGCGCGACGGCGGGTTCTCGCGGGACACGATTACGGCGGCGATCGGGCGACGGGTGACAAGGTTGTGAGGGCGGGTCCGCTGCGCTCGCAAGCCGAAGGCGGCAACGTGAAGCTCGTGCGCGGCGACTGGAACGAAGAGCTTCTGCAAGAGCTGGAGAGCTTTCCGTATGGCGCCCACGATGACCAGGTGGACGCGGCCGCGCTCGCCTTCAACACGCTGGCCGAGCCGCCGAAGAAGGTGAAGCGAGGCGGGACGTTTGGCCGGGCTTATCGGCGGGACTGGTGAGTACGAAAGGCAGGGACATGTAGGGACCCCGGAAGATCGACCCGGACGATACGTACCTCACCGTCACGGAGGCGGCGACGAAGTACCGCCTTCACCCGAAGACGATCCGCAAGTGGATCCGGTGCCATGTCGTGTACGTCGGGCCACTCCGCACCATCCGGATCCGGGATTCGGACATGATCGACATCCAGACACCGACTCGAGGCGAAGAGTGACGCTCCGTGAACTCCACCGGCTGGTCGGCACCGAATGGCTGGGCAGCCGCGAGTACGGCGGCCAGCTGCATCTGCACGAGGCCGGGAGCGTGTCGGTGGTGGTCGTTTGCCGGCCGGTGTAATAGTCCGCACGGCAATCCCGTCGCACGACTACTGGAGGCGCACATGGCCGACCGGCGTCGTCTTGGGGGTACTGCGAAGACTGCTGGTAGGCATTTTAGGGTGCCGGTTGCCTGCTGTCAGCACCGGATGCCGGTGATCGTCGGGGGGCGGGTGGACCTGCTGGACGTGGGGTGTTGACATACGATAAATTACTTATGATAATTAATCTTATCATAAGTAATGACCCTCGAGATGAGCCCCATGACAACCCCCTCCAACAGTCGGGTTCCGAGCCTCCGGCCGGCCCCGGAGTCGGGCTCCGTTCCGGCCCGTGCCGCCCGCGATGCCGCCGCAACCCTGGCGGCCGCCTCGATGTCCGACAACACGCGCCGCGCCTACACCGGCGCGCTGCGCCGCCTCGAGGCCTGGCTCGATGGCACCCCGCTCACCGACAATTCCCTCGCCGTCTATCTGGGCTCGCTGTTCGAGGCCGGCCGCTCGCCGGCGACGGCCTCAATGATCGTTGCGGCCGTACGGGCGCAGTACCGCCTCAGTGGAGAGCCCTCGCCCGTAGGCGAGGCCACGGCACGGGTTCTGGCCGGGTTCCGCCGCACTGGAGCTGAACGCTCGCGCGGACCGGCCACCGGCGTGCAATGGGGCCAGGCCGACGCTGCGGCCGCCGTTGCCGCCAACGGCTCCAAGAGCAACCACGGCTTGCGCGACGGGGCCATCGTCGCGGTCGGCTCGGCGGCGATGCTCCGGGTCTCGGAGCTGTCCGCGCTGCGCTGGAGCGACATCGAGGCCGACGGCGATCACACGATCACACTGCGCCGCTCCAAGACGGATCAAGAGGGGGCCGGAGTGACGCTCTACATCGGCGAGCCAACGGTGGCACGCCTGGAGGCCTGGCATGAGGCGCTGGGGGGGATCGGTGGTGACACCGGGCCCGACGCACCGGTGTTCGTGCGGTTGCACAAGGGCGGGCAGCGTGCGGGCTCCGAGCCGATCTCGGCCACGGCGCTGCGCGCCATTATCGCCCGGCGCTGCGCCAACGCGGGCGTGGAAGGCCGGGTGTCGGGCCACTCGCTGCGCATCGGTGCCGCACAGGACCTCGCCGCCGCGGGCGCTTCCCTGGTTGAGATGCAGCAGGCAGGCCGCTGGCTCTCGCCCACCATGCCGGCACGCTACGCTCGCGGACAGCTCGCCACCCGGGGTGCTGTGGCGCGGCTGCGCTTCGGCCAGTAGCGTGGCCGCCCACAATCCGCTCTCTCTGGCACCCAGTGCTCATCCGGGCAGCACGTGGTTGCGATTTGCGCGGGGGCGCAAGTACCTTCCGGGCTACGAGCGAAATCTCCCACCACCAGCCATCGCAAAGCTTGCGTGACCGCATGGCCCGTCTCGAGGGTAAAGTCGAAACGCTGATCGCGGCGTTCACGAAACCCGGTACAAGAGCCGCAGCTGCGGTGGTGTTTCTGGCGGCCGGCAGCCTGGCCGTCGCTGCGCAGGAACGAGGTCCGGACCGCGAGCCGCAGATCGCTGCGCAGTACCGCGAGGAGCTGCAGCCGGACGTTATGCTCGTTGACAAGCTCGGCCGGCAGCGGCCAGGCAATCGCTGCGGTACGCCGCCGTATACGGGGCCGCTGGACCCGGTTGCTTATCTATCGGACGACCGCGCCGCACCCACCGAGGTGCCAGTGTGGTTTCACGTGCTGTACCACAGAAAGAAGGGCGCGGACGTTGGCCGCGTTTCGGAGGCGGCAATCGAGGAGCAGATGGACGTGCTGAACGCATCCCTCAAGCGGCACGGGCTCACCTTCATGCTCGCCGGCATCACGTACACGAACAAGAAGTTCTGGTCGCGGCGGTGCTCCAAGCACGGGGCGGAGCTCCACGATTCGCTTCCACTGCCATTCTAGGGAGGCACACACACGTTTCTATCCGCGCCCCCGTGCGGGGGGCGACACTTAGCCATAGCGCCTCCAGCCCAGCCAGTCGCGAACGGCCGCGGCAGTGAACTCAGGTCCGTTATCCGACCTGATGTGATCGGGTATTGCCCGGTGCACGAACAGCCACCCGAGCCGCTCGAGCACTTGCTCGGAGTTGAGCTTGCGCGCCACGTCGATCGCCAGGCTCTCGCGGGTGTACTCGTCCACGATCGTCAACATCCTCATGGACCGGCCATCGTGCGTCCGGTCATGGATGAAGTCATACGCCCACACGTGGTTCTTGCGCTCCGGTCGCAGCCGGATACACGAGCCATCGTTGAACCAGAGCCGGGCTCGTTTGGGCTGCCTCTTCGGCACTTTCAGGCCTTCGCTACGCCAGATCCGCTGCACTCGTTTGTGGTTCACGAGCCAGCCCTCCATGCGCATCAACGCCGTCACCCTCCGGTACCCATAACGTCCATACTCCCGAGCTAACTCCACGATCCTGTCCCTCACCAGTTGCTCGTCGTCCGCCGGCCTCGGCACGTATCGCGGTGTCGTCCTGGGCTGCCTGAGCACCCGGCAGGATCGTCTTTCGGTTACGCCCAGCTGCCGTCGTACGTGAGCTACCGCCTCGCGCCGACGTGCTGGGCTCAGAAGTTTCCCTCCGCGACCTCCTTGAGGATCGCCAGGTCGAGCTCCTTGTCCGCCACCAGCTTCTTGAGCCGGGAGTTGTCCTTCTCGAGCTGTTTGAGCTTCCGCGCCTGGTTCAGCTTCAGCCCGCCGTACTCGCGCCGCCACCGGTAGTAGGTGTGCTCGGTTATCGCTAGCTTGCGACAGGCATCCTTGACCGTCGCGCCTCGCGCCAGCTCCACTTAACCCTCCCGGAGCTTGCGCACGATCTGCTCGGCGCTGTGCCTCTTGACCGGCATTCTGACCTCCCTTTCTGGTTGACCCAAACCCCGAAAACGGTGCCAGGTTGATGTTTAGGAAATCGGTGTACCGTCGTCCTCCAAGCAGGAGGACAGATGAAGCGGAAGAGGTACACGGACGAGCAGATCGCCTACGCGCTGCGGCAGGCTGAGGCGGGCACGCCGATCAAGGAGGTGTGTCGCAAGCTGGGCGTCAGCGAGCAGACGTTCTACACGTGGCGCCGCAAGTTCGCCGGGATGGGCGTGGCCGAACTTCGGGAGCTACGACAACTCCGCCATGAGAACCGGAAGTTGAAGCAGCTGGTGGCAGATCTGAGCTTGGACAAGCACATGCTCCAGGAGGTGCTGTCAAAAAAGGTGTGAAGCCGGCGCGCAAGCGCGAGGTGGTGCGGTACCTGCAGGACGGGTTCCGTGTCAGTGAGCGTCGAGCGTGTCGGCTGATCGAGTTGTCGCGCACCAGCCATCGGTATCAGAGCACAAGGACGGACGACCCCGTGCTGCGGCGTCGTCTTGGCGAGCTCGCCGCGGCGCGTCCGCGGTTCGGGTATCGGAGGTTGTGCGTGTTGCTACGCCGCGAGGGATGGGTAGTGAACCAGAAGCGCGTGTATCGGATCTATCGAGAGGAGGGGCTGGAGGTACGGACCAAAAAGCGACGGCGCAAGCGGGCGAGTCACATACGGCTTGTGCTGCCGCCCGCAGAGCGGCCCAACGAGCGCTGGAGCATGGACTTCGTGACCGATCGGCTCGAGAGTGGCCGGCCGTTTCGGGTGCTGACGGTGGTCGATCAGTTTAGCCGTGAATGTCCGTTACTTGAGCCGGGCGTGTCGATGACCGGCAAGGCGGTGGCTGGAGCACTCGAGCGGCTGTCGTTTGCCGGGCCGTTGCCACGGGTCATCACCGTCGACAATGGCTCAGAATTCTACTCCCAGGCGATGGACTCCTGGGCGTACCGGAGAGGCGTGCAGTTGGAGTTCATTCGGCCGGGAAAGCCCGTGGAGAATGCGTTCATCGAGAGTTTCAACGGACGGCTTCGCGACGAATGCCTCAACGCCAACCTGTTCTTCTCGATCGATGACGCGCGCCGAAAACTGGAGGCTTGGAGGCTTGATTACAATACCCACAGACCACACAGCTCACTGAACGATCGAACTCCTACGGAGTTCGCCAGGGGCTGGCAACCGGAGGCTTCGGAACACCGAATCCTAAACCTCTGACTGGTACTGATTTCGGGGTGGGGTCATGGTCCCAGATCGTGTGATTACATCTGGACCCGTTTTCGGGGGTCAGGTCAAGATCGCTCGGCAGCTGTCGGTACCGCGATCCACCGAGTCCCAAACTGGGCGTCGCTACGGAGCCCCTATGCAGGGACAACGACGCGCCGGTTGGGATGAACTGCCCCAGGTAAGTGGGCCATTTCGTAACTCATAGAATCGGAGCTGGCGACGTCGTTTCGGGTGCGGGTGCTCGATAGCCCAGCGAGCTATGGGGCCGCACCTCCACCGATCTTCCAATTCCAGTTGTAGCTGAAGCGGACGTAGAAGAACGCACCGTTGTAATTGAACGGCGTATATCGGCTGTACCGATTGCCGATGGCAGTGGCGTTGGGGTTTTCATCCGGGTGGGTGTTGAGTATGTTGCGGCCGCCGATGGTGAGCCTGACGGGCTCGCTGATAGAAAAGGCGACCTCAAGGTCAATGAGATGTTTACCGCCGTAGACTCGAACGTCTCTGGAGTCGTACC
This sequence comes from Acidobacteriota bacterium, assembly GCA_965205505.1. GTDB lineage: Bacteria > Acidobacteriota > UBA890 > UBA890 > WLXD01 > DASCOT01. The sequence continues at coordinate 2,225,897 of CBDBHB010000009.1, forward strand.
AGTCATCGTAGTAGCTCAGGCGACCGAGGAGACGCCAGGGGCCGAAGCTGTGATCGGTCGTGAAGTTCCAGCGCGTTTTGGGAATCGCTTCTTGCAATTGGCGGATCCGACCGGCATCTAGAATCTGAGGATTATATTGTTTGACTCGAGTATCAGTGTGGTTGAAGGCGACTCTGACCGTTGTGTTGCCGCCGAGCGCCGATGGTGTATAAGCGGCAACCAGGTCGATGCCTTGTGTTCGCGTTTCGAAATCGTTGGTGAAGAAACGGAAGTTCGATAGGTTACGAGCGCTAGTGATGCCCTCAGCGATGAGGCTGTCGACTTCTTCGGGATCTAGGGTGAACAACTGTGTCAACGCGAGTCGATCAGACAGGTCGATGCGAAAGTAGTCAGTGGTAAATTTGAACGGTCCCGTATCGATCACCATGCCTAAGCCGTAGTTGATTGACCTTTCAGGTTCGAGCGGTGTACCACCTCGAAGTTGAGCGACCCTCGAGGTCGAGGGAATGGTGCCGTTATTGACCAAGTCCATGAGCTGGAGATCGTACTCGGTTGACACGTTGAAGGCATTCTGCTGGCCGGGTGTGGGCGCGCGGAAACCGGTGCTCACGCTGCCGCGCACGGCGAGGTCTTCGGTGAACTCATAGCGTCCCGCGAGCTTGCCGTTCAGCGTGGGGCCGAAATCTTGGAAGTCCTCGATTCGGACCGCCGTGCCGATTATCCATTTGTCTTCGCTGCCCCGCAGTTCGACATCGCCGTAGAGTGCATAGTTGCTACGGCTCCATTGTCCGGCGGCGATCGGGCTGAAACCAGGAAAGCCATTCGAAGCGGCGCTGAAACCCTGGGGGCCGAAGGGGCCAATCACCCACGACTCCTCTTGGCCGAGGCCAATCTCGAAGCTCTCCCTGCGCCATTCGGCGCCACCAGCTACGTTGATGTGTTGGTTGAGGGCGTAGTTGAGGTCGAGATTAGCGCCGAGATCCTGTTGCTTGTAGAAACCGGGATCGAACTCGGTGGGTGTCACCGGCCCGAGTGAAGCGTTGACCGTGTCGAAGATGAAGAAATCCACCATGTTGGAGCCAAGGCTGAGACTGGCATCCCAAACGACGCCGCCGGATATCTGACCGCGCAGACCGGCCACCACCGCAGCGTCGGTTGCTTCGCCACCGAACTGCGGCGTGAAGCCGCCGGGAAAAAGTTCCTGGAAGGAAAAGCAGTTCGGATTGGCGAAAACACTGGAAAGGGCATCCGGATCGGGCACTCCGTTGGTGATGCTGACCTCGGGGCAGTTAGCCGAGCCATCGAGAACGCCATCCTGTGCGTCGAGCTCATCGCCGATGAGGAGAGTCTGGCCTCCATCAGCACTGTAAACTGCTGCCCGGGTGTTGGGATTACGGAAGAAAAAACCGCCGGTCACTTTCTTGCGCGCGTAATTCGTGTGGCCGTACAACTGGATGTTCTTGAACACGTGGCCGAAATTGCCCAAGAACTTGAAATCGTCATCAATGTCCGGAGAGCCTGAGATCTGCGCCGGATCGGCAACGTGCGTATTGCCGCCCGCAATCAGAAAAGCAGCGTCACTGCGCTGCACACTGCGGCTTGTAGGGTCGGTATTGCTGTACTCGATACTGAGGTTGGCGAAGCCCTTGTCGCCGAACGGCAGACCGACGTTACCGGAAACGGTGTTCGTGTAACCGTCACCGGCACTGAAGCCACCGGTGCGGACCTCCAGACTTCCGCCGGAAGAGTCATCCTTGAGCTGTAGGTTCAATACGCCGGCGATGGCATCCGAGCCGTACTGCGCCGAGGCACCGTCACGCAACACTTCCACCTGCCGCAACGCGATTGCCGGAATCGTCGAAATATCTGGCCCCTGTGCGCCATCGGCAACACCGTTACCCAACCAGGTTATGACCGCCGACCGGTGGCGGCGCTTCCCGTTGACCAAGACCAGCGTATGATCGGGCGCCAGGCCGCGGAGATTCGCCGGACGAATGATCCGGGCCGCATCGCCGACCGGCTGTGCGTTGACGTTGTAAGACGGCAGAACGGTTCTCAGCTGATCGGCGATGTCGGTATCGCCCTGACTCACTAGGTCAGCGAACGAGATGACGTCAATGGGTACGGCCGACTTGGTCACTGTCCGTGGCTGCGCCCGGGTGCCGACAACGACGATTACCTCATCTACCTGCGGAGTTGGGTCTTCGGCCTCCTCCTGTTCGACTCGTTCCTCTTGCTGCTGCTGTGTCTGCGGAGGTTGTCCCGCCTCTGTGTCTTGCTCCTGGGCTGCCGCCCGGACGAATGAGCAAAAGGTCAGGATCGAGACCAAACACCACGTCAACGATGCACGTCCAACTGGATTGTCGTTCATCTATGGCCACGTCCCCTAGGGGTTAGGGCAACCAGGTGCAGCCCATAGCTCGCTGGGCTATCGGCCATCCACACCCGAAGCGATGTTGTTGGAGCCGCCTACGCTTCGCTTCGCCGGCTCCAGCAATCTCTTGCCAGCTCCAATTCCCTGAGTCAAGAATTGGCTCAAATTACCTGGGGCAGGTCACAACCCGCGGAGCGCCGCCGTGGCTCACTCCGACTAGGAACCACCGGCGGCACCCACGACCACCTTCAGCCTGAAGGTCGCGTTAGGAACCCCGGTGGCGTTGGTTCCCACATAGGTCTGCGTCGCCATGCCGCGCGCCTTGCGCAATCGCCCTCCGGTGCCGCCGGTAATCGCGCGGCTGAACGGTATGTCAACGGCTGAGGGCCTTTTCTCTTGCGCCTCTTGGCCTTGCCCGCATCTACGAGCTTCTCCAGCCCGTACACGATCTTCTGGTGGGCGGAACTCCTGACCCTGTTTGAGTTGCGAGGGCTGCGCGATTGCTCGCTGTTGGCGGAGGGCCACCACTCGACAGGTATCATAGGCTGGCTGGCCCGTTAGCTAGCCAACCGCTGAAAGGGTGTTAGGAGGGCGGCGCCTCCGTCCATTCAACGCGCGACCTCAATCTCTGCTGCCAACGCAGATAGACGCCGCCCCCAGCGACGAGCAGAATCGCCAGGAGGAGCTGGGCGAGCGGCGGAGCGAGCGGCATCGGGACCGGGGGGATAGAAACCGGAAGCGATGATGAACCTGTCGCCCCGACCCCGCGGTTAGTACCACGTCTTATCTCAGTAACACGGTGCCGACAAGGGGTTGTTGAAGCCGGCGGAGCGTAGCGGAGCCGGGTTCAACAACAGCGCCTTAGGGGCCGGTGGTCGATAGCCCAGCGAGCTGTGCGGTCGAACTCGGTTGTACTGCTGCCGCCACCTCTCGATCAGAACCCGTGCCTGCTTGAGCGTGTAGAAGATCTCCCGGTCCAGCAGCTCGTCGCGGAGCTTGCCGTTGAAGCTCTCCACGTAACCATTGTCCCACGGCGAGCCTGACCTGCCCCCCAATAATCGGGCCAGTTTGAGAGTTAGGAATTGAGGCTCTCAGGAAGGCTCGGGAAGGGGGAGAAATGGCCCGGAAGCGATACACGGTAGAGCAGATCATCGCCAAGCTCAGGGAGGCAGAGATCGAGCTGGCGCAAGGAGCCAAGACGCCGGAAGCGTGCCGGAAGCTGGGCATCAGCGAGAACACGTAGTACCGGTGGCGTAAGGAGTACGGCGGGCTGAGGGTGGATCAGGCACGGCGACTCAAGGAGCTGGAGCGCGAGAACGGGCGGCTCAAGAAGCTGCTGGCGGAAACGATGCTCGACAACGCCATCCTCAAAGAGGTGTCGTCGGGAAACTTCTGAGCCCGGCGCGCCGGAGCCGGGCAGTGCGACACGCACAGCAGTCGCAGGGGGTGTCGGAGAGGCGAGCCTGCCGAGTGCTGGGCCAGGTGCGCTCGACGCAGCAATATCGGCCCAAGGCGCCTGGAGACGAAACACCGCTGGTGAAGCGAATGACCGAACTGGCGACGCAGTACGGACGCTACGGGTACCGTCGGATCACGGCTCTGATGGAACGCGAAGGGTGGCGGGTGAACCACAAGAGGATCGAACGGTTATGGCGTCGTGAAGGACTGAAGGTACCGAAAAAGCAGCCCAAGCGCGGACGCTTGTGGCTCAACGATGGATCGTGCGTGCGGCTGAGGCCGGAAAGGAAAGATCACGTGTGGGCCTATGACTTCGTGCACGAACGAACTCACGACGGGCGAGCGGTTCGTCTGCTGACGATCGTGGATGAGTACACCAGGGAGTGCTTGGCCATCGATGTGGCGCGCAGGCTCAACTCCGAGAACGTGTTGGATCGACTCGCTGAGCTGTTCGTGAACCGTGGTGTTTCCGACCACATCCGCTCCGACAACGGACCGGAGTTCACTTCTCGGGTAGTGCGTGGCTGGCTCGAGCGGGTCGGTGTGAAGACGTTGTTCATCGAGCCCGGCTCGCCGTGGGAAAACGGCTATGTGGAGAGCTTCAACGGCAAGCTACGCGACGAGCTGCTGAACGGGGAGATCTTCTACACGCTCAAGGAGGCGCAGAGCTTGGTGCAAGCCTGGCGCCGCAAATACAACCAGGTGCGGCCACACAGCTCGTTGGGCTATCGGCCGCCTGCACCGAAAGCGACGTTGTTAAAGCCGGCTACGCTCCGCTCCGCCGGCTGCAACAACCTCTTGCCAGCACCGATTCTATGAGTTACGAAGTGGCCTCAACACTTGGGGCAGGTCAACTCCGCCAGCTGAGGGAGTGCTGGACCGAGGTTGGCGATCTCGCACTGGTAAACGGGCGCGCGGAGCGTCTTCTGGCGGTGCATCCGCTACGTGCTGCGGACGCGCTGCAGTTGGCAGCGGCGCTGGTGGTATGCGAGGAACGTCCGGTGGGACAGAGATTTGTCTGTCTGGACGCCAACCTTGCCAGTGCCGCGAGAAGAGAGGGGTTCACCACGCCGTTCTGAGGTGATCTCGCGTCCGCTGATCCGACGATGACTCCGATTCAGCTGCAATGCTCGCCGCCCATGCACGGACAGCGTAGGCGTGGTTCTCAAGTTTGCATATTATCTGTGTGATGGAGCGACGATCGGTGGTCGTGACCATCGTGCTTGGGGGAGCACATGCCGGAGATCGGGGAGCTTATCGGCGCCTATCGAATAGAGCGCAAGCTCGGCGAAGGCCGCATGGGCGAGGTCTACCGCGCGCTCGATACGCGGTTGGAGCGGTCGGTGGCGCTGAAGTTCTTGGCAGAGCGCATTGCCGGCTCGGCCGAAGACGTCGATCGGGTCGGCCGTGAGGCGCGCGCGCTGGCGGCGATCAACCATCCGAACATCGTCACTATTTACGCGGTTGAGCAGGCGGGCGAGGTGCACTTCCTGGCCATGGAGCTGGTGGAAGGCGACAGCCTCGATCATCTGATCTCCGATCGTGGCATGCCCGTGCAGGAGTTCCTGCAGATTGCCATCCCGCTAGCGGACGGCCTTGCGGCGGCGCATGCGGCCGGGCTCGTACATCGCGACCTGAAGTCGGCACACGTGATGGTCAGTCGCGCCGGACGCGTGAAGCTGCTCGACCTCGGGTTGGCTGTGCACCATGGCGCGACGCCGCTCGTGTGGGACGACCGGAGCGTCGAGTCAACCGTCGATACGACGGCGCTCGCCGAGCTCACCACAAACGACGGAGCGGTCGCCGGCACCCCCGCGTATATGTCGCCGGAGCAGGTACGTGGCGAGACGGTTGACCATCGCTCCGACATATTCTCTCTCGGCGTGGTGTTTTACGAGATGCTCACTGGAGCAAGGCCGTTTCAGGGTGCGACGCTGCGCGAGCTTGCGGCCTCGATCACGGCGCAGCAGCCGCAGGCGGTGTCGGTGCGCAAACCGCTGGTACCGCGAGTGCTTTCCGACCTAGTGGCCCGCTGTCTCGACAAAGACCCGACCGCTCGGCCCCAGCAGGTTGCCGAGGTTGCCGCTACGCTGGCGCGTTTGCGGCGCGGCGAGCGCTCCGGCCGGTCGGTGGCCGTGTTGCCTTTCGTCGATTTGAGCCCTGACGGCGACCAGAGACATTTCTCCGAGGGCATCGCCGAAGGGATTCTCGACGGTCTGTCGGAAGTGGCCGATTTGCGGGTGGCGTCGCGCACCTCCACGTTCCGCTATCGCGGCGCCAATCGCGACGTTGGCGACATCGGCCGCCGTCTGGACGTGGAGACCGTGCTCGAGGGCTCGGTGCGCCGGGCGAAGGACCGGTTGCGAATTGCCACGCGTCTGATCGACGTGGCCGACGACCGAGATCTGTGGTCGCAGCGGTTCGAAGGCGACGTCGAGGACGTCTTCGCCTTGGAGGACGAGATCACCACCAGCGTCATCGACGCGCTGCAAGGAGTCTTGGGAACCCGCCCGCGGCCGAGCCAGCCGACGGCTTTCGAAGCCTACGACTACTACCTGCGGGGGCGTAGCCTGCTTTACCGCGACACCCCGCGCGAGATCGCGCTGGCGCGCGATATGTTCACCCGTGCCGTTGCGCACGACCCGGACTATGCTCTGGCCCACAGCGGGCTTGCTGATGCCGCCTCGTATCTCTACATGCACGCGGGCGGCGACCCCAGCGCCCTGGACGAAGCGATCTCGGCGGCGGAGCACGCGGTGCAGGCCGGGCCGAAGCTTGCCGAGGGACACGCCGCGCTCGGCCTGGCACTGTCCCTGTCGAACCGGCACGAGGAGGCCGATCGAGCGTTTGCTGCGGCCATCGAGCTCGCCCCGGATTCCTTCGAGGCGCGCTATTCCCGCGGCCGCAGCGCCTTCGCTCAAGGTCAGATGGAGCTCGCAGCGCGTGAGTTTGAGGTGGCGAGCATCGTGCGCTCAGAGGACTATCAAGCTCCTGCGCTGCTCAGCCAAGTTTATCGTGATCTTCAGGACCCGACCCGAGAGGTCGCCAGCGCGCGCCGCGCCGTGCGTCGCGTAGAACGACACCTGGCGCTGCAGCCGGGCGACGGCCGGGCGTACTCGATCGGGGCTCGTTGTCTGTTCCAGCTGGGCGAACGTCAGGCGGCGTTGGAGTGGGCCGACCGTGCGTTGGAGCTGGGGGCGGGAGACGCCACGACCCACTACACGGTTGCCTGCCTGCTCGCCCAGGCCGGCCAGCTCGGTGCGGCGCTGTCGCGTTTGGAGCAAGCGGTCGACTTGGGGTATGCACATCGGGCCTGGATCGAGCACGACGGTGATCTGGCCCCGATTCGTGACGACCCACGGTTCGGGGTGATCTTGGAGTCGATCGAGCGCCACGCGCCGGTGCGCAGTTGAGTCAGGCTGGCATGGCGCCCTCGCTAGCACCGCGAAAGTGCCGGTGCGATAATTCCGAGCACCCACCCTCGCAACTGGCCCCGACTCGCCGCAACCAGGCCCACACTCTAGTCCTCGGGATACGTGCGCAGAACTCCGCTTGCCATCTGTCTGGTCGCCGGCTCGACACTCGCGCTCGAGTTGCTGCTGACGCGCATCTTCGATGTGATCCTGTACCCGAACCTGGCGTACATGATCATCACCGGCGCGGTGTTCTCGTTCGGTCTGGCGGGGATCTACACCACGCTGCGACCGCTGCCGGCAGGCGCTGACCCGTCTGCTCAGCTGGCCCGCCTGACGGCGCTGATGGCCGCCTCGTTGTTGCTGATCCGCCCGCTGCTCAACATCATCCCGTTTCGCTTCGAGGCGATCGCTTCGGATCCGCTGGGACAAGGCATCTGGTTCCTGGCGATGTACGCCGTCATCACTATTCCGTTCGTGCTCTGTGGCCTGGTGCTCGCGCGCGTGTTCTCTGCTTGGGCCGAGGCCATTCAGCGGCTGTATTTCTGGGATCTGGCTGGTGCCGCCGTCGGCTGCGTGGCGATCATCCCGCTGATTCCGATCCTCGGGCCGGCCGGGCTGCTCCTGGTGGTTTCCGGAGTTCTGGCATTGGCCGCCGCGGTGTTTGCCGGTACGAGTCGAGCGCTGGCCATCGCCGCAGTGTATGCGGTGGTGATGTTGGCAATTCCGCTGCTGTCGCCTGGCTACCTGTCGTTCGAGGAGCACAAGGTCGACCGCGGGCTGGCCGACGCGCGAGCCATGGGCAACAACGAATACGTGCGTTGGGATCCGGTGTCGAAGGTCGAGGTAATTCACTTTCGCGGCGTGAAGAACATCATCTACGACGGCGGCAGCCAGAGTAGCTTCTTGTACCCGTTCGACGGCAACTGGGAGCTCTTCCGGCGCCGCCTCGATCGCGGCGTTCAGGCAAACGCCGAGGGCTTCTTCAAGACCCACTTCTGGACCCGATCGGTGCTGCTGGCGCACTACATGAAGCGCGACACCGACCAGCAGGTTCTGGTGATCGGCAGCGCCGCCGGGCAAGAGGTCAAGGGCGCGCTGGCGTACGGCGCGGGGCACGTCGATGCCATCGAGATGGTCGGTGCGGTGGTCGAGCTAGGCAAGCACGACTATGCCGGCTTCAACGGTGGAATCTTCAATGATCCGCGCGTCAACAGCGTGCGCGGCGAGGGGCGTGGCTTCATCCGTTCGCGCGACCGTGTCTACGACATCATCCAGATCTTCAGCAACCATTCGTCGTCATCGGTTGCCGCCGGGGCCGGCGCGCTCGACCCGACGTACTTGCTCACCGCCGACGCGTTCGTCGACTACTTCCAGCACCTGTCCGAAGACGGCATGTTGCAGATCAACCACCATACCTACCCGCGCATCATCTCGACCGCTGCGCTGGCCTGGAAGTGGATGGGACGCGACGATTTCAGGAGCCACGTGCTGGTGACGTCGCGCACCATGCAGGACGACGATACATTGCCGATGGTGCTCATCAAGATGAGCCCCTTCACGCGCGACGACCTGGTGGAGGCGCGTCGCTTCCTCGGCCTGCGTGAGGGCGTGGAGGTACAGATCTTCAAGCTCGAAGAGAACCCGCTACGGCCGCGCACCGGCTTTCTGTCGCCGGAGTTCTTCAGCGGCGAGCTGCCCGACGAGATCATCGAGCGGGTGCCGTATCGGGTAACGCCGACCACCGACAACAGGCCTTATTTCAAGTTTCTGCGCCGCGGATGGGAGGAGCTGCAACCGGACCCCGAGCGTTTCGTACCCGTTGCTGTGGCCTGGTTCCTCAACGTTGCCCGCGAGCAGGGCGGCGGCGTGCCCCTCGACATCATCCACCTGTGGGTCACCGGCTTCGTGTCGTTGGTGTTTGCTGGCGTGTTCGTCGTTACGCCGTTGGCGCTGTCGCCGGTGGCGCGGCGACGGTGGCCCGGCTGGGGTGCTTCGCTGATCTATTTCGCCAGTCTCGGCGCCGGCTTCATCCTGGTGGAATTGGTGTTGATCCAGCTGCTGATGCACTTCGTTGGATACCCGCTATATACCTACTCGGTAGTGCTGTTCACGGTGCTGCTCGGAGCCGGGCTCGGCAGCCTGGCGTCGGATCGGTTGAGGATCACGCCGGCGGCGGCGAATTGGTGGTGGCCGTATGCCGGAGTGCTGCTCGCAGGCACGATGTTCCTGCTCGTCCATGGCCCTGTTACTGGTGCGCTGCTGGCGCTGCCGCTCGGCGCTCGCCTGGTGGCGGCGGTTATCCTGGTGTTTCCGATCGCATTCTTCATGGGTATGCCGTTCCCGCTCGGCGTGCTGGCCGTACAGGATCTCTCGCGAGCAGCCGTCGCCTGGGGATGGGGGATGAACGGGCTGTTCACGGTGATCGGCGGCCTCGGCAGCGTCGTGGTTTCGGTGAACTACGGGTTCCGCGCGGCGCTCATCGTCGGGTTGATGATCTACGCGATCGCCTGGCTGTCGTTTGCGCGCATGCGGCGTCAGAGGTCGGTCTGAGCATCGATTGTCCGGTCACGCGACTTGTGTCGCTCGGCGAAACTTACATCGCACCGATCGCCCCGAAGCGTGCCGTGTTCCCTGATCTCGCCAGCAAGAGCCACGCGTCAGACGCGCCAGAGTTTTCAAGCACCCTGCTAATCACTAGACCCCCCGTGTCCGGTAGTCGATCATGTATGGGTACGCTCCCGCGAACATGTGCCTGTGCTCCCGAAACGACAGAGGAAGCTCGCTCGTGAAACCGACTCGCTCGAATCTCTGGCTATCTGCCGCGGCCCTCCTGGTCGTGTCGATTCCGCTTCCTGCGCTGGCGCAGGGCCCGATCCCGCTTACGCCGCCGCCGGTGATCGCCGACCCCGAAGACGGCGCCACTGCGCCGCTCGAGGCGCCGATGCCTCTCGACCCGTTGATTACCGTCGGCGAGCTCGAGAACGGACTGCGGTACTGGATCCGCGAAAACAGCTACCCGGAAAAGCGCGCCGAACTGCGACTGGTGGTGCGCGTGGGCTCGATGCAAGAGGACGACGACCAGCTCGGCTTGGCCCATTTCGTCGAGCACATGGCATTCAACGGCACGAAGAACTTCCCGAAGATGGAGCTGGTGAAGGCCCTCGAGTCGTTCGGCATGCGTTTCGGTGCCCATGTGAACGCTTCGACATCGTTCGACGAGACGATCTATTTCTTGCGGATCCCCACCGATCGCCAGGACATCATCGATACTGCGTTCCAGATTCTCGAGGATTGGTCGCACAGCCTTGCCTTCGACGACGAGGAGATCGACAAAGAACGCGGTGTCGTAATCGAGGAATGGCGCCTGGGGCTAGGGGCCGGCTCGCGAGTCCGCGACCGCCAGCTGCCGGTGCTGTTTGCCGACTCTCGCTACACGGAGCGTCTGCCGATTGGCAAGGTCGAGGTGCTCGAGAGCTTTCCGTACGACGCGGCGCGGCGCTTCTACCGCGACTGGTACCGCCCCGACCTCATGGGAGTGATCGTCGTCGGTGACATCGATACCGAGACCGTCAAGGCGAAGATCGAGCAGCACTTCAGCGGCATCCCCCGAGTCGAGGCCGGCCGCGAGCGCGCCTATACGACGCTGTCCGACCACGATGGAACGCAGTTTTCTATCGTCACCGATAAGGAGGCGACGAACTCGATCGTCGAGTTCTTCCAGCTGCAACCGCTCCGTCGCCAGGCGTACCATGGCTCTTATCGCCGCAGCATGGTGGAAGGGCTGTTCAGCCGCATGTTCAATCGCCGACTCACCGAACAGGCGCAGCAACCCAACCCGCCGTACCTGGGCGCCCGCGCCAGCCAGGACATCTTCATCCCCACCGCCGAAGCTTTCGTCATAAGCGCTGCCACGCCCGATGGTGGTGTGGCCGAGGGGCTGGGGGCGGCGTTCCGGGAGCTCGAGCGCGTCGCTCGCTACGGATTCGCGGAATCGGAGCTGGATCGCGAAAAGGCGCAGTTGCTGCGCATGTTCGAGCGCATCTACACCGAGCGCGAGGATCAGGAGTCCACACAGTTTGCCGAGGAGTTCACGCGCGCCTTCCTGGAAGGTGAGTCGACACCTGGAATCGACTACGAGTGGGCGTTGTACCAGCGCTTCATGCCCGGCATCACACTCGAGGACGTGAACGCCGTCGGTGAGCGCTGGATGCGCGAGAACAACCGCGTCGTGCTGGTGACGACACCCGAGAAGGAAGGTCTCGAGCTACCCACAGAAGAGGATTTGCTTGCGGCGATCGATCGAGCCGACCGCGGCCGCATCCGACGCTACGTCGACACCACCACCGACCGCCCGTTGCTCGCCGATATTCCAGACGCGGGCGAGATCGTCGAGGAGTCGACGGTGCCGGAGCTCGACCTGACCGTTTGGGAGCTTTCCAACGGTGCTCGTGTGGTGCTCAAGCCTACTGACTTCCGGCAGGATCAGATCCTGTTCCGCGGTTTCAGTCCTGGGGGAACCTCGCTCGCCGACGATGACGATTGGGTGGCCGCCTCGAGCGCCGTCCAGGTTGTGGCGGCCAGCGGCTTCGGTGGGCTGAGCGCACGCCAAATCACCAACATGATGTCCGACAAAGTGGTCAACGTGCGGCCGTTCGTTGGCCCGCTCGAAGAGGGCGTTGGAGGGTCGGCGTCGCCTCGCGACATCGAGTCGCTGCTACAGCTCGCCTACCTGACCTTTACGGAGCCACGCGCCGACGACGGCATCTTCGACTTGATCCAGCAGCAGATGCGCGCCTCGCTGGCCAACCGCGACGTCAGCCCCGAGGTTGCTTTTCAGGAGACCTTGCAACGCACGCTCAGTCGCGACCACCCGCGCCGCCGGCCGATCTCTGTCGAGTTGCTGAACGAGATGGACCTTGGCAAGTCCTTCGACTTCTATATGGACCGGTTTGCCGATGCCAGCGACTTCACGTTCGTGTTTGTTGGCAACATCGACATCGAGGCGCTGCGCCCGCTGGTGGCCACGTACCTGGCGAGCCTGCCGGACATCGACCGTGACGAGACCTGGCGAGACGAAGGTGTCGTCCCACCCGAGGGCGTGATTCGCAAGGAAGTGCGTCGCGGTGTCGAGCCCAAGAGCCTGACCTCGGTGGTGTTCTCCGGCGGCCTGGAATACGAAAGCCCCGAGGAGAACGCGCTCGGCGCCATGGCCGAGGTGCTGCAGACACGCCTGCGCGAGGTGATGCGCGAGGAGCTCGGCGGTACCTACGGCGTACGCGTCGAGGCTTCGGCGGACAATCGTCCGACCGAGCAGTACTCGATCTCGATCACCTTCGGATCGGACCCGGATCGTGCCGCGGAGCTCACCGGCGTCCTCTTCGAGCAGATCGAACGCCTGCGTACTACCGCGCCCGAGGAGCAGGAGCTCCGCAACGTGCTCGAGGGCTTCCGTCGCCAGTATGAGCTGTCGCTCAAAGAGAACGGGTTCTGGCTCGGGCAGCTGGTGAACTCCTATCGACACGCCAAGGACCCGCTGGAGATCCTCGAGTACGAGGAGACCCTCGAGAAGATCACGCCGGAGACCGTTCGGAACTCGGCGGCGCTCTACTTCGATCTCGACAACTATGTGCAGGTGTCGCTCCTCCCGGTAGAGTAATCTTCGGCTCGCGGTCGTCGCACTGGGGTGAGAGTTACCCTGGACGCCCCCGCCCCAGGAGCGTCTTTGGCTGCTGATCGATCGCAGTGGCGTGCGGCGTTTTCGGCAGGCCGTTCGGCGGACGCTGCGCTTGCTTGTTCGGTGTCGAGTGCACTTTTTTGAATACTAAAAGTCACTAATTATTATCAGTACTGGTTAATAAATGCATAAACAGTTTATTTATTATCCAGACATCTTGGAAATCTCTTATAATCCTCATTAAGCTTCCCGGAACCCTACTTCCCATGAAAGCCTTTCAGGAGGCTGCTCGAATGCCGAGCGCGACTTGTCGTGTTCCAGCCGTCTTCCTTGGCCTACTGCTCGTGGTGATCGCAGTAGCGCCCGCCGGCGCGGCGCGCCCCGGCCCACCGCCCACAGTGGTGACCCGCGTTGTCGAGCTGGGCCCCCTGAAGATCGATGGCATCTATCACTCGATGGAGGGAGTGTTCCAGCGCGCCATCCTCGACACCGCCGATATCGGCTGGATCACTGCCTTTCGTACCGAGGTCGTCGACGCGGCGACCGGTGTTCTGCTCGGCGATAAGTATTTCTGTCATTCACAGATCCAGCTCGCCACCGGGGCACGACTGATGGTCGCGGCGTCGGGGATTCCGGCGCTGCAGCTACCGAGCGGATTCGGCATCCCATTGCAGCAGATCCTCGGTGACCTCGAAGAGCCGTGGCGTGGCGTCTCGCTGCTGGGGATGGTGCTCAACAACCACAATCGCGACCTCGACGTCGACGTGAACGTCCGCTTCCTGGTGGACTACGTTGCCGCCAGCGAACCGAATGCTGCCGAGAACATCCAAAAGCTGTACCGGGCCAGCGTCACCGTGCTCCCTGATCGAGGGGTGACGGTGCTTGCCGGCGATCCGCTCGCGCCGAGTGAGATTCCCGCCAACGCTCACGGCAAGACCGGGCACTGGATGGTGCCGCCGGGTGAGCAGGTCATTCGCCAGCAGCACACCAAGCTGGTACCAGGGCCGACGCGTGTGCACTACGGTGTGGCGCACATGCACAACTACGGCAGCTCGTTGAAGCTCACCGACGTTACAGAGGGGCGCGTGCTCTGGGAGACGCGAGTGGCGTACGACCCCGATGCCGAGTACGCGCGTATCGCCCGGATCCCGGTGTATTCCAGCGACGCAGGGTTCGTGATGTACCCGGATCACACTTATGAGATCGAGTCGGTATACGACAACCGCACTGATGCGCCGGTCGACGCTATGGCGGTGATGTACCTATACCACCATCCAGTCAGCGGTCAGAACATGACCTATCCGCCGGCCCCAGGCGCAACGCCGCCGACCGGGACGGGTCCGCCGAATGGGCATCACCACTGACCGCCCGCCGATCGTTACCGTCGGGACGCACAGGGTTTGTGTGGTGTTGCCGGCCTTCAACGCCGCGAGCACGCTGAAAGCGCAACGATCAATGGCCCGACATCCACATCAGCGACGGGCCCTGATCTCCCGAGAAGCGCACCGGTAGCCGATATTCCGGAATGTGGGATGGGTCAGCGATGATCCGAGCCGCCGGAGACGCGGTCTTATTCGCGTCGCCGGGAAAACCGCAGCACGTCGCCGCTGGCCCGTTCCTTGCGGAACCCGAGCAAGTGAAACATCTCGACGACGAGCCATCGGGCGACGCGCCGATCGACGATCAGTGTCTCGATCTGGTCTGGGTCGCGATGTACACCCGGCAACAAGGAGGCGAGTCGGTCGAGCCGCAGGGTGCGCATCCACGCCGACAGCTCGAGCCAGAAAGGTCGCACCTTGCGCATCAGGAAGAAGCCATCGTCGCCCAGTCCTTGATACAGAGGCAGGAGCAAGCGAGCTTTTTCGGCGATGCGGATCTCGCCCTTGTCGTCGCTCGCCACCAGCTCGCCGGCGCTGACGGTGGCGAAGTTCGCGTAGCCCGGACCCATGCAAAAGCCATCGTGAGCCATGATCGCGTGGCGATGGCGCACCTCCAGCACCGACGGCAGGTTGCCGGCGGCCTCGTGCAGCGCATCGAAGTGAGGTTGAAAGCCGCTGGCTGCCGACTGTGACAGGCAACCCGCATTGACGAGGGCCAGGGTCAGGAACGCCTCGTGATAAACGATCGACTGCTGCCGGTCGTGCTGACCTGCCTCTACACCGACGGTGATGTGGCCGAGGTTGTTCATGTATTCCAGCAGCGCGCCGTCCACCTGTTCTTCGAGGCCGAGGATCACCGGCACCGGGAACCTCTGCGCGAAACGTCGGTTCCGGATGGTGTCGCCAATGCAGACGAACGGCTCGCCCGGTGCGGAGCTGGTGTGTAGGTCGAGAAAGACGACGGGGCCGGCAGCGCGTGCCAACTCCCGTTCGAGCGCCTCGAGAAGCTCGGCCTGCTGCGATTCTTCGACGGTTCGGGCGCTGAAGTCCGGTGCTCTCACCCTGGCCACACGCTCGAGAGACCAGATGCGGTTGAAGTCCTCTTCAACGAAGCGCTGGCCGAGCTCGTAGGCGGCGAGGTTGCCGGACAGCCCGACGAAACGGCCATGCAGCTTGGCGCCGTTGTCTTCCAGGCGCGCCAGCACGTTGCGGAACGCCACCACGCCGGCGGGCTCGTTGCCGTGAATCACCGCGGCGACCACGATGGTGGGACCCGCGATGCCTCGATCGTACGCTCCCAGAACACGCTCGAGCTTGGTTGCAACGGCGTTCTCGGGCACGGTGCTCGACGGAGTCCTCATCGCATGGGAGGGTTGCGAGGTGTCAGCGCGTTCGGCAGTGGCGGTGGCGCTCAGACAGACCCTCGCTGCATCGGGAGGCATTCGGCGAACCGCCGCGTCGGAGTCTACACGGGTGAGCCGGGTGCAGTGATTGGCGGTGTCCGCACCCAGTCCGTTGTGCCCTCGAACTCGATGCCGGCGAGCAACACGTTGCCGTCGTCGCCGGCGCGACCGGCGATCTGCAGACCGATCGGCAACCCCCGGTCGAAGCCGCACGGAAGCGAGACTGCCGGAAGTCCGGTGAGGTTGAATACGCGGGTGAATCGGGTGAGCGCGGCTCGTACATCGACGACCCCATCGGGCAGCTCGACCGCCTCCGCTTCGAGCGGCGGCGCGATCATGGGCAGGGTAGGGCAGAGGAGCAGATCGACCTCTCCAAGCATGCGCTCGAGTTGGTGGCTGAGTAGCCGCCGCACGCCCAACGCCTGTGCGTAGCGGGCCGCCGGCAAGGCATCGGCCAAACTCAGGAAGCGGCGCGTCTGCTCCTCGTACTGCGTCGGAGCGGCGCGCAGCGCGGCGCCATGGACGACTCCCCCCTCTGCCAAGAAGATCGCGGTAGCGGCGGCATGCACGAAGCGCCACGCCTCCGGCAACGGCACGACGCATCGGCGGGCGCCCAAGCGCTCGAGTGTTACTGCGGCTTCGCGCACGGCTGCGGCGACGGCTGGCTGCGATTGGTCGCAGAGCTCGTCGAAGATCGCGAAGCGGCTCTCGGACAGTGGGCGGGCCGGCGCGGTAGCCGCAGGCGAGTCGAGCATCACGGCAAGCAGTACCGCGAGGTCTTCGCTACGGCGCGCCAAAGCGCCTACGTGATCGAGCGTCCAGGAAAACGGAAGCACGCCGCGGCGGCTGACCCGGTCGTAGCTCGGTTTGATGCCGGCAAGGCCGCAGCATGCCGCTGGGATGCGAATCGAACCTCCGGTGTCGGTGCCGGTGGCGGCCGCCACCATGCCGGCAGCAACGGCGACGGCAGAGCCGCAGCTACTTCCTCCAGCAATGCGGCTCGTGTCCCAGGGGTTCAGCGTTGCACCCGCCGCCGAGACGGTACCGGTGACGCCGGTGGCGTACTCATGAGTGTTGGCCTTGCCGAGCAGCAAGGTGCCGGCCTCCGAGAGTCGACGAACGACCGTCGCGTCGGCGTCGGGGATCCAGCCGGCGAGCCGGCGCGACCCCGCCGACGTGGCGATGCCGGCCGTCATCAGGATGTCCTTGTGCGCGATCGGCACTCCGGCAAGAACGGGCAGCTCGCCGTCGACCGACGACTCCAGGTGCGCCGCATCGGCGCGAGCCCGTTCCTCGGTGATCGTGACGAAGGCATTCAGCTGTGGCTCGAGCCGGGCGATCCGCTCGAGGCAACGGTCGACGATCGTACTGGGGGCGATGTGCCCGGCGGCCACGCGACGGGCGATCGCGGCGATGCTCTCGTCGAACGACTTCGGCGCGTTCTCGATGTTCGCCGCGGGCGGCAGCGGAGCGCTACCGAAAGTCGCTTTTGGCGGCGTCGGAAATAGATCTAGCTCGGTATGCTCGACCTCGTCGAGGATCGACAGTGACTGCAGCGGTGAGGCGGCCGAGTTGGATGCTGTGCTCGCCTTGCCGCAGTATCGTCGATTATGAGCCACGCCGCGTCGGTCCTTCCGGGGTCATGTTGCAACCCCTTCCGCTACAATCAGTCGTCTGCTGCTGCCCGCGCGCCATGATGCCATGACCGACGACCTCTACATTCGCGACGCTAGCTCGCTAGCGCAATTCGCGGAGCGGCTTCGGGGTGTAAGCTCGCTGGCGGTCGACACCGAGTTCATCCGCGAGCGCACCTACTATCCGAGGCTGTGTCTCATTCAGCTCGCGGCTCCCGGCCTGCTGGCGGTCGTGGATCCGCTGGCTGTCGATGATCTCGGGCCGCTGTGGCGCGTGCTCACCGCAGGACCGGAGCTCGTGCTGCATGCGGCCGGACAGGATCTGGAAATCATGCAACGGCTTGCCGGGCGGTTACCCGCGAGTCACTTCGACACCCAGGTTGCGGCCGCGTTCCTCGGGTACGGCGACAGCATCAGCCATGCCAAGCTCATCGAACGAGTCGTCCGGGTCACCCTGAAACGCTCCGAAGCTTACACGGACTGGGCGCGGCGGCCGCTTTCGGATGAGCAGACCGAATATGCCCTCGACGATGTGCGCTACTTGCTCGAGTGCGCCGAGACGTTGCGTACGCAACTGGCGGAACGCAACCGGCGAACTTGGGTGGAGGAGGAGCTCGAGAGGGTGATGCGTGGCGTCAACGCCAGCCCGGATCCAGATCAGATGTGGCGTCGCGTGTCGGGTGCGAGATCGCTGACGGGCCGCGGACTTGCGATTCTCGCCCGTGCCGCCGCGTGGCGAGAACGCGAGGCGGTGCGCCGCGACATTCCGCGGCAGCGGGTGGTGGCTGACCGGGTGCTGATCGAGATCGCCCGTCGCGCCCCGAAACGGCAGGCCCAGGTCGAACGCCTGCGTGGGCTGCACCCGCGCGAGGCGCAACGGTCCGCGGCGACGATCGTCGCATTGGTTCGCGAGGCCCTGGAGTCGGACCCCACCACCTGGCCGGAGGCTCGTAAGCCGCGGCCCCGCGGCGGAGAGCAAACAGTCGAGATTCTGGCCTCGCTTCTGGATGCCGTGGTCCGCACCCGTGCCGCCGAGCTGGAGTTGGCTCCGCGATTGCTGGCCAAGCGAGCCGACTTGGAGCGGCTCGTGCGCCAGGAAATCGACGCCGACGCCAAGCAAGACGGCATCCCGGTTCTCGCGGGTTGGCGGCGCGAGAACGTCGGTGAACAGTTGCTGGCGTTGCTGCGCGGCGAGGCTCAGGTCAGTGTGGAACCAACCCAAGAAGGGTTGCGTCTGCGCCTCGAGAGCTAGTGTCCTGAGTCAGAAATCCGTTGCATATTGTGGCGCGCGCCACCGAGTCGAATCCAAGGAGGCCCGACGACGGCGATGCCATGCGTATCGCAGAGGAGGGCCGACGCCGGAGGCGGCCGGCGTCGCGGCCACCCGGAGGGCTGGGTCGATATGGGGGCAATCTCAGCGTTGCGATTCGTCGACGATGGCCACCGCATCGCCATCCTCATCGCGCCTTGAGCTTGCCCCCATCTCGACCCAGCAATATGTAACGAACCTCTGTTACAGGACACAGCAGGCCGTGGTGGAACTGTGGCGGGCCTGGTTACGGCTCGTGACGCCCTACTGGCCTCGCGGCTTGGCCGTGCGAGTCCCACCGGACCGGCCGCTGCTGCGCCCGCCAGGACTGACGGAACCTTTCGATCCGCCGGAACGACCACCGGAGCCCATCGAGCCTCCTGACCGTCTACCGCGCCCGCCGAAGATATTGCGGAAACCGCCGGGGGCGTTGTTGCTCAGTCCGACCCGAGCGTAGCCGCGGCCGGCGATGACGCGCCCGCCGTGGCGACCAATGTTTCGTCCGGGATAGAACTGCGAGCCGCCCGGGTAGTACCCGTACCCATAGCCGGTCCCATACCCGGTCCCATACCCATACCCATACCCATACCCGTAGCCGTAGTAGGAGCCGAAGCCGAACGGTGCGAACGCCGGACTCCAGTACCCGTAGCCGTACACCGGGTAGTAGCCCGAGCGCCGCCGCCGACCTTCTTCCGTGTTCTCCTCACCATCAACGAGGAAGTAGTCGGGAAACGACAACGCCACCATGACATCGATCACCGGTGCCGGGACGTCGGTTTCTGCCAGCCGCATCAGCAGCGAGGAATCCATGTCGAAGCCGGCGTTGGTTTCGATCAACGCTGCTTCGACCGCCGCGGCGTCGATAATGGCAACCGCCTCGATCACGTCGTCCACGTCGAACGGTGACGCCGCGGTCGATTGGCTGCCGGCGGTGGCCATGGCGTAGGAATCGAGGCCGAAGCGCGTCACGCTCCTGCCGGTCTCGTCGGCCACTCGCCGGTAGCGACGCACGAGGACCTCACGCTCGCCTTCGGCGTCGATCACCTGCACGTCAACCCAGCGGTTCGGCGTCGCCAGCAGCGATATCCCCGAGGCCTGGCGTGCCATCCCGTCCTCGCACTGCAGCGAGGCGAGGTTGAACAGCCGCTGGCGGTCGGCGGAGAACAGGGTGCGCTCGCTGCCGGTGCAACTGCCGTCGTCGACCGGACGGGCGGTGCCGTCGCCGTACACGGTGCGCGTATCGGCCAGCTCGCCGTCGATCAGGGTGGTGACTACGGCCGTTCGCGGCTCGGGGCCCGACTCCAGGCACACCATGCGCTCGCCGTCAGCGGAGCCGACGCCCCGGTCGTCCAGGCCGTTGATCAACTTCCAGCAACCGCTCCAAGCGGCCCACCCGTCGATCGGTGCGCTCGTCGCTTCCTGCGCCATTGCCGCAGCAGGTGCAAGCGCAATCAGGACGGCGCCGGCAACGCACATCAAGCCTCGTAGCATCCGCTGCGATCGTTTCTTTTCCCGCATGACCCCTCCCTTAGAACTTGAACGCCACACCCGCGGTGGCGTGCAAGCCGTTCAAATCGATCGGCGCGAAGCCGACGAAGCTGTCTTTGAGATCAGCACTCGCCCAGTGGTACCGAGCATCGATGACCAAACCGATGGACGGCGTGAGCTTGATATCCACGCCGGCAAAGGCGTGGGCCGCCGCGGTAAAGCCGTCTGAGTTGAACGTATCTTCAAAGATAGCGAAGTCGCGAAAGTCGATGAACTCACCCGCCTGTTCCAGCTCATACCAGGTAAAGCCACCGCCGGCCCCGATGTAGGGGACAACAGTGTTCGGTACCCAAGCGTACTGGCCAACCCGCTGCCCGCGCGACCCCAGGTACCATTTCAGGCTCAATGTAAGCGGTACCTGCGTAAGCGCGGTCTCTTGCACGATCGGAATATCGTCCTGGTCGACGAAATCCCGATAATCGGAGATCTTGCTCTTGCGGCTGTACTCCACGCCGAATACCAGATCGACCTGATCCGACAGCCGCATGCCGAAGTCGAACGCGATGATCCCGGCGTCGAAGTCGGAAGGCTCGAGCGTCAGATCACCGGTCAGGAAGTCGAAGATCTCGCCCTCGGCGCGATTGAAGGCGTAACCGCCGCGAATCCCCAAGGTGCTGTTCGGAGAACTGAACCTGAAATCAGGCCCCTGCGTACGGCCGCTGGGCTCGTCGTCGGGAGTGGCCGACGCGATGGCCGGAACCAGCAGAATGAGCGAACAGAGCGTCGCCGCCCGCCAGCTGGTGGCGAGATGTCGGCGACCCCGGTTGAGCCTTTCAAACCAATCGTTGCGCATTGCCAACCTTCCTCCGATCGGGGACACCTCTCGAGCCCTGGTGTTCGGCATCGAGTAATCCCATCAACCTCGATCCGATCGCTATGCTTTGCAAGCACCGTGCCGTCCGTGGGTTTCCCCCGCCGGTGCGTACGGGCCCCTGATGGCGGCGCGAGCGCGGCACCACCTGGCGCGCCTGTATCCGCGATGACCGCATATCGACGCCATTTTGGACAGTTGTCGTTATGTGAACGATTCTCAAGTCGCCCGCCGACCGCGGCCAGCTAAGGCCGCGCTGCTTTGAGTTTGGCGTTCCGTGACTCTAGTCTGCTCCGATGTTGTCGACCGACCGACGTAAGTCCAACTCTAGTCTGCCACGCACGGCCTTCCGTGGTTGCCTGGCTGCGGCAATGCTGTTGTCGGCATTACCCGGACGAGGCGAGGTACCAGGGGCGAACGGCCCACGCGGTTTCCAGGCCCCATGGGGTGCCGCCATCGAGCGCGAGCTGCGCCTCGCGGCCATTCCCGACACCGACCGCTTGCGCACCATGGCGCATCGACTTGGCAGTGAGGCAAGGGTAGCGGGCACGCCAGCTGCAGCCCGCGCCGCCGGCGAGATCGCCGACCTCATGGCCGGCTGGGGCCTCGAGGTCTCGGTGCATGAGTACGACGTATTGTTGCCGCACGCGCTGTCGGCGCGAGTGGATCGCCTCTCGCCGCTGCCGCTGACGCTGGGGCTCGAGGAGGAACCGCTCCCCGAGGACACGGCCAGCGGTGTGAGCCAATATCCAGCAGTGGCGGCGTACTCGGCCGCTGGTGATGTCGAGGCAGGCGTGGTCTACGCCAACTATGGGAGAGAGGCTGACTTCGCCGCGCTGCGGGCGCTACGTGTCGACACTGTCGGCAAGATCATCGTGATGCGATACGGCCAGGTGTTTCGCGGCGCCAAGGTTCACAATGCCGAGGCGGCCGGCGCGGCAGCCGTATTGCTGTACTCAGATCCGTTGGACGACGGCTACTTCCGCGGCGACGTGTATCCGATCGGTCCGTTCCGGCCGTGGACAGGTGTGCAGCGCGGCTCCGTGCGCACTGGACCACCGGGTGATCCGAACACGCCGGGCCGGCCCGCGACCGCTGGCGCCGCAGTAGCCGGCCAGCCGACACCTGCCACGCCCCTTACGTCGATCCCGGTCGTCGCTCTGGGCTACGGGTCGGCGGCGGAGCTGCTGCGACATCTGGTCGGCACCGAGGTCCCGGCGGGCTGGCAGGGGGCGCTGCCCTTCCGCTATCACGTCGGCGGCGCCGGTGTTCGGGCGCGCGTGCTCGTCGAGCTCGATGAAACCTCGGTGCGGAGAATCCGCAACGTCGTGGGGACGCTTCGCGGACGCGAGCGGCCACAGGAGTGGGTAATCCTCGGCGCGCATTACGACTCCTGGACGGTTGGCGCGGTGGACAATCTTTCGGGCACGGTGGCGATGCTGGAGGCTGCACGGGCGCTCGCAAAGCTGAGCGCCGCCGGCTGGCCGCCGCGTCGCAGCATCTTGTTCGCCGCGTGGGACGCCGAGGAGTGGGGCTTGATCGGTTCCACCGAATGGACCGAGGCGCATGCGGACCAGCTTCGCAGCTCCGCGGTCGCGTACATCAACCTCGACGGAGTCGTTGGTGGTCCCTACTTCTCCGCCACCGCATCGCCTTCTTTGCGCACGCTCATCCGCTCTGCGACGCGAGTAGTCGCGGACCCGACGTTACCGACCACCAGCATCTACGACTCTTGGCGCCGGCGTGCGTCTATGTTGCCCAGCGGTGAGCCTCGGGTGCCACTACCGGCGGGTGGCTCCGACGACGCGACGTTCGCGGCTGTGCTCGGCGTGCCAACCGTCGGGATCGGATTCTCGGGAAGCTCGGGGATATACCACTCTGCCTACGACACTCACGCGTTCGTGGACCGATTCGGCGATCCTGGCTATCGTCAGCACCGCGCCGTAGCCGCCCTTGCCGCGGTCCTCTGTGGGCGGCTGGCCAGCGCAGACGTGCTGCCGTTCGACTACCGTGACCAGGCGGCAGAGCTGGCGACGGCGATGGGCAGCGTCGATGCTGCTATCGCCGGGCCCGGGGGAAATGCCCGTAGCGCCGGTACCGAGCTCGTTTGGCGGGCTCTCGGCAGCTTGGCGGCGGCCGCCGGCGAGCTAGAGGCCAATACACGCCAGGTGCTGCAGCGAGCATCGGCCGGCGCGGGGCCGGTAGGATTGCAGCGGGTTAACGATCACTTGCTACGGGTCGAGAGGGCGTTTACCCGGCCTGGCGGACTCTCGGCACGCCCTTGGTTCAAAAACATATTCTATGCTCCCTCTGGCGGCGATCTGTATGCTGCCGAGCTGTTACCTGGGGTTCAGCGCGCGCTCCGCCGTGACGATGATGGAGCGCTCGCCAGGGAGCTCGACGATTTGGCGTCATCGATTCGTGCCGCCGCAGTCGAGCTCGTGGCGTCGGCGGTGAGCCTGCGAGCTGCTGCTGATGCGCGCGTTGCCGCGAACTTGATCCCCGGGCAGGCCTCCACTCAGTAGTGGTCAACGAAAGACGGAACGGGCGATCCCCACGAACAGCCTCCACGCAGTACGGCCGTTGGCACCGGCCAATCGGGCTCGGAACGAGGTCTGCCCCTTTCGCCAAGTTCACACCGGCCCGCGCGTGGCTTCGGAAACCCGACCAGTAAGCCTCCCGTCCGATGTGCAGTCGGGGCTGCGCCGCACATCGGTGTTACCGGCGCCCTGACGGACGAGCCATGTTGCGAAGCGGTATCGCCTGATTGTCGTAGCCGGACACCGCAGGCGCGCGCCGCGCGGCCATGAGGATCGCCCGAACCGCCCCTGATTATGGCCGCGTGGCCGCGCTTGTCAACCGGATGCTGCGCGGCGTTGTTCCGGGCCGCCGGATCCCGAAAGCGCCTTTGGTAAGGGGCTCTGTGGGCCGGTCGCCGCCTTGAGCTTTGCCTCATTTCCGGATATGATGTCAACTGCCGCCCAGTCCGCAGCAACCTACCTAACAACACCGGGAGAGCCCTTTGCGCTTTGAAGTCGGCGACCATGTCGTCTATCCGAACCATGGCGTGGGGATTATCGAGGACGTCAAGCGGACCCAAATCGCGGGGCTCGATCAAGACTTCTACCATCTCCGGCTCTTCGCCAACGAAACCACGGTGATGGTGCCGGTTGGCAACTCCAAGGCGGTCGGGCTACGAAAGATCTTCGGTAAGACGCAGATCAGAAGGCTATTCAAGCATCTGCGCGACCCCGACTTCGAGACACATAGCAACTGGAAGGGCCGGTACAAGGAGAACGCCGAGAAAATGCGCTCGGGTCATCTCTTTGAGATGGCGGACGTTCTCAAGAACCTACAGCACCTGACGCAGCGCAAGGCGCTCTCCTATCGCGAGAAGCGCATGTACGATCAGGCCAAGCATCTGATCATCTCCGAGATCGCCATGGTGCAGGGGCGTTCAGAGGAGATCGTGCAACCGGACGTCGAGGCGGCCCTCGATGATTGTATCGAGGCGCGCAAGCAGTCCGGCGACCACGATCGCGCCAAGGCTTCCTGAGTCAGGCTGGCACGCGCACGTCTCGCTCCGGGCGACCGCCGGTCTCCCGGAGCTTTTTTTGTGCCGACAAGCAGCATCTCGTTACCTGCTAGGCTTGCGCACCCATTGACGCACCGGACAGGCAAATGAGACGGCTCTCGCTGCCTACACAGATCGCTATCGGCATTCTCGTCGGCATTCTCGTCGGCGCGTTGTTCGCCGAGGCCGCCACGATGCTCAGGCCGATCGGCGATCTTTTCCTGCGCTTGATACGGCTAGTCGTCGTGCCGTTGGTGTTTTCCTCGCTGCTGGTTGGTACCGCTACCGTCGGTGATCCGAAGAAGCTCGGACGAATCGGCGGCAAGACCATGGCGTACTACCTGGCCACGACGGCCATCGCGATCACTATCGGGCTCCTGATTGCCAACATCGTTCAGCCAGGAGCTGGGATCGACGTCCAGGCCCAGGAGGAGCTGCTAGCCAACTTCGCGAGCCAGGCGGAGGGCTCGGCGGAGAATCTGCGGCAGCGCCCGAGTGTGATCGACACGTTGCTCCGGATCGTGCCGACCAACCGATCGAGTCGCTCGCCGCCGGCAACATGCTGCAGATCATCTTCTTCGCCATTCTCTTCGGCGTGGCCCTGACGCTCGTTCCCAAGAGGTCGCACCGGGAGTCGGTGCTCGTGTTCTTCGACGGTATCAGCGAGGCGATGATCCAGATCGTGCACATCATCATGCGCCTGGCGCCCATCGGGGTTCTGGCGTTGATCGCCGCAGCGGTGGGGCAGTTCGGGCTCGATATCCTGCGCATTCTGGCGCTGTACACACTCTGTGTCGTGGTCGGGCTGGGGCTGCACGTGGGGCTGATCTACTGCAGCGCCGTCAAATGGCTCGGCAAGATTCCGATCAAGCGCTTCTTCGCCGGCATCCGGCCGGCGCAGCTGGTGGCGTTCTCAACGTCGTCCAGCAGCGCCGCGCTGCCGGTGACGATGGACTGCACGGTTACCAAGTTGGGGGTGTCGGAGCAGGTCGCCGCCTTCGTGCTGCCCCTCGGTGCCACGGTCAACATGGACGGCACGGCACTCTATCAGGGGGTGGCGACGGTGTTCATCGCCCAGGTCTACGGCATTGAGCTCAGCATCGGAGGGCAGCTGACCATCGTGCTGATGGCCACGATCGCCTCCATCGGCGCTGCCGGCGTGCCGGGCGTGGGCATGATCACCCTGGCGATGGTGCTGGAGCAGCTCGGGCTGCCGCTCGAGGGCATCGCGCTGATTCTCGGCGTGGACCGCATCGTCGACATGCTGCGGACCGCGACCAACGTCACTGGCGACGCGTCAGCCGCAGTCGTGGTGGCTGCCTCCGAGGGGCAGATCTGGTACGACGAGGAGAACGACGAAGCGGCGGGCGCTGGCTTCGATTAGGCCGGTGCCGACGGGCAACCCGGGCGCTCGGCACCCATGCTGCGCCCTGCCGCAGGCTACTAGTCGATCGCCGGACGCAACACGGGCCGCAGCATCCACGTGCCGTTGGCCGTTCGCGACAGGCTCTGACCTACGTCCATTGCGATAGTTACGTGGGTGGAGCCGTCGGTCTGCACGTTGAACGGGATCGCTACGGTGACCGACTCAGGATCGATCTTCAGCTTCTGACTCCGACCACCGGCGTTGATGACCGTGCTGTTGGCCTCGGAGAAACGCACGCGGATCTGTTGGTAGGTGCCCTTGTCGAGCCGGTTGGCTAGCGCCAGGAGCTGCTCGTTTCCGTCGAGGCCGAGAATCTCGTAGAGCTGGCTCCCGGCTGACAGCGTGATGAAGTTGCCCGAGTCGCTGTCGAGCACGTCAACGCCAATAATCTCCACTGTTACCTGTTGCGCGGTGGTCGTGAAGGTGGTTCCGGTGGTTGAGCCCGTCAGGAACACACCAAGCTGTCCTTGGTGTTCGACGCACCCAAGCCCGGAAAGGGCGAGCAGGCCGATCATGCAGATCGTCGGCGCATTCTTGCGCATCTCGGAACTCCCAGGTTGTCGAGCCAAGTACCCTTGCTGCGACTCGAAGTGCTGCGGCGGGGTGCAGCTTTGGCCGGTATCGGAGTGTGACTTCGGTGAGTTTGGCAGGCGGGCGAAAGCGTGAGCAAACCCAAAAAGCGGCCCGCTGGACAGGCCCGGCCGGAGCCCCTCAGCCGCGGTCCGTGCGTGCGCCGCTGCTGCGCTCGTCTGTCCCGAATGCGCTTTGACATGGCGCAGTACGGGACCTACCATCCAACGCCGGAAGGGCCCGCCGCGGCAGGTCCCTGGCGGCCGGCGTCCGGTCAGTCCCGCACACTGCGCGCCAAGCCTGGCGGTGTAGCTCAGTCGGCAGAGCAGGCGGCTCATATCCGCCGAGTCGGGGGTTCAAGTCCCTCCACCGCCACTTTTTAGAGTGCCCAGCGCCTGCGGCTGGCGCTCTCTGAACGTTGCGGCACGAGTCGCCAGGCGTCTCGCCGAGGCCCGGAACGAGTCGAATCATGTCGGAGCCTGAGACAGCCGTGCTCGATGCGGTCACCGATGCGCTCGAGCGCCGTGGTCTGCTTCGGGGAATTCGCCACCTGGTGGTGGCGTGTAGTGGTGGTGGCGACTCCGTGGCGCTCGCCGACCTGATGGTCGAGCTGGCGCCTCGATTCGACCTCACGGTTGCCCTGGCTCACCTGAACCACGGCTTGCGAGGCGCCGCCTCCGAGGCGGACGAACTCCACGTACGGGACCTCGCCCAGCGCTACGACGTGGCCTTCGAGACGGGTCGTCTCGATGAACCGGATGCCGCTGGCGGCGGACTAGAGGAACGGCTGCGTGATGCTCGGCATCGCTTTCTGACCGAGGTAGTCGGGCGAATCGGCGCCGATGCTGTGGCCTTGGGCCACACGCTCGATGATCGCGTCGAGACAGTCCTCATGAATCTGGCGCGCGGGTCCGGACGCCGCGGGTTGGCGGGTATGCGTTGGCGCAACAGCGTCGGCCGGCTGTTGCTTCTCAGGCCTATGCTCGGGGTGCGCCGAGAGGCGCTGCGCCGGTATGTACAGGGGCGCAGGGTGACCTGGCGCGAGGACCCGTCGAACAGCGACAGTCGCTTCACCCGGAACCGCGTCCGCGGCCTCGTGCTACCGGCGTTCGAGCAGGCCTTGCCCGGCGCCGTGGAGCGCATCGCACGAGCGGCAGAGCTACTCGATCAGGACAACGAGTGGCTCGAGGGCCTGGTGGATGACGCGCTGTCTCGAGCCCGCCGTAACGACGCCTACCCTGGAGCCACGGCGCTCGATGTGGAAGTTCTGCGTAGCCTGCCGCCTGCGTTGGCCACGCGGGTTTTGCGGCGCGCGCTTTCGGAAGTGCGGGGAGGGCTGCGCGACCTGCATCGGGCGCATGTGGAGGCAATCGTCGAACGGCTGCTCACCGGCGTCGAATCGGCCCGTGATCTGCCCGGTGTGCGGGCCCGCGTCGAAGCAGGGCGACTACGTCTGATGCCGCTGCAGAACCGCCGTTTGGCCGCCCCGAACGGGTCCTGAGAGGTATGCAAACTAGCTAGCTCGGCCCGTTCGTGGTAGTGTACTCTGAAGGTATCATGAACGCCGGAGCCGGTATTAAGCAGGTAGCGCTGTGGCTGGTGGTAATCGCCATCGCCATCGTGGTCTACAACGTATTCAACGAGTCGGCCCTGCCCGACACCGAGATTCCGTTCTCGGACTTCCTCGACCGCGTCGAGGGCGGCGAGGTGGCGCGGGTGACGATCACCGGCGCGACGATCGACGGTGAGTTCGCGGAGAGCGGGCGCCCGTTCACCAGCGTGAGGCCGGAAGGCTGGGACGGTCTGGTCGACCTGCTTCGCGAGCACGGCGTCGGCATGGACGTGGAGGCTTCCGGCCAGAGCCCCTACATTGCCGCGCTGATCTCGTGGGCTCCGATGCTCATTCTCATCGGCGTCTGGATCTTCTTCATGCGGCAGATGCAGAGCGGCGGCAATCGCGCACTGGCCTTCGGCAAGAGCCGCGCGCGCTTGTCATCGAACCAACAGAAGAAGGTCACGTTCAAAGACGTCGCCGGGGCCGACGAGGCCAAGGATGAACTGTCAGAGATTATCGATTTCCTGCGTGAGCCGCAGAAGTTCCAGCGCCTCGGCGGACGCATTCCGAAGGGTGTGCTGCTGATCGGTGCGCCGGGCACCGGCAAGACGCTGCTAGGCCGTGCCGTAGCCGGCGAGGCGAGCGTTCCGTTCTTTTCCATCTCCGGGTCCGACTTCGTCGAGATGTTCGTTGGCGTCGGCGCCTCGCGGGTGCGTGACCTGTTCGAGCAGGGGAAGAAGAACGCGCCCTGCATTATCTTCATCGACGAGATCGATGCCGTTGGCCGTCACCGCGGCGCGGGTCTGGGCGGTGGTCACGACGAGCGCGAGCAGACGTTGAACCAGCTGCTGGTGGAGATGGACGGCTTTGTCAGCAATGAGGGCGTCATTCTGATGGCGGCGACCAATCGGCCCGATGTGCTCGATCCGGCGCTGCTGCGTCCCGGACGCTTCGATCGACGCGTCATGATCGATCGACCTGATATTCGCGGGCGCGAGGGAATCCTCAAGATCCACAGCCGGCACGTGCCGCTACATGCCGATGTCGACCTGTCGGTGGTAGCGCGCAGCACGCCGGGATTCAGCGGCGCCGACCTGGAGAACCTCGTGAATGAGGCGGCGCTGGTGGCGGCTCGTTACGACCGCGACAAGGTCATGATGGAAGATTTCGAGTACGCCAAGGACAAAGTGCTCATGGGAGCCGAGCGCCGCAGCATGATCATTTCCGACAGAGAAAAACGCATCACCGCCTACCACGAAGCTGGCCACGCGCTGGCAGCGCTGTTGCAGCCGAACGCCGACCCGTTGCACAAGGTGACGATCATCCCGCGCGGGCAGGCGCTCGGCGTCACCCAGCAAGTGCCCTTGGATGACCGCCACAACTACAGCCTCAGCTACCTTGAGACACAGGTGAACGTGCTGCTCGGTGGACGCATCGCCGAAGAGATCGTCCTCAAGGAGAAGACCACCGGAGCGGGCAACGATCTCGACCGAGTGACCGATCTGGCCCGCCGCATGGTCACCGAGTGGGGCATGAGCGAACGTGTTGGCCTTCTGACGTTCCGCAGCGGTACCGGCGAGGTGTTTCTCGGTCGGGACTTCGCGCAGCAGAACGAGCACTCGGAGGACACGGCGCGCGTCATCGATGAGGAGATCAAACGCATCATCGACGAAGGCTACGCTGCGACCACCAAGATGCTCACCGACAACCTGGAGCATCTGCATTCCATCGCCAAGGCATTGCTGGTTCGCGAGGTGCTGGATGCCGACGACATCACGGCGCTCATCGAAGGCCGGCCGCTTCCGGATCTCGATTCCGACGATGGCCCGAAGGTACCGGTACGCACCGAGCCCGAGTCGGACAACGCGACCGACGAGGATGCGACGATTGGAATCCCCGCGCAGCCGGCAGAAGGGCTCACCGGGTGATCCCCTCGGCCGGGGCGGCATCTGCCCGGCCGCCGCGCGCTGGCAGCCAGTCGTCGCCACACAACGCCGTCGTACTGAAAGGCTTTGACCCGTTTCCCGAGCTGCCGGCCGGCAGCCCGGAGTCCGACCGGCTCGGCCTGGAGTTGGGCAGCTACATCATCCGGCTCGAAGGTGTAGAAGACGCGCTGTTCGAGTCGTTTCAACGCGCCGTGGGTCTGGTCGGCGGACGCTGCCAGCCAGCAGATCGCGCCCCGGGCGTCGTCCACATTGCCCTAGGGATGCAACAGGTCGAGGCGCTCCGTAGTCAGCTGCTCGCGGCCCCGTCGGCCTTGCTGCGCGTCGCCGAGGAGATCGCCGGGGTGCTGCGCGCCTATCACCGCTGCGAGTTCACTCTGCGTTGCGGAGCCCGGAAGCTCCAGTGTGGTCCGAAGCCGCTCCTGATGGGGATCGTCAACTGCACCCCGGACTCATTTTTCGCGGGCAGCCGGCGACAGGGGGCGAGCGCCGTCGACCAGGGGATGCATATGGTTGACGAGGGCGCCGACGTCATCGACGTGGGCGGTGAATCGACACGCCCCGGAAGCGAGCCGGTCGACGCCACCGAAGAGATCGAGCGCGTCGTGCCCGTGGTCGAGGCACTGGCTCGCAAGGTGGAGGTTCCGATCTCGGTCGACACTCGCCGTGGCGTGGTGGCTCGCGCTGCGCTGCAGGCCGGCGCGAGCCTGGTGAACGATGTCAGCGGTCTGTCTCACGACCCGGAGCTCGGCGCCGTAGTCGCGGAGGCTGATGTACCTGTGGTGCTCATGCACACGCGCGGCGAGCCGGGCAACATGGTTGAGCATGCCGACTATCAGGACGTGGTCGCGGAGGTGGCGCGCGAGTTGCGCGAGGCGCTGGCGCGCGCTCACAGCGCCGGAGTATCGGATGACGCGATCGTCCTGGATCCGGGCATCGGGTTCGCCAAGCGTGCCGCGCATAGCCTGACGATTCTGCGCCACACAGCCGCTCTGCGCTCCCTTGGGCGCCCGTTGCTGGTTGGCCCGTCGCGAAAATCCTTCGTAGGCGCCGTGTTAGATTTGCCTACGGAAGAGCGTCTGGAAGGCACCGCTGCGGCGGTAGCGGCGGCTGTGCTTTACGGAGCCCACATCCTCAGAGTTCACGACGTCGGCGCGATGCGTCGAGTCGTCGCAGTCGCAGCGGCTATCCGGTCCGAGGGCGCGGGATGGATTTCCTGAGCCAGTTCGAGTTACGCCACGTCGTCGACGTGCTGTTGGTGGCGTACGTGCTCTACCGGATCTTGATCCTGATCCAGGGCACGAGAGCCGTCCGCGTGGTGGTGGGATTGGTGTTGGTGTTCGTTGCCTACACGCTGGCCAACCTGCTGCAGTTGAGCACCGTCGTGTGGTTGCTGTCGAACGTATTCACGTACATCGTGCTCGCCGTGATCGTGCTCTTTCAGTCGGAACTGCGCCGCGGACTGGCGCATCTCGGAGGCACTGCGGCGCTGCGTGGGCTAACCGCGGCGATTCCGACAGAGCCGTTCGACGACATCGTCAGTGCCGCCACCGCGATGGCAGCTGAGCGCCGCGGCGCGATCATCGTTTTCGAGCGTGCTGTCGGGTTACAGAACTACATCGACCAGGGCATTACGTTAGATGCCAAGATCTCGTTCGACCTCTTGTTCTCGATTTTCCACCCGGCGACGTCGTTGCACGACGGTGCAGTAATCGTGCGCGGCGACCGAGCCGCCGCTGCATCGTGCTTCCTCCCGCTGACCTCGAATCCGCGATTGTCGCGCGGCTTGGGCTCGCGTCATCGCGCCGCAATCGGCATCTCCGAGGAGACCGATGCGGTCGCGTTGGTCGTTTCAGAGGAGTCAGGCAGCCTCTCGCTCACAGTCAGCGGCAAGATAACTCGGCGCCTCGACGCGGCGTCGTTGAGCCGCCGACTGCGCGAGCTGCTGGTGGTGGAGGAGGCCACCGGGGCCGAGCTCGAGGTCGAGGAACCGGCCGCATCGACCGAGCATCAGGCGGGACACGATGGGACGCCGCAGGCGGTACACGAATGAACCCCATCGGTGCCGTCTGGGCAAACCTTCGACCGTTCGACAACCTTCCACTGAAGCTGATCTCGCTGGCGATGGCCCTGGGCTTGTGGAGCGTTGTACCCGATGCGGACGTACCGCATACCGTCAGCGGCGTGCCGATTCAGCTGCAGAACATGCCTTCCGACCTGGCGCGGCTCGATTCCGCGTCGCTCACCGTCGATGTGACGGTGCGCGGCATGCCGGCGCGCACCCGTGATCTCACCCCAGGACAGCTGTCGCCGCGCATCGACATGTTCGGCGCCGTTGTCGGTGAGAATGTGATCACCCTGTCCGCCGGTGATATCGCCCGTCCGTTCGGTGTGTCGGTTGATCGCATCGAACCGGCGCGGCTCAGAATTCTGCTAGATGAGAAGGTGCGCGTCGAGCTGCCGGTAAACGCCGTGGTGGAGGGCAGTCCGGCCGCAGGCTTTGAGATCAGTGACAAGATCGTCGAGCCGACGATGGTTTCGGTGGCCGGGCCGGGCTCGCGGGTTGCCGAGCTCACCAGCGTGTCCACCGAGATCGTCAACGTTGCCGGCCGCCGCGAGCCAATCACCGGAGAGGTGGCGGTGCTGACCGATGACCCGTTGGTCACCGTCGATGAGAGCGACAGCGTGACCATGACGATCGTCATCAGTGAGTCGGCCGTGCCTCGGCGGCTGGATGGCATCGCGGTAGAGATCGTCACCCAGGAGTACCGTGTCGTGGTGAACCCTGGGGAGATCGGGATCGTGCTGCGTGGCCCCCCGTCGTTACTGGATAATCTTGGTGCCGACGACATCATTGCCCGTCTGGACGCCAGCGATCTTGCGCCGAGGCCGGAGGACTATCAGGTGGCACCACGCATCGAGTTCGTCGACCCCTCGCTGTCGGACCGTATCGAGATCATGGCGATTACGCCTCAGAGCCGTATCGATGTCCACGTCTACGATCAACCGGCGGGATCGCAATGACGGAATTCGGCAAACGGACCATGGGCACACGGCTGTTCGGTACCGACGGCGTACGCGGCGTGGCGAACATCGAGCCGATGACCGTGGAGACAGCCGTGCGACTGGGTCGCTCCGCGGCACATGTGTTTCGCGGTGGCACGCACCGTCACCGTATCCTCATTGGCAAGGACACACGGCTGTCGGGCTACATGCTCGAGAGTGCGCTGGTGGCCGGCATCTGCTCGATGGGTGTGGACGCCATTCTCGTGGGACCGCTACCGACGCCCGGGATCGCCTTCGCCACCCGTGCGCTGCGCGCCGATGCTGGCATCGTGATCTCGGCGTCGCACAACCCGTACATGGACAACGGCATCAAGTTCTTCAATCGAGACGGGTTCAAGCTGCCCGACAAGCTCGAGGAGGAGATCGAGGACCTCACCTTTACCGGCCGCATAGAGGACGTTCGCCCCACGGCGGACGCGGTCGGCAAGGCGTTCCGCGTCGACGACGTGGCGGGACGTTATCTGGAGTTCCTTAAGGGGACGTTGCCGCGCGGTTTCACACTGGACGGCATGCGCGTCGTCGTGGATGCAGCGCATGGAGCTGCCTATCGCGTCGGCCCAGACGTGATGGCGGAGCTTGGCGCGGACGTGATTGCTCTCGGCGCCGCACCGAGCGGCACGAACATCAACGACGGGGTGGGCTCGATGCACGTCGAGGCGGCCGTCGCACGGGTGCGCGAGGGTGTGGCCGATGTCGGCGTTTGTCTTGACGGCGACGCCGATCGGTGTGTGCTGGTCGACAGCGACGGCAACTTGGTCGACGGAGATCACGTACTGACGATCTGCGCGCGCGCTTGGAAGGAAAAGGGCGAGCTTCGCCACGATACGGTGGTGGCCACAGTCATGAGCAACCTCGGCCTCGATCTGGCGCTGCGCGAGATCGACGTGAAGGTAATGCGGACGGACGTTGGCGATCGCCACGTCGTTGCACAGATGCGCGACGGCGATTATTGCATCGGAGGTGAGCAGTCGGGGCACACCGTGTTTCTCGATTTCAATAGCACTGGCGACGGGCTGATCACGGCGCTGCAGGTGTTGCGCGTCATGCGCGAGACGGGGCGGCCGTTGGGTGAGCTCGCCGCATCCATGCAGCCGCTTCCGCAGGTGCTGAGGAACGTCGACGTGGCCGAGCGCCGCCCGATCGACGAGCTACCCGATGTGCAGGCGGCAATCCGCGATGCCGAGTCGAGCCTCGGCGACCGCGGAAGGGTCTTGGTTCGCTATTCGGGCACGCAGCCGATGGCTCGTGTGATGGTCGAGGGCGAGGATGCCGGCCAGATCGCCAGCCTGGCCAGTGATATCGTGAGCGCACTCGAAGCGTCGGCCTGAGCCCGCCCGGCCGCCGCAGCGCCCCACCCGCTTCGATGAGGTAGGCCTTCCATGGCAGAACCGATGTTTCTGGGCGTCAACATCGACCACATTGCCACCGTCCGACAGGCGCGCCGTGCCCCGGAGCCTGATCCCGTACAGGCGGCGGTGCTGGCCGAGTTTGGCGGCGCCGACGGCATCACAGTGCATCTTCGTACCGACCGACGTCACATCAGCGACCGCGATGTCGAGTTGCTCGCCGCGACCGTCAAGACTCACCTGAACGTCGAGATGGCGTCTACCGACGAGATGCTCGAACTCGCTCTACGGTATCGACCTCACAACGTGTCGCTGGTGCCGGAGCGAGACGACGAGATCACCACCGAGGGCGGCCTCGACGTTGCCACCGATCCGGCGCGGCTACGCGACACGATACGGACGCTGCAAGAAGCGGACATCGACGTGGCCATCTTCATCGACCCGGACCATCGTCAGGTCGACGCCGCCGGCGAGCTCGGTGTGCAGCAGATCGAGATCAACACGGCCGCCTATGCCGACGCCAGCGAAGGGCGCGACCAGGCTGTCACATTGCGCGCGCTCGAGAAGGCGGCGGCGACTGCGAGGCATGCGTCGGATGGCGGCCTGCGGGTTGCCGCCGGGCATGGGCTCACCTACCGGAACGTCGGCGCTGTCGTGCAGGTAGCGCAGATCGCCGAGCTCAACATCGGGCACAACATCGTGGCGCGCGCGACCTTCGTCGGTCTCGCCCGAGCGGTGCGCGAGATGAAGGTGCTGCTGCGCCGCTGAGGCATGTTTCTGGTGCACCCGAATCGGGGTGACGGCAGGGCGTTGGCATTCTCCGCTTATGCTAGAATCCGACCCGTGTGGGCGGTTAGCTCAGCTGGGAGAGCACCTGCCTTACAAGCAGGGGGCCACTGGTTCGAGTCCGGTACCGCCCACCATTTTTTCGCCGCCGGCGGCGGCGCGGTAGACGGCTTTTGGGCGGGGCCGTGGTGTAGCTTGGTTAACACGCCGGCCTGTCAAGCCGGAGATCGCGGGTTCAAATCCCGTCGGCCCCGCCAGTCTTCCCGCTGAAATCCCAAGCAGTACCGGGTGATTTCGCGATTCCTCTGCCGCACGTGCTACGATCAATCTGGCGAAGCCCTACGTCGGGCTCGACAAGCCGCGCCGCCTTATCTACCAGGGCGCCGGCATCGAGGGCGCCGACGCTCATCACGCTCGGCAACAAGGGCTACACGACGGCTACACAGAGTTTTCGGAAATCAATTAAGCCGTTTACTATTAATGACTTAGATGTCTACAGCTGCCGGCCTCGCACGCCGGAGACCGAGTGCGATCATCCCTCTAGAAGACTAAAGCGGCGGTACGCGTTGGCCCGCCACTCACTCCGCCGCCCAACTTGAGCGGGAACCCCACGAACACGACGTCGTCTTCTCCAACGAGGTCCTCCAGAGGCATCGTCTCCGGCAGCAGCTTCTTGAGCCGGCCGTTCTCGCGCTCCAGCTCCTTGAGCGGCCGCGCCTGATCCACTCGCACCCCGCCGTACTCCTTACGCCACCGGTAGTAGGTGTTCTCGCTGATGCCCAGCTTCCGGCACGCCTCCGGGGTCTTGGCTCCTTGCGCCAGCTCGATCTCTGCCTCCCTGAGCTTGGTGATGATCTGCTCTGACTGGTACCGAAACCGGGGTGGGGTCAGAAGGCCTATGCTCGTCAACCGACGTGGTACTAACCGTGGGGTCAGGTCAACTCGACGAGTACACGAAAGTGTTCAGTCACGGCGCTTCCGCGAGCGAGCTGTGGCCGGAGTTGTCGGTTCTTCTCGTGAGCGCTTTGGTCTTGTTCGGAATCGCCCGTCTCCTAGCCTGTCGCTGGAAAAGCTGCTGCTATAGTCGGTCGCATTCATTCGAGGATGCTGACATGACGCGAAACTCACGGTTCCGGCTAACGGTCGGGGCTCTTCTACTTCTCATCCTTCCTGTAAGCGTGCTGGCCCAGGGTCGCTATCCGGCGTCGAGACACGGCGGGAACTACATGCACAACTTCTATTTCCCGCCGGCTCCCAGCGCGACCCCATGGGCTCCCGACTGGTCTCCCGACGGCACGTGGATCGCGGTGGCCATGAACGGGTCGATCTGGAGCGTCGATCCCGAGACCGGTCAGGCGCGCGAGCTCACCTACAACGAGAAGTATCACTCACTTCCGGATATCTCGCCCGACGGCAAGTGGCTGGTCTATACGGCGGACGACGGCGGTCGAACGATCCAGCTGGAGATGCTGAACCTCGAGACCGGGGAGAGCTACGCCCTCACGAACGACGATCAGATATATGTCGACCCGGTGTTCTCTCCCGACGGCACGCGCCTCGCGTATGTATCCACGAAGCCCTCGGGCTACTTCAACGTCTATGTCCGCGGCGTGCGCGACGGCCAATGGGATGGCGAGGAGATCGCGATCACCGAAGACAACAACTACGGCAACGACCGTCTCTACTTCGGCGCATGGGATATGGCGATTACCCCGACGTGGCTCCCCGATGGGCGGGAACTCCTGTTCGTGTCGAACCGCAACATGCCCCTCGGCTCGGGAAACGTGCTGCGGGCGGCGGTGGCTCCTTCGAGCGTCGAGGAATCCCAAACCGTGCTTTCCGAGCAAACCCTGTACCGGACCCGTCCCGACGTGTCTCTCGACGGCAAGCGATTCATCTACGCGTCGACGGGTGGCTCCGCTGATCAGTTCACCAACCTCTACGTCCAGCCCACGGTGGGCGGTGAGCCGTACAAGATGACGTTCTTCAGTCACGACGCTTTTCATCCGCGGTTTTCACCGGATGGAGAGTGGATCGCCTACATCGGGAACAAGGAGGGTCTACCCCAGCTCGAGCTCCTTGAGACCTACGGGGGGGCCCAGAGGACGATCCACATCACCGATCGTCGCTGGCGCCGTCCGATGGGCGTGCTATCGGTACGGACCGTCGTGGCCGGATCGTCAACGCCCGTAGGCTCGCGGGTTCACCTGCGCGCGTCGGATGGAAAGTTCTACGCGCCGACCACGGCCTATGCGCGCGGCTCCGGTGTTGGCGACGATATCTTCCATCACGAAGGCACGTTCCGCGTCGAGGTGCCGCCCGGGCCCGTGGAGCTCACCATCGTGAAAGGGTTCGAGTACTGGCCGCAGACGCTCGAGGCCGACATCGAGGCGGGCGAGGTGAGCCAGCTCACCGTCTCACTCGAGCCGATGACGGACATGGCCGCGAAGGGCTGGTACAGCGGCTCGACGCATGTCCACATGAACTACGCCGGCAACCTGCACAACACGCTCGAGAATCTGATGATGATGTCGGAGGCGGAGGACCAGGACATCGTCAACGAGCAGGTGGCGAACAAGGACAACCGTATCCTCGACTATCAATTCTTCGTTCCCGGCGGCGGGCCGCACCCGCTGTCGACGCCCGACCGAATCCTCGTGGTGGGCCAGGAGTACCGGCCGCCGTTCTATGGCCACGTGTTCATGTTCGGCCTCGAGGACCATCTCATCTCGCCTTATACGACCGGCTATGAGGGTACCGCCATCGAGAGCCTCTATCCGAGCAACACGGACATGTTCCGCAAAGCGAGAGCGCAGGGAGCGACCGTCGGCTACGTGCACGCGTTTTCCGGCGAGAACGATCCGCTCGAAGGCAATCTAGGCGGAGCCAAGGGGTACATGGTCGACGCCGCGCTCGGGACCACGGACGCGGTCGAGTGGTCGCAGGCGGGCCGTTCCGGCTTCTATCCGTGGTACGCGACGCTCAACAACGGCGTCCACGTCACCGCGACCGGAGGTGAAGACTCGATCAGCAACCTGCACTTGAGCAAGCTGGTCGGATCGGTGTGCACCTATGTCTACACCGGTGAGCGCGGGCTCGACATGGAAGCGTGGTTCGAGGGCTTGCGTGAAGGACGTGCGTTCGTCTCCACGGGACCGCTCGTCGAGCTGACCGTCGACGGGCAGATGCCTGGGGATCGGGTGGCGCTCGCTCCGGGGGGCGGAAGCGTCGAGGTCGAGGCGAGGGTGCGCAGCATCACGCCGCTGAAAACGATCCTCCTCGTTTACAACGGAGAGGTCATCGAGGAGTTCGCGCCGTCCGGGGAGCGCACCAGCTTCGACTTGAAGAAGTCCTATACCGTGAGCGAGAGTGGCTGGTTCCATCTTCGTGCCGAGGGTGACCCGGAGCAGCGCTTTCCGCTCGATGCCGTTTATGCGCAAGGCTTAACCAATCCGATCTGGGTCGACGTCGGGGATCAGCCGGTGCGCGATCGTGCCTCGGCCCAGTACTCGGTCCGATGGATCGACAAGTTACGGGAGATGGCCGAGGCGTGGCCCGGCTGGCGTTCGGACCGGGAGCGGGCGCACGTTTTCGCCCAGTTCGACGAGGCGCGGGCGATTTACCAACGGCTTCTGTCCGAAGCGCCTCGCTAGA
Source organism: Acidobacteriota bacterium (assembly GCA_965205505.1). Lineage (GTDB taxonomy): Bacteria > Acidobacteriota > UBA890 > UBA890 > WLXD01 > DASCOT01. Next base: position 2,264,823 of record CBDBHB010000009.1, read on the forward strand.
GCGCGCAGGCCTAATCGGGTGCCGGGTTCCATGGCGCTACCGCAGAGGGGTGGGTGAGCGCCGCATGCGTCCCGTCAGAGCCGGCGAGATCCAACGGGAGGGCAGGGAATGCCCAGGCTGGAAGGTTCAAGAAGGAGGGTAGTAGCCCCAACGGTCACGATTTCGAACACCACGCGGAGTACGTGGCGCGGCTGGCGAGGGCTAGGTAGCGGAGCTACGGATCCGTCACCACCCACCGATTCGTCGAGGCGCTTCTACGGATGTCGCCCACCGGTACTGCCTTGCTCGGCTACGTAGCGAATGTAGTGGCGCATCGCCAACAGCTCGTCGTCGGTGAGCTCGGGATAGGCTGGCATTCCGCGTGCCACGCGGCTGCCGTCGCGGACGACGGTCGCGAACGCGATGTCGGAAAGCACCACGCGAGAGGCTCTGAGATCCGGTGTTACACCGGCGGCAATCGCGCCTCTTCCGTGGCAGAGTTCGCACAGCCCAGAATATTCTGTGCCGCCCCGCAGCAGCAGGGTGGGGTCGACGTCGAAGTCGGCAGCTGCAATCGGTACCGGCACCACCGGCGGCGGCGATGTCGGTAGGCTGACCGCTCCGTCGAGGGAAAACGCCACAAGACGGCGTGGGTGTGCGCCGTACGCCCACCCATGCGAAGCTCCTTCGGCCCCCCCACCGCCGCCATCACACCGCCCCAGCCGACCAGCAGAGCGACGTACTGGCGCCCGTTGATCGCATAGGTGATCGGCGGGGCGGAGATCCCTGAACCCACGTCGAAGGTCCACAACGTGGAGCCGCTCGCGGCGTCATGCGCCGCGAGCGTCCCGTCGACTCGTCCCTGGAACACCAGGTTGCCGGCGTCATCGTTCCGGGATTCCAGAGGCCGCCTAGCGGAACCTCCCAGGCCAGTTCCTGGCGCACCGGATCCCACGCTTGCAGGGATCCGAGCACGCCGTCCGGCCTACTGGACCCTGCCAGGTTGTACCTGACCCCCACTCCGAGCCTTCCCACCGGTGAGTCCCAGGCTTCGAGGTCGATACCCTCGTCGCTGAACATCGTCGCCGTGTGGATTGTCGGCATGTAGGCCAACCCGGTGGACGGGTTGTAGGACATGGCAGGCCAGTTGTGGGCGCCGATCGGCCCCGGCGCGATCCGGGCCGGTCGATCATCGTACCGCGCGCCCGACACCTCGACGGGTCGGCCGGTCTCCAGATCGATCTCCGTCGCCCAGGTGACCTCGGCGAACGGTTCGGCCGAGATCAGCTTCCCGGTCTCGCGGTCGATCACGTAGAAGAAACCGTTCTTTGGGGCGTGCAGGATTGCTTTCACGTCGCGGCCGTCGATCTCGAGGTCGGCCAGGACGATGTCCATGTTGGAGTTGTAGTCCCACGTCTCGCCGGGCGTCGTCTGGTAGTGCCACAGGTACTCACCGGTATCCGGGTCGAGGGCGACAATGGAACACAGGAACAGGTTGTCGCCGCCCCCGGGGCTGCGGATCTTCCGGTTCCACGGTGAGCCGTTGCCGGTGCCGATGTACAGCACGTCTAGCTCGGCGTCGTAGGTGAAACCGTGCCAGGCGTTACCGCCGCCGCCGAACTTCCACCACTCGCCGGTCCAGGTCTCGGCGGCCATCGCCATGGCGTCGTTCTCGAACCCGTCGGCGGGGTTGCCGGGTACGATCCAGAAGCGCCAGGCCTGCTCGCCGGTCTCGGCATCGTAAGCGGTGACGTAGCCGCGGGCGGCGCCGTTCTCGGTGCCGCCGTTACCGATCAGCACCTTGCCCTTGAAGATCTTGGGGGCGCCGGTGATGTAGTAGTGGACGGCCGGGTCGACCGTCATGACGCTCCACAGCTCCTCTCCGGTGGTGGCGTCGACAGCGTTGAGACGCCCGTCCCAGGTGGCGACGTAGACCTTGCCTTTCCAGAACCCGATGCCCCGGCTGTGGTCCCAGCCGGCCCGCATGCGATGGGCCGCGTGCCCGACGATGTCCGGGTCATACTCCCACAGCATCTCGCCGCTGGTTCCGTCGACGGCGCGCACGACGTTCATGCTGCCGATGAAGTACAGGATGCCGTCGACAACGAGCGGGTGGAAGTCAGGCCCCGATCGTTCGGCAGGTCGAGATACCAATCGACCGACAGGTCACCGACGTTAAACGTATTGACCTGGGTCAGGGGGCTGAAGCGCTGCTCGCTGTAGGTTCTCCCGAACGCCAGCCAGTTGTCGCCCCGCGACTCGTCGACCATGGCGCTGTCGTTGACCACGGTGGGCGACTGTGGCCTGCCGGATGATTGGGCGGCGCCGGGAGCTTGAGCGGAGCAGACCGCTCACACCATTGACGGCAGCAGCATCCACCGGCCACGGGTTTTCAGCGATACAGACTCAGTGCGGTACATGGGTAGCTGATCTCCGTTTCCGGGTGGTCTGCGCGCTAGTTCTCGTCAGGCAGTTGGGGTCGGCACTGACTCTATCCACGAAACCGAGGCTCAACAACAGAGGCGGCGCGACGAGTGACTCAATCGGCGTGACTGTAAACTGGGTCCGTTGGCTTTGCCGCGCGCGTGGAACCAGCGGCGCTCGCCTGGCGAACCGCCGATCATCTCGTGACGAACTGGGAGACGATCGCCTGAGGGAGGCTGCTGCGGGTCGATGATCGTACGTGCACACAGGCAAAGGAAAGCAAAGATGAACGGCAAGCTCTCGGTATCGTTCTCTCCAAGGCACTATCCGATCGTCGTGGCGGCGCTTGCATCGGTTGCGGCGGTGTCATCCTACCCTTCTGTCCAGCAGGGCCAGGTCTCCGAGGCTGCACCGTGGGAGGTGCCCAGAACGTCGCACGGTCATCCGGACCTCCAAGGGAACTGGACCAATGCGACGCTGACCCCCTTCCAGCGCCTCGCAGGCCAGGGACCTGTTCTCACGTGGGAGGAGGTCGCCGAGATCGAAGCCAGGCAGATCGAAATGGTCGCCCGAGGCGCTGCTCCGAGCGATCCGAACCGCCCGCCGCTTCCGGCCGGGGGTACGATTCCAGAGTGCATCCATTCGGCGACAGATTGCTACAACGAAGTCTACCGAGAGCCCGGTGAGCGGGTAGCGATCGTGAACGGTGAGCCACGGAGCTCGCTTGTCACAAATCCGCCGGACGGACGCGCGCCGGAGCTGACGCACGAGGGGCGTCGCCGGGTCGACAAGTATCGGGAGCTCAGGAGCCAGTTCGGTCCGTATGACCATCCGGAACTCCGCCCACCTGGCGAACGATGCCTTGTATCGTTCCAATCAAGCGCCGGACCGCCGATGCTGCCCAACTACTGGTACAACAACAACTACACCATCGTACAAAATGCCGATCACGTGGTGATCATGGCAGAGATGGTGCACGACGCGCGGATCATTCGGCTCGGCGAGCCGACGGCGCTGCCGAAGGACGTCCGTCCGTGGTTCGGTGACTCATGGGGGCGCTGGGAGGAGGACACGTTGGTGGTCGAAACCACCAACGTGAATCCCGAGCACGCGTTCCGTGGTGTGAAGCCGTCCGCAAAACGGAAGGTGACGGAACGCTTCACCCGGGTGGACGAGGACACGATTCACTACGAGTTCACCATCGACGACCCGACGATGTACACGAGTGCCTGGGGTGGCGAGGTTCCTTTCGAGCGGTTCGACCAACCGCTGTACGAGTACGCCTGCCACGAGGGCAACTACTCGCTCGCCAACGTGCTGCGCGGGGCCCGGTATCAGGAGATGGTGGAAGCGCAGAGATAATCTCTCGCGTGCGTCAGCGCTCCACCGTCTCGGCCTGTCGTCGGATGTAGTGGCGCAGCGCCAGGAGCTCCTTGTCGGTGAGCTCAGGGTACACGGGTATTCCGCGAGCCAGGCGGGAGCCGTCGCGTACCACGGACGACAACGGGCTCCATCGATCCGGCGGGCGATCTCCAGGGCCTCATCTACTTTGATGCGACCGGTAGCTTCAAAATGTCACGGCTCTGGCAGGATGAGCATCTGAAGCTTCGAAGGTCGCATCCGATCGTGATAGACGCTGTTGCGCGCCGGTGCCATGTGCGTGTGATGACCGGGGCGCTCGCCGGTGTTCGGGTTGACATCGAAGAAGGGATAGTTGCTGCTCGACACGTCGAGTCGAATCCGGTGCCCCTTCTTGAACCGGGCGGCAATGCCGAGAAGATCGATCTCGATCTCGTAGATTTCACCAGGGACCAGGGGCTTTGCTGATGCCAAGCTGTCTCGGTAGCGGGCCCGAACGATGCTGTCCGCCAGCAGCATCGAATAACCGGCGGGTGCGTGAGGACCCGGGGGATGCACATCGACAAGCTTGGCGGTGAAGTCGGTGTCGACCGCTGACGAGGCTATCCAAAGGCTCACCGTAACCGGACCGACGACGACGTCCTCCTGCAAAGGTGCCGTCTGAAAGACGAGCACGTCGCGGCGCGCTGCCAGCGGTAGATTGTCCTTGCAGGGGAAGAACCTCGTTGTATCGCACCGTTGGTCGTACGGGCCGGCCGGGCTCACGTTGTTGCCGGAGCTGACCTTCCCACCGATCGTCGGCACCGGATCGGTTGGATCGAAGGTGAAGACAGATGGCTCGGCGACGGAACGCGGCGCTTGCAGATCGAGCCGGCCGTTCGGTTGCAGATAGTAGGCTCGAGACTCGGCAGCCGCGGGCGGCCAACCCCCGAGCGACCGCCAGCCGCCATCGTGTCGATGGCGGTCTTCCGTGTTACGAGAGCCATCTCCGCCCCCCATGACGAACACACGGACGGGCGGTTCGTCGGTGAAGCCGGTGTCCTTGCCACGCAACACGTGGTCGAACCAGCGTAGCTGCTCCGCCTCCAGATCGATTGCGGCGTCGACTCCGAAGTCGACCTCACCGCTGGTTCGCGGCCCGACACCATGGGTCCATGGACCGACCAGCAGGCGCTTCTCGCTCGATTGGATCGCCGAGAGCATCGAATAGCCCTTCAACGTGCCGCGCAGGAAGATGTCGTACCAACCGCCAACAAAGTAGACAGGGATGTCCGGGAAGTCGTCATAGTAAGGCTCGAAGGCATAGCCGTTCTGGGTCCAGTAGTCGTCGAGGGCGGAGTGATCGACCCAATCCTGGAACCAGCGCTGATAACTCGGCACCAGCTCCAGCGGCGACCCATGCGGCCGGTATGGGTAGGCCTGAAGCCAAGCCGCGAGGTTGTCATGCTGCAGAGCGGCCTGCAGGGCTGTCTTCAGAGCCGGTTGGCGATCGGCTTCCTGGCCGGTGCTAGCCAGGTAGAGCGCATAGGCGAGGTTGTGCCGGAGCGCGAAGGCGCCACCACTACCGGCACCGTCTAGCCAGTAATGAGAGCTACCGACACGCTGGAACATCGCTTTGAGGTGCGGTGGACGCTCCGCGGCCAGCGCATTCTGCGTGGCGGCGTAGTACGACGCTCCGAAGGTGCCGACGTCACCGTTCGAGAAGGGCTGCGCGGCTGCCCATTCCACGGTGTCGTAGCCGTCGGGCCCCTCGTTGACGTAGGCATAAAACTCGCCCTCCGAGTCGAATCGACCGCGGACATCCTGAGTCAACACCACATAGCCGTGTCGCGCCATGGAACGCGCAGGCTCCTCGGAACAGCCATAGCCGACTGCGTCCGGGTTCCGGAACGACTTCCCGTAGGGCGTACGGCAGAGCAAAGTCGGGAACCGTCCATCGACCGCCCTGCCTCCACGAGCCGGCCGATAGATGTCCGTGGCCAGTCGGATGCCGTCCCGCATCGGCACCATGACATCGTGTGCGACGATCACATCGTCGTAACGTTCGGTCTGCTGCGGGGAGTAGGCATGCTCGGACCCGAAAACGGCGCTCGCCGCCCCGATGACAACGAGCCAACCTGGCAACAGCTGCTTCCACGAGGTCCTCTGTCGCATCTGATCTAGATCCCTCCGGCTGTAGGGAGTCGGGAATAGGCGCGTTGCGCCTACCAGCTAATAGGAAGATGGTCCCTTTTCGCGCGCGATTATCCAGGTTGAGAGTGACTAGAAGCGATGAGGGGTTAAGTTGAAACACCCTGGGAAGCCCTGCCCGGCAGAAGTCGCGTACGAAGCCGAAGCAGCCGCTATGGTCTCATCTCCGCGCCACCGTCCAAGCTTCCCCTGATGGTCTCGCCTTCCATGATGACCGCTTCGGGTCGAATCTCGCGGATCTCGTAGCGATCCACCTCGAACAGGCTCCGATCGAGCACGACCAGATCGGCGAGCTTGCCTACCTCAATCGAGCCGAGCTGGTCCTCCATGCGAAGCTGATAGGCGCCACTCAAGGTATATCCCTTGATTAGATCCTCCAGGTCCAAGCGTTCGGTCATCGGCAGTCGTATCGGCGCAGCCTCGCCCTGTCGAGCGTACTGGCGGTTATGGCCGATCTGTATCCCTAGATAGGGGTTGGCGTTCTCCATTTGATTCAACCCCACAACGTCGCTGGAGAAGGTCACGACCGCGCCATCTTCCAGGAGCGGTTGGACCAGCAACATCCTTTCGAAGCGAGGACCAAGCGCAGCAGCGGTCGGCGGTAGTTGGTTTCCAAGGCCGTGCCATGTGGGCGTGTAGTTCGCAATAACGCCCAGCTGCTTGAAACGCGGATAGTCGGCTGTATCAATGATGTCCAGGTGGCAGACCGTGACCCGCGTGTAGAGATCGCCGCTCAGCAATTCCCGGGCCGCCTCCACTGCATCGAGCGCAATTCGGACGGCCCGATCACCGACGGTATGCAAATGCAGATCGATCTCGGCCTCGTGTAACCGAAGAAGGAAATCGCGCAACTCTTCGGTGCTCAACAGCGTATTGCCCCGGTTGTCCGGGTCATCGCTGAACGGATCGAGCACGGCGCCGGTACGAATCTCATTGGTGCCGTCGAAGTGAATCTTGACGGTGTTGAAGCGCAGCCGGTCGCCGCCGTAGGTGTCGCGCAGGCGCAGTAGCTCTTCGACCGCTGCGTCCTCCTGACCGGGAAGGAAAATGTGATAGGTGCCTTCATAGCGGACCGGTAACTTCCCTGCCCTGTCGAGCTCGGCGAGGAACGAATAGACCATGTCGTTGTAGTAGCCATTGCCCCCATCGTAGAGCGTGGTGACGCCGTGGCTCGCAAGGTAATCCAGGAAGGTGACCATGCCTTCTTGGTAGACCTCCTTGTCTACCTCAAAGAACTTGTATCTAAAGGGACGAAAAGCACTCTCCTTGATCCAGCCAGTAAGCTCACCAGCGGCGTCGCGTGTATAGAGCGCGAGGCCAGGCACAGGGTCGGGGGTGTCGCGGTCAACACCCATCAGTTCAAGCGCCTTCGAGTTGACCCAAATACTGTGGCCGATGTTGCCGCCCAACCAAACGGGTCGATCTGGCACGATCGCATCCAGATCGCTCTTATGAGGCCCATCCTTGCCGTCGCCATACAGGGTCACTGGCCAGCAACACATCACGATCCAGGGTAAGTCCGGATTCTCCTCTGAATACGCCTTCACGGCAGCGAGTATGTCTGCCTTATTGGTCCTCGGTAGCGATCCTGAAGGCCCGCTATAGCGACCCATATACCCGGGATGGGTATGGGCATCCACCAGACCGGGAATTGTCAGCTTGCCGCCGAGGTCATGGCGATCGGTATCGGGGCCGACGAAGCTCTGTGCACCAGCGTTGTCGCCGACGTACACGAACCTACCGTTCTTGATCGCCACGGCTTCCGCCCAAGGCTGCGCATCGTCGACGGTAAAGAACTCACCGCCCTGCAAGACCAAATCGGCAGGACCGCCAGTGTCGCCTGGCGACGCGTCCTCCGTTGAAGGCTGACAAGCCGAGAGGCTCAGGCTCGCCAGCAAAGCGATCAACAGCCGCGGCCTGGTTTCCGTCATCGATCCTCCAGCCACTGTCTACCTCCCGGGATTTCCGAGATGACCCTGGTCGAGTCAGGCTCTTGGCTTGGTCAGTATCGGGACGCCTGGATACAACCACCGATCGTTGGGCTCCTCAAGAGATTCGCTGCGCAAATAGCTGGCGTTTCAGCCCTGGCCAAGAAGCCTCAGCTGCCCGGCTCCTCTGCACGTGCTTCCGTTGCTTTGGCTCCGAGAGTCCGCGAGTATGAACGCTGGGAAACACCATTGAAGCCACTTGGCGGCCTGGCGATGGCCAGCTGCCGCAGTTGAGGACGCAGCCCAACCTTGAGGTACGCAATGCTACGCAAGTGTCTATTCGTGGGTTTGGTCCTGGCCGGCAACCTGAATGTGGTCGCGGCCCAAGAAGAACGGCCGGTCTCTCTGACCGAGCTCAGGAGTTGGGCTGAGGAGCTGTCCAACAAGGGTCGATGGGGTGCCGAGGACCGGCTGGGCACGCTCAATCTGATCACGCCCGCCATCAGACAGTCGGCTGCGGCGCTGGTCCGGGAGGGCATCGTCGTGTCCCTCGCACATGACCTGGTTCCCGGTGAGAATCAGAACGCCCTCCGGACGGGGATGACGCACGACCATGTCATCGACGTGTACGGACCCGTCACCTGGGGGCAGGATACGGTGAGCATCTTTCCCCATGGATATGCCTACTCCCACCTTGACGCGTTGTCACACGCTGCCTTCGACGAGGCGTTCTACAACGGTTATGGAGTAGAGACCCTGACAGAATCGGGATCCGTCGTTCTTGGCGTCGACGTGATGCGAGACGGCATCGCCTCGCGTGGTGTACTGATTGATCTACCCCGCCTCGAAGAGGTCGAATACCTAGAGCCGCGAACCCTAGTGACTGTGGCGGATCTGGAGGCATGGGAGCGGAGCACCGGTGAACGCGTCGGCGAAGGCGACGTGCTCCTCGTGCGCACCGGCAGATGGGCCAGGGAAGCGGCTCAGGGCCGCTGGACGCTGTATTGCCCTGGCGCCACGCTCGGCTCCGAGACGCCGATAGAAGAAGTTCTGCAACAGTGTCGGGAAGCTGATGAGGGTTCGGCCGGACTCCATCCATCTGTTGCGCGCTGGCTGCGGCAGCGTGGGGTAGCGGCCGTAGGCGGCGACGGAGCCAACGAGCGCTATCCCACCCTTGTCGCGGGCATCTCGGATCCGTTCCACATGCTCACCATCGCTGCGATGGGAATGCCCCTGTTCGACAACCTTGATTTCGAGGCTCTCGCCCGCACGGCCGTCGAGATGAATCGGCAGACGTTCTTCTTCGTCGCCGCTCCTCTGCGAATCCGAGGTGGGTCAGGATCGCCGGTGAATCCGGTGGCGATCTTCTGAATGGGTACTGTCAAGTTAACTCGAAATCGGCAAGAAACGCGTGACCCGTAGGACAGGAAACCCCTGGTAATCGGGCGTTTGCGGTCTGGGCGAGGCGCCCAAGCGGGCAAGAATCAGCTTAACTTGACAGTACCTCCACCGGTGTCTGTACTTGCCTCGAATTCGGAAGGAGCTCGTTAGATGAGCCGCGTTGCTTCGAGAGTGTTCGTTTCGCTTCTGATCATTGCCATCGTGCTGCTGACGGGTACACCCGCTAGATCGCAGGGAGACGGGTACTGGCAGGCAGTTGAGAGGATCCGCGACGAAGGCTTCAATCGTTCTCAGGTGATCGATTATGCGTGGCACCTCACGGACGTAATCGGTCCGAGGGTCTCAGGTTCTGCCAACATGCGTGAGTCGCAAGAATGGGCTTTGAGCACGATGCAACAGATCGGGCTCAGCGACGCAACGATCGCGCCTTGGGGCGAGCACGGTGTGAACTGGGACGTCGAATACGTTTCGCTGCACATGCTGGAGCCCGACTACCAGCCGTTGATTGGCTACCCACAGGCTTTCACCGCCGGGACCAACGGGAAGATCAGCGGCGAGGTCGTGCTTGCCGATATCGGAAGCAAGGCGGAATTGGAGGATTATCGCGGCCGTCTGCAGGGCGCAATCGTGCTCTCCACACCGATGCGGCAATACGGCCCACGATTCAAACCGGCCGCGATCCGTCACGACGACGGGTCGCTAGCGACGTTTGTCGAGGAAGGCGTGGACCGGAATAACGCTTTGCGGCGCGAGGAAGAGTGGACCCGAAATCCGCTGCGGCGTGAAGATCTCGGCGCCGATGAGCTGGAGGAGTTCTTCAGGTCCGAGGGTGTTGCCGTGGTTCTGGTGGCCGCCCAAGGCGGGGACGGCACGGTCTTCGTCACCGGTAGACGCGACCGGTCGCCGGCATCGGTGCGCAATAGCCTTCCGACGCTGTACATCGCACCGGAACACTATGGCCGGATGTATCGTTTGGCCGCCGCCAACGTCTCGGTGACGATGGAAGCGGAGGTTCGCATCCGCATCGAGGAGCGCGACAGCCAAGAATACAACGTGATCGGCGAGATTCCGGGCAGCGATCTGGCGCACCAGGTCGTCATGATCGGCGCCCATCTCGACTCCTGGCACTCCGGCACTGGCGCCACCGACAATGCTTCCGGATCGGCGTGTGTCCTTGAGGCCATGCGTATCTTGAAGGCCATCGGTGTGGCGCCGCGCCGCACGATACGAGTGGCGCTTTGGAGCAGCGAGGAGGGCGGGCTACGCGGCTCCCGCGCCTACGTAGCCGAGCATTTCGGGAATCCGCGAGACGGCATGAAGGCCGACTACGAGAACTTCTCTGCCTACTTCAACATGGACAACGGCACGGGCCAGGTTCGTGGAATTCATCAGCAGGGCAACCAATTCGTCGCGCCGATCTTCGAGGCGTGGATGAAGCCGTTCGACGATCTTAAGGTCGGCACCCTGTCGAACTTCAGCAATCGCGGCTCCGATCAGCTGTCGTTCGATGAGGCGGGGTTGCCCGGGTTCCAGATCTTGCAGGATCGCATCGAATACCGCACCCGCACCCACCACACGAACATGGATGTGTTCGACAAGTTGTTGCCCGAGGATCTGAAGATCAACTCGGTTGTTCTCGCCAGCCTCGCCTATCAGGCAGCGATGGTTGACGAGCGCATGCCGCGCAAATCGTTCACTGATTGGCGGCCGCAGTTCGAGACTGTGCAGGAGGAGGTGTTCGGTGCCGGCAACACCTACACCAACGCGGTCGCGGACTACGACAACGATGGCGACCTGGACATCTTCGTGGGCTTCAATCAACGCGCCAACCGGCTGTACCGAAACGACGGCGGGATATTCACCGATGTGGCCGCGCAGGTCGGTGTTGCCGACAACGACGTGACGCGGGCCGCGGCCTGGGGCGACTACAACGGCGACGGGCACCTGGATTTGTTCGTCGGCTTCGTTTCGCGTCAGGGAAGCTCGAGCAGGCTGTACGAGAACACCGGCGACGGGGGGCAGTTCACCGACGTGACGGAAGCTGCCGGGCTCGAGATGACCGGTAGCTTTCGGCAGGTGAGCTGGGTCGACTACGACATCGATGGAGATGTCGACCTGTTCGTCGGTCTACGCGACAAACCAAACGCTCTGTACCGAAACGACGACGGCAGGTTTACGAACGTTGCCCAGGCTCTGGGTGTAGACGATCCGCGCCGCACCGTCGGCGCCGCGTGGCTCGATTTCGATGCGGATGGTGATCTCGACCTCGTGGTCGCCAACATGGACGGCGATGCCAATGGCCTGTTTCGCAATGATCGTTCGCGCTTCGTCGACGTGGCCGCTCAGGCCGGTCTAGACCACGGCGGGCGAGTGCTTGGAAACGCATCGTTCGGCACCGTGAGGCCAGCGATTGCGGATTTTGACAGCGATGGGAAGCTCGACGTCTTCATGGCCAACTACGGACCCAACGGCCTCTTCCGGAACCTGGGAGACGGTATGTTCGAGAGCGTCGCGCCACGCATGGGGCTGGCCATCGACAGCCGCTACGACACGGCGACATGGGGCGACTACGACAACGACGGCCGTCCCGACCTGTATGTCAACGGTACCGTCAGCGGCGGCCGCAACTACCGTGACTACCTGTTCCACAACGACGGTGACCGGTTCACCGACGTCACGCCGCCGGTGGTCGGTGATCAAGAGTCCGACCATGGCGCCCACTGGGCCGACATGGATGGCGATGGCGACCTCGATCTGGCGCTCACCGGCGGTTCCGCGGCGGGTATGCACTACGTGCTGCTGAACTCACAGGTTGACGAACGCGCCCGCAGATCGTTGCAGGTGCTCGTTCTCGACGCGGACGGCCGCTACACGCGTGCCGGCGCAGAAGTTCGGCTGTTCGATGCGGCGAGCGGCGCGCTGCTCGGAACGCGCATCGTCGACACGGGGTCCGGCTACAACTCTCAGAACGCCATGCCCGTGCACTTCGGGCTGGCGAGAGAGGCCCTCGTGGAGGTCGAGGTGACGACAATGACGCGACAGGGTCGAAGGCGTGCGCGACTGTCGGACATCGATCCGAGTGCCTACGGCGGTCGCTGGCTTGTCGTGAAGGTCGATGAGAACGGAGATGTAGGGCAATAGAATCGCGGCGATCACCTCCACCAACTAGCCTGCGTGCCCAGCACGTCGGGCGTGTTGCCGAGTCCGGGATGTCAGGGCCTCCTCGCAGGTTTTCGCCAAAGCAACAGGGAGAAACTCATGAAGTTCGGTTCGTTCGGCTGCGTCGCGGGAGTCTTGTTGGTCGTCACCGCCGGGGTGGGAGCGGCGCAAGCGCCGGACACGCGGTATGTTCGCGCCGGAGCGGTCGTCGACGTGATGAACGGTCAGCTGCTACTCGATCAGGGCATTGTCGTGCGCGACGGCCGCATCGAGTCCATCGGGCCGGCAGCATCGACGGCGGTGCCGCAAGGGGCCGCGGTCATCGATCTGTCTGCTGCCACCGTGCTGCCCGGTCTGATTGACCTGCACACTCACCTCACGAGCGACGGACAATCGCATGGCTACGCGGCGCTGGCGGTCTCCCAAACGCGGGCGGCGTTGAAGGGAGTGCGCCAGGCGAGGTTGACGCTCGACGCTGGCTTCACGACAGTGCGCAATGTCGGCGCCGCTGGCTTTACTGATGTGGCGCTGCGCGATGCCATAAACGACGGCGACTTTGTCGGGCCGCGCATGCTGGTCTCGGGACCGGCGCTCGGCATCACCGGCGGCCATTGCGACATGAACCTGCTGCCGCCCGAGTTCGACTTCGTCGGTGAGGGTGTCGCCGACGGACCGTGGGCCATTCGTCGGCGGATTCGTGAGAACGCCAAGTACGGCGTCGACCTGATCAAGTTCTGCGCTACCGGCGGGGTGCTGTCCAAGGGGACGACGGTGGGCGGCCTGCAGTACACCTTCGAGGAGATGCAGGCGATTGTCGACGAGGCCCACAAGTTCGGCTTCTTGGTCGCCGCTCACGCGCATGGCACCGAGGGAATCAAGCTCGCGATCCAGGCCGGCGTCGACTCCATTGAGCACGCCAGTATGCTCGATGACGAGGGGATTCAGCTGGCGATCGAGCACGGGGCGGCGCTGTCGATGGACGTGTACGTGTCGGACTACATCCTGACCTCCGGGGAGGAGGCGGGGATCCTGCCCGAGTCGCTCGACAAGGAGCGCCAGGTCGGCCGCGTGCAGCGTGAGAGCTTCCGGCGCGCCCACGCCGCGGGCGTGCGGATCGTTTTCGGGTCCGACGCCGGGGTATACCCGCATGGCTCCAACGGCCGTCAGTTTGCCTATATGGTGCAGTGGGGCATGACGCCGATGGAGGCGATTCAAGCAGCCACGATCAACGCCGCTCGTCTTCTGAAGCGGGACAACGAGTTCGGCGCGCTGGTCGTCGGTCGCTCCGCCGACCTCATCGCGGTCGCCGGCAACCCGCTCGAGAACGTGCGCACGCTCGAGAACGTGGGGTTCGTGATGAAACAGGGAGAGGTATTCAAAGACGAGCTGTCGGGATCAGCGTCCCGCTAGTCCGCGGGTCGGCGCCATCGGCTGTAGACGTTTATCGGCGCATCTTCGAAGTCAACGCTAGCGGCGAAGATCGTGTGGGAGTATGTGAGCCGCATACTTTCACCACGGCCTGCTGCCAGGAGGAAAACACCATGAAGCGTCTGCTGGTCCAACTCACAACTCTCACGCTCCTGCTTCCGGCAGCAACCAGCGCCCAGCAGGCAGAGTCCTACGATTACTGGCGTGCCAACCGCAACATCATCCAGTACGGGCAGCAGGCGATCTTCATGTGCAATGGCCTGTTCACGTCGAATCGTACGCTCGAGCATGTTTTCGAGCAGGAGCTGGCCTATCTACGACAGCCGGTGGGTACCCCTGCAGGTGGCGACTACGTCGTCGACTGGGATCGTCGGGCAGTGGCGATCGGGACACCCGGTGGCACGCCGTTGATGCGCGCGGCGTTCCGTGAGGGGCTGGGGTGCGTGATCATGGCGCCCGATCAGACCTTCGAGGATATCGACAGCCTACCGCTTCTCGACACGCCGGCGCCGTCTAGTGATCCAGCAACCATTGCGTGGCCCGATGGCGACATGGTTGCCGACGAGCCGTTCCCGCCGGAGCTCAACGCCGCCAGCTTGCAGGCCGCATCGGACTGGGCATTCGAGCGCGAGTCGCCCGAGCAGGTAACGCTGAGCTTGCTGGTTGTTCATCGCGGTCGGATCATCCACGAGCGCTATGCGCCTGGGGTCGAGATGACCACGCGCACACGCACCTGGTCGACCGCAAAGAGCATCGCGGTGACACTCATTGGCATGCTGGTGGACGAGGGCCGGCTACAGCTCGATGCGCCGCTCGGCTTCGATTGGCTTCCGGAGGCCGTCGACGCCGAGTCCGATCCGCGCGCCCAGATCACGTTGAGGCATGCGCTCAACATGTCGAGTGGCCTCAACACCGTCGACAACGCCGGGTTCGAGTACGCCACCGGCTCCGGACAAGCCTACTGGGCCGGTGCCAGCTCGATCCGCGGCGCGCGGAGTCGCGGGCTGATCCGCGCGCCGGGGTCGCACTGGGACTACGAAAACTACGACACTCTGCTCGCCGTATACGCCATGAAGCTGGCGATCGGCGACGACCAGGAATACTTGCAATACCCGCGCAGCGCTCTTCTGGATCCGATCGGCATGCGCAACACGCTGCTCAGCGTGGATCGTTTCGGCGATTTCATCCTCAGCAGCCAGGTTTACACGAACGCTCGCGACCTCGCCCGGTTCGGGCTGTTATACCTGCAGCAAGGCATGTGGAACGGCCGGCGGCTACTGTCTGAAGAGTGGATCGAGTTCACGCGAAAACCGGCGCCATCCACCGCGGCCCGCGGCAACTTCTACGGCGGTCAGTGGTGGCTCGTGCCTGACAGTCGCACAGACGTGCCGAGCAACGCCTACTCGACGGCGGGAAACCGTGGCCAATACGCCATCGTCGTGCCCTCGCACGACCTGGTGATCGTGCGACGCGGCCTCGACTACGGGCGGCAGGGATTCAACAACTGGGATCTGACGCGAGAGGTACTCAAGGCCTTCGGAACTGCTGCCGACGATGAGTAGGCGGGAAGCCGGCGAGGTCAGACTCCACGCCGCGCGGCTCGCGGTTGCTGTTCACGACACACGATAGCGAAGAGGACTGCGGCGGCCAACGACGTGGTGGCGCCGAAGGCGAACGGCGCATGGGCACCGAACCGCTCCCAGAGCACTCCGGCGATCAGGCTGGCCACCAGGACGAGCACGCCGGTGACCGCCTGATACAGCCCCATGGCGGTGGCGATACGGCCGCGTTGCGCCAGGTCGCTTACGTAGGCACGGCCGGCACCGGCGAACGCTGCGGCGTAGAGCCCATACAGGGCCAACAGCGGTACGGCGTAACGCCGATCGTCGGCGATCGCAAAGCCGGCATAGACCACGCCGGAGAGCACAAAGCCACCTAGCAGGACGCCGCGGCGGCCGATGCGGTCGGACAGGGATCCGGCAGGCAGCGCCGCGGCCGCGTAGGTGAGGTTGTAGATCACATAGAGGCCGAGGACACCCTCGGGTGACCACCCCAGATCGCGGGCGCGCAACAGCAGGAAGACATTGCTGCTGTTGCCGAGGGCGAACAGAGCAACGACCAGCAGAAACCGGAGGAGCTCAGGAGAGGCGTTGAGCCCGAAACCCGTCCCCGGAGATTCAGGCAGCGGCCCACGGATCTCGGCGACTCGGGCGAGCACCACGATCCCCGCAAACGCCGGGACGGCGGCGAGCAGGAAGAGCCCGGTGTAGCCCAGGCCGAAGGTGGAGAGCGCTACGAGCGCCAGCAGGGGCCCGATGACGGCACCCGTCGTATCCATGGCCCGATGGAACCCTAACGCCCTGCCGCGGTGCTCGGGCGCCGTGGAGTCGGCGATCAGGGCGTCGCGCGCCGGACCCCGCAATCCCTTTCCGGCGCGGTCGACCACACGAGCACCGAGCACCCAGATCCAGCTGGCAGCCAGCGCCAGCAGCGGTTTGGCGATGGCCGACAACGTGTAGCCGGCGAGCGCGAACGGTCGGCGGCGCCGGGTGCGATCCGACAGCCAACCCGAGATTGCCTTGAGCGTGCTCGCCACGCTCTCAGCGACGCCCTCGATCAACCCGACGACGCTGATTGGAGCGCCCAGCACCTCGGTCACGTAGAGCGGGATGACGGCGTATAGCATCTCGCTGCTCAGGTCGGTGAGCAGGCTGACCACGCCCAGCTTTCGGACGTCAGGGCCGATAGGCGGCGGCGCGGTGGCGGTCTGATCCGTCGCGGTTGGCTTCAGCGGCGGCCCACCGAGACGCGGTACATGGCGTAGGCCAACGCGCTCAGGCCGACGAATCCGGGCCAGCCGCCCAACGGGGCCGTAGCGACGCGGAACATGTCGGCGCCGAAGACCGGCGACCAGCTCGACAGCATGATCGGCAGTGCGAGCCCGATACCGATGAGCGCCTCACCGGTGATCATGCCCGAAGCCAGCAGCAGGCCGCGCAAGGATTGCTTTCCCCCACTCGCCACCGAGGCGCGTTCCGCTGCCCACCAAACGAGACCGCCAATGAAGATCGAAGTGGTGAGCTCGAGCGGCAGGTAGATGCCGACGGCAACCGCCAGAACCGGCGTCCGGAAGCTTGTCTTACGCGCCTCGAGCGTCTTGTCGAGCACGATGATCAATGCTGCGACCACCGCGCCGATTATGATCATTGTCCAGGGCAGGCCACCCTCGAATACCCCCGTCGCCACGCTGCTCATGAGGGTCGCCTGCGGTGCACTGAGCGAGTCGGGCTGCGCTGCTGTGGGTGGGCCGATTCCGTAGCGCGCCTGTAGCAGGTACAACACCGGCATCATTACGAAGGCGGCTGAGACCACCCCCACCAATTCCATGACCTGCTGTCGCCAAGGCGTGGCTCCCAGCAGGTGCCCGGCCTTGAGGTCCTGCATCGTGTCGCCGGAAATCGCCGCCGCGCACGCCACCATCGCGCCAACGAACACGGCGGCGGGGGGCCCGATTGGATTGTCCGGTCCGAGCAACCAGAGCAGTATGAAAGACGTAAACAGAATCGTGGCGATCGTTACGCCGGAGATCGGGTTATTCGACGAACCGACCAGGCCGGCCATGTAGCCCGCAATGGCGGCGAAGAAGAACCCGGCGAAGAGCATCACCACCGCCAACAGCGCAGAGATCGCTGCCTGGTGGAGGACTACTTGGTACACAGCGAACATCGGGACGGCGCACAGGGCGGTGGCGATGAGCACGTAGTTCATCGGCGCGTCGCGCTCGGTCCGCACGGCGCGAGCCCCCGTGTCGGAGCGCGCAGCGCGGTAGGCGGCGATTCCGGAAGCAATTCCGCGACGCACGGGTCCGATGAGGTTGATGAGGGCCCAGAGACCGCCAATAACCATGGCGCCGACGCCCAGATAGCGGATCTGGCTGCTCCAGATGTCGTAGGCGGCGTCGACGGCGTTGCCGGCCGGCATCCCCGTCTGCCAGACGTAAATCGGGATGCCGATGAACCAGGCGATCACTCCGCCGGCAAAGACCACCGCGGCAATGTTCAAGCCGACGATGTAGCCCACGCCAACCAGCGCCGGCGAGAGATTGATGCCCAGAATCCAGATGGTTCCGAGGGCCCGGCCGCCGACCGTCAAGGTCCCGCTCCATAGGCCCATGCCGGCTTCGGCGAACTTCATCGCTGCGCCGCCGAGGGCCCCGAGCCCGAGAGCGCGGATACTTCTGCGCTGCGTCTTCTCGTCGGCCCCCTCGTCGATCAGGCCGGCGGTCTCTGCGTCGGCGCCACGCACCACGCCGCCGGTCTTGAGTACCTCGGCGGTGGCCACGCCTTCTGGGAACCGCAGTTGCTCCTCGACCACCAGGGCGCGCCGCAGCGGGATGCTGAAGAGCACGCCTACAACCCCGCCGACGGCGGCGACCGCGGTCACCTGCCAATAGTCGAAAGACTCCCAGTGCCCCATCAGCACCAGCGCCGGAATGGTGAAGATGACACCGGCAGCCAGCGACTCACCGGCCGAAGCCGCCGTTTGGACTAGGTTGTTCTCGAGTATGTTCGAGTTGCGGAAGCCACGCAGCACCGCCATCGATACCACAGCAGCCGGAATCGATGCCGAGACGGTCATGCCGGCGAATAGCCCGAGGTAAGCGTTGGCACCGCCCAGAACGATGGCCAGCAGGATCCCGAGAACAACACCCTTGAGGGTCAGCTCCGGCAATCGTACGGACGCCGGGACGACGGGCGCTACCGTGCCGCGAGAGTCGAGGCTCTCGGGCGATGCGGGGTCGTTGGGCATGCTGGCTCGGTCGGGAGTCTGGATGCGGGCAGATTCGCGACCCTATCAGCTGCCCTCCAGCTTCTCCACCAGCGTGTCGAGAGCGTCGCCCAGCGAAGCAGCGATCTCGTAGACGGCGCTATGGCCCTCGACGATCGCATAGGCTCGGCTCGAGGCGTCAGGCTCGGCGCTCGGGATCTCGCCGCCAAGCTCGATGTTGGCCACCGACGCACCGTCGATGGATGCCTGGAGCCGATAGCGCGGCGACGCCAGACCATAGGCTGCTAGATCAGGGGCGTTTTCCGACCACTCCGTGGTGACCCCCTCCATGCGCAGGTAGTTGAGGTCCCACATTAGATCGGAGACGTCGCTGGTCTCTATCGAGCCGCCGTCGGCAAGCGACCAGTCGCTGTCGTTCTTGCTCAGCGAATAGTGCCGGTCGGCCGTCTCGATGCGGATCTCGTCGAGATCGGCCTGAGTGAACTCGATAAGCGTCTTGGCGCGTAGCTCGAAGAGATCGACGTTCAGATCAAAGGTGTCATCCGTCGGCACCAAGTAGACGGTGTCGTCGAGTGAGGTGCTTACATAGGCAGCCTCGACTTCTTCGACGTCCTCGTCGCCGGCTTCCGAAAGCGGTACGATCGACCGAGTGCCGCCGGTGCGAATCTCGATCGTCTCGACGACGGCGCTGTCTTCGTCGCCGTTCGCGCTCATACCGACCGTGACGATCGTCTCGTCGAGAGTGGCTCCGGCGCTAGCTGCGGCGAACCCCTCGGCGCGCAGATCCTCGAGCGCGCTGAGCAGTCGCGATACCACCGACGAGTCGGCGTCGAGCTGCCGGGGCTCGGTGATTTTCCAGTCGCTGCCGTCACGCTCGAGGCGAATCGGAGCGGCACCCGCCCGCTGCACCATGAGCGTGCGGACGCGCGCTCGCGCCAGCACGATGACCTGTTTGTTGCGCAGCCCGTCGACGGTCGCAGGCACGTCATCGAGCAGATCGCTCTCGACGACGAACACCGACGTGCCGCCGGCTCGCATGGCGTAGAAGCCTTCGTCGTCGGGTGCCGCAATGCCGATGACCAGGCCGTGCGACGCATCGTCTTCGGTTCGCAACGTGATCGTCGCGGTCGGCTCCACGAGCCCGTATTCGCCCAGCTGCGCCGGTGTGGGCTCGGCGTCGATCAGGAACGACGTCGCCTCGGCGGTGTGCAGCGTCGACAGCAGGTCGTCGATCGTATCGCCATCGGCACGACCATCGAACGGTGCTGTAGCCCGCCACTGTAGCTCCTCGTCGTCCCCGGTCGCGGCCTCGAGAGCGGCGTGAAACGTGCCGCGCGACAGGTCGATGCGGCGCACCGCATCCTCATCGAACACCAACACCGACTTGTTGCGCAGGTCGAAGAGCGACTTGTCGAGCGCATCCTTGAGGCCGCGCACGGCGCTGTGGACATTGCCGCCCTCGCCGACCGTTACGTAGACGTTGGACCCGACTGGCGTGTCGTTGCCGACCGCCAAGATTGCGCGTTCGCCGTCTGACAACTCCAGGGTGACCCGTGCAATCGGTTCTGCGAGCCCGTAGGGAGCCAGGTCGTCGGCCGCCTCCGAGATCAGGCGCTCGTGCTTGCCGCTCTCCAGGCGGTCCACCATTGAGTCGATCGCAGCACCGTCGGCGGCAATCGTCACCGGAGCCACGATGCCCCACTCTCCGTCGACCTTGGTAGCCCGCAGGGTGCCGGCGGAGGTAGTGAGCTCGACCGCCGTCACCTGATCCGACTCGAAATGCAGCAGCAACTCTTCCTGGCGCTCGGTCTCCTCGCGCTCCGCTCGCCCCTGGACCTCGTAGAAGTACACAAAGCCGCCGACGAGGACCAGCACGACGGCCATGATCAACGTGTTGCGGATCTGCATTTTCCTACCTGCGCCGTCTGAGCCAGACCAACATGCCGCAGAACAGGATCAGCTCCGGCAGCAACAGCACGGCGATGTAGAAGACAGCCTGGCTCTCGTTGGCGGTCAGCATGACGCGCGAAGCGCGTGTTTGCCGCGGCCTGATCGAGATCAATTGTTCCTCGCCCCCCAACCAGCTGATCGCGTTCAAGAAGAGGTCCTGGTTGAAGAAGTTGTTGATGTAGCGATTGCTGATCCACTCGGAGTCGCCGAACACCACCAGTCGCCCCTCGAGATCTGAAGGAGCCTCCTCGGCGGAGTCGGCATCGGTGCTCGACGCTGTTATCTCGCCGCCCCGGGCAGTGGCGATGAGCGGCGGTGTCCAGTCGAGCGCCGCGCCTGTAGCGGTTGCCGCTACCCCCACGGCGAGCGGACCGCCCCGCTCGTCACCGCGTTCGACCTCGCCGCTGCCGAACAAGCGTTCTAGGTCGGTCTCTGCCCACGAGCTGGAGCTCGTCAGGGCGAGCTCATCGACCACGATACCCTCGGGGGTATCCTCCGTCGCTGCCACGCTCCGTACGAGCTGGTAGATAGTGCGCTCACGGAAGCCGCTGGTGATCTCGTGTGTGCCGTAGTTGCCGACCACCGGCTCGACGCCCAGGGTGGCCCCGGCGAACAACTGGACGAACTCTTCGATGATCACGTCGTCCCCGAGCGTGACGCCGCGCTCAGCCAGCAGCGGGCGGAGCTCGTCGCCTTGTTGGGGATCGATCAGCACGATCGCCTTGCCGCCGCGCCGCAGGTAGCGCCCAAGCGTCTCGACCTCGCGCTCCAGGAGGGGCCGCTCGGCGCCGGCCAAAATGAGAACATCGGCATCGGCGGGCACGTCGGGGACGCTGGCCAACACCAGCGGCTCGAATTCATAGCCCTCGTTGTCGAGCGCCGCCTTGGCGAGACCGAAACCTCTCGGGGCGGTCGAATCGTCCGGGTCGAGCTCATCGTGCCCGGATACGTAGTAGGCCACCTTGCGTCTCGCTGACGTGAGTCGGATCAGGGTATTGATGATTCCGGCCTCGTCGATCTCGGTGATCTTGGCGGTCTCGTCGCCGGCCGTGATGTGCAACGTTCCATACTGGCTGATCTCGTACGTCTGGGCGACCTCGGGGCTCTTGTCCGGATCGATGAACTCGTAGCTGAACCGCGATGACACCGCGGCGATACCGTCGAGCAGGTCGCGCGTGGCTCCCTCCTCACCTTCGCGGTAGAAGCCGCGCGCCATGACGTCGACCTCGAGCCCGTCAAACAGCTGGGTCGTCTGCGGCGCCAGCGAGAAGACGCCCTGCTCAGTGACATCCCAACGCCACGACCGCTGGGCGGCGAAGTAGTTCACCGCCACGATGACCGCCAGGGTCAGCAGCGTGTACACGACGGCGTTGGTGCCGTGCTTGGCTTGCCGGCCGCTGACCGACTCCTTGAGCGAGTCGATGTGAGTAAACAGGTACAGGGCCAGCATCATGCCGCCGAGAATCAGGTGCGCTAGCACGTACACCGACGACCAGTTGCCTGAGAGCAGACCCGAAAGCAGCCCGAAGACGAGAACAATGACGCCGAGCGGGCCGAACGTCCGATAGTCCCTCATTCGCCCTATCTCCAGCGCAGCGACTCGAGCGAGCGCTGCGAAAGAAAAAGTCCGATGGCCACGAGGCTCAGGTAGTAGATCACGTCCTCCGCCTTCACCAGGCCGCGCATCAGGTCACTGGAATGGTCGGTAATCGAAAGGTAGCGCAGCACGGCGCCGAACGGCTCGCCAACGGCGTCGGCGGGCCACGAGATCAGCAATAGCATCAGCAATAGGCCGCCGGCGAGAACTCCGGCGACTATCTGGCTGTCCGTCAGTGTCGACGTGAACAGGCCGAGGGCGATCGCCGACAAACCGATCAGCAGCAGGCCGAGGTAGCCGGTGAGGATCCGTGGTATCTCGGGGTCGCCGAAGTACATCAGCACCAAGGGGTAGACGAAGAACAGCCCAAGCAGCACGAGCAGAAAGCACGCTGCACCGAGGAACTTGCCGAAGGTGATCTCGAGGGTGCTGATCGGCGAGGTCAACAGCAATTCGTCGGTGCCGCGGGCACGCTCCTCGGCGAATAACCGCATGGTCACCAGCGGCATGATCAAAATGAACACCACGGTGACGTTGCCCAGCAGGCGCGTGATCACCATGTCGTTGAGGTTCATCTGCTGCATCATGTCGGGCCGTTGCATCGACGAGTAGATCGCCACGAAGCGGGAGAACTGCGCCAGCATGTTCCAGAACATGAAGCCGGTGATCAGCAGGAAGCCGGCGAGCACGACGTAGGCGATGGGCGACAGGAAGTAGGCCCGCAGCTCCTTGTAGGCGAGCGCCCAGACGTTGCTCATTCCCCACCTCCGTTATCGTTGGTCGGCGACGCGCCGTGGTGGCCGGCGGTGAGCTCGTTCTCCTCGGCCACGTCGCCGGCGCTGGCGGTCGACTCGTTGTTCTCGGCCACGTCCTCGGCTCCGTCGGCCGCAGCCTTCGCGTGCTCGTCGGCCGCGGCCTCGTCCTCGACCACGTCGCTGGTAGTGACTCGTAGGAACACCTGCTCGAGGTCCTCTGTCGCGGTCAACGAGTCGGTCGTATCGTCGGCAACGATCTGGCCGCGCGAGATGATCACGACCCTGTCGCACAGCTGCGTCACCTCGGGGAGGATGTGTGTCGACAGGATCACGGTGCGATCGCTGGCCAGCGACTTGATGAGCTTGCGGATGCCGATCACCTGCTTGGGATCGAGTCCGATGGTGGGCTCGTCGAGCACGATTACCTCGGGCTCGTGGACGATAGCCTGGGCGATGGCGACGCGCTGTTTGTAGCCCCGCGACAGCGTGCTGATCGGGTGTGAGGCAACGTCGGTGGTTGCCGTGGCTTCAAGAGCGCGATCGATCGCGGCCCGCCGTTGTGCTCTGCCGACCCCATTGATCGCTGCCACGAAATGGAGGAAGGCGCGCGGCGTGAACTCGGGATACAGGGGCGGATTCTCCGGAAGGTAGCCGACGCGTTTCCGTACTTCCTTAGCCTCGTCGAATACGTCGAACCCGGCCACCCTCGCCGTGCCGCTTGTGGCCGGCATGTACCCGGTAAGAATTCGCATCGTGGTGGTCTTGCCGGATCCGTTCGGGCCCAGGAGTCCGAGGATCTCGCCGCGGGAGGCCGTGAAGCTCACGTTCTGGATCGCAGCGTGACGCCCGTAGAATTTCGTTAGCTGTTCAACCTCGATCATCGCGTATTTCGAACACCTTCCAAGTCAGACTGATCGCGAGGGGCGACACCGCCAGAACGGGCGGCGAGGCGCAGCGGCATTCGCGCGCGTCAATAATCCTAACAAACCGTTGCTACACTTGCATCCGTGAGGTTTTCGGTTTCCCGCTGGACGATTCCGCTCGCGGTGGCGCTTGTCGCCGTCGGCGTCACGGGTCTGCCGGGAGCCGAGCGCTCGCATGCTCTGACGGCGCTACTCGGCGCTTTGCTTCTGGCGGTTGCGGCCGGCTGGTATTGGACCTTGGACGCGCGCGCCCAGCCGGAGCCGCTCGCCAAGACGCGCGTCGCGGGCGTGGCGTTGTCCGGCCTCGTGCTGACGCTGCTCTACCTACTGCTGGTGGCGGCCCTCGGACTGCCGTCGGGACTGGCGCGGTTCCTGTACGCAGTGTGTCTCGGCGTTGCGGCGATTGCTTTGGTGGTGGCGCTGTCGGTGGCCATCGACTTGGCGCAGCTAACCCGGCTACGCGCCGCCCGCTATCTGGCGACCATGCTCTTGGTCGGGGTGGCGTTCACGCTGGTGGCGACGGTGGCGCGAGCTCACCCGGGCACCGAGCCAATGTCCTTCACCGACCCGGCTCTGGCGCAGGCGGCGCTCGTATTGCTGGCTGCCCTGCTCGCCTACATCGCGCCCACCGAGTGGGTCTTCGTTCTCGATACGCGACAGCGGTTGGCAGTGTTCGTCGGCTGGATCGTAGCGTTAATGCCGCTGTCCGGCGCGATGGCGGTGGCTCGCCTGGTTCCCTTGGAGCATCAGCACCTGCTGGTCGAGTTCGTGCGACTGGCGGCGCTGCTCTGCATCGTCTACCTGGTAGTCGTTCTGGCAAGGGCAACGCTGGCGCTGCCCGGAGCACGTGCCTACGAGCGCAAGGTACGCGACCTCGATGCCATCTATGACTTCAACCTCACCGCCGGCTCGGCGTTCAACTCGCAGGAAATGCATTCCGCGGTGCTCGATTCAATGCTTGCCGTGTCGGAGCCCGACGTGGCGGTATTGGTGGAGCCCGATGCCGATAGCTCTGGCTGCTCGTGTGTTCTGTTGCGGGTCGATGGTTCCGGAAAGCACGTGTATCGATTCAACAGCCGTACCCCGTGGCTGGCGCTGGCAGAGCGCTTCACCGACCGCCGGCCGGTGGTTGTAGTTGATCATCGCAAGGCGCCGCCGGGGGTACTGGTGCGGATCTGGGAGCCGGAATCCGGCAGCTCGGTAATCGTTCCGGTGATTCCGCACGAGGGTGCCCCGCGCGCCGTCCTGATCGCCGGCCGCTTCGAGACCTACGCCTTCGATCAGGGAGAGGTACGTAGCCTCGCGGGGTTCGCTAACCAGGTCGCCCTGGCGATGGATCACGCACGATTGCTGCGCGACACAGTGGAGGCCGAGCGCCGGCAGCGCGAGCTCGAGATTGCCCGCGAGTTTCAGATGAACCTGCTGCCGACCGAGCCGCCGGAAGTTGACGGCTTCGATATCGCCGCACGTTCCGAGCCGGCAACCGAGGTCGGCGGTGATTATTACGACTACCTGACGTTACGGAACGGCAACCTGGGCATCGTGGTCGGCGACGTCGCCGGGCACGGCATGCGCGCCGGGATGCTGATGGCGATGGCCAAGAGCGCCATCTACACGCATGGCCAATCCGACGAATCACCCACCGTGCTGATGGAGCGTCTCAACGAGACCCTGCTGCACATGTCTGCCGACAACCAGTTCATGACGATGGTCTTCTGCGAGCTCGATCAGGGCAACCGTTCGTACCGCTATTCGAACGCCGGGCACCATTACCCGCTGCACATTCGTCATGGCTCGGGAACCGTGGAAGAACTGGAGTCCAACGGTCTTCCGCTGGGCATGCTGCCGCGTGCTCCGGGCCCGTTCATCGAGCGCGACCTGAACCCGGGAGATGTGCTGGTGTTCTATTCCGACGGGGTTGTCGAGGCGGGCGAGAGCGCCGGCGAGATGTTCGGCGTCGGACGACTCGGCGAGGTGGTACTTGCGAACCGCACGCGGGATGCAAAGACTGTAGTAGAGGCCGTCTTCCGCGCGGTCCGCAGGTACAGTGGGGACGAGCCCCTTGCCGACGACGCTACGATCGTCGTCCTACGCGCGTTGCAAGACCAACCCCTGATGGAGGCAAACGATGCTCAGACAGCGCACAGCTAGCCGCAGATCGATTACCCCTTGGGTCGCGGGCTTGGCTGCGACGGCACTGATGCTCGCGTCCGGGGCGCCGCCAGCGGGCGCTCAGAGCCTATCCGGGCCGTCCGCCGGAGAGTCAATCGCCGACTGGACGGCTCGCTGGTTCGAGGGTCCGGTGTCGCTGATCGCGACGGGCGAAGAGGGGGAGATGTTCAATGCTCTCGCCACAACGCAGGAGCGCCTGCAGTTTATCAGGCTGTTCTGGGAGCGCCGCGATCCGCTGCTGCGAGGTCCACGCAACGAATACCTCGACGAGTTCGAGCGCCGACTCGCGTATGCGATGGAGAACTTCGAGTCACGCAGCGAACCGGCCTGGGAAACCGCTTTCGGTCAGATGGTCATGCACTTCGGTCTCCCGGACCGTACCCGCCGTGAGGGTTCCTACCCAGACGGGCTTTCCAGTCGGCCGCCCATTCTCTGGTCGTACGACGAGCAGCATCCGGGCCTGGAGCCTAACGAGATGCTGCTGTTCGTGTACCGCGCCGGTCGCTGGAAGCTGATGCCGCAGCAGCCCATCGGAGTATCTGGGATTCCGGTGCAGGCGCGGCTCGCTGAAGCACGTTCCTTGCTACCTGGCATCCCGGCGGGGTATCAGCAGGCTATCGAGCTGGCCATCGATCGCTCCCTGGTCAACCCGGTCAACTACCAGGCGGCAATTAGCGACGTGCGCACCGCAGTTCTGCTTCCGGACGCCCAGATCCCGTTCGGATGGTCGACGCGGCAGGCCGCGGCGGCGGGTGGCAAAGTGGGCATCGAAATCGAGCTGACCTTCCGCCTCGACTCGTTGGTCTTTCATCTCGTCGAGGGTGCGTTCACCACCGACATGGTCATCGATGCGCAGTTGCTGAGCGGCGATGAGCCTTTGGCGTTGGCCTCGGAGCGGGTGGTGATAACCGTTCCGGAGGCCGAGATGGAGGGTCGTCGCCAAGAGGTCGTGCAGCGCACAATCAACATGCAAGCAGCACCGGGAGAATACACGCTCGAACTGATGCTGCTGGACCAGCTGCTCGGCTACCGCACGGTCTACCGGGAAGATCTCCAGGTGAGGTCGCCATGAGGCTCGAGGCGGGCGTCCTGGGAATCTTGAATACCTTGTAGCCGCTCCCAGTTATCTTCGAGGAGCTGCAACTCCTCGAGAAAGTCGACATCGATGCCGGCGCCGCCGTGTGCCACAGGCACAAGCCGGGTGCCTTTCTCGGCACGCAGTGCACGAGCGCCATGTTGCTCGATCCGATGCCGTGTGACGAGCGACGATAACGCGTAGCGGAAGGTGCGCCCGAGGCGTCCGCGGATACCGCCCCGCCGTCCGATCTTCTCCATCTCCTTGGCGACCGAGAGAATCAGCGTGTCGATCAGCGCGGCGGGAGCGCGCGTGCCGAGCCACGAGACGACGACGCGCAAGAGGCCGAGCAGGGCGCCAAGTTGTTCCTGCTTGCGCACGCCATAGATCTCATCCAGGAGGCGCAGCCGATGAAGCCGCGAGGGTATCGCCAGGTTCAAGCCGCTGGCCCGGCCGGACATCTCGCGCAGATGAAGACAGGTGCGCCGGAAGAACGGCATGTACTCGGCGTAGGCCTCTTGCAGGGCGACGCCGTGAAAGAAGTCGGCCTCGTCGACCTGCCAGCTACAGCTCGCCAAGAAGCTGCGAAGGGCGGCTGCCGTGGTCAACGGATGATCGCCGAAGAGCAGCAGAACGGGCTCATCGGGCTGCGGATCGATCTCCGTATAGGCCGCCGACAAGTTGGCTACCAGCGTGGCCCCGGGACGCTGCACCAACGGGCGGAAAGCGTAGCGTGATGGGATACGGCGCAACGAGTGCTCCGGAGCCAGGATCCACATGCGCCGCAGGCCGCATGCCTCGAGCGTATCGAGCAGATATTCGATCACCAGCCGACCACGTAAGCGTAGGAACGCCTTGTTCTCGATCGGCACCTCAGGCTCGTTGCGTCGGAGTCGTTCGGCGCGCCGGCGTCGCCGTCGCTCGGAGACGGAGTTCGAGCCGGCCAACACCAGGACCTTGAGGTCCGACGTGAACGGGGCGGGTATGTGGTCGACCATGTGGCGATTATAGCGTCGAAGCGAACAGCTGATGCTGCTAACAGGGTGCTGAAGAACTCTGGTGGGTCTGGCGCGTGGGTCTTGCTGGCGAGATCAAGGAAGAGGGACGATGGCGATGCCAGGGGGCATCGTCGAGGAGCTCTGACGCTGAGATCGTCGGCAACCCCCACGCGCCCTACGGGTTACGGCGTCGTGGGGCCACCTGCGGCGTTGGCCCTCCTGGACGATACAACGAGCATCGCCTGCGTCGCGCTGCCTTGCATCTGGCCCCACGACGCCATAACCAGACCCACCAGAGTTTTTCAGCACCCTGTTAAGGCTCCGGCTGGCGCGCCGTCGGTCTGATCGGCGCTCGCTGTGCCAGCACCTCGCGCGTATAGGACGGTGCGGCCTGGATCTCGCAAGCGGCGAAGCGCGACAGCATCAGGCGGATCTCGGCGTCCACCCAGTTGGTCGGCAGCCTCCGCGGCACCGCTGCGGAGGTGACCTGCAGGCTCTGCCGGTCGACGATCTGGTACTGGCGCCGAGTGTCGAGCCGCCCGTCGGAATCCAGGAAGACCGCGTGCATGAGGCCGGAACGGCAGAGCAGTCGATGGCATTCGCGGGCGAACTGGCGGGCGAGCACGAACGGCAGCCGCGAGAGCACGTTCCATGAACAGATCGCCGAGTAGCTACCGTCCTCGAAAGGTAGCCGCTGCTGGCGGAGGGTGTCGGTCGAGAGCGTCAAAGGCGTGATCTCGAGTGGTCCGAGTCGTCGGGCCTCACGCGTGAACAGATCGTAGCAGCTGACGTCGAACCCTCGACGGGCCCAGAACTGGATGTTCTCGTTGTTCGTGGGCCCGAGATCGAGGATGCGAGCCGGGGCAGCCGAGGCATCCAGCGCTCCGGTCATTCGCCACAGCAGATTCGAAGGATACGCGCGGTTGGGGAGCAGGTCATCCTCGGAGCGCTCCGCAACGTCCAACGTCGCGGTCGCGAAGTCACGCGTACGGAGGTCGCGCGGGCCCTTCACATCGACGGAATCGGCCACCGTCAGCGGCCCGCCACGCTCGACGTCGATGGGCCGTCGGGCGCAGCCCACACCATCATGCCGGTCAGCAGTAGTGTCGGAACCGCAGCCGCGGCGCCTCGCGCGTTACCCCCGCGCTGAGCCATCCCCCTCATGCGATCAAGGATACCAGCCGACGTACTGTTGGTCGCTCAGCGCTCTCGCGGAATCGCAGTGTCCATACCGAAGAGGTCTTGGAGCGCGGCCACCTCTTCGGGGAGGAGCCGGAAGGCCTCGTGTTCTCCGGCGAGCCACTCGCGGAGGTCGAACGACTCGCGCATCAGACCGGAGT
Source organism: Acidobacteriota bacterium (assembly GCA_965205505.1). Lineage (GTDB taxonomy): Bacteria > Acidobacteriota > UBA890 > UBA890 > WLXD01 > DASCOT01. Next base: position 2,294,289 of record CBDBHB010000009.1, read on the forward strand.
CCGAATGATTCAGTTTGTTGAGCAGAATATGGACCATCTCGTGAGCTGCGGCGCGAGCGACGACGAGCGGCGCCAACGCTGGCAAGAAGGTGCCGCACTCGGCAGGCGCGAGTAACTCGATCGCCGCATCGGGCTCCAGGCCGGTGGCTTCTGCCTGGGCGCGCGCGCGCGTCGCCTCCCGACATCGCAGAACGGCTTGTTGGCGGAACCATAGCGCCTGGCGATAGAAAACGAAGCAGTTGCGGCCGACGCCGGTATCATCGTGCGGCGCCAAGCCGATCACGTTCGACGGACCGTGGAACCACCGGGTGCCGTCGGAGGCCAGGATCAGGAAGCGCAGCTCGCCCGGCTGCAATCGGCGGCGCGGCGAGTCGTCGAGCACCCAACGCATTTCGAGACCCGCCTGCGAGCGAAATACCGCCTCGATCTCCGTCTGGATCGTCGCCAGCTCGTCGCGCGAGATCAGTTGATGGTCGATCAGGTAGACCACAAGGTCGCCCGTTGCGCCTTGTTCCTCGGGCTCTGCCGCGAGCGTCGCCGGAGCACCGCCGATGAGGAGGAGCACCGCCAGAGCCCCACACAAAGCCTGTGCACCGAGTGTCGTGGAGTTCTTGTACATAGCTATTCGCGGTTGCTGAGAGAGGAAGGATCGACAGCATGCCACTATAACATTCGACAAGTCGGGATGGCCGAAGTCGCGATGCGACCGCCAGTGAACTGGATCACGTGGAGCCGCAATGAAGCTAGACCTACATGCCTACGACGCTGCCACGTTCGACTGCTACGGTACGCTGATCGACTGGGAAACCGGCATCTCCGAGGCGCTCGGGCGCCTGTTCCGTCGCAAGAGTCCGGAGGTCGACGATCGGGCGCTGCTGCTTGAACGCGTCGGCCTTCCGCGCGAGCGCATTCTGCATGTGGCGCAGAGCCTTTTTCACGATGTCGCGCCGGCTCGCAGACTCGGATTCTCGACGGTCTGGGTGAATCGCCGCGGCGGTCGCCCAGGCGGAATCACGCCGGTAGGGGATGCTGTCCCACATCTGGAGGTACCCGACCTGGCCACCCTTGCCGATCTAGCCGACGACGGAAACCCCATCGGACTCCCACACTAGCTGGTGGTCACCGCGAATGCCGTTGTGGATGGCCCCCTCGATGATTTCCACACCCTTGCCCTGCACCAGCGCCCGGAACGCACCGGGGTCGGCGATGGCGTTGTCGCTCAGCACGTCACGGGTGATCTGCAGTCGCAGCGCAAACGCCGCACCGTCGTCGCCGGTAACGTGAAAAGCGCACAGTGCCTCGTCGTGCTTGTCGCCCTCGGTCGGTGGATCCCAGTCCGGGAGGTCAAGACGTATGCGAAAGGTCTGCTGTGTAGCGCCGTCGACGAAGATCCACGGCAGCCGCGGGGGTTTCTTCAACGTGGTCGGGTCCCTATGGTGTCGGTTACTTGACGCGTCGAGGCGCACGGCCTGCTAGCAGGCCGTGGTGAAAGTGTGGCGGGCCTGGCGACAGGGTCTTGCGAGGGGGAGGCGCCTAGACTATCACCGTGTCGGAGGTGGCGCGGCATTCGGAGCGCCGTCGCTGGCGAGCGCCTCATCAGCAGCGAATGGGCGCCGGTCGCGACGCTCTCATGCAGCCCGAATCAGCCGTACGATGGCGCCAAAGGTGGGGCGCTTACCCGACATCAGAAGGGTGAACCGGAACATCTTGGCGGCCACCCATACCAGCGCCAACGTGGCGGCCAGCAGCAGCAGGATGCCCAGCCAGATCTCCCATAATGGCGGTCGCAGCACGTTAATGCGTGCCAGCATCACCAACGGCGTGGCGGGTGGGAACAGCGAGATCAGTCGGGTGACCAGGGTTGCCGGGTTGGTGATCGCATAGAACACGAACATCAGGCTCAGCACCATCGGCATGACCAGCGGGAAGGCGATTTGCTGGAGCTCTTCCGACGACGTGCAAGTCGACGCCGCGGCTGCTTAGATCACCGAATAGAACGTGTAGCCGAGCAGGTACAAAACGGCGAAGTAGAACAGCAGGGTCGGGTCGAGGAACTCCATCAGGTCGGTGCCCTGCATGGCCGCGCCGACCGCCAACGCCGGCAGGATGAACAGCCCTACGAGCATCGACAGCAGGACCCATATTGCCAGCTGTAACAGGCTCGCGGCGAGTACACCGAGGATCTTGCCGGAGATGAACTCGGTCGAGGTAACGGCGCCGAGAATGAGCTCGATCAGCCGGGTCGACTTCTCCTCGATGATCGAGTTGCCCATTTGTTGCCCGCCGATCAACAGGGTGATGTACAGCAGCATTGCCAGCACGAAAGTGCTCATGTAGGCACGCAGGAAACCGCCCTCTTCTTCGCCCTCGGCGGAAACCGTGATGGCCTCCAGGTCCCATGAAACGAGAGCGTTGACACGATCCGACTGCAAGCCGCTGCCTTGCAGATAGTCTTCCAACGCGACCCGCCGAACGGCTCGTTCCAACGCGCTCGTGATTACGATGTTGCCTGTTGCGCGCGCGTAGTAACGTCCCCGGATGCCGAGCTCATCGTCGGGCTCCAGGAGCAGGTAGCCGTCAAGGCTCTCATCGACGATCTGCTCCTGCAGCGACGTGCGCGCCACCGCCGCCTCGCTCTCGGATAACGACCGCACCGCGATGATCTCGAGCGTGAAGTCGTCGATCTCGCGGAGGCGATCGGCAATCTGCGTGCCGCTCCCAGTACCGACGTCGGCGACGACGATCCGGAGCTGCTCCACGTCTGCCCGCGCCAACAGGTTGGGAATGAACACCCACATGCTCATGAAGAAAGGTACCAACAGCGTCCCGACGATGAACCACTTGTTGCGCACCTTGGCGATGAACTCGCGCCGGGCGATGTTGATCACCTGCGTGGCGCTCATGATGTATCTGCCTCGCGCACCAGCTCGCCCTCGTCGGTCAGCACCATGTGCGCGTGGTCGTCGGTGCCGGGTCCGACCTTGTCGAGGAAGATCTCCTCCATCGACGGTTGTTCGGCGCTGAACGACCGCAGCGTGACGCGATCGAGCAGTTCCCGAAGCAGCCCCTGCGTGTCCGCTCCCGTCTGCATCTCCAGTCGTGCCGATTGCCCGGAATCATTCACCTTGGCCACGCCTGGCAGGTCGCTGAGCGCGCTGCTGGGCCCGTCGTACTGGATGGCCAACGTGTTGCGCCCGTGGGCTGCTCGCACGTCGCTCAGCGCTCCGTCGAGCACCAGATTGCCGCGATGAATGACGGCAACGAAGTCGCACATGGCCTCCACCTGCTCCATGCGGTGCGACGACAGGATGACGGTGCAGCCGCGCTCACTCTGCTCCAAGATCAACTCTTTCAGCAGCCGTGAGTTCAGCGGATCGAGCCCCGTGAACGGCTCGTGGAGTACCAATAGCTCAGGCTCATGAATAACCGCGGCGGCGAACTGCACTTTCTGCTGCATCCCCTTGGAAAGCTCGTTGGTCGTCGACTTGGCGCGGTCACCGAGATCGAGGCGCTCGAGCCATGCTGCGGCGCGCCGATTCGCCTCGCCGCGACGCAAGCCGCGGATGGTTCCCAGGAACGCGAGTTGTTCCTTCACCTGCATCTTCGGATAGAGGCCGCGCTCCTCGGGCAAGTACCCGACGCGATAACGAACCTCGAGCGGGTCTCTTGCCCCGAGCAACCGAACCTCGCCCCGGTCCGGCACGTAGATACCCAGGCAAGTGCGGATCGTCGTGGTCTTGCCGGAGCCGTTGGGTCCCATGAGCCCGAAGACGCTGCCGGCAGGCACTTCCAGGTCGAGAGAGTTGACGGCGGCGACACCGTCGAACTGCTTGACCAGGCCGATCGTCCGCAGTGCGGGAGGGTCACTCATGGGCGGACGGTAGCGTCGCCCGTCGGCGCCTACAAGCCAGCTTCGCTTGGCCGGCCGTACTCACCGCTGGGCGGTTTATGGCGAGGTCCAAGCGGCCAACGGAGAGATGGCCGGAGATGCTGCGCGTTGCATCCCCGGCCAGTGCTGTTTGGAAGCCGCGATCTCAGCCGCTGGCTTGCGCGCGAAGGCGCTCGACCTCGTCCCAGTTGACGACGTTCCAGAAGGCGGCAATGTAGTCGGGTCGTCGATTCTGATAGTTGAGGTAGTACGCGTGCTCCCACACGTCCAAGCCCAGGATGGGTGTATGTCCCTGCATGTGGGGAGAATCCTGATTGGCGGTCGAATAGCACTGCAGCGCACCGTCGCCGTCGACTACAAGCCAGGCCCAGCCGCTGCCGAAGCGCGTCGCACCGGCCTTTGCGAACGCATTCTTGAAAGCGTCGAAGCTACCGAAAGCCGCGCCGATTGCCGCGCCCAGCTCGCCGCCCGGCTCGCCGCCGCCATCGGGGGACATGATCGACCAGAACAGCGAGTGGTTGGCGTGGCCGCCGCCGTGATTGCGAACGGCGCCACGGGCGCCCTCGGGGGCCGCGTCGATGTTGCCTAGCAGCTCCGGTAGGCTCATTGCCTGCAGGCTGTCCTGCCCCTCTAGTGCGCCGTTGAGGCCGGCGACGTAGGCAGCGTGGTGCTTGTCGTGGTGGATTTCCATCGTTCGTTCGTCGATGTGTGGCTCGAGCGCATTGAAAGCGTAGGCCAGGTCAGGTACTTCGTGGGCCATTGAGGTTTCCTCCGTCAAGAAACGCGTGGGAACAGCGCTCCGGGTCAGCTGAACCTTCGACCTCTGGCTCCAGAGCAACAATCTGGCATCGTCTCATATCCGCACGCTAGCGGCGATCAGCGATTCAGGGATGCTGCGCGAGCGGCGCCGAACTCCGATCCCTCCGACCACACAGGCCAGTCGGTGCCCTCGCTGAGGTTGAAGCCGACGGTGAAGAGGGCGCGCAGGTCTGCCTCGGCTCCGGCCAAATTCCACGTCGAATCGAACTCGTCGCTCGGGCGATGGTAGCGCAGCGCTGCGTACTGCCGCCGAACCAGGTCTGAGTAGTCTGCGGGCCGGTCCACGAAGCGCACCCCGGCGTCGATATACAACGCCGGAATACCGATCTTCGCGAGCGGAAAGTGGTCGGATCGATAGTAGAAGCCCTTGGCGGGTTCGGGGTCGGGGCTAAGCGTGCGCCCGTGCGGCTCGATGGCTTGCCGCAAGACTTCGTCGAGCTGCGAGTTTCCCAGGCCGATCACCGTGATGTCCTCGGTCGGCCCCCAGATATTGAGCCCGTCCATGTTGATCGCCGCCACTGTGTTGCGAGGCGGCACGATCGGGTTGGCGGCGTAGTACGCCGCGCCGAGGAGGCCCTTCTCCTCCAATGTCGTCGCCACGAAGAGGTGCGAGCGGCGTGTCGCCCGTTGTAGCGACGCGTAGGCTTCGGCAACTTCAAGCAGCCCGGCCACCCCGGTAGCGTTGTCGAGCGCGCCGTTGTAGATCCCGTCGCCCGCGATGCCGGCATCCTCACCCAGGTGGTCCCAATGCGCCGTCCACAGGATGTACTCGTCGGCGGCGGTGACATGGCGTCCGCGTAACCGCCCGACGACGTTATGGGAGGCAATACGGCGCAGGTTGTTGTCGAGATGGATCGTCGCGGTCGCGCCCAGGTCTACGGGCTCGAAATCGGCACTGGCTGCCGCAGCAATCGACACCGTCAGGCTGAGTCCGGCGGCGCTGAATAGCTCATCGGCGGCGCGCTGCGAGACCCAGCCCTCGAAGCGCGATGGTGCCGGCTGGTCCGCCGGTGTCGGTAAGCTGAACTGCGGGCCTGTCCATGAGCTGCGCACCACATCCCAGCCATAGCCGGCGCCTTCCGTATCGTGGACAATGATCGCGCCGGCAGCGCCTTGCCGTGCCGCCTCCTCGTACTTGTAGGTCCAGCGCCCGTAGTACGTCATGGCGTCGTCGCCGAACTTGCCGGGTACCGGTGGGTCATTCACCAACACCACCACCACGGCGCCCCGCACGTCGCGCTTGTAGTCGTTCCAGTGCTCTTCGGGCGCCACTACGCCGTACCCAACGAATACCAACGGTGCTGCTAAATCGATGGAGGGCTCCTCGTGAAGGGTCCAGGCGACGAAGTCGTCACCGTAGGTCAACTCGTCGAGCTGAGCCTGCGGAGCGACCCCGCCACTCCGCGGCATGCGGAGCGCGGCGGTGGCTGCGTCGACGGTAATCTCGGCCACCGGAACACGCTGCAACCAGGTGCGATTGCCGTCCGCATCGGCATCGCCGAAGGGCTCGACCCCGATCCGGTCGAGCTCGCCTTGAAGAAAGCCGATGGTGGTCGCTTCCCCTCGACCTCCCGGACCTCGGCCTGCGAAGTCGTCCGAAGCCAGCGTCCGCGTCAGGCGGGAGATGTCGGCCGCGGTGATTGTGGCCGAGGCACGATCGGCGTCGGGCGCCCCACACGCTCCGACGAGCAAAGGCAGGGCTGCCGCCAGCAGAGCCCGGCGGCGGGCTGTCGGGCTCATCGCTCCATTGTGGGCGCCGTCATGCCGCGATCAGGGCGAAGCTGGAACGTCACCGATAGTGACCGTGGTGGCCCCAGCAACAGAACCGAGGTGCGCCTGACCTCGAGGGGCTCGTCGAGCAGGTTCTGCCCTCGAAGGCCGAGCGACAGTTGCTCGGAAAGGTGCCAATCGAGCGACGCGTCGACGGAGCTGCCCGACGCCAAGAGCAGCTGGTTACGATCGTCCTCGAACTGGTCGCCAGCAACGTGCAGGCCGATCAGAGCGCCCCATCGGTCGGCGGTCCAAGCGAGCGATCCTCGTAGCCGATAGCCCGGCACCTGCGGCAACCGATTACCCACCAACGACACCAGCGGCTGTCCGGATACGACGGGGTTCTGATCGATGCGGGTGCCGATCAACGAGGTGACCAGGTTGGCCGCGAACCCACCGCGCTGCACCGAAGCGTCGATCTCCACTCCGCGCACGGTAGCGGCGCCGAGGTTCCGTCGCTGGCGCAAGATCAGCGTCGACGTAGCGCCGACAGTCGCATTGACCACCGCGTCGCGCAGCCTATTCCAGTAGCCCGTGATTCCGACCCTCACTCGACCCCCGGCGGTAGGGCTGCCCGACGACCAATCGGCCCCGATTTCGGCACCAGTGAGGCGTTCTTCGGTGAGCTCATCGTTGGCGCTGGTCGAGACGTTGCCGACGCGGAACTGGCGATACAGCTCGTTGAGCGTTGGTGCGCGAAACGATCGATACCCCGCGGCCCGCAGCCTCCACTCGCCCCCTGGGCTGAAGACCACGCCGGCACGCGACGAGACAGTGGACTGCGATCGAGATTCTGCGTTCGGGTCGCGCGGGTTGTTGTGCCATCCGTCGCCGCGCAGGGAGGCGTCCAGGTGCCACGAATCTCCGACGCGTGTTTGTGCGGAAACGAAGAGTCCGCCGACGTTCTGGGTGCCGCCCGGGTCGCGCGAGAATCCCGCCAGGAGAACATCCTCGCGGCTAACCCCGCCGACCCGCCGCCAGTCGAGTCCGGCCCCCAGCACCAGACCACCGCCGTACTGACGCCAGGCGTTGGCGCCAATACCCGTTTCCCAGGATGGAACTTCTTGGTCCAGTACCGCCAGCTCACGCGAGCGAGCCGCGATCACGCTCGAGAACCGACTGCGAAACCGCTGTCGGCGGGCGAATCCGGCGAGCCGATGTCCATTGGTGGCGGTGCCGCCGCTATAGGACAAACTGGCGCCGAATGCGCGCGTCGAGTTGGTCTGCTCGGGGGTGCCGTTGTTACGAGCCTCGTGGAAGACCTCGAGCCCGGCCAGCAGCCCGGGCGCGAGGCGTACGCGTAGCATCGCCGTCTGGTGACTCGTCGCTACGTCTTCATCCACCGGTCCGCGATCCGCCTCGCTCACGGCGATGTAGCCGCGCGTGTCGAACGCGTCCGCGGCCAGGATCAGGCCGCGCTTCGAATTGCCGGCGCTCAGCGCAAAGCCGCCACGGAAGGTCGACTGGCTACCGCCGAGCCCGTGCACCTGGATGCTTGCGCGGCTCGCCGGCGGCGTCCGCGCCACGATCTGCACTGTACCGGCAAGGGCCTGGTTACCGAACGCCCCCGAGGCTCCACCGAGCACTATCTCGACACGCTCGATGAGGAGAGATGGCGTGCGGCTCCAGTACACCCAGCCGCCGAATGCATCAGTCAGCGGCAGCCCATCGAGCAAGAGAAGTGCGCGGCTCGTACCGCTGGGGGACACGCCGCGCAGGTTCAAACCTTGCGACGTAGGGTGGGCGGCACGTGCCGGGCTACGCCGTAGCAGGCTGAACTGTGGCGCCCAACGAAGCGCCTCGTCGAGTCCCAGCGCCGGGCGCTGGCGAAGCTGGTCGGAGGATACGACGATCGCGTGGGCGGAGATCTCCTCGAGGTCGAACGGACGGCGCGTCGCAGTGACCGTGATGATCTGCTCTACGCGTTGCTCGGGCGGTGCCTGCTCTGTCTGTGGGTCCTGCGCCGACAGGGCAGGCGCGGCCAGCGTCAGAACACCGAGCACGAGCAGCGCGACAAATCGCGCCGGCTGTCGGTTGATTGTCATGAGATCTGCCTCGACGTGCTTGTGGGGAGGAGTGCGGGGAGCGTGTGGAGGTCGAGGTTCCCGCCCGAGAGGACCACGACCACACGGCTGCCCGATTTTAACGGTAACCGGCGTTCTAGGAGAGCGGCAACCGGAGCGGCAGCTGACGGCTCGATAAGCAGCTTCGCTCGTTCGAGCACGAGCCCAAGGGCTTGACGGATCTCGTCGTCGGATACCAGTGTCACCTGCTCGACGAAACGCTGTGCTGCCTCGAGGTTCAGATGCCCGACGAACGGCGGAGCCAGCCCATCGGCGATCGACTCGACGTGCTCGAGCCGCACCGGCTCACCTGCCGCAATTGCTGCGGTCATCGTTGGCGCGCCTTCGGGCTCGACCGCGAACATGCGGGTACCCTTGCCTAGCCCACCGCAGACCACCCCCAGACCGCCACAAAGGCCTCCGCCGCCAACCCCACACACGATCGCTTCCGTTTCGGGCATCTGCTCGTCGATCTCGAGGCCGAGTGTGCCGTGGCCGGCGATCAACATCGGATCATCGAAGGGGTGTAGCAGGGTGAGGGAGCGCTCGTGGCGTAGTTCCTCGAGCTTCTCGAACGCGGCGTGCACGTCGCCATGCAGGACCACCTCGGCCCCGTAGGCTCGCGTCGCTGCAACTTTGCTCGCAACCGCCGTTTCCGGCATGACCAAGACCGCGTGTACGCCCGCGGTGCGTGCTGCAAAGGCGACACCCTGGGCATTGTTGCCGGCGGAGATCGTTATCACGCCGGCATCGCGCTGCTCCTGTGAGAGCGTGGCTATGCGATTGAGGGCGCCGCGTGGCTTGAACGAGCCGGTCTTCTGCAGGCACTCACACTTGAGCCACACTTCGAGGCCGGTGCGCTCGGAGAGCGTGCGCGACGAAAGCAGGGGTGTGCGGTGCAGGTAGGGCTGAACCCGGGGTACCGCCGCCCGGACATCGTCGATTCCCGGCAGCTGCAGATCGCTCATGGGGCGGGACAGTAGTGTCCTGTAACAGAGGTTCGTTGCATATTGTGGCGCGCGCGCCTGAGTCGAAACCAAGGAGGCCCGACGACGGCGATGCTGAGGGTATCGCAGAGGAGGCCGACGCCGGAGAGGACACTAGCAGGTCGCTGCACGGTTCGCCGTGCCGCCGTATACTGGCCACGGCCTGGCGCGACACCGCGCCCGCACCCAGCCGAGCGATCGGGAGCGAGGCGATGCTGAGCGATTTTCTTTACGCACTGCGACGTGGCTTGGATCAGCTGCGTTACTTCCGCCATACTTACTCGCCGCTGAGTCCTTGGCGCGGCGCGGTCAACGAGCTTGTGAGCGACACCGAGCAGGAAGCGGAGCGGTATGGGATCGGCGCGCGCGTTGACCGCCGCCGGGCGTATCAGGTTGCGCGCATGGTGGTGTCGAACCGGCGCGGTGAGCATCTCGTCGATCAGCTGCCCGACGCGTACATCGCCTATTCGCCCCCGTCGGCGGCCTCTTTCTACACCGGCAAGCGCAGCTATGGAGCCCCTGTACAACGCCGTCGGGATTTTCGCGCACATCCCCAGACGCTCGCCTACCTGCTCACCCCACCGCGGTTGTCGCGCTTGGGTCTGGGCGGCTCGGCCGCGGGAGGCTTGGTCGTCATCGAGCCCGAGCAAGACGCTGACGTAGCGCTCAAGACGGTGATGGCCCGGCTCCAGAAGCTCGGTGCGGGGAAGGCACCCCCGGCCGATCTGCGCTCGTACGGGGAAGTGCTACTGAAACTGCACGCCGGTTTGCCGGTCGAGAAGACGTCGGAGGATCCAGAGGATCCGGTGGAGCAAGCTGCCTGAAGGCTCGGCGACCCGCGACGAGTAGCGCCTGGACGCAACAAGGGCGACCGATCGTCGACCGGCCGCCCTCGATGGCGGAACCGTGTTCGGCCTGCCTCAGTTCATCGAGGCGACGGCCTAAGGCTTACGGAATTTGAGCACGTAGCGATCCGTCTTGTAACGCCCGTCCGCGAACCCGGCTGTAGTGTGGTCGTCGTCGGGGTTGCGGAGGATGTCGGAGCTGCCGGCGAGCTCGAATCCGCCCGCCGTGAACTCGTCGATCACCGTCTGTTCGTTCAGGCGATGAGTGTCCTCGTGCCACCCTTCGTGCGGGGTAGCGACCTCGACGATACCGACGATGCCGCCGGACTTCATGGCGTCCAGCAACTGGGCGACAGTAGCCTGTCGGCCGCCGCCTAACTGTTCAGCATCGTGATAGTTACGGACCGCCACCGCCACGTCGAGGCTTCCCGCTGGAACGTCCGGGATGTTCGTCACCACTTGCACGTTACCGAGCCCGCTTCCGTCGATGCGCTCGGTGAGCGCGTCGAGCGTGGCGAATTGTCCGTCGGCGTAGAACTCCATCACCGCGTACACCGTGCCCTCGTCGCCCATCAGTCGCGACAGCAGGTGCGTGTTGTAGCCCTCTCCCGGCCACACGTCGGCAACCGTCATGCCGGGCTCGACGCCGAGGAACTCGTACACGTCGATGGCCTTGCGATACTCGTCCTGCGCGACCTCTTCCTCGGGTCGGGCAGCGTCAGCCAAGACGCCGCGGTCGAGTCCCGCGGGCATCTGATCTGCCGGCTCCTCGACGGGAGGCGCCTCGGCAGCCGGCTCGGCGGCGCCGCAGCCGATCGTGGCAAGGTGCCCGATCAGCGCGAGCGCCAGTGTCCAACGGCAGGGTGGTTTGTGCATCCTATGTTCTCCCTATTGAGGCGGTGTGAGAACCGCGAGTCGTCAGACGCTCACGAGTCGCGATTCCGGAACCGCCTGAGGCAAACAGTTACTCGACCGGCTTGCGGTACTTATGAACGAAACGGTGCAGGTAGTACCGGTGAATCGGGGCATCGGCTTCGGCGCCGTCCTCTCCCGCACGTTCGCGTCCATCGAAATCGTACGTGTCATCGGGGTTCAGAAGCACGTCCGAAGCCTCGACGAATTCGAAGCCGGCCGAGGTGATCTCCTCGCGCGACAGCACATCGTTGATGCGATGAACCGGCTCGTCACGCTCGTCGGGCTTGTCGGTCTGGGCGTCGACGACGGCGAAGATTCCCCCAGGCTTGATAACGCGCATGAAGGCGGGCAGGGCTGCGAGGCGGTCCGGTGCGTCGCCGAGGTCATGGTAATTGCGAACCGTTAGCAACACGTCGAAGGTGTTCTCCGGCACCTCAGTCGGGTCGTCGACGACCTCGAGGTTGGTGAACCCGAACGGGTCCAGGCGTGCTCCGAAGCGCTCGCGGCTTCGAGCTGCGCGCTCCGGATCCATCGGCTCCGGCCCCAGCATTGCCACGACGCGGCCGTCGTCGCCGACCAGCTGCGCCAGTATTGCCGTGTTGTAGCCGCCGCCGGGCCACAGGTCGCCCACCGTCGTGCCCGGGCCGATGTCGAAGAACTCGTAGACTTCGAGCGGCTTGAAGCCAGCGTCGCGGTAGTGATCGTCTTCGCTGCGAGCCGGATGATCCAGTACCGAAACGGGTTCAGGTTCGGCAGCGGTCTCGGCCGGCTCGGCCGGTGGCTCGACGCCTCCGCTGCAGCCGACGGTCAGCAGGCCGACGACGATGAGGCTCAGGCAAGTTGAGCGGGAACTGTGCATGGCATCTCTCCTTGGTGGGGATCCAGTAGATCGATTCACGGCGACGGCGGCGGAGCGCACGAGGGCATCCAGCCAATGTTGAAGTACGCCGAATCGGATTCGCGCTCGCCTAGGATAGTCGGCGGTTGCGACAAGCGATAGGTCGCATCGCGCGCGCCCCGCGACCCGGGCAACTAGAATGACGGTGACGGGTCCGAGTCAACTGCGAGGGGGGTAGAAGAGATGGCGCAGGTCACGGCGGCGATGGTAAAGGCGCTCAACGCGCAGGTGGCGCGAGAACTGCAGGCAAGCCACAACTACCTCGCGATGGCCGTTTATCTGGAGGGTCGCAGCCTCCAGTACTTGGCGGCATTCTTTCACCGCCAGGCCGAAGAGGAGCGAGGGCATGCCATGAAACTGGTGGCCTATCTCCAGGAAGTCGGTCAGACGCCGACGATCCCGGCGCTGACTCGTCCGAAGGCGCGCTACACGTCGATCGACGATGTCTTCAAGACATCGCTCAGGCAGGAGCAGGCGGTGACTCGTGCGATCCACGAGCTCGTCCATACTGCCCAGGGCAAGAAAGACTACGCCACGTTCCAGTTCCTGCAGTGGTTCGTCACCGAGCAGGTCGAAGAAGAGGCTTCCTTCGGCAAGCTGATCGATGTGATCGAGATGTCACAGAACGTCCTGCAGGTGGAACACTACGTGCGCCACATGATGGGGACGCAGGGCGAGGCCACCACGGCCTGCTAGTAGGCCGTGGCGTTGGAGCGGCGCGCTCGGGCCCACGCCACGAGGCCGGGAAGCAGGGCGATCAGCAACGTGATCGGCGATACCAGGAACGAGATCGCCGCTGCTGGGGCGTGCGCCATCAGCCCCAGCCAAGTGGCCGCATAGGCGAAGCCTCCCTGCTCGACGCCGACGCCGGCCGCCGAGATCGGCAGCCGCGCCACCAGATAAACGACCGGAACGATCGCCGCCATCTCGACAGCGGTGGTCGGCACATCGAGCGCGGCTGCCGCTGCCAGATACGTGACGATCGGGAAGAGGCCTTCCAGGAGCGTGAGCAGCAGAAAAGTCCATATCTCGCGTGGGTGATCTCGCCAGCTCGCGTACTCGCCGGCCAGAACACCGAGCTTGCCGGTCAAACCAGAACGTTGGCTGAGCTGCTCCTGTGCGCTGGCAGCGATCTTGAACGACATCGGCAAGCTCAAGCTGAGCACCAGCACCGCCGCGGCCGCGACGATCGTCAACGTCGAGCTCTCGACCGGCACCTGCATCTGGAGAGCGACGATGAGTGCCACGCTGAAGGCGCAGAACACCGCCTGTGACAGCGCACCCAGGGCGCGCTCCAATGCGATGGAGGCGATCACGGTCTCGGTGCTGGCACGGCTGCCGCGCATGACGGTGACGCGTACCACGTCAGCGCCTACTGTCATGGGTAGGAAGATGCTCGCGAACGACGAAACGTAGTACGCACGGGTGGCTTCGCCAAATCCGACGTCGACGCCCCTGGCGAGCAGCAACCGGCGCCATTTGTAGACCATCAGCAAACGATCGCCCGTGTGTAGCAGGATCACGACGGCGCCTCCCGCCAGCGAGATGCGCCCCAGAATGGCGACCACGTCGCCGAGGCCGGCCCGCCAGAGCACGAAGGCGACCAGGCCGAAGCTGACCCCGAGGCGGAGGAGGAGGTCGAGTCGGCGCGGCATGCTGCCTAGCGACAAGCTCGCGCTGGCCCCGAGACCCGCGATAGTAGCCGCGGCGTGCCGCTCAATCCGGGATGGTGTGCCCAGGGTGGGACTTGAACTCCCACGGGCTTGCGCCCACTAGGTCCTGAGCCTGGCTGGAGAGTCCTGGCTGACATTGTGCCCAATAGCAAATGGCGCAGGGGCGAAGTAACCGCGGGAGCTTACACGACCGTTCTATGAGTCGCGAAGTAAACGCTCGAGGCGAGCCGGTATGAGGACACGTGCAGGAGGCGGAAACTGGCCTCACTCACCGCGCCTGCCGGCGGTTCGGTCACCGGCGTGTCGCTGCTAGGCCGCTCCAGGAGATCTGTGCATGGCTCAGCTCCTCCTTTTGCGGCTTGACGCGGCCCTTCTTCAATATATTCATTTGTAGAGTCCTGATTGTAGAGTATTCAAACCAGCGTTCAGAGACGCGCCGCCGGTGGTCGTTATGCCCGGGAAATTCCTCGCCGAATTCGAGCTCTACGTCATGATGGCGATCGCCCGTTTGGGAGACGAAGCCTACGGAGCCACGGTGCGCCGTGAGATCGAATCGCGCACGGGTCGGCCAGTCTCGATCGGGGGGTTGTACGCCACGCTCGGGCGGCTGGGCGACAAGGGCCTCCTCGGTTTCGACGAGATCGATCCGCAACCGGGGCAGCGGGGAAGCGCGCGCAAGTATTGTCGCCTGACTCCGCAGGGGCAGGAGGCGATGGACCACTCGATGGTCATGCTACGCCGCATGATGGACGGCCTGGATCCGGTCGAGACCGCGGAGCCCGGCCGGTGAGCCTATCGCGGCGGTCGGGCACGTCGCGGCCGCATCCCGCCGGCGCCCCGGCCTGCCGCGCCCCGCGTGTGTCCCGCGTGCTGTTGGCCATGGCGCTCAGGCCCGCCGACCGGCGCTTTGCGCTCGATGATCTCGACGAAGAGATGCAGATGCGCGCAATGCAGGACGGTACGGTCCTGGCGCGGCGCTGGTACCGGCGCCAGACGCTTCAGTCTTTGCTCCCCCTGGTTCGACTGCGGGTTCTCGGCACTCGATTCGGCAAACACCACTCACGAGATGTCCGCAAACCATGGGGAAGTAGGATGCTCAATTTTCTCGGTGATCTTCGGCTTTCGATTCGGACCCTGGCGAAGGTGCCGGTTGTCGTCATCGTCACGGTGCTGTCGCTCGGCTTCGGCATCGCCCTCGCTACGACCATCTTCACGATGGCCAACACCTTCCTGCTTCGATCCCCTACCGGCGCGAGTGGTGATCTTCATGGCCTGGTCGCGGTTTATACGAGCCAGGCCGGCGGCAGTGCCCACGGGGAAACGTCGTTTCCGGATTATTTGAGCATGGCCGAGCGGATCGATGCGCTCGGCGAGGCCAGCCCCCTCGACGAAATCCTCGCGTTTCGGGAGGGCATGGTGCGGATGGAGGTCGGCAACGACCAAGAGGAGAGCTTGCGGGTGGAGATCGTCACCGGCAATTACTTCGACGTGCTTTCCATCCGGCCACCACTGGGGCGCGCTTTCCTCCCCGAGGAGACGCTGGTGGGAAGCGCCGAGCCAGTGGCGGTGATCAGCCACCAGATGTGGCGCCACCGCTTCGGCGCGGACCCCGCGGTCCTGGGCGAGTCCATGGCGCTCGACGGCATCGCCTTTACGATCGTCGGTGTCGCACCGGAGGGGATGACGAGCCTCGCGCTACCTCTCGAGATCGACGCCTGGCTGCCGCTCGGAATTCCCGGCGGCACCTACTGGGCCACGCCCCGCGAGCACGCCGATCGCGACGACCGCGAGTACGGCGTCATGGGCCGCCTGCGCGCCGGAGCCACGATCGAGCGAACGCAGGCCCAATTCGATCTGCTTGCCGACGCGCTGCACTCCGAGTTCGACGCGGTCTGGGAAGACGACCTCGGCAGGCCACGCCGCCTGACCGTTCTTTCGGAGCGTGGCTCCCGCGTACCGCCCGGTATTCTGGTTGGCTTCGCAGCCTTGACGCTGATGATCTCCGGGAGGATCCTGTTCATCGCCTGCTCCAACGTCGCCGGCATGTTCCTGGCGCGGGCCGATCAACGCGCCTGCGAGATGGCCGTGCGCTTGGCGCTCGGCGCCAGCCGCCGTCGGCTCGTGCGCCTGCTGCGGACCGAAAGATTGGTGTTGGGGCTGGTAAGCGGGGCATTCGGCGTCGCGCTGGCGCACCAAGCAGTGCGGTGGGCGGGGAGGATGCCGTTTCTTCCCGTGGGCCTGGCCCTGAAGTTCGACTTCAGCCTCGACTACCGCGTGCTGCTGTTCGCGGTGTTCACCTCGGTGGCAACGAGCGTCGTTTTCGGTCTTGCCCCGGCGCTGGAAGCGTCGAAGCCGAGCCTCACGCCATCGCTCAAGACCGTTACCGGCGCTACCGGCCCGCGGCCCGGCCGTTTTGGGCTGCGCAACCTGTTGGTCATGGGGCAGTTTGCGGTCTCGCTCGTGTTCCTGGTCAGCGCCGGCCTGGTGGTGCGCACGATGCAGATCACCTCAGCCACGGACCTCGGCGTGAACCCCGCTCGCATCGCCTCGATGACGAAGTGGCTCGACGAGCAGGAGTACGCTGCGCCGGCGGCGCAAGATTACTTCGACCAGGTGGAAACGCAGTTGATGACGCTTCCCGGCGTAGAAGCCGTGCACTCCACGTTGACGGCCGAAGCGTCGCTTGTCGCTTCGGTGTTCCGCTTGCAGGTCGAGGTCGACGGCCACGATACCCCGCAGGGGGAGCGCTCGATGGCGTCGTACAACGCGGTAACGCCCGGCTACATGGAGATGCTCGGCATCGAGATGCTGCGCGGTCGAACGATCGCCGCCGCTGACGAGGTGGGCAGCCGCCGAGTCGCGATCGTCAACGAGGCTTTCGCCGACCGTTACTGGCCCGAAGCCGGCCCGATGGGGCGCCAGTTCCGCATCGTGGGGCGGCGTGGCGTGCGCGGTCCGATGCCGCACGAGGCGCAGGCGGTCGAGATTGTCGGCGTGGCGCGCAACGCTTCGTATGCGGGGTTCGGCAGCGATCAGAGTCCGTTCGTCTGGCTGGCGATTGCTCAGGACCACGCGCCGTATCGTTTTTTGCATGTGAAAAGCCGATCGAGCGCCGAGGCGGCGGTGATGATTCTGGCCCGCGAGGTGCCGGTGGCGCGGGGTGAGCTGCCGCTCATCCAACCGACGACCTACGAGGAGCTGATCAACCTCCCCTTCATGATCATGGCCGCGGCGTCGCGGGCGATCGGCTACTGCGGTGCATTTGCCCTGTTGCTGGCGGCGATCGGCATCTATGGCATCGTCTCGTTCGCGGTCGGCCAGCGGCGCCACGAGATGACGATACGGCAGGCAGTCGGCGCCATGCCACAGCAGGTTCATCCGGCTCATCCTGCGCGATGGAATGTTCTCGGCCGCGTGCGGCCTGGTGGCCGGCCTCGTGATCATGCTGCCGATCACGAGGTTGCTGGCAACGCAGCTGCCGGAGCTCAGCCCGTTCGATCCACTGGCCGTGCTGGGAAGCGTTGCCGTGCTTACAACGGTTGCCCTGGTGGCCACGCTGATTCCGGCGCGTCGCGTCATCCGGCTGGACGCGATGAACATTCTGCGTGAGGAATGAGGGGCGGGAACTCGCGAGAGGCGGTCACAGATGCCGCAGACCTACCGTCTTAGCCCCTGCGAGAATCAAGAACACCTTCCATTGTCGGCGACGATAGTATATATCCACTGATGGTTATATCCACCGTCGGATATTCTAGTGGAGATCGATGAGCCGTTCCGGTCGTCTCTATCGTGCCTTGGTGCGCATTTGCTCCCGGGGTCTGCGCGAGGAATACGGCGATTACATGGTCGCGGCCTTCGATGCCATGGTCGCGGAGCATCGTGCGGCCGGGCAATCCCTTCCATTGATGCGCGCTTGGGCGCGGGCTTTGGCGGATCTGCTCGTCGTTGTACCGCGCGAGCGACTCGACCAGGCTCGGCAACTCCCCGCCCGAGGCAGGACACCGATGGAAGCCAGACTGCGGGACGTTCGTTTCGCCGGCAAAAGTCTGGGACGCCAGCCCATGTTCACCGTGGTGGCCGTCTTGACAGTGGCGATCGGTGTCGGCGCCACTACGACCATCTTCAGCGTCGCCAACGGGCTGCTCTTGCGGGTGCCCGCGGGGGTGCGCGACCAGGAGCGCCTGGTGTCGGTGCACCGCCTCTCCCAGGATGGCTCGAGCTTCCACTCGTTCGGCATCCCGCTGTACCGGGCCATGGCCTCCAGCGGCGGCGACCCGGTACAACTCGGAGCCTTCGACACCTTCGTCGGCGGGCTGGTGGTCGACGATACGTCGTTCCGCTTCCAGGGATCGTTGGTGTCGGCCAACTACCTGCAGATGGTGGGCGTCCGCCCGGCGCTCGGGCGCTTCTTCCATTCCGAGGAGGACACCGTCCCGGGGCGCGACCTGGTCGTCGTCATCTCGCACCGGCTCTGGCAGGAGCGCTTCGGCGGCGAGCCGGACGTCATCGGGCGCCAGATTCAGCTCAATGGCTCCGGGTTCACGGTGATCGGGGTCACCGAGCCCGGCTTCGAGGGTCACGTGGTGATCTTCGTCATGGACCTGTGGGTGCCGATCTCGGCGCAGGGCGTTGTGTTCGCGCGCCCGGATTTGTCGGATGAGTCGGCGCGCACGTCGGTCGAGGCCGTCGGGCGTCTGGCGCCCGGGGCCAGTGTCGAGCAGGCGCGCGCCGCGCTCGATGCGGTGGCCTTCTCGTTTCTCGAGGATCGCGAGCAGGAATGGCACGGTGTCGACGTCTATCCCTACTCGCCGTTGTTTCAGGCGCTGCGCACGCCGGTTGTCGCCTTCCTGGCCGCGCTCTTCGTGGTTGCCGGCGTGCTGCTGGCGATCACCTCGGTCAACGTGGCCAGCATGATGCTGTCGCGAGGCGCGGCACGCGGCCGTGAAGTCGGCATACGACTGGCCATGGGCGCCACGCGTGGACGGGTGGTCGCGCAGCTGCTGACCGAGAGCATCGTGCTCTTCATGCTCGGCGGAGGACTCGGTGTGCTGATGGCCTTTTGGGCCACCGGTCTTCTGGCCGGCTTCGGACTACCTATCCCGATCGATCTCGACCTCAGCTTCCGGCCCGATATGCGGGTGCTGGGCTTCGCCCTGGCGGTTTCGACGCTGACCGGTGCGATCTTCGGCCTGTCGTCGGCGTTGCACGCCACGCGCGGCGACTTGGTCTCGGCGCTGAAGGAGGGCTGGTCGCAACCGCGTGGGCGGCAGCGACTGCGTGGCGCGCTGGTCGTCGCCCAGGTCGCCGGCTGTGCCGTGTTGTTGGTGGCGGCGGGCCTGCGCGCTCGCTGGCCCGTGCCGGCTCGGTCGACTTGGGGCTCGATCCATCGGGGGTGCTTGCCGTCATGGTGGACACGGGCTCCGCCGGGCGTACCACCGAGGAAAGCCGTCAATTCTTCACCAGGCTTCTGGAAGAGGCGCGGCAGACCGCTGGAGTCAACAGCGTCGGCTTGATCGATGTGCCACCGCTTACCGGTAGCAACCAGCAATCGATCGCCGTGCTGCCCGATCGACCGGCCGTGCGTGGGGACGGTCTGCGGCGGATCGAGTACGCGCGGATTACTCCGGGCTACCTCGAGACGATGCGCATCTCGCTGTTGTCGGGGCGCGACTTCGACTCGCGTGACGTCGACGGCTCGCCGGGCGTGGCAATCGTCAACGCGACGTTTGCCAACCAGGCCTTCGGACGCACCGACGTGATCGGCCAGCATTTCGGCCTCGGCAGCAGCACCGAGCCCCTCGATGTAGAGATCGTCGCGGTGACCCAAGACAGCAAGATCCGCAGCGCCGGCGATCAAGCGCGGTCGCTGGTCTATGTTCCGTGGGCCAAGTCGGGCGACCGCAATATGACCATGGTACTGCGCTCCCGCGACCCGGCATTGGCCTCGGTGCTGCGCGCGAAGATCCATCAGATGGATGCGGCGCTGACACCCCCGATGCTGTTGCCATACTCGGAGCTGGTCGGGCTGGGGTTGCTGCCGGGAAAGCTGGCCGCCGCGCTAGCCACGGGTTTCGGAGCGATCGGATTGCTGTTGGCCGCGGTGGGTCTGTACGGAGTCCTGGCCTGCTCGGTCGTGCAACGAACCCGCGAGATCGGCATCCGCATGGCGCTCGGTGCCGAGCACCGTCAGGTACAGCGATTGGTGATTCGCGAGGGCCTGCGACTGACGGGGATCGGTCTCGTTGTGGGACTCGTACTCGCGGTCGGCATGGGGATGTTGCTGCGCGTGGTCCTGTTCGGTATCAGCCCGGTGGACCCGCTTACCTACGGCGCCATCGGGGTCGTGCTGTTGGTGGTTGCGGCATCAGCCTGCTGGCTGCCGGCACGTCGCGCCGCGACCACCGACCCGGTGGTCGCACTGCGGATGGAATGACTCAAGGAGCGAGTAGGTGACGATGGCGCAAGAGTCGAGCCCACTGCCGGAGCCGCTGCGCCCGCTGGTGTTCCGGATCCTGTTGCTACTCAACGAGTCGGAGCGGCATGGCTACGGGATCATGAAGGAGGTCAACGCGCGCGCCGGCCGTAGCCTGATCGTGGGCCCGGCGACACTCTACCGGACCCTGAAGCAGCTGCGCGACGACGGGTTGATCAGCGAGAAGGTAACGGGCGACGACAGACGGCGGGTCTATCACCTGACCGCGGCCGGGCGCAGCGCGGCCAGAGCCGAAGCCGAGCGCATGTCGGTACTCGTAGACCGGGCGCGAGCGGGCCGCTTGATCGGGTAGCCACTTGGCAGCGGAGGGGCGTGATCTCGTCGTAGTTCCTGCAGGCGTTCGATTGTGCGATCAGTCCGTGCTCAGCGCCGTGACGGGATCAACTCGAGTTGCGCGTCGGGCGGGAACCCAGGCCGCCGCGAAGACGGCGGCGGTGATCACGGTGAATCGAAAGTGGGCTAGCGACGCCTAGCGCCCTTGTCAGCCTCGGTTGACAGTTGTCGTCCGTCGGGAGTACCAACTGCGTCATGCGGCCTATCGGGGTGCTCTTTGTGTCAGTCTCGTTGACCACGGCCCGCAGCGGTTCGGTGCAGCGAGGATGAACTATGTGCTTCGTGTCCGGGCAGAACTGGGATGCCGACGATTGCAGTTCAGGTGATCAATATTGCTGGACGAATTGGTACGTACCAGTGTCCGTTTCAGGACGAGGGATGCCATGACGAGACTGAATTGCTGCGCCGCGATGGTGGCAGCCCTGTGCCTGATGTCGATGCCGGCGGTCGGTCAGCAAGGCGGGTCGAGCACCGGTACCGAGAACGGTTAATGGCGTCACTGGGGCGGCGATACCTTCAGCACACGCTACTCGCCGCTCGACCAGATCAACGCCGACAACTTCGAAGATCTCGAGGTCGCCTGGGTTTGGCGCGGCGACAACTACGGCCCCTCGGTGGACAACATCATGCGCTCCACCCCGATCTACGCGAACGGCGTGCTCTACACCGTTGCCGGTCAGCGCCGCACCGTTGTCGCCATCGACCCGGCCACCGGCGAGACGTTGTGGATCTACCGCGAGCCCTACACGCCGCGCTGGGAAGACTCGATGCGGAAGAACTACGGCAAAGGCGTCGGGTACGCCAACATCGATCGCCGCGGTGTGATCTACATGATCTCGCCCGGCTTCTTCTTGCACGCGCTCGACGCCGTCACCGGACAGCCGATCGAGCAGTTCGGCGACGAGGGCACGGTCGACCTGCTGGCCGACTTCGGGTATGAGTACGACGCCTACGAGGGCCTGCCCAAGGAGACCGGCTACATCACCAACTCGTCGTCGCCGATGGTGGTCAACGACGTGGTGGTGGTGGGTAACTCGCACGAGCAGGGGTACCTGCAGACCCGCCGCGAGAACGTGCCCGGCCACATGCTGGCGTATGACGCGCGTTCTGGGGAGCATCTGTGGAAGTTCAACGTCATCCCGCAGCCCGGTGAGTTCGGCCACGAGACCTGGGAAAGCGATGCCTGGTCGTACACCGGCAACGTCTCGGCGTGGGCACCGATGGCCGCCGACCCCGAGCTCGGGCTGGTGTACGTCGTCACCGACCCGCCGACCAACGACTACTGGGGCGGCTTCCATCCCGGCGACAACCTTTTCAGCACTTCCATCATCGCCATCGACATCAAGACGGGTGAGCGTCGCTGGCACTTCCAGACCGTGCACCACGACATCTGGAACTACGACAACCCCACCGCGCCGAACCTCGTCGACATCACCGTCGACGGCAAGAAAATCCCGGCGCTGGTACAAACGACCAAGCAGGGCTTTGCCTACGTGCTCAACCGTGAGACCGGCGAGCCGGTGTGGCCGATCGAAGAGCGCCCGGTGCCGGCATCGAAGATCCCCGGTGAGCAGACGTCGCCCACGCAGCCGTTCCCAACAAGGCCGGCGGCGTACGAGATGCAGGGCATCACCGAGGACGACCTGATCGATTTCACCCCGGAGCTGCGGCAGGCAGCGGTCGAGATGCTCAGCGAATTCGAGCTCGGTCCGCTGTTCAACCCGCCGCTGCACCGCGACAACGACCTCGGCCTCAAGGCCTCGTTGACCTGCCCCGGTGAGGACGGCGGCACCAATATTATGGGAGGCGCAGCGGTCGACCCAGAGACCCATATTCTTTACGTCGCCTCGTGGAAGAGCTGCTCCGCGCAATTTCTGATCGCCGGCATCGAGGCAGATGCCAGCGATCCCAACCCGATCGGCAGGACCGTCATGGCGTGGGCGAACGGACCGTACGTCGGGCCCGGTCGAGTGCAAGGATTGCGCTACCTCAAGCCGCCCTACGGTCGGATCACCGCGATCGATCTGAACACCGGCGAGCACCTGTGGTGGATCCCCAACGGCGATACCCCCGACGAGATCACCCACCATCCGGCGCTGCAGGGCCTCGACATCCCCAACACCGGCAAGCGCTCACACGCCACCAAGGTGGTGACCAAGACGCTGCTGATTTACGCCGAGGGCCGCCGCGGCGCTCCACTGCTGCACGCGGTCGACAAGCGCACCGGCGAGCGGCTCGGTACGGTGGATATCCCGGCACCGAGCAACCAGGTGCCGATGACCTATATGCACGAGGGCAAGCAATACATCGTGCTGCCGATAGGCGGGCCAGCGCACTCCGGTTCGCTCGCCGCCGTGGCGCTGCCGGACTAGCTAGCAGGCCGCGGTGACCAGGATGTTCCTAAAGTAGACGCTGCTCTCGTCGTCGTAGTTCTGCAAGCCGGCGGGCTTCCTGCTCGAAGCGGGCGAGGCGCTCGGGGTCGGAGGCGAACTCGGCGGGCAGCGGGGGGCAGCCGCTCACCGGCGTGAGCTTCATGCGGTGGAGGTTACTCATACGAACTGCGGGTGGACCGGGAACGGATCCGGCTCGTCACAACCGAGAGCAGTTTTCGAGCAGGGGCCACCAGATCCGAAGAAGAGCACTAAGGGGGAATGTAACCTAGAAGCCGGAAACCAGGTCGTCGATGACCGTCGCGAGGGCGACGTCGATGCCCGGTTCAACGGCTTGCTCCAGGAGGCGTTTCCGACCGTTCAACTCCTTCGTGATGACGCTGACATGGCGGCCCATGGCCATGAATTGACCGACGAGGCCCGGCCGGCCTCTCAATGCCCCTCCCAACGTCCAGGTGAGAAGCTTGGATACGGGAAAGGCATCGTAGGGCGAGAGCCGGTGCTCGAAGGTGGCCGCCATACGGCTCTTGTACTCTGGTATTTCATTCACTCGAGAGAACACAAGACATTGGAGTTCGGTGGGTGGGGCAGCTGCTCCCTCGTCGCGCCCGAAGAAGTGATAAGGGATCCCGGCCACATCCCGCGCCCGCCACCACTGGACCAGGGCCTGGTCGGTCCCGACCGTGATCGCCACGGCGAGACTCCGCGCCTGGAGGAGCGCCTCAGTAATACTGTCCCCGATGAGCCAGTCTTTGTGGTGGCCGGCATCGCCGACCAGAACCCAGCCGGGACCAGTAGCGGTCCGGAAGAAGTGACGTTCGCTGATGGTCCCGCGAACGCGTCCGTCAAGATGAGTTCCATCGATCAATGGGCCGATAACCGGGTCCGACTCGAGGTCGGCCCGTAGCGCGGCCTCCGGGTCCTCCCGCCATGACGCGATGCGATCAAGCGGCGGGGCGCTCGAGATGAGGAGCTGGTCTTTGTCCGTCGGGAAAATGAGCCGACAGTCGCCATCCGTGTTCGCCACGTACATATCGAACGGGTACGCTGAGTCCGTCCTCCAGAAGGCCGGCGCCTCCCACTAACCCCAGTAGGCTGCTCTGGGGGCGTCCCACGCGAGGTATTCGTCAGCTCCGACGAGACTCGCGATGGTCGAATGTCGCCCATCGGCCCCCACCACGAGTCGTGCACGAACCGTGTACTGCTGCTCGTTGGTCTCGGCCCTTAGTCCGACAACGCGCCCGTCCTCTTCCAGAAGTGCCGTGGCGCGGGTCCGATCCCGCAACTCCGCTCCAGCAGCGACGGCCGCGTCCTGTAGGAAACCGTCCAGCCGATAGCGCCGCGGACAGTACTCAGCCCGCCCTTCGGCAAACTGCATGTCGACGAAGGCGTTGTTCTTACGGAGCCGGACCACGTGGTTTGCCGGCGATTCCTCGCGCACTGCAGTACCAACACCCAGCTCATCGAGCACGTCGATACCAGGCGGATGAATGGTGTGGGTCGATAGGACTTGATCGCTCGGCAACGGGTCCTTGTCCAGCAGGAGCACGGAAGTACCGGCGCGGCTGAGCAGTGTCGCGAGCGACGCGCCGGCACATCGCGCGCCGACGATGACGACATCATATTCAGCAGCGCTCATCCGTCCTCCTTGCCTCTTGGCGGTTTACGTTGTCGAACCACTCTGGACGATGGCATCACGGCCCAGCCGTAAGTCCGACCTTCCCCGTAGGGGCCTAGTTTGGTGCCAGCTTCCATAGGCTCCCGAGGCAGGGTGGGTGAGCGCCTGAAGCCTATCGTCAGCGCGGACGAGATCCAACGGGGCGGGTGTCGGCAGCGTTCCAGCATCCCCGTCGACCGATGAGGGCGCAGAATCGTGCCAATCGAAGCGGGTCTCGCCCGAGCTGGAAGCGGCTCGCACCGTCCGCCCGGCCGCAGTCAAGAGATCACAGACCCGCCGGCCCGTCTTGCCGCTGGCTCCGGAGTACTAGTGTGGTCGCTGTGGTCTGAGACATCTGTGTCCTCCGTTTGGTTTGGCTCATGTCAGCCACCCGAGCAGTGTGTGCGCGGGGTTCGAGACGATCCATGGCTCAGATGCTCAACTTCATGTGCGGTGTCTATGCTTCGCATATGGATCCCTTCGTCGGTCTACTCGATGGGCCACGCGCCCGCGGCGCCTTCGCTCTCCGCATCCTCATGAGTCCGCCGTGGTCGTTACGAGTCCTCGCCGAGTCGCCGCTGACCGTGCTCGCGATCGTGAAGGGCGGAGCGTGGGTGATACCTGACGAAGGCGATCCCGTCCGTCTCGGCGTCGGTGATATCGCCGTTACCCGCGGCCCTGACCACTACGACGTCGCGGCCGAGCCCTCCTGCCCTCCTGACGTCGTGATCCACCCCGACCAGCACTGCCGATCTCTGGACGGGCGGCCGCTGGACGAGGAGATGTCGCTCGGCGTGCGGACATGGGGCAACGACCCTGACGGCTCCACCGTGATGCTCGTGGGTGCGTACGAGTCGATAGGCGACATCAGCGACCGCCTGCTGCGCGTGCTCCCACCCGTATTGTCGCTCTCGAATGAACATTGGGACTCGCCACTGGTTTCGCTGCTGTGCGACGAAGTCGTCAAGGATGCGCCCGGTCAGGCGGCGGTACTTGACCGCTTGATCGATCTTCTGCTCATACAGGTTCTGCGAACCTGGTTCGCCCGCCCGGAGGCCGCCGCGCCGGAGTGGTACAAGTCCCAAGGCGATCCGATCGTCGGACGCGTACTGCGGATCATGCACAGTGACCCTGCCCATCGATGGACGGTCGCAAGCCTGGCAGCCGAGACGAGCGTTTCACGGGCCGCGTTGGCGCGACGATTTCACCAGGTCGTGGGCGAGCCGCCGATGACTTTTCTCACCGGGTGGCGACTTGCCCTCGCCGCCGACCTGCTGTGCGAACCGGATGCCACCGTGGGTTCGGTGGCGGATCAGGTGGGCTACAGCAGCCCGTTCGCGCTCAGCACGGCCTTCAAGCGGGTGCGTGGCGTCAGCCCGCAGGAGCATCGCGCCGTCGCCCTGTCTCAGCCTCTCTCCAAGACGTCTCCACGACCGGGATCCTCTCCAGTAGATTCCGGACGACTTGACCCTGCCCCACTTTCCCGGACACTTGGGAAGCCGGGCAGGATCGCTGGCGAAGTCCTCCGGTAGCACTTTGATGGCGACATTACGATCCAGCGTTGTATCGCGTGCTCGGTACACCTGTCCCATGCCGCCTTCACCGAGCGGGGACAGGATCTCGTAGTGGCCGAGCGTTTTGCCGATCATCAGGAGCCGTCCGTCGGCACTAGCCGGTTCAATTCCTCGAACCAGTTGAGGATGACCGTGAACTCGGTCGTCGAGCGATCCGAGACCACGAGGAACCGCTCTCCGTCTGGCGAGACGTCATAGTAGGTTCCACCGAGTCCACCGCCTTGGGCGAAAGGCATCTCGAACAGTTCCTGCGGCACCGAAACGTCGAGTTCCGGCTCGGTCGTGACCTTGACCGAGAGCAGCCGATCTCCCTGGTGATAGAAAAGCTCGCGGCCGTCACGGGACCACTGCGGCTCCTCGCCGCCTTCGAGGGAGACCCCACGAACCTCCCCTTCCGGGTAGGTTCGGACGAACACGTCCAACCGGCCGGACTCATCCGTGACGTAGGCCAACAGGAGACCATCCGGAGACAGGGCTGGCGCGCCCTCGTTGGCCTCCGTAGTCAAGACCGGGACGGGCTCCTCGCCTCTAGGAAGGATCCAAATGTCCGTACCCGTTTCGGGATGGTTCTCGAAGTAGGGGAGGAGCCGCCCGTCCGCTGACCACGATGCAGGGAACTGGTTGAAATCGCGGATCAATAGAGGGCGGGGCTCGCCGCGCTCGGCGACGTCGATCTCGTACAGATCCCAGCTGTCACCGATGTTGGACGAGAAGGTGACATGCCTCCCGTCGGGGTTCCAGGCCGGATCGGACGCTTGAAGCGCTGTCGAACGCGTCAGCGGGTCCACCGCGCCGCGCTCGATGTCGAGTGTCCAGAGATTGCCTTTTTCATCATGGAATACGACCGTCTCTCCATTGGGCGAGAGGCGGACGCCGGCGAACATTCGCTGGTCCCGCCGGATGGGTGTGGTGAGGCCTTCCCATCGACCCACATCAACGTCGCCTCGCCGATCTCGTCGGATGCATAAACGGCCGTTCCAGTCTGCGAGATCGCAATGTGGGGACGGGCCGAATCCGTGGACAGGTAGCGGACGTCGTCGAGCACCGGCACCGCCGATCCGCTCGCGGCGAGCTCTTGCAGATCGAAGGGCGCGGCGAGAAACGCTCCAGAGCCCAATTCGTCGACGTAAACAATGTGACCAGAGTAAAGATACATATCACCGCCAGGGAACCCGGCGCGGGCTGCGTGCCACTCTCGGGTCTCGGGGTCGAGAACCCGCGACAGTCCGATCCAGACCGTGAACAAGACGTGACGTCCGCCGGGTAGATGCTGGGACCAGACGTGCGCGTAGCCGTTCTCGCCATAGTCCGGTTGCGTGAGCTGCTCGGGTGTACCTCCGTCGGCGGGTACGCGAAAAAGCCCCGAGCCTATGGTGGGCGTGAAGACAATGTTGTGGTCGAGCCCCCAGCTTGCGCTGAAGGGGGAGGCCCGGGTGATCGTGAGCGGTGAGCCCCCTGAGATTGAGACCTTCCTGAGCTGGCCGGCCGCGACGAATCCCACCCACTGGCCGTTGGGCGAGAAGAAGGGCGCATCGGCGTGCAGCGAGTCGGGGATCTTCCGCGCATCGAAGCTGTCGAAAGGTCGCAAGAACAGATGGACGCCGGTGCTGTCGCGGGCGGCGTAGGCGAGGAGAGTGCCGTCGGGCGAGATAGCAAGCGGAGCCGACATGTTCCTTGGCTGGCGCTGTCCCTCAGGGAGAGGGAGGGTCAGGCGGGTGACGACCGTCGCCTGGTTCGGACCAGTACCTACCAAATTCCAGGTCACGACCACCGCTGTCGCGGTCAAGAGGAGCATTGCTGCTATTGCCGGAACAGGCCGCTGCCAGATGCGCAGCGGCAACGGGTTGGCGACAACGGCGTCCTGCGCGGTGGTTGCCGCACCCGACTCCACTTCAGGGGCCAGCGCCCTCAGGTCCACCACGAGATCGCCGGCACCCTGGTAGCGACCGTCGGGCTCCTTCGCCACGTTCTTTCGGACGATGCGTTGCAGCTCGTCCGGCAGCGACGGGTCGAACTCTTGAATTGGCGGCGGCTCATCGTGTTGGATGTGTGCCAGCGTCTCGGCGATGCTGCGCCCGGCAAATGCCCTCCGACCGCTCGCCATCTCGTACAGCACGCAACCGAAGGCGAACAGATCCACCCGCTGATCGACCTCTCCGCCCTCAACCTGCTCCGGTGCCATGTAGCCGGCGGTCCCCATCACCTGACCGGCCACCGTGCCCATCATCGTGGGTGACTGCGTTGCACCGCCCGGTGAGCCTGCCCCCGCCACCTCGGTGAGCTTCGCCAGCCCGAAGTCCAGTACCTTGGCGTGCCCCTCCTTGGTGACGAAGATGTTCTCCGGCTTCAAATCCCGGTGGATGATCCCGGCGGCGTGTGCGGCAGCCAGCGCCTCGGCGATCTCGGTGGCCAACCCGAGCGCCTTCTTGAGCGGCAGCGCACCCTTGCCCAGCGGCTCCCGAAGCGTGTCTCCCTCCAGGTACTCCTGCACCATGAAGTGGGTGTCGTCTTCAACACCCACATCGAAGACGGCTGCGATGTGCGGGTGGTTCAGGGCGGCGGCAGCGCGGGCCTCCCGCTCGAAGCGGGCGAGGCGCTCGGGATCAGAGGCAAACTCGGCGGGCAGCACCTTGATGGCCACCTTGCGGCCCAGGCGTGTGTCCTCGGCGAGGTACACCTCTCCCATGCCGCCAGCGCCGAGCTGCTCGGTGATCTCGTAGGGGCCTAGTTTGGTGCCGGGTTCCATGGCGCTACCAGACAGGGTGGGTGAGCGCATGAAGCCTATCGCTGGGGCAGGCGAGATCCAACGGTCGGGCCGGGATAGCGAGTGTGAGCCACCTCACAGTCGAGGGCATGACTAACCGAACCCTGGTGTTCCGCAGGTCGTCTATGTTTCTAGCAGCATGGCAGCGACTGCCAGTGCCCGGCCTCTTTTCCTCCCGATTCCCTGTGAGTGGATCGGAATGCTCTCGAAAGCGGCCGTGAAACTGATCGTGCTGCACATTGGCTTTGTTGGTTCCGCTGCTGGCGTTCTGAGGCTACCCGCAACGGAGAGCCCTGCTCCATGGCCAGTGCGCCTCGTGATTTCTGATCGTTTCGGCCTTCCGGGGAGCTTCTTGGCCACGATCAGAGGGGATGTTCAGTCGATCCTTCGTGCTGTCGACATTGAGGTAACTTGGTCTTCCGGCGAGCCGGCGGACGAGAACAACAGAAGTCGTGATCAGCGAGTATCGGGATCGTTCCTCGTGGTGCTCGCGGGGAAATCCCCTTCCGACTGGGGGTGACGGATGAGGCGATGGGCGCTGTGGCGTCGGCGGTACATCCACTCCCGTACGTCATCGTGTTCCCGGAGAGAGTGCTCCAAGTAATGGAGCCGCATCGGCAGGCAGACAGGCCGCCCAAGTACAACCGGACGATGGCCCGTGCCTTTGCCAAGGTCGTGGTTCACGAGCTCGTCCACGCGATAGCACCCGAGCACTCGCACTCCGTGCGCGGTCTGATGCGCAGCACGCTGGACCGAGCTTTCCTATTGGATCCGGAGCTGCAAATCGATGCTGGATGTCGGGCTGCGATTGTTGGGGCGCTGCAGGCACTCGCAGACCCGGTACCGTAAGCACCAGGGATTGACCTGCCCGCCAATAATCGGGCCAGTTTGAGAGTTAGGAATTGAGGCTCTCAGGAAGGCTCGGGAAGGGGGAGAAATGGCCCGGAAGCGATACACGGTAGAGCAGATCATCGCCAAGCTCAGGGAGGCAGAGATCGAGCTGGCGCAAGGAGCCAAGACGCCACAGGCGTGCCGGAAGCTGGGCATCAGCGAGAACACGTACTACCGGTGGCGTAAGGAGTACGGCGGGCTGAGGGTGGATCAGGCACGGCGACTCAAGGAGCTGGAGCGCGAGAACGGGCGGCTCAAGAAGCTGCTGGCGGAGACGATGCTCGACAACGCCATCCTCAAAGAGGTGTCGTCGGGAAACTTCTGAGCCCGGCGCGCCGGAGCCGGGCAGTGCGACACGCACAGCAGTCGCAGGGGGTGTCGGAGAGGCGAGCCTGCCGAGTGCTGGGCCAGGTGCGCTCGACGCAGCAATATCGGCCCAAGGCGCCTGGAGACGAAACACCGCTGGTGAAGCGAATGACCGAACTGGCGACGCAGTACGGACGCTACGGGTACCGTCGGATCACGGCTCTGATGGAACGCGAAGGGTGGCGAGTAAACCACAAGAGGATCGAACGGTTATGGCGTCGTGAAGGACTGAAGGTACCGAAAAAGCAGCCCAAGCGCGGACGCTTGTGGCTCAACGATGGATCGTGCGTGCGGCTGAGGCCGGAAAGGAAAGATCACGTGTGGGCCTATGACTTCGTGCACGAACGAACTCACGACGGGCGAGCGGTTCGTCTGCTGACGATCGTGGATGAGTACACCAGGGAGTGCTTGGCCATCGATGTGGCGCGCAGGCTCAACTCCGAGAACGTGTTGGATCGACTCGCTGAGCTGTTCGTGAACCGTGGTGTTTCCGACCACATCCGCTCCGACAACGGACCGGAGTTCACTTCTCGGGTAGTGCGTGGCTGGCTCGAGCGGGTCGGTGTGAAGACGTTGTTCATCGAGCCCGGCTCGCCGTGGGAAAACGGCTATGTGGAGAGCTTCAACGGCAAGCTACGCGACGAGCTGCTGAACGGGGAGATCTTCTACACGCTCAAGGAGGCGCAGAGCTTGGTGCAAGCCTGGCGCCGCAAATACAACCAGGTGCGGCCACACAGCTCGTTGGGCTATCGGCCGCCTGCACCGAAAGCGACGTTGTTAAAGCCGGCTACGCTCCGCTCCGCCGGCTGCAACAACCTCTTGCCAGCACCGATTCTATGAGTTACGAAGTGGCCTCAACACTTGGGGCAGGTCACAGTTATCCTGCCAGCGCCGAGCTGCTCGGTGATTTCGTAGGGGCCTAGTTTGGTGCCGGGTTCCATGGCGCTACCAGAGCAGTGTGGGTGAGCGCCTGAAGCCTATCGCCGGAGCGTGCGAGGGTCCACGGAAAAGAGCCGGGAGGCCATCTGCGCGCCTAGCCAGATGAACCAGATTAACACCTGCGCCCTAGCTACGGCGCGTGAATCCCGACGAAAATGGGCGGACGTCCGGGATGAGAGTTGCGATCTTTTCGTCGATCTCTCGATCCTTGTGGCCGTGGCCCTTCCGGGCATCGATCTAGTCCTTCCCGTGCTTCTCGAGCGTGCCCAGGTGCGCCGCGGGCCCGCCCCGTGGTATCAAAGCTCGCCTGGACAAGAACAACGTCGCGGGGGGTGACCGAGTTGGCGAAGCCGGAGAAAGTGCAGCTGTGGACACTAGAAGAAGCAGCCACGTTCCTAAACGTGTCCAAGGAGACGGTGCGCTTACGCGCCCTCGATAAGACAATCCCGTCGTGTAGGATCGGGCGGCTGGTGAGATTCGATCCTGATCTGCTGAGGGGGTGGGTACGTGACCAAAGCAGCGTTCAATCCGGTACCACCGCCAGCCAACCGGAAGGGGATGAGCGCCGGGCTCCAGGAGCTGATTCTGCAGGTGAAACGATGATTCTCATCGAGAAAGGGCTTACCGGCTACCTGCTCAAGCGCGGTGATACCGGCCGGTGGTACTTGAAATACCAACCACCGACGCGCAAGGGCTGGGTGTGGCGATCAACTAAAGAGCGCTCCCCGGCCAGCTCGGCTAGTCGCGCGCGAGATCCTGCGGCGAGCATCGGCGTCTCCGACAGGCTCTCCCACCTGCATCACGATGCGCGAACTGCGTGACGGGTATCTCGACAATATAGCGCTGCGTCGCCGGCCCGGAACCGTCGAGCTCTATCGGATCTACCTCGATACCCACATCGTGCCGTTCTTCCACCCCAGCACCTACGCCGACACGATCACGCCCCCGCAGATCGACGAGTACCTCGACCATCGCCTGAGCCAGGGCGTGATGGCGACAACGGTCAACAAGGAGTTGAGCTGCGTCCGACGCCTGTTCGCCTATGCCCGCAAGTTCCATGGTCTGCGAACCAACCCGGCCCGGATCGTGGAATCGCTCGACAGCGACTCGATACCCCGAAAGCGGGCTTTGACCCCCGCAGAGGTGTTCAAGCTATACGCGCACGCGGGTCCACATCTGAGGCCCTGGATCGTCACGGACTACTTGCTTGGCGCGCGTCCTGCTGAGTGCAGCCACTTGCGCCGTGCGGATCTTGACTTCGGTCGTCGAACGGTGCGACTGATCGGCGATCCTCAGACCGGACACAACCCCAAGACGGCGCGGTTCGGAACGCAGCCTCCCCATGGTGCCAGTGCTGGCAGACTACCTACGCGCGCTCCCAGCACGCGTAGACACTCCCTACATCTTCACTGGTATGGACGGCGGACCTCGGCGAAGTGTCCGCACAGCATTCGCCAACACTGTCGAGCGTGCGGCGCTGAATCCGGCACGCGATCCCGGCGAGGACGAGGCAGGATTCCGGGCTCGATACCTACGGGACCGGGTAACGCCCCATACGTTGCGGCATTCGTGGGCGACCACGCTGGCCGAGCACGGAGTCGACCGGCACGACCTCAAGAGGTGGGGTGGCTGGACGCAAGACACAACTGTGAGTCGCTACGTCGACGAGGCTCGAGCAACGAAGCGGCAGGTCAAGCTGGTGCGGATCGACGAGATTCGATTCTTCGAGCCGACACCTGAGGCCGTGGACGTCGCGGGTCGCGATGATGGCTTGGTGCGGATCTTGGTGCGACTCGGTCAAACTGGCGCCAGGGCGGTTTCTGGCGCGTGACGTAAGTACCGATGAACATTGAGTGCCCAAGAGAGGACTTGAACCTCCACGGGGTTGCCCCCACTAGGTCCTGAACCTAGCGCGTCTGCCAATTCCGCCACTTGGGCATGGACGGGCGAGTATAACAAGGGTTTCGCCACGGCATTCTGGAGCCGTGGTAGCTCAACGCATCAGCGGTAGGTCGGGCTCCAGAGATGGCCTGACCAGCACCCCGAGGTTGCGTATGTCGCCACTTCCTGCGGTGTCGAATATGGGCAGGGTGCCCTGCTCCGACCAGATGCTGAACCGATATAGCCAGCTCGGTCCCTCGATGTGGCGTTGCTGTTCGTCGACCTCGAGGGTGAGCTCGATCGCGCCGCGCGGCTCGATGAGGCGCTCCACCACCTGGCTGCCGAAGCGCACTATGACTCGGTTGGCCCGCGTGCGATTGCGGAT
Organism: Acidobacteriota bacterium; assembly: GCA_965205505.1. Lineage (GTDB taxonomy): Bacteria > Acidobacteriota > UBA890 > UBA890 > WLXD01 > DASCOT01. The sequence continues at coordinate 2,327,820 of CBDBHB010000009.1, forward strand.
ACTGAGCGTGATGCGCTCGGCGGGTGCCGCGGTACGTAGGACGACCTCGGCATCTCGCCCTCCCTTGACCCAAAACCCACCCACCTCCGGCTCGGACAGGTAGGTGTTGTCGTCGAGGAAGTAGACATGGAATCTGGCTGGCCTGGTGAGGGTTTGCCGGCGCGCCCGCGGGTTGGTGTTGAACGGGAGATTGTGGAGAATGGTCAGCTCGACCGGGAACAAGGTGTAGGGCAAATGGGTGGTGTGCGCAGCCGGTCGGAGCGAGGCGGTTACCGGGCTGAGCACGATCTGCGCCAGGCACATGCCCCATACAACCCAGGAGGCAGCCGAGGCTGCAAGGCGCGTACCGGTGGGCAGGATGAAGAAGAGCACCGGATATACGTTGGCGAAGTAGCGGCTGCCGACCGTGCCGCCACCTCCGATCCAGTTGCCGCGCACGTACAGCACGATTGCCAGAATCTCCAGAAGCCAGAACACCGCCAGCAGGCCGCGCGGGCTCATTAGGCGCCATCGGCTGCGTACCAGGAACAGACCCAGCGCCAAGACTGCCGGAAACATGTAGAGCACCATGCCGCCGTTACGCCCGATCCACACGTAGACGAGGTCGCGTGCCCAGGTGTCGAATGGCGGCAGCGCGGCGGCGAAGTCGGAGAGATTGGTGGTTATGTCGATGCCGATCGAAGCGAAAGTCTGGTCGGGGCTAAAGAGCGGATACGACGTGTTGACGTTGAATTGCCGACGGTCGCCGCCCTGGTAGTTGGGGCTGCCGATCCAGGCCCAGGTGACCGCGAACATCGCCAGGATAACGCCGGCGCAGACGGTGCCGCACGCGATGGAGCGCCCCCATCTTCGTCGCCACAGGTTCCACAGCAGTAGCGGAGCGATGAGCAGGATATTCGGCGGCTTGGAGAAGATTGCCAGACCGTAGACCAGCGCTGCCGCGTAGTCGGTCCAGGCTCCCTCGAGAAGCGAGCTCCATCTGCCGCCCCGCGACGCATTGGGGGTCTCCTTGTATAGCCACAGGAAGGTGGCCAGGAACATCAAGGTGCAGTTGAACCACTCCGGGGTCATCCAGAAGAAGTACAGCGTGACCACCGACCCGAGCACGTAGGTGACGGTGAAGAGGCTGGCTACCGCCGACGCCGACCCACGCCGCGCATAGGTGTACCCGGCCGCGAGCATGGTGGCGAGCAACAGCGCGTGCAGAATGAAGAACCCGTTGTCGCCGAAGAGTCGGACAAAGGGTGCCGCCACCAGCGGGTAGATCCACGCCTTCGAGTAGTAGAGGTGGCCGTTGGCAGGATTGCGGACCAGGAAGATGCCAGAGGGCCCGCCACTGTAGCCGGCCGCGTACACACGCTCCAGGTCCTTGCTTTCGTACCGGATGTCGCCGTCGAACGCGAAGCTATAGGCCATCGAGTGGTAGACGGCCTCGTCGCTCCAAAAAATGCCCGTGTGGGTGCCGTTGGTCTTGCTTTCGGCGACGCGCAGCGTGGCTGCGTAACCGAGGGCGGCCAGCGAGATCAGCACCAGCATCAGCACGGGCAGACGGCGTCCGAGCATGCGCGAGAGGGTACACCAGCATACGTGGGCGCGTCGGAGTGGCAGATGCTATGATTTTGCAGTGGCCGTACGCTGACCGGCACACTAGGTCGCCGCCACGCAACGGGCCTACCGCTCTGCTCACCCACCCCGATCTCGGGGCGCTGGCGGTTCCGCGGCCCCGCGGCGCGACCACTCAATGCGCAGCATCGTAAAGGCGCAGGATCGCTACAGACATTTGCACCTGAGGACACGATGAGACTGCGCGCCCGGAGCAACTGTCAGCATAGAGTTGTAGATGACCATCTCCACGTCTGCCGAGCCGGTGCTCGACGCTTCTCGCCTTCTCACTCATTTGCGCGACTCAGCGCGCGGCCCGGTGTCTCCCGATGCCCTCGCCAGCGAGCTTGAGCTCGACCCAGGACTCGTTTCCCGACTGCAGCCTCTCCTCGACGAGCTCGTAGCCGCTGGCACTGTCGTCGAGAGTCGGGGCCGCTACGGGGCTCCCGAGCGCATGAACCTCGTCGTTGGGCGCCTGAGCGCGCACCCCGACGGCTTTGCGTTCGTGGTACCACCTGTAGGGTCCGGTCAGTCCGACCTCTTCATCCCAGGTCATCAGCTGCGGGGTGCGCTGCACGGCGACCGCGTGATCGCTCGCTTCGAGCATCGACGTCGCAGCGGCAAGCGCGAGGGCCGGGTGATTCGCGTGCTCGAGCGTGCACGCAGCAGAATCGTTGCCAAGCTCGAGCAGGTAGGGGGACTTGCCTACGCCCGCCCGCTCGATCGGCGGCTCGGCAACGAGATTGTCATACCGCCGAGTTCCCTCGGCGACGCCGCCGACGGACAGATCGTCAGCGTCGAGATTGTCGAGTATCCAAAGGGCCGGCGCGGCGCTGTCGGCAGGGTCGTCGAGGTGCTCGGTGACGCCGCCGACGCCAAGGTCGACGCCGAGATCGTGATTCGTGAGTACGACCTTCGTCACGAGTTTCCCGCCGCGGTGCTGAAGGAGGCGAGTGAGACCGCGACGACGGTCAGCGAAGAGGAGATCGAAGGACGCACGGATTTTCGCACCTTGCCCATCATAACGATCGACGGTGAGAACGCACAGGATTTCGACGATGCCGTGCACGTGGAAGGTCAGCCTGACGGGACCTATCGACTGCATATCCACATCGCCGACGTAGCGCATTACGTTGCGCCAGGCTCGCACGTCGATGCGGAGGCGCGAAAGCGCGCCACGTCTGTCTACTTTCCGGATCGCGTCCTGCCGATGTTGCCGGAATCGCTGTCGAACGGCATCTGCTCGCTGAAGCCAGGGGTCGACCGTCTGGTGCAATCGCTGGTCGTCGATATCGACCGCCAGGGCCGCACGCTGAACTACGAGTGTCACGACGGTGTTATCCATTCCGCCGCACGCCTGACCTACAGGCAGGTGGCAGCGGTTCTGGACGGCGATGATGGAGCCCGGAAGGAACACGAGGCACACGTCGAGAACCTCGAGCGCATGCAGGAGCTCGCCAAGCTGCTCATGGATGTGCGCCGGCAACGTGGCAGCATCGACTTCGACCTGCCGGAGCCCGAGCTGATTATCAACTTGCGCGGCGTGACCGAGGACATCGTGCGCGCCGAGCGCAACGCGGCGCACCGGATCATCGAGGAATTCATGATTCGGGCCAATGAGGTCGTGGCCAGCCACTTGACCTGGGAAGGTGTGGACGGGCTCTATCGCGTGCATGAAGGGCCCGACGAAACCCGCGTCGAAGCGCTACGCGACTTCCTCAGCGGCCTTGGCTACTCGTTCGGCGGCGGGCCTACACCGAGCCCGCGCCACTTCAGCGAACTGCTGGAGCGACTCGAAGGTAGGCCCGAGGAGCGCGTCGTATCCATGCTCGTGCTGCGCACCATGAAGCGGGCGCAGTACCGGGTCGAGAACGAGGGGCACTTCGGTCTGGCGTCGGACCGCTACACGCACTTCACCTCGCCCATCCGTCGCTATCCCGACCTGATTGTCCACCGAGTATTGAAATTCGACCGCGACTCGTCGGCGGGGTCCGATGCCGCCGTCCTGGCGCCGGCAGACCTCGAGAGCATAGCCAGCGACTGCTCGACCCAGGAGCGTCGTGCCGAGGAGGCCGAACGTGAGTACTGCGGCTGGAAGAAGGTGCAGTTCATGTCGGACAAGCTCGGGGAGGTGTACACGGGGCACATCGTGGGCGTGCAAGCATTCGGCTTCTTCGTCGAGCTCGACGATGTGCTAGTCGAGGGCATGGTGCCGGTATCGACACTGAGCGACGACTACTACCGGTTCGACGAGGCCAAGCACAGCTTGCGGGGAGAGCGCGGCAGCCGCGTTCTGGCACTCGGCGATCAGGTGCGGGTGCGTGTTGCCAAGGCCGACGTGGGACGTCGCCGGCTCGACTTTGTACTTGAAGAAGGCCCCCTGCCCAAGGCCGCGCCCGTGCCCGAGAAGCGCGCGCGCCAGCGCGGCGGACGACGTCGTCGTGGACGCGGAAAGCCGGCGCCACTGGCGGCCGATGCGCCAGCCGGAAAAGAGCAGCAGGAAACGGCCGGTGTCGGCGATGCCTCCGAGGCATCTTCGGAGGGGGCCAAGCCGCGTCGTCGCCGCGGTCGTCGTGGCGGGCGTAGGCGCAGGCGTAGCACACCGGCTTCGGCAGCCGGCGAGACCGTCAGCTCGGAGAGCTCATCCGCACCCGCTGATGGCGCCGAATCGGCGGCTGAGGCGACCACCGATACGCGCGCCGGTGGCGCGGGCGGCTCGGAAAAGAGCGCTGGTTCTCGTGGCCGCCGTCGTCGCCGCGGCGGTGCCAGAGAGTCCGAGAGTGGCTCGCGACGGGCGCGTGGCAAGTCGTCCGCCGACAAAGGTCACGGTACCGGCGACGATACCAGAGCGAAGTCGACCTCTGGATCTCGTGTCCGAGGGGGCCGAGGGCGCGGGCGCAACGACCGGCGCCCCGGCGGCCGAGGGCGTCGCCCCGAGGGGGCACTCCCGGCGCCGACACGCCCTGAGCCGGCCGAGCCTGCGACGAAGCCGAAGGACGACAAGGTCGAGCGCCCAAGTGTGAATCCGTACCTCACCGATTTGGACTTCTAGTCCTAAATAAGCGCTTTTCGAGAACCCCGCCGTTCCGGCGTATTCCGGCTTTCTCCTCGGAAATCAACGACTTACGGCATTACGATGTTTACGAGGATTCCGAGCAGATAGCTCGGTTCAGGGACAAAAAAGGGACAATCTGGGGACAGTCCCAGTTCCAGGGGTTTCTGTCCCACGAGAGGCAGGATGTCGCTCTTCAGCGCGCGCCTTGAGAATCTCGCCGTCGATCATCGTGGCATCGACGACGATGTCGATCAGCTCGTCGGCGGCCATGGTCAACGGTAGGCCGTTAGCCTCGCTCCGTCCACTGCCCGACTTCTTCGTGCACCAACGCAAGCCGATTTCTCACGGCGGCGGCGATTAGCCAGCCCGCATTGTCTTGGTAGCCAGTGCGGCGTGGGGGTGCTGTCAGGCCAGCCTTGACACGCATTGATCGCCCACCACAAGCGTCAAACCGCTCGAGTGAAGGGTGCGGAACCGTGCTTTTCTCCGCGGCGGCTGAATGCTGATTTCATGTCGGAACAAACTGAGGATAGGAAACGGATCGACAGAATCCTTGTCGCAGTGCCTGTGTCGATCGCGCTGCTTGTCGCCGGTACGCTCGGCGCCGTCCCCGCTAGCGGCCCGCTGGTCGAGCGCGCGGCGGCACCAGTGCTTCTAAAGGGAATCGCCGAGATCCCGGCCTGCGGCAAGCACCGGAAGCTCTACTCGGTGTCGCCGGTCGCGCCGAGCGATATAAGCTACATCATCCCGCTCGGCAACCTGGCCCCGTCGGCGCACACCTTCCCCACGGCGCACCTCTACTTGCACGTCAGACGCACGGTGCCAGGCGACAACAACACCCCGACGGTGGAGGTGCCGGTCGTCGCCCCGGGCCCGATCTGGATCACCCGCATCTCCTCCAGCGAGAACCTCGATCAGGGAACGCAGGACTTTTCGCTCCACTTCTCCCCCTGCGCCGAGCACGAGGCCTACTTTATCCACTTGACGACGCTCGCCCGCCAGCTCAGCAAGCAGCTGGTCGGGCCTCGGAGCTGCAATGAGTACACAACGGGCGGCGAACGCTGGCGCCAGTGCAGCAAGAATGTTCACGTGGCGCTCGCGGCCGGGGAGGCCATCGGGACGGCCGGGGGTGGCCTACAGCGGAACGCCCTCGACCTCGGCGCCTCCGATTCACGCGTTCGGCCGTCAGTCTACGCTAGTCCCGAACGCTGGGAGGGACGTCCCAACCAGCTCACGCTGGTGTGCGCGCTCGACTACTTCAATCCCTCCACGCGGCGCCGCCTGCGCTCCCTTCTCGGCGACGAACGGACACGCCGCAAGAAGAAGCCGATCTGCGGTGAGGTGGCCCAGGACGTTCCGGGTACGCTGCAGGGAGTCTGGTTCGTCGCCGGCACCCGCGAGCTGACCTCCGAAGACGCCCACCTGGCCTTGGTCCACGACAACTTCGATCCGGGCAAGGGGGTCTTCTCGGTCGGTATCTCGATGCAGCGCAGCGGCCTACCCTCGGCCACTTACTACTTCGAGCCAGCGACGACGGGAGCCAGGAACCGTGAGTTCGGGCAGGTCCGCAAGCGCAACAAGGTCTACTGCTACGAGGTGAAGCCTAGGTTCGCCCAGGCAACCGACCCCGTAACGGTCATCCTCGCCGTGCTGACCGGCCCTTCGACTCTCCGGCTGGAGCGGACCGAGCTCAGCGCCTGCGGCAGTCCGCCGTGGCGACAAGGTTCCGACTACACCGAGTTCGAACGCTAGCAGGCTAGCAGGCCCCTGGGTGCGCGGAGTCTCGTCGGCCGGTCCACTAGAATCACCGCATGGGCAGTGGCACCGGGGCAGATTACGAGACCATCGTCGGACTGGAAGTGCATGTCCAGCTGCGGACTCGGACCAAGTTGTTCTGCGGCTGCGCTCCGAAATTCGGCGACCCGCCGAACGTGCACACCTGTCCGGTGTGCCTCGGTCTGCCGGGGGCGCTGCCGGTCGCCAACGACACAGCAGTTCGGTTGTCCACCATCGTCGCCGTAGCGCTCGAGTGCGAAATCGCGCCGCGCGCCGTATTCGCACGCAAGAACTATTTCTATCCCGACTTGCCGAAGGGTTATCAGATCTCGCAGTACGAGCTGCCAATCGGTACGTGTGGGCGGTTGCGGTATCACAGCCGTGACGTAACGGAGTGCACTCGTGTCCATCGCGTTCACCTGGAAGAGGATGCCGGGAAGTCGTCGCACGGCCGACCGGGGACCGGCGGCCGAACGCTGATCGATCTGAATCGGTGCGGTACGGTGTTGCTGGAGATCGTCACCGAACCCGATCTCAACGGCCCCCAACAGGCGAGCGACTTTCTCGCCGCCTTGCGGATCATGCTTCTACATCTCGAGGTCACCGACGCCAACATGGAGGAGGGGAGCCTACGGTGCGACGCCAACATCTCGCTGCGGCCGAGCGGGCAGGAGGCTCTCAATCCCAAGACCGAGCTGAAGAACCTCAACTCGTTTCGCTTCCTGCGCCAGGCACTGGCGTTCGAGGAGCGGCGGCAAGCGGCAGTGTTGGACGATGGCGGTAGCCTCGAAACGGCCACCCGGCTGTGGGACGTAGACAAGGGAGAAACCGTAGAGATGCGTTCCAAGGAGGAGGAACACGACTACCGCTACTTTCCCGATCCCGATCTCGTGCCGTTGCAGATCGACGATGCGGCGATCGAGGAGGCACGGCAGCAAGTTCCGGAGCTGCCGTTCGAGCGGGCGCAACGATTCGAGCGTGACGGGAACGTGTCCGGCGAGGACGCTCGCTGGTTGGTGGACGATCCGAGCCGAGCCGACTACTACGAGACGGTAGTGGCTGCGGGGGCCGATGCTGGCCTGGCGAGCAACTGGATACGCGGCGAGGTGGCGGCGTGGCTGCGACAGCACGATGTTGCCGTGTCGGCGTTCCCGGTACGCGCCGAAGATCTCGCCGGGCTGCTGGCCGCGATAACCGACCGAACGATCTCCAACAGCGCCGCCAAGAAGGTGCTGGATCAAATGGCGGCGACGCGAGCGTCGGCGCGTGAGATCATCGCCGCCGAGGCACTCGAGCAGGTGGGCGACCCGGCGGTGCTCGAGCCGATCATCGCCGCGGTCGTGAGCGGGCGGCAAGACGAGGTGCAGGCGTATCGCGCCGGCCGCCACCAGGTGCTCGGCGTGCTCATTGGCGAAGTCATGCGTGAGAGCAAGGGACGGGCCGACCCGGCCCTCGTGCGACGGCTGCTCGAGGAGAAGCTGCAAGAATGATCCGCGCGTTCCACGTTACCAAGCGCTACGGCAGCGTCACCGCGCTGCGCGACGTCAACGTGCAGATTCGGCCCGGCGAGTTCGTGTTCCTCACCGGGGCCAGCGGTGCTGGTAAGACAAGTTTGCTCCGCTTGTTGTACCGCGCGGAGCTGCCAACGAGTGGTCAGCTGCTCGTCGACGGGCGCAATGTCGCCAGCCTCAAGCGCCGCGAAGTGCCACCGTTCCGACGACGTATCGGCCTCGTGTTCCAGGATGCGCGCCTGATCGAGGATCGCAGCGCGGTGGAGAACGTCGCTTTCGTAGGCCGCGTGCTGGGTCTGTCACGTGGCGAGGCCGGGCGGCGCGCGGCAGAGCTGTTGAAGCTCACGGGTGTCGAACACCGGGCCGATCTCTATCCGGCGCAGTTGTCGGCCGGTGAGCAGCAGCGCGTCGGGTTGTCTCGTGCACTGATGTCGGCGCCGGCGCTGCTGTTGGCCGATGAGCCTACGGGCAACCTGGATCCGGATACGGCCATCGATATGTTGCGCATTTTCCGAGCCATCAACCGGCGCGGCACGACCGTTGTGCTGGCAACGCATGATCCAGACATGATCGCGGCTCTGGGTCGGCGCACCTTGCTCATCGAGCAGGGGCGATTGCGCTCCCTCGATCGACGTCACGCCGCCGCGGGATGACCGTGAACCTCCGGCACCAAATTGGCCTCTGCTGCGAGGAAGCCGCTCGCAGCCTGTGGTTCCACCGTAGAGTGGTGGCCCCGGCTCTTGTCGTGATGATCGTGTCGCTCACCGTCCTTGGCGCGTTCGTATTGGTTTCGGAGAACCTGAACGATGTGCTGACCAGCTGGCGCGAGCGGGGACAGCTGCAGGTGTTCATGCTGCCGGAAGCGGACGACGCCGATCGGACGCACATTGAGACCGAGCTGCGGGAAACGCCCGCTGTCGAAGAGTTCCACTACGTCAGTTCAGACGACGCGGCGGAGCTGTTCCGCGCCGACTTCGCTGAATTGGGCGAAGTTCTCGGTCTTCTGGAGGACAACCCGCTGCCGGCTTCGTACACGGTGACCATCGTTCCCTCCATGCGCAGCGAGCGCGTGCTCGAACGACTCTCCGAACAGCTTGCTGACCTGCCGACGGTAGAAGGGGTGCAATACGACCTGCAGATCATCGGTCGCCTGGAGCTCGGCGTGCGCGCGCTGCGGATAGTCGGGGTGCTCCTGGGAGGTACCGTGCTGATGGCGGCGGTAGTTACGACGGCGAACGTTATTCGTGTTCTCGTCGTTACACGGCGGAGAGAGATCGAAACGATGCGGCTGGTGGGCGCCTCGGAATCGATCGTAGTCGGCCGCTTCCTGGCGGAGGGAGCTCTACAGGGCTTGATCGCTGGCGTGGTCTCGGTAGTCGTCCTGTACATCGTCTACAGCGTCGGGTTGTCGTACCTGGACCGGGAGTCCCTAGGGTTTCTGGCCGCGCTGCCGCTACGGTTTCTAGGTGCTGCCTGGACGTTGGGGCTGGTGGTCGGGGGAACTGCTACCGGCGTGGCGGGCTCCTGGCTGGCCTTCGGCCCGGGCGGTGTGCGGTCGGAGATGTGACCGGTCATGGCGTCGATGTGTGGAGTTACCGGAGCGTCGCGGCGGGTCCTGGAGCTCGACCTGGTGCTCGACCAGGTCGCCGGCAACGCCCAGTCGAGCCTGGGCGCGGATCGCATCCGCGCTCTCGAGCCGACCCCGGACGTTGAGGAAGCCGAGCGCCGGCAAGACGCTGTCGAGCAGGCGCGAGACTTCGCTGCTGCGCATGGCCTCGTCGCGCTGGCTGCCGCGTCGCCGATCGATGTCGAGCTGGCGGCGGTAGCGACGGCGGGAATCGTGCTCGAGCCGGCGGCCCTGCTGCGAGTCGCTGCCACGGCGAGGGTCTGTACGGAGCTCCGCCAGCACTATCTGGCGGATACCGAGCGCTGGCCAGCGCTAGCAGCGCTCGTCGGGCAGGCACCCTCGCTGCGTCCGCTCTGCGACCAAATCGATCGGCTGATCGATGCGGAAGGGCAGGTGCGCGACGATGCCTCGCCGGAGCTACGGCGCATTCGACGGCGAACGCAGCGGCAGCGCGCCGGCCTGCGCAGTCGGCTCGAGAAGCTGACCCGCGATCCGGATCTCGGCGATGTGCTACAGGACGCGCTGGTAACCGAGCGCGGTGGTCGTATGGTGGTGCCGGTGAGGTCCGGCCAGCGCGATCGGCTACCCGGCGTCGTGCACGACGCCTCGTCGTCTGGTCAGACGATCTTCGTGGAACCGCTCGATGTTCTGGACGATCAGAACCGCGTCGCCGAGCTCGTCGCCGCGGAGCGCTCCGAGGTTCGACGCTTGCTGACGGAAGCGAGCGCCCACGTCGGTGCGGCGCGCGAGGCGCTGGTCGTTGCTCAGGCAACCGTCGCTGCTGCTGATGCCCTGCAGGCGACGGCGCGGTACGCCGAAGCGGAGCGCGCCGTGCGACCGCAATGGACGGCCAGCGGCCTGAGGCTGCGGGGCGCCAGACACCCGCTGCTAGCATCCGCGAGCGTTGTTCCGTTGGACCTGGAGATCCCGGCTGGAGTCGCCGCGCTGATCATTACGGGCCCCAACACGGGCGGAAAAACCGTGGCGCTCAAGACCATCGGCCTGCTGGCGGCGATGGCGCAGAGCGGCCTGCCGGTGCCGGCCACGGAGGCCAAGCTGGCGATCTTCCCGCGCATTCACGCGGACATAGGCGACGAGCAGAGCGTTACCGCCAACCTCTCGACATTCTCCGGCCACCTACGCCATATCGTGGATTTCGTGGGCGACTGCCCGGTCGGCTCGCTCGTGTTGCTCGACGAGCTCGGCACGGGCACCGATCCGGCGGAAGGCGCGGCGCTCGGGATCGCGCTGGTCGAGCATTTCTTACAGGCCGGGGCAGTGGTAGTGGTGTCGACGCATCACGATGCCCTCAAGTCGTTCGCCCACCGGCGTGACGACGTGTTGAACGCGGCGATGGAGTTCGATTCCGAGACCCTGGCCCCGACCTACCGCGTCAGACTGGGTAGGCCGGGCCGGAGCAACGCGCTGGAGATCGCGGCGCGCCACGGAGTCGATGCGACGCTCATCGAACGGGCCAAGGGGCTATTGGCGTCGGATGCAGTGCAGCTCGACGCGGTTATCCGCGACCTGGAGTCGGATACTCGTGCAGTCGAACGGGAGCGCGACGAGTTGGCGGCGCAACGCGCGCTGCTGGCTGAGGAGCGTGCGCGGCTGGAACGTCTCGATGGTGAGCGCGTCGAGGCGCAGCATGCCTTCGAACGCGACGCCGACGAGGCGGTGAAGCAGGCCGTCGAGGCGTTGCGTCGGCGGGGAGAGGGAAAGCTCGCGGAGCTCGAGACAGGTTCAGAAGTGGGGTCGGAGCTGGCGCGTGCCGACCGCCGGGCGAGATGGGCGGCGAGCGCCGGCCAGCTGCATGCCGAAGCTCGACGTACGGTACGCGAGAGCCTGAGCGGCCAACGGCGGACCGCGGCTCCAGCGCCGACCGAGCTCGAGCCTGACCTGGGCGCGCTCGAACGCGGCGAGACAGTACGCGTCGCCCCCTTCGGTCTCGGCGGCGCGGTTCTCCGAGCGTGGGCGCCGGACACTGACGACGCGTCGGCGATCGAGGTCGGTGTTGACGGCAAGCGTCTGGTCGTGCGCCGTGATCAGATCACGCGCGATACCCAGGGTCGGAAACGACGGCGATCGCGTTCTACCGCCTACCAGCGGCGCCCTGAGGTGGGCGGAGAGATCGATCTGCACGGCAAGCGAGTGGAGGAGGCCATCGCAGAGGTGGAGAGGTACCTCGACGACGCGGTGCTCACGGGGTTGCCCGAACTGCGCTTGATCCACGGCTTCGGCAAGCTGCGGCTGCGCGACGCGATCCACCGCTACCTTAGCGGCCGCCCCGACGTGGTGCGCTTCGCTACCGCCGATCCGATGAGCGGCGGCGGTGGGGTAACGATCGTCAGGCTGGAGGGCTGAGCATGGCCTGGCCGCGTTCCTTTATCGACGAGGTAAAGCGCTCCGCCGATCCGGTGCGACTGATCGGCGAGGTGGTGGCGTTGAAGAAGCGCGGTACGCGCTGGGTAGGGTTGTGCCCCTTCCACCAGGAGAAGACCCCGTCGTTCACCGTGAACGACGAGGGCCTGTGGCATTGCTTTGGCTGCGGCGAGGGTGGCGATTTGTTCAAGTTCGTGCAACAGCACGAAGGCATCGACTTCGCCGAAGCGGTGCGCAGCTTGGCGGAGGTGGGCGGAGTCGCGATCCCCGAGTCGAGCCGCGGACCCGGCCAGCAAGGCCCAAAGGTCGATCGAGAGCGAATCCTCCAGGCTTTGCGCGCCGCCGCGGAATTCTATGTCGCCGAGCTTGAGGGCAAGCGCGGTACCGCGGCGCGCGCCTATCTGACCGAGCGAGGCTTCGAAGAGGCGGTTGTCTCGAGATTCGGGCTCGGCTTCGCGCCCGGCGGATGGAACACGCTGCAGAACGCGCTCGAGAAGCGCGGCTTCACGATCGCCGAGCTGGAACTGGCTGGCCTGGTGCGCAAGCGTGCCGATGGTAGCGGCGTCTACGACTTGCTACGCGAACGAGTGGTGTTTCCGATTAGCGACAACCGCGGCCGACCCATCGCCTTTAGCGGCCGCGTGCTCGGGGAGGGTGAGCCCAAATACCTCAACTCTCCCGAGACGCCGGTGTTCAACAAGAGCCGGACGCTCTACGGCCTGCGCGAGGCGCGAGACGGTATCCGCCAGACGGGGTTCGTCATGCTAGTCGAGGGCCAGCTCGACCTGCTGGCCTGTGCCAAGCACGGGTTCACCAACGTCGTTGCCCCGCTCGGCACGGCGTTCACGGCGGAGCACGCTCGGGCGTTGTCGTCGCACACCGCCAAGGCGGTGATCGCGTTCGATGGCGACAACGCCGGGCACGCCGCCGCCGAGCGCACCGTGGGCGTGTTTCTGCCGGCCGGGTTCCAGGTCACGGTGGTGAAGTTGCCGAGTGGGCAGGACCCCGACTCCTTCCTGAGCGATCGCGGCGCCGAGGGCCTGTCGGAGGCGCTGCGGAGATCGTTTCCGGCGCTCAGCTTCCTGGTCGCCAGGGCAGCCGACCGCGGCGACCTGCGAAGCCCGCAGGGCAAGGCGCAAGCGCTCACGTCGTTGCTCGGTTTCGTGCTCGACGTCGAAGACCGTGTGGAGCGCGCCGAGTGGATCGGTCGCATCGGCGACGCGTTGGAAATCTCCCGCCATCTGGTCGAGTGTAGCTTCTCGGAGCTCCGCCAGCGCTCGCGCCGTCGGCGCGGCGGCCCTCCCGACGAGCATCCCGTGACGGCGCCCTCGGCGGCCGCCCGGCTCGCCGAAATCCCGGTCGCAGAACGTGACCTAGCTCGCGCGTTGCTCACCCATCCCGATTGGTTGTCGGAGCTTCAGTCGATCTATGGCGATGGGATCACCGACTTGCGGGTCGAAGCGTTGATGGCTGCGCTCCAGGCCGCCGGCGCGTTGCCCGAACACGTCGAGGATCTGCTCGACGGCTGCGAGGTCGAAGGAGCCTCGCAGCTGCTCACCAGGCTGGTGCTCGACGAGAGCGAGGAGTTGAGCCGAGCCTATGCGGTGAGCTGTGCCGAGGCGATTCGCCGGGGCGCGCTGGCTCGAGAGCTGCGCAGCTTGCAGAGGCAGATCGAGGCGATGCAGCAATCCGGCGAGGGTGAGATCGATGTGCTCGACGGCCGTAAGATGGCCGTCGCCCGGGAGCTCAGGGCCCTGAAGTCGGTAGCGAACGATCCCAGCGGTTAGAAAACGGTCAGAAGCGGCCGCGGCCGATCGCGTAGACCAGGAAGCCGGCCAGTATTCCGGGAAGAATCTCGTAGATCGAGGCGGGATCGCCGAAAGCCCGCCACAGCAGCATGACCGCCAGGGCGACTGCCATCATGGTGATCCCCAGCCGATTGCTGACCGGCTTGCCAAGGGCGCGCAGCGCCAGCAAGGGACCCAGGGTGCCGCCCAACGCCGACCATGACAGCACTACCAGGTCGAACACACTCTGACCGCCAGAGAACACGAACAGCACAACACCGGCGGTGACCAGCAGCGTTCCCAGCTTCGTCTTGGCGTATGAAGAGCCCCAGTGCGGCGCCAGGTCCTGGGTCAGCGCTGCCGAGCAGGCAAGGATCAGCGAGTCTGCCGTTGAGATCGTCGCTGCGAACACCCCAGCGAGGATGAAGCCCACCATGACCTCCGGCAGCAATAGCTGAGCAAGGTGGGGCAACCCGAGCTCCGGATCGAACTCCTCGACCACCGGAAGGAGCACCCGCGCGGCGAGGCCGACGGTAATCGCGGCGGCGGAAAACAGACTGTAGTATGTGGTGTAGATGCGCCGAGCCAGCCCGATGTGGTCGCTGGAATTGATCGTCATCGGCCGGATCATCACATGCGGCTGGCCCAGGACGCCGATGCCGGCGGCTACCCAGCTGATCAGAAATAGCGCGAAGCCGTACTGTAGATTGGCCGGTCTCCAGTCGATCAAAGTCGGATCGATCGCCGCGAGTTGCCGCCACATCTCGCCGAAGCCGCCGATCTCTGTCAGCGCCACCGCCAACAGCACGAACATCGCCACGAACATCACCGAGGCCTGAGCACCGTCGGTCCAGATGGAGGCGCGAATGCCGCCCGCAAAGCAGTAGGTGACCACGATCGCCGCGCCCAACAGTGTGCCGACGCTGTAGTCCCAACCGAAGAGCACCGAGAGAGCCTTGCTGCCGGCGGTAAGCTGCGCCCCGGCGTACGTACCCAGAAAGATCATGCTCGAGAGCGCTGCCACCGAGACGATTCCCCGCTGGCGCTCCCCGGTCTCTGACGTTCCGAGAAAACGTGTGACGCTGCTGGCGCCAACGCGCTCGCTGCGTTCTCGCAGTGGCTTGTGAATCGTTCGCCACGCCAGATAGTCGCCGAACACCCAGCCCACCATGATCCACATGGACGACAGCCCGACGGCATACGTGGCACCGATGAGCCCGATGAACATGAAGCCGCTGTTGGCGGTGGAAACCGCCGAGAGTGCGACGAGCCATGGCCCGACCTCGCGCCCGGCCAGCAGGTAGTCGTCGGTCGTCTGCTTGCGACGCGTCGACGAATAGATGCCGATGGCGAGGAACCCCAACAAGAAAAACAGAAAGCTTGTCGCAATCACCAGGCCGTGTGCTCCTCGCGTCTCAACACTTCAACCGTGCGCCGTCAGGGTCGAGCAGTGACTCGGCAACGACGCTCGCTGGGTACGGCTCGCCGAAGTACTCGACCTCGCCATTGCCTCCCACCCGTGCATGGGTCGCGGGAAGATAGCTGTATGCGATCTGCTTTTCCACCGTGTAGCCGCTGTTGGCGTCACGTAACCAATGGCAGGCCGGCGGCGCAGCGGAGCTTATCAGCCACCACGGAGAGGAGGTATTGCGGAGCTACGCAGGCCGACCGCCATGCCATCCCAACCCAGTTAGAATGAGGTTAGGCGCTCGGCCTCCGGTCAGCCCGGCTTGCCGCCAAGCACCTCACGCAGGGCCCTTAGCTCAGTTGGTCAGAGCCGCCGGCTCATAACCGGTAGGTCCCAGGTTCGAGTCCTGGAGGGCCCACTCGTAAACAACTTGAATCAGAACCACTTAGGGCGAGCCATGCGCTCGCCGTTTTGTGGCTCCAGAGACTAACTCACCCGTGGTCTACAGCAAGAGAAGCTGCTAGTGTCCGCTCATCATCGGCGTTCCGGGCATCAGTCCGAGAATTGCTCGTCGAGCGTTACGACGCTCAGGTTGATCGATCGAACCGACGCTCGGGACCCGGCCCTCATGGAGCTGGGTGTGTTCGACCCACCCTGAGCGCACCATGCTCCGTGAAAACTTGCGAGGTGCGCCATGCAAACGGAGCGGCCTTACCGTCCCGCTTGTCCTGTCCGGCCTGGCGATCTACGCCTGCGGTAACAACACCGTTGCGCCAGATCCCTCTGATACCGGAGTTCGATCCGTCAGATCCAACGGCGGCGATTCGAGCACGTACGTCAGCTCGAGGCCGGCACAGTGATCCGGGCGTAAAACCGGGTGCCTTCAGTCCCTCCATCCTAAGAAGGAGAAGGTCAAATGATTCGAACAAACCGACGAAGCTTTCTAGGCGCCGTTGTCGGATCGACTGCGGCAGCGACAGCCGGGTGTGCGCTGAGCACCACGACGCAGCAGACAAGTGGGGCCCGCGGTAATCCCTTCGCTGCGGTCACGGATATCGAGGAAGACCTGCGCCGGATTCCGAGCGACCAGTATCCGCTACCGTTCTCCGAGCAAGAGTACGGTAGTCGACTCACCCGCTGTCGAGAAATGATGTCACAGATGGGGATCGATCTGTTGTTGCTCACCTGGCCCGAGAGTCACTGCTACCTCCACGGCTACGAGGTGACTTGGTATCGAACCTTCTGGACTCCGCTGATCACGACTGCAGTCCATGTCGACGAGGACAGGCTCATCTTTTACGACGGCGAGAGCGCGGTGCCGTCTGCTGCGACGGATCGAAGGCGTTACGAAGGTGGCCGCAGCGCTAAGGCTCTTGTCGATGACCTTCAGAGTGAAGGTTGGCTGAAAGAGGGCACGGTCGTCGGGATGGAGTACGAGAGCTATCTGCCTACCCCGGCGATCAGCCGGCAGTTAGACGCGGCGTGCCAGGAGAAGGGGGCAAAGATCGTTGATGCCAGCGCCATCATGCGGACGATCCGCAACATCAAGTCGCCGGCGGAGATCGCCGTCACGGAGCATGCGGCGCGTATTGCTGATATTGGCCATCGAGCCATTGCCGAGACGTTTCAGCCGGGCATGAGCCACCTGGAAGTGTATGCCGCAGCCATGCACGCGATGTACGTAGCGGGTGGTGAGATCGCTGGCATTCCCCAAGCGGTGCTTCCGGCGGAACCGCGCAGCATCCATCTGTTGCCCTCCAGACGACAGATCCAGGCAGGCGAGGTGTTCGCGTTTGATCTTTGCGGAGTCTACAAGCGCTATCACGTCAATATGGCGCGGACCTACATCTATGGCGATCCGAGTCCGCAACTAGTGCGACTCGAGCGCGCTGCCCGCGGTAGCTTCGACGTCGTAGAGCGTGAAGCAAAGGCGGGCACACCAATTGCCACTGTGAACGCGGCCCTGCGCGACTACTTTCAGGATCAAGGGCTGCGACCATCCGGTATCGGGTATGAAGTCGGGATCGGGTTTCCACCCGACTGGGTGGGCCACTTTGTCTTTCGCCCCAGAGAAGAGACGCCAGAAGGGAGCTTTGAGGAGAATATCGTGACGCAGTGGGAGACCACGTTCCGAGAGGAGGTCGGGGATCAGAGTATATTGGCCACCCACATCGACACCTATGTGATTGAGGAGGATGGCGCGCGCCGCTTGTCTGCAGTCCCACTCGACTTGGTTGTCATGGGGTGAGTTCAGCCCGGGACGCACAACCCACCACAACTTCACCACGGCCTGCTAGTCGGAGCAGCTAGGCAGATATTCGACTGGTTTCTGTCCTGGCATCGGCTTGTATAATGCCGTCTGGTTGCAGGTCGATGAGAAGTTATCTGGTATCCGTTGTCGCTGGCGCAATGGCGACCCTCGTCGCCAGCCTCACTACAGTTGGCGCCGGCCAGCTTCCGCTCTCCCCGGCTCGGGAAAGCGGCTCGTCGGTGTCGCCGGTCTTCGAGGGCTGGTTTCAGAA
Organism: Acidobacteriota bacterium; assembly: GCA_965205505.1. Taxonomy (GTDB): domain Bacteria; phylum Acidobacteriota; class UBA890; order UBA890; family WLXD01; genus DASCOT01. The sequence continues at coordinate 2,345,490 of CBDBHB010000009.1, forward strand.
CCCGGACGGCACGTTTACGCTGTCGTTTGGTTACTTCAACCGCAACGCGGAAGAAGTGCTCGACATCCCGATCGGCGCGAACAATTTCATTGAGCCCGGCGACATCAACCAGGGACAGCCGACGCACTTTCTCACCAGCCGACACTGGGGCGTGTTTACCGTGACCGTCCCGGCTGATTTTGGCGACCAGCAGGCCGTATGGACCCTGATATCGGGCGGTGAAACCATTGCCATTCCGGGTCACCTGCACGTCGACTACGAGCTTGAGGTTCTGAAGGACGGTGCCTCCGGTAACGCACCGCCGAGCATCACGTTCGATCCGGGCAGCCCTGCGGTCCAGGGGCCGACTGGCGTTACTATCGGCCCGCGCACGGTCGCCGTCGGCACACCGCTGACCCTGTCGGTGTCGGGACGCGATGATCTGGTGCGTCGACCGACCGACATTCCGTTCGGCCCCGCGGATCGCCCGGCGATCACCATGACCTGGGTCAAGCATCAAGGGCCGGGGCAGGTCACGTTCAGCGAGCCGATGGTCGCGATCGACAGCGCCAGCGGGGACACAACGACCACCGCGACGTTCAGCGAGCCGGGAGACTACCTCCTGCGGGTAACCGCGAACGATTACTCGGGGATCCGGCGCGCCGGGAACGCACAGTGTTGTTGGACGAACGGCTTTGTAAGAGTCCGAGTGACGGAATGATCTCGGATGGATCAGTCGCCGAGAACCCCTAAAGGGAGTGAGGTCATGAGCGGGTTGCGTTTCACGGGTGGTGTGACGGCAGGCTGTTGCGTCTTCGCTCTGTTGCTGGTTGCGCCTGTGCTGGCGTCGGCGCAGACCGATGGCGAGGTCACCTTTGCCAAAGACGTGGCGCCGATCTTCCAGCAGAAGTGTCAGGTCTGCCATCAGCCCGACTCCATCGGGCCGATGTCGTTGTTGACCTACGAGGAAGCGCGCCCATGGGCTCGGGAGATCAAGCAGAAGGTGCTCGCCCGGGTGATGCCGCCGTGGCACATCGCCAAGAACGTTGGCATCAAGAGCTTCAAGAACGACCGCTCGCTGAGCGATGGGGAGATTGATCTGATCGCCCGATGGGTCGACACCGGCGCGCCGCTTGGCGACGTCAACGACCTGCCGCCTCCCGTCGAGTGGCCCGACCCGGAAGCCTGGCAGCTAGCGGAACGATTCGGCGAGCCAGATCTGATCGTGCGGTCGGCTCCGCACACGATGCCGGCCCGCGGGCAAGACAGGTGGTGGCGGCCGGTAGTCGACACCGGGCTGACAGAGCCTCGGTGGGTGCGGGCGATCGAGATCAAACCGTCGTTCCCCGGTGGCCGCAAGATCGTCCATCACGTGTTGGCCAGTCTCGTTCAGGAGGAGGACGAAGTCACCCGTCTGGCGACTAGTTTCGAGGGGGCAACGCCGGGGGCCGGCCTCTTCATGGAGTGGGCAATCGGAAAAGTCGGCGAGATCTTCCCGGACGACGCCGGTAAGTTGATGCTCCCGGGCTCGAAGATCCGCTGGGAAGTCCACTATCACGCCATCGGCCGGGAGCTCAAAGACGACGTCGTCGAGATGGGGCTCTACTTCTATCCGAAGGGTCAAGAGCCAAGGTACCGCTCGATCCTGACCGGATTCAGCGGTCGGGAAGGGGAGATGGACATCCGCCCGAATCAGATCACCACGACCGTCGGTTTCACGGTGCTGAGAGCGCCGGCTCGACTCGAGAACTTCCAGCCCCACATGCACATGCGGGGCAAGGCGATGTCGATGGAGGCAATCTACCCGGACGGTCGCATCGAGCAGTTGAGCACGGTCGACAACTTCCAGTGGAACTGGCATGTCAACTACGTTTACGCCGATGACGTCGCACCGGTGCTGCCGAGGGGCACGATCATCAAGATAACGACGTGGCACGACAACACCGCGGCCAACCCGGCCAACCCCGATCCGGCTCAGTGGGTGGGCTATGGCGAGCGAACGGTTGACGAGATGGGGTTTGCCTGGGTGGATGTCACCTACCTAGAAGACGACGACTACGAGAAACTAGCTGCCGAACGACACGCGAGACAGGAGGGCAACGACCAGTAGAAAAGACCATCGAACGACGACAGACGGACACCCCTTGAGGGGAGGGCAGCGGAGTCTTTCCGGGGCTGTCACGGGCGCCCGACGACGAGGATCTTCAAATCGTTCACATTGGTGCCGGTAGTCCCTGTCAACACCGCGGCCGACAGCCGCCGCAAGGCGGTGCCCGCGTCGTGGGCACGAAGATACCCAGGGAGATCGAGCCCCATCCGGCGAGCCTCGCCGGCCACCGAACCATCGACCAGCCCACCGGCGAGATCCGTCGGCCCGTCCGTTCCGTCGGTGTCGATGCCCAAGACGACCACATTGCTCAAGCCGCCGATCCCGATGGCAGCGCTCAGCGCGAATTCCTGGTTGGGCCCGCCTTCACCTGCCGGGCCGTCGATCCGGACTGTGGTCTCGCCGCCGCCGATGACAACGCATGGTGGGCGCACAGGCCGACCGTTGTGGCAGACTTCCTTGGCGATTCCGGCGAACCTGTTTCCGAGTTCAGCACTCTCGCCCTCGAGCATGGTCGATAGGATGATCGTCTCGTAACCCAGGGTCTCGGCACGCTGGGCCGCGCCAACACAGGCGCGGTCGCCCGGCACCACCACCAGACTCTGCGTCGGTCGATCCGCGAAATCCTCTGGCTTTGGTGTTTCCTGATCCACGCAGGCGCTGCGAAGGTAGGCCGCTACCGAGGCCGGTACCCGTGACCAAAGCCCGTAGTTGTTCAGCATTGCCCTCGCGTCTTCCAACGTCGACGTGTCCGGTACGGTGGGATCGGTGATGCAGTCGAGAGCGTCTCCAATAACGTCGGAGACCGTGAGGTTGATTAGCGGTACTTGCGCCGGCATGCGCAGCGCCAGACGACCTCCCTTTACGCGGCTGATGTGCTTTCGAACCGCGTTTATCTCGGTAATCTTGGCACCGCAGGTCAACAGGGCATGGGTCGTTTCCTGCTTGTCTTGCAGGGAAATCCCGCCCACCGGATCGACGAACAGCGACGAGCTTCCACCGGTGAAGCAAGCGATGACGAGGTCTTGGGGTTTGACGCGGTTGAGCAGAGCTTTGGTCTGTAGCGCCCCGAGCCGCGAAGCCTCGTCGGGCACCGGGTGGGCAGCGAAATGCTGTGGGATATGTTGCAGCCGTGCGTCCGCGCCGTGCTTGCCGACTATCAGACCGCCGCTGATTCTGTTCTCTAGCAGCTCTTCCAGGGCGCGGGCGATCGGGAAGCTGGCCTTTCCAGCCCCCACAACGAAGATTCGCCGGTCGGACGCGATTTCGTAGCTCCGGTCGGCCACGGCCAGGTTGCGGCCGTCGAATGAGATCAGGGCCTTGGTAGCTTCGTACGGGTCCGCGGCTGCCAGGCCGTGACTAGCGATATCTAGTGCGACTCGCCGCAAATCGGCGATACCGTGGCCTATCAGCTCTTCGGCGTTGCGAAAACCCGACCACACGAACAGCCTTCCCCGGGCGACCGAGCCGCTGCCTATACCGGACGCCGGAAATCGTGTCCGGCGTAGCGGGCGACCGCGCCCAGCTCCTCCTCGATCTGTAGCAACCGATTGTGTTTGGCGGTGCGCTCGCCGCGGATTGGCATGCCGGTCTTGATCTGGCCGCTGTCGAGGCCCACCACCAGGTCGGCGATGATCGGGTCCTCGGTCTCGCCGGAACGCTCGGAGACCTGGACGCCGTAGCCGCTGCGGTAGGCGAACTCCGCCGCGTCCCAAGCCTCGCTCAGGGAACCGATCTGGTTCACCTTGAACAGCATAGCGTTGGCGGCGTTCACAGCAACCCCCTGTTTCAGGCGCTCGACGTTGGTGACGAAGAGATCGTTACCAACGATCTGGGTCTCTGGCAGTTCCCTGGTCAACTTGGCGAAGCCCTCCATGTCGTCCTCGTCGAGCGGGTCCTCTATCGAACCCAACGGATACTTCGCGGCCACCTGCTTATAGAGCTCGATCAAGGCCTCCCGATCGTACTTCTGGTCGCTCAACTCGTAGAGCCCGGCCGCTTTGTCGAACCAGTGGCTGGCCGCGCAATCGAGACCGTAGATGATCTCCTCGCCGAAGCCCACTTTGTAACCCGCATTCTCGCAGGCACGCTGCATGAACTCGAGGGGCTCCCAAATGCCGTGCATCGGGGTCGCAAAGCCCCCTTCATCGCCAGTATTGGTTGCCAAGATCCCGTACTTCCCGATGACCACATCGCGCAGAGCCTCGTTGATCTCGGTGGTGATCTGCAAGGCATGACGGTAAGTCTCTGCTCCAACCGGGATGATGATGAACTCTTGAATCTCCAGCTCGTTCGCGGTCAGCTTTCCGCCGTTGAGGCAGTTCATGAACGGCACCGGCAGAACGCGCGCTGTCGGACGCAGGTAGCGGTAGAGGGGAACGCCGCAGACACTTGCCGGCGCACGCGCCACCGCCAGCGACACGCCGACGATCGAATTGGCCCCTAACCGGCTCTTGTCGGGCGTTCCGTCGAGCCCGCACATAGCGACATCGATCTTCCGTTGATCGGTGACGTCCATACCGCGCACGAGCTCTGCGATCTCGCCGTTCACGTTGGCCACCGCCTTCAGCACGCCCTGTCCGGAATACCGGTCAGGTTCGCCGTCCAACAGCACGTGAGCCTCGTGAGTGCCGGTCGAACGCCCCTGCGGCACGTCGGCGCGCCCAGCGAGCTTTCCGTCTACCCAGAGGTCGGCTTGGACGGTGGGCCAACCGCGGCAGTCGATGATTTCGCGAGCCTTCACATCAGTGATTTCGAACCTGCCCACACATCCTCCGATGGTCTTGAAACATCATGAATGTACCTTGATCCACTGGCGCAGCGGATACCACTATGATCTTCGGCGTTGATGGAAACCTGCCACCATTCGACGGGCCGATGGGCCCAGGCCAACACCACGAGGGGCGGATAGCCGAGACTCAAATGGACGACTCACCCCAGCCCACAGCGGCAAGGGAGGCCACGACGCTCGAAACCGAGTTCAAGCGGGGACTCGGTCTCTTCGATTCCACGATGATCGTCGTCGGCTCGATGATCGGCTCGGGCATCTTCCTCGTATCTCCCGACATGGCCCGGCTGCTGGGAAGTCCTGGGTGGCTCTTGGTCGCGTGGGCCATCGCTGGCGTCCTGACGGTCGCGGCGGCCCTATCTTACGGAGAGCTTGCCGCCATGATGCCGCGTGCGGGTGGTCAGTATGTCTACATCCGCGAGGCGTTCTCGCCGCTGCTGGCTTTCCTGTACGGGTGGACGCTCTTCCTGGTCATCCAGACTGGCCTTATCGCGGCGGTCGGGGTCGCGTTCGCTCGCTATTCCCAATGGCTCTGGCCCTGGATCTCCGAGGAACGCTACATCATCCCGCCACTCCACCTGTCCACACGATACGCGGTCTCTTTGTCGACGGCCCAGTTGGTTGGCATAGGCATGATCGCCTTCATCACATGGACCAATACGCGCGGGCTCAAGTACGGCAAACTCGTCCAGAACTCGTTCACCATCACCAAGACAGTTGCGCTGCTGGCGCTCATCGTCGTTGGTCTGACGCTCGGGTGGAGGGCTGGGGGCGGCGGGGTGAACTTCACAGACCTCTGGACGCCGCGTGGAGAGGTCTCCATCGTCCCCGGCTTGACGGCGGCCACGACCTACGGTCTGTTCATCGCGGTCTGCGTGGCGCAGGTCGGATCACTGTTCGCGGCGGATGCCTGGAACAACATCACTTTCACCGCCGGCGAAGTGAGGAACCCACGCCGCAACCTCCCCTTGTCGTTGGCCCTCGGCACCACCATCGTGATCGCCCTGTACATCCTGACGAACGTTGCCTACCTGGCGACGCTCCCCATCGAGCAGATTCAGACCGCACCCTCGGACCGAGTGGCTACGGCGACCATCGAAGCGATTTTCCCCGGTCTAGGCGTCGTTTTGATGTCGATTGGCATCATGATCTCGACGTTTGGATGCAACAACGGGCACATACTGTCGGGGGCGCGAGCCTACTACGCCATGGCTCGCGATGGCCTGTTCTTCGCGGTGGCGGGGCGCCTCAACAAGGAGAAGGTGCCCGCGGCAGCCCTCGTGTTGCAGGGACTCTGGGCAGCCACGCTCATCCTGCCGAGAACTTTCGACCCAAACACCGGCACGTACGGCAACCTCTACAGCAACCTGCTCGACTACATCGTCTCGGCCTCCCTGCTCTTCTACATCTTGACCATTGCTGGCCTATTTCGTCTCCGCCGTACCCGTCCCGACGCGGAGCGGCCGTACCGCGCTTTCGGCTACCCGATCGTTCCGATCATCTACATGGCGGGCGCCGCCACCCTTGTAGTCGTTCTTTTCACCTACCGGACCTCCACGACGTGGCCGGGCCTGATCATCGTGCTCCTCGGCGTCCCGGTCTACTTCGTGTGGCGGCGCCAATAGTTCAGCTGATCGCCTCGGCGCTGAGTGCGCCGCCCGCCGAGCAAGAGGCGCCGCCGAGCACGCAGAACTTGGCGCAGTGAGGGTGGTTCAGCTTCACGCCGCCGAGCGCATCGGCCAGGCGGTTGCCGAGCTCGAACTGCGGGTCATAGGGCAGCAACGTACAGGCTACGACGGTGGGCGAGGGCGCATCCTTGCGCTTGACCACCATGCGGCTGCTAGCGCACATCACGTCGCCGGGGTCGATGCCGAGGATGCCCCAACAATCGACCGTGATTTCGGGGACGTCGACGTTTGCGTCCATCTCGGGAAACAGGACCAGGGCGCCCGGATCATCGGCGTCGATGTTGACGGCCAGCTCGTGGAACAACTGACGGTAGCCTTCTCGTGCATCCTGTTCGCGTTCCTCCCAGCAGGTCCGTCCGGCAACGCTGATCGCGAATCCCGAGCTGGCCAGCCAGCGCAGACCCTCCAACGTTGGGGTCCACGAGCCGGCGCCGTGCTCGGTGTTGTGGAGGCGCTCAGTGTAGTGGTCGAGGCTGACCCGCAGGCGTAGCGACCCCCCGAAACGCTCGAGCAGCGCCAGCAGCGGCTCGCATACAGTCGGTCGCATCAGCGGCCGCATGGCATTGGTCAACACCTGCACCTGGAAGCCGCGCGACAGGGCGTCGTCGAGCATCTGCAGGAGCTTCCGAATTCATGAACGGCTCGCCCCCGGTGAAGCCGATCTCCGACGTGCCGAGACTCAGCGACTCGATCTCGTCGAGGTAGGAGCGCACCTCCGCCGCGGTCAGGTACGCGAGTCGGTCATTGAGCGGGCTCGACTCGATGTAGCAGTTGCGGCACTCGATGTTGCAGAGCGTGCCGGTGTTGAACCACAGGGTATCGAGCTTGCCCAGGCGTACCGAGGCGCGCCGCTCTCCATTGGCGGTGACGTCGGGATCCTGGAACTTGCTAGTCGCTAACACGGGTGCCGGTGCGCCATCAACAACAGCTCTCCGGGTCGCAACAGGCCTCTGCTTCCGTAGTGACGTCGTAGCCTTGACCCTTCGTCTCGCGCGGGTTGCGCCGCGCGCCTTCCTTGCCACGGAAGGCCTCGACGGTCAGCGAGCGGAACTCGATGCCGTCGACGGTTCGCCACGGCTCGGCCTGGCGCTCGAGCACGCGGATGCCGTAGAAACCGGCTTGCTCGAAAGCCTCCAGGAACCCACGCTCGGTAAAGGCGCCTGAGATGCATCCGCTCCACAGCTCGGAATCCCCCTGCATCTCCGGTGTCACCGGCTCGTCTGACACGATATCGGAGATCACCGCGCGACCGCCCCGACGTAGCACGCGATGGATCCCGGAGAAGAGCAGTTCACGGGCCGCCGTGTCCACCAGGTTCAGCACGCAATTGGATAGCACCACGTCGATCGACTCGGCTTCCACGAGCGGTTGCAGCCGGCGTAGCTCGTCGGCGCGCGCCTGGGAGGCGAGCATCTCCTCGTGGCTGCCGGCCGGACGAATGGCGAGCTCCTGGTCCAGCAGATCGAGATCGAGCGCTAAGTCCTGGATGCGCCCACGACGGAACTCGACGTTGGCGTAGCCGATGCGCTCGGCGACCACCGGTGCGTTGCGACGCGCCACCTCCAACATATCGGTGGTCATGTCGACGCCGATCACCTGGCCGGCGGGGCCAACTACCTGAGCGGCTATGAAGCAGATCTTGCCGGTACCACTGCCGAGGTCCAGGACCGTCTCACCGGGACGCAGGTGCCGCGAAGGATCGCCACAGCCATAGTCCCGCTCGAGCACCTCGCTTGGTATTACCTCCAGGTACGACGGGTCGTACTCGGTGGGACAGCACAGATCGGCCACGCGCGCTTGGGCGCCCTCGGCGTAGCGCTCGCGAACGACCTTCTCTACGTTCATGGCATCCATGTGATGTCGAATCCTCGAGCTGTGGCGCTGCAGGCGACGAGACCGCGCAACGATGCGTCCACAACGAGTATCAGCCGGCCGGTGACCAATTGGGAGTCCCTGCTGTGATGCTCGTGAGATGGCTTACGCAGGTCAGCATGTCTCCCACACACCGTCCTGACCGAACATCACTCCGCGCGCAGCGATTCTCGCGGGTCGACCCGCGTGGCGCGATGTGCCGGCACCCATGACGCGACCAGAGCGGAGCCGGCGAGGATCGCCGTGACCATCAGGTAGGTCAACGGGTCGGTTGGCGTGCCACCGAAGAGCAGACTGCTGAGAAGTCGGCTCATGGCGAGCGCACCGACGATGCCGATGGCGATGCCGATTGCCGCCGGCGTCATGCCCACCCGCAATACGAGGGCGATGATCCGCCGGTGCTCGGCGCCGAGGGCAATTCGGATGCCCATCTCACGGGTGCGCTGCGCAACGCTGTAGGCGACGATCGCGTAGATGCCGATGCAGGCCAGCGCCAGAGCCAGCGCCGAGAACAGCGACAAGAGCAGCGTGGTGAAGCGCGGCCTAGCCACCGAGTCACGCATGAGCGAGCTCATCGTGCTGGCGTCGGCGACGTGCAGATCCGGGTCGAGAGCCCGGATCGTGCGGCGCAGCGATCCGATCGCCGCCTCGGCGTCGAGCTCCGTGCGTACGACGATCGCCGCTGTCCAGGTGAGGCCGGGCCGGTACTCGGCGGCCTGTGCGTATGGCACATAGATCTGTACAGGAGCGTCGGCGCCGAGCCCCTCGTGGCGCACGTCGCCGGCGACGCCGATGATCTCGAAGGGCACGTCGTTGGGGTTGGAGGCAAGGATGCGAATCCTCTCGCCGACCGGGGTCCGGTCGGGGAAGTAGCGGCGCGCCAGGCTCTCGGTAACGATTGCCACCCGCGACGCCCCCGGCCGGTCGGCAGCAGTGAAGTCGCGGCCAGCGGTCAAGGGAATGCCTGCTGTGTGGAAGTAGCCGGGAAAGGAAAGCTGATAGTCGAAGCTCGGAACGTGGCCGCTCTGGTTGGCGCTCTGGAGCGTTTCGCCCTGACGCAGAAACACCTCCATGCAGACCTCGTCACGCATCGGTAAAGCTCTTACCAGCGCCGCGTCGGCGAAGCCCGGCAACCCTCGTAACTCCCGGCGCAGTCGTTCCCAGAACGCCATCGACTGGGCCGAGCTCGTGTAGGTGCTGAAGGGCAGCGAGACTCGAGAGGCGATCAAGTTGCTGGGGTCGAGGCCGGGATCGACACGCGTCAGCGATCCGAGGCTCCTCACCAGTAGCCCGGCGCCGACTACCAGGACGACAGCGATTGCGACCTCAGCGATCACCATCAGACGATGGAAATGGTAGCGCTGCGCACCCGACGTCGAACGGGTGGACGTCTGCAGTGCGATGTTGGCGCCGGTGCGCGCTGCACGCCATGCCGGAACGGAGGCGAAGCAGAGACCGGTGGCTACCGAGGTCAGCAGCACGAAGGCGAGCACATTCGCGTCGGTACCGATCTCGCCGATTCGCGGCAGATTGCCCGGCTCGACTTGAAGTAGGAGCCGCGTGCCGACGCCGGCCGCCACCAGGCCGAGCATCCCGCCGCAAAGCGACAGCAGAACCGCCTCCGTGAGGATCTGCCCGACCAGCCGCGACCTCTGGGCCCCCAGAGCGGCGCGCACGCTGATCTCTCGCTGGCGTCCGGTCGTGCGTGCCATCAGCAGTCCGGCGACGTTGGCACAGGCGATCAGCAGCACGAAGCCGACCGCGACCATCAGCACTGACAGGTGTCGTCGGGCGTCGCCGACCACATGCTCTTGCACCCCTGTGGCGGTCAGGGGATGGGCGTGTTCGTAGAGGTCACGCCAGCGGTCGGAGACTACCTGCATTTCCGCCCGCACGGCGCCGAGAGAGGTTTCGGGCACGGTGCGGCCGATCACCGAGAGCCCGTGACCGGTACGCACCGTGAGGTTCTCGGTGTCGATCGCCAGCGGGATCCACAGATCGACTCGTGTGCCGGTCATGCGGAAGCCGGCGGGCATTACGCCGACCACCTCGTAAGGGACACTGTTCAACAGCAGGCTTTCGCCGACTATGCTGCGGTCTCCCCCGAGGGTCTGTTGCCAGAAGCCGTAGTCGAGAACGGCTACAGGACTGACTCCCGGCCGGTCTTCCTCGTGACCGAAGGTACGACCGATCGCTGCTTGTCCTCCCAAGACGCTCCAAATATCGGCCGAGGCCACCGCCGCGGAGATCCGGATCGGCCGGTCGCCCCCGGTCACCACGCGGGTCGAGAGGCGGTAGGCGAACATCGCCTCGAACAGCTCGGATTCGGCCTTGTAGTCACTGAACTCGGCCGCCGAGACTTCGAAGCGATCGATGTCCTGAAGCGGGAACTGGGTCCACACGTGAACCAGCCGTTCCGGCTCCGGGTAGGGCAGCGGCGAGAGCACAACGGCGTTCAAGACGCTGAAGATGGCGGCGTTGGCGCCAATCCCGAGCGCCAGCGTGCCGATGACAGCGGCGCTGAAGCCGCGAGCGCTCCACATCATCCGAAAGGCAAACTTGACGTCCTGCGCGAGGTTTCCCATGGCGGTCTTGATCCGGGTTGCGAGGGAGCGGCCCGGAGGATGCGAATGGCGCGCGACGCCGCCAATGCCTCGGCATCGAGCTCTGATGTCGTTGTTGCCGAAGCGCTGTACGAAGGCATTGCGCAGAGGCTCGCTCAGCGCACGCGCCCAGAAAGCGACGGGGGAGCGGCGCCCAAGGCACTCGTCTCGCCAGCCCTCCTCGAGCATGAGCTGCATCTCGGCCCCGAAGCGGCGCCTGTGGGCACGGGGATAAGACCGCAGCGCTAGCCGATACAGGCGCAGCAGCAGCCTGGATGGCCGCGGTCCAGGTAGGCGAGGAGGGCTCATCGGGCCCCGCTGGCAGAGCGCGTCAGCTTTCTCGCCCGTACCGCCGTGACCAGCGACGCCATGCGTTCTGCTTCGCCCTCGATGGCGCCGATACCGGTGGCCGTAAGCCGGTAATAGCGACGCCTAGGATCGTCGTCGCTGGGGCGGCGCCGACTCTCCTCGATCAAGCCCTCGTCCAGGAGGCGACCGAGGTGCCGGTACAGCGTGCCAGGATCGAGGCGTACCGAGCTCTCGGAGCGGCGCTCGATGTTCTTGCGGATCTCGTAGCCGTGCGCCTGCCCCTCGACCAGGGCCAGGAGAATCAGGAAGACATTGGGCTTCAGCGGAGCAGAACCGGGGGGATCGGACGAGCGCATGTTCGGTTGCTCGGGTTTAAGGGAGGAGGCAATCTGCATAGAGGTATTATGCCTCTATATATACTGCCCAATCAACACCCCTGCGTGCCACGGGATCTCTCCGCTCGACCGACCACCCTTTCACCACGGCCTGTTAGCCCTGGTGACTAGGATCAAGAGCCGCCTTCGCAGCAAACGGATGCTGATACATTACGCTCCCGGGGCGGTTTTCCGAACAGAGCGCAGCGTGAGTCGAGGTCATGGCAGACAAGCGGATCTTCAAGTTCGATGGCGACGAGATGGATGTGCGGTGGGACAGCCGCCTTTGCATCCACGTCGGAGAGTGCACACGGGCCAAGGGCGAGCTGTTCGTCAGTGGGCGCAAGCCCTGGTGTGAGCCGGGCAGCAGTGTGGCCGACGACGTTGCCGATGTGGTGCAGCGATGCCCGACGGGCGCGCTCACCTACGAGCGCAAGGGCGATGGGGCGGCTGAGACAACGCCGACGACCAACGAGGTCACGGTGGCGAATAACGGGCCGCTGTATTTCTCCGGCGATTTGCAAATCGACGGGGCCGCCGACGACCTGTGGGGGGTGCGCTTCCGAGCAGCGCTTTGTCGGTGCGGGGATTCGAAGAACAAACCGTTCTGCGACAACTCGCATGAAGAAGCCGGATTCCGCGACCGTGGCGCCGTGGGCGACATCGGGGAGCCGACCCTCGAGTCGACCGGCGGACCGCTGACGATCAAGCGGGTGGAAAACGGCCCGCTGATCGTGGCGGGCAACCTCGGCATACGATCCGCCTCAGGGCGGCAAGGCTGGCGGGGTACGCGGGCCGCCTTGTGTCGATGCGGCGCGTCGAGCAACAAGCCCTTTTGTGACGGCAGCCACAAGCAGGTCGGGTTCGAGGCGGAATAGCGCGACGCTTCGTGGTGTTTCGTCGGTACCGGGCCGGAGCTCGGAGTCTGTGGGATAGGAGCTGGCGTTGCTGCAGCGACGCTTGAACCCAGACCCCACGGTGGAACCGCCGCGTGATGCTGCCCGCATGCCCGGGCAGCGGCTCGCCGCGCCGCCGCGCGGGTTATCCTAGGCCGGCCAGACGACACGGTTGAGCAACTCGACGCTTTCGCGAGAGCCGACAGCGCCGCGGCTCGGCTAGCGAGCGCGTGGACGGGATGGGAAGACAGAGGCGCCAGTGACCCTGCAGATCGGCGGTCTGTTCCTGCTGCTCGCGGTGATGGTCTATCTGTTCCTCACGGAGAAGCTGCCGGTCGACCTGACGGCGTTTCTCGGCCTGGTGGTGTTGATATTCGCCGGCTTCGTGACCCCCAGCGAGGCGTTCCTGGGCTTTTCGTCGCCTGCCGTGATCACCATGCTGTCGGTGTTCATCATCGGCGCCGCCCTGCTCGAGACCGGGGTTGCCGACCTTATCGGAGATCGCCTTTACCGGCTGGCGGGGGACAGCGAAACACGACTGTTGGTGACCTTGATGCTGGTGGCCGGCGTGCTGTCTGCTTTCATGAACAACATTGCTGCGACCGCGGTCCTGATGCCCGCTGTCGCCGCCGTGGCGCCGCGCGCCGGCCTGGCTCCCTCGCGGCTCTTCATGCCGCTCGCTTTCGGCGCGATTCTCGGCGGTACCACCACTCTCGTCGGCACACCGCCCAACATTGTTGCCGCGCAGATGATGGCCGATCGCGGGCTGGAGCCGTTCCAGCTGTTCGACTTCACGCCGATCGGCGTGGCGATCATGGCGCTCGGCATGATTTTCATGCTGACCGTGGGAAAGCGATTGCTTCCGGCGGACACTGGTCGCGGGCCGGCGACCCTCGAGGGCGAGGACCTGAGCCAGATCTACCAACTCGAGGAGCGGCTGTTCTCGTTGCGGCTCCCTACCAGCAGTGCGCTGGATGGTCGGACGCTGGCGGAGACTCGCCTCGGCAACACTCTGGGCTTCAAGGTGGTGTTGATCCAGCGGGGAGACAAGACGCTGGTTCCGGAGGGCAGTACACGCCTTCGGGGCGGTGACGTGCTCATCGTCGACGGCGAGGTCTCGAAAGTCCGTGAGTTTCTGCAGATGGAGCAGCTGGACGTTCATCCGATGCAGGTGGATCGCTTGCCGCGCGTGTCGCCGGACGTCAGTGGCATGAGAGTTGTCGTCGAGGCGGGAGGCACCGTGGCCGGCAACACCCTGAGGGAACTTGCCTTCCGCGGACGATTCGGGGTGGTGGTGTTGGCTATCCGCCACCGGGGACAGCTCTACACCGATCATCTGGCCGAACAGACACTGCGGCTGGGCGACGAGGTATTGGCAATCGGGCGAAGTGAGGATCTCGAGCGATTCGCAGCCGAGCCGGGGTGGGGGGTGTTGGAAACCGGAGTTTCGGCGGTGGCTGACCTGCAGGAGCGCCTGTGCGTGATCGAGGTGCCGGCAGACTCCGGCCTCGCGGGAGCCACGATCTCCTCCAGTCGCCTCAGCGAGATCGTCGGTCTGACCGTCGCGGGCATCATCCGGGATCAGGAGACCCGTCTAATGCTCTCCCCGAGCGACACGATCCGGGCGGGCGATCGCCTGTTGCTGGCCGCGGATCCCGGCGCCGTGGCGGCGCTGGCCGATGCTGGCGAGGTCGAGATCGGGCCACGAGTGGGGCGCGAGCTCCTGGAGACCGATGCGGCGGCGATGGTAGAAGCGGCGGTCGCCCCGCGGTCGGCTGCCGAAGGCCGCACCCTGGAGGAGCTCGACTTCCAGCATCGCCACGGGCTGTTGGCGCTGGCGTTGTGGCGCGAGGGGCGGCCGATTCATGCTGATCTGGCCCGCGTGCCGCTGCGCTTCGGCGACGCGCTGCTGCTGCATGGGCCACCGGGAAAGGTCGCCCGGCTCGCCTCAGAGCCTGACTTCGTGGTGCTGTCGGCCACCGAACGGGCCGTCCGGCGCACCAACAAGGCGCCGCTAGCTCTGGCGGGACTGCTGCTGATGATTCTGCTGGTGGCAACCGGATGGCAGCCGATCCATGTCGCCGCGTTCACCGCCGCTTCTCTGGTACTGGTCGCCGGTGCGCTGACTATGAAAGAGGCCTACCGGGTGATCGAGTGGCGGGTGATCTTTCTCGTTGCCGCAGTGCTACCAGTGGGCTTCGCGATGGAGCGATCGGGCGCTGCAGGCTTCCTCGCAGACTCGGTGGCTTCGACGGTGGGCTCGCTGGGGCCTTATGCGGTGCTTGCAGCGCTCGTCTTCATGGCGAGCCTGCTCAGCCAGGGGCTCGACGGGGCCCCGGCGGTGGTTCTACTGGCGCCGGTAGTTTTCGAGACGGCCGGTCGACTACAGCTCAGCCCATACCCGTTGATGATGGGGGTCAGCCTGGCGGCCTCGGCGGCATTCATGACGCCGTTCAGCCACAAGGCCAACCTGCTGGTCATGGGAGCCGGCGGGTATCGCGCCAAAGACTACTTGCGCGTGGGGACGCCGTTGACGGTCCTGCTGCTCGTTCTGCTCGTTCTGCTCGTGCCGGTGTTCTTGCCGTTCTGAGGTTGCCGCGACTACTGCCGGCGGATGATGCCGCAGGCGATCCGCCCGCCCCCGCGCAGCCGGCTTCCTCACCGTCTGGGCAGTAGCTGTCGGGGTCGGTGTGGACGATGAAGGCGCTCGACGCCTTGCCGTTCTGATCGAAGATGCTCAGTGGTCCGGGGCTCAACGTGACGCGCGTCGTCTGCGTCGTCATCAACTGTTGTCGAGCGTGAGCTCAACGGCCGACGGAAACTTGAAACCAAACGGCGCCGCTCGCCGTACTTTCCTGTGCAATGCGCAACAAATCGTCCGATAGGCCTGCCCCGAACAGCCGCCCGCCCCGACTCGCGGCCTTCCTGCTGCGAATTTTCTCGCCCGCCGCAGAGCGTGAAGAGTTGCTCGGTGACCTGAGCGAGGAGTACCGGCGGCATCGTTTGCCGCAGGACCGGCGTGCGGCACGCCGGTGGTACTGGGGCCAAGCGCTGCGATCTCTACGCCCTGGGCTGGATCGCCCCAAGAAACGCCTCTGGCTGCCCGCCGGAAGGGAGGCTCTTATGAGCAACTTGCTTCAGGACTTGAAGTACGGCGTCCGGTCACTCTTGCGTGCCCCCGTCTTCACCGGCCTTACGGTGCTTACGCTGACGCTGGCCATCGGCGTAAACAGCGCCATCTTCAGCATGGTGAGCGTCATCTTCTTCACCGACCTTCCGTTCAAGAACACCGACGAGCTCGCCCTCGTGTTCATGCAGAATCCCGAGCGGGGAGTCGAGCGACAGACACCTTCCTTGCCGGACTTCATCGACTACCGGGAGCAGACAGAACAACTCGAAGACATGGCTGCCTTGGAGCAACGAGCCGGAGCGTTGGTCGATGGCGATGAGCCCGTGCGCGTTCTCATCGGTGCTCTGACGGCGAATGCGTTCGGTAGTTGGGGTGTTGCGCCGACGCTCGGCCGCGACTTTGTTGACGGCGAAGACGACCCCGGCGCGGATCACGTTGTCATGCTCAGCCACGGGTTCTGGGAGCGACGCTA
The DNA here is from genome assembly GCA_965205505.1 of Acidobacteriota bacterium. Lineage (GTDB taxonomy): Bacteria > Acidobacteriota > UBA890 > UBA890 > WLXD01 > DASCOT01. The sequence goes on from CBDBHB010000009.1 coordinate 2,361,708, forward strand.
CGGACTCGACTCGAATGTTGTCGGCAGGGAGCTCAAGCTCGACGGTCACCCGACGGTTGTCGTCGGGATCGTCGCCGAGGCGCTGGAGTGGGGTGACCTGGCTCGCATCGACGTTTGGGTGCCGATGGAGCTGAGTCCGACCGCTCGGCGCCGTGACCAGCGAGACCTGCTGGTCACGGGTCGGCTGGTGGCGGGGGCGACCATGGCACAGGCACATGCCGAGTTCCTGGAGATCGGCGAGAGCCTGGCAGATCGCTATCCAGAGACCAACCGCGGCTGGATCCCCAACGTCCAGAGTTTCTACGACGGGATGGCGGACGACGGATTCTGGGCCATTCTCCTCCTACTGTCGATCACCGTCGGGTTGGTCATGCTGATCGCCTGTTCCAACGTCGCTACCATGACGCTTGCTCGGGCCACCGGGCGGACCCAGGAGTTGGCGGTGCGGGCGGCACTCGGGGCCGGACGAGCGCGAATCTTGCGGCAACTGGTCACCGAGAGCGTGCTGCTTTCAATAGCTTCGGGGCTGCTCGGACTGGGGGTGGCGCACGCGGCGCTGGTCGGGCTTACCTGGATTGCTGGCAGTAGCTCCGGCATCAGCTCGTTCTTCTCGATGTTGGAGATCGACCGACCGGTGTTGGTGTTCACTCTCGGTGTGTCGGTCTGCGCCCCGGTGCTGTTCGGGCTCGTACCGGCGCTACGCGCAGCACGCGCCGATCTTGCCTCGACCCTCAAGGAAAGCGGCCGCTCCTCGGGTTCCGTGGCGACGCTTCGTGGTCGGCGTCTGCTCGTCGCCACGCAGGTGTCTTTGGCGATCACTCTGATGGTCGTTGCCGGTCTCATTATCAGGGCATTGCTAGATTTGCGCTCGCTGGAGTACGCCTACGATCCGGAGGCGGTGCTCACGTTGCGCGTCGAGTTGCCCGAGACCGGCTATCCGGATTTGCAAGAAGTGCGGGCGTTCCGGCAGCAGGTGTTGGAACGGACGCAGGCGATCCCCGGCGTTGTTCGAGCCGCGTGGGTGGACGCTCGCCCGCTGGCCGATGCGGTTGGGACCGCGTCGATAGAGATCGAGGGCGCCGAGGTTCGCACCGCCGAGCAGGTGCCGTGGGCCTTTCCGGTCACCGTTGACCCGGGCTACTTCGACATGATGAGGATGCGGCCGATCCAGGGGAGGCTACTCGGGCCAGAAGACGATGTTGGCGGAGCCCCGGTAGCGTTGGTCAACGCCGAAACGGTGGAGCGTTTCTGGGCCGGCGAGGATCTGGTCGGACGTCGACTTCGGTTGAGCGGGGCCGGCGAGTGGCTGGAGATCGTCGGAGTAGTTTCCGACGAGGTGTACCCGGACCCTGACAATCTCGTGGTTCCGTCCGTCTACTTGCCGTTGGCGCAGCACACCGCTCACGCGGGAGCCCTCCTGGTTGAGACGGTGGGGGACCGGCTGAGCGTCGCGACCCCTATCCGGCGCGTCGTCTGGGACATCGACCCCGAGCAGCCGATAGCCGATGTGCGCACGCAGGCGCGCATCTTCGCGGATGACTTGGCGGAAATCAGCGCTATCTCGACCTTGTTCGGAGCGTTCGCGCTCTTCGCGTTGGTGATGTCCGCAACGGGGATCTACGGTGTGCTTTCGTACATGGTGGCGCAGCGTACGCGCGAGTTCGGAATCCGCATGGCACTCGGTGCGCGCGGTGGCGATGTTCGTGCCATGGTGGTGCGCAATTCGGGCCTGCTGATTCTGTGCGGTGTCGGCGTTGGGCTCGCAGGGGCGCTGGCGCTCGCGCGTGTCCTGGCGAGCGTCGAGCCGACGATCAATGCCGTCGATCCCGTTGTCTACGGCACCGTTGGCGGGGTGCTGCTCGGGGTGGCCGGGCTCTCGGCCTGGATACCGGCGCACCGTGCTACGCGCGTCGAGCCGGCCACCGCGCTCCGGACGGAGTAATCGAATGGGCAAGGGCGAGTACCTGGGTGAGTTCGAGTTGCTGGTAATGACGACCCTCGTCCGCCTTGGCGATGACGCCTACGGCATGCAGATTCGACGCGACATCGAGGCGCGTACCGGTCGTCCGGTGTCGATTGGCAACGTCTATGCTGCGCTACGGCGGCTGGACGCCAAGGGATACCTCGGCACGAGCAAGGGGCCACCCACGCCGGAGCGCGGCGGGCGCGCCAAGCGCTACTTTCATCTCCAGCCGGCGGGGGCGCGCGCTCTCGCCAGGTCCCGCGACCTGTTTCTGACGGTGCTGGCGGATCTTCCCGACCTGCCCAGCTGAGCGCACGGCGACCGAACATTGACGTAGCCGGCAAAGCGGGTGCCCGATGATCCGAGTGCAATCGCCGTAACCCTTCGGGCGACAGGGGGTTGCGCGCGTATGCTGCGTCGTTCCTCGTCAACGATGGGGTAACCATCGCCTCCTCCTCTCTCCTTGCCTCCACTTCGCAAGTCCCTGTCGCCAGACCCACCACACTTTCACCACGGCCTGCTAGGCTTGCTCACCTGCCCGCCGTTTGAGCGCATCGCCGTAAGGGGCGCGAAGTGTGCGAAGTCTATGATGCGATGGAAGGGAAGTGCCGCGCTAGCGCTTGGTTTGTCGTTGCTGACGAGCGTTGCTTCCGGTGAGGTGATCCGAGTCGAGGTGGTCGATCTGGAGTCGCCGACCTTCGACGGACGGAGCTTCGGCGATGTCGGGCTCTACGAGAAAGCGACGCTGCGCGTCACCATGGCGGTGGATCCGGAGGATCCGCACAACGCCAACATCGTCGATCTGGCGCTGGCGCGGCGAGATGCCGACGGGCGAGTGCGGTATACGACCACCGTGGTCATCTTCAAGCCGATCGAGCTGGGGCGGGGCAACAAGCGCATTTTCTACGACGTGCTCAATCGCGGCCGCAAGATCGGGCTCGGCTTGATGAACGACGCGCCGCGCGTCAACGATCCATCGACGGCGGACCACGCTGGCAACGGCTTCATGATGCGCCAGGGCTACACGATCGTCTGGTCCGGGTGGCAAACGGACGCGCCTCCCGGCGATGGGCGCATGTTCCTGGAAGCGCCAGCGGTACCGGGGGTCGAGGCCCCGAGCCGGGAGGAGTTCATATTCGACCACGATCGGAATCCCGCTGTCGCGACGTTGAACTACCCGTCGGCCCGCCTCGATCCCGGCGATGCTCAGCTTACGGTACGTCAGTACGCGCACGACATCCGGCAGACGCCGCCGGATCTATCGTTCCGTTATATGCCCGTGACCCGTGGGGGAACCTTCTTCACGAGCGCCGAGCAGATACTGGTCGAGCGCCCGGAGGGCTTCGACGCTGGTGCTATCTACGAACTCATCTATACGGCGCGCGACTCCGTCGTCGCCGGCCTGGCGTTTGCCTCCGTACGGGACGTCGTTGCCTTCCTGCGTTACGCTGCCGCCGACCACGCGGGCAACGCCAACCCGCTGGCGCCGGGCGGAGCTCCCGGTATCGAGCGCGCTTACGCGCTGGGAATCTCGCAGAGCGGCCGCTTCCTGCGCGACATGCTGTATCAAGGCTTCAACGAAGACGAGGTCGGACGGGTCGTCTTCGATGGCGTGGTCCCTGATGTGGCCGGGGCACGCCGGACCTTCATCAACCATCGCTTTGGGCAACCGGGGCGCTTTTCCCGTGAGCACGAGTCCCATCTCCAGCCAGGGGATCAGTTCCCGTTCACCTACGCTACGCTGACCGATTCAGTGACCGGCAAGCGCGATGGCGTGCTGGCGCGCTGCGAGGCGGCCGGCAACTGCCCCAAGGTGATGCACGTCGATTCATCGACGGAGTTCTTTCAGGGGCGTTCCTCGCTGATCGTCACCGATACGGCCGGCGAGCCGCTCGATCTGCCGGAAAATGTCCGTGCCTACCTGATCTCCAGCACACCGCACTCCAACTCGTTCGGCGTGCAGCCCGGACCGGTGGCGAATTGTCAGCTGCCGAGCAACCCGCTGCACCGCGGCGGCCCGGCCCGTGCCCTGCTGGTGGCGCTCGACCACTGGGTGAGCGACGGGACGCTGCCGCCGGACAGCCGCTTCCCGTCACGATCCGATGGAACGCTTGTTCCGCCCAGCCAGGCCGCGGTCGGCTATCCGCAGATTCCGGGCGTCGGCTACGACGGCCAAGTCAATCAAGTGCACGTTGTCGACTACGCCAAGCAGCCTCCGACCGAGGGTGCCCCGTACCCGGCGTTCGTGCCGGCGGTCGACGGCGACGGCCACGATGTCGCCGGTATCCGCATACCGGCGATCGAGGTGCCCATGGCGACCTACCTGGGCTGGAACCTGCGCAGTGCCGGCTACGCCGAGGGTGCTCTGTGTAGCGTCATCGGATCCACCATCCCGCTGCCGCACACCAGAGCCGAGCGCCTCGCCGGCGGCGACCCGCGTCTGTCGCTGGAGGAGCGCTATTCGAGCACCGACGATTACGTCGACCAGGTGTCTGGGGCGGCGCTGAGGCTGGTTCAGGAGCGCTTGCTGCTCGCGGAAGATGCCAATCGATACGTCGAGCAGGCCCGGGCGATGATTGCCGAGCACTGACAGATGTCCAGGAGCCTGCTGCCGATAGTCACGCTCGCCATGGTCGGGGGCGTCGTCTGGCTCGGGTGGGGCTCGGCAAGCGGCGACGAGGTGGACTTCAATCGCGACGTCCGTCCGATCTTCAACGAGCGCTGCGTAGCGTGTCACGGTGGAGTTCGACAGCAAGCCGGTCTGAGCCTGCTTTTCCGAGCCGACGCGACGCGGCCCGCCGAGTCCGGCAGGTCTGCCGTGGTGCCGGGAGATCCGGGCGCCAGCGAGCTGCTGCGGCGTGTTGCGCACCGTGATCCTGACCAACGCATGCCTAAGGAAGGCGCTGCGCTCAGCGACGACGAGGTGGCGCGCCTGCGGCGCTGGGTCGAGCAGGGGGCGCTGGGTCGAGCAGGGGGCGCGTTGGGATGCGCACTGGGCGTACGTGGCGCCGGTCGATTCCGGTCTCCCGGAAGTGCCGGATGAAGCCTGGCCGCACAACGGGATCGATCGCTTCGTGGCGGCACGCCTGGAAAAAGAGGGGATGACACCGTCGCCACCTGCCGACTGCCGTACGCTACTGCGTCGCGTCAGCCTGGATCTCGTGGGCTTGCCGGCAGCGCCGGATGAGCTGGCGAGCGTATGCCGCGACGGCTCGCCCGAGACGTATGAGCGCTTCGTCGACCGCCTTCTCGCCTCGCCACGCTTCGGCGAGCGCTGGGCGGCGATGTGGCTCGACCTGGCGCGCTACGCGGACTCGACCGGGTACGAGAAGGACGGTGGGCGAACGATCTGGCGCTACCGGGACTGGGTCATTGAGGCGTTCAACCGCGATCTGCCGTTCGATCAGTTCACCGTGGAGCAACTTGCAGGCGATTTGCTTCCGGACTCGAGCGAGAGCCAGCGCGTGGCCACCGCGTTTCATCGCAACACGATGACCAACCTGGAGGGCGGCACCGACGACGAGGAGCACCGCCTCGCCGCCGTCATCGACCGGGTGAACACCACATGGGAGGTGTGGCAGGGCACCACCATCGGTTGCACACAGTGCCACGGGCATCCCTACGACCCGTTCCGGCACGAGGAGTACTACTCCATCCTGGCGTTCTTCAACAACACCACGGACTGGGACCAAGGGCGGTGGGACCAATCGGGAATACTGCTGGAGGAGCCTCCGACACTGGCGACGTTCAGCCCGGAAACGGAGACCGAGGGCGAATCGCTGCTGGGGCGGGTGCGTGAGCTCCAGGAGATCATGGAGGCGATCGCCTCGACCGCTGCAATGCAGGTGGCGCGCCGCGACTGGGAAGCACAGCTGGACGATCCGGAGGTTGCGGGAACGATCGGCGAAACCTGGAAGCTGGAGGTTCTTCGCATCGTTCGGACCCCCGAGGCCGATCGCGACGATGCCCAGCGGGCGTTCATTCGCTTCGCCTTCGCCGAAGCCTCGCCGGATGCGGAGCTGAATGCGCTGCGGGAGCGCCGGAGCGTGCTCCACGAGGAGCTCGGGGCGCTCGAACCTCTGCTGACGCCGATCATGCAAGAGGTGCCGGGCGATCGCCGTCGCACCACCCACGTGTTCGAGCGCGGCAACTTTCTGCTGCGCACGGGCGGGGTGTCGGCGGGGGTTCCGGCGTCGATGCATTCCATGCCCGATGATGCCCCGCGCAATCGCCTCGGCCTGGCACGCTGGCTCGTCGACCCGGAGAATCCGCTTACCGCCAGGGTGATCGTCAACCGGTTCTGGGAGCAGCTGTTCGGCATCGGTATCGTCGAAACCTCCGAGGACTTCGGCACGCAGGGATTGCCGCCGTCACATCCGCAGCTGCTGGATTGGCTGGCGCTGCAATTCGTCCACGAGCACGAGTGGAGCGTGAAATCGCTGCTTCGTCAGATCGTGACTTCAGCGACCTACCGGCAGTCGTCGGTCTTCAGCGCAGACGGACTGCTACGCGACCCGCGCAACCGCTTGCTTGGGCGCGGTCCGAGGTTTCGGCTCACCGCCGAGCAGATTCGCGACCAGGTTCTCGCCGTGAGTGGGTTGCTCGACGACACCATGTACGGCCCGAGCGTCATGCCACCGCAGCCAGAGGGCCTTTGGCAAACCCCGTACGACGACACCAGCTGGGAGACCGCCGAGGGCCCCGACCGCTACCGGCGGGCGCTGTATACCTACTGACGACGGTCGGTCCCGTATCCCTCGATGACTACTTTCGACAGCCCTAGTCGCGAGTTCTGCGTGTCGCGGCGGGTGCGCACCAACACCCCGCTTCAGGCCCTGGTAACGCTCAATGACCCGGCGTTTGTCGAGGCGGCCCAGGCGCTCGCGTTCCGAATGCTCGAGCAGCACGAAGACGGCCCCGACGCCGGTCATCCCAACGCCTGGCTCGCCACCGGCTTTCGGCTGGCGCTCGGCAGGGAGCCCGACAACGGCGCCCTGTCGGCGTTGCGGAGCCTGTACGACGATGCGGGGCGCCATTACGATGGCGCATCGGCCGACCGCGTTGCGATGAGCGGTTCCGATGCCGGGCGCGAGCACGCGACGCTCACCGTCGTGGCCAACGCGATCTTGAACCTCGACGCTTTCCTGACGAAGGAATGAGGTAGTAGCGGAATGAACGTGCATGAGGAGGCGCGTCGTCGAACCCTGGAGCACACGACGCGCCGCCATTTCCTCAGGAGCGCCTCGAACGGCCTCGGCGGGGTGGTGTTGGCCTCGATGTTCGGGTGCCGTGCGACCTCGGTCGACGCCCCTCGCAGCCCGATGCTCCGCGACTTGGCCGAGCCGCTGGCGCAGCGCGCGCCACACTTCGCCCCGAAAGCCAAACGGGTCATCTTCCTGCACATGGCGGGGGCACCATCCCAGCACGAGCTGTTCGACTACAAGCCCGAACTGGCGCGGCTCGACGGTCAGCCGTGTCCGCAGTCGCTGATCGAGGGCAAGCGGTTCGCGTTCATTCGCGGCATACCGAAGATGCTCGGGCCCCAAGCCACGTTTCAGCAACACGGAGATTCCGGGGCGTGGGTGTCGAACCACCTGCCCCATTTCGCCTCGATGGTCGACGACGTGGCCTTCCTCAAGGCGATGCACACCAACGAGTTCAACCACGCGCCGGCGCAGCTGCTGGTTCACACCGGCAGCGCGCGGCTCGGGCGACCGAGCATGGGGTCGTGGGTCACCTACGGTCTCGGCACCGAGAACTCCGACCTGCCCGGTTTCGTGGTGCTACTGTCAGGTGGGGTTTCGCCCGACGCGGGTGCCAGCGTGTACGGCAGCGGTTTCTTGCCGTCCGTATATCAAGGTGTGCAGTGCCGGTCTCACGGCGATCCGGTGCTGTTCGTTGCGGATCCCGCTGGCCTGCCGCGCGACGTACGGCGTAGTTCCATCGACGCCATCAATCGCATCAACGAGCGACAGTACGCCGAGGTCGGTGATCCGGAGATCCTGACGCGCATCGCCCAGTACGAGCTCGCCTTCCGCATGCAGGTCTCCGTTCCGGAGGCGATGGATATCAGCAAGGAGCCGGAGTCGATCAAGGAGATGTACGGTGCCGAGCCCGGCATCACCTCGTTCGCCAACAACTGTCGGTTGGTGGAGCGCGGCGTGCGCTTCGTACAGCTGTTCGACTGGGGGTGGGACGCGCACGGCGCCGCCGAGAGCGAAGCGCTGAATGGGGGGTTCCTCCGTCGCTGCAAGGCCACCGACCGTCCGATGACCGCACTCCTCGAGGACTTGAAGCAGCGGGGACTGCTCGACGAGACGCTGGTGGTCTAGGGCGGCGAGTTCGGCCGCACGCCGATGCTGGAGAATCGCAGTGGGTCCGACAATCCCTACATCGGTCGCGACCACCACAGCGATGTCTTCACCATGTGGCTGGCCGGCGGCGGGGTGAAAGCGGGTACGACGCACGGCGAGACCGACGAGATCGGATACAGCGGCGTGAGCGGACGGGTCCACATCCACGACCTCCAGGCAACGATCCTTCATCTGCTGGGCTTCGACCACGAACAGCTCATCTACCCGTTTCAGGGACGCGACTACCGCCTCACGGACGTGCACGGCAAGGTGGTGCGGGAGATTCTGGCGTGAACGGCGTGAGCACGGCGGTGTGACCGCCGATCGACCAGGGAAGTCTGAGCTGGCGCTCGTTGCCGGGTTGTTGTTGCTGCTCGTGCTTTCGGTCACCGTGGCCCCGGGCCGGGAAGGGGACCTCGAGCTGTTCTTTGGACGATTCCACCCGGCGCTCGTGCACCTGCCGATCGGCGTCCTGTTGCTCGCGGTGTTGCTCGAGGGCATCCTGCGCAGCTCGCGGTTCGGAGCTGGCGGTCATGCGGTGGCAGCCGTTCTCCTGGTCGGTGCTTGGAGCGCGATCCTGGCGGCGGTTGCAGGTCTGTATCTGGCGCAGGGCGGCGGCTACGTCGCCAGCACGTTGCTGTGGCACCGGCGTCTGGGAATCGGCATCGCCGTCGTCGCCGTGACCGCGTACGTGTTCAAGAAAACGGGCATTGCGGCAGGCGACGGAACAACCCGGCTACGTGTTCCTCCTGTCGCTGGCCTGCATCGGAGTCGTCGTCGGCGGCCATCTGGGCGGCGAGCTGACACGTGGCGAGGGCTACCTGACGCGCTACATGCCCGACGGTGTGCGGACGATCGCCGGGCTGCCGCCCAAGGCGGCTATCGGGCAGCTGTCGATCGAGAGACCCGAGGAAGCCACCGTCTACTCGGCGTTGATCGAACCGGTCTTTGCCGAGCGCTGCGCCACCTGCCACAACGGCATCGAGCTACGAGGTGGTCTACGTCTCGACGCTCCCGAGGGCATCCTCGAGGGTGGTCAGAGCGGCGAAGTGTTGGTAGCGGGGAGGGCAGAAGCCAGCGAGCTCATCCGCCGCATGTGGTTGCCGATCGAGCACGACGATCACATGCCGCCCGAGGACCGCCCGCAGCCGAGCGTCGCGCAGGCCGAGCTGATCCGCTGGTGGATCGATCGCGGCGCCTCGTTCGACGCCAAGCTCAGCGAGGCGGAAACTACGCCGATCGTCCAGGCGATCTTCGACGGCTACGGCCTCGATGAGATCCGCACCGGGATCTTCTCGCTCGACGTCGCGCCGCCGGCCGCGGGAGCGGTCGAGGCCCTGCGAGCACTCGGTGCCGCGGTGAGCGAGCTCGGTGAGGACGAGCCGTTTCTTGAGGTACGCTGTGTCGTCGAAGCGTGTACCGGCGAGATCCTCGCCGCCGCCCTGGAGCCGGTGGCGAAACAAGTCGCCTGGCTCGACCTGGGCAATTCGCCAGTCGACGACGCCAGCTTGAGCACCCTGGCACGGTTGAGCAACCTGACCCGGCTGCACCTGGAAGGAACGGCGGTGACCGATGCCGGCCTGAGCCATCTTGCCGAGCTGCCCTATCTGGAGTACCTCAACCTCTACGCCACCTCGGTGACCGACGACGGCCTGCAGCACCTCACCGAGCTACCTCGACTTCGTGCCCTCTATCTCTGGCAGACGGGAGTGACGGCGGAGGGCGCCGAGCGCCTCCGCGACGCGTTGCCGGGGCTGGAGATCAACCTCGGTGTTACGATGCCGTCCGCGTCGGTCGAACGACCCTGAGAAACCACGCGCGGCGGCCATCGGGCTCGCCCGCGGCAAAGAGAGGCAACTGCCATGAAGCGTAATGTCGCGACTGTGATCTTCGCGCTGGTGGCGGTTGCCGCCTGCACCGGTACCGACAATCCGTACGCCGACAAGTTCACCACCGTCGATACGACCTGGGCAGTGACCGCCGATGAGGGCCACGAGTGGGCGATGGTGAGGAGCGACAACCTGCCGGCGTTCAACGGTAGCCCGGAGTGGAACAACTACGTGGGGTTTCTCGAAGAGAAGCTGGTCGAGTACGGCGCCGTCGACGTGTACCACAACAGCTGGATGTTCGAACGCTGGCAAACCTCGTTCGACAACACGAACTGGTCGCTGGTTTCCGACGGTGAGCCGGTACGCGTGGCCCACTACGCCGCCAACTCGGGCAATACCGGGCCGGAAGGCATCACGGCCGAAATGGTCTATTACGACCACGACAATCCGCCCGATTCGATCGAGGGCAAGATCGTGGTGATACCCACCCGGCCGCACCCGGAACCGCCCTACGACGAGAGGTACATTCGTAGCTTTACGTTCAACGACTACGAGTGGCGCGCCAACGACGACACGTACCTGGAGCTGTTCGAGTTCGTTCCGCCGGAGTTTTCCATCACCTTCGATATCTGGTGGCAGCTGGGCCAGGGCCTTTGGCGAATCGCCGTGGACGGAGGCGCGGCCGGCCACGTGATCGTCTATGACATGGCTTTCGAGCGCACCGAGGGGCTATATACGTTCGGTGTGCCGCCGCTGCACGAGTCGCCGGGGGTGATCCTCAGTCGCGAGGATGGCGCCAAGGTGCTCGAGGACGCCAAAGCCGGTAAGACGGCCACGTTGCGGCTCGAGGCCACGGTCGAGGAGTCCGAGGCCTATCAGACGATCGCCTATCTGCCTGGCCGGGACTACGGCACGCCCGACGACGAGCAGATCATGATGATCAACCACACCGACGGCCCGTCGATTACCCAGGACAACGGTGCTCTCGGGTTGCTCGCGATCGTCAAGTACTTCTCCAACATTCCGCAGGAGCACCGCCCGCGGACGCTGACGATCTTCCTGGACGGCCGTCACTACTACCCCGGCGCAGAGCGTGCGTCGGCGGAGGTGAGCTGGCTGGCGCGGCATCCGGAGGCCGAAGAGCCGCTGGTGGCGCTCATGCATATCGAGCACATGGGCGAGATGGACTTCCGCGAGGTCGACGGAGTTGTGGAGCCCGTGGGGCTGGCCGAGCAGTCGTACCTGTGGACGCGCAACAACCCGGTGCTGATTGACGCGGCGGTCGCTGCCGCCAAGGAGCACGGCTGGGAGCGCGTGCAGGTGGCGGTGCCGGAACGCCCCGGTATCAACGGCGGCCTGCAGCAGAGATGGTGGGGCGTCGCGGGGCGGTTTCATCGCCGCTGCGACGACTGCCTCGACCTTCCAGGCTTCGGTCTCGGCAGCTTCCTGGGACTCTATTGGACGACGGCCAGCGGTATCGAGCGCTTCAGCAAGGAGCTGTTCGAGGATCAGGCGCACACGATGACTCAGCTCACGGGTGTGCTGATGACCGCCGACCTCGACGAGATCCGCCCCGAGTAGGAAACAGAGAATGTTCAATCGATACTTGAAGCTGTGGCCCTCGAGCGCGCCGACCCGAACGGAGCTCGCAAGCACAAGCGCACGAGCGCAGATGATCGTCATCGTTCTGTCGGCGCTTACGGTGGGCTGCGGTGGCGCCGCTGACAACCCGTATGCCGACAAGTTCACCAACGTCGATCCGGAGTGGGCGGTTACGGCCGACGAGGGCTACGAATGGGCGCTGGTGAAAAGCGCCAACCTGCCGGCGATGAACGGCAGCCCGGAGTGGGTCAACTACGTCGGGTTCCTCGAGGAGAAGCTGCGCGAGTACGGCGTCGTCGACATGCACCGCAACCGCTGGATGTACGACCGCTGGCACACCTCGAAGGACAACAGCGGCTGGTCGCTGGTCTCCGACGGCGATCCGGTGCGGGTTGCCCACTATGCCGCCAATTCCGGGAACACCGGCCCTGAGGGCGTCACCGCCGAGATGATCTACTACGACCACGACGACCCGCCCGACTCGATCGAGGGCAAGATCGTGGTAATCCCGACCAGACCACATCCCAAGCCGCCATACGACGACAATTACCTCGTGAATTTCACCTTCAACGACTACGAGTGGCGTGCCAACGACGACACCTACTGGGAGCTGTTCGAGTTCGTGCCACCGGAGTTCAGCATCACCTTCGACATCTGGTGGCAGCTGCGGCAGGGCCTGTGGCAGATCGCCGTGGAGGGAAACGCCGTCGGCCACGTGATTGTCTACGACATGGCGTTCGAGCGCACCGAGGGGCTCTACACGTTCGGGGTGCCGCCGCTGCACGAGTCACCGGGTGTGATCCTGAGCCGTGAGGACGGCGCCAAGGTGCTCGAAGACGCCAAGGTGGGGAAAACGGCCACGCTGCGGCTGGAAGCGACGATCGAGGAGACGGAGGCGTACCAGACGATCTCCTATCTGCCTGGCCGCGACTACGGCACGCCCGACGACGAGCAGATCCTGCTGATCAACCACACCGACGGCCCGTCGGTTACCCAGGACAATGGCGCGCTCGGGCTGCTGGCCATCGTCAAGTACTTCTCCAACATTCCCCAGGAACACCGGCCGCGAACGCTCACCGTCTTCCTCGACAGCCGACATTACTATCCAGGGGCCGAGCGAGCCTCATACGAGGTGAGCTGGCTGACGCGAAATCCGCAAGCGAAGGAGCCTCTGGTAGCGATGATCCAGGCCGAGCACATGGGCGAGAACGACTATCGCGAGGTCGACGGCGTCGTGGAGCCGGTGGGGCTGGCCGAGCAATCGTATCTGTGGTCGCGCAACAATCAGGTACTCATCGAGGCGGCGATCGCGGCCGCCAAAGAGCACGACTGGGAGCGCGTGCAAGTAGCGGTGCCCGAGCGCCCGGGTATCAACGGCGGTCTCCAGCAGGTGTGGTGGGGTGTCGGCTCCCGAGCCTTGCCTGGCTCTTGGCACAGTCTCGACCTGCCCGGCTACGGCCTCGGCGGATTCCTCGGCCTCTATTGGACGACGGCGTCCGGGATCGAACGCTGGAACAAGGAGCTGTTCGAGGACCAAGCGCACACGATGACGCAGCTCGCCGGTGTGCTGATGACCGCCGACCTAGAGGAGATTCGACCCGAGTAGCATCCCAATGCACCGGGCTATGCCGGCAGATCCGACGATAGGGACAAGAAAGAAAGTTACGAAAGAGGGAGACGGTCGATGGTGTGTCGCTCGTTGGGAGTCGTCGTGGTTGCTGTGACCGTCATGGCTGGGCTGGTGCTGGCTGCCGACGGTCGCGAGGGCGGAGTGCGCCTCCAAGCAACGAGACCCGCCGACATCGTCTTTCGTAACGGCGACGTGTACACGGTCGATGCCGCACGGACGTGGGCGCGTGCCGTCGCCGTGGCCGGCAACCGCATCGTCTACGTTGGTCCCGATGCCGGAGCGGAGGCGTTCGTGGGTACCGACACCCGGGTCGTCGACCTGGATGGACGCATGCTCATGCCCGGCTTCCAGGACTCGCACGTGCACCCGAGCGGTCAGAGCCTCGACCTTGCGCGGCTCGACAATATGGTCGATAGCACCGAGGTGCTGCGGACGATCCAGGAATACGCGGATGCGAATCCGGACCGAGCGTGGATTCTCGGCGGCGGCTGGCTCGAAGCGGCGTTCAAGCCCTCGGGGGTACCGACGCGGCAGATGCTCGACGAGGTTGTGCGCGATCGTCCGGCGCTGATGACCAACGCCTCGGGACACCAGGGGTGGGCGAACTCGAGGGCGCTCGAGATCGCCGGGATCACCGCCGATACCCCAGATCCACCCAATGGTCGCATTGATCACGATGACGAGGGCGAGCCCAGCGGGATTCTTCAGGAAGCGGCGCAGGGCCTGGTGCGGCAGCACATCCCGCCAAGCACGCACGAGTTCCGTATCGAGTCGCGCCGAGCAGCATTGCGGGAGATGGCCAGGCTGGGAATCACCGCGATCGTCGACGCCTCCTCGTCGCCGGCGAGCGAGGCGGAGTTCGCCGAGCTCGAGGATGCCGGAGAGCTGACGGTCCGCGCGGTGGCCTGTCAGCGCTATAGCCCGCAGCGCGACGACGAGGAGCAGATCCGCGATTTCATCGCTCGCCGCACAGCGCTCGGCGACGGCCAGCTTCGCGCCACCTGCGTGAAGATTGGCCTCGACGGCATCATCGAGCACCACACGGCCTCGGTACTGGAACCCTTCGTCGATCGAGACGACGGATATCGCGGCCCCATATTCGTGGAGCCGGAGCGCCTGCGCAGGGTCGTCACCCGGCTGGATGCCGAGGGTTTCCAAGTCCACATCCACGCGATCGCCGATCGTTCCGCGCGCCAGTCGTTGAACGCTATCGAACAGGCCCAGCGGATCAACGGAACCGGCGGCGGCCGCCACCATCTGGCACATCTGCAGCTGCTCGACCCGGAGGACATGCCACGCCTGCGTACCCTGGGCGTGACCGCTAACATGACTCCCCTTTGGGGCAGGGGCGACGACTGGGAGACCGTGTTCGCCGTCCGGGTGCTGGGCCCCGAGCGCAGCGAGCGGCTTCTTCAGCACAACTCCATCATCGGCGTCGGCGCAAACCTCGTGTGGGGCACGGATTGGCCGGTGACCAGCCTGGTCCCGGTGGAAGGTTTGGAGACCGCTGCTACCCGTCGCTACCTAGGTGGACTCGATCCGTATGGTGAGCCCGATCAGTCGTGGCTACCCGAGGAGCGCATCACGCTCGGCGACGCCATCGCCGCCTACACGATCTCTGGCGCCTTCCTTTTGTTCGAGGAGGACGAGCGCGGCTCCATCGAGGTCGGTAAGCTGGCCGACTTGGTGGTGATGGAGAAAAACTTGTTCGAGATACCGCTGCTCGAGATCCACGAAGTCGCCGTCGACATGACGGTCTTCGACGGCCGGGTGGTGTTCGACCGCGAGACGTCGCCGGCGAGAGACTAGCGTTACGCCGCCGATGCTAAGATACGCCCGCGCCGCAGCCCAGGTTCCACGCGGCGCCTCGATTCTGGACTTCGCTGTCGGACTGACGATTGAGCGTTCGAGACCAGCTGACGCGGTTAGCAAGCTTGCAGGACGCGGAGCTACGGCTCGGTCAGATCGAAGAGGAGCTGGCGAGCTTGCCCGGCCAGCGCAGCGAACGTCAGCTGCGCGTCACCGAAGCCAAGGCGAGCATCGCGGCGGCCGAGGCGGAACGAGAGGAGAGTCTCAAGACGCACCGTCTGCGAGAAGGTGAGCTGCAAGACGTCGAGGGCAGGATCGACAAGTATCGCGAGCAGGAGATGCTCGTGCGGACGAACACCCAGCTATGGGCCATACAAGCGGAGATCAATCAGGCACAGAAGGCGGCCGGCAAGGTCGAGACCAAGATTCTCGAGGAAATGGAGCGGGCCGACCAGCTCGAGTCGGAGATCCAGCGTCGAGGGGCAGACCTCGAGGAGATCGAGCGCCTGACTCGATCGGAGATTGAAGGCATCGACCAGCGCCAGGCCGAGTTGGAGATCGATCGTGCCAAGCTCACCACCGACGTCCATGACCTCCGGATCACCGTCGACGCGGATCTGCGCGCGCGTTACGAGCGCATCAAGGGGCGCCGCGGCGGCGTGGCGATCGGGGAGGCGGTTGATGGGACCTGCCAGGCGTGCAACGTCCGCCTCCGTCCGCAGCTGTGGCTCGAGGTGTTGAACATGGAAACGCCCGTGCAGTGCGACAACTGCCAGCGGATCCTCTTTGCGCGCGATGCCCTGGAGCTGCCCTCGTCGATCAAGGTAGCAATCGACGATTGAGAGCTGGCGATCGGATATTCGTTGCGCATATTGACGGTGCGTCGCGCGGCAACCCGGGCCACGCCGCCTATGGGGTGCGCGTGTGCGACGCTGCCGGCGTAGAAGTAGCGAGACTCGGGGAATATCTCGGCCGGCAAACTAATAACTACGCCGAGTACCAGGGCCTGATCGCGGCGCTGCGCTGGGCGCGAGACAACGGTGTCGAGGCGTTCGTGGTGCGCTCCGACTCGCAGCTCTTGGTGCGCCAAATGCAGGGTCGCTACAAGGTCAAGAGCGCCACCCTCCGGCCGCTGTGGCAACAGGCATCTGAGCTTGCGGCCTCGCTCGGCGAGTTCCGCCTCGAGCATGTGCGGCGCGAAAGCAACGTCGAGGCCGATGCGCTCGCCAACGACGTGCTCGACGCACGCGCGGCCGACTAGTGTTGCGCCCCAACTCCCCGTAACCAGGTCCACCAAACTTCCACCACGGCCTGTGCTCAGCGCGTCAGCGCGATTCCCGACAGCATCCGTCCGGCGTCGTCGCCGTCTCGACGGTAGGAATGGAAGTTGCCGGGCTCGGAGAGCGTGCAGCGTCCGCAGGCGTGCACACGTGACGGATCGACGCCGCACGCTTGCAGTTGGAATCTTGCAGCACCTACGAGGTCGCACAGCCACGTTCGGTGCGGCGCACCTTCCTGGGTGGTTTCGTCACGAGGCTCGCGAAATACGCTCATCGGCAATCCGGCGGCACGAAACGACGTTGCGACGTCGTTGCCCACGCGATACGCGTCAGCGCCGATACACGGACCTAGCGCGACGACACAGTTTCGCGGTTCGGTGCCGAACTCGCGCACCATCGCGCCCATCATTGCTGGTAGCACCCCGAGCGCTACGCCGCGCCAGCCAGCGTGGGCTGCGCCGATGGACCGGGTTGTGGCGTCGAACGTCAGCGCGGGCAGGCAGTCGGCGGTCGCGATCGCGAGCGTGATATCACGGCGCCGCGTGATCAGCGCGTCGCCGGACGGACGCTCCTCGACGGTTGTGCTTTGGAACTGCTGTAGCTCGGTGCTGGGGTCGATCAGTAGTACTTCGGACCCGTGCACTTGGCGCAAGCGAACCGCGGGCGAGGGAAGATCGCCGTGCAACGTTCCCTGACGCAGCTCGAAGCCGTGGGCAGTGGCCAGCGCCGGTAAGCGCAAGACGCCTGACGCGACCATTCCTCAGCTCGTTGCTGCCAGCGATTGCGGTACCTCGGCGGCGATGTCCGCCGCCTTACGCCATTGGTTGGCTAGGGCCGGAATTCCCGGCCCAACGCGCAGATGGCCCCATGGCGTCGGTTCGAGGGGGTCGCGCTGGCGCAGAAACTCCTCCATCGGGACACCGTGCATTGCCGACCAGGTGCGGAAGGCCTGGGCCCATTCACCACAGTGAAGCCACTCCTCGAGCAAGTCGGCGACACGACGATCACCCCGTGACATCACCGCCTGAATCTCGGCAGAGCGCGGTGGCATGGCGTCGATGACCAGGTTGGGGACTCCGGCGGCGCGCCGACGCAGCCACTTGAGCTTGGCTCGGTAGGTGCGTCTGTCGATCTGCGGCGCCCACTGCAGCGGTGTTCCGGGTTTGGGAATCAGGCAATTGATCGACATCGTGATCGTGCCGATGCGGCCGCGAGCACGGCCCTCCTCGATCATGATGTCGCGCATCCTCTCGCCCAGCTCGACGATGGCCTCGAGATCGCTCTCGGTCTCGCCGGGAAGCCCGATGATGATGTAGTTCTTCAAGTTCAATGCACCCGCCCGGAAGATCATGCGGGTCTTGGCGAGGATCTCTTCGTTGCTGATCTTCTTCATGATCAGCCGGCGCATGCGGTCGCTGCCGGCTTCAGGGGCGATCGTGATCGTCCGCTGCCCCGACTCGACGACGGCATGCAGCAACGGCTCGCTGAGGGTGGAGATGATGAGGCTCGGACTGAAGACGCGGAATCCGCGCTCACGCAAGCCCGCGGCGATGGCCTCGATCTCCGGATGGTCGAGCAACGCGGTTGCTACCAGTCCTACCCGGTCGGTATGTTGCCGCCAGGGCTCCACGGCCTGCAGAACATCATCGACGCCATGCACCCTGAAAGGCAGAATGCTGTAGCCGACCCAGCAATAGCGGCAGCCTTTCGTGCAGCCTCGCGCCACCTCCACGAGCACCCGATCTCCCAGCTCGCTCTCAGGAGCGAGAATCGCCGTCGACGCAACGCGATCGACGCCGTCGAAGCGCGCCCGAACCTTGGTGATCGTTGGGTTCGCCGGGGCGCGGGCCTCGAGGGCGGCAAAGCGCGGTGGCTCGCCGGCATCGGCAGATTCGTAGTGCGGCACGTAGAACGACGGCACGTAAAAGCCGGGCCGGGTGGCGAGCTCCTCGAGCAGCTCATGACGCGACCGTGCCTGGCGCGTCGCGTCAAGCAACGGCGCCAGCAGCTCCTCGCCCTCGCCGAGGCAACAAACGTCGAGGAACGGCGCCACCGGTTCCGGGTTGATCGACACGGCGGCCCCGCCCATGACCACCAGCGGGTGACGCTCGTCTCGTGCCTCGGCCCGCAACGGGATGCCGGCCAGCTCGAGTATCCGTAGGATATTCGGGTAGTCGTTCTCGAATGATGTAGAAAACGCCAGTACATCGAAGTCGCCCACCGGCGTGTTTGACTCGAGACTGAAGAGCCTCGTGCCCGTTCGATCGTAGTCGGGCAGCTCCTCGTAGTCGGGCAGGAAAACACGCTCACAGCGGACGTCAGGATGTGCATTGGCCTGGCGGTACACGCTGTGCAGCCCGAGGTTCCCCATTCCGACCGCATAGGAATTGGGATACGCAAGCGCCATCCGAAGCTTGGCGTTGCCCGGCGCAACAGCCGAAACTTCACGTGAAAGTCGCGCACGCGCGCTCTCGTGCAGGTTCATTGTGGACATCGTCCGTGGATGATCGCGGATCGGCCCGACCGATCGCTGACAAGGAGTGGGCCCTATTGTAGCGGCCCGTTGGCGCGCGACATGCGTGGGAGTCAGATCGGACGATCTCGGCGCCACGGCTCTTCGACGATGGCTAAAGGATCGCCATCCTCATCGCACCTTGAGCTTGCCCCCTTCTCGGCCCAGCTATTTGCAACGGATTCCTGACTCAGGACACTAGCTGCGTGAGGTTTCTTGGCGCAAGAACGCAGGGACCTCGAGGTCATCCTCCTCCAGGTCGAACGCCTTGTACGCTGCGGCCGGCGTGTCCGGTGCCGGTTCCGCTGTCTCGGTTGCGAAGAAGGTCGCGTTCGCCGGGCGAGTGGCCGGAGTGACGGCGTCGCCGTGTGCCAGGACGGCATTATGCATGTTCGGGCAGGGCTCGAAGCCGGTGGCGATTACCGTGACCTTGATGGTCCCCTCGAGCGCCTCGTCGATGACCGCGCCGAACAGTATGTTGGCATCTTCGTCGGCCGCCGCGTGAATGATCGTCGACGCCTCGTTCACCTCATGCAGCGTCATGCTCGGACCGCCCGAGACGTTGATCAACACTCCGCGGGCGCCGTCAATGGTGGTGTCTTCGAGCAACGGCGAGTGAATCGCGGCGTGGGCTGCTTCGGCGGCGCGCTTGTCGCCGTCGCGCATTGCCGTGCCCATGATCGCCATGCCCATCCCTGACATCACCGTGCGCACATCGGCGAAGTCGAGATTGATGAGGCCGGGGACGAGGATGAGATCAGCGATGCCCTGCACCCCCTGATGGAGTACCTGATCGGCGTGGCGGAACGCGTCGATCAGCGGGGTCTCAGGCGATACGGTAGCTAGCAGGCGGTCGTTGGGGACCGCGATCAGCGTGTCGACAGCTTCCTGCAATTCCTTAAGCCCGAGGTCCGCTTGCATCATCCGGCGGCGGCCCTCGAAGCTGAACGGCTTGGTCACCACGGCAACGGTGAGGGCGCCGAGCTCGTTGGCCAACCGTGCGATCACCGGAGCGGCCCCGGTGGCAGTTCCACCGCCCAAGCCCCCAGTGATGAATACCATGTCCGCCCCCTCGAGTGCGGCAACGATACGATCTGTGTCCTCGAGCGCTGCCTGTCGACCGATCTCGGGGTTGGCGCCGGCTCCCAACCCGCGCGTCAGGTTGGTGCCGAGCTGCAACTTCGACGGAGCCGTATTCGACTCGAGCGCCTGCACGTCGGTGTTGGCAGCGATGAACTCCACGCCCTTGAGCCCAGCCATCATCATGCGGGTGATGGCGTTGCCGCCGCCGCCGCCCACGCCGACCACCTTGATGTACGCGTTGTGACGCATCGAATCTCCTGGCAGCAGAGCCATGGGGTGGTCTGAGGGAAGCGGGTCGGAACTTGCCGGCACGGCATCGTACGTGCCTGAATCCTCGAGCTCCGGCTGCTGTTCTCGCCGATCGTCGGTCATTCCCGTACCCTCCCCAAACTCCACGGTTCAGTTGGCTAGCGGCGCATCCTCAAAACAAGTCGGCGAGCCAGCGCGCGAAACGACCTCGCACCCGACGAATGAACACCGGGTCCCGTACCTCGAATCGCGACGCTACACCAATATTGCGATGGCCATACAGGGCCAGTCCCACGGCGGTTGAGTAACCGGCTCCCGACACCAAGTCGACCAGACCGGTCACTTCGTTGGGGATCCCGACACGCACCGGCAGCCCGAACCGCTGCTCAGCCGTTTCTGCAAGTCCCTCGAGCAAAGCGCCGCCCCCTGTAAGCACGATGCCGGCGTGGAGCACGTCTGCAAACCCGGAGCGGCGAATGTCATCGCGCACCATGTGGAGAATCTCCACTGCTCTCAGTCTAAGGATCTCACAAAGTTGCCTTCGAGGCACCAGCGATGAGGCACGCCCTCCGATTCCCGGTACCTCGACCGACTGATCGTCGGGAACCAGGTCGGGGAGCACGACGCCATGGCGAACCTTGATCTTCTCCGCCTCGGGAAGTGGGGTCTTGAGCACCACCGAGACGTCGTTCGTGAAGTTCTCGCCGCCGACAGGAAATACCGACGTGTGGCACACCGCGCCGCTCTGGAAGCAAACCAAGTCGGTAGTGCCACCACCGATGTCGATGAGGGCGACCCCGAGCTCGCGCTCGTCGCGCGACAGCACGGCCTCGTTGGCAGCCAGCGCCTCGAGCACCACAGCCTGTACCTCGATGCCGCCCCGATTGGCGCAGTTCACCAGGTTCTGTATTGCCGACACCGACGCCACCACCAAATGGAGGCTTACCTCCAAGCGTTTCGCCGACATGCCGAGCGGATCGATGATGTTGTCTTGCCCATCGACGAGGAACTGCTGCGGAAGCAGATGAACGATCTCTCGGTCGCCCGGAAGATCGAGGTCGCTGGCGGCGTCAATAACGCGTCGGATGTCGTCTTCGGTCACCTCTCGGGCGCGGCTGTCGAGGCCGATCGCGCCGCGGCTGTTGAAGCCGCGCACATGGTTGCCGGTGGCGCTGACCCAAGCTCGATCGACGCTCACGGCGGCCATCAGCTCGGCCTCTTCGACGGCCGCCTTGATCGACTCGACCGTGCTCTCGATGTCGACCACCACGCCCTTCTTCTGCCCGCGTGAGGGCGCCAGGCCTACGCCCACCACCTCGAGCTCGCCGTCTGGATGCGCCTCCGCGATCACCGCGCATACCTTGGTCGTGCCGATGTCGAGACCGACGATGTAGCGTTCAAGGCGGGCCACCGTCGCTAGTCCTCGGTTCCGGTGTCCGTTTCAGGCGCGCGCACCACCACCATGTCTCGGTATCGCAGATCGACGACCGCGCGGTTAGGCAGCGGTCGGCGCGTCGCCAGCGCGTGCAGGTTGTCGAACTTGATCTGCAAGCGCGAAGCGTCGCCGACCTGCAGCGTAAGTAGCGGACCGGCAAGCACCAGTACGACACCGGTAGGCTCAAGCCGCACGTAGGCAACCTGGCCGAACAGGTCGCGGCGTGTCTGGCGTAGCCAGTCGACGATCATGACAGCGTCGTCGAAGAACGCTACGCCGGGGGCATGGCGGGGGACCTTGCGCGTCGCATCGAGTGCCGGCCGCACGGCAGTGGTCATCCGTAGGCGCGGTAGGCTGCGGTCGGACTGCGGATCGGGGCCGAGCAATACGCCGTCTTTGGATACCAGCCAAGCGCCGTCCGGGGCGTGCAGTCGGCCCCAGGGACCACGCAACGAGACCTCCACCTCCAGCGTTTCCGGTAGCAACCGCCGAACGCGCGCCGTATGCACCTGCGGGATGCTCTCCACACGCGCCCGAAGGGGATCGAGATCGAGCATCAGTAGGTTGCGACCCAGCACCGGCTCGAGCTGCTGACGCACGACATCGCGGATGCGCTCGGGCACCGCGTCCACGGCCAGCTCGCGCAAGACGAAGCGGTCGCTGCTGGCGGCGTAGCCGTAGCCGGCATAGGCGAGCCCGCCGCCGAAGGCGATACCTGAGGCCACCAGCATGAGTTGCCCGAAGATCGCCAGGTTGCTCCGCCGGCGTAGTGCTGGGCGATTGTGCACCGAGCGCAGGAACTGCGGGGCGCGTTTTCCGCTCGTCGCTACCATCGACGGATCTCCGACTGTAGAAGCGTGCCGCTATGGTCATGAACCCGCGAGATCACGCAGTCGATCAGCTCTTCGATGTCGTGCGCGCTGGCATGGCCGAGGTTGACGATGAAATTGGCGTGGCGATCGGACACGACGGCGTTGCCGACGCGTAGCCGCTTGCAGCCGGCATCATCGATCAGCTGGCCGGCGCTGTCGCCGTCGGGAGGATTGCGGAAGATACAGCCTGAGTTGCGCGCCCCAACCGGCTGTCGTTGGCGCTTGCGCCGCTGCAGCTCGTCGTACCGTTCGGTGAGCCGGCTGGCGTCGCCTTGTTCGACGCGCACGCCCACCGCGATGATTGTCCACGGGGCGGAAACGCTTGGCAGGGTCAGGCTTCTGTATGCCCACACTAGGTCGGCAGCTTCGATTCGATGTGCCTCGCCGCACGAGCTCACGACATCGATGTCGACGGTGCAACATCGCATGTCACCACCCCAGCAGCCGGCGTTACCGGCAGCCGCACCGCCGATCGTTCCGGGTAACCCCGCCGACCACACCAGCCCGTGCAGCCCTCGAGCGATGGTGTAGCGCAACGCTCGCGCCGTCGGCAGGCTCGCCGGAACCCGTAAGACGTTGCCGTCAAGCCACAATCGGTCCGCGGCACGCGCCATGTTGATGACTGGCGCAGCGACACCCTCGTCGGCCACCAGCAGGTTGCTACCGCCACCGAGCACGTGCCACTGGAGCTGGCGCGAGCCCATCCACGCGACCATGGCACGGATATCTTCCTGATGTTGCGGCCATAGCATGATCGGACATGGGCCCCCGACGCCCATCGAGGTGTGGCAGGCTAGCGGCTCGTCGCGCACAAAGCGCCAGCTGCCCGCATGTGCCGCACTTTCCATTGCTCGGATCGCCGTCTTTGTCCAGGAGGCGCCTTCGATCGGGGGCCGGATTGCCAACATCTCTATCCTTCGTCGGTCGACGGCTGGTCGACGCTGTCGCCCACCTCGTCGGCGACGCCGCGCTCAACACCAGAGAGCCATTCGCCGACACGTCGCGAGAGCTTCCAGACGTCGCCCGCGCCGAGCGTCAGCACGATGTCGCCTGGTCGGGCGTGCCGAGTAACCGCCTCGAACGCCGCTTCCAGGTCAGCGATGGTGATCACCTGGCGCTGGCCGTGCTGACGCATGGCCAGTGCTAGGTCCTGCCCGGTAACACCAGGAATGGGCTCCTCGCCGGCTGCGTAGATCGGTAGCACCAGTACTATGTCGGCATCATAGAAGGCGCGGCCAAAGTCGTCGCGAAGCAAGTGCGATCGACTGTAACGATGCGGCTGAAAGCAGACGATCTTGCGTCGATCCGGAAACGCCTCGCCGGCGGCTTCAAGCACAGCACGGATCTCGGTGGGGTGGTGTCCATAGTCGTCGACGACGAGAATATCCCCGCCGGAATGGACTCGTTGGAAGCGGCGTGCGGTACCGGCATAGCTGGCCAGCGCGTCGGCGATGGTGGCGAACGTAATTCCCAGGTCCAATCCCACCGCGACGCAGGCGAGCGCGTTTAGCGCGTTGTGTCGTCCGAGCACGCGCAGCTGGATCTCGCCGAGCTCGTCGGCGCCGGCGTGGCAAGTGAGCCGAGTGCCTTCGGAGCTCACCTCGACCGCTGACGCGCGGATGTCGGATTGCGGGTTCGTACCGTAGGTGAGGAGCTTGCGCGTCACCCGCGGCATGACCTCCTGGAGTTCGGGATCGTCAAGACAAACGACCGCCGTGCCGTAGAACGGGACCTTATTGAGAAACTCGACGAAGGCGTCCTTGAGGGCATCGAAGTCGTCGTAGTGATCCAGATGCTCTAGATCGATGTTGGTCACCACGGCGATCGTCGGGCTGAGCCGTAGGAACGATCCGTCGCTCTCGTCCGCCTCGGCGACCATGAACTCTCCCTGGCCGAGACGAGCGTTGGTTCCCCAAGCCTCCAGGCGGCCACCGATGACGACCGTCGGGTCGAGATCGGCTGCCTCGAACACCGTCGCCATCATCGACGTTGTGGTTGTCTTGCCGTGCGAGCCGGCGATAAGCACGCCGTGTCGCATGCGCATGAGCTCGGCAAGCATCTCGGCGCGTGGAATAACCGGGACCCCCGCGGCGCGGGCGGCCGCTACCTCCGGGTTGTCGACGCCAACGGCAGATGACACTACGACGACGTCGGCGCCTCGGACGTTGCCTGCCGCGTGACCGACGAATACGGTGCCACCCAAGCCCACCAGGCGTTCGGTGATAGGCGACGTCCGCAGGTCGGACCCGGATACCTCGTAGTCGAGGTTTAGCAGTAGCTCGGCGATGCCGCTCATGCCGATGCCGCCGATGCCGACGAAGTGGAGGCGGCGTACGCGCTTCAGCATGTCTGGGGACCTCGTTCTCGGGTGACGTCGATCGATCGGCGCAGCGGGCCACCGTGGGTCGCGTTCGAGCTCGTAGTCGTCGGTGCGCTTGCCGGGCTCGGGGGCGCCGAAGCGTCGATCAGCGACAGTGCCAGATCTGCCACCATCGCGGCGGCGGCGTCGCGCCCGCAGGTCGCCGCTGCCGCCGCCATCTCGGCACGTCGGCCGACGTCGGTCGCCAGCTCCAGAATCGCTTCCGCGAGCGCCTGCCCGTTCGCGGACTCCTCCACGATGACGGCGGCCCCAGCTCGTTGGAGAGCTCTTGCGTTGGAATGCTGGTGGCGCCCGGCGGCGCTCGGAAAGGGAACCAGGATCGACGGCAGCCCACAGTACGCCAGCTCGGCGATCGTCGTCGCGCCGGCGCGGCCACACACCAGATCGGCCTGCGCGTAGGCCGCACCGATGCTGCGAATGAACGGCGTTACAATGGCAGGAATGCCGTGCTCTTCGTACGCGTCGCGCAGGGAGTCGAGGTCGATCTTGCCAGCTTGGTGGGTAATCCTGAGGCCTACGTGTGCGGCCGCCAGTATCGGGATAGCAAGCTCGGTCATCGTGTTCAGTCCGCGTGCTCCCTGGCTCCCGCCCAGGATCAACAGATGAATACCGTTCCTGTGTGCGCCGGTCGCGTGGCCATCGCGCCGCAGTGCCGACGGTAGTGAAGTGCGCACGGGATTTCCGGTAAGCACCGCCTTGCCGCCAATGCGCTGTGCCGTCTCCTCGAACGAGACCGCGATCGCACGAGCGAAGGGGCGCAGCCATCGCGTTGTCAGGCCAGGGTCGGCGTTCTGCTCGAGAACCAATAGCGGAATTCCGGCCAGCCATGCCGCCAGGCCAGTGGGGCCGCACACGTAGCCGCCAGTGGCAATCACCAGATGTGGCCGGAAGCCTGCCAGGTGCCGACGGGCGGCCGCGATCGAAGCCGGGAGGGAAGCCAGAGCGCGCAAGCGTCCGGCCATTTCCATTCCCACCATGCCGCGAGCCCGCACCTCGACAATAGGGTAGGGGACCATGTCACGAAGAGCGCGCTCGCTGGTGCGCTGGGATCCGATCACCAGAAACTCGCATCGCACTCGCGCCGCCAGCGCCTCGGCCGTCGCCAGGGCGGGCATCAGATGTCCACCGGTACCGCCGGCCGCAAGTGCCACCCTGAGGGGCTCGCGGGGCGAATCGGTCGGCGGAAGGCTCATGCGTGCGCATGCTGGGAAAGGTTGAGAAGGACGCCGACCGCAGCGCAGCAGATCACCATAGAGGAGCCGCCGTAGCTGATCAGAGGCAGTGGAATACCGGTCGTCGGTAATAGGTTTACCACGATGCTCATATTCACCAGCGCCTGCAAAACCAGATAGCAGGTGAGCCCGGCACCGAGATAGAACCCGAACTTGTCTGGCGCGCGTAGCGCCGCCCGCAGGCCGCGCCAGAGCACGACCATGAAGGCGAGCACCACGGCCCCTGCCCCCAGCAGGCCGAACTCCTCGGCAACCACAGCGTAGATGAAGTCCGTGTAGGGATCCGGGAGAAAGCCACTCTTCTGATGGCCGGCGGCGAAGCCGACGCCGCTCAGGCCTCCGGATCCTACGGCCATCAGCGACTGCAGCGTCTGGTAGCCGGCGTCCTGAGCGTT
Source organism: Acidobacteriota bacterium (assembly GCA_965205505.1). Lineage (GTDB taxonomy): Bacteria > Acidobacteriota > UBA890 > UBA890 > WLXD01 > DASCOT01. The sequence goes on from CBDBHB010000009.1 coordinate 2,388,332, forward strand.
AGCCCACGGATCCAGCCACGCCACGATGCGACGCGATTGATAGCCGGTCCGAAGGATCTGTATGGAGGCGGCGAAGGCCACGGCGACGCCCACGTTGGCGACATATCTCCACGACAAACCGGCCACCCAGAGCATCGTGGCAGCGATGCAGACCACCATCAACGCGGTGCCGAGGTCGGGCTCGATGACTATCAGGAACACGATCGCAGCCACCACCGTGAGGGGCGGCGTCAGCCCGCGCCAGGGTTCGTTGATGGTCTCGTCCTTACGGGATAGGTAGGAGGCAAGGAACACGATCACGGCCAACTTGGCGATCTCTGATGGTTGGGCGTTGAAGGGCCCCAAGGGGATCCACCGATGCGAGCCCCGAGACTCAGGCATGAACAGAACCAGGACCAAGGCGCCCAGTGTGGCGGCCACGAAGCCGGCGACTACGAGCCGACTGCGATAGATCTTGTAGTCGGTGAGCAGCCCCGCAACGAGCATTCCGAGCCCAGCGATAACGCCAATCGCCTGCCGCGTCACGAAGTACAGATCGTGACCGTAGGCACGTTGAGAGATCGGGAACGATGCGGAGTACACCATGACCAGGCCAAGCCCGATCATGGCGACTACAGCGCAGAACAACGTCTTGTCGACCGCCAACCAGCGGCTCGCCATCGGCCCCTCTCCCAGATTACCCCTGAGCGCTTTATCGCGCCGCGATCAGGGCTTTGAAGTGATGTCCTCGATGTTCGAAACTGTCGTACTGGTCGAAGCTCGTACAGGCCGGCGCGAGCAACAGCACCTCACCCGCTGATGCGTTCCCCAGGCCGAGGTCAACGGCGTGCTCGATGTCGCCGCACTCGATCATCTTCACGGCGCCGTCCAGCGCCTGTGCGATGCGTTCCGAAGCCTCGCCCGTGAGCAAGATGCCGCGGACGTTGCCTAGCGCCGGTCGGAGGCGCTCAAATTCGGAATCCTTGTCGCGACCACCGAGGATCAGCCACACCGGGCTTTCGATCCCCTTGAGCGCCGCTAGCGTGGCGCCCACGTTGGTTGCCTTCGAGTCGTTGATGCAGCGGACGCCCCTCACGACGCCGCAGGGCTCCATACGGTGCTCGAGACCCTCGAATCGACGCAGTGCCGTGCCCGCGCTTGCCGGGCTCGCGCCGGCGAGGCAGGCCAACGCCACGGCTGCTGCCGCATTCAGATGGTTGTGGGTGCCGATGACCGTCAGCTCGTCGGTGTCGACGATGGTGTGCACGACGGCGTCCGGGTCGCGCCATTGAATGCGTCCGCCCGTCACCCATGCCCCACTGTTGCTCGTCGTTGCTGTGGCGCCGAACGGTACGGGCCGGGGGCTGGATGGCAGATGGCGCGCCAGCCAGGGATCGTCGGCACCGTAGACGAGCCAGTCGTCGCTCGTACAGTTAGCCACCAGTCGTAGCTTGGCCTGGGCGTAGGATTCGAAGTCGCCGTGGCGGTCGAGGTGGTCGGCGCTGATGTTGAGCAGCCCCGCCCAGCGGGGCCGGAAATCAACAATCGTCTCAGTCTGGAATGACGACAGCTCCAGAACATAGCGCTCCACGTGCCGCTCACCCTGGAGTACCTGCCGTACGACCCGTGAGAACGGCACGCCGATGTTGCCGCAGACCGCGGTGGCCAGGTTGCTCTCGGTCAGAATGGCTCCGACCATGCTGGTGACGGTACTCTTGCCGTTGGATCCGCTAATGGCCACGGCCGGGGCCTCGGCATATGAGCTTGCTAGCTCGACCTCGCTGACCGGCGTGATTCCCTCGGCGCGGGCGGCGCGCAACGGCGGTGCTTGCGGGTGGATCCCAGGCGAGGCCACCACGACGTCTGCATCGCGCCAAAGAGCCTCCGGGTGACTGCCGAGCGCCAGCTCGACGCCGTGTCGCTCGAGCTCGGTGGCGTCGGTCAGCTCCGACCCCGCGCGCAAGTCGGTCAGCGCCACGCGCGCTCCCAGGTAGACGAGTAATTCAGTCGCCGCTACGCCGCTGCGTCCAGCGCCGACGACGATGACCTTCTTGCCTGCCCAGGAGCCGGTCATCGTAGCTTCAGCGTGGCCAATGACATCAGCGCGAAGAGCACCGCTAGGATCCAGAAGCGGACTACCACTTGTGGCTCCGACCATCCCGCGAGCTCGAAGTGATGGTGTAGCGGAGCCATGCGGAACACACGGCGTCCGGTGAGCCGAAATGAGACGACCTGGATCATCACCGACAGCGTCTCGAGTACGAAAACGCCACCGACCAGCACGAGCACCAGTTCCTGTTTGATCAGCAGGGCGATGATGCCAACAGCGCCGCCAAGGGCAAGCGAGCCGGTGTCGCCCATGAAGATCTGTGCCGGGTGGCAGTTGTACCAGAGGAAGCCGAGGCAGGCTCCGAATATCGCGGCAGCGAAGATCGTTATCTCGGCTATGTCGCCGACGAAGATGATGTCGAGGTACTCGGCGATGATCGCGTGGCCCGCGATGTATGCGAGCGCCGTATAGGCAACCGCCGCCACCATCACGCAGCCCGTGGCCAGGCCGTCGAGGCCATCGGTAAGGTTCACCGCATTGCTCGAAGCTAGCAGCACAAGCACGGCGAAAGGTACGTAGAGTGCGCCCAGGTGCGGGCTGACCTCCTTGAGGAACGGCACCGATAGCTGGGTGGTAAACGAGCCTTGTTGAGCCAGCGTCCACAGGATCAAGCCGACCGCGCCGGACAGCGCGATTATCATCGCCATCTTGGACCGTGCCGAGAGGCCGCGCCGGCGTGCATGAACGGCGCCGAGGTAGTCGTCCAGAAACCCTATCGCGGCGAATCCGAGCATTCCGGTCAGCGCGATCCAGACGAACGCGTTGCGCAGGTCCGCCCACAGGAGCGTAGAGACACCGACTGCGCTGACGATGAGCGTTCCGCCCATGGTCGGTGTGCCGCGTTTCCTGGCGTGCGACGCAGGCCCGTCGGTACGGATCTGCTCTTCGACTTGAGCGGCGAGCAGGCGGCGGATCATCCACGGCCCGAGCGCCAGCGTCGCCAGCAGCGCCGATGCGGCGGTGAGCGCGGCGCGGAACGTGAGATAGCGGAAGACGTTGAAGGGGCCCCAGTAGTCAGCCAGCGGAACCAGCAACTCGTACAGCATCAGCTTCCTGGGTTGAAGACGGGAGTCCATGGGCGACGACGCGGGGCTGACGTCATCATGCGGAAACTCCATTGTCGTCGGTGGCCCTTAGCAGGGTGTGCACGATGCGCTCCATGCGAATACCGCGCGACCCCTTGACCAACACGGTGTCTCCGGGACGAACGATCGCTACGATCGCCTCCGCCGCCTCGTCGGAAACGCTGAAGGCAGTGATCGCTTCCGCAGCCATGCCGCCGGCGCGCGCACCGTGGCCGATGTCGCGCGCCAACGCACCGACCGTAACGATGCGGTCGACGTCGAGATGGGCCGCGTGCAGACCAACTTCGCGGTGTGCGTCCTCGGCCCAACTTCCGAGCTCGAGCATGTCGCCGACCGCCAGGATCTTTCGGCCTGTTCCGGCGGTTCCGGCCAGCGTCTCCAATGCCGTCAGCATGGCGGCCGGCGAGGCGTTGTAGCTGTCGTCGATCACCACGACGCCGCCGTCCGTCCGGTGTACCTGCCCGCGCATCGCTGGCAGCGTAAGGTGCCGGGCGCGAGCCGCGATCGTGGTCGCGTCGATGCCCAGCGCGTGCGCTACAGCTGCTGCCGCAAGGAAGTTGGAGATCGAGTGCTCTCCGGGCAGCGGCAGCTGCACGAGTGCGGTATCGGATGGGCTGCATCGGAGCTCGAAGTGCCAGGTCGCCGCTACGGATTCCACATGGCGAGCTGATATCTCGGCGTCGTGTCGCACACCGTAGCGGATCGTGCGCTCGGCGCGCTGCTGCCTCGCCGTCCCCATGGCCGCCGTGTGTACATCGTCGGCGTTGACGATCAGCGTGCCACCGGACGGGAGCTCATCGGCGAGCTCTTGCTTCGCAGCTGCCACTCCCGCGAGGTCGTCGAAGTTCTCCATGTGAACCGGTGCAACGTTGGTAATTACCCCGATGCTCGGCCGCGCCAGACGAGTCAGCGCGGCGATCTCACCCGCCGTGCTCATCCCGAGCTCAGCCACCATCCAGCGGTGATCCGGGCACAGGCCGAGCAGCGAAAGCGGAAGGCCCCACTGGTTGTTGAAGTTGCCAGGTGTAGCGTGCGTCGATTCCGTCTCCTTCAACAACGCGTGGGTCAATGCCTTGGTCGTAGTCTTGCCGACGCTGCCGGTGATTGCGACAACGGTCGGCGCCACCACGTTGCGGACGTGTCCGGCGAGCCGCTGAAGCGCCGCCGTAGTGTCTTCGACGCGAACGATGCCGGCGTCGTGAGGATTGACTAGGTGATCCAGCACGTCACGCCGCGAGATAATCACCGCGACAGCTCCCGACGCGAGTGCCTGAGGTAGGTAGCGGTGCCCATCATCGTGTGGGCCGACGATCGCGACGAACGCATCGCCGCGCCGCACGTTGCGCGAGTCGATCACCACTCGGTCGATCTCGCCGCTCGCACTGCCGCTCTGGATGCCGCAGCCCAGAACATCAGCCAGCTTGGCGACGGTCATCGAGATCATCTCGAGATCTCCGCACCGCGCCGGGCGAGGGAAGCAGCGGCCACCTCGGTGTCGTCGAAGGGAACCGTCCGGTCGCGGAAGATCTGCTGCGTCTCATGGCCCTTGCCGGCAATGAGAACGCAATCCCCTGACGCTGCCATGGCCAGCGCTAGTTCGATGGCGGCAGCGCGGTCGGCCTCGACGAGAATGTCCGCACGAGGGTTCGAAACGATACCGGCAACAATCTCGTCGATGATCGTCTGCGGGTCCTCGCTTCGTGGGTTGTCCGATGTCACCACCACCACGCCCGCCCCGGCGGCGGCGATACCGCCCATGAGGGGCCGCTTCGTACGGTCGCGATCACCGCCGCAACCGAAGACAACGATGACCCGCCCCTTATCGATAATGCTGCGTGCTGCTTCCAACGCCGCGTGAAGGGCGCCCGGCGTGTGAGCGAAATCGACCAGCACCTGAAACGGTTGGCCAGCGTCGATCGCCTGTAGGCGGCCAGGCTCACCGCTGAACCCGGACACTGCCTGGCGCACCTCGTCGAGCGAGAAACCGAGCTCCATCGCCGTTGCTGCGGCCGCGACTACATTCTCGGCGTTCGCTCTACCGAATAGCGGAGTGTCGATGCAGCCCTCGGATGTCGGCGTCGTTAGACATAGCCTCGAGCCGCCGGGACCCGAGTCGAAGCGGTCGAGGCAGTAATCTGGAGGCGCGCCGGCGCCTCCGGCCCAGCCGTAGGTCACCGTGCGTCCGCTGACACGCTCGGCGAGGCGTGGGGTAACGGGGTCGGAAGCGTTCAGAACTGCCGGCGCGTCCGACGGCAAGGCCTCGAACAATGTCGCCTTGGCGTCGAGGTAGTCGTCCATGTTCCGATGGAAGTCGAGGTGGTCCTGTGACAGGTTGGTGAAGGTGGCGGCAGCGAAACGGGTGCCGGTAACGCGATCAAGCCGCAAGGCGTGCGAGGAGACCTCGATGACGGCGGCCCGACACCCGGCATCGAGCATGCGTGCCATCGCCGCCTGCAGCTCCGGCGCCTCTGGAGTGGTACGAGGTGTCGGGGAGGAGTCTCCGGCAATCCGCACCTGGGTCGTGCTCCAGCGGCCAACCGGGGCGCGGCCAGCGAGGATGGCTTCGAGAAGAGCGGTTACCGTCGTCTTCCCGTTCGTGCCGGTTACACCCACCACCATCAGACGTTCGCTCGGGTTACCGTGCCAACGGCACGCGAGTGCGGCGAGAACGCGGCGTGTCGAGCGCACCTGCGCCCAAGTACCGGCGAGTGCGCGGTCCCCGAGGCTCGATCGGGAGCGTTCGGCCACAATCGCCACAGCGCCGCGTCGGAGGGCATCAGGAGCGAATTCGAGCCCATCGTGTACGAAGCCCGGGATGGCCACGAACACGTCGCCCGGGCCGACGCGTCGCGAGTCGTAAGCGATCCCCGATACTTCGATCGTCGGGTCGCCCACGAACCTCGCCTCGCAGCCGGCCAAGAGCTCATCGAGCCTCAGCTGTTGCCCCATTCCCTCGGTCGTGCTATTCGTCTCGAGGGCCACAAGGCCCCCCAATGTGTGCCGCCTCGGCAACGACAAGAAGCCGTCGCGAAGACGGCCCCAACTCCAACCGCCAGCCCGCCGCTACGGGACCGGTGAAATCGATCCGAGCCCTGTGTTCGAGGCCAGTTCCGGGCCATCGGTTACCCATTTCTCGGGTACCGAGAAATCCTCGGGCGCAATCCGGAAGATCCGCGTCGCTGCATCGGCTACGGCACGGAACGCCGGAGCGGCGGCTTGTGATCCGCCGTGGCCGTAGCCGCGCGTCGGCTCGTCGATCACCACCAGGATCAGCAACCGCGGGTCGGCGGCAGGTAAAAACCCGGCGAAAGCGGCTACATACTTCGAAAACCGACGTGTCGACGGGTCGAATTTCTCCGCCGTCGAGGTCTTGCCGGCGATTCGGTAGCCGGGGATCCCCGCGGGCTTTCCGGTTCCGTCCGAAACCACCCGTTCCATCACCAGTGCCACACGACGTGCGATCGATTGCTTGAGCACCCTGCGCCGCACCTGCGGCTGACCCAGCTTGATCTTACCGTGTGCACGCTCGATTTCGGTGAGCGCGTTGCCATCCCGGTCGCGGACTTGCTCGACGAGGTAGGGACGCAGAAGCAAGCCACCGTTGGCGATGGCGGCGATGGCGGTGGTCAGCTGGATGGGTGTAGTCGAGAGCTCCTGCCCGAAAGCCATCGACGACTGTGACAGCTTCGACCAATCTTTAGGCGCGCGGACGCGGCCGGGCTCTTCGTTCGGTAGATCGACACCGGTGCGGCCCCCGAATCCGAAGTCACGGATCCACGAATAGTAAGTTTGCGGCGCCAGCCGTTGGCAAACTTTGATGATGCCGACGTTGCTGGAGTAGGCGAGCACGTCTCGAAAGGGCATTATGCCGAAGCCCGGCTTCCAATCGTGGTACGTGTTGTTGGCGACGCGATATGTGCCACCCTCGCAATCGATCGGCTCGTCTTCATCCACCACGCCCTCGTGCAACGCCGCCGCCGCAGTGATCATCTTGAAAATCGAGCCCGGTTCGAAGGTGAACGAGATGCCGTTGTTGCGCGCGTGGGCCAGGAAAGCAGGGTGGTTGTTGTCGTTGAGGTTGAGCGTCGGGAAGCTGGCCATGGCGCGGACGGCGCCCGTACTCGGATCCATCGCGACGATGCTGCCCCCAACCGCGTGCTTGTCGAGCACGGCACGTCGAAGCGCTTCCTCCGCGGCGTACTGCAGCCCCCAATCGATGGTGAGCACCAGATCGTGACCGCGCGTCGGATTCTCCATGAGGGCGCCCCTCGTGCCGATGACGTTGCGCCAGCCGTCACGTAGGCTATTGAAGGCGCCGGGCTGCCCCGCGATGAGATCGTCGTAGTAGCGCTCGATGCCGAATCGGCCGGCGTTGTCGATGTCCACGGCGCCGATCAAGTGCGCGGCGAGTGAACGGTGAGGGTAGTAGCGCCTCGACTCGGGCAGCACCCCGATACCTCGCAGATGCTCCCGCCTGACGATCCGTGATACCTCGGCAGTCGTTTCCGGGCGAGCCTTGCGTTGCAGGTAGACGAACGGCCGCTGGCGCGAAAGCGCTTCCTCGACCGCTTCTACCGGTAACTTCAGAGCTGGTGCCAGTAGCTTGGCGGTCGCCGAGGTGTCGGCAATCTTCGGCGGCTGGGCGTAGATCGAGCCCAGCTGGATGCTGGTTGCCAATGTCTCGCCACCGCGAGCGAAGATGTCACCCCGCCTCCCAGCCAGCTCGATGACCCTTGTTTGCTGGCTCGCCGCGCGCTCGACCAACGCATCGTGGAGGTAGAGCTGTAGGTAGCTCAGCCGCGCAAGCAGCACGAGTCCCCAGACCGAGGCCATGGCCAGCAGCAGCATGGCACGGCCGCGCTGGGTATCGTGGGAGTGGTTGCGTCCGAGGCTACGGATGACCATCGGTCGCCACCGTCGCGATGTTTCCGCTGCCCCCATCGTCGCCGTAGACGCGAGGCAGATGCTCTACCTGGCTATCTTCAGGGTCTCGGAGGCCGGCAATGGTGCGCGCTTTTTGCTCCAACACGCGCGGATCGAGCTCGGTCTGTAGCTCCAACTCGAGCAACTTGCGCTCTTGCCGCAATTGCAGCAAGGTAGCCTCGAGGTCGCCTGTCTGCCGTCGAGATTCGCGCACATCGGCGCGCTGGGAAGCGTAGAGGAATGCCGGTATGGTCAGCAGCAGGATGCCGGCGAAGGCCTGTCCGAGGTCGCTGAAACGGTTCGGCTCACGCGCCTTGATCAGAGGTCGGTTCGCGATGCGGGACAAGTCGCTCACTCCGTCGCCGGAGGGCTGCCGGGAGAGTCGGGGGTCTGTGGCTCCAATGGCCTGGGGCGAAAGCTAGCCAGGGTTGTAAAGGGAGGCATTTTTTACAACACATGGGTTACTAGCTGGCCATGGAGCCACAGATCCCCGACTCTCCGCGATCCTTCCTCCTTAGATCCGTTCCAGCACGCGCATCTTGGCGCTGCGCGCACGTCGGTTCGAGGCGACCTCGTCCTCACCAGCCGTTAGCGGTCGCGAGGTCAGAATCTTGACTTCGGAGCGCTTGTCGCAGAGGCACTGCGGCAGCTCCGGCGGGCACTCACAGTCGCTGGCCAGGTGCTTGAACGCACGCTTGATGGCGCGGTCCTCCAGCGAATGAAATGCCAGAACAATCAGTCGGCCGCCTGGGACGAGTAGCCGGCTTGCTCCAACGACAAACTCTTGCAGCCCACCAAGCTCGTCGTTTATGGCGATCCGCAGGGCCTGAAAAGTGCGCGTAGCCGGATGAATCCGTCGTGGCCCGCGCTGGGGTACCGCGGCGTCGATGATCTCGGCAAGACGCGTCGTCGTGGTGATCGGCCCGATCTCCCGGGCCTTCACGATGGCGCGGGCGATGCGCGATGCGTGGGTCTCTTCACCGTAGTCGCGGATCAGTGAGCGCAGCTCATCACCGGAGAGTCGATTGACTACGTCGGCCGCTGTGCGCTGCTGCCGCCGATCCATACGCATGTCGAGCGGTCCCTCGAGCCGGAACGAGAAGCCGCGCTCGGCCGTATCGAGCTGCAACGACGAGGCCCCCAGATCGATGAGGATTGCTGAGATGGGCGCCCAGCCCCGAGCGCTGCTCATTTCAGCAAGAGCGCGATAGTCGGCGCGGCACAGCTCGTATCTCCCAGACCAGCGCGCCAGGCGGAGATCGGCCAGCTCGAGAGCATCAGAGTCGCGATCGATACCGATCAGATGAACGTCGTCGCGCGCCTCCAGCAAGGCGTCCGCGTGGCCGGCGAGCCCCAGCGTGCCGTCAACCATCGTCCCGCTAGGTGCGGCACGCAGATACTCGACTACCTCATCGCGCATCACCGGTGTGTGTACATCGGCGGCATTGCGTGAACGCCGCGCGCGCTGCGTCAGGTCGTGTCCCGGCGGCACTAATGTAGCCAGGTTGAGCGGGATGCTGCGACTCATGACCATGGTCATACCCCCATGTCCGCGAGGATCTGCAGGTCGTCGATCGTGAGCGGGCTGTCATCCAGCCGCTTTCGGAAGGCCGCGTGGTTCCAGATCTCGAGATGGGTCAGTTGGCCCATCACTACTACCTCGCCGTTGACGGCGGAGGCATCGCGCAGGAGCGGCGGCACCAGAACGCGGCCCTGCCGGTCCATCGAGGCCAGCGCACCGTAGTAGTTGACCCGCGACAGGAGTTTCTGACGGGAGGGGTTCATGCTCGGGATAGCCTGCAAGCGTTCTTCCACGCGGCCCCATTCCGGCAATGGATAGGCAAGAACGTTTTCCCCGGTGAAGCTGGTGAGGAAGAAGTCGTCACCGTAGGTCTCCCGGATCACGTTGCGAAAAGCGGTCGGTATCTTGATGCGGTGCTTCGCATCCACCGTTGCTGGATGATTCCCCCTGAGCATCCGACACCGAGCCTCGAATCAAGGCGATTCCGCTTGTTTTGGGGTTTGAGTACCACCCCAGCCCACTTTGATCCACTGCCGGACTATAGGGAGCAGCGGAGCGCATGTCAAGTAATCGACGCCTTTCCCCGAAAAAACTCATAGCGCGCTCTGAAGCGCGTTACGGCACAGAATTGATCAGGGCTCGTCGTCTGGAGGCGGTTGTAGCCTAGCAGGCCGTGGTGGAAGTGTTGTGGGCCCGGTTACGGTGAGTTGGGGGGGGGGCAGATGCTAGGGGTAGCATGCCGTCGGGTACGTTGTGTCGCAGCGCTGTCGTCTGGGCTGCGCCGATGTCAGCCCAGGTTGCGCAGACGGCGAATGCGTTCTGGCATCGGCGGATGCGTCGCGAACAAACTCATGAGGCCGCCGGAGAACGGTCGCACGATGAACATGTGTGCCGTCGTCGGCGAAGCCTGCGTGGGCACTCGCTGGCTGGCGTGCTCCAGCTTCTGCAAGGCGCTCATCAAGCCATGTGGATGGCCCACTATCCGAGCGCCGGTCGCGTCAGCCTTGTACTCGCGTGTGCGAGATACGGCCATTTGAACTACGACCGCGGCTAACGGTGCGACAATCATCATTGTGATCGCTCCCATGGCGCCGCCACCGCCGTTGCGATCGCGTCCACCGCCGAACATCGTGGCGTACCCAACCATACGAGCCATCATCGTGATGGCGCCGGCCATGGTGGCAGCGATGCTCGAGACCAGGATGTCGCGGTTCTTGACATGCGCGAGCTCGTGAGCCAGGACGCCCTCGAGCTCCTGCTCGTCGAGCATCTGTAGCAGTCCCGCCGTTACCGCAACAGCCGAATGCTGTGGGTTGCGTCCGGTGGCGAAGGCGTTCGCACCCGGGGTCGGCAGGATGTAGATGGCGGGCTTCGGGAGCCCGGCACGCCCGGCCAACCGCTCCACCACTGCATGCAACGCGGCGAATTGACTCGGGTCGGCCGGCTGCGCACGGTACATCTTCAGCACGATCTTGTCTGAGAACCAGTAGCTGCCGACGTTGAAGACCACCGCCAACCCCATGGCGATCACCAGGCCCTGATTGCCGAAGAAGGACCCGATTGCCAGCAGGAGTCCGGTCATTACGCCGAGCAGCGCGGTTGTTTTCAATGCGTTCATGCTCACGATCTCCGAAGGGATGCTGATTCGATTGTAGCGTAGCGGCAGCCGCCTCGTCTGGGAGAGCTCAGGGCAGAAGAGCGGCGAGGAGCGCGGTAGACGCGCCAGCGACTAGTGCCGCCGTCGCCAGCCGGCCCGAGCGCGTTCGCCCCGCTCGTCTGGCCAGCGCCACGCCGAACAGGGAGCCGACGCCGGCCAGCGCCGGTTCGCCGGGACCCAGCACGCGCAGCCACAGCGTAGCGATCGCCAGGCTGCCGCTGCCGATGATTGCTGCTACCAAGCCCGTCGCACCGATGCCGATAGTCCTGGCGGCTGGCGAGTCGTGCTCGAGGCCGGACGCCTTGCCGAACATCTCCGCGGTCCAGGTGGCCGCAGCCCCCACAGCAGCTCCGCAACCCGCGGCGAGCCAATACGCCAAAGCAACGCCACTCAGCGATCCGACGGCGCACAACGAGGTAACGCCGGCGAGGCCCAAGATATCCGTTGCGTCCGGTCGTGCGCCCGCCGCCGACAGTCGGCCGCCGATGCCGACAAGCGTGAGCTGCAGAGCGACTAGCAAGGTGAGACCCCAGCCGGCGGCGACGAACGTTGCCGTTAGCAGGAGCGCTGCAACCGGGGCGGCTCGCTGGCGGCCAAGTCCCAGCAACCACAGGAGCCCGCCGACCGCGACTCCGAAGGTGATCCCGGGCACGGCTCGAGCGCTGATGAGCGTGAGAAGATCGCCGGCGAGCTCAGGCATCCGCGCGCATTCGCTCGCGCCAGTATTCCAGCGTCTGCCGCAGTGTCTCGGCCATCGGAATCTCGGGTTGCCATCCGAGCTCGCGCCGGGCGCTCGAACCGTCGCCGATAAACAGCGGCACGTCTGCCGGCCGGAAGCGCTCCGGGTCGACAGCGACGGTGATTTCGGCCGGCGAAAGCGCCAGCAGCCCGTCGAGCACTTCTTGGATGGCAACATCCTCCCCGCTGCACAGGTTGTATGTAGCTCCGGCGCGGCCGTGCTCGGCGGCGGCCCGGAAGCCGCGTACCATATCGCGTACGTGAGTGAAGTCGCGCCGCGGCTCGAGATTGCCAACCCGCATGCGGGTTTCCCGTCCGGTCATCTCCGCGAGGGCGATCTGTCGGGCGAAGTCGGAGCAGACGAAGGTCGGTTCCTGCCCGGGACCGGCGAAGTTGAATGGTCGCACCATGACGGTGCGGGCCATGCCGGCGTCGGCCGCTTGGCGGCCGAGCACTTCGGCGCACAGCTTGCTGGCCGCGTAGGGGCTGCGCGGTCGTGTTGCTGCCGTTTCTCCCAATGGCATGGAGCCCTCGTCGGTAGCCCCGTATACTTGGCCGCTCGATACCAGGACCACCGTGGTTTCCCTGTTCGTTTGGGCGACCGCGTCGAGCATTGCGTCAGTCCCGAGGAGGTTTACCTCCAGCGTCGCTCGCCGACGCTCCCAGGAGTTCCCTACATGCGACAGCGCCGCCAGGTGGTACACGGTGTGCGGACGAACCTGTGCCAGCAACTCTGACAGGTGATCGGTATCCCGTATGTCGCCGTAGTGTAGGTCGGCGCCCTCGATGTGCTCCGACTGAAGTCGGTTGTTGCCGGGTGGCTGTGCATAGCCACACACGCGGTCGCCGCGTTCTTGTAGATCCGTCGATAAATATCTTCCGGCGAAGCCGGTGATCCCGGTGATTAACGAAGTGGCGATCGACCTTGCTCCGGTTGCTGGCGGGCAGAAATCGCTGGAGTGGCGTCAGACGCGCGCCCGCCAGTAGTCGAGAGTCTCCCGCGCTGTCTGTTCGAAGGGAATGACCGGTTCCCAACCGGTGACTGCTTTGAGCTTGGAGGCGTCGCCGAGCAGCAGTTCGACATCCGAAGGTCGAAGTCGTGCCGGGTCGACCTCGATGTTGATGTCGACCTCCGAAAACGACAGCAGGAGATCCAGCACGTCCTGGATCCTCCAAGTCTTGCCGCTGGCGATGTTGTATACGTCGCCCGCGTCGCCGTGCTCCACGATCAACCAGTAGGCGCGGACAACGTCCCGCACATCAGTAAAATCGCGTTCCGCCTCGAGGTTGCCGACGCGAATCACCGGTTTTCGCGCGCCCGCCTCGATCAAGGCTATCTGCTTGGCAAAGTTACTGACGACGAACACTTCGCCGCGGCGCGGCCCAGTGTGATTGAAGCCCCGCGTGCGGATTGTGTGGGTGCCGTAGGAGCGAAAGTACTGGTAGGCGAGCAGGTCTTGCGTGACCTTCGAGACGGCATAGGGAGACAGTGGGCGCAGCGGGTTCGCCTCGGTGATGGGAACCTCGTCGCGATGCACGAGGCCGTATTCCTCCGACGAGCCGGCGATCTGAATTCGCGCATCGCAGCCCGTCTGGCGGAGGGCCTCGAACAGGTTCAGCTGGCCGATGATGTTCGTTTCCAGGCTCTCCGCCGGCGCATGCCACGACGTAGGCACGTGTGACTGGGCGGCCAGATGGAAGATCCAGTCCGGTCGGATCCCGTCGATCATCGACGTGACGGATGCGGCATCGCGAAGGTCGCACTCGACGATATTCAGCTGGTCGACCAGATGGTCAATGTTTTCCGTGCGAGATCGCCAGCGGCGAATGCCGTAGACATCGACCCCTTCCTGGTCGAGTGCGTACTCGGCCAGGTGCGAACCGGCGAATCCCGTGATACCGGTGATCAACACGCGCATACGGTGCTCCTTCTGAGAAGATCACGCTCAGGGAGCTTACACACGCTGTCGTCCGTTCGCGTGCCCCGGCCGAGCGGCGGGATCTGAGGCGTCTATTGAGCTTGACGATGGCTGTCGAACCCGAAGCTGCCGACCTGCGCGAGGTTCAGCAACAGGGCGAACTGCGTCTCCTGGCGATCGAGGAAGTTGAGCCGCCTGACGTCGAGCCCGAGCGAGCAGCATTGCAAGTTCCATTGCACGCTGCCGGTGATGTTCTGCAGCTCATTTTTGAACAGGTCCATGCCGACGCGGGAGCCGAGTGTCAAGCGCTGGGCGAACAGGTTGACGTCGCCCCAGACTTGCATCGTGTTGCTGGTGGTTTGCACCAAGACCTGGGTCATGTCCTGGGGGTCGAGGAAGTTACTCACACCGCGGAACCAGCTCAGCCCCACGCCGGAGCCCAGGCCGAGCATCTCGCCCGATACGGTGTAGCTGGCAGGAGTGAATGAGGGAGTGAAGCTCACATTGCCCTGGATATAGAACCGGGCGCTGGGTGTAAAGCGCGTGGTCAAGAACCAAGGCAGCCGTACCCGCGGGACACCCAACTCCTCTTCTACCAGAGTCAGCGGGTCGAGATTGTAGACGCGGCCGACTGTGATCTCGGCGGACTGCCAGACCATGCGCTCCGCGGCGTTTGGGTCAGGGTAGCGTTTGGCGAAGAGCCGAGTGGTTATCTCCGCGGTCAGGCTCTGGTTGTCGGCGATGGCGAAATCGATCTCGTCGAAGAGAATGATGCGCGCCAACTGCACGGGCTTCGCGTTGATCGGGCGCACGCGTCGATACACGACACGTGGCTGAATGACGTGCTTGAGCCGTGGCGAGTACTCGCTCCCCGGAGTGTCGTAGATCTTGAACAGCGATGGGCCCACCATCTCGACGCCGGTCTCGTAGAAGTTCCGGGAGATGGGATTCGCGCCGAAATTGAATTCGTCCTTCCGGGTGCGATGCGACCAGCGTGTCGAGCGGTAGCGGAAGAACGGATTGAACGTCAACCATGGGATCTGCGTCAGCTGGACCGACACTTCCGGATACACGTCAAAGCGGTTGTAAACACCACCGTCGATCTTCGTTTGCCTGATCTTTTCTTCGATGCGCAGCTTCTGTAGCCGCGCGACCGAAGCTTGGCCGGCGACGTAGATCGGCCCCAGAAGCTGCGTGCTGCGCAAGCTGTAGCGCAGCATTGGTAGCCGGCGCCCGATGGTCGACAACGCGTCGCTGTCGAAGCGCTGGTTGCTGCTGCCAACCAGCGACAGTGTGTTAGCACCCCAGTTCTTGGTGAGCTCGCCAGTAAAGTAAGACTGCCGCTGTAGGAATCTGTTGATGTCGTCTTGAAACTGGCGGGCGAACTCGGTGCTGCTTATCGAGTCGGCGCTAAGTCGGAACGTGGTTCCGCCCGGCAGGGGCTGGATATGCGTCGCACTAATGAGGAAGCCGCGCTCGAACGAAAACTTGCCGGCGTCCAGCTCCTCTTGCGTGGCCTCCTTGCCCGGCAAGAAATAGGCGCGGACCGAACCGTTGGCACTATCGCCGAGGGCATGCCGGAACTCGGCTGAGTAGCCGTTGCCGGCGTTGGAGTAGTGCTCGTACGATAGCGTCAAATCGGCACTGCGATTGATGGCCCAAAAAAACGTCTCGGCCACCGAGAAGCCTTTGCGACTCGAGGTCGCGAGCGCCGGAATCAGCAATCCGGTTTGCCGCGCTGAATCCTGAAGCGGCCAGACCATGAAAGGCAGACCGAACAAGGGTAGGCCCTTTACGCGAATATGCGGCCAGGCCATGCGTACGTACTTGCCGGGCTTGAAGGTCATGCTGCTGCCGCGAAACTCCCAGATCGACGTGGTCTGGCTACACGGCGTCAGCACGAAGTTATCGCCACGGAACTTGCCTGGCTCGATCTGCTCGAGATGCGACGCGCGCACGTAGAACGGGCCCGGTGCCACGCCGATCACGTCTTCCATCTCGAGCGTGGCGTCATCCAGGTCGCCGCGCATGGCGCTGCCGTTGAGCAGCAGCGCTCCTTGCCCGAACGAGACGTTGCCGATGGCCTCGAAGCTCAGCTCGTCGGTATCGAAGCTGATCACGTCGGCCATCAACCGAATCCCGCGCAGGGCGTCGACGACATCGACGTCTCCTGTGAGATGGAAGACCGTGCCCTCGATGCGAACGTTCCGATACTCCACCGTGCAACATGCGGCGAGCCCCAACGGAATCCCGGCCTGCTGAGCCTCCGCACGGCCAGCAAGGCCGGCCAACGCGGCAACCGCCAAGACGCCGACTGTCCATGTGTGAGGCGGAAGCTGTGGCTGGAGATCGAGCATACGGAGTCGAATTAGGTCGCTTCGGACAGTGACATAGCGATGGCCTGGGCCACCCCTGAATCCAGAGCCGAGGTCATTGTAGCGCCTAGTGTCCCGGGAGGTTCGTTGGAATTGACCAAGCCCTCCGGGCGGCGGCGGGACGGGACGATCCCTTTGTCGCGGCTCCTGGACGATGTGCCAACATCGCCTCCGTGGCCGCTCCGCGGACTCGTCCCGTGGCGCTCGCTACAGGCGTACCACTACTTGTGGGCGTAGCACTAGCAGGTTGCCGAATAACACTGGTGGGCCTGGCACGTGGGTCTCGCTGGCGAGATCAAGGAGAAGCGAAGAGACGGTAGCCAAACCACCAGAGGCCTTCAGCACCCTGTTAGACGAGGGGCGGGTCCGGTCGCGGATTTGCGGCGCTTGCTGCCAGCAACAACGGTCGCAGCTCGCCGAGCAGGTAGATGGAGCCGGTAACACAGATCAGATCTTCTTTGTCGGCGAGCTCATGCGCGCGGGCCAGGGCGTCCGCCGGATCGTCAATGGCAACTGCCGTATCCGGGGCCGGAGCCGCGGCGAGCAACTCCTCGGGCCGGGGACTGCGCGGCGATGGTGGTCGCGTTGTGATCAACGTGTCGGCTCGTGGGTACAACAGCTGCGCCATTCCGGCGATGTCCTTGTCGTCGAGGGCGCCGAACACCAGGTGCAGCCGGCGGAACCGGCTGGCGTCGCGAAGCCGATCCAGATAGCCGGTCAACGCGACCGCTGCGTCTGGGTTGTGCGCACCATCCAGCAAGATCGGCGGCGAGCCCTCGAACCATTCACATCGCCCTGCGATCCAGGCGCGGCGGAGTCCTGCCCAGATAGCGTCGGAGTTGATACGCAAGCGACGGCGATCGAGGGCCTCGGCAGCGAGCACGGCACAGCGTGCGTTTTCGACCTGGTGCGACCCGGCCAGCGCGAGCTGCAGCCCGCCGTACGAGCGCATCCGTGCCTCGAGGTCGAAAGTGTGGCGCAAGCGGGAGTCGACATCACGGACGTCGACCGGGAAATCGGTGGCCCTCAACAGTGTGATCTCGCGCTCCTGCGCGCGCCGCTCGATCACCTCGGCAACCGCCGGCGGCTGGGGAGCAACGACTGCCACGCCGCCAGGCGGCGCAACAGCGAACTTCTCCTCGGCGATCTGGGCGATATCGTCCCCGAGCCAATCGGTGTGGTCGAGCGCGATCGGTGTGATCACCGCGACCCTCGGCCTGGTCACGTTGGTAGCGTCGAGGCGGCCCCCTAGACCGACCTCGAGCACTGCGAGATCTACGCGCGCTTCGGCGAAGTAACGGAACGCCACCGCGGTGAGGATCTCGAAATAACTGGGCGACTGCTCCATTCGGCCGCTGTCGATGAGCTCGTCAACGGCAGCGAACACCGCGACGAGGTGGGCTTCCAGGCTGCTCTGTGAGATCGGACGCCCGTCGATCTGGAAGCGCTCGTCGAGATCGTGCAGGTGCGGCGAAGAGTAAACGCCGACCCGCAGGCCCGCGGCGAGGCCGATGGCCCCTAACATCGCCGTTGTCGAGCCCTTGCCGTTGGTGCCGGCGACGACCGATGTCGGATAGCGTTTGTGCGGGTTCCCGAGCCCCTCTAGCAAGTTGCGGATACGCTCGAGGCCCGGCGTCATGTTATCGGGGCCCAGCTGCTCCAGTCGCCGGCGCGCCGCAGACACGTTCATTGGCCGGTACGACAGTGTCGCCTCAGGAGGAAACCTCGTCGGCCGTTAGCCGCGCCGCAGCCAGCGCCTCGGCCGCAGCGAAACCGAGGTGCCGGAGCACTGTCGCCAGCGTCTGCTTGAGCTCGCTGCGCGGCACCACCAGATCGAGCATGCCATGCGCCAGCAGAAACTCACTGCGCTGGAACCCCTCGGGCAGCCGCTCGCGAATGGTCTGCTCGATCACCCGCGGCCCGGCGAAGCCGATCAACGCATGCGGCTCGGCGATGTTCAGATCCCCGAGCATCGCGAACGATGCCGTCACTCCACCCGTTGTCGGGTCTGTAAGCACGGAGAGAAATGGCAGCGACGCCGCTGACACTCGAGATAGAGCCGCTGAGATCTTCGCCATCTGCATCAGCGATTGCGCCCCCTCCTGCATCCGAGCTCCGCCGGAGCAAGACACTACGATCAACGGCACGCGCAACTCGAGCGCGCGCTCTGCCGCCCGAGTTATCTTCTCGCCGACTACCGACCCCATGGAGCCACCCATGAAGCCGTATTCCATAGCCGCGAAGACGACGGCAATGCCCTCGAGACAGGCGTCGGCGGTAATCACCGCGTCGTTGAGGCCAGTGCGCTCCTGGTAGTCGGTGAGGCGATCGCGGTAGCGCTTGGTATCGCGAAAACGCAGCGAGTCCGTGGGTGCCAGCTGCTCGCCGAATTCGGTCCATTGGCCGTCATCACACAGCAGCGACAGCCGGCCGCTGGCCGATATGCGAAAGTGATAGCTGCATTTCGGGCAGACGCTGGAGTTTCGCAGGATCTCCTTGCGATAGACGATTTCGCGACAGTTGTTGCACCTGGTCCAAAGGCCCGACGGCATATCCGGGCGACGGTCACCGACCGCGCGCCTCGACGTACGTTTCTTGCGAAACCAGGCCATGGTGGAAGCTTGACAAAGTGCAGATAGCGTCGCGAAAGTGTTCGCCGAAATCGAAACTCCACCAGAGATCGTAACGATCGACAGCGAACAGCGTCAACCGAATGGAGTATGGATGATCGAGCCGATCGCCTGGAAAGACGGCGCCGTCGTACTGCTGGATCAGCGTGCATTGCCCGGCGAGGAGACCTATTTGGCGTTGCACACCGCCGAGCAGGTGATCGACGCGATCCGCGACCTGGTGGTGCGTGGGGCGCCGGCCATCGGCGTAACGGCGGCTCTGGCCCTGGCGATGGAGGCACCACGTCTGAGCGACGATCCGTCGATTTTTCGGGACGAATTCGCGGCGCTCTGCGAGCGCGTGGAGGCGGCCCGACCTACCGCAGTTAACCTGTCCTGGGCGGTCCGGCGGATGCGCCGGATTGTCGAAGAGGCGCTGTTCGACGGCGTAGACGCGGCGCGCCGGCAGCTGCTGGAGGCGGCCCTGCTGCTTCGCGAACAGGACGTAGAGATCAATCGTCGGATGGGAGCCAACGGCGCCGATTTGATCCCGGATGACGCCCGTGTGATGACCTATTGCAATGCCGGGGCGCTGGCTACCGCCGGCTACGGTACTGCCCTGGGCGTTGTGCGCGCGGCGGTCGAATCTGGCCGACGCGTTCACGTGCTCGCCAACGAAACCCGGCCGTTCCTGCAGGGGGCCCGGTTAACTGCATGGGAGATGCAGCACGACGACATTCCGTGCACGGTGATCACCGACAACATGGCGGGCCACATGATGCAGCGTGGGTCGGTCGATGTCGTGGTCGTCGGCGCCGACCGCATCGCCGCCAACGGTGATGTAGCCAACAAGATCGGTACGTACACGGTCGCGATCCTGGCTCACGAGCACGGCGTTCCCTTCTACGTTGCGGCACCTACAAGCACGATCGATCTAGGCGTCGCCACCGGGGCGGAGATTCCGATCGAGGAGCGCGACGGCGAGGAAGTCGTGATCGTGAACTCGGTGCGCATCGCGCCGGAGGGAGTTTCGGCCGTGTATCCGGCCTTCGATATCACCCCCGCCCGCCTGGTAACCGCAGTCGTCACCGAATGCGGCGTCGCGCGTCCACCGTACACGGAGTCCTTGCGGGCCTGCTGTCGGCAGGTCGAACGCTAGTGCTCCTGATCATAAGTACGGTGACGTTTGTGGCGCGCGCGACCGGGGCGAATTGTAGGAGCGGCGACGAGGGCGATGCTGGGTGTATCGTCGAGGCGCCGCGACGCCCAAGGTGGCCGGTCCCGCGGCCACCCGGAGGGCAGGAGCGATATGCGGGCGATCTCGGCGTCAGGGCTCCTCGAGGATGGCTAAGGCATCGCCTTCCTCACCCTTCCTTGATCTCGCCCGCATCTCGCTCCTGCAAACGTCACCGTACTTATGATCAGGAGCACTAGATGGTGATCCTGGGCATCGAAACGTCGTGCGACGACACCGGTGTGGCGATCGTCGAGGACGGGCACAGGGTGCTCGCAAACCGCGTATCGTCGCAGCCGGAGCACCAACCTTTCGGAGGGGTGGTACCCGAGATCGCCGCGCGCAAGCACGTCGAGGCGCTTCCGGGCATGCTCGAGGCGGTGCTAGGGTCCGCCGATCTGGAACTTGACGGTATCGATGCCATTGCGGTGACGCGCGGGCCGGGTTTGATCGGCGCGTTGCTGGCCGGCTGGTGCTTCGGGCGGGGGTTGGCGCGAGCTTGTCGATTGCCCTACGTCGGTATTCATCACCTCGCGGCGCACGTACACGGCGCGCTGATGCCGGCACTGACGGCCGGCAACGATATTCGGTATCCGCTCCTGGCGCTGATTGTCTCGGGCGGGCACACGGCCCTCTACCGAGTAGAGAGAGGGCCGCTATACGAACGGCTGGGCACCACTCGCGATGATGCCGCTGGCGAAGCCTTCGACAAGCTTGCCAAGCTCCTCGAACTGGGTTTTCCTGGCGGGCCGATCATAGATCGGCTCGCCGCCAGCGGTGATCCGCTACGATTCGCATTGCCGCGTGCCGACCTGGGCCTGGAGTTTTCTTTCTCGGGGGTGAAGGCAGCGGCGCGCCGCCTGGCACTGGCGGATGCCTTGCCGCCAGCCTCTCCCGCGGATCAGCGAGTACGCGACCTCGCCGCGAGCTTCCAGTGCGCAGTTGTCGACATGCTCGTCGACACCACGAGCCGTGCGGCGTGGCTCCACCCGGCACGCGGACTCGTCCTTACGGGCGGCGTGGCGGCGAACCGCGATCTTCGAAGGAGATTCGCCGCGCTCGCTGACGACCTAGACCTGCCGCTCTACGTATCTCCGCGCGAGCTTTCGACCGACAACGCAGCGATGGTGGCCGGTGCCGGCTACAGTCGGCTCAGGCGCGGCGACAGCGACGTGCTCAACCTTCCGGCGCACGCCAGTTGGCCGTTGGGCGACCCGACCCCTGACCCTGGTACAATTCGAAATAATCACGTTGCCCCGTAGCGGCGGGTCAAACGACCTGTGCCGTGAACCGGCCACCGCGAGCCGCCGATGCAGAAATCGACCTTGCGCGAGTATTTAGAATCGATCCTGATAGCTGCCATCCTGGCGCTTTTCATCCGTACGTTCGTATTCCAAGCATTCAAGATCCCGACTGGGTCGATGGAGCCGAACCTTCTGGTCGGCGACCACATCGTGGTTAACAAATTCGTGTACGGCCCGGGCGGGCGGGGATCCTTCATCCTGCCCATCGCGGAGATCAACCGCGGTGATGTCATTGTCTTTCGTGCTCCCCAGGAGCCCGACAAGGACTTCATAAAGCGGGTCGTGGGAATCGGCGGCGACAAGATCGAGATCCAGGACGGGGTCGTCCGGGTGAACGACGAGATCGTCGACGAGCCGTTCGCGCGTCATACGTCAAGTTTCGGCAGTCATCGCGACTACGGTCCGATCCAGGTTCCCGATGGCGAGTATTTTTGCATGGGCGACAATCGCGACAATAGCCGCGACTCGCGCTACTGGGGGACCGTTCCTCGCCGATTGGTCAAAGGGCGTGCGGTGGCGGTGTACTGGTCATTCGATGCGCCGTCGCGAACCTACTTCGCCACCGGCTTTGGCGACCGCCTCGTTCAGCTCGGTAAGTTGTTGCCGAGCTTCTTTACCCGGACGCGTTGGGAACGGACCTTCCAGATGATCCGTTAGCTTTACGGGTGTGAGAGGCCGCTGGTCTGTCACCTCGCGCAACGAAGTGAGGCGTGCACATGCGATCAGGTCGCGACGAAGGGCGCGGAGCGTCGGCACGCCTTCGTCGCCGCTGGACCGCCGAGGCGGGCCGCGGCGGGCTCGGGGCGTTGCTGGGCCTCACCGTCGTGGTGGCCACCATCTATGCGGGCATGAAGTTCGTTCCGGTGCGTGCCGCGGGATTCCAGCTTGACGATACAGTGCGCGAACAGGTCGTTTACGCTGGCGCCCGTCGGCGCCAGCTCGGCGACCAGGAGATCCTGCGGAACATCATGGAGCGCGCCGAAGAGCTCGGGCTTCCTGTCGGCCTCCGCAACATCGCCATCACACGACGCCGCGGCTCGGTTCGAATCCGCGTCGTGTACACCGTGTCGATCGAGCTGCTGTTCGACTATACGTACGCGTGGCCGTTCGAGATCGACCACGACGGGCCTTCTTTCTAGCGGAGTTTATCAGCACCCTGCCCGTCAGTTCGAACGCCGCTCAGATCCGACTTGCGAGATCGAACAGCGAGGTCACCAGAAAGCCGCGTAGGAAGACCACCACGAGCAGGAGAATCATCGGCGAAAAATCCACGCCGCCGTAGATTCCTACTCGTCGTCGGATGAGCCGGAGCGGTGGCTCCGTGGCCTGGTACAGAAACTGCACGATCGGGTTGTAGGGGTCGGCGTTGACCCAAGAAATGATGACGCGGCCAAGGATCAGCAGCATGTAAAAGCCGAGCACCATGTCGAGGATGGTGGCGGATGCGCTTACCAAATTGCGGATGAGGAACATCTCTCTCCCGTTCTGAGTTCAGGACTCTTGGGATTCTCTTCGATCACGGCCTGCTAGATGCGAGGGCCGAAGATAGCGGTGCCGACACGCACAATGGTAGCGCCTTCCTCGATTGCCACTTCGAAGTCGTTCGTCATGCCCATGGAGAGCCCCTGCAGTCGCAGCCCGGTTTCAGCAGCGATCTGATCACGAAGGCCGGATAGGCGACGGAAGTACGGGCGTGCAGACTCCGGTGTTGGACCGAAGGGCGGAAGGGTCATGAGGCCGGCGAGTTGTAAGCCAGGCGCAGCGTCGACTCGGCGGCACAGCTCGGTCGCATGTGCGTGGATAGCTTGTTCCGGCTCCTCTGTACGGGCGAATTCGACCTGTACGTAGACGTCGATTCGTCTCCCGAGCTTCGAAGCTGCGGTGTCCAGGCGGTCGACGAGAGCGGCTCGGTCGACGGAGTGGACGACATCGAACAGCGCTGCAGCCAATCGCGCTTTGTTGGTTTGCAACTTGCCGATCAAGTGCCAGCGCACGTCATCCTGTACCTGCGGAATCTTGTTCTCAGCCTCCTGTACCCGGCTCTCACCGAGGTCGGCGAGGCCCACTTTGACGGCCTCCATAAGCTGTGACACTGGGCGAGTCTTGCTCACCGCGAGCAAATTGATGCTGGCTGGGTCGCGACCGGCTCGCATCGCCGCGGCGCGGATTCGATCACGCACCGCTTTGACGTTGCGCTCGGTGTCCTGCATGGGGCCGGATCGTAGCATCGCAACGCCGCCGACGCCGTGTGCGTCTTGGCGTCCAGGGCCGTAGTAGCGGGCGGTTTCCGTATGAGCGAAAGCGAAACTTTCCGCTCGCCTGAGCGTAGCTTAGGACGAACCCGGAATCGTATGAGCGCAACCGACCAAGAGATAGTCGAGGCGGTTCTGGCGGGCGAGCAACATCGCTTTGCCGAGCTGGTCGGTCGCTATCAGGGGCCGATCGTGAACTACGTATATCGGATGCTTGGAAACTACGACGACGCCGTCGACCTGTCGCAGGACGTCTTTCTCAAGTCGTATTCGGCACTCGCGAGCTATCGACCCCAGTATCCGTTCACCGCCTGGCTGTTCCGCATCGCTCGCAATGCTGCCATCGACGAGATTCGTCGCCGACGGCTGACGCTGGTGCCGCTCGACGAGCCGGTCGACACGGAAGAAGGCACTCTGGGGCGCCAGGTGGCAGCTGACGAAGCCGGTCCAGAGCAGCTTTTCATGGACGACGAGTTCCGCAATCAGTTGGAGGGCGCCATCGCCCAGCTACCTGAGAAGTACCGGGAGCCGCTAGTGTTGCGGCACGCTGCTGAAATGTCTTATGACGAGATCGCAGAGGCTCTAGAATTGCCACTGGGAACAGTGAAGACGCGGATCTTCCGCGCCCGTGAGGCGCTGCGTTCCGGTCTCAGCGATCTACTCGAGCCGTTAGCCTCTGCAGAGGCGTGAGATGAGTGCACACGAGCCCAACCTGGACATGCTGTCAGCGTACATCGACGGCGTGCTGTCTCCGGACGCACATCGGTCGATGGGGCAGCATCTGAAGCGCTGCCAGGTCTGCGCAGATGCGGAACGGCAGGAGCGCGGCTACCTGGTATGCCTCGACCGCCTGTCTGAAGTGGCGCCGCCGGAGGATTTTGTCAGCGCGGTGATGGGGCGAGTCGCCCAGTATCCCGCTCATCGCCCAGGCTCTGCCATACCGTGGCGCGAGGCGATGCGCTGGAGCGTGGCGGCCAGTGTGACCCTGCTGGCCCTGTTTGCGGGTGGAGTCGCCTGGTTGATCGGTAGCGGAGCGCTCGATGGCATCCAGACGGGGACCGTGTTGGCTGCGGGGGTCGGCGGGATCGCCGACGTTGCAACGTCCAGCATCTCCACTGCCCGTGCCGTGGTTGCCCAAGGCCGAGTGTTGCTCGAAGAGGCCGGGCAGATCATGTGGCGGATCTCGGGCCTGGCGATAAGCAGTGGTTGGCTCGTACAAGCGACGCTGCTGTTGTTGACGGTTTCACTGAACTACGCATTTACGCGCCTCGTACTGAATTACCAGCGACGACATTGAAACGAGATAGGGGGACGATATGAAGCCCACCGCGAACGGCCGCAATGAGAGTTGCGTGCGCCGATGGTCGGCGCTCGGGGCAGCGCTGATCCTCGGAGGCGTCTTGGCCGGATGCGTCACCATCCACTCCGGTGACGGCGGGTTTCTCGTCGGTGGGCGTGTCGACATCGCGGAAGGTGAAGTGGCCCGCGACGAGATCGTCATGATGGGCGGCGCGGTGACGATCGACGGCGAAGCCCGTCGTGACGTGGTTGTTCTGGGCGGGCAGCTGACGGTCAATGGCACGGCCCGCGATGTGGTGAACATCGCCGGCTCCATGAGGCTCGGACCCGACGCCCATATCCGCGGCGACGTGGTGAGCGTAGGTGGCTCGCTGAGCCGGTCTCCGGGGGCTGAAGTAGACGGCGAAGTGGTGAACGTGGGCATCAGCGGATTCGACGCGGCTCCCTGGCTCTCTGATTGGGGCGGATGGTCGATGGGCCGGTGGTGGGGGCTGACCCCGTTCCGCGTCGCGGCACGAACCACGCAGTTCATCTACTGGATACTGCTGGCTGTGCTAACCGTCGCGTTGGTAGGCGATCGTGTCTCGTCGGCATCGCGCTCGATCGAGCACGAGCCGATCCGCCTCGCTGCGATCGGTCTCGTCGGGTTCTTCGCGCTGACGTTGTTGACGTGCTTGTTCTTCGTATTGTCGTTTTTGCTCATCGGCATCCCGTTCTTGATTGCCGCGCTACTTGGTTGGTGGCTCGCCTATATCTTCGGCATGGTGGCCGTGTTCCAGCTGCTCGGACAGAAGCTGCTGGTGGTGTTGGGCAAGACCGATGCGGCCCAGCTGGGCCTGGTGCTGGCGGGAGGAGCCACCTTGGGGGTCCTCCACTATTTCCCCTTCGTCGGCTCGCTGATCTGGGCGGTGGCTGCGTTCCTGGGCCTCGGGGCAGTGTTTGCCACCCGCTTCGGCACGAACCGACCCTGGATGTCGAGCTCGGAGCCGGCGGTCGCGGTGCCGGAGTCCGAGCCGGGAGATTAGCCGGCTGAGGTGGAAGTGTAGCGGGTCTGACGACACGGTCTGCTACACGTCGTCCGGTGGTCTGAATGCCCGCACGGGAACCTGGCATCGAAGGCTCAATCCCGGTGCGCACCGCCTGTCGACCTCGGGCGTCGCGGTTGCACTCGAATACTCTGGTGTCCATCGAGGAGAGCCTGTCCGGGAGCGCCGCCCTTGGGCCGCCGGACACTGCGGGCGCGCGTCCAGTGGACCTCTACGGATGCGGCGGAGCGCGCTTTGCTGAACCATGCAGCGACGCTCGCGGCGCGCTCGAGGGCCTTCGCCGGGGGCTTTCGCAGTCGCTGGGGATTGCGCAGCAACACGTGTGAGCCGGGTCCCTCGGCGTGCAACCACCAGTCATCGCGGGCGGCAACCTGGTGCGTGAGCCGGTCGTTGGCGCTGGCGTTTCGCCCTACCAGGATTACGTCGCCTTCCGGTGTCGTTAGCTTGAGAATGCCGCGGCCGACGCTCGCTCGGGCCGCATGCCTGCCGATCTCCGATGTAGCGCTCGGTGATGCAAGGGTACCCGCCTCGGGCTCCATCGGGCGGTCGATCCGGGCGCGCGGAACCAGGCGGCATAGGCGATCGATGGCCTTGTCGCACGCGCCTGGCTCGCGCATCGCCCGCACGAGCTTGGCGAGCTCGGCGAGGGCCACCAGCTGCCGGCGCAACTGTGCCAAACGCCTGGCGTCGTACTCGCGCTTGCGATCGATTCGCTTGGCGCGTTGATAGCGTCGCTGGGCGTTGGCAATCAGGTCGAGCTCCGGGTCTACCCGAATGGTGATCAGACTGCCGTCCGCGTAGTCGTCGGGCACACGCACGATTCCTCCGGCTACCTCTGCCTCGGGGTGGGCGAGGAGCAAGGCACCCTCGCGACGCAAGGTTGTGGAGGCTTCTTCGTTCGGTAGCTCGGCCTCGAGCCTGCCCATAGCGCGCTCCAGGCGCCGAGACTGTGCCCGGAGCGGTTGGTCAACTGCACGGCGAGCCCTGTCGAGCAGCCGCAAACGAGCGCGCAGCGTGTAGTACTCGGCGGCGGCGTCGCCGAGCGTCGGAAAGCGCTTTACGCACGTCTTCTGGCCCACCGAGACGAGCTCGTAGGGGGCGAGCACTAGCGCGTCGGGCGGCGGCAACGAACGAAGCTGCTCGAGCGGGATGGCGCTGTAGAGATAGCCGGCCGGCGGTTCTATGCCAGATCGTCCGAATTCCAGGCGCGTTGCCTCGATCAGTTTCTGGCCGGCGGCCCGGCGCGCGCTGATCTCTCGGGCGAGCAGCGGTGTCATGCCTTCGGCCTCGCGCAACAGCGCGCGTCGGAGCTCAGGCTCCGACAGCTCCTCGAACTGCCGGCAGTCGAGATCGGCGAGCCGGGTGCGCTGTGGCCGCGGTGTCGGCGGTCGGTAGGGTTCGCCCGGATCGGGTCTGCCGCGGCGCGGGCTCCATACGGCGACGATGCGATCGTCAGGGTCGATGACGAACGCTGAGGCTCGTCGCCCCACGAGCTCCATGACCAGGCGAGAACCGTCCCCCCGCCAGGACAGCTCGACTACGCGGTCATCGTTGATCAAGCGTAGGTCGCTGATACAGCGACCGCGCGCCCTCTTCCGTAGTGCCATGGCGAACCCCGGCGGCCGTTGCGGCGCCGGCTGCCCGCCGGGACGTAGATAGAGGTGGGGCTCGTCGGGCTCGGACGAGAACCACAACCTGGGTGAGCCGGGCAGGCTCAAGACAAGCGCCAGGTCTTGTCGCGGCAGGGCGTAAACCTGATCTATCCGCGCTCCGCGGAGGGTGGGGGCGAGCTCCGCCACCAGATGGCGAAGGACGACGAGATCCACGGCCAGCTAGTGTCCAGTAACAGAGGTTCGTTGCATGCTGTGGCGCGCGCGACCGAGTCGGATCCAAGGAGGCCCGACGACGGGGTTGCTGTATGCATCGCAGAGGAGGGCCGACGTCCCGGGCTCAGAAAAACTCCGCGCGAAGCTCGGCGGTGACCCGTTGCACCTTGCGAGCGTACGTGCGAGGAACGTGACCCTGCTCGGTCATCAGATAATGCAGTCGGTTGGGTCCAACATTGTAAGCGGCCAAGGCCGCGTTCAGATCGTCGAATCGGTGGATGAGCTTCTTCAGGTAGAAGCTGCCGAGCAGGATGTTCAGCTGCGGGTCGGTTAGCAGGCGCCGGCCCTTCCATTCGAGCTCTAGCTCCAAAGCCAGCTGCATCGCCGTGGCTGGCATCAACTGCATCAGCCCGACGGCGCCTACCTGTGACTCGGCATTCGGGTCGAAGCTGCTCTCGGTGAAGATCACCGCCAGAATCAGCTCAGGAGTCAGCTTGTATCGCTGAGCGACCTCGATGATCGTGCTGGCCACGTCGTGCCGCTTCGCGGGGGACACCCGCAGACGGTGGCGCTCGAGGACCTTTAATACCGCCAACTCTACGGATGCCGCCTCGTTCTCTGCCTCGAGGTGAGCGATCGTTTCGCCATAGCTTGCCGATTCATCGCGCAGATCCGTGAGCTCGCCGCTCTGCTGGCTGAAGGCTTGCAGCAGCAGCAGGTTCACCGCCAAGGAAGCGATTGCGACCCACCGTACTTTGCTCGACATCGTCACTAACTCCGTTTTTCGCGCGCAGCGCCGGTGCAGGAAGTCGCACACACTTTCCACCGGGGTTTGTGGGCGGTGGGCCTACGTTGCGAAAGATCCCCCAAATTCCTCCGATGTGTTTCCGACCCGCGATGGGGGACCAGTAGAACTTTGGGGGGTCGGAAGGAGTCCCGGTGTCAGCCCCCTGAACCGGGAATCAGTTTCATCCCGTGCGAGTCTAGAGGACGGCAGAGACCAGTCAAGGCGAAAAACACACTCGAGCGATTATGGTCTGTCTTTTACTGTCTCTTACAGACTAATAGAGTTTAATTCGAAGCCAAGAACCCTTCTGGTGATGAGTACCGGCCGCACTGGGAGGGAGTAGGGGCCGCAATCCATAGCGTGCTCGGCCCCCGGATGATGGAGTTTGACAGGCCGGTGAGCCGCTCCGATAATCCGCCTGGGCGCCCTTGCTACTTCTTCGCTCTGCCGATCTCCCCAAGGAGGCACTCTATGCCCGTCCGCGTTGCGATCAATGGTTTCGGACGCATCGGCCGCAATGTCCTGCGTGCCGCCAAGCGCGATCGGTCCGACATCGATTTCGTCGCGATCAACGATCTAACCGACGCCGACACGCTGGCACATCTGCTGAAATACGACTCTGTGCACGGCCGTTATGACGGCACTGTCGAGGCTGAGGAGGGTGCCCTGCGGATCGACGGCGACGCCATTCAAGTGCTCTCGGAGCGCGACCCGGCGGCGCTTCCCTGGGAGGATATCGGCGTCGACGTCGTGGTGGAATCGACGGGGTTCTTCCGCAGCCGCGAGCTCGCCGGCAAGCACTTGGAAGCCGGAGCCAAGAAGGTGATTATCACGGCGCCGGCCGCTGGCGATCCCGACTTCACGGTCTGCCTGGGCGTTAACCAGCACGAGTACGATCCGGCAGAGCACCACATCATCTCGAACGCCTCGTGCACCACGAACTGCCTGGCCCCGGTGGCGAAGGTGTTGCACGAATCGCTGATCATACAGAAGGGTTGGATGACGACGGTGCACGCCTATACCAACGGGCAACGTATTCTCGATCTCCCGCACAAGGACCTACGTCGGGCGCGCGCCGCCGCGGTATCGATGATCCCGACAACCACCGGAGCCGCCAGGGCCGTGGGCTTGGTGTTGCCGGAACTGGCGGGCAAGCTCGACGGGTTCGCGATCCGTGTTCCCACGCCAGACGTATCGGTGATCGACTTGGTCGTGCACGTTGACCGTGATACCAGCATGGAGGAGGTCAACGGTTTCCTGCGAGCTGCGGCCGAGGGACCCATGGCCGGCATCTTGGCGGTGACCGACGAGCCGCTAGTGTCGATCGACTACGTCGGCAATCCGTTGTCGTCGACGGTTGACGCACCCTTCACCCGTGTGATCGAGAACAACCTGGTACAGGTAGTCTCGTGGTACGACAACGAGGCCGGCTACTCGACCCGAGTGAAGGATCTGGCCGAGTTCGTCGGGGCGCGGCTCTAGCAGGCCGTGGTGTCGGCGGGCGATGGTGCAAGAGAGCGTCGGCGTGTAGGGACCGCCGCCGAGGGTCGTGCGGCGCCGAGCGCGGCGGTGCTGCGCACCAAGCTACGGCTCCAGGACCTGGATCACGGTGGTCGCACGGTGTTGGTGCGCGCCGATTTCAACGTGCCGGTGGAGGGCGGGATCGTCACCGACGACACCCGCATCATGGGAACCCTGCCGACGCTGCGCTATCTACAACGGGCGGGGGCGCGCGTCGTCGTCATGTCGCACCGCGGTCGCCCGAAAGGACAGCGGATCGCTGAGCTGTCGTTGCATCCAATTGCCGGCGTGCTGGCCGAGCGGCTTGATACGCACGTCGAGTTCGTCTCCGATTGTGTTGGCCCCTCGGTGCAGGCGGCGGTCGACGACCTGGAGCCGGGCGGAATTCTGTTGCTGGAAAATCTCCGCTTCCACGCCGGCGAGACGACGAACGACGCGACCTTCGCAGCTGCCCTGGCCAAACTCGCCGACGCCTATGTCAACGATGCCTTCGGCGCCTCGCATCGCGAGCACGCCTCCATCGCGGGCGTCCCGTCGGCGGCGCCCAGGGCGGCGGCGGGGGACCTGCTGCACCGTGAGGTGAACATGCTGAGCCGAGTGCTGGTGCAGCCGGAGGCCCCGTTCGCCTTGATCCTCGGGGGTGCGAAGGTAAGCGACAAGGTAGCGGTCATTGGCAACCTGCTGCCGCTCATAGATCGCTTGTTGATCGGTGGTGCCATGGCCAACGCGTTTCTGGCTGCGCAGGGCAGGGAGATCGGCGGGTCGTTGGCCCCACGGGAGGCGATCTCGCAGGCCGCCGAGCTACTTACAGCGGCCGCGACCGCCGACGTAGAGGTGGTGCTGCCGGTCGATCTGGTGGCGGCTCCGGCAATCGACCGGCCCGATCGAGCGCACGTGGTGATCGAGGTCCCGGCCGATGAGATGGCGCTCGACCTCGGGCCCGAGACCCGGGGGCGGTTTGCCGCCGCGCTGGCTGGCGCGCGCACGGTAGTCTGGAATGGCCCCATGGGAGTATTCGAGACGCCGGAGTTCGCCCAAGGGACGCGCTCGATGGCCGAGAGCATCGCCGCGCTGTGCCCGCCTGCCTTCATCGTGATCGGCGGCGGTGATACCGCTGCGGCGGCGGCAAAATTCTCCATCTCGAGCCGAGTCTCGCACGTGTCGACCGGTGGTGGTGCCTCGTTGGATCTTCTTGCGGGGCGCATTCTTCCGGGTGTCTCGGCCCTGACGGACCGTGAATTGTACGGAGGCGATGTCGGATGAGCTCCCGAACCCCGTTGATTACCGGCAATTGGAAGATGCACAAGACGCTCGCCGCCACGCGAACGTTACTGGCGGAGCTGCGTAAGAGCGTGGACGACCTGGCCGGGGTCGAGGTCACCGTGGCGCCGCCTTTCACTGCGCTGGCGGCGGCTGCCGAGTCACTCACGGGAAGCCGAATCGGCTTCGGTGGACAGAACATGCACCATGCCGAGGAGGGAGCCTACACCGGTGAGATCTCGCCGACCATGCTCACTGATCTCGGAGCCAGCTTCGTGATCCTCGGGCATTCCGAGCGTCGCGCGTTATTCGGCGAGACCGATCAGTGCGTATCACGCAAGCTGCGAGCCGCGCTGGCGCATGACCTCACTCCCTACGTATGTTGCGGCGAGACCCAACAGCAGCGTGAGTCCGGGGAGACAGAGCTGGTAGTGAGCTCTCAACTGCGCACTGCTCTCGAGGGACTGCCCACCCAGCAGGCTACTCAGCTGGTGATTGCCTACGAGCCGGTCTGGGCTATTGGCACCGGGCTGACCGCAACACCCGAGCAGGCACAAGTGGTGCACGCCGCCATTCGTGGCTTGCTGCACGAGCTGTTCGGCACCGACGTGTCCGAAGCCGTCCGCATCCTGTACGGTGGCAGCGTAAAGGCGGGTAACGTCGCCGAACTGTTGTCACAGCCGGATATCGACGGTGCCCTCGTTGGGGGCGCTAGCCTCGATGCCGCCTCGTTCGCGGGGATTGCACAGGCCGTTTGCCACCAGGCTTGCTAGGGTCTTACATAGGAGGCACTGGCCCGAGCCTTGCTGGCCGGCTTCGCTCACCGATGCTACAGTTGGTTTTCTCGTGCGGCGGCCGCGCGCGGCCGCGCTTCAAGCCATGAGACAGGCAGCGTTCCTTACCCTGCGTCGTTTGCCGGCGGGGGCAGGTACCTCCCGTCTCTACCCAAGATCCGCTCCAGGATTGCCGGAATGACATTCGTTCTCGTTACCATTCACGTGGTCGCCTGCGTGTTCCTGATCTTCGTTGTATTGCTGCAGTCTGCGCAGGCGGCTGATCTTGCTGGTGCGTTCGGTGGCGGTGGCAGTCAGACGGCGCTCGGAATGCGCGGCGCCACGACTTTGCTCCAGAAGGCGACGACAACGGCAGCGGTTGTCTTCATGCTCACCTCTCTGGTATTGGGCATGACCGGGCGGCGCTCGGTCTCACTCATTGAGGGTTTGGACGATCCGGCCGCCACGGCTCCAGTGCAGCCGTCGGGTGATTCCGCCGGGCAAACCGAAGCGGCCACCGAGGGCACCGGCGATGAGTCGGGGGCCGAACAGAGCGACCCGGGCGAGCAATAAACCGGCGCCGAGCAGGCGCCGCCTACTGGCTATGCATCGCCGCAGCCGTGATCTAACGTTGGACGTCCTGCGGCCGAGGTGGCGGAATCTGGCAGACGCGCATGGTTGAGGGCCATGTGGGCGAAAGCCCGTGGGGGTTCGAGTCCCCCCCTCGGCACTGACGACCCCGTCCTCGGGGCGGGGTGAGCTCTATGGATACGCCGATGCGCCAATCCACTGGCGCCATACGTCGGCCGGGAGCAGCTGGACGATGGCGTGCGCCATGGCTTTGTCGTAGGCGCGCTGGAACGCCTCGGGATCGTCGCGGGTACGCTTGCGTGCCACGCCAGCGCCGATTCGGCTATAACGCCTCTCGTTGTCCCTAATCTCGACCAGAACCTCGATGCTCCGCGGCTTGTCTCGAAAGCCACCTCGCAGTGGCATTACCTGAAGGTGCTCGAGGTGCTGGGCGCCGGCAACGATATCCTCGTAGAAGAACTCGACCTGTTTGAGCCGCTTCTCGATCTCGTCTTCGACCCACAGGTCGATGAGCTCAGGTAGGGTTAGCTGGCTCAACACGCCGCCGCCTGAGGTCTGCCGATGGCTCTGCATGGGTCAAACTCTATTCCCGGATGAGAAAGGCATGAGCCGTATCACAGGCGCCATGGTAAGGGCGCTTTCGGCAAGCGGTCAAGCGCCGGGCTGCATGCTAGAATTCCACCACGATGACCGACCAAGTCTCTTTCTTGGCGGCGTTTGCGGCCGGCGTCGTCTCCTTCCTATCGCCCTGTGTCCTGCCCCTTGTGCCGGGCTATCTGTCGTTCATATCGGGTATTTCTTTGGAGGAGATGAGAGCCGACGATCGCCAAACGGCTGCCAGCCAGGCGGTGATGGTGAACACGATGTTCTTCGTCACCGGCTTCACCATCGTGTTCGTCGCGCTGGGCGCCTCGGCGAGCGCCATCGGTGGGCTTCTGCTAGGCAATCTTCTCTGGCTGCAACGCGTCGCCGGAGTGATCGTCGTGCTGTTCGGACTCCACATGGTCGGGCTGTTGAAGATCGGGTGGTTGTACCGTGAAAAGCGGTTCCACGGGCCGAGCAAGCCGCGAGGACCGGTCGGCGCCCTGCTCCTGGGCCTGGCGTTTGCTGCCGGCTGGACCCCGTGCATCGGTCCGATTCTGGCCGGCATCCTGGCGCTTGCCGCCACCAAGGCCAGCCTCTGGTACGGCGTGGCGCTCCTGGCGATCTACTCCGCCGGGCTCGGAATCCCGTTCTTGCTGACAGGCTGGGCGACGCAGCGTTTCATGGGAGCGTTCGAGCGGTTCAGGGAGTCGCTCTGGATCGTCGAAATGGTCGGTGGGGTGCTGCTGATTGCCGTTGGCGTGATGATCTTCACGAACAACTTCTTCCTGTTCCAGCGCTGGCTGTCGTTCCTCAATCGCTTCGCGATCTGATGCGTGAGCTGCTGCCGCGCATCGCCGCGGTGCTCGATGCCGGCGAGCCTGTGGCGCTGGCCACTGTGGTCAGACGCCGCGGATCGTTGCCGATGAGCAACACTGCCAAGATGCTGGTGTGCGCGGATGGCACCGCGGAGGGTACGGTTGGCGGGGGGTGCCTGGAGGCTGAGGTCTACGCCACGGCCCGGACACTGTTGCGCGAGGGCGGTGTGTCGTTGGAGAGCTTCGATCTGACCGAGATCGAGGACGGCCTCGAGGGCCACGTGTGTGGCGGTTCCGTTACCATTCTCACCCGACCACTGCTGCCGACGGATTCTACTCGCGGCATCATCCGGCAGGCGCAAGAGGCGCTTGAGCGCGGCGAAGCAGCCGCTTTCCTGAGCTGGGTGCCGGTCGAAAACGGCTCGACGCCGCGCCCCGAGCCGAGCCTGGCGATGCATGCGGTGGTTCGCGCCGACGGCTCGGTTACGGCCGATGCGTCGCTGCCGGCGTCGCTGCCCGAGTTGGCCAAGGCGCTTGCGGGCGCAGGCCTAGCCGATCTGGTCTCCGCCGATGGCAGGGACGGCGCGCCAGCGTATTTCGTCGAGCCGTTGCAGCAGCCACCTAGGGTACTGGTGTTCGGCGCCGGTCACTGCGGTCGAGCCATCGGAGAGCTTGCCGCCCGTGCCGGGTTCCGCGTGCATGTGCTGGAGGACCGGCCGGCTTTCCTGGAGGGCAAGCCCATGGCTTGGGCGGCCGGTCTGCACCACGTCGACTACGCAGCGCTGCCGCCCGTCGAGCCCGACACCTACCTGGTGATCGTCACACGAGGGCACGAGCACGACCTGACGATTCTTCGGCAGGTCGTCCGTGGGACGAGCGCCTATCTCGGCATGATCGGAAGCCAGCGCAAGCGGCACTTGTTTGCCAAGACGCTCCGCAGTGAGGGTGTGACGGACGACGAGCTCGGTCGCCTGTGCTCGCCCATGGGCCTTGCAATCGGGGCCGACACGCCGGAGGAGATTGCCGTTGCGGTGGTCGCCGAGATGATCGCGGTACGCCGCGGTGCTGCCGTTGCGGCAACGTTGCAGTCGGGAAAGTCGTCGCGCCGCCGCGCCGCGGGTGCATGAGCCTGCCGGTAGTTGCCCCGTTAGTCCTGGCCGCCGGAGCCTCCTCGCGAATGGGCAGCCCGAAGCCACTGTTGCCACTCGGCGACGACACCTATCTGGGTACGATCCTGCAGACGCTGGCTGGCGCGCCGGTCACAGCGCCGATAGTCGTAGTCGGGCACGCGGCGGCGGATATTGTCGACGCCGTCGATCTGGAAGGCTCGCGCGTGTTGGTCAACGAGCACTGGGCGCGGGGCATGCTGAGCAGCGTCAAGCTTGGCGTCCGTTCGCTGATGGATCGCGGACCAGTCGACGCGATGCTGCTTGTCCTGGTGGACGTGCCACGATTCCGCGTTGCCACCATCGAGCGGATTGTGGAGCAGTTCGCGCGAACGCGGTCGCTGCTAGTCGTGCCGACCTACGCGGGCGAACATGGTCACCCCGTTCTCTTCGCGCGTGCGCTGTTCGAAGAGCTCCTGCAGGCACCCGTTGACGAGGGTGCACGAGCCGTAGTCGAGGCCCATCGCGTCGACTTGCTCGAGGTCGACGTCGACGATCCGTGGGTAGTTCGCGACGCCGATACTCCGGAGGACCATCGGCGACTCACCGGAACGGCCTGCTAGTGGTCTGACTCAGCAGCACACTTGCGCCCCTCAGGGCGCGTTGTCGGGCGGTTCCTCACCGATCTTCGAGGAGTCCGCGCCCGTCGCCGACCCGTCAGACAAGCCGAGGAAGTCACTCGCATGCGCCTCGATGAGGTCATGGCTGCGTGCGTCACCTAAGTTCAGTGCGAGCTCGTTGATCACCTTGATCTGCATCTCCAGCCAAGCCGCCCAGCACACCGCACACACATTCTCCTGCACTCGCTCCCGAAGATCGCCGCGAAACGGAACGCGGCCAGTGATCGGTCCTCCGGTAGGCGGGTCCGGAACCTCGGTTCCGTCGCGCGCGGCTCGCGGCTCACAGGCCTGACAGTCGATCGTGCCACTCATCAGGTGCTCCTTGTCGATGTTCTCTTGCGGCTGCTGGAGCAATCATCCAGTGATCCCCCGGCCCGTGCAAGCTTGCCGACGCATTAGGCCGTCGGCGCTCTCCGACGGTCTACTCTCCAGCCGCGATTCGGACCCCGGCGCTGGCACCGATGCGCGTAGCTCCCGCCGCTATCATGGCAGCCGCATCGGCCCGCGTGCTGATGCCGCCGGACGCCTTTACCCCCATGCCTCGGCCGACCGTGGCTCGCATCAACGCAACGTCTTCCGCCGTCGCTCCGCCCGGCCCGAAGCCAGTCGAGGTCTTGACGAAGTCGGCGCCGGCCGCACGAGCAAGTTGGCAGGCGCGGACGATCTCGCCGTCCGACAATAGCGCCGATTCCAGAATGACCTTCACGAGGGCGGCCGGATGCGCGGCGCGAACGACTCGCTCGATATCGTTCCGTACCCAGTCTTCCCGCCCAGACTTGAGCGCCCCGATGTTGATCACCATGTCGATCTCGCGTGCGCCCTGGTCCACCGCCAGGCTGGCCTCGTGTGCCTTTACTTCCGGGTTGGCGGCGCCCAGCGGGAAACCGACTACCGTACAGGCCTTTACCCGGCTACCCTTCAGCAAATCAGCGACCAGCGACACGTAGTACGGGTTTATACACACGGTGGCGAAGCCGTACTCGAGAGCCTCGGCGCAGAGCTGTCGTACTTGCTCCTCGGTCGCCTCAGGCTTTAGCAAAGTGTGGTCGATCAAGGGCACGATCGCATCGTCCAGGGGTGGCGCGCAGGCCGATAGCCCTACCCGATCGGCGCCGGCGTCGACGATGCGGGCGACGCCGTTCGCATCCGTACACGAGCCCTCGTTCAAGCACCAGTAGGCGAGCTGTTGGATCTGGGGTGCTGAGAGCTCGGCAGCCAGCAGGCTGGCGAGTTTGCCCACGAGGGCGCGTTGGGGGTCGGACAGGCCCGCGGCGTGGGACGTGGTTGACGGCCCGACCAGTCGAACGCCACGCTCGCGGGCGCGATCGCGTGCCTCCGGTGTAATCAGAGCCCCGTCGGGAACCACCAGCTTCCCGTCCGGCGCCTGCTCGACCTCGCGCGCTGTGATGACGGCCCGCCAAGCTCGATCACGCCCGCTCTGCGCCGAAGTGTCTGGCCACAGACCGTCGTCGACTAGATGGCGTACGGCATCGCAGATGAGCTCCTCGAGCTGGTCAGCGCCCAGCGCGCGACTCATCCTCAGCGTCGGTCGGTCGACGTCGCTGTCGCCAGAATGGCGAAGTCGGTCGTTACCTGCGCGCTCGTCTCGGCGATCTCGTCAACGATCTCCACCATGACCTCATAGATGCCCGGACGGTAGCCGGTCAGCGGCATCGCGAACGAGAACGACTGACGGTTCATCGGCGCCGGGAACGGATGCTGCTCAGGAATGCGGCGTATCCGTTCGCCGTCATGGAGAATTTCGCCGCGGAGCGTGATCCGGTTGGCGCGCGTAGTCGTGTCGATTTGCAGACCGTAGGCCTGAACATACAACAGCAGCTGCTGATCGAGGAAGTAGATCCGGTTGACGTTGGGGACGACGCGCATGTCGCCTTGCTGAAAGTCGAGCGGCGTGGGGTCAGTGCCCGGCTGCACCGGTTCGATACGACTGGCCAGCGTCAGGCTCGATAGCCGCAGCCCGTCACCCGACAGATCGGGCACGTCGATCTCGTCGATCTGACGCGTCAACCGGTCCGACGTGTTGTCTCGAGCTAGCACGACCAGATCGTACTGTCCGGCTGGCACCATGAGCTGGAAGCTCTGCAGGATCTGGGTACCGCCGAGTCCCCTCAGTTCTTCGTTAGTGAGCGTGAAGTTGAGGCGTTTCTCCGACTCGGCGATGATCTGTCCGTCCTGTTCAAGGGCAACGTACATGTCGGCGGAGAAGTGCTGGTTCAGCCCGAACCGGGCGGCCACCAGCCTGTCGTACTCCAATGCCAGTGTCAGCTGGACGGCGGTGTTGCCGGCGACCGCCTCGTAGAAATCCACGCTGCGATTAACCGGGGAGGCGTCGAATGCCACGTCGGTCTCTACGGTGGCTCGGCGTAGCCCGGCTAGCCGCTCCTTGTGGATCTCCGGAATCCGCAGAATCTCCCGCAGGTTACCTTGGAAGTCGAGGAACTCTCGGGCCACCGCGGTCGGATCGGCGAAACGGTATTGTAGAAACCGCTCGTCGTAGATCGAATCTGCATGGCGCCGTAGGGCGATGACATCGAGTGGGTTGTTGATGTAGCCGAATTGTGCCGAGACGATCGGCGCCGCCGCGTCGAGGTTGCTGACGAGTTCGAACTCGCCGGTCCCGTGAAAGTCGACGAAGTTGAGGTCGAGCACGCCGGGGAGAAGTGGATTGTCCGGCATGTTGTACGACCACACTTCGGAGCCGCGCTCTGCGCCGCCGCGTCCCATGGGGTTGCGCTGCAAGTTGTTGGGTGGGCCGAGAATGATGTAGGTGCGTCCGCGATCGGTTGCCCAGCCCGGCTTGCCGGCGCTGAACCGTCGGTTGGCAGTAGCCCAGCGCTCGAAGTGTTCCTGGCGGTACTCGTTCAAGCGGGTGCCGGGCGTCGGATCGCGCACGTCCCAGAAGCGCTCGGTGAACGCAAGTTTCTGCTCCAAAGTGGGAAGCGCCTCGAAGATGCGGCGTTCCTCATCCGTGATGAGGTAGTTGACGAACCGCTCCTTCCAGCGGTCGAGCGTCTCCTCGAGCTCCTCGCTCGTAGGCGCCCATCCGCTGGCTCCCAACATAGCCTCGAAGGAGGGTCGCGCGTCGTCAGCTTGCTCCTGCTGTGCGGTCGCAAGCTGCGCCGGAACGAGCGGCGCCAACGTCAATAACGCGCTGAGCGTCGCTACCAACGGGAGTGAACGCGCCAATCGTCGATCGTTAGTGTTCATCGCCGTTCGCTGCTTCGGCGGCCGCTCGTCCGGCGGTACTCCTGCATCGCCCGCTCGGCGAGGTCCGTCTGCTCGAGGTTCTGATAGGTGGTTGCGAGATTGAGCCAGTACAC
The DNA here is from genome assembly GCA_965205505.1 of Acidobacteriota bacterium. Taxonomy (GTDB): domain Bacteria; phylum Acidobacteriota; class UBA890; order UBA890; family WLXD01; genus DASCOT01. The sequence goes on from CBDBHB010000009.1 coordinate 2,427,669, forward strand.
TGGATTGTCCGCATCGAGGTCGACTGCCGCAAGGTAAGCGCTCACCGCGGCCCTCGTTTGCCCGACCGCGAGGAGTGCGTTGCCCAGTACCGCATAGGTATCCGCGAACAGCGGGTTCTTGACCAACGAAGCCCGTAGCGCTTGCGCTGCGTCTGCGACGCGTCCGGCGCGCTCGAGGCTCAAGCCTTGCAGGTAGAGTGCCTCCCAGTTGTCGGGATCGATCTGTGCGGCGGCAGTTGCCGCGTTAATCGCAGCGGCCGTGTTGCTCGACGACAACCAAATCTTGGCAGCCCTCAGCAGCACGTCCGGGTCGTCAGGGGCTACCGCGAGCATGGCTGCGAGCACGCCATCGACCTCCTCTCGGTCACCATCACGGGTGGCGGCAACCAGCGCATTGCTCAGGGTCTTGAGCTCCTTGTCGCTCGCCTCACGTGTGTTGAACTCTTGCTGTAGCTCGCGGAAGTGCTCCATCAGCCGCTGACCTTCCTCCGTTGCGCCAGTCCGCGACAGTGCTTGGGCCAGTCGATAGGTGGCCTCGAGGTGGTCTGGCTGAAGATCGAGCGCACGGCGAAGGTGCACGATGGCCTGTTCGAAGTCACCACCGTCCGACAGGAGCCTGCCGACCAGGTAGCTGGCCTCGGTCTCCTCGAAGCCTGTCGTGACGGCCCGTTGCAACAGCCGGAGCGCGCGACTGTGATCCGACGGCCGATCGGCCAGGATCACTCCAAGCGCGTATCCGGCGGGTACATTGTCCGGTTCCTGCTGCAGGCCTACCTCCAAGACCTCGAGGGCCGTGGCATAGTCGCCCATCAAATACAACGCCACGCCGAGCAGGTAGCGAACCTCGAGGTTGTCAGCTTGGCGCTCCAGGAAGCCACGGAAGTACTCTGCCGCCTGCGTGTGGTTGCCACGCCGCATGTGCACCGAGCCGGCTGCTCTCCATGGGGCAGCGGCTTCCGGCATTAGCTCGATGGCGCGGTCGTAGGCAGCGATTGCCGACGCCGGGTCTCCTACTGTCTCGTACAGCGCCCCGCGACCCATCGTCGCCTCCGGGTCATCGGGCGACAACGAGTCCGCACGTGCATAGGCGCTGGCGGCGGCGGCCAGATCGCCGGAGTGGCGATAGGTGTGCCCTACCCAGACCGCGACTCGAGGCGACTCGGGATAGCGGCTTGCCGCTTGCTCCGCTGCCACCGTCGCCTCAGCGGCGCGGCCTGCATCGAGCGCTGCGCGAATCTGCGCAATAGCGGTTTCGAGACTCTGGGCGGCTGACGTAACTGCTGGGGCGGCGGTCAAGCCGGCCAGCGTCAGGAGGGTCACGATACGGGGTGGACGGACCATGCCTGGGGTTCCGTTACGCGAGGGCGAGTCTTGCTACATGTCAAAAGCATGGGGGCCCCTCCCCGTGATGGGGAGGGGCCCCGCAAGTTGCTCTATAGCCAGCCCCTAGTAGACGTACTTGAAGCCGAGCTGTAACTGGCGGACGTTGCCGATGAACGTGTTCAGGTCGCCGAAACGCGAGTTGAAATCTCTCCGGGTAGTGAACAGGTTCTTGGAGTTGAAGAGGTTGAACACCTCGAGGAAGGCTTGGAAGCGACCAACGCCCGTAGTGAACTCCTTCGTCAACCGGATGTCGACGTTCTTGAAGTCCGGTTGGCGGAACGAGTTGCGCTCGGTGATTTGCCCGCCGATCACGACACGATCGTTGCCGTCGTCGTCATCGCCGTTGAGGTCGTCAGTGGAGAGCGCCGAGTACGGGGTGCCCGTACGCCACACGAAGGTACCTGCCAGCTTGAGGCCGGCCGGCAAGTCTCCGAACGCGCTGATCACGATGCGGTGACGGATCGAGCGGTTCGAGAATCCCCAGTCGTCGTTCAGGTCGAAGATATTACTTGCCTGTGTCCCACCTGCCGTCCGCTCGTTAGAGTCGTTGTCCTTGTCCCAGCCGGCCGTATAAGAGCCGAAGGCGCCCCAGCCGTTGCTAAAGCGCTTCTTGAACTCGAAGATGCCGGCCGTGTAGCGTGAGGTACCCTGGGATCGGTCGATCTTCCAGATCTGTCCGTCGACGATCCGGCCATCGTAGATGAAGCGGCCGTCCGCGTCGCGGCCGACGCCGACCAGGTTCTCGTCGTGCAGCGTCTGCAGCGTGTCGGAGCGAGCGTGGATCAGCGATACACCGAGCGACAGGTTGTCGATCACCTCGCGCTCGGCGCCGACGTTGAAGCGCCAGGTGCGCGGGTTGACGAAGTTATCGCCGAACCAGTACACTTCCTGGTCGGCCGTGATCCCTTCCGGTAGCGAATCGAAGACGCTTGGCCAGATGCCGTCCAGCTCGCCGCCGAAGCCCGGGATGAAGAAGACCCCCACGCCAGGTGTGCCGATCGACGTGAAGGGGTTGAAGAACAAGAGTGTCGGGGTGCGCGACACGAAGCGGCCCGCCGAGGCACGGAAGACCGTCCTTGGGTCCGGGGCATAGGCGATCCCGGCGCGCGGCTGCCAGCCACTCATATCGTCCGGGATCGACTGGGTCCCCGGGAAGGCCGCGTTGCCAGGCGGGTTGGGGTTCATCGTCCCCTCCCACCGCAGGCCGTAGTTGATCGTGATCGTGTTGCTGGCGCGCCAGGAGTCCTGCGCGTAGAACGCCAGGATCGATTGGCGGGTGTCGAAGTTGGGCGAGAAGTCCGACGTTGCGACGCCGAAGCTCAGCAGCAGGTAGTCCGGTTCGTTGGCGAGGAATTCATCCTGACTACTGAACCGGTACTCACCGGCCGGGAAGGCGGCGAAGAACTCGCTCGTCTTGTCGGTCTCGAAGTCGGCGCCGATCTTGATGTCGTGATCGTCGAACAGGTACGAGAAGTTGTCCTGCACCTGAAACTTCTTCTCGTCGACGAGGATCGGCATGAAGAACCGGCGACCCAGCTGGACAGACGGGTTGCGGAGATCCGTGTCCGGACCATCCAGGTCGTTCGACAGCCGGTCGAGATCGTCGTATGCGTACTGTACACGGAGCTCGTTGAACGCCCGGTCTCCCAGCACCGAGGTAATCTGGGCGATCGCCGACAGAGTCTTCTCCTTCTGGTCACCTAGGCTCGAGTTCGACGCCGTGGTCGTGCCCTGCAGGTTGGTGTCGGTGCCGCCACCAATCGTCTCGTGCTTCGAGTAGTTCAGTCGCAGTGTCAGCTGGGTGTTGTCGCTGATCGTGAAGTCGGTCTTCAGGAACGGCACCACGACATCGTTCGTGCGGCTGAACTGCGACTGCGAGATGTCCCAGTTGGGACGAAACTGATTTACGTAGGCCTGCAGCTGTGCGAACTCCGCGTCGGAGATGTCGTAGTCGATGAAGTACGGCGTGCTGAAGCTCTGGAAGTCCACCGAGGCGAAGACGAAGTGCTCGTTGCGCTGCAGCGGACCGCCGAGGTTGCCGCCGAACTGCTTTACCGAGAACTCGGCCTGCTCGCGATCGAATGGGTCGTTTGCGGTGAGCGACTCGTCGCGCCAGAACAGGTGCGCGCCGCCGCGCCATTGGTTGGTGCCCGACTTCGTGACCACGTTTACCAGGCCACCGCCAGAGCGGCCGAACTCCGGCATGATGCCGGAGGTGATCACCTGGAACTCCTGCACCGACTCCTGGCTCACCGTGAACGGCGAGTCGGTGCCGCCGCGCTGGTAGCCGAAGAACGCGCTGTTGTCGGAGGCGCCGTCGATGTTCACCGAGGTGTTCACGCCACGTTGGCCCGACAGCGAAATGGTGTTGCGCGATGACTCGATCTGGGCGCCGGGTGTCAACAGGGTGAAGTCGGTGAAGTTGCGACCCAGAATCGGCAGCGAGTCGATGGCGATCTCGTCGATGCTTGTCGATACCTGCGTCTTCGAGGTCTCGATGACAGGTGCCTGGCCGGTGACGATCAGTACCTCCTGTATCGACGCCAGCGACAGCTGGATGCCAACTTCCTGCGCTCCGCCCAGGCGGATGCGGATATCGGTCCGCTCGACCGGCTGGAATCCCGTCAGCTCGGCCCTGACCGAGTACAGCCCCGTCGGCAGGAGCGGCACGCGGTAGTTCCCCGTGATCGAGGTTACGGTGGTGCGAACACGGCCCGTGTCCTGCCCGGTCACGGTGATGCTGACGCCGGGAAGTGGGTTGCCATCAGGGTCGGTTACGACGCCCTGGAGGTTTCCTGACGTTGCCTGTGTTTGCGCCCATGCACTGGACGTAAACGACACTGCCAGAAGGATCGCCAAGGCGAAGATCAGCACTGAACGCGCTGGCTTCACATCTGCCTCCCATTCGGAAGAGTGGCGAACGCGCAAGCGCTCACCTGATCGCGTTGCCCCCGCGAGAGTCGGCCATCCGCTGACCCGCGAAACCACTACGCTCGAAGCCAGTGACCTCGAACCCACAAACTCGCGTTCTCGGGGGAGGATTTCTTCACGTTACGACGGGATAGCCTCTACCCGTCAGCGGTTCATGCTACGCGCGTACGGGCCGGTGTCAAGCTGAGGGGAGTGTCAAGCTAGCGTCACGATAGCGTCAAGCCAGGGGATCGATGAGCCCCGGAGCTTAACGACCATATCAACGACCGTTCACCGCTATCGCTATCGAGCGTTGGCAACCGCAGACTCGATTTGATCACGCATCTCCCAAGCGGCCGCCACAACGGCGTCGCGGTCTAATGTCAAGAAGATACCGTCCTCAAATAGAACTCGGCCGTCGACGACGGTGACGCGTACGTTGCTCCCCCGAGTGGCATAGGCCAGGTGCGAATAGGCGTCGTAACGCGGCACCAGGTTAGGCAGGTTGCCGGAGACGATAACCAGGTCGGCGCGCTTGCCGATCTCCAGCGAGCCGATCTCTGCGTGCAGCCCGAGAGCGCGCGCCCCCGAGATTGTCGCCATTGCCAGCGCCTCGGTCGCCGGCAGGGCCGTCGGGTCTTTGCGCATGTGCTTCTGTAGCAGCGACGCTAGGAACGCGGCACCGAACATGTCGAGGTCGTTATTCGAAGCTGCCCCGTCGGTGCCTATTCCTACCGCGACACCGGCACTCAATAGTTCCTCCACGCGCATGGTGCCGGAGGCGAGCTTCATGTTGCTCTCGGGGTTGTGGATGACGCCGACCTGGTTACGCGCCAAGATCTCGATGTCCGCGTCCTCGAGCCACACAGCGTGCGCCGCGATCACATCGGGGCCAAGAAACCCGATCGCTTCGAGATGCTCAGTCGGGGTGCGGTCATACCGCTCGCGAATCTGGCGCACTTCGTCGCTCGTCTCTGCCAAGTGGATTAGCACCGGGACCCCGAGCTCGCGTGTCAACGCCACGGTGCGTTGCAGCGTCTCGGGCTCGAGCGTGTACGGCGCGTGCGGCGCGGCGGTGGCGGTGACCCTCGGGTGGTCTTTCCACTTGTTGATCAGCTCGCGCGTATAGGCGAGGGCCTCGTCGGCCGAGGCCGCATCGGGCACCGGAAACTCGAGCACTGACTCGCCCACGATCGCTCGCATGCCGGACTCGTCGGCGACCTTGGCGACCTCGTCCTCGAAGTAGTACATGTCGACGAACGTTGTCGTTCCGGTGCGGATCATTTCCAAAGCCGCCAGTTGCGTGCCGAGGCGCACGAACTCGGCAGTCACCGTCGCCGCCTCGGCTGGAAAGATGTAGTTCTCCAGCCAGTCCATCAGCGCCAGGTCGTCGGCGATACCGCGTAGCAGCACCATGGCGGCGTGACCATGGCCGTTGATGAGCCCGGGAATGACCATGTCGCGCTCGCCCGCCGCGATCACCTCGTCGGCGTTCCAGGATGCTTCGATCTCGGCCGCCGTGCCGATCGCCGCGATAGCGCCGTCGACCACCGCGAGGCCGCCCTCGGCGATGACCGTACGATCGGAGTCCATGGTCACGAAGGTACCCCCCAGCACGAGCAGGTCGGCCGTGGCGCGCCCTTCTCCAGTTGCCCGGGTACTGCCACTGCCGGGGCCGGTGCATCCGGTGGTGCTGATTGCCGCCAACGCAACGACCGAGCACAGCGTCGTAAGGCGGGTGCTCATGACTTCTCCTCTGCTACGGACGAGTCATCCAGATGGTCGGGTCCGAAAGCGGCCGGCAAGAGCTCCGAGGCGCGCCAGATCTCGACGTGGCCGTCGAGGGTTACCATGAGCACAGGAATGTCACCGGCGAGATCCCAGATAACCTGCCGGCAGGCGCCACAAGGGGGTGTCGGCTGCGACCCGCGCCCCGGCCCGACCACCGCGAGGGCGGTCACCGGGGCGCTGCCGGCGGCGCGAGCCGCGAATAACGCCACGCGCTCAGCGCACAGCGTCAGCCCATATGACGAGATCTCGACGTTGCAGCCGCGATGCTGCCGAAGCTCGGCATCCAGGGCGGCGGCTCCCACCTTGAAGTGTGAGTAGGGCGCGTGGGCGCGCGATCGAGCTCGGATCGCCGCCTCGACGAGCTTGCGCTGATGCGGCTCCAGATCCGCGATCTGCACCAGCGGCGGTCGTGGATGGGCGCTGTCGGCTTCATCCATCGGCGCCGATCCAGTTCTCCAGCTCGGCGATCCCGTGAACGGTGCCGCGTAGCAAACCGATGAAGTCATCGCGCACGCGCTCGCCGACCTTCATTACTTCGGTGTGGTCCAGCGGCTGGTCGAGGATTCCGGCTGCCATGTTGGTGATACATGACAGTCCGGCTACCTTGAGGCCGGCGTGGGCGGCGGCGATCGCCTCGGGGACCGTCGACATGCCGACGGCGTCGGCGCCCAGGGCGCGCAGCATGCGAATCTCAGCAGGGGTTTCGAAGGACGGCCCGAGCATTGCGGCGTAGACACCCTCGCGTAGGTGCTGACCGCGTCCGAGGGCCGCCATCCGGGCCACCTCGATGTACTCGGGATCGTAGGCCTCGCTCATATCGAAAAAGCGCTCGCCGAGAGAGTGCAGGTTCGGGCCGGCGCAGGGGTTCGACCCCTGCAGGTTGATGTGATCGGTGATCAGCATCAGGTCGCCCGGCGAGAAATCGCTGTTGACGGCGCCTGCCGCGTTAGTCAACAGGAGTGCCTTGCATCCCAGCAATGCCAACACTCGGGTGGGAAACGACACCTCCCACGGCGCGTATCCTTCGTACAGATGCACGCGGCCCTGCATCACCGCCAGCGCTACCCCCTCGCTCCTTCCGATCACCAAGCGGCCGGAGTGTCCGGATACGGTCGAGATCGGCCAGCCCGGGATGTCGCCGTATGGGATTACGGCGGCGTCGTCGAGGGTCTCGGCCATGGCGCCAAGGCCCGATCCGAGAACGATCCCGATACGAGGCTGCACATGCACTCGCGCTGCGATCGAGTCGCTTGCCGCATCGAGCCTGCCGACGAGATCCGCCGGCGCGTCACCGCTCATCCGACCGCTCCGACTGTACTGCTCTGCGCATCAAAGCCCCGACAGCATCCCGGCAAGCGTCGCGGTGGAGTACGACGACATCATGCCAGCGAGCATCGCCCAGGGTCCGATGCGCGCCAGCTCGGCCTTACGGCTCGGCGCCAGTCCGCCGATGCCACCGATCTGGATGGCGATGGAAGCAAAGTTGGCGAACCCGCATAGCGCATACGAGGCGATGAGCTCGGACTTGGGGGATAGCAAGCCGGCCTGCGTCATCTCCACCATGCGCCGGAAGCCGACGATCTCGGTCAACACCAGCTTGGTGCCGAACAGCTCGCCCACGAAACTCGCCTCAGCCCAGGGGACACCCATGACCCAGGCAAGCGGGGCGAACACCATGCCGAGCAGGCTCTCGAGCCGCAACGGTAACTCTGCAGGACCGCGGATGTAGAAGATCGCCCAGCTCAGCACCAGCAGTCCAGCCACCACGACGCCGGCGCGGATCGCCTGCTCGCGACGTGGTTTCCACAGCAGTACGTAGGCGATCAGCAGCCCCAGCATCGCGCCGCTTAGCCGAGCTACGCCGGCGGTGTGGGCGAAGGCACTTCCCGCCAGCCCCAGGGCGCCGTTCACCAGCGCGATCAGCCCGAGGAAGGCGATGAGCATGCCGGCGATGTTGAGTGCCAACGTTACGCCCTGGCCGGCTCCACGCGCCGCAGCATCGAGGAGGTTCGCATCGGTCGCTTCGACGTCGATGTCAACGGCTCCGCCGGTCTTCGATGTCTCGGTCTCGGGGAAGAGCAGCTTCGCCATGACCAACGAAGCCGGGGCCGCCATGACGCTCGCCGACAGCAGGTAATCGGCGCGCACGCCGAGGCCGATGTAGGCGGCCAGCACCGCGCCCGAGACGGTGGCGAAGCCGCCGGTCATCAGCGCCATGAGCTCCGATGTCGTCATCGACGGGATGAAGGGGGCAATGATGATCGGGGCCTCGGTCTGGCCCATGAACACGTTGGCCGCCGCCGCCAGCGACTCTGACCCGGACACCCTCATCGTGCGGTGCATTCCACGAGCCATGAGCAGCACGATGCGCTGCATCAAGCCGATGAAGTAGAGCACGGAGAAGAACGAGGCGATGAACACGACGACCGGAAGCACCTGAAACGCCAGGATGAAGCCCGCTTGATCGCTGTGCGCTAGCGAACCGAAGACGAACTCGGAACCCGCATCAGCGAAGGTCAGGAGGCGCGTTACCCCGGTGGCCAGCGCCGCGAACAAGGCCTGGCCCGGCGTGGTCTTTATGATAATCAGTGCGAACAGTAGCTGCAGGCCGAGGCCCCACAGCACCGTGCTGGTGTTCACCGCGGCGCGGTTGCGTGACAGCCCGTAGGCGATGCCATACAGCACAACGAGTCCGACGATGCCGGTCATGGGCGCTTCTCGCGGATCAGGGGTCGCGGGTCGGGTGAGGTCGCGGATACGGTAAGCGCAGCTTGCACTAACTCGGTGGCGCGGTCTACGTCGGCCGCCGGACCGTGGTGCAGCGTAGCCCAAGGGGTGCGGACGTGGACTTCGTCGCCGCACTTGGCGTGCAGCTCGATGCCGGCGCCGAGATCGAGCGCGTCGTCCTGCGTATTTCTGCCGGCGCGCAGCCATACGCCGGCGAGGCCGATTGCGCGAGCGTCGAGCCCGGTGATGTAACCGGACAGCGACGGGCATAGCGGGCTGCAGTGTGCTGCGGTGGGGAGCAATGCTGTATCGGACAGCACCCGTGGGTCACCACCCTGCGCCAGGATCAGAGCTTCGAAGCGCTCCGCAGCGGCGCCGCTGTCGAGGCAGCCGGTAACTCTTCGCAGGGCGTCGTCGTGGTCGTCGGTGATGCCGCCGAGCTGCAACATCTCCGCCCCCAGCTCCAGCGTCAGCGCACGCACATCGGCGGGTCCGCGGCCGCTCAGCACATCGATCGATTCTGCCATCTCGAGGGCGTTGCCCACGGTGTTCCCCAACGGCTGCTCCATCGCGGTAATCATCGCGCTGCAGCGCAGCCCTGACCCGCCGGCCACGGCTACAATGCGGTCGGCCAGGCTTCGCGCATCTTCGATGTCGGCGAAGAAGGCGCCACGCCCGACCTTCACGTCGAGCACCAGAGCGCTTGCACCCTCGGCGATCTTCTTGCTGAGGATACTAGCGGTTATGAGGCCGGTGTCGTCCACGGTCCCGGTCACATCACGGAGCGCGTACAGCCGCTTGTCAGCTGGGACGAACGTTGCCGTCTGCGCGCCCATCGCCACCCCGATGTGTTGTAGTTGGTCGCGGAAGGCGGGCGCCGACAGATCGGTCCGCAGCCCCGGTATACTCTCGAGCTTGTCGAGCGTGCCGCCCGTGTGTCCCAGCCCGCGCCCGGACACCATCGGCACCGTGCACCCAGCGGCTGCCGCCATTGGCGCCAGAATCAGGCTCACCTTGTCGCCAACGCCACCGGTGCTGTGCTTGTCGACCAGCGCTCCGTCGAGGTCGTCGAAATCGTATGTCTCACCCGACGTCACCATGGCCTCGGTCAACGCCACCGTCTCGCTGTCGGACAGGCCACGCCAGCGGATTGCCATCAGCAAGGCCGCCATCTGGTAGTCGGGCACCTTGTCTTCGAGGTAGGCACCGATGGCCCAGCGGAGCTCGTCGGAGGTCAGTGAGCCGCCGGCCTTCTTGCATTCGATCAGATCGACAAAGCGCATCACGCTCTCGCCCAACCGCAGTTCGCCGGCGAGGATGCCGGCCCGCCACACTTCTACCACGGGCTGCCGGCACGCTGCCCGCCGGGGCGGTGAGCGCTGGCGGCGCGCCGCACACCAGAGGACGCTCTCGGGCCGGTGTCGAACAGGTGGGAGAACCCGCTGCTGGGTAGTTTGAGCGCCCGACAACGGCTGTGCTAGCCTTGGAAATATCTCCCCTGGATCTCCTCGAGCCGATGCCGTCGTGGCAATGCGTGCGTCGACGGCGACATGGTGAGTCGTGAAAAGCCAACGCATTGCAGTGGTCATCCTCGTGCTGTTGGTTGCCGCTACGCCGGTCGCTTCGCAGCAAGGTGATCTTCAGATTCGTGTTGTCTCGCCGGCGAACGACACCTACGTCTCCGGGACGACGACGATTCGCGTCGAGGTGGACCAGGTCGGGGATACGGCCATCTCCCGCGTCACGATCAGGGTCGACGGCTCGGTGCTCGCGGTGCTCGAAGAGCCGCCGTGGGAAGTCGCCTGGAACGCTGGCGACGAATTTGATCAGCACGTAGTCGACGCGGAGGTGGTGGACGTCACCGGGCGAGAAGCTACAGACACGGTTCTCACACGCGATCTGGAAACTGCTGTTTTCAGAGCTGAGGTCAACGCCGTCCTGTTATACGTGAGTGCGGTCGACGGTCGTGGTCGCTATGTTTCCGGTCTGGAAATCGACGACTTCGAGGTCTACGAGGACGGCAAGCGACAGACGATCGCCAGCTTCTCCTCCGAGCCCCGACCCATGGTCGTGGGGCTGCTGCTGGACACGTCGGGGAGTATGCAGGAGGGAGCAAAGCTCGAGCGCGCGCGCCAGGGTGCGTTGGCGTTCCTGGATCAGATCGGAGGAGGGGACGAGGCGTTCGTAATGACCTTCGATTCGTTCCCGATGCTCCAGCAGGACCTGACCTCCAACCAATCGATGCTTCGCGAGGCGCTCAGCGATCTGGTACCTGGCGGCGCGACGTCGATGAATCTGGCGGTCGTGGAGGGGGCCGATATCTTGTTGGATCGGCCGGAGCGCCGGGCGTTGATCGTGCTCTCGGACGGCTACGATACGACCCAGACAGTTTCCGTCGACCAGGCGGTCGACTATGCTCGCCGTCTCGATGTTCGCGTCTACACGATCGGTATTTTCGGCGCGATTTCCGGCGACATACGAGGCCGGCGCTCCTTTGACATGATCAACCCGGGCGAAGATGCGCTGCGCTCGTTTGCCGACGGTACTGGCGGCCGCTCGATCATTCTCGATTCCCTTGGAGAGTTGCTTTCCGCCTATGAAGACATCGCCAACGAGCTCAAGAGCCAGTATGCCCTCGCGTATCGGCCGTCCGATCCGGCCTCGACCGGCGAGTGGCGAGAGATCGAGGTGCGTGCCGACGGCGCCAAGGAAGTCCGTACGAAGCCGGGCTACTACGGCGGGCCGTCCTGAGTCCGGACACCGATTGCCTCACCGGGGGCGGTTCGCGACGGCAGCGCTGGCATCGCTGCTGGTACTGGCAACAGCTGCCGACGCGTCGGTTATCCGGGGACTGACTCTCAAGGAACTTCGCGGGCGAGCGGAATCGATCGTCGCGGGAACGGTCGTGGCAGTCCGAACAGTGCGGACACCGAGGAGCATCGAGACCGTGGCGCGGGTGCGGGTCGATCGCGCCTTCAAGGGAGCCGACTCCCGGATGCTGAGCGTGCGAACTCCCGGCGGCCTCTACGGGGGGCGTCGCCTCGTGGTTCAAGGGTCGCCCGAGCTCATCGAAGGAGAGAGCGTGCTCCTGTTCCTGTACCGCGACGCCGACAGCTGGCGTCCGGTGGGGATGTTCCAGGGTGTCTGGCGGCTTGGTCGCGATGACTTGAAGATGGCTCGTGCTAGCGGCTCCGGAGGCGCTGTGGTGCTTGCACCGAAGGCGGGCCGTGCAGCGGTCGAATTTCGCGAGCGAACGGTTTCGCAACTGGTCGGCAGCGCCGGGGTTACACGATGAAGGCCGCCAGGGCGGCCACCTTGGGTACGCTCGTCGGCCTGGTCGCGGTGCCGGCGTCCCCGGTGCCCGCCTACGTTCCGAATACGATCGACTTCGTGGGCGGCTCCGCGGTTGTCGCGCACTGGCCTGGGAGCGCCTTTTCCGATTGCGACTCGGGTGACGCGCGGGCTCACCAACGACGTGCCGGCGGCGGCGGGACGGGCTGCTCTTGACGCGGCGATGGTCACATGGAGCACCTCGCCCGATTCCATCGTCGAGATCTTCGTCGCGGCGGAGCAGCGGGGATTGGAGGCCGATATTCTCGACGGAATCAACGTCATCGAGTTCTCCAACGACGCGGCGCTCGACAACGCCCAGTTTTTGACACTGTCGTTCACGCTGATGAACGCCGATGGCAGCATCGTCGAATCTGACATGTTGGTAAACGATAGAGCCATCGGTTTTACGACGACGGAAGGTAGCAGCGTCGGCCTCGATCTCGAGACCACGATGCTGCAGGAGATTGGACGATTCCTCGGCCTCGCGAGCTCACCGTTGGGAGGGTTTGTCGCCGACGGCACGCTTGCCGACGATACTTCGGTCATGTTTCCGCTCGGCCGGGGTGTCGGCGAATCGGCGCGCACGTTGCGCGATGACGATGTTGCGGCGCTTGCAGCGCTGTATCCGGTCCCTGGCTCGGTACGTGCGACGATCAGTGGCCAGGTGGTCAGGGCCGGGGCGGTGGTCTTCGGTGCACACCGTCGCGCATGAACCGTTCCAAGACATCCTCGTCGGTGCGGTCAGCCTGCCGAACGGCACGTTCCGAATCGGCGGGCTCCCCCCCGGTACCTACCTGCTGATGGCGTTTCCGCTGAACGGCGCGGTGTCGCCGGCAGCCCTCGGCGGCATCTTCCTTCGCGACAGCGTAGATACGACCTTCCGCGCAGCTTCGGCTGGCCAGACGATCCGCGTCGGCGCCGGTCAATCGGCCTCGGGCATCGTGGTGGAGGTCGAGTGATGCGGCAACCGTGGAGATGCCTCGCGGCGCTGACGACACTCGCGCTCCTGCGGGCCACCGCCGCCGCACAGCAGGACGACTATGAGGTCGAGCTGCCGCAGGAGTCGAGCTACATGGACCCAGACGAGGGCTGGAAGGAACGACGCTTCCACTTCGGTGGGTTCTCCGGAAAGATGACCGGCGGCACGCCGCTGGGAAGCATCGAGAACGTCTTCTTCCGCTCGTCGTACGACATGGATACGGACTCGATGTGGGGCTTGCGTGCCGGGTTCGCGTTCGCACCCCGTTTCGACGTCGAGCTGGAGTACGGAAGGTCTTCCCCGGGAATAAACGTCGTCCTCACCAACCTTGCGGGCCAAGGGAAGACCGAGTTCTCGTTTGCGGATCTCGATCTCAGCTACTTCATGGCTGTGGTGAACTACGCCATGCTGGAGCGCTCTCGGCGCATCGTGCCTGTCTTGTCCCTCGGTTACGGAACCGTGAGCATGACCTCCATGGCTTCGGAGATCGCCGACAGCCGACAGATGGGGCTGGTCTTCGGGGGCGGGCTGCGTATCCGCGTGATCGACAATTTCGGTGTACGGGTTGATGTACGTGGGCTCAGGACCGGCTTCGGCCCCAAGCAGCAGGACGATCAGCTGCCGAGCCTCTTCCTGGGCGACTTCAACGCCTCGAACTTGTACTGGATGGCCGGATTCGAGTTTCGTTTCTGAGCCGAGCCGGATCGCCTCTTCCTCTCTCCTTGCCTCCACTTCGCAAGACCCTGTCGCCAGACCCACCACACTTTCACCACGGCCTGCTAGAGGTGCGACGTCGAGGATTTCTTCGAGGCGGTCAAACGCCATGGTTTCGATCAGCCCTGTGGATCGTACGGCCCGATAGCCTGCATCGTATCCCTCGATGCGCGTGGTGAGCCGAATTCGGGCGTTTCCCCCACTGGTCGGGTGCACAACGGCGGTGATGCGGAACCGCCCGTGGCCAAAGAAGCTCCCATTTCCGGTGTAGGCGACTCGATCGAGATGGTTTTCGGCGGCGCCGCTGTCTGTCAGCCGCTTGGGGTCAGTCTCGACCAAGCAGGAGTCGCGTTCACGGGTAGACGTTGCCACCTGCAGGGCCAACTGCTCGATCAGGGTTTCGACTGCAGCGCACGCGGCTTTACCCGCGACCGGGTAGACCCGAGTGGGGTCGAGCGGCCGTACTTCGGGCTGCCGCCAGGTAACCGAACATGCCAGCGGTGCTGCCGCCGCGAGCGCTACCGCGATGAGTCTCAGTTGGCCTCGACAGGGGCGGCGCCAATGGTCTCGCCGATGGCGGCGAACACCTGCTGTTCGATAAGACCCTTGGAGCGCAGCACCTGATAGCCGAACTCCTCGCCGACGTATCCCTCGACGCGCGTCGTGACCTTCACGCGCGTGCCGCTGTTGCGCACGTCCCGCGTCGTGACCGTGAGCGTGTAGCGGCCGCCGATGAACGGGCCAACGCCGACGAAAGCCACCTTATCGAGATATTCGGTGGGGTCGTCCCCGAAGTCAGACAGTACTTTGAAATCGGTCTCGAGCAGGCATGCACGCTCTTCCTCTTGCGACTCCTTTACGCTCAAGCCTAAGCGGGTCACGACTTGCAGCGCCGCCGCGCAGGTCGTCTCCAGACCGGAGTCGTAGTAACGGTTGCTGTTGAGCGGCTGCAGGACAGGCTCGCGCCAGGTGATCTGGCAGGCGGGCAGAGCGAGCAAAACGAGCAAGGCACCAGCCCGCACGAGTGGCCACTTAGGCATAGAAGCCCTCGCTGGTCAGGGGCGGTGATTACTTTTGGAATTAGAGCTCAGCTGGCGTCGTCGTCGCTAATGCCGCGCATGGCGGCCTTGAAGTTCTGGATGCCGTTCCCCAGACCCTTACCGATCTCGGGCAGCTTCCTGGCGCCGAAAATTAGCATCACGATCAAGAAGATCAGCAGCAGTTCCGTAGGTCCAAGCGATCCAAACATCGTACGTTTCCTCCATGAGATTCCGTGTATCCATGATAGGCGCGTCGCCGAGCGTCGGTCAATGACGCGAAGCGCAGTCTTTATGGTACGCGAAACGCGCCGCGGAGCAGATTGCCGATGCTGCGGTCAGATGCGCTCACGCTCGTCGCCGACACGGCGCGTGACGCGAGCGCTGTCGAGGTACTCCAGCAGCGGGATCGAGTGCTTGCGCGTCAGCCCGGTCCACGCCTTGAAGTCGCCTACCGAGAAACGCTCGCCGGCCTGTAGCCGTGCCTGTATGTTGGCTATGAGTTCTTGCAACGCGGCAGCGTCGACTACCAGCCCCTCCCGAATGCGCACCAGGTGTCCGTTGCGCACCAGGTGATGAAATAGCTCGCGCACTACTTCGGTATCCCCGGAAACGGTCGCTAGAATCTCAGATGGCGACGCAGCGGCGACACCCTGCGCGGCGAAACGCCTGAGCAGATCGTCGCGCAGCGCTCGGTCCGTGTCGTCTACCGATACCTCGTGGGTGTGAATCGCGAAGCCGTCACCCGCGACGCGAATGGCACCCTGCTCCAGTAGATACGCGAGCCCCGCATCGAACACCGGCTCCGGTAGGCCCGCCGCCACGGCGCTCCGCAGATCCTGCTTGGGTAGGCCCGGGCGTAGCGGGTAGCGCTCGTGGTAGCGCCGCAGGTTCTCGAGGGTCCGCGTACACAGGCGCTCGATCGCCGTGCGGGGGACCAGCCGTGGCTCGTGGCCGGCGATCTCCGTGATGCGATCGCCGGCGACAGCCGCGGCAATCACGCTGCTGAGGGCGTCGTCCGTACACCCCAGCCGCCGCCGAAGCGCGCCGCGTTCCAAGCCCGACTCACCGGCTTGGTCGACCCAGACCGTCAGCCTGGTCTCGTGGTCCGCGCCGTCGAGTTGACGCATGGCCTCGACGGCGGTCCGGCCACGCCGTCGCTTCGGCGCCATCGTATCGAGCACAACGCCCCCACCAATTGTCACCACCGGCGAGTAGCGCCGAACGATGAACCGGTCGCCCGGGGCAGCCGGATACGGAGATTCAAGGCGCAACTGCACATAGCCCTCGGTACCCCTGATGCGATCGGTCTCGAGCACGGCGGCTCGGCAGAGGACTTCGGCAGCGCCGTGGTGGAAACGCAGGCGTTGCAGGTGCTTGATCTCGAAACCGTCAAGAACTTGCAACCGTGCATCGATCATGTGGGAAGGCTGCAGCGTGCCCGGCTTGGCAAGCACCATTCCTCGAGCCAGCTCCTCGACTTGGACGCCCTGAAGGTTCAGCGCCGTTCGCTGTCCGGCGACTGCACGGTTTTGGTCGACACCGTGCACCTGAACGCCTCGAACTGTGATCGCACGCCCAGACGGCAGTGCTTCGACCTGATCGCCGATTGCCACGCTGCCCGCAATCAGCGTTCCGGTGACGACGGTTCCGAAGCCCGTCATGGTGAAGATCCGGTCGATCGGCAGGCGCAGAACGCCCTCTGTTGGTCGTGCGGTGGTGGACGACAGCACTCGCTGGAGCTCATCTTGAAGCGCATCCATTCCGGCACCGCTGACGGTGCTGGTGCGCACGATCGGCGCGCCTTCCAGGTCAGTGCCCGCGAGTAGGTCCTCCACTTCGAGGCCGACGAGCTCGGCCATCTCGTCGTCCACCAGATCGCACTTGGTGAGCGCCACCACACCGGCCTTGATACCCAGCAATCGAATGATGGCGAGGTGCTCGCGAGTCTGCGGCATGATCGATTCGTCAGCGGCTACCACCATCAGCACCGCGTCGATTCCGCCAACGCCCGCGAGCATGTTCTTCACGAAACGCTCGTGGCCGGGTACATCGATGAAGCCGACATGGAGTTCGCGGATACGGGCGTCGGCGAAGCCCAGATCAATGGTGATTCCGCGTTCCTTCTCCTCCTGGAGCCGGTCGGGATCGACTCCCGTCAGAGCGCGTACCAGGGCGCTCTTGCCGTGATCGATGTGGCCGGCGGTACCGACGATTCGGTAGCGGTCGATGGCGTCTGAAGACACGGCGTCACGCAGGCCACGGCGCTCGTAGCGGCGGCACGCCGCCACCCGCACCGTGGGTCGGAGTGGAATTGCTGCAGTGTACGGCGCACCTCGGGACCCCACAAACTGGTCTCTCGGTGTGGCTTGTGGGCGCTTTGGGACGCCGCTAATCTGGTCGGATGCGCGAAGCCGTGATTGTCTCTGCCGTGCGCACCCCGATCGGCCGCTTGATGGGAGCCGTCAGTAGCTTCAAAGCGACGGAGCTCGGGGCGCAGGTGGTTGGTGCGGCGGTAATACGGGCCGGACTCGACCCCACCGACATCGACGAGGTCATCATGGGCCACGTAGTGCAGGCGGGCTGCGGGCAGAATCCAGCCCGCCAGAGCGCGCTGGGAGCGGGGCTGCCGGTTAGCGCAGGCGCCCTGACGATCAACAAGGTCTGTGGATCGTCGCTCAAGGCTGTCGTGTTGGCGACGCAGGCGATACGGCTGGGCGATGCGGAGCACATTGTTGCCGGCGGCCAGGAGAGCATGAGCAACGGTCCATTCTTGCTGGCCCGAGCCCGGGCCGGCTATCGCATGGGGCACGGAAAGCTGCTCGATGCAACGGTTCACGACGGCCTCTGGGACGCAACGAACGACTATCACATGGGCCGTACGGGCGAAGTAGTCGCCGAGCGCTGGGGCGTGAGCCGCGAGGACCAAGACATATGGAGCGTGCGGTCGCATCAGCGCGCGGCGGCGGCGGCGACGGCCGGCATGTTCGACGCCGAGCTGCTGCCGTTGGAGGTGCCGCAGCGCAAGGGCGACTCCATTCTCATAGATCGCGATGAGACCATCCGTCCGGATGCCTCCATCGACGCGCTCGGCCGCCTCGAGCCGGCGTTCCAATCGGACGGCACGGTCACCGCCGGCAACGCTCCGGGGGTGAACGACGGGGCGGCGGCGGTTTGTGTGACGTCGCAGGCTCAGGCAGAAGAGCGAGGGCTCGACGTGCTGGCCCGCGTAGCCGCCTATGCGACCAGCGGTACCGAGCCCGAGCTGGTGATGATGGCTCCGGTGCAGGCCATCGAGAAGGTCCTCGACGCGACCGGATGGGATCGCACCGATGTGGACCTGTATGAGCTCAACGAGGCGTTCGCGGTGCAATCTGTTGCGCTCGTCCGCGAGCTCGGGCTGGATGCGGAGCGTGTCAACGTTCGCGGCGGTGCGATCGCGCTCGGCCACCCGATCGGTGCGTCGGGGGCGCGGATCTTGACGACGCTGCTATACGCTCTTCGCGACCGCGGCGGAAAGCGCGGCATCGCGGCCATGTGCCTGGGTGGGGGCAACGCGGTGGCGCTAGCAATCGAACGCGACGAGTAGCGCTACCGAGGGCGATTGAACATGGGCATCGAACGCATCGGTGTGCCGGGCGAAGCGACCATGGGTGCCGGTATTGCCCGGGTTTGCGCACCTGAGCCGCTGGGTCGGCGGCGCCATAGCCGCGGACCGCGTTGCCTGATCTTGTTGTTGACGTTGCTGGTAGCGGGGCCGCTGCCGGGATCGGCGCAGGATGCGCCCGAAGGGGCCGTTCAGGAGGAGCTCGTTTCCCTGCGCGCCCGCATGGCGACTCTGGAGGGGGAGCTCGCGCGCCTTGCGTCCGAACGCGAATCCGTCGTCAACGGCTTCGAGACTGCCGACGTAGAGCTAGCACTTCGCCGTCAACAGCTATCAGTCTTGGAACAGCGGGATGGCGTGCTGGCAAGAGAGCGGGCCGAGCGCGAGACCGAACTGGAGCGTCTCGAGGCGGACTTCGTGGAGCTTCGCGCAGCCCTGCGAGCACGAGTGGGATCTCTCTATCGGGCCGGGCCCCTGTCTTACAATCGTCTGCTGCTGGCGGCTGACTCAGCGTCCGACGCCCTGATTGCCTACCAGATCATGACGTACTTGGCGGCACGCGATCGCGACCTGCTCCAATCGGTGCGCATCACGGTGGCTGAGGTTGACCAGACCCGAGCCGCATTGGCCGAGACCGAGCGGCAGCTCGCAACGGTTGCCGCCGATACCGAGGCCACAGCGATCGCCCTGGCGCAGCAGCAGGAGGAGCGGCGTCGGCTGCTTACGGCTATCGATCGCGAGGCAGAGACCCAGCGCGTTGCGCTGACTGCGGCGCAGCGCTCCGAAAACCGGCTAGGGTCCACCATGCTGGCTCTTTCGCGGGCCGCCGCCGCCAGCGCTCCCGTGGCGTTCGCCAACGCTCGCGGCCAGCTCGAGTGGCCAGTCAACGGCGCCGTCGTCGGTGAGTTCGGCCGGCGTCGACATCCGATCTACGACACCTATACCGTGTCGCGCGGAATCGAGATCGAGGGGGACCGGGGCGACCCTGTCGTCGCCGTGTTCGACGGCAGGGTCGTTTTCGCCGACTGGTATGGCGGCTATGGCTTGATGGTCATCGTCGATCACGGGGACGGTTACTTCAGCCTCTACGGGCATCTCAACGCCATCGACATGCGAGTCAACGAGAGCGTGAGCGCAGGCGACATCGTCGGCGAGGTAGGCGACACCGCTTCGTTGATCGGGCCGAACCTGTACTTCGAGGTGCGTGAGCAGACCGACGCCCTGAACCCGCTCAGCTGGTTGCGAAGGCGGTAAGTTCGAGGCTGCAGAGATCTCAGACTCAGGCTCCCCGTATCGGATTCCTGACTCAGGACACTAGCTGGCCTCGTCGAGCAACTCTTTCAGGTTCTTCGAGCGCAACGGGTGGCGCAGCTTGCGGAGCGCTTTGCCCTCGATCTGGCGGATACGCTCGCGCGTGACGCTGAAGTACTCGCCGACCTCTTCTAGGGTGTACTCGCGCTCCTCGCCGATGCCAAAGCGCATGCGCAACACCTTCTCCTCGCGCGGCGTCAGCGTCGCTAGCACCTTGCGCGTTTGGTCGGAGAGGTTCTTGGACAGGACGATGTCCAGCGGTGAGACGACTTGCTCGTTTTCGATGAAATCAGAAAGCGAGGAATCCTCGCCGTCGCCTATCGGCGTCTCCAGCGACAGGGTCTTCTTGGCGGCGCGCAGAACCTCCTTGACCTTGTCGACCGACATGTCCATCTCGCCGCCGATCTCTTTCGGGGTCGGTTTACGACCGAGCTTCTTGAACAGCCGACGTGAGGTTTGCGAGACCTTGCGGATGGTCTCGATCATGTGCACCGGCACGCGGATCGTCTTGCCCTTGTCGGCTATGGCGCGGGTAATCGCCTGCCGGATCCACCAGGTGGCATAGGTCGAGAACTTGTAGCCCTTCTTGTAGTCGAACTTTTCGACCGCTTTCATGAGGCCGATGTTGCCTTCCTGGATCAGGTCCGAGAACGGCAGCCCATAGTTGACGTATTTCTTGGCGATCGAGACCACCAGGCGTAGGTTCGCCTGGGTGAGCTCGCTCTTCGCCCACTCGACCTGTTGCTCGGCCTCTTCGATGGCGCGAAGGTAGCGGCGCAGCTCGTCACGAGTCAGGGCGTGCCCAGCTTCGAGTTCGCGGGTGCGTTCTTCGTCCTTGGCGCGCATCGCGATCGCGTAGTGAGCTGCCAACCGCCGCATGCGAACGATGCTCTCGTCGATGAAACGCTCGCTCGGAGCCAACTCAGCCATTTTCGCAGCAATCTTCGACTGAAGCTGAATGATATCGAGTCGCACGCGCAGCGCCGTTTCCTCGCGTAGCTTGCGCTTCAGCTTCGAGCGCACCTTGCGGAGTGCCTTGCGGTGCTTCTCGACTGCGTTGACGATCTTGCGGACTTCCCTGATCGCGCGCGGAGAATCGACCTCGTCGTACTTGTCCGACAAGCGATCCATGTCGGCCGGCTCGACGTAGACGTGTGGTGCGAGCTCCGCCAGGTATTGGCTGGCCGTGGGGCAGTTGAGAACCGCTGTTACTCTGCCCTCCAGCCCTTCTTCAATTGCCCGAGCGAGCCGAATCTCGCCCTCTCGGTCGAGTAGGGCTTTCTCTCCCATCTCCCGGAAGTAGATCTTGATCGGATCGTCGAGGTCACCGGCGCCGGGTTCGTAACCTTCCTTCTCGTCTCCTTCGTCGTCTTCCTCGAAGTCCGCGTCGGCGTCTTCAGGGCTCTCCTCGACGACGTCGATCTCCATACTCTCGAACATCGACGTGAGATGACGGCGGTTGAGCTCGGGGTCCGCGCCCTCAGGCAGGATCTCATCGACCTCGGCGAACGTCAGGTAGCCTCGCTTCTTGCCCTTCTCGATTAGGGCCTGGATCTCCTCGACCTTTTCGTTTGCCATACCGTTGTGTCTTACCTAGAATTCGAGGGGCCGCGGTAGCGGAAATGGAGAGTACCTGGTCGGAAGACAGACGTCGCCCACCGTACAGCTGTCAAGTTAGCCGATTGGTTGAAGGCGTGCAACTCGAAGTTGACGATCCTGGACGCCGTTCCCGAGCTCTGATCCACTACCTTTCCGAGCGTATCGCCACGTCGGGACCCATGCCGTTCGCGTCGTTCATGGCGGATGCGCTCTACCACCCAGAGCACGGCTACTACACTTCTTTACCGGGTCCCTGGACGGTGACGCCGGACTTCCTCACCGCACCACAGATGGGCCCGGCGCTGGGCGACGCCGTGGCCGAGCTCGCCGTCGCCGTAGACGGGGCGCTCGGTCGACCGGTCTGCCTCGACCTTGTCGAGCTTGGCAGCGGCGACGGTAGCCTGCTCATGTCGACGCTGACGGCGCTACAGCGTCGTTATCCGACTGTGTGGCCGCGCCTGCGCGCTTGGAGCGTCGAGCGCGGCGCATCAGGCCGCCGCCGCCAGCAAGAAGAACAGCGAAGCGTCCCCGGCGGTCTGCGCGTCGTCGCAAGCCTCGAGGACGTCTCCGACGAGCTCAGCGGCCTCGTGTACTCGAACGAGCTCCTCGATGCTTTTCCGGTACACCGGGTGATGCTTCACGATGGAGTCCTGTTGGAGGGTCACGTCGATGTTGTGGAGGGGCGCCTCAACGAGTGCTTTCTAACGCCGAGCACCGCGCGCCTCCTAGAGCATCTGGAACACAATGGGGTGCGCCTGCGCGAGGGACAGATCGCCGAGCTCTGTCTCGAGGTCGCGCCGTGGGGAGCACAGGTGAGCTCCCGGCTGGCGAAGGGCGGATGGCTGACGATCGACTACGGGCATGAGACCGCCACGTTGTACAACGAGTCCCGCCCCGCCGGCACGCTCGTCTGCCACCGCCGTTTTACGCTGCACGACGATCCGTTGCTGCGCCCGGGGGCAGATGACATCAGCGCCCAGGTCGATTTCGGAAACCTCCGGCGAGTGGCGCACGCGCACGGATTCGACGGCGGCGAAATGTGCAGCCTGCGCGTGTTCTTGATCGGTCTGTGCGCCACGGCGCCAAGTTCAGCTGGCGACCCTACCTGGTTGGCACTGCGCCATCTGGTGGTATCCGAGATTGGCGAAGCGCACCGCGCGATGTGGCTCACGCGCGGCATTCCGGTCACCGCCGTGCCCTTTGGCCGCACGCGGTTGACGCCGCGCGACGACGCCTCGACGAGCAGTCTGTAGCCGGCGCCTGTTTCGGGTAGCGTCACAATCCGTCGAGCCACGTACGGCAGCGGCAACCACGAGGCAGTACGATGGCGTGCAACGATCAACACTTCTTGAGGGGGAGAGCAACATGAGGGTGCTCGGGATGGGGCGAGCATGGCTCAGGGTGGCAGCGGCGGTGAGCGCGGCGGTGGCGCTGATAGCCGTGCCCACGGTGCTGGCTTCACAGGCGCCGATCGACTTTGGCCGCCTGGCGATGGGAGCACACGGCGCCGTGGTCAGCGTCGACGGCCACGCCACGAACGTCGGTATCGAGGTGTTGCAGGCCGGCGGCAACGCGATTGATGCCGCCATTGCGGTGGGCATGACGTTGGCGGTGACGCACCCGCAGGCCGGCAATCTGGGTGGTGGCGGCTTCATGGTGGTCTACCTGGCCGAAGAGGGCCGCTATACGACGCTCGACTTCCGAGAGAAGGCTCCTGCGGCCGCCACCCGCACCATGTACCTGGACGAGGACGGGAGGCCAGTACGTGGGCTGAACTACGTCGGCTGGAAGGCCGTGGGTGTGCCGGGAACAGTCGCCGGGTTCGGAGCAGCGCACGCGCGCTGGGGGCGGCTGCCCTGGTCGCGCCTCGTCGAGCCGGCGGTGCGGCTCGCATCGGATGGGTTCTACGTCAGCCCGTACCTGGCGGGATCATTCGCCCGGGTAGCGCGGATCTTCCGGCAACATGAGGCGTCCGCAGCGACTTTCCTGCACTCGAATGGCACCCCTTACGCGGCGGGGGAGCGCTTCCGTCAGCCCGACTTGGCATGGACGCTCCGGCAAATCGCCAGCGGTGGCGCCGATGCGTTCTATCGCGGACCCATCGCGGAGCGCGTTGCCGCGGCCATGACCGCGAACGGCGGCCTCATCACAGCGGCGGACCTGGCCGCGTACGAAGCCATCGAGCGTGAGCCCGTTCGCGGTACTTACCGTGGCTACGAGATCGTGTCGATGGGGCCACCGTCGTCCGGCGGCACGATCCTTGTGCAGATGCTCAATATTCTCGAGCAGTTCGATCTCAGTGAGATGGAGCCTACTTCGCCGGAGCTCGTGCACTTGATGGCCGAGTCGATGCGCCAGGCGTATCTCGATCGCGCCTTGTACCTCGGCGACGCCGACCATTCTCCGGTTCCTGTCGAGAGGCTCACATCGAAGGAGTACGCGCGCCAGTTGGCAGCCGAGATTCCGCGCGAGCGCGCACGCGCAAGCTCCGAGGTCGGGGTCAGCGTGCTGACGACTGCCGAGTCCCCAGAGACCACCCACTATTCCGTTGTGGACGCTACCGGGAACGCTGTATCGACGACCTACACCATCGAGGCAGGGTTCGGTGCCAAGGTCGTAGCAGCGGGCACCGGTTTCCTGCTCAACAACGAGATGGGTGATTTCAATGAGTGGCCTGGCGTCACCAACTCTCGTGGGTATGTCGGTACCGAGCCGAACCTCATCGCTCCCGGGAAACGGCCGCTGTCGTCGATGACGCCGACGATCGTCGCTAGGGACGGAGTACCGCTGGCGCTGATCGGATCACCTGGCGGCAAGACGATTATCAACACCGTTCTGAGGGTGGTCACGAACTTGATCGATTTCGACCTTGCTCTGCCGGACGCTGTCGATAGTCCTCGAGTCCACCACCAGTGGATGCCGGACTCCCTTCGACTCGAGAGCAGCTTTCCGGCCGCGACGATCGCCACGCTCGAAGAGATGGGTCATTCGCTCGGGCCGGCGCGGCTGCAAGGCGACGCGCACTGCATCTACATCTACCCAGACGGTGCACGCATGGCGGTCGCCGACGGCCGTCGGTCCGGAGCCGCCGCGGCCTACTAGATCAGCGCGATCAGACGGGTCGGCCGGCGCAGCCCTCGACCGACGGCGGGAGGCAGCCCCCGGCCCCGGCCGACCCGTCTAAAGCGAATACTCGGCAACGCGGTGAGCAGGGCCGCCGCCCACCCCGGTGCGGTCCGCCCACCGCGCTGCGCGAGAAGATCCGCGAATCGGCTAGCTCAGGAGCACCCCGAAGTCGATCCGCAATTCATGCATTTGTGACAATTTCCGTTGGCAACCATGAGCGACCCGCACTCCGGACACAGCGGCGCGTCGGTCGGTGGAACGAAGCCATAGCTATTGCTCTCCGCCGTTGCTCGGCTCGCGCCGGGTTCGGCTGAAACCACCGCCTTCGGCTCGGTCGCGTCATCGCCGCCGAGCCCGAGCTGCTGTCGCTCCTCTTCGCCGAGGAACCGGCTCGCCATCCAACGGAAGATGTAATCGGTGATCGATTTGGCGAACCGTATCTCGGGGTTGCCGGTGTAGCCGGAGGGCTCGAACCGCGAGTTGATGCACTTCTGCACCAGGAACCTCAGCGGAACGCCGTATTGCAGTGCGAACGACGTCATGCTGGCGAACGAGTCCATAAGGCCCGAGATCGTTGAGCCTTGCTTGGCCATCGTGATGAACACTTCGCCTGGTTTTCCGTCCTCGTACAGGCCCACGGTGATGTAGCCCTTGTGGCCGGCGATCGAGAACGTGTGGGTCACCGAGGCACGCTCATCGGCCAGACGGCGCCGCACGGGCGGCTGAGTCGTTGGCGCCTCGCCATCGGCCTGCCCCGCCGTAGTCGCGAGCGGCTGTGAGCGTTTGCTTCCGTCACGGTAGATCGCGACCGCCTTCAGGCCCAGCTCCCAGGCCTGTTGGTAAGCGTCGGCGATCTCGTCGACGTTCGACTCTGCCGGCATGTTGATCGTCTTCGAGATGGCGCCGGAGATGAACGGCTGCGTCGCCGCCAGCATCTTCAGATGGCCCGAGTGATGAATCGTTCGCTCACCGTTCGGTGGCCGGAACGCGCAGTCGAACACCGGCAAGTGTGACCCGTTGAGATCAGGCGCACCCTCGATGGTGTTCTTCGTGTTGACGTGATCGACGATCCTGCTTGCCTGATCGCGGTTATACCCGAGCTTGCGCAGGGCGGCCGGGACGGACTCGTTGACGATCTTGAGCATGCCACCGCCGACCAGGCGCTTGTGTTTCACCAGCGCCAGGTCAGGCTCCACTCCAGTGGTGTCGCAGTCCATCATGAAACTGATCGTTCCGGTCGGCGCGAGCACCGACGCCTGGGAGTTTCGGTAGCCATGTTCCTCGCCCAGTTCCACCGCTCGGTCCCAGACATGCCGGGCGGCGCGAGACAATGAGCTCGGGAGCGTCGCATCGTCGATGTCGTACGCGGCATCGCGGTGCATGCGCATCACTCCGAGCATCGCTTCTGCGTTCTGGGCGTAGCCTGCAAAGGGGCCCTGCACCTCGGCGCAGCGCGCCGACTGAGCGTAGGCCTCACCGGTCATGACTGCGGTGATGGCGGCGGTGTAGGTGCGACCCTCATCGGAGTCATAAGGCAGCCCTTGGTGCATCAGCAGGGCTCCCAGGTTGGCGTAGCCCAGTCCCAGCGGTCGGTAGTCGAGTGAGTTCTGGGTGATCGTTTCGGTCGGGTAGTCGGCGTAGCCGACGACGATCTCCATCGCCGTGAACACGACATCCACCGCCTTCCGGAAGCTCTGCACGTCAAACGTGCCGTCCCCCTGCTGAAACCGTAGAAGATTGAGCGACGCCAGGTTGCAGGCGGTTTCATCAAGGAACATGTACTCCGAGCAAGGGTTGGAGCCGTATATCCGATCGGTGGCCTTACAGGTGTGCCAACGGTTGATCGTGTCGTCGTACTGCATCCCGGGGTCACCGCAGTGCCAGGTCTCCTGGGCGATCTTGCCGAGCAGCTCTCTGGCGTTGTGCGTGCCGACGGGCTGCCCATCGACGCGGCCGATGGTGGTCCAGTCGGTGTCGTTCTCGACCGCTTGCATGAACTCGTCCGATACCCGCACGCTGTGGTTGGCGTTCTGGAAAAAGACCGACCCATAAGCCTCGCCGTCCAGCGACGGGTCGTAGCCGGCGCCGATCAAGGCCCAGGCCTTGCGCTCCTCAAGCCCCTTGCACTCGATGAACTCCACGATGTCCGGGTGGTCGACGTCGAGGATGATCATCTTGGCAGCGCGTCGCGTCTTGCCTCCGCTCTTGATCACTCCGGCAAAGGCATCGAACCCTTTCATGAAAGAGACCGGTCCGGATGCGACGCCGCCGCCGGACAGATGCTCTGTCGAACCGCGCAAGCGCGACAGGTTTACTCCAGCACCGGATCCGAACTTGAAGATCAACCCTTCAGTCTTCGCCAGGTCGAGGATCGACTCCATCTTGTCCTCGACGTGGTTGATGTAGCAGGCCGAGGCTTGCTGGCGCTCTCCGGCGATCCCGATGTTGAACCAAACCGGAGAATTGAAGGCCACCATCTGGTGCAGCAGTAGGTGGGTGAGCTCGTCCGAGAAAATCTCGGCGTCCTCGTCACTGGCGAAATAGCTGCCGTCTATTCCCCATTGCGTCATGGCCCCGACGACGCGCCCAATCAGCTGCTTGAGGCTCGACTCGCGACCCGAGGTGCCGAGCTGTCCGTGGAAGTACTTCGACGCCACGATGTTGGTGGCTAGCTGGCTCCAGAACGCCGGAAACTCGACGTCCGCCTGCTCGAAAACCAAAGCTCCCGTATGGCTCTCGATGACCGCATCGCGGCGGCCCCACTCGACCGCGTCGTAGGGGTGCACGCCCTCGGTGCTGTAATAGCGCGTGAAGCTCAAGCCAGTGCGATTCTTTGCCGCTTTGTGTTTCTTTGTCGTTGGCTGCTTCCTGGTAGCCTCGGCCCCACGTGGAGCGGGATCCGCAGTCTGGGAGGCACCGGAGCCGGGAGGCGCGTTCTTGTCAGGGGACATAGTACTGATGCTCCGCACTTTGGGGCGTTTGGGAGGCTGTTGTGCCCGTTGCCGCGGCTGCTGACGGCCTTGCCAAGGCTCCATCTTCTACCTTGCCGCTTTCGCGGTTGTCAAGGCGTTGACCACAACATGTGGGGGGTCAACGTCAACAACCCCGCAAGGTATTGTGGAAATCGTGTGGAAAACGATACCTACCGCACCGGTGCCGCGCAACCGTATGTTCAGTCTATACAGCGTTCACCGGACACCCGGATACCGGGACCGGGGGGCGAAAGTGCGGCGATCGGGGTGTGCAAAACAGCTCGAAGTTTTTTTCGGTTTGCCGTCGGGTCGAGGCGCTGAAGTGGTGTTTTGCTGCCTCTAATCGCGTGTGTTACTGTGGCTGCGCGGGCGTATCAGCGCTCGCTATGACGCCAAGAAAGCAAGTCTGGCCCAACTAGCAGGCCAGGTCACATTTGGGAAGCGGGTCACAGTAGGAGAGGATGTCAGGATGACCTACATCATCGCTGAACCGTGCGTGAACGTTCGCGATCGAGCCTGCGTTGAAGTATGCCCTGTCGACTGTATCTACGAGATCGACGACGACGGCATGAGCGTGCACGGCGTGAAAGCTCCCGAGGGTAAGGAGCAGATCCTCTATATCCACCCTGAGGAGTGCATCGATTGCGGCGCCTGCGAGCCCGTCTGTCCGGTCGACGCTATCTTCTTGGACGAGGAAGTGCCCGGTAAGTGGACCGAGTACACGCCGCTCAACTACGTGCTCTCCGACGTCCCCTACGAGGAGTAGCCTGGAGCGGCGCGCCTAGCCCGCCCGCGCCGAACGCTAGTTCTGTGTTGGCTCGGGGGCGCGGTGCACCTCCAGACGATTGTCGACGTCTTCGACCCCGTCTACGCCACGGGTGATGAACTCGGCAAGAGCTTGCTGGTCCGCGGTGCCGACCTGACCGCCGAGGATGACGGTGCCTTCCTCCGCATCGACCTCGATGTCGAAGAGACTGAAGTCCTTGTGTAGCGCGAGCGCGGCGCGCACCTTGGTCGACAGGCGCAGGTTGCGTGCCCCACGCTCCGCCGAGTCGAGCACTTCAGAGGCCTCTTCGCGCAGCAGCCCCAGGTCGAGCGGGCCCTCCAGGAAATGGATCACCGTCACCCCGGCCAAGAACCCGAAAAGAAAGACGAGTATGTTTCGCCGCATGGCTCCCCCCATTTTGAACGTACCTAATTTATAACGCCGACAACCCCGGGAAAGGAGTGCCCGTCGGTATCAAGCGGCGGAGGTTGCCTGACGAGCGCCCGCCGGTCGGTCGGTCGGCGACGCACTAGTGGCCTGTAACAGATGATCGTTGCATATCGTGGTGGCGAAATGGGTCCGGATGCCAGGCGCGACGACGAGACGATGTTTGCCCATCTTGGAGGAGGAGTAACGCCGCAGACGGGCCGATTTCGCCGCCATCCTGCGGACAGATTGGCAGTTGCGGGCGATATCGGCGTTGCGCCTCGTCGACGATGCCTATTGCATCGCCTTCCTCGCCGCGCCTTGATCTCACCCGCAAATCCCTTCTGCGATATGCAACGATCATCTATTACAGTCCACTAGACTATGCAGAAGAGTCTCCAAGCGTCGATCGATGGAGGAAGGCAGGGTGTCTCGAGAAGGTCAGCAGCTCGGCCGGCGAAGCGGCCGACGGCGCTCACCGCTGCCCATCCTGGCGGCGGCTCTAGCTCTCGTTTGCGGTCCGCTTGCCGGCCCTGGAGAGCCGCAGGACGCCGCCCAGCAATCGTTACGAAACCGCGGGCAAGCCCTGTACGAGGAGAAGCAGCATGTGGCCGCCGCGGCGGCGTTCCAGCGCGTGGTGCAGCAGTCCGGGGCGACCGCGCGAGATTGGATCAATCTGGCGCTGGCGTTGTACGAGACCGCTGTCGCGCCCGCCGCCGACGACGCTGTGCGCGCTGCTCTCGATGCTGCCGGTCGACTCGATCCGCAGCATGCTGGCGTCCCGTACCTCCGCGGCTTATTGCACGCCAAGCGGGGCGAGATTGCGGAGGCACAGGCGGCGCTCTCTCTTGCCGCCGAGCTCGATCCGGCCGACCCGGCCATCCGCTACAACCTCGGGGCGAGCTACGAGACGCTACGAGACTTGGAGTCGGCGCAACGTCATTATGCCGCCGTCATGGCGATGGGCTTCGACATCGGGCTGCAGCATTTCGTCTCAGCGACGTACCGTTCCGCGTTCCTGTTGATGCGTGGTGGCGATCGCCAAGCGGCGTCGCCGCTCCTCGAGCGCCACCAGATGTACCAGCGCCAGCTCTCGCAGGCGCAGCGGGCACCGGCGGCGCTGGAGGCGGGTCATTACAAGCGTGTGGAGGTGCCGCGCATCAACTTCGCACGGCCGTCGACGGATTCAGCGGAACGGCTGATGTTCACGCGACGAGAAGTGCGGCTGCCGGCGGCCCTCGAGGGGCGGTTGCTCGCCGCCGACCTTGGAGCCGGGCGCGTTGAGCTGCTGCAGGTCGGGTCGACGGAAGGCGCATCCGGTGGTGGTAGGGCGGTTGTCCTCGATGCCGCAGCGGGTCCGGTGGCGCTAGGCGACGCCGATCGGGATGGGAGGCTCGATGTGTACGTTGCCACGGCGTCCGCAGGTCAGTTGTTCCGCAACCTCGTGAGTACCACGCCGGCGGCGCGATTTGAGCTCGTCGAGACAGCAGGGCTGCCGGTCACGCCCGATGCGACCAAAGTGACCTGGGTCGACGCCGACCACGACGGCGATCTCGATGTGCTGATCGCCGTCGCCGGTAGTGGGCCAGGTCTGCGGCTGGTGCTCAACCATGGGGGCGACGAGTTTGCTGACGCCACCGTCGACGCCGGGCTAGGGGCACAGCCCCCAGCAATCGGTGTGACGTGGGCCGACTTCGACGACGACAACGATATCGATCTCTATGTCGTCGGCGATCGCGCACCGACGGCCTTGTATACCAACTTACGCGGCGGGCGATTCGAGGAGATCGCTGGTGCCGTGGGCGCAAGCGGCGACGCCGCCACAGTCGACGCGATTGCCGAGGACTTCGACAACGACGGCGCAGTCGATCTGGTGCTTGGGGGCGCGTATGGCCTACGCGGGCTCCGCAACGACGGCGACGGCACCTTCGACGATCGTCCTATCGATATGCCCGCCGCTGTACGGCGCATCGTCGCTGGTGATCTCGACAACGACGGCTGGCTCGATCTGGTCGTCGAGACCGGCGACGAGGTGCACACGTTGCTGAACATTGGCGAGTGGCGATTCGTTGCCGGACCGGTGCTCGACAGCAACGGCGGTGAGCTTATCGACGCGTTCGACGGCAACGGCGACGGCAGCGTCGATATCCTCGTGAGCGCTGGCAGCACGGCTGTCTGGTACGAACAGCCTGCCCCGCTAGGTGCCTGGTTGAGTGTGCGGTTGCAGGGCATCAAGAACAACATCCGCGGCGTCGGTGCGTCGGTCGAGGTCAAGAGCGGTGGTCTGTACCAGCGCCGCCGCATGCGGCGCGACGCCGTGCACGTCGGACTCGGAGATCTCGATGAGGCCGAGGTGGTGCGGATCACATGGCCGAACGGCATCCTGCAGAACGAGACTGCCGTGGCGGTGCGGACGACGCTCGGTCCAGTTACCGAAGTGGAGCGGCTCGAGGGCTCGTGTCCGCTGCTGTACACGTGGGATGGGAACACCTGGCGTTTCATTAACGAGGTGCTCGGGGTAGCTCCGCTAGGAATGCCACTTGCCACCGGGGTCATCCACCCGGCTGATTTCGACGAGTACGTACCGGTGCCGGGCGAGGCGCTGCAGCCTCGGGACGGCGTGCTGGAGTTGCGACTCAGCGAGGAGCTGCGCGAAGCCGGATACCTCGACGCGGTACGTCTACTGGCCGTGGATCATCCCGAAACGACGCTGGTGATTCCGGACGAGAAGTTCGTCGCGCCGCCGCATCCCGAGCTCCGGCTGTTCGTTGTCGACGAGCCCCGCCCGGTGACCGCCGTTGATCAGGACGGTCGCGATTGGAGCGCTGCAGTAGCTTCGATCGACGGCGTTTGGCCGGCACCCTTCGAGCCGGCTCTGTATGAAGGGCTCGCCACGTCCCACGCTCTCGATCTATCGCTTCCGGATGCCGGCGCTGGCGGCCTGGTGCGGTTGTATCTCACCGGATGGGTGTACTGGGCTACCGCCAGCGTTAACCTGGTCGTTGATGAGGATCCGCGCGTGGCGTTCGCGCCGGTCGCGCTCGAGGTTCCCGATGGTCGTGGCGGATGGCGCACGGCAATCGAGGACATCGGATTGCCCAATGGTAAGAACTCCACTATTAGCGTTGACGTAACAGGGATCATCGATCCCCAGGATCCGCGCATCCGGGTGACCACCACGATGCGGCTCTATTGGGACGCGGTGTTTTACACCGTTGGCGGTCCTCATCCACGCGGTTTGCTGCCGACGGGGAACTGGAAGGGCGAGTGGGAGGTGCCGCATGGCGGTACCCTGATGATGCGGGACGCCGCGAGCGGGGCGATCCCGGAGCTGAGCGTGCACGTGCTGGAGCCGGCCGGTGCGGAGATCCGTTGGCGTGGGTTCTCGGCGCTGCGACGGACCGCGGATGGCTACGAGACCTTCGACTACGAGAATGTCAGCTCGAGCTCGAACTGGGATCCGCATAGGGGAAGTTACACGCGCTACGGTGCCGTGGGCGAGCTCGTGGGGGAAGCGGACGATCGCTACGTCATCATCGCGGCCGGCGACGAGGTGGTGCTGCGTTTCGCCGACACCCTGCCTCCGGTCCAAGACGGCTGGCGACGCGATTGGCTCGTGTATCTGAACGGATGGGTGAAGGACGGCGATCCGAACACACTGCATGGTGATCGTGTAGAGCCGCTGCCCTTCCACGCCATGAGCGGCTACCCGTACGGTCTTGGCGAGCAGTTCCCGGACTCGCCGCTGCACCGCGCCTGGCAGGCCGAATACAACACGCGGCCGGCGCGGCGCGTGAACAGGCCGCTAGATCGCGACTAAGGGCGTCGTAACCCTGTCGCCAGCCCCGCCACACTTCCCCGCTGATCGATGGGCTCGTACACGCGGAAGCTGAAGGCGAAACGGTGCTCTGGGTCCGCCGGGTGATGCTCCTCCGAAACGAGACGCCAGCGCTGCTCGTCGAGGCGCGGGAACGACACGTCCCCGGCAACGGCGGCGTGAACGCGGGTGAGATAGATCCGATCAGCGATCGGCAGCGCCTCGGCGAACAGAGTTGCGCCGCCGATGACGAAGAGCTGCTCGCCGTCGGTCGCGGCCGTCAGGGCGTCGTCGAGCGATCTCGCCACTTCAGCGCCCTGGGCTCGATAGTCGGGGTCGCGGCTGAGCACGATGTTGCGTCGGCCGGGCAGCGGCTCGCCGATCGACTCGTAGGTGATGCGGCCCATGATGATCGCGTGCCCTAGCGTGATCGCCTTGAAGCGCCTCAGGTCGTTCGGTAGGTGCCACGGTAACTGGCCGTCGCGTCCGATGACGCCGTTGTCGGCGGCCGCGACGATCAGACTCAGTCGGTGAGCGTGCTGCGTCGAAGTGTCCGCATGGGTGGTCACACGGCCACCGGTGCTTTGATGTTCGGATGTGGATCGTAGCTCAGGAGCTCGAAGTCCTCGAACCGGAAAGCGTCGATGTGGCGCGCCGCGGCCAGGCGAAGGGTGGGCAGCGGCCGCGGCGAACGGCTCAGCTGCAAGCGAGCCTGCTCCAGGTGGTTGGCGTACAGGTGCGCGTCGCCGAGCGTCACAACCAAACGACCGGGATGCAGCTCGGTAACTTGCGCCACCATCTGCGTGAGAAGCGCATACGAGGCGATGTTGAACGGCAGACCCAGGAAGATATCGGCGCTGCGCTGGTACAGCTGGCAAGACAGCACGCTGTCGCGCACGTAGAACTGGAACAACGTGTGGCAGGGCGGCAGGGCCATGTTGTCGATTTCGCCCACATTCCACGCCGACACCACGAGCCGTCGCGATGTCGGATTCGTGCGGATCTCATTCACCACCCAGGCGATCTGGTCGACACTGCCACCGTCGGCCTTGGGCCACGAGCGCCATTGCACTCCGTACACGGGCCCGAGCTCGCCCAGGTCGTCCGCCCATTCGTCCCAGATACTGATGTCGTGTTCCTGCAGGTAGCGAACGTTGGACTCGCCGCGCAGGAACCACAACAGCTCATGGATGACAGACTTCAGGTGGAGCTTCTTGGTGGTAACCAGCGGGAAGCCAGCGCTCAGGTCGAAACACATTTGATAGCCGAAGATGCTGCGTGTCCCCGTACCGGTACGGTCGTCCTTGGGCGCCCCTGATTCCAGCACCGTGCGCATAAGGTCCAGGTATGGTTTCATGCTGATTCCTCTCCCGATTGGCACGGTATTGTCGCACGCGTCGGCCAGTCGATCGGAGCGAATGCCTCGGGGTGGAAGGACATGTGCGCCGACGCCATCGTTGCGCGACAGCTGGTGAAACGATTCGGTGAGCTCGAGGCCGTGGCCGGTATTGACTTCGCTGTTCGGCGCGCCGAATGTTTCGGCTTCCTGGGGGTCGACGGCGCCGGGAAGACCACCATCGTGCGCATGGTCCAGTGCGTCTCGCCGCCGTCGTCGGGAGCGCTGACCGTGCTCGGGCGCGACGTGCGCGCGGCCCCCCGGGCGATCAAGGCCCGCCTCGGGGTGGTGCCACAAGAAAACAGCCTCGACCCCGACATCACGGTTCGTGACAATCTGCTGGTATACGCACGCTACTTCGACGTCGCCCGGCGAGATGCGTCGCGCCGGGCCGACGAGTTGCTCGAGTTCGTTCAGCTGAGCGATCGCGCCGACGCGCTCATTCCTACGCTCTCCGGAGGGATGAAGCGGCGACTCGTGTTGGCGCGGGCGATGATTAGCTCGCCTGAGCTGTTGCTGCTCGATGAGCCCACCGCCGGGCTTGATCCTCAGGCGCGTCACTGGGTATGGAGCCGCCTGCGCAGCTTGCGGGCCGCCGGCGTGACTATGCTGTTGACGACGCACTACATGGAGGAGGCGGCGCAGCTATGCGATCGCATAGCTGTGATCGATGCCGGGAAGCTGCTTGCCGAGGGCGAGCCGGCAGAACTGGTTCAGGAGCACGTCGGCGAGCAATGTATCGAGATTCGGCCGCTGCCCGCCGAGCGCGCCCAGATCGACGCGCGCCTCGATGCGGTGGGCGCGAGTCACCTGGAACAGGTCGGCGACACGATCTACATGTATCCACGAGGCGGTATCGACTGGTCGGCGTTGCACGCCATCCCCAACGAGCGGTTGCTGCAGCGAAGCGCCACGCTGGAAGACCTTTTCTTGAGGCTTACCGGCCGTGAGATGCGGGAATGAACGACCAGTTTCCGACTTGGCGTGCCGGGCGTGTTTGGCAACGAAACGCCACCACTTACCGCCGGGTATGGGTGGGAAACCTCCTCGGCCATCTGGCTGATCCGCTGTTCTACGTGGCGGTAGTGGGGTTCGGTCTCGGTTCCTACATGCCTCCGATCGATGGCGTACCGTACATCAGCTTCGTCGTGGCCGGCGTGGTCGCCGGGGCGGCGATGTCGGCCGCTTGTTTCGAGACCAGCTACGGCTCCTTCTTGCGCATGAGGGTGCAGGGGACTTTCGACGCTATCCTGGCCACGCCGTTGTCAGTTTCCGATCTGGCGGCAGGCGAGGTTCTTTGGGCTGCGACCAAGGGAATCATCTCGGCGGCGGCGACGATGGTCGTCGGCTTGGCGTTCGGGTTACTCGAGCCGGGTATGTGGTTGGTTGCGGCATTGGGAGTGGTACTGCTGCAGGGGCTGTTCTTCGGCGGTGTCTCGCTGACGGTGGCATCGCGTGTACCCGCCCTCGACGCGCTCAACCACTTCTATGCGCTGTTCATCATGCCGGTGCTCTTCCTTTCTGGCGTGTTCTTTCCGCTCGACCGCATGCCGGCCTCGCTACGCGCTGTCGCGCAGCTGAATCCGCTCACTCATGCAGTCCACCTGATCCGCCCGTTGAGTACTGGTCACGCACCGCCTGGATGGGCGCTCGAGATCCTCTGGCTGCTCCTCGCGGCAGCTTTCGGGATGGCGCTGGGAGTCGTGAACCTGCGCCGCCGGATCGTCATGTGATGTGGGATAATCGCCGCTATGGCGGACCTTCCCGTGCTTCAAGGTGAACCTGAGGGGTGCGCTCCGGGATCTCTGACGCGCCGCGCAAAGCCTGACTGGCTGAGAGTTCGCGCACCCGGCGGCGAGCGTTACACCTTCATCAAAAAGACGCTTCGCGACCGCGGCCTCTTCACGGTTTGCGAGGAGGCACGCTGCCCGAACGTCGGCGAGTGTTGGTCGGGCGGTACGGCCACCTTCATGCTGCTCGGGGGGATTTGCACACGTGGCTGCCGCTTCTGCGCGGTGACCACCGGTAACCCTGGTGGCCGCGTGGATGGCCAGGAGCCTCGCAAGCTCGCCGAGTCGGTAGCGTTGCTCAAGTTTCGCTATGTCGTGTTGACCATGGTCGATCGCGACGATCTCAGCGACGGTGGGGCAGGCCACGTTGCTGCCTGTATCGAGCAGTTGAAGCGTCGCCAACCGGAATTGATCCTCG
This sequence comes from Acidobacteriota bacterium, assembly GCA_965205505.1. Taxonomy (GTDB): domain Bacteria; phylum Acidobacteriota; class UBA890; order UBA890; family WLXD01; genus DASCOT01. Next base: position 2,463,768 of record CBDBHB010000009.1, read on the forward strand.
AAGCACTTGTCGGTGACTTCAACGGCGACGTCGAGGCCGTCGACACCCTGTGCGATACTGGTTTGGAGGTCTTCGCGCACAACCTCGAGACGGTTGAGGAGATGCAACGCACGGTGCGTGATGCCCGGTGTGGTTACGACAAATCGCTAGCCATTCTCGAACACGCCAAGCGCCATCCGCGGCAGCTATTCACCAAGTCGTCGCTGATGCTCGGCCTGGGCGAAAGCGATGCGCAGCTGCGTCGGTCGATGCAGGACCTCCGCTCTGTGGGCGTTGATTTCCTGACCCTCGGCCAGTACCTGCAGCCTACGTCGAAGCACCTTGACGTCGTTGAGTGGGTGACGCCGGAGCGCTTCGCACAGTTACGGCAGCTCGGCGAGCGACTCGGCTTCGCCTATGTGGCGTCGGGCCCGCTGGTACGCAGCTCTTATCGGGCTGGCGAGTTCTTCGTCGCCAATCTGGTCGAAACGCACCGTGTCGCTGCGTCGGCAACTATCCGCACCACGTCCGCGATTCGCGCTTCCTCGGGGGAGGGGGCATGGGCGAATTGCTGACCGTCCTCGCCGACGACGTCGAAGCGATCGAGCGCAACGTCGGCGACCTGTCGGATGCCGACCTGACGGCCCTGTACGAGTCACTGGTCGTGACGCGGGTCGTCGATGAACGGTGCGCCCGTCTACAGCAGTCAGGGCGAATCGGGTTTTGGGCGCCGTCGGGAGCAAGCGCAGCGGTATCGGCGGGGGCCGCGAGGGCCTTCGAAGACGGCGATTGGCTATATCCGTCCTATCGTGATGTGGGAGCGTTTCTGGTGCGCGGCGGAAGCATCGAGCAGCTGTTCGCGCAGGTGCTCGCGTCGCGGGACGACCTGGCGCGTGGGCGCCAGTTGCCCGGACACGCGACGCTGCCGGCGGGGCGCTTCGTATCGGTTTCGGGGCCGCTGGCGACACAAATTCAACACGCTGTGGGAACCGCGCTGGCCATGAAGCTGCGACATGACCCCCACACCGTTCTCGCCCTGTTCGGAGCTGCAGCCACCGACCAGGCTTCCTTTCAGATAGGCCTCTCAACTGCCGAGCGACATGCTGCCCCCGTGGTCTTCGTGTGTCGTTGCCCGAGCACCTCGCTGGCGCCCCTCGCGATGGCGCACGGCGTGAAACCGGTGAGCGTCGATGGCACCGACATGTTGGCTGTGTACACGGCGGCACGAAGCGCCCGAGAAGCCGCGTTGGCTGGTGCCGGACCGACGCTGATCGAGGCAGTTGTGCCGGCTGGCACGGCGACGCTGAAGCCGGCGGCCAGACTGCGCCCTTATCTCGAACACCGCGGCGTCTGGGACGCCGGCCGAGAGGACGAGTTCAGTCGCCGCTGCGAGGAGCGAGGGGAGGCCGCCATCGCCTCGGCGGAGAGCGTTGGGCCACCGACAGCCGACACGATGTTCGACGATGTATGGGCGGAGCGACCCTGGATGCTGCAAGAGCAGTCGCGCAAGCTACGTCGCCTGAAGGACGAATCCTAGCGAGACGAAGATGCCCGATCTCAACATGGCGCAAGCGATCAATCGGACGCTGAGCGTCGAGATGCGCCGCGACGACTCGATCGTGCTGTTAGGTGAGGATGTCGGGGCACTCGGCGGCCTGTTCAGTACCACTGAAGGGTTGCTCGACGATTTCGGCGAGCGGCGCGTTATCGACGCTCCCACCGGGGAAGGTGGTGTGATCGGCACCGCCGTGGGCATGGCGCTCTACGGGCTCCGTCCGGTAACCGAGATTCAGTTCGCCGATTTTGTCTGGCCTGGCTTCGAGCACATCGTGTCGGAGATGTCCAGGATCCGATATCGCTCCGGAGGTCAATACGCTTGTCCCCTCGTCTTGCGCCTTCCTTACGGCGGTGGTGTCGGTGGCGGGATGTACCAATCGCAGAGCCCAGAAGCGTACTTCTGCCATACGCCCGGGCTCGTCGTGGCAGCACCATCGGATCCGACGGACGCCGCTGGCATGCTCCGTGCGGCGCTGCGCGGAGATGACCCGGTCGTGTTCTTGGAGCCCAAGAGCCTCTATCAGGATTGCCGAGCCAGCGTCGACGACGAGCACCTCGTGCCGCTCGGCGAGGCTCGAGTTCGGCGGCCGGGTACTGATGTTTCGGTGTTCGCATACGGGTCGATGGTGCCAGTAGCCCTGGCGGCGGCCGACGCCGCCGCCGGGTCGGGCATTCAAACCGACGTCGTCGATCTACGTACCCTGCTTCCGCTCGACATCGCCACCGTTCTGAGCTCGATTGCCAAGACCGGGCGGGCGGTGATTGTGGCCGAGTCGCCAACCTACTGCGGCTTTGCCGCCGAGCTCTCGGCGACGCTGTCGGAGCGCGCCCTGTTGCATCTGGAGGCGCCGGTCGAGCGCGTCGCCGGCTTCGACGTACCTTTCCCTCACGTTCACGAGAACGATTACTTGCCGAGCGAGCGACGGGTTGTCGCCGCCATCGAGCGAGTAGCAAACTTCTGAGGCCCATGGCAAGCGAGATCAAGCTACCGGAGATCGGCGAGGGGACGGCCGAGGGCGAGATCATCAAGTGGCTCGTCACGGAGGGCCAAGCCGTGGAGGAGGACACGCCGCTCGTCGAGGTCATGACCGACAAGGCCACAGTGGAGATCCCGGCGCCATTCTCGGGCACCGTGTTCGAGCTACGCGCCAAGGAAGGCGAAGTCGTCGACGTTGGTGCGGTGATCTTGCTTATCGACAGGGGCGAGCAGGCTGACAGCAGCAACCCGAGCGACGCTCGGGAGGTCGGTGTAGCTTCGCAGCCCCATGACGATGCTGACCCTGTAGTGCCGATCGCGGCAGAGGAGGTCGCCGCCGACCCGGTGGCGGCGGCGCAGGCGATGGCACGCGCGGAGCTCGACTCGGAAGCTGAGGAGACGGCCATTTGGGAGGTTCCCCGGGCCGCGTCCGGCGCCACGCCCACGACCCCGGCCACCCGCCGCCTGGCTCGGCAGCTCGGCGTCGATCTGCAAGAGATACAAGGGACCGGCAAGGGTGGGCGAGTTACCAAGGCGGATCTCTTGGGTGGCGCCGATCGAGCCGCGCCAACGGAAGACTCGCCAGCGATTCCCGGTGCGATCGCCGAAGCCGCACCGGTCGCCGTCAGGGCGGTCGATGCGGCGCCGATGGTCGCCAGCAACGCTCCTCGGCTGACGCCGGTCTCCGCCGGTTCACTCGAAGAGCGCATTCCGCTGCGCGGGCTTCGGCGGCGGATTGCTGAGCGCCTGGTGGAGGCGAAGCGTCTTGTCCCGCACTTCACATACGTCGAGGAGTGCGACATGACCGAGATCGTAGCGTTGCGTCGCGAGGCCAAGGAGATGGCCGCTGCTCAAGGGCTGCGGGTTACCTACCTGCCCTTCTTCATCAAGGCGTTGATCGAGGCGTGCCGTCGCCATCCGATCCTCAATTCGTCGCTCGACGACGAGAGCGGTGAGATCGTGCTGAAGCGCTACTACAACGTTGGCATCGCTACCGACACGGAACGCGGTCTGATGGTGCCAGTGGTGAAGAATGCCGACCAGCTGAGCATCTTCGAGTTGGCACAAGAGATCGCACGTCTTTCCACGGATGCGCGCGCCGGGCGAAGCGCCGCGGATGATCTGCAGGGCGGGACCATCACGGTCACGAGTACCGGTAGCATCGGTGGACTCCTTGCCACGCCGATCATCAACCACCCCGAGGTGGCAATTCTGGGCGTGGTCGCTATTCGCAAGCGCCCGGTGGTGCGTGGCGACGAGACCGTGATCCGCGACATGATGAACCTTTCGCTTTCTCTGGACCATCGCGTCGTCGACGGTGCTCCGGCAGCGCAGTTCATGCGTGATCTAGTGGCGTTGCTCGAGGATCCCAAGCTGCAGCTGCTCGTGACCTGAGCCTGACCATGAGCGTCGACGTTCAAGTAGGGGTCGCTGTCATCGGGGCAGGTCCGGGCGGCTATGTGGCGGCAATACGCGCTGCGCAGCTAGGGCAGCGGGTCGCTGTGATCGAGAGGGAATTCGTCGGCGGCACTTGCCTCAATGTTGGGTGTATCCCGTCAAAGGCGCTGCTCGATGCCTCGCACTTGTTCAGCCAGATCAACCGGGCGTCGGTGTTCGGGATACAGGTCGAAGGCGCCAGCGTCGATTTCGCCGCCATGCAGCGACACAAGGCCAAGGTAGTCAAGGCGTTGACTACCGGCGTGCGCGGACTGCTCAAGCGGCAAGGGGTCGAGCGCCTGATGGGGACGGCGCGCTTCAAAGCACCGGGCGTGCTTGGCGTGGAGTCAGCGGACGGGACTGGCGTGACCGTCCGTGCGGATAACGTCATTGTCGCCACCGGGTCCGTCGAGGCAGAGTTGCCCGGGGTTCCATTCGACGACGCCGTCGTGATCTCGTCGCGCGGCGCACTCGGTCTCGAGATGGTGCCCGATCGCCTGGTCGTCGTAGGTGCGGGCTATATCGGACTGGAGATCGGGAGCGTGTACTCACGACTCGGCGCTGAGGTCGTCGTGCTGGAAATGAGGGATCGTGTCCTGCCGGAGATGGACGCCGAGGTAGCCGCGGCGGCCTACACGCTTCTCCGGCAGCAAGGGCTCGACATCCGCCTCGGTGCGAGGGTTGCTGCGGTCCAGGTCGCGGGCGATTCTGCCCGGGTACGCTACAGCGTCGAGGACAACGAGGCGACCGTCGAGGCGGACCGCGTGTTGGTCTCGATCGGTCGGCGGCCCGCCACCGACGGGCTCGGGCTCGACGCGATTGGGCTCGAAACCGACGATCGTGGTTTCATCATCGTCGACCACGGCATGCGCACCGGGGTGCCTGGCGTCTATGCGATCGGCGACGTTGTCGCTACGCCGATGCTGGCGCACGTGGCCATGGACGAGGGTGTTGTCGCGGCGGAATGTATCGCTGGCCAAGTCGCCGCGATGGAGTACGACGCGATCCCTGCGGTCGTGTTCACGCATCCAGAGCTCGCCTCGGTGGGGCTCCAGGAACAGGAGGCCGAGCTGCGCGGACACCGGCTCAAGGTAGGCCGCTTCCCGTTCCGCGGCAACGGCAGAGCACGGGCGCGCGACGACATGGAAGGCTGGGTGAAGGTGATCGCCGACGCCGACACCGACGCGATCCTGGGAGTTCACTGTGTGGGCCCGGAGGCCGGGCATCTGATTCATGAGGCAGTCGTGGCAATGGGGTACGGCGGCTGTGCTGAAGACCTCGCGCTAACCGTCCACGCGCACCCGACGCTGTCAGAGGCGTTCAAGGAAGCCGCCCTGGCGGTTGACGGTCGCTCGCTGCACATTTGATCGGCCGATGGCGCGAGCGCAGGAACCGTCGCTGTTCGACGGACGGCTTCGAGGCACCGTTGCCCGTGTGGTGTTCGAGAATCGCGACACGGGCTGGGCTGTGGTGCACCTAGAGCCCGACGATGGGGGTTTAGTTACCGTAGTTGGTCCGCTGGCCCCGCTCTATCCTGGTGAGTGCGTCGAGGTCGAGGGCGAATGGGAAACCGATCGGCGCTACGGCAGGCAATTTCGGGCGCACGGAAGCATACCGGCCGAGCCCCAGAGCGAGAGCGGTGCGCGGCGCTACCTTGCTTCCGGCGTGATTCCCGGGATCGGCCCGGAGTTCGCCAAGCGGCTCGTTGAGCGCTTCGGTACCGACACGTTGCGCGTCCTGGATGAAGAGCCAGAGCGTCTCCTCACGGTGCGCGGCATCGGCGCCAAGAGGCTCGAGCAAATCAAGGCCGGATGGTTGGAGAAGACCGCGCATCGACAGGCACGGATCTTTCTTCAGGGGCATGGGCTGGGCCCGGCGCTCGCCGAGAAAGTCGTACGCACCTGGGGGAAGGAGACCATCGGCCGGGTGCGGAGGAATCCCTACGCGCTCGCCCGCGAGGTGCGCGGCATCGGGTTTCGCACCGCCGATGGGCTGGCAATGCGATTGGGCATTGCCCCGGACGCTCCTGAGCGGTTGATGGCAGGGCTGGCGGAGGCGCTGTTCGCGGCTGCAGGCCGGGGCAACTGTTTCCTGCTGCGTTCCGAGCTGCAGGCGGCGGCTGCCAAGTTGCTCGAGCTCGAGGACTCGTGCGCTCTGTTGTCGCCAGTCGACGCCCTGGCGCAACGGCGCGAGGTAGTGGTGGAGCCGGCTGGCGACGCCGACCCGCGGGTCTACGTGACCGGCCTACATGCCGCCGAGCTGCGAGTGGCGCGCCGGCTAGCCGTCCTGGGTGCTTCGGTCGTGAGCGAGTCGGCACAGGAGAGCGAACGGGTGATCGGTGCGGTACGCCAAGTCGAGGCGGGCCTGGAGCTCGGCCTCGCGGAGGAGCAGCGCGGCGCGCTCGAGGCCGCGCTTCTCGGCCGCCTGGTGGTAGTTACCGGCGGCCCTGGCACTGGCAAGACAACGCTGGTCGATGCGATCGCCCGGTGTGCTGCCATGCTCGACTTGCGCGTCGCCCTTGCAGCTCCGACCGGTCGCGCAGCCAAGCGGATGGAGCAGGCGACGGGGCGCGAGGCCAAGACGATCCATCGTCTACTCGAGTTCGGGTACGGGCAAGGTTTTGGTCGCGGGCCGGACAATCCCATCGACGCCGATCTAGCGGTGATCGACGAGTTCTCCATGGTCGATCTGGTGCTCATGGACGCGTTCATCGCCGCGTTGCGGCCGGACGCGCGACTGTTGATGGTTGGCGATGCCGACCAGCTGCCGCCCGTCGGTCCCGGAGCGGTATTACGCGACCTCATCGCGTCGGAGCGTGTGCCCACCGTGCGGTTGCGGCGAATCTTCCGCCAGGCACGTGCGAGTCTGATCGTGCGGAACGCGCATCGGGTGAACGCAGGCGAGGTTCCCGAGGCTCCGGCATCCACCGATGAGCCCGATGCAGATTTCTACATGATCGACGAGCGCGATCCGGACCGCGCTCTTGCGCTCGTACGACGGCTGGTTACACGACGTATTCCTAGGCGCTTCGGGTTGGACCCCATGCGCGACGTGCAGGTGCTGGCGCCGATGCACCGGGGTCGTTGCGGCGTGACCCGACTCAACTCCGAGCTTCAGGCGGCGCTCAACGCGGGTTCGTTGGCGGCGTTGCCGGAGACGCCGGTGCTGAGTGTCGGGGACCGAGTCATGCAGCTGCGCAACGACTACGACCGCGAGGTGTTCAACGGCGACATCGGGCACGTGGCGCTCGCCGATCCGGAGGAGGGCTTGACGGTCGATTTTGACGGTCGCCTCGTGGGCTACGACCGTGGCGCCGCAGTTGACCTGACGCTAGCATACGCTATCTCGGTGCATAAGAGTCAGGGGAGCGAGTATCCCGCCGTGGTAATCGTTCTCATGCCCGAGCACCACATCATGCTGCAGCGCAACCTGCTTTACACGGCGTTGACCCGGGCTCGGCGGGTCGCGGTGCTGATTAGCAGTCGCGATGCGCTCGCCCGTGCCGTTGCCAACGCATCGCCGTCAGCTCGGAACACGACGCTGGCTGAGCGTATTCGCGAGGCGCTCGATGGCGTCGCGCCTACCTTGCCCATCACACCGGCGTACTAGTGGTAACCGGCAAGCCGACCACTGAGCCTTACCAGGGAGCTACGCATGTTCGACACGTCGAGGTGGTGGCGCCGTTCGGCGAGAACTCGTGGTTGATTGGCTGCCCCGAAACAGGTGCTGCGGCGCTTGTCGATCCGGGCGGTCACGTAACGGAGTTGCTCGCCATTGCCGGCCAGCAAGGGCTCGACGTCGAGCAGATCTGGCTCACTCACGCTCATATCGATCACGTAGCGGGTGTTGCCGAGGCAGTAGAGGCGACCGGCGCGCCGCTGGCGCTCCACCCGCTGGATCGACCGCTGTACGACGCGGTCGAGCAGCAGGCGGCGATGTTCGGGCTTCATGTGCCATCGTTGCCGACACCGACCCGCTGGCTCGAAACCGACGAGATGATGGAGCTGGGGGGACTGCGCGCCCGAGTTCTGCACGTGCCCGGCCATGCGCCGGGACACGTGGCCTTCTGGTTCGCTGAGCTCGATATCGTGGTTTCGGGTGACTGTCTGTTTGCCGGATCGATCGGCCGCACCGATCTGCCAGGTGGCAACTACGAGGCCCTGATGCACTCGATTCGCACCGTGTTGCTCCCTCTCGGCGAAGAGGTCACGGTGCTTCCTGGTCATGGCCCGGAAACGACACTGGGTCAGGAGCGGCGCACCAACCCGTTTCTTACCACGCCGTCTTCCGCCTGACGGCGCGATCAGAGCCCACTAGAGTTCTTCAGCGCCCTGCTAGTGTCCTGAATAGGCTCAGGCTCCCATGAGCCTCTTGGTGAGCCACTTTTCGGCATCGAGGGCGGCGCGGCAGCCATATCCCGCGGCGGTGATCGCCTGCCGGTAGTGGTGGTCGTGGACATCGCCCGCCACGAACACGCCGTCGATCGCGGTGCTGGGCAGCGGCCGCTCGTCGTCGGCTACGTAGCCCAGCTCATCGAGCCGGATCGGCCAGTCGACCAGCACTCCGGTGTTGGGGTCGTGACCGATGGCGATAAAGCATCCGTCGACCTGCACGTTGGCACCCTCGCCGGTTTGATTGTTGATCACTTGCACGCCGGTGAGTCCTGTTTCCGACGTGCCGACGAACTCCTCGACCTCGGTGTTCCACAGGACATCGATCTGCTCGTGCTCCAGAACGCGTCGAGCCATGATGGGGCTGGCGCGGAGCTCGTCGCGTCGGTGTAGAAGCGTCACCGAGGAAGCGAACTTGGTGAGGAACAGGGCCTCTTCCATGGCGGAGTCACCGCCGCCGACGATCGCTACGGGTCGACCGCGGAAGAAGGCTGCATCGCACGTCGCGCAGGTGGAGACGCCGTAGCCGCGTAGCTCCATCTCACCGGGTACCCCCAGGGCCTTTGGCGACGCGCCCGTGGCAATGATCAGCGCATCGCAAGTGTGCTCGGCGCTGCCCTCCAGGACGACCTTGAAAGGGTGCTCACCTAGCTGAAGGCTGTCGACGTGACCAAACAACAGCTCGGCGCCGAATCGCTCCGCCTGCGCCCGCATCCCGTCGATGAGCTCGGGCCCTTGGATACCGTCTGGGAACCCTGGGAAGTTCTCGACATCCGTCGTCGTGTATAGCTGTCCACCTAGCTCGCGACCGGTGATCACCAGCGGCGCCAAGTTGGCACGGGCGCTATAGATGGCCGCTGTCAGGCCGGCGCAGCCGGAGCCGATGATGATCAGCTCACGATGGTTCTCAGCCACCTCGCCCTCCGGGGCCCTGTCACGGCTATCGGCGTCCACAATCCCGGCACCGTTGTGGCCGTCGCGGTCGGCGTTGAGCAGCGGGTCCAGTTCGCCGCGAGTCTCGAGCGCGGCGAGCTCGTCGAACCCACCGATGTGCAGATCGTCGATGAATATCTGTGGCGCGGTGGCACGGCCGTTGGAGCGCTCGATCATCTCCGCGAATCGAGCACGGTCGGTCGAGACGTCGATCTCGTCCCATTCCACGCCCTTCGCCGCGAGCAGGTTCTTGGCCCAGCTGCAGTACGAGCAGAACGACTTGGTGTAGACGACAACTTGAGGCATCAGTGTGGGCGGTGGATGGTGTTGACGGGCTCGGCCGATCGGTCAGAGATCATCCTAACTCTTGCCGCGGTGACGGATGTGTCGCGACACCGGCGCGCTCGTGTGCTGGGCCGCTCGCAAGCCACTACACTTCAGCGGGACCCGAGACCACTACTGGCTGCCGCCGCTTTCCTTCGGAGAGGGACTCTTGCCGCCGATGCGACCGCACCGTGTTGCTTTGGTCACCGGTGGCGCCATCCGTGTCGGGCGCGCCATTAGCATGGCGTTGGGACGCGCTGGCTACGCGGTGGCAATCAACTATCTGCGATCGGCGCAGCCTGCTGACGAGCTGGTGTCGGAGCTACGGACGGCAGGAGGGCGGGCGGCGGCGCTGCAGGCAGACATCACCGATCCGCGGTCAGCCACCGAGCTCGTCGACGCGGTCAAGCACGAGCTCGGCGAGGTTGATCTGCTGGTCAACAACGCCGCCGTTTTCGAACGCCGGGCATTCGTCGAACTGGACGAAACAACCTGGCAATACCACCTGAGCCTGAACCTCGAGGCGCCTTTCCGGCTCACTCGCTTGGTGGGGGAGCGCATGTGGGAGCGTGGCCGGGGCCGCATCGTCAACATTTGCGGCACTATTGGCATCCATCCACTCGGGGACTACGCTGCGTACTGCGTTGCCAAGAGCGGTCTCGATGCGTTGACGCGTTGCAGCGCTCAAGCTTTGGCGCCGCGCGTGCAGGTAAACGGGGTGGCGCCGGGCGCCATCCTGTTCCCTGAGGGAACGTCGGAGGCGGAGCGCGAGAGGGTGCTGGCCCGCGTGCCGGCGGGGTCTGCCGGGACTCCCGAAGACGTAGCGCGCGGCGTGCTCTTCTTCGCCGAAGCGCCGGACTACATAACTGGCACCATCCTGCCGGTCGACGGCGGCGCGTCGCTGAGTGCCGGCTAGTGCTCCTGATCATAAGTACGGTGACGTTTGTGGCGCGCGCGACCGGGGCGAATTGTGGGAGCGGCGACGAGGGCGATGCAGGGTGTATCGTCGAGGCGCCGCGACGCCGAAGGTGGCCGGTCCCGCGGCCACCCGGAGGGCAGGAGCGATATGCGGACGATCTCGGCGTCAGGGCTCGTCGAGGATGGCTAAGGCATCGCCTTCCTCACCCTTCCTTGATCTCGCCCGCATCTCGCTCCTGCAAACGTCACCGTACTTATGATCAGGAGCACTAGTGTCAGCTCGATTCCACCACGGCCCGGTGATGATGTTCGGATCGCTTGATGCGGTGGCGGGTCTTGTCGCAGAGCGGATCTTGGGGGCAGGCGGTGACGCCATCGGGGTGGGCGCCAGGGAGCCGCCCGGGTGGCCGGGTGAGGCCGATTTTCATATATGCCGAGACCGGCGTGGGGTTGCTGCAGCAATACGCGAGCTTAGGCCAGAGTGCCTGATCAACTTCTGTGTCGACTCGCTCGCCCGCTCTGGGCGGCTCGCTCTTGCGAACACCGCGATGCGCGCCGCGGCGAGCGTGCGCGTACCACTGTTGATCCACTGGGGCAGCGCCGCCGCATACCCGCAGCCGTCGTCGGATGGGCGCCCTTGGTTGGAGACCGATACGCTCGATGACGCAGCAGGAGCCAACGACCAGACGGCGATAGATCGCGCCGTGCGTGAGTTCGCCGGGGTACACGGCCGAACAAACGTCTATGTGTTCCGGGCCGCTGCAACCATAGGGCCTCGGAGCACGAGCCTCATCGAAGATCTGCTGCGCACGCCGTTGGTCTCACGGCTACAACGTGATCCGATGGTGCAATTCCTTCATGAAGACGACGCCGCGGACGTTCTTTGGCGGGCGATACGGGAAGGGCACGGTGGTACCTACAACGTGGCCGCCGACGGTCTACTACGACTCTCTGAGGTGTGCCGAGCCGTTGCGCGGCCCAGTCGGGTGCTTCCCGTCGGCTTTGCCTGGCTACTAGCAGGAGTTGCCTGGTTGTTGCGGCGGGCGCCATCGCCAGCGCGCCAGCTGCGCTGGTCATCCGGGTTGCCGATCATCGACAACACTCGACTGAAGACCCACTTCGGGACGCGGCCGCGCCACACGGGACGCGAGGCCCTGGCAGCTGCTCGGGCTCACACGGCATTCAGCACCCTACTAGATGGGGAGTCGTCGACGTCCCCCGACCCGCCTTAACCAGGCCCCGTCGCGCTCGCTACAGGCGTACCACTATTTGTGGGGCGTAGCACTAGAAGCCCCAGGCGAGCCCCACCACCACCGTATGCGCGTTGATGCCCGGGTTCGCCGGCCCGGTGCCGGCGTTCGAAACGTGATGCAGGCGGTAGTCGATTTGGATCGCTCGTCGTTCGGAGACAGCGAACTCCACCCCGGCGCCAACGAAGAGCGTGTAGTTGAAGCGCGTCTCGCCCGGGGGAACCCGGCGCGACGTGAACAACGTTCCTGTACCAGCCCGGATCACCGGGCGGACACTGCGTGCCGGCCTCAGGCGATGTTCGTACACGAGGCTCCAAGCCGCGCCCCAGGCGCTCGGCGATTGATCGAAGTAGCTGAATGGCGAGAGCTCGACGCCGACTGCAGGTTGCCCCCCCAAGAACTTCTTGGTGCTGGCGAGCACGTCTTGGCCGCCCAGCACTCGCGTCCATCGCACCCACACCGAGTCGATGTCGATTTCCTTCGAGCCGTTGATCTGTGCACCGATCCCATGGCTACCGGCTACCGCCCAGCGGTTATGTCCCGGTCGCTTGGCCTGCACGTCTTCCGTGCGAGAGGCAGGCTCGGGCAACTCGAGGGGAGGGGCGGTGTCCTGGGCGAGCACGGGAGTCGCGAGACTCAAGATGGCCAAGATGAGCGAACTGCATCGCAGCATCGTAAACTCGCGGGTTTCCGGATGCGCTGCCCTCACCTCGGCAACCGCGTCCTGGCGGTTCGATCCCACAGTTTCGCATGCTCGATGGACGGGTGCGTTTCGTGGCCGACCCGCCCGGGTGCTTGACTCCCATTGCACAAGCCCTGAGACTGCGGCCGCGGTCTCGGCCACCCCTGAGCGAGTCGCTGCGATGCAGCGCGTTGCGTGGCTCGCGGCTTCTCACTGCGGTCGGGATGTCGATCTCGAGGGTGTCGAACGCTCGTCATGAACCACGACCGGACCCAACCCCCGTCACGTCCGGGCCCTGACAGGCGCGATCGTTTCCGAGCTCCGGAACACGATCGCGCGCTTCGAGTCATGGAAGCTCACCGGGTGCGGGAGCTTGCCGTGAAGACGTCGATCTTCCGGCTGTCCGTCGCCGCCGCGCTCGGGCTGGTGCTGTTGAAGCTCGGTGCCGCCTGGTGGACCAACAGCCTGGCGATTCTCGCCTCCGGCCTCGACTCGATGCTCGACGTGGCGCTCGCCGGACTCAACTGGTTCTCGGCCAGGAAGGCGGAGGAGCCGCCGGACACCGAGCACCCGTTCGGGCACGGCAAGGTCGAGAGCCTCGTGGGCGGGATTCAGGCGTTGATATTGGCCGGTGTGGCGGTGTTTATCGGCGTTCAGGGCGTCGAGCGCCTACGCGCTCCGGAGCCCGTTGTCGGTACTACCTGGGGTGTCGGCGTGATGTTGGTCTCGGCGTTGGTCGCCCTCGGGCTCTCGCGGCTCATCCGTTCGCGCGGAGCCGGAACCGAGTCGCCGATAATCGCTACCGAACAGCTGCATTACTCGATGGATTTCACCAGTCACGCTGCCGTAATTCTTGCCCTCGTTCTGCAGGCGACCACGGGCGTCATCTATTTCGATCCGTTCGTGTCGATCCTGATCGCCGTGTTCGTACTCTGGCAGGTGCGGGCGCTGAGCATCGACACCGCTCAGGATCTCCTGGACCGTGAGCTGCCGGCGGATGTTCAGCAGGAGATCGTCCGTGTCCTGGATGAGCATGGTGGCGAGGTGCTGGCATATCACGGCCTGCGCACGCGCCGCGCCGGAAGCCAGAAGATCGTCAATCTGCACTTGGTGCTGTGCAAGGCGATCAGCTTCGAGACCTCGCACCACATCGTTGACCACGTGGAGCAGGAGCTCGAGCTCGCGATTCCGCGTACCGACGTGACCATCCACGCAGATCCGTGCGGCGAGTACTGTCCGGGCGAGGACCGCTGCCCGTGGTCTCGGTTGCTGCGCTAGGAAGTATCGCGATCAAGAGCCCGCGTGCGGCTCGGCGTCTGGTTGGCTCGTGGCGACCGGCTTCGGTGGCGTGGCGGGTGCGGAGTCACTCGAGATCGGCAGCGGCGTCAGCCGCACGTAGGCGATCAGGATCACCAGGAAAGCAGCTCCGGATAGCAGCGCCAGCAACCCTGCGTCGCCGAACTCCGGTGCCTGGCTTTCAGTTGCCTCGAGCAACGGGATGGCGGCGAACGCCAGCAAATTGTTGGCGCCGTGCGCCAACATTGCCGGGAATATCGAGCCCGAGCGCCACACGAGAATACCGAAGTAGACGCCCAGCAGCGTGCGTGGCAACAGCCCGATAATGTCGAGGTGGAACAGCGCAAACAGCAGGCCGGTGATGAAGATCGGCACACCCCAGCGGCGGCCGCGAGCCAGCAGTTGCAGCATTAGGCCACGGAAGAGAAGCTCCTCGCAGACCGCGGCCAGAAACACTCCGCCGAACAGCAGCAGCGCCAGCTCGCCGGTGGTTTCTGTCTTCAGCAACGGTTCGAGCATTTGCTCCAGCAGCTCGCGCCAGTCGTCGCCGCCGGGAATAAACTCGAGGACCAACTCCTGCGTCGCTCCGCCGAACATCTGCAGCGGAATCGCAGTGGCCCCAGCGACCACGTAATGAATCCAATGCGTGGACCGCAGCAGGAACGCGTCGCGGAAGTTCAGTCTGAGCAGCAGTGCGAACAAGACCGGGGCGGCGAGGATCGCGCCGATCTCGTCCACGACGATCAGCAGCTTGAAGTCGAGTCCGGCGATCGTTCCGCCCATCGCCAGGAACAGATGGAGGGCGAGAGCGAACAAGAACAGCGCCATCGCGGTCCAGCGCGCGGACAGAGGAGGAGGCCAGGGCAAGAAACGGCTCCGGATGGCGTTTGCGAAGGCCGGGGCGCGGCGGACAGTGCGCGCAGAAGGCTCATACTAGCATAGGAAGAGAGGGTCTCCAGAGCCCAATCTCTTGACCCCACAATCGCTTGACCGGAGCCGCAACGGATGCCCATGGACGAACCGATGGTGCGCAAGTCGACGCCGTTCGATGCTCTCCTCGGCCTTGATGTGAAGCAGGCGCGCGACGGGGAGTCGGAGGTTCTGCTGGAGCTGGTAGCGGCCCATTGCAATCGGCGCGGCGTGGCTCACGGAGGTGTCGTGTGTGGGCTGCTCGACACCGCCTTGGGTGCGGCCGTGGTGTCAACGCTCAGTGAAGCCGAATGGTGCGGTACGCTCGAGCTCTCGGTACAGTTTCGAGACCCGGCCCGCCACGGCCCTCTCGTGGCGCGTGGGCGCGTTGCGCGTCGCGGGCGTCGCGTGGCGTTTGCCGAGGGCGAAGTGGTCGACGCCCGCGATCGTGTGGTAGCCGTCGCTCATGGAGTCTGGACGATCTGGCCAAGCCATCCCGACGGTCAGAGCACCTCGCTGACCTGAGCGCTCAATCGTAGAGCAGGTAACGGGCCCGGATGCGGCGGAATTCCTGCAGTGCCGGCGCCCAGCTCGTCGTTACGGCAAGCGCGTCCATTCCGGACCGGAGCTGTTCGTGTATCGCAGGATCGCCCCACAGGGTCGCGAGTCGGCGGTGCTCCCACGAGCCGGCGTAAAGGCGCTCGAGCGTGGTCGCGAGCGTCGCCGCGGTCAGGCCAGCGTCGAATGCTTCGCGGTCGATCACGATCAGGTCGACGCCAGCGCATTCCTCGCCGGCGTACACAGAGGCCGCTGGAGTCAGGTGTCGGGGTATGAATCGGAGCCCGGGGAGCGCCGCGGCGTTGAGCGCCGCGGCGAGCTCTCGAGCGTCGATCCAGGGAGCCCCGAACCATTCGAACGGGGTGTCAGTGCCGCGACCTACAGAGATATTGGTCCATTCCAGTGGGCCGAGAGCGGGGTACAGCAAGGCTTGGGTGAGGTTGCGAATGTTGGGCGACGGATTGCGCCACAGCAAGCCGGTCTCGTCGTACCACATGCCGCGTTGCCAGCCCTCGGTGCGGATCACCGTGAGCTCCGCGTCGATGCCACGCTCGTCGTTGAAGTAGCCAGCAAGCTCGCCGATCGTCATACCGTGCCGGGTCGGTATGGGCGCGTAGCCGACGAACGCCAGCAGCGATTCGTCCAATACAGGTCCGCTGATCGCGATGCCGCCAATGGGATTCGGGCGGTCGAGGACGACGATGGGAAGCCCGAGGCGCGCGGCCTCCTCCATGCAATACGCGAGGGTCGTAGCGTAGGTGTAAAAACGTGTGCCGACGTCCTGAATATCGAAGACCAACCCCTCTAGGCCGCGTAGCATCTCGGCTGTGGGGCGCCGAGTGTCTCCGTAGAGGCTGTGGATTGGGAGGCCGGTGGCCGAGTCGAAGGAATCGGCGACGTCGCCGTCGAGGGCGGCGGCAAACCCGTGTTCCGGACTGAATATCGCGACCAACTCGATTGCCGGTGACTTGGAGAGAACGACGGCGGTCAGGGCGCCTCCGCCGGTGCGGCCAGTGTCGTTGGTAACTAGCCCGACGCGTCTGCCGGCCAGTGGATGGAAGCCCGCGGCCTGCCAAACGTCGATCCCGGGCCTTGTCGGAGCCGCAGCTAGGGTCAGCCGGGGCAGAGCCGATGGGGCGGGGCTTGTGATCGCCAGAGCCGCTAGCGCGAGAGCACCTATCCACGGCAGGTTGCTGCTAGTCCGGGGTTTGTCGCCGCCGGTGGCGGGCCGTACACTCATGTCACCGCTGCTGCCATGTCGCAGGAATCCATGATTCGGCTCCAGGATGCGCATCTTAGCTCACCAATGCATGGCCTAGCAGGCGGCCTGGTCTTTGTGGTGATAATCCTGGGGAGCGCCGGAGGCACTGCGCCAGCCGGCCCGGCTGCCGTCGAGGTCGCGCTACTCCAGCGCCCGCCGCCCCTATCCATCGATCCTCGGGTGCCGCTTTCGCCTGCCGGCGAAGCGGAGATCGACGCGACGCTCGCCCCCATGAGTCTCGAGGAGCGCGTCGGACAGGTGCTCATGGTGCGGGCTTTCGGCGAATATTACCCGGCCGACGCCAACACCCGGCGCGAGCTGGTGTCGTTAGTGGAGGATCTCGCTCTGGGAGGGGTGATTCTCTTCCGGTCGCAAGCGTACGAGGCAGCGGCATTGCTACACGATCTGCAGCGAGCCGCGGCTGCCGCCGGCCATCTGCCACTCGTCGTCGCCGCCGACTTCGAGTGGGGAGCGGATTTCCGCATTGACGGCGCCGTTCCGTTTCCCACTGCCATGGCGGTCGGGGCTACCTACGATCCGGAGGCGGCCGAGTGGATGGGACGCGCTAGCGCGCGCGACGCTCGGGCGCTGGGGGTGCACTGGATCTTTGCACCGGTCGCCGACGTCAACGTCAACCCGCGCAACCCGGTGATCAACGTGCGCGCCTTTGGTGAGGATCCGGATCACGTCGGCGGTATGGTGGCGGCATTTGTACGTGGAGCACAGCAAGGCGGGGTCCTGGCAACCGCCAAGCACTTCCCCGGACACGGTGACACGGCGGTCGACTCGCACAACGCCCTGCCTGTGCTGGACCACGACAACCGCCGACTGCAGGCGGTGGAGCTGGCCCCTTTCCGTGCGGCAATCGACGCCGGGGTGGCCAGCATCATGACCGCGCACATAGCGGTCCCGGCCTTGACTGCCGACAGCAGTTTGCCAGCGACGCTGTCGTACGCGGTGCTGACGGATCTCCTGCGTACGCAGCTCGACTTTCGCGGTCTGGTGGTTACCGACGCCATGGAGATGGGCGGCATCTCGCAGCGTTGGTGGAGCGGTCAAGCAGCCATCGAGGCGATGGTGGCGGGCGCCGATCTGGTGTTGTTGCCTCCCAACCCGCGTGCCGTCCACGCGGCTCTCGTCCGGGCTGTCGAACGTGGTGATCTCGGCCGGGATCGCCTTGATGGCGCTGTACGCGGCGTGTTGCGCGCGAAGATGCGATTGGGGCTCCGCAAAGGCGTCGTCGAATCGCCGCTGGCAGCGCTTCCCGACACCTTCGCTCCGGCCTCCGACCTGGAACGCTCGCAGGAGGTTTCGGACCGCACGGTGACGCTGCTGCGCGATCGCAATGGGCTGCTGCCTTTGGACGCCCGCGATTGGAACAACGTCATGGTGGTCGGAGTGTCGGACAACGATCAGCCGGCCCCGACATCGGCACTGGTGAGCGCCTTGCGCGAACCGTTAGCCAACGTGACGTCGCGGTCGATCGATGGGCGAACTCGGGGAGATGAGGCCGCCGAGATCGTTACCGCCGCGTCGAAGGCGAGTGTGCTGATCCTGGCGGTTCGCGTGCGCATACGCACGAGCACCGGTCGCATTGCCTTGCCGCGACGGCAGGCTCAGTACGCCGCGATGCTCGCCGACCTCCAGGTGCCGACGATCGTGGCAGCGCTCGGCAGCCCCTACGCTGTTGCCGCGTTCCCGCAGGCTTCGACGATCTTGACTGTCTACGGATGGAGTGATCCGTTGCAACGCGCGGTGGCCCGTGCCGTCACCGGAGAAATTCCCTTCACCGGCAGGCTGCCGGTCTCGGTACCCGGCCTCTATCCTGTCGGGCACGGCGAGCAACGCGACGCCGTCGACGCCAAGCTGGCGCTGCCGGCGGAAGCTGTTTATGGAGCGCCGGCCGGCGACGCACCCGGCGCCGCCGCGGTGGATCTGACGGCCGCCGCGGCCGCCCTGCAGCGCTGGGCGGATGCCGGTGCGTTCCCGGGCGCAGTCTACGCTGTCGGGCATCGACGCCAAATGGTCGGACTAGGCGCCATAGGCAAGATGAGCTACGACGATAACGCCCCACCGATGCCCGTCGATGCGCTATTCGACCTTGCCTCTGTTACCAAGGTTGTGGCGACGACACCCGTGGCGATGCGCGCCATCGAGCGCGGCACGCTGCGGCTCGACTATCCCGTGCAGGCTCTGGTGCCAGAGTTTCAGGGCGCCGACAAGTCCGCGGTCACGATTCGCCACCTCCTGACGCACACATCTGGATTGCCCGCGTATGTGGAGTTCTTCCGCGACCACGCTCCCGACGATGCGGGTTCCGCCGTACGAGCCGCGGTGCTCGAGCGGATCTACGCGACCGAGTTGGAAGCGCCGGTAGGCAGTCGCTACGTTTATTCCGATCTTGGCATCGTGTTGCTCGGAGAGGCGCTCAGCCGAGCGCTCGGCGAACTTTTCGCGGAGTATGCTCGGCGCGAGCTCTTCGAGCCGCTGGGGATGCACGACACGATGTGGAATCCGCCGGCCTCCGAGCATCACCGAATCCCCCCGACCGAGTACGACGCGTGGCGCGGTGCAATGGTGCGCGGTGCGGTGCACGACGAGAACGCCTACGCGATGGGCGGCGTCGCGCCCCATGCCGGGTTGTTCTCGACCGCTCAGGATCTGGCGGTTTACGCGCAGATGATGCTGAATCTGGGCACCTACGATCATGATCGGGTGCTAGGGCGGTCGACCATCGATCGCTGGCGCAAGCCGCAGAACATCGTCGCCGGCAGTAGTCGTGCCCTCGGGTGGGATACGGCGCGCGGCAGCCAGCGTTGGACGATGTTCGATGCCAGCGCGTACGGTCACACTGGTTTCACCGGAACCTCGATTTGGATCGATCCGACGCGCGGCTTGTTCGTCATCCTACTGACCAACCGCGTGCACCCGACGCGTGAGAACCAGCAGCATGTCGAGGCACGGGTTGAGTTCCATCGCGAGGTAGTGCAGGCGATTGACCGGGCTTCATGACGCCGCTGGCGACTAATTGGCTCGTCGTCATCGCCTACTTCGTGCTGACGCTCTGGCTGGGCGAGCGCGTCGGGCGTGGTCAGCAAACCGTCGAGGACTACTTCCTCGCCGGCCGTCGAATGCCCTGGTGGAGCACCTGTCTGTCGATCGTCGGCACCGAGACATCGACGCTCACCTTCGTCGGTGTTCCGGCGATTGCCTACGGCGGCGATCTGACGTTCCTGCAGGTCGCCATGGGATATGTACTCGGCCGCGTGCTGGTGGCGTGGTTGCTGGTGCCGGCCTATTTCGCGGGCCATACCGAGACGGCGTACGACCACCTAGGCCGGCGTTTCGGCTCCATCGTTCAGCGCGTGACCTCGACGCTCTTCCTGATTTCGCGTTGCCTTGCAGACGGCGTCAGGCTGTTCGCCACGGCGTTGGTTCTGCAAGCGCTGCTGCCGATGCCGTTGTGGCTAGCGGTTGTTGGTGTCTCGGGAGTTACGCTTGTTTATACGCTGCGCGGCGGGCTACGGGCGGTGATTTGGAACGATGCCATTCAGTTGATCGTCTACCTTGGCGGTGCGGTGCTGGCACTCGTGCTTCTTCTGTGGCGCATCCCCGGGGGCTGGGCAGGCGCGCACGCCGCACTCGAGCCACTCGCCAAGCTACGAGTATTCGACTTCGCATGGAGTTGGTCGACCCCCTATGTGTTCTGGGCCGGCCTGATTGGAGGTGCCACGCTGACGATGGCTACGCACGGCACGGACCAGATGTTCGTGCAGCGTCTGCTGGCCTGCGGCTCGGCTCGGCAAGCGCGCCGCGCCGTGGTGGCGTCCGGTGTGCTCGTGCTGGCTCAATTGGCACTCTTCTTGGTGCTCGGCTCTCTGCTGTTCGTGTTCTACCAGATCCACGCGCCGTCGCCGCCGTTTGCCACCAACGATCAAGTATTTCCGCGCTTCATTGCCGAACAGATGCCGGCCGGGGTGGGCGGGCTGGTGATAGCAGCCGTGTTCGCTGCCGCGATGTCGACGCTCTCATCGTCGATGAGCTCGGTCGCCTCGGTTGCGACCCTGGATTTCGCGCGCCGCGGCCAGAGCCGGAGCGTCGAGTCGAGCTCGCTGCGCACCGCACGGTTGTATACCGCCGGAGCGGCCGTAGCGCTGGCCGCGGTGGCGGCGCTGGCGCGCGCGTGGGGGTCGGTGCTGGAGGCCGGATTGACGATCACGTCGATCACGTTCGGGGGTGTTCTGGGGGTGTTCCTGCTCGCTGGCACCCCTTGGCGCGTCCGTGAAACGCACGTAGCGATCGCCCTGCTGGCCGGTGTGGGCGCTGCGCTCTTCGCTCAGCAACAGACAGTTCTGGCGTGGACTTGGTTGGCGCCGCTTGGTGCGACGGTCACATTCGGCGTGGGTGCCTCGTTTGTGTTGTTGTCGCCGACAGGCGAAATCTGATCGTCGATGGCGAGGATCGCGGTCGTCGGTGTGGTGGTCGACGATCACATTGTGCGGGCCGACGGCACCATCGTCCGTAGTCTCGGCGGTCTCGCCTACAGTGTCAGCTCCATGGCTGCGCTGGCCGGCCCGGACGTCGAGATCCTGCCGGTGTGCCGCGTCGCACATGCCCTTCGCGACCGCCTGTATGACGAGTGGTTCGCTTTCGGCAACGTCAATGACTCAGGGCTCCTTTCCTGGACCGGACCGCCTAGCCGGGTGCGCCTCGAGTATCGGCACGGAGGGCGCATTGGTGGAGATCGCGAGGAACGGTTGCTTTGTCCGACCCCGCCGCTCGCCGCGCACGAGATCGATCTGGCGCTCGCCGCCGATGCGATTCTGCTCAACTGCGTCACCGGAGCAGTGCTCACCCCCGAGGCCCTGGCGCGGTTGACGGCGTCGAGGACTCCCGTTCATCTCGATGTACACAGTCTGGTGCTAGGAGGTGCTGCCGGCGGCCTCCGATACCCGCAGCGCCCCGCCGACTGGCGCCGCTGGATCGAGGTCGCCCACACGCTGCAGTGCAACGAGCAGGAAGCGATGGTGCTGGCTGGCCCGGCGGTATCGGGTGAAGCGAGCTCGGACCTGGTCGAGCGCTTCGTGTGCACCACGCTGGGTCAGCAAGTCGGGCCTCGCACTGTGGTGATCACTCGTGGGGCTGCTGGAGCGGTGGTCTTCGAGCATGGAGCGCCGGACGTTCGGGTCGCGGCGCCGGACGTGGAGGCCCTCGATCCGACTGGTGCAGGGGATACCTTCGGTGCGGCGTTCGTCGTGGCGCGTGTCGGCGGCGCCGACGCCGCGACGGCAGCGCGAGCCGCGGTCAGTGCGGCGTCGGCGGCCTGCCTGCTGTCGGGTACCGAGGCGATCGCATCGCTTCCGGCCATGATCGCCTCGCTCGCTGACCGGTGACTCCGGGCGTCTACCGTCGGCATGTCTGCCGGCCTACGAAACCGCGGAGCGAAACGAACCGTATCCTACAAGGAACAGCGGACCGATCTACGAGGTCGAGGCGCTCAATGGAACTTTCGGAGGCGGTATGACGAGCAGATTTGCCAACCAGCTCCTGTCGAGGCGTCAGATCGTGGCGTGGGCCACCGTCCTGGCGCTGCCCGCCTGTGCAGTGACCGTCTCCTCGGCGCCGCCGTTGCCGTTCGAATCCGAACGCCGCCTCGAGCGCACCCTCGAGGTCGCCCCGGGGACCACTTTGCGGATCGAGAACCTTGCCGGCGGTTTCTCTATCGAGCGCACCGATAGCTCGAGCGTGGAGATCGAGGTCCTGGTGCATGCTGGGGGGCACGAACAGGACGAAGCGAACTCGCTCGCAGAACATATCCAACTGGCGCTCGAAGACGATGGCAACACGCGAATCCTGCGCGCCACCTACCCGGTGGATGACTACCGGGAGTACTACTACCCGAGCGATCGTGAGTCGCACTCGTTCTTTGGTGTGTTCGACACGAGCAGCGCCCGGTTCGAGTACATGGGCCGTCGGGTGAGGGTCTCGACCCGTCGTGGAGGACGGTCGGCCTCGGTTTGGGCTGACTTCCATGTGCGCGTACCGAGCGGGATACGGCTCCAGGTGCTCAACGCGGTCGGCGAGATTCAGTCGGCGTCGGTGAACGGCGAGGTCCGCCTCGAGGCCCATTTTGGCAGCATCAAGTCGCAGGACGGGGAGGGCTCGGTAACGCTAGATACGGGCAGTGGCAGCATTACGGTCGATGGGCATCGCGGTGAGGTTCTGGCGGATACCGGCTCGGGTCGTGTCGAGATACGCGAGGTCGTCGGCGACGTCATGGCCGATACCGGCTCGGGCGCCGTCAGACTTACGGGCATAACCGCCGAAGCGGTCGAGGTGGATACTGGCTCCGGCGGTGTGACGCTCGATCGGGTCAGCGGTTCGATCTCCATAAGTACGGGATCCGGGTCGGTGCGCGCCGACGAAATCGTTTCCGGGGAGCGCGTCCTGGTTGATACCGGTAGCGGTAGCGTGCGGCTCAACGGCGACGTTTCGCGTGCCAGGAACATCCAGATCGAAACCTCGAGCGGTCGCGTCGAGATGCGCTTGCGGGCCTACCCGGCGATGAGCCTCAGGTTGAGCACCGGCAGCGGCGGCATCGACGTGGACCTGCCGGCGCTGGTCCTGGAGCGCGATGAGCGCGACCTTCTCGTAGGCCGTGTTGGCGACGATCCGATCACCCGCGTGGTCATCGACACCGGCAGCGGCAGCATCAGAATCGCCGAAGGCGGCTAGCGCTCCTGATCATAAGTACGGTGACGTTTGTGGTGCGCGCGACCGGGACGAATTGTAGGAGCGGCGACGAGGGCGATGCTGAGTGTATCGTCGAGGCGCCGCGACGCCCAAGGTGGCCGGTCCCGCGGCCACCCGGAGGGCAGGAGCGATATGCGGGCGATCTCGGCGTCAGGGCTCGTCGAGGATGGCTAAGGCATCGCCTTCCTCACCCTTCCTTGATCTCGCCCGCATCTCGCTCCTGCAAACGTCACCGTACTTATGATCAGGAGCACTAGTTCCGCTAGACGTAGATCCTCACGTCTACTGCGTGAAGTACACCGTGACTGCGGCACGCTGATAGTTTTCGGTGGCTCCCGGAAGCATGAGTTCCAGTACCGCCCGCCCAGGACCGCCGACGATAACGCTGGTTGCCGCGATGCCCTCCACGGAACGCACCGGCCACGGCGTTGCAATTTCCACTCGATAGCGCCGCCCCGGGATGCCCTCGACGCGTAGCTGCAGCGCTCCGCCGACGAGCACCGACTCGAGCACTCGCAGCCCCGTGCTGGTAGCGCCTGGCTCCGGCGCCGGGAGAGGTTGCACCACCTCCGGATACGGGCTGTGACGGAAGACCACAGTGGCCTGCGGCTCGGTCAGGGTGACGGTAACCCGAGCTTCCTTCTCGTGCGGGTGGTCGATTACCGAAAGGCCTCCGGCGATCACGACACCTGTGGTGTTGTCGGGATCAAGGTTCACGAGCACGTCGCGCGGGAACGGCAACGCAAGCTCCAGTTGTATCGGGTCGTTGCCGGCCAGGCGGTCGATGGTGAAGCCGCTCGACTCCGGTGCGCGGAAGATCGCGACTCGAAAGGACTCCGCGCCTACCTTTACTGGCTGCACGGTGGTCTCGGTCCATCCACCGGGTAGGTGCGGGTAGATCCTGAGCCGCCCCTGTAGTGCGTCGGGTCGGATGCCGAGCATGCCCTCTACGGCCGGGAGGACGGCCATGGCGTGCGACGTCGCCTGATGAGTAGTTTCGCCGGCCAGTTCGTAGGTTTCGCCGTGCAGCGCCTCGGGGATGTGTCCGAGATTGCCCTGACGCACGAGTCGCAGGTTCTGGTTCAGGTTGAGGTACCCGGCCAGAGGGCGTCCATGGGCGTATGCGGCCAGCGATGTCCAGCCGGAGAACAGCGGCCATACCATTCCCTGGTGGTACCCGTTGGGGTCGTATGCAGGACTCGACCGCTCGATCAGCCGGGCGCCCCAATCGCTGGTGATATCGGAGCTTGCGAATCGCTCCAACAGCGGCCGCACTTTGGCCGCATCGACCAATCCGAAGTACATCGGGACCGCCGGCAGGATAGTCGGAGCCGACTGATAGGCGCCGTCGGCGCGGAGTCCGTAAAAATAGGTGCGCGCCTGCGGATCCCAGAACCCCTCTTCGAGGGTCGCCTCGGCGCTGGCGCGCCGCTGTTGCGATAGCGCCGTGAGCTCATCATCGACCATCCACACGGCCATGCGCTCGACCGCTTGCAGGGCGGCTACCCAGAGGCTCGCAAGGTAGAAGGTAGTGTGAGCTCCGTAAATTGCTCCTTCCTCGATCCATCCATGTCCGACGGCGGTGTTCTCGATCAGGCCGTCGCCGTCGGTATCGGTGCTCTCGAGGAAGCGCATCGCGCGTCGGACGCTTGGCCACAGTTGGCGTAACAACTCTCGGTCGCCCGTGGCTCGGATATGGTGGTCAAGGCCGAGGAGAAATAAGGGCGTGGAGTCGGCGGCGTCATAGTGGATCGCCCATCCGGGTGATATCTGATGGGCGATCTTGCCGTCCACGTCCTGGTACCTGGCCAAGAAGCGGAGGGCCTCGGCGGTGAGGTCGGTGCCCCCGTAAGCGTCGGCGGCGAAGGCCGTCCACACGGCATCGCGGCCGAAGTACCAAGCGTAGCCGGGCCGGCGCAGGAAATCGTTGTCGCGGTGCCACGCGGCGGCGGTCGGATCGGCGCTAGCGGCGTACCCGGCGACCAGCCCGGTTCCCATTCCCGGCGTCGTGACGCGGAATGCATCCAGACCGACCGTGGCCCATCGGAAAGCCTCGTTGAACGTCGGATCGGGAGACGCGATCGACAGCGACTCGGCCAGGAATTGTCGATAATGGTTGGCGTTCGCCGTCCAGGTGGCCGCCGGATCGCCGAGCAACTCGAGGTACGAGTTGCGCGCGGTGCTGTCATCGAAGGCACTGGCCACCACGAACGCCACGCCGGGCTCGAGGGTCGGATCGTGTGTGACCTGGAGCGACACGCGCGCGTTCTCCAGCTGGTTGGCAGACTCTCCCTGCGACGGCGGCGCGGTTGCTTCGAGCGCCTCTGCGGTACTCACGTCGAGCTGCCGGCCGCCGATCGTGACGCTCGACGCTGGCGCGCTGAATCCGGCATAGGCTGTGAACGACGCCGTCGGATCGCGCCACACCACCGCCGCTACGCCAGCATCCCAGCCCAGCTCGATTGGACCGAGGTGTCGCGGCTCTCGCGGCCACATCGAGGCATGATCGCTTCGCCAGCGTGCGTGCATGACCACGGGGGTGTCGCTTTCCACTTCGAACAGCGCCACGAGCCCGGGTCGATCGCGCGGCACAGCCAGGTGGGCGACGATCGTGAGGTCGTCGAACGCGTATCGGAACGACGCGCCCTCCGGCCGGATGGTGAAGGTGATGCTCTGCGCTGCGGTGTCCAGCCATCTGATCTGAGCTGTGCCTTGTCGAGAGGCATCGCGACTGAAGCCGAATCGCAGGTCGCGCAACATGCGGAGCGGATATCCCCATAGCTCATCGATACGCCCATTCCGGGTACCGACCACGAGCGCACGCGGACTGTACAGGTCGAACGGCGCGTTGTCGGCAACCTCCTGCTCGAGCGCGAGGCCCGAACGGGCGGCGGAGACCGCCTCAACCACATCCGCGCGTAGCTCGGTGGCAGACTCTTCGGAGCTTGCCTCAAACCAGCGCGAGCCGGCCTGGCGAGGCGTCCAATACGTGGTTGCCCCGAGCACTCCCGGCAACTCCTCTGCTGTGGGCTCGGGCGAAACGGGCCGTAGATCGCTGCCACCCGGTGGAGGTGGCGGGGCGTCGCCGTCGCCAGCGGCCATCGTCCGTAGGGCAGGAAGGGCCACCGCTCCGGTAGAGGCAATCGCGGCCCCGGGCGGCGCCGGTGGTTGATCTCCACTGATGTAGACAAGCGCGTCGCGGGCAAACAGCTCCAGCTGCATGCGGTTGCGGTTGTCCCGATCGGCGAAGTACAGACCCTCGCCGATGACCAGAACGGGTCCGGCGCGGCCATCGCCCGCCGCATACTCGACGATCACGCGGTGCTCCGGGTTGAACCCGATGTAGCGTTTCCCGACCGCCACCACGGCGCCGTCCAGTGGCCAGTTGTCGCCGCTCCAGCGCACCGACGCATAGCGCTTGTCGCGGTGCAGCACGCCCGTATACACGCCGCCCCAGAAGCGGCGCAGCAACGGGTGTCCACGGTAGCTCTGAAGACCGGTTAGCAGACGTTCGTCGTCGGGCGTCCAGCGGGCCCAATCGGCGCCCAGGCGCAGGCCCACGTCGTCCGGAGGGTGGGCTTCAAGTTCCAGAGGCACAACCCAAGTGGCCGCGAAGAGCGACAACATCAGGGCGCCGCCGCCGCGAAGATGGGCACGCACAGCGTCGATTGCCGGTTGCTGCATGGCGCTTGTCGGCAGTGCGGCCGAGTCTGCGTGGTGCCACCAGAGCACGCTGCCAGGATCAGGCCGCGCAGTGGCGAGGTCCGACAGCTGCACGAACTCCGTTGCGAACCCCGGCTGGGCCTGTAGCCATTCCATCGCCGCCCGCTCCTCCTCGGGCATCGTCGGTTCGGCGGCATCGCTCAGAAACGTAATTGCAATGGGCTGGTCGGGGTCGAGCGACGAGCCCGTGCGAGCGGTATTGCGGCACCCGAGGATCACCACTGCGGCGATGGCGATCCCGGCGGCGAGCCAGCGGCGCTGAGTCAGGAGGTCTACCTCGGTCTGCCAGGCACCCCGGCCATGCCGATGCTCATCCCGAGGCTCTCCAGCAGCGTGCCCTTTGCCTGCTCGAGCCGGGCGCCTGAGTTCATGTAGTTGGTAATCGCTTGTAGCTCAGAGGTGCGAGCGTTGGCGAGATCTCGCTGGAACGTGAGCACCTCGAAGTTCGTTGTCGTACCTACGGCGAACTTGCGTTCCTCGGCGTCGAGCTGCCGTTCGGCCAGCACGCGCGCCACGGTGGCCTGCGCTACCTGCTGGGCGCCGCTGGTCACCTGGCGGACGGCCTTGGTGATATCCACCCGGAGCTGCTGCTCCCGATCGGCGATCTGCACAAGCAACTGGCGCTCGTTGATGATCGCCTGAGCATGCTGTGCCTTGGCGGCCCAGTTGTTGATGGGGAACTGTACCTGAAGCCCCACTTGCCAGTTGCGGAACTCGCCCGAGAACAGGTTGCGAAGCGCGTCCGAGAACCCGCCCTCTTGAACCTCGAGAATCTCACTGGAGCCGAAGCCGCCGCCCCGTATCAGGGTGTCGCCACCCTGGCCGGAAAGCACGAGCGAGCCACTGAAGTTCACCTGCGGTAGCAGCGCGTTGCGTGCAGTGCGAACGCTGAGTGCACGGGTACGGACCCCTACCCGCAGGCTCCGAAGCTGCGGGTCGCGCTCGAGTGCCTGATTGATAGCCTCCTCGAGGTCGATGAGCTCGCCGGTGACCTGTGGCTCGTCGGCCGCCACCAGCGGCACGTCCCAGCCAACCAGCGTCCCCGCCTCTACGTTCAGCAGCCGTCTGAGGTCGTCGCGCGCGTCTGCCAGCGCCTGTCGAGCCTGGGTGAGCTGTAGCTCGTTGGTGGCCACCTGCTGCTCGGCCTGGATCGTTTCGATCGGCGCCAGAGTGCCGATCTCGACCTGCACCTTGTTGCGCTCGAACTGCTGCTGTGCCAGGTCGAGCGACAGCTCCTTGACCGCCAGGTCGTCCTCGGCGAAAACGAGCTGCCAGTAAGCCTCGTAAACGCTCAGCATCGTCTGCTGCACCTGATTGCGGAAGGTCTCCATGCTGACTTCGAGATTGTCCTGGGCAATCACGATCTGAGAGATGTTGCTTTCCCGGCCGAAGTTACGAAGCAGCGGCTGTGTCAGCTGGACTCTCAGCGTGGAGCTGAAGTTCGGGTTGAACGTCGAGAACGAGTTGGTGCTGAAGCGTCGTTGAGAGGTCCAATTGATTGAATAATTTGTTCCGTATTCCAGCAGATGACTGAAGCCGAACCCGCCCCCGAAGGTCTCATCGGTGACCACGTCGCCGCCCGCCAGGGTCGAGGTGCCCTGGCTAGTGTTGCGGCCAAAGGTGCTCGGCACATCGAACGTTACGGTCGGATCGAATCGAGCGCGGGCGGAGGTGATGTTCTCTGCTTGGACCTGCGGAGCAAACTTGTTGATGCGCACCTGGAGGTTGTGTCGCAGCGCCATCTCGACGGCCTCACGCAGCGTCAGCTCGAGCGTCGGCACATCGTCTTCCGCCATCGGGGCGGCCGCTGTTTGCTCCTGGGCCGAGGCAGGCAGTGGGCCCAGGACGGTCGCAACTACTGCGACCAAGCGCAAGATCTTGAGCGTGTGAGCTCGGATCATGCCGTTTCTCGACACTGTCTGGATGGCGCATGTAGAGACCAACCAGCCAGAGAGTCGCGTAAGGGCGAGGCTTTCGAAAGGGCGCACGATGCCATCCTTTTCATCGGGAGACGGTCGCCCACCGCTCGTTGTTTCAGAAGACGAACCCATTACTCGTATCGCAAGGCTTCTACGGGATCGAGCCGGGCCGCACGGTTAGCAGGATAAATACCGGAGGCAACGCCAATCAAGGACGAGGTTCCCACCGCGATGGCGAACGACCACCACGGTAACGATATTGGGAAGCCGGTGGCCATGTGCGCCGCATAGCCGATGCCAGCGCCCACCAGCGCTCCGAGCAAACCGCCGACCGCAGCCAACACTACCGCCTCCGCCAGAAACTGCAGGAGAACGTCGGAGCGCCGCGCACCCAGCGCCTTGCGCACGCCAATCTCGCGCGTGCGCTCGGTGACCGATACGAGCATGATCGCCATTACACCGATGCCGCCGACCATCAGGGCCACGGAGGAGAGCGCCACCAGCGTCAGGAAGAAGTACTGCGTGAGGTTCTTCCACAGCTCCAACAGGCTTTCCTGGGTGGTTAGGTCGAAGTCCCTATCCTCGTTGGCGCGGAGGCCGTGCCTCGCCCGCATGATGCCCTCGACCTCGGTTTGCATCCGGTCCACGCCGTGCTCGGCCTTCGCCCGCATGACCACCATTGCTCCTTGGGGGCGCGGGCCGAACAGCTTGCTGTAGTTGGTCGACGACACCAGAACAAAGTTGTCGGCCTGGTCGCCGGCCAAGCTCGATGCGTCCCGTGACTTGATCGTGCCGATCACCCGATACTCGCGCCCGTTGACGCGCACCCGGCGACTGATCGGATCGCGGTCTGGAAACAACACCGAGCGCGGCCCGTCGCCCAGCACGACGACGTCCGTGCGTTGCCGCACGTCGATCGTGCTGATGAAGCGGCCCAAATCCAACTCCATGTCGCCGGCATCCAGGAACCGCGGGGCGATTCCCATGACCTGAGTTTGGTTGGTGCGCCGGCCGGCGAATCGAACCATCGCCTGGCTCGGTGGAAAGCCGGCCCCGTACATGATCGAGACCCGCTCGACTGATTCAGCGAGTCGCCCGATGGCGTCGGCGTCGCGCTCGGTGATGTCCGGCCGGGCGTTGAGTCGGCGGAACTCCTCTCCCGAGGTAACCAGTCGGCCGCCCCACTTGATGAGGTACACCGTGTCCGACCCGAGCGACTCGATCTGGCCGGTCATCGATTGATCGAAGCCGCGTATGAGGCTCGTCATTCCGACCACCATCGTGATGCCGATGACTATACCCAGGATAGTGAGGAACGAGCGCATCTTGTGGGCGCGCAGGCTCTTCCAGGCCATCCCGAGGACTTGGCTAATGACGACGGAGCGCATCACTCGTACCGGAGCGCGGCGATCGGATCGAGCATGGCGGCGCGGCTCGCCGGGTAGATCCCAAAGACCACACCCACCACCATGACGGTGGCGAGCGCCGCTGCCACCGACCAGGGCACGAGCACGAACGGCAGCGGAGTGAAGTTGGATATTCCCGCCGCCGCAGCGTAGCCCATGGTGATTCCCGCCACACCGCCGACCAGCGAGACGGTGACCGCCTCGACGAGGAACTGCCACAGGATCTGCTGATATGTGGCCCCCACCGCCTTGCGGATGCCCACCTCTCGGGTTCGCTCGGTGACCACCATCAACATGATGTTCATGATCACTATCCCGCCAACCACCAGCGCCATCGCGACGATGCCGATCAATGCCGCGTAGATGCCGGCCGTAAATTGATGATAGAGATCCAGGAACGTGTCGGAGCTGGTCACCGCGAAGTCGTCCTCGTCGCGGGGCCGCAAGCGGTGTCGAATGCGCATCAGCATCCGAGCCTCGTCCATCGAGGCCTCCACCAGTTCGGGTCGGCGCGGCTTGACGCGAAATTCCAACGAGGTGCGGTAACCGAACAGACGTTGCCAGATCCCGATCGGAACTACTGCCACTTCGTCCTGACTGAAGCCGAACACCGAGCCGCGGGTCTCGAGCACTCCGATCACGATAAAATGCAGGCTCCCGATGCGAACACGGCGGCCCAGCGCGGCCTCCGGTGGGAGCCCGGGAAACAACTCCTCCACTATGTCGAGGCCCAGCATCGCGACGGCACGGTTCCGGTCCACCTCGAGGGAGGAGAAGTAGCGTCCCGCGCGCATTCCGGTTGGGTCGAGGAACGCCCAGTCATACGACCGTCCCTCGATACCGACTCCGTCTACCGATCGGCTCCCGTACTCAACTCGTGTGCTGCGGTCCGCGCCCACCGACAGTGCGGCGATCGTCGTGGCCTCCTCGCGCACGAAGCGAGCATCGGCGCGCGTAAGCCGAGGTCGATTGCGCATGGCCATAGCCTCCTCGTGCGAGAAGGCGATGCCCGCGCGCTCGATCGAGTACACGTCGGCGCCCTCGGCGGTGAGCAGGCCGGTGACCTCGGAGTTGACACCCTGGATGATCGTCACCACGAGGATGATCGAGCTCACGGCGATGATGTTGCCGAGCACCGTGAGGAACGAGCGCAGCTTGTTGGCCCAGATCGAGTCGAGCGCGATGAGCACACCCTCCGAAAGCCCGATAGCGCGGCGCGTGCTGCTCATCCGGCCGAGGCGTGCTCGGCGCCGATCAGCCACGGTGTTTGCCGTTCATCTCGCACGATCTCGCCGTCGAGGAAATGCACGGCGCGGTGGGCATACTTGGCGATGTCCGCTTCGTGGGTTACGACGATCACGGTCTGACCCTTGTCGTGCAGCTCGATGAACAGCTCCATGACCTCGTACGAGGTCTTCGAGTCGAGGTTCCCGGTGGGCTCGTCGGCGAGCAGGATCGCAGGTTCGTTGACCAACGCGCGAGCGATCGCGACGCGCTGCCGCTGGCCACCGGAGAGCTCGTTTGGACGGTGGTCCGAGCGGTCGGCGAGGCCGGTTACCTCGAGTGCGTGCAGCGCCCGCTTCTTGCGCTCGCGCCCGGAGACTCCGGCGTAGATCAGCGGCAACTCGACGTTGTGCAAGGCGGTGGCGCGCGGCAGCAGGTTGAAGGTCTGGAAGACGAAGCCGATCTCGCTGTTGCGCACAGCGGCTAGCTCGTTGTCGTCGAGATTGCTGACCTCCTGGTGATTGAGCGTATATGTGCCAGCGGTCGGCGTATCCAGGCAACCGATCAGGTTCATCAGAGTCGATTTGCCGGAGCCCGAAGGGCCCATGATGGCGATGAACTCGTTCTGATATATGTCAAGGTCGACACCGCGAAGCGCCTCGACCTTGACCTTACCCATGTCGTACGTTTTTCCGAGGCCACGGATCTCGATGATCGGCGATCCGCCATCGGTGCCGCGCGTCTCCGCCTCACTCATGCGCTTACTCCGTTTCCTTCGTGGTTCGATTTCGTCGTGGCGTGCCGGTGTCGACGCGCTCGCCGGACTGCAGCGTGCGGATCACGTCGAATGGGCCGACCACCACCTCATCGCCCTCGGCAATCCCCGAAAGTACCTCGAAGTATCGCTCGCCGGCCACGCCGATCTTCACTGGGACGAACTCCGCCTTGTCGTCTCGAACCAAGAAAGCTCCTTCGAGCTCTTGAAGCTCCTGCTCGGCATCGTCATCCCCACCGCCGTTTTCGACCTCGGCCAAGAGCTCGGCGAGGGGGTCGCGCTGCACGATCTGCCCGTTCTCGTCCAGCTCGACCTCGCGCAGAATCAACGACTGGATTGGAACCGCCAGCGCCTCGTCGCGGGTGGCGGTCACGATGTCGGCTGTGCACGACAGCCCCGGTCGAGCGCCTGGGACGGCTTCGAGCACGCGCACAACTACCTTGAAGTTGATCGCCTGCGTGCTCGAGGTCGCTTGGGCGCTGTTGATCGGGCTCCTCCCCACTTCGATCACACTTGCCGAGAACACGGAATCTGGAAACGCGTCGATGCGGACTTCTGCTTGTTGCCCAAGCTCGACGTCGACGATGTCGGTCTCGTCGATCTCGATCTCCGCCTCGACGAACGAGAGGTCGGCGACCGTGAGGAGCACCGTACCCGGGTTGTTCATGGTCCCGGTGATGGCGGTCTCCCCCTCTTCGATGTTGAGCTTGGTGATGACCCCGTCGATCGGCGACCGGAATGCCACCTGCGACAGGTCGTGCTCGGATTGCTTGAGCTGGGCGCGCAGGCGCTCGATGTCGGTCTCCCGCATCTGCAGGTTTTGCTCCTCGCGGCGCACCGCCTGTAGCGCCTCCAGGTAGGCTTCCTCGGCGAGCAGGTCTTGCTGATACAGACCCTCGCGGCGGTCGAGCACGTCGCGTGCATAGGCGAGATTCTGGCGGGCCAGCTCGGTGTTGGTCTCTGCCGACTGCATCGATGCCTCGACCTGCTCGACGGCGCTGCGGTAGCGCACCGGGTCGATTCGGAGTAGGAACTGCCCGGCCGACACGTCCTGTCCTTCCAGTACCGAGAGCTGCACTACGCGACCGCTAACGTTGGAGGAGATGTCGACCTCCTTGAACGGCCTGATCTTGCCCGAGCCGGAGACCGTCGCGGTAAGGTCGCGGCGCTTGACGTTCTCGGTTTGCACCTCGATGGCCTTGGCGGTGCGTCCGCGATTCGCATACACGCCGGCGGTGACGATAAGCGCCGCGACGACCCCGATCAGTATCTTCTTCAGCATGATTTCGCAGATGTGGCGCGGATTCTGAGAGGGGGAGCGGAGTCAGCTTCTCCTTAGATGAGGGTAGTCACGCTACGCGCCGCCGGCAAGCAACATTTCGTCGCCGGCACGGTGCTCCGATGGACGGTCGGTGGTCCTGGTTGAGCGGCGTCGAGCGGACTATGGGTCCTACCCAATGTGCTGCCCCACAAGGGGTTTTTCGCTTCCGGAGCCGCCTGGCCACCGTGCTAAACTGCCTCCGTGAACTACACTTTCAAACAGCTGATGCAGCGTACGCTGCTGGCGGTTCTTGGCCTCCTGGCGGTGTCGCTGGCGGGTAGTCACTACGTGGCCCCGGACGGCGCGTTGTGGCCCGAGGTCGATCTCGGTGGCCCGCTGCCGGAGTTCCGCACCGATCGGCTCGCCACGTCGTGGACAGAGGTCGCGCGTGTGCTCGAGCCTTCCGTAGCTGTGGTGGCTATCTACGACGGAGCGCGCGGCGAGGGGGCTCCGCAGCGTTCGAGCGGCTCAGCGCTGGTGGTCCGCTCCGACGGTTATTTGGTGACCAATTGGCACGTCGTGGAAGGTGCCGGACAGATCGAGATACTGCTGCAAGGCTTGCCGCCGTTGTTGGCGACCGTGGTGGGGCGCGACAGCAGCACTGATCTCGCGGTCCTCAGGGTCGACGTCACCGAGCCGCTACAGGCAGCGGCGTTGGGCGATTCGGAGGTGCTTCGAGTGGGTGAGTGGGTGGTAGCCATGGGAGCCCCGTTTCGGCTGACGGGGACGGTGTCGACAGGTATCGTGAGCGCCCTTGATCGCCGCGTGCGGTCACTGTCGATGCGCAGCGGATTCATCCAGACAGACGCGGCGATCAACCCCGGCAACTCCGGCGGCCCGCTAGCGAATCTGCGTGGTGAAGTTATTGGCATCAATACGGCGATCGCAGTGTCTGAGGCGGCGTCAAGGACCGGGCGCGGTGCCTACGCCGGCGTCGGCTTCGCCATCCCGATCAATACCGTGCGTCGCGTGGCGGCGCGACTCATCGGCCGCGCCGGGCTGCTAGCCCCTGAAAGGGACCGCGCCGAGATCGCGGCATCCTAACAGGAGGCCGCCTTGCGGAGCCACGAGCGTCGATTCACTTTCACCACGGCCTGCTAGTGTCCTGTAACAGAGGTTCGTTGCATATTGCTGGGTCGAGATGGGGGCAAGCTCAAGGCGCGATGAGAATGGCGATGCGGTGTCCATCGTCGACGAATCGCAACGCTGAGATTGCCCCCATATCGACCCAGCCCTCCGGGTGGCCGCGGGACTGGCCGCCTCCGGCGTCGGCCCTCCTCTGCGATACGCTCAGCATCGCCGTCGTCGAGCCTCCTTGGATTCGACTAAGTCGCGCGCGCCACAATATGCAACGAACCTCTGTTACAGAACACTAGGACGCTCGCCTATGCGCCCGCCGGCTCCTGAACGACTGCGGTTGGCGTTAATTGCCTCTACCGTCGTTGCTTCGTTGCTCTCGGTGGTTCTCGGTGTGCCGCGTGCGCGTGCCTGGCTGACGCCGCAGATTGGGCGCGTATGGGTGGCGTCGGCGACGTTCGGCGACACGGTAGCCAGCGTCGCGTCGAAGGAGGCGGTCTCGGGCACGCCCGTTACCCTGTTCGCGATCCTGGAGGCGACGCCGCGCTTTGGCGGCGGAGAGACGGTGCTCTTCGGTAGCACGCCCAGTGTGCGTCTCGCCCCGGAGGCCGAGCCTCGCCCGGTCGAGGCGTGGAGCAGTTGGTGGTACGCGCCGGAGTTTCTCTGGTTCAAGGTCGAACCGACGTTTCCGTTCGCCAACGAGAACTTCGACCCGAGCTTCGTCGCTACGCAGATCGGCTTCACCGACAACTATCAAGTGAGCTGGGGTTTCGGTTGGAGCCACGCTGCGGACATCGACCCCAGCGGCGATGCCTACCCTGATCTCGGAGCCGGAACGATGCACTTCATGGTGCGCGCCGTGATTCGTGATCAGCGTGACCGAATCCTCCAGCGGTCGGCCTCCCCAGGGGGCGACGCGGCCCACGCGGCCGCAGCGGCCGCGCGCCCTCATCGGGTGACGGTGCGCGCCGGCGACGACGCGTTCGGGATCCTCCAGGGGTTTGCCGGATTGCCCTATGTGCCGGTGATCGGGGAGA
Organism: Acidobacteriota bacterium; assembly: GCA_965205505.1. Taxonomy (GTDB): domain Bacteria; phylum Acidobacteriota; class UBA890; order UBA890; family WLXD01; genus DASCOT01. The sequence continues at coordinate 2,499,474 of CBDBHB010000009.1, forward strand.
CGGACGATCATCCGGCAGAGCGTTTTCTGGGAGGCACGGTGCTCGCATTCTGGCAGGCGGCGCAGCGGCGCGCAGGTGGCTTCGAAGGGCCGATCCTGCCGTGGGATCGTCTCGAAGACATCGCCGACAGGGTAGTGGACGACATGTTTCTGGCCACTGACGGCACCTACTACTGGACCAACGATCCATTGCGTGCGGTGGAGTTCGACGTCGTGCGGGCGGGCGATATTCTCACCATCGATGATCATGCCGGGGTGCTGTACGAGGATCGCGGCCCAGGCGGCGCCGGTGACCGGATCTTGAACCGGTGGGACCGGGCGTTCGAGGCGTACTTCGAGCCGTTGCGCACGACACAGCTGGGCGAGGCTTTCGTCGCCGACATCGCCGTCTGGCGTCTTCGCGACATCAGCCCGGGGGGCCAACCCTGAGCGGCGCATGGGTACGAGGATGACGGAAACCAAAAACATCGGGAGGCCGATGCATACGGACGAGCGTCCAGCGGGGCCGATTCGGGCGCCGCGCGGAGTAGAGTGCACTTGCTCGACCTGGGACACAGAAGGCGCCCTGCGGATGCTGATGAACAACCTCGATCCTGAGGTTGCCGTCGACTGGCCGAATCTGGTGGTGTACGGAGGGAGCGGCAGGGCGGCGCGGAACTGGCGAGCCTACGGACAGATCGTCGAGAGCCTGCGTAGCCTGGCCGCCGACGAGACCTTGTGCGTTCAGTCGGGCAAGCCCGTCTACGTGGCGCGCACATCGCCTGATGCTCCGCGAGTGATCATCGCCAATTCCAACCTGGTGCCGGATTGGGCAACCGAGGAGCATTTCGAGGAGCTCGATCTGGCCGGTCTCATGATGTACGGACAGATGACGGCCGGATCCTGGATCTACATCGGCACTCAGGGGATCTTGCAGGGTACGTACGAGACCTTCGCCGCCTGTGCGAAGCAGGAGTTCGGCGCCGATAGCCTGCGGGGCAAATTCGTCCTCACCGCCGGGCTCGGTGGGATGAGCGGCGCCCAACCGCTGGCAGCGACGATGAACGCCGCCGCCGCGCTGGTCGTCGAGGTGCGCCCGGATCGTGTCGCCCGCAAGGTCGAGGAAGGATACTGCGACCGCCGATCGGACGATCTCGAGGAGGCAGTAGGCTGGATCGAGGAGGCTCGGAGTCAGGGGAGAGGGCTGTCTGTGGGGCTGGTTGGCAACGCTGCCGAGGTCTATCCGCGGCTGGCCGCGATGGGCGCCATCCCCGACGTGGTCACCGACCAAACATCGGCGCACAACCTGCTCGACTACGTACCGCTCGGCGACCTCGAAGAGCTCGACCGATTGAGGGTCGATGCTCCCGACCAGTATCGTCGCCGCGCTCTCGATTCGATCGTGGCGCATACGCAGGGCATCCTCGACCTGCAGCGCGCCGGTGCGGTGTGCTTCGACTATGGCAACAACCTGCGAGGTCAGGCGGAGCGCGGCGGCCTGACAGTGCGCGATGACAATGGTCACTACCTCTATCCCGGATTCGTTCCAGCATACGTTCGTCCGTTGTTCTGCGAGGGCAAGGGACCCTTCCGTTGGGCCTGTTTGTCTGGGGACGAGGCGGATCTCGCGGTGCTCGACGACGCCCTCCTGCGTGTGTTCCCAGACGATCGGGTGCTGCATCGCTGGGTGAGCTTGGCGCGGGAGCGCGTCCCTCAGCTCGGACTACCATCGAGGATCTGCTGGCTCGGATACGGTGAACGGGCGCGATTCGGTCTTGAGATCAACCGGCTAGTAGCCTCGGGCGAGGTGTCGGCACCGGTCGCCATTGGCCGCGATCACCTCGATTGCGGATCTGTGGCTTCGCCCAACCGGGAGACCGAGGCGATGCTCGACGGCTCCGACGCAGTGGCCGACTGGCCGCTCTTGAACTTCGCCATGAACGCAGTCAGCGGCGCCTCGTGGGTTTCGTTTCATCACGGCGGTGGGGTCGGGATGGGGCGAGCGTTGCATGCTGGGATGGTGATCGTCGCCGACGGCACCGAGCACAAAGCGGAGCGGCTCGAGCGAGTCCTCACCGTCGATCCCGGGCTCGGCGTCGTGCGTCATGCCGACGCCGGCTACGAGCTGGCAATCGAGACGGCTCGGACGCGCAACGTGAAAATGCCCTCGCTCGATGGCTGAGTCGGGTGGTAAGACCGTTGCCACGCTCGTCGTTCGTGGCATCCGACAGTGCCTCACCATGGCCGGCGGGACCACGTACCCGCAGCGCGGCGTCGATCAGGGGAACGTCGGTCTGGTTGAGGACGCCGCCGTCGCAGTTGCCGGCGAAGAGATCGTGTACGCGGGTCCGGCAAGCGGCGTTCTGTCGACCGTGCGCGTCGCTGCTGATGCGGTAAGTTTGGACGCCGACGGCGGCGTGCTGATACCTGGATTCGTCGATCCGCACACGCATTTGCTGTTCGGCGGCTGGCGGCCTGGTGAGTTCGCGCAGCGCATTGACGGCGCCAGCTACAGCGAAATCCTGCAGGCCGGCGGCGGCATTCTCAGCACGGTCACTGCTACTCGGGCCTGTAGTGAGGAGGATCTCGTCGAGATTGGCGCGCGCCGGCTTCGACGCATGCTGAGTGCGGGTACGACCACCGTTGAGGCAAAGAGCGGCTACGGGCTCAGCGCTGCGGATGAGGCCAAGCTCGTTCGAGCGGCGCGGCGCCTTGCTGCAACAGAGGCGACGGACGTGGTAGTGACGCTATTGGCGGCACACGCCATGCCGCCCGAGCACCGCGATCGCCGAGAGGGCTATTTGAGCCTGGTGGAGGAGATGATCGCGACGCTTGCCGATCGCATCGACTACGTCGACGCGTTTTGCGAGGAAGGTGCGTTTTCCGTTCCCGAGTGCCGCCGTGTCTTCGCCGCCGCCGCTGACGCCCAGTGCGGCATCAAGATTCACGCGGATCAGCTTGCCGACACCGGTGGTGCCGAGCTCGCGTCCGAGGTCGGTGCAGTCTCGGCAGATCATCTCGATTACATCTCGACGGCGGGAATCGCTGCCCTGGCAGGTGCCGGCGTAGTCGCAGTGCTCCTGCCGTCGGTGCCGCTGTACTTGATGTCGCGTCGCCAGGCGCCGGCTCGACGGCTGCAGGCGGCCGGCGTCCCGATTGCCCTGGCCACCGACTTCAACCCCGGAACGAGCGCCATCGAGTCCATGGGGCTAATCGTTGCGCTGGCGTGCACCTTACTGGGAATGACTCCCGAGGCGGCGCTGGTCGCAGCAACGACCAACGCCGCGCATGCCATCGGTCAAGGCGATGTCGTAGGTCGGCTGGAGCCGGGAATGCGCGCCGACCTGCAGATCTACTCCGCCCACGACTACCGTATGCTGCCGTACCGGTTCGGACAGCTGCGTCCGCGCTGGGTCATCAAGCGTGGTCGATTGGTCGCGGGCGAAGGCGCCGAGGCGGCGGTCGCTGCGAGGGCGTGATGCCGCTTGGAGGTTGCCGATGAGAATCGCGCGCTGGTCGCTGCCAATCCTTGCCGCGCTGGCGAGCTGTGGCAGCCCTGCCCCGCAGGACAGCCCCTATCGCGTCGTGTACGAAGGTACAGGCGGCCCCGGCGCCGGCAAGCACATCGTCATGATCGCCGGGGACCACGAGTATCGGTCTGAAGAGATCCTGCCGGCGATGGGGCGCATCTTGGCCAGCAGATTCGGCTTCAAGTGCAGCGTCTTCTTCACGCTCGACTCCGACGGTTTCATCGAGCCCGGAAGCTCCGACATCGCTGGCCTCGAGGCGCTCGAGACCGCCGACCTGTTGATCGTCGGCCTGCGCTTTCAGGACTTCCCGGCCACCGAGATGCAGCACATCGTCGACTACCTCGACCGCGGCGGCCCGATCGTCGGCATCCGCACCGCGACCCATGCCTTCAAGATCGAGGAAGGGCCCTTCGTCAAGTACACCTGGGACTCCTCCGTCCCGGAGTACGAGGGCGGCTTCGGCCGCCAGGTGCTCGGCGAGACCTGGGTGACCCATCATGGCGAGAATCACGAGCAGAGCTCGAGCCTGCTGCTCGAGGGGCAGGAGTCGCACCCGATTCTTCGCGGCGTACGCGACGTGCACGTTCAGTCGGGCGGTTACTACGCCGATCCGATGCCTGATTCCGTGGTGTTGGCCCGCGGGCAGGTCCTCGACGGCATGACCGCCGATTCGCCTCCGGCGCCCGACAAGGCGGTGCTGCCCGTGGCTTGGACGCGCATCTACGAGGCTGGGGACGGCAGCCAGGCCCGCGTCTTTACTACGACGCACGGCGCCTCCGAGGACTTCCTGAACGAGGGCTTTCGCCGGCTGCTGCTCAACGCGGCCCTGTGGACTGTGGGCTTGGAGGATTCGATTCGCGCCGACAGCGACCTATCCTTTGTGGGGCCCTATAATCCCGTGACCTTCAACTTCGATGGCTACCGCCGCGGCGTGAGGCCGGCCGATCTCGCCGGCTGGGATACGCCGATCATGTCGACGGACAGGCCGACCCAGGACTGAGCCCATGTGGAGCTGCTCCCGAGGCATCACACCGGTGCTCGTTTTGCTCGCTGCCGCTGCGGCGTGCAGCACCACCGAGATCCCATTCGAGCAAGGCGACCACGTGGTGCTCATCGGCAACGCGCTGGCGGACCGCATGCAGCATGACGGCTGGCTGGAAGCGCACCTGCAATCGGAGCTCCCGGATCTGCAACTGGTGATCCGCAACCACGGCTTTGCCGGCGACCGCCTCGATCATCGCCCGCGCGTCAAGGGATCGGTGCCTGGTCGTGATGACGGGCCTGCCGGGCCCGGGTTCCCGAGCGCCGACGAGTATCTGTTGTTCTCGCAAGCCGACGTCGTCGTCGCCATGTTCGGCTACAACGAATCCTTCGACGGGCAACCGGCGCAGTTTGCCGAAGCGTTGAACGACTGGATCGATCATACGCGAGCGCAGAGCTATTCCGGCCGCGGAGCGCCGCGGATCGTGCTGCTGTCTCCCATCGCGCACGAGGACCTTCACGACCCGAACCTACCGGACGGCCGCGAGAACAACGCCCGCCTCGCCGCCTACACGGAGGCCATGGCGGCGGTGGCGCGAGACAGGAGCGTGCCCTACGTCGACCTGTTCGGTCCTTCGCAGGAGCTCTATCGCGCCGCCGCGGATCCGCTGACCATTAACGGCATTCACCTGAATAGCGACGGCAACCGGCGAATCGCCGAGGTGATCGTCGAGTCATTGGTGGGTCGGGCGCCGAGTGCCGATCCGGAGACGCTCGAGGCGGTGCGCACCGCGGTTCTCGACAAGAACTGGCACTGGTTCAACCGCTACCGCGCCACGGACGGCAACGACGTCTGGGGCACACGCTCATCGCTCGCCTTCACCGATGACCAGACGAACTTCGAGGTGCTGCAGCACGAGCTCACGCAGCTCGACGTGATGGCTGCGAACCGCGATGCGGTGACCTGGGCCGCGGCCAACGGCGCCTCCCTGGCGCCCGACGACTCCGACGTGCCCAAGCCCGTCGAGGTCAAGACGAACCTGGCGGAGCCTCAGGTTCAGGACGGCGTGAGCATCACCGGCACGCTCGACTTCATGACCCCGCAGGAGAGCATCGACAAGATGTCCCTGGACGAGGGCCTGCGCGCCAATCTCTTCGCCTCCGAGGAGATGTTCCCGGAGCTCATCAACCCGGTGCAGCTCGGCGTCGACACGCGCGGGCGGCTGTGGGCGGCGACGTGGGCGACCTACCCGAAGTGGGAGCCGACCAAGGCGATGGACGATCGCCTGCTGATCCTCCCCGACGAGGATCGCGACGGCGTCGCCGACGAGGCGATCACCTTCGCCTACGTACACAATCCGACCGGCTTCGAGTTCTGGAACGGCGGCGTGATCGTCGCCTCGGTGCCCGACCTGCTGTTCCTCAAGGACACCGACGGCGACGACGTGGCCGATGTGCGCATCCGCGTCCTCGGCGCGCTCGGATCGGCAGACACACATCACTCGGCCAACAACTTCGTATACGGTCCCGACGGGTTCATCTACTACCAGCGCGGCATCTTCAACGTTTCCAACGTCGAGACGCCCTGGAGGTCGAACCAGGAATCGAACGCCTCCGGGATGTACCGCTTCAACCCGCGCACCTACGAGTTCAGCTTCCACGCCGAGAATGTGCCCAACGCGCACGGAATCAGCTTCGACTACTGGGGCTACCACTACGCCACCGACGCCACCGGCGGAGCCGCCTATCAGGTGAAGCCTAACGGCGACGCCTCGTTCAGCATGCGCTCGTTGCTGCAGCACACAGTGCGACCGGTGCCGAGCAGCGGAATCCTCTCCAGCGCGCACTTTCCCGACGAGAGCCAGGGTAACTTCCTTATCCTCAACGCCATCGCGTTCCTCGGGATCAAGCAATACGAGCTGACGTTCGACACCGACACCGACACCGGCGACGTGCACGGCACCGAGATCGACGATTTCCTGGTCTCCACCGACCCCAACTTCCGGCCCACCGACTTCGAGATCGCCGACGACGGTGCGGTGTACGTCGCCGACTGGGCCAATGCCATCGTTGGACACATGCAGCACAACGTGCGCGACCCTGCTCGCGACCATGCGCACGGGCGCATCCACCGGATCACCGTGCCGGGGCGGCCGTTGTCGGACCACGTCGCCATCGATGGACGGCCGATCCCGGAGCTGCTCGCTGCTCTCGAGCATCCGATCAACGGCATCCGGCGTCGGGCGCGCGTGGAGCTTTCCGAACGCGACAGCGCCGCGGTGATTGCCGCCACCGAGGAGTGGCTGCAGCAGTTCGATGCCCGCGGTGCGCGCGACGCGCACCATTTTCTGGAAGCGCTCTGGGTGCATCAGCAGCACAACGTCGTCAACCGCGACCTGCTGGCGCTAGTGCTCAACTCTCCCGAGCCGCACGCGCGCATCGCGGCCCGGACAGTGGAACAGTTCTGGGATCACAACGCCGCGGAGCCGTTCGACTTCGCCTCGCGGCTTGCGGACGACCCCGACATCGAAGACGTCACTCCCGATCCGGACGCCATCGTCATCCGGACGCTCGTCGACCAGATGCGGTTCGATATTGCCGAGTTCACCGTCAACCCCGGGCAGAGCGTGAAGATCTGGTTCGAGAACCCCGACTACATGCCGCACAACCTGATCATCGGCGAGCCCGGCTCGGCCGAGGAGATCGGCCTGGCCGCCGAGGCGCTCGGCGCGGTGGGCTTCGCCGTCGGGTTCCTGCCCGCCAGTGACAAGATCATTGCCGCGTCGGAGTTGCTCAACCACCGCGAGTACCAGGTGCTCGAGTTCACCGCTCCGAGCGTGGTCGGCGACTACGACTTTCTTTGCACGTTCCCGAACCACTGGCAAACGATGCAGGGGCTCATGCGGGTGGTGGAGTAGGGGGGGAAGACGCGAGGATCGTCGCAGGTGCGGCCGCTAGCTCCTCGCCCGTTGCCTGAGCCGGTTGCGACCCCCGACTTTCACTGATGCTGCCGCCACGACCCGTCGGGCAATTGGATCCAGTCACCTCGACGCGCGTCGGCGCGCAGCGCGGCAGCATCTGATACGGCATCACGTAGACGACGATGCCGGTGACGCGGGTTGCTCTTGCGCTAAGGAGCGAGCCTGATCGCTAGCGGATTACGGTGTCTTCGCCACGCTCGTCAATCAACTTCTGGATGTGCTCAACGAGCCGTCCGCGTCGCTCCACGAGCGCGCCCATCTGCGTCGGCGCGAGGTAGGTGTCGATCGCTGCGCGGATCTGTGCATCGGTCACCTGGTTCAGCAGCTGCCACGTGCGCCGAGTGCACCAGACGAACTCATCGCTGTACTTCAGCTCCCTGCGCATCTGGAATGCGCGTGAGTGATCGATCATCCAGAGCTTCCAATCGGCGTCGAAGAGGTAGTTGCCTGGGTTCCGGTCGTCGTTGAAGATCAAGCTGTCGAAGAGCCGCATGGCCTGGACCTGGCGCAGCCAGTCGCTTATCACCGGCGGGCGCAATCCCGCCTCGTTTCGATCGGTCTCGCTGCGCGTTTCCTCCATCCAGAGCTGTACACTGCCCTCGATTCCGTTGACCCTGCGGCATACCGTCGGCGGCACGTTGTCGAGCTCGAACAGGCGCGCCAGCACATAGGCAGCGCACTGGTTCTTGTAGCTGTCGTAGTAGCTGCGGAACATGCGCCCGCCCACGCGGGAGTCGCTCGTCACGTTGTTGATGGCGTGAAACGCTCCGCGCGCGCGGATGCCGTCGTGCTCGAGCACCAGGCGCTTTATCCCCGCGATGCCGATGCCGACATTCTCAGACGACACGATCCGGGCTGTGCGCAGGAACTCCGTCGCCTCATTGTAGGTTCGAAACGGCAATGGCTTGCCATCGGGCCCTGGCCACAAGCGGGGAATCTCTGCATGATCCTGAGACCGATGCGCCCAGGCGAGCGTGTTCGCACCGAGCGCCAGCGCCAACACCAGTGCCACGGTGACGGCGCCGAAGAAGCGCCCGGTCGCATCAACGTGGCGAGCAGTCGGGTCGCTTCTCTTGGGAACGGCCATGCGAACCTCCATCGCGTGCTGGCACCGAGGCCTCTACGCGGTAGGCACGCAAGGTAATCGAAACATTGGGCCGACATCAACAGCGGAGAGCACTATGGCCATGAAACGCACCCTGCAGACTCCCTCGAATTCCGTAGATGCCGGCGCAGCTCGGATTCATCGATGACGATTACGGGGCAGTCCCGGGAACGTGATACAGCATCACGTAGATGATGATCCCGGTCAGCGAGACGTAGAGCCATATCGGCAGCGTCCAGCGCGCCAGCGCGGCGTGCTGCGCGAACCGCCCGCGGAGGGCGCGCGCCAGCGTCCACAGGACCATGGGCGCGGTGGTGACCGCGAGAACCGTATGGGTCAGCAGGATTGTCATGAAGAGGGCGCGAACCGCCGTCCCGTCGTGCCCGAACCGCGTCGTGCCGATGTGGTAGTGGAGCGTCAGGTAGCCGGTCAGGAAGAACAGGCTGCTGACGAAGGCGCCGAGCATACAGGCACGATGCGCCCCGATACGGCGCCTGCGGATGAACCGGTAGCCGCTCAGCAGCAGTACGGCACAGGTGCCGTTGAGCCCGGCGTTGATGAGCGGCAGGGAGCGAACCCAGTCGGGAGCGGTATCCATCGGATGCACAGCTCAGAAGACCTGCCGGTCGAGCAGCATGAGGGCGAGCAGCGCCGGCAGGTAGATCAACGAGTAAAGGAAGGCAGCCCGGTCGGTCCGCCGCGAGGGCTTCAATGCGGCGCGCACGGCGCTCCCCAGGAAACCCACACCGAGCAAGATCGACCCGGCCAGGTACACGGTTCCTGTCGCACCGGTCCAGACCAGCGACGCGGAGATCGGGATCAGCGCTACGCAGTAGAAGATCATGTGTCGATACGCTTGGGGATCGTCCTCCTGAACGCCCGTCATCATCATTCCGGCGCTGCGGTAGTCGTCGCGAAACAGCCGCGCGATAGCCAAGAAGTGGGGCATCTGCCAGAAGAACAGGATGGCGAACAGCACCGCGGCGGTGCGATCGAGCTGTCCGGTGGCCGCCGCCCAACCGATCATCGGCGGGGTGGCACCAGGAACTGCGCCGACCAGCGTGCAGAGCCGCGACAAACGCTTCAGCGGCGTGTAGACGAAGACGTAGAGCACGAACCCGCCAGCGCCCAGTGCTGCCGATAGAAGGTTGACCTGGAACGCCAGAACGGCGACGCCGACGACCGCAAGCATGACTCCGAAGGCTCCGGCGGGCCCAGCCCATAGGCGCCCGGACGGCAGCGGTCGATCGCGTGTGCGGCGCATCAAGGCGTCGATTTCGCGCTCGTTTACCTGGTTGAGCGCGTTGGCCCCCCCTACCACGAGGATGGTGCCCAACAGCGCGAAGGCCAGCGGGATCAACGTCGCGCTCGGCCGTGGCGCCAGCAGGAACCCGGCCGCCGTGGTGGCGAGCACGAGCGCGCTCAGGCGCGGCTTGGTGAGCGCGATGTAGTCGGCTAGCCGGGTGGGAGGGCTGCTAGCTGCGGACGCCGACGATGTCGTCAAGCGATTGCCCCCGAGATCTGCCGCACGTCGACGGGCGACTCTGATGACGGGGCGATTCGGCGATGCGCCCGGGCGGTGAGCACGACCAGGCTGCAGAGCAACAGTGCGCCGCCGAGCACGTGTGCGGTGGTCGTGTAGACCTCCAGCTGCGAGATTACGCTGAGCGCTCCGAGGAGGACCTGCAGGGCCACGCAGCCGAGAGCCGCCAGCGCCGGGCGGCGGAACTCGGGCACGTCGGGATAACGAGCCCAGGCGCGCTCGGCGAGCCAGAACACCAGCGCGGTGACGACGAGCGCGCCGACTCGGTGCGACATGTGGAGGGCAATCGCCCCGCTGGTCAGATCGGGCAGCAACCGTCCGTTGCACAGCGGGAAATCGGGGCAGGCGAGACCGGCTCCGGTGTGGCGCATCGCCGCGCCGAGCAGGATCTGCAGGTAAGCTGCGGCGGTAGCTACCAGGGCGAGCCGCCGCAGCTCACCAGCAGGCGCCGCGGTTCGCCGGTGGGTGGCGTGCCAGCTTGGCGACGTTGCGATCGCCAGCAGCGTGACGATTGCCAGGAACAGCATCGCCGTTCCCAAGTGCGACGTCGACACGACGGGCGGCAGCAGCCAGATCACCGTGATGCCGCCCAGCAGCGCCTGAACAACCACCGTGCCGAGCGCCAGCCAACCCAGTCGTCGCACCCAAGCACGGGCCTCACAACGCGATACCCAGAACGCCAGCGCTGCGGTCATCAGGCCGACGGCGCCGGCGATCATGCGATGGCCGTGCTCGTAGAAGATTCCGCCCACCATCGGTGGGAAGAGCATGCCGTACGACAGCGGCCAGTCGGGTACCGCCAGGCCTGAGTCGGTACTGGTCACCATACCGCCCGCGACGATCAGCACCAGGGTCGCCGCTGTCACCAACAGCGCGTACCGGTGCAGCCACCCCCCGGCCGTCTCCTGGCGCCTGCTCATCGTGGTCTCGATTGTTCCCAAACGACGTCGGCGCCCCTCTTGGTGGGGCGCCGACGAAGAAGGCCGTGCTGTGAGCCTCGTCGCAGCGCGACAGGCGTGTGGGGGTCAGCCTCCGAAGCTGATGCTCGCCGCGGCTGTCTCGTTCGGGGCCACGGTAACGCTCTGCGTCTGCGTGCCCAACGTTTCGTGCCACGCCTCGATCACGTAATCGCCTGGGGGCAGGTTGTCGATCGAGAAGCTGCCGTCGGTGCCCGACACGGCGAAGTACGGATGGTCGAACACGTTGATGAACGCCGACATCCAGGGGTGTACATCGCATCGTGCGGGAATGCCGACCTCGGCGTTGTCGAACACCTTTTCGATGACCATTCCGGCGAGCGGCTGCGCCTGGTTGAACGCGGAGTTTTCGTTCGGCTGGACGTTGACGTTATGGAGCGTGTCGTCGTCGTTGAGGATCGTCAGCATCTGGCCGGTGCGCAGCGCGACGATGTGCGGTGCGTAGATGCACCCGTTCTGGCCCATGCTTGCCGGGCCGCTGGCGGCCGGGAAGGTGTAGCCTTCGAGCCCGGCGGCGACGTGCACGACCACGTTCATCAGGCCACCCGCGTCGTCGACCAGCACCGGCGACGTCGTCACTGTGTCGCTGTGGGCGAGCTGACAGAAGGGGTCGGCGGCCATCTGGATGGTGTCGGCGGCGGGCGCATCGCCCGAGAACATCACCGTGCCGCTGATGCCGCCGGCGTCGCTCAGGTCAGGCGCGGTTGCCGCTGGGGCGCTGGTATCCGGGGTCGGTGTGGCCGCATCGTCGACACCACCGCCGCAAGCGGCTACGGCGACGAGCGCGATCGATGCGACGACCGCTGCGAACTTTCGTTGCTGCATTGTCAACTCCTAGGGCGATTCTCACCGCCGCGCCGGGATCGGGCGGAGCGCGGGAATCTGTTCAGAACAACGGCGTAGATTATGCCCTGATTGGGCGGGTCACGCCCGCCTGTCTGCGGGTGCAAGGCTGCTGCTGCGTTGCGTCCAGGAAGCGCTGCTATTCCTTCACGGGAAACTAGTTGCCGATGCTCATGATGTAGGCAACCAGGGCGTCGATCTCGACCTGCGGATCGTTGCCCAGTGGAGCCCAGTAGCCGCGGCCCGGATCGAGGCTGGCATAGAACTGCGGCATGTTGGTGCCGGGCTGCAGGCTTTGTGGATCCTTGATCCAGCCGTCGAGCCACTGCGGTCGTAGGCGGTCGGCTGCCAGGGCGAGGTCGGGCGCCCACTGCGTCGGTGGTACGCGCGGCTCCTGTTCGCCCTGGAAATGGCACGAGAAACACTGCAACGAGCCACCCTGATCCGCGGCCAGCACGGCGCCCTCGCGCACCAGACTCGCCGGGTACTCGTGCGCCGTGGTGAACGTCTCTTCGAACGGGTAAGGGGCCTCATCAAGGGCCGCGAAATAGGCGGTCAGGGCGTTGAGGTCCTCATCCTCGAACTGGAACGTCGGCATGCGTACTTGCAGCCACGGGCGGATGGTGCTGGGCTCGTCGAAGAAACGGTATAGCCACGTAGGCTGCACGCGGGCCCCCTCGGAGCGCAGGTTCGGAGGTCCGAACACCAACCCGGCGGCAAGGCTGGCTACTTCGCCGGAGGCGAGCTTGGCCTCGGCGATAACATCGCGGATGGCGCCACCGCGGTCTTCCAGGATGTGGCAGCCGCGGCAGTTGTAGAGGTCGGCGATATGGCGGCCCTTTTCAATCGCCAGGCGCCGCGGTGTTGGTGCCGGCAGACTCTCGGCCGGCGTCTCCTCGCTGGTGAGCCCGAGGATTGCGGTGGCGAGCGCTTCGATCTCCTCTTCGGTGAGGTCGAAGCTCGGCATGCGGAGCATTTCCTCGGCCGACCGCTCGCGGCCGTCGTCGTAGCTGCGCGGTGCGCGCAGCTTCTGCTCCAGGAACACGCCGCGCTCGTGCTCCATGTCGCGCAGCCCGAAATCGAGGCGCGTCACCGGCTTGCTGCCCCACTCTGTCAGGCTCGTGCCGACACGGCCGGCGTTCTCGAAGCCCGGGATCAAGTGGCAGCCCGAACAGCCGTAGCGATTGATGAGCCGCTCGCCCAGGTAGTTGCGCGTCTCGTTTTCGTCCATCGACGCGACACGGGCGGCAGCCTCCTCGCTCGGCAGCTGCGTCCGCAAATACTCGAGCGCCACCGCGTCGCGTAGCGCCGGGTCGACGGGGGGAATCTGCGGATCCTCCCAGCCCGGCCGCTCGATGCCGACCAGATAGGCGGTGATGTCGCCCGCCTCCTGCGGTGTCAGCCGCAGGTCGGGCATCACCGTCTCGTCCCAATAGTGCGTCGGGTCACGTGCCCAGGTGTAGAGCCAGTCGGCGCTGACCTTGCTGCCGAGGCCGCTCAGGTTCGGGCCGTGGTGGCGATAGCCGCTGAAGCGCGCTGCTTCGCCAGGTCGTTCACCCTCCGTGTCCTCCTGGGCGCTGTCCTCGCCGATCATGTGGCAGCCGAGGCAACCGACTGACTCGACCAGCACCTCACCGCGCTCGGCGTTGCCGTTCGGTGCGTTCTCCAACTCGATCTCGACGGAGTTGTCGAACAGATAGGTGACGATGCTCTCGGCCTCTACCTTGTTGCGCTCGGTCCAGTAGCTGTCGGAGGTGTTCGAGAGATTGAAGAACCGCGGCATCCGAGTGTCGGGTCGGTAGCTCTTGGGTTCCATTACCCAGTTGTAGGCCCACTCGATATCGGTCTTCGACCGCAGGAACGACAGGTTGGGTGCCGGTTTGCGGCGGTCGTCGAAGCGGTCGATCTGATGACAGCCGTAGCACCCTAATTTCTCGACCAACTCGAGCCCGTACTCGACCTTGGGGGCGTCCGGTAGCCAGTTGTCGCTGCCGTGGCAGCTCAGGCAGCCGGCCTGGGTTTCGCCCGAGGGCCGCATCGGCCACTCCCACAGGTGGGTGGGCTCCCAACCGTAGTCGTGTTCCCAGCGCTCGCGTTCGCTTTCGTTGTCCGGTGTGTGGACGGCGTTGAGAAAACTGGTGGCGTGGCCCTTACCGCCGTGGCACGAGCTACAGCCGAACTGCGCTGCCGGGTGCACCGAGTTGTCGGCGACGAACAGATCCAGGCGCGGGTGGGCGGTGAAGGGCGGCTCGCTGGTGGCGTAGTCGGCCAAGGCGGCTCCCAAGTGGCATGACTGGCAGCGGTCGACGCGCGGCGCATCGGTGAAGTTGAGATCGAAGCGGACGTTGTTGAGCACCACTTGATTGATGCGCACCGACGGATTGAAGCTGTCCATGAAGGGAGCGTTGCGCAGGTAGTAGACCCAGTTGAAGCGCAGGCTGTTCACCCGCGCCTGCAGGCGCTCGATCTCGCGCTCCATCGCCGTGATCGCGCTCCGCGCCTCATCGCCGGCGCCAGTGAGGTCGTCACGGTCGGCCTGCAGCGCATCTCTCTCTAAGGTCAGCTCCTCGACCTCCGCGGCGTACCCCGCTACTTCCGCGATGGAGGCATCCAGGGTGGCGCGCTCGCTCGCGGCGCCTTCCTCACCCTCGTGCTTGCGGGCTTCCTCGAACACCCAACGGCGCGCGTCGTAGGTGGAGCGCGCGAAGCGCAGGTTCTGATCGGCGAGCTCCAGGCGAGTGTTGACGCGCGTCAGCTCGCTCTCCAACTCGCCTAACTGCGCCTGTTGGCCGGAGAGGGTCTCCTCTGCCGCGTCGCGCTGCTGACGCAGCTCGGCTAGCCGCTGCTGGTCGACGCCAGCTTGCTCATCGGCGAGCTGCTGTTGCGTGACCTCGGCCTCGATGACGCGGAACTGCCGCTGATACGACTTCCACGGCCGGGCGTAGTCGTCCCAGACCATCCACAAGACGCTGAGCAGGCTGGCGATAGCAACTACCGCGAACCACAAGTTCAGGCGGTCGACGTCGCGCGCGTATACGCCCTTACGCTTCGGCTTGGCCATCCGTTTCCCCTTGCTCGGTCATCGCCCGTATTCGTTGCACAACGGTGTGGGGCGTGCCGCCGCCCCTAGATATTGAAGAAAAACTCCGGAATCGCGACGAAGTACTTCAAGTTCACGGTCCAGCGCAGATACATCTTGATCGGCACCAGGCACATCCACAGGAGCAGCTGGGTGAAGATTACGTAGCGCATCATCCCCATCTGGTCAAAGTACTTCCGCATGAATCTGCTGGCGGCCCAGGCCGGCAGCGCGATGAAGTAGAGCAGCAACAGAACGATGCCGACGGACTCGCGCACCAGCCAGAAGCTGGGGAGCCCGATCCCCAGCCCGCGCGCCCAGACGAACTCGGACAGCTGAATATTGGCCAGAGGGACAAGCTTGTGCGCGTCCCAGATCTCGTAGGGACCGTAGAAGTTCCAGTTGGGCCCGCGCAGGAACGTACCCTGAAAGATCAGGAACACCCAGAGAACGATGAAGCCGAGTTGGAACAACACGATTTCAGAGGGGCGTTCCTCGAAGGTGTAGTAGCCGTTGCCCTTGGGATTCGGATCCATGTACGGGATCGCCATCAACCCGATGAGGATGAACGTCGGGATGACCACGCCCGCCAGCCACGGATCGAAGTAGACGAGGATCTCCTGCAGCCCGAGGAAGTACCACGGTGCCTTGGAGGGGTTCGGCGTCAGCTGCGGGTTAGCGGGTTCCTCGAGGGGCGCCGGCACCAGGATCGACCATACGACCAGCAGGATGCTCACCAGCAGCACGCACATGAACTCCGTGTACACCAGGTCCGGCCACACGAAGACCTTCTCCTCCTCCTCCTCTTCGGCCTCATACGGCGGCCGACCGTCCTTCATGCGCTCGTCGTTGTCGACTGCCTTCTTCAGTGCGAACCAGGTGAAGAAGACGACCAGGAACACCATCCCCGAGATGGGCAGGTTGTCGGGACGCTTGAACTGGATCCAGAAGTTGTCATCCAGCGCCGAGAGCGCGAAGAACACCAGCGGCGAGGCAACGATGCTGCCGGCGATCCACTTGTTTTTCGTCGCCTGGTGTCGATAGCGGTACAGCAGCAAGACCCCCGCGGTGGTCAACGTGACCGCGAAGTAGGGCTGAAAAAGCAAGTTGATGAAGTTCTTGAGCGCCTCGATCATTGCTTCAGCATCCTGCTGCCGTTCACAGGGCTAGCTTCCCGCCCTTGCCAGGGCCGGAGATCCCACCGTCGCGGCGTACGCGCCAGAAGTGCACCGCGAGCAAGATCACGAAGATGAACGGGATTCCGAGACAGTGCAGCACGTAGAACCGCAGCAGGGCTGCCTCACCTACGAATCTGCCCGCCAGCAGCACGAAGCGCATGTCAGAGCCAGCGGTAATAAGCGGCACTTCGCCGATCTGCATCAGCTGCTGACCTGGCCCCTCGGCCCCCATGATCGGCGTCGCACGCGCCATGTTGCTGCCCACCGTCACTGCCCACATGGCCAGCTGATCCCAAGGCAGCAGGTAGCCGGTGAACGAAAACAGCAGGGTCAGCACCAGCAGCGTGACGCCGATAACCCAGTTGAACTCGCGCGGCGGCTTGTACGAGCCGGTGAGAAAAACACGCAGCATATGGAGCCACACCGTGATGACCATCAAGTGCGCGCCCCAGCGGTGCATCTCACGCATCAGGCCGAGCGACACCGACTCCATCAAGTCGAGCATGTCCGGATAGGCGTGCTGCGCGGTCGGGCGGTAGTAGAACATCAGCAGGATGCCGGTGACCGTCAGCGAGAGGAAGAGAAAGAACGAGATTCCGCCCATGCACCAGGTGTACGAGATCCGCAGCCCCTGCTTGCGCATGCGCACCGGATGCAGGTGCAGGAACACGTTGGTCAGCACCACCAGCGCCCGGTTCTTCGGATCCTGCGGCAGCTTGTGGCGGAAGAGCGACTTCCACACCGGGGTGCGGGTAAAGTCGCCGTACCAGTCCTCGGGTGAGCCGAACCTCTCCTTCAGACCCTTCAGACGTTCTCCGAGACTGCTCATCCGAGCTTTGCTCCTGGCGGATTCAGCATCGATCTCAAGCGCTAAAGCGGAGGAACGAGTCGGGATCGTCCCAGCCACCCTGCTCGAATAGGAACTTGCGCGATTTGTCGACCAGAATCTGGCCGTCGTCGGCCAGCGAGACGGCAGCTCGTTCGAGCGGACGTGGTGCGGGCCCCTCGAAGTTCATGCCGGTGCTGTAGAAGCCACTGCCGTGGCATGGGCATTTGAACTTGTTCTCGGCGGCCAGCCAATTGGGTGTGCAGCCAAGGTGCGTGCAAACCGAGATCAGCGCGTAGAAACCCTCCTCGTTGCGCACCACCCAAACGCCGTAGCGATCTTTGAAGGCCAGCGACACCTCGCCGACCTGGAAGTCGACTGGCAGCCCGATCTTGAACTGCAGGGGCGGCTCGTACAGCACATTCGGAAACATGAACCTCGTCGTGGCGGCCAGCATGGCGCCCACAGCCCCGGTGAACGCCGCCCAGCCGATGGTTACCCACGGCAAGGATTCGAGGAACTCACGGCGACTCTTGCCGCCCTCTGCCTGCCCACCTGCAGCGGCCCTTGGTGTCTCGGTTTCTGCCATCTCTCTGGCTCCCCCTATTGCTCCTGAGCCAGGAGCGTTGATGCATCGCGAGTTACCGATCCCTGCGGCGCCGAGAGAACCCGGCGAGCCGCCTCGCGTACGCGAAGATCGGGGTCCGTGTCGCGCAGATCCGTCAATTTGTCTTCCAAGCCGCTGGTGCCCAGTCGTTCCAGCGCCTGAAGCGCCGCTAGCATGGTGGGGCTGTGATCCTGTGAGTCGATGCCCGGTACCGAGGAGAGGTGCTCACGGTCGATCATGCGTCGAAGCATTTCCTTGCCGCCGTCGTGCCCCAACATGGCGAGCGCAACCGCAGCGTTCCAGCGTACTGCGGGCACAGTATCGTTCAACGCGACGCGTAGCGAGCGCTCTACGTCCGGATTTGCCAGAACTCCGAGCACATAAGCAGCCATTGTCCGCACCGCCGGGACGCTGTCGTTCAGCTGTTCGGCGATGGCGGTTGCGGCGCTCGGATCGCCGATCACGCCCAAGGCCCAAGCGGCGTTGACGCGCGCCTCGGAGTCCTCGTCTCGGGTAGTCGCCACGAGCACGGGGACGGCCGACGGATGCTCGAGGCGTCCGAGAGCAATGCTGAGGAACCTACGCACGCGCGGGTCGCCATCCTCGGCGCGCTGCAGCGCGTTGATGACCTGTGCGGTGAACTCGGGGTCGTCTTTGAGCTGCTCGTTGTACTGCAGCTGCTGCGACAGATGGAAGGCGGCCTGCCAGGGTTCGTTGATGCCGTTGCCGCTGAGCGCCGGTAGGTAGTCAGCGGGGTCGGCGCCATCGTGGGCCAGGACGCCGAACATCAAGAACAGGGCGATCCCCACCATTACCATCAGCAGCGGCAGGATGAAGAACCCGATGGCGACTCGGAACGGACTCGGCTCGTCCACGCCGTCAGAGGTCTCCGGAGACTCCGGAACGTTGGGGTCGGTCATATGTTCGCGTATCGAGACCTTGCCAGATCGTGCGGCCGCACAGCCCCCACCGGGCCGCGGAGCGCGTACAACCTACCCTCGATGCCTAGGGGTGTCAAATCATCGATATCGACGCCGAGAGGCTGCCAATTAAGGCTTCCGGAACGATCAGGCGTCGCTCTGCTGGGCCTCCTCGGCGACAGCGTTGATGGGTGCCTCACGACGGTATCGATCTGCCAGCAACGGATCGTGGGCGCGGTGCAGCGGGTTGTGCTCGAATCCACGATGGATGGCCTCGCATCCATAGCAAACGGTGATCTCCGGCACGAGGCGGTACAGGCCATAGTCCAGCGCCATGAACACGACCAGGCTCAAGCCGTAGGTCCAGGGAGACAGCACGGCGCCAATGACCACCATTACTAGCCCGATCTTGCGGTTGAAGTCCTTCTGTGCGAAGAGCCGATCATAGCCGCAGGCGATGCAAGCTACAGCGGGGTCGACGACGACGACGGAGTCGTCGAGAGTGCCCTCGACATACGCCATCGTGTGGCCGCAACTCGAGCACGCCAGGCTGCGCTTGCCGTCGAGATCCTGTTGGTCGGGGCGCTGGCACTCAGGGCAGCGCCATTCAAGCGAGTGGCCCATCAGTACGGATGTCCCGTCGAGAGCGAGAGATAGAGCGAGATCACCTCACCGAAAAGCACGAACACGATCGCAGCATACAAGATCCCAGTCGCCGACTGGATGGAGCGAATCTGGACGGTCTTCCAAGTCATCCACCCCAACACGATGGGCGCCAGCACGCCGAGTGTGGCGCGTACGGCCACGAAGAGAGCGTCCCCGAGCACGAAGGCCCGCAATAGGCCGCCGCCGGTGTCGTTCCAACCCGGCAGATGGATCGCCACTATGGCGAACAACAGGATCAGCTTGACGCCCTCGGTGGCGAGAAACATCCCTAGCACGCGGTTGAGCGGCGCGATCGGCATCCGCGGCTCGATGAGGTACCAGTGGGCCAGGATCATCGCTAGCAGCACCGACCCCAGCGCCATAGCGATGCTGAATAGACCCGCCACGTAGACGACAGACTCGAACGTGCCGGCACCGGTCGCTGGTCGCAACGTCGGATCTAGCACGATCGAAGCGATTGCCGCGATCGTAGCGAGACCGAGCAGCCAGCCGTGGCGCTCATTTCCGGCGACGGCCTTGCGCGCGCCAAACCCGATCAGCAACAGCGACGCGATGGCCAGCGCCAGCAGCGACCCGCGGCCGGGGTGGGGGAGCGCTGCGCTCAGGACGCTCAGCCGCAATCCCATGCCGAGCCCGAAACCAGTAAGGACGAGCAAAATCGTCAAACGCCAGAAGCCTGGGCCCGTCGGCGGTCTCGCGACCAGGGCGGCGACCACCATTCCCACCGAGGTATAGATGAGCATCACCGAGACGGCGGCGAAGAGCATTTGGAAAGCGCTTGTGTAACGGCGCGGCCAGACGTTGCCGGCGCGGCGGCTTGAAGGGAATTGGGCGCGGTGCGGCGAACTGCCGCGCGCCCCGATGCGGGCCGCAGATTACCACGGCCACGCTAGACTGCTGTGCATGAGCAGGAAGCCGCACATTGCCATCGTCATGCCGGCGCGCGACGAGGCGCAGGCGCTGCCCCATGTGCTTGCCGAGATTCCGTCAGAGCACTCTCCGCGCATCGTGGTTGTCGACAACGGCAGCGTCGACGGTACCGGTGAAGTGGCGCGCCGGCTCGGCGCGGAGGTGGTGCTCGAGGAGCGGCCAGGCTACGGCATCGCGTGCCAGGCCGGGCTACGTCATCTGGCCGCCGACCCTCCGAACATCGTCGTGATTCTTGATGCCGACCACAGCGACTATCCGCAGGACCTCGATGCCGTGTTGCAGCCGATACTGGCTGGCGAGGCTGATCTCGTGTGCGGAAACCGGGTACGTTTGGCCGAGCCCGGCGCGCTGGGTCCGCACGTGCGCTGGGGGAACAGTCTGTCGACGATGCTGATCCGACTCTTGTTCGGCCATAGGTACGAGGACATGGGGCCGTTTCGAGCGATTCGCTGGGAGGCGCTGCAGCAACTGCAAATGTGCGACCCGGCGTACGGTTGGAATGCCGAGATGCAGGTAAAGGCGCTCCAGCATCGGCTCCGAGTTCGTGAGGTTGCAGTGCGCTACCGGGCTCGCAGAGGTCGCTCGAAGATCAGCGGCACACTGCGCGGCACGCTCGGCGCCGGCGCCGGAATCCTGCTGACCGTACTGTGCTTGCGCTTCGCCCCCCGATGGTATGCTCGCCGGGTTCCCGTTCCGACCGCACCGTTCTCGTAGTCCAGCGACCCGAGAGCCGCGGCTCGCCGCCACCGTTCATGGACCGCCTGGCCTTCTATCGCTCGCTCGCCACGCCCTCGGATCAACGCATCCTCTTCATGGTGCTCGATGGCCTGGGCGGCTTACCGCACCCCGAGACCGGGCTCACCGAGCTCGAGAAGGCACACACTCCGACGCTCGACGAGCTGGCATCGGGGGGCGAGTGTGGGCTCACCGTTCCCGTGCTACCGGGGATCACCCCCGGCAGCGGCCCTGCGCACATCGCCTTGTTCGGATACGACCCGGTTGAAAACCAGGTAGGCCGCGGTGTGTTGGCCGCGCTCGGCGAGGATTTCGATCTACGTTCGGGCGATGTCGCTGCGCGGATCAACTTCTGCACGCTCGACGGCGACGGCAACGTGGTGGACCGTCGCGCCGGACGCATCGACGATCCCCAGGCCATGCCGTTGGTCGAGCGTCTTGACGCCATCGACTTGGGACGGGGCATCGAGTGCAGCGTACGGCACGTGAAGCAGTATCGTGCCTGTGTGATTCTGCGCGGCGATGATCTGGACGGGCGCATCGCGGACACCGATCCGCAACGCACGGGCGTGCCCCCGCTGGCGCCGCGCGCGCTGGCCGATGCCGCCGGACCGACCGCTGATCTGGCCGGCCGCTTCATCCACGCTGCACACCTTGCGTTGGCCGACCAGGACGTGGCCAACGGGGTGCTGTTGCGCGGCTTCGACGGATTCCGACCGCTACCGAGCTTTGCCGATCTCTACGGGGTGCGGGCGGCTGCCGTGGCCAGTTACCCGATGTATCTGGGAGCCGCCCGGCTCGCCGGCATGAGCGCGCATCGGGCGCCCGATTCCCCGGATGCCCTGGCGGCCACGGTGGCTTCGGTCGCCGATAGTGACTTCGTGTTCCTGCACTACAAGTCCACCGACAGCCGCGGAGAGGACGGTGACTACGAGGGCAAGGTCGCGGAGATCGAAAAAGCCGATGCGTTGCTGGCACGGCTGCGTTCAGCCTTCGACGTGGTCATGGTCACCGGAGATCACTCGACGCCGGCGCGAATGCGGTCGCATTCGTGGCATCCGGTGCCATTGCTCATCCATAGTGATCGTGCCCGCAGCAACGAGCGTAAGTTCGGCGAGCGAGCCTGCGCGCAAGGCAGCCTCGGGCAAGTGCGGTCCATCGACATATTGCCGCTTGTGCTGGCGCACGCCGGGCGCCTACGGAAGTTCGGCGCCTGAGACACGTGCTCGCGCCGCCTCGAGATCTTCGGGCGTATTGATGTTGTGCAGCATGTCGCGCGGATCGCCGAACACGCGCAGCTCGGAATCGCGGATCTCGACCGCGTCGACGCGGTCGAGAAGGCGTTGAAGATCGCGTCGCCCACCGTCGAGCCAGGCGCGGAGCGGTGGCAGGAACGCGGGGGAGTAGGCCGCACACAGCGGGTGCCAGCGTTGTCCGTGCCGGGGCGCTGCGGCGATGCGCCCATCGGTCAAGCGCTGCAGCAGGTCGGCAAGGAGCGCCGCTGGCACGAACGGTAGGTCTGCGGCGCACACGACGAGCGCCGCACCAGCGAACGCCGCCAGGCCGGTCTCGATAGCTCCGGCAGGTCCGCATCCGGGGCGGAGATCCGCGAGCACCGGCCAGCCGAGCCCCGGTATCGGCTCGCCGCCGAGTTGTAGGCGCGCTTCGCACACCGCCGACAGTGCCCTTGCCGACCACATGCCGAGGGGGCGATCGCCGAGCGATAGCGCGGATTTGTCTACCCCCATTCGCGCACTTTGGCCGCCCGCGACGACCGCGACCACGGCGCGCGCAATGTCGCCACTGCGATCCTCACGCATCGGGTTGTCATCTGTCTCAGGAGCCGAAAACACCGCTCGGACCGCCACTTAGGGGGCGCAAGACGCCTATCGCTTCTGCGTTACACTGGCCCTATGATACGCAAATCGCGGCTGATGACCCCTGGCCCGGCACCGGTTCACCCGTCGGCACGTGCCGCCGCGACCGGCCCACTGCCGCACCATCGAGCCGCCGCGTTCAAGCGCTGCTTTGCTGCGGTGCAGGAGGGATTGCGCTCCGCATTCCGCACTGACGGGCCGGTCGCCGTGCTGGCTGCGTCGGGCACTGGTGCCATGGAGGCGGCGCTGGTCAACCTGTTTTCAGCCGGCGATCGGGTAGTGGTACTGGCCGGCGGAAAATTCGGGCAGCGCTGGGCGGAGGTCGCGGAAGTGTACGGGATGCGGGTCAAGACCGTGCATGCCGAGGTCGGTGGGACATTGACCGCCGACGACGCCGCCGAGGCGGTGGCGGCGTTTCGACCGGTGAGCGGGCTGGTGATGACAGCGAGCGAGACGTCCACCGGTGCGGCCGTCGATGTCGCCGAGATCGCCGCGGCGACGCGGCGCCTGGAACCCGGTGCGGCCATCGTCGTGGATGCGATTACCGCCGTGGGCGCGTTTCCGATTGAAACTGATGCGTGGGAGCTGGATGCTGTGTGCGGCGGTTCGCAAAAGGCCTTCATGATTCCGCCCGGGCTCGGTTTTGTGGCCTGCTCGGCGCGTGGCTGGGACCGCATGAACGGCGAGCGCGCCAAGCCGCGCTATTATTTCGACCTTCGCAAGTACGCCCGATCGGCGAGCAACGACCAGACGCCGTTCACACCTGCCACGGGGCTCGTTCTGCAGCTTCAGGCGGCGCTGGGCGCGATCGCCGACGCGGGCGGGATCGATGCCCTCGAAGACAACGCACAGGCGCTCGCTTCGGCGACGCGGGCCGCGGCAGAGGCGCTCGATCTCAGCCTTCTCTCACCCGAGTATCCGAGCCCAGCGGTGACCGCGATCCGAGCTCCGCGGTCCGGGATGGCGCCCGACATCGTCGCCGCGATGCGAGAGCGCCACGACCTTTTCATCGCCGGCGGACAGGGAGATCTCAAGCCCGATATCTTCCGCATCGGCCATCTCGGCTACATCGACGACGTCGACCTGTTGGGCACGCTCGCTACCCTGGAGCGCGTTCTGGCGTCCGTCGGTCACCAGGTTCGCATGGGCGCGTCGGTGGCCGCGGCGACTGCCGTGCTCGAGGCCCGTGGCTGAAGCGCCGCAGCGTGTGTTGGTTTGCGGGCGTCTGCCAGAGGACGGACGCGAGGCTCTCGAGTCCGCTGGGCTCGTCATCGAGCATCTTCCGGATCGCCAGGCCGGCTCGCTGGCCGACGTCATCGCGCCGTTCGCCGCGGTAATCGTACATTCGCCGCATCGTGTAGACGCCGCGGCGCTGGAAGCGGCACCGCTGTTGAAGGTCGTCGGCCGTGCCGGCGTCGGCGTCGACAACATCGACGTCGAAGCGGCAACACGCCGAGGGGTGCTGGTGATGAACCTGCCGTGGGGAAATACAGTCACCGCGGCGGAGCACACGATGGCGATGCTGATGTCGCTGGCGCGGAATATCCCGCAATCGTCCGCAGCGCTGAAACAGGGCGTGTGGGATCGGGCCGCTTATCTCGGCGTGGAGCTCAAGGACAAGACGCTCGGGATCATCGGACTGGGTCGCATCGGTCGGGAGGTGGCGCGTCGGGCTCGTGGCATGGAGATGCGTGTTGTGGGCTCCGACCCGTTCCTGTCGCCGTCGGTGGCGCATGACCTCGGCATCGAGTTGGTGTCCACCGCCGAGCTGCTACCACAGGCCGACTTTCTCACGCTGCACGTCCCGAAGACCGACGAAACGACGCACCTCATCGACTATCAAGCGATCGCATCGATGAAACCGGGAGCCCGGCTGGTCAACTGTGCGCGCGGCGGCCTGGTAGAGGAGGCAGCACTGCTGGCGGGGCTGGAATCCGGCCAACTGGCTGGCGCTGCCTGCGACGTGTTCGAGACCGAGCCGACAGACAACGCGGCGCTGGTGGCGCACCCGAGCTTCGTGGGTACGCCGCATCTCGGTGGGGCGACCCACGAGGCACGCCAGCGCGTCGGGTCGGGTATAGCCCGGCAGGTTGCCGAGTATCTTGCCGACGGGGTGATTCGCCACGCGATCAACGTGCAGGCGTTACCGCCGGACGAGCAGCGCGCCATGGAGCCGTATCTTCAGCTCGGCGAGCGGCTGGGCGCTCTGGTGTCGCAGTGCTTCGAGAACATCGAACGATTGCAGATCGAGTACTACGGCGAGATAACCGGCTATACGCTCCGCCCACTCAGCGCGCACATTCTCGCTGGCTACCTGCGCCCGTTCCTCGGTGACCAGGTCAATGTCGTCAATGCCGCCGCGATTGCGCGCCAAAGAGGTCTACGAGTGGACGAGTCCAAGAGCACGTCGGAGCGCGGCTACCAGAGCCTGATTCGAGTGACTGCGATAACTGAAGCAGGGAAGCACTCGGTGGCGGGCACCGTCTTCGACGGAGCTCGTGGCCGGCTTGTGGAACTTCGTCGGATACTCGTCGAGACAACGCTCGAAGGTCATCTCTTGGTGCTCGAGAACGAAGACCGCCCCGGGGTCGTGGGGCAGTTGGGTATGTTTCTTGCGGAGCGTGGTATCAACATCGCCGACATGAGCCTGGGCCGCGATGAGCCTCGCGGCACGGCGATCGTCGTGCTGGCGATGGATCAGCTGCTCGACACCGATGGACTCGGTGAACTCTTGGCCCTCTCGGACATTCACTGGGCCCGCGTAATCTCGTTCTGAGCTGCCGCTCGCGATCCCGACCGTCTCCGATGACTCCCAACCCGGGGCCTAACCCGGCCGTGTTTGAACCCCCTGGAGGCCCATGGTAGCTTGACTTTCCCACCGGTCCCTGGCCGCCGGGTACCGTACCCGACCGGATCGCCGCCACCTTCCTGTCGTCCTACGCGCCTCTCGCGCCCTCGGATCCGCCGCGCCGACCGGCCCACGCGCACCGAGCGCACGCGAAAGCCCGACTACAAGAGGCCGAGATGCCCGCCGACAGCTACACGCCGCCTGCCGAGGGCATCCGCATCGAGCTCGACGGTCAAGATCGACTGGTCGTCCCCGATCAACCGATCGTCTGCTGGATGGAAGGCGACGGGATCGGGTCTGATATTTGGGTGGCGGCGCGCCACGTGTTCGATAGTGCCGTCGCCAACGCGTATGGCGGCTCGCGCGCTATTGCCTGGATGGAACTTCTGGCGGGCGGGAAAGCGCATGCCGAAGTTGGTGAATGGCTGCCGCAGAGCACGCTCGACGCCATCAGCCATTACCGAGTAGCGATCAAGGGACCGATGACTACGCCGGTGGGGGGCGGCATGCGCAGCCTCAACGTGGCACTGCGCCAACGGCTCGACCTGTATGCCTGCATACGGCCTGTGAAGTACTACCGCGGCACACCATCGCCGGTGCGCGAGCCGGAAAAGCTCGACGTGGTGATCTTCCGGGAGAATACCGAGGACGTCTATTCGGGTATCGAGTGGGAGGCGGGGAGCGAGGAGGCGAACCGAGCAATCGAGTTCATGCGCACCGAGCTTGATGCCCAGATACGTCCAGGGAGCGGAATTGGCATCAAGCCGATGTCGGCAGACGGCTCCAAGAGGCTCGTTCGCAAGGCGATTCGCTATGCTCTCGAGCGCGGTCGTGCCAGCGTCACTCTGATGCACAAGGGCAACATCATGAAGTTCACCGAGGGCGCTTTCCGTACTTGGGGCTACGAGCTCGCCAGCGAGGAATTCGGCCACGTCACGCTGACCGAGACCGAGCTCTGGGATGACCACAGCGGTGAGGTACCGGACGGCAAGGTAGTGATAAAGGACCGCATCGCCGACGCCATGTTCCAGCAGGTTCTGCTGCGGCCCAGCGAATACGACGTCATCGCTACGCCCAACCTGAATGGCGACTACATCTCCGACGCTGCCGTGGCGCAGGTCGGCGGTCTTGGCGTGGCGCCCGGCGCCAACATGAGCGACGACGTGGCGCTCTTCGAGCCCACGCACGGCACCGCGCCCAAGTACGCCGGCCAGGACAAGGTGAACCCGTCGTCGCTGATCCTCAGCGGCGTCATGATGTTCGATCACCTTGGCTGGCCCGAGGCCGCGCGAATGACCGAGCGGGCGCTCGAAAAGACGTTGCAGGCCAAGACCGTTACCTACGACCTCGAGCGCCAGATGGATGGCGCGACGCTCCTGAGCTGCTCCGAGTTCGGTCGGGCGCTCGTCGACAACATGGAGAACTGAGCCATGGCCCTGAAGAAGGTCAGCATTGTGGGCGCCGGGAATGTCGGTGCGACTTGCGCCTACAGCCTCGTCAATCGACGCCTTGCCGATGTGACACTCGTCGACATCGTCGAGGGCATGCCACAGGGCAAGGCGCTCGACATGATGGAAGCCACGCCCATCGTGGGCGGCGACTGCAAGATCACCGGGACCAACAACTACATCGACACCCAGGACTCCGACATCGTGGTGATCACGGCCGGCCTGGCTCGTAAGCCGGGCATGAGCCGTGACGACCTGTTGTTCAAGAACGTCAAGATCGTTGGCGGGGTAGTCGACGAAGTTGTCAAGTACTCACCTGATTCGATCCTCATCCTGGTCACCAATCCGCTCGACGCCATGGTGTACGTGGCCCAGAAGAGGTCGGGGTTTCCACGCCAGCGCATCATGGGAATGGCCGGGGTCCTCGACTCGGCGCGCTGTCGTGCCTTCATTGCCATGGAGCTGGGCGTCTCGGTCGAGAACACGCATGCCTTCGTGCTCGGCGGACACGGCGATACCATGGTGCCCTTGCCGCGCTACTCGACCGTCGCCGGGGTGCCGATCACCGAGCTCATGAGCAGCGAGCAGGTGCAGCGGATCGTCGATCGCACCCGCAATGGCGGTGCTGAGATCGTCAAATTGCTGGGTACGGGCTCGGCCTACTACGCTCCCGGCGAGTCGGTCGTCGAGATGATCGAGGCGATCCTTCTGGACAAGAAGAAGATCCTGCCGGTGGCAGCGTGTCTCGAGGGTGAGTATGGCGTGAACGGCCTGTTTGTCGGAGTCCCGGCGGTGCTTGGCATCGGCGGAATGGAGAGCGTCTTGGAGATCGAGCTCACCGAATCCGAGCAGGCTGAATTCGACCGTTCGGTGGCGCATGTGCGCGAGCTCGTCAAGAAGCTGGAGGAGTAGTCAGGATGGCTGTAGAGCGGACCCTGGCCATGATCAAGCCCGACGCCACGGCACGAAATCTGGCGGGCACGATCCTGGCGCACTACGAGCAAGATGGCTTTCGTGTCGTGGCATGCAAGAAAACGCGGCTGTCGCGCGCCGAGGCAGAGGCGTTCTACGCTGTGCATAGCGAGCGCCCGTTCTTCGATAGCCTGTGCGACTTCATGACTTCCGGGCCGATCTTGGCGGTGGCGTTGGAGCGTGAGAGCGCCATTGCTCATTTGCGCCGGGTCATGGGGGCCACCAACCCGGAGGACGCCGAGCCTGGAACCATCCGCGCTCTGTACGCCGAGAGTATCGAGCGCAACTCGGTGCATGGCTCCGACGGCCCGGAAACAGCAGCGCAGGAGCTCGCGTTCCACTTCTCGGGCCGCGAGCTGCTCTAGCAGGCCGTGGTGAAAGTGTGGTGGGTCTGGCGACAGGGTTTTGCGAGGTGGAGGCAAGGAGAGAGGAGGAGGCGATGGATACCCCATCGCCTGTGTCAGGCCGCCTTGCATCTGGCCCCAACTCGCCGTAACCAGACCCACCACACTTTCACCGCGGCCTGCTAGGAGGTCGGCCCGCCACACTTCCACCACGTTCTGCTAGCAACAAGACTCGAGTTGGAGAAGGGCCATGACCGTTCTCTCCGCGACGCTGTTGCTGCTGCTGCTGCTGGTCCTCGATCCCATCGGCAACATCCGTTTTTCCTCGCGGCGCTTTCCGACGTCGATGCGAGCCGCCGCCGGCTGGTCATGGCCCGAGAGCTGTTGTTCGCCTTGGCCGCGCTGATCGCGTTTCTGTTTCTCGGCGCGCGGCTGCTGCGTCTGCTTGGAATTGCTGAGCCCTCGCTCACCATCGCCGGCGGGATCATCCTCTTCACGATCGCCATCCGCATGACGTTTCCCACCGCGGGCGGGCGCGGTGAAGACATCGATGGGGAGCCGTTCATCGTGCCACTGGCGATCCCCTTCGTTGCCGGACCCTCGGCGCTCGCCACCGTCTTGTTGATCATGAACCGCGAGCCCGCTCGCTGGCCCGAGTGGCTGGCGGCGGTGGCCATCGCCTGGGCGATCACCGGTGCGGTGCTGTTCGTCGCCGAGCCGATGGGCCGCGTCCTGGGTCGCCGAGGTCTTCTCGCCGTCGAGCGGCTGATGGGGATGATCCTCACCGCGCTGGCGGTACAGATGTTCATGGAGGGGGTTCGCCAGTTTCTGCAGGCCGGGTGAACGGCGAGGGTAGCGCGGCGCAGGTTCACCGGCTCAGGAATTGGCGGGTTTCGGAGGGGACCGCGGTTCGATGAACCTCCGATGGCCGCTCTTCCCGACCCGGAGCCTCTACGCCTAGCGCCCGCCGAGCACGTTCCCGATGATGCCGCCAATACCGCCGCGTCCACCGCTCGAGGCATGCGCGGTCGGCAAGCGCGGTACCAACCAGTCCAGGAACGCCTGGTTCGAGCGCGTCTGCAGGTAGACAGTGCCGTTGCCGGAGAACTCCGCAACGAGTCCCTCGCCGGAGATCAGCGAGGTGAAGATTCCCGCTACCTTGCGCACGTTCCATTGTAGCGATGAGTCGAAGGCAACGATGTGACCGGTATCGATGACCAGGCTCTGCGAGCTGTCGACGGGCACCTTGTGGATGGCGCCAAAAGAGCTCAGGAGTACGTGGCCGGTGCCTTTCAAATGCAGCAAGAACAGCCCTTCAGAAGCGAAGAAAGCGCGTGCTCCACCCCACTTGATATCGATCTCTACGCTTGGGTCGCCGGCAAGATAGGAACCCGATTGCACGTACAGGTCGCCTTCAACGAGATGGTCGACTACGTCTCCCGGCAGGCTCGGAGCGAACGTCACGTGTCCGGCCGCCCCTTCGGGGGTGAAGGTGTTGACGAAGAATGACTCGCCGCCGAGTACCTTGCGCATGGCGCCCTTCAGTAGGCCGCCTTGGACTCCGCTCTCGACTTTCATATTGCCGCTCATGGAGACCATAGCCCCGGACTCCGCCTTCACCGACTCGCCGGCCGCCAGCTCGACGATCCCGAGCGCATAGGACGGCCGATGCTCCACCGTGATCTTCATTGCGACTCACTCCAGTTCATGCGCGTGCTCAGCACGCCACCAGTTAAGCAATACGTGCGACGACTGCCAGGTGTTTCGAATCGAAGTGGTCGGTGTCGGCCTGACCCGGTCAGAACGGCAGCCAAGCGAGCCACGAGTCTGGGATCGCCTTGCTGAGGTCCAGCGTCAACACGACCGCCATCAGTGACACCAGAATCACCAGCCCGACCTGCATGATCCGCTCCTTCACCCGTAGCGACAGGTCGCGTCGGATTGCACCCTCGAACAGAATCAGCGCGATCTGACCGCCGTCGAGCACAGGAATGGGCAACAGGTTCAGGATGCCGAGTTGCAGGCTGATGAAGGCCATGAACGACATCACCACTGAGGGGTCGCCGGTACGCGTGGCGTCGCCCGAGAACCGGGCAATCTCGATGGGCCCGGACAGGGTCCGCACGGACATTCGGCCAGTAAACAGCCGCTTGAGGATCTCGCCGAGCAACAGCGAGTCTCGACCCAGCTTGCGGGCCGCCTCGACCAGTGCTTGGCCGAGCGGGTAGCTGCGAACCTCGAAGAAGTTCGCCGGGTTGGGCACGAAGCCGACGTCGAGCACGTCGTTGTCGCCGAGGCGTGGGGTGAGGGTCGTCTCGAAGCGATTGCCTGCGCGATCCACGGACAGCGCCAGCTGTTGCTCGGCCCCCCCACTCAACACCTCGACAAGGCGGTTCCAGTGAGAGATGTCATCGCCGTCGATGCCGACGATCAGATCGCCGGGTCGCAAGCCGGCGGATGCGGCTATGCCGCCCTCGGTGACGGGTCCCACTTCCGGCGGTACCGGAGCGGTGACGCCGATCAGCCCTGTACCCTGTTCGCCCGATGCCATCGGCGTGATCGGCACCGTGATCTTCGCTCCGTCGCGGATTACTCCGAGGCTCATGGGCTCGTCGGCCGAGATAAGGATGCGGATGCGGAATCGTTCCCAGTTCGGCATGGTCTCGCCGTCGATGCTGACGACGCGATCCCCGGGCCGGAGCCCGGCCGCCTCGGCCGGGGAGTCGGTTTGTACCAAGCCGATCACGACCGGGTCGTTGGCGTCGGCCAGAACGCGAATGCCGAGCTGGTACACCCCCACGGTCAAGATGAAGGCCAGTGCGACGTTCATCGTCGGTCCGGCGAGAAGGACCAGAAAGCGTTGCCATTTCGGCTTGGCGAGATACTCGTTATCCGCGCCAGTGAGCTCCTCGTCTGGGTTTTCCCCGACCATCTTTACGTAGCCGCCGAGCGGCAACAGGCTCAAGCGGTAGTCGGTGTCACCACGGCGGAAGCCGGCCACGCGCTTGCCGAAGCCGAGCGAGAAAACCTCCACGCCGACGCCGAAGTACTTGGCCACCAGGAAGTGACCGAGCTCGTGCACGAATATGAGCACGCCGAGCACGAACAGAAGGGCCAGGGCGTTGACGAGGACGTCGAGCATCAGACCTTGGGTCGAGGAAGTCGGAGCGAGAAGGTGATGGAAGAAACTCTACAGTAGCAGGCGTGATCCGATCAGCGCGGGGTGCCGTTGACGAGCGGCTCAGGCGACCCAACCAGCGGTCAGTATGAGGTACAGAGCGGCGCCAGCAGGAAGGTGGGAATCGACGCGATCGAGCACGCCGCCGTGCCCAGGTAGCAGCGTCGAGGAGTCCTTGACGCCGGCAGCGCGCTTCAGCGCCGACTCCATCAGGTCGCCAACCTGGCCGGTGGCCCCCAGTAGCACGCCGAGCCCGACAGCCTGGAGATCGCCGACGCCCGGCAGCCACATGCCGACCACATAACCGGCCGCCGCGCTGCCTACGATGCCCGACACCGTACCCTCGACCGTCTTGTTGGGCGACAGGAAGGGAGCGAGCTTGCGCCGGCCGAACGCGGTCCCACCATACAGTGCCGCGGAATCGCCCACCGCCACGGCGGCATAGGCGAACAGCAGCCATGTTTCGCCGTCTGGCAAGCGGCGCAGACCTATATGGGCGCCGGGGACCAACCCCAACCAGACGATGCCGCAAAGTGTTGCGGCTAGCGCGCCGACGAATCTCGCTGGATCCGAGTACCCCTCGCGCAGGCTGGCCGCCGTTGCCACCAACACGGCCAGGAGAAGCCACAGGAGAGGTGCACTCGGAGTAGACGATGCGAAGGACAACGCACAGCCGAGAGCCATCAAAGCACCTGGCACCGAAGCAGGCATGACGCCCAACGGGCGGACCAGACGGGCGTACTCGTTCCACGCGAGAAGCAACACGAGCGCCATCAAGAGCGCGAACGCCTGCCACGGCAGCCAGAGCACGGCCAGCAGCAGCGCGATGATCACGGCCGCTGTTGCGATGCGCCTCACTCGGATCGCTGCGTCTGTTGGTCCGACGCATAGCCGGCCGGGTGCGACTGATGCCATGCCCAGGCATCTCGCAGAATCGTCGTCAGGTCGGAGTGCTTTGGTACCCAGCCGAGCTCGTCGCGCGCGCGCGCTGCGGAGGCGATCAGCGCCGGTGGGTCGCCGGGTCGGTTGGCCGCCGAGCGCACCGGAATCGGGTGATCGGTCACAGTGCGCGCGACCTCGATCACCTGCATGACGGTTGATCCGGTCTCGGTGCCGAGGTTGTACACGGCGCTGCCGTTGATCGACGCGATGTTCTTCATTGCGTCGAGGTGAGCTGCCGCCAGATCCATGACATGCACGTAGTCGCGTACAGCCGTGCCGTCGACGCTGTCGTAGTTGTTGCCGTACACCTCCAGTGCGTCGGCTCTGCCCAGCGCCACCGCCAACACGCTCGGTACCAGGTTGCTTGAGGGAGTCTTGTCCTCGCCAAGCGACCCATCCGGGCGAGCGCCAGCGGCATTGAAGTAACGCAGTGACACGCCGCGCAAGCCATAGGCGGTGGCGTAGTAGCCGATGGCGCGATCTACCGCGAGCTTGGTGGCGCCGTATGCATTGATCGGCTGCGCCGGAGTCGATTCGTCGATTGGCATGCGCTCCGGTATGCCATACACAGCCGCCGTCGACGAGTGAACGATCCAACCTACGTCGCGGTCGACCATCCAATCCAACAGCGCGATGCTCTGGCAGACGTTGACGTCGTAGTAGTGGCGCGGCTGTTGCATCGACTCCTCTACGGAGCACTTAGCCGCCAGGTGCATGACCCCGTCGGGCCGCTGGGGTACGGCATCGAGAGCCGCTCGATCGCCGCAACTCCCGACGATGAGCTCGACTTCGAGCGGCAGGGCGGCACGGTGACCCGACGAAAGATCGTCGACGACACACACTCTATGCCCGGCATCGATCAGCGAACGAACGATGTTGCAGCCGACGTAGCCGGCCCCTCCCGTAACCAAGACGTATTTCGACAATGGCGGCTCGCGGGTGGTGGAAGGGCTGAGTGTACTGCCTTCGCCGTCGAGTCGCGCTACGCGTTAGGCGAGTAGCGCACCGCAGCCAGGCACAAACCATGGGCCGGCGCGGTGGCACCCGCGGAGGCCCGATCGCCAGACTTGGCGAGATCGGCGAGGTCGGCCGGGTCGCGCCGCCCTAGCCCAACGTCGACCAGCGTGCCGACCATACCGCGCACGGCATAGCGTAGAAAGCTACGCCCCTCAACACGAATCTTGATCACGTCGTTGCCCTCCACCGCGATCGCCTCGAGCGGTCGGTCGGGGCGGTTGTCGGTCACCGGCTGGGTAGCGAACGCGCGTTGGTCGAGTGGCCCAAGCAGGTGCTTTGCAGCTTGTTGCATGGCCGCGAGGTCCAGCTTGGCAGAGACGTGGCAGGCAAACGGAGCACGGAAGGGCGAGGCCACCGGCCGATTGTCGATCGTATACACGTAGAGCTTTCCGATGGCCGAGTGGCGGGCATGGAACCGGGCGCCCGCTGGCCGGCAATCCAACACCCGGATGTCGTTCCCTAGCCGTGCGTTCAGGGCAGCGAAGATCTCCTCGGGGGTGCGTTCGATCTCACTATCGAGGTGGGCCACCTGCCCGCGGGCGTGAACACCGGCATCGGTCCGGCTTGCCCCGGTAGCCGCGACATCGGTGCCAGCCACCGGTACGGCGGCCTCCTCGATGGCGGCCTGGACGGTTGGCGCCGCGGGTTGTCGTTGCCATCCCGCGTAGGAGGTCCCAACGTAGGCCAGCGTGAGCTTCAATCGCATGGGGCGATGGTATCCTGACGTTTCCTGCCGCCCCGACCCGGTCGCGAGTAATGGCCGTTCTTCCTATCGTCAAGTATCCCGATCCACGCCTCGAAGAGCCTACGCAGACGGTCGAGTGTTTCGACAACGAGCTGCGAGATCTGGCCGAGGACATGATCGAGACTCTGCACGCTGCCCCCGGTATCGGGCTGGCGGCTCCTCAGATCGGTCGCACCGCGCGGATCACGGTGGTCGATCTGTCGGCGGGCACCGAAGCCGACGAGTTGCTCGTGTTGGTGAACCCTGTCGTCGTGGCCGAGAGCGGCAGAGTGAGCGAGGATGAGGGGTGCTTGTCGTTTCCCGACCTGACACTCGTTGTGCCGCGTCCGAAGCGCGTCGTTGTTGAAGCGCAGAATCTCGACGGCGAACCGTTCAGCATCGAAGCCGAGGAACTTCTGGCGCGGTGTCTGCACCATGAGCTCGACCATCTCGACGGGGTCCTGTTCATCCGGCGCGTATCGCCGCTGAAGCGCGACCTGGCCCGGCGCAAGATCCAGAAGAAGATCCGTGCCGGAGAGTGGTAGCGCCACGCCGCCCGGCGCCGGCCTCCGGGTCTTCTTCATGGGTACGCCCGAGCTGGCGGTGCCGACGCTGGCGGCGCTGGCCGATGCCGAGGATGTTGTCGGCGTAGCCACCCAGCCGGATCGCCGTTCCGGGCGCGGTCGGCAGACGCTAGGGTCGCCGGTGAAGGCCTGGGCGGTAGAGCACGCCGTGCCTCTCGAGCAGCCTTCGTCCCTGCATGCTGCCGACGTTGTCGCCGCGATGCGTAGCTATCGACCTGATGTCATCGTGGTGTTCGCTTACGGTCTCATTCTTCCCGCCGAGCTCCTCGAGATGCCGCCGCTCGGCTGCGTTAACGTGCACGCTTCACTGCTGCCCCGCCATCGTGGGGCGAGCCCGATTCAGGCAGCGATTCTCGCCGGCGACACGGTAACCGGCGTCACCACCATGCTGATGAACGAGGGTCTCGACACGGGTCCGATCCTGCAGCAAACAGAGGTGCCAATGTGCAGCGACGACACCGCGGCGACCGTCGGACAGCGGCTTGCCTCGGCGGGCGCGATGCTGGCCGCCAAGACCTTGCGCGAGCTGGCGGCCGGCCGCATCGTGGCGCGGGAGCAGGACGAATCTGCAGCCACTATGACGCGACTGTTGCGCAAGTCCGATGGCCGGATCAACTGGACACAGAGCGCCCTCCAGATCGATCGTCGCGTCCGGGCCATGCAGCCATGGCCGGTCGCGTTCGGGGATCTCGGCGGCACGCGCGTGCAGATCTGGCGAGTCGAGCCGGGGCCGGAGAGCACGCTGCAGGTTGGTGAGGTCCAGGCAAACGCGGACGGCCTCGTGGTCGGGTGTGGCGATGGCCAGAGCCTCCGCATCGTCGAGTTGCAACGAGCCGGCGGCCGCCGGCTGGTGGTAGCGGAGTTCTTGCGGGGTTTCGTGATAGCGCCCGGCGATCACTTCAGCAGCGGCACGCCGAGTTGAGCGCGATGGACGGTGACGTCGCCGGCGTTGCGAGCCGTGCGCTGGCGCTGAGCGTGCTGGTAAAAGTGGAGCGAGGTGGTCGCAGCGATCGTCTGCTGGACGCAGCGCTACGGGCGTCACCGCTCGAGGCGCGTGATCGACGCCTGGCGACGGAGATCATCTATGGATCGCTGCGGCGGCAGGCGACCCTCGATCGAACCCTAACGAGGTTCTGTGACCAGCCGCTCGAACGGCTTGAGCCGGTGGTGCGCTGCACCCTTCGGCTGGCGGCATATCAGTGTGCTTTCCTAGGGTCGGTGCCGTGTCACGCAGCAGTCTTCGCCAGCGTCGAGGCGGTGAAGGCGCACCGCCCGCGGGCAACTGGCCTCGTCAACGGGGTCTTACGGGCCTGGCTGAGAGCCGGTGCGCTGCTCGATGAGGGCGACGGCTCGTTGGCGGCGCGCCTCGACGTGCCCCCGTGGCTCGCGAAACGCTGGCTGGCTCGCTACGGGGAGGCGGCGACGGAGGCGTGGTGGCGGGCGGCGCTCGAGCCGGCGCCGCGCGCGCTGCGGGTGCACCCCCGGGTGCTCTCGACGGCTGCGGCGCTGGCGATGCTGGGGGATGCGGGAGTTGTCGCCGAGAAAAGCCCGGCAGTTGATCACTGCGTGCGCGTTAGCCGAGGTTCGCTCGCCGCGTGTGATGCGCTCCACAAGGGTCTCATGACGCCGCGCAACGAGGCTGGCCAGCTGGTGACAGAGTTGCTTCCCCCGGGCGACGGCTGGACCGTCGATGCCTGTGCGGGTCGCGGCGGCAAGTCGGTTCAATTGGCGGAGGCGGGAGCCCCGGGCGTTCTGGCGCTCGACGTCGACGCGACTCAGCTTGGCGACGCCAGAACGGCGGCAGCAAATGCCGCCACACCCGAGGTACGGTTCGCCTGCGCCGACCTGACGTCGGCGTTCCCGGTGCGAGGACGGTTCGATCGGATTCTCGTCGACGCTCCGTGCTCAGGGGTCGGAACAGTGCGTCGGCACCCGGAGATCAAGTGGCGGCTTGACGCGCGCCGGCTCGGCCGCCTGGCGCGTCGTCAACGTCAGTTGCTGTCGCGGGGTCTGGCGGCGCTGGCGCCAGGAGGGCTCCTCCTCTACGTTACCTGTTCGACCGAGCCGGAGGAGAACGAGGCGGTGATCGAGGCAGTGATGCGGTCGCACCGCCACATCCGCCAGAAGGCCCTCGAATTCGACTCGGTGGCCGACGTGATCGGCAACGACGGCTGCTTCCGCACCTACCCGGTACAGCCCGAGCTGGACGGGTTCTTCGCCGCGCTGCTATGGCGCCAACCCAAGGGCTGACATGGCGCCCATGGTATACTCGACCTCGCTGGCAACCGCTGGCGGAGCCTTAACGTTGGGCGCCTCCTGCGCCGCAAACCCTGCTCTTCCGTGGCATCCCTGACGTCCCGATTCGCGTCCGTGTTGCGACTCGCGCTGCTGTTGCCCGTGTGCGGGTTTCTGTTCGTGCTGAGCGGCTGGCTCGCCACGAGGATCGCCGTCGGCGGTCCGGCCGATCGCGTTCCTGACGTCGTCGGCCTCTCGGTGGAAGACGCTTCGGCGCGGCTTGCTGCCGTGGGCATGCATGCCGACTTGGACGACGACCTGATGGAAGAGGCTGACATCCCGGCCAACCACGTGGCGCGCCAGGATCCGGGACCGGGAACGCCGGTAAAGCGGGTGCGCAACGTACGGCTGATGCTGTCGACGGGACCGCGGACGCTCACCCTCCAGTCGATGGTCGGTGAGACGCGATCGCGGGCCGAGATCGCGCTGCAGCAACAGGGGTTCGATGTCGACTATGTGGCGTTGGCACCGAGCCCGAACGTACCCCGTGGCACGGTCATCGGCCAGGAGCCCGACCCGGCCGAGTTGCCGCCCGGAGAGGTCGTGCCCCTACGGTTATTGGCCTCGTTGGGCGCTCCGCCGCGCTACTACGTGATGGCCGATCTGGTGTCGCTGCCAGTGAGGGAAGTCCGCCCCTACCTGGAAGCCAGGGGCTTTCGGGTAAGTGAAGAGCCCAATCGTCGCGAGGTGGCGAATGTCCCGCCCGGGACGATCGTAAGCCAGCTGCCGTTCCCAGGCTTCAAGATTGCGGCCGGCGGTCAGATCACCCTGCGGGTGAGCCGGTGAGCCAGCCGCTCGTCGCAGCGTCGCTGCTTGCTGCCGATCAGACCAACGTGGCAGCGGCAGTGGGCCTTCTCGACGAGCGTTGCGACATCTTTCATGTGGATGTGATGGACGGACACTTCGTGCCCAATATCTCGATGGGACCTGCCGTCGTCGAGGGCTTGCGCCCGCGCACATCGACGCCGCTCGACGTGCATCTCATGGTGGCAAACCCTGGTGCATGGCTGGAGCGCTATCGGGCTGCGGGGGCCGACTGGATCAGCGTTCATGCGGAGGCCACCGCGCATCTGGAGCGCACTGTGAGCCAGGTGCGCGAGTGCGGCGCGCGTGCGGGTGTCGCGCTGAATCCGACGACGCCGCCGAATGGTCTCGAGTACGTGCTTCAGGATGGTGACTTCGTGGTCGTGATGACGGTCAATCCCGGGTATGGAGGACAGAGCTTCTTGCCGACGTCGGTGGCGAAAATCGGCGCCGTTCGCCGATACCTCGACGATGCTGGCCTCGGAGGTGTGGATATCGAGGTCGACGGCGGTATTGACATGACCAACGCAGGGGAGTGTGTGAGCGCCGGGGCCGCGGTCCTGGTGGCCGGGTCGGCGATTCTCAAGGCGCCAGATCCGGTGCAGGCGGCTCGCGCCATACGCGCCGCGGCGGCCGCAGGCTGACCATGCGTTGTTTGGTTACCGGCGCCGCCGGGTTCATCGCTTCGACGCTCGCGCAGCGATTGCTGTCGGACGGGCACGAGGTCGTGGGCGTCGATGGCTTCGTGGCCAACTATGCAGAGCCGCTCAAGCGCGCCAACCTGGCCGGCCTGCTCGGGGAGCCTCGATTTTCCTTTGTGGAGGGCTTGATCGAGACCCTCGACGTTGAGCCTCTGGTGACTCAGGCGGACTACGTCTATCACTTGGCGGCGCTGCCAGGCGTGCGCTCCTCCTGGGGCGCGAGCTTCGAGGCCTACGTGTCGCACAACGTGTACGTCACCCAAAGATTGCTCGAAGCGGCGCGCCGGGTCGGGGTCGAGCGTTTCGCCTACGCGTCGTCGTCATCGGTGTACGGCGATACCGATGTGCTGCCGATGGTAGAGACCGGACGCGAGCGCCCACATTCGCCCTATGGAGTGACCAAGCTTGCCGGAGAGCACTTGGTACGCTTGTACCATCGCAACTACGGTGTCCCCACCGTCAGCTTGCGCTACTTCACCGTGTACGGTCCCAGGCAGCGGCCCGATATGGCCATACAGCGTTTTCTGACCGCAGCCCGGGATGGCGATCCGATCACGCTGTTCGGAGACGGCGAGCAGACGCGCGACTTTACCTACGTTGACGACACTGTCAGGGCGACACTACGAGCGGCCGAACGGGGTCGTCTGGGTGCTGTGTATAATATCGGTGGGGGGAGCACAGTAACGGTCAATCGCCTCATTGAGGTGATCGAAGTCGTGACCGGGAGTCGACTCGAGGTGCGGCGAGAAGGGGTCCAGCACGGGGACGTAGGCCACACGCTGGCCGACACGCGACGTGCCAACGAAGACCTCGATTTCGTACCTTCGATACAGCTGCAAGACGGGATCGAACGCCACTGGAACTGGCTGCACGCCACGGACTGACGACGCGAGATCGACACACAATGAGGGCTTCTCCGAGCAGGCTGCTGACGGGTGTTTCCGCCGCTGTGCTGGGCCTGGCGGTCTGGAGCTGTGGGTCCGCCGGCATGATACTGCCCTCCGACACAGCTGGCACCGCGCTCTTCGAGCAGGCCGAGGGCTTTCTTGCCGACGGCAAGTACCGCCAGGCGACCGAAGCTTTCGACACGCTGCTGCGGAACTATCCCACCAGCCCGCACCTCGCGGATGCACGCATCGGGCTCGGGCGCGCCTACTACGAGCGGAGGCGCCCCGGTTTGCTGTTGCTTGCGGTCGATGCGTTCCGGAATTTCCTCACCTACCATCCGTCGCACGCGCAAGTCGACTATGCGCAGTTGATGATCGCGATGAGCTTCGCACGCTTGATGCGAGCTCCCGACCGCGACCAGTCGCAAACGCGCGAGGCGCTTCGGGCCTATCAAGATTTCCAAGAGGACTATCCGGACAGCCGCTATCGCGATCTGGCGGAGACCAACATGCGCGAGGTCATCGATACGCTGGCGCAGCACGAGATACAGGTGGCGTCTTTCCAGCTCGGGCGCAACCGTTACACGGCGTCGCGGCAACGAGCACGCTATGCGCTGCGAAACTATCCGGAGACGTCATATCGTTGTGAGCTGATCAATTTGCTGGCGGAGTCGTACTGGCGCGAGGGGGACGCGCGGCAAGCGGGCGACTACTACCAGCGTCTCGTTGACGAGCATCCAGACTGCGAGTACGCAGAGGACGCTCACAAGAGGCTCAGCACGGGAGGCGCAGTCGGGTCGTCGAACGGAGACGGCTCCGGGATTCGTTGACCCCACACGGAGGGGAATCCGATGCGTCGAATACCTTCGACCGCTCGCGCGGCGGTTGCGTTTGGCCTGCTTTGCGTCGCTGTGGCCCCGGCGGGCGGGACCACGACGTCACAGAATGTACCCAACACTAATGCCTACCTGGGGCCCGAGTGCTTTGCCACCGTCGTGCCCCACGGGAGCCTGCCCCTCGCCCGGGTCAGCGGCTCTCGCGAGCCGGGCATGCTTATGTACTCCACAGGCGATGAGATTTTCCTGCACGGCAGCGGAATGGGGCTCGGCGAAACATACCTCGTCTATCGCGTCGATGGGATCGTGCGGCATCCCACCACCGGAGCTACGGTGGGCGAGGCCATGAACCTGATCGGCCGCGTCGAGGTGATCGATCTGGTGGAGGGTCGCGCGCTGGCCTTGGTGACGTCGGCATGCATCGAGCTCGAGGTCGGCGACCCGATACAGCCGTTGCTCCAACAAGACGTGTCCACGAGTGGAGCCGTTTCGCCTGTCGATCCGAACCGCCTGGTAACGCCCCGGGTGACCGATGCCACAGTGGTGTACGCCACCAGCAGCTCGATGTACAACCCTGCCAACGGCAGTCGCCAAAACATGGCGGTGTGGAACACGCACGCTGCCGGTGAAGTCATTACGATCGATCAGGGTCGCGCTGATGGTTGGAGGCTCGACACGCCGGCGCTCTTCTATCTGGAGCACCGGGGGCGCGTTGCCGTCAGCAACTCGGTAAAGGACGAGCCCATTGTCGTCGGACAGGGGGTCGTGTTCTGGCTCCAGGAAACTACTGCCGCGCTGTTGATCACTGACGGTGACGGAGCGGTTGAGATCGGCTCTCGGGCGCGGCAGCACGGCCAATGAATTACCCCTCGGAGGGCTGCGCGG
The DNA here is from genome assembly GCA_965205505.1 of Acidobacteriota bacterium. Taxonomy (GTDB): domain Bacteria; phylum Acidobacteriota; class UBA890; order UBA890; family WLXD01; genus DASCOT01. The sequence continues at coordinate 2,540,695 of CBDBHB010000009.1, forward strand.
AGCGTATTAGGCTCGGGGGTATGAACAAGAGGTGCGGGATGCGATACGGGTTGCTTGTCACCGGGCTCCTCCTGCTGGCCTACCCGACCGTGGTGGCTGCCGACAGCATCTACCTGAAGAACGGCCGGGTGATCCGTACGCAACGAAGCGAGGTGGTGGGCGACAAGCTCGTGTTCTTGCAATACGGCGCCGAGATCACCATTCCGATGTCACTCGTCGATCGCGTCGAACCGGACGACGAGCTCGAGGAGGTTCCGAGCCCGGTGCGTCAGCCATCGCCGCAGGACGGTGATTCCGACGAGGACACCGGTGGCACTGACGAAGGCGAACAGGACGAGGTACCTGCAGAGGAAACGCGGGGCTATTGGCGGGCCCGCGTCGAGGAAATCGCCAGCCAGCGCGCCGACCTACAAGCGCAGATCGTCGAACATCGTCGCGAGGAGCGGGCTTTCCTCTTCTCGCATCGTTCGACAGCCGAGACGCGGCGCAAGATCGAGGCGGCGCAGCAGCAAATGGTGGAGCTCGACGAGCAGATGCGTGAGCTACGGCGTGAGGCGCGCCGCCAGGGCATCCCTCCGGGGTGGCTGCGAGGTCGGCTACCGTGAGCTCAGGTAAATGGCGCGCAGTTGGCCCAGGTGTGTGGGCAACACCAACGCCGCCAGCTCAACGGGTCCGAGATCGTCGAAAAAACGGTTCACTGCTCCGAGTCTCTCGCCCAGCGAGGACGACGATAATCCCTCGACCAGCCGTTCGAAGCGGGCGTCGGTCTCCGCCATCAGCCGTGCTTCCTCGAGGTCTTTCTTGAATAGCTCGCCACCATCGCGATCAGAGAGCGTCTCGGAAAGTTTCTCCAAATCGGTCAGGTGCGCCAGGCGCGCCGCCGGGTCGCTGAAGTCGAGATCGTCGAATCCCATGCGGCGATTATAGACTCGCCCCATGGAAGCTGACGATCGAGCTATTCGCCGGCGATCGGTAGCGCGCGCGCTGACCATCGCGGGCTCCGACTCCGGTGGCGGAGCGGGGATCCAGGCGGACCTCAAGACGTTCGCTGCCTATCGAGTATTCGGGACGTCTGCGGTTACCGCCGTCACCGCGCAGAATACCCTCGGCGTGGCCGCCGTCAGCATGATGAGCGCTGACCTGGTGCGGGCCCAGGTCGACGCCGTGGTCGACGATATCGGCATCGACGCGGCGAAGACGGGCATGCTCGGCAGCGCCGCTATCATCGAAGCGGTGGCCGAGGCCGTGCGCCGACATCGTATTGAAGCGCTGATCGTCGACCCGGTGATGGTCGCCACCAGCGGTGACCCGCTGCTCGACGTGGACGCGGTCGATGTGCTGCTGCGCGCGCTGCTGCCGCAGGCGGCATGCGTCACCCCCAACCTCGCCGAGGCTGAGGCGCTCGTCGGCTTTCCGGTTCGGGACGCGGTCAGCATGGTCGCTGCCGGCCGAGCGTTACTCGACATCGGTGCCCGAGCAGCGCTGATCAAAGGTGGGCACTCGAATGGAGATGCCGCGGATCTTCTACTTACCCCCGACGGTGAGACCTGGCTCCGAACCGAGCGGATCGACACCCCTCATACGCACGGTACCGGGTGCACGTTGTCGGCTGCCCTGGCCGCGGGTCTGGCGCGTGGGTGGACGCTACGGCAGGCGGCGCGCTCGGCAAAGCAGTTCGTATACGGGGCGATCATCGGCGCACCGGGCTTGGGGGGTGGGCACGGCCCACTCTGGCATGGGCACGATCGGCCGGTGTTCGGGCCGGAAAGCACGAAAGCCGCCGACGACTAGCGTCGGCGGCTTGATGAGTGGAGCTGAGGGGTCTCGAACCCCTGACCTCTTGAATGCCATTCAAGCGCTCTCCCAACTGAGCTACAGCCCCGCCCGGCGGTCCCATTGTAGCGGATCTCGGGGGCTGCTTAGTTCGCCTCGAGACGGTGGCGCCCTGCGCTTGGATGCCGCATGCACGGTGGTGCTTGCGTAGCGATTTCCTGAGCTGCCGACGACTCGTGCGCCTGCGGCTGTGCCTTCAGCTCGGCGATTTCCTCCTGCTTCGCTTCGATCTCCGCCTCCACCGCTGCGATCTGGGCGACGAGCTCGTCATAGCCCTCGACCCGCGATAGCGTCGGCCGCTTGTCGCTTGTTTTCTGGGCCTCGTAGACCAGTTGTCCGAGCCGTGAGGCGTGCTCAGCGACCTTACGCCGGAGCCCGTGGATCTCCAACTTGAGCTTGGCGATCTGGCCGCCACGCCGCGTCTCGCTCTCCACCTGGCGGGTGATGTCTTTAATCTCTTGCCAGATGCGATCGAGGTGCCACGATAGGTCTCGCTTCTCCTCACCGGCGGCCTGAGTACTCCGTGCCTCACCTGAGCTCTGCGCCTGTTCCTGCTCCTGCTCCTGCGTTGTCGTAGTTTGCTCCGCTTCTGTCATCATCAACCCTCAGGGGAAAGGTGTTTGCTGGCGCCCCTGCTATTTAACCACCACCACTAGTGGCCTGTAACAGATGATCGTTGCGTATCGTGGTGGCGAAATGGGTCCGGATGCCAGGCGCGACGCTGCCGGTGACCGAAGCGGTGGTTGCCGAGCCGCTCATCGGACTGCTCCGGCGCGCTCGAGGTCGGCTACGAGGTCGTTGCGAGCCTCGATGCCGACCGAGAGGCGCAACAGCGCGTCGTCGATACCAGCGGCCACCCGCGCGTGCGGGTCCATCACCGCGTGGGTCATCGACGTCGGATGCGCCACGAGGCTCTCCACGCCACCCAGTGACTCGGCCAGCGCGAAATGTTCAAGACCGTCGACGAACGCTGCCGCAGCGGCCTTGCCGCCTGCCAGCTCGAAGCTCACGAGACTACCCCAACCGCGCTGCTGCCGCGCCGCAACAGCGTGACCGCAGTGGCCAGCGAGCCCCGGGTAGTGGACCCGCACGACGCTGTCGTGCGAATCGAGCATCTCGGCGACCGCCGTAGCGTTCTCCTGGTGGACCCGTACCCGTGCATCGAGCGTGCGGAGGCCGCGAAGAGTCAGATAGCTATCGAACGGGCTGCCGGAGAGGCCGAGGCAGTTGGCCCACCACGCAAGCTCCTCGAGAACGGCGGGATCCGCCGCCGCAGCGACACCGCCAACGACGTCGCTGTGACCGTTGATGAACTTGGTCGTAGAATGCACCACGATGTCGACGCCGTGGTCGATCGGCCGTTGCAGTGCCGGCGATAGCAGCGTGTTGTCGACCACGACCAGCGCTTCGCAGGAGCGTGCCGCAAGCGATAGCTCCGCAAGATCCGTGATTCGCAGCAGCGGATTGCTCGGCGTTTCGACCCAGATCATGCGCGGCTGCTGCGCAACGCAGGCCGCGATCCCACTGACATCGGTGAGGTCGGCGAACTGGACCCGAAACGCGCCGCGCTCGGCCAGCTTGCTGGCGAGCCGATGCGTACCGCCGTAGCAGTCGTTGGTGACGATCAGCAGATCGTCTGGTCGCAACAGCTGCAGCACCAACGTGACCGCCGACATGCCGGAAGAGGTAACGACCGCGCCCGAGGCATTCTCGAGTTGCGCGATGGCACCGGCAAGCTGATCACGCGTCGGGTTCGATGTCCGCGTGTAGTCGTGCTCGCGCTTTCGCCCGAGGCCCTCGAAGGTAAAGTTCGCCGACAAGTGTAGCGGCGGCATGACGGCGCCATGCTCGCGGTCGGAACCGATCGCCGCGCGGACCGCGCGCGTCACGTGCGACACCGGAGCCCAAGTGTTGCCCCGGGGTCTGAGCAGCTCGGACAGCGCCGGTCCGGCCTTCTCCAGGTCAGCCAGAGGAGTGGGTGAGGAACCACTGGCGCAGAACGCATCGTCGCTGGAGGCACTATCGAGGGCTGCAGAAGCCGGGGTGAGGGTCATCTCGTTTCTCCTCTGGAAGGTTGGCTCGGTGCCAACCCCCAGAGAGCCGAGACGCACCGGAAAGGCGTGAATGACACCCCCTCATCTTTCGGCGGACCGATAGCCCCCCGTAGGAGTTGGCACCACGCCGAGGGCTCGGATCGCCGTCAGCAGGTTGCCCCGGCTTCAAAGGGCCTGTCCCTCAGCCGGTCTCGATGAGTGTGGTGAAGGTAGCAGAAACGCGGGCGGCCCAGCAACTACGTTGCGAGACGAGGACCTGGGCTCAGGGAACCCAGGGTCGCGATGCCCTGGAAAGCCAGGTTACATCCTTGCGTAAGTCAGCAAGTCACCGGTCCATGTTTCGTCATAGGCTTCGAACTGGGGCGTGCCACTGCCGATCGGTACCTCGCGAGGCGTGCAAGGAGATGACAGGTCATGCCAGTCTCTCGACCCCGTTGTGCCGGAACAGGCGTTGTGGTCTCGAGCCCTGAGGCAGAGTGCTGGCGCGACTGGGTACGCTACCGCCTTCGAGTTCGAGACCCTCTTGGAGTTTGTCTAAGAGGAAGCGGCCTGATCCATGCGGACAATCCTCAAGGACGGACCGCGGACGATTCGATACAAGAGCTGATCGCTGAGATCCAAAGGAAGGTCGCGCGCTGCGCCGGCGGGTCGCCGACGCGCTTGGGCTCATGCACGTTCCTGCCGTCGGGGCCGTTGCGGTTGAACGACTGAGCTGCAGCCGGACGGCACGGTGGGCCACCCTCCCGCGCTCTGTCGTTTCGCTTGCACCGACGCGGTCCTACCCGGCAAACTCAGGCACGACTTTCGGCGCACCGCGAGTCTCCGTAAATGCGTGGTTCCAAACGGTTAGGATCGCGCGGAAGCGAATAGGGTCTGGTGGCCTTCGCGGACTTCAAATCCGTTGGGGGGCGTCGGAAGGCGTCCTTGCTGGGTTCGATTCCCAGGCGCTTCCGCCATTTCTTTCTGCCATGTTTTCAGCGACTTACGCCACCTGCTGCAATCGCGACATAGCCGACAAGGTGTCTCTTGCGCTGCCATGCGCTGTCTGCGTGGTACGAATCGTGGTACGGATGGTCACGATCACGCACTGAGCCTCAAACGCCGAGGCGCTTGGAGCGTGGGCCTGAAAAGCCCTGCGTCGGTGGTTCAATTCCGCCCGATCCCACCATTAAATCCTTGCCCTGTAAGGGGTTACGGGAGATCGCGAGAACGCGCTTCGTCACTCCCGGGCGGACAGATCAGCATAGATGAGCAAGATCTTCTTCTACGGCCTGTTCATGGATCGGTCGCTTCTCACAGAGAAGGGTCTCCACCCTGAAACTGTTGGGCCAGCAGTGCTTTCCGGCTACCGAATCCACATCGGCGAGCGAGCGACATTGCTGCCATCCGGTTCGAGTCGGGCCTATGGAATCGTGATGGAGCTGTCGGACCAAGAAGCTCGCGCGCTCTACTCGGAACCGAGTGTTCGCGAGTACAAGCGAGAGCGCGTCCAGGTGGAGCTGTTGGCGAGCAACGCGGTTGTCGAAGCCTACTGCTACAATCTGCCTCGCGAGTTAGGCCTAGCCGGGGCGAATCCAGCGTACGCGAACGAGCTTGCGCGGCTAGTTGAGGCTCTACATTTCGATTTGGCGTATGCCCAAGAGATCGCAGCGTTCGGGGAGAACTCGTAGTTTCACATCGGCAGGCCCCCTGTGAGACTAGGCTGAATTACTCCGGAATCTCCTCCCGAGGCTTTCGCCACCCAGGTCCCAACATTCCTTTGCTAGCAAATGTTGCTAGCTGGAAGGCCTAGAGTCCTACGGTCGTTTCCTAGATTCGACGCCGAACTCGGGCACGGGGCTCCTGTCGACCGCATCATCGGGGTGGTGGCCGGCAACCGCCACCGCGGACTCGACCAGCCCATCGAGCCCGAAGTGTTCACCGTATTCGACCAGAGCCCGTGGGGAACGCTGTCGTTCGTGTTGCGAACGAAAGGCGATGCGCTGGCTCTGGCGCTGGCGGCACGGAGCGAGCTCTGGGCCATCGATGCCGACCTGCCGATCGCCTCGCTCGGAGCTCTCGGCGCGCATGTGCAGGGCACCACCCGGGCGCGGCACTTCAACCTCACGTTGCTCGGACTGTTCGCCGGCGTCGCCCTGATTCTCGCGGTCACTGGACTGTCCGGCGTGATCTCGTACTGGGTCACGCAGCAGACGCGGGAGATCGGCGTGAGAATGGCCCTCGGAGCCCGCAGCACCGATGTCATGCGTATGATCATGGCCCGTACCGGGCTGATGATCGGCGCCGGCATTACCCTGGGTGTGCTCGGCGCGCTAGCGCTGACGCGGTTGATGTCGAGCCTGCTCTACGGCGTCAACAGCAGCGACCCGACAACGTTCGCGACAGTAGCGTCGCTGCTGTTGGTGGTGGCGTTCATTGCCAGCGCCGCTCCGGCTCACCGAGCGACGAGGATCGATCCCATCGAAGCGTTGCGCGACCACTGACGGCCGATCCGGGCGGCGCCTTCGCGTCGGCTCGTCAGAGCGGCGGGCGAGCCGACAATGGCTCGACTACGGCGAGCCGCCGCGCAACCGACTCGGGCGCAGCCGTATTCGGCGCAGCGATATCGGTTTTCGGTGACCGGATTTACCTACGAGCACGTGGGCGCGCCGCGGCCCCACCCGTTCGGCGGCGGCACCCGGCCCGAGGCCGCGCATGCCGATCATCGCGTACCTGCTAACCGAGTCCCCGGCGCTGAGCGAAGCGCCCAGGTCACGCAGTGCCGCCGCCACGACTGGCGACACTCGCAGCCCTACCGGGTAGCGAATGCCGAGGGCCACCACGCCGCCTTCGGGCACCGAGTCGAGAAACGCGATGAGCTCGTCTTCCTGGAAGCTACCCGCAAGGAACGTGGCCTGATCGCGGACCTCGTCACCGCCACTACCGAGGTCATAGATCTGGATGCCGAACTGGCTCATGGCGTCGCGCCACACGTCGTTGATTGCCAGGAGGATACTTCTGGCCTGTGCGTCGATGAGCACGTCGGCGCGCAATCGACGCCCGCTGGTGCCGATCTCCGGTCCGGCAGCGGTGGCGTCGAGAACATAGCCGCTGTTCCACGACAGAGTCGCCGTACCGTCCGTGTCGAACTCTTCCGCATCGGGAACCGGCAACTCGAACCGGCGCCAATCAAGACCCAACTCGAGTTGCTGCTGCGGCGCGTCGCCCCACGCGACGTTCAGCACGGGCAAGCGATCCGCGGCCGGCGCTTCCACGCGCGCCTGAAAGACGATGGCGTTGGCGGCGCGCAGCTGTGATCGGGCGAAGCGACGGGACACCTCGTAGCCGGCGGCGTGGGCTCGTCGCACCTCGAACACCAGCACGTCGTCGAGGCGCTTCACCAGGGCCAGGTTGCGCCGATCGGCAAGCAGTCGAGGCGCCAGCTCGCGCTCGAAGTCATCGCCGTACTCGTTGCCATGGACGATCAGATAATCCACCGGGAAGCGGCGCCGTAGGGTTTCGAAGAACTCGTCGCTGAGATCCCCCGTCCTCGTCAGCGCCTCCCAGGATGCCGGGGCGAAGCCACTGTAGCCGTTCACCAGCGGCAGGAAGTGCAGCGTCGAGCCGAGCATGTAGCGCACGCCGCGGATCAGATCGCCGCGCGGCGGTAGCGGCGCGTGCACGACCGACGTGCCCTCCGGCTGCCCCGCCAGCCACACGTCGGTCGGCGATGCGGACGGCACCTCTACCGCCGGTAGCGGCCAAACCCGATACTCGAACAGCAGCGTCGCCGAGAGCAGCGCGACGGCGGCGACCCGCAGGCGACGCCAGGTTCCGATGGCCAGCCGTGCCCGGAGGAGCTCACGTCCCGCCGCCAGGCCGAAACCCACCATGGCAGCAAAGAACAGCATCCAGAGCAACCCGAATCGGCCGGCGGCCCGGATGCTGCGGTACGGCAGCGCCAGCTCGTGTAGAAGGCGATATGGCCCCATGCCCAGGTCGGTGTCCACGCCGGAGACAGTCGGCCCGAAGGCGAGAAGATAGCTGATCAGCATCATGAACCCGAGGATGGCGTAGTGGGCCGCCGGCAATCGCAGCGCACGCCCCAACCGCAGCCACAGCCACACCGTTAGCGCCGCGGTGACGCCGAGCCACAACGATGGGTGCACCGTTTGGCAGAGAGCTAGAACCGGCTCGAACAACTGTGGGCGCGCCCCCCACTGCGCCACGAGAATCCCTGCCGCATGCAGTAGACCGAGCAGCGCGCTGAGGGCAAGCGACGCCCGCAGGGCCCAACCCCACCGCGCCGGCGACCGCTGACCGGCCACCGGGGACGCGGCGTCGAACCCCGGCCAGCGCTAGCGCAGCACCCGTGGCAGCAGCACGACGACACCGGCGATGAACAAGACCCAGGGCAGTACTCCGGCGAAGAAGTTGGCCTCGGTTCGGTAGTAGGTGGCGGTGAGGGCCCGCATATGGGGCGCCCGGTTGTGCCAACTAGGCGCGATGTAGGATTGGATTTGCGCGCCGCCGACCTGGCGCAGGCCGCGCTCGAAACCTTCGGCGTCACTAACCCACATGTACGGCAGACTGATGGGCACGACTAGGACCGCGGCGACGGCCACTGCGATGGCGGCGTCTTGCAGCATGCGGCGGCCGATGACGAGGTGCCCCGCCGCCCGACGGTGCACGAGCAGCAGCCCGGTGTAGATGATCGCGAACGGCAGGAACATGAGCCCGAGGTAGATCCCCGACAGGTACTGCAAGCCGAACAGGCCGCCGGCCGCCACGGCGTATCGTCTTCGGCCGGTGTCGAAGTACCGAGCGATGGCAAGTAGCGTGAAGGGGATCCACTGACCGGTGAGTAGCTGCAGGTGGGCCAAGTGGTCGAACTTGACCGGGGCGAAGGCCCAGATGGTACCGGCGACGAGCCCTGCGAATAGGTTGCCGGAGATCGCCCGCACCCACAGGGCAGTCGCAACGCCGGAGAGCAGAAACGAGGCGAACAGCACGACGTTGTACGCTAGCAGCGGCTTGCCCCACCAGTTCAGCGGCGCCACGGGGATGGCGGAGCCGAGCATGTTCTCCGAAAACGCCAATGTGCGTTCGTGCGGAAAGAAGATGTTGGCGTTGAACAACTCCAGCGGCTTGTGCAGGATGGCGTGCGCATCCCAGGCCAGGATCCAGGTGTTCAGTGCCGTATCCCGGAGCTCGTTAAGCATCGAGTCGGGTCGTGTCCAGATCGGATACGTGAAGAGCAGCGACAGCAGAAAGAAGAACGCGACGATCAGAAAAACGTGCCCGTGATCACCTGGCTTGCGCACGTCGCGTTACTCCGGTCGCGGAGCACCTTCGCCCCCGTGTCGGCGAACCCGGGTCGAGCGGTGGACGCGCGGGGGCCGTATGCTATTCGGATCGCCCCGGCCGGCCCGTGCCCGACCAGGGCGCCAGGCGGCCGTCGGCACGACGACTCGAGGGCAAGACCGGGCCACCGGACAGGTGCTTGGTCAGGCCCGTGAGACAGGATATCAGGCTGTGCTGTTTTAGGTGATCCCAGTCTACAACGAGCGCGCAACGATCGAGGAGCTCCTGCGTCGGGTGCAGGCGTCGCCGATCCCGAAGGAGGTGGTGCTCGTCGACGACGGCTCCACCGATGGCACGCGGGAGCTCCTGGAGCTTCTCGCTACCGACGCCGAGGCGTCTCGCTCCGCCGCGGACGAAAGCTCCCAACGCGCTACGGTGGGCGACGGTTCGGGCCGAGCTGAGGCGCCGCGCGAATGGCGATTCGATGTCAGCAACATCCGCGTGCTGTTCCACGATCACAACCAGGGCAAGGGTGCCGCGCTCCGCACCGGCTTCGGACTCGCGCGCGGCGACGTTATCCTCATCCAGGACGCCGACCTGGAGTACGACCCGCAGGATTACGATCGGCTGCTGCAACCGATTCGCGACGGGCTTGCCGACGTGGTGTTCGGGTCGCGCTTTCACGGCGGCCCGCACCGCGTGCTGTACTACTGGCACTCGGTCGGCAACTGGGTGCTGACGACGCTGTCGAACATGCTGACCAACGTCAACCTCGGCGACGTGTGGACCTGCTACAAGGCCTTCAAGGCCGACGTGCTGCCGCATCTACGCCTCACCGAGGATCGATTTGGCTTCGAGGTCCAGATCACCGCCGATGTGGCCCATGCCAAGCTGCGCATCTACGAGGTGCCGATCTCCTACCACGGGCGCACCTACGAGGAGGGCAAGAAGATCACCTGGCGCGACGGCATCAAGGCCCTCTGGCAGACGCTACGACACAATCTGCGCTAGCGGCGGTGCGGCAGCCTGAATCATGAACCCGGATTCCACCTTAGCTGTGACCAAAACCTGTCCAAAGGATGGGGTCCATCTCTACCCACAAGCCCGAGTCTTTCTCGTTTTCGACGAACCAGAGTTGGGGTATAGCTCAACTGCCGATTCTATGAGTTACGAAGTGGCCCAAACACTTGGGGCAGGTCAGAACCATGTGATCGGTAGCGTCTTCCGCTTCTTCGGCGAGCCCATGTCATGACAAACGAGTTGCCATACGGGGACGCGGCCGCGGGCGGCACGGCATGCAGCTCGCTCTTGGCCGCGGCGAGCGTCGCCTCATTCGCCTACCTCGGCTGGCTCCTCTCAAACTCGCCGGAGATCAGCAAACAGAGCGTGTTTCTCTCTGGGATCGTGGTCTGGTTGACATGGTGCGCCTGGGCGATCGCGCGGTTTCGTCCGGTCGGACAGCGGCTCGCGTTCTTCAGAGAGTACGCCGACGTTCACGTCTTATTGATCGTCCTGATTTACGGCTTTGCGGTGCTGCGGATGTCGCCGATCGGTATCACGAGCGACGGCGGCCTTTACTTCGGCTACCTTCGAAGCCTCGTCTTTGACGGCGACCTGCAGATCGGGCCTGAGCTCGAGTTCTTGCGGCAGACGGGGCGGCATCATTACGTGGTGCCCATCGGGCCAATGGCCGTCTGGGCGCCGCTTTACCTGGCCGTCTATCTGGTCGACACCATCGCCCGTGTTCTCGGGTGGTCAGCTCCCCCGGCGTCGGCTGTAGAGCTCGGTCTAACTGGACCCTACGTGAGAGCGGCCTTATTCACCTCGTTCTTACTTGCGGCAGGCGGCCTTGTCGTCATGCACCTACGGCTGCGGCGCGAATTCCCACGGCTCACCGCCCTGACGGCAACGCTGCTCCTCTATGCGGGGACGACGCTTCTCTTCTACACGATCTACGAACCCTCCCTACCACACCCGGCTTCGTTCGGGCTCGCGGCGCTGTTCGTCGTGTACTCAGAGAGGCTGACGAGGGACCGCTCCCTCACCGGTCGAGACGCGATCTTGCTCGGGGGCCTCTATGGGCTAATGTGCGTCGTCCGGCCCCAGAACGCCCTCTTCATTGTCTTCCCCATTGCGTGGCAAAGCCGTGCTCTTGAGAAGCGCCTCTGTCTGCGCCCGGTACTCCTCTTCGCCCTCGGAGCCGCTCCTTTCGCCCTGCTGCAGGGGGCCATGGCCTACGCGTTGCTGAGCCAACAGTCCTACTCGCTTCTAGGGGAAGGAGGGTATCTCCGGCCGTGGGATTCCCACTGGCTAGATGTGTTGTTCTCGTCCTGGCACGGCCTCTTCTCCTGGACGCCGATCGCCTACGTCGCTTTTCTCGGAACCCTCCTGTACTGGCGCCGCAACCGACGCTGGTCGACCGCTGCACTCGCTGTTTTCGCGGCGATGTGCTGGGTGAATGGCAGCGCGGAGGATTGGCACGGATCGTGGGCTTTCGGGGCTCGCCGGTTCACCAGTACACTCGTGGTGCTCGCACCCGGTCTGGCAGCGGCGGTCGCACTCGTGCGAAAACGCCCGATGCTGCTGATTGCCCCGGTAGCGGGCTTCGCGGCTCTGTGGAACTTCTATCTGATGGTGCAGTGGAACAAGGATTACATCCCGCGAGAAGCGCCGGTGTCATTCGAGAGAATCGCGGTACAGCAGGTGAGGTTCTTCTTTCAAGACTACTTCTATCCGTTCGTGTTCCCCGCCAACGTCGTATTCTCGTGGCGCGAAGGCTTGCCCTTGGATCGCTACGATCACTTGGCAGCGATTACTCAGACCTTCGGCGTCGGCTTCGACGCCGGGGCACGCGAATACCTGCTAAACGGATGGAGCCCCGTCAGGACCGATACTGCCGGCTCATTCCGGACCATGACCGCGGAAGAGGCCGTCGTGATCATCCCGCTCCGACCACCCACAGACCGCGTCGGAACCGTGGTCCTGGAGATCCGCGGCCGCGCGCTGTTGCCCGCGAGCGGTGAGGTGATACTGGTCGCTGTCGAGGTCGCAGAGCAACCCGTGGGCCGGATTGCGTTCGGCGAAGGGACCTTCGCTCATCGGCTACTGACACCTGCAGCTGCCTGGCGCACAGGGCTCAATCGCTTGACGATACGTCGCCTTGGGACCCTAAGAGGGCCGGCAAGCGAGGCTCTTCCGGGCTCAGCGGATCCGCTGCCTGCGCCCTCCGGAGAGGATGGAGGCGTCGCCGTCTACAGCATCTGGGCGGGGAGCTAGCTTGGTCGCGCAGTTAACTTGACAGTGCCCGACGTAGCCTCCTTCATCGGCGGCAGCGCCTGCTTGGTGGCGGTCGCCCTGGTGGCATGCCTGATCCCGGCGCTGCGAGCTATGCGTGTCGACCCCCAGGAAGTGCTGCGGGTCGAACAACGGACAGCGGCTGCCCACTGATACGGATCATCAAACGCGCTGTGTCGCTTCTACTGCCGCACCATGGGGACGAACCGCACCTGGATGACGTGCTCCTGACGCACCTCTCCCTCATCGGTCTTGCGCAACAAAACCAGTTGCTGCACTCCGCCCTGGGGACCGACCGGTAACACCATCCTTCCCCCGGTGCGGAGCTGCTCAACCAGCGCCGCGGGGATCTCTGCCGGAGCAGCCGTCACGATCACCTTGTCGAACGGCGCCTCGTCGGGCCAACCCAGGTACCCATCGCCGTGGCGAACGTGGACGCGATCGTAGCCGAGCTCACCGAGCAGCGCGGTCGCCGAGGCTGCCAGCTCCGAAACGATCTCGATGGTGAATACCTCCGAGCCCAGCTCGCCGAGCACGGCGGCCTGGTAGCCGGAGCCGGTACCGATCTCAAGCACGCGGTCGGTGGGTTGCGGATCGATCAGCTCGGTCATCAACGCTACGATATAGGGCTGCGAGATGGTCTGGTCGTAGCCGATCGGTAGCGGGTGGTTGGCATAGGCGAGGTGGCGGACGCCGTGCGGCACGAAGCGCTCTCGTGGTACGCGATCGAGCGCCTCGAGCACAGCATCGCTCTCGATGCCCTGATCCCGTAGCTCCCGCAGCAAGGCAGCTCGCTCGACCGCGAGAGGCTCATCTTCTTGCTGACCTCCGGCGCGCCCTGCCTCGGCATCGGCTCGGCACCCGGCCGCCACCGCCGCGATCAATGTCAGCAGCAGGCACACCACCGCTCGCACGTCTCGAGTGGCTGTCTTTCGACGAGCCTCGTTGTGGTGTCGGATGCGGTTTCGTCGGCGCGTCACGGGAAGGTCGACCGTTGACCATCGAATCATGGGCAGCTCGGCTGACCTGCCCCAAGTGTTCGAGCCACTTCGTAACCCATTGAATCGGTGCTGACAAGAGGTTGTTGGAGCCGGCGGAACGGAGACCCCCACGGGGTGGCCCCGAACCGCCAGCCCAACGGCCCCGTCACGGGGAATCAAACTCGCGACGGATTGTCTCGAACGGACACCCCGAAGCCCACCCGCAATAGAAACGCCTTCGGGGCATCTTTTGCGGTCGCGGAAAGTGTAAAGAATTGTCAGCTTCCGCCAAGATCCCAGACGAGATCGGGCTGGCTACGTGCCTCTCGGCAAGCCGTTGGGTACGAGCGGCAAAGCACGCAGACGGACGCCGGTGGCGTCGAAGATCGCGTTACCCACGGCCGGAGCGATACCCACAATCGGTGTCTCTCCGGCTCCTGCAGAGGGTAGATCCGGGCGATCGACAAGAATCGTCTCGATCTCCGGTACGTCGCTGAAACGCGGTACTCGGTAGTCGGAAAGGCGCGGGTTCAGGATGCGGCCGTTGTCGAAGCGAATGGCCTCGAAAAGCGCCCCGCCGAATCCCTGCACCAGGCCGCCTTCGACTTGACCGCGAAGGTGCGACGGATTGACGATCGCGCCGCACTCGAACGCTTGGACGGCTCGTAGAATGCGAACGTCGCCGGCCGACCCCACCTCGACCTCGGCGCAGCAGGCGACGTAGCCGCCTTTCTCGGTGCCGATGCCGATGCCGGCGCCGCGCCCTGGCGCCATCGAGCGGCCGGCCCAACCGAACGCGTCGGTCGCGGCGACTAGAACGTCGCGAAGTCGGCCGGCATCGAGATTGCGCAGCCGCATCTGCAACGGGTCGATACCGAGTGAGGCGGCAAGCTCGTCGATGGCGGTTTCGCGAGCGAAGACGTTGGCAGTTGCGGCCAGCCCGCGATAGGAGCCCTGCCGCAGCGGGTAATCGGTACGGTGGAAGTAGATGCCGCGGTTGACGACCTGATACGGAATCGCGATGGCAGAGGTGCCGGAGTTGTAGTTGTGAAACTCCCAGGCCGTAAGCGTCCCATCGGCCGCGGCGGCGGCCCTGACGTCGATGACGCCGGCCGGGCGGAAATAGGCCCAGGTGAACTCCTCCTCTCGAGTCCAGACCACACGAACGGGCCTACCTGCCGCCCGTGCCAGGCGCGCCGCCTCGACAGCGGCCTCGCCGGTGTGCTTGCCGCCGTATCCCGATCCAGTGTCGGGCATGATCACTCGCACCCGCGCTTCCGGCAAACGGAAGGCCTCCGCGAGCTCGGTGCGAACGCCGAACGGTCGCTGGGTACCCGTGTGAACCGTCAGGCCGTGCTCATTCCATGAGGCTACCGCGGCGCGGGGCTCCAGCGGCACGTGCTGGATGTAGGCGACCTCATACGTAGCCTCCAACGTCACCTCGGCGTTCTCGAACCCCTGCTCGAGCGAGCCTTCGACATCACGGCGCGAGCGCCCGAAGCCGCCTTCTTGCGACTCCTCGGTGACCTGAGTGCGCAGGTAGTCGAATAGCTCCCGATCACCCGGCTGAGCTGACGACGACCATTCCACATCGATCGATGCAAGGGCCGCCTCTGCATCACTCAGCGTTCGGGCCGCAACTCCGACGAAGTCGCCGTCGTGGACGACGGTTACGCCCGTCATGGCCTCGGCCGCGGTAACGTCGATGCGGTTCAAGATGCCGTTGAGAGCCGTCGGTCGCAGCACCTTGCCGTGAAGCATGTCCGGAAACGTCACGTCGGATGGGTACAGGTGCTGGCCGGTGACGAACGCTCTGCCGCCCACCTTGGGCGCCGGAGTGCCGGAGACCGTCCAGCGAGTCGGGTCGGTCACAGCCTCGTCGTCGCGTACCGTCCGGAGGATCTCCCGTCCGCCCGTTAGCTCTCCGAAGCCCAAGCTGCGGCCGGAGGCGTCGTGCGCGACCCGGCCGGCGGCCAACTCCAGATTCGTGGCGTCGATATTCAGCTGCTCAGCCGCCAGACCGAGCAGCGTTGCCCGCGCCGCCGCCGCCACCTTGCGGAGGTGAGACGACATGATCGGCGTGGTGAGGCTGCCAAACGTGCCCCGGTCGTAAGGCACCCGATCGGTATCGCCCATCACGAGTCGGACCGCGTCGGCGGGTACGCGTAGCTCCTCACATACTGCCTGGGTCAGCGAAGTGCGGATGTTCTGACCTACCTCGACCTTGCCGGTATAGACGGTGACGGCGCCGGCCTCGTCGATGTGCAGCCAGACGGCGACGTCACGCGGGAGCTCACCGCGCCGGCTGGCACGGCCAGATTCCTGTGCCTGCGAATCGCCTCCTAGCAAGAGCGCCACGGCGACCCCGCCGCCGAGTACGCGGAAGACCTCCCGGCGGTCGAGAGCGAAGGCGCGGGCGGGGCGCTCCTCGAGCTCGTAGCGCTCGGGCTCCACGGGGGGAGTCGCGATCGGCTCGACGTCGGCAGGTTGTCGTGTCGTGCCGCTCATCGCTCCTTCTCGGGTACCGTTTCAGCCACAGATTGGATCGCCGCAACGATGCTTCGATAGACGCCGCAGCGGCAGATGTGGCCTTCCATGCGGCGGGCGATCTCACGACGTGACGGGTTCGGGTCACGTCGTAGCAGCGCCACGCCCGACATGATCATTCCCGAGGTGCAGTAGCCGCACTGCAGCGCGTCCTGTTGGAGGAACGCCTGCTGCAATGGGTGCAGCCGGCCAGCCTGGGCGAGACCCTCGATCGTCGTGATCGCCCGGCCGGCAACATCGCCAACGGCGATAATGCACGATCGGCGCGGCGTACCGTCGACCAGCACGGTGCAGGCGCCGCACTGACCCTCGCCACAGCCGTAGTGGCTTCCGGTGAGGCCCAGGTCGTCGCGCAACACCCACAGCAGCGGCTGGCGCGCATCGACATCCAGGGGAACGTCGGCGCCGTTTACGTTGATCGCCCCGACCCGTCGAGTCGATGACGTCGGCTCCGCTCCGCCGTTTTCCCCGCCAAGCGCGCTTTTCATATCACAGAGGCTACCGCTGTGGCTCGGTCCTCAACAAGGGACTCGCTAGCAATCCGATCTCGAGTCAGCGGCCCTTCCAGACCGGATCGCGCTTTTCGACAAACGCCTGCGCACCCTCGAGCTGATCTTGGCTGGCGTAAAGCACGTCGATAGTGCGCAACTGGCGTCCGTTGAGGCGGTTCATGGCGTCCTGGAAGCGCATGTCCTCAGACTCGCGTACAATTTCTTTGATAGCGGCGTAGACGAGGGGAGGGCCGGATTCGAGCAGCCGGGCAACCTCCCAGGCGCGAGGCATCAGCTGTTCCGCCGCGACGACCTCGTTGATGAGGCCCCAGCGATGGGCCTCGTCCGCATCCAGCCACCGACCCGTAAAAAGCATCTCCATGGCGATATGGTAGGGGATGCGTTTTGGGAGCTTCACGGAGGCGGCATCGGCCACAGTACCCGAGCGAATTTCTGGCAGCGCAAAGGTGGCGTGATCGGCGGCGATGAGAATGTCGCCGGAGATCGCCAGCTCCAGGCCGCCACCGCAGCAGATGCCGTTGATGGCGCTGATGATCGGCTTGTTGAGATCGCGGAGCTCCTGGATACCGCCGAAACCGCCGACACCGTAGTCGCAGTCGACCGGATCGCCGGCCGCTGCGGCTTTCAGATCCCAACCGGCGCAGAAGAACTTCTTGCCTCCGCCGGTAACGATCGCGACTCGCAGGTCGGGGTCGTCGCGGAAGCTGGCGAAGATCTCGCCCATCGCTTGGCTGGTGGCTTGGTCGATCGCATTTGCCTTGGGGCGGTCCAGGGTAACTTCAAGCACACCGCCTTCGCGGCGGGTGCGGATCGGGTTATCGGTCATGGTGTTCCTCGATCTGATCATCGCTTCGTTACCGAGACGGCTCGCGGCAGTCTGTCACATGTTCTGGCGGTGCTGGCCCAGACCGCCGCGGGCCGTTGCGAGCGCGAGCTCGCGGCACTATGTTGCGATCTTCTTCTCTACCTGGGAGCCACCGATGACTGTTCAACGTCGTAGCCGCACGACCGAGCCGAGCGCGATGGCGATCCGCGCGGTTGCGGTTGTCGTATTTCTCTCCATGTCCACGCCGGTCTTGGCGAGCTATTGCGTCTACGTGGGCAAGAACCTCACCGCCGACGGCAGCGTCTTCCTCGGCGGATACGGCGACGAGCCCTCGAGCCATTGGTTGGAGATCGTGTCGGCACGGACTTTCGCCCCCGGCGCGATGACCCGAGTGGGTGTGACCGACCGTGCGAACTACCCCGGCGTGATGAGCGAGATACCGCAGCTGCCGCGGACGGCCAAGTACATCACCATGAATTACTCGGAGTACGCCGGCTTCCCGGCGCCGCTCACCAATGGCGGGCTCAACGAGCACGGCGTGGCGGCGCGTGATGTGTGGTCGACGAGCCGCCAAGAGCTTCGCGACATGACGCCCAATCCGCAGACCGGGGGGCCGAACTACAGTGACCTGGCGCGTATCGTCATGGAGAGCGCGCACACGGCGCGCCACGCGGTGGAGATCGTCGGCGAGCTCATCGACCGGCACGGGTTCAGTACCTATGGCGGTAACTCCCACCTGTTCGCCGACGCCGACGAGGGATGGGTCTTCATCAATTTCGCGGGCGGGCAGGGACTTTGGGCGGCAGAGCGGCTGGGACCCGACGATATCCGCGTCTCGCGGCCCGGCTACATCCACGAGTTTCCGCTCGACTTCGAGAGCGACCCCGACTTCATGGCGTCGGACAACTTCATCAGCTTCGCGATCGAGCAGGGCTGGTACGACCCGGACTCCGGTGAGCCGTTCGACGTCACCGAGATCTATGGTCAAGATGAGCGTCCGGGCGCGCCCACTGCGGAGCTCATCACGAAGAACCACCTCGGCGTTCACCACATCGAGGACCGGCTCCGTAACCTCGGACGTCGCGTGACGCTCGAGGACATCATCGCCATCGTGCGCACGGGCGAGGTGACCCACGACAGCGCCGGCTACGGTCAGGTGGCGGAGCTCCGCAACGCCGAGCACCCGGAGCTGGCGGTTCTGTGGGTTGCGGCCACGACACCGGAGACAGCCCCCTTCGTCCCGTTCCGCATTGGCGTTACCGATGTCCCGCCCGAGCTCAAGTACCATCGGTACCTGAGCTCGGGGCAAGCGCGGGATGCCTACATCGATGAGGAGGTCAGGGGTCTCGAATCGACTCGCTTCGCGCTGCGCACCTACAAACGACTCCGATACCTGATGGAAGAGCACGAGGAGAAGTTCCTCCCCGAGGTGACCGAGGCGCTGGTGGCGTTTGAAGGTCGTCTGATCGCCGAGCAGGCAGACGTGGAGCGTACTGCCTTGAAGCTCTTCGAAGCCGGCGAGTCCGAGCTGGCCCGCCGGTACCTGACCTACTACGCCGGCACCGAAGCGCTCAACGGTATGCGCCTCGGGGAGGCGCTAGCCGATGGCATCGAAGCGCGCACCAAGGCGATCTACGGAATTCGCCAGTGATGTCGCCCCGCGGTTGACGCGTCGTCGAGGGCCGCCACACTTCCACCACGGCCTGCTGGCACATCGGCGACCAGCTCGGCAATCTTCAGCCTCCGCTAGGCTGTTCAGGCGCCGAGCGCTTCGGCGACCAGCTCGGCGACGTCCCGATCCTCGATGGCCGCCTCCTGGGCTCCCAGACCGTCCTCCATCATCGTCATGCAGAACGGGCATGCTGACGCGATGGTCGCGGGCTTGTCGCTATCGGCGGCTGACAACGCGGTACGGGCCTGGGCAATGCGAATGTCGTTGACGCGTTTCCCGGGCTCTTCCTCGAACCACATGAGCCCCCCACCGGCGCCGCAACACATGCCATTCTCGCGGTTTGCCGCCATCTCAACGAGCTCGACGCCGGGAAGCCGCCGCAAGATCTCTCGGGGTGCGTCGAAGATACGGTTGTGCCTTCCGAGGTAGCAGGAGTCGTGGTAGGTGATGACGCGGTCGGTGGGTTGCGTTAGCTCCAGGCGGCCCTGTTCGAGCAGTTCGAGGATCAGCTCGGTGTGGTGTACGACCTCGTATTCGCCGCCGAAGTCGGGGTACTCGTTCTTCATCGTGTTGAAACAGTGAGGGCAAATGGTCAGCACTTTGTCGACGCGGTACTGCTTCATCACCTCGATGTTGGTTTCGGCATGGATCTGGTACAGATACTCGTGCCCCATGCGGCGCGCCGGATCGCCGGTGCACGACTCCTCATCGCCGAGCACGGCGAAGGACACCCCGGCAGCGTTCAGGATACGGACGATGCTGCGGGCGATCTTCTGGTTGCGCGCGTCGAAGGCGGCGGAACAGCCGACCCAGAACAGGTACTCGACGCTGTCGCCAGCGGCTGCCACATCCGCCATCGTCCGGACGTCCAGACCCCGGGCCCAATCCAGCCGCGCGCTCGGGTGCTGGTTCCACGGGTTGTTGCGTCGCTGCAGACCGGAGAATACCTCCCCATAGGTTTCCGGGTACTGGTCCTCGAGCATCACCTCGCTGCGCCTCAGCTCGAGGATCTTGCCGAGAGGATCGATCGATACAGGGCACTCCTCGACGCATGCCATGCACGAGGTACAGGCCCAGATCTCCTCGCGAGTGATGCTGTTCTCGATGATCGGCTGGGGCGTCTGACCGGCGCCGACCAATGGCTGCTCATCGTTTAGTTGATCGCGTAGCTGCAGCACGATATCGCGCGGCGACAGTGTCTTGCCGGAAAGGTGCGCCGGGCAGCTGATGTCGCAGCGTCCACACTCGGTGCAGCTGGTGAGGTCGAGCAGGTCCTTGCGTGTCAGGTCGGCGATCGACGCATAGCCCAGTACTTCGTCGTTCTCGAACGCAGCCTCGACGTCAACGGGCAGCAATCTGCCCGCCGTTCGCAGGTCCTGCAGCAGGATGTTGATCGTTGCGCTCAGGATGTGGACGACCTTCGGGGCGAAGGGCAAGGTTGCGACGAAGCCGAGCACTACGACGGCGTGGAACCACCACAGGGTGCGGTGCAGCGTGAGGAGGGTCTCGGGACCCACGCTGGCGGCGATCAAGGAGATCGCGAACCCGACCGGCGACCACCGAGGGTCGTAGGCGAGCTCACCGCTGGTGGCGGCAAGTCGCGTACCTTCGACGACGAACCCCGTGGCGGCGATCAGCAACAACCCGAGCGGCAGCAACAGGTCGCTAGTGCTCCAACGCAGCTCCGGGTTGCCCGGGCCGTAGCGACGTATCAGCGCGAGAACCAGCCCGATGATGAACACTGCGCCCAGGGCGTCGAGCACTAGCTCGTAGCCCAGGAAGAAACCCCCGGTCCAGAAGCCGTGCTCGCGCTGCAAGAGCTTCTGGAACACGTCGTATTCGAGCGCCACGATGATCGTGCCGACAAACAGGGTGACGAACCCCCACATGATCGCCAGGTGCATTACGCCGGCGCTGCGATCGGAGCGTGCGATGGTGCGATTCGTGGCAACCGTTGCCAGAGTCCGGGCGAGGTGCCCCAGCAAGCGTCCGGGTGGAAGCGCGACGCTCTTGCCGCGCAGTATGCGCCGCACATGCAAGGCCAATCCGCCTACGAAGATCGCCGATGCCAAGAACGCCAGCGCAAGAAAAACCAACTCCGCCGCTCCGGAGATATTCCAGAAGACTTCGCGGGTTACAAGGTCATCAGACAAGGTCGCGCCGGGATCCTCGCATGAGCTTCACGACTGAGCTATTCGCGGCGGTCCAAGGGTATAGGATGCGCGGATCAAGTCGAGAGATGAGGTGGGGCTTCCGAGCCCGAGCCCGAGCCCGAGCCCGGGACGGTGGCGGCCAACGCCAGCAGGACGCCAGAATACGAAGGAGCGATCGGTGAGTGAGCTACCCAAGCACGCCAAGGTCGTTGTTGTCGGCGCCGGCATCGTCGGAAACAGCATGGCCTGGCACCTGGCCCGACTGGGCTGGCGCGACATCGTGCAGATCGACAAGGGGCCGCTGCCCAATCCGGGTGGCTCGACCGGTCATGCGTCGAATTTCGTCTACCCGATGGACCACTCCAAGGTGATGACGGAGATCACCGCCGACAGCACGTGCCAGTACGAAGATATGGGCGTGTTCCGCGAGAGCGGGGGCCTCGAGGTGGCGCGCGACGAGAAGCACCTGATCGAGCTCCGCCGCCGACTACAGTCGGCCAAGTGCTGGGGCGTCGAGGCCGAGCTTCTGACCCCCGATGAAACGCTCAAGCTGTTCCCGTGGATCGATCGGGACGTCATTCTGGGGTCGTACTGGAGCCCAACCGTCGGTGTCGTCGACTCGCTACGTGCCGGAACCATCATGCGGGAGCGTGCACAGGAGCTCGCGGCGTTGAGCGTGTTTCCCAGCACGGAGATCCTGGGCATCGATGTGGAGAACGGTAGGGTAAAGGGTGTGCGCACCTCGCGCGGTGACATGACCGCCGAGTACGTTGTCGTTGCCTGCGGTGTGTGGAGCCCGCGCATTGCGGCAATGGCGGGCGCGACGATCCCGCTGACGCCGATCATCCACCAGATGATCGACGTCGGACCGATCGAGGCTTTCGAGGGTGCCGAGAGCGAGATCGAGTACCCGATCATCCGCGACATGAGCGTCTTCATGTATGAACGCCAGGCGGGGAACAACCTGGAGATCGGCTCGTACGCGCATCGGCCGATCATCCACGACGCGGATGACATCCCGTCCAACGACGAGGCGGCGCTGTCGCCCACCGAGATGCCGTTCACGGGCCAGGACTTCGATCCGCAGCTGGCTCATGCGATCGAGCTGCTACCGGAGCTACTGGATCGCGACGATGTCGAGATCCAGTACGCCATCAACGGGTTGCTATCGCTTACGCCTGACGGTGAGCCGGTGCTCGGTGAGACGGTCGAGGTGAAGAACCTCTGGTCGGCCGCCGCTGTCTGGATCAAGGAGGGACCTGGGGTCGGGCGCATGATCGCCGAATGGATGGTCGACGGCCAGCCGGAGATCGACCCCCACGAGCTCGACATTTCACGCCTCTACCCGTTCGCGCGCACGAACACGCATGTGGTGGCGCGAGCCTGTGAGAGCTTCAACAAGATCTACGGTGTGGTGCACCCGATGGAGCAGTGGGAGTCGTCGCGGCGAGTCCGCTGCAGCCCTTTCTACACTCAGCAAGAGTCCCAGGACGCGGTGTTTTACGAAACGGCGGGTTGGGAGCGCCCGCACTGGTACGACTCCAACCGAATCCTGCTCGAGGAGTACCAGGAGCGCATACCCGATCGCCCGAACGAATGGGACGCGCGTTGGTGGTCGCCGATCATCAATGCCGAGCACCTGGCGATGCGCGATCGCGCCGCGATGGTCGATCTGTCGGCGCTGGCGATCTTCGACGTTTCCGGCCCGGGCGCTCTGAACTACGTTCAGAAGATGGCTGTAAACCAGATGGACGTGGCGGTTGGCAGGGCCGTCTACACGCCACTGCTGCACCGCAACGGTGGCTTCAAGTCTGACCTGACCATCATGCGCACCGGTGCTGAGTCGTTTCGCGTGGTGTCTGGTGGTGCTGACGGAAGCCGGGACGAGAAGTGGCTCCGGGTCAACCTGCCGGACGACGGGTCGACGCACTTCGACAACCGCTCGTCGGCGCTTTGTACGCTGGGGCTCTGGGGGCCGCGCGCGCGCGACATCCTGCAATCGCTCACCCGCAACGACGTCTCGCACGAGGCCTTCCCGTTCGGCACCGCACAGCAGATCGTCCTCGATCGTGTGCCTGTATGGGCCCTGCGTATCTCCTATGTCGGCGAGCTCGGCTGGGAGCTATACATGCCGATGGAGAACGGGCGTTACGTCTGGGATCTGCTGTCGGAAGCGGGGCGACCGAGTGGCCTGATTCCCGCAGGTATCGGCGTGTATGGCACCACCGGCCGGTTGGAGAAGGGGTACCGGCTGTTCGGCGCCGAGCTGGAGGGCGACACCAATCCGGTCGAGGCTGGTCTTGCACGCAAGACGGTCAAGGAGCAGGACTTCGTTGGCAAGGAGGCCTACGCGCAAGCGCTCGAGAGTGAGCCGGCGGCGATACTGTGCACCCTGACCGTCGACGACCACACATCGTCATCGGGCGAAGCGCGCTTCATGCTCGGTCGCGAGCCGGTGCTGACCAAGGATGGCAAGCGGATCGTCGATGCGCGCGGCCGTGGCTCATACACAACGAGCGCCGGCGCCGGGCCGTCGGTGGGGAAGTACCTGCTGATGGCGTATCTGCCTCCGGAGCACGCGCAAGAAGGTACCGAGCTACTGGTGGAGTACTTCGCCGAGCAGTATCCGGTGACGGTCGCCGTCGCAGGCAGCAAGCCGCTTTTCGATCCCGGCAACGAGCGCATGCGGAAATGAACATCCTCGTTTGCGTCAAGCGTGTCCCGGACACGGGAGCCAAGCTGCGGCTCACCGAGGACGAGCGCGCCGTGGATACGAGGCGGCTGGGATTTACCATCAGCCCGCACGAGGAGTGCGCCGTAGAGGAAGCGGTGCAGATCATCGAGCGCGAGGGCGGCGAGGGCGTGGTGCTCACGCTCGGTCCAGGGGAGGCCGAAGAGCAGCTGCGCGACTCGATGGCCCGAGGCATGGATCGCGCCATCCTGTTGGAGATCGATGGCGAGGAGTGGGACCCGCAGCGCACCGCCGACGCCATCGTCGAATCGGTGCGCCGGGAGGCCGATGCCGGTCATCACTACGACTTGATCATGTTCGGCAACGAATCTGCCGACAGCGGGGACTTTCAGATCGGCATTCGGGTGGCCCATGCACTGGACCTACCTTGTGTTACCGGCGTCAAGGACATCGACATTCACGGCGGTGCGCTGGAGGCACGGCGTGAGATCGCTGCTGGATGGGAGGTTTACGAAGTGCAGATGCCGGCCGTCCTCACCACCAAAGAGGGCCTGAACCTGCCGCGACATCCATCCTTGCGCGGCACGATGGGAGCCAAGAAGAAACCGCTCGATCGGAGCTCGCCATCGCACAGCGAGGGTGGCCTACGTCTGCAGCGCGTCGTCCACCCGCCGGATCAGGGAAAGGAAGTCGAGATCCTGGGTGAGGGGCCGGCGGCGGCACCGCGCATAGTCGAGCTGCTCGAAAAACTGGAGTTGCTCGGATGATTCTGGGGATCATCGAGCACGACCGTGGGGTGATCGAGGCGACCTCTCTGCAAATGCTCACCCTGGGGCGCGGCCTCGCCGAGCAAACGGGAACCTCGCTCGAGGCAGCGCTGATCGGTGACGACTCCGCATTGCTGGAGGAGACCATCAAGCCGTTCGGGATGGCGGCGATCCACCGGGTTACCCATCCGCAGCTGGATGACTACGCGCCGGCGGCATGGGCGGAGGCGGCGATTCAGCTGGGGCGCGCTCGCGGGGCGCAGGCGATCCTGGCGCCGGGGTCAGACCGCGGCAACGAGATTCTCGCGCATGTGGCGGCCAAGACCGGGCTGGCCATGGCGGCGAACTGCGCGCAGGTGGAGGCCGGGGATGTGTACCGGGTGGTCCGATTGCGCTGGGGCAGTAGCTTGCTGGAGGAGGCCGAGCTTAGCGGTGCGATCAAGCTCTTGAGCGTCGCGCCGCATACCGTCGAGGCGACCGAGGCTCGCTGCGACAACGTGACCGTGGAAGATTTCGAGCCGGTGCTCTCGGAGGCCGACCTCAGGGTCAAGGTGACACGGCGCGACGAGACGGCGAGTTCCGGCGTTACGTTGAAGACCGCCCGGGTGGTTATCGGCGGCGGTCGCGGGGTCGGCAGCGCCGAAGGGTTCGCTGTTCTGGAAGACCTGGCCACGGTCCTAGGAGGAATTGTCGGCGGCTCGCGCGTAGCCACAAATAACGGCTGGCGGCCGCATACGAATCAGGTCGGACTGACCGGTACCCGCATTGCGCCGCAACTGTACATTGCCTGCGGCATCAGCGGCGCTATCCAGCACCTGGTGGGCTGCAAGGGTGCCAAGCACATCTTGGTGATCAACACCGATCGCGAAGCGCCCTTCTTTTCCAAGGCGGACTACGGCGTCGTCGGCGACCTGCACGAAGTGGTCCCGGCGCTGGTGGCCGAGGTCAAGAAGCGCGGCTAGTGCTCCTGCCCTCCGGGTGGCCGCGGGACCGGCCACCTTGGGCGTCGCGGCGCCTCGACGATACACCCAGCATCGCCCTCGTCGCCGCTCCTACAATTCGCGCCGGTCGCGCGCGCCACAAACGTCACCGTACTTATGATCAGGAGCACTAGTGTCCTGTAGTCAGGACACTAACCGGCCATGGTGGAAACGTGGCAGGCCTGCTAGACGAAGGCGTCGGGCATCGACGCCTTGCGGCGCGCGATGAAATCCAGCAGCTCCTCGTCGACCGCCTCATCGATTGGTGGCGGCTCGTACGAGGCCAATTGCTCCTTCCAGAGGATATTGGCCCGCTGCACTGCGGTTGTGCTGCCGTCCTCCTCCCACTGCTCGAAGCTGGAGTTGTCGGCCACCGACGAGCGATAGAAGGCTTGCTCGAAGTTCGCCAGCGTGTGGGCTGTGCCGAGGAAATGCTGTCCGGGCTCGTTTTCGCGAATCGCGTCGAGCGCCTGACCATTGTCGGAGAGGTCGATCCCCTTGGCGAAGACCTGCATCATGCCGAGTTGATCGGCATCCATGACGAATTTCTCGTAGCCGACCGTAAGGCCGCCCTCCAACCAGCCGGCCGCGTGCATGACGAAATTCACTCCCGCCATCAGCGTTGGAATCAGTGTTGCCTGGCTCTCGTAGGCTGCCTGGGCGTCGGCCGTCTTGGACGCCGTGAGAGCCCCGCCGGAACGGAACGGTACACCGAGCCGTCGCGACAAGGCGGCAACGGCGTAAAGCGTCAAAGCGGCCTCCGGCGTACCGAACGTCGGGGCGCCGGTCTGCATCGACATCGAGCTGGCGAACGAGCCGAAGATCACCGGAGCGCCGGGCCGGACGAGTTGGACGAAGGTCATGCCGGCCAGCGCTTCCGCCAGGGTCTGAGCCGCGACACCCGCGGCGGTCACCGGGCCCATCGCACCGGCGAGTATGAACGGCGTGATCAGGTTGGCCTGATTGTGTTGCGCGTACACCTCCATCGCCGCCAGCATCGAAGCGTCCCATACGAGGGGAGACGAGGCGTTGACCAGGCTGGTCATCACCGTACGGTCGCCGAGATCGCCGCCGAAGGCGATGCGAGCTAGCTCGAAGCTGTCCTCGGCGCGCTCTCCGGCTGTCACCGAGCCCATGAACGGCTTGTCGCTGTAGCGGATATGCGCATACACCATGTCGAGATGACGCTTGTTGACCGGCACATCGACCGGCTCGCAGACCGTCCCACCCGAGTGATGGAGGTAGGGCGATAAGTACGCCAGCTTCACGAGGTTCTGGAAGTCCTCGATTGTGCCGTAGCGCCGGCCGCGATCGAGATCGGTCACAAACGGTGAGCCGTAGTTGGGAACGAACACCGTGCCGTCACCGCCGATGGTGACGCTGCGCGCCGCGTTGCGGGCGTGCTGAACATAGGTTCTGGGGGCGTTCGAGCTGACGATCTGACGACACATGCCGGACGGGAAGCGGACACGCTCGCCATCGATGTCGGCTCCCGCCTTGCCCAGCAGCTCCAGTGCACGAGGGTAGTCGCGAAACTCGATGCCGACCTCCTGGAGGATCGTGTCGGCGTTGCGCTCGATGATCTCGAGGCCCTCGTCGCCGACCAGATCGACTGGGGCGAGCGCGCGCGTGAGGAAGGGTGCTGTGGCCGGGGTCGCCGCTGCCCGGGCCTCCTTGCGGGCCTCACGCCCGCCACCGCGCCGCCTGCGAGTGCGCCTGTCGGTCAAGCTGTTCCTCCCGGTGCGGACACCACGAGTTACCGGCCCACTAGTTCCGAAGCCGGCGGCTACACTGGGCCGTGCGCGGATTGTAGCCTGCGCGGGCAACCTATCAAGCTAGTGGTGTATTGGAGAACGCGAATCGATGCGAGTCCGAAGCACATTCCGCTGGCTGATTGCCGTGGTGGCAATCTGCTGCCTCTCTGGATACGCGCCACCGAGCGCCGCCAACCTCGACCTGTTGATCACCGGCGGCAGGATCATCGATGGTACTGGCAACCCCTGGTACGCCGCGGATGTCGGCATCATCGGGGACACGATCGTGGAGATCGGTGACCTCTCGGGCAGACGGGCAGCGCGCACGATCGATGCCACGGGCAAGGTCGTCAGCCCCGGCTTCATCGACATGCACACACACGTCGACCGTGGCTTCGACCAGCCCGATACCGCCGCCATCCTCAACTACCTGCACCAGGGTGTGACGACTGTCCGGCCCGGGTCTGACGGCGGCGCGTCGCACCGCGTCTCCGAGACCAAGGCCCGATGGGAAGCGAACGGCATGGGATTGAATGCCGTCCATATGGTCGGCTTCAACACCGTGCGCCGCGATGTCATGGGATACGACTTCCTGCGCGCCGCCAGCGACGACGAGATCGAACAGATCCAGTCCCTCGTACGGCAGGCGATGCGTGAGGGCTCATGGGGCATCAGTGCCGGCCTCGAGTACGAGGGCCTACACCTACACGCCAGTACCGAAGAGCTCATCGAGGTTACCAGGCCGGTGGGTGAGTTCGAAGGCGTCTACATCTCCCATATGCGGGATGAGGGCGTTCGTCTGCTCGATTCGATCCGCGAGATCGTGCGCATCGGCGAGGGGGCCGGAGTACCGGTGAATGTCACCCATATGAAAGCGGCCGGACGATTGCAGTGGGGCTTGATGACCGAGGCTGTCGAGCTGATTCAAGCAGCGCGCAATCGTGGCGTCTCGATAACCGCTGACCAGTACCCGTGGGATCAGTCCGCACCGTTCGGGTACATCACCGCGCTGGTCGATGTGCCCAACGACATGGAGGAGCTAGCGACGCTGCGGGACCGAAGCCGCGCTCGGGAGCTGTCACACGAGGACAGGATCAGCGCTCGCTCGCGCTACGTGGCGGCGCTCCAGGAAGCGCTGCGTGACGAAAACCAGCGGCAGTTGATGCGCGCATCGACGTACGAGGAGCGCGAGGCTGACTGGAGTGCGGTGGCCAAATGGGGCTGGCAGGACTTCCGCATCAAGCACACCTCCAGGCACCCCGAGTTACTGCAGAAGAACCTGCTGGACGTCGAGCGGGAGCAGGGTAGGGACGGCTTCGACATCGTCGCCGACCTGGTTCTCGACGAGCCCGACATGTTGTTCGCCGGGGGCTCGATGTCACCCGATGACCTGCGGCACGCGATGGCGCAGCCCTGGGTGATGATTAGCAGTGATGGCGCCGGCCCGCTCACGCACGCCGATTACCCTGTTCCGAGCCATCCGCGCTCGTTTGCCAGCCAGGCGGTGGCGCTCCGTCAGTATGTGCGTGACGAGGGCCTGCTTACGCTAGTCGACGCGATACGAAAAATGACCTCGTTGCCTGCCCAGTTCCTCGGTATGAGGGATCGCGGTCTGATCGCCGAAGGGTTCAAGGCGGATCTGGCCATCTTCGATCCCGAGCGCGTCGAAGATCGGGCAACCTGGGCCGATGCGCACCGTTACGCCACCGGCATCGACTACGTGATCGTCAATGGTGGGGTGAGTATCGACGCTGGCGAGTTCAACGGCGCGCGCCACGGTAGGTTACTGCTGAAGCGGTAGGCGCGGCGGCATACCATGGGCGACCTCGTCGGCTCTTCGGCCCGGCGGATCGGTTGGCCTGCGTACTGGAGGAACGCACCATGCGTTTGAGCGCCCAGCCCGTCATCAGCATCGTCGCTCGCAGTGCTCTGCGCATCGGCGCGTTGCTTGGGGCCACCCTTGCCATGGCTCCAGCTGCGCCGACCGCTCCGCCGGGCCGTGCGGCCGACGTAAAGCTGATGTTCACTGACGTCACCGAGGCGGCCGGATTGGCCGTCGAACATCGTTTCGACGGTAGCGTCTCAGACATCGGGATGGCTGCCTGGGCCTCTGGCGGCATCGCTGCCGGAGACGTGGATGGCGACGGCTTCGTCGACCTGATCCTGGTGCGCGCCGATGCCGGTCAGCCGGTCTTGCTGATGAACCTACGCGACGGGACGTTCGCGCAACCGCAGCCGATCGCTGGCCTCGACCGGTGGGCCGCCGGGGCAACGCCGGCCGACTACACCGGCGATGGCTGGCTTGACCTGATTAGTGGCAACGTCGGCTCGGGTCGACCGCAGTTTCTCACTGGTGGTGCCAGTGCCCGGTTCGTCGATACTGGCGCCGGCGCGACCGTGCGAACTGCGAAGAACACGTTCTCGACTTCGCTGGCCGATATCGATGGTGATGGTGACCTCGATCTCGCGATGACGCATTGGGACCTGAACTGTCGCGACGGCTGCGCCGGCGATCACATATGGCAGAACGATAGCGACGGGGTCTTCAGAATCGCCGATCCGCAGTGGAGGCTACCGGGCTACGAGGAGGACTACTCGTTCACGCCGAACTTCGCCGATATCAACTTCGACGGCTGGCCGGACCTGCTGGTTGCCGCCGACTTGCGCACCAGCCGCGTGTTTCTCAACGATCTCGGACGCGGCTGGGTCGAGGCCACGGACCGCGATGTGATCACCGATAAGAACGGCATGGGCGCTGCCGTCGGAGACTACGACAACGATGGCGATCTGGACTGGTTCGTGACCAGCATCTGGTACGAAGCCAACTCGAACAGCGGCAACCGTCTGTATAGCAATCATGGCGACGGGGTCTTCAGCGATGTCACCACCAAAGCGCGAGTACGTGACGGTGGCTGGGGATGGGGCGCGTGCTTCGCCGACTTCGACAATGATGGCTGGCTGGACATCTTCCACACCAACGGCTGGTTCACCTACGGCACCGATCGATCCAAGCTGTTCATGAACCTCGGCGGGCGATTTCGCGAGCGAGCCGCGAGGCACGGCATTGTTGACGAGCGTTCGGGCCGTGCCGTCGCGTGCTTTGACTACGATCGCGATGGCGACACCGACATTCTGGTAGGCAACCACAACGATCTGCCGCGCCTGTATCGCAACGACGGTGGCAACGCGCGATCGTTCCTCGATGTCGTGTTGGTGGACGACGGACCGAATACCTCGGGCGTCGGGGCTCGGGTCTTCGTAACTACGAACGGCCGCACGCAGATGCGCGAGCTGCGTTGCGGCAGCAACTACGTGTCGCAAAACCCGACTGAGGCGCACTTCGGCCTGGGCAATGCGGTAAGTGCGCGCGTCCGCGTCGTCTGGCCGGACGGCGAGGTCCAACAGCTCGGCCGGGTGCGGGCGCGGCAGCGGCTGGTCGTCGAGCGTTCCTGAGGGCTAACGCGACGCGGGTGAGGACGGGCGGCCACCGGCACGGTCGGCGCGGCGCGGAAGCGAGTCACTCGAAAGGCTCGTCCACGCGTATCCAGAACCACAGGAGTCCAGCCACGATCGCCATCAAAGAGCCTGTGCTGAGGGCGCCAACCCATCCGAACCAACCTACGAAGATCGGTATCAGCGGCGCGGACACCACACCGGCCAAATTACCCCCAGTATTCAGAATACCGGCCGCGTTGTAGGTGTGTCTTCTAGCCACGAAGCTCGTGCCCGCCCAGTAGGTGCCCTCGGTGAACTGCGTGAGGCTGAAGCAGATCGTCAGGAAGAAGATCGCCCACGGAGCGCTCTCCGCCAGCGCGCCGAGCAAGAGGAAGACGCCGACGAGCGGCAACGCCACGGCGCACGGCAGCCGGCAGCCCCAGCGCGGGCCGAGCCGCTGACACAGGCGGTCGCAGGTCTCGCCGCCGACCGATGCCATGACCGCGCCCGCTAGCCATGGCAGGGAGGCGACGAAGCCACCGGCCATCATGCCGAATCCGCGCACATCGATGAGATAGATGTAGAACCAGTTGAAGAAGATATAGAAGACGTAGTTCATCGAGAAGTAACTGAAGGTGAGAAGAAGTATGTTGCGGTCGCGCAGTAGCCGCTTCCAGGCTGCGGTCTTCGGTGCCTGGGTGGAAGGCTCGCCGTTGGAGGTGCCACGCTTCGCGGCAGTCTCTCGACCGGCACGAATCAGCGCGATCTCGGCGGCGTTGGTGGCCCAGTGCTCGCGTGGATCGTCACGGCTCTGTCGCCACCAGATCCACGCGCCCAGCACGGCCAGCGGGGCAGTGGCATAGAAGGCTCCCCGCCAGCCGATCGTGAGCATGAGCCAGGCGATGAGTGGAGGGGTGACCGCGCCGCCTAGCCCCAAGCCGGTGCTACTGACGGCGTTGGGGAGCGCCCAACGGCCCACCGGGAACCAGCGTTCGACAGCACCGCCCGTAACGGGGTAGAGAGGCGCGCGTGCCGCACCGAGAGCGGCGCGGATGATCAGCAGCGTTACGAACACCCCCACGTTGCCTGTGACGATGGTTCCCGGCAAGAGCGCGGTGGCAGCGGTGATCACAGCCCAGACACCTGTGATGATCGCGAGCACGCGGCGGGCACCGATACGCTGGCCCCAGACCCCTCCCGGGAGCTGGAACAGCGCGTAACCCCAAGTCATGGCGCTGAACACCCAGCCCATCTGCACGTTGGAGAGGCCGAACTCCTCGGTGATGAACGGGGCGGCGATGGACAGGTTCAGGGCAACGATGTAGGAGACGAAGCTCAGGCTGAACAGCAGGCCGAGGATGCGCCAGCGAACCTGTGTCGGTCCGTCGGTGCTTGTCGATGTACGCGTCATCATGCCCTAGCAGGCCGTGGTGAAAGAGTGGTGGGTCTGGTTACGGCGAGTTGGGGCCAGATGGAAGGCGGCCTGACACAGGCGATGCCCTAGCCATCGTCGAGGAAGGGCAACGCCGCAAATGGCCCCAAATCGCCGTAACCCTTCGGGCGACAGGGGGTTGCGCGCGTATGCTGCGTCGTTCCTCGTCAACGATGGGGTAACCATCGCCTCCTCCTCTCTCCTTGCCTGCACTTCGCAAGACCCTGTCGCCGCCTGAACCCGCGGACCATACCGGAAGTCTGCACCCGACACCAGAATCGTTTCGGCAAGGACGAGCCAGTTTGGTCGTGTTTCGCGCGTTAGGGACATGCGGAGGAATCCGCAACCAGCGCGTGGCTCGCGAATGCGGCCCGCGTTCATGCGGATCAAACGGAGAGAGCCCGATGCGAGTCCTGCCTGCCATGTCGACCGTTTCCAACGCCGACCGAGCGCTGGAGGCGCCAGTGAGCTCGATGCGAGCCCGTCGTGGGGGAAGCCTCCCCCGACTGGTTTGGTCCGCCATGCTGTCGATGGTGGCGTTCTGGCTGGTAGTGTCGGGCGCTGAGGCCCAGTCGGCCAGCGGACAGCGCATGAGGGTCCCGGCGGAGGTCTACGCTGGCGACCCCGTGCGCGAGATAGAGGCGAGATCGGCCACTTTACTGCGTGGCCGGTTCGACGAGTCGACGAGCTCGTTTCGTTTGGAGCTGGCGCCCCTCCCCGAGTGGGAGCG
The DNA here is from genome assembly GCA_965205505.1 of Acidobacteriota bacterium. Taxonomy (GTDB): domain Bacteria; phylum Acidobacteriota; class UBA890; order UBA890; family WLXD01; genus DASCOT01. Next base: position 2,573,639 of record CBDBHB010000009.1, read on the forward strand.
CCGTGCACTGGCGAGCGCCAACGACAAGCCGGGAGCTCCCCTGCAGATCGGTGTCGAACGCAGGGTGCCGCCGCGATTCCGAGGAGTCATGCGCAGCGGCGACTTGGAGTGGTCGGATACCCCCGACGGCGGGATGGCGGCGACGTTCACCGTGAGGTCACCCGAGGCCGTCGCCGTGCGGCTGGCGCTGCGTATGGCCGACTTCCCGCGTAGCGGGCAGGTCAGGTTCTTTAACGTGGCGCAGCCGGGGCAGAGCTTCGGACCCTATGGCCGCGACGAGTTCCGGGCCCAGGCGCGCGCCGCGGCGGATGCTGGTGGCGAGCCGGGTCCGTACTGGTCGCCTGTGGTCGGCGGAGAAGAGCTCGGGGTGGAGCTGTACGTGCGGCGCCAGGCGCAGCGCCACCGACTCGAGTTCTCGATCGAGGCGGTCGCACATCTGCTCTACTCGCCGAAGTATTCCGATCCGGCCGATATCTTCACCGTCAAGGCCTCGCAGGCATGCGAGATCGACCTCGCCTGCAGCCCAGACTGGCAGAGCACAGGCAACGCCGTAGCGCGGATCCTGTTCCAGGACGGCGGCACTTTTCTGTGCACCGGCCAGCTGATGAACGATACCGATTCCAGCACCCAAATCCCCTACTTCAGCACCGGCGACTCATTGCATCGGTAACCAGGGAGCAGCGAGCTCGATCAACTTCTTCTGGTTCGACCAGCTGACCAGTTGCGGCGGTGGAGGCACCACCACTCAGCAGACCTCCGGCGGCGCCGCCTTGCTGTCGACTTCGAGCACCAACGGCGGCACCGACTTCTCGTTCATGCAGCTGAACCAGCCGCCGCCCGGTGGCGTCAGCCTAGCGGGCTGGACCAGCGGCACGCCTGGTCTGGGCACGTCGATCACCGGCATACATCATCCAGCCGGTGATGTGAAGAAGATCAGCCAGGGCACCTTGAATGGATTCGAGCCGTGGTCTGGGGGCACCAATACCCACCTGCTGGTGAACTGGAGCTCCGGCGTTACCGAAGGGGGAAGCAGTGGCTCGGCGTTGTTTGCGCCGAACCAGCAACTGATCGGTGTGCTCACCGGCGGGAGCTCCTTCTGCAGCGCCCCGAACGCCCCCGATCTGTACGGCCGATTCGATCTGAGCTTCAGGGCGATCAGCCAATGGCTGGCGGCAGCGGCGCCACCACCGCCGCCACTACCGCCACCACCGCCGCCACCACCACCTGGGCCGACCGCTTGCAACGCTTTACCCGAAGCGCCTCCGACGCTCACAAACTCGGTCGACGGTTCGACGGTCGTGCTTAACTGGTCGTCGCCAGGCGGTGGGGTCAATGCCCCGACGTCGTACCGGCTCGAGGCGGGCACCGCGCCAGGCCTTGCCAATCTGGTGGATGCTGACCAGGGCAATACCACCAGCGTTACTGCCATCAACGTGGGCAATGGCATCTACTACGTCCGCGTCCGCGCCGTGAACCCGTGCGGCACCGGGCTTGCCTCGCCCGAGACCCTCGTGATCGTGGGCGGTGGCGGTACAGGAGGCGGCGGTGCGTGCACCGCTGCGCCGGGAGCGGCTACATCGCTGAGGGCCACGATCAGCGGGTCGACCGTGCGCCTGGACTGGAGCCCGCCGGTGAGCACGGCCTCCTTTAGCTCGCTGACGCGGATAAACGAGCCAACGACCTACATCGTGCAGGCGGGCTCTGCGCCTGGCCTCTCCAACCTTGCGAACAGCAATCTCCAGAGCCCGATCCCGTCAATGATCGCCGCAGGGGTTGGGCCGGGCACCTATTACGTGCGAGTCTTGGGACGGAATAGCTGTGGGACCGGGCTATCTTCGAACGAGATCGTGGTCAGGGTGAACTAACCCGCCGTAGCGATGGGGCTCGCGCGGCGGACGGGGGGTCGCGCGAGCCGTGATGGGCAACGGGTTTGTCGGTACGCGGACAAGCACCGAAGGCAACTTGCGCCGGCTAATGGTCGGCGCGGTTGTCTTGGCGCTCGCCACACTCGAGCCGCTTGCGGCGGTGCGGACGTGGCGCCGGTATGGACCGACCGCGAACTGTTGCGCTTTGCTGATGTCGTCGTGGTTGGCGAGGTCAGCCGAGTCACCGCGCGTTGGGACGACGCGGTCGCTGGTATCTACACCTACGTGACCGTGCGCGTCGACGAGGTCGTGAAAGGCAACGTAAATCGACGCCGCATCACGCTGAAACAGCTCGGTGGGCGCGCCAGGGGACAAACGCTCCGTATTGCCGGCCAAGCGACCTTCGATTTGGGCGAACGAGTAGTGCTGTTTCTCGAAGTCCGGCCACGCGACGATACCCTCTATACATCGGCCCACTGGCAGGGTAAGTGGCGCATCGAGCGCGACGCATCGACCGGCGACGAGCGCGCCATGCGGGTGATTCCTGACGGCGCCGCGCGGCGGCGCTCGGCGCCGGCGGAGGTGCGACCCTTGCGACGGTTCCTGCGCGATCTGCGTCGTCTTGCCGCCGAGCTCGAGGCGCCAGCACCCGCTTCCAGGATCCGCTTGATTCCGCCAGAGTTGCAAAAGAGCAGCGTTGACTCGGTGGATGTCTCCGACCCGTTCACGCTGTTTTTCGTGCGCTGGCACGAGGTGGACAGCGGTGGTGTGATCGCGGTTGATGTCGAGGCCGCCGGTCAACCCGGACTTCCCGGGGGAGGGTTCGGGGAGATCGACCAGGCGCGGGGCCGGTGGAACGGAGCCGGCAGCGCTCTGGTTCTGGGTGCCGGGGGCGGGGTTGCCGCTAATTGTTTCGGCGATCCGCGCGGTGACGGCCGGATTCGGATTTCATTCATGGATCCGTGTGGCGAGATGAGCAACACCGGCGGAACGCTGGCGATCGGCGGCGGGTCGTCTGCCAGCACGGTGGTTGTGGTAAACGGAATCAGCTTCACCAACTTCACCACCGGGACGATCGTAAACAACGACAGCGCCGTTGCCCTGTCACTGCTGACCAACTCGAACTGCTTCTCCGCCATTTAGCTGCACGAGCTCGGGCACGCGGTCGGGCTGGGTCACAGCGAGGACCCGAGCGCTATCATGTTTCCGAGCATCAGCGGCCGTTGTTCGAGTCAGTTTCCGGGGCTCGGTGGCGACGACGTTGCCGGCCTACTGTTCGTTTACCCGACGGTTGGAGGAGGTGGCGTCGAAGCCCCTAACGCGCCCACCGGAATGGGCAACACCGTGAATGGCTCGACCGTATTCCTTTTCTGGACTGCGCCGATGCCGTTGAGCACCGGGCAAGAGGCCGGCGTGGCAACTTCCTATGTTCTCGAGGCTGGCTCGGGGCCCGGACTCTCCGACCTGGTGAACTCGAACATTGGCAACGTGACTTCGACGACGGCGACCAACGTTGCGAACGGCACTTATTTCGTACGCGTGCGGGGGGTGAGTGGTGGTATCCCTGGCGCCCCATCCAATGAGACCACGGTGGTCGTCGGGGGTGGAGGCGGTGGCAACTGCACGGCTGCGCCCGGCGCGCCGACCAGATTGGCGGCGGCGATCAACGGCTCCAGGGTGACGGTGAGCTGGAGTGCTCCGGGCGGCGGCAACGCGCCTACCACCTACATCATCCAGGCAGGTTCTGCCCCGCGCCTGTCGGATCTGGCCAACATCGATCTGGGCAGCGCCAACACGACGTTGATCAACAATGCGGTTGGGCCTGGTACCTACTTTGTGCGCATGCTGGCGCGCAACAGCTGCGGCACCGGGCCGGCCTCGAACGAGATCGTCGTTACCGTACAGTGACGCTGAGGATCCTCGCCGCCCTGACAACCTCCGCCTACCTGGTGTGGCTTGTAGTCGCCAGCCCCGGGCCGGCGAAGGCCTCGGTGTTTCTGGCGGGTGTCGCCCTTCTCTACCTCTGGCTGTGGCTGTTGGGACGGGAGGGGCGCGGGAGCACGGCTGGGCCCGCCTGGCGCGACACCATCGACGTCCAAATCCTCTGCATTGTGGCGCCGCTCGCGGTCATGGCTGCGTATTGGAATTTCTTGCTGATGGTGCAATGGAACTTCGATCTGCTTCCGCGTCAGGAACTGGTGCGTTTCGATCGTCTAACGCAGGAGCAGGTGCGCCTGTATTACGAGGAGACCCAGTTCTTCCCGTTCGCATTTCCTGCCAATGTGCTATTCAGCTGGCGCGACGGGTTGCCGATGGAGAAGTACGACCTGCTCGGGGTCGTGCGGCCCGAGCGCAAGTTCTTCGCGACATTCGATGAAGGCGTCGACCGGTTCCTGCTGAACGGTTGGAGTCCCTGTGCACCGGGCATGAATGACTGTCGCAGCTTTCAAGGTGTTGGCCAGATCGCCGTCCCGCTTGATCCGGAAGGAGCGTCGGAGGTTGAGGTTGCCTTCCGAGCTTGGCTGCTGGTGCCGGGCGAGTCGGCGAGGTTGGTAGTGCGTGTCAATGGCGAGCGTGTCGGTCGGCTGCAGCTGAGCTCCACCCCGACGCGGTTCCAGTTGGCTGTCCCGACCGACAAGTTCCGCCGTGCGTTCAACCGCCTGCGATTCCGAATCGACGAGTGGTCGCAGCACCCGGCGGACGCGCCGGATGCCGTGGCAGGGCAAACTGAACCTGGTGATGGCCGGCAGCTCGAGCGTGTTGCGATGGGCTTCCTCCGCGTGACCCGGGATGGGTGAGCGTGACGCTCGCCCGCGACACTGACTCCAGCGGGAGGGCAGAACGGTGACTTCCGGCGGTTCGGGTGCCCCGACGACGCAACGATTAGTGTCGGTGGTGATCCCCGTTTACCGGGGCGCAGGCCTGCTCACCGATCTTGCAAGCGAGTTGAGCGAGGCCTTCGACGAGCTCGACTACAGGTTCGAGATCATCTTCGTCGAGGACGGAAGCCCGGATGAGTCACTCGAGGAGCTCTGTAGACTACAGGGCACCGATGATCGAATCCGTGTCGTAGAGCTAGCGGGGAACTTCGGCCAGCACGCTGCGCTCAGCGCCGGATTCGAACACGCCAGGGGCGATTTCATTGTCAGCATGGATGCGGATCTTCAGTTCGATCCGCGCGACGTGCCGCTGCTGCTCGAGCCCCTCGAACAGGGCGCTGACTTCGTCAGCGGAATTCGTAGGGGGCGCCGCGATCCGTATATGCGACGCCTGTTCTCGAGGGCCGTGAACTGGATGGCTCAATTCCCCGCCGGGGTACGCCTCGATGACATCGGCTGTCCATATAACGCGCTGACTCGACAGGTAGCGAACGACGTGTCGGCCTTCGGCGAGATGCGGCGGTTCCTCAAGCCCACCGTCGCGCGAGTGGCGCGTAAGGTTCGCCAGGTGGAAGTGCAACATCGCCCGAGGCCGAATGCCCGGCGCCGGTCCAGCTACACGCCAACCCGCCTGGTACGTGTGTTCATGGACTTTGCCAGCGCCAGCCTTGCCGATGTGTTTTCGTGGATGTTCGTGGTCGGGCTGGCGGCTACGGGTGTGCTCGCGATTGCCACCGCAGTTGTTGCACTGGTGGCAGTAGCCGGCCGCGCTACGGTGATTCCGGTGGTTCTTCTGCTCGCCGTCACCGTGCTGGCCTTGGCTACGGCGGTGCTCGGTCTGGCCGGTGACTTCGTACAGAGAACGTATCGCTAGACCAGCGGTCGACCCCTGTACCGGGTGCGGCGAGTACACGAGCCCATGGCTCCCGTGACGGACGACGGCGAGAGCGGATAGCCATGCGAGTTGATGTGCTGGAAGCGGACCGGATATCCGCCTTGGATGACCTGATCGCGCGCTTCCCATACAACCCCTACAGGCACTACCGCATCCTGTCGGGACGCCGGCGTGCGAACGTGCTGCGCGCCATGATTCAACAGCCGGTCGAGGACGGCACCGGCACCGTTTACATTGCGGGCTCGATCAACCCCGCCGATCCACGCGCCGCGTGCCTGCTGCGTGAGTTGCCGTGGGAGACGGAGTTCTTCGGGCTCCCAATGGCGCGCGTGGAATCGGTCGTGCGCAGCGACGCCGAGCCGGAAGCGATGCGGGAACTGCTGCGCGCCGTGGTGGCGCGGGCGCGCGACGAGGGTGTCGCACATTTGGCGGAGCGGGTCGACATCGCTGATTGCCGGACCGTGCACGCGCTCGAGGATCTCGGGTTTCGGCTCATGGACACGCTCGTGACCTATATCTACCGGCACAAGGAGCAACCGCCGCAGGACGTGCGCAACATGGGAACGCTACGATCCTACGATCCCGCGGATCGTGATCAGCTCCTGGCGATCGCCGCCGAGGCATACTCAGGCTTCCGGGGCCGCTATCACAACGACCCGCATATTGCGGATGAACGCGCCACGGCGATGTACGTCGAATGGGCGCGGCTATGTGTCGATGGCGACTGGGCGGAGCACGTTCTAGTCACCGAGGACGGCGGCGGGATCTTGCACGGTTTCGCGACTTTCCGTTGCATCGAACCGGTATCGACCGTCGGCGGCGTTGGCGTGCACGGCGGCGGACTGGGCGGCTGCCGGCGTGATCGCCCGGGCGCGTACATGGGCCTGCTCCAGGGGGCCACGAAGTGGATCTACGGACAGGGAGCGGTGACAGAGTGTCAGACGCAGAGCGTCAACTTCCCCACCATCCGCCTCTACGAGGCTCTCGGCCAGCGATTCGTTCGCGCCGAGCATACTTTTCACGCCTGGCTTGGCACCACGGCCTGCTAGGGCATCGCCTGTGTCAGGCCGCCTTGCATCTGGCCCCAACTCGCCGTATCCAGACCCACCACACTTGGCACCACGGCCTGCTAGTGGCTCCACTCGTTGCGTTGCACCACCGGTAACTGCAGAGCGCGCTCGCGGTCGAGGTCCAACGAGCCAACATGGAGTGACAACGGTGCCTGTACCCATTTGTAGATCGAGCGCGTAAACAGTCGCGCGAAGCGCTGCGCCCAGGCGCCCAGCGTGTCGGCGTCGTGCTCCGGAAAGATAACCGTCAGGGCGCGCCGGATCTCGCCGGGCGACAGCTTCTCGCCGGCATACAGGTACAGGCAGGCGTCCAGAACGGCGAAGGGCATGAGCTCGGCTTCGGCCTCCTGCTCGTCGGCGAGCTCCGGCCCGGGCTCGGTCGCAAGCGTTTGACGAATGCCTTCGAATCCGTGGCGCTCGGCCAGACGCTCCAGGAGCGCCACTACTACGGTCTTGGGCACGTTGGCGATCACCGACAGCCCCCCTTCCAGATCTCCACCGATGGTCGTGTAGCCGACCGCTTTCTCGCTCATGTCGCCGGTCTGAAGGAATAGCCCGCCCGAGCTGTTGGCCCAGTTCCACATGCGTTGCGCGCGTAGGCGGGCCTGGATATTTTGCTCGGTCAGGTCGGTCGGGTCGGCCCCCGCCAGCATCTCGCGTGTTGCGTCGAGCTCGCGCTCGAACGCCTCGTCGATTGCGATTGTTTGCAGGCTGACGCCGAGCTCGTCGCAGATGACCGCCGCAGCGTTGCGAGTGCCGTCTGTGGAGTAGCGGCTCGGCATGTAGAAGGCTTGAATGAGGCGCCCGGCGGCGGCGCGCAGATCATCGCCAGATTCGTAGCCGGTCAGCATCTGCACTGCTCGCCAGGCGACCAGCAGCGTCAGCAGGGAATCACGACCGCCGGACAGTGCAATCCCGAAGCGGCTGAAACAGCCAGTCTTGCTGAAGTAGTCCTTGGTACCCAGGGCGATGGCATCGTACAAATCGTCGAGCACGCGTACGCGGGTGCGCGCGCGGCCGGTCGCCATGGGCGGCAGGAAGAAGCTGCGGCCTTCGGGGAACGGGTAGGCGAGCCCACTGTTGTCGGCGATCGGCCTGTGGGAAACGAGAACGGGGACCGGCGGGGATTCCTCGAGAAACTCCTCGCAGTCGCGTCGCCAGGTGGTGTTCTCGGTGCGCAATCGACACGTTCGGTCAAGATCGACAACGCAGCTCGCCACGCCCTCGCGAAAACGAGGCGCCAGCAGCTCGCGGCGTCCGTTCTGAAAGACACAGCTGCCACCGTCGTAAATGAAGCCGTCCTGGGCGCCTACCGCGTTCGAGTAGGCGAGCGTCACCTGATTGTCGGCCGAGCGCGTCGCCAGCATCTCTAGGCGCGTTTCCAGGATGCCGACGCGGTAGGGAGAAGCGGAGATATTGATAATCAGCTCGGCACCCGAGTAGCAGCGTCTGCGCATGGGCCCGTCCGGCGACCAAACATCCTCGCAGACCTCTACTGCCAGGCGTCCGAACTCGAACTCGAACAAGTGATCACCCAAGGGCACTCCGTTTGCGTCGAGCTGCAGGTAGGCGCTCCCATGCGAGAACGTACGGCCTTCGTAGAAGATGTTGTAGGTCGGCAGCTTTTCCTTCGGCACGAGTCCGAGCACGCGTCCGCCGTGGATGACTGCCGCCGCGTTGAAGAGCTGGCCACCGACCGCAACCGTGAGCCCGACTACCAGCACAGAACCGAGATCCCGCGTCGCTGACGCAACCCTTTCGAGCTGACGGCGTTGCTCGACCACGAAGCCGCGCCACTGGATGAGGTCCTCGGGCGGGTAGCCGCCGATCACCTGCTCGCTGAAACAGCCGACCGTCACGTTGTCGTCCGCCATCTGACGAGCGCATGCGATGACCTGGTCGGTGTTGCTAGCAGTCGCGCCTACGATCGTGTTGACGCTGGCAAGGCCGATCTTGATGAGTCGCATTGGATCCTTGCTCGGCTCGCTGGGTGTGTCACAACTGCTAGCAGGCCGTGGTGAAAGTGTGGTGGGTCTGGTTACGGCAAGTTGGGGCCAGATGGAAGGCGGCCTGACACAGGCGATGCCCTAGCCATCGTCGAGGAAGGCCAACGCCGCAAATTGCCCCAACTCGCCGTAACCCTTCGGGCGACAGGGGGTTGCGCGCGTATGCTGCGTCGTTCCTCGTCAACGATGGGGTAACCATCGCCTCCTCCTCTCTCCTTGCCTCCACTTCGCAAGTCCCTGTCGCCAGACCCACCACACTTTCACCACGGCCTGCTAGTCCTGCAGGACCTTGTCTAGCAGGAGTAGCGCCAGATCCGGATTCCACAGGCGGCCAGCTCCGCTTTCAATCGTGCGTCGGGCGATCTCGGGTGAAAGCGCCGGCCGGTAGGCTCGCTCCGACGTCAGGATGTTGTACACATCGCAAATGCCGATGATTTGCGCCCCGAGCGGAATATCCTCGCCGGCCAGCCCGTCCGGGTAACCACTGCCATCCCAGCGTTCTTGATGCGATCGAACCAGGAGCGCGACGCCGGCCAGGCTTGCGAAATCACCGAGGATCTCTGCGCCGAACTCGGGATATTGCTTGACCAGCAACCACTCTTCGGCGGTCAGCTTGCCTTGTTTGTTGAGCACGGATTCCGGCACCCGTAACTTGCCGATGTCGTGGACCAGCGCGGCGATCTCGACGCACGTCGTTTCCGTGGCGCCTATCTCGTGCTCCTCGGCCATCTTCCGAGCCAGCTCTGCCACGGTTTCGGAGTGGCGTTCCACGAGGCTGTCGCGCTTCTCCACACTGGCCATGATCTCTTCGAGACGCTCGCGAAGAACCGAACTCTCGAGCGGCTCGTCGCCGAGCTGGGCGAGTAGGTCGTCGGTGGAGGCGATGTCGGCCGTGGTCGGAGCGTCCCCGCTCTCGGCAGACGAGGCGGTATGGGGCACCGTGCCGCCAACCGATGCCGGTGCGGCAGGCACCCCACCCGACAACATCAGACGCAGCGCGTCAGCGATAACCTCGCTAGGCTCCTTCGCGGATTGCTCACAAATATCTTCCACGCGTGCCCATAGGCGACTCGGCACGTAGACAACCTGCTCGACGAAGCCCCCCGGCTTTCTCGTTCGTTTCGACACGAGTCCTCCCACGCGCGGGATGGTCAAGAACTGCCCGATGCACTGCTGGACATTCGCTGTTGCTTGTCTATGCTGCGCTCCATGATACCTCTACGAGGGCATCGGGCCTGTGCGATATCGCTCTCGGCCATGCTGCTGGGTGCTGCCATGGCCTGCGCTACCCTCTATCCGCACCTGGCACCGATCGACGATGATCAGATTCGCATCGAGATCTACGATGCGCTGGTTGACGACGAGCGCATAGACGCCGAGGCCATCAGCGTCGAGTCGCGCGACGGCGTTGTGATCCTCGCTGGAGTGGTGGCCTCGCTGGACGAAGTGAGGCGGGCGCTGCGCCACGCAGGTCGCGTGCCGGGAGTGCAGCAGGTAGTCAACCGATTGCGTGTCTTGCCCTCGGAAGCGCAGCCGAGCGCCGACGGCTTGCTATAGCAACTTCAACGCCTGCACAATCAGCAGCGCGGTCATTACCGCTACAGTGCGAAGCTCGCGGTTCCGGCGCGCTTGATGCCACGAGAAGGGCGAGGGCTTGGCGGCGCTGTCCTGCCAAGGGTCGATGTGACGGACTCCCGGGAGTAGACGAGGCACCTGTTCGGCATATTCCTTGTACTCACCTCCGAACAGCGACTGCAGGCGCAACTCCTCGACGTGCATCGTCGGTAGGTAGAACCCCAGGTATAGCACCGCGAAGCCGCTCAACCAGATCGTTGTACGTGCGGCTAGCAGCGCCAGCCCCAGCCCGATCGCCAGGCTACCCAGGTACAGTGGATTGCGCACGTACCGGTACGGTCCGCCGCGTGTGAGCTCGACGTTGCGGACCAGATGGCCACAGGCCCACACTCTGATCGCTTCACCAACGACGACCACAGCGGCTCCGATCACGAAGCGCTCGCCCGACGTGCGGCTGAGAGCAACGTACAACAGCGCGAACAGAATGCCGGCGTGTACGCGGTGGTACGACGCCCATGCCCGCCAGCGTTCGATGAGACGCATGCCTTACCGTTCCAGTTCCAGTCGCGAGAGGCCTGCGACGATGATCTGCCGGGCGGAGATCGCATCGAGGCAGGCGTTGGTACCCAGCGGGCAGCGCCGTTGGTGGCAGTGCGAGCATTCCAGGCGCTCGCAGACCACCTCGTCGGCAGGTGCCAGGGGACCGAGGCGGGCCGGATCGGTGGGCCCGAACACCGCCACGGACGGTGCCCCACAGGCTACCGCGAGATGTAACGGGGCGCTGTCTCCGCCGATGAACAGCGCAGCGCGTTGGAGTAGCGCGCTGAGCTGCGGCAATGTGGTCGGTACCGATACGTGGTTGCCGACGCCTGCCGCCTTCGCGAGGGACTGTGCTGCCGCTTTCTCGCCGGGGCCCCAGATCCAAATCACGGGCCGCCTCGTACGCTTGTGCAGCTCGCGTGCGGCGCTCACTAGGCGCTCCGGCTCGTAACGCTTGCTCGGCCAGTTCGCGGCTGGATGCAGCACGATCGGGTCTTCGACGCCGAGCCCAGCGAGATAGGAGTCGATGTAGTGCTCGTCGTCGGAGTTAGTGAGCCGCGGCCATTCGACCTGAGGTTGCGCAATGCCGGCTTGCTGTGCGAGGTACAGGTAGCGGTGCACGACGTGAACGTCGTTCGGGGCGACCGCCGTGCGGTGGTACAGGTACGCCGTCAAGGGCTCTCGCGCCGAGGCGCCAGCCCATCCCAGAGTGCGGGATGCGCCTAATCGGGCCACCACAGCCGATTTGAACAACCCTTGGAAGTCGATCGCTAGCTCATAGCGCTGTTCGCGCAACGCGCCGACATGCTTGCGAATGGCGCCCACAATCGGTGGCCGAATCCACCGCCGTCGCCACGTTTGGATATCGAGCTCGTGCACCTGCAGTGGCCCGGGCAGTCGGCGCACCAGCTCAGCGGAGGCTCGCTCCACAGCCCAGCCGAACTGTGTCGATGGCCAGGCTTTGCGCAGGGCAGCGTACGCTGGAAACGTGTGCACGACGTCGCCGATCGAGCTCAGTCGCACGATCAGCACGCTCTTGGGTGCGCTCAAGGGTCGGTTGCGTGCAGGCGATCGATCAGCTCGCCGGTGCTGTGACGCTTGGCATCGCCGACGATCGCGACGCGACCGCCGACAGACTCGACCGTCGCCGCTTCAGGGACGCCATGCTTGTAGTCCGTCCCCTTGCAGTGCACGTCTGGGCGCAACGCGCGGATCAGGCGGTCGGCGGTCGAGTCGCCGAACACCGTCACCATGTCGACGCATCGCAAGACGGCCACCATTTCCGCCCGTGCCTCGGCCGGCAGGAGTGGGCGACCGGGGCCCTTGAGTGTCGTGACCGTCGCGTCGTCGTTGATTGCGACTATCAGCACGTCGGCCTCGGCGGCCGCGGCAGCGAGGTAGCGTACGTGTCCCACGTGCAGCAGGTCGAAGCAGCCGTTAGCGAGGGCGATGCAGGCCCCTTGCCGGCGCTGCTGCCGCACCCACTCCAAGGCTGCCGATGCTGTAAGTATCGGCGCGGGGCCCTTCAAGAGTCGCCATCGAGCGCGGCGGCGAGCTCGCTATGCGGGATCGTGGCGGTGCCGTGCTTGAGCACTACCAGGCCTGCGGCTACGGTGGCCAGCCACGCGGCTGTAACGACGTCGGCGCCGGCCGCCAGCGCCAGCGTCAGCGTGGCAATCACTGTGTCGCCGGCGCCGGTAACATCGGCGATCTGATCGGTGCCGTGGATCGGCAGGTGCGCCGGTGGGTGATGCTTCTGGAAGATCGCCATGCCTTGCGAGCCGCGTGTGATCAGCACGTGTTCGCAATCCAATCGGTCCAGCAGCTCGGATCCGGCGCGCTCGATCGCCTCGCGATCGTGATTGAGATGGATGTGCAAGGCGCTCTCCACCTCCGACTCATTGGGCGTAACGGTGGTTGCGCCAGGGAAGTCGAGTAGGCGATGCCGCGAGTCCACGGTGACCGGTATGTTCGCTACGGCGGCGGCCGCCCGTAACTCTGCGTAGGCGGCCGGCGAGACCGTCCCTAGCCCGTAGTCAGAAACCAGCAGTGCGTCAGCGTTCGTGAGTTTGGCGGTGAGGTGCTTGATGGCATCGACATCGGCGCGCGGTTGCCAGACGTGCTCGTCGTCGATACGCAGGATCTGCTGGCGCACTGTGTGGGACCCGCCCGCCATGACCCTTGTCTTCACCGGTGTCGACCCGTCGTCGCGTCGATCTACACCGCTGATATCGATACCAGCGTTGGCAAGGGCGTTCGAAAGCTGCCGTCCGGCGGCGTCGTCGCCCACATGACCGAAGACCGTCACCTCGGCGCCAAGCGCTGCGACGTTCAAGGCAGCGTTGCCGGCGGCGCCCGGCCGTATGTCCTCGCCCTCGTAGCGCAGCACTAGAGCCGGCGCCTCACGTGATACACGTGTAGTCGAGCCTAGCAGGAAGCGGTCGGCAACCAGATCGCCCCACACGACCACGCGCCGGTCGCGAAATGCCTCGATCCAAGGGCGCAGATCGGCGAGGGGTCTCGAATGGGGCTGGGTGACCATCGGTTGAACCGAAGCGATGCCGCCACAGGCGGCGAGCGGGTAGGCGCTCGCTAACTTAACCGTGGCTGCGTCAGAGCGTCAACTGGTCGCATTGCTGCGGCCAGCGCGCCATAGCGGTTCGAGTCCGTCGAGCGCCTGCTCGACGGCAAGGCCGGTCATGCAGCGGTGATCGATAGGACAGTTCGTTGCCAGGCACGGCTGACAGAACGCGGCGACGCTGGCGACCTGCAGGTGAGGTCCGAGTGGTCGCGTGCGGCGCGGATCGGTCGGCCCGAAGAGCACCAGCGTTGGGCTGCTCAGCGCGGCCGCCAGGTGCGCCGCACCGGTATCGTTGCTGATGACCGCCCGGCAGCTGCTCAACAGCGCCGCCAGGTCGATGATGTCGGTACGACCTGCGAGGTTCACGCAAACGTCGTCGCAAGCCGCCGCCACCTGTGCGCCGACTCCGACATCCTGGGGGCCGCCGAGTATCACCGGGAGGGCCCCCCAGCGCCGCGCTGCCGCGCTCGCCAACGCGCCGTAGGATGCGGCTGGCCAGCGCTTCGCCGGACCATTGGCGCACCCGGGTACGACTCCCAGAATCGGCTGATCCGTGTCGACTAGCCGCCGGACACGATCATGAGTGTTCGCCGGCGGAGCCAGCAGCACATCTTCCGGCCGAGGCGGCGCGGCCTTCAGTGGCTCGAGCAGGCGTGCGTACCGAGAAGCGTCGTGGATCGGGGCCAGGGTATCGGTTTGGGGCAGGGCCTCGGTCAGCAAGAACCCGCGCATGTCGGTGGCGTAACCGATACGTCGCCGCACGTTGGCCAGGGCTGCCACCAAGGCCGGCTCGAACGCATTCGGCAACAGCAGGGCTCCCGCTGGAGCGAGGCGAGCGACGCCGCTGACGGCGCGGCGGAGGCCGAGAAGGCGGCCGACACCGGTACGCTGAAGATGCGGCAGCACCCGGCCGCGAACGCCGGTTGCTTGCAGGAGGCGTCCATGGGATTCAGGACCCCAAAGCACCAGTTCGTCTACCGTGCGCTCCAGGGCTCGGATCGTCGGCACGGCCATCACCGTATCTCCGAGCCAGGTAGGCAACCGCACGATCCAGCGCCCGCGCATGTCTGCTTATTCCCCCACTTCGCAAGACCCTGTCGCCAGACCCACCGCACTTTCACCACGGCCTGCTAGGGGCGCTCTCGCCACCGATCGTGCATCCAAAGCCAGGCCTCGGGACAAGCGCGCACGTACCGCTCGATACGAGCGGTGACGGCGGCGGTGATTTTCAGGACGGCATCGTCATCCCCCGACGTGGAGACCTCGATGGGCGGATCGATCGCCAGCCGATAGTGGTCGTCGTGCGGTACCGCAAACATCGACAGAATCGGCGCGTTCGAGCGTAGATGAAACTGCGCCACGGCGGGGGTAGTGGCCGCCAAACGATCGAAATACGGAACGAACACCGCTTCCGGCGGCAGGGTGTTTTGGTCGGCCAAGATCGCCAGCACCGAGCCCGCGCGCAGCGCCCGCAGAGCCGGCCGGAAGGCGTTGTGTTTGGGGAGCACGCGCGCGCCGGTGCAGGATCGGAGTCGCGTGACCAGCTGGTCGAGCCGCGAGTCGTCCAGTGGCCTGGCGATAGATACCAGCGGCACGCCGAGCTTAGCGAGGGCAACGCCGGCCAATTCCCAGTTGCCGTAGTGGGCCCCCGCGAGGATTGCGCCGTTGCCAGCGTTTAGTGCCCTCTCGAAATGGGCCATCCCGTCGTCGGGGCGGATGATCTGCTCCACCGGGTGATCGACTAGCCGTGGGCTCCAGAGCAGCTCCAGTGCGGTGCGGCCCATCTGCTCGAAGCTCGCTAGTGCGGTGTGCTCGTGCCAGGCCCGGTCGCGGTCGGGATAGGCACGGCGTAGGTTACTCAGGGTCCTGGCCCGATGACGTCGATCGAGACGATAGGCGAGGCGCCCGAGGCCTTTGCCGCGTGCGGCGGCGGTGGCCAGGTCCCACTGCGGCACGCGTGCTGCCACCGTCTCGGCCAACCGGGCCACGAGCGTCACTGACATATATCCGGGCTGGCGGCGATCCGAGGGAGCAGCCAGGCCTCGAACTCGGTCGGTCGCGCCAGGCTCAGGCGATACGACCAGACATGGATCTGCGGTGCTTGTGGTTGCTTCAAACGCTGTAGGCGGACGGCGTCTTTTTCGGTGGTTACGAGTATTGTCGCTCCGGCGCCGATTGCCATGCGCTGGAGACTGGCGAGGTCACGATCGGAATACCAATGGTGGTCCGGAAAGGCTCGCCTGGCGCGCACGTCGATGCCATGTGCTTCGAGCGTGCGGAAGAACCGCTGCGGGCGGGCAATCCCTGCGAAGGCTGCGCAGGAGGCACCGAGCTCCGTCGCCGCATCGGGAGGCGTACGCGGGTCCCATGTGTCGAGTGGCCAGTGGCCCGGCTCGCTACTTCGTACCTCGAAAGTCGGTCGATCGGGGTATCGGCTAGCGAGCTCACGGCGGGCGTGCCCGTCGGCTTGTTCACTCACCACCAAGATAAATGCGTCGGCTCGCCCTGCGGCTCCGGCCCCCTCCCGCAGGCGACCACCTGGCGGCGGCGATTGCTCCCAGAAAGGGCGGCTGGCATCGACTACCAACAAGTTCACGTCACGCGCGACGCGCACGTGCTGGTAGGCGTCGTCGAGTACGTAGACATCGGTCTGCAAGACCCGCTGCTCCAGTAACTCCGCAGCCTCCTCGCGCCGCGCCGCCACCGCCACCGGGACGCCGTCGAGCGTACGCGCGTACCAGGCGGGCTCGTCGCCGGCTGCCTGCACATCGATACATAGGCCGTGGCCGTCGCTTACCACGCTCGGGCGGCGATCGTGTCGGGAGTAGCCGCGGCTGATGACGGCTGGCTTGTGGCCGGCGCGTTGCAGCACCTGCGTCACTGCTGCCACGACCGGCGTTTTTCCCGTTCCACCCATCTCCAGCGCACCGATGCTGATCGTTGGTCGTCGAAGCCGCTGCGTGGCAAGCACCCCGCGGCGATACAACTCGGCGCGGCCACGCGCTACGAGGCCCCAGGGGATCCCCAGGAATCCCAGCACGCTCACGTTCGAAGCTCCGGTAGGCAACGAAGCAAGACGCGGGCGGTGCGTCGGCCGGCCGACGCGTCGCGTAGTGCCACGATGCGGGCACGCTCGCCCATCTGTCTTCGTCGCTCCGGGTTGTCGATTAGCTCGACAATACGCTCGCCGAGGGCGTCAGGGTCGGCAACCCGGTACGCACCGCCGGCGTGCACGAGCTCGCTCGCCAGCGCTGCGAAGTTCTCGGTGCTGGGGCCGAACAAGAGGGGGCGTGCCTGGATCGCTGGCTCGAGCATGTTGTGACCGCCGGTGGAGACCAGGCTGCCGCCCACGAATGCGATATCGCCGAGACCGTACGCTGCGGGTAGTTCGCCGATCGTGTCGAGCAAGATCACTTCGCCGTCAGTAGCACTCGGGCGAGTGCGGCGGGCGCACCTGAAACCAGCATGCTGAACGAGTGCCTCGACCTCGTTAAAACGTTCGGGGTGCCGGGGTGCAAGCAACAGCCGTGAATCGGGATAGCGTTGCAGCACGCGACGGAAGGCACGAAGGACCTTCTGCTCTTCGTTGTCCATCGTGCACCCGGCGACGATCAGGGGTCGTGCGCCATCGGTGCGTAGCAGTTCTTCCAGCTGGGCGTGAAGATCGACTGATGGACAGAGGGCCTCGGCGTCGGCTTTCAGGTTGCCGGTTACAAAAACATCTGCTGCGGCGATCCCTATGGTGCGAAAACGCTGCCCTTCTACGTTCGTGCGCGCGCACACTACATCTATGAGCTCGAACGGGGCCGCCCAGATGCGACGCAGTCGTTCATAGCGACGACATGAGCTCGCCGACAGGCGGGCGTTTACAAGCGCTGTACGCACTCCGTGTGCCCCACAGGCACGTAGGAGGTTAGGCCATATCTCGGTCTCAACCAGCAGCAGCGCGCGCGGCGCCAACGTCCGGAGGTAGCGGTCGACTGCGCCGGGTATGTCCAGCGGCATGTAGAAGGTAGCGTCGGCGTCTGTCTGTCGGGCGATTTCTTGACCGGTGGGCGTCGTGGTCGACAGCAGTATCGGCACACCCGGAATCATCCGTCGCAGGTGAGGGATGAGCCCACTTGCTGCATGTACCTCACCCACCGAAACGGCGTGTATCCATATTCCCCCACGATGCTGCGCGAGCCGCTCCGGGACCCGTCCGAGGCGTTCCTCGAGGGCGACGGCGTAGCGGCCGCCGAGAACCCGATGAAGGGCCGCCCGTGGCGCCAGCAGGCACAGGCCGAGAGTATAAAGCAGGGTATAGGTGGCGAACACGATGGGACTCTAGTGTCCTGTAGCAGAGGTTTGTTGCATATTGTGGCGCGCGTGACTGAGTCGAGTCCAAGGAGGCTCGACGACAGCGATGCACCATTAGAGTCACACTCCGCCTGTCATGACGCCATGGCGGCGGTTGCGCAGGTTGTCGCGAGCTGGTGACGCGATGTTGGCCAGCAGTCAATCATAGTCTGGTGCGCATGCGATGAAAGACGCAGCCGAGCCCGTGAACCTACTCGACTTGCCGCCCTCCGACTGGCGGCAGGCGCTAGCTGAAGCCGGTCTGCCCGCCTATCGCGGCGAGCAGCTCGCCCATTGGGTCTTCGGACGTGGAGTGTTCGATTTCGGTGTCATGACCGACCTGCCGATTGGGCTCCGAGCAAGCCTGCCAGCACTATTCCGGCTCGAGCCGCCGACGGTGGACAGCGTCTTTCGATCCGTCGATCACAGCCGCCGCTATCTGTTGCGTATCGACGCGGGAGAGCTCGTGGAGTCAGTCACGATGCCGTATGAGCGGCGCACCACGTTCTGCATCTCGTCCCAGGTCGGTTGCCGCTTCGCGTGCGGATTCTGTCAAACGGGAAAGCTCAAGTTGCTCCGGTCGCTCTCGTCCGGCGAGATTCTCGGGCAGGTGCTGCGGCTGCGCGCCGAGGTTCAGCAGCCGAGCTCGCGACTCAATGTGGTGTTCATGGGGCAGGGCGAGCCTCTCGACAACGCCGCCGCCGTATTCGCAGCCGTCGATGCCATGCAAGACCCCAACGGACTGTCGTTGGGCTGGCGTCGCATAACCGTCTCGACCGTGGGGCTGGTTCCCGCCATTCTCGCGCTCGCCAAGCTGGGGGCGCGGCGCCCACGAATCGCGGTCTCGCTGAACGCGTCGACTGACGACGTGCGTTCTGATCTCATGCCGGTGAATCGCAAGTACCCCATTGCCGCGCTGATCGGCGCGCTGCGGGAAGTGCGCTGGCGCAATCGCGAGAAGCTGACCTGCGAATATGTGCTGCTCAGCGGTGTCAACGACACCGACGCCGACGCCCGACGTCTCGGCGGCCTGCTCGGAAGCCTGCCGGCGAAGGTGAACTTGATTCCGTGGAATCCGATCCCAGGAATGGCCTATCAGCGGCCGTCACCGGAGCGCGTCGAGCAGTTTCGCCGCGTGGCACGGAACAGTGGCCTGGATGTGCTGGTTCGCTACAGTCGCGGGGCCGACATCGGAGCTGCGTGCGGGCAGCTAGCGACCGCCGCCGCGGGCTCTGGGCCGGGGCGCTAGCAGGCCGTGGTGAAAGTGTGGCGGGCCTGGCGACAGGGTCTTGCGGGGCGCAGGCAAGGAGAGAGGAGGAGGCGATGGTTACCCGATCGTTGACGACGAACGACGTAGCATACGTGCGCAACCCCCTGTCGCCCGAAGGGTTACGGCGATTTGGGGCCATGTGCGGCGTTGGCCTTCCTCGATGATGGTTAAGGCATCGCCAGCGTCAGGCCGCCTTGCATCTGGCCCCAACTCGCCGTAACCAGGCCCGCCACACTTCCACCACGGCCTGCTAGAGATCTTCGCCCGCCAGGCGATTCTCGAGGTCGGCCTGCATCGCGTCAACATTCGCGGCCTGCTGACGGCGATCGGCGTCCACCTTGTCGGCCATATCCGCGTCCCGTAGCGCCAGTATTCGGGCTGCCAGATGCGCCGCATTGACCGCCCCCGACTTGCCGATACCGACGGTCGCTACGGGAACCCCGCCCGGCATCTGAACCGTCGCCAGCAGCGCGTCGAGGCCGCCGAGTGCCGAGGCCACCAGCGGTACGCCGATCACTGGCAGGCGGGTGTGCGCGGCGATCGCGCCGGCAAGGTGGGCGGCGCCGCCGGCCCCCGCGATGATCACTTCGAGCCCCCGCTCGGCTCCGTCTGCAGCGTACTTGGCCACTGACCGCGGGCTGCGATGTGCCGACATCACGCGAACCTCGTACGGGATACCGAGCTTCTGAAGAATCCGTACCCCGGATACCATCACGTCGAAATCCGAAATGCTCCCCATCACTACGGCAACGCGTGCAACGCTCATCCACAGGCCCCAGTTCTCCGACCGATGTCGCGTCGGTAGTGCATTCCCTCGAACTCGATCGTGTCGATCGCGTCATAGGCCGCATCGAGAGCGGCGGACAACGATTCACCCAGGGCGGAGACGCCCAACACTCTCCCGCCAGTAGTAACCAATTCCCCTGAATCCTCTGCGGTGCCGGCGTGGAACACCATCAGGTCGTCGCGTGCCGTCAACGCCTCGAGCCCGACAATCGGGTCGCCCTTCCGGTAAGGCCCCGGGTAGCCCTGCGCCGCCAAGATCACACAGGCAGCGTGCTGCCGAGACCAACGCAACGGCCTATTCGGCAAGCTGCCAGCGGCAACGCCGGCGAATAGCTCGCCGACGTCCTCATGCAGCAGTGGCAGCACTGCCTGCGCCTCCGGATCGCCGAAGCGGCAGTTGTACTCCAGGACAAGAGGCCCCTCGTCGGTGAACATGAGACCGCCGTACAGCACACCCGCAAACGGGCGATCCTCCGCGGCCATGCCGTCGATCGTGACCTGCAAAATCCCTCGCGTCAGCTCGTCCGCGGTGGCGGCGGATATCACCGACTCAGCCGGCGCATAGGCGCCCATCCCGCCGGTGTTGGGCCCGCGGTCGCCGTCGAGCGCTTGCTTGTGGTCTTGCGACGGCAGCAGCGGTACGACGTGCCGTCCATCGGACAGTGCCATCAACGTGACCTCGGTGCCCTCGAGAAACTGCTCGATCACCACGACGTTGCCGGCGTCGCCAAAGGTACCGTCGCTCATTGCGCTGATCGCCGCGGCAGCCGAGTCGGCATCGTGACAGATCAGCACGCCCTTCCCGGCGGCGAGGCCGTCGGCCTTCACGACGAGTGGAAAACCCCATGGCGGCTGGCGGGCGAAGTCGAGCGCCGGTGCCGATTCGCTGAAGATCTCGAAGTCGGCGGTCGGGATGCCGTGCCGTCGCATGAACGCCTTCGCGAACGCCTTGCTGCCCTCGAGGATCGCGGCCGGCTTGCGGGGCCCGAAACACGGGATGCCGACCTGCTCGAGAATTTCGGCGATTCCGTCAGCCAGAGGGACCTCAGGGCCGACAACCACGAGGTCGACGGAGTGCTCCTGGGCGGCGTGCGCCAGCGCCCCCAGGTCGCCGGCGTTGATCGGCCAGCAAGTCGCGTGGCGCGCGATGCCAGCGTTTCCGGGCGCACAGTACACGGTATCGACGCTGTCGCTCCGTTGCAGCGCCCACACCAGCGCGTGCTCACGCCCGCCGCCTCCGACTACCAGGACGTCCATTTGTGGCTCTCAGCGTCAGGTGAACAATGCAGAACGAGGGCGCGCAGAACACCACCCGTCATGATCCAGGCCGGTGGTCCGGATTCGGCTGGAGGGTGTTATCACACGCTTCGCGAGTGGGCAACAAGCGATCCATGAGGCTGCGGGCGGCCCGATCGGTTGGCCGACAGGACTGGCGCGAAGGCGTTTGACGGCCTCACTCGAAGTCGGTAGGCTTGCTCTTTCTGGCCGCTCTACGGCACGCCGTTCGTGCGCAGGCAAGAAGAAACAGGAGCCGGTGCATCGCTCCCGCGCTCAGCTCCGCAACCAGGAAACCGAACCATGGCTTTCGTCCGCGTCGAGGATGGCGAGTCGATCGAACACGCCCTGCGGCGGTTCCGTCGCTTCGTGCAGCGAGAGAACATTCTCCGCGACGCCAAGCGCCACTCGCACTTCGTCAAGCCGGGCGAGCGCCGGCGTGCGAAGCAGGCAGCGGCGCGACGTCGGTGGCGGCGCCGTCAGCGCCGCATGCGCGCCGATCCATAGGCGGCGCTCAGCGTCAGTCCGGCGCTGACTTCCCCGGAGCGGGCGGCCCCGTTGCCCGTGCCTGCCACGCCCAGATCACCAGCGCCGGCAGATACTCCACCAGACGCGGCCACCAGGGCTCGACCCAAAGACTGCTATCGCCGGTGTTGGCGACCAGAATCCAGTAGGCCGTGGGGGCCAGGGTGCATAGTGCTATCCAGCCGATGTCGACTGCCGCCGCGGCAAACGGCAACGCCCAAAGCAGGTACCAAGGGTGGATCGTCGGCATCAGCAAGGTGAACGCGAGAAGCAACCAGTAGCCGGCGCGCACCGGGTCGTCGCGGCGCCGCCAGAGCCACAGCAGAAGCCCGAGCCCGAGACCAGCGCCGATAGCCTTTGCCGCGGCCAGCGAGCCGCTCGCGGCGTGCAGTACGAAGAACGCACCGTCGTTGAATCGCCAGCGCCCGGCATAGTCGAGCCAAGGCTGGAGCATGACGGCCCCGGCATCGAGGAAGGGAGCGTAGCCAAGAAGCAGGGCGCCGGCGAACAGCGGCAAGTGCCAACGTCTCCGATTGCGGAGAATCAGCGGGACGAATACCAGGGGCCACGCCTTGAGGAGCACGCCACAGGCCAGTAGCAGCGTGCTCAGCACGGCACGCCCCCGAGCGTGAGCCAGTAGCGCTGCCAGGACAGCCGCGATGGCCCAGCCGTCGAAGTGCCCACTGGCGGCGAACTCCATCGCCGGCAGCGGGTGTAGCGCGTAGATTGCCAGCTGCCATCGAGGGCGCCTCCAGGCGCGCAAGCAGCCGAGGAGCAGGACGATGGCGAGCAGATCGCCTAACGCCGCCACCGCCTGAAACGTCTTGATGCTGTTACCCAGGCCATAGGTAACTCCGAAGAGTACCTGCGCCAAGGGAGGATAGATCGTGCGAATACGGGGATAATTGATTCGTGACCACTGTTCATCGCGAAGAGTCTCGAGTGCGGCGGCGGCGGGGGGCTCTGCATACGGGTTCCTGCCTGCTGCTTGTACCCTTCCATCCCAGCGGTAGCGATAGATGTCATCCGACAGGGTCGGTGGCATGCTGAGCAACAGCAGGCGTAGGGCGAGGGCTGTGAAAAGGACCGTACCGGTTACGACCTGGCGCCTGGACGGGCTCCAAGCGGGCCATACTCGAGCCAGCGACCAGCACATGAGGGCGTGGCAGATGCCGGCCAACAGCATCAGCGATACGGCGGCGCGGGCGTTCGCACGCAGGTCGCCGAGGCCCCAGAGGCCGAGCATGCACGCCGCCAGCATCGCCGAGCTGGCCGTCAAGGCGACCAGGAACGTGCGGGCATGAGTGGTTCCGGGCTGCTGGTGGCCGGCTACCTCAGCGTGTTGCTGTTGTTGTCGATCTTCGGGTTGCACAGGCTCTACCTGGTATCGCTATATCTGCGCACTCGGCGCGCGGCACCGAGCGACCCGCCGCCGCCGAAGGTTTGGCCGATGGTCACCGTGCAGCTGCCGGTGTTTAACGAAATGTATGTTGTCGAACGTCTCATCGATGCGGTAGCCCGCCTCGAATATCCTGCCGATCGACTCGAGATCCAGGTGCTCGACGATTCCACCGACGCCACGTCGGAACGCATACGGCAGAGGGTCGCGTCGCTGCGACGCGAAGGGTTCGACATAAAGCACCTCCGACGCACCAACCGAAACGGATTCAAGGCCGGCGCGCTGAAGGCCGGCATGCTCAGCGCGCGCGGCGAGCTCCTCTGTATTTTCGATGCCGACTTCGTGCCCACGCCAGAGTTTCTGCGCCGCACCGTACCGCATTTCACGGATCCGACGGTGGGCATGGTGCAGGTTCGCTGGAGCCATCTGAACCGCGACCGCTCAGCGCTTACGCGGATTCAGGCGATGTTCCTCGACGCGCACTTCGCGATCGAGCACGCCGCCCGGAGTCGGGCCGGCAGGTTCTTCAACTTCAACGGCACGGCCGGCGTGTGGCGGCGTGCGGCGATCGAAAACGCTGGCGGATGGGAGCACGACACGCTGACGGAGGATCTAGATCTCTCATACCGCGCGCAGCTGGCGGGATGGCGGTTCGTTTATCTGAACGAGCTGCGGGCGCCGGCGGAGCTGCCGGTCTCGATAGGGGCCTTCAAGAGCCAGCAACGTCGCTGGACAAAAGGCGCCGTGCAAACGGCGCGCAAGCTGCTGCCCACCATTTGGAGGGCCCCGCTGCCCTGGCGCACAAAACTAGAGGCGAGCTTCCACCTCGGTGGCAATTTCGCCTACGTGCTGATGGTGATGCTATCGCTGCTGGTGTTTCCGACCATGCTGGTGCGCGCCCCCTACGGAACCTCCGATCTGCTGCTTCTGGAGTTGCCGATCTTGCTCTTCGGCACCGGCTCCGTCGCCGTGTTCTTCGTGGTGGCTCAGCATCAGCTCGGACGATCGGTGGGCGTCGCCGCACGGAGGCTCCCGGCGCTGATGGCCCTCGGGGTGGGGTTGGCCCTGAACAACACCGTTGCGGTTGCGGCTGGCATGAGCCGTGCTCCAGGTGAGTTTGTGCGCACGCCGAAGCTCGCCGCGACGGCGAGCGGAGCATCGACCTATCGCAGCACGCTCGGTGTCCTACCGATCATCGAAGCGGCAATGGCGCTGTATTTTGCCGCCGCGACGAGCATTGCCGTAGTGCTTCAGATGTGGGTTTGCCTGCCCGTTCTGCTGTTGTTCCTCGGCGGCTACGGCTGGGTAGCGTGGATGTCTGTGGCCGAGCTGGCGGCGCAGTCGATGCTCCCGGCCGTGGCGCATGGCTCTCGATAGTCCGCGACTGCGCTTCGCGCCGAGCCCTACCGGAAGGCTGCATCTAGGCAACGCGCGCACCGCGCTGATCAACTGGCTGGTGGCGCGCGCCGCGAACGGAACGCTGGTGCTGCGTATCGAGGATACCGATGCCGCACGTAACGTCGCCGGAGCCGAGCAGCACACGTACGAGATTCTTCGCTGGCTTGGAATCGACTGGGACGAGGGACCCGACGTCGGTGGCGACTGCGGCCCCTACAGGCAATCGCAGCGCGGCGAGCTTTACCGCGATGCGGTGGCGCGGCTGCTCGAGGCCGAGCAAGCCTACTACTGCTTCGAAGGCCCCGGCGAGCTGCGTCGCGCGCAGGAGGAGGCACGCCAGAGAGGCCGGCCGTTCCGACACGCGTGCCGTGAGCTGACGCGGCCGGAATCGCTCCGCCGCGTCGAAGCCGGAGAGCCGGCGGCGGTGCGGTTTCGCACCCCGGATCGGGCGGTGCGGTTCGAGGACGGCCTGCGTGGCGCCACCGGCGTGCAGGCCGGCGAGGTCGACGACTTCGTCGTGGCCCGCCGCGACGGAACCCCGACGTATCAGCTGGCGGTCGTGGTCGACGATCACGGCATGTCCATCGATCACGTGCTGCGTGGACAAGACCACCTGTCCAACACGCCCAAGCAAATACTCCTCTACGAGGCCTTGGGTTGGTCCCCACCGTGTTTCACTCACCTGCCGTTGGTTCTGGGCGCGGATCGGGCGCGACTGTCCAAACGCCACGGCGACGTCACCGTCGAGCAGATGCGCGACGACGGGATCTTGCCCGAGGCGCTCGCTAACTACCTAACGTTGCTTGGCTGGGCACCGCCCGATGGCCGAGAGGTGTGGCGGCTGGAGGAGTTGGTGGCATCCTTCCAGGTCGCCGGCCTGTCGTCGGCCAACGTCGGACTCGACTTGAGCAAGCTCGAGTGGTTGAACCAGCAACATCTGCTCGCGCTCCCGCTAGACGACGTTCTGGAGCGCGCCAGCGGGGCGCTTGCGGGGGCCGGCATCGAGCTGCCGACAGCCGGTCCGGCGCGGCAATGGTGGCGGGAGCTCGTGGACCTGTTGCGTCCGTCGCTACGTCGAATCGACGAGTTGCCAGACCGGTTCGAGAAGCTGAAGGGTGCGCCACCGAGCGCCATCCAGACGGAGCTCGATCCCGAAGACCACGCCATGCTGTCGGCGTTCGGCCGCGCCAGTTGCGACGGCGAGCTGACCACCATCGACGACTTCAAGGCTGCGGCTCGTCGCATCGGCGAGGCGACCGGCCGGCGTGGCCGAGCATTGTTTCAGCCGCTCCGCAACGCCCTGACAGGGGAAGATCATGGCCCGGAACTGGCGAGGTTGGTGCCGTTGATCGAGAACGCCCGAAGACGTGGCGTCAACCCCGACATCCACACCGTCGCCGAGCGCATCGCGTCGCTGGTTGCGGCGCGTGGCTGAGTGGCTGATCGGCCGGCACGCTGTCGTCGAGGCGCTCGCCGGATCGGCGCGTCGCGTGCATGAGGTCTGGACGCTTGCCGGCCGCCGCTCGGCGGCCATCGACGAGGTCCGCAACCGCGCCCAGGTGGCCGGTGTCGCGGTACGGGGAATCGAAGCTCGCGAGCTCGGTGGCGTGGCCCCTGGCGCGACCATAGCGGCGCGCTGCTCGGCCTTCCGGTATCGCGACGAGGCCGACTTGCCAGCCGCCGCCCCGTCTGTCCCGTCGCTGGTCGTCGTGCTGGACGGCATACAGGATCCGCAGAACCTTGGCGCCATCGTTCGAACCGCCGAGGCGGCGGGTACCGTAGCACTTTGCATCCCGACTCGACGTGCCGCCCAGGTGACGCCGGCGGTCGTGCGCGCCTCGGCCGGGGCCACCGAGCACCTGCCGGTCCATCGGGTGACCAATATCGCGCAGGCTCTCGAGCACCTCAAGAGCCTCGGCTACTGGGTCGTCGGACTGGCCGCCTCTGGCGCTACACAGTGGGATCAGATCGACTATCAGAGGGCGGTGGCGCTGGTGGTGGGTGCCGAGGGTAGGGGACTGCGGCGCCTCGTAGCCGATCGTTGCGACCACTTGGTGACCCTGCCGATGCGTGGGCGTGTCCAATCGCTGAACGCTAGCGCGGCATTCGCCACTGTGGCATTCGAGGTGGTTCGCCAACAACAGGCCGGCTGATGCTCCAGATTGCGCCGAACCGGGGTCGGCAGGCTTGCCGGGTCTAGGAGCAGAACCTATAGTTCGCCTGCAAAGCAGCCCTCTGCCGCGCGCTTCCTTGGGCGCGGCCACACCGATCCAACTTGCCCAGGGTTGCCAGCGGGCTGGCGTAGCTCAGTTGGGAGAGCAGCTGATTTGTAATCAGCAGGTCGGAGGTTCGAGTCCTCTCGCCAGCTCCTCGAAAGTCCCATGAGATCAATGGGTTATGGGATTATTCGGTATCCGCCTATCTCAAGAAAGATCATTCGGGGTCGTCCTGGGGGTCGGTATCGGTCCGACTTGTGCTTCTCGACGCTCGAGCCGCTTCCCGCTGCCGCAGCTCCTGTCTCCGCCGCTCGTTCGCGACCCATGGCCGCGGTGGCAGAGACGCACCCGCTCCTGGCCAACGACGTAGTCGACCAGGCGCATCGGAGCCTGGATTGTGGCGCCTGGTGAGGCGAATGAGACTTTGGTGGTTGCAGCTGCTCGAGTGCGCATGCGACACCCAGGCGCCGGAGCGTTGAGACCCCCTGCGGCGCCCGGTTCTAGCCTCTACAAGGCCCGTAGACGCGCATGGGTGCGGTGCAGGTAAGTAGCTGTCGAAAGCTCGACGCGCATGGGAGGCGCGCAACCGCGTACACGTAGAGTCACCGGCCCCCTCCAACGGCCCTACGTCGTCGCCTGTGCGTGCTGTGCATGGATCTCGAGGCGCTGACCTTGCCCATTTGCCCCATTTGCGCGCTCGAGGCTCGGCGGCCGTTAGAAACGATCTGTGGGCCTCGTAGGGGGCCGGCCTCCGAGATCACGCCGCGTAGCAGCCCGCTAGCAGCGTCTCGACACGAGATGACCCCGACCAGCAGCGCCTCGCCCGCGATGCGCCGGTTTGCTATGCCGCTCGGTCACTCCCGCACGGTCTGGGGCTCGAATGTGGCATCATTTCCAGACTATCGAAGTAGATCACCTGCCGAGGTCCGGCGTGCTCGACGCTGAAAGTGTTTTCTGGTTCGCCAGTACCATCGCCCAGTGTGTGGTGGCGTTGTTAGCGTTCGCTGCGTTCGTGGCAGTGTGGCGGCTCGATTCCATCACAGATTCTCGCAAGGGTACGGCTGAACGCTTGAAAGAAGACATACGGACCGCGCTGAGCCGCTACGCGACCACGGCACAGACGGTCTTGGCCTTCTTTGAGGCACAGGGGAGAACCTTCCCGGAAGCCATCATCTGCGGTGATCTCGGGGGGATATGGCAGCAATCACATCGCAATTGGGCCACGCTACACGAAATCGGTCAGGTGCTTACAGCGCATCGTGACAAGCTATGCTGTTCCAGTCCCAGCGCCGCGATGGACGAGGCGTGGCTCGCCACGAACGGCATCACACGGTCACTTCTCGACGATATCGAGAAGTACACGAAGCAGATTGCTCCGACAGTCAAATTGATCGGATCTTTGCGCCGTTGGCTCCGACTAGTTACCTGTTGCAGCTTGAGCACGATAGCGCTGAGCCTGATCGTGATCGCTGGAACGAAGCTCCTCGTAGAACACCATCCGGCGCTCTACTTCGCGTTTCTTGTGCTAGCGACGGCAACAGCCGCAACGCTGCTGTCAGCGAGCCAGCTCGGTCGAGCCATCTTCCAACAGCCAGAAGCGTGGGAGTGACGCGCGGCGCCGTGCGCGTAGGAGGCGAGTCCAAAACGCGGTGCACTATTCGCCCGAACGGCAGCAAGTAGCGCCGCGCAACGAACCATCCTCCTAGCGTGGTAGGGTCAGCGTCGCAACTCTCTCCACCAGGAGGCACCCTGATGGGACGCCTAATTCTCTTCGCGGCCACTCTGTTTCTGTTGGCCGCGCCTGCCAGCGCCCAGCAACAAGACGATCGTATCCTGAAAGGGGTTGTGGACTGGAGCTCCCGAGTCGAGCATCGAGACGACGGACTGAGCATTCTGACTTACGACCTATCAGAATCATCGAGGAATCCACGTGCTAAGGAAGTATTTACCTACATCGTCTTTACGTCGATAGACCCTCCTGGTCTAAGCCCAATCGTTACCTTAAATCTAACTCCTCCTGAATTCTCTCGGAACTACTACACTCTGGCGGTGGTGAACTTCGGAAACCGAACTGCTACCGGAAAAGTCACCCTGAAACTCACCGGTCCTACCAGATGGACTCGAACATTCCGAAACGCGACGGTGCCGGGTCCTGGCTACGCGGTGTTCTATTTCCAGGGACAACCGCTGAATCGAATAGGGAACTACCTTCTCAAGGGATCGTTCACGCGTGCAGGGTCGATGAAGTCTCGCTTCTGCGCTGGATGCCTCCGCTAGAGCCCGGCGCTGACAATGACCGGGGCTTGCGGGCGGGAGCCCCTTTCCCCGAGTCAAACTGAGACACTACCCAAGTTCGCGCCGTTTCCGTCGCTTGGCGCCCCGGGCTACGGCTGTCATCAACGGCCAGGCGTGTCCCCGCTGCGGATTCCGGGCGCTCTCGCCAGGTCCTCGAGGGCCTTCCGAGCCTCCGACAGCGTAATCACGGCCTCACGCAGATGAGCGTCGACTAGGCCGTCGGTGAACCACTCACTGTCGCCCGCGTGCGAAGCAGGCGGCCACAGGTCTTGCTGACGACAACGCCGAAGTGTCGCTGTTTCAATGCGTCGATAAGGCGGCAAGCTGTGCGGGTCGTTCAACGATTCAGGCATCCCACCTCTGTGGACAGCACTTCGGCTTGCTCCAGCACTGCGCAGGGTGTCGTTACCGAGCACATGGACGGCGCTGTCATTGGTCTCCAGCGCATCGTAGAAGGCCAGCTCATCCTTGGATAGCCTCAGATCTTCACCGCGGGCACTTGCCTCACGCATCTCCGGGGGTCAACTGGATCAGCTCCGTGATCACCTGTGCGGTCTCAATGGCTCCGCCCGACAAACAGGAAAGGGCGGCGCAGGCCGTGCTCCAGCAAGCGGTGGTGCTGTCCGTCGGCTGGGCGGCGTGACACCAGATCTGGGGCCGCAGTTGGCGATACGACGCACTGGCCTGCGTCTACGAGGCACGTGCCCCCCGTGCCCCGGTCCTTCAGCGTCTCGCCCCGGTCCGCGGCAGCGCGGCGGAGATCGCCACGAGCTTCGTCCGCACCGCGGCCGCATGCCCGCTCCACTCCGCTATCACTTCGTCCTTCGCCACGAGCTCACCGCCCCACACCTTGAGCGTCTGCTCCGCAAGGTGTCGCTGCGCCCGCTCCTTTAGCGCCCTCTCCCCCACCGCGTCCAGGAACTCGGCAGGCTGCGCAGTCTCGTCGCGCTCCGATACCCACGCCTCGACGTCTTCGAGCCGGTAGCCATGTGGCCGACCGACCGACCCACGACGCGCCACCGGCATCCCGGCGTCTACCATCTTGGAAATCCCTTTCACGCTCCGGCCCAACGCCGCCGACAGCTCCGCACGGCCTAGCAGCTTCTCGACTCCCAGGATCTCGTCGGTGTGCGCGCGACCCAGGAACGAGCCGCCCTCGAAAGCTTCGCCCGGCTTTTGGAGTTTCCACAACTCTTCCACAGCCGCGAGGTATTCCCCGGGAAGGTCACCACCGGCAAAGAGCGTGAAGTTCTCGAGGTGCTTGTTCGCGTTCAGGTTCGCCGACGTCGTGTAGAGCACGTCCAGCTTCCCGCCCAGCACGAGGACGAATTTCGCGTGCGAGTTCCACACCCGGAGCGCCTGGTCGCCGAATAGGTGGCGCGCGCGGCCACAGTATCGCGGCTGCCTCGATTCGAAGGAACGGTCAACGAGTAGACGGAGAGGCTTGATCCGCCCGTCCTGTAGCAGCCGCTCCGCCCGCTCAATGTCGGCGTTCGCCGCCGTCCAGGTCGACACCGTGACGTCGCTCGGGCCGCACCGCTCGAGCAGCTCTTCTATAGCGTCGATCAGCGACCAAGTCCCATCGGAGAGGCCATGGATCGAGCAACCGTCCGCGAGCCCTTCGAACGCCTCCGAGGGTCCTTTGCTGTTGCGACCGACCCACGCCGAGCGCTCCTGACCTTCAGGCACCCCAACCCCCCCCTAGGGCCGCACAAAAAATTAACGAGATTCTGCGCCGTCCACTCCCGTTAGCGATGACCTCGGCGAAGAACCTATAGGCACCCCCACCCCCTGCCGGTGGCCGCGCTCGAAGCGATCGCCGCCGCTTGATCACGATGTCACCGGCCGACGGTGCTCGTAGCCGTCGTGGCGAGTCTCGGCGTAGGGATCTTCCAGGTCCGCGAACTCCTGCAAGAACCGCTGGCCGGATTCGTCCAGGTCGGCGAGCGGTACAAGGTCGCCAACGGTCTTGACGTCCTCGCCGCCGAGTTGGTCTTTCCAGTGGTCAGGCTTCGGCCTCGGCTTCGGTGGCTCGATCACCGTTGAACGTTGCTCATCGGTGGACGTCGTTGCCGGCGTTGCCGGTGGTCGTGCTGGCTCGCTCGCTTGCTCCGCTCTCATCTCTGCATGTGCCTCGGCGAGCGCTTGGTCGAGGTCGACAGGCTTGCCCCTTACCCCGCCGCTTTTTGCGGCTGTCGGTGGTGGTGAGTCACCCGGATGTGGCGGTTCCTCTCCGATGGGCCCGCCGCTCGATTTCCACGGATCGGCGCCCAAATCGCCGCCGGCCTCCTTGTCTCTCTCAGGCGCCCCGACGGACGGCGGCGGCGGAGCCTCCAGCGCAGCCGCAGCCGCGGCCGGTTTCCTCTGTTCAATGAAGGGGGGGGCGCTGTAGGCGCCCCCCTTCTCAGTTACTTGGACAGTTAGGGGGCCTGTGAGTCCGGGTTGAATGGACTGTGAGTCCGGGTTGGAGCACTTTTTGGACTGTGTGGCCGGGTTGGACTTGGGGCCAGTCCCTCCACCGCGTAGCAGCCAATACGTATTCGAGCGGCGCCCGTGGCTGCGGCCGGTGAGTAGCTTCCCCTTCCGTTCTAGCTCGCGAATCCCGCGCCGGATTGTCCGCGCCGAAACTCGCGCTTTGGCTGCCATTAACTCGACGGACGGAAACGATTTGCCGGTGCCTTGGCTCGCGTGGCGCAGCAGCATAAATTCCACAAACTTCGCGCGCCATGAGGTCTCGTCGTCGTCGCAGATTTCCGCCAAGGCTGTCAGCGCCATAAATCCCCTCTTCGGCTCTGGCGTTTCCGGTGGCTTCGATGCCATCGCCATCGGGTCACCGAGCACCACGGCGGCGGTGCCGCCTGCCCTTTCAAGAACGTCGCGCGGAGCGGCACGCTCCACTGGCGCCAGCGTCGCGGACCTAGACATGACGCTCCGCCCAGGCTTTCGGATTCGCCCACCACTCAAGTACTTCGGCGGCGTCGTAGAGTTTGCGCCCGCCAACTTCTCGGGGCTCCGGAAACTTCCCATTGCGGCGCAGGCGCCATCTGGTCTTACGACTCAGGAGTCCCAGGCGATCGAGATCCCGCTCGCTCCACGCGAGTTGTCCAAGCAACTCGTCGGCGTTGCTCGCCTGCTCAGGCTGCTGGCGCGGCTTACTTACCACGGATCGCTGACGTTTCACCGCCCTACTCCCGGATTCCGCCGGTGACGCTACTGCGTCGGCTATCTATCAGGCGCTCGAGATCCGATCGTCTGATGAGGCGGACACCGGACGGCGTCCGAGTCGCGCGAAGCTTTCCGCAGTTGGTCCACAGCCGGACTGTCGCCGGAGTTACGCCCGCGAGCCGAGCGGCTTCCGCTGGAAGTAGGACGGGGTCGTTCGATGCTTCTTTCATTTAGCTAGGCATTCTGCCAGCCTGGCTTGTGTGGTGCAACATATAACATATAGAATTACGTTTAAACGATTGGCGCGGAAATCGAGCCCTTTGTCTGTGAGGAGAGAGATGCCGAAGCGAACTCCATCAATCAGCCCCGAGATCAGGGCCGGCCTTGCCCGGCACAAGGCAGAGAAAGCGAATCCGGCGTATCAGGAGTGGCTCTCGAAGCTGAAGGCAGCATCGAAGCGAATCGGCGACACTGCTGCCGCTCGGCTCACGTGGCTGTGCGCGTTCGCGCGAGAGAATCTGGAAACGGCCGATCGGGTCGAGCTCGGAGAGTGCTTAGTCGCCTTCGGCCACGGCGGGTTCCCAGCGTTCCTCGTCGGCGGCGTCGATTTGCCACCCCCACTCGCCGACGAAGATCTCGATCGGCTCCATAAGGAGGTCCGCGGGCTGTTGAGGAAGCTTGTCGGTGAGCCGGCGGGCCAGGCGGTCGAGGTGCCCTTTGTCGAAGGAGCACGACCGCATCTCGTTCGCGCGACGAATGTCGGTGACCAGCCGGCCATCTTCGGGCTGACCTGGAGCCAACAAACCGTCTATAGCGCCGTCTTCACGGAACTCCTCGAAATCGTGAACCGCCACGGAGACCGCTTGCGCGCGTGCGACGAATGCGGGGGTCCGTTCGTAAGGATCCGGCGCCAACAATACTGCTCGCGGGCGTGCTCACAGCGCCGCCGGTCCGCTAGGTGGTACGAGCGGCATGGGGAGGAAGCCCGCCAACGAAGGAAGGACGACTACCAAAGGAAGGTCGCTCCGGCCAGGGTCAGGCGCCGCAAGAGGGGAGGCTAAGTGAGACAGCTACGCAAGCGCGGTCTCCCGCCCGAGCGCCACCACCTTGCCTGCGGTCGCCGGGTCGAGCGCAGCGACGTGCTGACCCCATAATTGGAGCGCCTCGCGCTTTTCGCCGAGCAAATCATATGCGGTGTAATGCACCGCTGTCGTGCCCACCGGCGCATGCCCGGCGATCGCCGAGACGACGCTGCCAGGGGTCTTGCAGATGCGCTTGAGGCCGTCGAGGACCGTGCCTCGCAGATCTCGAATCCACCATTCTTCACCGAGGTCAGCAGCGTCGCGAACGCGCTGGTAGGCGTCCCGGTAGTTCGTGAAGGCCAAGCCGTCGCGAGTCGGCGACGGGAACATGAAGCCGCTGCGATCCTCGAAGGCGTGCAGCTCGGATAGGACTGCGCGCGGTTGCGACGAAAGCGGTATCAGGTGATGCTCCGGCGCGTGACGCGAGCGTCGCAGCTTCGTTCGGGCCTTGGGAATACCCCACACCCCGTCGCCATCAGTATCGACTTCATGCCACGCGCCCTCGAAGACCTCCATGGGGCGAAGGCCGGTGAGTGCCAGTAACCGAAAGCCGAGCCCGGCAAGGCCACCTTCTCTCCGGAAAAGGGGCAGGAGAGTCCGGAGCTCCTCGTCGGCCAAGATCCGCTTTCGCGGCTTCTCGAGGGCCGGATCCTGGAGGCGAGCCGCCGGATTCCCCGTGAGGCCAGGCTCGTCGCGGTCGAGGCCCCACGTGTAGATACGGGACAGCAGCGCCGCGGTTCGATTCCGGGCGGTATAGGCACCGCGGTCCTCGTACTCGTCGAGCAGCTCGACGATGTCACGCTTCCGGATCTCGCCCGCCGGCCGATCACCCCACCGGCCGATCAGGACCTTCTCGACGAGGTTTTCTTCTGCCCGAGCCGACTTTGCGACCTTCCTTACCTTCGCGTACCGAGCGATGTACTCACGCGCGAGTTGCTTGAACGTGACGGCCTCTCGCGCCTCCCGTCGCTCGGCGGCCGGATCGAGCCCGATGCGGACATCCTGCAGGACCTTCTTGGCGCGCTTACGCGCCTCGGCCAGCGATATTCGCTCCGGGTCCGTCGCGCCCGGTCCTTTCCTCGGTGAGTCCTCAGTGAGTCCCAGCGTTACCCGCGGGCGCTTCCCGCCCTTCCAGTAGGAAACGGTGAAGGTCTTCCGCCCGGAAGGGCTCACGCGAAGGATCAATCCGGGCACCTCGATGTCGTGATAATCTGTGCGCCCTGCCTTCGGCACCGATAAGCTTTTGATCCCTTGCGCGGTCAACTTCGTCTTCGGCATATGCTTCTCGGGGTCAGTTCGGGGTCGGTAGTCAGCCGCCACTTGCTGACACAATCCGACCCCAGTATACTCGCTAATACGCCTTAGCTATAGGGTATTAGCCATTTCATGCAGGGTCACGGAGTGGCGTTCGGGGGCAATATTTGATGATTTGTAATCAGCAGGTCGGAGGTTCGAATCCGCCCGCCAGCTCTGGTTGTACCTAGAGGAGAGTTGCCCGAGCGGCCAAAGGGAGCAGACTGTAAATCTGCCGGCTAATGCCTACGGAGGTTCGAATCCTCCACTCTCCACCTTCGTCTCTTGGCGCCTGAGTCACCAGCCGGCCGCCATCCGGCACCACCGCGACGACCTGTTGGTGGCCGGCGCCAGCGTCGGCACCAGGCCCGGCGTCCGCCTGTTCGACTACACTGGCAGCCGGCTTCTCGACCTCGAGGTCCTCTCCGCCGGCGTCCAGTAACTTCTGGCCGTACGGGTGCGGTTGCTCGAGCGCTGGCCTCCGCGCCCCCGACTTGGCGCCTGTGTTGAGGGGTGATAGCATACCCGTTCTCGCACAGGAGAACTCTGTGCACACCACGGTACGAGGCGGGAATAGCTCAATCTGGTAGAGCGCCAGCCTTCCAAGCTGGGGGTTGCGGGTTCGAGTCCCGTTTCCCGCTCTGTGCGCGGCGTCGGGGCGAATCGGCTGGCCATCCACACGGGACACACCGACGCGATAGCCACGTTTTGCTTTCGGGAGGGCCCACGTGGCTCAGTGGTAGAGCGCTTCCTTGGTAAGGAAGAGGTCACCGGTTCAATCCCGGTCGTGGGCTCCACCAGTTTGATCGAAACACATGCGGCAACCGAACAGCGTGCCTGAACTACGTCAGAGGAGAATCTGATGGCGAAGGAGAAATTCGAACGGACGAAGCCGCATGTAAACGTGGGGACGATTGGGCACGTGGACCACGGCAAGACGACGTTGACGCAGGCGATCACGCTGATTTTGTCGAAGTTGGGACGAGCGGACTACACGCCGTTCGATGAGATCGACAAGGCGCCCGAGGAGAGAGAGCGAGGGATCACGATCGCGATAGCGCACGTTGAGTACGAGTCGGAGACAAGGCATTACGCGCACGTGGACTGCCCAGGGCACGCGGATTACATCAAGAACATGATCACGGGTGCGGCGCAGATGGACGGAGCGATCTTGGTGGTGTCGGCGGCAGATGGGCCGATGCCGCAGACGCGGGAGCACATATTGCTGGCAAGGCAGGTGGGAGTGCCGGCGATGGTGGTGTTTCTGAACAAGGTCGACATGGTGGACGACGAGGAGCTGCTGGAGCTGGTGGAGCTGGAGGTACGGGAGCTGCTGTCGACGTATGAGTTTCCAGGGGACGATCTTCCGGTGGTAAAGGGATCGGCGCTGCAGGCGGCGGAGTCGGGAGATCCGGAGTCGGAGGCCGGCAAGCAGATTCTCGAGTTGGTGGAAGCGCTTGACAGCTATATACCGGAGCCGAAGCGAGCGCTGGACCAGGCTTTCATGATGGCGATCGAGGACGTGTTCACGATCTCTGGACGAGGCACGGTGGTAACGGGCCGAATCGACCGGGGAGTGGTGAAGACGGGAGAAGAGGTGGAGATCGTCGGGATTCGCGAGACGCAGAAGAAGGTGGTGACGGGAGTAGAGATGTTCCGGAAGATTCTCGATGAGGGTCAAGCCGGAGACAACGTGGGCGTGTTGTTGAGGGGAACGGACCGAGATGATGTGGAGCGGGGGCAGGTGCTGGCGAAGCCAGGAACGATCAAGCCGCACACGAGGTTTTCGGCCGAGGTGTATGTGTTGACCAAGGATGAGGGAGGTCGACATACGCCGTTCTTCAAGGGATACCGGCCGCAGTTTTATTTCAGGACGACGGATGTGACCGGCTCGGTAGAGTTGCCCGAAGGCGTGGAGATGGTGATGCCCGGGGACAACGTGACGATCGCCGGAGATTTGATCACACCGATCGCGATGGAGAAGGGTCTGCGGTTTGCTATCCGCGAGGGCGGACGAACGGTGGGCGCTGGCACGATCACTGATATCCACGAGTAGATACGAGAGGGCAGTAGCTCTAATTGGCAGAGCACCGGACTCCAAATCCGGGGGTTGTGGGTTCGAATCCCTCCTGCCCTGCCTCTTGAACGCGACGAGGCGGTAGAAGTAGCGGGCATGTGGAATCGCTGGAAGACGTTCGTTCGTGAGGTCAGGGACGAGGTGAAGAAGGTCACCTGGCCAAAGCGCAACGAGGTTTATGGCACCACCACGGTGGTGATCATGACTTGCATCATTTTCGGTGTGTATTTGTGGTTCGTCGATGTCGTCATGAGTCGCATCATCACGTGGCTCTACGCGGCGTTCGGTTAGCACGGCTGAGATCGAGACCAACGTGACCAAACAGGCCGATAAGAACCTCGAGGCAGCGGCCCGGGCCCTGGGCCTAGAGCCTGATATCTCTGTCGCCGAGGAACCCGCGCCGTCCGCCGAAGAAGCGCCCGTCGAGGCACTACCCGACGGCGGATCCAGCGTTCAGCCGGACCCGGAAGACGGCACGAGCTGGTACGTCGTTCATACCTATTCAGGCTACGAGCGCAAGGTACAGCAGAGCTTGGAGGAGCGCGTACGTACGCTCGGCCTGGGCGAGGAGATTCGCGAGATCCTGATCCCGACCGAAGACGTCGTGGAGATGAAATCGGGCAAGAAGGTGGTCACTTCCAAGAAGTTCTTTCCCGGCTACTTGCTGGTGCGTATGAAAATGGCGGAGGAGCTCTGGCATTTGGTCAAGAACACGCCGCGCGTCACCGGGTTCGTCGGCGAGGGACGCAACGCCATCGCGCTCACCCAGTTGGAGGTCGACAAGATACTCAATCGCATGGAGGAGTCGGTCGAGGCGCCGAAGCCCAAGTTCCAGTTCGCCAAGGGCGAGACGGTGCGGATCGTCGACGGGCCGTTCACCAATTTCTCGGGCAAGGTTGACGAGGTCGACAACCGCCGCAGCACCCTCAAGGTGATGGTATCGATCTTCGGCCGCGCCACGCCCGTTGAGCTTGACTTCTTTCAGGTCGAGAAGGCCTGAGCATGTATTCGCAGCGAGTGACGACACATGGCTAAGAAGATCAAGGCCGTAATCGGGCTCGTAAAGCTGCAGATCCCTGCCGGTAAGGCGACGCCGGCGCCGCCTGTCGGCCCGGCGCTCGGCCAGCACGGCGTCAACATCATGGACTTCTGCAACGCGTTCAACTCCGCTACCAAAGATCAGCCGGGGATGATCATTCCGGTTGTGCTCACCGTCTACAACGATCGCACGTACTCGTTCATCACCAAGACGCCGCCGGCCGCAGTCTTGCTGAAGAAGGCCGCCAACATCGCGTCCGGATCGGGGGAGCCGAACAAGGACATCGTGGCGACCGTGACACGCGAGCAGGTAGAGGAGATCGCGAAACTCAAGATGCCCGACCTCAATGCGTTCGATGTCGACGCCGCGGTGAAGATCATCGCCGGAACGGCGCGCTCGATGGGCATTGAAATAGCTGGTCTCGAGGCCGAGCAGGCCGTGGTGAAAGTGTGATGGGCGTAACCCTTCGGGCAAGTGGGAGTTACGGGCGAATGGCGTCGTCGTTCCTCCTCGACGATGGCTCCAGCATCGCCTCGTCGTCGATCCTTGCCCGCGCCCGTAAGTCCCACTTGCCAGACCCACCACACTTTCACCACGGCCTGCTAGGGCATCGCCTGTGTCAGGCCGCCTTGCATCTGGCCCCAACTCGCCGTAACCAGACCCACCACTCTTTCCCCACGGCCTGCTAGAGAGCGAGATCGAATGCCCAAGCACGGTAAGCGCTACGCGCAGGCGAAGGTGGCAATGGAAGCACGCGACCACAGCATCAACGAGGCCGTTGCAGCACTGAGGTCGGCGGCGTACGCGAAGTTCGACGAAACGCTCGAAGTAGCGGTTAATCTCGATGTTGATCCTCGGCACGCAGACCAGATGGTGCGCTCGAGCGTGGTGCTGCCGCACGGCACGGGCAAGACCAAGCGCATCTTGGTGTTCGCGCAAGGTGAAAAGGTCAAGGAAGCTGAGGAGGCCGGTGCTGACCACGTCGGCGGCAAGGACCTGGTCGACAAGATTACCGGTGGTTGGCTGGAGTTCGACGCGGTGATTTCTACCCCCGACATGATGCGCGAGGTCGGCAAGCTGGGCCGTGTGCTGGGGCCGCGCGGGCTGATGCCGAATCCGAAAACGGGCACGGTGACTTTCGATGTGGGCAAGGCCGTCGACGAGATAAAGGGCGGCAAGCTCGACTTTCGAGTCGACAAGAACGGTGTTGTCCATGCCCCGTTGGGGCGCCTTTCCTTCGACGAGCAGCAGTTGGTGGACAACATCCGAGCGATGTTCGAGGCGGTTATGCGTGCCAAGCCGGCAGCTGCCAAAGGTAAGTACGTCAAGAGCGTGTACCTGACAACGACGATGGGCCCGAGTGTGGCTGTCGACGTCGACGAAGTGAAGCTGCAGTAGGTGATCTGATGAACCGATCCCAGAAACAGGAAGAGATTGAGTGCTTGGGCGCGACGATCGGCCAGCTGGCGCACGCTTTCCTGGTCGACTTCACCGGGCTCAGTGTGGCGCACTCAACGGATCTGCGTACTCAGCTTCGTGAGAATGACGGCGTCATGCGGATCGTCAAGAATCGCCTCGCAAAACGCGCCTTCGCGGATACGGCACTGGGCCAGGCTGAGTCGGCTTTCGTTGGGCAGACAGCGATCGTCTATCCGAACGGTGAGGACGCGGTTGCGATCGCCAAAGTCCTGCGTGACTTCAACAAGGAGCACGACATCGGCGGTGTCAAGATCGGCCTTGTCG
This sequence comes from Acidobacteriota bacterium, assembly GCA_965205505.1. GTDB lineage: Bacteria > Acidobacteriota > UBA890 > UBA890 > WLXD01 > DASCOT01. The sequence continues at coordinate 2,612,951 of CBDBHB010000009.1, forward strand.
ATGGTCAGCTGATCACCCCCGAAGAGTTTCAGAGTTTCGCGGACCTGCCATCTCGCAATGAGCTCGTCGCGAAGGTTGTGTACCTGATGCAGTATCCGATCACGGGTCTGGCAACCGCCTTGAACAGCATCCTGCGCAACTTTGTCGTGGTGTTGGATGCGGTCCGACAACAACAAGAGAACGAATAAGCCGGCCGCCCGCCGGGCGTAGCCGAGTAAGCCGGAGGAATACCGTGGCCAAGCAGCTTTCAAGCGAACAATTCATCGAACAGATTGAGAACATGTCGGTCCTTGACCTGGCCAATCTGGTCAAGGAACTCGAGGAGAAGTTCGGCGTCAGCGCGCAGGCGATGGCCGTACCCGCTATGGCTGCGGGCGGTGGCGCTGCCGAGGCCGAGGAAGAGCAGGACTCTTTCGATGTCACGCTGATCACGTTCGGCGACAAGAAGATCAATGTGATCAAAACCGTCCGCCAGGTCACGAGCCTGGGCCTGAAGGAGGCCAAGGAGCTTGTCGACAACCTGCCGCGGGCGGTCAAGGAAGGCGTTAGCAAGGAAGAGGCTGAAGAGCTGAAGTCCAAGTTCGAGGAAGCCGGCGCCCAGGTCGAGCTCAAGTAAGGCTTGCAGAGCAGAGATGTCGTGGCGCTCTGCGGGAGTTGCGGGGCACGCGCAAATTCCGTTCCTCACGCACCGTTCCGGTGCGCGAGGTCGGATTCTGTTTCTGTGTTCATTGAAGTACTGACGGGGGCACAGTTCCCCGAGGGAGTCCCGGTTCATGGCTGACGGGTCGAGACCGCTACGAGAGCGCGTGAGCTTCGCCAAGATCCCCACGGCGATTCCGCTCCCCAATCTCATTGAGGTCCAGAAGAAGTCCTACGACCGTTTTCTGCAGATGTACGAGTCTTCTTCCGAACGCGAGAAGGTCGGTCTGCAGGAGGTTTTCGACACCATCTTCCCGATCAGTGACTTCCGCGAGACTGCGTCTCTGGAGTTCGTCAATTACTCCATCGGCGATCGGGCGGGGCGGGTTCAACCCACCTTCAACGAGGAGGAGTGCCAGACGCGCGGCATGACGTACTCTGTGCCGTTGCGCGTTACGTTCCGCCTCGTCGTCTGGGACAAGGACCCCGAGACCGGTACCAAGACCATCCGAGACATCAAGGAGCAGGAGGTCTACCTCGGCGACATTCCGCTGATGACCAAGGGCGGCACATTTATCATCAACGGCACCGAGCGTGTCATCGTGTCGCAGCTGCACCGCTCGCCCGGCGTGTTCTTCCACACGGGGTCGGGCAAGACGCTCTTCACGGCGCAGGTGATTCCCTACCGGGGATCGTGGGTGGAGTTCGAGCTCGACGCGCGTGATCTGGTACAGGTGCGCATCGACCGCCGTCGCAAGTTCCCGGCGACCGTCTTCCTCAAGGCACTCGGGCTCGAGACCGATGAGGCGATTCTGCGGACGTTCTTGCCGACTCCGAGTGTCTCTCGCGTCGACGGTAACTTGCGCATGGCCGTGGGTGATCATCTGATCGGCATGCAGTTGGCGCGCGCCATCAAGACGGACGCTCGCGGCAAGAGGAGCAAGGAGATCGTTCGGGCAGGGCGCAAGGTCACACGTGGATCGCTCAAGCGCCTGCGCGAAGCTGGTCAAGAGACGATCGCTGTCGAGGTCGGCGACCTCGAGGGTGCTCATACCGTGCACGATATTGCCGATCCCGAGTCGGGCGAGGTGGTCGTGAAGGCGAACGAGGAGCTCACGCCGGCGGTCTTCGATCGTATCGCCGAGGTGGCCTGCGAGAGCTTCGATATCTTCTTCCCTCAGCTAAGCAGCGCGGGCAAGGTACTGAGCAACACACTTCGCAAGGACAGCGTCACTACGCGCAAGGATGCGTTGATCGAGATATACCGCAAGATGCGACCTGGCGATCCGCCGACTGCGGACAGCTCGCGCAACTTGTTCAAGAACATGTTCATGAACCCCCAGCGGTACGACTTCTCGCGCGTCGGCCGGCTGAAGTTCAACTACAAGCTGTCGTCCTCCAAGGAACTCGACGATCGACTGCTCGATCAGGACGATTTCGTCGGCGTGCTCGGGTTCTTGCTGGGCCTTCCCGAGGAGCCACGCGGCGTCGATGACATCGACCACCTCGGCAACCGCCGGGTGCGCTCGGTGGGCGAGCTCTTGGAGAACCAATTTCGCATCGGGCTCGTACGCATGGAGCGTGGTGTGCGCGAGAAGATGAGCGTGTACCAGGAGATCGAGACGGCGATGCCGCACGATCTAATCAACCCGAAGCCGGTCATGGCTGCGGTACGCGAGTTCTTCGGTTCGTCGCAGCTGTCGCAGTTCATGGACCAGACCAACCCGTTGTCGGAGGTGACCCACAAGCGTCGCCTGTCGGCTCTCGGTCCCGGCGGTCTGTCGCGTGAGCGAGCCGGGTTCGAGGTTCGCGATGTGCACCCGACGCACTATGGACGCATCTGCCCGATCGAAACCCCGGAGGGGCCGAACATCGGATTGATCTCCTCGCTCTCTTGCTACGGTCGGATCAACGAGTTCGGGTTCATAGAGAGCCCTTACCGACCGGTGGAGAAGGGTCGGATTGCCGACCGTGTCCGCGTGGTGGATCCGGGCGGCACCGATCTTGCCGCCGGCACGGAGATTGCGCTTGACGACCTCGTGAATCTCAACAAGAAGGTCGGCAAGGCGTCCGCAGCGACGTGGGAGTACGCGCCGGCGTTCCTCTCTGCCATCGAGGAGGATGCTCACGTGATCGCGCAGGCCAACGCGCCGATCGATGCGAAATCCGGCAGATTCATGCGCGATCGGGTGACGGCACGGATCAAGGGTGATTTCCGACTGGCGCCGGTCGAGGAGATCGACTTCATCGACGTCTCGCCCAAGCAGGTCGTCTCGGTGGCGTCGTCGTTGATCCCGTTTCTCGAGAACGACGATGCTAACCGTGCTCTCATGGGATCGAATATGCAGCGCCAGGCGGTGCCGCTTTATTGTCCTGAGGCGCCGGTGGTTGGTACCGGGATGGAGGCCACGACAGCACAGGTGTCGGGTGCCGTGGTCATGGCGCGACGTGCCGGGGTGGTCGACTTCGTTGATTCCGAGCGGATCATTGTGCGCGTCGGGGAGGCCGGCGGCGAGATCGACTGCGATATCTACGGGTTAGCCAAGTTCCGCCGCTCGAATCAGAACACGTGCCTGAACCAGAAGCCGCTGGCCCTGGCCGGCGACGAGGTCGCCGCTGGTCAGGTGCTCGCGGACGGTGCGGCTACCGAGCAGGGTGAGCTGGCGCTAGGTCGCAACGTGCTCGTCGCCTTCATGCCTTGGCGTGGCTACAACTTCGAAGATGCGATCGTCATCTCGGAGAAGCTCGTCAAGAACGATGGCTTCACGTCGATTCACATCGACGAGCTCGAAGTGGAGGCGCGTGACACCAAGTTGGGCCCGGAGGAGATTACCCGCGACATTCCGAACGTTTCGGAGGAAGCGCTGAGGAACCTCGACGAGAGCGGCATCATCCGCGTCGGCGCCGAAGTTGGCCCTGGCGACATTCTCGTTGGCAAGGTGGCACCGAAGGGGGAGACGCAGCTCACGCCCGAGGAGAAGCTGCTGCGCGCCATCTTCGGGGAAAAGGCGGGCGACGTGAAAGACGCGTCGTTGACCTGTCGACCCGGCATCGCGGGCATCGTCGTCGATGTGAAGGTATTCACTCGCAAGGGAGTCGACAAGGACGAGCGCGCGATCGAGATCGAGGACGACGACGTCAACCGTCTGCAGCGAGATCTGGACGACGAAATCCGCATTCTCAAGGCCGGTATGCGCGGTCAAGTGATGAGTCTGGCCGGTGGCAAGATCCTCGACATGGGAATCAAGCACCCATCGACCGGTGAAGCGCTCGCCGCCAAGGGGCAGGCGATCAACGACGAGCTCGTGCAATCGCTGCCATACGATAGCCTGGCGAAGATTCGATTGGCGAAGTCGAACAAGAGCACGGAGTCGAAGATCCAGGCCCTCATCGGCCAGCTCGGCGAGCGAATCGACCACTTGCGGGCGGAGTTCGAGGAGCGCCAGGAAGCGTATCGTCGCGGCGACGAGCTGCCGCCCGGCGTGATCAAGATGGTCAAGGTCTACATCGGCATGAAGCGCAAAGTGCAGGCGGGCGACAAGATGGCCGGCCGACACGGCAACAAGGGGGTTATCGCTATCGTGTTGCCGGAGGAAGACATGCCCTTCCTGCCGGACGGTGAGCCCGTGGATATCGTGCTCAACCCACTGGGCGTGCCGTCGCGCATGAACGTCGGTCAGATCCTGGAAACTCACCTCGGATGGGCCGCTAAAGCGCTCGGGGTGCACTTCGCGACCCCGGTGTTCGATGGCGCGACCGAGGATGAGATCAAGGCCCAACTCTCCGAGGCCGGGCTACCGACGAGCGGCAAGATCGAGCTGCGGGACGGGCTCACCGGCGCGCCTTTCGAAAATGAGGTGACGGTCGGTTACATCTATATGCTGAAGCTGTCACACATGGTCGACGACAAGATCCACGCACGCTCGATCGGACCTTACTCGCTGATCACGCAACAGCCGCTTGGAGGTAAGGCGCAATTCGGCGGGCAGCGGTTCGGCGAGATGGAAGTCTGGGCGCTCGAGGCCTACGGCGCGGCGCATACGCTGCAGGAGTTGCTGACCGTCAAGAGCGATGACGTGTACGGGCGCGCCAAGATCTTCGAGTCGATCGTCAAGGGCGAGGGCGATCTGGAACCAGGTCTCCCGGAGTCTTTCAATGTGCTCGTAAAGGAGCTCCAGGGGCTGGCCCTCGACGTGGAGCTTTATCGCAGCAAGCGGTCTAAGGAAACAGACCCGGAGATGATCCTGTGATGGCCCGGGCGTACACAGTTGTCAGAGTTTTCCCGTCGAACAAGGTGGTGGGATCGTGAGGAGCGCACTCGGGTTCTTCGAGAGCAAGCCTGTCAACATCAATGACTACGAGGCCATCCGAATCGGTCTGGCGTCGCCAGAGAAGATCCGGTCGTGGTCGCACGGCGAGGTGACGAAGCCGGAGACCATCAACTACCGGACCTTCAAGCCGGAGCGCGACGGTCTGTTCTGCGCCAAGATCTTCGGCCCCGTCAACGACTGGGAGTGCTTGTGCGGCAAATACAAGCGCATGAAGCATCGCGGTGTGATCTGCGACAAGTGTGGCGTCGAGGTCACGCAGTCGAAGGTTCGGCGCGAGCGCATGGCCCACATCGAGCTCGCTTGCCCGGTGTCGCACGTGTGGTTTTTCAAGGGCTTGCCATCGCGCATGGGGCACCTGCTCGACATGACCATGCGGGAGATGGAGCGGATCCTGTACTACGAGGCCTATGTCGTTGTCGATGCCGGCCCGGCGGATCTGAAGGAGGGCGAGCTCATCAACGAGGAGCGCTTCCGCGATCAGCGCGCCGAGTACGGCGATTCCTTCCTCGCCATGATGGGCGCGGAGGCGATCAAGGAGCTGCTACGGCGCATCGACGTCGCGCCGCTGGCGATCGAGCTTCGTGCCGCCATGAAGGTCGAGACGTCGAAACAGAAGCGCGCCAAGTTCTCCAAGCGCCTCAAGGTCGTTGAAGCCTTCCTGAAGTCGGGCAACGAGCCCGAGTGGATGGTTCTCGACGTCATCCCGGTGATCCCGCCCGAGCTTCGTCCGCTGGTCCCGCTCGACGGCGGCCGCTTTGCGACCTCCGACCTCAACGACCTCTATCGGCGGGTGATCAACCGCAACAACCGGCTCAAGAAGCTCATCGAGCTCAAGGCGCCGGACGTCATCATTCGCAACGAGAAGCGCATGTTGCAGGAGGCGGTCGACTCTCTGTTCGATAATGGCCGGCGCGGGCGGGTCCTGCGCGGCGCCAACAACCGTCCGCTGAAGTCGCTCTCGGATACGTTGAAGGGCAAACAGGGCCGTTTTCGCCAGAACTTGCTTGGCAAGCGCGTCGACTACTCGGGTCGCTCGGTGATCGTCATCGGACCGGATCTGGCTCTCAACGAGTGCGGGCTACCCAAGAAAATGGCCCTCGAGCTGTTCAAGCCCTTCATCTACCAGAAGCTCGAAGAGCGCGGGCTGGTGGCAACGATCAAGGCCGCCAAGGAGCTCGTCGACGCGCAGGTACCAGAGGTGTTCGACGTGCTCGAAGAGGTGATTCAGGAGCACCCGGTGCTGCTGAATCGCGCGCCGACACTGCATCGCCTTGGCGTGCAGGCGTTCCAGCCAGTGCTCGTCGAGGGCAAGGCGATCAAGATCCACCCTCTCGTGTGCACGGCGTTCAATGCGGACTTCGACGGTGACCAGATGGCGGTACACGTGCCGTTGTCGCCGCGCTCCCAAATCGAGGCAAAGGTGCTCATGATGAGCACCGAGAATCTCCTGTCGCCAGCCCATGGGCGACCGATCGCCATTCCGACCCAGGACATAGTTCTCGGTGGGTACTACATCACCAAGGCCCGCCGTGGCACGCGCGGTGAGGGACGACTGTTCGGTGATACCGACGAGGTAAGCCTGGCCCGAGAGACGGGAGAGGTCGAAACACAGACGCCTATCCGGCTCCGGTACAGCGGCGCGTTCATCGATCTGACCAAGGCGGCAGACGATCAGGACGTTGTGCACGCGGACATCGAGCACGTCACGAAACGCGTGATCGACACCACGGTAGGCAGGGTACTTTTCAAGCAGGCGATGCCCGATGAGATGCCGTTCATCAACGGTGTCTTGAAGAAGCGCGGTCTCGGGCAGGTCGTCAACTACTGTTTTATTCATTTTGGCAACGAGCTCACCGTTCGGACGCTCGATGCGCTCAAGGACCTGGGTTTCGAATACGCCACCATCGCGGGGTTCACGGTAGGCATCGACGACATGACCGTACCCTCCGACAAGGACGATCTGGTCAGCGCGGCGCGCGAGGAGGTAATCGAGATCGAGCAGCAGTACCTCGATGGGGCGATTACCGAGGGCGAGCGTTACAACAAGGTAGTGGCGATTTGGTCGGAGCTGACCGAGAGCGTCGCGGATGCGATGTTCCGTCAGATGGAGGACCGAGACCGCAAGGGCGATCCTAATCCGATCTACATGATGGCCGACTCTGGGGCGCGTGGCTCGATCCAGCAGATCCGTCAGCTGGCGGGTATGCGTGGTCTGATGGCGAAGCCGTCCGGTGAGATCATCGAGACGCCGATCACAGCGAACTTCCGCGAGGGACTGTCGGTAGCGCAGTACTTCATCTCGACGCACGGCGCCCGCAAGGGCCTGGCCGATACGGCGCTCAAGACGGCCGACTCCGGCTACCTGACGCGCCGCCTCGTGGACGTGGCGCAAGACGTCATTGTCACCGAGAAAGACTGCGGCACCATCGAGGGAATCTTCGTCGGACCCATCGTCGACAGCGGCGAGATCATCGAGCCGCTGCGCGATCGTATCGTCGGCCGAGTGGCGCTCGAGGAAGTCACGGATCCGTTCAGCGGGGACCTCTTGTGTGGCGCGGTCAAGGAGATCGATGTCGAGCGCGCCAACGCGATACAGAACTCGGGCGTCGAGAAGGTGAAGATTCGCTCGGTGCTGAGTTGCGAGACCGAGTGGGGTGTGTGTCAGAAATGCTACGGACGCGACCTCTCGACCGGACAGCTGGTAGAGCGGGGGACCGCCGTGGGTGTGATTGCCGCCCAGTCGATCGGTGAGCCGGGAACCCAGTTGACGATGCGGACCTTCCACATCGGTGGCGCCGCTTCGCGGGTCGGCGAGGCAACCACCCTGGATGCCAAGAACGCCGGCGCGGTGGTATTCCTCAATATTCGGACGGTCGAGGATGGCGACAAGAACCTGGTGGTGATGAACCGCAACGGCGCGGTGGGCCTGCAGGACGCCGCCGGGAACATCCGCGAGCGCTACTCGGTCGTCTACGGTGCCAAGCTGAAGGTTCGCGAGGGCGATTCGGTCGAAAAGGGCACGGTGCTGGTGGAGTGGGATCCATACTCCTTCGCCATCCTGACCGAGGAGGGTGGCATCGTGAAGTACACCGACATCACGCCGGGCGTGACCTGCGAGGAGCGGGTGGACGAGGTTACGGGGTTATCGCAGCTCGTGATCAAAGAGACGATCCCGGAGAAGATGCACCCGCAGGTCCAGATCGTCGATCCCGAGCACAAGCGCAAGATCAAGCGCGCCTATGCCCTGCCAATGAGCGCCCACCTGAACGTGCCTGACGGTGCCACAGTGGGTCCGGGGGCCGTGCTGGCGCGGATTCCGCGCGAGACCACCAAGACACAGGACATCACCGGCGGCCTGCCGCGCGTCGTGGAGCTGTTCGAGGCGCGCAAGCCGAAGGCGCCCGCCGTGATCGCCGAGATCGACGGGGTGTTCGAGCCCGGCGAGGTCGTGAAAGGCTTGCGGAAGGTCTTTGTGAAGAACGAGGAGACCGGAGAGACTCGCGAGTACTCGTTGCCTCGCGGTGCGCACGTCAACGTCCGGGAGGGTGATCCGGTGCGTGCCGGCGAGCCGCTGGTCGACGGCGCGGTCAACCCGCACGACATCCTCGACATTCTCGGTGAGCGCGCGCTGCAGGAGTACTTGGTCAACGAGATCCAGGAGGTTTATCGCCTCCAGGGCGTCAACATCAACGACAAGCACATCGAGGTGATCTCGAGGCAGATGATGCGCTGGGTGCGGGTCGAGGATGTCGGCGAGACGGACTTTCTCGTAGGCGAGCAGGTCGACCGTTTCCGCTTCCAGGCCGAGAACCGTAAGGTGGTCGAGAGCGGCGTTCAGCCGGCCACCGGCCGGCCGCTGCTGCTGGGGATCACCAAGGCCTCGTTGTCGACGGACTCGTTCATCTCGGCGGCCTCGTTCCAGGAGACCACGCGAGTGTTGACCGAGGCGGCGATAACCGGCGCCACCGATCGCCTGCGCGGGCTCAAGGAGAACGTCATAATGGGCCGTCTGGTGCCCGCCGGGACGGGCTTCTCGGAGTACCGTGGAGCCACGCTCACGGAAGAGCTGGTGGAGCGGCGCCGACCGGTCGATATTCTCGCCGGCATGGCAGAAGCGGCGGCGGAAGCCGACGCGCAGCTAGCGCCCCCACCAGTCGACAGGAGCACCGACTGACGGCGTTTTCTGAGCCGCCGGTCGGATTGACTGACGCAAGGCGACTGCTATACTGAGCGCCTGCCTAGGGGCACAGGGGGGTCGTGCGGGCTGACCACGCGGCCCTCAATCGACATCATTTGTTTTTCCGCCTAGGGTTGCTCCGGCCCCTGGCCCCCACCTGACTCGTGGTTGGGAGGGAGCTTTGCCTGCGGCGGACGAACCCGGAAACGGTTGTAGAGGTATTTCTTGCCTACCGTCAACCAACTGGTGAGGAAGGGGCGTAAGCGGGTTACCGCCAAGACGTCGAGTCCGGCCCTGCAGAGGTGTCCGCAGCGTCGCGGTGTGTGTACCCGTGTGTATACGACGACCCCGAAGAAGCCCAATTCGGCGTTGCGCAAAGTAGCGCGTGTGCGTTTGACGAACGGAATGGAAGTTACCTCATATATCCCCGGCATCGGGCATAACTTGCAGGAGCACTCCATCGTTCTGATTCGCGGCGGCCGCGTTAAGGATCTTCCTGGAGTCAGGTATCACGTCATTCGTGGCACGCTCGACGCCTCGGGCGTCGACGGCCGTAGGCAGGGTCGGTCGAAGTACGGAGCCAAGCGGCCCAAGTCCTGACGCCTGCTCGCCTTTGTCGGCGTGTTCCGCCGGCCCTTCCCTCCTCTTTCCGGCAAAACTAGGGGAATTGTGTACAGCCACCGGCCGGGCTTCGTGCCCTGTGGTGGCGGAGAAAAACCATGCCGAGAAAAGACGTCAAGGTCAGGCAGCACGCTGTCGCACCGGATGCGATCTACGACAGTCGTCAGCTCTCTAAGTTCATCAACCACCTGATGCTCGCCGGTAAGAAGAGCCTGGCTCAGCGGTTGGTGTACGACGCTCTCGAACGTGTCAAGGAGAAGTCCGAGGATGACGACGCGTTGGGGGTCTTCAAGCGCGCCATAGACAACGTACGTCCGGTGCTCGAGGTGAAGTCGCGGCGCGTCGGTGGTTCGACTTATCAGGTTCCGATCGAGGTTTACCCACGTCGTCGTACGTCGTTGGCGATGCGGTGGCTAATTGCCGCGGCACGTTCACGCGGCGAGCGGACAATGTCCGAGCGTCTGTGTAACGAGTTGCTCGACGCCTCGAGCGGTCGCGGCTCAGCCGTGAAGAAGAGAGAAGACACCCATCGGATGGCAGAGGCCAACAAGGCCTTTGCGCACTACCGCTGGTAAAGACTCGCAGGAGTAACGACTGTGCCTCGCAAGGTGGCGCTCGCGTCAATACGCAACATCGGCATCATGGCGCATATCGATGCCGGTAAGACGACGACGACCGAGCGCGTTCTTTACTACACCGGGATCACCCACAAGCTCGGCGAGGTCCATGAAGGGACCGCCGAGATGGACTGGATGGTTCAGGAGCAGGAACGCGGCATCACCATTACGTCAGCCGCCACCACATGCATGTGGAGGGACCATCGCATCAACATCATCGATACGCCGGGCCACGTCGATTTCACCGCCGAAGTCGAACGCTCGCTACGCATTCTCGATGGAGCCGTTGCGGTGTTTGATGCGGTGGCCGGCGTGGAGCCACAGAGCGAGACTGTATGGCGTCAGGCGAACAAGTATCGCGTGCCGCGCATCGCCTTTGTCAACAAGATGGATCGCGTCGGAGCCAACTACGAGCGCTGCTTGCAGATGATGGCGGATCGCTTGCACACGAAGCCGGTACCGGTGGTGATTCCGTGGGGCGCCGAGGACAACTTCATCGGCGTGATCGACGTCGTGCGCCGCAGCGCCCTGCGCTACAACAGTGATGATCTGGGTACCGAGCCGGTGGCGGAAGAGATCCCAGCAGAATATCTTGCCGATGTCGAAGCTGCACGAGAGAAGGTGCTGGATGCGGCGAGCGAGATCGACGACGCCATACTCGAGAAGTACCTCGCCGGCGAGGAGGTCTCAGCCGATGAGATCGTAGCCGCTTTGCGTCAGGGCACCGTAATGCTGCAGCTGACCCCTGTGCTCGCCGGATCTGCATTCAAGAACAAGGGTGTCCAGCCGCTTCTGGACGCGGTGATCGACTATCTGCCGTCGCCCGTAGACGTGCCGCCGATCGAAGGTACCGACCCGGATGACGATCAACACACCATTCAGCGCAAGGCTGACGACGACGAGCCATTCTCGGCGCTGGTGTTCAAGATCATGACCGACCCGTTCGTCGGTCAACTCGCCTTCTTCCGCGTGTACTCGGGGCAGGTTGAATCGGGTGAGCGTGTGCTGAACACGACCAGCGGTAAGAAGGAGCGCATCGGACGCTTGCTGAAGATGCACGCCAACAAACGCGAGGAGATCAAGAAAGTGCGGGCCGGCGATATCGCCGCCGCAGTCGGTCCAAAGACCGTTTCGACCGGCCATACGATCTGCGACCCGGACCATCCGGTGCTGCTCGAGACGATGGAGTTCATGAAGCCGGTGATCGCGATGGCCATCGAGCCGAAGACGCGCGCCGATCAGGAGAAGCTCGCCGACGCGCTTTCCAAGCTGCAGCGAGAGGACCCTACCTTCAAGGTGCATCGCGACGATGAGACCGGACAGACGATCATCGCCGGAATGGGGGAGCTACACCTCGACGTGCTGGTCGATCGGATGTTCCGCGAGTTCGGTGTGCAGGCGAATGTGGGGGTGCCTCAGGTTGCCTACCGGGAAGCGATCACCAGGGCTGCCAAGGGCGAGGGGCGTTTCGTCAGGCAGACGGGTGGTCGCGGCCAGTTTGGCCACGCGAAGATCGAGATCGAGCCGCTGCCGCCAGAAGAGGGTCAGAAGTTCGAGTTCATCAACCGCGTTGTTGGCGGCAAGGTCCCACGCGAATACATCCCGTCCGTCGAGCGTGGTATTCGCGAAGCCATGGACAACGGCCCGCTCGCTGGCTACGAGGTGGAAGGCGTTCGCGCCGCTTTGGTGGACGGCTCGTTCCACCAGGTCGATTCCTCAGAGATCGCCTTCAAGATCGCCGGTAGCATGGCGTTCAAGGACGCGATGAAGAGCGCGGCGCCGGTGTTGATGGAGCCGATCATGGATCTGGAGATCGTCGTGCCCGAGGGGTACATGGGCGACGTGATTGCCGATATGAACAGCCGCCGCGGCCGCATCGAGAACCTCGACACGCGCGACGGATTGAAGATTATCAACGGCCGCGTGCCGCTGGCGGCGATGTTCGGCTACGCCACTGACCTGCGGTCGGTGACACAGGGGCGCGCCAACTTCACCATGCACTTCAAGTGCTACGAGCGAGTTCCGAAAACCATTACCGATGAGATCGTCCTGCGGGTGCGGGGCAAAGCGGTCTGACCTGATGGATCGCTGAGAGAACCCTGGAGAGAAAGAAGCGATGGCGAAGGAGAAATTCGAACGGACGAAGCCGCATGTAAACGTGGGGACGATTGGGCACGTGGACCACGGCAAGACGACGTTGACGCAGGCGATCACGCTGATTTTGTCGAAGTTGGGACGAGCGGACTACACGCCGTTCGATGAGATCGACAAGGCGCCCGAGGAGAGAGAGCGAGGGATCACGATCGCGATAGCGCACGTTGAGTACGAGTCGGAGACAAGGCATTACGCGCACGTGGACTGCCCAGGGCACGCGGATTACATCAAGAACATGATCACGGGTGCGGCGCAGATGGACGGAGCGATCTTGGTGGTGTCGGCGGCAGATGGGCCGATGCCGCAGACGCGGGAGCACATATTGCTGGCAAGGCAGGTGGGAGTGCCGGCGATGGTGGTGTTTCTGAACAAGGTCGACATGGTGGACGACGAGGAGCTGCTGGAGCTGGTGGAGCTGGAGGTACGGGAGCTGCTGTCGACGTATGAGTTTCCAGGGGACGATCTTCCGGTGGTAAAGGGATCGGCGCTGCAGGCGGCGGAGTCGGGAGATCCGGAGTCGGAGGCCGGCAAGCAGATTCTCGAGTTGGTGGAAGCGCTTGACAGCTATATACCGGAGCCGAAGCGAGCGCTGGACCAGGCTTTCATGATGGCGATCGAGGACGTGTTCACGATCTCTGGACGAGGCACGGTGGTAACGGGCCGAATCGACCGGGGAGTGGTGAAGACGGGAGAAGAGGTGGAGATCGTCGGGATTCGCGAGACGCAGAAGAAGGTGGTGACGGGAGTAGAGATGTTCCGGAAGATTCTCGATGAGGGTCAAGCCGGAGACAACGTGGGCGTGTTGTTGAGGGGAACGGACCGAGATGATGTGGAGCGGGGGCAGGTGCTGGCGAAGCCAGGAACGATCAAGCCGCACACGAGGTTTTCGGCCGAGGTGTATGTGTTGACCAAGGATGAGGGAGGTCGACATACGCCGTTCTTCAAGGGATACCGGCCGCAGTTTTATTTCAGGACGACGGATGTGACCGGCTCGGTAGAGTTGCCCGAAGGCGTGGAGATGGTGATGCCCGGGGACAACGTGACGATCGCCGGAGATTTGATCACACCGATCGCGATGGAGAAGGGTCTGCGGTTTGCTATCCGCGAGGGCGGACGAACGGTGGGCGCTGGCACGATCACTGATATCCACGAGTAGGGCGCCGAGTATCGGGGTTCTCACAAATGCTGAAGGTGTAGCGGGATGGACCAGAAAATTCGAATCCGGCTCAAGGCCTACGACTATCGCGTGCTCGACCAGTCGGCGCACGAGATCGTCGACACGGCCGAGCGTACGGGGGCTGAGGTAGCCGGTCCTATCCCGCTGCCTACCGAGCGCGCTGTCTACACGGTGCTGCGCTCTCCCCATGTCAACAAGAAGTCGCGGGAACAGTTCGAGATCCGCACCCACAAGCGACTCGTAGACATCCTGACAGCCACTCCGCAAACGGTGGACGCGCTGATGAAGCTCGATCTTCCGGCGGGTGTGGATGTAGAGATCAAGGCCTTCGGGCCTGAACACTGACGGCGGCAGAGATGAAGGGTCTGATCGGACAGAAGGTCGGAATGACGCGGATCTTCGATGACGCTGGCAACCACGTGCCGGTAACCGTGCTGCGTGCCGGCCCGTGCGTCGTGTTGCAGGTGCGCAATGAGGAGCGTGATGGCTATCGCGCCGCGCAGTTGGGCTACATCGAGGAGGGTCTGCGGCCCGAAAAGCTCAACAAACCGACCCGAGGACATCTCGCGAAGGTCGGAGCGCCACCGGTGCGCATGATCCGTGAGTTCCCGCTGTCTGTCGAGGCCGAGACGAAGGAGGGCGATCGACTCACGGTGGAGCTCTTCAGCGACGTCGAGAAGGTGGATGTAACAGCAACGAGCAAGGGGCGCGGCTTTGCCGGTGTGATGAAGCGCTACGGCTTCAAGGGCGGCAAGGCAACACATGGTTCGATGTTCCATCGGGCGCCCGGCGCTATCGGCCAGGCGGCGTGGCCATCGCGAGTGTTCAAAGGCAAGAAGATGCCCGGGCAGATGGGCGGTCGGCGTGTTACCCAGCAGGGGCTGCGGGTGGTAAAGGTGGATCCGGAGCGCCACCTGCTAATGGTCAGGGGAGCGGTGCCCGGGGCGCCGCGCGGATACGTGCTCATACGCCAAGCGGTTCGAGGTTGACGATGCCAACGTTGGACGTGCGGGATCGCAGCAACAAGGTTGTCGGCTCGATCGAGGTTGGCGCCAGCGTCTTCGAGCGACCGGTCAAGCGGTGCCTGTTGCACGAAGCCGTGGTGAATTACCAGGCGGCGCAGCGGCGTGGCACGCATGCCACCAAGACGCGCGGCGAGGTTCGAGGGTCGAAGCGCAAGCCGTGGCGACAGAAGGGCAGCGGGCGTGCCCGCGCCGGTGATCGGCGCAGCCCGATTTGGCGCAAGGGTGGTACGGCGTTCGGTCCGCAAGTACGCGACCACTCGACGATATTGCCGCGTCGCAAGATGCGCATCGCGCTGCAGATGGCGCTGTCGTCGAAGTGTGCCGACGGTCAGATCGTAGTCCTGGACGAGATGACGCTCGACGCCCCCAAGACGAAGTTGATGGCGACGTTGCTTGCCGGGTTGGAGCTCAGCGGCAAGACGCTGATTTACGATCCGGAGGGTAGCGAGGAGTTCGCACGCGCGGCTCGGAACCTGCCCAACGCAAAGGTTGTTGGCGGGTTCGGGCTCAGCGTCTATGACTTGCTGCTGCACGACACGCTGCTCACCACCAAGGCTGGGATCAGCCAGATCGACGAGGCCCTGCGATGAACGTGCACGACGTCATTCGCCGGCCGGTGATCACGGAGAAGGCGACGGTCTTGAAGGACAGCCAGCACACTCTTTGCTTCGAGGTGGCGAGGCGCGCTACGTCCGTCGACGTCCAGCGTGCGGTGGAGAAGGTTTTCAAGGTCAAGGTAGAGCGCGTGCGGATCATGAACGTGCGCGGTAAGCCAAAGCGTCTCGGTCGCTATGCCGGCTACAAGCCGGCGTGGAAGAAGGCCTACGTGCGGTTGGCAGCCGATCAGAGCATGATCGAGTACTTCGAGGGAGTCTGAGATGGGTATGCGACAGCTGAAGCCTACGTCCCCGGGCACGCGCTTCCGCAAGGGCTCCGATTTTGCCGATATCACTCAGTCCAAGCCGCTCCGCGCGCTGACCAAAGGGAAGCGCGCTACGTCGGGCCGCAACCACAAGGGTCGGATGACGATCCGCCATCGTGGTGGAGCGCACAAGCGCAGGTATCGCACTATCGACTTCAAGCGCGGCAAGACGGGCGTGCCGGCCAAGGTTGCGACGATCGAGTACGATCCGAATCGCACCGCGCGCATTGCCCTGCTGCACTATCTCGACGGTGAAAAATGCTACATTGTGGCGCAGGTGGGAGTGGGCGTTGGCGACATGCTGATGTCGGGACCCCAGGCCGATATCCGACCGGGAAACGCATTGCCGTTGCGTGCAATACCGCTCGGCACGATCATCTCCTGCATCGAAATGAAGCCGGGCAAAGGCGCACAGATTGCGCGCAGCGCGGGCGCGCAGGCGACCTTGGCGGCGAAGGAGGGGCGGTATGCTCACATCCGGTTGCCGTCGGCCGAGGTTCGGCTGATCCATCTCGACTGCATGGCAGTCATCGGCCAGGTCGGCAACGTCGAGAACAACAACGAGTCTTACGGCAAGGCCGGTCGTCGCCGGTGGCTTGGTCGCCGGCCGCATACGCGAGGTGTTGCGATGAACCCGGTCGACCACCCGATGGGTGGTGGTGAGGGCAAGGCGTCGGGTGGTCGGCATCCGTGCACGCCGTGGGGCAAGCCGACCAAAGGCGCCAAGACCCGCCACAACAAGCGCACCGATCGCTCCATTGTCAGGCGTCGAGATCAAGGCCGCAGGAGGAAGTAGGGATGGCACGGTCGCTCAAGAAAGGGCCTTACGTCGAGGCTTCGCTGCGGAGCAAGATCGACGTCATGAACAGCGCCGGTGACCGCAATGTGGTCAAGACGTGGTCGCGTCGTTCGACCATCGTGCCGGAGATGGTCGGACACACCTTGGCGGTGCACAACGGCAAACGGTTCATTCCAGTCTACATCACCGAGAACATGGTGGGCCACAAGCTCGGCGAGTTCGCCCCGACCCGGACTTTCCGCTCCCATGCTGGCGGGCGGTCGGATCGCAAAGCTGGGTTCAGATAAGGCATGAGTGAGAACGTGAGCAAAGCGCGTGGACGATACCTTCGCGGGTCGCCGCAGAAATTTCGGCTCGTGGTTGACTTGATCCGAGGTCGAGCCGTGCCCGAAGCTCTCGGCATCCTGGAGCTTTCCACCAAGCGAGCTTCGTTGGTGATCGAGAAGGTCTTGCGCTCAGCGGTCGCTAACGCCGAGAACCTCAAGCCGGATGTCGACGTAGACGAGCTCTACGTCGCGGCGATCATGGTCGATCCCGGCCCGACGCTACCGACACGCATCCGGCCTCAGCCCATGGGTCGGGCGTTCCCGATCATCAAGAGAACCAGCCACGTGACCGTGAAGTTGGCAGAGAGGGAGGCCTGAATTGGGTCAGAAAGTTCATCCATACGGCTTCCGCCTCGGATACACGAAGGAGTGGCGCTCGCGCTGGTTCTCTATCAAGGATTACGCCGAACTGCTGCACGAGGACATCGCCCTACGCGACATGATCAAGACGCGCCTGCATCACGCGGGGATCTCCAAGGTGGACATCGAGCGCGCCGCGAACAAGCTCAAGATCGATGTGCATACGGCGCGCCCGGGTATCGTAATCGGTCGCAAGGGCGCCGAGGTGGACCGCCTGAAGCGGAGCGTGGAAGAGCTGACTGGCCGCGAGGTGTTCATTAACATCCAGGAGGTTCATCGCCCCGAGCTCGATGCTCAGCTGGTTGCGGAGAGCGTTGCGATGCAATTGGAGCGTCGCGTCGCGTTCCGCCGCGCGATGCGCAAGGCGGTCGAGAACGCCCAGCGCTTCGGCGCCGAGGGTATCAGGGTGCGCTGCGGCGGACGCCTTGGTGGTCTCGAGATCTCGCGCGCCGAGTGGTACCTACACGGCAAGCTGCCGTTACACACGCTGCGCGCCGATATCGACTATGGCTTTGCCGAGGCGCGCACGACCTATGGGCGCATCGGCGTGAAAGTGTGGATTTATCAGGGCGAGATACTCAGCCCCGACATGGCTCGCCGTACCAGGGCGTCGTCGTAAGGAGCGTCTCAGATGCTGATGCCCAAGAAAATCAAGTACCGCAAGCAGCACCGTGGACGTCGTCGGGGCAAGGCCCTGCGCGGTGCCACGGTCTCCTTCGGCGAGTACGGCTTGCAAGCGTTGGAGCCGGCTTGGATTACCGCTCGTCAGATCGAGGCGGCACGCGTTGCCATGACTAGGCACGTCAAGCGCGGCGGCAAGATCTGGATCCGGATGTTTCCCGACAAGCCAGTGACCAAGAAGCCGGCGGAAGTTCGGATGGGTAAGGGCAAGGGCAACCCTGAGTTCTGGGTCGCGGTCGTGCGGCCGGGGCGCATCATGTACGAGATCGAAGGTGTGAGTGAAGCCATTGCACGGGCGGCAATGCGACGGGCTGCGGCCAAGCTGCCCATTCGCACGCGAGTAGTGAAACGCTTTGTGGAGGAGCTGCGATGGTAGCCGATGAGCTCCGCGACATGACCAACAGCGAGATCAACGACCGGATTCGAGACCGGCGTGAGCAGCTATTAAAGCTCCGGTTCCAAAAGACCACCGGCCAAGTTGAAAGCGCCGCCAAGTTGTCCAGTGTTCGTCGAGAGGTCGCACGCGCGCTGACGATTCTGCGGGAGCGGGAGCTGGCGCCTGTGGTTACTGGCGAGACGGCTCCGGCCGCTACGTGAGGTCTTGGAGGACTTTGCAATGAACACAGCGAGCAGCGAAGAAACTCGCCCGCGCGGTAACAAGCGCGAAGAAGTCGGCGTCGTTACCAGCGACAAGATGGACAAGACCGTGGTGGTTACCGTCGAGCGCGTCTGGTCGCATCCGATGTATCGCAAGGTCGTGCGCACGCGCAGCAAGTTCATGGCGCACGATGGAGACAACAGCTGCCAGATAGGCGATCGTGTTCGAGTAACCGAATGCCGGCCGATGTCGGCGCGCAAGCGCTGGCGTGTGGCCGAGAT
This sequence comes from Acidobacteriota bacterium, assembly GCA_965205505.1. Classification (GTDB taxonomy): domain Bacteria; phylum Acidobacteriota; class UBA890; order UBA890; family WLXD01; genus DASCOT01. The sequence continues at coordinate 2,631,659 of CBDBHB010000009.1, forward strand.
TATCCAGCGTGCTCCCGGCGGCGTCGGCGGCACGGGCGAGTGACGGCGAGGCAAGCAGCATGATTCAAATGGAGACTGTGCTCGACGTTGCTGACAACTCCGGCGCACGCAAGATCGCTTGCATCCGGCGTCTGGGCGGATCGAGCGTCGGGCAGATTGCTGGCTTGGGCGACGTCATCTCGGCGGCGGTAAAGGAGGCGGTGCCTCACGGTACGATCAAGAAGGGCGAGGTCGTGCGTGCCGTGATCGTGCGCACACGCAAGGAGACCGGTCGCAAGGACGGCTCGTACATCCGCTTCGACAACAACGCTGCGGTACTCATCGACGCGCAGAACGAGCCGATCGGAACCCGCGTGTTCGGTCCGGTCGGGCGCGAGCTTCGCGAGCGTCGGTTCATGAAGATCGTTTCGCTTGCCCCCGAGGTGCTGTGATGTCCGGACCACGGGTGAAGCGCCAAGATACGGTCTACGTGAACGCGGGGCGCGACAAGGGCAAGACGGGCCGGGTGCTCGCGGTGCACCCCGAGAAGCAGCGGGTGCTCGTTGAGGGGATTAACATGGTGACCCGTGCGGTTCGGCCGAACCCGCAGAAGAACATCAAGGGTGGTCTCGTCCGTAGCGAGCAGACTCTCCACATTTCCAACGTCGCCGTGATTGACCCAGAGACCAACTTGCCGACGCGGGTTGGCTATCAGTTCCTCGAGGACGGCTCGAAAGTACGGGTCAGTCGTCAAGGCGCCATCATCGACAAGAGTTGACGAGGACGAGACGATGATCGCGCGCATGAAGAAGCTCTACGATGAAGAGATCCTTTCCAAGCTCGTCGAGAACGGCGCCTATCAGAACTCGATGGCGGCACCGCGACTTGTCAAGATCAGCGTCAACATGGGCGTTGGCGGCGCTTCACAAGACATCAAGGAGCTCGATAGGGCGGTAGACGAGCTAGGCTTGATCACCGGCCAGAAGCCGGTTGTACGCCGTGCTCGCAAGTCCATTGCCGCATTCAAGTTGCGCGAGGGGATGCCGGTAGGTTGCTCGGTGACTTTGCGCGGCAAGAAAATGTGGGAGTTCCTGGATCGGCTGATTACCATCACGTTGCCTCGTGTGAGGGATTTCCGCGGTGTTCCGCGGCGATCGTTCGACGGTCGCGGGAACTACACTCTAGGGCTCACCGACCAGCTCATCTTTCCCGAGGTCGACTACACCAAGGTGGACAAAGTTCGGGGCATGAACGTGACGATTTGTACATCCGCGGCCACGGACGAAGGCGCCCGCACCTTGCTCGAGGCGCTGGGCATGCCGTTCCGCCGCGACGAATTAGGACGCTAACAAACGTGGCCACAGCAGCTTGGATCGCCAAGTCGAAGCGCAAGCCCAAGTTCTCGACTCGCAGGAACAGTCGTTGCCGTCTCTGCGGACGCTCGCGAGCGTACATGCGGAAGTTCCAGCTTTGCCGCATCTGCTTTCGACAGCGGGCGCTGAACGGGGAGCTTCCAGGCGTCAAGAAGGCGAGCTGGTAGGCCGGAGACCCGAACCATGATGACAGACCCAGTCGCGGACATGCTCACCAGGATTCGCAACGCCATCCGTGCGCGGCACGAACACGTACGAATTCCGGCGTCAAACACCAAGCGCGAGATTGCCCGAATCCTGCGCGAAGAAGGGTACGTCAAATCGGTCGAGCCCATCGAGGATGGTCCCCAGGGCGGGATCGACATCGAGCTCAAGTACGTCGACGGCGAAGAGGCGGCGATTACCGGCATACAGCGCGTTAGCAAGCCGGGCTGTCGCATCTATTGCGGCAAAGGCGACCTGCCGCGCATTTTGAACGGGTTGGGAGTTGCCATCATTTCGACCTCGCGCGGTGTTCTCACCGACCGTCAGTGCCGTGAACACGGCGTTGGCGGCGAAGTGCTCTGCGAGGTGTGGTAGCCATGTCACGCGTTGGATACATGCCGATTCCGGTGCCGGAAGGCGTCAAGGTCGACATAGGGAGCGACCGGCTCGTGGTGACCGGATCAAAAGGTGAGCTGACTTCGCCGGTGCCCGCCGGGATCAGCTTCGAGATCGAGGGTGCCGCGTTGGTCGCGAAACGTGCCGACGATGCCAAGCAGACGCGGGCCTTTCACGGCTTGGCGCGCGCGCTGGCGTCTAATGCCGTGGTCGGCGTGAGCGAGGGCTTCAAGCGAGAGCTGGAGATTCAAGGCATCGGTTACCGGGCGTCGATGCAGGGAAGCACCTTGAGCATGCAGCTCGGGTTCTCCCACACGGTGGAGTTTCCGGTGCCGAAGGACATCCAGATTTCCACGCCGGAGCAGACGAAGATCGTCGTCGAGGGCATCGACAAGCAACGGGTCGGCGAGATTGCCGCGCAAATCCGCCGCCACCGTCCGCCCGACGCCTACAAGGGCAAGGGCATTCGCTACCGCGATGAGTTGGTTCGCACGAAGGTCGGCAAGGCCGGCGTGACGGCTGCTTTGTAGAGGTTTCGACCCATGCAGGTTAATCGCAGGAAGAAAAAGGAAGTCCGGCGAGCGGCGGTGCGGCTCCGTGTGCGACGCAAGGTGCGCGGCAGTGAACAGCGCCCACGGCTGGCCGTGTTCCGATCGAATCGGCACCTGCATCTACAGATCATTAACGACAATGCCGGGCACACATTGGCGTCGGTATCGACGCTCGAGAAGGTGTTTCGTGAGCGCGGCTTCGATGCCGGGGCGAATCGCGAGGCCGCCGCTGCAGCAGGCACGTTGCTTGCGGAGCGCGCTCTCGGCGCTGGTATCAAGCAGATCGTCTTTGACCGTGGCGGCTACGACTATCACGGGCGCGTACGAGCGCTTGCCGACGCCGCGCGTGAGGGCGGCCTGGAATTCTGAGGAGAGGCCGCGAATGAAGAAGAGAGTCAACTACATAGACCAGTCTCAAATCGAGCATCAACTGCAGGACACCGTGGTGGCGATCAATCGCGTCACCAAGGTGGTCAAGGGCGGTAAGAACCTCGGGTTCAACGCCTTAGTCGTGGTTGGTGATCGCCATGGTCATGTTGGGTATGGACTCGGCAAGGCCCGCGAGGTGCAGTTGGCGATCCGCAAGGGCGTGCAAGAAGCGCAGAAGGCGCTCGTGAAGGTGCCGCTAAGTGGTACGACAGTGCCGCATGGTATCGAGGGCCGGTATGGCGCCGGGCACGTACTGCTCAAGCCTGCCGGGCCCGGGACAGGAGTGATCGCTGGCGGTGCGGTGCGCGCGGCGCTCGAGTTAGCCGGTGTGGGTGACATCCTCACCAAGTGCATCGGGTCGCGTAACCCGCACAACATGCTCAAGGCCACCTTCGACGCGTTCGCCAAGCTCAAGGACCCGGCAGAGGTAGCACGCATCCGTGGTGTGCCGCTCGAGCACTTGCAGCCTTCGACAAAGTAGAGACGAGGATCCGGAGTATGGCGAAGAAGCTGATCATCGAGCAGACGCGTAGCAAGATCGGACGGCCGAAGCCGCAGCACGAGGCACTCAAGGGACTTGGCCTGCGGCGCATTGGCCATCGTGTTGAGCGCGACGACTCACCGCGCGTACGTGGGCAGATCAACGTGATCTCGCATTTGGTGAAGGTGGAGGAAGCCGGGTCGTAGGCCACCAGGCTTGGCGATCCGACAGGAGGTTGGGCGTGAAGATCCACGAGGTAGGGCCGAAGCAGGGTAGTCGACGGGCGCGCAAGCGAATCGGTCGTGGCCGCTCCTCGGGCCACGGCAAGACCAGCTGCCGCGGTGAGAACGGTGCCAAATCGCGCTCGGGCTATAGCCGCAAAGTCGGCTTCGAGGGCGGGCAGATGCCGCTCGTTCGCCGTATTCCCAAGCGCGGATTCAAGAACCCTTTTCGTACGCGTTGGGCGGAGGTGAACCTCGACCAGTTGACACGCTTCGACGCCGGTAGCACGGTCGACCCCGAGTTGCTCGCCTCGATCGGCCTGATCAAGGGCCGCTACGAGAAAGTCGTGGTGATGGGGCGCGGTGAGCTTGGCGTGGCGCTCAACATCAAGGTGCACCGCTTCACGAGCTCGGCAGCCACCAAGATCACCGAGGCCGGCGGCACCGCGGAGGTGCTCGGATGATCGAGAGCTTCCGGAACATCCTGGCGATTCCGGAGCTCCGGCAGCGGGTTTTCTATACGTTCGGCCTGCTTGCCGTTTTCCGGGTTGGCGCCAACATCCCGACGCCTGGAGTCAACTCGGCTGCCGTTTTGGAGTTTTTCCAGTCTCTGCAGGGGAGCTTTTTCGGCTTCGTCGATCTGTTCTCGGGCGGTGCCTTGAGCAACATGACGATCTTTGCGCTCGGGATCATGCCGTACATCTCGTCGTCGATCATCCTGCAGCTGTTGACGGTCGTATGGCCCTACCTGGAGCGATTGCAGAAAGAGGGCGACCTCGGACGCAAGAAGATCACCCAGTACACACGCTACGGCACGATTCTCCTTTCGATTGTCCAATCGATGTCGATCGCCTTCGTGCTCGAGAGCACCACGAGCCCGTCGGGTGCGGCCTTCGTTGACACGCCAGGGTTGAGCTTCCGTATGATGACGGTGCTTACGCTCACCACCGGGACCGCGTTTCTGATGTGGCTTGGCGAGCAGATCACCGAGCGCGGCATCGGCAACGGCATCTCACTGATAATCTTCGCGGGAATCGCCGTCAGCCTCCCGACCGCGCTGATCACCACCTACCAGCAGCTCGAGGCCGGATCGCTCAACCTGCTGACGTTGGCGCTGCTCGGCGCGCTGATGGTCGCGGTTACCGCGTTCGTGGTGTTGATGGAGAGCGGCCAGCGCCGCATACCGGTGCAATACGCCAAGCGTGTGGTAGGCAGAAAGCTCTACGGTGGGCAGAGTACACACCTGCCGATTCGCGTGAACACGGCTGGCGTTATCCCGGTGATCTTCGCCTCTTCGATCATCATGTTCCCGCAGACGATCACGTCGTTCATCACCCATCCGTGGGCACAGGCGGTGAGCGATGCTTTGGCGTGGGGAATGCCGCTCTACAACCTGATCTACGTGAGCGGGATCATCTTCTTCTGCTACTTCTACACGGCGATTATCTTCAATCCGGAGGACGTCGCCGACAACATGCGAAAGTATGGCGGCTTCGTTCCCGGTATCCGGCCTGGCAAGCGAACGGCTCAGTACATCGACGATATTCTGACGCGGCTGACGTTGATCGGTGCCGTCTACCTGGCCGCGGTTGCGATGTTGCCTCAGTTCCTGATCTCGGGGTTCAAGGTAGCTCCGATCCCGTTGATCGGCCCGTATCTTGACTCGATGATGCCGTTGTGGGTTACGGAGGGGCTCGGGGTTACGTTCTTCTTCGGTGGAACCTCGTTGTTGATTCTCGTCGGCGTGTCGATGGACACCGTGCGCCAGGTAGAAAGCCAGCTCGTCATGCGGCACTACGAGGGCTTCATCAAAGGCGGACGGATCAAGGCACGGCGGTTCATCTAATGCTGGTGGTCTTTCTCGGACCGCCGGGTGCCGGTAAGGGCACGCAGGCGGCGCGCCTGGCGGCCAAGTACGGCATCCCACAGATATCCACCGGGGACATGCTCCGCGAGGCTGTGGCCGCAGGGGATGAGCTTGGGGGCAAGATGAAGGCGATCATGGACTCCGGCGGGCTCGTCGACGACGACACCATGTGCGAAGTCGTGCAGGAGCGATTAAAGAAGCCGGATACCGCCGCCGGTGCCATCCTGGACGGATTCCCGCGTACTACGGTTCAGGCGGCCGCCCTGGACGAGCTGCTGGGCCAAACATCCCACGAGAGCGTTGACTTGGTGCTCTACCTTGACGTGCCCGAAGACGTTCTCGTTGAGCGGCTGTCGCGCCGCCGTGCATGCCCGGAGTGCGGTGCCAACTATCACATGACGTTCAACCCGCCGGCACAGGATTCGCGTTGCGATCGTTGTCGCACCGAGCTCGTCCAACGCGATGACGATCGCGAGCAGGTCGTACGCGAGCGGCTGGCTGTCTACCGCGAGAAGACGCAACCGCTAGTGGATCGCTACCGGGCGAAGGGGCAACTTGTTCGAATCGACGGCGATGCCGGAATTGATGAGGTGTTCGAGCGCAGCGACGCGGCGCTCAGTGAGCTGGTGAGCGCGTGATTGAGTACAAGTCTTCGGCCGAGCTCGAGCGCATGCACGCCGCGAACCAGATCGTCGCTACGGTTCGCGACGAGCTGGCATCGCGCGTGGCTCCCGGGGTGACCACGGCTCAGCTGGACGATTACGCCGAGGCTCGCGTGCGCGAGCTCGGTGGCGAGCCTGCGTTCAAGGGCTACCGGGGTTTCCCGGCCACCGTGTGCGCGTCGCTCAACGAGGAGATCGTCCACGGTATTCCGTCGCCGAAACGACGGCTCGCGCCTGGGGACATCCTCGGTCTCGATCTTGGTGTTTGTCTCGACGGCTTCTACGGCGATTCGGCGATCACGGTGCCCGTGCCGCCTCTCGAGCCCGAGGTGCACCGTCTGCTCCTGGTGACCGCCGAGGCGTTGGACTGCGCCATCGATCAGTGTGTGGTTGGCAACCGAGTGGGCGATATCTCGCACGCCGTGCAACAGCACGTCGAATCGGCCGGTTTCTCGGTGGTGCGGGAGTTCGTCGGGCACGGGATCGGAACGTCGCTGCACGAGGATCCGCAGATCCCCAACTTCGGACCACCCGGCGTTGGCGTTCGGCTGCGGCCGGGGATGGTCTTGGCGATCGAGCCCATGGTCAATCTCGGTGCTGCCGCGATGGAGGTTCTCGACGATGGCTGGACAGCAGTAACCGTGGATCGTCGGCCTTCGGCACACTTTGAACACAGCGTGGCAATCACTGACGAGGGCCCTTGGGTTCTCAGCGCATCGGGTGCCCGGAAAGTGGCCCGAGTCGCGAGCTGCTGAGTAAAGTATGACGCAGAAAGAACAAGCCGTGCAGGTTCGTGCCAAGGTCGTCGAGACGTTGCCGAACGCCATGTTCAGGATCGAGCTCGAGAACGGGCACAAGGTGCTGGCGCATATCTCCGGAAAGATGCGGAAGTACTTCATCCGCATCCTCCCGGGTGACGAAGTGCTGGTTGAGCTGTCGCCCTACGACCTGTCGCGTGGACGAATTGTGTACCGCTACAAATAGGGAGTATCGACCCGCGCTCAGGCGCGTGGGGGTGGATGCCGGCAAGTCGCAATCCTGCTACAATCGGCTCTCCGCTGAGATAAAGTTGGTGGGAGTTTGCCGTGAAGGTGAGAGCGTCGGTTCGTCGCATGTGTGACAAGTGCAAGGTTGTGCGCCGCAGGGGCACGGTCTACGTCATCTGCGAGAACCCGAAGCACAAGCAGCGGCAGGGTTAGCGCCAACGGCCGAAACAGAGCAGCCGGAGTCGGTGTCGAAGTTGGCACTCGCTCTCGAGCTCGGCGGACGTTAGTAAGAGGAGTTTTCCGATGGCCCGTATTGCGGGTGTGGATTTGCGTCTGGACAAGCGCGTTGAGATCGCGTTGACCGGTATCTTTGGTATCGGTCGGGCGCGTGCGCAGGCGATTCTTGCGACCGCGAAGATCGAGGTCGAGCGCCGCGTGAAGGATCTGACCGAGCAAGAGGTCAGCCGCATTCGGCAAGTGATCGATCGCCAGGGACGAGTCGAGGGCGATCTGCGTAAAGAGCTCCAGATGAACATCAAGCGGTTGATCGAGATTGGCTCGTACCGAGGCATGCGGCACAGGCGCAACCTGCCGGTTCGCGGGCAGCGCACAAAGACGAACGCGCGAACCCGGAAGGGGCCACGCGGGATGGCCATCAAGAAGAGACAGAAGGCCAAACTCTAGCCCCTGGTCGAGTACCGAACGAGCCGGCGAAGCAGCCACTCCAGGGAGTAAACACAGGTTTAAGCTATGGCGCATCGAAAGGCAGGCAAGAAGAAGGTCAAGAAGAACATCGCCGCGGGCATAGCCCACATCCAGGCGACGTTCAACAACACGATCATCACGATCGCCGATACGGAAGGGAATACGATCTCGTGTTCCAGCTCCGGGTCGAAGGGGTTCAAGGGCTCGCGCAAGGGCACCCCGTTCGCCGCTCAGATCGCTGCTACCGACGCTGCCACGAAGGCCAAAGAGCACGGTGTTCAACGCGTCGAGATCCGTATCAAGGGGCCCGGAGCCGGGCGTGAATCAGCGATACGAGGTTTGCAGTCTGCCGGTATCAACGTCACGGCGATCCGCGATGTGACGCCGATTCCACACAACGGATGCCGGCCACCGAAGAAACGCAGAGTCTGAGAGTGGTCTTCAGGAGGTAACAATAGTGGCGCGTTATACGGGCCCGGTTTGCAAGCTGTGCCGAAGGGAAGCGATGAAGCTCTTCCTCAAGGGCACGCGCTGCATGTCGGACAAGTGCGCGATCGAACGGCGCAATTACCCGCCCGGCCAGCATGGGCGACGGCGGCGTCGTCGTCCATCGGACTATTCGGCGCAGTTGCGCGAGAAGCAGAAGGTGAAGCGCATCTATGGCGTGCTGGAACGCCAATTCCGCCGCTACTTTCACGACGCGGCGCGCGAGCGTGGAATCACCGGAGAAACCTTGTTGACGTCGCTCGAACGGCGCCTCGACAACGTCGTCTACCGCATGGGATTCGGATTGTCGCGGTCACACGCCCGCCAGGTGGTCAGGCACGGGCATATCGCGGTCAACGGGTCACGCGTCGACATACCTTCGTACCGGGCACAGCAGGGCGATACGGTCGCGGTACGCGACCGAAGCAACAGCAACACCGAGATCAAGATGGCCGTCGAGAACGCCAAGGTAGGGAGCCCGGTCGGGTGGGTCGAGATAGACCACGACAAGCTCACCGGTACCGTGGCGCGATTGCCGATGCGTGAAGACGTCGACATGGAAATCCAAGAACAGCTGATCGTCGAGCTCTACTCGAAGTAGAGCATTCGACGCGCTGCAGAAACCGCTGTCTTTCAGGAGGTCCGGGATATGCTCTGGACTGGGTTCCAACGACCCAAGCGACTCGAGGTCGATCTCGATTCGCTAACGGATGGATACGGGCAGTTCATCGCCCAGCCGTTCGAACGCGGCTTTGCCATCACCGTCGGGCACGCGATGCGTCGAGTGCTGCTCTCCTCGGTCGAGGGTGCGGCAATCACGGCGCTCAAAGTGGAGGGTGTGCTGCACGAGTTCAGCTCGCTCCCCGGCGTGATCGAAGATACTACCGATTTGATCCTCAACCTCAAGAGCATTCCGTTCCGTCTGAACGTCGATAAGCCGAAGACCCTGGTCCTGCGCAAGGACGCCGAGGGCTCGGTGACGGCCTCGGATATCGAGCAAGATCCCGATTTCACGTGCATTGACCCGGATGCGCACATCTGCACCCTGTCCAAGGGGGGCGCGATCGAATTGCAGATGCGTTTGGCGCGTGGTCGCGGCTACGTTCCCGCCGATCGGAATCTGGAAGACGACATGGGTATCGGCTGGATCCCCATCGACTCGGTGCATTCGCCGGTCAAGCGCGTGAACTACAAGGTGGAGCGTGCACGGCTCGGCCGCTCAACCGATTACGAGCGTCTTGTGCTCGAGATGTGGACGAACGGCACGGTTACACCCGACCGTGCGATAGCGCTGGCCGCGAAGCTGATGCGCGATCATTTGGCGATCTTCGTCGACATCGAGGAAGAGCCGCAGCACGAGCAGCACGAGCCCGACGAGGATCTCACCGCGTTCTACTCGCATCTGAATCGCTCTGTCGACGAGCTCGAGCTTTCGGTGCGCTCGTACAATTGCCTGAAGAATGCGAGCATTCGCACCATCCGCAATCTCGTTCAGCGTAGTGAACAAGAGATGCTGAAGACGAAGAACTTCGGCAAGAAGTCGCTGCAGGAGATCAAAGAGGTGCTGGCGGAGATGGGGCTAACGCTCGATATGGATCTATCGGACCTGCCGCCGCCGCCGGACGCCGTCTGAGAGACGAGAGAACTGATGCGTCACCGCCGAACTACCGCGACGCTGGGCCGAGCGCCCGCGCACCGCAAGGCCATGTTGCGAAACATGGTCACGGACCTGTTGCGGCACGAGAAGATCCGCACCACCGAGGCCAAGGCGAAGGTACTCAGGCCGCTCGCCGAGCGCATGATCACGCTCGGCAAGCGCGAGTCGCTACATGCAAGGCGTTATGCGGCGCGGATCATCCGCGACAAAACGGTCCTCAGCAAGCTCTTTGATGATCTGGCCCCACGCTACGCGGAGCGACTCGGAGGCTACACACGTATCATCAAGCTCTCCTCGCGCCCCGGCGATCGCGCCGACATGGCGGTGATCGAGCTAGTCGAAGCGGAGCTGCCGCAACGCAAGCGCAAGCCCAAGAAGAAGGCCGGGCCACGTACGGCGTCTCAGGACACCGTAGCCGCGGAGGCGATCCCCGACACCGACGACGCTGCGTCGAGCAGCGATCTCGCCGAGGCCGACGCAGACGCTAACGTTGCAGAGGGCGGCGTTGCAGACGACGTCGCTCCGCAAGAGCAGACCAGTGATCCGTCGGATGCAGGGGACTCGTCTGACGAAGACGAGAGCGAACGATAGACTCTTGGTTGCTTCAGCCAGTGAGGGCCGTTAGCTCAGTTGGGAGAGCGCCGGCCTCGCATGCCGGAGGTCGGGGGTTCGAGCCCCCCACGGTCCACTCGAGAGCGCCCGTCGCCGACGGGCGCTTTCTAGTAGAGTTCTTCAGCAACCTGCTAGTGGCCTGGCCGTGGGGCCCGGCCAACAGGCCCTCACTCCGTTCGCGCCAGCAAGAGGCCCGCCGTAGGAGACCACGCCGCTAGTGTTCCTGATCATAAGTACGGTGACGTTTGTGGCGCGCGCGACCGGGGCGAATTGTAGGAGCGGCGACGAGGGCGATGCTGGGTGTATCGTCGAGGCGCCGCGACGCCCAAGGTGGCCGGTCCCGCGGCCACCCGGAGGGCAGGAGCGATATGCGGGCGAACTCGGCGTCAGGGCTCGTCGAGGATGGCTAAGGCATCGCCTTCCTCACCCTTCCTTGATCTCGCCCGCATCTCGCTCCTGCAAACGTCACCCACCGTACTTATGATCAGGAGCACTAGTCGCTCGGTACGCTACTGGGGTCGAGGGTCGATGTGTCGCCGACGCCCTCGCCCCGCTCCTGTGCCTTGAGCAAGCGCCGCATGATCTTGCCGCTTCGCGTCTTCGGCAAGCTCGATACGAAATCGATGGCCTGTGGACGCGCGATCTTGCCGATCTGGTCACCCACATGCTCACGAAGCTCGCTGCTGAGCTCGTCGGTGGGCTCGATACCCTGATGCAACAGGACGAACGCCTTCGGCACCTCCCCCTTGATCTCGTGGGGCACGCCGATGATCGCCGCCTCGGCTACCGCGGCGTGGGCGACCAGACAGCTCTCGATCTCCATGGTACCGAGCCGATGCCCGGCGACGTTGAGGACGTCGTCCAGGCGACCCAGCACGCGGATGTACCCTTCTTCGTCTCGCACGGCGGCGTCGCCGGCGGTGTACATCCCCGGTACGATTTCCCAGTAGGCCTCTCGGTAGCGCCCAGGGTCGTTGTAGATCGTCGAGAGCATCGACGGCCACGGTCTGCGGATGACCAGATATCCGCCTTGACCGGGCTCGCGGGGATTGCCCTCGACGTCGACCACGTCCGCGTCGATTCCAGGAAACGGCAGGCCGGCAGAACCGGGCTTTTGCGCTTCGGCGGGCAGGTTCGTGATGAGGATCGATCCGGTTTCGGTCTGCCACCAGGTATCGACGATGGGGCAGTTGTCGCCGCCGATCACACGGTGGTACCAGCGCCAGGCCTCGGGGTTGATGGGCTCACCAACCGTGCCGAGCAACCGCAGGCTCGACAGATCGTGTGCCGCCGGCCACTGTTCTCCCAGGCGCATGAACATTCGGACGGCGGTGGGAGCGGTGTAGAGAATGTTGATTCCGTAGCGCTCGACAAGGCGCCACCATCGACTCGGATCCGGATAGTCGGGCGCGCCTTCGGCCATGAAGCCGGCGGCGCCGTTCATCAGTGGTCCGTAGACGATGTAACTATGCCCAGTGACCCATCCGGCGTCGGCAGTGCACCAGTAGAGGTCGGTATCGCGGAGGTCGAACACCCACTTCATCGTCTGGTACACACCGACCATGTATCCGCCATGGCAGTGAACGATGCCCTTGGGCTTTCCGGTCGAGCCTGAGGTGTAGAGCACGAAGAGGGGATCTGTAGCATCCATGATCTCGGCATCGGCCGTCGAGGGACACCCTTTGATGGCCTCCGACCACGTCATGTCGCGCCCCGCCTGCATGGCAACGTCGGCTCCGGTGCGCTCGTACACCACCACCTTCTCGAGCGACGGGCACTGTTGTACCGCTTCGTCCGCCGCCTGTTTCAGCGGCACGATGTTGCCTCGGTAGTAGCCACCGTCGGCGGTGATGAGCAGCTTCGACTGGGCGTCGTTGATGCGATCACGCAGGCCGTCAGACGAGAACCCGCCGAACACCACGCTGTGAAATGCGCCGACCTTGGCGCTGGCGAGCATGGCGATCGCCTGTTGGGGACAGATCGGCATGTAGATGGTGACGCAGTCGCCTTTCTCGATACCGAGTCGGCGCAGCCCGTTCGCCAGGCGATTGACTTCGGCTGCGAGCTCGGCATAGGTCAGCACCTGTCGGTCGCCGTTCTCTCCTTCCCACAGAAGCGCTACCTTGTGACGCCGCCAGGTCGACAGGTGACGGTCGATTGCGTTGTGCACGATGTTGCACTGCGCACCAGGAAACCATCGAGCAAACGGCGGATTCCAGTCGAGCACCTCATCCCAGCGCCGGTGCCATTCGAGCTCGTCGGCCACCGCCGCCCAGAAAGCCTCGGGGTCGTCTGCCGCCCGGGCTCGCACCGCCTCGGGGTTGGGCACGACGGCGGCCTCGACGAAGGCGTCAGGAGAGGTGACCTTCTCCTGCTCCTCCAGGACCGAGTCCAGGTCGATTGGCTCCATGCACGCTCACGAGGCCGCTACTGCTTCGTTGCTGAAAGGCGCCTCGGCGTCAGCGGAGACTCTGCGCCTGCGCTAGCAGGTCGGCTGCGTCGTCGTCGTCGGCATCCTGCAACGCCGCCACCACGGCGTCGATCTGCGCAGCGGACGCATCGTTCTGGATGCGCCCGAGGGTAGCTACCGCGTAGGCTCGCATCTCGGGGGTGAGACCGGCGTTGGTGGCCACGGCCGCGATAACCGCACAGGCTTCGTCGTTGGCGATGTCGCTCAGCGTATCCATGGATGTGCGTGCGACCAGCTCATCACTCGATGCGGCGCTAACCGCTATCGCCCCAACCGCCAAGTCGGCCCCGGTCTCCAGCCGGCTCAACTGCGATAGTGCTGCTATCTGCGCGTCGCGCGTGCCCTCGCCAAGAGCCTGCGCGAACACCCCGGACGCCGTTGCGTCGTCGAATTGCCGTATGGCCGCCACGGCTGCGTCACGCACACCGCGCGAGGCAGACATCGCTGCCGCCAAGGCCGGTAGCGCGGCGGTGTCGCCGATATTGCCGATTATCTGCGCTGCCCATTGCTTGACCTGGTTGCTGTCGTCGTTCTCCAGCGCATCGATCCAGATAGGCAGCGCCTCCGCCGACTCGAGGATCTCCAGGTTCTCGTTGTAGGTTTGCTGGGCCAGCGGGTCACCGAGGCGAACCTGCTCTATGAGCTGCTGTGACGCGTTCTCGACCGGCGTACCGCACGCTGCCGTTACGAGCAGCGCGAGCACCAGGGGGGATCGTCGAATCATCGTCATGAGTCTCCTTTCGAGGCCGGTACCTGGCAGAAACGGGTCTCGGGCGGTTTTCAAGGGCTGTTTCAATACCGCTCCTCGAGCCTTTGTATGGCGTAGCTCACGAGGTTGTCCACCGAGCGTCCGGACACGCGCCAACCCTCGGGGGTGTGCCGCAAATGCACCGTGTGCGCACGGGTTCGACTGTCAGAGTCGGTCATCGTTACCTCCACCGATGCACGCTCGCCGTCGATGGTCGCCGGCTTCGCGTCGTAGATGAGGTTCTCCTCGCGCGGAGTTTCCTGGAACAGGCCCCAGAGGATCGTCTCCACTGAGCTCCGCAGAAACGTGGTCGAGTTCCCGTCCCTGAGCACAAGAGTCACATCGTCCTCGATACGGCCGACGATCTCGTCCAGATCGAGCCTCGCGAGCGCGTCGTCCGAGTCCGCGTGCCGCGTGGCCCGCATGTACTCGATCGCGACAATCTCGGGGTCGGTTGACGTGCACGCAAACGTCAGTAGGCCAGCCGCTATGACTACCGCCCGATGGATGAATCGTCCGCGATTGGACATCAAACGGGTCGTAGGAGAATGGAAGCCAAAGGGCCGACGCACAGAGCCGAAAGTATGGCCGGGTGTGTCTGTTGTCAAGGTACGGTCGGGCGCGAGAAGATCACCCGGCCGCCCACGAGAACAATCAGCGCCTGTGTACCCGGAAGCTTCGTGTCTTCGTCGAAGGGGTCTGCCGACCAAACCACGAGGTCGGCCTTGGCATCGATCGTGAGGCCACGCGACCCGAGCAGTTGATCCGCCAACGCAACCCGGAGGGAGTCGCGAACCGACAGTCGCTGGGGAGCGTTCCAGCCGTCGAGCGGGTAGCCCTGTAGGTCCTGTCGCCGGTTCATGATCCAGAGCGCTCCCATCGGGTCGAGGGGGAATGCCGGGGCGCGCGTCGCAAAGGCTACGAGCTTTCCGGCGCGGGCGAGATCACGATAGGAGTGGGCTTCCGAGGCGCGTTGTGCCCCGATGCGATCCGCCAGCCAGTACAGGTCGTGGGCCATGCGATGCGGCACGATGGCGACGTGCCGGGCGTTGACATCGGCACCCGGCGGCAGGATGTCGGCGCCCACCACGAGGCCCTCGGCGGCGGCAGCGCAGTCGCCAACCGCGATGATGGCCGCATCGCCCCGCAGATGGGTGTCGAGAGGTAGTTGCAATGCGGCGGCACGATCGCACGCCGCCTCGAGTGCGGAAGCCGGAGCCGGAGGCGCTGCGGTTGACGCATCTGCGTAGGGCGCGGACACGGCCGCCAAGCGCAGCGCCAGCGGACCATCCACGTCGAGTCCAATCGAGGTGATCTGAAGGTTGTTGTCGGCCTCCGGCCGGTCGGGAGGGCGAGCTGTGGGTTGCAGGCGGGCACGAACATGGATCTGCAGGTCACCGGTCTGCGCAAGCTGTACCAGTAGCTCGACGGCCTGGTTATCGAGCGGTGCGGACGATACCGAAGTGAAGCCGGCGGCCGCCGAGGCCTGCAAGCCGCCGATGATCCAGCCGCGTCGCTGGTCGGACGTGACGGTGGGCAACATGGCCTCCGCACGTTGCAGCGCTGCACCGGCCAACAGGCCCGTAAGGTTGCCGTCGACGTCTCTCAGCACCTGGTCGGTGGTGCCGGTCGTCGCCAGGGCGGTTCCGTTGAGCCAAGCTACTCGACCGATGCGACGGTAGAGGAGTACCGGGCGCGTATCGGTGATGCCGTCGAGCAAGTGACGGTCCGGCACTTGCCCGCTAGGCCACATCGTCTCATCCCATCCCCACCCGACAATCCAACCGGATCCCTCGACGGAGGCGGCGCGCAATCGTGCTTGCACCTCGCGCGGGGTAGCCGTTCGGGTGAGATCGAGCATGTCGGCGCGTCGTCCGACGGCCTCGAGATCGACCCACGCGTCGTGGAATCCGGGAAGTACCGGCGCACCGCCAAGGTCCATCTCTTGGGTGAAGTCCGTCGCCAGAGCCCGAACCTGCTCGTCGGTACCCAGGGCGACGATGCGATCGTCGGCGATCGCCAACGCGGATACCGGTTCCGTTGACTCCGCCGAGGCATAGATATGCCCGGCGGTCAGGATCAGGTCTGGGCCGGTCTTTTCGGGTGCGCTGCAAGCGCAAATGAACAAGGCGACGAGCCCGAGCGCGCCGTCCAGCAGGCGTATTCGTAGCATCTGCTCCCTCCGCAGGGCACCGTATTCTAGCCGGTGGCTCTCGTGGGCTGCGCGGGCGCCAGTCCACGGGGCCAGTCCGCGCGGCGTGTTGCGGGCTCCGCGCGGAGTTTGACAGCCGCTTGGCGACGCCTCTAGCCTGGCACACATGGTCTCGAGTAGCTTGGGTTTGGCTCCCTGCAGGCGGGTGTGGCGACGCATCGTCGTTGTTGGGGTGAGCATCTGCATGCTGCCCAGCTCGGTCGCGAGCGCGCAACAGTCGGATGCGGAGCCGGTCGTTGAATGGCCTGATGCGGCGGTCAATACGTTGCGGACGTTCTTCGAGCGTGTCGATATCGAGGAGGTAATGGTCGGGCTCCAAGCGCCTCGCCGGGCGCCCGCGGGCGATGACATGGTGGCGCTGAGTGCCAGCCTCGCACGCGGTATCGAAGGGCCGTTTCGCTTCGTTCAACGCCAGGTGCGATACGAGCCCTACGCCGGTAGCGTTCGCGGCGCTCGCGGCGCCTTGCTGGCCTCCAGCGGTAACTCGCTCGATCAGACGCTGCTGCTTGCCGGCCTGTATCGTGCCCGTGGCATCGCAGTGAGGCTTATGCGCGGCCGCCTTGCGTGGCGCGACGCGGTGGCGCTTGTAGGCGAGCCTACGGCCACACACGCCGGCCGAGGCGACCCCTGGCTCCGGTGGGTCGAGATGGCTGCCGACCACTGGTGGTTGGAAGTACGTCGGGACGATCAATGGACTGCCATGGATGCGTCGTTCGCCGGCACCGCCATCGGCCAGGCGATCGGGCGGCGAGGCGAGCCCGTCGACGAGTCACTGGCAGTTCTGAGTGCGATCGCGTCGCTCCGCCTTCAGCTCGACGAAGCTACGCTCGCGGAGCTGGAGTTGCCGTTCGGCGAGTTGATCGGCTCGAGCGTGCGCGTAGATCGCGTCGTAGAAAATGGCGCCGGCTCGGAGGAGCTCGTCGTGGCCGAGGATACGGAGGCTTCGCCGGAAGACGCTTCGCCTGCTGAGCCGCTCGACGAAGAAGCCGAAGCAGAAGCGCGACTTGCCGCGACCCTCGCCGACGTACTGGTTCCTGCCCCCGTCGGAGCCGTCGCCCTGACGCTCGCAGCCGCGGGCCGAACGGTCACTACCCCGTTGATCGAGCGTGCCGAACTTGCACGGGTCGAGCTCGAGATCGACGTTGACGTGCCAATGGGCTCGGACATTCATGCCCGCATCCCGTACGGCGCCGACCCGTCTGCCCGCCTGGCGGTGGTCTTCGCCTCTGGCGCGATGCCGCGCGCCTACCTCCGGGATCGAACGGTGCCTCTCTTCGACGCGTTGAGTGAGCTTTCGGCTGCCGAGCTCGCCGCTTTCGAAGCGTGGATGGCGCGACCGCGGAACCGTTCGAACTCACCGCTCGTGGGACCGGTGCTGGAGCGCGAGCCAGCCGGGCCGAAGGTCGAGGCCGGAGATCCGGAGCACCCGGCGACGGCGTTGCACATCGCCGCTCTACGGTCCTGGCAGGTGCTCGAAAAGGATGGCCTGGATGCCATCGCTGGTGCCCTGCTGGTGGCTGGTGAGAACCTGCGGCCAGCCTCCCGGGGGGTGTATCGGGGTTCCGCCCGCATGGCAGCCGTGCACTGGACGCCGCCCACTGCGGAGAGCGAGGGTCGGCTGACGGTTTGGACGAGCGATCCACTGCGCCTCGGCGGGCTGGAGCGCAATCAGCGATCGGCGACTGCCGGGGCGTACGGGCTGCTGCGCTCCGCACTCACTGGCCAGGTGCTGAACCGTGTTGCAGACCGCCCGCCGGTGACTGCCTTTGACGTGACGTTGCGCGCGGTCGGCACCGGCGGCCGGTTGCAGTGGTGGCTCGCCGACGATGATTCGCCAGACCAATGGCCGGCGGTGGCCCAAACGGCGGCGCTGGCTGACCTCGCAAACGGGCGGCTGCTCGTGGGTTTGGCGCGACCGGTCGAGCGTGGCGGCGAGACTCTGCACGGCTGGTGGGGAGTGCTCGACGAATCAGGCCAAACGCTAGGCCGAGTGCTGACCCCGTCGGGCGTCGCGCAGGCCTTCGTGCGCTTCGCCACACCACGCGACAACATGTCGTTGGACTCGGTGCTGGCGACGCTTCACGATCTTCATGTCGCGCTCCGGTGGCTCATCGGAGCGGCACGCGACGACGGCCAGGCGCTGGCGAGCCTTCTGCCTGGCGCCTGTGCTGCGACGCCGCTGATATCAGATCTACTGCGTGCCGGGGCGCCGCCCAGAACTGTGGCTCCCGCCTTCGAGGCCTTCTGCGCCCCGCAGCCCTGAGTAGAGCCGGCGTTGTCAGTCTGGGCGTCCCAGCGTCTCGCAGATCTCGACGGTGCAGCCGATGCCGCGGCGTAGGGCCGCTACGGTTATGTGCTCGTTCGGAGCGTGGTGATTCATCCCCGGTTGTCCGTAGGGGACCAGCAGACTGGGCATCCCGAGCACACGTGTGAAGATGAAATCGGGCGTCGTGCCGCCCAGCCGGGGCCTCAGGAGCGGCGGCTGACCACAGGCGCGTGCCACGGCGGAGATAATCGGCTCGGCGAACGGCGTATCCGGCGACGTGGCCGATGGCGGCACCGAGGCGAGCTTCGTCAGCTGGACGGACGGAAATTCTCGATGCAGGTGCGCTTCGAAAGATGCGAAGATCCGTTCCGGATCCTGGTCGGCGACCAACCGAAGATCGAGCTTGCAGGTGGCCCGCGAGGGCACGATCGTCTTGGAGCCGGGGCCACCGTAGCCACTAGTTAGCCCGGAGATGTTGAAGGTGGGCGAGAACATCAGGGCCTGTGCCGGGTCCTCCTCGGCCAACTGTGGCAGCCGACGGACGTCGAGCTCGCGCCGCAAGGCTTCGCGATCGAAGGGAAGTCTGCGGAGTAGCTCCTGCTCGCGCGCCGATGGTGGGCGGACATCGTCGTAGAAACCCGCGACACGCACCCGGCCGTCAGGGTCGCGCATCGAGCTCAGGGCGGCGACCAGATCCCAAGCGGGCGTCGGGGCAATGCCGCCCCGATTGCCCGAGTGCACGTCGCGATCGGCACCGCGCACCTCGAGCTCGAGATAGAGGAGGCCGCGCACGCCGAAGATGACCACCGGAGTCCCATCGTCGTGGAAAGGGGCATCGGATGTCAGGGCGAGATCGGCAGCTAGCTCGTGTCGATGCCGCTCTACTACCTGCGCAATATGGGGGCTGCCCGTTTCCTCCTCGCCCTCGATTAGAAACTTGATCCCGATACCGAGTCGGTCGAGCCTCCGGAGTAGCGCCACACCCATGATGTGCGCCAGCAGTTGCCCTTTGTTGTCGGCCGCGCCGCGGCCGTATACCGCACCGTCGCGCAAGACTCCCTCGAACGGATCGGTGCGCCACTCGTCGACGGGATCCGGCGGCTGCACGTCGTAGTGACCGTAGATAAGCACTGTCGGCTTGCCCGCCGGTGCCGGATGGTGTCCGAAGACCACCGGTGCGCCTGAGGACTCCCAAACGGTTGTTTGCAGCCCACACTCCTGCAACAGGGTGGCGAATGCCGCCGCGCCCTCCGCTAGATATTCGCCGCGCGCCGACACGCTCCGCACGGCAATGAGCCGTTGTAGCTGCTCGATGGCGGCGGAGGTGGCCTGGTCGAGGTGTGCTTCCAGCGGGGCCAAGGTCGACTCTCCGATAGTTGTTGGCGGCCGTGGTGTCGAGGCGCCCGGCCGGAACCGCCATCCGCGGGATCGCCACGCGGCCCGCGGTTACGCTTGTCCAGCGCGGTCGGGGCGGCTTCGGCGAACACCGATCAGACGACGCCGAGGCGGCGGTGTCCTTTGCCGGCACGTTCTCCGGCCGTCTACAATCGTAACCGAGTATTCGCGGGGCCGGGAGGGCAGACAGCTGCCGTCGTTGTCCCGTAGCCGCGGCCACCAGGGTGTTTGCCTGGTCCGCTTGGAGCACATCGAATGGTCGTATCTAACCGATTTCGCGCCCTCCTCGTCGTTGCCCTGCTGATCGTAGTGATCGGCGCCACCGGTCCGGTGTTTGCACAGAAGGACCAGTTCCCCAAGACCATGGAGGCGGCACGGCGCTTCTATGAGGAGGAGCGGCCACTCAAAGACTGGGCTGGGGGCCCGGTTGAATACCTCTTGCTGGACTACGAGCGCGACACCTGGAAGGAGCAGAAGACCGACGAGCTCCGCCGTCAGTTCATCGAGTGGTTCTGGGGCCGGCGCGACCTTGATACTCGCGACCAGGGGCACGTGTTCCAAGAGGAGTTCTACCGACGGGTAGGCTTCGTGAACGAGCGGTTTCACGGGTTCCCACGTGGGTGGAGGTCCGATCGTGGCCGAGTTTGGGTCATCCTCGGCCGACCCACCGGAGGTATGCGCCGGAGGGACTTGCGGGGTTTCGGCCGATGCTCGTATCCGGAGGGGGAGTGGTGGACCTACCGCACCAACAACATGGCCTTTCGGTCGCAGATGGGCGAGTTCCACGTGGTCTTCGTCGAGACGCGTATCGGCCAGTTCGAGCTCTGCGATCCAGGCATGCTCGGCGTCGGCGGTATGCCGACCGACCTGCGGACTGCGTTCTTGTTCACCAACGAGGGCGCTCTGGTAGATACCGTGACTGAGTTCCGGCCCGGTGCGGGAATGGCCAGCACGACGGTAGCGATTCGCGAGACCGTGGCGCGCACCGAGCCACTCACCGTGCTGGCCGAGACTTGGGGCATCAACGGGGTGGCGGGCGCGCTCGTGATCCCAATCGAGATTCCTCTGCGGGACCTCCTGTTTGAGCCCGTCGGTGATGGTCTGCGGGCGACGCTCCGGATCGACGCATCGCTGGTCAGTCTGGGCGATACCGATGAGTTGAGTGGAACGCAAGAATGGATCATCGATTTGCCAGCGGCAGATGTGGCGCGTATCAGGGTCGCGTCGCTGCGCACGGCGTTGCTATTGCGGGCGGCGGCAGGCGGATACACGCTAGACGTACGCGTGCTCGATCCGCTCTCGGGGACGGCGTTTACGTGGGACGGAGAGGTAGAGATCTCCGACAGCGGTAGCGCCGTCAGCCCGCTAATCATCGGTCGGTCGTTGACTCGGTTGCGCGAGGGCGAGGTCGGAATCATCTCCGGCGTCGAGCCGCGGTTGAGTGCCGGCGACAGCTTTTCCGCCCTCACCTGGCTGCGAGGCAAGGTCCCTGATGCGGAAGCCGTGCGCATGACGCTAGTCGATTCGGCCGGCGCCGAGCTCGAGCTCCAAGATGTCAACGCCGCCTGGGGCGACAACACGGTGGCGGGCCCTCTGATCGTTCAGGCGATGGTGCCAGCGGGGGCCGCTGGCGACTACTTGCTACGCCTCAGTCTGAATGATGGCGCCGCTCCATTGGAGGCGAAGGTGCGCATCGAGTAACCGCTCTCGACGGCGTGCTAACCTAATCGGTTGCCGCCTGGCGCGAGCCAGGCGCGTGGTACGATCCACACACGCGACCAGTTTACGCCCCACATGACCTGATCCCCGGCGGCCCCGATGCGCATGACTCAGGAGCAGATCGAAGTGATCGCCTTCCGGGTCGTTCGCGACCTCGGCAAACTCGGGCTGATTCGCGTCGAAAACGCCGCAGAAACGGAAGGCCGGATGAGCGGGATCGTCGTCGACGACTTGATGGTCGAGGATCGTCTCAACGACGAAGTACGCGACATCATGCGCACCTACAATGACCAGATCAGGCGCGCCGATGTCGAGCTTCACGAGATGTTCAAGGTGATCAAGGCCAAGCTCGCCAGGGAACGCAACATCATCCTCTGATCGTATATGCGTCTATCTCGCGCCAAGGTCAACCATCTGTCACGCCTCCTGGTCGATGCGCTGGGGGAGGACGAGTCCGTGGAGCTGCGCCGCGAGCCGAACACGGTGCGGCTGGCGATCGTCGAGATCTTCCAGGAGGAGCTCCGGCGCGACGAGTACATCGATCGTAAAGTGCAGCAGAAGATAGCCTCGCAGAAACGCGACATTCCCGAGGGGGGAAGGGAGTGGGAGATTCTCTACCGTCAGTACTACCGTGAGGAGTTCGACCGGCACCGACCCGTCCGCTGACGGGACGCTTGCTGCTCGGCCTGCTAGCGCCTGACGTATGCGAGTCACGGCTTTTCTTCGTCTCGCGTGCGCAGGCCTCGCAGGTGCTGTGTCGTTGGTGGTGTATCTCAACTGGCAGCCGGTAGAGGCACTCGAGCATGCCTCCGGCCGCGTTGAGATCCCTGGCATGCCGGATGGCGATCGCAGCGTCGAGTCGCGCACCGAGACGATCAACTTCGTCAAGTTCCGCGGCGATCGCAAGCTCTACGAGATTGCTGCCGTCGAGTTGCTCGATTTCTCGGACGGCTGGAACATGTGGGCCGGCGTGAACATGCGCATCTTCGGCAAGGACGGGCCCGACAAGGACGTTGTCGTGGTTGGCGATACGATGCGAACAAGCGGGGACGGCGGTGATTTCGACGAGATCCGCATTATCGGCAACGTGCGCGCCGAGCTGCCGAACGGCGGGTACTTCGAGACGCGGCGCCTCAACTACGACGTGGTGAGCGGTGTGGTCAGCAACTGCAACCGCAGCACATTGTTCTATGCGGGTATGGAGTCGCGGGGGGACTGTCTTCAATTCCAGACTGCCGGCGACGTCACCAGCGGACAGGACGTGGTGGCCGAAGAGCTGCGCATGTGGGGCGATTTGACCGTGCGGCGCGGTGACGGGGAGGGCGCCATGCCGGCAGGACTGCGCGGTAGCGCTGACGAGATGCGTGTAGAGCCGGGCGGGGATCAGGTGCGTCTGCAGGGAGCCGCCGAGCTGGAGATGAACCAGGCCTCGGTTCGCGGAGACGAGATCATCCTCGATGTGGGAGCAGGCGTCAGCGAGCTGCGTGGTGTCGAGGCCACGGGCGAGGCGCGGGTAAGGTTCTTCCCGGGGGCCGACAATCCCGCGGCTGCCGCGGAGACCGCACTGGAAAGCGACGGCGAGGTCGAGCCTCTTGACGACGAGGCGGCCAGGCTGCCAGGGATGGACTCCGAGGTGGCCTCTGACGGTGTTGCCGGCGCCAACAGCGCCGACGTTGCTGGCGTGGCCGCTGTTGGCTCGGCCGACAGCGGCACGAGTCCCCCTAACGGCGACCAGGAGGACGGCGACACGCGTCTCCTGCGCGGGGATACCATCCGGATCGAATTTTCCATCGGTGAGTTGGCCGCCCTCGAAGCGCTCAGTGGACGGCTGGGTTCCCGACTCACGTTGCCTGGCTTTGGGCGGCTGGAGGCACGGGAAATCGAGCTCCGGCCCGATGGCGACCAGCAGTCGATCGAGGCGCATCGAGGCGTCGCGTGGCGCTCGCGCGGCGACGCCGACGGCTTGCGCGAGCTGGCCGCGTCGGAGCTCACGCTCACGGTTGACGACGCTGGCCTGCAGCGCCTGGAGGCGGAGGGCAACGTCGTGGCGGATCTGGCCATGTCGAGCACCGAGGATCCGCTCATCTTCACCGGAGAGCGGCTGATCGCCAGTTGGGCCGAAGGGGCGCTCGACGAGGCAAATTGGCCCGATGGAGTCGAGTTCGAGGCTGACGGTCGCGCCATGTCGTCGGGGGCCGCCTCGTATACCGCGGTTTCCGATGCCTGGAAATTGGATGGCGACCCCGCCCCGGTCTTGTCGGCGAGCGGTGTAGATCTGTACGCCGACGTGATGACGTGGCGACCTGACGAGGGCATCGAGGCGACCGGATCGGTCCGCGCCGACGTGGCCGACGACTATCTCGACGCGGCCAGCGTGCTGTTCGGCGATACCCCGAGCGTAGAGATGACCGCCAGTTCAGCCGAGCTCGACGTCGAAGGGGTGCTGATCCTGCGCACCAACGTCGAGGTCATCTGGGAATCACAATCACTGGAGACCGCCGAGCTGCGATTGGAGTCCGATCCGGGGCGGCTGCGCGCCCAGGGAGCGGTCGAGCTGGTAGCGGTAGCGGCGACCGACGAGGATGGGGAGCCCGAGTACGCCACGGTGAGCGCCACCAACCTTCTCGTCGAGCAAGACGGTATGCAGCTTCGCCTCGGTGGTGCCGCCAGCATGCGCCAGCGCTCTCGTATCATCCAAGCCGACAAGCTCCGGGTGGAGGTCGATGAAGAAGGTGGCTGGAGCGAGGTCGTGGCCGAGGATGCTGTGCAATTCCGCGACACCCAGGCGGAGGCAAGTGGCGACGAGCTTACCTACAACATGGATAGTGGCGAGCTGCTCCTACTGGGAACAGCTCTCGCGCCCGCCCGCTTCGCTTACCACGGCATCGAGTACAAGAGTCGGGACGCCTTGCGCATCGTCTACGAGACCGAGGAGGTAATCATCGAGTCGACCGAGGACGGCAGAACGCAGACCATTCCGGTGCCGATCGTGGCAGTGCAGCGTCCGTAGCCGGCCAGACTGTCAGAGATAGTCGACGGGATCGATGTCTAGGAGCTCCGGATTCACGACCTCCTCGACGTCGATCTTGACTTCCGCCAGGTCGAGAGCCTCCGGCGGCTCTATCTCTTTGCCGTCGATGCCGCGGATAACCAGCACGCGCGGGTGCGCCGGATCGAGGAGGTTGGTGATGCGGGAGACTGCCATGCGACCATCGCTCAGCTTCAAACAAGTGCCGGGAGGATAGTAGCCGAGCATGCGCCGGAATCCCGCAAACAAGTCGGCATCGAACTTGGTCTTGGCCTCCTTCTCCATGATCCTCATGGCGACGTCGGGCGGAAGCGAGTCGCGGTACGGTCGAACCGACCGCAGCGCGTCGTACACATCGGCTAGGCACACCAGCTCGGATATCAGGTGCAGAGGCCACCGACCGAAGTCGGTGTGCCGCTCGTCGTAGGCGAGCTGGTGCTCGTAAGCAACCACGAAGGCCAGATCGTTGGCCGGCGATTCGAGCAACAGGCGCGCTCCGTCGTCGCCGTGGCGCTGTATGACCTCCCATTCTGCGTCGGTTAGCTTTCCCGGCTTGTTGAGCACGTCGCTGGGCACCATCACCTTGCCGATGTCGTGCAGAATGGCTGCGAGGGCGACTTGCGTAAGCGTCTCGTGCGGAAGCTCCAGCCACCGGGCTACCGTCAATGAGAGCATCGCCACGTTCAGGGAGTGCGTGTACGAATAGTCGTCGTGGTTCTTGAGTGCGTACAGCAGCGAGAACGCTTGTGGCTGCGCCTGCACGACGTCGACCAAGTCACCGGCCAGCGAGCCGGCCTGGGCAATCGCGTCGGCATCGATGCCGTCGCTGAGGCGGCTCTTCAGCTGGTGCATGTTCTCCAGGCTGGCCGAGTAGACTTCCCACGCTCGCGACAACGTCGGGCCGCTCGATGCCGCCCCCCCGCGCGGGTTACCGGTCGTGCCGGTCAGCGGCGCTGCCTCGACGTGCTGAACGCCCTCCCGTGCAAGGAGAGCCTCGATGCCTCCGTCGGCCGCGGCCTGCGTGTTGAGTGCCTGCACCAGGGATGCAATCTCCCACCGGCGCACGCCGCGCGACACCGCCATGCGGCCGATGCCCTGTCGACAGAACAGCTCCGACAAACCTTCGAGCACCTCGCCGTTGATCGGCAGGAGCTCGTTGTCGAAGACGAACGTACCGTCGGCCAGCGCAAACCGCAGATCGCCTTCTTCGGTCAGCAACTCAACCGTACGAAGGTAAAGGTCGCGGAGCGCGGTGACCGCGCGCGGGTGGTCTCTTGGGTAGATGGCTTGGCAATGCTGGGCGCACAGCAGATGTCGGCCGAGCTCTACCAGAACCTCCTTTCGGCAACTGTGCTCAGGCGGCACGGCTGGTTTCCTGCGGTTGTGGCGCTGCGGCGCTGCGCTGCTGCGCGCGTTGGTTGATGCCCTGCACCGCGCCGATAGCCGCCTGGGTCACCGCACGTCTACGCTGTCGGAACACCCAGGTCCGCCGGGTCAGCGGCACGAGGGCCGGCAGAGCCGCTTCGTCGCCGATCTGACCGAGCGCTCTGACGGCTGCGGTAATCGGCCGCGTATTCTCGCCGTTCCAGTTTGGCAACGACAAATAGCCCAGCAGGCGCTCTTGCGAGCCGCTCGCGAAGCGCTGTCGGAACGCCCGCAGCGCCGCCACGCGCACCTCGAGAGAAGTGTCCGCGAGGGCTTCAAGGAGTGCAATCTCCGATGACTCGTCGGACAGGAAGGCGAAGCCGCCGAGCGCCTCGCTTCGGACTTTGGCATCGGCGTGGGTTGCCGCAGTTTGCAGCAGCGGGGCCAGCTCCGGCCGGCGTAGCTCCGCCAGCACCCACACGAAATCCCGCACGTATGGCGTGCGGCGGTCGTCGAGCGACGCTCCAAGTTCCTCCAGTGGTAGCTGGCTGATTCCTCGTAGAATGTGTAATAGATGGTGCCGGTAGGAAGGCGATCTGGTTGTCGCAAGTGCCTCGAGCAATTCGGACAGGAGCTGCGGGCCCAGATGCTTCACAATCCTCCAGAGGGTGTGAAAGCCGTCCCCGCCGGCCTGGGCGAGGCGCCGGACGAGCAGCACTAAGAGCTCCTGCTGTTGCATGCAAAGCAGCGCTTGGTAAGCCAGCTGGCGCTCTGCGTCGGGTCGGTCCGTATCACTGGCGTGTCGCGCCAGCGTCGACAGGATCGCCTCCAGGAGCGTCAGTTCGCCCATCCAGCACGACGGTCTCGAGGGAGCTCCCGAGGGCAACCACCAGGTTCTCGTAGAAGCGCGATTCGCGATTGCTCACCAACAACGAGTGGGCGATCCGCGCCTTTCGCACACGCAGGGAGTCGTCGTCCAGCTCGCCTAAGCGCGCCCGGACCTTGGCGCTGTTCCATGGCGGCCTGCCGATCTCCGACTCGTCTTCCAGCGTTGCTCGATAGTCGCCGTGCAGGAAAGGACTCGGGTTCTCGCCTGTCATGACCTCGATCAGCTCGGGCCATGCCTTTGCGAGCTCGACCGGAGAGCAATCGGCCAACTGCACCGCACGGTTGGCGATCTCCGATCGCTCTGGGCGGCTGGCGACGACTCGCGACAGGAATTCGTAGAGCCGCGGCGTGGCTCGCGACCGCGAGCTCATCGCGTAGTTCACCAAACGCATCACTTGACCGCTGGAGAGTGCGCTCGCGATGCGTTCCGTGAGATCCACTGGGGCGAGCGCTTCGTCAGTCTGCACCGGCAATGGGTCGGTCAAGACGTCGATCCAGGTCTCCGGGTCGAGCTCGTCGAACAAGCTCGTGGAGGTCTCGACCAGCGTTTCGATCAGGCTCTCGACATGAGGCGCGCGCCCGGCGATCTGCTCGACCAGCAGCGTGAAACCGTCTGTTCGGGAGTGGTGAGCCATCTCGGCCGGCTGACGCTCGGGATCCAGAGCCCACCGGAAAAAGCGCCGCATAAGCCCGGCATCTGAAGCGATGCCTGCCTAGTCGGGGCTGTCATCGGTCCCGTTGCCGAACCCGGCCAGGATCTGGCCCCAGACGTCGTTCGGATCGAAGCGCTGCGTGCCTCCCTCGACCAAGCCTTTCAGGTTCAGCGGATCCGCCTGGATCCCCGGAATCGTTCCGAGCAACAGTGCATCGCTGCCAGGCTCGAATTCCTGTTGTGCCAGGGCGCTGATCAGCGTCAAGACCGACTCGAGAGACAGACCGGGTCCCAGAGTGAGGCGCGCAACGGAACGCCGGTGAAGCTGTGCTGCGAGGCGCTCGAGAGCAGCGGATTGATCCTCCTTGGTGAGGCGGTCGACCCACGAGAGCTCTTCGGGTCGGATCTGGAGTGAGACCGGCTCGTCGCCTATCGCGGTCACCAGCGAGGCGTGAGCCACTTCGACGGCCTTTACGACCGTCGGCGCCGATGCGGGGTACATGCGGCTTGTCTGTACGGCGGTGTCGAGGCGCCGTAGCGCTTCCGCCAGGTCTCCGTCGGGCTCAGCCGTGTCCGTTTGGATGCTGTCGGCGCACATCGTCGGCCTCAATCCTGAGAGGCGCCTAGGTTCTGCGCCGTTGGCGGCGTAGCCAGATCCATCACACTGTCACCACGGTCTGCTGGACACTAGTCTGCGACGCATGCTAGCGGGCTCGTGTACTTGGTTGCGATAGCTTCCCGTAGATCGCCAGACCAGATGCAGCTACGGGTAGTACGCAGAGCTGCGTTGCCGCCTCGATCTGGTCGATTACCGATTGATCCATCGGGTCCACCATGGCCAATACCAGATGCCCGCCGCTGCGCACGAGTCCGAGACAGCAATACCGTTCAGCCAGGGCACGTGGAACCGCCTGAACGACCTCTGCACTCACCTTCGCCAGCGCGGTGGCATTCACCGACGCCTGCGGCTGTGCGAGCAGAGCTTCGATGATATTGGCGCGGGAGATTACGCCCATACGCAGCAGGATCTCGCCGACTGGGCGACCCGTAGCGCGTTGCCGTCGCAGCGCTTCACGAAGCTGATCGCGCCCGATCAGTTTGCGGAATAGAAGTATTTGTCCGAGCTTCATAAGCCTGTCTGGCAAGAGTTGCTCTTGGATTTCAATGACTATGAAATCAGTAAAACACACAAGAAATTAACCAAAATCTTAAATTCATATCAAACGATAGTGTTGGACCGCATATGTCCTTGTGGCACAATGTAAATGGCCATTCGTAGCGCCGCTGCCCGTGGTGAGGTGTCTGTTATCGACGGCTCTGACGGTCCGGTCGACGAGCGTAAGCTGACTCAACTACACAGAAAATCCACGAATCGGCGGTCTCGAGTCCCGTTGACCGAGTTGTCGCCACATTGGTACGATATCTGCATGCACGAACGAGCGAAGCTGTCGCAAGGCCCGCCCGAGGTGACGGTGGTCGGTGCAGGGTCGCTGCCCGGCGCGGAGCCGGACCTGCCGGCTCGGACTCTACGGGTTGAGGGTCTGGTCAAGGCGTACGGCGGCCGCCGGGTGGTCGACGGGATCAATTTCGGTATCTCTCAGGGTGAGGTCGTCGGCCTGCTTGGCCCCAACGGTGCCGGAAAGACGACCACGTTCTACATGGTGGTCGGGCTGGTTCGTCCCGACGCAGGGCGAATCTGCGCTGCTGATATCGAGATCACCCGCGAACCCATGTACATCCGCGCGCGTCGCCACGGGATCTCATACCTGCCGCAGGAGGCCTCCGTGTTCCGGCGCCTCACCGTAGAGGAGAACCTCATGGCGATCCTCGAGGGCCTCCGACTTACCCGCCAAGAGCGACGGCGCCGTTGCAAGGTCTTGCTGAACGATCTCGGGCTCACCCATCTCGCAGACCATCGAGCCTACACTCTTTCGGGTGGCGAGCGACGGCGGGTCGAGATCGCTCGTGCGCTGACGACCAACCCCTTCTTCCTGCTTCTCGACGAGCCGTTCACGGGCATCGATCCGATAGCCATCAGCGATATCCAGAAGCTCGTACGCGAGCTGCGGATGCGCGGCATCGGCGTGTTGGTGACCGATCACAACGTGCGCGAAACGCTGCGCATTACCGATCGCGCCTACATCCTCACGGATGGCCAGATCTTCCGCTCTGGTGCCCCTAGAGATCTGGAGCGCGATCCGCAGGTCCGCAAAATCTATCTCGGCGAGTCCTTCAGCCTCAACTGAGCCATGGCACTCGAGCTACGACTTTCAACGCGACTGCAGCAACGGCTGGTGATGACGCCCGCCTTACAGCTGGCGATCAAGCTTCTGCAGCTCAACAGGCTCGAGCTCGAGACCACGCTTCAGCAGGAGATGGTGGAGAACCCGGTCCTGGAGGAGGGCGAGGAACGCGAGGAGCCCAGCGCGACCGAGCGCGCCGAGGCCGAAGCGGCCGTCGAGACGCCGGATGAGGAAGCGGCGGGCACAGAGGACCTAGGCGACAACTTCGACGCCGACGAGTTCTTCTCCAAGATGTTCGACTATCAGCCCACCACCGCGAACATGCACGAGCAGGGCGAGGCGCCGCCGTTCGAGAACACGCTGACCGCCTTGCCCTCGTTGGTCGACCATCTGATCTGGCAACTGGAAATGACGTCGCTGGCCCCTGGCCAGATGGCAATTGGCCAGATGGCAATTGGCCAGACGATTCTGGGCAACCTGGACGAGAGCGGCTATCTGCGCGCCAGCTGCGAGGAGATCGCCGAAATGGGGCCGTGGCCCGTTCTCGAGGTTCAGCGGGTCCTGGCTGCGGTGCAGGAGTTGGATCCACTCGGCGTGGCAGCACGTGACCTGCGCGAGTGCCTGTTCTTGCAGCTGGAGCGCCTCGGCGCCGAGCGGCAGTTGCCGGGCGTCATTGTGCGAGACCACATGGATGCGCTGGCTGCCCACCGATTCAAGGAGATCGCACGCGCCACCCACGCGCGCGCCGAAGAGATTTCCGAAGCGGTCGACATCATTCGCACGCTAAATCCCAAGCCCGGGCAGCAGTTCACGTCGGAGTCGCCGCGCTACATCGTTCCGGACGTATACGTCCGCAAGGACGGAGACGATTACGTCGCCACCGTAAATGACGACGGTCTCCCGAAGCTGCGCGTGTCGCGCTTGTACCGTGACATGCTTCGCTCCGACAACGGCCTCTCCAAGCAGGCAAACGAATACTTGCAGGAGAAGATGCGTGCGGCCCTCTGGCTCATCAAGTCGTATGGCCAGCGGCATCGCACGATCGGCAAGGTCGCGACAAGCATCCTTGCGTATCAGCATGATTTCTTCGATCACGGGCTGACCGCTCTACGTCCGATGGTGTTGCGGGATGTTGCCGACGACATCGGCATGCACGAGTCGACGGTGTCGCGCGTCGTCAACGGGAAGTACATGCATACGCCACAGGGCCTGTTGGAGATGCGGTTCTTCTTTCACAGTGGCCTAGGGCACGCGAGTGGCTCAGACGTGTCGTCGGTTAGCGTCAAGGACAAAATCCGTAGGCTCATCGAGTCAGAGCAGGCGCGGAAGCCGATGTCCGACGCAGCCATCGCCAATCGGCTCAAAGAAGGGGGTCTGGTGATCGCCCGTCGCACGGTGGCGAAGTACCGCGAGGAAATGCGCATACCTGCCTCGAGGGCCCGCCGCACGATAGGCTAGTAATGTGCTGAGTGGGTATCGGACTGATCGTCCTTTTTCGTCGAGGAGGAAGCCGACGCCATGAAGATTGACTGGACTGCCCGTGGCACTTCGGTGGGTAACGAGCTACGCGACAGGATCGAACAGCACTTGGGTAAGCTCGAGCGTTTCCTGCAGGGCGACCGGGGAGCGCATGTGGTCGTGACGAAGGAGGGAGACAGCCCTTCGGAACGACATACGGTGGAGATCATCGTGCACCACCGTTTCGGCACGTTCACTGCCAAGAAGGAGTCGCCTGACCCCGCCGATGCCGTGCGCGACGTACTGCGACGGCTCGATAGCCAGACGCGAAAGGCACACGACAAGCTCGTCGAGCGCCGGCGTCACGCCACCTCGGTGATCGCCGAGACGGTCGACGCTTCTTGAGGGTGATCGGGAAGTAGACGGGTGAGCTCAACGGCGTCGGACGCTACTGCCGGAGTACCGGTTCGCGAACTGCTCGAGGCCGGCAAGGACTACCTCGCGGTGGAGCTCATTGCCGGGGCATCGGGCGTCGAGAAGCTGATCACCCACCAACGCATTCAGAAGCCCGGCCTGGCGATGGCCGGCCATGTGGGCTTCATCCATCCTGGGCGCGTGCAGGTATTCGGTGAATCGGAGATCACCTACTTGGTGGCTCTCGATGCCGAACGCCAGCGCTCATTGCTGGAGCCGATCACCGCCTGTCCGCTGTCGTGCGTGGCAATTACCAAGGGCTTGGGGGTGCCGCCGGTGCTCGCCGAGCTGTGCGAGGCGCACGACATTCCACTGCTGCGCAGCCCGCTGTTGTCGTCGACGTTCATCGATCGACTGAACCACTTTCTCGATGCGCACTTCGCACCGCGCACGACGGTGCACGGGGTAATGGTCGATGTTCTCGGCGTCGGGGTGCTGGTCACCGGGCCTTCGGGGATCGGCAAGAGCGAATGCGCGCTCGACCTGGTGATGCGCGGCCATCGGCTGGTCTCGGACGACGTCGTCGAGATCCGTTGCCGACAGGACGAAATTCTGGTGGCGCGTGGGTCTGAGCTCGTGCGCCATCACATGGAAGTGCGGGGACTCGGCATCATCAACATCGCGCACTTGTTCGGCGTCGGCGCGACCCGTCAGCGCAAACGCGTTGAGTTGGTCATCGACCTCCAGCGTGGCGATACCAACGACGATTGCGAGCGACTGGGCTTCGATGTCGAGACCACTGAGCTATTGGGCGTGGAGATTCCTCTGGTGCGGCTGCCGGTGGTGCCCGGTCGCAGTGTTTCCAACCTCGTCGAGGTTGCGGCCCGCAACCTGCTGTTGCGGCTCAAGGGGCTCAACCCGGCAGCCGACCTGGAATCGCGACTGCGCGACGCGATGGAAACGCCACACCCGCACTTCAGGGTGGGCACCTATGGATTAGACGAGGGAGATCTGGAATGAGCGGGCGCCGCATCCTGATCGTCTCGGGGATGTCAGGCGCCGGCAAGACGAGCGCGCTGCGTGCCTTCGAGGACATCGGCTACTACTGCGTCGACAATTTGCCGCCGCCGCTCATGGAAACCTGCGTCGACCTGTGCCATCGGAGCTCCCCTAGCCTGCCGCGCCTGGCGCTGGCTGTCGACGCTCGCACAGGGGAGTTTCTGGAACAGTTCGAGCCGGCCTGGGCGGCCGTGAAGAAGCGCTCGCCTCGGTCTCTGCTGCTGTTCTTCGACGCTCCCGACAACGTATTGGTGCATCGTTTCTCCGAGACTCGTAGGCCGCATCCTCTGGCCCCGACAGGATCGGTGGCGGAGGGAATTCAGCACGAGCGCCAGGTGCTGCTGCCGTTGCGTGACCTCGCCGATGCCGTGATCGATACCGGCGAGTTCAACGTTCGTTCGCTGCGCGAGTTCTTGCTCAGGCGCTTCGCCGAAGAAGAAGCTCCGTCTCTCAATGTTGTAGTCACTAGTTTTGCGTATCGCAATGGCGTGTTGCCGAACGCCGATTTGGTCTTCGACGTACGGTTCCTGCCGAACCCGCACTACGATCCCGAGCTCAGAGCGCTTACCGGTTTGGACGATCCGGTGCGCCGGTTCGTAGAGTCGAGCTCCAGCACGGCAGAGTTTCTCCAACATCTGGAACGGCTGTTGTCGTTTCTTCTGCCGCGGTATGGCGAGGAAGGGAAGACGTACCTCACGCTGGCATTCGGATGCACGGGCGGACGTCACCGGTCTGTAGCCATAGCCGGCTTGGTGGCCGCGCAGCTGCGCGAGCGCGGCTATCCGACTACGCTCACGCACGCTGACCTCGGCGATATGACTGCGCGCAGGGCGGCTCGATGACCGGCGGGAGTGACGCCCCGACACCGGTTTCCGTCGGGGCCGTCGTCGTCACTCATGGGGGACTGGCAACCGAGCTCCTCAAGGCCGCCGAGCGCATCGTCGGTCCGATCGCACAAATCCGTGCGGTGTCGATCGACTGGGACGACGAGGTTGCCGACGCGCGCGACCAGATCGCACGGGCCATCGCCGAGGTGGCCGCGCCGAGCGGTGTGCTGATCTTCACCGACATGTTCGGTGGCACGCCCACCAACGTCAGCATCTCGTTCCTCGAAACCGGGCGTGTGGAGATTCTTACCGGCGTCAACCTGCCGATGTTGGTCAAGCTGGCCAACCTGCAAGGTAGCGGTGCGTCCCTCGCGGAAATCGCCTGCCAGGTGCGTGACCGCGGTC
The DNA here is from genome assembly GCA_965205505.1 of Acidobacteriota bacterium. Taxonomy (GTDB): domain Bacteria; phylum Acidobacteriota; class UBA890; order UBA890; family WLXD01; genus DASCOT01. Next base: position 2,665,417 of record CBDBHB010000009.1, read on the forward strand.
AGAACAGCGTGTATGTGGCCAGCGAGATCCTTTCGATGCAGGAAAAGTTGTAGAACGATGGATGCAATGCGCAGCATGAGCAGATGATCCAAAAAGAACTGGAGATCCTCAACAAGCTCGGCCTGCATGCTCGCGCCGCCGCCAAGTTCGTCAAGTGCGCCAGTCCCTTCGAGTGCGAGATTCAGGTCGGCAAGGACGCCATGACGGTGAACGGCAAGAGCATCATCGGTGTCCTCCTGCTGGCGGCGCCCAAGGGAAGTCGGATCCTGGTAATTGCCGACGGCCCCGATGAGCACAACGCGGTCGATGCCCTGACGGACCTGGTGAACAACCTCTTCGGCGAGGAGTAGCGCCCGTGCGGGAGGCAAGTTGACCCTCGTGGCGGCCCTCCTCGGCGATGCATACGGCATCGCCGTCGTCGGGCCTCCTTGGATCCGACTCGGTCGCGCGCGCCACAATATGCGACGAAACTCTGTTACAGGACACTGATGTCTATGGAGCCCGTCGTTCGCGAGGCGATCGGGGTGTCGGCGGGCATCGCCATCGGCACCGCGTTCGTCATCGAGCGCCGCGTGAGCCACGTGCCACGCTACGAGCTGTCGGAGGATCGGATCGAGCATGAGCTGGTGCGACTGGATGCCGCGGTCGCGAGCGTGCGGCAGCAGCTCGCAGCAATCGAAGAGGTAGCCGACCGGGAACTGGGCCACGACATTGCCCAGATCATCGATGCGCAGCGCCTGATGCTCGACGGCGGCGGCCTCGTCGGGCCCATCCGTGATCGCATCCGAAAGCTCGGGCAGAACGTCGAGTGGGCGGTCAAATCAGTGGGCGACGATCTGAGCGAGCGTTTCGCTCGTATCGCCGATCCATACTTGCGCGAGCGTCGCAACGATCTCAGTGATCTGACAACGCGCTTGCTACGGACTCTGAGCGGCGAAGAGGGTTTGAGGCGCCAGGATCTCGATGAGTTGCCGGTGCTCTTTGCCTACGACCTCTTGCCCTCGGATACGGCTCTGCTGAATCGGGATCGAGTGCTGGGTTTTGTGACCGATGTCGGTGGACGCACCAGCCACACGGCGATCATGGCCCGATCGCTGCAGATCCCCGCCGTCGTCGGCGCTCACGACACCAGCGAATGGGTTCGCACTGGTGATCAGGTCATTGTCGACGGCGGCGATGGCATGGTCGTGATTCATCCTGACGCCGAGTTGCTAGCCCGGTATCGCGACAAGCAAGCGTCGATTCGCCGCCGCGACAAGGCGTTGTTGCGCGACCGCGAGCTACCCGCGGTCAGCCCCGATGGCATTCACATACGATTGTCAGCGAACATCGAGAGCGCCGACGAGGCGGAAACGGCGCTGCGGTTCGGTGCCGCGGGTGTGGGGTTGTTTCGATCGGAGTTCCTCTATCTGAGGTCAGCTGACAGTCCACCCGACGAAGAAGCCCACTACAGGGAGTACCGTACCGTTCTGGAGGCCATGAGCCCCGAGCCGGTCACCATACGCACCCTCGATCTGGGCGGTGAGAAAGAGCTCCCGGGTCGCGAGGGCGCCATCCAGGCGGACAGCAACCTGCTCGGCGTGCGCGGAATCCGGCAGTCGCTCGAGAAGCCGGAACCTTTCGAAACTCAGTTGCGCGGCCTGCAACGGGCGAGCGCGCATGGCGAGCTACGCGTCGTGTTTCCGCTGGTGACCGATCTCGACGAGGTGCGCCAGGCGAAAGCAGCGCTACAGCGTGCCCGGGAAGCAGTGGTGGCAGCCGGGCACGCCGTGGCCCAACAGATCCCGATTGGTGTGATGCTGGAGGTGCCAGCTGCGGCCTTGATCGTCGATCACCTCGCCGAGGAAGTTGATTTTTTCTCGATCGGAACCAACGACTTGATTCAATATCTGCTGGCGGTGGATCGAAACAACGATGGCGTGGCGCACCTCTACGAACCCTTGCATCCAGCGGTGTTGCGATTGCTCGAGCAGGTCGTGAACGGAGCCCATGAGCGTGGTATTCCCGTGAGCCTGTGCGGTGAAGCGGCGTCGGATCCGTTGACCGCGATGGTGTTTCTCGGATACGGCATCGACGAGCTCAGCATGACCCCGAGCTCCGTTCCGGTGATCAAGAAGCTGATCCGGAGGGTGCCAGCGCAGGATGCGCGCCAACTGCTGGCGCATGCCATGGAGCTCCGTACGGCACAGGAAGTCGAGATGCTCGCACTCGAGCGGCTCATGACACACTTCCCCGACGGGATTCTGTCGACGGACTAGTGCTCCTGATCATAAGTACGGTGACGTTTGTGGCGGTCACCCGGAGGGCAGGAGCGATATGCGGGCGAACTCGGCGTCAGGGCTCGTCGAGGATGGCTAAGGCATCGCCTTCCTCACCCTTCCTTGATCTCGCCCGCATCTCGCTCCTGCAAACGTCACCCTACTTTATGATCAGGAGCACTAGTAGCCTGTAACAGATGATCGTCGCATATCGTGGTGGAAGTGCGATGGGTCTGGTTACGTCGCCAAGGGCGCAGATCCAAGGCGCCGACACCGCTTCGATCCGCTTCGAGGTCACGTTCAGCGGCACGGGCACGACCCTCCCGCGCCTGGGAATGGACGTCGATTGCGGCGTAACGAGCTTCAACGCAGTGGCGCGATCGTGAGCTCGGGCAGGCCGAAACTCTGTTAGTGCGGCCACCTTCCAGCGCATTTTTCGGCGCTGGACCGTTCGCGAATCACTCACGGAATCGGTACAAGACCGGTACGAGCTCGAGGTGGTGGAGACGTAGAGGTTGAGCGCTCGCAGTTGGTTAGCAGACTCAGGTCTTGGATGGCACACTTGCCCGACGGTACCTACGAGTGAACAAAGCCGGGCGCGGCGACCGCTGGGCCGCCGCAAGCGTCGGATTCGTCTGACGACGGGATCCAGCCACGGCGGGGCGAAGGGAATGCGCAAGGTCGACAAGCCTTGGGGTCACGAGATCATCTGGGCCGAAACAGACTGCTACGTAGGTAAGATCCTGCACATCGACGAGGGCGAGCAGCTCAGCCTCCAGTACCACGAGGTCAAGGAGGAGACGCTCTTCTGCCAGTCGGGACGGCTCGAGCTCGAGATCGGAGAGGGTGTCGGTGGCGATCTACACGCCGTGATCCTCGAGCCCGGGCAAGTGCAGCACATCCCACCGCGTACCGTTCATCGCATGCGGGCGTTGACCACCTGCGATGTCTTCGAGGTCTCCACGCCCCATCTCGATGACGTGGTCAGGCTCGAAGATCGCTACGGACGGAAAACCGGCGACTAGTGCTCCTGATCATAAGTACGGTGACGTTTGCAGGAGCGAGATGCGGGCGAGATCAAGGAAGAGTGAGGAAGGCGATGCCGTAGCCATCCTCGAGGAGCCCTGACGCCGAGATCGCCCGCATATCGCTCCTGCCCTCCGGGTGGCCGCGGGACCGGCCACCTTGGGCGTCGCGGCGCCTCGACGATACACCCAGCATCGCCCTCGTCGCCGCTCCTACAATTCGCCCCGCTCGCGCGCGCCACAAACGTCACCGTACTTATGATCAGGAGCACTAGTGCTGCACCCCACGAATCGTGGTACGCCTGCTCTGCCGTAGGGTAGCGTCGGGACGGGACGATCCCTTTGTCGGGGCTCCTCGACGATGTACCAACATCGCCTCCGTCGCCGCTCCGCGGGACTGCCCAGTTCGCCGAGAATGACGGCCGTGAGAGCCGCCACGAGGATTGCGCCGCGCTCTTTGACTATATGTGAAGCGCTGGCCGATGCTGACCCTCCACGGTGCGCTTTCGGCGTGCAGCGTGCACAATAGGGGAGTGAGAACTCGTCGTGGTGCGTGTTGCCTGGTGCCGGCAGTTCTGCTGGTCGTAGCCATCCCCGCTGCCGCCCAGGCTCCCGAAAGCCAACCGTTCGTTCTGGTGGCAGAGCTCGCCGACACCATCCACGCTATTACCTCGGAATACGTCGTCGAGGCGCTCGATACGGCTACCCGACGCGGCGCCGATTTGTTCCTGCTACAGATCGACACGCCGGGTGGTCTGGATCGGTCGATGCGCGACATTATCCAAGCCTTCCGAGCTAGCCCCGTGCCCGTGTGTTTGTTCGTCGGGCCGTCGGGAGCGCGCGCCGCCTCGGCCGGCTTCTTCATGGCCATGGCGGCCGACATCGTGGTGATGGCGCCGGGTACCAACATGGGTGCGGCAAGCCCAGTGCTGGTGGGCGGCGGCGCCGACGAGACGATGCAGAAGAAGATGATCCAGGACGCGGAGGCCTACATCCGCAGCCTGGCTGAAGACCGAGGACGCCCAGTCGATCTGGCCGCCGAGGCGGTTACCGACGGACGCTCCTTCGCGGCTCAGGAGGCGCTCGATGTGGGGCTCGCTGACTTCATCGCTGACGATATCGACGCGTTGCTAGCGATCATAGACGGCAGGCGGATCAGCAAGGGCGGCGCTGACACCGTCTTGCAGCTGGATGGCGCCCAGGTCGAGACGCTCGAGCTGTCGTTGCGGCAGCGAGTCCTTGCCGTTGTGGCCGACCCACAGGTAGCCTTCATACTCATGCTGGCCGGGCTGGCAGGGTTGTATTTCGAGTTCTCCACACCCGGCGCGGTGCTGCCGGGCGTGCTCGGCGGCATCTGCCTGGTGCTGGCGCTACAAGCGTTCCAGATACTACCGATCAGCTTTGCCGGCATGTTGCTCATCGCGCTGGCACTCCTGTTCTTCATCCTCGAGGTAAAGGTAACCTCCTACGGCTTGCTGACGGTGGCGGGAGTGGTGGCATTCGTGCTCGGCTCGTTGATGCTTTTTCCTGGACCGATTCCGGAGCTACGGTTGCAACTGGGCTTCGTTCTTCCGACGGCACTCGGCGTACTGGCGATCACCGGGTCGCTCGTTTGGCTCGTAGTGCACTCGCATCGAGCGCGCGTCCAGACTGGCCCGAGGGGTCTCGTAACCAAGATCGGACACGCGACTTCGGACCTAGAACCGGGAAGCCCGGGTTCGGCATTCGTTCACGGAGAGCTATGGCGAGCCCGGTCGGACGTGCCAGTTCGCTCCGGCGACGCAGTAGAGGTCGTGGGGGTGGAGAGTGGCATGGTCCTCCGGGTACGCCCGAGCCACACACACGAAAGGTAGCTGACCGATGGGACTACTTTCGCCCGTAACGTTCTTGTTCGTCCTGCTCGCTTTTTACCTGATCAGCTCGGTGAACATCCTCAAGGAGTACGAGCGCGCCGTTATCTTTCGGCTCGGCAGGTTGCTGCCGGAAACCAAGGGGCCGGGCATCATATTCGTCTTCTGGCCGATTGACAAAATGGAGCGCGTGTCGCTGCGCACGATCGTTCTCGACGTGCCTCCGCAGGACGTGATCACGCGCGACAACGTCTCGGTGAAGGTAAACGCGGTGGTGTATTTCCGCGTCATGGATTCCACCCGTGCCGTGGTCGAGGTTGAGAACTATATGTACGCCACCTCGCAGCTGGCGCAGACGACGTTGCGCTCGGTGCTCGGCCAGGTCGAGCTCGACTCGCTGCTATCGGAGCGTGAGAGCCTCAACTCACAGTTGCAGTCGATCCTCGACGACCATACTGACGCGTGGGGAATCAAGGTGTCGATGGTGGAGGTGAAACACGTCGACCTGCCGCAGGAGATGATTCGCGCCATCGCCCGCCAGGCCGAGGCGGAGCGCGAGAAGCGAGCCAAGATCATCCACGCGGAAGGGGAGGCGCAGGCGTCGGAGCGTTTGTACGCGGCAGCGAAAGTTCTGGCGCAGGAGCCCGTTGCCGTACAGCTGCGTTACTTCCAGACGTTGACCGAGGTGGCGTCCGATCGCAGTTCGACCATCGTATTCCCGCTTCCCATGGACATGATGATACGCGGACTGAGCGGTGCTGGCGGTGTGGCCAGGGCGGGCAGCAGCGATGGTGCCGACGACTGAGTAGTTTGGGCTCGGGTGGTGAGGACCCGCGTAGGAAGAGAATCGTTTCTTGATGCGATAGACTTTGCTGGATATTGATCACGCTAGCGCGCCGCTGTGACGGCGTGGGTCCTGCGTGCGGGGTGGGAAGATGAACGGATCGGGCAAGCAGAGTTTCTACGAGATCCAACTAAGCAACAGCAGCCTGATCGTGGCCTTTCTGGTGGCGGTTGGCTTGGGCGTTGCCGTGTTCATGCTCGGGGTCATGGTGGGGCGCGATCAGGGACCACAGCCGTTGCTTGAAGGTGGCTTGGTCGAGGCGCTCGGTGACGAGACTGGCCCCGCGCCGGCGGTCGATCCGGCTGATACGGATTTCCTCGGACGCATGGAAGAGTCGGCGGAAGAGACGACCGCCAACCTCGGCACAGCGGCAGCGGAGCCGGTCGCTGCAACGCGGCCGGCCGAGGCGTCGCCGTCGGCCGCTACAAACGATCTGCCGGTGGCGGACCCCTCGATCGCCAGCGGCTATGTGGTGCAGGTCAAGGCCACGAGCGATCGCGACGAGGCTGACACGCTTCAGGCAAGCCTCGCATCAGCGGGGTTTCCGGCGTTCATCGTGTCCGGCGATGTCGCCGGGACGATGATGTTCCGCGTACGCGTCGGGCGCTACCGTGAGGAATCGGCTGCCGAGCGCGTCGCGGCTGCGCTCAGCGGCCGTCGCGACATCGTCGACACCTGGATCACCCAGGGCTAGTGTCCTGTAACAGAGGTTCGTTGCATATTGTGGCGCGCGCGACTGAGTCGAAACCAAGGAGGCTCGACGACAGCGATGCTGAGCGTATCGCAGAGGAGGGCCGACGCCGGAGGCGGCCAGTCCCGCGGCCACCCGGAGGGCTGGGTCGATATGGGGACAATCTCAGCGTTGCGATTTGTCGACGATGGGCACTGCATCGCCATCCTCATCGCGCCTTGAGCTTGCCCCCATCTCGCCGTAACCAGACCCACCACACTTTCACCACGGCCTGCTAGAGGGAACACCTGTCGCGCTCTGGTTGGACGGCGCTTGTCAGCGGCCTCGCTCTGGCCGCGGCGTTCCCCAAGGTCGGGTGGGCTCCGCTCGCGTGGGTGGCGGTTGCGCCGCTGCTCATCGCTGTGACCGACATCTCACCAGTGCGTGCGTGGTGGTACGGGTTCCTCTTCGGGGCGGCGTTTCGCGCCGCGACGCTGTACTGGGTGGTCTACGCGATGACGCGCTTCGGCGGCTTGTCGCTGCCGATCGCCGCCTTGGGCGCGGGTCTGTTGGTTGCCTATCTGGCCGCCTACTGGGGCCTGTTTGCACTGGTGGCGAACCGCGCCGGGATCGAGCGCCCCGAGGCGGTGCTGCTGCTGGCGGCAACGTGGACTGGTCTGGAGTACATACAATCGGTCTTGCTGAGCGGGTTCCCCTGGGCGTTACTGGGGTATGCGGGGTCCGCCTACCTGCCGGTAGCCCAGGTCGCTGACCTCGCCGGCGTATACGGGCTGTCGTTCCTAGTGATATTGGGAAACGGAGCCTTTGCGGCGGCCGCCCGCAGCAGGCCCGGCTGGCGCGCGACGGCGCTGCCTGCGGTCGTCATGCTGGCCGCCAGCATCCTCTATGGCTATGGGCGACTGTCTACAGGACCGGCGACGGACGTTGGCACGACCGTGCCAGTGGCCCTGGTACAGGGCAACGTGGCGCAGGACAGCAAGTGGGACCCGGGCCTCAGGGAGCGCACGCTGGAGCGCCATTTGCTGCTGTCTGAGCGTGGCGCTCGGAGCGGCGCCCGGTTGGTGGTGTGGCCCGAGAGCAGCTGGCCCGATCCCTACGGTGTCGAGCGCGACCCGCAGGCATCGAGGCTCTTGACGGCCGTGGCGCGGCGCACCGGAGCCGCACTAGTTGTTGGCACGGTGCACGTAGCCGACGGCGACGCCGGGTACACGGTTGCTAACGCCGCCGTAGTGGTGGACGCCGATGGCGATTGGGCCGGCCGGTACGAGAAATCGCACCTTGTCCCGTTCGGCGAGTACCTGCCTCTACAACGCTACCTACGGTTCCTGGGGCCACTCGTGCAGTCCGTGGGCGCGATGAGGGCGGGCGATTCGTCGCAGCCGCTCCTGTCAGCGCCGGCTGCCGGGGTGCCGCCTTTCGGCCTGGCGATTTGCTACGAGATCATTTTTCCGAGCTTGGTGAGTCGGCAAGTGCGGGCCGGCGCGCAGTTCCTGATAACCATTACCAACGACGCCTGGTACGGCACCACCAGCGGCCCCTATCAGCATTTCGACATGGCTCGCCTACGCGCCATCGAGAACCGGCGCTGGTTGCTACGCGCCGCGAACACCGGCATCAGCGGTGTCGTCGACCCCTGGGGCCGCGTCTTGGAGCGCACGGAGATGGAAACGGAGGCTGTCGTCGTGAGCGAAGTGAGGGCTCGTCACGATCTGACTCCGTACGTGCGGATCGGCGACGCGTTTGCGCTCGCCTGTGCCCTGCTGGCGGCGGCGTGCGTCGCGGGCGCCGTTTGGCCGCGCCTCGGATGGATGTATCGGCCTGCGGCGTGATGGCCACGCCGCCGTCGGATTCACGGTACATTCGCCGGTGCGGATCGGTTTTCCAAGGGACACGAGCATGATCGAAGAACCCCGTCGCGCTCTCGATGAGTTGCGCTCGCGATACCAGGCCCTTGGAGGTCATCTTTGACCCTGCTGGGACTCGAGATCGACTGAGCCAGATCGAGAAGCTGATGGTCGCGCCGGCGTTCTGGGATGACGGGGGCGACCAGAATCTGGTGCGTGAGCGCAGCGAGCTGCAGGCGCGCATTGACCTCGATGCTTCTCTGAGCGAGAAAGTCGATGAGGCAGAGGCGTTCCTCGAGCTTGCCGACGAGGGTGAGGAGGAGGCCGTAGGCGAGGCCGAGGCGGCGCTCGCCGAGCTGCGCAAACGCCTCGACGCCTACGAGGTGCAGTTGCTCTTGGGCGATCCGGACGACGTGCGTCCGGCGCTCATCGATATCCACCCGGGAGCCGGGGGAACCGAGTCGCAAGATTGGGCCGCCATGCTGCTGCGCATGCTGCAGCGTTGGGCGGAGGCCGGCGGCTACAAAGTCGAGATGATCGATGAGCAGCCCGGTGAAGAAGCCGGTCTGAAGAGCGCAACGCTACGCATCGAGGGGCCCTACGCGTTCGGATACCTCAAAGGAGAAACTGGTGTGCACCGTCTGGTGCGGATATCGCCGTACGATGCTGCGAGCCGGCGGCACACTTCGTTCGCCTCGGTTGCCGTTGCTCCGGAGATCGACGATGACATCGAGATCGAGCTCGACGACAAGGACCTTCGCGTGGATACCTATCGTGCCAGTGGAGCGGGCGGTCAGCATGTCAACGTGACCGACTCGGCCGTTCGCGTTACCCATGTACCGACCGGAATCGTCGCCCAGAGCCAGGCGGAGCGCTCGCAGCACCGCAACAAGGCGACGGCGCTGAAGGTCTTGCGGGCGCGCCTGTACGAGCGCGAGCGTCAGCTACGCGAGGCGGAGATCGCCGAGAAACAGGGCGAGAAGATGGAGATCGGCTTCGGGTCGCAGATCCGCTCCTATGTGTTGCACCCCTATCAAATGGCCAAGGACCACCGCACCGACGTCGAGAAGGGCAATGTGGATGCGGTTCTCGATGGCGACCTACAGCCGTTCATGGACGGCTTCCTGAAATGGCGCGCCGGGGCGGGCAGCGATACCGACTCGTAGGAGAGGCCCTGGTCAGTCAGTACCCGGTAGTGTCGAGGCGTCCGTCTTTGACAAAGTAGGCCTGCTGATACCCCTCGAGGTTGAGGATGGCGCGCTCGGCGGGCCCGCAGGCGCGAGTCGGCGCGGTGCCGGCGATGAACGCAAGTTCGACCGCCTCCTTGCAATACGAGCTGTACAGCAGGCCGGTGAACGGATCGACGGTGCGCATCTCGATGTTGCCCGGCTGCGGCAGCACCGCCGGCGGGTTGCCGGTCTCGGCCGCGCGCATGACCTCGATCCAAATCGGCAGGGCCGAGTTCGAGCCGGTGGCGCGGCGGTGAATCCGCTCCTTCCTGTCGTGGCCGAGCCACACGCCGACGGTGTTATTGGGGGAGAAGCCGACGTACCAAACGTCGGTCCGATCGTCTGTCGTGCCGGATTTTCCGCCCAGCATCTGCTGCAGCTCTTGCCCCAGCGCCCGGGCACGCACGCCCGTACCACGCTGGATACCGGCCACCAGCATGCGCGCCATCACATAGGCCTCGTCAGCGTTCATCACCGAGCGCGCCGACTGCTGGGTTTTCTCGAGCAGCTTGCCCCGCCGATCGTAGACCGCCCGAACCAGGTGAGGCTCGACCAGAACTCCCATGTTGGGGAACACCGTGTAGGCGCGCACGATCTCCCAGACCGAGATATCCATGACGCCCAAGGCGAGCGATAGATAGGGGCCGAACGGGGCGGTGAGGCCGAACTTGCGAGCCATATCGATGACGTTCTCCACCCCGATCTTCTGTTGCAGCATGATCGTTGGCACGTTGCGCGACTTGGTGATCGCCTCGGCCATGGAGGTGACGCCGATGTACTCGTTGTTGAAATTCGCCGGCGAGTACGGCTGGCGCGTGGTGGGATCGCGGAACGTCGTTTGCTGATCGACGAACAGATAGGACGGTGCGACGCCCATCGTCACCGCCGCGGAGTAGACGAAGGGCTTGAAGATCGATCCGGTCTGGCGGACCGCCCGGGTGGCGCGATTGAACTCCGAATCGTCGAAGACGCGGCCCCCGATCATGGCGCGCACCTCGCCGCTGTCGTTTCCCACCACCAGCACCGCACCCTGCAACGTCGGTGTCTGGTCGAGCTCGACCTCCCAAGTTCCGTTCTCGACTCGAGACTCCAAGAGAACTTCGATCAGGTCTCCAGCGCGCACGAGCCGGTCCATGGTCGTGCGGCTGGTCCACCCTGCGTCGTCGGGGTTGATCTGGACGATCATGTCGCCGATCCGCGCGCTGGCTCCCTGCGGCCTCACTTGCGTGACGACGGCGGGCACGAAATCACCCGGGTCCATCGGAGATTGCCATCGAGGGTGTTCGTAAGCGGCGAGATCGATGCCCTCGTCGCGCAGGTTCCGTTGGTCGTTGCGCCAGCCGGAGCGCTTGTCGACATCGCGAATCCCGCGGTCGAGTGCAACTTCGGCGGCGCGCTGGAGTCGTCGGTCGAGCGTCGTCTGCACTCGAAGTCCGGAGCGATAGATGCCCTCCATGCCGTAGGTCTGGATCAGCGTCTTGCGAATCTCCTCGGTGAAATAGTCGCCCAGCGTGTTGCTGCCGCTAGCCTCAGCCACGAGCAGGGGTGCTGCCTTCGCCGCGGCGTTTTCCTCGGCGCTGGTGAAGCCCTCGTCGAGCATGCGGTCCAGCACGATGTTTCGCTTGGCGATAGCGTTGTCCGGGTGCAGGTCTGGCCGATAGCTCGAGGGCCGCTGGATCATCCCGGCGAGCAGCGCCGCTTCGGGCAGCGTCACATCGGAGATCGGCTTGCCGAAATAGAACTTCGACGCCGCCTGAAAGCCGTAGGCGCTACTGCCCATGAAGATCTGATTCGCGTAGATGGTGAAAATCTGTTCCTTCGAGTAGTGGCGCTCGATCTGGATCGCATAGATCGCCTCGCGGATCTTGCGCTCCAGCGTCTTGTCCCGCGGCAGCCAGTTGTCGCCGCCCAGGTAGCGATCGAGATTCCGCGGCACCTGCATCGTGATGGTGCTGAACCCCTCACAGAAGTAGCCACACCGCAGATCGGCAAGTAGCGAGCGTAGGACCGCCTGTGGGTCGATGCCGACGTGGTCGAAGAAGCGCGCATCCTCCGCCGCGATCACCGCCTGCACCATTACCGGGGCGATTTCGTCAAAGCTCACCACCTCGCGTCGTTGCTGCAGCCATTCGGCGTATTGCAACCCGTCGCGATCGTAGATCCGCGTCACCAGGCTTGGCTCGTAGGCCCGCAGTGCGTCAACGATCGCCGCATCCGGGACGTAAGCGATTACGAAGCCCGCCACGAGGCCGCTAATTACCGCCCCGAAGGGCAGAGCGGCGAGCACAGGATGCCGGATCATCGGTGCTGCAGTGCGAGCGGCGGCGGCGAGAAAACGGTCGATCATACGGTTGCCGGAGTTCTCGGTGGCACTCGTGGAGGCGGATTCCACCTACCGGGATGGTAGCATGGGGTCGACTGGTCCCGTCGGGTGGGCGCGCTGCGACACGCTGTGCAAGAAGATGCTTGACGGGCAGGTCGGGGGATTGTTTCATTACGTTAGCACTCGAATCGAGAGAGTGCTAAGCCCCATCGTGCGGCTCGCGACAAGGGTACGCATATGTTGAGTTCCATTCTTCCAACCCGGGCGTAGGGCGCTTGGCATGCGAGTTTCTGACCTGACAGCGCGCAGTGCGGCTGTTCTCGACGCGGTCGTCGAGCGCCACATCACCACCGGCGGGCCGGTGGGGTCGGCGGCGATCGCCGATCAGCTGCCTGAGGTGCTGTCGCCGGCGACCATCCGCAACGTGATGGCGGAGCTCGAGCGGCTCGGACTTCTCGAGCAGCCTCATACCTCCGCTGGGCGTACGCCCACGCGGGCCGGGTACACACGCTACGTGGGCGGGCTAATGGCGGCTGGACGAGTCGACGAGCTCGATCCGGACCCGCTGCGCTCACGGCTGGAGACCGATCCGATCGAGGTGCGCGAGCTGCTGCGGCGGACCTGTCATCTGCTCGCCGAGCTGTCCGACCTGGTGGGTGTGGTGTCGGGTCCGGCGCTGGCCGACACGGTTTTTCAGCACATCGATTTCATCGTCCTTGAGGGCAATCGGGTGCTTGCCATGGTGGTTGCCCGCAGCGGCCAGGTGAAGAACCGGGTGGTGGCGTTGAACCAATCCATGACCCAGGAGCAGCTCGATCGATCGGCGTCGTACCTGGTGCGTCGCTTCGCCGGCCGCAGCCTGCGCCGGGTATCGGCGCGGGTGCGCGAGCTGTTGCTCGGGGCCGACGAGCATCTCGAGCGATATGAGTCGAGGGCGATTCGGTTGGGCGCCCGCTCCCTGACGCCGGATCTCGATGAGGCTGAGGTCATGGTGGAGGGCGCCGCAAGCCTTCTCGGGCAGCCTGATTTTGACGGTGGCGGTTGCCTGCAGGCGATGATCGAAACGCTCGAAGAGCGCCGCGAGCTGCGCGGCGCCATGGAGAGCACGGGCAACCAGGAGGCCCGTATCTTCATCGGTACCGCTCCTCTCCCTGCGACGCTGGGAGCGTGCTCATTGGTGGCCGCCACCTACTGGTCGAGCGGCCACGCGCTGGGCTCGCTTGCAGTGTTGGGCCCCACGCGGCTCGATTACGCTCGGACCATCGCGCTGGTCGAGGCAATGGCGCAGGCCACTTCGGACGTGTTGGGGCGTGTCACGCTCTGACTTCAGCCGCGTTCGTCCGTGCCGCGGCTGCGAGGACTACGAATGACCGATAACAAGCGTACCTCCCTGGAAGACAAGTGGGCGGCGACGCTCGAGGGGGACGGCGAGGGCACGGCGAGCGATGATGCTGCCTCGGACGCCCACGCCGACGAGGATCTTGGCGCGACGCGGCAGCACCAGCCGTTCGAGGCGGAGGTCGCGGAGCTCAAGGATCAGCTGTTGCGGCAACAAGCCGAGATGGCCAACTATCGTCGTCGTACACAGAAGGAGCGCAGCGAACGTGCGGAGGGAGGCCGCATCGAAGTGATCCAGCAACTGTTGCCGGTGCTCGACGACTTCGAGCGCGCCATCGACGCGGACGCCGAAGCCGACGGCTACCGCGTAGGTGTGGAGCTGATTCTCAAATCGCTCCGTGATCTGTTGGAGAGCTTCGGGGTTAGCCGCCTCGATCCGCACGGCGAGGAGTTCGACCCCGCGCTACACGATGCCGTCCAGCAACTGCCCACCGACGAGGTGCCTGCCGGTCGCATTGCCAGCGTTTACAAGCCCGGGTATCGAGTCGCCGAGCGTCTCTTGCGACCGGCGATGGTGGCAGTGGCGCGCCCGACCGTCACCGATCCTGAACAGGGCGCCTGAGCATGGCGACCGACCATTACGAGGTGCTGGGGGTCCGCCGCGACGCGTCGGCGGAAGAGATCAAGAAGGCCTATCGCAGCGCGGCGATGGCTAACCACCCGGACCGCAATCCGGACGATCCAGCGGCGGAGGAGCGCTTCAAACAGGCGGCAGAGGCCTACGCGGTGGTGGGTGATGCCCAGAAGCGAGCTCGTTACGACCGCTTCGGCGACGACGCCTTCAACGGCGGGTCTCCGGACTTCGGGTCCGATATCTTCGCTGACTTCGGAGACATCCTGGGAGGCCTGTTCGGCTTCGACTCGGGCTTTGGAAGCGCCCGACGAGGTGGTCCGTCGCGTGGTTCGAGCCTCCAGTATCGGCTCCAGATCGACCTTGAACAGGCGGCCTCGGGTGACGAGATCGAGATCCGTGTGCCTCGTCGGCGCGCCTGCGCCCCTTGTGGCAGCACCGGATCGGTGTCGGGCACCGGCCGCAATCCCTGTGTGGCGTGCGGCGGCATGGGGCAAGTGCAGCAACGGCACGGGTTCCTCACGATGGCGCGGCCCTGCGGCCGGTGCCGCGGCACCGGAACGATCATCGCCGACCCATGCCCGACCTGTCGAGGTGAGGGACGGGCTCGGGAGACCACTACCCTCAAGGTCAAGGTGCCGCCTGGTGTCGACACGGGAATGCGACTTCTGCTTCGCGATGAGGGCGAGAGCGGGCTGCACGGCGGGCCACCGGGCGACCTCCAGATTCTGATCCAGGTGCGTGATCACGAACGCTTCGCTCGCCGTGATCAGGATCTCTACACGCGCGCGCCGGTCAGCTTTGCCCGGCTCGCCCTGGGCGGTGAGATCGAGGTGGCGACCCTCGGAGACAATACGGTGGCCTTGCACGTGCCCGCTGGCACTCAGTCGGGGGAGCTACTCGAGATTCGCGGCCAGGGCCTGCCTTCGGTGAACGGCGGCCGGCGCGGTGATCTCCGGGTGACGGTTCAGGCGGTCACGCCCCGCAAGTTGAGCGAGCGTGAAGAGCAGCTCTTGCATGAGCTCGAGGAGCTGCGGCCCGAACCCCCGGAGCTCGAGGACGAGCGCTCCTGGTGGGACAGGCTCCGCGACGCTTTCGCGTAGCGATGAACGCGGTTCCCCGCGGGCGGTTCAAGGTCGCCGGCGGCGCTCTGCGTGCCGAGCGCGTGAGGCTCGACCCCGGCGAGGGACACCACATGAGGGTCATGCGGCTGCGTGTCGGCGATCGTGTGGTGCTGTTCGATGGGGTGGGGGAGGAAGCGATAGCCCGTCTCGAGGTGGTTACAGCAGAGGTGGTCGCGGCGCAGGTACTGGAGCGATACACCCCGGCGACCGAGTCTGCGCTCGGGGTATGGTTGGTCCAGGCGGTTCCCACCAAGCTCGCTCGCATGGACCTCATCGTGCGTCAGTGCACCGAGCTCGGAATGACCCATCTGCTGCCGGTCGTTGCGGCGCGCAGTCAGGTGCCGAGCGGCGGAGTCGAGGTGATCGACGAGCGCCGCGAACGCTGGATACGTGTGGCGCAAGCGGCGGCCAAGCAGAGTGGTCGCAGCGTCGTACCGCACATTGGGTTGCCGATGCGGCTGCGCGATCTCGACTGGACCTCGTTGCCGTCGCTCCGGCTGGTATGTGATCCGAGCGGTCAGCAGGGAGAGTTGGCGCGGACGTTGCGCAGCCGGGCCCCCGCAAGTGTGGCGCTCATGGTCGGGCCCGAGGGCGGCTGGAATGGTGAAGAGCGCGCCGTCGCTGCGGCTTCCAACGCGGCGACCGTCGCCTTCGGCCCACGTGTGCTGCGCGCCGACACTGCGGGCGCGGCGGTGCTGGCGGTGCTACAGCACGCTTGGGGAGATCTCGGCTGAGGCGCCGAAGGCACCTGATCAGGAGCACTATCGGTAGGGGACCGAGGCGCTCTTGAGCAGATAGCGGGCATCCTTGCCCTTGATGCGGATCACGTCACACATCTCGTGCAGCCGACTCCGGAGCGCCGGGCCAATGCGGTCCTCGAGCGTTGCCGGGCCGTCCGGCGCCGATCGCCGCGCCCGCAGCGGCTGCTGAGATCTCATTCGGCTGGAGTCTACGGCGCCAGGACTCGAGGAGCCCGCCTCGCTCGTTGCTCCGGGGGCATCTCCGAAGTTGGTGGTGATAAGCGTCATGCGCTTGCGGTTGTACCGGTCGTTGAGGATGTGCGTGACGGTATCGAACACCCAGGGGCTCGGGCGGCGGGCACCGAGATCGTCGAGCAGCAGCACGTCGGCCTCGAGCAACGGTCGAAGCACCTGCAGCTCCGAGGTCTCCGAAACCGGGTTATACGACTCCTGGATGTCGCGCAGCAGATCACGGTAGTCGACGAATCGTCCGCTGATCGAGTAGCGATCCAGCAGTGCGCTCAGCACCCCGACCGCGAGGTGGGTTTTTCCGACGCCGGGCTGTCCGATGAACAAGAGGCCGTATTCGAGGCGGGGGTACTCGTCGACGTATCTCTCACACTTGAGCCTGGCTCCCCCCAGCGTGCTGTGCGCCCCAGCGTATTCCGTTTCGAAGTTGCTGAGACGACAGAGCTCGTAGCGGCGCGGAATGCGGGCGCGCTCGACCTGCCGCTGCTGGCGGGCTTGTAGCCGGCATTCACAACGCTGCACCGAACGGTCATCGGCATCTGCCGCGGAGATCCACCCGGTACCGCCGCAAACGACGCAATCCTGGAGCTCCGCTGGTTCCAACGCTAGCTGTCCTCGGTGGCCCGCGGACGCCGCCGTACCAGGGCGCTCCGCTCGATTCGCACCAGCGCCTGGACGAACTCGGTCGACAACCTCTGATCGTCGATGGTCAGCTCGTCGCGGACGAAACACATCAGCTCTGCGACCTCGTTCTGGAGTCGCTCCATGTTCTGGCGCATGTTGAGGATGACTTCCACCCCGGCAAGGTTCACGCCGAGGTCGCGGGTCAGCGACAGGATGACCTCGAGCCGACGCAAGTCCTCGTCATCGTACAGGCGAGTGTTGCCGCCGGAGCGCGATGGTCGCAGCAGCCCCTCGCGCTCATACAGCCGCAGCGTCTGAGGATGGATCTCATAGCGCTCGGCCACCGCACTGATCATGTAGGTGCCCTTCTTCCGCCTTGCATCGGCGCTCATCATCAGGGCTCGGCTTCGCGGTTGCGTGGGTTGAAGGGGTGGCGCGCTGCGAGCTGTCGAATCATCTCCTTGGAATCTTCGTCGAGGATTTCGGGGAGATGGACCTCGACGCGCACCAGCATATCCCCTCGCCGCCCGTTCGGCAGCTCGAGGCCGCGGCCGCGAAGCCTGAAGAGGTGGCCGGTCTGCGTGTTGGGTGGCAGAGGTAGGCTGACCCGCTCGCCGTCGAGTGTCGGCACGTCGATGCGGCCCCCCAGCACCGCCTCGAGCGGCGAGATCGGCTGTCGGGTGTATAGGTGCGGACCCTCGCGCCGGAACCCACGGGCCGGTTCAACGCGACAACGCAGAATCAGGTCTCCACGCTCGCCGCCGATCCGACCGCAGTGTCCCTGCCCGGCGACGCGGATCTCCTGCCCGTCGGTGACACCGGGAGGCACGCGAACGAGGATCGTCTCGGTTTGCGAACGGATGCCGTGACCCGCGCAGCGGCCGCATGGGACGCCGCGAAGCAGGCCGCTGGCGTCGCAGTCGGCGCATCCGCAGGTCACCGACAGGGCACCCTTCACGAAGGTCTCCTGGCCAGTACCGTTACAGTTGTCGCACGGTCGCGCGCGCTGCAGCTGCACGCGCCCGCGACCGCCGCAGTCCGCACAGCGATCGTGACGGGTCACTCTTGCAGTTGTCGTTCGGCCGCGCTCCGAATCCACCAGGGCAACGCTCACGTCGACGTACAGATCGTTGCCGCGCTGCGGGCTGGAGCGCCGGCGATGATCCTTCAGGTGTCGGAACAGGTCGCCGTATGTGCCGGGCTCGGTGCCCTCGGGCATGACGCGAACGGTAAGGCCCGGCGCTGCCGGTTCGAGAGAGTCCGCCAGCGAGCCTTCACGGTCGTAGCGGGCCCGGCGTTGCGCATCCGAGAGCACCTTGTAGGCCGACTCGATACGTTCGAATACCGTCGCGGCGTGTGGGTCGCCCGGGTTGATATCCGGATGATAGCGGCGGCTGAGATGCCGATAAGCGTGCTCGACCTGGTCAGGGTCGGCGTCGGGTGGAACCCCCAAAGTGGCGTAGTGATCGCGTGCCAACATGGCTCTGATGCGGTGCAGGGCGCCGCGTCGTGGGCACCCCGCACCGCCCCTGGTTACGAGCTCGAGCTCTCGTCTTCGACGACCTCCGCCTCGATGACCTCGCCGTCATCGTCGGAGGAGGCTTCTTCGCCGGCACCGACATCCGCAGTGTCGGCCTGGGCGTACATCGTCTGCGCTAGCTGATGCGACGCTTGTTGCAGTGCTTCTGTCGCCTGCTTGAGCTCGTCGGTGCTGGCCTCCTCCTTCTCCAGCGACTCGCGAGCCGCTTTCACGGCGCCCTCGACATCGGAGATGGCTCCTGCATCGAGTTGCTCGCGATTGTCATTGAGCAGCTTGTCGGTCTGATACACGAGGCTGTCGAGCTGGTTACGGGCCTCGACTTGCTCACGCCGCGTCTTGTCTTCGTCGGAGTGCGCATCGGCATCCTTGACGAGCTGTTCGATGTCGGCCTCGGAGAGTCCACTCGATGAGGTGACGGTGATCTTCTGCTCCTTGTTGGTACCGAGGTCCTTCGCAGTGACGCTGAGGATGCCGTTGGCGTCGATATCGAAGGTCACTTCGACCTGAGGCACGCCGCGCGGGGCGGCGGGAATTCCCTCGAGATGGAAGCGGCCGAGCGTGCGGTTGGAGGCCGCCATCTCGCGCTCGCCTTGCAGTACGTGCACCTCTACCGAGGGCTGGTTGTCCGCCGCGGTGGTAAAGGTCTCGCTCTTGCGCGTCGGGATAGTTGTGTTGCGTGAGATCAACACCGTGGTGACACCGCCGAGCGTCTCGATGCCGAGCGACAACGGAGTCACGTCAAGCAACAGCAGGTCGCTGACCTCGCCGGCCAGCACGCCGCCCTGGATGGCAGCGCCCAGCGCCACGACCTCATCGGGGTTGACCCCCTTGTGAGGCTCCTTGCCGAAGACCTGCCGGACTTGTTCCTGGACTGCCGGCATCCGTGTGGATCCGCCGACCAGCACCACCTCATCGATTTCGCCGGCCTTGAGGCCGGAGTCGGCCAGGGCTTGCTTGCAGGGTCCGACGGCGCGCTCGAGCAGGTCGGCGACGAGGCTCTCGAACTTGGCACGGGTGAGCTTCAGGCTGAGGTGCTTCGGGCCAGTCTGATCGGCGGTGATGAACGGCAGGTTGATCTCTGACTCGACGACGCTCGACAGTTCGATCTTGGCCTTTTCGGCCGCCTCCTTGAGGCGCTGTAGCGCCATGCGGTCGCTCGAAAGATCGATGCCCTGATCCTTGCGAAACTCCTCGATGATCCAGTCCATGATGCGCTGGTCGAAGTTGTCGCCACCCAGGTGGGTATCGCCGTTGGTTGCCTTGACCTCGACCACGCCGTCGCCCACTTCCAGGATCGAGATGTCGAATGTCCCACCGCCGAAATCGTAGACGGCGATCTTCTCGTCGGCCTTCTTCTCCAGCCCGTAGGCGAGAGCTGCAGCCGTGGGCTCGTTGATGATGCGATCGACCTGCAGTCCGGCGATGCGCCCGGCGTCTTTGGTGGCTTGCCGCTGCGCGTCGTTGAAGTAGGCGGGAACCGTGATGACGGCGCGCTCGACCTTCTGGCCGAGATAGTCCTCCGCCGCTTGCTTGAGCTTCTGCAGCACCATCGCCGAGATCTCTGGCGGAGAGTAGTGCTTGCCGGCGGCCAGGATGCTGACGTCGTCGCCTTCCTGCTCTACCTGGAAGGGGACCATGGTCAGCTCTTCGCTGATCTCGTTGTGGCGGCGTCCCATGAAGCGCTTGATCGAGAAAACGGTGTTTTGAGGGTTGGTGACCGCCTGGCGCTTGGCGACCTGGCCGACGAGACGCTCACCTTTCTCCGTGAAGGCCACCACGGAGGGCGTTGTGCGACCACCCTCGGCGTTCGGGATGACGGTGGGCTCGCCGCCCTCCATCACCGCGACTACCGAGTTGGTGGTGCCCAGGTCGATACCGATGATCTTGGACATGTCGGGCTCCTGATCGAGGCCCCGCTCAACGGGGTCCCAGAGAGGTTTCGGTCCCAGCTGCCGGTGTTCATGGCGAGCCAGGGCTTTATCGCAGTTTAGTTAGACGAAAGTATAAAACCTTAGTTAGTTCCAGTCAACTTCGTTTCGCCTACAACTTCACTGACCTACAACTCCGTTGGTTGCACAGCTCCATTGCGACGGTCCAGTTGCGGTCGCGTAGCGGCAAGCGCGCTGTGCCGAGCACTGCGGCGTATCGGTGACCAGAAGTACTTGGCGAGCCGGTGATGCTAGCAGACCGTGGTGAAAGTGTGGTGGATCTGGCGACAGGGTCTTGCGAAGTGCAGGCAAGGAGAGAGGAGGAGGCGATGGTTACGCCATCGTTGACGAGGAACGACGCAGCGTACGCGCGCAACCCCCTGTCGCCCGAAGGGTTACGGCGATTTGGGGCCAACTGCGGCGTTGGCCTTCCTCGACGATGGCTAGGGCATCGCCTGTGTCAGGCCGCCTTGCATCTGGCCCCAACTCGCCGTAACCAGACCCACCACACTTCCACTACGGCCTGCTAGAGCTTGGCCACCTTGCGTTTTTGCAAGTAGGCCAAGCGCAGCTGGTAGAGCACGTCTTCGAGGGCCTTGCTGGTGTCGTCGGAGCGCTCGCCTTCTGTGCTTTCCTGCAGCAAGCCCAAGACCTCGACGCGCAGGCGCGCCATGTCGAGATCTTCGACCATTTGACCGCTCTGTGGCTCCGGCATGGCCCCCAGAGCGAGAAGCCCGCCGACATACTGCTCCTCGATGAACTTAAGCAATGCTTGGTCGTCGAGCTTGAGCCTCGACGCGGCTTTCTGCGTTGCGTCGCTGGCGCCCGTGGAGGCGACGTCCTCGACCTCCGACGGCACAACGCTCGGAACAACCTCCGGGGCATCGTCGCTCGACGCCTCGGCGGCCTCGATCAAGTCCCCGCCGGGCTCGGGCGCAGCCGCGCCGGTGGGCGCGGTTGCCGGGTCGTCTGACGGTGGCGACGGAGCTTCATCGCGCAGGTTCCCGTCGCTATCGAACAACCGCCGGTCGGTGACCTTGATCTTCGGTCGCTCACCGTCTGGTACGTCAGGTTCGTTCATGGACACGAGTCTAGCAGGCCGTGGTGGAAGTGTGGCGAGCAACGGCTCGGCGCGCGGTCGGCGCTTGCGAACCATAGACTGCGTCCATGGTCGAAAGGGAAGATCGGCGCGAGGGCGAGCCGCATGACCGTTTGGCGGGCGAGGCTTTTTCCCGTTTGGTTGGCATTATGCGCCGGCTGCGTGGTCCTGACGGGTGTCCGTGGGATCGTGAGCAGGATCTCTCCACCCTGCGGCGCTACACGCTCGAGGAGGCCTACGAGGTCGTGCAGGCGATCGACGACGGCGACGCCAGGGTGCTCAGCGCAGAGCTCGGGGATCTGTTGCTGCAGGTCGTGTTTCTGTCGCAGATCAGTGCGGAGGAGGGGAGCTTCACGGTCGTCGATGCTATCGAAGCGATCATCAGCAAGCTCGTGCGCCGCCACCCGCACGTGTTCGGCGACGTCCGAGCCGACGACGCGGCGGCGGTACTGCGCAACTGGGAGGCGATCAAGCACCAGGAGCGCGGTGCCGGATCGTTGCTCGACGACGTGCCGCGAGCGCTACCGGCTCTGGAGCGCGCCCAAAAGCTCGGAAAGCGGGCCGCGCAGATGGCGTTCGATTGGGCCTCAGAGGCGGATGTGGTCGACAAGGCGCGTCAGCAGCTCGATGAGCTGGCCTCTGCACTGGAGCACGACAACGCGCGCTGTGCCGAAGAGGAGCTCGGCGACCTGTTGCTGACGCTGGCCAGCCTCGCCCGTCATCTGGGGCACTCGGCGGAGGTCGCGCTCAACGATGCCAGCGGCAAGTTCGAACGTCGGTTTCGACAACTGGAAGCGGCTGTCGGCGATGAGCGAATTCGTACCACGCCCGACGAGCTGGAGGCTGAGTGGCGGCGTGTGAAGGAGGGCGAGGGCCACTAGTGGCCCTCGCTAACGCCCGGCGATCGCTGCCACCAACACGCCGACCAGGTACAACACCAGCAGCGGCACAGCCACCAGGAACTGACTCGCCCCGTCGGGTGGCGTCAGCATCGCTGCCAGGACGAAGGCTACCAGCACCGCATAGGGGAACCATCGCAGCAGCCCGCGTGCGTTCACCAGCCCAACGCGTGAGGCGCTCAAGATAATCAGCGGCAGCTGTGCCCCGAGTCCCATCGCTAGCAGAAGGCGCACGGTGAAACGCAGGAAATCGCGGATCGTGATGGCGTGTGTGAACTCCTTGCCGACGTCGAGCAGGTAATTCACGGCGAAGGGAATCAGGATGAAGTACGCGAAGCTGAGCCCGCCGAGGAACAGCGCGCAAGCGGTTAGCACGAAGGCCACGATGGTGACCGCGGAACGCAGTCGGATGCGCGGTGCCACGACCGCATAGAGCTGTAAAGCAAGTATCGGCATCGCGAATACCAGGCCGCTCGACAACGAAACCGTGAAGTACAGCACGAACGGGTCGGTTAGCCCGGTGAACGTCAGTCGCGGATCTTGGCCGCGTACGGCGAGCGCGTCGATCAGCGGGCTGGCCAGGAACCGGAATATCTCGCGCGACCAGGTCCACGACAACGACGTGCCGATCGCCAACCCCAGGAGCGACCAGACGGTAAGCTTGCGGGCACGTTCCAACCCCGCCAGCAGCGTCCGTAGCGGGGAGTCATCGTCCGTCTCAGGCTCGGTCGCGGATTCGGTTGTCATGGCTCGCCGGGAGTGGATGCGGGGGGTCGAATTCTAGCAGCCTGCGGTGCCGCTGCGGCATCGGTGAGGGCGCCGTCCGGTTGGCGCCGAGATCGGGGTAGGGCAATGGCAAGACTCGAGCCGAGAGCACCGCATCACGAGTTCGGAACAGTCGAGGTGATCTGCGGCAGCATGTTCTCCGGCAAGAGCGAGGAGTTGATTCGCCGCCTCCGGCGGGCCCAGATCGCCAAACAGGTAGTGCAGGTTTTCAAGCCGCGCGTCGACGATCGTTTCGACAGCGATCACATCGTGTCGCACAACCAGCAGAAACTGCCGAGCGCCCGCGTCCGTGACTCCAAGGAGCTGTACGCGGGTGTGCGCGCCGACACTCAGGTAGTCGGCGTGGATGAGGCACAGTTCTTCGATGACGGGCTCGTCGAGGTCTGCCAACGCCTTGCCGCTGAGGAGCATCGCGTTATCGTGGCTGGGCTCGACAAGGATTACCGCGGTGAGCCCTTCGAGCCCATGCCGGCGTTGCTGGCGATTGCCGAGTACATCACCAAGACCCTCGCGATCTGCATGCAATGCGGCCGACCCGCCAACTTCTCGCAGCGGCTGACCGCCAGCAAGCAGCGCGTCGTGGTGGGTGCATCGGATGTGTACGAGGCTCGTTGCCGTCACTGCTTCGATCCGCACAACGACGCCTGCTAGCAGGCAGTGGTGGAAGTGTGGTGGGCCTGGTTGCGGCGAGTTGGGGCCGGATGGAAGGCGGCCTGACGCGGGCGCCGCTCAGTCGCCGGAGCCGCTCCGCCATCGCTCGCCTCTTACCCGCACCCGGGCCCCGAACTCGACGGTAAGGGCTCCGTCTCGGTCCGTGCGGTACACCGCCGTGCGATGTGCTCTCAGTCGTGTTGACCTGACCCCACGGTTAGTACCACGTCTTATCTCAGTAACTCGGTGCTTGACCCCACCCCGAAATCAGTACCAGTCAGAGGTTTAGGATTCGGTGTTCCGAAGCCTCCGGTTGCCAGCCCCTGGCGAACTCCGTAGGAGTTCGATCGTTCAGTGAGCTGTGTGGTCTGTGGGTATTGTAATCAAGCCTCCAAGCCTCCAGTTTTCGGCGCGCGTCATCGATCGAGAAGAACAGGTTGGCGTTGAGGCATTCGTCGCGAAGCCGTCCGTTGAAACTCTCGATGAACGCATTCTCCACGGGCTTTCCCGGCCGAATGAACTCCAACTGCACGCCTCTTCGGTACGCCCAGGAGTCCATCGCCTGGGAGTAGAATTCTGAGCCATTGTCGACGGTGATGACCCGTGGCAACGGCCCGGCAAACGACAGCCGCTCGAGTGCTCCAGCCACCGCCTTGCCGGTCATCGACACGCCCGGCTCAAGTAACGGACATTCACGGCTAAACTGATCGACCACCGTCAGCACCCGAAACGGCCGGCCACTCTCGAGCCGATCGGTCACGAAGTCCATGCTCCAGCGCTCGTTGGGCCGCTCTGCGGGCGGCAGCACAAGCCGTATGTGACTCGCCCGCTTGCGCCGTCGCTTTTTGGTCCGTACCTCCAGCCCCTCCTCTCGATAGATCCGATACACGCGCTTCTGGTTCACTACCCATCCCTCGCGGCGTAGCAACACGCACAACCTCCGATACCCGAACCGCGGACGCGCCGCGGCGAGCTCGCCAAGACGACGCCGCAGCACGGGGTCGTCCGTCCTTGTGCTCTGATACCGATGGCTGGTGCGCGACAACTCGATCAGCCGACACGCTCGACGCTCACTGACACGGAACCCGTCCTGCAGGTACCGCACCACCTCGCGCTTGCGCGCCGGCTTCACACCTTTTTTGACAGCACCTCCTGGAGCATGTGCTTGTCCAAGCTCAGATCTGCCACCAGCTGCTTCAACTTCCGGTTCTCATGGCGGAGTTGTCGTAGCTCCCGAAGTTCGGCCACGCCCATCCCGGCGAACTTGCGGCGCCACGTGTAGAACGTCTGCTCGCTGACGCCCAGCTTGTGACACACCTCCTTGATCGGCGTGCCCGCCTCAGCCTGCCGCAGCGCGTAGGCGATCTGCTCGTCCGTGTACCTCTTCCGCTTCATCTGTCCTCCTGCTTGGAGGACGACGGTACACCGATTTCCTAAACATCAACCTGGCACCGTTTTCGGGGTTTGGGTCATGTGAGCACGCTGGAACGCGGCAGTGACCAGGGGTTGGTAGCACCTACCGACACCACCGCGTGGCGCGGCCGCAGGCGACTCAGGAGACTGTCTGAGGTGGCGCTGGCGCTGCCGTGATGTCCGACCTTCAGAAACGCGCCTGCCATTCGCGTAAGGTCCCAGTGTCGCTCCGCTGTCGTACCGGCGTCGCCGGTGAGCAGCATTTGCTTGGTGCCGCAGGTAGCTACAAGAACCAACGAAGCCTCGTTGTTCACCTCACGGGCCCCGGCTCGCAGTTCGTTACCTGGCGCCGGGAGGCTGCGCCAGCGGCAGCCGGCGATCGTTCGCTCGACCGCGGTGGGCGTGAGCATGACGGTGCGGCGCGCTCGAGCCAGCTCGTATAGGCGGGCTGCTGTCTCGGACCCGGCCGGGGTTGCGCCTTGCCACAGCTCACTGACTCGAAAGTGGCGCAGAATCGTCGACACTCCGCCCATATGGTCGGCGTGATCGTGGGTGATCGCTACCACTTCGATGCGTTCGATGCCAGTCGACGCAATTCCGGCTCGACAATGCGGTAGCCGGTGTCGTAATCGATGCCCGGGTAGCCGCCAGCATCGACCAGCACCGCCCCGTCGGCCGAAACCAGCAGCAGGGCGTCGCCTTGTCCCACATCAAGGGCGAGCAGGCGTGGATACACTGGCTGCTGCGGGGATCGGAGTGCGAGACCGATTGCGACGACCATCGATAACAGGCCCGCGATGAGCAGCCGACCACGCGCGCGTACGACGACGATCATGCCGAGACCGTACAAAACCGCTGATGCGGCGCTGGCCGAAGCGAGGGCGACCGGACCGATTCCCAGGGAGGCAGGAGCTCGCGAACACGCGAGCACGACGTCGAGCATCGCTTCGGCACCGGCCGCCAGGCCGCCCGGAAGCGCCGGCAGCCCGGCTGCCGCGGCGATCAGCGCGACCACCGCGAGCACCAGGGCAGCAGAGACGGCCGGGATGGCGACCACGTTGAGCAGCAGTCCGGCGACCGGGACCGCACCTGTCTGCGTCGCCAGCAAGGGCGCCACCGCGCTGCTAGCCACCAGGCTGGTGCCGAACATGCGGACGAGTAGCATCTCGCCACGGTGGGCCGCCAGTACGATCGCTGCGGTGGCGGCAACACTCAGTTGGAAGCCGAACTGCTCCAGTGCGACGGGCTCGACGGCGACAATCACCAGGATGGCGAAGCCGAGCGCGTCGGTCGACGCCACCCGTCGCCCAGTCAGGCGACCTGCGAGCAGGCACGTGACCATCGTTGCGGCGCGCCGGATCGGCGCCCGCGGCTCTACCAACGATACGAGGAGCAGGGCAGCGCAGAGCCCCGCGCACCAACTCGCCCGCGGCGAGCGGCCCAGCACGCGCAGGGCGGCCGTCGGTGCCATCGCGAGCAGCCCGACGTGCAACCCGGATATGGCTAGCAGATGGATCAGGCCGCTACGCGTCATGTCTTGCAGCAGGCTCTCATCGAGATCGCGTCGTTCACCGAGCAGCAGGGCGCGCACGAGATTCGGGTGGCGCCGGAAGGTCGCGGCGATTTGCGCGCGGACGAAATCGCGAGCTCGTCCTGGAAGGGTCGCTAGGTACGTCGCCGGCGGTGCCCGCATCCGCACCTGGCCGTAGCTCTTCAATCGCGCGCGTAGGTCAATGCCACGCAGTCGTAGCCGGTCGATCGTCGCGCGTGCCGGGTTCGCCGGTGGTCGGTCGGGTTGCAGTCGAAGCCAGGCTTCCAATCGTGTTCCGGAGTACCAGTTAGGTCGCGGCGGGGCTTCGGGGATCTGCAGCTCGACTCGTCCTTGAAGCAACTGCCACCGCTGCTGTAGCCATACGCGATCCACATCGACGGTCACCGTCGATCCGCGCGCCACCGCCGTCGGCTCACGTACGACGTGGCCTTGGATTCTCCAAGGGCCATCTAGGCCGCCGTCATGCTCGGCCAGGAAGCGCAGAGAGCTAGGCCGGGAGGCGCTACTGCCGGCGACCCCTCCCATTAGCGTGGCGGCGACAAGGACGGCGAAGGCACCCTGCGGCCGTCTGACGCGACCTGCCGCGACCCAGAGCAGAAGACTGGCGAGTACCGAGGCGGCGCTCGACCACGGAACGCTCTCGAGTTGGCCTGGAGCAACGGCGCTGGCCCAGGCGCTGGCGCCGCTCCATGTAACCACCACCGCCACACGAGCAGGGGCAGACCAGCGGTCACACGGTCCAGGGACTAAAGCGTGGCAATCGGAGGGTGGGCAGCCCGCTCCGGGCCTCGGCGGTGTTGCGGAACGTGGCCTCGATAGTATTGGCTCGACGGTCGAGCTCGGTGGCTCCGAGGGCGCCGGCTTCAACTGCCAAACGATCGAGAGCGGTTGCCGCAATCTGCAGCGCTTCGGCAAGCTCCGGCGTGGTCTCGATGGCCGCACGGCAGGTAGTGGCGACCCGTTCGAGGTGCTCGACGGCCGGATCCCCGTCGCCACCCGTATCGGCGCCCGGAAGTATCCCGAGCCGACTCTGCTCCTCCCATGCCGCCTCGACCTGCTGCCTGCAGTATGACAGTGAGTTCACCTTCCTTCTCGACGAGGCGCTCGCGTCGAAGCGGTCGAACGCGCCATTGATGCCTCGCAGCACCGTATCCAGCGGGATGCCGCGATCGTACCAGCGCTCGACGACCTGCCAGTCGCGCGGCGACAGCAGCAGCGGACCGTCGCGGCGTATGCCGAAGTGCCGCTCGATCTGTCGGAAGTAGTCGTTGCGACGTGCCTCGTCGTCGGTCTCGTGCTGGTCGCTCATCGTGTCGGTCGCTCACGCAGACTGGAGACGGTCGTCGGTTGCCGTGATCTGCTGCGGCAGCCGAACGTTCCGCCACCGACACGGCAAGCGCAAGTCCGAAAGCGTCGCCGGGTATGCGCCACGAAGCGGTGGCGGCAGGCTGCAGCCTGGTAGTATCGATCTCTTGTCCGTCGGGCGAAATAGAATCGCGCAAAGGGTCTGTTCGGAGGCATGCGGGGAAATGGGGGTGGAAGCCACGGTGGGCACGTCCGCGGCGGCAGCGAGTGAACCGATCGTCGTTCGAGGGGCGCGCGTCCACAATCTGCAGAACATCGACGTAGAGATTCCGGCCGGCAGCCTGGTAGTGGTCACAGGCGTGTCCGGCTCCGGTAAGTCGAGCCTCGCCTTCGACACCGTTTACGCCGAGGGCCAGCGACGGTATGTGGAGTCGCTATCCGCCTACGCGCGCCAGTTTCTCGAGCGCATGGACAAGCCGTTGGTTGACGAAGTTCGTGGCGTATGTCCGGCCATCGCCATCCAGCAAAGGGTGCCACCGCGCAACTCTCGCTCAACCGTAGGTACGGTCACTGAGATCCAGGACTACCTGCGGCTGCTGTATGCGCGTGCCGGGACGACGATCTGCCCAAGCTGCGGCACCGCGGTGCGCGCCGACGCGCCCGGAGAGGTCGCCGCGCGGCTGCTCGACGAGCACGCGGAGGAGCGTGCGTTGATAGCCTATCCGCGTCCGTTGCCTCGAGATGACGTATCACGACTCGGGCTCCTTCAGCACCTGCTCAAGTCGGGTTTCCGGCGCCTCTTGACCGACGGTGCGGTGTGCGAGCTGACCCCATCCCAGCTCGCGGAGTTGACTTCGACGTTGCGCGGCGACGAGGTCGACGTAATCGTCGACCGACTGCGTCTACGTCAGCGGTCGCGCGAGCGCCTGCTCGACTCGATAGGGGTCGCCTTTCGCGAGGGCGAGGGCCGAGCGCGGGTTTGGATCCAGCTTGATGACGGGCTGGAGCTGCGCTCGTTCGACGATCGCTACCGGTGCGCGGACTGCGATCGCGACTTCCTTCGGCCGGAGCCGCGGTTGTTCTCATTCAACAATCCGTACGGCGCCTGCCCTGAGTGCAAGGGGTTCGGCAGCATCATCGAGATCGATCTTGAGAAGGTCATTCCCGATCGCCGCAGGAGCCTCGCCGACGGAGCCGTAGAACCGTGGAACAAGGAGAGTAGACATCGCATCCGAAGTTCGATGCGTGCGTTCGCTGCCAAGCGTGGCATTCCGCTCGATGTCGCTTGGGCAGATCTCGAGCCCGAACAACGTGACGCGATTCTCGACGGCGGTGATGGCTTTGTCGGAGTGCACGGGTTTTTCGCCGGACTTCGGAAGAAGCAGCACAAGCTCCACGTCCGCGTTCTACTGGCGCGCTATCGCGGCTACGTTGGCTGCCCGGCGTGCCAGGGTACGCGTCTTCGCAGCGATGCCCACGCCGTTCGTATCGACCGCCGCACCTTGCCCGAGGTCTCCTGTCTGAGCATCGGTGAGATCGCGGCGTTTTTCGACGATCTGGAACAGCCGGCGCATGTCGCGGTGGTGGTCGATCAGGTGCTCCGAGAGATCCGGGCGCGGCTCCGCTACCTGATCGAAGTGGGCCTCGAGTACCTCACTCTCGACCGCCTCACCGGTACCCTGTCGGGCGGAGAGGCGCAGCGCATAAGCCTGGCAACCTGTCTCGGCTCGATGCTGGTGGGGTCTATGTATGTGCTCGACGAGCCTAGCGTCGGACTACATCCGCGCGACAACGAGCGGCTGATCTCGATCCTCGAACGTCTCCGAGATCTCGGCAATACCGTCTTGGTGGTCGAGCACGACCGCCAGATGATCGAGGGTGCCGATTACTTGATCGATATGGGCCCCGGGGCCGGAGTTCTCGGTGGCCGCGTAGTGTTCGCCGGCGCGCCCAGTAAGATCCACGACGCCACCGAGTCGGTTACTTCAGCGTACCTTTCGGGCCAGCGCAGAGTCCCGATGCCGGCGCTGCGCCGTCCGCGCGTTCAAGAGCTACGGGTGATCGGAGCGCGGCAGCACAACCTCAAGAACATCGACGTTACGTTCCCTCTCGGCGTGCTTTGCTGCGTTACCGGCGTCTCGGGGTCGGGCAAGAGCACGCTTATTCACGACGTCCTCCACGCCGGCTTGCTTCGACGCCTGGGTCAGTGGAACGGAGCGGTGGGCGATCACGACGATATCGAAGGGGCGGGGTTGATCCGTCAGGCGGTGTTGGTTGACCAAGCGCCGATCGGTCGAAGCGCAAGATCGAACCCGGTGACCTATGTAAAGGCGTTCGACCCTATCCGAAAGCGCTTTGCGGCGACGCGCGAGGCGCTCGCCCGTGGTTACGGCCCTGGGCACTTCTCGTTCAACGTCGCCGGGGGGCGTTGCGAGGTGTGTGAAGGCGCCGGCCAGATCCTTGTGGAGATGCAGTTCCTTCCTGACGTCAACTTGCCTTGCGAGGAGTGCGGCGGCAGTCGATTCCGGCGCGAAACGCTGGATATTCGCGTGCGTGGTAAGAATATCTACGACGTGCTCCAGCTGACTGTCGGAGAGGCGCGTCGGTTCTTCGCGGATCTGCCCAAGGCGGAGTCGCGGCTGAAGGCGCTGGAGGACGTCGGTCTCGGCTACCTCCGACTGGGGCAACCTTCCAGCACGTTGTCGGCGGGCGAGGCGCAGCGCGTCAAGCTAGCGTCACATCTGCTCCAGGGTGGCGGCAAGGGAATGCTCTACCTGTTCGATGAACCCACCACCGGGCTGCACTTCGACGATATCGTCAAGCTCCTGTTTGCCTTGAACCGGCTGATCGACACCGGCGCCTCGGTCATCGTAATCGAGCACAACCTCGACCTCATCAAAGCGGCCGACTGGGTGATCGATCTTGGCCCCGAGGGCGGTGATGGGGGCGGCTCGCTGGTAGCGGCGGGTACACCCGAAGAGGTTGCTGTCTGCACCGGATCGCACACCGCCCGCTACCTACGTGAAGTTGTTGACGATGACTAGCGTTCCATGACCGCGCCGCTTATCGATCTGCGCAGCGACACGGTGACGCAGCCCACGAATGCCATGCGCCAAGCCATGGCGTCGGCCGAAGTCGGTGACGATGTCTACGGTGAGGATCCCACCGTCGAGCGCCTGCAGGAGGTCGGCTCCGAGCTGCTCGGCAAGCCGGCGAGCCTGTTCATGCCCACCGGCATGATGGCCAACCAGGTGGCGGCGCATCTGCAGGCGCGACCGGGTGACGAGGTGCTGATCGAGGCATCGGGCCATGGGCACGACTGGGAGCTCGGCGCGACAGCGGTGCTCTCGGGCCTGCAGCTACGCGCTGTCGCCGGCGAGGCAGGTGTGCTGCACCCACGCCACGTAGAGGCCCACTTGATGTCGCGCCCGTACTATCAATCGCGCTGCGCGCTGATCGTGCTCGAAAACACACATAACATGGCCGGCGGGAAGGTGTACCCACTCGAGATCGCCCGCCAGGTGGTCGCGGTGTGTCGGGAGCGGGGTTTGCGCGCCCATCTTGACGGGGCGCGCTTGTTCAACGCGGCGGTGGCCACCGAACGACCCGCGGCGGACCTGGCGGCAGATTTCGACACGGTTATGGTGTCGCTGTCGAAGGGCCTGTCGGCCCCGGTGGGCTCGTTGCTCGCAGGGGGCGCTGATTTCATTCGCGAGGCACGGCGCGTACGCAAGATGTTCGGTGGCGGTATGCGCCAAGTCGGGGTGGTGGCCGCAGCGGCGCTTGTGGCGTTGGAATCCGGCGTCGATCGATTGGCCGAGGATCACGCAAGCGCTCGTCGTCTGGCGGACGGCCTGCTGCAGACCGGGTGCGTCTCGTTGACGTTTGGTCATGTCGACACCAACATCGTGGTCTTTGATGTCGATGGCATGACCGCGCCTGCTTTCTGTCGTGCGGCGCGGGACAGAGGCGTGCTCTGCACGCCAACCGCTGCCGGTGCGGTGCGGCTGGTTACTCACCGGCACATTACGACGCCGGACGTCGACGAAGCTCTGGCGCGGGTACTGCCGCTGGTGGAGAGCGCGTAGCTACTGGAAGTGTGACAGGCCTGGCGGCGTGTGCCGC
Source organism: Acidobacteriota bacterium (assembly GCA_965205505.1). Taxonomy (GTDB): domain Bacteria; phylum Acidobacteriota; class UBA890; order UBA890; family WLXD01; genus DASCOT01. The sequence continues at coordinate 2,697,485 of CBDBHB010000009.1, forward strand.
TAGCGTACCCGCACATCGAGGCTCAGCATCGGATGCGAGCCGGGTGCGGTGATGGCGTTCATCACCTGGAGCTTGAGAGCGAAAGCCGAACGGGGCTCGCCGGCAACGATAAGCGTGACGTCGCCGTGTGCGGGTACCCGGATCAGCGACGCCTGGTCTTGGAAACGATGGTCGCCACGGTTCGCCAGCTCGAAGGTCGCGTCCGACGCATTGGACAGCGTCACGTCGACGATGTCACGTTGGCCTCTCTTGACGACTTCCGTCACCGTCAGCGACGCCTCGATCAGCGGCATCAGTACCTCGTCGCGCCCAATCAGCGTGTTGTTCATCCAGGCAACGGTTCGCCGCGCCAGCAGCGCTTCGCGGATCGCCTCGGCGGTGCGGCTGACTGCGAAGACAAGCGTGACGGTGCGGTGCCCGCCGCCGTGGATGTCGTAGTCCCAGTCGATCAACCCGTGGATGTCGGAGACACCGAGAATCGTGAGGTCGTGATCGAGCGCGATCTGAAGCGCGTCGGACGAGTAGCTGTTCCCGTTGGCCACCTCGATGCCATGCAACAGGCCGTCGGCAATGAGCGATCGGTGCATGTCGGTAAGCGCGGCGACGCCGTCGCTCCGCAGCCCGTACGACCACGGGTGGTTCCAGAACAGGAAAGCGCCTTGACGGTTGGCCGCGCGGAAGACGCTCATCGGGTCGTCGGCCCGGAGGGCGTTCGCGTCGATCAGAAAGACGGCGTTCACATGCCCGAGGGGCGGTTCGCGGGTAATTTCAGCACCGTTGACGACAATGAGCTCCGACCCGGCACGCTCTGCATGATCGGTGGCCAGCACAAACGAGCGGTTGCGATCGGGATGGGGAATATCCTCCGAGTGCGGTTGGTACTCGAGATGCTCGGTCACCGCCACCAGATCGAGCCCGTCCAGCTTCGACTCGTCGATGCGGATGGAGGGCCACACCAGGCCGTCGGAAAAGACCGAGTGCGTGTGCGGGTCGACGATCAGCGTGTGGTAGCCGGAGACGTCGGGAAACTCGATCACCCTGTCCTGAGCCATTGCTCCGACAGCCGTTCCGACCATCGCCATCAATACCAGAGCGCGAGAGGCATGCATGTGGCCCGTCCTCGATCTTTTCCCTGCGGGCTCGGCTCGAGTCGCCGGTCGCCAGGTTGGTGAGCTCGACGCCGCGCATCGGCGCACGGACACCGTAGGCTCGCGGTTGTCGCCGGTCAACGGAACCCACGCAGGAGCACTAACCTCTGTTACAGGCCTCTAGTCGGCTGACGGAAAGTCCGCCACCTGCTTCATGTAGCCGCGGTAGTTGCGCAGCGTCTCCCGCAGGCTGTCACCGCCGAACTTCTCGATGCACGCATCGGCCAATACCAGCGCGGTCATTGCCTCGCCTACGACCGCGGCGGCGGGCACGGCGCAGGTGTCGGACCTCTGCACCACAGCATCGACCGCTTCGCCGCTGACGATGTCGACGGAGGGCAGCGGCTGTCGGAGCGTCGATAGAGGCTTCATGTAGACAGTCACCCGCAGCTCACCGCCGTACGTGATACCGCCCTCGGTACCGCCGGCGCGGTTGGTCGGCCGGCCCCAGCGGTTGTCCGGCTCGCGGATGATCGCGTCGTGCGCCATCGAGCCGGGCTGTGAGGCGCACCAGATCGCCGGCCCGATCTCCACGGCCTTCTGCGCTTGAATCGATAGCAACGCCTGGCCGAGCCGCGCCTCTAGTCGGCGGTCCCACTGGATGTGGCTCCCTAGACCGGGCGGCAATCCCGTTCCAATGACCTCGAACGCGCCGCCGAGTGTCTCGAGCTCATCGTGGGCGTGGTCGATGGCTGCAATCATTGCGGCCTCGACCTCGGGGTCGACGCAGCGCACCGGCGACGCATCGGCGCGCTGGCGTACAGATGCGACCGGCGTCGGTGGGGCACCGGCCTCGATCGCGGCGGCGCCAATGCGCGTCACGTGGCTCGTGACCTCGATGCCGAGATGGCCCAGAAACTGTTTGCACAACGCCCCTGCTGCTACCCGCACGGCCGTCTCGCGGGCGCTGGCGCGTTCGAGCACATCACGCAGATCGTCGCGGTCGTACTTCAGCCCGCCGGCCAGGTCGGCATGCCCCGGCCGCGGCCTCGTGATGCGGCGGATATTCACCGCCGACGGTCGGTTCCCACTCTCCGCCACAGCCTGCGATCCTTCGCCGGCACCATCGCCATCCGACGAATTGCCGTCCTCCGCAGGAGCTTCCGCCGCCATCACCTCCCGCCAGTTGACCCAGTCGCGATTCTCGATCAGCCAGGCGATCGGGCTCCCCAGCGTCTCACCGAGTCGCACGCCGCCCACCAGGCGCGCCGCGTCGGCCTCGATCTTCATACGCTTGCCGCGGCCATGACCACCCATGCGGCGGCGCAGATCAGCGTTGATGGCGTCGACATCGATGGGAATCCCGGCGGGCAGGCCTTCGAGCAGGCCGACCAGCATCGGTCCGTGAGACTCTCCGGCGCTGAGAAAGCGCAGGCAACGCAGCGACACGATTGACCCCTGGGTTCGAGGGTTACCTGATATACACGCGAACGAGTTTATGCGGTGAAGCATCGTTCCGGCGTCCCGGCCACTCCTTCCGCACTTCCCTGTACCGACAAGAACGGCCGCGCCTGAGATACTTGGCGCAACCACATGATTGTCCATCTCGTGCATCCTGCATCAAACCAGCCACTCGCGTGCCCTCGTCATGATCAAGGTTCTCGACACCGCCGCCATGCAAGCGTGTGATCGCGCTGCGATCGACGACTACGGCGTCCGGGGCGACCTGCTGATGGAAAACGCCGGGTTGCAAGTGGTCGAGGCGCTGACGAGCCACTTCGGCGATCAGCCGCCAGCGAGCGTCGCGGTTTTGTGCGGGCGCGGCAACAACGGCGGCGACGGGTTCGTCGTGGCACGCCACCTCCACAACACGGGCGGCGAGGTGGTGGTGTACCTGTTCGGCGAGGGATCGGTGCTGCGTGATGGCGCCGCCACCAACCATCGAATTGCGGTGACCCTCGGCGTGCCGGTGGTCGAGGTACACAACGAGGAGGCATGGGGCCCGCTGGCAGACGACCTGGCGGAGTTCGACTGCATCGTGGATGCGCTGCTGGGAACCGGGATCGAAAGCGCCCCTCGGGGTGCCATCGCGGCCGCTATCGAGAGCATCAACGCATCGGATGTTCCCGTGGTTGCGGTGGACCTGCCGAGCGGGCTGTTGGCCGATACGGGCGCTATTCAGGGCGCTGTCGTGGAGGCGGCCTTGACGGTTGCTCTGGGCGCGCCGAAGGTCTGCCACCTCTTGGCCCCGGCGAGCGAGACGTGTGGCGAGGTGGTGGTGGTGGACATCGGCCTCCCCACCGCGGTCATCGAAGCGGCGCGGGCCGCATTGTGGCGACCGACTCGGGAGGATTGTGCGGCGGGATTGCCGCTCCGCTGGTCCGATAGCCACAAGGGGGATTATGGCCGCGTACTTGTCATCGGCGGGGCTCCGGGTACCGCCGGCGCCGCGGTGCTGGCGGCGCGCGGTGCGCTGCGGGGTGGGGGAGGTCTGGTGCACGTGCTGTGCCCCGAGACCGCCTATTTGCCTATTGCCTGCCAGCTTACGGAGGCGCTTGTGCATGTCGCCCCGGCCGGAGCCAGCGGTGGCCTCGGTGCAGACGCCGTGCTGGCGGCGCTCGAGCGTGCCGAGGCAGCCGACGCCGTGGCGATCGGGCCGGGTATCGGCACCGCTACCGAGACGGTCGCGTTGGTACGGCAGCTAGCGACGGAATGTGCCCGCCCCATGGTGATCGATGCCGATGGCCTCAACGCGCTCGTCGGCGTCCTTGAAGTGTTGACAGAAGCGGTCGGGCCGCGCGTGCTCACTCCGCATCCTGGCGAGGCGGCGCGGCTGCTGGGAGTCGATGTCGCCGACGTACAGTCGGATCGAGTCGGCGCAGCACGCGAGCTTACCGAGGCGTCCGGGGCGGTGGTGCTGCTTAAGGGGCATCGCTCTCTCACCGTCGAGCCCCAACAGGCGCCGGTCGTCAACCTGAGCGGCAATCCGGGGATGGCTACCGGCGGAACGGGCGATGTGTTGACTGGCCTGATCGCCGCTCTCATCGCGCAGGGGTTGCGCCCGGGGGCGGCCGCCTGGACCGGGGCCTGGCTGCATGGGCTGGCGGGCGATCTCGCAGCACAGCGCCTCGGGCAGACGGGCTGCCTGGCTTCGGATCTCGTCGACGAGATCCCTGACGCTTTCCGGCGCGTCGCCGAGGGGGCGGAGCCTTGAGCCGCACACGCGACTACGTGACCCATAGCGCCGAGGAGACCGAGCATGTCGGCGCCGGTCTCGGTCGCCGGCTTCGCGGTGGCGAGGTGATCCTGATCTTTGGCCCGCTCGGCGCCGGTAAGACGCAGCTGGTGCGCGGCATCGCGGCCGGGCTAGGGCTCGATCCCGGCCAGGTGTCGAGCCCGTCGTACGCGCTCATCAACGAGTACACCGGACGGCGAACGCTCTACCATGTAGATCTATACCGGCTGAGTACAGCCGACCTCCCAGACTTGGGTCTAGAGGACCTCTACGGTCGGGGGTGCGTGGTGGTGATCGAGTGGGCCGAGCGTCTAGAGGAGGCTGGATGGGATCTGGGCTCGTCGATCATCGTCGAGGTCGATCATCACCCTGACCGCTCCGACGTGCGCATTATCGGCGTCGACGAAGCGGTCTCGGGCGGCTAGATGAGATGAGATGAGAAGGCCAACCTCCTGAACGCAGTAGCCTGACGGCTCTGCAAACGTTTCTTCAAACGTAACGGGCTCGAAGCCCAAGGAGGTTGGCCGATGAGGAGTGTAACGATTGGACTGGACGTAAGCGACCGGTACAGCCGTATGTGCGTGCTCGACAGTAAGGGCAGGGTGATGGAGGAAGGGCGGGTGAGGACGAGCCCGGAGGGGCTGGCGAGGCGGTTCGGGTGCGAGGAGCCCGCTCGAGTAGTGCTGGAGGTTGGAACGCACTCGCCGTGGATGAGTGAGCAGTTGAAGCAACTGGGTCATGAGGTGCTGGTGGCTAACCCGAGGCGGCTGAAGCTGATCTATGGCGAGCACGGACCGACCGGTTGGATGCCGAGCACCTGGCACGAGTGGGCAGAATGGACCCAAAGCTGCTTAAGACGGTGCAGCATCGAGGCAGACAAGCGCGAGCGGATCTAGCCGTGATTCGGAGCCGAGATGCTCTGGTAAAGAGCTGCACGCAGTTGGTGAGCCATGTGCGTGGTGCGGTCAAGTCGGCCGGTTGTCGTATTCCCAGGTGCTCGACGCCGGCGTTCGCGCGCACCGCGCCAGAGCACATACCGGAGCGGCTCAAGGGAGCGCTCGAGCCGGTGCTTGAAACGATCGCCATGCTGACGGGCAACATCCAGCAATACGAGCGTCAGATCGTGCAGCTGTGCCAGGGGCGATACCCGGAGACACAGCAGCTCCAGCAAGTGGCCGGGGTCGGAGCTCTGACCGCACTGGCGTATGTGCTGACGCTCGAGGAGCCGGAGCGGTTCAATACCTCCAGAGCCGTGGGCCCGTACCTGGGACTGAGACCGAAGAAACGGCAGTCGGGGGACAAGGACCCTGCGCTACGAATAACCAAGGCGGGCGACAAAATGCTCCGACGCCTGTTGGTGGGCTCGGCGCATTACATCCTGGGCCCCTTCGGGCCCGATACTGAGCTCAGACGCTGGGGGCTCAAGCTGGCCGGACGCGGTGGTCCTCATGGCAACAAAAAGGCAGCAGTTGCTGTCGCCCGTAAGCTCGCCGTTGTGCTGCACCGACTGTGGCTGAGTGGAGACGAGTACGAACCGTTGCGCGCACCTGTAGAGGTTTCAGCAGCATGAACTAACCCGCAACCAGGAGGTCGGTAGGGCGACGCGACCCAACGGTTATCGATCTGACCGCCCGGTCCGGGCGACTGCGAAGGTCACTACGAGCTTCGAGCTCGGCAGCTAGATTGCAGCGCCTCGAATCGGGACGGACCCCAGAATGCACCGGACGACCTGAATCCTCGTCCACCAGAGTGCGAATAGGAGCATGGCGTGCAGATCGATTCTTCGCTGGGCACCACATTGCCCTTGACCGAACTAGGCCTTCTCATAGAAGTGGCCTGTAACAGATGGATATCGGCGTTGCGCCTCGTCGATGATGCCTATTGCATCGCCTTCCTCGCCGCGCCTTGATCTCACCCGCAAATCCCTTCTGCGATATGCGACGATCATCTGTTACAGGCCACTAGAGGCCACTAGGCTGGGCTGTCGAGGTCTCTCTTGTGAGCTTCGTCGCGAGCATGTCGCGCCCCAGCTGCAGCGCCTCTCACTTGCTGTCCGAGAAGACGGGCGCCAGTAGATTGTCGACGGGTGCGTGGTCGTCGGTCAGCACCAACCCACCGCCGCGCTGCAGCACTGTCGCCATCTCTCCACCTAGGTGATCGGCCTCGGCCCAGGCAAACACGTGGCCCCAGGCGTCCGGAACGTTCTCTTTAGGTCCGATCTCCAGGATCGGTAAGGCTCGTCGAGAGCTCACCACGATGAAAGTGTCGCGCTCGTCCGTGGGTCCATCCGGGTCGCCAGCGAACACGTAGACGAACGGGAACGTCAATCGCACGGTGCCTACATAAGCACCCAAGAACCGGCCCAGACCCTCACGATAGATATCGATGATGTTGATCATGTAGACGCCGTCGGGCGTCATTACTTCGGCCAGGCGTTCGTTGAAGCCCCGTGTGGTCAGGTGGTAGGGCACGCCGAGGTCGTTGAACGCGTCTCCGTATACGAAGTCGAATTGATGTGGGTGCGTCACGCGTCGATTCTGCCGCCGCAGATCGTCGATGTAATTGCGAGCGTCCAGCGTGTGCGTCCGGATGCGGGTAGCATCGTCGGCGGGCAGGCCCAGAGCGACCTGAGCGGCACGCTTGACTGCCGGGTCGATCTCGGCGACGTCGATATCTGCTGCTGCGAAACGCGTATCGAGATAGCGCGGAAACGTAAAACCACCACCGCCGATGAACAGCGCGCGCAAGGGCTCGTCAGTGCTTACCAAGTGGTGGGTCACCGCGGCGTAGACGGTCTCATAGCCGTAGTCCAGCTGCGTGATGTCGTCCATGTTCACGTAGCTGTGCACGAGATGATCCAGCGCCAACACGCGGGTGTTGTCGAATTCCTCGGCGTCATAGATCTCGATCGTGAAGTAGCTGCTCTCGTCCTGATAGTGAAGATGGTCGGTAGCGAAGCGTAGGCCCAAGAAATGGCCCCAGCGCTCGCTCCACGCCCACGGCGCCACGGTTAGGGCAGAGATCAGAAACAGCAACGATAGCCAGACCACGAAGAACGAAGCAGGGCTGCGGCGCAAACCCCGTCCCGCTAGCAGGCCCATTGTCCCGAGGCCCGCGGCGATGACGCAGACGATCGTCTTGGTGCCGAAGGCATCGATCAACACGTAGCCGGTAAGGAACGTGCCGAGGATGCTTCCGGAGGCACCGCTCGCGTACAAGGTTCCAACCGTCGCGCCCACTTCACGTCGCGCTCCGAGAGCCAGCTTGGCTGCCACGGGCGAGATCGTGCCCATGATGGTTGCCGGGGCAAGAAACGTGAGGGCGACGTTGCGAAGGATCCAGAGCGGCCAAGAGATGACCTCCGGCCTCTCCCAAGACCCCATCCAGTCGACGACGAACAGCACGGAAAGACTCGACATCGAGGCCAGCAGGAACAAGGTCGTCAACAGGGCGCGGGGCGGATACAGGTCAGCAAGCTTGCCGCCGACGTAGTTGCCCACGGCGATCCCTGCCAGCACCACTCCGATTACCGCCGTCCAGGTGTAGAGCGATACGCCCAGATGCTGTGCTACGAGGCGCGCCGCGACGATCTCCAGCGTCATGATGAACGCCGAGCTGGTGAACACGACGAGGCTCGCACCCGCGATGGCACGACGCGACGAGGTGTGAGTGGAGTCTGGAGGCGGCATCTCGTCGGCTCGGGAGGCTAGCGAGTGGGTCGGGCATTGACGCCAGCCCCACTGCTGGGGCTCTACGACAGCGGCCTCATGCGAAGATGGGCATCAGTTCGCCGCCCGGCGGCTGACGATACCCGCAAGCCTTGACGATTACCAGCAGGGGAAGTGATGCGACGCCGCATTGTTACGCACCCGTCATGCCGGTGACGACTGCCTCGGTTCCGTCACGAGCTGAGATCGACTCGGCGGCCGCGCGGATTGCGCCCCATGTGCGCCGTACCCCGGTCATCGAGATCGCCGGTGCGGAGCTCGGGCTACCGGACGTTCGATTGCTCCTCAAGCTCGAGGTTCTTCAGCACACCGGATCGTTCAAGGCTCGCGGTGCCTTCAACCGGTTGCTCTCTGCCGACGTGCCGGAGGTCGGTGTGCTGGCGGCCTCGGGAGGCAATCTTGCTCTGGGCGTGGCATTCGCAGCGCGCGAGCTCGGCCACCGCGCCGAGATCTTCGTGCCGGCTAGCACGCCGACCATGAAGGTGCGTCGGCTGCACGATCTTGGTGCGCAGGTTGTGCAGATCGGTGAGGTCTACGATGAGGCGCGCGAAGCTGCTGATCAACGCGCGCTGGAGACCAGCGCGCTCGTCGTTCACGCCTACGATCAGCCGCAGATCGTCGCCGGGGCTGGAACGATCGGTCGTGAGCTACAGCAACAGGCGCCTGACCTCGAGACCGTTCTGGTGGCCGTCGGCGGTGGCGGGTTGATCGGCGGAACGGCGGCCTGGTTGCGCGAGGAGGCAAATGTCGTGGCGGTCGAGCCGGAGGGGTGCCCGACGCTCTCGCGAGCTCTTGCAGCTGGGAAGCCGGTGCATGTCGAGGTCGGTGGGCTGGCGAAAGACTCGCTCGGGGCAAGCCGGATCGGCGATATCGGCTTCGCTAGCGCCAGTCGTTGGGTCAGCGAATCCGTGCTGGTGTCGGACGCCTCGATCAAGCGAGCGCAGTGGCTACTGTGGAACCGTCTGCGGGTGATCGCCGAGCCCGGCGGCGCCACGGCGCTTGCGGCGCTGGTATCCGGTGATGTTCGGCGTCGACCGGATGAGCGTGTCGCGGTGCTCGTCTGTGGTGGCAACACCGACCCGGCAATAGTGGCCGACCTATCTGAGTAGCCTCGGTGTCCGCGAGCCACGGCCTGCTAGCAGGGTGGAGGTGTGGCGGCTGTGCGACGGATCAGCCGAAGCGCGTCGGGGAGAACGGGTCCATGGGCAGTCGGGTGGCTCCGTCGACCACCAGGTCAGCAAGGGCCTCGCCCACTACCGGTGCGAACTTGAAGCCGTGGCCGGAAAACCCGACGGCGATGAAGACCCCCTCCGCGCTAGGGTGCGGCCCGATGACGAAGTGCGCATCGGGTGTATTGGTGTACATGCAGACGGCGCCCTCGAGCCAGCGTCCGTTGAGGGTCGGGATTCGATCGACGAGACAACACCGGACGGCGTCGATGTCGGCCTCATGCACAGTGCGATCCAGGTGATCTGCCGTCGTCGATTCGCCGCCATGATGGAGTCCTACCTTGACCCCCCCACGCGCCCCATCGAGTGCGGGCAAGCCGTAGAGAACCGGGCCCGCGCGAGACTCCCACAGGTAGATGGGGAGGCGATCTGGAGCGAAGGCCTCGATGCCGTCCGTAGGCTCGAACCAATGCATCACCTGCCGCTCGACGCTCAGCTCGGAGTCGAACTCGGGCAAGAGCTGGGAGGCCCAGGCGCCGGCCGTTACGATGAGTGACTTGGCTACGTGCTCATCTGCCTGGGTGCGCACGCGCACGTCATGGCCGTCCCGACTCCAGCTCAACACCTGCTCGCCGTAGCGTAGGTCGGCTCCGGCGGCCGACGCGGCGTCGAGGCAGGCGGAGACACACGCCTCGGGTTCGAGCACGCCGGCGACCTCTTCGTAAAATGCTGCCAGATCGTTATCGGGCTGAAACACCGGAAAGCAGCGCCGGATCTCGGCTGCGTCGAGCAACTCGTGAGGCAGGGAGTGCAACCGTGCGCTTGCCAGGCTGCCGGCTACCGCGTCGCTATCCGGAAGCCCGATCATCAACAGGCTCGTTCTGCGAAGAAGCTCCTTGTCTGTCATGGCTTCGAGCTCGCGCCAAAGCTCGAAGGATCGCTGCACGAGCGGCACGTAGGCCGGGTCTTCCATATAGGCGGTGCGAATGATGCGCGACCTGCCGTGCCCTGATCCGAGCGCATGCGGTGGAACGTGGCGGTCAAGGCCGAGCACCGAGCACCCGCGGGCGGTGAGCTGCCACGCAGCGGCGCTGCCCATGGTACCCAGACCAACGACGATGGCGTCGTGTGACAAGGGGGCTCTCCGGCGTGGCTTACGTGGCTCGCCGCGATCGCAGCGACGACGCGCAGCATACCGCGGCGCGTTCTTGACGGTGGTGGGCCACGATGCTAGTTTTTTAGCATCATGCTAAAGAAACAACACATGGATCAGCAGGGCGCCCGAACGCGGGGCGCTGCGACCAGCGAGCTGCCATGAGCGATCAGATTCATCGCGACCTGAGCCGACGAGAGCGCCAGATCATGGACATCCTTTACGAACACGGCGCCTCGAGCGCTGCCGATGTTCGCGGTCTGATGCCCGCCCCGCCTAGTTACTCGGCCGTTCGCGCCATGCTGCGGGTGTTGGAAGACAAGGGTCATATCGGACACCAACAAGATGGACCACGTTATGTTTATCGGCCGCTGGTGGCTCGCGAGGAAGCGCGACGCAGCGCCTTACAGCATCTGGTACGGACGTTCTTCGATGGCTCGCGCGAGGCCGTTGTTGCAGCGCTGCTGAGCGAGGGCAGCGGCGACCTCGACGAGCAGGATCTCGACCGGCTCTCGAAGCTGGTCGAGCTGGCGCGCCACCAGGAAGCGCAGTCATGAGCGGCCTGCTGGGGCGGGCCACGGCCGCCTGGTCGACGCGCTCGCCGACGAGGGCACGGAGGTGCGCCGTCAGGCCGCCTGGGCTCTGGAAATGATCGAGTCGGACGAGGCGTTGGAGGCCCTGCTCGACGCCATGAAGGACACGGATCGCGACGTACAGCGGCAGGCGATGCGGGCGATCGCCCGGATTACCGGGTAGGGGACGAGGTCGGCCCTGCCTCGTTTGGCGACGCCGTACCCAGACCCATCAGAGTCCTTCAGCACCCTGCTATAAGCTAGCGGCGCCCGCTGACCAACCGGAGTCGCCGTGCCGGCTGAGCCGCTGATCACCAACGACGCCGTAGTGCGTAGGCATCTTGCTTGTGATGCTGGCGTTTGTTTTCACCACGTCACACAGCGGATCACGGTTTTGGCAGCGCTTCTACTCGGTCGTGCCGACGGTCCTCGTTTGCTACTTCCTGCCGTCGCTGTTCAGCACTCTGGGCATCATTTCCGGCGAGGTCTCCAACCTCTACTTTGTCTCCTCGCGCTACCTGCTGCCCACCAGCCTCGTCTTACTGACCCTCAGCGTCGACGTGCGCGGCATCGTCCGTCTCGGACCCAAGGCGCTGATCATGTTCTTCGCGGGTACGGTCGGCATCGTGCTCGGCGGCCCGCTGGCGATCCTGGTGGTGGGCGCGATCGAGCCAAGTATCGTCGGTGGTGCAGGACCGGATGCCGTGTGGCGTGGGCTTACCACTGTGGCGGGGAGCTGGATCGGCGGCGGCGCGAACCAGGCCGCGATGAAAGAGGTGTTCGAGGTAGGCGACGATCTGTTCTCCGCGATGATCGCGGTCGACGTGATCGTCGCCAACGTCTGGCTGGCGGTATTGCTCTTCATGGTCGGGCGTGCCTCCCGCATCGACGCCTTCATCGGCGCCGACACGTCGGCCATCGATGAGCTTCGTGCACGAGTGGAGCGCCAACAACGCGAGCACGCCCGCATCCCCAGCCTCACCGACCTGATACAGATCTTGGCTGCGGGCTTCGGGGTAACCGCCGTGGCCCATTTCTTCGCCGATCAAATATCTTCCGCGATCGAACGGGCGGCGCCGAGCTTGGCAATCTACAACCTTACGTCACAGTTCTTTTGGCTTGTCGTGCTGTCAACGGTGATCGCCATCGGGCTCTCTACGACGAAGCTACGGCGGCTCGAGCATGCCGGCGCGTCGAAAATCGGCTCGGCGTGTCTGTACGTGCTGATTGCGTCGATCGGCATGCGCATGAACCTGATGGCAGTCTTCGATAACCCCGGACTGTTCGTGGTCGGCAGCGTGTGGATGGCCATACACGCCGGCATCATGCTCGGGGTGGCCTGGTTGATTCGTGCGCCGGTGTTCTTCATGGCCGTGGGCAGCCAAGCGAACGTCGGCGGCGCGGCGTCGGCACCGATTGTGGCCTCGGCGGTGCATCCTGCGTTGGGCCCCGGTAGGCGCCCTGCTGGCGGTGCTTGGTTATGCCGTGGGCACGTACGGTGCATATATCTGCGGTCAGATCATGCGCCTGGCGGCGGGCTGACGGTCAATCCGGCAGCGTTTCTCCGGGACGCCATCCGGCCGCGTCGAGCTTCTGCAACATGCCCAGCACCTCCGCGCGCTGGGCGTGAAGCAGCAGCATGAGCAGATCACCCGGCCGCCCCCAGCGTAGCGCCGACTGCACCGCCTCGACCTCCGAGGCTGCCACCTCAATGCGATCCGATGGCGTACCGAGCTCCAGCAGACGCTGCTGGAGTCGCTCGACCACTTCACCCTCGGCACGGCCGCGCAGGTAGCCCGGCATTTGCTTTAGAACGATGCGCTCCGGACGCGTGCGCCAGGTGACCTCGGCAAGTCGGTCGATCGAGAAATTGTCACGATCCCCGGCCTGCCCGAGGATTACCAGGCGGCGCTTGACGGGCATCGCGGCCCCCATCTGCAGAACCAACTCCAAGCCCTCCGGATTGTGGGCGAAATCGGCATACGCCTTCAAGCCGCCGAACTCGAAGTAGTTGCCACGGCCCGGGTTCTGCTCAGCGTCGCTACGGAACTCCTTCAGGCCAGCGTCGATGGCGCTGGTGCTGAGGCCGACGGAGTCGGCGATCGCCGCAGCTGCGAGTGCGTTGTAGACGTTGTGACGTGCTGCGCCGCCGAGGGTGGCTGGCGCTGCGATGGTCTCGAGCAGCGCTACGAAGCGACCGCCCTGCAACCGGCCGAGCACCCCATTCCGTTGGACGTACGCTACTGCGGAGCGTGTCGCCGCGCCCACCGGCGGCACCTCGGCGTCGAGCGTCAGCCAGGTGACCGGCACCCCGGCCGAGGCCGCGTGGCGTCGCAGGAGCGGATCGTCCGCGTTCAGAAGCAGTACCCCGTCCGGGCTGGCGGCTCGGGCCACTAGCAGCTTGACGTGCGCCAGAGCGTCCAGATCGATTACCCCGTATTCGCCCAGATGGTCGGTGCCGACGTTGCTAACATATGCGACGTCTGCCCGCCCGAGAGGTAGTCCGCGGCGTAGAAGGCCGCCGCGCGCCGTCTCGATCAATGCCAGATCGACCCGCGTGTCGCGTAGCAGGGTTCGGGCACCCTCGCCGCCTGTGTAGTCGCCGCTGAGCATTGTCGTTCCGTCGATCTGCACACCGTCGGTCGACGTGTTGCCGCAGTGAATACCGGCTGCGGCAGCAATCGCGGCCAGCATCCGAACCGTCGTCGTTTTTCCGTTCGTTCCGGTGACCAGGGCCACCGGCACATCGTGCGCCTAGCCCCAGGTCACCGAATCGGGGGCCGGCAGGCGGTCTACCGGCCATGCCAGGGAGCCCGACCCGAGCCCGACCGAAGCGATCTCGTCGTCGCAAAGGAATGCGAGGCTATGCTCAGCCGCCGCCGCGGCCAGCGACAGCAGCGCCGGGTTGGCTTCGGCGTCGACCAGTTCCTGAAGCTGCGGCAGGCCATGGCTTGCCGGCGGTTCCGCGCCAAACGATGCTACCGCCGTCGCCCAGGCAGCCTCGTTGATCTCGCAGGCGGCGTAGAGTCCGTCGATGGGCGCGCTGATCGCCAAGCTGGCGCCTCGGTCGTAGCGGCGTAGGGCGGTTCGCTCTTTGCCCCACCCAACCGCGGCGAGGAGTCGCTGCGCCTGTCGACGCCAATCGTCAACGAGCTCTTCAGCGCAGTCTTCCGGAAGCTCCACCTCGATGACCGCCCCGGCTTCGTCCTGGACCAGGCTTGGCCCCGTGAGGCGGCGCGAATCGACCAGCCGCATGCTTCAGTCTGCCTCTTCGACCTCGCGTGCCAGCCGCACGCCGCGTTCGTCCCGGATGAGCCGTTCGTCACCGGTGAGCAAGCTCACGGGCACCTCCGGAAGATCAATCGGTACGGCTACCGGAGCGGTCGACGACTCGGACGCATCGGAAGGCTCGAAGTGGATGATCTGGTTCCAGCAACGGGACAAGTTGTCGGCGAAGACGAGCAGGAGATCGCCGGGGGCGGCGCTACGCAGGGCCGCATCGATGGATTCGACCTCATCAGGAATCACGCGTATGGCTTCGTCAGCGACTCCGGCCGATTTCAGCGTGTTGGCGAGTAGCTCGGGATCTCCTCGGGGCCACGTCCGCGTAGCCGATCGTCGCGCTTGCAGACGAACTCGTCGAAATGGGGCGCGGCGATCTGCGCGATTCGGCGGATGTCTTCGTCGCGACGATCCCCGGGTGCTGCCAGCACGCAGATTGCCTTGCCGTCGCGATCGAGGCGGCTCACCAGATCGCAGATGGCGCGCATCGCAGCCGGGTTGTGCCCGTAGTCGAGGATCACCTTGAACGGGTGCTCGTCGAAGATATTCATGCGCCCGGGAGCCTGGAAGAAGGTCGTATCGAACGTCTTCAAACCCTGCCTGATGTTGTCGATGCCGACGTGCAGGCAGTGGGCCAGCGCTGCCGCGAACATGGCGTTCTGCACGTTGTGCATCGCACGTCCGTTGAGGGTCGCGGGGATCAAGTAGGTCCACAACAGCGGGACGTGGGTCCCGCCATCGTAGAGCGCGATCATGTGCCCGTTCATGCCCTCTTCGAGCACTACGGTCTGGCCGCCGGCACGAATGTGCTCCTTAACCAGGGTGTGCTCGCGGCTCATAGTGACGTAGCAGATCTGCTCGGCTTCCGTGTAATCCGCCATCCGCAGACAGTGGGGGTCGTCGGCATTCAACACCGCAGCGACTGCCGCTACCTCGATCGGGATTCGCTTGACCTCGGCCAGTTGCTCCAGGGTATCGATGCCACGCATGCCGAGGTGGTCTTCCTCCACATTCAAGCAACACGCCACATCGCAGCGGCGATACCCCATGCCGGCGCGCAGTAGTCCACCGCGAGCCGTCTCGAGCACTGCCACGTCGATGGCAGGATCACGCAGCACCATGCGTGCCGCCATCGGTCCGGTCATGTCGCCCTTCACGCTGAGCTGGCCGTCGATGTATACGCCATCGGTCGACGTCAGCCCGACGCGGCTTCCGGATAACTTGAGGATATGCGCGAGCATGCGCGCCGTGGTGGTCTTGCCGTTGGTCCCGGTGATCGCCGCGATCGGCACACGGCTCGCGCTGCCCGCCGGAAACAACATGTCGATCACCGCGCCGGCGACGTCGCGTGGCTTACCCTCGCTGGGAGAAACGTGCATTCGAAAGCCGGGGGCCGCGTTGATCTCACAGATAGCCCCGCCAGACTCCTTGTACGACTTCGAGATGTCGTCGGTGAGGAAGTCAACGCCGGCCACGTCCAGACCGATGGCGCCGGCGGCACGCACCGCCATCTCGCGGTTGTCCGGATGCACGATATCGGTAACGTCGATCGCCGTGCCGCCGGTCGACAGGTTGGCCGTTGCACAGAGGTAGACGATCTCGTCGCCAGGCGGCACGCTCGTTCGGCGGTAGTTGCTCTGTGCCAGCAGGCGGTCAGACTGGTGGCTGAACTCGATGCGGGTCAAGACCTTCTCGTGACCGATACCTCTTCGCGAGTCTTCGTTTACCTTGTCGACGAGTTCCTCGATGGTGTGGACACCGTCACCGACTACGTGCGCGGGCATGCGCTTGGCGGCGGCCACCAGTTCCCCGTTGACCACTGCCAGGCGATGGTCGAGGCCGCTGATGAAACTCTCGACCAGCACGCTACGACTGTGCTGTTGTGCTTGTTCGACCGCGGCGGCCACCTGTCCGGCATCGCTCAAGTCGATCGAAACGCCTCGCCCATGGTTGGCGTTGTAGGGCTTCACGACTACCGGGTAGCCGATGTGCTCTGCGGCGCGCACGGCGGACTTCGATGAGCGCACCAGGTGCTGTTTCGGCACCGGCAAGCCGAGGCCCGAGAGGATCTTGTGGGTCTCTTCCTTGTCGGACGAGATCTCGACCGCGATGTGGCGGGTCTCGCTTGTGATGGTCGCCTGGATGCGCTTCTGGTGTCGTCCAAAACCGAACTGCACGAGGCTCTGGGTGTTGAGCCGGATCCAGGGAATGTCGCGTTCCTCCGCCGCCCGCACCAACGCGGCCGTGCTGGGCCCCAGGGCGCGCCTTTGCGCCCAGCGGATCAGCTGATCGCGCTCCTCGGCGAAGTCGAAGTCGACGGGGACAGCACCCGGGGGCTGTAGCTCTTCGGGCAGCAAGCTGTGCAGCAGGGTGAGCGTCAGATCTCCCGCCGCGCGTCCGACGTCTTCTTGCTCGTACTGGTACACGACGCCGTAGACGCCGGGCTCGTTGTCGACGGCGCGGGTACGCCCGAAGGTCACGCGGCTGCCGGCGATGTTCTGGACCTCGAGGGCGCAATGCTCGAATATGTGGCCCATCCAAGTACCTTCGTCCTCGCGGAGCCGCCGCTCGAAGCCCCCGGCCTGGCGATAGGAGCAGCCGTGGTCGGCGAGGCCGGGCAGGGCGCCGAGCAGCGCGTCGATGAACCCTTCCCCGAGCCGAGCGGTGGGCCATTGCTCGAGAGTGCCCAGATCGACCGTCATCTGGATCACCGGAAAGTGGGCGTAGAGGCTCGGACCCAGATAGACGCGCGAATCGAGGATTTTCATCGGCTCTGTGTCTCCCTTGGCGGAAGCGGGCTTCGAGTCTGTATGTCGTACGTGCAGCCGTGCAACAGGATGTGCAGGCGTAGACCGAGCAGGCAGACCGGATCGCCGGCTCGCTCTCCCACCGATGAGTGCTCGAGATCGGAGCCGTCGACCAGAGTGCACGATCCGGTACCAACGATCTCCATGGTCCGGTCCGGCGCGATGAAGGCGGCGGTGTTCTCGTCGAGTCCCATGCCGACGATGGAGGGGTTGTAAGCCAGTACGGTTAGCAAGCGACCGAGTCGGTCGCGCTCGCGGAAGTGTTGATCGATGGTGAAGTCGCGGGTGAGGCCGATTCCCGGAGCGAACGCCACCATGTGGGTGCGGGGTGAGGCGCCCTTCTCACCGAAAGCGATCATGTGCTCGGAAAGATAGCTCGCGCCCGCCGAGGTGCCGGCGATGTGGACGCCGCGGTTCGATGCTGATGTCAACGCGCGAGCTACTGGTGTCCCACCGAGCGTTCGACTCAATCGTAGCTGCGAGCCGCCGGTGAGAAAGATGCCTGTTGCCTCGGCGATGACGCGTAGCCAATCGGCGCGGTTGCAGTCGGCGCGATCGGCGAACGGCAGCGAGGTAGCGTTAGCGGCGCCGATCTCGGTAAAGACCCGCTCGTACCGCGGCCCCGTCGTGCGCATCTTGGATGCCGTCGGCACCACGACGATACGCGCGTCGCGCCCGCCGCACAGCTCTACGAAGCGACTCAGGATTAACGGGTCTCGTGCCTTCTTCTCGGCGCCGCCGATCGGGATCAGATAGCCGCCTGTCGGCTCTTCGGACGAAGTGCTCAGCATGGCGCGAGATTCTGCCACGCCCTGCCGAGGCTGTAGAGTCGACTCGCCGCTAGCATGCCGTGGTGAAAGTGTGGTGGGTCTGGCGACAGGGTCTTGCGAAGTGGAGGCAAGGAGAGAGGAGGAGGCGATGGTTACCCCATCGTTGACAAGGAACGACGCAGCATACGCGCGCAACCCCCTGTTGCCCGAAGGGTTACGGCGATTTGGGGCCATCTGCGGCGTTGGCCTTCCTCGACGATGGCTAGGGCATCGCCAGTGTCAGGCCGCCTTGCATCTGGCCCCAACTCGCCGTAACCAGACCCACCACACTTTCACCACGGCCTGCTGGAGTTGACTCAGACGACGGCGACCTGCTCGTCAACGACCATGCCGTCGAACAGGTGGATGGTGCGTTGGGCGTGCTCGGACCACCTGGGGTCGTGGGTGACCATGCAGATCGTGGCACCACCCTGATGGAGCTCGGCCATCAGATCCATGACGGCGGCGGCATTGCCAGAGTCGAGGTTGCCGGTGGGCTCATCGGCCAGCAGAATGGAAGGGTCACCAACGACGGCGCGAGCCACGGCGACGCGCTGTTGTTGACCACCGGAAAGCTGGCTGGGCATGTGCTTGGCACGATGCGTCATGCCGACCCGATCGAGCGAGGCGTTGGTGCGTTCGCGACGCTCCGAAGAGGCCATGCCACGGTAGGTGAGCGGTAGCTCGACGTTCTCGTACACGTTGAGGTCGCCGATGAGGTTGAAGCTCTGGAAAATAAATCCGATCTCACGGTTGCGCACTCGGGCGCGCTCGGAAGCGGTGAGGTTGGAGGCGTCGTTGGCGTTGAGCAGGTAGTTGCCACCAGTGGGCGTGTCGAGCAACCCGAGGATGGAAAGCAGCGTCGTCTTGCCAGAGCCGGATGGGCCGGCGATCGACACGAACTCGCCAGGTGCGATGTCGAACGTGACCTCCGACAACGCGTGCGTCTCAACTTCCTCGGTCACGAAGACCTTGGTGATCTCGTCCATCTTGATCAGCGGCTCACCAGACATCGGACGCTCCTTCACACGGGGTGGCGGGTGTCCGGAGCCGCGAAGGCGAGACAGGACACCCGAAAGCCTCGTTGAATTAGACGCACGCGAGGTGCAGAAGGTTCCGCAGATTTAGCGAGAATCAGTCCTCGACGACCTTCGTGCCAGCCAGCTTGTCTCCCAGGCGCCGTCCTTCCGCGTCCGTGAACAGGAGAACCAACTCGATCACGGTCAATGCCAATGCCGCGAGTAGAACGAACGGTACGAGCACCATTCCGATGATTGTGAAGACCAACAGCGGCACCAGTGGCCCCAGCGCGAACATCCAGTTGCGCTTGAGCGATGTCGTAACGTCAAGCGGGGCTCCGTCTACCGACTGCAGGTGGAGCTTCATGACGTGCTTGCCGACCGAACGATGGTTCATGAAATCGAATTCCATGCCGTCTCGAAGCACCATGTACGCGGCGGCGATCAATGCCCCGATCCCTGGTATGAAATTGATGACGAACGCGATAGCGCCATCGATCAGCATGGCGACGATACGCTTGCCGAGATCCGCCTTGGCGCCGGGAGCGGCATCGGGGCCCGTCGATGCTGGCGGATCGGGCTGTGCGACGGGCTCCCGGACGTCGGAAGCGGCGGCGTCACCCGTCGAGGCTGGCGGATCAGATTGCGCTGCGGGCTCCTGAACGTCGGAATCGGTCATCGAGCTACCTCCGGCGAATTTCGTACAGAAACGATGCTGTGTACCCCTACGTACGCCATTCTCCCGCGCATATCAACCGATCATCCCCATCGGTCGGCCGGGGCACTGGTCCGGAACCTCGGTATCGGGCCCCGGCGCCGGTCCCAGCCGCCGCGGGGCTTCGTCGCCTCAGCCCGTTGGTTGCCGCTCCTGTCCACGCGCTTGAGCAGCACCATGCGGTTCGTCTGGTCGCCGCCGCCGGCGCGACCCAACATGGGCGCAAGCGGCAACCACGCCGAACACCAGCAGCACCCGTCTCACGCCCAGTAGCAATCGCGACGCCGTCCAGGAGAGCGACAATGAGAGATCACGCCAGGCACATGGTTTCGGCGGCTGCGCTCGTCGCCATCACGGCAGCGGCAGGTTGCGCGCCGGGGCGCTCGATTGTCCGTGGCAGCTGGCCGGACGGGCGAATCGAAGGTCCGGCGATGAGTCGGCCCGCGCCCGTCGCGATTGCCTACGTGCGTCCCGAGCTCGCAATCGAGACCGATGACTGGCTGCCCGCGGAGACTACGTACGACGGGTTGAGCGCCGCCGAGCTCAACGGCATGGGTGTTTTGCAGCCAATTTACTTTGCCCTCGATCGGGCCGATATTGATGCCGACCAGATGGCAGCGCTCGACGCCAACATCGAGTGGCTAGCCCAGGTTCCCGACGCCGCCATCGTTATCGAGGGTCACGCCGATGAGCGCGGCTCGCGCACCTATAACCTGGCCCTCGGGCAACGCCGCGCCGAGGTGGCACGTGACTACCTGGTCTCGCGCGGCATCGCCGCATCTCGGATCGAAGTGGTGTCGTATGGGGAGGAGCTTCCTGCCAACCCGGAGCACAACAACGCTGCCTGGGACTCCAACCGGCGCGACGAGTTCGTGATTACCGCGAGAGGTCGCTAGCAGGCCCACCACACTTCCACCACGCCTGCGGGCAGGTCGTCGCCGGGCCCGCCACACTTCCACCACGCCTGCGGCCCCTCCATGGCCCCCAACTAACGGCTGCACTACCATGGCGCCCTGCTTGACTGTGGGGAAGACGTACGCAGGTCGCCATGTTGGAACGGTTCTTCGGGCTAAAGGCCGCGGGTACGAGCGTACGCACGGAGGTCGTTGCCGGGACGACGACGTTCGTCACGATGGCGTACATCATTTTCGTCCAGCCGGCGGTGCTCAGCGGCGTGCTGACGGGCTCGCCTACCGGCATGGACTTCGGTGCGGTAACAGTGGCCACCTGCCTCGCGGCGGCACTGGCAACGGGCATCATGGGCCTGTATGCGCGCTTTCCAGTCGCGCAGGCTCCGGGAATGGGGCAGAACTTCTTCTTCGTGCTGTCCATCATTCCGGCGGCCGCGGCGACCGGGCATCCGGAGCCCTGGCGCGCTGCGCTGGGAGTGATATTCGTCGCCGGCGTACTGTTTCTCGTAGTGTCGGTGCTCGGTGTGCGCCAGCTGATGATCGATGCGCTGAGCGCATCGATGAAGAGTGCCATCGCCGCCGGGATTGGCGTCTTCATCGCCTTCGTCGGCCTGCAAAACGCGTCCGTAATAGTGCGCGACCCGGGAACGGCGGTGTCACTCACAGCGGCTCTGGACTCGCCTGACAGCCTGCTGTTCTTCTTCGGCCTGACCGTGACGTCGATCCTCTATGCCCGGCGGGTCCCGGCGGCGCTTCTCTTGGGTATGGGCGCGACGCTTATCGCCGCTGTGGTGACGCGTTCCCTGTTGTTGGCTGCCGGTCCCGGCGGAGCCAGCGCGCATGCAACCTCGATGCTCATGACCCGGTTCGAGGTCGCCGACCGGCTGATGGCAGCTCCGCCGTCGATCGCGCCGACATTCTTGCGACTGGACCTGGCGGCGGCTCTGTCCTGGGAACTGCTGCCGCTGGTGGTGCTGGTGCTGTTCATGGACTTGTTCGACACCATCGGAACCTTGGTGGCGGTCGCGCAGCGCGCTCGGCTCATGCGCGGTGGCCGGCTATTGCGATCCGGCAAGGCGCTGCTGTCGGATGCTATCGGCACGGTGGCGGGGGCAGCTCTCGGCACGAGCACGGTGACGAGCTACGTCGAAAGTGCCGCTGGTGTAGAGCAGGGAGGCCGCACCGGCCTGACAGCGGTTGTCGTCGCGGGCCTATTTCTGCTGGCGTTGCCGCTGACTCCCCTCATCGCCATGATCGGTAGCTACCCACCGATCACGGCGCCGGTGCTGCTGATCGTCGGCGCCTTGATGATGCGCGCCGTAACCACGATCGAGTGGGACGACGCCACCGAAGCGCTTCCGGCCTTCTTGACCCTGATCGGCATTCCGCTGACGTACTCGATCGCCGACGGCATCGCGCTCGGGCTGATCGCCTATCCGATTCTCAAGTTGACGACCGGGCGGGGCCACGAGGCGAACTGGATGTCTCGTCTGCTTGCCCTGGTGCTGGCGGCCTACTTCGTGCTGCTACGACCTCAAATCGGCTGATCAGCGTAGCTGGCGGGCCGACTCTACCCAGTTTTCGCGAACGATTCGCTTGGCGTTCGTATCGAGTCCCTTGGCGATGCGTTCGATGTCGTCGGGCGTCCACTGAGCGATCTGCCCGAAGTGCGTGACCCCGATCTTGTTCAGCAGCAGCTCGAAGATCGGTCCAATCCCTCGTATTAGCTTGAGGTCGTCGCGGTCCGATTGGGGAAGCGGCGGATGTCGCTGTTCCTCGAGGTCGGCCAGCCGACGACGATACGCGACGATCTGCGAGTCGCGCTCGGCGAGCGCTTCCCGCCAGCGCTCGCTGTCGCCAGTACCTGCCTTTCGTGATTCGAGCTCCTTGCGGATCGACAGGGCGTCGCGGGCCTCACCGCGTAGCGTTTCGAGCTCCCGTTGAAGGTTCTCCACCACGGATCGGTGCACCGTCTCTTGCTTTCGGTTGCGCTCGATTTGTCGCTGCAGCTTGCGCGCTGACTCGTCCTGCTCCCGCTGTAGCCGGGCTGTGCTGGCGGTGCTATCGGTGAGCGCGCTGTCGGCACGTCGCTGCTCGCGGTGCGCCGTTTCGAGCTCGGCACGCAGGTCGTTGACGCGGGTGCGGAGCTCGTTGATACGTATCTCGCGCATGTTCAGTTGCTCTTGCAGCGCCCCGGATGTGGTCTCCTGTGCCGGAGACGACTCGGGCGCCGCTGCCGCCTCGAGCTCCTTAAACTTCGCCTCACTGCATCGCAGCTGTTCCTCGAGAGGCTCGAGCTCGATCATGCGGCCTTCCAGCTTGACGATATGCGCAGCACGCTCATCGACGGCGCTCCGAAGGCTCCCGACCTCTGAGCGTAGGGAGACCAGTGCCGACGCTTTCTCGCGTAGCTCCGTTTCTACTGCGGCGCGCAATCGGCGCTCGTTGGCGAGGTCGGCACGGGCATCCCGCCGTTGCCGCGCGTCCTCGAGAACCTCCACCGCGGCTCCGCCCCGCGGGCGCTCGGGAATCGTTTCGGGTACCGGTTGACTCATCGCTGCCGCCAGCTGCGCCCGCCCCCGCGGGGCCTCCGGCGTGGCGGCCGTTGTTGTCTCGTCGAGCTTGGCCTCGAGGCTCCGGTTCGTGTTCTCCAGCGCGTCGCTGCGCGACCGCAGGCTCTCCACTTGCCGAGACAAACCCGACAGCTCGCGGTCTTTGACATCGACCGTAGCGCTGAGGGTCTGGCGCAGATCTTCAGCCTGGTCGGTATCACGGAACCCCCGCATCGACCAGCCGAGGAACCAACCGGCCAGCGCGGCGAGCAGCAAGCACAGACCGATCTGTAGCAATAGCCAAATCATGCGTCGCCTCCGCCGGCTGCGCCGCCACGGGCGTTGAACAGTTCGAAGCGCCAGTGTAGCCCGGGGATCGACGCCGCTAATTCGTCGATGCGTCGTCGCTCAGCATTGCCGCGTACGCGTCCGCCGAGGATGGCCTGGTCGCCACGGACGCTGAGCCGGCCCGTATCCGACAGGGCGTTCATGATCCGCACCAATGCGTTGGCATTGAGCATCCAATCGTTCGGTTCGAGCTGGTTATCGATGCGCAGGTCGGAGCGCACGCGGCCGGCGCCGAATATATGTTCCGCGGCGACGACGAGGTTCTGTGCGTCGGTGTCGGACACACGTCCGGAGACGACGAGCATCGAGCCCAGTCGCTGCAGTCGCAGTTCGGCAAGCGCCACGCGACGCGGCGTGGGCGTGGACGCGATCACTCGCTCGACGACGAGCCGGTCGCGCACCGCACGCACACCGGGCACGGCGCCGACGATCGCGACGATGCGTTCAGCCTGGTCGCTCGACGGCACGAAGCCACCCAGGACCGCGTCGCGACCGTCGAATTTCAGTCCATAGTAGGCAACGCCGGCGCTGGCCAGTGCGGCCTGCGTACGCCTTAGTAGGTCGGCCTGGATGCCGCCCACCGTTACCACGACACTCAGGATCAGGGTCCCGATGAGCATGAGTGTGATGGTACCGAACCGCGCCCGCTCTCTCATGGCGATACCTCAGGCTCGGCGAGCTCCAAAGCCCGGCGGCGCCCAGGCAACATCAATCCGGCGGCCAGGAGCGCCAGCCCGGCGCCCAGCGCCGCCGCAAGCAGCATCAGCTGTGCGGGAGTCACGCCCTCGTGGTTGTTGAAGCGGATTCTGAGCTCGTCAGGGTCAACCGGAACATGCCCCGGTCCTTGGCGTAACTCGCCGTCCTGGGCCACCTGCAACAGGGGCTGGTCCTGCAAATAGACTTCGACCCGCGAGCCCGCTTCGCCGAGGCTCGGGGCGTCCTCGAGCAACGGCCAATAGGCATCTTCACGTAGCGGGTTCGATACCTGTATGGCCATGGCTACCGCTATCGCCAGACAGACGCCGGCGGGCACCAGCAATGCGACTCTCGACGGCGTGCGACTCATCGGCCCTAGCAGGCCGTGGTGAAAGTGTGGTGGGTCTGGTTACGGCGAGTTGGGGCCAGATGCAAGGCGGCCTGACACGGGCGATACCCTAGCCATCGTCGAGGAAGGCCAACGCTGCAGATGGCCCCAACTCGCCGTAACCCTTCGGGCGACAGGGGGTTGCGCGCGTATGCTGCGTCGTTCCTCGTCAACGATGGGGTAACCATCGCCTCCTCCTCTCTCCTTGCCTCCACTTCGCAAGACCCTGTCGCCAGATCCACCGCACTTTCACCACGGCCTGCTAGCCCCTTCAGTGTCCAATCCATGGGATTCTGACCACCCTTGTACCTTATCCGACTCGGGACCGTTTTTCCTGGCGTCCGGCCGTACGCAGCGTCGCGCGTCCGCCTGTTCGCCGCCACCGAACAGCGAACAATTACAGGGAAAAGTCCGTACAATGAGGTTTTCCGCGAGTCGGAAGCCCTACGGACTGGCTGGTGCCGGCGATCGTCGTGGCTCTGCCTCGGACGGAAGATCCAGCCAGGCCGCAGGAGCAGGTGATGTCCGACTCCACGAGCGCACCGTCATCGGGCCCCGGCGCGAGTCGCATCGAACGTGACTCGATGGGTGAGATGGAGGTGCCGGCCGAAGCCTACTACGGCGCCCAGACCCAACGCGCGGTGCTGAACTTCCCCATCAGCGCGCGACGATTCCCGCGCCGGTTCGTGCGCGCGCTGGGCATGATCAAGCTTGCCGCGGCACAGGTGAACCGCGAGCTCGGCGATCTCGACGAGCGGACCGGCGAGGCGACGGAGCAGGCCGCAACCGAGGTCATGGAAGGGACGCTCGACGAGCACTTTGTCCTCGATATCTACCAGACCGGCTCGGGAACCTCGACGAACATGAACGCCAACGAGGTGATCGCCAATCGAGCCACGGAGATTCTGGGTGGTGCCGTAGGCAGCAAGCTGGTGCATCCCAACGATCACGTCAACCGTGGACAGTCTTCGAACGACTGCATCCCGACGGCCATTCACATTGCCGCTTTGGAAGGCATCGAGGCCGACTTGCTGCCGGCGCTCCGGCGCCTGCACGAGTCCTTACGAGCCAAGGCGAGCGAGTTCGACGACAACGTCAAGATCGGGCGCACGCACTTGCAGGATGCGACTCCGGTACGCCTCGGACAGGAGTTCAGCGGCTACGCACGACAGATCGAGCTCGGCATTCGGCGCGTCGAGGCGACGCGCCCGTCACTGGCGGAGCTCGCTCAAGGTGGCACGGCGGTGGGCACTGGGCTCAACACGCACCCGGAGTTCGCAGCTGCGCTTGCCGAGAAGGTCAGCTCGATAACCGGGTTGGAGTTCCGTGAGGCGGAGAACCACTTCGAGGCTCAAGGGGCACAAGATGCCGCGGTCGAGTGCAGTGGCGCGCTTCGGACAGTGGCGGTGAGCCTGATGAAGATCGCCAACGACATCCGGCTCATGGGGTCAGGCCCACGCTGCGGCTTCGGCGAGCTGCTGCTGCCGGCTGTTGCGCCCGGCTCATCGATCATGCCTGGCAAGGTGAACCCGGTGATCGCCGAGTCGGTGGTGCAGGTGGCGGCGCAGGTGATCGGAAACGATCTGGCGATCACCCTCGGTGGCCAATGGGGCTTCTTCGAGCTCAATTTGATGCTTCCGTTGATCGCCTCTAACCTCCTCGAGTCGATCGCCATCCTTGGCAACGCCTGCGACAACTTCGCGGTGCGCTGTATCGACGGCATCGAGGTCGACGCCAGGCGCGCCGCGGGTTTGGTGGAGGGCTCGCTGGCTATGGTCACCTCGCTTGCTCCGCTCATCGGCTACGATCGCGCCGCCGAGATCGCTAAGCAGGCCTACCAGACCGGAAAGACAGTCCGCGAGATCTGCGAGGAGCAGCAGGTCCTACCGCAGGATGAGCTTGACGCGGTGCTCGATCCGCGGCGGATGACGGAGCCCGGCACCGCCTGAGGCCACCGGTCGGACGTCGCGACGCTCAGTCGACGCAGGACCGATACCAGCCGCACGCTAAGCAAATTTGCTTGCAGTGCTGCTCATGAATCGCCTGAATGCCACACCAGGGGCACGGCCGCGGAGTGTTCACCGACGGATGCGTCTGCCAGTCGAAGCTCTCTTCAGCCTCTGGTTGTTTTTTCAGCTGCGGCTCGGTAACGCTCACCACGGAAGCTCTTTCCCGGAGAAATCGAAGAAGCCGCCGTTGTCGTCGTCGCCGAGTCCGTCGATCAGGCGAACAAGCCCGGCCGCGCTCTCGCGAATCGACGTCGGAGCGGCCGACCCTCCCATGTCCGTTTGCACCCATCCGGGGTGCAGAACGGCGCATATGAAGCCCTCTTCGGCCAGATCGACCGACAGGCTGCGATTGAGCATATTGAGCGCCGCCTTGCTGGCCCGGTACGCATAGGAACCACCGCTGGTGTTGTCGCTGATGCTGCCCATCCGGCTCGTGAGGTGCATTACCTTGCGTGCTTTGCCGCGGCGTAGATGCGGCAACAGAGCTTCGGTGACGCGCATCGCTCCGACCGCGTTGGTATCGAAAAACCGCAACATCTTGTCGAAGTCGAGGTCGCCGAGCGGCCGGCCCCGGACACCGACACCGGCGTTGTTCACCAGCACGTCGAGAGCGCCAGGCTCCAGAGCTGCCGCGAGTCCGCCAACCTGGTCGGCGTTGGTGACATCGAGTGGCTCGACGCGTACGTCGAGGGAGCGCAACTCATCGGCCGCATCGGGGTTGCGGGCCGTCGCCACGACCCGATCGCCTCGCTGCGACATCTGACGTGCGATCTCGAGCCCGACGCCGCGATTGGCACCGGTGATCAGAACATCCAAAGCCATTGTTCACCCTCCCAGTCGACTCACGGCGCCATAACTCCACCCCGCTGTGCCGTTGCAAGGCTCCAGTTTATTGCCCGTCCGCCGACGGCACTACAGGGGGCGGCCGGCTAATCGACGAGCTCGAAGAGGCGCATTTGTGGCAACGAGCTCGCTTGCGCCTCGGCGCCCTCGGGAAGCTCCTCGAGCCTCCCGAGGTTGGCGACCCCGAGCCCGATCAGGCGGATTCCGGTCCCCGGTTGCAGCTCAACACGGCGGGCCAGCTGACGCGCGATGGTGCGTAGCTCCTCGCTGCTGCGTACCGGGTCGCCGGGCGTCAGCGAGCGAGTCACGGTGCGAAAGTCATGGAAACGTACCTTGAGCACGACGGTACGCGCCCAGAGGTCTCGACGCTCCAGCGATGCAGAGATTTGCTCGGCGAAGCGACGAACATGCGGGGCCGCCTCTCGCCAGCTGCGGATGTCCCGGTCGAACGTGGTCTCGGCGGAGATTGACTTCGGTCGCCCCGGCTTGGACACCGGTCGCGTATCAATGCCGCGCGCCAGCTCGCCGATGCGCACACCGCTCTTGCCCAGGAGCTCCCGTAGCCGCTCCGCATCGGCGGCGGCCAAGTCGCCGATGCGCGGCAGCCCGGCGTCTCGTAGCCGCGATGCGGTGGAAGGCCCGATACCCCAGATGCGATCGACGTCGAGCGGGGCGAGGAAATCGACCGCATCCGCATCGGCGATTTCCGTCAGCCCGTCCGGCTTGTCGTAATCGGAGGCGAGCTTGGCCAGGAACTTGTTGCTTGCCACGCCAGCCGAGACTGTCAGTCCGGATCGGGCAAGAACATCCCGGCGGATGATCGCGGCAATCTCGACGCCGCGTTCGCGGCGCTCCGAGACATCGAGGTAGGCCTCGTCGAGAGACAGTGGCTGCATGAGGTCCGTCCACTCTCGGTAGATCTCGAACACCAACCGCGACAGCTCACGGTAACGGTCGAATCGGGGCCGCAGATAGATTCCGTCCGGACAGCGGCGCCGAGCAATCGCCATCGGTAGTGCCGAGTGAACACCGATGGCGCGCGCCTCGTACGAGGCCGATGCCACAACGCCGCGCCGTCCGAGGCCGCCGACGATGACCGGCTTGCCGGCAAGTTGCGGATCGTCGAGAACCTCGACGGAGGGGTAGAAGGCATCGAGGTCCAGGTGCAGGATCTTTCTCGACATGGGCATCGCCATCGTATCAACGAGTGGATGCGGACATGATGAATCTGGACGACCTCCCGACACCGGCGCTAATCGTCGACCTTGACAAGCTCGAGGGCAACATCAGCTCGATGGCCGGGCGCGCACGGCAGCTCGGCGTGTCGCTGCGTCCCCACGTCAAGACCCACAAGTGCATCGAGATCGGCAAGCTGCAAGTGGATGCGGGCGCGGGCGGAATCACCGCAGCGACGCTTTACGAAGCCGAGGTATTTGCCGATGCTGGATTCGACGACATCACCTGGGCGTTCCCGCTGATTCTGTCGCGCATTCCGCAAGCGCTGGTGCTGGCGCAGCGCGTTGAGCTCGGTGTTGTCGTTGACTCCATGCATGCGGCGCAGGCGCTGGCAGCAACCAAGCATCCGTTCAAGACCTGGATCAAGGTCGATTGCGGCTACGGTCGTTCCGGCATCGATCCTGCCGCCGACATGGCCGAACGTCTCGTCGGCCTGATCGAGGCCGAGCGACTGCGCTTCGCCGGCCTGTTGTCTCATTCCGGCGATGCCTACGATCACGACACCGTCGAGGGGCGTGCCGCCGCCGCCGAGCAGGAGCGCCGGGTCCAGGTTGAGGTTGCTGACCGACTTCGCGCGGCGGGCTACGAAGTTCCAGCGCTTAGCGTGGGCTCGACCCCATCGATGACCGCGGTCCGCGACCTCGATGGGGTTACCGAGGCACGCGCCGGCAACTACGCGTACTTCGACCTGATGCAGGTGCGTCTGGGCTCGTGCACCGTGGCCGAATGTGCCCTGACAGTTGTCAGCAGCGTGGTCTCGTCGAGTCGTGACCACGCGGTTGTCGACGCCGCGCGTTGGCCCTCTCCCAGGATCCCGGCCTTCCACCTGCGAGCATGGGCGCGATCTACGAAGACTACGAGGCCGGGACCCTCGATGACGATCTGCAGGTCGTCTCATTGAGCCAAGAGCACGGCAAGCTGTCGCAGCCTCGACCAGTCGGCAGACGTCTCCGGATCCTACCGAACCACGCCGGTCTGACCGCCGCATGCTTTCCCGAGTGCTACGTGGTACGCGGACAGCGTGTAGTCGATCGGTGGCGGGTATGGAACGGACGCTAGCAGGCTGTCCGACTGCACCGCAGGCGGTGCAAACCGCTCAGAGTCCCCCGCTGGCGCACGACCTGCCCGAGGACCGTCGCTTTTCAACAACGGTTTCCACAAGTTCAGTGAACAACGGGTTCACCGGATAAATCGACAGGATCCAGAGAATTATCCTGCACCAGACGAAGAGGTCGCCGTCGCCAACGGAGTATCGTGATCCTGGAGCTCAGGCACCGGCTCGGGGCCGAGCCAGGATCACCGCAACCAGGAACCGAGGCAACTTGTATCGACAGCCGGGATTGGGAGCGGCCAGTAGCTCGCTTCTCTTGTTTGCATTAGCGACGTGGGCCATGACATCGGGCCACTCACTCGCCGAGCAGGAGGAGGTCGAGGTACGACATCCGCTCGACCCACTCACGGAGCGCGAGTACACCACCGTTAGGCTCGGCCTGAGACGCAGTGAGCATGTCGGCCCGATGGCGCGCTATCCGTTGGTCACTCTCCACGAGCCACCGAAGGCGGACGTCCTGCGATGGCAGTCCGGCGAGACCATCGACCGACCGCAAGGCGTTCGTGATTGTCAAGCAACGCCGGCGCCGTGGTCGACGCAGCCAGCAGCGAAGTGCTGTCGTGGACTCCGATCGAGGGTGTGCAGCCCGGCGTACTCATGACCGAGGAATGGAGCCTGGCCGTAGCGTTGGTGCTCAGGGATCCCGAGTGGCAGGCGGCAATCGGCGCACGAGGGATCACGGATCTGCGGCGTGTTGTCTGCACTCCGCTGACGGTGGGCAACTTCGGCCCCCAAGAGCACCCGCGCCGGCGGCTCGCCAAGGTCATCTGCTTTGACGCCCGCGGCATAGGCAACTACTGGGGACGGCCGATCGAAGGGCTGATTGCGACCGTCGATCTGGTCAAGCGCACCGTCGAGCTAGTTGACACCGGGACCGTCCCGATGCCGCAATCCCCCGTAGACCTCGCCGGCGAATCCGTGGGCGAGCTCCGGACGCCACCGAATCCGGTCGAGGCAACGCAGCCTCTGGGGCCGAGCTTCGAGCTCGATGGGCAGCGTGAGCTGGCAGAAGTGGCGTTTCCACTTCCGCATCGATCCACGCCTGGGTCCGGTGATCTCCACGGTGCGATACGAGGACGGCGGCAGGCTGCGGTCGATTCTGTACCAGGGCTCGCTATCGGAGCTGTTCGTTCCCTACATGTCGCCGGACGAGGGTTGGTACTTCAGAACCTACATGGGCGCCGGTGAGTACGGCGTGGGGAAGCTGGCATCGCCCCTCGAGCCAAACCTGGACTGCCCGCCCTGGGCAACCTTCTTTGATGCGGTGTTCGCCGACGACTGGGGTGATCCTTACACGACGCCACGCGCCGTCTGTCTGTTCGAGCGCAGTGCAGGCGATGTCGCCTGGCGGCACTACGAATCAGTCACTGGGCGCACGGAGGTCCGCAGGCGCACCGACCTGGTCCTGCGCTTCGTTCCCGCGGTCGGCAACTACGATTACGTGATCGACTGGGTGTTCCGGCAGGACGGCACGCTGCAGGTGGACCTGGGCGCCAGCGGGATCGCCCAGGTCAAAGCGGTGGAAAGCCGGACGCTGGCCGAGGATGAAGAGGGCCGCGACACCGCTTACGGACGCATGGTGGCGGAGCACACAGTTGCCATAAGCCACGACCACTTCTTCTCGTTCCGGCTCGACCTGGATGTCGACGGTACGGACAACAGCTTCCTGGTGGACCGCCTGCGGACGGTGAGGCCGCCGGGCGACACTCGGCGCCGAAGCGTCTGGGTGGTCGAGCCGGCGATCGCCGAATCCGAACATGCCGCAAGGATGCGAATCGACCTCGAGCGGCCGGCCCTGTGGCGGGTCATCAACCCCAACGTCCATGGGCCGCTCGGTTACCCGGTGAGCTACGAGCTGAAGCCACAGGCGAACGCCGTGTCGCTGATGAAGCCAAACGATCCTCCGCAGCGACGCGCCGGGTTCACCGACTTCCACGTCTGGGTAACTCCCTACGAACCGGACGAGCTCTACGCTGCCGGCCGCTACCCGAACCAGAGCCCAGGCGGGAGTGGCCTCCCCGAGTGGACGAGCGCGGATCGGCAGATTCGCAATACGGATCTGGTCGTCTGGTACACCATGTGGTCCGCGCCGAGGACTGGGCCGTGCTACCCACGACGCGGGGCGGCTTCGAGTTGCGGCCCTTTGACTTCTTCCCACGTAACCCGGCTCTCGACATTCCCGAACAGACCAAACAGAACTGACGCGGGCCGCAAAATCGAGGCACGAGCGATGCAGGACGAAAGCGAGCAGCGAGCAGATCTTGGGGCAAGGAAGCTACAGTGTGCGCCGATCACGATGGCGCTCCTGGTGCTCGTTCTCACGGCCGGCGTGGCCCACTCGCACGACATATGGCTTCATGCCGACAGATTTCGGCTCGACGTCGGCGACACGCTGATCGTCCGGCAGCTACTCGGCGAGGAGCTCGACACCGACCTGTCGCGACCCGAGGCTACGCAGGAGCTGCACAAAGTCAAGAACGTAAGCGAGAGCTCCCTGGCCAGATTCATGGACAGGGGCGCGTGCCGGTTGACCGCATGCGCGTCCAACGAGGTTGATGGGGACGACGTCATCACGCAGTACGTCTTCTTGCCGGGTGGCTCGTGCGATGCCACCGACGCCAACGACGACGGCTGGTGCGATGCTACTGGCGCTCCGAGCGAAGTTCCCGCTGCGCTGAGCGCGGTCGGCATAACGCCCGCGTGCACGCCCTCGCACTGAGTAGGCGTAAGCGTATCCGGGGCGTGGCCTAGTCCAGTTCGAAGCTGTAGGCGGTCCAGGCGCTCTCCCAGTCGGCGTCTTCGCACTCGCCGTCCGTGCGCCCGGAGCACGGCCTCATGTTGACGAGGCGAACGAGCCATAGCCCCGCACCCGCGAGGTTGAAGCGCGCGATGCCTTCGGCGTCGGTGTGGGCCTGCTGCCTCGAAACTGGCGCGCCGCGTCCGGCGTTGAAGGCGTTCACCAGCTGGCCCTCGACCGGGGTTCCGTGCGCCAGCACCTGGACCTCGAGTGTATCGCCAGGGTCCAGGCGGTACGGGTTCTGTAGCAGCACGATCTCGATCCTCTGACCCAGGACCTGCCTGTGTAGCTCGCTCGGGATCGCGTCGGCGCCATCGCCTCCGACCTGCACAAGGCACTTGAGGGTGCGGACGTAGGCCTCAGTCTGTTCGGTCCTCGATCCCATCGCCCGCCGGTGTTCCTCAGTGTCGACGGCCTCGTGCTCCAGATACTCGACGAACTCCTCGTTGGTGAACTCGCTATAGATAGGGTAGTGCTCCATGGTCACCAGGGCCAGGCCCTCAAAGCCTACCGGGCGCTCGATTACCGGCGTGAGAGTGGTGCGATCCTGTATGTCCGCCAGCAGGTCGACCGCCCCCTGGTCGGTGATCATCGCGGCCTATTCTGTACCCGCTGAGCGTGCCTGGGCTGATGCCGAGCTCGCCGGCGAGAGTGCGCATGGAGGCCGGGTGATCGTCGATGAGGTCGCCGAGGTAGCCGCCGAACTGCCGGAGAGGGTAGGCGAGAGGGCGGGCGTACCCAAAGACGTAGTCGACACCTTCTGGCTCGTGAGCCTGGACCAACAGCGCGGCGGCGTTTATCGGTCCTGCTCGCCGTGCGACCCTGTCCGAAGCGTTTGGATCGGCATCCGAGCGGCGTCTGCGTGCTGGATGCGGCCGCTTCGTAGCAGCGCCACCATGTGCGCGTTGGGCGGCGGGACAGCGTAGTCGCTCAGGTCGCGTAGTGGCACCCAGCGGATCTGCCGGTGCACGCGCGGCTGTGGCGTGTCGGTGATCTTGGCGTCGAAGAAACGCAACCAGACGTGCTTCTCGGGATAGGTGTGCCGCGCCTCGGCGAGCTGACGACCGATCTGCGATGCTACGCCGAGCTCTTCGCGAAGCTCGCGCAGCAATGCTGCCCCCGGAGTCTCGTTGGCCTCGATCTTGCCACCTGGAAACTCCCAAAGGAGGGGCAGGTGATCGCCGTCGTGGCGCTGACACAGCAACACGCGATCCCTTTCCATGACCACCGCTGCTACGACCTCGATCACGTCGCTCATTCGCCATCTCCGATGCTCGCTGGCTGGCGGTTGGTGAGGTCACTGCTGGCTGTTCGGCAACGCTTTCCAACCTGAGCGAGCTTGGCCGCGTGGGCTCGGGCCCCGTCGAGGTAGAGTGCCTGCGTGCCGCCGGCGGTGTCGTCGACGTGAATCTCCTCGAGGTTGTCCGCTAGCAGGTAGGCAGATCGCTCGGCATCGGCGGCAATGTCGTTGAGTCGCTTTGCCGTCCGTCCGAGTTGGCGGTGCTGGGTTTCCAGCAAACCCAGCGTCGCCGACCAGTGGCTCCTGAAGTAGAGCACTGCGGTGGCCCAGAAGATCAGCACTCCGAGTCCCAGGCGCGCCCAGGGAAGCGGCAGGACCCTCTCCAGGAGGTCGACCAGTAGCTGATCGATTGCCAGGATCGGCACCGCCAAGGCAAGCACGGCCCCCACCATCAGCCAGCCGTAGCCCTGCAACTTGCTCATCGATTTCTTCCCGGAGGGCGGATGCTACCACGGCGTGATTGACCAACCTCTTGACGCCGGGCTAGCCTGTAGACGTGCTTGAACATACTCCCATCGAGTCTCCTATTAGCGACAGCTACGGACGCCCCGTCGGTGACCTTCGCCTGTCGGTAACCGACCGCTGCAACCTCCGGTGCGCCTACTGCATTCCAGAGGAGACACCTCAGTTCCAGCCGCGCGACGAGCTGCTGACGTTCGAGGAGATGGAGCGGCTGGTACGGCTGTTCTGTCGGTTGGGTGTGGCCAAGGTTCGACTTACGGGCGGCGAGCCGCTGTTGCGCCGCGAGCTGTACCGCCTCGTGGCGGCCCTCGACGGTCTTGATGGTGTCCGGGACCTCGCCCTGACAACCAATGGCATCTTCTTGCGAGAGCAACTCGACGGCCTGCTTGCTGCCGGGCTGCAGCGAGTGAACATCAGCCTCGACACCCTGCGCCGCGAGCGCTTCCGGCTGCTCACGCGCCGCGGCGGACTGTCGAAAGTACTCGATGCCATCAACGCTGCCCGCGAAGCGGAGTTGTGGCCGGTAAAGGTCAATGTGGTTCCCATGCGCGGCTTCAACGATGATGAGTTCGTCGCCTTCGGAGCCCTGGCACGCGATTTGGGCGTGATCGTGCGGTTCATCGAGTTCATGCCGTTGGAGGCTGGCGACGTCTGGAGTAGGGAACTGATGGTTCCGGGTCGAGAGGTCCGCGCGGCGTTCGAGCGTCAGTGGGGCGGCCTCGTGCCGGTCGATCCCAACCACCCTTCGGAAACCGCCGAGCGCTTCCGTTTTGGTGACGGCGTTGGGGAGATCGGTATCATCTCGCCGGTCACGCGACCGTTTTGCGGCGCCTGCAATCGCGCCCGTTTGACGGCTGACGGGAAGCTACGTACCTGCTTGTTCTCGCTTACCGAGGTCGACCTGAAGGAGCCCATGCGTGCCGGTGTGCCGGATGATGTGCTGCTCGAGCTCATCATCGGGGCATGGCAGCGTAAGGAAAAGGGTCACCTGATTAACAGCCCCGACTTCGTGCGGCCGGCACGGACGATGTCGGCGATCGGCGGCTGAGGCAGCGGCATCTTGCGGGTGGAGGTACTGCTGTTCGCGCGCGCTCGTGAAATCTGCGGTGGCGACCACGTGCAGCTGCAGCTGTCCGATGGCGCCACTGTAGGTGATTGTTTCGCTGAGTTGGCCGCCGACGCACCAGCGTTCGAGTCGATGCACGAGCGCCTACTGGTGGCGGTGAACGAGTGCTACGCCGGGTGGGATACGCGACTGAGCGATGGAGACGTGGTGGCGATGATTCCGCCGGTCAGCGGCGGGTGAGCTGACCGGTGGACGACGAGCCGCAGGCGACCGGGGCCACGGGCGTGGTCGACGTGCGGGTCGGCACCGAGACCATCTCTGCTGCGGCCTTGGCACAACAGGTGGGCTCGCACAGCGCTGGAGCCATCGCGACGTTCGAGGGCGTGGTGCGAGACCACCACGAGGGCAAGGCGGTCAGTTTCCTCGAGTACGAAGCCTATGTGCCGATGTCGGAGGCGGTGCTTCTGAGCATCGCCGAGCGCGCTTGCAGTCGCTGGGAGATCGAGGCGGTGGCGGTGCATCATCGTGTCGGGCGGCTGGAGATCGGGGAGGTCTCGGTAGCGATTGCGGTGTCGGCAGCACACCGCGCCGCCGCCTTCGAGGCATCGCGCTACGTCATCGATACGCTCAAGAAAGAGGCGCCGATTTGGAAGCGTGAGACCGGTCCCGACGGGGCGTTTTGGGTTGAGGGGCCGGAGCTCATCGAGGCGTCCGACTGAGCAAGCGCCGATCGAGCCCCGTGCTAAGATTTTGCGATGTCAGCAGATCACGTCGCTCGTAAAGATCTCAAGAAGTCGGACGAGTTCCAGCGTGGAGCTACGGCCGCAATCTCTTGGTTCATGCAGCGGCGGAAGAGCATCGGACTGGTTCTTCTTTTCGTCGTCGCTGGACTGTCGGTTCTGGCTGGCGTGCGCTCGTATCGAATGCGGCAGGAGCAGAATGCCGCGGCGATGCTCGCGGTAGCGCTGCAGGCGTTCAATGCCCAGATCGCCGGTGCCCCGACGACCATACCCGCCAGCTCTCCGGCCGGGCCAGCGTACGAGTCGGAAGAGGCGAAGCTCGAGGCTGCGATCCCGCCCCTGCAGGCGGTAATCGATGCCTATGGCACGTACCCTTCGGGTCGTGCCGCGTCGTTCTACCTGGGAACCAGTCTGGCGCGTCTCGGTCGCCTGGAGGCGGCCGAAGCGAGTCTACGGGACGGGGCTCAGGCGGCCGCTCCGCTGCCGCGTGCCACGTCGCTCCTTCGGCTCG
This sequence comes from Acidobacteriota bacterium, assembly GCA_965205505.1. Taxonomy (GTDB): domain Bacteria; phylum Acidobacteriota; class UBA890; order UBA890; family WLXD01; genus DASCOT01. The sequence continues at coordinate 2,734,032 of CBDBHB010000009.1, forward strand.
GCGGGCTGTTCGCGCAGCAGGAGCGCTACGCTGAAGCTATCGAAGTGTTCGATCAGACGATCAGCGATCCGCCGCATGGGTTCCCCGTCGAGGAGGCGCTTGTCGCCAAGGCACGCGCGCATGAGGCGGCCGGACAGACTCAGGAGGCGATGCTCGCGTATCAGCAGATCGTCGACAATCACCCAGGCTCGGTATACGCGCAGTCCGCCAAGACGCGTGCCGACGAGCTAGCCGCTACGCTCGGCCTCGACCCGGACGCAGAGCCCTAGCAGGCCGTGGTGCATCAGACCCCGACTCGCCGCAACCAAGCCCGCCAGCCTTCCTAGTGCAGCATCTTATTGGTTGCTAGCCAGCGGATTTTCGAGCCATTCGTGGTCGTTGTCTGCGATAGCGTCGGCTGCGGCCTGGCGCCCGATGCTGCCGAGTTCGGTGACGAGGGTGCGAACACCCTCGCCCACGTCATCGAGTCGGCGACGCCGTCGTTGCCGAACCTCGCTGCTCTCGGCCTCGATCGGATTCCCGGAGTCCCTCCGTTGACCACGCCAGGTGGCGCCCCACAGGCGGCTCACGGTCGGTTGATCGAACATGGCCCCGCCAAGGACACCATGATGGGGCACTGGGAGCTCATGGGGGTAGTGGCAGAGCAGGAAGGTCCGCTCTACCCCGAGGGCTTCCCGGAGGAGGTTATCGAGGCCTTCCGCACTGCGACTGGCTACGAGGTGTTGGGCAACTACGCAGCCTCGGGCACGGCCGTGATCGACGAGCTCGGGGCCGAGCACATGCGCTCTGGCTGGCCGATTCTCTATACCTCGGGCGACAGCGTGTTTCAGCTCGCCGCGCATGAGCGTGTGCTTGCCGTCAGCGTGCTCTACGAGCTCTGCGTGAAGGCTCGTCGGTTGCTACGCGGCGAGCACGGGGTTGGTCGGGTAATTGCCCGTCCGTTCGCCGGGGCCGGCCCCGGAAACTTTGTCCGCCTGTCGTCGCAACGCGTCGACTACCCGCTACCCCCGCCTCGGCCGACCGCGTTGGAGCATCTCCTCGCGGCTGGTGTGCGCACACGCGGCATCGGCAAGATCAACGACATCTTCGGCGGCCGCGGTATCAGGGCCTACGAGAAGATCGCTGACAACGCCCACGGGATCGAGCTGATCCGCCGTTCTCTGATCGACCAGAATGAGCCGTTCGTGATGGCCAACCTCGTCGACTTCGACTCCTTGTACGGCCATCGCAACGACGCCATCGGATACGCAGCCGCGTTGGAGGAATTGGATCAGGCCGTGCCGATCTGGCTGGAAGCGCTGCCCGATGCGGGCATGCTCGTGCTGACCGCCGACCACGGTAACGACCCGACCTGGCCGGGTACCGACCACACGCGAGAGTGCGTGCCGTTGCTGGCCGTCGGGCATCACGTTCCGCCGGTATCACTCGGGGTGCGCGCGTTCGCCGATCTCGGGGCGACGATTCTCGCCAACTTCGGAGTCGACGCGCCTACCGACGGCGAGTCGTTTCTCGACGCGCTGAACTGATCGGGGGACCCCCGATCAGCCTGCTACGCGTCCGGGTTCATGCGGTCCTCGACACTACCTAGCCGTTGCTGCAGGTCTTTGGTGCGCCTCGCCAGGTACCAGAGGTACCCGAAGGTGATTGCCCATGCGGCGGCGAATCCCGCAAACAAGAACCCCAGGTCGCTCATCGCTGTCGTCCTTCTCTGTACTGCATGCTGCCCAACGTGCCTAACCTTCGGAACGAAGAAGTTCCCCGGCCACCTCGAGACGCCGTTCCATGCGTTCCAAACGCAGGCGCAGCCGCAGCAAGACGGCGAACAGCATGAGTGCTGCCACGGTACCCAGCGCCAACGTGAGGAACATCGACGTTTCCATGCCCCCGCCCATGGAGCCCTGTGTCATGACCTTGGGCTCCGGGTGGAGCGTGCGCCACCACTGCACCGAATAGTGGATGATGGGGAGGTCGGCGAAGCCGATGATGCCCACCACGGCACAGTAGCGGGCTACTTGCTCGCCGCCCCCACCGTAGGCGCGCAACATCAGGTACGCGCAGAAGATCAGCCAAAGCAGCAACGTCGTGGTAAGGCGTGCGTCCCAAACCCAGTAAGTCCCCCACGCCTTCTTGGCCCAGATGGGGCCGGTTATCAGCACGGTTGTGGCGAACACGGTACCGACCTCGGCTGACGCCGCCGCCAGCTCGTCCCAGCGGCTATCGCGTCGCGTCAGGTACATGACGCTGGCGAGGAACACGAGGCTGTAGGCGACATACATCGTCATGGCCGCGGGCACGTGCATATACAGGATGCGCTGCACGATGCCCTCGATGCGCTCGGTCGGCGCATACAGGAAAGCAGCCCAGAGAGCCACGAGCGCGGCAAGAAAACCGATCGGTACGAGCGTGTTGAGGGAGTCAGTGCCACCGCTCGAGGGGGTGTCGGATTGGTCGGCACTCACGTGCTCACTCCTCGAGTAGGGCCGGGAAGGTCAGGTATCCAAGTGCCAGAAACAGCGCGTCGAAGGCAATCAGCAATCTCAGCCAGTGTAGCTCCTCTGCGAGACCTCGGCCGGCCAGGATGGAGCCGGTTGTCTCGACGCAGGCGATCAGCAGCGGCACGGCGAAGGGTATCAAAAGCAGGGGCAGCATCACCTCGCGCGTTCGTGTTCGAACCGACATGGTTGCGAGCGTTGTTCCCAAGGCCACCAGACCCATTGTGCCGAGTGCCACGACAAGCGCGAGCGCCCCGACCAGACCGTAGACGGGCACGTTGAAGAAGACCACGAACAGCGCAAGGGTCACGATCTCGGTGGCCGAGAGCAGCAGGAACAGGCTCAAGCACTTGGCGATATATAGGCTCGTGCGCTGCATGGGGCAGAGCATCAACCCCTCGAGCCTGGCGTCCTCTCGTTCGTCGAGCATCAAGCGGTTCATTGCCAGGATCGACCCGAAGAGGAACGCTATCCAGAGAATTCCGGCGCCAACCACGCTGAGATCGCGGGTACCGGGATCGAACGCGAAGTTGAAGACCAGCAGCACCAGCAGAGAAAAGAAGACGGTCGAGATCAGGGCCTCTTTGGTGCGCAGTTCGCCGCGCAGGTCCTTAACGACGATCAGCGCGATGTGGCGTGCTGCGTTCATCGGCCACCCTCTGCGACCAGACCATAGTAGGTGGCTTCGAACTCGTCGGCGGCGCCCGCCGGCTGGATATGAGCTAGCTTGCCTCGCCGAAGCACCGCCACGCGGTCGGCCAGCTCGATGCCGCGGCGAAGGTCGTGGCTGGTCATGATGACGGTGCCGCCGGCGGCGTGGGCGGCGCGCAAGAGGTCTACCAAGCGCTCGGCGGCCATGGGGTCGAGCCCGGAGAACGGCTCGTCGAAGAGCAGCACCTCGGGCTCGTGCACCAACGCGCGTGCGATGGAGCATCGCTGTACAAGCCCACGCGAGAAGGTCCGCACCTGATCATCGAGACGATTGCTGAGCTGCATCATGTTGGCAACGGCGCGTACGCGTGCTTCAGGATGCTCGACACCGAACATTCGGGCGTAGAAAAGAAGATTCTCGCGCGCCGTGAGCTGTCCGTAGAGGAACGATTGGTGCGACACGACGCCGATCCGTGCACGGATCCTGGCGTCGGCGCGCAACAGCCCGGTTCCGAGGATCTCGACGGTACCGGTGGTGGGACGGGCCAGCGTCGATAAGCAACGAATCAGGGTTGTCTTGCCGGCACCGTTGGGTCCGAAGATGGTAAGGAACTCGCCCCGCGGCACCTCGAGCTCGACGCCGGCCAAGCCCACGTGCCGCCCGAATCGCTTCCCGAGCCCACGGGCAACGATGGTGGCTTGCACTAGTGCTCCTGATCATAAGTACGGTGACGTTTGCAGGAGCGAGATGCGGGCGAGATCAAGGAAGGGTGAGGAAGGCGATGTCTTAGCCATCCTCGACGAGCCCTGACGCCGAGATCGCCCGCATCTCGCTCCTGCCCTCCGGGTGGCCGCGGGGCCGGCCACCTTGGGCGTCGCGGCGCCTCGACGATACACCCAGCATCGCCCTCGTCGCCGCTCCTACAATTCGCCCCGGTCGCGCGCGCCACAAACGTCACCGTACTTATGATCAGGAGCACTAGTAGTGTCACTAGCTAGTCGCGCGCGTTGCTCGCGCCAATTTGGTTTGCTGCTCCAGTAGCTGTAGACGCTCCAGCTCCAGGCCGCGCTCTCGAAAGTATTGGTGGTCGGCGATCTCGCCGCGCTCATGCCCTAGGTCGAGGCGCGCTATCCGGTCGATCAGACGGGCGTGGAGTTGGCGAGCATGTTGCACCGACCCTCCACCGTGTAACGACGCCAACACGGCCGTCACCATGGCGATAGCAAGGCCGATTAGCGCCCAGTGCGTTGACAGCAGCCGGACACCACGAGCGCTGAGCTCGAACGACAACTCGGTCCCAGGCGCGAGCGCCTGTGCCGTCCACAGCTCGTACAGCTGGCCGCCGATATCCTGCGGCTCGTCTTGCTGCAGCGTCGAGGTCGTGAGCTCGAGGCCCGTCGTCGCGTCACCGCCCAGCATCACACTGGCCGTGCTCACCGGGTAGGGCAGGTCGAGCCTGAACGGCAAGCGGCTGTCATCGGCGGTCAACGTGTAGGTCACCGCCACCTGGCGTCCGGCGGGAGGTACCGGTCGCGCATCCAATACTCGACCGGGCTCGATCTGGGTGTCGGCTCGCGACAGGGCATCTTCCGGCGTTGGAAACGGTGCAGGGCTGACTTCAGACGCTTGATCGGGGAGTGGAATAACCAATCCGGCCGGTCGTCCATCGTCGAGCTGCGGGCCACCGGCGTAGGCTGCTTGGCCGGCGTTGCTGACGGTCATGAACTGCAGGACGCGGTAGATGTTGGGGTCATCGGCCTGGACAATCACGTGCAGCGTGTCGATGTGGAGCGGGTTTCCGACAGCGGTGACCGGGAATACCGGTAGGTCGATCTGGAGAACCGTCCCGATGCTCACAGTGGCCGTCGCTGATCGATAGGTGGCACCGTCGTACTCGGCGCTGACGGTGGCGTGCATGCCTGGTGCGGCCGGTACCGAATCCCACCGGACGGTGCCAGTGTCGTCTGCATCGGCCCGCGCCGAAAACACGACCGCGGTGCCGTCGTGTACTTCAAGCCGCATGAGCGGCGATGCCGGCGAGCCGTCCGGGAGCGTCGCGCGAGCCTCTACCGAGGTGGTCTCGTCCTGGGTCGGTGCCGCCGTGACCATGCCACCGGCGATCAGGGCGACGATCGCGCTGCAGGCCGCACCTCCCTTCCAGCGCATCGTCAGGTGGCTTTGAGCCCGGCGCCGCAGGCGGCACAGAAGCGATCTCCGGGGTCGGTGACGTGGCCGCAGGAAGTGCAAAACCTGGCCGTCGCCCCGGGCGCGTCGCCAGCGGCCGCCATGCCCGCAGCGGTGGCACGATCGGTCGTTGCCTCCGATGCGTTTTGCTCCTCCTGCAATACGCGGTGCCGAGCCGAGGAGATGCTCTTCTCGAGCGACTTCGTGGCTTGCGGCGCCTGGTTGCGCAATGCTTCGATCTGCGCCACTACCTCGATCGCCTGGCTCTTCAGCAACTCGACCTCGAGCCGGTAGTCCTCTTCGCCGACCTTGTCGGTGCGGAAGTCGAAGCTCGCCTCGCGAATCGCTCCGTAGAGAACCAGCTTGCGCTCCTCGAGGGCGGCGAGCTTTGACCACGGTCCGGCGCCTTCATCGAGGGCCAGCAACGGTGGCCGCACTAACGGATACAGCAGCCCGAGGGCTGCCAGCACCGCCACCGCCACGGGAATGACGATGTCCATCAGTCTTCGAGCGAGCTCAGCTCGCGCTCGACGATCTCGCGTAGCCTGGCGTCGTCGTCACTGCTTGGCGGTGCCACCTCGTCGCCGCTGTCGTCGGGACTGCGTCGAGTCCAGCGCGACAGCACCGACCCGACACCGACGGCGCCCACCGTCAACAACAGGATGGGTGCTGCCCAGGCGGCCAAACCGAGCCCGGAGCCCTCGGGCTTGATGCGCACCGACGCATCGTAGCGGGCCACTAAGGTGGCCATGACCTGCTCATCGGATTGGCCGGAGTCGACCAGCTCGTGGAGCTCGGCAAGCATGCCGTCGGCGTAGCCGCATCCGCAGGTAGCGATGGGTCTCAGCGGGCAGGTCCCACACTGGCATCCGATCTCACCGGCCAGGCGAGTGAACGAGTCGACGCTGTAGTCCGGCTGAGCCATCCACCACGCTGCACCCAACCCCAATGCGACCGCCACGATGGCAGTCAGCACGAATAGCTTTCCAGTGCCGTCTTCGTGGCGCCTTGTACCCATGATGTAGCTCGTCGTCAGTAGTTCGGAATTCCGACCTGGCTGCGCTGTCGGTCGGGGAACATCGCCAGAATGGAGCCCAGCGCCAGCACCGCGAGACCGATCCAGATCCACTTCACCAGTGGATTCAAGTATGCCTTGAACGTCGCCGTCTGCTGCGCATCCCAACCAGCGAGCACAATGTACAGATCGTGGCGCAGGCTGCTCCAGATCGCTACTTCCGTGGTGGGGTTTTCCTGCGCCGGATGGAAGTGCCGTTGCGGTACCAGTCGGAACCGCGGGCGGCCTCCAGCAAAGGCGATCAGCGAAGCCGAGCTCACCTCGACCCCGCTCACCTGGAAGTGGTTGAGCTCCTCGTATTGGAGCCGATAGCTGCCGATATCGACGGTCTCGCCCGGGCGCAGCGTCGCCTCTACCTCGCGCTGGAACACGCTGGATCCGGTGATACCTACGGCCATCAGAACGATCCCTACGTGAATGACGTAGCCGCCGTAGCGGCGTTTGTTGCGCATCGTCAGGCCGAGCAGCGCTTGGTGCCACGACTCGTCGTTGGCTGAGGATCGTGCCCTAGTACCGCGCCAAAATTCCTGGACAACGGTGCCAACAACGAACGCCGACAGGCCGATCGACATGAGCGCGTAGGGGCCGCCGACGCGCATCACCAGCATCACGATCATCGCGCCAAGCCCTGAGATGCTTGGCCATACGAATGCCCGACGCAGGCTGGGCCACGAGGCCCGTCGCCAGGCGATGAGCGGGCCGATTCCGGTCAGCGCCAGGAGCATGAGGAAGATGGGCACGTTCACGCGGTTGAAGAAAGGCGGCCCGACGGTGATCTTGACGCCGTTTATCGCCTCGCTGATCACCGGGAACATAGTTCCCCAGAGCACCGCGAAACAGGACACCACCAAGACGAGATTGTTAAACAGAAACGATGACTCGCGCGACAGCACCGACTCGAGCTGATTCTTGCTCCGGAGGTCGGGAAGTCGCCACGCCACCAAGCCGAGACTGACTGCAAGGATGACCGCCAGGAAGATGGCGAACAACGGGCCCAGGTTCGAAGTTGTGAATGCGTGTACTGACGAGACGATTCCCGAGCGGGTGAGGAACGTACCGAAGATGCATAGTGCGAAGGTCGCGATGACCATCAGCATGTTCCACACCCGCAGCATCTGTTTCTTCTCTTCGATCATCACCGAGTGCAGATATGCGGTCGCTACGAGCCAGGGCATCAACGAGGCGTTTTCCACCGGATCCCAGCCCCAGTAGCCTCCCCAGCCGAGCTCGACGTAAGCCCATTGCGCTCCCAGCGTGATGCCGATGGACAGGAAGAACCAGGCAACAATCGTCCAACGTCGAATAGCATGCAGCCACGACGTATCTAGCCGACCGCTGGCCAGCGCGGCGATCGCGAAGGCGAACGGGATCGTGAACCCCACAAAGCCGAGATACAGGTTGGGCGGGTGGATGGCCATCGCCGGGTTCTGCAAGAGCGGGTTCAGGCCACGCCCATCCAGCGGCGTGAAGGGCAGCGTCTCGAACGGATCCGCGGCGAACAGCTGCAGCGCAATGAAGAACATCGCCGTCGTCATGCATACGGCATAGACGTAGGGCATGAGCTCCGGGTGGCTTCGCCTGTTAGTCCACACGGCCAGGGACGAGTACATGCACAGAACCACAGTCCACAACAGTAACGACCCGGCCATCCCCCCCCAGAGCGCCGAGATCTTGTACACGAGTGGCTGGTCGATACGTGAGTTCTCGGCTACGTAGCGAACGACGAAGCGATCGTTGGCCATCAACCAGAGAAGCGACCCAACGGCGACCACTACCAGGCCCGAGGTCACGTACACGCCGTTGCGGGCGCTCGCTATGAGGCTAGCCTGCCGGCGGCGGACGCCGAGCAGCGCCACCGCAATCGTGTATGCCGCCGTGCCAAACGCGGCGATCAGGGCACTGTGACCTAGGACGATCAACTGCGGGAAGCTCCGCTGCCCGTGATCAGGGCGAGGTCTGGGTTCGGGCTGCTACGCCGGCCTCGCGGTACTTGGAGAGGTCGGTCTCGGCCTCGTACTTCGAGGGGCACTTGGCCATCACGAAGGTGGCGTGGAACACGCCGTCCGCACCCAGTTTGCCTTCGACCACGGCGTCGGCACCGTCAACCAGAGTATCTGGCGTAATGCCGTGGTAGGTGACCGGAATCTGGAAGCCACCTTCCTGGATCACGAAACGCCGATCGAGATGATTCGTGTCCGACACCTGAATCGTGCCGGCGACAACCTTGCCAGCAACGCGCAGCGGGACGTTGCCGAGCGTGTCACGCTGCGAGGAGACCTCGCTGACGGTATAGTAGAACACCATCGTGTCGCGCATGCCGGTAACGATCAGGTAGCCGAGCGCTGTGGCCACGATCAACCCCGCGATCACGATCCCTTTACTTCGAATGCCCATGGAATCGCTCCCTACAATTCGTGCCGAGAAACCAGTTAGAGGTTAGCACAGCGGGTATCGCGCCGATCATTCCGAGGTGTTCCGTCGTAGGCTTCTTTCGGGCTCGCAAGTGCGCTTCAATGGAGCGCTCGAGGCCGAGCGAGTCGAGCCGAAACTTGAACACCTTGCGGCCGGCCAGCACCCCGACCGGTATCTGCGCACCGTACTTCCGCTCCCAGCCTGGATCGAGCCCGACATTGCGCTCCTCTATACGCAGAGCTAGCGGGCTACGAATGGTGCCAGGGCCTCCTTGGCCTCATCGCAAAGGTGGCAACCGGGGCGGCTGTAAAGCACCAACAGCAACTCGGACATTGCCTCCACCACGGCCTGTTGATCCGGCGTTAGGGACTGTACGCCGTGGTAACATCGGCCGCCGTTCGCAGCCTCTGTTCGTCGGCGCCGTCTGCCGGCACCCTCCGCGCGACCTTCCACGTGACGATGTTTGACGGACTTCGTGTCACCTTTCTGGGTACGGGCACCTCGGCGGGGATTCCTGTCATCACCTGCGGCTGCGATGTTTGCACATCTGCCGATCCTCGCAACCGGCGTTTGCGTGCCAGCTTGTTGCTGGAATGGTCCACACCCGATGGGGAGGTGGCCAAGGTACTCGTGGATACTGCAACCGATCTTCGCCAGCAGGCGCTGCGAGCGGGCATCGACCGGGTCGACGCGGTGATGTATACGCATGCTCATGCCGACCATGTTCTGGGGCTCGACGAGCTCAGAATCTTCAACTTCGTGCACCGACGGGCGATCCCGCTCTACGGTGATGGTCGAACGCTCGCCGCGCTGCAGGGAATGTTCGAGTATGCCTTCGATCCTGACGCCATCGCCGTACCAAGGCTGACACCTATAGAGATCGGCGATTGTTTCGAGCTACTCGGGTTGACGGTCGAGGCAATCGCTTTGCCACATGGGCAGGGAACCGTGCGGGCATTCCGCATCGGCGACTTCGCCTACGCGACGGACTGCAACGAGATCCCCGCCGATGCCGCCGCCCGGCTGCGCGGTCTCGATGTGCTGGTCGTTGACGCGCTTCGTCGTAAGCCACATCGGTCGCACTTCACCGTAGAACAGGCGCTGGAGCAGGTGGCGAGACTGCGACCCAGGCAGGCCTACCTGACTCATTTGAGCCACGATCTGGAACACGCGGACATCCAGGCGAGCCTCCCCGACGGCGTCGCCGTGGCGCACGACGAGCTTACCCTCGAGCTGACCCTACCGGAGCGATCCCGATGCGTGTAGTGCGCGGGTTTCGCCATCTGGATCTTCACCTCGATCGCCCGGCGGTGACCATCGGAAACTTCGACGGTGTGCACCTGGGACATCAGGAGGTCATGCGCCGAACGACGGATGGGGCACGCCAGCGAGGCGCGAAGGCCGTCGTGTGCACTTTCGATCCCCACACCATGGCAGTGCTATCGGACAATCCCCCGGCGTCGCTGCAGACCACCGAGCAGCGCATTGCGGCGATCGAGGCGGTCGGTGTCGACGTGGCGGTGGTGATCCCTTTCGATCGCCAGATCGCCGCGATCGGCCGAAGGCGATTCGTCGATGACTTCCTCATCGCCGAGCTCGATGTGGGCTCGGTGCATGTCAGCGAGGGGTTTTCCTTCGGTCGCGAGCGCGCCGGCCGAACGGCGTATCTAGAGCGCCGGGCGGAGGACGCCGGGTTCACCGTCGAGCGCGTTCCAGCGGTCGTCGTGGATGGCGAGCCGGTCTCGTCGTCGCGCGTCCGTGAGCTCATCGGCAGGGGCAAGATCGAGGCGGCGGCGGCGTTGCTCGGCAGGCCCTACGCACTTGCCGGGGAAATCGTCTCCGGAAGGGGCCGCGGCCGGCTGCTAGCGGCGCCCACGGCGAATCTCGAGCTTGGCGACGCCTGCACGCCGCGCCGCGGCGTGTATGTGGCCGAAGTGAGGCTCGATGGTGAGACCCATCAGGCGGTCGCGAATATTGGCAGTCGACCAACATTCGAGGCCCACGGAGACCTCGTTGCCGAGGCTCACATGCTTGATTTCACCGAGTCGATCTACGGTCGTAACATCGAGCTTGGGCTGCTGCGCATGCTTCGCGAGGAGCGCACGTTTCCGGATGGCGCGGCGCTCGCGGCGCAGATCCAAGACGATGTTCGAGCAACTCGACATTATTTCCAAACGCGGTCGACATCGCCCTGAGACGTTGCTTCCGGCGGAACCCGGTTCAAGGGATAGCGTGAGCTATACTGCCACCTTCTGACGTTCGGGCGCCGCGTCCATCGGCCATGAGGCGATCACTGCGATCATGAACCACGAGCTTGTTGGCGAGGAGGTCACCCTCACCGGGACGGCCTCCGGGATGCTCCGTCTCGTTGTGGACGCCACTGAGTCTTTCATGACCGCCGCCGGCGCTGCCGGATGCGATAGCGCTCAACTGGAGGCCGGTGTTCGACAGGCGCTCGACGATATCGGAGAGACGTCGGCCACCGCGATTCGTGCTCGGTTGATCGTCGTCACCGAGGGCATCGACGTGATCATCGGTCCCGATGCCGAGGGCGCGGAGTCGCACACGGTTTCGTGCCGCGTCTAGCAGGCCGTGGTGAGAGTGTGATGGGTCTGGTTACGCCGCCAAGGGCGCAGCTGCAAGGCGCAGCGACGCCAGCAATGCCTCCGCGCATCGTTCAGGAGCGGCAACGCCGCAGATGTACCGTTGGCGGCGTAACCCTTCGGGCAAGTGGGAGTTACGGGCAAATGGCATCGTCGTTCCTCCTCGACGATGGGCACCGCATCGCCATCCTCATCGCGCCTTGAGCTTGCCCCCATCTCGACCCAGCAATATGCAACGAACCTCTGCTACAGGCCACTAGTGTCAACGCGCCTCTACAACACATCAACACGCCGCAAGGAACAGTTCGAGCCACTGTTGCCGCCGCGGGTGTGCGTTTACTCGTGTGGCCCCACGGTCTACGACACACCTCACATCGGCAACTACCGCTTCTTCGTATGGGTTGACCTCGTGCACCGCTACCTTGCGTGGCGCGGCTACGACGTGAACCTGGTGATGAACATCACCGACATCGACGACCGCACTATCTCCGGCGCGCTTCAAGCCGGGGTGCCGCTGCGAGAGCACACGGAACCGTTCGTCGACCAGTTTCTCAGCGGCCTCGAAGTGCTCGGAGTGCGGCCGGCGGCGTGCTATCCGAGGGCGACCGATCACGTCGAGGAAATGATCGACCTGATCTCTCGGCTGCTAGCCAACGATCATGCCTATGTTGCCGAAGGCAACGTCTTCTTCCGAGTGGGGTCGTTCGCCTCCTACGGTCAGCTGGCGCGGCTCGATCCGGAAGCGATGAAGTCGACGGAGCGTGTCGAAGGCGACCGGCTGGCGAAGGAGGAACCCCGCGACTTCACGCTATGGAAGGCGGCTATCCGAGGTGAGCCATCGTGGCCATCTCCGTTCGGCGAAGGCAGACCGGGGTGGCACCTGGAGTGCTCGGCGATGAGCATGAAGTACCTGGGTGAGACCTTCGACATTCATCTTGGCGGCGCCGATCTGATCTTCCCTCATCACGAGAACGAGATCGCACAGAGCGAAGCCGCTACCGGTGTGCAGTTCGTCCGTTACTGGATGCACTGCAGCCACCTGATCGTTGACGGCACCAAGATGTCCAAGTCGCTGGGGAACTTCTACACCCTGGCCCAGCTGCTCGAGGCAGGCCATGATCCGATGGCGATTCGCTACTTGCTTGCCAAGGTGCACTACCGTCGCCCGCTCAACTTCACCTTCGAGGCCATAGAACAGGCCGCGGCATCGATCGGCCGGGTGCACGAGCTGTTGGCACGAATCGAGGAGCGATCACAGCGTCTGCCGAGTGACGATCCCGAACGAGCGTCGTCGTTGCGTGCCGCTCTCCGCGACGCTCAGCGGGATTTCGGTGCAGCCATCGACGACGACCTCAACAGCGCCGGGGCTTTGGGCCATGTGTTCAGCCTCGTGCGTGAGGTCAACACCGCCCTCGACCGAGAGGAGGCCGATCGCAGCGTTCTCGACGCGGTGACCGAGTGGCTCGTGGATGTAGATTCGCTGTGGGGCATCCTGCCGCGCGACGAGCGACGTGAGCTCGATATCGACCATGAGGGGACGAGCATCCGCGCCAGTGGTCCGGTGGTTCCGCCCGGCGTCGAGGCGATGATCGTGCAGCGTGCGAAGGCACGCATGGCGCGTGATTTCGAGGCCTCCGACGCTCTCCGGAAACAACTCCGTGAGCTGGGTGTAGAGCTCGAAGACACGGCCGAGGGGGTGCGCTGGCGGCGCGTGGCAGCGGGGAGCGTCGCGGATAGCTGACCGTCTCCATGGTTTGCACATGGGACAGCACAGCGCCTGGCGCAGTCGTTTCGGCCGCGCCGCCGAGCGCCATGCAGAGCAGTTGCTCACCCGGGCCGGCTTGCGGGTGATCGAACGCCGTTTCCGCAGGGCAGGAGGCGAGATCGACTTGATCGCCCTCGACGAGGACGGAGGCTTGGTATTCGTCGAGGTGAAGGCGCGGCGTTCGGATCGCTTTGGAGCACCCTTCGAGGCGGTCGATCGTCGCAAGCAGCGCCGCCTGGCGCGCGCCGCCGCAGCGTTTCTACACGAATACGAGCAGCCGTTCCAATCAGCCCGATTCGACGTTGTGTCCTTGCTGACCGATGGGCGAGGCAGCCTGCTGTCGGAGTGGGTTCGCGACGCCTTCCGGATTTGATAGCCGCGGTTACGCCCACAGTCGCGCTGCGGCTCGTACCGTGTTGCCGTGAATTGTCACGGTGTCCTCGACACGGCGGGCGTAGCCGCCCGCCAGCACCACAGCCACGGGAATCTGGTGCTGTTCGCAGGCGCCCAGAACCAACTCGTCGCGGTGTCGAAGCCCATCGATTGACAGCGCCAGCGAACCGAGTTGATCCTCCACGTACGGATCTGCTCCGGCCACGTAGATGGCAAGCTCGGGCTGGTGTGTGGCGATCAACGGTATCAGGCTCGAGCTCAATTCCCTCGAGTACTGTTCATCTCCGGTGCCCGATCCTAGTCCGACATCGACGGTGCTCGGTGGCTTGTAGAACGGGTAGATATCTTGTTGGTGGATCGAGAACGTAGCTACGGCCGGATCGTTGGCGAAGATCGCGGCGGTGCCGTTGCCTTGATGCACGTCACAGTCGATCACGATGGCACGCTCGATGCGACCCTCCGCCAGCAAGGTGCGGACCGCGCAGGCCGGGTCGTTGAACACGCAGAAGCCCTCGCCGTGGTCAGGGAATGCGTGGTGAAAGCCGCCGCCGATGTGGATACCCACCCCGTGCTCGAGCGCCAGGCGAGCCGCCATGCTCGTGCCGCGGACGCACCGCATCGAGGCCTCAAGTAGCGCTGGCGACCAGGGCAGCTCCAACTGAGCGATCTCGGTGGCCGAGAGTTTGCCGCTCAGGCACCTCGAGACGTAGCCCGGCGTATGGACTCGTCGTAGCTCGTCCTCGTCGGCCGGATCCGGATCCACGATCTCGGTTGGGCTGAGCGTTCCGTCGGCCAATAGGCGAGCTATCAGCAGCGCGTACTTGTTCGTCGGGAACACGTGGGCGCCGATGTCGACGCCGTATCGGGACGAGGTGACGACCTGTCGCATGACGACGAATTATAGAGTTCTTGCCTGTGTCTCACCCCGCCGATATCCTGTTGATTCCGGAGCGGGAATAGCTCAGCTGGTAGAGCGCAACGTTGCCAACGTTGAGGTCGCGGGTTCGAATCCCGTTTCCCGCTCCAACTAATCTTGGCGCGCGGACCCTCTTCGCGCGTAGATCCGGCCGCCCCCACAGCACGTCGGGGCGAGTCCGGCGTCGACCCTTGATGAGGCGGCGTAGCCAAGTGGTAAGGCAGCGGTCTGCAAAACCGCGATTCGGCGGTTCGATCCCGCCCGCCGCCTCCTCCTTTGCACACGCCGCTGATGTCGAAGCCACTCGACATCGACGTGGCCGACGTGTTGTCGTGCGTATCGTGGGGTTGGCCGTCTTGGTTGGCCTGACGCTATGTTCGCAGTCGATGACCTCCGTCGCGGCCATCCAGCAGGAGCCCACACCGCCGGACCAGCCGCCGCTCGAGTGGACAAACTGGATCTCTGACGTACCGGTGGTGGACATGACGGGTGAGTGGGTGTTCGACACCGCGTCGAGCGACCCGATGGTCGAGGTATGGCGCGAGCGTGAGGTGGTCTACCAGATCGACCAGCAGCTCGATCGGATCGTTTTCGAGTTCCGACCCGAGAACGGACAGCAGAACGTGCAGACGTATCGCTGGGGCGGGTCGATCAGCGAGTTTCAGCGCGGCGATGCCGAAGTGCGTGAGCGCGCCCGATGGACGGAGGGCGGCCGCGTTCTCGAGGTCGAAGGTCGTTGGTGGACGTTCGACGATCTGTCGACGGTGCGGCAGTACACCTTCCGCTACGAGACGACGAGCTTCGACATGCTTGTCCTTACGCAGGGCGATGAGCACGGCACGACGATGTGGCGTTTCCGTCGCCGCCGTTAACAGGGTGCTGAAGAACTCTGCTAACAGATCGGCGTCGGATCAGCGGTTGGCTCCGTTTGGCGGAGCCAGGTCCGGGTCGCGCAGGCGGAATCGGTGCAAGAGGCCCTCGTGGTCGATGACCCAGACCGTACGATCAGGGGCGACAGCCACGATGCGTGCGGAGTAGGGGAGCATCACCGAGCCGCGGTATGCGCCGGAGGTGTCATAGCGGTACAACTCGGTGCCGATCGTCCAGGTGCCCTCGGCGGTACGATCGACGTACCCGGCTAGCACCCAATAGAGGCCGCGGGCCTCGTCCCACGAAATGTCGGAAGCGGTTCGCGCCACGTGATCAAGGCTCTGGTTGCTAATGTGCCGGGGCAGACTCCCCAGCGGTGCCCAGATGGCGGCCTTGTAAAGGACATCGATCGTTCCGGTTCTCGACCCGAGTCGATCGTAGATTTGCACCTGGCTGGCGACGTGGGTATGCGCGAGCGCGAAACCACCGCCAGGAGCCGGCGCGAGGCGGCGAGTGTTGAGCAGAAAGTAGAGGATTCCGACGTCGTGCCGCTGCGGGGGCACGAGGCTATCGAGGAGCTTGCCATCGCGATCCAGCACGCTCACCAAGGGCTCGGCTTCGGGGCCGAACATGAACGACGTTGTGGGCAGCCGTAGCACGAAGATGTGCTCCGCCGTTCCGACCACCCCGAGCGGGAGGTAGTCGACCGGAATCTCGTCGAGCGGCTCGGCTGCGGCACCGAAGCGCGCGAGGCGTCGGTTTCCTGTATCCGCAATCAGGATCTCGCCGTTTGGATACACCCACATCCCCTCGGGGCGGTTCATCTCGCCGGGCCCGTTACCCTGCCTGCCACGCGACGCGACGAGCTCCCCGGCAGGCGAGAATACCTGCACGCGATGGTTGCCGCTGTCGAGCACGTAGATTTGGCCCAGGGCGTCGAATCCCAGGGCGGCCGGATTCAAGAAGGCGGTGGCGGCATCAACGGGAGTTTTCCCGAGGGTGCTGATCTCCTCGGCCTCCAATGTCCATTCCGCCGGTACGGGAGGCCGCTGGCAGGCGCTGATCAAGCCCAGATTCCACAGGCACAGCCACACCACGTTGCCCGGGAAAGCGAAACCTCCCGAGCGGTTCCGCCACGACGACGCAACGCCGCTGCGGTAGCCTAGGCCGCGCACCGGCATGCGTCGTGGTTGCCGAGCATGATGTGGTGGTACGCATCGATGCTGCAGTCGCACGCCATCATGTTGGCGTCGCGGATGAGCCTCCAATCGAGCTCCGTGATGCCGTTCCCCAGATGCTCCTGAACCCGGTGCATGCATGAGCGGAGCTCCTTGACGCACACTGCGCCGGGTGAGCCGGGTACAGAGGCGCCCCCGATGAGCAGCAAAGCGGTGAGGCACAGCAGCGGGTTGCGCAGCGAATGAGCCATTGACGTCCCCCAGGACGGGGACGCGGCGCCACCCCCCGTCGCGCCTTGCGCCCAGTCCTCAACCCGCTTTGACGGACACCGCTTGGTAGAATCACGAAACGTTCGGGAAGTCCGTAGATAATCTCCACATCTACGCGGATCCGCTTGTCCAGCTCGCCTCATCAGGCGGAGGTTCAAACGTGCGCGTTCGCCTTGATTCGATCGGCTGTCGGCTCAATATCGGCGAGATGGAGGAGCTCGCCTTGATCTTGGCCGGGCATGGCCACCGCATCGTAGGCCCGGGTGACGACGCCGACCTGTTCATCTTCAACACCTGCGCCGTTACTCACGTGGCGGCGCGCAAGTCGCGCAAGATCTTGCGTCAGATACGGCGCGATCATCCTCACGCCAGCATCGTGGCGACCGGCTGCTACGCCGACCTGTCGGCAGAAGAGGTCGAGAGGCTCGGCGTCGACATGGTGGTCGGAAATCATCAAAAGGACCAGCTCGCCGACGAGCTTGCCAACGCCGGTTTGCTACACGACGCCGACCCGATCGGCGACGCTGACGCGGCGCCCTTCCCCGTGCCTCATGGTCGGACGCGCGCCTTTGTCAAAGTGCAGGATGGCTGCGACAACCGCTGCACCTTCTGCATCGTCACCGTGGCGCGCGGCAACAG
The DNA here is from genome assembly GCA_965205505.1 of Acidobacteriota bacterium. Taxonomy (GTDB): domain Bacteria; phylum Acidobacteriota; class UBA890; order UBA890; family WLXD01; genus DASCOT01. The sequence continues at coordinate 2,751,481 of CBDBHB010000009.1, forward strand.
CCGGAGTCGGCCGCTCGAGTCGGTAGTCGCCCAGGTCCGGCATCTGACAGAGATCGGGTATCGAGAGGCGGTGCTGACCGGGGTGCATTTGGGCTCGTACGGGCACGATCGTGACGATCGACACGGCCTCGAGAATCTCGTCGCGGCGATCCTCGAGCGCACCGATATTCCACGTCTGAGGCTGTCGTCGCTCGAACCCTGGGACATGCGCCCCGAGCTCTTCGACCTCTGGAGCGATAGGCGCCTGCAGCCGCATTTGCATCTGCCACTGCAGAGCGGCTGCGATGCCACGCTGCGGCGCATGTCGCGGCGCACCAGCCAAGTCGAGTTTGCGTCCTTGGTCGCGGCGGCCAATGCGGTGATTCCGGATCTGGCCGTCAGCACCGATGTGATCGTCGGGTTTCCCGGGGAGACCAAGGAGGACTTTGAAGAGTCGATCGAGTTCGTCGAATCGATGGCCTTCTCGCGGTTGCACGTATTCCGCTATTCGCCGCGGGCAGGCACCGCGGCAGCGCACATGCCCGATCAGGTTGATCCGGCCACCGCGCAAGGCCGCAGTCGGCGGTTGCACGCGCTCGGTGCCGATCTGGAAACGAGCTTCCGGCGCGGCATGCTGGGCAGCAAGGTCCAGGTTCTGTGGGAGTCAAGCGAGCCGTTCGGCGACGGCAACCGCTGGAGCGGCTTGACCGGCAACTACGTGCGCGTGCTCACCGATACGGGGCCAGACGTCGATCTCCGTAACCGATCGATGGCCACCGAGCTGGTGGAGTCGCTGCCGGGTGCTCTCTATGGGCAGTGCGCGGCGACGCGCGGGCGTCTGTACGAGGACGGCTCCGGCGTCCACCACAGGCCACTAACGTGCCGTGACTGACGAGGAAGCCATGAACATGCGCGTTGCGACCCTTACCCTGATGCTCACCCTAGCCGGCGGCGCCTGTGCCCCCGCCGACGGTCCGGCGGAACTCGTGGACGCACCCACGAGCGCCGCGGAGCTCGGCCTCGCCAAGTACATCGAGGTCAGCCTCGAGCCGGACCTGTCAGGTCTGAGCGATAACCAGCGAGCCATCTTGAGCCTGCTGATCGACGCGGCGCTGGCGGTGGACGAGATCTTCTGGATACAGGCGTATGGGGACCGCGCCGAGCTGCTCGAATCACTCGACGCCCCTGCGGAGCGACGCTTTGCGGAGGCTAACTTCGGTCCCTGGGATCGGCTGGACGCCAACACGGCGTTCGTAACCGGCATGGGCGCGAAGCCTGCAGGCGCCAACCTCTACCCTCCCGACATCACGCGCGAGGAGATCGAGGCGGCGGGCAACTCGGAGCTTCGAGCCCTGTACACCTTGGTGCGACGCGACGACGCCGGCGGGCTGATCGCCAAGCCATACCACGAGGTCTTTTCCGATCAAGTGGGACGCGCCGCCGCCAAGCTACGTGAAGCGGCGACGCTGGCCGACGACCCGGGGTTGCAGAACTACCTGGAGCTTCGCGCCACAGCTTTGTTGAACGACGATTATCGAGCTAGCGACCTGGCTTGGATGGACATGACCGACAACACAATCGAGGTCGTCATCGGTCCGATAGAGGTGTACGAAGACCAGTTCCTTGGCGCCAAAGCGGCGTTCGAGGCATTGATCTTCATCAAGGACCAGGAGTGGAGCGCTCGCCTAGCTCGCTACGCCAGCCTGCTACCGTCGTTACAACGCACCTTACCTGTGGCCGATGCCTACAAGGCGGAAGAACCCGGCAGCGACGCCCAGCTCAACGCCTACGATCTGGTCTATGCGGGCGGAGACGCCAACGCCGGCGCCAAATCGATCGCCGTGAACCTGCCCAACGACGAGGTCGTCCAACTGCAGAAGGGCACGCGCCGGATTCAGATCAAGAACGGCATGCGCGCCAAGTTCGACGCTATCCTCGTTCCGATCGCGGCGGAGCTGATCTCGCCCGACCAGCGTGGGCACGTGACGTTTGACGCCTTCTTCGCCAACACGATGTTTCACGAGGTGGCGCATGGACTCGGCATCAAGAACACCATCGACGGTGGCGGCACCGTGAGGCAGGCGCTGGCCGAGCACGCGTCGTGGGTGGAGGAAGGGAAGGCGGATATTCTCGGTCTGCATATGCTCACCGAGCTAAACGCCAGCGGCGAGCTCGGCAACGCCGATCTGATGGACAATTACGTGACGTTCTTCGCCTCGATCTTTCGTTCGATCCGCTTCGGGCTCACGAGTGCGCACGGGCGCGCCAATTTGGCGCGTTTCAATTACTTCCGCGACCAGCAGGCGTTCGTGTTCGACGAGGCCACCGGTACCTATTCGATCGACCTCGACCGTGTTCAGGCGGCGATCGCCGGGCTGTCGGAGAAGCTGCTGCGCCTGCAGGGTGATGGGGACTATGACGGCACGGCGGCATACTGGTCGGTAGCCGGGGTGATAGGGCCTGGCCTGCAGGCGGCCCTCGATCGGCTTGGCGAGCGTTCCATCCCGGTCGATATCATCTACCGCCAAGGGCCGGAGGTATTGGGGCTCGATTAGCGATAATCTGCCAAGGGATGGCAAGCCTATTGCACGATGCTGAGAGATATGTGGAAAGCGCGTGACCTTCTGGGGGGTACTGAGCCCCGTGGCACAGATCCGATCGTGGACCGTGACCCGAACTCACCGATCGTTCGGCTACGTGGACTCGAGAAGTGGTACAAGTCGGGGTTCGGCCGCACGTACGTGCTGCGCCGTATCAACGCAGACATCCGTCAGGGCGAGTTCGTCACCATCATGGGCCCGTCCGGGGCTGGTAAGTCGACTTTGTTGAGCATCGTCGGAATGCTCGACGGGTCATGGGAAGGGGAGTACTACTTCCTGGACTATCCGGTTCATGACCTGAGCTCGAAAGAGCGAAATCGCCTTAATCGCGAATACATCGGCTTCGTCTTCCAGAGCTACCACCTGATCGACAGCATGACCGTCTACGAGAACCTCGACGTGCCGCTGTCGTATCGGAACGTCAAGCGTGCACAGCGCAAGAGCATGGTGGCGGACACCCTCGATCGCTTCAATATCGTCGGCAAGAAGGACCTCTATCCGAGCCAGCTATCGGGCGGTCAGCAGCAGCTGGTGGGCGTTGCTCGCGCCATCATCGGCAATCCCAAGGTACTTCTTGCCGACGAGCCGACCGGCAACCTGCACACCGCGCAGGGCAGAGAGATCATGGAGCTGTTCAAGCGCCTGTGTGAGGAGGAGGGAACGACCATCGTGCAGGTCACCCACTCCGAGATGAGCGCTGCATACAGCGACCGGATCATCAACTTGCTGGACGGCTGGGTCGTTGAAGACGATCCGTACAAAGCCGAGCACGCCGAGCCTGCCGAACCTGCCGAGTCGTAGGGCCGTCCGGTTCTGGAACGACGGTTTCCCAGAATCGGCACAGCATTGGCGCTACGGCGCGGCGCACCGCGAAGCCAGCCGGGTGCGGCAGATGGGGCGGCCACTTTGGCACGCCGCTTGCTTCTTACTTCGGGCAAGAGCTCAGGTGACAGCGAGGACGCCAGCCCTGTTCCGATCATGGACGTAAAGGGGAGCGGCCTGGGGCTGAGGCTGGCGTGCCCGGTGTCACCCGAGCGAGTGAATACCCGGCGGTATCGAGGACGTCAGCCCTGTCCCGATATGGACGTAAAGGGGAGCGGCCTGGGGGCGATGGCTGGCGTGCCCGATACCGCCGGGTGTTTCTTTGCTCGGCGGAGGTCGACCGAGTACGGATTCACGAATCGGCGGTTCGATTTCCTGGATTATAGCCGACGAGAACTGTCAGTTCCGAATGGATCTGGTGGGCTGGCGTGCCAAAATGTCGCCGCCGGCCGCCCGACATGGCCAGACCCAGGAGGATTCGCTCGTGTGTCGAAACATCCGTCCGTTGTTCAATTTCAAGCCTGTGGCTACCGACGCCGAGGTTCGAGCCTCGGCGTTGCAATACGTACGTAAGATCAGCGGCATGCGGGCTCCGTCGCGCACCAACCACGCGGCGTTCGAGCAGGCCGTAGACGATGTTGCCGTCGTCTCGCAGCGGCTGCTGGCCAGCCTCGTTACGACGGTGGCCCCGAAGTCGCGTGAAGAAGAGCGCGCCAAGGCCCGTATGCGATGGGAGCGGCGCGCCGCACGCCTGCAAGCGAGCGGCTGATGGCCTGGCTGATCGCCGATCGTAGTCGGTCGCGCGCTGCCTGACGATGCGAGCCTGAGGGCATGGCCGAGCTATCGTATTGCGTGTTCTGTGGCTCTCGGCACGGTGTTCGCCCCGCCTACGCCGCCGCCGCCGCTGCACTTGGCAAGGCGCTCGTCGGGCGCCGGCTCGGACTGGTATACGGCGGCGGTAACGTCGGTCTGATGGGCGTGATTGCCGACTCCGTGCTGGCGGCGGGAGGCCGGGTCACCGGGGTCATCCCCCACGGGTTGGAGGTACGCGAGGTTGGCCACCCGTCTTTGAGCGAGCTTCTCGTGGTGGACTCGATGCACGAGCGCAAGCATCTGATGTCGGAGCTGTCGTCCGGGTTCGTCGCGTTGCCCGGCGGCATCGGCACCTTCGAGGAGTTGTTCGAGATCAGCGCCTGGGCGCAACTCGGGATGCACCGCAAGCCCGTAGCTCTCTTGAACGTCGCTGGCTACTACGACCGGCTCTTGGCGATGCTCGACCACGCGGTCGGCGAGGGCTTCGTCGAGTCTGAGCGGCGAGAGCAACTGATCGTCGACGACGAACCGGACCGACTACTGGACCGCATGGCCGGGTACGATGCTCCCAACGTGCCGCGATGGCTGGGCAGCAAGAAGACTGAGCTCGGTCGGCACAGGGGCGAACTTGATCCATGCGACGCTGTTGGCGACACTGCTGATATCTCCCCGCTCCAGAAGGGCCCTGCCCGCAAGCGCGATGCGTCGTCGCAGACGGGTCTGCCACGAGGTGAAGCGTGAAGAAGCTCCTCCGAGGTCTCTCGGTCCTGATCTTGCTCGTCTTGTTCGCCACACCTGCTCATGCGCAGGTCGGCTTTGGCCGGGTTGTTGCCATTGGCGACGACGAGGTGTTTGTCGGCGAGGCCGGCAATCGGGCGAGCTCTGGGTACGTTTATGTATATCGCCGAGACGGTAGCGACTGGACCGAGGTGGCAGCCCTCGCGGCCTCGGACGCCACTGACGGCGACGGCTTTGGCAGCGCGATCTCCGTTGGTGGGGAGCTGCTGCTGGTCAGCGCGGTCACCGAGGAGAACGGCGCTGTATACATGTTCCATCGCGACGGGCGCTCGTGGAACGAAGTCGGTACGCTGATGCGTTCGGGCGGGCTCGACAGCGACCGGTTTGGCGCCTCCATGTCGCGCGACGGAACGCAGCTGCTGGTCGGTGCTCCCGCCGCCGCCGATGGTTGGGGATCGGCTGTCGTGTTCGAGATGCAGGACTATCAATGGGTTCAGGTGGCGCGGCTGTCGGGAATGCGTCCGGAGGTCGAGCACGGAGCAGAGGAGGACCGCGACCGGGCGCATGGCGAGGCCGCCGGCGAACGTGCCGATAGGGGGGAGGATGGCGAGGGCGACGATGAGGCCGAGCCCCCGACACCCGAGCGCTTCGGTTCCGCCGTATTGATCAGCGATGAGTGGGCGGTGGTGGGCGCTCCCAATGCCAACAAGCGCGCCGGGCTCGCGTACGTGTTCCGCAACGGCGACGACGGCTGGAAGCAGGTGACGACGCTAGGGGATTTCTCGGAGGAGAACGATCGCTTCGGCTCATCGTTGGCGATCAAGGGCTCCGAGCTGCTCGTGGGTGCTGTTGGTGCGGGTCAACTCGGTGCTGTGCGGCGCTTCCAATACGACGCCGAGAACGGCGAGCTCACGCGCGCGGCGAGCATGTTCCCGTTCGAAGGAACGGCGTTCGGCTTCGGCGCTGCGATCGCCGTCCAGGGCGATGATGTGTACGTGGCGGCACCGCGGGCCAACAATGGCTCTGGCGTTATATTCCGCTACACCGACGACGGTGCCGGTAACTGGTCGGAAGTCTCCAAGATCGGTACCGGTGCGTTCGGCCCGCGATCCCGGTTCGCCGCCTCGATGGCAGTCGATGGAGACATCATCGTCGCCGGCATTCCCAACGTCGACTTCGGTGCTGGCCAAGCGATGATCCTGACCCGCACCTACGGTGGCTGGGATCGCACTACGGTGCTCTCGGAGATCAAGGCGCTCGAGCGCATTACCGGCGCCGCGGTGCCATGCGATGCTGGGCAGGTAGGCCATTTCGAGTGTGCCGGCGTCGACTTGCTTGCCTTCCTGCCAACGCACGAGATCGGTGGCGGGCGTGGCGTCGTCACCAACGATGTCTGGGGATGGACGGATCCCGACACGGGCCGCGACATCGCCATCGTCGGCCTCAGCACTGCCGCCTCGTTTGTCGACGTCACGGATCCATACAACCCGGTGTACTTGGGCAGGCTACCGAGGACGGACGGGTCCAACACCAGCGTCTGGCGCGACATCAAGGTTTACGCCGACCACGCGTTCATCGTTTCCGACAACGCCGGTGAGCATGGCATGCAGGTCTTCGACTTGAAGCGGTTGCGCGAGTTCGAAGGCGATCCGATTACCTTCATCGAGGACGTGCTCTACACCGACATGAACTCGGCGCACAACATCGTCATCAATGAAGAGACCGCCTTCGCGTTCATCGTCGGTGCCAGTGGCGGCGGCGAGACGTGCGGCGGCGGGCTGCACATGGTGAACATCGAAGACCCGAAGCAGCCAGTCTTCGCAGGCTGCTTCCAGGACGTACGCACCGGACAGCGCGGTACCGGCTACTCCCACGACGCGCAGTGCGTGACTTACCACGGTCCCGACGAGCGCTATGTGGGCCGAGAGATCTGCTTCGGCTCAAACGAAACAGCGTTGTCGATCGCCGATGTCAGTGACAAGCGCGACCCGCAGGCCATCGGCATGTCGAGTTATCCGAACGTTGCCTACAGCCACCAGGGCTGGCTGACCGACGATCACCGCTACTTCTACATGAACGACGAAGGCGACGAGATGACGGGCCTCGTGGAGGGCACGCGGACGATCGTCTGGGATGTGCAGGATCTGGAGGACCCGATCGTGGCCTCCGAATACGTCTCGGACAATCCCGCAATCGACCACAACCTCTACGTGGTCGGCAACGTGATGTATCAGTCGAACTACGATTCCGGGCTGCGAGTGTTCGATGTCTCCGAACCGGAAGCGATCAAGGAGATTGGTTACATAGATACGGTGCCATTTGGTGATGACGGCCAGGGAATGGGTGGCTCATGGAGTAACTACCCGTACTTCGGCAACGGTATCGTCGTGATCACCTCGATGAGCGAAGGCTTCTTCGTCGCCAAGGTGCGCGACGATGCCCTGCCTGCCGGGGCCTCGAGCGGATCGGAGAGGGAGTGAAGCCGATGGCCCGGAGAATCGTCGGGTCGCTGATCGCGGTGACCTTGATCGTCGTCGTGTTGGCATGGTCGTCGAGCGCGTTGGCGGCACCGTCAGGGCGGGTCTACGTGGCCAGTCAAGATGGCGCGGCGATCTCGGTGATCGACATCGAGACACAGCAGCTGATCGCCACGATCGACCTCACGTCGCTCGGCTTCAACCCCACCTCCAAGCCGCATCACGTGGCCGTCGAGCCCGACGGGTCGCACTGGTACGTTTCGCTCATCGCCGATTGGCGCGTGCTCAAGTTCGATCGCGACAACAACCTCGTAGGTCAGGCCGAGTTCGAAACACCGGGGTTGCTCTCGCTCGATCCGACCGGCGAGCTGCTCTACGTAGGCCGGTCGATGGCGGCGGTGAGCCCGCCAACGCGCATCGGGGTGATCGATCGCGACAGCATGGCGATCGACGAGATCGACGTGTTCTTTGCCCGGCCACACGCGCTAATAGCGAACCCGAACGGCGAGGTGGTGTACACGGCGAGCCTGGCCGAGAACCGTATCGCGACTGTGGAGCCGGGCGAGGACGGACTGGAGCTTCTCGACGTTCCGGGTGGGACGCATACCTTCGTTCAGTTCGCCATCTCCCCCGCCGGCGACACGATGGTCACCGGTGGCCAGATCTCTGGTGAGATCCTGGTGTTCGACATTAGTGATTCGCGTAATCCGGTCCTGCAGAAGCGCTTTGCGCTAGGTGGCCAGCCTTGGCACCCGGTCTACTCGGCCGACGGCTCGGTGGTGTATTTCCCGCAACGCACGGCAAATACCGTAGCGGTGATCGACACGAGCAGCTGGGAGTTGGTGGATCAGATCAGCGGCGGGGGGCTCTACGAGCCACATGGTAGCGCCATCTCAGGCGACGGCCGCTGGCTATTCGTATCCGGCCGCAACACCGCAGGTGAGTACGGTGATGTCGTCGAGGACGCCAAGCCTCCCGGAACGCTCAATATCATCGATACGGAATCCCGGCAGGTCGTGAAGGTGCTCGAGGTGCCAGCGTATGCTGCTGGCGTCGGTGCATCTGGCAGTCGCTGATCGACTCGGCGCCCTGGGAGCGCGCACCGGGCTGCCCGGGCAGGCATGGCAGAATTCGTCGTCTTCAAACAACCGAGGTACGTCCATGAGAAAGGCCGGCGCTGCCCTGTCAATGATCGCCCTGATCGCGACCGCCACGCCTGCCCTGGCCCAGCTCGGATACGGATCTGCCGCGGCGATCGGCGCCGCCGACGTCTTTGTCGGCGAGCCGGCGAACTTGATCGGGCCGGGGGTCGTCTACGTCTATCGGCCGGCCAACGGAGGCTGGCAGCAGGTACAGGAATTGCTTGCCTCGGATGCGAGCGATACCGATGGGTTCGGCCGTTCGATCGCGGTCGACGGCAACCGGTTGCTCGTGGGTGCAGACTCCGTTGGTGCGGCGTACCTGTTTCGCCAGCAAGCGGGTGCTTGGGAGGAAACGGCGCGCCTCGCTCCGCATAGCGCCGGCGCCGGCTTCGGTGCCGCGGTGGCGCTCGGCGATGATCTGATCCTTGTCGGCGCTCCCGGCGGCAACGAAGGTGCAGGGAGCGTGTCTATCTTCGAGCCCGCCGGCGAAGGATGGGCGTTGGCAGACGTTATCGAAGGTGACGGAACGGACGCCGCCTCGGGAGCACCAGAGGGTTTCGGCGCAACCGTAGCGCAAGCTGGCGATTGGATCTTCGTTGGCGCGCCCGGCGGGCGCGTGGATATGTTCCTCCGCGGTCAGTTTCAGCGGAACCCGCCGCACGGGAGCGTCTACGTGTTTCGTCGCGACAATGACGGCTGGAGCCGTGTCGACAAGCTCGAATCTCCTCCACAGCGCGCCGCTGGGGCGATGTTCGGCTCGAGCATTGCTTTGAACGAAACCGAGGCGCTGATCGGTGCAGTCGGCACCGACGACTTCAGCGGCGCGGTCTACCACTATCGCTATACCCAAGAGGATGCGAGCTGGACCGTGGCGGGTAGCCTGGCGCCGTTCGATGCCCCCGCCGGCGGTATGTTCGGTATCGATATAGCGCTGGGCGAGGACGAGGCTCTCGTCGGCGCGCCGGGCGCTGGTACCGGACGGCTGGAGGGGCGCGTCTATCGCTTCAGGCGCGGTCGAACGGGCGAATGGGCCGCCGCCTCGAAGCTCGGTACCACAGGTCTCAGGTTCGGCTCCGCATACGGCGCCGCGCTTGCCGCGAAGGATGATCTGGTCGTTGCCGGGCTCCCGGGTGACGATTATGGTGCCGGTAGCGCCGTCATCATGAGCCGGTTGGCGGACGGCTGGGACCGTTCGCACGTGCTGAGCGGAGCACGCGGTCTACCCGCGATCACCGGCGGAGCGGTGGAGTGCGTCGACGGCCGCGCCGGGATCTTCGAGTGCGACAACGTCGACCTGATCGCCTTCCTCCCGGTGCAGGCCATAGGTGGAGGGCGCGGCGTGACCACGAACGACATCTGGGGCTGGACCGATCCGCAGACCGACCGCGACTACGCCATCGTTGGCATGCGCGATGGTACTTCCTTCGTCGATGTGAGCGATCCGTACGTCCCCGTCTTCGTCGGCAAGCTGTCGAAGTCAGCCGACTCCCCCGCCAGCCTGTGGCGTGACATCAAGGTCTACGCCGATCACGCCTTCATCGTTGCCGACGCTTCCGGGCCGCATGGGGTACAGGTCTTCGACCTGACTCAGCTACGAGAGTTCGAGGGCACGCCACTCGTCTTTAGCGAAGCGGCGCACTACAACGGTGTGAACTCGTCACACAATATTCACATCAACGTCGATAGCGCCTTCGCGTACGCGGTGGGCAATAGCTCCGGCGGGGAAACGTGCGGCGGTGCGCTGCACATGATCAACGTCGAGGATCCACGCAACCCGATCTTCGCGGGATGTTTCGAGCCACAGGCGGGCAGCCCGCGCGGCCCCGGTGGTACGCACGATGTGCAATGCGTCACCTACGAGGGCCAGATGAGCGCTATCGAGGACGGGAGGTGTGCTTCAGCTCCGACGGACGGGCTTTCGGCATCGGCGACGTCACCGACAAACGCAACCCGCGAGTGATCGCCCTAGCGATCTACCCGAATCTAGCGTACACGCATCAGGGCTGGCTCGACGGGGAGCACCGCTACTTCTATATGAACGACGAGGGCGATGAAATCGCCGGGCTCGTCGTTGGCACACGGACGCTGATCTGGGACGTGCAGGATCTGGAGGATCCGATCCTCGTAGGCGAGTACACCACCGACAACCCCGCCACCGACCACAACCTCTACATCGTCGGCGACGTGATGTACCAGTCGAATTACCGCAGTGGTTTGCACGTGCTCGATATCAGCGAGCGCGAGCAACCGCGGCCGCTCGGTTTCTTCGACACCGTACCGTGGGGCGACAACGACGGCATGGGCGACATCCTGTCCGGGGCGATCGGCTCGTGGAGCAACTACCCGTTCTTCGACAGCGGCGTGGTGGCCGTAACTTCCGGCAAAGAGGGTCTGTTCATCCTCAAGGTGCACGACCCCGACCGGTACCGCCCCTAGCAGGCCGTGGTGAAAGTGTGGTGGGTCTGGCGACAGGGTCTTGCGAAGTGGAGGCAAGGAGAGAGAGGAGAAGGCGATGGTTACGCCATCGTTGACGAGGAACGACGCAGCATACGCGCGCAACCCCCTGTCGCCCGATCACCACGGCCTGCTAGCACTGGATGACGGGCGTAGTGGCTGACAACGGCGGACAACATGCGTCCGGGCAGCGTGCGGGGGGAAGCGGTGCGCCGAGCGCAGCTCGGCTGATCGAGCGGCTGGTGGCTTTGGGTACTACCCACGTCGTCGGTATTCCGGACAACGACACCGCGCAGGTTTTCGAGCGCCTGTGCGGTCACCCGACGATCCGGCTGCTGAGCGTCACGCGAGAGGGCGAGGCGTTCGCCATTGCTGCGGGGCTATGGATCGGCGGCCAACAGTCGGTGGTGATCATCCAAAACACCGGGTTGCTCGAGAGCGGCGATAGCCTGCGCGGCACCGCCGGGCGCATGGGGGTTCCATTGCTCTGCCTGGTGGGCTATCGGGGCTACGCGAAGATGCTCGCCGCCAAGCTGGCAACGCTTCCCCGACCGTACGATGCAGCGACGCTGACGCGCGCCGACGTCGACTCGGTGGCCCTCCTGACCGAGCCTACGTTGGCCGCCTGGGGCGTGCCGTTCTGGCGGCATGACTCGGACATCGACACCGATAAGGTGGTGCCACACGCTTTCGAGACGGCTGCGCAGCAGTCTCAACCCACCGTTGTGCTGCTGACGCGCGGGTTCACGTGATGCTCACGAAGGACGAGCTGCTCGCCCCGCTCGCACGGCTGCGCGAGGATCGGATCGTGGTGACGACGATGTCCGTGGTGCGCCCATGGGCACGCCATTCGCAGAGCGAGCTCGATTTTGCGTCGGCAGATAGCGCCATGGGGCACGCGGCAGACCTGGCGCTGGGTTTGGCGCTGGCGCAGCCGAAGCGCGGTGTGGTCTGCCTCAACGGCGACGGCAGCATGCTGATGAGCTTGGGTACGCTGGCGACGATCGTCGACTCCGGCGCCACCAACTTGACCCTTCTGATCGTCGACAACGGTACCTATGAGATCACCGGTAGTCAGCCGCTGCCGGCACAGGGGAGGATTGACTTCGGTGCCCTGGCGCGTGCCGTCGGTTTCCGCAGGACGTACGCCTTCGAGGACGCCGACGAGTACGAGCAGCAGTTGCCGGAGGTGCTGGCCGGCGTGGGGCCAGTGCTGGTCTCCGTTCGCGTCGAGCCGGGCACCGAGGGGCCGCTGGCGCGGAGGCCATCAGCATCGTCGCACTACCTGCGCACGTCGCTACGCGAATCGGCCCGGCGACTGCGCGAGATCCTGAGTGGCTAGGAAGTGTGGTGGGTCTGGCGACAGGGTCAGCGTACCGCGGTCAGGGTGCGGTTTACGCTAGAGTTGGACGCGCAGCGTCGCTCTCGCCTCGAACTGTACGGAAATCGCGTGCTCCCTACCGCTTCGATTGCTGGCAAGACCCACTACTCGGGGACTTCCGCGTCATGAGACGGTTCGGCGGAGCGCTCGCTATGCTGATCGCTGTCGGCGCAGCGAGCATGCTCGGCGCGACCGGTGCGGTCGACCGGCAAGAACCTGGCGGGGATGCGTTTCGAGTCGAGTTTGGCGGAGGATCTGAGACGGCGCGCTCCGAATTCGAGCGTGACGTCTACGCCTTCGAGGTTCTCGACGCGGATGGCAGCCCCTACGCGCACCCCTTCCTAGGCGGCCTCAACCTGCCACGGCCGCAACTTGCCGATATTGACGGCGACGGCGATCTCGATCTGTTCGTGCAGGAGTACACCGGTGCTGTGATGTTCTTCGAACAGACGGGCACGCCCACGGAACCCCGCTACGTATGGCGTACGGATGCCTACCAGGGCGTCGATATCGGCGAGTGGTACCTGTTCGTCGACCTCGACGAGGATGGTGATCTCGATCTTCTAGGTGAGGAGCGGTTTAGCCTTGTGCGTATGTACCGCAATGAAGGCGACCGCACGGCCCCGCGCTTCGAGTTGCTGGCGGAGCGCCTCATGGACGACAAGGGCGAACCGGTTTTTGCCGACCGCCAGAACATACCAAAGGTTGCGGATCTGGACTGTGACGGCCGGCTCGATCTCATGGTGGGCCGGGTCGAGGGTACGATCTCTCGCAACGAGATGGTCGGTCTGGACGAGCGCGGCGCACCGATATTTCGTCACCTGGAGGATCGTTTCCAGGGCATCGAGATCATCGGTCAGGTGTTGGGCGGCCCCACGTCGCGAGCGTCTGGCGCCGGATCTCGGGGAACACTTCACGGCGCCAATACGATGGCCTTCGTGGACTTCGACGGCGACGGTGACCTGGACCTGTTCTGGGGCGATTTCTTCGAGCCCGGCCTCTTGCTGATCGAGAATCGGGGCTCCTGTCGAACACCGTCGTTGCGCTCGAACCCCACGCCGTTTCCGCCCAACGACCCGGTGAAGACGAGTGGCTACAATGCCCCTGCCTTCGGCGATCTCGATGGTGATGGTGATATCGATCTGCTGGTGGGCGTGTTGGGCGGAGCGTTCAATCCCAACAACACGACGATCGATAACTTGCTGCATCTGGATCGTACCGGCACACGACGCCTGGAGCTTCAGACGCGCCGCTTTCTCACTCAAGTCGACGTCGGCAGCGAGAGCTTTCCGGCGTTCGCCGACATCGACAGCGACGGCGATCTGGATCTTTTCCTGGGCAACAAGATCGAACCCGGCGACACGCGGGCCGGCCGCCTGTTCTTCTTCGAGAACATCGGTACCACGACGCAGCCACGCCTGCAGTTTCGCGGGCCCATCGAATCGTTTGCCGGCGTCTACCACTATGCCCCGGCATTCGGTGACCTGGACGGCGACGGCGATCTCGACATTCTGATGGGTAGTTGGGGCGACGAGCTACAGCTGGTGCGCAACGAGGGGAGCGCCGCTCGTCCTGATTGGGCGGTTGCCGATCCACAGATCGTCACGCTCACGCGAGGGCGCAACGCGGTCCCCGCTCTCGGGGATATCGACGCCGATGGTGACCTGGATCTGTTCGTCGGAGAGTCTTCGGGCGAGTTGAACTTCTACCGCAACGTCGGATCGGCGACGGCGCCACGCTACGAGCTGGTCGACGACAAGTTCGAGGGAATCGACGTGGGGCGGCGCAGCGCCCCGACGCTTACCGATCTCGACGGTGACGGAGATCTCGATCTGGTGGTTGGCTCCGAAGCCGAGGGACTTGTCCTGTTCCGTAACGTCGGTACACCTCAGGCGCCGCAGTTCGAGGCTGATGGGGCCTTCGGTCCTGCGGGACATCCGTTCGCCACGCCGGTTTTCGCCGATCTCGACGAGGATGGCACACTCGACCTGTTCGTCGGCGGTGTCGGCGGTGGTATCGAGGCGTACCGGAGGCAATAGCGCCGACCGGAATCTGCATGCGGTGACGCCGTAGGGGGCGGTCCAATGGCCCTCTATCCCCGTGGAGCGACAGTGCGCGGTATTCAGGTGTTTCTGGTCGTCTGTGTGGCAGTGCTCGGCATGGTGAGCCTCACCGCGGCTCCGCAGGCGCCCTCATACGCTCGGGAGTCGGTCGCGGTGGGGGTGGATGCCGCCAAAGCGATCGTTCGCAGCTTGAGCTTCAAGCGCCTCAAGCGCAACGTGCGCACCCTGGCCGGGTTTCAGACCCGGTACTGGAGCACGGAGGGTAACGAGCGCGCCCGCGACTGGCTCCACGCCGAGCTCAAGGGGTACGGCTATGCGGTGGAGCGGCACCGGTTCATAGCCGCCGGCCGCAACGGCAACGAGACTCCGAAGGAGATCGACAGCGTTTACGCTACGAAGGTCGGCACCGTAAGGGCTGGCCAGATGTATATCGCCTCGGCCCATATGGACAGCACCAACTTCGACAGTGGCGACCGGTCGTTTGCCCCAGGTGCGAACGACGATGCGTCGGGAACCGCTCTCGTGCTCGAGCTAGCGCGGGTGTTCTCACACCCCGACGTAGTAACCGACGTCTCCATCCGCTTCACCTTCTGGAATGCCGAGGAGATTGGCCTGGTGGGCTCCCGGGCATACGTCGAAGATCGGCTGGCGCTGCAGGGCGTGGAGTCGCCGCCCGGATCTAGCGCGTTTCCGGAGCCCGAATGGTTGGGGGTGATCCAGCACGACATGATGCTCTACGACCATGGCATGCCGGTCGCTGCCACCGGGTTGCCGGCCGACCGGCAGATCCCGTCTGCCGACGTCGACATCGAGTACGACGCCGACTTGCCGTTTGGCGGTGGCGCCTTGAGGCTCGCGGCCGCGTGGCTAAGCGCCAATGCGACGTACGCGACGACCCGTTACCCAGCCGAGGTAGGGCAGTTCATGCAGAGCACCGACTCGGTTTCTTTCTCGCCCGATGTCGCTTCGATCAGCGTTCGCGAGAACGAGCGGCGTGACGTGATAGGGCGCGGTAGCGATCCGCATTGGCACAGAAGTAGCGACACGTTCGATACGTATCGTAACGAGGACTTCCGCCTCGGCTTCACGGCGCTACAGATGAGCGCCGGCGCTCTTTCGGAGCTTGTGGTAGCGCGGCTACTCGAAGGTGCCTTGCCGTAGGAGGGCTCCGTGCTGCATGAACAACTCGCCGCCGGCGACCACAGCTTGCACGTCGAGCTCCGAATCAATCAGCAGCAGGTCGGCGTCCGCACCAACGGTCAAGCTACCCTTTCCAGGGAGGCGGAGAATTGCGGCCGGGTTCGCGGTCACGGCGGCGAGCGCTTGCGATAACTCGAGCCCCTCGTTGCGGACGGCGTCGACGATCTCACGCCAGATCTCGCCCGGCTTGCCGCTGGTCAGGCCCACGAGCTCGCCGTGAGCATCGAACTCGGGGAGCGAGCCACACGCGTCGGAGCTCATCGTGATGTGGGCGTTCGGTACGCCGGCCTCCAGCAGCTCACGGAGGGCACGTGAGGGCTTGACGTCGTCTGCCCCGAGACCACGCCAGCCGCACGCGGTGATATCGACCGGCGCCTCGATGCCGTACTGCTTGGTCTGGTCGAAGCAATGCGGGTTACGGTTTATGTGCGTCGGGTAGAATTGCGCAAAGCCAAGCTCGGAGCTTCGTACTGCCTCCTGAACAACGCTGAACGGATCCTCGGCATCGCCGAGGTGCAAGTGCACGAGGCCACACTTGCCGCCCAGCATGCCACCTCGGCGCGCCTCCTTGGCGAGACGGACCAGATCAAGGGCAGTCGGGTTGGAAGAGCGGTGGTCGGCGATAGCGATCTCGCCTACGCCGATAACCTCCTCGATAATCGCTATGTCGCGTGCCACGTCTCCAGTGAGGGTGGGTGGCGGCAGTTGGTACGAGCCGGTCCACATCCAGGCCGACACCCCCTCGGCGCGCAACCCCTTGGCCTTCATCAGCAAGCTGTCGAGGCTGCGCGTCACACCGTCTGTGCCCAGCAGCCCCACAACGGTGGTAATCCCGGCCTGGATCATCCAGGAAAGCGGCATCTCGGGTGTTCGTGTCGCTGGCCCGCCCTCCCCGCCGGCGCCGGCGATGTGGATATGCCCGTCGATCAGCCCCGGGACGACCTTCTGGCCGCCGGCGTCGATCACTTGCACGTCGACACCGCCAGGCGGCTCCAGATCGTTGCTCAGGCCGACGATCCTGCCGCCAGCGCACAGCACGTCGCGGACACCGAGCGGCTCCGGCGCGTATACGTCGCCGCGACGAATCAGAAGGGGCGTAGGGCCGATACGCCGCGCACAAGGCACAGAATCACCTCAGTCCGGGTCGTATCCGAGGTTCGGTCGGAGGCAGCGTTCCGACTCCTGCGGTGTCAGCCCCTTGCGCGCCGCATAATCCTCTACCTGATCCGCGCCGATCTTCCCGAGCGCGAAGTAGCGCGCCCGGGGATGGTTGAGATAGATACCCGAAACGGACGCAGCGGGGGTCATGGCGCAGGTTTCCGTAAGGACGATTCCGGTTCCCGCCTCGACATCGAGGAGTCGCCACAGAGTGCGTTTCTCCGTGTGGTCCGGCTGCGCCGGATAACCGGGCGCCGGGCGGGTGCCGCGATAGCGTTCGGCGATGAGGTCTTCGGTCGAAAGTGCCGCCTCGTCGATGCCGCACGCGGCGCGCGCGCGCGCATGCAGCCGTTCTGCGAGCGCCTCGGCAAGCCGGTCGGCAAGCGCCTTCACCATGATGGCGTTGTAGTCGTCGTACTGCGCCTCGTATTCCGCCACGATCGGTCCGATTCCCTCGCCTGCCGTCACGGCGAAGGCGCCGACATAGTCGGGGATGCCGGTCTCCGACGGCGCAATGAAGTCGCTGATCGATAGATAACCAGCGTCGTCGCTCTTGCGCCGCTGCTGTCGCAGCCCGTGCAGCACGGCGCGCACCTGAGTACGAGTCTCGTCGGTGAACAACACAATGTCATCGCCGTCGGCATTGGCGGGGAAGAAGGCGCTCACCGCGTGGGCACGAAGCCGATTGTCCTTGATGATCTCGTCGAGCAGCGTGCGCGCGTTGTCGAATAGCTCCCGCGCTGCCTCGCCCACCTCGGGATGGTCGAGGATACGCGGGAACACGCCCTTGAGCTCCCAGGTATGGAAAAACGGAGTCCAGTCGATGAACTCCGCAATCTCCGACAACGGGATATCGCGTAGGATCTGGCGCTCGAGGCTGATCGGCTTCGCGACGTCCGCGATCCTCCACTCGAACGCCAGCGCTCGTTGGCGCGCGTGACCCAGCGTCACCAGGTTGCTGACGGTGCCGCTGGCGAAGTCGGCGCGTACTCTCTCTTGCTCGCGTTGCAGCTGCTCGATGAGCCCCGGACGCCTCTCGTCGCTCGTAAGACCACCGACGACGCCCACCGCTCGGGAAGCGTCCTTCACGTGAACGGTTGCGCCGGCGTAGCGTGGCGCGATCTTCACCGCCGTGTGTTTGGTCGAAGTGGTAGCGCCGCCGATCAAGAGCGGGATTTCTAGCCCGGTTCGCTCCATCTCCGACGCCACGTGCACCATTTCATCGAGCGACGGCGTGATCAGGCCCGACAGCCCGATCATGTCGGCATCGTGCTCGCGCGCCGTAGCAAGAATCTTCTCGGCCGGAACCATCACGCCGAGATCGACAATCTGGTAGTTGTTGCACCCCAGCACCACACCGACGATGTTCTTGCCGATGTCGTGCACATCCCCCTTCACGGTAGCCGTGACGACTGTTCCAGCCATCCGGCGGCGCCCCTCGTCGCCGTCGTCCTCCATGAACGGCTCAAGATAGGCGACGGCGCGCTTCATCACGCGGGCGCTCTTGACCACCTGAGGCAGGAACATCTTTCCGACGCCGAACAGGTCGCCGACGACGTTCATGCCGTCCATCAGCGGGCCCTCGATCACGTGCAATGGCCGGTCGTACTGCTGGCGCGCCTCCTCTACGTCGTCCTCGATGTGATCGACGATTCCCTTGACGAGGGCATGTCGCAGCCGTTCCTCTACCGGCTCGAGCCTCCATGCCTCCTCGGCTGTCTCATCCACAGTCGTTCCGAGATGCTTCTCGGCCGCTTCAACGAGGCGATCGGTGGCGTCCTTCCGACGGCAGAACAGAACGTCCTCGAGCAGCTCCAAGAGCTCTGCATCGATGTCGTCGTACACGTCGAGCTGGCCGGCGTTGACGATCCCCATATCGAGGCCCGCCTGGATAGCGTGGTAGAGGAACGCGCTGTTCATGGCGCGGCGCACCGGCTCGTTGCCACGGAACGAGAAGCTGAGATTCGAGATGCCTCCCGACACCTTGGCCAAAGGCCAGCGCTCCTTGAGCGCCCGGGTCGCCTCGATGAAGTTGATCGCGTACGCGTCGTGCTCCTCCATGCCGGTGGCGACGGTCAGGATGTTCGGATCGAAGATGATGTCCTGCTCTGGAAAGCCGACTTCGTCGACCAGGATGCGTCCGGCGCGCGATAGCACCTCGATTCGATCATCGATTCCGGTGGCCTGCCCAGTCTCGTCAAACGCCATGACCACGGCGGCGGCTCCGTGGCGGCGCACGCCGATTGCCTTGTCACGGAACGCCTCTTCGCCATCCTTGAGCGAGATCGAGTTGACTACGCACTTTCCCTGAACGCAGCCGAGGCCCGCCTCGATGACCTCGAAGCTCGACGAATCGATCATGATCGGCAGCTTCGCTATATCGGGCTCGGCCATGATCAGGTTCAGGAAAGTCTTCATTGCCGCGACCGAATCGAGCAGCCCCTCGTCCATGTTGACGTCGACGATGTTGGCCCCACCGGCAACCTGATGGCGGGCAACCTCGAGCGCGGTCTCATAGTCGCCCGATTTGATCAATCGGCGGAATCGCGCCGAGCCTGTAATGTTGGTGCGCTCCCCGACGACCACGAAGTTAGTGTCGGGAAAGATCGTCAGTGCCTCCAGCCCCGAGTAGCGCGAGTAGGGCGGCGGATCGCTCGGCACGTGCGGCGGCACGCCGGCGATGGCCTCGCTGATGACACGGATATGCTCGGGCGTAGTGCCGCAGCAACCGCCGACCAGGTTCAGCCATCCGGCGCGCGCGAACTCGCCGAGTACCTCGCCCATCTGTTCCGGAGTCTCGTCGTAGCCGCCGAACTCGTTAGGTAGGCCGGCGTTCGGATAGCAACAGATATGGCAATTGGCGATCGCTGCCAGCTCCTCGACATAAGGTCGCATGGCCGCCGGGCCCAACGCGCAGTTGATCCCCACCACATCCATATTTGCATGAGCTACGGAATTCCAGAACGCCGCTACCGTCTGCCCCGACAGCGTCCTGCCGGAGGCGTCGGTGATGGTCACTGAAACGACCAGCGGCACGCGCTGTTGGCGCTCATCCAATAGCTCCTGGATGGCGTACAGCGCCGCCTTGGCGTTGAGCGTGTCGAAGATTGTCTCGACCAGCAGAAGGTCGGCGCCGCCGTCGAGCAACCCCTCGGCTTGCTCCCGGTACGCACGGCGGAAGTCCTCGAAGCTTGCTGCTCTGAAGCCGGGATCGTCAACGTCGGGCGAAAGCGAGGCAGTGCGGTTGGTAGGGCCCATCGATCCGATTACGAAGCGTGGCTTGGACGGGTCGCGCTGCGTCCAATCGTCGGCGGCCGAGCGTGCCAACCGCGCCGCGGCCGAGTTGATCTCGTAAACGTGCTCCTCGAGTCTGTAATCGGACATCGAGATCGAGGTGGCGTTGAAGGTGTTGGTGGAAATGACGTCGGCGCCAGCGGCGAGAAAACCATGATGAATCTCGGTAACGACGGCGGGCCTGGTCAGACAGAGCAGGTCGTTGGCGCCGCGTAGCTCTCGAGAGTGGTCAGCGAAGCGCTCGCCGCGATAGTCGGCCTCGGTGAGGCCATACGACTGGATCATCGTCCCGGTGGCACCGTCGAGCAGCAGAATACGCTGGCTGAAGAGCTCGCGCAGGCCCTGCGAGGTGAGCATCAGAGACGTCCGGGTCGGCGGAGGAAGAGAGCGCCACGGCTGCGCTCCGACGGCGCAGCGCTGCCGCGAGTGTAGCATTGGGTTGGCGGCCCAAACGGCCGCCCTACGCTCCCTCAGACGCACCTTGGGAAGAGAGCTAGCGTTACTCGACTAGGCTCAGCGATTCTTTTGACCGGGCTGCAGGCGCTGCAACATGCCTTGCATACGCGGTTGATCGGGCAGCAGCGTGAGTGATTGCTCGATGAGCTCCCGGGCACGATCGGACTCTCCGTCGGCGAGGTACTCGGCAGCAAGGGAGTTAAGAAGCTCCGGGGTGTCATCGGCGCCGCCGATACGGGCACGCTCGTAGTAGCGAACCGCGTCCCGATGCTCTCCGAGCCTTGCGGCCACCTCAGCGAGTTGCAGCAGCAACGCCTGATCGTTGGGGGCCTTCGACAGGCGCGGCTCGAGCAACTCCCGGAGCTCCGGCAGTCTCCCGAGCTCGGCCAGCAGCTCACCGACGAGGATGATGCCGTCGGCTGACCCGGCGTCGCGTTGCAGCGCGCTCTGCGCCATCGCGAGCGCCTCCTCAGGCCGCTGGCTGATGCGCAGCTGCCGAGCTCGAGTAAGCAGCGATCCCGGGTCCGTAGCCGGGGGTAAGGTGGCTGCGTGGGCTTGCGGCGACCGATACTCATCTTGGGTGCTGATTCGGACTGGCAACGGCGCCTGCCGCCAGCCATCGATGGCCAGCTCGACGTCGACGCTGTAACGGCCCACGGCAACGCCATCCAGCGGTATGGCTGTGAGCTGGTTGAGCACGCCGTATCGATCCTTCCTTCGCAATGGCAACGTCGTCGCCTTGCGGGCGGTGACGCCGCCGGCCGCATCGCGCAGGGTATACGTAGCCGCGAGGGGTTCGGTGCTGTTGGCCGGCGCGTAGACCTGATGAAAGACCCACAGTGTGCCGCCGCTCGGGAAAGGTCCATCGAAGGCGGGTAGCACGAAGTTGCGACCAATCTGGAAGGCGTAGTGGCTGCCGAAGCGGTCGTAATCGGAGCCCATGTCTTCGTGCTCGGCCACTAGAATGGCCGGACTTGCGGAGAGCGTAGAGGGCGACGGCGACGGAACGGCGACGCGCCGCTCGTCACGCCCGAACTCGCGCGTCACGTTGTTCTCGATCATCAACCCGAGCACGTAGTCACCCGGAACTGCGGGGATCCGGTCGAGATAGCTCAGCGGACCCTGGGCGAGCTGACGAGCCTCGGTTGCCTCCAGTGCCACCTCGACGGTACGCGCTGGTTCGCCGCTCAACACGTGGGCGCCTGATCTGAGCGACGAGCTGACGTCGAAAGTCAGGTAGCTGGCCGCTTCTGCGGCGCGCAGGTTCAGACGCGCGGCGGGCGCTCGTACGGCGTAGTGCAAGAAGGGCAACCCTGAGGGGTCCAGCAGACCGATCGCCAGTGCCTCCAATGGCAGGGTCTCGAAGCGAACGTTCGAATCGGCCGATCCCGTCAGCACAGGGTACGCCCAATCGGCCCTCGGCATGACGCGGTTCGGCAGGTCGTCGATCTGCGCAAGCAACATCTCCGACCGCAAGGGGGACAGGTCCGCTCCAATGCCGGTCGCCGGGATCAAGCTGATCGCTGCGTTCGATAGCTCGGCGTCGACCAAATCGAGCGCCATCAGAAAACCGACCTGGTCCCCGTACTGCGTGGGCCGACCGCGCGAGGTGCGCCCTTCGGCAACCATTGCATCGCGCGCGTAGTTGTGGCCGGACGGGTTCAGCAGGCTTTCCGGACGATCGGCCACCGGGCTGTACAGGCGATAGTCACCGAAACCGCCGCGGCGAAAAAACAGAACATAGAAGAAGGGCGGCAGCCCGAGCTCCGGCGAAGATGCGTAGGTCCACAGCTCCATCGGGTAGGCGAGCTGCGTGCTGGGAAATCTGAGCACGCTCTAGGGCTCGCCGAGCAATATATAGATGCGGCCTCGATCACCGAGCCAGCCCGGGGTAGGGGAGCCGCGGCTAAACTGCATGGTGACGAACGCGAGGCGCCCGCCGTGCTCTTCGCGATACTCGTTTGACCGCGTCCCCGGGGTAGGGTCACGATTGAGCCAGAACCCCTCGATGAAGCGGTCGCGCTGAGCGTCGCTGCTCAAGCGGAGGAACACTTCGCGCTCGGTATCCGTTATCAGCCAGCGGACGTCGCGCTCGACCCACGAGCGATGGTGTTTGGGCAGCTCGTCGAGCTCCAGCGCCGGGAACGCCTCCAGGTCGACGGGCGGTTGTTGGAAGGTGGCCTCGGCCGGCCCTGACGCCAACTGAACGGCGGCAAGCGCGGCGAACAACACGCATGGTGCAGGTCGGCTCATGACTCTCATGCTACCTGAGGGCGTATCCTTGCTGCTGGCCGGGCGAACCTGTCGGATACGCTACGCCACCATGGAGTCTTCGTCGTGGTCGGGAGCCACCGGATGTAGCAAGGCGCGGGCCGCTTGGCGCGTCGCGCCGACGGCGCGGGCCGGCAGGGCGGTCAGGCCGGCGTAAGAGGCCACTCGCCAGTCCCACTGCTGCCTCAGGCTGCGCAGTAGATGCCGGCGCGCGTGCTGGTAATTGCTGTCGTAGTAGAAGCTCATGCCGGCCCACGCGTGGGCCGTGGCCCGCAGCTCGCGAAGCTCGCGGTCGGACCAGTGCAACAGGTGCCGATCGTGCTCGATCACCGGTTCGATGGTCCGCAGATAGTTGACCGCCATATGGTGTTGCAGGCTGGCGCATGTCAGCTGGTCGTCTCGCCCGGTCATATAGGTGATGGTCGCAAGGTCGATTAGCGCAACCTGGGTTTCGCGACACGTACGTAGGTGGAAATCGAAGTCTTCGCCGGTCGGACGCAGCTGTTCGTTGAATGGGCCAACCTGGTCCACGACGGCGCGACGCAGGAGCACTGTCGATGTGTGCACCAGGTTTCCGGCGAGCATGGCCGAGAAGATCGAACCGCTGTACACCCGTGCTCCGCGGACTGGAGCGTTTGATCTCGGGGCTAGCTCGTCCAGTGGAGCTACGGAGCTGAAGAGCTCGGCTTTCGGAAAACGCTGATAGTTGTCGTACATCACTGTCAGGTAGGTGGGGCTCTCGGGGCTCCCGTCCGCTCGAATGGCCTCCATCTCGGTCCACAACATGCCGACCTCGGGGAGCGCCTGCATCACGTCGAGCTGCAGGCGCAGCTTGAACGCCTTCCAGGCATCGTCGGAGTCGAGAAAGGCCATGAAGTCGCCGCGCGCCAACTTCAACCCGGTGTTTCGCGCCGCCGCTACGCCGCTGTTGGCGCACCGTACGTAGCGAACGCGGTGATCGTCGGCGTAGCGCGACATGAGATCGGGCGTGCCGTCGGTCGAGCCATCGTCGACGACAATGAGCTCCCAATCGGAATGGGACTGCGCCTGCACGCTGTCGACCGCGGCGCCCAGGCAGTAGCCGCGGTTGAATGTCGGCAGAACGATGCTAAGCAGCTCTGAACGCATCCACGGTCGTCCTTTCCAGGGGCGGCAGAAGCTGCAGCAAGAGAGGCTGCCCGCATCCTCGTACAAGAAGAGGCTACCGGCGTCGCGTGGTTCCATGCATGCCTTTTCGCTGCCCTGCCCCGGCTTGACCGGACAGGAGGTGCCGCGACAGTTCAGCAGTGGCGGCGTAGCGATTCCGTACCGAGTCGGCTAGCCTCGGCCGATACCGGCAGCAGGCGGCCGGTCGGGGCAACAGCGGCGAGGTGGGCCCTCGATGGCGGCGCTCGAACCGATAGCATCGGTGCCTCGCGTTGGGACAGCGGCGGCTGAGGCACACGCCCCGCAAGACGGACGATGGGATGCGATGAGAAAGCTGAATTGGGGTTTGATTGTCGGTGGTTGCTCGGTGGTCGCCGCCGTTCTGCTTCTTCCGAGCGCCGGGCGCGGGCAAACGATGCTCCGAACGCGGAACGTCGTGCTGGTCACTGTGGATGGTCTGCGTCACCAGGAGCTCTTCGCCGGACTGGACCGCGCTCTTCTCAACGGCGGTCAAAAGATTGGAATCGAGGATCCCGAGGCTCTTGCGGCAAAATTCTGGGATGAGTCGGCGCGGGGTCGGCGCGAGCGGCTGATGCCGTTTTTCTGGACCACGCTTGCACCTCGGGGAATCGTTCTCGGGAGCCGAGCTGACGGGAGTATGGTCTCGGTGAGCAACCCGTATCGCGTCTCGTATCCCTGCTATGCGGAGATCCTCACCGGTCAGGTGCAGCCCGACGTGACCGGCAACATCCCGATTCAGGTCCCCCGGGAGACCGTGCTCGAGTTCGTCCGCCGAGAGCTCGAGCTGGAGGTGAGCGGAGTCGCTGCGCTCACTTCATGGAATCACTTTCCGTACATCGTCGAGCACGAGCCGGGATCGATTACCGTCAACGCGGGTGGACCATTCCTCGAGGGGATGCAAAACGAGGAGATTCGTCGCCTTGTATCGCTAGAGGAACGAACGCTGTCTCCTTGGAGCTCGGTGCGGCAGAACGCCTTCACCGAAGGCCTGGCGTTCGCCTACCTAGAGGAGTTCCAGCCGCGCTTTCTGTATCTCGCGCTCGATGAGACCGACGAGTGGGCACACGGGCGACGTTACGACCGTACCGTCGAAGCGATCCGAAACTTCGATGAGACGCTGCGGTTGCTATGGGAGCTCCTGCAGTCGATGGACGCATATCGCGACAAGACGACCCTGGTGATCACGACGGACCACGGCCGCGGTCGGACGCCCGATGATTGGACGTCACACGGCAGAGATGTTGCGGGGGCCGAGGAGATCTGGATCGCTATCATCGGGCCCGATACCACTGCCCGGGGGATCGTGCGCGCTCACGCCCCGTTGCAGCAGACTCAGATCGCCGCGACGATTCTCAGGTTTTTCGGCCTGGATCCCGGCAATTTCAATCCGCAGGCGGGCGAGCCTATCGCGCTCGCCCTGCCCTGAAGTGTCTTCATCATGCGCTCATCCGCCTCCGGAAGTAGGCGGCGCAGCCAATCATCATGAGCGGAACAAACACCATGACGACGTAGCTCGTGTACTCCAGCAATGTGACCCAGGGCAGCTCTTGCTGCGCGAAGGACTGGTACACGTCGTGCCCCAGGTAGGTCGCCACGACGCTGAGATAACCGAATGAGTCTCCAAGCGAGATGAGGAAGGCGGCTGTCGCGACGGTGTGAAGTGAAGCGAGCAGTCGATCCATCAGGATGCTCTGATACGGGACGAACGCGACATAGAGACCAATGCCGTTGAGCACATAAAACGTCTTCGGGCCGAGCCAATCCATCTTGAGCATGACGGTTGACCCGCCGAGCAGCACGGCCCCGACACCGACCAACGTCAGGTTTGCCCAGACGGCGCGGCGGTTGTCGCGAAAAAACCAAAGAAGGCACAAGACCGCGATCACCGTCACGCCCACATAGCTCTCTATCGATACGAAGTCCGAGCTGCTTACCGTGTGCCCGAGGTCGCGGAGTATTTGGTCCATGAAGTCGTCCCGGATATTGCGGTACGCCATGAGGCACAGATAGCCCAGGGTCAGCATCACGACGCCAGGGAAGAAGGTGCGGACGAACTCGTTGCGGTCGTCACGCGTCATCGGGGCTCGCTTGGTCCGCTGTTCGATGTCCGCGGCGGTGGGCGGCGGTACATGCCAGAGCATGAACATCGATAGCAGCAGGAGCGGCACAAACAGCATGCCGGTGACGGCGGGCATCCAGAACTCGGGGACATGCCACACGTCCATCGTCCATTGGCCCGCGCCCTTTGCCCAGCCAGAGGCAAAGACGACGCTGACGCTCATGCCCAGTCCGAGGAACTCGGTGATGCGCCGACCCTCGACGATGCCGAAGAGCATCGACCAAACCATGCCCAGCGGCAGACCGTTGAAGAAGAGAAAGAGCACGTTGTACGGCGCCGGGGTCATGCCGAACAGAACCAGCATCGCCTCGGCGAGGAAGATCAGTCCGATCACGATCGGCACGCGTTTGCCCAGAGGCGCCTCGGAAGCAAACTTGATGCCGAGAAACTTGGAGCACGTGTAGCCGACAACCTGACTGATCACCGCGATGGGCTTGTAGCCAAAGGCGACGCCGAGCAGCGTGATCGGCTCGACCGCCTCGTAGCCGGTCGCGGTGAAGGGCCGGCGGAAAGCGTACATGCTCATGTAGCCGGCGAACGCGGCGGTCATCGCGTAGATCGTGAGCACGAACTCGGATTGGCGATCGATCCACGCGGTCAAGGCTGGTATCGGCGATGACCCGGCTGACCTGGTGTTCTGATCCGGCATGGAACGCTCCGAGGGCGAGGTACCGTATCGCTGCGCCCGCGGGCGTTCGGTGAGCAAGGCGGCTCGCCAGGTTATTGGCTAGCTATGGCCCGCCCGACCCCGCGAGGGTCGAACCCCATCTCCTGCACCACGCTGTCGATCGCCAACAGCAGCGCCTTCATGTCGCACGGATAGAGACGTCCTATATTGCCGATGCGGAAGCACGACGCCCCGGTCACCTTGCCGGGATAGATCACCATGCTGCGATCGGAGAGCTTGTCGTAGAACGTCTGGAAGTCGTAGCTCGGATGATCGGGGCAGTGGTACGTAGTGATGATGTGGCTCATCACTTCGCGCTCGAGGAACGGGACGAAGCCGAGGTGATCCATGCCCTCGAGGAGGGTGCGGTGGTTTGCCATGTAACGGGCCCGCCGAGCAGCGACGCCCCCCTCAGCGAAGAACTCACGCAGTGCTTGTCGGAATGCCAGTAGCACCTGATTCGGTGGTGTGAAGCGAAATTTCCCGCTGCTTTCGAAGCCGCGCCACTGGTCATGGAGATCCATGGAATGGCTACGTGCCCAGGCGCCCTCTCCAGCCTGCTCGAGCAGATCGCGCCGTGCAAGGATGAAGCTGAACCCGGGTACTCCCTCGATGCTCTTGTTCGAGCCGGAGATCAGCGTATCGATGCTGATGCCGCGCATGTCGATGGGATATGCGCCGAAGGTGCTCATCGCGTCGACGAGGAATCGTCGTCCAGCGTCGCGAATCACATGTCCGATCGTTTCAATATTGTTGTACAACCCGGTGGTCGTTTCACAGTGAATGATGCCCACGGTATGGATGCTCGGGTCGGTTTCGAGCATGTCGGCTACGATCTCTCCCCTGGCCGGCTCATTCTCGGCGAAACGGATCGGCACGACATCGATGTCGAGCATCCGGGCGATCGTGATCATGCGCTCGCCGTATGCGCCGTTGGAGACCACAGCGAAGCGGCCTTCGCGGGGAATCAGGGAACCGACTGCCGACTCCACGCCGAAGGTGCCGCTCCCCTGCATCAAGACGCACTCCCAGCCATCGGAGACGGTGACGTCGCCGACTTCGAGTATGCCGTCGCGGATCTCTTTGACCAACGTTCGCAGCGGTGCATCCCAGGCGCCGATGTCGTGACACATCGCGTGCTTCACAGCGAGCGATGTGGTCAACGGCCCGGGCGTGAACAGGCGCGGGTCGAACGTGCCTGGAAACGCTTCGCCGTGCGATTCTCGAGATGGTGGGATGGCCATCGTGCCGCCGCGAGTCGATTCCTGAGGATGCGTCCGCATTCTACAAGGGGTGAGAGCGTCCGCCGGGCAGCGGGCGACACCTGGCCGGCGAGCGCCTCGACCCCACCCGGTCGTCTTGAATCGCCTGGCGCCGCAGCGCTACTCGTCGGCAGACCGGGGCTCCGAGCAAGCCTCATTGCCGGCCGCATCGATTGCACAGACACGATAGGAGGCGCCCGATAGACTCGGCGCGGGTATCTCGGCGAACCACAAGTACTCGCCGTACCAGGCCATGGGGACCTCCCTGTCGGTTCCCGACTCGACCCAGCGGAGCGTTACTGATTGCCAGTCGTGCGGCATCGTCGGGCTCTTGCGGTCGTGGATACGGGCGTGGACCCGGAGAGCCCCGTCCCGCCGTAGCTGGCTGCGCACGCCGCCGATGAACGGCGCTGCGGTATCCGGATCAAGGCCGCTGCCGAGAAAGATCTTCTCTTCGACGGCAGCCGGATTCTCGCCCTGTCCGTGGACGACGTCGAGACGATCATCGCCGTCGAGATCGGCCAGCATAAGCGACAGCGTGCCGGCTGTCTCGGGACCAGAAAAGACCTCCTGGGCCATCGTGAAACGACCAGACCCGTCGTTGATCAGCAGGCGGTCGGCGCCGGTGAGTGATCCGACGACGAAATCGGCATCGCCGTCGGAGTCGTAGTCGAGAAATACTGCGCTGTTGTCGTCTTCGCCGACATTCTCGCTATCCGGCCATAGCGTCTCCGTGGCATCCGTATACGCTTTGCCGGCGTCGTTACGGAAAACGTGTTGACGACGCATCATGTTCACCTGTCCGACGATCTCTCCATCGTTGATCGTGACCAGGTCGAGGAAGCCGTCGCCGTCGATGTCCATGGGCTCGAACTCGTAGTTGTTCGAGTGCCTGGGTAGGCCAACGAGGTCCTCTTCGAAGTTGCCGGTCCCGTCATTCACGAAAAGGCTTCCACCGTAGCAACGCTTACACGATACGGCGATGTCGAGGTCGAAGTCGTTGTCGAAGTCCAGGAACTCCAGGTCCCAAGAGAAGCCCAGCAGGGTCTCGGGCATGCGGGCAGCGGTAACGTCTGTGAAGTGGCCTGCGCCGTCGTTGAGCCACAGCTGCGTGCGGCCGCCGAGGTTATCCATGTTGTTACCGGCACCCCAGTCGGCCAAGACGACGTCAAGGTCGCCGTCGCCGTCCACGTCGCCGAGCTCGAGGTCGCCGACGCTCGCTGGGCGCTGCGGCAGGTGGGAAGAGGTGACCTCCCGGAACGTTCCCCGACCGTCGCCGAGATACAGGCGACTCTGGGTCTGGAAGGTGGTCCCGACCAGGATGTCGACAATGCCGTCGCCGCTGACGTCGCGAACCTTGATCACCCGAGCAAAGTCGCCGCGTGCGCCAAACACCTGCTCGGTGACCTCTTCGAACGGTTGCCCGGGACCGCGATTGAGAAACACTCGATTCAATTCCGCCTGTCCCGGTTCCGAGTAGTTGCCACCATTGGCGAACAGCAGATCGACGCGCCCGTCGCCGTCGATGTCGGCGAGCTCCACACGGTTCGTCCATTCTGCAGTTTCGGGCAAGAGCCGTTCCGTCGCGTCGACCCAGAGGGCAGTCGGCAGGCTGTCGCTTCCAATGGGGTCGGACCCGCGCGGGCTATCTGCCGCTGTTCCACATCCGACACTCAATCCTGCGAGCAGACACACGAGTAGCAGCGGTGTCAGACGGCTGCGGGAGTGGCACTCGAACCGGAGTTTCATGGGCGCTACCAGAGATGGAGGCTTGAGGATTCGTGGAGCGTATCGCTAGAACGTGCGCGATCCAATCGCGGCAGCCGCTCGAGCCTGCTCGACCGGCAGGGTATCTGGTGAGCTGTCTGGGTGTCATCGCTGCGGCGACTCTGGGTCATTACAATGTTGTCGACCATCCCGGTACCCAGGCCGACCGAACCGGCAGGAGCCTTCAACGACCATGCGTGCACCTGTCATCCACGACGTCTCGATACCGTTGCAACCGGGGGTGACCACCTGGCCGGGCGATGTCGATTTCGAGATGCGCGACGAGATGCGCATCTCGGCTGGCGACGAATGCAACGTGACGAGCATTTGCATGAGCGCGCACACCGCGACTCACGTCGATGCGCCCTGGCACTTCGTCGACGACGGCAGCACGGTCGAGGCGCTCGATCTGTCCACGCTCATCGGTCCTGCGACGGTCGTAGATCTGGGCGACGCCAGCGTGGTTACCCCGGAGGTGCTCGTCGCGGCGGGCGTGGCGCCGAAGACAGAACGCTTGTTACTGCGAACGAAGAACTCGGAGTCATGGCACGACGCCCGAGCCGACTTCAAGCGCGACTACGTGGCATTGGACGCTGAAGCCGCCCGCTGGGTGGTGGAAAGCGGCATTCGTCTGATCGGTGTCGATTACCTTTCGGTTCAGCGTTTCGACGATCCACCCGATACGCATGAAATCCTGCTCCGGTCTAGTGTGGTGATCGTAGAAGGACTGGATCTATCGGGTGTCGGCGCGGGTCGGTACCGGCTCGTGTGTCTGCCGCTGAAGATCGTTGGCAGCGACGGCGCACCAGCGCGCGCCGTGCTGATCGAGGAGTAGCCGACCCATTACCGCGGCTGAGGTGCTCTCATCGATCGACGACGAAGTTGCTCATCGCTTGCCGCAGCTCATCTCCGCCATTCTCGAGCACTTGGAGGAGAACCTGCCGGGTCTGTTTCGTGTCGAGTTTGTTCGAGTACCCACATCCGTCGCAAACGAAGCTCATGGCCGCCTGGAGCCGAGCAATTGGCTGCCGAAAGCCGCCGCCGCAGTTGAGGCAGGCGATCGAGATTTCATGCAATAGGCGCTCCGACATGGTGGGTCCTCCGATGCTGGCGATTCCGAACGCTCGCCTACATAGACGCTAGCACGGTGGGAGCGATCGCCAGAAGCACAGAGTTGTGGGTCACCAGTCATCTGTTAATAGCGATGAGTCGCCACAGGCCACCGCGTTGCGGTCGTGCTCAGAACCAAGTAGGTCAGTGGGGCCTGGTATGAGACTCGATGGCTCGAACGGGATCGTTCGCCCCGACGATTGACATAACCTACGGCCCACCCACGCACTTAGCGGTATCGTGACGTTCACGCCCAACGGTCGAGAGGGAGGTTGGCATGCGTCGATTGAGTGGTCGCTTGTACAACGGATTCAGTAGAGTACCGCAGACGCTCGCTCTACTGCTCGCGGTTACGCCGTGTGCGCTCACCGTACCGCTGGCCGCGACGGGCCACTCGGTCGTTGCCCAACCGACAGCACGTGTGGCGATCGTGTCGGCCGTGCCCCTGGAGATGGACCAGCTGCTGGCGGAGGCCGACGTCGAGTCAACGCGGGCCATCATCGGCCGAATCCATCACGTCGGGGTGCTTCGCGGTGTCGACGTGGTGCTGGTGCTCAGCGGCCGCGGCATGATCAACGCCGCGATGCTGACGCAGGCGCTAGTGGACCACTTCTCGGTGCGAGCGATCATTTTCTCAGGCGTCGCGGGCGGGGTGAATCCGGGGCTGTCGATCGGCGACGTCACCGTGCCTGCCCAGTGGGGGCAATACCAGGAGCACTTGTTCGCGCGCCAGACGCCCGATGGCTGGGATGTCGGCGGCCGTCCGGTGGAGTTCAGCAACTACGGCATGATGTTCCCGCGCTCCCAACGGGTCACACGGAAAGACGGCGAGCCCAAGGTCGAGGAAACGCGCTTCTGGTTTCCCGCCGACCCGAACATGCTCGAAGTGGCGACCCAGGTCGCGTCGGACGTGAAGCTGGCTCGCTGCGATCGGATGGGCGACTGCCTGGAAGCCGCGCCGAGAATCGTGGTCGGTGGCAACGGGGTCAGCGGCGCAACGTTCGTCGAGAACGCCGCCTACCGCCAGTGGGTGTGGAAGACGTTCCAGGCCGACGCCCTCGACATGGAGAGCGCCGCGGTCGCCCACGTAGCGTACGTGAGCCGGATCCCGTTCCTGGCCTTCCGCTCGCTGTCGGACCTCGCCGGCGGCAACGATGCCAGCAATCTGCGCGTGTTCCAGAGTCTCGCCGCAGGCAATTCCGCGCAAATGCTACTGGCGTTCCTCGAGCACTGGAACGATTCGTTATGAAGCTGAGCCGATGCCCTGTTAGGTGGCGCGCCGATTCTGCCCGGATCGCCGATCCTTCTCGCCACGCCTGTCTCCTCGTCGGCGATCAGGGAAGTCGATGGGACTGTCTTCCTTACGGCGACTCTCCCCACTTCGCCTGTCAGGAGAGTTGCGCCGTTCGCTTACTTTTCTTCGTTCTTTCGCTGTCATGTGATACCGCGCTCGCTCGCTGTTTCCGTGCCGGTCACCCAAACGGCGGCAAGGCTCGTCGATCGACTCCATGCCGGTTCGGTACCCGAGCTTCGATTACCTCGGTTTTACAGCATGGGCGACAGAATCTTCCACCGCAAGGCAGCAGGGTTCACCCAAGATGCGGCGGAAACAGAGCCGGTTTGTCCACCTTTGGACAAACGCGAATAGCTGGGCTGCGAGGAGCACCGTTGCACACGGTGCTGCTGCACGACGGGGTGTCAGCTTTCACTCTAGCCGGTACGGCGGGCGATGATGAGTTTGCCGGGCCGGTCGAGCGCATCCATGTAGTTGTGATCCTCGATGTGGTCAACGGTCCATATGCCGTCGGTTTCAAGGCCGGTGATGTGGCTGGCGTAATCGTCGTCGTCGAAGGGTTCGGCATTCATGAAAATCACAACCGACCCGCCTGGTACCGGCATGCGGATCAGTTCCCTGATTGCCTCCGGCCCGAGGTGGCCAATGCCGAAGCTGCCGACGGAAATGACCGCATCATAGGCACCATCTTCGATGGCAGTTTCTTTTTCTACGTTTTGCCAGATCAGGTTGCGATAGACGTCGGTCTTTTCGGCTTCGGCGAGCATGTTCCTTGATATTTCTCTTGCTCATCTGAGTTGCATCCCGTTTGCGGCAGACTACCGGGGGCGGGGATTTCGTAGGAGCCTCATTCGCGGGCCGGATTCCATAGCGCAACCAGAGGGGCTGGGTGAGCGCCTGAAGCCTATCGCCGGAGCGCGCGAAAGTCGCCAGGTGGCTCGCGAGGTCATCGTCAACCAGCGAAGTTCTTGAGCGGCTAGGCGGCTCCGGTCCAGAGCGAGTAGCCGAGCGCGGCGGAAACGACGATCATGATCGCGCCCGGGACCCGGAACAGGCGTGAGTTGTCCGGCCCAATGCGCACCATCGAGCGCAGGCCCACCTCCGGGAGGACGAACGTGACGATGGCCTTCAGCACCATGCTCCAGCCGAGCAGGGTGACTGCCATCGGGTATCCCGACCAGACGTTGTGGAACGCGACGATCAATGTCCCCGTCACCAGGCTCCGGAAGCCGTTGGCGAAGGCTCCCGGCCGCCCGAGACTGTGCAGGTAGGCGAAGAATTCGGCCCAGGCGTGATGTTGGAGTACATGAGAGAGACCCAGGACGAGGAAGTTGACTGCAACGAAAGCTCGGATGCCCTGCTCCATTTGTTTGCGGCTCCATCGTTTGGCTTGGCTGTCGTCGGCGAAGTCGCTGCCCGAGCCGGCCCAGTAGGGCCGTGCTCGTTAACGTCGAGCGCCAGAGGCTATCGTTCTTCACCTCGTGGCGGTACCCAGAGTCACAGCTCAACCAGCTTGGAGCCGTGCTCTGGCCGGTGACGGGGAACATCCCGCTAGCGTTGACCGTCTACTGTGACGTCGTAGTCGGATTGGGCAGCGAGGCCAAGCTGAGGGACGTCGAGCCCGCCGAGGAATGCCCCTCGAACAGAAGCTCCGGAGTTCCGTGGCTGAACGCGGAACCTTCCGTGGGTACACTTGCCGGGTCCCGGCGAAAACATCCAGCTGCCGGAACGCCAAATCGCAGGCCAATACCGTGCAAGCAAAATGACTGATCCGAGAACCAAACATGGGAGGCGACAAATGACTTTGGGAAGGCACAATCGTATTCGCGAGCTCTTGTTTCTGGTTTTCTTGCTGCCAATGGCTAGCGGCGCAATTGCTCAGGAGCTGAAAGTCTACATATCTGCAGACATGGAAGGCATTGCCGGAGTTGTTGCTGGGAACCAACTTTCACCGGGAGGATTCGAGTACAGCCAGTTCCGCGAATTGATGACTGCGGAAGTCAACGCCGCCATTGAGGCCGCACGCGATGCCGGCGCTACCGAGATTCTGGTTAGCGATTCGCACGGAAACGGCCTGAATCTGTTGCTGAATGCGTTGCCGCAGGACATCGAACTCGTTCGTGCCTGGCCGAGGCCGCTCGGGATGATGGAGGGAATTGACGAGAGTTTCGGCGCCGCAATTCTTATTGGTTACCATGCGAGCGCGGGCAACATCGACGGTATCGCCGCCCATACGGTATCCGGCGGCGACTTGTTATCCGTAAAACTCAACGGGATGGAAATGACCGAAGGCGGCATGAACGCACTGATCGCCGGTCACTTCGGGGTTCCCGTGGTGATGATCAGTGGCGACGATGCCGCGGTACGCGAAGTGTCCGACATGTTGGGCCCTATTGAGGGAGCCGTCGTCAAGTGGCACTACAGTCACACTTCGGGGCGCACCCTGATGCCGGAGGCTGCACGAGCCCTGATCAAGGAAAAAGTCAAAGCCGGGCTGAGGCGTCGGCGGCAGCTTGAACCTTTCAGAATCGAAGACCCGCTTGCTCTCGATATGACGTATAAGAACGACAAGGCGGCGGAAATGATTGCTTATCTCCCAAACGTGGAGCGTATCGATAACCACACCGTACGCTTTGTTGGGAGTATCGTTGAAATAAGCATGTTCATCGAAATGGCGTTGGGCTATCCGCCGACAATGAATCGCTAGCTAGTGTCCTGAGTTGCATATTGTGGCGAGCGCGACCGAGCCGGATCCCAGGAGGCGCGACGACAGCGATGCAATGAGCATCGTCGAGGAGCGCCGACGCCGGAGGCGGCGGCTCGGGCCTCCTGCTCAAAGCGGGCGAGGCGCTCGGGATCAGAGGCGAACTCGGCGGGCAGTACTTTGATGGCCACCTTGCGGCCCAGGCGCGTGTCCTGCGCCAGGTACACCTCGCCCATACCGCCAGCACCGAGCTGCTCGGTCGAGCTGCCGCCCCGCCGTAACCGCTAGAGATCTTCCCAACAGAGAAAGATCTCGTCTTTGACCTTTGAATAAACTGCCATGTGAACCGATTCCCCCGGCTCCCTGCGGGGAAGAATATGCTCTACAGCCCGGTCACACTGGGCGCGGTCTCGAAACGACATGATGAAAAAGTACTCGTGATCGCGTTCCCTATCAGTGTCCATGATCGGGTGCCTCTGCCGACGACCGATAGGACCAGTGCGGTACACAAGTTCGAGCTCCTCGAGATGAGTCGTAAGGTCGGCAAGTGACTGCCGAAACTCGTCGATAGAAACCTCTGGCTTGAGATTGAAGCAGGTCAGCATATGAAACATCTGGCGCCTCCACTCCTCAGCTCTATGCGACATGGGCTGCGAACCGTCGAGGGCCGCCGCGGCCTCGCGCTCGAATCGAGCCACCCGCGTAGCGCCTGCAGACTATCGCTGGGGCAAGCGAGGGTCCACGGGAGAAGCCACGACTATCCGCTCCGACGGCACCGACGACAAGCTCTTGCCAGCACCGATTCTATGAGTTACGAAGTGGCCCAAACACTTGGGGCAGGGTTACTGTCCGGTGAGCGCAAGACGGCGCTCGATCCAAAAGCGTTGCATGCCACATGACGACTAGAGAGCATTCGAGTAGGACGGCGTTGCTGTCCGCAACGTTGTTGCCGCTGGGCTTGGGGCTGTCCCTTGCACTCTTCTCCTGTACGCCGTCGGCCCAAGAAGGCTCCGAGAGTGTGCGAGCGGCCGAAGACGACCCGATGTCCGACGGCGCACAGAACGTGCGGCTTGTGGGCTACAACGATCTGCAGGGCCGCGAATCACTGCAACTAGTGACCCGCTCGGACCGGCAGAACGGAAACTGGCTCTATGTCGGTCACCAACCGAATGGACGCGGTGGCGACGAAGAGGGGCTGTTGAATCCCATCACAGGGGAGTTGGAAATCAATGGGACGTCATTGATCGACATCTCGGACCCATCCAGCCCAACCACGATGTGGCACATTCCTGGTGTTTCGAAAGCGAATCACCGCTCGGTTTCGGTCGTCTATGACTACACGCACGACGGAGAAGGCAAGGACTATCTCGCCCGCAGCCTAGACACAGGTGACGAGTTCAGGTTCCAGATCTTCGATATCACCACCAGAAGCTCGGACCCCGCGCAGATTACTCTCGTGGCCGAGATCACCGGTACGCCCCCGGACTCGTGCGGCCCTGGTTGCGGCGGCCCTTTCAAGTATCGAGCGCACAAGGGCTATTGGTCGCAGGACTCGGGCTACTACTACACATCATCCGGGGAGCCCGGCTTCCGCAACACTTCACTCCAGATTTGGGACCTCAGGGACCCGAGAAATCCGAAATTTGCAGGCCGGGCGTGGCTCCCGGGCATGAAGGAGACGGAAGACGAAGCGCTCTACGAGGGCCAGTACGTGCACCATCCGATCGTCGACGAAGCCAACAATAGGATGTACATCGGCTTCCGCGGCTCCGGTTGGATGGGCGCGTGGGACATCTCCGAGCGCTCGAACCCAAAGATGGTCTGGAGCTACGATACGTCGCCGCCAGGGCGGGGTCCTCACACCCTTACGCCCGTCGTCTATGACGATCTCACCCAATACTTCAAAAGCGACGCGCTACCCCGCAACTTCCTGTTCGTTACCGACGAAGCAGGCACCGCCGACCTGACGCCCTGCGAGGATGGCGTCCGTGCGAAGTCCTACATGTTCGACGTCACCGTGGAAACCCATCCGATGCCGGTCTCGACGTTTCAGGTGCCGACCGGTAATTTCTGTGACAAGGGTGGGCGCTTTGGTCCCCACCAGCACGCTGAGCAGCGGAACGGCCGCATCAACCGCCACGAGGACAGAATCGCCTGGATAGCCTATTTCAACGCTGGCGTCCGTGTCGTCGATCTCTCGGATCCCTACCATTTGACGGAACGCGGTTACTACATTCCCGAAACGAACGAGAACTCCTACCCTATGTCCGCGGGGCAGGAAACGGCGATTCAGATCAATGACGTCACGCTCGACCACCGCGGTCTTGCCTACGCGTCGGATCGCGTAGGAACGGGCATGTTCGTCTTCGAATACACCGGTCTTAAGCCAGGCTCGCAGCCGCAGAGCTAGCCGTCGCCGAAGGCGACAGGTGGTTCTCCGCTCCACTTCGACGGTTTCTACGCTCGGCCGGACCCGGAGGAGCCGTGGATCCTTCCGGCACTCGGCGGCTTCTTTGGCTTCAGCGAGAGCGACCCCTCCTAGCAGCCGGCGATGATCCGGAAGTTATCGAATGCCACCCAACGATCGGCACCCGCTGCGCCGTAGCTCGTTTCGACTCCGATCCGTAGACCGCTCGCGACCGGACGTTCGATCCTGCCGTATTCGATCCAGGGGTCTGTCTGCCCGCGCCGATAGAAACTGGTGACTATCTCCGCGTCGATGCGCATGCGCAACGAAACCGGGGCGTCCCGCTCATAGGAGACGTTGTAGTGATCGTCGTGGGACTGGCCGTCGATCTCGCTCACGACCTGCAGGATCACGGGCGGGTCGCGCCTACCGAGGAAAGACTCCTTGTTCACCCGTACGTAGTTGTCATTGTCGAGATACAACATGATACCGGCGTTCTCGTACAGGCTCTCGGGACGGTTCCGAAGATCCACGTCGATACACAGTCGATCCTCCGATGCCGGAACATCTCGAACCAGCAAGTTCTTGACGCCGTCGTCGTCGAGGTGGATGCCGCCAGGCTGAGTAAGGATATGAAGTTGGCCGTTCTCCAGTCGCCATCCGCCGTCGGTATCACCGACCCACCCCCATCCCGCTTGCATGGTTCCGTCAAAAGTCTCGAAGAATAGGATCCGCTCCTGCAGCGCAGCTGCCATCGACCCGGTTCCTGTGAGAAGGGAAACGACGGCAACGATAGCGGAGGCTGAACCCCAACGCGTACCCGGGCGGATATTTGGTAGAATCGGCGGGAGGTCTGCGATGCGGCTCGCGAGCATTAGCTGGCTACTGATCCGCTGGCACGGTCTCACTGCCCTGCTTCTCGGAACCCCGCCCCGGGTGGTTGCTCCGGAAGCGGCTCCACGAACCGAAACTCGCCCTCGAACACGCTCCGGTCACCGTTTGGAGCCCAGCGGCCCCAGACCGCCCGCACCAGATCGTCTGTCAGGTTCACCATCCGGTGCATCGTATTCGGGGCGATGTAGACCACCTCGCCGGGCTCGGCGAGGAAGGTCTCATTGCCGAGGGTCCACTCGGCCTGCCCGTCGATGACGACGTAGAACTCCGGTACCGGGTGCACGTGACCGGCGTAGATCGCCCGTGGCGCGAGCTCCCAGAGGCCTACCTGCAGATCGTCGTCGGGAATCGAGACGCCGCCAATGACCACATTTCAGCGCGTGGTGCTGCCCAGTGACGGCCCCGCAGATGCCGGCCCCTGCCCTGAGAACCAGACGTTCTCCCAGCCAACCTGTGCCGAGTTGATGTGCGCTGGCGGCGCCGAAGTCTCTGACGCCGGGTTCGCCAGGTAGCCATCCGCGGTTCGCAGTGCGAAATCCTCGGGGACGACTTGTCCGGTGCTCGGAACCGCCAAGAGTAGGGCCGTCACGGCGACGGCGACTGGCGGGACGGACACACGCATCAACCTCATAGTGCTCTCCTTGAGCCGTGGCACCGGTGAACTTGTTAGTCTATGTGCGGCGGTTTGGCGGGCGCGGGAAGCGTATCGTCAGCGCCGGTGAGAACCAACGGCAGGAGGAGGGGGGACGATACGGGCCGGCAGCGAAGTAGAGGAAATAGCCCCAACGTGGGAATTTTGAACACCACGCGGAGTATGTGGCGCGGCTAGCGAGGGCCGGGTAGGGAGCTGGTAGCCCTGTGTTCTCGCGAATCCTGGCGGGGTACCCTCGGCGCGACCGCAATGGCTGAAGCGAGGAGGACGCATGGATCCCCTGACCCGCCGGACGATGATGCAGTGGGGGCTCGCGGGCTTGCCGCTGGCTGCCGCGTCACCGCTGGAACCGATCGTGACCCCAGGGCAGAACGGCAGCGCGGACCTCGAGCGGCTGCGCAGCCTGGTAAGGCTCACCGGCGACGGACCGTCGATGACGCCTCCCGAGTACGTCGATCTGTTGCAGCGGGTTTCTCGCGAAGACGGGATCGAGACCGACAACTACTCTCGGGGCGGCGTCGTGGCCGCGCTCGAAGAGCGCATGGCGGTGCTGCTGGGCAAGGAGCGCGCAGTGTTCCTGGCCACCGGTACGCTGGCCAATCATCTCGCGGTGCGCCTTCTCGCCGGAGGCGACCAGCGCGTGGCAGTGCAGCGCGACAGCCACCTGTACAACGACTCGGGCGACTGCGCCACGGTGTTGAGCGGTCTGAACATGGTGCCGCTGGCCCACGGGCGAGGTACATTCACCGTAGAAGAGCTCGAAGAGCTCCTCGAACGAACCGGCTCCGGGCGGGTAACGACCGGACTCGGAGTGATCTCGATCGAATCGCCGATCCGCCGACGCTTCGGCGAGACGTTCGACGACGGAGAGATGAAGCGCGTCTGCGCATGGGCGCGCGAGCGCGGCATTCGCACCCACCTGGATGGCGCGCGCCTGTTCATGGCTTCCCCCTACACCGGAGTCTCGCCGCGCCAGTATGCCGCCCGCTTCGACACCGTCTACGTGTCGATGTGGAAGTACCTCAACGCCATCTCCGGCGCCATCCTCGCGGGGCCCGCGGCGCTGCTCGACGATCTGTTCCACACGCGCCGCATGTTCGGCGGCGCCATGCCCGGCGCCTGGCCGTTGGCCGCGGCGGCGCTGCGCTCGCTCGACGGCTTCGAGGAGCGCTTCGCCGCGGGCGTAAGGGCCGGCGAGGAGCTGATCCGGGCGCTCGACGCCACCCCGGGTTTCGCGGTGCAGCGTGTCACCGGCGGCAGCAACCGCTTCTGGCTGTCGGTCGACGGCGACTCGGCGAGGTTGGTTGAGCGGGCGGCCGAAGCCGACGTGTTGCTGCCGTCACCGGGACGGGACGGCCGTCTGCTGCTGACCGTGAACGAGACGCTCGCACGCCGGCCGACCCGATATGTGGTCGAGGCGATCAGCGCGGCTGTGGCCGCCTGAGCGATCGAGGTGGCGCTTCGGAGAGCTGGATGAGCGCCAGAACGTCCCGTCAGCGCAGACGAAGTCCAAGGAAGCCGAGTTGGTCCACCGGGCCAAGAAGAAGCCGAAGGTCGATGTCTGTCACATCCCTCTGGGCAATCCTGGCAACGTTCACGTCATCAGCATCAATGAGAATGCGGGCCTTCTAGGGACGCTTAAACAGATATATGACTGGTGCCCGTCTTGCATCATGGACGAGCGGAATCGAAGGGTCGTGAGGTGGCTCGCGAGGCGCGACTGAGCGCGCTACGGGTCCGTCGGCACGAGCCGCTTCAGCTCGTCGAACCAGTTGAGCGCGCAAGTGGATCTATGTGACCGGCCTTTGCATTGGCGGCGAGATTCATGAACTATGCCCGGGCGGCAAGTGCAGTCGAATACTAGTGGGACAGCGGTCGTGCCCACCGGCTCACCCTAGGTGCCGGATGTGTCCCCTTTTCCTTGGAGGGCTCCAGATGGTGCGTCGAATAGCTTTGGGCCTCGTCGCGATATGGCTCCATGCGACTCCAGTGTCCAGCCAGGTTGTCGCGATCAAGGCAGGACAGGTAGTGAATACCGAGTCCGGCACGACCGCGACAAACCAAATCATTATCGTCGAGTCTGGTGTCGTTAAGGCTGTTGGCCCGGGTCTTCCAATCCCTGACGGTGCGGAGCTTGTGGATCTCTCCACCTCGACCGTCCTCCCGGGACTATTCGATGCCCATACGCATCTTTGCATGAACGTTCGTCCTGGACGCGACGCGGGCAATTACTACTTCACCACTCTGCAGGATTCCGATGCAGCGCGGGCACTCGATGGTGCAATAAACGGCCGGTCGATGCTCAATGCAGGCTTCACCACCGTTCGTGACATCGGCAATGAGGGGGCGTACGCGTGCACGGAGTTGCGCCGTGCCATTGAAGCGGGGCGCATTGTTGGCCCCACCATGATCAATGCCGGCCGGATCATCGCCCCGTTTGGAGGGCAGTTCAGCCTCCAGCCAGACAGGCCAAATCTCGGTGAGCCCGAGTATTTCTTCGCCGATACGCGGGACGAAATGGTCAAAGCCATCCGCGAAAACGTCCATTACGGCGCGATGGTGATCAAGATCGTGGTCGATGATCAGGACTACATTTACTCGCCTGATGACATTAGGTTTATGAAAGAGGAGGCGGCTCGCGCCGGTCGGCGGTTGGCCGCGCATGCCTGGACAGCCAAGGGCGCTCACAATGCGGCTGAAGCAGGGGTTACCTCGATGGAGCACCTGTGGGCGATCGAGGATGCTGACCTCGAATTGGCAAAAACGAATGGTGTCACTGCTGTGTTCACCCCGTTCCCGGACGAGGAGTGGACCGCCTGCTGCCAGCAGCACTATCCGGGATTTGTATTGGAGAGGCCCACGGCTGAGGAAATGGCTGCAGTGCATGCCCAGCAGATCGACCGCATCAGCAGTGCCCTAAGGATCGGAATTCCGATGGTCTTCGGCTCCGATGCCGTCACTGAGCTACCCGGGCATACGCGTGGGACTCTGGCCATGAGCCGCATCGACATGTTTACGGAGGCAGGGATGACGCCCGTTCATCTACTCCGGTCAATGACGACAGGGGCCGCGGAACTATTGGGCGTGGCCGAAGTGCGCGGAACGATTGCTCCGGGAATGGCGGCAGACCTCATCGCGACACCGCGCAATCCCCTTGATGACATCCAGGAACTGAAGCGCGTGTTCTTTGTTATGAAAGACGGCGTGATCGTTCGTCAGGGTCCATCTTGAACCACTAGGCTCACCCTATCGAATGAGGGTTACGGTCTTGGCGAGCTCGACGATGCGATCCCGCGAACCGGTCAACGCTCTGGCGGTCGCAGGCCAATTCGCGCCGACGAGTTCGCCGTTTTGT
This sequence comes from Acidobacteriota bacterium, assembly GCA_965205505.1. Classification (GTDB taxonomy): domain Bacteria; phylum Acidobacteriota; class UBA890; order UBA890; family WLXD01; genus DASCOT01. The sequence goes on from CBDBHB010000009.1 coordinate 2,793,727, forward strand.
TTCACGCGCTCGCCAGCGACCCAAACGTCCGTGACGTCCGCAACCCCGGTATTGAAAACGACAGCGGCGACCGCGTCGGATACGGGATGATGGCTGATGGAGTCCGCAGCGATGAGCATCAAATCCTCGTGGTTCCGTAGGGAGGAGGGTCGACAGACGGGGCTAGACCTCCCGCGGCTCCACGCCAGCCAGCTCAGCCGCCTCTAGAAGCAACGCTAGCTGCTGCTCCGGTTTGGCTGTCGGTGTCAGGGCCCAGGTTGACCAGTGACAGGTCGGTGAGTGTACGGATGTTGCAACGGTGCACATGTACCAGCGAGTTCATTATCCCCCTTGCGCTCTAGATTGTCTTGGCAGAATGAGCCGCGCGTTGCTTCTGCAGACGTTACGATCAGAGGCAGGCAGGAGACCGGGAAGAAGCCCGTCGCAGCGGCCTATCGAGGGAGTCGCCCAGGACCAGGATCAGCGGCTAGCTTTGCGGGCGGGCATGAGAGAGGGCGTGTGGTTCTAGAGGCACCTTGCATCCCAGGCGTGGCAGTTCCTGACCGGCGCCGCCGGTGTGTTCCCAGCCTCGCGTGCCGAAACACCCCTGATCGAACTGATGCGCCGCGGCTATTCCACCACTGGCAAAATGACAACTGATGGATACTCCGGCGAATGGTGCACGATGTTACGTGCCGGTATGCCCTCGGTCTCGTCGTAGTTGTTGCCGCCGGTATTCATGTTGCGATCCCAGCGCGGGAAGTTGGAGCTGGACACCTCCAGCCTGATTCGGTGTCCTTTACCGAAGTAGTTGCTGGTGGCTTCAAGGTCCAGGTGGATTTCATACACCTCGCCTTCTTCCATCCACACCTTGCGCCTCAGATCCTCCCGGTATCGCATGCGTATCACGCCTTCCTGCACGTTAAACGCCCGACCATCGGGATAGACGTCGACCAGCTTCGCAGTGAAATCGGTGTCTTTCGCATCGGAGGACACATACAGGACGACCTCGAGGAATCCCGTGACTTCGATGCCCTCCTCTAGCGGTGGCGACGAATACACCAGCACGTCATTGCGCATTTCGATCGCCGACTGATCGTAGCCGCCCGCGGCAGCCTCCAGACCGGTACAACACGCCTGCCCGCCGCGCCCGAGCACGGGGGTTGCGGGGTCGTAGACGAACTCGTCCGACGCATCCCCTGTCGGCATCGACCGCGACAGGGTCCCGTCGCCGAAGCGACTGTTCGCGCGGCCTGCGCTGTCCAGGTACCACTCCTGGTAGGCGGTCCCCTCGACCGGCCAGGCATCGGCTCCGCGCCACTCGTTGGCGCCCATCAGGTAGTACTGCACCCGCGGCATCTCGGTGATGCCGTTGTCGACGCCCTTGAGCCAGTACTCGAACCACGTCAGGTAGAGGTCGACGAAGTCCATGCGCGCATCGCCGAGATCGGGCTCGCCGACCACCGTGTTCTCTGTTGCCGACGCCCAAGCGCAATGCTCGCTCGGCGCCAGAATGACGAACTGATTGTCGCGCGCCCTCTGGCTCAGCGCGTTGGCCCGTATCTGATTGAACAGCTTCAATACGTTGCCCGGCCCGTAGTCGTACCAGGAGTCGATGTACAGGGCGGGCGTATCGAACGCATCGTCGGGTCGCACCAGGTCGTTCAGGCTGTCGAAGTAGTCCGACTCCGGGGTGCTCGGCGCGTAGTCCTCGTAATCCGTGTAGGGCATGCCGGCTTTGCGAACGATGTCGGCGACGGGCAGCGTTTCGTAGATCGCCATGATCTCCTGGCGGCTCAACCCGCCTCGCGGCGCCCTGAAACCCGTGCTAAATAACCCCGACTGCTCCGACTGGAACCACTCCTGCCGGTCCATCCACTCGGGCGGTCCGTGAAAGACCTTGCTGCCGGCGTCGAGAAACCAGCCCGCGGTCTCCGCTAGCTCCATCGCGCCCCCGTTGAACGAGGCGAACGGGCGCCCGCCGCTGTCGTACGAGGCGGTGCTGGCCTGCGGAATCATGGCGACGTGATTCGGGTGCTGTGCCGCGGCGAGCACAAGTTGCACGTCGCCCGAGTAGGAACAGCCGAACGTCCCGACCTTTCCGGCGGACCACGGTTGATCGATCAGCCAATCGATCGTGTCGTAGCCGTCCTCCCTGTCCGCGTTCTTGGACTGATAACGGCCCTCCGACTCGTACCGCCCGCGCGTGTCCTGGACGGCGACGACGTAGCCCTGCTGCACCAGCAAGGAAAGCATGCCCTCGGTGCGGTACCAGTTCTTGCCGTACGGTGTCCGGATCATGATGACCGGCACCTTGTCCTCGACTCCCGCCGGGAAATAGAGATCCGTCGACAGCCGTATGCCGTCGCGCATGGGTACGAAGACGCTGTTCTCCTTGCGGATCTCCGTCGTGATCTCCGGCCGGGGTGGAGACTGCGCCGAGGCAACCAGCGGGATGATGAGAATCACGCCGAGCAGTATTGCTGTAACGGACTTGTGCCCGTTCTTGTTCATCGTCCGGCCCCGGGGCATGAATCGCTGCGCCACCGCGGAGTGTACAGGTCTCCAGCAGGGAAGCGGCGGTCGCGGCGGACAGCGCGGCTCGACCGACTCCCTACTGTTGCGCCCGCATTGCCACAGCCTCGTCGTACAGGGCACACGCCTGCGCGCGCAAGCCGGCGCCGGCCCGCACCTGGTCGCCGAGCTCGATGTAGGCATCGGACTCCGGGTCCCATTCCGGCCACGTCTTCGAACCGTCACCGTCGGGTCACCGGTGGCGGCAAAACGTGTCCAGTACCCGCCAACCGCCACCGCCAGCGCGGCGTCGGTCGTGTCCCATGGCATCCAGCCTGTCAGGAGTGTTGAACACGTGCGGGATCTCGGCGCCGTGGACGTCGCCCAGAGCTCCGCCGGGCTGCACGCGCCTGAAGTAATACAGCCAGGCCTTCCGTCGGCACGAGCCGCTTCAGCTCGTCGAACCAGTTGAGGACGACGTTTACCGGTTCCTTCCTGAGCCGCACGATTGCCCTGCAGGAGTGGTTCCACGAGCAGAATGCCGGCTGCCAATGCAGCTGGTAGACGAGCCCTGCTCGACGCGCAGCCACGTCCTCACGCGTCGGTGCGGCGGGTGATCTAGCGCAGCCAGCCTGGCGGGATGGCGCGGCGGCGAGCCTCACGACGCAGTCGCCGCTCCTCGTCGTCGAGCTCCTCGAGCCGGTCCTCGACACGCTGGATGCGCTCGTTGATGCCGGTGAGGTTGTAGTGCCCGAACGTCATCGCGCGGCGCATGCGCCGCAGCCCTCCGTCCAGTGGTCCGTCCAGTAGATCGCGCAACTCGGCGCGTTCGTCGCGGATCGCCATCCGCTTCCCGAACCAGTACTCGCGAGTCTTCTCGGCCAACGGCGTTTCGGCCACTGTTTCCGTATCCGCGGCCACGTCCTCGCCGGCAGAAGCCACCGGACGAACGGGCATCGGCGGCGACGGCACCGGGCCGATCTCGTCGTTGTCCTCGACGCGGTCAACCAACTCCATGGACAGCGCAGCGGTGGCGCCGAACTGAGTGAAGATCACGCGACCGCCCTCGACGCGGGCCTCGTCCGTATGAATCATGCGGCCGGACTTCAGGTAGATCGTATCGGCCGTGGCCGGTGCGGCGAACAACAACGCCAGCGCGGCCATGGTCGATGCCAATCGACAATGCTTGCCATTCAACATCAGGGCCTCCCGCGGTGACGCGGCGGTTCGGCCACCCCACCTCCGATTCAATCGGTTACACCCCGGCGCCGCAAGGGCGTCCAGCGTCGTATCGCGGGCTCGGTACATCTGCCCCATCCCGCCTTCACCGAGTGGGGCGAGGATTTCGTAGTGGCCGAGCGTCTTGCCGACCATCAGGAGCCTCCGGTCGGCACTAGCCGGTTCAATTCCTCGAAGCAGTTGAGGACCACGTTGAGTCGTGTTCCGGGTGCCGTGCCTGTCCGCTTCCACGAGATGCCGCGAGCCGTTTCCACGGCGACACGGAGAACATCTTCGTCACCAAGGAGGGCCACGCCAAGGTGCTGGACTTCGGTCTGGCGAGCTGCTCGGTGATCTCGTAGGGGCCTAGTTTGGTGCCGGGTTCCATCGCGCTCCCGAGGCACGGGTAGTGAGCGCCTGAAGCCTATCGCTGGAGCGTGAGAGGGTCCACGGGAGAGGGCGGAAGGGGCTAAAGAGCGTCACACTTTGCAAAGCAAAGTAAATGATGAACAATGGTGGGAGACGGACGAATGAACTGCCTCGGCGGCGGATCGTCTGGACGTGCTACCCAAAGTGCTACCCAAGCTACTGAGGCGGACGTTGTCGAACTTCTTAAACGCTCGTAAAATGTTGATATTAAATGAGTAACAGAACATGCCGGGGTGGCGGAATTGGCAGACGCGGCGGACTTAAAATCCGCTGGCCTTAGGTCATCTGGGTTCGAGTCCCAGCCCCGGCACTTGTTTAGAATCAGGTACTTAGACAGCAGCAGTGGCAAGTGGCACCAGACCTGGATCGACGTGAACGGGGTGCCGTCCTACCTAAACGGCGGCTTCGAAGGCGGGCTCGCCGGCTGCTATGAAGGCGTACCACCGCGTAACGACAATGCCGGGTCATGACGGGTGGCGCGCCTCGCCGGCAGCGCTGCTGCTGCCGTTCCCATCACGACCACCACGATCGCCGCCGGCACGTACATCCGCAGGTCGAGTCGCTCGACGCCGAAGAGGCCGGCGTTGACGAGCGTGGCGAATCCGAGGGCCAGCGGCACGCCGAGACCGATACCGAGCGCGGCGAGGCGGAGTCCGGAGCCGAGGATCATGCGGTTGACCTGCTCGGCGCGGGCGCCGACGGCCATACGGATGCTTATCTCGCGGTAGCGGCTGTGGGTCTCGAGCATCAGGACGCCGTAAATGCCGATGGCTGAGAGCAGCACCGCGGCGCCGGCGATCACGCCGGCGAGCAGTAGAGCGAACCGTTGCGGGCCCACGGCGCGGTCGTAGTCGTCGCTGAAGGAGTGCAGTCCGGCGACCGCCAGATCTGCATTGACGCCGGCGACAGCATCGCGGATCGAATCGGTCAAGCTTGCCACCTGCCGGCCGCGCACCATGTAGCCGATTTCCCATCGCGGTGCCTGGGCCCAGGGCAAGTAGACCTGGCCGGTGGACGGCTCATCGATCGATCGATCTCGCAGCGGCTCGGTGACCCCGACGATGCGTGCCGGGACGTTCTCGAAGTGATCGTCGCGCCAATGACTGACGATCACCCGACGTCCGAGGGCCTCGTCGTGGCCGAACAGGCGCTCGGCGAGCACGGTGTCGAGCACCGCGCGACCCGCTCACCTTCGGCGTCGGCGGCTGCGTCGAACTCGCGTCCCGAGATCAGCCGGGTGCCGAGCGTGTTGAAGTAGCCGGGCGTCACCATACGATGATCGACGATGCCCTGCTGGCTCGGATCGTCGGGACTTTCGACCAGCACCACACGGTTGGCCCAGTTGACCCAGCTGCCGAGCGGCATGTGTGATCCGGCGCCCACCGACTCCACGCCGGGAAGATCGAGAATCTCCTGCCGCACCTCGCGGACCACGCGATCGCGCGTGGCTCCCTCGGCGAAGCCCTCCGATGACAGGCTGATCTTGAACGTCAGACGTTCCGGTACCTGGAAGCCGGGCTCCACCTGTTGCAGGTTGGCCACGGTGGCCGCCATTAGCGAGGTCCCTACCAGCAGAGCGAAGGTGGCGGCGATCTGTGCCACGCTTGCCACCCTCCGCATGCGGATGCCGAGCCTACCGGAACCCTCGCCGGGGCGGCCGAGCAGGAACCGCGACAGGTCCGAGCGCGACAGCAGCAGCACCGGCCCGACCGACAGGAACAGCACCGAGACGATCGCGGCGCCGATGGCGAACAGCGCCACGCGGCCATCGGCGCTGACGTCGGCAAGGTGCTCGAGCGACGCCGGCCGTACCGTCCAAAGCAGCGATAGGCCGGCGGCGCCGAGTGCCATGCCTAGGGCGGAAGCGGCGGCTGCCAATAGCATTCCTTCGCCGATCAGCTGGCGGGCCAGCTGGCGTCGCTCGGCACCGAGGCACGAGCGCACGGCGAACGCCGGTAGTCGGGCCACTGCATTGGTCACCATCAGGCTCGTGACGTTCGTCAACGTGAGGAACAGCAACAGCAGGGCTCCCGCCTGCACGCCGATGAGCGCCACGCGCAGGTGGCTCGTCCACTCGGTGTTCAGTTGGCGAACGTCGAACCAGACATCGGAGTCGGCCAGGTCGGGGCGCAGCTCGCGAAGATCACGGGCCGGCTTCTCAAGCGCAGCTTGCGCCGCGGCCGTGCTCAGCCCCGGCCTCAAGCGACCGACGACACGGAGGTAGTACTGGTCGGGATTGAGGTATTGCAAGGGAGGGTAGGGGACGAACGCGTCGAGATGCGTGGGGACGCCGTTGCCCGGCGGAAAGCGGAATTGGAATCGTTCTGGCATCACCCCGACGATCTGGTGCGGCGTCCCGTTCATCCGCAGCGTCATGCCGAGCACGTTCGGATCGCCGCCGAAGTAGCGCTGCCAGAACGCGTGGCTCAGGAGTACGGAGCCTTGCGCATCGGGGGCGGTCGGGTCGGCGGCGTCGTCGTCACGCAGCAGGCGGCCCATCGCCGGTGGCACCCCGAGGGTCGAAAAAAGCGATGCGGTCGATTGGCCGACCGATACCTGCTCGGGATACTCCCCCCCGGTGATTGTCGAGCTGCTCGCCCATAGTCCGCCGATGCTCTCGAACACGTCGCCGGCCTCGCCCAGCTTGTCGAGCTGGGCCGGTGACAGTGGAGCCTGTGAAAAGCCGGCGGCGCGCCAGTCGCCCCATACCACCACCAGGCGCTCTGGCTCGGCGTACTGGAGCGGTCGTAGCAGGACGGCGTTGGCGACGCTGAAGACGGCTGTGTTGACGCCCAGGCCGATCGCCAACACGAGCCCGCACATCGCGGTGAATCGTGGTTGCCGCACGAGCCCCTGCAGGGCCTGGGCTAGCTCCCAGGCCAGCCGCGCCCGCAAGGCTACTCTGTCTCGCTGCCGCGCCCGGTACGCCTCGGGGAGCGCCAGGAGGCTGTCGATTACCAGACGTGACGCTACGCGCAGCCGCGCCAGGCCCTGCTCCCGGCCGACCATTTCCGTCGCGGTGTGGAGCCACGGCTCCCCCAGCTCCTGGCGAAATCTACGGGGGTGAAGCCGCAGCAGACCGAGCAGGATCCATCGCATCACGACCCCGACCTCTCCAGGAGCTTCTTGGCGTGGGCTGCCCCCACGAGGCGCTCGAAGCTCTGTGCCTCCAGAGTTACCTGTCGCAGCCCCGCCCCGGTGAGGCGGTAGTAGCGGCGTCTGGGATCGGCTCCCGCTCCCGCGTCCGACTCCTCGATCAAGCCTTCGCTCAGGACGCGTTTGATGGCGTTGTAGAGACTGCCCGGCCCCAGTCGTACCTCGCCGTCAGTAACTGTTTCGATCTCATCGATGATCTCGAGCCCGTAGCGCTCCGCGTCGACCAAGGCTAGGAGCACGTAGAAAGAGGTACTGGAGAGTGGTTTCGTAGAACGCGCTGGCATTCGAGAGAGCCGCTCCTTGTTTCCGGTGACGAGAAGGATGGAGAATCTAATTCATTTCGATATATCGGAGTGAATGATATCACGGACCCAGGCTGGTAGGCTCTGATGATTCGCCTGGTTCGGGCTGCACACAGGACGCCGCAACCATGCAGTGCTAGTCTCCTCCATCCTCGTGGTGATTCGGCTGGACGTCTTGATCACGGTGAACCTGAGGTAGGCCACCATGGAATGCTCCCCAACAAGATCGCTGCGCGCTGCGACCCTGGTGCTACTTCTTGCATCGCTGCTGCACGCGGCGTGTGTCGGCAGTCCGGCCGGCGAGAGCGGAGATCGCGCCCCTCAGGCTCCGCCAGCCCGCGTTCACCAGCTGGCGGCAACCCCGGCAACGGTGGCGTGGGGCTACTACTGGGCCGAGGCCGAGCCAGTGCTACGGATCGAGCCGGGAGACATCGTCGAGGTCGAGACCCTGCTGACCTCGAGCCCGACGAGGCTCGAGGGGGCGGAGCCGGGCGACACCCTGGAGGTACGGGTGCTCTCCATCGACCTGGCGATCCCATACGCTTACAACGGCTGCAGCGGCTTCATACGGGAGAATTGCGACGAGCAGCGGATGCGTATCATCCGGTTCGATGAGAAGCGCATGGTGGCGCCGTTTAGCGCTGGCATCGAGATCCCGTTACGACCCTTCTTCGGCAGCATGGGGGTGGCGCCGCCACCCGCTGCGGGTCGGATCAGCAGCAACCCGCCGTGGATCCACGCCGGCAACCTCGATAACAAGGAGTTGGTGGCCGGTACGACCCTGTTCATCCCGGTGCACGTTCCGGGGGCGCTGTTCGAGGTGGGCGACGGGCACGCCGCCCAAGGTGACGGCGAGGTCGATCAGACGGCGATCGAGACCTCGCTCGACGGCAGCCTGCAGTTCTTTCTGCACAAGGGTGCGCGACTCGCCTGGCCGCGGGCCGAGACGCCGACTCACTTCATCACCATGGGCATGGACGAGAACCTCACCGAGGCGACCCGCATCGCCGTTCAGGAAATGGTCGACTTCCTGATGCAGACCCGGAGCCTCGAGCGCGGGGCCGCGTACGCCTTGGCGAGCATCGCCGCCGACCTGCACATTACCCAGCTCGTCGACGGCAATGTGGATGTTCACATGATGATCGCCAAGGAGATTTTCCCGGAGGCTCGCTAGCCTGTTAGGGCTCGCCCATCCACAAGTGTGCATGGAGCCAGATTCTCGAAGCGGAGGAACCGTGACCTGCCGGCATCCCAACGTGCTCGACGCAGATCCGCGGCCACTGTTCTTTTCAGTTGGGAACGCCGAAGCCCTCGGCTTGTCGCCGCCGGCCGCTCGCCATGGTGCGTCGGTGCGTACCTGGGTTCGAACGCTCTCCGGGATGCAGAAGGAGGCGATCACGATCAACGGCGCCGACGATGCCGCCTGGCGGTTCGTCAGCGACGAGGGGCCGTACCTTGCGGGGCACGATGTCGGCCCGTGCCCGCTTTCGTTCTTTACCACGGGGATGGTGGCTGCGTACACGAACGAGATCCTCGCCGCAGCACGGCAGCACGACGTTGAAATCCGAGATCTGCGGCTTGTCCTCGACAACTACTACTCGATGCAGGGCAGCGTGCTCCGCGGCACGATGACCGGCGGAGCGTTGGCGCCGGAGCTGCGTGTGGAGATCGACGCAGACGCGTCGGAGTCGGTCTTGCAGCGTCTCGTTGCGAAGGCGGTGCGAGCCGCGCCGGTTATCGGGCTGCTTCGCGGAGTGCACGAGAGCCTGTTCACGCTGAGTCACAACGGTGTCGAGATCGTGCCGGCGAGGGTGAAACAACTCCGAGGCGCGCCCCAGCCGGATCCGGCGGATGGTTTCTCTGAAGTCCGTATTGCGGGGGAGCCCGCCGGTGACCTGATCCGAAAGCTTGCCGAGGCCGAGAGGGTCGAGAACGAGCCCGGCGGGATCAACACCAGCCTCACCGAAAGTCAGGACCGCCGGCTTCACTGCCGCGGCGTGTGCACTGTTCGTGACGATGGTGTGCGGCAGATCGACCAGACGCTGTTCAAACCGATCGGCTCGAGCTTCCGCTTTCTTTCTGAGGAGGATACGGTGTCCGGTTGCGGCCGCCGGGCCCCGGACGCCGCAAGCTACATCTCCGCCGGTATTGCCTTCTGCTTCATGACGCAGTTCGGCAGGTACGCAGACATCGTCAAGCATGAGCTCGGCGCCTGTCGGGTGGTGCAAGACACCTACTTCTCGCTAGCGGGAGCGAGCGGTGGGCCGGACTTCGCAGGAGTGGCAGATGCGGTCGAGACGCACGTCTGCCTGGAGACATCTGACGACGACGCGTTTGCCCGTACCGCGCTGGCCATGAGCGAGCAGACTTGTTTCCTACATGCGCTGTGCCGCACAGATCTCGACACGAGCGTCGACGTTCGGAGTGTGGCTAGTGGCCCGTAACGACCGAAGGGTTAGTGCAGCGGATTCCTTGTAGAACCGGCCCCGCTAGGCGGGCCACAGGAGACACATATGCGAGCGATCCACCTTCTCATCGGTGTGCGACCGGCTTCGATCTCGCTCCTCGCCGCCCTGGTGGTCGGCCTAGTGCTCCCCGGCGCGTTGGCGGCGCAGACGCTGAGCCTGACAGAAGCGACCATCGCCGACATCAGCGCGGCACTCGACGCGGGCACGCTCACATCCGAGGCGCTCCTGCAGCAGTATCTGGCGAGGATTGCCGCGTACGACGAGCAGGGGCCGGAGCTCAACGCGATTCTCTGGCTGAACCGCGATGCCCTCGAGACGGCGCGAGTGCTGGATCGAGAGCGTCGCGAGAGCGGCCCCCGCTCCCGACTTCACGGGATCCCGGTGGTGCTGAAGGACAACGTGGATACGCACGACATGCCGACCACGGCGGGATCGGTGCTGCTTGCCGGGTCGATCCCGCCCGACGACGCGTTCATCGTCCGTAAGCTGCGGGCTGCCGGTGCGATCATTCTGGCGAAGCTGAACATGAGCGAGTTTGCCTCGGGCGTTCCGATGAGCTCGATGGGCGGTTACACACGCAACCCACACAGCCTGACGCGTACTCCGTCCGGTTCCTCGGGCGGTACGGGCGTCGCCATCGCCGCCGCGTTCGGGCAGATCGGCATCGGCACTGATACGGGTGGGTCGGTGCGCGGCCCGTCAGCCGCAAACGGGATTGTGGGGCTGAAGACCACCCACGGTCTCGTGAGTCGGGACGGCATCGTGCCGCTGGGTCTCTCTTTCGACACCGCCGGTCCCATGGCTAGGCATGTCTACGACGTCGCGGCGATGCTCACCGCCCTGGCTGGGGTGGATCCCGCCGACGACTCGACACGAAAGAGCGAGGGGAACGTCATGGCTGACTACACCATGGCGCTCGATACCAACGCGCTCGAGGGGGCGCGAGTTGGTATCGCGCGCGGCTTTCTCGGGCAGGATCAGGAGGTCGACTGGATCATCGAGGCGTCGTTGCAGGCTATGCGCGACGCCGGCGCCGAAGTCGTCGACGTGAAGTTTCCCGAATGGCTCCTCGAGGCGCGCGGCGACATGTACACGACCATTCGCTGGCGAGAGTTTCGGGTCCAGATCGCCGAGTATCTGAGCACGCTGGGCGAGGAGTACCCGAAGACGCTCGCCGAGCTCATCGAGCGCTCGCAGAAGATTACCGCCCGCACGGAATACGGGGCGCAGCCAAACCCGACGCGTTGGGCACTGATGCAGAAGGAGGAAGAGAGCGGCGAGGTGACCGACAGTGAGTACCTCGCCGTTCGAGATCACGGACTGGCCCTCGTGCGCGCTATCGTCAACGGCATCCTCGCCGAATCCGAGCTCGACGCCATCGTCTATCCGACCCGACCAACACGCCCGAGTCTCGTGGAGGGCAGCAGCGGCGGCGGCGGGAGGTCGGTGACCAACATCGCCAACCTCACCGGGTTTCCCGATCTGACCGTGCCAGCCGGTTTTACCAGCAACCGGCTGCCGGTGAATATCTCCTTCCTGGGCGCCGCCTTCGCCGAAGCGCGACTGCTGGCGATTGGCTATGCGTTCGAGCAATTGACCAAAGCACGCCGCGACCCTCTGCATACCCCGGCTCTGCCGGGCGAAGGGATCGAGCAGTAGTCGATACAGGAGCCCTACGGGCAACGCGCGCCGCGCTTGTTGACAGGCTGCCGTGGCGCGTGGTCGGATTAAATCTCGCCCGAGGGCATTGACCCGGTCGTGGTGGCCGGCAGCCCGCGTAGCACGACCTTGTCGATGGGGGCCGGGAATGCGAGCGATTGGGAAGATCAGACCGTTGGTCATCGTCACGTTGGGGGCCACCCTGCTGTTGCACGGACCGGGCCTTCAGGCCGGCGCCCAAACGGGCGAGTACGTCGAGCTGTTCAGCATCGCGGCAAGCGCACGCGAACCGGTCCCCGCGAGCATCCTGGGTACCGCCATGCCGGGATCCGTGGAGCGCCTAGACATCGATCTCGAAGCGCTGAGATCGTCCTCGGGCGGATTTCCGCTGGGTACGTATGACGTTCCGACAAGGCCTCGTCAGCCTGCGTGTAGCGCGCGACGAGATGGAGTGGTCGAACGATCGGACGCTTTCGTGGTTCGGCAAGATCGAGAACGATGGAGGCTCGGTGCTCCTGTCGATACACCGCGACGCGGTGTTCGGGCGCATCGAAACCGGGGCCGGAGTCTACAAGATCGAGCCGGCCGGCAGAGGCTACTGGCTGTACCAGCTCGATTTTTCCAGGGCGGCCCAGGTGGACTTCGGAGGAGTAGAGTCCCGGTTCCCCTACGAGGTTGACGGGGGCACCGACCGGGCTGCTCAGACGTCGGCTAAGACGACGATCACCGTGCTGATTGTCTACACGAACGGCTTCAAGGCGGCCTACCCACGCTCTGAGCTGAAGGCACAGATTAATCTGCTGGTGAATACGGCGAACCTCTCATTCAAGAACAGCAAAGCAAAGATCAAGCTGAAGGTGGTCGGTAGAAAGCTGCATAAATACCCCGACGGCGGCGACCTCAATGCGGCATTGGATGACTTTGAGGATGGAGTAGGCGTCTTCCGCAAGGTTCCCGGGTGGCGGGACAAGTTTGCCGCCGACCTGGTCATGCTTCTTCGCGTGCTCAAGGAAGACAACACGAGTTGTGGGCTCGCGGAGTTCATGGCTCAGCTTAGCGCCAGCTTTGCTCCCCGCGGCTATTCGGTGGTGCAAGTAGGCCGGATTGATTTGGGCGGGGGGACGTTTAACTTCTGTCGCGATCAGACCGCTGCACACGAGATCGGCCATAACCTGGGATGCAATCACAATGACGGCGACATGGGTATCTTTCCGTTCTCCCTTGGCCATGTGTTCGGTGCGTTCGGCAGCGTAATGTCCACAAGAGGTGGTGTGACCACGGTGAGCCACTTCTCCAACCCCAAGGTGAAATATCAGGGGTTGAAGACCGGCACTGCGAAGCTCAACAACGCCAAGTCTCTCAACTTGGTTCGCGAAGTGGCCGCTGATTGGCGATAGCTCACGGGGTTTGTCCGCTCACCGAGCCGCTCGGGAGTTGGGGTTCCCCCAGCTACATGCGGCGTGACTCTGTGCGTATGCTGAGCCGGGTAGGCCGGATGGGTCCAGCAGTAGATTGATGATCGAAACCATACGACCCCGGTTCGGAATCGGCTGGTTTGCCGTTGGGTGCCTGCTGCTCGCCGCGGGGGCCGGGGGCGCGGCGCGGGCAGCGCCGCAGGCCTCAGAGGAGCCGCCGCTCGATCTGATCATCCGGGGCGGGCGTGTGTTCGACGGTAGCGGAAATCCCTGGATCCTTGCTGACGTTGGCATTCAGGGCGAGCGAATCGTCGCGGTGGGCGATCTTTCCGATGCCTCGGCCGAGGTCGAGATCGAGGCTACCGGGCTCTACGTGGCACCAGGCTTTATCGATGTCCATTCGCATGCCCTCGCCGGGTTGATCACCGAGGATCGTAGCGCTGCCGCGACGCTGCTGTACCAGGGTCTGACGACGGTGGTGATCAATCCCGACGGGGGTGGCGGCCTCGATATCGGCGAGCAACGAGACGCCCTGCTGGCGCACGGCCTCGGCGTGAACGTCGCCCAGATGGTCGGTCATGGAACTGTCCGTGGCGCGGTGCTCGGCATGGAGGATCGCGCTCCGACGGCCGATGAGCTGGCACAGATGATGGCGATCGTGCGCGGGGCCATGGAGGATGGAGCATTCGGGCTATCCAGCGGCCTGTTCTATACGCCGGGCAGCTATGCCGAGCTCGACGAGGTGATCGAGCTTGCTAAGGTCGTTGCTGAGCTCGGGGGCGCCTACGGCGCCCACATCCGCGACGAGGCCGACTATACGATCGGCGTCGTCGCCGCGGTCGACGAGGTTATCCAGGTGGCACGCGAAGCCGGCATTCCCGGTGTGGTCACCCACATCAAAGCGCTTGGGCCGAACGCTTGGGGTGAATCGGAGACGATCGTCGAGCGGATCGACGCGGCCCGAGCCGAGGGCGTGGAGATGTACGCCGACCAGTATCCCTACGAGGCTTCGAGCACGGGGCTGTCCGCGGCCCTGTTGCCGCGCTGGTCGCAAGCCGGGGGCAGCGACGTGCAGGCGCGGCGCTTTGCCGACCGCGAAACCCGCGCACGCATTCGCCAGGCGATGGTCGACAACCTGGCGCGGCGGGGCGGTGCTGATCGAATCCAGTTCACCGGCGGAGGTCCGGAGATGGAAGGCAGAACGCTGCAGTCGCTAGCCGATCAGCAACGAACACATCCCATCGACGTGGCCATCGAGATCATCACCGGCGGGCTACCCGGCTCGGTCATCTCGTTCAACATGCACACCGACGATCTTCGCAGGCTGATGGTACAGCCGTGGACGATGACCTCCTCCGACGGAGGATTGCCAACTTTCGGCGCCGGTAAGCCGCACCCGCGATCCTACGGCACCTACCCTCGCAAGATCCGCAAGTATGTGCTCGAGGATGGTTTCGTTACGCTACCGGCGGCGATTCGCAGCATGACCAGCCTTCCGGCGACCGCCTACCGCATCGAGGAACGGGGGTTCATCCGATCCGGGACCTTTGCGGATGTCGTGGTCTTTGATCTCGATCGGATAACTGACCGGGCAACCTATACCGACCCGCATCAGTACTCCGAGGGTATCGTCCACGTTCTCGTCAACGGCGGCGTTGCACTGCGCGACGGTGAGCCGACCGGGGCGAGATCCGGCGTCGTGCTACGGCGGAACGGCGCGAAGTAGATTGGCGCGACACCACCCCCGAGAGCCGATGGCCGGGTCCCCCATGGTCATACGCACGGACACTCCGTCGTACGAGACGCTCGAAGACGAGTTCAGATGGTGCGTCCCGGAGCGCTTCAACATCACCGAGGCGGTATGCACACGCCACGCTCGGTCGATCCCGGATTCCCCCGCGGTGATCGAGGACGATCCCGTGAACGGGCACCGGATCGTCAGCTTCGCCGAGCTCGAGACACGGTCGAGTCGGGTGGCGGTAGGGTTGCGGGCCCGCGGCATCGGAACCGGCGACCGGGTCGCGATTACCCTGGAGCAGGGTGCCGACGCTCTGGCGGTGCACCTGGCGTGCTTCAAGATCGGCGCCATCTCGGTACCGATCGCATCGCTCTATGGCACTGAGGGATTGGCCTATCGACTCAACGACTGTGGAGCGCGCCTGCTGGTTACCGACCTGGTCGGCGCAACGAAGCTGCACCCGCCAGCAGGGACCAGCCGACGGGAACGGCTGCCGGCGCTCGAACACGTCGCCGTTGCTGCCAGCGCAGCTGGGTTCCCGCCGGCCGCCGACCCGACCGCGATCGCCACGATACCCGGGGCTTTTCCGCTCGACGAGCTCAACGCGGCACGCGACGATCCGGCTGGGGCTCGGTGTGCGGCGAGCGGGGCCGACGACCCGGCGATCCTCTTCTACACATCGGGCACAACGGGACCCGCGGCGGGTGTGCTCCATGCCCACCGTGTGCTCATCGGCCATCTGCCAGGCTTCCAGATGGTGTTCGACCTAGCGCCACGCCCGGCAGATATCTTCTGGACTCCGTCGGTATGGTCGTGGGTGGCATCGCTGGTTGAGTTGGTGCTTCCGGCGCTGTACTTCGGGTGTCCTGTCGTTGCGAGCGCCGAGCGGTTTTCGATCCGGGGTGCGTACCGGATCCTCTCGGCGCACGGCGTCACGTGTCCTTTTCTTGCACCCGCAGCGTTGCGCCGCATGCGGGCGGAGCCCCCAGCACTTGACGTGCAGTTCGCGCTCCGAGCCGTGATGACCGGCGGCGAGGTGTCTCCGCCAGAGGTCCTCGAGTGGACCCATCGGGCCCTCGGCGCCACCGTCAACGACATCTACGGCCAGACCGAGGTCAACCACATCGCCACCGGGTGCAGTGCCCTTTTCGAAACGCCGAATGGTGCCATTGGCAAGGTCGTTGCCGGACGCCGAGCCCGAATCGTGGATGAGGATGGCCAGGAGGTTGAACCGGGTGCGTTGGGCGAGATCGCCGTGCACCGTGACGACCCTGTCGTCATGCTCGAGTACTGGAATCGGCCGGAGCAAAGCGCAGCGAAGTTTGGCGACGGCTGGATTCGTACTGGCGATGCGGGCTGCGTCGATGCCGACGGCTTCCTGTACTTCGCCGGTCGCCTCGACGACATGATCACGGCGAGCGGCTATCGCATCGGTCCAGAAGAGGTGGAGGGAGCGCTTCTGGCTCACGACGCCGTGATGGAGGCGGGCGTTGTAGGCCTGCCGGATCTCGACCGAGGTGAGATCGTGGCCGCGTGTGTGCGGCTCAAGCCTGGTTTCGAGCCCAGCGACTCGCTCGCCGTGGAGCTGCAAGACTTCGTCAAGACTCGGCTGGCGGCGCACGCGCGCCCTCGGAGGCTCGAGTTCGTGAGCTCGCTCCCCGCCACCTCGAGCGGCAAGACGCGCCGTGCGGAGATCAGGAGTCGGCTGCTTGCCGGGGACGCTTGAGCCAACCCCACCCGGCTCCGGCGTGCGGGCGGCTCGACCTTCGATCAGCTGGTTGCCGTGCGCTGCCTTTGTAGCTCAGGCCGGTCGGTAATCCGGGTTGTCCCACACGATGAGCACGGCCCAGTTACCGACCGCGTCGTCGCCCATGTAATCTGGGATAGCCGCCCGGGGCTGGAAGCCACGGGCGATCTGGAAGGTCAGCGTCCGATCGAATAGCTCGCCGGCCGAGACACGCCGGATGTACTCTTCGGCGCTCATCGACTCGATGTGATCGGCGTAGCCGGGAATGACCCCGCCGGCCACGATGCCACGACGGTTGTAGGTGCGGACCACCTCCTTGCGCAGCCTGTACAGCTCGGTGCCGATGCCCTGGCTGCGATACTCCGGCAGCACGCTGATGTCGATGCCGTAATACCACCCGCCATCGGGATCGTGGTTGGCGCACTGGTGCTTGCCAGCGAGTTCCTCCAGCGAGTGGGCACCGGCGTCGAAGTCGAAATCGAGGAAGATCCCCAGACCCATGCCGACGGGCTCGTCGCCATCGAGCGCCACGAAGCCACCCTCCGGAAACACCGTGCAATAGAAGCGGACGTCGTCCTCTGAGAGCAGGTCGAATCCACTGAGGTTGGGGAAAGCGCGGCGCTCGATCATCGCGCACGCTGCGGCGTGACGGGGCTCGATGTGGACGTAGCGGATCACCATGGCGTCAGGCCAGGATCGGGATCCTGTAAAACTCGTTCATGCTGGGGAGCCCCCACACGGCCCATACGTCGGAGGTGCGCGGCCGCATGATGGCTGCGCCGCTGGATTCGAAGCGATAGGGATCCCTGGCCACCTGACAGATGGCACTCGGCTCGCGGGTGAGTGCCATGAGGTCCTGCGGCATGATGTCGTGGTGGTCGAGAAGATCGATAGCTTTCCGCAGTCGGCTCATCGAGCTGTCCTGTAGGCAGGTGGGGCGCCGACCCTGTCCCGCGGTGGCGGCGGGCGTCAACGTATGGTTGGTGTGCACCAACGGATCTGCGTTCAGCTGCGTGACGGGCCGTTGCGTAGGCATCGCTTCGACGTTGTATCCGACGCCGCTACGGTCGAACAGCAGGAAGTTGTGGCCTCCCGCTAGGTTGGCTTCCAGGATTACATCGCGGGCATCGGTCGCCGTAGGTTGCATGAGTGCGTGGCGCACTACGAACGGCCAGGTGACTCCGATACGACCATCGGCAGCGGTGAGATTGTTGATTCCGACGCAGACGCCGAGCTCGTTGATGCCGAACTGCCCGACGCACCCCGTGGTGGTGAACACCAGGGCGGCTGGACCGTTCTCGGGTGCGAGCCGCAGCAACAACACGTAGTCGGTCGCGCTGTCGTGCATGTCCCAGGTCTGGCCGAGGAAGCCGGCGCCGGCCGCTCGGTGGTCCGGCACGATGAACGCGGTGCAGTGGTCCTCCGTAGCAGCCGCGAGGGGCACATCTCCAGAGCTGTTTCGCACAATGTCGAGGAAATCGGTGAATCCTCCAACCAGCACGATCTCGGCAGGGGTAATTCCCGCACCTTCAGCGATGCCGACCATCTCTGTGTATAGCGCGGCGGAATGCGCCTCGTGGGCGGGAAGACACGCCCTGGCCAGGTCCAGAACGTCGGACCGGGAGCGTCCGCCCCACAGCGTGGACGAAAGCAGGTTCAAGCGATCCTGCGCGTAAGTGCGAATCTCCTCCGCGTGGGCCCGGCCGTGCGCGTATCCCATCGCCGCTGGCGACCCCACCACATCCAGCACTCGAATCGGAGGGCGTTTCAAGATCAACCTCCAGCCAGGTTGCCCTCGTGGCTGCGGAGCCACTCGGCAGACTACGCCGTGCCACCGGCTTCCCTAGAATAGATCGGCTCCCCAGTCACCGACAACGAAACGTGAACCCTGACCGGACCTACCTATGAGCTTCCCTGCCGACTTCCAGATCGCTAGCTCGGCCACCTTGCGCCCCATCATCGATGTGGCGGCCGAGCTCGGGCTGGGGCCCGATGACCTCGATCTGTACGGATCTGACAAGGCCAAGATACGGAGGGCCACTCTCGAGCGCCTTGAGCCCAGGTCGAAGTTGGTGATCGTTACCGCGACAACACCGACCGCCGCGGGCGAGGGCAAGACGACGGTCAGCGTTGGATTGTCTCAGGCGCTGCGGCGCATTGGCCAGAAGGTCGCGACCGCTATCCGTGAGCCGAGCTTGGGGCCGGTGTTCGGGATCAAGGGCGGCGCCGCGGGCGGCGGCTACTCGCAGGTCCTACCGATGGAGGACATCAACCTCCATTTTACCGGTGACTTACATGCCATCACGTCGGCCAACAGCCTGCTGGCGGCGGCGATAGACAACCACATACATCAGGGAAACAAGCTCGGCATCGATCCGCGGCGCATCACGTGGCGGCGATGCATCGACATGAACGATCGCGCGTTGCGCCGAATCGTCATCGGCCTCGGCGGTCCGATGAGCGGTGTGCCTCGTGAGGACGGATTCGTGATCACCGCCGCCAGCGAGGTGATGGCGACGCTCTGCCTGGCTACGGATATAGATGATCTCGAGGTGCGTCTCGCTCGAATTATCATCGGTCCGGACCGCGAGGGCCGCCCGGTCTTGGCCCGCGACCTCGAGGTTACCGGTGCCATGACCATGCTTCTTCGGGATGCCATCAGACCGAACCTGGTGCAGACCATCGAGGGTGGCCCGGCTTTCGTACACGGCGGTCCATTCGCCAACATCGCCCACGGCTGCAACACGCTGGTTGCAACGCGCGCGGCCATGTCGCTGGCCGATATCGTGATCACCGAAGCGGGGTTCGGATCGGACCTCGGCTTCGAGAAATTCTGCAACATCAAGTGTCGTCTGGGTGGCATCAGTCCGCAGGCAGCCGTCCTGGTAACCACGATCAGGGCGCTGAAGCTGCATGGCGGTGCGGCGGCAAACGCGTTAACCACCGAGGATGTCGCCGCCGTCGCGGCAGGCACCGCGAACTTGGACGCCCACATCGCCAACGTGCGCCACCATGGTCTGCCGCCGCTCGTTGCGATCAATCGCTTCGCGACCGATACCGACGCGGAGGTCGAGGCCGTTTTGGAGCATTGCGCCGCGAACGGCGTCCGTGCCGACACGCTGGAGATCCATTCCCGCGGCGGCGAGGGTGGCGAGTCGTTTGCCCACATGGTCGTGGCAGCGCTCGACAGCGGTGAGGCTGACTTCAAACACCCTTACGAGACGGACCTTCCGATTGCCGAAAAGATCGAGACGATTGCCACGAGCGTCTACGGCGCAGCGCGCGTCGAGCTGAGCTCGAAGGCGCGCAAGTCGATCGACTTTCTAGAGGCCAACGGCCTCGGACACACGCCGGTATGCATGGCCAAGACGCCGGCCTCATTGACCGATGATGCGAGCCGCCTCGGTCGACCAACTGGCTTTGCGGTGCACGTGCAGGACGTGACGCCGTCGGCTGGGGCAGGCTTTGTGGTTGCCCATCTCGGCAACGTGATGACCATGCCAGGGCTCCCGAGGGTGCCGGCCGCGAATCGCATGCGCGTGACACCTGAGGGGGGCATCGAAGGCCTGTTCTGATGCCGGCGTGGGACATTCGGTAGTTGCCGGGAGCCGGAACGTGAGTGTAGGCGAGCTGCAAGATCTGCTTCGCGGCAGCGGCAGCGTGTTGGCTGCCGCGGCGGGCGTCGTTGCCGCGGCGAGCGCCGCGTTGCATGCGTTGCTTTTCAAACGCGACTCGCGTTCGGCACTCGGGTGGATCGCGGTCTCTGTGGCCTTCCCGCTGGTCGGGCCGGCGCTGTACTACGTGCTGGGCATCAACAGGATCCGCACGCGGGCCAAGCGCCTGCACGCCGATGCACCGGAGGAGGTCAAGCACCGGCCCGGGGTCGGGGCGCCGCCGGGCATGACTGGGAGCCGGTCAGCGGCCGTTGCCTACAAGGGCACCACAACACCGGAGCCCCAGCTCGGCGACCTAGTTCGCCTCGGCCGGGTCGTCACTCGACGTTGCCTCACCGTTGGTAACACGGTAACGGTGTTGCACAACGGCGAGGGGGCCTACCCGCCGATGATCGACGCCATCCGTGGCGCGGAGCGGAGCGTTTACCTGGCGACCTATATCTTCGAGACCAACGCCACCGGCCTGGCGTTCGTGGAGGCCTTGTCGGCGGCAGTCTCGCGGGGCGTTAGCGTACGGGTGCTGGTGGACGGTGTGGGCGAGCTCTATGGCGGGCCACGGGCTTCCAAGGTATTGATTCGAGCTGGCGTTCCGAGTGCGCGGTTTCTACCGCCTCGTTTGCTACCGCCGCAACTCGCAATCAACCTGCGTAACCACCGGAAGATCCTCGTAGCCGACGGGTATGTGGCGTTCACGGGTGGCATGAACATTGGCGATCGGCATCTCGCTGATGACGATGATCCGCATCGGGTTACCGACATTCACTTTCTTCTCCGTGGGCCGGTCGTACGGCAAATAGAGGACGTCTTTCTGGAAGACTGGGAGTTCACTACAGGCGAAGCGCTAGAGCCGTCTCCGGTGCGCGAGGAAGTTGCCAACGGCTCAACCTCGGCGCGCCTGGTAGTGGATGGCCCAGACGAGGATCTAGATCGCCTGGCGGCGATCCTCATCGGTGCGATTGGTGCCGCGCGCTGGCGAGTCTGGATCATGCGCCCTATTTCCTTCCACCACGCGAGCTCATAGCGGCACTAAAGGCGGCGGCGCTGCGCGGCACCGATGTCAGGGTGATCCTGCCAGCGAAAATCAACCTTCCCTACGTTCACTGGGCATCACGGAACATCCTCTGGGAACTGCTGCACTGGGGCGTGCGTGTGTTCTATCAGCCGGCCCCGTTCGCGCATTCGAAGTTGCTGCTGGTCGACGAGGAGTACGTCCAGATCGGCTCGGCGAACATCGATCCGCGCTCTTTGCGGCTCAACTTCGAGCTTTCGGTGGAACTCTACGATCCTAGCCTGGCCGCCACGCTGGAAGCCTATGCCGAGGCGCTCATGGAGAAGTCGCGCGAGGTGAGCTTCGGCGAGTTAGACCAGCGGCACCTGGGCATCCGTATCCGCGATGCTCTCGCTGGCCTTTTTACTCCGTATCTATAGCAGGCCGTGGTGAAAGCGTGGTGGCCTCACGGCTGTTTCCACAGCGGGGTCATCTTTTCGTCCAGCAAGTACAGACTCGGCGATCCATCGCCCTGAATCGCCACCGCCGCTCCCGGCGCTCGGCCTGACGTAGGCGGTGCTCGATACCCGCGATACGCTCTGCGATCTCCATCGGCTCAGATCTCCGTCGTCGAGACTCCTTGGATTCAACTCAGTCGCGCGCCACAATATGCAACGAACCTCTGTTACAGGCCACTAGTGCTCCTGATCATAAGTACGGTGACGTTTGTGGCGCGCGCGAGCGGGGCGAATTGTAGGAGCGGCGACGAGGGCGATGCTGGGTGTATCGTCGAGGCGCCGCGACGCCCAAGGTGGCCGGTCCCGCGGCCACCCGGAGGGCAGGAGCGATAGGCGGGCGATCTCGGCGTCAGGGCTCCTCGAGGATGGCTAAGGCATCGCCTTCCTCACCCTTCCTTGATCTCGCCCGCATCTCGCTCCTGCAAACGTCACCGTACTTATGATCAGGAGCACTAGTGTGACGATTGCGCTCGCGGTGCACGGCGGTGCCTGGAATGTCCCCGACGGCGTGGTCCATCAACACCTCGTCGGCGTCGCCGAGGCGTTGCGCGATGCTTGGCGGATGCTACGCGCGGGCGCCGGATCGGTGGACGTCGTCGAGCACGCTGTTCGCCTGCTTGAAAACGACCCGGTGTTCAATGCCGGCAAGGGATCGCATCTGAATCAGTTGGGCCGTGTCGAGCTCGACGCGTCAATCATGGAGGGCGAGGGCCTTGAGGCCGGAGCGGTGGCGGCGGTGCAGGGAGTGTGCAACCCGGTCACGCTGGCGCGTCGTGTGATGGACGCATCGCCGCACGTGTTGCTCGTAGGATCGGGCGCTCGTCGCTTTGCCGAGGAACACGGGGTGCCGCTGTGTCGTGCGCGCGATCTGCTCGTTGGCCGAGCACGGGAGCAATACTTGCGCATACGCGCCGGCGAGACGGCGCTAGTTGACGAGGAGTTCGCCCCTGGCCCCGACGATCATATGGGCACCGTGGGCGCGGTCTCCCGAGATCGTGATGGTCTGATCGCCGCCGCCACGTCGACCGGAGGCACGCTCGACAAGTACCCGGGGAGGGTAGGGGATTCGCCGCTCATCGGGGCCGGGACGTATGCCGACTCGCGCCATGGTGGCGCCTCATCCACCGGATGGGGGGAAGGGATAGTGCGCGTCGTGATGGCGAAGGCGGCGGTTAGCTGCTTGGCATCGGGATACGATGCGGCTGCCGCAGCCCGCGCTGCCCTTGCCGACCTGGAACGCGTCGACGGTCGGGGCGGGCTCATCGTCGTGGATCGTGCCGGGTCCGCCGCAGCGGTTTTCAATACACCACGAATGGCCCGAGGAATGGCCACGATGGTGAGTGGCCTGCGAGTCGGTGTCGATGCGACGCTGGAGGCCTGCAGCGCAGATTGACGCCGAGCGTCGTGCGCTCTTTTGGTACGCGGCGTCCCACAAACGAACACCTCATCGACGCCAGATGTCTACCGCCGCACAATCACGCCAGGGGAGTTTGGCACCGGCACGCTGGCACAGAGCTTGCTGTTCTATCAGGCCGTGGTGGAAGTGTGGCGGGCCTGCGACAGGGTCTTGCGAGCTGAAGGCAAGGAGAAAGGAGGAGGCGACCACGGCCTGCTAGTCACTCACGCCACCTGGCGAATTGAACGACCCCTCGCTTGGAGCCGATGATGTCCATGAACTCGAATCGCTGTTTCGCGACGATGCTGGGCTCTCTGTTTCTTCTAGTGCCCGCAATCGCCACCGCAACCCCCCAATCGGTGACTCCGACGGCCGTGCTGTCGGCCGACATCGCACCCCAGCCGGTGTCGAACGAAGCGCTTGCGGCGACGCAGGGACCGGAGGAGGCAAAGGTTCTGGAGCTGTCGCTTCGCCAGGTTGTCGAGCTGGCGCTGCGCCACAATCTCCAGGTGCGCATCGCGTCACTCAACCCAGACCTGACGGAAGAGCAGATCCGTTTCGCACGGTCGAGATTCGACCCCGTATTCGTGTTCAATCTGCCGCAGCAGTTCAACCGATCGACTCAGCCGACAGCCTCAGTGCTTGGCGGGGCCGACGTGCTCACGCAAGAATCAATCGTGGCTGGGTTCAGCGTGTCGGCGAACACCTCGTTCGGTCTCGGGTGGTCGGTCTCGGGTAACGCATCACGGCTGGTCACCAACAACGAATTTTCGACCTTCAACCCGCAATACACCACGAGCATGACGCTGTCCGTGCGGCAGCCGCTGCTGCGCAACTTCGGCCGCACAGCGAACCGACAGCAGCTGCTCGTGGCACAGAACGACTTTTCGGTAAGTCGCCACCAATTCGGTCAGCAACTACAGCAACAGATCGCGCAGGTGATCATCGCGTACTGGAATCTGGTATCGGCGTACCGTTTCGTCGACATCGCCGAGCAGAGCCTCGAGCTGGCGCTGGAGCAACTCGACCGCAACAACACGATGGTGCGCATCGGTACGCTGGCCGCGGTCGACGTGATTCAGACGGAGCAACAAGCGGCAGACGCCCAGCTCACGTTGATCCAATCGCAGATCGCGCTGCAGAACCAACAGGATCAGGTGAAGTCTCTGCTCAACCTCGACTCGGTGGTGGCCGAAGGGTGGACTGTAGAGATCGTTCCCACTGACGAGCCGGCCAGGAACGCACCCGAGATCGACATGGAACTAGCAGTTGCGGAGGCGCTGCAGAAGAGCCCGCTCATCCGGCTCGACCGGGTGAACGTCGAGAGCCGAAAAATCGACCTCGGGGCGGCGCGCAACGGTGTACTGCCGCAGCTCGACTTCGTCGCCAGCGGTACTCTTAGCGGGTTGGGTGGCGATCAGATCTTTCGCTCCGGCGGCATTTTCGGGAGCGGCGGCGTGGTTGAGGTTCAGGAGGGCGGACTGTCCAACTCGCTGAGGCAATTGCTATCGGGTGACTTTCGCAATTGGTCGCTCGGGATCCAGGTGTCGTTTGCGGTGCGCAACGACGCAGCGCGCGCTCAGCATGCTCAAGCGTCTATTCGTGAGATGCAGGCGATGACCCAGCTCCAGGACCGGCAGGTTCAGATCCGCCTGGCCGTTCAGCAGGCGGCCAGGAACGTGACCGGGGGCGTGCAGCAAGTGAATGCGGCGCAGAACGCGCTGGCCTTGGCGGAGCGCCAGTACGCGGCAGAGCTACGGCGCTTCGAAGCGGGAATCACCTCCACCTTCCAGGTGCTCAACTTCCAGCGCCAGCTCACGCTGGCACGGTCACGGCAATTGGTGTCGCTGATCGGCCTCAACTTGTCGCTAGCGAACCTGGAGTTCAATAAGGGAACGCTGCTCCA
The DNA here is from genome assembly GCA_965205505.1 of Acidobacteriota bacterium. Lineage (GTDB taxonomy): Bacteria > Acidobacteriota > UBA890 > UBA890 > WLXD01 > DASCOT01. The sequence goes on from CBDBHB010000009.1 coordinate 2,818,834, forward strand.
GCAATTCGGCATCGAGATCGAAGACGCCGGTACTGGCGGACCGATGATGTGATCGCGCTCGGCACCCGTCCAGCAGGTTCCGTTGGCGCCGCCTGACCCGCCTGCCGATCAGTTGCCGCCCCGTTAGCGTTGCAAGAGCGGCAAGTCTGGGTGGCACGCGCAGAGGAGGCGGATTCAGAACGGCAAGTCTCCCTCGTCGAGGCCGAAGTGGTGACCGATCTCGTGCAGCAGCGTCTCGCGCACGATCTGCGCGATCTCGCCGCGGTGACGCGCCTCCCGTAGCGTAGGGCCACGGAAGATCACGATACGGTCGGGAAGGTCCCACCCACCGCTGTCGCGCACGCTCTGAGGCGTGCCTTGGTACAGACCCAACAGGTCTTGGTCATCGTCGTCTGGATGGATCCCGACCCCGGCAAGCTCTTCCGCATCAGGCTCGTCCTCGATCACGATCGCGACGTTGTCGAGACGGTTGGCCCACTCCGGTGGCAGGCTCGCCAGAGCCTCCTCGACAATGGCCTCGAATCTCGCCAATGAGATCTTCCTGGGCATCGGTTCACGCCTATTGGGTGCCGTCTATACTGCGCGGCGATGAGTGAAGCGTCCCGTGACTTTATCGAGTCGCTCCATAGCCATGCTACGGCCTACTCGGCGAGGCCGGCGTTTCGGCTCGCCAGCGAGCGTGGCACCGTGCTGCTTACCTTTGGGGCCCTCGCGGAGCGGGTGCAAAGATTCGGTTCCGCGCTGCTTGCTGCGGGGCTGTGCGATGGCGAGCGCATTGCCCTCTGCATGGAGAATCGGCCTGCATGGCCGGTGGGCTATCTGTCCACCTGGTACGCCAACGCGACGGTAGTACCGATCGATCCGGCACTGGAGCCGCAGGCGATTCGGCGCGTGCTCGAGCATTCAGGCGCGCGACTCGTGCTGACTTCTCACAGATTGGGGCCCAAGTTCGTGGAAGCTTGTGCCGGGCTCGACGAGCCTCCAGTGTGTCTCGACGTCGATGCCTGCGGCGATCGGCGCTGGGACGGGGAGGCTGAGGAAGATGGACTGTCGACTGCCGCCGGCGAAGACTGTGGGGCTGCCTGGGACGAATTCGTCGCACAGCATCGCGAGTCTTTCGATTGGGCTCCGCGGCCGGCGACAGGCGTGCCGGCAACCATCATGTACACGTCCGGCACCACAGGGCTACCCAAGGGCGTCGCGTTGTCGCGAGATGCGCTGGCGACCAACATCGAAGCCGCCCTGCGGAGCATTGGACTGACCGAGGACGATCACGTACTCGGGGTGTTGCCCTTGTTTCACGCCTTGCCCTTGATGGCCAGCTGTCTGGCTCCTGTCTTCATCGGTGCGCAGGCGACGTTTCTCGCCGACCTGCATCCGGACCGCATCATCGCCGCGTTTCCGCGCTTCGGAATCACTGCCTTCGCCTGCGTACCGTTGTTCTTCTACCGCTTTCACGATCGGGTCATGGGTCGCATCCAAGCGCTGCCGCCACTGCGTCGCCGGTTGGCGCACGTACTCCTCCGGCTGAGCCGTTTCGCCCGCAAGGCGTTGGGAGTGTCGATCGGGCGTCGGTTGTTCCCAGCCGCGCACGCGCCGTTCGGGGCGCGGCTGCGGATCTTGTTGACGGGAGGTGCGAAGTTCAATGCCCGGGTCTTCCAGGACTTTCTCGACCTCGGCTTTCCGCTCCTCCAGGGGTACGGGCTTACCGAGGCAACGGCGCTATTGACCATTCTTCCGCCCAACGAACTACGGCCGGACACCGTGGGCAAAGCGATTGACGGGGTTGAGCTGCGGATCCGTTCGCCAAACGAAGCCGGGGTGGGAGAGATCATGGCGCGCTCGCCGAGCAGGATGATCGGCTACTACCGCAATCCCGAGGCCACCGCCGAGGCCTTCCATGGAGATTGGTTGAAGACCGGAGACCTAGGCCGCCTGCTACGGAACGGTCACCTCCAGGTCACCGGACGCGCCAAGGACGTGGTAGTGCTCGCCTCCGGTAAGAACATCTACCCGGAGGAGCTGGAGGATTTCTACGGCCAGTCTGAGTTCATCGACGAGATCTGTATTCTGGGCATGGAAGATCCTGCCCGCCGCGGTGCCGAGCGCTTGCACGCGGTGGTCGTACCGAACCTCGACCATGCTCGGCGACACGGACACGTAAACATCCGCGAGATGGTCATCTGGGAGATAGATGGCGCTGGCCTTCAGCTGCCGGCACCGCAACGCGTCACGAGCCTGGAGGTTCGTACCGATCCGTTGCCGCGCACTACCACGCGCAAGCTCAAGCGCTTCGAGCTGAAGCGAGAGATCCTGGCACGCGGCGACGTCAGATCGCAGCGTGAGGAGCCAGTTCCCGAGGTAGCGATGGATGAGCCTCCGTGGGCTCACGCGGTGCGCAGCATCGTGGCGCGCCATGCGCGGGTGGACGGGGTGGCGCGCACGCAACACCTCGATCTCGATCTCGGTCTCGAATCGCTCGACCGAATAGAGATTCACACCGAGGTCGCCGAAGCGCTCCGTCTGAATCTACCGCAGCAAGCCGCGGCGGAGGTGCAGACGGTGGGCGAGTTACTCGACTTGATCGGTACGTACATCGACGGACCGGCACCCGTCGACGGTGCGGCCGTCGATCGCTGGGCGGACGTACTCGCGGGCACACCGCCGAAGGTTGAGCCCTACCTGCGCAGACGAGCATTCTGGGAGGCCGTGCTGTTCCGTATGTTTCGGATTGCTCGGTGGTGCCTGTCGTGGTGGGGCTTCGAAGTTCGCGGGCTCGACCGCCTGCCCGAGGACTTTCCGTTCATCCTGGCTCCTAACCACCTGAGCTTCGTGGATCCGTTCCTGCTGGTCGCCGCCTTGCCGCGCCGCGTTTACCGACGGATCTTCTTCGTCGGCCACAGCGCCTATTTTCGCGGCCTGGTTCTGGGTAGCCTCGCGAGGCTGCTGCGCACCGTTCCGATCGATCAGAGCCGTCATCTAGAGCGCGCCATGCAGGCGGCGGCAGAAGGACTCCGGCGTGGCATGGTGTTGGGGATCTTTCCGGAGGGCGGCCGCTCGAGCGATGGCACGGTGAAGCAGTTTCGTCGTGGAACCGGCATCCTGGCCCGTCATCTAGAGGTACCCGTGGTGCCGGTGGGGCTTTGGGGCAGCTACGAGATGTGGCCACGCGACGGAAGCTTCCGGTCGCACGCTACCGCCGTAGTGTTCGGAGAAGCAATGCGACTGCCGCGCGACGCCGACCGCGATTCGCAGGAGCTGTTCATGCGGGCGTTGCGCGCTCGGGTGATCGATCTGGTGCGTGAGGGAGAAGCGCTCTATTCGCGCAAAAAAAAATGAAGAGCGCGCCGACGATTGTCCCACCTCCCCGGTCGTAACATTGGCGACGCGCTCCTCAGAGCATTTCCTGGTCTATGCAAGAGGGAGACCCAATCCCGTTTGCTGTGACTCAGTAGGTTAAGAAATGTATCGAATTGGTATACGCATCGCAAGACATTTATAATATCTAATAAAACGTTATAACAAGTTTAAATACCTATTAGTAACTAGCACAGGACAAGAAGGGTCACAGATTGCGCCTGCTTTCCCGCGGCCGCGGCGATTTTTCCTGCGTCCGAGCGATTTCAGTAGGCCGCGCCAACCCCGATGAGCCGGCGCACGCTGCTCATTGTCTGGGCCGCGATCTCCGTTGCTCGCTCGGCGCCGGCGCGTAGCGTTGCCGCGATGTCGGCATCGGCGAGCTCTGCTCGTCGCGTGCGTATGGGCTCCAGAGTGGCCATCAGATGCTCGGCGACGGCGGCTTTCAGATCGCCGTACATGAGCTCTCCCTGCCGCGCCGCGGCGCTCATCTGGTCGGCGAGCGGATCGGCGTCCAACAATCGCAGGATGCCGAGGAGGTTGATGACACCGGCACTTAGCTCGTCGCCAGCATCGCCACCGCTGTCGGTCACCGCGGAACGGATCTTCTTGATCGCCGAATCCACTGGCTCCATGACCCCAATGTAGTGCTTGTCGCCCAGGCTCTTGCTCATCTTCTGGGTCGGCGCGGCTAGCGACATGATGCGGCTGCCAGCAGTGAGAATGGTCTGGACGTCGGGAAAGAACTCGATGCCCACGGTTTGATTGAACCGGCGCGCAATGCCTCGCGTGAGCTCGAGATGCTGAGACTGATCGTCGCCGACCGGAACGCCATCGGAGCGGTACAGGAGAATATCCGCGGCTTGCAACACGGGGTAGGTGAACAATCCTGCGTTGACGTAGCCGCTGCGTTCAGACTTGTCCTTGAACTGCGTCATGCGGCTGAGGTCGCCGTGCGCAGTGAACGCGCTGAAGACCCACGCGAGCTCGGTGTGCTCGGGTACGTGCGACTGTACGAAGAGGATCGAGCGCTCGGGGTCGATTCCGCAGGCGATCAGGTCACCCGCAAGCCGTAGCGAGCGTGCGGCAAGGCCGTCGGCGTCGATCTCGTGGGTGATGGCGTGATAGTCGACCACGCAATAGATGGTCTGTTCGTACTCGTCCTGTAATCGGACCCAATTGCGCACCGCACCGAAGTAGTTCCCGAGATGGAGGTCGCCGGTGGGTTGAATTCCGGAGAATATGCGCGATACGGGCAAGTCCACACGTTGCTCCTGCCGGGGCCGCCCAGTCCCCGAACGTAGAGAAAGCCGGGGCGAGCCCGGCTTTCTCCGAGTTTCAACCCGGTGCGGCGGCCAGCTCGGCCGCCGCACCGGTTTCTGAGCAGAGGGATTCCGGTGGGGTGGGCTGTGGTGGTACCCGGAATCCCTTCAAAGGGCGGGGGTCGGGGGTGGGGGGGGCTGACCATCCCGCCCTCAGCGGCTGGGGCAGTACAGAATCATAGCCGGCACCCCATCATGAGGCAAGATAGGATGCCTAGTTTCTCGTTGCCGTGCTACCGTTCGAGTAAGAAAGGGGGTAGGGAGCCGTGTCGCACCATCGTTTCCGCATATTCTCGCTAGACGAGGCGAATCGGGCGCTACGCCTAGTCAACCAGGTGACCGCGAGCACGCGTCGACGCATGCGCGAGCTGCGCCAGGAGCAGGAATCCGATCCGTCGGCGGCCGAGCAAGTCGACGCCGAAACTCGACTTGTGCTCGATGAATGGGCGCGCGTGATTCTCGAGATTGGCGGCCAGCCAAAGGGCATCTTCACGGTGGATTTCCGCAGCCCCGATCCGAATGTGTTGTGGTGCTGGGCACCCGACGAGACCGAGATATCGCACCGGCACTTTACCTGGGAGTCGTTCAAGGACCGGGTATCGATCGATGCGGCCGACGCCGGATGGCCGGCGCTGAACTAGTGCTGCGTACCACTATTTGTGGGGCGTAGCACTAGCCAGCTGCTACCTTCTTCCGGAGCGGCGAGTCGCACTGCGACCCGAGGATCTACCGGATGCGCCGCGCGACGGGGCAGAGAACGACCGCCCGGATAGCCCTCCGCTGCGGCTGCTAATGGATGGTCCTCGAGGCGCTGAGAACGATCGCGGTGCCGAGAAGGATCGTGTGCTCGACACGCTCGACCGAGAGCCGAACACGTTCCGCGGCTGGATCGACGGCACGTACCGTGACCTCGCCGATTGCTGCGTCCGCACCGAAGCGTAGCGTGGCGGGGCGGCTTGATAACGCTGCTGCGGTATCGTGCTTGATGCCCCGGTGGGTCGGTAGCTTCCACTGCGTGGCTGATAGCGACTTGTACTGGGTTGGTAGGCGCGAGTCTGAGGTTGGTACTGGCTGGTTCGCGGCGTGTAGCGGCTGATCGGCGTGCGCGATACCGCGCGCCGCACGTCGTTGCCCGCTCCTAAGGCACCGGTCAGGTTCGCCCGCGTTGGCAGGTCCAGCCCACGCGACAGCGTCGCCGAGGACAAGCCACTCGAAGTTCCAGAGCGCGGCTTGGCCGTCGAGCCGGCTCGTGGCTTCGAGGAGCTCCGCGGCGAAGATTCGCTGCGCGGCCGAGCGCGACCGCGTCGTCCGGCATCCGATCCTCTTCCGTTACGCGGCGAAGACGGCCGAAAGCTGTTGCCGCGAACGGTGCTCGGCCGCGTCTGGATGGCATCCCGTAGGGAGCCCCGGCCTGTGGCCGACCTCGACCCGGTGGGCACGTCCGGCCTGGCCAAGGAGCCGCGAGGTACCGCCGAGCGACTGCCCCCGAGAGCTCCGCGGCTCGGGAGCGTGGCACCGACCCCATTGCCGCGCGAGCTCGCAACGGTTGCCAAGAGGCTCGGCTTGCGGGGTCGTAGGTTGCCCTCGAAGCTCACCGCGTTGCCCGTTGCCTGACGAGGAACCGCGCTCCGCCCGGTGGCGCGAAGCTCCGTCTTCCCAGTTCCGAAATGATCGGCGTTTACGAAGGTCCAGCCATGGTCGGCGTCAAGGTTGCGAGCGTACCCCAAACCAGCCACTGCCTTGCCGCCGCGGCGCACTGCGTAATCGTAGTTGCGGCCGCCGTGATAACCGTTTCCGTAACCGTAGTGGCCGCCGAAGAATAGATTCGCCGACAGGAACGGCCGGTTGTAGTAGCCGAGCGGGCTCCAACCCAAGTAGCCGCTGCCGGCGTACCAGCTAACCCAGCCCGGCGAGTACACGCTGCCCGGGAACCACATCCAGCCATAGGCCGGGGTGTGGTGCCAGCGCCCATAGTGCGATGTCGCCCAGCCCCAAGATGCGTACGGTACCCAGGTCCAGCCGGCGTAGGAGTAGACCCAGCGTCCATTACGGTACGGCGCCCAGCCGGCAGCCACAGAAGGTCGCCAGGCGTAGTCTGAGAAGTCGTCGTAGTAGACCCAGTCACCGTTGCGCTCCAGATCCGCGGCATACGGACGCGCCTCCTCAGGCACGTAATCGCGGTTGCGGACGTGGTTCTGAGTTTCGGCCATGGCCACCCAGCGCTCGATCTGCCAGCTGGAAAAGCTGTCGTGTTCCGCGGTGTTGAAATCCACTACTTCAGCGGGCGCCGTTCCGGGCTCGACGTAGGTCGTTTCGCCGGCCGCGACGATCTCGGTGAGCCCGCCGGCGTCCATGGTTGCGTTGCCGTCGTACACCGACAACCAAGTGCGATGCTCGTCGTCGAGATCGACGCGATACGAGCCTTGCGGTCGTAGCACGATGGCGGCGTCGGCGGTATCGACGCGAAGTCCCTGCTCCGGACGATCATAGGCGCCCGGTCGCTCGACGATCAGCGAGCCACCCCACATACGGATGATCGTGTCGCCTGCGCCAGCGCGAGGCAATGCCACGACGTCGACGGTGGTCAGGTGGTCGAGCCAGATGGTAGTGCCGTCGTCAAACGTCAGCTCGACGCGCCCCTGCTCGTTCGTCCACAGGCGATCACCGGCGTCCAGTGGCAAGTTGACCAGCGCGGCGGATGTCTCAGCGGCGTGCGCGCGCTGTACGGTGACGGTGCCTTCGAAGTAGCGCACGCGCGCCGGGACTGGATCGTTACCTTCTTGCGCGTGTGCGGGCGCCGCGAGGGTGAGCGCAAGAAGCAGGGCTGCCGCCAAGGAGAAATAACCGCGGTTTCGCATCGTCGAACCCCTTTATTCTAGGGGACCCACCCCTGGCGGGGTAAGGGGATTCGCCAACGGAGATCAGCCAGAGGACCCTTTCACGATACCTGCCACAATGGCAGCGGGTCAAATCTTGGCCGGAACGTCCCGGCTCCAACGCCACGCTTGCACCACGATAGGCAACGATCATCTGTTACAGGCCACTAGTGCTGCGCCCCACAAATAGTGGTTACGCCTGTAGCGGCGGGACGGGACGATCCCTTTGTCGCGGCTCCTCGACGATGTTCCAACATCGCCTCCGTCGCCGCTCCGCGGACTCGTCCCGTCGCGCTCGCTACAGGCGTACCCACTATTTGTGGGGCGTAGCACTAGCGCCCTGCTAGACCTGCCAGGTAATCGCGCGTTTCTTTCCGGCACACCGAGGCCAGCCCGATCAGGCCGATGAGGTTCGGTACCGCCATCGCGGCGTTGAGCGCATCGGCGAGCTGCCAGACGAAGTCGACGCGTCCAATCGCTCCGACGAAAACCATTGCCGTGAACACCACCCGATACGGGGTGATTAGCCGCGAGCCGAACAAGTACTCGATCGATCGCTCACCGTAGTACGACCAACCCAGGATCGTGGAGTAGGCGAAGAAGACCAACGCCAGCGGAACTACCACGCCGCCCGCGGCGCCGGGCAGGCCGGCGCTGAAGGCGTCGACCGACAAGGGGGCACCGTCGACGCCACTGCTCCATACCCCGGTCGAGATGATCACGAAGCCGGTCATCGAGCACACGACGATCGTGTCGATGAACGTCTGCGTCATCGACACCAGCGCCTGGGTTACCGGGTGCCGCGTTTGCGCTGCCGCCGCCGCGATCGCGGCAGAGCCCAGGCCGGACTCGTTCGAGAACACGCCGCGGCCGATGCCGTAGCGCATCGCCTGGGCTACGGTGGCGCCCAGGAAGCCGCCCGCCGCGGCTGTTGGCGAGAAGGCTTGGCTAACCACCAACGCGACGACGGAGGGTATTTGGTCCAAGCGCGTCACGATGACTACGAGCGCTGCACCGACATACAGCAGGATCATCCCCGGGACCAGAAACTGCGTGACGCGCGCGATGCCGCGAATGCCACCGATTATCACGGTCCCGGTGGCCACCGCGATTAGCAGTCCGGTAGTCCAGACAGGCCAACCGAAGTAGCTTTCCATCGCCGTCGCGACGGAGTTGCTCTGCACCATGTTGCCGATGCCGAACGCCGCCAGAGCGGTAAGCAGCGCAAAGGCACTGCCCAGGAAGGGGCTCCCTAGGCCATCGCGGAGGTAGTACATGGGGCCGCCGCTCATCTGGCCGCGTGCGTCAGTGGTGCGGTACTTCACCGCCAGCAGGGCTTCGGCGTACTTCGTGGCCATGCCGAACAGTCCGGTCACCCACATCCAGAAGAGCGCCCCCGGACCGCCGGCGGCGATCGCCGTAGCCACACCGGCGATGTTCCCGGTGCCGACCGTGGCCGCGAGCGCCATCATCAACGCTTGGAAGTGTGAGATGTCGCCGTCCGCGTCGCCTTCCTCGCGACGCTTTACCAGGGCGAGGTAGAGTGAATGCCCGAGCAGGCGGAACTGAATCCCGCCGAGCACCACCGTCAAGTAGACCCCGGTCCCGACCAACAGCAGCAGCATGGGAGGACCCCAGAGATAGCTGTTTATCAGGACGAGAAGGTCAGTCGCTTGCTCGGACACCGATGGGCCTCCCTCGCTCGCCACCGGCGGACGAAGTGTGTTGGATCGAGTCACGGCGGCCATTGCGCCGGCTCAAGGCGCCGCGATGATAACCTGCCCGGTCGATACGATAACCGGCCATGGCTGATTCGGCTTGCCCGGAGCGGCGCCTCTCACTACCGTTTCCCGCGTCTCTGCTGACGAGGTCGGGCGAATGTCGAGCATCCAAGGGGAGCTGCAGTCCTACGCGGTGCGATCAGAAGAATCGCGCGGGCGCTGTTTTCCCGAGCCCGAGCACCCGTACAGGGGGCCTTTCGAGCGCGACCGCGACCGCATCGTTCACTCGCGTGCCTTTCGGCGGCTCGAGTACAAGACCCAGGTCTTCCCCAACCATCACGGAGACCACTTCCGTACTCGGTTGACGCACACCATCGAAGTGGCGCATCTGGCACGAACGGTGGCACGGGTCTTGGGACTCAACACTGCACTCAGCGAGGCGATCGCGCTGGCACATGACCTCGGCCATCCGCCGTTCGGACACGTTGGCGAGAGCGTCCTTGACGAGATGATGCACGATACCGGAGGCTTCGAGCATAACCGCCACACGCTGCGCACGGTGGTGGAGATTGAGGAGAAGTACGCCGGATTCCGAGGGTTGAACCTGACGTACGAGGTGCGCGAGGGAATCGCCAAGCACTCGGCGCGCTATGACCGCTTCGTCGGCGAGGAGATGCGGGAGTTTCGACCGCACGAACGCGCGCCGCTCGAGGCGCAGATCATCGATCTAGTAGACGATCTCACGTACAACGTGCACGACATCGACGACGGCGTCGAGGCGCATGTGCTTTCGGTTGATGAGTTGGTCGCGGACGCCCCGCTGTTCGGACGTATCTATACAAAGCTGAGCATCGAGCTCGCTGGCGCCTCCCGACGCGAGCTGTTCAACGAGACCATTCGGCGGATGGTGGACAGGCTCGCCACCGACTTGATCGAGAGTAGTCGCGAGGCGATCGCGGCGAGCGGAGTACGCAACCTGGCCGAGATTCGCGCCCTGCCGGCGAATCTGGCGTGCCATTCCGAGGGGGTCAAAGCGGACATGGCGGTGCTGGGCGAGGTGCTCTCGCAACGTCTCTACCAAAGTCCGTTGGTGCACGAGCAGATGGAGAGCGCCCGCCTGACGATCGAGCGACTCTTCCACGCCTACCTGGACGATCCCGAACTGCTACCTGAGCGTCATCGGCTAAGGGCGGACCGCGTCGGCACGCGTATCGCCATCGGCGACTATGTTGCCGGCATGACGGATCGTTTTGTGATCCGTGAGCACGATCGGATTATGAAAGACCGCTAGCAGGCCGTGGTGGAAGTGTGGTGGGTCTGGTTACGGCGAGTTGGGGCCAGATGCAAGGCGGCCTGACACAGGCGATGCCCTAGCCATCGTCGAGGAAGGCCAACGCCGCAAGTGGCCCCAAATCGCCGTAACCCTTCGGGCGACAGGGGGGTTGCGCGCGTATGCTGCGTCGTTCCTCGTCAACGATGGAGTAACCATCGCCTCCTCCTCTCTCCTTGCCTGCACTTCGCAAGACCCTGTCGCCAGACCCACCACACTTTCACCACGGCCTGCTAGTGGCCTGGTACAGGCCCTAGGCGGCGCCGAAGGTCGTGTCGGCATCGTCGCCGTCGTCGACCTCCACGAGGTTGGCTGCCGGCACCGCGACAGCTTGACCCCACTTGTCGAAGAGCACTGCGTAAACCCGTTCGCTGCGTTTCGGGTGGAAGCCGGCATCGGCGAGTTCCTTGTCGCTGAGCTGCCGCTGCACTGTGCCGAGCCAATCCTTGCAAACCATGATTTTGTGACCGATCTCGTCGCGCAGCTCCCCTGGCGTACGAACAACCTTGACGCGCATCTGACTCCTCCGCTCCCGACCATGGACGCCCCATCGAATCGGGCGTCTTGCCACCCCATTTCACCGCGTCACGCCTCGAAAAACGCGCGTCGTGCGTGACCTGGCGACAACGTGCAAACTGCTCGCAAGTGTAGCATTTCCAAGGCGTTTCTGACTTCCGGATCGTTTGCCGGGCACCTAGGCCGATGGTACGCTGAACGAGCCTGCCGGGTGCGCTCATCGCTCCTCGTCGCCGCCCGCCGCGTGTCCTCTTTCGGTTCGATGGGAGTAGCTTGTTTCCTCACTGCCCCGCTGGAGTAGGTCTATGGCCTGGACGATTTTCAGTCTCGAGAAACAAGACGGGGTAGCGATTGCCACGATGACCCGCGATCCCGGTAACAGCTACAACTCCGACCTCATGCACGAGCTAGCGGAGGTTGTCGAGGACGTCCGTCACGACTCGGCTGTTCGCGTAATGGTGCTGACCGGCGGCGGCGACAAGTTTTTCTCGGCCGGCGCCGACATCAACATGCTCGCCAGCAGCGATCCCCACACAAAGAGCGTGTTCTGCCTGCAGTGCAACGAGACGCTACAGGGACTGGAGCGTACTCCCAAGGTCATCATCGCCGCAATCAACGGTCATTGCGTCGGAGGCGGCCTGGAGATTGCTCTCGCTTGCGATATGCGGATGATGGGACGCACGGTAGGCAAGATCGGCCTTCCCGAGGTCAAGCTCGGCGTGCTTCCGGGTACCGGTGGCTCACAGCGCCTGCCGCGCCTCATCGGCAAGGGACGAGCCCTCGAGATGATGGTCACCGGGGATCTGATCGATGCGGATGAGGCGAAGAGCATTGGCCTGGTGAACCGCGTTGTGGACGGCGACGTGCTCGAGGAGACGGTTGCTTTCGCGAGGACCCTGGCAACTGGCGCGACGATGGCCCAGGGCCTGATCAAGCTTGCCGTTCAGGAGGGCATGGAGATGACGCTCAATTCGGGCCTTGCCCTCGAGCGTGAGCTGCAGAATCGCCTCTTCAGCTCAGCCGACGGACAGGAAGGCATCAAGGCGTACGCCGCCCGACGCGATCCCGATTTCCAAGGTCGCTGAGCCAGGAGGGAGCGGCATGCTCGATCTACGCGATGGTCGGCGCGTTCTGATTGCCGGCGCGGTACGTACTCCGATTGGTGCTTTTGGCGGCACCCTGCGCCCCTTGAGCGCCGTGGATCTGGGCAAGCACGCCGTGACCTGGGCCATGGAGCGCGCCGGCTTGGAGCCGACTGCCGTCGATGAAGTCATCATGGGGCATGCTCGCCAGGCGGGCTGCGGGCCAAACACCGCTCGGCAGGTCTCCGTGGGCAGCGGCATTCCCGTGACTACTCCCGCGTTCACCGTCAACCAGGCCTGTGCCTCCGGCATGAAGTCGATCATCCTGGCGGCACAGTCGATTGTTCTCGGGCTGGCTGATGTTGTCGTTGCGGGTGGCATGGAGAGCATGAGCAACACTCCGTACCTGTTGCCGACGGCGCGTTGGGGCACGCGGCTGGGGCACGCACAGCTTCTCGACGGGCAGTTCCAGGACGGCTTCATGTGTCCGCTGTGCGGCGATCTGATGGGACTTACTGCCGAGCGCCTTGCCGAACGGTACGAGATCTCCCGTACCGAACAGGACGAGTACGCCGCGCGCAGCCAGCAGCGCGCCCAGGCAGCGCGCGCCGCTGGGGCGTTCGATGCGGAAATCGTTCCGCTGGATGTACCGGGACGGCGTGGCTCGACAGTCGTGACTCACGATGAGCACCCGCGCGTCGATGTCACCCCCGAAAGCCTGGCGCGGCTGACCCCCGTGTTCAAGAAGGGCGGCACGGTTCATCCTGGCAATAGCAGCGGCGTTACAGACGGCGCGGCGGCCCTTGTGATGATGTCGGACGCGGCGGCGGAGAAGTATGGAGTGGAGCCCGAGGGACGGCTACTTGCCGCAACGCAAGCGGGCGTCGATCCGGCGATCATGGGCATCGGACCTGTTCCAGCAGTTCGCGAGCTACTCGAACGGACCGACATGAGCCTGGCCGACATTGACCGGGTGGAGCTCAACGAGGCTTTCGCGGCCCAGGTGCTGGCGGTCGATCGAGACCTGGGCTTTGATCACGCGCGGCTGAACAGCGACGGCGGCGCGATCTCGCTCGGCCACCCGATTGGCTGTACGGGGTCACGTATCGTGGTCACTTTGCTACACGCTCTACGTCGACGCGACGAGCGCTGCGGCCTGGCGACGCTCTGCGTCTCGGGCGGCATGGGCACCAGCCTTCTGGTTGAGAGACTGGGAGCCAGTGGGTGAGCGCACGGTTCTTGGTGACCATGCAGCGCGACGGTGCCATTGCCGAGATCACGTTGTCGCGGGCCGAGAAGCTCAACGCACTGGCCAATGACATGCGCGAGCAACTACACGATCGCATAATCGAGGCGGCGCGTGACGAGCGAATCGCGGCGCTGGTGATCACCGGCGAGGGCAAGGCCTTTTGCGCCGGTGGCGATGTCGACGCACTGGCGAAGCTTCGTGATGCGAACGACCATCGCGGGTTCCACGAGATCCTCCATGCCAGTGTGGAGTGCGTTCTGGCGCTACAGGCGTTTCCCGGATTGACGGTGGCCGCGATCAACGGGGTGGCAGCGGGCGCCGGGTTCGCACTCGCACTCAATTGCGACTTGCGCGTCGCTGCTGACACTGCCCGACTCGCCGCGAGCTGGGGCAACATTGGCCTGGCGCCCGATTGGGGTGCGAGCTTCTGGCTGCCGCAGCTGGTCGGCTACTCGCGAGCCCTCGAGCTAGTGGTCAGCGGACGTGCGGTAGATAGCGCCGAAGCGCTACAGCTGGGGCTGGTACACGATGTGGTGCCCCCCGGCGAGGTTCGCAAGCGTGCAGCGATGCTCGCCCAGCGTGGCATGGCACACGAAATGGTCCGCCAGACCAAGTACCTGCTGCGGCGTGGATTGGAAGGCTCTCTGGAGGCCAGCTTGGCGGCGGAGACCGAAGCTCAGGAAGATCTGTTTGCCGGCGATGACGTAGCCGAGGGACTGAGGGCGTTCCGTAACAAGCGCGTACCACTATTTGACGGACGCAAGAAGAAGTGACTCGGGAGCGCGCGGCGGCGAGAGTCAACGACGGGCAGCGCGACCTCGTCGAGGCAGCGTCACGCCGGTCGCCGGTATCATGCGGTCGCCGGCCTGCGGATCACTGTAACGAGGGCCCAAACCACCAGCCCCAGCAATAGCAGCGGCACCGCCAGGATCACGAGCTTCAGCAGCAGTAGGGTTCCGAGCAGCAGGGCCACCGGTAGCATCAGCACCACCACCGGCAACAACAACAGGCCGCCGAGCACCCAGCCGATCGTCGAGAAGGCCACCTTCACACCAAAGCCGATCAGTTTCATGAGCACGATCAACGGTAGTAGCAGTACACCGAGGAGCACTACGAGCACACATCCGACGGCGATCAGGGCGACCAAGCCGATCAGAGCTCCAATGACTTCCACGATCTCCTCCTGCCGTGTCCGAGCCTCGGTTCTCTATACGCCAACCTTGTCGAGTGGTTTCGGTGTTCGTCAGAAGTACACCGAGAACACGATTACGTTGGCGATGAAGTGGGCCGTCACTGCCGACTCCCAGCCACCGCGTAGGTAGCTAACCGCCAGTAATGGAGCCAGCAGCATCGCCGGCACCGGGCTGAACGGATGGGCGAGACCGAACAGAACAGATGAGATGAGCACTGCCGCCGAAACCATCCAGCGGCTCGGCTGCGGCTGGGTCGTGATGGCGCGGGCGGCGCCCCCCTTCAGTCGTAGGCGGTATTGTCGCGGCCTCGTCCTCACGACGATCGATACGAGGAACGGAATCATGAACAACCTGAAGAAGGTCTCCTCGAGCAACGCCGCGCGCGCCGAGAACAATACGGTTCCCAGGGGTGTCTGGATGCGCCTCCAAAACCAGGGACGGAGAGCCACCCCGTCTCCGCCCGAGAGCACGATGTTGCCGATACATAGCAATAGCCCAACCCCGACGCCGTAGATGGCCCACCGTGTCCAGAGCGTTCGCGTTGGCAGCGGAGACAGGATCAGCAGGCTCGGAAGGCCGATCTCGCCAGCCGTCCACACTGCGAAGGTGGTGATGATGCCGGAGGTAGCGATATAGAACCCGACGATGGCCAGGGATGTAGCCGGGGTCAGACTGCCGGTGAAAGTCTCGTAGGCCAGGGCCACGACGACCATGATCGCGACATAGCCGGTGACGGCTGCGGCTCGCCTCACCGCAGGTCGCTATTCCGTGCCTTCTGGTTACGAGACATTTCCACCACTGCCTGCTAAAGTTTCAAATTCTCTTCGAGCTCGCGATTGGAGACATGGAGCCGGTAGCCGTCGTACTCGTCGATTTTGGTTTGGACCAGCTTGTCGACGACCTTGGTGCCCAGGGCTTCTCGTAGTAAGTCGGACCCGCGCGCACACTCGACTGCGTCGAACAGATCGTGTGGCAGTGCCTCGATGCCTTTCTCGACGCGATCCATGGCGGACAGGTCGTAAAGATCCTCGGGGCTCGGGGCGCGTAGCGGCAGCTCGCGCTCCAGACCATCGAGCCCTGCCGCCAGCATGGAGGCAAACGCCAAGTAGGGGTTACACGCTGCATCGGGGAATCGCAGCTCTATGCGGGTCGCCACCTCCTTGCCGGGCTTGTAGTGGGGGATGCGCACCAGAGCCGATCGGTTGCGCTCGGCCCAGGTGATGTACACCGGGGCCTCGTAGCCCGGAACGAGCCGCTTGTACGAGTTGTACCACTGGTTGGTAAGCAGGCAGATCTCCTTTGCGTGAGCTAACACTCCGGCAAGGAAGTGCTTTGAAGTGGCCGACAGATGGTGCTCATCGTCGGCCGAATAGAAAGCGTTGTTCTCGCCGCTGAAGATCGACAGGTGGGTGTGCATGCCGCTGCCGTTTTCGCCCGCAAGAGGCTTGGGCATGAAGGTGGCGTGTACGCCGTTGCGCCGTGCGACCTCCTTGACCAACCACTTGTGAGTCTGCAGCTTGTCGGCCATCAGCAGCGCCTCGTCATACTTCAGAGCGATCTCGTGCTGCGACGGCGCTACCTCGTGATGCGTGTACTCGACCTGGATACCCATGGCTTCGAGCGCGAACACCGTTGCCTCGCGCAGGTCGTCGCCAGCATCGGTCGGCACCATGTCGAAGTACCCGGCCTGATCGAGCCCATCGGTCGAATGCCCGTCGCGAAAGTAGAAGTACTCCGCTTCGGGTCCGATGTTCATGTGGGAGAAGTTGTGGGCGGCGAGGCGGTCGAGCTGGCGCTTGAGGATGTTGCGTGGATCGCCTGAGTAGGGGCTACCGTCAGTGTTGCGGACCTCGGCAACCATGCGGATACAGCGCGAAGGGCCAATCTGGAAAGGAATGAACTGGGCCGTTTCCGCGATGGGCACCGCGACCATGTCGCTCTCTTGAATGCGCTGATACCCATGGATCGACGAACCGTCGAATCCCATGCCCTCTTCGAACGCGCCTTCGAGCTCGTGTTGGGTGATCTCGAAGGTCTTGAGGAACCCGAGGATATCGGTGAACCACAGACGGATCGATGTGATCTGATGCTCTCGAACAAACGCCAGCACCTCGTCGGCGTTCGACAGGCTCAGCCCGCGCGGCACGCCTGCGACGAGGTCCAAATGCTTCGACGTATAGCGCACCATCTCGTCGGAGAATTGCTGAACCTGCTGAATGAACTGGTGCCCGATGAACCCCATACAACGCTCTCCATGCAGTCGAATCCCAGATGTGTGCGGCAACAGATCGGGCTAGCGCTGGTGCAAGGAAGAACCCCCGAGCCCCTATACTCGCCCCCGATCCACATGGTCGCCGCACGCCTTTGGGGAGCCCCTGAAGGTGCCAGCCTAACCACGCCCCTGGCGGCCGTCAACCAACATGAGCGCTGCCGATACGTTTCGCGTGTCAGGCGAGAGACTGCCGATCGAGAACGGCGCAGAATGCATGCCCGCCGCGCCCGAATCTGCTAGCGTTCCGACTCGGGTCAACCCTGCTGAGCGGAGCCGGACGCCTTGGGTGAAACAATCCCGAAGACCTTCATTGATGCACGTACCCTGATGTTGGAATCGGTGCGTCTGGCACGTGAGATCTGGGACGACGGCTTCCACCCTGACTTTCTCATAGGGATCTGGCGCGGCGGCACTCCGCCGGGAATTCTCATTCACGAGTACTTCCGGCTGCGCGGCCTGGATCCGTATCACACCACCATCAAGACGCAGTCCTACGAGGGAATGCAGCGTGGTGATTCGGGCGTGGAGATCAAGGGGCTCGAGCACATCATCGACGTGGTGGAGGCGGACAACCGCGTGTTGCTCATCGACGACGTGTTCGATACTGGCCATACGATGGCGGCGATCCTCGAACAGATCCGTCGACGAGCGCGTCGCAACGCCCCGGAGTTGCGCGTCGCAACGGTTTACTACAAGCCTTTGCGCAACGAGACCGGAATCCGGCCGGACTACTGGCAAGTCGAGACCGACGAGTGGATCGTATTCCCGCATGAGCTCGAGGGTCTGTCCGACGAGGAGCTGCGTAACAAGGGCGAAGCGATCTACCAGGTGGTGACTGGCTGAATTAGTGAGCTACTGAACGGTGACTGTGAAGATGCGGCTCACCGTGCCGTCGAAAGAGATCCGAAACACGGCGCCGGCCTGCGGATCGGTAACCACGTATCCATCGTCGTCGCGCACGATTCCTTGCGGGTTTATCAACGGGTCTCCCTCGGCTAGCACACTGATAGCGCCGTCCGGCGACACACGGAAAAGGGCAGCAGCGTAACCGTCGGTCACCACAAAGCTGCCGTCCGGGTCGCGTACCAGATCGTGCGGGAAGTCGAACGGCTCGCCAGCCGCGATCGTAGAAACCCGCCCCGCCCGCGTGACGCGGAACAGCGCGCGCGCCCCATGCGACACGATCGCAAAGGCATCGTCGCCATCGACGACGATGCCTTTGGGGCTGTCGACGTCAGCGAGAAGAGTCACCTGACCGTCGAGGGTGACGCGGTGCACTGCTCCGATGCCACTGCGCAGATCCGACACGAGCACCGATTGATCATCGAACCTGGCCAGACCTTGCGGAATGTCGAGCTCCGTCGTGATCGTCGACAGCTCACCATCCGCACTCACACGGTACAGCCCGAACGTGCCCGGATCGGCAACGATCCAGCCGTCGCCGTCCGGTGAAGGAACGACCGAGCGCGTGCCGTACAACGGCGAGCGCGGCATTCCCGACCCCTGGTAGATCGGTCTGGTCTCGCCGGCCTGCGTCAGTCGCAACAGGCCGTGTGCCTTGAAGTCGGCGACTACCCATCCGTCGTCGTCGGGCACCAGGTCCACCGGATAGACGAGCGTCGGCGGCGGCTCGTGCGCCCAAGCCAGCAGGCAGGAGAGGGCCAGCGCCGTCAAAGCCGTGAAACGCACGTTCCGGGTGAGCCGCATCGAACCTCCGTTGGTGCAGTCTAGCAGGCGTTTTCAGCACAGGACTGCAGTGCGAGCTCGATCTCCTCGCTAACCCACGCGTCGGTTTCCGCGGCGCGTGCTGCGGTCAGCGAATCGAGCGCCGTCTGGCCACCAAGGCGGCCGAGGGCCCAGGCGCAATGGCCTCGAATCAGCGGTTCGTCATCGCGCAGACGCTCGGCGAGCACGGGAGCCGAGTCCGGGTCGCCGGAGTTGCCGAGCGCCACCGCTACGTTACGGAGGAATCCTGCGTACTTGGCCCGCCGTACCGGGCTGTGGCGGGAGCGACGTCGGAAGTCCTCCCGGTCGAGACGCATGAGCTCGCGTAGGCTGGGCGCCTCGTTTTCCGGGCGCGGCGCGAACGCCGGATCTTCCGTCATTCGTGCAAAGCGGTTCCACGGACACACATCCTGGCAGTCGTCGCAGCCGAAGATCCGATTGCCGATCGGCTCGCGCAACGAGCGCGGGATCGGTCCGCGGTGCTCGATGGTCAAGTACGAGATGCACCGACGTGCATCGAGCACGTAGGGAGCGACGATAGCCTGCGTCGGGCACACGTCGATGCACGCCCGACAGGTGCCACAGCGGTCACGCTCGGGGGTGCCGTAGTCGAGGTCGACATTCAGGATGGTCGCCGCCAGGAAGAACCAGGAGCCGGTGCGGGCCCCGAGCAGGTTCGTGTGCTTGCCGATCCACCCGAGCCCGGCCAACTCGGCCCAGGCTTTCTCCATGACCGGGCCGGTATCGACGTAGTAGCGTCCTACGGCCTCTGGACAGAGCCGCTGGATGCGCCCGTATAGGCGCTGTACGGCGGCGCCGAGCACTTCGTGGTACTCGTCGCCCCACGCATAGCGCGACAGCCGGCCAAGTCGAGGGTCCTCGGTGGCCGCGTGGCTGGTTCCATAGTCGCGTGTCAACACCAACACTGAGCGAGCCCCGGGAACGACGACACCGGGCTCACAGCGACGATCGACATTCCGCTCCAACCACGCCATCTCGCCGTGGAGCCCTTGACGCAGCCATTCCCGGAGGCGCGGCGCGGCCTCGAGTGCCGCCACCGGCGCGGCCGCGCAGCGGTCGAATCCTTCGTCGCTGGCGGCCTCGCGAATGGCATCGGTCAGGCGCGCGCGGGCTTCCATGGAGAGCGAGTCTAACCTGCTACACTGCGCCCCGATGAGCGCCGACACCGACCGCGCCGCGATGCGTCCCTTCGCGAGCCTCGCCAGCTACTCCGATGCTCGAGCCGTCGCGACGGAGCTGGCGATCCCCATCGACCGCACCGAGAAGATCTCGCTCGTGAGCGCCGCCGGCCGCGTGTTGGCGAGCCCGGCGGTCGCCGCCGTCGACGTGCCCACTGCCGACCGGGCGGCGATGGACGGCTTCGCTCTACGCGCTGCCGACGGTGCGACGGAGGGCGACGTTCTCAGGTGCTGCGGACGGATTGCCGCCGGACAGCCCGCCGAAATCGAGGTCCAGCCGGGTACGTGTATCGAGATCGCTACGGGCGCGCCCATGCCACCCGGTGCCGATGCGGTTGTGCCAGTCGAGCACACGACGCGCGACGGAGACAAGATGAGGATCGGCGTCGTCGTCGAGACGGGTCAACATGTCTCGCGCCGCGGCGAGGATCTGCTCGCCGGCCGTGCGATCGGGAACGCAGGACAGGTTATCCATGCCGCCTTTCTGGCGGCTTGTGTTGCAGGGGGCCTGCAAGAAGTCGAGGTGTGGGCCCGGCCGCGCGTGCTGGTGACGCCGACGGGTGATGAGGTCGTGCCCCTCGGTACCGAGTTGAAGCCGGGCCAGGTGTACGATTCCAACGCCGCCGGGTTGCAAGCGCTGCTTACCCGCGCCGGGGCGGAGGTAGATCGTGCCGACATCGTCGTCGATCACCCGGACGCCCTCGCCGAGGTACTACAGCGGCCTGGCTTCGACCTCGTGGTGACGGTCGGAGGCACCTCGGTCGGCCGGCGCGATCTCATCGCGGATGTGGTCGGGGACCTCGGCCAGGTCCTGGTCCACGGCGTTGCGGTGCGGCCCGGCAAGCCTCTGCTGGTTGGTTCGGCAGGCGGGCGCCCCGTTGTTGGTCTGCCAGGGTTTCCTACGACGTGCATGATGCAGGCGCATGCGCTCGTCGATCCGATGGTGCGGCGCATCGGTCACCAGCCAGAGGGGCCGAATACTCGCGCCTGTGATCTCGGCGAAGAGGTGCGGTCGCCCGCCCGCATGACACAGCTGCTGCCCGTGATCGTAGAGGGGCGCGTCGCAACCCCTTCGTTCAGGTTTTCTAGCGCGGTCAGCAGCATGGCGCAGGCGAGCGGCTGGATCGAGATCGACCCCGATATCACAAGCGTTGCCGCGGGCGCAGAAGTCCAGGTGTTGTTGTTCTGACCACAGCCCGCACGCCTGCTAGGCCAGATCTTCTGGGTCGACTGGATCGGCGTATACGCCTTCGATTCGTACGAGATCGATCCGGTTGCGGCTTGCCCGGCGGATGTTGAAGGTCAGATCTCCGTGCGTGAGACGCTCGCCGGGCTGCGGGATGCCACCGCTCCACTCCATCAGCAAACCGGCCAGCGTGGTGCTATCGCGAGCGTTCAGGTCGAGGCTGTAGCGTACGTTCAGAAGGCTTATCGGGCAGGTGCCTTCGACCAGCAGCGTGCCGTCGTCAAGCTCTACCAGCTGAGGCTCTTGCGGCTCATCGTGCTCATCTTCAATGTCGCCGACGATCTCCTCGAGCAGATCCTCCAAGGAGACGATGCCCTCCACTCCACCGTACTCGTCGATGACCAACGCCATGTGCTGGCGATGGTGGCGGAACAGTCGCAGCAGTCTCTCGAGCGTCGCCGTTTCCGGAACGTAGACTGGCTTACGCATGATCGCGGCGATGTCGAGATCGGCGATGTTCGCCCAATACTGGAAGACGTCTTTCGAGTGCAGGATACCGACGGTGTCGTCGAGGTTGTCGCGATACACCGGCAATCGAGTTGCGCCGGAGTCCCGCAGTGCGTGCAGAACTTCCTCCGAGGTTGCGTCGATGGCGACAGACTTCACCTGGGTGCGAGGGATCATCACGTCTTCGATTGTTGTCTCGGTGAGACGGAAGATGCTCGACAGCATGCGACGCTTCTCGCGTGCGATAACGCGCTCCTCTTCTCCGACTTCGAGCATGCCCCGGATCTCCTCCTCGGAAACCCGCGGCGCGCCCGTCGCAGTGCCCACGATGGGACGGATCAACAGGCCCGCGATGCCGGCGGCGCAGCTCGCGAAGGGACGCAGGAGCCAAACCGTGAGCTGAATCGGGCGCGCCACGAGCAACGCCAGTCGTTCGGGGTTGCGGGCGGCGATCGTCTTCGGCGCGATCTCGGAGAAGATGAGGATCGCCGCGGTCATCGCTACGGTTGCCAGCCAGAGCGCGTTCTCACCAGCAGCGCGGATGGCGATGGCGGCCGCTAACGATGACGCCGCAATATTCACGAAGTTGTTGCCCAGCAGGATGGCCGACAGCAGGCTCTCGGGGGCTTCGATCAGGCGTCGCACGATCTGTGCGTTGCGTACCCCGCGCCGCTCGAGATAGCGCAGGCGATAGCGGCTGACGGCCATCAAGGCCGTCTCGGCGCTGGAGAAGAACCCCGACAAGGCCAGCAGCAGGATCAGGCCGCCGAGCGGGGCGACCAAGTCGGACATTCCGATCTCCGAATAGAGGGTGAGCGTGGTCGAGCATACCATCCGCGGCGGCGTCTTCAGCGCTCTCTGGCCGCCGAGGCAGCGTGCTACAGTAGCCGCCCGATCGCCTTCTCGGTACGCGCGCCGCACCCGTCTCGCGCCGCGGCCGCTTGTCGCGCGTGCGGCGAAGCGCCGCGTATCAGGAGCCTCAACCCTTGGGTGACACGATCCGTCCGGGCGATCAGGTGCTCGCTGCTCTCGAGGACGGCAAGACGTTCCTGATCCGTCTGCGGGCGGGCCAGAGGCACTCGACCCACAAGGGTGTGATGGACCACGACGACGTCATCGGACGGTTCTGGGGGGACGTGCTCATCACGAATACCGGGGCGCGCATCTTCCTGCTGCGACCCCGATGGATCGATCGTATGATGAAGGTGCACCGCCGCACGAACATCATGTACCCGAAGGACGCAAGCTTCCTGATCGCGGCGCTCGGTCTGCGAGCCGGGGCGAAGGTCGTCGAGATCGGCTCCGGGTCGGGTGCTATGACGATTGCTCTGAGTTGCGCGGTGTTGCCGGGCGGAACGGTCTACTCGTATGACCGGCGCCCGGAGTTCCTCGAGCTGGCGCGCCACAACACGGCGGCGGCCGGAATCGAGGAAGGCTTGGAGTTTCGCTTGCGCGAAGTCGGCGACCCGCTCGAACCTGGAGTCGACGCCGTATTCACCGACGTCCCTGAGCCCTGGGCTGAGCTCGATCCCATCGCCGAGGCGTTGCGCGGCAGCGGCAGATTCGCCGCCGGTACACCGACGTTCAACCAAGCGGAGCGGTTGGCAGGCGCTTTGCCCGGCTTCGGGTTCGCCGTGGTCGAGACGGTCGAGATCCTGGTGCGCGAGATCCTCGCCCGTCCCGGCAAGACACGACCGGGCCATCGGATGGTGGGCCACACGCAACTGCTGACCACCGCCGTGAAGGTTACGGCGCCCAGCGAGGGTGAATCGGTGTCGTCGGTCGAGGACGTCGACGGCCCGGTGGCAGATCGGAACCCGCCAGAGGACGGGCCCGGGAGATCGGCCGAGTGACGGGGCAGCGAGAAACTGAAGTGCGGGCTGCGGAGATCCTCGATCGACTCGAGCATTGTTATCCAGAGGCGCGGGTCGAGCTTGATTTCGACGGGCCGCTGCAACTGCTCATCGCCACGATCCTGTCGGCACAGTCGACTGACAAGCGGATCAATCAGGTAACGCCGGAGCTGTTCCGCAAGTACCCCGACGCCACGGCGTTCGCCGAAGCGGCCCGTGACGAGCTCGAGGAGGAGCTGCGTAGCACGGGCTTCTTCCGCCAGAAAGCCAAGAGCGTGCAAGGCTGCTGCGCCATGCTGGTTGAGCTCCACGGCGGCGAGGTCCCGCGCGAGATGAACGAGTTGACCGCGTTGCCTGGGGTAGGGCGCAAGACTGCAAACGTTGTCCGCGCCGGAGCCTTCGGGCTGCCGGGCATAGCGGTCGACACCCACTGTCGGCGCGTCAGCCAGCGCCTCGGACTAACCGCCGACACGGATCCGGTGAAGATTGAGCGCCGCCTCGGCGACCTGTATCCGGAGGGCCGCTGGGCGGACATCTCGCGTCTCTATATCTGGCATGGCCGCTACACGTGTAGGGCGCGCACGCCGGCGTGCGAGGACTGTGCACTGGCAGACCTGTGTCCTTGGCTGCGGGATCAGGCCGACTCCGCATAGCTCTGAAGACGACGGGCCGTCTTAGATACCAGAAGTATTTCTTGTATACCAAAAATATATTTGGTATACTTCGACCTCGATTTCCAGTCACGAAGAAACGCCAGCCGGCAGTCCGGTGCGCATCACGAGGCCTGATCAGATGACCACCCTGACCCGACGCCAGAGAGCGATCTACGACTTTATTGTCGGACAGGTCAGTCTCAACGGCATCCCGCCAACCCTCATGGAGATCGCCGCCGCCTTCGGTCTCAGCTCTGCCGCGGGGGTCTCGGATCACCTCAAGGCAATCGAGCGCAAGGGCTTCATTCGCCGCCGTCCCGGCGCCTCACGTGGTATCGAGTTGGCGCGTATGGCACGCCCGAGGGCTGGACGCCGCTCGATTGGTGTGCCGGTGGTCGCCGCAGTGCCCTCGGCGCGCGGCCTATCGAAGGCGCGAGCGCGTGAGGTGTATGTCGATGGCAGGCTGGTAGGGCCTAACGTGATCGCTGTGCAGGTGAGCTCAGCCTCGCTGGGCGCCCGCGGGATCCTGCAGGGTGACCTCCTGGTAGTCGATTGCGATGCCGAGGCGCGCCGCGGAGATCTGTTGCTCGGACTGCAGTCACGCAGAGTTCTGTTGATGGAGATGGCAGGGGGCGACCGTACGGCGGTGCCGTTGGCGGGGCGATTCGACGCCAACGCCGAAGTAGAGGTGGTGGGGCGCGTGGCATCGGTGATTCGTGATCTGAACCAGCACCCATTCTCATTGACACTCGAAGGACGACATACGCCCGGATGGGGAGGGATAGCAAGATGATCCGCTTCGACAGATTCACCGTGAAGGCGCAGGAGGCGGTCCAACGCGCCCAGGCGTTGGCGCTGTCACTCAAACACCAAGGCGTCGCTGGCGTGCACTTGTTGATGGCGCTGCTCGAGCCGGCCGACGGCGTCGTGCGCACCGTCCTCCAGCGGCTCGGAAGCGATCCGGATGCCCTGCTCCTGGCCGTCCGTGCGGAGGCCGAGGAACGTCCGCAGGTGAGCGGTGGAAACCTCGAGCCCTATCTCCAGGCAAGCACCAAGTCGGTTTTCGAGGCCGCGCATGCCGAGGCCGATCAGCTGGAGGATCGATTCGTTTCCACCGAGCACTTGCTGCTAGGCCTGCTGGGCTCGGGCGCCAAAGCAGCCGAGCTGCTCGCCAGCCATGGCGTAGGCCGCGACGATCTCTTCGCGGCGCTGCAGAAAGTGCGTGGCAGCATGCGGGTCACCGATCCCAACCCGGAGGACAAGTACAACGCCATCGACCAGTACGGGATCGACCTTACCGAGCGTGCCCGCCGCGGCAAGCTGGACCCGGTGATCGGCCGGGACGAAGAGATCCGCCGGGTCGTGCAGGTCCTGTCGCGGCGGACCAAGAACAACCCGGTGCTGATCGGTGAGCCGGGCGTGGGCAAGACGGCCATCGTCGAGGGGCTGGCGCAGCGCATCGTCAACGGTGACGTGCCGGAGACGCTGAAGAACCGCCGTGCGATCAGCCTGGACCTCGGCGCCATGCTGGCCGGGGCCAAGTATCGGGGCGAGTTCGAGGATCGGCTCAAGGCATTTTTACGCGAAGTTACCGAGGCAGGCGACGTGATCCTGTTCATCGACGAGCTCCATACTGTTGTCGGCGCGGGCGCCGCCGAGGGCGCCGTCGATGCGTCCAACATGCTCAAGCCGGCGCTGGCGCGCGGTGAGCTGCACGCCATCGGTGCCACTACCTTGAGCGAGTTTCGCAAGTACGTCGAGAAAGACCCGGCGCTCGAGCGCCGCTTCCAGCCGGTGCGGGTCCAAGAGCCGGGGGTAGAGGAGACCATCTCGATCCTGCGCGGCCTCAAGGAACGCTACGAGGTACACCACGGGGTGCGCATCCGTGACGCTGCGCTGATCGCAGCAGCGACACTCTCTCATCGCTATATCACCGACCGGTTCTTACCTGACAAGGCGATCGATCTGATGGATGAGGCCGGGGCGCGGTTGCGCGTCGAGATCGACAGCAAGCCGGCACCTCTTGACGAGATTGAACGCCGCCGCCGCCAGATGGAGATCGAGCGCGAGGCGCTACGCAAGGAAGACGACAGCGGCTCACGGGATCGACTGGAGGCGCTCGAGGAGGAGCTGAGCGCGCTGGTCGCAGAGCATGAGCGCCTCAAGGCGCGGTGGGACGAGGAAGTTCGGCACGTGCGTGGCATTCAGGAGCTCAAGCGCCAAATCGAGGAGGCGCGCACCGATGCCGAGCGCGCCGAGCGCGACGGCGAGCTGGCGCGTGCCGCGGAGCTGCGGTACGGCGTCGTACCTGAGCGCGAGGCAGAGCTCGAAACCTCACGCCAGCGGCTGGAGGAGCTCAACGGCGACGGCAACGCGATGCTCAAAGAGGAGGTTGACGCCGAGGACGTGGCCGCCGTGGTCTCGCGGTGGACAGGCATTCCGGTCAGCAAGCTCATCGAAGGGGAGATCGACAAGCTGCTGGAAATGGAGTCCCGGCTGCACCAGCGCGTCGTCGGGCAGGAGCCAGCGGTGCGCGCCGTCTCAGACTCCATTCGCAGGGCCCGCGCCGGACTACAAGAGCGCGGGCGTCCGTACGGCTCGTTCATGTTCCTTGGTCCGACCGGCGTCGGGAAGACCGAGCTGGCGAAGGCCCTGGCAGAGTTCATGTTCGACAGCGAAGAGGCGATGATTCGTCTCGACATGACGGAGTACATGGAACGCCATGCTGTGGCGCGCATAATCGGCGCGCCGCCGGGCTACGTCGGCCACGAAGAGGGAGGTTTCCTTACCGAGGCGGTGCGCCGGCGCCCTTACTCGGTCATCCTCCTCGACGAGATCGAAAAGGCGCATGCCGACGTCTTCAACATCCTGCTCCAAATCCTCGACGATGGCCGCCTTACTGACGGCAAGGGACGCACCGTCGACTTCTCCAACAGCGTCGTAATCATGACCTCCAACCTCGGCAGCGAGCATATGCAGCGGCTGGACGAGATCGGGCCAGAGGGCATCGAAGCGGCGGTGATGGACGCTGTGCGCCGCACCTTCCGGCCAGAGTTCGTGAACCGCATCGACGAGACGATTGTCTTCTCGCCCTTGTCGGTGGCCCAACTGCAGGAGATCGTGCGGATCCAGCTACGCCAACTGCGAGAACGTGTCGCCGACCGTAACCTGGAGATAGAGTTCAGCGAGGCTGCCGAGCAGCTATTGGCCGAGCAGGGCTACGATCCGGTGTATGGCGCCCGCCCGCTGAAGCGCCTCATCCGCCAGCTGGTCGAAAATCCCCTGGCGCGGGCGATCCTGGCAGGCGAGTTCGTCGACGGGGACCACATCCGCGTGGATACCGATCCCACTACCTCCGTGCTGGCGTTCCGTCGTACTCGGGCGACTGCTGCGGCGGGGTGACATGAAGAGCCCTAGAATGGCCACTCTGACGACCCACACTTCCACCACGGCCTGCCAGCCCTCCGGGTGGCCGCGGCGGCTGGCCACCTCCGGCGTCGGCTCTCCTCTGCGATACGCACAGCATCGCCGTCGTCGAGCCTCCTTGGATTCGACTCAGTCGTGCGCGCCACAATATGCAACGAACCTCTGTTAACAGGACACTAGATGCCGCGTAAGGACTATTACGCTGTTCTTGGCGTCGCGAAGACAGCCGCGGCGGACGAGATCAAGCGCGCCTACCGCAAGCTCGCCCGAAAATGGCACCCGGATGTCAATTCAGGCGATGCCAAGGCGGAGGAAAGGTTCAAGGAGATCTCCGAGGCCTACCACGTGCTCGGGGATCCCAAGCGGCGCAAGAAATACGATCACGTGGGCCCCGAGGCGTTCGCCCGCGACTTCGACGGGTCGGCCTTTTCCGAGCAGTTCGGCAACTTGTTTGGCGGCGGCGGCGGCGGTGGCTTCTCGGTCGGCGGGTTCAGCATCGAGGATCTACTCGGCGGGTTTGGCGTTGGCAGCCCGTCCGGTGGTGGCCCGCATGTTCGTCGGCCGCCACCGTCGCGCGGGCGCGACATACGAATTCGTGTCGAGCTCGGGCTCGAGGATGCGGTAAACGGAGCCGAGCGCCTGATCAGCTACCGCGGCGAGAGCGGCGACGTGCAGCGTACCCGCGTGCGAATTCCCGCCGGGGTGCGGCAGGGCAGCAAGGTTCGGGTTCGAGGGAAGGGTTCCGACGGGCTCAATGGCGGCGGACGCGGCGACCTGTATGTCGTGGTCGATATTGCGGCGCATCCGCGGTTCCGGCTCGTCGGCGACGATCTGCACACCAACGTGCCGATCACTATCTATGAGGCGGCGCTCGGTGGTCGTGTGGAGGTGCCGACGCTGTCAGGGACGACGACGATCAGCTTGCCAGCGGGCACGTCGAACGGACAGGTGTTCCGCCTGCGCGGCAAGGGCGCCGCACGTAAGGCGGGCGGCGCAGGAGACTTGATGGCAAAGGTGGCAATCGAGTTGCCGAAACAGCTCGACGATCCGATGGTGGAGATCATGCAACAGGTACGCGATCAGCATCCCTATGATCCGCGCCACAATAACGAGTGAGCCGCGAAGCGTGGCGCCTACTGACCCCAACTCGTCGTAGCCGAGCTCGCCCCGCTTCCACTACGAACCGGCCAGGCTGCGCTATGCGGTCGATGGGGGCGCGGTACCATACGCGAAGCCGAATGCGTTGCAACCTACTCAGAGAGCGACCGACTACATATGCCTGAATCCGAGCCCTTCGACACTCACCTGGACGCCGAGATTCAGCAGGAGCTCGGCCGCGCACGGGAAGCGGAGATCGAGTTCCCGGCGACATTACCGGTTTTGCCGCTGCGCGGGTCGGTGCTGTTTCCCGGCGTGGTCATGCCGGTGCTGGTCGGGCGCAAGGCCTCCCAGCAGCTGGTGGTCGAGACGATGGATGCCGATCGGCTGGTGGCTGTCGTAGCCTTGCGTGACGCCGAGATCGAAGAGCCTAACGCCGACGATCTGCATGAGATCGCCACGCTGGCGCGACTGGTGAAGGTTCTGCGTCTGCCCAACGGCAACCTCAACGTGATCGTCCAAGGTATTCAAAGGCTGCGTCTCGACGCCGTCACGTCCACTGATCCCTACATTCACGCTACCTGGAACGACATCCCCGAGCCGACTGCGAACGCCAAGGTAGAGGTCGAGGCCAAGCGAGTCAGTGCGCTGCGCCTGTTGCAACAGCTCATCGAGCTGTCGGCCGACTTGCCGCCCGAGCTGGAAGGGCTGGCACGCACGGCCACGCGGCCCGGCGCTATGGTCGACATCATCGCAGCGCATGTTGGTACGGCGGTCGAAGACAGGCAGCGGGTGCTTGAGACGTTGCCGCCAAACGAGCGGCTCACGGTGCTCCTGGGGCTGCTCGCGCAGCAAGTTCAGGTGCTCGAGCTGTCACAGAAGATCGAATCTGAAGTACAGGGGGAGATCGACCGCGGACAGCGCGAGATGTACCTGCGAGAACGCTTGCGGGCCATCAAGCGCGAGCTCGGCGAGGAAGAGGACGACGCCGAGATCGAGGCGCTTGGTCGGCGAATCAGCGAGGCCGCGATGCCCGACGACGTTCGGAAGATCGCAACCCAGGAGCTCGAGCGGCTTTCCCGGATGTCGCCTGCGGCAGCGGAGTATCACGTTCTGCGCACGTACATCGACTGGATCCTCGACATGCCATGGGGTGTCTATACCGAGGACAACCTCAACCTCAAGATCGCGGCAGAGCTTCTCGACAAGGACCACTACGATCTGGAGAAGGTAAAGAAGCGGATCATCGAGTACCTGGCGGTGCGCAAGCTCAAGCCGGACAAACGGGGCCCGATCCTGTGCTTCATTGGACCTCCAGGGGTAGGGAAGACGTCTTTGGGTCGCTCCATCGCCGCCGCCCTCGGACGAAAGTTCGTGCGTCTGTCGCTAGGCGGAGTGCACGACGAGGCGGAGGTTCGGGGTCATCGTCGTACCTATGTGGGCGCCATGCCCGGCCGCATAGTCCAAAGCATCAAACGGGTCGGATCGATGAACCCGGTGTTCATGCTGGACGAGATCGACAAGATCGGCCAGGACTTCCGGGGCGACCCTTCTGCCGCCTTGCTCGAGGTGCTTGATCCGGAGCAAAACGACACGTTCTCGGACCACTATCTCGAAGTCGCGTTCGATCTCTCTCGCGTGCTGTTCATCGCTACGGGGAACACGCCCGAGGGTATCCCTGCCGTCTTGCGCGATCGCATGGAAGTTCTCGAGCTACCGGGCTACACCGCCGAGGAGAAGGTCGAGATCGCACAACGCTATCTAGTGCCACGACAGCTCGACGATCACGGGCTTACTGCCGAGCAACTCAGCTTCGCCAGCGACGCTATCGGTGCAATTGTCCGCGACTACACGGAGGAGGCTGGAGTGCGTGGGCTCGAACGCGAGATCGCGGCGATTTGCCGTGCCCACGCCAGGCTGGTGGCGGAGCGAATCGATGATCCCGATGCCGCCCCCGCGGAGGCACTCGATGTGACTGTCGCGCATCTGCACCGCTTCCTGGGCCCGATAAAGTTCTTCTCCGATCTGGCGGAGCGAACCGCTGCTCCGGGTGTTGCGGTCGGCCTCGCGTGGACGGTCACCGGAGGCGACATCCTGTTCATCGAGGCGACGCGAATGAAGGGGAAAGGCGAGCTGCGCCTGACGGGTCAGCTCGGTGACGTGATGAAGGAATCTGCGCAGGCAGCGATGTCGTACCTGCGCGGTCACGCTGTGCAGCTGGGAATCGCAGATAGTGCGTTCAGGAACCATGACGTGCACGTCCATGTCCCGGCCGGTGCCACTCCGAAAGATGGTCCGTCTGCCGGGGTTGCGATGCTCGTAGCCTTGGCCTCGTTGTTTACGGGGCGGCGAGTCGCGAGCGATCTGGGCCTCACCGGCGAGCTGACGTTGCGTGGGTTGGCGCTGCCGGTGGGTGGCATCAAGAACAAAGTCTTGGCGGCACACCGAGCCGGGCTCAAGCGAGTCCTCATGCCTCGAAAGAACGAGAAGGATCTCGAAGAGATTCCGGAGCAAGCGCGGCGGGGCTTGGAGTTTGTGTTCATCGACCGGGTCGAGGAAGCACTGGAGCATGCATTGACGTCGCCGCCGCCGGCGCCGCGAAAAGCGGCAATCAAACCAGCACCTCGACGCAAGAAGAAGGCACCTCGCCGCCGGCCGGCAGGTTTGGGCTAGCAGGCCGCCTTGCATCTGGCCCCAACTCGCCGTAACCAGACCCACCACACTTTCACTCATCTAGTCGGCGAGACCGGCTGCGCTGCGCCGGCGGCGGGCTGTATCGAAGTCTCGAAGTCGCTTGGCTATCTCTATCTCGGCGCCGCGCTTGCCAGCGACATAGAAGCGGCGGTCGCTGATCTCCGCAGGGAGGCAGTCCATCGCGGCGACTCCGTCATCGAGATCGTGCGCATAGACATAGCCTGCACCATAGCCCTCCTCCTTCATCAGCCGCGTCGAAGCGTTGCGTAGCTGCATCGGTACGGCGAGGTTGCCGCTCGCCTGAGTCTCATCTACCGCAGCGCTGTAGGCGGTTTGGATGGTATTGCTCTTGGGAGCTGCGGCTAGGTAGATGGCCACCTCGGCCAGTGCCAGGGCGCCCTCGGGCATGCCGATGGCGTGCATGGTCTGCATGCCGGCCACGGCGAGCGGTAGCGCTCCGGGATCGGCCAGGCCGACGTCCTCGCTCGCCATGCGCACCAGCCGTCGCGCCACGTAGAGTGGTGCCTCACCTGCTTCGAGCATGCGCGCGAGCCAGTAAAGCGCCGCATCGGCGTCGCTGTTGCGGATGCTCTTCTGCAACGCCGAAATCTGGTTGAAATGCTCCTCGCGATCGTAGCGGAGATGGGGGCGTTGGAGCGCCTCTTTGACATCGTCGTCGCCTACCGAGAGCTGTCGCCCGCCCCGCTGGCGAGCCAGGCTTACGGCGAGCTCCAGTGCTGACAGAGCGGCGCGGGCGTCACCGTCCGCGAGAGCAGCGATCTGACGCAGCAGCCGTTCGGGAAACTCGATCGCCGAGGCTCCTAACCCGCGCGGCAGCGACGTATCGAGGGCACGTCGAAGCAGTAGCTCCAGGTGCTCCGGAGTCAGCGCCGCGAGGCGAACGACGCGGCAGCGCGACAACAACGGTGGAATGACTTCGAAGGACGGGTTCTCCGTGGTGGCGCCGATAAGAATAATCGAACCGTCCTCAACCCATGGCAGCAGCGCGTCCTGCTGACCCTTGTGGAAACGATGAATCTCGTCGATGAACATGACGGTGCGGCCGCCAGAATGCTGGCGGAGACGAGATGCGTGGTCGGCGACTTCGCGTACCTGCTTGACTCCCGAAGAGGTCGCGGACAGCGTCACCAGCTGGCTGCCGGTAGCAATGCCGACGATGCGCGCCAGCGTCGTCTTTCCCACCCCGGCCGGGCCCCACAGGATCAGCGACGTCGGATGCCCTGACGCTACTAGCTGGCTCAGAAGCCGGCCCTCACCGAGCAGATGTTCCTGACCGAGAACCTCCTCGATGGTGCGCGGACGCATGCGCTCGGCGAGCGGCGAGCTCGGATCGACCTCGGCGGTCGTCGCCGACCCGTCGGCGGGGGCAAACAGGTCTCCGGATGCGGCGTCTGCCATATCGAGGTTACCGGCGACTTGATCTAAGAGAAGTTGAACATGGCAACGGGGAGCGATGATGGGCAAGAGGTGGCGCAGCGCTCAGGTTATCCTGAAACGGCCCGCCTGGGGCCGGAGGCGAGATGCAGCGCTGGATCATTCGTTCGGACGCCGACCTCGATCTGGAGCTTGCGGCCATCGCCGCCGTCCTCGAAAAGGGCGGGATCATCGCTGTGCCCACCGGCAGCTTCTATGCTCTCGCCGCCGACGTGCGTTGTGGCGAAGCGCTCAACCGCCTGCAACGCCTCAAGGGCAGGGGCCTCGAGAAGCCCTTGCTGGTTCTTGTGGCTACGGCATCCGCCGCACGCGAGCTGGCGCCGTCTTCGCCGCCATTGCTCGAAGAGCTTGCGGCGCATTTCTGGCCGGGTCGACTAACGCTTCTTCTGCCAGCACGAGATGATTTGGCCGGGCCGCTTGTCGGCTCAACCAGGGCGGTCGCCGTGCGGGTACCGAGTATCCTGGCGACGCGGCGAATTGCCGCTCGGGTGGGTGGCGTGACTGGTACCTCGGCAAACCGAACGGGCGAGGCGCCGGCCCGGGACCCCGAGATGTTGGGGATTGACCACGCGGCGCTCGCCGGGATCGTCGATGCCGGACGGACCGCCGGGGGCAAGCCTTCTACTCTGCTCGATATCACCCAGGAGCCCGCTCGAATCGTCCGCCACGGGGCGTTACACGAGTCGGAGGTGCGGCAGTTCTTGGGCGCACGACTGGTATAATCCGCCTTTCACGACGCCGAATACGCGGTTTCCAGGCGCGGAGTCCTTCAGACCGAGCCACACCGGACAGCCCATCGAATGACCGACCTTGACAGGCTGCGCATGTCTGAGACGAGCGTGAGTCCGTTGCGCAAGCCACGCTATTGGATCAAGACGTTCGGCTGTCAGATGAACGTGCACGATTCGGAGATCTATGCCGGCCTTCTCGATGGCATGGGGTACGAGGCCGCCGAGCAGGCATCCGACGCCGATCTCGTGCTGGTCAACACCTGCTCGGTGCGCGAACGTGCCGAGGACAAGCTCTTCTCGCAGCTCGGCAGGTTGCGCCAGATCAAGGATGTGTTGTCGCGCGAGGGCGGTCGAGGCGGCGAGCCGCGCGAGTTGCTAGTGGGGGTTACCGGCTGCATCGCGCAGCAGCGTGGCGGGGAGATCATCGATCGCCAACCCAGCGTGGACTTCGTCATCGGTACGCGTGCCATTCATAGCCTGGGCAGCGTTCTCGGTCGGGTACAAGCTGGCCTCGGCCCACAGGTCAATACCGAGGACCAGGTTCAGTTCGAAACTCCAGAAGCCCACCGCGCAGACCGCGTTCGCGCCTTCGTAACCATCATGGAGGGATGCAACAACTATTGCTCCTTCTGCATCGTTCCGAGCACCCGCGGCTTGGAGATCTATCGTCCGGCACACGCGATTGTGGACGAGATTCGGGGCCTTGGATTGCGTGGCTACCGTGAGGTGACCCTGCTGGGGCAGAACGTGAATTCGTGGGCCGACCCCGAGACCGGGATGGATTTCCCCGGACTCCTCGCGGCGATCGACGACATGCTGCAGGCGACTCCGAGCACGGAGCCGAGCGTTGAGCGCGTCCGCTTTCTCACGTCACACCCCAAAGATATGTCGTCGCGCCTCATCGAGGCGATGGCCGAGCGCCCGACCGTGGCCAACCATATCCACCTGCCGGTGCAATCAGGTTCCGACCGCATCCTCCATCAGATGAACCGCCACTACACGGTCGATACATATCGCGGCCAGGTCGAGGAACTCCGCCGCCGGATACCGGAGGTCGGGCTGTCCACCGATATCATCGTCGGTTTTCCGGGCGAGACCGACGCCGACTTCGAGGCCACCCTCGGTCTTGTACGCGACGTCGAGTACGACTCTTTTTTCTCGTTCGAATACTCGCCACGTCCTGACACGGCCGCGCTCAACTACGAGGACGACGTGTCTGCGAAGGTCAAGCGCGACCGCCTCCTTGAGCTCCAGGACGTCGGTCGCGAGATCCAAGAGCAGCACAACGCGTCGTGGCTGGGTCGTCGTACGGAGGTGCTGGTCGACTCCGTCAGCAAGCGCACCGCTGAGGACGTGTCGGGCCGCACCTCCTCGAACCACATCGTCAACATGCCCGGCGCCCACGAGCTAATCGGTAGCCTGGTCGATGTGAGGGTCACATCGTACGCGGCGCATAGCCTGTATGGCCGGGTGGTCGGCGATCCACAGTGACGATCGCGTCAGGTGCAGCGCGATGCTTGATCCGATCTTCGATGCGCGCATATAGTCGTCTACAAGTGAGGAGCGCCGCATGCAGGTGGAGATGAAGGTCATGGGGTTGATGGTCGACCCGGTGACGAACATGCCGATCGTCATTCTCAAGGATGACTCGGAAAACCACGTCTTGCCGATCTGGGTGGGGATCTTCGAAGCCAACGCCA
Organism: Acidobacteriota bacterium; assembly: GCA_965205505.1. Taxonomy (GTDB): domain Bacteria; phylum Acidobacteriota; class UBA890; order UBA890; family WLXD01; genus DASCOT01. The sequence continues at coordinate 2,853,979 of CBDBHB010000009.1, forward strand.
TCGCCTTGAAGGTCGAGGCGATAGATACGCCGCGGCCGATGACGCATGACCTGCTGTACAGCATGGTTGGAGCGTTCGGCGCCCGGGTTGACAAGATCGTAGTCACCGAGCTTCGCGAGAACACGTATTTCGCGCAGATCCACATGCAGATGAAAGGCAGCGAGATCACGGTCGATTCGAGGCCGAGCGATGCGCTCGCGTTGGCCCTTCGGACCGAGGCGCCGATCTTTGTCGAGGAGGCGGTGCTCAATCAGGCGCGCTCCGTCGACGACGGCCGGGACTTGTCGAACTCGGAGCGGTTGCGGCGCTGGTTTGAGAACTTGGACCCCGACGAGTTCTCGAAATACGAGATGTAGGCGTGTCGAGGGCGAGATTCGGTTGCGCTCTCTGAGGTCCTCCTGCATGATGGGTCGTCCCGCGGACAACGACGGGTTCGCAGCCGGTTCGGCGGGATGCGCAGCGCACGGGTTTGAGGCGAGCGCCGGCGCGTAGTGGGCGGGCATAGAACCCTGGCAGCCGGGAAAGCAGTCGCCGTGGGATGACCTCGTCGGGCACGGGGGCGGGTGCCGGCGCCGCCGCGGAAGGACTTGCTCAGGGTGGTATCTGGGAACGGCTATACGACCAAGAAAGCCGGTCGCCCGACGATGATCGTCTCGGTGGCGAACCAAAAAGGCGGCGTGGGGAAGACCACGACCGCGGTGAACCTGGCGGCGGCACTGGCGCTAAAAGGGCACCGCACGTTGCTCGTCGACCTGGACCCGCAGGCACACAGCACGATTTCCTACGTTGACTCGAGCGAGTTGGAGCTGACGATCTACGACGTTCTGGTCGATACAAGTATCGAGCTCGAGCGAATCGTGTGCGCGACGGGGCTCGAGAACCTCGACGTGGCCCCGGCTCGAATTGCGCTGGCTAAGCTCGAGATCAAGCTGTCGGGCGAGTTTGATGGTCACTATCGACTGCGGGACCATCTGGCTACTATTAGTCAGAAGTATCGTTTTATAGTCATTGATACGCCCCCGACACTAGGACTGCTCACAATTAACGCACTTGTCGCATCTTCACACGTCCTCATCCCTATACAGTCGTCGTACCTAGCGATGGAAGGCACGGACGACTTGCTCGACACGGTGCAGCGCGTCCGACAGCGAGTGAACCCGAAATTGGAGCTGCTCGGAGTGTTGATCACGATGCTCGATCGCCGCACGGTGTTGGGACGTGATGTGGTCGAGCAGGTGCGTCGCGTCTTCGGTGACAAGGTGTTCGATACGGTGATCAGCCGGAATGTAAGGTTGGAAGAGAGCCCTGCATACAAGGAAGCGATCTTCACACATGCGCCGTCGTCGACCGGCGCGGAGCAATACGCAAAGCTTGGAGAGGAGGTATTGGCGCGTGTCTAAGCGACTTGGGCTGCCGGTCACGACACGAATGCGGCATGACGCTCACTTTGTAGAGGAGTTGGCGGCGGAGCATACCCGTGCTCTCGGGCAATTCCTGTCTTTGGAGTTGATACGTCCGAATCCCAACCAGCCGCGGCAAGTGTTTGAGCGACTCGAGGAGCTCGTTGCCTCGATTCAGCGCGTGGGCATACTGGAGCCACTGCTGGTCCGACGAGCCGCAAGCGGTTACCAGATCATATCGGGCGAACGTCGCTTCCGGGCAGCCCGCGCTGCTCAGCTCAAGGAGGTCCCCTGCATAGTTCTCGATGTTGATGATGCGCGTGCGCTCGAAATTGCGCTAATCGAGAACCTGCAGCGCCAGGACCTATCAGCTTTCGAGGAGTCCGAGGCGCTCCAGGCGCTCATCGACCAGTTCGGATTCACCCACGACGACGTCGCGGAGCGGATCAGCAAGTCCCGTTCGAGCGTTACGGAGTCCCTAAGCCTGCTGGTCATGCCACGCGAGGTCCGCGCGCAGCTGGAGGAGGCAGGGATCCGCGGCAAGTCACTGCTACTCGAGATCACCCGGTGCGACACGGCTAAGGAAATGGCAGCGCTCGCGCAGCGCGTCATCAACGAGGGGCTGACGCGAGACGATCTTCGCAAGATACGGCGGGCCGAACAAAAGGCAGCGGCGGCCGAAGAGGTAGCCAGCACCACGAAGCGGCGGGCGCCTCGACGGCTCACCTTCCGGTCCAAGGAAGGAGTGACCGTGAGTGTCTTCTTGGGAAACGACGAGGTTTCGCTAGCCGACGTCGAGCGATCGCTGCTCGAGGCGATCCGCAGCCTGAGATCCAACGGCATCCCCGCAATCTAGGTACGCGGACGCTTTCCTTCCTTGCGCGTTACGGACCGGCGGCGCGCCCCGGACTACGGGAGGGGTGCCCGCCTGAATTGTCCTCGTGCAAGACCGGCCTCGACCGGACGGCATCAACCTAAAGTAACGTCTTAGAGAATGTCGGCGCGCCGACATTCGGCGCTCGCTGCGGAGGCAACTCACGTCCCTTGCAGGGTGGCCGCTCGCAGGAAAGCCGGAAACTGTTACTCGGCGAAGCGAGCCAGTTCGACGCGGCACTCCTACGTGCTGGACCTGGCGGCGCGGACAGTAACGATTATAGGAAGCGACTTATCGCTGACGGCAGGATCGAGGGGAGCCCTCGCTCGTGTGGCGAGGCGGTGCGGCCAATTGAGTCGTGGCGAAGTGGTCCGCGAGCAAGGCTGTCCTGATCAGGCGTTTCGCCGCCCCGGATGGCGCTTCCGGTCGGTGGCACGCGCAGGCATCGAGGCCGCGCCGTCTGTCTCGCAGGGTTGACGGCGGCACCGGCTGGATGCCTACTTGGCGGGGAGGGTGGGGCAGCGATGCCGTAACAGATGATCGTTGCATATCGCAGATGGGATTTGCGGGTGAGATCAAGGCGCGGCGAGGATGTCGATGCTAGCAGGCCGTGATGGAAGTGTGGTGGGTCTGGCAAGTGGGACTCACGGGCTAGGGCAAGGATCGACGACGAGGCGATGCTGGAGCCATCGTCGAGGAGAGAGACGCCGCCATCGCCCGTGACTCCCACTTGCCCTACGGGTTACGCCGCCAAGGGCGCGTCTCCGGCGTTGCCGCTCCTAGACGATGCGCACGGGCATCGCCGGCGACGCGGCGCCTTGGATCTGCGCCCTTGGCGGCGTAACCAGACCCATCACACTTCCATCACGACCTGCTGGGGCATCGTCGACGAGGCGCAACGCCGATATCGCCCGCAACTGCCCATCTGTCCGCAGGATGGCGGCGAAATCGGCCCGTCTGCGGCGTTGCTCCTCCTCCAAGATGGGCAAACATCGTCTCCTCGTCGCGCCTGGCATCCGGACCCATTTCGCCACCACGATACGCAACGATCATCTGTTACAGGCCACTAGGAGCCGGCAATCGCGAGGTCGCGTTCAATCGCAGCGCGTCCGCGATCGGTGATTCGGTACTCGTAGGCGCGACCGCGGCGCCGGCGGTCAACGAGCTCTCGCGCCGCACGTAGCGCGTTACTCACGTTCGTGCGGTATACGGACCGCACGCGGCCTCGCTCCGCCAGGAAGCGCTCGATCTCGCGCGGGGTCATCCATTCGATTCCCAGTTGCACGCTCGTTGCCTCCAATGCGACGAGCGCTTTTAGAAGCATCTTTCCAGGCGTCGCCAGAACCGACGCGTAACGCGCCAGCCGCAACCGCGAGGAGTCGGACCCAGCGCGCCGTGGCACGGCCGTACCCGGCTCACTTGCTGACTTTCCAATGGCGCGGGGGAGGAGGGCCCGGACAATTTCGATCCGATACGCCTCGGGTACCCGGTGCTCCACGATGGCAATCAATGAGAGGGCGCGATCCACTTCCTCGGAAATGTCCGGGTCATCCCGACGCTCGGCCTGCGCGGACGTGCTCCTGGCGCAAGATGTCTGGCTCGGAGCCGGGTCGTGTGGCTTGCTCAACGCGCCATCCTATCTCGTTTTCCCAGAATCGGTGGCTACACCCGGGCACCTGTCGACGAATATCGTCGTCATACACCTTGGCGTCAGGGGTCGCTGTGGATAATCCGTGGTAGAAGCAGCACGTTTTGCGCCGCGCCGAGGGTGAGGCGCCTATGTACAAAGGGCTTTCGGCGTATTACGTACGGAACGTCAGCCTCTTGGCGCTTGTGGAAAAACTGTAAATTATTGTTAATACGATTTTAATACGATAACTATATCAAGAAAACGAGACACAAGCGCGTATAATCCGCCGCATGAACGTTCCGCAGGCGTTACTGCAGCGCTCGAGCCTCCGTTTCTGCAAGGCGTTCTTCGAGGTTACCGACAACGCGGCGACGCATGAATGCCTGCTCAGGCTGGGAGCGCAGGAGTTGTCGGAAGCGATAGGTGACGCCGCCACCGAGTGTTGGTATTGGTGGTACGGTGGGCGGGACGATGCCGATCGCCGCTACGACGCCTTCCTGCTCCGTCTGCGCCCCGCCCGACTTGTGCTGGAAGGAGCCACAGCGGCGTCGGTGGGTCGCGGTTGGCGCGTGCTGGATCAGCAATTGCGACCGCACGCCCGGGCGCGGGTCGCCGCGCGCGACGACTTGGCGCGCTTCGTTCCGGGCCGGCGACAGCACTCCGCAGACCGACCGGAAACGTGGAGCGCCGGCCACGAGGCTCGCGTGCTGGCCGAATTCTACGCCTCTTTCGCGGCGCGCTGGGCGCGGCAACCCCACTCGCGCCTTGGTGGGATGAGTCCGCTGGATGCCCTGCGGCATCCAGCGAAGCGGGCGTGCGTCGACGAACTATTGGCTCGCATGGAGCGCCTCGAAGAAGAGCGCCGGCAACGCGGCATGCAGAGTTTCGCAGTCGAGGATTTGCGACGTGCTGTCTTCGGCGTTGACGGAGACGCAGAGTGAGGATCTTCTGGGGCCCGCGTATGACGGCAAGCTTGACGCTCATCCTGTTCACAGCGACTGCTTTGGCAGTGGCGGCGCAAGCCCCGGAGACGCGCGGGCGTGCCCGCGACTTCGGGATTGCGCCAGGTGTTCTGGCTGCCGGGCCGCTGAACGCCATTACCGATGTGGCCGGCGTCCTCGTCGGCCACGTCACTCTCGTCGTACCGCCCACCACGAACACTGGGGTGACGGCGATTCTGCCGCACTCCGGTAACATATTCCGCGACAAGGTTCCCGCTGCGGTCTTCGTGGCCAATGGATTCGGGAAGCTGACCGGCATCAGCCAGATCCGCGAGCTCGGAACCATCGAGACGCCCATCCTGCTCACCGGTACGCTCAGTGTTCCGCGCGCCGCAGACGGGTTGATCTCGTACATGCTCGGCCTGCCGGGCAACGAAGATGTCCGCTCCATCAATCCGGTCGTAGGCGAGACCAACGATGGTTACCTGAGCGACATCCGCGCCCGCCCGATCCGACCGGAGCATGTACGCGAGGCGATCGAGTCCGCCAGTTCCGGCGCCGTTGTGGAGGGCAACGTAGGAGCGGGCAGCGGGACGATCGCGTTCGGGTTCAAGGGTGGCATTGGCACCTCATCGCGGCGACTACCTGAGCGTCTGGGTGGCTGGACGGTAGGTGCCCTGGTGCAGACCAACTTCGGAGGCGTGCTCACCATCGCCGGAGCACCGGTCGGCGTGAAGCTCGGCCGCTACTACCTGCGCGATGTGCTGACGGGCTCGGCCGACGAGAGGGGCGGAGCCGACGGCTCCTGCATGATGGTAATCGCGACCGACGCGCCGGTGGATGCCGCCAATCTCGAGCGCCTGGCGCTGCGTGCTTTCATGGGCATGGCGCGCACCGGGGCGTCTGGATCGAACGGTAGCGGCGACTATGTGATCGTGTTCTCCACCCACTCGGGACTACGCTCCGGGCCGGATGGCGAGGCGCGCCCACGGGTCACCCCGCTGGCCGCCGAGCGACTATCGCCGCTGTTCATGGCTGCCATCGAGGCCACCGAGGAATCGATCTACAACAGCCTGTTTCAGGCGCGCACCACCGTCGGCGCTCGAGGCACCATAGAGGCGCTGCCTTTACAGAGGACGCTCGACATCCTCAGAGAGCACGGCGTCGTGGAACAGCGCTAGCAGACCACCGCCCGGCCACGCCTGCTAATGTAGATGGTCTGTTTTCGCGACCGCGTCGCAGCCGGGAGCAAGATGTGTTGAACTCCAGTGTCCTCGTTCTGAACCGCCTTTGGCAGGTGGTCAACGTGGTCAACGCGCGACGTGCAATCACGCTGCTTTACGTGGGGCGAGGGAAGGTCGTCGCCGACGACTTCGCTACCTACACCTGGGAGAGTTGGACGGAGGCCTCCGTGCTGGCGCCCGAGGATCTGGCCAACTGCATTTCGGGACCGTCGTTGCGCGTGGTCGTGCCGCGCATCATTCAGCTGCTCGAGTACGACCGGGTGCCTCGTCCCCGGGTGAAGTTCACGCGTGCCAACGTGTACCTGCGAGACCGCAACCAGTGTCAGTATTGCGGCCGCGTCACACGGCCCTCGCAACTGACGCTGGATCATATTCACCCACGGTCGCGCGGTGGCCGCACCACGTGGCGCAACATCGTCGTCTCGTGCTTCCGATGCAACGCCCGGAAAGCCAACCGAAGCCCGGAGGAAGCCGGCATGGAGCTGCTCCGTGAGCCCCGGCAACCGGCCTGGCACCCGGCGACCTCTCTGCTGCCCGCGATCGATCCGTACGACGAGTGGATCCCGTTCCTGGACTGGGGGCACGGGGTTAAGGCCGCGGCGCCGTAGTAGGCGCCGCGGAGCGCCTCTGTCGGCGAAACGCTATGCTACGCTTGGCTCACACGCGTCGCCCTCCACCGCGCGTCCGCAGATTGCTACGAGCCAGTCGAGCGTACCTCGACCGCATCCAGCAACAGGCACCCCACGAGCTTTTGCGAACGATGAGCCAGCGACCCATCCGTGCACTCGGGTTGATGTCCGGAGGACTCGACTCGACGCTCGCCGCGAGCATTCTTCAGCGCCTCGGTGTTGAAGTACTCGGATTGCACTTCTCGACCGGCTTCTGCGTCGCCGATCGCCATCGCATCATGGGGAACGCGAACAACCGGGACAAGCCGTACCGCAACGATGCGCTCCATGCCGGCGGGCAACTTCAAATCCCCGTAGAGATCATCGATATCAAGGACGACTACCTTCAGCAGGTCGTGCTGAATCCCAAGCATGGCTATGGCTCGGGAATGAACCCGTGCATCGATTGCCGCATCTTCATGCTCAAGCGTGCCAAGGTGATGCTGGAGGAGGGCGGCTACGACTTCATCTTCACCGGCGAGGTGCTCGGGCAGCGCCCGATGAGTCAGCGGCGGCCACCGATGCAGGCGATCGAGCAGGAGACGGAGCTCGAGGGATTGCTGCTACGCCCATTGTCCGCGAAGCTATTGGCGCCGACGATTGCGGAGCAGAAGGGTTGGGTTTGTCGCGACGATCTGTATGCAATCTCAGGCCGCTCGCGGCACGAGCAGATGCGATTGGCGGACGAGTTCGGCTTGGTCGACTACCCGCAGCCGGCCGGCGGGTGCTGCTTCCTACCCGACGAGAACTTCGCACGTAAGCTTCGTGACCTGCTTGCTGACCGTGGCAACGTAGTCGACCCGGACGACATGATGCTGCTCAAGGTCGGCCGCCATTTTCGTCTCGGCGATGGCGTCAAGATCATTGTCGGACGCCACGAGGCGGAGAACGACTTTCTCGAACGGTTCCGTGTCGGGCGAGGAGCCGTGTGGGTCGAGGAGTTCAGCTCACCGCTAACCCTCATCGAAGGGGCTCCGTCGGCCGAGCAGCTCGAGCTCGCCTGCAAGATCACTGCGAGATATTGCGCTGGTCGTACCGAGAACGAGGTACCGGTGCACTGGCGCCTCGACGATCATGCGGGGCAGTTGGTGGTCGAGCCCGTACGCGAGGATGTTCTGCTCGACGAGATCCGGATCTAAGACGTTGGTGAGTTGAACATGTTGCGCCGCGCGCCGGACCGTCAGAAGATGCGGTTTCGCCGGCAGGTGCACGGTAGTGTCACCGACGATCAGCTGCGCTCGCTAATCGAAGTCGCCGAGGTTGCAGTAGACGCCCGAGGCACCTTCTGCCCGGAGCCCGTGATCCGCGTACAGGAGGCGGCTCGCGCGATGTGCCTGGGCGAGACGGCCATGCTGTTAGCCGACGACGCCGGCGTCGAGTTGGACCTGCCCGCTTGGTGCATGAGCACCGGCAACGAGTACCTCGGCCTAGTGCGTGAAGACACCTTCCTGCGGGTCTTCATTCGTCGCGGCTAGCAGGCCCGCCACACTTCCACCACGACCCCTCAACCGTAGAGGTACGTGACCCCGTAGCCGCCCTGCGGGTTGTTCCACGTCGTGTAGCGGCGCGCCACCTGACAGGTGCCGCACTCGAGGCAATCCTCGTAGTTGACGATGCAGCTCGAGTCTTCGGCGTTGAGCTTGAATACCTGGGCCGGGCAGATGAAGAGGACCGCTTGGTCGGGGTCCTGACGGAACGCATCTTGATCTACGTGGATATGGCTCTCGTCAGCGAACCGCCGCTTTACGAGATCGAGGCGCTGAGCCATCGACAGCGACTTGTGGGGCGTCAAGTACTCGCGAACGTCGATTGCCATGAATGCCTCAGAGCATGGTTTTGCGGGCGCGCCACATTTGTCGCGCCGCCTTGAAGAAGCTGACCTCGTCGCGGATGACCCGCCAGAGCTCTCGAATCACGTCGTCCTTAGGCGTGTCGTCGATGGTGAAGTAGCGCCGGATCAGACGAACGGTCAGGTCCGGATAATCGCTGACGAACTCTCGGTTCTCCAGCAAGAAATGAACCGTGTCGCGGTAACGCTTCAGGTCCTTCATGACCCAAGACTGCTCGAGGTGCTCGCGATAGGTTGCCAGCGAAGACTTCGAGAAATCGTTCTTCCTACGTGCCTCGAGCACGGCCTCCGCCGCCGCCACGCCGGATGCCATGGCCAAGTTCGTGCCCTCATGATGAATCGAAGGATTCACCAGGCCGGCACAATCTCCGATGAGCAGAAGACCGTCCTCATATAGATCGGACAGGTGGTCATACGAGTCTTCAGGAATCATCTTGGTGGCGTATTCGACCGTCTCGCCGCCACGCAGCAGCGGTGCGACCATCGGATGCGCCTTAAACGAATCGAGCATCTCGTAGGGAGCAAGCCGCAGCCGCAGGTACTCGGCGATGATGCTACCGACGCCGACCGAGAGGCTATCGTGATTGGTGTAGATGAATGCGGAGCCAACGGTGCCTTTGACCGCGCCGCCGAAGTACTCGATCGCGGCACCCTGCTTGCCCTCGAGATGGAATCGATCCTCGATGATCTCGGACGGCAACGCGATTACTTCTTTGACGGCGTTGACCCGGTTGGTCGGGCTCATCTTTGGCCGGAAACCGGCACGCTCGGCCAGCAGAGCGTTTGCGCCTTCGGCGAGGATGACGCAGTCCGCCTCGACATCGCCGTCATCCCGGCCGGTGCGGACACCACGAACCCTGCCGCGATCGACGATCAGATCCTCCACGTTGGTCTCGCAGATGATCATCGCCCCGGCTTCCTCGGCCTGGTCGGCGAACCACCGGTCCCATTTGGAGCGCAACGCCGTAAACGTGTTGTTGTAGGGCGGGACGTCGAACTTGGCGCTCTTCAGATCGAGGCCTACCTGCGTGTCGTCGTCGAGCGCCAACCAGCGGCGGTTGATGATGTGTCGCTCGATCGGCGCATCGTTCCAGAACTCTGGGATGAGCTCGTTGACTACGCTGGTGTACAAGATGCCGCCAAACAGATTCTTGGCGCCCGGATAATCCCCACGCTCGAGGACGAGCACTTCGACACCATCGCGCGCCAGCGTCAGCGCTGCAGCAGCGCCGGCCGGGCCGGCACCGACGATCACTACCTCGAAGCGTTCGTCCGACATCGTTCAAATCTCGTTTCGGCTGTCGGGCAGGCTACGCTGCTGCAACGTGCCCAACGCCCTGGATTGGCCTTCTGACGTCTCCGTGTAATCCAGTAAAACGTTTATCATCAGTTAGATACGCCGTATCTGGACAAGTACCGTGAAGACGGGAGTGGGTACGCAAGCCCGGTTTCGAGCTTCGCCCCGATGCTATACTCGAACGCATGATAGATGTCCGCAAGGAGTCTTGCCGCGCCGTGGCGTGCGTGGCGCTGGTGGCGATATCGGTGCCGAGTGTCTCGGGGGCGACGGCGCCATCAGCGGCGCAGGCGGCGACCCTGCACCTGTCCAACGCGCCGATTCGGCTCGAGTATCCCGAACCGTGGCGCGACTGGGCCATCAACCTGGCATCGTTCGCCGACGTGGCGGCAACACGCATCGCGAACCTGATCGGTGTGTCCGTGCCCGCGGGCACGATTCGCTGGGAGCCGACGGCTTCCGGGCCGGGCAGTAGCGCTGACGGAGTCGTGGAGGTGCGCGGCGAGGGCCGGCAGGCGGTCGTCGTCATGCACACCAACGTACCCCTGTTGCTGCGGGACTTCGGCGCTGCCCATGCGCTCGGCTACGCGCGTTGGCTCGGCGCCTACGTGGTGGCGCGAGTTGCCATGGGAGCGCCGGGCAGTGATGCGCCATGGTGGACGGAAGGCGCGGCGCTGTACCTCACCGACCTGATCTACCGCGATCTCAAGTCGACCACTCCGGTGCTATATGGCATCGAGGCGAACTTCACACGTGCTGCCCAGAGCCGGCGTCTGGTTGACCTGTCGGAGAGGGTGCTCACGGACGCCGCGCGGGGGAAGGCCTACGCCACCTTCAAGCTACTGGAGGGACTGTACGGTGCCGATGCCGTCACTTCTGCGATCGGGCAGATGGTTTCCCGACCCTCGGTGAACTTGGCGGCGATCATCGACGCCATCGGCCGCGAGCGTCAGCCGGACCCGGATATCGTGGTACGCGATTGGCTCAAGCCAACGGTGACCTTCGATGTGGGTATCGACCGTGTCAGTCTTCGAGACGGAGATACACGGCTGCGAGCCCGGTTGCTACGCGAGGTGCCGTTCCCAGTGCCCCTGACGGTCCAGGTGCGCTGTCCCGGCGACCAGGTCATTACTGAATCGGTGGCGGCAGGTACGGACGACGAGTCGTTCGAGATGGAGTTGCCCTGCGTTCCGGTCAGTGTGGCCGTCGATCCGAACCGACTGATCCCCGATGTGAACCGCTCCAACAACAGCCACGGCTTTGGCGACGCCGACACGATCCGTCGGTTCTTCGCCTTCGACGAGCGCTTCACGGTCGGGGAGTTGCGGTTCTCGACCACGATGGCGCTGGACGAGGCACAGCAACGAGTCGAGCCGTTTCAGTTGAGGGTCACGAATCGTACCGATCGGGCCACCGGTGTCGGTGTGTTGATTAGTACCGAATGGTTCCATCGCCCAGAACGTGTGCAGCGTGCCTACTTCGTGAAGATGGGCCCGCGCGAAACGCGCCTGCTCGACGAGTCGCTGGGATACCCGAATCGCGGCACTGGCCACGCTCGGGTGGAAGCGAGGTTTTGGGAAGCGGCCAGCGTCGAGGACCTGACGGACAAGATCGTGGCGCGCCCGCCCGGTGCCATCAACTCCTACATCGTCGTGCGCGATGCACCGGAGGCGCCACGTCGGGCCCGACGTGGCATCTACCGTCTCCCGCCGACCATTGCCGAGACCACTGCCGTCTTGAGCGACAAGCCGGAGGAGCGGTCGACGGAAGCGGTGACCCGCTTCTCGAGCGGGTTGGGCACGCCGTCGAATGGCTCGGGCGTCGAAAGCGAGAGCGCCGCGGCGACCGAAGCGCCGGCCACCGCAGGAGATGTGTTCCGCGTGCGGATCCGGTCTCCTGCGCCGGGCACGTTGCCTATCGGGGACGTCGAGCTCGTCGCCGATGTGGTCGGAAACCGATCAGCCGAGCGAGTCGATTTCTATGTCAACGACCGCCGTGTCGGATCCGCGGAGGATGAGCCCTTCCGAGTTTCGTGGAGCTTCCCCGATGACGAAGAGGTCTTTGTCATACGGGCGGTCGCGGTGGCCGACGACCGCGTCGCCAGTGACGATGTGGTGCTCGACCGAGCCACGGTCTCCTTCGGCGCGACTGTCAACCTGGTGACCCTACACGCTACCGTGCGGGACTCCCAAGGGCGCCTCGTGCGCGACTTGACACCGGAGGACTTCCGGCTGACCGAAGACGGGGCGGACCAGGAGATCGTGCAGTTCGATTTCGGCGAAGTTCCAGTTTCGGCGGCCATCTCGCTTGATCAGAGCAGCAGCATGCTGGGCGGCGGCGTGCGCGCCGAGCGGGCCGGCGGGCTACGCCTTGTCGATGCCCTGGTGAGCGACATCAACCGAGCCATGATTCTCGGTTTCAATGATCGCCTTTGGCTCTACGCCGATTTCACGCATGACAAAGAGGCGCTGGCGGCGGCGCTGGAGGCGATCGACCCGGATGGCAGCACGGCGCTCTTCGATACGCTGGCCGAGTCGATTCGCAAGCTCGATCGGCGCACCGGAAAGCGTGCCTTGGTGGTGTTGTCGGACGGGCTCGACACCAACAGCAAGATGATCTACGCGGATGTATTGGAGTTCCTCCGCCAGTCGGATGTTCTCGTCTATACCGTCGGCCTTCAGCTGATGCAGGAGGGCACCGAGTACGGCGATGCCAGCGGCGCGGTGAAGCGGGGCATCGAGCAGCTCCAGGCAATCGCCGATGCCACCGGCGGCGCCTCCTATTTCCCCATCGCCCTCCAAGAGCTCGAGGAGATCTACGGTCTCATCGCCGACGAGCTCAACAGCCAGTACGCGCTCTCGTACTACCCCACCAATAGCCGCTACGATGGCAACTGGCGAAGGTTGGCTGTGGAGGTCAAGGGAAGGCCGGGAGTCTGGGTACAGGTGCGCGAGGGTTACTACGGCGTTGACCCCGACGGCCGCTGACGGGCCGCCGGATTCTGCATAACGCGGATATCGCCCGCGTTCTCGACGAGATCGCCGACATCCGTGAGATCCAGGGCGCTAACACGTTCCGCGTCCGCGCCTACCGCCTCGCCGGGGAGACCGTCCGCGGGCTTGGCCAGCCCCTCGAATCGCAGCGTCAGATCCACCCCGTTGCCGAACTACCTCATGTCGGCAAGGCCATCGCCGCGAAGATCGAGGAGCTGCTCGACACAGGTGTTTGTCGAGAGCACACGGAGCTGCTCGCCAGTCGGGAGGGTGGCCTGGTGGAGATGGTGCGGCTACCGGGAATCGGCCCCAAGCGGGCTCGTGCGATAGCGGAGACGCTGGACATCTGGTCGATCGAGGATCTCGAGCTGGCCGCTGCAAGCGGCGCCCTGCGCGACGTGCCAGGACTTGGTACGAAAACGCAGGCGCGTATCCTTCGGGCGCTCCAACGCCGTCGTACCGAGCACGGACGCATCTTGCTCGGTGATGCACTGTCGCGAGCAGAAGCTCTACAGCAGGAGCTCTCGAAACTCCCGGGCGTACAGCGCGTCGAGATCGCCGGTAGTGTGCGACGGGGTCTGGAGACCGTCATGGGCATCGACCTAGTGGCGGCATCGAGCCGGCCCACCGAGATCGTCCCTGGGTTCGTGAGCCGCCCCGAGGTTGAGCAGATCCTGTCGCGCGAAAGCGACCGGGCGCGTGTGCGGCTCGACGACGGAACAATCGTCGATCTTCGCGTCACCAAGCCGGCGTCCTTCGGAAGCCTTTGGCACTTGGCTACCGGGCCCGACGAACACACGCGCGCCGTACGCCGCCTCGCAGAGCAGCGCCTGGTGCGCACAGCCGACAACACCGACCCAGCGGATCGCAGCGCCGAACCGGGCGAAGCGGCGACCGAGGAGGGAGTGTATGCGGCCGCTGGCTTGCCGGTTATCCCGCCGGAGCTCCGAGAGCAGGTGGGCGCTCTAGAGACAGCGGCGGCTGGCGACCTTGCGGCGCTCGTGGAGCTTGACGATGTGCGTGGCGATTGCCAAATGCACACCACCGCGAGCGACGGGCGCGCTGATTTGGCGGTCATGGTCTCGACCGCAGTGCAACGAGGCTACGAGTATGCCGCGGTCACCGACCATTCGAGGCGAATGCCCGGGGGACTGGATGCGCGTCAACTTGCCCGCCAGTGGGCCCAGGTGGAGAAACTCAACAGCCGGCTCGGAGCGTTCCGCATTTTGCGCGGGGTAGAGGTCGACATTCTCGATGACGGCACACTCGATCTCGACGACGCTTGTCTTGCAGATGCCGAGATCGTCGTTGCTGCGGTGCATTCGCAAATGGATCAGGAGCGCGAGGAGATGACCGGACGATTGCTACGAGCGCTCGACAACCGCCACGTGCACATCCTGGCGCACCCGACGGGACGCCGCCTGCTGCGTCGTGAGCCGTACGCCGTAGCCTTGGAGCGGGTCTTCGTCGGCGCCCGTGCTCGCGGCGTATTACTCGAGTGCAACGCCCATCCGCAGCGTCTCGACCTGTGCGCCGAGCACCTCCGTCGAGCAGTGGAGGTCGGTGCGGGCGTGGTGATATCCACGGATGCCCATGACGTCGCCGGGTTGGGTCACATGCGTTTGGGGGTGGCGACGGCGCGTCGTGCGGGGCTGACCGCAGAACGGGTGGCGAATACGCGGAACGCAGATGAGTTCCTGACGCTGATAGGCGAGACTGGCTGAGGCTCTGCCGCTCACCGGGGCCTGCGGTCGATCATCGGAGGTACGAGACGATGCCGAACTGGACCTATCTGATACTCCATTTCTTGCACACTGCCGCTCTCGGCATCTGGATCGGTGGGATTGTGACCCTCGGTGCTGTTGCTGCGCCAGCGATATTTCGCGATGCGTCGAGCCGCCAAGAGGCCGGTCGCATCATGGCGGCGGTGTTTCGTCGTTTCGACGTCGTCGTGATGGGGTGCATACTGCTGTTGTTGATCACCAGCCCATTGTTGGTGGTTTGGTTTGGCCGGCTGTCTCCCTGGTACGCCATCGAGTACGTTTGCATCGCCATGATGAGCGCTAGCGCAGTCTATTCCGCACGCGTGGTCTCGCCGCGCATCCGCCGTCTGCGTGAAGAGGGTCATGCCTCCGATAGTCCGCAGTTCGAGCAGCTGCATCGCGCTTCCGTAATGAGCATGCAATTCAACCTCGCATGCGGTTGTGTGGCGCTGTTTTTCTCATGACCCGCCTGGTCGCCTGCATATTCGCTACGATCGCCTGCACCGCCGTTTCTGCGCAGACGAGCGAGGTCGCGTATCCAGCCGAGGACGAGAGTCGGCTAGGACGCGAGGTGCTAGAGCTGTTGAACGTAGCGCGCACCGCGGCGGGCGTTGCCGAGCTGGAGGGTCACCCGGATCTGGACCTGTTGGCCTACCAGCACAGTCGAGAGATGGCGGCCAGCGGCGTCGTTACGCACTACTCACATCGCTACGGCGTGAGCACCGAGACGCGTGTCAAATTGGCGTTCCCACGCGTGTTTCAGTTCGGCGAGAATGTCGCTCTCAACCGGACAGTCGAGGCGCTGCACGGGGGGCTGCAGGCGAGCGACGGACATCGCTTGAATCGTCTTGATCCGGCGTTCACGCACGTTGGTCTCGGAGTCGCGCAGGTCGGCCGCTACCAGCTGTTTCTGACCGAAGTATTCGTGCGCGTGCTCCGACCAGCGCTCCTTGACGGAATCGACACGCTCTATACAGAGGCTCCGCCCGAGTCCTTGCCGGAGGATGAGCCGCAGTACGGGTATTTTGTAGGCACTACGGTACGTGTCGGTGCACCGGAGCCCGACAATCCGGCGTACTGGACACACCGGGGTATCACGGCGTACTTGGACGAGCGCTACGCCGACGCGATTGGCGACTTCCGGCGAGCCGTGGATATTCAGCCAGAATACCGATTTGCACGCTATGACTTGGCGCGCGCCCTCATCGCGGATGACCAGCCGGCGAGGGCAGCCGAGGTGCTGGCTGACCACCTGAGCCGTCATCCCGATGATCTGGATGGGTGGGTCACCAGCGGTACAGCGGCGCTTCTGCTACAAGACTACGAAGTGGCCGAACGGGTTTTCCGCCATGTGATCGAGCACCGTGCCCGGGACGCTGGCGCTTGGTATAACCTCGGCTTGTCGCTGGAAATGCAGGATCGGTTGGCCGGGGCGGAGAAGGCCTACAGGCAAGCCCTTCACCTCGACAGCACATTGCGGGCCGTCGTCGTCGCCTTGGCGCGCGTCCGACGCTGAGCGAGCTGGCTCGCAACCTTACGGCTCGCGGACAGGCTGCCGAGTTCGAAACCTACTAGCCAAATCAGGACCCGCCGATGGGCATTCGTGAAGACCTACTGAAGAGTCTCGCCGTTGAAGTGAGCGCCTTGGAGCGCGAGCTCAAGGTCGAGCTACCGCGCCAGCTGGCCGAGGCCGCCGCGCACGGTGATTTGAGTGAGAACGCAGAGCATGAAGCGGCCAAGGATCGTAAGGATACGGTCACCGCTCTGCTCCTGCGCCTCTACCAGAAACGGCAGGCCATCTCGAGCATGAACACCGAGATGATCTCTCGCGACACGATCGGTTTCGGCTCGACGGTGGAGTTGCTTGACCTCGACAACGACGAAGAGATCTCGTACGCGCTCGTTTCCGCTGACGAGACCGACCCGAAAGCGGGCCGTATCTCGATCACCTCACCAATCGGTCAAGCGCTCGCAGGCAAGGCGGACGGGGACGAGATCACCGTTCAAACACCCAGGGGCAGCCGCAACTACGAGGTTCTGAGTTTCCGCACGATTCACGATGGTGAGCTCGGCTGAAAGCTTGGATTCAACCGCGTCCCCCGGTGGTCGGCCGCCGTATAGTGCCAGCGACGTAGAGTACCGGCGGCGTCTGCAAGCAGCGCGCCTGGGCCTTGCGGCGATCGCCTTCATCCTGATCGTCGGTACCGTCGGGTATGTGCTCGTCGAGGGCTGGACGCTCGTCGACAGCCTCTACATGGTCATCTTGACGTTGAGCACCGTCGGCTTCCAGGAGGTGCGGCCGCTGAGCACCGGGGGGCGGGTCCTCACCATGGCCTTGATCCTTACCGGTGCGAGTGCCTTTCTGTACGTCGCCGCGATGTTCTCGCGACTGGCGATCGAAGGGGATCTGCGCCGTGTGGTCGGGAGGAGAAGGATGGACAAGGAGATCTCGCGCATCGCCAACCACCACATCATCTGCGGCTATGGCCGAGTCGGACGTGAGGCGTGTCGGCACCTCTTGGCAGACGGGGTCTCTGTGCTGGTGATCGACATCAATGAGGAAGCTCTTGGTGATCTCGACGCCACGAGGGTGCCACACCTGCGTGGCGACGCGGTGAAGGAGAGCGTTCTGCGAGCGGCAGGCATCGAGCGAGCCGCCGGCTTGCTGCTAACGCTCTCGCACGAGGCCGACAACGTCTACGTGACGCTTCTAGCGCGGGATCTTTGCGTCGGACTGCAGATCATCGCGCGCAGTGTCACCGAGCAGGGTGAGCGGCGGCTGCTTGCCGCAGGAGCCGACCGAGTGGTGTCGCCAGAGCGTATCGGCGCCCGGTCGATGTCGAACTCCGTCACGCGCCCTCACACGGTGGACTTCACCGAGATCGTCACCGCCAGCACCGGGCTGGACCTGCAGCTAGAGGAGCTCAGCATCCCGACTGGCTCGGCGTTGATCGGCAAATCCATCCAGGATTGCAACCTGCAGCGCGACTTTGGCGTGATCGTCGTGGGCATTCTGAGTACTGACGGTGAGATCTTGTTTGATCCGGCGCCCGAGTATTGCCTGGAGGCAGGCTCCACCTTGATCATCCTGGGCAAGCGAAACGATGTCATCCGCTTCGCGCGCTCCGCGTGAGGTTGATTGCTATCCGCAACTCGACATGCCTCCGTATCGGCGCTTATAATGCGCCAGCCTCCAAATACCCCGCTGGCATCTCTGCCAGGGAAGACCAAAAGCTGGCAATCGCACGAACCCCGCACCACGTCCTGGGGAGCGGCCCGATGGCGCTCAAGAAACTTCTGACAGATCCCCTCAACTGGCTCCTGCTCTTACTAGCGGCGGCCTTCGGCTACTACATCTTCGCGGTGCCGTACTTCACCAACTTCTACTTGAAGACACCGCAGCAGCTGACCTTGGCCGAGTACCTTGCGAGTCCGAGCCATCCGCGGCCGTTCATGCTGCACGCGCTGAGTGCCCCGCCGCCGAGCATCGAGGTGGTGGTCACCGGGCTGCGGGTCTCGCATGTTGACCAGGACTCGATCATGCTCGTGGATGCCGATGCGGCAGCGCCGGCGACGACGCCGGTCGCGGTCCCGTCGGCGACCTCGGATGAGGGGACGGACGGCGAGGACGCCGCTGAGGATCAAGGCGCCGCCGACGCCGAGCCGGTGCTCACGTTCCAGCAAGAGGGGTCGCCCCCTTCCGGGCAGATCATCATTCCCGGAGACAATCTCGATCTGCTAGCCATAACGGTCGGGCAGGAAATCGATCTCCGGGTCAATGGCCTCTACGAGAGCCCACTTGGATGGGTACCGCAGAACCCGGCACTCGATCGCAACGACGAGGAGCTGTTTACGAAGGAGGAGCTCGACGCCCTCGAGTTCATGCGCGTGCTCGTGGATGGCAACGAAATCCAGATGCCGTACATTCCGGCGGATGACCTGCGCTTCGCCGCCAGCGTGCATCCGTTGGGCACGCCGATGACCCTCGAGGAGTTGGCGAACGACACCACCTACATTCAGACCGTCCAGCGGTTGGCCGGCGGCACCGTCGATGTGTACGACGTGCGACTCACTGAGAAGCGTTTCATCGAGCGTGCTCCGTACTTCGTTGTCGAGGACGGGGAAGGCCGGAGGGCGCAGGTTTTCTTCAACTCGCGCTTGCTGTCGGAATGGTACTGGGCGCTCGATCGCCTGGGTGGCCAGGGCATCGTGGCCCGAGGTACGCTGCGTCCCTTCACCCCAAGTGATCTACGACAACTCGAGTCTGACGACAATATCCAGGTGGTCATGGACGGCTATGCTCTTCTGTCGCGCGACGGCACCACCGTGGTGAGCCTCGAGAACCCGCTCGGCGGCTTCGGCGCCAGCCAGTAGCCTTTACCTCGATCGCGATCGATGGTCCCGACGCGGCAGCAGGCCTGGGCGTTGCTCAGCGAGCACACGCAGAACGCCAACCTCGTCAAGCACGCGCTCGGTGTGGAAGCTGCCATGCGCGGCTACGCACGGCACTTCGAAGAGGACGAGGAGCTGTGGGGAGTCGTCGGGCTGCTGCACGACTTCGACTACGAGGAGCACCCCTCTTTGGAGGAGCACCCCTACGTGGGTGCCAGGATCCTGCGCGAGCTCGGGTACGCGGAGGAGATCGTCCACGCGATTCTGGGGCACTCGGATCATACCGGCGTCGAGCGGACGAGCCGCCTAGACCAGACGCTTTATGCCGTGGACGAGCTCGTAGGGCTTATCGTCGCGGTGGCGCTCGTGCGTCCGAGCAAGTCGGTGGTCGATCTTCCGGTAAAGTCGATCATCAAGAAGTTCAAGGACAAGGCGTTCTGTCGCGCCATCGATCGCGAGCACCTGCGCGCCGGCGCCGCCGAGCTCGGTGTTGACATGAAGGAGCACGTGGCCTGCATCGTCGAGTCGCTGCGCTCCATCGCCCCCGAGCTCGGCCTGGCAGGGCGCTGAAGAACTCGGGCCGGTCGGGTGCAGGCGCCCCACCAGAGTTCTTCAGCACCCCTCCGAGAGCAAACGGTGCCGTCAGCCTTCGTGGTCTCTTCCGAGCACCAGTCCGGCGCTGGCGGCGAAGGGCAATGTGGTCGCGAAGAGCAGAACCATGAGTACTTCCGAGTCAGAAAAGTTGTACTCGAACAGCCCCATCGTGAGGAATGCCCCGAGGGCGGCCAGGGCAGCGCGGGCCTCCGGCCCACCTTCGGCGAAGGGCCCCGTGTAGCGCAGAACTCGCCAGGCGCCGACGGCGAATGCGGCCATGAGCCACAGCCAAGTCGCCAATCCGAGCAAGCCGCGCTCGGCCGCCAGGTGCAGCGCGTCGTTGTGCAAGTGAGGGTTGGTCTCTTTCGCCGCCCATTCCACCCGCCAGGCGGGGTAGACGCGGGGAATCAGCCCTGGCCCGACACCGAGAAGAGGATGCGCCTGGATGATGCGCAACCCGGTTGCTGCCATCGCCAGCCGATCGAGGTTCGTCGGGTTGTCGAGGGTGAAAATGCTCGCGCCACGCTCGTACAGTGCTTCCGGACCGGCGAGCATCAGCAATACCACGCCTCCGACGACGACACCGATGAGCAGCAGCACTACGTATGCGGCCCATCGGCGAGGCGGCGGGCCGCCGCCGGCTGAGCGGCTGGGCACGAACCGCAAGCCGAACCAAAGTGCGAGGCCGACCAAGCAACCGATCCAGGCAGAACGCGTCATCGTGAGACCAATGACGACGAGCGCTCCCAAGGCCAGCGCACGGTGGAGCATGCCGACCCATCCGTCGCGCAGCACCAGAAGCGTCGGAATCGCCAACATCAATGCTCCCGCATACGTCATGTAGTGCCCGAGCGTGCCATCTGGACGATACGCTCCCGGGAACTCGCCTCGTTGAACCGCCAGCACGGTGCCCAACAGCCCAACGACGATCGCTATCAACACGCCGATTCCGAGAGCGCGCAATCCGAGCCGGCGCATCGATGGGTGCCGGTAAGCAAGGTAGGTGACCATCGGGGCCGCGAATAGGAATACCTCTCGCAAGGACCAGAGGCTCTCGACAGGTGCGCGCGACGCCAGGGCGGAGATCATCGAAACCCCCCAGAACGCCATCAGAGGGGTACCGACAAGAGAGAAAACGTCACCGGCGGGGCCGCGCGCCGGCGGCTCAGGTACGGAGCCGGCGCGCGCCAACTCCAACCGGAGCCAGTTGGCGCACCACAGGACCAGGGAGGTCCACAGCGCGATCTCCGCCACGGCAATCGAAAGCGGAATCGCCAGTGCCCACAGCAGCGCCACGCCGAGAAAGACCTGGCCCCAGGGATCGCGACCGACCCGTGAGCTGGCAAACGCGGGGAGTCGAATGGCTACACCTCCTGATGAGGCTCGATACTACCGTCGCTAGCGCGCCGTTGTCGGTAGAATGGTCGTTCGATGAGCATGGTTCAACGCGTTCGCCTGAGAATTCGAGGGCGGGTACAGGGAGTGTATTACCGCGCCCACGCGCGTACCGCAGCGACACGACTCGCTTTGCGAGGGTGGGTGCGCAACTGCGACAACGGGGCCGTGGAAGCTGTGGTGGAGGGACCACCCGCAACAGTGGAGGACTTCATCGCGTGGTGCCATCAAGGCTCGCCGACCGCACGGGTAGATCGGCTCGAAGTGAGCGACGAGCCTGACGAGGCTGCGCTGGCGAGCAGTTTTGACGTCGTATTCTAGATGAGAAGGCCAACCTCCTTGGGCTTCGAGCCCGTTGCGTTTGCTTAAACGTTTGCAGAGCCGTCAGGCTACTGCGTCAGGAGGTTGGCCTTCTCATCTCATCTAGGTCTTGGACGAGGAAAAGGCGGGGGCGGGCGGATGGCGCAACGGCGGAGTACCTGGACATGGGTGATCCTGGGGTTCCTGTTGTTGGTATTGCTGTTCTGGTGGGCGACCCAGTTTCTCAATCGCGCCGTCCTCGGACAGCGGGGGAGTCTAGGCACAGACAATGTGCTAGAGGTCAGTCTGGTGGGGCAGGTCGTGGAACGACCAGCTTACCTCTGGGGCAGCCGCTCGATCGGTCCGCTGTCGGTTCGAGAGATCGATAACGCGCTGCGGCGAGCGGCCGATGACCCGCGCGTCTCCGCCGCCGTGTTGCGCGTCGGTCCGATGCTCGGCGGCTTCGCGAAAGCGCAAGAGATTCGTTCTGCTGTGCACGCGTTCCGCGACTCAGGCAAGCCGGTGGTGGCGATGCTCGAGCTCGGCACGCTGATCGATCTGTACGTCGCTTCAGCTGCGGACACGCTGGTTCAGGTGCCGACCGGTAGCTTCGTGCTGGGACTGGCCGCCCGCACGCAGTACTACCGAGAGTTGCTCGACAAGCTCGGGATAGAGTTCGAGACGTTCGCCACCGGGCCCTATAAGTCGGCGATGAACCCGTACACGAAGACCGGCATGAGCGACGAAGAGCGGGAGGTGTTGGAGAGCCTGCTCGATAGCATCTATGGCCAGATCCTCGACGGCATCGCCGAGGATCGGGATCTCGACCGGGGAACAGTGCAGGCGGCGGTCGACCGCGGCATCCTCCCGGCAGCTGCGGCTCGGGAGCTGGGCCTCGTCGACGAGCTGGGCTTCCACGACAGCCTCGCCGATGTCCTTGCGGGTGGCGACGCTCAACGCGTCAGCGTTCGCGATTACTGGGAGCTTGCCGGACCCAGCGGATGGAGCCTGGGGCGTCCGGCCATCGCTCTGGTTCACGTCGACGGGCTGATCCTGCCAGGCGACGTCACCAACGATCCGTTCGGTGGTGCGGTTGCCGGTGGCGATACGATCGCCCGGGCCATCCGGAGGGCGCGTCAAAGCGCTAGCGTGCGCGCGATCGTCGTGCGAGTTGACAGTCCGGGAGGGGCGGTCACGGCGTCGGATGTGATCTGGCGCGAAGCAGCGCTGGCGGCGGAGTCCATGCCGGTTATCGTGAGCATGTCCGACGTCGCCGCGTCGGGCGGGTATTGGATTGCCACTGCCGGAACTCGCGTCCTTGCCGACGGTGCTACCTATACCGGCTCGATCGGCGTGACCATGGGTCGTTACAACCTGGCTGGCGCCTACGCCAAGCTCGGCATCGCCAATGATGCCGTCACGCGTGGTGCTAACGCTGGCCTTTTTCTCGACTCGCGGAGGCTGTCGTCGTCAGAGCGCGAGGTTATCGAGGCTTCCATCGCGGAGACCTACAACACCTTCCTCGAGAAAGTGGCTGACGCCCGCGATCTGAGCTTGGCCGAGGTTGAACGGCTGGCCGCTGGGCGAGTATGGACCGGCCAGCAGGCTCTCGAAGTGGGCCTGGTCGACGAGATCGGCGGACTGCGCGCAGCCCTCAGCGCCGCCCGGCGCGCTGCAGGCATCGATGCTCGCACCGAGGTGGATGTGCAGGTATATCCGCGACAACGCACCATGTTCGAGCAGATCGGCGGTCTTCTGACCGGCGCTGGCGCGGCGGCGGCTCCCGTTTGGACGGTCGACGAACTCTCGATCGTCATCCCAGATCCCGCAGCCCTGGCCCGCCGAATGGCGTTGCTGCGCTTGATGAGCTCGGGCAGCGCGCGGTGGGCGCTGATCGACGGACCCGTCCCAACTCCGGTTCACTGACGCGGTGGCGCGGAAGTTTGTAATCCCACGCCGTGCCGGCCCTGAGCTCGATGTGGACTTCGAGGGCGACCTCAACGAGCAGCAATACAACGCCGTAAGCAGTGGCGACGGTGGGAAGCTGGTAATCGCCGGCGCCGGCACGGGCAAGACGCGTACGCTGACCTATCGCGTCGCCTGGCTGCTTGCTCGCGGCGTGCCCGCCGATGCGATCCTTCTCGTCACGTTCACCAACAAGGCGGCACGCGAAATGGTGGGCCGGGTCCGCGAGTTGACAAGCGTGGAGACCGACCGTCTATGGGGCGGGACATTCCACTCCGTGGGAGCAAAGGTCTTGCGGCGGCACGGGGCATTGCTCGGCTTCACCGACTCGTTCTCCATCCTCGATGAGGGTGACCAGCGCGATCTCATCCGACTGTGCATCACAGACGTCGGTGTGGAAGTCGAGCGGCGACGTTTTCCATCTCCGAAGGTGCTGGGATCGCTGATTTCGCTGCACGTCAACTCGCGCACGGAGCTGTCCGATCTGTTGGCAGAGCGTTTTCCGCGCTTCTTTGACTGGGAAGAGCAGATCACAGCGGTCTCTCGAAGGTACGCAGAGCGCAAGCTGGCAGCAAACGCGATGGATTATGACGACCTGCTGGTGATGTGGCTGCGCCTACTCCGTGAGGTGCCAGAGGTGCGCCGCCGCTACGGTCAGCAGCTGCGATACGTGCTCGTCGACGAGTACCAGGACACCAACCTGATTCAGGGCGAGCTTGTAGAGACGCTGGCGCGTGAGAACGGCGGCAACCTGATGGTCGTGGGCGACGATTGCCAGAGCATCTACTCCTTCCGCGGTGCTCACTACGACAACATCCTCGGCTTTGCGGAACGTCATCCGAACGCCGAGGTCTTCAAGCTGGAGATCAACTACCGCTCGACTCCGGAGATCCTGCGGCTGACCAACGCGAGCATCGGCTTCAACACCGGCCAATATCAGAAGGAGCTACGGGCACGACGCCAGTCAGGGCAACTACCCGCCGTGGTGCCGTGCAACTATGCCGAGCAGGAGGGCGCCTTCGTGGCGGAACGCATCCTGCAGCTGCGCGACGAGGGGACGCCCCTGAACGGCATCGCGGTGCTGTATCGAGCGCATTCGCACCGGCTCTCTGTCGAGACCACACTGCTCCGCTACGACATCCCTTATGACGTTCGTGGCGGCGTGCGCTTTTTTGAGCAGGCGCATGTGAAGGACGTCACGGCGCATCTGCGGCTGGTCGACAACCCACGCGACGAGATCGCGTTTCGGCGTGCCCTCATGCTTCAAAGAGGAATCGGCAACGTCACCGCCCGCCGCTTGTGGGAGGCGCTGACAACGGCGAGCTCGGCCGACGAGCTGATTGTCCAGCTCTGTTCGGAACGCATTGGTCGTCTGCTGCCACGACGTGCCCACGACGCCTGGGACGCCTTTGTTGCGCGACTGCAGACGGTGGCCGCGTACCCAGCCGAGCCAGAGGCGGCTATCCGTGCCGTGATCGAGGGCGGCTACGACGAGTTCGCGGCCACCCAGTTCACCAACTACGAGTCGCGAGTCGAGGACCTCGAGCAGCTGGCCCTGTTCGCAGCGCAGTATGAGTCGATCGGCGCGTTCCTGGAGGAGCTGGTCCTGCTCGGGGAGCTTTACGGACAAGATGTGCGCAGCGGCGGCGAACCGACCGAGGCGCGGGTGGTGTTGTCGACCGTCCATCAAGCCAAGGGGCTCGAGTGGTGTGTGGTGTTCGCCATTCACCTGGTCGAGGGTGCGCTACCGAGCCCGCGATCGCTGGACGAAGCGGGCGGGGAAGAGGAGGAGCGTCGGATCTTCTACGTCGCCATGACGCGAGCCCGCGACGAGCTATATCTGAGCTATCCGATCGTGCGGCCGGGCGGAACGGGCGGTGCGTTGCTGCAGCAGCCTTCGCGGTTCCTTCAGGAGTTGCCGCGTGAGCTACTGGAACCATGGGAGCTGTTCGAGGCAGACAGCACCAGGCAGATCGCGCCCAATACTCCAGACTCCGTGGCCAAGACGGTCAGCGACGAGTACGACCCCAACGTCGACCCGCTGTGGGACGACGAAGACTACCCCCAATGAGTCGAGCTTGGGTTGCGCGCAAGGTCCCCGCGGTACTTTGACCCTCGGGCAGCGACCATGCTAGCTTCGACTCATGGGGTTGGGCAGTTGGTTCTCTGTTGCTCGGGGCCGGGCGGCTCGGCGAGCGCCGACAAGCGTGGCACGCTCGTCGAGGACGTGTCTCGCAGGCGTGTTGGTGCTCGGCGTACTTCTAGCGCCCCTGGTTGGATCGGTCCTGGCGGCACAGGATCTTCGCCTGGGTGAGCACGAATTCGATTGGAGTGCGGTCGAGCAAGAGCGGGCTCACTTCCGTTGGTCTGCCGAGGTCATCAACGACACGACCCGCGCGTTCGACGTCGAGGTGGCGATCGATTTACTCGACGACGACGACGGCGTGCTGCACACCGACAGCGGAACAGTGACGGTGGTGGCGGGCGAGGTCGTAACCGTTGACCATGAGGGTTCGATGCCCTTCGATGGCGCCGCCGACGTGGTGTCGTTTCGGT
This sequence comes from Acidobacteriota bacterium, assembly GCA_965205505.1. Classification (GTDB taxonomy): domain Bacteria; phylum Acidobacteriota; class UBA890; order UBA890; family WLXD01; genus DASCOT01. The sequence continues at coordinate 2,879,840 of CBDBHB010000009.1, forward strand.
TTCGACTGCTGCCGAGCCCGCCTGCGTCTCGCTGACCGACGTAACAAAACGCGAAATTCGACCTCGTATGACCTCGAACCGTCGCCAGAGCCATGAGTCGGCTGGCGGCCGCTGGCGCTTCTTGCTATAAACGCGCCTCTATGTCGGCACGTCGTTCATCTCGTCTTTCTGGCCGTTCTGCTCCCGGATCCACCGCCCGATGAGGAATGCAAGCGAGGTACGTTCCTACTTCCTGGGCAACTGGCGAGAGGTCGTCCCCGAAATTCTGGTAACCGGCGTGCGCGTCGGGACCGCGCCCGACGACCAAAGCATGATCGAGGTGGAGCTTCTCGGTCAGGCCGGTGCGATCCGCAGACTTCTGTACCTCCCGCTGGCCTCGGGCGAGCCTCGTCAGCTGCGCGGATTGTTGCCCCGACTGCGTCGAATCGCCGCCAAGCCGGGCACCGGGGCCGGGCTCATCGTGCCGCATATGGGGGCGGCCGGCGCGCGTCTGTGTCGAGAAGCGGGCATCGGGTATCTCGATTGCTCCGGTAACGCGTATTTGCGGTTCAACAACGTCTTCGTACAGATCATTGGCAACCGGAATCGCTTCACGCAGCGTAAGCAGATCCGCACGTTGTTTCACGACAAGGCCACGATCCCGCTCCGCATCATGATGCAGCGGCCGGGTGATTGGCTCACCACACGCGAGATTGCTGAACATGGTGATCTGAGCCTCGGCTGGGTTTCGCAGATCCTCCAGCAGATGGCCGCGGATGGCTACATCGAGCGCCAGCGTGGTGGCGGCTCGAGGCTAGTACGGCCGCAGCGGTTGCTGACCGACTGGCTCGCCGAGTACGCCTTCGAGACGAACGAGGTGTTTCCCTACCAGTTGCGTGACAAGGATCCCGAGGCTGCGCTGCACCGTCTCCGGACGGTAGACGCAGACCTGTCGGATCGCTACGCCCTGACGCTCGAGTCGGCCGTACATGCCCTGCAGTTGAAGCCACACCAGCGGCGACTGCCCTTCGAACTACACGTGTACGTTCCCGATCTCAACGAAGACCTGGAGAAGACGCTGGACTCCTGGCGTCGGGTGCTGGGTCTTCGCCCGGCCGGTCATGGTGCCAACTGTTTTCTCGTAAAGCCGGCGTATCGGCATGCCGTGTTCTTCGACACACAGGCAAGCCAGGGTCTGCGGACCGTCTCGGATCTTCAGCTATACCTCGACCTGTATCATTCGCCAGGAGAGGGTCGCGTGCACGCCGATAACTCGGTGGCGTCGCGACTGCCCTTCGAGGTGGGCTGAGGCCTTTCTGGTGTCACGAACGGCACCTTGACCACGACCTGCTGGGGCATCGTCGACGAGGCGCAACGCCGATATCGCCCGCAACTGCCCGTCTGTCCGCAGGATGGCGGCGAAATCGGCCCGTCTGCGGCGTTGCTCCTCCTCTAAGATGGGCAAACATCGTCTCGTCGTCGCGCCTGGCATCCGGACCCATTTCGCCACCACGATATGCAACGATCATCTGTTACAGGCCACTTCTATGAGAAGGCGTAGTTCGGTCAAGGGCAATGTGGTGCCCAGCGAAGAATCGATCTGCACGCCATGCTCCTATTCGCACTCTGGTGGACGAGGATTCAGGTCGTCCGGTGCATTCTGGGGTCCGTCCCGATTCGAGGCGCTGCAATCTAGCTGCCGAGCTCGAAGCTCGTAGTGACCTTCGCAGTCGCCCGGACCGGGCGGTCAGATCGATAACCGTTGGGTCGCGTCGCCCTACCGACCTCCTGGTTGCGGGTTAGTTCATGCTGCTGAAACCTCTACAGGTGCGCGCAACGGTTCGTACTCGTCTCCACTCAGCCACAGTCGGTGCAGCACAACGGCGAGCTTACGGGCGACAGCAACTGCTGCCTTTTTGTTGCCATGAGGACCACCGCGTCCGGCCAGCTTGAGCCCCCAGCGTCTGAGCTCAGTATCGGGCCCGAAGGGGCCCAGGATGTAATGCGCCGAGCCCACCAACAGGCGTCGGAGCATTTTGTCGCCCGCCTTGGTTATTCGTAGCGCAGGGTCCTTGTCCCCCGACTGCCGTTTCTTCGGTCTCAGTCCCAGGTACGGGCCCACGGCTCTGGAGGTATTGAACCGCTCCGGCTCCTCGAGCGTCAGCACATACGCCAGTGCGGTCAGAGCTCCGACCCCGGCCACTTGCTGGAGCTGCTGTGTCTCCGGGTATCGCCCCTGGCACAGCTGCACGATCTGACGCTCGTATTGCTGGATGTTGCCCGTCAGCATGGCGATCGTTTCAAGCACCGGCTCGAGCGCTCCCTTGAGCCGCTCCGGTATGTGCTCTGGCGCGGTGCGCGCGAACGCCGGCGTCGAGCACCTGGGAATACGACAACCGGCCGACTTGACCGCACCACGCACATGGCTCACCAACTGCGTGGGCTCTTTACCAGAGCATCTCGGCTCCGAATCACGGCTAGATCCGCTCGCGCTTGTCTGCCTCGATGCTGCACCGTCTTAAGCAGCTTTGGGTCCATTCTGCCCACTCGTGCCAGGTGCTCGGCATCCAACCGGTCGGTCTTGTCGTGCTCGCCATAGATCAGCTTCAGCCGCCTCGGGTTAGCCACCAGCACCTCATGACCCAGTTGCTTCAACTGCTCACTCATCCACGGCGAGTGCGTTCCAACCTCCAGCACTACTCGAGCGGGCTCCTCGCACCCGAACCGCCTCGCCAGCCCCTCCGGGCTCGTCCTCACCCGCCCTTCCTCCATCACCCTGCCCTTACTGTCGAGCACGCACATACGGCTGTACCGGTCGCTTACGTCCAGTCCAATCGTTACACTCCTCATCGGCCAACCTCCTTGGGCTTCGAGCCCGTTACGTTTGAAGAAACGTTTGCAGAGCCGTCAGGCTACTGCGTTCAGGAGGTTGGCCTTCTCATCTCATCTAGAAGGCGTCCCCAGCGCTGATCCCATGCTCCCCATTCGTGTGCCGAACAACGAGGGGCTGAAATGCGGTGTGGGGCCTGCATACCATGTCGGCGATTGGCTCAGCATCCCTTCGAACATCTTCGCCCAGTGGTCGGCGACGCCGAAAGCCATCGCGTACGGAAGGTAGCGCTCGAAGGCGGTCTCGGAAATGCTGAGGGCCTTGAAGCGGTTGGCCTCGGTACGGCCGAGGAATTCCTCGAAGCCCTTCAGTGCAACGAAGGTCTCACGCCCCTTCACGGTTCGGGCCGGCATGAACGGCGCGAATACGCCAATGGCCAGCGCCACAAACGGGGCGGCGAAGGCCATCGCCGGCTTCTGCAGGGAGACGGCGAGCAGGATCATCGGCAACAGCGACACAACCGCTATGGCAATCCAGGTCGTGCGTGCGCGATCAGGTCGCGAACGAAACAGACCACGCTTGGTCATGCTCCCGTAAAGCTCGTTCTTGATGCCGCTAATGCGGGTGTAGAAAGGCCCTCGAGCACCGACTTCTCGTAGGAACGTAGCGCCTCGTCGGGCAGCTTCAACCGCTGGAAGGTGGTCTTCGTGGTATCGCCGAGGTCCATGGCGGTTGGCGGAGGCCTTCAGGAAGGCTGATCTGCGCCGTTGCCGACAGAATCGGCACCGTCCAACCCATGCCGGTCACATTCCAATAGAGCTGGTCGTGTGACTCGAAGCCCTCTTCCGTGTCCGGAAATCGCAGCGCCCGACCAACGCGGTAGCGCAGGACGACGGTTCGAGACGCGTTGTTGGCGTCTGGAACCCAAACTTTGAAGCGAAAGTCGTCGCCCTCGACGCCGGCCTCGTGGCGTAGGGCGGCCCCGGTCGCCGCGGTGACCGACACAGGCTCCAAGCGGAGCCCGTAGTCAAGTCCCCACGGGGTCTCGTACTTGATCGGAATGTCTCGATAAATACCGTTGAACGAACCCTCGAAATGAAACGTGAGGCGCTCGGTGACATCGATCTCGCCGCTCTCCAGCACGCGGATGTCGGCTTCGAAAGACTCGACCCAGTATTGTCGCCCCTGAGCCTCCACGGCGCCCGGTGCGATGTACGAGACAAGCACCATGAGGACTACCGCTGAGGCCGCGCTCCGCCTACTCATCCAGATCCACCCGTACCGCCTGCCGCTCTCGAGGGCTGTCCACTTCGAAAAACTCGCGTGCTGCGAACCCCATGGGCGAAGCCACTAGCATTGCCGGAAAGCTCGCGATCGCGGTGTTGTGGTCACGAATCACGGCGTTGTAATAGCGTCGCGCCGACTGCAGGTCGTCCTCGATCTCCGAGAGCTGTCGCTGCAGCGTTCCATACCGTTCGCTGGCCCGGATCTCTGGATAGGCCTCGGCGAGCGCGAACAGGCCACGTAGGGCCCCCACGAGGCCGTTCTCGATCTGTGATGCATCAGCGTCAGGAAGGCGTCGTCCCTCGACATGCTGCTGGGCCTCCGTACGCATTCGAGTGACCGCCTCGAGGGTGCCCTTCTCGTGCGCCGCGTAACCCTTCACGACTTCGACCAGTGAAGGTACGACATCGTGGCGACGTTTGAGCTGGGCGTCGATATCGCCCCAGGCGCCCTCGGCACGTTTCTGCAGTCCGACGAGGCGGTTGTATAGAATTACCGGCCCGGCTACCAGCAAGGCTACGAGGAGGCCGAACGCCCACAGCACGACTCAGTCCCCTCCGGGTTGCTCGGCCCAGGCGTGGGATTGGCGCATCGCGAGGGTCCAGTGCTCAGCCCATGCCCTCGGTCAGCGTCTCGAGGAAGTCACGATTGCTCTCGGTTTGCCGCAGACGCTTGAGCAGCAGCTCCATGGCTTCGTCTGCCGGCACCGCCGCCAGCGCTTTGCGTAGCATCCAGATGCGCTGCAGGTCGACGGAGTCCAGTAGTAGCTCTTCCTTGCGAGTGCCTGACTTGTTGAGCTCGATGGCCGGAAAGATGCGTTTGTCGGCGAGCTTGCGGTCCAACACGATCTCGCAGTTACCGGTGCCTTTGAACTCCTCGAAGATCACTTCATCCATGCGGCTGCCGGTCTCGATCAGCGCGGTCGCGACGATGGTCAACGAGCCCCCCTCCTCGACTGCGCGCGCCGAGCCGAAGAACTTTTTCGGTTTCTCCAAAGCGTTGGCGTCGACGCCACCGGTCAGCACACGGCCCGACGACGGGGTGACCGTGTTGTGGGCGCGGGCCAGCCGTGTGAGCGAGTCCAGGAGGATCACCACGTCGTGTCCGCTCTCCACCATTCGGCGAGCCTTTTCGAGCACAATCTCGCCAACCGCCGTATGACGACTGGCAGGCTCGTCGAACGTCGAGTACACGACCTCGCCGCGTACCGACCGGCGCATATCGGTGACCTCTTCGGGTCGCTCGTCGAGCAGCAAGACGATGAGCTTTACGTCGGGGTGATTATGGGCGAGCGCCTGGGCGATGGCCTGCAGCAGAATTGTCTTGCCCGCGCGCGGCGGCGAGACGATCAGCGCCCGCTGCCCGAATCCCAACGGACTCAGCAGGTCGATGACGCGGCCGATGAGGTCATCGCCAGGTATCTCGACCTTGATTTGGCGCTCCGGATGATAGGGCGTCAGGCTCTTGAACAGAGCGCGCTCGAGCGCTTTGTTCGGGGTGTCGTAGTTGATGGAATCGATCTGCACCAGCGCGAAGTACTTCTCACCTTGCTTGGGTGGCCTGATGCTGCCGGCGAGCGTATCCCCGGTAAGCAGATTGAAGCGCCGGATCTGGGTAGGGGAGACGTAGACGTCCTCAGGCCCGGGCAAGTACGAGTGTTCCGCGGAACGGATGAACCCGTAGCCGTCGGGCAGGCGCTCAAGCACGCCTTGCTTGTAAACCAGGCCGTTCTCTTTCGCTTGGGCGCGCAGGCAGGCGTCGATCAGCACCTCGGCCTCGAGCTCGGTGGGGTTCTCCACCTTGAGCTCGCGGGCAATCTCCAGAAGCGCCGCCGGGCGCGCCTCCATCAGATCGTCGACGCTATGCGCGTCCTGCAGCAGCAGCGCCGTGTCCTCGTCGCGCGGCGGGGTGAAATTCTGTGGTTGGTTTGGTTGGTCGCGACGCCTTCCACGTCCACCGCGGGAGCGCCGCCGACCGCGCCGCCGGCGCTGCCGTTGTTGCTGGTCTGTCATGGAGTGAAGCCCCAGTTGGGAGAAAGTCGAGTCGCGCTCCTCTCGTGATTCGCGGAAAGCTCAGCGACCCGATCGCGCTCGGACACACTCGATCCGGGCGAGCAGTGACTCGGGGGGGCCGGCGCCGACCGTGTTGAGAAAACTGGGCGCCTGGCCGATTGAGGTCATTGTGTTCGCCACCATATGGGACTGTCAAGACCCATTGTTCGGAGGTCAGGTACGGCCAGCCGCCGTCGACGCGCCAAGACGACCAGTCTCAGGACACTAGCGCGACTCTTCCTCAGCGAAGGCTTTCAGAACGAAAGCGGCGACGTCGAAGATCTCGTCCTCGGTGAGCAACTCCTCGAATGGCTCCATGTCGGTGTCGGGGACACCCTTCGCGGTTGCCGCAATCATCTCTTCGAGGGTGGTCGATTCCATTTGGGTCCAGACGCCAGCGGTGAGGTCGCGCGGTGGTGTCGCTAGGAACCGGGCCGCCGGGCCGTTGCCCTTACCGTCGTCACCGTGGCACGGCTGGCACTGGTCGGCGTAGAGCTCTTGTCCGCGCTCGAGCACCTGGGCGTCGATCTGTTGGTAGGCGACACGCAGCGGTGGCGCCGGATTGCCGGTGGTGCCGAGTAGCAGTGTGGAAGCCGCGAGCAAGATGAAACCTCCGACATCGATCCATGTCCTTCGAACTGTGCGTAACCGCATCACTCCTGCCCCTTGTCGAGATTGATATTGCCATTATGCCAGCCGCCCGAGCGCGCTCGCACCTCGACGGCGATGGCGGCAGCGAGGCCCACATAGGCGGCGTCGAGCTCGTCGTGCTGGCTCGTAGTCAGGTCCCGCCATCCGATGTGCGGGTAGCCGGACCCCGGTTGCAAGAAGGCCGCGAAGGGCTCGATGGTGCGATGCTCGGCACGCGTGGTCAGCTTCCAGAGTGTGAAGCCGCGTAGTGTCTGGAAGCCGCCTTCGCGTACCACGTCCGCGAGCGCCTGCAACGCTGCCACGCGCTCGCCAGCGTCTACGGGCTGCGACTCCCAATAGACGCAGGTCCGCTGATCGTCTGTACCTGCGGTTTCGAGCACCTCGACGCGATCGTAGGAGTACGGGCGTACGGTACTGCCGAGACGGCGGGTCCACCCCAACTCGATCAAGACCACGGGTCGGGAGTCGCCAAGAAGGGTCAGGTCGGCCGCGATGCGGCGCCAGGCACTCGTCATACGGTCGACGCGTGCCGCAGCCTCGAGGCCATAGACGCTCAGCGGGAAGTAGGCATTGACGGCCACGAAGTCGAGAGCGTCCCAGAATCCGACCTCCTCGAACTGATCGAAGTTGGCGCCGTAGCTCACCAAGCCGTCGTAGCGCCGGCGCACGTGGGTCACGAGATCGCGCCAGAAGGCCTCGTAGCGCGCTCGGCGGGCGTTCAGAGGCTCGAGCCCCACGCCGGAGCCCCCGAGCGTCTGCAGCGTCCAGGCGCGGCGTACACGCTCCTCGTCGCGGAGAACGGTCTCGAGATCGCCAGCCCCTCCCTCGAGATGCGCCAACGTGCCCGCCTCATCACGCGCTGCGCAGCGAAGAAGCTCGTTGCGTACGGCCCCCACGCTGACCGGGTCGAGAAAGTACGCGTATAGCTGGGGGAGGGCCTCGAGCGGCGTCGTGGACGACAGCGAGCTGAGCTCATTGCCGATAACGAACAGGTCGACATTCTCTCGCGCGGCGAGGTCGGCTCCCCAGAGCACGAACTCGGAGTAGCCTTCAAACCAAGCCTGTAGCTGATCGTCGCGTGGCCAGATCATCCCGTGCCACAGATGGCGATTGGCTGCGAGACCGTGTTCGAGGGCGACACGCATCACCAGCATGACCCGCAACCCGGCGCGCTTCGCGGCGCGGATTTCGGAGACCACCCAGGGGGCCTCACGATCCCAGTAGAGCGCCGCCTCGTCCCAACGCTGGTGTCGGGCGTAGAGGGTGACCTGGACAGAGTCGAGGCCGGCGTCGGCGAGCGCTGCCGCCCAGCGGTCGTGGTCGGGCTCGTTGACCTGGATGCCGCCGAAGAACGTCGGTGGCGCTTCCTGGGCCATCAGGGGAACCGTGAACACCAGCGTCGTGGCGGCCATGAGGGTGGTGATGCGGGATGGCCAGGAACGGTAGGCCGCCTCGAATCTGTTAGTTTCCATAAGGTTCCTTATCATAAAACCAAAGAAGAGAGCAGGCAGCCGAAGAAGGCGCCACTTTGGCGATTGGCCAGGACAATGCAATGGTGGTCAAAGCGGGCGGCCGAAAGGAAGGCGTGCTGCTCCCTACCTTCCTCGCCCAGATTCTCGCCCCGAGTGACGCGATGGACGACGTAGGCGGGCTGCGCCGGAACAAGTTCGCACGCGTAGCAGCGTGCCGGGGATGACGGTTTGGCTCCACAGCCCGTTGTCGCGCACGAGGCGCCACGGGCTGGAGTCCTGATCCTCGGCAATCTCGGCCAAGGTCTCGTTCGGTTTGACCTCGTATACCTTGTGATCGCTTTCCCAGCTGAGCGGGATCCTGAGCAACGTTCCGACGGCAAGCGTTTGCAGGTGCCAGAGCGAATTCTCCGCCCGCAGCTCGTCGAGGTCGATGTCGAGCGTGAAGGCGATGTTGAAGTAGTTGTCGCCGAGCCGTGAGCGATACTCCAGGAAAGTGCCGTCGACCCGGTAGAGGTTGTTGCGAGGTGCCTGTGGGTAGGCGATCAGCTGCCCTTCGCGCGGCCTTCGCCGCGCCAGGTACGGGTTGTGCAAACGCAACTGCAGAAGGGTGAGACCGAGCCGCTCCGAGAGCGCCCACCAGTCCTCCCCTTCTGCCACCGTAGTGAGCCTCAATGCCGAGGCATGTCGTCGAATGGAGCGCTCGTGGAGCTTCAACATGGTGCGGTAGTAACCCACGCCGAGCACGTACTGCAGCGACTCGAGTCGCATCGGTCGACTGCGACCGACCGTGGTCGGACCGCCGTTGTAGGCCGCCAGCGCGTAGTCCTCGCGGTCGAACCGCTCCACCATCTGGCCGATGTACTTGATGCCGGCCTCGATGTTGGTCTCCACGCGAAGCGAACGGAAGGTCGCGGGCATCACCTGGAAATAGCCCTTGGCGCCCGCCCAGGAGGTCAGGTTGGCGTTACCGCCCGACTCGTACATGCAGGTTGCGCGGGCTAGCTCGTAGTCCACCCCGTAGCGGTCGGTGTGCTGCTTGATCACATCCTCGATCTCCATCATCTTGCGGTAGATACCGAGGAGGGACGGTGAGAAGTCGTCAAGCGGTAGCAGGTCCTCGAAACGGCTGCCGCCCTCCTGCACGAGGGCGGGCTGCGCAGTGACATTTCCGGCGACTCCCAGGGTAAGCGCGAAGCCGGCCACACCCGAGCTATTGTCCGTGCTGACACGTCTTGAACCTCTCGCTCGCAGGAAGAACTCGCTGTTACATATGCCATTGAAGCAACTCCGGCGTGGGAGAAGCAATCCCCCCCGCGCTCTCCGCCTGAACTCGCTTGCACTCGAGCACTAGTCGAACGGGCGTCGCCCTCAGAGTTGCGTGTCGTCGGCGCAATCATATAATTGGTGCCGCGATTTGCAACGCAGCGCTCACCGCTTGCATCGGCTGGGTTCACTTGCCTTCACCTCAACGCCAGAACCTGAAATTGCGCCTGACGATCGAAGCGTTCAAATACGTGCGCGTGCGTCTACCGTACGAGTCCACCAACGACCTGCCGCTGCGCTGGCCGGTAGCTACGCTGGGCGCGGTGCTTCTCGGCTGGGCAGCGCTGTTGGTGCTGCCTGCCGAGCCGATCTGGTCGCCGTACGCGCAGTTGACCAGCGCAACCTTCCCTGCGCCCGAGGTGCCACGCCCATGGCCGCAGTCGGTTGCACTCACGGCCCAGCGTGTAGTGCATGACCGGTTCGCCACCGGCAACACGCTCGATGGAGAGCTACGGCGCGCCGGGGTCAGTGCCAACACCTCTGCCGCGGTGGTCCGCGCGGCGGCCGATTCGATCAACCTGCGTCGTATCCGTCCAGGTCAGGAGTACCACCTTTATTTCGACGCCGACGACACACTCGCTGCGATGCGCTATCAGGTCGATCGCCAGACGGCGTGGTTCGTGGCGCGCGAGGACCAGGTGTGGACGACCAGCAAGGTGGTCATTCCCGTCGAGATCCGTCCGGCATTCGTCAGCGCGGAGATCGTCAACGACCTGCACTCGGCGCTTGCTCACAACGCTCCGCCCGGACGCTCGATCAACGACCTGTTGCTGAAGATCGGCGACCTCTATGGATGGGACGTCGACTTCAACTACGACCTGCAAGTCGGTGACCGGCTCGACCTGGTCGTCGAGGAGCGCTTCGTGGAGGGTCAGTTCCTCGGCTATGGGCGAGTTCTTGCGTCGGAGTTCAAGGTCGGCGGCCGTACGCTCCGCGTAGTGCGATATCTCGATGCAGAAGGTGCCGACCAGTACTTCACGCCAGAGGGCGCTTCGTTACGCCGTGCGTTCCTCCGTTCTCCGGTGCGGTTCACGCGCATCAGCTCTCGCTTCAGCCCGCGACGCGTTCACCCGGTGACCGGCGTGGCGCGCGCCCATCGCGGTGTGGATTATGTCGCGGATCCGGGGACGGAAATTGTCGCCACCGCGGATGGCGTGATCCAGGAGGCCGCATACGGCCGCGAGCCAGGACGCTACGTGAAGATCAGACATGGCGGTTCGTACAGCTCGGTCTATATGCACATGTCGCGAATCCACAGCGGCATCAAGCGGGGCGTCGAGGTCAAGCAGGGGCAGACCATCGGTTATGTCGGCAAGAGCGGCAACGCTACCGGGTACCACCTGCACTACGGCCTCGAGCAGGGCGACCGCTACGTTGATCCGGTGAGACTTCAGCTGCCATCCGCTGATCCCATTCCTCCGGCTAACTGGGACGGGTTTGTCGAGCAGCGCGATCGTTGGTTCAACAAGCTGCGTGCCGGACAGGCAGCCCGCACTGCCGTAGTCGCTGGCGGCGGCGGCCCATGACGGGGTGCTGAGAAACTCTGATGGGCCTCGCTTCGGCGGGGGCCAGATGCAAGGTGGCGCGGCGCTTCGGCGACTGAGGTAGCTCCCCGCGCGGGCGTTGCACGGGGTTCTGTTGCGACGTTCCCCCCGGTTGGTTAGAGTGCGCGCCCATGCGTGCTTTGGCCTTGACGCTGGAGACCATCTCCGGCCACGCTTCGACTGACGCCAAGGTACAGTCTGCGGCTGCGTATCTGGCGAGCCAGGACGCACTACGGGTCGCCACCGCAGCTCGCTTTCTTGCCGGTGCTCCCCTACCCCCTCGTACGCCGGCGACGCGCGTGGGTCGCTCGACGCTGATCGATCTGGTGGCAGCGTTTGCCGGCGAGGACCGGCGTGAGCTGCTGCGGCGGGCAACCGTGGAGGGTGACCTCGGAATTGCGGTAGGCTCGCTTCTCGAGGGGCACCGGCGCGCCGCCGGCCCTCGTCTGACACTGACGGAGGTCGCCGAGGCACTGCAGCAGCTCGGCGAAGTAGGCGCGGCGCGGCGCACAAAACTATTACAAGCGCTGCTGGCGCGCGTCACCCCGCTGGAAGCCAAGTACCTCGTCAAGCTCCTCCTCGGATCGCTGCGTACCGGTGTGCAGGCGGCGCGTGTCGAGGAGGCAATCGCGCTGGCATTCGACCAGCCTGCTGCGGCGGTGCGACGGGCGCATATGTTGCTGGGGGATATCGGGTCCGCCGCCGAGCACGCCGCGTCCGAGATGCTCGATTCCGTAACCCTGCAGGCTCAGCGCCCGGTACGAGTCATGCTCGCGCACCCCTGCAACAGTGTTGCCGCGGTGCTCGAGATCCTCACTCCGCCGGTCGTCGCGGAGGACAAGTTTGACGGAATCCGCGCTCAACTGCATGTCTCCTCCGGGCAACAGCGGCTCTACTCTCGCGCCTTGGAAGATTTCACCCATTTCTTTCCCGAGCTGCGCCGCGGGATCGATGGATTGGAGGGCGAGTGGATCCTCGACGGCGAGGTTGTCGCCTGGCTCGACGATCGCTGCCTCTCGTTTGCCATGCTGCAAAGTCGACTGGGTCGCAAGCAAGTGCCACTGACCCTACTGCTCGACGCCCCGGTCGTCTTTCTGGCGTTCGACGTGCTCCGCGCCAGCAGCGAGGACCTGATCGACGCACCGTTGCTGCGTCGCAAGGAGGCGTTGAGCAGGCTGCCCATCGACGGACGTGTCCGGCGCGCCCCCTGGGAGCTGCTGCGTACCGAGGGTGAGATCGCTGCGTGGTTCGCCGCCGCAGTAGCGCGTGACAACGAAGGGGCGGTCTTCAAGGACCCCGAGAGTCGCTATGTGCCCGGAAGGCGCGGTCGCTCCTGGGCGAAGCTGAAGCGACCGGTGGGTACGATCGACGTCGTGGTCACTGGCGCCGAATGGGGGCGCGGCAAGCGTGCCGGGATGTTGTCCGACTTGATCTTCGCGGTACGCGGCGAAGATGGTTTGGTCGACTCCGGTCGCGCTTACAGCGGACTCACAGACGACGTCATACGCGAGTTGACTCGCCGCTTCCGCAAACAGACGCTATCGAGCGAGGGCTCGATCCGGCGCCTCGCCCCGGAGGTCGTTCTCGAAGTTGCCTTCGATGAGATCCGGCGGAGTCGCCGGCACCCGAGCGGCTTCGCCTTGCGCTTTCCACGCATCGTAAGACGTCGAGTCGATCTGACGCCGGACGATATCAGCACCATCGAGGATCTCGAGGAGCTATGCAATCAAGGCCGCGGCGACAGCCCGGAACTCGCCTGAGCAGCGGCGTGCTGGCACGGATCGGTTTACCAGCGACACTCGGGATGATGTTTCTTCGCGGGGGCGGCATTCTCGGCGGCGCCGCTGGGGGTGCGTTTGGCGGAGATTCCGAGCGAGACCCTCGCCGCCTTCGAGCGCTACGCCGACGTTGCCGCAGATGCGGCAACGTCGGAGCTGCACGATCCAGATGTTTTTCTGAACATCCGAACGCTCGAGAAGCGTGAAAGGGCGACCGCAGCACTAGTCCGCCTGGAGCGCCTCGATCAGCGCCGGTACCACCTTGAAGAGGTCATCGACGATGCCGTAGTGCGCGTACTCGAAGATGGGAGCCTGGCCATCCTTGTTGATGGCGACGATCACGTCGCTCTCCCGCATGCCGACGATGTGCTGGATGGCTCCGGAAATCCCCAGCGCGATGTAGAGCTGCGGTCGTACCGTCGTACCGGAGGAACCGACCTGACGATCATGCGGCACCCAGCCCTGGTCGACCACCGGACGCGAAGCTGCCATGACGCCGCCGATCGCCTCCGCCAGCTTCTGCACCAGCGGGAACCTGTCAGCCTCGCCGAGGCCGCGGCCGCCGGCCACGACGATCTTGGCGTCGGTGATGTCTTCCTCGCTGGGCGCTGCGTGATCCAACGACACGAGCCGGGTGCGTACCGCGGAGCCATCGATAGCGCCATCGATGCGTTGCACGGGCGCGGCGTCGGCCGCGGGCGCAGCTAGGAACGCTCCGCGCTGGACCGTGGCGATGGCTGTTCCAGATGTGGTGACGCGCTCGCGTGACACGAGCTTGCGGCGGTATACGGAGCGAGTTCCCACCAGTCCGGCGTCCCACTCGAGTGCGAAGCAGTCGCTGATCATCCCCGTCGACAGGCGGGCGGCGAGCATCGGTCCGAGGTCACGCCCGAGGGGGGCGTGAGGTAACAGAATCACGGCCGGCGAATGCGTTTCCGCCAGAGCCACGATGACCTGCGCATAGCCTCCTGCCGTATAGCCCGCAAGGCCCTCGTCTTCGATCAACAGCACGCGGTCGACGAACGGCGCCAACTGCTCGGCGATTCCGCTTTCCACGCCGGCACAAACGACGGCCACGACCTCGTCCCCAACCGCGCGGCCGGCCGATGAGAGCTCCGCCGCGCCACGATTCAGCTGGCCTTCCTGATGCTCCGCTATGATCCAAACGGTCCGGCTCACAGCACCTTCTCCTCTTGGCGCAAGATACGGACCAACTCGGTGGCCGCCTCGGCCGCCGTGCCTTCGATTACGCGGGCGCGCTGCCGCGCTGGTGGCGTTGCCAGGTCCAGCGTTTCTACGCGCGGCGCTAGTGCCTCCTCCGCGACTGCGAGGTCGGCCGGTGTCACCACCCGAAGCTCCTTACGCTTGGCTGCCATGATGCCTCTGAGGCTGGGATAGCGCGGTTCGTTGATGCCTGTTTGGATCGTAAGCACTGCGGGCAGCTCGATTTCCACCTGAGCGTGGTCGCCGCCCTCGAGCTCTCGCCGTACCGACATCTTGCCGTCTACGCTCGGCGAGGTACCGACGACGAGCGTGGTGGACGCGAAGCCCAGCGCCTCCGCGAGCAGCACCCCAACCTGCGAGGTGCCGACGTCGTCCGATTCGACTCCGGCCAGCACGAGGTCGAAATTGCCCCCCGCCAGTGCGGCGGCCAGGAGTGTCGCGGTTCCGTGGGCGTCGAGTCGATCCCCGTCGCAATCCACGTGGATGGCCACCTCGGCCCCCATGGCCAGGCCCTTGCGAAGTCCCTGTATGGCGCCCGCGCTGCCGAGTGTGATGGCCGTGACATCACCCTCACTCGCCTCGGCGAGGCGAATCGCTTCCTCGACGGCGTAGAGGTCATATTCGTTGACCTCGTAACTCAGGTTGTCGGTGCGTAACCGCCCGTCCGCGTCGAGCTCGACGCGAGCTTGGGGATCGACCACCGCCTTCATGCACACCGCGATACGCACTTCTTTCCTCCTCAACGGTCAACCTGGAGACCGCCCCGTGCTCGAAGACACCGAGCCGGGCGGTGCGAGGGGCGTGAGTCTAGCAGGCCCTTCGCAGGCCGTGGTGCAAGTGTGGTGGGCCTGCTAGTGGGCGCGAGTGCCGCTTCAATGATCGCTGAACGGGGCCCTTAGGGGTTGTCATGGTGAGCAAGCCGCTTGCGGCGCCGCCGCGTGGCCTCCGACATCAGCTGGCGTTGCTCGTCGGTCTCCGCGACGAGGTTCGGGACGGCGGCTGGCCGGCCGTCGTCGTCGAGGGCGACGAAGGTGAGGTACGCGGTGGTTGTTTGCCTTACATCTCCGGTGATCGGGTTCTCGCCGTGCACGACTACGCGCACCTCCATCGACGTGTTGCCAGTGCAGGTGACCATGCCATCCAGGATCAAGATATGCCCCACCGGCACAGGAGCGACAAACGCCATGTCGTCGAACGACGCGGTAACCACTTTGTGCCTGGCATGGCGAACGGCGGCGACGGCGCCGCAAATGTCGATCAGGTGCATGACGCGACCGCCGCTCACTGTGCCGTGCGGGTTGCTGTCGTTCGGCATGACGATTAGTGTCATCCGTACGGCGGTGGCCTGCATCGTGCCGATCGGTCGGCGCTGATCGGAGGGACTCCGCGACGCGTTGGCTTGCGAATCCTCGCTCAAAGGACGATCTCCATCAGGTCGCTGGCGATGGTGGTTTCGGCGAAGACCGCAGTGGCTTCGGCGAGCAACGGCCTCGCATCGTGGTAACGCGCCGATACGTGGGTGAGCACCAGGCGCTTGGCGCCGGCCTTCGTAGCCATCTCCGCTGCTTGCGCAGCGGTACAGTGCCCTCGCCCATGCGCTTCTTCTACGAGCTCACTACCGAATGTCGAGTCACAGAGGAACAAGGTGGAGTTGCGGGCTAGCTCCACAGCGGCGCGGCATGGTCGCGTATCGACACAATAGGTAACCCGCCTGCCGGGTCGCGGCGCTCCCAGCACCTGGTTCGGCATGATCACCCGGCCGTCGCCGAGCACGACGTTCTCCCCATCCTGAAGAGTTCCAAACAACGGACCCGGCTCCACTCCGAGCGCCGTCGCCGCCTTCACGTCGAAGCGTCCGGGCTTGTCGGACTCCACGAGAGCGAAGCCCAGCGTCGAGATCCCGTGGTCCAGGCTAGCCGATTCGATACGGTGATTGGTGGCTTCGAGGAGCCGACCCCCCTCAGCCTCGACGATCTTCAGCGGGTAGCCTAGTCGGACTCCCTGGAACCGGCCGAGGGCCGCCCAGTAGTCGGCGATGCCTGGTGGTCCGAATAATCGTAGTGGTTCGGAGCGGTCATTCAGAGATAGCGTCTGCAGCAGTCCGACGAGGCCATTGAGGTGATCCCCGTGCAGGTGCGAGATGAAGATCCCTCGCAGGCGCCCGAAGCGCAGACTGGCGCGGCGCCATTGTAGCTGGGTGCCTTCGCCACAGTCGAACAGATAAACATCCCCTTCGAACTGGACGGCGACCGCAGCGGGCTGCCGGTAAAGGGTGGGCAGCGACGCACCGCTCCCAAGAATCACGACGCGGAACATGGGATCGGATGGTATCCCAGCCCCATGACCGCCGCTAATGACGCGCCGAGCGAGCGGTCCCCGATCGGCGGATTCGGAGTAGCGCTTCGGTGCGCTGAGATACACTGGACGGGCAGAGTGCTCCTGCAACCAGCGTGCACCTCACCGAGGTGCCGGTCATCCTCCTTGGCTGTCAAAGCTCACGTGCGCCTGAGTGTCATCGTACCGGTTTGGAACGAGGAGGCGGTCCTACCCTCCCTGTTGGACCAACTCCGCAAGCAATGCGCCGAGCCCGGCTGCGAGCTAGTGTTCGTGGATGGCGGTAGCACCGACGGCACCAAGCGTCTGCTGCGTGAATCCGGTGTCGCCTGGATCGCCTCGGCGCGCGGTCGGGCCGCGCAAATGAATGCCGGTGCCGCCGTTACCGCCGGGGACGTACTTCTGTTTCTGCATGCGGATACGCGACTACCAGCGAGCTGGCGGGTCGTCGTTGTCCAGGCGATCGAGTCCGGCCACGTTGGTGGGTTCTTTCGCCTGCACCTCGCCTCGCCGCGTTGGATCTTGCGTGTCGTGGGGCACTTGATCACACTACGCAGTCGATTGACGGGCGTGGCAACCGGCGACCAAGGGCTCTTTGTCACCCGACAAGTATTCGAGTCCACCGGTGGTTTTGCACCCTTGCCGCTTTTCGAGGACGTCGAGTTTACGCAGCGTCTGAAGCGGTTCGGTAGCTTGGCGCCCGTGGAGGCTACCGTGGTGACGTCGGCGCGGCGGTGGGACCAGCTGGGGCCCTGGCGCACGATCGTGCGTATGTGGGTACTCCGCGCGATGTACGCGTTAGGAATGCAGCCCGATCGCCTGGCGCGCTACTACGGGATCGCCAGATGAGCACGCTGGCACACGAGGCTCCGGCCAGCGGTTTCAGCCGCGCGGCAGCTCGGTTCAGGCCGGCGTTCATCCTGTGGCGGCACGTTATCCAGGAGATGATCGCCCCCACGCTGCTTGGCTTCGGAGTGTTTACGTTCCTCATGCTGATGCGTTTCCTGTTGCGCATCTCGCAGATCTGGATTCAGTACGGTGCCGAGCTGGCGACGGTGCTGTGGGCGATCGTCTACAGCCTGCCGTTCATCGTTGTGCTGACCCTTCCGATGGGCCTGCTCGTCGGCGGTCTGATCGCGTTCGGTCGCATGTCGTCGGATTTCGAGATCGTGGCGCTGAGGGCTTCGGGGGTCAGCCTTCTGCATCTGATGCCTCCGGTGTTGATTCTGGCCGGCATCGCTTGGGCGGTGACCAGCTACGTCTTCATGGTGTCGCTTCCGTGGGGCAATACGAGCTTGCGGGAGATGAACTGGGAAACGATCACCAAGCGCGCTTTCTCCGGCGAGATCAAGCCACGCGTGTTCATCGAGGACTTCCCCGGGCTGGTGCTGTACATCGAGGACATCGTCGACGACGGCCGCGAGTGGCGTGGAGTTTTCGCGGCGCGGACCGACAACGACCCGCCGAACATCGTGCGTGCCGAGCGCGGCTTCCTCCGTATCGACGACGATACGCGTAAGACCTATCTGCTACTCGAGAACGGCACCCTGATCGGGTCGGCCGAGGATCCGCTCGAAGCCACGGTGACACGCTTCGACCGTCAGACGATGTTGATCTACTCCGAGGAAGAGGATGGGTCGGTACTGGGGCAGCTTGGCAAGGACGGGCGTTCGATGACGTTGACCGAACTGCGACGGACCATAACGGACCGTCAGCAAGTCGGCGATCCTGCCTACGACCTGCAGGTCGAAGTTCACAAGAAATACGCCTTTCCGTTTGCCTGCATCATCATGGGTCTCATCTCACTGCCGCTCGGCATATCGACCCAGCGACAGACCACGGCGGCCGGTTTTGGCATCGGCACAGCGGTGATCGTCGTCTACTACTTCTTCCTCCAGAACGGCGAGCAGCAGGGCGATGTGGGCAACATCCAGCCGTGGTTGGGAATGTGGGCCGGCAACTTGATCATGGGTACGGTCGCGCTAGTGTTGTTGTGGAAGAAGAGTCGCGAGGTCGACTTCGGCATCGTTCGCGGAGTGCAACCGTTGCTCGAGCGCCGCAGCGCCCTGGTACATCGCCTCCGCCGCCTGCTCCGCCGGCCGGCACGGCGCGCCGGACGTCGCCGCGGTGCCAGTTTTCCACGACTCCTCGATCGTTACGTGCTGCGTAGCTACGCTGCCATCTGGATGCTTACGTTCGCCGCCTTCGTGACGATCTTTGCTACCACGACATGGATCGACAAGGCCTCGTATGTGGCCCATCCGGAGATGATCCCCACGTACATGAAGTTCCAGATCTGGGAGATCGTCTTCAATGTTCTGCCCATGTCGGCAGTGGTCACGGTGCTCGCCACCTTCAGCCTTATGGCCAAGCGCAACGAGGTGGTGGCGGCGCTCGCAGGCGGTGTCAGCCTTTATCGGCTGATGTTGCCGATCCTGCTGCCGGCAGTGGCGCTGACTGCTGCCCAGTACGGCGTGCAGGACTACGTACTACCTACTGCAGCTCAGCAGGCGGCCATTGTCGAGGAGCAGATGCACCCCACCGGCGCCGTCAGCTTGCAGCGCGATCAGACCTGGGTCTTTTCCGAGGGTGGTCGGGTCTTCCACTTCGCCGAGTACGTGGCCGAGCCACCGCAGCTCCTCGGACTGCGGGTCTATTACCTCAACGACGGCACAGGCGGAATTGCGCGGATGGAGTTCGCCGAGCGCGCTGAGTTCACCAATGACCGCTGGGAAGGCCACGATGGCTGGCGACGCTACTTCATCGCCGAAGACCAGTCCGCCAGACTGTCGCCTACCGAACTCGAAGAGTTCCGCTTCTCCGTATTGCCAATCGAGCTCACCCCGTCCTACTTCGGAGAGAGTCCTCTCCAGCCCGAGCAGATGTCGACGCTCGAGCTGCAACAGCACGTCGAGCTGTTACAGCAGCGGGGTTACGAAACACATCGAGCTCTCGTCGACCTGAACATGAAGGCCGCTACCCCGGCGATCGTTTTCGTGATGACCGTCGTCGGCATACCGTTCGCCTTCCGGATGGGCAGACAGGGCGCTCTCACCGGCGTTGGGATCGCCATCGGCCTGGTGGCCGTCTACTGGATCGCCTTCGGAGTGTTTCGTGCCCTTGGCTATGCCGGCCAGCTGCCGCCCGGGTTGGCAGCCTGGGCGCCGCATTTGTTGTTCCTGTCGCTCGGCGGTTACCAGGCGCTCGGAGTCCGCACCTAAGCAGGCCACTAGTGTCCTGAGCTCTGCTCTGTTACCGGCCACTAGCGAGAGAACGCCTCAGTCCGCCGCCAGGCCCAGCAGCGAGCGCACGTCACCCGCGAGTGCCGTCGACTCCCAAGGAAACTCATCGCGACCGAAGTGGCCGTAGGCTGCTGTCGCAAGATAGACGGGGCGGCGCAGGTCGAGGTGTTCGATCATGCCCTTCGGGGTCAACGGGAAGATCGCTCGAATGGCTTCGATGATGCGTGCCTCAGGCACCCGCGCGGTGTTGCGTGTCTGGACCATGATCGAGATCGGGTCGGCCACGCCGATCGCATATGCGAGCTGTAGCTCGATGCGCTCCGCCGCTCCCGCTGCTACCAGATTCTTGGCGATATAGCGCGCCATGTATGAGGCGGTGCGGTCGACCTTCGTGCAGTCTTTGCCCGAGAACGCCCCGCCCCCGTGGCTGCCGACGCCGCCATAGGTGTCGACGATGATCTTGCGTCCGGTAAGGCCGCAGTCACCCTGCGGGCCGCCGGTCACGAACCGGCCGGTCGGATTGATGTGATAGACGGTCTTGTCGTCGCGCCACTCATCCGAAACTACCGGGTAGATCACCTTCTCCAGGATGTCGTCGCGTATGACGCTCGTTTTCACGTCTGCGGCGTGTTGCGTCGAGATCACCACGGTGTCAACGCGCGCTGGACGGCCGTCCACATATTCGACGGTAACCTGAGACTTGCCGTCGGGCCGTAGGTAGTCCAAGACTCCGTCCTTGCGAACTTCGGCAAGCCGGCGGCATAGCTTGTGTGCCAACGTGATTGGCATCGGCATGAGCTCGGCGGTCTCGGTGGAGGCATAGCCGAACATCAGACCCTGATCACCCGCTCCGCCAGGGTCGACGCCCATCGCGATGTCAGGTGACTGTTCATCGATGCACGTAATGACCCCGCAGGTCGCGTAGTCGAAACCGTACTCTGCGTTCGTGTAGCCGATGTCGCGGATCGTCTGGCGCACGATGCGCGGGATCTCGATGTACGAGCTGGTCGTGATCTCGCCGGCGACAATCGCCAGTCCGGTGGTCACCATCGTTTCGCAGGCGACTCGCCCTGTGGGATCGTTGCCCATGATCTCGTCGAGAACAGCGTCGGAGATCTGGTCGGCGATCTTGTCCGGATGACCCTCGGTCACCGACTCCGAGGTAAGGAGATAGTGTCGTTTTGCTTCCATTGGATCCCTCTAATCGTTGCCGCAGAGCCGGCGTCGAGAGCGGTTCGCGTGTGCGCGGGGCGCGGCGTCGAAAGCGGAATCGGAATCGGCCGCGCTGAACATACCGCGCGAGGGCGAGTCGCCAGCCGTCAAGAAGAGTTGCAGAAACCGACGCACGCTATCATGGGCCTCTCAGACGGTCAATTTCAGCACGCTGTTGTGAGTGGGCCTCGATGAGGCGCCGCGCCAGGCGCTCCTCGCCCGACCTGTCAAGAACCTCCTCGTTGATGCGCGCCACGCGCAGGGCGCGCAAGATCTCCCCAACCGCGGGCCCTTCCGGACAGCCCATGTCCTGCAACCCTGTCCCGTCGAGCGTCGCGGTCACGTCGCGATCATGGTCCAGATACCGGCGGATGGCGCCGCCGAGTTCACCGTCGACCCCCGCGCTGGTTGCGATCACAACGCGAAGGCTCTCTGGAGCGAGTTGGTCGAGTACGGTGGCGCGCTCGCCAGGACTATGGAACTTCGCCAGCGCCGCGCGGGCTCGTACCCAGGCCGCCCCGGAATCCATCAGAGCCTGCCTCCCCGACCGTGACAACCTCAATCGGCGTACCAGGTCGCATCTTTGCTGCGGCTTCAGCTCGGTCGCCGTAGCCGCCAGCACCAGCGACCAGGGCTCTGCCTGGCCTTCTGCAGGCGCCCGCTCCAGTTCGGCCGACAACGCTTCGAGCGCGTCACGACGGGCCTCCAGGTCCGGCTGGATGGGCTCCAGGAGGCCGGCTTCTGCCAGCGCCAGTGGACCCTCTACCGGTGCCTCGGTGTAGAGTTTGCGCAGCTCGCGGCGCAAACGGTCACCTGAGATCGAGTCGAGGTAGCCGCCGCGAACGCCCTCGGCGAGTGCCCTCGCCGTGTCGACCTCTAGCTGGTAGTGAAGTCGGAGCCGGAACCGGATGGCTCGCAGCATCCGCGTCGCATCATCGGCGAACGAACCGGCGTGCAGGATGCGCACGAGGCCGGCGTCGAGATCGGCGCCGCCTCCGAACTCGTCAATCAGCTCACCTGCCGCATCGGGGTCGAGCGACAATGCCATCGCATTGATCGAGAAATCGCGGCGCGCGAGATCCTCATGCAGCGTGCCCCCCTGTACTTGGGGTAGCTCCCCGGGGCTCGTGTAGCACTCGCGCCTGGCACTGGCGAAATCGACCGCGCGCCCGTCGTCAAGGTCGACGCGCGCGGTTCCGAAGCTGTGGTACCGGGTCAACTTTCCGCCGTCATGCCGCGATAGCGTCTGCGCGACGGCCATGCCGTCGCCAACGACCACAATGTCGATGTCCATTGAATCGCGGCCAAGCAGCAGGTCCCGAACGCGTCCACCCACCAGATAGGCTCGCTCGCCGCGCTCCGAAGCGAGATGACCACAAAGACTCAGCAGCTCACGCGTGGGCGCGTCGAGGCGCTCGAGCAAGCTGCCCGTGACGGTCATCGCGCGCGCGGATGATGGCGGTCGTACACGCTCCGCAGCCGGCGTCGATTCACGTGCGTATAGACCTCGGTAGTGGAGATCCGCGCATGCCCGAGCATTGCCTGCACCGCCCTCAGGTCGGCGTCTGCCTCGAGCAGGTGGGTGGCGAAGCTGTGACGCAGGACGTGTGGGCTGACCCGCTGCGAGGCGATCCCGGCCTGCACGGCATATCGCTTTAGCAGCTTGGCAAACCATTGGCGAGTTAGCGGGCGACCACGGCGGGTAAGGAAAACTGCGCCTTCGGCGGCAGTCTTTGCCGATCGCTCCCGGCCTCCTTCCAGGTAGCGATCAAGCCAGTGCGCGGCTTCGTCGCCGATGGGAACCAGGCGCTCCTTTCCGCCCTTTCCACGGCACCGCACGATTCCCTCTTCCAGATCCAGGTCAACGATGCGCAAGCCCACGAGCTCCGACACTCGCAAGCCACAGCCGTACGCGACCTCGAGCATGGCGCGATCACGTAGACCGTCGGGGATCTCCGTGTCTGGCTGCGCCATCAGCTGCTCGATTTGTTCCGGTTCGAGCGTACGCGGCAACGATCGTCGGCGCTCGCGTGCTCGTAGCAACTCGCTGGGGTCGCTGTCGATGCGCCCCGCCTCGACCAAGTGACGATAGAGGCCACGCAACGCCGACAGCTTGCGCGCCCGTGAGCGGGCGCTGATGCCGCTGGTCTCCAGACTTCTGAGCCAATCGCGCAACGATCGCACGTCGACGCCGAGGGCACTGAGCTGTCGACTCCTGCACCACTTTTCGAATTGGGCCAGGTCCGAAGCGTACGCTTCGACGGTGCGCGCCGAACGGCCGCGCTCGACCCGAAGACGCTCCAGGTAGTCAAGCTCCCAGCCACCTAGCCCCGATCCGACGTCAGGCATTGTCGCGATCCGCCAGCCGCTCGCTGGCGCGCCGTTGCTGATGCGAATCAAGCAGGAGGGTTACCGGTCCGTCGTTTACCGAGTGGACCTGCATCTGGGCGCCGAAGATCCCGGTTTGAACCTCAAGCCGGTCTTTTCGTAGGCGCTCGGCCAACTTGATGATAAGCGCCTCTGCCGTGTCTGGCGGCAGTGCTCGGCTGAACGATGGACGGCGGCCCTTGCGCGTGTCGGCAGCGAGGGTGAACTGTGAGACCAGGAGCACCGAGCCATCGACGTCGTGCAGCGAGAGGTTCATGCGTCCTTGTGCGTCGGGAAACACGCGCAGGGTAGCGAGACGCCGCGCCAGATACTCAACATCTCGTTCGCTGTCGCCGCGAACCGCGCCCACGAGCACCAAGAGCCCGGGACCGATGCGGCCGACCTCTTGCGCCTCGGCAATCACGTGTGCGGAGCGTACACGCTGCACGACGGAGATCACGAGTCGCTAGCGCCCAGGCCGAAACATGAGTTACTCCCCCCCGGAAGCCTCTCCTCGATTGTTGAGGGTATCAGGTACGCCGCCCCGAGTGACCGATCGAAGCTCCCGGACCTCCGGTGCGCGGATGGCCGCCAGTGCGGCCAGGTACGTGAGGATACCGATGGCGATCACTGCCAGCAGCTTGCCGAGATCGAAGATGCCGCTGCCTGCGCCGTTGTGCCAGGCGACGTGTCGGAGCGCGTCCACAACCCAGCCCATGACCGCAGTGGCGGCCGCGATGCGCGCCAGGCTTGCTGCGAGACTCCACAGGCGCAACGCGCCGGCGCGGCGTCGAAACAGGATCAGAAGCAGCGCCGCGTTCACGGTTGCAGCGATCGAATTGGCGAGAGCGATTCCGGCGTTGCCGAGCGCAGAGCGCAATGCGAGGCAAGCGCCGATGTTCACCAGCATGGCGACGGCGGCCACCCGAACGGGCGTCGCGGTGTCGCGCAGCGCGAAGAACGCCGGGGCCACGACGCGCACGATGGCTACACCCACCAGACCGATGGCGTACCCCCACAGAGCCGCGGCGGTAAGCCGGGTCGAATCTACATCGAATTGGCCGCGCTGGTAGAGCACCTCTACGATCTCGTGGCGCAGCAGAATCATGCCCACCGCCGCCGGTATTGTCACGAGGCTGATTTGCCGCAGCGCGAACAACAGCGTGTCGCGAAGTGCCGCGAGGTCCTTAGTTGCTCCCTGGCGCGACATGAGGGGCAGCACCACCGTCGCTACCGAGATGGCGAAGACACCCAACGTCAGCTCGTTGATGCGCGCCGCGTAGTCGAGCGACGCCACGGCTCCTTCACCGAGCTGACTCGCCAGCGTGCGCCCTACGATGATGTTGATCTGGATGATTCCGACGCCGAACAGGCCCGGCACCATCAGGCGGCCGATCTCGCGTAGTGCAGGATCCCCCGTCGGGCGACGTGGCCGAATGCGCATACCCAGCCGGCGGGCGTAGGGAACCAGAAACACATACTGGGCTGCTCCACCCAGCACCGCAGCGCCGGCCACAACCCAGACCGCGCGGACAGGGTCGGTGATGCCGGCCCACCAGGCAGTCAGCCCCGCACCCACGATGCTGATGTTGAGGAGTACAGGAACGAACGCAGCCGCCGCGAAGCGGTCGCGAGAGTTGAGCACCGCCACCAGGACGGCAGCCATCGAGATGAACACGAGATACGTGAATACGAATTGAGTCAGCTGGACGGTGAGCTCGATCTTGCCCGGGACGGCCGCGAAGCCCGACGCCAGCCAGCGCACCAGGAAAGGCGCGGCCAGGGCGCCGGCGAGGGCGAGGACGACCGCCGCGATGGCGACTGCAGTGTGAAACCGCTGCGCCAGCTCCCAGGTCCTGGTCTCGTCGCGCTGACGCCCCAGGCGGGTGAATATGGGCACGAACGCAGCCGAGATGTTCCCTTCGCCCACGAGGCGTCGTAGCGAATTGGGCAGCATGAAGGCGATTGCCCAAGCATCGGCGGCGCTTCCCGTTCCGAGCAATGCGGTGATTACCGCCATGCGCAGCAGACCGAATACTCGCGACAGCAACGTCAGGCCGCCGACAGCTCCTGCGGACCGCAAGAGACGGTTGGTTTCCAAGGCGCCAGAGGGTGTTTGACCGTCGGCGTCCGGCGGCCTAACCTTCATGTCTCACGCGGCCGATCAAGGAGTTTTTCTGAATATGCCGAACAACGCATCTGCCAAGAAGCGCATGCGCCAAAACGAGGTCCGGAGGGGTCGCAACCGGGCACGTCGGTCACGCCTGCGCTCCGCGCTTCGCCTGCTCGACGAGGCCATCGAAGCGGGCGACCTCGAGCGCGTACGCGAACGCTGGACCGAGACCCAAACGCTGCTCGATCGAACCGCCCAACGCGGGGTCATTCATCGCAACCTCGCAGCGCGAAAAAAGTCGCGCCTGGCCCGAAGAATTCGGGCGATCGGTACATAGGGCGATAGCGATAACTGGCGTCGGCGCCTTCACCACGGCCTGCTAGGCGGCACAGATCTGACGGCAAAGCGCCTCCAGCTTCCCCCGGGCTGGCCTCAGCCTGTCCGCTCCGTGGCGTACATCACGTAACCGCTTGATGAACAGATCGGTGTCCGCGCAGGCGCCGATCGCGTCCGTGAGGGGCCCGCGCGCCGCGCGCCGGGCCCGGTCCAATACGGCGCCTCGTTGCTGCCAGCGACCGCCGATGGCTTCCATGCTTTGGCGCCTCGAAACGCCGGTGGCGGCGACGTCGTGCGCGATCACCAGCTGTCGTGTGATCCAGGCAATCATTGCCAGCACCCTCGACGGCTCCTCACCATCATCCAACAGCACGTTGAGTAGTCGCAGGGCCCCTTCAGGATCGGCTCGTACCAGGGCGTCGGTCAGCTCGAACACCGAGTACCCCCGGCTGCGCCCCAACAGCCCCTCGAGATCGTTGGCGTGGATCTGGCCACCATCACCGACATACAACATCGCCTTTTCGAGCTCCTGCTCGAGCGCCGTGATGCTCGTTCCGGCCATCGCGATCATGTACTCGAGCGCATCGGCAGCAATCTCGTGCCCACGCGCGCGTGCGCTCCCTTCGAGCCAGCGGCGTACGTCCGACTCTCGGCGCGGCGGCTCACAGTCGACCACAGTAGCCGCTGCCGCCACGGTCTTGTATGCGAGCTTGCGCTTGTCGAGCTTCGAGGCCTCCAACACGAGGCAAGTCGTGTCGACCGGATGGCTCAGGTAGGCGGAAAGCTCGTCGATCTGCGCGAGATCCATGTGTTCGAAACGTGACACCCAGACGAGACGAGCGGGGCCGTCCGCCGCCATCGCGAACAACGACAGTGAACGTGCCGCGTCGATCATGTCGGCGAGCGAAACGCTCGCCCCATCGATCCGGTCTATGGTGCCGGGACCGTCACCGCGCTGCTCGAACGCATCGACGAAAGCCTCAGCCACGTGGCGACGAAGCGCGTCTTCCTGCCCCAGCACAAGGTACACGGGCGCGATGCGATCCTCGCTCAGGGAACGGCGGACCTCCGGGATCGTCGTTGGCTTCCTGCTGGCCACGCCGGCGATTCGCCCTCAGAAGCCCTCGAGAATGCTCGACACCACCGCGCGGGCGAACTCCACCGAGATCTCGTCGATCGACGACACCTCGATATCGACCTGCCCCTCCGATGACGCCGGGAACTCGAACTGCTCCTGGTACTGGAAGGCACTGTTAGTAAACAGCACCTCGTTGGCGACGAGGTCGGTGAAGGTGACTCGTGCTCGAATCGTTACCTGCCACGTATCGGCCCGGTCGCGTGGATTGATCCCAATCGGGGTTACGGTGAACGATTGGATCTCGCCCTGCAAGACGCCGTCAGCGCCCGTTTGGCTACCCACTATGCGGTAGTTGCCGCGCGAGACGAACTCGCGGGTCACCGCGTCGGTCACGCGTACCTCTAGTTCGAAACGCGGCGTCAAGTTCACGAACGTCGGAATAGCGACGACACGGATGTAGTCGGGAAGAAACGCACCTGACCCAACCAGGGTGTATCCGCACGACAGGCACGCCCCCAGCGTCACTATGGCTGCCACGCGGGCGAGCCCGGCCGGTCGTCTGCGGTTGCGTTGCCTACCCTTCATCTCCCAAACCCATGTCCCTAGAGAACGATATTGACCTTGGGCTCCTGACCCTTCCGCGCCGCGATGAAGATCACCCGTCGCGGCTCGATGCCGCCCGCCAGATACCGCTGGGCACCCTCGGTCGCAAGGCCGAGGCGCTTGGCCTCGTCCTCCCCTATCCCAGCCTGCACCTCCACATGATCTCGAACTTTACCATTGACCAGAACCACCAGGGAGACGTTGTCCTCGGCGGCTTTGGTGGCGTCGAACCGGGGCCAGGGTTGCTCGTGAACGCTGTATTCCTGTCCGAGACGCTCCCATATCTCCTCCGCTACGTGCGGCGTGAGCGGTGCCATCAGACGTACCATGGTATTGAGCGCAGATTCCCACGCCGGCGCGCCAATGTGTGCCTCGCGTAGACCCGCGCGCAGATCGTTACGAAAGGCCATCAGGGCCGCGATTGCGGTGTTGAAGGTGAAGTTCTCGAGACCCGCCTGCACACGTCCGACGGTCTGATGCAGCCGCCGCTCGAGTTGGAGCTCCGCTTCCGGCGTCCCATCCCCCGACGGCGGTCCCTGTGTTGCGATCTCCCAGATGTCGTTGATCCACCGGACGACACCCTGGATACGGCTGCTGTCCCATGGGCCTCCCTTTCTCCAATCGAAGCCGAACATCAGATACGCGCGCAGTGAGTCCGATCCGAAGCGCACCACCCATTCGTCGGGGTTGACGACGTTCCCTTTGCTCTTCGACATGCGCTCGACTTCGAGGTGGTGGTGAAGTTGATTGACGCTTTTGGCACCCGCGACGCGCGGAATGTCGAGCTCGGCGTCCGCGGCAACCTCGACGGTCGCGCGGCTGCCGTCGAGTCGGCCCACCGTGAGGATATTCTCCGTTCGCCGGAGGATCTCGCCGATCACATCGCCGCTGCCGTTGCCGTCGGCCTCCTGGAGCACTCGCACTCGCGAGGCGCGCAGTACGTTCCCGTCCCACTCACCGTACGCCGCGATCGTGTCACCCGGATGCTCCTCACCGAGCACCTGGCCCTGATTGCACAATCGCAGCATGGGTTCGTCGAAGAGCGCCTCCGGGTTGCGCTCGTGACTCCGCATGACCTCGGCGGTGCGGTCGAACATTCCTAGATCGCGCATTACCTTGGTGAAGAAGCGCGTGTAGAGCAGATGCAGGGTGGCGTGTTCCGCACCGCCCGTATACACGTCGACGGGTAGCCAGTAGGCGGCTTCCTGCGGATCGAACGGGCCGTCCTCGTAGTTGGGGCTGAGATAGCGGTACTGATACCAGGATGAGCACACGAAAGTGTCCATCGTGTCCGTTTCGCGTTCGGCCGGCTTGCCCTCCGCATCCTGCGCGGTCAGAAAACCCTTATGGTTCTGGAGTGGGCTCTGCCCCGTCGGCATGAACTCGACGTCTTCCGGCAAGAGTACCGGCAGCTCGTGCTCGGGCACGGATTCGTAGTCGCCGGTCTCCGTCCTTACGGCGGGAATGGGCGCTCCCCAATACCGCTGCCGCGAGATCAACCAGTCGCGCAGGCGGTAGGTCACCGCCTCGTCCCCGGCATTGTGCTTCTTCAACCAGTCGATCGTGGCGGCGATGCTGGGGTTGTTCAGACCTTTTGCTTCGTTGCACGGCACGTTGTCGATCGCACCGCTGTTGGTCATCACGCCGGGACCCACGTACGCTTCCGCCATCGTCGTTCCGTTCAGCTCCCCCGCAACCGGGCGGATGACAGGACGTATCTCGATGCCGAACTGGCGCGCGAACTCGAAGTCGCGCTGGTCGTGTGCCGGTACCGCCATAATGGCGCCCGTACCGTAGGTGAGCATGACGTAATCGGCGATCCAGATCGGGATGCGCTCGTCGTTGACCGGATTGAGCGCGTAGCCGCCGGTGAATACGCCGGTCTTGTCGCGGCTTTCGGAGCTGCGTTCGATCTCGGTTGCCTGTGCTGCCTGCAGCACATAGGCGTCGATGGTGGGACGCTGCTCGCTGGTGGTGATCTCTGCGACCAGCGGATGCTCGGGTGCCAACACCATGAAGGTTGCTCCCCACAGGGTGTCCGGGCGCGTCGTGAAGATCTCGATCGGCTCGTCCTGCTCGGTCCGGAAGGTGACTCGTGCGCCGATGCTGCGTCCGATCCAATTGGTCTGCGCCTTGACGACTGACTCGGGCCAATCCAACTTCCCGAAGTCGAGCAGCTCGTCAGCGTAGTTGAGGATGCGCAGAAACCACTGCGACATGAGCTTCTGCACTACCGGCTGGCCGGTCCGCTCGTCCATACCGTCGATCACTTGCTCGTTGGCGAGCACTGTCTGGAGGCTCTCAGACCAGTTGACGAGCGCCTCGGCACGGTATGCCAGACTGCTGTCATAGAATTTCTTGAAGAACCACTCTGTCCAGCGATAGAACTGCGGCGTGCAGCTGACCGCCTCGCGTTCCCAGTCGAACATCGCCCCCATGCTGTGGAGCTGACGTCGCATGTTCTCGATGTTGGCGTAGGTCCACTTCCATGGGTGTATGCCGCGCTGGATCGCAGCGTTCTCTGCCGGTAACCCGAAGGCGTCGAAGCCCATCGGAAACATGACGTTGTATCCGCGCATGCGCATGTAGCGCGCTCGGGCATCGGAGGGCACCATGGCGTACCAGTGGCCGATGTGAAGGTCACCGCTCGGGTACGGCAGCATGGTGAGGGCGTAGTGCTTGGGTCTTTGCCAGTCGACCTTGGCGCGATAGAGCCCGTCGGCATCCCAGCGCGCGCGCCACTTGCCTTCGATCTCTTGATGCGGGTACCCGCTCATGCGCCGGTTGCCTTGCTTCGACCAGGTTGTGGCTCGAGGCCTACGTCGCCGTTGGCTGGCGACTGTTGGAGCCGTCGATAGATTCCATCGAGCACGCCGTTGACGAACGTACCCCCCTGCTCGCCGCTGTAGCGCTTCGCCAGCTCGATCGCCTCATCGATCACCACCGCCGCAGGGGTTTCGGACTGATCGAGAAGTTCATAGACCCCCAGCCGCAGGATACCGCGATCGACGCACCCCATACGCTCGAGACGCCAGTTCTCCGCCTGCTGCTCGATCAGTGGGTCAATGCGGGGCACGGCGTCTACCGTGCCTCTTACCAACACCTCGGCAAACTCGCGCACTCGCCGCGGTTCCGGCTGTGCCCTCCAGAATCGGTCGAGAAGCCCGTCGAGCTCGGCACCAGTGCTCTCCCATTGATAGAGGCACTGCAATGCACGCTCGCGAGCACGATGGCGGTATCCCATTGACCTATCGCTCGGCGTCGGCGCTGAACAGGACCGCCATCTCGATCGCTGCGACGGCGGCGTCGACCCCCTTGTTTCCGTGCTCGCCACCGGCGCGCGCCGCGGCCTGTTCAACGGTGTCGCAGGTCAGGACGCCAAACGTGATCGGTAATCCACTTCGGCGTGCGACGTCCTGCAATCCGGAAGCGGTGGAGTGGGCCAGCACGTCGTAGTGGGTTGTTTCGCCACGGATGAGGGCGCCCAGGCATACGATGGCGTCGAAACGATTCGTCGAAGCCAGGTGCGCCGCGGCGATCGGCAGCTCGAAGGCACCCGGCACCCAGGCCGTTGTGATGTCGGATCGGGCAGCCCCGTACTCGAGCAAGGCGCTTAGCGCCCCCTGCCGCAGCCGGGCGGTGAGCGTCTCGTTGAACCGACTGACCACCACCGCGAAGCGCAGACCGCTAGCGGCGTTGCTTCGCAGCCGGCTGTTGGCACGGGCCTGGCTCATAGCTCACCTCTGGTAGCGGGCAACAAGCTCGTTGTGCTCTGCAAGCGTTTGCGAGAAGGCATGTGTGCCGTCATTACGCGATACGAAGTACAAGAAATCGACATCGGCCGGATAAAGCGCGGCGTCGACGCTCGTCCATCGTGGATTCCCGATCGGCCCGACCGGTAACCCAGGGTAGAGATATGTATTGTATGGAGAATCTCGACGCAGGTCTGACTGATAGATGGTGCGGCCTTCGCGGCCCGCCAGGTGTCGGGCGTAGATTACGGTCGGGTCCGTTTGCAGCAACATGCCGCGCGCCAGTCGGTTGTGGAACACTCCCGAGACCACGGGGCGCTCTTGCGCCGTTTGTGTCTCGGCCTCGATCAACGACGCCAGGGTCACCACCGCGCGCACGCTCATCTCCAGCTCGGCCGCGCGGCGTCGGTAGGCCGGTGTCCAGGCCTCGTGGAATGCCTCGACCATACGGACGACCAGGTCCTCGGCATGGTCGCTCCGCGGCGCCAGGTAGGTTTCGGGAAACAGGTATCCCTCGAGCGTGTCCGCCATCGGGTCGAGATCTTCAATCAAGTCGATGCGGCCGGTAGCTGCCAACGCCGCCTCGTAGGAGTCGAAGCCTGCGACGGCGATCGCTTCGGCCACCTGCCAGCGGGTGGATCCCTCGGTGATCGTCACCGCGTAGAGCCGTACTCGACCGGACGTGACGACTTCGGCCACCTCGACCACCGAGTGAATCCCGATAAAGCGGTACTCTCCTGCCTGCACGTCGCCGCTTCTTTCGGTCCACCACAACCAGCCAGTCAGTAGCGCCGCTGACTCTACGACCCCGGCCTCCTCCATCATGTCGGCGATCTGGCGCGCCGCCATTCGGGGACGGACGACCACGTCCACGTGGTCCCCCTCGTAGCCTTGGAACGGCGCCCGCACTTGGCGCTGTAGGGTCACCACTGCGATCGCGGCCGTTGCGACGGCGAGCAGCGCCGCCGCTGCGGCCAGCAGCGGGAGGTGCTTCACGACGGTGGGCGCACTGGGGGGCCGAGTGAGTCGAGGTAGCTCTGCAAAATAAGCGCTGCTGCAACACGGTCTACCAGTTGCTTACGACGCTTCGGACGCACGCCTGATTCAACCAAGCGCCGAGTGGCCTCGACCGTCGAAAGCCGCTCGTCCCATAGGATCACTGGCATGCGAAGCAGCTCCTGCAGCTCGGTGGCGACTGCCTCGACCGCAACGGCCTCGGGTCCGTGTGCCCCGCTGAGCCGCTTCGGCAGTCCGATCACCAGCCGCTGGGCGTCCGTGTCGCGCACGAGTGGGCGCAGGCGCTCTGCGAACGCGGCGGCTGGCTCGCCGCCTGGCAGCGTATCGAGGGGCCGCGCAAGCATGCCGGTGGGATCAGAGACCGCCACGCCAATACGGCGTGCGCCCATGTCCAGACACAGGTAAACCATCGGGCCAGGGTACCATCGCGCTGCCTTGACATTCGGTCCCGCTTATCGAACCGTCAGTCGCGTCGTTTCGCCCATCGTGTCGCTCCGAGCATCATGTATCTGACCAAGCGCCAGAAGGAGATTCTCGACTACATCAGCGGCTATCTGAAGGCTGAAGGGTACGCTCCGACGTTGGAGGAGATTGGCGCCCATTTTGGTCTCTCGTCGCCCGCCACGGTTTACAAGCACGTCCAGCAACTCGTCCAGAAGGGCTACCTCAGCAAGGCGAAGCATCAAGGCCGTGGGATTCAGCTCGTAGACACCAAGCTGGCTCGTGGAGTCGAAGTGCCGTTGCTGGGTCAGATCGCGGGCGGCCATCCTCTCGAGCCAATTCGACCCGCCGAAGTCAACCTGCCTTCGTCCTTCGCCGCTGGGGGGCCGCTGTACGCACTGCGTGTGAAGGGCAACTTGTTGGCCGACGAGCTCCTCCTGGACGGTGACCTCCCGGTGATCGAGGATCGCAGCATCGCCACGGACGGAGACACGGTCGTCCTGGTGCTCGGGGATCAACTTGCCGCCGTCGGAAGGTTCTTTCAGGAGCCGGGTCATGTGCGGCTCGAACCGAGCCACGGTGCCGGCGAGTCGCTCTATCTGCCGGAATCTCAGGTGCGCGTGCGCGGCGTCGTCGTGGGATTACTGCGCCACTATCGTTCCTCTTCCGCAGCACAGCGGCCGAGGTACGCCGCTGCGGCCAGATAGCCGCGTCGGTGCCCTACGTCGTAGTGGCGCCCGTCGATCCGGTACGCTGCGAGCCCGGCGTTGTCAATCAGATGCTGGAAGGCGGGAACGTCGTCCCACTCGCCTTGGCTCGGCGGACCGGTCGCCAGCAGCGCATCGTAGAATCGCGCGTCGACGACGTAGCGGGCGCATCCGCGCAGGACCGAACTCTTTCCCTCGGTCGCGAATACCCCCGGGCGCTTGTCCTGTAGCGCGAGCACTCGGTAGCAATCACCATCCAGCCGCCGCAAGCCAACGCCGCCGACGTTACCGAACAAGGCACTCTCTTCAGTAACGACCTCGGTCAACCCCAGGCTGCATAAGCCGGTCTGGGCGTAGGCCCGTGCAACCTGGCCGATCGCCGGTGTTGCCGCATCGAACCAGTTGTCCGGGAGCAGCACCGAGAAGACGTCCTGACCTGTTACCGCACGGCAGCACATGAAAGCGTCGCCGATGCCGAGCGGTTCCGCTTGCTCGATAAAGCGGATCTCGCGGTCGAGCAGACCGCGTCCGAGGCACGCCAGGTCGGTCTTCTCGTTGCGTCGCGCCGCCTCGACGGCGACGCCCAGATAATCGCGAACAAGCTGTTGGTCGGGTCCGACGACCAGGATGATGCCGGGTATGGCAGCTCGAATCGCTTCGACGAGCGCCCAATGCAAGATCGGCCAGGTGCCCACTGGCAGCAGCGCCTTCGGAACGACCGCGGCGGCCGGCTGCATGCGCTTGCCGTGTCCGGCCACCGGGATCACCGCCCATTCGATCATGGCGCCATCCGGCTACTCGTCGCGGCCGCGACGCGCCGGACGCGCAGCCCGCTCCGGGCGATTCGTACCGGGAGCACCAGGGCGGCGACTGCCTCGGCGGCCGCGGTAACGGTCTGCCGATCCGCTGGATCGCGCAGCAAGAACAACATGCATCCTCCGGACGCAGCGCCGCAGCCCTTCGCCGCCGCTGCTCCGGCCTCCAAACCGGCTCGCTCTAGACGCCGCAGATCGGGCGGCGCCAGCGTAGGGTCGATACCCTGACGTGCCTTCCAATCGGCGGTCATGGCGCGTCCGAGGGCGCGCCAGTCACCCTGGCGCAGCGCCTCTCCAGCAGCGACAGCGGCACGAGCAATGGCCTCGAACCCGTCGCGTGCCGTCGGGTCCCCTTCGATGCGGCGCCGGTAAAGCCTCCAGTTTGACGGTGCCGAAGCATGTGGCTGGCCGCTGTACACCAGCATCAGGCGCCGCTCTAGCGCCTCAAGGTCCACCGGAAGTCGCTCCATTCGAGTCTCGCCGGGACGGTAGTGGAGCTGTAGCGCCCCTCCGTAGATGGCCGGGTAGTAGTCCTGCACGCCAGTGGGGAATCCCAGCACCTGGGCCTCAAGATCGCGCGCCAGGCTCGGCATCTCCTGGCGCCGCAGTGGTCCTCCGGCGGCGCGGCAAGCGAGGCCGTAGAGCGCCACCAGCAGCGCCGATGAGCCGCCTATCCCACCGCCCGGAGGGCCGTCAACGGTGGTCGTTAGCCGTCCTGCTTGCCGGAGCCCGGTATGCGCCAGGACGCGGAGCACGAGGGCGAACGGGTCGCCGTCCCGGCTCTCGTTGGCGGCATCAGCAAGCGCGGATGCCGCGAGCCGGCGCCGCGCTCCGTGATCGCCGGCTCGCAACTCCCAGCGTCGACCGCCCGGCTGGTAGGTGGCTCGCGCGCGCAGGTCGAGTGCCACATTGACCGTCGAGGAATTTTCGTGGAGCAAGTACAGCGGCCATAGGTCGAGCGTCCCTCCTGCAAGATCCGCCCGCAACGGCGCGCTCGCCGCCCAACCGCTCACGGCCAACTCCCCACTCACAGGCCGGGCTCCGTAACGGGATCTATTGCGGCCGGTATCCGGCGCGGCGTCCGATACTAGCATCGGCGAGGCTCGATCAAGTTGGATACGCTCGCTGCACGTTCGATGGATCAAGGGGAGCATGTCCTCGAAGAGCGTACCGCACCTGGTTGGCGGCTCGCTCCTACACCATTGGCGCCAGCGTATACGTATCGCCATCGGTGGCCGCCGCCACCGGCCCGGTGAAGCGTTCGCCCGCCTCGAGCGACAGATCGGTCTCGGTGTGCTCGCCCGACTCTCCCAGATGGATCAGGCTCAGCTCTCCTACGCGGGCTGCTGCGGCGATCTCACCGGCCTGGCGGGCACTCGAGTGCTGCCCTTCGAACGCCGCGAGATCCCGGTGCAGGCCGGCACAGTCATGCATGAGGAGATCGACGTCGGAGCTCAGGGCGACTATATGGTCGCTGGGTCCCGTGTCGGAGGCATAGACAAACGCCCGGCCGTACTGTTCGAAGCGCAACGCGAGCGTGTCGCGGCTGTGGGCCGCCGGCGTCGCAACGACGCGCCCGGCCGGAGAAGCGACGACCTCGATATTCGGTTGCATCGCCACACTCCTCAGGTCGAGCCGGTGGGCGCAGGCGGTATCGAGCCCGTGAATCTGAAGCATGGCGCGCAGTGTCTCGAGGGTCTGCTCAGGTGCATGCACGACGAGGGGCGGTCGCTCCGCTGACAAAGCTAGAGCGTGTGCCAGATGGACGAAGCCGTAGACATGGTCGACGTGATTGTGGGTGACCAGCAGGCGCCGCAGGTCGACGAGGTCGGCGCCCAGACGTGCCAGCTTGTGCACCGCTCCACCCGGGCAGTCCACCAGGGTCCACTCGTCCCCGGCTTCCACCGCGACGGCAGTGGTGTCACGGCGGCGCCCTGCTGCAGCGTTGCCTGAGCCGAGAAC
Organism: Acidobacteriota bacterium; assembly: GCA_965205505.1. Lineage (GTDB taxonomy): Bacteria > Acidobacteriota > UBA890 > UBA890 > WLXD01 > DASCOT01. Next base: position 2,915,955 of record CBDBHB010000009.1, read on the forward strand.
ATGAACCCGCAACACGTTAGCCCATCAGCTCGAGGCTCAGAGGGTAACGTCGGGTTCCAGCACCAGAGAGCGCGCCTCGTCCAACAAGCGAAGCTGCACCGCGACCAGGTCGCCTCCGAGCTCCTCCGCCAGCGCACGCTGGTACGTCGCCCCGTTCTGGGATTCGATGATCTCCGACAGCATGCGGAGGTGCGATTCGGTGCCGAGCGACGCGCTCGCCTCGCCAGCGTCAGCCACCATGAGCCGGGCCATCTCCTGCATCGACATGATCTCATGCGTCTCCGCATCGATGACTGTAGCGTCGAGGCCGAAACGCATGCCCTTGAACCGCCCGTCGTCGAGAAACTCCTGATCCTGGGGCGGCTCGGCCTCTCCGGCCCGATGGCGCTCGCCGTATTCCACCACTAGCGCCTGACAAAGGGCCGCGATCGCAGCGGTGCGACGCAACGACATCTGCACGTCGCAGGCACGAATCTCTACGGTCCCAAATGTCGGATGAGCGCGCACGTTCCACCAAACGTGGCGTGGGTTTTGGATGCTGTCGGCTGCCTCAAGCCCTCTCATGACCTGTTCGTAGTGCGCCCAGTTCCGCAGGCGTGGGGGAACGCCCGAGCGCGGGAAGCTGCCGAAGGCAACCGAGCGCGCGGAATCCCAGCCGGTATCGACACCGTCGAGGAACGGCGAGTTGGCGGCGATTGCGATCAGCGGACCAATCCACCGCCGCAGCCGATTGGCGACGTAGATGGCACGCTCCGCATCGTCGACGCCGACGTGGACGTGGAGTCCAAACGAGAGGTTGCGCCCCGCGACATAACGCAATTGGTTACGCACCCAACGGTATGCCTCGGTAGCGACGAATTCAGTCTTGCGTGGATCGGCATACGGATGTGCCCCGGTGATGCCGAGGGTGCAACCTTCCGCTTCCGCATACGAGAGCACGCGCTGGCGCTTTGCTGCCAGGTCAGCGGTCGCCTCGTCGACCGTCTCGGCGATGTCTGTGACGGCTTCGATCAGTCCCTGAATGAGGTCATGGGCCAAAAAACGCGCCGTGTCCTCATCGGCATGTGCCATCAGCTCGTTGACTCGCGGTACTAGATCCCCCGTACTCGGGTCGCAAATCTGGTACTCCTCTTCGACGCCGATGGTCGGACGCGGGCTTGCGTTGTAGCGGTATTTCATCGTCTCGTGACCAAAAAGGGCTTAGCAGGCGGTGGGGAAAGCGTGGCGGGCCTGGTTACGGCGAGTTGGGGCCAGATACAAGGCGGCCTAGCACAGGCGATGCCCTAGCCATCGTCGAGGAGGACCAACGCCGCAGATGGCCCCAAATCGCCGTAACCCTCCGGGCGATAGGGGGTTGCGCGCGTATGGTGTGTCGTTTGTCGTCAACGATGGGGTAACCATCGCCTCCTCCTTTCTCCTTGCCTCCGCCTCGCAAGACCCCGTCGCCAGGCCCGCCACACTTCCACCACGGCCTGCTAGGGAGCGCGAAAGTCTACCATGGGGCTCGAGGTCGGCCGACGTGCTAGAGGGCCCCCAAGCCGCTCAATGCCGCAACGCCAGATCGTGCCGAGCGCCTCTCTATCGCTTGGCGACGGCTTGGCTGTCAACGGTCTGATGCGTCATCGCGTCGCGGATTCGGAGCGCTGTTTCCAGGGCTCTTCGACCGGAGGCTCCGTCGACGCGCGGCGCATCCCTTGTTCGCACTGCGCCGAGGAAATCATTCAGTTGGCAAACCAGTGGCTCGGCTCGGGCCACCTCTACCGGAACGGCCTCGATACTGGGACGGCCCCCGTCGTGGCCGAGCCGGTAGTGCGCCACTTCCTGGGCGGAATAGTCGACCGACAGATACCCCGACGAGGCGAAGATTCGGACCTTGCGGACGCGGTTCAGACTCACCCGACTAGCGGTCATGTTTACGACGCAGCCGCCGCTCAACTCGAGGCGCGCATTGGCGATGTCGATCTCGTCCGACAGCACAGGAACACCGACGGCGCGGATCTCGTCGACATCTCCCTGGACCATGGCGTGGACGATGTCGATGTCGTGGATCATCAGGTCGACGATTACATCGACTTCGAGGCTTCGCGCCGCGAACGAGCCAAGGCGATGAATCTCCACGAACCCAGGCCGGTCGACACGGCTCAGCAACGCCTCGACGGCCGGGTTGTAGCGTTCCACATGCCCGATCTGCAGCAGTCTGTCTTCTTCCGCAGCTGCCGCGATGAGTCGGTCGGCCGCGTCGATACTGTTAGCGATGGGCTTCTCGATCAATGCATCACAGCCGGCCTGGAGGCAGCGCCGCCCTACTTCCTCGTGAGCCAGCGTCGGCACCGCGACGCTGACAGCGTCAACGTCATCGAGCAGGGCGTCGAGCTCGTGGAACGCCCTGCATTCCGTGCCTCTCGCCACCTCGATGGCTCGATCCGCGTGGAGATCGTACACGCCCACCAGATGTGCGATGTCACTATCGGCATAGACTCGCGCGTGGTGCCGGCCGATGGAGCCTACTCCGACGACGCCCACGCGTACTCGCTCAGGCATCGTCAGCTCTAGCGGTCAACGCCATGTCGAACTCCCGCGCCAGCTTTTCGACGCGCGCGCGGTCGAATAGGACCGTCATGTCCGCTTCGATCGCTAGCGCCGAGGCGCCGACCTCGCGCATGGTCTCCAGCGTGCGCGCACCTACCACTGGCACGTCGAATCGCAGGTCTTGATCAGGCTTGGCCACTTTCACCACCACCGAGCCGGGGCCGCCGAGATCGCCGCCTCTCCGGACGCAGGCGTCCGTCCCCTCCATTCCCTCCACGGCTACTGCCGCCTTTTCCTTGACCACCACGGTTTGCCCGATATCGTGCTCGCCGAGGGCCTTGGCAATCCGCCAGCCGTGTCGGATGTCGGCGTCTTCAGTAGCCGTCAGCTGACGCCCGGCGGTCCACCCCGGGGCGGGCATCAACGGGCGTAGATAACGCGTCGACTCGACCAGACGAATACCGGCTGACTCCAGCACCTTCGCCACGGCGCCGAGCAGCTGGTCCGTGTGGCCGGATGGGAGCTCGGCGAGCATCGCCTGTATTCCGCCGTCATCATCGCGCTCGTACATGCGCTGCTGTTCGACCTTTCCCGCCATGATGGCTTCGGTGATGCCATCTCGACGCCAACCCTCGAGCACGCTGAAGAAAGCGGGAAGGTCGCCCCAATTGAGCCACTCGATGCCGTCGACCTGCGCCTCGAGCGCAGGATCGGTGATGCCGTGGATGGCAGCGGCAAGCACGCGCCTGCCTTCCTGTCGCGCCTCGCGCGCGACCAACACGGGCATTTGTGTGCTACCGGCGATCAGCGCCAGCGCCTCACTTGGCGATTCCGAGCTCACTGCTCTTTACGAATGACACCAGCTGGTCAACCTCGGGACCAGCGGGCCCGCCCGCGGTGATCTTTGCCAGCGCCTGAGTGGTGTTGAGCTTTTCGCGGAACAAGATGCGGAAGACCCGCTTGAGGTCGCGGCGTACCTCATCGTCGTAGCCGCAGCGCTGCAAGCCTATCGAATTCAAGCCCAGGATGCGCGCGTGGTTGCCGTGTACCCGGGCGAACGGCACAACGTCCTTGGTAACCCCAGCATACGCCGCCAGATAGGCGTGCGCACCGATACGAACATATTGCTGGATACCGCAGAAAGCGTTGAGAATCGCGTAGTCGCCGACCTCGACGTGTCCCGCCAGGGTGGCGGCATTGCCGAAAATAGTGTGATCGCCGACCTGGCAATCGTGTGCCACGTGCGAGTAAGCCATGAACATGTTGCCCGAACCGATCCGGGTGACGCCTCCGCCGCCTTCGGTACCCCTATTCGCCGTCACGAACTCGCGAAACGTGTTGTCCTCGCCGGTCTCCAGGAAGGACACCTCGCCATCGAATTTCAGGTCTTGCGGCTCGGATCCGACCGAGGCGTGCGGGAACACGCGCGTGTGGGCGCCCAGAGCAGTGCGATCGTGCACAACCGCGAACGCACCAATCTCCGATCCGTCGCCGATTCTTGCGGTCGGATGAACGATCGCATATGGCCCGAGCTTGACGCCGACGCCGAGCTCCGCTCCCTCGTGTACGACAGCTGTCGGATGGCACTCTACCTGCACGCTCATCGCGCCACCCCGGTTCCCGGATCGACCATCAATGACAACAAAATGGCTTCGGCGGCGGTCTCCCCATCGACCGTCGCACGGCCGGCCATCTTGCACGCGCGTGGACGCATCGAAAGCACCGTGAGCTCCATCCGTAGTTGATCACCGGGAACGACCGGCCGACGGAAGCGCACCTTGTCGACGCCTGCGAGGTAGAAAAACTTGCCGGCAAGAGCGTCGCCGCCCTCGCGAATCACCATGACAGCCCCGGTCTGGGCCATCGCCTCGACGATCAGCACTCCGGGCATCACCGGGCTGCCCGGGAAGTGGCCGGGAAAGAACGGTTCGTTCATCGTAACGTTCTTGATCCCGACGACCCGTTCACCCGGGTCCATCTCGACGATGCGGTCGACCAGCAAGAACGGATAACGATGTGGCAGCGCCGCCATGATGCCTGCGATGTCGACGGTCAAGCCCTACTCCTCGCGGCGGCTCTCGGCCGCCTTCTCCAGTCGCCGAACGCGACGCCGCAACTCCGGCAGCTTGGCGAGCGTACCGATGACGCGTCGCCACAAACCAATTTCCATGTGCGGAGAGCCTCCGACGACCGAACCCGGGGGCAGGTCGCCGTGAACGCCGCTCCTGGCGGCAAGCATCGAACCGGCTCCGATCACCTGGTGCCCCGAGGTGCCGACGTTGCCACCGACGATGACGCCATCCTCCAGCACCGTGCTGCCGGAGAGGCCAGTCTGGGCGCTGATCGCACAGTGCCGACCAATGTCGCAATTGTGGCCGATCTGCACCAGGTTGTCGATTTTAGTCCCCGCGCCCACCCGCGTGGCGCGTAGCGTGCCGCGATCGATGCAGGTGTTGGCGCCGATGTCCACGTCGTGCTCAATTACTACCCCGCCAATCTGCGGGATTTTCATCTGCTCTGACCCATCGCGCGCGAATCCGAAGCCTTCCGCCCCGATCACCACGCCGGAGTGAAGCACGACGCGGTCGCCGATCCGCGTGCCCTCGTAGACGGTGACGTTCGGATAGAGCGTGCAATGCTCGCCCAAGCGTACGCCTCGCCCGACCGTGCAGCCGTGGCCGATCTCGCTGCCGGCGCCGATTGCGGCCGCGGCACCGATCTCCACGTGGGCGCCTACGGCCACGTCGGCCGCCAGGTCCGCCTCCGGATCGACCCTGGCGCTAGTGTGGATTCCGCTTGTCGTGGGCTGCAGCGGATACAGCGCGTCGAGAACGAGCGCGACGGCGCAATACGGATCTTCGACCCGTATCAGGTTGATTTCCTTACCCGGCGCGTGCTGCGCGACCTCCAATTCCCGCGGTACGAGCACCGCGGCGGCAAAGGTGGTCGCCAGCGCCCTGGCTCGCTTGCTATCGGTCACGAATACGATGTCGCGTTCGGTCGCCAGCCCGATCTCTGCCACGCCGTCGACGATACGTTCGGGATCGCCTTCCAAGCTGCCGTCGACGAGGTCTGCAAGTGCGGTCAGCCGCAACCCCGCGATGGATCTAGAACGTCGAGCCAATCGCGAACTCGAACGTTGACCTCTGCTCCCCGAAGATCTCCAGGGGATCGAAGTTGTAGGCCCAGAAGAAGCGCATCGGTATGTTGAAGACAGGCGCGAAGATCTCGAACTCCAGCCCCGCAGTGCGACGCATGTCCCGGATGCTGACCTTGTCGTCTGACAGCCAGGCCTGCCCAGCGTCGTGGAACCCCTTCACGCGCAGTGCCGGGGTGAGAGCGAAGATGTACTCGAGGTTGTATTGCAGCCCCTTGGTGCCGCCGAGAATGTTGCCGAACTCGTCGATCGGGCCAATCGACCGCAGCCGCGTACCACGAACCGAGTTGCTTCCGCCGAGGAAGAAGCGCTCGAAGATCGGCAGCTCTTCGAGATCCCCCAGCGGCTCGGCATAGTCGGCCCGGATATTGACCACCAGGATCTGCTTGGGGGTGCGAATGAACCCGGGGCGGGTCACGGTGGGGATGTACCAGGTCGTGCGCAGGCTGGCGCGCCAAAAGTCGAGCGTCCCACCGAGAGGTCCGCCAGCGTACTCGAACGACGCATTCGAACGGCTGCCGCGCGAGGCCATGAAAGGGTTGTCGAGATTGGTATGGAACACAAACGGTCGTATCGAGCTGGTGATGCGGCGACCGCGGGTCAGGAAGAGCGCCTGGAACAGCGGTGACGAGATGCTCCCCAGTGAGCTGCTGACGTTGCCGATGTCGATGACCTCGTAGTTGTATTCGAGGAAGGCGGCGACCGTCTCGTCGAGGTTCAGCGGTTTGCCGAAGCGGATGGCCCCACCGGTGCCGGACCTTTGGAAGTCAGGAAAATCAATGGCATCGCGGAATATGTCGGCGCCGAAGCGCACGCGCTTTCCGAGGAAGTACGGATCCGAGAACGATAGCCGTACGTTCTGACGAAGCTTTCCGACCTGCCCGAAGAGCGATACAGTCTGCCCGTAGCCGAACAGGTTGCGGGTCGAATAGCCGAACTGGACGAACCCGCCTTCGAGCGCTGACACACCGCCGCCGAACGAGATCTGGTTGCGGCCGATCTCCGCGACTTTCAGGTCGACATCCACAGAGCCGAACTGCGGGTCCGCCGGCACTGCAGGATCAAGGGACTCCCCGGGGGGGGCGGTAGCGAGGTCATGCTCGACGTTCTGAAAGTAGCCGAGGCGCCATAGTCGCTCGATACTGGTGTCGAAGCGACTTTGATCCCATCGCGCCAGCTCGTGCAGGTTGAGGTTTCGTCGGAGGACGAAGTCGCGCGTGTTCGTATTGCCCGAAAACTCGATTCGGTTCACACGGTAGACGGCGTTCTCCTGCACCTGGTAGGTCAGGTTGGCGAGGCCGGTCGACGGGTCTTGATAGGGAATCGGAGCTATGGCGACCTGCAGGTATCCCGCGTTCGTGTACTTATCGGCGAGCGCCTTGTTTGCCGCCTGAACTTCCTCGATATTCAGAATTTGGCCGCGTTGGAGTCCCACCTCCCGGATGAGCTCTTCGTCACTGAAGGCGGTGTTCCCTTCGATCGTGATGTCGCCGATGTGATATTGGGTGCCCTCATAGATCGGAATCGTTATCGCCAGGCGCTCCCGATCGTCAAACCACAGCGATCGGTCCTCGGTAAACACCTCGATGCGCGGCTCGTCGGCATCGAACTCCAGATAGCCGTTGCGGTGATATAGCTTTTGGAGCTCGACCATGTCGAACTCGTACCCGGCGCGCGAGTAACGATCGCTTTTGCTGAGGAACGACATGAAGTGGTGCTCGGCGGTGCGTTTCATCGCCCAGCGCAGCTGCTGATCGCTGAAGACTGTGTTGCCTTCGAACTGCACCAGCGCGATCCGCACCGAGTCGCCCTCGATGACCCTGTAAATCGCGTCCACCCCGGCTCCGAGCTCCGACTCCACGACCTCCAGGTCGATCTGCACGAACTGCAGCCCGTCATCGCCCTGCAGCATGAACGTCAACACTTCGATGTTGTCGCGCAGCAGTTGTTCGTCGACCGGGTCGTTGATAACCACGCTGCGCTCGATCAGAGCGAGACGCTCGACGAAGTCCCGCAAGCTCACCTTGCCGGTTCCTTCGATGCGGACCTGTCGAAGCAGGGGCAGCTCTTGCACGTCGACGACGAGCACGATGCCACCGTTGGCTCCCTCTTCCCAGCTCATCACCAGGTTGTAGAACCAGTTCGTGTTGAACAGCGACATGTAGTCGAGCTCTGCGGTGGCCGAATCGAAGGGTGCCCCGGCGCGGCTCGCCATGTAGAAGCTGATCGTGTCGGAATCGAATCGCTCGTTACCGATGATGCGGATTTCTTCGATGTTCCGGCCTTGGGGACCGCGCGCGGCGGTGGCGACCTGCGCGGGCGGTAGCTGGGCGGCGGATGACGCGAGCAGCGGGCTCGAGTCGACCACGATGGTCACGAGCGCCGCCAGGGCGGTTGCCCGGAGGGCGAAGAGATAGTGTTTCTGATCGCTCGGGAGAAGGTTCATGGCGTCTTCGGGCGCAGGGGGTTTGTGGCGTCTCGCGCCCACGCGGCGGGTCGCGGGCACACCATGTGAGGATAATACCGCATCGGCCCGCTCGTGGCCCGGCCAGCCTGCCGTCTTCGTAGGCCCGCATGCTCCAACGGCCGGGTCTACACGACCGCGTCCGCCGGCTCCGGCTCGACCAGCTGGATATCGAAGTGCAGGCCGTTGTCATCCGTTGACACGATGACGTGCGTACCCGTCCCCAGATTGCCCCGGATGAACTCCTCAGCGAGGGCGTCCTCGATGTACTTCTGGATGGCGCGCCTCAACGGTCGTGCGCCGTAGCTGCGATCCGCGCAAGTAGTGTCGATCAACCACTGGTAGGCCGCCTCGTCGAGCTCCACCTGGATGTCCTTGGTGGCTAGGTGCTCGTTCACCTGACCGACCATCAACCGGATGATCTGCTGGAGGTGCTCGTCGGTCAACGCGTGAAACACGATCGACTCGTCCAGCCGGTTCAGGAACTCCGGGTTGAACGTGCGCTTTACTTCCTCGACAACACGGTCTCGCATGTCGTCAAACGTGGCTACTTCGTCGAGCGCTCGGAAGCCGACGCCGCCGCGCTTTTGCATGAAGCGCGCGCCGATGTTCGACGTCATGATCAGGATGCAGTTCTTGAAATCGACCGTATGGCCCAGGCCATCGGTGAGCTGGCCGTCCTCGAACACCTGCAACAAGATGTTGAAGATCGACGGATGGGCTTTTTCGATTTCGTCGAGCAACACCACGCTATAGGGACTGCGTCGCACCTGATCGGTCAGCTGGCCGCCCTCCTCGTGACCGACGTACCCGGGTGGAGAGCCGATCAACTTCGATACCGAGTGACGCTCCATGTACTCGGACATGTCGAAGCGGACGAGGGACCGGTCGTCCCCGAACAGGAAGGCGGCAAGCGTTCGTGCCACCTCCGTCTTGCCTACGCCGGTGGGGCCCAGGAACAAGAAGGAGCCCACGGGCCGATGCGGTGACTTGAGGCCGGCGCGCGACCGACGGATAGCTCGGGAGACCACCTCGATGGCTTCCTCCTGGGCAACGATCCGCGTATGCAGCCGCTCCTCCATGTTGACCAACTTGTCCATCTCCTCCTGCTTTATGGAGGCAATAGGAATCCCGGTCCAGTTCGAGACAACCTGTTCGATGTCCTCGACGCTGACCAACAGGGGAGCCTCCTCCTCAGGTTCCTCCTCGCGGTCTGCACGGAGACGTTCCAGGCGCTCGCGCTCTCGCTTCATGAGGTCACGAAAGTGAGCCGCCTGCTCGAACTCCTCATCGGCAATCGCTGCGTCCAGCTGGGTCGCCAGCTCGCGGGAGCGTGCCTCAAGCTCTCGAACGCGGCTCGGCGCCGAGCTCATCGCAAGCTTGACGCGCGCCCCGGTCTCGTCGAGCACATCAATCGCCTTGTCGGGCAAGAAACGATCCGTGATATACCGATTGCTCTGATAGACGGCGGCCACCAGTGCCTCTTCGGTGTACGTCACGCCGTGGTACTTCTCGTAATGCTCGCGGATCCCACGCACGATCTCGACGGTCTCTTCCTCGGTCGGCTGGGCGATATTGACGCCTTGGAAGCGCCGGGCAAGCGCTCGGTCCTTCTCTATGTACTTGCGGTGCTCGCGCGGCGTCGTGGCGCCGATGCACTGCACCTCACCTCTCGCCAAAGCGGGCTTGAGGATGCCGGCGGCGTCGAGCGAGCCCTCGGCGGACCCAGCACCGACGAGCGTGTGCAGCTCATCGATAAAGATCACGGTGTCTTTGTTGTCGAGCAGCTCCTTCATGATCGTCTTGAGTCGTTCTTCGAACTGGCCTCGGTACTTCGTTCCGGCGACCACCGATGAGATGTCGAGCTCCAAGATGCGCTTGTCGGAGAGGAACCGGGGCACTTCGCCGCCGCCGATCCGTTGTGCCAGGCCTTCGACGATCGCGGTCTTACCTACTCCCGGCTCGCCGATCAGAACAGGGTTGTTCTTCGTGCGGCGACACAGAATCTGGATGACGCGCTCGAGCTCGTCATCGCGCCCTATCAACGGGTCGAGAGTGCCCTTGGCGGCCATCTCCGTCAGGTCGCGTGAGAACTCCGACAGGAACGGTGTCTCCTTCTTCTTCTCGCTGAGGTTCTTCTCTTTCAGCAGATAGAGGAGGTCCTCGCGCGCCGTCGACAGCCGCATACCCTTTTCGACCAGAATGCGCGACGCTAGCGACTTCTTCTCGCGCAGTAGCCCCAAAAGTACGTGCTCGGTGCCAATGTACTTGTGCAGCATCTTCTCGGCTTCCTCCGCTGCGTACGCCAGCACGCGCTTTGATTCGACCGAGAGAGGGATCTCTACTGAGGTGGAGATCTTCTCGCGTACTTCGGTACGCGTCTGGATCTCTCCGCGGATGGCTTCTGCCTCGATGTCTGAGCGACCCAGGAGCTTGCCGGTGAGGCCGTTGTTCTCGCGGATCAGCCCGAGCAGCAGGTGCTCGGTCTCGATCGTGCGCGAGCCCAGCTGGCTGGCTTCGTAGCGCGCAAAGAAAATGACCCGTCGTGCCCGTTCGGTATAGCGCTCAAACATCGACCCAGCCCCAATCGCAGGAGGTCCCCCACAGACCGCGTGCCGTAGCGACGAGCCCGTTGGATCTCCTGTCACAAAGGGCGACGCCAGAGGGCGCCGCTTGGTTTTGAGTATAGCGGAGCGATTTTCCAGCCGCCAAGACGTCGCCAGTCGCGCGGCGGGCCCAATCGAGGGTCCACGCCGCTGATGGGCACGCCACAGGCCGTTCCCTCCGCGCGCGGTTCATTGATGCTCTCCCGATACATGTGCTCTGAGTTGACCGCCGGACTCCATCACGAGAACGCGGTCGAAGTCGGCCACCAACTCAGGGTTATGTGTGACCAGCACCATCGCGTTGCCGTGACTCTCGTGTAGCCGGAAGAAGATCTCCAGGGCTCGCATGCCGTTGTCGCGGTCGAGGTTGCCGGTAGGCTCGTCGGCAAGCAGAACCTCCGGCTGCCGGACCAGGGCGCGCGCGATGGCAACGCGCTGGCACTCGCCGCCGGATAGCTCGGATGGAAAATGGTGCGCCCGATCGGCCAGCCCCACGTCCGCCAGCAGGCCCGCGGCGCGCTCCCGCGCCCCATCCATGTCGCCGCCAATCAGTAGCGGCATCATGATGTTCTCCAGCGCGCTGAACTCCGGCAGCAGGTGGTAGAACTGAAAAACGAGACCCACGTGACGACCTCGAAACTCCGCCAGGTCGGGCTCAGACAGCGATCGCAGCTCGCGGCCGCGGAAGCGGATGCTGCCGCTGTCGGGACGATCCAGTCCGGCGAGGAGGTGCAGCAGCGTGCTCTTGCCCACGCCGCTCTGGCCGATGATGGCGATACGTTCCCCTGCCGCCAGGCGTAACTCGCAGTCCGACAGAACTTGCAGTCGGCGGTCGCCGGTGCGGTAGCTCTTAGCGATCCCTTCGACGGTGAGGAACTCTTCGGCGCCATGCATGACTACTCGTAGCGAAGGGAGGAGACGGGGTCGAGGCGCGACGCGCGCAGCGCCGGATAGAGCGTGGCGGCAAAGGAGATGATCAGGGCGACCAGGCAGACGCGGCCGAGATCGACCGAGCGCACGTGAAACGGGACATACGCCAGGTAATAGACCTGCGCCTCCAACCGGATGAGCTCGTAGTGGTCCAGCGTCAAAGCAGTAGCGACGCCGAGAATGCACCCCAGGAGGGTGCCGATGAGTCCTATCACCACTCCCTGAATCATGAAGATTTGCCGGATATGCCGCCGCGTCGTCCCAAGCGACATCAGGATGCCGATATCCCGTTGCTTGTCCTTGATCATCAGCACCAGAGTGGCTGCGATGTTCAGTGCGGCCACGGCGGTGATCAGGCTGATCGTGACGAAGAGAGCGAGCTTCTCCAGCTTCAGCGCCGCGAAGTAGGCTCGGTTCATGCTCTGCCAGTCCATCAAGAAGTAGCCTTCGCCGAGACGGTCCCCCAGCTCTTCGAGCACTGGTGCGGTGTTGAAGGCGTCCTCGACGCGGACCTGCACCAGCGTCACCCCATTCCCCGACTCGATCATGCGTTGCGCGGTCTCGAGGGGGATGAGGGCCCAGGTGTTGTCGTATTCGTACATGCCTGCCTCGAAGATCCCCACCACGTCGAAGCGAACGATCTTGATCCCGCCACTGCCGCCGAATGGGGTAATCATGCCGCTGGAGTGCACGCTGACCTTCACCTGGTCGCCGACGTTGACGAAGAGACTCGCCGCCAACTCGCGGCCGAGCACCACGCCGGGACGGCCCGATGAGCTTGCGCCTCGTGCTGTCAGGCCCTCGGCGCTTCCCTCCACCATCCGATCGAGCAGCCTCGTGGTGCGGGCTTCGCCGCGCGCATCGATACCCTTGAGATTGACGAAGCGCGGCGTCTGCGAACGGCCCTCCATGAGACCAGGTGTCAGCAAGGCCGGCGCCGCATCGATCACGCCGTTCACGGACCGGGCCGTGTCCGCGACATACGCGTGGTCTTCCAGGTACGGGCCGAACGGCTGCACGAAGACGTGCGCGTTGGCGCCGATGATCTTGTCCTGGATGTCTTCTTGGAATCCGGTAAGCAGCGCCAGCGCGATGATCAGGGCTGCCACACCGACGCTCACGCCGAGGATCGAAACGACGCTGACAACCGACGTGAACGCCTGCCGGCGGCGCGCCTTGAAGTAGCGCAGTGCGATGTACAGCTGCAACCGGCTCGTCAGCCATCGGGGTCCGCTCTCCCGCATCTTGTCCTCGTCGAGTGCCTAACCGAGGTCAACGCCCCGGTCGGTCTGCTTGCACAGACTCCACGTAGACTGTAGCAGTCAGGAAGAGACTTAAAAAGCTATGACTAACTAATCGTGACTTTTAGTAAATTAGCCTAAGCGTTTCGGCGTAATAATGGAAATAGAATAACGTCTCGAATCGTCGGCGAGTCAGTGGAAAGCATTACAAGGCGATCTACACCAATGCCGATGCCTGCTGCCGGGGGCATACCATGTTCGAGCGCAGTGATGTAATCGACATCGACGGCGGGCGGGATCTCTCTGTCGTCCTCGCGTCCGTCCACCTGCTCTTGCATACGGCGCTGCTGCTCGCGTGGATCGTTTAGCTCTGAGTAGCCATTGGCCACCTCCATCCCACCCATGAAAAGCTCGAAACGCTCGACCGTGTCGGGGTCGTCGGGGCGAGCTTTGGACAGCGGTGAGAGCTCCAACGGGTAGTCGGTGATGAACAACGGCGAGCTGACGCCCGGCTTGACCATCTTGTCGAACGCGGCCTCGCGCAGCGCGCCCAGACCCATGTCGGCAGTTGGTATCTCCTTTGTCTGCAACCACTCGGAGAGCTTCGACGCGTCATCGACTAGCTCGGGCTCGAGCCCGCCGACATCGACGAGCGCCTGGCGCAGAGGCATTCGCCTCCAGGGGCGCTGCAAGGAGATCTCATGGCCCTGGTACGGGAGTCGGGCCTCCTGCCCGGCGCCGCCGAGGGCGGCACAAAGCAGATCTTCCGCGTACTCCATCATGCGCTCGTAGTCCCAGTAGGCAGCATAGAACTCCAGCATCGTGAACTCCGGATTGTGCTGTCTGGAGATCCCTTCGTTACGGAAGTTCCGGTTCAGGTCGTAGACCCGTTGGAGTCCGCCCACCAGCAGCCGCTTGAGATATAGCTCAGGCGCAATTCGCAAGTAGAGGTCCATTTCGAGTGCATTGTGATGCGTTTCGAACGGGTGGGCCATGGCGCCGCCATACAGAGGCTGCAGAGTCGGCGTCTCGACCTCGAGGAAGCCATTGGAATCCAGGTGAGCCCGCAAGGCCCGGACGATCTCGGCACGGCGCATAAATACCGCGCGCACCTCGGGGTTCGCCAACAAGTCGAGGTATCGCTGTCGGTAGCGAACCTCGGTATCGCGCAGCCCATGCCACTTCTCCGGCATCGGCCGCAACGCCTTCGACAGGAGTCGGTAGTCGTCGACCCGGGCGGTCAGCTCACCCGTCCGTGTGCGGAACAGCACGCCCTGGACGCCCACGAAGTCGCCCAGATCGAGGTTTAGCCATGCCGCAAAGCGATCTTCACCCAGCACCTTCTGCCGTACGTGACATTGAAGCTTGGAGCTGCCGTCGTCGAGGTCAGCGAAGGCTGACTTGCCATGCTCGCGCAGTGCCACGAGGCGTCCCGCGAGCCGCACGGCCGGTTGCGCCTCTTGCAGCTCCTCCGCTGTTGCACCGTCGTGGGCCGCACACAACTGCTGCAGGGTGCCATCGACGGGAAATCGGCTGGGGAATGCATTGACTCCCGCCGCTTCCAACGCGGCAAGCTTCTGCCGGCGCGACTCCAACAAATCGGCTTCGACCATATTCGGCTCTCGCTGAGAAGGGCTCGCGGAGACGCCGTTCAGGTGGCGTAGCGCTTGAAGATCAGTGCCGCGTTCGTGCCACCGAATCCGAACGAGTTCGAAAGACCGTATTCGAGATCCATCGCCCGCGCCTCGTTAGGGACGAAGTCGAGGTCACACTCTGGATCGGGATTCTCGTAGTTGATCGTCGGGGGCACCTGCCCATGCTTCAACGCCATCACCGTAATGCCGGCTTCTACGCCGCCTGCAGCTCCAAGCGCGTGCCCCATCATCGATTTGGTCGAGGACACGGCCAGGTCGGTTGCGTGGTCGCCAAAGACCGACTTGATCGCCTTCACCTCCGCCGCATCGCCCACCGGTGTGGACGTGCCGTGGGCGTTGATGTAGTCGATCGTGTTCGGCTCGAGTTCAGCATCGTCGAGCGCCGCTTGCATCACGCGTACGGCGCCGTCTCCATCCTCGGGCGGCGCGGAGATATGGTAGGCGTCCGCAGTCATACCATAACCGACGATCTCGGCGAGAACATTGGCCCCCCGCTGTCGGGCTGTCTCCTCGGCCTCCAGAACCAGGATCCCCGCGCCTTCGCCCAGCACGAACCCATCGCGCTCGGAGTCAAACGGTCGACTCGCCCCGGCCGGATCGTCGTTGCGCATCGAGAGGGCGCGCATGGCGCTGAAACCGTCGATGGCGAGCGAGCATATGACCCCCTCCGTGCCGCCACACACCATGGCTTCGGCATCTCCGCGGGCGATCACCCGGAAGGCATCGCCGATAGCGTGATTACCGGTAGAACAGGCGGTACATACGGAAGAGTTCGGTCCCCTGAGCTTGTACTGCATGGAAACCCACCCGGAGGCGAGATTCACGATGAGTGCCGGAATGAAGAACGGGCTCACCCGACCGGGGCCTCGCCGCAGTTGAACCTCGTGGAACTTCTGCATGATGTTCAGGCCGCCGATTCCCGATCCGATGATGGTACCGATTCGCTCGGTAGCATAGGCGCCTGCGACACCGGACATTGCCCAGGCGTCGGCCGTGGCCGCCATGGCGTAGACGATATGCAGGTCCATCTTTTTGAGGTCTTTCTTGGGGACGAAGTCGGTGGCGGTCAGGTCACGCACCTCGCCCGCGATCGTGACGGCGTAGCCGGTGGCATCGAACTTGGTGATTGGGCCAACACCGCTACGACCCTCGAGCAGAGCGCTCCAGGTGACCTCGGTGGTCAGACCGACAGGCGTGATTAGTCCAACGCCCGTAACGACGACGCGGCGATCCATGAATCCCCCATCCTGCACCAGCTGTGCTGTTAGCCGAGCTTGCTCGTGATGTAGGAAACAGCGTCTTGGACCTTCGCCATCTTCTCGGCGTCCTCGTCTGGGATCTCGAGGTCGAATTCCTCCTCCAAGGCCATCACGAGCTCGACCGTATCCAGAGAGTCGGCGCCGAGATCCTCGATGAACGAGGCTCCCGTGGTCACTTCCTCGACATCCACGCCGAGTTGCTCGACGATGATCTCCTTTACCTTCGCTTCAACGTCCATGCCTTCCTCCAGCACAGCAGGTTGCAGGTAGTTTAGAGACGCGCGGAGCAGCAGGCGCCCGTGACTCGGAAACCAGGGTTCACATACACATACCGCCGTCGACGCTGATCACCTGGCCGGTGATGTAGGTGGCGTCATCAGACAGAAGAAAGCTGACCGTCCCGGCAACGTCGTCGCCGGTCCCGAGCCGGCTGAGCGGAATCTGTTCCTTTAGCTGCCGCTTGGCCTCCTCGGGCAGGTCGTGCGTCATGTCCGTTTCGACGTAGCCCGGAGCCACAGCGTTCACCGTAATGCCGCGCGACGCCACCTCGCGCGCGAGTGCCTTCGTGAAACCGTGCACTCCGGCTTTAGCGGCGGCGTAGTTCGTTTGGCCGGGATTGCCGAGCAGCCCGACGACCGAGCTGATCGAAACGATTCTGCCCCGGCGTCGGCGAAGCATCGATCTTAGCACGGCGCGTGAGCACAGAAAGACGCCGGTCAGGTCGGTCCGGAGCACATCGTTCCAAGCGTCGTCGTTGAGTCGCAGGAGCAGTCCGTCACGTGTGATCCCAGCATTGTTGACCAGGTTGTCGATCTGCCCGAAGTGATCAAGGACGGCCTTGACGGCGGCCTTGACGGAGTCCGGTTTACCGACATCCATCTCCAACGGAAGCACGTCTACGCCGTGCGTCCGAGCCTCCTCCGCAACCGACTCGCACGCTGCGGCCGTACGCGCTCCAATCGCTAGATGGCACCCTTGGCTCGCGAGGCGTAGGGCAATTGCCCTACCCATGCCGCGCGAGGCCCCGGTAACGATGCTGACCTTGTCCTGGAAGCTGGCGGACAATCTTGCCCTCCGTCGAAGAGATTGGAGTCAGCCCGCCACCAAGGCGAGCAGCGCGTCCACATCGGTCGGCCCTTGCACCGAACGGATCTGGGGTGATTCCAGGGTTCGCTTCGCGAGACCCGTGAGTACTTTGCCTGGCCCGACCTCCACATACGTCGTGGCACCGGCATCGGCCAGCCAGCGCAGGCAGTCCACCCACCGGACGGCCGCCGTGACCTGTCGGATGAGGGCTTCACGCACCTGGTCGGTAGTTGACAGAGGTGTGGCGCTCACGTTGCAAACCACGGGCACCCGCGGCGTCGCGAGGGGAACAGACTGCAGGTCGGCCGCGAGTCGCTGCTGGGCGGGCGCCATCAACGAGCAGTGGAACGGCGCCGATACCTCTAGCATGAGGGCACGGCGGGCGCCCCGCGCCTTTGCCATTTCCACGGCCCGCTCTACGGCCTGCGTCGCACCCGCGATCACCACCTGGGCGGGCGAGTTGAAGTTCGCCGGTTCGACCGGTTCGGTCTCGCTCGACACCTCCTCGCAGGTGGCGATGACAGCGTCGTCGTCGAGACCCAGCACGGCGGACATTGCTCCTTCGCCTACGGCAACCGCCTCCTGCATATAGCGTCCTCGAGATCGCACCAAGCGCACTGCATCAGCGAGCTCCAGGCTGCCGGCAGCGACCAGGGCGCTATATTCGCCCAGCGAGTGCCCCGCCATCCAACTCGCTTCTACCCCACGCGCGGCGAGGGTGCGCTGCAACGCAATGCTCACTGTCAGGATCGCCGGCTGCGTATTCTCGGTGCGCCGGAGCTCGTCTGCGTCGCCGGCGAAACATAGCTGCGACAGGGCGAAGCCTAACGCTTCGTCGGACTCGGCGAACACCGACGCAGCCTCCGGAAACGCGTCGTGCGCTTCCTTGCCCATGCCGACGTACTGTGCTCCCTGCCCGGGGAACAAGAATGCGACGGATGACGGGCCGTTCATGTCGTAGCGCTACCGCCAGCGGAGGTAGCCTGCCGTGATTGCATCTCGGCCAGTGCCGCCTCGATACGCTGATCGACGCCATGTTGGCCGTATTCGACAGCCACGCGAACACCGTTGCAGATCGCCCGCGGGCTGGAGCGTCCGTGGCAGATTACCGCGAGGCCGCGAAGGCCCAGCAACGGCGCTCCACCGAACCCGGCGTAGTCGACTCTGCCTCTCAACCGGCGGAAGGCACCGCGACCCAGCAGGGCCGCCAAGCGCCCCCTCCACGTACGAGTGAACTCGGAACGCATCAGGACGCTCAGCGTCTCGACTGCGGCCTCACTGGTCTTCAACAAGATGTTGCCGGTGAACCCGTCGCACACCACGACGTCGGCACCACCACGATAGAGGTCGCGTGCCTCGACGTTGCCAATGAAGTTCAGCGCGGAGCCCAGCAATGTAGTGTGCGCGCTGCGCACCAACTCATTGCCCTTTCCGGCCTCCTCGCCAATCGACAACAAGCCCACGCGCGGTCGCTCGACTTCGAGGATCTGGCTCGCGAAGTGGGCCCCCATCACCGCGAACTGCACCAGGTGCCGGCTTTTGGGCTCTACGTTGGCGCCGACGTCGAGCACCATCGCGCGGCCGGTTTGCGTCGGTAAGACGACTGCCAATGCGGGACGGTCGACACCACTCAGTGTCCCGACGATCACCTTGCCCACGGCCATGATCGCACCAGTGTTGCCAGCCGAGACGAGGCCTTGTACCTCGCCCTGGCGAAGCAGCCGGGCGGCCTCATGAATGGATGACCGACGCTTGCGTCGCACCGCCACGGCGGCCGGCTCATCCATGCCGATCGCCTCCTCGGCGTGGATGATGTCGACGCGAGCCGGGGAGTCATGACGCGCTAGCAGAGGCGCGAGTACTGCTTCATCGCCGACGAGAGCGATCTTCACCTCGAGGTCTCGTGCCGCCATTACGGCGCCGTTCACCGGGTTTTCCGGAGCGTGATCCCCGCCCATCGCATCGACGGCGATCCTCATGCGACCTCCGCGGACAGAGCGCTCGACCCTCAGGGTCCGGCGCGGGAAACGAGTGACCTCAGCCTTCGTCGCCGGACGAGATCACCTGTCGTCCCCGATAGGTGCCGCAGTGAGCACACGCACGGTGGGGCTGCTTGGCTCGGCCACACTCGGGACACAGGGAATGCGGAGGGCGTCTCAGGGCGTCGTGTGTGCGCCGCTTATCGCGACGCGTACGCGAGTGTCGTCGCTTCGGAAGTGCCACGGGTTATTCCCTCTAGGTTGGCGCGAGCAACGTGCGTAGGCGCGTTAACCGCACAATAAATTACTGACGATCCCGCAACGCGGCCAACGGTGAGAGCCGCCCATCTACTGCAGGCTGGCAATCACAAGCCTGCTCGCTACGGTTCGCGCCGCACTGCGGACAGAGCCCCTGACAATCGTCGCTGCAAAGCGGCTTCATCGGAAGGTCGAGTAGAACCTGCTCGGTCAGCACAGACCGCAGATCCAAGGCGCCACCCGCATAATAATCGACGTCGAGCCGCTGGGCGTCAAGCTCGGTGCCGTCCGGGCGCGGTGCCTTTTCGGCCGAGTAGAAGACCAGCTGGAGCTCACGATCTACTGTCAGGGGCGTTGGCTCGAGACAGCGAGCGCACGGCACGCGTACCGTCGAGTGAAGCCATCCCGTGACCTGCACTGCGTTGCCATCGAGCGCTACAGTTGCGGCGAAGGCTATCGGAGCGGCCAGGCTGGTGTCGTGCCCCTCAGAAGACATTGCCATGGTGCCGGCAAACCGACGCGGCCCGTCCTCCAAGGTTGCGATCTCAACCCGCATGCCTAGCGTCCTGTAACAGAGGTTCGTTGCACATTGTGGCGCGCGCGACTGAGTCGAATCCAAGGAGGTTCGACGACAGCGATGCTGAGCGTATCGCAGAGAGAGCCGACGCCGGAGGTGGCCAGTCCCGCGGCCACCCGGAGGGCTGGGTCGATATGGGGGCAATCTCAGCGTTGCGATTCGTCGACGATGGGCACCGCATCGCCATCCTCATCGCGCCTTGCGCTTGCCCCCATCTCGATCCAGCAATATGCAACGAACCTCCGTTACAGCACACTACGGCCGGCTACGCTACGGCGGTCACCTTGTCGAGCATGCCCACGATGCTGTCGCGCGATGCAGCCCCGACCATCTGCTCCTGGACCTCGCCCTCATGGAATAGCAGCAGGGTGGGTATACCCCGGACGTTGTAGCGTGTCGCAAGATCACCGTGATCATCGACGTTGAGCTTGCCGACTTTGACCTTGCCGGCATAAGAACCGGCGAGCTCTTCTACAAGCGGGGCTATCATCCGGCAGGGGGCGCACCAAACAGCCCAAAAGTCGACCAATACCGGGAGGTCGCTTTGTAGCACTTCGTTCTCGAAGTTTTCCGTCGTCAGCTCGATGGTGCTCTCGCTCACAAATCGCCTCTTCCTGTTCTCATGTGGTCCGATACCGGGCCCAACTCCGGCTGACGAAGACCCGCCGCCCGTTGGTTCGCCCACACGGTTCCTTCATCAAGGCGTCGCGATCAGCCCACTGTTATCTGCAGTCTGGAGTATCCCACAGACCTCAGAGACCGACTACACGGTAGGGGATCAGGTCGGGCCTGCGGCGGCGTTGGTGAGCAGCGTGCGTGCAACAACGAGTCGCTGGATCTCCGAAGTGCCCTCGTAAATGGTGGTGACGCGAGCATCTCGATAGAAACGTTCGACCGGATAGTCGGATACGTAGCCGTAGCCACCGTGCATTTGCATCGCCTGGTAGGCGATGCGGTTTGCCGCTTCGCTGGCGAAGAGCTTGGCGATTGCCGCTGCCTTGGTGTTGCAAGCGCCGTGATCGCGCAGCGCCGCAGCTCGTAGGTACAGCAGCCGTCCAGCGCCGATCTCCGCGGCCATGCGAGCCAGTTGATGGCGAAGCCCCTCGAAGTGCGCCAGCGGGCGGCCGAACGCCTCGCGCTCCAGTAGGTAGTCACGTGCCGCGTTGAAGGCTGCTTGGGCAATGCCGACGGCTTGCGCGGCGATCCCGGCGCGACCGCCGTCGAGGCTGTCGAGAGCGATACCGAGGCCGTCACCCTCCTCTCCAAGCCGATGCGATACCGGTAGCACGACATCCTGGAAGCTCACCTGATTCGTGCGCGACGAGCGCAGTCCCAGCTTGTCTTCCTCACCGAGCACTTTTACCCCCGGCTGGTCACGCGGCACGATAAACGCCGAAATGCGACGACGCTCCGATTGCTGATCGGTAACCGCGAATACCAGCATCGCTCCGCACACCGCGCCACTGGTGATCCATGCCTTCGTCCCGTTGAGCACGTAGTCACTGCCGTCGCGCTCGGCGCGCGTCGTGATTGCGCCGGCATCGGATCCGGCCTCGGGCTCGGAGAGGCAAAAGGCGCCGAGCCACTTGCCGCTGGCGCACGGACGAAGCCAACGCTCACGTTGGTCGTCATTGCCGAACTTGTTCACCGGGGCGCAAAACACCGAGTTGGTCACGCTGATCGCCACGCAGGTCGAGGCGTCGCCACGTGCCAGTTCCTCGAGGGCGAGACAGTAAGCGGTGCCATCGAGCCCGGCGCCGCCCCAGTCCTGGGGCACGATCATGCCGAACAAGCCGAGCTCGCCGAGATGCGTGAAGGTCTCCACCGGGAAACGCTTCTGTCGGTCCCAGTCCGCCGCTTCGGGCGCCACCTCGGCGTCAACAAACTCGCGCACTGTGTTCCGGATCATTTGTTGATCCGGTGTTAGCAGCCAGTCCACTTCTCTATGGCCCTATCCGGGAAGATGCGCACCATGTCGTCGGTACCTTGTCGCTAGCGCGACACGTTGGGCAACAGCCCGTCGGCGATAATTCCGAGCTGGTCTTCGTTGGTACCGCCCAGCACCTCCGTTACCTTCGCATCCCTGTAGAGGCGCTCGAACACCGAGGTGCGCAGCGTCCCTTGTTCCCCGGCTATCTGTATGGCACGACGACTGGACGCCACGGCGGCCTCGGCAGCCAGCAGGCGGCACATCGCCGCGGCGGCGTGCGCGTCGCCGTTACCGAGCTCCAGTGCGGCGTGCCACAGCGACAGCCGCGCCGCCTCCGACTCGGTGGCGATATCGGCTAACATCCACTGAGTCGACTGCGGCTGCTCACGGATATCCTCAGCAGTGTCGGCAGAGGCCAAGTGCGTCAAAGCCGCGTCCAGAGCGCCCGCTGCGATCCCGAGGGCCTGGGCAGCGTGAGCGATACGCGTGGCGTCCACGAGCCTTGAGGCGAGTCCGAGATCGCCCACCCGCGCAGACGGCGTTAGCCTGACCCCTGTCCACGTGATGGAAGCCGTACCGCTGCCCGCCAGACCCATCAAGACTTCCGTAGGCCCGACGGAGACGCCGTCGGTGTCGGCGGACATGACGAAGACACCGGCGGCGCTCCCCTGCTCGCAGGCCACCACGAAGACCGTCGCATAGGCTGCGCCCGGGGCCAGGTCTACGGTCCCCTGCAACACCGCTCCGTCGTCGGACGCCTCTGCCGAGAGGGCTGTGCCGCCGCAGACAGCAGCATAGATGGGGCTGGCGTCGGCCACCGGCGTGCGAGGCTTGGTGTGGTCGCGTGCGATGAAGCTCCCGACGCCGTGGGCCGCCGCAACTGCCGCTGCTGCGGCGCTGTGGCGAGCCACTTGTTCCAGACGCAAGGCCAGGTGCATCGGCGTCGGGCAGGTGCCGTCGACCTCGTCGGAGATCCGTGCACAGAGCTGCTGGACGAGCTCGTCCGGGCAGCGACCCGAGCTATCGATATCCACGGCCCGAGGTGCAACGTGCTCGAGGGCCAGGTCTTTTGCCTGATCAAGCACCGCTTGCTCGATAGCACTCAGCAGTGGGTTCACACTGGTTCCCGCCTGCGCCACCTACCCCCGGCGCCGGATTCGATTGGTGGCGTATAGGAGCACTAGTGGCCTGTAACAGATGATCGTTGCGTATCGTGGTGGTGAAATGGGTCCGGATGCCAGGCGCGACGACGAGAGGATGTTTGCCCATCTTGGAGGAGGAGCAACGCCGCAGACGGGCTGATTTCGCCGCCATCCTGCGGACAGATGGGCAGTTGCGGGCGATATCGGCGTTGCGCCTCGTCGACGATGCCCCAGCAGGTCGTGATGGAAGTGTGATGGGTCTGGTTACGCCGCCAAGGGCGCAGATCCAAGGCGCCGCGTCGCCGGCGATGCCCGTGCGCATCGTCTAGGAGCGGCAACGCCGGAGACGCGCCCTTGGCGGCGTCACCCGTAGGGCAAGTGGGAGTCACGGGCGATGGCGGCGTCTCTCCTCCTCGACGATGGCTCCAGCATCGCCTCATCGTCGATCCTTGCCCTAGCCCGTGAGTCCCACTTGCCAGACCCACCACACTTCCATCACGGCCTGCTAGCATCGCCTTCCTCGCCGCGCCTTGATCTCACCCGCAAATCCCATCTGCGATATGCAACGATCATCTGTTACAGGCCACTAGCGATTGACGAGCTCGCGTAGCTCCTTACCCGGCTTGAAGAACGGCACCACCTTTGGCGGCACGTCAACGCGCTCGCCGGTCCTCGGATTTCGGCCAATGCGTGCTCGGCGGTGTCGCAACTTGAAGCTACCGAAGCCGCGGAGCTCGACCTTGTCGCCCCGCGTCAGCGACTCGACGATGCTGTTGAAGAACGTGTTTACGATGATCTCCGAACTCTTCTTGCTGAGGTCAGACGCCATCGCCACCTCTTCGATCAGGTCCGCTTTGGTCATCGTTGCTCGGCATACTGCTCGGCCACCGGCCGGCGCGCCGCTACTCCTCGTCCGAGTCGGGCTCGTCCTGTGGCGCGTCGTCGTCGGATTCCGCCGCCGCGTCGGGTCTGGAGCCGAAGATGTTTCCAACCATGTCGCCGAGCGTCATCGTGCCGTCCTTCTGGTAACGGCTAGCGGGCTCAGGCGCTGCGACCGGCTCGTAGTCACGCTGCTGCACCTCCGCGCCTGCTTCACGCAGAGAGAGTGCGATCTTGCGAGCGTCGGTCTCGATCTTGAGTATCCGAACGTCGACGGTATCGCCGACCTTGAGCTCGTCTGCCGGGTCCTTCACGTGCCGATCCGCGATCTCCGAGACGTGCAGGAGTCCTTCGAGGCCCTCTTGCAGTTCCACGAACGCACCGAAGTTGGTCAGCTTGGTTACTTGCCCGCTGATCTGGTCACCCACGTGATGTTTCTCGATGAATTGATCCCAGACGTTCGGTCGCAGTTGCTTGAGGCCGAGCGAAAGGCGCTGTCGCTCTACATCGACGTTGAGCACCGCGACCTCGACCTCCTGCCCCTTCTGCAGAACCTCGGTGGGGTGTTCGACGCGCTTGGTCCACGACATGTCGGAGATGTGGATCAAGCCGTCGATGCCATCCTCGATCTCGACAAAGGCACCGAAGTCGGTCAGGTTTCGGACCCGCCCCGTGATTACCTGACCCTCATGGTATTTGTCGGCGATGACGCGCCAGGGGTTGGGCTCAGTCTGTTTCATGCCCAACGAGATGCGACGATTGTCCTCGTCGACGTCAAGAATGACGATGTCGACAGGGTCGGCGATCTGCACCAGCTTGGAGGGGTGCTTGATGCGCTTTTTCCAGGTCATCTCTGATATGTGAACGAGCCCCTCGACACCCTCCTCGAGCTCCACGAAGGCGCCATAGTCGGTAAGGCTGACGACCTTCCCCTGCAGTCGCGATCCGACCGGATACTTCTCCGTTACTCCGATCCAAGGATCCTGCGTGAGCTGTTTGCAGCCCAGCGACACGCGCTCGCGCTCCGGGTCGAAGCTGAGGATGACGACCCTGATCTCATCGCCAATCTTGAACATCTCACTGGGATGCGAAATGCGTCCCCAGGACATGTCGGTGATGTGTAGCAAGCCGTCGATCCCACCCAGATCCGTGAAACACCCGTAGTCGGTGATGTTCTTGACCACACCGGTGAGGACATTGCCGGCGATGAGCTTGCCGAGCGTGCCCTGCTTCTCTTCGGCGCGAGCCTCTTCGAGCACCGCCTTGCGCGACACGACTACGTTGGCACGGCGCTTGTTTACCTTGATAACGCGGCACTCGATTTCCTCGCCGCGCATCGCCTCGAGGTTGCGCACCGGGCGCAGGTCGACTTGGGAGCCCGGCAGGAAGGCGCGCACCCCGATGTCAACTGACAGGCCACCCTTGACGCGGTCCGTGACGATTCCCTTGATCGTCGCTTCATCGCGGTAGGCTTCCTCGATCTTGCCCCATACTTTCATCTTCTCCGCTTTGTCCTTGGAGACGATGACGTTGCCGTTCTGATCCTCGCGCCGGACGAGCAGCACTTCGACGTGGTCGCCGGCGGCAACCAGCAACTCGCCCAGTGGGTCGCGGAACTCGTTGATATCGACGAGACCTTCCGACTTGTAGCCGATATCTATGAGGACGTCGTTCTCGCGTACTTCGAGCACGTTTCCGTTGACAACTTCGCCCTCTGCGAGATCCTGCAGGCTCTGTTCGTAGAGCTGCATCATGACCTCGGGGTCGATCTGGCCGCCCTCCATGGCGTCGAGCTGGGCGAGCAGATCGTCCAAGGGGCGTAGGTTTGGTTCTTCTTCGGTCTGGACCGACATGGGGTTGGGTATCCTCCTGAACCCTGAATGTGCCCTCTGGGCACGCGTGTGTCGCACGGGGCAGCCCCTAATCCTAGGGGGGGCTCAGGTGACTGTCAACGCGCCGCCCGCGCCCGCACCACACGCAGGACGCGCTTCAGGCTCGTCGCCTCGTCCTCGCCGCCGGTGTCGATAACGGCCGCTCCGGGCGGGACTCGCAACGGTGATGTTGAACGTTGCTCGTCGCGCCGATCGCGCTCGCGAACATCCTCGGCGACTTCGGCGGCGCTGACCCCGCTGAGCTGACGCGCGCGTCTCTGTAGGCGCTCCGCTTCTGGCGCCGTGATGAACAACTTGGCATCGGCATCGGGAAGCACCACGCTGCCGATATCGCGTCCCTCGAGGACCGCGCCGTGCTCGGCCTCGTCGCGCTGCCGCTGCAGCAACCAAGCACGCACTGCGGGAATCTGAGCCACCTCGGAAGCGCGCCGACCGATGCTCGGCGCTCGCAGCTCGTCGGTCACGTCAATCCCCCCGACTCGAACCCGGAAGTTCTCGGGGTCTGCGGTCACCTGTAGGTCCAATCCGTCGAGCAGCGCCACGACCTCGTCGGAATCTACCGCGCCGGCCTGCATGGCTTTCCAAGCGACGGCGCGGTACATCGATCCGGTGTCGAGGTAGCGCAGGCCCAAGGCGCCCGCGAGGGCCCGTGCCAAGGTCGACTTACCTGCCCCACTCGGCCCGTCGATGGCTATGCGTAGGCGACGATCGCTCATCGCGCCTCACGCGGCGTCTGCCGCAGGGCCAGCCGCTTCAAGACGGTCTCCTCACGCTTGCTTAGCCTTCGGTACGACGCGGGCTGCAGATCACCGAGCCTGACGGGGCCGATCCGCGTGCGAACCAGCTTCTCCACGCGGTGGCCGATATCGCCGAACATCCGTCGAATCTGGTTCTTCTTCCCCTCGTGAAGGATCACGCGGAACACGGATTCCTGTGGCGCGGATCCTGGCAAGGCCTCGATGGTGCACGGTAACAGATGGCGCCCACTCAGCCGCGCACCGGCGCGCAACTGAGCGAGGTCGGCTCCGGCCGGGACCCCACGGACGTGCACTCTATAGACTTTTTCCACCGCGCCGCCCGGTCGAGTCATGGCCTGCATGAGCTCCCCGTCGTTGGTCAACAGGATGAGCCCCTCGCTCTCGCGGTCGAGTCGGCCCGCCGGGTAGACTCGCTCTTCGATGTCGTTTCCCAGTAGATCGGTAACGACGCGCTCCGCATACGGGTCGCGAACCGAGCTCACCACCCCCCACGGCTTGTTGAGCGCCAGGTATACGCGCCGTGGACGTGGCAAGGGGCGGCCGTCAACGCGCACATCATCAAGGTCGACGTCGGCTTTGGCGCCGAGATCGGAGATCACGGCGCCATTTACCGTTACCCGACCGCTGACTATCATTCCCTCGGCCTTGCGGCGCGAAGTGAGCCCGGCGGCAGCGATGAGCTTCTGGAGTCGCGCCGAGGGCATCGAAGAGGGCGCTCAGGCTTCGAGCAGCTCTTGGAACTCCTTCTCCGACGGCAGCTCCTTGAGGTCTCGGAGGCCGAAGAGCTCCAGAAAGCGATCTGTGGTGCCATACGTAAACGGACGCCCAACCGCTAGGCGCCGGCCAGTGATTCGCACCAGGCGCAGATCGCGCAGCCGCCGTAGGGCGGCCCCGGGGTCCTTGCCACGGATCGCGTGGATCTCGGCGAGTGTGGTGGGCTGGCGGTAGGCGACCACGGCCAGTGTTTCGAGCACGGGAAGCGATAGCTGAGTGGGCCGTTCGACCTGTCGCAGCAGACGGATAGCCCCGTCGAAACGCGGGCGGGTACCGAGACGGTATCCTCGCGCGATCTCCACGACTTGTAATGCCGAGGCGGTGGCTCGATAGCGCTCCTCGAGCTCCAGGCATGCCGAGCGCACCGTGTCCACGTCGAAGTCATCGTCCCCGGCCCGGTCACATGCCTCCGCGACGAGCTCCATCAACTTGTCTGCCGATACCGGCTCATCGGCGGCATAGAGCACGGCTTCGATGGTGCCGATCAGCGCATCGGAACCCGGGGACGCGGTCATGCGGTCGTCTCGTTCGGGCTTACGTCGTCGTCAGCGTCAGCGGAAAAGACCAGGATCGTGCCCAGCGGTCCGTCCTGGAACGCGCGCACCGCAGATCCGCGGATCAGGTCCAGTAGTGCCAGGAAGGTCGCGATCAGCTTGCCGCGCGGTGCGCCTGACTCGAAGAGCTCTAGGAACGGTATGGGCATGCCGGCGGCGAGCTTGGCATGGATCTCGGCGG
The DNA here is from genome assembly GCA_965205505.1 of Acidobacteriota bacterium. GTDB lineage: Bacteria > Acidobacteriota > UBA890 > UBA890 > WLXD01 > DASCOT01. Next base: position 2,943,806 of record CBDBHB010000009.1, read on the forward strand.
AACATTCGGCCACGGAGAACTTCTCACGTGCAACCTCGAAGCTGGCGGGCTCCGCTAAGCCAGCCACGACATTGCGGAACGCCGTCACCAGAGTGAACAGGTCGGCCTCGACGATCTCAGTGTCGCTGGCCTCGATGCCGGCGGGACTGACCTCGCCTCGGAACCACACCGCCGCGGCTTGGCTCTCGCGGTGACGTAGCTGCTGCGCTGCCAAGCGGACGACTTGGTGCTCGACGAGTTGCTGGAGCAGCGCAGTTTCTTCTTGCGCGGCGAGCTCAGGGTCTTCCGGAACCGCCGGACGCGGCAGCAGCGCCCGGGCCTTGAATCGCATCAACGTGGCCGCGACCTCTAGAAACTCTGCAGCCGGCTCCAACTCGAGCTCGGCCATGAGCTCGAGCGTCTCGACATACTCACCGGTGATCTGCGCCAACGGCACCTGTTCGATCGGAACCTCGTGGCGTCGTACCAAGTGGAGCAGTAGGTCGAGCGGCCCGTTGAAAGACTCCGTGTGAACGAGAAACGGGTTCGATTTCTCGTCGGCCACGATCGGACCGTCGCGTCTATCCGAGACCCGCAAGGGTCTGCCCTAAACGGATCACCGGCAAGACGAACGCCCGCAAGGCGCCGAGCCATATCAGCGCGATCAGGATGAAGAAGCCATACGGCTGTATGGAGCGGTAGAACTGCTCGACCGGGCCGGACAGGGTGGCCGAGAGGATCCACGAGCCGTCCAGTGGGGGGATTGGGATCATGTTGAAGGCGGCGAGCAGCAAATTGATCAGCAAGGAAGCCACCAACAACTGTAGGACCGGCAGAAACACGCTCGCTGAGACAACGCCGACGAGTACTTCTTGGTTGGCGCGCATCAAACGTATCAAAATCACGCAAATCGCCGCCAAGAGCACGTTGCTCAGCGGTCCCGCGGCGGCAATCCAGGCGTGATCCCGCTTCGGACGGGCCAGGTTGGCCGTATTGACTGGCACCGGCTTGGCGGCGCCGAACGGTGGCAGCCCGGCGAACATCATCATGGCCGGGAACAAGATCGTCATGATCGGATCGATATGGGCGATCGGGTTCATGGTCACTCGGCCAAGAATCCGTGCCGTCGGGTCGCCGAGTCGGTCGGCCGACCAGGCGTGCGCCGCTTCGTGAAACGAGATCGCGAACAGCAGCGCGACGATCTGGGTGGCGATGAGGCCGGCTCCCTCCATAGTGTGATGCTATCTCGGGTGTCGGGTCCGTGCTAGAACGGCCCGGATCGACCCGGCGAGCTTAGTGCCGACGACCTCGGCCAATTCCGCCTCGGAGGCCTTGCGCACCCCGGCAAGGGACCCGAACTTGCGGAGCAAAGCGCGTTGGCGCCGCGGTCCGACGCCGGGAATCTCGGTCAGTTCAGACCGGAGTACCGACTTGCTACGCAGCGAACGATGGTAGGTGATCGCAAAGCGGTGGGCCTCGTCGCGTACTCTCTGCACCAGCTTGAGCGCATCCGGATGCGGCCGTAACGGAACGGGATCGGTGCGCTCTGCGACGAAGAGCTTCTCCTCGCCCTTCTCGATTGCGGCCACCGCCTGCTGCTGCATGCCGAGCTCGGTCAACGCCGCGTACGCCGATGACAGTTGCCCCCTGCCACCGTCGATCAACAACAGGTCGGGGGGTGGTAGCTCGCCGTCGAGCACCCGCCGAAAGTGTCGCCGGACTATCTGGGCAATGGACTCGAAGTCGTCCTGTCCAGCCAAATCGCGGATGCGGAACCGTTTGTAGCTCGATTTGTCGGGCCTACCATCGCGCAGCGACACCAAGCTGGCAACGATCTGTCCGCCTTGCAGATTCGAGACGTCAACACACTGGATCAGCTGCGGCGGATGGTCCAAGTCGAGCAACTCCTGCAGCTTCTGCGCGCCGCGCTCTGCCTCGCCGCGCTCGTATCGATGCGCGTACGCGAGCTTGGCGTTCTGCACCACCAGCTCGAGCAATCGTCGCTTGGGCCCGCGCTGCGGAACTACCAACTTGACCGCTCCCCCACGAGCGTTCCGTAGCCACTCCATCAGCACGTCGGCCGAATCGAGTGCTGTTGGTACGCATATCTCGGGTGGAATCGTGGTGCCACCGTGGTAATACTGCTGCAGACTCGTAATCAGGAGTTCCCGCTCGTCCGCGCCCTTTACGTCATCCCAGAAGTACTGACGGCGCTCGACGACAAGGCCATCGCGCACCAGGAAGATCTGCAGCGCGGCGCGCCGCCCCTCGAGATAAAAGGCGAACAGGTCACGATTGCCGAGGTCTTTCGAGGCCATCTTTTGCTCACGCGAGGAGGCTCGGACGGTCTCCAAGAGATCGCGATAGTGAGCGGCGCGCTCGAATTGCTGGGTTGATGACGCGCTCAGCATCTTGGCTTCCAGATCGCCCTCCAGATCTTCTCCCCTTCCCTGCAGAAACAGCTTCACCTCCTTGGCGATCTCCGAGTAGCGCTCTTCGTCGCAAAAGGCACGCACGCACGGGCCGGCACACTCGCCGATGTCGTAGTAGAGGCAGGCGCGCTCCCACGAACCGTCGATGTCGATGTTGCACGGACGCAGACCGAAGTTGCGATATACCACCACCTGCATGAGGCGCGCCCGGGTGTTCGGGATGTAGGGACCGAAGTACTCATCGCCGTCCTGTTTCATGCCGCGTACCAGCTGCAGGCGAGGAAACTTCTCGTTCTCGGTCAAGCGCAAGTACGGATAGTTCTTGTCGTCACGCAGGAGCACGTTGAACCGCGGTGCGCTCTGCTTGATGAGGCTGTTTTCGAGCGTCAGAGCCTCGACCTCGGAATCGGTCACGATCACCTCCACATCGACGGCTTCGTGGAGCATGCGCTGCTGACGGCGTTCCTCCCCGCCGCTGCTGAGATGCGATCGCACGCGGTCACGAATACGGTTGGCTTTGCCGACGTAGATGGTGCGACCTCGAGCATCCTTGAAGAGGTAGACGCCCGGCTTGGTTGGCAGGTTGCCGACGAGCTCGCGGATGGCGTCGATCGGCATCAGGAGCGTTTTCGGCGGCGGTTCACGAGACGCCGAGCTGCCGCCGCCGGAGCTCCTGCATGCGGTCGCGAAGCTCGGCGGCCTGCTCGAAGTCGAGCTCCTCGGCGGCCGCCAACATCTGCTTCTCGAGCTCGCCAAGGCGCTCGTGTAGGCTCGCGACATCCATCGGAAGCTCCGGCTCCTCCGCCACGTTGAGCTCGACGTAGTCGCGAGCATAGAACTGGCCAAAGGTGTCCGAGATCCGCTTCACTATGGTCTCGGGAACGATGCCATGGTCGTCGTTGTAGGTCTGCTGGATGGCGCGCCGCCGAGTCGTCTCGTCGATGGCATGCTGCATCGACCCGGTAACGCGATCGGCATAGAAGATGACCTTCCCGGCGACGTTACGAGCCGCGCGACCGGTCGTCTGGATGAGTGCCGTCGCCGACCGCAAGAAGCCTTCCTTGTCAGCGTCCAAGACAGCGACGAGAGTTACTTCGGGTAGATCGAGTCCCTCGCGAAGCAAGTTCACACCAACCAAGACATCGAAGTCGCCGCGGCGGAAGTCACGCAGCAACTTGATGCGGTCGAGAGTATCGATGTCGCTGTGCAGATAACGTACGCGAACGCCCAGATCACCGTAGTAGTCGGTGAGCTCCTCGGACATGCGCTTGGTAAGCGTCGTCACCAGCACGCGCTCGGAGCGGTCCACACGAGTGCGCACCTCCGCCAGCAGATCATCTACTTGCCCGGCAGCCGGGCGCACGTCAACATCCGGGTCGGTCAACCCGGTGGGCCGGATGATCTGCTCGACTACGACCCCGCCGCTTTCCTCGAGCTCCCAGGGCCCCGGAGTGGCCGACACGTGGATGGTCTGCCCGACGAGGCCCTGAAACTCGTCGAAGTTCAGGGGCCGATTGTCTAGGGCCGAGGGCAGACGGAACCCGTGCTCAACCAGAGTGCTCTTGCGCGATCGGTCGCCCACGTACATGCCCCGCAGCTGCGGCACCGTCATGTGTGATTCGTCGATGAAGACGATGTGATCCTCGGGCAGGTACTCGATCAGCGTCGGCGGCGGTTCGCCTGGCTCTCGACCCGTCAGGTGTCGCGAGTAGTTTTCGACACCGTGGCAGTAGCCCACCGTCTGCATCATCTCCAGATCGAACATCGTGCGTTGATGCAACCGCTGGGCCTCCAGCATCTTGCCCTCGGACTGGAGCTTCGGCAGCCAGTCATCGAGCTCCGCCTTGATCGTTTCGATCGCCTCGGTCCGACGTTCCAGGGTGGTTACGTAGTGCGATGCCGGAAAGAGGCCGAGCTTCGTGTGCTGGCGCAGTGTCTCCCCCATCAACGGGTCGACCTCGGCCAGCCCGACGATCTCCGCATCATCGAACGTGACGCGCAACGCGTCCTCGCCGTAGGTGGGGAGAACCTCGACTTCTTCGCCGCGCACGCGAAAGCTGCCACGTTCGAGACCGTGCGCACGCCTTGTGTAGTGCAATTCCACGAGGTGCCGCAGGAAATCCTGCCGGTCCAGACGCGCTCCCACCTCCAACGACAGCATGAGCCCGTAGTACGAATCCGGTGCACCGAGACCGTAAATACAGGACACCGACGCCACGATCACGACATCACGACGGCTCCACAGAGACCGCGTCGCCGAGTGCCGCATGCGATCGATCTCTTCGTTGATCAGCGTCTCCTTGGCGATGTACGTATCGGTCGACGGAAGGTAGGCCTCGGGCTGGTAGTAGTCGTAGTAGGAGACGAAATACTCCACCGCGTTGTCGGGGAAGAAGTCACGAAACTCCTGGTACAGTTGCGCCGCCAGCGTCTTGTTGTGTGCGATGACCAGGGCGGGCCGCTGCCGGCGCGCGATGATCTGCGCCATCGTGAAGGTCTTGCCGGAACCGGTGACCCCAAGCAGGACCTGGTTCGCCACGCCCGCCGCGAGCCCCGCCTCGAGCTCCTCGATGGCCTGAGGCTGATCGCCTTGCGGGTCGAAATCAGCTTGCAGGCGGAACTGGTCCGCGGCGATCGTCGAGCTCATCGAGAGACCCGCAGCGGGTGCGTCATTGCGCCGGCCATCACACTGCGCGCGGTCTAACCTGCCGCCAACGCCGCACACGCCGTCTCGAGCCGGTCGAGCGCCTGCTCGAGCGTCTCCATCGACGTCGCATACGACATGCGCAGGAAGCCGTCGCGGCCGAACGCTACCCCCGGAACGGTGACCACATGGGCATGATCGATGAAGTAGCCCGCCAACTCGGCAGATGTCGGGTACTGCTCTGAAAACAGCGCCGATACGTTCGGGAAGGCGTAGAAAGCGCCCTTCGGCTCGACACACTCCACGCCGGGAAGGGCGCGGATGCGCGGCAGAACTCGATCTCGCCGTTCCGCGAACGTGGCCAACATCTTACGAACTGGCGTTTGATCGCCGGTCATCGCCTCCAGCGCAGCGTACTGGCTAACCGACGCAGGGTTCGACGTAGTATGGCCCTGCAGGCGAACGCAGGCGGCGATGATCTCTCGCGGACCCGCGAGGTAGCCAATGCGCCATCCGGTCATCGCGTAGCTCTTTGAACACGAGCCGCATACGACGGTGACGTCCTTGGCTTCTTCGCCCAAACACAAGGGGGTCACGTGCTCGGCACCCTCGTACACCAAAGTGGCGTAGCACTCATCTACCAACAACAGCACACCGCGCTCGAGGGCGAGCTCGGCCAGCTTGAGCATTTCACCGCCGTCGATGACCGCGCCGCTGGGATTGTTCGGCGTGTTCACCACGATCACGCGTGTGCGTTCCGTGCACGCTGCGGCGATGGTGTCGGCATGTAGCTCGAAGCCATCGGCCTCATCGGTGTCGACGATAACGGGTCGTCCGCCCGCCAGCTTGACCTGCTCCGGGATACTCACCCAGTAAGGTGTCGGGACGATCACTTCGTCGCCCGGGTCCAGCACGCTCATGAAGAAGTTGTGGAGGCCCTGTTTGCCACCCGCCGTGATCATGGTTTCGTCGGTTCGGTAGGGTATCCCGTCGCGCGAGCTATAGAGACTGGCAACTGCCTCGCGTAGCTCGGGAATACCGGCGACCGGGGTATAGCGGGTACGCCCTTCGCGGATTGCTCGGATGCCCGCCGCACAGATCGCTTCCGGTGTATCGAAGTCAGGCTGGCCGGGGCCGAGGTCGAGCACGTCGATCCCCTTGGCGCGAAGCTGGCGGGCCTTTTCGCTGGCGGCGAGCGTAGCCGACGCGCCAATGCGCGACACGGTGCTGCTGAGTCGCAAGGCGTTACTCCTTTGGGCGGGTGAAATGCTCACGTAGCTGCTCCTCGACCTCGGCAGGGACCATGCCGGTCACGGTACCCCCGAGCTCGTAGATATCTTTGATCAAACTCGATGAGAGGTAGGTGTAGTCTTCGTGCGGCACCATGAACATGGTTTTGATCTGACCATCGAGGTGCCGGTTCATCATGGCCATCTGGAACTCATACTCGAAATCCGTCACGGCGCGGAGACCGCGGATAATAACGCTGGCATCACGCTCCTGCGCCACCTTGACTAGTAGCCCATCGAAGCTGATCACCTCGATACGGTCGTCGTCAGCGAGCAGCCGATCGAGCATGGCCGTCCGTGCTGCGACCGGGAACGTCGCGTCCTTACGTGGGTTGCGTAGCACCGCCACAATCAGACGCGGGAACACCTCCCGGGATCGCCGGATGATGTCCAGATGTCCGTTGGTGACGGGGTCGAACGACCCTGGGTAAATGGCAGCGGTGTTCACGATCTCGGACCCCGTTTGCGAGCCCACCCGCGATCCGTAGGCTACCGTCGCACTTTAGCAGGGCGCACCGTCGGGCTCTACGCGGGTACAGATCAGAAATACTGTCTCCCCTATCCGTAGGGTTCGCACCGCCGACCATTCTTCAGACAGCTCGGCGCTTTCGTCGCGCCGCTGCTCCAGAACCACGCGAGCACCCTGGGCGTCGAGCCCATGTGTGCTCAGCAGGGTGAGGCACTCTGTGCCCCGCCCCGAACCGTACTCCGGGTCGATGAAAACAAGATCGTACGAAAGCTTGCTGGCTCCGAGCCGACGCAGCGCGGCGCGATAGTCGGCGGTGATTACCTCGCACTCGGACTCGAGCTGGCAGCGAGCGATGTTGGCGCGTAGCGCCGCGGCCACCTTGCGGTGGCGCTCGACAAAGGTGGCGCTGCGCGCTCCACGGCTTACGGCCTCGAGGCCCAGGGCCCCGGAACCGGCGAACAGGTCGAGCACACGAGCCCCATCCAAGAGCGGCTGCAGCACGCTGAAAAGCGTCTCCCTGGCGCGATCGGTGGTGGGGCGTACTCCAGCCAGATCAGGGACTTGAAGCCGCCGCCCTCGCGCCCGCCCGGCGATGACTCGCATCAACCCGCCCGAGCCAGCCGCATACGTGTACGCCAGGCGCTACGCAGCTGGTCGCGATAGCGAGTCGCGGCCGCGTCATCGCTCTGGACCAAGGTACGTGCGATGTCTCGAGCTTCTTCGACCCAGTCCGCATGCGCATAGGGGTCCCCGATTCGCAGCTCCACGGGGCCGGCCTGGCGTGTGCCGAGCACTTCGCCGGGGCCGCGCAGCCGCAGGTCTTCCTCGGCGATACGGAACCCGTCGTGCGTATCGCACAGCGTACGCAAGCGCTGCGTCGCGTTCTCGCTCAGAGTGCCGCGCGAGATCAACCAGCAACGGCCCGGGAGCGCTCCCCTGCCGACGCGACCCCGCAGCTGATGCAGTTGCGCCAGACCGAAGCGTTCGGCGCCCTCGATCACCATCAACGTTGCCTCGGGTACATCGACGCCAACCTCGATCACCGTCGTTGCTACGAGCACCGGGGTGTCCCCGGCGATAAACCGGCGCATCGCACGCGCCTTACCTTCTCCGTCCAGATCGCCGTGCACCAGACCGACGCCGACATCCGGAATCCGCTCCTGTAGCTGCCGAGCCAGCTCCACGGCCGAGATGCCGCTCGCAGCGGATTCGTCGATGCGTGGCGCCACGACGAAGGCGCGTTCTCCGGCCCTGGCAACTCGTCGAAGCTCGCGATCCACCGCACCGAGCTCGGCTTCGCGCATCCACCGCGTCGTTACCGCGGCACGCCCCGGGGGTAGCTCGTCGATTCGGCTCACCTCGAGATCGCCGTACAAGGCCAGCGCCAGGCTCCGAGGGATGGGCGTGGCGGTCATCACCAGCAGGTCGGGATGGGCGTCTTGCTGACGTCCTTTCGACCCGAGCAAGGCTCGCTGAGCAACACCGAAGCGGTGCTGTTCGTCGACCACCACGAGGCCGAGCCGCTTGAATCGCACCTGCGGCTGCAGCAAGGCCTGGGTGCCGACAACGGCTTTGCAGCGTCCGTCCTCGAGGGCCGCGAGAACCTCGCGGCGGTGGGCGCCATCGGTGGCCGCGGTCAATGACGCGACCTCGATGCCGAGTTTGGCGCTCCAAGCTTGCAGGTTCCGCGCGTGCTGGTCGGCGACAATGGCGCTCGGCACCAGCAGTGCCGCCTGCTCGCCATGCAACGCCACAGCGAACATGGCGCACGCCGCTACAGCCGTCTTGCCGCAACCCACATCGCCCTGCAGCAGCCGGTGCATCGAGCTTGGATCACAGAGGTCGGCCATGATCTGGCTCGTGCAGCGCTGCTGCGCTGCGGTCATCCGAAACGGCAATGTCGCCTCGATACGCCGTCGGCTGTTCTCGTCGATGCGGCGCTCGATGCCGGGCTCGCTTGCGGCACGTCGGCGCTGCAGCATGAGGGCCGCCTGGTAGTCGATGAATTCCTGCATGATGAGGCGGCGGTGAGCCGGCGAGCGGCGGGCGTTCCATATCTCGAGGTCGGCGTCGGCTGGCGGGTAATGGACGTGTCGCAGCGCGGTGCCCAGATCGAGCAGCTTGCCCGGACCGACCAAGAACTCCGGCAATGGATCCAACAGCTCGTCTAGATCGTCGAGGGCCGCCACGAGCAGTCGACGCATGGCGCCCGAGCCGAGACCGCCGGCCCTCGGGTATACCGGAACGTGGCGTCCGATATGAGGAGATTCCTGGTCATCGTCCTCGACCAACTTGTGCACCGGGTTCACCATCTGCAGCCCACGGTCGTGTATGTGCGCGCGACCATATAGGCGCACGCGGCTGCCGACCGGGAGAGCATCGGCCACGTACGCTTGGTTGAACCAGACCGCATGGATCGAACCGCTGGCGTCGGTGGCACGCAGCTCGGCGCGCCGACGCCTCCCTGCGCCTCCTACGCGACGGGATGAGCGCACCACGACTTCGACACAGGCCGCTTCGCCGACGACGAGATCGGAAACTGAGACGAGGCGCGAACGGTCCTCGTAGCGTCGCGGGAGAAATGTCAGCAGGTCGCCCACCGTCAGCACCCCGGCGCGGCGCAGCTGGTCGGCTCGACGCGGGCCGACCCCGGAGACTGACTGGACTCCCTCCGCTAGCTGCATGCGCCGTGCTCAGCGGCCTCAGGCGGCGACACGGGAGTGCCGAGGTCGCAGCGAAACCTCAGTTCAAACGCACCGACACCAGCTTGGAGACTCCGCTGTCCTCCATGGTGACGCCGTACAGCAGGTCGGCGACCTCCATGCTGAGCTTGTTGTGCGTGATCATGATGAACTGCGCCCGGTCCTGGAAGTGGTGCAAGGTCCGGATGAAACGCGCCACGTTGTTTTCGTCGAGCGCCGCGTCGGCCTCGTCGAGAATGCAGAACGGCGCCGGATGGTATTCGAAGATCGCGAACATCAACGCCAGGGCGATCATCGAGCGCTCCCCGCCCGACATGAGGCGGATGCTCTGCAGCGTCTTGCCGGGCGGTTGCGCCATGATCTCGATGCCACTGTTGAGCGGATCGTCTGGGCACTCGAGTCGCATTCCGGCACGGCCGCCGCCGAACAGTTGCCGGAAGATGCGGTTGAAATAACCGTCGATAGCCCCGAACGCCTCGGTAAAGCGACCGATGCACTCCGCGTCGATCTTCTTTATGGCCTCGCGCAGGTTCGTGGTGGCGCCGTGGAGGTCGGCTCGCTGGCTGTTCAGCTCCTCGAAACGATCCTTCTGCGACTCGTAGTCCTCGTAGGCGACCAGGTTCACCGGGCCCAGCCGATCGATGGCGGCGCGAACCCGTCCGATCTCCTCATCCAAGGCGGGCTCGTTCGGTGCCCCCGTCGCCGTGTCCGATCGATCATCGTCGACGCTCTCGACGGCGACCGAAGCCAGCAACTGTGCCGGGTCCGTATCCAGCCGTTCACGAATCTGCTCGTGCAGGTGCTGGCGCTCAATACGCACTTCGGCGGCATGCACCTCATTGGCCGAGCGACGTGATTGGGCCCGCTCGACCGCGTTGCGGTGCGCTCCGACGGCAGATTCCAACGCCGCCAGTTCGAACTCCTCGGCCAGATCGCTGCCATCATCTTCCCGTAGTCCTTCTTCGAGCTCAGCGCACAGCTTGCTGGACTCTTGCGCCCGCTCATCGGCGACTCCGGCGCTGACTTCGGCAGCGGCGCCGCTTGCTACCAGCGCCTTGGCATCGGCGTATGAGCGGGTAATCTCCGCGTCTTGTCGCCGCACGCCCGCTTCCGCTACTTGGAGCTCGCGGGCCGCGGCGGCGGCCTGTGCACGCGCCGCCCCGAGCGACGTCTCGGCTCGATCTACCTGCAGGCGCAGGGCCTCGATTTCTGCCGAGGGCACCACCTCCGTCGCCGTCGTGGAGGCAGGGAGCTCGACGCGGACTCCTGCGCGGGCCCCCTCGGTGATGCGGTCGACCGACTCGTTGCGATAACGGATCTCCGCGCCCCGCGCCCAGACCTGACCGAGTGCATCCACGAAGCCATGAGCCGGATTCTCGGCGGCAAGGCGCAGCGCATCATCTGGCGTGGCCACCAGCCAGGTGTTGGCCATGAGGTCGTCGAGGACCATCTTGCCGGCTGAGTTCCGCCCGCGCGCTGCTGCACGCAGGGGCTCCAGATCCGGTTCAGGCGCCGTGTTCACGGGCGTTGCGGTACCGAGGGGCCGTAGCCCCGCCGACACGCCGCGGCGCACCTCAGCGGCCTTCAACCAGACATCGATTTGCTTCGCCGACAGCATCGGCAAACGCAAGCTGTCGCCCAGCGCCAGGGCGACGGCGCCGCGGAGCTCCGGCTCGACCTCGATACAAGCCGCCAGCGTGCTTAGCTCCAAAACGTTGTCGGCCACCGCCGTGGCGTCGAGATGCGTGATCGGGTCCAAGCGCTGGCGCGCTTCTTGTACAAGACGCTCGGCCGACCGCGCAGCTCGATCCCCCTCGTTGGATGCATTCCGTCGTGCATCGGCGATCGACTGGGCTTCGTCACGGGCAGTTTGCAGAGCTTGTAGCTTGCGCTGCAGCTCTTCCTGGCGCTCGACGACGAATGCGGCGCGATCGCGCTGTCTGGATGCCTCCGACCTGGCGCGCTCGTGCTCCACCTGCGCGTGGTAGAGCTTCTGCCGGGATTGCTCACGCTCCTGTCTTTGCTCCCGTCCGGCCTGGCGGGCGCGCTCCCAAGCTCTTGTCGCGGTCTCGAGCTCATCGCGGGCCACCTGCTCCCCCAAGCTGGCCGCCTCTACCGCCGCTGCGGCGATACGCGCCCCGCTCTCGGCCGCATGCAACCGCAGGGTGAACCAGGTTCGCTCCAGACCACGCAGTCGTTCGCGCAGCGCACGGTAGTGACGCGCCCGTCCCGCCTGCCGCTTGAGGCTCCGCATCTGCCGGGCAACCTCCTGGCAGATATCGTCGACGCGCGCCAGATCCTGGGCCGTAGCCTCCAGCTTGAGGTTGGTGCCGTGCCTGTGCCGGCGATACAGCGAGATCCCGGCAGCCTCCTCGATCGGTGCTCGGCGCTCCATCGGACTGGCCGACAGAATCTGATCGATTCGCCCCTGGCCGATCGTGTAGCAGGCGCGCGCTCCGAGGCCGGTTCCCAGCAGCCGATCGCGAACGTCGCGCAGCAGGCACTTCTCGCCGTTCAGCAGGTACTCGCTGTTGCCGGAGCGGAACAACCGGCGGGTGATCACCAACTCGCCCCCGAGATCTTCGCCGCTGGAGGGTCGGGGTGTCCCGGCACCATCGCCCCCGTTCGTATCGGCCCGGTGGCGGTTGGCTTCGACGTCGGCGCCGACCGTGAACAGGTCAGCCGTCGGCTCTGGGCGCGTCGTCAGATGGAGGGTTACCTCGGCGGTGCTAGTGGGCTTGCGGCCGGCACTACCCTGGAAGATCACATCCTTCATGCGCTGAGCACGTAGCAGGCTGGTGCTCTGCTCCCCGAGAGCCCACATGATCGCGTCGGAGATATTGCTCTTGCCGCACCCGTTCGGACCGACGACTGCCGTAATCCCCTCGGGAAAGACGAGCTCAGCTGCGTCGGCGAACGATTTGAAGCCGTAGATATCGAGCTTCGATAGACGCCACACGGGCACCTGCCTCCTGTCCCTGTGCCACCCGACCGGCCAGTACAGCCTGTTCGTCTAGCGGGCGCCCCCTGACGATGCGCGAGCTGAGACCCCCTCGCTCCGCGCGCCACCGGCGGCGAGTGTAGCACGGTCCGTTTCCGTCGCCGACGAACCACAAGGCAATCCTGTTCGCCTCGGCAGGGTAGCACCAAGTCGGTTTGCGACCCCTTTTCCCCGTCGGTAGACTCCGCTTCGGCCAGCCGGCGTAGCTCAGTGGCAGAGCAGCTGATTCGTAATCAGCAGGTCCGCGGTTCAAATCCGCGCGCCGGCTCTAGGATTTATCGATTCGATAATCCGAGCGGTCACGGAACAGTCACGCCAACAGGACTGAGGCGGCATGAGATTCTCCGAGCGCATCGGCGCGAAACCGCTCCGAGACGTCGTCCAAGTCACCTCGATGGACGACAACCTGCGCAACTCGCTCTGGAACTTGCTACTTCCGTGGGTCCAAGGGCGTAAAGGACAAGGCCATCTCTGGTGGGAAGCAGCGGTAGCGATCGCGCGCGACTTCACCAAGCAACCGGTAGACGAACTCCCACCCAACAACCAATACGATCTCCACGGATGGGTGAAGGAGATCTTCTTCGAATCCAAGTGGTTCGAGGTTTACGACCTGATTGAGTTTGTTGTCGGCAACGTCCCTGTCCCAGGACGGTCGCCCGAAGGCCTACGCGAAGCCGTAAACGAGATCCTCGAGCGCGAAGCATCAGGATACCGATTCATTGCGGAGCGCCTCGCGCCAATCTCCTCCGAGGTCGAGCTTGCGGCGATCGATGGCGCGGTGGCTGCAGCCGACGATCAGGGCCTGCACGTAGTCTCTGGTCACATTCGCACTGCGGTCGCTAAGCTCAGGGAACCGCCCGATGCCGACTACAGGAACGCCATCAAAGAGCTATCTCCGCGGTGGAGTCCGCGGCGAAGTTGGTCACTGGGATCGAAGGCGGCGGCCTGAAGCGTGCCCTCAAGGAACTGGCTCAGCGTGCGTACCTCCACGAGGCGCTTCGCGATGGCCTCGTGAAGCACGAGTATGCAAGCGACGAAGACGGGGTGCGACACGTGGCCTTGGAGGGCAGCAAGGTGGGCTTCGACGAGGCCAAATTCATGGTCGTCCTCTGTTCCGCCGCCAGCCACCTGTTGATCGTCAAGGCGGAAGCAGCCGGTCTTCTGACAGGGGACACGCGAGGAGGCCTATAGGCCTCCCGGCGGCTCAAACGGCCCGCCGCGGCTCGATTCTCTCGCCGGGGGAGTCTTGCGCCGTGGTGCCGGCAGCGAGGACGGCTTCCGCCGCGGTGTTGCGCGATCCTGGAGGCACGGGCCCAGCGTTTGGGACAACGCTACGCCTCCTCCTAGCCTCTAACAAGGCCGGTAGACACGCACGGCCGCAGCGTAGGTGCAAGTGTCGAGGGCTCGACGCGGTAGGCACCAGTCGCACATGCCGCATAGGGTCACCCGGCCACCTCTGGTGGCTGTGCGTGCCCTAGCATGGATCTCGAGGGCGCTGGTTCACCCTTTGACCGTGCTCAGGGCTCGACGGCCCTTAGAAACGATCTGTGGCCTCGCAGCGCTCGGTCCCGAGATCACGCCGCGTAGCAGCCCGCTAGCAGCGTTCGACACGATGACCCCGACCAGAAGCGCCTCGCGCGGCGATGCGCCGGTTGCCCTGCTGCTCGGACACTTTCGGCACGGTCGTGGCCTCAAAGGTGGGACCTTCGAGGCCATCGAAGATGATCACCACCTCCATGTTGCTGTGCTCGTCGATGCTGAGCACACGACCCATGGCCGTTTGTCCGGCGTGCCCTTCCACCGGATGATCCTCTCCCCGGCCATGAAGTACGAGGTATCCGGCCCGTTCGGGTCGCTCGAGGAGTGGAGCGCGAGAGGCGCCGGTCTCTGCGGTTGGCGCAATTTACGGCGGGAAACGAGCGCCCCCGTGGATCTGCCGGCCTCGAGATCAGCGCCGACGGACAGTCGAGCCCGAGTAGCAACCTGAGTCTCGGCGCCACGAGCACGACGTGCGCCCGGTATTCAAGCGAGTCGTCGATACGTGCGGCGCGGAGTTCGTCGCTCACACGCCGTTCTCCGGTTCTCCATCGGGGCGCATGACACCGTACATGGATGCGCCGGATCTTACAGCGAGACTGGTGCACGGGACGGAGCCATTGACTAGACTAGGCATCGGTAATCTGACACCGTCACTCACCGAGGGTTCCGGAATGGCTCATCGACTGTTGCGCACCGTTGCCGTTGCGCTGATGGTCGGCCTTTCTCTGAGCGTCGTCGTGCCGCACGCGCACACGCTCGGGGCACCGAACGACGGATGCCTGTGCAAGTGCAACACGGGCTCCGCCGGTTCGGCGATGACCACCAGCGCGCTGGACCATCCGCGTCCGACTTGCTGGCGTGACTCGGCACCGCAGGTCGCCTCCTCCGCGCCGCTCGCCGCGGCGCCGGTGATTCGTCGAGGACCACCCGTCTCCGCCTGATCGCGACGAATCTGTGGAGTCGCCGACTCCACTCGCGTTCGCCCGTCGCGGTCTGACGTTCCGAGCAGGAAACGCGGGCTGTCGTACCCGCGTCTCATTCGACGTCGCCGTTACTCCGAGATCCAGCCGTGGACCTGGAGAGTTCGGCTAAAGGCAGAGACGATACCGATGAAAAGCTGTTTACAGTTCTTCCACAGGATTTTCAGCCCTTCCCCCGGACCCCCATCCCGCGGTCTGGTGCTCGTGGCGGTCGCTGCGAGCCTCCTATTCGTGTCCTCGACATTCGCACTCGCGCAGGAGGCGAGCAGCATCGTGGGCACCGTGACGCTGGAAAACACCGGCGGTGCGCTGCACGGCGCACGCGTGCTCATCATCAACCTGGGTCGCTCGACCCTTTCCGACGAGGATGGGCGGTTCCGCTTCGACGGCGTGCCGGCAGGACAACATGAGCTGCTGGCGATGCGCGAGCACCTGCAGGCTGACCGTCAAACCGTCGAGGTCGGCGCAGGCGAGGCGACCACCGTCGACTTCGCGCTGGCGCTGGCGGCCGTCCACGAGGAAGTCACGGTAACCGCCACCGGCCGCATCACGACCGCCTTCGATGCGTTCAACACAGTGCAGGCACTCGACTCCATCGACCTTGCCCAGAACATGGCCGGCAACCTGGGGGAGCTGCTGGAGAACGAGCCCGGGGTGGCCAAGCGCAGCTTCGGACCGGGCTCGAGCCGTCCGATCATCCGCGGCTTCGACAACGATCGCGTGCTGTTGATGCAGGACGGCGTGCGCTCCGGGGACCTGTCGAGCCAGTCCGGCGATCACGGCGTCAGCATCGACCCCGCAGCACTCGGACGGGTCGAGATCCTCAAAGGCCCGGCCACGCTACTGTACGGGTCCAACGCCATCGGCGGCGTCGTCAACGCGATCTCGCCGCACCAGGCGTTCTACGAGAACCCGCCCGCCGAGCTACGGGGCCAGCTGAACGCCGACCTCGGCTCCACCAACGAGCAGGCCGGCGGTAACGCCAACTTCCAAGTCGGCAACGGTAAGATCATGGCCTGGTTCGGCGGCGGCGGCCGTCGCACGAGCGAGTACATCACGCCCGAGGGCACCGTCGAGAACTCGCAGACCGAGCAGATGAACGGTCGCGCCGGGCTCGGCTGGTTCGGCGACCGAGACTACATCTCGGTCAGCTACGAGATCGAAGACGGCACCTACGGCATCCCGTTCGCCGGCGAGCTACACGGCCATCACGAAGAAGAGGAGGAAGAGGAGCCCCTGATCGACATCGACCAACGCCGGCAGGTAGTGCGCGTCGAAGGCGGGCTGCGCAACCTCCAGGGCCGCTTCATCGACGGCGTGAAGGCGATCTTCAGCTACGTCGACTGGCAGCACCAGGAGATCGAGAGCTTCGCGGACACCGGCGTGCGGGAGGTCGGCACCGAGTTCGACAACAAGCACTACATCGGACGGATCGAGGTGCAGCAAACCCCGACCGAACGGCTCCAGGGGCAGTTCGGAGCGTGGGGTCAGCGCCGCGACTACGTGGCCATGGGGGAAGAAGCGCTGGCGCCCCCCACCCAGCAGGATGCCTTAGCGGCCTTCGCCTACGAGGAGCTCGAGCTCAAGGGCTGGAGCTTGCAGTTCGGTGGCCGCATCGAGACCAACAAGTACAAGCCCGAAGCCAGCGAGCGCGCAGCCGGCCACGAAGAGGAAGAGGGCGAACACCATGCCGAGGAGGCCCCTGAGGTTCGCGACCGCACCTTCACCGGGTTCTCGGGATCGGTAGGAGTCCGCGTGCCGTTCGCAGAGAATCGCGCGGCGCTGGTGGCCAACTTCACCAGCTCGTATCGTGCCCCCGCGCTGGAGGAGCTGTACAACTTCGGCCCCCATGTGGGGAACCTGGCCTTCGAGATCGGCAACCCCGATCTGGAGCACGAGCGCTCCAACGGCGGCGAGGTGAACCTGCGCCTCAACACCGGCAAGGTGCGCGGCCAAGCGAGCGTCTTCTATTACGACATCAGCAACTTCATCTTCGGCGCTCCGACCGGCGAGGTGGTCGACGAGTTGCTGGAGCTCAAGTACGAACAGGGCGACAGCCGCTTCGTCGGTGCCGACCTGGCCCTGAGCTTTCACCTGGATGAGCGGTGGCGCCTGCACGTCGGCAGCGGCGTGATCGACGCCAGGCTCGAGGACACCGACGAAGCGCTGCCGCGGATCCCGCCGTTGTCGGGCCGCCTGGCGCTCGACTGGCTGCCGGTGAATGGACTGCTGATCCGGCCCGAGCTGCTCGTCGCTGCCAAACAGGACAATGTGTTCGGCGCGGAAACGCCGACCGACGGCTACACGACGGCCAACCTGATGGCGTCGTACACGATCGCCGGCTCCAAGATGATGCACGTGTTCACGCTCAAGAGCACCAATCTCGGCGACACGCTCTATCGGAACCACACGTCGCTGATCAAGGACCTGGCTCCGGAGATGGGACGCAGGGTCCTGCTGACCTACGGACTGCGGCTGTTCTGAGACTTACGTAGTGAGCACAGCCCGAGACGACGACGGCTGATCGCGACGTCAGGCGAAGCGGGTGCATGGGCACAGCGCCGGTGACTTCGGCATCCGGCGTCAGAACCGTCCCCACTCCCTTACAGGCTAAGCGAGACTCAACCGATTCCTATCACTCAAAGATTTTGCCCTATGGAACAATCTAGTTTGGCCAAATGAGCGACCCTTCCCCTGCTTCAATTGCTCGCCCGTCTTCTTGAAAAAAGGACGCACGCGCGCACGATCGGGGTAGCGGCCGGGACGTTCCCGCTCGATGCGATCGGCAGACCGGCCACCTCCACAGGCATTGCGGCGCGGCCTACCGCGGCCGGTGCGGGGTTTTGACCGTGAGTCTCGAACAGGGCCGGACTGCAGACCGGGAACAACGTCTCCTCGAACAGCGTCTCCCGGCGGGTCGTCTCCGCGCTCGGCGCCTTGGCCTCGCCGGCATAGGTGATCCAGACGTCGAAGTCGTGCCGGTTGGGGTCGACGCCCAAGTGGTCGGTCTCCAACTCGATGATAACGCCAGGGTGGGACACCTGGAAATCCGCCAGCTTCGGCATGAGCCACCGCTCGGCGACGGATTCGACCGAAACCAGTTTCAGCCGCTGTATCCCGGAATCGCCGCGGCAGCGTTCCGTGATGTCCCGGATCTCGGCCAGAATGCGCTGGACATCCTTCAGATACGCCTTGCCGCGCCCGTTCAGGCGCACACTACGATGACTGCGCTCGAACAGCGCGCCGTCGAGATGCTCTTCCAGTACCTTGATGCGGTGGGCAACGGCCGACGATGAGACGTTGAACTCCTCAGCCGCCTTGGCGAAGCTCTCGCGGCGGGCCGCGGCTTCGAAGAAGCGCAGGCATTCAAGCGGCGGAAGTGGCGGCATGGTCGCGGATCTCCGAACAGGAATAGGTGCTCCTTTGATTGCCTACATAGGGTAAGCGTGACTCACAGGAGTTTTGGAATATAAAATTAACGGCTATGGGACAATTAAATTCGGCAGTGTGTACTTGTTGCAAATGTGCGTAGAACCGCGCAGCCTTTGGCGAGAATAGACATGGCGAGGGCTTGGCGCGTCAAGGCCGGGAATGGATTCGGTGGGGCGCTGCAGGGCTCGGGAGCCGACTCAGTCTTTAGTCGGATCTTCTTCGTTTGCCGACTTGGCTGACGCGCTGCGGCCCTTCTTCTCGGGCGGCGCTGTCAGGAGCCGATGCACGGCTTCCTCGGGATCAATGTCGATCCGCAACCGGTCGGCTGTAGGCCCTGGTTTCTTCTTTTCATCGGGCTTTGAAACACTCATGTCTCAAGGCTACCATTGGTGCGAGTGCCCCCGGCGGGATTCGAACCCGCAAGACGTGAAATCGTCAACCGGTTGCAAACCGGGCGTGTATGCCGATTTCCACCACGGGGCGCTTTTCTTGTCTCTCGGGACCAAAACTACCGGACCATTGCATCCGGAACAGCCCGCAGCATTCCGCGCTTCTCGTCCCTGTTCACCTGGACTCCATACGAGTACCTGAACTCCTCCGGTAGCAGCCCCAACGTGGCGGCCAACTGGTCCGTGGTCCAGTTCAGGTTGTCTATGTGCCATTCGACATACTGCCCCAGGAGGGTTGGCCACTCCCGCGGCGGGTCCAACTCTGGCGGCTCGCGGCGTCGATACCCGGCCTTACTGAGCCGCATCCAAAGCCGCTTCTCGGCTCGGGGCGTGATTCGGCGCAGCTCCTTGGCCCGGTACAGGAGTGCCGCCATTGACACTCGCCAGTACTTCTTGAGCGTAGCGAGCTTCGCGAACGTCAGGTTGGACAACTGTGTCCGTATCTCCGTTTCAGGCATCAAGAACTCAGCGGCGAAACCATCCGCTTGGCGCTCCATGTCCGCGTCTGGCACGGGGACGGTGTGCATCACAATGTGGGCAAGCTCATGCGCCAACGTGAGACGAGTTCGATCCGGGGGCATGCGCGAGTTCAAGAAGAACAAAGGAGGGAGGTCCGGAAGCCAACGGCTTACAGCGTCGACCTTCCCGGTGCCGAAATCGAACTGCACGACTATGCCGCCAGCGTTCTCGATAATCGCGACGAAGTCCTCAACTGGGCCGGGTGGAACGTTCCAATGGGCGCGCAGCAGTTTCGCGATCTTCGCTGTATCGGCTCCGTATTCGTCGGGGTCGAATACGGGAAACTTGTCAGTTTTCAGTTCAACGGTTGCCACAAGACGCCGAACGTGGATCAAGTACCGGTTGATAAGAGCATGTATCTGACGAATCACCCCAACCGGAGCAGACTGTCGTTTCCGATGAAAGAACTCACTAACCGATGGGCTGACCATCTTGTCCGTGAAGAAAAAGAAGCCCTTCGGATAACTGAGCGCGCCGCACAGCTCATCCAGCACACCATCCGAAACGGGAACGAAGCCCGCCTCGATCTTCGACAAATGACCCTGTGTGATGCTCAGGTGCTCGGAGGCTAGTCGGCTTTGGGAGAACCCCCGCGTTTCTCGAGCGAGGGTGACCATTGCTGGGTTGACCGTGTCACCAACCAGTTGTTTCATGAACGATCACTCCGCCTCGTCTTCTGATTTCTTGTTCTTCCGCTTCGACTCGCCCCGAGCCTCAAAGCGGCGTTCGTGATCGACTTGCTTGCGCGCCTGCTCGGCTTCGGCCCGCATTCTCGTTCGTGCGGCTGCGGCGAAGTCGATAACGGTTGTGCGTGCTTCTAGCGGCAGTTCCCAAGCGTTGTCCTTGCCGTTTGGGCACACGACATGGAAGCTCGCCGCGAGCCATTCTCCCGGTTCCGCTGCATAACCGAACAGAAGGCTCGTCACCGGGATTCGCCCGGCTGAACTCGGTGGATAGTCTGGGAACGGGAGACCCGCTTGACGCTCTACCGCTACCGACCGTTGAAACAGAAACCCGCTCATTACGCGCGTCGGGATGTTGCTCGGTCGCATGTTCCCATCGAAGCCCTTGATGCGCCCACTGTATTTCTTCTGGCCTCCCATTTGGAGGTCGACGTAAACGGTTCCATCTTGGTCCCGCACATCGATATCGTGATCGTCCTCGAACTCGGCCCGGATGAACGCAGCTGCATAGTCCCAGATCACCCCTCGTTGCGTTCGCACGCTAAGCTCCGGATCTGACCCATACTTTGCGTCGAACTCACCGAGCGCTTGGGCAAGGCAATCAGCGATACGTCCTCCGACGTTCCCGCCCCCGATCTCGTCCAAGTCTTTCGCAACCGTCTCTTCTGATCTGATCGTCATGCGCTGCAAACTCCGATTTGCTCCTCCTGCCTGGATAGTCAAGCGCCCCACTTGCGACGGTAGCGAAGCGGTGCGGCGTTTTCAAGGGTTCTATGCATAATTTATGCATTGCATTAAGTATAAAGATACTGTAGACTCCTTTCTGTCATGTCAAAACGAGCACCGAAGTCACCGATCCTGGCGGAGTTGAGACGGGCCACCATCGACGAAAAGGCGGCCGTCGAGTTCTTCGAGCGCCATCGCTGGGGCTCGGACACCGGTTGCCCCCGATGCGGCAGCACGAACGTCTATCAAATGAGTGATCGCAAGACCGGCGTGCGGAACAAGGACTATCGCTGGCGCTGTCGTGACTGCAAGCGTATGTACACGGTCAGGACGGGCACGATCTTCGAGGAAACCCGTCTGCTGCTTCGGCACTGGTGCTTCGCTTTCTGGAAGGCATGCGCCTCCAAGAAGGGCGTGAGTGCCCTACAGATCAGCCGGGAGTGCGAGATCAGCTACAAGTCGGCTTTGTTCTTGATGCACCGCATCCGCTACGCGATGGCCTACGGCCACATGCTGCCCCCGGCCCGCAAGCTGTCGGGCATCGTCGAGGTCGACGAAACCTACGTTGGTGGGAAGCCGCGCTACCCAGGCAAAGGGAAGCGGGGTCGCGGCACCGCCAAGACGCCGGTTCTTGGGATCGTCGAGCGCGGGGGTGACGTGCGCTTCGAGGTCATGGACCGCGTGACTGCCGCGACGCTAGAGCACGCAGTCGCAGAGCACGTCGACACGGATTCCCGACTGATCACCGACGAGCTGAACGCATACATCCGAGTCGGGCGTCATTATCGGAAGCATGACCGGATCAAGCACAAGGACCGCCAGTACGTTCGGGGCGACGTCCACACGAACACCGTTGAGGGCACCTTCGCGCTACTCAAGCGGGGGATCTATGGGACGTACCATTCGGTCAGCAAGAAGCACCTGCACCGATATCTCGGTGAGTTCGCCTTCCGCTACAACCGCCGCGGGATCAACGACGATGAGCGCGTTGTGGCGGCAATCAAGCGGGCCGATGGAAAGCGCCTGCCTTTCCGCACGCTGGTAGATGGCTAGCGGTTACCGAGCCGGTGTTACGCTGACATTGGGTGAGAGCCAGGTGCTAGCCTAGGTCCGTCAGACGGGCAGTGAGATATACGGGAGAAGGGGGTCGTCCAATGCGGACGACCCCCTTCTCTTGTCTTCTAGCGTCGCGTTCGGCAGAAGTTGCAACAGGTACACACTGTCGATTAAATTTGGCCAGACGCGTGACCCTCCCCCGTTCGATTGCTCGCACATCTTCCTGAAATACCCGGACGCTCCCGGCGGCTCCTGGCCGGGTGGCGAGCTGTCCGCGAGCGTAGCGTGCCAGCATGGTGGGCGAGAGCCAGCGTCCTGCCTGCTGCATTTCAACCAGCGAAGCGCCAGCGGCGGCGGGGTCCTGTACCGCTCCGATGCGCAGCGAGTGCCCGGACACCCGGCCTTGGACGCCGGCTTCGGCGCAGCGCCGGGCGATGATGGCGCGCAACGCCGTGGCCGAGATCGGCTCGGAGCCTGCACGCCGCCCACCCTTGTGCAGCCGCACGAACACCGTCGGCTCGCCGATGTAAAGCGCGGCTCCGGCCGCCTCTTGATCCGTCTTGGAGCGGCGCAGGGTGATCGTATGCCCGCCGTCGGCCTCGATGTCGCCCCAGCGCAGCGTGGCGAGTTCCGAGACGGCAAAGCATCGCCGCCGAGCCGACCGCCACGATGGCCCTGTCGAGCAATCCGTGGGTGCTCTTGGAGCCATTAGCGGCGACAGCGGCCGCAGCGTCGGCCTGGCCCCATCGCACGCCGGTGGCCGCGCCCGCGCGAGCGTTCGGCGCCGACGTGCCGGAACCCGTCTAGCACCCGTGCCGTGGCCTCGCCCACGGGCGAGAGTTCTCCACTGAAGCGGTACTGTGCCCGCACGGTCACAACAATCATTGAGGCCGGCGCCGGCGAGCGTCCGGCTTCGAACAGCGAGCCCAAATACACGGCGAGGGAAGAGTCGGTGAGCTCGGGTGGCGTCGCCAGCGGACATTTGGCATCGCGCGAGCGCTCAAAGAACGCTCCGGCATCTGCGCATTGCCGTGAATCTGGCCGAGTGGTGGCGGATCAAAGGCTTGCCGCCGCGAGCAGGTCGCCCAGCCTGGGCTCCGAGAGCGGCAACACCACGAAACCTCGTGCAGCTTGGGTGGCGGACCTACTGTCGCACACGGTTGCTGCGTATCGAGGAATGATTGGGCAGATGCGCGGCAACCGCCGTGGCGCTGTCGACCGCGTCCGGGATGTGGATCTCCGCGCGCAGGTGGCTGAGGGCCTCGACAGCCCGCCGCTCCGGGCCGAGGCCCAGATCCTGACCTAACGCGCGGGCAGGCTACCTAAAAATCCCGCCTAGTCCGTAGCTCAGCCGCCGCGCGCCCTCGCTCCCCGCATGGACAAACGTATCAAGAACTTCGATCAGACGTTGCCGAGCCTCCTCGTCCGTCTGAAAGAGCGCACGGTAGTCAGCCAAGTAGCGATCGACGATTCGCACTATCACCTCCTCCGCCATCTGGTCGTACTGATAGCCTCCCATCCGTCCCCCGCGGACAACGCGCGCAACTCTCGAAAACACCCGACGGGGATCGACAGGGACAAGAACCTCGAGCGCTTGCAATAGGTTGTGGCTAAGCGGCGGAAGCCCGACGCCCGCCAACTCGTCGATAATCTCCCCCGACTCGGCGTGCAAGCGCCGGAGCACCTGCTCGCCGGGCGATTCGTCGCCATCCTGCGCGCCCGAAGCAAAGCAGATGTTCCAACTCACGCACTCTAGCAGACGCGCAAGGTCCTGCATCTGTTCTTCGCTGGGCCCATCCTCTGCGACATCATGGGTATCCTCTTCGCGTTCCATCCCACGACGGAACTCAGCCGCCGCTCCCCTCGTAACTCGCAGGAGGAAGCTCCAACTTCGCCCGCGGGCAGCGTCGGTCTCAGGATCTCGAGGATCAACCGCACCACTCACCAGAATCTCGCGGAATCCCTGCACCAAGTGAGTGACGTCCTCAAGATGAGCGACAGGATTATCAGCAAGCCCGTCGATCACCGCTGAAGCGGCTTCATCCCTGCCCCAGATGAAAAGGTCAGCGAGAATATTGCCGCATGAATTTGCCAGCTCGCGTGCATCTGCCACAGCCTCCTGAATACCTATCGTGATCCTGGCGACCCGCGCCGGCTCTTCGAACTTCAGAGAGCTGAGCGGACCTTTCACCAACCCCCGCAGCACCCCTGGACTACGATCGCGGGCCATCCGTTCGATCATCCTCCACGTCCAATCCGAGTCGTGGGGATACCGAACCAGTAACCGGGAAGCAATCTGCCATCGGACGCACGGCGCGGGATCGACGACCAGCCGCTCCACGGCGGCAAGAACGTCCGGATCCTCGCAGGAAGGATGCTGGAGGATCGTCATTAGACCTGCGGCAGCATCTATGCGGGCTGCCGGCTTCCCCCACGAAGCTTCCAAGAAGCGCTCGTCTGCGTCGCTGTCGAAGGCCGGCACTCGGTTCCCACTTGCCTCGAGCAGCACGGTCCGCACGAATGCGCCTGCCTCTTCGTGGCAAAGAAGGCCCTCTGTTTTCGCAATCGCAGCGCTCGCCTCAGCCAAAATCCCCCAAGCGTAATCGGCCTGCTTCTCGTGAACGCCGTCAGCTTCGGAGGATCGCAGTGTTGTGTACAGACGCCTCATGTGCGGGATCACCTCGGCTAGTTCCTCGGATTCGGGAACCTCGTTGAGGTGAACCTTCGCAAACTTCTTAACCGGCACTTCCAGCTCCCGAAGGCGCTTGTTCGGCTCCTCCTCTACCGGCACTCCTTCATCGGCGAGGAACTCAACCTCACCAGCCTCTCGGCTGTACAACGGGAACGTGGCAACCTCCTCGCTTAGCGGAACCGTGCCCGCAGCACGCAGCGCAGACAGATGCTCCCGGGACTCCGAGGTCACGAGCCCGTCCTCAGGAAGACATCCGAGCAGTCGATCGCGTGCCCGCTCCGCCCAACTTTGGCATTCTCGCGGCATTACCACTGGAATGGAAAGAATGGCGCGTTCGATCCTCTCTCGGTCAGCCTCGGACAGATCGACAAAAAGAGCGCCGTTCATTCTTCCGACATCCTCTATCGTGTCAGGACACATCAAGACGGGGAGCGACCACCCGAGCGCCCGAATCTTCATGCCTATCTGGTCTGGATAGCGAGTTCCCAGACGGAGAAGCCGTCGCCAAACAGCCGCCAGCTGACATGTCCGAACGAGGATGTCCAGCAGGTTGGCCAGCTCCGCCGTGCCTCCCTGGCCGCCGGCGAGGTCCTCCAACCGCCGCTGCACTTGATCCAACAACTTGACTGCATGCTCGTCGCGATGGCCTTGACCTCGATCCCAGATGGAGCTGTGATCCGTTAGGAGAACAGCCCGTACCCTATCAAGGTCGAATTCGGCAGGCTCTTCGTCAGGCGGCGAGTATTCGTGGGCGACGTGCCATTGGAGAGCGGCATGCATAGCCTCAACCGCTTCTTGTGGCGCTGCACGCAGGAACTCTGGAAATGATTGGACCAGTTGGTAGAGTCCACCGCGATAGTCTTGGCGGCGATTCGATATCAGCGCGACGACTTTCCCTCCCACGGGAACTGGCGCCTCGGACGTTTCCCGGTATCCGAAGGCGGCTCGGTAGATATCTCTGACCAAAGCCGGGGCGTGGGGTGTGATCGAGGTCACCGCGTCTGCAATCCAGCGCAGCTCCTCGCTTCCGTGCTGTGCGAGGTGGTCGGGTTGGATCGCACGCCGCAGAAGCTCAGAAGATGCTCCGACATCGGTCCCGAACGTGTGGCCGACAAACTGTATGGCCCTCACCACAAGCCATCGATCTCTCTGGCTCCGAGCCCACGCAAAAGCAAGGAGACGCCGACTGGCCGTGCCCACTTGCTCAGCCTGCGCAACGGAGAGTTGATCGAGCCTTGCCACGAGATTCGATAGGATCGAGCATGTTGGATAGGCGGTCCCGATCGTGAAGCTGCCGCTAAGCTGCTCCGCTAGATCACAACACAACCCGGCAGCCTCAGGCTGGGAACCACGCTCCGCAAGGAGAGCGCGAACACAGTGCGCCAGTGCATTCTCTGCCGACTCGCGAACAGGGTCATCCGCGCCCGCAAGCGCCGTCAGGAGCGGCACGAACTCCTGAACAGCCAACCCACTCTCTGCGGCCACGCCGGATCCAATCAGCTTGCCGATCTCAGGAATCCCGGGTGAGCCGCACACGGCAAGAGCTGTCTTCCAGAACTCCTTCCGTGCCTGCTGTGGTGGGTCAAGCGTCCAGAGATAATGGAAGTGCATTACAAGACTCGGTCTCCCCAGCAAGACAAAAGCGCGGTCCTCTGCGAGAAACGCTACCAAGCGACTGGCGCTGCACCGAAGCAGCAGCCGAGCGACGGCATAGTCGAACAGAACATGATGCGCGAAAGCGAGTGTAGAGCTTCGCGGTGGGTCTTCTGGTCGCGGGCTCCACTCAATGATCACCTGCTCCGATAGGAGATCGTAGATGTGTGGTCCTGCCGAGACTTCCGTCTCCACAAGGTCCCGATCCGCGTGCAGGACTCGCTCGCGGGTCATGGTCTTCACTGCCCCCCGAAGAACAACCTCCCGAGATGGAGCGTCGCGCGCGCTGCCACCTCCGAGAACGCGTTCCTGCCAGTAGAGGTCGAGTAGATCCAGTTGGCTCCTTACATCCCGAATCGCCTGCGGATCGGTGCCTTTATCCAGTAACTCCGCGGCAAGCCTAAGATTGAAAGGGTTGTGTAGGAGTTCGGCGACCGCTGTCGAAGCTGACTCGAGGAGTCGAGCCAGTTTTGGAGCGCCACGGTCGCCGATCTGTTGCAGCTCGTCATCCGTCAGCCGCCCGACGACGATATGGCGCATTCCGGCAAATGACTCCCCAGCAAGGGGAGGCTCAGGACCGTCGAGCGGAGTGCCCTTGAAAATAGTGGCCAGATCCCCGCTGTAGCGAGCATCGTGCTCACGGATCGACGCGACGACATTCCACCGGGTCCCTCGTTCACCGACTTCTCGGATCAGAGTCCTGAGGGCTGCAGCCGATCGTTCGGTCCGAGCTGCGTCCAGTGCATCGATAAGCAGGAAAGAGGGGCGTGCCCCTGGCCAATTCGCGAGAATGTCCACGACGTCGTGGTCGAGTCGCAGCTCGTCTCGCAATCCTCCCATGCTCTCAAATGGCGGTTGCTCGGCCGCCAGCACGATTACTTCACGTCCCTCCTTTCGCAGCGCCTCGCAAAGCGAGTGGAGTGCACTCGATTTTCCCGCCCCAGGTTCGCCAACAACAAGAATGGGCCCAGTTTCAGCAGCCTCCTTGAGGAGAGAGACGTAGGGCCGCTGGATCCGCAAATCAGCGCACCCCAGTCGAATGGACGCATGTTCTGCCAGGCGGCTAGTGACCCGATCGCTGTGATTCTTCAGGCGCCGAATGTCTTCCCGATAGCTCCGCGGGGCGCGTACCCTCACGTCGGCGGAGTTCAACACTTCAAGCAACGTGGCCCGATCCGCGTGACCTTGTGTTCGGATCAGGCGCAGACCTTCGGTGATCAACACCGACCATGCCACGGCGGCCTGATCGGGGGTTTCGAGCACACTCGCCCGGAGGATGCTCTTTGCCGCTTGTTCGTCTCTCTCGCCCTCGCCCACTTCGATTGTCTCGACGTGAAGGAGGTTCAGGAGCTTGCGGACATCGTGGTCACTAGGGCGGGACCGGGTTGTCGCGCTCCAGGACGCCCGGATGTGGTGAGCAACAACGTCCAGGGCTCTTCGCCGCTTGCCGAGCCCGTCACTGGGCAGCTCGTGGCCTGGGTGGTCGCGTACGCGCCCCAACGCCTCGCGGAGAGTCACACGAATGGTCGCGGGAGCGTCGACACCTACCGCCAAAACGAGGCGATCATGCGCGGCATCCAAAGGGTCCTCACCGCCCCCCGGTGCCGTTCTCCCTTGCAGGAACTGCCGAACGAATTGGTCCACGGCCGAGGCAAACGGCGCGAGTTTCCCGGCGCGATGCCCAGCGCAGGAAAGGGAAACGGTCCGTTTCACCTGTACATACGCGGTATGCCGGGTGCGCGTCGTGACGATCAGGTCATCGACTGGTTCGGGACTTTCGCAGGCGATTTGAGCTACAGGCGCCGTCAACCGGAATGGCGGTTCCGCATCCTCCTCCGCAAGCAGGTGCACAGCTACCCAGGCACTGACTCGCGCCTGGTAGTCCGCCCCGCCCCCCATCGCGGCTCCCCCCACGCTCGGGCGCCTACCCACCACTACTTTGAACCTTCATGAGGCCCCGCACCGTCCCCCCGGCCCTCCACCGCGGATCGGCGATGGCAGCGTCAGGCGCGCGTCCCAGTAGCACGTTGCCGCGAGCATTGTCGGGCAGTGCCTCGATGTCCGCACGCACCTCCTCAACGAGCCATGATCCCTTTCCGGGTATTCGACGAGAGCGTGAGCCCGTCCGAGCCAGACGGACGACGCAATTTCCCGTAGACGCTGGCCGTGAAAGACCTGGTTCAGGTCGGTCGCTCCCGGTTCCATACAGAGCCCTTTCCATGATGCGTTCGATCTGGGTCCTCGAACGCTGCCGCGAGTGAAGCAAGCCCTAGATCGAATAGCTGGACGATATCGAGCCTTGGTCGGTGCAAGCCCCGCCGCAAGCTGGGCACTCCCGGCCTCGAACAAACTCGGCTGGCAAGCCCCTCCGCACACGCAGCCAAGCTGTTTGACCCTGCCCCACTTTTCCGGACACTTAGTTAAGATCCATTGTCGTAGTGGTAGTAGCGGCTGTGGGAGCTGTTGGCAACGCGAAGCGTTGTCCGAGCGACGGTGGAAATCGGGAATCGATTTCCACGGGCGCATCAGCTTTCACAGCTGATTGGCGGCTCTTGCCTGGGCCGCCGCATTGCCGCCTCGAACTGAGCCGGACTCTGGTCTCCGATCGATCACGCTCACCGACCAGCCGATGATCCGTCGCGAGCACAGATCTATCAGCACGGCCAGGTAAAGCCACCCCACCTGGGTCCACAGGTAGGTCATGTCGCCCAGCCAGACGGTATCGACGACGTCCACCGTGAAGCGTCGATCCAACAGGTTAGGCGCCGCCGGCCGCCCAGGCGTGGATCGTGTGGTTACTCGGAACCGACGAGGTTGGCGGGCTCGAAGTCCTTCCTGACCCATCAGCCGAGCTACCCGCTTGCGAGAGCAGCGGATCCCTCGTTGCCGAAGTTGCTTGTGGATGCGCGGACTTCCGTAACGGTCGCGGCTCTCTCGGAATGCAGCTCTGATCTGCACACGTAGACGGCGATCTTCTCGCGCTCTCGGGCTCGGCCCCCTTCCTCGCCACTCGTAGTAACCGCCGTGAGACACCTCGAGCATCTTGCACAACCGCCGCACCGGGAACTTGCCGGACAGTTGCTTGATGATCGGGTACTTCATCGCGGGCGTTCCGAGAAGATCGCCAACGCTTTTTTTAGAATGTCGCGCTCCTGCCGTACTCGCCGCAGGTGCCGCCGTAGCTGTTGCCCGTCCAGGTCCTGGTCGGGCATCTTCCCCGCGCCCGGAAACGCCGTGACCCCCTGCTCCTGGAGCTGTTTGCGCCACTTGGTCAACATGCCGCGGCCAACACCCAGATCCCGGGCCACCTCAGACACCGGATGGCCCAGCTGCGTCACCATCCTCACTGCCTCAATCTTGAACTCGCGACTGTACCGCCGTCGTGACCCCATGCTTCACCTCCGAGCCCATTATCGGGCTTCCAAAGGTGTCCGGGAAATCGGGGGAGGCCCAAGCTGGTTCGGGGGGTGTTCGAGATTCTGTTGGAACACCCCGAAGGTCTAGCGGCCAAAGACGTGCTGGCGCGCATGGCGAGGCAAGTGCCCCCGACCGAGTTCGAGAACTCAACATACTCGAAGCACCCGACAGTCCGGAGATACGAGAAGATCATTAGGTTCGCCACCATCGGGCCGGTGAAAGCCGGTTGGCTCGTCAAGGACCATGGCGAGTGGTCCCTGACCGAGGAAGGGCGTCGCGCACTTCGCGAGCACCCCGACCCTGAAGGGTTTACAGAGGAAGCAGGTCGGCTGTATCGAAAATGGGCGCAGGACCGCCCCGACTTGCCAACTGAGGACGAGTCAGACGATACGGTTGTGGAATCTGCGTCGCTCGAAGAGGCCGAGGAGTCGGCTTGGTCGGACATTGAGAGCCATCTGGCTGAGATGGACCCGTACGACTTGCAGGACCTGGTCGCTGCGTTGTTGCGAGCGATGGGCTATCACGTGGCGTGGATCGCTCCGCCCGGGCCGGATAAGGGCATCGACATAATTGCGCCACTCTGACCCACTCGGGATCGACGGACCCCGCATCAAGGTTCAAGTCAAACGCCTCACTGCCCGCGTGACGGTGGACGGCATCCGCGCTTTTCTCGCCGTTCTAACACCTACAGACGTTGGGCTCTTTGTCAGCACCGGCGGGTTCACCAAGGATGCGCAGCTCGAGGCACGGAGCCAGGAGACGCGTCGGATCATGCTGGTCGACCTGCCCCGGCTCTTCGACCTGTGGGTCGAACACTATGGACAGGTGGCCGAACAGCAGCGGCTGCTGCTTCCGCTGCGGCCCGTCTACTTCCTGGAGCCGGCGGATTGAGCCAGATAACGGAAGTTTGGAAGGCGAGGTCTTCGAGTGGTCCTAAACGAGCGAATGTGGCGCTCACGCTCGACGACCGCGCCCCGAGCTCGTGACCGTCGACCCCAGCACCGAGCCCGACCCCAACACCGAGCCCACGCCCCCCGCGGGCCAGCCGGGGTTCCCGCCGAGATCCAGTATCCGCACCCCAGGGATTTTTGAACACGGCTCACCGCTGGGTAGGGACACAACGCTGCCGCGATCAGGGGGGCGGCGGATCTGCCGCCCCCGCCGGGTGGTTCGAGGCGCCCGCCCCGATGGCCACCGGCATGGCGCGGATCACTTCGCCTGAGCCCTTCACCTAGCGGCCCCCG
Organism: Acidobacteriota bacterium; assembly: GCA_965205505.1. Classification (GTDB taxonomy): domain Bacteria; phylum Acidobacteriota; class UBA890; order UBA890; family WLXD01; genus DASCOT01. The sequence goes on from CBDBHB010000009.1 coordinate 2,974,712, forward strand.
TGAGAGGCGGTCCCTTCACGCTGCACGTGCCGGGCAGTCGTGGTGGAGCCAGATCTATACTCCGTGCTTCAGGTCCCTTGCTGCGCCGCAGTCGCTCCCGTCACGGTTCCATCCCTGCGGGAGGGACGCATTGAAAGGGATCCCGGGAATGGGAGGAGGCGAGCGTATGACAGCGCAACGAGAAATACGCAGATGGATCCGCACGGCGACCACTGTGATCGTGGCGGTCCTCCTCGGTGTCACTGGCCTCCTGGCACAGGAAGATCTCGACGCGCACCGGCGGAGAGCCGAGCAGGGTGACGCCGAGGCACAGCTCTACCTCGGGCGCATGTACTCCAGGGGCGAACGAGTTCCCCGGGACGACACCGAAGCGATGCGTTGGTACCGCATGGCCGCCAGCCAAGGTGACGCAGACGCGCAATACGCCGTTGGGATCAGTTACGTCCTCGGGCATGGCGTACTGCAGGACGACGCCGAGGCTGTGCGTTGGCTAAGCCTAGCCGCCGAACAAGGTAACCCCGATGGGCAAAACGTTCTCGGAGTCATGTATTCCAGCGGGCGCGGCGTGATTGAGGACGACACCGAGGCCGTCCGTTGGCATCGCTTGGCCGCTAGCCAAGGCAACGCCGATGCGCAGTTCAACGTCGGGGTTAGTTACGCCAATGGTGCAGGTGTCCTCAAGGATGCCGTGCTCGCGCACATGTGGTTCAACATCGCCGGTGCCAATGGAAACGAAGACGCCAGAAAACGGCGGGACAACCTGGAGCGTGACATGAGCCGCGCCGAGATCAGCCGTGCGACCGAACTGGCCCGGGCGTGCATGGACTCGGACTACCAGGTCTGCGAGCCGTAAGCCGAACCGTTGCGGTGGGCAGCCTAGGTCGAAGAGGAAAGAAAACGTAGATGAGTGAGGGCAAGACGCTCAGAGAAACCATCGAAGAGGTGTTGGAAGAAGCCTGCAACTACCTGGAGTTGTTTGATGGAGAGAGCGACAGGGGTGCCGCTGTTCTTGCCGTAGCACTATTCGACGACCGGCTACAAAAAACTATTGAGAAGCGGTTCGTCAACTATGACAATAAAGTACGGAAGGACGTATTCAGTCGTCCTGGCGCACCACTTAAGCCATTCGCGAACAAGATAGAGCTAGCTTATGTTCTTGGACTCTATGGCCGTAAGATTCGGGATGGTCTACATGCCGTCCGAGAAATCCGTAACGAATTTGCACACTCGCCCGAACCGATGGGATTCGACCACGAAAAGGTGGTGGCTAGGTGTCGGAAACTCGATGCGGACATCCAAGATCCTGACAACTTACGCGAGCGGTATCTGACTTACTTGCGGGAGGTTGAACTCAGCTTGAGGCATTCCTACGTGCGGGGCTTGCCGGTTCCAGTAGAGCGTAGAGATGACCCCGTGGAGTGTCCCAACTGTGGGGGGGGGGAATACGATCAAGCAAAGCTCCCCGTCGCGACCGATGCCCGACGAGCTGAAGAACGCCGAGAACGTGACTGGTGATTTAGGCGAGGTGTTCTGTGAGGACTGTGTTGACATATACCCCTGGGTGCACCGCTCCTAGACGGGCACGCGGGGACGACCCGAGCTCGGCAGCGGGGCTGATTGAGCGAATTCAGCGCGCGCGGGAACTTCCGCTTCCTCGTCTCGTTTGAATCAAGCGGCGCGCTTGCCCCCTGCTGGAGTCTCTCTGCTTCTACCCGAGTCGCAACCGCCTCCACGGATCCACTGACGCCAGTCTGTCACCGACGGTTGGCCGGCCGAGTTCGCTCGGCGACGGGAGGGATCACATAGGACTCCTGACGCTGGGCACCGTCGTGCGATCCACCGGGCTTTCCGGGTCACCAGCGCGGAGCCGACCGGTGGCGCGGCGTCCCGGCGCGCCCACTAGGATTCTTCCCTGCAGGGTCCACGTGACGGCCATCATGTTCCGCGCCTTGTAGCACGGGAGCGTGGACGCCGCGGCGGCGCGCTGTTGCGCCATCATGGAAGTTACGAGGCCTGACCGTTGGTGCCCGCCAGCTATAGGTCTCAGGTAGAACGCGAGGCAGGGTCGACTAGATGCGCAAAGTTCCCCCGGGGCCTCAGCCTTCACGTCGTGTGTGCCGCCAGCCGCACCCTAGTCATCGTCCACCAGAAACAGGTCATCCTCGCGCCCACCCGCGTCGTGTCTCCTAACGGCCTTTTCGAACGCTGTCAGCACCCTCAATTGGTCGTCGGAGAGCCCCTTCCTGTCGAGAGAAGCGACCTTTTCCTGCAGTGCCTCAACCGGCACGAACGGCTCGATGTCGGAGAGTTTCACGTGCCGATGGGACTCGTAGACGTGGTCGCTGCTGACGTACGATTGCACTTCGAATCGCTCCAGAAGCGTCGCGACCCCTTCAGGTGTCCCGATCAGCTCTTCGCAGAATCGCCCGGGTTCGTTCGACTCCTCTCCCCATTCGCGCCAGTTGTAGAGAATTGATACGAACTCCTGGGAGAGGATGAGCGCCCCGTCAGCTGCGGCGTTCTTGATCTTGTCTACACAAAGCTCTTTCAGAGTGCCCATCGCGTCTGGAGTTAAGAAGAGTTCGTCTGGTTGCGTCTCTTGCCGCTGCAGCTCGCGCGCTACGAACGCAATGGGTAGCTCCAACCCCTCCGTCTCCGTGACAGCGTCAACGATCACCTTTGTGCGTTCTGCTTCGTTGAACTTGTCCTGCTTGAGGTACCAGTACACGATCCGGTGCGCGTGCATCGGAGCGGATATCCCGAACATCCCAGGGGAATCATCGCCAATGTCCCCGCTGACATCGAACAGGGCCGTAATGAATGCCCGTGCATGCCTGACATCGATTCTCTGTTTGTAGGCTTCGAGACGCTCCAACGCGGCCTTCAGGCGGCCATCTCTCGCGATCAGTTTGAGAGCTGTCCGAAACGCAGTCCGGTCGTGTGTTGACGCCAGAAGGTTCACGAGTTCTGTCTCGGAGAGCTGATCCTCGGGCGTGGTGAGTACAAAATAGCGATCGAAGATATCCTCTGAGCACACCCGGAGGTCACGTTCCCAATTCTCGCCGAATTCAGACCCATAATTGGAACCGCCCAGAGCCCATTCTGCCGGCGGGAAGAGCTGCTTCACTATCTCTTCCACTTGTGCCTCAAGACCTTCTGACGCGGCCTTAACGATCGCTCGCACCACCTCGCGTGCTCCGTCGGTCTTGCCCCGTTCTCGCAGTTCGGTAAGAGCTGCTTTGTTTTTGCGAATGAGGCCGTAAACTTCGGGTTCGAACAAGCGAAGAGCTTCAAGGGCAATGAGGTCAATCGGGTTGACCTCGAAGGCCTGCTCGCTTCTGAAGACTGCGACGTGCAAAGAGAGCGATGACAGGAATCGCTTGACGGTGCGAAGCGTCTGAAAGTAGGGTGCGAGCCCTCCCAAGAAGAGATTGCCCCATCGTGTTTTGTCGAAGCGCTGAGCGACTTTGGCATCCGCCAGGCACTCATTCAACCCGTCAGAAAGGACGCGCCGAAGCTTGATGGGCTCGACGGCGGGGATGTCGAATGGCACCTGAACTACCTTCTCCAAATACTTTCGGCCAGGCATACTGAGGGCCTTCGTGATGTTTTTCTCGACCGTCTCTCGATCGAAAAGCACGAGGTAGACGAGATTCGGGAAATCTGCATTTGCCTTGATGAGCTGCAGCATCTCCGCCGTCTCCTCTGGCGTAAGCCGGTCGATGTCGTCGATGATCACGAGAAGTGGCCAGGAGAGGCCCCCAAGGTCTCTGGCGATCTCGTCACGGACCTCTTCGAGACTCTTCTGCGCGCTGCTGCCACCGGCAGCAAGGAAGCCCTGAACAGCTTCGGCAAATCTCGAGGAGAACGCCAGGAACATTCCAACGAAGGCAAGCCCCACAGCCACAGCGCGAGTGATCCGGTTCGCAACGAACTCGCTGGCCCCGAGGGCCGCCGCAAACAGGACGAACACGATGGCGAGTCGCCCTGCGTTCGCCACTAAGTCGCTGCCGCCCCGCAGTAAGGCAGCGTATCGGTGCCAGCGGGCAGCGAGTCTTGCGCGGCCCCCGAACGTCCGGCGAGGCCCGCGGCCGATACCGATCCCAACTTGGTCGAAGAAGGCTTGCGTCAGCAGTTCGCGGTTCGCGAACTGCCACGGATTGAATTCGACGACCCGTACCGGCTTCGCTGATGCTTCCTTCAGGGTCTCGCAGACCATGTTCTTGACGGACGACTTCCCACTTCCCCACCCTCCACAGAGTCCAATGACCAGGCTTTCTCGGCCACGCCAGCCGCTGATGGCTCTCGAGATGGCGGCGGCAAACTCAGCGCGGCCGAGCCGGTCGTCGGCTCGGCTCTGAATCGGTCGGTCGTCGGCAAAGTGAAATGACATCCTCTGGTCGTTCTCTCCACCGCTCATATCTGCAACTTTCGTCTTCATCCTTCTGCTACTTTCAGGACGAGGCTGACGAGTCCGTCTAACCGAAGCAAGCTGCCAATGTGCTTGCATAGTAGACAAGGCAGCGGACTCTGACGCAGTTGGGCCGGGCGCCGCTGATCCCGTGGGATCACTGCACCACGTCGAGGCTCTCGGCCTGCCGAATCGTCCGGTCGTGTGACTGCTGCATCTAGTTGATGACTGCGTTCACGTCGATAACAGTCAGCCGAGAGAGGGCTAGTGGGGCAAGCCGATGAAGGTGAAGGTCTACCACACGCGGTTTAACGACGGCGCGGTCCGCGTCGTCGAGGTGTCTCCAGGCGAGTCGATCGTGACGACCCTGGAGCGGGTTTTCCTGGCGGCGCAGAAGGACATGATGCGGGGCGCAGGCGAGGCCGATCTTCCTCCGATGTGTATCGGCGATGTCTGCGAGGTGCGCGGCATCCTGTACCGTGTGGCGCCTTGCGGATGGCTCGAGCTGGGCGACGACGAGAAGGCGACGGACAAGCTGGGGATGGACGCCGAGGACGCGGCACACGATCACCGGCCGACGCGGAAGTTCCGCGGCAGCGGGATGTGAGAACCGCGGGCGGCGCGAACCAGTGCCCGGGTGGCTCAGCGTGCTGCGTCGATGCGCTAGGACGCCGAACGAATCTCAGCTTCCTACCTGCTTCGTCGAAAGCGTACTCTGTGCACCGGGCGGACACACACCCTGTGGGGGCTGCTCGAAGCTAGGCGCTGACGAGCTCCGGCCCGAGCGGGAGGTTACCCGAGGCTTGTGTCACGCGACGAGGCCCGAACGAGGAGACACACGCATTGGCTGATTCGACGTGGCTCGAGAAAATCCTTAGCTGCCTCGAAATCCAAAAAAATCCCTGGGTGACGGGTCCGCTTACCGTAGCTTCTTTCTTGTTCTGGCAGCTGGTGCGCACCGATGTTATTCCGACGCCGGATAGTCCGTTGTGGGAAACCGGACCAGTGTTAGCGATGCTGATCTTCGGGGCTCGATTCGTTGGGAGCCTCGGAGAGAAACAGATAACACCGAGGATAAACCGTCGCCGCGAGCAGAAGAGCGCTGAGGCTTCCATGGCGCACATGACCGAGAGAGAGAAAAAGCTCATTGGAAGCTTGCTCCACGGCGAAGAGAGGGTGCTTCGTGCATTAGAAACCGACCGACGCGCTCTGCGACTAGTCGAAATTGGGATCATGAAGATCATCAAGAAAGACGACCGCCTACCGGCAAAAGTCTCGGCTAACTGGACGTTTTCTGTGCCAGAGCATATCTGGGAAGTATTGGAGAGGAATCGCGACTCATTCCCCAAACCCGAGCCGCCGTAGATCACACGTTGTGAGCGGCGCGCCGCCCCCGAAAGTAGTGCAGCCGCGGCAGCCGAGGGATACAGACCCCGTCGTTTCGACACCATCCACCCAGCCATCGGAGCGCTCGGATAATCGCGTATCGGAACCAGAATCGCTTGTACGGGCCGCGAAGATCTCGAACGGCTTCAATCCCGCGAAGGGCTCGACGGCCGTCACGCGGCGGTCTCGTGCCAGCGGCGGCGCTTCACGCGATGTCGTCGTCGAGCGCGGCCAGCAGGCGCTCGTCATGGCGTCCCAGAGCGACCACGAGCGCGCCGCGAAGCAGCTCACCCGCGGTCACGTCGGCCGGCGTCGGCTTTGGCTTCGAGGCACACCGGCGGCGGCGGGGATCGAACGGCACCAAGACCCCGCGGCCGGCGTCATCGTCCCGGTGCTCGGTCATGGCAGCGACTCCGGCTTCGGGCGCTCGAAGCCCCACACGGCCATGAGCGCGTCCGCTTCGCGCTCGCGGCGGTCATGCGTCGGCGCCATTGCAACACCGCGGGCCGGTGCTCAGGCTTCACGTCGTCAACTGACGTTTCGCGTAAAGTGTGCGCCTCGAACGAATCGGACAACGGCTCCGTCGGCTCGCGTATCAGCCATGCGTGCGCCACCTCGTGTGCGACAAGCTGCGGCAGCGACGTGTCAACCGTGGCCCATGCACCGAGCACGACGAACCACGGCCGGGCCGCGTCGAATGCGGGCGCCGCTCCGGCCCACCCGCGCACCTGCGAGCCGACGCCCAAAAAGGTCACGCGGTCGAGCAAGTACCTCACGACGGGCGGCGGCAACGTCGCGATAGACGTCCATCCTCAACTTCGTCGACGACAGCACGGCGCACACGGCCACCCCGATCCGGCGAGGCTATCGGCGGCCCGTAGCGACGGATCTGGAGCCATTCATGCAGATATTCGACTGATGTCCATCCCGGCATTCGGACGCGCGGGATCGAAGGTCGCTAGGAAGCTGGCGTCAGCCCACGTTGTGAGTAGCGGGACGATCTAGAGTCAGAGTGGTCCTACTCGCGCGGCCAGCGGCTGCGCGGAGGCTGCAGACATCGCCCTGCCGAACAGCGACCAGCTTCACCGCTACAGCTCGGAATCTCCCGGCACACCTCCCTCGGTCACGCTTTCGGCCGACATGTTCGCTCTCCAGCCGGACACGACAGCGGCCAGGAAGGGCTGCAAGTGCTGCTTGAGTGCCTCCCACTCAGCCTCGGACACTCGAACCTCTAGCGCATAGTTCTTCGAGCGACTTTTTGCCCCGTGAACTGCCGCCTCAAACGACGCAGCCGCTTCGGCACCCGCGGCCTGCGAAGCGCGAGGATAGAAGCACAGCGACAAACCGTGGGCCGGCGTCTGCAGTACGTACAGCGTTGCGTAACTCCGCGAAGTTGGCCTTCCTTCATCCGTGACGGCCTGCAAGCTAAAGGAGTAAGCTGTCTTTCCGGGCCAACAGTAAGCACCCAGCCCCTTCTCGACGAACGCGCGGACTTTCTCAAGAAGGTCCAGCAACCCAAGCTCCTTGGCTCGGCCCCGCAGGACCTCCAGGTTGCCCTCCTTCGTCGCCACAGCTCCGTGCTCTCGCACCAAGCGTCCGACGCTCGGCGTCACCGACTCACGGGCCAAGAACAACTTGTCGTCTTGATGGAAGCCATAGAATGTCAAAAGCTGAATATCGGTACCCCGCTCAGCCAGAAACTCCACGATTCGCCGAGCCCTGTCATCAGCCCCGAGTCCCAGCAAGACGATCCGTGGAGCTTCGGAGAGCGCGTCGGTCGAGCCGGGGTATTCTTGGCTGTACCAGTCTCCGAAGTCCTCGATCTTGTCGATACCAAGGCGGCCGGAGTACTCGCGAACGAGGGCAGCCAGCCGCTCGAATTCGTAGGCCCCCAAATCCGATGCGTAGTCCAGCGCTTGGGCAACGGCGTCGCGCGTTAGCGTCCCTCGCTTTAGTTCGAACACCGTCAAACGGCCATTTTGGTCAACGCCCAGCAAGTCCAAAGGGCCGCCGTCAGTGGGCACCTGTCGACCGATCAACTGCAGACCGGGCTCTAGGAGTTCCGGAGATCCAACCAGGATGTTCTCCAACCGCTGCTCCGTCTCGGTAGTTGCAACCTCGTCCACCGGCACAGCAGACACTGTCGCGCCATCCTGTCCTACTGACCACAGCTGAATCCGCTTCACAGCTTCACCATTTCTATCGACTCGGCTCTCGTGCGATGGACAGTGATACGCGACGAACTACGAGGACACCTCGTCGGCCGAATCATCGCCACAGAGTTCATAGAGCCCCTGTCGAACCCTGCACGACTACGTGACGGCCTTCAAGTCTTCATCTTTGGGTTGCCACGGCACTAGGACTCTGCGATGCCCACCGGTTGCCCTTCCCGGCGCAGCTACACCGAATGGAGAACGAACAGTCCGGACTCCACGGTGGACCTCTGCGCCCAGCTCTGCCTCGCGACGGGTAACGAAAAACGGTCCTGCCAAGCCTCATCGTAGCTTTAACCTTGACACACAAGCCCCGGCTGCCCTTCGTGCAGTGTAGATCGTACGAATGCGTGCGATATCCATCATCAACCCGCCCGCCGCTCCTTCGACCGCGCCCGGCGCCGGCCACCGCGGCCCGGCTGCGGCCGCGACGGCGAGGCCACGATTGGGCGCAGGCCGGCCCGGCCGATCGTCGCATGGACACGGCGCCCCCGTTGGGTCCGAACCCACGAATAGACCACGTCTGTCCGGTGACCGGCCGAGTCGATAAAGGTCGCAGATATCGGCAGCCGGTCGCCACCCTTGTGGCGGTATTCCTCCCCGAGTTGCGCGTCGAGCATCGCCCACGGCTCCGACCGCGAGGTGTCCCCGCCGAATTCGTGTCGATCAAGCAACCATGATTCTTCTCCCGGCCCCCAACCTACGACAAGCGCCTCCAAGCGACGTCCTGGACGTCGACGCCCATTGTCACAAACGTCACCCCGGAGGGCGCCGGTGCTTCGTACTCTTCGCGTCGCATCAATACCCGATCGGGCTCGACTCTCTCTCCGGCGTCATGTTCCACAGGCTCCCCGAGAGTCGTGTTCTGCCAGGTATGCATGACTGACCGGTCCCCAGCCTCTGACGCTTCACGCGCCGCCAGAAACCCCGCCACAATCGAGCGCAGGCTCGAGAATGGGGAATATGCTTCCCACACGTGGAACGAAACCAGCCCCGGAGTTTTCGCCACCGCCGTGGCGCGCCACTCCCCACCCGCGAGCGCAGTGACCCGTTGGGCGTCCGTCATTGACCCGTCGCAACCATCGCAAGCGAGCACAGCCGTAGACGGGTCCCCATCGGCCCACCGCACCCGCGCCCACGTGTACGGCGCCGCATGGCCACAGAGCGCGCACGGCACGAAACATCGCCGCTGGTCACCCCGTTCGTACCAAGTTTGAATTGTTACCCCGACCATGGTCGGCGAGGAGATCAACAGAACCCGCCGCCGGCCAGCGGGCCCGACGGAACGATCAGCTCCGCGTCGCAGAACGCCGAGACCCGATAATCCGGCGGCAGCCGGTAGACCTCGCGCCAGGACGCGGCGAGGCTATCAATCGGGGCATGGAACGTAGGCCCGGAACTCACTTCCGCGCCTTCGGCTTCCGTTTCGCCTTCGCTGGACGTCCGGGCCGAACGTCCACCCCCCGCGCCTTCGCCTTTCGTTTTGTCGCCCGTTTTCGACTGGTCGGCGCCTTTGAGCCTTTCGCCCGGCGCTTTGACCGTGCAGCCGGAGGGGCCTTTACGGTCGCGGGCGGGTCGTCGTTTCCGTCCGCGAGCTCCTCGAGCACTTGCCGGATTAGCGCCTCCATGGCCCCCCGGGTCGCGGCATCGAGGCTGAGGACGTCCGGCAGCGACGCGAGCTTCGTCCGCACCGCGGCCGCATGGCCGCTCCATTCGGCGATGACTTCATCCTTCGCTACGAGCTCGCCGGCCCGGACTTTCAGCGTTTGCTCCGCAAGGTAGCGCTGCGCTCGCTCCTTCAGCGCCCGCTCCCGTACCGGGTCCAGGAACTCGCGCACCGTCCGGCCCTGTATCTTCGCCTCGTGCTCCGCTAGCCACCGCTCGACATCCTCGAGCCGGTAGCCGTGGGGCGCCCCCCGCGCACCGCGCCGAGCGACCGGCATCCCGGCATCGACCAGCTTGTTAATCTGCTTAGCACTCCGGCCGAGCGCCGCCGCGAGCTGCGCCCGTTTGAGCAACTTCTCGACGCCGAGAATCTGCTCGGTATGAGGACGCGCCAAGAACGTCCCGCCGTCGAAGGCCTCGCTCGGCCGCTGCAACTTCCAGAGTTCCTCGACGGCCGCGAGGTACTCCCGCGGCATATCGCCACCGGCGAATAGCGTGAAATTCTCGAGGCGCTTGTTGGCGTTCAGGTTGGCCGATGTGGTGTACAGCACGTCGAGCTTTCCCCCGAGCACGAGCACAAACTTCGCGTGTGAGTTCCACACCCGGAGCGCCTGGTCGCCGAATAGCTGGCGGGCGCGGCCACAGTAACGCGGCTGCCTCGCTTCGAACGACCGGTCAACGAGTAGCCGTAGCGTTCGGATGCTCCCATTCTGTAGCAGCCCCTCGGCCCGCTCGATGTCGGCGTTCGCGGCCGTCCAGGTCGAGACCGTGACGTCACTTGGCCCGCACCGTGCGAGCAGTTCTTCTATCCCATCGATCAGCGACCAAGTCCCATCGGAGAGGCCGTGGATTGAGCAACCATCCGCGAGGCCTTCGAAGGCTTCCGACGGCCCCTTGCTGTTGCGTCCGACCCACGCCGTCCGTTCTTGACCTTTCGACAACCCTTAACCCTCTAGGGACGTACTAAAAACTGACGAGATTCTGCGACCGTCCACTCCCGTTAGCGATGATCTCGACGAAGAACCTATAGCCCACCCCCACCCCTGCCGGTGGCCGCGCACGAAGCGATCGCCGCTTGATCAAGATGTCACCGGCCGATGGTACTCATAGCCGTCGTTTCGCGTCTCGGCGTAGGGGTCTTCCAGGTCCGCGAACTCCTGCAAGAACCGCTTGCCGGCGTCGTCCAGGTCGGCGAGCGGTACAAGGTCGCCAGCGTCCTTCACTGCCTCGCCGCCGAGTAGTTCTTTCCAGTGGTCCGGCTTCGGCCTCGGCTTCGGTGGCTCGATCACCGTTGAACGTTGTCCATCGGTGGGCATCGTTGACACCGGCGCCGGTGATGCTGGCGCGCTCGCTTGCTCCGCTTCCATGATGCGATCGCGATACGCTATCGCTTCGTCACACCGTCGCGCCATTTCCTGAGCGCTCGGCCTGGACGCGCCCCCTACCCCGCCGCTTTTTGCGGCTGCCTGTGGTGGTGAGTCACCCGGATGTGGCGGTTCCTCTCCGATCGGCCCGCCGCTCGGTTTACACGGATCGGCGCCCAAATCGCCGCCGGCCTCCTTGTCTCTCTCAGGCGCCCCGACGGACGGCGGCGGCGGAGCCTCCAGCGCAGCCGCAGCCGCGGCCGGTTTCCTCTGTTCAATGAAGGGGGGGGCGCTGTAGGCGCCCCCCTTCTCAGTTACTTGGTCAGTTAGGGGGACTGTGAGTCCGGGTTGGACTGCTTTGTGGACTGTCTGACCGGGTTGGACTCGGACTGTGAGTCCGGGTTGGCACGTGGGCCGCGGGCGCCCGATCGCAGCATCCAATACACGTTCGAGCGGCGCCCTTGGCTGCGTCCGGTGACTAGCTTCCCCAGCTTTTCTAGCTCTCGAATCCCGCGCCGGATTGTCCGCGACGAGACTCCCGCTTTGGCTGCCATCAACTCGAGAGACGGAAACGATTTGCCGGTGCCTTGGGCGGCGTGGCGCAGCAGCATCAATTCCACAATCTTCGCGCGCCATGATGTCTCTTCGTCGTCACAGATTTCTTGCAAGGCTGTCAACGCCCTGAACCCCCCCTTTGGCTCCTGCGGTGGCGGCGATGCCATCGCCATGGGCTCGCCGACAACCAGGCCGGCGGCTTGCAGCGCGCTCCATTCGGCGATTGTCTCGTCGAGTTCCTTATCCGCCGTTCGGGGTGCCGTGCGCCCCGATGCTGGCGGTGCCTCGTCGTGATCGGGCACCGCGGCGGGAAGTGGAACCCAGCGCCCGGTGACGTAACGCTGCGGTCCGCGGCTCGTCGCACGTATGTAGCAAATCCCGCCGCTCCGCTCCGCTTCTGCAGCAGCGGCGGCGGTGCCGCCTGCCCTTTCAAGAACGTCGCGCTCAATCTCAACACCGCGCCGACGAATCGCGCGCGCGGCCGCCGGGCTCGGGCGGCTTGCCGCACGGCCTACGCGCCCTCGCGACCTGGGTCGCTCGTGCTGGTGCGCGTCTGCGCCTCGAGCCAGACCTCGATGTCGGCGATCGAGTATTTCACGAGGGCACCGACCTTCCGGTATCGGGGACCGTAGCCTCGCCAGCGCCACGTGGCGAGCGTCCCCGGCTTCACACCCAGCACCACAGCGGCGCGGCCGGTGTCGACGAGCTTTGTCATGCTTCGCTCCCCTGCCATACGGTTAGACAGGAGAGAAGTAGCAGACGCCGTCGGACGTTTGGCCCGAACTTCCGACGGCTGATCTACGCCGATTCCCTGCTCTTTTCTGCAGCGTTGATCCGCTTCCGAAGTGACTCCTGGGCCTTTCGCATCTCGCGTCGATCAAATTGGTCAGGGATCGCCAGGCGCCCAACCCGGTCCCTGACTCGGGGAGTGTGTTCCCATTCCTCCAACGCATCGCAATGCCGACGGAATAGCTCGTGTGCCGCCGCGTTCGCTGAGAGAAACTGCCCCGGGTGATCCGCACGCAGTGTTCGGACCTCCTCGAGGAGGCGCACCTGCTGGTCCCGAACGACTTCTCGGCTCTTCGCCCTGCCAGTCTCGAAGGCGGCCAACCTCTTCGTGATTTTGCGTATGTACTTGTTGCCCAGTGCCGCCTGCCCGTCGGTGCCCTCGATCAGGCCTGGCGGGGCATCCCATGGGGTCATCGCCGGTCCTCCATCAAGACTGTGTCCGGAACCTCGCCCCCCAAGTCCAGAGTCAATCGCTGCGCCCACACGCTCGCTCGCCTCGCGGCCTCGCCGCGGCGCCGAGGTTCTTGTTGAGTCACCGTCGGTCGAGCGTCACAACATCGGCCTGACGCCCCTCCATCGCCGCGGCGATCCCGGCGGCGACCCGCTCTGCCGCTTCGCGCACCGGGTCAGCAGCCAGGTGTGCGTAGCGCTCAGTCGACGCAGCCTGGCGGTGGCCGAGTAGTTTGCCAACGAGCAGCAGCGAGAGCCCACTGCTCGCCGCCCAGGCGCCCACCGTGTGGCGCAGATCGTGGAGCCGGATGCCGGACAGCCCAGCTACTTCGAGCACGCGCCTCCACGGGAGGGCGAGGTCGGTGAGGTGGTTCCCTGCGTTCTGGCCGACGACCACCCACGGGTTGCCAGGCACGCGCGGGATCGTATCGAACACCGCCAGCGCTGGCGCCGTCAGCGGCATGTGGCGCTCGCCTGTCTTGGTGTCGGCCAGCCTAACCAAGGCGTGCTCGAAGTCGATGTCTTCCCAACGAAGCTGCAGAACCTCGTTGACTCTGCAGCCCGTGAACAGCAACAGCCGGAGCGCGGCGGCCGCGTGCGTCGAGACGGTGGTCACACGTCCGCCCACGCTGGCTAGCTCGACGCCCTCGCTCTCGAGCCTGGAGATCGCATCGCCGATCTTCACGAGCTCTTCGCTGCTGAGGTAGCGCTTCCTCGCTGTCTCCCTGTAGCGCTTCACGTCCTCGCTGGGATTCGTCCCGGGCCGACGGAGCCCCCGCTTCTCGGCAATCCGCATGAGCTTCGACAGCAGCCACAGGGCGCGGTTGGCGGCATAGGGCGTCCCCTTCATAGTTCGATGGAAGGCCGCCACATCGTCCTCGGTGATCGCCGCTGGCCGGAACTTCCCGAATCTCGGAAGGATGTGCGCGTCGAGCAGCTGCTGGTAGGTACGCGCCGTCTTCGGCTTTCGGGCGGCGGCGATCTCTGCCATGAAGTCACGCGCAAGCTCGCCGAGCGTCGACGCTTGCCGCCGGCGTTGCCGGCGGGCCTCCACGGGATCCTCGCCGTCGTCGGCCTCGACGCGGGCTCTGCGTGCACGTTGACGCGCTTGCTGGACAGTCATCGGACCGAAGTCGCCCAGCTGCATCCACCGCTGGCGTCCTGCGACTTCGCAACGGAACACGAACGTCTTGCGGTTGCTCGGGTACACGCGCAGACCGAAGCCGCGGACGGCGTTGTCCCACAGAACGAAGCGTCGCTCGGTCGTCGGGTCGAACGGATACTCCGCCCGCTCACAGGCAGTCTTAGTCAGCTTCACGCCCCGTCACCCCACACACACCGCCGCGTCGCCGGCCCGAGAACGGATAGTCATCCAGTCCGGCGGTCACTGAACGGTCACGCCCGAAAGTACATTTCCGAGCATTTCCATCGAAGTGTATAGTTGGGCGTAGATACCTGCAACACTATGTGAACAAATGGAGTTATGAGAAATTTCCTACTCCCTATGGCGAATAAGGAATTCCCGGACGGAGGAATTCGTAATCAGCAGGTCCGCGGTTCGAATCCGCGCGCCGGCTCTTTTGTTTCAACTAGGCGCAGCTACTCTCGCGACACCTCATCCGCCGGAGGGTCGACGAGCCGCACGGCCCACAGCCCGGAGTGGTAGTCGGCGAAGAAGATATTGCCCTTGAACGGCTGCGCCCCCCAGACGAGCGGGTGGTTCGGCACGAAGCCCTCGGGGTCGTACGACTTGAAATTCGCGATCTCGCGTCCCTGTCGATACAGGTCGCCCATCAACTCGCCGGAAATGTCGACGATTCGCAGGCCGCCGCCGTAGTAGGCGACGTACATCACGTCGTCCTCGACCCAGATGTTGTGCGTGCCCACCTCGGGTACTTCGTAACGAGCGACCTCCTTGGGGTTGTCCCAATCGTCCCATTCGATGATGTGGATCCAGCCCTTGTAGCGCTCCGGCTCGCCCGGGTAGCCGGGGGTTCCCTCGCCGAACTCGGGGCGGCGCCCGGGAAGCCCGCGCCCCGCCTCGTCGCCCGCGATCACATAGCGCTTCCCGGTGGACTTGCTGTGGTAGGGGACGGTCGAGTGGTTCCAGCCACTCGGATAGGTGTAGCTGCCGAGCACGACCGGATTGCGTGGCGACCCACCCCTGCCGCCGCCACCGACATCGACGGCGACGACACCATCCACCCAGTTGGACGAGTAGGCGATGCCTTCCTCCACCCACACGTCGTGGATCGAGTGCGCGGGGGTATCCAGCTCGAAGCTACCGACGCGATGTGGGTCGGTCGGGTCTTCGATGTTGATGATGTCGTAGCGGCGCCCGGCCGAGAGCGCGTACACGTGGCTATCGTAGATGAAGACGTTGTGCACCCCGCCGGTCAGCTGGTCGTCGAACCGCGACAGCACCGTCACCCCGTCGGTCGGATTGGAGACGTCCAGGACGACGAGGCCGTTGCGACGGTTGGAGGCGCCCTCCCGGCTGATCACCGCGATGCGACCGTCCTCCGAGACCTTGAGATCGTTGACCGTGCGTGCGTCCACGAGCACGACGTCGACGATCCTCATATCGCTCGGGTCCGTCACATCCCAGAAGAAGGCGTGGCCCTCGGCTTGATAGGTGCCGGTCATCGCGTAATCGCGCCCGTCGGGCGCTTCCCAGACCCACAGGTCGGAGGTGAAGCGATCCCGCACCGGACCGTGACCGACCAGTTCGACATGGCGTCGGATGTCGCGCGGCACGATATGAACCGTGCGCGCAACGGACCGGCCTCCCGAGGAGGAAGCGATGGTGTAATTGCCTGGACGGTCGGCGACGAAGCGGCCGTCCTCGGCGATCATTCCCGATGGCGGCTCGCCCGCGCCGCGCTCGAAAGTACTGGCGCGGAACGTGTAGAGAACCGGCGCGTCATCGACGGGGCCGCCGTCGGCATCGAGGGCGGTCGCTTTGAAGCGGATCACGTCGCCGGTACGCGCCTCCGTCGCGCTGGCCTCGAGCGTCAGGTCGGTGACTGGATTGGGCTCGACGCCGATGCTCAGCTCGGCGGTCGCCTCGTCAGCCTCCACCATGACCTTTGTCCGCCCCTCCCGCACCAGCGTCAGGTGGCCGCGCCCGTCGATCGTCGCGATGCCCACATCGCCGGTCGAATAGCGCAATTCGGCATCTCTCCGCAGCGCGCCGTCGGCTCCGCGGGCCTGGACCTGCAGCCGGATCGTCGAGCCGGCGTAGAATCGCGCCGGCACATCGACGAACCCGAGCTCGGTAATCGAAGTTGGGGCGATCGTCACGCGCACGCGCGCCTCCAGCGCGGCATCGGTGCGGGCAGCGGCGTCTGCTCCGGCGGTGGGAACTCGCACCACGATGGTGAAGTCGCCCGGCCGTCGCGCCTCGACCCGGCCATCCTGCTCTACCCACACGTCGCGTCGCGACATCGACAGAAAGAGCACCGGCACGTCCAGCGCATTGCCGGCGGCGTCGAGCACCGTGGCGTCGATCTGCGCGCTGTCACCGGCCTGTAGCAACAGCTCGGTCGGCTCAACGGTCAGCCGCGCCGGCGGGGCTTCCTGCGAGGGCGGCGGAGCGAGGAGCAAGCGTACGGAGTTGCTTGGAGCTGGCGCGCTGCCGGTGACCGTCATCAGCGCAGCCGCCAGTGCCGCCACGCCCGAGATCGGAGTCCTTCCCGTCATCGCTACCCTCCCCGCGTCAGGCCAGACGGTCCGCTCGGGTTTCATTGGTCGCCTGCTGGATCGGTGTGAAGGTCGATTGTATCCACTCGCGCCTCGATCGTCCCAGACAGCTGACGCGTTCATCGCTCGGCGGTCACCCAGCAGGCCGTGGTGAAAGTGTGGTGGGTCTGGCGACAGGGTCTTGCGAAGTGCAGGCAAGGAGAGAGGAGGAGGCGATGGGTACCCCATCGTTGACGAGGAACGACGCAGGATACGCGCGCAACCCCTGTCGTCCGAAGGGTTACGGCGATTTGGGGCCGTTTGCGGCGTTGGCCTTCCTCGACGATGGCTAGGGCATCGCCTGTGTCAGGCCGCCTTGCATCTGGCCCCAACTCGCCGTAACCAGACCCACCACACTTTCACCACGGCCTGCTAGCCGCGAGACTCAGAGCCACTTCATGATCTGCGTGCGACGGTCGGGGTTGAGATCGGAGGGAGCGACATCTCAAAAGCTCCTCCGCGTCAAGAGCGAGCGGCACGGGCAAGCGGGTTGAGAATCCCGAGCCGATCACGCAGCGGCACGACGTTACCCTCTGCATCGCGTAGCGGCCATGGCGGATCGACACCCTGGGTGAGCGGGGTTGCTATCAGCAAACCCAGGGCACTTGCCAACAAACCGAAGAGATCCGCCGGCAGGGTTGGGAACAGCCTGCCGCTAACGAGCCAGGTCATGACTCCGGCGATCATGCCGGTAAGGGTGCCGCAACGATTTGCCTTCGACCACCAGATCCCAGCGATCAACGGCGCCGCCATACACACCAGGGTGATCGAGACAGCATCGAGCATCAGCGAGTAGATCGTCCGCACATAGAGCGCAATCGCGAGCGCCGTGAAACCGAATACAGGAACCGCAAGACGTGCCGTCATCAAACGTGTCCGATCGCTGACCCCGGGAAAGAAGAAGGGCACGACGTCCGAAGCGACGATGCTCGCCGGTGACAGCAACGCGCTGTCGGCGCTGCTCATGATCGCGGCCAGCAGCGCCCCGACAAAAATCGCCATCGCGACCGGATGTAGGTAACGCATCGCCAACTCGGGGACGACGAGCTCCGGGTCGAGCAACCCCGGCAACGCGATCGCGCCGGCCATGCCCAAAAAGACAGGGATCATGCCGATGGTCAGATAGCCGATCGCAGCCAGATAGGCAGCGTTCTGGGCAACAGACTCATCACGACTCGACAATGTTCGTTGCAGAATGTTCTGACTCGGCAAGCTCCCAAGACCGACGATCGCCCAAGCTCGCACATAATGAAGCCAAGAACCGAGGTCGTGCTGTCGCGGAATCAAACGGAAGCTGCCCTCGGGCAACGCTGCCATCACGACACCAACGCCGCCGAGATCGCTGATGACGATTGGCAGCAGCAGCACCAAACCTGCTGTCAAGATCAGGACCTGAGCGAAATCGGTCAGCGCCACCGCCCACATCCCGCCCGCCGCCGTATAAATCAGGACGATCACGGTCGCGATCAGAACTCCCATAGTGGTCGAGATCCCTACAAGCGCATGTAGGATGTAGCCGAAGGCAAGCAGTTGCGCTCCGGCCCAGCCAACGTTGGTGGTACAAATCGCCACCGCCGCCAGCATGCCTGCGGTATCACCGTATCGGCTCTTGAAGAAGCCTACGACCGTCAACAACCGCAGCCGGCGCAGCATACGAGCAAAGAACAGACCGACCAGAACGAGCACCAGCGCAGCAGCAAAAGGAACTGCGATGACGCCCAGAAAGCCGTCTTCATACGCGGCGCCGGCGGCGCCCATCACGGTGCCAGCCGACATCCAGGTCGCCACCAGCGTCGACGTACAGAGCCACAGGGGAAGACGGCGTCCGGCGACGACGAACTCGTCGGCGCTCCCGACACGGCGCGCAGCGACAACGCCGATCACCAGCATGCCAAGAAGATAAAGGCCAACACCGGTGAGAAGGATCTGTTGATCGCTCAAGGTTCCGGGTCCTGGCACCACACCTGGTTCTTGGACGAGGTCTTCGTCAGGTCAGATACCGCGATCATCCAGCCCACAGAGGAGCCGCCGCCATGAGCGAAAGTGAAGTCAAGCCGCAGGTCGTGAGCGAAGGCGACGTAAAGATGGTGGGGCCCGGCCACGTCGCCAGCCACTACATCTCCGTTCCCATCAAGCAATTCTTTCGGCTGAAGAACGTCGGCAACATCGGTGTCTGTCACATGGAACCGGGTGATGAAACCTGCGTATTTGCCATCGAAGAAGAAGACGATGGAACGGCGCCGCACCACTATGGCCCCTGTGACGAGTTCTACTACATCCTGTATGGCGAGTTTACGGTTTGGTGGGGAAAAGACGCCGCCAATCTGGACGAATTCTACGAGCTCAAAGAGGGCGACTGCGCATACTATCCGACGGGCTGGAAGTACAAAGTGAAGAACACCGGGAGCTCACCGGGCAAGTTCTTCTACTACATGTCATCACCGCGCAGCGGCGTTCAGCGGCTCGACAGTGTGACCTAGCAGGCCCGCCACACTTTCACCACGGCCTGCTAGAGAGTGAGTTAGAGGATGCAAGCGGACCTGGTCCTATTGAACGGCAAGATCGTCACGATGGATGCTGCGGGCTCTGCCGTCCAAGCGCTGGCGGTCGGCGGCGATCGATTCATTGCGGTCGGCACGAATGCCGATGTCGAATCCCTGCGTGGCAAGAACACTCGAACGATCGATCTAGAGGGCCGCGTCGTTCTTCCGGGGTTCATCGATGCCCACGTTCACGTGGACTGTGCGGCCGTCAATACGAAGCTCGCTACCAGTTGCCACATCCCACCCGTCGACTACGTCGAAGTTCTCGGTACCACTCGGTCCAAGGAAGCCATCTTGAATTTCGTCAAGCAGGCTGCGCTGGAGACTCACGCCGGGGAGTGGATCATCGGTCAGGGACGGTTCACGCTCGAAGTCGACGGAAACTCACCCAGCAAGGATCAGCTCGACGCAATTGCTCCGCGCCACCCCGTCATGATCCGCTACAGCGCACATTCACAGCTGCTCAATAGCCTGGCGCTTCAGCTCGTCGGCATTACCCGAGATCGTCCGACGCAAGAAGAGCTAGACGAAGTCGCTCCTCGGGCAAAAGTACGCCGAGATTCTGCAACCGGTGAACCGACCGGTGTGGTGAACGAGTGCATCGATTGGATCTTTCCGCGGAGTAGCCCCTGGAAATACGACGAGTTGCGTCGCGCCATTCGCCAAACCTGCGAAGAAGCCAGTCGTTTCGGCGTGACGGGTATCCACGAGTTCGTGAGTTGGCCCGATAGCGCGCGCATTTATCAGGAACTCTATAGAGATGGAGACTTGTCCCTGCGTGTCCAGCTCTGCCCCTGCGTTTGGGGCCTGCAGCATACGTTGGAGATGGACTCCCTGTTGAACCTCGGCTTGCAGACGGGTTTCGGCAACGACTGGATCAAATTCGGAAGCGCAAAGATCTTCGTCGATGGCGAAGGGCGCGACGAGAACGGCGTCGCACAAATTTGGCCTCGAATTGAGCAGGATCGGCTCGATGCCCTCGTTGCCGGCGCCCACCGTGCCGGCATTCGCGTGATGATGCACGCGACATCGCGCGAAGGTCAGGACATGGCGATCCGGGCCATCGAGGCTGCACTCCGCGATTTCCCGCGATCGGATCATCGTCATCGCATCGAGCATTTCGCGGGTGACTATTGGCCCGAGGGCCTCGCGCGTTTGAAGAAGTCGGGAATACTCCCGGTTCCGACTCCGTACAGCTCCTGGGGATGGTACGGGGATGCCTGGCTCGACTCCGCCCAGCCGGGCCAGAAGGTCGTCCCGTATCGATCGTTGTTGGATGAGGGATTCATGCCGCCGGGCAACTCCGACTGTATGGGAACGGAGCCCGAGGCGTTGAATCCGTGGTGGAGCATCTGGTGTGTCGTGGCGCGAAAGACCCGAAGTGGTCGTTCGATCTGCCCCGAGGAAGGGCTCGACGTGTTGGAGGCTATTCGCCTCTACACGACGTACTCTGCCTACGCGGGTTTCGAGGAAGCCAGCAAAGGATCGCTCGAGCCCGGCAAGCTGGCGGATTTGATCGTTCTCTCGGAGGATCCCTTCGAGATTCCGGTGGATGCGTTAAAAGACTTGCAGGTGGAGACCACGGTTGTAGGGGGTCGCGTCGTCTACGAGGGAAGGGGCTGAGATGAGCACCGCGCCCCTTCAGAGAAGTCGCCAGCCATCGGCTGCTGCGCCCGATCCATAATGGCTTGGCCTTGGCAGGAATCCACCGCTCCCTGAGACTCCGCTCACCGGCTGCCGGGGTCACCAAGCGGAAGGTCGGGCGGTTGAGTTGACAGTGCCTCGCTCACCGTTCTGCTTACCGGGTGGGGTGCTTATTTCCCTACCGTTCGAAGACGACCTCTCCACCGACGATGGTGGCGTCCACCGAGACGTCGAACAACTCCTCGCCGCGCAGGGCCGTCGGGTCCGCCGACAACACAGCGAAGTCACCCAGCTTGCCGACCGCTATCGAACCCTTGTCCTGTTCCTCGAAGCCGGCACGCGCCGCCCAGATGGTGTGCATCCGGAGCGCGTTCTCGAAGCTCAACTCTTCCCCGGGCGGCGTGCCGCCACCGGCCTCCGGTGAAGCCATCAAAGAGCCGATCGCGCCCAGCGGACTAAAGATCGGCACCGTCCCGGTAGCATCCGACACCGCCACCGGACGGACGTTCTCCTCGACCAGCGTCCGGTATCTCGGCACCCGGCGCGGTTCGGCTCGTAGCTCGGTGGCTCGTTGCTGCTGCGGTGTGATCACCGGGATCAGGCCCAGCGTCGTCAGACGCCGGATGCGATCGAGGTCTTCGACGTCGCCGCCATGTTCGAGCCGATGGCGCATCGGAGTCGGATCCCGCGCCAGCGCCGCCTCGACCGCCGCCTCTGCCGCCTGGTGCGCGTCGTCCGTGATGACGTGCATCATCAGCTGGACCCTGGCAGCGTGAGCCCTGAAGACAAACTCGTCGAGCTCGTCCTGGGTCCACTTGAAGTCGGTGAAGCGGCGCCCGAGGCCGTCGCTCCCGGCACCGTCGACAAAGATCTTGACGCCACCGAAGCGAAACATGTCGGTGCCGAAACCCGATTCGAGCCCCATCGCCAGAAAGTCATCCAGCGAGAACAAATGCGGGAGATGATAGTAGGCGCGGAAACGGATCGGCAGCTCGCCCGTCGCCTGTACCGCCTGGTCGGCGCGCAGATCGGTGCCCGCCAGCGGCAACGTGTGGATCGAGGTGATCCCCTTGGCGACGAACAGCTCCATCGCATACGCCCGGATCGAGGCTTCGACCTCGTCGACCGTGTAGGGTGGTGGCATCGTCCAGATCTCGGTGGCGATCCCCGTCGGAACGCCCGAGGCATCGCGGTGCACCAGCGCTCCGCGCGGCACCTTGTCATCGTTGGCCCAGAGATCGAGCTCCCTGAGGCCACGCGTGTTGACCATGGCGACGTGGAACCCGGCATAGAGGATCAGCGGGTGATCCTCGGTTACCGCGTCCAGCTCCTGGCGCAGCGGAAGGTGGCCCTCCTCGACACGATCGGCCATGCCGAAGGAGCCACGTCCGATGATCCACCGCCCCGCCGGGCTCGCGGCCGCCTTCGCTCGAAGGGCGTCCTTGATCTGCCGTAGGCTGGTGAAGGGTGGCGTGTGACAGGCGACGTGATACACGTTGGCATTGCAGGCCATCTCGAAGTGGACATGGGCATCGACAAACCCTGGCACCACCCCGCGACCCGCGGCATCGAAGATCGGCGCGTTCCCGGCCGCCGATCGCACCTCGTCGTTGCTGCCCACGAGTGCGATCCGGCCGTTCCTCACCAACACCGCCTGCGCCTGCGATTGGTCGGGCTCCAGCGTCACCAGTCGGGCGTTGACCAGCGCCAGGTCCCGCTGCCACCGTCCCCCTGCCCCAGCCCCAGCCGCGGCGGCTGTGGAGCCCTGTGGCCCGGCGGGGGTACAGGCGGTGGGAATGACCGCACCGATACCGGCCGCGGCGCCTGCTCGGAGAAACTCGCGTCGTTTCACGGTGCACCTCTCAGCAGGGATTTCCCAGCTAGGTCGTGGCCAGTCACGTTCTTGGTTTTGGTCAACATCAGAACGCCGGGATTCAACCACTGATTTACGAGCTTCTCAACGGATTTGCTGCGCAATCGATAGCCAGTGGACTGCAACAGCCGAATCGGTGAGCATGTTTGCTGATTCGTAATCAGCAGGTTCGGTGTTCAAGTCCCCGCTCCGACTCCTTATAAACCCTTGTTATTCAATAGTTTGGGGATAATTTTGTTGACGCCTCCTGAGAAAGTAATCGGCGGAGCAACCGTGGAGCAACTATACGGATTCGCTTTGCAGGCCAGGACCGAGCCCAAAACACGGCTGCTGCGCGAATCGGCGTCCTCGCGCTCGGGCGTACTCGGCCGGCGGAGCAGATAGAAAAGTAGAGGCGCGTGTCGGTGTCGAGGTCCGAGAGCAGCCGCTGCCAGCGGCCGAGCACCCGGTCGATCTGCTCGCTCGGGCGAACGCCCATCCACCAAGGCGGGCTCCAGCCGTCCGGCCGCGATCAGCTTGCCGGAGCGGGTTAGGCATTTGCCGCGCCCATCGCCATCCCGAGACCGAAGATGATCCCGGTGTCACCGGCCTCAAGGAGAGCGTGCGCCGGCCCCTGGCCAGTCACGCACGGCCTCAGCGGGAAACTCGGGTCCATTATCGGAACGGATGTCGGTAGGAATGCCACGGTGCACGAACAGCTTGCCGAGCCGGATACACGGCTCGCGGCTGGCAGCGTCGATCTGGTCCTTCGCCGACGCGACCGTAGCCATGAACGAGGCACCCTGACATGGCAGGGTCGCGGCTCATGTCGGGGCTCGTATCCGACGTGTTCTGCCTGTTCGGCAACGAGCAGCGGGCTCTCGATGTGCGACGCCGTCTCCACGGTTCCCGCTTATTTCCGTGGGATCCACGGTGTTGTATTAAGCGGGTAGCCCGGTTCCACGAATGGGAACCGGACAGTCGATTGGTGTGCGACGCTGAGCCTACGAGCCGCCCCGTGGAACTTCAACCCCAGGTGCAAGTCGAGCCTTCGGCCGTGAGTTGGCACCACTGAGACTCGCGCGACCTAGACCGGTCGTGCGAACTCCACGACGCTCGCGCCGCTCTCGTTTTTCCTGGGCTTGCCGTGCACTGAGACGATGCTGCTCACGAGTATACGAGGGAGGTTGATGTCGCTTGCAAACTCGCCGATATTGCCGCCGTAGCGTTTGTCAAGTAATACCCTCAGTGCTCGTGGCCGCTCGGGAGGAATCAGGTTATCTCCGGGCTCGACCGCGTTGATTCCGCCCCAGAGCTTTCCGTACTTGATGTACAGGTATCTAGCCATCGTCTGCCTGGCCATCCCGTGCGGGGAACTAGGGAGCGCCTTCGACGCGTTCGTTGTGCGCGTAAACCGGCGCCCAGTGATTGTTCTGAATCCTGAGATGCCTGTGGCTCGGGTCCGGGCAACGGTTGCGCATGAGGTAGGCCACTACATCTTGAATCACTCGCCTGGTTTCGGAACCCGAAAGGAAAACGAGGACGAAGCATGGCTATTCGCCGCCGAGTTCCTGTTTCCGGAGGAGTCGGCCCGCTCCGAGATACTAGAACCGGTCACACTGTCGGGCTTGGCTGATCTGAAACCGCGATGGGGCGTGTCTATCAAGTTCCTTATCAAGCTTGCCGACTCTCTCGGCATCATCAAGAACCACCTCCGCCGCCTCTCGAACGGCGTATCGGCCACCATGTCACCAGGCTCGCGGCAGCCGTTCGGCTCCGGCGCAAACGTATGCAGCATGCCGGCCCAATGGCCGACCTCGTGAACTATTGTGTCGCCCTCGTTGTAGAACCGGATCTTGCCCCCCGGCAGCGTCGAGTAGTGCACCGTGACGCCATCCCACCACCTGCCTGTCGAGCCCTTCGGGTAGTAGGCGTACCCAAGAAATCTCTTCAGGCTACACGTGTAGATATTCAGATTCCGCGCGGTGTCTACTGCCAGCGCTTGCTTCGCCTGGCGCTCCGCCCCGGGCTTGTAGCACCGCCGCGACCAGAACTTCTTGTTCGTGTACGTGATGCCGGCGAGCGTGAAGGTGAGCCCGTGCCGCTTGAGGGATGCGTTCAGCACGTCCATCTGCTCCTCGATTGCCGCCTCCGAAACGCGGCCAACGTCCGCGCCCTTCTTTCTGTGGTACAGCACGTGAAACCACACTGGCACCTCGGTAGGTGCGGCGCGGTCGTCCGGTAGATAAGCAACGGGGTCCAGCGGCCCCGTATAAGGCGGCGTACCGCAGCGATTGCCTGGCCGCTGCCGGCCGATCTCGTCAACGAGCATAACGTCCGGCTGCAGCTCCTCGCGGTACTGCGCAGCGATCTGCGGCTCGCGGTCCGGACCTCGTTCCTGCGCAGCGACGGCCAGGCTGCCGGCCGCCAGAAACACCACCGCAGCCGCGGCTCTTGTACCGGGTTTCGTGAACGCCGCGATCAGCGTTTCGACTTTACCCTCAAGACGGTCCATGCGGTCACGCAGGCTTGCGATGACTGGTGGTGGATTGATGGGAGATTTCACTCGTAGTCCGGAATGTACTTGCGGCCCCGCGCGAATCGCAACCACGCGCTCGCGAAATGAGCACTAGGCGCGCCGAGTGAGCGGATTGCGGACGGAGCGTTACTGGCCGAAGCGCAGCCGTGCCACAGCACCCCGCGTGGCGACCTCGCCGCGAGCGTAGCGTGCGGGCATGGCTGGCGAGAGCCAGCGTCCTGCCTGCTGCATCTCAACCAGGGAAGCGCCCGCGGCGGCGAGGTCCAATCCGACACTGGAGGAACGCGAGCGCTTGAACGAAGCAGAGCGACGCTACCGCGAATCGCTCAAGCGGTTCGTATGGCAGCCCGACGACGTGACGGTGTGTGACCCGACACCGGAGGAACGAATATCCGAAGAGGAGAGGCAGCTCCTTCTGGAGCGCATGCGGCGTGCGAGAGAGAGGCAGGATCGTATGGAGCGCGAGGCCCGGCAGGCGGCTCGTGACCGGTTCACCAACGGCGGGCCCCGCGAATGACGACCCAGCGCCTCATGCGCCGATCTCGCGCACCCGGCCGCAGCATCGAGGCCCCACGATGCGCGCCGGCCCCACGAAAGGAAAATCGTACCCGCACCGGTACCGGCGCGCCTGCATGACACCCGTCGCGGCCACCAGCGGATGTCAGCCTGCATCGAGGCTACACCCGCACGCCGCTACGAGGCCCTGGGCAGCCCGTTTTTTTGCCCTATGTGGATCTTGCTGCGATATGCATGGAGCCGCGACACTTGGATACCCTCCTGTCCGCTTTAGTGTCCGGCCGCGCCTCTATGCGATAGGAATCAGGGACCTGCTGGCGGCATCAACGCAACGCAGGAGGTCGTCTTTCGCGAGCGGGACTAGGCGCATTCTCGCCTTCAAGCTGTTCTTCAGGCATTCGACAACCCTCATGCGACTCCTTCCGGCCAGAAGTACTCGGAGGCAGAGTTGCAACACCTCGGCTTGCTTATTGGGTAGGAGCCTACGGACCCAAACGTCCTTCAAGACTTCGGCGGCCACGCCTATTGCAGCCGTTTCCGAACAACTTCCGGTTCCCAGGGTACCCAGGGCTGTGGTAACCACCGGGGTTGAGTTCCAGTCGGCCTGTTCCAGTATCCAGATGAGATCGGTTGCGTTGATCTCCACGAATCGATAGCCCCACCCAGCCAACTTCCTCGCGACGTCACGGTAATCTGCCTCGTCGAATCGACCCGCCATGCGCAGGTGACGCAACAACGCCTGCGTCCATGTGCTTCTGACCCCGAGTTCGCTTTCAGCCAACAGCCTCAGCCCCAGGTCATCGGTGAGCAGCGGCAGTTCGAGTTCTTTGGCCACCAACGCTGACGCGATAGACGTCGCGCCGAAGGCCTCGTGCATTACCTCTACCCGTTCTTGTGCGATCTCAAGTCGAGCGTTCGCCGGAGCCTTTTGGCAGCGCTCCACCAGGATGCGTGCTCGCCCCATCAACTCGATGCCAGGATCAAGCTGATCGTGATCGATCATGTAGTAGCCCTCGGCGTTCTTCCCGATCACTCCCTGGGGGTTACCGATTAACCGTCGATTGGAGTGCCATGCGTTGATCTCATCAAACACATGCTGGGCGATGTAGATCCTGTCGAACGCATCGACCAGTACGTCCTCCAGCCTCAGCATCACGACCGTGAGGAGCGCCGTCGTATCAACGACCACGGTGCTCTGGGCGGACGCCTTGTCCGCCCGCTCGAACTCTTCAGCTGTTCCGACTGCCGCGATCATTAACTCGCCCGGCGTGCCAGCAAGACCGAGCCACGTTTCGACAAGTGACCTGCCGGCCAGATTGGCAAGCGTCTCGACGGCAATTCGCCGACTCTGGTACAACTGCTTGAGAGCAACCATCTGTTCGTGCTGAGCGTCCACGAGTTCGAGCACGGTGGAATGGTCAGCGGATACGTCGAACCTCCGTATGGCGCGGCTCTGCGGGAACCACTCGGCGAACCGGTCAAGAGTCTCCTGGTAGGCGTGGACGTAGCTGCTTTTGAGTTCGATCACCGTAGCGGTGATCTGGCCGATGCCCTCTTGAACCGGAACCGAATCGCCTACGGAGACACCCGCCAGACGTTGGCCTTGTGGCGAGGAGACGGCGATCCGGTCGCGAAGGAGGTCGGCCTCAGCGTCCTCCACGAGATGGAAAGAACGGGCGGTTGTTCGGCCCTCCTCTTGCAAGACCACGGTCGTGCCAACGCCGGCGACAGCGGGGACTTCTATCGCCTCGTCACCAGCGACCCCAGAAGCCCGGAACAACTGAACGTACGCCAGATGCAGGTTCGACTCGCAGCTCTTTGCGAGGTCGCGGGCTCGAAATGCTGACCTGACCCCACGGTTAGTACCACGTCTTATCTCAGTAACTCGGTGCTGACAAGGGGTTGTTGAGGCCGGCGAAGCGGAGCGTAGCCGGCTTCAACAACAGCGCCTCCGGGGCCGGTGGTCGGTAGCCCAACGAGCTGTGCGGTCGCATGCGGTTGTACTGCTGCCTCCATCTCTCGATCAGAACCTTTGCCTCCTTGAGCGTGTAGAAGATCTCGCCGTTGAGCAGCTCGTCTCGGAGCTTGCCGTTGAAGCTCTCCACGTAGCCGTTCTCCCACGGCGAGCCCGGCTCGATGAACAGCGTGCCCACACCGAGCCTACCGAGCCAGTCGCGAACCGCCTCGGCGGTGAACTCCGGTCCGTTATCGGACCGGATGTGCTCAGGTATGCCCCGGTGCACGAACAACCACCCGAGCCGCTCGAGCACGTCCTCACAGTTGAGCTTCCGTGCCACGTCGATCGCCAGGCTTTCTCGTGTGTACTCATCGACGATCGTCAGCAGCCTCATAGCCCGACCCTCGTGCGTCCGGTGATGAACGAAGTCATACGCCCAGACGTGATCTTTGCGCTGTGGTCGCAGCCGGATGCACGAGCCATCGCTGAGCCACAGCCGGGCTCGTTTGGGCTGCTTTGTCGGTACTTTCAGCCCCTCACGCCTCCAGATACGCTGCACTCGTTTGTGGTTCACCCACCAGCCCTCCATACGCAACAACGCCGTCACTCGCCGATACCCGTAGCGCCCGTATTGTCGGGCTAGATCCACGATCCGCTCCGTCAACATCTGCTCATCGCCCGGTTCTCTTGGCATGTACCTGTGTGTCGTGCGTGGTTGTTTCAGTACCCGGCACGCCCGCCTCTCGGAGACGCCCAGCCGCCCCCGTACATGCGCCACCGCCTCGCGCCGTCGAGCTGGGCTCAGAAGTTTCCCTCCGCGACTTCCTTCAGGATCGACAGGTCGAGCTCTTTCTCCGCCACCAGTTTCTTGAGCCGGGCGTTTTCTTTCTCCAGCTGCTTGAGCCTTCTGGCCTGGTTGACCTTCAGCCCCCCGTACTCCCGCCGCCACCGATAGTAGGTGTGCTCGGTGATCGCTAGCTTGCGGCAGGCATCCTTGACCGTCCCGCCTTGCGCCTGCTCCACTTCAGCCTCCCGGAGCTTGCGTACGATCTGCTCGGCGCTGTGCCTCTTCGTCGGCATTCTGACCTCCCCTTTTCGACCCAGATCGTGAGATTACCTCTGGATCCGTTTTGGGGGGTCAGGTCAATGCAATCGGCAGAACACCACCTAGATTGAGAAGGGAACGCAGTTGGCCAACCCTAACGAGTAAGTCAGGGTCGTCCCACATCAACTCGTGAGCGATGCCGTCGACTACCTCCGCCGCGTCCTCGGTGCCCCCATTCCGATAGTGGAGTTCGGCAAGTTCGAGTCTTTGAAGCACTCCGTCGCCACCTTCCTCCTTCAGTAGTTCGATGGCCGCAGACAAATCGCCTGTGTAACTGAGGATAGCGACCTCGACCTGCAGGACAGCCCAGGAGATTGAACCGGCTTCTCGCAGAGACAGACAGAGATCACGGGCTGCTCCAAGCTCACCGGCGTTGTAAAGAGCCAACAGGTAGGCCCTGGAAGTCTCGTTCTCGGAGGAAGTATCGGCAGAGAGTTCATAGAAGGGAATGGCGTCGGCATAACGACCTGCTTGATTGAGAAGTTGGGCGAACTCCAGGGCAATCCGAGCCCTTGCTGGCCCCGAGGCTCTGTCAAACGCCTGCTGGAAGTACTGCGCCGCTTCCTCGTAGCGACTGACCCTGCCCAGATGCCGCGCGTGAACCGCGATCGCTCGAGGGTCGTCTGGGAATGTCTTCGCGAGTTCGTCGAGGACTCGCTTTATGGAGTCATCATCGCTGATAGCCTCGTAAGCCTCGCATAGAAGGTCTGCGTAAATCAGCTGAACGGATTTATCGGACGGCGCATCTCGGATCGGTACGAGGAGTTGTATCGCGTCCTGCGGTCGATTCGCCTGGACGTACGCATGTGCCAGAGGGATCTGGTTGTGTTGTGTCTCTTCGCCGGTCACCGCTTCGAGAACTTCGATTGCCTCGCCGGGGCGCCCTTCTCGCAGTAAGAGTGCGCCCAGGGCGGATAATGCTGCCGAGTCTGTCGCATCCGCCGTGAGCATACTGTCTATATCTCGGCGAGCCCCTTCAGGATCGGTACGTAGAACACGTATCGCAACCCTGTTCTGTAATGCCTCGCGACGCAGGGCACCGTCGTCCTGGTCTGCCACCGCGTCGATCGCCTGGGTGACCAATTCCTCCGCTTCGCCGAGCCGATTTCGGATCTCCTCCTGCCAGGGCAGCCCTATCGCGTTGGCCAGAGAACGCTGAATTGGGGCCACGATCGCGCCCGCAAGAGCAAGAAGCGCGTTGGGCGTCCGTTCACCTCTCTCTACCGATCGGCGGCAGGCTCTCCTCAGCCGCCTCATACTTCCCTTGCCTCCGGTGATGCTGTCCCAACGCCAGGCCTGCAAGCGGACAATCCGCAATGCCCGGATTCTGCTCGACGAACGAGTTGACCGCTTCGATCTCCCCGAGTTCTGACAGCGAATCAATGAGCAGCGCCGCGGCTTGGTCATTTCCGGGCTCGTCGTCGAGTACACTCTGGGCGAGTGTCCTCGCTCGTTCTGCATTACCGTCGATGAGTTCGCCGAACGCGGCATTGCTGCGAGCCACGGCGTCGTCCGGTTGCAACTCTAGTGCGAGTCGCGTCTGCTCGGTAGCCACGTTCCGATCACCCAGCCGAGCGGCGCAAGCTGCCCGCTGGGTCGCGAGGCGGAAGGCAACGTCGGGTTCGGCCGATGGATCCAGTACAGCGGCGACTTCATCTAGAACCTCCCGTGCGGCGAGGAGCTTGCCAGAATCAATCAACAGATTGGCCGTGTCCAGCTGAGTGTCTAGCTCCGACCGTGAACCGGCTTCGGTCTTAGATTAGCGTACAGCCAAGAGACTAGTGATCTTGTTCAGCTGCAAAAGTACTAGTTCGTCCCGATCCTTGGACTCTGCGTGGAGCCCTTCCATCCGCTTAACTGGATACGTGCCCTCCGTCGTGACGAACCCGACTTGAAGGTTTTGAAAAAATGCGTGGATGACCCTGCCGACCGCAGCCTGGTCGTGCCCTGTCTTTGATGCCTCTAGGAAGTCCTTCACGACCGATTCGTCTACGGGAACGGACTTTCCCGCGGAGAACCTCTTAAGTAGGCGGAAGAACGCTGCCGAATTGCACCACCTCTGGAGGTCCGTTCTAACGCCTTCGTACCCGTACTCCTCGAACATCTGGGCGTCTGTGGCGTGAATCGCCCGCACGACGGGTTCATCGGCAACGAAGTGTTGGATCCCGATACTGGCGACCCTGGCCAGCACGGCGCCGCCTATTCCTTCGCTGAGAATTAGCATATCCAAATAGTATTAACTAATGATGCAGGTTTTTTGCCTAGCTGATTGTCTCTGGATGAGGCATAAGGCTAGATCGAGACCGACTGGCAGTGGTCGTAGCGAACACCTGCTGATGGATCTCACCCCAATGCACGTTGCCGTCAGATACGGAGCTGACGTCGATGTAGCCGAAGCTAAAGTCCATCTGCGTTTTGGCACCCAGCGACTCGGGGTTAATGCCGGCTGCTTCGTCGAGCCGGACCCGCCTCCAAGCCACCGGCACTTGGCGCGGAGCGCTATGCATAGCCCAGCACCTCAAGGAACCCGTCCATCTGATCCTTGGCGTCGTCCCGCTCGCCCTCGATGTCCCGCGCGCGGCTTGTGGGCTCTGCGTGCCGATCCTCGGTGCAAGGTCGAGTTACTGGCGTCGAGACTACAACTACGTCAGGCCGCACAGCTCACTGGACGACCTGACTCCACACGAGTTCGCCGCGGCAGCGCAACTCCAGCAGCCTCCGGCTGCTTCCGTTGCCCCGCCGTCGGCGAACCGATAACACCCCTGTGTTCGTGACCCAAACCCCGAAAACGGTGCCAGGTTGATGTTTAGGAAATCGGTGTACCGTCGTCCTCCAAGCAGGAGGACAGATGAAGCGGAAGAGGTACACGGACGAGCAGATCGCCTACGCGCTGCGGCAGGCTGAGGCGGGCACGCCGATCAAGGAGGTGTGTCGCAAGCTGGGCGTCAGCGAGCAGACGTTCTACACGTGGCGCCGCAAGTTCGCCGGGATGGGCGTGGCCGAACTTCGGGAGCTACGACAACTCCGCCATGAGAACCGGAAGTTGAAGCAGCTGGTGGCAGATCTGAGCTTGGACAAGCACATGCTCCAGGAGGTGCTGTCAAAAAAGGTGTAAAGCCGGCGCGCAAGCGCGAGGTGGTGCGGTACCTGCAGGACGGGTTCCGTGTCAGTGAGCGTCGAGCGTGTCGGCTGATCGAGTTGTCGCGCACCAGCCATCGGTATCAGAGCACAAGGACGGACGACCCCGTGCTGCGGCGTCGTCTTGGCGAGCTCGCCGCGGCGCGTCCGCGGTTCGGGTATCGGAGGTTGTGCGTGTTGCTACGCCGCGAGGGATGGGTAGTGAACCAGAAGCGCGTGTATCGGATCTATCGAGAGGAGGGGCTGGAGGTACGGACCAAAAAGCGACGGCGCAAGCGGGCGAGTCACATACGGCTTGTGCTGCCGCCCGCAGAGCGGCCCAACGAGCGCTGGAGCATGGACTTCGTGACCGATCGGCTCGAGAGTGGCCGGCCGTTTCGGGTGCTGACGGTGGTCGATCAGTTTAGCCGTGAATGTCCGTTACTTGAGCCGGGCGTGTCGATGACCGGCAAGGCGGTGGCTGGAGCACTCGAGCGGCTGTCGTTTGCCGGGCCGTTGCCACGGGTCATCACCGTCGACAATGGCTCAGAATTCTACTCCCAGGCGATGGACTCCTGGGCGTACCGAAGAGGCGTGCAGTTGGAGTTCATTCGGCCGGGAAAGCCCGTGGAGAATGCGTTCATCGAGAGTTTCAACGGACGGCTTCGCGACGAATGCCTCAACGCCAACCTGTTCTTCTCGATCGATGACGCGCGCCGAAAACTGGAGGCTTGGAGGCTTGATTACAATACCCACAGACCACACAGCTCACTGAACGATCGAACTCCTACGGAGTTCGCCAGGGGCTGGCAACCGGAGGCTTCGGAACACCGAATCCTAAACCTCTGACTGGTACTGATTTCGGGGTGGGGTCATTCGGTCCGAGACTCTCACTTCCAGTGGACCAGAAAAGGGGGGCAGGTCAACAGAGGCCATCGCCGCCAGCTTGGTCATGCTCACCGGAGGCGAGATTCGTCTTGCGCCAATGGCGGCGGTGATGATCCACGAGGCGCGAGGAACGTTGATCGCTGCGCCCCCAAAGGCGTTCCAGGCGACGTTGGATTTCCTGACTCGATTCAACGCCGAAACCGTTGTGCCGCTGTACATGCGGCGAATGAACGTGTCCGAGGCCGAGTTGCATCAGATGCTGCAGCAAGAGCGCTCATTCACGGCGACCGAGGCCGTTGAGGTCGGGCTTGCCGACAGTGTGATCGAGATCGAAGACGACAACGACACCGACGGCAACGAGGCGCGAGTATTCGCGCGCCGAAACCTGAGACTGGCCGCGCTTGCCGGCACGTAAAGGAGAACGACGATGCCCGTATTCGATCCTCAGAAGCTGACCGACCTGGTAGACGAGGAATCGCGTCTCAGCAACGCGCTCAACGAGCTGATCGTGTCGCTCAATGAGCAGCACGAGACCGACGCTGAATGGGATGAGCCGCGGCAGGGGAAATACATCATTGACCAGCAGCGCCACAGGCAACTGACGCGACAGCTCGAAACGGTGCGCGCCGAGCGGCAACGGTACGAAGCGCACGAGCCTCAGCGCGTCAAGCAGTTCAAGCAATCGGCGTTGAACCGTTGGCTGTGGAGCGGTGAAAACGGGCTCGAACAAGACGAGTGCGAGCTGTATCTGCGCGAGCCGGACCCGGCGATGCTCAACCAGGTCCCGGACCTACGGGGCAATGGCTTCCGCGTCTCGCTGGCTACCCGCTCCGACATCGACACGGGCGCGGGCGCGGCCGGCCTCAGCGTCGAACAGGAGTGGAACTCCGACGTCATCGAACGGCTAGCCTACTAGGGCGACGTCGAAGAGGCGTGCTCGTCGTTCACGACGGCCACCGGTGGCGATTTCCACATCAACGCCCTGGACGGCATCGCCGACAAGGGGGTGCTGCTGACCGACCAGGCGGGAGCGATCGGCACGGACCTGGGCAAAAAGCCGTTGCCGCCGGTGACGGCCGTCACGTTCAAGGCCTACGTCATGCACACGGGGCCGATGTGGATTCGCCGCGAGGCGATCCAGGACGTGCATTTCGCCCTGGAGAACCGTGCGGACATGCACGCCGTGCGTCGAATGGGGCGCGCCTGGAACGAGCTGTTCACCCAAGGGCACCAACACCGACCAGCCGCAGGGCATCGTGACGATCGCCAAGGCGGGGGTGACGGCGGCGGCCGCCAACGCGGTGACCTACTCGGAGCTGCTGGAGCTGGAGTATTCCGTGAACCGCGCCTATCGCAAAAACCGCGAGGGGGGCGTGGGCGGCTTCACCGGCAGGGCTGCGGGCATGAGCGGCTTCATGTTCTCGGACAGCTTCGAGAAGCTGGCCCGCTCGCTGGTGGACAGCGATGGTCGGCCCATGTGGACGCCGGGCATCACGGCGGGCACGTGTGGCATCACCGACGGGTTGCCGCCCCGGCTGCTCGGTTACCCCTACGTCGTCAACGACAACATGGACGCGGTGGCCACCGGCAAGGTGCCGTGCCTGTTCGGCAACCTCGGCTACTACGGTATCCGCACGGTGTCCTCGGTGGAGATCTTCCGTTTCTGGGACTCCCGGACGGCACAGGCCAACTCGATCGAGACGTGCTGTTCGGCGAGCCGGCGGCCGACCAACTCGGCTGGATCGGCGACCTGTTCATTAAGCTGCTGCGCATGATCATCGTGCCGTTGGTGCTGACATCGATCATCTCGGGTGCCGCGTCGGTGAGCGAGGGACGTGCCATCGGACGCCTGTTTCAGCAAGACGCTCGGCTACTACATCCTCTCCAGCCTGCTCGCGATCATGGCCGGCCTCTTGTTGGTCAACCTGATCCAACCCGGAGTCGGCGCTACCATGACCGGCGCGGCGGCGCAGCAACCGCTCCCCGAGCTGGCGACGCCCAGCTCGCCGGTCGAGCTGATCCTCGACATCGTGCCGGACAACGTGATCCAGGCGGCGGCCAGCGCCGACATGCTAGCGATCATCTTCTTCAGCATCCTTTTCGGGCAGCGATTACCGCCCTGCCCGACGACACCCCAACGCACCTTGACCGATCTGTTCGGCGCCCTCTTTCAGACGATGATGCGGCTCACCTCGGGGATCATGAAGTTCCTGCCGATCGGTGTGTTCGCGTTGATCACGCGGATGGTGGCCACTACCGGGTTCGAGGCGTTCCGGCCACTGGCGCTGTACGCTGCGACCGTCTGTAAGCGGCATCACCTTTCACCTGCTCGTCAGCCTACCACTGCTATTGGTCTTCCTGGGCAGGATCTCGCCCCGCATCCACTTCGCCAACATGCGCCAGCTGCTGCTGATCGCGTTCTCGACCAGCTCCTCAGGGGCGACGTTGCCGGTCACCATCGACAGCGTCAAGAACAAGGTTGGCGTCTCCTAACAAGGTCACCTCGTTCGTCCTGCCGTAGGGGCGACGGTGAACATAGACGGCACCGCGGTCTTCGAGTGCGTCGGCGCCCTCTTCATCGCTCAGACGCTGGGTTTCGAGCTCGGCGTGATGCAGCAGGCGATCGTCGTGCTGACGGCGCTGCTGGCCTCGATCGGCGCCGCGGCGATCTCCTCTGCCGGGCTGGTCGTGATCTTCATCGTCCTGGAAGCGATCAACCTGCGGGGCCCCGAGGTCAACCTGATCGTCGGCTCCATGCTCGCCATCGACCGGCCGCTGGACATGTATCGCACCGCGGTCAACGTCTTCAGCGACTCTTGCGGCGCCGCCATCATCGCGCGGTCGGAGGGCGACCGCGACTTGGATACGGAGGTGAGATAGGGCCGGCGGCCTGGATCCCGCCAGCGCCCGATGGGATGTCCGGGCGACCGTTTCTCGAGCGCTTTCTTCGTGGCACGGGTTTGGGGACCACCTGCCGGAATCTTCAGACTCGGAGGCGCGCTCGTGTCGCCGTTCAAATCCGACGTGTCGGTTCCCATCGTGCCAATGGCCGTCGAGACGTCGGCGAAGCGCTTCTGTCTCGAGTACCTGGGCTCTGAAATCGACTGGGAGCACCGATTCGGCGAGACATCTCCCCCTGTACATGCAGGTCCGACAGGGTGGATCCGTGCTCCATCTCGACGGTCACGCGGGTGCTGAAGCTCCAAGGGGACGGTGCGCGTGACGTTGCAGGGTCTCGATCACTACCGCCAGCTGCTGTGTTCGAGGGCTCCCGGTGCCAACGCCCCTCGCTGGTCAGACGACCGCTTCAAAGCTGTGTGCACGATCAACGACCAAGGCTCAGAACTGGAACGCGTTTACAGATACCCCTCGGACTTGACCACAGGCGCGCTCAACAAATCTAGGACGTCACCTCGATGCCTCGAAAGATTGGACGCAACGAACCTTGCCCCCGCGGGAGCGGAAAAAAATACAAGAAGTGCTGCGTCGTTGAGGACGAAAAGAACACGCGAGGCTTGAGGGCCGAACATCCGGCAGGTGGGGGAGGGGTCGCCCGGGCGCTCTCTTGGCTGTCCGCGCGGTATTGCGTCGAAAGCATGGAAGCGCTCGAGAGGCTCGCGCAACCACCCTCAGCACTTGTCGATGCTGCGACGGGAGATCCGATCCTTCTAACGAACATCCACTATCGTGTCCGGGACTGGGCGCCCATCGAGGCTGCCCTCGAAGCGGATGCTCGAATCGAGCCGACTGGCGAGAGTAACTGGACCTGCTTCGAATCGACATCAGCAGACGAGCCGCGGCGCATCGTGTGGACGGTCAGCCGGAGGCGCAACAAGAAAGAAGAGCGCATCGAAGTGTATGCTCAAACCGCAGAGCGAGCCGCCGAGGCTGCATGCTGGTTTGCAGACCACGCAGAGGATGCGCTCGAACTGATTACGCGCGAGTTCATCGATCCAGCGCATCTGTGGAAAGACCGTCCATCACGAGAACATAGTCCAGAGCCTTTTCCGAGCCCGCTTGATGACATGTCCCCTGATGAAGCCACCGAGTCCAGTCAATAAATCCACGTTGCATGTGTACCGTAATTGGCACAATGAGCCTATCCCGGCGCTCGCGAACCAGACCCCCGAGCAAGCCATGCGTTCCAAGTCAGGCCGACGCGACATCGTTCGGCTCATGAAGAGCTATGATATCTAGGAGGAGCACCGCGCGGAAACAGAAGATCGACCCGCGATCGACTACGGTTTTCTTTGCAAGAGGCTAGGAATGTCTCGGCGCGAGGAGTCGGGCTAGATATGCCTGCCGACGGGCAATCGCGCCAGCCGACGCAGCCGCGCCGCCGGACAGCGCAGCGATGTCGGCCGACCGTGGAAAGAGCGTGACTTCCTAGGCGTCCTGCGCCCGACACGGTGGAGACGGAATCGTCATGTGTAGCACGTCTGTGGAGTGCAAATGGCCAATGAAAGACACGGCCGCCATCAACGTTGCCGTGCGAAGAATCCCATGTGCCCTGCTGTTCGCTTTGAATGCTGTGGGAGCCGCTGGCTGCGTCTCGAACCCCACCTTGGAGATGTTCCAGGCCGATGATCCTGCATGCTACGACCGCTCCGTCCAATCCCAAACTGCGGTGGTGGATACTCATCTCCACTTCCGGCCGTTTGGAGGTCCTGCGATCCCGTTCGAGGAACTGGTCTCCTATCTCGAGGAGACCGGCGTCGTGTTCGCCAACATCTATGGCGTTGGCCAGACGCTGCCCGTGACTACGTCCTGCACCTATTACTTGGACTGTCCCGGTACGCCGGTGACACCGACGTTGAAGAATGACTTTCTCAATGCCGCCAACACCATCATGAACGCGCCCGCTGGGATCCATCTGACGCTCTCGATGAGCTTCCCGGACTTGTCGCGCCCAGAGACGATCCTCCCCAGGATGCAACTGCTGAACGAGGAATACCCCAGAGCATTCGCCTGGATGGGCGAAATCAACCTGGTGAAACAAGCGCTGTTCGGCAACGGGAGGGCGCCGGTCCCCCTGGCGACGCTACTCAGGTGGGCGCCTTTCATGGAGGCGCTGCGGGAACGAGATATCCCGCTGGCGATTCACGCCGATTTGGGCAACGACGAGGAACCGACACGACACCTGCCGCTCATGGAGGAAGTGCTGCGCTTGTATCCGGACAACGCAATCGTTTGGGTGCACATGGGCCTGTCCCGGGAACTGGTCAACATGAACGCCGTCCAGCATATTCGAATCATGAGTGCGCTGCTGGATCGTTATTCGAAGCTGCTGTTGGATATCTCCTGGCGGGTGCTCGACGATGCCTACTTCTCAGACCCGGACAACCGGACGCTCTATGCGTCGTTTCTGAATGAGTACTCGGAGCGAATCCTGCCGGGAACGGACTTCTTGGCATCGAGTGACAAAGACATCGCCGTCTATCGCACCGAGCTGCAGATCACCAGTCGGATCCTGCGTGACTTGAACGACACGGCCTTCCGCAACATCGCCTTGGGTCAGAACTATTTCCGCTTGTTGGATCTGGACTACACCGCGCCGCCGGTATGTCAATGAAACCCGAATTCGACGTGTCGGTTCCCGTCGTGCCGATGACCGACGAGACGTCGGCGAAGCGCTTCTAATCTCGAGTACCTGGGCATGAAATCGACTGGGAGCACCGATTTAGCGATACATCGCCCCTGTACATGCAGGTCCGATAGGGTGGATCCGTAATCCATCTCGACGGTCACACGGGCGCTGAAGCTCCAAGGGCACGGTGCGTGTGACGGTGCAGGGTCTCGATCACTACCGCCAGCTGCTGTGTTCGAGGGCTCCCGGTGCCAACGCCCCCTCGCTGGTTAGACCACGGGGTACGAATCGGGAAATGCCGATCGAGGACCCGTCGGGGAACCTGCTGATCTTCGCGGAGCCGGACTCCGACGACTAGCGAGCACCGGTCTGTTCATCAAGACCGAGCCGTCAACCGAGCACGATTGATCCTGATGTGGGACTGGACTTGTGCTAGCAATCGAGCGTCACGATGAGTGCCCTGGGTGGCCGGCCGGGACCTCGATTCCGGGCGGGCTCGGGGCGATGGAGCGCCCGCGAGGGGCAGGCGCTACGGCGATGCAGGCCACATGTCCACGAAAACCCAACCTCGTAGGGCCGGTGAGATGATCGACTTGGAGGAGCGGATCGCGGCGCTGCAGGGGATGGACTTGCCCACGCTCCGTGATGAATGGCGTCGTCCTTCTTGGCCCTCCTGCCCGACTCCACCTCCTGCAGAACCCGGATGATCTGCTCTTCGCTGAATCGACTCTTGCGCATCCGCTCCTCCGTAGCTTGACCAGTCTCGCATTTCCACTGTGCCGAGTTTACGGGGAGCACGTCAGATTAGGCCTCGGATCGGCGGGATCGAGGGACGATCTCAGTATACACTTAGCCCTGACGCTCATCTCGGCATATACTTAGCTGTGACGCTCGAAGATGCTGAACTGATTGTCTTGCCGTAGGTGCCGCGCCCGCGCTTGCCCTTGATCCGACGCGCCCCGAAGAAGCTCTCGCCCACCTCGACGACCCCGAGCGGGCGCTGCGCTTCACAGGCAAGCACAATGCGTTGCCGCAAGCCCCGGTACAGCCGGTTCACAGTGTTGCGGTTCCGACCGCTCAGCGCCGCCGTCTGAAGGGCTGTGAGATCGGCCGCGAGGCAGCGCACGATCTCGCGGGTCTGGGCCTCGGACATCCTTGCACGCTTCCCGCACCTGTTTTTCATTGTCATGCTTAGCCTTATGCCTCATCCAGAGACTCTCAGCTAGGCAAGACCCTTTCTTTATTGGAGTTCCCCATGGCCGCGTTCCGGCCTTCACCCATCTAACCGGAAGCCCCAGTCGTAGCTGATGCGCACGTAGTAGTAAGCGCCGTTAAAGCCGAAAGGCGAAGACTGACCGTATCGGATTCCTTGGCCAGCAGCGCCCAGCAGGTTGACGTCCGGGTACGTGTTCAGAATGTTCTGGGCCCCCGTGGAGAAGGTGAGCTCGTCGTTGATAGGTACGTTGAACACGACATCGAGAAGCACCTTGCCCCGGTACAACTGGTACAGGTAGGACAGGTCGGGGTTGCCGAGCGTTGCCGTTGCCCAGGTTCTAGCGTCTTCCTGGTCCCAGTACTGGCCGTTTCGAGTGCGCTGCGGCGGTCGGCGCTCGTTGTAGAAGTCCATCCAGCAGCCGATCCCGGCCCGAGCCTCGGAGCCAGTCGCGTACTCTGACAGATAGACTTGCTCGTATTTCAGTGATCGCCACAGCCGCTCGATGAAGACGTTGTCCATCCAGCGGCCCTTGCCGTCCATGGAGATCCGAATGCCGGCCTCCTTGAGCGCGTCGGTGAAGTCGACGCTGGTGAATTGGCTACCCTGATCAGTGTTGAAGATCTCGGGCGCATCGTAGCGCTCGAGAGCCTCTTGCAAGGCCTCGGCGCAGAAGCTCGCATCGAGCGTGTTGGACAGGCGCCAGGACAGCACCTTGCGGCTCGCCCAGTCCATCACCGCAACCAGGTACAGAAAACCTCGCTGCAGCGGGATGTAGGTCACATCCGCACACCAAACGTGGTTCGGTCGCGTGATCTGCAGATCGCCCAGCAGGTAGGGATAGATCCTGTGCTCCGGGTGCGGCTGAGACGTCCTGGGCCGCTGGAAGATAGCTTGCAACCGCAGCAGCCGCATCAGGCGGCGCACCCGCTTGCGAGAGACCGTGTAGCCCTGACGATGTAGCCAGCGTTTCATCTGACGGGAGCCGTAGAACGGCGTCTCCAAAAACTGCTCGTCGATCAACCGCATCAGGCGCAGGTTCAACGGACTCTCGCCCTTGCCCTCGTAGTAGAACGACGAGCGCGCGATCGACACCAAGCAGCACTGTCGCGCGATGCTGAGCCTTGCGTGGTCGCGATCAACCATCGCTACTCTCCGGCCGCGGCTCAACGACCGAAGACTTTGGATAAAAAATCCCGCTCGATGACGAGCTCTCCGATCTTCGCCCGCAGCTCCTTGATCTCCGCCTCCCGAGAGACCTCATCCCGCTCTTGCTTGCCCGAGAAGCCGGCCAGTACCTTCTGCCGAGCCTTCTTCTTCCAGTTGGCGATCAGGTTCGGATGCACATCGTAGCGGGCTGCCAGCTCCGCCATCGTCGCTTCCTCCCGAAGCGCCTCCAAAGCGACCTTCGCCTTCAGCTCAGCAGGATAACTTCGTCTCTTCCGTGGCATTCCAGACTCCTTCTCCTTGGTCTGGATTCCACCTTAGCAAGCTGTCCGAATTTCGGGGTCCACCTCTATGACCCACGCAAGGGCACGCTATCGTCTCGACAGCTGGCCATGCTGCCCCCGCCGGACGAGTTCACGATGCTGCTTCTGGACCCACCGGACCACACGCGGCTGCGGGCGGTCGTCAGGACGGCGTTTACCCCGAGGGCGGTCAACGCGCTTGAGTCCCGCATCCGCGCCATTCTGGGGGCCCTGCTGGACGACATCGACGACCCGACGGCGTTCGACTTTATGCAGGCAGTGGCCCGGCCCCTGCCAGTGATCGTCATCGCCGAGATGCTGGGCGTTCCGGCTGAAGACAGGGCACAATTCATGATCTGGTCGGAGCAGCGTGCGCGACTGTTGGACCCGATGATCGGTGCGCGCGAACGTAAGGCCGGCGCGGCGGCCTCGCGGGCGTTCGACGCCTATTTCCGACCGATCATCGAGGAGCGGCGCGCCGAGCCGCGCGACGACATCGTAAGCACCCTCCTGGTGCGAGCGCAGGACGAAAGCGTACATTTGAGCGAACGCGAGACGCTGAACATGCTTCGGCTTCTGCTCAGCGCCGGCAACGAGACCACCGTAAACCTGATCGAAACGGCATCCTGGCCCTGCTTCGGCATCCCGAACAGCTTCAACGGCTCCGGGAAGACCCGAGCCTGATCCCGGCGGCCGTGGAGGAACTGCTGCGCTTCGACTCTCCGGTGCAGGTGGATTTTCGGCGTGTGCTCGCGGACTGCGAGGTCAACGGCTCTCCGCTACGAGAACGTGACAATGTCGTCCTTCTTCTGGGCGCAGCCAACCGGGATCCGGACGTGTTCGAGAATCCGGACCGGCTCGATGTTGATCGCCACCAGGGTTCGCACCTCTCTTTCGGGAGCGGGATCCACCATTGCCTCGGCGCCCTGCTAGCGCGTTTGGAAGGCCGGATCGTTCTCGAGATACTGCTCGACCGGTTCAAGTCGATGAGCCTATTTGAGGATCACCCGCGGTTTCGCAAGAGCCTCATCATCCGAGGCCCCCAATCCCTGGCGGTGCGCTGCCGCAGACTCTGAGGCATGGACGCCATGTATCTCGGCGGTGGCTAGTTCGTCCCTGCTTCGGCGATAGTATCTCCAGCGGTGGCGGTGGCTTATTCGGTGCAGCAAGGAAGAGCGCTAGCCGTCGGAGATGATTGAGTCAGGAGTGTGCCCGAAGGAAAATCCTGCGATAAAGGCACCATCATGAGCGAAGGAGACACATTCGATCGCATCCTGGCATCGTTGCACGAAGCCGCGCTCGACGACGCCTACTGGCCAGCCGCCTCCGCCCTTATAGATGACGCGCTCCGCGCGAAGGGCCACGACCGGGCTGGCCGTCGACCTGCGGGTGCGGATGCTGGTGGTGCACCAGGCTGAAGGGTTCCGGGAGCGGGGGCATGGCGCTGTCGCTGAGCTACAACCCGACGCCGTCGACGCCGCTGGGCTTTACGGCGCGGGTGGCGCCGTCGTGGAGCGGTGAGGCGACGAGCGGGGCCGAGGCGATGTGGGGCCGGGAGACGATGGCGGGGATGGAGCACGGCGGCGGCGACGACGGCACCCGGCTCGATGCGGAGGTTAGCTACGGGCTGCCGGTGGGCAGCCGCTTCGTGGGGACGCCGCGGGCCGGCGTCAGAACCTCGGAGTACGGACGGGACTACCGGGTCGGCTACGGCCTTGGAGTGCTCGACCGGGAGCGTCTGAACCTCGAACTGGAGGTCGATGCGCACCGCCGTGAGAGTCCGATGCTGGACGGCACAGATCACGGCGCGCTCGCGCGGGCCACGATACGCTGGTAGCGGCGGCGCCCAGGCACCGCCTGGGGCGCGCCGGAGGACAGCGAGGAGGACGGGGCCGGCGCACCACGCCGGCCCATACCTGCCAGTCCGGCCCCGCGGCCGCAATCAGTGACCGCCCGCGTCCAGCCTCATCGCTCGTATTGCTCTCGTCGCACTTTGTCGGCGTGGGCGGCACTTACGATCCAGTCTACGGGCTCCAGCTCCCGCAGGTCTTGCACGTCCCACCATTGACACAAATCCTCCAGTGCGGCGGCTATGGGCCAGGGGTTGCCTGAGAACTCTGCGACCAGCTCCACGGCTCCGAGAAATTCGCGCTTCGATCCCTCAGGGCCATAGAGGCTGGCAAGCTCGTAGTCCACCGGCAGGGGGCGGTATCGGTGGCCTGGAGCCGCCAGCTTCGCCAGGATCTCTGCCTTCTGGGTACGTAGAGCCGCGAGGATGTGGCGCGGCAACGGCTCAGGGCCTCGGACTCAGAGCTTGTCGCCACGAGGTTCCAGCTCAAGCCCACAGCCGTTCGAGCGCGGTGGACCAGCTCCGTGGCGTTCACAGTTCCACCTCAACGTATCGGCCCTGCTCGCCAGAGGGGTCTGCACCCGGTACCCTCGGTACTTTGCAGTCCTGGTAGGGGTTTTCGGCTACCTTGAACCCGGTACCGACGCCTTCCGGTACCGGGTCGCCATCTGCCTCATTGCCAGAGCCGGCGCGGGTTGTACCGGGGGTACCGGGTGCGGACGGTGCATCAGAGTCAGGAGCTTGTGCTGGGGTATATCGCTCCCACACCTCCTCCAGATCAGCACGCTCGTAGCCGCGCACCTTCTTGCCGTCGATCTTCATCTGACGAGGCCGCACGTCGAAGTGCCGCAGCAACGTTGCCAGCTGCTGGGTGCTCAGCGGCCTGCCACGACGCCACTCGGGCCAGGGACGATCCTCACGATCCGTCAGGCGGTCCACGATCTGCTGGGACGCA
Source organism: Acidobacteriota bacterium (assembly GCA_965205505.1). Taxonomy (GTDB): domain Bacteria; phylum Acidobacteriota; class UBA890; order UBA890; family WLXD01; genus DASCOT01. The sequence continues at coordinate 3,018,520 of CBDBHB010000009.1, forward strand.
AGCCGGCAGGCGCCATACTCGTCGAACAGCTCGCGCAGATCTCCCAGCAGCAGAATGCGGACGGAGCCGTCTTCACGCTGACCGACACCGGACAAAAGCCTAGCAGCCTCCCTCGCCCGGTCCGGCCAGACACCCCCCGCCACTTCTGCGATGGCAAGTAGGGTCCGCCAGTTGTCGGCGGCACGGTCGTTCAGGCCATCGGGCACGTCGGGATCGGCGTTGCGGAGCGCCTCGCGGTGATCGGCAGCCCACCGCGCCGCCTGGCGGAGCACGTCCTCAAGGTCGAGGCTTCCGAGTCGCAATCGCTCGACCTTCTCGGCCGGTGTCTTGCGCTGCATGGGGACCACGATGGAGCGGTCCTGCAGCGTGTCCGTCAGGTTGCCGATCAGAGCCACGGCTTTCGGTCCCCATGTGGAGAACTTAGCCGGCTCGTGGTCTTCGCCCACAGTGCGAATCACGTACGCGGTTCCCCGCGTGTGCCCAGCATTCAGAATGCCTCGAAGCTCCTCCCGCTCTCGGAAAAACGAGTCCGCCTCATCGACCAATAGGGTCGGTCTCCATTTCTCTACCGCACGGAACAGCGCGGCCGGCGTGATATTGGAAGCAGCGAGCGGTCTCGGCACGAGGCGGCTGAGCACTGTCAGCGCGGTGGTCTTGCCGCACCGCTTCTCCGGCGACACCAGCGCCAGTAGTGGAGAAACGTCGGCAGCATCGTGCGCGTGAGCGAAGACGGTCCAGAGGGCGAAGGCCGTTGCGGCCCCCTCTGCCAGCACCGCGAATCGAGTGAACGTCTGGGCAAGAGCGGCCAGGAGAACGGCTCCATCCACTGATTCTGGCCACAGCTCCGGATCTGCCAACGCGACACTCGCCCCCTGGTCGGTGCGGTCCTTCGCCGGTCCACCGTCCAGACGCCGAAGGTCTTTGCGCGCCTCGTCGCGCAGAGTGTCGATCACGCTGACTCGCCAGTCACTGGCTCGCGCGATCGGCCGTGCCCCCCTGGGCGTGGTATTGCGTGAATACATTGTCAGCGAGGCTATGGCGTCCCTGGACATTCCCTCAACGCGCTCGCTGGCGGCCGTGACCACTGGCGAGCAGGTATACCGGGAGACCGCCCTGCCCGGCGCAGTCCTGGCCCGCGTGGCTCAGAGCCATATCCGTATTGGTACCTTTCAGTTTTTTGCCTCAAAGCAGGATACCGAAGCACTGCAAATGCTGGTGGCCCACGTGATAGCTCGCCACTACCCGGACCTGGCCGCGGCAGACAATCCCGCGCAGGCGCTGCTGCAGGAAGTCGTAAGCCAGCAGGCACAACTGGTGGCTCGCTGGCAACTGGTGGGCTTTATCCACGGGGTGATGAATACGGACAATATGCTGCTTTCCGGGGAAACCATTGATTACGGGCCCTGTGCCTTTATGGATGATTTCAATCCCGACACGGTCTACAGCTCCATTGACCACGGCGGCCGTTATGCCTACCGCAACCAGCCCCGCATCGCCCACTGGAACCTGGCCTTCCTGGCACAGACCCTGTTACCACTGCTGCATGAAGTCCAGGAGCAAGCCGTAACGCTGGCGAAGGAGAGCATTGATGCGTTTCCCGATTTGTTCCGGGACGCCCACCAGCAGGGCATTGCTTGCAAGCTTGGCTTTCGGCCCGAGGGTGAAGAGGACGAATCCCTGCTACAGGACCTGTTGTCAGTGATGGCGGAGACCGGTGTGGGACTTCACCCTCAGTTTCCGGCACCTGGCCGACCTCGCCAACGGGGACGCGGGCGACGAAGGCGTCAGCGCTATTTTTGAATTCCCGCAAGTATTCAATTCATGGCTGGAGCGCTGGCGGAAGCGACTGGAAAAAGAACCGACCACGCCCGCCGGGCGACAGGGATCCATGTACGCAGCCAACCCGGCCTTCATTCCGCGCAATCACCTCGTGGAAGAAGCGATTGAGGCGGCTACCACCGACAGTGATTTCGAGCCATTTCACGCCCTGGTGGAGCGTCTAGCAAAGCCCTTTGAGTACGATCCGTCCCAATCGCGCCTGGCCCTGCCGCCACGACCGGAGCAAGTCGTGCGACAGACTTTCTGCGGGACGTAATGACGCTACCCGGAAGATGCGCAGTGCTTGAAGCCGGCACCTACCGTCAGAGGATTACCGTGCGCTGGCCGTTCAGCAGCACCCGCTGTTCGTCCTTTCGCACAGCCCGGCCCCTTAAGCTCCTTTGTAGCCGTATCTTCTGAAAGCACGCCAGTGGCGAATCCTTCGGGTGCTCCTCCGGCGCGCTTCGGCTCCAGAATCGTTTTGGAACAGTCGCTCAGGGCACGCTGGTTAAGCGGCGGGAGCGGCTATCGGTGATTGCGGCGACCGTTGCCGCTCATCGAGCTCGTCTGGACACTCCAGCCCTCCATTCCTTCCACCGCGACCACCGCTTTCTCCTTGATGACGACGGTTTGATCGACACATCGCCACCGCCCTTCAACTCCATCACCGCATCGAGCACGTTCTGCGCCACGGCTCTGAAGATCTTGGTGACTTCGCTGTCGGGGTGCTCGACAACGTAGGGTGTGCCTGCATCGCCCGCAATGGCAATCTGCGGATCGAGCGGCAGCGCGCCCAGGAACGGCACTCCGAGCTCGTCTGCCGTTCGCCGCCCGCCATCGGTGCTGAAAACGTGCGTGCGATGCCCGCACTCCGGACACGTGAAGACCGACATGTTTTCCACCAGGCCGAGCACCGGCACATCGACTTCCTGGAACATGCGGAGCCCTTTACGGGCGTCGATCAACGCTACATCCTGCGGCGTGGTAACGATCACCGCGCCATCGAGCGGCGCCGATTGAGTCAACGTGAGTTGCGCATCGCCGGTGCCTGGAGGTAGGTCGATCACCAGCACCTCAACGCCGCGCCAGTCGACGTCGCGGAGGAACTGACGTACCGCCTTCATCACCATCGGCCCGCGCCAGATCACCGGATCGTCTTCGGGCTGCAGGAAACCGAGCGACATGAGCTTCATACCGAACTTGTCGACCGGCACCATCACCCGCTTGCCGTCGAGATCGATGATCTTCGGCTGCTCATGGGTGCCCAGCATCGTGGGTACCGAGGGACCGTAAATATCTGCATCCATCAGGCCGACGTGCTGGCCGAGCTGCGCCAGGGCGGCCGAGAGATTCACCGCCACGGTCGACTTCCCCACGCCTCCCTTTCCCGAGGCCACCGCCACCACGTACTTCACCCCACTGAGGGGGGTGCGGTCGTACAGCGCCGCCGGTCGGCCGGCGGCCGCAGGCCCGGTATCAGGCGCCGGCGGTCCGCCCGTCGTAGAACCAGCTCGGGGGCCGGCCGCATCGCCGAGGCCGGAAATGGTCGCACCGCCCGGTGACTGGCCTGGCTGGGTCGCCGGAGCGCCCTTTGACTCGGGGGCCGAGATTTCGAGGCTGACGCTGTCGACCCCGTCCAGCGCCATCAACGCATCGCGCGATGCGCGGGCGATCTGCTGCTGATGTTCCGGCGAGCCGATCGGGATATCGAGACGGACGGTCACCCCGCCACCGTCGATTCGCACTGCCTCGACAAAGCCGAACGACACGATGTCGCGCGACAGCCCTGGAAACTTCACGGAAGTCAGAGCTTCACGAATACGCTCTTCGTTGATGGCCAATGGCCGGGGCTCCTCCTCCATCCATCCAGTCGATGCCAATCCATCTCCCGCCCAGCGGTCCGACGGTCTCACGCCGAGCGCGGAAACTCTCAAACAAAGATAGCGCGATCCCCCGGTTCCGGTATACGAGCGGCCTCGATGATTCAAGCCAAGGGACGGAAGCCAAGTATCATACGATAGCCACATTGATCTTTTTGGGGAGTCTCTTTGGCGTCGGGATGCTACCGCTGAAGGAATTGTTTCAGTTTGCCGTCGACAATAGGGTGGCCATCTTCGAAGCAAGTGGCAGATCAGCGATGAAGGTAACCTCCAGCGGCCGAACCCTTGGCGTGCGCGACCGGTTGGACAGGCCGATGCGCGACCTGCGAATCTCGATCACCGACCGCTGCAACTTCCGCTGTCGCTATTGCATGCCCAGGGAGGTCTTCGGCGAGGGCTACCAGTTCCTGCCGCGCGAGGAGATCCTCAGCTTCGAGGAGATCACTCGCCTCGTCCACATCTTCCGCGGACTAGGCGTCCGCAAGGTGCGCCTCACGGGCGGGGAGCCACTTCTGCGCAGCGAGCTGCCAAAGCTCATTGGCATGCTGGCTGAGATCCCTGGCCTGGAGATCGCCATGACCACAAACGGCTCGCTGCTAGCGCAGCAGGCGCAGGCGCTGGCAGAGGCCGGGCCTGTGCGCCTCACGGTGAGCATCGACTCGCTGGACGAAGCCGTTTTCCAAGCGATGAACGACGCAGACTTCCCTGTCTCGCGCGTGCTAGAGGGCATCGAGGCGGCCACCGCCGCGGGGCTGGGACCGCTAAAGGTCAACGCGGTCGTACGCCGCGGAGTCAACGACCACACGGTAGTGGGACTGGCGCGGTACTTCCAGGGCAGCGGCCACATCCTGAGGTTCATCGAGTACATGGATGTTGGCAGCACCAACGGCTGGCGCATAGAGGAGGTGGTTCCCGGCGCCGAGATCATCGAGCGCATCAGTGCCGAGATGCCCCTGGAGCCGCTGGATCCGAATTACCGTGGCGAGGTAGCGAAGCGGTGGCGGTACGCTGACGGAGATGGCGAGATCGGCGTGATCACCTCCGTGACGCAGCCGTTCTGTGTTGATTGCACGCGCGCCCGGCTGTCAGCGGCGGGCGAACTCTACACTTGCCTATTCGCTGCTGCCGGCACCGACCTTCGAACTCCGCTGCGGGACGGAACCAACGAGGAAGAGATCGGCGAACGGCTGCGCCGGCTATGGGGTGTACGCGAAGACCGATACTCAGAGATGCGTTCCGAAGAGACGAGGGATCTTCAGCGGATCGAAATGTCCTATATCGGCGGGTAGTGGTCATGGGACCCATGATTACGGTGCGCTCATCTCGCCCGCTCTGCCGATAGGCTTTAGGTGCCGATCACTCCAGTTCGAGATCGGTAACAGCGCCGAGGTCGGCGCTGGAAACCAGCCGCGCGTACTTGGCGAGAACGCCGCGCGAATAACGGGGAGCCGGCGGCTCCCAGGCGGTGCGGCGGCGCCGCAGCTCCTCCTCGTCGACCTCCAGTTGGAGCTTCCGCGCCGGCGCATCGATCGTGACCGTGTCGCCTTCGTGCACCAGCGCGATCGGCCCGCCGACGGCTGCCTCCGGCACGACGTGGCCGACCACCATGCCATAGGTGCCACCGCTGAATCGTCCATCCGTGATGAGCCCGACCGAATCTCCGAGCCCGGCACCGATGAGGGCGCTCGTTGGAGCCAGCATCTCGCGCATGCCGGGTCCACCGCGGGGGCCTTCGTAGCGAACCACGACGATGTCGCCAGCGCCGATCTCACCGGCGAGGATCGCGCTCAAGCTGTCCTCCTCGCAATCGAACACCCGGGCCGGACCCGATAAGCGCGGGTTCTTGACGCCCGAGAGCTTCGCCACGCTGCCGCCCGGCGCCAGGTTGCCACGAAGGATCGCCAGGTGGCCGGTCGGGTAAAGGGGTTGGCCCCACGGTCGGATCACGTCCTGGTTGGAGGGTGGCACCGGCGGGACCTCTGCCAGACTCTCGGCGATGGTTGCACCCGTCACCGTGCGGCAGTCTCCATCGAGGACACCGTGCTCGAGCAGCACCTTCATGACCTGAGGCACGCCGCCGGCACGATGGAAGTCGACCGTCACATACCGACCACTGGGCTTCAGGTCGCACAGGACGGGCACCCGAGCACCGACCAGCTCGAAGTCGTCGAGGCTGAGCTCCACGCCCGTCGAATGGGCGATGGCGGGCAGGTGCAGCACCGCGTTCGTCGAACCCCCGATCGCTATGGTGACGGCCACGGCGTTCAGGAGCGCCTGGCGCGTCACGATGTCTCGCGGCAGCCGATCGGCTGCGATGCAGTCGGCGAGGACGCGAGCCGACTCGGCCGCGCTCTCGGCCTTCTCCGCGTCCTCCGTGGCCATGGTGGACGAGTACGGGAGGCTCATCCCCATCGCCTCGATGGCGCTCGACATGGTGTTGGCTGTGAACATCCCACCACACGAGCCTGCGCCGGGGCAGGCGTTGCGCTCGATCGCCGCGAGTTCCTCGTCCGTTATTCTGCCGGCGGCGTGCTCTCCAACCGCCTCGAACGCGCTTACCACCGTCAGGTCGCAGCCTGCGTGGTGACCCGGCTTGATGGTGCCTCCGTAGACGAACACCGCGGGAATGTTCAGGCGCCCGATGGCCATCATGGCACCGGGCATGTTCTTGTCACACCCGCCCAGGGCGAGAACGCCGTCGAAGCTCTGGCCGTTGCATACGGTCTCGATGGAATCGGCGATGACCTCGCGCGAAACCAGCGAGTATTTCATCCCCTCGGTGCCCATCGAGATGCCGTCGGCCACGGTGATCGTCCCGAACTCGAGAGCGCGAGCGCCCGCCTCGTGTAGCGCGCTCCGAGCGCGCTCCGAGAGCGCGCCGAGGCCTATGTTGCACGGCGTCAGGTTCGAGTGGGCGTTCGCGATACCGACGATCGGCTTGTCGAAGTCCTCGTCCTCGAATCCGACCGCACGGAGCATCGCCCGATTGGGAGCGCGCTGCACTCCTTCCGTCACGGCACTGCTACGTCGTTTCCTCAATGTTACCTCAGCTTAAGCTGAAAACGTCGTTTGTGCGCTACAGGCGATCGGTGCCGGCGATGAACACGTCGTCACCGTTTGGGCCCGCTTGCACACTACTATTGGAAATTTCAAGTCGTTACTCAACCGGTTGATAGCCGACACGTGCAGTTTCGGTCTGCGTCCCTGCTTCTATCGTTAAATTCGGTAGTAGTGGACTTTTATGGTCCGCGCCAGGCGGTAGGGATTGTTTCTTGCGCTCTAGGGATTAGGAAAGAGATGCGATGACTGTCGCAGAAAAATGGCTGACTATGATGCTGCTTTGTTTGTCTGGCAGCACCATTTACTGGATGCCGTTTTTTTCAGAGATTTATTATGTACCCATGCAGGACGCCTTTGGTTTTTCCAATACGCAACTGGGCGTTCTATCAAGTACTTTTGGAGTTACGTCGCTGATTGGCTATTTCCCGGGTGGGTGGTTAGCGGATCGCTTTTCATCACGCAAACTCATATCTGTCGCCCTGGTGATTACGGCGGCGGGTGCGTTTGTATTCTCGACGATGCCGTCATTCGAGATATGTGTGCTTTTGTTCGGCCTGTGGGGAATAGCAACCGCGTGCGTGTTTTGGTCAGCGATGATCAAGGCAACACGTAACTGGGCCTCCAGCGCTGAACAAGGGCGGGCGTTCGGCATACTCGAAGGAGGGAGGAAATTTGTTGATATGGCCTCCGCCGCACTCCTTTTAGCTATCTTCGCTTTCCGCGGCGGTGATGATGCCGCGCTCTCCGAAATTATCCAGATTCTTGCCGTATCCACTCTGGTTTTGGCAGTTCTCGTTTGGACGGTCATGAAAGATGCTAGCTCCCACGACGATTACCGGGAGGAACCGCCAACCCATACTGCCGCAGGAATAATAGAGGTCCTGAAATTGCCGATTGTGTAGATGATGGCGATTATCATCATGGCTGCCTATAGCGGATTATGGGGTGCGATCTATTTAACGCCTTACGCAACTGAAGTGTATGAATTGGGCTCCATCTTGGGCGGCGCGATCGGGGTGGGCAAGCTATGGCTTGCGGCCCTTGCGGCCATCGCCGCAGGATTTATCGCAGACAATATAGGCACGGCGAAAGCCATTGTAGGGTCTTTCGTTCTAATGACATCTGGCTTTCTCATTTTCGGGCTCCTACCAGGGGGACCGAGTCTTGTGCCGCTATTGTTGATGAATGGTGCCCTCATTTCCTGCGCTGTATACGGCCTGCGTGGGATATATGTTGCCCTCCTGGAACAGGGTGGTGTTCCTGTTGCTATTACGGGTACTGCGACAGGTGTCGTCTCCGTGATTGGCTATATGCCTGACATGTTTCGACCCGTGCTGGGTGGCATGATCTTAGATGCGAGTCCAGGTGCCGACGGGTATCAGAACTTATTTCTTTTTGTTGCGGCTCTGAATTTTCTCGGTCTGACCTTGCCCCGCTTTCCCGGACACTTAGTTAAGATCCATTGTCGTAGTCGTATTAGCGGCTGTGGGAGCTGTTGGCAACGCGGAGCGTTGTCCAAGCGACGGTGGAAATCGGGAGTCGATTTCCACGGGCGCGTCAGCTTCCACAGCTGATTGGCCGCTCTGGCCTGGCCGCCGCATTGCCGCCTCGAACTGAGCCGGACTCTGGTCTCCGATCGAGGTGTGCATGCGAGCCCGGTTGTAGAACACTTCGATGTAGTGGAACAACTCGGCTCGGGCCGCCGCCCGGGAACTGAAGCAGCCACCGAGTTGGAACTTCAGGGTAGAGAAGAAACTCTCCATCGGCGCGTTATCCCAGCAGTCTCCTTTCCTGCTCATGCTGATGGTGAAGCCACGGTCACGCAGCTTGTCTAGGTAATCGTCGCTGCTGTACTGGCTGCCGCGGTCGCTGTGATGGAGCACTCCGGAACCGGGACGGCGTTGCTCCAAGGCCTGATCCAGGACCGCCAGCGTCAAATCGTCCGTCATCGTCTCGCTCACCGCCCAGCCGATGATCCGTCGCGAGCACAGATCCATCAGCACGGCCAGGTATAGCCATCCTTCCTGCGTCCACAGGTATGTCAGGTCGCCCACCCAGACGCTGTCCACGGCATCCACCGTGAAGCGCCGTGCCAGCACGTTGGGCGCCGCTGACCGGCCAGGTGTGGGCCGTGTTGTCACCTGGAACCGACGGGGTTGGCGAGCTCGAAGTCCTTCCTGGCGCATCAGCCGAGCTACCCGCTTGCGAGAGCAGCGGATCCCTCGTTGCCGAAGTTGCTTGTGGATGCGCGGACTTCCGTAACGGTCGCGGCTCTCTCGGAATGCAGCTCTGATCTGCACACGTAGACGGCGATCTTCTCGCGCTCTCGGGCTCGGCCCCCTTCCTCGCCACTCGTAGTAACCGCCGTGAGACACCTCGAGCATCTTGCACAACCGCCGCACCGGGAACTTGCCGGACAGTTGCTTGATGATCGGGTACTTCATCGCGGGCGTTCCGAGAAGATCGCCAACGCTTTTTTTAGAATGTCGCGCACCTGCCGTACTCGCCGCACGTCCCGCCGTAGCTGTTGCCCGTCCAGGTCCTGGTCGGGCATCTTCCCCGCGCCCGGAAACGCCGTGACCCCCTGCTCCTGGAGCTGTTTGCGCCACTTGGTCAACATGCCGCGGCCAACACCCAGATCCCGGGCCACCTCAGACACCGGATGGCCCAGCTGCGTCACCATCCTCACTGCCTCAATCTTGAACTCGCGACTGTACCGCCGTCGTGACCCCATGCTTCACCTCCGAGCCCATTATCGGACTTCCAAAGGTGTCCGGGAAATCGGGGGAGGCCCAGTGCTGGCTCCCAACGACTCCGCTGCCCAAGCACCGGCCTCCATGAGCATGCGTACCTGTCGCCAGTGTTCACTGCATAGTGGCCACTTCAACGCCGAGCGCTTGCAGCGCTCCCCACGCTGCGTTATCGCAACGCACCGCTTTCCTGACTTGAGCCCCATAGCTACGCCTTCCGGTGGAACCAACCAGGCAGCGACGCGGGCGACCGCCTTGCCCGGCACCATCGGCCACGTAAGGTGCCCCCCGAAGCCCTCGGTGAGAGTCTCATTCCCGTCCCGCGATTTCGATCACGGTGCCGAGGTTCTGGGTGCCGTTCATCGCTGTCCGGATCTCACCGCTAATTTGTTCGGCAGCCTCACGCACCGGGTCGATACCTACGTGCGCATAGCGTTCCGTGCTGGCCGCTCGCCGATGCCCTAACACCTTCCCCACCAGGAGAAGGGAAAGCCCGCTGCTCGCACCCCAAGCGCCAACGGTGTGTCGAAGATCGTGAATCCGGACACCCGAAAGACCGGCGAGTTTCTTCACCCGGCGCCAGGGACGAGCCAGGTCGGTCAGATGCTGGCCAGAGCGTTGGCCTTGAATGACCCACGGGTTCCCGGGGCTGCGCGGGATGGTGTCCAAGAGCTCTAATACAGGGGAAGTGAGTGGAAAGAACTTCTCCCCGGTCTTGGTATCCGGGAGCCTCCCGAGGTTAAGCTCGAAGTCAAGGTGCTCCCAGCGCAACGTGAGGATCTCGCTTACCCGGCAGCCAGTGAACAACAGGAGGCGAAGCGCAGCAGCAGCGTGAACGGAAACACGGCCGTCGCTCTCCAGTTCTTCTATTGCGTCGCCGAGTCGCTGAATCTCGGCACGACTCAGGTACCGAGTCCGAGGCTGCTCCGGGTAACGCCGCACGCCGTTACATGGGTTGGAACCGGGCGCGCGTAGCCCTCGGTGCTCGGCGGTCGTCAGTAAATTGGAGAGCAGGAAAAGCGCGCGATTCGCCGCGTAAGGTGTCGCCTGGAGTCCTCGGTGAAAGCGTCGTACGTCGGCTGTCTCTAGCGCCTCAGGGCGTAGGCGTCCGAATGCCGGTACAAGGTGCGTCGTCAGCAACTGCCGATAGGCACGAGCCGTGGAGGGCTTTCGCTTCGCTGACACTTCAGCCATGTACTCGATGGCTAGGTCTGCGATCGTCACGTGCCGCGCGTTCCGGCGCTGGCTAGCCTCCCGCGGATCCTCCCCGTCGCTCACTTGTACACGCGCGCGCATGGCTCGCTTGCGTGCCTGGCTGACCGTGAGCGGTCCGTAGTCGCCGAGCGTGAGCCATCGGCCGCGGCCCGCCAGCGTGTACTTGAAGACGAAAGTCTTACGGCCCGACGGATAGACGCGCACGCCGAATCCCTTGACGTCGCGATCCCACAGGACGAAAGCTCGCTTGGAACTATTGCTTGCAGGGTAAGATGCCCCGTCCACTACCCGTTTCGTCAGTCGCATCGGACTGTTGCTCCAGACAATGTTGACTGGTGGGCTCGGCCACGCTTCACGTACTGTCTCGCAAGAAGGTGGAGCAACCCAGGAGCAACATTATGGCATCGAATCCCGTAGCATTCCATCCATCACCAATGATAGGTAGGAGCCCGGATAATAAGGCTCAAATCGCTAAATATCGTCGATGGATCTAGGCCCATCGTATGGTGGACTCTAAGATTCGTAATCAGCAGGTCCACGGTTCGAATCTGCGCGCCGGCTCTTTAGATTCAACGATTTACAGCCAGTCACTCTGGAGGCTGACGTTTTGGGGGGTCGGTCTGGGGGTCGGCGAGCGACTTATAGAATCGACTTGTGTACGTCGGGAAAAAGCGTCTCCTATATAGGACATCCCTCCGTTCCCGGATCGGGTGGGTAGGCCAGTTGACGCTGTCGCCGCGTTCGGTCACCAACCGCACCCCGGAGCGTCGGTGGACCTGTACGCCGTTTACGTCTAGTACGGAACTCTAGTCAAGATGGTGTGGAAATAGGTCAGGCAGTATTTGCTTGCCGAGTGCTCACCGGTGAATCGCTCGCCGCAGTCATGGTCTTGGGGCAGCGGCCGCTGATTGGATATAGACGGCGACGTTGATGTGCTACTCAGCCCGCAGGGCCACCAGCGGGTCCACCTTCGTCGCGCGGCGGGCGGGGATGTAGCAAGAGCGAGCAGTGCTACGCCGGGCAAGCCCACGGTCACCGTGGCGAACGTGGCTGGATCTGTGGCTGTCACGCCGTAGAGCTGACTGGCGATCAGCCGCCTCACCCAAAAGGCGGCCATCTTGTGTTCACTATGACGTTGTCTCGCCGGCGACAAGCCACGGGGAACGTTCGGGCGGTAGCTCGTCGAGCATCCAGGCGACCTGACCCGTCTCCAAATCGTGGCCGTACGCGTAGCCATGCGGCCAGCGGTTCAGCGTGATCGCCTCGATGTCGCGCGCCGGGTCGAAGCCCCCGGCAGACAGTATCCGGCTGAGCTGGTTCCTGATCTTGCGCTCGAAGGTCTCGAACGTCGCCACAAGCCGACGCCTGGCGGGATGCTTTCCACTGCTCCGGCGCCGAAAGCCCGCGTGCCTCTGGCACCGGAGGAATCTGCAACATGCGCACCACGATGGGCTCGCCGGGCGTCCCCGAATGTCGGTAGCCTCCGATGCTGCGCGGCCGCGTGAGATCGACGTCCTCGAAATAGCTGCCCGGGCAGCCCACGACGCGGACGCCAAGCTTGGTGAAGGTGGTGCAGCTAGAATCGTCTGCCTTCCGGCTTCCGGGTTTGAGTTCCAGCCTGGACATTGTCTTTAGTAGAGTAGTGCATATATAAGATAGGAATTGGTATAAATCCTCGGGACACGCAGGCGGAACGGCCGCTCATACGCTACTGATCGAGTATCGTTGATTGGGACCAACAGGCCGTGGTGAACGTGTGATGGGTCTGGTTGCGCCGCCGAAGGGCGCAGATGCAAGCTGCCGCGCCGCTGGCGATGCCTTGGCGCATCGTTCAGAGCGGCAACGCCGCCTATGTCCCCTTCGCGGCACAACCTCTACGGGCCACCACACTTCCACCACGGCCTGCTAAAGGTCACCGCGCCGGAATACGCATTGCGGAGGAACTGATTATGAAGGATCAGGTGTTGGCGACGATTCGTGGTATCAGCACTCATAGGAAGCCATATTTGTTTATCTCCCTACTCCTCCTCTCTTCTGCAATAGGCACAGGACCACAAGTTTCTTCTGCAATGCCCGCAGGAGCACAAGTCAGGCCAAACATTCTCTACATAATGGTCGACAACCAACCCGCCTCGATCGTGGGGGCTTATGGAAACCCGGATGTCAGGACGCCCAATATCGATCGACTAGCCAACGAAGGAATACGTCTTACGCGTGTTTTCGCCGTGCACGGATATTGTTCTCCAACACGTGCAACACTGCTGACCGGGCTTGTACCTTCTCAACACGGCGTTCACGACTGGCTAGATGACGGAAAGATAGAGAATTGGCCCGAAGACTGGAATGCGATTGGAGAGTATAGAACATTACCGCATACACTAAAGAATCGAGGATACCAGACATCATTAATCGGCAAATGGCACCTAGGCCAGCCACGTCCGCCGGACGACTGGTTCGATTATTGGGTGACGTTCAATTTGGGCCATACCGTCGATTTCTGGTCCAATGAAATCATTGACAACGGCAGAACGTACAGATTAGAGGATAAGCACAGTGTCGAGTTCTTTGCCGACAAAGCAGTCGCATACCTGGAGAACTATGATCATCAACGGCCCTTCTTCCTGCTGGTTACCTTCAACGGTCCTTATATGCAACCTCCAACGAACCTCGGTCCCGCCAGGAACCCGCATTATGAATACTACAAGGGCAAAGAGTTTCCTTCGTTTCCCAGAAACAGGATCAACGACAGGATACTCGAGCAGTTAAGTCCACCCTACTCCGGATGGTACGCCAGCTTGGCTCGCATGCATAACGACCAAGCATCGATGGCTAATGTAGCGTCACAAAATACGATGGTGGACGATGGTGTCGGCCGTCTATTGACAACACTGAAGGAAAACGGACTCGAAGAAGACACGTTAGTCATCTACACGAGTGATCAGGGAATGTTCTTCGGACAACATGGCCTTTGGGGCCATCCCGCTAGCACATTTCCATCGAGCCTGTACGATACGCCGATGAACGTACCGTTCATTGCTCGCTATCCAGGCGCCATCAAAGAAGAGCAAGTAAGTGATCTGCTCGTTGGGCAATACGACCTCATGCCCACAATACTTGATCTAGCTGGGTTTGGGGATGTGGAAATAGCCAACTCCCCTGGAAGAAGTTTTGCCGAACATCTGGAAGGGAGAAAGCTCGAGGCATGGGCCGATGCCGTGTATATGGATGAAGGGGCAACTCGTGTAATCAGAACCGATCGTTATTCATATTGGAAACGGCTGAAAGGTACGGGTGAGCATGAGCTCTACGATATACAAGAGGATCCTGAGCAAATGCACGATCTATACGGGACTCCCGACTACGCCGAAGTGGTTTCGGAACTGGATGGAAAGCTCACCACGTTCTTCGACACCTATTCTGATGTCGAGTATGACCTTTGGCGGGGCGGCACCGTGAAGGGATCGACCGACCACGTTCGAGTTTTCAAGTCTCTTTACGGTGACCAGTGGGAGGAGGAGGCAAGAGTCAAACCAGTCTTTAGAGAACAGTAGCATTGTCCCGTGTAAGCTCGCGGGCTGAGCGATCCATCTATGCGGCACTGGCACGTCAACTTCGCCGCCTCGAGATCAGGTCATGCTTGGCATCGAGCTGGCCTTTCTCAGTCAGCCGCGACCGCGACCCAAGCCGCAAAAGCGCGCCCTCGAAGCGTCCGATAGTCCGCTGCTCGTAATCGGTGCCGACTTAGGTCGAAGAGATTGCGAACGAGGCCACGCACCGCCAAGAACCGCTGCGCCTGAGCGGCGGATTTGAACAGGGCATGACACTCCTGTGCGCGGCCCCATAGCTTCCGAGCTTGTCGGTGATCAGCCGTCGAGGTTCGCTCCCCTGCCGTCTTAGCAACTTGCGGAAGAATCGCATGGCGGCGTGGGCGTTTCGTCGACCTTGCCGCCGCCGTAGCTTCGCCGCGTAGCCGGGTCCGAACTTCGCGCACCAGCACGGGAACCGATGCCGACGGTAGCTGTGCGGGACGGCGCTTCACGCCGCCACACAGGCTCCACAGCCCCTACGACTACGATCTGATCCACTCTCAATCCACCAGGAGTAACCTATCCGTCGCTTCGCTCCGATGGCGTGATCACGATCAACCGTAATCAGTGATCACGTTCCCGTAATGAGCGATCACGATGACCGAAATACACACCCCGACGAGCTGATCGACATCGTCGTCGACGCCACCAGGCGGTCCCGCAAGGTGCGCACGAAGCCGAAGCTGCCGCTATGGTCTCATCTCCGCGCCACCGTCTAAGCTTCCCCTGATGATCTCGCCTTCCATGATGACCGCTTCGGGTCGAACCTCGTGGATCTCGTAGCGATCGATTTCGAACAGGTTGCGATCCAACACGACCAGGTCGGCGAGCTTGCCTACCTCGATTGAGCCAAGCTGCTCCTCCATACGCAGCTGATAGGCACCGTTCCAGGTGTACCCCTTGATCAGATCCTCGAGCGCCAGCCGCTCGGTCAGGGGCGGTCGGATCGGGGCCGCCTCACCTTGTCTCTCGTGTTGGCGGTTGTGGGCGATCTGCATCCCCAGGTAGGGGCTGGCCCGACTCATTCCCGAATCGCTGGAAAAGGTGACAATGGCACCGTCATCCAGCAGCGGTTGCGTCAGCAAGGTCCTGCTGTATCGCTCATCACCCAAGGCGTAGGGAACAGGGCCGTCGGTGAAGCCGTGCCATGC
The DNA here is from genome assembly GCA_965205505.1 of Acidobacteriota bacterium. Classification (GTDB taxonomy): domain Bacteria; phylum Acidobacteriota; class UBA890; order UBA890; family WLXD01; genus DASCOT01. The sequence continues at coordinate 3,033,981 of CBDBHB010000009.1, forward strand.
CGGCGTATAGCTCGCGATGACGCCGAGTTGCCTGAAGCGCGGATAGTCGGCTGTATCGATGATGTCCAGATGGGAGACTGTGACCCGCGTGTAGAGATCGCCGCTGAGCAATTCCCGGGCCGCCTCCACTGCGTCGAGCGCGATTCGGACGGCCCGATCTCCGACGGTATGTAAGTGCAGGTCGATCTCGGCCTCGTGTAAACGAAGAAGGAAATCGCGCAACTCGTCGGTGCTCAACAGCGTATTGCCGCGGTTTCCCGGATCGTCACTGAACGATTGGAGCACGGCGCCCGTACGGTTCTCGTTGGAACCATCGAAGTGAATCTTTATGGTGTTGAAGCGCAGCCGGTCACCACCGTAGCTGTCGCGCAAGCGCAGTAGCTCTTCGACCGCCACGTCCTCCTGACCGGGAAGGAAAATGTGATAGGTGCCTTCATAGCGGACCGGCAACTTCCCTGCCCTGTCAAGCTCGGCGAGGAATGAATAGACAGCGTCGTTGTAGTAGGCATTGCCCCCATCGTAGAGCGAGGTGACGCCGTAGCTCGCAAGGTAATCCAGAAAGGCGACGATACCCTCTTGGTTGGCCTCTTCGTCTACCTCAAAGAACTTCTCTCGATAGGGACGAAAAGCACTCTCCTTGATCCAGCCAGTAAGCTCACCAGCGGCGTCGCGTGCATAGAGCGCGAGGCCAGGCACAGGGTCGGGGGTGTCGCGGTTAACACCCATCAGTTCAAGCACCTTCGAGTTGACCCAAATACTGTGGCCAATATTGCTGCCCAACCAAACCGGCCGATCCGGCACGATCGCATCCAGATCTCTCTTGTGAGGCCCTTCCTTGCCGTTGCCGTATAGGTGCACTGGCCAGCAACACATCACGATCCAGGGCAGATCCGGGTTCGCCTCTGAATACGCCTTCACGGCAGCGAGTATTTCTGTCTTGTTGGTTCTCGGCAGGCTTCCCGAAGGCCCGCTGAAGCGGCCCGTGCCCCCGGGATGGGTATGGGCATCCACCAGCCCAGGAATAACCAGTTTCCCTTGCAGATCGTGACCGACAGTTTCGCGGCCAACGAACCCCTGTACGCCCGCATCATCCCCCACATAGACGAGTTTTCCGCCTTTGATCGCAACGGCCTCGGCCCAGGGTTGGTCGTCGTTCACCGTAAAGATCTTGGCCCCGTGCAAGACGCGGTCAGCAGGACCGCTGATACCGCCAGCCCCCGGCTGCGATGAAGGCTGACAGGCCAGCACGCTGAGGCTGGTCAACATGACACCCAGCACTCGCGACCACGTCATTACGAGCGGATGATGCTGCCCCTTCGTCCGCTTCAGCCCGGCGTCGGTGCGTTCGTTATTGCTCATCACGTCCTCCAAGCTCTCTCCGCCGCCGGTGGCGTCGTCATGGCGTGCTACAACTCGATGGTCCCCCAACCACCCGGTTCGAGACCCTTCGAGCGCAACATCCGGCACCAGATGGGTCGGGCGCTTTCGGATGCCGGCTTCGATCCGGCCAGCGATATCCGGGCGATCACCGTCAACCGCTGGCCACACGGTTACGCTGGCGCCGGCAACGACCTCTACGATCCGGGACTGGCCGTACGATCAGGCACCCTGGGTCCGGGGCTGCAAGCGCTTCGGGCGTATCACGACCGCCAACTCCGACGCGGCTGCCGTCTGTCTCACCCAGGCCGCCTTCGACCAGGGGCACCGGGTTTTAGAGGTGGTTACGGCGCCGCTCGCGTGTATTCCGATCAGAAGGAGAGTCGTACCCCGAACCGAAACTGCCGCCCGGGCAGCAGTGAGGTTGATCGCCCGGGCGACCCGACCGCGGAGCCCCCGGCAACGACGAACGTTCGGTCGATTCGCCCTTCAACGCCGGTCGGGGAGAAGTCGTTGAGCATGTTGAATCCGTCGACCATCACCTCTAGCCGGCCATTATTACTCCCCATATTAAAGGACTTCGACAACCGCAGATCGAGCTGCTTATGCGAGTCCCACGTCCTGCTGCGGACCGGCTCGATGGCCGTAGTGCTGTAGTTGGCGGTGAGCAACTGGGGAATCCCCCTGCGTCCGTGCCTGATCGTGAGGTTCCATGGCCGACCCGACGCCAGGTTCCAGTACATACCCGCGAGGATGCCTCCAGGCAGCCTGTAGTTGCCCAGCACCTTCCAGCTCCACTTCCTGCTGAAGCCCAACGGACCAGACTCGGCGAACGGGTGGCCCCTGAAGTTCGGGTTGTTTGCTGCGTCGAAGCCCCCACCCCAGACGCTGTCGCCGTCGCGATTATTAAACGTTCCCTTGTGGTTCTGGTAGGCGAGCGAGGTGCTGAAGTTGAGGCCGGAACCCGTTCGCCGTCGGTCCAGCGTCAGCATCACGATGTCGTGCTGCCGCTTATAGAAGTCGTCGTTGCTGCGGATGGGGGCCCACTCGCCGCTCTCCCTCGAATAGAGCGTTTGTGTCAACCCGGGCACCACGGTTCCGTCCGCTAACGTCGCGTCGGGGGCGGTGAATTCGAAGGGCGTGTACACATGCTCGATGGTGTTCCTGTGTCGGAACATGTTGCGGTCATCTTTGCGGATGTAGTCGACCCCCGCGACCCAGTTTCTGGCGAATTCATACTCGAATCCGACGTTCCAGACATCCGTGTGCAGCGACTGCAAGTTTGGGTCGAGCGGAAATATAGCGGCGCTGACACTAGTCTGGTTTTCGGGTCGGAAAACAGCGTCTTGCAGCGCGAACAACTGCGCGTCGGTCGGATTGAGCGGGTCGTAGTCGGCAGGGAAAAACCCGTCAGGTATCACGAAGAAGTACGACGAGTAGGGTTGGTATGGGTCCGAGTACCCGGTGCCGCTAGCGCCAGAGATGAAGCCGACGGTCATCTTTTCGAAGTAGCGCCCCCAGCTGCTATGCACAACGGCACGGCCATCACCGCTCAGATCGAAGGTTGCACCAAGGCGTGGCGCCAAGTTCCTGAACGTTACCGCCGGACCCTTCCCGGTTGACTTCCCACCGAGTCTTTCGTAACCGTTCGTGTGGTCATAGCGCAGCCCGAGGTTGAGGGTGAGGTTGTCGCTAGGGGTAACGACATCCTGAATAAAGGCTGACATGGGTTGGAGTTGGCCCTCGAGGCCAAAGTCGTAGACAGACCCGTATACGTACGAGCCATAGGTAAACAGACCCCCGAGGCCGGTATAACTAGCAAGCCAGCTGGCCCAGCTGTCCTTGTAGCCGAGGCCGACCTTGACGTCATGCGCGGCGCCCAGGAAGTCGTCGACGTACTGGGTCACCGTTGCCGAGACCTCTTTGCGGGCGTTGTCCTCGTCCTCCAGGAAGCCCCGGGTGATCCTCCTCGACCCGTTGTACCAGTAATCGGGTAGCTCGCAGCACACGAACGGGAGGCGCAAGTAGTCCGCCCTATTGGCTGCGAGGCGGAGATCGGTGAAGGTGTTGTCGCCCAGTTGGGATTGCCAGCTGAACAACAAGGTCGTGCTGCCGTAGCTACTATCCATGCCGATGTCGACCGGCGAACCTGGTCGCAGGTCCTTATTGGACTCTCTGCCCGGATCATAGTTGATCATGAAACCGAGCGTGTTGGAGTCGTTGAGCAAGAAATCCAGCCTGCCGTGCAGTGTCCACCTATCGTTACCCTGCTGGGCATCTTCGACGGAGATTCCACCGTCCACCCAGATCTGGTCGGCGACAACCGACTTGAGCGTTTCTTGACGGGCGGCGCTGGCAAAGAAGAGCGCCTTGTTGCGCACAATCGGGCCACCGATAGTGACGGAAAGGTCGCGGTCGTAGGAGAACTTTCCGCGCTGCAGATCCACGATGCCGCGCGAGTTGTCGGCTCTCAAATCGCCGTTCTGGAAGTAGAAAGCGCCGGTGCCATGAAACTCGTTGGTGCCCCCCTTGGTCACAATATTGATCATCGCTCCGGTGAACTCGCTGTACTCGACGCTGGCGCCGATACCGACAATCTGGATCTCGGCGATCGTATCCACGTTCGGGTTGACCCAGGCGGCACCCCATTCGTTTTCGGTGATGTCAACGCCGTTGAGCCGGTAGCCGTTGGTTGCCGCACCCACCCGATGCACGCTGGTGCCCTCGGCGTGGTTGCCGCCGGCGCCATAGGCTCCCTTGTCGGCGAAACCAGGGGCGAAGTTCGTCATCTCGGTGAAGTCACGCGCCACCGGAACGTTTTCCAGCAGAACCGCCGTGTAATTCGTCGCGAGCGATGCCGACGCCACGTCGATCAACGGCGTCTCGGAGATCACAGTGACGGTCTCTGCGACCCCCGCCAGCTGCAGCTCCGCGATCACGGCTGAGGTTGCGCCGACGCTCACCGGGACGTTGTAGGCCATCGTCTGAAACCCGGTGAGTGCGACCGTCACGATGTAGCTTCCCGGCCTGAGATTACGAAACCGGAAAACCCCCGCGACGTCGCTTACCTGCGAGAGAGATTCCTGGATGAGGTTGTCTCCCTCGATGGTGGCGGTGGCGCCGGGCAGCCCCGCACCATCCACGTCCCGAACCTCCCCGGCGATAATTCCGGTCGTCCGCGCGCCCTGCGCCATCAGCTGCGCGGGGAGTATCAGCACCATAGCAAGGGTCATGACGGCGAGCGTAGCGCGCATTACACCTCTTTCTCCTGGGCAACGCCCGCGCCGTGGGCAACGCCGTCACCCGATGTCAAACTAGTTGATGCTTCGAAGGGGGTACTAGCACCGCACCGAGGCCGCTGTCAACTGACTCGGCCAAGCTTCCACCAAATATGTGAAGCATCCCGCGAGCAGCGAGGGAACCAACCACCACGGGTAGTCGTAGAAACCGCGAGTCACCGATTCGCAACTCATTACTCACTGCACTGTGATTTCTCAGTCAGCTGGCTTCTTAGCACCGCATCGCCCCCGGCGCCGACGAAGCCGACCCGCAGAGGCTCCAGCCCGAAGGCTACGGGGCCGCCTCACCGAGCGCGAAGGCCACCGTATTTCGGCGGCGACAAGGCGTTCACTCGTTACTCGCCGCTGGCCCAGATCGATCGCCACAACATCGCCGACCTGCGGGTCGCCTGGCGCCGCCCGGCGGTGGACCAGGCGTTCGAAGACGCCTACCCGGAGGTGCGGATTCCGGGCTACTTCCGGTCGACCCCGATCATGCTCGACGGCCTGCTGTTGGCGCCGAACGGGGTCGGCCTGCTGCGCGCCCTGGACCCTGGAACTGTCGCCCGGCGCCCGGTCATCCGGCGCGCCCGAAACCTAGCACCCCGCCCCCCAACCATCACCAGGAGCACACCGCCACCGACCACTCGTCGCATCAGATGCGTCACCGAACTCCTCCAGTCAGGCGTCGAGCGAAGCAGCTGGTTCCCCGTCTATCTTTCCGGCTCGGGTTCCTTGGCTCTGAGAACACCCGGAAACTAATCCGGGATTTCCCAGATAACCCTTGTCGAGTCACGTTCCTGGCTTTGGTCAGTATCGGGACGCCTGGATTCAACCACCGATCGTTGCGCTCCTCAGACGGATCGCTTAGCCCGCGAGCTTACTGGACAACGCCATTGTTCTCTCTAAAGGCTGGTTTGACTTTTGCCTGCTCCTCCCACTGCTCACCGTAAAGAGACTTGAAAACTCGAACGTAGTCTGTGGATCCCTTTACGGTGCCGCCCCGCCAAAGATCATACTCAACATCAGAATAGGTGTCGAAGAACGTGGTGAGCTTTCCATCCAGTTCCGAAACCACCTCGGCGTAGCCGGGAGTCCCGTATAGATCGTGCATTTGCTCCGGATCCTCTTGTACATCGTAGAGCTCATGCTCACCCGTACCTTTGAGCCGTTTCCAATATGAATAACGATCGGTTCTGATTGTACGAGTTGCCTCTTCATCCATATACACGGCATCGGGCCATGCCTCGAGCGTCCTCCCTTCCAGGTGTTCCGCAAAGCTCCTTCCAGGGGAGTTCGCTATTTCCACATCCCCAAACCCAGCCAGATCAAGTATTGTGGGCATGAGGTCGTATTGCCCAACGAGCAGATCACTTACTTGCTCTTCTTTGATGGCGCCTGGATAGCGAACAATGAACGGTACGTTCATCGGCGTATCGTAGAGGCTCGCTGGAAATGTGCTATCGGGATGGCCCCAAAGGCCATGTTGTCCGAAGAAGGTTCCCTGATCACTCGTGTAGATGACTAACGTGTCTTCTTCGAGTCCGGCTTCCTTCAGTGCTGTCAATAGACGGCCGACACCATCGTCCACCATCGTATTCTCTGACGCTATATTAGCCATCGATGCTTGGTCGTTGTGCATGCGAGCCAAGCTGGCGTACCACCCGGTGTAGGGCGGCCTTAACTGCTCGAGTATCCTGTCGCTGATCCTGGTTCTGGGAAACGAAGGAAACTCTTGGTCCTTATAGTATTCATAATGCGGGTTCTTGGCGGGACCGAGGTTCGGTGGAGGTTGCATATAAGGACCGTTGAAGGTAACTAGCAGGAAGAAGGGCCGTTGATGATCATAGTCCTCCAAGTATGCGACTGCTTTGTCGGTAAAGAACTCGACACTGTGCTTATCCTCTACTTTGTACGTTCTGCTGTTGTCATTGATATCAGTGGACCAGAAATCGGGGGTGAGGCCACCATCGAACGTCACCCAATAATCGAACCAGCCGTCCGGCGGGCGTGTGTGACCTAGGTGCCACTTGCCGATTAATGATGTCTGATATCCTCGAGTCCTTAGTGTGTACGGTAACGTTCTATACTCTCTGATCGCATTCCAATCTTCGGGCCAATTCTCTATCTTTCTGTTATCTAGCCAGGAATGAACGCCATGTTGAGAAGGCATGAGTCCGGTCAGCATTGTTGCACGTGTTGCAGAACACATACCGTGGACGGCGAAAACACGCGTAAGACGTATTCCTTCGTTGGCTAGTCGATCGATATTGGGCGTCCTGACATCCGGGTTTCCATAAGCCCCCACGATCGAGGCGGGTTGGTTGTCGACCACTATGTAGAGAATATTTGGCCTAACTTGCGCTCCTGCGGGCAGTGCAGAAGAAACTTGTGGTCGTGCGGGTATTACAGAAAAGAGGAGGAGTAAGGAGATAAACAAATATGGCTTCCGATGAGTGCTGATACCACGAATCGTTGCCAACACGTGATCCTGCATAATCAGTTCCTCCGCAATGTGTATTCCGGCGCGGTGACCTTTAGCAGGCCGTGGTGGAAGTGTGGTGGCCCGTAGAGGTTGTGCCGCGAAGGGGACATAGGCGGCGTTGCCGCTCCTGAACGATGCGCCAAGGCATCGCCGGCGGCGCGGCACCTTGCATCTGCGCCCTTGGCGTCGCAACCAGACCCATCACACTTTCAACACGGCCTGTTGGTCCCAATCAACGATACTCGATCAGTAGCGTATGAGCGGCCGTTCCGCCTGGCTTGCCCGAGGACTTGTACTTGTACCACTTCCTATCTCATATGCGCTACTGATGAGGTGTACCCCAACTTTGGTCCGTCGAAAACGAGAAAGACTCGGGTTTGGGAACATCAGGTAACTGCACCCTCCTGCAGCAGTTGGACTTAGACGGTAGGTTGCAGGCCTCGGGAGTCCGCTCTTCACGTTGTCCTAGCTGGATCTAGCAGGCCGTGGTGAAAGTGTGGCGGGCCTGGCGACAGGGTCTTGCGAGGCGGAGGCAAGGAGAAAGGAGGAGGCGATGGTTACCCCATCGTTGACGACGAACGACGCGGGATACGCGCACAACCCCCTGTCGCCCGAAGGGTTGCGGCGATTTGGGGCCATCTGCGGCGTTCGCCTTCCTCGACGATGGCTCGGGCATCGCCAGTGTCAGGCCGCCTTGCATGTGGCCCCAACTCGCCGTAACCAGGCCCGCCACACTTTCACCACGGCCTGCTCGGGGGTAGGGTTCACCCTCCTCTGTTGTTCACGGAGCGCGCTGAACAGGAGAACGTCGGCGCCGGGTACGAGGTGAGCTGGAGCAGACAATGCGCCGAACAAGGCTCGCTAGCTCCTTTGCCGCCATCATGCTGTTGGCGGGGCTTTCGCACGCCGGCGGGCAGCTCTCCCCGACCGAAAGCCAGATCCTGAGCGCTCTGGATACCGACAGGACAATCGCCCTCACCCGCCGTCTCTCGGAGGAACTCGTCAAGAACGACTCGGGTGCGGGTGCCGGCTCGGCCATCGCCGGCAGCGCCGATGAGCGCCTCTTGGCCGGCTTCATCGAGGCGGAGATGAAGCGGCTAGGTTTGGAGGTGCGGCGGGAGAGCTTCCCCGTGCACGCTTACGACTACGGGGAAGTATTGCTGCGGGCATCGGGCAGACAGCTGCCGGCGATCACCCAGCACTCCGGCGCAGGGACCTGGGGTACGGCCGAGCGAGTGCCGTACACCAAGGGCAACACGTCTGGTGGACAGCGCCTGCGGACGGCGTTACTCGATGCAGGAGAGGGCTGGGTCCATGACTACGCGAACCTGAGCGAGGTGCGCGGTAAAGCCGTGCTGGTGCGCCGCGGAGCGGGTTGGCTCAACAGCCAGGTCGTGATGGAGGCGGCAGAACAGGGAGCGTCCGCGATCTTGCTCTACGACTACAACGGCGGTGGTGGCGAGGCCCCCCAGGACTCGATCCAGCAGATGAGCATCGTTTACCGCGATCCGATCCCGACCGTGACGATCAGCAACCGTGATGCCGCATGGCTCAAGGAACGGCTTGCCGAGGGCCAGGTGATGATCGAGCTCGAAAACCGGGTCGATGTCGACTACGGCGTTTCCGAGAACGTCATCGGCATGATCCGGGGCCGGGAGTATCCGGACGAATGGATCATCGTCTCGGCGCACCACGACCGCTGGTGGCAGGGAGCCCAAGACAACAGCGTCGGTGTGGCCGTCATGCTGGAGCTGGCCCGCGTGATCTCGGAGGGTTACCGGCCGCGGCGCAGCTTCCTGTTCATCGCCTTTGGAAGCGAAGAAGTCGGAGGACTGTGGACCCAGTACGACTGGCTGGCGGGTTCCCATGCGTTCATCCGGGCGCACCCCGAGGTCACCTCGCGTCTGGCCTATGCCTTCAACATGGAAGGCGCTGGATGGAAGGGGCGTGAGGGCCGCTTGTATGCCACCCTCGACCAGGTTGCCTTCCAACGCGGTTTGCTGGCAGAGCTCGGCCTCGACGAGCGGGTGACCGTACGTGAGCGTATCAGGGGCGATGGCTGGTCGTTGGGAGGGGTTCGGGGCGGAGCGGTGGCATACATGAGTTGGACCGGTGACGTCCCCTACAGCCGCTACTACCACACGCAGCACGATGTCTATCGCGCCGAGGATTACACTAACCTGCAGGACCACCTGCGAGTCGGAGCACTCGGCGTGCTTCGGATGGATCAAGCTGTTGTCCTGCCCGTCGGTTTCTCAGAGATCGCTGACTGGGTCGCCCAACAGCTCGAGAGGATCGAGCAGACACTCTCCGCTCTCTCGGCACCGACGGAGCTGCTTCGCGACGCTAGAGAGGCGGCAGAGCGCCTTCGCACGCAGGCCGAAAGGCTGGCAGCGGCTCATGCGTCAGTCGTGGACGTCGATCACGCAGCGGTCGTCAATGCCCTCTTGATGGGGACCCGACACGATCTCGTTCCCTGGCTTCTCAACACAGAACAACGCCTGAGAGGAAGCCGTTACGCGGAAGATTTCGCTGCACTCCAGAGAGCCCGTCTCGCTGCCACGGATGAAGATACGGAGGCTGCGGCGAGGGCGCTCGAAGAGGTCAACACGATGCAGTGGGGCAGGCAGGTTTCGCCCGGAACCTACCGCGCTGAGAGGCTGCTCTCCTACGAGCCGATCGGTTGGATGTGGGAGTTCGACCAGCACCCGCGTCCGATCGGTCCGGAACTCCACACCATCTACTCGCAGCTCGGGGCGGGACGCGGCTCTGATTCGGTCACCGGGATCGCCAGGCTCGAGGCGCAGGCGGAGGGTTCGCTGCGTGAGGCCTTGTTCATCGTGAGCGGCAAGCTTCGGGAAGCCGCGAGGGCGCTTGCCGATGTTCCGCTACCGTAAGTACGGATCCCTCTGATTGGAAGAGTCGGTTGGCTGCGGCCTTGAGCCGGCCTACCTCAGGGAGGCAAGCTCGATGCCTCGATCGATCATGCGCTGGACGTCTTCTGGTAACAGCAGGCCCTGTTGTAACAGTCGGTGGGCGGCTTCTGCCAACCGACGGACATAGTCTTCGTGGCTCGCATAGCGCTCCGCGATCGACAGCCGTGGATCACCCGTTGCCAAGCGCTCCTCACGATCCTGAGGAAACGCGATGCTGGACCCGGTGACACCGCAGAGAGCGCCCTCCGCATAGCCCGCACGCCGCAGATTCCAACCAAGATAGGTGGCAACTGGAACCTCGACCGCCGGCAGCCGGATGCCGGCGATGTCGTTGCCGTCGTCATCTACCTCGGGCACGAACAATGGGTAGGCTGCACCTTCTGGGGGAGGCTGGGCATCGTAATCGACGACGTGCAGGTGGTTGATCTGGCCCTGGTAGCGCAGACCGGGGATCGCGGGCAAGCCGAAGGTTTTCCGATCGGCAGCAACCAGCGTCCCATCCGAGATCGTCGGGAAGCGGCTAACGGGCGGCTCGACGCCATCGGTAACCCAACGGTCGAGCGCTACCAGCAGGGCCCGCATCGGTCCGCCCTTGTGGAGCGGATTGCTCGGCTGCTGGCAGGTTCTCGTCGGCGCGGGCAGAGCGTCGATCCTAGCCGAATGCTGGGTGCTGGAGATCAAGTAAGCGCGCACGTTGCCGGGTAGCTCGATCGGCTTGCCGTCGGTGTCCGTCACCACCAACGACGAACGCGCCTGAAAGAACTCTGTCGACGAGTCGACATGCATGATCTTCGGACAGTTTCCTGCCCGCTGGCAGCGGGCAAGTACTCCGTCACGCTTCCCGGTCAGGGAATCGGTCGTGATGCCGTAGGTGAAGGGGAACTGGTCTCCGGGTTGGAGATGTTCCTCGTGCTGTCGCGAGAACCGACCCGGTTGGGCGAAGCGGTGGTTGATGTACGTCTTGCGGCCACCGGCGACGTCGGGGATCAGGGCATCGAAGACGACCAACCCCTCTTCGTCTTCATTGAACCCCTGATAGAGGAGGTCACGCAGAAAGCGACCGCTCTGTGAGATACCAAGGGCGTAGGCACGCTCGATCAGGGGCGCACCGTTGGGAGCCAGCGGATTGGGGTTACCTACCGAGTCCTCCACCTGCCGCCGAAGAAACGCGACCACGTCGCGCACGGAGGCGAAGGCCAACCCCATGACGACCGGATCTCTGGCCGGGTAGACGATCTCGTAGATTGCCCCGGCATCGAAACCGGCCGGTCTCTGGATCAGGATCTGACGCGGGTCCCGGTACGAGATTCCCGAGCGGCGAACCCTGAAGTATTCGAAAGACAGATCGTCCGGCGACTGCCGGGGATGCGTTTGCTGCTGGCGGACCGTCAGGGACGCCAGCGTCGGATCCATGTCGGCGGCCGGATAGCTGAGCGTCGCCACAACCGGATTGATGTCGTCGTTGAAGATGAACTCGTCCCGACTCGGACCAGTGATGCCTTTGGCGACCGGCACCGTGAGACTCATGAGCTTCTCTCCCGGACCCAGGTCGCCTTGCCAGCCGGACCAGACGATGGTGTAGCCCTGTCGCATGAGAAAGCCGTTGCCCGCATCCTCGGCCGTCGTCGGATCATCCTCCCAGGGCCCATCGTTCATCAGATTAAGGCCGATCTTTTCCCCACGGTTGAGGACATCGTAGAAGATCCGACGGTTGCCGCGTTCCAGGTCGACCGGCTTCAGCAGCACGACATCGGCGATGAACTCGACGTGCCCGGCAGCATTCCGAGGAACAGCGGCAAGATCCACGATCCCGGCATTGCATGGTGCCTCCGGATCGACCTCAAGAGTCGCTCTGATGATCAGCTTCTCGTAGACGCCGATGCTACCAAAACGCCGACCCTCGAAGGTTGGTGACTCGACCTCGACGATCTCGAATCGTACGACTTCTGCAAGCCCGGTGGCCGCCATCAAGCCGAAACCGAGCTGGATAACCAGCATCGACTTCCATCGCATCGCACACCTCTGCATATGCCAGGCGCCGTCGGCTCCCGCTCTGATCATCGTGGGCGACAGTCGTGCAGGGCGCTCCCAGTGCCTGCTGTTTGAGGGTTCAGCAAATCTCGGTGGGCCGGTGTTCACAAGCTCTCACCTCAGCCCTCCTGGCGGGGTAAGCCAGACGAGCAGAAGATCGGTGCCGATCACGAACGGGCCCTCTTCGACATCTTAGAGGCTCAAGCCGAAGCGGGATATTGTCAAGTTCGGGAGTAGATATCTTCAGCCCGTGCGTGACCTTCAATCATGACAACGACTATCCGTTCTTCCGCGAACGTGTGCGCCGGCTGGAGGACGAGGACCACGACCCGAGCGATTGGAAGAGCGCGTGCGAGAAGGCAATGCTGTGGGGCGATACGATCTACACGGGGCATTTCTTCGAGAACGTGGCCCCGTCGCTCGACCAGCTGGAGCCGGTGCTCGATGAAGGCGGCCCCCTTGCGCTGCGCTCCCTCGGCCTCACGCGGGAGCAGAGCAGGCGCCTCGTCGATCGGATGATGTAGCCAGGCCTACGATCTCGTGCAGCGCACGCTGATGACGGATGCCCCCCAATACCCGAGCAACCAGAGTCAGGGCCACGGGCGTCCTCGGCTGGCCAACGAGATGTATCGACGCGGCTGAAAGCAAGCGTGGCCAAGCGTTTCCGGCTCTACCCTCGGTTGAGAACTCTCTCCTCGCGACCTTTCTGGCCTCGCGGCTGCCTATGAAGCTCGGCTGGTGCTTGCCACCCAGCCATCCGTATGGCGACCGGGCATGACGGCCGACGAGCAGGAACGGCTATGGCTCGGCGGTGTCGGCAACTACCAGGAGCAGCCCGGCCAGCCGTACTACTCGGTCGACACGTTGGCCGATGGCATGCAACGCTACAATGACGTTCTCGTTGACACATGTCGCCAACGCGGCGTCGAATGTCTCGATCTCGCCGCCGCGTTGGCGCGCAGCACGGATAACTTCTTCGACGACGTTCACTTTACCGAGGCTGGATCGGCAGAGGTTGGACGACTCGTCGTGGCACATCTGGGTCGGCGCGCCTTCTGAGGCGGTGTTGTAGCGGACCGATCCCCAGCCGGAGTTGAAATGTCCTTTCGGCATCGTTCGCTCTGGCTCCAGGAAGTCGCGGGAGATGCGCCCGACGCACCTCCGCTGCGCGGGCGCGTGCGGGCCGACGTTGCGATCGTCGGTGGCGGCTACGTCGGCCTATGGACGGCGATTCGGATCAAGCAGGCAGAGCCACAATGTGGTGTGGCTATTCTCGAGCAGGACATCTGCGGTGGAGGCGCCTCTGGCCGCAATGGGGGCTTCGTGCTGTCGTGGTGGCCGAAGCTTGCCTCGCTGAGCAAGATGGTCGGGACCGAAGAGGCGATTCGCGTTGCGCGGGGCTCTGAGCAAGCGATCGCCGAGATCGGCGATTTCTGCGCCGCCCACGCGATCGACGCCGACTATCGGCAAGGAGGGTGGCTATGGGCCGCCACGAGTGAAGCGCAACGTGGAGCATGGGACGGACTGCTCGATCTCTGTGCTCGGCACGGGGTGGACGCCTTCCGGCGTCTGGACCCCACCGAAGTGGCGCGCCGCAGCGGCTCGACGGCCCACCGGGAAGGTGTTTTCGAGAGCACGGCCGCAATCGTGCAGCCGGCGGCGCTGGCCCGCGGGCTGCGTCGCGTCGCGTTGAAGATGGGCGTTCGGATCTTCGAGCATACCCAGATGCGTACGTTCTCGCGCCGTCGACCGGTCACGGTCGAGTGCGATAACGGAACGCTGCTTGCCGATACGCTGGTGATCGCCACCAACGCCTGGGCGGCGCGCGTCCCCGAACTGGCGCGCGCCATCGTAGTGGTCTCCAGCGACATGGTCGCCACCGCGCCGATCCCGGAAGAGCTCGACCGGATCGGCTGGGAACGGGACCTCGCGATCACCGATTCGCAACTCATGGTCGACTACTATCGCACCACGCGAGATGGCCGCATTGCCTTCGGCAAGGGCGGCAGTACCCTCGCCTACGGCGGCAACGTCGGAGGCGCCTTCGATCGCAGCGCCCGCCGCGCTCGCGAGGTCGAGGCAGACTTCCGACGCTACTACCCGACACTCGACCACGTGCCTATCACCCACGACTGGTCGGGGCCCATCGATCGAACGCCCAACAGCGTCCCCCTGATGGGCCACCTCGGAGGGCTCGAGCACATCGTCTACGGGGTCGGCTGGAGCGGTAACGGGGTTGGGCCCAGCGTTGTCGGGGGCAAGGTCCTCGCAAGCCTGGCGCTGCGAGCCCAGGACGAATGGTCAGACCATCCGCTGGTTGACCAGCCCACCGCCGGGTTTCCGCCTGAGCCCATTCGATTCGTCGGTGCGCACATCGTGCGGGCGGCGGTGGCTAGCAAGGAGCGCGCCGAGATTCGCGACCGCAAGCCATCGTGGCTGTCGGTGAAACTGGCGGGCCTCGCGCCGTCGGGTCTCGAGGACAAGGAGTGAGCCACGCGTGGGCTCCAGAGCGGCTGCTTATCGATCGTCAGGTCACCGCCCCGGTGGCGTCAAGGCGAGGTTTTCGACCGAGGCAGACAGATCCTACGACGCTTGAGAATCTGCCCCTCCCATGGTCCAATGCGCGTAGGCGCGTATCATCCTTGAGGGCAACAACGGGCCACCATCGATCGGTGATCTCCGGCGCGGCGCGAGCGATGTTGAGCGTAGGCGCGGGCGCTGGTGGGAGACGTATGTCGTGAGAGCCGGTGCGGAGCGTGTCCGCGCGATGTCGCGGCTGGCAACAGCTACGCTGGCCGCCGGCTTTCTCGCAACGAGCCTGAGCGCCAACAGCCTGGCGCAGAGCAACTCGAGACGGGTCGATCTGCCACCGGCGGCCAACGAGATCGCCGAGAGCGCCGCAGCCTACCAGTCGCAGAATCGTGTCATCGGCCAGTATTGCGTGCGCTGCCACAACGACGCGAACCGTACGGCCGACCTGTCGCTGGAGTCGTTCGACGTGGCTCGGGCCCACGAGAGCGCGGAAATCGTCGAAAAGATGATTCGCAAGCTGCAAGCCGGCATGATGCCGCCACCGCCGCTGCGTCGGCCCGACCGGGCGACCGTCAACGCGCTGGTGACGTCGTTGGCAGGGCGCATCGATGAAGCCGCGGCGGCCGGATCCTACGGTGGGGGCCGCACGTTCCAACGGCTCAATCGCGCCGAGTACGAGCGTTCTGTGCGCCAGTTGTTGGATCTCGAGATCGATGCTGCCGCTTATCTGCCGCCCGACACGATCAGCGAAGGATTCGACAACGTGGCCGACGTACAGGGGTTGTCGGTGACGGTGATGCAGGGGTTCTTGGCGGCGGCCGGCGAAGTGAGCCGCATGGCGCTCGGTAACGTAAGGGCCACGCCTAGCGCGACGACCTACTCGGTGCCGCGATTCGCTTCACAGCGGCAGCAAGTGGAGGGCGCTCCCTACGGTACGCGCGGCGGACTCTCTGTGATCCACCATTTCCCGGCCGATGCCGAGTACACGTTCACGATGGATTTCTACGACTCGCCGATCGCCGAGCTGTTCGGCAAGCGCACCCTGCACGATGAGCAGATCGAGATCTCCATCAACGGCGAGCGGGCGGCGCTGGTAGACATCGATCGGTGGATGAATGCCGACAACGGTCTCCTCGAGGCCGATGCTCCGATTTTTGTCAGGGCGGGACCACAGCGCGTATCGGCCGCGTTTCTGCAGCGCTTCGAGGGGCCTGTCGAAGACACGCTCTCACCGCACGAGTGGAGCCTGGCCGACAAGAAGATCGGCAGCTCGTACGGGGTGACTTCGTTACCGCATTTGCAGGACCTGATCATCGGTGGGCCCTACAACCCGCGGGGCGTATCGGCAACGCCGAGCCGCGACCATATCTTTGGCTGCCGGCCTACGGCTCCAAACGAGGAGCTGCCGTGCGCTCGCCAGATCGTCTCGCGTCTGGCAACCGAGGCATACCGACGGCCGCTGACAAGCGCCGACGTCGATGCGCTGATCAGCTTCTACGAGAACGGTGCTGGCGCGGGCGGATTCGAGATCGGCATCCGAGATGCCCTACAGGCAATCTTGGCGAGCCCTCACTTCATCTTCCGTTTCGAGGAGGCAGCTGCATCCGATCTGCCAGCCGCAGGGCATCGGATCAGCGATTTGAACCTTGCCTCGCGACTGTCGTTCTTCCTCTGGGCCGCCGCCCCCGACGACCAGCTGGTTGACCTGGCGCAGCGCGGTCAGCTGTCGGACCCACGGGTTCTCGAGGCCCAAGTAGCCCGGATGCTGGCCGACCCGCGCGCGGCGTCGCTAGGCACACGCTTCGCAGCCCAGTGGCTTCGCCTCCAGGATCTGTACCTGGTGCAGCCGGATGCGGTGATGTACCCCGATTTTCCACGACAGCTCGCCGATGCCATGCGCCAGGAGACCGAGCTGCTCTTCAACCATCTCGTGCAGGAAGATCGTGGCGTTCTCGAGTTGCTGACCGCCGACTACACGTTCGTCAACGAGCGCTTGGCCAGGCACTACGGCATCCCGAACGTCGCCGGCACGCATTTCCGCAAGGTGCCCCAGAGCGACCGCAATCGACGAGGTATTCTGGGGCACGGTAGCTTTCTCACGCTCACCTCGCACTCCACCCGAACCTCTCCGGTTCTGCGCGGCAAGTGGCTGATGGAGGTCTTGCTGGGCACTCCGCCTCCGCCTCCGCCAGCGGACGTGCCGGATCTAGAAGACAGCGATTTCGTCGGCGATACCAAGCTCACCACGGTGCGCGAGCGACTCGAGCAACATCGTGCCGATCCGACCTGCATGTCGTGCCATCGGGTTATTGATCCGCTCGGCCTGGCGCTCGAGAACTTCGACGTCATGGGGACCTGGCGCATCAACGACAACGGCCTACCGATCCAGGTTGCGGGCGAGCTGTACGACGGTACGCAGTTGGAGGGCCCCCTCGACTTGCAACGGGCGCTGCTCAACTACTCCGACGCCATCATCACGAACTTTGCCAAGAACCTCATGGCCTATGGACTTGGCCGGCGGATCGAGTACACTGACATGCCTTTCATTCGGGCCATCGTTGCCGACGCGCGGCGGAATGACGATAGGATGTCGTCGTTCATCCTCGGCATCGTTCGCAGTCCCTTATTCCAGACCAACGACCGCGCACTGCGGATACAGGTAGCCGACGGCGACGACGTCGAACACCGACCTTGATTGGAAGCTCGCCGGAACAATTGGAGCTCGACTGACCCGCGGAAACGGGGGGACGGCGGTGTACAGCCGAGCCTTGGAGGAACGATGGTCATCTTGAATAAGCCGCTTCCGCGCCGCACGGTTCTGCGCGGTGTGGGCGCGACCGTTGCATTGCCCTTGCTCGACGCGATGGTGCCAGCAGCCAGTTGGGCACGGACCGGCGCCGACTCCTCTGATCCCACTCGGCTGGTCTGTATCGAAATGGTGCACGGCGCCGCCGGTTGCAACGATTACGGTGCTTCGAAGAACTACTGGTCGCCGGCGGAGACGGGCCGCCAATTCGATCTCAGCCCGAGCTCGCTTCGCGCCCTCGAGCCGTTTCGCGAACAGCTGACCATCGTCAGCAACACCGACTGCCAGGGCGCCGAGGCGGTTATCCCGAAGGAGATCGGCGGCGATCACTTCCGCTCGAGCGCCGTCTTCCTGACCCAGGCGCACCCGCTGCAAACTCAGGGTTCGGACGTGCGCGTCGGCACGTCCATGGATCAGCTGCACGCGCATCGTTTCGGTCAGAACACGCCGATTCCGTCAATGCAACTCTGCATCGAGAACGTCGATGCAGCAGGCGGATGCGCGTATGGATACGCCTGCGTGTACACCGACACGATCAGCTGGGCTGCCCCGAATCGCCCGCTGCCGATGATCCGAGACCCCCGCGTGGTCTTCGATCAGCTATTCGGCGTCGGTGGTACCCAAGAGGAGCGCGCCGAGCGCCGGCGAGCAGATCGCAGCATTCTCGACTGGATAACCGGCGAGATCTCGCGCCTGAAGGCCGGCTTCGGCCCCGAAGATCGGCGGCGCATAGATCGGTATCTCGAGAACGTTCGTGAGATCGAGCGCCGAATACTACGAATCGAGGAGCGCAACGCGAGCGGTGAGGTACGCGAGCTGCCCGAGGCCCCGGCGGGCGTGCCGGACTCCTTCGAGGAACACGTCAAGCTCATGTTCGACCTCCAGGTCCTGGGCTTCGCTGCTGATGTGACCCGCGTGTTCTCGTTCAAGATGGGTCGCGATGCCTCGTCGCGCGTCTATCCACAGAGCGGCACCAACAAGGGCTTCCATCCCGCCTCACACCATGGAGGCAAGGAAGAGAACATCGACGAGTTCGCCCTCATCAACGACTACCACGTCAGCTTGATGCCGTACTTCCTGGAGCAGCTGCGGAACACGATGGAGGGTGACAGTAGTCTGCTCGACAAGAGCATGGTGATCTACGGGTCGCCGATGGGCGATCCCAACCTCCACAACCACAAGAGGTGCCCGCTATTCCTTGTCGGCGGCGCCAACGGCCAGCTCGATGGGAACCTCCACCTGAGGGCCGACGATGCCACCCCGATGGCCAACGTCATGTTGAGCCTGATGCATAGGCTCGGCCACAACGACATGACGAGCTTCGGTGATAGCACCGGCGAGTTCGCGCTATCGGCGCCAGCGTGATTCGGACAGCGATGCACTCTCGGAGGACCAGCATGCTCCGACGATACGCGGGCCGGCCGACCGCCGCTTTGATCTTCGCCGTTTGTCTGCCCGCGCTGGTAGCGGCGGCACCGAGCGCCTCGCCGGTAGCCGACGCGGCGATGCGCGGCGATGTCGACGCGGTGCACTCGTTACTCCGGCAAGGCGCCGATGTAAACGCGGCCCAGGGTGACGGCATGACCGCCCTGCACTGGGCGGCGCGAAACGACGACAGCGCCCTGCTCGAGATGCTCATCTACGCGGGTGCCAGCCCCACCGCGGTAACGCGAATCGGCGACTACACTGCGCTTCACCTGGCCGCCAAATCCGGGCACGCGCAAGCGGTCGAGGTACTGTTGCGGGCCGGTAGCAGTGTGGACGCCACGACAACGGCGGGAGGCGCGAGCGCCCTGCATTTCGCCTCGGCAGCGGGCAACTTGAACGCCATCACCGCGCTCCTGGACCATGGCGCAGACGTCAACGCGCGGGAGTCGACCTGGGGGCAGACGTCGCTGATGTTTGCTGCCGCGGCGAACCGCGTCGAGGCGGTGGACCTGCTGGTTCAACGAGGCGCCGACTCGTCTATCACCGCCAGGGTCGTCGACCTGCCCGCCTTCGAAGAGCGCCTGAACGCTCAAAAGGAGCAGCGCGACCGACGCATCGCGGCGCTTCAGGCAATCGATCCCGAAGATTCCGTCGAGCCTGTGAGGCCCACTCCCTCGAGGGAGCCTCTCGACGCAACGCCGGCCGAGCCGACAGCGAAGCCGGCACCGGCTGCCGAGGCAAAGCCCGAGCCCGAGTCAGAGGAGGCGCCATCTCCACCGGTCGCCGAGTCGGCCGCACTCGAAGAGGAAGAGGCGGAAGGAGAGCCGCCGGACTACCACGACCTCGTGGGTACGCACGGCGGCATGACCGCGCTGCTGCACGCGGCTCGCGAAGGTCATGGCGCCACCGTACAGGCCTTGCTGGAGTCCGAAGCCGACGTCAATCTGGTCAACGCCGGCGATCGCACCAGCCCGCTACTGATCGCCGTGGTGAACGGCCACTTCGACCTGGCGATGTACCTTCTCGACCAAGGTGCCGACCCGACCCTGGCAAGCACCGGCGGCCTGACACCGCTCTACGCCACCATAAAGGTGCAGTGGGCGCCTAAGTCGCGGTACCCACAGCAGTACGCCTACACGCAGCAGCGCACTGGCTATATGGAGTTGCTACAGGCGCTGTTGGATGCCGGGGCCGATCCGAACGTTCGGCTCAACAAGCATCTGTGGCATATGTCGTACAACTTCCACTTGCTCGGCGTGGACTCCAAAGGGGCGACGCCGCTCTGGAGGGCCGCCTACGCTACCGATGTTGCGGCGATGCGGCTACTGGTCGCCCACGGCGCCGATCCGAACGTCCCCACGCAGGTAGTGCCCAAGCGCCGGCGCTACGCGGACAGCGGCGGCGAGGATGGCAAGATGGACCCCTCGGGTCTGCCCCCGGTACCGATCAACGGGCCCGCCGTGTATCCCATCCACGCGGCCTCGGGCGTGGGATACGGCCAGGGCTATGCAGGGAACTCGCACCGGCATGTGCCGGACGCGTGGTTGGCGACCGTTACGTATCTGATGGAAGAGCTCGGTGCGGACGTCAACGCCCGCGACCATGACGGGTACGCGCCGCTGCACCATGCCGCCGCACGAGGAGACAATGAGCTCATTCGGTACCTCGTGGAGCACGGCGCCGATCCCACCGTGATTAGCCGCCGCGGTCAGACGACAGTCGATATGGCGAACGGGCCCGTACAGCGCATCCAGCCGTTCCCCGAGACCATCGCGCTGCTCGAGAGCTTGGGCGCGGAGAACAGCCATAACTGCGTCTCCTGCTGACGGCGGTCGACGCTGGCTCTCTCCGCCTGATCGTGCGCCTACTTGAGCGTCACCCAGATCAAATCGATCGTGGTGTCGCCGGTGTTGCCGGATTCGTGCCCCTCGCTGAGCGGAACAGCCTCCATCCAGCCCACGGAGCCGGTCTCGGAAAACGGTGACGGATCGCGCTGTACGCCGCCGCGGCGTCCCGACCAGATGCCTCCCTTGATGTGGATGTAGACCTGTTTGCCGGGATGCGAGTGGATGCCCTCCCACTCACCGGGGCGGACGATAAACCGCTGTACGACGACGCGCTCGTTCTCCAACAGCACGTCACCGTCAGGATCCGCCAGGTTCGGATAAGTCAATAAGAACTGCTTGTCGGCGTCGGGGGCGGCCGGCGCATCTTTCTTCAGAGTCACCCAGATCAGGTCGATCGGGGCGTCGCCGGTGTTGCCGGATTCGTGCCCCTCGCTGAGCGGAATCGGCTCCATCCAGCCTACCGAACCGTCCGCGGACGGGGAACCGGAAGAGGTAGGCTCGCCGCCTCCGGTAATGCCGGACCATTGGCCGCCCTTGACATGCACGTAAACCTGGTTGCCGGGATGCGAGTGGATCCCCTCCCACTCGCCCGGGCCCACGACGAACCGTTGCACCACGACAAGCTCGTTCTCGAGCAGCACCTCGCCGTCAGGATTCGCCAGGTTCGGATAGGTCAATAGAAACTGCTTGTCGCTGGCGGCAGCCGGCGCGGCGACCTGTTCGGTCGGTGTCGGGGCTTGCTCGCTTCCGGCAGGGGCAGCGGCGAACATGAGCATGACGAGGGTCAAAGTCAATCTGCGGCGCATGGTTTCTCTCCTGCGCACACGAAGGCGCGCGGCCAGTTGGCTCGGAACTCGGCGGCAAACATTCACCATGCGGGCAACTCGTTCAAGCGTCGATGGGTCGGTTGCGATTGCTCCATACCGAGGGTGGCCGTTACGATCCCCACGCAGGAGCATTCCGGATCTCCAAACACGGCGCCGACATGAAGCTTCGATCTACGACAATAGCCACGGCCACCTGCTTGGCTCTGGGCGGTCTTCTCACCGCGCTCGGTTCGCCCGCCACGGTTGGGGCAAGACAGACTCAATCGGTGTGGAACGGGATCTATACCGTGGACCAAGCTGAACGTGGCCGGCCGCTCTACGAAACCGCCTGCGCCGGGTGTCACGGTGCCGACCTCACGGGTGGAGACGAAGCGCCGCTGCTTGCAGGCGGCGAGTTCGTCTGGACCTGGAACGGGCTGACGGTCGGAGCGCTATTCGAACGCATCCGTAAGTCGATGCCCGTTGACGATCCCGGCAGCGTGAGTCGTCAAGAAAAGGCCGACATCCTGGCCTTTGTGTTCTCGGTCAACGAGTTTCCGGCCGGTGAATCGGAGCTAGCTTCGCGCACCTCTACGCTTGAACGAATCATGTTCGAGGCCATCCAGCAGTAGCGACCGAGCGCGCGCCGCCACAGGCGGTGGCGAGCGGCGGTGATCAGGAGCGAGACCATGCGCCGAACGCAACGAATTCATCCGGCAGCCGGAGCTACCATGCTCGCTCTCCTCCTGCCCTTGGCAGTCTTCGCGCGGACGCAGGACAACCCCTACCGCGTCGCCGATGCGGCCTGGGGCGAGCTCCCCAACGGCCGTACATACGGGTCCATAAGCGCGGTGCACCCGGCGCCTGACGGCACCCTGTGGGTTGCCGACCGTTGTGGCCAGAACAGCTGCCTCGGACGAGATGAGGCTCCTATTCTGCACTTCGATGCGTCGGGGAAGCTGCTCAACAGCTTCGGCGCCGGGTTGTTCGTGTGGCCTCATGGCATCGAGGTCGACGCGGAGGGCAACGTCTGGGTGACCGACGCCCAGGTTCGGAGCGGCCAGGGCAATCAGGTGCTGAAGTTCAGCCCGGACGGTGAGCTGTTGCTGACCCTGGGCCTCAAGGGCCGAGTCGACGGTGACCGCCCCGACTTGTTCACCGGACCGACGGACGTCGCCGTCACAGCGGCCGGCGACATCTTCGTCCTCGACGGACACGGCCCGCTCGGTAACAACCGTGTGGTGAGGTTCACAGGTGACGGCGAGTTGGTCACCTCTTGGGGTGAGACCGGAAGCGGGGTGGGCCAGTTTCACGATCCCCACGCTATCGACATCGATTCCCAGGGTCGCATCTTCGTCGGCGACCGCGGCAACAATCGTATTCAGATCTTCGATCAGGACGGCAGCCATATCGCTACGTGGACGCAGTTCGGGCGGCCTAGCGGTATCTTCATCGATGCCAACGACGTTCTATATGTGGCCGACTCGGAGTCGCACTCGGGCAACCCTGGCTACCGACGTGGTATCCGCATCGGCAGCGCCAGCGACGGCTGGGTCTCCGCCTTCATCCCCGACGCTGAGCCCAACCCAGGGAACTACATTACGAGCGGAGCCGAGGGAGTCGCGGCCGACGCCATGGGCAACGTCTTCGGCGCCGAGGTAACGAATCGGACGCTGGTGAAGTACGTCCGGCGGTAGTTGCGCCGCGCCGCGGGCAGAAAACTGCTCCGCCGCCTACTCTTCGCTCTCGGCCGCTGCGCGGCGCTTGTCGACCTCGGCGTCGAAGTCCTCCTGCTCCATGTAGGTGAAATCGATCCAGACGTGCGCCATCTCGTCGACAGTGCGGTCGCCATAACCAACCCACTGATCGGGATCCGGATTGTTCGGATTGTCCTCGGTATTGTCGTGCCAGGTGGTGACCAGCAGCGTCGTTCCGGCAGGCAGCAACGGCGCCACATCGTCGTCATAGATGTAGTTGATGTGCCAGTTCCACTGGAAATCGCCGACGTGGCTGAGCACCTCGCGACGACCATCCGGATAAATCGCTTCGAGGGTCTGCGCCTTGCCGCGCATGTGCATGTGCGGCTGGAAGTTCTCGATGCGCGCCGGAGCGACGAGCACCTGCTGGTGCTGGATCACGCTGACCTGGTGCGGTGGGATATCAAGCCGGGACTCCCGCGTTCCCTCGCCGATCATTCCCAGCATCGTACGGTGCTTTGGGACGTAGCCGCGCGGATAGAAGTACACGCCCAGCTCGACGACGTCGTCGGTCACCTGTGCGCCGTACGCGTAGTAGTGCACCTCCCACTGAATCATCGAGCCGGGCAACATCAGCTTGCCCGCGGTAGGTGGAAACACTTCGCCGACCTTGCCGATCGCCCACTCCATGAAGGTCCCGGCGCGGCGTGCCTCTGGAGGAACGTTGCTCGCCAGGCCGACAATGTCGTCCTCCTCTTGGAGTAGATAGGTGAGGACGTGATGCACTGCTTTGCGTCCCCCAGGGTAGGACGGCTTGATCTCGATGGCGCGCACCCAACGTGGCTCGGTCAGGCCGGTCTCGACGATGGGGCGCCACCATTTGTCCTCGCCGAGATCCTCGACGGTGTATGGCACCGAACGGACGATTAGATCGGGCTCACCGAACTCGTCGGCCAGCCGCCACTCGGCGGGGTCAGGGAAGTCGCGCGGCGGCGGCATGTCGGCGGGATCACCCATGGGGGCGCCTTCATCGATCCAACGAACGATGGTGGCCAACTCGTCGTCGGTCAGCGAACGGTCGTTCTTGTAGCGCTGGATTCCGACCGTCTTGTCGATGTGCCAGGGTGGCATACGACGCGCCACCAGCGCCTTGCGGATCGGCCTGAGAAAAGCTCGTACGTCCTCATATGTCAGCAACGACATCGGAGCGATGGAGTCCGGCTTGTGGCACTCCTGACACTTCACCTGGAGGATCGGCGCTACATCCTTGGTGAATGTGATCGGGTCGTCGTCCGCGATCGGTACGCTGCCCGAGAAGGCGCTCCCGCTGAAGGCCAATACCGCGACGAAGGCAACGCTGGCGATAGCGAGGCTCTGTAACACGCGAGGGTAAGACCGGTTGCCTGTCATGGTGAGCTCCTTCATGGAGTAACGGTGACTCGTACGAACGAATTCGTCCAGCAGCACTGCGCATGCCCCGCGGCAAAGGTCCCCGAGACGTCGTTGGCGAGCACTCGTAGGACGTACTTTCCCGGTGCGCTGAATGTCGCGGTTGTGGTCGCTTTTCCGCCATCTGCGCGATCGACCGAGAGGGTGGCATCGGCAAACGAGACGTCCCCCTTGCCCTGGTGCTTGTGCCAGGTAAGGTCGAGCGTGTCGCCGGTGGACCTCCGGTGCCAATACGACTCGCTTCTGGCATCGTCGATCGCCCAGACCGTGAGCGTCAGTGGATCGCCGACGGCAACGGTCCTGGGCGGACCGTAGATTCCTCCCGGCCCGCTACCTCCCGGGCCATCAGGGGCGAACTTGATCACGGGCGGCGTGTTCTGCACGCCCGCCTCACCCTCCAGGGCGTCGATGTAGTAGCCGCGGTCCAGGTGCCCCGGTACCGAGTACGTCTTGCCGCGAATGACGATCGTCCAGAAGAGCTTCCGGTCGCCGAAATCGGCCGGCACTTTGACGCCGAACACGCCCCAGTGACGACGTGGCCCAAAGCGGGTCGGCTGGCCCCGGTCGGGGTCGCCGGCCTCGAAGCGATTGTTCGGACCTAGCGGAATCTCGACGACCTCTTCCGAGTTGCGGTTGAAGTAGCCGAACGAGAGCGTCCGTGTGCCATCCGAGTTTATGTACCAGCCCTCGAAGACCGGGGTTACCCCCTCCCCTGACCTGGCCACGGGCCCGAGCGGTAGCTGGCCAGCAAAGAGTGCCGTACTAGCTGTAGCGACGGCGGCAGCCGTCAGCAGTCCTAGTGCCACGCGACCTCTGGACATCGGCTCTCCTGAGGAGGATCCGCACATGGGCGCTCGAGGCAAACCTGTGTGCGCCCGCAGGTGGAGAGATCGTACACGTACCATCGGCCAGCACGGTCAGTCAACGAAGGGTGCACCGCGAATGAGCGCGGATACAATGGCCGCCGCACCACCAGGCGCCAAGCAACTGCCCCGTGATCGAAGAACCAGCGGTAGAGATTTGAAAATACGAAGTAATCGGTACGTGATCCTCGCCTGCCTGACAGTGGCCGGAGAGATGGTGTTCTCTCTGCCATTCCACGTGGGCAGGTTCTTCCGCGCTACGACCCTTGACGTGTTCGGTTTCTCGAACACGCAATTCGGTGACGCCTTCGCGGTCTACGGCGTCACGGCGATGCTCTCCTATTTCTTCGGCGGCCCGCTCGCCGATCGCTTCTCCGCGCGCAAGCTGATCGCCACGTCTCTGTTCGCCACTGGCTTGGGTGGCTTCTACATGGCGAGCATCCCGGGCTTCGCCGGCACCACGCTCTTGTTCGGGTACTGGGGGGCCACCACCATCCTCTTCCTGTGGGCCGCGATGATCCGCGCTACCCGCGAGTGGGGCGGCGTGGCGGCCCAGGGGCGCGCGTTCGGATTGCTGGATGGCGGTCGTGGTCTGGCAGCTGCGGCCATGGCCAGCGTCGCCGTCGTGCTCTTCGGGCTGTTTCTACCCGGCGAGACGACTGAGATAACGGCGACCGAGCGGCTCGCTGCGCTCCGCGCGGTCATCTATTTCTACACCGCAATGACCATCGCCGCGGGGGCCCTCGTATTGCTCGTCATACCCGAGTCGAAGCGCAACCACCTCTCGTCCCCGCGCAACCCGCTTCCGGCGCTGCGGGCGGTCGTGGGTACGGCGTGCGTCTGGGCTCAGGCGCTTATCGTCGTGTGCTCCTACTGTGCCTACAAAGGTCTAGACAACTACTCGCTCTACGCCGTCGAGGTGATGGGAATGAGCGAGTTCCAGGCGGCGCAGTTCACCGCCAGCGCGACGTACCTCCGCCTGTTCGGGGCGATCGGCGCCGGGTTACTCGCCGACCGCTTCACCGCCCGGCGAACCCTTGCCGGACTCTTCATGATCCTGACAGTGAGCTACGTCGCCCTGGCGATGTCGAGCCCGGCGGCGGGACTGGTCGGTGTCATCTACGCCAACCTCCTCGTAACCTTCGCCGCTACCTACGGTCTTCGGGGCATTTATTTCGCCCTGCTGGAGGAGACCAAGGTGCCGAGCACTCGCACGGGGACCGCGGTTGGCGTGATCTCCGTCGTCGGCTTCACGCCAGAGATATTCTTCGCGTCGATCGCCGGGCGGATTCTCGACTATTCACCGGGCGTCGCCGGCCACCAGAACTTCTTCGCATTCCTTGCGATGATCGTGGTGATCGGGGTCGGCGCCTACTTCGTGCTGGCGCGTCTCTTGAGATCCGAAGATTCGCGAGCTACATCATTGGCACGAGAGCGTACTTGAGATCGTGACTCAGGCCATCGAGTCCAACACCGCGTCAAGCGTCGCCACTAGCCGCTCCGCATGACTCGATGCGAAGACGATCGGGGGGCGGATTTTCAACACGTTGCCGTACGGGCCCTCACGTCCCACCAGCACGCCGCGCTGCCGCAGCTGGTTCACTGCCCGGTGCGCTTCCACCGGCGCCGGCTCTCGTGTGCTTCGGTCGAGCACCAGCTCGACGCCGATGAACAGGCCCGCTCCGCGCACGTCTCCGATCACCGTGTGACGATGTGACAGCTCTTCCAAGGCCGTACGCAACTCGGCGCCGACACGTTGAGCGTTCTTCTGCAGCTCCTCGACTTCGATGACCTCGAGGACCGCCGTCGCCGCGGCGCACGACACGGGGTTGCCACCGGTGGTGCTGAAGAACCCGCTGGTCGCCTGGAACTCCTCCGCCAGCTCTCGGCGGGTCACCACCGCGCCTACGGGGTGACCGTTGCCGATCGGCTTGCCGAACGTGACGATGTCCGGCACGACACCGTCGACCTCGAATCCCCACATGTGCGCTCCGGTGCGTCCGAAACCGGCCTGAACTTCGTCAGCAACACACAGTCCCCCAGCAGCTCGCACGCGCTCGAAGACACCCGACAGAAACCCGGCCGGGATGTTGAAGATCCCGTCGCTACTGAGCACCGTGTCGATGAGGAACATCGCTGGCTCGTGACCCTTGTCACGCAGCTTCGCGATGGCCGTGTCGGCGCCGGCAGCAAACTTCGCTCCGCGATCCTGGTCGTCTCTACGCCATCGACCGCGGTAATCGTCCGGCGGCTCGATGGTCTCCACATAGGCGGCGAGATCATCGTCGCGGTCTGAGGGCGACAGATCGTGAGTTATCTGGGTCACACCGTGATAGGCGTTGCGCGTCACCAAGGCTCCGCTGTACCCCGTGCAGGTGGCGGCGATGCGCCACGCCAGGTCGTTGGCCTCGCTCCCGGACGACACCAGCATGCATACCTCGAGCTCATCGGGCAGGGTGCCCACAAGCCGATCGCCGAACTCGACAATGTGCTCGTAGAGGTACCGTGTGTTGGTGTTTAACGTCGCAGCCTGGCGCGCGATCGCACGCACCACGCTCGGATGACAGTGCCCCACCTGCGGGACGTTGTTGTAGCAATCCAGGTAGGCGGTCTCGTCAGCGTCGTACAGCCACACTCCCTCACCGCGCACCGTGTGGACCGGTGTCTCGTACGAGAGCTCGTAGCCGCTGCCCAGGCGCGCCACCCGCCGCCGCTGTAGAGTCGTCGTAGCCGTCTCTGCGGGAACGGTAACTGCCGATGGAGATAGCCCGCAGGCACTTCGATACAGATGCGCTACTTCTTCATGGCCAGCCGCCTGCATGGCCTCGAGCGAGTTGGCGAGATCTTCCTCGGAGTTGTCGAAGTGATCGCGCTCATCCGGGAACGGCTTCCACGACTCGATCGCGAAATACATCGCCAACCGGGTGGCTGCGAGTACCGGTAGCAGCTCGATCTCGAGGGGCTCCAACGGCGTTACCGAGTGAAACCCAGCAACGATCCGCGCACCCAGCACCAGCTCGCCCTTGCGTCCGGACGGAATCTCTGCTGCTGCGACAGCGAGATCCTGGACCAGCGGGGCGTGGATCACGTCGCCGAAGTCGTACACGCCAGCGACGTTCCATGGACGATCGGCGTCAACCAGTGCGTTGTGGAACGAGACGTCGTTGTGGATGACTTGGGCGCGCAAGCGCTGCAGCTGAGGCGCCACCGTGCGATCGAATGCCGCGAACGCGGATTCTGCCAATGCTCGATGTCGGTCGTCGGCAATTCCGCTCGCTAGCTCGACGATCCGCCCTGCCCGCTTGATATCCCAAGCCAACGGATGGTCTGCGGCCCGATGAAACAGCCCGCGCAGGCCGACGCCGATCTTGGCGGTGACGGCGCCCAGCGCGTGCATCATGCGCGGATCGTCGGGCGCGTCCCCGACGAGCCTGCCCGGCAGGTAGCTAAGCAACCTGGCGCGGTGTGGGCGTTCCTGGTCGTCGAGCACTTCAACCCAGGCGGCGCTCGTGTTGCTCTCGAACACACGCGGTACGGGAAGCGCCGGGGCCATCGACGCCAGGCGTCGAAGAACCGTGCACTGAAGGTCGATCAGCTCGGCAGAATCGGCCCGGTTGCCAATCTTGAGGACGCGTCTGCCATCGGCGCCGCTGAGCAAGAAGTTCTGGTCGCGCTCCCCACCGAGCGCTGCGGCTTCTCCCACGAACCCGAAGTCCTCAGCCGCAATTGCAGCTGCATCGGTCGAATTGAACTCCGGCGGCGCCACCGACAAACAGCGCAGAAGCTCATCGAGGCCCGGTTCTGGGGTCGATTCGGGAAAGAGCATCCAGTGTACCGAGACGCCCGTGCGGGGCGTCGCCTAGCAATGCGTGGTGAAGGTGTGTGGGGTCTGGTTCCGGCGACTCGGGGTCTGATGATAGGCAGCCCGCTAGCTCCTCAGGCCATCCACGTAGCCGAGGTTGGCCTCGCTGACCGTCTCGGCATCGCCGAGAGAATAGTGCTTCGACATGTCCGGTGAGTACCGGCTGGCGGGCGGTTGGCGTCCGAGTGCTTCGGCCATGGCACGGACGTGATGGGGCGCGCCCCCACAGCAGATCCCCAGGTAGCGAATGTCGAGGTCACGTGCCTGGCTGGCAAACTCCGCCATCTCGTAACGGTTGCACATGAACGGATCGAGCGCCACCGGAAATGGCCGGCTTTCCGGGATGCAATCGCATGCCGGATCGGTTAGTGCCTGGAACGACTCACAGTCGGGGGTCGTCCGATAGGGTACCGGGAGCAACGCCACATGGCACGAAACCGCAGCGCGGATGCGCTCCCCTACTGGCAGCATGGTTGCTGGACCGCGCGTGCAGTTGAGACCCACGACGTCCGCTCCCGCTTGTTCGAGCCGTTGCGCCGCCTCCTCGACGGTTACGTCGTCGCGCAGTCGCGGATCCTCGTGTAGTGCCAAAGTGATTAAAGCAGGCACGCCGGCCGCCTTGATGGCGCTGGCCGCCAGCTCGGCCTCGCCGCAGTACGGGAACGTCTCGCCGATGATGAAATCCACGCCCGCCTCGACAGCCCATTCGATCTGCTCGTCGAACATGGCCCGCACCTCGGATTCCGAGCCCGCGTCGACCCACAGGTTCGTGTTGCAGATGTTGCCGGCGACGAGCGGTGGGTTGGCAGGGAACTCCGATGCCACCTCGAACGCCAGCGCCAGCGCCTGACTCTGCATGGGCTCCAGCAGGCCCTCCTTGCCGATGCTGCGCAGCTTCTCACGATGCGCATAGTAGGTCAGCGCCTCGATCACGTCGGAGCCAGCGCGCACGAACTCGCGATGCAACTGCTTCACCGAATCCGGAAATTCCAGAACCACCTCCGGCACGAAGGCGCCCGCCTGCAGATATCCGCGACGCTCGAGCTCGAACAGGTAGCCCTCGGCGCAGATTACGACCCCGGCATCGAGCTGCTCGACTAGCCCTTTCTTCGCATTGCTCATGTCACGCTCTTCCGGTTCCGACCTGCGCCACGCATACCCGTGTCGTGGAGTTGAGAGCGGCTGCACAGAGGGTACATGCAGTTGCGAAGTAGGCCGGCTCACGGATCTTGGTCGACCCTCTTACCGACTTGGCGAGGCTGCCAGAAACCCGGCCAACATCGAAAAGGGCGGTGGGCTAGAATGCCCCGCTTGGGAGGAGTCCATGTCGCTGCTGGCCGGCCGTATCGCAACCCTGGGAACCGAGAACGCCTTCAGGCTGGGTGCCGATATCCAGCGCTGTGTCGAGCGGGGAATGGAGGTCATCAAGTTCAATCTGGGCGAACCTGACTTCGACAGCGCCGCGCACATCAACCGCGAGGCGATCGCGCAGATCGAGGCGGGGAACTCGCACTACTGCGACCCGGCCGGATTACTGGGCTTGCGCGAGACCATCGCACGGCACGTCTCGGCGACGCGCGAGATCGAGGTCGATCCCGGTCGGGTGGTGGTGACCACCGGCGGCAAGCCACCGATCGGCTACACCTTTCAGACCTATGTCGACCCTGGCGACGAGATCATCTACCCGAGTCCCGGGTTTCCGATCTACGAGTCGTGGGTCACGTTTGTCGGTGCCGTTCCGGTACCGCTGCAACTCTCCGAGGACTCCGGCTTCGGCTTTACCGCCGATGAGTTGGCGGCGCTGATCACCGAGCGCACCAAGCTGATCATCCTCTGCTCGCCGTCGAACCCGACCGGCGGCGTGGTCGCCGGGAAAGACCTTGGCGAGATCGCGGCGGTGATTCGTGAGCGCTGTCGCCCCGAGGTCAGAATCTACTCCGACGAGATCTACGAGCACATTCTGTTCGATGGCGAGACCCACCACAGCATCGTCTCCCATTCCCAGATGCCAGAGCGGACCGTCCTGGTGAGCGGCCACTCGAAAGGCTTCGCGATGACCGGATGGCGACTCGGCTTCGCCGTGCTGCCGACCCTCGAGGAGGCGGCGATCTTCAAACAGCTCAACATCAACATTGTTTCCTGCGTGCCGGCGTTCATCCAGGAGGCCGGCCGCGAGGCCTTCGAAAACCCCGCATCCGAGCGCACGGTGAGCGAGATGGTGAGCGCCTTCGAAAGGCGCCGTGACTGGGTTGTCCCGGCGCTAAACGGCATCAGCGGCTTTCGATGCCAGAATCCGAAGGGCGCCTTCTATGTGTTCCCGAACGTCGCCGGAGCCTGTGAGCGTCTGGGCGTCCTCGAGGCCTATGCGGGCATGGCGCCCGAGGTTCGTGCGCGGACCAGCCCATCGGGGATGTTGCAGATGTTCTTGCTCTACCGCCACGGCGTGGCGACGATGGATCGTCCGTCCTTCGGCCACGTAGGCGCTGAGGGTCAACATTTCTTGCGGCTCTCGATCGCCGCCGGGATGGAGGAGATCAAGCGTGGCGTGGCTTGGATCGCCGCCGCGGTCGAGGATCGGGAGGGCTTCGGGGAGTTTCTCGAGGCAGAGCACCTATGGGACTGAGTCACGCGCTACAGCGCCCAAGCAGTGGCGCCGCATGAGCGCTCCCAGGATCTTCGTCACCCGCAAGATGCCCGCGTCGGGAATGGAGGTCCTCGCCGACTCGGAAGCCACGATCACGGTCTGCCAGGAGATCGAAGACGAGGGCGTGAGCCGGGTGGACCTGATCGAGGGGGTACGCAATTGCGACGTGCTCGTGTCGCTGCTGACCGAGATGGTGGACCGCGACCTGATGATGGCCAACGAGGGTCTGCTTGGCGTCGCCAACATGGCTGTGGGCTTCAACAACATCGACATCGCGGCCGCCACCGAGTTGGGAATCCCGGTATCCAACACCCCGGGCGTGCTGACCGATACCACCGCGGACCTCGCCTGGGCGCTGATCCTCGCGGTGGCACGGCGGGTTCCCGAGGCCCATAACTACATGGTCGAAGGGCGATACAAGATCTGGGGGCCGAACCTTTTCCTCGGTGGGGACATCGGTCCGGGCGCGAGCGGCGTGCGCAAGGTGCTGGGGCTGGTGGGGTACGGCCGGATCGGCGCGGCGGTGGCCAAGCGGGCGCTCGGATTCGACATGGACGTGCTGGCCTTCGATCCCTTTGCGCGGCAGGCGATCGACGAGTCGGAGTGGGCCAGCTGGGCCGACCTCGAGGAGCTGCTCGAGCGAAGCGATTTCGTCAGCTTGCACCCGCTGCTGACCGACCAGACCCGCCACATGATCGGCGCGGCGGAACTGCGTCAGATGAAGTCGACCGCCTATCTGGTCAACACCTCGCGAGGCCCGGTGATTGACGAGGCGGCTCTGGTGTCGGCGCTTCGCGAGCAGTGGATCGCCGGCGCCGGCCTCGACGTCTACGAGAGCGAGCCGGCGATGGCGCCAGGCCTCAGCGAGCTCCCCAACGTGGTGCTGCTCCCGCACATCGCCAGTGCCTCGCGGGACACCCGCGGCAAGATGAGCACCATGGCGGCGACCAACGCCCTCGCCCATCTACGCCGCCAGCGGGCCGCCAACCCGGTCAACCCCGAAGTCTACGACACCTCGGCCTATCGCCGGCGCACGGACGGCGGCTGATCTGAGCTTGTGGCAGAGTGCGGTTGAGATGGAAACGCGCGTATTCGCACCTGCCACGATTTCCAACATAGGCCCGGGATTCGACGTGCTCGGTTTGGCACTCGATGCCCCCGGCGACACGATCACGGCTCGCCTGAACCCCCGCGGGCCGCGCGGCGTGAGCATTGTCGCGATCCGCGGCGACGGTGGATCTCTGCCTGTTGATACGCGCACGAACACCGCAGGAGTAGCGGCGATGGCTACTCTGAAACGTATTGAGCTGGACGGCAGCGTCGAGATCGAGATCGACAAAGGACTGCCTATCGGAACGGGAATCGGTAGCTCCGCGGCCAGCGCCGCCGCGGCCGCCTTCGCGGTCAACGTGTTGTTCGGATCTCCGCTCACCACCCGCGAGTTAGTGGGTCCGTGCATCGAGGCGGAGACCGCAGTCTCCGGCCGACACGGCGACAACGTTGCGCCCGCATTGATGGGCGGTCTTGTCCTTGTCCGGTCGATCGACCCGATCGACGTCGTGCGTGTCCCGGTGCCCGCTGGATTGTTCGTAGCTTGCACGACCCCCGCAGTCGAGCTTTCGACGCGCCGGGCACGCGAGGTGCTCCCACGTCAGGTATCGCTGCAGGACATGGTCGGCAATGGCGCCAACCTAGCGGCGCTGGTAAGCGCCTGCCACTCCGGCGATCTCGATCTGCTGGGCGCGTGCATCACCGACGATATCGTCGGTCCAACTCGCGCCGAGCTCATCCCCGGGAGCCGTGAGGCGATGCGGGCAGCCGATGAAGTGGGCGCGATCGGCAGCTCGATCAGCGGTGGAGGCCCCAGCATCATGGCACTCTGTGGATCGGAGGTAGAAGCGGAGCGCGCTGGCGCCGCGATGGCGGCTGCGTTCGAAGCCGCGGGGCTGGCGTCTTCTACTCACGTCTCCCCGGCGGACTGCCCCGGCGCCCGGGTGATCTGAACGAGGCATCTCGC
The DNA here is from genome assembly GCA_965205505.1 of Acidobacteriota bacterium. Taxonomy (GTDB): domain Bacteria; phylum Acidobacteriota; class UBA890; order UBA890; family WLXD01; genus DASCOT01. The sequence continues at coordinate 3,068,039 of CBDBHB010000009.1, forward strand.
ATGTGCGCTGACGCAATCCCGTGGAAGCTGCGATGCGTGGAGACCGGCGCCACCTATCCAGGACTGGAGGTGCGCTATCGGTCCGACATCGGGGAGACACTCGACGTCATACACGACTTTGCTGCCGCCGAGACGATCGATCTCGACACCTTCGATCGCCGGCGGGGGTCGAAGCAGCCCGCCGACCGTTCCGGCGTGTGGCGCTTCCGCGAGCTGATCCTACCCGTCGGCGCGGACGCGCCGGTCACCAAGCCAGAAGGCAATACCAACTTGTACTACTCGGATGCAATCGCCCGCTACGTCGGCCTGGATTCATTCGGTCTGAAGCACGAGGGCGAGAATCCCACCGGCTCGTTCAAGGACCGCGGCATGACCGTTGGGGTGACGGTTGCCAAGATGCTCGGCATGCGTCGTGTCGCCTGTGCCTCAACCGGCAATACGTCGGCCTCGATGGCCGCCTATGCCGCGCAGGCCGGCATGCAGGCCTTGGTCTTCGTTCCAGACGGAAAGATCGCCTACGGCAAGCTCTCACAGGCGCTCGCCTACGGAGCCACCACGATCCAGCTGGCCGGTGACTTCGATCGCGCCATGGAGCTCGTGCAGGAAGTGTGCGCGAGCGAGGGCATCTACCTACTCAACTCGGTCAATCCGTTCCGCATCGAGGGCCAAAAGGCGATCGGCTTCGAGCTGCTACAGGATCTGCACTGGGCCGTGCCCGACTGGATTGTGCTTCCCGGCGGCAATCTCGGCAACAACGCCGCCCTGTCGAAGGGCATGATGGAGCTGCGCGATCTCGGCCTCATCGACCGGCTACCGCGCATTGCGGTGATCCAGGCGGCCGGTGCCAATCCGCTGTATCGCGCCTTCCGAAACGGAACCCCGGTGGAACCGCTCGCCAAGCCCGAGACGCTCGCCACGGCGATTCGCATCGGCAACCCGGTGTCGTGGCGAAAGAGCCAGCGCGGCATCGCTGCTTGTGACGGCGCGGTCGAGGAAGTGACAGATCAGGAGATCCTCGACGCCAAGGCCCAGGTGGACGCAGCCGGCATCGGCGCGGAACCTGCCTCGTGCACCACCGTCGCGGGAGCCCGCAAGCTGGTAGCTGCCGGTGTTATCGACCCCGCCGACAGCGTTTGCGGCATCCTCACAGGGCACCTGCTGAAGGACTCCGATACGGTGATCGGCTATCACCGCGGGGAGCTCGAGGGGTTCGACTCGCGCTTCGCCAACGCCCCGATTCGCGCCCCCGCTGAGATCGGGGCGATCGTCGATCTGGTGCGGTCAGTGGAGCCCTAGAGACGCGCTGGTGGTCGCGTTCAATCGCCCAGCCGCGCGAGGATCGCCTGCACGATCTCATCTACTCCGTCCAGCAGCGGAAAGGCGACCGGCAGGTCGAAACGATCGGCGAGGTTGCCGCGTAGGTCATCGCACTGCTCCGCGGACAGGCCGTCGTGATTCAGGGTCAGCGCCAACACTCGCGCGCCCAGCAGACGTATTAGCTCGATCTCCTCTTCCAGGGGCGGTATGGGACCGCCGGCTTCGCCGAGCCCGTCGAACGATGGGCGTCCCGGCGCATGCTGCAGCACCACCCCCGTGGCGGCGCCGGAGATGATGAGCTCCGAGCCACACGGACCGCTCGGGTTGCGGAGGGCCGACTGACCTTCGAGCAGGATCACGTCGGGCTGTTCCTCCCGGTCACAGTCGACGATGACGCGCTCCAGCTCACCGGAGACGAAGTCGTTGAGGGTGGCGTCGAGGATGAAGCCGTGCTTCTGACCCGACAGCCAGCCCGTTTGCCCGGTATAGACCATCTCGGCCTTCGTACCCGCAGCACACAGAGACTTCATCAGCAAAGCGGTTGTGGTGCGCTTGCCGAGGGCGCAATCGGTTCCCAGCACGGCGATCCGCGGAGCCCGAACCTGTCGAATCTTCCCCTCCCAGAAGTGAAGATCCGGGGTCGGGCGCGGCTTGCGGATATCGAGGATCCTGGCGCCGCCGGACGACGCGGCGGCTACAATCTCAGCGTCGTCTTCGAGGAAACGGTGCAGGCCGCTCACCAGCGAGATACCGGCCTGCGCCGCAGTTAGCAGGGACGCACGCAAGTCCGACGGAATCACCCCTCCGTCGGTGGCGATGCCGATAACGCAGAAGCCCGGCCGAGACGGCAGCTTGTCGAGCGACTCGGACACCGACCGGAAGACCGGAATGTCGCGCTTCTGTCCGTCCAGCAATTCGCCCGCATCGGCGCCGGCGCAGCTCGCGTCGATGACTCCGACGATCGCGTACCGGCTTGGGCCACGGACAAGGCCATGAGCGGTCTTTGCCCAGGCCGTTTCGAACAGGTCGTTCGCCAACAAGATCGCAGTCTGGCTCAACGCATTGACTCCCCTGCTCGTCGATCGCGCCCGCATGCGATCATTCCCCCCGTCCACTATCATGGAGGCATTCGTATGAATCCCGCAGAACAGGATCAAGGCTCGTGCCGCGCGTCGGCCCCGACGACCCTGGTGAATCTCGAACTGTACCCGATAGATAAGCTGTCGTCGGAAGAGGGGCGGACCCTGGTTCGCCGCTGCCGCGAACAGCTGGACGAAGACGGCGTGTGCCTACTGCCAGACTTTCTTGCGCCGCAGGTCGCCCCGCTCATGGCGGCGCAGGTCGACGAGGTCGTGGGTGAGAGCTATCGCTGCGACACGACGCACAACGTGTATCTCGAGCCCGACGACGACGCCTTCCTGCCGGAGCATCCCCGGCGGCAGCCCCAACGAACGCATTTGAGGTCGGTTGCCTACGATCAGATCGTCGAAAGCCATGATCTCCGCGCCCTCTACGAGTGGGATCTGCTTACCGAGTTCGTCGCGGCTACGACCTCCAACGCGCCGATATTCCGTATGGGTGATCCGCTCGCCGCTTTGACCATCAACGTGATGGGCGAGGGACAGCATCACGGATGGCATTTCGACGAGTCGGAGACCACGATCACACTCATGCTGCAGGCTCCGCTCCTGGGAGGTGAGTTCGAGTATGTTGCGCGGCTGCGCCGACCCGACGGCGAAGAGTACGAGGCCGTGGGGCAGATCCTCGCCGGCGACACGCAAGCTGTTAGCAGGCTCGAGGTGTCGCCGGGAACGTTGATGATGTTCGAAGGCCACGAGGCGCTCCACCGTGTCTCACCGGTGGTCGGCAGTACTGCTCGATACGTCGCGGTCCTGTGCTACAAGAGCGAGCCCGGTGTATGCAACAGCGCGGAAGTGCAGCAACTCTTTTACGGGCGCACTGCCTAGGCGACGCGGCGCTCGCCCGAACTTCCCTGCTAGGCTCGCGGGTCAGGCCGACCTGACCCGATACGTCGACGCCCGACGGCGTATAGGACCACCCCGCCCAGAATCATCACCAGCGTGGAAAGGACCAGCTTCGACAGCCATAGTTGCGGATCCGGCTCGCCATCGGGAGGTACGAACGCGAGCACGAACGCGACGCTCACCGTGAGGAGGCCTAGGGCGCCCATGAGAATCGCCGCCGGGGCTCCACCTGGGACGCGCCGCACCTCAGGCCCGGCGGGCTCGCGTTGCAGTCGAATCAGCGCCGCGAAGACGAGCACGTACGGGATCATGTAGCCGATGATCGACATGCTCACCAGGTAGTCGTAGGCGCCGGCCACCGTCGTTCCGTACTGCGCGAAATAGATGCAGAGGACCTCGATCCCGGCGAGCAACAGCAGCGAGTAGTGGGGCGTGCGCCATCTCGGATGCACGCGTGCAAACCACCTCGGCAGAAATCGATCGATTCCGGCGACGAAGGGGACGTGCGCCACGGCTCCGAGCCACAAGCCGACGCTGCCGAGGGCGCTCAGCGCCACGAGAAAGGCGGCGATCGGAGCGAGCCACCCGAGGCCGAGACGCTGCATCGCGAAGCTGATCGCCTGCAGGATTCCTTGAAACCGGCCGACTTCACTCGCGGGCATGGCCACCTGAACGCTGATCGTCGCTACCAGGTACACCAAGCAGGCCAGCGGCGCCGCGGCAAGAATCGCTCGTGGAACGGTGCGGCGCGGTTCCTTGATCTCGTCACCCATGAACGACACCGCCTCGATGCCGGTCAGGGCGAACGTGATGGCGGACCAGAAGATCAGATCCTTGATGCTCGATACCGAGACCATCGTGTCGAGCGTGAACTCGGTGGCGGAGCCGAATGTCGACCACGCCGCGAGCCCGATAGCCGCGAGGATGAGCACCGCCAGCCAGCGCGCCATCGCTCCGGCATTGTTCAGCCATTTGCCGACGTTCATGCCGACCACATTCATGAAGGTTGCGACACCGAGCAGGGCGATGGCCGTCAGAGTCATGAACGTCTTGTTATCCGATAGCCGTAGCCAGTCGTCGCCGCCGATAAACAGGGCGTTTCCGATCCCGAAGAAGAGCACGCCGGGGAAATACGGCAAGCTGGCCACCCAGAAGCACCAACCGGTCATGAAGCCGCCGAAGTCTCCGAACGCCTTCTTGGTCCAGAGATAGATACCCCCCTCCTGCGGGTAGCGGGAAGACAGCTCGATCACCGCCAGGGCCAACGGCACCATCATCATGGCGAAGCCCAACAGCCACAGGGCGATGGCCTTGGGTCCGGCACCAGCCGCTGTCGCCACCCATTGCAGGTTGACGGATGCCGTGACGAGAAAGAACACCACGTCGCGGTAGCCCATGACGCGGCGGAGTCTGGGGGCGTCCGGCACCTGGATGTCCTCCGTGGGCTCCTCGGGATCGGCGATTGCGGGGCAGGGTCCACCCCGTATCGGTGCGCCCCTGTGAGCGCGGTCCGAAAGTGTGCCAGAATTCGGCACGCAACCCGGCGGAGGGCGGTTCAACGCAGCTGCCGGGAACAACGAATTCCATCGCGCCAAGGAGCAGACACAATGAAGAAGTCCGATCGTGAGCTCGGCATGGGCCGCGACATTACCCGCCGCGACTTTCTCAACGGCGCCGGCGTGGCGATCGGTGGTGCCGGTGCGATTGGCGCAGCGATGGGGACGCGAGTGACACTCGCCAACGAGCCGCCAGTGAATCGCGCCCAGAGTCCTGGGCCCTTCGGCTCCGACGAGTACTACCCGCCCAAGCTCACCGGAATGCGCGGCAGCCATCCGGGCTCGTTCGAGGTGGCGCACGAGATGCGCGACGGCAAGACCTGGGGCGAGGCCGCGGACACCGGCGAGAGCTACGACCTGATCGTCGTCGGCGGTGGGCTGAGCGGCTTGGCCGCCGCCTACTACTTCCGCAAGGCGTTGCCCGAGGCGAAGGTGCTGGTGCTCGACAACCACGACGACTTCGGCGGCCATGCCAAGCGCAACGAGTTCATGCTCGGAGACCGGCAGATCATCGGCTACGGCGGCACGATGTTCATCACCGGGGCGTATACCCCCGAGGGCGTGACCCTATTCGACGACATCGGGCTCAACGCCGAGCGCTTCAACGCCGCTACTGGGGGCGCCACGGACGACTCCGACCCGCTGGCCAGATACGACCTCCAGCCGGGCGTGTTCTTCGACCGCGAGACCTTCGACGAAGACCGACTGGTCGTTGGCACCCCAGACAACGGCTGGGGTGGCGCTAACGCGGCATCGATAACGTGGTCGGAGTTCCTATCGAAGACGCCGCTGAACGAACAGGCGCGGCACGACATCGCCCGCCTCTACGACGATCAGAAGGATTATCTCGAGGGCCTCTCGGCGGACGAGAAGATCAGCCGGCTTCGCAAAATGAGTTACGAGGACTACCTGCTGAACGTCGTCGAGGTAGATCCCCAGGTCATTGCCTACTTCCGGTACAGCATCGATCATAACGGCGCTGCCGGAATCGACAGCATCAGCGCATACGGCGCCTTCCGCTCAGGCTGGGTGCCGGGGTTCGACGGCCTGGGGCTAGGACGGCCGTCGCGCAATTGGCTCGAGGAAGCTGGCATCGACAACCCGCTCGAAGGCATCCACTTCCCGGACGGTAACGCCGGCGTTGCCCGGCTGATGGTTCGTTGGCTGATCCCCGATGCCCTGCCCGGGTCGACGATGGAGGATTCTGTCGCCACACGGGTGCGCTACGACGCGTTGGACAGGGACAGCAACGATGTCCGCATCCGCGTCAACAGCACCGTCGTGAACGCCCGCCATAGCGGCGAGCCACGCTCCGCGGACGAGGTGGAGGTGACCTACGTCCGCGCTGGCAAGGCGTATCGGGCTCGCGCCGCAACCTGCGTGATGGCCTGTTACAACGCCGTCGTCCCCTACCTCTGCCCGGAGATCCCCGACGCGCAGCGGGCCGCGCTCAAGCTCGCGGTTCGCAAGCCCTACGTCTACACCAATGTCGTCGTGCGCAACTGGACGGCGTTCCACGAGCTCGGCGTCTCGAGCATCAGCAGTCCCGGCAGCTACCATCAATCCGTCATGCTCGACTGGGGCGTGAGCCTCGGGAACTACACCTGCTCGCAGACTCCCGAGGATCCCATGGTGGTGCACATGCAGCGGGTTCCGATCATGCCGGGTTTGCCGGCGAGAGATCAGTTCCGCGCCGGGCGCGAGGATCTGCTGGCAACCTCGTTCGAGACCTTCGAGCGCAACGTGCGCGATCAGCTCGGGCGTGCCCTGGCCAACGGTGGATTCGATCCGGCGCGCGACATCGAGGCGATCACGGTCAATCGCTGGCCGCACGGCTATGCTGGTGCGCCCAATGACCTGTACGACCCGGAGTGGAGCTATGACGAGGCGCCCTTCGTGGTCGGCCGCAAACGCTTCGGACGCATCACGATAGCCAACTCTGACGCCGCCGCTGTGAGCCTGACGTCGGCAGCGTTCGACCAGGCGCATCGTGCCGTGCAGGAGCTGCTGACCGACGTGATCCGACCCGAGTTCCAGTATCCTTGGGCCGAACGCACCTAAGCCGTCGGCTCCAGCGTGGCGATCGGCCTACTCCAAAAAGGCGAGGTTGGGCAGCAATCTCATGCGCAAGAAGCTCCGTATCCGTTACCCGTATCTGATAATGACCATTCTTACGGTGGGCACCCTGGCCTGCTCGTCGTCACAGCCTCCCACAACGACCCCCATCCCGCCGTCCGCAACGCCGGTGGAACTGGAGCCGCGCGACGTTCGGGCCGAACCTGTCGAGCCGGCCATGCCGGAGCCCCCGGCCACAGCCGGGGCGGCCACTTCGGTCATGGACGGGGTGTATACCGTCGAGCAGAGCACCCGCGGCGAGGCCGCATATCGTCTCGCCTGCCAGAGTTGCCACAGGCCCACCTTGCGAGGCGGAATCGTCATCCCGACACTGGTGGGAGAGGATTTCATGTCCAAATGGGGTCGCATGTCGGCCGGCGACCTGTTCGAGAAACTACGCACCACCATGCCGCCTTCCGCGTCGCGCAGGCTCACCCGCGAGGAGTACGCCGACGTGGTGGCCTTCATCTTCAGCAAGAACGAATTTCCGCCCGGAGAGCAGGAGCTTGGCACCGACTTCGCCGAGCTCAAGGACATCCAGATCCAGCCGCAGTAGGTGCCGGGAGGCACCCGTGCGTAGATCTGGTAGGCAAGCGGCGCTCGTACTCGGGTCCGGCGAGGCGTCGACACGGAGGATAGAACGGTGTCTTGGTGCAACAGGATGAAAACTCTACAAGCCACCGGAGTCGTGCTCGCCGTCGCGTGCGCTGCCGGCTGCGCACCCGTCGACACGGCCGCTAGAACGGCGGAGGCTAGCACCGACGCAGCGCCGTTCGAGTCCGCCTCGACGGTGGCCGAGACGCTACGCTGGCACCGCGATCTGCCGACCGACCGAACCGCCTGGTGGGATGTGGTGGGGGAACAACAAGCGTGGAATTTCAAGAACGTCCATCAGATCGCCCCTACCGTCAACGTTTACCGCGACGGGCCGGTCAGCGAGCTCAGCCGCCGACCTATGGACGAGATTGCCGAGTTCTCTGTCGAGACCCCCGACGGCCGGATGAGTTACCTCGATTTCCTGCACAGCGATCACTCGACGACGATGGGCCTGGTGATCGTTCATCATGGGGAGATCGTCTTCGAGACATATCCGCGGATGGAGCGCTACCAGAAGCCGATCTTCTGGTCCGTTACCAAGGCCTTCGTCTCGACCGTGCTGGCGATCCTCGAGGACCGTGGCGAGGTTGACGTCGGCAAGCCGCTGGAGTTCTACATTCCCGAGCTCGAGGGCTCGCAGATCGCTGGCATCACGGTACGTAACGCGCTCGACATGGCGTCGGGACTCGACTGTCCAGACGACTACGCCGACTCGCACGCCTGTTATAACCATTTCGAATCGACGCTGGGCGACGGGCTGCCCATGGAGACCCCTGAGGACAACCCGTACGACATGTTGGTCAACTTCAACTACGGCTATTGGAGTGAGCAGGGAGTCGGTTTCGACTACTCGGGGGTCAACACGTTCCTGGTTGGCTGGGTGGTCGAGAAGATCACCGGCATGCCGTTTCAGGACGTCCTCACACGCGAGGTATGGAGGCACATGGGCGCGGAGTCGGATGCGTCCATCTTCGCGGGCCGCAACGGGATTCCGCTCACCAGCGGCGGCCTTCTGGCGAACGTGCGCGATGTGGCCCGCTTCGGGGTGCTGTTCACCCCCAGCCACGCGGTCGTATCGTCGCGGAAGATCATCTCGGACCGCTACGTCGAGCTGATCCTGCACGGTGGCCGGCCAGAGCTTTTCGAGAACGCCCGCAATGGCGGCCGTCGCCCAGGTACGCGACACAACGTTTACCAGTGGGACGTCGTGTTCGACAACGACGACATCTACAAGGGCGGATGGGGCGGCCAGGGCTTGTTGATCAACCCGGAGCGCGACTACGTGGCGGCGTATACCGGCTACTTCAAGGACCGCGAGCACAGCGAGATGAGCGCCCTGCCGGTGCTCCGTGATGTGCTTGAGGGAGTGTTCGGATCAGGGACAAGGCCTTGATTCCAGGCTCTCCGTTGCGGCGGCTGGGTGTAGTAAGCGCGGCATTTTGCATGGCCGCCTGCGGTGCCTCCGCACAGGAACCGGCCCTTCCCTCTCCTTCTCCCGAGCCCGAAGCACTCGAAAAGTTCGAGCCAGCCTCGACGGTCGAGGAGACGTTCCGCTGGCAGCGGACCGTACCGACCGATACCGCCTGGTGGGACGTGGTCGGCGAGCAGCTCGCCTGGAGCCTCAAGAACGTTCATCAGCTTTTCCCTACCGTCAATATCTACCGGGACGGGCCGGTTCGTGAGCTCGACTATCGGCTCGACGAGAGGATTGCGAACCACCTAGTGGAGACGCGCGACGGCCCGCTGCGCTTCGCGGATTTCCTGCAAAGCGATCACACAACCACCATGGGAATGGTGATCTTGCATCGCGGAGAGATCGTCTTCGAAACCTATCCCCGGATGCAGTACTACCAGAAGCCTGCCTATTGGTCGGTCACGAAAGTGCTGGTGTCGGCCGTGGTCTCGATACTCGAGGATCGCGGCCTGGTGGACGTCGACCAGCCGATCGAGCGCTATGTTGTCGAGCTGAAGGAGTCGCAGTTGGCCGGAATCACCGTGCGCAACCTGCTCGACATGGCCTCCGGGATCGATTGCTCCGACAACTATGTCGACTTCGAGTCCTGTTACTACCGGTTCGAGGCGTCGATGGGCGACGCATACCGCACCGAGACCAGCCCCGACAACCCGTACGACATGATGATCGACTTCGATTACGGGTACTGGGCCGATCAAGGCACCGGCTACGACTACTCCGGTATCAACACCTTTCTGCTCAGATGGCTAGTCGAGGAAGTCACCGACATGCCGTTCCAGGACGCGTTCACCGGCGAGATCTGGCGCCATATCGGTGCCGAGGCCGACGCGTCGATGTTCGCGGCGCGCAACGGGATTGCTCTCGAGGTAGTGATCGCCCGCCTACGAGACCTGGGCCGGTTTGGCTTGTTGTTCACGCCGAGCTACGGCGTGGTGGCTGATTGCAAGATCATCTCCGATCGGTTCATCGACGTCATCGTCAACGGTGGCCGGCCGGAGCTGTCGGTCAACGCGCGGTTCGGGCCGCGGCCGGTCGACATGAAGCACACCGTGTACCAATGGGATGTCTACGACAACAACGACTTCCACAAAGGTGGTTGGGCCGGTCAGGGACTGCTGGTCAACGCTGAACGCGACTACGTGGCGGTCTACGCCAGCTACTTCAAGGATCGAGAACACAGCGAGATGAGCCTATTACCGGCGCTGCGGCAGGTGCTCGAAGGTGTCTACGGAGGCGCTCCGACGTCGCCTTAGAGCTCACAGCTGTACGGAGATTTCCCAACCGTGCTCCGTCTAACGGCCGAACACCACGCGCGCTTCAAGGCGGACGGGTTCGTAGTCGTCGACGACATCCTCGATCCTCAGACGGTGCAGGCTGCAGTAGCGCGCTTCGCGCCACTCTTTCGCGGTGAGTTCGAGACCGGCCTCATGCCGGACGAGTGGAAGTGGCGGGAGGGCCGCGATGCGGAGCACCTCACGCGCCAGATTTGCAACGGCTGGAAGTCAGACCGCGTGGTGGCGTCGGTCGTTCTGCATGCTGACATCGGTCGCGCGTGCGCCGAGTTGATGGGATGGCCCGGTGCACGGCTGAATCAGGACAACGTGCTTTGGAAACCCCCCGGCGCTGCGGCGCTGGGACACCATCAGGACGACAGCTACGAGAGCTGGATCGTTCCCAGAGAAATGGCCACCTGCTGGATGACCTTGGACGCCACCAGCATCGACGGCGGGACGATCGAGTACGTGCGCGGCTCTCACCGGTGGGGTCTGTCGCCACCGATCTCCCAGTTCCACGCGCCGCCGGATCACCAAGTCGAAATGCGCCGGGCGGCGGCAGCGGCCGGCGTCGAGCCCGACGTCGTGCGCATCGAGTGTGCCGCCGGATCCGGTGTCCTGCACCATGGCAGGACGTGGCATGGGTCGGCCGCCAATCGCAGCAATCGACCACGCCGATCGCTCGTTGCCCACTGCATGTCGTCGGACGCGCAGTTCCACCCCACCAACGTCAGCGCTGTCTACGGGCGCTACATGCATCCCGGCGAGCTATCGATGGACGAAAGCTTCTTTCCGATTCTGTGGGCTCAGGAAGGCCACCGCACCGAGTTCCTCGAGGAATACGTCGCCGGCCTTCCTCGAGGCCGTGAGCCGGGCTACTGATCGTCGCGGAACCCTGAATATAGGGGATCCACGGGCTCACCCTTGACGTACTTGTCGAACCACAAGCCATAACGTCGTAGACGATCTGCCTCGTACGAAGGCACACCGAACCCGTGGCTCTGCCCCGGGTAGACGATCAGGCCGGTCTCGACATCGAGCACCCGCAGGGCGAGATACAGGTGCTCCGATTGGCTCAGCGGATCGCGGTAGTCCTCGCCGCCGTGGATGAACAACGTCGGGGTGACCGCGTTCTTGATGTACGTTGCCGGCGACACCTTGCGGTATAGGTCAATGTTGTCCCAGGGCGTGCCGAACTCGTGGATCCACAGCATTCCCCAATCGTCGGTACCGAAAGCGCCGTAGTAGTCGGAATCGCTGGCGGCGGAGACCGCTCCTTTGAATCGGTCGGTCTTGACGATCACGTAGTTCGTGAGAATGCCACCGTAGCTGTATCCGCCAACGCCCATGCGGTCGGGATCGACGTAACCGCGGGCGATCAACGCGTCGACGCCCGCCATTACGTCGTCGTAGTCTGGCCCGCCCCAATCGGCAAAGATGGCGCGGCTGAACTCCTCGCCGTAGCCGGTGCTGCCGCGTGGATTGACCAGCAGCACGACGTAGCCGAGCGATGCCAGGTACTGGTGGGTGAGGTTGAAACCGTTGGTGAACTGCCCCACGGGTCCGCCGTGAATCCACAGGATGAGTGGGTATTTGCGGGCCGGCTCGAATCCCGGCGGCTTGATAACCCAGGCGTGGACCGGCGGGCCGTCGGCAGTTTCGAACCACATTTCCTCGCTCGAGTTGAAGTCGAGCTCGGCGAGGTGATCCGCGTTGGCCCGACTGAGATCCCGCATAGCGCTTTCCGGAACCGGTATCTGGTCGAGCGGAGCCACATAGATCTCCGCCGGCCGGTCGTTGCGCGTGTACCGCAGCACCACGCGATCATCGCCCACCAACGCCGTACCCACGTTGCCCTCCACAATCCGGGTTACCTCGCCATCCAGGCTTCCTCGCACGAGCGGAGTGCGACCCTCATCGGCCAGGCTGACGTAGATCGAACGCGAGTCCGGCGCCCAGACGGGGGCGCCGCGCGTCCAGCGATCGAGATCGCCCGTGAGGTTGCGGGCGGCCCCACCCGATGACGGCACGGCCATGACCCTCGGGGTCGGGTACATCGACCACTCGGGGTCGGCGCTGATATAGGCAATCCAAGCACTATCCGGCGAGAAGACTGGGGATCCGTCACTGCCCGCGTAGTCGGTCACTCGCACCGTCCGCCCGGAGGCCACCTCCACCTTCCAGATATCGGTGTTCAAGTTGCTGTCCGGCTCAGCGGTACGGTTGGATTCGAAAGCGATCCACCGACCATCGGGCGCGAACGACGGGTTGCTGCTGTCGTAGGCGCTGTCGGTGAGTCGCGTCGCGTCACCCCGATCCATCCCCCGGCTATCGAGTGCCGGGCCCGTCGGGAGGATGTGGATTTGGGACCGGCGGTCGTCCAGATAGCCGAGTCCGTCGTACTTGTGCTTCAAGCGCGTCACCACGATGGGCACCGGCCTACCGACGGCGTTTTCCTGCGGGCCAGCTTTCGGCGGCATCGACACCACGGCTAGCTGTGTGCCGTCGGGTGACCAACGGTAGGAGCGCACACCGCCCTCGACTTCGGTCACCGGGAAGGCCTCGCCTCCGCTCACCGGCATGACGTAGACCTGCCCACGGGCCGCGACCTCTTCGGCCAAGCCCCAGGCCGACGCGTCGCGGCTCGAGACGAACGAGATCAAGCGCCCATCGGGCGAGAACGCTGGCGACGAAACGCTATCGTGGCCGTGCGTAAGTGGTCGCGCCGCGCCGCCGTCGATGGCAACGCGCCACAGTGTCCTGACCTTGCTGTCGGTCGCTCGATCGGCATGGGTGACGACATACACCACGCTGCGCCCGTCGGGCGAAACCGCCGGGCTGCCGACCGAGCGCAGAGCGTAATAATCGCCCAACGACACGGTTTGAGCGGCGCCCGAATGACGAGCCCCCGCCACCCGCCCGGCCGCCGGGACGGGCTCGATCAGCGGGATGGCGATCAGCCCCAACAGGGCAACTAGCCGAGACCTGTAACGCATCTGCTCAGCCCTCCGGAGTGTAGTTCCAGATGTCGCGCGCCACCCTCCAGCTGTCGTCTGCCTGTCGTCGAAATACGTACACGCCCTTCCCGGTCTGCCGAATCGGCTCGCCGCCGTCGAGCGGCGTAAGTGTCCAGCGGAAAGCGTAGGCCTCGAATGCAACATCGCCGGCTAAGCTCACATCGGAGCTCGTGTATTCGAGATCGGTCTCGTAGGCGGCGAAGAACGCCTCGAGCCAGGCTCGGATGGCGTCGTGGCCGCTCACCGCCGGCTCGTCGGGCGGCATGATCACCATGTCCTCGGTGACACTTGCCAGGAAGCCGTCGGGATCAGCGCCGATAAAGGACGCCGCGAAACTGTTCAAGCGCGTGGCGCGGATCGCTGCGATGTCTTCTGCCTCGGACGGCCCCGTGACTACCGCTGCCTGAGGCGCCTCGGCAGGCTGGGTGCATGCGGCATTCGCCACGAGTGATAGGACGATAAAGCACTTCGCGAGCCTGTCCATTCGTTGCCCTCCAGCTGAATCGATGAGCATACGCGTCGGTTAGTATCACGTGTCCGCCGCGATAGCACGGAGTGACGATGGCACGGAGCGACTCGTGTGATTGAGAATCCCGGACAGCGAGTCGTAAGACCGGCACCCTCCAGCAGAGCGGGTTGCTCCGCCGGGCTGCTCTGTATTCTCCTGTGCACGAGCCTGCCGCTGACTGCAGGCGCGGCGACGCCGGGACACCAGGAAACCACGATCGACCCCGCAGCGCCAGGATCATCGACACCGTCCTCCGCCAAGTTCATGCGGGCTACGCGAACTGCCTCCGGCCCGGTCCTCGATGGCGTACTCGACGACGAGGCGTGGGACGCCGCCGAGGTGATCAGCGACTTCGTACAGCGCGAGCCGCAGGAGCGCGGCACCCCGTCGGAGCGTACCGAGGCTCGCGTCTTGTACGACGACGAACATCTCTATATCGGTTTCGTGCTCTACGACAGCGACCCGGGGGCCATACGCGCAACGCAGCTGCGCCGCGACAGCCTGCGAATCCGTCTTCCGGGTGTCCGTCGCAACAGCGGCGCCGGGTCCGACGACATCGTGAGCGTCGTGCTAGACACGTTTCACGATCACCGCAACGCCTTCCTCTTCACCGTGAACGCGCTCGGGACACGCAGCGACGCGACCATCCGAAACGAGCGCGAGGTGAACCAGGATTGGGACGAGCGCTGGGAGGCTGCGGCACAAATCACCGATCGCGGTTGGGAGGCTGAGTTGGCGATCCCCTGGTCGATCCTGCGTTACTCAGGCGACAACCCTACCTGGGGATTGGATTTCCGGCGCGAGATTCGCCGCACCAACGAGGAGATCATCTGGAGCAACTCCAGCCTCGACTATTCCTTCATCGCCGTCTCGCAAGCAGGCGAGCTCCAGGGACTTACGGGCCTCACGCTCACCGAGCGATTTCGCCTACGGCCATACGTAACCGGCGCCGCTAGCTCGTTGGAGCAACGTGACGATCCGATCTCCGAGCGCAACACAGAACTCGGTATCGAGGACCTGAAGATCAAGCTGACGTCGAATCTGACATCACAGTTCACCTACAACACCGACTTCGCTCAAGTGGAGGTCGACGAGCAGCGCGTCAACCTAACACGCTTCTCGCTTTTCTTCCCCGAGAAGCGGGAGTTCTTTCTCGAGGCGGCCAACAACTTCACCTTCGGCAACACCGCGGGTCGATTCGGGTTACCGCCGCCCACGCGTCTCTACTTTTCGCGCCGCATCGGGCTGGCCGACGATGGAACACCGCTGCCGATCGACTTCGGAGGGAAGCTGACCGGCAAGATGGGCCGCGGCAATCTGGGACTACAGCACGTACGGACTGGCGACTCGCCGCTTGCCCCCGGTCGTGCCTACACGGCGCTACGCTGGCGCCAGGATATCCTGGCGCGTTCCAGCGTCGGCGCTTACTTCTCCAACGTGGAAGGGGCGGCGGGCGACTTCAACCGTGTCTTTGGCGTCGATGCCAGTTTCATTCTCTACGACCACCTCAATATCTCCGGTTTCGCGGCGCAATCGCAGGACGACGAGGTTGACGGCGACGCCTGGATCGGTGAGGTCCGCGCCATCTGGCAGACGGATTTGTGGGAGGCGGAAGCGCAAATCGTCCAGATCGACGAGGACTTTCGCACCGAGCTGGGCTTCATACCACGTACGGACATCGTCAAGAGAACGGTTGCTGGCCGCTGGAAGCCGCGTCCCGCCGCGCGCTGGCTCCGTCAGATCGATATCAACGGCTACCTCGATCACACCATCAACCACGCCGGTGAGCGCGTAGCCCGACAGAGCGGCGTGTTCATGCGGTTCGGTATGGAGTCGGGGGATTCGTTCACCGCTGGTTTCCGCACCAACTTCGATCGCCTGGAGGCGCCGTTCGAGGTCAGCCCTGACGTCATTGTTTCGGCCGACGACTACGAGTTCATCGAATGGTCCGTCGGATACCAGACCTATCCGGGCAGAAAGCTCAGTGGTGGGTTCTCCATACTGTCGGGCGGGTTCTTCGACGGTATGCTGACGCGCGTGAGTCCGCGGGCCACGCTGCGCCTCAACGAGAGCGTCAGCCTGCGGCCGAGCTACAGCTTCAATTACGTCAAGCTCCCGGGTGGCACATTCTCGGTCCACCTGGCACGCCTGCGCGCGGAGGTGTCGTTCTCCGAGCGATGGCTGACCGACGCCCTGGTCCAGTACAGCAGCGCTGACGAGGATTTCTCGGTGTTCGCGCGCTTGCGCTACCTCTATCGTCCCGGAGACAATTTCTACCTCGTCTATCGACAGAATCGCTCGTACGGTGGCGAGTTCTCCGGACTGGACGATCGCTCCCTTACCGCCAAGATGACCTACACATTCCAGTGGTAGCTGCCTCGAGGAGCACGGCGTCGCTACTCATGTCAGCGAACACCCGGGTAACGCCGAATGTATTCAGCACGCTCGAGGAGCTCGATCGAATCTGTGGCGCCGTCGAAGACGGAAGGCGCCTCGGAATCGGTGCCTGATGACACTGGCCCATTTCTGTGGTTTGCTGCAAAGTACCGATGAACAGGAACGACCGGCTTGAACGACAGGAGTCAGACGGGTGAGCGACCAGCTAAGAGAAACCAAAGGGCTGTACCGGACGGTGGAGTTCGTAGCCACTGCGGAGAAGCAGGAGGGTGGCTGGCACCCGACCTACAAGCTAGCTAGCGGTATGGGCGGACGACCCGCAGGCGAGCTTCAGGAGAGCGCCGAGGCAGCGCTCGTGGAAGCCACGATCGGCGCCGTTCAGATGGTTCGATTGATCTTCGACGATCGCCCCGAGCCCGATACCGTGAACGTCCAGGAGTCCAGCATCCACGACGCTGTACAGGAGCGGCTCGACGCTCTCGAGGAAGCCTGACTGACCGGCCCGGCGGGCGCCGGATCGAGCCTGCTAGGCGGTATCGGGATCATTGTTCTCCGCACGCTCACTACGACCGAGCCGGTGCTTCTGGCGATCGATGAGCACTGCGGCGACGATGATCGCTCCGGTCATGATCTCCTGGACGTAGTGAGGCACCCCCAGCATGTTGCTGCCGTTGCGCAGCACCGCCATGATCAGCGCGCCGGCGACCGATCCCATAGCGCTCCCCTCGCCGCCGCCTAACGACCCGCCGCCGATCACCACAGCAGCAATGACGTCGAGCTCCAGCCCGGCGGCGGAAGTAGGATCACCGACCGTAAGGTAGGCACACTGCATCACGGCCGCAACGCCGGTAAAGGCTCCGCACAAGGCGTAGATCTGGATCTTCACGAGCTCCACCCGCACGCCGCACAGTCGCGCCGTGCGCTCGCTCGAGCCGATCGCGAAGACATAGCGCCCGAACCCGGTGCGCGTCAGAATGACGGTCGAGATTCCGAGCAGCGCGGCTGCCACCCAGACGCCGGGTGCGAAGATCAACCAGGCGGGGCGCGGATCGACGAGCATCAAGTCGTTGAGCCAATTGCCGGGGATCGACAGCGTCCCCTCGCGGGCGAGCCATTTGGCCACGCCGCGGGCGATCTGCATCATGCCCAGGGTGACGATGAACGGGATCACGTTGAACCGCGTAATGAGCACGCCGCTGACCGTGCCCACCGCCACACACGCCGCCACTCCAGCCAGGGCGGCCAGCAACGGCCCGGTGAACCCCGGGCCGAGCGCGTTGATCACGAGCCCGGTCACCACGGTCCCCATGGCGATTTGCGAGCCGACGCTGAGGTCGATGCCCTTGGAAACGATGACGAACGTCATGCCGAGCGCCGCGATCCCGACAATGACGCTCTGGGTGAGGATCGTCTTGAGGTTGTACAGCGACTGAAACGCCGGAGGGGTGATCAAGGCGAACAAGGTCACCACCGCGGCCAACCCGATGAACGGTCCGAGCGCCGCCAGGCGCCGGCGCGAGATCGCCATCACGCCGTGCTCGGCCCGATGCTCCGCAAGGGCGGGCCACCGATGCCGGAGGTGGCGAATTGCATCACCTTCTCCAGCGTCCATCCTTCGACCGGGCGTGATTCGGAGACCACACCCCGGTGAACGACGGCTAGCGTGTCGCACACACCGAACAGCTCGGGCAGGTACGAGCTGGTCATGAGGATCGCCTTCCCAGATTCGGCGAGCGCGTGCATGAGCCGATAGATGTGGGCCTTGGTGGCGATGTCGATGCCGCGAGTAGGCTCGTCCATCAGCAGCACGTCACCGTCCTGATGGAGTAGGCGGGCCAGGCAAACGCGCTGTTGGTTGCCGCCCGACAACGTTGCGACCGGCGCATCGGGGTCATGCGCCTTGATGCCCAGCCGCCGACCCCAATCGACGGCGCTGTCGCGCTCGCGCTGCCGGTCCAGCAATCCCCATCTACGGTAGCGACGTAACCCCGACAGTGTGATGTTGGCCGAGATCGACAAGCCGAGAGCCAGCCCCTCCACCTGCCGATCCTCACTGAGCATGTCCACACCCTGCTCCAACGCGCTGTACGGGGTGAGCTGGCGGACGCGCAACTCGGGCTTGCCGGCGATCGCCAGGCGTCCACTGACCGTAGGGTTCAGCCCGAACAGGGCCCGCAACGTCTCGCTACGACCGGCGCCGACGAGGCCCGCCAATCCCAGGATCTCGCCCCGACGGAGGTTGATATTGGCCCCAGCAGGCATCCCCTCACGCCCACTCAGATCGCCGACTCGAACGAAGACGTCGCCAAGCCGATGGCGCGACTGCGGATACAGCTCCCCGACGTCGCGACCCACCATATGGCGGATCAGCTCGTGATCGGTAACGGCTTCAACGGATCCATTGGCGACCGCGCGACCGTCGCGTAGGACTGCGAACCGATCACAGAGCCGTCGAACCTCCTCGAGGAAGTGGCTGACGAATATGAAGGCCACGCCACGATCTCGAAGCCGGCCCACAACCTGAAACAGGGTGCGCGCATCCCTCGCCGAGAGGGCACTGGTAGGCTCGTCCATCACCACGATGCGGGCGTCGGCAAATAGTGCTCGCGCGATCTCGACGACCTGCTGCCGACCGATGCTGAGGTCTCCGACAGCTGCGGCGGTGTCGATGTCGGCGTGTTCCAACATTCCCAGCACCTCGCGAACGCGGCCGTGCTGCGAGCGCAGCACACCGAGTCGACGCGCCTCCCTTCCGAGGGTGATATTCGCCTCGACGCTCAGGTGTGGAGCGAGGCTCAGCTCCTGGTAGATCGCCGCGATACCGACGCGTAGTCCCTCCAGCGGAGACGATGGCGCGTACCGTTGGCCAGCCAGGTGCATGCCGCCGCGATCGGGCCGGTACACGCCGGCGAGCACGTTCATCAAGGTGCTCTTACCGGCACCGTTCTCGCCTATCAGGCCGAGAACTTCCCCCCGATCCAGGCGCAGAGACACTCCGCGCAGGGCGCGCACGGGCCCGAACGACTTTTCGATTCCTTCGAGCTGGAGGAGTGCCTCAGCCAAGGCGCGCCCGGATCCCCTGGCCGAGCCCCGATCCTCGTATCACTCGCCGAGCCAGGTTTCCAAGTCGGGTGACAGTAGCTCGCGCGCCACCGGCTCACCCATGTTCTGTGGCGTGATCATCATCAGGCGGGTCTCCACGTACGCGTCGTGCTCGAGCCCCCGAGCCGCGGCGGCGGCCGTCTTGACGCCCAGATACCCCATCGCAAAGGGATCCTGGACCGCAAGCCCGTGAATCGTCCCGGCGTCGAGGGCTGCGATCAGCGTCTCGTTGGCGTCGAAGCCGACCAGACGCGTGGTACCGGCGCGACCGCTCGTTTGCAACGCGCGTAGCATCCCTTGAGTAGAGGTTTCGTTGGCCGTGAAGATTCCGTCCACAGCGGGGAACCGATTGAGTAGATTTTGCGATGCTTGCAAGGCAGTTTCCAGCGTTGCGCCGGCGCGTTGATTGTCGCTGACTACCTCGATATCCGCGAACTCGCCCATGGCGTCGAGAAACCCCCGCTCCCGAGCCGTGGTGCTCGCGTGCCCTTCCATGAAGCGCAACATGAGGACGCTGCCACGCCCGCCGATGACCTCGGCCAGCCGGCGGCCGCAGCTTCGCCCACCCTCGTAGTTGTTGGTGGCGATGAAGGCTGCCTGCACGGTCGAATCCAGTCCTGAATCGACGATCACCACCGGGATATCGCGACCCGCCGCCGCCTCGACCGGTCCCACCAGGCTACGAGAATCGAGCGGTGCCAGAACGATGGCGTCGACCCGGCGGCTTATGAAGTTCTGCACCACCTGGATCTGCATCTGACGGTCGTCTTCGCGTACCGGTCCCTGCCACAGCACTTCGACGTCGGCCTCGATGCCGCCCTTGATCGCGCCGGCGTGGATGCTCTTCCAGAACTGGTGAGTGGAGCCTTTGGGAATGACCGCGATCTGCAGTCGGCTCTCGCCCCCGGCAGTGTCCGGCTCAGCGCACGCCGCGGACAACAGCATGGCGACGCCAAGCCATGAGAGCGTCGCCGCCATGGGCGAGCGCCGATCAGCGCGCCACGAGCCTGCGCCAGGGCGGTTACCCTGCCGCCGGCGCGGCAACGCCGCCACCACCATCACGGCTCGGTGGGCGGCATGGTGATCACGCCGACGCCGTCCTCGAATCGCACCTCGGTCCCAAAGGGCGCGGACAGGCGTGCCAGATCATCGATGATCTTGCGGCCAAGCTCCAGGCCCGCCAGCATCGGCCGCCCACGACGTGATCGCGGCGTGTCGTAGCCCAAGGTCACCGGCGCCAGCCGGATTTCCCTCAGAAGGCCCGCCTCGAATCTCGGCAGAGCTATTACTGTCTCCCAGAACCAAGCATCGAGGGTGAAATAGCCTCCTTGCGTACGCTGACGGTAGTCGTAGTAGTCGACCGTTCTGCTATCAGCGGGCAAGTCGACGCCACGATACTCGGCCGACGGCCGGTAGCGCACGGTCTCGTTCTCGAAGAAGAAATTGCCCAAGCTGTAGAAGATGGGACGCCCCTTGTAGATTTCGATACCCCGCAGCACGTGCGGTCCGGTGCCGGCGAAGACGTCGGCACCGGCGTCGATCGCGGCGTGGGCATACTCGACCAGGAAGTCCGCTGGCAGTTCCCGCCGACCGCCGCTCTCGTGCGTATGGGTGGCAACGATCACCCAGTCGGACTGTCGATCGGCGGCATCGATGCTGGCGAGGATGCGCTGCAGATCCAGCGGGTCGGCGGTCGTTGTTACCCTGGCTTCGTCGCCCAGCGCGAAGGACTCACCGGCAAAGTCGAGACCCACGGCGTCATCTTCGACGCTCTGTCCCAGGTTTCGCGCGATCATCTGTAACGCCGCGAACTCCACCGACGGCAATGTGGTCGTACGGTGGTAGCGGATCGGGTTGAGGCCCGGGGTTGCCCGGATGTCGGGACGCTGTGGCCGCGCCGGGTGGAATGTGTCGAAGCTCGACGCGGTGGAGATCAGCGCCACGCGCCCGTTTCCTGTCTGTACGTATACAGCCTCGTCGGCAAGCGCGAGGTTCTCCCCTACCCCGGCATGCGCAACTCCGGCTTCGTCGAGCGCACGACTGGTGGCGCGCATGCCATCCCAGCCATAGTCGAGCGCATGGTTGTTGGCCCTGCTGACGACATCGAAGCCCGCCCACGCCAGCTCCTGGGCGATGCCCGGGTCGGCGAACATGTAGCTTTCCCTATCCGACACCATCGGTGTCAGCTTCTCGACCGTCTGTAGCGCGATCTCGAGGTTGGTGAACGCGAGGTCGGCACCACGTATGGCGTCGACCATCGCAATGAACTCAGGCTCGATGTACGCAGACATCGGACGGCTGATGATGGAGTCGCCGGTAAGCGCGAACGTGATGTTGCCTTTCGCTGCCTCGTAAGGGGTCTGGCCATACGCGAGCATGGCGGGGAGCATCAGGCCCACTACGGAACCACGCCTCACCCCTGTTCTCACGGATGACCGGCGGCGCTCTTCGCGGCCACATCTCTGGGGCTGGGTAAACATCGGTACCTCCGCTGGCGCTCTCATGCGCACCGGTTGCCCGAGGTTGAATCTCTGGTGCGGGGCGCGTTTGCGCAGGATACCATCGCCTCACGCCCGTCGAGTCAGGAGCACGAATGCCCGGGAATTGCCTCCCAGATCGCTTGATCAACGCCGACGGCGCCACGTTCAGCTCCGGCACAACGAACTACCCTGGGTACAGTGGTGGAGCCTAAGACGCTCGTCGGCGGCCTGGTCCTTGTCGCCTTGTGGCTTGGCGAGACGTGGGTACCGTTCTATGCGCAGTTTCGTGACGATCGAACCGAGCGTGTTCGACACGACCTCCGCAATCTCTTCATCGGCGTTCTCAACTCCATCATCGTTGCTGTGGCGTTCTCCGGGTTGGCGGTCATCGCCGAGGTCTGGGGCGCCGCCAACGGATACGGGCTACTGCGTATCTACGAGCTCCCGGGCTGGGCAGCCGCCCTGGTGGCCATCGCTCTGTTCGATTTCTGGATGTACCTGTGGCACCGCGGTAACCACGCCATCCCGATCCTCTGGCGCTTCCACCGGGTACACCACGCCGACCCGAACATGGATGCCACCACCGGAGTGCGATTCCATACGGTCGAGGTCGTCCTGTCGTTCTTCACGAAAATTGCCATAATGCAGCTCATCGGGATGTCGATCTGGCATCTGGCGCTCTATGAGGCGATCGTCCTGCCGGTCGTGCTGGTCCACCACTCCAACGTAGCGCTGCCCCGGTGGATCGACCGTGGGCTGCTGTTCCTGATCGTTACCCCGGCGATGCACCGAGTTCATCACAGTCGACTGCGGGCCGAGACAGACTCCAACTACGGCTCGTTGTTCCCCTACTGGGACTACGTGCTGCGCAGCCTACGCCTGCGCGAGGACGTCCACGCCGTGCACGTCGGATTGGACGGTTTTGACGCGGACGATTACCAGACCCTCCCGGGAATGATTCTCCGTACGCCGAAGTCGTCGGTCCGATCGAGCGCCCGAAACGAGCACTCGTAGGCCTGTCGTAGTCCGCCGACCGATGCTCTTCGCCGCAGCGGGCTGGCCCGCCACACTCCCACCACGGCCTGTTAGCCGTAGCTTCGACGTAGCCCCTCGGGGATGACCAGTCGATCGACCAGCTCGAAGCAAGCATGGATCACGAGCGCCATCACGGCAGCCGGCACGGCGCCGGCGAGGATTGTCGGGATATCGTTGAGGGCCAAACCCCGAACGATCAAGGTCCCGTAGCCTCCGCCGCCGATGAAGGCTGCCAGCGTCGCCGTCCCCACGGTGAGGACTGCTGAAGTCTTGATGCCCGCCATGATATTCAGCGACGCAAGCGGAAGCTCGATGCGAGTCAATCGCTGCCGCTGGCTGAGCCCGAGTACGCCGGCGATCTCCAGTAGCTGACGGTCGAGGCCGATGAGCCCGGTGTAGGTGCTCCTCACGATCGGCAGCAGCGCATACAGAAACAGCGCCACAAGCGACGGCAGCCGTCCGATGCCGAACAACGGGATCATGAAGCACAACAGCGCCAGCGAGGGAATCGTCTGCAGGATGCCAACTGATACCAACGTCGTCTGACCGAGACGGCGAAACCGCGCGGCCACGATGCCCAGCGGGATGCTAACCAGGGTTGCCAGGCCGAGCGCGACGACCACGAGGAGGGCGTGGTCGAGTGTCAGCCTGAGGATCTCGTCTCGGATCGAGACGCCGCCCTGGGTACCGGGTTGCCCGTTCGACAGGAACGCTGAGGCGACCTCACGCGGTGTCTGGCCGTCCAGATCTGCGAGAGCGTTCAGGGTCGACATCTCGCCGTCGTCCAATCGACGTACGAGGAGCTCGTTGAGCCGTTCCCAGATACGCGGGTAACGGTCGATGAAGTCCTGCCGCACCAGCATCACAGCTTCGTACTTGGCGAAGAACTCCAGATCATCGACCAGAACGCGGAGATCGAATCGATCGATCTTGCCGTCGGTCGAGTAGATGTCGATAACATCGACCTCGCCACGCGACACCGCCTCGTAGCTCAGGGAGTGCTCGATCACTCGAACTTCCGAAAAGCTAAGGTCATAGCGTTGCTGCAGTCCCGGCCATCCGTCGGCGCGGTCGATGTACCCAGCACTGA
Source organism: Acidobacteriota bacterium (assembly GCA_965205505.1). Lineage (GTDB taxonomy): Bacteria > Acidobacteriota > UBA890 > UBA890 > WLXD01 > DASCOT01. Next base: position 3,091,986 of record CBDBHB010000009.1, read on the forward strand.
ACGCCGCTTCCATCTCCGGGTGGCGTTGCAGGTCGGTGATCGTCCGCAATCCGAGACGCTCTCCCACATCCTCGCGCACAGCCAAGGCGTAGGTATTTTCGAATCCCAACGGATCGCTCACCGTCAAACCCAAGCCGCGCAGCCGCCGGCGAAGCTCTGCCACGCCGATCGCCGACGAATCCTTCAGCAGCGCGTAGCTCAGCGTGCCGGTGTACTCAGGGTAGATGTCGATCTCGCCGGTCGAGATGGCTCGGAATGCGATTGCCGCAGCACCGAGACCCATCTTGCGCTCGACCACTGCTTCGCCGGCACCCTCCACGATTGCCGCGATCAGCTCCCCGAGAATGAAGCTCTCGGTGAACGACTTGGACCCGACACGGACGACGCCTGCATCACGCGGTGACGCGGGGGCACATGCAGCGCCCGACAACAGCAATACGGCCACCGCGCCAACGCACACATAGACCTCACGGGTCACCCTCAACGCACGCCTGGAAGTGTCGCCGCACATGGCTCAGAAGTGGCCCTTCATATCAGGGGGCGGCTTCTGGGCCTGAAAGAACGCGGTCACGAAGTCACTTGCAGGCTGCGTCACGAGGTCGAGAAATGTCCCCTGTTGGACCAATCGGCCTTCGGTCATCAGGCTGACGGTCTGCCCGAGCATCGCGGCCTCTCGAATGTCATGGGTAACGAGGATCACCGTCTTGCCCAGGGCGCGAAAGATCTCCGGCAGCTGCACCTGTAGTCCGTGGCGCACCAGTGGGTCCAGAGAACCCAGAGGCTCATCCAGAAGCAGGATCGGTGGATCCAGCAAAAGCGCCCGCATCAGGCCGACTCGTTGTCGCTGCCCGCCGCTGAGCTCGTGTGGATACTTCTGCATGATCGGCGCATCAAACCCGACGAGCGCCATCAGCTCGTCAATACGCTGGGCCGTGCGATCGACCAACCACCCCCGCGCCTCGGCGGCGAGCGACACATTGCTTCGCGCGCTGAGGTGCGGGTACAGCCCCCCTCCTGCACGACATAACCCATTGTCGCGAGCAGTTCCTTTCTGCTGTCCGTATCCATGGCCCTGCCATCGACGCGAACGGAGCCACTGTCGGGAGCTATCGATCCGAGGATGAGCCGGAGAATGGTCGATTTTCCACAACCGCTCGAGCCCAGAAGGACGTGCGTCTGTCCGCGGCTGAACTCGCACGAGAGGTTCTCGATCGCGACCACCGAGTCGAAGAGCTTGGTCACGCGGTCGAGAACGATCATTCGATCAACAGGCCGGGGCGGCTCGTCGATCGAATACGACACCCGAGCGTCCTGCTCGCACCGCGTCCCAGATCGCCTGATAGAGCCTCATGGTCTCGACTGCATCTGCAATGCTCCCCACCGGCTCGCGGCCCTCGCGGATGGCTCTGACCCACTCGACCAGACATGGACCATCCCCGGTGAGCTCACCACTGCGCTCATCGCTCCAGTTCTCGGTGAAGGTGTTCTGCTCCTGGGCGTAGTGCTTGATCGACCAGAGGTCGTCGAGAACGAGGTACTCGTTCTTTCCGGTGATCTCGATGCGATCGTAGTTCCGCCACCAGAGTCGCTGGCTGTTCAGCTGCAGAGTTCCCACGGCACCGCTGACGAACTCCAAGCCGACCGCCAGCGCCACACCGCTTCCGTCCTGTCGGTGAAACAACGACAACTGCCGGATCTCGCCGCCGAGGAATCGGGCGATATCTAGATAGTGCGGCGCGAAATCGAGGATGTAAGCATGAACCGGATCGTCGTAGTCACGACCACGGACCTCATCGAAGATCCCGCTGCAGAACGAGCCGAAGAACTGGGTCATCGTTCCAAACGACTCCGCCGCCATGATCTCGCGGGCCTTGGTCACGCCGAAGCAGAAGCGGCGCTGGAAGTTCACCATCAAGATCCTTCCGGCGCGACTTGCCGCCTCTGCCAGCTCTTGCGTGGCGTTCAGCGAGGCCGCTGGCGGCTTGGGGATGAAGACGTGATAGCCGGCCTCTAGCGCCTCCAGTACGATGCGCTGCCGCGGCCGCGGATGCATCTGCACGATCACCGCCTCGAGGTCTTCCGTCTCCCACATCTCCCGGTAGTCGGTGTACCAGCGCCCGGGCCCGAACTTCCCGGCGGTATCGCGGGCCAGGGCTTCGTCACGATCGCAGAACTGCCTGCAGATGGATCGGTGCGAAGTGCAACGACGGATACACCTGCCACGTCGCCATGGCGCCGGCGCCGACGAAGCCGACCCGCAGAGGCTCCAGCCGCAATGCTACTCGGCCGACTCGCGCAGCGAGAACGCGATCCACTCGGCCGGATCGTCGTTGCCGCCGACGGCGACGACGATGTACTGACGTCCCTGGTGCATATAGGTGATCGGCGCTCCGGTAACGCCTGCTGACAGCTCGGTCTCCCAGAGCTCGGTGCCGTCGGCTTTGTCATAGGCGCGGAACTTGTTGCCGTTGACTTGGATGCCGAGTATCGCGTCGCTGCTCTCGCCGAGAAACAGCAGGGTCTTGGTGAGCATCGGTGCCGGACGACCAAGCATTCCCAGCGGCGGAAGGTCGAGACCCTCGAGCAGCGGATGGTCGAGCGGGCCGTCACCGTTGGCCGCCATCCAGACTTTCTCGCCGCGGTTCATATCGTAGGCGGTGATGCGTCCGTACGGTGGCTTGAAGATCGGTAGCCCGTCGAGGGTCGGAACTCCCGGACCCTCGCCCCACTCGTAGGCGAGCGTCGCCTCCGGATCGGACGGCTCGGAGAGCGGATAGACGTTCGGCATCGTGTGCGAGACGGCGTAGTAGAACCCGGTCTCCGGGTCGAACGCACCGGTGTTCCAGTTGCCCGACCCCCAGCCGCCGGGGAAGATCAGCGTGCCCTGTTTACTTCCAGGGTCACTGCCAACGACCGACGGCGGCGTGAACATGGGCCCCAGCAAGAGGGGCTCGATGAGCTCCAGAGCTCGTGCCCGCAGCTCCGGGGTGAAGTCGATCAGGTCGTCTTCGCTGAAACCCTGCATATCGAACGGCGGTGGCTTGGTGGGGAAGGGCTGCGTCGGCGACAGCTGCTCGCCGGGCACCTCCGACTGCGGCACCGGGCGCTCCTCGATCGGCCACACCGGCTCACCTGTCTCGCGATCGAATACATAGAGAAACCCTGTCTTGCTGGGCTGCATCACCGCCTTGATTCGCTTGCCCTCCACGGTGATCTCGCCAAGCGTCGCCGGGCCTACGGTGTCGTACTCCCAGACGTCGTGATGCACCATCTGGAAGTGCCAGACGCGTTTACCGGTTTTGGCATCGAGCGCCACGAGGCTGTTGGAGAACAGGTTGTCGCCCGGTCGATGTCCCCCGTAGTAGGCCGCCGTCGGCGCCGTCAGAGGTACGTAGACGTAGCCGAGCTCCTCATCCGCCGTGGCGCAGCACCAGGACCCCAAGTCGCCCGAGTACTTCCAGGAATCGTCTCCCCAGGTGTCGTTGCCGAATTGCCCGGGCTTCGGAACCACGTTGAAGGTCCACAGCAACTCGCCGGTGCGCACCGAGTAGCCGCGCACATCCTCGGGAACGGCTTCCTTGCGATTGCCGCCGTCGCCGGCGCCGCCCGTGATCCCGGCTATGACGATCACGTCGCCAACGACGATCGGGCCCGCCGACCAGCGGTAATTACCGGCCCGCTGGTGGGCGATGTTGAGGTTGAGCCGGCCCCGATCGCCGAAATCGGCATACGGTTCCCCGGTCCGTGCGCTGAGTGCGTAGAGGTAGTCGTTGCGCACCAGGAGCAGCCGTCGATCCGACCCCTCGCCCCAGGTATCGATACCGCGCGGGCTCCTGCCCCTGGCCTCGCTCAAGGTCGGCGCAAATGGCTGCTGTTCCCAAATCGTCTCCCCGGTTCCGGGGTCCAGGGCACGCAGCAGCCCGACGCCGTTCGGCGCCAGCAACATGCCGTCGAGCATGATCGGCGTCGACCTGAAATAGCCGGGAATCCGCACCTCGGGGTAGGCGTCCTCGAACGCCGGGTCTACGGCCGGGCGACGCCAGGCAACCCGCAGGTCGGTAATGTTGTCGCGATTGATCTGCGCCAGCGGAGAGTAGCGTGTAAACGCCTTGTCGCCGCCGAAGTAGGGCCACTCGCCGGGCGCCCGTTCACCCTGGGCGTGCGAGGCGATCGGCCCGCCCCCGACCATCATCAGGAGCACGCCACCGCCTATCAGCCGTTGCAAACTGGACACCGCAGTCTCCTTGATCGCACGAGCAAGAAGCCCGCTGTTCAGTTTCCGCCTATTCCTGCGGCTCGGGCATCACCTGGAAATGAAGGTGGACGATCGTCCAGCTGCCATTGCGCTTCACCAACGTCGGCGACATCTGGTAGATCACCGTCGGGGCTGCCTCGCCAGGATTGGCCCGGCTGACCGTCAAAATATACGACGCGACTGCCAGATCACCGCTCGGAGCCACGGCAATCTGTAGGTCAGAGTTCTCGGCCGACGCCAGGCCACCGGTGGAATCGATGTACTCCGTCCAGTACGTCCTATACGAGGCCTTGTCCCAGCGACCCGACGGGCCCCACCAGGTCAACTCGGGCGCGTAGAGCCCGAAGTAGCCCTCGATGTCGTTGACCGCATACGTCGCGGTCAGTTGCGCCACAGCATCGGCCACCTCCTGTTCGAGCGCGGCGGCGTCCTGTGCGGTCGCTCCCGGGGCACCGATCGTGGCCACTGCGACAACCGCCAAAGCCAAAGCAAAAGCAAAACTCACGATATTTCGCATCTCGTCGACCTCCTCGCTGACCGTTAATCGGCGGCGGTGACGGGGTTCCAGTGGAAATGCGCGATGCTCCACTCCCCGTCGCGCTTGAACCAAGTCGCCGACATCTGGTAAGTGGCGTTTACTCCTTCGGGATCGTCCGTGATGCGCTTGACGTTGAGCAGATAGGACGCCACCGCACCGTCACCGGCGGGCGATGTGTGGATCTGCAGATCGCTGATGTTGGCCTCTGTGAGACCGCCACCGCCGCCGACAACGCCGCTCCACAGCTCGTGGTACTCGTCGCGCGTTACCCGTCGGCCAGGCCACCACTGCGTCCCATCCGCCGCGAAGGAGCCGATATAACCCTCCACGTCGTTGGAGCCATACGCGGCCACGAACTCCATCATCCGCTCACGCACCTCGTCTTCTGCTGTCGCCACGGGATCTTCGGCTACCGGTTCCGGCGCCGGCTCTCCACCTCCGCAGGCTGCGGCGAGTACTGCCAGGACGATCAGCCAAACGAAGTTCCTTCCTCCCAGAACATTGCGCATGTTGCACCTCCTCCACTGCTGTGCTGTGCTGCAGACCTCTTGAGCGTTGTACAGGGTTTCCAATCCGGCGCCAGAAGTCCAGTCGCGCAGCGAGTCCCTTCCTCAACCGCGCTGTTTTCTGCGACACGGGGAGCGACCTGCAACGCCAATGGAATCCGCTCCGAAGACCGTTGATTTGCGCGCGGGCCGCGTGCCGTGATACTCAGGCAAAGCGTCGTGGCGCAGAGATTTCGCCGTCTTCGCCGGACAGAACTGGGATCCGAACCGAGGAGAGAGACAGTGAAGAAGGGCGACAAGCATCTCGGTATGGATCGCCAGATCACTCGGCGTGACCTCCTCAATGGCGTCAGCGTGGCCATCGGGGCCTCAACCACCGGCGGGCGCCTGACTGCCGAGTCGCCCGAGGTTCGGCGCTACGCCACCCAGGAGACCCCTGAGGACTACTCTACCCGCCACGGCTGACCGGAATGCGAGGCAGCCACGAGGGCTCCTTCGAGGTGGCGCACGAGATGCGCTTTGGGAAGACCTGGGACGGCGCCGACGAATCCGGCGAGCACTACGACCTGATCGTCGTCGGCGCTGGGTTGAGTGGCCTCGCGGCGGCCTACTACTTCCGTAAGGCACTCCCCGAAGCCAAGGTCTTGATCCTCGACAACCACGATGACTTCGGCGGCCACGCCAAGCGTGTCGAGTTCACCGTCGGCGACCGGCAGCTCATCGGCTATGGCGGCACGCAGTTCATCACCGGTTACTACCCAGCCGAGGCCAAGCAGCTGCTGGACGACATCGGAGTGAGCGCCGAGCGCTTCCCGAGCGGGACCGCAACCGATCTTTATCGCGAGCTGGGGCTTGAAGGAGGGGTGTTCTTCGATCGGGAGACCTTTGGTGTCGACCGCCTTGTGGTCGGCGAGCCACGCCGGGCGCGTGGACCGCAAGCAGAGCGCCGATGGACGGCGTTCCTCGACAAGACACCCCTGTCCGATGCAGCCAAGGCGGGCATCCTCCGGCTCTGCACCGAGGATCGCGACTACCTGCCAGGGCTGACCGACGACGAGAAAATCGCCCGCCTGCGGAGGATGAGCTACCAGAGTTACATTCTCGACGTTGTAGGCGTCCACCCGGATGTGATCCCGTACCTGCTGCGGCGCGGCGATCCGAACGGCGCCGCCGGTATCGACTCGTACAGCGCCTGGGGTGCCCTACGAAGCGGCTCGTTCCCTGGTTTGGGCGGGCTCGGGCTCGATCGTCCAGCTCGCAATGCGGCGCCTGGCGACAACCCCTTCCAGGGCATCCATTTCCCGGATGGCAACGCCGGCATCGCCCGTTTGATCGTCCGCTGGCTCCTCCCGCGAGCGCTGCCGGGAGACACGATGGAGGACTCGGTTACTACGCCGATCCGCTATTCCGAGCTCGACAAGGCGGGCGCCCCGGTGCGAATCCGGCTCAACAGCACGGTGGTTGGAGCGCGTCACGCCGGCGAGCGGCGCACCTCCAGCGAGGTCGTCGTGACCTACGTCCAGGACGGACGGGCGGTTCGCGTGCGCGGCGACAACTGCGTCATGGCTTGCTACAACGCCATGATTCCCTACCTGTGCCCAGAGGTCCCTGAGGTCCAGAAGGAAGCGCTGAAGATGGCGGTGCGCAAGCCCTACGTCTACACGCAGGTGGCGATCCGCAACTGGACCTCGTTCGTTAATCTCGGTGTCGGTGCTATCCACAGTCCCGGAGGTTTCCACGAGTTCATCGACCTCGATTGGGGCGTCAACGTCGGCGACTACCAGCACTCGGCGTCGCCGGACGAGCCGATCCTGCTGTGGTTGCAGCGCCTACCCATTCGACCAGGCCTATCGGCGCGTGACCAGTTTCGTGCCGGCCGCGAGGAGCTGCTGGCAACGTCGTTCGAGACCTACGAGCGCAACATCCGCGATCAGCTGGGCCGCGCCCTCGGCGAAGGAGGCTTCGATCCGGCTCGCGACATCGCCGGAATCACCGTGAATCGCTGGCCGCACGGCTACGCAAGCGGTGGCAACGATCTCTACGACCCCGACTGGAGTTACGACGAGGCGCCCTGGGTGGTCGGCCGACAACGCTTCGGGCGGATCACCATCGCTAACTCGGACGCGGCAGCGATCTCGTTGACGCAGGCGGCATTCGAGCAGGCGCACCGCGCCGTTCAGGAGCTACTGACCGACGTGATTCGCCCCGAGTTCCAGTATCCGTGGGCAGAGCGCACCTGAGGCGAGGTGGTGCGCCGATCGCCGAGGGCAAAAGAGGGAGGGAGAGCTCGTCCATTGCTGGTGCCTCCCTGCAAGCCTACAATTCGATGGGAAATTGTAGTTTCTTGAGCACGAAGCGCGCATACGACGCGGGGCGGGGCGCAAGCGCTGGCGAGTACGTAGATTTCCGAGGTCAGATCGACCGCGTTCCGATCGGTGAAGGAGTAGTGAGATGAGCAAGAAAGACGATCACGACGAGAACGGCGGCCCGCGCGTAAGCCGCCGAGCCTTCGCAAAGGGCTCGGTCGCCGCAGGCACCGCGGCGGTGGCCCTTCCCAAGTCGCTGTTCGGCGCCACTCCGGCGACGACAGCCGCGACGACTAAGACCAATGGCCGTGCAGCGCGCGTGGAGATGCGCACTGAAACCGCCGCCTACGGTGGCAGCGGTGCGACTCCGCTGACGGCGCCGGTTGCCAAGAAGCCTGGCGTCAGTGGCTGGACAGAAGGCCTGACCATTCCCCACGAGTACTACACGGAGCCGCAGCACTTCGACGCCGACGAGGCGTTCGTGGCGGAGAATTTCTGGCAGTACACCGATCAGGCGAGCCGTATTCCGGATCCGGGCGATTTCTACGTGTTCGAGTTCGGTCGCTCCGAGTCCATCCTCATCGTGCGCGGTCAGGACAACGAGATAAGAGGCTTCTACAACGTCTGCCGCCACCGCGGCTCGCGACTCTGCCGTCACGACGCCGATGCCAAGCCGAGCGACCCACGCCTGTCGGTCAAGCAACTCGGACAGTCCGGTAGCTCACCGGTGTTCCGGTGCCCATATCACGCATGGACGTACGACACCGAGGGCAGCCTGATCTACGCCTACGGCATGCAGGACGACTTCGACCCGGCCGACAACGGCCTGCTCCCGTGCCACACGCGGGTCGCCGAGGGTCAGGTCTTCGTCAATCTGTCGAAGTCAGAGACCCCACCGGACTTCGAGTCGGTGGTAGCTCGCATGCGCGCCCTCGCTCCGAAGTACAGCTTCAAGGACCTGAAGGTTGTGGCCCGTGAGTACTACCCAATCAACGCCAACTGGAAGCTTGCCCTTGAGAACTTCAAGGAGTGCTACCACTGCGGGCCGTCGCATCGGCCGCTGGTGACCACCCACAACTGGGATCACGACATCAGCGCCGAACAGAAGGCTGAAAAGGCCGCCGCGGTCGCCGATTGGGTGCCAGAGGAACACCGGCGGCGGCGACGCGGTAACCAGCAGCAGGGCGGCCAGGGCATGAGAGGCGGTATGAGCGGCGCCGGCGCCGAGTCGCTCCAGTTGACGGGACAGCTCAATCCCGGCTTCGTTACGGGCACCATAGACGGTAAAGCCGCGTCGATTCTGCTGCCCAACATCGACGACTGGCACCACGAGACCAACGTCGCCACAACAGCCGAGTCAACCGGCTACTGGCAGTGCTACGACGATCACGTCGCGGTGGCTCGTTTCACGCCGCGGGCGGAGAACTTCACCGATTGCGAGATCGTCTGGTTGGTGCACCCCGACGCCGTCGAGGGTCGCGACTACGACCCCGACAACGTCAAGGCGCTCTGGCACGTCACCATCCAGGAGGACATCTGGGTCACCGACAACAACCACGCCGGTATCGAGTCGAGTGCGTACACCGCCGGTCGATACTCGATCATCGAGGGCAGCCCGGCCCGCTTCGTGGGCTGGTACATGAAGGAGGTCGTCAAGGCGGGCAACTGATCCCTAGCAGGAGTCGATCTACGGGTCGGCTCCCGTGTTGTTCATTGGATGCCGCGCGGCGCGCCTGAGCCCGTACCCGCCGACCACAGGGCCGAAGTGAAGGAACCCGGCGCGCCTATTGTCGTACCGCCTGCCAACGTGATACTCATGCAGTCGGGTGACTTCGCTGGGGTGTGCGTTGAGATTGTCGCGCGATGTCCGAGCGCGACTGACCCGAACGATTACCGACGAATTTGTAGCGGCTTGAGATCGATCAGATCCAACTGGCGAGGCAAGTACAGATGAGCAAGAAAGACGACCACGACGAGAACGGTGGCCCGCGCGTAAGCCGCCGAACCTTCGCCAAGGGCTCGGTTGCGGCGGGCACCGCTGCTGTCGCCCTCCCCAAATCGCTCTTTGGCGCCACCCCGGCGACGGCCGCCGCAACGACGGCTACCTACGGTCGCGCGTCGCGCGTCGAGGCGCGCAACGAGAACATCGGGTACGGCGGGCGCGGTGCGGCTCCGCTCACCGCGCCCGTCGCCAAGAGGGCCAGTGTCAACGGCTGGAAAGAGGGCCTCACTATTCCCGCCGAGTACTACATCGAGCCGAAGCATTTCGAGGCCGACGAGGCGTTCGTCGGCGAGAACTTCTGGCAGTACACCGATCAGGAGAGTCGTATTTCGAACCCAGGCGACTTCTATGTCTTCGAGTTCGGGCGTTCCGAGAGCATTCTCATCGTGCGCGGGAAGGACACCGAGGTGAGAGGCTTCTACAACGTCTGCCGCCACCGCGGCTCGCGACTCTGCCGTCACGACGCCGATGCCAAGCCGAGCGACCCACGCCTGTCGGTCAAGCAACTCGGACAATCCGGTAGCTCACCGGTGTTCCGGTGCCCGTACCACGCTTGGACGTACGACACCGAGGGCAGCCTGATCTACGCCTACGGCATGCAGGAGGATTTCGACCCGGCCGACAACGGCCTGCTCCCGTGCCACACGCGGGTCGCCGAGGGTCAGATCTTCGTCAACCTGTCGAAGTCCGACACGCCGCCGGATTTCGATTCGGCAGTCAGCTCGCTCACGGCTCTGGCTCCCGAATACCACTTGAAAGACCTAAAGGTCGCGGCCCGCGAGTACTACCCGATCAACGCTAACTGGAAGCTGGCGTTGGAGAACTTCAAGGAGTGCTACCACTGCGGCCCGGCTCACCGGCCGCTGGTCACGACGCACAACTGGGATCACGACCTCAGCGATCAGCAGAAGACTGAGAAGGCCGCGGCGGTTGCCGCGTGGGTCCCGGAGGAGAGCCGCCGGCGACGTGAAAACGAAGATGCAGGCATGGCCGGCGAGGGCATGGACGGCACGCCCGGCTACGACCGCTTGACCGGGCTGCTCAACCCGGGCTTTGTCACCGGGACGATCGACGGCACCCAGGCGGCACCGTGGCTGCCTGGGAGGAAGGGAGACGACCACCGGACGGTGATCGCCACCACCGCAGAGTCGACCGGGTACTGGCAGTTCTACGACGATCACGTCATGGTGGTGCGGTTCACCCCGCGCACGGAAAAGTTCACCGATGCCGAGATCGTCTGGCTGGTGCACCCCGACGCAGTCGAGGGTCGCGACTACGATCCCGAAAAGGTCAAGGGCCTTTGGCACGTCACGATCCAGGAGGACATCTGGATCACCGACAACAACCACGCTGGGGTCGAGTCGAGCGCGTACAGTGGCGGTCGCTACGGCACCCTCGAAGGCGGCCCGTCGAGCTTCGTCAACTGGTATATGAAGGAGATCGTCCAGGCCGGCGATTGATCTTCCGACAAGCCGCTATGAACGCGCGGGAACCGATCTGCCGGTCGGTTCCCGCGTTTTGCTAATAGCTACGTGAAGGCGTCATGCAGCGCGCGGCGACCTAGTCGCACCTCGGACGGCGGAGCGAGCTGATGTCGAAGAAAACTCCGGACGGGATCAACGGACCGAAAGTAAGCCGGCGGACGTTCGCCAAGTCGTCCGTCGCTGTCGTCACGGCAGCCGTGACTCTGCCCGATTCCCTGTTTGGTGCGCCGCCTCGTGCACCCGCAGCGACAACGCCGACACACCGGACAGTTCCGCGGGCGGAGTTGCCCGGGGAAGCGCCGGGCTACGGCGGCAGGGGTGCGCCGCGCGTGCCCATTACGGTCTCCGAGAGCAGCGGCGCCAACGGCTGGAAAGAGGGCGTCCATCCGGATGCCGTCGACGGTCGCGACTACGATCCCGACAACGTCAAGGCGCTCTGGCACGTCACGACGACGGAAGATATCTGGCTTACCGATAACCACCACCTCGGCATCCAGTCAGGCGGCTATAGCTCCGGTCGCTACGCCACCCACGAGGGCAGCCCGGCCCGATTCGTCAAGTGGTACATGGAACAGTTCGTCGACGCCGGCGATTGAACTTCGAGCTCCGTTGTGGGCTCGCGAACGCCACCATCTGGAACCGTCCGGAGATCTCTGGCACCCTTGTCGGCGATCTCGCACCGACCGGACCCGAGGGACACGATGACGAAGAACGATCGACAGCTCGGAATGGACCGCGACATCACGCGGCGTGACTTCCTGGGTGGCACCAGCGTTGCCATCGGTGGCTCGCTGCTCGCCGCCGGAACCGTTAGCGCATCACCGGCCGTGCCTGGAACGTCAATAGAGCAGACAGCGGTGTCCTACCCGGCGACCTGGAAGGTCGGCGACTACTACCCACCCAGGCTCACGGGCATGCGCGGCAGCCACCCCGGCTCCTTCGAGGCGGCGCATGCGGTGCGTGACGGCAAGCGCTACGACAACGTCACCGACGTCGACGAGACCTATGACCTGATCGTCGCCGGCGGTGGGCTCAGCGGGCTGGCGGCCGCGTACTTCTTCAAGAAGGCGCTTCCGGAGTCGAAGATTCTGATTCTCGACAACCACGACGACTTCGGTGGCCACGCCAAGCGCAACGAGTTCGAGGTTGATGGCCGTACCGTTGTCACCTACGGCGGCACGGTGTATCTCACCGGGGCCTATACGCACGAGGGCGAAACACTCCTGCGCGACATCGGTCTCGACTGGGATCGTTTCAACAACAACACCGCCTCCAGCCGTGATCTATACGAGGGCATGGGCCTTCAACGCGGCGTGTTTTTCGATCGGGAGACCTTTGGCGAGGACCACCTCGCTATCGGCGAACCCCGATCCGGGGCCAGCGCTGCGGACTGGGAGCAGTTCCTCGCCAGTTCGCCGCTGTCGACGGCGGCGAAGCGCGACATCACGCGCCTATATACCGAGAATGCTGATTACCTGCCTGACCTCGGTCGGGAGCAAAAGATTGAGAAACTGCGCCGCATGAGCTATCAGGACTACATCCTCAACGTCGTCGGCGTGACGGTGGATGTGGTCCCCTATCTCCTGAAGCGGACCCTCGGCGGTCCCAACGGCGCTGCCGGCATTGATTCGCTCAACGCGTATGCGGCGTTCCGGCACAACTCGCTCCCCGGGTTAAGCGGCCTTGGACTCGGGGATCGTCCGGATCGCAGCTGGCTCGGCGACACCCACAACCCCCTCGAGGGTATCCACTTCCCCGACGGCAACGCCGGACTCGCACGCCTGATGGTGCGGTGGCTGAACGCCGACGCGCTGCCGGGTAACACGATGGAGGACTCGGTCACCACGCCGGTGCGCTACGAGACGCTGGACCGGCCCGACAACGACGTCCGCATCAGGCTCAACAGCACCGTGATCGACGTCACCCACATGGGCGAGCGGCGCACCGCAAACGAGGTAGCGCTCACCTACGTGAGCGGTGACAAAGCGTACCGGGTACACGGTAGCACCTGCGTGCTGGCCTGCTACAACGCTGTCATTCCCCACCTGGTGCGGGATCTTCCGCAGGATCAGAAGGAGGCGCTCCACATGGCGGTGCGCACCGCCCGGGTATACACCAACGTGCTAATCCGCAACTGGCGGGCGTTCCACGAGCTCGGCCTCAACGGCATCCACTGTCCAGGTGGATTCCATCAGAGCATGACCCTCGACTGGTCGACGAAGATCGGCGACTATGGCTTTCCCGAGTCACCCGACGAACCCATCGTGGTGCGCATGAACCGCGATCCGATCATGCCGGGCCTCAATGCTCGCGACCAGTTCCGCGCCGGACGCGAAGACATCCTCGCGACCTCGTTCGAGGACTTCGAGCGCAATATCCGCGATCAGCTCGACCGCGCCCTCGGGGCGAGCGGCTTCGACGCCGCCGACGACATCCTGGCGATCATCGTCAACCGCTGGCCGCACGGCTACGCCGGTGCCGCCAACGACCTCTACGATCCCGACTGGGGCTACGACGAGCCACCGTGGGTGCAAGGACGCAAGCGCTTCGGCCGCATCACGATCGCCAACTCCGACGCCGCCGCCATATGCCTGACCCAGGCGGCGTTCGACCAGGCGCATCGGGCGGTGAACGAGCTGCTCACCGACGTGCTGCGCCCGGAGTTTCAGTACCCGTGGGCGGAGCGGACCTGATCGCATCACGGAGGGCGGAGGGACTCGGCATGCTCCCTTCGGCCAGCGGTCACCGCTTGGGGGTCGAACGGCTCCTCTGCTCACGCATCATGGCTTCAGGGTGATGAGCGCCGTGCACGCGAGGCTGCTCGAAGGGAGCATGCCGACTGGAGGTACACCGTGAACACGACTGACCGCCAGCTCGGCATGGATCGTGACATCACGCGGCGCGATTTCCTCAACGGCACCAGCATCGCGATCGGTGGCTCGCTGCTCGGCGCCGGAACTGCCGGCGCATCACCAGCCGTACCCGGAACCACGGCAAAGCAAGCGGGGCTGCCCTACCCCAAGACCTGGGAAGTGGGTGACAACTACCCACCCAGGCTCTTGGGCATGCGCGGCAGCCACCCGGGCTCCTTCGAGGCGGCGCATGCCGTGCGTGACGGCAAGCGCTACGACGACGTTACCGACCTCGACGAGACCTATGACCTGATCGTCGTTGGAGGCGGCCTCAGCGGGCTGGCGGCCGCCTACTACTTCAAGAAGGCGCTTCCGGAGTCGAAAATTCTGATTCTCGACAACCACGACGACTTCGGCGGCCACGCCAAGCGCAACGAGTTCGAGGTCGACGGCCACACGGTGGTGACCTACGGCGGCTCCGTGTACATGACCGGTGCCTATACGCCCGAGGGTCTGACGATGCTCCAGGACATCGGCCTCGACTGGGACCGATTCAACAGCACCACTTCCACTAGCTACGACCTGTATGGAGATGGCTACGGAGGAGTGGGCAAGATGGACCTTCAGGCCGGGGTGCTCTTCGATCGCGAGACCTTCGGGGAGGATCACCTTGCCGTCGGTGAGCCGCAGGGCCGCGCCAGCGCCGCCGATTGGGAGCGCTTCCTCGCCGGGGCACCGCTCTCGCCGCAGGCCAAGCGCGACATCGTTCGTCTGTACACCGAGAACGCCGACTATATGGCGGGCCTCAGTCGAGAGGAAAAGATCGCGAAGCTGCGCCGCATGAGCTATCAGGACTACATCCTCGACGTCGTCGGTGCGACGCCGGACGTGGTTCCCTACTTCCTGAAGCAGACGCTGGGGGGCCCGAATGGCGCCGCCGGCATCGATTCGCTCAGCGCCTACGTGGCGTTCCGGCACAACTCGCTCCCCGGGCTCCGTGGCCTCGGGCTCGGGGATCGTCCGGCTCGCAGCTGGCTCGGCGACACGTACAACCCACTCAATCGTCTCCACTTCCCCGACGGCAACGCCGGCCTCGCACGCCTGATCGTGCGCTGGCTCAACGCCGCCGACGCGCTGCCCGGCCATACGATGGAGGACTCGGTTACCACACCGGTGCGCTACGAGAGGCTGGACCGACCCGATGACGACGTCCGCGTCAGGCTCAACAGCACCGTGATCAACGCTACCCACGTGGGCGATCGGCGCACCGCAAGCGAGGTAGCGGTCACCTACGTGACCGGCGACACGGCGTACCGGGTGCGCGGCAGCACCTGCGTGCTGGCCTGCTACAACGCCGTCATTCCGCACATCGTGCGGGATCTGCCGCAGGAGCAAAAGGACGCGCTCCACATGGCGGTGCGCACCGCCCGTGTCTACACCAACGTCCTCATCCGCAACTGGCGGTCATTCGTCAAGCTCGGCATCAACGGCGCCCACTGCCCGGGGAGCTTCCACCAGTTCTTCAGCCTCAGCTGGACCACCCGGATCGGCGACTACGACTTTACCGAGTCGCCTGATGAACCGATCGTGGTGCGGATGAATCGCGATCCGATTGCGCCGGGCCTGAACGCACGCGACCAGTTCCGCGCCGGCCGCGAGAACATCCTCGCAACCTCGTTCGAGGACTACGAGCGCAACATCCGCGATCAGCTCAACCGCGCGCTGGGGGCGGGTGGCTTCGACGCTGCTGACGATATCCTGGCGATCATGGTCAACCGCTGGCCGCACGGTTACGCCGGTGCCGCCAACGAGCTCTACGATCCCGACTGGGGCTACGACGAGCCACCGTGGCTGCAGGGACGCAAGCGTTTCGGCCGCATCACGATCGCCAACTCCGACGCTGCCGCCATATGCCTGGCCCAGGCAGCATTCGACCAGGCGCATCGGGCGGTGAGCGAGCTGCTCACCGACGTGCTGCGCCCGGAGTTCCAGTACCCGTGGGCGGAACGGACCTGATCGCGTCCTCGCCAACGCCGACGCGCTGGCACCCACCGAAGATCTCTGTCAGGCTTCGCGCCGACCGAGGCTACGCTGCTATCGAAGGACTGCCATGAGCGCGAAAGACCGAGAGCTTGGGATGGACCGGGACATCACCCGGCGGGACTTCCTCAACGGGGCGAGCATCGCGATCGGCGGGAGCGCCCTCGGTTCTAGCAGAATCGCGGGTACTTCAACGAAAGCGGTGACAGCAAGGCCTTCGGGCGGCGCGCCTACGCAGCCCGGCGAGTACTACCCGCCGCGGCTGACTGGGATGCGGGGCAGCCATGAGGGCTCCTACGAGGTGGCGCACGAGATGCGCTACGGGAAGACCTGGGGCAACGCCGAGGACACCGGCGAGCGCTACGACTTGATTGTCGTCGGGGGCGGGTTGAGCGGTCTGTCGGCGGCGTATTTCTTCCGCAAGGCGTTGCCGGCGGCGCGGATTCTGATTCTCGACAATCACGATGACTTCGGGGGGCACGCGAAACGCAACGAGTTCGAGGTCGACGGCAAGCTGGTGATCGGCTACGGCGGCACGATGATGATCCATGGCGCCAACAGCTACCCGCATGAGGCCAAGGCGCTGCTGGAGGACATCGGGATCGACAAGCCGCGGTTCCTGAAAACAACCGCGCGCGATCGGAGTATCTACCGCGAGATGGGGCTCCAGGCGGGCATCTTCTTCGACAAAGAGACGTTTGGCTCCGACCACCTCGCGGTCGGTGATCCAGCTGGCTGGGGAGCGGTTCGTAGCACGCTCACATGGACGCAATTCCTTGCCGACACACCGCTTTCCGATGGCGTGAAGCGCGACATAGCGCGTGCCTACGATGACAAGACCGACTATCTGGCCGGTTTGACCTCCGAGGAGAAGATCGCGCGACTACGGAGGATTAGCTACCAGGACTACCTGCTGAAGGTCGTCAAAGCGGATCCCGGCGTCATGCCGTTCTTCATGCGCCGTGCCGAAGGCGGCTCCAACGGTGCCGCCGGGATCGACTCCTACAGTGCCTGGGGCGCGTTTCGGTCCGGTTGGCTTCCGGGCTTCGATGGGCTCGGCCTCGAGCGGCCGCCCCAGAGCTGGCTCGGCCCGGGGAACGACTTCGGCGACGACATCCATTTCCCCGACGGCAACGCCGCTGTGGCGCGACTGATCGTAAGGTGGTTGATTCCACGCGCCCTTCCCGGCACGACGATGGAAGATTCGGTGGCGACGCCAGTCAACTATGCTGCCATCGACGACAGCGGCAGCCCGGTTCGGATTCGCTTGAACAGCACGGCCGTCCACGTCAGCCACGTCGGCGAGCGGCGCTCCGCAGGCGAGGTTGAAGTGACCTATGTGCGCGGCGGCAAGGCGCACCGGGCACGCGGCGCCACCTGTGTAATGGCCTGCTACAACGCCATGATCCCGTATCTCTGTCCCGACTTTCCCGAGGAACAGAAGGCGGCGCTGAAGATGGCCGTACGCCAACCGCTCGTCTACACCAGCGTCATGGTGCGCAACTGGCGAGCGTTCCACGAACTCGGTATCAACAGCTTCTACGGCCCGGGTTGCTACCACGGCAGTGCGATGCTGGACATGGGACGAAGTCTTGGGGGCTATACATGTGCGCGCACGCCTGACGACCCACAGCCCCTTCACCTGCAGCGAATGCCGGCCAACAAGCCCGGCCTTCCGGCTCGGGACCAGTTCCGGGCTGGGCGAGAGGAGCTGCTGGCCACGTCGTTCGAGTACTTCGAGTACCGCATCCGCGACGAGCTCGGACGGGCCCTGGCGGGCGGCGGCTTCGACCCTGCCGAAGACATCGGGGCGATCACCGTCAACCGCTGGCCGCACGGTTACGCGGGCGGCGCCAATGACCTTTACGATCCGGACTGGGGCTACGACGAGGTCCCCTGGGTCGTAGGCCGGAAGCGCTTCGGCCGCATCGCCATCGCCAACTCGGACGCCGCCGCCACCAGCCTGACGCACGCCGCCATGGACCAAGCGCATCGCGCCGTTCAGGAGCTCCTCGGTGACGTGATCAGACCGGAGTTTCAGTATCCCTGGGCTGAGCGGACCTGATCGCGTGACCGACTCCCTCCACGGTGACGCGTTGACTACGCCGCACAGCACACGCAGGTGCTCCACCCTGGCGTAGGTGCGTGCGTGACCGCCAATGCCACCGGCCTGCTACCGGCGACCGGCCTCCGCATGCCGTCGGCGCAACTGCTCATAGAGAGAGCGCGTCTCTTCAACCCGCTCTGCCAAGGCCGGCAGCTGCAGGTCCCACTGCTCGATCAGCAGGTCCCCGGTCTCGAAGGATTCGAGATCCTCCGACGGGTCGATGGGGGTAGAGAGGAGCTCCTGCAGGTGCTGCAGGCGCTCGTCGATGAGCTGTGGCACAGACTCCGTGTTCCACGTGGGCTGATCGTCGACAACCACGTAGAAAGGGGCGCTGTGGGCCACGGTCGTGTACCAGCGCTCGGCATTTACCCCGTAGGCGCGGACGGCAAGCCACATGCTCCGGTCCGCGACCAGCGTGGTTTGTAGGTGCGCACGATCCTCGCCGGATTCCACCGGGACCTCCTCCACCACATCACCGAAGACCACCAGCTCCAACCGTACGAGCGGCTCGATCTCGGGGTTCATCTTTGCCGTCGCCACGATACTCAGGGGGGCCCCGGCCGCGACATGAATCTCGGCGCCCATGGGCTGGCCGTTGACCGTGGCGTCGAGAAACGGGCCGTTGGTGACATACGTACGTCCCTCGCCGAACGCGTCGAACCAGGCGTCAGCGCTGAACGGGCCGTCGAGTTGTACGTACGTTCGCTCCACGCCGGGCAGCGTGGGGCCGAAGTAGGGGTAGTCGGCGCCAGCGGCCGGCAAGATGCGATATCCGAGGTTGAGGAAGTCGTACCAGAGATCGGTGTACAGACGACCGCCCTGCAGAACCTCGATGAAGTCGATCAGTCCATATGGAATCTCGAGGGCGAGACCGCGCTCGCCATTGAACAACGACCCCAGGTGCGCGTAACCGGTGATGCCCCCGTCCGCACGGGTCTGCTCGAACACCTTGTGGTACTCGTAGAACGCTGTCGCATCGGCATGCGTCGGCCGCCCGATGTTCCAGTGCAGCGTGTGGCCGCGCTGACCGGTTCGCGGGTCTTCCTGACCAGACACGAGCACGGTTCCGTCGCGAGCAAAGCGACCATCGTTCCCCCACGCAGGCTGGGTGAAATAGGTTCCGCCGATATTGCCCATCTCCACCAAGTTGGCCACATGCAGGTCTTCCGCGGCGATCTGCGACCAGACGTCTAGATCGTCGACGCGATCGCGCTGTAGATGAATGTGCGAATCGCCCGAAAACCAACCGCGGCTCGGCAGGTCGTCGTAGCGTTGCAGCAAGACGGCGACTTCCGTGGTCTCCCCCGCCCCGACCTCGAAGGTGCCGTAGTAGGCGTGGTACTCGATGCCGTGGGTTGCCGCGAGCTCGTAGCTGCCTACCGGTAGCCGCGCCTCGTAGGAGCCATCGATATAGAAGGCCTGACGGTTCTCGGAGGGCCACATGGTGCGGCGGTTCAACCAGTGGCGACGAACCTCGTCGATGAACCTCCAGACCGGAATCGCGTCGTCAGATGGTAGCGGCGCGCGACCGGTGGCATCAAAGATGCCCACCCTTGCCGGCATCGTGCTGCTCGTGTCAGCATCCTCTACGGTAAGCTGCACGACTCCGAATTCCGTCGCCGCCCGTGTGGTCCCGCTACGCTCGATCGATACATCACAAAGCGCCACGGTGCCACGGTACACGCCCACCGCGAGATCGGTTTCTTGGGCACCGAGCCCCGCCAGCCGCGCCCGGTCAAGCGTGACCGTGGTCTCGCGGAACGTGGCACCCGGCTCCACGTCGATGTCCAATCTACCGTGGCCGTCACCGCCGTTGCGGTCCCAGATCACCTGAAAAGGAGAGGCAGTGGTGAACTCCGGAGCGTACGTCAAGGTCAGAGTAGCGGCCTCATCGATGTCATAGGCGTAGTCGTCGTCGACGTCGAAGGAGACCATGTTGCCGACTACACAGTCCCTGCCGTCGATGGTGCGCATCTCGGCATGGGCCACATCCATCTCCATGCCGAGCTCCGGATACCCCAGGCCGATGACCTTGGTGAAGTGCTCCTTGTTCCAGGGAACCGGCTCGATGTAACGGGCTTCGCGGCGGTCGAGTGCCGCTGCCTCTCTTGCCGGCGCGGGCGCTCCATTGGTGCATGCGGTTCCCAGGATGGCGACGGTGAGAGCTGCACCCGTAGCTCTGGCGATACGGCGCATCTCCGGTCTCCTGGTTGCGGCGGAGTTGTTCGAGGCTACTTCAGCCCGTTTGCCAACATCAGCTCCTGGACGGCTCGATCCGCCTGATCGATGGCGACGTTGGTGTACGCCGCCGCGCCAGCGTCGGCGTTGGCGATGGCGATCTTTCCGAAGGGCTTGCGGCCGAGCACGTGCGGACGCTCGGCATCGGGCACGTCCGGGTCGGCAAGCGTATCGTAGGTGTAGGCATAGCCGTGCGGCCACCGGTTGGCGGTGATCGCCAGGATGTCCTCGACCGGGTCGAAGCCGCCGCCCGCGAGGGCGCGCGTCAGCTGATCACGAATCTCCAGCTCGATGGTCTCGAACGGGGTCATCAGCATATCGAGCATGCCGGCGCGCTGCTGGTCCTTGCGCGGCAGGCCAGGCTCGTTGGGGTTGCGCACCATGTGCAACACGATGGGCTCGTCGGGAGACTGTGTGCATTCGTAGCCCCCCATCGACACCGGATAGTCGAGGCTGCAGGAGCTGTGGTACATGGCCGGATAGCTGATACGGGAGACTCCCAGCTCCTTGAATGCCCGCCAGTTTCTGATGAACACGTTGGTGTACATCATCGGTACCTTCACCGCGTAGCCGAGCGCCTCTTTCTGCGTTTGCGGAAGGTCGGGGACCAGGTATGGAATAACGTGGTTCCAGCAGGCGAGCAGACAGTTGCGGGCTCGTACCCGCACCATCTTGCCGTCCCGCACGTAGGCGCCGCGCACCCAGTCGGCGTGTTCGGGCGCGCCCTCGTGCTCCACCCGTACGACGGTGCTGTCGAGGCGCAGCCGCACCGTAGCCCCTTGCTCGTCGAGGCGGTCGTAGCGCAGCGGGGCTTTCAGCACCGACTGCATGTCGTGGTCGCCGGGCAGCGCGGCGGGAACCAGCCGGTTGATCAGCAGGCGCGCTATGGTGGCGTTGCCGTCCGGGAAGTGGAAGCGGTAGGCCCGGCTGCCCGGCCAGCGCGGCTCGAGCCCGAGGTCGAGGCCGTCGAATCCGGGCGCTCCGCCCTTCGCCGCCTCCAGCGCCGGCAGCGTATCGACCCGCTTGTTGTTTCGGTAGCCGCGGCCGAGGAAGAACTTGATCGCCTCCGGGCTGACCTTTGCCACCTCGAGCAGGTAGTCCTGGTAGCTCGTCCTGGCGAGGCGGGCGCGCTTTTCGACGCGGCCCACGCCGGCCATGTAGTCGCCGTTGCTGGTGTGGATCCGGATCAGATCCTGGCGCGCCTGCTCCGAGAACGGTGCTTTGCGGAAGAACTCCTCCCAGGACGCGTCTCCCGGCCCGACCACCAGCCGGTCGGCGCCGAAGGTCTCGCGATCGAAGAAGGTCGCCGAGCCCAACCCCGCGTAGACATTGCTGTCGACAAACTCGCCAGCACGCGCGACCTCGATGCCCAGATCCCGCACCAGAGCCTTGGCAGCATAGCTGTAGGGGAACGGTGAAACGATGCTCTGGGTGCCGCCGTAGCCGATCCAGGTCCGCTCCTTGTAGGTGAACTCGTTGCGCTTGGCGTGTCCACCGAAGTCGTCGTGGTTGTCGAGGATCAGAACGGTCTGATCGTTGCCGAGCGCTTGACGGAAGAAGTGGGCGGCCGACAGTCCCGAGAGCCCGCCGCCAACCACCACCAGGTCATAGACCTCGCCGGTGTCCACGGCGTCAGACAAGCTCTCGTAGGCGCCGTCGCGCAGACGGTGCCCCGCCTCGAACGAGCCCTCGTGGCTGCCGCGCAGCCCGGTGAGGCTGGGCGGGTAGCTGGTAGCTACACCCTCCGGCGTGAGGTTCGACCCTTTGAGCCCGCGCAGCGCGCTGCGTGTCGCCGCCCACGCGCCGACGCTGCCCACCGCGAAGCCGTTGACGAAATCACGCCGCGTGATGCCGCGGCCCATGCCGAGCTGGCGTGCCTTGACCCGATCTACCATCGTCCCCTCCTGCACAGATCTAATGGGCCCAGGCGCTCGCTGTCAACTTGGCCTGCTAGCGCGCCAGGCCGATCCAGGCTCCCCCCAAATCCTCTGTGAACCGGTTGTCTTTGCCGTTTGGCATCGGTAGAGTCCGGGCCGTCACTGTCAAACTGCAATTGGACAGGCGCATGCGCTCCGGCTGACGAACCCGATAGCCCGCCTGTCGAGGGAGGAACAACAAGATGCAAGGTAAGTGCCTGTGTGGAGGCGTGCAGTACGAGGCCAGTGATTCTCAGCTCATGGCCCATTGCCATTGCTCGCGATGCCAGCACAGCAGCGGAACAGCGCATGGCACGGTAGTGATGGTGAAGCCTGAGAACTTCAAGATCACGCAAGGCGCCGAGCTCGTGCACAAGTACGAAGAGGATCCGTACACTGCTCGCGTGTCGTGCTCCAACTGTGGCGGCAACCTCTACCACGGCGAGGTCTTCATCGAGGCCGGCACGCTCATCGGGGATCCAGGCGTGCGTCCCACGATGCACATCATGGTCGACCATAAGGCGCCGTGGCACGAGATCACCGACGGCCTGCCGCAACACGGGGAGTGGCCACCGAGCGACTGAGCGTCGCCGGTTACCTGTCGCAGCGCTGACGAACTCGACGTTTGCGCCCCGACGCCCGGGTTCGGCGGGGCGCTTTTCTCATTGGGCGAGGTCTGCGAGCTCGCCGTGTGCCGGCTCGCCCTCCATCAGCGTCAGTATCACCTGCGCGTCCGAAAATCACGCCGACACACTCAGGGGCCAGTCCGCAACGCGAGGAGAACGTAGCATGAAGATGCAGGAGCTTCTGAAACCGACGTCATCCAACCGGAGTTCCAGTATCCCTGGGCCGAGCGAACCTGATCCGCGTATCCGGAACGTCGACTTGAGGCGACCCGACACTGGTTGCTAAATTCGCGCAGCCTCCAAGAAGAGAATCGCGGGACATGACGTGGACGAAGCACCGTTGTTGGCTCTGGCTGTTGGCCTGCGTCTCGCTGATCGCAGCTGCGGGCCCGGCCGAGCGGGGGCAGAATCCGTACGCCGCCGCGAGCGACGTCGCCGCCGGCGAGCAGTTGTTCTTGAGGAATTGTTCGTCGTGCCACGGTGGGAACGCCACCGGAGGACGAGGGCCTAACCTCCGACGTCGCCCGTACCGCAACGGCAACGAGGACGCGCAGGTCTTCTCGATCATCCAGAACGGGCTGCCCGGGATGCCCTGGAATGGCCTCAACGACAGGAGCGTGTGGAGAATTGTCGCCTATCTGCGTTCATTGAGCAGCGGTGTGGTAGAGGTTGCCGGTAATCCGACTCGGGGGCGCGATTTGTTCTACGGCAGAGCCGACTGCGCCTTGTGTCACATGGTGAACGGTGCAGGCGGCCGCCAGGGACCGGATCTGAGTTGGGTGGGATGGCGACTCGCCCCCGATGCTCTGCGCACGGCGCTCTTGGAGCCTGGCGCCGAAGTGGAGCCGCGATGGTGGAGAGCTGCCGTCTCCACCCGGACCGGTCAGCAAATCGACGGCTACATAATCGACGAGGATCAGTTCACGATTCGTCTCCTCGACGGCAACGACGGGTTGCATGCCCTCAGAAAGCGCGACCTGAATCGACTCGACCGGAAACTCGACTCACTGATGCCAGCCTTCGGCCGGCTGCTGACCGACGACGAGCTCACCGACGTCATCGCGTACCTAGCCGGCCTCAACGGAGCGGAGAGCG
This sequence comes from Acidobacteriota bacterium, assembly GCA_965205505.1. GTDB lineage: Bacteria > Acidobacteriota > UBA890 > UBA890 > WLXD01 > DASCOT01. Next base: position 3,115,951 of record CBDBHB010000009.1, read on the forward strand.
GTCCATGAGATCCCGCGGCGCGACCCTTTTGCTGGGTTCGGGGTTGCTGGGGTTGGGTTTGTTCATGGTGGTTGTTGCGTTCTCGCTACATGAAGGGGCTACCGCTGCTGCGGCACAAGCACCAGGCGCAGCAGCTCCGGTGACTGCCGAGCGCCTCGAGCGGGCGGCCGATGAGCCACACAACTGGCTGATGTATACGGGCTCGTACGCCAGCAATCAGTACAGCGCGCTGGCACAGATCGACCGCGACAACATCGCCAACATGCGCGTCGAGTGGGTTCACCAGTTCCGCACGCTGTCGACCGTCGAGACTTCCCCCGTCGTGGCGGATGGGCTGATGGTCATCACCGAATCGCCGAGCAACGTGATCGCCCTCGACGCGGCCACAGGCCGACCCTACTGGAAGTACACGCACCCCGTGCCCAAGAAGCTCACCATGTGCTGCGGCCTGAACAACAGGGGCGTCGCCATACTCGGCGATTCAGTCTACGTCGGCACCGTCGACGGACGGCTGCTGGCGCTCGATCTCAAGACCGGGAGCGTGATCTGGAACGCTGAGGTCGCCCGTCCCGACGCCGGGTACAGCATCACTGCTGCGCCATTGATCGTGAAGAACAAGGTCATCACCGGCGTGGCCGGCGGCGAGTATGGCATTCGAGGCTTTCTGGATGCCTACGACGCCAAAACCGGTGAACGCCTGTGGCGTTTCTACACGATCCCGGGCGAAGGCGAAGTTGGCAACGACTCTTGGGGCGGCGACTCCTGGCGGCGTGGCGGCGCCCCGACCTGGTTGACGGGATCGTACGACCCCGAGCTCGACCTGCTTTATTGGGGAACCGGCAACCCGAGCCCGGATTGGAATGGCGACGTCCGACCGGGTGACAACCTCTACGCCAACAGCGTCGTCGCTCTCGATCCCGAAAGCGGACAGCTTCGCTGGCACCACCAGTTCACGCCACACGACACCCACGATTGGGATGCTAACCAGACCATGGTGCTGATGGATGCAACCGTCGACGGCGCCCCGCGCAAGCTGCTGCTGACCGCCAACCGGAACGGCTTCTACTATGTCATCGACCGCGAGAGCGGCGAGTTCCTTCGGGCCAGGGCCTACGCCAAGCAAACTTGGGCGTCAGGCATCGATGAGCAGGGTCGGCCGATTCTCATTCCCGGCCTCGAACCCAACGAAGAGGGTGTGCTCGTTTACCCGGGCTGGACGGGCGGCACCAACTGGTGGTCGCCTAGCTACAGTCGCAGCTCGGGTCTGTTCTACGTGCGGTCCATCGACGCCGCCGACGTGTACTACAAGCGCGAGGAAGAATACATCGAGGGTGATCTGTACTACGGCGGCACCACTGAGGCGGCCGACCACATGGAGAACGTCACGGCTGCGATTCGCGCCCTCGATCCGTTGACCGGTGACCTGCGATGGGAGTATCCGATCACTCCTTCAGTCTCCTTCGGTGCTGGAATTCTGACGACGGCAGGCGGTCTGCTGTTCTCCGGCACCGTCGACGGGTATCTATTCGCCCTCGACGATCGCACCGGTGACGTCCTCTGGCACCTCAGCGCCGGCGGAACCGCGCACGCCGCCCCCATGACTTACAGCGTCGAGGGCCGCCAGTTCATCAGCGTCGCGGTGCAGAACTCGCTACTTACCTTCGCGCTCCCAGAGTAAGCCGGACGCTGCCCGAGGCCGAGATGACCACGAATCCACCGGGCGCTTCGCGCAACGCTGACCTTCAGCTTCGGCGAGAAAATCTCGATTCCCCAGCAGTGCAGAAGCTCTTCGCCGCCCTGAACGCCGAAGTCTCGAAGCGCTATCCGGAGGAAGGTGATAGTCACTTCCGACTCGACGCGGAGGAGATCGTGGACGGTAGCGGAATCGGAGGCGAGTTGCTGCGTTCGCTCGAAGCAGAGGCGCACGATCTGGCCGTGCACCGCATCCTGCCGGAGTCCGGCAAGCGCCAGGATGCCGCCCTGGCCATGTACGAGCGGGCCGGATTCCGGCGTGTCGCCAGGTTCGGCGAGTACGCTACCTCGGCACTCAGCGTGTGTCTGGCGAAAGACATCTGACGATAGGAGCTGCGCCATGATCGAAATCGGGTTCACGAGTCAATTGAGCTTCGCCGCCGTATCGCGCACGGCGCTGCCGCGGCGGGTCCTTAGCAGCGTCCTTTCCGTCGCCGTGCTGGCCGTCCTGACATCGGGCTGTGTCGCAAGCACGGCGAGCACAGATGCGGATGCCGATCGATCGGAGCAAGTCGACGCTCTGTTCAGCCGCTTCACGGACGGGGCTCAGCCCGGCGTGGCGGTAATGGTGATCCGGGATGGTGAGGTCGTCCACGAGGCCGGCTACGGCTACGCAGACGTCGAAGGGCAGGTTCTGCTGGCACCCGATACCGGGGTACGGCTGGGATCGGTCACCAAACAGTTCGTCTGCATGACGGTGATGATCCTGGCCGAGCGCGGACTGCTCGATTATGACGATCCGGTCAGCAAGTACGTTCCGGAGATCTCCGAACGTTATGGCGACGAGATCACGGTGCGGAACTTGATGAACCACACCGGTGGGCTGCCCAACTACTACCCGGCATTGGACGAGTACGTGCCCGACCGCACGCCGAACAACGAAGATGGTGCGGCGGCCTATGCGCGCTGGGGAGAGCCGGTATTTCCATCCGGAGATCGGTACGAGTACAGCAACTCCGGATACGAGATCCTGGCCCTCATTGTGCAGCGCGTAGCCGGTGAGCCCTTCGCCGATTTCATCGCAGCGAAGGTCTTCGAGCCGCTGGGGATGGCCGGCGCGATCGCCTGGGACGACGCGGCCAAGGTGATTCCCAACCGTTCCTTCGGCTATTCGCCCACCGAGGGCAGCTTCGAGCTCAACGACGACCACCGCATGAACTTCATGATGGGTGCCGGAGGCATCTACGCCAGCCTGCAGGACATGTATCGGTGGGACCAGGCCCTGTATACCGAACAGCTGGTGAGCAAGGCGACACTGAAGCAGGCGTTCACCCCCGCACTGGCGCGTTTCGAAGACATCGGGTATGGCTTCGGCTGGCGCATCGGTGCGTACCAGGGCCACCGACGCATCTCCCACGGCGGCAGTTGGGTCGGCTTTCGCACCGCCATCGCGCGCCATCCCGATGCCCAGTTCAGCATCGTCCTGCTGTCCAACCGCGCCGATTTCGACAGCAGCGAGTTTATCGATCCGATTACCGACATCTACCTCGATCCGCTCAGCGCCGAGGAGCGGGTCGACAACATTCTGGGCTTCATAGACAGAGCCGCCCAGCCTGGAGCGGCGGTGCTTGTCGCACGAGACGGCGAGATCCTCTACAGCGGCGGGTACGGCCTTGCCGAGGTGGCCGACAGCATCCCGATCGACGCCGATACGAACTTCCGGCTGGGCTCGGTGTCGAAGCAATTCGTGGGGATGGCGGTCATGATCCTGGCAAAGGACGGCAGGCTGGGACTCGACGACTCGATCGCCGAGCATCTCCCCGAGCTGCGGCGGTTCTCCGACATCACCATCCGCCACTTGCTGGTACATACCGGCGGACTGCCCGAGTATTACGACGAGATCGAGCGGCGCTTCTCCGGGCAGCGGCCCGGCAACGAGGAGGCTGTTTCGGTGCTCGCCGACTGGGGCGAGCCGCTCTTTGAGCCAGGTGAGCGGCACCAGTACAGCAACCCGGGCTATGACACGCTCGCTGGCCTCGTAGCACGCGTGTCGGGGCAGCCGTTCAGTGAGTTCGTCGACGAACGCATCTTCACCCCGCTGGGCATGACCCGATCATTCGTTCCCGACTACGCCGGCAGCTGGCCGTCGGGGCCCGACGATACGCTGCCGCAGATCGACAACCGCGCCATCGGTCACTCCCGAACCGGTGCCGGTTTCGAGGTCGATGACGACCACATGCTGAACTCGATCGTCGGTGCCGGCGGTGTCTTCTCCACGGTGGCGGATCTACTCCGCTGGGACCAGGCGCTCTACACGGACCGGCTGGTGAGCCACGCTGCCCTCGACGAAGCGTTTACCTCCGGCGTACTCAACGACGGCAGCACGTTCGGCTACGGCTTCGGCTGGGGTGTCGACTCGCATCGCGGCCATCGACGGATCTCGCACGGTGGTGCCTGGGTGGGGTTCCGGACGGTGATCGTTCGCTACCCGGAAATCCGCTTGACCGTGATTGTCCTGACCAATCTGTCCACACGCAATCCGAGCACCCTGGCCGACGAGATCGCCGTGTCGTTCTTCGAGCCAACGGATTGACCGCGCGAGAGGAGCGCTTTCGATGCGAGGTTTGAGGGGGAAGAACGTCCTGGTCACCGGCGGCGCCAGCGGTATTGGGCAGGCCACCGCGAACCGCTTTCTGGAGGAGGGCTGCGCGGTTTGTGTGCTCGATCGCAGCGCTGAGGCACGCGAGCGGGTGGCCGGGGAGCTACCTACGCTGGCGGGCGTGATCGACGCAGATGTCTCGCAGCTCGAGCAGGTGCAAGCAGCGTTCAAGGAGGCCATCGAGCGCATGGGGTCGGTAGACGTGCTGATCAACAACGCCGGGATCAGCATCCGGCACGACTTCCTCGAGATTACTCCCGAGGAGTGGGACGAGGTGTTGGGGGTCAACCTGAAGGGCGTTTTCCTGGTGGCACAGACGGCGGCACGCCACATGATGGAACGGGGCTCGGGGGTGATTCTGAACACCGCTTCGACCGGCGGAAGCACCGGCTACCCGCACTACGCCGACTACAACGCCAGTAAGGGCGGAGTGATCGCGCTGACCCAGTCGATGGCGCTCGAGCTTGCCCCGAAGGTTCGCGTCTGCGCCATATCACCGGGCTACGTGCTGACACCCATGCAGCGCGCCGAGTACAGCGACGCCATGTTCGATGCGGTCAACCGCAAGATCCCGTCCGGCCGCCACGCGAAGCCCGAGGAAATCGCCGCTCTGTTCGCCTTTCTCGCCTCGGAGGACGCGGCGTTCACTACGGGCCACGTGTACGTGGTGGACGGTGCCGAGACCACCGGCGGTCTCTGTAGCCAGTGGAGCCACGATTAGTTGCCCGCCATGTACGAGGATCCGATGAGCGAGGGACAAGCCATCGAGGACCCGACCGGCGGCCGGGACTGGACTCGCCGAAAGCTGCTGATGTCGGCTGCTGGAGTGGCGATCGTCGCTCCGTTCCTCCGCGGACGGCGAGCCAGCACCGAAGCGCCTTACATCATCCGCTACACCTCGCACGTGCCGCGCTCGCATGGCCTCTACACCGAGGGCTTCGTCCCTTTCCAGAAGTTGGTCGAGGAGGAGATGGGAGATCGCCTTCTCCTGGAGGGCTACATGGACAAGCTGCTCCATGGTGCCCTGGACGGGTTCAAGGCCTCGGTGACTGGCATCTCCGACTACACGCACGGTTACGCCGGATACCAGCCCGGTAGTTTCCATCTACTGCACGCGCTGCAGTTACCGTTCCTGTTTGCCAGCCCGCCCGTCGGCTCGCTGGTGGCCGAGGAGCTCTACCCGAAGCATTTCAAAGCCGAGTACGAGCGCATGGGCGTGTATCTGGCCCACTACGACACCACCAGTCCCTACAACATCATCTCCAAACTACCGATTCGCACGCTCGAGGACATGCAGGGCATCAAAATGCGCGTCACTGGAGGGCTGACTGCACAGGTCTTCGCGGAGCTCGGGGTGGTCCCGGTGGTGATGGCGGCGGGCGAGACCTACACGGCGTTTCAGCGCGGCATTCTGGATGCCGTGGCGCTCGGGGCGCCCGACATGGCGACCTACCGTCTCTACGAGATCGGGCGTGCCTTCACGCGCGTGGACGTCAACATGCTAGCGCTGCAATACTGCCTGAATCGACAGACCTTCGATGCCCTGCCCCCCGATATCAAGCACGACTTCTACCGGCTACTGCGAATCCGCAGCCAGATGGCCTGTCAGAACTACTACTCGGGCCCCCGCGCCGATCGCGCCATGACAACCATCCTGGATGCAGGGGTAGAGCTGATCGAGCTATCGGAAGACGAGACCCAGCGCTGGCGACAGCGACTGGTACCGCTCAAGGAGCGCTTCATTGCCGAGAACGAGGCCCTGGGGCTGCCTGCGAGGGAAGTCGTGGACGATCTCGAGCAGCTGGCGGCACAGTACGCCCACCTTACCAACGCAGAGATCCTGCAACGTGTGACCGAGCATCCGGTGGAATGGATCATTGATTTCTGACGGCGTGCTGGGAGCGATCCGATGCTCGAATTGACCGATCGCTGGTCGGCTCGCGCCTCGCTGTGGCTGTATCGGCTCGGCGTGTACGGTGGGCTGCCGGCGCTGGTGGCGCTCGTTACCGTCGACGTGTTGCTGCGCTACCTGTTCAACGCCCCGCTACGCTGGAGCCGCGACGCCAACGGGCTGCTGCTGTTGGTCTCACTCTTCGGCGCCCTGCCTCACGCTTGGGATCGGGGCTTTCACATCCGCATGGAGCTGGTTCATTCGCGGCTGGAAGGGCGGCGGCGACAGCTCGCCGATCTGCTATCGGCGCTCTCGGGCATCATCGTCTTCGGTGCGTTGGCAGCACAAAGTACTCGGTTCGTTCCCTACATGGCCGCCACCTGGGAAACCGGCGAGGACCTGATGTTGCCGCTGTGGCCTTTCATGGGGTTCATGGGTGTCTGCAGCTTGGTGTTCGTGGGGCGGCTGCTGTCTAATCCCGAGGGCAAGCCGACCGATGGGGAGGCGGACAGCGATTGGATGTAACGATCGTCGGCTTGCTCGGGATCGCGCTCCTCCTCACTCTGCTGATCGTAGGAGTGCCGATCGCCCTGGCCATGGCAGTGACCGGCGTCGTCGGGCTGTGGGTTCTCGAAGGGGCATCGGCCACCCTCGCTCATGTCGCCCTGATCCCTTGGGACGAGGGGCGCAGCTTCGTGATCGTGACGATCCCACTCTTCGTGCTCATGGGCCAACTGGTGTTCCATACCGGCCTCGCTGCCGACCTCTATGATGGCGTGCAGAAGTGGATCGGCAGAGTGCCGGGTGGCCTGGCGATTACCTCCGTGCTGGCGTGCGCCGGCTTCGGCGCCGTGACCGGATCGAGCATTGCCACGGTCGCCACCATGGGCTCGATCGTCATGCCCGAGATGCGACGACACGGCTACGACGCTCGGCTTGCCACCGGGGCGCTGGCAGCATCAGGGACCCTCGGGATCCTGATTCCGCCGAGTGTCATCTTCATCTTCTATGGCGTGATGACGGAGACTTCGATCGGCGCGCTGTTCATCGCCGGTATTGTCCCCGGCATCCTCACCGCCCTGACGTTCTCGGCGATCATCTTGGTCCGCTGCGCGCTGCGGCCCGAGCTGGGGCCCAAGGGTCCCCCCTCGACCTGGCAGGAGCGGTTGCGGGCGGTCAACCGAGTGGCGCCGATTGGCAGCCTGTTTGTTCTAGTGATCGGCGGAATCTACGCTGGAATCTTCACGCCTACCGAGGCTGCCGGCATCGGATGCATGGGCGTAGTTGTCGCGGCCGCGTTGCTCCGCAAGCTGACCCTGACGGCACTTTCGCGCGGTCTCTGCAGTACGGCGCTCATAGCCTCGATGATCTTCGCCATCATCATGGGCGGCTACCTCATGGCCCGCTTTCTGGCAGTCACCGGGCTGACCCAGGACATCGTCAGCTTTCTCGTCGATATGCAGCTCGGGCGGGTGTCGTTTCTGCTGTTGTTGGTCGTGCTGTTCCTGATCCTGGGGGCGATGCTCGACGTCTTCGGCATGCTCGTGCTCACCATCCCGTTCGTCGTGCCTGTGATTGAGGAGCTCGGCATCGACCTCATCTGGTTCGGGGTCTTCGCCGTGATCATGGCCGAGCTTGCCTTGGTAACTCCGCCGATCGGGGCAAACGTCTTTGTCATGCGCCGTGTAGCGCCCGAGGTGCCAATGGGCGACATCTTTCTCGGTGTCGCGCCGTTCGTTGCTGGCGTCTTGGGGGTGCTCGCGTTGTTGATCGCGTTCCCGGAGTTGGCGCTGTGGCTACCGCGGCAGATGGGGTGATTGCGCGCGCCGCCGGGACCGTAAGAAGGATCCCTCAGGCAGCCCCACGGCCCTCCGGTAGCCTATTCAACGATCGGTAGGATGACGTGCGACGGGTACTCGGCCGAATGGTGAACGCCGTTGTGCGCCAGTACCCATTCGGTCTCGTCGTAGTTGTTGCCGCCGGTGTTCATGTTGCGGCTGAAGCGCGGGAAGTTGCTGCTCGACACCTCGAGTCTGACACGGTGTCCGGAACCGAAATAGTTGCTGGTGGCGTGCAGGTCGAGGCGGGCCTCGTAGACATCGCCGGCCTGCATCCATACCTTCTTGTCGAACCCTTCCCTGTAGCGCATGCGTAGCGCGCCCTCTTGCACGTTGAAGGCTCTTCCGTCGGGGTAGACGTCGATCAGCTTGGCAGTGAAATCCGTGTCCTTGGCGGACGAGTCCACATAGAGCACGACCTCCAACGGCCCGGACACCTCTACGCCTTCGTCAAGCGCCTCCGATGTATAGACGAGCACGTCCTGTCGCATCTCGTTCACCGATTGATCGTATCCGCCCTGCCCGGTGCTCATGCCCGTGCAGCATGCCTGGCCGCCTAGCGACATCACCGGGGTGGCGGGATCGTAGGTGAATCGATCTGCTGGCTCATCGCCCGGCGGCGCGGCACTCAGCAACCCGTCGCCGAGTCGACTGTTGGCGCGGCCACCGCTATGCAAGTAGAGCTTCCTGTAGCTCGTACCGGCAGGCGGCCATGTATCGGCGGAGCGCCACTCGTTCATTCCCATGAGGTAGTAGCTCACGTGCGGCATGTCGGTGACGCTGTTGTCGATTCCCTTCAGCCAGTAGTCGAACCAGTCGAGATAGAGATCGACGTAGCCCTTGCGCGCATCGCCGAGATCGCGCTCGCCGACGATGGTGCGCTCGGCAGCAGCACTGTGGCTGCAGTGGGTCGTCGGGGCGACGATGAGGAACTGGTTGTCGCGCGCCCTTTGGCCCACCGAGCTCTCACGCATCTGGTTGAACAGCATGAGCGTCTCGCCGACGGCGAAGTCGTACCAGCTGTCCACATACAATGCCGCTGTGTCGAACCTGTCGTCGGCGCGAACGAAATCCAGCTCCTGAAAATACTCCGCTTCCGGAGTATTCGAGGCGTAGTCTTCGTAGTCGGTCTCGGCAGCGCCCGACTTCTTCACCACATCGATGATCGGCAACGTCCAGTAGAGCCCGAGCCGATCTGCCCGCTGACGTTCAGGGCCGGTGCGGAAGAGTTTGGCCTGTTCGGATCCGAACCACTCTTCGCGGTCGACCCAGTCGGGAGGCCCGTAGAAGAGTTTGGTCGGGTTGCTGATGAACCAGCCTGCGGTTTGTGCCAGCTCGAAGGCGCCACCATCGAACGACGCCCATGGCCGACCGGGTGAGTAGTACGTCCCTGACGGAGCCATCGCGATGGCCGCCACGTGATTGGGATGCTGCGCCGCCATTAGCTCCAGCTGTACCCCACCGCGATACGAGCAGCCAAAGGTCGCCACCTTGCCGCTGGACCAGGGCCGCGTGCTCAACCACTCCACGGTGTCGTATCCGTCGTTACGGTCGGTGGCGTGTACCACGTATCGACCCTCCGACTCGTAGCGGCCGCGGATGTCCTGCATGGCGACTACATAGCCCTGACCAACGAACGTCTCGACGTCGACCCGGTTTCCACCCTCCTTGCCGTACGGCGTGCGCACCAAGATCGTCGGCAGCGGCTCCGTCGCCCCCGCGGGGAAGTACAGGTCGGTCGACAGTTCGGCCCCGTCGCGCATCGGCACCATGACGCCGACATCGGGCCGAACGGAGTACGTGGCCTCGCGGCTATGGCCTCCGTCCATCTGCGCCCAACCTGTACCGATGGAGATCACGGTGGCCAGACTCATACACACGGCGAAGAGAGTGCTGCGGAGCTCTTCACGTCGAATGGTCATCTGGATCTCCTGATCTGCATTCGCACTCGATAGCCTGGCTGGACAGCCACCCCTGCTAGACAGCCACCCCTGCCTTGAGCCCTTCGAAGACCGCTTCCTCGGCGGTACGCGGGCAGAGACAATCACCAATGGCGACGACCTCACCGTCGAAGCCCACCAGCTCGGCCTCGAGATCGTTCACGGCAGCGTGCCCCATGGCCAGCACGAGCGTATCGCAGCCCGCGTACGTAACCTGTTCGCCACTCGTCGTGTGCACGAAACGGATCGTGCCGTCGGCCGCGGCTCGCGCGAGCCGCAGGAGCGGCACGACCTCGACTCCCAGGCGATGCACCGCGCCCACCATGAGGTCGCGCACGTACTGCTGGATGGTCTCTCCGGGCATGGTGCCGTTGACACACAGCCGCACCGGATGCCCGGCGAGGGCGAGCTTCTGGGCGATCCCGAGACCAACCCAATCGCAGCGCCAATCGGCGACGACAACAGAGCCATTGACTTCGACCTCGTCCCGCAGGATCTGCCAGGCAGTAACTGTGTGCGCCTCGTCAATCCCCGGAATCTCCGGTATGTACGGCTTGGCTCCGGTGGCAAGAACGACAACATCCGGCGAGCGCTGAGCGATCAGCTCGCCGGTGACGTCGACGCCGGTGATGAGCTCCACGCCTGCGGCCTCGACCTCGCGCACCAAGTTCCGGGTCATGCCGCCGATCTCGGCACGTTCTGGGAGTGCCGCGGCCAGCAGAAGTTGCCCTCCGAGCTCCGGCGAACGCTCGCAAAGAACCACCTCGTGGCCCCGCTGGGCCGCCACCGCTGCTGCTTTCATGCCCGCCGGCCCCCCGCCGATGACGAGGATCTTGCGCCGCACATCGGCCGAGCGTAGCTCGCCGTAGACCAGCTCGCGCCCGCTCTCGGGATACTGGATACACGAGATCGGTACTCCCATGTGCATGTGTCCTATACAGGCTTGGTTGCAACCGATACAGGTTCGAATCTCGTCCAGACGACCCTCGCCGGCCTTGTTGGGCATCTCCGGATCGCTGATCAGCGCCCGCGTCATGCCGCACAGATCGGCCTGGCCTGCCACCAGGATGCGCTCGGCATCGACGGGATCGACCGTCCGCCCGGTTACGATCACCGGCTTGCCCACCACAGCACGCACTGCCGCGGCATGGGGTGCCACAGAGGATCTCTTGGTCTCCATGGGCGGCACTATGTGGGCGGAGCTTCCCAGCGTCGTGGAGGCCCCTGTCACGACGCTGAAATAGTCGAGCTCGCCATCGGCGTCGAGTGTCTGGCAGATATCGACTACCTCGTCAGCGCTCAGGCCGTCCGGGTGGAGCTCGTCGGCCGAGATACGCAGTCCGATGACCATGTCGCCGATTCGGGCCCGTACTGCCGATACCACTTCGCGAACGAGCCGGAGGCGATTGGCGAAGCTGCCGCCGTAGTCGTCGTCGCGCCGGTTCACCCGCGCGTTGAGGAATTGGGCGATCAGGTAGCCGTGACTGCCGACGATCTCGACTCCGTCGAACCCGGCTCGCTGCAAGCGCTCGGCACCATCGGCAAAGCCGCTGATGATCTCGTCGATAAGACCCTTCGACATCGCCCTGGGCATGACGTGAAAGCGCTCGTTCGGGACCGCCGACGCCGAGTACGCCACCATCGCGCTACCGTCCTCGGTCTTGGGGAAGATCTCTCGTCCAGGATGGAACAGCTGACCGAATACGGTGCAGCCGTACCCGTGGCATGCGTCGGCGATCTTGCGAAACCCTGGGACGCAGTTGTCGCTGGTCGCCATGATGATGCGCGGGGTATACCGCGAGCTGTCGTGGATCCCGGCGATCTCGGTGATGATCAGCCCGACCCCGCCTGCCGCACGAGCGGTGTGATAGGCAGCGGTGGTGTCGCTGGGCACACCGTTCTCGGCCATCATCGTGTCGTGTCCGGTCGACACGATGCGGTTCTTGACCGTGACGTTGCGAATCGTCAGCGGCGAGAACAGCTCCGGGAGGGCACTTCTCATTTCAACCAACCAAAGCCTGGTTCGTCATCAGTACGGTGCCTCGACATCGCCCATCTCTACGTAGACGCTCTTGAGCTGCGTGTAGTGATTGAGGGTGGTGAGGCTGTTCTCCCGACCGATGCCGGATTGTTTCGTGCCGCCGAACGGCATCTCGATCGGCGTGATGTTGTAGTTGTTGATCCAACAAGTGCCGGCCTCCAACTGCGCCACCACTCGATGGGCGCGTTGAATGTCGCTGGTGAACACACCGGCAGCCAGGCCGTACATGGTGTCGTTGGCCCGTTCCACCACCTCGTCCTCGGTCTCGAAGGCGAGTACCGCCATCACCGGGCCGAAAATCTCCTCCTGAACGATCTGCATGTCGTCGCTGCACCCATCGAAGACGGTCGGTTCAACGAAGAAGCCGTTGGTCAGTTCCGGATCATCGGGCGGTCCACCGCCACACAGTAACTTGGCTCCATTCGCCTTACCGGTCTCGATGTAGCTGATCACCCGGTCTCTGTGCTCGGCCGAGATCAACGCCCCGACGTGCGTCCCGGGGTCGAGTGGATCACCGATCCGCATCCGTCCGACGCGCTCCAGCAGACGATCGAGGAACTGACTGTGGATACTGCTCTCGACAAACACGCGTGTGCCGTTGGAGCAGATCTCCCCCTGGGTATAGAAGTTGGCCATGATCGCCGCCGAGACGGCGTTCTCGAGGTTGCTGTCGGCGAAGATCAGCAGCGGCGACTTGCCGCCCAGCTCCATCGTGACGTGTTTGAGCGTACTGGCGGCATCGGCCATGACGAGCTTCCCGGTCGCGACCTCTCCGGTAAGCGACACCTTGGCGATCCCTGCGTGGCGGGTGAGAAGCTGGCCCGTCCGCGCGTCACCCTGCACTATGTTGAACACACCATCCGGTACCCCGGCCTCGGTAAATATCTCCGCCAGCTTCGGGGCGGTGAGCGGCGTGAGCTCGGCCGGCTTGAAGATCATCGCGTTGCCGCATGCCAACGCCGGCCCCGACTTCCAGCAGGCGATCTGCAACGGGTAGTTCCAGGCGCCAATACCGGCACACACCCCGAGAGGCTCGCGGCGCGTGTAGGCAAACGACGTGCCCAGATCGAAATGCTCGCCGTGCAGGCTGGCCGCAAGGCCGGCGTAATACTCGATACAGTCGGCACCCGATAGCACATCGACGACCGAGGCCTCCTGAATCGGCTTGCCGGTATCCAGAACTTCCAGATGCGCCAACTCGTCGTTGCGCTGCCGCAACAGCGCCACGGCGCGGTTGAGGATCCGTCCGCGCTCCGCACCGGTCATCGTCGACCATTCCTCGAAGCCCGCGCGCGCCGCGGCTACGGCGCGATCCACGTCTTCGGCGCCGGCCTGTTGGATGCTGCAGAGCACCTTGCCGGTGGCGGGATTGATGGTCTCGAACGACTCACCGCTGGTGGCGGCCACGTACTTTCCACCGATGTACAGCTGTTGATCAGCAATTGTCATCAGTGCGTCCCTTTACTCCGCCTCGACGAACTCATCGACCTCGTCGTCGGGCATTGCCCCGCCGTCGCTCGAGAGGAGCTCGGCCGGATAGTGCTCTGCCCAAACGGCGATGATCTCGTCCAGCGGCACATCCGCATAGTGACCACGGTCGTGCACGTATTCCATATAGCGATTGCCGTCACGGTCGGACTGTTGGAACAACGAGTCGTTACGACCATCGAACGACATCGGCTCGACGTTGAAGCGCTCACAGAGTGAGGCGTTGAACGCCGGCGTGGCCTTGACCCACCGGCCGTCCAGGTACAGCTCCGCGTAGCCGTGGAATACGAACAGGTCGGTTTGCATCTCGCGCTTCAATCGCTCGCTGGCGAGATGGTTCACGACGTCGCCGAACCCCAAGCGACTAGGGATTCCGTGCACGCGCGCCGCTGCTGCGAGCAGCGTCGCTTTGCTGATGCAGAACCCGAACCCGTTCTCGAGCACGGCGCTCGCGCGCATACCCTCGACGGTTAGGTCGATCGTATAGGGGTCGTAACGGAAACTGTCCCGCACACGGTCGTGCAAGCCAACGGCCTTATCAATGTCAGTGTTCTCCAGGCCGACGCTCTCGCGAGCGAACTCGATGACCGCAGGGTGATCGCTGTCGATGAAAGGCGTCGCCACCGAGTATTGGTCGAATTGGCTGTGCTGCTCGCTCATGCGATCACTCCCTGGCCTAGACCGCGTATCTGGTCGATGTATTCCTGCGGAAACACCATATTCGGCGCGCAGTCATAGCTGAACACGGCGATCATGCGCGGCCTGGATCCAACGCCTATTTCGGTCACTCGATGAATCGACTCATCGCCCCTGAACAGGGTAAACGTGCCCGCCTGTATCGCCGGGCGCTTGGCGAGCTGTTCTGGTCGCGCGAAGATGTCGGCTAGCGCCTCGTAGTTCTCGTTGCCCTCGTCGCGAACGTAGGGAACATATTCGAACTCGCCGCCAGAGTCGGCCTCGCTCAGCAGCAGAGAGAATACCGCGGCATTGCCGTCGAAGTGCCAGCCGTTGCAATCGCCCGGGCCGCCCACGTGCACGGTGAGTGCCAGATGCGGGCAGGCGCTTCGAAACAGCGTCTCGTACCCGAGCACCTGTCGTACGAACTCGGTCAGATGCTCGGAAAGGTACAGCTGCCGGATAAGGCTGTCGTTGGGAATCTGATGGTTCAGAACCTGATGATAGCGGCAGTCGTGCGTTGCAGTTCGCGGATGGCCCGGCGGCCATTCCATGTCGTCTGCGTCGTAAGCGGGGCGCGCGCGGTCGAACCGGAACGCTTCACCGCGGAGGGCCCTCCACTTCTGCGACCATACGTCGCACAACGTCGGGTCGGACGAACCCCGGCAACAAGCAGAGCGCGCCCTCGTCCAAGTCGGCGCCGCACTCGGCGACCAGGGCGCGCATCCGATGGCTCTCGGGCTCGTCGAGCGGGTAGCGGTCGAAATCCAGCAGTTGTCGCAGCGCACTGTCCATCGGGCCTGTCTCCCGTGGTAGGTTTCGTTCTCGGCCGGCCCAGACATTGGACGTTCGGAAAAACGCGAGCAAGCGCCGTGTCGGCGATCCAGGCGCGTAAGGGTGCCGTAGGAGACAAGATGAACGACAAGTCGGGACATTCTGGTGATCGCAGCAACGCCTCCAAGGTAAGCCGGCGCGACTTCGCGCGCTCGTCGGTGGTTGCGGGCGCCGTGGCAGTGACTCTCTCCACCCCGCTGCGTGCCAACACCGTCGAAGCGGCAGGCCGGAGTCTCGAGCAAGGGGGCGGCAGATTCCCGGATGGCTGGAGTCCGGGCACGACCATCCCCGCTAAGTACTACCTGGACGAGGAGATCTACCTCAAGGACGAGGCGATCATCAAAGACAATCTCTGGTTGCTAGCCGATCACGAGAGCCGCATTCCCGACGCCGGAGACTACTTCGTTTTCGCGTACGGGCGTGGCGACAGCATCCTCGTGGTACGGAACAACAAGGGAATGGTCAACGCGTTTCACAATGTCTGTCGCCATCGCGGATCACGTCTCTGTCGTCACGATGCGGACTCGGTTCCGGCCGATCCGCGTCTCTCCGTCAAGCAGCTGGGCCAGGCAGGCAGCTCCCCGGTGTTTCGCTGCCCATACCACGCCTGGACCTACGACATCGATGGCAGCCTGATCTACGCCTACGGCATGCAGGACGACTTCGATCCGGCCGCAAACGGCTTGCGGCGATGCAATATCAAGACCTACGAGGGCCATATCTTCCTGCACCTCGGCGAGGGTGAAGCGCCCGACTTCGAGCCAACGGCGCAGAGCATCCGTCGGATTTGCCGGCGTCACGGCACGGCGCAGCTCAAGGTCGCGGCGCGACGCCAGTACCCAGTGCGCGGCAACTGGAAGCTCGCCGTGGAGAACTTCCTCGAGTGCTATCACTGCGGACCGGCTCATCGGTCGCTGGTGACGGCCCATGACTGGGACTATGCGCTCTCACCCGCACAACGCGCCGAGATCGAGGAGGAACTGGATACCTGGGTCACTGGCGAGGCTCGCCCCGGAGACGGCGGAGGAGGAATGGGCGGTGGCAGCATCGCCGACGGATTGCGAAACAACGTTGGCGTTGGGCGGGGCTTCCTCAATCCGGGCGTCCAGACCGGATCGCTCGATGGCAGGCGAGTGGCGCCACTGCTGCCGACGTTCGACAAGGCAACGCATGGGTTCAGGGAAGCTGAGACCGGATGGTCGAGCGCCTACTGGGCCGCCTACGACGATCACGTCGCGATTGCGCGCTTCACACCGCGGGACGTGGAGCTCACCGACTGCGAGATCCTGTGGCTGGTGCATCCGGACGCGCAGGAGGGCCGCGACTACGATGTCGAAGATCTGATTGCCCTGTGGCACGTGACCATCCAAGAGGATATCTGGATCGTCGAGAACAACCATGCCGGTGTGCGATCGGGAGCATACGGAGCCGGACGCTACTCCATTCATGAGACTTTCAGCGGGGGCAGCCCTGGAGGCTTCGTGCGCTGGTACATGGGGGTTCACCGTGGTGACGATCCCGGCCCGGTCTAAACGTGGCGTGCCGGAGGCGCCTTCCCTACTGATGAAAGCTGCTGTAACGGAAACGGTGCGTTCACCGTTCGCGCCCTGCTAGTCCTGTAGCGCTGAGGAGTCACTGCATGAAGAAGTCCGACCTCGACCTCGGGATGAATCGCCCGATCACCCGCCGCGATTTCCTCAACGGTGCGAGCGTCGCCGTTGGTGGCGTGGGCGCCATCGGCGCCGCTTCGATGCCGTCAGGCGGAGTCGACGCGACCGAAGCAGGCAGCACCCACCAGGGCCCGGGTCCCTTCGGCGACGAGTACTACCCGCCATCCGGACCGGGATATCGAAGCGATCACCGTCAACCGTTGGCCGCATGGTTACGCCGGAGCCGGAAACGATCTGTACGACCCGGAATGGAGCTACGACGAGGCGCCGTGGGTCGTCGGTCGCAAGCGCTTCGGTCGCATTACCATCGCCAATTCCGACGCGGCTGCAGTGTGTCTGACCTCGGCCGCCTTCGATCAGGGGCATCGCGCTGTTCAGGAGCTACTCACGGACGTCATTCGGCCTGAGTTCCAGTACCCCTGGGCGGAGAGAACCTGAGCGGGATTCGGAGCATCCGGCTCCCGGGAGTGCCCGCGGAGATAAGCGCAAGGACGGGCACGCAGTCGTAGCGACGTGTAGTCGTGCTGACAGGAGCACCGGCCAAAACGCTTGGGCTCGCTGTGCGTTCGCATTAGCTTAGTAGTGACAACGGAAAAAGCTCCCCTCGGCACTCGATTCACGAATGGAGAGTCGGCCTTGACCCTCGACGCCTCGCTACGTATCGCCGCTTTGGTGACGCTCACGCTGCTACCGGCCAACGCTGCTGCCCAGTGCCTCGTCTCGGAAGCCGACATCGTGAGCGGCGCCGCGCGCGACGCCATCCCTGCGCTGACCAACCCGGAGACGATTTCCGCCGCCGAAGCCGACCTCCTCCTAGCACCCACCGACACGGTGCTCGGCGTGGTCCGAAACGGCGAGGCGCCCGAACGTCGCTGAGTCTATGGTCGCAGATGATGGTGAGCGGCATCTGCGTCGTTGACGATCTCGTGCCACCACAGAACGCGCATCGGATACGCTCGCCGGGTCGTACATGATGAGGTTGTTGTCGAACAGTAGACCGGACGTACCGAAGATCATGTGCTGGCCGTCGAGGACGGGGTCGTATACCAAGCTGCTGCCCGGTGAGCGGGCAATAGCTCACCGCGATCGGGACTGTTCACCAACCTCATCATGTACGACCGAACGTCGCTGAGTCGCCGAGGACGTCGGGTCGTACATCTCGCACCGGCCAAGTCTCTACCCTGTCACGGAGACCACATGGGCAGGCTGGAAGGCGATGCATCCCGACACCACGGCGATCAGCTTCGACACCGGCTACTCGCGCGACTACGACCGCTATCCATACGGCGACTACGATACCGTCAGCAGTACACGGCTCCTTTTCCCTCACAGCTTCATCGACGACCGTCTCCCGCTCAAGGCGCTGGTACACGGGATCGCGCACGACGGCACGGCGCGGGCCTATCCGCTCGACGATCTGACCGCCTCGGAGAGTCGCGTGGCGTTGAACGATCAGATCAACGGGCGTGCCTTGCTGGTGGTAGTCGACCGCGTCCGCGGTATGGTCGTCTCCTTCGATCGCCGGGTTCGATTCCGTAACAAGAAGGGAAAGTGGAAAACGAAGAAGTTCTTCTTCGATGTCGTCGATGGCGAAGGGTTTCCGTTTCTCCTCAAAGACCGCCAAACGGAGTCTACCTGGAACCTGCAGGGTGTGCCCGTCGGCGGTGAGCTCGTCGACAATGTGGAGGACGGAGGCCTGCCGCGAATCGCCGACGCATACAACGCGTTCTGGTTCGGCTGGGCGTCGTTTAATCGCGACACTCAGATCTACGAGCAGTAGTGGGCGTATCAAACATCATCGGTGCTCAGGACGTCAGCGTCGGCTATGGCCAATTGCTGTCCGCTCCGTAGGCGGCGATAGTCGTCGCGATCGACGACCAACACCGGCAACTTGGTGTCGTAAAGCTCTCGGGCGATCATGGCCGCCACCAGGATGGTGATGTTGGGCTCCGGCAGAATCACGGCGGCGGGGCCGTTACCGAGCTGAATAGCGTCGGCCAGCGCGCCTGGGGAGCTGGTGCTGCCGCGCGTGCCCGGCATGACCAGGATTCTCCCGGCGACACATTCGCCAAGCTGTGGATGATGCTCATCGACGATGCGGCCGGATTTGGGATCGAGGCCTCCCCAGAAGCTCAGCGGCTCTTCCAGGACAAGCGTCTCACCTCCACACTCGCCGTCGAGGAGGATCTCGGTGGCGCGCAAGACCTCAGCAGCCATCGGCCCAGAACTCGGTATCGGAGGTAATGCGGCCGCTCGCAGCGGCTCGCACACAGTCTTCCAGGCTCGCGAACGTCGGCCGCGATCCCAGTCCACCAGGTGCGTAGTAAGCCCACTTGGCGGAGTTGGTCACCACGCGCCCGTCGCAGCCCGAGACCAAGGGAGCGTAGTAGGTGCATCGCCCGGTCACGGGCGTCGCCCCGGCGGCACGCAGCAGATCGAGCCAACCGCGGTCCTCGATCTCCCCGAGTACATGGTCGCTTGTCGATATGTAGAACTGGACGCCTTCAGCGACGTGAACCCTCTCGAGCAACGGCATCAGCTGTTCGAACTCGGCGAGCGAGAAGTGCGGTGTCCCGAGGCACACCGCCCCGACGTGTCCGCGGCCACCAGCTCCGAGCTGCTCGGCCGCCGCCCGGAGGTCGTCCGGGCCGACACAAACCCGAGAGCTCGCGGGTCGTCCCTGGGTCGCTTCTGCCAGCGTTGTGGCTTCCGGCGTAATGCCGACGGCGTGGAAGAGCTTCAGCGAGCCTGAAGCCGCACCGGCAGAACCGATGGCTCGGAGCTGCTCGGTGCTCGCAGTCGACGGCAAGCCGACGATCGCCGGGATTTGATCGCCGACAGTTCGCCCGACGAGAAAGCCGAGCACGTGAAAGAAGCGGTCGTCGCCGAGCCAGGTCGCGGGGAGATGCTCCAGCTCCACCACAACGGTCGCACGGCGGTTCTCCGTCCGATGCAGCCCGGTGTCTGGAGCACGACCGGTGATCGCCGCGCACATATCCAGGAACTCGACGTAGGCGTTCGTCCGCGCGCCCAGAATCGAGTTGGCATAGGCCACCGCGCTCGACTCGGTCCATGCGACGTGCTCGCCTCGCTTGGGCTCGGCCCGCACGTGATAGGGAGCACAGGTCATCGTGGGGCGACAACCCATCTGCTCGTAGAGCTCGATCAGACGGAGGCTCGCATTCCTGTCGGCCGGCTCGGAGTCCGCGAATCGTTGCAGGTTCAAGGAGCAGCTGGTCAGCGTGGTCGGCACGGCAACCCGCGTACCGAGCTCGATGAGCTTTTCCGCAAAGTCGATGTTTGCCTGGCCATTATTGTAGGAGCTACCGACGTGCGCCCAAGTGATGTCGATCAATCGTGGCGCACGCGTCGCTTCCGCCACTCGGACGATAAGGCGCATGGCGAACTGAGCACCGGCTCCGTTGCCGCCTGTCAGTGTTGCCTGATCGGCAGCCGTGAGCTCCATTTGGCTAGTGGCCTGTAACAGGGGAATCGATAGCGGCGCAGGTGGGATTTGCGGGCGAGATCAAGGAAGGGTGAGGAAGGCGATGCCTTAGCCATCCTCGACGAGCCCTGACGCCGAGATCGCCCGCATATCGCTCCTGCCCTCCGGGTGGCCGCGGGACCGGCCACCTTCGGCGTCGCGGCGCCTCGACGATACACCCAGCATCGCCCTCGTCGCCGCTCCTACAATTCGCCCCGGTCGCGCGCGCCACAAACGTCACCGTACTTATGATCAGGAGCACTAGTAATACTCGAGATAGCGGTCAATCTCCCACTCTGAGACGTGACGCTGGTACTCGCCCCACTCCATGTCCTTGACCTTGAGGAACTCGTCGATGAACGCAGCGCCGAGCTGATCGCGGAACAGCGAGTCAGCCTCGAGGGCGTCGAGTGCGGCGCGCAGGCTCTGCGGCAGAATGCCGACACCGAGCTTCACGAGATCGTCGATCGGTGTCGTGTAGTGGTTGAAGTTCTGGGGCTCACCTGGATCGAGCCCACGATCGATTCCGTCGAGGCCCGCGGCGACGATCGCGGCCGTGGCAACATACGGATTACAGCTGCCGTCCGGCAAGCGCAGCTCGAGCCGACCGTGCGGTACGCGCACCATGCTCGAGCGGTTGTTGTCGCCATAAGAGATGTAGGCTGGCGCCCATGTGGCCCCCGAAAGCGTGTTGCCAACGACGAGGCGCTTGTAGGAATTGACCGACGGTGCACAGAGCGCCGCCAGAGCCGGGGCGTGCTCTAGCAGCCCGCCCAGAAAGCTGTATGCGAGGCTCGACAGACCGAGGTTACGCTCGTCCGATTCGTCGCCGAACAGCGGCGTACCATCGCCGTCGTCGATCGACATGTGGAAATGCGTGCCGCTCCCGGTTCGCCGCGTCGCCGGCTTAGGCATGAACGAGCAAATAATGCCGAGCTCTCTGGCGATCTCGCCAGCCGCCATGCGGAAGAACACGTAGCGATCGGCGGAGGTCATCGCCTCCGTGTAGGTGTAGTTGATCTCGAACTGGCCGTTGCCGTCCTCGTGATCGATCTGGTACACGTCGAAGCCCACCGATACCAGCGCGTCGACGAGCTTTTCGATAAAGGCTGTGCTCCTCGACAGACCTTTGTAGTCGTAGCACGGCTTGTCGAGCCGGTCCGTGGGATCCGCAGGGCCGAGCGAGCCATCCTCTGCGCGCCGCAGCAGCATGAACTCGGGCTCAATGCCGGTGTTGAGCGTCCAACCGCGATCTGCCAGGCGAGCTAGTTGCTGACCGGCAATTTGACGCGTGTCCAGCGGCCAGGGTTCGCCGCTCACATGGCCGACGCAGACGACACGCGCGAAACCCTCCTGCCAGGGCACCAGGCTCAGCGTCGACGGGTCCCCCACCGCCATGAAGTCGGGGTCGTGCGGCTCCTGGCCGAGGCCCCAGACGGCAAAACCCGCGAAGCCGGCGCCGTCGGTGAGAACGTCCTCGTAGTGACTCGCCGGAACCGCTTTTGTCTTCGCCACCCCATGAATGTCGACGAACTGCGCCAGAACGAACTTCACCCCGTTCTTCTCGAAGAAGGATGCCGCGTCTTTGCCTGTCATGGTCTCCACCGATTTAGCAGGGTGCTCAAGAAAACTCTGGCGGGTCTGGTGCGTGGCTCTTGCTGGCCAGATCAAGGAAGAGCGACGATGGCGATGCCAGGGCGCATCGTCGAGGAGCTGTAACGCTGAGATCGTCGGCAACCCCAACGCCCTGAAGAGTTACGGGGTCTTGCGGCGATCTGCCTCGTTGAGCCCCCTGGACGATACAACAAGCATCGCCTGCGTCGTGCCGCCAACGGGCGAGAGAACCTTGCTTGGTCTGATCCGCGCCGCGTTCCCCGTTGCCAGCGCGCTAGAAGGGCACGATGACGCGCAGGTTGGCCGCCATTTTGCGGCTGGCAACGAGCGGCGTTCCATCTCCGAGCATGACGCGGTAACGGCCCCCGAACCAGCGCTGGATCTCGCGCACGTGGCCGGATGTTGACCAGCGTGGCCCGATGGATGCGGATGAACTGTGCTGTGGGTCGAGCCGACGGGCCAGTTTGCACCAGGGTGGAATCGACGATGTGGCTCTTGGCCGCCGTGGTGGCCGCGTAGACCAGCTTGTCCTGAGCGTAGAAGTGGGTCACCTCTTCGATCGGTAGCACCAGCGTACGGTCGCCGATGCGGATGCCCAGCCGGCGCAAGAATCCCTCCGCAGCGGCAGGCGTCGATCTCTCCACCAGACGTTGTACTCGCTCGAGGAGGTCCGCCTGGCGCTGTCCGGAGTGGTATCGACGGACCTTTTCGAGCGCCCGTCCGAGCCCCTCGGAATCGACCGGCTTGAGCAGATAATCAACGCTTGCTACTTGAAACGCCTCGAGTGCGAACTCGTCGTAAGCGGTGGTGAATATCACCAGCGGGCTTTCTTCGAGCTCGCGCAGCAGGTCGAAGGCGGTGGCACCGCGGAGCCGAATGTCGAGCAGCAGCAGGTCGGGATGGGAAGCGGCAATGACCGAGGTAGCGGCGGCCACGGTGTCAGCCTGGGCCGACGATCTCGACGTCCGGGTGCTTCGACAGCAACCGGCGCAGCCGCAGTCGCGCCGGCGGCTCATCGTCGATAATCACCGCCCGGAGCGTCATCGAAGCTCCTCGCACGGTAGCTCCAGCACAACGATCGTCCGTTGCAGGGTTTCGTCGCGCCGCGCCGCGCCCAGTAGGGCGCGCCCCTTGTAGTGGAGCGCCAGTTGCTCACGGACGAGTCGCATTCCGCTGCCGCCCTCTGAGCCAACCGGTTCGTCTGCTCGGGCGGCGCAGGCAAACCCCGGCCCATTGTCGCGGATCTCGATCCGTACCGTATCGCCGTCGGCCCGCACCAGGATCTCGACCTCACCGCGACCCTCCGATCGCGAAGCGCCATGCTTGACCGCGTTTTCGACCAGCGGCAGCAGGAGCATGCCCGGCACCGCGATGCCGGCCAACTCGTCGGGACAGTCGATGCGAGACCAGAGCTGGTCACCGAACCGGTGTTGCTCGATGCTCAGATAGTCGGCGACGGCATCGAGCTCGCTGCGCAGGGAAACGGACTCGGCCTCGCCGACCTGAAGCGCCTGCCGGAAGTGGCGTGACAGCGCCAGAGTCATGCGCTCGGCTCGCTCGGGATCCTCACGAATCAGGGCGGTCAAGGTGTTGAGAGCATTGAATAGGAAATGCGGTCGGACAAGGGATCGGAGTCGAGCCATCTCGGCCGTCTGACGCTGCAGCGACAAATCACGCTGTCGCAGGCGCGACGCATGCAAAGCGGTAAGCGCGTGATCGATACGCTGCTGCTCTGCCGCCGCCCGCCAGAGTCCGGCGCCGAACAACAAGGCGATCGGAGCGGTGACGGTGAGCAGCCGCGGGATGGAATAGGCAGCGAGACCCGTATCGGCAGAAATCAGGCCCCAGCGGCCGATCAGTCCCAGGACGGCGTGAAGGGAGATCGCGGTCAGCACCAGCGTTGGGCAGGCTCGGCAGCACCAACGCCAGAGCCTCGTGCGCTGTGCCCGGCGCGCGCACCAGGCGACGGCTCAGCAGGAACACCGCTGCGATGGCGACGCAGGTCAGGTTACTGAGCCCCGCCGCCACCACCAGGATACGCAGCAGGTTGCCGGGTCCACGCGGTATCGAGGTGGCGAAGATCACCTCTGCCATCGTCCAGATCCGGTGCATTCCTAAGTTGACCTATTAGTCCCTAAGCATCAGTAGAGTCAGATAGTTACGGGTATTCGTCCATCTTGCGTGTTCCCCGGACAATCCGCTACATTCCAGCCTGTAATGGTGGAATTAGAGGGGGATGCATAATATGGCCGATGCGCAAGCAACTGCACCGAAACCCAGCCCTCGGCGCAAGAGCGGCAAGCACCCGGAGCGGGCCTGTCGGCGGCGTTCGTACGCACGGTAATGAAGCCGGGCCGGTACTGCGATGGACACGGCCTGTACCTGAACGTGATCCCGAGCGGAGCGCGCAGCTGGGTACAGCGGATCGTGATCCAGGGCCGTCGCCGGGAACTGGGTCTCGGAGGCTACCCCTTGGTGTCGCTGTCGGAGGCGCGCGAGGTGGCATTTGCCAACCGCAAGCTGGCACGTGCCGCGGTGACCCGCTGGCAGACAAGCGCCGGGCGAGGGCATGCCGACATTCGCGCAAGCAGCGGCCAAGGTGTATGAGATGCACCGCCCCGGGTGGCGCAACGCCAAGTATGCGGCGCAATGGAAAACGGAGTTGCGCACCTATGCGTACGGGGCGCATCGGTGAGATGCCGGTGTCGGAGGTGACGACGGCCGAGGTGTTGGAGGTACTGGGTCCGATCTGGCATGACAAGGCCGAGACCGCACGGCGGGTGCGGGCGCGCATCGGTGCGGTGATGAAGTGGGCCATGGCGCAGGGGTACCGTGGCGACAACCCGGCTGGTGAGGCGATCACCCAGCCCAGGCGCACGCACCGCAAGCGGCGACAGCATATGCGGGGCGTTGCCGCATGCCGAGGTGGACGGTGCAATCGAGGCGGTGCGGGCTTCGGATGCCTCCGGGGTGGTGAAGCTGGCCCTGGAGTTCCTGGTGTTGACGGCGGCCCGCTCCGGCGAGGTGCGGTTGGCTACCTGGCAGGAGATGGACCTGGAGGCGAGGGAGTGGACTCTTGCACCCGAGCGCATGAAATCGAACCGGGCCCACCGGGTACCGCTATCGGGCCGGGCAATGGAGATCCTGCGCCAGGCGCGGGGGCTTGGGGGGCCGCCCCGCGCCGAAGCCGCGGGCCTAACGGGGACGGCAGCCGGCCCCTAGGAGCCGTCAGGGCGCGCCTGACCGTCCTTCTCAAGGATGGTCGGCTCAAGGATGGTCGGCACGACGTCGATGACGAGCCCGGCAAAAAGCTGTGCCACGAGCTCGTTGGCAGACCGGTCTCGCACTTCGTCGGACGTTCCGAACTGTACGACGCGGCCGCGGTCTAGCACCGCGATGCGGTCGGACACGGCCAGCGCGTCGTCAACCGTCGCGCGTGGCGTAGATCACCGTCCGGTGTTCGGGCCGCTAACGTAACCATACAGCTCGCGCACGAACCCACGACAGGTCTCCGCCGTCCGCGAACGCTGGGTTGCCGCACAGGTCGTCGACCAGCAGCAGATCCGGCAGATTCTTCATCGTTCGGCGCGGCCCCCTCCCACGAGAATCCCTTCCCCTCGCCCTGCGGTTCACGATCCGACCCGTCGAGCGCCATGTTCGGGAACGCATAGCGCCGGACGCCCCGGAGAACACCGCGCACCAGATAACGGTCCGGCTTGTTGACGTCGAGCTCGATACCGGCACGTCGATCGGTTCACACCCACGATCCGGCACGCCCGGCACTCCCTCAGCCCCAAGCGCTGCTGCAGCCATACCGCTGCTTGCCGCCGCATCGCGGGCGTCACCATTTTCGCAACACAACTTCCTTGAGCCCCTGGTTGTCCAGCGTCAGATCTTCCACCGCATTCTTGAGCCGCCGGTTGTCACGCTCTAGCTCCTTGAGCCGGCGCGTCTCACTGATATCCAGCCCCCCGTACTTCGCCTTCCACCGCTAGTAAGTGCCCTCGCTGAAGCCATGCTCCTGGCACACGTCCTTGACCGCCTCGCCGGCCTCCACCTGGCGCAGGATCCTGATGATCTGCTCTTTGCTATACCGCCTCTTCCTCATGTAGCCGTCCCGGCCCTAATCTAGCCCGGAGAACTCACACTCGCGTCGGATCAGTTTTCGGGGGAGACAGGTCAAGATGTCTCGTGCATTAGCGCCAGTAGGACTGACCAGCCCCCACGGTTAGTACCAGTGTGCGCGCCGAGACCCCGCCACCGATGAAGAGCGAGGACGCGGAGTGAGGACCGACTGCGCCCTGGCCGCGTGAGATAGCGCCGAGACAATTCACCCCGACATCAAGGGGCGCCACTGGCGGTTTCACTTCCAATGGAACTGGCGATCATTCTTTGGCGCGATGATTCCGGTGGCGTCTATCAGATTCGCCTGGCGGGCCCGCATGATCTCGAACCTGGGCTCGTACTCGTACATGAACCCCACGAGTTCGATTCGATCCTCGTCATGAATCAAGAAGCCACGGGCCGCCGCTGGAACCGCTCAAATCCGGCTTCGCCGGCAACCTCTCGCCTTGTGGCCAGTACCAGGTGGCCGAGTCGAGGCAGAACGCCATGTGGTTCTCGGAGCAGCAGTCAACGCTCCCGATGAATGACACGAAGTCGATAGACATCGTTGATGGACGTTCGCCTTCAGCCTGCGCGCAACGGTTCACAGGGTAGCCGCCGAAATGATGCGATCGTTCTGATTGCCGGTTGTCGGCGACCAGGTTTCTGTCTTGTAGACTCTGAGATGATCGCCCCAGCTATCCAGTGTGAACTCAGGAATTCTGAACGTGGCCAGATCCCAACCCTCTTTGCCACTTCGGTCAATGACGTTGTGCACAGGGTCGAACGGTGCGCTCCCAAGCTGGCAGAACGCATCAGCGTAGTGGGCCTTGTGGCCCTCATAGGCTTCCAGGACATGATTGGCCGTAACACCGAAGACGGTATGAGGTGTCTCGATGACGCACATCGAACCGTTGCCAAGAATCTCGTTACCGTTGATCTCCCACCAGATTGGCGCACAGTACGACATCGTTCTTAGACGCAGTTTGGGCAGGCGTCCGTTCTTCTCGGCGGAGTCGTACTTCTTACGCTCGGCCTTGTCCATTCCCGAGGTCCCTTCCAATCTGCCCTTTTGCGCACTAGGAAGCGCGATCTCCCGGGGCAGCTCTGTAAGTTAGTCCGCGCCCGGCTGCTGGCGACGAGACTAGTACTTCCTCGCGCCGTGGGCCCGTCCGCGACTACGGTGACAGGGTTCCTTCTCCGATCCCCCCGGCCCACGGGCTAGAAGCCTGGTTCATCCGCAGAGGCTCCGCCGGACCGGCAAGATGCACTATGTGACGATGAGCTAAGCACCACAGCCATGTAGCGTGGCGTCGGGTCCGGCGCTATAACTCTGCAACCATGACAAGACTCGGGATTTGCCTGGTCGTCGTATCACTAGCGCTCGTGTCGCCATCGGGCAACGCCGCTGGGCAGCACGATGCCAGACACCGCCTGATCGGATCCGGCGAGCTGATCATGCCGGTCGGTCGGGGACGATGGCAGGGTTACACGTCGGAGCTGTCGCCCGAACAGCGTGCCACGCTTGGCTCCGACATCACCGCGGCCGAGTACGCCAGGGTCCACGCTGCGCTCGACGCGTACGAGCGCACATACGGGTTGCTGCTGGCAACCAAAACTGACATCCCGAACCGCTATCGCTTCTACCCGCAGGCCGGGCTGCACGAGGGCGACCTGTTCTTTTCCGGCTTCGTCGACCTGGACCCGACCCAAGGAGATGCCGCCATCTTGGATTGGAACTGCACCGACTACACCTATGATGGGCACCAGGGACACGACTCTGACGTGCGGAGCTTCGCGTTCCAGGACATCGGGGTGCCGATCTACGCCGCGCTGGACGGACGCGTGGTCGCTGCTCAGGACGGTAATCCCGACCGCTCGACGACGCTGACGTACAAGCCCGCCAACTACGTCATCATCAGCCACGGCGGCGGTCAGCTGTCGCTGTACTGGCACATGCGCAAAGGCAGCGTCGCGGTCAAGATGGGCGATGACGTCGTGGCCGGGCAGAGCATCGGCATGACGGCCTCGAGCGGCTACAGTTCCGGACCGCACCTGCATTTCGAGACCTGGGTGAATCGGGTTGCTACCGAGCCGTTCGCAGGCCGCTGCAACCCGGGCGCCAGCGGCTTCGTCAAGCAGCTCAAGTTCAAGCGCAACACCTACCTGTTGGACGCCGGATCACCCACGAAGAACTCCGCACTCTGCCCGAGGACAAGCTGCCACCCGAGCAACTGCCCTCGTCGGGCCAGTTTCAAACCGACGATGAGTGGCTCTACATCTGGTTCCTGCTGCAGAACCTACCGGCCAACAGCACCCACCGGGTGGTGTTCCGGCGGCCCAACAACTCCGTCGCGTTGGACACTGGCGCGCGTGAGCTCGGCAACATCGATTCTCTCCACTACAGCTGGTGGAGGCAGCGCTGGATCGTCACGGCATGCGCGTGTTCACCGGCACCTGGAAGCTCGAGCTGCACGTCAACGGCAAGAAGCTCGCCACGATGCCCTACGAGGTCATGACCAAGCGGGATCCCGAACTGAACCGGGCGCCGGTGGCGCTCAAGAGGGTCAAGTTTCGCAACAAGCCGAAGGCCCACAGAGTGCCATTGTGCGAGCTCAAGTACCCGCTGGTGACCGACGACCCCGACTACGACGTCGTCTCGTACCGGTACGTGTGGAAAGTAGACGGCAGGGTTGTGCGCGACGTCACCATCGCAGCGCACTCCGACGCCCTCGCCACCGACCTGTTTGCCAAGGGCGACCGCCTGGAGTGCACCGTAACGCCGACGGACGGCGATCTGCAGGCGCGCAGCAAGTCGGTCCGCTCCAAGGTGAGGTAAGCGAACGCGCGAAGGGCAACGCATCCTGGAGCGAAATCCTCGGGAGCGACCCGGCCACCAGGTAGGCGGAAACCGTCGACGGAAGAGGATTACCTCGGAGAATCTCATCCGGCCTCAGCACTGTTGAAAGCGGACCAGCGCCGAAATGTTAGATAGATGTTAGATCGCTGAACGTTCAGCTTGGAACGTGAGCGTCGAGATCCGGCCTCTTGTCGATCGGATCTCCCTTGTACAGAGCAACTTACGAGTAGTGCCCAAGGAGGGACTTGAACCCACACGGGCTGCGCCCACTAGGTCTTGAACCTAGTGGGGGGGGCGCGGGCGCGGGCGGTGCCCTGCTCGGTGTCTCGACGACTGCGTGCACGGAACACACAGGCAACAACGTGGCCACCGGCCGTTCGGGCCGTCGCAGCCTGTAGTATTTCGCCAGCTTGATCACGTCCTTTGCTCGCTGACAGAAAATGTCCTAGTTCAGCTCGATCCGCTTTCGAGTCACCGCAACCCTCATGCTGCCCCTTGCCATTGTTGGTTGCGACCCGTCTAGTGAAGTTCTCCCTTTCCGGATTCAGCCCCAGAGACCGGTTGAGCAGTTGGAAGTCGAAGCGCTCGCGGCAACTCCACCCGTGGAACAGGGACAGCGACTGCGACCCGATCTGGTCGATCTTTCGCTGCTGGATTCGGAGCTGCGATTCGATATCAGCTACGCGGGAAGCAACAACTTTATGGGCACACCCTTTTACCGGCAGGCCAAAGCCTATCTCCAGCGGCCGGTGGCCGAAGCCCTGGTCGCAGCCCATAAGGATTTGCAGCAGCAGGGCTTTGGCTTGATGATCTTCGACGCCTACCGTCCCTGGTACGTCACCTGGATGTTCTGGGAGGGAACCCCCGAGAATCTTCGGCAGTTCGTGGCCGATCCAGCTTCCGGCTCACGGCACAACCGTGGGGCAACTGTCGATCTGACCCTTATCACCTGGAATCGGGCCGGCCGGCTGCGATGGGAAGCGGGTACGACGAATTCACTGAGCGATCTTACCCCGATTACCAGGGGTCGACCGCTCAGGAGCGGGACAACAGGAATCGCCTCACAAGAGCGATGGAAAAGCAGGGATTCACCATCTACCCTTACGAATGGTGGCATTTCGACTACCGAAACTGGTCGGAGTATCCGATCCTGAATCTGATCTTCGAAGAGCTAACATTACGCGGTGGCGTGCGTCCAAGCGATTGAGGGTTGGAGTTAGCTGAGGCATGGGAAAGCGGAGACTCATCGGGCAGCAGGGCTTCTGGCCACTGGCGCTGCTGTGGCTGCCAGCAGGAGTGGTCGCGACCGCGTGGGTGCGCTTCGCGCCTGGGAACGGGCCGTGGGCGGAGCCAGAGATGTGGCTGATGATGATGCTGATGGCGGCGCAATCCCTGATCGTGGTCGCGCCCTGCGGCCTGCCGCTCGCCCTCGGGTGTCGGCGGCTCTGGCGGCTAGGCTACCGCCGCGAAGCCTGGACGGCGGGGATCGGACTCGGCGCCATCACAGTGGTGGCATCGCTGGTGGCGGGATTGCTTGGTCCGCTCGCCATCGCCCTGTACGCGGTTGTCTTGAGCCTCCCGGTATGGATCGCCTGCTGGTGGTTGAAGCGGCGCACCTGACCGATCGATGTCCCCATTCAGCCCAGGCATGACGACGATGGACCGCGGCTGGTAATAGCAAGTCGTAAAGGGACCTTTGCGGCGGGTTAAAAAGGGACCCCCTATGTAGTCGTAGAGGCGGTTTCCACGGCCGCGGGGTCCTGCAGCGTTATGGTCCTCCCTTTCGACGTCGGCCTCTGTCCTTAGCGGCCCTGAGTCGGTAGCTGTTGCCTTCGGTCTTGAGCACGGTAGCGTGGTGCACGATCCGGTCGATCACCGCA
This sequence comes from Acidobacteriota bacterium, assembly GCA_965205505.1. GTDB lineage: Bacteria > Acidobacteriota > UBA890 > UBA890 > WLXD01 > DASCOT01. The sequence continues at coordinate 3,146,621 of CBDBHB010000009.1, forward strand.
GCGGCCGCCGTGGCATCCAAGAACACCTCGGACCACTTGGCGAACGGCAGATTCGTGGTCACCACCACGGAGCGGCGCTCGTACACCCGGGTGATGAAGCGGAACAGTAGATCGGCTCCTTGCTTGTCGAACGGCACGTAGCCGAGCTCATCGAGGATGACCACGTCGTAGCGCGCCATCTGCTCGAGCTTTCTGGACAGCCGGCCGTCCTGCTTGGCCTCCACGAGTATGTTGGTGAGCTCGGCAGCGGTGGTGAACTTCACCCGGTAGTCCTGCTGGCAGCAGGCCATCCCGAGCGTGATCGCCAGGTGGGTCTTGCCGGTACCGACGGAGCCGACGAACACCACATTGGCCGCCTCTCGGACCCACTCGCAGCGGAACAACTCCAGCACCTCGTCCCGATCCAGCGTCGGCTGCGCCTCGAACTGGAAGGCATCCAGCGTCTTGAGCATCGGGAAGCGCGCCTCCTTCACGCGCCGCTGGATGCGTCGCTCTCGCCGGCCCGTTACCTCGAGCCTCGCCAGATCGGCCAAGAACTCCGCATACGGTTGCCGGTGGCTGCGTGCCTGCTCCGCCACCGTTCGCCACTGTGAGGCCATGCTCGTCAGGTACAGGGTCCGCAGATCCTCCGGCAGATGCGGTGGCTCCAGCACCTTGGCTCCCTGTCGAAACGAACGGGCGTGCTTGGCCACCACTTCATCGGCCACCGCCACCTCCACCCGGTCGTGGTACAGCTTTACCCACGCTGGCCGGTAGGCGTGTCGGATCGGCACCGAGTAGTGCGCCCCGTCCACCCGTACGTGCCCGAACTTGTCCACCACCCGGGCCAGAGTTCGGCAGCTTGGCGGCGGGTGTGCCGGTAGTGGCCGCAGATGCTGGCGCTCCGCTTGCCACGCCTGCCTGACCGTGCGGCCATCCGCCAACCGACGGTTATCCAGATCCGCCTCGAGCTCCTGCACCATCAGCTCGTTGAGCTGCTCGAAGTTGTCGATACTTGGCATCGGGCGGAACACGTTGTTGCGCACGTACTTCACCCCGCCCTCCACCGAGCCCTTCTCCCATCCCTTGCCCGGGGGGCGCAGAACTCCGCCGCGAACGGATACGAACCTCGGAACCCGTTGAAGGCATCCGTCTGTTTCCGATCCCGACCCCGGAACACCCGCTTCACCGCCAGCGACGTGTTGTCCAGCACCACCCGGCTCGTCACCCCGCCGAAGTACTCGAACGCCTTCTGGATCCCGTCCAGCAGGCACTCCAGCCTCTCGAGCGCGTACGCCCTGGCGAAGTACACGTTGGAATACGGCAGCGTCGCCACGAACAACTTCAGCTTCCGTGGCCGTCCCTGGATCAGCGCCCAGGACTCACCGAAGTCCACCTCCATCGTCTGCCCCGGCTCCTGGCTCCGATGCACGTACGCTTCCTTCCGATACAGCTCGCCACGCGACTCCGCCACGTACTCCCGCACCGTCCGTCCCGGAACCGCTCCCGCCATCGGCAGCAGCAAGCGCCGGATCCGCTTCGCACTGATCCGTGCATCGGCTTTCAACCAGCCCTCGATCTGCTCCCGCCACGGATCCAGCCGCCGCCCACGCCGGGGCGTTGCCCGCAGCAGCGGCGCCTCGTCTTTGTCCAGCGCCCGACGCACGGTCTTGATGTTTACCTCCAGCCGTCGGGCTATCTCCTTCTTGGCGATCCCATCCACGACGTGCATGTGCCGAATCTCGGCCCACTGAGACACTCTGATCACCTCCTCGGGTCCTCCTGGATCGGGTATCCGAAACGGTCTATTGCTTCCGTCTCGCTACCCCACCAGGGGGGCCCAGTCCAGCGCTTCTCAGGGGGTCCCTTTTCAGTCTGCCGCTACCATCGGCTCGCTTAGACTCCCGCACCCCTATGCAAGGCCGGGTGTGGGGGCATTCGCTGCGCATCGGTCGGCGCAGGACCACGCCGTCGCGGGCGCTTCCCCGGTTGAGATGCTGCAGGCCGGTCACGCTGGCACTCGTCAGCCATGCCAGTACGCTACGCACTCGGTGAGCTCGCCACCCGTGGCCCGTGGCACGGATGCGCTTCGGCCAGTAGCGCAAGGCGGCCGTCAGCAATGCGGCGCGCTCGGTGTCTCGTTCGGTTGCGATCGTGCAGGGGGCGCTATGAAAATGTTTCCCCAGAATCGCTTCCTGAACGCGCGGCGAGGCTTCAGGCTAGATACCAAAGTGCCTTCCGGGCTACGAGTGAAAAGCCCCCATCAAACCACCTCCCGGAAAGCCATAGAGTTTCAAGAGACCTTCGCGAAACGCAGGGTGTAGCGGTGCGTGCTTGCCTAGCTCGTCAAGCGCTCCCTTCAGCCCTCCGCTTCCCGTCCGCGCCGTTAATTTCGCCGCCGATTCGACCGCTGAGATCGCTTCTTTCGTAGCATTCCTGTAGTCGGCGGGTCCACGCAGCTTCTCCACCGCAGTTCGGATGTGCTCGGCCACAAGGGTAAGTCCCGCGGTTTCCGCGATGGCGATCGCGTCCTCAATGGCCTCGACCTCGGCTTCGGACGAGATCGGCACCAGGATGCCATCGACGCAACGGTACGCGGAGGCCTCCCTCGTGACGACTTCATTCAACTGGGTTTCCTTGTCCTCGGTTGAGGCCCCGGGAGACCAGCACTCGGACACCAGGAACTCAACGAACTCGTAGGCCCTGTGCCACTCCAGCTTGTAGAACATCTCCTTGATATGGCGTCTACACTCTTCTTCCGGGTAGGGGACTTCGTCGACCGGTCTTGGCTCGAAGTCACGGCAACGCGCAGCGCGAGCTGGTGCCAGCAAATGCCACTTGGGTCACTCCGTGGGTTCGACGTGTACCAGTCGCAGATCAGGTTCCAAAGCGAGTTCCTCAACGGCTCGTCCATGGAATCCGTCTGCAGCGCATGCGCACGCGTGATGCCCATGCGCTCGGAGAACCTCATGCTCAAAATCATCCCCGTGTGCTAGCTGCGTGACTGCTCCGTGACCGCTTGGATTGTCAAATAGGAGAATCCTAGAGCCGGCGAGGGGACTTGAACCCCGGACCTGCTGATTACGATTAGACTCCGACACGACAGCGCCGCCGCGGGACCCCGGACCCCCAACCACGCCGGGGTTCGCTCTGGAGCCTACGGAGCTGGGCGCTACGCCCGCAGCGAGGGTGGCCCGAGGGGCTTCATCAGGTGGTACATGAACCAGCTCATCGGCGCCCGATAGCCCATCGACGTTACGGCGGCGATAGAGAGTACCGCTCGGACCGCGTCGCGAACACCAAGTCGGCACAGGCCAACGTCCGGTGCCGTCTCTTGTTGCAGGATCAGACTGGGCCTCCCCCGATTTCCCGGACACCTTTGGAAGCCCGATAATGGGCTCGGAGGTGAAGCATGGGGTCACGACGGCGGTACAGTCGCGAGTTCAAGATTGAGGCAGTGAGGATGGTGACGCAGCTGGGCCATCCGGTGTCTGAGGTGACCCGGGATCTGGGTGTTGGCCGCGGCATGTTGACCAAGTGGCGCAAACAGCTCCAGGAGCAGGGGGTCACGGCGTTTCCGGGCGCGGGGAAGATGCCCGACCAGGACCTGGACGGGCAACAGCTACGGCGGGACCTGCGGCGAGTACGGCAGGAGCGCGACATTCTAAAAAAAGCGTTGGCGATCTTCTCGGAACGCCCGCGATGAAGTACCCGATCATCAAGCAACTGTCCGGCAAGTTCCCGGTGCGGCGGTTGTGCAAGATGCTCGAGGTGTGTCACGGCGGTTACTACGAGTGGCGAGGAAGGGGGCCGAGCCCGAGAGCGCGAGAAGATCGCCGTCTACGTGTGCAGATCAGAGCTGCATTCCGAGAGAGCCGCGACCGTTACGGAAGTCCGCGCATCCACAAGCAACTTCGGCAACGAGGGATCCGCTGCTCTCGCAAGCGGGTAGCTCGGCTGATGCGCCAGGAAGGACTTCGAGCTCGCCAACCCCGTCGGTTCCGGGTGACAACACGGCCCACACCTGGGCGGTCAGCGGCGCCCAACGTGCTGGCACGGCGCTTCACGGTGGATGCCGTGGACAGCGTCTGGGTGGGCGACCTGACATACCTGTGGACGCAGGAAGGATGGCTATACCTGGCCGTGGTGATGGATCTGTGCTCGCGACGGATCATCGGCTGGGCGGTGAGCGAGACGATGACGGACGATTTGACGCTGGCGGTCCTGGATCAGGCCTTGGAGCAACGCCGTCCCGGTTCCGGAGTGCTCCATCACAGCGACCGCGGCAGCCAGTACAGCAGCGACGATTACCTAGACAAGCTGCGTGACCGTGGCTTCACCATCAGCATGAGCAGGAAAGGAGACTGCTGGGATAACGCGCCGATGGAGAGTTTCTTCTCTACCCTGAAGTTCCAACTCGGTGGCTGCTTCAGTTCCCGGGCGGCGGCCCGAGCCGAGTTGTTCCACTACATCGAAGTGTTCTACAACCGGGCTCGCATGCACACCTCGATCGGAGACCAGAGTCCGGCTCAGTTCGAGGCGGCAATGCGGCGGCCAGGCCAGAGCGGCCAATCAGCTGTGGAAGCTGACGCGCCCGTGGAAATCGACTCCCGATTTCCACCGTCGCTTGGACAACGCTCCGCGTTGCCAACAGCTCCCACAGCCGCTAATACGACTACGACAATGGATCTTAACTAAGTGTCCGGGAAAGCGGGGCAAGGTCAGACCAAGGGCGTCCTGTCGTGTTTTCAGTCACTGCAGCCGCGCCGCGAGACATCTCCACCCGCAACGCTTGCTTGTTCTGCTTGGAGTCCGTAACGAACTGCCTTGCTGATAGCCATTACCTTGTCTCTCGTCAGTAGGTTAGGGGTTCACTCGGGACTTCCTAGCTTAAGCTCTTATCGTGCTGCATGAAGAGAGGGCAGCTGGTTCTGTGCCGCATGGCGGATGGGCGCGCCGCATTGCTGCGTGTTCTGTCCGTGACCGATCAAGCAGTGGAACTCACCGCTGTTGGAGGGCCACCGACCTGGTACCGGCGCACCGAGGTGTTCCGAATGGATGGTGCGCTCCTGGCGGCGCTGGTCCGCGCCCGCGCTTGCCGGCGACACCGTAGACCTCGAGGCGCTATGGGACCAGGCAGTGCCTTGGTCACCTGAGGGGTGAAAGGTACAGCTCGGGGATGCCCGTGAAGGTCGGCTCGCTGAGCCCCAGAGGTCCAAAAGAGTCCGGGGTATTCCCCGAAATAATGGTGGGAATAGTGCGGGAATGTTCGACTAGTTGTTCATGTAACATATTGTAGATAAGCAGTTTATAAGAATGAGTGTGGCGGACGGTATCGGCGCCAACACGGCGATGTTCACTTGGATCAACGGGATGCTCCTGAAGCCCCTCAGGGTGGAGCACCCTGAGCGTTGGATGCAGCTGTCTATCGTGCGGGCGAGCGGTTTTCGCAGCAGCTATTCGTATCCGAACTTCCTCGATCACCGAGAGCGCAACCAGGTGTTCGACGCTATGTACGCATACCGGATGGCACCGGTAAGCGTGAGCTTCGGAGCCGAAAACCAGCGCAGCACGGCCGCCGTGGTCAGCGCCGGATTCTTCGCCGCACTCCGCCCCGAGCCGGTGGCGGGACGAACTTTCACCGAGGCCGAGGACAGCGTGCCCGGCCGCGACGCGGTGGCGGTGATCAGCTACGGCTTCTGGCAGCGTAACTTCGCCGGTGAACCCAGCGTGGTGGGGCATGCGTTCCAACTCAACTCGTATCCGTTCACGATCGTTGGCGTTATGCCCGAAGGATTCGGGTTTGCGCGTATCGAACCCAGCGTCGATCTCTGGGTACCGCTTGCGATGCAGGAGATCGCCCGACCCGGTTCGGGAACCCTCGAGGAACGCGGCAGCGGTTTCCTGGCGGCCTACGGTCGTCTGCGCCCGGGCGTCAGTCTCGAGCAGGGTAGCGAGGGCATGAACACCATGCACGCGGCGCTAGTCGAGGAGTACCCCAACGCGCTCGAGGGCACGACCGTTAACCTCGAACCAGCCACACGGTCGTACCTCGGACCCAACTCCGGCGCGGTGGCATCGATCTTCACGGTGCTGATGGGTGTGGTTGGCAGCGTCCTACTGATCGCCTGCGCCAACGTCGCCAACTTGATGCTGGCGCGCGGAGCCGATCGACAGAGAGAGATCGGCATCCGGCTGGCGCTCGGCGCCGGGCGGCGGCGAGTGGTTCGCCAGCTGCTGACCGAGAGCTTGATGCTCGCCGCCGCCGCCGGCATCACCGGCGCCGTGTTAGCGGTGTGGATCAGCCGAGCCGTGACTTCGTTCCAGCCGCCGCTCCCGGTACCCGTCAGCTTCGACATGCCAATTGACTTGAGGGTTCTGGCATTCACCACCATCGTCGCGCTAGCCACCGGCCTGGTCTTCGGGCTGCTGCCCGCTCTGCGCGTATCGCGCCCGGAGCTAGTCGAAACGCTGAGGGGCGGCGGGCGAGTTACCAGCGGAACGCGCTTGAAGAACACGCTGGTGGCCGCAGAGATCGCCATGTCGCTCGCACTGCTCATCGGAGCGGCGCTGTTCCTCAGGAGCCTGCAGAACGCCAGCGCCATCGATGCGGGGTTCGATGCCAACAACGTGCTCGTCGCCTCCATGGATCCTTCGCTTCAAGGCTATGGCGACGATGAGGTCGGGGCCTTTTATCGACAGCTGGTCGACTACGTACAGCAGCTACCAGGGGTTCGCGCGGTATCGCTCGCCGAGATGTTGCCGATGGCCCCGGGCACACAGCAGTGGGGCGCCTCGATCGAAGGCTATGAGCCCACCCAGGATGAGCGCATGAACCTCGACTATAACTACATCAGCCCAGGGTACTTCGAGAGCATGGGTGTGCCTCTGGTGGCTGGGCGTGAATTCGACTGGGACGACGACCTGGCGAGCGCCGGCGCCATCATCATCAACGAGACCATGGCCGAGCGTTTCTTCCCCGGTGAGTCTGCCCTCGGCCGCAGGGTCAGTAGCGGCAACATGGAGCGTCAGATCGTCGGCGTGGTTCGCGACTCGAAGTACTACTCGCTGGGAGAGCAACCGCTGTCGTACATGTATTTCCCGTTCATGCAGTCGAACCAGTCGGCGCTTTCTCTGCATGTACGCAGCGCTGCCGAGCCACAAGCCTTGGTCGCCGCGGTGCGCGAAGAAGTCCGGCGGCTCGATGCCGAGCTACCGATCTTTGACGTACGCACCATGGAGTCACAGATCGGAATTGCCCTGTTGCCGGCACGACTGACCGCTGGGTTGCTGGGCATTTTTGGATCCTTCGCCCTGTTGTTGGCCGCCGTAGGGCTCTACGGTGTCATGGCTTATGCCGTTGGTCAGCGAACACGTGAGATCGGCATCCGCATGGCTCTAGGCGCCTCCAGCGGCGACTTGGTCCGCATGATTCTGCGCCAGACACTGGTTCTGCTCGCCATCGGGCTGAGCGTCGGATTGGTCGCCGGCGCCGGTGTGGGGCGCGCCGCCGAGAGTCTTCTCTACGGCGTGGACTGGGTCGACAGCACCGCTTTCGGGGGCGCCATCGCGGTCATCACTGTTGCGGTATTGCTCGCCGGCTTCATGCCGGCACGGCGCGCCTCCCGAGTCGATCCGGTGAACGCGCTGCGTGTCGAGTGAGCGCGCGGACCAACGTCCTTCGTAGGCCGGCTTGCCGTTGACGATGCTAAAGACCGTTCATCATTCGCCACCGCGATGAAACACCGCGCTTGGACGCTTTTGGCTTCTCCAGGGTCAGCGGGCTCGTTATGCTGTGGGTAGTCACGAGCGTGGCAAGTTCATGTTGAGACAGGGACTGGGACCGCGCAACTCGCCGGCCGGCTCGATAGCCAGCCGGCGTTTTTTTGCCTGCGGAGCGTGTTCAAGTCGCGTCTCGCTCGGCGAGCCAAGCGCGCTTCGCAGCGGCGATACCTTCCAGCGTCTCGGTACCCGGTCCGTTCTCATCGCTGGACTCGATCGCCGTCTGCTCAATCGCAAATGGCCCGGCTGCTCTCCCGTGGTGAGAGCCGATCTATTCCGCTAGGCTGAGCAGCCTTTGCGGAGCCCGCCCCTTCCCGAACCCGCGACCGGCGATCTGGAAGGCCGAGGCTGATCGACCATAACCCCGACCACCTACCAAGTCCTGGTGATCGCCCGCTAGGCGACGCGACGTCCAGGCGTCGCCATATCAGGGTCATCAGCGAGACTGAACGCTGCGACGGTAGGCTCCAGGATCGCCAGCAGCGTGTCGAACTCGATGGCGATCACAGAGCTCCAACATTTTGCTCTGTTCGCACGACGTACTGTTCCCTGACTGGTAGTGGGGCTGACCCGACCCTTGCTCTCAAGAAGGCGGATGCGGCAACGTGACCCCAGCGGCACATCCGGCTGATCCACACGTGCCAACACCCCACTGCGACTTAGATTAAGTGTCACGCCGCGCAAGGCAGGAAGATCGCATTCCGCTACTTCAACGCGGATCGGATAGCAGGCTTCAAAGCGTGGAAACCATTCAACGACGAGCCGTGGTGCGATGTCTAGGTGATCGCAGAGCTCCTCGAACCAGGAGCTTTGGAAGAATTCATTCGGGTGTCCATACTCAACGACTTTCGTCAAGTGCTTTCGTTGGTGCGAAGAGATCAGCTTCCGATCGTGTATCTCGTGGAGGAAAACACTGTCATCGACAGCCTGCTTGAGAACCGCCGTGAAGAGCCTGCGACAGGCGTCCGGATCGTACTCCTGTTGCAGGGAGCGACCTTCCCGAGCGACTCCTTGAACGTCACTCCTAGGCTGCTGTGCTGCAGGTGTGGCGATTACTCTCGACATCGTCTTGCACTTCTGCACGAAGCCCCGATATGCCCCGTTGAGGGCGCGCCGCCGACTGTGCCGGATCCTAGTCGTAACATCAGCGACGCGCCCACCGGGCGTTTCCCTGGTCTGGGCAAGAGGGAGACCCAAATCTATTGCTGAGACTCCGTATGTACTCTATGAAATGTATCGAACGCATTAGATCAGTTCAACATAGTTTTCATATGTTCAGATAAGTCGAACTGTTCAAATCTAATCAATAGTAACTTCCAAGGGACGAATAGGGTCACGAAAGTCGTGTCCTTTCCCTCGAACTGGCCCAAGGCGCCTCAGATCGCCGGCCTACCCGCCAGGGAGCCGGCGTTCCAGCATCTCCGAGGCCATCATCCCAAGCGGATCAGGCGGGTATCACGGTAATCTGCGCAACGTTCAGCTGACGACTGGTGGCGCCCAACCCATCCATCGCCGAGCGTAAGACCCGGGCAGTGACGCCTTCTACTACCGCATCGTGAACAAGCGCGGCGGCGACCCAGATATCGGTCGCAAGCTGCCGCGCATGTTTCTCGCCGCCGGGGTGAGCGAGGTCGGCCTGCACGCCGTGCAGCCAATGTCCCTCGTTGGTGAAGCGAAGCACATCAACCCGGTGACGTTGAGTGCCATCGGCCCGGCGGTGCTCGCTGATGGGTTAGCGACAGAGGACGAGCTCGCGCAGATCGAGTCAGAGCTCGAGGAGTTCGCCAACGACCCGGCAACTTTGGTCGCAGCGCCGCGCGTGTTCCAGGTCTAGGGACGTCGCACAACCGAGTAGAGGGCGGTTTTCGGCAGATACGGCTGCTTCGGTCGTTGCCGGTGTCGCCTCACTCGTAGGAGTAGGTTCCGCTTGGTACGTATGCCCCGGATACGTAGCCCTCCGGTTCTTTACCCTGGCTTTCCCTAGCGACCGACGGGCCCGGTGCTAAGCTCACGACTTCTACCCTAACCACGGTCGCGGAGCTGTGTTCATGCAACGGATCCTCGTTATCGACGATGATGCCGAGCTCTGCGAGCTGGTGAGCGAGTACGTTCGTGCCGAGGGCTTCGAGGTCGACGCGGTGCACGATGGCGAGGCCGGCCTCAAGGTAGCGCTTGCCGGCGACTACGCGATGGTGCTCCTCGACGTGATGCTGCCTGGCATCAACGGCTTTGAGATCTTGCGGCGACTCCGAGCCCATTCCCAGATACCGGTCTTGATGCTCACGGCTCGCGGGGACGACGTCGACCGTATCGTCGGGCTCGAGATGGGAGCCGACGATTACCTTCCGAAACCATTCAATCCGCGAGAGCTGGTGGCGCGGATCCGAGCGATTCTGCGCCGCGCAGACGAACGCATGACATCACGTGGGCTTGCCGTCGAGGTCGGCGACGTACATCTAAACGTCGGCGCGCGCACTGCTCAGCGCGGCGGCGACGAGGTACATCTCACCGCCGTCGAGTTCGAGGTGCTCGAAGAGCTAATGCGAGCTGCCGGCAAGGTGGTGTCGCGCGAGCATCTCACGCTCGAAGTGCTCGACCGTGAGTACTCCGCCCTGGATCGCAGCATCGACATGCACGTGAGTAACCTGCGCAAGAAGCTCGGTCCTCGGCACGGCGGCACGGAACGTATCAAAACCGTACGCGGCGTGGGATATATATACACGCTACCCGCGACCCATGAAGGGGAAATCGCTCCCTCCGGGAGCTAACGCCATGCACCGACTGTTTATCAAGATCTTCCTGTGGTTCTGGCTGGCGATGGCGTTGGTGTGGTCGGCGTTCTCGCTGCCCACCCAGCTAACCCAGAATGAAGACGTCGTCGACCGGTTTCGGGCACTCACCGGACAACGGCTGGTGCTCGCCGGACGAGTGGCGGTCAGTTTGGGTCGCCGATCGGATGAGGCAGTCGCTCAGTTCATGTCGGATCTAGAAGAGGAGGGTGCGCCCTACCCCTTCGTGTTCGATGTCGAGCTCAACGAGGTAACCGGGCGGTTGGCGCCCGAGGAAGCACGGGCGACGGCGGCCGAGGCTTTCGACAACGGGGTCGTTCACGGCGGGTTCAGTGGCTCCGGCCCCTACGCCGGACGCTCGTTCGTGGATCGCAACGACAATACCTATACGGTCGTGCAGCGCCTCCCGAGCCGTCTCGACCTGCCGCCACCCAGCGTGCTGCCCATCGTCATCCGATGGTTGGCCGTGCTGCTGACGTCGGGCCTGGTTTGCTACGCGATGGCGCGCTACACGCTGTCGCCGGTCAGCACGCTCAGCGCCGCAACCCGGCGCTTTGCGGAAGGCGAGCTCGACACACGTGTGAGCGGCGATCTCGGCGGGCGCCGTGACGAGCTTGCCGCCCTGGGGCGCGACTTCGACGATATGGCCGAGCGAATCGGCACGCTGCTAGAGAGCCAACGACAGCTCCTCAGCGACATCTCTCACGAGCTACGCTCGCCACTTGCGCGACTGTACGTTGCGCTGGGCCTGGCGCGCCGTCAAAGCGACGATTCAGTGGCAAATGCGCTCGACCGCATCGAGCAGGAGACCGAGCGACTCAACGAGCTGATCGGCCAGTTGCTGGCGTTGACCCGCTTGCAAGACCCCGAGTCACTCGCCGATCGGCAGCCGGTGGATCTTGTCGCCCTGGTTCGCGCGGTGATCGATGACGCCGACTACGAAGCCCGAGAGTGCGGCAAGTCAGTGCAGCTCGATATCGCCGGAGCCTGTACTACGCGAGGGTTCGAGGAGCTGTTGCGGCGCGCCATCGAGAACGTGGTGCGCAATGCGATTCGCTATACGCCACCCGGATCAGCAGTGCAGGCGTCGCTCAGCGTCGCCCAGAACAACGGTTCTACGGAGGCGACGATCCACGTGCGCGATCACGGGCCGGGCGTACCCGACGACGAGCTCGACCGCCTGTTCCAACCGTTCTATCGGGTGGGCTCGGCGCGCGACCGAGAGCGCGGCGGCACCGGCTTGGGGCTGTCGATCAGTCAGCGAGCCGTGCGGGCCCACGGTGGCACAATCAGCGCTACCAACCCCGACGATGGTGGTCTCCTCATAGAGATCAAATTGCCGGCGTCGACCGACCGCGCCTAGTCACATCTGGCAAACCCGTGCAGCGCCCTTGCTGTCGCCTGGCCCGGTGCCCGCCGCGACGTACCTATAGAACCACCGTGCGCAGGATCGTCGTGACGAGTGCGATCACCACGGCTCCGAGGATGGCTGGAATCCAGCCGTCGATCTGGAATCCCTTCACGAGGGCCGAAGTGAGCATCAACAACGCGGCCTTGTGGCCGTTGTTGATGCTGCTGGCGCTGCCGCTCAAACCTCATGACGCTCGGATTGTTCACTTTCGTCGTCAGCGCGGTGTTGTGGCGAGCCCCAGCACCATGGCCGCGATCAGCGCAGTGCCGAAGTCCCGCACTTTGAAGCCCGGAACGATGTAGGTGGTTGCCAGGAGAGCCCCAGCGCTGATGAGCCACAGAACAAGGAGCCGCATGAAACGGTGCCTCCGTGTGGAGTTACGTTCAGTTGTGCCGTCCGGGCGCGTTCAATTTATCCACTGGAAGAACTCCACCGTATAGCCGCCCGGGTCGCGCACCAGGAAGGCGCGTACGGGAACGTTGGCGGAATCTGCCGGGTTACTAAGAATCTCGACCCCGGCCCGGCTCAGGAGCTCATGCCAGGCATCGACGTCCGTAGTGACGAAGCTGAGCATGACCGCGTTGTCATCGCGCGACCGATGCGCGCCACGGCTCTCGTCGACGATCCCCACCGAGGCTGTCGGCGTGATCGCGAAGATCCTCACCCACCCCTGATCGAAGGTTGGCCGGAGCTGCAAAACGCCCTCGTAGAAGCTCGCGGCGGCCTCGAGGTCAGCGTAGTACAGAAACGTGACCTGCGAATCGATGGGCGGCGGTGGCGGCACCGGCGCTTGCGGGAGCAGGGCGGCGAGCAGTAGGGCCCACGAGATTGCGGTGGTCATCGTTCCTCCCTTGGCGAGCAGGCGCTCAGGACCCCTGCACAGCATTGCACCCGGAGCCGTTCGACGTCAGCATCGCACCGGTATCAGAGCCCCGGCAAGCGCACCGACTCCGGGTCGCTCGGAAGGGCGATGATCGTCCCGCGCTCGCCATCGACAATCTCCTTCAGCTCGCTCAAAGAGCCCAATCGCCGCCGTGCCCCCGGCAAGCTCGGCGAACCGGCAAGCCGCCTCGACCTTCGGTCCCATCGAGCCGGCGCTGAAGCTCTCGTGCAGCAACTCTTCTGGCGTCGCTCGCCGGATGGCCTCCGCCTGCGGCGTTGCCCAGCCCCGATACACAGCATCAACGTCGGTGGCCATGACCAGCATGTCGGCGTTGAGCTCAACTGCCAGCAGAGCGCTGGCAAGATCCTTGTCGATGACGACCTCGGCACCACCTAGCTTCCCCTCCTCGTCATACATCGTCGGGATACCACCCCCACCGGTGCAGACGACGATCACCCCCTGCTCCACGAGCCAGCGAATCGGACGGATCTGGAAGATGTGCTGCGGTCGCGGCGACGGCACCACGCGCCGCCAGCCGGCGCCATCGGGAGCCACCGTCCAGTCGTGCTCGGCTGCAAGTCGCTTTGCCTCGGCCTCGTCATACATGGGGCCGATCGGTTTGGTCGGATGATCGAACGCCGGATCCTCCGGATCGACCTGGACCATCGTGAGAATAGTGGCGAAGGGTTGTTCGTACGGCAGCAGATTTCCCAGCTCCTGTTCGATCAGGTACCCGATCATGCCTTCGGTCTGGGCGCCAAGCACATCTAGGGGGAAGGCTTCGACGGCATCATAGGCATCGGCCTGCAACGCCAGCAGACCCACTTGCGGCCCGTTGCCGTGCGAGATTACGAGCTGGTGCTCCTTCGCCACGGGCGCCAGGGCAGCCGCCGCCAGCCGGACGTTGAGTCGCTGCTGCGCGCTGCTCACCGGCTCGCCGCGGCGCAGGAGGGCGTTGCCGCCGAGCGCCACTACGATACGCATGCGGGTTTCCGGGGCACGCGTCGTCTCAACAGGCCACTAGTGCGATCGGTCATAGCGTGGCTGGCGCCGGGAGGCCCGCATCCGGCGGCTCGGCGGCAGGCGCCCGCCGTGATCAGCTCCCCGCCAGTTGGTCGAGGATCTCGCGTAGCTTCGCCTGAATTCGGCGGACGTTCTGCGGCCCCATGCGTAGCAAGTGTTTCTGCGGCAGGCTCAGTCCCTCCAGCGCGTCGTCGCGATACGTCAGACGCCCGACCGCATCGACCAGCTCGGGAGGGTCATCGACCACTGGTGTTGCCAGCAATGCACCGAATGCTTGTCGCAGACGCGGCTCGAAAGGGCGCTCCTCGCCGATCAGCTCTGTGTACGCGGCGTCTGCCAGCAACTCGACGCGCCGAAATGCGCTGACGGCAGCGCGCGCATCGAGGTCTGCGAGCGCCACCCCGACGGAGTCGTAGCGCCGGTAGCTGCCGGGATCCATGTACCAGGCATCGTCCCGATAGAGCGCATCGAAAGGCTGCTCGGGCGCCAGGAACGACAGGTGCCTTCCTGGGCTCTCACCGCTGGCCACAGCGTCGACGACGGCAACGAAGCGTCGCATCACGTCCGAATCCTCGAGCGCCTTGGCGAGCAGCGGAGCCAGTCCGAGCATGGACGTGGCGCGGCGCACGATGTCGTCGCTGCCATCGAGCGCTGGCAAAGGCGGTTCCGGCTCCGCGATCGGCAGCGGCACAGTCAACGACTCGACGACGGCCGCCGGCTCTTCGACCGGCGGCTCTTCGCCGCCGCGGAAGTACCATACGGCGGCCACAATAAGCAGAATTACCGCAGCGGCGATCAGTGCGGGACGTTGCACGACGGACCTCCAGGATCTCGAGAACGCTACTTCATCCTACACGAGCTCCCACAGCTTGCGCCGGAAACGCGCCCGCCGCCCCGCGTCTACCTCGAGCTCTTCAGGAAACGTAGAAACTCCCCATTGGTGCCGAGCAGCATCGTCGTATCCTGTCTCAGTGTCTGCTGATATACCTCCAGCGTCTTGACGAACCGATAGAAATCGGCGTCGCGGTTGTACGCCTGGGCGTACACATCGGCGGCCGTGGCGTCGGCGGTTCCCATGATCTCCTGCGCCTGGCGATACGCTCCCGAGCTGATCGTACGCAGCTCACGTTCCTTTTCGCCGCTGATCCGCGCCGCCTCTCCGGCGCCCTCCGATCGAAACTGCTCGGCAATTCGCAGCCGCTCCGAGATCATGCGGTTGTATACCTCGCGCCGCACTTCCTCGACATAGTTGATGCGCTTGAAGCGAAAGTCGAGGATCTCGATCCCCAGATCGGACGTCCGCCCCTGCGCCGCGACCAGGACCTCGGACGCCAATATATCTCGGCCGGACTCGATATCCGCCACCGTCTCGCCCTCGGCGATGGCACCGAGCTCGTCGCCCGCCGCGATGTCGCGGTTGGTACTACGCACCACCTCGATCAGGTCGTGGTTGGCGATCGTGTTGCGGGTCTCGCCGTCGAGAATGTCGTCCAGGCGCGACTGGGCACCACGCTCGTCGCGAAGCCGCTGGAAGAACAACAGAGGGTCAGTGATATGCCATCGCGCATAGGTATCGACGTGGATGAAGCGCTTGTCGCGCGTCGGCAGCTGGTTGCTGTCGCCGTCCCACTCCAGAAACATCTTGTTGAAGAAATTCGCCGTCTGGATGAACGGCAGCTTGTAGTGCAGCCCGGGTGTATCCACCGCATCACCGACCGGCGAGCCGAACTGGGTGATGACCACTTGCTGAGTCTCGTCGACGACATAGACAGCCCCGCTGAACGCCAAAACGGCTGCGACCAACAGGATTCCGAGTAACACCATTCCTGTCTGCTTCATTGGCTTGGCTCCTGGCTAGCGATCGCCGCCGGGAGCGCCGGTTGCATAAGCCCCCCCTGGAGGTTGAGCAGCGGCAGGAGTCCGTCGATGTCCTGGTCGATGATCACCTTCTGCCGGATGGATGGCAGCAAGTCGAGCATGGTCTCGAGGTACAGGCGACGGCGCGTGACCTCCGGCGCCCGGCGGTACGCTTCGTACACCGCCAGGAAGCGGGCCGCGTCGCCTTCGGCGCGGTTCACCCGGTCGACCGCATAGCCCTGGGCCTGCTCCACGGCCCGCAACGCCTCACCGCGGGCGGCGGGAACCTCGCGATTAAACTGCGCCCGCGCGTCGTTGATCATACGCTCGCGCTCCTGCTGCGCCTGATTGACCTCGTTGAACGATGGCCGTACCGGATTCGGTGGGTTGACGTCTTGGAGAACGATCTGCTCGACGCGAATGCCGGTCTCGTACTGGTCGCACATCTCCTGCAATCGTCGCTCCACCTCCGACGCGATCTCCTGGCGCCCAATGGTCAGCACCTCGGTGACGCTGCGGTCACCCACCACGGTTCGTATCACGGCCTCGTTCATGTCTCGGAAGGTTTCCGTGATGTTTCGAACTTTGAACATGTAGAGGTACGGGTCGGACACTCGGTATTGCGTCGTCCACTCGACCACGGCGACGTTGAGATCGCCGGTAAGCATGGCCGACTCCTCGGCCACCGAATCGAACTGCGACCTGACATCGGCGCTCACGGTGCGGAAGCCGAACTCCTGTTTCAGCTGCCGCTGCACCGGCACCTTCCATACCACCTGAATTGGCGCAGGCAGCTTGAAATGCAACCCCGGCTCGTTCGACGATGTGTACTCGCCGAACGTCAAGATCACCCCGACTTCCTCGGGGGACACCGTATAGACGGTGCTCCACAACAGCACTAGACCAATGATGACGGCGGGAATCAGCGCCATCATTCGACCCGATAATTGGATATTGGGCGGGCGGAACTCGCCCACCTTCAGATTGCCGAAATCACCACGTTCCATGTCCGGGCTCCTTTGCACACGTGGACAGAGACACTTCCACTACGGCTTGCTGGGGTCTGCGTCAAGACACTAGGGTATCGCGTATAGCAGGCCGTGGTGAAAGTGTGGTGGGTCTGGTTACGGCGAGTTGGGGCCAGATGCAAGGCGGCCTGACACTGGCGATGCCCTAGCCATCGTCGAGGAAGGCCAACGCCGCAAGTGGCCCCAAATCGCCGTAACCCTTCGGGCGACAGGGGGTTGCGCGCGTATCCTGCGTCGTTCCTCGTCAACGATGGCGTAACTATCGCCTCCTTCTCTCTCCTTGCCTCCACTTCGCAAGACCCTGTCGCCAGACCCACCACACTTTCACCACGGCCTGCTAGACGCGCACCGACCACGTTGCCCACAGAGTTCATCCGTCTACCCGGAACGCGAGCATCATGCCAGCGTGCAGATGCTCGGCGATGTGGCAGTGGAGCATCCAGTCGCCGGGGTTGGTAACGTCGACGAGAAGATCCATCGTCGAGGCAACCGGCACGATCGTGGTGTCCTTCCAGACCAGGTTCGGATTGGCCACGCCGTCCATCTCGAGCACCAGATAGCGCTGTCCGTGAATGTGGATCGG
This sequence comes from Acidobacteriota bacterium, assembly GCA_965205505.1. GTDB lineage: Bacteria > Acidobacteriota > UBA890 > UBA890 > WLXD01 > DASCOT01. The sequence goes on from CBDBHB010000009.1 coordinate 3,163,956, forward strand.
ATGGTTCATCGGGTGTAGGGGTTCCGGATCGTTGAAGATCCGGATCTTGACGACGTCGCCAACCTGGAAAGTCCACTCGATGTCCATGTTCTCGAGCCCGGTGGCGCGATCGCGCAAGATCCACCGGATCTCGTTACCGGTCGCCAGCCAGTTCATCATCGGCATGGTGTCGTTCCATTCCATGGGCGGGGAGTAGAGCCCCCTCTCGAACTCCATGGAGAGAATGATCGGCAGCGGCAACTCACCGACCTCGAGGCTGAGCTCTAGCTCATAGTCCGGGGAGCGCGAGAAGTGCGGGCGGAACGCTTCGATATCGGCCTGGACATCGCGGTTCTCACGCAAGATCGCGAACTCGGTGCTCAGATCGGGCTCGGCGCCGGCGTCGGCGACGTGCACCATCCCGAGATGGTCCACGTGCGGATAGAACTCGCCGCGAAAGTGGTTGATGGCCTGTACGGTGTTCTCGATCGGCACGTCACCAGGCTCGCCGAAGCGCACCTCCACAACGTAGCGCTCAGCGGGCGCAATCGGCACGCTCGTCACCCATTCCTCGCGCTCGAACTTACCCAAGTCGGACGCCACGACCTTGATCGGCGCTCCCCCGAACGTGACATTGAACGTGCGTGAGTTGGCCACGTTTGTCAGGTAGAAACGGACCACTTCACCCCGCGCCACCTCGAGGCTGTAGTCGGTGCTGCCGTTGACCAGCATGACGTTGCCGAAGCGGCCCATCAGGGTGTGCGTTGGCTCCTCCTCGCCCCAAGGGATGATGCCGTGCGCATCGATCAGGATGTCGTCGAGAATAAGAAACTCCTCGCGATGCGCCGCACCGTAGTAGTCGGGATCGGCGGACACGGCCAGCAAGTTGCCGTACAGACCCAGATCCTGCTGGATGTCCTCGCGCAAGTGAGGGTGATACCAGAACACGCCCGCGTCGGCGAAGTACACCTCGTAGCGGAACGTCTGGCCTGTACGCACCGGAGCCTGGGTCAGGTCGGCGACACCGTCGAACCCGGTTGTCGAGCCGGAGACCGTGCCAGTGCACGGTGGTTGGCATAGGGATCTCGTTGCGGAACAACACCGTAACGGTCGCCCCGGCTGGCGCTCTCAACATGGGCCCCGGGTACTGGCCGTTGTAGCCGAACATCAGGTACTCCCGGCCGTTGATCTGGCGCCGCACGATCGACGCGGTGAGCTCGATCTCATCGCCGTCTGCCAGGTCCATCAGCTCACGTGGACGCGCCACGGGAAAATCCGTCACATCGGCGCCATGCGCCGGGATGAAGGGCTTGACGCTCGGCGTCGCCGCCTCCAATCCAGGCATCATCGGCATGTTGGAGTCCATCGGCGGCATGCGCCACGCCAGCGCATCCCCGGTCGGGGCCATGCCCTCCATCATGTGCTGCTGATGCGACATCTCCTGCTGTGGAGGAGTCGGTTTCGCGGCCTCGCCCTGCTGCGAAACAGCCGTGCCTCCGCCGCCCACGATCAACAAGGCCACGAGCGCCCCAAGCGGCGCGGCGGCGCGGCGTCAATAGCCGTACGTAGTGCATGGCTCGAGCTGGAACGGGCCGTGTCCCGCCATCGTATGCATGCGTCCAGACCGCGACATACCGCGAGCAACGATCGGCCCGCTCCAACGCGGTCTCGCCTCGTCATCCGGCTCCAACGTGACCACCACCAGGAACTTGTTCCAGGTGGTCTGGCCACCGATGGCGCCGCCCGCATCCAGCCTTCCAAGTCGTTTGACCTGGTCCAACGAGGCGGTCGTCAACCACGCGATGTACACGCCTGTGGGCTGCGTGTTGAGTCCCTGCAACTGCAAGTCCACGTTGTAGATGTACTCCCCCGTTGAACCTACGGCGATCCCCGAACGGGGACCGCGCGAAGCTGACGTTCCCAACGCCGCTGGCGCTGCGAGCGCCGGGAACACGTCGTGTCGACACGAGCTCGATGGCGTAGTAGGCAGGCGGCGCAGCGGGCTCGCCCAGCCACCGCGCGCTGCAGACGCCGGGAGCCACCACCAACGGCCTCGCCCAACCCTCGCCTGGCAATAGCATCGTCGACCCGAGGCTCATTACCAGCGCCGTCACCAGCAGGGGGCCTGCCACCAGACAGGGTGGGCGCGGACAACCCATCAGCGCTGCCCGCCGACCGTTTCGTCCCATTTTTGCGCGCTCGAGATGTCCGGCACGCCCCAGTCGGCGCCGTTCCAGCCCCCGAACCCTTCCATCCGGAAAGCCCAGAAGCCAGTGCTCATGTCAGAGCCCACGATGAGGCCGTCGGCATTACGCACGTCGACGCCGAACAGACCGTTGAACATGGCCGATCGGTCCGAATTGGGCGGCCCCAGGTAGGTATCGTAGTAGGCCACGGTCACCGGGTTCTCCGGGTCCATTAGGCTGAATATCTGCAACCCGTCGAGGTAGCCGGACACAAAGACATACGGGTAGCGCACTTCATGGTTGTGTACCAGGTTTCGCCAATCGGCGGTCCAGGCGCCCACACGGCGTACGGATGTTCTGCACCTCGCCGTCGAGCGCCGGCTTGAGGTCGAAGATGCGCAGCGGTGCGTACTGATACTCGGACTCGGCAATCACGTAGCGGCCGTCGGAGGTGGGGGTGAACGTGTGCCCGAAGCCCACCCCACTGATGCCGGTAAGCGATACCACCAGCGCCGGGTTTTCCAGGTCTGTGATGTCGTAAATGTAGTAGCCGCCACTGCCGCCACCGTAGAAAGCGATCACTCTGTGTATCCTCGTGGAACCCGGCGTACATGTCGTGGTATCCACGGAACTGCGAGTCCGCTTCCATACCCACCGGGACCTTGGCTACTAGGGCTTCGTCCATGTGCCCTTCGACGACGTGTGCCATGTCGTAGACGTGCGCGTACGGCCCGGAAACCGTGCTGAACAGCAACGGCCGACCGTTGGAATGCTTGTACATGAAGATGTTGTGAAACCCGCCGGGATGCTCGGGGGCGCGGATTCGCGCCACTTCCTTGACCTTCGATACGTCCGGCAGGTCGGTGACGTCGAGCACGACGGCCCCGAGATCGGCGTCGGGACCCCCTTGTCCGAACTGCAACGACTGCACGACGTAATAGCGACCGTCCCACTTGAAGTACTTCACATCCATTCCGCCGAGCGGTAGATGGAGATCCTGATCCTCGATGCGCCAGCGATAGATCACTCTCGGATCCCGAGGATCGGACAGATCGATGATGTCCATCCCCCTTCTCGCCCGCGAAGCCGTAGACCATCCGTCCGACGTAAGCGAAGGGGCGTGACACCTCCTGCTCGAGCTCGATATCAGACACGTTGAGCCGCGGTCCGAGCGGAAGATGCGACAACACTTCGATGTTGTCGCTACCCGGCTTGTGCGGCGTCCATTGCGGCGTGCCCTGGGTCTCTTCGACAGCGACTACTGCGGGGACGAGCGCCAGGGTCGTCATCACTGCCACGATAGCGCTCAGCGTGTGACGTCTCATTCAGTTGACCTCGGTTCGAAAATCGCACGGCTACTCCCAGCATTCTAGTCGCTGCCGCGCAAGGCGCGTAGCAACCTCCCCCGGCCGCGTGCGTTTGTAGCACCTGATCCCCTTCAACGCCGACTTGGCCGCCTCGTGGGGCAGCTCGACGCGCTCTGTAGCGATCTTTGTTCAATGGCCTGATACCCGCGTGAGTGCTTCGGGGACGGATCAAAGAATGGCGGCGCCAGCGGCGGGCACTGTGTCGCGCTGGTGTAGCCGACCCTTCATTGCAGCCTGTCGGTTTGCAGCTGGCTGGAAGCGGGAACCTCTGCTCTCGTGGCAGGGACTCGGCGCGATCCATGCCGCGTCTTCTGCGGCCACTCGGCAGGTCGGGATCGAGCCCCTCCCAGCTCCCATAAGTCT